>NZ_CP073682.1:0-112500 GCF_019454065.1 Paenibacillus sp. S02
GTGGACAGCCATACCTCTGAACTATGGCAGCAAATTCTATCCATTATACAAACCAAGCTGAGTAAGCCGAGTTACGACACTTGGTTTAAGGCTACCAAGGCAGCGAAACTAAATGACCACTCCATTGTGATTTCTGCACCGACAACTTTTGCCGTGGAATGGCTTGAAAGCCGCTATACCAAGCTAGTCGGAGCAACGGTTTATGAAATTTTGGGCAAACAACTAGAGGTCAAGTTCGTTATTGAAGAGAACAAGCCCGCTGAGGTCGACCTTCAGCAACAACCTCAGCAGCAGCCGGTCGTTCATGAAGAAGCTGTGTCCCATATGCTGAATCCCAAATATACATTCGATACATTCGTCATCGGATCGGGGAACCGTTTTGCCCATGCGGCATCGCTGGCCGTCGCCGAGGCGCCGGCAAAAGCTTACAATCCGCTGTTTTTATACGGTGGTGTGGGGCTGGGTAAAACGCATCTGATGCACGCTATCGGACACTATATTTTGGAGCACAATCCGACCAGCAAGGTCGTTTATTTATCGTCGGAGAAGTTTACGAATGAATTCATTAATGCCATCCGGGACAACCGCGGGGAAAGTTTCCGGAATAAATATCGCAACATTGATATTTTGCTCATTGATGATATTCAATTCATTGCGGGCAAGGAATCGACGCAGGAGGAATTTTTCCACACGTTCAATGCGCTTCATGAGGAACGCAAGCAGATTATAATCTCAAGCGATCGGCCGCCTAAAGAAATTCCAACGCTGGAAGAACGGCTGCGCTCTCGCTTCGAGTGGGGACTTATTACGGATATTCAACCGCCGGATCTGGAGACTAGAATTGCTATTCTTCGGAAAAAGGCGCGGGCGGAAAACCTGGATATTCCTAATGAGGCCATGATGTATATCGCTAATCAAATTGATACAAACATCCGTGAGCTGGAAGGGGCGCTTATTCGCGTTGTCGCTTATTCCTCCTTAACCAATCAGGATGTCACAAGTCATCTCGCAGCTGAGGCGTTGAAAGATATTATCCCGTCCAGTCGTCCAAAAATGATCACGATTCAGGATATACAGCATCAAGTCGGGGAATTTTACAATCTACGGCTGGAGGATTTTAAAGCGCGTAAGCGGACGAAGGCTGTAGCTTTTCCACGACAGATTGCCATGTACTTGTCTCGTGAGCTAACCGACTATTCTTTGCCAAAAATCGGCGAAGCTTTCGGTGGGCGTGATCATACGACTGTCATTCATGCGCACGAAAAAATCTCCAAATCCATTCAAGTGGATCAGGATCTGTTTAAAGTTATCAACAGCCTAATAGAAAAAATCAAAAATCCAACCTGAATAAGTTCAGAGCCTATACACAATTTATACACATGTGGATAGGCTTGATTTTATTAGGGTTACAGTGACTTATCCACATATTCAGTGCGCCTATTACTATTACTAATATATTTTAAAGATATACATCACCTAAATAAGGCCCGCGTCAACGCGTGCTTGAAGGATTAAAACCCGTAGGAGGAACTTATGAAGATCAGCATTCTGAAAAACGTTTTGAACGAGGCTATACAACATGTATCCAAAGCGATATCAAGTCGGACTACGATTCCAATTCTGAGTGGTATTAAGCTGGATGTGAATCACCAGGGAGTAACGCTGACCGCCAGCGATACAGACATCTCCATTCAATCCTTTATTCCGATGGAGGATGGTGACCAAACTGTTGTTCAGGTCGAACAACCCGGCAGTGTGGTACTGCCTGCCAAATTCTTTGTCGAAATTATCAAAAAGTTGCCGTCGCAGGAGATCCATATGGAGGTAAAAGACCAATTCCAAACCTTTATCTCGTCCGGTGCAACTGAAATTCAGATTGTTGGCTTGGACCCTGAAGAATTCCCGGTGCTTCCCAACATTGAAGAAAATCAAGTCATCTCTGTGCCAGGAGATTTACTTAAAAACATGATTAAACAGACGGTATTCTCCATCTCCACCCACGAAACGACACCGATTTTAACTGGCGTGTTGTGGAATCTGGCTGAGGGTGAATTGAAGTTTGTGGCAACGGACCGCCACCGCCTTGCCACCCGTAGCGCTCATTTGGAGACGTCTGAAGGCTTGCGTTTTAGCAATGTTGTCATTGCGGGCAAAACGCTGAATGAGCTGAGCAGAATTATTCCAGATCAAAATATGCTTGTGGATATCGTAGTAGCGGACAATCAGGTATTATTCAAAGTAGATCGGGTGCTATTTTATTCCCGCATCTTGGACGGCACCTATCCTGATACTTCTAGAATTATTCCGACCTCCTACAAAACAGAACTGATTGTGGATACAAAAAGTTTAAGTGAGTCAATTGACCGTGCTTATTTGCTGTCCCGTGAGGAAAAAACGAATATTGTAAAAATGCAGTCGCTGGAAAATGGTGGTTTGGAGATTTCCTCTAGTTCCTCTGAGCTTGGCAAAGTGCGTGAGGAAGTAACTGTGTCCAAATTTGAGGGAGAGCCGCTCAAAATTTCGTTCAACTCTAAATACATGCTCGACGTGCTGAAGGTGATTGACAGCGAGCAGCTGACAATTGCTTTTACCGGCATTATGAGCCCCATTATTTTAAAACCGGCTGATTCCAGCAATGCGCTGTATATCATCCTGCCATATCGCACAACCAACTGACGTTTAGTGTTAACCCACCCGAGGACAAGCGAAAGGATGAACAAGCCTTGAAACAGATATCTATACAAACCGAATACATTAAGCTCGATCAATTTTTAAAATTAGCCGATTGTGTATCCACAGGAGGCATGGCTAAGGCCCTGCTGCAAGAGGGACAAGTCCGTGTTAATGGTGAACCGGAAGAACGTCGTGGAAGAAAACTGTACCCGGGTGATACCGTAGAAGTAGAGGACAACGGAAGTTTCGAAGTTACAGCAGGAGCATGATCGCCTGGGTGGCAAGGACTCCTTTTAGGTACGGAGTAACAAGGGGGACCCTATGTGTTTGTGAACAACATTGTTTTGCAGCAGTACCGGAACTATGAACGGCTGGAGCTGAATGAATTTGGGCCCGTTAATTTGCTGATCGGACAAAATGCGCAGGGCAAAACGAATCTGGTAGAGGCGATTTTTGTACTGGCTTTAACCAAAAGTCATCGAACGTCCCGCGACAAGGAGTTAATCTCTTTCGGGGCTACTTCCACTCACCTAGCTGCGGATGTGGATAAAAAATACGGGAAAATCAGACTGGATCTCGCGTTATCCACACAAGGCAAAAAAGCAAAGATCAACGGACTGGAGCAGCGAAAACTGAGCGATTTTATCGGTTCGTTAAATGTGGTCATGTTTGCACCTGAGGATCTGGAAATTGTGAAAGGAACACCGGGGGTTCGCCGCCGGTTTCTTGACATGGAAATCGGACAGGTTGCGCCAGGATATCTGTATCATCTGCAGCAATATCAGAAAGTATTGGTTCAGCGAAACAACCTGCTCAAGCAAGCTTGGGGTAAGGATATGGCGTCAGTGCAGCTGATGCTGGAGGTATGGAATGAGCAACTTGTTGAGCATGGTGTTAAAATTGTTAAAAAGCGGAAACAATTTATAACAAAGCTACAAAAGTGGGCTCAGGCCATTCATGAAGGGATCGCAGGTGGGACAGAAGAGTTAAAATTAACCTATGTTCCCTCCTTCAGTGAGCCAGAGGAAGAAGATGAAGCTGTCTTATTGGAGCGATTTATGATAAAGTTATCCCAAATGAGGGAACAGGAAATCCGCCGTGGTATGACTTTGGCGGGACCCCATCGTGACGATTTGGCCTTTGCCATTAACGGCAGAGAAGTGCATACGTATGGCTCTCAGGGGCAGCAGCGGACGACGGCCCTGTCCTTGAAGTTGGCCGAAATAGAGTTAATTCATGAGGAAATTGGTGAATATCCTGTCTTGCTGCTGGATGATGTTTTGTCCGAGCTGGACCCCTATCGTCAGACCCAGCTGATCGAGACTTTCCAAAGCAAGGTACAGACCTTTATCACGGCAACCGGGGTTGAGACTTTGAACGCAGAACGACTCAAGGATGCCAATATTTATCACGTCCACGACGGGCATGTGGAACACTAAGGAGTGAGTGACCGCTATGTATATTCATCTGGGTGGAGAAAAAATCATCCGCTCGTCAGAGCTTGTGGCTATTTTCGATATCTCGATTGAAAAATCCTCTAAAATCTCCAAGCAATATGTGAACCACGCCCAACAGCAAAAGCATGTCGAGATGATTGGCGAAGAGGAAGCCAAGTCCATCGTAGTGACTCAGAATACGGTGTATTATTCCCCCATCTCCTCAACAACACTCAAAAAGCGGGCAAACCAGTTTGTTGCCAATGCTTAACCATAGAATCTATAGAAGTAGGTGAAAGGCATGTCTATGAATCAACCGTCTTATGATGCGGGCGAGATTCAGGTCCTCGAGGGCCTGGAAGCGGTTCGGAAACGTCCCGGGATGTATATTGGCTCCACGAGCGCCAAAGGTCTCCATCATCTGGTCTGGGAAGTTGTGGACAACAGCATTGACGAAGCGCTGGCGGGTTATTGTGACAGCATTCAAGTTGTGGTTCACGAAGATAACAGCGTTACCGTTACAGATAACGGACGCGGTATTCCGGTAAGCGAACACGCCAAAATGAAAAAATCTGCGCTGGAAGTCGTTATGACTGTACTTCACGCCGGCGGTAAATTCGGAGGCGGAGGGTACAAGGTATCCGGTGGTCTGCACGGGGTTGGGGTATCGGTAGTGAACGCTCTCTCCAGCAAAATGATTGTTCATGTTAAACGGGACGGACATCTGTATGAGCAGGAATATCACCGTGGTGCTCCGCAGTATGATGTCAGAGTCATCGGTGATACAGACGAGACGGGTACCCAAACGACCTTCTATCCGGATGATCAAATCTTTACAGAAACGACCGTATATGATTATGATACGCTCCAAACGCGGATTCGTGAGTTGGCTTTCCTGAACAAAGGCATTGCAATCAGCTTGACTGATGAACGGACGGGAGCCAGCGATACATTCCATTACGAGGGCGGAATCAGTGAATATGTGCAATTCTTGAATCAAAAAAGAGAAGCGTTACATGAACAGCCGATTTATGTCGAAGGCTCGCGTGATATGATTCAAGTCGAAGTTGCTTTGCAATATAACGACAGTTATACCGAGAATATTTATTCTTTTGCTAACAACATCAATACCCATGAGGGCGGAACTCACGAATCAGGCTTCAAGAGTGCACTAACCCGGATTATTAACGATTATGCACGTAAAAATGGCTTGATTAAGGACAACAATGCCAACTTGACCGGTGATGATGTGCGTGAAGGATTGACGGCGATTATCTCCGTCAAAATTCCAGAACCACAGTTTGAGGGTCAGACCAAGACAAAGCTGGGAAACAGTGAGGTGCGAGGGATTGTCGAATCCCTATTCGCAGAGAAACTCCAGGAATTCCTAGAGGAAAATCCGTCTGTTTCCCGCCGTGTGGTTGACAAATCATTACAAGCAGCACGTGCCCGGGAAGCAGCGCGTAAAGCGCGTGAGCTTACACGTCGTAAAAGTGCGCTGGAAATCAGTTCGCTCCCAGGCAAGCTGGCGGATTGCTCCTCTAAGGATGCTTCGATTAGTGAACTGTACATTGTCGAAGGTGACTCAGCAGGGGGATCGGCTAAGCAGGGTCGTGATCGTCACTTTCAAGCTATTTTGCCGATTCGCGGTAAAATCCTGAATGTCGAAAAGGCACGCTTGGACCGTATTTTGTCCAGTGATGAAATCCGGTCGATGGTAACAGCAATGGGTACAGGGATCGGAGACGACTTTGACATCGCCAAAGCCCGTTATCACAAGGTCATTATCATGACAGATGCGGATGTCGATGGTGCCCATATTCGTACGTTGTTGCTGACGTTCTTCTATCGGTACATGCGTAAAATCATTGATGCAGGCTATATTTATATTGCTCAGCCACCACTATTCAAAGTAGAGCGTAACAAAGTTGTACGTTATGCAAACTCTGAGGCGGAACGTGATGAGATCATCAGGGAATTTGGAGAAAACGCGAAGTACAATGTACAGCGCTATAAAGGTTTGGGTGAGATGAATGCGACCCAACTTTGGGAAACTACGATGGACCCTGAGAGTCGTACCATGCTTCAGGTAACTGTCAGTGACGCGATGCTGGCTGATACACTGTTCAATACCTTGATGGGTGATAATGTAGAACCTCGTCGTGACTTTATCCAAGAACATGCGAAGTACGTGAAAAATCTCGATTTTTAATGTGTGATGTTCTTTCCTAGTGGCTGTATTACGTGCTCATTAGGTAGTATTTTGTAGGAGTTCACAAGGGGCGCCCAAATGGGCGTCCCTTTTCTTGTCATTAACCAGCCCGGGTGTATTTGAATATTTAATCTCATTGTTTTAGGCTTTTTTCTTAGAGCGTACGGCTTTACCCGTGGATGGAGAGTACCGTCCGTAGCCTACTGCATATCTGAATATTTTATGATAGAGGCTTTTGTTTGGAAGGGAAGAGAACACCTTGATTGCTGGTCTCGTGTTAACCTCCAGAATCCACGGATAATTTTGCTGATCCAGTCCCACATCTAATCCTATTTCCCTTAAACGTGGGTATCTTTTTTGCAATTGCCAGGCTACCCGTTCGCCCATTTTTGATAATTTTTGCTCCAGTCGTACAGATTCCTTTACATCCATGTATGGAGCGACCAGCTCATTGAAAAAGCGTGTTGTCCCACCGCTGTGATGATTGGTGACGACTTTGTCAGGAGCAGCTACGCGTCCTACAATAAGCGTTGTTTCCCATTGGTGTCTCAAGTTCATCTGGGTTAATACCCTCAAATCGAAGGGGCGTGCTTCATGCTGAAGAAGTGGAATTCCACGCTGGATCAGATATGGACGTTTTCGTATGCGGGAAGAAACCACTCTATGCAGATCTTCTAGACTTTCGAAGGTGAAGGTATCTACTTCATAGCGAAGCACATACCAAGTTCTCTCTTCTATGATTCCTTCTTCTGTCGGCGGAAGCGGCTCTGTCAGCCTCTCTGCCCGCATAACTCCTTTTCCATAAGTACCGTTATCAGGCTTAATATAGACAGTACCATACACGGCCAACATTTCGTTCAAGTGATCAAATGTGTACAACCGTGTTTCCGGTACATAAGCGGCCAATGTCGGATTGGGGAGAATGGCATTTGTTTTGGTCCACTTACTGGATACTCGCTGAATAGACAAGTAATCTCATCCCTTTCTTTTCGAAATATGAGTCATGTACTTGGAATCCGCAACACTTTGACAAAACAAGGGAAACTAAAGGACAAGTGCGTAAAACAATGATATAATAGAGAAATACGGCGTTTTTCGGAATTTTGCTAAGTGAACCCTGACCGTATACGTATTGTATGTGGAAAATGCCCTTAGGGTGGGGGCTAATCCCCAGCTCTGGGGAATTTGTTATAATCAGGGCTTGTGAGTTGTACAAGAGAATAGCGATCTGCTACAGGCAGAGAGAGAATGACGAGGGATTTACGCTGTAAAGAGGACAGATGCGTTTAATTGTGCTCTTTTTGTGAAAGTAATATAATTATACAGATGAGGATTTCAGCCAAAATCCTGCGCAGAGAGCGGAGTGTATAGGCAGTATCTTGTTAGGCTTTTCACATAGAGAGCATTGTATTGAAGGATAAGAAGGAGGACCAGCATGGCGGATCAAAATAACTCGCAAATCATCAATAGGGATATCGGAGTGGAAATGCGCGAATCCTTTATGGATTATGCCATGAGTATTATTGTTAGCCGTGCCTTGCCTGATGTGCGGGACGGACTGAAGCCGGTACACCGTCGTATTTTGTACGCGATGTCCGAGCTAGGCATGTCGCCAGATAAGCCTTACAAAAAATCGGCAAGAATCGTCGGCGAAGTTATCGGTAAATATCATCCTCATGGTGATACGGCTGTATATGATACGATGGTGCGGATGGCGCAGGATTTTTCTTTGCGTTATATGTTGGTGGATGGACACGGTAACTTTGGCTCCGTGGATGGAGATATGGCGGCTGCGATGCGTTACACCGAAGCACGGTTGTCCAAGATTGCCATGGAAATGCTACGTGATTTGAACAAAGAGACCGTTGATTTTATGCCGAACTACGATGGTGAAGAGAGCGAGCCCGTCGTATTACCTGCACGTTATCCTAACTTGCTGGTGAATGGTGTCGGCGGAATTGCAGTCGGAATGGCTACCAATATTCCTCCGCATAACTTGGGAGAGGTTATCGATGGTGTACAAGCATTGATCGAAAACCCCGACATTACGCCGATGGAACTTATGGATTATATTCAAGGGCCCGATTTCCCGACAGCAGGTTATATTTTAGGACGCTCTGGTATCCGTCAGGCGTACCAGACTGGCCGCGGATCTGTGACCATGCGTGCGAAGACCACCATAGAAGAGATTGGCAATAAAGCACGGATTATCGTGCATGAGCTGCCTTACCAAGTGAATAAGGCTCGTCTGGTCGAGAAAATTGCCGAATTAGTACGTGACAAACGTATTGAAGGCATTACGGATCTTCGGGATGAATCGGACCGTACGGGTATGCGTGTCGTTATCGAGTTGCGTAGGGACGTGAACCCGAACGTCGTTCTGAATAATTTGTTTAAACATACGGCTATGCAGTCGAATTTCGGTATTAATATGCTTGCCATTGTAAACAACGAACCGAAGATTTTGAACCTGAAGGATGTCTTGTATCATTATCTCAAACATCAGGTCGAGGTTATTCGTCGCCGGACAGAATTTGATCTGAAAAAAGCCGAAGCTAGAGCACACATTCTGGAAGGCTTGCGCATTGCCCTTGACCATCTGGACGAAGTTATTGCCTTGATTCGTTCTTCCCAAACTGCAGAAGCAGCTCGTGAAGGACTGATTGAGCGTTTCTCGCTCACTCTTGAGCAGTCTCAGGCTATTCTCGATATGCGTCTGCAACGCTTAACCGGTTTGGAACGTGAGAAGATCGAGAACGAATATAACGAGCTAATACAAAAGATTGCGGAATACCGTGAGATTTTGGCGAACGAGCATCTGGTACTCAACATCATTAGCGAAGAGCTGAATGAACTTAAGGAACGTTTCGCTGATGACCGTCGCACTGAAATTACAGTGGGTGAAGAGAGTATTCTGGATGAGGATCTCATTCCGCGTGAAGATGTTATTATTACTGTAACCCATACGGGATATATCAAACGCCTTCCTGTTACTACCTATCGCAGTCAAAAACGCGGTGGTCGTGGTGTAGTGGGTATGGATACTAAAGATGAGGATTTCGTGGAGCATCTGTTCATTACGAATTCACATCATCATTTGTTATTCTTTACCGACAAGGGCAAGGTATATCGGATTAAGGCCTATGAGATTCCTGACCTTAGCCGGACAGCCCGGGGGACACCGATTATTAACCTGATTCAGATTGAACAGGGTGAGTCGATCAATGCGGTAATTCCAATCGAGGAATTTGTGGAGGATAGCTATCTATTCTTTGCGACCCAGCATGGAATCATAAAGAAGACACCACTTGATGACTATGCAAATATCCGCAAAGGTGGCTTGATTGCCATTAACTTGCGTGAAGATGACGCCCTGATCGAAGTGAAGCTGACGGACGGACAGCAGGAAATGATTATTGGTACAGCACAAGGCATGTCTATCCGTTTCCCTGAAAGTGATGTACGGTCTATGGGCCGTAGCGCTACAGGGGTTAAAGGGATCAACCTTGATGAGAGTGATGCTGTAATTGGTATGGACATCGTAGATACCAGCCTGGATATCCTGATTGTAACGGCCAAAGGTTATGGCAAGCGTACCCCTGTTGTGGATTATCGTATCCAAAGCCGTGGAGGTAAGGGGATCAAGACGATTAATGTTACGGATAAAAATGGTCCGGTTGTCGGTCTCAAGGTTGTAAAAACCGAAGAGGATCTGATGATCATTACAGCTAGTGGCACCTTGATTCGGACTAGCATGGGGGAAATCTCCACGATGGGTCGGAATACACAAGGGGTAAGGCTGATTAATATTCGCGATGATGATTCGGTTGCAACTGTTTGTCGAGCGAACAAGAATGAGGAGCAGGATGAACTGCTTGAAGAATTATTAGAGGATGGGGAAGCTGGAGAGGGCTCATCTCTATCATCTGTTGAACCAACTCTCGAAACGAATACAGAAGGTGCGGAAGGTAACGACCCAGAATCTCCTGAGGGCGAATAAGAGCCTGAATATGGAAACAACAGTAGTTATTAAATTTCAGATGGAACAGACTCTCTGACTATTTGGTCGGGGAGTCTTTTTCTTTTTCTGGCTAACGAATTCAGACAAGCATGCTTTAAATGGCATAAAATGAATGTACAGGATCATTCCCAAGTAATATAATGACATCATAACTGGCAGCTGGAGCAGCTGTTGTGAGAACAGAGAGGTTGACCATGACAACTGTACCCGTATCCGAATTAAAAGCAGGACTTAGATTGCAAAGCGATGTATTTACAGAAATGGGCAGCTTGCTGCTACCGAAAGGGCGCATTCTGCTACCGCGTGACTTGGAGATTTTACAGGCGTTCCTGATCCAGCAAGTTGAGGTAGGGACGGATGATCTTACAAAATCCAGTAGCGAGTCTACGACTGTTCGATCTGGAACATCTGAATCGCAAGGACCTTCGTTAGATGGACGAGATGAATCTGAACAATTTCAGGATGAGTATGACAAAATGGTGATGCTCGTTAAGAATGCATTTCAATCGGTGCTCGTCTCTAATTTATCTATATATGAACTGCGGGGACAATTGGAGTCCTTACTGGTGCACATTCAGCGCTATAATGTAATGACCTATACTCCGCCCGCCATGATCGAAGTGGACTATATTTTTCACAACGCCGTGCTAACCTCCCTTACTTCCTACTCCATTGCACAATGGATCGGATTACCTCAAAAGGATTGGATGCAAGTGGCTTTTGCTGGATTGCTTCATGACATAGGGAACGCTAAAATGGACCCGGTCATTCTGTACAAGCCCTCCAAACTAACGTGGGAAGAGCAAGAAGAAATACGTCGCCATACATCACTAGGATACCAGTTGCTTAAAAATGTGAAAGCTATTAACGAAGGTGTGCGTTTGGCAGCTCTTCAGCATCATGAGAAAGTGGACGGTACTGGATATCCACTGCGTCTTAAAGGGGAACAAATCCACATCTACGCTAAAATCGTTGGAGTGGCTGATGTATTCCATGCTATGACTCTAGAGAAAACATACCGACCTGCCCAATCACCGTATCTGGTTCTAGAGCAAATCAAGTCAGAATCATTTGGAAAGTTGGACCCAAGTGTCGTACAAGTTTTTATTCATAAGTTAACCCAATTCAATAATGGAACCAAGGTGCGCCTCAATGATAACCGTACAGGGGAAATTATTTTCGCTGATCGAGATCATCCGACTCGGCCGTTGATTCAAGTAGATGGGGAAATCATTAACTTAATGCTGCAAAGAGAGCTTTATATCGAGTGTATTGTTACTTAACTAAGTATTTCAAAAAAAGAGTTGCATAATGCAAGAAAAGTATGATATATTATTTCTTGTCGCTTCAAGTGTTATCAAGAAGAGCGAAAAACACTTTTGAAAAAAAAGTGTTGACATAACTCTAAAAAATATGATACACTATAAAAGTTGCTGAGGGGTTGAAAGAAACGCCGAGGCGGACATTGGATGTTTGATCTTTGAAAACTGAACAACGAGTGAGTAAAACGATTTTGCTTGCAAAATCAAACAAGAGATATTTTTATCTCGTCAGTTTCAAAATGAGCTTATCGCTCTTTCTATAAACCAACTTCGGTTGGTCTTTAATGGAGAGTTTGATCCTGGCTCAGGACGAACGCTGGCGGCGTGCCTAATACATGCAAGTCGAGCGGGGTTATGTAGAAGCTTGCTTCTACATAACCTAGCGGCGGACGGGTGAGTAACACGTAGGCAACCTGCCCACAAGACAGGGATAACTACCGGAAACGGTAGCTAATACCCGATACATCCTTTTCCTGCATGGGAGAAGGAGGAAAGACGGAGCAATCTGTCACTTGTGGATGGGCCTGCGGCGCATTAGCTAGTTGGTGGGGTAAAGGCCTACCAAGGCGACGATGCGTAGCCGACCTGAGAGGGTGATCGGCCACACTGGGACTGAGACACGGCCCAGACTCCTACGGGAGGCAGCAGTAGGGAATCTTCCGCAATGGGCGAAAGCCTGACGGAGCAACGCCGCGTGAGTGATGAAGGTTTTCGGATCGTAAAGCTCTGTTGCCAGGGAAGAACGTCTTGTAGAGTAACTGCTACAAGAGTGACGGTACCTGAGAAGAAAGCCCCGGCTAACTACGTGCCAGCAGCCGCGGTAATACGTAGGGGGCAAGCGTTGTCCGGAATTATTGGGCGTAAAGCGCGCGCAGGCGGCTCTTTAAGTCTGGTGTTTAATCCCGAGGCTCAACTTCGGGTCGCACTGGAAACTGGGGAGCTTGAGTGCAGAAGAGGAGAGTGGAATTCCACGTGTAGCGGTGAAATGCGTAGATATGTGGAGGAACACCAGTGGCGAAGGCGACTCTCTGGGCTGTAACTGACGCTGAGGCGCGAAAGCGTGGGGAGCAAACAGGATTAGATACCCTGGTAGTCCACGCCGTAAACGATGAATGCTAGGTGTTAGGGGTTTCGATACCCTTGGTGCCGAAGTTAACACATTAAGCATTCCGCCTGGGGAGTACGGTCGCAAGACTGAAACTCAAAGGAATTGACGGGGACCCGCACAAGCAGTGGAGTATGTGGTTTAATTCGAAGCAACGCGAAGAACCTTACCAGGTCTTGACATCCCTCTGATCGGTCTAGAGATAGGCCTTTCCTTCGGGACAGAGGAGACAGGTGGTGCATGGTTGTCGTCAGCTCGTGTCGTGAGATGTTGGGTTAAGTCCCGCAACGAGCGCAACCCTTATGCTTAGTTGCCAGCAGGTCAAGCTGGGCACTCTAAGCAGACTGCCGGTGACAAACCGGAGGAAGGTGGGGATGACGTCAAATCATCATGCCCCTTATGACCTGGGCTACACACGTACTACAATGGCCGGTACAACGGGAAGCGAAATCGCGAGGTGGAGCCAATCCTAGAAAAGCCGGTCTCAGTTCGGATTGTAGGCTGCAACTCGCCTACATGAAGTCGGAATTGCTAGTAATCGCGGATCAGCATGCCGCGGTGAATACGTTCCCGGGTCTTGTACACACCGCCCGTCACACCACGAGAGTTTACAACACCCGAAGTCGGTGGGGTAACCCGCAAGGGAGCCAGCCGCCGAAGGTGGGGTAGATGATTGGGGTGAAGTCGTAACAAGGTAGCCGTATCGGAAGGTGCGGCTGGATCACCTCCTTTCTATGGAGAATCGTTTCCTGCAACGGAAACATTCAAATATGAAGCGTAAGCTTCAAAACTCAGGTTTAGGCCTGTTACTCACTCGTTGCTCAGTTTTGAGAGCTCAAACTCTCAACATACTGCATGAATATCATCTACTCGGTTGAGTTGGACCGATATTCACACAGGCTACAGTTTCGATGAAACTGTATTGCACCTTGAAAACTGGATACCGAAACGAAATTGCGTTTTAGAATATTCCTTTAAGCTGATCTTGTGTAAACAAGTGAAATAAAGGTAGCTGCCTTGAATTTCATTCACACATTTGTGTTGAACCGAAATTCAAAGCAAATCGTATTTACCATGTAAATACTAGGTTAAGCTACAAAGAGCACACGGAGGATGCCTAGGCGCCAGGAGCCGACGAAGGACGTGGCGAACAACGATAAGGCCTCGGGGAGCTGTAAGCAAGCTTTGATCCGGGGATGTCCGAATGGGGAAACCCGGCTGTCTTCATCGACAGTCACTTTCTGCTGAATACATAGGCAGAATAGAGGCAGACCAGGGGAACTGAAACATCTAAGTACCCTGAGGAAGAGAAAACAATAGTGATTCCGTCAGTAGCGGCGAGCGAACGCGGATTAGCCCAAACCAAGGAGCTTGCTCCTTGGGGTTGTGGGACGTCTCACATGGAGTTACAAAGGAACCGGTTAGATGAAGAGGTCTGGAAAGGCCCGCCAGAGAAGGTAAAAGCCCTGTAGTTCAAAACTTGTTCTCTCCGAGACGGATCCCGAGTAGTGCGGGGCACGTGAAACCCCGTATGAATCCGGCAGGACCATCTGCCAAGGCTAAATACTCCCTGGCGACCGATAGTGAAGCAGTACCGTGAGGGAAAGGTGAAAAGCACCCCGGAAGGGGAGTGAAATAGATCCTGAAACCGTGTGCTTACAAGAAGTCAGAGCCCGATCTATGGGTGATGGCGTGCCTTTTGTAGAATGAACCGGCGAGTTACGTTCCCGTGCAAGGTTAAGGTGAAGAGCTGAAGCCGCAGCGAAAGCGAGTCTGAATAGGGCGAATGAGTACGTGGACGTAGACCCGAAACCGGGTGATCTACCCCTGTCCAGGGTGAAGGTGCGGTAACACGCACTGGAGGCCCGAACCCACGCATGTTGAAAAATGCGGGGATGAGGTGGGGGTAGCGGAGAAATTCCAATCGAACCCGGAGATAGCTGGTTCTCCCCGAAATAGCTTTAGGGCTAGCCTCGGAAAAAAGAATCGTGGAGGTAGAGCACTGATTGGGTGCGGGGCCCGCAAGGGTTACCAAGCTCAGTCAAACTCCGAATGCCATAGATTTAGTTCCGGGAGTCAGACAGTGAGTGCTAAGATCCATTGTCGAAAGGGAAACAGCCCAGACCATCAGCTAAGGTCCCCAAGTGTGTGTTAAGTGGGAAAGGATGTGGAGTTGCACAGACAACCAGGATGTTGGCTTAGAAGCAGCCACCATTGAAAGAGTGCGTAATAGCTCACTGGTCGAGTGACTCTGCGCCGAAAATGTAACGGGGCTAAACACACCACCGAAGCTATGGCTTGATGCTTGCATCAGGGGTAGGGGAGCGTTGAATGCGGGTTGAAGGTGTACCGTAAGGAGCGCTGGACTGCATTCAAGTGAGAATGCCGGTATGAGTAACGAAAAGATCTGTGAGAATCAGATCCGCCGAAAGCCTAAGGGTTCCTGAGGAAGGTTCGTCCGCTCAGGGTAAGTCGGGACCTAAGGCGAGGCCGATAGGCGTAGTCGAAGGACAACAGGTCGAAATTCCTGTACCACCGTAATCCGTTATGAGCGATGGGGTGACGCAGTAGGGTAGTGACGCGGACTGATGGATGTCCGTCTAAGCAGTGAGGCTGGTGTGTAGGCAAATCCGCACATCGTAAGGCTGGGCTGTGATGGGGAGCGAAAATTGTAGTAGCGAAGGTCATGATCTCAGACTGCCAAGAAAAGCCTCTAGCCAGGAGAAGGTGCCCGTACCGCAAACCGACACAGGTAGGCGAGAAGAGAATTCTAAGGCGCGCGGAAGAACTCTCGTTAAGGAACTCGGCAAAATGACCCCGTAACTTCGGGAGAAGGGGTGCCTCGGTAGGGTGAATAGCCCGAGGGGGCCGCAGTGAAAAGGCCCAAGCGACTGTTTAGCAAAAACACAGGTCTGTGCGAAGCCGCAAGGCGAAGTATACGGGCTGACGCCTGCCCGGTGCTGGAAGGTTAAGGGGAGTGGTAAGCCCTTCGGGGCGAAGCTATGAACCGAAGCCCCAGTAAACGGCGGCCGTAACTATAACGGTCCTAAGGTAGCGAAATTCCTTGTCAGGTAAATTCTGACCCGCACGAATGGCGTAACGACTTGGGCGCTGTCTCAACGAGAGATCCGGTGAAATTTTAATACCTGTGAAGATGCAGGTTACCCGCGACAAGACGGAAAGACCCCATGGAGCTTTACTGCAGCTTGATATTGAATTTGGGTACGATCTGTACAGGATAGGTGGGAGCCGTAGAATCTTGAGCGCCAGCTTGAGAGGAGGCATCCTTGGGATACCACCCTGATCGTATCTAGGTTCTAACTTGGTACCGTGAACCGGTGCGAGGACAGTGTCAGGTGGGCAGTTTGACTGGGGCGGTCGCCTCCTAAAGAGTAACGGAGGCGCCCCAAGGTTCCCTCAGAATGGTTGGAAATCATTCGAAGAGTGCAAAGGCAGAAGGGAGCTTGACTGCGAGACCTACAAGTCGAGCAGGGACGAAAGTCGGGCTTAGTGATCCGGTGGTACCGCATGGAAGGGCCATCGCTCAACGGATAAAAGCTACCCTGGGGATAACAGGCTTATCTCCCCCAAGAGTCCACATCGACGGGGAGGTTTGGCACCTCGATGTCGGCTCATCGCATCCTGGGGCTGAAGTAGGTCCCAAGGGTTGGGCTGTTCGCCCATTAAAGCGGTACGCGAGCTGGGTTCAGAACGTCGTGAGACAGTTCGGTCCCTATCTGTCGTGGGCGTAGGAAATTTGAGAGGAGCTGTCCTTAGTACGAGAGGACCGGGATGGACGTACCGCTGGTGTACCAGTTGTTCCGCCAGGAGCACCGCTGGGTAGCTATGTACGGAAGGGATAAGCGCTGAAAGCATCTAAGCGTGAAGCCCCCCTCAAGATGAGATTTCCCAATTAGTAAGACCCCTTGAAGACGACGAGGTAGATAGGTTGGGGGTGGAAGTGCAGTAATGCATGGAGCTGACCAATACTAATCGGTCGAGGGCTTATCCTAAAGAATAAAACGCAAATGAGTTTCGGATCCAGTTTTCAGGGTGTAACCTTGAAGGTATGTACAAGTGACATACGACAAGCGCATGGCTATTCATTCACACGATAAGTGATGAACCGAATAACCGTACGGTAGAATTTACGATGTAAATTCATGTTTGGTGGCGATAGCGGAGGGGTTCCACACGTACCCATCCCGAACACGACCGTTAAGCCCTCCAGCGCCGATGGTACTTGGACCGCAGGGTCCTGGGAGAGTAGGACGTCGCCAAGCAACAAGTAAAGAGGACCATGATCTCATTGAGATTATGGTTCTTTTTTGCATATATGTATACTTTAGAAATATCCTTACAAAAGGAAGGTAACATTTTTGTTACGGAATGTAAGAGTAAACCCTGTATAATATAGGTATTGAATCCCATACACACACGCTGCATTATTGCAGAATTATGCAAACTCCATCATAGGATTTTGTATAGTCAATCAGGCTGGTAAGGAGGGAAGATCATGCGGCGAAATAAATGGCTTGCTCTATTGGTGCTATTCAGTGTCGCTGTCGCGATTCTTACCGGGTGCGTGGAGGAGGAGCCTTCTTGGACATCGTTTGAGGGTGCTGCCAACGAGAAGACGTTTCCGGTTCCCAAAGAAGCTAGTAAAACCGATCGGGCCAGCAGTAATTCGGACATGGACTATGTTCGCTATGCACTGCCAGCATTGAAGGAAAGTGATAGTCTACCTGCTCCTTATCTGGAGGAGATTGCAGCTTGGGGCTGGACTGAGGAACCGAATTTATCCACCTCGAATCAGAAGGTGTTTCAGAAAAATAAACACATGGTGCATTTGTCTGTGCATGATGGTTCTTTTACTGTATTGGTTCCAAAAGACAGAAAGGCTGTTGTGAAGAGCAAAAGCGTGGATCTTAATTAGGGACACGGTTTTCAACCGAGTAAGCAGCATAGGATTTATTGTAGATCATATTTTTAGTAAACTCATAGCGTATTGTATGCTGTGTATAATGATGAATGAAGAGATCGGATATGGGGAAGCACTCAGAACTGCCGTTGAGTAGGGAGTGACTTCCTTTTATATATTTGCATGTTGATCAAATGCTCTATATGAATAACGAGGATAAAGATGAGGAAAAGTTTACTTGATAAGATAAGAGAATAAAACGATTATAGTTGTTAAGTCACAAAAAAAGGAGTAACCGGTTGAGGTTGCTCCTTTTTTATTGCTTCGGTCTATATGGTTGTAGGTTAGTTCAGACCTGAATTTTCTATCTGTACGGATAATGAGTGGTTAGAATTTACTGTTGATAATATGAGGCATCTTCATCGGTAAACTTCAACATGCCGTCTTTTCTCTCGCCTGTAAGCCGACTGAGGATGTATAGACGCGGTGCAATAAGCCATAGATGCCAGAAGAGTAAGGATACAGTAAAGGCTGGTGGAGACCAGAGAATGAATACGGCTGACAAGCAGACACCGATCCAGAGTGTATGTATGTGCACACGACGAAAGATGCTATAGCCTATATACTGGTCTGTCATATAGCCTAGCCAAGGTAATTTACGATGGAATGCCCAGCGTTTGCGGAAGGATGTTCCGCCACCAATGTATAGGACAGATCGTGAGATTACGAAGTGTACCCATAAGGTTAGGAAAAAGGCAAGAGCAAACAAAAACACGCTAGTCCAGGAAAAGGCAAGAAGCAGAAAGAGAAGCATAATAATAGGTAATGTGATGTGACTCCATATTAGTTGACGCGGTATACTGATTTTTTTAATGAGCTTGTAGTGATAGTAGGTAGCTTTGGTTCCGGTTTCCTCTGTCATGCGAACAGTCCTTTCATTAATCTACTGCATCACAAGTGGCTTCCCGTCCACAGCCGGAAAAAGGGACGGTACTTCGCTCATGCCGCTTTAAATAAGCATTTAATCGTTTTTGTAGAAATACAGAATGATCAACATCCAGTGTTAGCTAGCCTACTCTATAATTACTGGAAAAGCTATCACTGATGAAGTGTTCAAGGGCTCCGATGAAAGGGTATCCATACATAAGAGCTTTTCTTATTATATCGGCATAGACGGCTGTTTTTTAAACATACGGGGTACAAACACCATAATGGCCCAGAAGGAATATATATAGAGTATATCGTCGAACTGGGCTATGAAAAGGTTTAAAATAGTAGAAAGTGCCCCATACTAATAGTAAAAGAAACAAGGTGGGATGGATATGCATGATCAAGGCGGCCACCGCTGCATTATATGCGGACAGCACAAGCATGAAGGCATTTTTATCGTTTCCGAGTTTATCTGTGATACGTGTGAAGCTGAAATGGTGCACACGGATGCAACTGATGCCAAATATCATTTTTTTATTGATCAATTAAAGCAAATCTGGGTACAGAAAAATGCATAATATCCTTTGCTAATTAGTCTTTAAAGGATTGGCATTCCAAGGTCTGTCGATACGGGCCTTTTTTTCTGTGAGTAAAAGTAGGATTCCGCTTGATTTTACGATAAAATAAGGTAGATATAAAGCTTTGTTTGGAAGGATTGCAGAATGATGGGGAAAAAGGCGGTACATGCACCATTAATGGAAGCTCTAATACGTTACCGGACTCAGGGCAATGCTTCTTTCCATGTACCCGGTCATAAAAATGGACAAGTATATGAGCATGAAAATATTGCGTCTCTGTTGCAAGAAGTGATGTCTATTGATGCGACAGAAATTACTGGACTGGATGATTTGCATCACCCAGAAGATGTGATTCGTGAAGGGCAGGGACTGGCTGCAAAGTGCTTTGGTGCTGAAGAGAGCTTTTGGCTAATTGGAGGAAGCACGGTCGGTAATTTGGCTATGATTTTAACTGTATGTACGGAGCCGGGAGGTCTACTGCTGGTACAGAGAAACGTACACAAATCTGTCCTGAACGGTCTCATGCTATCAGGGGCTAACGCGGTATTCCTCGATCCGGAAATAGATACACTAAGCGGACTGGCGGTTGCCCCAACGACGGATACAATAAAGGCTGCACTGAAGGCCTATCCTTCGGCTAAAGGGGTATTACTTACACTACCTAATTACTATGGGATGGGGCATGACCTGACGGCAACGGCTAAGGCCTGTCATGCAGCCCATGTGCCGCTATTGGTAGATGAGGCACACGGTGCTCATTTTGGGTTGCATCCTCGTTTGCCAGCCTCTGCGCTATCCTGCGGGGCAGACGTAGTCGTCCAGTCGACACATAAAATGCTTCCAGCCATGACCATGGGGGCCATGTTACATGTGCAGGGAGAGAGAATCCATCGGGAACTGCTTCGTCAGCGGTTGGCGATGGTGCAAAGCTCTAGCCCTTCTTATCCGTTAATGGCTTCACTGGATTTGGCAAGATGGTATATAGAGGCGTATGGAGCGGATGCTTTTACAGTGGGCTTAGCGGCTGCAGATGCTTTTAGAAAGGGCCTGGAGCAGCTCCCACGCTTTCGCTTGCTAGAACCTACACAGCAGGTACTAGAGGGGAAAGACGCTCACAGGGGAATCTCTGAGGTCCTAGAAAGGGCTGAGGAGGGAACTAGCGAATATTCATCCCAGGATCCTTTTAAATTGGTGCTGTATGATACATGGGGGATACTGGATGGGTTTGGACTCAAGCATGAGTTGGAGACTTATGGATGTACTCCAGAGATGAGCGACGAAAAACATGTTGTTTTATTGTTTACGTTAGGCTCTACAGCTAAGGATGCGAGTCACCTGTTGCAGGCTCTTGTGCATATAAATAATGATATAAGATTTAAGGAGACGGCTAGTGAGCCGGGGGTAACGGAAAAAGAGCCGCAAAGACTCGAATTAGATTTTTCCACGTGGAACAATGATAGAATGAAGGGATACTCTAGTCCGGTGCCGTTTGGGCTTCGACCGATTAGCCCGGATCAGATGGAGACCGTGCCTGTAGAGGAATCCGCTGGCAGGGTAGCGGCTGAAATGATTATCCCGTATCCTCCAGGTATTCCGCTGTTATATACAGGAGAAACGATCACAGAAGCGATTGCACTGCGGATGAGTCGTCTACGTGAGCTGGGAGCCAAGTGGCACGGGATAGCAGATGAAGGTATGCTTACAATTCGGGTATTCCGTTTACAATAAAGATTAGATACTAGAGACTTAACAAATACAGAAGACTGAATAAAAGAAGCATACGTAGCCTGTGGGTGACTTTTATTTTTCAGGCAGGAAAGCAGGGAATAACATGAATCGCAAAGGCATTTTTATCACACTGGAGGGGGGAGACGGCTCCGGTAAAACAACTATGATTCAACGGCTGGCGAAGTTTATGGAGGAAGAAGGCTATCCAGTCATCACGACGAGGGAGCCGGGTGGCATCGAAATTTCCGAAAAGATTCGCTCTATCATTTTGGACCCTGCTCATACAAGTATGGATGCTCGAACAGAGGCACTTTTATACGCGGCGGCGCGGCGTCAGCATTTGGTGGAGAAGGTAAAGCCGGCTATTGAACAGGGAGCTATCGTATTATGTGATCGTTTTGTGGATAGTAGCTTGGTCTATCAAGGATTTGCAAGAGGGGTCGGAATTGAAGAGGTAGCTTCAATTAATCGCTTCGCGGTGGATGATTGGGAGCCGGATGCCACATTTTATCTGGATATTGAGCCCGAATTGGGATTGGCAAGAATTAATGCGTCACGAGGAGCAGAAATGGACCGCCTCGACATGGAGAGTATATCGTTTCACCATAAGGTGCGAGAGGCATATTTGGAGTTGGCTCGCAAATTTCCGGAGCGAATTACAATTGTTGATGCATCTCCGGCGCCAGAACAGGTGGAGCAAGTATTGAAGGATTTGCTGAAAAAGCGGTTTGTTCAGAATTTTAGCATATAATTGTCGAAGGATATACGGTAAAATTGAGCTAGGGACAAGGTTGTCTCTAATATGACTTGAAGGAGGAATACAGGATGAAGCTGATTATTGCGATTGTACAGGATAAGGACAGTAATAGATTATCCAGCGGACTGGTGAAAGCTAATTTCCGTGCTACCAAATTGGCGAGCACAGGAGGATTTCTGCGTGCAGGTAATACGACATTTATGATCGGTGTTGATGACAATCAGGTGGACTCATTAATGAATGTCATTCGCAGCAGTTGCAAGGTTCGTGAACAGCTGGTCACACCCGTTACCCCTATGAGCGGGACGACGGATTCCTATTTACCGTTACCTGTTGAAGTGCAGGTGGGTGGAGCGACGGTATTCGTGATGCCTGTAGACCGTTTCGAGCATTTCTGAATCTACACAATAGGACCTATTCTGCCGATATGATAGGGGAATCGCCTGTATCTTCTCACATGATGGGAGTGAGGGCAGATCCACTAAAACGGCAGCGCTACAGCGCAGTCCCCGGAAAGCCGAAGAAACCCTGAGTTCTAGTTTGAACTGTTCATGAAGGGGGAGAGTGGAAGCATCCGGGGAGAAAGCAGGTTTATATGAAAATAAATCCGGGCTATCGCCCTTTACAAAGTACATTGTCTACAAATGAAATGAGTGCAAAGCCAATTCAGCCCAAGAGCTTCTCCGACGTTATGCAGCAAAATGGGGAGCAGGCTTCGCAGGAGGAATTGAATCGGCGCTTTAAGGAAATACAAATGCAGGGAGATCGTCTTGCACGTTCAATGACGATTCGTGAGCTGAAGGCTTATAAGATGCTGGTTAAACGGTTTTTGGAAGATACAGTTCGGCGAGGCGTGTCCATGAAGGACACAAAGGGCTGGGATCGCCGGGGACGCAGCAAACGTTATAAGCTGATTGATGAAGTGGATGAGCTGTTGCTCAAAATGGCGGATGAGCTGCTCGAAACCGAACAAGGCAAGATTGAGCTTTTGCAAGGGGTCGGTGAGATTAGAGGATTGCTAATTAATCTCTCATTTTAATGCAGACTTATGTTATAAATGAATACAGACGGGCTGTTGCCACGAAGAAATAATCTGCTTGCTGATCATGCTGGCAGATTATTTTTGACTATGTATATGTGGGCAGACGTGATACGGAAATAGCAGCAGTTACCCCAAAAACAAGGATTTGAAGTTGGAATCATGAAGACAGCAACAAAGTTTGCCCGGAAGAACAACGGTTTGCTGAGGGATCACAGTTGTTTTCAGTGGAGAAAGTGAGGAAATATGTCTTTTCAACATATAATGGGCCAGGATGTAGCCAAAAAAATGCTGCAAAGTGCACTGCGGAATCATACGGTCAACCATGCCTATGTTTTTAGCGGGCCGCCAGGAAGTGGGCAGATGAACATGGCGCAGATCTTTGCTAAGGCTTTATTTTGTGAGCGACAGACGGATGATGCATGTGGGGAGTGCTTGTCATGCCGTAAGGTAGAGCACGGGAATCATCCAGATTTGCATATTGTAGAGCCGGATGGAGCTACGATTAAAATTGATCAGATTCGCGGGCTTCAACGTATATTTTCTTACAAATCTGAAAGCTCCAATCCGAAGGTATATATCATTCGACAGGCGGATACCATGACAGTGCAAGCTGCTAATAGCCTACTTAAATTTCTAGAGGAGCCCCAGATTCCAGTGGTCGGCATACTCATTTCTGAAAATGGACAGGCGTTGCTGCCTACGATTCAATCACGGACGCAGCAGGTTCCTTTCCACGCTTTACAGCCAGAAGTGATGATGCAGGCGTTAATTGGGGAAGGCTATACGGCAGGGCTTGTCCGGTCGGCCGTTCATATTGCTTCAGGACTGGAATCATGTAGAGAAATTCTCCAGCAGAATTGGTTTGCAGAAATTAGAAACGTAGTGTTACAATTAGTGAAGGAGTCCATGAGTCGGGGGAGCTCGTCTATTATTCTGGCTCAACAGAAGATTTTTAAAACTGGACTTTCTGAACACCTGGATATTCTGTTTCATCTGTTTCATTTGTGGTTTAAGGATATGCTTCATTTCCGTTACGGAAGGCACGAAAGCATTGTTTTCATAGATCATTTGGAGTCCGTCTCCAAATTGGCAATCACCCGCAGCACGGAACAATGGGTCTCTTATATGGATTTGGCCGCGAATTGCAGGAAGAAGCTCCGTTTTCACGTCAACGGGCAATTATGCGTGGAGCAGCTTCTGATTGGGTTGTCCGATACAAGCGGTTCTATCACCGGCTAACAGGAAGGCGCGCTTGTTCCACTCTGCACAATCCGCGACGCCAGGTTCCCGGTTTGTGCGACAGTGAGACTTCAATTGCGGCCATTCGTACAATGTCGGCTTCAAATGAGGTTTAGTGGCATACAAGGGGGTTAATTTTTGTATAGTGTAGTGGGTGTCCGTTTCAAGAAGGCGGGCAAGACTTATTATTTTGATCCGCTGGACCTTCCAGTGGAGAAAGAAAACTGCGTCATTGTAGAGACCGCGCGCGGTATTGAATATGGCAAGGTTGTAGTGGGCAAAAAAGAGGTAAATGATTCGGATGTTGTCCTGCCCTTAAAAAAAGTCATTCGTATTGCTGGGGATGATGACGCTCTTGTTGTAGAAGAGAATAAATTGGCGGCCAAGGATGCATTCGGCACGTGTTTAAATAAAATTAAAGACCATGGCCTTAAAATGAAGCTGGTAGATGTAGAATTTACATTTGACCGCAATAAGATCATTTTTTATTTTACGGCAGAGGGTCGGGTGGATTTTCGAGAGCTTGTAAAGGACTTGGCCAGTATTTTTCGTACACGGATCGAGCTGCGGCAGATCGGCGTACGGGATGAGGCTAAAATGCTTGGCGGAATCGGACCTTGTGGACGTATTCTGTGTTGCTCCTCATGGCTGGGGGATTTTGAGCCGGTATCTATTAAGATGGCGAAGGATCAGAGTTTGTCGCTGAATCCGACGAAGATTTCCGGGTTGTGCGGGAGATTGATGTGCTGTCTCAAGTTTGAACATGATAACTACGAAAGCATGCGAGAAGAGCTACCTCAGGTGGGTAAGATGGTTATCACCTCTTTGGGGGAAGGTAAAGTCGTAGGTGTGAATGCAGGTCATCGCACGGTGCATGTTCAACTGTTTGAGATCAGTAAGGTCAAGGAACTTCCAATGGACGATGTAGTCGTCAAGTAAACCATTAGGTTGCTTCGGGGTGGAAACTTGGATAAATTAAATGTTTTTGCGCGTATTCACGAAATGGAAACCCAAATGGGACAGTTGCATAGCGATCTGGGTGAATTGAAACTGGCAGTAAAAGAGCTGCTGGAGGAAAATCAACGACTAACGATTGAAAACGAACAGGTGCGCAAGATGCTCAAACGTGAAACCTCTGGAGAAGAAAAGACGGCAAACAAGCCGAAGCTTCCTCCTCCGATCGTCATTAAGGATGAAGGGCAAACGGGTGAGGTCGTGGGCGAAGGCTACGACAATCTAGCAAGGCTGTATCATGAAGGATTTCATATATGCAACGTGTATTACGGACATTTGCGAACGGAAGGCGATTGCCTCTTCTGTCTGTCATTTTTGAATAAATAAAAACAAGCCGTAGGAGCAAGATGCCTACGGCTTTTTTGTAAGGAAGTATGAGTGAAAAGCGATTTTGGTTATAAAAGATGGGAGAGCACTATGAACGAAAATGAAAAGAAGTCTGAACGAATTGATGATTTACTTTCACATAATTTGCGCATTATTCAAAGTGATGAAGTATTCAGCTTCTCGATGGACGCGGTTTTGCTGGCACGTTTTGCTGGTATTCCGCAGCGTGGAAAGATTCTGGATCTGTGTACTGGCAATGGGGTTGTCCCGTTGTTGCTAACGACACGAACAAAAGCGTCTATTGAAGGAATTGAGATTCAACCACGCTTGGCAGATATGGCTAGACGTAGTGTCAGCTTGAATGGATTAGAAGCAGCAATTCAGATTCGGGAAGGGGACCTACGTGAGCTAGTTCACATCACGGGACATGGTGTTTATGATGCGATTACCGTGAATCCCCCCTATATGCCGCTAAATGGTAGCGATATCAAGCTGAATCCTCACCAGGCAATTGCCCGTCATGAAGTGAACTGTACACTGGAAGAAGTCATTCAGGCATCCACCCGGCTTGTCCGTAATGGGGGAAAAGTATCCATGGTTCATCGCCCGCAGCGATTGGGTGAGATTATAACCTTGATGCGTAATCATAGTTTGGAACCCAAACGAATACGTTTTGTTCACCCAAGAGTTCATATGGAAGCCAATATGGTACTGGTTGAAGCATTACGTGACGGCAAACCGGAGGTTCGTCTGTTGCCTCCGCTCATTGTATATCAGGAAAATGGGAATTATACTCAGGAAATAAGAGATATTTATGGAGAAGTAAGCAAGGGGGATTCTGTGTGAAAGCAGCTGTACAAAAAAGCTTTAGTACCAGCGAAGAAGAACGGGGAAAGTTGTATCTTGTTGCAACACCCATTGGGAATTTGGACGATATGACCTTTAGGGCGATTAACACCTTGAAATCATGTAGCATTATCGCTGCCGAAGATACGCGGCAGACACGCAAACTGCTTACCCATTTCGAAATTACACCGGATATGCTCTTCAGTTATCATGAACATAATAAGGCTGCCAGTGGGCCTGAACTGATACGTTATATAATAGAAGGAAAAAATTTGGCACTGGTTAGCGATGCAGGTCTACCGGCCATTTCAGACCCTGGTTCGGATCTGGTCAAACTGGCACTGGAAGCGGAAATTAGCGTCATTCCTATCCCAGGAGCAAATGCAGCACTATCGGCTTTAATTGCTTCAGGACTGGATACAGAAAGGTTCACCTTCGCTGGCTTTCCACCACGGGAGAAAAAGGACCTAGAGAAGCTGTTGCTATCGTTTCAGGTATCTCACGGCACAATTATTTTTTATGAATCGCCTCATCGCATTGTGAAGACATTGATGGTGTTGAAGGAAACATTAGGTTCACGCAAAGTGGTGCTCGCGCGTGAGCTGACCAAGCTGCATGAGGAATGGGTGCGAGGAACCGTGGAGCAATGCCTTGCCAAACTAGAGGAGAATCCGCCGATTGGTGAATATTGCCTGGTGGTTGAAGGAAAAGACGAAGAGGAAGAGGAACAGGAACGTCAGGCGTGGTGGCAGTCCTTATCTTTGGAGTCCCACGTTGCACATTACGAGGCAGAGGGACTTACACGCAAGGATGCAATGAAGCGTACAGCCACAGATCGTTCAATCTCCAAGAGAGATGTTTACAACGCACTCTTGTGAATATCTGTCTAAACAAAAAAGGGCCTTCCAACGGTTGGGTTCAAACCGTGGAAGGCAACAAGGAGTATATATGAAAAAGGTTAGAATTAACAATATCTGATAAGTCTATTATATACTAAAATTCTCAGTTTGTCACAGGTGTTGGGATTTCAGAAATGCAATCTTGGCAAACAATTTTTCCTTTGAAGTAAATTACGTTCTCAGCATTGCCGCAGAAGATACAAGCTGGCTCGTATTTTTTAAGCATGATGCGTTCGCCATCAACATAAATTTCCAAAGCGTCTTTCTCTCCGATTCCCAGGGTACGGCGCAATTCGATTGGAATAACAACACGTCCGAGCTCGTCAACTTTTCTTACAATACCAGTGGATTTCATCATAATAAATCAGGCTCCTCTCGCCGTTTAAAATAATATAAGTGTCATGATTCGACAAAATTTTCTCTTTTCTGATATTTACTATACCAACGATTCCCAAAACAGTCAACCTTAAAAATGTAGTAACAGTCTGATTATGCAAAAGTATTTAGATTAAAGAGCTTTACTCATGTGTATTGCCTTATCTTATTGATGATTTATTCAGTTTGTCGATTTGGAAATGTCGAAAAACTATAATTCGACATATTACGACAAAGAATGTCGAATGAGGGGAATCATTTAGGATTTTATTGTATTTTAATCCATTATTCCGAATATTAAAGGAGCTGATATCTTGCACCAGCCACTCAGTGAAGAAAAAGTTTTTAAAGACCCGGTACATAATTACATCCATGTTCAGGATACTGTGATATGGCGGTTGATCAACACGCCGGAGTTCCAACGTTTACGGCGCATACGGCAGTTAGGCACATCGTATCTTACGTTTCATGGAGCGGAGCATAGCCGTTTTTCACATTCATTGGGCGTATATGAGATTACGAGACGTATTATTTCTCAATTTGAACGTGGAGATTTCCCAGATTGGCCGAAGGAGGAAAGGCTGGTTGCTCTGTGTGCAGCCCTATTGCATGATGTGGGGCATGGCCCATTTTCTCATTCAATTGAGGAAGCCTTTCATATGAATCATGAGGATTGGACATGCCGCATTGTACTGGGAGACACGAAGATCAACGCCGTGCTACGGCAAGTCGACGACAAGCTTCCACAAAAGGTGGCTGCGGTTATAGCCAAAACGTATGATAAGCCGATTGTTGTCAATTTGGTAACCAGTCCGCTAGATGCCGACCGTATGGATTATTTGTTGCGGGATGCTCATTCGACAGGTGTCAACTACGGCACGATTGATTTGGATCGTATTTTACGACTGCTGCGTCCTCATAATGGGAGAATTGTTGTGAAGGAATCAGGCATGCATGCAGTAGAAGATTATTTAATGTCACGCTATCAGATGTATTGGCAAATTTATTTTCATCCTGTAACACGCAGCTCGGAAATCCTTTTACGTAAAATTTTCAAGCGAGCAAAGGAATTGTTTAAAAACGGATATGAGTTTGGTTTTTTGCTGGACCCGCTGCCGGATTTGTTGAAAGGAGAGCTTACAGTAGAGCAATATCTGATGCTCGACGAGTCATTAATCCAGACCGTATTTAGCCAGTGGAAACGAGAAAAGGACGAGATTTTAAGTGATTTGAGCAGCCGGTTTATGGACCGTAGATTGTATAAATATGTAGAGATTGAAAATATGGATACAGATACCATTGACAGTATTAGAGAAGCTTTGAAAGAGGCTGGTTTACACCCTGAATATGATTTTGAAATTGATTTTCCGACAGATCTTCCTTATGATGTGTTTCGGCAGGGTGGCTCGACGGACAACCAGATTTTACTGCTTGGACGTCAGGGCGAGGTGAGTGAAATATCCGAAGTTTCGGAAATTGTGCGCTCAATAAGTGGTATTCACCGAGGAAAATATCATATGTATTTTCCCCAGAATAAATTGAACGCGGTAAAAGACAGGCTTCCTGCCGAAATAAGGAATTATTTTGTCAAAGAATAGACAACTATATAGAAATGTAAGTAAAAAAAGGAGATGTAAACCTTGGATTTATTCGACACTCATACTCACTTGGATGCGCCACAATTTGACGAAGATCGTGAAGAAGTTATAGCACGTGCTGTCGAATCAGGAGTAACACGGATGATCAATATCGGATTTAATCGTGAGACCATTCCATCCACCATGAAATTGGCCGAGACGTATGATTTTATTTATGCGGCAGTTGGATGGCATCCTCAGGATGCTATTACAATGCAGGAGGGCGATTTAGAATGGATTGCATCGTTATGCAGTCATAAGAAGGTTGTAGCCATCGGAGAGATCGGTCTGGATTATTATTGGGATACATCACCGAAGGATGTTCAGCATCGGGTGTTTCGAAATCAAATTGGTCTGGCTCGTGAGCTCAAAATGCCCATTGTTATCCATAACCGGGATGCGCATGAAGATATTGTTAGGATTTTGCGCGAGGAAAAAGCGAGTGAGATTGGCGGAGTCATGCACTCCTTTTCGGGTAGCTGGGAGACAGCCAAAATGGTGCTGGATATGGGATTTCACCTTTCCTTCGGTGGTCCAATAACGTTCAAAAATGCCAAGCAGCCAAAAGAGGTGCTCGCACAGGTGCCGCTGGATCGTCTACTCATTGAAACGGACGCTCCCTACCTGACGCCGCATCCGTTCCGCGGGAAGCGAAATGAGTCCGCACATGTGAGACTGGTAGCAGAGGCTGCAGCCCAAATCAAGGGAATTACAGTGGAGGAATTAGTGTCAATAACGACCCAAAATGCCTTGGAACGATTTGACATTCAATGAAAAAGTGAAGAAATCGATTAAAATAAAGAGATAGACGAAGCTAATCATGAATTTGTTGCAGGAAACTCGAGAATATTACAATATTTTAACCGAATATTTTGAAAAATGTACTTGAAACCTGCTTTACAACATGCATAGAAACAGGATATCATCTTTTCAGTGAATTGTTGTTTGAATGTAAACATCAACAAGTCATTTCATGAACCAGTCTCGCTGAGTCCCTTTTACAGGGAACGGGGGAACCGATATGGCTTACATTACGTCCGGCGTATGTGCAAGAAGGGAACGTCTCTTCCGCCAGCCGGCTCGACCGAAATTCTTTTCCCGGATGGGATTGAATAGGTGGAGGAGCCGTATTTCGATTTCTTTCTGGGTCTTCGGGGTGAATGTGAAGGCGACCGCCATGAGCGGTTGACCCAAGCTAGGGCGACTCTCTACGTCCGAACCCGACAGCTAACCCCGTAAGCGTAACAAGAGAGAAGCCATCTCGTGCATGAGTTTTCCCGCATATTCACACATGCCGGAAGCCACGAAAGAGCTCTCTAGTCTCTTTCTCTGGCTTTTTTTGTTGTGAATAAAAGAAAATCTGTCATCATACTGTGGTTAAACAGGGGAGGACAGCATGCCGCGAAGACGGGTACATGGTGCAGGACAGTCGCAGTTTGGGCTTGTCTTGTAGAAAATCTGTTATAGTCACGTCAAATCTCAACTATGTCTTACTCCAGACGGCGGGCTATGTAAGGAGGACGGAGGAAATGGGCATTTTCCAAAAAGAGGAGACCCATGAGTCACGCTCATCCAGCATGTCTTACGTATTACGTTGGAAGCAAGAGAATGTGCGCCAGGCTGCCTTGGTTGCTATTTTTCTAATCGCGCTAACGATTATGATTTCAATTCTGATGTACACGCAATCTAAAAAACAAGTCTTTTTTGTCATCGATGGCAAGGCATCTGCGGTAGAAACCCGGGAATCCAAGCTTCAAGATTTGCTGAGCGAGCATTCCATTTCACTTCAGCCGCATGATACAGTTTCCATGCCGCTAAATGGAGCAGTACAGGATGGGGATCGCGTAGTCATTAAACGTGCCAATCAAGTTAAAGTATCTTCAGGCAATGAGACGAAAAAGCTGTACACAACAGAAAATACAGTAGAAGGTGCCATTCGTACCTCGGGCTATAAATTATCGTCAACGGATAAAGTTTATCCTGCGTTGGACGCCTCTGTTTCGTCTAACATGGACATAAAAATCGTCCGTGTGAAGAAACAGCAGGTCGAACAGAAAAAACAGGTGCCTTATCAGGTCATCAAAACGGCCGATCCGAGTCTTTATAAAGGCGATAATCGGGTCATTCAAAGCGGCAAATCGGGTGTGGTAGTCCAGCACGTTCAAAAGGTATACCATGATGGAAAGTTGGTATCCAAACAGCTGGTTAACAAGGAAGTTGCACAGAACCGTGTGGATAAGGTCATTGCTGTAGGAACGAAGAAAAAACCGGTCGTTCTTGCTGCTTCCGTCGGTCCCAATGATGCGGTTAAGGCAACAACGGTTAGTTCGGGCAGTGCTGTCCGTAAAGCAGGCGTCAATTTTAAATATAGCAAAGTTTTACAAAACGTCTCCATGACGGCGTATTCCTCACAGGAGCCAGGGATCGGTACACGTACTGCATCCGGCACGCGTGTCACGGAAGGACGCACCATCGCTGTCGATCCGAGTGTAATCCCAATCGGCTGGTGGGTGTATATCGAAGGGGTGGGCTTCCGCCGTGCGGAGGATACCGGTGGCGCGATTAAAGGCCACAAAATCGATGTGTATTATGAGAGTTTAAGCCGAGCCAACCAATTTGGTCGTAAGCACGGTAAAACCGTATATGTTATCGGACCCGTAAAGCCAGAAATCAACTAAAACAGGTTGTGTATGTTGAGGGCAATGCGATAGTATTAACAACATAGTTATGCCATGCTAAGAAGAGGATATCCTCTTCTTATTTTGTTTTCAAAAGCAGGGAAAGATAAATATAGCTTGCTGTGTAGCAGTGGAGGGAAACGCAAATGATCAAGGAAGTGATCGTGGTAGAGGGCCGGGATGATACGGTGGCCATTCGCCGCGCTGTTGAAGCGGATACGATAGAAACTGGCGGCTCAGCCATTAATAAAATGACGCTGCGTAAAATTGCATTGGCGCAGGAGCGGCGGGGGGTCATCATTTTAACCGATCCCGATCATGCAGGGGAGCGCATCCGTAAGATTATCGCTTCCAAGGTACCTGGCTGCAAGCAGGCCTTTATACCCGAGGCAGAAGCAACGCGCAAAGGAGATATTGGCGTGGAGAATGCCTCACCGGAAGCGATCAGACACGCTCTTGCACGGGTCCATACGACAGTGGAAGGTGCCGACCCGCTGATTGAGTGGGCGGACCTGATTGATGCTGGACTCATCACCCACCCCAATGCTGCTGCACGCCGTATGGCCTTAGGGAATGTGCTGGGTATTGGTTATTGTAACGGAAAGCAGCTACATAAACGGCTCTCTGTATTTCAGATCAGCCGCGAGGAATTTGCCGGGGCGCTGGCACAAATTGAAAGTGAAGGATTGTGATATCCGTATGACAGGGATTCAAGATATAGCAACACCGCGGCGTACGAAGGACATTATTCAACGGCACGGTTTTTCGTTCAAAAAGAGTTTGGGACAAAATTTCCTGATTGATCAGAATATTCTCAATAAGATTGTAAATGCTGCCGGATTGGATGAGACGAAGGGCGCACTTGAGATCGGTCCTGGGATTGGTGCTTTGACCGAGAAGCTGGCACAATCGGCCAAGGCAGTTACCGCTGTCGAGATTGACCAGCGGCTACTGCCAATTCTCGAGGAAGTGTTGGCCCCTTACGAGCATGTGAAGGTACGTCATGGAGACGTGTTGAAGCTGGATTTGCGCGAGGTGTTCGCAGCCGATTTTGCAGAAGTGAGCAAAGTAAGTGTCGTGGCTAATCTACCGTACTACGTTACTACACCGATTCTGATGAGGCTGCTGGAGGACAAGCTCCCTTTGGAGAATATCGTTGTTATGATCCAAAAAGAAGTGGCTGAGCGCATGGCTGCGTCTCCTGGTACGAAGGATTACGGTAGCCTGAGCATTGCGGTCCAATATTACAGCGAACCTGAATTAGTCTGTATTGTGCCGAATACAGTATTTATTCCCCAGCCGAATGTGGAGTCTGCAGTCATCCGGTTGCGTGTACGGGAAGCCCCTCCAGTGGAAGTGGTGGATGAGAAGCATTTCTTTGAAGTGGTTCATGCTGCTTTTGCCCAGCGTCGTAAAACCATTTCCAATAACTTAAAAAGCCGTTTCTTCACCAAAGAGAACAGGGACACGCTGGAGCCGTTGTTGCAACAAGCTGGTATTGTACCCTCCCGTCGAGGAGAAACGCTAAGTATTGAGGAATTTGCGCGTCTCAGCGCTGTGCTGTTGGAGGCAGGTATATCCTAAGCTGGAACCAAACTGTGCATTCACCCATACGATATAGGAGGGGTGATACAGTGTGATGAGTTTAGGAGACTTGGTCGTTCGGAAATCGTACGGCGGAGATGTCACGTTTCGTGTTGAGGACATCCAGCGGGATAAAGCGATCATTAAGGGAATAGAATTTCGGCTGCTGGCCGATTCCCCGGTGAACGATCTGGTCAGAGTGCCTGCAGACCAGATTAGCGGTAAGACTCAGCAGGCCCACATTAAGGCTGGTGAGTCTCTTAATCTGTTGCAACGGGCACGCCAGCAGCAAGCTGCTCGTAGTCAGGCAGCTCTGGTTGGGGACTGGAGTGATCCGGTCGAGTCAACGTATTTTGAAATGCCGGGAAAGGTTCTTCATCTGGATGGAGATCCCGGCTATTTGAAAAAATGTCTCAGTTTATATGAACAGCTCCGTGTTCCTGCAGAGGGACATCACGTTCACGAATCGGCAATGGCGGACACGTTGTACCGATTGCTTCCCCGTATCCGTCCGGATATCGTAGTCATTACCGGACATGACGGTGTGCTGAAGCAGCCACAGCCTTACGATTTGTACAGCTTGAAAAGTTATAAAAATTCGCAAAATTTTGTGGCGGCGATTCAGGTAGCAAGACAATATGAACGTCATCTGGATTCGCTGACGATTGTAGCGGGGGCGTGCCAGTCCCATTTTGAGGCGCTGCTACGTGCGGGAGCGAACTTCGCCAGCTCACCAGGGCGTATCCTGATTCACGCGCTGGACCCCGTTTACGTGGCTGCCAAGGCGGCCTTTACTTCGATCCGTGATACGGTCAACATGGGAGACCTGTTTCACCAGACAATCAGCGGCAGTCGCGGAGTGGGTGGAATTGAAACTAGGGGAAGCTATCGCATCGGCCTGCCGAAGCTTGAAAATTTGTCTACGCTTAAAGTAACGCCTTCCGCAATCTAGGATTCAAATGTGCCAATAGGATTAATCTGAACAAAAAGCCTCTGCTTTCAGAGGCTTTTTGTCATTTTTTTATAAATTATTCCTGTTCGCAAAAAAAAAAATTGACAACTTATTTTTCGTGTTGCTATAATATTTAGCTTGATTTGACAATCCCTCTAAAATTCGTTATAATGGACAAGGAAAGAGGTGGTCGTTAGGCAATGGCTAAAAATACGCTGTTGGAAATCAAACGCAGTCTCGACGCACATGTAGGGCAAAAAATTTTGCTGCGGGCTAACGGCGGACGCCGTAAGACCGTCGAACGAACTGGTGTCTTGGAAGAAACGTACCCTTCTGTTTTTATCGTCAAGCTGGATCAGGAGCAACAGACGTTTAAACGTGTCTCCTACAGCTATGCTGACATTCTTACCGAGTCGGTGGAAGTCAGCGTATATGATCCCGACTCCCATACAAGTGTAGTCGAATATTTTGAAACACCTTAATTAATTTCGTGATTTATACCAGCTTTGCAGGTTTAACGACGGCTTCGTCATTTCAAATGACGGGGCCGTTTTGTATATACAGAGCAGGATGAAGCATGACATCTCTGCACATACTAAGCCGGGAATGATCTTCCTTATTCCATTGCCGAAGGAGGCGTATGTATGAGCCGAAGAAGACGGAGTGTCATGTCGGAGGAGCTAAAGTACGAGTTGGCCAAAGATCTTGGGTTTTACGACACGGTCAAGGAAGAAGGCTGGGGAGGCATTAAAGCCAAGGATGCGGGCAATATGGTCAAGCGGGCTATCCAACTTGCCGAGCAGGCAGCTTCCCGCAAATCGTAGCCAACGGTGGTGCTGATGAAAAGCGGGGATATCCGGGATTAGACCGGGTCATCTCCGCTTTTTTGAACCTCATGACTTGACACGCTGAGTCTGATATAATATGTTAAGCTGTCTTGAGGGAAAAGTTGAAGGTGGGTGAACGCCTTGAAAATATATGAAAAAGCACCGGCGAAAATCAATTTAATGCTTGATGTTCTACGTAAGCGGGACGATGGTTATCACGAGGTCGAAATGATTATGACCATGGTCGATCTATCTGACCGATTGACGATGTCCGAGTTACCGCGTGATACCATTATTATTTCAAGTCAAGCCGGGTACATACCATTGGATGAAAAGAACTTGGCTTTTCAGGCTGCGCGTCTGATCAAAGAACGTTATAACGTGTCTACGGGCGTCCACATCCATCTGGATAAGCATATCCCGGTGGCGGCAGGGTTGGCGGGTGGAAGTAGTGATGCTGCCGCAGCGCTGCGTGGACTAAACAAGCTATGGAAGCTGGGCATTTCGGATGCAGAATTAAGGGTGCTGGGTGCTGAGCTGGGCTCAGATGTACCTTTCTGTATTACAGGGGGTACAGCTTTAGCGAGCGGACGCGGAGAACTGCTCAAGCCACTTCCGAATCCGCCACAATGCTGGGTGATCCTTGCGAAGCCGCCGATTAATGTATCGACGGCTGAAGTGTATGGTCGTGTCAAAGCAGACCAGATTACGCACCACCCGTCTGCCCGTCAGATGGAGCATGCGATCCGTAACGCTTCTTTTACCGAAGTATGCAACGCGCTGGGGAATGTACTTGAGGATGTAACACTAAAGCTGTATCCAGAGGTAGAGCATCTTAAAAGCTCCATGATCCGCTTAGGAGCAGACGGTGTGCTGATGTCAGGTAGTGGACCTACGGTGTTCGGACTGGTATCGAAGGAAGCCAAAGTGCCACGGATTTATAATGGACTAAGAGGTTTTTGTAAAGATGTGTATGCAGTACGACTTTTGACCTGATTTTAGATAATTTTTTCTTATTATAGTGGTAATTGTTGTACAAATACGTACGAAGATGATATATTTACTATTAAATATTCGGATTTTACTATACCACTTACATTCCGCCAGCAACCGGCCAGTCCGCCGGTGCTTTACTGTACAAAGCGGGCGGCAGGAGAATAGATCGCGAGGAATTGTTGTGAAAAAACTTAAAAGAAGCTCACGATTGGTGGAAATGACGCAATTTTTGTTGTCACGGCCGCATACGCTGGTGCCTCTTACTCATTTTGCGGATCGCTACGGGGCAGCTAAGTCGTCCATAAGCGAGGATCTGGCCATTATCAAGGAAGTATTTGAGGATGAGGGCACTGGCGAGCTTCTGACGCTGGCGGGAGCGGCAGGGGGCGTGAAACTGATCCCGAGGCTTTCCAAGCAGCATGCGCTTGCGTTTGCGAACGACCTGTGTGCGCAACTGGAGCAGCCTGACCGCATATTACCGGGAGGATACCTGTATTTGTCCGATTTGCTGGGCCAACCTGCGATGATGAACGAAGCTGGTAAAATATTCGCGACCGCTTTTGCCAATCGTCAGATTGATGTGGTTATGACGGTGGAGACCAAGGGTATTCCACTTGCCTATGCAACCGGAGCACAGCTGAATTTGCCAGTCGTTCTCGTACGGCGTGATCATCAGGTGACAGAAGGTTCGGCTGTAAGTATTAATTATGTTTCAGGATCACAAAAGAGCCTGCATACGATGTCTTTATCCAGACGTGCAATGCGTGAGAAATCTCGTGTGCTCATCGTAGATGATTTTATGAAGGCCGGTGGCACCATTCAGGGGATGGTCGATTTGTTGGCTGAGTTTGATGCTGAGGTGGCCGGTGTAGGTGTGCTGGTAGAATCAGGCGAGGTGGAGAACGAAGAGCGCCTGCTGCACGATTATATTTCACTGGCGAATCTGACCGCAGTCGATTCTCGAAGCAAGCAAATTACAGTCAAGCTGGGCAATTATTTTGATGAGTGAACAGGGCAGTAAATTGTCACAATCCATCATAAAATACCTAAATATGTCGAAAAGAAATCTTTTCAAAAAAATTACCTGAATTTAGGATACGAATTGCCGAAAAAAAGAAGGATTTCGAACTGCTGTGTGGAATGTATACACCAAGTCCTATTTGGAAAAAGGTGGTGAAACACACATGCAGATTACGGATGTTAGACTCCGCCGAGTGAACTCAGAAGGAAGAATGAAGGCGATTGCATCCATTACGATTGATAATGAGTTTGTTGTTCATGACATCCGAGTTATCGACGGTAATAACGGGATGTTCGTAGCTATGCCAAGCAAACGAACTCCAGACGGAGAGTTTCGCGATATCGCTCACCCGATATCTTCAGGAACCCGTGAGAAGATCCAAGCTGCTGTATTGACTGAGTACGAACGTGCAGCTGTGGATGAAGAAGTTGCTATTGAAGAAGGCGCTTAATTCGCCTAAAGCAGGATTGGGGTACAAAAGAAAAAGAGAGCCACTAACTGTGGCTCTCTTTTCTTTTTGTCTGGAATGAGATATATTCTTTAGTGAGTTAACAGTCAGTTTTAAGGCAACTTGGAGCCATCCGGGCTGCCGAAGCGGCTTTTTCATAAGACAGGGACTAGGCAGCGATGCGTCCCGGGGATGAATGTCCAGCACAAGCTGGCCTGAAAAAATAGCCATTAACCAAAGGTTCGCCGTTATTTTTCAGGAGGATTGTGAAAAGTTAAGCAAAATCTGATCTGGGAATTAACGTTTTAGCCAAGGGGTAACTGTTATTTTCAGGATAGGAGGTTGGACTTGTTGGAAAGGTTGGCAGTCATTCTTGCCGCAGGGCAGGGAAAACGTATGAAATCCAAATTATATAAAGTTCTGCATCCGGTGTGCGGAAAACCGATGGTCGGGCATGTGCTCGACACGGTTCGTGAAATCGGTGTGTCCCGAAGTGTAGTCGTCGTGGGTCATGGAGCAGAGGCGGTACAGTCTTATTTGGGACCGTCGGCAGAATATGCGCTTCAGGCAGAGCAGTTGGGAACGGGCCATGCTGTCAAGCAAGCCAAGGACTTGCTCGGTCAGGAAAAAGGTACAACCATTGTCATTTGTGGGGATACTCCTTTGATCACAGCAGAAACGCTAGAGGGCTTGGTGCAACTGCACGAGAGCCGTGGGGCGGCTGCGACGATACTGACCGCTGAGTTGGACGACCCGAAAGGATATGGACGAGTTATCCGTGATGCTTCCGAGGCTGTGCTCAAGATCGTGGAACAGAAAGATTGTTCACCTGAGGAAGATGCTGTCCGGGAGATCAATACGGGAACGTACTGCTTTGACAATGCCAAGCTGTTTGCAGCGCTGGACAAGGTAACGAACACCAATGCACAGCAGGAATATTACCTGACAGATGTCATTGGTATTTTGCATGGTGAAGGTGAGCAGGTTGAGGCGTATTTGACAGATGATGTGTCTGAATCCATCGGTGTTAACGACAGAGTCGCTTTGTCGGTAGCTGAGGGCTATATGCGTGAGCGTATCGTTCGAAAGCATATGCTGAATGGTGTCACTGTCATTGATCCGTCTTCTACCTATATCGGGAGCGAGGTTGTTATTGGTTCCGATACGGTACTGTACCCGAACACATGGCTGCATGGTCAAACACAAATCGGAGAAGATTGTGTGATTGGTCCGCAGGCTGAGATTCAGAATACGATTATCCATTCAGGCGCAACGGTAAAACATTCGGTGCTGAACGAAGCGGAAGTGGGAAGCAGTACATCTGTGGGGCCGTTTGCTTATCTGCGTCCAGGCGCGAAGCTTGGCGAACATGTGAAAATTGGTGATTTTGTTGAGGTGAAAAATGCGACCATTGGAGATCATTCCAAGGTGTCTCATTTGAGCTATGTCGGTGATGCCAAGGTGGGTACAAACGTAAATATTGGCTGCGGGGCAATAACGGTCAATTATGATGGATATAATAAATCCATTACAGAAATTGAAGACGATGCCTTTATTGGCAGCAACGTGAATCTGATCGCCCCGATTAAGATTGGAAAAGGTGCTTATGTTGTAGCAGGCTCCACTGTAACACATGCTGTCCCTGATAACGATCTGGCCATTGCCAGACCACGTCAAGAGAACAAAGCCGGATATGCGGACAAAATCCGCGCACGTGCCAAAGCGAAGAAGAAAAGATCGGAATGACCTAATCAGCAAGCTGTTGAATCTGTAATGAATGAACCAGCACGGAGGGTTTCTATTAATGACTTATTGCGATTCCAAACTCAAAATATTTACTTGTAACTCCAATCCGAAGTTAGCCCACCAGATTGCGGACTACATCGGCATCCCAATGGGGGAATCCCATACCACATCGTTTAGTGACGGTGAAATCCAGGTTAAGCTGTCGGAAAGCGTACGCGGCTGCCATGTGTATATTGTGCAGTCAACTTGTCTGCCGGTTAACGACAACTTGATGGAGTTATTGGTTATGATTGATGCACTTAAACGCGCTTCTGCCAAAAGTATCAATGTCGTTATGCCATATTACGGTTACGCTCGTCAGGATCGTAAAGCTCGTTCACGCGATCCGATTACAGCGAAACTTGTCGCTAACTTGATTGAAAAAGCGGGAGCTCACCGCGTGATCAGCATGGATTTGCATGCGATGCAGATTCAGGGATTCTTTGATATTCCAGTGGATCATATGCTGGGAGCGCCAATTCTGGCCCAATATTTCCGTTCCAAGCAAATTGAGAACCCGATTGTCGTTTCACCCGATCATGGCGGGGTTGTTCGTGCTCGTAAGCTGGCGGACTTCCTGAGTGCGCCGCTTGCTATTATTGATAAGCGTCGTCCAGAGCCAAATGTCAGTGAAGTGATGAACATCATCGGGAACATTGAGGGTAAAACGGCTATTTTAATTGATGATATCATTGATACAGCCGGAACGATTGTATTAGGTGCAAATGCGCTTAAAGAAGGCGGCGTAAAAGATGTGTATGCGTGTTGTACACATGCTGTGCTTTCCGGTCCTGCTATGGAAAGACTGGAGAATTCGCCATTAAAAGAGGTGGTTGTGACGGATACGATCCCGATCGTTCACCCGAATCCGACAAGCAAGCTGAAGGTTTTGTCTGTGGCTCCATTAATGGGAGAAGCTATCATCCGTGTGCATGAAGAATTGTCGATCAGCAAACTGTTTGAAATCGAATAAGCGCTGGCTCATTAAAAAAGGGGTTGCCTTTTCCATATGGAAAAGGTAACCCCTATCAGCATGTCAGGCTAAAAGCCTGGGCGAGATATGAATGTGAAGCGTTGACGATTGTATAGTGTGTCCTCTATTTCGACGAAATGCTCATTAAAACGCGCAACGATGCCAATCTGAATATGTACATTCCCGTCATATATCTGGACAGGAACGGAATGTTTTAAATGATATAGAAAATGGCTGTCATATAAGAGGATTTCACCTTGATTGAGCATACCGGCACGCACCTTCCTATTCAATACAACTATTTTACCAAAAAATACAGACTGCGAAAGAGGGTGTCAAGGTTATGAAGTGGATTGTAGGATTGGGCAACCCCGGTCCCCAATACGAGAAAACGAGACATAATGTCGGATTTATGGCATTGGATGCTCTTGCCTCACGTCATAACATCCAGATTAACCAAAGCAAATGCAAGGCGTTGATTGGAGAGGGCCACATTGGTGGCGTAAAAACCGTACTGATTAAGCCAATGACCTATATGAATCTATCAGGCGAGTCTCTACGTGCTTATATGGACTACTATAAGGCCGATATGGAAGACCTGGTTGTCGTGTACGATGATCTGGATACAGAAGTCGGTAAAATAAGATTGCGTTATCAAGGTAGCGCAGGCGGTCATAACGGCATTAAATCGATCATTCAGCATACCGGCACGCAGTCCTTCAATCGGATACGTATGGGTATTTCCCGCCCGGAGCCTGGACATGCTATTGTCGATTATGTTCTGGGTACCTTTCCAAAGAAGGAAAAAGAATTACTGGCCGGAATGACTGAGGACACGTGCAACGCCTTAGAACATAGCTTGAGTCATCCGTTTGAACGGACGATGGCTGAATTCAACAAGTAAGTTCAGACGTAGGCAGACGGGCTTAAATGGAAGATTGTTGGACATACTGAAAGGTATAGAAAACTTTCAGGAGGCATATACATTACATGATTGTTAATTATGTATGCAGACATTGTCGAACTTTCTTGGGACGAATTGATTCCGCAGCAATAACCGAAGAAAGGTTGGGCTTCCATTCCTTGACCCCTGCCGAACGTAGAGATATAATAGCGTATAATTCGGGTGGTGAAGTGACCGTCAAAGTCATTTGCGAGCATTGCAGTCAGGCATTGGAGAATAATCCAGAGCTGAGTCTGCTCGTTAATCCGCTCCAATAACAGGTATTCAACTGGTAGGATGTACCAGCTTGAGAGGTGAAGCGGCAATTCCGCTTATGGAGCCTTGGCAGCATTGCTGAGGCTTCTTTTTCGGTTTACATGTAACTATTTATAAGCATAAAGGGGTGCCTTTTTTGTTACAAGCACTTATTCAGGCTTTTACGAAGGATGCTGATTATGCATCCATTGCAGCAGGCATATCATCAGGGATGAAGGAACAACTGATATCAGGTTTATCAGGCTCTTCCCGACAGGTACTGATGGCCGCGCTTGCCGAAGATACCGGACGACCGTTAATGGTCATGACGCACAATATGTTTGCCGCTCAAAAAATAGCAGATGACTTACAGGAAGCGCTTTCTCCTGATCAGGTTTTATTGTATCCTGCTAATGAACTGGTAGCTGCTGAAGCAGCAATATCCAGTCCAGAGACATTGTCCCAACGAATTGATGTATTGATACGCTGCGCCCAGGGTTTTCGTGGGATTGTTGTCGTGCCGTTTTCTGGTGTCCGACGTTTACTGCCAATCCCGGAAACATGGCGTGAGGCTCGTATTGAGCTGAAAGAAGGCGAAACGATTCAGCTGGAAGCGTTTTTGCTACATATGGTCGAGATGGGATACCAGCGTGTAGAGCGTGTGGAATCACGTGGAGAGATGAGCGTACGCGGGGGAATTATTGATTTTTATCCAATGACAACCCGTTGGGGCTATCGTGTGGAGCTGTTTGACGATGAAATTGATTCGATCCGTAAGTTTGATCCGCAAGATCAGCGTTCGGTGGAAAAGGTCCAGGACGTTACCGTAACACCGTGTAAGGAAGTTATTGCGAATAACCAGCGTATGGACCAGGCGGCGGATGCCGCTGCTATTTTGTTGGAGGAGCAGCTGGGCAAAATGACGGATCGTCAAGCTAAGCAGCATCTGAAAGAAGAGATCCATCGTGAAATTGAGTTGCTGCGAGAGCATGTGTATTTTGACGAAATCTATAAATATATTTCCCTGCTGTATCCTGAACGTAAAACCCTAGCAGACTATATGCCGGAAGATACGATTCTGATTATTGATGAACCGGCGCGTATGCTGGAAACAGCCAAGCAACTGGAACGGGATGAGTCGGAATGGAATCTGCATTTGCTTCAAAACGGTAAAACGTTACCGCAGCTAGAACTGTCAGATGACGCGGACAATCTGCTGTACAACCGGAGATTTCAGACGTTGTTCCTGTCGATTTTCCTCCGTCAGGTTCCTCATACCCAGCCGCAAAATATTTTGAACTTCATCTGCCGAGGCATGCAGGATTTCCATGGCCAAATGAATGTGCTCAAGGCGGAGATGGATCGTTGGCGCAAAGCGGGCACACAGGTTATGATGCTGGCGAGTGGAGATGAACGTCTGGATCGGATGCGCCGAGTGCTTGAAGATTATGGTATTGATGAGCCGACGATGGCTATCGGCAATCTGCAAAGCGGTTTTGAAATGCCCTCTATTCATCTGGCAGTCATTACCGAGGGTGAAATGTTTTCCCAGAAGCAGCGGAAAGCACGTAAGCAGGGCCGGCATGTGGACAATGCAGAACGGATTAAGAGCTATAGCGAGCTGAAGGTGGGCGACTATGTCGTACACCAAAATCACGGGATCGGGAAGTACATGGGAATCGGCACGCTGGAGGTTGGCGGTATCCATAAGGATTACATGCATATTCTCTACGCGGGTGGAGATAAGCTGTCTGTGCCGATTGAACAAATTGATCTGATTCAGAAGTATGTCGGCTCAGAGGACAAGGAACCCAAGATTTATAAACTGGGTGGCAATGAGTGGACACGGGTTAAAAGTAAGGTGCGCAGCTCGGTTCAGGATATTGCGGATGACTTGATCAAGCTATATGCAGAACGACAGTCGGCACCAGGGTTTGCTTTTGAAAAGGATTCACCGGAGCAACAAGAGTTTGAGGACATGTTCCCCTATGATGAGACACGTGACCAGATTCGGGCCATTGAAGAGATTAAGAAGGACATGGAGCAGAGTCGCCCGATGGATCGTTTGCTATGCGGTGATGTAGGTTACGGCAAAACTGAAGTTGCTATTCGTGCTGCTTTTAAGTCTGCTATTGAAGGCAAACAAGTAGCGGTGCTGGTACCGACGACAATTTTGGCACAACAACACTATGAGACGTTCCGTGAACGTTTTTCAGGGTATCCGTTCAATATTCAGGTATTGAGCCGTTTCCGCTCGCGCAAAGAGCAGAATGAGACGATTAAAGGGGTCCGGCAAGGCACGGTCGATATTGTCATTGGTACCCATCGTCTGTTGTCGCAGGATCTGGTATTTAAGGACTTGGGAATGCTGATTGTCGATGAAGAACAGCGGTTTGGTGTAACCCACAAGGAAAAGCTGAAGAAGCTGAAAACGAACGTAGATGTGCTGACGTTAACGGCAACACCTATTCCGCGTACGTTGCATATGTCCATGCTGGGTGTACGTGACTTGTCAGTCATTGAGACGCCACCGGAAAACCGTTTTCCAGTGCAAACCTATGTGGTTGAACACAGCCAGACTCTAGTTCGTGAGGCCATTGAACGCGAGATGGCACGCGGAGGGCAGGTGTACTATCTGTATAATCGCGTGCAGGGCATTCAGGAGATGGCTGCAGAGATCAATGCGCTCGTACCAGAGGCCAAGGTGGGCGTGGGTCACGGACAGATGTCCGAAACCGAACTGGAGAAAACTATTTTGGATTTCCTGGATGGCGAATATGATGTACTGGTCAGCACGAGCATTATCGAAACCGGTGTGGATATTCCAAATGTGAACACACTCATTGTGCATGATGCCGATAAAATGGGGCTATCTCAGCTTTATCAGCTGCGTGGGCGTGTAGGTCGTTCCAATCGGATTGCCTATGCTTATTTCACGTACCAGCGGGATAAGGTGCTCACGGAAGTGGCGGAGAAGCGCCTTCAGTCGATTAAAGAATTTACGGAGCTGGGCTCCGGCTTCAAGATTGCAATGCGCGATTTGTCCATCCGCGGAGCGGGTAACTTGCTTGGCGCTGAACAGCATGGATTCATCGCATCCGTCGGTTTTGATCTTTACTCGCAGATGCTGGCTGAGGAAATTAATAAACGTAAAGTCAGCGTACTTGGAGAAGAGGATCAGTCCAATCGGAATTGGAGTACGTCGATTGATTTAGGCGTCGATGCTTACCTGCCGGGAGACTATATTTATGACAGCATCCAGAAGATTGAGATTTATAAAAAGGTTGCAGCGGTCAGCACCTTTGACGAGGCTTCCGAACTGGAAGATGAACTGGTCGACCGATTTGGCGATCTGCCAGAGGCTGTGCTTCATTTGCTAGCCGTGGCTCGTCTCAAGGTATATGGACGCATGTATGGCATCGAGTCCATAGTGCAACGGGATGAAAATATAGTGTTGAAATTCCATGAAGGGCGCCAGCAGGCGGTACAGACTGCTAAACTTGCCGAGATTGGCAATCGCTTTGAAAGACGTGTACAATTTGAACAGGGCACTTCTATGAGCGCACGCATAAAGGGCAAAGGTCTAAATGATCCACAGTTGCTAGAACTACTGGAACAATTTTTGAGTGCATTGAAAGAAGCATTCACATTGAAGGAGGAACTGCAAAATGCCACAACTAAATAAAAGAAAACCTTGGAGAATGCTCTCCTTGGGAATGGCAGCGCTGCTAGCTATATCCGTGCTGGCAGCATGTACGAAGCAAGCGGATGAGAACAAGGTCAAGGATGAACCGAAGGACAACAGCAAGGTTGTCGTGACCTATAAGGGTGGAACCATTACCGAAAATGAGTTCAATCAAGAAATCAGCATGATGAAATTCCTTTACCCGGAATATGAGGCTGCGTTAGCTTCGGATCAGGTACGAGAGCAAATTGTAAAGCAGGAAGTGGTGTACAAGCTTCTGGCGGCCAAAGCGGACGACAAAGCCAAGGAGCAGGGTGCCAAAGAAGGGAACGAACAGCTGGAGCAGTATAAAAAGTCAGTCGGAGAAGATAAGTTCAAGACATTTCTGAGTGATAAAAAACTGACCGAACAAGGTGTGAAAGATTACTTCACGCGTGTAATGACGGTAATCAACAGCGAAACCAACAAAGTAACAGATGATCAGCTAAAACAGGAATTTGAGAAAAATAAAGATCAATTCACAACAGCAACCGTGCGTCATGTATTGATTAACTTCGAAGATCCTAAAACGAAGAAACAGCGCAAAAAAGAGGATACCCTCAAGCTGGCTAAAGAAGTGAAGGCGAAGCTGGACGGAGGAGCGGATTTTGCGACGATTGCCAAGAAGTATTCAGAAGACCCAGGTTCTGCGTCTAACGGAGGTCTGTATGAGAATGCATCCGTAGCGCAATGGGTACCTGCCTTTAAAGAGGCCGCTGAGACTCAACCGATTAACAAAATCGGGGAGCCGGTGGAAACGGAATACGGATATCACGTGATCAAAGTGGAGTCCCGCAATGAGCCAACGTTTGATAAATTGAAAGACAACGAAAAGGCTGCCCTGAAAAATAAATTGGCCGGGGAAAGTATCCAAAACTTTACCGAAAATGATTTGACGAAGCTTGATTTGAAAATCAATCTGCCGAAGGTACCAGCTACGCAAGAGAAAAGCGGTGCAACTTCCGGTGCCGGTAGCACAACTACACCGGGCGCAACAACAAACGGTACGGGCGATACCAACGCAGGAACAGCCAAAGATGGAGCTACAAACGAAGGTAAATAACTGAACATGCATAAGGAATTGGGAACAGATGAATACTATGGTCAGATATCACCATAAACACCATGACCGTGACGTTCTTCGTGACCGCTTCTGGGGGAGTGGAAGCGTCTTTCGATACCGTCAGTAGTTTACTAAATTCTTCTTGAGAAAGTGGGGCAACATGTGAAATGAAAGCTACTGGTATAGTTCGCCGTATTGATGACCTTGGGCGGGTAGTTATTCCAAAGGAAATTCGCCGCACCTTGAGAATTCGTGAAGGAGATCCGCTTGAGATTTTTGTGGATCGTGACGGAGAAGTCATTTTGAAAAAGTATTCACCTATTGGTGAACTTGGTGATTTCGCCAAAGAATATGCTGAGTCCCTGTTTGAAAGCACGGGCCATATTACAATGATTACCGATCGGGACACCATTATTACGGTGGCTGGAGGCTCTAAAAAAGAGTTTCTGGACAAGCCAATCGGTAGCATTATCGAAGGTAGTATGGATAATCGCAAAACTGTGCTGGAGACAGCCAGCGGCTCCTATGAGCTAACGCGAGACCACGAAGAAACACTCTCGTCCTTTGTGGCGGCTCCCATTGTTTCCGGTGGTGATCCCATTGGTTCCGTTGTATTGTTGAACAAGGACGAAAATGTAAAAATGTCCGAAATGGAGATCAAAATGGCTGAAACAGCCGCTGGCTTCCTGGGCAAACAAATGGAACAGTAACATCCCGTTTCACCCCTGTATGACGTACAGAATGGCGAAAGCCGTCCTGCGTTGTACAGGGTTTTTTTTCTTTCCGGGAGAAGAGGCGGTATAATAGGACTCGTGAAAGATGCATATTTCAGGTGGGAGTGGAGACGGAGAATGCAGGAAAATCGCGCCGCTTCGCGGCTGCTACGAGGTGCTGTCATTTTGACACTGGCAGCAGTAGCGAGCAAGCTGATCGGCACAGTGCAAAAAATCCCGCTGCAGAATATCGGCGGCGACGGCGTGTTTGGCATTTATAATACGGTTTATCCTTTTTATACGCTGTTCATTACCATTGCAGCTGCTGGATTTCCGGCTGCAATATCCAAATTTGTAGCTGAGTTTGAGGCAGTGGGAAACCGGGCAGCGGGGCAACGTGTTGCTCGGCTATCTTCGCTTGTCTTGGGTGTCTTTGGATTAATCTTGGGCGTGCTGATGTATACGTGTGCGCCGCTCATTGGTCAATGGATCGACAATGCTCACGTCATTCCGTCGGTGAGGGCGGCGGCGTTTGCCTTTTTGTTCGTGCCGGTTATGGCGGGACTGAGAGGATATTTTCAAGGTTTACAAAATATGCTTCCGACTGCTGTTTCCCAAGTGACGGAGCAGGCGATACGGGTAAGCGTGATGATTATGCTGTTGCTGATCATGCTGTCACAAGGAGCGGGGGCGGATATGATTGCCGCCGGAGCAGTGTTTGGTTCAGCAGTAGGTGGAGCAGCGGGCTTGGTCGTCATGTTGCTATATTGGCGAAATCACAGGAAGAGGCTTAGAAGGCAAGGGATGGTCATGGCGACAGTGCAAGCACAAACTGGAGAGCTACACCCAGCGGAAAGCAACGGTGCCTTGCTAAAGGCGCTGCTGCGTTATGCCTTGCCTGTTTGCCTTGGAGCGCTAGCTGTTCCGTTAATTAGCCTGGTAGACACATTTACCGTACCTCGCTTGTTAAAGCAGGAGGGTTTGGACGATACTGCGGTTATGGTGGCCTTTGGCGTGTATAACCGAGGTCTGCCGCTGGTACAGCTAGTCATGATGTTTGCCACTACACTGTCGGCATTATTCATCCCATCGCTGGCTGAGGCGCGGGTGACCGGCGGTACGGAGCTGGCACGTCGCCAGTGCGAGCAATCGCTGCGCTGGTTTTGGTTGCTGGGACTAGCCGCTGCCACAGGCCTGATCGTGCTGGCTGTGCCCGTCAATGTGATGCTGTATGCGGACGACACCGGCAGCGAGGTCATGCGCTGGATGGCGCTAACCGCCGTAGGCGGTACGCTCAGCATCATCTCGGCTGCGCTGCTGCAAGGGCTTGGCGCGGTTCGCGCGCCGGCTCTGGCGATGCTCGCGGCCGCAGTAGCCAAGGCGCTGCTAAACTGGCTGCTCGTGCCGCAGCTAGGCACGGCTGGAGCCGCCATTGCGGGGGCTGTCGCCTATCTACTGGCGGCGGTGATCAACATCGTGCTGCTGGCTCGCTTGGTAGGCCTGCGTGGGAGCTGGTCCGCCAGCGTGCTCAAGCCGGCGGCACTGCTTATCGCCCTGGCTGGTGCGGCCGGGGCGGCGATGTGGGGCACCAGCGCTGTGCTGGGTGCCTTGGGATGGGCTGCCGGAGGTCGCGCCACGGCAGCCGCGGAGAGCCTGCTGGGCGTAGCCGCAGGCGCCGTTGTGTTCGTGATCGGCCTCGCACGCTTGAGGCTGATCACGGAAGCCGAGCTTGTGGCGGTGCCCAAGCTCGGACGCCCGCTGGCAGCCGTGCTGCGCAGGCTGCGTGTACTGGCTTAGCCCAGGCATAGGGCTTAGGGCGCGAAAGTGGCACAGCCATTTTATGAGCCTATACAACTTTGTGGTATAGTAAATCCCAAAGCAAAGGAAGCGGAAGCGGGATTAGGCCGTATATTTTTTCGAGCATGAACCTTGTTTCTGCGAAACGGAGGATTGGATATGAGCGTAACATTAACGGTCGTAGGTTTGGGTTCGGGGGATCCGGATCAGCTTACGATAGGGATATTGAACAAAATGCGGGGCGCTTCAGCGCTGTATCTGCGGACCAAGGAGCATCCTGCGGTTCAAGTGCTGAATGAGTTTGAAGTGGCTTTTGAGTCGTTTGACGAGGTATATGAGACAAAGGAGTCTTTTCCAGAGGTATACGAGGAAATTACCAGCCAATTGATTACGATGGCTGCTAAGGCGGCAGACGGAAGCGAAATCGTCTATGCGGTTCCCGGTCACCCGATGGTGGCAGAAGCAGCGGTGCAGTTGCTTAAGGAGCGTTGTCCTGCGCAAGGGATTGAACTCAACATTCTAGGTGGCGAAAGTTTCTTGGATGAAGCTTTTGTGCGTCTTGGTTTTGATCCGATCGAGGGTTTCCAGCTGTTGGACGCAGGTACACTGGATGCCAGCTGGCTCCAGCCTCAGCTGCATACGCTGATCGGACAGGTGTATGACACCTTCACGGCTTCTGATGTGAAGCTGTGCCTGATGGAGCGGTATCCTGACGATTATGAGGTGTACGTCGGTCACGCTCTTGGGGTGGAAGGTGAGGAAGCGGTGCACAAGGTGCCGCTGTACGAGCTGGATCGAGTAGAGGGCTACGGGAACCTATCCTTGGTATACATACCTCGCAGTGAAGATGAGGCGCTGAAACGGCGTTCTTTTGACCGTTTACACGAGATTGTCGATATTTTACGCAGCCCGGAAGGCTGTCCATGGGATCGTGAACAGACACATCAGTCGATCCGCAAAAATCTGATCGAAGAAACGTATGAAGTCATCGAAACGATAGATGAGGACGACCCTGAGCATATGAAGGAAGAGCTGGGCGATCTGTTGTTGCAAATTTTGCTGCATGCCCAAATGGAAGAGGAAGTCGGAACCTTCAATGTGTATGATGTAATCCAGGGGCTGAATGATAAGCTTATTTTCCGTCATCCACATGTGTTCGGTGACAATCAAGCGAATGATGCGGAAGAGGCACTACAAAACTGGGAGCAGATGAAGGTTGAGGAAAAACGGCTTAAAGGCACGACGGCAGCAGACACTTCCGTACTGGATGGGGTTCCGCGTGATCTGCCTGCTCTTATGAAATCGTACAAGCTCCAGAAGAAAGCAGCTAAAGTAGGCTTTAACTGGGATAGCATTGAGGGCGTATTCGATAAATTGGACGAAGAAGTGGCTGAGCTGAAGGAAGCGGTTCGTGAAGGGCATGCCGTGGAAGCCCAGTTGCTGGAGTTAGGCGATGTGTTATTTGTTGCAGTGAATGCAGCCCGGTTCATGGGAGTAGATCCGGAAGAGGCATTGTCCGCTACCAATCGCAAATTTGTCGACCGTTTCCAGTATATTGAGCAGAAATTACGCGAGCAAGGACGTCGTCCCGAAGACAGCAGCGTAGATGAGATGGAGACTTACTGGCAGGAAGCGAAAAAGCTCCTTGGCAAAGCATGATTCCACATATTCGCTTTTGGCTGCACAGACTAGTAAAATGAGACATATGCAGGGTTGAAAGAAGGCCCAGTTTGAGAAGACTTGCCAATGGGCAGAGTTTTGTAGTAGGATGTTGGCTTAACTGGGGTCGAATAAAAAAACGCCTGTCATTGCAGGATTTTTACGGACAAGCCAGAATAACTTGTAGTAATTCTGAAAATAACTGTAGCTTATAGTTAAGCGTGTTACAGTGACATTCAGGAGGGCTTCGGCCACAGTTGGACCTCACGTCTGCTCCATAAATGGACATGCAGCGTGATGATTATTTTTTGACATTTGGGAGGCTTTTATCTTATGAACAAGACAGATCTGATCAACAATATTTCCAGCAAAAGCGGTTTGAGCAAACGTGACGTTGAAGCTGTATTGAATGGCGTTCTTGGTGAAATTACAGATGCACTCGCTAGCGGCGACAAAGTGCAACTGATCGGCTTTGGTACTTTCGAAACACGCAAGCGTTCCAGCCGTACAGGCCGCAATCCACAAACCGGCAACACGATTGAAATTCCAGAATCGACCGTTCCTGCTTTTAAAGCCGGTAATAAGCTTAAAGAAGCCGTTAACTAATGCGTCTTGATAAATTCTTGAAAGTCTCGCGGCTGATTAAGCGGCGTACGGTTGCCAAGGACGTCTCCGAACAAGGGAGAGTGCTGGTGAACGGACGCGAAGCCAAGCCGAGCAGTGCGGTCAAAGTAGGCGATGAAATTACCGTCCAGTTTGGCCAGAAGCTGGTGACCGTGCGAGTGGAACGGCTCGCCGACACTACACGCAAGGACGAGGCTGCAAGTATGTACACTTTGGTAAAGGAAGAGCCTATTGCCAGGGATAATGGTTTGAACTGGTAAGCAGACATCTGATTTTCTCATAACTGTACATGAAAGCATTCCTTCATTATTTTATGAAGGAGTGCTTTTTTTCTTTAGATGACGAGGTTTCGTCCATCATATGCTGATTAACAGCAAAAGCGGTTCTAAATCATACGGCCCCCTTCATAAGCTAAGAACAGAAGGAGGGGTACATGCCATGATTGAACAAGGGAAGTCCAAGCACCATGATCTGCGCATGCAAAGCCGCAAGCAGCTCGATATTTCAGGCGTCAGCAATGTGGAGAGCTTTGACAGTGAAGAATTTTTGCTTCAGACCGAGCTGGGCCATCTCACCATTCGCGGACAACATTTACATATCAAAAACCTCAGTCTAGAAGAGGGGCTGTTGTCCATTGAAGGTCTGATTACTTCCCTCGTCTACCTGGAGCCCGGGGCCCCGGCCAAAAACGGAAAAAGCCTATTCGGCAAGATCTTCAAATGAACCCTTACACGCAATGGCTGACGTTGACGTGGATGCTGTTGTCGGGCATAGCCATGGGAGTGGTGTTTGACAGCTACCGGGTGCTGTCCATCCGCTTTCATTTTGCCCGCTGGAGCGTTCATATGTTGGACGTGCTGTACTGGGTGGCCTCGGCTTTGTTTATTTTCCGTGTGCTATACGCGAGCAATCGCGGTGAGCTGCGGTTTTATGTCTTTTTAGGACTACTTTTGGGGGTTTGGCTCTATTTTTGGGCCTTTAGTGTTACAACCCAACGTTTTGTGGTAATGTTATTAGAGATAGTTCGCAGACTGACGTTGATCGTGAACAGCATACTGCGCATCCTGATTGTTCTTCCGGTGTTAGCGCTGTATCGGCTGTTACGCAAGCTGGTCGGATGGACATGGGCACTTATTGTGTTCCTGGGAAGGATGCTGATATACATCCTGATGCCGGTTTGGAAGCCGATCCTATGGCTGATCGGTCCGCTTAAAGCGCGCTGGAAGACTCCAGAGTTGCTTGTGAAGCTGGGTATCAGACTGAAAAACACAGCGAAAAGATGGTTTGGAAGGAGGTAGTATCATGCGTAATTCGTCTGTAGATCGCCATTCATCTTCTACGTCCAAGTCCAACGCGGGCGGGCGCAGGCGAATCATGATTTGGTTGCTATCGCTTGCCGCCTTTGGTAGTTGGGCAATTTTTACCTTTTTTTCTCAAGGCATGATTATGGCCGATCGAAGTGAACAGCTCACCCAGAAGGAAAAGCAGAAGCAAGCTGCTACACAAACGGAACAACAGCTTCAAACCGAAGTGAATCGTCTCAAGGACCCTGAGTACATTGGCGAGATTGCCAGAAGCAAGTACGGTCTTTACAAACCGGAAGAGACGCCAATCATCGGAGATCAGAAATAGGAACATTATCGGGCCAATGCTTAGTTGACCTTGGTTCCGCCATTTTGTATAATCAAATCACCACAGCGGGATTTTTTTGCAAAAAAATCGGTTGTATATTTTAAGGGAGGATCATTTTATTCTATGGCAATTGAAGTGGGCACCAAGTTAGAGGGCAAAGTGACAGGCATCACGCATTTTGGAGCATTTGTGGATTTGTCTGGAGGTGTCACGGGTCTCGTTCACATCTCGGAAATCGCCGATAACTATGTTAAGGATGTTAACGACCACCTGAAGATTAATGATGTTGTGACGGTGAAAGTCATTAATGTTGACAAAGATGGCAAAATCGGACTTTCCATTAAGCAAACGATTGACAAGCCGGCAAGTGAAGCCCGTCCCCCAAGAGCTCCAAGACCGGAGCGTACAGGAGGACCAGGCGGAGGCGACCGTTTCGGCGGTGGAGGTTCAGGTCCAAGTCAAGGACGCGGTGGTGGTGGCGGTGGTTTCAACCGCGATCGTGGAGGCCGTTCTTTCAAGCCTGCACCGGGTAAACCTTCATTTGAGGATAAAATGTCACGCTTCCTGAAAGATAGTGAGGAACGCATTTCGTCGCTGAAAAAGAACACCGAAGGTAAACGCGGAGGACGCGGCGCGAAGCGTGTTTAATTCACTTTGACAACCGTATCAATCATACACGGAAAACCGTACAGTCGAGAGACTGCTACGGTTTTTTTGCGTTCTGCCGACAACAGATGCGATAAGCAGCGGCTGTCGGCGCTGAATCCAGTGGTTAGTCGTACGGGCATTCATGAGATTCGCAATTTTGATGAAGAAGAAAAGAGCTTCGATGCTGGAAAGTGGATGTTTTTTTTGTCGTGAGGACATAATCGTCCGACAAACTCCAACGGTTTTCCGTCTATCTTCTGTGCAAATCGCTAGTCTGGGCATCGGGATGGACGACATCGAGAGGTCATGCAAGGAGGAGTGGGACGCTTCTTCCATCAGCTTCCATACGGGCGTAGCTTGATGTTCAGAGTGATGCTCTGTCCTTTCGCGAAGAACGTTTTTTTGTCGGAAATTTCTTGGAATAAGACGTGAGGTTCTGACAAACTTTCTCAATCATTCCGGTTTAAGATGGGAACATCAAATTGATGAATGGGGTGCCTGACGCATGATGGAGAAATGGAACGTGGTACATTTTCCGGGGTTAAAATCTAGAAAGTCCAAATCCAAAGAGCGTACGGAAGGTTGGTCTTCCAGACTCAAGAAACGGCTGGATTCACATAAAGTGGTGCAATGGGTAACGGCGCAAAGATGGATGCTGCTATTGTCAGCTATGGGAGTTCTACTGGGACGCGCCACTATTTTGGACGAGCTTTCTCCCTTTGCCCTCGCTTATTTTGCGGTCATAACGTTTCTTCGGCGTGATCTGATGCTGCCTGTAGCTGTATCAGTTGTGTTAGGCAGTCTGTTAGCTCCTTACCCATCGTTATTTATGATTGGTGGTGAGCTACTGGTATTTTATCTCCTGTATCGCGGGCTACGAACCTTCGACCGTCTGGAATTATCCTATGCCCCGCTTATGGTTTTCTTGTCTGTGTTTATGGTCAATTTATTTAACGCCGTGATGGCTCCAACTTTCACATGGTATGAACTTATCATTGTGGGAACGGATGCGGTTCTCAGCTTTATGCTTACGCTGGTGTTCACGCAGGCCATACCGTTGTTTACGTACCGCAAGAAGACAAGCCAGCTCAAGAATGAGGAAATTTTATGTCTTATTATTTTATTAGCCTCTGTGATGACGGGAGCAGTAGGATGGACTGTTCATTCATTGTCTGTCGATCATGTACTGTCGCGATATTTGGTCTTGGTGTTTGCTTTGGTGGGAGGTGCTTCGCTGGGTGCATCGGTCGGTGTAATTACTGGCTTAATTTTAAGCTTGGCCAATATGTCTGCAATTGTGCAGATGAGTTTACTCGCTTTTGCAGGTTTGCTGGCAGGAATGCTGCGTGAAGGAAAAAAAGGTGCTGTTGCGCTTGGGATGCTGCTAGGCTCCTCAATTCTGACGATCTATTTGGACGGGACCGGAGACGTGCTGACGTCAACCTGGGAGAGCTGTGCGGCAATTCTATTATTCTTAATGACCCCAAAAAGTTTCTTTAAAGCGGTTTCTACCTATGTTCCCGGTACGCAGGACCACGCCAAATCTCAGCATGAGTATGCCAAAAGGGTCCGCGATCTCACCGCAGAGCGGGTAACGAAGTTTTCCCGTGTATTCAGTCAGCTATCCCGCAGCTTTCATCAGATATCTGCGAGTGAGAGCACGAAGTCGGATGGTGAAATCGAACACTTTATGAATGCGGTGGCGGAAGGGACATGTGCCTCCTGTTTCAAGTGTGAGCAGTGCTGGGACGGCAAGTTTATGCAAACTCATCAGTATATGACGGAAATGATGAGCGCCATTGAGGATAACCCGGATTTGGAGCCGGAGCAGATACCCCCGCAATGGAGCAAGGCATGTGCTAAAACGGGCGCTGTCCTGCAAGTAATGAAGCAGCAGTATAGCCTCTACCAACATAATATGCAGTGGAAGCGCCAAGTATACGATAGTCGTCAGCTTGTTGCTGACCAACTATCGGGTGTATCACAAATCATGGAGGATTTAGCGCGAGAAATTCAGCGGGAAGGGCAGACCATGCATCGGCAGGAAGAGCAAATACGAGCGGCTCTTGATAGACTGGGCTTGTCCATTCAATCCATTGAGATCATTAACCTGGATGCAGGTCAGGTGGAAATTGAGATTGTCCATGCCTATACAAGGGGATTTGATGAATGTCGGAAAATCATTGCTCCACTTTTGTCGGACATACTGGACGAGCATATAGCTGTGATGCGCGAAACGGAGGCAGATCGCCGCCAAGGCTTGGCTACAGTCATGTTCGGCTCTGCTAAAACGTATGAGATTGCTACAGGAGTAGCTAGTGCCGCCAAAGGAGGCGATTTTTTCTCAGGAGACAGCTACAGCATGATGGAGCTAGGGAACGGGACTTTTGCAGTCTCTTTAAGCGATGGTATGGGGAACGGAGAGCGCGCGCAGCAAGAGAGCAGTGCAGCACTTAACATTTTGGAGGAATTACTGCAATCGGGTATGGACGAAAAATTGGCGATCAAGTCGGTTAACTCTGTCCTGATGCTGCGATCACCTGAGGAAATGTATGCTACGGTCGATATGGCGCTGATTGATCAGTACACGGCCCAGACAACCTTTATGAAGATTGGGTCTACGCCGAGTTTTATTAAAAGAGGGGAGGAGGTCATTCCCGTATCTGCCAGCAACTTGCCGATTGGCATTATACAGGATATTGAAGTTGATTTGGTATCACTGCAGCTCCAGCCGGGTGATATTCTCATTATGATTACAGACGGTATATACGACTCACCGGGTTATGCGGTTAATAAGGAAATATGGATGAAACGCATGATTCAGGAAATTGAAAGCGAAGATCCACAGCAGTTGGCCGACTGTTTACTAGAAAGGGTTATTCGATACCAACAAAATCAAATCTATGATGATATGACAGTAGTCGTTAGTAAAATAGATCACTTCCGCCCAGAATGGGCAACTCTCCATGTACCTGGCATGAGGTGGTTGGAACGTCCACGGACGGTGAGCTAATCCGACATTGCCCGGGAAATTCCTTATTCGTTTTTAAAAATCCGCATCCTTCGTTTGAATCGTTCCGGATTAGGCAAAGATAGAATCTATCGGGATAGATTAAGAGGAAGCGGAGGTCAAAAAACGATGAAGCAAATTTTGATCATTACAGACGGATGCTCTAATGTAGGTGTTAGTCCAGTCATGGCGGCTGCCCAAGCTTTACGGGAAGGTATTACAGTGAACGTCGCCGGAGTCATAGATTATGGAACTATTGGCGAGCTTGGCAGCGCGGAGATTCAAGAAATTGCTAAAGCAGGGGGAGGGTTTAGCCAAATCGTTGGGACGAAGCAGTTGGCTCAGACCATGCAGATGATGACGCGCAAAACGGTGGTTCAAACCATTCAGCAGGCGGTTAATAGAGAGTTAACGCACATTCTGGGTGAGGGTGGCGCTAAACATATCGGCGAACTTCCTCCGGCCAAACGAGCCCAAGTAGTTGAGGTGATGGATGAGCTGACAGAAACAAGCACCCTGGAGATTGCTTTGCTCATTGATGCAAGTGCGAGCATGAAGCCTAAGCTGCCTGCTGTAGAGGACAGCATTCGCGATTTGCTGCTCAGTTTACAGTCCAGAAGCGGACACAGCCGTATATCTGTATTTCATTTTCCGGGCGAAAAAATGGGAGAAGACGCAGTTATGGATATCGGTTGGACCTCTGAGCTTAACCAGATCAAATCGATATTTGGACGCTTGCGGATGAAAGGGGCAACACCGACAGGTCCTGCCATTTTACAAGTGATTGATTATTACCGATATGTTACACTAGGAGAACAGAAAGATCTGGAAGAATCCTATGGCAAAGGAGAAGGGATGCTCGGTGACTACGTCGTCTGATCCCGTTCTTGCACCCGGAACGGTCATCAAGGGCAAGTGGAAGCGGAGCAGCTATGTCATCCAGCGCTTGCTGGGCCGGGGAGCGAACGGAACTGTATATTTGGTAAAAGAAGCACAGGCCGATCGGCAATTTGCTCTGAAAATGGGGAAGAACACGCTTGATCTGCAATCAGAGATTAATGTGCTAACCACATTGCAGTCTCAGGGGACTCAGGCCGCCCTTCAGCGAAATGGAAATCCTTCCTTTTTGTTTGAGGTGGATGATGTAGTGTTACGCAGCGGAGAAATCCCCTTTTATGTTATGCGATATGTTAAGGGTGATCCGCTCCATCGTTTTGTGGCAGCCAAAGGGCCGGAATGGTATGGTGTGGCTGGAACCGGTATACTGAATCGTCTGGCGGATCTCCATCAGGCAGGATGGGTGTTTGGTGACCTGAAGCCGCAGAATATTTTGGTCAATGCCTATGGAGAGGCTGAATTAATTGACTACGGCGGGGTGTCTCTTGCTGGTCGGAGTGTTAAACAATTTACAGAATGGTATGACAGGGGATTCTGGAATGCTGGCAGCCGGAATGCCGATTCCCAGTATGACCTGTTTGCCTTCGCTCTTCTAACGATTCATATATTGGAGAGCGAATCGTTAAAGGCGGCTGCGAGCAGGCTGCCACAGTTGCGTAATACGGCAGAATTGACGGTCATCATTCGCCGCAGCCGTGTATTACGCCCCTATGCCGAATGGCTACTGGGTGCAGTGCGTGGAGAATATTCCGATACTCGTGCAGCGGCCCGATCTTGGTCACGTTTGGCTTCCGCACATGTCAGGCAATCGTCGGTCAAAAGAGGGAACCCACGCTGGCTGGGATATGCTTTCACGGTATCGCTTTTGCTGCTTGCCGGAGCGCTCTGGATTGCGTTAAGGTAGCAGCATGACTTACATAAGATAACAGATGATCATCATTTTTACGGTCGGGAGAAAAGAGGGTCGTGAATGGGAACAACAAAACCGACCGGTGTTGTACAGGAAGTGCTCGCCTTGGCGCGAGATCATTCACTGTGGAGCCCCGGAGACCGCATTGTGGTTGCTGTATCCGGTGGGCCGGATTCGGTGGCCCTTTTGCACATTTTACATGAAATATCCGTTATACATATGCCTTTACAACTCGTCTGCGCTCACGTTCATCATGGCTTCAGACCAGAGGAATCGGATGCGGAGGCTGAAGAGGTACGCAATATTGCCCAAAAGCTTGAACTTCCATTTGAAATGACTCGGGTGGATGTACCCGCTTATATGAAGGAGAGCGGGAAGGGACCACAGGAAGCAGCCCGCGAGCTGCGCTACAGCTTTTTACATGATATGGCTACAAAGTGGGAAGCACAGCATATTGCAATGGCCCACCACGGCGACGATCAAGCCGAAACGGTTCTCTTGCACTTGCTGCGTGGTAGCGGCCCAGCAGGTTTGGCGGGTATGCGTTTGGCGCGCAGGGAAAAAAATGTGCAACTCATTCGCCCGCTGCTACGTATGTACAAGGCTGACCTGATTGATTTTTGTAACTTTTATGGTCTTTCCTATGTGATAGACAGCACTAATTTATCGTCCAAATACCGCCGTAACGCCATCCGCATGGATGTGCTTCCTTTTTTGGGGCAATATAATGAGCGACTGACACCGTCCCTAAACCGGTTGGCCGAAACGATGGCTGACGAAAATGACTTTATGGAGGCATCTACGCTGTCGGCATACGAGAAAATGGTGAGCTTGGATAATGGCAGGTACATGTTTCCCATCGCTTCATACCGTAAGCTATCCGTTGCTTTACAACGGAGGTTGATTAAACTAATATTAAATTATCTGCCTTCGGACAGTGAAAATTTTGATTTTCGTAAAATTGAGACCGTTCGACTAAGACTTCTCCAAGAGGCATCGTCTACATGGAGTTTGGATTTGGGAGGCGGTGCGGTTGGAGTCCGCGAATATGACCAGGCGGTTTTGTTTGACCGTACGCAAGTCGTTATGGGCAAATGGTGCTATGGACTAAGTGCATTGCCTATTTCCGGTGAGCTAGAGTTGCCTGAGGCAGGTGGTATACTTCGGTGGCGAAGGGCTTCCTATTCGGATGCGGACCATCCGGCGAATAAGGAGGAAGCGTGGTTCGACGCAGATCAATTGAGTCTGCCTTTGACTGTACGCTCGCGATTACCTGGAGATACCATGTATGTAATGGGATTAAACGGAAGAAAAAAGGTTAAAGATATTTTTATTGATGAAAAAATACCTCCTTCAATGCGTTCCGTTATTCCCATCGTCTGCGACCACTCTGGAGCTATTCTCTGGATTCCGGGCGTACGACGTTCTGTACATGCCGCGGTGCAAAAGCACACGTCTTCGGTTATATATATGTCATGGCAAAGACGAGAGAGTCCGAGGCACCGGTAATTGCGCAGGAACGGCTTTCATAGTATAAACTTAGGAGGTTTACACCGTTGCAGAATGATATTCAGGAAATATTGATCAGCGAAGAAGAAATTCAGAGTAAAATTAAGGAATTGGGTGCACAGCTCAGCGTAAAATATGAAGGTAAAAATCCATTGGTGATTTGCGTGCTGAAAGGTGCGTTTATCTTTATGGCTGATTTGGTTAAATCCATTACAGTGCCGTTGGAGCTTGATTTCATGGCTGTATCAAGTTATGGAGCGTCCACAAAATCCTCAGGTATCATAAAAATCATTAAGGATTTGGACGCATCTGTGGAAGGACGCGACGTTCTGATTGTCGAAGATATTATCGACAGCGGCCTGACGCTGACGCATTTGATCGAACTGCTGAAGAACCGTAATGCCAATTCGGTATGTGTCGTAACCTTGTTCGACAAGCCTGCACGCCGGACGGTTAATCTTGAAGCAGATTATACTGGATTTACGCTTCCAGATGCGTTTGTTGTCGGCTATGGTCTGGACTATGCCGAGCACTACCGGAACCTCCCATACATAGGGATTTTAAAGCCGGAAATCTACACCAGCTAATCTCAGCCTCCAGTCCTAGGACTAAATAAGGCCCTTTGTTGAGAAGGACTTACAGGCTATGGTAAAATAACTTAAGTGTCTCGAGAGGAGGTAGGGGATGAATCGGTTCATCCGGAATTCTGGTTTTTATTTGATTCTTTTTTTAGTTGTGGTGGGTATCGTTCAGTTTGTTAGCAACAGTAACGAAGCCTCCGATCTCCCTAGATATGACCAATTACGGCAAGAGGTTAAAGCTAATAACATCTCTAAAGTAACGGTCCAATTTGACGGTTACGCCTATCTTGTAACCGGTGCATATAAGAAGCAGCCGGCTAATGCTAAATCGACCAATTTTTCCGTGTATGTTCCACCAACGGATCAAGCACTAAGTGAACTGGTGAATGCCAGCGAAACGAACGGGTTTGAATACGTGCAGAAGAAAATGGAAGGCGAAAGCATTTGGCTGACGTTTTTGACTTCTATCATTCCTTTGGTGATCATGTTCCTGTTGTTCTTCTTCCTGTTTAATCAGGCACAGGGCGGTGGCGGCAAAGTTATGAACTTCGGCAAGAGCAAAGCCCGTCTGTATAACGAAGAGAAGAAGAAAGTTACGTTCGAGGACGTGGCAGGGGCTGACGAAGAGAAGCAGGAGCTTGTCGAAGTTGTAGAATTCTTGAAGGACCCACGCAAGTTTGCAGCTGTGGGTGCTCGTATTCCAAAAGGTGTTCTGTTAGTGGGCCCTCCAGGTACGGGTAAAACACTCTTGGCGAGAGCTGTTGCAGGCGAGGCCGGAGTACCGTTTTTCAGCATCTCGGGTTCTGATTTTGTAGAAATGTTCGTCGGGGTCGGTGCTTCCCGTGTTCGTGATTTGTTCGAGAACGCGAAGAAGAACGCACCTTGTATCATTTTCATTGATGAGATTGATGCCGTTGGACGTCAACGTGGCGCCGGATTAGGTGGCGGACATGATGAACGTGAGCAGACGCTCAACCAATTGCTCGTGGAGATGGATGGATTCGGCGCAAACGAAGGTATCATCATCGTAGCGGCTACAAACCGTCCGGATATTTTAGACCCGGCGTTGCTTCGTCCAGGACGTTTTGACCGTCAAATTACGGTTGACCGTCCAGATGTTAAAGGCCGTGAAGCAGTATTGTATGTACATGCTCGCAACAAGCCATTAACGAAGGATGTTAAATTGGACGTAATTGCGAAACGTACAACAGGCTTTACAGGCGCTGACCTGGAAAATCTGTTGAACGAAGCTGCCTTGTTGGCGGCTCGTCGTAACCGCAGAGATATTTCGATGCGAGAAGTAGATGAAGCCATCGACCGTGTTATCGTAGGTACAGAAAAACGCAGCCGCGTAATCAGTGACCGCGAGAAACGAATTGTTGCTTATCATGAAGCAGGCCATACGATTATTGGTTTCTTCTTGGAAAATGCCGACATGGTTCACAAGGTAACGATTATTCCTCGTGGACGTGCAGGCGGATATGTCATCATGCTTCCGAAGGAAGACCGCATGCTGACTACCAAGCAGGAATTGCTGGACAAAATCACTGGATTGTTGGGTGGACGCGTATCCGAGGAACTGTTCATTGGTGAGATCGGAACGGGAGCCTATAGCGACTTCCAGCAAGCGACAAGCATTGCACGCAGCATGATCGTAGAATATGGTATGAGTGAGAAGCTTGGTCCGATGCAGTTCGGTACTTCACAAGGCCAAGTATTCCTTGGACGCGATATCGGTCATGAGCAGAACTACAGTGATCAGATCGCTTATCAGATTGACCAGGAGATGAATCGCTTCATCACTGAATCTTATGAGCGTGCTAGAGAACTCCTGACCAAGTATTCCAAAGAGGTTCATTTGATTGCTCAAACCTTGCTGGTAGAAGAAACCTTGGAACTTGAACAAATCAAACGTTTGATCGAGACAGGTTCTTTGGATGGTGGCACGACTGAGGGAGAAAGAACACCGGAAAACGGTGAGCCTGTGATCGACAACATTGGCGACGTCCGTGTACGTATTCAAGGTAAGGATGACGAGCCTAAGAATACAACGGATCAACCGAATGATATCCCTAATCTGCAAAAGCCAGAGGATGATAACAATTCGGGCAACTCCGGTGGTACTCCACCGACAACAACCTAATCATCCGATGGATAGTTGAATAAGCGTATATGTAAGCTCCGGGGAACCAGGTATTATGGGTTTTCCGGAGTTTTTTAAATGGAAGATTATTGCTAACGTGATTTGACAGACACCGGAACGTTGTGTACATTTATTGTTAAATAAACGGCTGTCGTCTTCTTAGCTTATAAAAGCCAACAGCCGCTGCAATCGACTTTCTATCATTTTGAACATATACGTGAGCGCATACTGTAGAACCTATGGTGTGCGCTATTCTTCTGTGAAATCAGGTGAAGGCATGATTCCAAGATATCTAGTTGATTTTGATGTAGCGGAATTGACCCGATTGGAGGCCGACGTGTTAATAATCGGCTCGGGCATTGCGGGCTTATATACGGCGATTAAGGCTGCGGAGAATCGGAAAGTGTTGCTGATTACCAAGAAGACTTTGATGGAAAGCAACACGCGTTATGCTCAAGGCGGCATCGCTGCTGTCACATCGGACGAGGATACACCAGCTTATCATATGGAAGATACCCTGATTGCTGGTGCAGGTCTGTGTGAATCTGAGGCGGTCAGAACGCTTGTCCATGAAGGTCCAGTTGGTATTCAGGAGTTAATACGTATGGGAACGGCCTTTGACCGTGTGGATGGTGAACTAGCGTTGACACGGGAAGGAGCACATAGTCATCGGCGTATTTTGCATGCAAATGGAGATGCTACGGGTTATGAAATTGTTCGTGCGTTGTCAAAGCAGGTTGCTGCCCATCCCGGTATCGAAGTGTGGGAAGAGTGCATGGTAATTGATCTGCTGACGGAGCATGGTGAGTGTATTGGGGCCCTCGTCCAAAAGCCAGGTGGGGAAAGGTCGTATATAACCGCTAATGCAACGATTTTGTGCTCAGGAGGTAGCGGGCAATTATACCGCTATACGACCAATCCGGATATTGCAACCGGGGATGGTATTGCTATGGCATATCGTGCTGGGGCGATTGTACGGGATATGGAATTCATACAGTTTCATCCTACGGCGTTGTGCCATCCGGGCGCTCCAAGGTTTCTAATTTCCGAAGCCGTACGGGGAGAAGGAGCCGTGTTACGCAATATTCACGGAGAACGCTTCATGGACAAGTATGATTCCCGGCAGGAGCTTGCACCCAGAGATATCGTAGCTCGTGCTATCATTCATGAGATGGAACGCACCCAAGCTGCGTTTGTATACCTGGATATTACGCATGAGCCACCTGAGCGGGTGAAGCAACGTTTTCCAACAATTTATCGGACATGTCTGTCATTTGGTTTGGATATGACGACAGACTGGATCCCCATTGCGCCTGCTGCTCATTATATGATGGGTGGTGTTCAGACCAATTTACACGGGGAAAGCTCTATTGCGCGTTTGTTCGCCTGCGGGGAGACCTCTTCTACAGGTGTTCACGGAGCTAATCGTCTGGCGAGCAATTCGTTATCTGAAGCTATTGTATTCGCCAGCAGGATTATTGAGCGACTGCATTCATTGCCACCGCTGGTCGGCCATACGTTGATATCTTATAGCGATAACCGTACAGAGTTCCCGGCTTCATCGGTCGCGGAGCAGCGGCATAAGCTGCAAGAAGCAATGGTTCGTTATGCTGGAGTTCGGCGGCACGGCGAGGGGCTGCAAGCAGCATTAGATGAGTTGCAAGGGCAAATGCCTATTTTTGAGGGTATGATCGCCAGCCGGGAAGAGATCGAATTTGCCAATTTGCTCACCTGTGCTTTATTAGTAACAGATGGTGCGCTGCTACGTGAGGAGAGCCGGGGAGCGCATTATCGCGAGGATTTTCCTGAGACAGATGATAGCGTCTGGCGAAAGCATGTTCAGCAGAGACGTGAGCAAGGGATAACGGAGGAGTACGTTCATGACATCTAACAGCGAGCTTTATGGAGAGTTTAGTGGATATCAGGAAGAACTGACAGCACAAATTCGCAGCTGGCTGCGAGAAGATACGGGCTCTGGCGATGTAACCACGCGCTGGACGATTGAGCAGGGCCACCATTCCAAGGCTGTCATTCATGCCAAGGAGAGCGGCGTGGTTGCCGGTTTACCCGTGGCTGCCCTTGTATTTCAGGTAGTGGACCCTTTCTTGTCGTTCACTCCGCTGGTGACGGATGGACAGTGGATTGAAAAGGGAAGCGTTTTGGCGGAAGTGACGGGTAGTACCCATGCGATTTTGACTGGAGAACGACTGGCGTTAAATTTGCTCCAACGGATGTCTGGCATTGCCACGCGGACTCGGGCTTTTATAGATCAATTGCATGGTTTGTCCACTCGCTTGGTGGATACACGTAAAACAACACCAGGACATCGGCTGCTGGAGAAGTATGCTGTGCGTGTAGGCGGTGGCTCGAATCATCGCTTTGGCCTGTACGATGCTGTTATGATTAAGGATAATCATATTAAGGGTGCAGGTGGGATTGAACAAGCTGTAAGTCGAGCGCGCGCGCATATACCGCATACGATGACCATTGAAGTAGAGACGGAAAACATGAAACAAGTTCAGGAAGCCCTGGAAGCTGGGGCGGATATCATTATGCTGGATAACATGTCTGCCCCAGATATGAAGGAAGCCGTTCGGTTCATTCGGGAACGGGCACCACATGTCAAAACAGAAGCCTCGGGCAATGTATCGCTGGATACAGTGCGTGAGATGGCTGAGAGCGGCGTAGATGTGATTTCTGTAGGCAGGCTGACATACTCTTTTCATAACCTGGATATCAGCCTTGACCTTAACGCAAAGAAAGATAGGTGACACCCATTGATTCTTGTAGTGGATGTAGGTAATACCAATATTGTTCTGGGGATGTACGAAGGGCGGGAGCTGTTGCACCATTACCGGATTAGTACCTCCAGACAGGCAACCGCAGATGAATACGGCGTACTCATACATAATCTTTTTAGTATGGGTGGCGTATTAAAGGATGACATCCAGGGAGTTATTATTTCCTCTGTCGTTCCGCCGTTGGTCCGTGTATTAGAAGAAATGTGCGATAAATACATAGGCAAAACGCCGTTAATCGTCGGACCGGGAATCAAGACCGGTCTTAACCTGCGTTATGAGAATCCGCGTGAAGTAGGCGCGGATCGGATCGTGAACGCTGTTGCGGCTGTCGAACGGTTCGGCGGGCCGCTGGTTGTGGTGGATTTTGGGACAGCGACGACGTTTGATTGTATTGACGATAAGGGAAACTACTTGGGCGGTGTCATTGTGCCGGGTATCGGGATTTCGACAGAGGCACTGTATCAACGGGCTTCCAAGCTACCCCGCATCGAGTTGGAGAAACCCAAAAAGGTTATTGGTCGTAATACGGTTCATGCCATGCAAGCTGGGATTATCTTCGGTTATGCTGGGCAAGTGGATGGCATTGTGCGGCGCATTAAGGAAGAAATGCGGGCGGAGCCTACAGTTATTGCTACCGGAGGTCTTGCAGAGCTAATCGCATCAGAGACAGAGAGCATTCAGAAAGTGTTGCCGATGTTGACGCTCGAAGGATTACGCATCATTTACCAACGTAACGCCGAATAAAAAAAGTGGATATAAGCTGCCGCTGAGTCCAACCGAATGATCTTATCGGTTTGGATTAGCGGCGTTTTTCGTCTATACTGAAATATGTTACGTTTTTGAACAATTCGCGTGATCTGTAGATGCAGGTTGTTTATATAGTAGGAAATTATGCTTCAATGATGAGCAATACTAACGAAAATAAGCAGCATAGCTGTCCTGGTGAATAGGGGAGGATATCAATATGGAAAATAAGCAGGATCGACTTATTCGTGGCACAGCCATGGATGGGAGGGTTAGAGCTTTTGCTGTTCGGACAACTCAATTGGTAGAGGAATTGCGGAGAAGACATGATACGTATCCAACGGCTACCGCTGCTTTGGGGCGAACCCTCACAGCAGGTGCTATTATGGGTTCTATGCTAAAAGGCAAAGAGCGCTTGACCATTCAAGTTAAAGGTGATGGACCGATTGGGCAAATCATCGTTGATGCCAATGCTGTAGGGGAAGTGCGAGGTTATGTTACTGAACCGCATGTGCATTTGCCAAGCAATAGTATGGGCAAACTGGATGTAGCGGGTGCCGTAGGTACAGAGGGGTTCATTCATATCATCAAGGATTTGGGGTTAAAAGAACCGTATCGCGGCAGTACTCCGATTATTTCCGGTGAACTGGGTGAGGACTTTACCTATTATTTTGCCAAATCGGAACAGACCCCGTCAGCGGTGGGCTTGGGTGTGTTGGTAGATACTGATAACTCGGTTATTGTGGCTGGTGGATTTATTATTCAGTTGCTTCCAGGCTTGAATGATGATGAGATTACTGCGATCGAAAATGCAGTCAGCTCCATTCCCCCCGTTACTGCTTTGCTGGATCAAGGGTTGGAACTTGATGAAATGCTGCGCTGGATGCTGCCGGACGTTCGGATTCTCGATGAATTGGATATCCATTTTCAATGTGAGTGTTCACGTGAGCGCGTGGAAAAAACATTGATCAGTTTGGGAGAAAGCGAATTAGAGCAGTTAATTGAGGAAGACGGACAGGCTGAGGTCGTATGTCACTTTTGTAATGAGGCTTATCAGTTTAATAAGGATGAATTGCAAAATCTGTTAGATCAAGCCAAATCCTAACCGGATGGGCGGTGCAAGCGATGACTACACGGGAAAAAGGATTATGGACAGCTGTCATTATTCTGACCGTTAGCGTCGCCGCCTTAAGTGGTCTTATCATGCTTCGGGGGCTGTCAAAGCCGGGTGATGTAAGCAAGGATGACGGCGATCATACTGTGGCGGAGATGGGTCAGGAAGGCATATCGGAGGAACAGTGGGTAGCGGAACTGAAAAAGCGATATGGAACCAATACGCTGCTGCAAATGTTGAATCGTAAAGCCGTGCAGGCTGAAACCAAGCGTCTCGGTATCAAGATCACCCAAGAGGATTTACAGCAGGTGCTGGAGCAGGATAGTAAAGGGTATGACTCAGATCATGCCTACTTTGATGAAATGCAGCGACAGTTTGGCTTAGATCCGGTTGACTTGCGGAATGAAGCGGAATACCGGATTGGTTTGGAGAAAATAGCCACGCAGGGTATTCAGGTTCAGGAAGCTGAGATTGACGAGTATTGGGAACAGCACCCTGAGGAATTTGCCTTCGGTAAGCAGATCCAATTGGCAGCTCTTTATGTGGATAATGCGGAGGAAGCAGAAGCGTTGCTAGATCGGGTCAAGCAAGGGGAGAGCTTCGATGTGCTGATTCAAGAGTACTCAGGTAAGCCTTTTGGCAAGGATAGCAGCGGGCAGTTGGGATGGGTGGATGAATATGATCCATTGCAACCGGAGGCGATCATGAAGGCGGCGAGAGAGCTAACCTCCGGGGATGTTGCAGGTCCGATCTCTGTTAACGATGGCTATGCTGTCATTTATGTACAGGATGTCCGGTTGAAGAGTTCTCCGGATAAGCAGCAGATCCGGCAGCAAATTCGCCGATCTCTTGCGCTTGCACAGGCCGCTCCTTTGGAAGAGGTCGAGAAGAGTCTACGTGATAAATATGGAGCGCGTATTTTATCTGGAAAAGATGCATCCTCCGCTGCTCTGTAACGTAGTGAAAGAATATTGGTTTGAAGGAAGCGCGATGCTGATAACGCGGGTTGACAGCATCGCAGCTTACTCACTCGTATTGACATTGGAATTGAAGATTGTTATGATTAGCGTATAAAACCCACTATTTTTATCGGAAATTAAATGAACGGTACAAAACTAAAGTGATTGACTAAGATTGATCTACAATATGATTTCGCAATTTTTAATATATCATCTACAGTCAGGGAGGAATTATCATGGCTAAAGTTGTTAATAACATCACCGAACTTATCGGGGAAACTCCCCTCGTTCGGCTCAACCGGATCGTACCGGAAGATAGCGCCGAAATTTATTTGAAACTGGAATATCAGAACCCAGGCTCCAGTGTAAAAGATCGTATTGCGATTAGCATGGTAGAAGAGGCTGAACGTGAAGGTTTGCTTAAGCCAGGCGGTACGATTATTGAAGCAACTAGCGGTAATACAGGAATCGGCTTGGCTATGGTTGCTGCTGCGAAGGGTTATAAAGCAGTAATCGTTATGCCAGAAACGATGAGCATAGAGCGTCGTAATTTGCTGCGTGCTTATGGAGCCGAACTTGTGTTAACACCAGGATCAGAAGGTATGAACGGGTCCGTTAAGAAAATGGAAGAATTGCTGAGTGAAAATCCGGAATATTTTGCTGCTGAGCAGTTCAAGAACAAAGCTAATATCAAAATTCACCGTGAAACGACCGGTCCTGAGATTGTGGAAGCCATTCGTTCCATTGGCGGAACTCTGGATGCTTTTATAGCGGGAATAGGTACTGGCGGAACCATTTCTGGTGCCGGAGAAGTGCTTAAGAAAGAATTCCCTGATATTAAAGTTGTGGCTGTAGAGCCTGCCTCTTCCCCGCTGTTAGCAGGCGGTAAGCCAGGACCCCACAAGATCCAAGGGCTGGGTGCAAACTTTATTCCTGAAATTTTAAACCGTGATATCTATGATGAAATTATTCATGTAGAAAACGATGAAGCTTTCGAGGTAGCACGTAGAGTGGCCAAGGAAGAGGGCATTTTGTCCGGTATTTCATCTGGCGCGGCTGTTCATGCGGCTTTGAAACTTGCTAAGCAATTGGGCAAGGGTAAACGGATCGTTGTCATTGTTCCAAGTAATGGAGAACGTTACCTGAGCACACCACTATACAATTTCGAGCTGTAATTATGTCGTAATTGTGTATACTATACGTAAGGATTCCCTCATTTCCCTGTTGCAGGGGGGTGGGGGTTTCTTTTTAAGGAGAGAATATAGACTTATTGAAAAGTAGGGAAGGGGAAGCACACACGGATGAAATCGACAGCTAGAGTGACGGAGACGCAGTGGCAGGTTTGGCAGGAGGAAGGCTGGAGCATACTTCCCTATATTGCTGAGTACCCATTACCCGTGGGGGGGCTACCGTCATCGTGGCGGAAGGCTTGGGAGGATTCGTCGCCATATGCCTTTTTGCTGGAGAGCGCTAAAGGTGGGAGGTACACCTATCTGGCCTTAAATCCGGTTGCTATATTGGAGGGCAAGGGAGAACATGCAGTTTGGACTGATTTGCAAAGCGGGAAGCATGGAGATATGCATGGTAAACCTTTGAAAGTCATGAGCAACTGGATCGCTCCTTACCGTGCGCCGCGTGTACCTGGCATGCCTTTTTTCTCTGGAGGATTTGCGGGTTATCTTGGCTACGATGTAGCTCGCTCGTTGGAGCGTTTGCCATCTCAAGCTGCAGACGATACAGACATACCTGATTATGTATGGATGAGGGTGGATGAGCTATGGATTTATGATCACGAGAAATCCTGCATATATTGTGCTGTTCATATGCCCGCTCCTGCGCATTCCGATAAAGTCAGCAATAATACCGATTTGACCAATCATGCTATGCTGGATGGGCCCAATCCCATACTTTGCGAGCGTTACGCGGAAGCTGCCCAACGTGCAGAACGTATGCTGACTCAGTGGAATAACATCATAAATGCAGGAGAGATTGATCCTGCGTACCCTCGTCGTTGTGCTAGGCTCGCCGAAGAAGGGTTAGAGGCTGCTCATCTTGAATCTGAAGGCTGGACAGTGGCATTTAACCAACAGGATTTTGAACATGCCGTAAAACGTGTGCAGGAATACATTGCCCAAGGGGATGTATTCCAGGTTAATTTGTCGATTCGTCAGCAACGTGCGCTTACAGCCCTCCCTGAAAATATATATGAATGGCTTCGTCTGCTGAATCCTTCCCCTTATATGGGTATTCTGCGTATGCCAGATTTACGGATCGTTAGTGGCTCGCCGGAATTGTTGGTGAAGCTGGAGGATGGACGTGTGAGCGCCCGACCTATTGCAGGTACGAGAAGAAGAGGGATAACACCGGATGAAGATGCCGCTATGGCAGCAGAGCTTCTATCAAGCGAAAAAGAACGCGCCGAGCATATTATGCTCGTCGATCTGGAGCGTAACGATATCGGACGGATTGCCGAATACGGATCGGTGCATGTGCCTGAACTGCTGACTGTCGAATACTATTCGCACGTTATGCACCTGGTTTCTCAGGTTGAGGGAAAATTAGCTCCGGGTCGTACAGCTATAGATGTAATTGCTGCTACCTTTCCAGGCGGAACCATTACCGGGGCACCCAAGGTGCGCACCATGGAAATTATTGAAGAATTAGAGCCCGTTCGTCGGGGGCCTTATACAGGGTCCCTTGGATGGATTGACTATAACGGTAATATGGAATTAAATATTATAATAAGAACATTAGCTGTTAAAGGCAGCACTGCCTATTTGCAGACAGGTGCGGGGATCGTCATCGATTCAGAGCCGTACAGGGAATACCGGGAATGTCGGAACAAGGCTAGAGCTGTCATGAAGGCGGTACAATGTGGTGAAGAAGAAGCCGCTTTGAGCAGAGGCGGTATCACAGGAGGGTGAGTCGTATGATTTTGGTGATTGATAATTATGATTCGTTTACGTACAATCTTGTTCAATATTTGGGTGAACTTGGCGAAGAAGTAACCGTAAAACGGAACGATGAGATTGATGTGAAAGGCATAGAAGAGCTGGCACCAGAGCATATTTTGATCTCGCCGGGCCCATGCACGCCGAATGAGGCAGGGATATCACTGGATGTGATCAGCCATTTTAAAGGTCGCATTCCGATTTTTGGCGTTTGCCTCGGCCACCAGGCCATCGGACAGGCTTTCGGCGGTAAGGTTATCCGGGCTGAACGACTCATGCACGGTAAAACATCACCGATTCTTCATCACAATACGTCAGTATTTGAAGGTTTGCCTTCTCCGTTCACAGCAACCCGGTATCACTCATTGCTGGTGGAGCGCGAGAGTCTGCCTGAATGTCTAGAGATTACCGCTGAAACCGCAGAAGGTGAAATTATGGGTTTGCGGCATAAAGAATTTGCCGTAGAAGGAGTTCAGTTCCATCCAGAATCCATTATTACGGATTATGGGCATCAACTGTTACGCAATTTCCTAAAACGCAAGGTAGGCGTCTGATTCATGAAATATATCGGAGTCAACGGCGTCCTCACGGAAGCCGCAAAAGCCGTGATTCACGTAAGTGATCACGGCTTTTTATACGGAATGGGTTTGTTTGAAACATTCCGCACCTACAAGGGTGTCCCATTCTTGCTGGATCGGCATCTGCATCGACTGCAGGAAGGTTGCCGAATGCTCGGCATTCCTTTTCAACCGGATGAGGAGCAACTTACGAGACACATCCAACATCTGATGGTGGCGAATGGACTGGATGAGGCCTATATCCGTTACACTGTATCAGCGGGCGAAGAGGTGCTAGGATTGCCAACGGGGGACTATACGCGTCCTAATCATATTCTGTTCGCTAAAACGTTGCCCTCTACCAATACACAAACCGGGCAATCCACTTCCCCATCGGCGCTTCAGTTGTTGCGAACTCCCAGAAACACTCCAGAGGGTGAGGTTCGCTTAAAGTCGCTCCATTATATGAATAACATTCTTGCGAAGCGGGAACTTCAGCAGTATGCCGAGGCTGTCCATTATAAGGCCGAAGGAATGATGCTTACGGCGGATGGTTTTCTGGCAGAGGGAATGGTCAGCAATCTGTTTTTTGTGCGGAATAATACGCTGTATACCCCTGACTTGTCTACAGGGATTCTGCCAGGCATTACACGTGAGTTCATTTTGGAGCTGGCGCAATTGCGAGACATTCCTTGTAAGCAAGGCCTATACCGCTGGGACGAGCTGAAACAGGCTGATGAAATTTTCATAACCAACTCTATACAAGAAATACGGCCCGTGAATTTGTTGTTGGAACCGGGGGGAGCGACGAACCATTTATCGGTTCCCTTGACGCAGACCAGGTCCATAACAGCTTTGCTGTTGCACGATTATAGACAGAAAGCAGGGATCAAGTGAACATACCGACCCTTTATCAACGTAGTTACCGAATGGGGGATGCCGAGTTTACGCTCGGACATTCCACACAGATCATGGGCATACTGAATGTGACCCCGGATTCATTTTCCGATGGAGGATTACATTATAGCCCAGAGATTGCTGTTTTACATGCATTGAAGCTGGTGGAAGATGGAGCTGATATCATAGACATTGGTGGAGAGTCTACCCGCCCGGGACATGATCCGGTAGGTGTGGAAGAGGAGTTGGCTCGGGTCATTCCGGTCATCCAGGCGATCCATCGTATTGCACCGCACATCCCGTTATCAGTGGATACTTACAAAGCTGAGGTAGCCAGGCAGGCACTTGAGGCTGGCGCACATATCATTAATGATGTGTGGGGGTTTAAGGCAGACCCCGATATGGCACGTATAGCTTCGGAATTCGATTGTCCGGTCATTTTGATGCATAATCGTCATGACCGTAACTATAGTGATTTGGTTTCTGATATGCTGTCCGATTTAAAAGAAAGTATCCGATTAGCGCTGGATGCAGGGGTACGTGAGGAACAGATCATTTTAGACCCAGGTATCGGTTTTGCCAAGGATTACGATGAAAATATTCATGCCATGACTTCTCTCGATACATTGAGTCAGCTGGGCTTTCCGCTGTTATTGGCTACGTCACGCAAAAGATTTATTCGTACAGCACTGGATTTGCCTGTGAATGACGTGGTGGAGGGCACGGCGGCTACTGTTGCTTTTGGCATTGCTCAAGGGTGCCAAATTGTGCGTGTACACGATGTTGCGCAAATCAAGCGCACCGTACGTATGTGTGATGCGATGGTGTACGGGTCTAAAAATGCACTGAGTTATGGTGGTTAGAAGACGCTTCATGAATGATTTGATCCTACGATCGCTGTTGCAACGGGATTCTTTGAATTGGTAAAACATATGACTGTAAGAATCCCGTTGCAAAGGCGAGCGCTTCGCTTCTCCGGATTCAAATCCTTCATTCCGCTACAACGCGCCATAAAGTCACTGTATTTTTAGAAAAAAATTTATTATAAAAAATTGAAATAAAAAAACAGGGGGTCTACCCACGATGGATAAAATGGTTTTGCATCGTATGGAGTATTACGGGTATCATGGCGTTTTTCCAGAGGAACGTAAGCTGGGACAGCGTTTCTACATTGATTTGGAACTGGAGCTTGATCTGCGTGAAGCGGGTGAGCAGGATGCTTTGGACAAAACGGTTAATTACGCCGAGGTGCATTACACCGTTAAAGATATTGTAGAAAAGGAATCTTACCAATTGATTGAAGCTTTGGGCGAACGTATTGCATCTTCCCTACTGGACACTTATACTAGTGTCAATGCACTGACTGTCAAAGTCACAAAGCCGCATCCGCCGTTTGATATTCATTTTCAGGGCGTGACGGTTGAGCTTTATCGCGCAAGAAAGTAGGAACGATACATGAATGCACATTCGACCTCTGAGGCATCAGAGGCTTATATTGCTTTAGGGGCTAATTTGGGGGAGCGCGAGCATACCCTGTATGAAGCCATTACGGTGCTGGACGAACATCCGGGTATACGGGTGCTTCGGTGCTCCAGCCTGTACGAAACAGAGCCTGTTGGGTATCTGGATCAACCTTCTTTTTTGAACATGACGGTAGCCGTATCTACAACACTTGCTCCAGAGGAGCTTCTGGTATATATGCTGGAGGTGGAGAGTCGTCTGGGGAGAGTAAGACATATTCCTAATGGGCCACGAACCATTGATCTGGATTTGTTATGGATGGAAGCGGCGCAACTGGCTACACCGGATTTGGAGCTTCCTCACCCTCGTATGTTGGAGCGTGCTTTTGTGCTGGTTCCTTTGGCTGATATCGTTCCGAACCAAGATCCGTCCGGTCTGTACAGTATCGTGCATACTGCATTGAATTCTGTGGATGGAAAGGACGGCATACAGCTTTGGCAAACATGCAGCTGGCGCAACGACTCCGCGCCTTTCGGAAGCTAAAAGGGTTCACACAGCAGGAGTTGGCAGAACGTACTGGTATATCTTTGACTGTATTAGGTGCTGTGGAGCGAGGCAATCGTACAGTAGACCCAGACATGCTGAACATTATCGCCCAAACGCTAGAAATTGAAGTCCGGGAACTGACGGAATGACGATAAGTGACGATACAAAAGAAAGAATAAAGGGGTGAACAGATATGTTGAAAATCGGCGATATTGAAATGAAAAATCAAGTCGTTCTGGCTCCGATGGCAGGCGTGTGTAACCCTGCTTTTCGCCTGATCGCCAAGGAATTCGGTACAGGTCTGGTGTGCGCAGAAATGGTTAGTGATAAGGCGATCATTCACGGCAACAAGCGTACGCGCGAGATGCTGTTTGTAGATGAACGCGAGAAGCCGCTTAGCTTGCAAATTTTCGGGGGAGACCGCGAATCTTTGGTGGAAGCAGCGAAGGTCGTAGATCAGGAAACGAATGCAGATATTATTGACATCAATATGGGCTGCCCGGTTCCCAAAGTGACCAAATGTGATGCGGGTGCTCGTTGGCTGCTCGATCCAAACAAGATTTATGAAATGGTATCGGCGGTAGTGGAATCAGTAAGCAAGCCGGTTACCGTGAAAATGCGTATTGGTTGGGATAGCGAGCATATTTATGCCGTAGAGAACGCTCGCGCTGTTGAACGTGCCGGAGGTCAGGCCGTTAGCGTACATGGCCGTACACGGGAGCAACTGTATACGGGACATGCGAATTGGGATATTATAAAAGAAGTTAAAGAAGCAGTTTCCATTCCTGTAATTGGAAACGGTGATGTGGCATCACCGGAAGATGCCCGCCGCATGCTGGATTTGACCAATTGTGATGGCGTTATGATCGGACGCGGTGCTCTGGGGAATCCATGGATGCTCTACCGTACGATTGAGTACTTGCAAACAGGTGAGCTGTTGCCCGATCCTGCACCGGAAGAAAAAATCCGCATTGCCATTCTGCATATGGATCGTCTGGTTGCATTGAAGGGTGAAGCGGTAGCTGTCCGTGAAATGCGCAAGCATCTGGCTTGGTACCTCAAGGGGCTTAAAGGTTCTGCACGTATTAAGGATGTCATTATGGAAGAAACAAAGCGCGATGATATGGTACATATTTTGGATCAATTTGTATCTCAATTGCACATGGTAGAAAACGATGAGCCTTCTACAAGCGCTGCTTCTCCTGCTGCTGTTGCGCAATAAGGAAGCTGTTCCGGCCTGCGCACGCGATTGACTTTTCCAATTGCTTGCCCTATAATCGTTCAGTATAAAATCTTGATGTATGCTACAAATTGTGTGCAGCTCTCAAGACAACAGCAGGAAATGTTCTCATTCCCTCAGAGTGGCATATTATGTTTTGAAAGCGTGCATTCCGATGCACTTTTAAACTTTTCCCATGACAGGAGAATCGGTTAAGATGAGCGATAAAGAAGTCATTCTGACACAGGAAGGTCTTAGAAAGCTCGAAGATGAGCTTGAGAACTTAAAGTCTGTCAAACGCCGCGAAGTGGCTGAACGGATTAAGGTAGCCATCGGATACGGAGATATTAGTGAAAACTCCGAATATGAGGATGCAAAGAATGAGCAGGCCTTTATTGAAGGCCGTGTAATTACGTTGGAAAAGATGCTACGCAATGCCCGCATTATCAATAGTGATGAAATTGACACCGATGTTGTGGGAGTAGGCGCAACTGTAACCGTTGAAGATTTGGAATTCGGAGATATTACAGAGTATGCTATCGTAGGCTCTGCCGAATCCGACCCGCTACAGAATAAGATTTCGAATGAAAGTCCGGTTGGCAAGGCAATTCTCGGTAAGAAAAAGGGAACTGTTGTGGATGTCACCGTTCCAGCAGGCGTTATTCAATATAAAATCGTGGATATCAAGAAATAAGACACGGACTTTGGAATTTAATGTAAAAGCTTCCTTGTGGAAGCTTTTTTTCTCTACACCCGGACGGACCCCGGCCCGTCTATTCATATTGAAGGAGCTGATTTAGCACCATGTCGGATGAAACTACTAACCAGGAAACACAAGAAAATCGCGAGGAATTAAGTGAATTATTACAAATTCGTCGTGCCAAATTGGACGAGCTTCGCTCATTGGGCATTGATCCTTTTGGACGCAAATACATACGCACGGCTGAAGCGGGCGTACTACTGAGCAAGTATGACAGTTTGACTAAGGAAGAACTGGAAGAAAAGAATATTGAAGTTAGCATAGCAGGCCGTATTATGGCTAAACGTGTGATGGGAAAAGCCAGCTTTGCTCATATACAGGATCTGAGTGGACGTATTCAAATTTATGTTCGTCAAGACACGGTACCTGAATCCAAATATAAAGCATTTGGTATTTTGGATCTGGGCGATATTGTTGGTGTTAAGGGTGTGCTCTTTAAGACCAAAACAGGCGAAACGACAATCAAAGTGCTGGATATTGAGGTCTTGTCCAAATCCTTGTATCCATTACCGGAGAAATATCATGGTCTGAAGGATGTTGAATTGCGTTACCGTCAGCGGTATGTCGATCTGGTTATGAACCCTGAAGTACAAAAAACGTTCATTACACGGTCCCGCATTATTCAATCCATGCGTCGTTATCTCGATTCGCTCGGCTATTTGGAAGTTGAAACTCCAACATTGCATTCCATTGCTGGCGGGGCGGCAGCGAAGCCATTTGTTACGCACCATAATGCATTGGACATGCAGCTCTATATGCGTATTGCTATTGAACTCCATTTGAAACGACTAATTGTCGGCGGAATGGAGAAAGTATATGAGATCGGGCGTGTTTACCGTAATGAAGGTATTTCGACCCGCCATAACCCTGAGTTTACGATGATTGAGCTGTATGAAGCGTATGCTGATTATAAAGATATCATGCAATTGACGGAAAACATGGTTGCACATATTGCGCAGGAAGTACTGGGCACACAGCACATTCAATATCAAGGCCAGGAAGTGGATCTGACGCCGCAATGGCGCAGAGTTTCCATGGTCGATGCTGTAAAAGAAGTAACAGGCGTAGACTTTAGCGTGCAGATGGGTAATGAAGAAGCTCATCGCCTTGCGAAAGAGCATAAGGTTCCGGTTGAGCCGCATATGACATTTGGTCATATCCTGAATGCATTCTTTGAGCAGTTCGTAGAGGAAACGCTCATTCAGCCGACCTTTATTACGGGACATCCGGTTGAAATCTCGCCGTTGGCCAAGAAAAACGAACAAGATCCGCGGTTTACGGATCGCTTCGAGCTGTTCGTGGTCGCTCGTGAGCATGCGAATGCGTTCACTGAGCTGAATGATCCAATTGACCAGCGCCAACGTTTTGAAGGCCAATTGCTGGAACGTGAGCACGGTAACGATGAGGCTCATGAAATGGATGATGACTTTATCCGCGCCTTGGAATACGGTATGCCGCCAACAGGCGGACTGGGCATCGGCATCGATCGTTTGGTCATGTTGCTGACAGATGCGCCTTCCATTCGCGATGTGCTGCTTTTCCCGCATATGCGTAACCGTACAGTAGAATAACATAACATTATGAATATAGAGGATCAGCCGGGCTTCCCGTGTCTTGTTCCTCTTTTTCATAAGAACGGATGGAGAGAATACTCTAATGAAACGCAGCGTCAAGCTTAGTCGGTTCGCATCGCCTCCTTTTATATTGGTCATCGGATATTTGTTGATTATTGCATTAGGTACTTTGCTACTGATGCTTCCTGTTGCCAATCATAGTGGACATGCTCCGCATTGGATTGATTCGCTTTTTACGTCCGTCTCAGCCGCTTGTGTCACAGGACTGGTCGTTGTTGACGTCGATTCAACGTATACGATGTTTGGCGAAACCGTCATTCTGGTGCTGATGCAGTTAGGCGGGCTGGGGTTTATGACCTTAGCGACCTTGTTTGCGCTGTTGTTGGGGCGGCGATTATCGTTAAAGGATCGGTTGCTGCTTAAGGAGGCTATTAATGCCGATAGCATGGAAGGGATCGTGCGTATTATTCGCAAGGTGCTGATCTTCTCTTTTACCATTGAGGCGATAGCTGCCGTCGTCTTAGCTTTGCGGTGGATGCGAGAGATGCCTGTCGGACAAGCGATATATTATGGAATATTCCATTCCGTATCCCTCTTTAATAACGGAGGATTCGATCTGTTCGGGACTAGCTTCCAACAATACGCTGGAGATTTTGTTTTCAATATGATTGCATCTGTGCTCGTTATATCAGGAGGCTTGGGTTTCCTTGTACTTAGCGATCTGTTCGATTTTCGCCGTACCCGGAGACTGTCTCTACACTCCAAAATGGTGCTTAGCGTGTCGGGAGTGCTCATTGTGATTGGTGCGCTGGTTTTATTTGTTTTTGAGTTTACCAATGCACGAACCTTGGGCGCGCTGAACTGGGAAGGCAAAGTATATGGAGCTGTCTTTCAATCGGTCTCCACGAGATCATCAGGTACGAGCACAGTCGATATCAGCGGGTTAAGGCAGGCAAGTCAGTTTTTTATTATGTTGCTGATGATTATCGGTGCTTCTCCGGGTTCCACTGGAGGAGGAATTAAAACGACTACGTTTCTGCTTATGGTTGGTGCGCTAATCGCCGTCATGCGAGGACAGAAGGAAATTGTGTTTTTCCGCCATAGGGTCCCCAAAGATATCATGATGCGGGCGCTGACCATTATTGTACTGGCCCTATTTATATTCTCGATTGTGGTTATACTGCTCTTAATGACAGAGGATGCCCCATTTCTCTCCCTTGCATTTGAGGCTGCTTCCGCAATCGGAACGGTAGGGTTGTCTGTAGGAGTGACGCCTGGATTGTCTGACGCAGGCAAGCTGATTATTTGTGTGACTATGTTTATTGGTCGGATTGGTCCTCTTACGATTGCCTATGCCATTCGTCCACGCTCGACCAAGACATTGTACCGTCGGCCCGAAGGGCATATTGTAATTGGATAGTGTATCTGTAAAAAAAAGATGTACCCGTGCTGATTAGCATAGGTACATCTTTTTTTCATTTCAGATCATCATAATTCTTTATGGGTAGCATATCATGTAAAATGCCCATTTTGAGAACAAGACGAAATGGTCTGAACAGATACTGTTTTTCACGAAAAAAACGGCTATTTGTTTCCTTTTATGTAATTATAGACAAGATACTAGGAATATTATGTATAATATTGTATGATAGTGGGCATGAAAGGGGGATAGTTGAGGTGAATACCAATTTCTAATTTGAAAGGAATCATCTATTATGTATTTATTTATCATTAGTGCAGAAGTTTTATTTTGGGTTTTTGTTGTTGCAGGGTTAATCGCAAGGTATATGTTTGGCTTGAAGAAATTAGGTGGTCTTCTTTTACTATTTACCCCCATTATTGATATCCTGCTACTGATTGCGGTGTTCATCACGGTGAGAAGCGGCATGGAGATAACGACTGCTACTGGTCTGGCGGCCTGTTATTTTGGTATTACAGTAGCATTTGGTCATAGGTTAATTAAGTGGGCGGATGTACGGTTCTCCCATTGGTTTGGTAAGGGACCCAAGCCTGAACGCAAGTATGGTGCTGCTCATGCAAAAGAGGAACGGATAGGTTGGTTGCTTCACCTTTTGGGCTGGGCTATAGGTAATGCTTTGTTGCTCGCCATCATTGTGTATGTTGATGATCCGCAGCGTACGGTGTCTTTGGAGGGCATTATGCAAACATGGGCGATCGTTCTGGCAATCGACTTTGTTGTCTCCTTTAGCTATACTTTAGCTCCCAAAAAACAAAAGCGTAGTCTATAGAGGTTAAGGCTTCACACTTAGATTAGATAAAATCTGGCTGGTCACTCAGGATGTTCAAATCGGAAGACTCATTGTTGGTGAAAATGAAGTGGTTACTTCCGGTAGTGGGGTGAGTCCGTCATCGGAATGTAAATATTTACAAAAATATGAGGATTTTATGTTTAACTCGCTTTTGACAGTCACCTTATTTTTACCTCGCTACCTTTTTTCACACACATGTATCCCTTTCGATTTGAACACAGACCAACAGAAGCAACACAACTATTTTTTGTGAGATGACAGACAGCATGCATGATGTGTTACGCAAATTTTAAAATAAATTTTGTGATTTGCCTAAAACGTCGCCTATCCAAGTTTGGCAATTAACGCGATAATATTCCAGGAAAGATTACATATGTCTATAAATGTAGACATACGCAATTAAGTTGTTATTTTGTTTGAAAATGTAAAAAAAGAAAGGTGGTTTCTGTGGCAGTACTACTGAGCGGTAAGAACATTTTGATTATGGGCGTGGCTAATAACAGGAGTATTGCCTGGGGGACAGCTCAATCTTTAGCTGCTGAAGGAGCACAGCTCATTTTTACTTACGAAAATGAGAGGGTTGCAGAGCGGGTACTAAAGCTCGTTGAAACCATTCCGGGAGCACTGGTCTGTCCTTGTAATGTACAAAGCAATGAAGAGCTTGATGCATTGGCGGATTTTCTAAAAGAAAAAGTAGGCGTGTTGCATGGTTATTTTCACAGTGTCGCCTATGCTAAGGCTGAGGATTTGGATGGCTTGTTCGTTGACACTTCTCGTGAGGGATTCGCCGTTGCACAAGAAATCAGTGCCTATTCTCTGGCTGCTGTCTCCCGTCGAGTATACCCACTGATGACAGAGGGTGGAAGTATCGTCACCATGACGTATATTGGCGCAGAACGAGCGATCAAAAATTACAACGTTATGGGTGTGGCGAAGGCTTCACTGGAAGCCAGTATGCGCTATCTGTCGAATGATCTGGGCACATATGGCATTCGTGTAAATGCGATTTCCGCTGGTCCGATACGGACCTTGGCTGCCTATGGTATTAAAGATTTTAACACAATGCTCAAACATATTGAAGAAACTACGCCCCTACGCAAGACGGTTGATACGTCGGAAGTCGGAGATACGGCGTTATTCCTATTTTCCCATTTATCGAGAGGCATTACGGGTGAAGTTATCCATGTAGATGCTGGATACCATATTACGGGGATGTAAGGAGGGAACGTTGTGCTTATTACGCATACGGATTGCCGTATTATCTCACCTGAAGGAATTATGACTAGGGAGCGTCTGGAGCGAGACGTTACGATCTTCTCCCGGATGTTGACGCTCAGAGGAATTCCCGAAGACGGTAGAGTGATTCTGAAAGCGGCCAATTCCTATTGGTTTGTTGTGTCTCTGTTTTCCCTGTGTAATATTGCTGTTTCGGTGACTGTGGTGGACGAGCAGACTGTGCTCGATGAGGTGGCCCAAATCTATGATGAAGCGGGTGCCTGTTGCATCCTTACGGATTCCGATTTAGAACTTCCTCATGCTCTCGTTATTCTGATTCAAGATCTGATTCAAGAAGAAGCAGTACACCCGGATTGGGTGGGAGAGCCAAAGCTTGAAGCCCTCGACTTTAACAAGTGGTGCGAGAGGCCAGATGCGCTCATTCTGTATTCTTCAGGTACGACGGGAAAACCCAAGGGAATCGTGAAAGCTGGTTCAGCTTTTATGGAGAATATCAGGCATTCCATACACGCCATGAACTACCTACCGTCTGACCATATGCTCCCCGTTGTGCCTTTCTCTCATTTTTATGGAATCTCACTTATCTTCTCCTGGTGGTTAACCTCATGTTCTCTCATCATCTGCAATCCCAAAAACCTCTGGAGCGTCATTGCAAGTATTACGAAAGACCGGGCGACGGTCGTAGACGCTAACCCCTCTGCTTTTTACACCTTGTTGCGTATGCTAAACCGAAAACCCGAACAACTGGAAATGGTCAAGGAAGCTCCGGTGCGCATGTGGTGCGTAGGCGGTTCCCCACTTACCCAAGACCTCGAAGAGAAATTTAACAACATATTTGGACAGCCCCTGCTGAATGGTTACGGCCTTTCTGAACTGGGCAACGTTACGCTGGGGACGCTAGAGTGTCCGAAGGGTTGTGGCCTACCCTTACCTGGTGTGGATCTGAGAATACTAGATTCTACAGGCAACCAGCAGGCGGACGGTATCGTAGGCGAAGTGTGGATACGCAGTGCTGGATGCATGGAAGGTTACTTGAATCGTCCAGACCTGACGCAATCCGTTCTACAGGACGGCTGGTTCAAGACGGGGGATCTGGGCTATCTGGATGACGGAATGCTGTATGTTATTGGTCGCAGCGGTAAGACGGTCAACCGGATGGGCTACATGGTATCTCCGGTCTATATTGAGGACCGGATTGGTTCGCTTGGTTACCGATCCTGCGTGATCACCTTGGAGGATGAGGCTAAAGGGACATTGCTTGTTGCATTCATCGAAGGTGAATCCTCGCAAGCCTTGTCTGTACTCCGCAAAGAAATAAATCGTGTACTTCCTTCATACATGTTTCCCGATCTTTTGCTTCCGCTCGACCATTTTCCTTTAAATCGCAATGGAAAAGTAGATCGTCTGGAGATGGAGCGTATTGCCCTGGAGAAAGTTGCATCTCGCAAAGTATAGCAAGATATTTACCAAAACCGCATATAGGAAAGGGAGAATGTGCCATGAGTATAAATCCAGAATTGGCAGAAAACACACTGTTTTTGAAAAGGCATGAATCTATTCTGAAGTGCCTCAATTATTTGATTGAAAATCGGCAGGAAGTGATGGATATTCTCACGCAATTTTCATCCTATCGGGCTGCCAATGCAGAAATTGACTCCACGATCCTTACACTTCAAGGTGCTCTGCAAGAAGTGCAAACCTATCAGCCAAGCTGGCAACGATCTATGGCTGTATTCATGCCTTCCAACGTCATTTTGTACTCCTATGCATTATACCTCTTGATTCCGTCCCTGTACGTTGAAAATATAGACTTTCGCCCTTCTTCTCACGTAAACGAGTACGTCAACATGCTGCATGAAAAGCTTCAGGCTGTACACGGATTACCCATCTATATTCGTAAGGTCAGTCAAAGGGTTTTTATGGAAAATTCGGTTATGCCAGCTGATATTGTGGTGTTCACCGGGAGCTATGTCAATGCGGAGAAGATCAAAAAACAAATCCGAAAAGACCAACTCTACATCTTCTATGGACAAGGGATCAATCCTTTCGTCATCGGACCTGATGCCGATCTGGAACTGGCGGTTACCGATGTAATCCGAATGAGACTGTTCAACTCAGGACAGGACTGCCTGGGACCCGACATCATTCTGGTACATCAAGAGGTGAGTGAGCATTTCAAAGATCTGCTGATTCAACGGCTTGACCAACTTGTGTTTGGAGCCAACGATGATCCGAACGCAAACTATTCCCCTATTTTCTATAAAGATGCGCTGAACTCGGTTTCTGAATATTTTAATACGAACGATAAGTTTATTATTTACGGCGGCGGCATTGATTTCCGTACGAAAAAGATGGAGCCGACGGTTGTATATAGTGAATTGGATCAGAATCTGGATATTATTGAGTATTTTTCGCCAGTCTTCAATGTAGTTAGCTACCAAGACGACGAGCAATTGATCAAACGTATTTCCTCCAGTTATTTCAGTGAACGTGCAATGGGTTGCAGCTTATACGGATCGGAGCACCTGACGGACGTTTTACGAAAGAAGCACACATTGACCATTAATCAGACGCTTGAGGATGTGGATCAAGGCAATAAGCCTTTTGGTGGCTACGGAACGATGTCGAACTATATTTTTTACGATTTCAAGCTCATTTCGAAGCCGATCTTGATTTCAGAAATTGTCGCAGAGTATTTGTCGGAAAAGAGGAGTTTGGTATGACTGCGAGCTTCTTTCCCTGGGATGCCATCATTGGCTACTTAAAATCGGCTGGGGTTCAGCATCTCTTTGGATTACCAAGTGATGATCTCAAAATCGTATCGTCACTCCCCTCATCCGGTATGGATTTTATTCTGTGCAAAGATCAACGTAATGCTGTGTTCATGGCAGCAGGTTATGCGCTCACCACCAACCAGATGTCCGTATGTGTTGTGGGGAAAGGCCCTGCGCTCAGTAATACACTCACAGGGCTGCTGGAAGCCAAAAACCTGGGCGCTCCGCTCCTGCTTCTGGCGCTTGGTACCGGAGGAGACAAGCTGGGTACCCGATCCTTTCAGGAAGCCGATCAAATCTCACTCGTGAAGCCGCTCGTAAAATGGGCTTATCGTGTCGAGCATGTGGATCGGCTTGTATGGGCGATGGAGCGGGCTGCCTTTTTGGCTATCAATGGAGCACCGGGTCCTGTCTATATCGAACTCCCTGAAAACCTGATGGACCAGCCTGTGCCAACAGGGTTTCAGTTTACCCCACCAGAAAAGCTGTCGTGCTCTCCGTCTCGTCGGGAGTTGGATGCATCGTGGGGAATTATTGAGAACGCCCGCAGGCCACTCATTCTAGTCGGAGGCGGAATGAAGTCAGGTACAGGTGATGTGATTGAGCGGTTTGCTAACCAACATGGAGCGGCCTTGTTCGCAACCGCCTCGGGACGGGGTGTAGTTGATGAAGACCACGAACTCTTCTGTGGTGTTGCGGGACTCTATACGGATCTCAATCTAAGACAAATCTGGAAGGAATCTGATGTAGTGATCACACTGGGCAGTCGATTGGAAGAAACGGCTACTTTCGAGTGGGATATTTTGCTACAGGATACACCTTTGATTCAAGTCAATGTAAATCTGGAGGATTTTGCACACGAATACAAGGGTATCAAGGTGCTTGGTGATGGATATGCAGCGGTGGAGCAGTGGCTTGAACGGCGCGGGCAGGAGCCTGATGGAGTGTGGCTTGAAACGATTAGGAGTTGTAAACAGGAGGCTTTTTCTCACAGGGCTATTTATTTGGAAAAGCTGAAAAAGACCCCTGGAATCCACGTTCCTGAGCTGTTGGACATGATTCAGACGGAGTTCCCTGAAAATCTGGTGCTTCTTCAAGAGAATGGATTGCAGGATATGTGGTCCTACTTTTATCCATATTTTCGCTTTGCCCACGGTTCTCTTTCGATTGTTCCTAGTGATCAAACGAGTCTTGGATTCGGTGCGGCGGCTGCTCTGGGAGCAAGCGTGGCAACACAACGTCCAGTAGTAGCACTCGTAGGTGACGGTGCGTTCAATCTCTTCTGTTCGGATTTTATGACGGCGGTGGAGTATCAAATACCGTTAATCTATCTCGTACTCAATAATGGTGGCTATGGTTGGTTGCAGAATCAGATGAATTATAAACATCTCGCAGGGCAGTCCCTCCCGTTTGTTTCTGAGGCGGCCAAGACAGGAATTCAAATTCCCCAGTATGAGTTTGTGGAAAGCCTTGCAATTCGGAGTAAGGGAGAGGCACGGGAACAGCTTCAGCTTGCTTGGCAAAAGTATCAGGAGAACAAGCTTGTGGTCGTCGAGGTATATGCTGATCTTGCGGATGTGCATGAAAAAATCAGTCATGTGTATGGCGACTTTCCTCTCTACGAGCAACAGGCTTCCAAGAATTAATTTCAACGAAGGACGTGGATACAGTGAGAAGACGTGTTGTAGTGACTGGACAGGGAGTCGTAACGCCGGTCGGGCTTAATCTTACGGATTTCTGGAATTCACTGTTGGAAGGAAAAAGCGGAATCGGACCTGTCACTGCTTTCGATACAGCGGACATTCCGACAAAGATCGGTGCACAGGTTACGGGCTTTGACCCATTGCAATATATGAGCAAGAAGGAAGCTAATAAAGTCGCACAGTTCACTCAGTTTGCTTTGGCGGCTGCCCGGCAGGCAGTGGAGCAATCAAAATTGGTGATTGATGAGCGGAATGCAAGTCGCGTGGGGGTTATTGTCGGCTCTGGAGCAGGCGGCCTCGACGTTATAGAGGAGAACTATGGGAAATTAACAAAGCTTGGTCCCAAAAGAGTTTCTCCTTATTTTGTTTCCTCGATGATGATTAATTCAGCACCTGGTGAAATCTCCATTGCTATTGGAGCCAAGGGGCCTTCTTTTGCTGTGGTTACGGCTTGTGCCACAGGAAGTAATGCCATTGGTGAGGCATTACGTACGATCCAGTACGGCACGGCTGATGTTGTGGTTGCTGGTGGAGCAGAAGCCAATTTTAGTCAGCTTGATCTGGCATCTTTTGCGAATATCCATGCTCTCTCCAGACGTAATGAAGAGCCGCAGAAGGCCAGTCGTCCGTTTGATGTGGATCGCGATGGATTCGTCATCGGTGGAGGAGCAGGAGTCTTGGTGCTGGAGGAGTTGGAGTATGCTTTGAACCGCGGAGCCACCATTCTGGCCGAAGTTGTGGGTTACGGATGCACAACTGATGCGTATCATATCACGGCTCCAGATCCCTCTGGCTCTGGCCCGGCAGAAGCGATCAACATCGCACTGCAGGATGGCGGCTTGACACCGCAGGAAATCGACTATGTCAATGCCCACGGTACGAGTACGCCATTTAATGATCGTATGGAGATTAACGCTATTCAAAAAGTATTCGGGGAGCATGCCCCCCATTTGGCGATATCGTCTATTAAATCCATGACTGGCCATTTAATGGGCGGTGCAGGGGCAGTCGAATTAATTGCGACTGTGCAGAGCATGATTCACAGCAAAGTACCACCGACACTCAATTGCGACAATCCTGAAGCTCCTGAATTGAATTTTGTGCCGCATGTATATCAGGAACGCGAGGTCCGCGCGGCGATTAGCAATTCATTTGGTTTCGGAGGGCACAACGTCTGCCTTGCTGTTCGCAAGTGGGAAGGGGAATAAGCCTGTGAGCGAAGAGCTAATCCATATCCCGGATGTGCTTCCGCACCGGTACCCATTTCTTCTGTTGGATGGCGTGACCGGGTACGAAACGTCGCAATGGGCGAAGGGATACAAGCTTGTCACCTGGAGTGAGTGGTTCATTACAGACACTAATCCATACATGCCTCCTATGTTGATTGTGGAGTCGCTTGCACAATTAGCGGCATTCGCTGCGATTGATAAAAAAGGCATTTCATACCTGACCAACCTCAATGGAATTCGATTCCATAGCTTGGCGAAGCCTGGGGACCGAATTGATCTCTATTTTGAAGTGATCAAGCGTCGGCGGGGCTATATACTCGGAAGCGGTCGGGCTTCCGTAGGCGATCGATTGGTGGCTGAGGCGGAAGAAATTGTTTCACTGGATCAATGACGGGGTGGAAGCGCACGTTAAACTGTCCTTTTGTCCTCCTGACTGCCAGGTGCAGCGGGAGGATATTCACATCATGGAATAGGAGTGAATGAGATGAATGACATGCAATTATATGATTTAACAAATGCGCAGAAGCGTATATGGTATACCGAATTACTCTACCCAGATACGTCAGTGTCACAGCTTTCCGGTACAGCTAAGATGAAGGGGCACATCAATATTGCTGCCTTTATGCAGTCCATTAATTTGATTATCAAACAGTATGATGCGTTCCGCATTCGTATTACCTCAGTGGATGGAGTGCCTCAGCAGTACGTCGTTCCTTATGAAGAGAGACAGTTGGAGTGCCTGGATCTTAGCCACTATGAAAGTGTATCTGAGGTGGAAGCCTTACTTGAGCAACACAAAAGCAAACCCTTGCCCCTGCTGGATTCTGAGCTCTTCCAGTTTTTAATTGTGAAGATTAGCGAGGAAGAGTATTGGATTAATATCAAGATGCACCATATTATTTCTGACGGAATATCAATGGTGGTCTATGGCAATCAGCTGACAGCATTTTACATGGAGTTAATTCAAGGAAATGAACCGAAGCTGGGCGACGATTGCTCGTATATTCAATATATTGCTGATGAGAATGCATACGAACTTTCTGACAGATACCAAAAAGATAAGGCTTACTGGCTGGATAAATTTTCTGATTTGCCTGAGCTTACGGGTTGGAAGTCATATAATCCGTTATCTTTAAGCACCCACGCCGTTCGGGAGCATTTTACCGTACCAGAAGTGCTATATCACGAGCTGCAAGCATTTTGCCAACAGAACAGGATTTCTTTGTTCCAGTTCTTCATGGGTGCGATGTATATCTACATACACAAAATGACGAATCAGCCGGATGTGGTGATTGGCACTTCGTTCGCTAACCGGGGGAACAAAAAAGAGAAGCAAAAGATAGGTATGTTCGTCAGCACCGCTGCTGCCAGAACATACGTCAAAAAGGATATGGATGTGTTGAGCTTTCTGCAGGATGTAGCCAGAGATCAGATGTCAGTCCTGCGGCATCAGAAGTATCCATACAATCAGTTAATTCAGGATCTTAGAGAAATGCATGGTAACAAGGATATTCAGCGGCTTTTTGGCGTTTCAATGGAATATCGTCTTATCAATTGGGTTGATTTGGATGATGTGCGCATTTTGACGGATTATGATTTCTGCGGGGACGAAGTGAACGATTTCGTGCTTCATATCGTGGAGATCCTGGATGAAGGCGAACTGGTACTGGATGTCGATTATCGGACGGAGCTGTTTGAACGCAGTGAAGTTAAGGACATGGTTTCCCAGTTGCTTACGATCGCCGAGCAGATCATTCATTCACCTCAGCTTTCTATCGCAGAGGTAAACTTATTGGGTGAACCAGAAGAGCAATCCATTTTGGCTCTTTCGGAAGGCGCTGCAGTCGACTATCCACGTGAGAAGACCATCCATGGCTTATTCGAGGAACAAGCCGAGCGCACGCCAGATCACGTAGCCGTTCAGATGGACGAGCAGAGCATTACATACCTAGCTCTAAACGAGCAGGCTAACCAGCTTGCGAGATATTTGCGCTCCGAGGGAGTAGTTGCAGATACGCTCGTAGGGATTATGGCTGACCGTTCCTTGGAGATGGTCATTGGGATGTTGGCCATTTTGAAAGCAGGTGGTGCCTATGTACCGATTGATCCCGATTATCCCGAAGAACGTATCCATTATATGTTGGAGGATTCAGGTGTCCGTCTGTTGCTCACTCAAAGTCATCTATGGGAGAGCACCGCTTTTGACGGAAAGCTTGTGAGTTTGGACGAGGCTGCAACGTATACAGGAGATGCTTCCAATCTGGAGAGTATTTCGGGACCAAGCCATCTGGCCTATGTTATCTACACGTCGGGTACGACCGGCAAGCCGAAGGGCACGCTGATTGAGCATAAAAATGTAGTTCGACTGCTCTTTAACGATAAAAATTTATTTGATTTCAGCTCTCAGGATACGTGGACGCTGTTCCATTCGTTCTGCTTCGATTTCTCCGTTTGGGAGATGTACGGAGCGCTTCTTTACGGAGGGAAATTGGTGATTGTTCCATCTCTCACAGCCAAGAGCCCAGCAGCTTTCCTGGAGTTGTTAAAAGACAACCAAGTCACCATTTTAAATCAGACGCCGACGTATTTTTATCAGGTGCTACAGGAAGAGTTAGCGCACTCTTCGACAGAGCTTAGTCTTAGAAAAATCATTTTTGGTGGAGAGGCCTTAAGCCCATCTCTTTTGAGAAACTGGCGAGTCAAGTATCCTGATGTGCAGCTGATTAATATGTACGGAATTACGGAAACAACGGTCCATGTCACCTACAAGGAAATCACGGAACATGAGATTGAAGCGGGGAAAAGCAATATTGGCAGAACGATCCCCACACTTAGCGCTTATATTCTCGATGAGCAAAGACGCCTACAGCCTGTTGGGGTTCCGGGAGAGCTATACATTGCAGGGGACGGTCTTGCCCGTGGGTATTTGAATCGGCCGGATTTGACGTCTGAGAAATTCGTTGAGCATCCGTATCGGGCGGGAGAGCGGCTGTACCGAACTGGGGATCTTGCTCGTTGGTTGCCTGATGGAAATATTGAGTATTTGGGGCGGATCGACCATCAGGTCAAAATTCGCGGCTACCGAATTGAGCTTGGCGAGGTAGAAGCCCAAATTCTCAAGGCTCCGAATGTACGAGAAACGATTGTCCTCGCACGGGATGACGAACAGGGCCAAAAATTGCTGTGCGCCTACTATGTAGCCTCTAGTGATCTTTCGCCGGGGGAATTGCGGTCTCAGCTGGCAGCGGAACTCCCCGCTTACATGATTCCTTCTTATTTTGTCCGGCTGGAGCAAATGCCGCTTACGCCAAATGGCAAACTGGATCGCCGTGCGTTGCCGGCTCCTGAAAGCAGCGTACAATCCGGCGAGGCTTATTTGGCTCCGAGAACTGCTGTGGAAGCTCAGATGGTACTCATCTGGCAAGATATCTTGGGAGTTGCCCGCGTCGGTGTCAGAGATAATTTCTTTGAAATTGGTGGTCACTCTTTGCGGGCAACAGTGCTCGTTTCACGGATTCACAAAGAATTGGGATGTAGCATTTCGCTGCGTGAGGTGTTTCAGTCACCTACGGTCGAATCCTTGGCGCAACTTGTGAAAAAACACATTCCGACCATGTACGAAACTATCCCACAGGCAGCGGAAAGCGAAGCTTACCCAGTATCCTCAGCGCAAAAGCGCTTATACGTGCTGAGACAGATGGATGGGGGAGAGCTTAGCTACAATATGCCAGGGGTCTTCACAGTGGATGGACCGTTGGATCGCACGCGGCTGGAGTCCGCGTTCCAGGCACTGATCCAGCGTCATGAATCCCTGAGAACCGGCTTTTATATGCAGGATGGAGAGCTTGTTCAGCGTGTGCATAGGAATGTGCCGTTCGCGTTGAACTACACAGAGGCTTCGGTGGAGGAGACGGATACGCTCATTCACAGCTTTATTCGTGCCTTTGATCTGAGCCAGGCTCCATTACTGCGTGTTAGCTTGGTGAAGCTCCAGGAGGAGCGTCATCTGTTGCTGTTTGATATGCATCACATCATTTCAGATGGGGTTTCTATTCAAATATTGATACAGGAACTTACTCATTTGTATCAAGGAGAACAGCTACCAGAACTGCACATCCAATACAAGGATTATGCTGTATGGCAACGGGAACAGTCAGAGAATCAATGGCAAGATCTTGAGAAATATTGGCTGCAATCCTTTGAAGGAGAGTTGCCGGTATTGGATTTGCCTACAGACTTCCAACGACCTTCAGTTCGGAGCTTCGAGGGTAGCCGAATTGATTTTACATTGGATGAGTCTGGAAATAAGGCGATACAAGAGCTAGCATCCCGTACAGGTACTACACTGTATATGGTATTGCTGGCCGCTTATTCGGTACTACTGCACAAATATACAGGACAGGAGGACATCGTCGTAGGTTCTCCAGTAGCCGGAAGACCGCAGGCTGAGCTTGAGGGCATCATCGGAATGTTTGTCAACACACTGGCCTTGCGCAGCTACCCGGCAGGAGATAAAACCTTTGAGGATTATCTTCTGGAAATCAAGGAAACGGCGCTCAAGGCGTTTGAGCATCAGGATTACCCTTTTGAAAAATTGGTCGAAAAGCTGGGCGTAGGACGTGATGTCAGCCGCAATCCGCTCTTTGACACCTTATTGGTATTACAAAATACCGAGCAGGAAGAGCAGGATATGGACGGAGTGCACTTTACTCCTTACTTGATGGACACCGTCACAGCCAAATTTGACCTGTCTCTCAATGTAGAGGAGAAGGGTTCAAAATTAGCCTTTGGCCTCGAGTATAGTACGGCTTTATATCGGCGTGAAAGTGTAGAGCGACTTGCAACGCACTTGCTCCGGGTTCTGCATGCAGTCTCGGCCAATCCTCAGTTGCAACTGGCCGAGATTGAAATGATCACACCGGAGGAGAAAGTACAGATCGTTGAAGTATTTAACGCGACATCGGCTCCTTATCCAAGGGACAAGACCATTCATGAGCTGTTCGCAGAACAAGTCAAGCGTACACCAGAGCAGACGGCGCTTGTATTCGGCGATGTCCAGCTAACGTATCTTGAATTGGAAGACAAAGCGAGCCGACTGGCCCAAACACTGCGTCGTTTGGGAACGTTGAGGGAGCAGCCTGTGGCCGTGATGGGCGGACGAAGCATCGAGATGGTCATTGGTATGCTCGCGGTGCTTCAAGCAGGTGGAGCCTATGTGCCGATTGATCCTGATTACCCGGAAGATCGGGTTCGTTATATGCTTAATGATTCCGACGCCAAGCTATTATTGGTGCAAAAGGGCGAGCTTATAAGTGTAGACTACGGTATACCGATTGTCGATCTTAGCAGTGAAGAGGCTTATGCTGCTGAGCCTGCCCAGCCGGAGACGGCTCAGGGATCGCAGGGGCTTGCTTATGTCATCTATACATCGGGTACGACGGGTAGACCGAAGGGCGTTATGGTTGAACACCGGAACGTGGTCCGTCTGGTCAAAGAGACCAACTATGTGGAGCTGAATGAATCCACACGAATTTTGCAGACAGGAGCCGTGGCCTTCGATGCTTCTACCTTTGAGATATGGGGAGCGTTGCTTAACGGTGGGCAACTCTATTTTGTAGAGAATGACGACATTCTGATTGCTGATAGGCTCAAAGCGGCTATTGCCAAGTACGGGATTACAACATTGTGGCTTACTTCACCCCTTTTCAATCAGCTTTCCCTACAGGATGAGTACCTGTTCAGAGGGCTAAAAGCATTGTTAGTCGGCGGTGACGTACTGTCCCTATCTCATATGAATCGTGTAATCGAGGCTAATCCTGATCTTGTCCCTATCAATTGCTATGGTCCGACAGAGAATACGACCTTCTCCACCACCTACAAGATTCCGGGTCGTGCCGAAGGGGGTGTGCCGATTGGTCGCCCAATTAGTAATTCGACCGCTTATGTGGTCAATGGATCGCTGCAATTACAGCCTATTGGTGCTTGGGGTGAACTCATTGTCGGCGGTGAAGGTGTAGCGCGCGGATATCTCAATCGTCCTGATCTCACAGCAGAGAAATTTGTTCCTAGTCCTGTTAAGGACGGAGAACCCTGCTACCGAACGGGGGATTTGGTACGCTGGCTTCCAGATGGGAATTTGGAGTTTAAAGGAAGAATTGATGAGCAGGTCAAAATTCGTGGTTACCGCATCGAACTCCCTGAAATCGAGGCCCAACTGGCCAAGGTGGAGTCAGTAATCGACGCCGTAGTGGTCGTTCGAGCGGATGAGCTTGGAGAGAAGCAGCTTTGCGCTTATTATGTGGCGGATCGTACGCTCACGGCAGGCGAAGTACGTCTTTCCCTATCGCAGGTACTTCCGGGCTATATGATTCCATCCTACTTTATCCAGATGGACCGTATGCCATTAACGTCAAACGGAAAAGTGGACCGCAGGTCTCTGCCGGCTCCTCAAGTAGGCGCGCATACAGGACGGAAGTATACAGCTCCTCGTACACCGGCTGAAGAAGCTTTGGCATCTGTCTGGCAAGGGGTACTGGGTGCCGAACAGGTGGGTATCCATGACAATTTCTTTGAATTGGGCGGAGACTCCATCAAGGCCATTCAGGTGTCGTCACGGTTACTGCAGGCCGGCTATCGGTTAGAGATGAAGCAGCTGTTCAAATCGCCAACCATTGCCGAGCTGGGCGCGGAAATACAAACGGCTGTGCATATGGCTGAACAGGGAGTTGTGCGTGGAGCGACTCGCTTGACTCCAGTCCAACAGTGGTTCTTTGGACGGAAGCAGGCAGAGCCTCATCACTTCAATCAAGCGGTTATGCTGTATCGTGAACAAGGGTTTGAGGAAAAGGCCTTGCATCAGGTGCTAAGAAAACTCGCTGAGCATCATGACGCCCTTCGCATGGTTTTCCGTCAGACAGAGCATGGCTACGAAGCTTGGAATCGTGATCTTGAAGAAGGAGAGCTTTATAGCCTGTTCACCGCTGATTTACGGAATGAATCCGATCCGGCTGCAGCCATTACATCGCTGTCGGATGACATTCAGCGCAGTATCAATCTGGCAGAAGGTCCACTGCTGAAGTTAGGGCTCTTCCATTGTCAGGATGGAGACCACCTTCTGATCGTGATCCACCATTTGGTGGTGGACGGAGTATCCTGGCGGATTTTGTTCGAGGATATTGCAGCCGGCTATGAGCAGGTGATTCAAGGACAAGCGCTGACATTCCCGCAGAAGACGGATTCCTTCCGTGACTGGGGAGACGCCCTTGCTCGTTATTCGGAAGGTCCTGAAATGGAGACTCATCGGGCGTATTGGAGAGAGCTGGAGGATCAGCCACTCGAACAGTTGCCGAAGGATGAGACTGTGGAAAGCCTTCTTTTACAAGATAGCAAAGTAGTAACAGCACAATGGACTATAGAAGAAACCGACCAATTGTTGAGAAAAGCCCATCGTGCTTATCAAACAGAGACGAATGATCTGCTATTGACTGCTCTGGGCATGGCGGTATCCAAATGGTCTGGCATCGGAAAGGTTGCTGTAAATCTGGAAGGACACGGTCGTGAGCCGATTATACCGAATATCGACATCACCCGTACTGTAGGCTGGTTTACAAGTCAATATCCGGTGATTTTAGACTTGGGGGATGACCCAGAAGTGGCCTCCTTGATCAAGTCTGTGAAAGAGGGGCTGCGCCAGATTCCGAACAAAGGTATTGGCTACGGGTTGCTTAAAACGATGGCAAGTCAGTTGGATGAAGACAGCTTCAGCTTGCAGCCTGAGATTTCTTTTAACTATTTGGGGCAATTTGATCAGGATTTGCAAGGCAGCTCGTTGCAGATTTCTCCTTATCCGACCGGAAGCGCCCAAAGCTTGTTGGAGGAACCGGCCTATACGCTAGATATCAATGGCATGGTGACGGACGGAGCCCTGACGCTTACGATTACTTATAACGGAAAACAGTATAAGTTATCTACGATAGAACAGCTCGCTGGATATATTGAAGAAAGCCTGCGGGAGCTTCTCCAGCATTGCCTAACCCAAGAAAAAACCGTATTGACACCAAGCGACGTGCTTGCGAAGGGTCTAAGCATTGCCGATCTGGAGGAGCTTTCTAAGCAGACCAGCCACATAGGCGATATTGAGAATGTATATAGTCTGACGCCGATGCAGAAGGGCATGCTGTTCCATGATATGTTTGAGCCGCATACAGGTGCTTATTTTGAACAGGCTGCCTTTGACTTTAAGGGTAGCTTTGATCCGACCGCCTTCGGACACAGTCTGGATGCAGTGGTGGAGCGTCATGCCATCCTGCGCACGAACTTTTACAGCGGCTGGGGCAGCGAGCCCTTGCAGGTTGTATTTCGGCACAGAGGCGCTAAATTGGTGTACGAAGACCTGCGGGAGATGAATGCATCGCAGCGCGAAGCTTACCTGAAGACATTTGGTGCTAAGGACAAAGCACTGGGCTTCAACCTGGCTGAAGACGAGCTTCTCCGTGTATCAATTTTACAAACAGATGAAGAGAGCTTCCGCCTCTTATGGAGCTTTCACCACATCGTCATGGATGGCTGGTGTGTTCCGTTAATTACGAAGGAGGTATTTGAACACTATTTTGCCCTCCTGGAAGGAAGAGAGCCGCAGCTGGCAGAGGTTCATCCGTACAGTCGATATATCGAATGGCTGGAACAGCAGGATGAAGCAGTTGCGTCCAACTATTGGAGCCGATATCTGGCCGGTTACGAGCAGCAGACGCTTTTACCTCAAGTCGGTGGAGCAAGTAAGGGAGAAGGCTATGTAGCAGAAAAGCTGAATTATCCTCTCAGCAGGGAATTGACTGAGCGCCTTGAAAAGGTGGCCAGGGATGCTCATGTCACGATGAATATATTGCTGCAGTCCCTCTGGGGCATTGCGCTTCAACGCTATAACGGTAGCCGGGATGTCGTGTACGGAAGCGTAGTATCAGGCAGACCAGCAGAAATTCCGGGCATTGACCGGATGATCGGTTTGTTCATCAATACGATTCCCGTTCGTGTGAAGACAGAGGAGAATCTCCCCTTCACCGTTCTGATGAAGCAGCAGCAGGAACAATATATGGCTTCTCATATGTATGACACCTACCCGTTGTTTGAGATTCAGGCTCAGACGGATCAGAAGCAGGATCTAATCTCCCATATTATGGTGTTTGAGAACTATCCTGTGGAGGAGGAGGTAGAGCGTCTGGGTGGTGGCGAGGCTGCCTTTGAGATTGAGGAAGCGGAGCTTCTTGAGCAAACGAATTATGATTTTAATTTAATTGTCCTCCCTGGCGAAGAGATGAGATTGCTGTTCCAGTACAATGCACTTGTTTATGACCAAGTGACAATTGGGCAAATCAAGGGCCATCTGGTTCACCTTATGGAACAAATTGTAGAGAACCCTGCTATTTCCGTGGATGCTCTAGAATTAGTCACGCCGCAGGAGAGAGAACAGATTCTGAACGTATGGGGAAATACGAAAGGCATTTACGAGCACTGTAACACGTTCCACGGGTTGTTGGAGCAACAGGTGGGACGAACGCCGGATGCGACTGCCATTTGGTTCGAGGACGAGAGTCTGACCTATGCCGAGCTCAATGCAAAAGCCAATGGACTGGCAAGAAGGCTCCGTACTCAGGGAATCAAGACGGGAGATCTGGTGGGACTGATTGCTGAACGGTCGCTCGAAATGATCGTTGGGATCTACGGCATTATGAAAGCCGGGGGTGCCTATGTTCCAATCGATCCAGAGTATCCGAAAGAACGAATCAGTTACATGCTTGAAGATTCCGGGGCGAAGCTGATCCTTACACAGGCCCATTTCTTGGGGCATCTCGGATGGACGGAAAATGTTTTGCTGCTGGATGAATCATCGACCTATGATGCCGATACCTCGAATTTGGAGGATACTGCTGGCCCGGATGATCTGGCTTACGTGATCTACACTTCAGGTACGACGGGGCAGCCTAAGGGCGTATTAGTCGAGCATCGGGGACTACCAAATCTTTCGGACGTATATGGGGCACACTTCGAAGTTACACCGCAGGATCGGATCGTTCAGTTTGCAAGCCTGTCGTTTGATGCATCGGTTTCGGAAATTTTAACGGCGCTGAGCCACGGGGGTGTTCTGTGCATCCCTTCTACACAAGATATTTTAGATCATGCCCTGTTCGAGCAGTTCATGAACGATAAGGGGATTACGGTAGCGACTTTGCCACCTGCTTACGCTATCCACCTTGATCCAGAGCGTTTGCCAACACTGCGGTGCCTGCTAACCGCTGGATCGGCCGCATCGGTCGAGTTGATCGAAGAGTGGAGGAAGCATGTACGTTACTCTAATGGCTATGGCCCAACGGAGGACTCCGTATGCACCACCATCTGGTCTGTCCCGGACAGTGAGGAAGCAACGGATATTGTATCTATTGGACGACCTATTGCTAACCATAGTGTGTACATCTTGGATGACCATTTTAGATTGCAACCTGTCGGTGTAGCTGGAGAGCTATGCATTTCGAGTATCGGATTAGCACGGGGGTATCATAACCGGCCTGAGTTAATGGATGAGAAGTTCGTGGACAATCCGTTTGCTCCAGGAGAGCGTATGTATCGGACGGGTGACCTGGTTCGCTGGTTACCGAATGGAACCATCGAGTACTTAGGCCGAATAGATCACCAAGTCAAAATCCGCGGCTACCGTATCGAGCTAGGCGAGGTAGAAGCACAAATGCTCAGAGTGCCATCCGTTCAGGAAGTCGTAGCCATGGCTGTAGAGGGCGATGACGGCTACAAAGATCTAGTCGCTTATTTCGTAGCTGCTCAGAAACTTGAGGTATCCGAGCTTCGGGCCGTCCTGTCGGAGATGTTACCTGGATATATGATCCCTTCCCGCTTCATACAACTGAAGGATATGCCTCTGACGTCGAACGGAAAAATCGATCGAAAAGCGCTGCAGGGCGAGCGTGGATGGGCAGCGGCTTCATCGGAGGCTCCAAGGACACCTGTGGAAATCCAATTAGCCGAAATCTGGCAAGAGGTGCTGGGTGTAGAGAGCGCGGGATTGAAGGATAATTTCTTCCATTTTGGAGGTCATTCACTGCGTGCAGCCCTGCTAGTCTCACGAATTCGCAAGGAAATGAATCGCGAGATTAGTCTGAGAGCAGTGTTCGAGTCTCCTACCATTGAAGGATTGGCTCGTGCCATTGAGGGCTATACACCGCTGAATTTCGAAGAAATTCCTACAGCAGGAGCGAGAGAGCATTACCCATTGTCCTCGGCTCAAAAACGACTGTTTATTCTAAGTCAGCTGGAAGGTGGAGAGCTAAGCTACAATATGCCGGGTATCCTTACGGTTGAGGGAGCTTTGGATCGGGAACGGCTAGAGCAGGCATTCCGTCGTCTGATTCATCGTCATGGTTCGCTGCGTACTCGTTTTGTGACTGTGAACGGTGAACCTGTACAGCAGCTCCTGACGGATGTTCCGTTTACTGTGGAATATGCGGAGTTGAGCGAGGAAGAGGCAGGAGCTACCCTTCAGCAGTTTGTCCGTCCTTTCGATCTAGGTGTAGCTCCATTGCTGAGGGTCGGTCTCATTCGAATTGCACATGAGCGCCATTTACTATTGTTTGACATGCATCATATTGTCTCAGATGGGGTTTCTATGAATATTCTCATAGAAGAGTTTCTCCGCTTCTACCAAGAGGAGGACGTATTTCCTGAGCTACAGATCCAGTACACAGACTATGCTGTATGGCAGCAAGAGCAGCTCGGAAGCGAGCGTCTTAAGGCCCAGGAAGCTTACTGGCTGGATGCTTTCCGCGGAAGCTTGCCAGTGCTGGATTTGCCAGGAGATGAAGTTCGTCCTGCGGTGCGAAGCTTTGCGGGCGATCGAATCGACTTCCAAATTGATTCTTCTCTGAGTGCTTCACTTCAGGAGCTGGCTACCCGAACGGGTTCCACTCTGTTCATGGTACTGCTGGCAGCCTATACAGCGCTCTTGCACAAGTACACAGGTCAGGAAGATGTCATTGTCGGTTCACCTGTGGCAGGAAGATCCCATGCGACACTCGAAGGCCTCATCGGTATGTTCGTCGGCACAGTGGCACTTCGTACTTATCCAGAAGGAGAAAAGCCTTTCGAGGCTTATCTGCAGGAAGTGAAGGAAACAGCGCTGCGGGCCTATGAAAACCAGGATTACCCGTTCGAGGAGCTGGTAGAAAAGCTGGAGCTTCAGCGTGATTTGAGCCGTAACCCGCTATTTGATACCATGTTTGTCCTGCAAAATATCGAGCAGGGAGAACAAGAAATAGAAGGATTGCGCTTCACTCCTTACGATAATGTACATCCGGCTGCCAAGTTCGATCTCACGCTGACCGTGAGTGAAGTAGACGGGGCATTGAACTGCACGCTTGAGTACGCGACTGCGATCTACAAGCAAGAGACTGCTGAGCGGATGGCAGGCCACTTTGTACAGCTTATTCGGGAAGCCGTCTCCAATCCGGGAATGCCGTTGTCATCCCTTGATATCGTGACACCTCAGGAAAAATCAAGGCTGATGAAAGCGCCGGACGAAGCCAAGGCAGATTATCCTCGTGACAAGACGATCCATGCGCTGTTCGAGGAGCAGGCCGGACGTACTCCGAATGCAGTGGCAGTCGTATGTGAAGATGCAACCCTGTCCTACAGCGAGCTGAACGAGCGGGCCAATGGACTTGCCCGAACGCTGAGGGAACGTGGTTTGCAACCAGACGGTTTGGCTGGAATTATGGCGGATCGTTCCCTTGAAATGGTGGTCGGAATTTTAGCCATCTTGAAGGCAGGCGGGGCCTATGTCCCTGTAGACCCTGAATATCCAGAGGACCGCATTCGCTTTATGCTTGAGGATTCGGGAGCCAAGCTACTGCTGACACAAGCGCATCTGGAGCAACGTGTCTCCTTCGCCGGGGACATCGTGAGTCTGGATAAAACGGCTTCCTACAAGGAGGATGTCTCAAACCTGCAGCCTGCAGCCGGACCAGAGCATCTTGCCTACGTCATCTACACATCGGGTACGACAGGCAAGCCAAAGGGAACGCTGATCGAGCATAAAAATGTAGTTCGCTTGCTCTTTAATGATAAAAATATGTTTGACTTTGGTCCTCAGGATACGTGGACACTGTTCCATTCATTCTGTTTTGACTTCTCTGTATGGGAAATGTACGGAGCATTGCTGAACGGAGGACGGTTGGTCATCGTTCCATCGCTTACCGCGAAGAGTCCGGATCGTTTCTTGCAATTGCTTAAGGATCAGAAGGTCACCGTTTTGAACCAGACACCGACGTACTTCTATCAGTTGCTACAGGAAGAGCTCGGTCATCAGGCGGCAGAACTGAGCCTCCGTATGATTATCTTCGGTGGAGAGGCATTAGCTCCGGCCCTGCTCAAGGACTGGAGAACGAAGTATCCGCAAGTGCAACTCATCAACATGTACGGCATTACCGAAACGACCGTACATGTAACCTACAAGGAAATTACAGAGTTGGAAATTGAACAGGGCCGCAGCAATATCGGCACCACGATTCCGACGCTGCGAGCGTACATTTTGGATGAACAACGCCGTCCACAGCCGATTGGCATTCCGGGTGAACTCTATGTGGCGGGCGTAGGCCTGGCGCGAGGCTATCTGAACCGACCGGAATTGACGGAAGAGAAGTTTGTCGCTCATCCGTTTGAAGCGGGCGAGCGCATGTACCGCTCGGGTGACTTGGCACGCTGGTTGCCGGATGGCAGCATGGAGTATTTGGGACGGATTGACCATCAGGTAAAAATCCGTGGTTACCGTATCGAGCTGGGCGAAGTGGAAGCGAAGTTGCTCCATGCTCCGTCTGTAAGGGAGGCCGTTGTGCTCGCCCGGGAGGATGGAAGTGGACAAAAAGTGCTTGTCGGCTATTTCACTGCCGATCAGATGCTGACGGTAGGCGAGTTGAGGAAAGCCTTGGCTGCTGAACTGCCTGCTTATATGATTCCATCTTACTTTATGCAATTGGAACAGATGCCTTTGACGCCAAATGGCAAGCTGGATCGCAAAGCGCTTCCGGCTCCGGAGGCCAATGTGCAGACTGGAGCGGTTTATGAACCGCCAAGGACGAAGGCTGAGGAAGCTTTAGTTTCCGTATGGCAAGGTGTGCTGGGAGCGCAGCAGGTAGGCATCCATGACCATTTCTTCGATCTGGGTGGTGACTCCATCAAGGCGATTCAAGTGTCCTCGAGATTGTTCCAAGCTGGATATAAATTAGAGATGAAGGATCTCTTTAAATATCCGACAATTGCCGAGCTAAGCCCGTATCTTCAGGCAGCCGGACGTACAGCGGAACAGGGCGAAATTAAAGGTGCAGCAGAGTTAATGCCAATTCAGCGTTGGTTCTTTGAACGCCATACAGCGGAGCCGCACCATTATAATCATGCCGTCATGCTCTATCGGAAAGACGGCTTTGATGAGGCTGCACTCCGGTTGACAATGGATCAAATCGCGATCCATCATGACGCGCTGCGCATGGTTTTCCGGCCTACAGAAGCTGGATACGCAGCTTGGAATCGGGGAATGGACGAAGGCGAGCTCTACACATTGGACATTGCCGATGTGCGGCAGGCGGAAGACCAGACAGCTGCGGTTCAGGCCCAAGCCGATGCCATTCAGGCAAGCTTTGACTTGAAAGGTGGCCCACTGTTCAAGCTAGGCCTGTTCCATTGTGACGATGGCGATCATTTGTTGATTGTCATTCATCACCTCTTGGTTGACGGCGTATCCTGGCGCATCCTGTTTGAGGACATTGCAGCGGGGTACGAGCAGGCATTGAATGGACAAGCAATCGTCCTTCCACAAAAGACCGATTCGTATCTTGTATGGTCTGAGCAAGCGACGAAGTATGCAGCAGGGGCTGCTCTGGACAAGGAGCGTGCATACTGGCAGCTGATCGAGGAGGCGATTTTGGCCCCACTGCCGAAGGATGAGGATCATAAGCCGGGCACCATTCGGGATACTGAATCGGTTACGGTAACGTGGTCTGCGCAGGAAACAGACCTGCTGTTGCGACAAGCGAACCGGGCGTATCATACGGAGACGAATGACTTGCTCTTGACTGCTCTGGGGGCAGCCATTCAGCGCTGGACAGGCATGGAGCAGATTTTGGTCAATCTTGAAGGGCATGGACGGGAAATGATCGTACCAGACCTGGATATTACCCGTACCGTGGGTTGGTTCACAACCCAGTATCCGGTTCTGCTGAACCTGCAAGGCAGACAGGAAGTATCTGCGCGAATCAAGCGCATCAAGGAGAATTTGCGAGAGGTTCCGCACAAAGGAATCGGCTACGGTCTTCTGAAGTATATGGCACCGGAGAAAAGTGTCGGATTCGGCGTAGAGCCGGAGATTTCCTTCAATTATCTTGGGCAGTTTGATCAGGATTTGGAGGGTAATGCTCTTAGCCTATCCACACATTCAGTTGGTAAGGCGCTCAGTGATCTCACACCTCAGCAATATGCTCTGGATGTGAATGGCATGATTGCCGAAGGCCAGCTATCACTGACGATTACGTACAGCAGCAGGCAGTATCGTAAGGAGACGGTGAGCCATTTTGCCGAATTATTACAGTCAAGCCTTAGTGAGGTCATCCGTCATTGTGTGGCTCAGGAGCGTTCACAGCTTACACCTAGTGATGTTCTGTTCCAAGGATTAACATTGGAGCAGCTTGATCGACTCACGGCGCAGACGGCTCACATCGGAGAGATTGAGGATGTGTACAAGCTGACGCCAATGCAGAAGGGAATGCTGTTTCACAGCCTGCTGGAGCCGGACTCCTCTTCATACTTCGAACAGGCAACGTTTGAGCTGCGTGGCAGCTTCGATGTAGATACCTTCTTCGAGAGCTTCCAGGCTTTGGTGCAACGACATGCCATACTACGTACCGGATTTTACAACAACATTGCTGATGTACCGCTGCAAGTTGTCTTTAAGCAACGGTTAATCCCTCTGCACTACGTAGATTTGCGCGACGCATCTATGCAGGAACAAGAAGCCCGAATCAAGGCTTATATTGCTGAAGATATGGTTAAGGGGTTTAGCTTGTCAGAAGATCCGCTGATGCGAGTGACCGTCTTGCAGAAAGATCAAAGCTGTCTTGTATTGTGGAGCTTCCACCATATTGTCATGGATGGCTGGTGTATCCCGATCATTACACAGGAGCTGTTCGATTATTATTCTGCCAAGAAACAGCAAATACAGCCTGTCCTGCCGCCAGCTCAGCCCTATAGCCGTTATATCGAGTGGCTTGATGCACAGGATGATGAAGAAGCTTCAACGTATTGGAGCCAATATCTCGAAGATTATGACGGGAATACTGTATTGCCGGAAGGTAAAACGAAATCTCAAGCCAAAGAGGCGGGCTATGTTCTGAATGAGCATGTTCTCCATCTGGGCGCATCCTTGACAGGTAAAATGGATGTTGTCGCGAAGCGCAATCACGTGACCGTCAACACACTCATGCAGACAGCTTGGGGACTGATTCTTCAACGTTATAATGCCAGCTCGGATGTCGTTTTCGGCGGCGTTGTGTCGGGTAGACCCGCTGAGATTGCAGGGATCGAAAATATGGTGGGCCTGTTCATTAATACAGTACCTATCCGTGTACAGTCATCCAAAGACGAAGCCTTTGTCGAGGTGATGAAACGTACACAGGCACAGTCATTGGCTGGTCGTGCCTACGACACCTATCCACTGTATGAAATTCAGGGGAAAACAACCCAAAAGCAGGACTTGATTTCTCATATTATGATCTTTGAAAATTACCCGCTCGACGAGCAGGTGGAGCAATCGGGTAATCAAACGGAGGACAATCTCGAAGTCGCCAACTTCACCATGTTTGAACAAACCAATTATGACTTTAACCTGGTTGTGATTCCAGGCGAAGACATCAAGGTCTGCATTCGCTATAATGCTTCGGTTTACGAGCAAGAAAGCATTGCACGAATCGGAGGACACTTGTTGCAGATGCTCGATCAGGTGGCTGCTCGTCCGCAGGCGACGATACAGGAACTGGAGATTGTAACATCTGAGGAACGGATGAACCTGCTTGACTGGGGCGGCAAGGCCCATACCTATCCAAGTGATCAGGGTCTGCATACCTTGTTTGAAGAACAGGTTGTCCGTACGCCGGATAAGATTGCGGCTGTAAACGGGGACACTCAGATCACGTATCGAGAGCTGAACGAGCAGGCGAACAGACTAGCTTCCACCTTGATAGACCAAGGACTACGGAGTGAACAAGTGGTAGGTCTGTTGGCAGATCGGTCTGTAGAGCTGCTTGTCGCTATCATGGGTGTGCTCAAAGCGGGTGGAGCCTATGTACCTATTGATCCTGAATATCCGCAGGAGCGGATTCAGTATATTCTGAAGGATTCTGGCGCTGAAATTCTGCTCACACAAAGCCACCTGACGGAGTTGGCCTCTTTTGAGGGGACGGTTATGGAATTGGATTCCCGGCACATCTACGGAACCGAGGTGGATAATCCCAATATTCCTGTTGGAGGAAACGATCTGGTGTATTTAATCTATACCTCGGGTACAACCGGAAATCCGAAGGGAACCATGATTAACCACAAAGGGATCGTGAACTACATCTGGTGGGCCAATAAGGTCTATTGTGCCGGGGAGCCAACGGATTTCCCGCTGTACTCATCCATTTCCTTTGACTTGACGATGACATCAATGTTTACTCCGTTAATAAACGGAGGAATAGTACGGATTTATGATGGTATAGATAAAGCGGAGGTTGTTCAGCATATTTTGCGCGAAAATGCGGTGGATATTCTCAAGCTGACGCCGACACATCTCAGTCTGATTAAAGATATGGCCATTCCAGCGGAAAGCCGCATTCAGCAGCTCATTGTGGGTGGAGAGAATTTGACCACACATTTGTCGAAAACCATCACAGATCTCTTTGGCGGCAACATCAAAATCTACAATGAATATGGACCAACAGAAACCGTCGTCGGCTGCATGATTCACCTGTATAATCCTGCGAAGGATACGCGTGAATCTGTACCGATTGGACTGCCAGCGGACAATATATACATTCATATCCTGGATGAACAGCTTCGTCTCGTACCATTAGGCGTGGAGGGCGAAATGTACATCGCCGGGGACGGGGTAGCCCGTGGATATCTGAACCGTCCTGAGCTTACCGCAGATAAATTCATTAGAAATCCATTCGCTTCGGAAGGAAATATGTATCGCACCGGGGATTTGGCTCGTCGCCTTCCTAATGGAGACATTGAGTACATTGGACGCATTGACCATCAAGTTAAAATACGGGGCTATCGTATTGAGCTTGGTGAGATTGAGGCCAAGCTGCTGGACATTCCACTTGTCGAGGAAGCTCTCATTGTTGCGTGGGCAGATGCTCATGGGCAGAAATCGCTGTGTGCTTACTTCGTAGCTGATCGCGAAATGTCTGTCAGCGAGCTGAGAAACGAACTGTCTGCCGGACTGCCTGCATATATGATTCCGTCTTACTTCGTCCAATTGGACGTGATGCCTCTGACACCGAATGGCAAGCTGGATCGCAAGGCACTGCCTGAACCGAACTCAGGTATAAAGGCGGGAGCAGACTTTACCGCTCCGCAGACGGATGTGGAGAACATTTTGGCTTCAATCTGGCAAGGTGTACTCGGCGTGCCGCTTGTCGGCATTCATGATAATTTCTTTGAGCTTGGAGGTGACTCGATCAAATCCATTCAAGTATCCTCAAGGCTTCTCCAAGCAGGCTATAAGCTTGAAATGAAGGATTTGTTCGGTTATCCGACAATTGCAGAGTTGGCGCAGCGCGTTAGTGTAGTCAGCCGAATTGCGGACCAAAGCGAGGTACACGGAGCGGTAAGACTGGGACCTGCCCAGCACAGATTCTTCGATGAACAGTCGATGGATCTGCATCACTTTAATCAGTCGGTCATGTTGTACCGACGGGATGGCTTCAATACCGATGCGCTCGCCGAGGTTGTTCGGAAAATTGCAGAGCATCATGATGCTTTACGACTGATGTTCCGCCAAGGAGAGCAGGGATTGGAGGCCTGGAACCGGAGCGTGGGTGAGGGAGAACTCTATAGCCTCCAAATCCACGACCTGCGGGATGAAACAGACCCGGCTTCAGCAATAGAAGCAGGTGCGGAAGCCATTCAGCGCAGCATCTCTCTGGAGGATGGACCTCTCTTTAGACTGGGTCTGTTCCGCTGTGCGGAAGGAGAACATTTGTTGATCGTTATTCATCATCTGGCTGTGGATGGCGTATCCTGGCGTATTCTCTTTGAGGACCTGCAGGAAGGCTACGAGCAGGCAGCACGTGGAGAAGCGGTCAAGCTTCCACAGAAGACGGATTCGTACCGTGCATGGGTTGAGGGAATCACACAATTTGCAAACAGCCCGACGGCTGAACAAGAACTCAGCTATTGGGCAGAAGTAGAGGGAGATGGCTTTGTCCCTCTTCCCAAAGATAAGGTAGACGGCGCTCTTCTCATCAAAGACAGTGAGGCTGTCACGGTGAGATGGTCACCAGAAGAGACAGAGCAGTTCCTGAAAGAAGCGAACCGCACTTACAATACGGAGGTTAACGATCTGCTCCTGACGGCTCTAGGTATGGCTGTTCACGAGTGGACGGGAATCGAACGTGTAGGCATCCTTCTGGAGGGACATGGGCGGGAGCCTGTTGTACCGGAACTGGATATTACTCGCACAATAGGCTGGTTTACAAGTCAATACCCTGTCGCCCTTGTGATGGGAGGCGAATTGGAGATCGGCGCCAGAATTAAGCACGTCAAGGAAGGCTTGCGTCGTATCCCGAACAAAGGTGTCGGATATGGTATTTTGAAATATTTAAGCGACGGTTCCGATGTCTCCTCCTTCTCGGCTGAACCGGAGATTACCTTCAACTACTTGGGACAGTTCGACCAGGATCTTGCAGGAGGGACGATGGAAGTATCGCCTTACTCAGTAGGACCTGAGGTCAGTGAGCAGATGGTGCAGCATCAGGCATTGAACATTAATGGACTGATTGCCGAAGGACAGCTTCAACTTTCGGTCAGCTATAACCGTCATCAGTTCCACGGGGAGTCCGTGGCTAAGTTTGTTGGCATTCTGAAGAACCGTCTCAGCGAAGTCATTGGACATTGCGTAAGTAAGGAAAGAACAGAACTTACACCAAGCGATGTACTCCTCAAAGATATCAGCTTGGAAAAAATCGAGGAGTTAGAAGAGCAGACACGACATATCGGTAGTATTGAAAATATGTATAAACTGACACCGATGCAAAAAGGAATGTTGTTCCACAGCTTGCTGGAGCCTCATTCGGAAGTCTACTTTGAGCAGGCCAAGTTTGAAATTCAGGGAGCATTCTATCCTGAGGATTTTAAACGCAGCTTAAAATATCTGATGAAACGGCATGCCATATTGAGAACCAATTTCCATGCCGGGTGGGGCGATTTCCCTATTCAGATTGTGTTCAAAGAAAGAGCGTGTGACTTCGTATACGAGGATCTGCACGAGCTGGAAGCCGATGAACTCCAAGCGCGTCTTGCAGCTTATACTGCTCAGGACAAAGCAAGAGGCTTTAATCTTGCTGAAGAAGCGTTGCTGCGTGTTGCTATTCTACGTACAGCAGAAGAGGCTTACCATTTGCTGTGGAGCTCTCATCACATCATTTTGGATGGCTGGTGTATGCCGCTTGTGCTCCAGGAAGTGTTTGAGACGTATGGGGTTCTGCGTGAGCAAAGGGAACCTGAGCTTCCTGCAGCTGTATCGTACAGTCAGTATATTCAATGGTTGGAGAAGCAAGGCGAGGAAGAGGCATCCTCTTACTGGAGAGGGTACCTGGAAGGTTACGAGCAGCAGACGAAGCTGCCGCAGGCCATCACACAGCCATCGGCAAAAGCGGAAGCCTACGTGTCGGAGAAGCTGGTATTCACGTTGGATGCGGAACTGACCGATCGCCTGGAACAGGTGGCCAAGCAGCATCAGGTGACGATGAATACGCTGATGCAAGCAGCCTGGGGAATTGTGTTGCAGCGCTACAATAGAAGCCAGGATATCGTCTTCGGAAGTGTGGTATCGGGAAGACCTGCCGAGATTCCGGGTATCGAAAGCATGATCGGTCTCTTCATTAATACAGTTCCGGTTCGGGTTCAGGCAGAGGGAAGCGATTCGTTCTCCCATGTGATGAAAAGACAGCAGGAATTATATTTGGCAGGACATGCTTATGATTCCTATCCGCTCTATGAGATTCAAGCACAGAGCGAACAAAAGCAAGATTTGATTTCTCATATTATGGTGTTCGAAAATTACCCGGTAGAAGAGCATCTGGAAGAGAAAATTGCCAGTGAAGAGGCTGAATACAAAATTACGGATGTTCAGATGTTTGAACAGACGAATTATGATTTTAACCTCATTATGCTGCCGGGTCGTAATCTGGAGTTCTTGTACCGTTACAATGCCCGCGTCTATGATCGGGAGAGTGTGGAACGAATTCAAGGACACTTGACGAGAATTCTGACAAGCGTTGCTGTTCAACCTGCTATCCGTATTGATGAGCTGGAGCTGATCACGCCAGAAGAGAAATCGCAGATTATAGAGGTGTGGGGCGATACAGCAGCTCCTTATCCGCGTGAGCAGACCTTACACGGTATATTTGAGGAAAAAGCGGCACTCACACCGGATCGTACAGCACTTATTTACGGTGAAACGGAGCTTACCTATGGAGAACTTCATCAGCAGGCGAACCGCCTTGCACGTACGCTGCGTGCCCAAGGGGTCAGACCGGACCAACCAGTCGGCATCATGGTCGAGCGCTCGCTTGAGATGATCATTGGCATTCATGCCATTCTCAAAGCTGGCGGGGCCTATGTGCCGATTGATCCGGAGTTCCCGGAAGATCGTATTCGTCACATGCTGGAGGATTCGGGAGCGAAGCTTCTGCTGACGAAGAACCATCTCAAAGATCGTTTTCAGTTCACTGGCACGATCCTGGCACTTGATGATCCGCAGACGTATCATGCGGATAGCTCGAATCTGGAGCCAATTGCGGGGCCGGAGCATCTGGCGTATATCATTTACACGTCAGGTTCAACCGGCAAGCCGAAGGGCGTAATGATTGAACATCGCGCTGCCGTCCATACGCTGAGTCAGTTGGAAGCTGAATATCCGATGTTGGCAGGCGACCGTTTCCTGCTCAAAACGACATTCACCTTTGACTTCTCCGTGCCAGAGCTGTTCTGCTGGTTCTTTGGACAGGGGACTCTCGTGATCCTGCCGCAAGGCGTGGACAAAGACCCGATGGCACTGCTAGAGGCCGTGGATACGAACCGTATCACGCATCTCAATTTGGTGCCGTCGATGCTCAGTGTGCTCGTTCAATACTTGAAAGAAAGCGGCAACCAAGGATTCCTTACTCTGAAATACCTGTTTGCCTGCGGCGAGACACTGCCTGCCAAACTTGTGGAAGAGTATTATAGAGTATCTCCTTATGCAGTACTGGAAAATATCTATGGTCCTACGGAAGCAGCCGTATATGCGACTCGGTATACAACGAGCCTTGAGACTGCGGCTCTAACGCATGTGCCAATCGGCAAACCGTACGCTAACGTCCAAGTATGGATGATGGACAGCGCTTCTCAGGTATCACCTGTGGGGGTACCGGGAGAACTCTGCATTGCGGGCGAAGGGGTAGCGCGGGGGTATTTCAACCAGCCGGACCTGACGGCAGAGAAGTTCATTCCTCACCCGTACAAACCGGGAGCACGAATTTACCGAACGGGCGATTTGGCCCGATGGCTGCCAGACGGGAATATTGAGTATTTGGGGCGGATCGATCACCAGGTGAAAATCCGCGGTTACCGCATTGAGCTGGGAGAAGTGGAAGCACAAATTTTGAAAGTGCCATCTGTGCAGGAAGCGGTTGTTCTTGCACTGGCTGATTCTACTGGAAGTACTCAGCTTTGTGCATACTTTGTGGCCGAAGAGGGGCTTGCAGCGGGCGTACTACGTGAGGCACTGGCCAGCGAGCTGCCAAGCTACATGATTCCGACTGCTTTCGTACAGTTGGCACAAATGCCGCTGAATCCGAATGGCAAATTGGATCGCAAAGCGCTACCGGCACCGGAAACACTTCTGCGGAGCACAGCGGAGTATATCGCGCCGCGTACGCAGACAGAAGTAGAGCTCGCTCAGATTTGGTCCGAGGTGCTCGGCGTACAGGAAATCGGGATCAGGGATCATTTCTTCGAACTTGGGGGCCATTCCCTGAAAGTATTGGGCTTGATCCAAAGGATCTCGTCCGGTATGGGCGTACAGCTCCCACTCCAAGTCGTGTTTAATCTGCCGACTGTGGAAGAAATGGCGCATGAAATTTCCAAGCTGCAGGCAACAACTGCTGCTAATGAAGAAGAAATGGAAATTATCCGCTTCCCAGGGAAAGGAACGCTCAAAGTGTTTTGCTTCCCTCCACGGGTAGGCCACTCTCTGGGGTACTATGAGATGGCCAAGGAGCTGGATGGGCTTTGCGAGGTGTACGGGATGGAATTTATCGGCGACCGTTTCCAGGGTCAAGATATGCTGGATCGATACATCGATGCCATCGTGGATATTCAAGCAGAGGGCCCATATGTATTCCTGGGATACTCACTTGGGGGAAATCTCGCCTTCGAGGTAGCTAAAGCCATGGAAATCCGAGGTCACCATGTTGGCGACCTTATTATGGTAGATGCTATGAGAAAGATGTCCAAGGATGAATCGACACCAGAGGAGCTTGAAGAGATTGTCGAGACGGTGCTGGACAGCATTAGAGAGCAGTACAAAGTATTCCTCGCAGATCCAGCGGACAGGGAGCGAGTCATGGATAAAATGCTGGTTTACTCTACCTACCGCGATGAGCTTATTAACGCAGGTGAAGTTCATGCGAATATCCATGCTCTGATTGCAGAAGATGATAGTATTGGTCCGGATACATCATTAGATAAATTGTTATGGCAACAGGCGACACTTGGCCAATACAAAGAATACGAAGTCATCGGAACGCATGATGTGTTGCTTGATTCCGGTTTTGTCGGGGAAAATGCTAAAGTACTGAGACAGATACTTGGCAAGGTCACAGAGGCCTCATCTAAAAACAAGCCCATTTTGTCCTAAGCTCAATCAAGCATAATAAGTGTTAGGCAACAAAGACGCCCGGATTCCTTTATATAGAAGGAACTCGGGCGTCTTTTATTTTTTTATGCTGTCCTTAACATATAAAGTCCCTAATGATCTGTGTATGCTTTAGACATGGTTGACTGAAAGTGTCTTGTGTCGGTGATGAGTTCACGGATGACTTGGATGACAAGCTCCGGTTGATCATGGATGATCATATGCTCGCTCTTCTTGGCAACAATAAATTTGCTGTTTGTAGAGATGTTAAGCATCTCGCGCTGTCCCATTTGCCAGCTTTGTTCGATCTGATCATTTCCGCGTTTACTAATACCGAACTGAGTCAAATCTTGTTGAATGCCCCGGGCAATTACACGTACAGGGAGGTTACCCAGAGGCTGTCCCCGTATGGCATCTTCGGTAGTGCTTGCTAGATCACCCTCCTCCGCAACAGATCGAAAGTATTTAGAGGAAGCGACAATATTCACAAAAGCTTTTCTATCTTGATATTCGACCCGACCCGTTAGCATTAAATTGGGGAACAGGCGAAAAGCCCCTGACTTTTCTAGGAGAATGGATATTAACGGGGAGGGATTGACCTTAGGCCGTTCCTTGGCATAGATCTCATTTGTCCGGCGAGCGTCATTCTCAGGCCTGGCATCTACCAGAACCAATCCTGCCACTTCGTCTTTGTATGTCTGCGCGTACAGTCTTGAGTACATCCCTCCGAGGGAATGGCCTACCAGAATATAAGGGGCTTGGATGTCTGCATTCTTTAAGGCGACATGAAGCTCTCGAACGATGTTTTCCCCGGTTCGTGGAGTAGCAGCCTCCTCGCTCCAGGCATAGCCTGCCCGGTCATAGGATACAACAGTGGCGAATGATGACAGTTTTTCGGGAATATCTCTCCATGACAGGCTACTTTCCCCGCTCCCTGATTCAAGCAATATTGTTGGAGAGCCGCTACCGAGTTTACGAATATGAAGTCGATAGCCCCCGGCATCGACCAATTCCCCCGGAGGTGGGTATTGTGATTTATCCTTTTTGGATGCAATCCACTCAT
>NZ_CP073682.1:115000-182500 GCF_019454065.1 Paenibacillus sp. S02
ATCTTGTGTAAACAAGTGAAATAAAGGTAGCTGCCTTGAATTTTATTCACACGTAAGTGTTGAACCGAAATTCAAAGCAAATCGTATTTACCATGTAAATACTAGGTTAAGCTACAAAGAGCACACGGAGGATGCCTAGGCGCCAGGAGCCGACGAAGGACGTGGCGAACAACGATAAGGCCTCGGGGAGCTGTAAGCAAGCTTTGATCCGGGGATGTCCGAATGGGGAAACCCGGCTGTCTTCATCGACAGTCACTTTCTGCTGAATACATAGGCAGAATAGAGGCAGACCAGGGGAACTGAAACATCTAAGTACCCTGAGGAAGAGAAAACAATAGTGATTCCGTCAGTAGCGGCGAGCGAACGCGGATTAGCCCAAACCAAGGAGCTTGCTCCTTGGGGTTGTGGGACGTCTCACATGGAGTTACAAAGGAACCGGTTAGATGAAGAGGTCTGGAAAGGCCCGCCAGAGAAGGTAAAAGCCCTGTAGTTCAAAACTTGTTCTCTCCGAGACGGATCCCGAGTAGTGCGGGGCACGTGAAACCCCGTATGAATCCGGCAGGACCATCTGCCAAGGCTAAATACTCCCTGGCGACCGATAGTGAAGCAGTACCGTGAGGGAAAGGTGAAAAGCACCCCGGAAGGGGAGTGAAATAGATCCTGAAACCGTGTGCTTACAAGAAGTCAGAGCCCGATCTATGGGTGATGGCGTGCCTTTTGTAGAATGAACCGGCGAGTTACGTTCCCGTGCAAGGTTAAGGTGAAGAGCTGAAGCCGCAGCGAAAGCGAGTCTGAATAGGGCGAATGAGTACGTGGACGTAGACCCGAAACCGGGTGATCTACCCCTGTCCAGGGTGAAGGTGCGGTAACACGCACTGGAGGCCCGAACCCACGCATGTTGAAAAATGCGGGGATGAGGTGGGGGTAGCGGAGAAATTCCAATCGAACCCGGAGATAGCTGGTTCTCCCCGAAATAGCTTTAGGGCTAGCCTCGGAAAAAAGAATCGTGGAGGTAGAGCACTGATTGGGTGCGGGGCCCGCAAGGGTTACCAAGCTCAGTCAAACTCCGAATGCCATAGATTTAGTTCCGGGAGTCAGACAGTGAGTGCTAAGATCCATTGTCGAAAGGGAAACAGCCCAGACCATCAGCTAAGGTCCCCAAGTGTGTGTTAAGTGGGAAAGGATGTGGAGTTGCACAGACAACCAGGATGTTGGCTTAGAAGCAGCCACCATTGAAAGAGTGCGTAATAGCTCACTGGTCGAGTGACTCTGCGCCGAAAATGTAACGGGGCTAAACACACCACCGAAGCTATGGCTTGATGCTTGCATCAGGGGTAGGGGAGCGTTGAATGCGGGTTGAAGGTGTACCGTAAGGAGCGCTGGACTGCATTCAAGTGAGAATGCCGGTATGAGTAACGAAAAGATCTGTGAGAATCAGATCCGCCGAAAGCCTAAGGGTTCCTGAGGAAGGTTCGTCCGCTCAGGGTAAGTCGGGACCTAAGGCGAGGCCGATAGGCGTAGTCGAAGGACAACAGGTCGAAATTCCTGTACCACCGTAATCCGTTATGAGCGATGGGGTGACGCAGTAGGGTAGTGACGCGGACTGATGGATGTCCGTCTAAGCAGTGAGGCTGGTGTGTAGGCAAATCCGCACATCGTAAGGCTGGGCTGTGATGGGGAGCGAAAATTGTAGTAGCGAAGGTCATGATCTCAGACTGCCAAGAAAAGCCTCTAGCCAGGAGAAGGTGCCCGTACCGCAAACCGACACAGGTAGGCGAGAAGAGAATTCTAAGGCGCGCGGAAGAACTCTCGTTAAGGAACTCGGCAAAATGACCCCGTAACTTCGGGAGAAGGGGTGCCTCGGTAGGGTGAATAGCCCGAGGGGGCCGCAGTGAAAAGGCCCAAGCGACTGTTTAGCAAAAACACAGGTCTGTGCGAAGCCGCAAGGCGAAGTATACGGGCTGACGCCTGCCCGGTGCTGGAAGGTTAAGGGGAGTGGTAAGCCCTTCGGGGCGAAGCTATGAACCGAAGCCCCAGTAAACGGCGGCCGTAACTATAACGGTCCTAAGGTAGCGAAATTCCTTGTCAGGTAAATTCTGACCCGCACGAATGGCGTAACGACTTGGGCGCTGTCTCAACGAGAGATCCGGTGAAATTTTAATACCTGTGAAGATGCAGGTTACCCGCGACAAGACGGAAAGACCCCATGGAGCTTTACTGCAGCTTGATATTGAATTTGGGTACGATCTGTACAGGATAGGTGGGAGCCGTTGAATCTTGAGCGCCAGCTTGAGAGGAGGCATCCTTGGGATACCACCCTGATCGTATCTAGGTTCTAACTTGGTACCGTAATCCGGTGCGAGGACAGTGTCAGGTGGGCAGTTTGACTGGGGCGGTCGCCTCCTAAAGAGTAACGGAGGCGCCCCAAGGTTCCCTCAGAATGGTTGGAAATCATTCGAAGAGTGCAAAGGCAGAAGGGAGCTTGACTGCGAGACCTACAAGTCGAGCAGGGACGAAAGTCGGGCTTAGTGATCCGGTGGTACCGCATGGAAGGGCCATCGCTCAACGGATAAAAGCTACCCTGGGGATAACAGGCTTATCTCCCCCAAGAGTCCACATCGACGGGGAGGTTTGGCACCTCGATGTCGGCTCATCGCATCCTGGGGCTGAAGTAGGTCCCAAGGGTTGGGCTGTTCGCCCATTAAAGCGGTACGCGAGCTGGGTTCAGAACGTCGTGAGACAGTTCGGTCCCTATCTGTCGTGGGCGTAGGAAATTTGAGAGGAGCTGTCCTTAGTACGAGAGGACCGGGATGGACGTACCGCTGGTGTACCAGTTGTTCCGCCAGGAGCACCGCTGGGTAGCTATGTACGGAAGGGATAAGCGCTGAAAGCATCTAAGCGTGAAGCCCCCCTCAAGATGAGATTTCCCAATTAGTAAGACCCCTTGAAGACGACGAGGTAGATAGGTTGGGGGTGGAAGTGCAGTAATGCATGGAGCTGACCAATACTAATCGGTCGAGGGCTTATCCTAAAATAAAACGCAAATGAGTTTCGGATCCAGTTTTCAGGGTGTAACCTTGAAGGTATGTACAAGTGACATACGACAAGCGCATGGCTATTCATTCACACGATAAGTGATGAACCGAATAACCGTACGGTAGAATTTACGATGTAAATTCATGTTTGGTGGCGATAGCGGAGGGGTTCCACACGTACCCATCCCGAACACGACCGTTAAGCCCTCCAGCGCCGATGGTACTTGGACCGCAGGGTCCTGGGAGAGTAGGACGTCGCCAAGCAGCAAGCAAAGAGGATCATGATCTCATTGAGATCATGATCCTCTTTGGTATATTACGGTACAAACCACTTATATAATTGCTTCTATGCTGCGCATTCAAAGAGGAGATATGCTCTTGTAAATAGTTATTACCTTTGGAAACGCTTATTTTTAAAGGTTGTCCTTCGTAGGAGTACAGTTGTTTGTACAGGGAAATACTAAAGGTTAGGGCTATTGATGAAGGCTTGACACCCCTATACCGCTTTGCTAAGATGGCAATAATATATTTTCAGAGAGCCTTGATTTGTCCATGTCGGACAGACAACAAGACCAATACAGACTAAACAATTTGAAGGAGGATCATCTTGGTGTGGGAAGATAAATTCGGTAAGGAAGGCCTTACCTTTGACGATGTTTTGCTGGTACCTCGCAAGTCGGTGGTTCTGCCCAAAGAAGTAAGCGTAGCGACTCGTTTGAGTGATAACGTAAAGCTGAATATTCCTTTGATGAGTGCTGGTATGGATACTGTTACGGAGGCAGTGTTGGCAATCGCGATGGCTCGTGAGGGCGGTATCGGTATTATTCATAAAAATATGTCGATTGAACAGCAAGCGGTAGAGGTGGATCGGGTTAAACGTTCGGAGAGCGGTGTTATCACCAATCCATTCTCATTGACTCCGGATCATTTGGTATCCGATGCTGAAGCAGTTATGGGTAAATACCGTATTTCTGGTGTACCTGTTGTAAACGAAGAAAACAAACTGGTGGGTATTATTACTAACCGCGATCTTCGCTTTATTCACGATTTTAACCTTAAAATCAGTGAAGTCATGACGAAGGAAGAACTGGTAACTGCACCTGTAGGTACGACTTTACAGGAAGCGGAAGTCATTTTGCAAAAGCATAAAATTGAAAAGCTCCCTTTGGTCGATGATGAAAATTATCTCAAAGGCCTTATCACTATTAAAGATATTGAGAAAGCTATTCAATTTCCGAACGCAGCGAAAGATGCACAAGGCCGTCTTCTGGTCGGTGCGGCTGTCGGCATTTCCAAGGATACATTTGATCGGACTGAAGCACTTGTAAAAGCTGGTGTGGATATGATTGTAGTGGACTCTGCTCACGGGCATCATATTAACATTATTGAAGCAGTCCGCAAGCTGCGTGAAGCTTATCCTGATCTGACGATTGTAGCAGGTAATGTAGCTACTGGTGACGGAACGCGCGAATTGATTGAAGCTGGAGCATCGGTCGTAAAAGTCGGTATTGGTCCAGGCTCCATCTGTACAACACGCGTAATCGCAGGGATTGGTGTTCCACAAGTAACAGCAATTTATGATTGTGCAACAGTAGCACGTGAATATAATATTCCGATTATTGCAGACGGCGGTATTAAATACTCCGGTGAAATTACAAAGGCCATTGCGGCAGGAGCTTCTGCGGTAATGCTGGGAAGTCTTTTTGCAGGTACGGAAGAAAGCCCAGGCGAATCTGAAATTTATCAAGGACGCCGTTTCAAAGTATATCGTGGCATGGGATCTATGGCTGCGATGAAGCAAGGTAGTAAAGATCGTTATTTCCAAGATGACGACAAGAAATTGGTACCGGAAGGCATAGAAGGACGTGTTGCTTATAAAGGACCACTTTCCGACACTGTTCATCAGCTGTTGGGCGGTCTTCGTTCTGGTATGGGTTATTGCGGTACAGCTAATATTGAGGAGCTTCGTAACGATACAAGCTTTATCCGTATTACAGGCGCTGGTCTGCGTGAGAGCCATCCGCATGATGTGCAAATTACGAAAGAAGCACCAAACTACTCTCTATAAAGTTCGGCTGTAGTAGACTTGACGACAGGCAGAGCGTATTTCGCTCTGCCTGTCTTTTTTTAGAGATACCCCTGTGATAGAATAGACAAGTGTCCGCCTTTATGATGAAATTATTGATGAATTAGGGCACGTAGGTCTTTTGGACGATTCCTACCAGTGAAGAAGATTCGAGCAGGAAATGCTCATGACAGGATACAACTAAGAAAACGAAATAAAACTGGATTTTATAACATTAAAACATTAATTACATTGGCCAAGTAGAGGCTGTAACCACCGTCTCGTTATACATAGCGGATCGGGTTGAGGTACGAGAGGAGTTTGTATTCATTTGAAAGCGAACAATTTAAAGCAAAATACAAAACGCAGCATGATTAAAAAGAGTGTGACTGCAGTCATGGTGCTTAATATGATGTATATGTCGGCATTGCCTGTTGTAGGCAATTTCGATTCTAGCGTGGCTACTTTTGCAGCTGGAGCGGCAACACAGGCAACCAATATTACGGGGACAGGTTCTATTAACCCCCCTAGTCTGGCACTACGTTCTGCGATTTTGATCGAGCCTTCCACCGGGCAAGTATTGCTGTCTATGAATCCAGATGAGCCACTTCCACCAGCAAGTATGACTAAAATGATGACAGAGTACATCGTGGCTGAACAGGTTAAGCAAGGTAAACTCAAGTGGACGGATAAGGTTACGGTTAACGAGAATGCTTCTAAGAGCATTGGATCACGTATTTTTTTGGCTCAAGGGGATCAACATACGGTAGAAGAGCTTTATATTGCAATGGCGGTGGGTTCTGCTAATGACGCAACAGTAGCCCTTGCTGAACGCGTATCCGGAACCGAGCAGGACTTTGTAAAACTAATGAATGAAACAGCTCAGAAAATGGGCATGAAAAATACGTATTTTATCAACTCGACTGGTTTGGACCGTGGTGATATGCCGAAAGGCTTCCAGCCGGATACAGACCGGGAAACTGTAATGACAGCGAGAGATGCAGCGACATTAGCTAGTAACATTATAAAGGACCACCCGGATTATACACGGTTTACCACAATTCAATCTTACAAATTCCGACCGACTGATAAAGCACCAATTATTAACTACAATTGGATGTTAGAAGCAAACAAAAATATTACTAACTTTAGAAAGTTTGCTTATCCCGGCTTGGACGGAATGAAAACGGGCCATACGAGCAATGCTGGAAACTGTTTTACAGGAACCGCTGAGCGCAACGGAATGCGTCTCATCAGTGTAGTTATGGGAGCAGATTCAGAGCCTCATCGTTTTACAGAGACAGCTAAAGTACTGAACTATGGTTTTGATAATTTTGAAGTGAAGCAGGTTATTGCTCCAAAGACGGTGGTTAAGGGTGTTGAGAATGTGCCAGTGACCAAAGGTACGGAAACAGAAGTACCGATCGTCACCAAGGATGCAGTAAGCTTTATTGTACCTAAGGGTGCGAGCAATCCTAAGGTAACCTTTACAACGAACATTACACCAGCAAGCTCTCTGGTGGCACCTTTGAAGCAAGGGGCCAAAGTCGGAACCATTACGTACACTTACAAGACAGACGGTGTGGATAAAGGGCAGACGAAAACCGTTGATCTGGTTACTACGACGGCAGTAGAAGAGGGCGGCTGGTTCCGAATGCTTTTCCGGGCAATCGGTGATTTCTTCGGAGATCTGTTCCAAGGAATTAAGAACCTCTTCTAAAAAAGCAAAGCTAGGCGACTACCTTGTTTTTCATTACTTATTTTGCAGCTTGAAATGATTGTGTATTTGGCATTCGTGCGGTAAAATATTAAGTTAGAATCTAAACGTAACCCTTACAGGAGGCAACGACATGGAAACGGGAACTTCGCGTGTAAAAAGAGGTATGGCAGAGATGCAAAAAGGCGGCGTAATCATGGATGTCATGAACGCTGAGCAGGCTAAAATTGCAGAGGCAGCAGGAGCCACGGCTGTAATGGCTCTTGAACGGGTGCCTTCGGATATCCGTGCAGCTGGTGGGGTTGCTCGTATGGCTGACCCAACGATTGTGGAAGAAGTTATGAAGGTTGTTTCTATTCCTGTTATGGCTAAGGCTCGCATCGGTCACTTTGTAGAGGCAAAGGTACTGGAATCTCTCGGTGTTGACTATCTCGATGAGAGCGAAGTGCTGACACCTGCGGATGAAGTTTTCCATATTGATAAGCGGGAGTTCACCGTTCCATTTGTTTGTGGAGCCAAGGATCTGGGAGAAGCGCTGCGTCGTATTGGTGAGGGTGCATCTATGATCCGTACGAAGGGCGAACCGGGAACTGGGAATATTGTTGAGGCCGTTCGGCATATGCGTTTTATCAATGGTCAAATTCGCAAGGTGCAAAACTTGTCGAAGGACGAGCTGTATGCAGAGGCGAAAAACCTCGGAGTTGCGTATGAACTGCTGTTGGAAGTGCATGAGCTTGGCAAGCTGCCAGTGGTCAATTTTGCAGCGGGTGGTGTAGCAACACCTGCCGATGCCGCGTTAATGATGCATTTAGGCGCTGATGGCGTCTTTGTAGGTTCTGGTATTTTCAAGTCGGATAGCCCTGAGAAGTTTGCACGTGCAATCGTGGAAGCGACCACTCATTATACGGATTACAAGCTGATTGCAGAAGTCTCCAAGAATTTGGGAACTCCTATGAAAGGCATTGAAATTTCCAAACTGGCACCGCATGAGCGCATGCAGGATCGTGGTTGGTAAGAAAGAAGGGACCGGCATGAAAATAGGTGTATTGTCGCTGCAAGGCGCTGTAGCTGAACATATACGAAGCGTTGAACGTGCGGGTGCGGAAGGTATAGCGGTGAAGAAGATCGAACAGCTCGATGAGCTGTCCGGTCTTATCATTCCCGGTGGTGAAAGTACCACTATCGGTAAGCTAATGCGCAAGTATGATTTTATAGAGGCTGTACGTCAGTTTTCCAATCAAGGCAAGCCTGTATTTGGTACTTGCGCGGGATTGATTGTACTGGCTAAAACGATTCAAGGACAGGAAGAAGCACATTTGGGACTCATGGATATTACAGTATCGCGTAATGCATTTGGTCGCCAAAGAGAAAGCTTTGAAACAGACTTGAACATTAAAGGGATTGAGGAACCGGTTCGTGCTGTATTTATACGCGCGCCATTAATACAGTCTGTTGGAACGGGAGTAGATGTGCTGTCTGAGTATAACGGCGAGATCGTGGCAGCCCGTCAGGGTCATTTGCTGGCTTCATCCTTCCATCCGGAGTTAACAGACGATTACCGGTTACATCAATATTTTGTGGATATGGTCCGCGAATAGTGGAAAGTCAGGTTTGTAGTGTAGGAGGGATTACCTGTGTTAGATATAAAGATTTTACGTAATGAGCTTGGTCGGGTTGAGAAAGCTTTGCAGAACAGGGGGAAATCTCTGGATCTGATTAATGGTTTTACAGATCTGGATGTAAGCCGTCGTGAGTTACTTCAGGAAAGTGAAGGGCTCAAAAATCGTCGAAACGTGGTATCCGGTGAAGTAGCCAAGTTGAAGAAGAATAAGGAAAATGCGGATGATCTTATTGCAGAAATGCGTCAAGTCTCCGATCGTATTAAAGAATTAGATGAGCAAGTACGCGAATTGGAAGTACAGATCGACGAACTGGTGATGTCCATTCCGAATATTCCGAATGAAACAGTACCTGTAGGCGCATCGGAAGAGGATAATGTAGAAATCCGTCGCTGGTCGGTGCCGCGCGAGTTTTCTTTTACACCTAAAGCGCATTGGGAATTGGCTCAGGATCTAGATATTCTTGATTTTGAGGCAGCAGCTAAGGTAACGGGTTCTCGTTTTACGTTCTACAAAGGATTGGGAGCAAGATTAGAGCGTGCGCTGATTAACTTTATGATGGATCTGCACAGCAGTGAGCATGGTTATGAAGAAATGCTTCCTCCATACATTGTAAATCGGGATAGTTTGTACGGAACGGGTCAACTTCCGAAGTTTGAAGAAGATTTGTTCAAGCTGCGTGATACTGAGTATTATCTCATTCCTACGGCTGAAGTTCCGGTAACGAACTACCATCGTGAAGAGATTATGAATGCGGAGCAGCTTCCGAAATATTATGTGGCATACAGCTCTTGCTTTCGCTCAGAGGCAGGATCAGCAGGACGTGATACACGTGGCCTGATCCGTCAGCATCAGTTCAATAAGGTAGAGATGCTTAAGCTGGTTCACCCGGATACCTCTTATGAGGAATTGGAGAAAATGACGAATAACGCTGAGCGTGTTTTACAGCTGCTCGGACTTCCATATCGTGTGCTGGCACTTTGCACTGGAGATATGGGTTTTACGTCTGCCAAAACGTACGATCTGGAAGTATGGTTGCCTGAAAGTGGCATGTACCGCGAGATTTCTTCTTGTTCAAACACAGAAGACTTCCAAGCGCGTCGTGCAAACATCCGGTTTCGTCCAGATTCGAAGGCAAAGCCTGAATTTGTACATACGCTGAACGGTTCAGGATTGGCTGTAGGGCGGACTGTGGCCGCTATTTTGGAGAACTATCAACAAGAGGACGGAAGCATCGTGCTCCCAGAAGTCCTGCGTTCATACATGCGAGGTGTTGAGGTTATTGCTCCTAAGCAGTAAGTGTTGCATTCTTAGAAATCCTGTGGTAAAATAATTTTGTTGCGCCTGAGTATGTTAAAAGGGAAGCAGCTTTATCCATTTACCACCTGGAGAGGTACCGAAGCGGTCATAACGGGGCGGTCTTGAAAACCGTTAGGGGGCAACTCCACATGGGTTCGAATCCCATCCTCTCCGCCATATTCTAAATAAACCAAGTCATTCAAATACGATAGCTGATACATTGGCCTTTATGAGCTAATGATCAGAGATCGTGGAGAATGGCTTTTTTGTTGTATAAAAAGCTCGTTTTTTTCACACGTTATCAGATGTGGAGGTGCTGGCATGAATCGAGAAATGACAGTAGATCAGCAAAAGCTGGTAGAGGCCTGGCAGGAACAACTGCCGATTCTTTTGAATTCAGGGGACAAATCACAGGTACAAGCAGATGAAGCCAACAACCGGGCTATACGAATCCACATCGAGGTTGAAGGCCGACAAATGTACTCCTTTGATTTTGCATGTACTTATGTAGACTCCCGGGAAGTACAGGTTAGCTTAGTCGATGTAGAGCGGGACGGACAGTCTGTGGATGAACGAACAGATATCATTCAGCAGTTAGTGTCCGATTATACTCGGCATATTCACCAATGTGCCCAAACATTACAGTCGTTGACGCATTCGTAGGTCATGAAGGAATGAGGAGGAAGGCTACATGACAAAAGCCAAAAACGGACTGGATAAAAACCTGTCTAACATTGTTGATGATTTGGAGCAACGTCCAGTTAATAGTCATCAGGCACAGCAAGTGCAGCAGGATCGTAATGATCGCCGTCATCAGGATTCACTAAATCACGATAAAACGGAAGATCTACACCATCTATAGTCCTATTTTTAATGGTAATAAACGGATTCGTTGATGTACCAAAAATATAGACTGAGAATGGAGGATGCATAAATGAGCAAGCCTAAAGCCATTCCTGTCCCCGAAGCACAGGATTCTGGTGGAAGTAACGAAAAGCGTGAGCGTAGTCATCAGCAGGAGCCGTTATCCGGTTCCAAGAAGGTGAAACAGCGGAATCACGTGGATCACCATAATAGAGAAGGCTCATAAGCAGACAGACCTTTCTCCTAAAATATATTGCATAGTGTAAGACACCCTGGTCAGAGAGCCAGGGTGTCTTTGTGCTTATTGTAAGAAAATTTTCCAATAAGTGTTTCGCCGTTTGAGAATATGAGTTAAAATAGAGGGTGTGTATTTTTTTTGTTAGCATAAAAAAAGGGGTTAAATACGAGAGGAGAGAATCTACACAATGAGTAAAAAGTTATCCGTCTTGGTACTCACTATGGTGTTGCTTTTGACGGTAGCCCTGGTAGGTTGTAGCAAGAAGTTAGAGCCGAAGGAAGCTGTTACGAACGGTACAGCTAATGCAATGAAATTGAATTCTTATGAATCCAAAAGTCAATTCACGATTAAGGAACTGACCATTACATCCGCTTCTGTTCCAAGTGAGCAAAGTGCAATGGTAACTAGCATGCTGAAAAATGCTGATATTACGTTGGATGGTGTGTACCAAAAGGAACCTTTCCAATCTGAAATGACGCTCGGCATTCATTTGAAAGGTGATCTTTCCACCAGCTTCACGATTCCAATGGTAATGACTAAAGATAAACTGTACGTTAAAATTCCTAATATTCCATTTTACCCGCTTCCACAGGATGTTGTAGGTAAATTCCTGATCATTGATCCACAAGAACTGGCTAAACAATCAGGACAAGAATTTAACCCTGCAGCCATGGATCAGGAAAAATCGCAGAAATTTGCGAATGAAGTGATTGCTGCGATTATGAACGAGTATGATCAAGCTACGTACTTCTTTGATATTGATCCTAAAGACGCTAAATTGCCACAAGGCGTTGAAGCTAAACAAGTAGTTCAGTTTAAAATAACGAACGACAATGTGAAGCAAGCAACCAATACATTTATCACTAAGGCGCTTCCTAAAGTCCTTGATGTGATGTCTAAAGATGAATATGCTAGCATGCTTCAAGTGAAGAAGGAAGAGCTGGCTGAAGCGAAGAAAGAACTGCAATCCAACACCAGCGAAGTTAGCAAAAAGCTGGATGAGTTGAAAAACTACTTGACAGTGAAACAGTTTGATATTAACACAGCTTTGAACAAGGATAACATTCCTGTGTATCAAGACCTGAATGCGAATGTAGAGATGAATGATCCGGCTACAAAAGACAATGTGAAATTGTCCGTAACAGGCTACACGCAATATAGCAAAATCAATGCTAAGGCAGCATTTAAAGTGGGTATTCCAACAGGTGATCAAGTCCTGACTATGGAACAACTGCAACAAAAAATGCAAACTGTTGCTCCTTAAGTATGGGATGACATGATTGCAAAACATCATTTTTTTCGAATTTGATGTAAGAAAACCGCTCGGCATAAGCCGGGCGGTTTTTTATTTACTGTTAATGTTGCCCCTGTGCAGTCATTTAGCTCTGCCACACGTCATCCTCAGCTAAAAGTCCAAACATCTGGTGATCCTGCCATGTGCCCTGAATTTGTACAAGCTTGCGAGCAATGCCCTCTGGCTGGAAGCCGCATTTTTTTAATACACGTTGTGAGCGATCATTATGCAAAAGAGTACCCGCTTGGAGACGATGTAGAGATAAGGCACGAAAGGCATATTGTATGATCAACTTTAAGGCAGCGGTCATATGCCCTTTACCCTGTTCATGATGATCCATCATGTAGCCGATATCAGCGAATTGTCCAACTCCACGTACTAGATTGGAAATGGAGATATAACCGATGAGTCGTTCTTCCTTTAAGAGAAAGATACCGAACACGTAACCTCGATCTTCTTCGGCTTGCCGCAATTTCTGACGGATGTAATCCTGCTGTTTCTCTAATGTGAAAAATGAATCCTCGTTAAGCGGCTCATAAGGCGCATGGGAATCCCTATTTCGGTGCCTAAGGGCGAGAAGGGCTTCGCTATCCGCCAAGCTAAATGGCCGTAAAAAGATACCTTGAGGCGTATTATACAAGCTCATAGGCATGGGGTGATCTCCTTCCATAGGGAATTAGCAATGAGATGAAGTGTTTTGGAATTTTCCCCCTCAGGAGGAAGATGGGGGAGGAGAAAATTTGGCGGCCGCTCTTTTTTGCCGGAGATGCCGAAAAAAGCTCGTTAGCAACGAGGCACATTCCTCCTGAAGTACACCACTGGTTACCTCTGTGCAATGATTGAACCGAGGCTCCTGTAATAAATTCATCAGCGTGCCTGCACAGCCTGCCTTGGGATCTGTGGTGCCGTATATCAGATGGGGGACTCGTGATTGAACAATGGCTCCGGCGCACATCGGGCACGGCTCCAGGGTGACATACAGCCTGCAATCCAGCAGGCGCCAAGCGCCTAAGTGCTCACTGGCCTGACGAATGGCAACCATCTCTGCATGTGCGGTTGGGTCAGCATCCGTCTCGCGCAAATTGTAGCCGCGACCGATGATTTCATTATCTTTTACGATGACAGCTCCGATGGGGACTTCACCCAACGCTTCTGCCTTGTACGCTTCCTGAATGGCTTCTTTCATCCAATAGGCGTGATCCATAGTGGCCACTGGGAAAATGCTCCTTTCAAACGCGGAATTATCCAACGAACAAATATTCCGTTGTTAACATGATGTGAATAAAATTGTGGATAACACGGCACTTGTCCACAGGTTTATCCACAGTTTATAATAAAATCTGTGTATTTGTGGACTACCTGTGGATGATTATCTTCTTATATTGTAGGCAAACGCCCGTCTATTGACAATACTGTACACAAGGTGTGTATTTATGTATATCCGGTAAATGTAAATGCTGGTATCAGAGGCGCTATTACGGTATCATTGAGTTAGCAATTGCCAGTAATCGCCAGCATACGGCAAGAGGTGAGAAATCAGTGTGTCGATAAAAATCAGAATAACGATCATTTTGTCGGGGTCCGTCCTGTTTATCCTGTTGCTAAACATCGCACTCAATTATTACACGACCCACGAAAATCTAAGAAGTGACAGTGAAACTAAAATGGTTCTGACCGCTAAAATTATCGGAGGAGCTATCGAACAAACCCAACATAGCTGGGAGGCCGTTGACAAACAGCTCGGATATAATCTGTGGCTTTCTGCCACGTTGGCTGCCAATCAGCTCGATCCTGACATCCGAAATATTCAGCAGGAACAGCTTCAACAGATAGCCACACTCCACAGGGATATTAATATTTCTTTGATGATTCGAGACGGGCAGGGGTATAAGGTTGTCAAATCCTCCGATCCTAAAGAAGTAACGCCATCCGATCCATTGACCGGGCATTGGAAAAATGCAGTTGACCAATTATATGAGCATGGACAGGCTGCAATGGCGCAAGGTCAGAAACTGGATCATTTTTGGACCGGATCATTTGACTACACGGGTTCAGACTCCTCACATATTAATAAATGGGGATTTTATTATGACCAAAAACGTAACTACTTAATTCGAATTTCCTTTCAGGATACTTCAGTACAAAATTTCATAACCATCCTGAGTCCCGATGAGATCGTAAAGCAAACCCAACAAGTGGATTATCGCATCATGGAGATTACAGGAATTAACCCTGCAACCTTTGGTGGCGCTACGATGGACAAGAACGGGAACGACCGGAAATACTATTACATGTACAACAAACCGATTCAATTCGGCACGTATCAACTAACGAGAGTGCAGGAGGATCGTTTGGCCGTGTCCAGGGCTATCATCTCGGGGGAGAGTATTGTACAAGACTGCTATATTAAAGGCGAACGGGTTCTCGTCAGTTACATACCTTTTTATCCGGCTAACCGTGATGCCTATGTTATTCGTATTGTTATGAATTATGATACGATCACTTCTGTTATTTCTAAGCAATTGATTAGTTTAATTGCCATTTCTATTGTCCTTTTAGAGGTTGTGATCATTGGAAGCTATGTGCTTGCCAGTCTGTTTGTCCGTCCAATTCAGTCGATTCTGGGCAAAGTGAACGAGATGGCTGATGGTCATTTTGATACACGGCTAGAAATCAAGGGTGGTCATGAGCTTGCACAGTTGGGTGAGCGCATCAATGCGATGGCCTACAATTTGGGGGTGTATACGAGAAGACTCGAACAGATGTATGAAGAGAACCGTTCTGTAAAGGAGCATCTAGAATCGGTTATTAATCAGACAGCAGATGCGATTCATGTGACTGACGAGGAGGATCGTGTCGTTCGGGTCAATCATGCCTTCGAAGCTTTGTACGGCTGGACCAAGAAAGAATTGGTTGGTCGTAAGCTGGAGTTTGTACCTCCGCAGCAACAGGAGGAGTATGAATTTCAGAAGAAGAGCCTGCTTCAGGGAGAGAGCATCGTATCAAGTGAGTCCCTTAGAATGCGTAAGGATGGAAGTACGGTAGAGATTAGTATGAGCACGTCGCCTATTCTGGATGAAGAAGGCCAGATTTTGGGGTTTATCTGCGTGTCGCGTGATATCACGGGTCGCAACCGGATGGAGGAGCTGTTGCGTAGATCAGAGAAACTGACAACCGTCGGACAACTAGCGGCAGGTGTAGCGCATGAGATTCGTAATCCGCTAACCACGCTACGTGGCTTTCTCCAACTACAGCAGCAAAATCAAGTGTTGAATATGAAACACAACGATATTATGATGTCTGAGCTGGATCGGATTAATTTGATCGTAAGCGAGTTTTTAATACTGGCGAAGCCACAGGCAGTGCATTTTCAGAAAAAAGATGTTCGCTATATTGTGAGCGATGTGATTTCTTTACTAGATAGTCAAGCGCATCTGCTGGGCATTGTATTCAATCTTCAGGTCACGGACGAGCCTGCCCTGGTATACGCCGAAGAAAATCAGTTAAAACAGGTATTCATTAATTTACTTAAAAATAGCATGGAGGCTATGAGTAAAGGTGGTATCATCACGATTCATTTGTTCTTGGAGGGAGAAAGCGTTAAAATCTTCATACGGGACCAGGGAACGGGTATTCCTGCAGAAATGCTGTCCAAGCTAGGAGAACCTTTTTTCACAAACAAAGAAACAGGGACAGGACTAGGACTTATGGTCAGCCAGCGTATTATACAGAGTCATAAAGGCACACTGGATATTGAAAGCACAGAGGGAGAGGGAACGACAGCCCTGGTGCAGCTTCCGATTGCCAAGCCGGAGTAACGGGCTGGGGCGCAGGAGGAAGTGTGTTAGTAGAAATGGAGGGTACACAGGTTGCGCATTAACAAGTTTATCAGCGAAACCGGTTTTTGCTCGCGCCGGGAGGCAGACAAGCTGGTAGAGAGCGGCCGCGTGACGATTAACGGCGAAGTGGCTGTGCTGGGTAGTCAAGCGGAGGAAGGCGATGATGTTCGCGTGAACGGCAAGCCACTGCGCGAGAAGTCCGATCACGTCTATATTGCATTGAACAAGCCGGTGGGCATTACAAGCACAACGGAGAGCCACATTAGAGGCAATGTTGTTGATTTTGTGGGGCACCCGCAGCGGATATTCCCGATTGGACGCCTGGATAAGGATTCGGAAGGTCTCATTTTACTTACCAATGATGGAGACATTGTGAATAAGATTTTACGGGCAGAAGGCAAGCATGAGAAAGAATATATCGTAACGGTGGATCGCCCTGTCATACCGTCTTTTGTGCAGGGCATGTCCAGCGGGGTGAAAATACTCGGTCAGCGGACGCTACCTTGTGAGGTGACGCGTGTATCTGAGTATGTATTCCGTATTATCCTGACAGAAGGGAAAAATCGTCAGATCCGGCGTATGTGTGCTGCCTTCGGTTATGAAGTTAAAAAACTGCAACGGCTGCGAATCATGAATATTCGGTTGGGGTCCCTTCAGAAAGGTGCCTGGCGTGATCTGACAGAGGCTGAGAAGCTGGAGCTTGGGCAGATGCTCGATTATACGCTTAGCTAATGCCAGAGGGGCTTTATATAGCCTACAACGTATGATCCTCGTATCTGACAGGGCCAGAGTACAGGAAGCAAAAACAAAGAGGCACCAGCTGCATAAAAATGCGGCGGTGCCTTTGTTCATATAACATATGCATAATCAACCTTCACTCGAGCTTGAGGTAGGACTGATGACTTGTGTCCCGTTCTGATATTTGCGGAGAACAGATATTTCAACACGTCGGTTTTTGGAGCGTCCTTGACCATCTTGATTGCTTGCCAATGGACGATACTCGCCATAACCGATGGATACAAACTTGGTTGGATCGAGATCTGGATTGAGCAACAAGATACGCAAGAAATTCAGAGAGCGCTTGGCGCTCAAATCAAAGTTGGACGGGAACTGGCTGTTGGAGATCGGTACATTATCCGTGTGACCCGATACGATAACATCATAGCCAGGGAACTGCTGAAGCATACTAGAAATAGACTTGGCCAGCTTTCTTGCTTCCGGCTTTACTTCGGCCTGCCCGGATGAAAACAAGGCATTATCACTAATGGTGATCATTAGCTGCGATTGGTTTAGCTTGGTATTCAGCAACGGGGTCAGGCCGTTATTTTGAATATATTGATCCATCTGTTTTTTAAGCTTTTTTAAATCTTCTTCTTCCCGCTGGGCCAACTGTTTTTGCAGTTCAGAGGTAGAAGTAGCCTTCGATTTTAAGGGTTGTGATACTTGTTCTTTATTTTTGCCCATATCCATGGATTGTGACGACGGATTCGCGGCCGAGTGATCCAGCACGCCAGTGCCGCCACTAAAAGCTGCACTCAGGGATTGAGCCATAGTTTCAAATTTTTTGGCGTCGAGCGAGCTCATACCGAATAAGACAATGAAAAGAGCCAACAGAAGGGTCATTAAGTCGGAATATGGCAATAGCCAGCTTTCGTCAGCATGCTCTTCATGCGGTTCATGTCTCTTTTTACTCACTGGAATCGCCATCCTTCTGGGTCATCGTAGCCCGTTCGGTCGGAGTCAGGAAGATCGTCAGTTTCTGACTGATGGCAATCGTCGATATCCCCGATTGAATGGAAAGCAGACCTTCGACCATCATTAATTTAAGCTCTACTTCTTTTTTGGATAACCGTTTGAGCTTGTTGGACATCGGATGCCACAGGACATAACCTGTAAAAATACCGAGCAACGTCGCAATGAAGGCTGCTGCAATGGCATGAGAGAGCTTTTCCATGTCACTAAGGTCGGCCAGAGCGGCGATCAGACCTACAACCGCACCGAGTACCCCGAGCGTTGGAGCGTACATACCAGCTTGAGAGAAGATCAGCGCGCCAGAGCGATGTCGATCTTCGGTAGCATTGATATCCTCCATCAGAACGTCCCGTACGAATTCCTGATCATTTCCGTCAATAATCATTCGCATGCCGCCACGCATAAAGGGATCGTCGATTTCCTCTACCTTAGATTCCAAGGCGAGCAGACCTTCACGACGGGTAATGGATGCCCACTCGGTAAACGTACCGATGAGCTCTTTGCGGTCTAACAGTTTTTGTTCGGTGAAAATAACCTTGAACAGCTTCGGAATCCGTTTGATTTCTGCCATCGGGAAGGCCATAAATATACTCGCTGCCGTTCCGACGAAAATAATCATGTAAGCAGCGGGATTATTGACCAGATTGACGACCGGAGCGCCTTTTAAGATCATCCCGACGACCAGTGACACAATCCCGAGCACAAGTCCGATAATGGTTGAAATTTGCATGATACACCTCATCCATGAGAATAGATTTTGAATCCTTTCATGCCGCCGGGGTCGTCCTTGCCCCAAGCGCGTCATTACAAGACGGATTATAGTATTTATCGACAAAACTCTCTTTTTTGTTAAGTGCGAATTTCCGGTATAATAAGGTGATTATGTATTGAATGGCGGAACCATTGGAGGAAATGGCATGGGAGTAAAGCATGGACGTGAGTATGAACAAATTTTGAACGATTTGACAGAGGCTGTGGGACGCATCCCAGACAGCTATGAATTTTTTGAGATGGAAGCAGAAGATTGGGACAGGCTGGACCCGGCGGGGCGTCAGGAAGTCAATGAAGCTTTGGCAGAAGACTTATTTTATGCACTGGGTACAGAGCCCACAATCACTGTAGGCAGTGGCGTTGTGATCTATGAGCCGGAGCAGCATCGTATCTATGTACTCATTGGAGACGAGGAGCTGACGTCAGTCCCTTTGATTTGAGGTCCGTCTTATGGATTTATCAACGGGGCCGTGGTAATATGTACACCAATATATCGTAGTTTTGGCCGTATTTAAGCGGTCGAAAGGCTTCCGTATAAACGGGGAGGAGTTCGTAACATGCCTTTTACACAAGAAGAGATTGAAGCACATCTGGAGAAACTGGAGGGCTGGGAACTGGAGGAAGGACGTTGGATCGTTCGGAAATATAATTTTTCCAGTTTTATGAAAGGGATTGCATTCGTGGATGAAGTTGCCGCTATATCTGAAGCATTCAATCATCATCCATTTATTACGATTGATTACAAGACCGTGACTCTGCGTTTGACCTCTTGGGACGACGGCGGTATTATGGCCGTGGATATTAAGGAAGCCCAACAATATAATGAAGCTTTTGAAAAAATGCGCAGCAGTCATTGAGCTTGTAATGATCTGTCGTATGATGATAAAAGCGCCTTCGCTATACAACATCGCGGTTGTATGCCGAAGGCGCTTTTATCATAGAACCTGGGTTTGGTGCTCGGGACGATATACCATACAATAAAACGGTTTTTTGCCATCGGGAGTTTGGCGTTCATAGGTATCTGTAAGCTCAAATCCAGCCGCCTTGTAAGCCCGGATAGCGCGATGATTCCAAGTGAGTACCTCTAGATCAATTTCATTCTTCGGGTTGCGTCGTTGGGCTTCCTCTGCAATGGCACGGACAAAATCAGAGCCTTTGCCATGTCCGCATCTTTCAGGATGCATTCCAAGACCTAGCCGGGTCACACCGATCATAGGAAAATATTGAGCAAATCCCGTCAGCTTATTCTCTTCATCCAGTACAGCAACATATTGCTCTTGGCGAAGCGTGGGACTTCCAAATTCGACTTCAAGCGCCTTCATTTGTTCCCAGGGGAGCCAACCGTATATATTATAAGGTGGATCATAGCGCCACTCACAGATTGCAGCCGCTTGATGCTCGTCCATCGGTACGATCCGATAGTTAGATATTGAGGCCGGCATGTGTTCCATCCTCCTTTTACAGGTACTTCAACCATTAACAACAGATTGTAGACAAGTTGCAGGGGAATGGCAAGCGTGTTTATTTCATACCCAAGTCGGGTATACAATCAATAAGAAGGAATTACTGCTCATATGCTCCCCCAGCGCTGACGGTAAAACCGACGATGTTCGCTAAAATTGAAACCTTTTGAGGCTTCAGTTCGTCAGTAATGATAATAATTGCTGATGTAGTGGACATAAAAAACCGCAATTCGATTCCGGCCAGAATCAAATTGCGGCTAGGGTTAGCTTGCTGTGCGTTAGTTATTCTACGTTGTCGTCATCAGGAATTTCTGAAGCTACAGAATGGTAAGCGTCTGTGCTCATAATTCTTTTTGCACCGACATAGCGGTTAGCGTAATAATTTTCGTTCAGTGAGCTAACTACTACACCACGTGAAGTCGAGGAGTGGGCAAATTTCCCTTCACCTACGAAGATACCTACATGGGAAATGCCTCTTCCTGTAGTGTTGAAGAACACCAGGTCTCCAGGTCTCATTTCATCGCGGGATACAGAAGATCCCATTTTGAACTGTGATCCGGATTGATGCGGAAGTTTAATTCCCAGTTTGTTGAATACATACATTGTGAAGCCGGAGCAATCGAATCCCTCGAGTGTAGTGCCTCCGCTTCTGTAGCTCGTTCCTTTGGCATCTTGAATGACCTGGTCCATCTTAGAGTCTGCATATGCACTGCCGCCACCGAATGTAAAAGATGTAAAGGCAATGGCAAGACCCATAGCTGCGATCGTTAGCTTCTTCTTCAAAAAAAATATACCCCTTCCAATGCCTGCGAGGTTAGCTTAAGGATTCGGTAGAAGGTTCCCCTATGACCACTCTGTTGCGAGATCAATTCACCCAAACTGGTTCCCCCGCTTCCTAGGTGCCAGGAATTAGGCTTAACTTAAGATGTGCACCTTGGAGAGCAGTATTCACAATAACGTTATTTTTGAGATAAAGGTTACAATAAAGATTACAAAGTTGTTACTATCAGTTCACTGCGATTATTGTAACAAAGACGGCTGGCTTTGGCAAATGTTTCATTGCAAAAAGTTACAAAAAAAATCTGCTCCTAATGTCCAAGGAACAGATCTTGTTAACAGTATTCAGTTATGTGTCGTTTGCGCGGATATGAATCAAGATTTTTCGACAGACGGAAATGAAGTAAAAAACACAAAGGCAGGGCTTAACTTCTACTGGAGATATCGGTATGCCATAGTCTGTACTGCGAACTGATATGCCACAGCCTGACCAGACTAGTAACAAAATGATACGATTGCTGGAGAATGAGCGCCAGCATGCCAGTCCAAATCATCGCCACGGTGCCAAATAGACCGAAGACCAGCAGCACACAAGCACCAAGCAAAAGAGATATACCGACAGCTGGAAGGAGCTGGCGAAAGAAGGCGAGCAGGGACGATAGTATGGCGTGACCACCGACAGTCCCCAGTTGCATATACAGGATGCACTGCCGAATGAACCATCCGTATGCCATCCATCCCATGACATAGGGCAACAAATGCAGCAGATAAGAGGAAGATTGAAGTGCTCCTGCTACAATAGGGTAGAGTCTCGGTACTACCCAAAAGGAGGGAAGCAGCAGCAGTCCCAACTCGATGGTGTAATACAACAGCGACGACATGCCATGGCGTTTCATACCCTTGAAAAAGGACAGGCTTTGCGGTTCAGTCGCATCGGTATGCAGGCTTTGATATATTCCGGCTCTAATGAAGGGAGTGATCAGTATGCGTAGTACAGTCGCCCCTAGTAGTATCCACAAATACACATGTACTTCCCGGCTGTCCATCAGAGCAATCTGGCTCTCCATCCAAAACAAGGTCTGTCCCAGCTCGTTTTGACCCTGATCAGGATAACGGAGCAGTAGCGGGATAACGGCAGACTGCACCAGCCGATAGAGAAACACCCCCCACAGTAGTCGATACAGAAATAAAATGATAACGATATAGAATCGTATGCGCACCAGCGCCCAGCCCTCTTTTATAATAGTCCGCATCTATAGACACCTCACCATGACAGACTTCCAAGCAGTGTTTCTAACAGCTTGGTTACACTTACATTCCAACGGGTTTGTTGCTTTTCGTCCAATTCGGCCTTTAGGCTATTGTTAATATGCTTGTTCTCCAGTGCAATGGTATATAGAGGATCAAGGGTTACATAGGAAACGGGAGAAGTACTTTTGATCCGAAAAGTTGTGCTTTTGCCCGCGCCGTCCCAAGCCTTGAATATCGTGGTACCATCCTTGAAGGTAAATTGGACAGGAATCTTGGGGTAATCCGCCCCTTTTTTGCTGACCGTCACGACTGCTTCATATCCATTCTCCAGCTTGTGGTTCGTGATATGATCCACCGAAAAGTCCGCCATCTGGCCGTCATATACATACTGTTCAAAATAGTGGCTCCATGAGCGTCCGGTGACTCTCTCCACGATACGTTGAAAATCATGGGAGGACGGATGCTTAAATCGGTACGTCTGGACGTAGGTCCGCATAATCCGATCCATTTTTTTCATACCCACCTGACGTTCAATGCCCTGTAGTACCAGCTTGCCTCGAGAGTAGGCATTTTGCGCGTACTCAGTAGCCGAGCCGTACTTCCATGACTCGCGGTTGAGCGGCTGTGGGGAGGCTACCTGTCCCGATTGTAATGGCAAGTTGGGGGTAAGCCCATATTCTTGCTCCATAAGCCGCTCCTCTGCATAGGAGGTGAAGCCTTCATCCAGCCACGGCTCCTCAAATTCGTTATTGGCTACCATTCCGTAGAAATATTGATGTCCAATCTCATGAACTAATGTTCGTTCCAGACTATAGCCAGGATTCAGATTACCCGCAGCAGCGGCTGTGATGAGTGTCGGATACTCCATACCGCTGGCTCCATTGCCTGATTTGGGTGGAACCACGATGGATAGGGTGGAATATGGATAAGGCCCGTACCATTTGCTGTAGTACGAAAGGGCGGCCTTCGCGGCGCTCATATAGCGTCCTTTGAGCTCCTTGTGCGACGGGTCAAGGTAGAGCTTGATTTTGACACCAGGGACTTCAGCAGAAGAAAAGGGTTCTTCTACGGTTACAAAGTTGGGTGAAGCGGACCAGGCAAAATCGTGTACATCATCGGCATAAAATTGATATATTTTTTGGCCGTTCTGTCGAACGGCACCACGGGTGGGAAATCCGGTCGCTGCTACGATATGAGTTTCAGGCACCCGAATCCGTACGCTGTAAATTCCAAAATCGGCATAAAACTCGGAGTTACCATGATACTGGTGGAGGTTCCAGCCCTCCTCGGCGCGTCCACGCTGTCCTGCAGTCTCGTAGACGCTGAGCTTCGGGAACCACTGCCCTGCCATTACAAAATCATCTGTCGCACCCATACGAGCGAAGATGGCGGGCAGTTTTACCTCAAACTTCATATATAATGTGATTTCTTCGCCACCTCGTACCGGCTTGGGTAGACGCACCTTCACGAGCGAACGGTCGCCTGCGTTACCGTCATCTGGCTGCACATATTGGATGCGGTGCATGAGAGATAAACCGTCTTCTGTTTTTAGTTCAGTCAGCGTCATGGAGCCAAAGCCGTCTTTGGGCATGGTGTCTCCGCGCAGCTTTCCACCGGATTCCTTCATAAAGGTGGTTTCCATGGAAGAGAAGGCATTCGGGTATAGATGAAGATACAGATCATTCACGGTTTTCTTGCCCGGATGCTTCCAAGTCAGTGTCTCAGTGCCTCGCAAAACCTGTCCTTTTTCCAGAGACACATCAATGTGGTACTCTACTACCCGTTTGCTGAGGATTTCTGTAGCGGGCTGTGGAGGGTTCTTGGGCAGGTCAGGCAGGATGTTTGCCCCTAGAGGCTTGCCCATATTTGGGGCAAGCGCAGACTCAGACAGGGAGCCGTATAGTGGTTGGCCTATGGACTGCGGGTCGGATTGCAATTGGGGCTGCCAGGCAAACCATAACGTCCCTGCGAGGAGACCGAGGGCTAGTGTAGACAATAAAACGATTTTAGTGCGTGCTGGGGTCATACAATGGATACCTCCCGTTGACAAGCATCTACAGCATGTATATGTTTGCTTTCAGGAGATTATTAGTTAAAATATTTATAGTGTAGAATGAGTGTGAAGACGGAAAATGGAGGTCTAGTGACGCATGAGTGAAAATCAGCCGGACGGCAAAAAACAGATTGCACTGAACATTGTCAGTGGCAAGAGTAAACATAAGGGTTTCGGCGCAGGCTCAATCGACCTGAACAGCATGTCTCCGGTCATCATTGACCGAGGAGAGGCGAGAATTGATATCGGTGCCATGCATGCCAAAAGTAAAGTAGAACGTGGTATCAAGTTCTCTACGAATAAAGAGGATGTACCGAACGGACGCCAGGTATGGCTCGTATGGGTAGCCGTGGATCGCACGCCCGAAGGACGTATGTACGGCGGCGCCACCGCCTGCGAGATGCTGATTGACGACGAAGCCAAACGCGGCTGGAAAATCCTCGCCGATCACGTCAACCGTATGGATTACGCGCTCAAGCGTCGTTTCATGCTGGATGATCTCGGCAGCGAGGATAGAGCAGCGCTTAAAAGCCTGCTAATTTCGCATAACGAGGAATGGTGGGACGCTTCGCCTGAGGAATTGAAGCAGGCGCTGGAAGGATAGGCCCAGCGTTAACGTAGTAAAAAAAGCAGCCACATCTGTGGGCTGCTTTTTTTATTTATCTGAGTTGACACTAACCTTTTAGTAAGTAGTTGTCCTGAAAGTGCATACTTACATATTTGTAGCGCTCACTTTATACTCAAAAATAAATAATACTTAAGGAGGACAATTCTTTGAAAACTCTTGTTATCGTTACACATCCAAGCATCGAGGCATCTGTCATAAATAGGCGATGGGTAGAAGAACTCAAAAAATATCCAGAAAAGTATACTATCCACGAATTGCATAAGGTTTACCCTGACGGGAACATTGATGTGGAAAAAGAGCAGCACTTCATTGAATCACATAGCAATCTTATTTTACAGTTTCCTGTTTATTGGTTTAACAGTCCGCCTCTCCTTAAAAAATGGCTTGACGATGTTTTTGCTTATGGCTGGGCTCATGGTTCAAATGGAGGTGACAAATTAAAGAATCGTAAGGTTGCTTTAGCAGTATCTGCCGGAAGTAAAAAAGAAGATTATAGTGAAGAAGGAAGATATCGCCATACACTTGAGCAGCTATTATCTCCTTTTGAAACAACCTTCCTATATTGCAATGCAGATTATCGTTCGTTCTTTGCGTTTTATGGTACAGAAAAAGAGTCTGGCGAAAATGAGATGGGTACGTCCGAAAGCGAATTGGAGAAAAGCGCACGAGATTATTTGAATTTTATTGACAGCCTGTAATAGGAATGTTTATTGCTGTCCGTCCTCCAGAGCTGGCAAACCATTTTCCTCTCCCCACTCGCACATCATATTTAATAATGGAATGAGAGAAAGACCGCGTTTAGATAGTGAATATTCAACTTTTGGAGGGATCTGGGGAAATTCCTTGCGTATGATAAGGCCATCTGCCTCTAGCTCTTTTAACATGATGCTTAGTGTTTTGAAGGAAATGGTACCGATACTTCGCTTCAGCTCGTTATGTCGCATGACCTTATTTTCAAAAAGCCAATATATAATGATCATTTTATATTTACCGCTTATTAAGGACAACGTATATCCAAAGCCAGTGTCTTTTAGGACCACGCCAGACGGAACACAGGGTTCACTCATAAATTACACTCTCCTTTAGGTAAGTATATAATATGAATGTGCATACTTTACAACTGATCATTATGCAATTTTAGTGAAAGGATGTAAAGTATGCTCGCTATAAAATGTTTCTGTATCTTTAATTGGAGTGATTTTAGAAACGGAGAGGAGCATCTTGACATCCTGGAAAGGCATTCACTATAATTCAGATAGAAATCGCTTCCACTCCTCTTTTTATTCATTTTGTGGAACCGGTTCCTTAAAAGGTATAGTTAAGTCCTATTCACTGTTTATGAATGTAATCTCTAAATAAGGTGGCATCGTTATGTTTAAATGGTTGAAAAAGAAGGCGGCTCCTCGTATTGAAGAATTCGACATGGTAGCACCAATCAAAGGAAAAGTGGTTTCCCTTGAAGAGGTTCCAGATCCTGCGTTCTCTACGAAGGCTATGGGGGAAGGCATCGCTATTCATCCGACTGAAGGTAAAGTGACTGCTCCTTTTACGGGGAAAGTCGTCCACGTGATGGAGAAAAGTAAGCATGCTCTGATCATTGAGCATGAATCTGGTGTACAAATTTTGATACATGTCGGGATTAATACAGTTTCCCTCAAAGGACAAGGGTTTAACCCTCACGTTCAAACAGGAGATAACATTAAAGCAGGGCAATTACTGATGGAGTTTGATCTAGACGCGATTCAACAGGGTGGATTGCCTGTAATTACTCCAGTAATCGTTCCAGACGGGCAAGAGATGATCAGTCATGTGGAAATCTTGGAAGGTACATCTGCTTCTTCAGAAGTGCCCGTATTAAGAGTTCACTTAAAAGCCTAATTCTCATTCAGAAAAGACTAACCAGGAATTCCTGGTTAGTCTTTTCTTTGATGATTCACTGACCGGTCAAGGATCGGGTATGACCATGTGTTCAAAAGCTAGGATTCACATATTTCAGATATCCGCTGATTACAATTGCCTTCGTACAGCCCTCCATGAAAGCAAATCACTTTTTTAATATCATATGGCAGCAGGTTTTTAAGAGATTCTTTGGCCATATTGAAATCACAGCAGTATTGCGGGTCTGGAGCCAATAATTTGCCGCTTACTACGCGTAGAGCATCTCCTGCAATCAGGGTTTGACTGGATTTATGATAGAAACTTAGGTGCCCTGGTGTATGTCCAGCAGTATCTATAACTGCGATCCCCCCACAGAAGGGTAATTCCTCTCCCGCAACGATGGTGGAGTTTACAATAGCCTTTGGGGGATTTTCAAGTGTACGCCGGAATGCATGTCTCCATTCTACCGGAACGGATTCGGGCATGGAGCTTACAGCTTGATCTATTGCTTCTGGAGTCAGCTTTATAAGCTGTTTTTCTCCTTGTATATAAGGCCTTTCGATAGAACTGGCTAATACTTGAACTGGGGATGAGGAAGCCCGGATTATATCTGCTAAACTGCCGATATGATCAAGATCCTGGTGTGTTATTAATATGGAGGTAAGTTTATGGATTGCTAATCCGGTGCCTAGAATAGCCTCATGTAAAAGTGAGAGTTGCCCGGGGTAAGCCGTATCGACTAAAATCATGTTATCTTCGTCCCACATTAAAGTGGGGTGAATACTCTCTATACTTCCCATGATGTTAGCAGAAACCTGAAGTATGTGTATTCCCTTGTCTAATTGCATCGAATCCCTCCCATAAGAGTTGATGTAATACAAAGGAATCGTATCATGAAATATAAATATGTAAACCTATATTATAACATAAAAATAATTATTTGTAAATATACAGAATACTACATTTGTGTGACGGTTAGGAGCGATGATGTGAAGAAAATTTACTTTGTCAGACATGCCCAAGCAACCGGACAGGAACCAGATGCCCGACTCACCGATGAAGGTACCCGACAAGCTGAGCAGTTGGCTGATTTTATGGAGAATGCAGGTGTGGAATATATTGTGTCCAGCCCATGGAAACGAGCTGTGCGAACCATTCAGCCCTTGGCTGAGCGTAGACAGTTGCAGGTATATACTGATCCACGTCTTCAGGAACGTGTACTTAGCTGTGAGCATCTGGATCATTGGCTGGACGTGCTGGAGCAGACGTATTTGGACGAGGACTTGAAGCTGGAGGGAGGAGAATCATCTCGTGAAGCAGCAGATCGAGGAATCCAGCTTGTCCAGGAGCTTATAGAGCGGGCGGAAAAAACGGTTATCATTGTAACTCATGGAGCTTTACTATCTCTTCTCATTCGACATTACGATCCGCAGTTTGGTTTTGAGGAGTGGAAAAAACTTTCGAATCCCGACATATATTTGCTAGAACTGAAAGAAGCAGAAGCCAAGATTCACAGAGTGTGGAATACGGGTTGAAATAAATAAAGCACGTTCACCATAAGTGCAGAATGGAATCGAAAGGGGAGACGCATGTTGAATGCAAACCGTTTTTTAGAATTAGAAAAGGCGTTGTTTCAAGCTTGGTCTTTGGAGTCTAGCTCTAAATGGATAGCAAATAATCCTGCGGCTGGACAATGTGGTGTCACAGCGCTTGTCGTTCAGGACAGGCTTGGCGGCGATATTTTGAGGACATGGCTGGATAGTGGTTGGCACTATTACAACCGCATTGGTGAGGACATTATAGATTTTACGAGGTCGCAATTTTCAATCCCTCCACAGTATCAGGATGTATACTCCAACCGGGAGGAGGCTTTTTCGGACACCAATGCAGGGCAGTATGCAGCTTTAAGTCGGAGATTAAAGGAATTTCTGAACGAAGAAGAATAAGGGGATTTAAATCTGGATGCAGTCATAAAGACGTGATTTTTGAACCTGATCCAATGGAAGGTACTTTTTGTTGCCCAATATACATTAAAGAGCTGAGTAATCAGTAAAATTCTTGAAGATAAAAGCTGTATTTACGTTATAAAATGAGCTATACTGAGGTAAGAATAGTAGGGAGTCGTGCGCCAACACGACTCCAGTGTACAACCACTGCTTAAAGAGCAGTCGGCAGTAAGGTCCAACAATAGACCGTTACCTTTGTGGGGGGCGGTCTATTTCTTTTTTATGTAGGTAAGCAATGTTTCTTTAGAAAAAAACTAATGCAGCCAATGACCGGGAATGCTTAGAGAAGGGGGCAGTTTGGTTTTACAATTGCCCTTAGCCGAATTTAATTGCGCTTGTGTAAGAAAAATACTTCCTTCCAGATTAGCTCCACTTAAATCAGCGTCTCTAAAATCCGCACCGATAAGGTCGGTCATTCTCATATCGGCTTCTCGGAGGTCAGCAGCAATAAGTAAAACTCCTCTCAAATTGGCACCTCTAAGATTGGCGCCTCTCAAATTTGCCCCGATAAGGTCTCTACTCCTGATTTTTTTACTATATTTATTGTGCTCTAAGTTTTTCTTACCTTTTTCTCGTACTAACTCACTTGTTTGTAAAAGTAAATCATTGACTAACGCCCTATGGGTTGGTACATGAAGAACTATGAGGGATTTTGGATCTTGATTCGTAAGCTGCTCGATTTTCGCCATAGTTTTTTGTAAGTCTGTATAGATGGGGTGAGTTTCTTTTAAGTTAAGGGCTTCATTTAGGTAATAAAGCATTTCATGAAGCTGTTGCATGATGGGAAATATACTGAACATTTCCTCAGCTATTGCCGGGTCGTCTCGCCAGCTTTTTCCGTTGTATGTAACTTGGGAAATTTTTTGACCTGCTCCAAAGCAATCATATACCGTACAGCCTCGCAAGCCGTTGTTTCTTAGATTCTTATGAATATCACAACGATAATCCGCATTTAGGTTTTGACAAGGAGTTCCTCCATCCTTATTAAAAGCAAAATCAGCTGATTTTGCATAAGGCAAGGCTACACAGCATAAACCAAAACATTGCTCACAATTTGTACTATACAATAAACACACATCCTTTTACTGGCACCTATTAAATGTAATATTACCAAAAAAAGATGGAGCATGGTCTATTGTTTTTCTATAGACTTCTAGAGTCTGTTAGATCGTTTAGAGAAGAAATTTAGTCTTTTGCCAGGTTCAATTGCCATGAGACTCCGTATTTATCTTCAACCCACCCAAATTGTTGGCTTACGGGAGAGGCTTCAAGGGGCATTAGAACTCGGCCTTCCTGAGATAGCTGGTCAAACACGCTATGGATTTCTTCTTCCGAATCACAAGTGACGAATAGCGATAGAGCTGGGGTAAAAGGGTGTTTGTCGTGATGATTTTGGTCAATTGCCATAAAGGTCTGCCCTTTGAGGTTGAATACGGCATGTAACACGCTCCCATCCTCCTGATGAAAAATGCTCATGATACCAGACGGTTTAAATACAGAGGTATAATATTGCATGGCTTCTTCTGCTTGACCAGAGAACATGAAAAATGTTGTAATTTTTGGACTGGAATCATGCATGAGATCAACTCCCTAGACCGGATCGTAGATGATAACATCTTTCCTCTTTTTTAATAGAAATATTCAACAGTGGAGAAGTGCTTTATGAAGACGTACACAGGTAAAAGGAGAAAAACAGGATGATGGACGCGACAGCAAGGCTTATTGATATGTTCGGCTCAGGCAAGAAGCTGGACGCCAGCATCATTTCCGCCTATACGGATGTGGTTGCCCGATATGGGACAGTGGAGGATGCTTGGGAGTTATACAGGCTTTTTGTAGAAGATCCCCATCATTATATCAGGGGGTTACTCCTCCAGCCGATCATGAGATGCGGGGATGTTACTTTGGCGCAGGATATGTACGAGCGTTACGTTCAAAATCAGGCATCTCCAGAATATATACCTGACGGTGTGCTGTATGTGCTAGGTTATTTGGGTTATGTGGAGGCTGCTGCTGATCTTGTCGCTTTGGTGAATGGGCCATATGGAGTTGCGTCTGTGGATGCCTGTTTGGGACTGGTACATCTTCCATGCGAACCGTATCGTGAACAACTGGCGGCTGAATTGGAAAAAGCGCTGGATCAGAATTTGTTTAATGAATTCTTACCTCTGTTAAGCTTCAAATGCACTACTGAAGATATGATTCCGCGATTGGTACATTGGGGAGAGCAACGTGCTTCCGTAGACTGTAACGCAGGAATTATTGCTGGAATAGCATTGTTTGGAGAAGGGCAAAAGGATACGATTCGCTCTATCCTGTGGAATCCGTTTTGGGAGGCTCATGGAACGGCTACAGGCAGTTGTGTGTGGTCTTATTTTGCTATGCAGCATGTAGGGCTAACCTTTAGGGAGCTTGTTCAGGATATAAAAAGCTACGATGCATCCAAAGAAGATGTACAGGCATTGGAATACCGTTTGGACGTGCTATATGAGATGTTGGAACTCAAGCTAAGCTATACAGCCCGACCGATCCGGTTCGCTCGCAGCAATGAGGAATCATTTGGTCAGCTATATAGCGATTTGTTTAGCTGGTCTAACGAACATCACGATGACTCTATTATAGGCTGGATGAATGAACAGTTGGGCGTTGAGCACCGACTGCTGGAACGGTATTATGAGCTAAGGAAACGAGTCGAGATTAAAATGGTCCATGAAATTGAGCTGGAGCATGTTCAGAAAGGGAGTTAATCGTATCAGGAAATAAGAATTTTTGATGTAAAAGGACGAAATAGCGGAGTTTGGCGGCGATATGGGGATTCGCCCAGTCCACGGGCTGATGTCCCGCATAGGATACATCAGCCTAGAACACAAGGAGTGAAACACATGTCTTTACTGCCACAAGTTCCTTTCGGAACGCAACCGGGTACTCCGGGTCCATTCACGCCGTCAGGTCCTTCGATTCCACAATTTCCTGATATGCAGGATTCCTTCCCATCTCCGATAGGTCCACCACCAGGCCCAGGGCCATTTTCGCCACAGCCGTTCTCACCACCGCCGCCGCAGGGGCCATTCGGTCCGCAAGGTGGGCAGCAAACTCAAGCACCAACTTCCCCACCACCGCAATTTACGCCACCGAAGCCGCTGGTTTCGGCGTATGCGGTTGACCCTGGAGCCATTTTCGGTTGTTTGTTCCGCAACACGTTTGTATGGCTGACGAACGGAGAGCGTTTCTGGATGTACCCTGTCTTTGTAGGCAGGACATCCGTAGCGGGTTTTCGGTGGAGTGGTCGTTTTTGGTTTTATTATGGTGTAGACACTAACCGTATTGAGTCGTTTAGCTGTTATTGGTAATAGCGCAGCTTTAGGGAAGAGCGGGGCTTAATGGGATGATGGCTGATGGCACTGGCAAGAGAGGTAAATGGGTAAATGAGGTAAGTGAAGCGAAAATAAAAAGACTGAGAGAGCGCTCATCGCGTTCTCCCAGTCTTTTTTTTGCTATTAATCCATCCACCAACGCTTAAAATTGCCCCACCACGATTTCTTTTCGGCTTGTCGCTCCGCTTGGTCAGTTGGCGTTGCTGCTGGTGGATTATCTTGCCCCGACAGCGTCTCCTTTGGCTCCGTTCCGCTGACAAATACCTCCAGCCGCTTGTCCGGGCTGTCCGGTGCAGCCAGCTTGCCGCTGGCCGGGTCAATATAAGCGCTGACTACGCCGTCAGGGATAGGGAAGATTTTGGGCGGCACATTCTCCAGCGCTTTCTCCGTATATTGCGCAAAAATCGGAGCCGCCCGTCGGGCATCCTGTGTGCTGATGGCCTTGCCCTTGTCGTAGCCGACCCAGACAGCGGTGGACAGCTCGGGGGTAAAGCCGACCATCCACGCATCGGTGTTGGTCGTGCCGCTCTTGCCGGCAACCGGGCGCTTGATCAGCTTCGCAACCCGGTTGCCAGTGCCGCCTTCTTCAAATACGCCTTCCATGAGGCGTGTGAGGACGTAGGCGGAGGCGGGCTTCACCACCTGCACGGGCGCGGCTTGGGGCGCTTCGTACAGCGACCGCCCGGCCGCATCGGTGATGCGCAGCACTGCCACCGGAGCCACCTTTTGCCCGCCGCTGCCGATGACCGAGAAGGCCGAGGCCATCTCGAACGGGCTGACGGGCGACACGCCCAGCGCCAGCGAAGGTACGGGCTTGAGCTCGCTTGTAATGCCCATTTTGCTGGCGAGGTCCATGACCTTATCCGTTCCCACCTTCAAAATGGTGCTTACGGCATAGATATTATCGGACGCCGCAATTGCGCGTCGAAGATCTATTTCGCCCAAATATTTGTCTCCAAAATTTTTGGGCTTATAGGTCTTGCGGTTGTTATCGTAGTGGAACAACGTCGGTCGGCTTTCGAACTTGGACGTACTCGTCAATTCGCCGGAATCCAGCGCGCTCAGATACATAATCGGCTTGAAAGCGGAGCCTGGCTGCCGGGTTGTGGCCAGCGCATGATTATATTGATTCCCGACATAGTTCGTTCCGCCAACCATGGCCTTGACATGTCCGTTGCGCGGGTCCATGGAGATTAACGCGGTTTCCAGTCCGTTGCTGCTCTTCATGCCCTCGTTTACGGCCGCCTCGGCTGCTTGCTGCATGTGCATGTCCAGCGTGGTATAAATGCTCAGGCCACCATGCTCAAGCACTCCTTCGCTAATCCCAAGCTGATGAGTCGCCAGCTGGCGGACGTAATCGCGGAACCAGGGAGCGGCTTCCACTGTCCGGCGCTGGCTCTCGGGCCGCAGGGCCAGCATTTCCTCATAGGCCTTGGTGGCTTCGGCCGGAGTAATTTTGCCGGTGAGCGCCATGGAGTCCAGTACAATTTTCTGCCGATCCTTTGCATTTTTCATATGATTATACGGTGAATAGTAGGTCGGTCCTTTCGGAATACCTGCTAACAGGGCGCTTTCGGCCAAATCCAGATCCTTTGCGGATTTACCGAAATACATTTGCGAAGCCGCTCCAATGCCATAGGCGCCGTGACCATAGTAAATTTCGTTCAAATACATTTGCAGCAGCTCATTCTTGGTGTACTTCATTTCAAGCTGTGCGGTATAAATGGCCTCCTTGGCCTTGCGCGTCCACGTTTTCTCATGAGATAAGTACAGATTCCGTGCAAGCTGCTGAGTCAGCGTGCTGGCCCCTTGCGACATATCCCAGCGAGTCAGATTAACGATTACCGCCCGGCCCAGACCTTTGAAATCAAAGCCAAAATGATCGTAAAACTTCCGATCTTCCACAGCCAGGGTAGCTGCAATCAAATCGGGTGAAATGTGATCAAGCTGGACCGGAATGGATTCTTTGCCTCCGGCAGAGAAAGTGGCGATGACTTGCCCTTGACTATCGAGCAGACGTGAATTCCGATCCGTATCCGCGAGCGGAAGGCTGGTCGTGTACAAATAGGCGAGCAGGATGCAGGCGGCGATGACCGTCAGAATAGTGAGAGTCATCAGTCCTTGAAAGCATCGAAGCCAAAGCGGTTTACGCTTGGGGGATCGCCCGGTCGTATCGGTCATCATGCCACCTCCTTCCATAGTTGATGTTCTCAGTATAGTCAATCCGAAAGCGTCTATTCATCAGATACACACACGTGTCTATTTTAAACAAGATTAAATCTCCAAATTGCTTTTGCAGTCATTCAGGTATCACTTATAATGCAGAAAGTGTGAAATTCCAATGCGTTTGGTACAATAAATATAGCAAACTCGGCGTTTGCGTGTTGCTGATATAAGGAAAGTCAACGTTTATGCTACCGGATTGTCGGACACATACTTTGATCAGAAAGAAGGTTGGAATGATGGACTTGTGGTTTACGGAGAAGCAGACTCCCTCTTTCGGCATTACAGCAAAAATCAAACAAACCTACGTTTCTGAGAAAACAGATTTTCAGGATCTGGCTATGATCGAGACTGAGGAATTCGGCAATATGCTTGTTCTGGATGGCATGGTGATGACAACGGTTAAGGATGAATTTGTGTATCACGAAATGGTAGCACATCCTGCCTTGAATACACATCCGAATCCGAAAAAAGTTTTGGTTGTGGGCGGTGGCGATGGCGGCGTTATTCGTGAGGTCATCAAGCACCCTGAAGTGGAAAAGGCTGTATTGGTTGAAATCGACGGTAAGGTGATTGAATATTCCAAAAAATATTTGCCTGAAATCGCAGGAAAGCTGGACGAGCCTAATGTAGAAGTGCTGGTCAATGACGGATACATGCACATTATTGAACACAAAAATGAATACGACGTCATTATGGTCGATTCGACGGAGCCGGTAGGTCCGGCAGCCCCGCTGTTCGAGCGCGGGTTTTACCAAGGTATTTTTGAAGCGTTGAAGGAAGACGGCATTTTCGTTGCACAAACGGATAATCCTTGGTTCAAGGCAGACCTGATTCAGAAGGTCAACAAAGATGTGAAGGAAATTTTCCCGATTGTGCGTGTGTATGGTGCGAACATTCCGACCTATCCGAGCGGTCTTTGGACATTCACGTTGGGTAGTAAGAAGTATGATCCGCTCGAAGTAGACGAGACCCGAATTCCAGAGATGGACACCCGATATTACAGTCCGCGTCTACACAAAGCGGCGTTTGTATTACCTAAATTTGTGGAAGATTTAACGAAGTAAACATTTTAAGAAGCGTCTTAGTGGTCTTTATTGCCTGTTTTTGGGTAGGAAAGAGCGCTATAGGCGCTTTTTTGTGTTGGATAAGATTTGAAAGAGGCTATGAAAGCATACTGGACACCGGATTTCCTTTTAAGATAAAAGAAGGAAATTTAAGGGTGTGCGTAGAATATACAAAAAACCAGACAATTAACAGATTTGTAATATCAACAAGGGAGGTTTGGTTATGGAAATACATAAATTGGCGATGTACCAAAGAGGGGGAAACTTTTTTGATCAGACGCTCTTTTTATTACCTGTGGGGGTCTCAGACGATCTCCAACGTAGCAGATATCATCTACATGTTGAGTGTAGTGGTATTGGTGTTCAGTTCAAGTAATTCCTTAATGACGACTATTTTAATCCCGTTGTTCCGATTGTCTGCCCAAGTGCTTAGTGGGCTCGTTGCACCGATCGTCCTCGGCCGATTTCGGCTGACGCGCGTGTTGCTATTTTCCCAGTTTGGGCAGTTTGTCATCTTTACGCTACTGCTGCTTTATTTGTGGATCGTACCGGAGCAGAGGTCGTTTCTATTTATTTTTGTGATGGTGTTTGGTATGTCTTTTCTGGATGGCTGGACGAATCCTGCGCGTAATGCGCTTGTACCCCGTTTGGCTACGGGTGAAGGACTGATGCGGGCCAACGGCATGGTAGCGGTCAGTGATCAGGTGGTCAGGTGTGCAGGCTGGGCGTTGAGCGGAATTATTGTGGCTTGGCTGGGTTCCCTGAATACGCTTGTGATCGCATCCTGTTGTTATCTCGTAGCTGTAACTGTCACGTCCTTCGTCCGTGATCCACTGGATCAGAAGGAATTAAGTCTTGAAGCTTCGGATTCCTCAACAAATCTAGTAGAACCTGCAAAGGGAAAGGAAAAAGGCTCCCATTGGAAAGAGCTTGGGGAAGGCTGGAAAATCATTTGGCACAACCGTCGTATTCGTTCTCTGATGATCGTCGATAGTGTGGATAGTATTGGGGGTGTCTCCTGGCTCGGCGTATTTATTTTGGCGTACGTCAGCCAAGTACTGCATCGGGATGCAAGCTGGTGGGGCTTTATGAATGCGTCCTTTTTCTCGGGCACGATCTTGGGTGGATTGATTGTCGTTGGCTTGGTCAAGCGATTGCAAAAGAACAGCTTTTTGTACATGCTCGGAGCGTTGCTGGTGTATGTACTGATTACAATTGTATTTGCGCTGAATACAATTCCCGTTGCTGCACTTATTCTTTTTGCTGTATCAGGCTTACCTGTTCAAATGGCTGGTATCATTCGCCGTACCTTGCTGCAAACCAGTGCACCGGCAGCCCAGCTGCCCAAAGTGATGGCGGGAATTGATGTGCTTACCAATCTCGCTTTCGGCCTGTCCTTGTTATTCATGGGCTGGTATGCAGACCGTTTTGGTATGGTGCAGGTGTATTTGTTGGCTGCGATTATGACGACCATTGCTATCTTGATCGGCTGGTTGTATCGCAGGGATTTTCAGGAAAGTGAGCAAATGGACCATCCAACCGCTACGGGCGCTGGGATTTAAAATTGGGGTTCTCGTTAGGCGTGACACCATTCATTGGATGACTACATAATTGAATGCAGGTGTAAAAGTGAACGTGACGATTGGGGAGAATAAAAGCCTGCAATTCTCCTCAATTTTACAGGAACACCACTGGAATAACGTTGACGGTGGTGTTCCTTTTATAACTATTAAATTAATTGGTAAGTCTGTTGAGCAGTATGTGTCATTCCTAATGTCAGGTCCGTTTGCTCGTGAGATATGTTTTGACGGCAGGAGGAGTGTAATTTGTAAATTGCCGTAGGATTCCTTGCGGAGTGGTATCCGTAATTACCATCGCACGATATTTTTCCTGCATAAATTGTTCCTCAGCCATACGATCAAACAAGGATATAAGAGGATCGTAATAATGGTTAATGTTTAAAAGACCGCATGGCTTTTCATGCAAGCCTAATTGCGCCCATGTGAAGATTTCAAAGTATTCTTCCATTGTACCTGGGCCACCTGGTAAAACAATGAATCCGTCCGCAATCTCTGCCATTTTAGATTTTCGTTCGTGCATGGAATCAACAATGATTAATTCGCTCAGGCCATTATGTGCAATTTCACGGCTTTGCAAAAAGTGAGGGAGCACACCGATGACGCGACCTCCTGCATGAAGTGCCGCGTCAGCTACTGCACCCATTAAACCAACACTTGCTCCTCCATAAACCAGGCTTATTTCCTGTTCGGCAAGTGCCTTGCCCAGAGCAACAGCATGCTCTCGATAAATCTCAGACGCTCCATTACTGGAACCGCAAAAAACAGCAATGCTTTTCATATGAGATTCTCCTTTATGTATATCTTTTTGCAAGTTTTTGCTGGTGTGTTCGGAATATATCCTCCAAGGTGATGTCATACTTGTTGGCGATCACGATGAGATTACCCAGTACGTCTCCAAGTTCTTCGGTTAAATGGTCCTTGTTCTCCTCGAATGAACCATCGATCTCATCAGGCCGGTCTCTGCCGATCTCTAGGGCGCGAATAGCTCTCGCAACCTCCCCGGTTTCCTCTGCCAAGAAACCAATTCGGACAAAGATATCCAAATCCGACCAGTTTCTCTCCTGATAATATTGCTTTACCCACTTTTGAAATTCATTAATATCCATATTCAGCCTCCCAACTGAAACCCATGCATAGGTGTTGGCTATACACAAACCATAAGGTTTAGATGAAACAGAAACGTTTGTTCGTGTTTTATTATATAATATAAGAGGCGAATTTATCAAAGAAAAATTAAAAAGCCGTTTGCTTAAAAAGCAACCGACTTTTTTAAAGAACGTTGACCTTAATGATGCGACCGTATCCGGTCAGTCTTTTAAGCCGTAGTGAACTGGCTGTTATAGAGCGAGGCATAATGGCCGCCGCTGGCAAGCAGTCCCTCATGGGTGCCACTTTCGACGACATCGCCGTTTTTCATGTATAAAATCAAATCCGCTTCGCGGATGGTCGATAGTCTGTGGGCGATCACAAAGCTGGTGCGTCCGGCAATCATTTTCATAAATGCTTTTTGGATACGCGCTTCTGTCAGGGTGTCTATGCTACTGGTCGCTTCATCCAGGATCAGCATAGGTGGATCGACCAGGATCACTCTCGCGATAGTGAGCAGCTGTTTTTGGCCTTGCGACAGGCTGTCGCCTGACCCGCTGATGACCGTATCGTAGCCATGAGGCAGTCGTTTGATGAAGCTATGCGCATTGGCAGCTGTTGCAGCTGCGATGACTTCTTCGTCCGTGGCCTCCGGCTTCCCGTAAGCGATATTATCCCGAATGGTCCCGCTGAACAGCCATGTATCTTGAAGCACCATACCGAAGTTAGTCCGCAGGCTGTCCCGGCTCATGTCGTTGATATTCACTCCGTCGATGGATATTGAGCCGCTGTCCACATCGTAAAACCGCATAAGCAGATTGACGAGTGTGGTTTTGCCAGCTCCGGTCTGCCCGACAATGGCCACACGAGTGCCTGGCTTAACCTCCAAACTAAAGTTCGTAATGAGCGTACGTTCCGGGTTATAGGAGAATTTGACATGATCAAAAAGAATCGTGCCTTTGCTGCGCTCCAGCTGTACGGCGTTCGATTTTTCCGGCTGCTCTGGCGGTGAGTCCAAAATAGCGAATATGCGCTGAGCAGAAGCCGTAGCTGCTTGGAACTGAGTCAGCACACCCGTAATTTCATTAAAGGGTTTGGCGAACAAATTGGTATAAATCAGAAAGCTCGACAATCCGCCTACCGAGATCCCACCCAGAATGATGGAGATACAGCCAATCATGGCGGTGACTGAAAAAGTCATGTTGTTCACCAATCGAGTGGAGGGGTTAGACAATGATCCGTAAAACTGCGATTTCACCCCGGCTTGATACAATTGCTCGTTTCTGGCGGAAAATTCCTCAAGCGAGCGGTTTTCATAATGGAAAGCGGTAACTACCCGTTGTCCGCCAATCATTTCTTCCACGTAACCATTCAGGCTTCCTAAAATTTTGGCCTGTTCGCGGAACATACGCTGTGACCTTGTAGTAATGAACCGTGCCACACCGTATGTGATCGGGGCAGACACCAATACGACCAACGTCATTATCGGACTGATATACAGCATGAGTACAATGGAGCCTATAATTGTAATAATCCCGGTAATCAATGTGGAAAAGCCTTGCAGCAATCCATCCGACACAGCATCCATATCGTTCACAAAACGGCTAATGCTGTCTCCTTGCGGATGAGTGTCATGAAAGCTTAACGGAAGGATATTAAAATGATCAAATAACTCCCGCCGCATATCATTTACAGTCTGAAAAGCAATCCGGTTCGTCAAATACGTGAGCAGCCAGCTAAATAGACTGCCTACAACATATACAATGCCTAATCCAGCTAGAATCTGCGCAATACCTTTAAAACCCACTGCTCCCTTATCCACCATGTGGTCGATAGCTTGACCAATCATGTAGGGTCCGATCAGACTGGCAAGCACGCTGAGAAACGCACTGACGATGACCCAAAATGTTGTTTTTTTATATCGACCCACATAGGTTAACAATCTTCTCCACGTTTCCTTGCCACTCATTGGTCTACCTCCTGCGTTGAGAGCTGGGAATGATTAATTTCCTGATACACATCTGAGCTGCTCATCAACTGTTCATGTGTGCCGATACCGACAATCCGCCCCTCATCAAACACAATTATTTTATCAGCATGCTGTACGCTGCTTACTCGTTGCGAGACCAGCAGGACGGTCATGCTGGTGCTATTTTCCTGTAGCGATTTACGGAGGGCGGCATCGGTAGCAAAATCAAGTGCGCTTGAGGAGTCATCCAAAATGAGAATTTGCGGATTGCCGACAATAGCTCTGGCAATGGTAAGTCGCTGCTTTTGTCCTCCCGACAGATTAAGCCCCCCTCGGGTGATCGGAGCATCGAATTTCTCCGGCAAGTTGGAAATGAACTCATCCGCTTGCGCGATAGCTGCGGCTTGAGCGACTTCCTCATCGGTGGCGTGTTCATGCCCCCAACGGATATTATCCGCTATAGTTCCAGTGAACAGCAGCGCCTTCTGAGGAACAATACCGATTTTCTGACGCAATTGCTCAAGCTTATACTGCCGTACGTCAATGCCATCAACCTCTATACGACCTTCTACTACATCATAGAAGCGGGGAATGAGATTCACAAAGGTGGATTTCCCCGAACCTGTTCCTCCGATGATGCCGACCGTTTCACCGGGATAGATGTTTACCACTACATCGCTAAGTGCCAGTTGCCCTGTCGTATTGTATCCAAAGGAAACATGATCAAAAGAGATGGCTGGTACAGCGCCATGCTCAGTTGTTCCCTCCCTGTCTATAGGTGTAGAAGTAGCAGCAGTGTCGGAAATCGAAGCTTGCGTGTCTAGGACCTCCTGAATCCGCGCTGCTGAAGTGGCAGCCTTGGTGAACAAAATAATTAAATTGGTCACCACAATCAGAGCCAGTAAAATTTGCGTAATGTAATTAATAAAGGCAATAATCTCCCCTTGTGTAAGAGATCCATATTGGATATGGATGCCGCCGATCCACAGGATTGCAATAATAGCTCCGTTTACCACCAGCAAGGTGGCAGGGCTTAGCAAAGCAGAAATACGTCCGACACGAATAGCGGTCTGAGTCAGGTCATCTGAAGCAGTGTTGAATTTAACTCGTTCAGCTCCTCTTTTGGCAAATGCACGTATGACCCGTACGCCTGTAAGATTTTCGCTCAGCACAAGGGCGATTTTATCCAGTTTTTTTTGATATAGACGATACAGTGGTGAAGCCTTCGTAATGACCACATATAGAATCAAAGCCAGAACTGGTGTAGCCGCCAACAGCACCAAAGCCAGGCGGAAATCCAGGATCATCGACATGATAATAGCCCCGATACAAATAAAAGGAGCACGAATGACCAGACGAATCAGCATTGCTACAGCCGTTTGGAGCTGATTGACATCATTCGTAATCCGGTTAATGAGCGAGGGCGTACCGAACTTATCGAGATCAGCATAAGAAAACGATGAAATATGCTTAAACATCGTATTGCGCAGCGTAGTTCCGAATCCTTGAGAGGCACGGGCTGCGTAAAACTGACACACTAATGAACTGCCAAAGCCCAGTATAGTCATGAGTAACATCAAAAGACCCATCTGCCAAACATAATGGGTGTCTCCTTTACCTACACCATGATTGATCATTAAAGCAACCATAGTAGGCAGCAATAGTTCCAAGATGGCCTCAATCAATTTAAACAGAGGCCCAAGAATCGTTTCCTTTTTATAGGGTTTCAAAAAAACAGCAAATTTCAGCAAATAAACCATCACCTAACCTAAATAATGTATATAGCCTCATGCCGCAATAGCATAACTGAATTTGATTATGGCATATCCCCAACCATATGAATAATATTTAATATATATTAGAGATATAGGCTTTACATATATCAGTACCGGAGGTCCATAAGGATGGAATTGAGACATCTCAAGTATTTTTTGGCGATCGCAGAGGCCGGACAGATTACCGCAGCAGCCAAAAAGCTGCAAATCGCGCAGCCTCCCTTAAGTCAGCAGCTCATGCAACTAGAGGAAGAGCTTGGTGTAAAGCTCGTGCATCGAGGCTCACGAAGCATCCAGTTGACGGAGGCCGGCATCATTTTACAGAACAGGGCCAAGCAGATCTTGGAGCTAACAGATGCCACAACGAGAGAAATAAACGATTTTGCTTTGGGGATGAAGGGTACGCTCACCATTGGAACGGTCTCCTCTTCCGGCGCAGCCCTGATGAAAGACAGGCTTTCCGAATTTCATAAAACCTATGCGGGTGTAAAATTCGAAATTCATGAGGGAAATACCTTCATGATTCTTGATCTTTTGAACAAAGGAATTGTAGAGGTCGGCATCGTCAGAACCCCTTTTAATACCACCGATTTAGGGTGCAGATATGCGTCCTCCGAGCCAATGATAGCAGTGATGACAGAAGAACATGACTGGAACCCCGAACAGAAGACCATCCCGTTGTCTGATTTGAAAAATAGGCCGCTCATCGTATATCGCCGCTTTGAACAATTGATCCACGATACCTGTATGAAGCATGGCTTTGAGCCAAATTTCTTTTGCAAAAACGATGATGCTCGCACCACGCTTCACTGGGCTAATGAAGGACTAGGGATCGGTATGATTTCGCGCTCTGCGTTGTCACTCGGAAGCAATAACCAGTTAATCGTTAAGGAAATTATGTGTGAAGAATTGCATACGCGTGTGGCAGCTGTCTGGCTGAAGGATAAATACATGTCTTCTCTAGCCTCTCGATTCATTGAAAGTTTTAGCCAAGCATCCGATGAAGCTGACTTAAGGTAGCTAAATTTTTTGGATGAAAGCATCTTTTTGTAAAAACTCATTTGAATTGCAATCGGGAACTGGATATAGTAGTACAGTAGGATAGCAATAGAATGGAGTTTGAATACATGCCACATAATGCAAAGGTCCGAATCCGTCTTCATAGTCATCATGACGGAGAAGATGTGGTACAGGAACTTCCCGGAGAAGCGATCGTGCGTGGGAAGCATCTATATATAAGGTACGATGAGCCGCAAGAAAGTCCTGAGGGCGGTACGACACGGAACACAGTCAAAATCGGACCGGATGAGCTAAAGCTGATTCGTCACGGTGAGGTACAATCAGAGCAGTCGTTTGCGCTGGGACGCAGGTTGCCTGGATTTTACCGCTCGCCTTATTTAAACCTGAACATGTCTGCGCATACGCAGAAGCTCGATATTCGGATGGATGGATTCACCGGGCATGTGAGCTGGACCTATGATCTGTACGTATTTGAGGATTTCTCGGGGCATTTTGCCATCAGTTTGCATATACAGGAGGAGCAATAATCATGACAAGCAATCCACTGGAACTTATTAATCAAAAGGTGACTTCAGCAATCGAGGCCGCGGTGCTGTCTACCGGAATCGTGAGCCGCGAAGAGTTGCCGACCATTACGCTGGAGGTGCCCAAGGACAAGTCACACGGTGATTTGGCTACCAACGCCGCGATGCAGCTCACCCGCATTGCAAAGAAGAATCCACGGCAAATCGCTGAAGATTTGATCGCGAATATGGATTTAGCTTCTGCTTCTATTGAAAGTGCGGAAATCGCTGGACCGGGCTTTATTAACTTCCGCCTGAACAAGAGCTACCTTTATGCTGTTATTGGACAAGTGCAGGAGCAGGGGGCAGATTACGGGCGTATACAGGAAGGTGCAGGCAAAAAGGTACAAATCGAGTTTGTTAGCGCCAATCCGACGGGTAGTCTTCACTTAGGTCATGCGCGTGGTGCAGCCGTAGGGGATGCTCTCTGCAACGTGCTTGATTTTGCCGGATACAAAGTAACTCGTGAATACTACATTAATGATGCGGGCAACCAGATTTACAACATGAGCCGTTCTATTGAGGCGCGTTATTTGCAGGAGCTGGGACAGCCTGCGGAGATGCCGGAGGATGGTTACCATGGTGAGGATATCATCGGGTTTGCCAAGGAACTGGTGGCCGAAAAGGGCGATTCTCTGTTGTCTATGGAACCGGGAGATCGCGCCGCTTATTTCCGTGACTACGGTCTGGAAAAGGAACTGAACAAGATCAAGCGCGATCTGGAGCTGTTCCGTGTACCTTTTGACTCCTGGTTCAGCGAAACGTCGCTGTATGAAAACGGTGAAGTGCTTAAAGCGCTGAATGAGCTGCGTGACCGTGAGGAGATCTACGAGAAGGACGGAGCTACATGGCTGAATACGACCAAGTACGGCGACGATAAAGACCGCGTCTTGATCAAAAATGACGGTACATACACGTACCTGACTCCGGATATCGCTTACCATCGCGATAAATATGCTCGTGGGTATGACACGATCATCAACATTTGGGGAGCGGATCACCACGGCTACATTCCACGGATGAAGGCAGCAATGGAAGCACTGGGCAATGACCCGGATAAGCTTAAAGTGCTGATTGCCCAAATGGTCAGCTTGTTCCAAAATGGGGAAAAAGTAAAAATGTCTAAACGTACCGGCAAGGCCGTGACGATGGAAGATCTGATGGAAGAAGTGGGTGTAGACGCGATTCGTTACTTCTTCACTATGCGCAGCATGGATTCGCACCTGGATTTTGACATGGATTTGGCGATTTCCACCTCCAATGAGAATCCAGTATTCTATGTGCAATATGCGCACGCACGTGCATGCAGCGTATATCGTCAAGCCGAAGAGCAAGGTATTGCTGTGCTGCCGTTGGCAGAAGTTGACTTGTCCAAGCTGACGGCTGAGCATGAATACGATCTGTTACGCAAAATCGGCGAGCTGCCAGAAGAAGTATCGATGGCGGCTGCAAACTTTGCACCACACCGTATGATTCGCTATGTCTATGAGCTGGCTTCATTGTTCCACAGCTACTATAAGGCAGAGCGCGTCATCACAGAGGATGCCGCTCAAACGCAGGCACGCTTGGCGTTGTTTGGTGCGGTGCGCACGACCATTGCCAACGTACTGAAGCTGGTGGGCGTGTCTGCACCGGAACGTATGTAAGCAAGCAACTTTAACATCATGACCTTGTAGTCATATAAATAATAATAAAAGGAACCGTTCGTATCACCCTCAACAGGGTGGCGCCTCGGTTCCTTTTTATGTTGGATTAGCTTAGTAGCGTTCCAGTACCAAATTCGTTTTCAGGGAATCGGCGGGAACCAGCCATCCTTTGGATTGCAGCAGGTCCATCAGCTTGGTGCGGTTGCTGGCGGCAACACTGTAATCCGAGGTTTTGAAGGAGATTTCGATAATATTTTCTGTACCTGATCCGTTTGCGCTGCGAATAGGCCATACTTCAACGTCGGCATCCAATCCCTGAAAGCTACCCTCGTATTTACTGACCTGTACAGGACCGCGTACTCTGGAGTTTGCTAAGGTTTGTTTACCCCAATTGCTGTTTTTCCAGTTTTGCAGCTTGCCCGGAAGATTATCCTGCAATTGCTTTAATGCTTGATCTGGGGAAGGCAGAGCCAATCCTTTGGAGGCGTTTGTTTTCTTATCATTGGAAAAGCTTAATGTTTGCTTGCTGTACCCCCAATCCACCTCAGCCTCATAATTATCATCAGATGCGCTGAACCCTTCTTTATTCGCTTGGGTGAGCGCCGCGTCGATATTTCCGTTTGTGACCGTATAGCGCTTTTTGTAGGTTAATTCATAATTCTTTTTGTCCTCTTTTTTGCGAAATCTCACGTTCCAGCCCTCGTCATTCAATTGCAATGAATTTGTATCAAAATACTCGACGCTCAATCGTTGTACATTGTCGCTAATTTGAAACTCGTTGACGATGCCACTTTTTAATGAGCCATCCGCATTGAGGACCTGAGCCGTATCCAGTAGCAGCTTCACCTCATAGCTTGGTGTGGCATTGGCGGCAGCTTGTACCGGTTCTGCTCCTCTCCATCCTGTTACGAGCAGTACTGCACTCAGAGTTACTACCGACATCAATTTGGTGATACGAAGGCCTGTTTTCATTTCATCCTCTCCTGTTCGTCCGAATAGGTTACACGCTACACTTTACGGGTGTATTGTCAGTCGTATGTCAAAACAAGAGGATACTCCGGTTAAAAAATTACATAATTTCTATATGACAGGTAAGATTTAATCTTGGTTCCATGACAAATATTCGGTGAATCTGTGAATGAGCGCCGAGCGATGACGGTCTTTGTTGCTGACCATATAGATGTACCGCTCAACAGACTGCCCCGGGATAGGTCTTACAACCAGTAAGCCCCGCTCAACCTCTGACTGAACGGCAATGCGAGAGACAAAAGAGATGTGTTCTCCCAGCATAACTGCCTGTTTGATGGCTTCCAGTGAATCCAGCTCCAGATAGGAAGGAAGTCGCCGACTCCCACGTTCCAGCCATTTGTCGGTCACGTGGCGTGTGCTGGATTCCTTGCCATGTAATACGAAGGAGGAAGAAGCGATAAGCTCGGGTGTCAAATCGGTTTCGTTGGCGAGCGGATGAGTGGGTGAGCAGATGAACATCAATTCATCTTCGCCCAAGGATTCGGAGAGTAGCGTTGGGGATTGAAACGGCTCTGCCGAAATGATGCCAAGGTCAATTTCGTGGCGGGCAAGCATGTCCTTGATCACGGGCGCTGTTTTCACGGACAAGGCGATGTGAATGCCCGGATGCTCACGGGCAAAGCGGTGCAGCACAGCGGGAAGCAGGTAGGTAGCGGGTACATAGCTTGCGCCAATACGTATACTTCCCCGCTGGAGCGTATCAAACTCGCGGACGACTCGCTCAGCTTCAGCAGCCAGTGCATTAATTTTAGTGGCATAGTGCAGCAACGCATTTCCAGCATCGGTCAGGATGATTTTGCCCATACGTGTGTCAAACAGCTTTACTCCGAATTCACGCTCCAGATTTTTCATATGAAAAGTAACGGTGGGTTGCTTTAGGCCAAGAAGCTCGGCGACCGTGGTAATTTTATGGTGCTTATTCAGCAGCTCTACAATATGTAACTTTAGAAGACTTAAGTTCACTTAGAATGCCTCGCTTTCAGGTTAATCGAACAATCATGCCTATTTCTTTGGGGAGCAGCATCAATCCCCTCTATATAGATTAAATCTATGAGTGTTAACACAATTCATTGAAATAATTAATTTTGTTTTAACTTTCCAATAACACAGGTTGCGAATTCAAGTTTTACACTGGGGTCAGTCAGAAGAACAGGCAGGTAATGCGATGAATCAGGATCTATATATTCACGGATTAAGTAAAACCTTCAGCCAAATAACAGCGCTGCATGAGACGAATCTGGTAGTACGACGGGGCAGATTCACAACACTGCTCGGACCGTCCGGCTGTGGGAAAACAACGCTCTTGCGCTTGATTGCTGGTCTGGAGACACCGGATACCGGCACAATCACGATGGGAGAGGAAATTCTTTTTTCGGCAGAACGCAAAAAGGATATTCCCGCCCATCTCCGCCACTTTGGCATGGTCTTTCAGGATTTCGCGTTGTGGCCGCATATGACGGTGTTTGAAAATGTGGCCTTCGGCCTGCGTGCGGGCAAGCGTGGGAAAGGGTTCGCCAGCGCTCGAGACAAGGAACTGCGGACAGTGGTGCTGGAGGCGCTCGACATGGTCAGATTGTCAGGGATGGAGGATCGATATCCTCATCAGCTGTCCGGTGGCCAGCAGCAGCGGGTTGCCTTTGCAAGAGCGGTTGCTATCCGGCCTCGACTTGTTTTGTTCGACGAGCCGCTCAGTGCGCTAGATGCGGTGCTACGGGAGGAGATGCGCATTGAGATGCTATCGCTTGTGCGCGATCTGGGGCTGACCGCCCTATATGTCACCCATGATCAGATCGAGGCCATGTCCATGTCTGATGAAGTGGTTGTTATGAAAAGTGGACATATTTTGCAGACCGGAACACCAGAGGTGATCTACGGTTGCCCCGCTCATCCAGAGGTGGCGAGGTTTATCGGCAAATCTAACTGGCTGGAGTCGGAACGAACACTATTTCGTCCTGAACATGTCCGTTGGGAACAGGAGCAAGCGGATCAGCATGCTTTTACAGTAGAGATCCTGCATGTCAGCTATGTCGGCGATCGTTATGAAATTCGTATACTAGCCGAGAACGGCGAGCAATGGACTGCATATCATTCCATCCGCTTGCCCATAGGTCAACAAATGCACATTTGGGTATCACCGCAACACATCCACCAACTTGAAGCATAGGGAAAAGGGGTATATAAGATGATGAATAGGCATGTTTTTCGTACAGGATGGAAAAAAGGGACGATGCTCGCATTAACATTGACTTTTGGACTCGCTGTGGCGGGTTGCGGAACAGCAACGCCATCCAAGGATGGGGCGCCAGCTAATGGATCAGCAGGACAAGCTGAGGCGGCATCCACCGACCAGAAGCTGGTGGTCTACAGCGCGGGCCCGGATGGACTGGCGAAAAAGCTGGTAGCAGGGTATGAGGCGCAGAGCGGAGTTAAGGTAGAGTTATTCCAGGGAACGACAGGAAAAATTTTGGCCCGCATGGAAGCCGAGAAGACGAATCCGGTAGCGGACGTGGTTGTGCTGGCATCTCTTCCGTCTGTACAAGGCTTGAAAAAGGAAGGACTTACGCTGCCTTACCCGGATGCCAAGAACGCAGACAAGCTAAATCCAGACTGGTCCGATAAGGAGGGCAACTACTTCAGTACCAGTGCTTCTGCTCTGGGCATTGCGTATAACACGAAGCTGGTGAAAACACCACCAACTTCATGGGCTGATTTGGCGAAGCCTGAGTACAAGGATCAGGTTAATATTCCCGATCCATCCCTGTCCGGCTCAGCGTTGGATTTTATGACAGGCTATCTGAGCGCCAAGGGCGATGGAGGCTGGACGTTGTTCGAGCAGTACAAGGCTAACGGTGTTGCTATGGCTGGTGCCAATCAGGAAGCGCTGGACCCCGTGATTACCGGAGCTAAAGGTATAGTCGTCGCTGCGGTCGATTACATGACCTACAAGGCTAAAGCCAAAGGCGAGCCGATTGACATCGTCTATCCGACAGAGGGAACAGTCATCAGCCCACGTCCTGCCGCAATTCTCAAGTCAACGCAGCATGAGCAGAATGCGAAGGCATTCATTGACTATCTGTTGTCAGACGAGGCACAGAAACTAGTAGCAGATGCCTCCTTACTTCCGGGCCGCACGGATGTCAAAGCCGACAAGCGTGCCAACCTGAACGAGATTCCATTGTTGAAAACCAATTGGGAGTGGATGGGTGAGCACGGATCAGACGTGACGGAGAAGTTCACGCAAATGTTCAAGTAAGCCGATGGGAGGCTTATCCGTTAAACACATCAGAGCGTGGTGTCTGACGCTGGCTCTGATCGCGCTTCTTTTCCTGATTGTGATGCCGTTGCTGCAAATCTTTATCCAAAGTGTATATGTTGATGAAAAATTTCAATGGGATGCGCCTTTTCGAACGTTAGCTGCTTCACAATTTGCAGGAGTGCTATTCAGCTCGATTTGGCTAGGTATCTGTGTGATTGCAGGAACGACGGTGCTTGCACTTCCGCTAGCCTGGATCATGTCCAACACTCGTCTTGTACACTGGCGCTGGTTGGATGTCGTGTTGCTGATTCCGTTTATGACCCCGCCCTATATCGGTTCCATGGGCTGGATTCTGTTTATGCAAAAAAACGGATATCTGGAGCAGTTGTTCCCGGGTCTACATTTCTTAACGCCGTCCTTCTTCAGCCTTGGTGGCATGGTGATGATCATGAGCCTGCATCTGTTTCCATTCCTGTACCTGCTGCTGCGCGGGGCGCTGATGAGGATTGGCGGGAGTCTGGAAGAGGCGGGTGCCGTAATGGGCGGTGGCTTTCTGTACAGATTCCGTCGAATTATTTTACCGCTGCTGCTTTCGGCTTACGGAATGGGCGCGCTGCTCATTTTCGTTAAAACAATTGCCGAGTTTGGCACCCCCGCTACCTTTGGGCGACGGATCGGGTATGAGGTCATGACTTCGGAAATTCATAAATACATTTCCAGCTGGCCCATAGATTTTGGCAAAGCGACGTCAATGGCCTCGGTGTTGTTAACCGCCTGCCTGCTCATGTGGTATGCGCAATCGGTGATCAACCGAAAGTTTACGTACAGGCTGGTAGGTGGTAAAGGTTCGCGTCCGTCCCGTCTTCGTATATCCGGCTGGACTACGGGGCTGAGTGTTGCATTCATTCTATTGTTGCTCATTGCGTCCATTGGCATTCCTTATTTTTCAATTCTTTCAGCCTCGACGATGAAGCTGAGGGGAATTGGGCTTGCCTGGGATAATTTGACGCTCGACTCTTACAAGGAACTGCTGTCTTGGGGATCAGAGAGCATGGAGGCGCTCCTGAACAGCGTATTTCTCTCTTTGGGCGCTTCGACGCTTGCTGTGGTGCTGGGCACTTGGTTTGCGCTTGTCATTGGCGGCTCACGCACAAGAATCCAACGGACGGTTGATGCATTTAGCTTGCTTCCGAATACGGTGCCGGGAATTGTTATGGTGGTCGGCCTGATTTTGTGGTGGAACTCACCGTGGATGCCGATCCCTTTGTATAACACATACGGTATGGTCATTCTGACGTATGTTATCTTGTTTGTTCCTTATACGGTGCAGTATGTAAAAAGCGCCTTTACGCAGGTGGACACTGGCCTTTTTCAGGCGGGACAGGTATTTGGCGGGCGACCGTCTTACATATTCCGCCGGATTGTGCTGCCGCTGATTATACCGGGAATGCTCGCTGGTTGGATGATGACATTTACCATTGCTTCACGCGAGCTGGTAGGATCGTTGCTGATTTTGCCGCCATCCGTTCAGACGTCTGCAACCTACATCTTTGCACAATTTGAGCAGGGACAGGTGTCACTTGGGATGGCGATGGCCGTCATATCGGTCGGAATGACCACACTGCTGCTGATCTTAATGGAAAGCTTAAACTCGCAAAGAAAGTGGAAATGATCATGACCAAGCTTAGGATTTGGGGGGGAGCGGGCGAACATGGCCGCTCCTGCTATGTTTTTGAAGGAAAGCAGCATCGCGTCATGCTGGATTGTGGCGTGAAAAAGGAAGGAACTGGACAATATCCGGTTTTTCCGCCGCAAAAGGCGGAGGGACTTACCACTGTATTGCTGTCTCATGCACATGAGGACCATTCCATGGCGCTTCCCTTACTGTACAAGTATGGATACCAGGGGGAGGTCTGGACGACCAAGGCTACCGCTGAGCAGTTAGGCTCCTATTTTCGCTCCTGGCATACTTATGTTGAATCGAGAGGAGCCGAATTGCCATACGACGTACAGGATATCCAATCCATTGCTTATCGCTATCTAGAAGATGAAGCGCCAGCAGGAGAATGGCTTGAGGCTTGTCCGGGTGTGAGAATCATGTGGGGACGCAGTGGACATTTGGCTGGTGCAGTGTGGTATGCGGTAGAAATGGAAGGGAAGCGGTTGTTTTTTTCTGGAGATTACAGCCGCGAATCTGAGCTTCTTGCCGCCGATGCGCCAGACTTGGGTGTTGGGGAGGGGGTGCATGACCTGCCTGAATGGAAGTCAGAGCCCAATCTAGCGGACATATCCATTATGGACAATGCCTATGGCATGGATATAGACCCGCAGCCTGTTAAGCTGGAGCGGCTGAGGGTCGAGATGGAGCGGATATTATTGTCTGGTGGTCATGTGTTGTTGCCGGTGCCTGCCTTTGGCAGAGGACAGGACATGATCGTATGGGCTAGCGAGCAATTCCCTGCACAGGCAATGATTGTAGAGCACGACATATGGCAGGGATTGAAACAGTTAAAACGCTGGAAAGAATGGCTGCGTCCGGAAGCTCCAGCGCGAATAAAACATGTGCTAAACAGTGACAGGGTCTTCGTGCCTCGTGATGCTGCGGAACGAGTGAGTCTGCTGGAACAGAACCCAACGGCTATTATCATAACAAGAGACGGCATGATGGATTCCCCACAGGCGCGCTGGTACTATCAGTATCTATCGGATAACCGCAACATGGGGGAGGGTAATGAAAGCGGAGAAAGAATCAGCAACAGTGTTATATTGACCGGGCATGCTCCACATGGTTCTTTTGGCAAACATCTGTTGGAACGTGCGGATCAAAATGACAGCTGTGTAGCTCGGCATTTGATTTACAAGGTGCATCAGGGATTATCAGATGTGCGGCAAATGTTGAAGGAGCTGCCTAGCAAACAGGTTGTACTCGTTCATGCGCCAAAGCTGCAGACTGACCTGGTACGAGATGAGTTGATAAGAGAAGGGAATAGTGGGTGTGAAGGTCCTGCCAGAAAAGTTCATTCTCTGGAGCCGGGCGCTACACTAGAGGTTTAGCAACATCATTCACTTTGTGCCCTCCTGCATCAATCGGAAGGCATCGACTTCTCCAAGTTTGGTGGAGATAGAGCTACGTCCAGCGCTTTTACGCAGGCGTAGCGGTGTGGCGGTACGCTTAAGCAGCGCTTTGATTTCTCCAGGCTCCAGTTCCGGTCTCAGTGAAAGGAGAAGTGCGATGCTTCCAGTCACATGGGAAGTAGCCATAGAGGTACCGCTCATTTCGTGATGCTTGCCATGGATCCAGGAGGAGGTGATCTTTTCGCCCGGTGCGTACACATCTACAAATTGCCCTCGGTTGCTGAAAGGTGCAATGCGTCTGTATTTGTCAGTAGCCCCCACTGAAATCGTCTGGGAATAGCGGGCTGGATAGTCAATACTTCGGCGCTTGCCCTCATTTCCCGAGGACGCTACAATGACGATGCCGTTATGATATGCTTTATTCACCATATCAAGTAATGCCTTGCTGCGCGACTTCATACCAAAGCTCATATTGATGATATCGACACGATTTAATACACACCAGTCGATACCAAGAATGATATCGGAGACGTAGGCGGCTCCATTATGATCAAATGCTTTTACGGGATGAATTAAAGCTCGTGGTGCTACGCCCACCATACCTTCATCATAGTTAGACGCCGCGATAGTTCCAGCAATATGAGTACCATGGCCGTTATCGTCATAGGGTAGCATGGTTCGGTTAAGCAAATTAATACCTCTGGCGAGAGAATGACGAAGATCAGGATGTTGAAAATCCGCTCCTGTGTCGATCACACCGATTCTGACCCGATTCCCTGTCGAGGAAGGCCAAGCCTTGTATGCACGTACCTGTTTGACTCCCCATGGCATGGAAAGGTTCTTCTCTACTTTTGGTATATGAGCAGTTTCAGCGTGGACCTTCATGCGGGTATCTTCTTCAACGGTAACACCGTTGTGATATTTGCCTAGCCTGTCTCCCCCTGAAAGCGGAGCGATTAAAGCGCGGATTAGTCGGGCCGGTTGTACTTGCCGTAATCCCGCAAGCTCGGGTTTCAGCTTCCTGAGATAGGACAGGCATTCCCGGTATTGGTGTGGCTTATCGAACGTGATGATCTGTTTGTTCCGTCCACTGCCGGACGGCTCCGAAATACCCTCATGCAAACGCTGCAAAAAATCCGGATAGTCCATTTGAGACGGTCCCCCTCCGATGAGCCATGCTGAGGTATTGTATGAGCAAGCGTCAGCTGTGGCATGGGAAACCTGCCCCTTTTTTATGGAAATAGGCCTGCTTGTCGTGTCAAAGTGGCCGTGGACACATACGATACATGGAGGGCATAAGCTCTTGTGCAACAACTTTGGGGGGTTCTCCCGGAGCGGGTACAGTCGAAGACGGGGGGGACCCCGTCTTTTTATGTGTGCCGTCTTGTTTAGAGGGATATTACTGGAAATTATGACGATACCCATCTTTAACTTGCAATTTGCTTCCAAATAGGTTTTACTTAGTTTTGATAATGGATATGTTAGTATTGCATGTATCGTGTATGCTCTGAAACATGTTCTTGTGAATTACGTGTGAGAGGAAGTGTCCCTAGGTGAGTACCCCACTCAACTTGAAGATTGACCCGGAGAAAGTCCACGAGACTCCAATGGTGGACTTGGCATTTATGGTATTGAAAGCAGCCAATACTCCGTATTATTACCGTGACCTGATGAAGGAAGTCGCCAAATTGCGTGGCTTTTCCGACGAAGAAATTAATGACGTTATTGCTCAGCTATATACTGAAATCAACATTGACGGGCGTTTTGCCTGTGTCGGTACGAATCTGTGGGGCTTGAAACGTTGGTATCCGGTAGATAAATCCGAAGATGCCCTGACAGGAGCCAAGCGTCCTCGTATTATTAACGACGAAGACGATGACGATGAAGATGACTATCATGAGGAAGAAGAAACATACAACTCTGATGACGACTTCGATGCAGATAGCGAAGACGAGGATGGCGAAGATGAGCTGTTCGACGGAGAAGAAGATGATGATGATAGTGATGAAGACGTGGTTATAGACGATGAAGACCTCAGTGATGAGGAAGATTCAGAAGATGAAAATGACGATGAGTCGACGGAAGACGACGATTCGCTTCGTTAGGAACAGGCTGTAAGGGGAGATGAGTTCTCCCCTTTTTCATGACCGTTTTCTTGAAAACCTCTTCTGATTTAAAGCTTTCAGGTGGATTCTCTCCAATCTGGTTCAATGGACAAATTAACACAGATAACTTCCTTGACAGCGGATTGGACACGGGGTAAACTATTGCTTGGGCTTATGATTGATTCACTTATATGTTTGCTTTTTGTATAAAAGTGCCCCGTACTACGGGAGTGCTTTTTTGTTTTTTATAGGGGTGTTTTCACTCATGAAAGAGGGCTAAGGGCGGCGGACATGGAAAATGATTCCGCTGCCTTCTTCATGGATGATAATCCGTGCAAACGGGTTACGATAACATCATAATGTCGCCTGAATTTTGCATCTTATCTAGGAGGGTTTTGAACAGTGACAAAGTATATTTTTGTGACAGGCGGGGTTGTGTCTTCCTTGGGCAAAGGGATTACGGCAGCTTCACTGGGGAGGCTTTTGAAGAACAGGGGACTGAAGGTAACGATTCAAAAATTTGATCCTTACCTGAATGTCGATCCGGGTACGATGAGTCCTTACCAGCACGGTGAAGTGTTTGTAACGGATGATGGTGCGGAAACGGACCTTGACTTGGGACACTATGAGCGCTTTATTGATATTAATCTGTCCAAGAACAGCAATGTCACAACAGGCAAGGTATATTCCAGCGTAATCAGCAAAGAGCGTCGCGGAGAATATTTGGGCGGTACGGTGCAGGTTATCCCTCATATTACGAACGAAATCAAGGAGCGCGTGTACCGTGCAGGCCGTGAAGCGGGTTCGGACGTAATTATTACAGAAATCGGCGGTACTGTGGGCGATATTGAAAGCTTGCCATTTTTGGAAGCTATTCGTCAGCTCAAAAGCGAAGTTGGGCGCGAGAATGTGATGTACATTCACGTAACGCTCATTCCTTATATTAAAGCTGCTGGTGAGGTTAAAACTAAACCAACTCAGCACAGTGTAAAAGAACTGCGTAGTATCGGCATTCAACCGAATGTCATTGTTTGCCGTACAGAGCATGAACTGTCCTCCGATATGAAGGCTAAAATTGCATTGTTCTGCGATATTGATGCGAATGCAGTGGTAGAATGCCGCGATGCTTCGACCCTCTACGAGGTTCCGTTGAACCTGCGTGAAGAAGGCTTGGACGAAATCGTAGTTAACCATCTGAAGCTGACAACACCTGCACCAGATATGACCGAATGGGAAGGGTTAGTTGATCGAATCAGCAAGCTGGATAAAACGGTTGAGATTGCTATTGTTGGTAAATATGTTGCATTACATGATGCGTATTTAAGTGTGGTTGAATCACTTTCCCACGCTGGATTTGATGCGAATGCAGACGTAAAAATCCGTTGGGTGAACGCTGAAGAAGTGACGGACGAGAACGTAGCTGACATGCTGGGCGGCATTGGCGGCATTCTCGTACCGGGTGGCTTCGGCGATCGCGGAATTGAAGGCAAAATCAGTACCATCCGTTATGCACGGGAGCAAAAAATTCCGTTCTTCGGCATTTGTCTGGGTATGCAGGTATCTGTCATTGAGGTTGCCCGTTCCCTGGCTGGTCTCGAAGGAGCCAACAGTTCGGAAATTAACCCGGCTACGGATTATCCTGTCATCGACTTGCTTCCTGACCAAAAAGACATCGAAGATTTGGGCGGTACGATGCGTCTTGGCTTGTATCCATGCAAACTGGTGGAAGGTTCCCTGGCTTCGGCTTGCTACAATGACGAGCTGGTGTACGAAAGACACCGTCATCGGTACGAATTCAATAACGAATATCGTGAAGTTATTGAAAAAGCAGGTCTTCGTATTTCCGGTACTTCACCAGATGGACGCTTGGTGGAAATTGTGGAGCTCCCTGAGCATCCGTGGTTCCTGGCGGTACAATTCCACCCAGAATTTACTTCCCGTCCGAATCGTCCGCAGCCTTTGTTCCGTGAATTTGTAAAGGCAGCATTGCAGCTTCAAGGTTAATGTTAGGGCTTGTAAGACCTCCTCAGGGAGGTCTTTTTTTATCCCATACTTCCTGATTATGAAAGAATATTCCACAATTATGTATAAGAGCAGGATTTTCTTTTTGCAGGAGCGAATATAGTTTTAAGTATGGGACGGATATTGTACGTCATCGGACGCTGTTATGGCAATAGCTGCATGATCCTCGTTTTAAGATCTTAGGAGGTTAAAACATTGGAAAAGAAGAAAGTATTAATCGTCGATGACCAGAATGGAATACGGATTTTATTGATGGAAGTGTTCGGAAGTGAGGGTTATGAGACCTTTCAGGCGGCGAACGGAAAAATTGCACTTGAAATTGTTGAGAAGGAACCGCCTGATCTAGTTCTGCTCGATATGAAAATTCCAGGTATGGACGGACTCGAAATTCTGAAGCATCTAAAAACCATGAATCCCGATATCAAGGTTATTATGATGACAGCATATGGAGAACTGGACATGATTAAAGAGGCGACGGAGCTAGGTGCGCTAATGCATTTTACCAAGCCCTTTGATATTGACGAAATGCGGATCGCTGTGAACAAACAACTCAGAGGTGACTAGGTGAGTCGCTATGGTTGAGAACTCTGTTAACACAACAGGGTTTTTTGTTTGTGATTATGGGAAATACTGAAAGTAAATCCTCTCCTTATACAATTCTATGGAAAAACGGCGTCCTGGGCGTGATTTTTGTATGTGTTGATATGCAAAAGCTTGTTTAGTATTTAACATGGGTTGTGGTATAATAAGCCCGTATGTGATGTCGGCTAAAATATAGACAAACCCAAACACCTTTAGGAGGACTGTAACCATGCCATTGGTATCTATGAAAGACATGTTGAACAAAGCACTCGAAGGAAAATATGCAGTAGGTCAATACAACATTAATAACCTGGAGTGGACTCAAGCTATTTTGGGCGCTGCTGAAGAAGAAAAATCCCCAGTAATCTTGGGTGTTTCTGAAGGCGCAGCACGTCACATGGGCGGATTCTACACTGTTGTTAAAATGGTAGAAGGTCTTATTCATGACATGAAAATCACCGTTCCAGTTGCGATCCATTTGGACCACGGTTCCAGCTTTGAAAAATGTAAAGAAGCTATCGACGCTGGTTTCACATCCGTTATGATTGACGATTCCCACAGCCCAATCGACACAAACATTGCTACAACGAAAAAAGTGGTAGAATATGCTCATTCCAAAGGCGTTTCCGTTGAAGCTGAAGTTGGAATGGTTGGCGGTCAAGAGGATGATGTTGTCGGCGACGTAATGTACGCTAAGTTGGACGACTGTCTGCGTATCGTTAACGAAACAGGTATCGATACACTGGCACCTGCACTCGGTTCCGTACACGGACCTTACAAAGGCGAGCCAAACCTCGGATTCAAAGAAATGGAAGAGATCTGCAATGCAATCAAACTTCCACTCGTTCTGCACGGTGGTACTGGTATCCCAACACATGACATTAAAAAAGCAATCTCCTTGGGAACTTCCAAAATCAATGTAAACACTGAGAACCAAATCGTATTTGCGAAAGTGGTTCGTGAAGTGCTTGCTGAGAAACCGGATGCTTATGACCCACGTACATTCATCGCTCCAGGTCGTGAAGCGATTAAACAAACCGTTATCGGTAAAATTCGTGAGTTCGGTTCCAACAACAAAGCGTAATAATGAATTAAACTGGTCGTGCGTCTGCACAGGCTAGATGTATTTCTTAGTTGTAGCTGTAGTTCTGCTGCACAAAATATTTAAATCTGTACAGTTGAATAGTTTGGTATGGAAAGCACACCGCTTAGCCGGTGTCTTTCCATTTTCACCACTAAAAAAGTTAAAAGTTTATGATTTGAGATTATTGTTTGACCGACTGCAAAACACGTAGGGGGACCCTCAAGCTTATGGAAAAATTGATGATCACCGGTGGACGGCCGCTTCAAGGTACAGTTTCCATCAGCGGTGCCAAAAACAGTGCCATCGCCTTGATTCCCGCAGCCATTCTGGCAGAGTCGGAAGTCATTTTGGACAATTTGCCACTGTTGAGTGATGTGGCGGTGTATTCCGAAATACTGGAGGAACTTGGTGCAACGGTTACCTGGGAAGGTAGCCAGATGAAAATAGATCCTTCCTCTATTAAATCCATTCCTATGCCGAATGGGCCTGTTAAGAAATTACGAGCCTCTTATTATATGATGGGAGCCATGCTGGGCAGATTCAAGGAAGCGATCATCGGTTTGCCAGGAGGGTGTAATTTCGAACCCCGGCCCATTGATCAGCATATCAAAGGTTTTGAAGCGCTGGGAGCCACGGTTACGAACGAGCACGGCGCTATTCATTTGCACGCCAAAGAACTGCGCGGAACCAAAATTTATTTGGATGTTAGCAGCGTAGGCGCTACCATTAATATTATGCTGGCGGCAGCACGTGCCAAAGGCGCCACAATTATCGAAAATGCGGCTAAAGAGCCTGAGATTATAGATGTAGCAACCCTTTTAAACTCCATGGGGGCCATTATTAAAGGCGCCGGTACGGAAACGATTCGAATTGAAGGTGTGTCGGAGCTGCATGGCTGCCGTCATTCGATCATACCTGACCGTATACAAGCGGGCACATATATGATTGCCGCTGCGGCAACCCGTGGAAATGTATTGATTGACAACGTAATCCCCAAACATATGGAGGCTCTCACTGCAAAAATGCAGGAAATGGGCATCGGCATCGAGGAATATGATGAAAGTATTCGCGTACTGGGTGCACCTTCCTATGAACATGTCGACGTTAAAGCCTTGATATACCCCGGATTCGCCACAGATTTACAATCTCCCATGACCAGCTTGCTTACCCAAGCACAGGGTGTCAGTGTATTGAGCGATTTTGTGTATAGCAATCGTTTTAAGCACGTCCCTGAGCTGGTGCGAATGGGGGCTAAAATTCGCGTAGAGGGTCGGTCTGCCATTATAGAGGGTGGTCAACTGAATGCAGCTAAAGTAAAAGCGGCAGATCTGCGCGCCGGAGCGGCCCTTGTCATTGCTGGACTTACAGTAAGCGAAGGCGTAACCGAGGTGACGGGTGTCGAGTACATTGACCGTGGTTATGATCACCTTGTCTCCAACCTGCGTCTTTTGGGCGCGGATGTATGGAGGCAGACCGAATAATTAAACCATGCAGTTTTTTCGAACTCCCGGAACGAAAACAATAGAACGGGCAACACCTATGCAGCCACTGCTTGATAAAAGATTGTGGTTCATACCTAACAATCTTTTATCGGAAAACCGGAATAATTCGGTATAATCCAGGCAGGTGGCTGCATAACTTTATTTGTTTTGGTTAAAATTATGTTAATGGTGTTTATGATATCATTGTCTATCATTTAGATGTATGAATGGACTTAATAATTGAATAGGTGGTTATTATATGGATCTGCAAATTTCCGATCTGGAAGAAATGAAGCTGACCGACCTGTACAAGCTGGCCAAGCAATACCAGATCCCGTACTACGGAACGCTCAAAAAGAAAGAATTAATTTTCGCCATCCTGCGCGCACAAGCTGAGAAGAGCGGATTGATGTTTATGCAGGGGGTTCTGGAAATCCTTCCCGAAGGTTACGGCTTTCTGAGGCCGATCAATTATCTCCCGAGTACCGAAGATATTTACATCTCTGCTTCACAAATCCGCAAGTTTGACTTGAGAACAGGCGATCTTGTTTCCGGTAAATGCCGAACGCCAAAAGAGAATGAACGATATTTTGGATTGCTTCAAGTTAACGCCGTCAATGGAAGAAGTCCTGAGCAAGCTGCTGAGCGGCTACATTTTCCTGCACTGACTCCACTGTATCCGCAAACCAAATTAGTCCTTGAAACTTCCCCCAACCATTTGTCTACGAGAATTATGGATGTACTGGCCCCTGTCGGACTTGGACAGCGCGGACTCATTGTAGCACCTCCCAAAGCTGGGAAGACGCTTCTCCTCAAAGAAATTGCCAATAGCATTTCTACCAACAATCCCGAGATCGAGCTTTTTGTCTTGTTGATTGATGAACGCCCCGAAGAAGTGACCGACATGCAGCGTTCTGTTAAAGGTGAAGTTGTGGCCTCTACATTTGACGAACTTCCTGAAAATCACATCAAAGTGGCAGAACTCGTGTTGGAGCGTGCGCTGCGTCTCGTAGAACATAAAAAGGATGTTGTCATCCTGTTGGATAGCATCACACGTTTGGCTCGTGCGTACAATCTCGTTATCCCTCCTTCTGGTCGTACTTTGAGCGGGGGTATTGATCCGGCGGCATTTCACCGTCCAAAGCGCTTTTTTGGTGCGGCTCGGAATGTGGAGGAAGGCGGTAGCTTGACGATTCTTGCTACAGCGCTGATTGACACAGGATCACGCATGGACGATATCATCTATGAGGAGTTTAAAGGTACAGGTAACATGGAGCTGCATTTGGACCGCAAGCTGGCAGAACGTCGTATCTTTCCTGCGATTGATATTCGTCGTTCCGGCACACGCCGTGAGGAAGTGTTGTTGAATAAGGAAGAATTGGATACCATCTGGGCCATTCGTAAAAATATGACGGAAAGCCATGATTTTGTGGAAGGCTTCCTCAAAAAGCTGCGTAATAGCAAAACTAATGCTGAGTTTTTGGCTTCGTTTGATTTGACGGCACCTTCTTCCAGTGGCTCGCAAAGCAGTTCTGGTGGGCAACAACGGAGAACTGCGCGTTCTACCACAGCGTCAGTCCCGGCCACAACCAACTAAAACCCATCATGTATTTTATCTGTTCCGTAAGTATACAGTCGTTACCATTCATTTTGTTAATGGCGTAGGCTTAACGGAGCGAAAGGAGCTCCATAATGTATTTGGTGTATGCCGACGAAAAAGGCAATGTATATGATCATGCTTCTTTGTATGGGCTTGCCCGTAGTGCAGACATGATTGTTGAAATCATGGAGGATGAGCTTATCCCGTTACCGGAAGGAGCTACATTGGTAAGCCTGCCCAGCACTCGCCCGGTCGGTATGAACCCTGAAACAGGGGAAATGGTTTCTCTTCCCGGAGATATGCAAGCAGTAGGGGCTTTATTGCCGCAAGGTTTTACACGCTTGTGCCTACCGGGATATGTGAAGACCGATAAGGAGTACAAACTTCCCTTGTTCGGTTATTCGGCCGTAGTCTGGAAAGATGGGGCATTTTATGTAACGGCAGAGCAGAGTGACAGTCCATCCAAGTGGAATCCAGAAAACTGCGACCGTCATCAAGTTAAATTGGGTGTGCAGCGGATGACGGAGCAATATCCCGAAAATCGGCTGTACCAACATTTGTCTAACTGTGCGCTGGGCTACGAATGTCTTACTTCCTCGAACACATTCCTGAATCGCTGGGAAGGAGGAGTTCCAGTATCTTATTCTTGTAATGCGGGTTGCTTTGGCTGTATATCTGAACAGCCGGATGACAGTGGTTTCGTATCTCCGCAGACAAGAATGAACTTCCGTCCTCGCGTCGAAGAAATTGTAGAAGTTATGCTGGAACATTTGAAGACACCGGAGTCCATCATCAGTTTTGGCCAAGGTTGCGAAGGTGAGCCTTCCACACAAGCCAAACTGATTATTGATTCGATCAAAGAGGTGCGTTCCATTACCGATATGGGATACATCAATATCAATACGAATGCGGGATTGAGCGATCATATCCGGGGAATCGTGGATGCGGGTCTTGATCTGATGCGCGTTAGTACCATTAGTGCACTGGATGATCACTACAATGCGTATTACAAGCCGCGCGGTTACACGTTGGCTAATGTGGAAAAATCACTTCGTTATGCTTCTGAGCAGGGAGTATATACGTCGATTAACTATTTAATTTTTCCGGGTGTAACTGACCGGGAGGAAGAAATTGAGGCAATGATTGAATTTGCCAAACGTACTAAGCTCAAGCTGATTCAAATGCGTAATTTGAATATCGATCCTGAAAGCTATCTGGAGTTGATTCCACCTGCTCAAGGTGAGATCCTTGGCATGAAACAAATGCTTGAGATTTATCGTGAGGAACTGCCTGATGTAGTCATCGGTTCTTACACTCATGTACCGCCACAAGGGCTGGCACGTCCCAAATTTGCCAAGGCCTAAAATGGTTTATGTAACTTGAAACACACCTATTTTATGCCATCTTTGAATGCAGAAAAGAGTTGTTGAAACGCTCATATTCAAGTGCTATAATGTGAACATGTGTTCATACAACTCTGGACTGATAGGACGTTCAGGGCGGAAAGAGGTGAAAGTTCAATGCAACAAGCTATTCAACCAAATTTTAACGTAACTAATGTCACTTGTGCTTGCGGAAATTCGTTTGAAACTGGTTCTGTGAAAGGATCTCTGCGTGTGGAGATTTGCTCCGCCTGCCACCCATTCTTCACAGGCAAGCAGAAATTTATTGATGCTGGTGGACGCGTGGATCGTTTCAAAAAGAAATACGGTATCTAATGGATTACCGCAGGTTATAAAGTTATTAGAGCCTTCTGCAACTGCAGAGGGCTCTTTTTGTAATAATGTGTATTTGCTTTTTATGCGGCCTTAAGATATACTTATTTTCACCGTGCTAGATGGGGAGGTAGCGGTGCCCTGTAACTCGCAATCCGCTATAGCGAGGTTGAATTCCTGTTAGAGGTGTTGTTGATGTGAGGCTGGTCCCTGCGCACAATGTTGACGGTTGGGTCCTCCGCAATGAGTACTTGTGAACCTGGTCAGGTCCGGAAGGAAGCAGCCATAAGCAGGTCCACTCTTGTGCCGGAGGGTTGCCTAGCCCGAGTTGCTGTTCAGGATTGCCGCTCGGATCACAACGATCAATAACAGGTGCACGGTATATATTGGTAATTAGAACATCTTGGCAATCATTGCGAAGATGTTTTTTTGTGTTTATAAATTGGAAGGTGTCTGGTTTAGATTCGGACGGGATTATAGTATAATGAAGTGACCATAAATGGTCATGAAAGTGAATGGGAAAGAGGGTAACGCGCATTGGAACATATAGCGTTGTACCGTGCTTGGCGGCCGCAGGCTTTCAAGGACATGGTAGGACAACAGCATATTATCCAGACATTGCAGAATGCCATCCGCGAAAATCGCACGTCCCATGCCTACCTGTTCAGCGGTCCACGAGGAACAGGTAAGACGAGTGCGGCCAAAATTTTGGCCAAGGCAATCAACTGTGAGCATGGACCTGCGCCGGAACCTTGCAACGAATGCGAAGCCTGTAAACGGATCACGGCCGGAGCGGTCATGGATGTACAGGAGATTGATGCAGCCTCCAACCGGGGCGTTGAAGAGATTCGTGATTTGCGCGATAAAGTCAAATATGCGCCCACAGAAGTGCGGCACAAGGTTTATATCATTGATGAAGTGCACATGCTGACGACGGAAGCGTTCAATGCGCTGCTCAAGACGCTGGAAGAGCCGCCGCCACACGTGATGTTCATATTGGCTACGACTGAACCACATCGGATTCCGGCGACAATTATTTCACGTTGCCAGCGGTTTGACTTCCGGCGGGTATCGCTGGAGGAACAGACAGAGCGGCTTGACCTGATATGTCAACAGGAGAACATACAGGCTGATTCGGATGCACTGCAGTACATTGCTCGTCTTTCAGATGGCGGGATGCGAGATGCGGTTAGCGTTTTGGATCAGATATCCTCGTTTACAGATGGTCGGGTTACTTATCAGCAGGTGCTGGATATGACGGGAGGTATTGCGTCCGAGCAATTCGGTAAGCTTGCCTTGGCATTGCTGAAAGAAGATGTGGGCACGGTGCTCCAAATGATCGAGAACTTTATGCAGGAAGGTAAAAGTGCGGATAAGTGCATGGAGAATCTTCTGTACTATTTCCGAGATCTGCTAATGATCAAGATGGTGCCTCAGGCGACCAAAATGACGGAGCGAGTGCTGGATCCAGAGCGATTTAAGGAAGTGGCAGATGCTTTTACCAAGGAGCAACTCTTTGCGATGATTGACACCCTTAATCGTTATCAGAGCGAGATGAAATATGCCGTACAGCCACAAACCTTGTTTGAGGTAGCTCTATTGAAGCTGTGCAGTATTCCGGGGGAAGCAGGAGCTATTGCTCAGCCGACCGCACAACGCTCTGGCGCTGCAGCTGATCAGGAAGATGTGGTAATGTTGAAGCGCCAGCTTGCTGAGCTGGAAAAGAAACTGGAGCGCGCGCTGCAAGGTGGATTGGGCGCTGGAGCGGGACAGGAAGCATCGTCGGGTGGTCGTCAGGCTTCCGGGGGTCGTGCCCCTGCTCCGCGGATTTCAGCGCCAGCCAAACTTCCTTCTCAGTTGGATCGCTATATCGCTGAGAAGTCGAGCGAAGCATTCGCAGCAGCAGGACGTAAGTGGAGCCAGATTTTGCAAGGGGTAAAAGAGGCGAAAGTTACGGTTCATGCTTGGTTTATGGATGGTGAGCCAGTTTCTGTGTTAGAGGACAGTGTGCTGGTTGCATTTAAGAACAATATTCATCGTGAAACTACCGAAAAGCCTGCCAATAAGCAGGTCATCGAGAAGGTATTGCATGAGCAGTTGGGTCATCCTTATCGTTTAGTAACGATGATGCAAAAGGATTGGAATGCTGCGATTGAAGGAGTTTCCGACCAGCCTGCCGAAGAATTGCAACTGGAGCCGGAGCATGATGCGCCGGGAAAGTCCAAGGAGCCCTGGATTGATGAAGCTATTCAACTTTTCGGGGAAGACCTAGTAGTCATTAAAGATTGAACCAAGTGTCTAGATGTATACTTCATTAAAGGAGATGATTGAAATGAACAATATGAACCAAATGATGAAGCAAGTGAAAAAAATGCAGGAACAAATGCTGAAAGCCCAAGAGGAGCTTGGCGGAAAAGTAATCGAAGGTACTTCTGGCGGCGGTGTTGTGACGGTGGAGGTAAATGGACATAAAAAAGTGTTGTCCATCACGATCAAACCGGAAGCTGTAGATCCTGATGATGTAGAAATGTTGCAAGATCTCGTGCTGACTGCAGTCAATGATGCATTGTCCAAAGCAGATGAACTGGCTAATGATGATATGGGTAAATTTACAGGCGGTATGAAAATTCCGGGCTTGTTCTAGTCTGCCGCATAAAGGAGAAACACGCTATTGTATTATCCGGAGCCGATTGCCAAGCTAATTGATGCTTTTACGCGCCTGCCGGGAGTAGGGCCAAAGACGGCTGCCCGGTTGGCTTTTCACGTACTGAAAATGAAGGAAGATGATGTGATTGACTTTGCCAAAGCGCTGGTCAATGTAAAACGCAATCTTCACTTCTGTTCAGTCTGCGGCAACATTACGGACACGGATCCTTGTCGGATCTGTCAGGATAAGACGAGGGACACTTCCGTCATTTGTGTTGTTCAGGATTCCAAGGATTTGGTGGCTATGGAACGTACCAAGGAGTTTAATGGTTTTTACCATGTGCTTCACGGGGCGATATCTCCTATGGAGGGAATTGGTCCTGAGGATATCAAACTCAAGGAATTGCTGAACAGACTCAGTGATGAACGCGTCAAGGAGCTGATTTTAGCTACGAACCCGAACATTGAAGGAGAGGCCACGGCCATGTACATTTCTCGGCTAGTGCGTCCTTTTGAAATCAAGGTTACTCGTATTGCTCATGGATTGCCAGTGGGTGGAGATTTGGAGTATGCCGACGAGGTTACCCTGTCCAAAGCGTTGGAGGGCCGTAGAGAGCTCAATTAATAGGTGTATTTATACGTTATAAATAGGGAGTCTGAGATGTCCTTAGGGCATTCTCAACTCACTTGGGGAGCCGCTACGGCTCCTTTTTTATTTGCGGTGATAGAAGGCAGTATAGATCGTTCCTGGTTCTAAGTTTGTCCTTAGTTCAATAAGTATGAATAAGGTAGTCTTGCAGACTGTGCACATAATTCAGCTTGTGAGGAGGATGAACGGATGTGGGAACGGATGAAACAAAATTTCCGTCGTCAGGAGAATGGCAAATCAGAAGCGGAGTATCGGCAGGAGTTGTTTGCCCAGATTCGGGCTTCGCATGCGGAATGGTTAAGAGCGCATCGTTTATTTCATGAAGCTACGGGTAAAGATGAGATCGACTACGCTATATTTGTTCTAGAAGCTGCAGAACGTAAATATCAGATACATTTAAAAAGCGCGAAACAGCAAGGCCTGCATCGTTTCCATCTGCCTGCAGATGAACCTGGGTATGCCAATGATACGGATCGTGTTCACAAGCGGAGAGCTGAATGAAAGGGGCGGTCTGGCTTGTTCTGATTGCCTGTGTCGGGATGCTACTATTTCTAATCTTAAAAAAACGTTTGGGTATCGGCTGGCTTGTAGTATTCGGGACGCATATGGGCCTGGCAGCCATCGCATTGTATGTTATCAATTATTCAGGTTGGATTACGCAGGTGTACATCCCGATCAATCCAGTGACAATGGGGGCGGTAACGATATTAGGTTTGCCTGGGATTGTCCTTTTACTGGGATTGAAAATAGTATTATTCGGACAGGCCATATGAAAACTTATATGTTATTGTTTCTATTTTTAAAATATAGTTGACGGCGAATTCAAAAATGTGATACATTAATTCTCGGCCCTTAAAGCCCGGGAATTTTTTTATGAGAACAACATTTGAATGAAATTAAAAAATAATTTTAAAAAAGTGTTGACTTAAATCCCGAATGTGTGTTATATTAATCAAGTCGCCGCTGAGATGCGGTGGTGAAACAAAGTAAGATATAATGCAGGTTTGATCTTTGAAAACTGAACAACGAGTGAGTAAAACGATTTTGTTCGCAAAATCAAACAAGAGATATTTTTATCTCGTCAGTTTCAAAATGAGCTTATCGCTCTTTCTATAAACCAACTTCGGTTGGTCTTTAATGGAGAGTTTGATCCTGGCTCAGGACGAACGCTGGCGGCGTGCCTAATACATGCAAGTCGAGCGGGGTTGTTTAGAAGCTTGCTTCTAAACAACCTAGCGGCGGACGGGTGAGTAACACGTAGGCAACCTGCCCACAAGACAGGGATAACTACCGGAAACGGTAGCTAATACCCGATACATCCTTTTCCTGCATGGGAGAAGGAGGAAAGACGGAGCAATCTGTCACTTGTGGATGGGCCTGCGGCGCATTAGCTAGTTGGTGGGG
>NZ_CP073682.1:185000-4977500 GCF_019454065.1 Paenibacillus sp. S02
TGGCGTGCCTTTTGTAGAATGAACCGGCGAGTTACGTTCCCGTGCAAGGTTAAGGTGAAGAGCTGAAGCCGCAGCGAAAGCGAGTCTGAATAGGGCGAATGAGTACGTGGACGTAGACCCGAAACCGGGTGATCTACCCCTGTCCAGGGTGAAGGTGCGGTAACACGCACTGGAGGCCCGAACCCACGCATGTTGAAAAATGCGGGGATGAGGTGGGGGTAGCGGAGAAATTCCAATCGAACCCGGAGATAGCTGGTTCTCCCCGAAATAGCTTTAGGGCTAGCCTCGGAAAAAAGAATCGTGGAGGTAGAGCACTGATTGGGTGCGGGGCCCGCAAGGGTTACCAAGCTCAGTCAAACTCCGAATGCCATAGATTTAGTTCCGGGAGTCAGACAGTGAGTGCTAAGATCCATTGTCGAAAGGGAAACAGCCCAGACCATCAGCTAAGGTCCCCAAGTGTGTGTTAAGTGGGAAAGGATGTGGAGTTGCACAGACAACCAGGATGTTGGCTTAGAAGCAGCCACCATTGAAAGAGTGCGTAATAGCTCACTGGTCGAGTGACTCTGCGCCGAAAATGTAACGGGGCTAAACACACCACCGAAGCTATGGCTTGATGCTTGCATCAGGGGTAGGGGAGCGTTGAATGCGGGTTGAAGGTGTACCGTAAGGAGCGCTGGACTGCATTCAAGTGAGAATGCCGGTATGAGTAACGAAAAGATCTGTGAGAATCAGATCCGCCGAAAGCCTAAGGGTTCCTGAGGAAGGTTCGTCCGCTCAGGGTAAGTCGGGACCTAAGGCGAGGCCGATAGGCGTAGTCGAAGGACAACAGGTCGAAATTCCTGTACCACCGTAATCCGTTATGAGCAATGGGGTGACGCAGTAGGGTAGTGACGCGGACTGATGGATGTCCGTCTAAGCAGTGAGGCTGGTGTGTAGGCAAATCCGCACATCGTAAGGCTGGGCTGTGATGGGGAGCGAAAATTGTAGTAGCGAAGGTCATAATCTCAGACTGCCAAGAAAAGCCTCTAGCCAGGAGAAGGTGCCCGTACCGCAAACCGACACAGGTAGGCGAGAAGAGAATTCTAAGGCGCGCGGAAGAACTCTCGTTAAGGAACTCGGCAAAATGACCCCGTAACTTCGGGAGAAGGGGTGCCTCGGTAGGGTGAATAGCCCGAGGGGGCCGCAGTGAAAAGGCCCAAGCGACTGTTTAGCAAAAACACAGGTCTGTGCGAAGCCGCAAGGCGAAGTATACGGGCTGACGCCTGCCCGGTGCTGGAAGGTTAAGGGGAGTGGTAAGCCCTTCGGGGCGAAGCTATGAACCGAAGCCCCAGTAAACGGCGGCCGTAACTATAACGGTCCTAAGGTAGCGAAATTCCTTGTCAGGTAAATTCTGACCCGCACGAATGGCGTAACGACTTGGGCGCTGTCTCAACGAGAGATCCGGTGAAATTTTAATACCTGTGAAGATGCAGGTTACCCGCGACAAGACGGAAAGACCCCATGGAGCTTTACTGCAGCTTGATATTGAATTTGGGTACGATCTGTACAGGATAGGTGGGAGCCGTTGAACTTTGAGCGCCAGCTTGAAGGGAGGCATCCTTGGGATACCACCCTGATCGTATCTAGGTTCTAACTTGGTACCGTGATCCGGTGCGAGGACAGTGTCAGGTGGGCAGTTTGACTGGGGCGGTCGCCTCCTAAAGAGTAACGGAGGCGCCCCAAGGTTCCCTCAGAATGGTTGGAAATCATTCGAAGAGTGCAAAGGCAGAAGGGAGCTTGACTGCGAGACCTACAAGTCGAGCAGGGACGAAAGTCGGGCTTAGTGATCCGGTGGTACCGCATGGAAGGGCCATCGCTCAACGGATAAAAGCTACCCTGGGGATAACAGGCTTATCTCCCCCAAGAGTCCACATCGACGGGGAGGTTTGGCACCTCGATGTCGGCTCATCGCATCCTGGGGCTGAAGTAGGTCCCAAGGGTTGGGCTGTTCGCCCATTAAAGCGGTACGCGAGCTGGGTTCAGAACGTCGTGAGACAGTTCGGTCCCTATCTGTCGTGGGCGTAGGAAATTTGAGAGGAGCTGTCCTTAGTACGAGAGGACCGGGATGGACGTACCGCTGGTGTACCAGTTGTTCCGCCAGGAGCACCGCTGGGTAGCTATGTACGGAAGGGATAAGCGCTGAAAGCATCTAAGCGTGAAGCCCCCCTCAAGATGAGATTTCCCAATTAGTAAGACCCCTTGAAGACGACGAGGTAGATAGGTTGGGGGTGGAAGTGCAGTAATGCATGGAGCTGACCAATACTAATCGGTCGAGGGCTTATCCTAAATAAAACGCAAATGAGTTTCGGATCCAGTTTTCAGGGTGTAACCTTGAAATTGCGCTTGATATTCCAAATCACTTTGGTGAGATACAGAATAACTTGCGGAGTTTTGCTAAGCGAGTCCATTTATATGGAGAGATACCCAAGTGGCTATAAGGGGACCCTCTGCTAAGGGGTTAGACTGCGAAAGTGGTGCGAGGGTTCGAATCCCTCTCTCTCCGCCATTTAGGACAAGCTAGCGAAATATTATGTTATGGCGGTGTAGCTCAGCTGGCTAGAGCGTACGGTTCATACCCGTGAGGTCGGGGGTTCGATCCCCTCCGCCGCTACCATACATACCCAGGAGGCTTAGCTCAGCTGGGAGAGCATCTGCCTTACAAGCAGAGGGTCGGGGGTTCGATCCCCTCAGCCTCCACCATTGTGCCGGTGTAGCTCAACTGGTAGAGCAACTGACTTGTAATCAGTAGGTTGGGGGTTCAAGTCCTCTCGCCGGCACCATTTTTGAATTTTGAAAAATCTAGGGAACTGTGGTGTAGAGGCCTAACATGCCTGCCTGTCACGCAGGAGATCGCGGGTTCGAATCCCGTCAGTTCCGCCATTTTTCAATTCAATAGTTTTTACGTACTAAAGTGGGAAGGGGTATCCCTCCGCACTTTATTTTTTTGTTAATGGGTATGGCTCGGTAGCTCAGTCGGTAGAGCAGAGGACTGAAAATCCTCGTGTCGGCGGTTCGATTCCGTCCCGAGCCACCTTTATATGGAGGATTAGCGAAGTGGCCAAACGCATCAGACTGTAAATCTGCTCCCTTACGGGTTCGGTGGTTCGAATCCATCATCCTCCACCAGTTTTACGAGCCATTAGCTCAGTTGGTAGAGCACCTGACTTTTAATCAGGGTGTCGAAGGTTCGAGTCCTTCATGGCTCATCAGAAGTCATCAACTATAGGTTGATGGCTTTTTTTGTATTGTTTTAAGTTATGTTTTTATATAGCTTTTTTATTTTACGGTATCGACAGGTTATAATGAGTTCATTATGTTCGCTTAGTGCTTATTCTATATTCTAAAAAAAGTGAAGTGGTGATCGCGTGACTCTGGATACAGAATGGATTCAGCAACAGCTTCAGAATATTATTCAAGCGCCTTTTACCATAGTGCCATGGTGCCCGGAAATGATGGCAGAAGGAGAGACAGCCGATTCAGTTATTCCGGATAGATCGTTTGTTCGTGACAACAAGTTATATTTTCCGTTTCGTGCGTCGGCAGGTGAACTGGCTGCCTTTGTGGTAGAGGCCAGATATTTGACGGATCGAGAACGTAAACTGGTTGAAGCGCTATTGGGGAACATGGAGCAGGTCTGGCAGAACGGTCCACAATTGTCGGACAACCCGATTTATAGCGAGGAAGAGCGGATGAATCGTTTTGGACAATGGCTTATACAGCAGGCTGCCAATCTAAGCAGGGAAGAAGAGGTTCCTGATGAATTGCAGCTTCGTGATTCGCTATCAGCGTGTATGGTTCCGATTTTACTGAATGGCGAGGGAACACAGGAGGGGGCTATTACTTATACGCAGCTCCATCGATTGTTCGCGAGCTATTTTGGAGGGGATGTGCTGCTTGCTCCATTGGACGAACAGTCTTGGCTGATTATGGCTAAAAAGGAGCTTTTATTAGGAGCGGACGATGAACGGGATAAAGACACTGAGTCCAGGGATGCAGATTTTACGGAATCGCTGGAGGAGGTTCTTACAGCTTTTAGCTTGGGCCTATATGAGCTTATTGCGAATGAGTGGGTGGGTGTATTCCATTTGGCGGTTTCTAAGCCTTCGATCCCTTTGCAAAGTCTTCCCCAAGAGCTGAATTTGTTATGGGAGACGATACATCTGGGCAAGATTTTTCATGTAACAGAGCACATCCACTTTTCATGGGAGCTTCATTTAGAAAGGCTATTAAACCGCATTCCCAAGGAACAACGCGTACTATTTTTAGAGCAGGTAATGAAATCATCTGTCATACTGGAAGACTCAGAAACGATGGCTACATTAGATATCTTTTTTCAATTGGATTGTAATGTGAGTGAGACAGCTAAGCGTCTGTATGTGCATCGAAATACGTTAATTTACCGTTTGGACAAGATCAAACAGGAGACCGGATTGGACGTGCGGACGTTTAATGATGCGGTTTTGGTCAAGCTCTATCTCCTATTGTACAAAGTGACAAAAAGGAAATAGCATTTTTGTGCAGTTTGCGAATAGCCACGCTACGTGGACTAGGGTAAGATACAAGTAAGAAATGTATTCGATTTCATAACTTGATCTTAGGGAGGCAAAAGCTATGGCTGGTGTACGTTTAGAGCATATTTTCAAAAAATATCCGGGTGCAGATAAAGCTACGGTTGTTGATGTCAATTTGGACATTCAAGATAAAGAGTTTCTCGTATTGGTTGGTCCTTCCGGTTGTGGTAAATCTACTACGCTCCGTATGATCGCTGGTCTGGAGGAAATTTCAGACGGTAAATTGTACATTGGAGATCGTGTTGTGAACGACGTGGCTCCAAAGGACCGCGATATCGCGATGGTATTCCAATCCTATGCCTTGTATCCGCATATGAATGTATACCAAAACATGGCTTTTGGTCTGAAGCTCCGTAAGGTGAAGAAAGAAGAAATTGACAAGCGTGTACGTGAAGCGGCTAAAATCCTTGATATTGAGCATCTGTTGGACCGCAAGCCGAAAGCGTTATCAGGTGGTCAACGCCAGCGTGTTGCCTTGGGACGTGCGATTGTGCGTGACCCGCAAGTGTTCTTGATGGATGAGCCACTGTCCAACTTGGATGCCAAGCTGCGTGGTCAGATGCGTGCGGAAATCACGAAGCTGGCTAAGCGTCTGGAAACGACCGTTATCTACGTAACCCATGACCAGGTCGAAGCCATGACGATGGGTGACCGGATTGTAGTTATGAAGGATGGTATTATCCAACAAGCTGCATCCCCAGATGAACTGTACAACCGTCCAGTGAATCTGTTCGTTGCTGGTTTTATCGGCTCTCCTACGATGAACTTTATCACAGGTCAGCTGGTTGAAAAAGAAGGTGCATTGCATTTTACTGCGCCGGGTCTGGATCTGTTCGTACCAGAAGGTAAAGGACAGATTTTAAAAGCGAAAGGCTATATCGGCAGAGATGTGATCTTGGGTATCCGTCCTGAGGATATTCATGAAGAGCCTGTATTCTTGGAGGCTTCTCCGAATACGATCTTTACATCCACTGTGGATGTAACGGAAAATCTCGGTCATGAAATGCTGTTGTACCTGAGCGGTGCCGGAAATGATACGATTATTGCCCGTGTAGACGGACGTTCCAATACTCGTGATGGTGTCAAAGCGAAATTGGCTGTTGATATGAACAAGGTTCATATTTTTGATAAGGAATCGGAATTGAGTATTCTGGTTGGCGAATAAAATTTGCCTCTGGAAGAGAGTCGCAGTTTTCCCCAAGCGGAGAACTGCGACTCTTTTTGTATATCGCATACGGCTACTAGCTTCGGCATTGCATTCATTGGAAAATTCCGATACGATGGGTACAATGGTACAGGTCTAGATGCAGGCCAGGTTCGTTGGCAAGGGTCCTAGATGGGATCAATCCAGCTTCGGAAGAGAGTTAGCCTGGAACCATAGTGTTAAATCAAGTGGAGTGTGGATTGGTGCAGTGCAGCATAGACTGGCGTTGGGCTGTATGGTTAATAGGGTAAAGCTACATAAATCAAATGACGTATAGAATCCGGTGTTGCAGATGAAGGGGAGAATACAATGGCTAAACAGGTAAAGGTATCCGAGCTTGTACAGCAGTTTCAAATGGAAGTTATTTCTGGTGAAAAAGGTCTGCGAAGACTGATCACAGTGGATGATTTGAATCGCCCAGGTCTGGAGATGGCCGGGTATTTTGAATATCATACACAGGAGCGGGTACAGCTTCTGGGAAGGTCTGAGTTGGCTTTTCTGGGGATGCTGCCTCCTGAGGAGCGACGGGATCGGATGGAGCGTCTGTGTACAGAGCTGACTCCATGCATTATTATCACACGTGGTCTGGAGGTACCGGCTGAGTTAGTGGAGGCGAGCGCAGAGCGAGATATTCCTGTACTGCGCACTAATATGGCGACGACGATTTTATCAAGCCGCATCACAGGCTTTCTCGAAAGAAAGCTGGCTCCTACGGCGACCATTCATGGTGTACTGTGTGACGTGTACGGTGTGGGAATGCTTATCACAGGAAGTAGCGGAATTGGTAAAAGTGAAACGGCACTGGAACTTGTTAAACGTGGACATCGCTTGGTAGCAGATGATGCGGTAGAAATTCGGCAAACGTCCGATTTTCAGCTGCATGGTACAGCACCTGAGCTGATACGTCACCTGTTGGAAATTCGTGGCGTGGGCATTATTAATGTGATGACGCTGTTTGGGGCCGGTGCAGTTCGTAATAACAAACGGATTACATTGGTTGTGCGTCTGGAGGCATGGCAGCAGGACAAGCAGTATGACCGTCTTGGTCTTGATGAGGAAACGACACGCATTATTGATACAGATGTTCCACTGGTTACGATCCCAGTTCGTCCGGGCCGAAACTTGGCTGTTATTATCGAGGTGGCGGCAATGAACTATCGTTTGAAACAAATGGGCGTTAATGCAGCTCTGCAATTTACCAACAAGCTGACTGCTACAATTTCTGAAGATATGGAAGAGATGGATTAAGATTTGTTCGTTTGCAAGGAAGAACGAGGAGTGAGAGAAACATATGTCAACGGCAACATTACTGCTGAATCCGATCGCTTTTTCAATCGGGGCAATCAAGGTCCACTGGTATGGGCTTATTTTGGGGCTGGCGGCGCTTGTGGGTTTATATCTCGCCATCCGTGAAGGAAAAAGATTCGGTATTCCGCAGGACTTTTTTATGGATATGCTGCTTCTGGGGGTTCCATCAGCTATTATTGGAGCGCGTATTTATTATGTAGCCTTCAAATGGGAAGACTACAGAGATAATTTATGGGATGTTTTTAAAATTTGGAATGGCGGTATTGCGATATACGGTGCCTTGATCGGGGCCATTATATGTGCGGTCATTTATTTCCGGTATAAAGGGTATAACTTCTGGCGTATTGCTGATATTTGTGCACCAGGCCTACTGATCGGTCAAGCGATTGGACGCTGGGGTAATTTTGTCAATCAGGAAGCCTACGGTGGACCGACGGAAGAGACTTTTTTGCGAAATCAACTCCATCTGCCGGACTTCATTGTGAATCAGATGAACGTTAACGGGGTGTTCCATCACCCTACATTTTTATATGAATCACTGTGGAGTATTGTAGGTGTGATTTTGCTGCTCGTCATTCGTCGTATGAAATTTATACGTGCAGGCGAAATGTTCGCGTTTTACTTCATTTGGTACTCGATTGGCCGTTTTTTCATCGAGCGTGTACGGACGGATAGTTTGGCTTTTCAGGGACCAGATTGGCTGGCTTCCTTTGTGAATGCTTTGTGGTCTCCTATGGTGTGGTTAGGGTTTGAACCAGGGCATCTGGACCCGAGTTACGGTAATGTACGGATCTCGCAATTGCTGCCTATTTTCATTGTGGTAGCTGCCGTGATTTTCATTTTGCTTCGTCGCCGGAAGGGCACATCTGTTGCTCGGTATAGCGATCCGATTATCTCCAGCAAAGCGGGGATTGATCAGGTACCTGACATGACGCCAGAACAGGTATCCCGTCCAGGACAGGACGCGGTTCCTCCAACAGCTACGGCGGATAAGCTACCTAAGGAAGACACGGACGAGGACAAGAAGGAGCATCTATGATAAATACGATTTTGTTTGATTTAGACGGCACCATCATGGATACGAATGAGTTGATTATCAGCACATTTCTACACATTTTGAATCATCCGGATGCTGATCCGCTGACGCGGGAGCATATTATTCCTCATATGGGTGGAACGCTGGACGATCAACTCCGTACTTTTTCGGGATTAACGGATGTATCTGGGTTAGTTAAGGACTACCGTGCTTATAATCAGATTCATCATGATCAAATGGTGAAGCCATTTCCATATGTCATTGAGGTTATTCAGGAGTTGCGTGCGAGAGGAATTAAGCTGGGGGTTGTGACAACAAAAATACGACCATCTACGATACGTGTACTTAATCTGTTCAATCTGACTTCCTCTATGGACTATATTGTGACGGTAGACGATGTGGAGCATCCAAAGCCACACGCTGAGCCAGTGCTTAAGGCCTTGGCAGGTTTGAATGCTGAAGCAGAACACACATTGATGGTCGGAGACAGTTCTTTTGATATTTTGTCAGCTCAGGCAGCAGGTGTGAAATCGGCGGGTGTAGCTTGGTCGCTCAAGGGCGAGGAAACTCTGCACAGATATGGGCCGGACTACATGTTGCATGATATGCGAGATTTGCTGAAGCTGGAGCTTCAAGGTGTCAATGTATCGTGAGAAAGGTGAACCGCTATCCTGTAGAAGGTCCCAATGCGTTGTGGCAGATTTATCGGACGGTGAGCCGCTGGAAAGGCATTAAGAACTTTATTTTTATACAGATTGCCCGGTATTGTCCTGTGCTTTCTCTGAAAAACGTCATTTACCGCAGAATGCTGGGGATGAAGGTGGGGCAACATGCGGCCTTCGGCCTGATGGTGATGGTGGATGTTTTTTTTCCGGAGCATATTACGATAGGGAACAATTCGGTCATTGGATATAACACGACGATACTGGCTCACGAATACCTCATAGAGGAGTATCGTATCGGTAAAGTGGTGATTGGGGATCATGTGTTGATCGGCGCCAACACAACCATTTTGCCGGGTGTGACCATCGGTGACGGAGCTATCGTAGCGGCCGGAGCCGTCGTGCATAAAGACGTGCCCGCAGGTGCATTTGTGGGTGGCAATCCGTTGCGTGATTTAAGACGCTCTGGTGTGGATGAGCAGTAAATAGCACAATAAGAAAGGCCCCTTATGTATTAAGGGGTCTTTCTTGCGTTGTTTTTCTGTATAATAAATGGGGTAATGATGTTAATTATGTTTAAAAATTGATAACAGACATATTTGCAAGGCGATATGGGAGCGTGTTGATTTGGTCAAAAAAGAACGTATACCAGAGCTTGATATTTACCGGGGAATATTAATTGCAGCCGTTGTTACCATTCATGCGACTTCAATGGCTTTAATTGATGCGCGTCATTCTCTATTGTTTTATCCTTTTTTATTTTTAAATGTGTTTAGTAGCTTTGCAGTGCCCGTATTTATTTTTGTGAGCGGGTTTGTTTTATTTTACAATTATGTCGATAGGCCGCTTCGTGGTAAGAAAATGCTTATATTTTTCCGAAAAAGACTGATGTTTATTGTGTTACCGTACGTTTTGTTTTCTCTTGTGTATTATTTGACCTTGGTAACACGCGGGTTGATGCCGCTCAGTGATCTTCCGCTCGTGCTGTTAACGGGAAAGGCGTACACGCATTTGTATTATGTCATCATCATCATCCAATTTTATTTGGTCTTTCCGCTGTTGCTGTGGGGAGTGCAGCGTTTACGCCATTCGATATCGAGTCCACGGAGAGCAGCCTTTGTCATTTTGATAGTAGGGTTAGTCATTCAATGGGGGTTTGTATTGCTGAACAAATACGTTTGGCAAGAGGAAAGAGGAAGTCTTGCGATTACGTATATCAGTTATTTTGCCTTGGGTGCAGCTGTAGCAATTGGATATGAAGGGTTTAAAAAGTGGCTTTTACCGGTGTCAGGTACGGCAATTAGTCGCAGTCAGTTGATCAGTTGGTGGGGCTTGTGGGTGGCTTGGCTACTCCTAGGTATAGCATATGTACAAATCTGGTTTGTAGCATATCGCAAAGCCATCTATGCAGACTCGCTGATCTATGAACTGCTCCATAATGCATATGCCCTCGTCTCTGCGCTGGTGCTGTTTCAGTTCTCGGTCTTATTATATCGTCATACTAACGATAGGCTGCGAATGTTAATCAGTTGGCTGGGGGCATGCTCATTCGGCATTTATTTACTTCACCCAGCGTTATTGCGGGTGTATCGCAAGTTGGATTTCCAAGGAACGCCGGTAGAATATATCTTCTCTGTTGCGGGTGGATGGTTGTTGGCGCTGTTTGGCTCATGGCTGATTGTGACGTTGTGTTTTCGATATGTACCATTTGCATGGATCGGTTTGGGCACGGTTCCGAAGTTTCCTTCCCGGAGTAAAGATAAACAGGTAAATAGCTAAATATTTTGATTTGGACTGTTAGCTTAAGGCTGGCAGTCTTTTTTTAGACTATAGAATTTACAAATTTTCAGCGGAGCTGAACAACTCTATATGCACAAAAATTACCGTAAGCGCGGTCTTGCTCCGGAGAATACGTTGATAGATGTTTTTCATATAGGATTCATGTATTTTGCATTGGATAAAATATAGAGAGGGGTAGCCACTTGGCGAATCCGTAAAAAAGGGCTGCGCCGTTCGGTTGACGTTCACAAGTAGGGCATGATAATATATCGAATATACTTTAGTTTGTTAGCACTTTACCATGATAAAGATATTGTGAAATCATGAGGTGATAGAGATGTCTAAGCCAAAAGGATTTGAGATCCCTGTAGGGGTTCGAGATTATCTTCCGCGTGCAGTGTCGAAGCTGCGGGCCATTGAACTGAATGTACTCGAATGCATGGAGCGTTGGGGTTACCGCCAGATTATGACGCCTACGATGGAATACTACGATACGGTGGGAGTGGCTAGTTCTACTTCCGATCGGAAGCTGTTTAAATTGCTCAATAACCGGGGAACCACATTGGTGCTGCGATCGGATATGACCGCTCCGATTGCACGGGTGGTATCTTCGTTGCTAAAGGAAGAGGAAGTACCGCTCCGACTTTCCTATCACGCAAATGTATTTCGGGCGATTGAGGAAGAAGCAGGAAGAGAAGCAGAGTTTTTTCAGACGGGTGTGGAGCTGGTGGGTGATGATTCGCCTGAGGCTGATGCAGAAGTTGTAGCATTGGCAATTGCATCATTACAGGCAGCAGGGGTGACCTCTTTTAAAATTGCCATGGGGCATGTAGGATTCCTGAACGGATTATTTGAGGAAATCATTCCCGGACGTCAGGCTGAACAACAAGCGCTAAAGGAACTGTTGCTCAGTCGTGATGTAGTGGGCTACCGAACAGCGATTGAAGCTTTGGGCTTGGCTCCCGAACATCGGGATAAGCTGGAAGCTATTCTTCGGTTGCGTGGTGGAAAAGAAATTTGTGACCAGGCTACCCGTCTTAGTGTGGAGCAGCAGACGATTCGATCCATTGCACATTTGTGCGAGGTGTGGGAAGTACTGGAGGCTTACGGCGTATCTGAGCATGTGTTAATCGACCTTACCATGATCGGAGATTTTTCATATTATACAGGAATGACTTTTGAGGGCTATGCGGCGGAGATTGGGTTCCCGGTATGCAACGGAGGCCGCTATGACAATCTGCTTCAGCAGTTTGGTCGATCCGTACCTGCAACGGGATTTGCATTGAAGACAAACCGGATCGTCGATGGTGTGGATGGTATCCAAATGGAGACGAAGCTTCCTGTACTTATCCGTTATGACGCACAGGGACGCCAAGAAGCGTTATCCGCAGCGGCACAGCTACGCGCAATAGGCCTTACTGTAGTGACAGGGCTCACGGGCGGAACGGAAGATCGACGTCGTGAGCAGCAGGGCCTGTACGCAGAGGTATACAGCTATACAGCCGAAGGAAGACAGCCAGTACAAAGGAGAGAATTGCCATGACGGAAACGTTGAAGGTAGCCATGCCAAAGGGACGGATTTATAAGCAGGCTTCCGAGCTGTTTCGCCAGGCGGGGGTTCCGATTCCACTGGATGTGGACGAAACGCGTAAGCTGGTCATTCCATTACCTGAGCTAGGCATGGAATTTATTATGGCGAAGCCCGTCGATGTTCCTACGTATGTGGAGTATGGGGCGGCGGACATCGGCATTGTGGGCAAGGATGTTTTGCTGGAAGAGAATAAGGATGTGTATGAACTGCTGGATCTCGGGATTGCTCGTTGCCGGATGTCGGTGATTGCTTTACCAGATTGGCAGCCAGGTATTCGTCAGCGGGTCGCTACCAAATATCCGAACGTGGCTTCCCAGTATTTTCGGGAGCAAGGCCAGCAGGTGGAGGTTATTAAGCTGAATGGCTCCATTGAGCTGGCGCCGTTAATTGGTCTGGCAGACCGTATTGTTGATATGGTGGAAACGGGGCAGACCTTGCGGGAGAATGGATTGGTCGAGCAGATCAGCATACTGGATATTACCAGTCGTCTGATTGCCAATCGGGTCAGCTACCGGATGAAAAACAGCTCGATTCAGGCATTGTGTGATCGATTGCATCAGGTGATTCCAAATGCGGTGGCACCCCGGGAATAAATGAACTAAAGGAATAAGCCAATGGTTAATGGGCATTCTGCAAGCTGCAAGTAAGGGGGAATGGACAAATGAAGATCGTATCAGCCCGTGATTTCAGTCTCCAACGGGAGGTGGATTACGGCACACCTGAGCAAAATGAGGCTGTGCGTACCATTATTCAGTCGGTACGCCAAGAGGGGGATGAGGCTGTCCTGCGGTATACGCAATCGTTTGATGGTGTATCGCTGATAGCAGAGCAACTTCGTGTGACGGAGGAAGAATTGAAGGCGGCATATGACAAGGTAGAGCCTTCCTTTTTACAGGCGATTCGAGAGGCGGCGGATAATATCCGTGCTTTTCACATGAAGCAAAAACGTAATTCGTGGATGGATTTACAGCCGGATGGTAGCTTGCTCGGCCAAATTATCCGACCGTTGAAACGTGTAGGCGTGTATGTTCCGGGCGGTAAAGCAGCCTATCCATCCTCGGTGCTGATGAATGTCATTCCCGCTCAGGTGGCTGGTGTACCGGAGATTGTCATGGTGACACCCCCGGCGACAGGCGGCAAGGCAGGGATAGATCCATATACACTGGTAGCTGCGGCAGAGGCTGGTGTAACGGAAATATATAGGGTTGGCGGAGCACAGGCGATTGCCTCTCTCGCTTACGGAACACATAGTATTGAACCAGTCGATAAAATTTGCGGTCCCGGCAACATTTATGTAGCGCTAGCGAAGCGCGAGGTGTACGGCGCGGTGGATATCGACAGTATAGCGGGACCAAGTGAAATTGTCGTGTTGGCTGACGACACGGCGAATGCCTCTTATGTAGCGGCTGACCTGCTCTCACAGGCGGAACATGACGAAATGGCCTCAGCCATACTGGTTACGCCCTCGCAACGCTTGGCCGAAGAAGTATCAGTTGAAGTACAACGCCAATTGGTGGAGCTGCCGCGCAGAGATATTGCTGCTGCATCGGTAGAGGCATACGGGGCTATCATTGTCGTCGACACTTTGGAAGAGGGCATCCATATTGTAAACCAACTGGCACCGGAACATTTAGAAATTATGACAGAGCAGCCGATGGAACATGTAGGTCTGATCGAAAACGCGGGAGCTATTTTCCTGGGAGCGTACAGCTCGGAGCCGGTAGGCGATTATTTTGCCGGACCTAACCACATTATCCCGACGAATGGAACGGCGCGGTTTTCTTCGCCAGTGGATATTGATGATTTTATCAAGAAGTCGAGTATGATCTACTACAGCAAGGAAGCGCTACTGCGCAATGGAGAGACGATTATGCAGCTTGCCCGCCATGAAGGACTGGAAGGTCACGCACGGGCGATACAAGTTCGATTGGACAATGAAAAGAAGGCGGTGGATGGCGATGGGGAACGAAAATAACGTAACAGGACGTACAGGCAGCGTCAGCCGAAAGACGAACGAAACGGATATTCAGCTATCTTTTGCAGTAGACGGCACAGGGCAAGCTGAGATTGAAACGGATGTTCCGTTTCTGAATCACATGCTGGATTTGTTCACCAAGCACGGACAATTTGATCTGAATGTACAGGCCAGAGGGGATGTTGATATCGACGATCATCATACCGTGGAGGACATTGGTATTTGTCTGGGGCAAACCTTGCTGGAAGCGTTGGGTGATAAAAAAGGAATTAAGCGCTATGCCAGCGTCTTTGTACCGATGGATGAGGCCCTCGCGCAAGTTGTCATTGATCTGAGTAACCGACCCCATTTTGAGTATCGTGCGGAGTATCCATCACAGCAGGTAGGGAGCTTTTCGACAGAGCTGGTGCATGAATTTCTGTGGAAATTTGCGTTGGAGGCTCGCATGACGCTACACGTCATCGTTCACTACGGGCAAAATACCCACCATATGATTGAGGCGGTGTTCAAGGCACTGGGACGTGCACTGGATGAAGCGACCTCCATTGATCCGCGGGTGACGGGAGTTCCTTCAACGAAGGGAGTGCTGTAGTCCATGTCCATTGCCATTGTGGATTACGGCAGAGGCAATCTGCATAGTGTGAGCAAGGCGGTTGAGCGTCTTGGCTATGAGGCTGTAGTAACGGGAGATGCCCAAGTGATTCGTTCCTCCAGCGGTGTGATTTTGCCGGGTGTAGGGGCATTCGGGGACGCTATGGAGCATTTGCGTTCCAGCGGATTGGATCGGGTGATTCAGGAGGTTGCAAGCGCGGGACAACCACTGCTCGGTGTTTGTCTAGGAATGCAACTGTTGTTCACTCGTGGTGAAGAATACGGCAGCCACGAAGGGCTTAATATTTTGCCAGGCGAGGTCGTTCGGTTTGCTCCTGATCTGGGGGTTAAAGTGCCGCATATGGGCTGGAATCGTCTGCGTATGACTCAGCCGGATCACCCGTTGCTACAGGGCTTGGAGGAAGGACATGTGTATTTTGTGCATTCCTATCATGCCAAGCCAGAGGTCGATAGTGACCTGCTGGCGATGACCGATTATGGCGGGCCCGTAACAGCTATCGTGGGCAGAGGCCACGTATATGGCATGCAGTTCCATCCAGAGAAAAGCGGGGAAATGGGGATGCAACTGCTTCGTCAGTTTTTGGAACTAGCGGAAGCGGAAAAGCGAGCGTAACGATTCGTGAGTCTGCAGTTGGTGGTACTCCAACTTTGGTCGTTGATTGATGTAAGGCATATAGATGTTGAATAGCTCACAAGGGGGTCATACTTTGTTCACGATATACCCGGCGATTGATATTCGCAATGGCAAATGTGTACGACTGGTACAAGGAGATTATAACCAGGAGACGATATACAACGAAAACCCGGTGGAGGTTGCCCAAGAATGGGAGCGTTTGGGCGGCTCCTACATTCACTTGGTTGATTTGGATGGTGCAAAAGCAGGTCAACCGGTGAACGATGAGCTCATTGGGCGCATCGCTTCTGCGGTGCAAGTGCCTGTACAAGTGGGTGGCGGCTTGCGTACACGTGAACATGTAGAGCGACTGTTGTCGCTGGGCGTGAGCCGCGTGATCTTGGGTACGGCAGCGATAGAGGATCGTGCTTTTACGGAAGCGGTATTGGGTACTTACGGTGATCGGATCGCCATTGGTCTGGATGCACGGAATGGCTATGTGGCCACGCGCGGATGGCTTGAAACCTCGGAGGTTCGAGCGGACGAATTGGCTGCTGAGTTGGCCTCCAAGGGAGCGGAAACGTTCATTTTCACAGACATTTCCCGCGACGGAATGATGCAGGGCCCGAATGTTGAGGCTATCGTAGCGCTTGCGAAAAGCAGTGGACGAACCGTGATCGCTTCCGGCGGTGTCAGCAAGATGGACGATCTAATCACGCTGAGCACCTATGCGAAAGAGGGTGTAGGCGGTGCTATTGTGGGTAAGGCATTGTATACAGGCAGCATTGATTTACAGGTCGCCGTACAAGCTGTAGCAAAGGCATAGGGGGAGTAGGCATGCTGGCTAAACGTATTATTCCCTGCTTGGATGTAAAGGATGGCAGGGTAGTTAAGGGCGTTAATTTTGTGAACTTACGCGATGCAGGCGATCCGGTGGAATTGGCGGCGCTTTATGACCGGGAAGGGGCGGATGAAATCGTATTTCTGGATATTTCTGCTTCAGTTGAAGGGCGTGCCACCATGGAAGAAGTAGTTCGTCAGACAGCTGGGGAAATTGCCATTCCTTTCACCGTAGGTGGCGGGATATCTCATGTCGATGATATGAAACGTATTTTGCGTGCCGGAGCTGATAAAATCGGCGTAAATACGGCGGCTGTCCGTAACCCTCAGCTGATTGCGGAGGGTGCGCGCAGCTTTGGCTCACAATGTATCGTTGTTGCCATTGATGCCAAGTACAACGAGGCGTGGGGCGAGTGGGAAGTGTATACGCACGGAGGCCGCACGCCATCTGGTATCCGAGCCTTGGCCTGGGCCAAGGAAGCTGAACAGTTGGGAGCCGGTGAGATTCTGCTGACCAGCATGAATGCGGACGGAACCAAGGACGGCTTTGACCTGCCACTGACTTCCGCGGTATCGGATACCGTCGGGATTCCAGTTATCGCTTCTGGTGGTGCAGGCAAACAGGAGCATTTCTATGACGTGTTTACGGCGGGCAAAGCGGATGCTGGATTAGCAGCAACGATTTTTCACTATAAAGAAATAGGAATCCCTGAGCTAAAACGGGATTTGAAGCGCAGAGGAGTGGAGATACGATGAGCAACGAATTGAACCAACAGCTATCTCTGGAGCAGATACTGGATAATGTACGCTGGAATGAGGCAGGACTTGTCTCGGCGATTGTGCAGGATGATGCTACGCTTCAGGTGCTGACGCTGGCCTATATGAACCGCGAGTCGCTGAAACTATCTTTGGAGTCGGGAGAGACCTGGTTCTGGTCTCGTTCTAGACAGGAGCTGTGGCACAAGGGGGCCACTTCGGGGAATACGCAAAAAATTAACTCCATCCAGCTGGATTGTGATGGTGATGCCCTGTTGGTACGTGTCATTCCGAGTGGTCCTGCCTGTCATACAGGAGCAACGAGCTGCTTTTTTCGTGATATTTCCGCGCCAGGAACGGCTGTAGCACCTGTTGCAGGAAATGCAGGAGAAAATCAAACCGATGATATTTCCAGTGCTTCAGCAGACCGCTTTGAGGTACTTGCTCAGCTGGAGGCCATTATTAAGGAGCGCGAAGAGACACGTCCTGAAGGGGCCTATACGACTTATCTTTTTGATAAAGGTGTAGACAAAATCTTGAAAAAGGTTGGCGAGGAAGCATCCGAGACGATCATTGCCGCCAAAAATAAAGATAATGACGAACTGCGCCTGGAGGTCAGCGATTTGATTTATCACCTGCTGGTGCTGTTGCAGGAGCGCAAGCTACCGCTCGATGACGTGCTGGCTGAGCTGAATCGCCGTCATGAACGTCCTCGTCGTGATTAGTACGGTTGTTGTAGTGTTGAAAGGGGGAGGGTCGCATGAAAATCGACTATCATACGCATCACGCCCGCTGCGGGCATGCCATAGGGAGTCTGGAAGAGTATGTACAGCAGGGAATTCGGCTGGGGCTGGATCAGCTCGGCTTGTCCGATCACATGCCACTACTGCATGTAAAACCGGCTGACTATTACCCGGAAATGGCGATGCCTATGGAGGAGCTGCCCCGCTACGTGGAAGAATGTTTGGAACTGAAGGAACGTTTTAAAGGGCAAATTGATATTCGTGTTGGCTTGGAAGGCGACTACATCGAGGGCTGGGAACGAGAAATCGAAGATATCATCACCGCGTATCCCTGGGATTATGTGATTGGTTCTGTCCACTTTCTCGGTGAATGGGATGTCACGGACTTCCGTCAGGTACACCATTGGGAAGGCAAAAATGTGCTTGAGGTGTACCGCACGTATTATGATGCGGTTTCCAAGGCGGCAGCTACCGGTTTGTATGACATCATGGGTCATCTGGATGTCATTAAGCGCTTCGGCTATCATCCGAAGCCGGAGGAAATGGAGGAGCTGCGTGAACTGGAGCGCTCCACACTCTCAGCCGTTGCCCGTAGCGGTCGGGCGATGGAGCTGAATGCATCAGGGCTTTCGAAGCCCTGTGCCGAGATGTTCCCGAGCCGCCGCATGCTGGAAGAAGCTTTTTCGCTAGGCATCCCGCTGACCGTAGGATCGGATGCTCATGATCCGGCGAAGCTGTCCGAGCACTTGGAGAAGGCACGCGCGCTTCTATATGAAGTCGGCTATCGCGAGCTTGCCGTATTTCAGCATCGCGAGCGCTTGCTGGTGCCGCTGACGCTTTAATTATTACGTTTATTGGGTCTAAGTATCATATCCAGTGGCTAGCCGAACGCTCCCTATTTATACAGGGAAAAAGCGCTCGGCTATTTAGCGTATTCTTGTATATATATCTATCGGTATACGAGCATGTATCCGTTTTTTGGAATGAGGTAGGATCGACTGTCAAGTCGTTTTGAAGTTGTGGTATACTGAAGGGTATGAACATGCCAGTTACTTTTAAAGGAGGTGCCTTGGTTATTTATGAAAGGGAAACATCTGCGAGTATCGGAACCTAGCCCTAAAATTATTGCTTTGCGTTTCGACGCATCTTTCTTTTTTGAGAAAGCTGTGCGCTCGCTTGATCGCAATCATTATGACAAGGCATTGAAATATTTTCGCAAAGCCGTTGAATATGAACCGGATAATCCGGTGAATCATTGCAATATGGCGGGTATATTATCAGAGATGGGGGATTATGCAGGTTCGAATGAGATCCTGTCCTCTGTTCTAAGTGACGTAGACTCGTCGATGACAGAGTGTTATTTCTATATGGCGAATAATTACGCTAATATGGAGCAGTTTGAAGAAGCGGAGAAAGCATTGGTCACGTACCTGGAGGAGGACGAAGAAGGCCAGTTTCTTGATGAAGCGGAGGAAATGATGGAGCTGCTCTATTATGAGCTGGACCGTCCAACGAAGCTGAACCGCATTAAGGCCCGGCAGGGAGTAGTAGAGCATGATCAGGCTCGTGTCCTGCTGGAGGAGGGGAAATTTGCTCAGGCAGCCCAGTTGCTCAAGCAAATTTCAGAGGAACAACCGGATATGTTCGCTGCGCGGAATAATCTGGCGCTGGCGTATTACTACATGGGGTTGTTCCAAAATGCTAAGGCTACCATTATTCAAGTGCTGGAAGATGAGCCGGGTAATTTACACGCATTGTGCAACTTGGCGATCTTTTATCAGCACGAGGGCGGCGGCCCGGAATTGGATCGTCTGGTGCAGACTTTGGCGGTTACTATACCGTTTCAGGAGGAGCAGGTATTCAAGCTGGCGACCACTATGGGGATTCTCGGACGCCATGAGGAGGCCTACAGACATTTCCGCAGGTTGCTTCATGGCGATGGAGAGAACAATGCGGACGCTTCTTTGTACCATTACACGGCGGTAGCTGCCAGCAATACGGGAAGATATGCGGAAGCTCGGCGGTTGTGGAGTCATTTGCAAAAGCAGGATGCTTCCTCGGAAGTTCCGCGGTTTTTCCTGTCCCGACTGGAGGAACTCCAGCAGGAGGGTACACCGCTGCAAGTGCTCAGCTATCATTATCATCTCCCGTTTGAGGAGCAATTCCGCATGTGGGAGAAGTTTGGCGCTGACAAGGTGCCTGACAGTATGAAGAAGGACCCGCTTATCCGGTCATCCTTCTTCTGGGCCTTGCGCCACGGGGACCGGGCGACTCAGCTTCAGGTCATTCAGGCGTTAAGCCTGATCGGTGATGATGAGGTACGTCAGGCACTGGAGTCCTTCGTAGAAGACCCGGACCAGGAGGATGAGCTGAAACGCCGTGCCTTGCAAGTATTGCAAGAGCTGGTGGAGCAGGGTGAGCAGAAAATGTACCCGGAAACGGAACATTCTGATCAGTTGGAGGTTGAGAACGATCCGCATACAATTGAAGGTGATGTATCTGCTTCCCCGGTTGATCCACAATGGCAGGCAGTGCTGGATAAGGTACTGACCGTCATGAGCAAGCCATCAGATCCGGCCATGCAGCACGATTTGAAATCGCTTTGGCTGGAGTATTTGGATCGGCTTGCCCCGGAAGTTCCGATGGTTCAGCATACTGAGGGATGGGCAGCGGCGCTGGAATATTTGACAGCCAAAATGCATCATCATTCAGTCACCTATCAGGAAGTAGCCGATCGTTATGGTATTTCCGTATCGACCGTAAGCCGCTATGCACGCCAGATTGACAGCGTGTGTGGTATCAAACAGAAGCTGAAGCAGCCGCTCTCCACGTTTAAAAAGCAGGTCTGAGACCTGCTCCAAACATCACTTAAAGGAGGCAACAAACGTATGTATAAATCCATAATTATTGGTACAGGTCCTGCAGGCTACACAGCGGCTATTTATTTGGCACGCGCTAACATGAATCCGCTGATCATTGAAGGGATGCAGCCCGGTGGGCAGCTTACTACAACGACCGAAATTGAAAATTTCCCGGGTTTTGAGCAAGGTATCCTCGGGCCTGAACTGATGGATAATATGCGCAAGCAGGCTGAACGCTTTGGCGCTGAATTTACTTCCGGATGGGTAGAGGAAGTAGATTTCAGCAAACGCCCTTTTAAAGTGAAGGTAGAGGGTAAAGGTATCATTGAGGCGGAGTCGGTCATTATTGCTACAGGCGCGTCCGCTAAATACCTTGGTATTCCGGGTGAGCAGGACAATGTAGGTCGCGGAGTCAGCACGTGCGCAACTTGCGATGGCTTCTTTTTCCGCGGGAAAAAGATTGTCGTGGTTGGCGGTGGCGATTCAGCCATGGAGGAAGCGAGTTTCTTGACTCGTTTTGCTTCCAGCGTAACCTTGGTCCATCGTCGCGATGAGTTACGGGCATCCAAAATTATGCAAGATCGTGCGCGTGAGAACGAAAAAGTACATTGGGCATTAAACCGGACTCCTCTGGAAGTTGTGACGGGAGAAGCTGGCTTAAAAGGTTTGAAGGTACACAATAATGAGACCAATCAGGATGAGCTGATTGAGGTAGATGGCGTGTTCGTAGCCATCGGGCATACACCGAACACAGGTTTCCTGAACGGACAAATCCATACCGATGAACACGGCTATATTGTAGTGAAGCCAGGCACAACGGAAACGAACATCCCCGGAGTTTTTGCCTGTGGTGACGTACAGGATAACCGTTACCGTCAAGCTATTACGGCTGCGGGAACGGGCTGTATGGCGGCTATGGACTGCGAGAAGTATCTCGAAGGCAGTGCTGTTCACGACTGGAGCGAAACACTGGACCAATAAAAGCGTGTCTATAGTACACAAAAAGGCTAACGGGAGAGCGAAGGAAACCTCTGTTATGCTGCATCTTTTATTCAGGAAGAGAAAGCCTGCTGCGTTTGCACAGGCTTTCTCCTTTTTATGGGTGCAGGTGGTTAAAAATTCCGCTAATCGTACACTTTTCAACAAGGAAGTGTCCTTGACCGTAACGGGGGCTTCAATTATAGTTGGAACGTAGGATTACTATTATGAAGTAGGAATTGTAAGCATATATTTTATACCAGGTTTTTAAGTAAACATAAAGGTGGCTTGGAACATGTCTGAAAGTATCTATGTGGGTGTCGATTTGGGCGGTACAGCGATTAAAGTCGGCATTTGTAATGAAAACGGACAGCTTTTGCACACATACGAGGGACCAACCGAAACCGATAAAGGTGTAGACGTTGTCATCGGTAATATCGAAAAATATGTGCGACACATTGTTGAGCAATCTCCCTATGAGTGGGATCAACTAAAGGGTGTCGGTGCGGGCGTTGCAGGTTTTACGAATGTTCGCGAAGGTATTATTGTCCTCGCACCCAATATTGGCTTTCGAGACGTACCGATTCGTGCGCTTCTAGAGGAACGGATCGGCAAGCCTGTGAAAATAGACAATGATGCCAATGTTGCCGCGCTTGGCGAAGCTTGGGCCGGAGCAGGCAAAGGTATCGAAAATTGCGTATGCTATACCCTGGGAACAGGTGTTGGGGGTGGCATTATTATTAATGGTAAAATATATCAAGGTTTCTCGGGTATGGCTGGAGAAATTGGCCATATCAGCGTCGTACCTGATCTGGAGGCTATTCAGTGTGGATGCGGCAAAATGGGTTGTTTGGAAACCGTATCTTCTGCAACAGGCATTATTCGTATGGCCAAGGATGCTGTGGAACGTGGCGATCGGACCTCTCTGGCGCTGGAAGATCAAATTGCTGCCAAAGAAGTATTCGATGCTGCCAAAGCCGGGGATGAAGTCGCGCTGCGTATCGTGAACCGTGCTGCTTTTTATTTGGGGAAATCTATGGCAGCAGTTGCCGCTGTGCTTAATCCAGAGTTGTTTATTATAGGTGGCGGTGTTTCCAAAGCAGGCGACTTTTTGTTTGAAGAGATGCGTCGCGTGTACACCAAGCTGGCACCTGAGCCCCTTCAAAAAGGGGTATCGATTGTTCCAGCTGTGCTGGGCAATGACGCAGGTATCGTTGGGGCAGCAGGTTTGTTGCTACGTTCCTGATCCACAGGTTACTGATAATACGGGTACTGGCATAGAGCGAAGAAGCAAAAGGAGAGGGAAGTCCATATGACAGATAACCTAAAAAATGCTGCGCCGTGGGCAACGCTCATTATTATTACGGGGATGTCAGGCGCAGGGAAGACCATTGCGGTTCAGAGCCTGGAAGACTTGGGCTTCTTCTGCGTTGATAATTTGCCTCCTGTACTGATTCCCAAATTTGCCGAGTTAATTGAGCAGTCTAACGGTAAAATAGGCAAGGTGGCACTCGTAATTGATTTACGTGGACGAGAATTTTTCACTGCCTTGTCGGAATCGTTGAATTATATTAAAGATCATTTTACGATTCATTGTGAAATTTTATTCTTAAACGCGAATGATGGCGTTCTCGTACAGCGGTATAAGGAAAGCCGTAGACGTCATCCGCTGGCTCCAGACGGCATGCCTTTAGACGGGATTCGGTTGGAGCGCAAGATGTTGGAAGAATTAAAAAGCTCGGCTACACAGGTTATTGATACAAGTGTGATGAAGCCTGCAACCTTAAAGGCGAGGATTATTTCACGATTTTCTCATTTGGAGAGCAGTATGCTTTCCGTGAACATTACTTCTTTTGGCTTCAAGTATGGTATTCCCATTGATGCCGATCTTATATTCGATGTGCGCTTCCTGCCTAATCCCCACTATGTGGACCAACTACGTCCCCACACGGGACAGGATAGCGATGTATATGATTATGTCATGAAATGGCCCGAGACTCAGGCATTCTTGACCAAGTTGCTGGATATGTTACATTTTTTGATTCCGCAATATCGCAAAGAAGGCAAAAGCCAGGTCATTATCGGCATTGGCTGTACTGGCGGTAAGCATCGTTCTGTTGCAATATCGGAGTATTTAGGAAAAATGCTGGGTGCCAGCGAGACAGAATCTGTTTCTGTTTCGCATCGGGATGCTGATCGGGACCGGCATTAATGAGGTGAAATCATGAAAGAGACCGGATCACAACGGGAGCGCCCACGTATTGTTGTTATGGGCGGCGGAACCGGCTTGTCCGTCATGCTGCGGGGCTTAAAGCAAAAGCCGCTAGATATTACGGCTATTGTTACAGTCGCTGATGATGGCGGAAGCTCCGGGATTTTGCGCAGTGAGCTGCAGATGCCCCCTCCAGGGGATATTCGCAATGTGCTGACTGCCTTGGCTGACGTGGAACCAGTGATGTCAGATATGCTGAAATACCGTTTCGGTGCGGGATCAGGATTGTCAGGCCATAGCCTGGGTAATCTGATTTTAGCAGCGATGACCGATATATCGGGAGATTTTGTAACGGCGGTGCGTGAGCTTAGTCGTGTATTTGCTGTCCGGGGACGTGTGCTGCCGGCAGCCGAGGAAGGCGTTGTGCTAAGCGCAGAAATGGAGGATGGCACGGTGATTACCGGAGAGTCCAAGATCCCGGAAGCGGGCGGACGAATCAAACGCGTCTTTCTTGAACCGACTCACGTGGAGCCGTTGCCTGAGGCTGTAGAGGCCATTAATGAGGCTGATGCGATTTTGATTGGCCCCGGCAGTCTATATACCAGCATATTACCAAATTTGCTTGTACCTAAACTCGCTGAAGCTGTAGTAAAATCAGACGCTATCAAAATATTTGTCTGTAACGTTATGACCCAGCCTGGAGAAACTGATGGCTATACGGTAGGAGATCACCTGCAAGCTATTTTTGAGCATGTAGGGCACCATCTCTTCGACTATGTCATTGTAAATAACGGAGAAATTCCACCCCAAGTACAGGAAATGTATGCCGAGCAGGGAGCTAAGCCAGTTCAAGTAGACATGGGCGAGCTGACTGACCGGGGATATAAAGTGGTGGCAGATACATTAGTTCTGTTCCGCACGTATTTACGGCATGATGCCGACAAATTGAGCCAGCATATTTACCAATTGGTACAAAACTGGATATTAAGAAGGAGGTGAGTCCCTTGTCCTTTGCGGCACAAACGAAAAAAGAGCTTACGATGATTGAAAGCCATTCCTGCTGTGAGAAAGCGGAACTATCTGCGCTCATACGTATGCTCGGATCCGTACAACTGTCGAATAAAAGGGTGATATTGGACGTGTCCACAGAAAATGCCGCGATTGCAAGGCGGATTTACTCCTTGATCAAGAAGCATTTTCAACTTCATATCGAACTGCTTGTACGGAAAAAAATGCGCTTGAAAAAAAATAATGTGTACATTGTCCGTATTCCCAATGGTGTGCAACAGCTGCTAAAGGATCTTTATATCGTCTCAGAAGGTTTCTTGTTCACTGACGGGATTAATCGGGATATCGTTCGGAAAAACTGTTGTAAGAGGGCTTATTTGCGGGGCGCCTTTATGGCAGGTGGCTCTGTCAACAATCCTGAAGGATCGTCTTACCACCTTGAAATTTCTTCGATGTATGAGGAGCATTGTCAGGCACTCGTTGATCTTGCGAATGAGTTTCACCTTAATGCTCGTTGTATTGAGCGAAAAAAAGGTTTTATTCTCTACATCAAGGAAGGCGAGAAGATCATTGAGCTGCTTAGCATCATTGGGGCGCATCAAGCCTTGTTCAAATTTGAAGATGTACGCATTATGCGCGATATGCGCAATTCCGTAAATCGCATTGTCAATTGTGAAACGGCTAATTTGAACAAGACGATCGGAGCTGCTGTCCGGCAAATTGAGAATATTAAGTTGCTGGAGAGGGAAGTTGGTTTGGAGACCTTGCCGGATAAACTGCGTGAAGTGGCAGAAATTCGGCTCGCTCATCCCGATTTGAATTTAAAAGAAGTCGGGGAAATGCTCAAAGGGGTCGTGAGTAAATCGGGTGTAAATCATCGGCTTCGCAAAATTGATGAGATGGCTGACAAAATCAGGGGCGAAAATGGCCTGATTCCGTAAAAAGAATGTCCGTGGGGCTTTCAGCCCCAGTTTTTTTAGTTTTTTTTCTAGTGTCTGTCCTGGGTTAATGTTATAATGTGATAAATAAAATGGAGTAAGTAGTGTCCAGATTTATTTGATGAGGGGGTAAGCTGACATGTCAAAACATCCGGTAGTCGTACGCTTGAAAACAGGACTGCACGCCAGACCTGCTGCGTTGTTCGTACAGGAAGCGAATAAATATTCATCTGAGATTTTTGTGGAAAAAGATGACAAAAAGGTTAATGCCAAGAGCATCATGGGTATTATGAGTCTTGCCATCAGTACAGGTACTGAAATCAATATTAGTGCTGAAGGTGCGGATGCCGAACAGGCTGTAAACGCTTTAGTAAGTCTGGTTAGTAAGGTAGAGCTGGAAAATCAATAAACAAAGATTTGCTTTGTAATATGGTGTATGCTCTTAGTGAAAAGCCCCTTTTGGGGCTTTTTTTGTATCCAGAAAAAAGTCTTCGAAAACTCCTCCGTTAACTGTTTTATGGATGGATTTGTTGAATATAGATACCGTATTAAGTTCAAACTATAAATAATTAAAATCCCCGTGGTCATGCTCTGTTTCGGAAATTTGTACGCTTGGCTGCAACCTTTTTCCGTCTTTTCCGTCTGGAAGGTACAAACATTTTCAAGAAAGAGGTTGAATTCAATGAGACTTTGGACAAAAACAGTAGCCACGGCAGTTCTCGCAGGAGCATTAATGGCAGGGGGAGTAGCAGGAGGGTTGTGGACAGGGGCAGATCGTGCTTATGCTGCGTCAACAGCTTCGACGGTAAACGGTGTAATTAATGTGACTGGAAGTGGGGAAGTATTAGCGAAGCCCGATATTGCTTATCTCTCTATCGGTGTACAATCGGAAGGGAATACGGCAGCCGCTGCTCAAAAAGCCAATGCTACAAAATTGAACAAGGTTACACAACTGTTGAAAGAAAAGTGGAGCATCAGCGCAGATGACATTCAGACCAGCCAGTTTTATGTACAGCCTAACTACACCTATGACGAAAAAGAAGGGCAGAAGCTCAAAGGCTACACTGCCAACCATACACTTTCCGTCAAATACCGCGATTTGGATAAAATCGGTCAGTTGTTGGATGAGGCGACCAAGTCCGGAGCCAATAACGTAGATAATGTACGTTTTTCCGTGGAAAATCCTTCGACTTATGAAGAAGAAGCCATTACTAAGGCATTGGGAAGCGCACAATCTAAAGCCAGTGCTGTAGCTAAAGCAGCCAAACGCGGGTTAGGTGCCCTTGTGAGTGTGACGGTAGATGGCGGAGAAGCACAAATCTTTACACAGCGTGAAAATGCCATGTCAAAATCGCTCTTGGACGTAGCAGGTGGCGGTACAGAGATACAATCGGGGCAAGTAACAGTGAAAGTTCAGGTGTCGGCTCAATACGAAATGAACTAATATAGATCATCAAACGAAGCCACAAGCGGCCTGCATCATGTGCAGGCTGGCTTGCTGGCTCTTTTTGTATACCGAAACCTTTTTGTAATGAGTCTGTCATAGCTAAGGGTTATTAGGTGTACATATTGAAATCGGAGAGTGTATAGATTGTAAACTACATACAATAGGGTATAGATATAATAAGAAAAGTAATTATCACACATAGACAATTCAGATCATTAACAGGAGGAATATTTAATATGAGTAAGCATGCAAAAAAATGGGGTTCAGCACTGCTGGCGGCAGGGATTTTCGCAGGAGTCACAGCTGTTCCCGTTTCCTATATCCAGGCAGCATCGACGAAGCAGCAGCAAGCAACAACACAGCAACCAGGAATCACCATTCAATGGAATGGTAAAACGTTGCCCGCTAAAGGTGTGCAAGTGAACGGGAGTACAATGATTCCGGTGGCCGCACTGCGTGACAGCCTGGGGATTCCAGTAAGCTATGATGCGAAAACAGCGACATATACCGTAGGTAGCGGGTACAATAAACTTTACATTATGGCTTCTTCCTCGGATGCCTACGTCAACGTCAATGGAATCAATACACGTAGCATGGATGCCAAACAGATCGCTGGGAAGCTATACATTCCTATGAGTCTGCTGAAAGACTATCTGGGCATAGATGCTCAATGGAATGCAGCTCAGAAAACAGTAACGCTGAGTAAAAGCCAGCTAAATCCGATCACAATTGCGTCTCAAACACTTCCAGCTTCAAGTAATGCAAAGGTGTCCTACAAGATTAAGTACCCGCAAATTAGTGGCAGCCAGCTGAATCCTGAGGCTCAACAGGCCATTAACAATGTGCTTAAAAAGCATGCAGAAGGTATAGTGGCAGCAGGCAAAAAGATGATGGCTGAGGGAGAGGCTACAACAGAAAGACCGTATGAGTTCGGGAATGATTTTGCGATTGCCTATAACAAAGATGGTATTCTGAGTGTGATTATGCAGGACTACTCGTATACGGGTGGCGCACATGGCATGACAGCACGTAAAGGATATACGTTCTCGCTCGCTGATGGTAAACTGCTGCAATTGTCTGACGTATTGAAGGCAAATCCGAACTACAAAAAGTTCCTCAATGTTGATTTGAAGAAAAAAATTGATGCACTTCAGGCTGGCGAAGGATTCGGCAAATTTAAAGAGCTGGCGGCAGATCAGAATTTTTATGTGACTAACAGTGGAGTAACAATCGTGTTTGATTTGTATGATTATGCGCCATACGCGTATGGAATTCCGGAGTTTACCTATTCGTTCGGTCAATTGCTGCCTCAAGGCGGAAAGCCTTTTGCGGGACAGAATGAATAGTAGAAATAAATAAGTTCAATTGTCTATAACCTAAAAAACAATAAAGCAAAAAAGCTGCCTACCGGATAAGAAAATCCGGAGCAGCTTTTTCATTTACCAGTTAACGAGAGATGAATTTCTTCCCTTATACACCTTCTGGAGAGGAGCTAGTTAGCACTTTATCAATAATACCGTATTCCTTGGCATCATCAGCAGACATGAAGTAGTCACGGTCTGTATCTTTTTCAATGCGCTCCAGTGGTTGGCCTGTGCGATCTGCGAGAATGCGGTTCAGTTTATCACGCATTTTCAGAATGCGGCGTGCGCGGATTTCGATATCCGTTGCCTGACCTTGTGCACCACCCAGGGGTTGGTGAATCATAATTTCACTGTTTGGCAAAGCGAAACGTTTACCTTTGGCGCCTGCATTCAGCAAGAACGCGCCCATGGAAGCCGCCATACCTACGCAAATCGTAGATACGTCAGGTTTAATGTATTGCATCGTATCGAAAATGGCCATACCAGCTGTAATGGAACCGCCAGGGCTGTTAATATACAAGTGAATATCTTTTTCAGGATCTTCGGCAGCCAAAAACAGCATTTGCGCAATTATAGAGTTGGCTACAACGTCATTGACGTCCGAGCCTAACAAAATAATGCGATCCTTTAACAGTCTGGAATAAATGTCATAGGCGCGTTCGCCGCGGTTACTTTGTTCTACTACCATAGGAACATAGCTCACGTCAAAAAACCTCCCTTAAATATCGTTAGTGGATTTGGTGGACATGCCGATTACACGTCCCTTATTTATAAACTGTTACCGTATTAACCACATGATAAACAATTTCAAACAAAAAGTCAAAGAAAGTCAAACTAATGATTAAAAAAAAGAGCCCTCAGCGCTCTTATTGGTTAAAAGACTATATAGAAGCATTTAAGCGTTCATTTAAAATGGCGCGCCCGCGAGGAATCGAACCTCGATCTCAGGCTCCGGAGGCCTACGTCATATCCGTTGGACCACGGGCGCATAGTTGAATCAATGCAAACAACTAACTAATTAAACAGCTAATTGGAAACAAAGATGATTATATGATATACAGCAGTGAATTGCAAGCTTTTATTAAATGCGCATATTCAGATAAATGGTTGAGAAATATAGGTTCAGATAGACTTGCATGTGGAGCAAATATTGGTTAAGATATACGTGGGACTTAAAAAGTTATCCCGGGACGTTTTAAGACCAGTTAGAGATAGAGCATTAGAGACAGAACTTAGAAGTGTGCGGGAGTGGAAAGCATGCGAAAGATATTAGAAATACAGAAGCAGCTTCTGCCCGACCTCATGGATGTTTTGAAAAAAAGGTACACGATCCTGCATCAGATTATGCTGTCCGATGTTGTTGGACGCAGAACACTGGCAGCTTCACTGAACATGACCGAGCGCGTGTTGCGCGCCGAAACCGATCTTCTTAAAGCTCAGGGGCTAATTGAGATTGAGAGTGTAGGCATGAAGGTGAGCAAAGCAGGACTGGATCTGCTGGAACAGCTGGAGCCGATTGCGAACAACTTGTTCGGCCTGTCCCAATTGGAGGACCAGATTCGTCAAGCCTATGGTTTGAGGAAGGTGGTTGTCGTTCCAGGGGATTCGGATGCTTCTCCGTTAACAAAGCAGGAGCTGGGGCGCGCTGGAGCAAAAGCGTTGCTGAGTGTTATGGACGACGAGGATGTGGTCGCTGTAACAGGTGGCACGACGATTGCCGACGTGGCGGAACAACTGGCACTACCTTCTAATGGCCCACTTAAGGGTGGGTGGTTTGTACCGGCACGCGGGGGTTTGGGAGAAAGCATGGAAATGCAGGCCAACACAATTGCTTCCACAATGGCTCGCAAGGTAGGCGCTCAATACCGTCTGCTCCATGTACCGGATTTGCTCAGCAATCATGCTTACAACTCCTTGCTTGAAGATACGAACATTCAGGATATATTGAGCCTGATTCGCGAGAGTCGTATCATCATTCACGGGATAGGCAACGCCATAGCGATGGCACATAGACGTAAACTTGATCCCGAAACCTTTGCCCAGATCAGCAGTGAAGGAGCGGTAGCCGAATCGTTTGGTTATTACTTTAACGAAGATGGCGTCGTTGTTCACAGAATGCTGACGCTTGGACTCCGATTGGAGGACATTAGGCGTACCGATACGGTTCTAGGTGTAGCTGGAGGCAAAAACAAGGCGGCCGCTATTCATGCGGTACTGCGTTTCGGGCAAGAGGACATTCTAGTCACCGACGAAGGCGCTGCTGTTGAGATTGTAAGTCGTTATTTAAATGATTAATATAGGATTTATGAATAATGTTGTCTTGACGGACTTTCGGGTCTGTCTTGAATATATAAAACTAAACTAAACGAACTTTGGGAGGAACTCACTCATGACAGTTAAAGTTGGTATTAACGGTTTCGGACGTATTGGACGCCTTGCTTTCCGCCGGATTCAAAATGTGGAAGGTATTGAAGTAGTAGCAATCAATGACTTGACAGATTCCAAAATGTTGGCACATTTGTTGAAATATGATACAACACAAGGTAATTTCCAAGGACAAGTAGAAGTACATGACGGCTTCTTCAAAGTAAACGGTAAAGAAGTTAAAGTTTTGGCTAACCGCAACCCTGAAGAACTGCCTTGGGGAGACCTGGGTGTAGACATCGTTCTGGAATGTACAGGTTTCTTCACAACTAAAGAAGCTGCTGAGAAACATTTGAAAGGCGGCGCTAAAAAAGTTGTTATCTCCGCTCCAGCTACTGGCGACATGAAAACTGTCGTTTACAACGTAAACCATGAAATTCTGGACGGTACTGAAACTGTAATCTCCGGTGCTTCTTGCACAACAAACTGCCTGGCTCCTATGGCTAAAACACTGCAAGACAAATTTGGTATCATCGAAGGTTTGATGACTACAATTCATGCTTACACTGGCGACCAAAACACTTTGGATGCTCCACATGCTAAAGGTGACTTCCGTCGTGCTCGTGCAGCAGCTGAAAACATCATCCCTAACACAACTGGTGCTGCTAAAGCAATCGGTTTGGTTATCCCTGAGTTGAAAGGTAAATTGGATGGCGCGGCTCAACGTGTTCCAGTACCTACAGGTTCCCTGACTGAGCTGGTAACAGTTCTGGAGAAAAACGTAACTGCTGAAGAAATCAACGCTGCGATGAAAGAAGCTTCTGATCCTGAAACTTATGGATACACTGAAGATCAAATCGTTTCTTCCGACATCAAAGGTCTTACTTTCGGTTCTTTGTTTGATGCAACTCAAACTAAAGTTCTGACTGTTGGTGACAAACAACTGGTGAAAACTGTAGCTTGGTATGACAATGAAATGTCCTACACTGCACAATTGATCCGCACGTTGGAATACTTCGCTAAACTGGCTAAATAAGAACAGTCTTATTGAGCAACATCATAGAGCGGAAACAGGTTATTGTTTCCGCTCTTTATATATCAAATGTGCCTTAAATTCCTGATTCGTAAAATTATAAGGGTGCGGAGGAATATGGAGATGAACAAAAAGAGCGTACGTGATATAGAACTGAATGGAAAACGGGTGTTTGTTCGTGTAGATTTTAACGTTCCGGTTGAGGACGGTAAAATTACGGATGACAAGCGTATTCGTGAAACCTTGCCAACCATTAACTACCTGATTGAAAAAGGTGCAAAAGTTATTTTGGCGAGTCACTTTGGACGTCCAAAAGGTCAGGTTGTTGAATCCATGCGTCTGACTCCTGTTGGCGTACGTTTGTCTGAGCTGCTGAAAAAGCCAGTAGTTAAAGTGGACGAATCGGTAGGCGAAGCTGTTAAAGCGAAAGTGGCTGAACTGCAAAACGGCGACGTGCTGTTGCTTGAAAATGTACGTTTCTATGCAGGAGAAGAAAAGAATGATCCTGAATTGGCGAAGCAATTTGCTGAATTGGCCGACGTTTTCGTGAATGACGCATTTGGTGCAGCACACCGTGCTCATGCTTCCACAGAAGGTATCGCGCATCTTCTTCCGGCTGTTTCCGGCCTGCTGATGGAGAAAGAATTGTCTGTAATCGGTAAAGCTCTTTCAAACCCAGATCGTCCTTTTACAGCCATTATCGGCGGTTCCAAGGTAAAAGACAAAATCGACGTGATTGACAACCTGCTGAACATTGCAGATAACGTAATCATTGGCGGCGGTTTGGCTTATACATTCTTCAAAGCTCAAGGTCATGAAGTGGGTCAATCCCTACTGGATGAATCCAAACTGGACGTAGCTCTTGGATTTATCGAAAAAGCGAAGAAACTCGGCAAAAACTTCTACCTTCCGGTTGATATTGTTGTATCTGACGATTTCAGCGCTACGGCGAACACGAACATCGTGGATATCGACGGCATTCCTGCAGATTGGGAAGGCGTGGACATCGGACCGAAAACACGTAAAATCTATGCAGATGTGATCAAAAACTCCAAACTGGTTGTATGGAACGGACCAATGGGCGTATTTGAAATCGAGCCTTTCGCTGGTGGTACTCGTGAAGTAGCGGAAGCTTGCGCAACAACAGAAGCATACACCATCATTGGTGGCGGTGATTCTGCGGCTGCGGCTGAAAAATTCCACTTGGCTGACAAAATGGATCATATCTCCACTGGCGGCGGCGCATCTCTGGAATTTATGGAAGGCAAAGCACTTCCGGGTGTTGTTGCACTGAACGATAAATAATCAAACGCACTATGCGTGAATAAAGCTTTAGGGCACCTAATAGTTAGGAGTTGAAACCATTGAGAACACCGATTATCGCGGGTAACTGGAAGATGTTTAAAACCGTACCAGAAGCTAAAACTTTCATCGAAGAGATCAAAGGCAAAGCAGAGGTTGCAGGAGTGGAAAGCGTGATTTGCGCACCATTTACGAATCTTCCTGCTCTGGTTGAAGCAGTAAAAGGCACGTCTATTAAAATTGGCGCGCAAAACCTTCACTTTGCAGAAGATGGTGCATTTACAGGTGAAATTAGCGGTGGAATGCTGAAAGATCTGGGCGTAGACTACGTTGTGATCGGACACTCCGAACGTCGTGAATATTTTAATGAAACAGACGAAACGGTGAACAAAAAGGTTCATGCAGCATTCCGTCATGGCCTGACTCCAATCGTATGTGTAGGCGAAAAGCTGGAAGATCGTGAAGCTGGACAAACCAAAGAGGTTGTAAAAGTGCAAACTGTAGCAGCTTTTGCTGGTTTGGCTAAGGATCAGGCTGCGCAAGTAGTTGTTGCTTATGAGCCAATCTGGGCCATCGGAACAGGCAAATCCTCCACTTCGCAGGATGCGAATGAAGTGATTTCCTATATCCGTAGTCTGATTAAAGAGCTGTATGATGAAAATACAGCAAATGCTGTACGTATTCAGTATGGTGGCAGTGTAAAACCTGAAAATGTTACTGAGTACCTGGGTCAAAGCGATATCGACGGCGCGCTCGTGGGCGGTGCCAGTCTTCAACCGGCGTCGTACATCGCGCTTGTTGAGGGGGCGAAGTAAGATGACAGCACCAAAACCGGTAGCTTTAATTATTATGGACGGGTTCGGATTGCGTGACACCGTAGAAGGTAATGCGGTTGCGCAGGCCAACAAACCGAATTACGACCGGTATTTACAACAGTATCCTCATACAACGCTGACGGCTTCTGGCGAAGCAGTGGGTCTGCCTGAAGGACAAATGGGTAACTCCGAAGTAGGTCACTTGAACATCGGTGCAGGCCGAATTGTATATCAAGACTTGACTCGTATTTCGAAGTCCATTCGTGACGGTGAGTTCTACGACAATGAAACACTGGTTAAAGCAGTGCAACATGCTAAGAAGAACAACACGAAACTTCACCTGTACGGACTTCTGTCTGACGGCGGCGTGCATAGCCATATCAGCCATCTGTTCGCTATGCTGGACTTGGCGAAAAAAGAAGGCTTAACTGAAGTGTACATTCATGCTTTCATGGATGGACGCGACGTTATGCCTGACAGCGGCGTTGGCTTCATGCAGCAACTGATCGCCAAAATTCAAGAAGTGGGCGTAGGCAAAATTGCGACTGTACAAGGACGCTATTATGCTATGGACCGCGACAAACGTTGGGAACGTGTGGAGAAATCTTACCGTGCAATCGTATACGGAGAAGGCCCTCAATACACAGATCCAATGGAAGCATTGAAAGAATCGTATGAAAAATCAGTGTTCGACGAATTTGTGGAGCCAACTGTTATTGTGAAGGCTGACGGAAGTCCTGTAGGGCTGGTCGAAAGCAATGACTCTGTTATCTTCCTCAATTTCCGTCCTGACCGTGCGATTCAACTGTCTCAAGTATTTACAAACGCGGACTTCCGTGGTTTTGACCGTGGCCCGAAATTGCCTAAAGATTTGCACTTTGTTTGCCTGACGTTGTTCAGCGAAACGGTTGAAGGCTTTGTAGCTTACGAACCGAAAAACCTGGATAACACGTTTGGTGAAGTGTTGGTTCAAAACAACAAAAAGCAATTGCGTATTGCTGAGACTGAAAAATATCCGCACGTTACTTTCTTTTTCAGTGGCGGACGTGATGTGGAGCTTCCTGGCGAAACTCGTATTTTGATCAACTCGCCTAAAGTGGCTACATATGACTTGCAGCCGGAAATGAGTGCGTATGAAGTAGCGGATGCTGCTGTTAAGGAAATCGAAGCCGACAAGCATGATGCGATTATCCTGAACTTTGCCAATCCGGATATGGTTGGACACTCCGGTATGCTGGAGCCAACGATTAAGGCGGTAGAGACGACGGATGAATGTGTTGGACGTGTTGTAGATGCGGTTAAAGCCAAAGGCGGCGTGGTTATTATCATTGCTGACCATGGTAACGCGGATATGGAAATTGATGAGCAGGGACGTCCGTTCACAGCTCACACAACTAATCCGGTTCCGTTCATTTTGACTGACGAAAATATCGTTTTGCGTGAGCATGGAATACTGGCTGACGTAGCTCCAACGCTTCTGGATTTGATGCAACTTCCGCAACCTGCGGAAATGACAGGAAAATCTATGATTGCATCCCGCAAGTAAGCTTGATTTAATAAGTATAGGCTTGACCAATAAATCATGATTCACAAAGGAGATTAAGTACAAATGACTATTATTTCTGACGTGTACGCTCGCGAAGTCCTCGACTCCCGTGGTAACCCTACGGTTGAAGTTGAAGTATATCTGGAATCCGGTGCTATCGGTAGTGCTATCGTTCCTTCCGGTGCCTCCACAGGCGCTCACGAAGCTGTAGAGCTTCGTGATAACGATAAATCCCGTTACCTGGGTAAAGGCGTTCTGCAAGCTGTTAAAAACGTGAACGAAATTATTGCTCCTGAAGTAATCGGCTTGGATGCTGTGAACCAAGTAGAAATCGACACGCTGATGATCAAATTGGATGGTACACATAACAAAGGTAAATTGGGTGCAAACGCAATTCTGGCTGTATCCATGGCTGTAGCTCGCGCTGCTGCTGAAGCTCTGGGCTTGCCACTGTACACTTACCTGGGCGGATTCAATGCTAAACAATTGCCAGTGCCAATGATGAACATCGTTAACGGTGGCGCTCATGCCGACAATAACGTTGACGTACAAGAGTTCATGGTTCTGCCTGTAGGCGCTCCTACATTCAAAGAAGCTCTGCGTGTAGGCGCAGAAATCTTCCACAACCTGAAATCCGTACTGAACTCCAAAGGTTTGAACACAGCTGTTGGTGATGAAGGTGGTTTTGCTCCTAACTTCAAATCTAACGAAGAAGCTCTGTCCACTATTATCGAAGCGATCGAAAAAGCTGGTTACAAACCAGGTGTTGACGTATTCCTCGGTATGGACGTTGCCTCCACTGAGTTCTTCAAAGATGGAAAATACACTTTGGAAGGCGAAGGCAAATCCTTCACTTCTGCTGAGTTCGTTGACCTGCTTGCTTCTTGGGTTGATAAATACCCAATCATCACGATTGAAGATGGTTGCTCCGAAGATGACTGGGAAGGTTGGAAATTGCTCACTGAAAAATTGGGCAACAAAATCCAATTGGTTGGTGACGACCTGTTCGTAACAAACACAGAGCGTCTGGCTAAAGGTATCGATGAAAACATCGGTAACTCCATCCTGATCAAAGTAAACCAAATCGGTACGCTGACTGAAACATTCGATGCTATCGAATTGGCTAAACGCGCAGGATACACAGCTGTTATCTCTCACCGTTCCGGTGAATCCGAAGACAGCACAATCGCTGATATCGCTGTTGCAACAAATGCAGGCCAAATTAAAACAGGTGCTCCTTCCCGTACTGACCGTATTGCGAAGTACAACCAATTGCTCCGCATTGAGGATCAACTGGGTGAACTGGCTCAATACCACGGCCTGAAATCTTTCTACAACCTGAAAAAATAATATTGCGCAAACATGCTGATGGCGTCTCTGACTCATGGTTCATGATCACGAAGTCTGAACGCTCAAAGCTTTTACGCATTAAAAAAAAAGACCTACTCGCCACCGCGGGCAGGTCTTTTTTTGTATTATTGATGTGTATGAGAATTTATAACTTTGCAAAGGCTTAATGGCTGAGTGACTTGTATAACTGTTGTTATCTACTGGAAGCTGTGGTAGAATAAAAATAGTGTTTTGCGTTAATTTCCGGCTATTTATAACATGATATGTACATGTTTTCATAAAAGAGGCTGTGTTGTTTTGCAAAACAGATGTATAAGCTCAGGAGGTGGGATTTTTCATGGAAATCTTTTTGAAAGTGCTGCTCGTTGTGTTCTCGATTGCTGTTATTGCGGTTGTTTTACTGCAAAAGGGGAAAAGCGCAGGTTTGTCCGGTGCCATCTCTGGCGGTGCTGAGCATCTGTTCGGCAAGACTAAAGCTCGCGGTATGGATTTGATTTTACAACGCGCAACTGCTATTTTGGGTGCGGGTTTCATGATCGTTTCTGTTTTAGTTGCATTTTTTGCAAAATAAGATAAATATGTACCTAAGCCTTCGTTTCGCGGGAAACGGGGGCTTTTTTTAGATTTTGGACAGGCAGGGATGCCGTCGATTAAATTCGTGTATACTAGGGTATGAGTATATTAAGAGCCTTGTATCAGGAACAAGGACATGCGGATTTATTACTGAAAATTAAAGGTCACCCGAGGTGGACAATATTATGATAACAGAGCAACAACTACTCGATTTTATGCGCGAGACTGCATACAAACCCATGACTTACCAGGAGCTGGAGCAGCACTTTGATATTAAGGATGCGGAAGATTTCCGTGAATTTCTTAAGCTCTTGAATGCCTTGGAGGAAGAGGGGAAAATCCTGCTGACCAGCACAAACCGTTATGGCGTGCCGGAACGGATGGATTTGCAGCGTGGGCGTTTGCAGGCTCATGCCAAGGGATTTGCCTTTCTAATTCCAGAGGACCGGGAGCACCCGGATGTATATATTCATGCCAACGACTTAAAGAGTGCGATGAATGGAGATACGGTACTGGTAAGAGTGTCCTCGAAGGGACCTGCGGGCGGTCGATTAGAAGGTGAAGTTGTACGGATCGTGAAGCGCGCAGTGCTTCAAGTAGTAGGCGTGTTTCAGAGCCACGAAGCATATGGTTTCGTTTTGCCGGATGATAAGCGTATTAACCGGGATATTTTCATTCCAAAAACAAGCTTCAATGGAGCTGTAAACGGTCAAAAGGTCGTTGTGCGTATTGTGAGCTATCCAGAAGGACGAGCAGCGGCGGAAGGCGAAGTGTTGGAAGTTTTGGGTCATAAGGATGATCCGGGCGTCGACATTTTGTCAGTTATTCGCAAGCATCAGCTTCCGGAAGCTTTTCCAGATGAAGTGACAGAGGAAGCGGAGAAGGCTCCTGATGCGATTACGGAAGAAGAGATTGTACGTCAGGGACGGCGCGACCTGCGTGATAAGATCATTGTTACCATTGATGGCGAGGATGCCAAAGACCTGGATGATGCTGTAAATGTAGAGCGCTTGCCGAACGGAAACTACCGTCTGGGCGTTCATATTGCCGACGTAGGGTATTATGTGCGTGAGAACTCTAAGCTGGATCAGGAGGCATATAACCGCGGTTGTAGCGTGTATTTGGTTGATCGTGTCATTCCTATGCTTCCACATCGTCTTTCGAACGGAATATGTTCTTTGAATCCACAGGTGGATCGACTGGCTTTATCCTGTGAGATGGAATTCAATGAGCATATGAAGGTTGTAAAGCATGATATTTTCACCAGTGTGATTAAAACGAAGGAACGGATGACGTACACTAACGTTCGCAAAATCCTCAAAGAGGAAGATGCTGAACTGATGGAACGGTACAAAGATCTCGTTGATGTATTCGGCACGATGAAGGAATTGGCATTGAAGCTGCGTGCTAATCGAATGCGCCGAGGTGCGGTTGATTTTGATTTTGATGAAGCTAAAGTGATTGTGGATAATGAAGGAAAAGCTGTAGATATTGTGAAGAGAGAGCGTACGATAGCTGAACAAATTATTGAAGAGTTTATGTTGGCAGCCAATGAAACGGTAGCCGAACATTTCCATTGGCTCAAAGTACCTTTCTTGTACCGGATTCATGAGGACCCAGATCCGGAGAAGCTGCAAAACTTTATGGCTTTCGCAGCTAATTTTGGGCATCAGATCAAAGGTAGAGGAAATTCCATTCATCCGCGTGCACTGCAAACGTTGCTGGAAGATATTCAGGGTACGAAGGAGCAAACCGTGCTTAGCACGATGATGCTGCGTTCGATGAAGCAGGCAAAGTATGATGCGGAAACGACAGGACATTTTGGGCTAGCAGCGGAGTACTACTCTCATTTTACATCGCCGATTCGTCGTTACCCTGACTTGGTGATTCACCGTGTCATTCGTGAGGTATTGGAGAATGGCGGGGCTTTAACAGCCGAGCGTCAGGAATATTTGACTGCACGTATGCCTGATATTGCGCAGCAATCTTCCGAGCGTGAACGTGTGGCTGTGGATGCAGAACGTGATACAGAGCAGATGAAAAAGGCTGAATACATGCTGGATAAGGTCGGCGAGGAATTCGAGGGGATTATCAGCAGTGTAACCAGCTTTGGGATGTTCATTGAGCTGGACAATACAGTGGAGGGTCTGACGCGTCTGAGTGCGCTTACGGACGACTATTATCACTTTGACGAGCAGCATATGGCGTTGATTGGCGAACGCACTTCCAAGGTGTTCCGCATTGGGGATGAGGTTAAGGTTCGCGTCGCGCGCGTGAATATGGAAGATTACACAATTGACTTTGAACTTGTCGACATGAAGCAACGGCAACGCCGTGAACGGACGGGCGGTTCAGGACAGGGCGGAGGTTTTGCGCGTGGCGGTGAGGGCCGAGGTAAAGGCAAGCCCCATGAAGGGCGCGACCGTAAGGGTGGCAAGGACAAGACTGGCAAAGAGCGTAAAGGCGGTCGTGATGCTGCCGGGAAGCCTAAAGAAGCCGGTACAGGCGTAGGTGGCGGAGGTATTAGCACCGCAGGTCGTTCAGGGCGCGGCGGAGCTGGAGCCGGCTCAGCTAGCAGCTTCGGCTTTGGCAGTGGCAAGGGCGGGTATAACTCGCCAGCATCCGGGGCAAGCAAGCGACGGAAGAAGACGTCTGCCAGCGGTATTTTCATCGGCGGAGCAGCTACACCAGGTAGTGATGCCAGACCAAACGGTGAAGGCGCAGCACGTCGCAAGCGGAAGAATAAGGGCGGAAGTGGCGGCAATAGCACCGCGGGCTTTGTGCGGAAAAAGAAGAAGTAGGTAGCTAGAGCTTACTTACTTTGAAGGCTGGAGCTTTCATTGCAGTGTATGAAGCTGATTTGAAGCATAGGTATACGGGCGGTTTCTGTCTGCTGTATTGGATGGAAGCCGCTTGGTTTTAAGTGTGATATAGGTGCAGTTAGAAATGTAGAAGGCTTGACCTTTCTTGCTTTTACCATCTGAAATTTGTTACAATATATTTCTAGGTGGCTCTTTGTAGCCGGATTTTGATGCCTGGATTTCAAGAGTGAATTACGTTATTCATAAGGAGTGGTATTCATGGGTAAGAAGGCAGACGGGAAAGTGCTCGCCCAGAACAAAAAAGCTTCCCATGACTATTTTATTGAGGACACTTACGAGGCGGGCATGGTGCTAACGGGAACAGAAATTAAGTCTCTACGGAATGGTCGCTCTAATATAAGTGATGCATTTGCTACGATCCGTAATGGCGAAATTCATATTCACAATATGCATATCAGTCCTTTTGAGCAAGGTAATCGTAATAATCCTACTGATCCGACGCGTACGCGTAAGCTACTGTTGCATAAAGAACAGATTCGCAAACTTATCGGATTGTCCAAACAGGAAGGCTACACGATTGTTCCGTTAAAGATTTATGTTCGCAATGGTTATGCCAAGCTTTTGCTCGGACTGGGTAGAGGTAAAAAACAGTATGATAAACGTGATGCTGCCGCTAAACGCGATGCACAGCGTGATATCCAACGCGCTTTGCGTGAGAAGCAGAAAATTGCGAGATAAGTTACTGTATTATTGGTTATGGTACAAATTACGTGGAGAAGTTACTTGTTCCTGTAATGGTGCTATTTTATAAGGCTTAAATGGCTTCATTTCGTTCCGTAATGAGCTGTAATATGGTATACTAACGGAGTAGTCAGTTTTAAAGCTTTTAACTTTGTTCGAGTGTTGAATCTTAGAATTCAGCTTTTGATATTATGCATGCTTATGCTCCGGTATTTCCGGATTTATCCGTGGAGCCCTTTTATAATAAGGGGGCGTTTATGGATTCGACGGGGATAGTTCGAGCATGGGTAGCGGGTAGTGGGGACGCGTCCGCTTCATCAACGCTAAAGCCTATTAAACGGCAAACAACAAAACAACTACGCTTTCGCAGCCTAAGAAACTGTGTGCGTGCTTCTACCCAGCATCGTCCATGTGACTGGGATAGGGGCTAACAAATAGTGGAATACGCTGTCTCATCTCCGCCTGCGGTGAGCTGAAGAAGATAATCAGGCTGACCCGAAGGGAATCCGGTGACAGGGAGTTTCTAGGGTGACATCAAAACTGTCACTACACCCGTAGAAGCTTATGTGTCGTTATCTTCGGACAGGGGTTCGACTCCCCTCGCCTCCATTTGAGTAGGACAAGAAAGCCATCAGCCAGTGATTCTGGTTGGTGGCTTTTTATTATGGCTCTAGTAATTGAGTTGAAGAGGTTTTACACAACTTGTAGCTTAAAGGTGTCTCTAAGTGTTCTGGCTGCTTTTTCTTTCACCTTTAGAAGCAACTCAAGCGTTCATCTTCTTTTCTTTTTCGAAAAAGTATTGACACGGATAGAAAAGTATTATATCTTTATATCAAGATAAATAAATTAAAGATAAAACAATCAGAAAATTTTGAATAGGGAGGTATACACATGCTTATAATTTTAGAAAGAATTAATCAGCTTGCAAAAAAAGCGAAAGAAGTTGGGTTGATTGAAATCGAAAAAACAGAACAAACGGAACTTCGCAAAGAATACCTTCAAATCTTTCGGGGTTCTGTACAAAGCATTCTCTTGAATGCTACGATCTATGATCCGAATGGAGATAATGTTACTCCTGAAAAACTAAAAAAAGACCAGGCTCAAATCGCTAAACAATGAATTTAATTTTATCTAATATCTCTAATTTAATAATCTTAAAATATATATAATATGGAGGATGATTTTTATGTTGGCAAGTGGATTGTTACTGATACGTTTGGTGGTTGGATTGTTATTGGTGGGGCACGGAGCACAGAAACTTTTTGGCTGGTTTGGTGGCTATGGTCCAAAAGGTACTGGCGGTTGGATGGAATCCATCGGCATTAAGCCCGGAGTATTCATGGCAGTGTCTGCTGGGTTGATGGAATTGTTGGGAGGAGCTCTATTTGCTTTAGGACTGCTCATTCCACTGGCTGCATTGTTGATTACGGTGACTATGCTCGGAGCGATTTTCAAAGTACATGGCCAAAACGGGATCTGGGCAACGGCTAACGGCTATGAATATCCACTAGTTCTTATTGCAGTCGCAATTGGTATTGCGTTGACAGGAGCAGGTTCATATTCTATCGACGCATTACTTAGATAAAACATGATGTTTAGGTCATTAAAGTCATCAACAACAAAAAATAAAGGTTCCTACGATTAAAGGAGGGTTTCATATGTCACTGCAAACTACAGGTATCCATCATATTACAGCTTTTGCCGGTAATCCGCAGGAAAATGTCGACTTCTATGCCGGCGTCCTGGGGCTTCGGTTAGTGAAGAAAACAATCAACTTCGATGCTCCTGAGGTTTACCACTTGTACTTTGGTAACGAGGCAGGAAGTCCTGGAACGATCATTACATTTTTCCCTGCACCAGGAACTCCCAAAGGACGAATCGGAGGTGGCCAGGTGGGCATAACCTCGTATGTGGTACCCCCTGGTTCACTTGATTTTTGGCAGCATCGTTTGGAAAGCTTTGATATTCAAGTTACGAAAACGAGCCGTTTTTCTGAACAATATCTTCAATTCGAGGATAATGAGGGTTTACGCCTTGAACTTGTCGAACGTGAAGAGGGAGCGAATAGTACTTGGTCTTACGGTGGCATTTCGGCTGATAAAGCAATTAAGGGGTTTGGAGGTGCTGTGCTATTTAGTGTCAACCCACAGAAAACGATGGATGCATTGGAGAGCATACTCGGATTTACAAAAACCGCTGAAGACGCTGAATATGCCCGTTATCAGTCCGTAGGAGAAATCGGCAACATCGTGGATGTTCCGCTTGCCAAAATGAGTTTAGGATTTGGTGGAGCAGGCACGGTACATCACATTGCATGGCGTGCAAAAGATTTCGAACAACATGAAGAATGGAGAAGCGCAGTCCAGCATTATGGCTATCAGCCGACTCCAATCATAGACCGCCAATATTTTAATGCGATATATTTCAGAGAAGCGGGCGGCATACTATTTGAAATTGCTACAGATCCACCGGGATTTGCTAATAATGAACCTGCTGAATCTTTGGGGCAGAAATTAATGCTGCCAGAGTGGTATGAACCGCAGCGGGCTCAAATTGAGGCGAATCTGCATCCTATTGAAGTGAGAACATTAACTAGAAAACAACAGTAAACGAAACGGCAGCTGTTTTGCCCCCAGAGGAAAAGGTGAAGCCATGTTGATGGGAACTGCCAGGTTTAGAAAAACGGTACATGACTGAATATAAACATGACAAGATGAATATCAACAGGATTAAACCCACTTTGACAAAATTGGTCATAGTGGGTTTTCATTATGCACTTGGTATGGACTTATAACATAGGGATGAAAGTCTGATCACGCTAGGCAGGGGGGATGTATATTTAATCGCTATTTTTCAACGCATCTAATTTTCGAGTGCTCCAGATGAACCTCTCCCCAATCATACATACTGCGCAATATGGGGACGAAATTTGCTCCGTGAGCTGTTAGCGAGTATTCAACCCGGGGAGGGATTTCTCTGAATATTTCGCGATGCACAAATCCGTCTTCTTCTAATTCTCTTAGCTGCTTGGTTAACATCGCTTGTGTGGTATCAGGAAAGGCGCGTTTAATTTCACCAAATCTTCGGGTACCACGGGACAGAAACCATAAAATCACTATTTTCCATTTTCCGCCAATGATTTTCTGAACCTTTGTTAAGGGGCAATCTGTAAAATAATTCGGATTTTCACTCATTTGTTCCATCTCCTCATCGTTTGTATTCCAGAAAGTCCTATGAAATCAATTAGTATGATTTTTGATAGTATATACTATAAATATGCCTACTTGTTGTTTAGATACCATTGGCTTAACATTACATTAGCATTAAAGCTTTGACAAGCCATATGAAAATATTCTGGGGGCGAAGAAGATGAACATTAATATTCTATATGGTCACCCTTATGCTAAGAGCTTTAACAAAGCGATTTTGGAGCAGGTGATCGCTCATTTAAACGTACGAGGGGCGAATGTTAAGGTAAAAGACTTAATTCAAATGTCATTTAATCCGACGGCAGGCTTAAAGGATTTAGAGGCTAAGGTCACTAACGTATTGCCAGAGGAGATAGTAAAAGAACAGGAGGATTTATTGTGGGCAGATGCCTTGATTATTATTTCACCGGTATGGTGGGGTGGATTTCCCGCTGTTATTAAAGGATATATAGATAGAGTGTTCACAACAGGACTCGTACGTTCTTCTGATGGTGTATATGGGCTTGGGGGCAAGAGAGCCTACTCGATTTTTACAACAGGATCTTCAGAAGACTATATTCGTATATCACGTCAGAAAGATATGCTCTACGCGGCGAACGATAATTTGTTTGGGTTCGCCAAGTTTTCGGATGCTGAGATTAAGCTTCTTTACTCGGTGCCGCGTGTAACCTTGGAGGAACGAAAAGCAATGCTGCTGGATATCAATCGATTTGTCGATCGTATTTTTGATATGAGACCGGGAGAGGGAGGCAGTACGAGGGGTAGCCTTTCTCTTCAAGCTTTGGAGCATGATTTGGCTAGCCATTAAGAATACGTAAACTGGAGAACGTTTCTTTGGAAAAATGAAGAACACCCTTATGGGTGTTCTTTCGTTTGGACATATGGACATATTACACTGTGCTAAGTTATAAGCTTGTTACTGCTAAAGATATAACCTTTTGGATGGTTCTCTTACTGAATACCGCAGACGGTTTAAGACGTCAGTTGCCGGTTTGTAAATTGCCTTAGCCACCACGTCAGGAGATTTCCCGGTGTTTCCCGTATCCTCTAGTCGACAAGATATGAATGCTCCTCCAATCTTTAGAAATGACCAAATTCCACGCATTACCGTGTAATATTTTGCTTGATAGCCTTCATTTTCTCCTCAGTAAAGACTCCTGAATCCAGCAGGTCTAGAATGGAGAGCACGCTGCCGCGAGAACCCCAGCTGCCTTCTTCAATGACCTGGAAGGATACCCACCAAGTTGGGGATGGTTCCGGTACACCAAGTACTTTAGTCAAACTGCCAAGAATATTCTCAAGCACTTTTTTGCGAACGTCGTTAGGCCAGTCACCATCCATCACCAGAACATTGACAGTAATTACATCACGTTCTGGCTGATCCGACAGCAATTGCCCGCCAATTGCCATGTAATCTATTGGACGTTCGGTGAAATGGACCTGAAACCCTTCTCTTGCTGGCGGACAATATTGACCTACCTCTGGAACGAGAACTGCATCCGTCAAACCTTCTGCCAAAAGACGGCGCTGTTCAAGCGTTATGCGGCCTGCGGGATAATTTACACTGATCATGGTCATGGTCTGATATCTCCTTATTAAGATTTAACCAAGCGATGTCTTGGAATTCTTTATGATATCTGTATCCAAGGCTTCAGCTTGGCAAGCTCATTGGTATTTTGTTGATATCGTTAATATAGAACGGTTATAAACCCCTGTCAACACTAATTATTATAATAATATATATTTAAATAATATATAGAGAGATGTGAAGCTAGTTTAAATGGGCTATAATTATGTCTAGTCTAATGAAAGCATGACATACTACGGAGATTTGCTAGAGGTAACAGGAGGCATAATATATAATGGCGAGACAGTCAGGAAAAACCAATACAATGTTTGCGGTATTAGGCATTCTGAGTCTGGGTCCTCATACCGGTTATGATATAAAGCAACATATGGAGCAAAGCACTAGTTACTTTTGGAATGAGAACTATGGTCAGATCTATCCCAGCCTGGCAGAGCTACTGGATCGAAAAGATATTGCAGTCGAGGTTATTCGACAGAAAGGAAAGCCTGACAAGAAACTCTACAGCATTACCGATCAGGGAAGGCAGACGTTGTCAGACTGGCTTTCTCAGCCCATGGAGCATGTGGTGATGCTTAAAAAAAATGAGCTGCTGTTGAGGGTGTTTTTTGGCGGGAATTCTTCGCCTGAAATGATTATAAAGCACATACAGGAGTACAAAGAAAAGCTAGTGGAAAGCTTGCATATTTTTGAAGAACTTGAACGTTGGCTTATCAACGTAGAGCATAAAGACCATAATCACAAATATTGGATGATCACAATGAGCTATGGTAAGAGTCAGTTTAGCAGTTTAATTAGCTGGTGCGATGATAGCATTAAAATATTGAGTTCTTAGCAGTTGGTAAAATTCATATGTAATGAATAATCAGAAAGCATGCTGGACTATCAGAGGAATAGTAAACTAGTAACGACAATTCTTGTCGTTATCTCCTGACATGGCGACTCCTCCTCCATAAAGCTGCTTGCCAAGTTGGGCTCGCACCTTTATGGAGGAGTTTTTTTATCCCGTAAGGAGGATGCAATACACACGATTTTGTACGCTGTAAATGAGTAACTATTATTCCACCAGCTTTTCAGACTTCACCAGCATTTCTCGTAACACGTGAGCGACTCGACTTTTCCGGTTCGCTGCTTTCTTTTTTATCAAGTGTAATGATTTTTTGTATGCATGAGTATGGCTTTGATCGTAGAACTGTTTGGCTGCAATGCGTAGTGTTCTTCTTAATAACAGTGCTGATGAGCGTGTTAACCTAGAGCGGAATCCCCTGCGCAATACCCGCAACGTATTTTTGTAGGTCTCAAAATCCTCGGATGGAGGGATAAGGGCAAATAAATTTAACGAGGAGTCATTGAATCCGTAAGTTTCATACATGATTCTCAGATTTTCTGTATTTAAAACGTTACCTCTAAGATAGGTTGGATGTTCCTGATGATATCCGACCACCTCTTTGATGCAATAAAAAGGGATCTTCAAGCGATGCAGTCTATAGCCAAGGTCCCAGTCTTCGAGTCCATACAGCACAAACCGTTCATTAAAACCTCCAATACGAATCAAGTGACTGCGTCTGATGGCTACACAACGAGTAACCAGCAGCATCCAGGGAGCGACATCCGTTGTGGCAAATTGTTTCTGCGTATTGGGGGGGACTCTTGTGGGACTAACTACTTTAGACAGTGCACCCGTTTGGTGAAGGATATCTTCTGGGGTTATGATCGGAGTAATTTCGTTCGCTGCTTCATAGTCAGCATTCCATAAGTTGGACTGCGTAAGTATGTTGCGACATTGTTCTTTTTCTTCAGGAGAAAAGTCAGGGTAATAATGGGTAAAAGCATCGTCCCATGAGTGAGGAATGCCTGAGAGCACGGACTTGGGATATTTACGGTGATAACGGCTCACGATCCTAATGAATTCCGGTAATACTACAAAGTCAGCGTCGCAGAAGATGATGTATAGCCCTTTTGCACGGCGCAGTCCCAAATTTCGAACGGCAGATCGACCGCGTTGTTCCTGATGTGACACATAGATAAGAGGATAGGATGCTTTGAAGCCTTCGACCATTTCTTTCGTTCCGTCTGTAGAACCGTCATCAGCTACAATTACTTCGAATAGTTGCTTTGGATAGGTTTGTGTCTCAAATGAAGCGAGTGTTAGCAACAATTGCTGGGCTCGATTATAGGTTGGAATGATGACGCTGTAGCGGATAGCCAATATGATCTCCCCCCCACCATTCTTATTAGAAAACGTTTGAACAAGATAAATAATAACAATGTATTCAAGGATTTTAGCCTGGTCTAGTCAAACATCCCTCAAGGTTCGAAACAGGCTTGGTCTTATTACTGATGCTAAGGTGGGGGTTCTGTAATTTCTGCTGTTTTGCGGGTACGTTCAGTGGTGTTATATATGTGTAATCATGGTATTATGCATAGAGATGTAAAGTAAAAGCGACGGCGCTTCCTATCCGCTGAAAGCCCGCTCAGCCAACAGAAACAAACATGAGATGAAATGGGCAAGTTATGGTAAACTATATAGAGTTATAGAAGACCTGAAAGAGGAGTACTATATGACACAATTTGTCTATAAGCAAATTATTGACGATCTCAAGATGAAAATCTTTGCGGGAAAGTTTGCAGATATGAGATTGCCAGATGAACGTAGTCTTAGTGAGACTTACCAGGTTAGTCGTAGTTCAATTAAACGTGCTCTGACTAAAATGGAGAATGTCGGAATTATTTTCAAAAAACAAGGTTCCGGGACATTTATAAATCCATTATACATAAGAAATGAATCTATCTTTAACTACGAAGGCTCTAATCTAGGGGTCACTGATAATTTTCAAATGCATGGTAAAAAGCCAAAAATCAAAGTATTGAGTTTTGAGGTCATTCCGCCAACAGAAGAATTACAGCGCGATTTGTTCTTGGAGACTCATGATTTTGTATACAAAATTGTCCGCTTACGTCTGTTTGATGATGATCCTTTTATGATTGAAACAGGCTATATCCCCATTAAAATTGTCCAAAATTTAAATCAGACAATTATCGAGGGGTCCATTTTTAATTATTTGGAAGACTCGCGGAACTTGGCCGTCACCAAATCTTTTTTATCCATTTTTGCAGAACCGTCTCAAGAGAATGATCAAAAGCTACTACATTTAAATGAAAATGAGCCTGTAGGTATTATGGAAGGTGTCTTCTTTTTAGATAACGGTACGCCATTTGAGTTTTCTCATATGCGATTTCATTACAAATATTTGAAATTTAATACCTTTGTATCGGTTCACTAATGATAAGACTGGAGAATTCTCCGGTCTTTTTTTTATGGTTTTGAAAAAAGGATTGGAGCCTGCGATTGCCTCGTTTATTACAAATTTTATTGGTTTATACTTCTATATATTTTAATGTAAGAGCTTTTTTACTGTCTTTTTAATTTATATTTCATAGTATGTTCAAAATTTCACAAAATTGGACCGTATCACTTGTGAAAAAGGTTGAATTTAATTGGCGTAGCGTTATGATGTACATGTAGATGAAATTTTCGGAAATAAATTACAAACAAAACTACTTAGGGAGTGGACACAATGTCATTATCACCCGTGTTAGCAGATTATTCATCTAAAACATATTTGGAAAAACTTGATGCATATTGGCGTGCAACGAACTACATTTCGGTAGGTCAGCTTTATTTAAAAGATAATCCTTTGTTGAGAGAGCCTTTAAAAGATTCAGATGTGAAGGTTAAGCCTATTGGACACTGGGGCACAATTCCGGGTCAAAACTTTATTTATGCACATCTAAATCGTGTTATTAATAAATATGATTTGAGCATGCTTTATATTGAAGGTCCTGGTCACGGCGGCCAGGTTATGGTTTCAAATTCTTATCTGGATGGAAGCTACACTGAAATCTATCCGCAAATTACGCAAGATATCCCAGGTATGAAGAAATTGTTCAAACAATTCTCTTTCCCTGGCGGTATTGCTTCACATGCTGCTCCTGAAACACCTGGATCTATCCATGAAGGTGGAGAATTAGGCTACTCCCTTTCTCATGGTGTAGGTGCCATTTTGGATAATCCTGATCTGATTTCGGCTGTTGTTATTGGTGATGGCGAAGCTGAAACGGGCCCATTAGCCGCTTCGTGGTTCTCTAACAGATTTATCAATCCCATCACAGATGGTGCAGTGCTACCAATCTTGCACTTGAATGGCTTTAAGATTAGTAACCCAACGATTATGTCTCGTCAATCGAAAGAAGAATTGACCTCATACTTTAAAGGTTTGGGTTGGGAACCGTTCTTTGTTGAAGGTGAAAATCCGGATCACATGCATCCAGAAATGGCGAAAGTATTGGATACGGCCATCGAGAAGATTGAAGCTATTCAGAAGAATGCGCGTGAAAATAATGACCTTACTCGTCCGGCGTGGCCGATGATTGTATTCCGTTCACCTAAGGGCTGGACAGGTCCGAAGGAATGGGACAACGTACCGAATGAAAATTCATTCCGTGCCCATCAGGTTCCAATTCCAGTTGATCAAAAAAATATGCAACACGCACCTGCTTTGTTAGAATGGCTGAATAGCTACAGACCAGAGGAATTGTTCGACGAAAACGGTCGTTTAAACTCTGAGCTTGCTGAAATTCTGCCTACAGGCGATAAACGTATGGGAATGAACCCTGTTGCGAATGCGGGTAACCTCATTAAAGACTTGAAGTTACCGGATTTCCGTAACTATGCGCTGGATAATTCCGTACCTGGTAAAGTGATTGCGCAAGATATGTCGGTTTTAGGGAAATACGTTAAAGATGTGGTTCTCTTAAATGAAGAAAATCGTAATTTCAGAATCTTCGGACCGGATGAAACGATGTCTAACCGCTTGGCTCCTGTTTTTGAAGTAACCAAACGCCAATGGATGGACCAAATTATTGAACCTAATGATGAATTCTTATCATCCTATGGTCGCGTAATTGATTCTCAATTATCCGAACACCAAGCTGAAGGATTGCTGGAGGGTTATGTATTAACAGGTCGTCATGGTTTCTTTGCAAGTTACGAAGCCTTCCTGCGTGTGGTTGACTCGATGATCACCCAACACTTTAAGTGGCTGCGTAAAGCAACGGATCAAGGATGGCGTGCAGATATCCCATCATTGAATGTCGTAGCAACCTCAACGGTGTTCCAACAGGATCATAATGGGTATACACACCAAGATCCAGGTTTGTTAGGTCATTTGGCTGATAAAAAACCAGAATTTATTCGGGAGTATCTTCCAGCTGATGCCAATTCATTGTTGGCTGTTTTCGACACCATTTTAAACGACCGTCAAAAGATCAATTTGATTGTTTCGTCTAAACACCCACGTCCACAATGGTTTACTGCTGATGAAGCGAAAGAATTGGTGGATAAAGGGTTGAAGATTATTGACTGGGCAAGTACAGATCAAGGTGGAGAACCTGACCTTGTCATTGCTTCTGCTGGTACAGAGCCAACTATTGAAAGCTTAGCTGCGATTTCCATTTTGCATGAAAAACTGCCTGACTTGAAGATTCGGTACATCAACGTGGTAGATTTGCTGAAACTGAGAAGTCAAAAACTAGACCCGCGTGGATTATCCGACGCCGAGTTTGATCATTTTTTCACAAAAGACAAGCCAGTTGTTTTCGCTTTCCATGGTTACGAAGGTCTGATCAAAGATCTGTTCTTTGATCGTCACAATCATAACTTGCATGTACATGGTTACCGTGAGAATGGCGATATTACGACACCATTTGATATGCGTGTATTGAATCAAATGGATCGTTTTGACTTAGTGAAGGAAGCTGTTCTCAACTTACCTGACGCTGAGAAGTACACCAACATTGTGGATGAAATGGATGCTACGGTTAAGAAACATCATCAATTCATTCGCGAAGAGGGCATTGACTTGCCAGAGGTAGAGAACTGGGTATGGAAAGGCTTGAAATAAAAATACAGATACTTCAACTTTGTGTTGGACAACCAAGCAATCAAGCATGAAGTGGAATATATGATTTGGTAGTGGTACAAGTGCCTGACCCCTTGACTTCAAGTATGATTTCAATGGGGATCAGGCGCTTTTTGATTTAGCACACAGAGAACTTGGTAGGGAAGTTACGAGCTAGTGGGTATATACATATATAGGGAACGGAATGGATTTCTATATTTTGCCGGAGCTTTGAAGAGGTGTTATGTTATATGAGAATAGTAAAGGAGGCTGTTAATATGAACCATCAAATTCCGGAGAAGGTATTGAATGATGGGACTAAAGTGCCCGTCATTGGATTTGGGACTGCTGGATTGAAAGGTGCAGATGGAGTCAAGGCAATTACCGGCGCGATTGATGCAGGTTACCGTCTGATCGACACAGCGTTCAACTATGAAAATGAGGGTGCTGTTGGGAAAGCGGTCCGGCAGAGCTCTGTGCCCAGAGAAGAATTGTTGATTTGCTCCAAACTACCGGGTCGCCGACATGCTTACCAAGAAGCCATTGTAACGATCGAAGAGTCATTATATAGAGGAGGTCTGGACTATTATGATCTGTATCTGATCCATTGGCCGAATCCCCAAATTGATCGATATGTTGAAGCCTGGCAGGCGTTGATTGAGGCGAAGAAAAGGGGCTATATTCGTTCCATCGGGGTCTGCAATTTTCTGCCCGAGCATAATGAACGTTTAATTCGGGAAACAGGTGTCACGCCGAGCTTAAATCAAGTTGAATTGCATCCATTATTTAATCAGGAGCATCAGCGTGCAAAAGATGCTGAACAAGGCATCGTGACGGAATCGTGGAGCCCCTTGGGTCGCGGTCACAGCATGCTGGAGAATGAAGAGATTGGGGAAATCGCTGCTGCTCATGGTAAAACGACTACACAAGCGATTTTACGTTGGCATATCCAACTTGGAGCAATCCCGATCCCTAAGGCCTCTTCTTTAAAACACCAAACGGAGAATCTGGATATTTTCGATTTTGAGTTGTCTTCAGAGGAAATGAACGTGATTTCGGCATTTAGCAGTGAGGATGGACGGATATGGGGTCAGGACCCCAAGTCCTATGAAGAACTATAATCAGGAACAATAAATAGAAGGGTTCAAAAATCTGTCGAGGGTTTTTGGACCCTTTGCTTTTATAATAAAACGAACACACATCCGAAAGTGATCAGTGGGTCAGTATATAGAGCTATGATGAACATTTTTTACCGGATTTGATGTATGATATGGTGGAATGTAGTCCTTTCGAAGGAGGTCATCATGGGAATTTTGTCGAGGTTTAGGGATATTATGAAAATGAATATTAACGCCTTAGTGGATAAGGTGGGAGACCCGGAGAGAACCATTGACGATTATATGCGGAATTTAAACAGTGATCTAGGCAAGGTGAAAGCGGAGACGGCCTCAGTGTTGGCTGATGAGAGAAGGGCAAAAAGAGCACTGGATGAATGCAAAGCCGAAATCAAAAAGTTCCAGCATTATGCCAGTAAGTCTGTGGAAGCTGGTAATGAAGAGGAAGCTCGAAAGTTTTTGGAGAGAAAAGGTTTGCAGGCGGAGAAATTGGAACAATTACAAACGTCCTATGATGTAGCTTCGACAAACGCCGTAAATATGAAACAAATGCAGGAGAAGTTGGTGTCCGATATGGGGCAACTAGAAGCGCGGAGCGCTGAACTTAAAGGGAAGATGGCGGTTGCCAAAGCACAGCAAACCTTGAATTCTATAGGTAACAAGAATTCTGCTTTCGAAGTTATGGAAGAACAGGTGAACAGAGCGTATGATGAAGCGATGGCTATAGCCGAGCTTCGGGCAGGAACGAAGGACGATCTGGATGCTTTATAAGGAATCATAACAGTATCTACATGAAGAGGTGAGCAGATGCCGGTTATCGAATACAAATGCCCCAACTGCGGCAGCGGCATGGTTTTTGACGGTGAGACAGGGACGTTATCCTGTCATAGTTGCGGAAGAGAAGACAATATCGAATCTATTCCTGATCCTCTGATAAATCGTATTTTTTCAGAAGATGAGGCCCATGAGTATCATTGTAATAACTGCGGAGCAGTGATTATGACCGAAGTGGAGACGAGTGCAACGGTGTGCAGCTTTTGTGGTTCTGCCGTGGTTCTCGGGGATCGACTGACTGGAAAGCTGGCTCCAGCGCAGGTTATTCCTTTTTCCATCAGTAAGGAAGAAGCCATAGCTGCTTTCAAAAAATGGTGCAAGAATGGCCGTCTGACGCCGAACCGGTTCATGATAGCAGACCGAATCAAGGGAATAACCGGGATGTATGTGCCCTTCTGGTTATATGAATTACATAATAAAATTGAGGTTCAAGGTGAAGGTACCCAAGTGAGAACCTATACGAGCGGAGACTACGAATATACGGAAACAAAGCATTTTGATGTATATCGGAAAATCCGTTTGAATTATGTAAAGGTTCCGATTGATGCTGCGGAGAAAATGAACGATGAGCTGATGGATAAATTGGAGCCTTTTCCATACGATCAGCTAAAACCCTTTAAAACGCCATATCTAGCAGGTTATATTGCGGAGAAGTACAGTTATAACGAAGAAGAGCTTTTCCCGCGAGTTAAAGAAAAAGTGAAGGAATATATTGATGCTTATATTCATTCTACGGTGTCAGAGTATACGGCCGTGAGTTATGCGGAAAAGCAAATTGATACTACATTAAAACAAGCGGATTATGTCCTGCTCCCGGTGTGGGTCATACACTATGACTATAATCAATTGGAACATACGTTTGCTATGAACGGACAGACGGGCAAGGTAGTCGGTAAGCCTCCGATTAGCAAGTTCAAAGTGACGGCTTGGTTTGCAGGCATTTTCGGCATTACTCTCTTTTCATTGAGGTTAATCACTTGGTTGATGATGGGAGGGGAATTCTATTGAAAAGACATAGAGCCATTATAGCCGTCTTGTTGTTCTTTGCTGTTTTTCTGGCGCTTCCTATGGAAATGAAGGGCGAACCAGCAACGACAGAAATGAAGCCATTGATTTATGATGAAGCGGGTCTGCTCAATCAGGAAGAGTATGATGTGTTGAACGCTATGGCTAATCAATACGGAGCGGAAAGAGAAACGGACATTATTATTTATACTACCCTCAATCCCGACAATATGGATGTTATGAAAATGACGCAGGATTTTTATGATGACCATGGTCCGGGGTATGACAGATCTCATGGGAACGCGGTCATTTTAACGATGGATATGAGAAATAGAGAGGTGTACTTGGCCGGATTTTATAAGGCAGAACGGTATCTGGATGATGACAGGCTTACTAAAATACGCCATGAGATTAGCCCGGATTTGACGAACGGCAACTATGGGCTGGCATTTCAAAAGTATATTCTAAGCGCGCACAAATATTTGGCAATCCGTCCAGGGGTGAATCCAGACAGTATATTTTTTAAAGGCTGGCTTCATTTGGCGGTTGCCCTGGGATTGGCGGCAATTATCGTGGGCAAAATGGTTTCCAATTCTGGCGGTCGGGTTACGGTAAATCGGCAGACCTACGAGGATGCGAACGCTTCAGGAGTTCTGGAGCATCGAGATCAGTATCTTCACACAACGACAACGAAACGGAAGATTGAAAAGAGCAGCAGTAGCAGCAGCTCTGGCGGTGGTGGAGGGACTACCAGCGGCGGTCATTCGCATAGCGGCAGCAGAGGATCATTTTAACTGAGGATTTTGCAAAATCCTAAACGGAAGGGATGGATACAGTATGGGGTTCTTCAGAAATCAATTTGCAAATGTTGTAGAGTGGGAAGAATTTAGGGATGATATGATTTTCTGGAAGTGGAGCAACCGTGAAATTAAAAAAGGCAGTAAATTAATCATCCGCTCCGGTCAAGATGCGATTTTTGTAAATAACGGCAAAATAGAGGGTATTTTTGAGAATGAAGGGTCGTATAACATGGACTCTGACATTATTCCATTTCTATCCACACTAAAAGGGTTTAAATTTGGTTTTAACAGTGGCATGAGGGTAGAGGTCTTATTCGTTAATACGAAGGAGTTTACTGTCAAATGGGGGACGCAGAATCCAGTGCTGATCCCGACGCCCCAGCTGCCAGGTGGTATGCCGATTCGTGCTAATGGTACATTTAATTTTAAAGTGAACGATTATGTTACGCTCATCGATAAGATTGCCGGAGTGAAGGACAGTTATCTAGTTGAGGATGTGAAAATACGGATTACTTCGGTGTTGGATCAGTTATTGATGAAGTGGATCAGCAGAGAAGGAAAGGACATGTTCAATCTGCAGGCGAATGCTTCTGACATTTCAAAAGGTATTCAAGAAGATCTGGATATGCAAGTGATGGACAACGGTATGATGATTACTGGCTTTCATGTGATGAGCTTCAATTATCCTCAAGAAATCCAAGATATGATTACGAAGACAGCCTCTCATGAAATGATCGGTAATCTGCAAAAGTACCAACAAGTGACGATGACGGACGGGATTGCATCGGGTAATGTAAAAGGCGGCGGTGCTGCTTCAGATATGGCGAGTATGATGATGGGGATGAATATAGCAAATGAAATGATGAAAAATTTGAACCCGAACCCAAAGCCTTCGGCTGAGACTCAGCCTACACCTGCTGCCCCCTCTCCATCTGGAGACGGTAATAAGCCCAATTTCTGTCCGAATTGCGGTACAAAAAACGAAGGAGCTAACTTCTGTCCGAATTGTGGACAAAAATTGAACGGATAACATAGCTACGGCCCAACTTCTTTATTTCAGAAAAGCTCCGACTGGGTCAAGTAATCCTGTAAGCCAAAAGGCAGTTATCGCAGAGTATCTTCTGTGATGGCTGCTTTTTTATGTAGTTCGTTCAAGTATTTTCTTCATAAATCCGATTTATTGGATTGAAAAAGGTACTCAGGATAAGGTACTATAGCTATATAGTATGTATTTATATTAACTAATTAGTTATTACATTAATAAACTATAGGTATAGGAGCAACGATGATGACCAAATTCCAAGATCAAATCATTGCGCGTTACAAGTTTGATGATGCAGAGAACGTCGGCAAAGATAGCTCAGGGCAAGGTAACGATGGGGTTGCTTCAGGCACAGTAACACCTGCGATTTCCCATGCTACCGGTAGAGCAGCTTTGACGCTTGAGGGAGGCCCCAACGGTACATCGTATATCCAGCTTCCTTCCGATTTATTCAAAGATGTAAGCGATAACACCGGTGTGACGGTTACTGCTTGGGTCAACTTCGGCAGATTCACAGATATGTGGGAACGTGTTTTTGACTTTGGTAAAGCCCATACAGGACCCTATATGTTCATGACACGGAATCTGCGCGGAACCCTTTTCACCGAGGCGGATTTATCCGTAGACCCGGGAAGAGGCTTTGTCAGGGATGAGTGGATGCACATAGCCCTGTCTGTGATCGGCACGGAAGGCGGCACATTAAGCAGTGCCGGTCCGGTGATATATGTCAATGGTGAAGTGGTAGCGGATGGTTCCATCAGCCAAACTTCCAGCGGTAACTATGCCAAGCTGCGTAAATGGTTCGAAACGTTTACAGACTCGTCCAACTACAGCAACAATTTTATCGGTCGCTCCCAGCATGCGGCGGATGTAGACTTTGCCGGCTCCGTTTCAGACTTTAGAATTTATAAAGCAGGCTTGTCGGCAGATGAAGTCATTGAGGTCATGTGCGATTCGTTGACAGATGAAGAGATCGTGAAGCTTGCTAGAGATAAATATTTGTCCTTTCCAACGACGATTGTGACCAAGGACTTATCTCTGCCAACCGTTCTGATGGGCGGAAGAGTAGAAGTGACCTGGAAATCCAGCCAACCTAGTATACTCTCTGACAATGGGCAGGTGCAGGCGATAACCTCTGCACAAGGGGTTACCGTCACAGCTTTGTTAACGAAGGGCTTAAGCCAGATTGAAGAAAGCTTTGAAGTGTCCGTTCTTCCTGAACAGCTGCCTCCGTACACGCTGACCATTCATGGAAATAAGGAAGTACTGGATGTCAGCGAAGTGATGTACGGCTTATTCTATGAAGATATCAATAACGCGGCAGATGGCGGGATTTATGCAGAACTCGTTCAGAATCGCTCTTTTGAATCTTTCGAGTTCGATACGTATTCCCATGCTTCCGGTGAATGCGGCTGCTCTACAGGACGGAACCGCAACCCGTTGTTCGCCTGGTCTGGTGATACGGACAAGATGACTCCACAACATAGCGGTGGATTAAATGAGTTTTTAGGCGCAAAAGACAAAGAAGTGAACTCTTATTATGTGACGGTAGCGGATGGTGCAACGATTCGGAACAAGGGCTTTTCCGACTCTAACCAGAATTGTGCCATGTCCATCCAAGAGGGCGCCAAGTATGAGTTTACCATCTGGGCGAAGGCCGATTCAGCGGGCGCAATCACACTGCAACTGCAAGACTCGAATGAAAAGGCTATTAGTAATTCGGTTACGATACAGGTGGAAGGCGGCAACACGTGGAAGAAGTACGGCGTCGATTCCAAACTTGTGCTGACAGGCTCAGCTACGGTTCTCGGGCAGCTGGCGCTTACATTTGAAGGGGACATTTCGGTTGATATGGTTTCTTTATTCCCACAAGATGTATGGGGCGCAGGAGAGGAAGCGCAATCCCCATCGGCACATGCTAACTTCCAGGGAAATCCTAACTACCGACTGAGAAAAGATCTGGTGAACGCACTGGTTGGCATGCATCCGAAGTTTTTGCGGTTTCCAGGTGGTTGTATTTCCGAGGGTTCGTTTATATGGGAAAACGTATACGATTGGAAGGAATCGATTGGGGATATCGAGCTGCGCAAGGAAAACTTTAATGTATGGGGCTATATGATGACCATGGGCCTTGGTTATATGGAGTATTTCCAGTTGGCAGAAGACCTGAATGCAGCTCCGCTTCCGGTTATGGCCTGTGGCGTTCTCTGTCAAGCCCGTTCCGATTACGCTCATCCGGCTGGAGGCGCATTAAGAGAATACTACATTAAGAACTTTACGGATCTGATCGACTTTGCGATTAGTGTGGATTTTGAACATAATGAATGGGCTGCTATGCGTAAAAAAATGGGCCATGCAGCTCCGTTCGATCTGCGTTATTTGGGTGTGGGTAACGAGAACTGGGGCACAGAGTTCTTTGCCAACTTTGAAGTGTTCAAAACGTCGATTGATGAGTACATGGAGAAAAACTATCCGGGTTATGAGCTGCATATCATTTCCACGGTTGGCGCTCAAGCAGACGACGATGCATATCAACAGGGCTGGAAGTTCCTGAGCGGTAATATGAAGGGCTCGGCTAAGGTTGCTTTTGCAGATGGTAACCAGGTGACGGAAGAAACGGTAACCTGGTATGAGAAGCAAAAAGACTATATGGACACCATTGCAGACGAGCACTACTATCGTTCTAACGAGTACCTGCTGAATAACGTGGACCGCTATAACTACTACTACAGAGCTTATAACGCGGACGGCAGTATAAATTGGAAAGCGACATCAAAGGTTTTTGTCGGGGAGTACGCCTCAACGGATAAAAATACATTAGCAGGCGCTGTAGCAGAGGCAGCGGTGATGACGGGCTTCGAAAATAATGCCGATGTCGTTCGGTTGGCTGCCTATGCACCGCTGTTTAACAAGGTGCTGACAGATGGAACCTACAGATGGACGCCAGACTGCATCTGGTTCGATGACGAAACAGTGTGGTTTACGCCGAACTACTATGTACAGCAAATGTATGCTAAATATTTGGGGAATAAAGTATTGAGCACTTCTTTCTCTACTTACAAAAACGGCAAGCCAACGGATCTCATTCCTCAGGGTGGAATTGAAATCGCGACAGGCAACGCCGAAGTTATGATTAAGCGTGTGACCGTTACTTCCAACCAGGACGGCAGTGTGCTACTGGATCAAGACTTTACCCAGGAATTGAATTCGGCTTGGCAGGTCATTCCCGGTTCCGTGGGCTCTACAGTGGAGGAAGGCAAGGGGCTTGTGCTCAAAGCTCAGGATAGCGGTCTGAATGGTCTGTACATCTTGAACGACAGCTGGAGCAATTACAAGGTAGAGGTGGTCGCTTCCCGCATTTCCGGCACGGACGGTTTTTACGTGGGTGCGGGTCTCACGGATATTTCTGCGGAGAAAAAGGACGTTGTCGAATACGCGATCGGCTATGACGGCAAGGCTACCGGCGTAAAGGTTTACAAGCAAGGTGTGGAAGGCTACACAATGGGTGACTACTCTTCCAGTACAGCGGCAGGTAACTTGAGAGCAGCTAGCTATGAAGAGTTGGCTGACAACACGGACTACACCATAACAGTGAACTACGGCGGTGAAACGGGCAACAATCTGATTTGCTCATACACCGACGGCGAGACAACCAGCAAAGTGCTGGACTACAAGCTGGAGGCTTACAACAGAGACGTGTTCAACTCGGTAACCCAAGATGCTGAGCATGTATACGTGAAGCTGGTGAATGCCGACAACGTGGATAAGGTAACACAGCTGAATCTACAAGATTTGAATGTTGAGTCCATCGCTAAGCTGATTACACTAACCGGCGATTCCTCGCTTGTTCATGTACCTAACGTGAACAAGAAGAATGATGAGAAGGTAGTGCCTACCGAACAACAGATCACGCTTCATTCGGATTCTGTCCTCTTAGACTTACCGGCCAACTCGGTAAATGTGCTGGTGCTGGATCTTAAACCTTTTCTCGCTTAAAAACAAAAAGGGGTGTCCCAAGCAGCCGTTTTATGGCTTTTGGAACACCTCTTTTTTTCTATGAATAGGGTCGGAATATTGAGTTGATTTCCCCGAGGGGCATTACTGTGTGCTTCTGTTTACCAATTCACGCGGGTTGATGCCATCGTCTATCGTTAGCGGGATGCGTGCGCCCTTGGCGATCTGCTCCCAAGGCACCATTTTAAAGTTCTGATTTAACTTTTTGCCGTTTTGAAGATTTTCGTCATCTTGTGCAACGAAGATACCATGCGGGAAATTCTTGCCTAATCCGTAGCCAAGAACATCAATACCGTCTGTGACAGACGTACCGTCAACAGTAGGGCTCGCGCTGATCGTAAAGTTGCTTATATAAGCATTGTCGCCTTGTCGTTCATAGATCGCATAGCTGCTGTTTCCTTGACTGGAGGCCATGAGATACCCCTTGCCATCTTTACCGTAATACAAAGTAAGTCCTTCTATGTCATCGTGAAGTCTGCGCCCATCTGCAATATCAACACGTCGCAGCGGCTCGGATGAACCGTCTGGCTCGGCACTATACTTCCAAATGGCGTAATCCTCTTCAGCGATGTAAATCGTACCATATTCATCATCAGCAACCATGCCTTCGGATTGCGTATTCAGCTTGAACTGGCGGACAGGCTTACCTGCAATTTTTCCACTTCCGTCATCAGTCAGCTCATATTGTTCAAATTCACCCTCTTTGCCCAACACGAGCGCGTAAAATTTATCTGTCTTGAGGCTATGGTATAAGCTGAATCCGTACACTTCTTTCATAGATGCTTTAATGGGTTTGCCAACCACGTTGGTCAGCTTTCCTGATGCACCGTCAATGGCAAAGATATCAATCGTGTTGTTGGTTCGATTGGTTGCCCCTGCGATATCAATTTTTTTGCCGCCCAACGTGAAACCGTAACGAAGGTCCACGTTATTCATTTTTCCGACCTTCATGTTTTGCAGTTGCTTGCCTTCCAGATCATAGACTAAAATCCCGCCGCCTTTATTGGTTGCTAAAATTCTACTTTTCTCTGGATCGACCGGGTTGAGCCAGATTGCAGGGTCGTCGGCTGCGTCTTCTCCATCCTCCACAGCTTCTGTTTCGGCAGAGGGAATTACTTTATAGGTGGGAACTGCGTCCTTAGGATCTGCATATTTGCTGTTCTCTGCTTCAAGCGCTGTAAGAAGTTTTGTAGGAAGATATACATTTCCATTCACTATTTTAATTTCCCGGTCCGCTTTTCCGGTTAGTCCAGCTAGACGATATTGCTTCTCACCAACTGTAAAGGTCCCGACAATGCCATTTTTCAGTTTGACCAAAACAGACTGGTCATCACTGTCCCATGTAATTGTCGCCCCCATTTTATCTGCCTGTGTTCGTAGTGGTGCACACCCGGATGGCTGAATGTCTGCCGCATGGGTCAGTTCTGGTGATACCAGAATCCCCGTTAAAATGGCTAATAATGCTAGTTTAGTTGACTTCATATGTATGCCCCTTTTCTGAAGTGAAAATGATATAACCGACTCAGTATAAAGCGAGAATATCAAAAGGATACAATGAAAATGTAAAAGGAATGTAAAGGAGGTGTAAGCATTCAATGGACTGGCTTCCAGTATTGTTGTCTGTAATTCTTTGGAGACATTCCGAACTTTTCTTTAAAGCATTTGGAGAAATAGCTTGCTTGGGAGAATCCCGTTTCCTCGGTAATTTGTTGGACAGACCAGTCGGTTTGTAGCAAAAGACTACGCCCTTGATCCAGTCGATAATCCATTAAATACTCAAGCGGTGTGCGCTGGAAGGCGACCTTCATACATCTGGCGAGATAGTTCTGATGTACGTGAAAATGGGTCTCCAAATCTTTATTGGTGATTGTATTTTTGTAATTCTGTTTTAGGTATATTTCGATCTGTTCTGCCAACTTAGAGGAGCTGTCTTTATTATTCTGATCATACTCCAAACTCTGAAAAACATTCACAAACGTCTGTTGGGCCTCCCATAGTGCCAGTTTTCTAGGTTTTAAAGTAGAGGCTAGTAAATAGTCTAATTTCGAAAATAGCTCATGTGGATTCACCACTTTTTGAATTTTGGGCAAATGAATGGTCGTATGTTCTGAATGAAAGTGCAGCTCGGGAATGGGGGTGCTGGGTATAATAGGATTGGGTGAGGATTGTGCGCACCACATGCTATTGGTTTGAAAATGGAACCAGTAAAAGGAGGTTTGTTCTGTACATGCCTCAATGGGAAAATGATGTTTATCCGGTTCAAGAATGAGAGCGTAATTTTCAGTTACCTTCCACACTTCGTCCTCTTCGCCAATGTGCAGCAACCCTTCTTTAATGATTATTACGTCAAAATAACCCAGATTATACCTATTCGGGTGCCAATCCCCTTTTTGATATGTAGTAAAATTCCCCTCAATGAAATAAGGCAGCGGAGGGACAAGGAATGATAGAAAGTCAGTTTTGCTCATGGAAGCCAGCTCCTTTGTGTGTGAAATCGTATAAGTTTTAGTTAAAGATCGCGATTTTTTTTATAAATTCAGGTTGATAAAATAAGGACGTAGCAAGGGGAGCTCAGGTTAGCTTGTACGATATTATCATTACTTTATCCTTATTTTTTCAAAAATGAAAGCGTTCTATTTCCAGGAAGGGATGTTTATCCAATGAAAACGGCAAAGCCAGTTAAGCATGTCATCGTTGATGATTTATTTTGGAAAAAGTATAAGCAGGTCGTGGCGGAAGAGGTTATTCCTTATCAGTGGAAAGCATTAAATGATGAATTACCAGATACAGAACCCAGTCATGCGATTGAAAACTTTAGGATTGCAGCCGGGGAATCCAGTGGGGAGTACTATGGAACCGTTTTCCAGGACAGTGATCTTGCCAAATGGCTGGAGACGGTTGCCTTTAGCTTAAGGGATCATCCGAATCCTGCGCTTGAAGAGCGGGCTGATGAAGTGATTGAATTGTTGGGAAGAGCTCAAGCTGAGGATGGATATCTGAATACGTACTATCTGCTGAAGGAACCCAATAATCGCTGGACGAACCTAAGAGATAATCATGAGCTATATTGTGCAGGGCATTTTATAGAAGCGGCTGTTGCTTATTATGAAACGACGGGCAAAGCGAAGTTTCTTCACATTATGGAGAAATACGTAGACCTGATTCAGCAGATTTTTGGTACGGAAGAAGGGAAACGGAAAGGCTACCCGGGACATGAAGAAATTGAGTTGGCCTTGATCAAATTATACGACGTAACTGCAAAGGATCAATATCTCAAATTAGCGCAATATTTTATTGAACAGCGGGGACAGCATCCTATTTACTTTGCAGAGGAACAAGAAGAGAGAAAACATATTCAAACAGAGCCCACCTGGAATGATGATAACAACATCAATTTTGGCTTAGGCTTCGAATACCAGCAAGCACACCAACCTGTGCGGGAACAAAAAGAGGCAGTCGGCCATGCGGTAAGAGCGGTGTATCTGTATATTGCGATGGCGGACTTAGCCGCGAAAACAGGGGATGCTTCCCTGTTACGAGCCTGTGAAACGCTGTGGGATGATGTAACGAATCACAAAATGTACATCACTGCAGGGATCGGTTCTACTGTAAACGCGGAAGCGTTCACTTGCCATCACGATCTTCCCAATGACAGCATGTACTGTGAGACCTGCGCCTCTGTAGGGCTGGCCTTTTGGGCCAATCGTATGCTGCGCTTAGCGCCAGACCGGAAATATGCCGATGTTTTGGAGCGTGCGCTATACAACGGAACGATTAGTGGGATGGATCTGGACGGGAAACGGTTTTTCTACGTGAATCCGCTGGAGGTTAATCCTTTTCAAAAATCCAGAAAAGATCAAGAGCATGTAAAAACAGAACGGCAAAAATGGTTTTTCTGCGCCTGCTGTCCGCCCAACTTGGCACGAATGATTGCATCGGTTGAGGACAATATGTACACCCAAACGGATGATACATTGTATACGCATCTGTATATTGCCAGCAAGGTGAACATGACTTTATCTGGTCAAGAGGTTGAAATTACACAAACTCATCATTATCCATGGGATGCGGATCTAACCTTTTCGATCCACGTAACAGAGCCGACTTCCTTCAAATGGGCACTGCGGATTCCGGGTTGGTGTAAGCAGGCAGAGGTGAAGGTGAATGGGGAAGCTATGTCATTAGACCATCTGGAAAATGGCTATATCGAGATTCAGCGTACTTGGAAGGACGGAGATGTGGTAACTCTGCATTTGGCTATGCCAGTTGAACGCATTCGAAGCAATCCGCTGGTCTCCATGAACCAGCAGCAAATTGCTCTCCAACGCGGCCCAGTCGTGTTCTGTCTGGAAGAAGTAGATAATGGAGCGAATTTGGCAGGATTAAGATTGACGAAGGATAGCCTCATTACGGAAGAGTTCAGCGAAAACCTGCTGGGTGGCGTTGTAAAGCTGACCATAGAGGGATACCGGCTAAAAAATTCGAATGCATTATATAGCTCGGAGCCTCCTGAATTTGTTCCTCAACAAATTACCGCCATTCCTTACTACGCCTGGTGCAATCGGGCTAAAGGGGAAATGCGTGTATGGGTTTATGAATCATAATTCATTCGCATGGGGAGAGGAAAGATCATGAGTACGAGAATTGTGAGTACAGAACCACCGGAAAAGGCAAACAGTACCGTTCCTTTTCATCGTAAAATCAGCTATTCATTAACGGATACAGCAGGCAATTTACTATACTGTGTCATTTCCAGTTATCTATTATATTTTTATACAGATGTATTCGGTCTTTCTATCGGGATTGCCGGGACATTACTATTTATCACCCGTTTTATCGATGCCATTGATGCCCCGATTTGGGGCATCCTGATTGACCGAACCAAGTCGAAATACGGCCAGAGCAGACCCTATTTTCTATGGTTAGCGATCCCGTTCGCTGTGTTCATGGTCCTTACGTTTACGACACCCAATTGGAGTGAGTCGGGCAAAATTGCATATGCCGCCATTACGTATATCATAGCCGGCATCCTGTACACAGGAATTAGTACGCCGATTACGTCTATTCTGCCTAATCTGAGCACCAATTCTAATGAACGCGTAGTCTTGAACTCCTTCCGCATGGTTGGGGGGAATGTGGGTTTCTTCATCGCCACGACGTTTACGTTACCTTTGGTCGCTTTCTTTGGACAGGGGAATGATCAAAAAGGATTTTCCTTAACGCTCGTTTTATTTGGAATCATGGCGATTATTATGTTTTTCATAGCGTTTGCCGATTTGCGAGAAAATGCAGCAGTGAAAACGAAATCCGTTCCCATTGCTAAAAGCTTTACAGCCATCAAACGAAACTGGCCCTGGATGCTCGTTGTAGCTGCCAACTTGTGTTACTGGATTGGTTTGAATATTCGTTCAGCAACGCTAATCTTTTATCTGCAATACAATCTGGACAGTAAGGACTTAGTGCCTTTAATCAATGGACTGACCTCCTTGCAGTTGATCTCGATGGTTCTGATTCCGTTTTTCGCCAGAAAATTAAGTAAAAATGCGATTATGATTATCGGATTGATATTAGCAGCGCTGGGTCAAGTCGTGATTTTAATGGGAAGTACAGATTTAACCCTCATTATTATCGGCTGGATTATTGGTGCGTTAGGATCAGGTTTTGCATGTTCTATGCCGTTTGCGATGTTGTCAGATACAGTCGATTATGGGGAATGGAAAAATGGTATTCGGGCAAGTGGTTTCCTGACCTCGATTGGAAGCGCATTCTGTATTAAAGCGGGTAGCGGAATCGGCGGATTATTGCCAGCATGGATCATGGGCAGCACCGGTTATATCGCTGGGAAAGTTCAAACCCCTACGGCGTTGTCTGGCATTCAATTTAGCTTTATCTGGCTGCCATTTATCGTCTTCTTGATCGGAATCATTCCTATGTTTTTTTATAAAAAATTCGAAAAGAATGAAGCTTCTATTCAACAAGATTTAATTGCGAGAAGATCATAGACGTTCTCTTAACAAGGGTTTAATGACACGATAAAACGTTATAATGCTGCTCCAAAACCTGTTCACTGAGCTGAGCAGGTTTTTTTGTTTTTTTCTATTCAAATGTGAGTAAAGCCATTGACAGGATTTTCTTTTGGAGTAATACTTCTATATAGAGAAAAGTGTACAGAATCAAGAACTAGACACATCTAGCCTTGCAACTTTATACATTTTTTCGCCATGAAGGCTCTTCTGTTGAAGGGTTTTTTTCAATTTGAGAAAAAGAATGTGATGATATGAGTCAACTGAGTGTAAGGATGAGAACACATGGCTTTCTGAATAAGCACTTTTCAGGAGAGTCTATTGATTATCGACAGATTATTGCACTGTTTATCCCGCTTCTGATTGATCAGGCTTTTATTGTGGGTCTTAATTTGGTGAACACGGCAATGATTAGCTCGTCGGGGATGGCGGCAGTTAGTGCTGTAAATATGATCGATTCTTTGAATATTTTTCTGATTAATGTGTTTGTTGCAGTGTCTACCGGGGGAACGGTTGTCGTGGCACAGTATAAGGGGAGCGGTAACGACCTCATGGTCTCTAAAGCTGCTTCCGGCACTATTTCCTCCGTTTCCTTGCTGGCCTTATGTATCAGTTTGTTTATGATGGTTTTGTACAATCCGATTTTAAGTGTTCTGTTTGGTTCGGCCTCGCCTGATGTAATAGCTAACGGTAAGGTATATCTGCTGGGAAGCTGTATGTCTTTTGTGGGAATTGCAATCGTTGAGGCAGTGTGTGGAGCGCTGAGGGGAATTGGGAAGACGAGGGCATCGCTGGCTCTTTCGCTCATCATGAACCTCTCGTATGTGCTTCTTAATGTGGTATTCATTAATGTATTGGATATGGGTGTGCTGGGCATGACGATTGCCGTCAATGTGTCCAGATATGCAGGAGCAGTATGCGCGCTGATCTATTTGGTCAGGGTAGATGATGACTTGCGTGTTCAGCTTAGAGATATGCTTTATTTTAATCTGGCTATGCTTAAAAAGATTCTGTTTATCGGGCTTCCCTTTGCAGCGGAGCAGATGTTTTTCAATGGGGGCAAAATTTTAACCCAAATTTTCATTGTGAGCCTGGGGACGAATGCGTTGGCGACGAATGCCATTTGCTCATCCCTAGCTAATGTGTTCCAAATCCCTGCGAATGCTTTGGCTCTTACGATTGTAACCGTGGTCGGTCAATGCATGGGACGTCGAAATGTCGAGGATGCCCGGAAGTTTACCAAATCGTTTATTTGGCTGTCGTCTTGTTCGTTTATTGTAATGGGATTAATACTGATGCCTTTGTTTGAGCCGATGGTGGGGCTGTTTCATCCGCCTGCTGAAATCGTAGATGACATATTTGTTGTCATACTGATTAATACGTTGGCCCAGATTCCGCTCTGGTCCATTGCCTTTATTACACCCTCTGCACTAAGGGCAGCAGGTGATTCAAAATTTACGTCCCTCACCTCAATGCTGTCCATGTGGTTGTGCCGGGTGGTGCTCGGGTATATTTTGGGCATTGTGTTCAACCTGGGGATTGTTGGTGTCTGGTTGGCTATGGATATTGAATGGGGCGTGCGGGGGATCGTCTTCCTTTGGCGCTTCCGCGGCAACAAATGGGTCCAGCATCGTTTGATCGACTGAATAGGTCCACTACCATAAAATTGACTTCTGGATGAAGGCATTTTACGGCAGTGGATTTTTTTCTATTCCTATACTTCGTTCAGGCCCCTTACTCCATCCTGATCCCTATATTGCCTAACTGCGCTCCCTGCTGCATACGGTGGAAGGCTTGCGGTGTGTCTTGTAAAGGAAATACGCTATCTATAATCGGATGGAGTGCATGGCGCTCCATAAACTGAAGCATAGCTGCGAATTCCTCGCCACTGCCCATAGAGGTGCCGATGATGCTGATTTGGGGGAAAAATATAGACCGCAGCGGAATCTCTACTCGATCTCCTGAGCTTGCGCCAAATGTAACGATCCGACCGTTCGGCTTGAGGATATCAAAATATTTATCGAATGTAGCAGGACCGATACTGTCAAGGACCAGATCCACAGTGCCTCCGTTCATACTTTCTATCCATTCGCTATGGCTGTCGAATGCATGATTAGCGCCATAGGCGAGGGCAGCCTGACTCTTTGCTTCGCTGCGTGATGTGACGGTGACCCGTGCACCTGCCGCTAAAGCCATAAGCATGGCATACGTGGCTACACCACCGCCAATACCGGGAATGAGGACGTGCTCACCCTGCTGTAACTGGCCTCTTGTGAAGAGCGCTCGGTAAGCGGTCAAAGCAGACAAAGGTAGTACCCCTGCTTCTTCCCATGAAAGGTATGCTGGCTTGCTGACGGCATTTTGGACGGGGATGATAACCGATTCAGCGAATGTCCCGTCCGAAGGTCCGCCCAGAATGGCTGGAACCAAGGGAACATGGTGCGTATTCTCCCATCCGATACAGGGATTGATAATTACATCGGTGCCTACCAGCGAGGTTGGGACACCAGGACCCACAGCCTCGATCACACCTGCTCCATCCGATCCGAGAATGAGTGGAGCATCGTTGGCAGCTTGATCTGCCATGAGGAATAGGTCCCGATGGTTCAAGCCTGCGGCTTTGAGTTTTACCCTCACCTCATCGTTCCCTGGCTGTCTGTCCGTAACGTCTGTATACATCAGACCCTCAGGGCCGTTTTTGCTGGCATGTATCACGGCTTTCATTTTAAAACCTCCCGTGGTGCGAATTTAGATGCAATTGCATGTATATTGAATTGTACAGAGCGGTAAGCATCCGGTAAAATGAACAAAATCGAACGTGAGTATCACAAATGATCATACCAAGCAGGTGACGTATACATGGAAAGCAGTGATTTGAAAATTTTTCGGGCCGTCGCTCGCGAGGGCAGTATCACGAAGGCTGCGCAAGTTTTGAATTATGTACAGTCCAATGTGACTTCGCGAATTCAGCAGCTTGAGGCACAATTGAACGTACCGCTATTTCGCCGATCTAACCGGGGAATGACGTTAACGCCAGCAGGAGAGAATCTGCTGGAATATGCGGATACCATACTGACCTTGCTCGACGAGGCTGTAAAGTCCACTCAATATTCAGACCAGCCTGCGGGACCTTTGCGACTGGGCTCGATTGAGACGGCGGCGGTTACACATCTGACTTCTTTATTGACGGAATATCACGCTCAATATCCTGATGTCCATCTATCGCTTATGACAGGCAGCACACATGATCTCGTACAAAAGGTATTGAATTACGAATTAGATGGAGCGTTCGTCTATGGCCCCGTCGAAGATCCGCATATAGAGCATGTTGCAGCTTTTGAAGAGGAACTGGTACTCATCTCGGAACCAGGAGAAAGGGACATGGGCAAGTTGCTTGCCAAGCCTATGCTGTTCTTCGACGTAGGCTGCACGCATCGTACAAGAGCAGAAAGCTTTCTGAGCGAAGCAGGTGTGGATGCGTATCAGGTTATGGAGTTTGGAACGTTGGAGGTCATTTTGGGTGGTGTAGCCTCTGGTCTGGGGGTGTCCATGTTGCCACAATCGTCGATTGCAAAGGCAGAGGAGGCGGGAAATATTGCTTCTTATTGTTTGCCTGAAGAATATCGTAAATTAGAGGTGTGGTTTGTTTATCGGCGGGATTCGGTTTACTCCAGTGCACTGTCAGGCTTGCTTCACTGGATGAAAAAGGATGTTATACTTAACCGGGATTAAATTGACATCAGGGGTGTATCATTTGGAAGAACATGATGTAACGAACAATCCATCTACAGTAACTCCGGGACACTATGCAACGAGTGGCAACTACCATCGACGAGAACCGGATAGGATGGCGGTATTATCAGAAACATACGGAGCCTCTATCTTCTTCAGAAGATGGGCGGCCTGGATGATCGACTTCATTCTTATCGTCTTCGGGTATGGAGGGCTGGTTTATTTTACAGCGAAAAAAGTATCTGAAGCGGAAACCCCCAATATGGGTATGGTAGTGATACTCTTCCTGATTGGCTCCTTCTGCTATTATTTATTGCTGGAAGGAATTACAGGCTATACGCTGGGTAAGTTTGTACTTCGCATTCAGGTCGTAAATGGAGAAGGGAAACCGCCGGGCATTGTGAAATCGTTGATCCGCACCCTCATACAGCTGGTAGATACGAATCCGCTGTTTTTTCTGGGACTGCCCGCAGGGTTATGTGTGCTGGTGACACCTCGGAAACAACGGATTGGCGATATGGCTGCGAATACATATGTAGTTAAGGTAAGGGATTTGGGAAAGGTGGGCAGAAAGAAAACCGGGATTTTTGCAGGAGCAATCATCCTGATGACGATCATTTCGATTGTCTTTGCTGTATCTTTAATTACTACGCTCATTACTCAAATCGTGAAGCCTGAGGTATTTACCAGTAAGGATAGCCAGTTTGCGGTTACGGCTCCGTGGAATTGGTCACGAGATAATATGATTAATGAGGACGCGGATATTTCCATTAAAAATGAATTGACCGAAAGATATGTAATTGTATTGTCTGAACCGAAAAGCGACTTTGACAGCAGTATGACCCTTCAAGAATATAAAGGGATTATTGAGGATCATTTGGTGTCAGGAATTACGGCCCCTGGATTGGGGATTGCCTCCGACTTGGTGGTGAATGGATACCCAGCCATTGAGTTTACTCTAAAAGGAGAAGTAGACGGGACTCCGATCATGTATAACGTGACTACGATTGAAACGCCTTCACATTATCATCAGGTGCTTGCCTGGACCTACGCTTCCCGATACAGCAGGGCACAGCAAGAGCTGCGCAAGATTAGAGACAGCTTCCGTGAAATGAACATGCTGTGAAGTGAACATGAAGCAATAACGATGATTCGAAGTTATAAGGCAGTAAGCGGAACAAGCAGACAGCTTATAGAAGCGTCTGCTTGTTGTTTTATAAGCTTCCTTTAAAAAACGAACATAAAAACGCAGTAGGCGGAATAGTGCTGTACAAGCGAAGCGGTCGCTTTCAAAGCTTTCCGTAGGAAAGCTCGCTTCGGAAGCATCACCACCCCCGGATTTCTACCAATGAAAGACTTTATTACAGAAATTCGGGGGCGGTGGCGATGGGAAGCACTATCCGCCTGCGTAGTGGCGCTATAGTAGATTTATATAGATAATTTGATCATACAATAGAGTGTCTAATCACTCGTAATCCAGCTACTTTCGCCACTTTACCTTGTGGATGGGCTGTGAATTGAATCGTAACTTCATTCTTGTGGCCCGTCACAGATAGAGGAAGCTCATAGGTGAACGTTTCGAATTTATTCATTTCCTCAGACTCCAGCTTGCCTTCCCCTAAAATCTGACCATCCGCAGTGATGTCAAAGTCACTATGAGGACGGCTCAAGTCCTTCAAATAAGTGACCGCCAATTGGACAGGCTCATCTGGAAGCACCTTCATGACAAAAGAGAACCAGCCCCCAGGCCATGTATCGCGATATTTGCGGTTATAGATGGACCCCAGACCTACATGCTCTCCAGTAAAGGCATGATCCCGTTCAGGCTGCATTTCGGCAGGCTGCACAACGTCGACTGTAAGTCGTTCCAGCTCTAGCTGATACGCTAACGCGGTACGATATTCTGCCTCTGTTGCTGACCATTCCTCCTGGGAAAAGAGATCCCAATAGACGGTATATGAGCGATCATACATTTGATAAAACGGACGAAGCTTCAAGTCTCCGATATAGCCTAAGTCGGTCATATGGAATGTATTAGGCTCGTTCCCGTCAGCAATTAGCTTCGTTGTCAATGAGTCGGCCGCTCCGATCAGTACAGACGCAAGCAGATGCTCCTCGTTGGATTCCGGTGTGACAGGGCCAAGGTCCCCAGCCAGCACTAGCGGCCCATACATAAAAGCAATTCGGCGTGGATTATCCGGCATTTCCTCGACTCTCACGGTCATAGGAATGTCATACTCGATCGTATCCCCATTGTTCCATTCCCGTTCAATTACAACGTAGCTGGTAGGACAAGCCTCTGTGACGTACTCTTCCCCGTTGATTTTAATCATCATCCCTTGCTCCGCCCAATGAGGGCATCTTAGCTTGATCGCGAAGGATTTGGGCTCCTTGCTGATGACGCGCAGTGTTCCCCGTCCATTTTGCGGAAAGAGAGTATCTTGTTTGAGCTGTACGCCCATCTCGTCCCATGTCACAGTAGAAGGGACATATTGATTGACATAGATCGTTTCTGGCGTGTGAAAATAAATCGCAGTGCCGTACATGGAGTGGCTTTCCATACCGGACCCGACACAGCATGTGAAATCCTCATATTGAGAATTAAAGGACTTGTGTCCTCCCATTTCCAGTGATACAAAATAGCACACACGTCCATCTACAGGCTGCTGTGAAGCCAGAATATGATTGAACATCGCTCGTTCATAGTAGTCGGCATAGGCTGCATAGGCGTCCCACTCGAACATATGTCTTGTTAATTTCAGCATATTATAGGTGTTACAGGTTTCACAGGTACCTTCGCCCAAACGGTCATTCAGCTTTCCGGGTTCACCAAAATGTTCATTATAGCTATTGCCGCCGATCACGTAGGAATGCTTGTGAACAACCCGATCCCAGAAAAAGCGAGATAGGTCCGCATATTGAGGTTTGCCCGTCATTTCAAATTGCCGTGCAGCGCCAATGATTTTGGGGATTTGCGTATTGGCATGTCGCCCTGCCAGCGTATCTTGGCTATCTGCGAGATCATTGAGCACCTCTCCGTGATAAAAGCGTTCCGCCAGGCTCAAAAAGCGTTCTTCTCCTGAATGTTCCGCCAGATCCGTCAGCACCTCGTTCATACCGCCAAACTCGCAATGCAGCACCTGCTGCACCTGATCATCGTCCAGCCCTTGAAGTACATCCTCCAACCAGTTGCCGAGTTTGATTTCTATAGACAGGGCCTTGGGATGTTGCGCCAGCAGATGTGCATCACGCAAGCCCGCAAAAAGCTTGTGCATGGTATATAGCGGCACCCAACCGCCGTTCAGATCAAATCCCTGGGAGCGGATATCTCCGGCTTTTACTTCCTCAAAAATCTCTTTTCCGCGTGGAATGCCGGAAATGTATCCGTTTCCATGACTGTTTTGGCATATTTCTAGTTCACTAACCACATAGTTCACTCGTTCCAGCAGTCTTTCGTCACCTGTGGAGGCAAACATCAGTGCACAGCCGGACAGGTAGTGACCGAGTGTATGTCCGCTGATGCCACGCGCTTCCCAGCCCTCATAGTGAGCTGCTTTGGGCTCCAGTCCTGCATATTCACGAAAGCGTGATAATAAACGGTCGGGTTCCAAACTCAGCAGGTAGGCCGTATTTAGTTCCATCGCATGTAAAAGTGGGCCGGAATCAATCCTTACTTTATGCAAGTCAAAAGCTTTAGCTTTCAAAATCATCGCTCCTTAGCTAAGATGAAAGTGTATATTTCTACACTACATTAGCATTGCAATCGCGGTATGTCAGTAGCTTAACCATACAATGGGTGGACAAATCCGAACATGAATCTAAAGAGGCGATAACATGACCTATCTGAAAGTGAATGTAGATGCTCCGATCCAACTGATCTCGGCAGGCGAGTTTGTTAACGAGGTGCCTTGGAAGCATATGAGTCGTTCCATTGAGAATTTTGAGCTGATCCTGGGTGTCCAAGAGACGGTATATATACGGGAGGAACGGGAAGATTTTGAAGTAGGCGAGGGAGATATTCTATTGCTTTACCCCGGTCGTACGCATAAAGGATACCGGGAGTCATTGCCAGGCGTGAAATTTTATTGGTTTCATTTCGATGTTCCCACGACCCCGAATGTATTATCTAATGAGGAAATGAAGCAGGAAACAAGTGCTTTGGGTGGACGTTTGCAGCGTCACGGTGTGATGCGGGATATCTATTTACCGCAATGTGTACAGGCAGACAACGGAGATCGGATTCATATTATCGTCAATCAGATTTTGCATGTAGCCAACTCACATTACCTTACGTATCACAGTGCAAATTATTTGTTCACCTCGTTGCTGATCGAGATATCTGAACTGGCGCTTAGCCGCTTGCTTTCCAATCCTGTCAGTTCACAGGGGAATGTGAGTTTTAACAAAATTATCGAGTGGACCCGAATTCATGCTGAAGAGCCGTTGACCGTGACGGATTTAGCTCGAAAATTCAATTACAACAAGGATTATATATCTCGTTTGTTCAAGCAAAATACAGGCATGCGTCCCTTGGAGTTCATTCACAGTATTCGTATCAACAAAGCCAAAGAGTTGATTTCCCGCACAGATATGAGCATTAAGCAGGTTGCCGAAGAGGCAGGATATACCGATGATAAGTATTTTATGCGTTTGTTCAAAAAGAGAGCCCACATGACTCCTTCCCAATACCGGAATGCCTATCACAAAACATTTATGAACAATGTCTAGTGCATTTCCGCTTGGATAGGGAAATTTTATAGATAAAACATAGAGGAAGAGTCGGCTAAAATAAATTTGTAAGCGTTTCACCTATAGATAGAAGGGAGGAGAGACATTCACCATGATTACTAGAGAACAGATTTATTTGGATGAGAAGCTGGAGACCAAATCGGCTGTGTTTGAGTTTATTGCCCAAGAGGCTGAAAAGCTGGGTGTCACCGTCCATAGGGAGCAACTGGTGCAGGATTTGTGGGAGAGGGAAAAGGTATATTCGACAGGGCTTCAGGATCAGTTTGCCATACCTCATACGCAGAGCGAAGTGGTTACCAGACCAGCAGTCCTCGTGATCCGATTGGAACATAGCATTGACTGGGCCTCTCATGATGGCAAGCCTGTCCAGTATATTTTTAGTATTTTGGTGCCTAAAGGGTCCGTGGATGTATCCCACTTACAAATTATTTCCTCGCTCGCAACCCTGCTCTTAGAGGATTCCTTCAAAGAGGCGGTAGCGGGTGCCAATAGCAGCGGCGATGTGTATCATTTGCTGGAACAGTATACAGAAGGGTTGGTGTCATAATGAAAATTGTAAGCGTTACATCCTGTATCGCAGGGTTGGCTCATACTCCAATGGCGGCAAAAGCACTGGAAAAAGCGGCGGCACAGCTCGGTCACCATATTAAAGTGGAACAGCAAGGCGCACTAGGCCAAGTGAACAAACTTACGGAGGAAGACATTGCCGCGGCGGATTTTGTACTGATTGCTTCGGATCAGACAGTGAAGGATGCAGAGCGTTTTGAAGATAAAAGAATCGTTCGCGTCAAAATCGGTCATGCGGTCAACAATGCAGAAGCGGTTCTTACCAAAGCGGTGGAGGCCATCTCTGCTCAAAAATAAGATTAGGAAGGCAACACGGACAATCAGCAGCATAGCTGGCTTGAATGATATCCGATGAGCCTTTGAATAACAGTAGTATTCATGATGGGGGAGAACATGATGAAAAAATGGCTGAGTGAAGCTAAAAAGCATCTGATGACAGGCATTTCTTATTTGCTTCCGGTTATTATTGCAGGCTCCTTGATTGTTGCCGTGTGTAAAATCATCGGTCTGACCATGGGTGTCACTGACTTTGGTCCATATGCTGACAAAAGCGGTTTTCTTCATATTTTATACTTAGTTGAAAATGTAGGTTGGCGCGGAATTGGACTGCTAAACATGGTTCTGGCTGGGTATATCGCTTATTCGATTGCCGACAAGCCTGCACTTGCTGCAGGGTTGATTGGCGGCGTGCTGGCACAGGAGACGAATGCGGGATTCTTGGGCGCTCTTGTTGCAGGCTTTTTCGCCGGGTATCTCACCCTCTGGGTGAAAAACAAAGTGAAAATCACAGGCCCGGCCGCAGGTTCTGTTCCACTGATTATTTTGCCACTCATTACGGTAGGTTTAACCGGGATTCTCATGTCCGTCATCCTGGGTGGGCCGTTGAGCGCGATTAATGAAGGACTGGTCAACTGGATTAAGCATATGAGTGAGAGCGGAACCAGCACCTTGGCGCTAGCCTTGATTTTGGGAGCCATGATTGGGTTCGATCTTGGGGGTCCTGTGAATAAAGCAGCCTGGATGGCGGGAAATGCGTTATTCCTGTCGGGTGTATATTTACCCAATATTTTCGTAAATATTGCGATCTGTATTCCACCTCTGGGCTATGGAATTGCAACCCTGATTCTGAAGCGTCGCTTTTCCAAAACGTATCGGGAAGCTGGAAAAGGCTCCGTGATCATGGGTATTATCGGAATTACGGAAGGGGCTATTCCATTTACACTACGTAACCCTGCCAAGCTGATTCCAATAAACATGATTGCCTGCGCAGCAGGTGCAGGATTGACGGCTTTGCTGGGCGCACATGTCATCATGCCTCCAATTGGCGGTTTGTATGGCGCCATCTCCGTAGGCACTCCGTTTGCATATCTGGCTGGAGGGGTTACAGGCGCATTAATCATTGTGGCAGGAACCTTGCTCGTCAATTTCCGTGAGGAAGAACAGCAGCAGGTTGAAACGAAAGAGGCCTCTGTTAAGAAAAATGGAGAAGACATTGAGCTTGTATTTGACTAAATATCACTAGATAAAGAATAGACAGCATGGAGGGAGAACGAGATATGAGCCGTACGAAAGTGCATGTCATACCACATACTCACTGGGATCGGGAATGGTATTTTACCACTTCCAGATCCAAAGTCTACTTGGTGAAGCATGTGAAAGAAGTATTGGATGCGTTGGAGAATGGGGACGGTTTTAAATACTATCTTTTGGATGCCCAAGGGTCCTTGCTTGACGATTATACCCGCTGGTGCCCGGAGGATGAAGAGCGCATTCGCCGTCTGGTAAGCGATAAACGCCTGATGACCGGACCGTGGTATACGCAGACGGATCAATTGGTGATTTCCGGTGAATCGATGGTCCGTAATCTGTATTACGGTATGGAAACGGCGCAGAAATATGGTCATGCCATGAAGGTCGGTTATGTGCCGGATGCCTTCGGCCAGTCGGCGCAGATGCCGCAGATTTATCAGGAGTTCGGTATTCGGCATTTTCTATTCTGGCGCGGGGTGGCAGATAATACGAATCCTAAAACCGAGTTTTTGTGGAAGGGGTCGGATGGCAGTCAGGTGTTTGCGGTACAGATGCCGTTTGGCTACTACTATGGTGGAAATATTCCAGAGGAAGCGGGAGAACTTGAGGCGTATCTCGACAGCCAGATCGGTGCGCTGGAAGAAAAAGCGTCCACCCGCCATGTTTATTTTCCCAACGGCTTCGATCAAGCACCTATCCGTCTAAACTTGCCAGAATTGATTCGCACATTCAACGAGCTGGACCCGGAACGAGAATATGTGATGAATGAGCCGGAACGTTTCCTTGAAGAGATTGAAAAGGACAGCAACGACCTTCCTGTACTGGAAGGAGAGCTTATGGAAGCCAAGCATATGCGTATTCATAAGTCGATTTTTTCCACACGGGCTGACCTTAAGCAGCAAAATAACGAGATTGAACATTTAATCGTGAACACGCTGGAGCCTGTACTGTCGATCAGCCATGCACTTGGGCATGAATATCCACATTATATCGTGAAGGATATATGGAAGCTCTTGTTTGAAAATGCAGCCCACGACAGCATTGGTGGATGCAATAGTGATACGACAAATCGGGATGTGGCTTTTCGTTATAAACAGGCAAGGGATATCGCGGAGAATGTATTGGAGCTGCACAAGCGACTGATCGCGTCGAAGATTAAGCAGGAGGAGACTTTTGCCTTCACCATCTTTAATACGTTGCCTTACCCGCGCAAGGGAGTGACAGAAATTGATGCTTACTTGCCGGAAGGAAGCTTTGTCATTCGGGATACGAACGGTCAGCAGCTTTTGTATACGATTACCGAGAAAGTGGAACAAACAGACTACGTGCTCGGTCAGCATATTGATCTGAATCCGAGCAAAAAGGTGTACCTGCCTGAGCGTGTATTCCGTGCCAAGCTGTTGGTGGAGCTTCAGGAAGTACCTGCTATGGGGTACACACAAATTATATTTGATTTTAGTGCAACAGGGGATGCAACAGCAGAACGTAGCAACGGAAAACATATTGAAAATGAAATCTATAGCATAGCCGTACAGGAGAACGGGGCATTAAGCATCACGGATAAAATTTCGGGACGTGTGTACTCAGATCAGATGGTGTTCGAGGACAACGGAGATGATGGAGATTCCTACAACTATTCTCCACCGGAACGTGATCTTACAGTTTCTTCGCTTGGTACTGATGTGGAGACGATAACATCCAAAAGTACGGTATCCGAAGAATTGTCCCTTCGGATGAAACTGAAGGTTCCGTATGATTTAAATGAGCGTTCCGCTGCTGGGACTTCAGCTGAGTTGCCACTGCAGGCATCGGTCTCCTTGCGGAAAGGTGAACGCCTGATACGCTTCTCGGTGGATGTGGACAACCGAGTGCTGAGTCACCGTCTGCGGGTGCTATTTGATACCGGGATTGCCTCTAAGCTATCTATTGCAGATCAGCCGTTCGGAGTCATTGCCCGTCCAACTACGCTGGAGGAAGTAAAGGTATGGGAACGGGAGCAGTGGACGGAAAAGCCGATCACCATCGAAGCTATGCAAAGCTATGTTGCGTTAAACGATGGTTCCCGTGGAGTAGCCGTGATGACCGAAGGAGTAAGGGAATATGAAATCATTGGGCATGAACATGATACAATAGCGCTGACGTTATTCCGTACTTTTGGTTATATGGGCAAGGAGAATTTGCTATACCGCCCGGGTCGTGCCTCAGGAGAAAAGATCGTAGAAACGCCAGATGCACAGCTGCTCGGTGAGCTTTCATTTACGTTTGCTCTACATGTCCAAGAGTCCGGGTTTGACGAGGCGGGCATCGCTCAAGCGGCCAAGGAATATTTAACACCATTGTCCAGCTACCAGCTGTCTGATTTTCTGAACGGTCGTTTAATTTTTGCCTTCCGAGACGAAGAAAGAATATTTGAGCAAAACTATAGCCTGTTATCTTTTAGCAAGGATTCCAATGTAATCTTGAGTGCATTCAAGAAAGCAGAGCATAGTGATGGTTATATCGTCCGTGTATTTAATCCTTATTTAGAGAAAAATGCGACTGCACATATCACATACAGCGAATCGGCCCACTACGAGTTGGTTTCGCTGGATGAGCGTTCCAAGGGAGAAACATTGGTTTCGTCCGATAGGGAAGGTGCACAATTGCCGGAATTGCAGCATTGTAAGCTGTTAACGGTACTGGTAACCCCGGAATTGAAATAACGTGGAAGTAAAATACGGTTTATCGGAAAGGGGGTCTTATATCTACATGATTTTTCCCTACAAACGCTTGAAAAAGCTGTACCAGCTCGTCAGTGGAAATGATCAAGGCTGGTCTTGGACCACCAAAGCGCTCGCTGAGCGGCTGGAGGTAACAGAGCGGACCATCCGCGATGATCTTAAGAAGCTGGACAGTATGCTGAATGAATATGGAGCATATCTGGAATCCAAGAGGGGTAGCGGCTATACGATTAGGGTTGATGATCGTGAGAAATACTATTTTTTTGCGGATGAAAGTCAGGAAGAAACAGAAGTAAGTCAGCGGCTACCGGGGGCTCCAGAAGAGCGCATACGGTATGAGCTGTTCAAGCTGCTGAATGCGAGGGAATACGTGAAGATGGAAGATCTCGCCGATGAGCTATATATTAGCCGGGCCACGATGAATAATGATTCTAAAATCATCCGTCGGATTCTGGAGGATTATAGTCTCACCCTACGCACCAAGCCGGGACATGGTGTAAAGGTGATTGGGGAAGAAAAGAGTATTCGTTACTGCCTGGCCGAATATGCTGACGTCCGCGATGAAGAGGGACAACGTAGCGACATGCCCTTGGAACAACAACAGCTGTTTCAAGGATTGGATCTACCGCAGATCCGGACAATTATTCTAAAGCATTTGCGGAGCGTTGGGACCAAAATGGCTGATTTGGCGCTCAAAGATCTCATCACTCATTTGGCGGTCATGGTGCTGCGAGTGAAGGAAGGACATGGTTTAGAACGCTTTGAGGCGGTGGTGGGCAGTCAGCGGGATATTGAATTGGCTAGCGCCATGCTGAGGGAGATGGAAGAGGTCTTTGGCATCACCTGTCCTGAAGGAGAGTTCGATTATGTTCTGCTGCATGTCGTCAGCAAAAAGATGGCCGAAACCGAGTGGGAGCGCCTCCAGTCTGACCGTCTCTTTTTGGCAGTGCGTGGGATGCTGACATTCGTCTACGAACGCTTTACCTATGACTTGCGTGACGACGAACGGCTGTCCAAGGATTTATTTGTACATTTGAAGCCAATGCTGACCCGGCTGGAGCATGGTATGAACATGCGTAATCCACTGCTTGGACATATTCGCAAGTATTATCCGCTTGCCTATGAAATCACAGTTGGTGCGGTAAAAGAACTACAAAAATCGTTTCCGTACGACATCAACGATAACGAAATCGGTTATTTGGCACTTCATATCGGGGCTGCATTGGAACGCAAATACAATATCCCTCATCGGCGTCGTAAAACCGTGTTGCTGGTGTGCGGCTCCGGCTATGGAACCGCCCGGATTCTAGAATCCAGGCTGCGTTCGCTGTTCGCTGAGCTGGATGTATCCCGAGTGGTTTCACTTCGGGAATACGAGGAGATGTCCACCGTCGATGAGGACCTCGTCGTTTCGACCATTCACTTGCAGCAGCGTAAGGATAAACCGTCCGCGGTGATTAGCCCGATTCCTTCGGAACGGGATATGGAGACAATGACGCGGATGGTACGGGCCAGCGATGAGGAACAGGAAACTTCACTGCTACGGTATTTTGACAAGCAATGGTTTATGACCCGATCCGATCAGCCGAGCAAAGATGCCCTGATTGAAGAAATGAGTGGTATTTTAAAGCAAAAAGGAGTGGTGACCGACAAGTTTTTGCCAGCAGTCAAAGAAAGAGAGAAGCTGGGCTCTACTGCACTGGATCGAGGGATGGCCATTCCCCATCCCCTGGAGCTAAGCTCTAACCGAACGGTCGTAAGCGTGTGCTTGCTGGAAAATCCGATTCCTTGGGATGCCAACCATGAGGTTCATGTGGTATTCCTGCTTTCAATCTGCAAAGAGGACTACGAGCAAGCTATGGGGATTTATGATTTGTTTGTAGAACTGATCCGCCAGGAAGAGACGCTGGAACGATTAAAGCATTGCCACTCCTTTGATGCCTTTATGCTAATTGCCCGTCAGGTGCTTGCAGTCAAGAGCAATGATTACCATTGAACCTAAAAAAGAGATCATTCATGATCTCTTTTTTGGGTTCACACATGTAGTTTGGAAGAGTGGAGCTCGATTAATAAAGCCAGCTGATTCAACGAAAATTTATGATTAACCATATCTACAGTAAAGTCTTCGGCTGCTTTCTGATCCATTTTAAATTGAAAGCCATTGTAGCGCAAAAAAATGAGTAATGCAGTAAAAGCTGTTCGCTTGTTTGCATTGTGAAAAGGAGGGTTTTGCCCTAGGGATTCGAATAATGCAGCGGCTTTGCTGAATATTGTGGGGTACGCATCTTCACTAAAAGCTGATGATTGAGGACGTAGAACAGCAGACTCAAGTAGACTGGTATCTTTGACGCCGATTTGTTCGCCTTTGCTGTATCTTTCAATCATGGCGACATTAATAGCTATAACTTCTTGAATGGTTAAGAAACGGATGCTGCTCATCTATCCTTGAGTCCTTTAAGAGTTTCGTCATATGCATCCATTACTTGAGAAAGATTTTCAAGAAAATCATCACTTAGCCCTGAGGGCAGAGTTATTTTGTTCGATTTTTGTATAATGATCTGTCCGCTCTGGTGATCTACTTCAACCTGAACTGTATCTCCTTGACCCAGTCCGAGTTGCTTAATGGCTTCTGTCATAGTAATCCCTAAGCTGTTTCCGAATTTAGTAATTTTACGTTCCATTCCAATCACCTTACCCATCTCTTTATCCTCCTTATTATACTATTCAACTGTTATAACAATTATACATGGTTTCAGGGTATATAAATATATACTTTTTAATTCAGCTTTTATCTGCTAGAAAAATAGATTGTCAGGCTTTTATTTGGTAATCTGAGGTAAGGGTTTAAATGGTTGCAGGCTATTTTATTACTTCATGAAAAAGGGGCGAGCGAGATGCTACAACCACCATTAAAGGAAGAACTGACTCGAATACTGGAAGGGTATTCACTGGATGAAGATTTAAAAGAAGAGATTCATCAGGAAGCTCAAGCTGCTATACAATTTCATGTGGAGCATGAGGAAAATTACGAACACATTGGAAATAGTCGGATCGCCGGCTATCCAGATCTGCCACCCTCGATCGAGTGGCCGTGTGATTCAGACGGAGAATATTACAGTTTTATTGCTCAAATCAATTTGGGTGAAATGCCTTTTTCCCCATACGAGGGGTTGCCTCATAAGGGTATACTTTACTTTTTTCTTGGGCTGGATGAGCCCGCCTATGATATTGACCATAAAATCTTTTACTATAACGGTGACAGCAGCGCTTTGAAGAAAACCTTGCCACCGACCGGGAAGGTTGAAGTATGTGTTGAGAACAGGGGTTTCACATCTTATGCAATTTCTTTTCAGCCGATTGTTACCCTTCGGTCGGAGGGTGAGCTAGGAGATGTTCTTGTAGATCAGTATGAAGAGCTGTATGAGCTTGTTTGTGAACAAAGTGACACGGTGTGGGGTCAGCATCAATCTTTTGCAGGGAACACCCGGCGGGATGCTTATCTACGCCGAAACGGGCTGGAGGGTCTTCTGTTTAACTGGCATAAGAGTGAGAGTCAGATTCATAAGGAAACCGAGCAAGCTATGCATAGGGGAAGTACGGATTATGCGAAGCATTTACGATCCGAGGTGCTGCCTCAGCTGCAAGAATATCAAACGAATCGGGAAAAGCACGATCAGGCTTCGGAAAATTGGCATGTTCTGCTCTCGGTCTCTTCTTTGGATGAGGTTGGTATGTGCTGGTGGGACGCAGGGTATTTGGAATTTTTGATCGATCAAAGAGACTTGAAGAACCTTGATTTCTCGAAGACATATGTCAATCTTGCTACGAGCTAGCCCGGTGCGGCAGACTCATGCTGATTTAGGGCAAATGTTGGCGGTTAGAGCAGGGCGGTTTTTTGATTGATAAAAGCAGTGAATTGAGCATGTGGCACAGTAGGTTTGTTTTGCCCGAGTGTCGGAAATCGAACGATCAATAATAGGTGGTCCTATATAGGGCCGCCTTTTTTCGATGTAAATGAACGATTGTACTCCGTTATTAGTCTTAATAGATGAGAACACAACAAGGGAGGTGCACACGTATATGACTGATCGAGAGCTGTTTGAGCTATATAAGGAGCAGATATATTATTTTTGTTATTATTTGATGCAAAATCAAGCAGATGCAGAAGATGTTTGCCAGGAAGTGTTTGTCAAAGCACTTTTGGCCGACAGGTCCAAAGTACAAGATCTCAAATCATGGATTTTGCGAATTGCTTCTAATGAGTGCAGCAATGTGCTTAGAAGGCGGAAAACTGGACTGATGAAGGAAATACGAACTTTTTTATTGTCACGCCCTCATTCATTTAATCCGGTGGAAGAGAGCTTATATCATCAAGAAACTAAGACAGAGCTACAGAAGCTATATAACAAGCTTCCAGATAAAATTCGAATGGTCGTGGTCCTTCGTTATGTAAACGAATTGACTGTGCCGGAGATCTCTAGAGTTATAAATATACCCGAAGGAACAGCTAAATCTAGATTAAATCGGGGGCTTAAACTGCTAAAAAAAATGGTGATATCCCAAGTAAAGGAGATGAGTAGCAGTGAGTCGGTATTTTGAAAAAGAGCAGAACATTCCTCAACCTGAATATGATGCAATGTGGGTAAATATAGAACAGGAAGCAACCAAACGAAAAGCAACTCTGCAACAGTCACAGGAAGTACCTATGCATAGAGCAAAAATTGCTCCAGCGAGTATCGTATTCTCATGTTTTCTGCTCGTCGCCATCCCTGTATTCGCTAGTGTGACAATCAATTGGGATAGAATAGGCGGACGTAGTGTAACCAATGCGCTAAATAATGGTATTGGACAACGGTATGATCTAAAAGCATCCAATGCAGGCATTACGATGAATTTGAATGGTGTTGTAACGGATGGCGAAAAAATGAAAATGCTTATTTCTCTGGATCCAGGAATTGATCCAACCAGTTATATTGGGTTTGCTATAGAGAAAACTACGGTAACTAGCAATTCTGATACCAAGGAACAAGCACACGGATATTTAAATTACGATCCTAAAAGCCAGAAACTCCTTGGCATTTATGAAACTATTGATACTTTAAAGGAGCGTAAAAAAGATTACACACTTGAGGCTCAGAATCTAATTTTTTATCGTAATCAGGATATTCCTTTAAAGACGGATCATCAAGCCGGAGATACCCTCGTTACCGGGACCAAGCAGTATCCTAACATTTATATAGAATCCGTTCGACAAACCAACAACAAGACTGTTGTCCGCTTTAGAGTTGCTGCAGCTCCATCCGATCTAGGACGTGGGAACCCGCATTTGGTAATGAAAGTGGGCGACAAAGAGATAGACGCAATCCCAACCATTCTACCTAGCGACAGCTCAGACTTGCATATTGAGCAGGTATTCAACATGACTGCACAAGATTGGAAAAAGGCAAACCCTCATTTTTGTTATATTGAGGAAGCAAAACGAATTGAAGGTACTTGGAAGTTCGAATTTGAAGCGGATGGAAAAAAAGCAAGTGAAGCGATTTATTCCAAGAAGCTGCATAGCAGCGCTGAATTCCAAGAAAATACAGGCACTACCTTAGACCAACTGATTATTACCCCCTTGGATATTGAAATTCTAGTAACAGAGCGTGATTCACTTAAAAAAGGAATTGTTCATTATAAAACAGCTCAGCTGGTAATAGGTGATAAAAAAATTAACGGAGGGTGGAATATTAAAGGAGCTGGTCCTGAAAATTATCAACACTTATATCAATTTGAATCTCCAGAGTGGTATAAGGACTGGTCTGATGTTCCAATGAAACTTATATTGAAAGATGCTGTCATCGAGAAACGTGATACGTCTAAGAATTGGATCACTCTTCATAAACCTAAAGAAGAAAAACAGTTCGCTGAGCTTAATGCGGACGGTTATCAAATTGATTTCACATACTATACAGAAGGAAAAGATTTGATTGTCGAATCGAAATCCGGTTCCCCTGGCTTCAAAGGCGTCAACCAAACAACGATGCGAATTAACGGCAAAGAAGTAGTGCCTGAGATCATTGCGAAGGGTATGGTATCCACAGGAGTTAATGTTGACCGTTACAAAAACATTGAATTAGACGGAAAATTGGAACTAAATCCTGGCATCTACAAGTACAGCGATCCTGGACGTGATATTGAAGTTATTTTGAAATAGATATGGCGAGCGCTGCCTATTCTGCAGATACGTAAATACAAAAGCCCTTCCAGCTTTAGCTTCTCATGAGGGAAGCAGCGGAAGGGCTTTTGTTATATCTACTTGTCTATACAGTGAGCGTGCTTATTTATACTCGTTGCACGGTAAATTCGAATTCCAGCTTTTGATCGGCTGTAATTTGGTATTCTTCATGTACCGGAGCTCCCCAGCTATCGTCGCCGCCTACGCCCATTTGTTTACCGGCTATGGTGACAACGGTGTAATACACGTTGGGTAGCTCATACAGATGGTAGGCACTTTCCAGCTCAAACGCTGTATACGGCGAAATATTGCATTCCACAGGTGCGGTGGCAGGAGCGGTAATGCGAATACCACGCTGAGAATCGTCGGTAATATCGACACGGCGCACGCCTGTACGGTTGCCGGATTCCTGCGGTACGGCATACCCGGATACGTTATCCGCAGCTTCGTTACGGAATACGCCTAGTCTCGCGCCAAAGGCACGGTCGATGTAATTCTCTTCCGGTCCCATCGCGTACCAGTCCAGATGGCGGTAGTCAGCCGGAACCTTGAACGAAAGGGCAAAGATCGGCAGGTTAGGCAGTCCTGAGACGCCTTCATAAGTCGATTTTACGTTCAGACTGCCATCCGCCAAGACGGTGTAGGCTACCGTTACCTGTACGTCTGCATGGATGCTCAGCGTGTAGCGGAATGTAACGGTTACACGGTCTGTCTGCTCTTCCGTGACCTCAATGTCCACGCATTTACGTGTCAGACTTGCAGCGAACCAGCCACCGGCTTCGAAGCCCAGAGCAGTTCCCCGATCATTGTCTGTGGTCGCCCGCCAGAACAATGGGGCAGGAGGTATGGCGATCATCTCACGTCCGGCGTAGCGAAGTGAAGTCAGGCTGCCTGCTCCTTTGGAGAACATCATACTGAAATCTGCACCGTGAACGCCAATGTTAACATCACCATGCACCACTCGTAAGGCACCGCCCGTAGGGATCTTCAGCGGGGTTGGATCTTCCACGATGAAAATATGCTGTCCAAAGGCCACTTCGTGTCCAGCCTCAGCCCAGAGCGTGGATTCTTTCAGAACTAGAGCGGTGTGAATGACGTACTCACCGGGCTTTCCGTCCGTAATGGGGAACGTCAGTGGAATATACGCTTCGGTCTGAGCCGCCACATCTACATGAATGGCATTACGTACGATTTCTTGGCCTTCATGCAGTAGACTGTATACTAGCTCATAGTCGCCCGTTCCCTCGAACAGGTTTTCATTGCGAAGGGTTACACCGCTGCGATCCGGGGTGAGCTTCAGATTTTGATACAGGAATTTGACCTCCTGCATCTTGGGTGAAACCTTCCGGTCCGCATAGACAATTCCGTCCGTACAGAAGCCATAGTCTGTGGCACGGTCGTCAAAGTCGCCGCCGATCGCGAGGTACTCGCGTCCGTAGCGATCTTTTTTCATAACAGCCTGATCAATATAATCCCAAATAAAACCGCCCTGATACAGCTCGTATTTGTTCTCCAGCTCTGTATACTTGTGCATGCCGCCTACGGAATTACCCATCGCATGCATGTATTCGCAACTGATATACGGTTTTTGCGGATTGTCGTTCAGATATTGCTCGATATCTGCGGGTTTGGCGTACATCCGGCTCTCCATATCGCTGGTATCATCGTACGTACGGTTGTGAAACACGCCTTCGTAGTGTACCAAACGGCTCGGGTCGGTGGCTCGGAAATAGTTGGCTACATTGCACAGCACTTCACCTGCATACGACTCATTGCCGCAGGACCAAATCAGAATGGACGCATGGTTTTTGTCCCGTTCCAGCATGGAAATGGCGCGATCCATGACGATATCCTGCCACTCAGGCAGATTGGCGGGAATATTCCACGATGGCTCGACGGCGCCGAGTTTTTGCCAGGAACCGTGTGTTTCCAAGTTCATTTCATCAATTACATAGACCCCATACTCATCGCATAGCTCATACCACAGAGTCTGATTTGGATAATGAGAGGTGCGAACAGCGTTCATATTGTTCTGCTTGAGCGTCCGAATATCCCACAGCATATCTTCACGGGAAATCGCACGTCCGGTGCGAGCGTTAAATTCATGGCGGTTCACACCTTTAAAGACGATGCGTTTACCGTTCAAATGCATGACCTTGTTTATCAGCTCAAATTTACGGAAGCCCATTTTTTGTGGAATGACTTCCACGAGCGATCCACTGGCATCATAAATTTGAATGAACAACGTGTACAAATAAGGTTTCTCCGCGCTCCAGCGCTGCACTTGCTCCAAGGTTGCTGACAGCGAAGCTATGCCATCAGTAAAGTCAGCTTTCAAAGAAGCTACAACATGGCCGGCAGCATCTTTCACATCGACAGTTGCATAGGCCGTTGCCGGCTTTTCCAAGGTCAATTTCAGCTCCAGAAGGCCCTGCGTGTAGGAAGCATCCAGATCCGCCTTGGCATGTAGGTCACGTACGTGAAGAGTAGGGATGGTATAGAGATATACGTCTCTGAAAATACCGGAAAAACGCCAAAAGTCCTGATCCTCTAGCCACGCCCCCGTACTTCTTTGATATACCTCTACTGCCAGCTTGTTTTCGCCTGCTTGCAGGAACGGTGTCAGTTCAAAATCAGACGGTGTAAAACTGTCCTCGCTGTAACCGACAAATTGTCCGTTCAGCCATACATAGAAAGCCGACTCGACACCTTGGAAAGAAATGAACACAGGCTGCGCGTCGGAAGCCATATTTTTCGGCAAAACAAAGCTTTTGATATAGCTCCCGACCGGGTTGTGATCCTCCGGAATATGGGGTGGGCGAACGTCCGAATGTCCGTCCCATGGATACATCGTATTCACGTACTGCATTTGGCCAAAGCCTTGCGTCTGAATGTGACCCGGCACCTGAATATCGCTCCAGCCGCCATACTCAAAGCCAGGGGCATAGAACTCTACCGGACGGCTGGCTGGATTCGTTGCATAGTTAAACTTCCAGCTCCCATTCAGGCTATGACGCCAAGCCATATCAGCTTGCCGCTCCGCTTCTTGAAGCGTAGCGTAATATTTGTGATCGGAATAGGCTGGCAGCCGATGTACAGCAAATTTGGTTACGTCGGTCAGCCAGTCCAGACTAGGGGTATGGGTGGTCAAGGCGAACACTCCTTATTTTTAAAATGAAATGAAGAACGTACACAGAAATCTGTTATTTTACTGAACCAACCATGCCCGCTACAAAGTGTTTCTGCATCAGGAAGAATACCAGTGCAGTCGGCAGTGTGGACAGGACAATGGCGATCATGATGACACCGTAATCCGGTGCATAGCTGGAGCCAAGGTTCGAGATCAACAGCGGAATCGTTTGATTCTCCGGCGTTTGCAGCACAATCAGAGGCCAGAGGTAGTTGTTCCAGCTGGACATGAATGTGATGATTGCGGCAGCGGCATAGGTTGTTTTCATCGTAGGCATATACACCCGGAAGAACAGACCCAGCTCGGATAATCCATCCATACGACCTGCTTCCAGTAGATCCTTTGGAAACATCTTGGTGCTTTGACGGAAAAAGAAGATCAGGAACGCCGTAGTTACGGTCGGAATGACGACAGAAGAGAGTGTATCAATACCGATCCACGGTATGACATTAGAAATACTGCCGAACATCCGGTAGAGCGGGATCATGATCGCCGCAAACGGAATCATCATAGACATCAGCAGGATATTGAAGACAACGTCTTTCGCTTTACTTCTGTAAATTTCAAAGCCATAACCGGCCAGTGATGCGATTAGCATAGCCAGCAGCGTAGTTGAGATGGAGACTTTTGCAGAGTTACTTAGTGCGGTAACGATGTCTACTTTTTCAAGCAAATTGTGCATGTTATCCATCAGATGGGAGCCAGGCAGAAGCTTGCCTTTGGTCACATCGACCGACAGGTTCGTGGAGCTGGATAGCATCCAGAGGAACGGGAAAATCGAAACGAACGACACAATGATCAGAAAGGCGTACGTAAATGCTCTTTTTGTTTTCATCATTTTTTCTCACCTGCCACTTTGAACTGGATAATCGACAAGATAATGATCATAATGACGATGGAATAAGATACGGTCGCCGCATAACCAAAGTCGGATGAATATTTGAAGGACAGATTGTAAATATATTGCGAAATTGAAGATGTCGCGTTCCCTGGCCCACCCTTGGTAATATTCATAATTTCATCGAAGAGTTGGAGTGTACCAATCGTTGATGTAATCGAAGTGAACAGGATAATCGGCTTAAGCAGTGGAACCGTAATGCTGAAAAACTGTCGGATCGGAGAAGCTCCGTCAATACGGGCAGCTTCGTAGATGGAACTGTCAATGTTCTGAAGACCGGACAGGTAAAAGATCATATTATAACCAGTCCAGCGCCATGTGATCGCGATAATAATCGTAACCTTGGCCCAGAAAGGATCTGTAATCCATTGGATTGGCGTGCCAATCACGTGCAGATTCAGTAATAAGGAGTTTACCAGACCGTCGGACGAGAACAGGTACTTGAAGACAACCGAATAGGCTACAAGGGATGTGATACACGGCAAGAAGATAGCTGTGCGGAAAAAGCCCTTGAATTTCAGGTTTTTATCATTCAACAATACCGAAATGAACAGAGCCAGAATGACCATCAAAGGTACCTGGAAAATTAAATAGATAAACGTATTCTTCACGGCGGTTATAAACATTTTATCGGTGAAGAGTCGCTTGTAGTTATCAATGCCGTTAAAGCTCAGATTAGACCCTGTACCTGTCTTAAAGGACAAGATAAGCGCCTGAATCATCGGATAGAAATAAAAAGCGGCGATCATGATCACTGCGATGGATATGAACAACCATCCTGTCATACCTGCTTTGAGACGTGTTGTAGTTATCTTGGGCGCGGCTGTCTTCATACCATGTCAACTCCCTGTGCAGCAATAAAACCTTGAACTCGCAAGCCCAAGGTTTTAAGTGCTTATCGTTTTATTGTTTAGCCTTGGCTAGATGGACTGTCTTATTTAAGCTGTGCTTCCGCCTGTCCTTGAGCATCTTTCAGAACTGCGTCTACATCTTTACCGTTCAGATAGTTTTGAATTTCAACGGTCATGATATCTTCAATGGCATAGGTGTGCAGGCCATAATTAACTTTTGGAACTTGCTTAGTCCATTCTGCAAATTTCTTGTATACTTTGTCTCCTCCGAAGTACGGATCTTCCACGTCATAAGCTTTACCGCTGGAAGCTGCGTTCAATGAACCGACAATTCCAATTTTGCTCAGCATATCTTGATACAGTTCTTGATCTGTTCCGAATGTCTCTTTCAGGAAATCAGCAGCGGTATCTTGACCGTCCGAGTTAAGGACATACCAGGAGCTGCCGCCGAGGCTGGAAGCATTCACGGATTCAGGTATATTTTTCAGCTTAGGGAAAGGAACAACGGCCCATTTACCTGATTGCGAAGCTTCAGCTTTGATCGAAGGTGTAATCCAGTTACCTGTAGGTACGGAAGCAACTGCACCGCTGTTGAATGCGGCCAGGAACTGACTCCAGTCGGCATTCATTTTAACAATGTTAGCGTCGAACAAGGATTTGTACGTCAAGAGCGCTTCTTTCAGAGCTGGATTACCAGCCAGGTTTGGTGTTTTACCGTCTTCTTTCAGGTACCATGAACCTGCAGTTTGGATCATACCACGGATCAGACCGAGGTCATTCGGATCTTGAGTCAGCATTTCTTTGCCTGTTTTTTGTTTTACGGCTTTACCAATTTCAATAAATTTGTCCCAATCAATATTAGTCAGGTCCGCTACTTTGTAGCCGGCTTGTTCCAGATAGTCCGTTCTTACATACAGTCCCATAACACCGGAGTCGAATGGAACACCATACTGTTTGCCGTTGTAGCTAGTCGGTCCGATTTTATAATCAGCGAAGTCGGATGCTTTGATCGTGCTGCTCATATCATGGAAAGAATCGGGATAGGCTTGCAGGAAGTTCTGTGCCCGATAATCCTCGATCAGAACCACATTCGGCAATCCTTTGGTAGATCCGGAGTTAAGGCCGGCATTCATTTTTTGTACGATATCGTTTTGAGCATATTCAACAATGTTTACGGTTACATCTGGATGTTTGGCAACGTATCGATCTTTTGCCAGCTTCAGGGCTGCGATATTAAAGTTCGGGTCCCAAGCCCAGACGGTGATTTCTTTTTTGCCTGAATCTGTGGTAGTAGCTGCTTTCTCGGAATTGCTGGAGCATGCGGATAGCAAGATCAAGCTTGCAATCAGCAGAAGGAAAGTCATTTTTTTCATTTTGTTCAACCCCTACTCTTTTTTTATATGTTGCTTGCTAGTTCTAAACCTCTTAAATGAAAGCGGTTACCTTATTTATAAATCTAGTGTACCATCCATACTTTGTCGGCGTTAGGAATATCTTTATACGGATTGGTCTTATTATTATGATTTATCAAAAAAGGTATCGCTTACATTTGTATTTTATTTTGGTTTAGGTATTTTTTTTAGGATGAGCTTGAAATTAGATGGTGTGTTACTACGCAGGTAAGATGGTGCTTCCCATCGCCCCCGCCCCCGGATTTCTTGAAAGAAGTCTTTCGTAAAGTAGAGATCCGGGGAGGTGATGCTTCCGAAGCTAGCTTTCCTACGGAAAGCTTTTAAAGCGACCGCTTCGCTTGTACAGCACCATACCACCCACTCCGTTTTACATGTGCATTTTTTAAGTTCAGTATATATAGATTTATTTAGTGGAGTCGTTCGATTTCAAAATCAACGGCAGGGTCATTCTTACTTTGGTGCCCTCGCCTTTTTTACTGGAGATGGTCACGCCATATTCTTCTCCATATAAAAGGGTGATGCGGTTGTGCACATTCTGGATGCCGATGCCTGTGAACAGTTGGCGCTTACTCTTAGGATTCGGGAGCCCGTCTTGCGCCGTATGCCCGTCTAAATCCATACCGTCTCCATCATCGACCACCTCACAGATCAATGTATCCTCCGTTTTGGACACCAATATATAGATGTGCCCTACATTTTTTTCATTAAACGCATGGAAGAAAGAGTTTTCGATAAAAGGCTGAATGATGAGCTTGGGCACATGGTACTCCAGACAATCGGGTGATACAAAATAATTCACTTGTACCCGCTGCCCGTAGCGCACATGGTTAATAAACACATAATTTTGCATGTTGGCCATTTCCTGCTCAATGGTGATCGTTTCACTCACATTGCTGATTGTATTTTGCAGTAAGGAAATGAGTGCATTGATCGTCTCGGCAGCTGTTTCCTTGTTTCCTTTGAGCACCAGCATTTTGATCGAAGCCAGTGTATTGTACAGAAAATGCGGATTGATCTGCCGTTGTAGTGCAGCAAGCTCTGCGTTCCGTTGACCCTTTTGCGTCTCTAAAAGCTTACGGATATAGTCATTTAGTTCATCCAGCATGTAGTTGTAAGCATGACTTAATTGTCTAACCTCATAGCTGCCCGTTACCGGGATATAATTATCAAAATTTTTCTCGCGTATGGTCGACATTTGCTTCACCAGTCGAGTCAGCGAACGAATCAGTCGACGGGATATGAGAAAAACGATCACCAAAGCAATCAGTACGATGGCAATGCAGATCCATACAACGGATTTAACGTCAATAATTTGACCAATCGCGGCTTGTCTGTCGATCATGTTCACCAGATAAAAATCAAATGAAGGGATATAGTTGGAAAGGAGGATACTTTCCTTATTCATCACATCTGCATTAATGTAGTTAAGTCCCTGTTCATTGATTTTTGTGGCATAGCCTAGCAGCTCACTGGAGCGTTGTCCGATAAGGTCCTGGCGGTTGCTCGATACAATCAGTCCCGACTTGTCCAAAATAAGCACATCATTGCCGTTGCTTGTGAAATTGTTGTAGAAACGGCGAAATTCAGGTTCCCGGATAGCGATGTAGATCATGCCGTACAGGGTGCCGCTGGTCCGCTCCATAAATGGTTTGGAGGCGATAATATAGGGTGTTGGCTTTTGCGCGGTATTATTCATTTGTTGCTGAAATAATTCAGTATCCAATTGATACATAAGCTGTGCGGGTCGTGCTACACTTCGGGCTGTAATAGCATTGCTTTTAAGCTCTTCCGCAGTTACAGGCCAATAGGACGAGTCGGAGTAAAAGCTCCGGCCGTTCAGACCTGTTACAGCGACACCGACATCATAGGCATCGACGTTCGATTTAATTTGCTTCATTTGCTGTGCCATTCCGAAGTAAATCCTCGCCGAGTTAATCGAGTCAGATTGACCGCCAGTCAGATAGTTCTTGACCGTTCCATTTTCCGAAGCATGGGTTACGGCATTCACGATAGAATCATTGAAGGATTCAAAGCTGGATTGAATCTGGCTGAGTACCTTGGCATTTGTAATACTGAATGTCTCAGCAAAAAGTCGTTCAGACATCCGAATCGTCACCAAAGAGGTCAGCAAGGACACCGCAGTGATGCTGACCACCATAACAATAAAGATTTTGAAGAACAGACCTTGATATTTGATCTTATGGATATACCTTTTCATAATCAATCTCTTTTCTGCTGGCAGATATGGCTTACTCTCTAATAGAGATGCTCCCGGCGGTACTGGCTGGGCGAGTAACCCTTCACTTTTTTGAACACTTTGGTAAAATAGCTGGGGTCCGAATAGCCTACCGTGCTGCTAATATCCGAAATGGACATCGTCCCCGACCGTAGTAACTCTGCGGCTTTTTCAACCCGAATTTTGTTCAGATACTCGCTAAAACCCTCAGTATGGTGTGCTGTAAAATAACTGGACAAGTAGGAAGGGTTAAAATGAAAATATTGCCCAAGTGTCGTCAAATTGAGCGTTTCAGCATGATGCTCCTCAATATACTCCAGCAGTTTTTTCATGCTTGCGCTACTTCCTTGCTGTGTTTTAGCCATGATCTGTCTGTTCGCTTCCTCCAAAAAAGTCTCCAGAAGGCGCACAGCTTCATGTACATGAGGGGCATCATTAATTGTTTTGAAATAGGAATATTTCGCCGCATCCAGCTCCCTCATATCATACCCCTGATTCCCGAGCAAAATCGTAATGTTGAACACGATATTTCCGAGAAGTGATTTGAATTCAAAAGCGGTAGAGGTATAGTTGCCGGACATGGCGGCTACATAGGACCTCAAATCCTGAAAAGCTGTATCAAAATGCTCACGCTTCATCTCTTCTGTAAACTGTTTTAAGTTGAACGAGCTGTTCACCTGTACAGGCGGAGGGAGTTCGTCTTCTATTAGCAGCGCTGTTCCTGGGAAATAAAAGCGGTAACTCAGCAGTTTTGGCAGTTCATCCTGATAGACGTCACTAATCTGATTGAAGTCATCAAATAAATGGCTAACTGCCCAGCCTGTCTGTGGATCGACTCGCTTTGTCTCCTGAGCAACTTCCCTAACCGCAGCCATCCAGGCGTCTACTTCCCGTGGATCAAGATTGGCTAAAAACACAGCAGCATAGACATCAGTTGGCAGTTGTCGCAGTACGATGTGCTCACAAGCAGAGGATACTTGATCTGTAAGCTTGGAAAATAGGTCCGAGGCAGAGATGGAGCGGCCTTTATTCCGCTGTGCTGACTGTTCCACACCTATGAGCGCAAAACGGACATAAGGAAATTCTTGCTTCAGCAGCTCAGCGTCATAGTCCATGCTATATCCAGAGATCAGCTTTTCGATCACATGATCTATTGTAATTTGACTATTATTAGCATCTGCCTGATATTGAATGGATGGAATTTTGCGGGCCGTTCTCTGGAGCACTTGGAGCAACTCATCCGTGTCCAGCTTGGGCTTTAAAATATAGTCAGCAACCCCTTGCTGAAAGGTGGAGCGCACGTAATTAAACTCGCCGTAGCTGCTGAGCACAATGACTTCGATATCTGGATAGTTCTGTCTGACTATGCGCGTCAGCTCCTCGCCGTCCATGATCGGCATCACGATATCCGTAATGACAATATGAGGGCGCAAGGTTTCAATCAGCTCCAACGCTTCTTTCCCGTTAGAGGCTTCACCTACAATTCGAAATCCATACTGTTCCCACGACAAATGGTGTTTGATCCCTTGCCGTACCAATATCTCATCATCCACAATCAAAATGTTGCATAGCTCATTCATGGCAGCACTCTCCGTAATTATACCTATTCGAGGATTTTGCAAAAATCCTGATTCAAAAAAGACCTCCATCACGTGGACGTCACATCATCTAAGGCACATATTTGACAACGCTTCCAACTTAACTCAAATCTAAAGCATTTAATCTTTACATGCTAACATAAACTACACAGGGATTCCAAAAATAATTTAGTCCAAATGGCATATAAACCGACAAAAAAAGCCGCCGAGAAAATCTCGACAGCCTAAACAACGGGGATTACCTTATACAGTACCCCACGTCCGATCTCCTGCCAAATATTTTTCAGTCAAAATAGACAGCAGTTGAATACCAACCTCATTGTGTCCTCCCTCAGGAAGGATCAGGTCTGCGTATTTCTTGGAAGGCTCAATAAATGCCTCATGCATCGGCTTAACCGTAGTCAAATAGTGATCGTGGATCGAATGGATGGTGCGGCCGCGTTCCTCAATATCGCGAAGAACCCGACGGAGAATACGCACATCAGGATCAGTATCCACAAATACTTTGATGTCAAGCAGGCTGCGGAGTTTTTCGTCTGACAGTACGTGCAGACCCTCTAGCATAACGATATGATTCGGCAGAAGCTCTACCATCTCGTCCGTGGAGCGGGCATGAACCGTAAAGTCATACACTGGCGCTTGTGTCGCTTGTCCTTTTTTCAGACATTGGAGATGTTCAATAAGCAATTCGTTGTCAAAGGCAAACGGATGATCATAATTAACCAAAGCACGTTCATCATAACTCAGATGTGAATGGTCTTTATAATAGTTATCCTGAGATATGAAAGTCACTTTATTAGATCCCAGACGCTCAACGACGGCGCGTGCTACCGTCGATTTACCGGAACCTGTACCGCCGGCAATACCAATAATAAGCATGGCGTTTCACTTACCCTTCCCTAAATGTATCCCGATACAACTCAAGTATTGTAGCACAATGCACACTTTTTTTCATCACTGTTGAACTTTGTATTTCTTCCATTTCCGTATCTTGGCTCTGAATGTTTTGAACGGTGCCACCGAGTTGATGTGAATCCATCTTGCCATGGGCCAGTTCGGATTAGTACCCGTCCAGTTGTGAACACCCTGAGTGAAGAGCTCTTCATGACTAAGTGTATCGATCCAATCCAGCCACTTTTGCTCAGTCAACTTGAACATATCGCGTAATTCACGTAAAGATTGGTGGGAGTAGGTCTTGTAAAATAATTGATATAGTTCGCCTAGTCTGTTCCATTTATAATTGGGAGCGGGCATGATGACGGTTTTTCCTTCCCGTTCGTCCCTGTCCCATGTCATGACAAGATGAAGCCATCCGAGCTGGTAGGCGATCATTTCTGCGGGTGTTTTATCTACTTCGGGGATACGAATATCCTTTTGGCTCTCGTGAATCTCCTGGAACTCACCGTCAAATCGTAAGTAGGAGGCATGAATGGCTTCTTTTAACTCCAATTTGGAAGCGTAGTCGTAGCTGGACATCTAATCGCTCCTTTAAATGAAATGGATGATACTCACTCCTTTATATGTACCATTCTCAACATGACAACCGTATGTCTTATTCAAAAATAAAAAAATATCGTTTTTTGTGATTTTATGAAACAGCATTTGGTGTGTTCACGAAACAGGATGCAAAATTAATAGAAAAATTAAGACAAAAGATAAGTATTTAGACATATTTTAATATTTATTTAAATGCCTATAATTATTGGAGTATAGCGCTTAGGGCCCTCATTGGTGTTTGGATATTATTCCCTTCATCAGTACGTTATATACCATTTGTGCATGTCATGTCCGATGAATGGTGCAACCGTTGCTTTAGTATTCATGAATCTAATTAAGAAGGAGACTATTATATGAAGTCGAGCTTGTTAAAAAAATGTGCAAGTGTAATGTTAAGCAGTACGTTGGTACTGTCTTTATCATTACCGTTGCTAGGTCAAGCACATGCGGATGGGAATTTACAGATAAGTGATGATTTTGAACAAGGAGAAGCTCAAGGCTGGACTGCAGGTTCGGGGAATTGGTCTGTGGTCAAGGATGGGAATGGCTCTACATACCAACAATCTAGTCGAAGCGAAAGCCATTCCGTTAAAGGTAATGCCTCATGGACGAACTATAGCGTGCAAGCAGATGTTTATGTAAATGATTTTAATGGCTCCAATCGGGTATACGTTGCAGGTAGATACACAGATGCCGATAACTTCTATGCCGCATCGTTGTACAACAAGAAAGACGGAGCTCTTGAGATTCGGAAAAAAGTAAAAGGTTCCATGAAGACACTGGCTACTAATAAAAAATACAAACTGGACACCAATACATGGTACAGAGTCAAGCTGGAACTATCTGGTTCGGAAATCAAAATGTATGTCAATGATCAATTGGAGCTTTCCGCAACAGACACCAGCCTCACTGCTGGAGCCATTGGTTTGGTAACCTCTAAAACAACTGCCCAATTCGATAATGTGCTTGTATCCGGTGCTTCTTCTGAGGGAGATCCAGGAACACCGCCTGTGAACCCAACACCAGGTACAGAAAAACCGACTCCTGGGGTGGACCCTGATGTGACCTCCAAAAATAACTATAATTTGACTGGCTTTTCGTATGGTAATACAGGTGGTGGCAACATTGCAGATACAGATGCCAATTACAAAAAGGTTTATAACGCTGTAGATCTCAACGAAGCTCTGAAAAAAGGCAGCAAAGTCAAAGTGATTGAGATTATGAACGATCTTGATCTCGGTTGGAATGAAATTCCTAGTGCTGCCAAAGTAATGCCTTTTAGTGCTAACAATCCTGTACAAACACATCCTGTTCTGAAAAAGACAGGTGTGAGCAAAGTCTATATCGAAAATATGAATGGGGTTACGATTTTCTCTGCCAATGGTGCGAAAATCAAACATGCCGGCTTTGTTATCAAAAGAAGCTCCAATTTGATTTTCCGTAACCTCGAATTTGATGAACTTTGGGAGTGGGATGAAGCAACCAAAGGGAACTATGATAAGAATGACTGGGATTATGTTACCATCGAAGGTACAAGTTCCAAGGTATGGATCGACCACTGTACATTTAACAAAGCATATGATGGTCTGGTAGATGTGAAAAAAGGTAGTAACGGAGTTACGATTTCCTGGTCTTTGTTCAAAGGAGATGACCGCAGCTCCAACAGCTGGGTAACCCAACAAGTCAACGCGATGGAAGCAGACAAGTCTTCCTATCCTATGTACGCTTATCTGAGAAGCAGTGCAGTAGGCATGAGTAAAGAAGATATCATTGATATTGCAGCAGGACAAAAGAAGGCGCATCTGATCGGTGCTACGGAAATGGCTTCCGACAATGCAGATCTGGAAGTGACGTTACATCATAATTACTACCTGGATATTCAGGATCGCATGCCTCGTCTGCGTGCTGGTAATGCTCATGCATATAACATCGTTATGGACGATGCTGGATTGGCGAAAGCCAAGAGCAGAATTACTTCTGACATGGCTAAAGCAATTGCCGCAAAGGGATACCATTTTGACGTCGTGGGTAACGGTGCGATTTCAACAGAAAACGGTGCGGTATTGCTAGAAAAGTCTTATTTAATTGATGTGTTTTCTCCAGTGCGTAATAATCAAAAAGATCCTAACAAAGCGGATTACACAGGTAAAATCAAAGCCGAAGACGTTATCTTTTCGGACAACGGTACCGTATTTAGAGGAGGCAGTGACGACGCGAATAGCCCGTTAGCCCCTTATCCAGCGAAGGCCAAGAGCTTCTCTTGGAATGGGTTCACAACGTTGCCATACAGCTATACTGCCGAAGACCCTGCCAACCTGGTTGCTCAATTGCAGGCCAAGGATGGAGCGGGTGCAGGCAAGCTGAACTGGTCGAGTGAAAACTGGCTCAAAACGGTGTACAATACGTCCGTTACGAAAAATGCAATAGTGGAAGAAGATTCCGAATAGGTAGGCCATATAAAAAAAGCAGCCAGGACAGATATGCTCTGTTTAATGGCTGCTTTTTTGGTTACCCACGTTAAGGCTGCGTTCGGTACGAACTTAACCAATAACGACAAACGAGGATACGCCAGCAGGTACGGATCTAACGCGGAATAATACTCCATCGTCTCTAAAAGTACGCAGAATATAAGGCTGGTTCGTAGGTGTGCGGACTCTGCTGAATCGGGCAGTACCAAAACCGTCAAAGCCTGCTGCTTGGACAAAGCTTCCATCTAGACGCCGGAGTATAGCAAAAAATCCGGTTGTGTTAAAAGGAACACCATCATTGTTAGCCCAGATGACTGTAAAACGGCGCAGGGTTTGTGTAGGGCTCACATTGCGATATTTCGTAACAGGAACCTTTCTGCCCGTAGATTTCAATGTTTGTGGAGGACGAATGGCCACTTCAAATCAACTCCTTTGTTGTGATGAGATAGTAAATGCACACAAAGGAGTTTTGGACTGTGCTATAAACTACGACTTCCTAAAAATAGGTATATATCGAACTCGAAATGGCACTTCATGTACATTATAGTTCGATTTGGGACCTACCTCCTCATGTCCAATCGCGTCGTAGCGTAAAGAGGTCTTTTAACGCGTCTGTAGACAGCTCAGTAATCCAGCCCTCGGTACTGGTTATGATTTGGTCGCTAAGCTGCTGCTTGCTCTCCAGCATTTCATCAATGCGTTCCTCAAGCGTGCCCAGCGAGATAAATTTGTGCACCTGTACATCCTTCGTTTGTCCCATCCGATAGGCTCGGTCTGTGGCCTGATTTTCAACAGCTGGGTTCCACCAGCGATCAAAGTGAAAGACGTGGTTGGCGGCCGTCAGATTCAGACCCACCCCTCCGGCTTTGAGCGACAAAATAAACACGGATGGCTGCTCGGCAGGGGGGAGCGTGTGAGATTGGAATTGATCAATCATTCGGTCACGCGCAGTTTTGGATGTGCTGCCGTTCAGATAGAGCACGGGCTCTTGCAGCTCCTGAGCGAGTACCCGTTGGAGCATCTGACCCATACCAATATACTGTGTAAAAATAAGGCAGCGCTCGCCCTCCTCCCGCAGTTCCTTGACCATAGCCAGAATGCGCTCCAGCTTGGATGAACGGCTAATGACGGCTTCAAGATCGGACTGACTATAACCGGAAGCTGCGGTATCTGGGAGCGCCTCCTTGGTTAAGAGGGCAGGATGGTCACAAAGCTGCTTCAACTGGGTAAGGGCGGATAAAATGGCTCCTTTCCGCTCAATCCCTTCCAGCTTCTGCATCCGTTCCATCAACTCTTTGACAATCTGGTCATAGAGCGCGCCCTGCTCAGAGGTCAGATGAATGTAGGTTTTCATCTCATTCTTGTCAGGCAAATCAAGCTGTATAGCAGGGTCCTTCTTCTTGCGCCGCAGCATAAAGGGCTGAACCAGCTTTTGCAAATCTAACGTGCGCTGCTCGTTATGTTCCTTCTCAATAGCATTAATGAAGCGATTGCTAAAGGCGCGTGAGCTACCCAGATAACCTGGATTGATAAAATCATAAATGGACCATAGCTCGGATAACCGATTTTCAATAGGTGTCCCAGTCAACGCAATCCGATGACGTGCAGGAAAGCTGCGCACGGCTGTGGATTGCTTGGTTTGCGCATTTTTAATGTTTTGCGCTTCATCCAGGCAGACTGAATCCCAAGTCATGCTTTGTAGCAGCTCTTGATCCAGGGTTGCCGTAGCGAAGGAGGTCAGGATGACATCGGCCTGCTCGACTTCTTCGCGGAACAAGTCTCCCTGCTCCCGCTTGCTTCCATAGTGCAGCATCACCTTCAATGAAGGGGCGAAGCGGCTGAGTTCCTTCTGCCAGTTGCCCAGTACCGAAGTTGGGCAAATCAGCAGCGAACTGGAGCGGACGCCCGTCTCGGCGGCAATATCCTGTAGGTGCAGTAAATAAGTAATAAACTGCACTGTTTTACCGAGTCCCATGTCATCGGCCAGACAGGCACCCAGTCCAAAACGCCGTAAAAAGGCAAGCCATGCATATCCGTCCCGCTGATATGTTCGCAGCTCGGCTTGCAGCCCGTCCGGCACGTCCAATGCAGGCCATTCTGACTGCCGTCCGAGCTGGCTGATCAGCTTCAGCAGATGGGCATTCAGCTCGACCTCCAGTCGGAAGCGTGCCGCATCCTCCGGCTGCTCGCCAGAGGCGTCGCCTTCAGGCTCGTCGGCGTTGCCGAGCAGGTGTAGCTGCAGGATGTCCTGAAAGGACAATCCCTGAGCACTGTCGATCCCGGCCATGGCCCGGCGGATCTGCGCCAGCAACGCGGGGTCGAGCGCGATCCATTGCCCGCGGAAGCGCACCAAGCGCTCGTTGCGAGCGACCAGCTCGGCGAATTCCGACTCGCTGAGATCGGCATCACCGATGGCAACACGCCAATCGAACTGGACAATCGAGTCCAGTCCGAACAGCGAGCTGCCCTTCGTGCGCTCTCCCGCCCCTTCGCCCGGGCGAACCTTGGCCCGCAGCTTTGGCTTCTTGCGAGTGGCTGCCTCCCACCAAGCCGGGAGCAGCACCTGCCAACCGCTTTCCAGCAGACGCTGGCTGTCGGTCGTCAGGAATTGCCCCGCCGCTTCGTCGGAGAGCGGGCGATTCAGCACGTCATTGCGGCTGCCGGCACGCTGCCCGGCGGGCAAAATCGAGGTCAAACGTTCCAGCCACCCGGCAGAGCGCTCACGGACATGTGCTGTCCAGGCATCGGGCCATGAGCCGGATGCGTACCCATCATCGGCGAGCTGTACAGACACCAGCAACGCCGGGTCCTGCTTGTCCTGCAACACAAGCTTGAGCTGCCAGGACGGCTCGTCGTCCTCCAGCTCTGGCTCCAGCAGTTGCAGAAGTGGCCGAAATGGCGCGGTATCGGCTTTCCAGCCGATGGCGATGAGCCAGGCCCGCGCGTCCAGACCCGCCGCCGGGCGATTGGGGGCGAAGAGAATCGGATATTCTCTTCGCAAATCGGCGGCTGCCGCTTCGGTGCCGTACCAGCGCTGAAATACGGCAGCCGAGAACGCCGCTATCAGCCCTTCCTGCTCGTCCTTCTCCAAGCGGTCGAGCAAAGCAAGCTCTGCCGGTTGGATGTTTTCTAGTGCTTCCGCATCCCACTTCCATTGCAGCTTTTCCGTCTGGAACGCCGTGAAGCTGGGCACATATGCTTTCGCCTCAATACAGTGAGCAAGTAAAGGGATCAGCCGGAGCCACGGGGCATTGGCCTCGTCCCAGATCCATTCGATATGCTTCAGGAGCTCGCGCTCTGCCAGAAAAGGAATCACCTGCTCCGAGGGCAGCAGGATAATATCCGTGTCTTGAACATGTTGAATCTCCAGCTCGGTGCCATAAAACGAAGCCTCATGCCAAGCGAACAAACGCTGCTTCAGAATTTGGCCGGAAATGCTATAGTTCATGGAGGAATCGCCATAGATCAGCGCGTCTCCATAGGTAGTTAATTGGATATGCACGGTAATCGTTTCGGTATATTGACTCATGATAACAATTTCCCTTTCCGCAATTCCTCCTGTAGCGCCCGCAGGCGGCTATGACGGCTGGTGAAGGTCGTAAAGAACAGCTCCCAGCGTGATTCTTGCTTCATTTTCTTGTACAGCTTGGACAGTCGCTTTAACAGCTTGACTGCTGCTTTATAGCTAGCTCTGTTTTTTTCCAACACATAACGTTCTACCGCTTGATGGTAAAAGGGGAGTAGTAACTCAGGCGCGTTCTTTTCAATGGGCTGTAACACGCTCACTCGAAAACTCAAAGGCTCACTGCGTATGCTTAGCTGATAGTCGATCCATGACCGCCATTTTTCGTGAGCAAGCAGCGCCTCTTCATACATTCCCCCGGCAAATGGAAGCATACCCACCAGCGTGTCCCACATGTCCTGCTCCGCTTCTGGAAGGTGCTGCAAAACCAGATCCCAATCATGTATATAATCTTGTAAATGGTCATCCCGATGACTGTGAAGCAGGGGACCGATATGCCGCAGTCCGTCCTTGAGACGTGCCCAATCCTCGGCTTTACGCAACGCCTGTAAGAACAAAAGCAATTGACTGGAAGAAATTTTTAGTGGAAAAGCTCGTTCCGCCTCCTGAAGCAGTGCCCAGGCTTCATTATCGTGCGATTGGAAAATATGCATCCAGCTGCGAGCCAACATCCACGGAAGCCGTGCTAAAGTTGTGCCGAGCTCCTCCTCAGCCGCCTGTAAATGCTGTAATTCCTCCGTATATATGCTGGAGTCCTGCCTTTCGTGATGCTCCCTGTGCACCCAGTGCAGCCAAAACTGATAATACGCGTCTGAAAAATAAGTACCGTTACGCGATTCTGTCAGCATTTTTCGGCGTAAATAGGCTAAGGTTTCTGCCATACGGGCTTCTTGCATCGGTTCATCGGTCAGCTCCAGTGGACTCTCGAAATCACGCTCGATAGCTTCTTTAAGCTCATCGGCAGCAATTTGCGTGTAATACCCCATATAGGTATGGGAGGGATAGCCTGGCATGGGAGACTGAGGTACCAGCTTTTCCAACACACGCAGATGAGCATGCAGTCCGTATAGCTGTTGCATGCCGGGTGAAAGCGGCGGCTTCACAGCATAGATCGAGGCTAAAGCGCTTTGGACATATTGGGAATTTTGTGTGTTCACATGGTTAAGGGCGATACACTGATCGAACAGATCATGCCACTCTGAAATGGGCATGTCCGGTATTTTGCTTGCAGTTTTACTGAGGGCGTTTCTTGTTGTTTCCTTGTGATCCGGTGAAAGATTCGACCGGGAAGGAGGTGTGTTACGCGTGTCAGCTTTTGTCGCCAATCGAGTGAATCCCGCCGAATGAGCGTTCACTAAAGCATGTACAGAACGTTCCTGTTCATTCGCGTAATTCAGTAGTACGGCGATCATATGCTTGCAGTTGGTGTGGACAGGGCATGTACATCTGCTGGCAGCAAAAGCGCTCAAGTGGAGATCCACCTCGTATAGCTCGCTTCCATCCACGACAGCTGCAATATGATCGGCATCAGGCATTGCGAATTCTTTTACCTTTCCTTGCTTAAAATACTGGAAACCTCGTTTGATCGTCACGTCATTAAAATGGTCAGCCACGTTTTCAATAAGCTGTTGCCACTGTACATCATCCATAAGATAGGTTGGTTTCATATGCATTAGTCTCCTAAGAGAGAATAGTTGATCGGGTAGTAGCTTAACTCTTCCATTATATCAGTTCACGAATATAAATTGAGTGGAGAGAGCAGTTGGAAAGTTTTCATACGGGTTGACATGTTTCCTTTTGAAGAGTACATTTCTATTATAAATATAAAATAAATATTACTAATATTTTAGCGTTAATGATTTTGTATAGGAATGGTTTGTGGTGAACTGTATCCGTGGAGGTATGCAATAAACTTATTGTTAAGAGGGGGAAATAATATGTCGTCTTTATATAGCTATGATATTCACCTGCCCAGCCAGCTTGATCTCAACCGTACGTATCCAACCATTTTTACACTGCATGGGAAAGGGTCCAATGAGCAGGATATGTTCGGAGTTGTAGGGCCGTTGTCAGAGGAATTTATTATCATCGGCATTCGTGGAGACCTTCCCATGATTGGAGGATTCCAATATTATGAGCTGAAAAGTCTGGGTAATCCGCTGCGTGAACAGTTTGATCGGTCTATTGAACAGCTTCAGGCGTTCGTACAGTATGCCACAGATAAATATCCTGTTGATCCTAGTAAACGGTATTTCCTCGGCTTCAGTCAGGGAGCGATTTTGTCGATGTCACTTGCGCTTACCCTTGGCAATCAGTTGAAGGGGATTGTAGCGTTGAACGGCTATGTGCCTGACTTTGTGAAAACGGAATACGCGCTGCAAAGCACAGAGGACGTGTCCGTATTTATTTCCCACGGCGAATACGATTCTGTATTTCCAGTGAGCATCGGTCATGAGACGGCGGCATATTTCCAGACCAGGACTTCTCACTCCACATTCAAAACATACCCGATGGATCACGGTGTCTCACCAGATAACCAGCGAGATGTGCTTCAGTGGCTGCGTGAGGATGCGGGTGTTAGCTCGAAAGTGTAAGGGCGTGGATAAGAGTAGAATAGCAGGCGGCTATTAAGCCCTAAAATTAGTTTAAAAAATAAGTATTTGGAATGACAAACGAAAAAGGCGCTCCAGTTGGCATAGGAGTGCCTTTTTTTGGCATGTTCATAATTCTCACGGCTCCTTATGTAAGCTATGAAACACTAGAAGTTGCATGAGTAACCTCCCAATATCAAATTTCAATAATTTATATAAAATTTATCGGCAATGTCGCTGAGTATAATACTGAAAGGACAGAAGATAACTTGTCTTTTTATCCAATTGTTTGTCTAAAATAACGCCTTATTATCAAACAATTAGAACCTTTGACGAATGACAGATTTCCAAAGAATTTTAGAATATACTTGTGAAAAATAGTTCTTTTTTGGGGGGAGGCATTTGGTTAAGTCCCAGTCAAAAGAAAAAATAACAATTGAAGAGTTAGTGGATAGTTACTCTATAAACATAATCAGAACAGCAAGAAAAATTATTAGCGCAAGAATTAATTTTGATAAATGGTTGTTAGAAGATCTTATTAAACAAGGCTATGTCGGACTGATAGAAGCTCAAAGAGATTAAATCCTCCTGAAAGTGCTAAGGAACTCAAAAAAATGCAGCACACGATTAATGAATATAATCACAAATTATTGAGACTAAAAGAAGATTTACGAACATACATGAATAACGAAACACGACTATAAAAATACCCGGTTTTTATATAAAGCATAAACATTAGCCACAACTTCCGATCGGAAGTTGAGGTCTTTTTAAGCTAAATCAATTATGAAAAAATGATGCTACTTTACAATAGTTTGATTGCGATATAAAGTACCTGGAAATGGTATAATAATGTCGAAAAACATTTTATGAAGTCGATTTATTAACATTTTGTCTTTCTTCAAATACAGGATATTTTAATGGAGGTGTCTGAAATGCGATGGGAAGAGGTTAAAGAACGTTTTCCCAATGAATGGGTCGTACTTGAGGCAACCAAAGCCTATTCAAAGGATGGTCAGCGTTTCATTGAAGAAATGACCGTAATTGATACATTCGGTGATTCGACGGATGCTTTTAAGCGGTACAATGAGCTGCACAGAGTAGATCCTCAGCGTGAGTATTGTTTTTTTCACACCTCTCGTGCCAAGGTCATGGCAAAAGAACGCTATGTGGGGATCAGGGGGCCTAGATGAACATTACAGAAATATATGAGCTCCCCTTCGTTAAGGTCAAAGTAATATTTAGGGGAGCAGAGTTGACTTTAAGCAAAATGCTGCTAGATACTGGTTCTGCCAGCACACTTCTGAATGCAGATATAGTACGAGAAATAGGTATGGTTCCGGAAGGAAATGATGATGTTGATATTATACGAGGCGTGGGTGGCGTAGAATATGTCTACACTAAATTTCTAGATTCCATTACACTCGAAGAATCGACACTCAAAAATTTCCAGGTGGAAATTGGAAGCATGGATTATGGTATGCAGATCGATGGGATACTGGGCTTTAATTTTCTTAAACTAGTTGGAGCTGTTATTGATGCTAAGGCAATGGAAGTAAAGACTGATAGCTATTAAAGTTTTGGTTTGCAAAACTTCTAAATTTAATAAGATCTGTATCCAAGAAAAATAAAAAAACTGGTGGAACTGGTCCACCAGCTAATCAGACTCACTTTTATAGGAAATTCCTTTTTTCATCCTCTGATAAAATGTGCCTCCAACATGCTCAGAGAAAGCTCGGCAGTAGTGGCTACCACGATATCTGCACCTTGCATTTGCGAAGGTGTTCCTACACCGACCGCAAACATCCCGGCGCCCTTGATCGCCTGTATGCCAGCCTGTGCGTCCTCTATACCGATACAGTCGGCAGGCTGAACGCCCAGATTTGCGGCTCCGGTGAGGAAAATTTCCGGGTCAGGTTTGCCATGCCGAATGGCGGTAACATCCACCACACTGTCAAAATAGTATGCTAGCTCCAGTCGCTCCAGGATAAACGCTGCATTTTTGCTTGCAGAGGCCAGCGCGATGCCGATTCGGGCTTCACGAAGTTCTGTCAGAAGCGCTTTAATGCCTGGAAGAATGTCCGAGGGAGTTACAGCTGAAATGAGTCGCTGATACTCCGTATTTTTCCGTGTGGCCAGTTCTTGCTTGCCTTCTTCTGAAAACTTATCGGACAGGTTACCGCGCGCCAGTATTTTGTCGAGCGATTCCGTACGGCTGATTCCTTTTAACTGTTCATTAAATTCCCGATCAAAAGGGATGCTCAGCGCTGCCGCCAAGCTGCCCCATGCCTGAAAATGATATTCTGCGGTATCTGTAATGACTCCGTCCAGATCAAAAATGACTGCTTTCATTTGGTTTCCCCCTGTCTGCCCGATTTATGAAACGCTGTTCGTCATTAACGACTGCCCACTGGTAATGTGCGTTGGCTCTCCATACAGCTCCAGCGTCAGCGGTTCTCCGTCCAACAGGGTAATGATTACTTCATTTTCTTGTACGAGAATACTTAACAAGCGACCGCGATAGTTGATTTTAAACGTATATTTGTTCCAGCCTTGAGGCAAGAAGGGGGAGAAGCTTAATGTTTCACGATACGTTCTCATCCCGGCAAATCCCTGTACAATCGCCAGCCAGCTTCCCGTCATGGAAGTGATATGAAGTCCGTCTTCGGTATCGTTATTGTAGTTATCCAGATCCAGACGGGCCGTCCGCTTATACATCTCGACTGCCTTTTCCTCCATTTTGAGTTCGGCAGCCAGCACGGCGTGAATGGACGGGGACAGACTGGATTCATGAACAGTCATTGGCTCGTAAAATGCAAAATTGCGCGCTTTTTCTTCCAGCGTGAACTGGTCTCCAAAGAAATACAGCCCTTGCAGCACATCTGCCTGCTTAATGAAGCAGGAACGAAGGATTTTATCCCATGACCATTTCTGATTTAGTGGAAGGTTGCTGGGATCAAGGGAGGATACAGGCTGCAAGTCCTTATCCATAAAGGTATCGTGCTGTACGAAGACTTCCCGCTCCTCATCATAGGGATAATACATGTGAGTGATGATATCCTGCCAATGTGCCAGCTCATCAGCCGTAACCGCTAGATGCTCCGATTTTTCTGCTGAAATTTGAGGTAAGACCGATAATGTATATTTCAAAACCCATGCAGCCAGCGTGTTGGTATACCAGTTGTTATTGACGTTATTTTCGTATTCGTTCGGCCCGGTAACCCCGTGGATCATATACTGCTGCTGGCTTTTGGAAAAATGAACCCGGTCGGCCCAGAAGCGGCTAATTTCGACCAGTACATCTATTCCGTATTCCCGTAAATAGCTCAGGTCGCCCGTATAATTGGTGTAGTTGTAAATGGCATACGCGATGGCTCCGTTACGGTGAATCTCCTCGAAGGTAATCTCCCATTCGTTATGGCACTCCACACCTGTAAAAGTGACCATAGGGTATAGTGCTCCCCGTAGCCCTTGCTGGGCCGCGTTATGCTTGGCACCCTCAAGTTGTTGGTAGCGGTACAGCAGCAGATTTCGGGTTACATCCGGGTCTGCGAGCGCCAGGTACATAGGTACGGCATATGCTTCTGTGTCCCAATAGGTGGCACCGCCATATTTTTCACCTGTAAAGCCTTTGGGACCAATGTTCAGACGGGCATCTTCGCCGTAGTACGTAGAGAACAGCTGAAAAATGTTAAAGCGTATTCCCTGCTGGGCCTCTGTATCTCCCTCGATTTCTACATCTGCTTTGTCCCAACGTCTGGCCCAAGCTGCGATATGCTCTTGCTTGAGGGAGGTGTAGCCTTTGTTCACAGCCTCCACGGCGATGCGTTCAGCTTGTGGAATCAGTGCATCCTTTTCCATATCCCGTGAGGTGGTAACCGCCACAATTTTTTGCAGCTGGATACTGTCGCCCGGAGCGACGCTGTATTGATAGTGGCGTGCAGCATACAAAAAGCTCTCTTCCGTCGTCTGCTGATCCTGTCCCTCGGTCACAATACCCATGGTAGCGTTTACGGTAAAGCGCGGAATACCGAAGGGATTATCTATAGTTGTTGTGGACAGGCTGATGAATTGTTCTTGAACCTCTCGGGCCTCCTCCAACCAAAAAACCTCATCATAGTTCGTGTCTTCATTCTTCGTATTGCCGTCCAAATAGGGGACAAGCTCTATGGTTAGAGGCTGCTCGCTTATATTCGTTGCTTGGTAATCAATCAGGCATAGCTCACGAGTGGTGAGGCTCAGAAAACGCTCCGTAGTGATACGAACCTGATCGTTCACGGTGCAGGTGCGTCGCAGGATACCCTGTTTCATGTCCAATTCCTGCACAAAATCACTGATGTGTGCCGTAAATAAGTCTACTTCCTCTTGGTTTACGATCAGACTGATGCCGATGAAGTTCATGGCATTGATGACCTTGCCAAAATATTCAGGATAGCCGTTTTTCCACCAGCCGACCTTTGTTTTGTCGGGGAACCATACACCGGAGATATACGTTCCCTGATGATGATCACCTGAATAAGCTTCTTCAAAATTGCCGCGCATGCCCATATAACCGTTGCCTATGGACGTTATGCTTTCCTGTAATCGCATGTGTGTGCTATGTAGAGTGTGTGTTGTCAGCTTCCAACTATCTACGTCAAATAATCGGTTGTAAACCATGATTGTGTACCCCTCTCGGAAAATGAGATCGTTGTTTTAACGAAACCAGTATATGAGCGAGTTCAGTATATAGTGCAACCGTTTGCCCTGTCAACGCAAAAAAAACTGATTTTATGGGTTTCCACAAAATCAGTTCTTGTTCATTCCTCAGAGAATCATAGTATCTGGCTGGACTCGCGTTCCACAATTCGGTGGGGAACAATGATGTGTTTGGTCAATTCTTTGGGGTCTTCGATTTTTTCAATCAGGCTTTTGGCTGCCTGATAACCTAGAGTGAAGATATCAATATCCACGGAAGTGAGAGGGGGATTCATCAGCTCAGCCAGCATTAGATTATTGAAGCTCACCATGGATAACTGCTCTGGCATGGACACGCCGAGCTGAGAAAGCATTTTCTGTACTGCCATGGCTACAAGGTCGTCGCTAACGATCATCGCGGTAGGCGGCGGGGTAGCCTGCAATAATGTGCGCATGTCCTCCAGATTAAATGGCTCCCTGACCACGTATTCCTTGGGTAGAGGCAAGCTTGCCTCTCGCAGCGCATCCTGGTAGCCTCGGAGTCTTTCAATATTCACGATCTGTTCATGATCACCACCAACATAAGCAATGCGCTGATGATTCAGCCCAGTCAAATAAGTGACCACATCTTTGGCAGCCTGGTAGTTATCGTTGTCTACATGGGTAGTTTCACTGACAAATTGCTGAGGCTTACCGATTACGGTGTAAGGTATTTTTTCTTTATGAAGATACTCTACGATGCTATCTTTTTGCTTGGAGTACAGAACAATATAGCCGTCAACACGTCCGGTCCGGGTCATCAGCCTCACGCGGGATAGCAATTCATCACTCGTTTTTCCTGTGACAATGGACAGTGTATAGTTGTGCTCATTCACCCATTCGCTGATCCCGCGAAGGCTTTCCGGAAAGAAGGGATTTTGAAAGATTGCCACATCCGATTCAGGCATAATAATGCCGATCGACTGTGTAACACGGTTAGCTAGACTCTGAGCTGAATAGTTGGGTTCATAGCCAAGCGCCTTCATTTCTTTACGGACACGTGCCTTGGTGGCTTCGCTGATTTTGGGGCTGTCTTGAATGACACGGGATACGGTGGAAGTAGCAACATTAGCACGTTTTGCGACATCTTTGATGGTTACTGCCATCGTCTTCGTCTCCTTTTGCTATCTCAAGCAGGAAATATTATGTTCTATCATACGATATTGCTCGAAAATCAACAAATTCGCGGCTTTTTCGAGTTTTTACATCATCATTAACCAAGATATTTACAATTAGGGTATTGCCAATAGAAAGCGATATCATTATAATAATTGTGCAACCGATTGCATAATGTTTATAGGGTACGAACAACGCTGTACATACTATAAGGGATGGAGATTGAAGGAGCATGAAAAAACTTCTATCATTTGATTTTTGGCAAAAGCTCGGGAAAGCACTGCTAGTGGTTGTTGCTGTCATGCCGGCAGCAGGGATTATGATTTCGCTCGGTAAAGTAGTGGCGATGTTGGCTGGCGATATCCATTTCTGGTTGACTGTCGGCGGGGTCATGGAGAATTTGGGTTGGGGTATTATCAATAATTTACACATTCTATTTGCAGTGGCGATTGGTGGTTCCTGGGCTAAGGAACGGGCGGGCGGGGCTTTTGCTGCCTTAATTGCCTTTATTCTCATTAATATTTCAACAGGAACGATTTTGGGTGTGTCTTCGAAAATGCTAACCCAGGAGAGTGCCACCACCCACACTCTTTTTGGTGCATCCATTCCGGTTAGTGGCTATTTTACCTCTGTCTTAGGGGCGCCTGCACTTAATATGGGTGTGTTTGTCGGTATCATCTCCGGATTTGTCGGGGCCGTGGTATTCAACAAGTACTACAATTACCGCAAGCTGCCAGACGCTTTAGCCTTTTTTAACGGTAAACGTTTTGTTCCTTTTGTCGTGATTTTATGGTCTGTCATCGTAAGTTTGATCATGTCTGCCATCTGGCCATTTGTTCAGGGGGGGATTAATCAGTTTGGTATTTGGTTGGCGACTTCGGGAGAGTCGGCTCCTTTTGTAGCGCCATTTGTCTATGGTACACTGGAAAGACTACTGATTCCTTTTGGACTTCACCATATGCTGACTGTTCCTATTAACTATACTCAACTTGGTGGCGTTTACACGACACTTACGGGTTCCGGGGCAGGAAGCGTCGTTGCCGGGCAAGACCCGCTGTGGCTGGCTTGGGCAAGTGACCTGAGTGCGCTTCGTGGTACCGATCCGACAGCCTACAATAGCTTGTTGGAAGGCGTGACGCCTGCCCGCTTCAAGGTAGGACAAATGATCGGTGGAGCAGGAATCCTTATGGGACTAGCGGTGGCTATGTATCGCCGTGTAGACAAAGATAAACGCAGCAAGTACAAGTCGATGATCTTTTCGGCAGCCGCAGCTGTCTTTTTAACAGGGGTAACGGAGCCACTGGAATTCATGTTTATGTTCGTAGCGCCTGTGCTGTATGTGGTTTATGCTATTCTTACCGGTATTGCGTTCGGAATGGCCGACATCATACATTTGCGTTTACATTCGTTTGGTATGATTGAACTGCTGACCCGATTGCCGTTGTCTATAAATGCGGGTTTGGTGCAGGATATTATTAACTTCGTGCTGACTTGTGTGGTGTTTGCGGTAGCAACCTACTTTATCGCTTATTTTATGATCGGTAAATTCAAAATGGCTACGCCGGGAAGACTGGGGAACTATACGGATGAGGAGCCTCAGGGCACTTCCGAGGTGGGGAATACGAAGACAGAGGGTGTGGCAGCTGTTTCCACTCAAAATCAACTGGCTACGGATATCATCAAGACGCTTGGGGGTGAGCAGAACATTGTCGAGGTGGACGCTTGCATGACCCGTCTGCGTGTGACGGTGAAGGATACAGATGCCGTTGGGGACGAAAAGACGTGGAAAGCGCTGGGTGCCTTGGGCTTGATAAAAGTAGATAATGGGGTGCAGGCGGTTTACGGACCGAAGGCTGATGTGCTTAAATCAGATATACAAGACATACTCAACAGGTGATTACTTTGAAGTTGTTAACCTTAAATGCACATGCTTGGATGGAAGAAAATCAGCACGATAAGCTAAAGCAACTGGCTGCTTTTATTGATGAACAGCAGTTTGATGTCATTGCTTTGCAGGAAGTGAACCAGTCCATGGAAGAGACTCCTTTGTCGCCGGACGATTTGAGCGCTTACTATAGCGCAGATCCTGAAGTTGTCATTAAGCGTGATAACTATGCTTATGTGCTGAACGGGCTATTGTCCGATGCTTATCATTGGACGTGGGCTCCCGCGCATGTTGGTTTTGCCAAATACGACGAGGGTTTGGCAATTCTGTCCAAAACACCGATTACAGCTACGGTGAACGAATATGTTTCCTCGCTACAGGATTATGACAACTACCGCTCGCGTAAAATTGTTGGCATTCAAACTGTGGTGGACGGAGTACAGGCCTGGTTTGTAAGTGGACATTATAACTGGTGGAATGATGAAGAATCCTTCCGTGGACTATGGGATCGTACAACAAAAGTGCTAAATTCTTTTGCTCCGACTCCTGTGTTTATGATGGGTGATTTCAACAACGCGGCCGAAGTACGTGGAGAAGGATATGACTATGTACTGCAATCCGGCTGGTCGGACACCTATCCGAATGCAGCAGTACGTGATGAAGGCCACACGGTGATTAAAGCTATTGCTGGCTGGGAAAGTAACGCGGAGTCGCTCCGCATTGACTTTATCTTCTCCAATAAGACAGCACAGGTTCAATCCTCAACCGTTGTACTGAACGGGAAGACAGGACCAGTTGTATCGGATCATTTTGGGGTTGCAGTTGAGTTAGAGCTGTGATGAAAAGAAAGGAGGCCAGTTGCTTATGCAATTGGCCTTTTTCTTATAGATTTCGACTTGAATCGAATGACATATTGGATAACTATAGCGATCAACACCAAAATCAAATTGTAGTAAAAGGGAGTGTTGATGCTAAACCGTTCCATGAGTGCACCTGCGATGATCGGAGACACAATGGCCCCCAATTCGGACAAAGATACGACGTTGCCGATAAATGAGCTTCTATTTTCCTCAGGAATAACATCCCCTAGTTGCGAGTAAAAGGAATCCAGATAGCTGGCTCCTCCTATACCTCCGATGAACATCGCTAAGTATACGATCCATGGTTCTGTGAACCAAAGAAATAAGATGATTTCCACCATGATCAACAATAGACCGATGATACAAAGCATCAAGCGATCCTTAAGTAGATCAGATATTTTGCCAATAAAGGGCGCTGATATGAAGGTTGATATGCCGATAATTGTAAAAGCTAAGCTAATTTCTGCGGGGCTCCAATGGAGCTTGTAGGTTGCATATATGGAGAAGTACGTTAAAAATATAGCGAATGCACTCATTTCAAGAAAATGAACGGTAGAATAGACAAGTAACTGTTTCGTTAACATGGTTTTTTCTTTGGGTTTCAGAGGGAGCGAATGCTGTTCTTGTGGTTTTAAGGGAGAACTGAGGAAAGTCATTCTTGAAACGGCAACGAAGGATATACAGGAAAAAAAAGCAACGAAATAGAATGGAACGGATAAAGAAAAATAAGAAACAATAGCTCCACTCATAAGAGGCCCTAAAATCATACCAGCACCTTCACTGCTGCTGATATATCCATTGAGTGTGCCTCGATTCTCTGCGGTGCTCATATGGTTGATCGTGACTCTTACAAAGACGGTTAGCCCTATAGCTACCAAGCCTTGGAGGAGTCTCAGTATGGATAGAATGATGAAGCTTGTTGCAATCGGAAACAGAAGCATACAAGCGATTTCGGCAATGAGTAAGCTCAACCCCAAGCGTTTTGCGCCAATCTTTTCATAAATTCGTCCTGCCATGCCTCCACCAAGAAATCTTCCCATATAAAAAAGAGAAAATAAAATACTCATGCCGAGTGTAGATATCCCGAATTGCTCTACATAAATAGCAAAGAGTGGAAGGATCATACTCCCACTCATGTTAGCAATAAGGCTGATCACGATCATACAGGCGATATTACGATTTAAATATAAGTGTCTCACCATAACCTCGAAACCTCTCTTTGATCTTGCATCATGGGAACCGTTATTCGGATTGCACCTGATTACGGATGAACGGTTTCAGGTCGAGTTAGCGGATTCCCATATAGGGTACGCAAGCGAGTTCCTCGTGGTGCCTAAATCCCAATGCAATGATGGAGGTATGAAGCAGCAGATTGGGGAAATCCTTTTGTTTAATTTATGCTCTATTCGTATGACCAGGGCATGGTGTTGCCTTTAAGCGGGAAAGCCGCCTCCTGGTGGTGGCCAAGCTCCATAAATCCGGCGTAGCAGTACGATTTCACCCAAATGATATGAATTGTGGGAAGCGATATTCCGCAGTAGTCCTGCTTTCGTTTCACCTGGGAAATGAGCTAGTGAATCATCCAGTTGCGCGGTTTCGGCAATCTGCACAGCCTGATCTACGCCCTGTAAAAATTCGTTAATGACAGCCTGCCATGCCTCTTCGCTTTGCGGTCCAGTCTCTTCGGGCCAGCTTTCCATGACATTTCCCGGAAGCTGGGGCTTCCGTCCTTCCAAATGCTCCAACATAAATTGCTGCCAGTAAATCATATGCTTCAGCAGTTGATAAATGCTGTAAGGCATTTCTGCATTTTTCTTCCCTGCCAGCTCGACGTCGATGTCTGGTAACGCCCGAGCCACTCGAATATGTCCACGTTCCCCGACCAGTGATTTAACCAGTGCTTGACCGAATAATTGGTTTGCATCCGACATGTATCATCATCCCTTCTATAGAGAGCTTGTTTCTAGCCTGTTCTCATTTTACGATTATACAATTATATTTTTCAAAACGAAAACACCCCTGTAGTTTGGAGAGAAACAGAAATGATTTTTAAAAAAATGGTTGATAATCATTCTCAATTGTACTAAAATAAAATTGTTTCAAAGGAAACAAAGTATCAACGACAGATATATTCTGTATATATACGGAAATGTTAAAGGGGAGCTTTCCGTATGCATATATTGTTTTCTATGAAACAAAAATGGGCTATAATGAAAGGAGGAGTATGCCAAAGGAGTGACCATTTTTTCGTATGGAGAAAGCGACATCAGTTCAGCATGTTTATGATTTGCTCATTAAGATGAATCACCAGCTGGAGCAGCATCAGCAGAGAGAGAGCATGTCTTTTCTCGAAGAAATCCACGAGCATTTTGATGGAATTGCTTCGCTCAATCTGACGGATGTGCACGTCATTGACTGTATTGGGAGGCATGAGCCGATTAATGTTACGACATTAGCGGATCGAATTGAGCTGAGCAAGGGTACAGTTTCGAAAGTCAGCACCAAGCTGCTCAAGGAAGGCTGGATTCGCAGAACTCAGCTTAACGACAACAAGAAAGAAATTTATTTTCGATTAACCCCGTTGGGGAAAAGACTCTTTCTTGTGCATGAACGACTGCATGTTAAGGTACAGCAGCAGTTATTTGAATTTTTAGATCGTTACAGCTCGGAAGAACTGAATGTCTTGAAACGTCTGCTGTCCGATGGTGTAGATCTCTTGGAAGCTATGGAGTGGCAGGACAAGAGTCTGGATTAAAGGGATATCGAATCATCAACGATGGGCACCTGTTTTATCTCCGAGTAATAGATACATGGGGAGATGCAGGTGCTTTTCTTTTAATGTCAGCATTTTGCATAATTCGATTCCCAACGCTCAAGGGTACAATATTTAGACGACGGACTAACCCGTTCTGATCTATATATTGCTGATTTGTGAATACTCTTGGGATTTATGCAAAATGCTTAGTGTAATAGCCGTTTTGCTTCCATATAGAGCACCTGTACGAACTTTTTCGTATTAATGCGGGCTTGGGACAGTGAAGGCTCCACATTGTTTTGCAGCTCCAGCATTTTTTTGCGGATTTCTGTAAAGTCAAAAAATTTGGATGCATAATTTTCAAATTTAGGATGGGTATAGTCGGTCAATCCGAGCGATACTATATGGCTTAGCGTCTGGAAAATAGCGCGGCGGACACGTTGCTCCGATGCTTTGATTTCCTTACTCAGCTCTACTGCTGAGGCTGAAGCTCCTAACCGTTTGGACGCTACATTGGCAAATATATCCTTCAACGGCGGGAACAGATAGGGAGATAGATTGCCTGTTTCCTCCTCATACTGGTCCAGAAATTCCAGCATGTCCAGTAAATCCATACTCCCAGCTTCGCCGATCATCCCCATTTCGGAGAGCAGAAACTGCCCGGAAGTTACGATGTTTCGGGTTGGTTCAATCGTTGCCGTTGGGTTATTCGATGTGAACATCGACAACCCTTGAAGCGTGCGCTGGATATCCGTTATCGACTGCTGCATGCGTAGACGCTCAGCCACCTTATGAATAACTGCAATAATCTCCAGTCGATTCAAAGGCTTGGCCACATAATATTCAATACCGAGCGAGTACGCCTCGCCGATCATGTTTTTGGATTCGATGCGAGAAATCATAATGATTTTGCCGCTGAATTGATCGCCGAGTGCACGCACGGTCTGAATGCCGTCACGAAGCGGCATCAGCAGGTCAATCAGCAATACATCAATGCGGTTCAGCTCCAGGAGGCCGCTATTCACGTAGGTACCATCCTCTGCTTCCCCGATGACTTCCCCTAGACCTTCGTCTTCAATAATGTCTGCCAGCATAGAACGAATTCCCTGATCGTCATCCACAATATAAAAACGCATCCGGGCTATCTTCCTTTCTCCGTCAGTTTCCGTAAAGGCAATGTAATTCTAAAAGTGGTCTGTAATCTATCTGTATTCTCTTCTTCATCCTGTTGCAGTTCAATCGTTCCTTCAAGGCTCTCCGCGACCTCACGCACATAAAACAATCCCATACCGGTCGACGGCTGTCCTTCCTCATCATACTTGGTCGTGTACCCTGGTGTGAAGACCGTTTCCCGTTTCCGCTGAGGAATACCCGGACCGTTGTCGGTAACACTAAAGGAAGCTATATCCTCTTTTCCCGGGAGACAGCGAATGGAAACGTCAATCCTTCCGTTGTCCTTCATTGCTTCAACCGCATTGGCTGTCAGGTTATTAATAAGTGTCAAAACGGTATAAACATGCAGCTTGGGTAACAAAGGATCGACATCTAGGGTAAAACGGATGGACTTGTCCAGCGATTGTGCATATTTGCTGTTCGTTCGGATGATTAGCTCCCCGAGCTCCTGAGAAGCCATGTAATGCACTCCGCTTTCGGCATCAATCAGCTTGGACAAACCAGCAAAAATCCGCTGGCTGTCTTTTTTAATCTCGTGGACCTGTCCGGAAATACGAAGTGCCTGTCTGGCGTAATGTTCTCTATCCTTCAGAGATTCATCCTGCTGCAGCTCACGGTACAGCTCGTAGCTTTCACGAGTGATTTGTTCTGCATGTGACAGCGTTTTGCCTAACTGGACCGACTCCTCATACAAGTCCGATACAAGGAGTAAAATTCGCTCTGTCTGCTGCCTTTGTGCCTCTTCATGCTGAACCGATTGATTTAACCGAATCATATTATAAAACCCAAGCACGAAGAAGCTGCGGATCATAGCCATGAAAGCTACTTTGCTGATCTTAATGATGTCCCAGAAATCGCCGTCAATGCTCCACCGGACGCTAAGTTCCGACACACTTGCGGCAACCTCAATCCCTACAGAGAGGATGCCCACGCGGAGTGCGCGGTAAGGCTCAGCATTAATGTTAAGGACCTGGAAGAGCAGACCGTAGACCATGTAATAAAAAAAGGTAGGGCCGTGCAGTGTCAGCAACTCTTCGAAGGGAAGGCCGGGCTGAGTGTAATGATTGAGTAAGATGCGAAAGGCGACTACCGCTATCCCTGCAAGCACTCCCGATAATGCAGGTGGAATATGACGAATAGATAACAGAAAGAAAAAAAATACAGGTGTACCAAAGCTGAGACGGAATGTATTAGCGAACGGGTGAATATTCAGCTCACCTGCGAGCGGTACAAATACAAGCATGAGCAGGAACAGGAGCGTATTCAACTTCAACTATATTCACCTCCTGGGTATTCAGTCAGAAAGGCAATGTGAGCTAAATTCACAGGCTCGCCGTTAAAGTTTGTGAATTTATAGAAAAAAATAAATGCAGCTGTAGATAATTGTCGTTTTTTATAGATCAGATTGTAGTATAAATAACATCATTTGAATATTAAGAACAGCATACTGCAAAAATATACAAATCAGCCAGGGGGGACACGAAGTGAAAAAGATTAATTTGACGATGCAAATCTTTATCGGTCTGGCTTTAGGTATTATTATTGGTGCCTTATTTTACGGCAATTCAGGGGTGGAAGTCTACTTAAAGCCAATCGGCGATATTTTCATTCGCTTGATCAAGATGATTGTCGTGCCTATTGTGATCTCAACGCTCATTATCGGCGTTGCCGGCGTGGGAGACATGAAAAAACTAGGTAAACTTGGCGGCAAGTCTATTCTGTACTTTGAGATTGTAACGACAATCGCCATCCTTTTCGGACTGCTTGTTGCCAATCTGGTTCGACCTGGTGACGGCGTGGACATGTCCCACCTGGCCAAGAGTGATATCCATTCCTATGTGGAGACTGCAGAGAAGTCAGGCCATAGCTTTATAGATACGATTGTGCATATTGTTCCTACCAATATTATTCAAGCTCTGGGCGAGGGAGATATGCTGGCTATTATATTCTTCTCCGTACTGTTTGGACTAGGGGTAGCGGCGATTGGTGACAAGGGCAAGCCCGTGCTGAATTTCTTTGAAGGCGTAGCCGACGCCATGTTCTGGGTAACCAATCAGGTCATGCGCCTGGCTCCGTTCGGAGTATTCGCACTGATTGGAACGACAGTGGCCAAGTTTGGATTGGCGTCGTTATGGCCATTATTGAAGCTTGTTTTGTCGGTGTACGGCTCCATGGCGCTGTTCATTGTGATTGTTTTCGGAATTATCGCCAAGCTTTGCGGTACCCGTCTCTGGACCATGATTAAAATTTTGAAAAGTGAGCTGTTGCTTGCATATTCGACGGCCAGTTCGGAAAGTGTTCTGCCTAAGATCATGGAGAAGATGGAGAAGTTCGGATGTCCTAAAGGAATTACTTCCTTTGTCATTCCGATTGGGTATTCTTTTAATCTGGACGGTTCCACCCTGTATCAGGCACTGGCTGCGATTTTCATTGCCCAGATGTACGGCATTGACCTGCCAATCACGACACAAATCACGCTGGTGCTCGTTTTGATTATTTCATCCAAAGGTATTGCAGGAGTGCCGGGTGCTTCCTTTGTCGTTTTGCTCGCTACACTTGGAGCAGTGAACCTCCCACTGGAGGGTTTGGCTTTTATCGCTGGTATTGATCGCATTCTGGATATGGCGCGTACGGTAGTCAATGTATTAGGCAACTCGCTTGCCGCTGTGGTCATGTCCAAATGGGAAGGCCAATATGATAAAGAAAAGGGCGAGGAATACGTTGCTTCAATTAAATAAGATGCAATGAACTGAATAGTTGACAGAAAGAGCACTTTTGCGAAGTAATGCGAAGGTGTTCTTTTCGTTTCCAGACTTGTTAAGACCTTTCCTTTTTCGACATTTTTCGATGTTTTTTGTATGAAAATATAGGTATATGGACATAAAAATGATTCTTATTACCTATGCAATTTTAAATTTATTTATAATGATTCTTAATAAAATTCCGATATTAAACTATATCGTTTTATATATTGGCTTAGAAGGGAAGAGCATATATGTTTCTTAAAAAAAATGAGACCCACTCACTTGCTCCTTTAGTAGAAGAAAGCCGCAAACTTTCACAAAGAATACAGCAGAAGGATTATTCCGCCGCAATACAAGTTTCATCCAAATCTTCCGAGGTTCAAGAAATCGCAAACAATGTCAACCAAGCGCTTGAGTCCATGAAAAAGGATGCTCAACATGTTGACATCCGTCTGAAGCTTGTTACCAAGGCTATAGAGATTGGCTTATGGGACATGGAGGTGGTTGCGGGTGATCCCGTCAATCCAAGTAATACGTTCACATGGTCAGAAGAATTTCGTGCTATGCTGGGGTATCAGAGCGAAAAGGACTTCCCCAATGTATTAAACAGCTGGGCATCCCGGCTGCACCCCGAAGATCATGACAGGTCATTGGCAGCTTTGTCAGATCATTTGCTGGATTTTACGGGAAAGACGCCTTATGACGTACAGTATCGTTTGAAGCTGAAGCATGGAGAATACCGCTGGTTCCGGGCTACCGGAACAACGATCCGCGATCAGCAGGGAGTGCCGCTTCGAATTGCGGGTGCTCTATTGGATGTGCACGACCAGAAGATCAAGTCCGAGGAGTTGCAGGCTCTAGTTACAAGATATGATCTCATCAATCGTGTTTTGGTGGAGGCTCCATATGATGTCATTCTGGCTGATGGAGACATTGAGAACCCGGATAATATATTTTGGTGGTCCCAGCAATTCCGCCACACCTTGGGCTTTAAGGATGAGCAGGACTTCCCTAGTGTACTAAGCAGTTGGAGTTCGCGTATACATCCTGACGATGCCGAGCATGCGTTTAAGGCTGTAGTTGACCATTTAAATGACTATTCAGATCGTACGCCATATGACATGGTGTGTCGCTTGCAAAGTAAAAATGGCGAATATCGCTGGTATCAAAACAGTGGAAGAAGCATACGCGATAGCAAGGGAGTGCCTATTCGTATTGCCGGGACCATTCGTGATATCACAGTGGAAAAGGAAAAGCAGGCTGTCGCGGATGAGCTTACGCTCAAAATCCAGCATCTCTCCGATTCCATTACGGAAATGGTGAACGGCGTTAACTCGGTTAGTAACCAGGCGCAGGAGCTGGCAACGGCTCAGGAGCAATCGACAGAGGCAGCGAATCAAGCCAAAGTCAGTGCAGAAGAAACCCAAAACATTTCCAACTTCATTAAAGAGATTGCGAATCAAACAAATCTGCTGGGTCTGAATGCTGCCATTGAAGCATCGCGTGCGGGCGAGCAGGGGCGGGGTTTTGCGGTAGTCGCAGATGAAGTGAGAAAACTTGCCATTCACAGTGCTGATGCGACCGGAAATATCGAGACTAGTCTGGACGAAATGAAGACACTCATCGAGCGGATTTTGCACAATATCGGTAACATGTCTACGCTGACACAAACACAAGCCGCGCTAACGCAGCAAGTGAATGCATCTACGGACGAGATTAACAGCATGTCCAAAGCTTTGTTGGATTTTGCAAGAACGATGTAAGGCTTCATGTAGAAATGAGGCCGAGCCTTAGGCTCGGTCTCTTTACTGTTTTTGGAAGATGAACTATACTTTTCGAGGATAGATCTAAAAATCACCTCATAGTAACTTTATGTGGAAAAGAGGAAACTACTTGAGCTTACTTAGTTCAATATTGGTCGGAATTGTAGCTCTGGAGCATGTGTACATTCTAATATTGGAAATGTTTCTGTGGACGACTCCGCGGGCAATGCGTACGTTCGGCACCTCGAAGGAGCTGGCGGAAGCAAGCAAATCCTTGGCTGCAAATCAGGGGCTGTACAACGGCTTTTTGGCAGCCGGATTGGTGTGGGGCTTGTTCTATCCAGATCCTGTGATCGGGCGGCAAATCCAATTATTCTTTGTCATTTGTGTGGTAGTGGCTGCGTTGTATGGTGCATTAACTGCCAATAAGTCTATTTTATTAAAGCAAGGCCTGCCTGCCATCCTGGCACTGATCAGTTTGTGGATACTCTGAAGACACCCTTCACGGGTGTCTTTTTTCTAGATTCGATCACATAATGTCTGGAATGCTAATGACAAGGGGAATAAACAGTTTTTGACCGATTGTAAATCCGACTATTCCGATTTATAATAAATTTATTACATACTAAGAGGACACGGGGGCTAGAGCGATGCGTCGTAATTTGACTGGTGTATTGGTATTAATTGTATTAATGTTGGTTGTAAGTGCATGCTCCGGCGGGAATTCTGGATCTACGTCTGAGACGAATGGGAATACGCCTGGTACAGCTACCACAACAGCTGATAACGGACAGCCTAAAGATGGCGGCAGCCTGATCATTGGCGTACAAGCTGATCCGGTGGTGCTGAATCCAAACTATGCGGGTGATCGGGTAAGTCTGACGATAGACCAGGCGATATTCGCACCATTGTTTCAGGTGAACAATGGCAAAAAGACATTTTATTTGGCAGACAGTCTGACTCCTTCAGCAGACAAGCTGACTTATACACTAAAATTGAAAAAAGATCTGACTTGGCATGATGGCGAGAAGCTGACAGCTGACGATGTCGTTTTCACCATTAACAAAATTTTGGACGAGAAGCAGCACAGCTTTTTGAGAAGTAATTTTATGGTTAATGGCAAACCGATTCAGGCGAGCAAGGTTGATGATACAACGGTCGATTTCAAGCTTCCTCAGCCAGCTCCTGCTTTTGAGGCAGCACTGGTACAGGTATCCCCGATTCCGAAGCACATTTTCGAGAATGAAGCGGATATTGAGAAAAGCACGAAAAACAACTCTCCGATTGGATCAGGTCCTTTCAAATTTAAAGAGTACAAAACTGGTGAGTACGTTACACTTGAACGGTTCGATAACTATGTTGGCGGAAAGCCGCATCTGGATACAGTAACATACCGGATTGTTAAAGATTCAAATGCTGCGAATTTGGCCCTTCAAAATGGTGAGATCAATGTAAACTATCTCGATCCACAAAATGTAGAGACCATTAAAGCAACAGATAAGTTTGACATTTTCCCTTACAGCGAAGGTCGCTTGGCTTATCTGATGTTTAATGAAAACAGTGATACGAAGCAGTTGAACAAAAAAGAAGTACGTCAGGCGCTTTCTTATGCATTGAATCAGGATGAATTGATCCAGGTATCCTATGGCTCCAAGGATTATGCAGATACTGCGAAATCTGCTCTGACACAGGACGTACTGTATCACACGAACGACGTTTCATTTTTCAATAATGATGTGAACAAGGCAAAAGAGCTGCTGAAATCGGCTGGAGCTGAAGGACTGAAGCTGCGCATTATCATTCCGGGCGGCAACAAGGTACAGGAAGCACAAGCACTCTATATCCAGCAGAAGTTCAAGGACATAGGCGTTCAGCTGGACGTGAACAGCATGGATTCCTCGGCATGGTCGCAAAAGTTCGTCGATACGAATGCCAAGGACTTCGATCTGGCGATCAGCGGCTATATCATGGGGTATGACCCTGACGCGTATCGTATTTTGTATAGCACCGGATCGTCCTCCAATTATTCGCATTATTCAAATAAAGAAGTGGATAAGCTGCTGGAAGAGGGCGCGGGTGAGTCGGATACGACTAAACGTGGAGAAATTTATAAAAAGGTACAAGAGCTGCTGGCTGAGGATGCTGTCATCTACCCGATTGCTTACACCAAAACGATTGTAGCCTTCGACAAGCAGTATGGCGGTATTGATCAGGCTGTGTTGAAGCCGGTCGTGATTTTCGAGGATTTGTCCAAAATTTATCACAAATAAGACAGGGTTTTCAAAAATAAGCTGGGCTAACCAGCTTATTTTTTTCGAAAACAGCAAGGGGAAGGGAAACGTATGAGACAACTCATCGCCAGAAGGTTGCTGCAAGTTATACCGATGCTATTTTTTGTGTCCATCGTCTGCTTCGGCTTGATCAAGCTGGCTCCAGGTGATCCGGTTCTCTCTTTTGTTACACCGAATATGCATCTGGAAGACATTGAACGAATGAGGCATAGCTTGGGGCTGGACCAGCCCGCTTATGTGCAGTACATATTATGGCTCAAAAAGAGCCTAACGGGTGATCTCGGCTACTCGCTAATTAATCACCAGCCTGTGCTGGATCAGATTCTCGATCGTCTCCCGGCTACAGCCGGGTTAATGGGCGCATCCATCATACTGGCTGTGCTGATTGCAATTCCACTCGGTTTGACGGCTGCGGCTAATCGGAATCGCTGGATCGACAAGCTTATTAATCTGATGTCGTACATCGGGATTTCTGTTCCGCTGTTTTGGCTCGGTATTTTACTTATTTATTTGTTTGCGATTTATCTGCACTGGCTTCCGAGTACAGGGATGCGTACCATCGGTACGGACTCGGTGCTGGATGTGATTAAGCATGGGATTTTACCATGTTTTGTACTGGCTTTCGGCTTTCTGTCTGTGTATGTGAGGTACATCCGTTCCAGCACGATTACGCAGCTCAAGGAAGAGTATGTGCAGATTCAATACGCGTTCGGGTCTGGAAAAAGACTGGTTTTGTTTCGACATGTGCTCAAGCATGTGCTGTTGCCCATCATTACGCTGCTCGGAATGTCGGTTGCGGACCTGGTGGCTGGAGCCATTGTGACGGAGACGGTATTTTCCTGGCCGGGCATTGGCTCGCTGGGCATGACGGCGGTGAAAGGGATGGATTATCCCGTTATCATGGGGATTACTTTATTTTCCGCCCTGCTGCTGATCCTGGGTAATCTGCTTGCAGATATCTTATACAGCATTGCGGACCCGAGAATTAAATCAACGAGGTGAATTCATGAATCGGAGCAAATGGCGCAACATCGGGATCGAGCTGATGACGAGCAAAATGGGCGCCGTCGCCCTCATACTATTGATCGTATTCTCGCTGGGGGCGATTTTCGCATTTTTATCGCCGCAGGACCCGAATAAATTGAACGTGCTGGAGCGTCTCCAACCACCGGGAGCGGCACACTGGTTTGGGACGGATGATTATGGGCGGGACTATTTTACAAGAGCACTGTACGGCGGACGTGTATCATTGCTTGTAGGCTTTGCGTCCATGATTATTGCGACCAGTATCGGTGCAGTGGTAGGTATTGTGAGCGGATATTTTGGAGGATGGATCGACAATCTGCTTATGCGGGTTTTGGAGCTGATCATGTCGATTCCGTCTTTCTTGGTTATTTTGCTGCTGAGTGTGTTTTTGAAGCCGGGCGTCGGCAATATCATTGTCATTATCGCCCTGCTCATGTGGATGAACATTGCCCGTGTGGTCCGTGCAGAGACAATGACGTTGCGCGAACGGGAGTATGTACTATACGCCAAAGCTTCGGGACAAAGTACGTTTGGTATTATTATAAAGCACATCGTACCGAATCTGATTCCGGTAATTATCGTAGGGGCGACGAACAATATCGCTTCAGCGATTATGATGGAATCGTCGCTGAGCTTCCTCGGCTTTGGTGTTCAGCTGCCGAATGCTACGTGGGGCAGTATGCTGAATAATGCCCAAGGATATATTGCACAGGCCCCATATATGGCATTATTCCCAGGTCTACTTATTTTACTGACGGTGTTGAGCTTTAATGTTTTGGGAGATGTGCTGCGTGTAGGCTTTGAACCCAAATTAGTAAAACGATGATTCATGCACAGATCCATTACAAATGGCTCCAGGAGCGACAGGAAGGAGCGAAAACACAATGACAGAACATCTACTGTCCGTCGAACAGCTGGAGGTCTCCTTTTTCACTCGTGAAGGGGAAAATCAGGCAGTTCGAGGGGTTAGTTTTCATATTGATGCTGGAGAAACGGTAGGAATCGTAGGAGAATCCGGAAGCGGCAAAAGTGTTACAGCGAAAGCGATCATGTCGATGATTGCCCCGCCGGGCAAGCGGCTGAACGGCGATATCTGTTATCGGGGACAAAGTCTGACCGCTCTGACGGAAAAGCAATGGCGCAAAATACGCGGAAACCAGATAGCGATGGTCTTTCAGGACCCGATGACCTCACTGAATCCGGTCAAAAAGGTTGGCTATCACCTGGTTGAGGTGATCCGCAGACATCGAGGACTGAGCAAGGAAGCGGCTACGCAAGCAGCTGTAGAACTGCTGCGACAAGTAGGCATTACCGAGCCGGAGCGCCGAATGAACCAATACCCGCATCAATTCAGTGGCGGGATGCGCCAGCGGGTGATGATTGCCATGGCGCTCTCGTGCAGCCCGGAGCTGCTGATTGCAGATGAGCCGACTACAGCGCTGGACGTGACGATTCAGGCGCAAATCTTGGAGTTGCTCAAGACGCTGAAGCAGCAATCCGACATGTCGATTGCTCTAATCACCCATGACCTGGGCGTCGTCGCCCAGGTGTGTAGCCGTGTCATCGTCATGTACGGCGGTATGGTGATGGAGGAGGGACGCGTGGACGATATCTTTTATCGTCCGGGCCACCCGTATACGCAGGGCCTGCTGCGTTCTGTGCCCCAGCGCACGAACGGTTTCCGCGAGCGGCTGGTGCCGATTGAGGGCACGCCGCCAGACCTGCTGAACCCGCCATCGGGCTGTCCGTTCATGGAACGGTGCCCGCATGCGTTTGCCCGCTGTGTGGAGCGGCCGCCGATGGTGGAGCTGCGCCCGGATCAGCGAGCAGCCTGCTGGTTGAACGAGCCGGACGCAGTGCCTGCTGGAGTCTACGAGACGCCCGAAGCGGGCCAAGCGGAAGGGGGGAATAACGGTGAGTGAAGCAAACGATGCATTGGGTGAGCATCAGCCCTTGGTAGAGGTACACCAGCTTAAGAAGCATTTTGTGACCGCAAAGGATTTGTTAGGGCGTAGCTCTGAGGTGCTCAAGGCGGTGGATGGCGTGAGCTTTCAAATCAAGCGTGGCGAGACGTTCGGACTGGTCGGTGAGTCAGGTAGTGGGAAATCAACAGTTGGACGCTGTCTGACACGGTTATACGATTATACAGAAGGTACGGTACGCTTTGACGGTCAGGATATTTCCAAGCTGAACGACAAACAGCTCAAGCCGCTGCGTCGGCGCATTCAGAGCATTTTTCAGGACCCATATTCCTCTCTTAATCCGGGTATGAACGTGCTTGACCTGATCGGTGAGCCGATGGATATTCACAGGTTGCATCAGGGGAGTGAGCGTAAGGATGCTGTAGTGGCTTTGCTTGAAAAGGTAGGGCTGAAGCGGGAGCATCTGTATCGCTACTCGCACGAGTTCAGCGGCGGGCAGCGCCAGCGGATTTCCATCGCTCGTGCTCTCTCCGTGAACCCCGAGTTCATCGTCTGTGACGAGCCGATTTCGGCACTGGATGTGTCCATCCAGGCGCAGGTCATTAACACGCTGGAGGATCTCCAGCAGGAGTTCGGGCTGACGTACCTGTTCATCGCCCATGACTTGTCGATGGTGCGGCATATTTCAGACCGAATCGGTGTGATGTACCATGGGCGACTGGTAGAAGTAGCTGATGCAGATGAGTTGTATGAGCAGCCCGCTCACCCTTATACGCAGGCGCTGCTGTCCTCTATCCCTGTGCCCGATCCGAGAGCAGTCGGAGAGCGGGAGGGACTGGAGGGAGGCTTGGCCCAACCAGACGGTTCATTAGTATGGGACAAGGATAACAACAGTGCAACCGAGTTGAGAGAAATCAGTCCCGGCCATTATGTAGCATACCCGGTTAACCGTTAGGGTTAAGATCGGTTGTACGATGTGCATGACCCAAAGGAGGCAAAAAACGATGACTGAATCGACGAATAGAGTACGTATTTCCCAATGGGACGCGCTCTTGCTGGAATCATTACGCTCTTTAGGCTGGTCTCAAGAGGAATTAATCCGTCGGGTGCAGCAAAATGAACTGCCAACGGACGGACCATCCGATTTTGATTATACAGAGCTTGTCACCGGGCTGGCGTCCAAAGAGCCGAAGGTGTTTGTCAGCGCGGTAACGGACGGATATCAGATCAAGTACAATACGATCCGGGGCATTCGTTCGTGGATTGCCGTTGCGTTCGGGCGGGAGCCTGAGCTGTCACTGGAGGAAGGAAGCGAAGCCGTTACATCCGAACTGACGAAGGCTGAGTATGATCGGCTGGAGAGAGTGCTGTCGTTAGGATGGTTCATCCAGGAAGTACGTCCCGCGGCTGGCGAGACTTCGGGATTATACCGAATTGTACCTGCCGCACAGACGAATTAAATATTGTTTATGGAGTAAGACGCTTTACCGAAAATTGAAACGAGCTGACCGTGAAGGCCAGCTCGTTTTTTAATGCAATCCTTCTTCATCTTTTTTATTCAGCATGACCAGACTATTGTGAATGACCCGTGTCATGCAGTAAAAGAAGGCCATTCTGGTGGTTTGCATAATAGCTCCCAGCAACATGGACATCGACTCCATATGGGAAAAATGTAAGATAAGAATCCGGTTAATAATCCCTTCACCAAACCAGACAAAATATAGCGGAACAATCATCTTTTGAATATAACGGGCTTTGCGCTCCAATTCGGGGTGGAGCGCAAAGTACCTATAAATATGGGTGAATGTATTGGAGAATCCCCACAAGTTAATAAAAGGAATCATGCGAGCGATGGCTCCCACGGTACGAATCGGATAATCGGAATGCTTTTGCCGGATGGCTTTATGTACTTGAACTAGCCAGATCAGATAGGTTACAAAACACATGTAGTAGAGAACAAAGCTAAAAACTGTAAATTTTTGCTCCAGCTCGTATAGATGATCGTAATAAAAATCGTTTGCGTAAATATACATTAACGTAAAAATAAGGATGAGAAATTCGCCCATAGTGCCCACTGCTAGTAAGGCTTGATGCACACTGCCAGCCGTCTTGGACGGGAATGCTTTGGAATCTGAATCATTCAAGATGTACTTCCTCCCAGTCTAGTTGCTTCAAATACACGATAGCATCCTCCAGTGTTTCTACGGGGATAATGCGCAGCTTGAGTCCATGCTCCTTTTGGACTCGGGCAGCTTCTGCTTCGTTGCCTTCCTCACCGTACCATTCATAATCTGCCGGTACGAAAAATAGATCAACCTTTGCGGCCTCGGCTCCCAGCAGCTTTTGCTCCAGCCCACCGACCGATCCGACATCTCCGTATTCTTCCATCGTGCCAGAGCCAGCGATTTTGTGACGTCCGCCATCTGAAAAGTCGATGTTATTGGCTTCCTCATACAGTCCGATGCCTGTCATCAGACCCAAGGAATTTCCCGAAAGATCCTGCAAATGAGTCAATAGCTCCGCATAGCGAGCATCCTCCAATTTGCTAAGATTCGAGAACGTTGCCGTAGCCTCAGCTGTGTCGCTGTCTACGCTTAATTCCGTCGCTGCATGTACCGCTTGCATGGCAGAATATTTTAGCGTGTCTGTCTCTGTGAGGTCCTTCAAATACGAGTCCACTTCATCAGGGGCAAGGGGTTCAAATGTAATCGCTCCCCCGGATACATTTTCACTGGAATATACATTCCAACGCTCCAGGAGATTGTTAGCAATACCCGTTTGAACAGACGCAAAAAACACGCTTCCCTGAACGCCAAGATCTTTGACCGGATGCATTTCTCCTTGCAAAATATACTGTGCAGGCATAGGCCGTGTTCCAATAAAGGCAGCGATAGCCGGGATCAGCAGCAGCGCGAAGATGAGTATACGTTCTTTGTTTATGCCAAATATCTTTTTGAGGAGATATGGATTACGGCTTGGCACCTCATTCACAACCTTTCCATCTTTTCTCATACGGATATCATCGGTTGAAATGATTAGAAAGGTTACATTTTTCACCATAAATGACCGATAAGAGTATAGTGATATTCATATTTTATGGTAAATGAGGAAAGGGGATCTTTTAAATCTGATGAGTGAACAAGAAATACATGTGGGTGAACGTGGAGGTGGAATGATTGCTGCTGAACCGAACGCAGCTCCACCCCGTCCACAAAGAATTGTTTTGACCTTGGTTGCAGGATTTATTTTATTGATCCTTGGTTTGTTTCTGTCGCTAATCACAGGTATATTTCCTATCAGCTATGCAGAGGTATTGGAAGTGTTGTTTTCTTCAAATCCCAATCCTATGCTTGTGGAAGTTGTATACCATACTCGTATGCCATTTGCATTGGATATGTTGTTGCTTGGGGGATGTCTGGCCGTTTCAGGAACTCTTTTACAATTACGAACAGCTAATCGCTTTGCATCACCAACCTTAACCGGACTTATGCCTGGGGCAATGGTAGGGCTATGTGTTGTCCTTTTACTTGGGATGGACATAGACTCTTTTGGTAGTATGGCTCTTTGTATTGCAGGAGCGGTATTTGGGGGATTCATTGTATTTACATTGAATAAAATCCGTTTCATTCGAGGACGGTCTGCGGGAGTTCATTTATTCATGATTGGTTTCATTATTGATGTTGTCCTTCGTTCAGCGTCGGGATTTATTATGTTACTTGGAGAATATGGAGAATATCAGCAAGAGTGGGCAATATCTCAGGGAGGTTGGGGAATAAGAGAAGGATCATTCACGTTTTGGCTTGCATTGCTTACAATTCTCGTTGTGTGCTCTGTCTTTGCATTCCCCAAGCAGCTTAGTCCGCTATACATTCCCTTCGCGATTGTGTTGACCGCCGTTACTGTATGGGCATGTGGTACCATCGGATATATAGGACTTATTGTGCCGTATTTCATGCGTTGTATGATAGGAAACCGTCCACGGCTTCTCATTTTGGGCTCCGTCTTTTGGGGGGGAGGTCTGTTGATGCTAGCCAAAGTCATTTCCGCTAAAATCAACGAGCCGGTTGGGTTTCCCGTAACCCCGGTGCTGGCCTGTATCGGCATACCTTTTTTGATCTTTATGGTGTGGATAGAATGGAAAAGAAGCTCTCTGCTTGAAAGCAGTAGATTTTGAACGAGAAAACTTTTCCCAGATCACTGGACTGTTATCATAGGTGCTCTGCTAGATCATCAGACGCTCATTTTTTATGCTATATTTTATACATAAGGAAAATTTGAGAGTTGAGGTGCAGCATGACATCAATGACTATTGTCAAATCATCCGTCACACCAGAATTAATGGCTTTTCAGGCAAGCACTGAAGATCAGGCTGAGGTTCAGGAGTTAATTTTAAAGACGGCCAGATGGCTGCACAGCAAAGGCTCCACGCAATGGGGCAACTTACTTAAAGGAAAAGATGATCACAACTTGGGCGGCGCTATTGCACGCGGAGAAGTGGTTATTTTCCGAGCATCGGAGGACCATAGCCTGGCAGGCGCAGTGATCTTGCAGCAGCAGCCCAGTGCATGGGATCGTAAGTTGTGGGGACTAGACGAAACGGATTCTGAAGGAGGAACCTCAGTATATCTGCATCGTTTGGTTGTGGATCGCGATAGCACCGGGAAGGGGCTAGGCCGTGAGCTGATGCAATGGATTGAACAAGGCATCCACTTCACAGGCAAGGATCGAATCCGTTTAGACTGTATCGCGGGAAATGACAAGCTTAGCGAGTTTTACAGACAATGCGGTTATACGTATATAGGCGAAACGAACGGCTATAATATTTTTGAAAAGATGCTAACAGAGATGTAGAAAAATAAAATCTGAGCTGAGCAAAGGGACGTCTAAACAGATGTCCTTTTTGTTTTTTTAAGTCGTGTCATTCTATCCCGATATACGTCTAACTCCGAATTAAAGTGTTTTATAAATAAGTTTATTCATTAATTAAAACATCATAAATGAATGTTATAGGTATATATTACGTCATATATATTGAAATTTCCTCCTGATTTGTGTTACAACTTTAAATAGACATATAGATTAATTCAGGCATGTATCTCGATAAGTGGAGGGAATGAATTTAATGCTGAAAAGAGTGTACTCATTTAACGAAGGTAAGTTGGGGATGAAAGCGCTACTAGGAGGAAAAGGCGCTAATCTCGCGGAAATGACGACACTGGGTCTCCCGATCCCTCCCGGCTTCACGGTGACCACCGAGGCGTGCCGAGCCTACTTTGCTTCAGGCGGCAAGCTTCCGGAGGGCTTATTGGGGGAGATCGTAATCGCCCTGCACGACATTGAGGAAGCGCAGTCGGCTATATTCGGAGATACGGAGCGGCCTTTGCTGGTATCTGTCCGTTCAGGCTCGGTAACCTCAATGCCCGGTATGATGGATACGATTCTGAATCTGGGTCTGAATGATGAAACCGTGCGTGGATTGGCAGAACAGTCGAGAAATGAAACCTTCGCCTATGACTGTTACCGCAGATTTATTCAAATGTTCGGCGAGGTCGTGCTAGGGATAGACTCCATCCATTTTAATCAGCTTCTGGAGCAGAGCAAGCAAACCAACGGGCGTGTCAGTGACCAAGAGGTTAGCGCAGGAGAATGGAAGGAACTGATCGCAAATTATAAAGATCTTGTCGCAGAGCGGAGTGGACAGCCGTTTCCACAGGATGTGTATCAGCAACTGCAACTGGCGGTGGAGGCTGTATTCCGCAGTTGGAACAATATGCGTGCCAAGGTTTACCGGAAGGCTTTCGGCATTCCAGATGAACAAGGAACAGCAGTGAGCATTCAGGCCATGGTGTTTGGCAATCTCGGCAACGATAGCGGAACCGGAGTGCTCTTCACCCGCAATCCCTCCACAGGTGTGAAGGAACTGTACGGTGAGTATATGGTAAATGCTCAGGGAGAGGACGTCGTGGCAGGAATAAGAACGCCTAACCCTATTCCACAACTTTTGGAAGAGCTGCCGCTAGTCTATGATCGTCTGGAAGAGCTGGCCTCATTGCTGGAGTGTCATTACCGGGATATGCAGGATATCGAATTTACAATTGAAAAAGGCAATTTGTATCTGCTACAGACGCGCAGCGGCAAAAGAACGGCGCAGGCGGCTGTAAAAATAGCTGTGGATCTGGTGGAGGAAGGGATTATCAGCAAAGAGGAGGCTATCCAGCGGATCGAACCGTCCCACATGGACCAGCTGCTGCATCGCTCCATTGATACTTCCACACCGCTGGAGGCAATTACCCAAGGTTTGCCAGCCTCGCCTGGCGCAGCGAGTGGGCGTATTGTATTCGACGCGGATACGGCAGTGAACTGGACGAAGGATGGGCAAAAAGTCATCCTGGTCAGTGTGGAGACCTCACCCGATGATGTTCACGGAATCATTGCCGCCGAAGGGGTGCTGACGAGTCGAGGTGGGATGACCAGCCATGCTGCTGTGGTTGCAAGGGGCATGGGTAAACCCTGCATTTGCGGCTGTGACGCGCTGAGCATTGATCTGAGCAGTCGGAGCGTCAGTATCGGTACCCTGACCTTTCAGGAAGGGGAGGATATTTCACTCGATTCGACCACCGGACAGGTGTACCAAGGCAGTCTGTCGCTCAATGAGCCGGTTATTACACCGGAGTTACTGAAGCTGCTGGAGATTGCGGACGGCATTCGGACGTTGAAGGTCTACACTAATGCGGATACGCCACTCGACGCAGTCAAAGCCCGTGAATTTGGAGCCGAAGGCATCGGGCTATGTCGGACGGAGCATATGTTTTTCTCTGGCAATCGTCTATCTATCGTTCAGGCGATGATTTTGGCCGATGATCAGGAGGAGCGGATTCTTCATTTGAATCGTCTGCTCCAAATGCAACAATTTGACTTTGAGGCTATGTTCAGTGCGATGGACGGTTTACCGATGACGATTCGCCTGCTGGACCCGCCGCTACATGAGTTCCTGCCGAATCTGGAACAGCTTCAGGAGCGACATCGGGAGCTTGTGCTTTCCGGCGGCCATGCGGAGGAGCTCCAACGTCTTAAAAGAACTATCTCCAAGGTTCATGAACTACGGGAAATTAACCCTATGCTGGGTCTGCGCGGTGTTCGGCTGGGCATTCTGTTTCCAGAGATATACGACATGCAGATTGAAGCGATCTTTAAGGCCGCGGAAGCGGCACTACGCAAGGGCGTGGATGTGAGACCGGGGATTATGATTCCGCTGGTCGGTCACTCCAATGAACTCAAGCAAATGAGGGAACTGGTTGATAAGGTAGCCGTTCAGGTGCTTAGCGAGGAATTTAAGTGGTTCAAGTATCGGGTGGGCACCATGATTGAGGTTCCAAGAGCAGCCCTGCTGGCAGATAGCGTGGCCCAGTACGCGGATTTTTTCTCCTTTGGAACCAATGATCTGACGCAAATGACCTTTGGTTACAGTCGAGATGATGCTGAAGGTAAATTCCTCGGCTCCTATATGGAAAAAAACATACTGGAAACGAACCCTTTTCAGGTGTTGGATCAGGATGGCGTAGGCAAGCTGATCGAATGGGCTGTTGTCAAAGGCAGGGCAAAAAAGCCTTTTCTGGAGACAGGTATCTGCGGCGAGCATGGCGGGGATAGTGAGTCTATTCTCTTTTGTCACCGCAGCGGACTGGACTATGTCAGTTGCTCACCGTACCGGGTGCCATTTGCCCGCATTGCCGCTGCCCAAGCAGCTTTGCTTGTCAGAGCGGAGCAACCTGAGGGAGCGTTGTCCGCTTTGTAGCTTATTAGCATATTCAAGGCAGCCTTGCTTCAAAGGCTGCCTTGTTCGTTTTACAGCAACATTGATATGCAGATCTCATCGAGAACAATAAATTTTATATAGAAATGAAAATGGGGATATCGTGTCTCGCCCTCCTACATATGATGATAGGGAAAGTTTTGTAAGCGTTTCAAAAAAAGAAGACATACAACCAAGTGAAGCTACAGGAGGCGGTTAAGGTGGACAATTACATGAGCTGGATAAAGATTGGATTTTTCCTCAGCGTTCTGTTTTTGCTTGCAGCGGCATGCAGTACCTCTCCCAAAATAAAGAACACAGACGGGCAAAAAGTGCGGCTTACGATGCTGGCTTGGGGTAATCCTGCGGAGGTGAAGGTGTATCAGCGGGCGCTGGATGCATTTGAAAAGGAAAACCCATATATCGAGGTTAAGCTGGTGCCTGTGCCGGGAGACCAATATGAGCAAAAGCTGCTGACACAGCTTCAGGAAAGTCGCGGACCGGATGTGTTTTATGCGTATGAACCGACGATTGCGCGTTTGATCGGGGCGAAGCAGGTGCAGCCTTTGGGTGAGTTTTTAAATAGTGATGCGAGTGATGTGAAGGCTGAGGATTTTCCGGAAGGATTGTGGGGACCGGCAAAGCGTGACGGGGAAATCTATGGGGTCACTCTCGATTCCAACCCGATGGTCATGTATTACAACAAAAAGGTATTTAAGGAAGCAGGCGTGAAGACGCCGCAAGAATACTATGACGAAGGCAAGTGGAACTGGGATGCTTTTGAGGAGGTTACATCCAAGCTGAAGGCAGCTGGAAAGCAGGGTTATATTGCGGAAAACTGGTGGGCTCACTGGTATTCATGGGTGTGGTCGAATGGCGGTCAGATCTTTGATGAACAAGGCAAATATGTGCTGGACCACAATGAAAAGGGCAAGGAATCCTTCAGTTTTATGTACGATATGGTAAAAAAGGGGAATGCGGTATATCTCGGCTCGCTTCCCAAAGGGCAAGGGGCTGACGCGATGTTCATGTCCAATCAAGTCGGCATGCTGGCGGCGGGAAGATGGCTGGAGCCCTTGTTTAGTCAAAATAAAAGCCTCGACTTCGATTATATCTACTGGCCATCCAATACCGGTAAGAATGAGCCCGTCGCCATTCCGGTTGCCTATGTAGCTGTAAACAAAAATAGTCCGCATGTGCAAGAGGCCATGAAGCTGGCAGCATTCTGCGTCTCTGTGAAGGGGCAGGAGGCACGGCTGGTTGAAGGCGGGAATGCCATGGGTACACTTGCTGCGGCAGATGAGAGCATAATGAAAAAGGCGACAATTGAGCATTCAAGCTATTTGACTGAGGGACGTAACATAGGGCATGCTCATGGATCTGCACTGGCCTATGATGCTCAGGTGCCGGGGTTGAACTCGGATATCACGGAAACCATCGACCTGATGTTCCTGGGCAAGCAGGATGCTGCGGCAACCATTGAAAAGTTGAATCAGATCATATCCAAGGCGGTCAAGTAGGCACGGGATGGGCCGTGACCGGGGAGGAAGGTGACAAGATGCAGAAAAAGCATCAAGCGCTGTGGGGCTATCTATTCATTGGCCCCCAGCTTCTGGGTCTGTTAAGCTTTTGTTAAAAATTGTTTTCCAGGTTCTGATTAGTTACCCCTTAAAAAGTCAGAGTTTCGCCTTAAAAACAAGCAAGGAATTCGAGTCGCCCATGTAGAAGTTGTTGTTGTCGAGGGAAAAAAGATTCCAAATAAGTCGTCTCGTGCTACGCCGTATTATGAAGGAAACCCGTCTGAAGATGAATTGCCCGTCCCCGTCATAGAATCACATATCAAGCAGTTCGGTAAAGCGCCGCAGGCTGTAGCCACCGACCATAAATTTTCAACACTTGTATCTTAACTGTACAAATGAAGGAAGTGGTATGCCGTGAAGGTCGTAATTTGTGAAGACGAATGTTATTGGCGCGATGCGTTAAAAGCGTCTATATCTCGGTGGGCTTTAAATAAAAATATAGAGCTGCAATGTGCTGATTTTTATTCGTCCCAGAAATTAATTCAATATCTTAATGCTCACATAGATATAGACGTAGTTTTGCTCGATATTTCGCTAAGTAGTGAAGAAGATATTGATGGGATGACTACAGCAAAGCATATCCGAAAAATGGGCAATCGGGTACCTATCATTTTTGTTACCGTTGATTCTGCTCGTGCTATTGACGGATATTTAGTGGAAGCAATGGGCTTCTTGAAAAAACCTATTGACGAGAAGCGACTTTCGCTATTTTTGGATAGAGTAGTGAAGCAAAAAAAACCGGAGCGAGTGTTCACTATCATAGCAGAGTCCACCATAAATAGTGTTCGTCAAAGTGATATAGTTTTTGTGGAAGTGAATAATCATACGATAATCTATCATACAACAAAAGAGGAAATCTATCTTAGAGGAACCTTAAACAAAGTGATGCAGTTATTAGGATGTGACAATTTTATCCAGATACATAGGTCGTATGTAATTGCAAAATCTAAAATCTACAGAGTAAAAATAACTTATCCATATTCCGTCGATATTTTTAATGGTCATGAGATTACCAATCTTCCCGTGAGCAGAAATTATATTACTAACCTGCTTGAGGTATATTCAGATGATGTATTGCAGTGAATATTATAAATACAGTATGCTTTCTTGAAGTGTTTTGAACGAAACGTAGCGTCGTACTGATACCCTTGGCGTAATCAGTCCTATCATCAGAAAGGCATGCCCAAATTAATGAAGGGTGCCGCGAAACAGCTAATTTACAGCTGGTTTGCGACACCCTCTTTTAGTTGTCCGGACGGAAATTTACTCGTATTTCATGCTGTTTACGTCATCAACATACTATCTACGCCAGTCCATTGAAATTTCTTCTGTACTATTTAATAATCTAGACACAACAGAAGAAACGATTGACTCATATTCAAAACTACGAAAGGAGAATGCGAGTGATATAGACTTTTACGTTATGCATCTTAGAGATGATCATGTAGATGACTTCCTAGCACGAAGCTTACTAATTTTTTTGAAAATAAGTATCTCAATCGTGAAAGGAGTACATTATGAAATTTGTCAGAAAAAGTGTTAGTTTTATTTTGGCATTACTGCTCATGTACAGTGTTTCAGTAGTTCCCTCTTTCGCGGCAAGTGAAACAACGTCGCAAGCGGCTAAGGAAGAGACGAAGAAGGCAGAAATTCAATCCATGTCCTCGATACCGTATTCTGCAATGGATACTCAAAAATTTGAAAATCTAGATGAAATATCTCCGGACGAAGCGAAAAAGATTTCCACAGATTCAACCCAGAGCAGAACCGTTAAACCGCAAAGCGCATGGGGTATCTCTGAACCTGTATTTGTAGGAGATGGCACTCTCAGTGATTCATTTGATAGCTACGCGGTTTCTCTCACTGCAAAGCAGCTATCATTCCTAAAGCTGGATTCCAGCAATCCAAATCTGTTGGCTATTCTGTACAATGTCAATGCCAACGGCTCGTTAGGCAGTTCTACTGGATGGGGTGTTAAAGCAAACGGAGGTCAAGCATACATTAATATCCCGGCAGGTAAATATGCGATTGTAATTGGTTCTGCGACAGGTGAAGAAAAAGGCAACTATAAATTGATGTGGAATGCTTCAAATCCATCGGGTGCCTCTGCCATTATCAATTGTACAGCTGACCTTTCCAGAGTCGTATTGTATTATGATCTTTCAACGATCCGCAGCAACGGAGATAATATCTTAACGGGACTCAATTGGGAAAACCACGAAACCTGGTATACCCCAAATGGGTATTCCGCTAGAGATATGAGCATTTCAGTAGCTGAAGTAAAGGGCGTATATTTGGGGTCGTTCTCCAGTAGTGCACCCTATTCTGCTCCAAATGCATTACTGATTGAAATCAATAAGGGGTCATGGCTGTATAGTAACAGCTATTATCGTAATGTAAAGGGAGATGTAACCCATATTATGGATTACACCGATCCTTCGGGTCTTCAAACTCCGAGAACCTTTGGAACAGGGGAAGCCGATTTTTCGTATGGTCCTAGTTACATCGTTATTAATTTGGACACATTCCAGGTTGGTGAGTTCTTAAGTCCATTCAATTATTTTTATACTTCAGATGGTGGCCGCACCTATTCGCTTACCAAGCTACAAAAAATATCTTAAATCGAAATCTTCATCATTGTCTAAAAGCAAATTATTGAAGGCATCACCTTGATGGGAGTTAAGGAGTAGGGGCATTCCTCTACTCCTTTTTGTATTTTTTTCGGTACTGTAGCGGGGTGTGCCCGGTAAGATGCTTGAATACACGACCAAAGTGAGCAATGCTGTCAAAGCCCGTTTTTTCAGCAATGGAGGTTACTTTCCAGCTCGTTTCTCTCAAATACGCACGAGCCTGCTGCACCCGCACATCCTGAAGATATTCTACCAAGGTAAAACCGGTGGTCTGCTTGAAAATACGGCACAAATACGTGCTGCTAATATAAAAATGCTCAGCCAGTCGATCTAGCGACAGGCTCTCGGCATAATGAGCATGCAGGTATGCAATGACCGAGTACACGCGCTGCTGCTTTTCGCTGCGTTCCGGTGCAATGGTATCGGCAGTGGCCGATTGTATGCGCCGGATGCGGATAAGGAGCTGGAGTAGCAAGCTTTGGAGATATAGTTGGCGGTAGGCATGTTCTTGGTGGTATTCATCCAGCATTTGCCGGAATAGATGCTCCAGCTCGCATTGTTCTTCCGCGGAGGGGCGAAGCAGAAAGCTTTTTTCTGGCAGAAGAAGCTGGTTCTGATCGCTGGAGGGAGAGACATTCATTGACGAGGCTGCAAATTCTTCATCAAAGTTAATCAAAATCCGTTCATGGCTACCGCTACCCTTGTTACTCGTACGGTGAAAATCATGTTTGCTGATCCAAATCAGATCGCCCTTCTGGAGCGCGTATACCCGCTGATTAATGTAGTAGTAGCGCTCTCCTGCCAGCAAATAATAGATTTCGTGCGCTTGGTGGACATGGTCGGCAGACATGCTGAATGGCACCTTCCGCAGTGCTTGCTCGATGGCAAAACGGGGTGTAGCGATCATATCGATAGTCTCCTTTAATAAAAGAATGCATAAGGATAATATATGTACACTTTACGGGAAAAATCATAATAAAAGCGAAGATTTTGCTCTTTCTTATACTATAAAATAAAAGCAATTCATGTAAAGGGTGTGAACCAATTGGCTAAAATCAAATATGCACTTGTGGGTACTGGAGGAAGAGCCGAATTTTTTTACGGTGAAGTTGTTACCGTTTTCAAAGATACCTCGGAGCTGATCGCGTTCTGTGACGTCAATCAGACGAGAATGGATTATGCCAATCGGCTGTTGCAGGAGAAATACGAGCATGAGCCGATTCCGACCTATAAAGCTCACGAGTTTGATCGGATGATCGCGGAGACGAAGCCGGATATCGTCATTGTCACGACCATTGACCGGGTGCATCATCGGTATATTATCCGGGCGATGGAGCTGGGCTGTGATGTCATTTCCGAGAAGCCGATGACGGTGGATGAAGATAAATGCCAAGACATTTTGGATGCCATAGACCGCACGGGACGGAAGCTGCGCGTCACCTTTAACTACCGCTATGCGCCGCACAATACGAAAATCCGTGAGCTGATCATGGACGGAACGCTCGGAGAGGTGCTGTCAGTCAATTTCGAATGGCTGCTGAATACACAGCATGGTGCGGATTATTTCCGTCGGTGGCATCGGGACAAGCGCAATAGCGGCGGTCTGCTGGTGCACAAGTCGACGCATCATTTTGATTTGATGAACTTCTGGCTTGGCTCAAAACCGGAGACGGTGTATGCGATGGGGGATCTGAAATTTTACGGACGGGAAAATGCGGAGCAGCATGGCGTGACGGAGTTTTATCAACGAGCTTACGGCAGCAAGGCAGCGGTAAATGACCCCTTTGCGCTACACCTGGACCGTAACGAGCATCTAAAAAGTATGTATCTGGACGCTGAGCATGAGGATGGCTATGTGCGGGATCAAAGTGTATTTGGCGACAATATCAGCATTGAAGATACGCTGAGTGTCATGGTGAAGTATCAGAACAAGACGGTGATGAACTATTCACTGAATGCTTACATGCCTTGGGAGGGCTTTATCATCGTATTTAACGGCACGAAGGGACGGATGGAGGTTCGGGTATCCGAGCAATCCTATGTTAATTCCGGCGGCAGCAAGGCAGATGAGGGTGCGCTAAAAGAGAAGACCATCACCATCTATCCCCACTTTGCAGCACCTTATGAGGTCGAAGTGGAGGAAGGCCAGGGGGGTCATGGCGGAGGAGATCCAGTTATGCTGCGTGATATTTTTGATAAGCCGGCAGAGGATCGGTTTCATCGTGCGGCCTCACATATCGACGGTGCATGGTCCATTTTAACAGGCATCGCCGCCAACCGTTCTATGCGTACAGGTCAGCCAGTGAAGGTGGAGGAACTGGTGCGCTTGTAATGAGCAATAAATTGAATATCAAAAGAAGACCCCTCTAACTAGTTTAAACAGAGGGGTCTTCTTTTGGTATTCAAATATAGAATGCACCTTATCTAACGACATTTTATTATTTGTCGGCAGTCAGTTCCCGGGTTCCCAGTTGTTGTACAGGACGATGGTTATCGGGGAAAATGGCAGCAAACTGGTTGATTTGGTCTGCGGACATTTCAATAGGCTGCTCCAGCACTGTCCAATTTACATGTTCTGTGCATGGCGGGGTAGTCAGCGATCCGTTGTAGCGAACGGAGTGTAGATCTTTTGGCAGCAGCGCAGCGAGATTTATTTCTTCATCCAGAGCTGCTTCTTGGGAAATATCTTTCGGCAGTTTGGACCAGATGCGGTGGAAAGCCTTGTTTTCTTTGCCACTTTGGATAAGGACCCCTAAGACAGCTGTGCTTCCGTTGTCGCTTTGATGGACAAAATGAAGCTCCATTTCAGCATTTTTACCATCTATTTGATGTTCGCTCGGGTGATGAAAATGAAACTGCTTTAAAGTGAATTTAGTACCGTCCAGCATGATGTTATTGCTGGTATCGGCAACATTGATTTGCACAGTGTGCCCATTATTCAAAATGGATGCTTTTGTATTGGTGTAATGAACTTGTAGCGGTTGCTGTGTTTGCGATGCTTCCAGATGGGTATGCTCTATATTGACAGGAGATTGTTCGTGGCCGTTACCACATGCAACAAAGTCTTTTTCCAGTTCTCCCCAATGTTCCGGTCCCTGATCTCCTGCATAGGACCAGTGAGGGCCTTTCTGAACAACTGCATGAGCGTTGTTAGCTGATGAGGATGAAGTGCTGGTGGTACTAGAAATGGCGGGCTGTGAATTGCATCCTGTTACCGACACGACCAAGATAATGGCAAATATGCTGAACAGGCAACCTTTCCAGTTTTTTTTCATGTTTCTTTATCCTTCTTCCAAAATAGAGTATGTGAAACTTTTTACATTGTAAATTATTGTACAAAGTTCCTACAAGGGTCCAAGGACTTAGAAAGAAGCGTTTTTCGATTAAATAGCTTTAAGTTAGATTTATATTTGTCCTTTTTGGGCAAAAATTACTATAATAATGAAGTGTGAATTACAAAATAATTCCATATCTAATTAAAGGAGAGATCTACATGAAAGCAGCAATTGTTACAAAAGACAAGAAAGTCAGTGTAGAAGAGAAACCTTTACGCTCCCTGAAGCATGGGGAAGCGTTAGTCCAAGTAGAATACTGCGGAGTTTGCCACACAGATTTACATGTAAAAAATGCAGATTTCGGTGATGTCACAGGCAGAGTTCTGGGGCATGAAGGTATTGGAAAAGTCATTGAATTAGGTGAAGGAGTAACCAGTCTTAAGATTGGTGATCGCGTAAGTATTGCCTGGATGTTCGAAAGCTGCGGTCACTGCGAATATTGCCTAACCGGGCGGGAAACGCTGTGTCGTGAAGTTAAAAATGCCGGATATACGGTAGATGGTGCAATGGCAGAGCAATGTATTGTCACAGCTGACTACGCGGTCAAAGTACCAGATAGTCTTGACCCTGCTGCTGCAAGTAGTGTAACTTGCGCAGGGGTTACAACATATAAAGCAGTTAAAGTAAGTGAAATCAAACCAGGACAATGGATCGGTATCTTCGGCATTGGTGGCTTGGGTAATTTGGCTGTGCAATATGCCAAAAATGTATTCAATGCTAAAGTTGTAGCCTTTGACATTAGTGATGAAAAACTAGAACTGGCCAAACAAATTGGTGCTGACTATATCGTTAACAGCATGAAAGAAGATCCGGTCGCCCGAGCTAAGGAGTTAACAAACGGTGCTGGTCTGGATGCAACCGTGGTTACTGCTGTTGCCAAAACACCTTTCAACCAGGCCATCGATGTTGTAAAGGCCGGCGCGCGTGTCGTAGCTGTAGGTCTTCCAACCGATAAGATGGATCTGGACATTCCACGTCTGGTTCTGGACGGCATTCAAGTTATTGGCTCCTTGGTCGGCACTCGTGAAGACCTTAAAGAAGCGTTCCAGTTCGCTGCAGAAGGTAAAGTCGTCCCTCTTGTACAAAAACGTCCGATCGAAGACATTAATGAGATCTTCGAGGAGATGGAGCAGGGCAAAATCCAAGGACGCATGGTCATTGATTTCACGAAATAAAATGATGTCCAATTCGTAACCCTTGGAATTCGGAGAGAGAAAGCGCCTGCTGATGTATGCAGGCGCTCTTTTTGGCTTTACAGCTTATTCAGAATGTTATCTTCCAAAACCGCAGACTTATCCCCGTATTCTTTAATAATATGTCTTTCTCCCCAAGCACAAAGAGAATCTAAAATGCCTTTCAGACTACATCCATATTCACTAAGCTCGTACTCCACTTTGGGTGGAACCTGATTATAGCTAATCCGATTGACAATGCCGTCTTCCTCTAATTCACGAAGCTGCTGAGTCAGCATTTTTTGTGTTATGGAAGGCATCATTCGTTTTAATTCGCTTGTCCGCATCTTTCCATGTGTCAAATGACACAGAATCACGCATTTCCATTTTCCCCCGATCACCTCTAACGTCGCCTCAACAGAGATGTTGTATTTTTTCTTCCCCAATGCCGATCCCCCCATGTGTATCGCTTCTGTTATACATACCTTAACAGCCTGTTTTAATCAAAAAGAACTTTATCTAGGGTACTTTTTAGTACCTATATCACTAAAAAGTACGTACTGTTCATATTTGCTTGAATAACTCATAATAACATCTGCTGGTCGAAGATTTCTATAGATAGGAGTGAAAAACATGTCGCCAGAATCAAAACGAAGTATCTGGCCATTACTGGCTCTAGCCGTAAGCGCCTTTGCGATTGGAACAACCGAGTTCATCAGCGTGGGACTGCTTCCCCTGATTGCTGAAGACTTGCATATATCTGTAACGATGTCTGCACTAACTGTAACGCTATATGCATTAGGGGTTACCATCGGGGCACCTGTCTTGACCTCATTAACATCAAGTGTTCCCCGTAAAACGTTGCTGCTGTGGATCATGATTATATTTATTGCAGGTAATAGCCTCGCTGCGGTCTCTAGCGGAATTGCCTTGCTGCTGATTGCACGTGTGATCTCGGCGTTCGCTCATGGGGTGTTCATGTCCATCGGTTCCACCATCGCGGCCGATCTTGTGCCGGATGATCGGCGAGCGAGTGCAATTTCCATTATGTTCTCCGGGTTGACCGTAGCTACGGTCACAGGTGTACCTTTAGGTACCTACATTGGGCAGCAATGGGGTTGGCGGGCTGCATTTATGGCGATTGTGGTCGTCGGTGTAGTGGCACTCATCGCCAATCTGATTCTGCTGCCAGCTACGCTGCGCAAAGGGAACAAGACTCCTTTCCGCGAGCAGGTCAAACTGGTTACCAATGGTCGCTTGCTACTCGCATTTATCATTACAGCTTTGGGGTATGGAGGCACATTTGTGGTGTTTACTTATTTATCTCCATTACTTCACGACATAACCGGATTTCAGCAAAGTACGGTAACGTTTATTCTTTTGCTGTATGGAATTGCGATTGCCATCGGGAATGTCATTGGCGGAAAAGCAGCCAACCGCAAGCCGCTTTCAGCTTTGTTTTACATGTTTCTGATTCAAGCAGTGATCCTGTTTCTCCTGTTGTTCACGGCACCTTTTAAAACGGCAGGACTGATTACGATCTTCTTTATGGGATTGCTTGCGTTTATGAACGTGCCCGGACTACAGGTATATGTAGTCATGTTGGCCGAACGGTTTGCACCCAAAGCTGTCGATGTTGCCTCTGCTGTTAATATTGCAGCTTTCAACGCAGGGATAGCAATCGGAGCTTATGTAGGCGGGATTGTAACTGATTCACTCGGTCTCATTCATACGGCCTGGATCGGGAGCATTATGGTTTTCGTTGCGGTTTTGCTCACAGGCTGGAGTCGTATGCTCGAAAAAAGGGATACAACCACCATTACAGGTTAAAGCTTTTAAAAAATAGAGAGGAAGATACAAAATGACACAAAACTTACAAAGCACAACATTGTTAAACAACGGAGTTCACATGCCTTGGTTTGGCATCGGGGTATTTAAAGTGGAAGAAGGTTCGGAGCTGGTCGATGCTATAAAGGCTGCTGTAAAGCATGGCTACCGCAGTATAGATACAGCTGCAATCTATGCGAATGAAAGCAGTGTAGGACAGGCTATTCAGGAAGCCCTTCAGGAAAATAATCTGTCCAGAGAAGATCTGTTCGTCACGTCCAAAGTGTGGAATGCAGATTTAGGCTATGAAGAGACACGAGCAGCTTATGAAGCCAGTCTGGACAAGCTGGGTCTGGAATATCTGGATCTATATCTGATTCATTGGCCAGTTCAAGGAAAGTATAAAGAAGCTTGGAGAGCGTTGGAATCCTTGTATAAAGAAGGACGGATTAAGGCCATTGGAGTCAGTAACTTCCAGATTCATCATTTGGAAGATCTCATGAAGGATGCTGAAATCAAGCCAATGATCAATCAGGTGGAGTTCCATCCACAATTAACCCAAGCCGAGCTGTTGCAATTCTGTCAAAAGAACGACATTCAAATGGAAGCCTGGTCCCCGTTAATGCAAGGCCAATTGCTCGATCATCCGGTACTGCAAGACATAGCGACCAAGTATGGCAAATCGGTGGCGCAAGTGATTTTACGCTGGGATGTGCAGCAGGGAGTTGTCACCATTCCCAAGTCTACCAAGGCGCATCGGATCGTCGAAAATGCCGACATTTTTGACTTCGAACTGACGCGCGAGGATATGGATCGAATTCAGGCGTTGAATGCCGATCTTCGAGTAGGTCCAGATCCGGATAACTTTGATTTTTAAAATTACGTTCATCATGAGACGCCGTTTCCTTCTTCACTGAAGGGACGGCGTCTCATGATGGGTCTGGAGCCACAGCAATCCAATCCCGCCATATGGTATTATAGGGTTATGTGAAAAGAGATGTTTTGGAAGCATATGAATATGAAAAATCTCCGGGGGACTTCATGAATAAGACGATTGCAGATATAGCCCAAATGGCTGGTGTATCCAAGAGCACGGTATCCCGTTTTTTGAACGGCGGGTCTGTCAGCTTGGATACGAAACGTAAAATTGAAAAAGTGGTTAAAGCCACGGGGTATGTGCCCAATGCCTTTGCCCAGAGTCTTAAGGCGAAGCGGACCAACATTATCGGCACCGTTGTGCCGCGTCTGGATTCTTTTGCGACATCCCATACGCTGATGGGGATTGATGAGGAGCTGCGTTCTCAGCACTATCAGATGCTGATCTCCAATACGAGCCAGGATGTACAGCGTGAAATTGAAGCTATTTATGAGCTGGGCCGACAAAAGATTTCGGGTATCATTTTGCTGGCTGCTCAAATTACAGACGACCATCTGACCGCGATTCGTGACATCGGTATTCCGGTGTTGCTGGTGGGCCAGCAGCACGAGCAGCTTCATAGCCTTATCCATGATGACTATCGTGCAGGATATGATATCGGCACGTACGTTTTGTCACAGGGACACCGCGAAATTGCCTACGTTGGTGTTACTGAAAAGGATGTTGCCGTCGGTGTGCAGCGCAAGGAGGGCTTTAGGCAGGCTGTTCGCGATGCATTGCCTGCTGAGTCTCATAGGGACGATGCGATGCGAGCAGCAGGGTATGATATCAGATACTATGAGACCGGATTTAAAATGTCCGATGCACGGATTGCTGCATCCGCCATTTTGGACAATTTCAAGCCATCGTTAATGGTGTGTGCTACGGATAATATCGCGCTGGGCGTAATCAATGCGGCTTATTCCAGAGGGATTGTCATCCCGTCGGATTTGTCGGTAACTGGCTTTGGGGGATACGATATTACGGAGGTCATTCACCCTGCCCTGACAACCGTTCAATATCCGTATATGGAGGCTGGACGTGTAGCAGCGCAAAATATTATGCGGCTGGTAGAACATAAATCGGTAGAAAAAGTGACGGTCATGAATTATTCCCTTATCGAAAGAGAAAGCGTTGACAAACGCTGAACAAGTGGATTATAATTTCTTCGAAACCGGTTCCATAGCATTCGGGCACAAATGGAATCGGTTGCAAATCCATGGATGAGTATATTTTTTAATCGTATGGGAACCGGTTCCGATCAAATATTTTTTTCATTAATTTGGAACCGGTTCCTGAGGCGAAAGTTTTAATAAAAATGAGGTACACCTATGAAAATGACAAGAGAACAAAAGTATCGAATGATCGAGCAGGCAGAGCCCGGTGAAATAGCCAGCTTGGAGGAGAAAGTGGAGCAATGTCACTGGCGGCAGGCTTTTCATATCCAGCCACCGACAGGTTTGCTCAATGACCCCAATGGCTTTTCATATTACCAAGGTGAATACCACTTATTTTATCAGTGGTTTCCGCTCGGAACGGATCATGGGATGAAATACTGGTATCATCTGAAATCCAAAGATTTGGTCACATGGAATAGTGCGGGCATTGGTATCGCACCTGGGGATTATTTTGATTCGCATGGGGCTTATTCGGGCAGCGCACTGGAGCATGAGGGCAAGTTATATATGCTGTATACGGGAAATGCACGAGATGAAGACTGGATCAGACATCCTTATCAATGCATGGCTGTTATGGACGAGAATGGTCACATTACTAAATGGGAGCACCCCGTTATTTCCAATGTGCCAGAAGGGTATACAGACCATTTTCGTGATCCCAAGCTATGGAAAGACGGCGATAGCTTTTACTGTGTGATTGGTGCCCAGAGAACGAATTTAACAGGCTGCGCCGTCCTCTACCGATCAACCGACCTTCGTACGTGGGAGTTTGAGGGAGAATTGTGCACAGGCCTGGAGTCGTTTGGCTACATGTGGGAATGTCCAGATTATTTTGAACTGAACGAAGCGGGAGTCTTGATCTTTTCTCCTCAGGGCTTGGAGCCTTCTGGGGATGAAAATCACAATATTTATCAATCGGGCTACGTAATCGGCAAGCCGTTAGATACCGGAACAAGAAGACTGGAGCACGGCGCATTCCACGAGCTCGATAGAGGCTTTGACTTCTATGCGCCACAGACGATGATTGACCCACAGGGGCGGCGTATTATGGTGGCATGGATGGGCCTGCCGGATATCGATTATCCCACAGATCCGAACGGATGGGCTCATTGTCTGACATTACCAAGGGAGCTTACGCTTCATGAGGGCAAACTCTTGCAGCGACCGATTCCTGAGCTGACTACGCTGCGTGGAAATCGTGAGGATCGGGTAGCTGACACGTTATTCTCAGAGAGCAAAACCTATGAAGGATTTACAGGTACGGCCTATGAGCTGATCTGTGAGGTAGATCTTTTGAGTGCTAAGGTGTTTGGTATTGAATTCCGTGCGAGTGAGACTGAGAAAACGGTGATTAAATATAATGCCGTCAGCCGCAAACTTGTATTGGATCGTTCGCAATCGGGTGAGCCTGTAGCCACTTCGTATGGTGAGGTACGGCAGTGTTCATGGGATAAAGATCATATCAAACTACATTTGTTTGTAGATACGTCTTCAGTTGAGATTTTCGTCAATGATGGGGAAGAGGTGTTCACCAGTCGTATTTTTCCGCATCCAGAGAGTGACGAAATACGCTTTTTTGCCGACAAGGGAGAGGCTCTCTTCCAGGCGGTGAAATGGGATTTTACATGAGTAGGCTAAGACATCAAGTGGATCGTTAATCATCAAACATAACGGAATGAACGAGAGGATGAACATCATGGCGGAAAACAGAGAAATAGCTAAAGAAGTGATCCAGGCAATCGGTGGGCAAGAAAATATTGCATCTTTTGCTCATTGTGCGACGCGCTTGCGGATTATGGTGCATGACAAGGAGAAGATTGATCAGAAAAAAGTTGAGGAGATCGACAAGGTCAAGGGTGCTTTTTTCAATTCCGGGCAATATCAGATTATTTTTGGTACGGGTACGGTAAATCGAATTTTTGAAGAGGTCGAAAAGCTTGGCGTAACCGGTTCATCTAAAGAAGAGGTGAAGAGTCAGGCGAAAAAGGAAGGAAACGTCTTCCAACGCTCCATTCGTACCTTTGGCGATGTGTTTGTACCGATTATTCCTGTGCTGGTTGCTACGGGGCTGTTCATGGGGCTACGTGGCTTGCTCACTCAGCCGCAAATTCTCGCTCTACTCGGCATGACGCCACAGGACATTTCACCCAATTTTCTATTATACACACAAGTATTAACGGATACGGCCTTTGCTTTTCTGCCAGCGTTAGTCGCATGGTCAGCCTTTAGAGTATTCGGTGGTAGTCCAGTGCTGGGTATCGTTCTCGGTCTGATGCTGGTAAATCCGGCCTTGCCCAACGCTTATAGTGTTGCGGACGGCTCAGCCCATCCGTTGACGATGTTCGGTTTCATTCCTGTGGTGGGCTATCAAGGCTCGGTATTGCCAGCTTTCTTCGTGGGCTTGATCGGAGCCAAGCTGGAGCGGGCGCTGCGCAAACGGGTGCCTGAAGCGTTAGATCTGATTCTTACACCATTTTTAACACTGTTGATCATGATCACTTTGGGATTGTTTGCTATCGGTCCGATTTTCCATTCACTCGAAGAATGGGTGCTGCATGGAACAACGTTTGTGCTGGATTTGCCTTTCGGTATTGCAGGGATTGTCATCGGTTTCTTGCATCAGATTATCGTTGTTACAGGTGTGCATCATATATTTAATTTCTTGGAGATTCAACTGCTTGAAAAGAACGGCGTAAACGCCTTTAACGCCATCATTACCTGCGCTATGGCTGCTCAAGGTGCTGCCTGTCTGGCGGTTGGACTGAAAACGAAGAATAGCAAGCTGAAAGCGTTAGCACTTCCTTCCTCGTTGTCTGCTTTTCTGGGGATTACGGAGCCGGCTATTTTCGGGGTCAACCTGAGATACATGAAGCCTTTTGTCATGGGCCTTATCGGTGGTGCGGTTGGCGGTTTTATCGCTTCGCTCTTCCATTTGGCGGCTACAGGTATGGCAGTTACGGTCATTCCGGGCACGTTGCTCTACATGAATCATCAGCTTCCGCTTTACATTTTGGCGAACTTGGCTGCTATGGCTGTAGCGTTTGTCCTGACCTGGATGTTTGGCTATAACGATAAAATGTTGGAAGAGGTCAAAACAGCGGGTTCTTCTAATTAACGCCACCCAGGTGGTACGAATACACGCAGATTCATGCACGTAAGCATAAATATGATGGTCGTTCTACATGGAACGCTCTTGGTCCCTAGTGAAAAAGGGCTACTAGAGCAGGGTTCCAGGTGGAGCGACCATTTTTTATAGACTTTATCATTACGTATCCGGTTACGTAATTTGACTTTGGCCAACAGTCGGCTCATAACGCAATGAGTTTCAGAGCATCTCAATGAAATGGACTTTGGACGTTAGTCCGTTTTCAAACGCTCAATAGACTGAAAATGCTCCCTTTATGCTGAATGGTTGTCCATTTTTATCTGTCAGACTTCTGGAAGAAGAAAAAATATTGTGTCAATGAGGTAAAAATTACAAATAGTATGCACACTATGGGTATTTTGTGTTTTATTATATAAATGTTGTTAAAATTTAGTATTTGGGAGGCAATTATTCGTGAAAAGATTAATGAAGTTATCAAAAATGCGAAACCCATAGAATGAATTGCTGTTGAAAAAGAACAGACTCAACTCGATCAAAAGATTTCTCCTATGTCATTGGGAGCATGGTCATTTAGTCACCATTCTCGAGACGATGGGGCTGTTTACTCTAATAAGTTTTCGGTTAATAACGCAGCTATCCTGAATTTCCATGTAGTACAATGGGCAGATGGTAGTTCTTGGTCTAGCTCTGAAGTAGGTTACCTGCTCGTGAACAAAAATTATCTGGGAGAGGTTTTTGCCGTTTATGGAAGATATACAGATGAAAATAGGGATTTTCAAATTAAAGCTCCAGGTTTTGGGGAATATCAGGTAATGGTACTTAACCTCAATGATTATACGATTTCAGGAAATGGATACGTTACGTTTTAATACTATTTTATTTAACGATTATTATGTTTTTTTATGAACTCGTTATAATCTAATATTTTCTAAAATACGTAATACATTTTTTGGGAAGGGAGGTGTGTACGTGTGAACAAGCGACTAAGAACAAGTGTTGTTGTCTTAGGTCTAACTGTTCTTATCGGAGGGGTTATAACCGTCATTCAAAGCCAAACTTTTGCTAATGAAATTAAAACTGAGGTTAAAGTAACCGGCGATTCTAAAACCAGTGTAACCAAAACTGAGACTAAGGCAACCGATGATTCTAACTGGCTCTCACCAGAGAGAAAGAAAGAACTAACTCATCTAGCTCAATCTAAGCAACCCCATGTCCTGTTAACTGAGCACGGAGATTTTTATCCCGTTAAGGTCCCAAACAAGTATCAAAGCGATCAGGTTGCAAATTTGGATAATAAGGGGGAAGAAATAACTACTAAAACAAAGCAGGTCATTTTAAGAAATTTCACCTACGAAAAAAAAGAGGAAGAAAACTGATTTTCCCAGAGAACGCTCAAAAAAATGAGCGTTCTTTTTTCTAGCTTCAAATTTAAAATTGCTTCGTAGCATCTTCCCATAATCCTATTTCTGTAGTTCTAAACGATTGAGGAACGTTCATCCAGAAATTCGGACGGTGAGCAGCCTGTCAACCGTTTGAAGATTCGATGAAAATAGGAAACATCACTATATCCCACATACTCCGAAATTTCACGGATCGTTAGCCGGGACTCGGTCAGCATGTAAATGGCGGTTTTAATACGTTGTGTATGTACATGTTCGCTGATCGTTTGGCGTGTTACCTCACGCAGCAGCGTCGCGGCATAATTAGGAGTTTTACGGATGGCGTCGCCAAGCTCCTCCTTGGTTACCTTTTCACGGTAGTGGTTCTGGATATACTGTTTCATATGTTCCACATGTCGCTCTCGATCGCAAGAAATGGCGCCTTTGTCCCACTCCTGATTCATATATATCATGGCCTCGGTCAGCAGACAGTCAGCCATCATGGTGTAGTAGCTTGGGTGTTCAGTCCATTGATAGTACATCGATTTGATCCGTTCATGCAGCATATCGTAGCATCCAGGTTTGATCAACAACGGCTTGTCAGTATTCAGTATGGGAAGTGTGCTGTTCGTACATGTTTTGCGGCAATGTATCACATACTTGGTATGAAAAAGCGTAGGAATGCTCTTGCCATAGTAATCCAGATGACCGGGTAAAAGCAGTGTTTCACCCTTACCGAGAATGAATTTGCAATCGTTCACCCAATATACACATTTGCCAAAGGTGACCAAAATGAACAGTAAGTCATCGTTGTCGCTATTTGCACTAGCCTTTTCATACCAGTCCACACCGTTGTCCTGCCGTATATCCACCAATGTAATCACGAAACTCACTCCCCGATGTCTTCAACATTCATTATACTGTAGTACATTCATCATACTATAGTTCATAGTCTTGGTGCACGGGTACAGGTAGAATAGAGCCATATAAGTTTAATGTAGATAGAGAAGCAAAGTGGAATAGAAAACCATACAGTAAAGACATTCAGGAGGATGACATTACTATGCTTAAAACGAAAATTATTTGTACTATGGGACCTGCCTGTGACTCCATTCATTTGTTAAAAGAAATGATTCAGGCTGGTATGACTGTAGCCCGCTTGAATATGGCTCACGGTGAACTGGAAGATCACGTTAAACGTATCGAAAATGTGCGGCAGGCTGCGAAGGAAATGAATACCTTTATACCTGTCATGATGGATATTAAAGGACCAGAAATACGGATTGGCAAGCTGAGAGAGGCATCTTGTCTGCTGAAACCAGGTAACCAGCTCATTCTGACCACAGAAGAGATTCTAGGGGACGAGCATCGTATTTCAGTGAATTACCCGGATATGCCGAAGGACATCAAACCAGGCGACCGCATTCTCATTGACGACGGTTTGGTGGATCTGACTGTAACCTCCATCGAAGGTACGGAAATGATTTGTAATATTGTAAGTGGCGGTATTTTGAAGCCGAGAAAAGGTGTAAACCTGCCAGGGATTCATACGACCCTTCCAGGCGTGACGGAGCGAGATGTGAAGCACATCCAATTTGGGGTGGAGCAGCGTGTTGAGCTTATTGCGGCTTCTTTTGTGCGTAAAGGCGACGATATCCGTGAAATCCGTGAGATTTTGAAGGGACATCATGCTGAGCATGTACAAATTTATTCCAAAATTGAAAATGCTGAAGGCATGGAAAACCTGGATGATATTATCGAAGCTTCCGATGGTATTATGGTAGCCCGTGGCGATCTGGGCGTCGAAGTGCCGATTCAAGATGTGCCTGTGATGCAAAAAGAAATGATCGACAAGTGTAATCTGGTCGGCAAGCCCGTTATCGTAGCTACCCACATGCTGGAATCCATGCAGGTGAACCCGCGTCCGACGAGAGCTGAAGTTAGTGACGTATTTAATGCCGTTATGCAAGGAGCCGATGTTGTTATGCTGTCGGGTGAATCTGCTGCGGGTAAATACCCTGTCGAGTCTGTAAGAACCATGGCCGCTGTAGCTGCCAGAGCAGAATCGCAATTCGATTATCAGGAGCAGTTCGATAAGCGCAGAGCACGTCAAAGCACTAACATTACGGAAGTGATTAGTCAGGGAGCAGTGAGTTCGTCCCTGGAGCTGGATGCGAAAGCGATTATTACGTCGACTGCCAGCGGATTCACGGCACGTATGGTATCCAAATATCGTCCGAAGGCACCTATTATTGCGGTTACTCCGAATAATACGGTATTCGCTAAAATCTGCCTGTTATCCGGCGTATTCCCGATCAAGGGGGATAAAGTAGCAACAACGGATGAAATGTTCGAATCCTCCATCCGTAACGCCCTGAATGCAGGATATATCCATAAAGGCGATACTGTAGTCCTGTCAGCAGGTGTTCCTGTCGCTGAGGCGGGCACCACTAACTTGATCCGAGTATATCAAGTTTAATTTATAACAAAATATAGACAAGCCAAAAGGCGCTGGCCCCCCATAGGTTCAGCGCCTTTTTCACATTCTGTCGTATCACTGCTTACAGCCCGAACACACTTTTAGCAACGACCTGTGTCAATTCTGCCTTATGGGCTTGGTATTGCTCAGGCGTAATGCTCTTATTGGCCAGTCGTTGATCCAACTGCTTCGTTAACTGAGCTACCTGTAAATCGACAACAGCCTGTGCGTCCTGTTTATTGGATTGTGCAATATCTGCCAAGGTTTGACCGTTATATAACGCATCATACAATTGCTCATCCGAGGATGAGCCCAGTGTTTTCAAAAGTTCATCATCCTTGGAAGCTTCATTATCCTGTACCTGAGGGGCTCTCTCTGGAGCTAGTGTAGCAGCATTAGCCCGACTTCCCCAAGTAGAAGACTGCCCAATAGATAACGCCAGCAACAGTGTACAGATGACCATAATTCGTTTTCGATTCATAAGTGTAAATCTCCTTTTGTGTTTCATTAAAATTCTGACAGGGTGGAGCGGTATATGGATATCCAACGGGAGTAATGTTTATACCTTTAGCCAATCCGGCTTATGTAGTTACCAGATTCTAATACACATCATACACGCCCAATCTTAGCGCCAGCTTAATACTCGTTTAAAATAAACTAAAAGAGGAGATTGTAAACAGTTAACAGCAAAAAAAATTCACCGATGCTCGTAGGATGGATGTGATCTATCCTTCGGACCCTGCTTTTTTCTTTGACCAGAGTTTACGTATCCCGTGAATACAGAGCAGCAGCAGAGGCAGAAAGAGGCCCATAGATAAGACATAAGGTGTCCATATTTTTGCATCCCAGGATTGCTGGTATGGGACATTTGGATATATGATCACCGACATAACGATCAGGATCATCCCGATAGGGAAGATCAGCGGACGCTCATCTTTTAGATTAAAGATTTGGCTTATCGCGATCATAATCGAGTGCATATACAGAGTCAGCCTGAAAAAGAGCGAAATAAACCACATGGCAGCCATGATCGCTTCAATGCGCTGGAGAAAATTTCCAATGTTTATTTTTTTGGCTAATGAATAGCTTGGATATATATTTCTTGCTGTTAAATCAGGGCCAAAAACTAAAACGGCCAATACAATGAGCACAACCAGAACCAACCCGCCAATCAGGCCTCCTGTTAAAAAAGCTCTACGGGCTTGAACGGGGGGATCTACAGACGGAAAAATCATGAGCAAAACAATATGGCTCAGAAATGCAATACTAATAAAGGACAAGGCAGCAGACCAAATGGGTCCAACTCCCTTCTCCAGCACTGGTTGGACGTTCTCCAGCTTGATATTGGACACGACTAAAACGACAAAAGCCGTATACAGCAAAATGAACAACGGAAACAATAGTTCAGCAGAACGGGCTAACGTTTCCAGTCCAAGGCGTACGCCCATTAATACAATGAGCGCAAAAAGGATGTTGACCGCTTGCATCGGCGTTTCCGGCATCATTTGAGTAGTCAAAAAATTCCCCAAATCATACAATACCGCAGCAGGGCCACCGATAAAAAACGTAATCATAAACAGCAGAGCAATGGATTTCCCCAACCATGTGCCCAAAAGGGTCTCCATGATTTCGATCAGGGTCATCTGCGGATACAGGATGGTGATCGTGTTGTACAGCCATATCAACAGCAGCCCGGCACCCACTCCTACGAGTGCAGCGATCCATGCATCCTGTTTAGCTGTAGCGGCCATAACGGAAGGGATGACGAGAATTGCAGTGCCGATTGTAAATAATATTGTTAAGATCAACAATTGACGTGTGGAGATTTTGACTTGCTTATGCACCATCCTCACCTCTATTTTCACGTTTATCATCCGGCTTGTTGTTCTTGTTTGTCCCCAGCCTTTTCAGGGCATGTATACTGAGCAGCAGTGAGGGAAAAAACAACCCCAACGATAATATATAAGGAATCCACGTCTTGGTATCATAGGCTTGTTGATAAGGGACATTGGGATACACGATGACGGACATGATGACTAAAATCATCCCGAGAGGAAGCACCAGTTGCCGGTCGTTTTTCAAACGAAAGATTTGGGCTATTGCTGTCACAGTAGTGTGCATGTACAGCGTGATTCTGAAAAAGAGTGAAATAAACCACATGGTAGCCATAATTGCTTCGATACGCTGTAAAAAATTGCCGATGCTAATTTTTTTGGCTAACGCATAGCTTGGATAAATATTTCTTGCCGTTAAATCAGGACCTAATACAAAAATTGCCAGTGCAACCACCACGACCAACATTAATCCGCCAATCAGGCTGCCTATGAAAAAAGCTTTACGGGTTTGATCGGAACGATTTACAGAAGCTGGGAAGATCATGAGCAGAACAATATGAGGTATAAAAACAGTGCTAACAAAGGACAGGGCAGCAGGCCAAATAGGTCCCAATCCCGCCTCTAATACAGGTTGAATGTTTTCTAATTTAATATTGGACACCACTAAACCTATAAAAGAAATATAAAGAAGAGTAAATAACGGAAACATCAGTTCGGCAGAACGGACCAGCACTTCCAGCCCCAGCCGAACAGCCAACAATATAATAAGCGCAAAAAGGATATTTACCGCTAGAATTGGTGTTTCCGGTATCATTTGAGTAGTCATAAAATTCCCTAAATAAAATAAAACGGGAGCGGGAGCATTGATGAAAAGTGTGGTGAAAAACAGAAGACCGACGGCTTTGCCTAACCATTTTCCGAGCAGGGTTTCCATAATCCCAATCAGAGTCATCTCTGGATACAGAGCTGCAATCTTGCTGTACAAATACAAGACAAGGAGCCCGGCCCCGACCCCGACGAGCGCGGCAATCCACGCATCTTGTTTGGCTACCAACGCCATGCCTGAAGGGATGATGAGGATTGCACTCCCGATCGTAAATAAAGCCGTTAATATCATAATTTGACGTGCTGAGATTTTGATCTGTCCGGGCACCTATTTCACCTCGTCTTATTTTATTAGACCGATATGGGTCAGGAAATCACTGAAAGGTCTATATACCGCTGTTATCCAATCCAGAGGAGTTGGAATAAGCCAGTTTAATGCCTTGGCGCAGCAAATTCCGACGGCAAAAAGGAGAAGGATGGAGAATAACCAAAGCTCTTTTTTTAACCCCTTTTTCCACATGTAGGGGACCTCGATCAAGCTGATTGCAGCAGCGGTTAGTAATATGCCCAGAACTTTCACCATATGAGACAGCATCTTGGGAAACACCTTCTTTTGTAGGGTAAGGTTCTATACAGGAGCCAGATCCCCCGCTGTATCTGACAAGGGATTTACTCCTTAATATCATTCAAAAATGAGCTGCCAATCGTGCCCAAGCGCCGAATCTTGAAATTGACCTTGATATTTACGGGTAATTCTGCAAAGTGCTCATAATCCCAATTTTTTTTAATGGATTTCCAGGTCCTCGGGTCAGCGCGGTGAATGGCTTCACCGAATCCGAAAATGTCAGCTTTGTATGATTTTTGAGCTTTTCTGACAGCCATTTTCATAATCTCTTCTATCTTTTCTTCCTCTTTTTTCTCAATGTCATAAATCGTCCCCACCTGGGTCAGATCCAGGTCATTACACTCGACTTCTCCCACGTTGGCCTCAACCTGCATTTTTATATTGACCTGGGGCTCCCCCCTATAAACGCTCCCTTTTATAGTTGTTTGGGTACGAATGATTTCCGAAACGACTTTGCCGCCTCTGGGGCAAGCTACAAAGCCGACAGAGCTCTGCACTTTGCCGCGGATGAAATTGTAGCCTCTACTTTCAGTTTCATTTAACCACCCGATTAATCGGTCTTTTCTAAATACAGCAAGTCCCGAATACTGTAAACGGCTGAACGGGTCGATCTTTTGTACATTGCCACTTGTCTCTCCCATTTCTTTATTGCCCACGATACGGAGTCCTGTCAAAACAGGCTGCATTCCTTCACTGGTAAGTGCTGAAATCAATTCATCCAAAGTTACCGTCATACTGGGTGACCAGTTTTTCTGCGATGTTTCCAGAGAGGAGAAAAGGTCATTCGCCGGAATGGGATCTAAGGGCGTCATAATTTTCAACGTATCCTCCGCGCTGGCATCCTTGGACACCACAATATAAAAATCAGTGCGGAATTGATGATCCCTGGAAAGTAAATCTAGAGATTTTGCCATTCCTTCGGTGGCTACCGACTCACCGATTACACATATACGCAGGTGAGAAAAATATATTTTCCGAGGACTAAGCGTTGTTATTTTTCGGATCGCTTCAAATATGGTATCCGCTTCCTCTGTATACAAGGTGGCTGGAGCCCCACCACCTGCTCCTTTTTTGGCCGATGCTTTTCCAGGGTCCACCACTTGGATAGAGACCCGAAATTGATCTCCTTGTTTATCGATCCCCATACCGACGGCGATGGCAAGCTCATTCAACTCTCTGCGATTCCAACAGCCCGTCAGAAGTAAAACGAGTGCAAGAATCAGGAACAGAAATGCTTTCTTCCGCTTCATGATTATCCACTCCTTTCCGACTGTTTCTCTTTTCTTCTATTCCCGTGATTTCCGGGGCGGAGTGCTGTTTCGACGTTTGACATTCTTCTGATCGACTAACCGGGGACGTGAAAGCAACATCCAGTGCGGAAGCCGAAATATAGTATCTTTGGTGTCATTTGGTATTAGGGGTGCAAAAGGAGTCATATAGGGAACGCCAAATGAACGAAGGCTGCACATATGCAGGACCAGGGCAATGCCTCCAACGATAATCCCGAACAGTCCAAATGAAGCAGCAAGTCCCATCAAGGGGAACCGCAGCATACGAAAAGCGATGGACATATTATAGGCAGGGAGAACAAAGCTGGAAATCGCCGTAATCGATACGACAATAACCATAGCTGCAGATATGATGCCCGCCTCGACGGCAGCTTGCCCGATGACGAGTGTGCCTACGATAGAGACGGCTGCCCCGATGTACTTCGGCATACGAACGCCAGCTTCCCGCAATATTTCAAAAGTTAATTCCATCATGAGTGCTTCGATAAAGGCGGGGAAGGGAACGGCCTCCCGCTGTGCTGCCAGACCGATCAGCAGTGAGGTCGGCAGCATTTCCTGATGAAACGTAGTGATGGCAATATATAGGGACGGACCTAACAGGGAGATAAAAACTCCGGTGTAACGAAGAATCCGGATGAAGCTGCTGATGTCCGCACGCTGATAATAATCCTCCGCTGCATGCAGGAAGGAAACAAACAGCGCAGGTACGACAAGCACAAACGGGGTTCCATCCACCAGGATCGCGATTTTTCCTTCCAACAGCTCGGCGGCGATGACGTCTGGACGTTCGGAGTTGTATACTGTTGGAAAAGGGGTGAAAGTTTCGTCCTGGATTAACTCCTCGATATAACCGCTTTCGAGAATGCCGTCTACATCAATGCGATTCAATCGCTCATGCACTTCCTCGACCAATTTAGGGTTCACGATCCCTTTGATATACATGACAGCGACTTCGGTCTGGGTTACACGACCGATTTGTTTGGTTTCCAGCCACAAATTGGGATCTTTAATCTTACGCCGAATCAATGCCGTATTCGTGCGCAGTGTCTCAGAAAATCCTTCCCGCGGCCCACGGACGACATTTTCCGAGGCAGGCTCGGTGACACCGCGATCCTTCCATCCACGTGCGCTGGCTACTATTCCCTGTGTCTCACCGTCAATCAAAATGACAGCATCTCCGGACAATAGCGCGTTATATAAGGTTTCAAAGTCGATAATCTCCCGGATGCTTCCGATGGTTAGGGCATAATCTTTCAATATATGCATGACACTAGAGGAGTTCTGGAGCCTGCACTCTACATCCTTGGACAAGCTACTATCCAACATCATCGATTCCATAATGAAGTCGGAGACTATATTTTTGTCCGCCAAACCGTCCGTATAGAGAATTGCAATGAGCTGGTCACCATCTTTGCCGATACGAATTTCTCTTATGATGATGTCGGTGCTGTTACCGAGTGCTTGTCTGATTCGCTGAAGATTGCTTCCGATATTCGCACTGAGCTGCTCTCCTGAATGCTCAGACTTACTTTCGCTGTGCTGGACTGGCGGCTTTTTAATTTTGTTAGGGGGGGTTCTTTTCCGAAAACGCATGAACGTTCTCCCTCTCTTTGAGGATACTTTTTAATCCAGTATGGACGCCGGGGGCTCCAGATAAACTTACTGCTGAAATTTCGATGGGGGAGATACAGATATGAAAAAAACCTCCTTCACAAAAGTGAAAGAGGTTTTAGACATCTACAACCATTACAATTTAGGGTTTTTTCCATACTTATTGTCGCCAGGCTGACTGTCTTGGCAGAAGAATACAATCAAAATAATTGACCCTACCAGAGGAATTAGACTGATTAGAATCCACCATCCGCTTCTACCTGTGTCATGCAGTCTACGGGCCATAACGGCCAAGGATGGCAACAGGACAGCAAGAGAATAAATCAAAGTCAATACCGGTGATAAGCCTACAAGGCTATCGATCAGACTGATTACAAAACTAGCGATTGCACTAAATAGAACAAACATCCAATACTCTGTACGTCTTGCTCTACCTTGAAATCCTACATAGTTTTTTAATGCATTTAAATACCATTGCATATATTTTTCACCTCCTTATAAAATCTAAATGTTTCTTTACAGTATCCGTAAAATTGTTCTTTTAGGTATATCGGCAGGAAACATATAAAATTTTACTTGTAAAATTATAACTTTAAACTAGAAATTTACGCAATACATTTATTAATGTTAATAATTCGATGAATAATTTATAAAAATATAAAATTACATATTGAATTTTCCATATCCATTGAATAATATAGAGGTACGGTTAACCGCCAGGTTTGAATCGTCCTTCTTAACAGAAGGTGCTTTTATTTTCAAATCAATTGAAAGCGCTTTAATGCGAAACAGGAGGGATGAGCAACATTAAATTCGAGGGTGAAGAAGTTAATACAAACATAATCCTGACCGCTTTCTCAATATTTTTTATGTTATCAGGGATGTTCAAAACGAGAGGAGATTGATTTATGAAGCAATCATTTGTTCGTAAAGTAACGGCAGCTTCACTCGCAGGTGCGCTGTTGTTGCCTGTTTCTTTGGTAGGCGCCGAGCAAACACTCAATTCAGATACAGATGGAATTCAAAATGTGGGGCAAACTTCCCTTCAAGCTCAAGACCTGGAAAACTTTTCAATTCAAAGTAAAAAGGCTGTCTCTTTCAAGGAGACTTCCGTACATGATCCATCCATCCTGAAAGTGAAAGACACATTTTACATTTTTGGCTCACATCTGGCGGCTGCCAAGTCCAAAGACCTCATGAATTGGGATACGATTGCTACAGGAGTGGCGAATGGTAATGCATTGATTCCTAACGTCAAAGAAGAATTAAAGGAAGCACTGGATTGGGCACAGACGGACACGTTGTGGGCAGCTGATGTCATTCAACTGGCAGATGGCAAGTTCTATATGTATTATAACGCTTGCAAGGGTGACTCACCGCGTTCAGCAATGGGCCTAGCAGTTGCTGAAAAAATTGAAGGGCCTTATAAGAATAAAGGCATTTTTCTAAAATCCGGCATGTGGGACCAACCGAGTGAGGATGGGACGATCTATGACGCAACCAAGCATCCAAATGCCGTAGACCCGGACACCTTTTATGATAAGAACGGCAAACTGTGGATGGTATATGGCTCCTACTCAGGAGGCATCTTCATTATGCAGATGGATGAAAAAACAGGGAAGCCGCTCCCTGGTCAAGGCTACGGGAAAAAGCTGACAGGCGGTAATCATGCTCGTATGGAAGGGCCTTACATACAATACAGTCCGCAAACGGACTACTATTACTTGTTCCTGTCCTATGGTGGATTGTCAGCGGATGGCGGATACAACTTGCGGGTGGCTCGGTCCAAAACACCGGATGGTCCTTTCTACGATGCTGAAGGCAATGATATGATCAAGGTCAAGGCAAATCCTGATAAACCACTTTTTGATGACGCTTCCATTGAACCATACGGTGTCAAACTGATAGGTAATTACCTGATTCCAAGAGAAATTGGTGATTCGGGTACAGGGCTGGGTGCAGGCTATGTGTCGCCCGGACACAACTCGGCTTATTATGATCCCAAGACGAAAAAGCATTTTGTCATTTTCCATTCCCGTTTCCCAGGGAGAGGCGAACAGTTTGAAGTGCGGGTACATGAAATGTTCATGAACGCTGACGGTTGGCCTGTGGTTGCTCCTTATCGTTATTCGGGAGATGAGGATTCACTGAAAAAGCTGTCAGAAAAGGATGTCCTCGGTCAATATTCGTATGTAAATCACGGGAAGAAAATTTCGGCAAATATTAAGCAAGCCGTTAACGTCAGTCTGGATAGCGGCGGCAAACTGTCTGGTGGAGTGAACGGTACATGGAAGTTGGGGGCAGGCAATCAGTTGGAAATTACAGCAGAGGGCACGAAGTACAAAGGTGTATTTCTGCGGCACCGTGATCCAGACACAGGTGCCAAGACGCTTGCTTTTACCGCGTTGTCCTCCAAGGGTGTTGCGGTATGGGGTTCGCTAAAGCCTGACCTGAAGGCTAGCAAAATTGTAGCTGCTGTGCAGAAGGATCTGAGCCTGGGTGATACGAGCAATGTTCTTTATAATCTGACGCTACCTACTCAAGCAGCGCAAGATACCACTATTTCATGGGAATCCACCCACCCGGAGAATATTTCTGTGACAGGTGAAGTATATCGTCCAGAAGCAGGTTCTCAGCCTGTAACAGTTACATTGACAGCGACCATCAAAAAGGACAAAGCCACAGCTAAGAAAAACTTTACAGCCATTGTTCCCGGGCAGGCCCGAGGTCCTCAGCTCGCACGCTATTCGTGGAGTGAAGATCAAGGAACTTCGGTTGTCGACAGCACATACAATCAATTCGATGGTAAGACCTATGGTGGTGCTGCATGGGATAAAGACGGGAAGCTTGGCGGTGCGCTTGTCCTAAACGGTAAGGATGGTTACGTGCAACTACCAAATACAGTAACAGATGCGAAGGATTTTACCTTTTCCGCTTGGGTGAACTGGAAGGGCGGTGCAGCTTGGCAACGGATTTTTGACTTCGGCAACGGCCAAGCCCGGCATATGTTTCTTACCCCTTCCCAAGGAAACGGTGTGCTCCAGTTTACAATCCATGAGGGTACGGATCAAAGCTTGCTTTCCAAATCATCATTACCTCTAAACCAGTGGACGCATGTAGCGGTTTCACTGGAAGGGAATACAGGAAAGCTGTATGTAAATGGTGAGGAAGTAGCTGTTAATGACGGCATTACCTTTAATCCCAATGAGTTGCTGACGAGCGAGGCTTATCTCGGCAAAAGCCGCTTTGCCGCCGATGCTTACTTCAATGGCAGCCTGGATGAAGTTCAATTGTATAACAAAGCGCTGACAGCAGAGGAAATTAAAGCACTGGCAGAATTGTAATTCAAAATGAGCAGATAAACGCAGGAGATGAGCTTTTAGTAAGAAGTTCGTCTCCTGCACAATGTTTTGTATATTTATTTCTTGATTGCTGGTATAATAGGAAGCAACTGCGGATATAATGTTTTAAGTAGGCGTTAATGACTCACTGCCGCCGAATGAACACAGCTTTGAAGCAGCAATAGAGAACTTAAGCACTCTGCACAAATTAAATTCTCCAGTGCTTGCGTTTTCAATACACTTATGGTAATATGAGTATATTGAAATTGTGACCTGAGATTCACATATTGTAGAGGGTTATTGTTTTAGGTTGAAATAACCTTGTGCAATATGTGAATTTTTATTTGTCAAAAATAAAGGTCATATAAATACATTTTGGAGGTAATTCCATGCAAACAGGTACAGTTAAATGGTTTAACGCAGAAAAAGGTTTCGGTTTCATCGAGGTTGAAGGTGGAAGCGACGTATTCGTACATTTCTCCGCAATCCAAGGCGAAGGTTTCAAATCTTTGGACGAAGGCCAACGCGTAGAATTCAACGTAGTTGAAGGAAACCGTGGACCACAAGCTGAGAACGTTGTAAAACTGTAATTTAAAATTACAGCCTACTTCAGATGCCCCGAACATAGCGTTTGGGGCATTTGTTTTTATCTGTTCACAAGACCGTTTTTGAACTGATTACATCTTATCGCTTTATAAATCATGAAGAAAGAGGGATGTTTATGTACAATTCACGGAAAAAGCCAATGGATGAGATTCCTGAGGAAATTACAACTGTCTGGAATTGCGCCAGCGATACATGTAACGGCTGGATGCGGGATAACTTCGCTTTTTCTGTCGAGCCGACATGCCCCATTTGCGGTTCTGCCATGGTGAAGGGCGAGAAAAAGCTGGCTGTTTTAAATAATACGAGCTTCAATCATACCAAACAATCCTAAACGGATAAATGTTTGTAGTGAAAGATGCCCCATAGCCATTAACGGCGCTGAGGCGTCTTTTTGTTTTTTATAAATATAAATTATACATAAGAATGAACAGGCTTTCAATTATGGTGTGGAGGATGGGGCTAGTATGCTCAGTAAGATAGAATTAAATTCGGGTAGCGCTTCGTAAAATACACCGTGCCCGCTTCGTTCGAAAGGAATAAGCTTTGATCCGGCAATTCCTTTTTGAGTTTGGACAGCCAGGGGGAAAGGACAGACCCGATCCAGCTTGCCGTGTAGAATCCAAGTAGGCACGTGTATACATGGTAGGTCAGCGCGCAAATCAGAGTCACGCAGTGAATACAAAGTACAAGCCATGCTATGAACTGTAGCCGCGAAACCCTGATCACGTAACCAGTCGCGTAAGCTCTGGCTGACGGGATTGGCAAACAACATCTCGCCAAAAGAAGTTACCAGTTGTGGACGATCTGTATAGGCTTGTTTGATGAGTTTATCTACCTCTGTGACAGGAGTACCATAAGGGAAGTCACTGGTTGGGGTGAATCGGGGCGTAGCTGCTCCGATCAAGATCAACTGATTGACGCCAAATCCCCGGTGCCTGCTCATGTAGCGTGTGACAATAGCTCCCCCCATCGAAAAACCGATCAGCCGTACCTGGTTTAACTGAAGCGCCTGCATAACAGCCAGCAGATCGTCCGCCAATCGATCATAATTGTATCCACGCCATGGTCGATCAGACTTGCCGAACCCCCTAAGATCAACCTGAATACAGCGATACCCGTAAGCAGGCAACAAGGCGGCCTGGTATTCGTACATTCGGTGATCCAGCGGCCAGCCGTGAACCATCAGAACAGGGATGCCTTCTCCAATATCCTCGACATACAGCTTCACGCCGCGTTCCACCTCAATATAATATCCCATCGTATTCACCCCTTTAGAGATCACGAAATTTCATTCTCTCTCACATATATGTAGCCAGGGCTTAGCTCATTCGAAAAAGGGATGAGACTGTCACGATATAAGCATATATTATGTTAAAAAATGTATGTCATCCTGCATAGGGATGGGATATAATTATGGAATGAAACAGCATCGGGAGAGTGGAACAATGACACCATCAAAAACATTAAAATGGATTACAGGCGGATTGGAGCTGTTTTTAGCTATTCCCGTTTTGGGCGGGCTGCTCGTCGTAAATTCCGCGTATACTATATTGTTCTTTATGCTGATTTTCCACATTGTTACGTTGGTACTATCGGTGACGAATAGAGAGTCTTATTATGGATCTATTTTAGGGATCGTGACCTCGGTTATTGGATGGATTCCGATTGTGGGCTGGTTGATGCATTTGATCTCAGGCATATTTTTGATGATTACCGCAGCCCAGCAGCCACGTGATCAGTATCGTAATCGCAATCCTTATGATGATTATCGCTACTAGGGTAAGTGTGGCGATACAAAGATGAAAGATCCTGTTGAACAGGGTCTTTTTTTATTTATGAAATCTCCCCATGATTATGGTGTTGTAGTATTTGCCATCTGAAAGAACCTTATCGTATTTTAATAACCCTTCGATCTCAAATCCATGTTTTTTATAGAGCTCAATGGCTTTATCATTCGTTTCCAAAACTTGTAGAGTTATTTTCTTGATGCCATTGGAGTCAGCCCAAGAAATAGATTTTTTTAAAAGATTCGTCCCGATCCCATAACCCCAAAAATCCTTTAGTACGCATACGCCAAATTCAACTTTATGAGAGAATCTGCTCAGAACATGGCCCTCACATCTTGAAAATCCGACGATTTTATCATGAACTGCCGCAACTAAAAATAGGTTTCTGTTATTCTCTGTATCTGATTCAATGAGCTGTTCAAAACCGGATGTACTTATAAACGCTTCTCCCTTCTCTCTGTCTAAATTTTCAGTCTCTCCATCAATCAGAAAACGGATTTCAGACAAATTCTTCGCATCTTGAATCATGGCAGATCTGATCGTATAGCTCATTCCTCGTATATCAAATTCCTGTTTATTTATTTTCATTACCTTCTCCTTATTATGAATTTTAGTGAAAAATGACCTCTGGATCATGTTAGTCTACCACATATTATCTTGTTTACATGACAAATAAGCTTGTCCCCTCCTGTTGTATCAGCAGCAGGGGACAAGCTTATTGATTTCTCCATCCGTACAGGGAAGCCGGATTGAGATTTATTATACATGGGTGGCGGTAGCTATTTTTGCTTAGCAGAGGCTTTAGCTGCACTGGTTTTAGCAGGAGCCTTGGCTGCATCTCCTTGAGCAGGAGCTTTACCGGCATCGGCTTTACCGCCATCTACTGGTGGTTTGGATGGTTTCACGCCATTCACCATATCTGTCATCATTTTCTTTAGATTAGAGACACGTTGGTTATATTCAGTTGCTGTAATCTTGCCGTTTTGTTTTTCCGTAGCCAGTTTCGCTTTCATATCTGAAACCATCACATCAATAACGGAATTTACGCTCACACCTTGTGCTTTGGCGATTGTAGCAAGGGATTTACCTGCTTTCAATTGTGTATCCAACTGACTGGAGGACAATTTCAATAATTTCAGGAGAGCTTTGTTCTCAGCATAGTTTCCTCCTGCGATTTTAGGGCCGTTAGCATCGCCGGGGTTACCCTTAGGTGCCTGTGCTTTGTCTGCAATGGGAGCCTTCTCAGGTGTAGTTGAAGCAGCATGGGCTGCGCTTGTGGAGTACAGTGCCCCGCCTCCTAAAAATGCCAAGGCCATCGTTCCGGCCAAAATTGCCTTCTTGGTGCTCTTCATCTTCATTTTCCACCTTTCGGTTATGGTTTGTTTGGTACGTGATACATCATAAGGGATCAACTTGAATGCTATCTGAGTGCAAGCTGAGCATTTACTGAATAAAATTTGGAGAGCGAGACTAACATTTTAGTAAGATGGTACTTGTATTACGTGTATTAAGTGATATAATACACTACAGGCACGATAGATACAGCCGATTAGGGGGAAACACCCATGGAAGAACAACGGATTGGCTCGTTCCGATTTTTAATTGACTTCAGCCAGCCATTATATGAACAAATATTAAATCAAGTACGAAGCTCCATTGCTAAAGGGGAGATCGAAATGGGAAGTAAAATGCCATCTGTTCGTGATCTGGCGCAGGAATTACGCATGAATCCGAATACGGTGATGCGGGCGTATCAGGAGCTGGAGCGGGATGGATTGACTGAGAAGCGGCGCGGGTTAGGCACTTATGTTACTTCGTCCAGTGAACGGATTGCCAGCTTTAGGGAACAATTGGCCATAACATATATAGAGCAGTTTCTCGGACAGATGAGCAGCCTGGGGTTATCGTGGGAAGATGTACAGCAGTATATACGAAGCAAACAGGACGGAAATGACGAGGAAGGAGGCGAAGGGGCATGACGGAATCTATTGTGGTTGCGAGTCATCTGACGAAGCAATATGAAAGTAAAAAAGCGCTGGACCACTTGGATGTCGTCATTCCGGCGGGACGCATTGTAGGGGTGCTTGGACCCAATGGCTGTGGGAAATCCAGCTTCTTTCGAGCAATCACCGGATTAATTCGGCCGGATGGGGGCGAGCTTCAGGTATTGGGGCAAAAGCCAGGTTGGGAAACCAATCGTGGCATATCCTACCTGCCTGACCGGGCTCGCTGGTACCCTAATCATACGGTGCAGCAGACACTGGAGTGGGGGAAATCCTTTTTGCCTGGCTTCGATATAAAAGATGCCTATAAACTTGCTGATCATATGGACGTGGAGTTGGAGTTGAAAATGGCCGGGTTGAGTCGCGGACAGGAGGCGCGTGTGCTACTGATTTTATGTCTGGCGCGTGAGGTTCCGCTCATGATCCTGGATGAACCGTTTGCGGGCATTGATGTCCTCTCCAGAGAAGCGATCGTGGCCGGGATTATTGATTATTTGGAGGGTCGCCAGCAGTCTATACTCATTAGCACGCATGATATTCAGGAAGTGGAAGGCTTGTTTGACTACACGGTCATGATGGACCGCGGACGGGTCATATGGTCTGGTGATTCGGATGATCTGCGTGCAGAGCATGGCTCGCTGAATCAGGTGTTCCGCAATTTGTACAAAAAGGAGTGGAAGGCGTGAATTCATCAGGGCTGTTCAAAGATTTGATACGCCATGAATTTCGAAATAAAGGAAGCTGGAGAAAGCAGAGCCGCAATCGACTGCCCAGATCGTGGAGACTTGTATATTTCTCACTATTTCTATTTGTGGCGTTCGTTATTTCCTTGTATTTCGCGCTTCACAACCAACTCGAATTGACAAGGCTGTGGTATGTCACCTTGGGCTTGCCCTACATGATCATTTTCATGGGTGTGGGAAGTCTGAGAAGAGAATGGGAGAATGACACCTACGGATGGTGGCTGACTCTGCCCTATCCGCGCATGTGGCTGATTAGCGCCAAATGGATTGCTGCTATTTTACAAGCCGTGGTCGTGACCTTGTCCCTGTTTGTGGTAGGTTCTCTGTACGCGCTGTTCATCTCATCAACCATCCAGTCTTATACGTTTGCGGATGCAGCGTCCTTTATTATAGCTGGATTGAACTGGTTTGTGATGATTATCGCTTTCACACCGTTGGTTATTGCGCTGGGTCTGCTGACGGCCAGTACCAAATACAGCACCTTGCGGCCGATTAGCCCGATACTCTGGATTCTTTTGATGGGTGGCGGGAGTGTCTTTTATTGGTCAGGCGATCAGGGGCTTTATGAGCAGTTTGACCATGTTCAAACAGGACAATGGTTTCCTTTTACCTGGCATTTCCCGATTGCGGTGTTGATCAGTTGGGTTGCTGCATATGTATTAATCCGCTTGAGCGCTTATCTACTGGAGAAAAAACTGTCGATTTAGGCTAGCATATCTATAGGATCTATGAGGAAGGAGTTTCACCATGACGACGATATTTATATATGCATTGTTGGCTGTTTTGGTGGGGCTGATGATCTGGTTCAGAACCAAAAGACGAGGGGGGCCGGTAAAAGGAAACGGAATCCGGATTCTGCTCCCCTTGTTTATCGCGTTCCCGCTTATGATGATGTCTGTGTACCAATTAATGCATATTCCGGGTCAAACGTACGCGCCCCCCGCCTTTTGGGAACTGCTGGTTGCCGGGCTATTAGGGGCTCTGTTTGGCTATGTTATTTTGCTGCATACGGCGTATGAAAGACGGGATGACGGTCTTATTTATCCCAAGCCGAACCAATATTTTAAATATATTATTATCGCTATTATCTTGATTCGCGTTGTTTTGACCCAGTACCTCAGTAGTTTGGGTACGACCGAAATTAGCATGCTGGCAATTACGATGGCGCTGGTGTATATTTCAATCTGGCGAATCGGGAGCTTTATCAAGTTTCGGAGAACGTTATCCGTATAACGATATCAATGGGGTTAACAGCGGCTTACTATTCAAAAAGCGTTTATTCGCTTGATGATAGGAGCCGCTTTTTTTGAGTTTCGGCATTAGCAAGTTATCACACATTGTTATTGCTCCCCATATCCTTTATTCTAAGGTTTGTGGCTTGCATTGTAGCAGTACAAGTATAAATTTTTGAAAGGTGGGTTATTGAAGTTTCAAAACATTTAAATGGGGTTTAAAGTTAGATAGGCGGGGAAAAGCTGCTTTTTGCGATTAGGTGTAACTAAATTGGTTACATAAAAGGAAATTGTTTTCCATATTCTATTTTATATGTTGAGAGGGGCTTACATTCATGAAAAAACATACGGTTACTGCTGCACTCGCTGGTTTGCTTGTTCTGTCTTCTGCTGTACCGGCTTTAGCAGCCGAGGTAAAACCTACCACGGGTATTCAGGTTTGGGTAGATGGCAAGAAGGAGGCTTACAAAATTGCGCCTATCGTGAGAAATAAGCAGGTTTTAATTCCCTTGAGACAATTGGCCTCCAGTTTGGGAATTCCGATGGATGCCAAGCATATTACGTTCAATACGGCACGACAAAGCACGACTATCCGATATGATCAGGCGACGGTTGTACTGGTGTCTGGCAGTCCAGAAGCGCAAATCAACGGGATTAAGGTACCGCTATCCACCTCGACCCTATTAACCAAGCAAGGGGTAACCTATGTACCGGTTGATGTCGTCAAAGAGGCATGGGGCAAGCAAGTGATTTGGGACCCGGCCAGCCAAACGGTGCAAATTGGGGTGAGTAACAAGGATAAGGTCGTTGAAATCGTGAAAAGCTTTGAAACCGGAGACACGAAAGCGGCCGAGACTTGGATCAGCAAGGATCAGTACATTCAGCACAATCTGAGCTTTGCCAGCGGAAGAGATGCCTTGCTGCAAGGAATTAGCCAATTGAAGCAAGCTGGTACAAAGGTTGAAATCCATCGTGTGCTTCAGGATGGGAATTTTGTAGCTGTTCATTATAAAACGACAATTGCAGGTAAATCAAGCATTGTTTTTGATATTTTCCGCTTCGATAGCAATGGTAAAATTGTTGAGCATTGGGACAACATGCAGGACTCGGCTCCAGCCAATCCAAGCGGACACACCATGATTGATGGAACAACACAGATCACGGATCTCAACCAAACTGAGACGAACAAAACACTGATCCGCAAGTTTGTGGATGATGTCCTGGTTGGCAAGAACCGCGCCGCACTGGAAAGCTACTATAACGGTGATCATTACATCCAGCATAATCCTCTTTTTGGTGACGGTGTATCCATTCTGAAGCAAGCATTCTCCGCAGGGGGAGGTCAGGAAGCTTCCTTTGGATATGATCAGGTCCATATGGTCATTGGAGAAGGAAACTTCGTGCTGGTTGTGAGTGAAATCAAATCGCCACAGGGAACCTCAACGGCTGTCTACGATATGTGGCGTGTGGAGAACGGCAAAGTAGCAGAGCATTGGGACGTAGTTCAGGAGGTTCCGGCTAAAACAGAGTGGAAAAATACAAACGGCAAGTTTTAAGAAAGTGCGTTTGTGGTATGGCGTGATTGGCACGCTTTCCTAATCGTCCTGTTCCTGTTAAAATGATGCAAACTTATAACAGGGGGTTGGACGATGGAAGGCTTGAAGCAGCGTGTGGGCTGCCTGCATGCACATCACTCGAACATAGCCTATGTGGAACGAGCTTTTGCTTCTTATGAGGTGGAGCTGATACATTTTGTGGACCCTGGGCTTATGCGCCGGATCTCGTCAGACCCGCATTTTTCTGCGGACGATGCCAGTCGCAAGGTAGAAGAGCAACTAAGCTGGATTGCCCAAAGCGACATAGACGTTATTTTGGTAACGTGCACGAATTATATCGTTTTGGCGGAAAAGGCTCAATTGACCATGTCTACACCTGTAATCGCGCTGGATGAGCCCTTTTTTCATGAGATATGCGATGATTTGCTGCCACGGACCTTGGTATTCACGAATTCGGCTACTGTAGAGGGAACGATGAAGCGTCTTTATCATACGGCTGCTCTGTTAGGCAAACCAGATATCTCTTCTTGGATAGAGGTTAAGGTGGTGGAGGACGCTTTTCAACTGATTATGCAGGGACGTGAAGACGAGTATAAGGAATTGCTGGTTCGTTCGCTGTATGAGCTGAGGAAGGCTGATCCAAGCAGAGGTCTGGCTGTAGCACAGTTGTCTATGGTTGATGCTGCGTTACAGGTGGAGCTGGAGACGGGGGAAACGATTGGCAATCCCTTACGGTCGTTGACGAATTTAATTGAGGATTTGTTACGTTAAAAAAGTATAACTAAAAGAACTTCCAACCCGTGTTCTGGGACTATGGAAGTTCTTTTTTTGAGGCTGGCGAGCAGGTTAATTCTGCGTTGTTCATCACAGATTCTGTTGATCTTGGGTGATGAATGCTGCGCCTGCCGATTCTCTTTGGACAAGCGTAACGTATAAACGTTCATGCTCCACGTCTTCCCCGGCAATGATTTTGAGAACTTGTTCGGCAGCTACAGCGCCCCATTTACGTTTGGAATAGTCAATCGTTGTCAGACGGGGCTGAATATATTGCGCCAGCTCGATATTATCAAAGCCGACGATATGAATATCCTTGCCAATCGTCAGCTCTGACTGAGCCATTCGATTGTAAAAGCCCACTGCCATTTCATCATTGAGACAAAATACGGCTACAGGTTCCGAACCCGGGCTAACTTGTTGCTGCAAAATGATTTCAGCCGCCTGTTCGCCGCCCGATTTCTCAAAATCGCCGGCAATTTCGATCATTTCAGCGACGCCGCTACGCTCAATGGTCTGCTTGACCGCCTGCATCCGTTGCCATGAATCGTAAGAACCTTCTGGTCCGGTAACCACATATAGCTTACGGTGTCCCAATTCCAATAAATGTTCGATTGCGAGAGCAGCGCCCGCTTTGTTATCCAGCAGCACCTGGTTAATGTTAGGATGATTCAGTTCACGGTCCAATACGACAATTTTATGTCCTCGCTCGGCATAGTTCAGTAGCTCCTGACTTTCAAACGTCTGATCCAGCACAATGGCGCCGTCGATCATGCGTTCCGGCAGCATTCGGTGAGACTGCTTACCACTGCATACGATGAGATCATAGCCCTTGCGGTTTAAAATTTCCTTGATGCCGTACAGTAAATCTCCATAAACGTCTCCACGAAAATCAGTCAGGAAAACGCCAATAATTTTGGTCTGCCTTTTCTTGAGATTACGTGCGGCGGCATTGGGCACATAGTTAAGCTCTTTGGCAATCGCTAAAATACGTGCGCAAGTTTCTTCTGTAACCTTATCGCTACCATTTAAGGCATATGAAACGGTAGATATTGAAACGCCCGCCTGTTTGGCGATATCTTTAATGCTGACCACATCGTCACCTCCTTGTCGTCCGTCTTATCATTGCTATTGTATATTCATTATTAACCACATATCTATTCCAAATGTCGTAGTCCTACACATAAGCAGCAAAGGGCGATCCCGCAAGATCGCCATCCCTTTGTTGCCTATACCAGATTTAGCATCAAAAACTCTTTATAAAATAATTTCCAGACGGTGTACACCGTCATGTTCTGCTAAGGCCTGCTCGAAAATCTCACGTTTGATACGCAAGGCACCAGAGCGGTAGCGATTATCATCGGCTGGCACGCTTTCCAGGGGTGTCCCGTTCAATACTGCACGGCCTTGCTCACTACCAGTACGCTCTTGCAGCATGCGGTAGACGAAGGTAATTGGTTTTCCTGCAAAAGAAAATTCAAATTCCAATCCGTCGAGATGATCCGGCAGCACAGGGTCCAGGATCAGGTCTTCGCCCGACTGACGAATACCAAGGACATTCGATATGAGTTGATTCATGTAGATTCCCGGACCGCTCGAATAGATTCTCCAGCCGCCTTTGACGGGTACGGCTCCTTCACGCAGTTCACCAAACCGTTCTTGGGCTTCATAGCGGGTGTTAAATTTACCGTCCGAGCTACTGAAATAGGCGTTGCTTTGGCGCCATTCGGCATTCGGTACGGACGCACGGATGCCGACCGGATTGATGAGCTTCAGGCTGTGCCAAGCGTCATCCTTGCGTCCCAACTTGGCCATCGCTTCTGCAAAGCGGATATGGGCATGCACATATTGCAGCCCGACCTCACGTCCAAAGTTGGCCGCTTGCTCTGCACGCTTGAAGTGCGAGCTCACACCGCCATCATACTGTGCAGGGCGGTTCATCAGACGCACACCATCCGGGCAGAGGAACTGCTCACGGATGAGCTGCTCATGAGCCAATGCTTGTTCAGGCGTGAGCAGCTGGCTGATCATGCTGCGTGTCATTGGCAGCAACCGATAATGGATTCCTGTCTCGGTATCAGACGGATGGAGCATGAGCTTAGGCTGACCGGGCTCTTCCATATACACGAAGCCCGGAATAATTCCGCTCTCCAGCATGTAGCGGTTAAAGTCTTTACGGATGCCATTGGCCATTTGATGTAGATCTTGTGCGATCTTGTCGGCTTCGCTTACTACACCTGCGGGGGCCTGCTCCAAAGCAGCAGCAAAGTTACTAATAACTTGGTAGGTGAGTGCAACTGTCCAGCTGCTCGCCATGTATTGCTTCAGCTGAGCATTGGCTGGCTGGAGGGTATCATCCCAATCGCCGTCGCCATAGGCCGACAAATACGTATCATGAAGGAAATTCTCCCGAATATATTCGATTTCCTTCAGGGCATGTTCCATGAGAGTCGCGGTTTGCTTGGTATAATCGAAAGTATGCCGATGGGTGTAAGGCACATTTTCTCCCAGAATACTGTAATCACGGGTAGCGGTCAAATAATCGCCCAGTACCTTGAGCGGCCAGACGATAATATCCCCATGGCTTTCTTCTTGCTGCACGTGAGTATAGTTGTCAAACATAAACCATTGCGGCCAGTTTCCGCTGTCCTCGTACTGATGGCTGAAAACAGTCAGCAGAATGGAACGAACCTCGTCGAACTTTTGCGTAGCTGAGAAGTATTCCACAGGCCCCTGACACACATCACGTGTTCCCCAGGCTGCGCCGCCGTATTGCTCCAGACCGTGAGGCACAGAGTAGTGAACGAGCATATTGTGGGTGTACCACCAAGCCACTGCGTTCACACGGAATAGCTCGCTCGTTTCGTGTTGACCCAGCGACAGATGGAAACCGTTCATAAGCTCGGCGAAATATTCCCGATAGCGCTCGCGCTCATCTTCAAAGGAAGCGTAACGCTCTTTGTGCGTTGATTCTTGCCCGGCTGAAGGCCCATTCAGCCAACCCTGCACGGTGCAGGTCCATTCGCTGCTGTCACCCAGCTCTAGCACAACCAGAGACGCATCAGGAGAAGCTTTACCCTGTAGCAGTGCGTGAGTGTCGCTCACATGCTGTAATGGAGCGCCCTCTATGTGCATTCGGTACAGCAGGTCTGGGTAGGCTTCGGCGCTCAGGGAAGCGGAGTCTGCCCGGAAGAGCAGGGCGTCACCTTCACGTTCCATATGAAATGGAAGCTCATATTCGTTCACATGCATAGACATTTGCTGAGTGATGAGGAACGGATAGGTTTTGCCGCTTGCCGCACGCATATGAAGCCGTACTTCTGGGCTATCGGCATTCGTATGGTTTGTAATAATGAATGTATCGTCAGCCGTTTTGTAGTACCAGCGCACATAATTAAAGCCAATCTCGAACAGGGAAGGCATCGTGAGCAGGCGGTATTTCCCTTGGATTCCGACATAGATACGCTGACCAGATGTCTTGGGAATATTGAGCGCATTACGCGCGTTGGTGATCATTTTATTGAAATTCGTATTGCCGATTACGAGCTGGGAATTGAACACCCCGTACATATAGGAGGTGGTTGTAATGGTTTCTTCCTTACCTCCTGAGTAATGCCCGCCCATTAAAATGTGCCCATGGGGACGCTCTACACGAAGCTCTTTGGATTTGAGTACAACATGCTCATAGCTGTCCGTGAAAAAGGAAAGTAGCTCATCGCCATCCCGTTCTTCTTCCTGCCGTTTCGGGAAAAGTTGATTCACTTCGGCAGCGGTTAAGTCCAGCGTGCGCAGCGGCTCACCGATGGTTTGAGCTGGAGCCACACGCCCTGCCTGAAGATCACTTGTCGCGTGTGCCGGTATGCTGGTCTCGGAAGTGTCCGCTAGAACGGCAGCTACTTCGTCACGTGCCTTTGTCACCAGCTCTTGATACTCCAGCTTTGTCACTGCGGCTGGATGATTGGGCTGGAACAGACCGTAAAAAGTAAAGCGAGCTTCCCCGGCAAGTTTCACCCGCTCAGATTGCAACGCGGTATAGGCGAATTCGTATTGGTACACTTCATTGGCGAGCGAGTCACGATGGAGTGCTTCCGGCTCATTCGTTTCTTTGTACGAAAGTCCAAAGAACTGAAATCCGTCAGTCGAGTAACCAACAGTGCGGGTTAACGAGCCTTGTTGAATGTATGGGAACGCCTGACTTTGAGGCTGGTTTTGACGTGAGCAAACGGTGTAGCCTCTTTGTTCATCATGATAGACGGTGTGGTCAATATATTGAGACAAATAAGCTTCATTACTGCGCACAGCAGCGGTATCGGCAATGCCGATATCCTGACCGTACACGACATCTGCTTCCACGTCATCGCCCTGTAGGGTTACATCCCAGAACCATACTCCCAGGCGGCTTAGCGTGAAGGTCACCTGATAGCCTACACCAGCGGTGAAACCTTCCCAAATAATCTGCTGATCCGTTTGTCGGATGACTCCCGGTGAGCGAACTCCAAGCAGGGGAGTGATACTTACACCGGACGGACGGTACAATCTCAAGTACAGATTGTTCAAGGAACCGTCGACTGAATTGGTCAATAGCTGGTTGATCATCGTTGAGCCATGGGCGATCTTATACACATCACCGCTGCTCAAGAAGGTAAAAGACAGGTCGCCGGCTCGCAGCAAAATATTTTGATCCAGACTTGTATTCATCAAAGGGAACGCCTCACTTTCCTGTTTATTTCACTAACCGAAAACGGCTTTCACTAGTATCTCGGCTGTTAGGTCCTGTAAAAACGGCAAATTCACCGCTGTCACTGCTGAAGCTCAAATCTGCATGATGATAGCGCAGCTGAGGCTCGGTCAATGCAAATTCCACTTCCCGGCTTTCGCCTGGGGCAAGAAGGACTTTGCAGAAATCTTTCAGTTCCTTCATTGGACGAACCGTATCACCGCTGATATCACGAACATAGAACTGGACGGTTTCCTCGACCGGACGTGTTCCTGTGTTCGTTACCTGCACTTTAACGGTCAGTTCCTGACCAGGTATAAGGGTATCGCCGGAAAGCTGTACGCTGTCATAGGCTACATCGGTGTAACTCAGTCCATAGCCGAACGGGAATAAAGGTTCGTTTGGTACGTCTAGATATTGGGACACGTAGCGTTCTTTTGTATTCGGATCTAACTGCGGACGTCCCGTATTAAAATGATTGTAGTACACGGGCACCTGTCCGACCGATTGCGGGAATGACATGGTTAGGCGACCCGTAGGTTCGGCATCACCGTACAACAAATCGGCAATCGCCGCGCCGCCTTCACCACCAGGGAACCAGGCTTCCAATACGGCGTCTGCTTCTTCAATGACACCGTGCAGATCCAACGGACGACCATTAAATAATACGGCTACCATAGGCTTGTTCAGCGTCTTTAGGCGCTTCACTAGTTCCAACTGTGCTTGTGGCAGACGAATATTGGAACGGCTGCCTGCTTCACCACTCATATCGGAGCGCTCACCAAGCGCCAACACGATAACCTCTGCTTGGCTGGCTGCTTGCAGAGCTTTCGCATATTGCTCCTCAGTTATATCGTCGATAGAGCAACCTGCCGCAACCGTGAGCAACGAGGAGGATATTTTCGATTGGAACCCGTCGACAACGCGAATAGCTTCCTCCTGCGAACCACTCCACGACCAAGAGCCCAGGATATCACCGCTCTCTGCAAAAGGTCCGATCAACGCAATATGTTGATTGCGATTCAATGGAAGAACGGAATCATTTTTGAGCAACACGCAAGATTTAATAGCTAATTCTTTGGCAACCGTACGGTGAGCTTCGCAGAACACAACTTCACGTTCGCGCTCAGGGTCTGCGCCGCGTAGCGGATTTTCGAACAAGCCCAGCTTTTGCTTGAGCTTCAATATACGTATCACGGCTTCATCAATGAGCGCTTCATCCAGTTGTCCGCTGCGAACCAGCTCAGGCAGATGCCCGTTATAGCAGGAGGTCATCATTTCAATATCTACGCCAGCCAGCAGTGCTTTCTTCGCTGCCTCGCGCTCATCCTCGGCGATGCCGTGAGGGATAAGCTCCTTGATGGCAGCCCAATCCGAGATGAGTACACCATCAAAGCCCCATTCATCACGAAGCAAATCACGCATCAGGCGCTTATTGCCCGTTGCGGCTACGCCTTCTACGGTATTGAAGGACGTCATCACCATTTCGCAGCCTTCATCTAAAGCAGCTTTGTAGGAGGGGAGATAATACTCTCGCAGCTGCCATGCGGATACATCTACAGTGTTGTAATCTCGTCCGCCTTCGCCAGCTCCATATGCGGCAAAATGCTTCACGCATGCGGCCACCCGGTCGGTATCGTTCGTCAGATCTTTACCCTGAAACCCGCGTACAAACGCACGAGCAAATTCGCTGTTGAGGTAAGGGTCTTCCCCTGTAGATTCCATCACACGGCCCCAGCGCGGGTCACGCACCAGATCGACCATAGGAGCGAATGTGACGTGAACACCGGATACAGCTGCCTCGCGGGCTGCAATGGTAGCGCTCTCTTCTGCAAGTTGCATATCCCATGAGCAACCAATGGCCAGCGGTATAGGGAAAATCGTTTTGAAGCCGTGTACAATATCTGCCATAATTAAAAGCGGAATACCCAGACGATTTTTACTCAAATGAGCCTGCTGAACACGAATCGCTTCCTTGGCCCCTGCGATACCAAGCACGGAACCGACGTTATGGACATTTTTCTCTGTGATGCCGAGAGAAGCCATGGGGCCGGTAATTTGACTATCCGTTCCCGCTTCTTCAAAGAAGGCACCCACAAGCTGTAGCAGTTGATCGACTTTTTCTTCAAGCGTCATGTTTTCTAAATAGGAATTCAGGTGTTGTTCCATCATAATCCTCCATAAGCTGTATTGTTGGTGGACAGCTCTCTTTTTCAGATTCATGAGATTTTTTGGATAAAATTGATTCAAAAAAGTGCTGAACAGGCTAATAGCTAGTATAGAAGCATAATATTCTGTCGTATTATTAATCGAAACGTTTCTATTGTTGAACTCAGTTGGATTATATACGCTTTCAAATGGAGAGTCAAATCCAATTCAGGGGGTTTTTATAGGCTGAATAACGTAATAAAGATGATATAAACGAAAAAAAGTCGGGATTCTGTGCAAATAAAAAATAATATTTCTATTGAATACGGTTTCAATTTGTTCTATAATGACTATCGAAACGTTTCTATTGACGGGTATGGTCCTTGTGCTTTGAACATAAGTGTTATAGCGGTATGCTTTAATCGCTATGTATTTACATGCATCAGGATTTTGCACGATTCGATTCCAGGCGCTCGAAAGTGCAATATATAGATGAACGAGACCATTTCGTTCTATATATTGTTCATTGGAAGTCGCTTATTGAATTTTTGCAAAATCCTCGTATTTGAATCCGTTATCATATTGCATGATCGGTAAACCGATCATCTCGGGAGGAATTCGTATGATGAAAAGAACGTTGGGGATCATTTTGGCAAGCACCTTATTACTGGGGGGCGCGCTAGTAGGTTGTTCGTCCAAGGATGATTCGTCCGGTAAAGATGCGAACGGCAAGACGACCATCACCTTATGGGGTATGGGAGCGGAAGGAAAGCTGTTGCCTGAAATTGTGAAAGATTTTGAGAAAGAAAATCCAGATATTCACGTCGATGTACAGGCGTTACCTTGGGATAATGCTCACGATAAATTGCTAACGGCTGTTGCCTCGAAGTCTGGTCCGGATGTGGTCCAATTGGGCACGTCATGGGTACCGGAGCTTGCAGCTGCGGGCGCATTGACGGACATCACACCTTATGTCAGCAAGTATCCTGAACTGGAATCGAAGAATTTCTTCGAGGGTGCTGTAGGTACGACAAAATTTGAAGGGAAACCGGTCGGTGTGCCTTGGTACACTGAAACGAGAGTTTTGTTCTATCGTTCCGACCTACTGAAACAAGTCGGATATAATGAAGCACCTAAAACGTGGGAAGAGCTTTCCGATGCTGCCCAAAAGCTGGCGGCTCGGGGCAAAGGCAAATATGGTATCTCCTTTAGTGCAAAGGAGCAGTCTATGGGCTTTATGTTTGCTCTCCAAAACGGTTCCAAACTGGTTGACGAGCAGGGCAATCCGCTGTTCAACCAACCACCGTTTGTAGATGCTGTGAAGTATTTGAATACTTTTTTCCAAAATGGCTCTAACGCAGTGGATATTGGAATTGATTCTGTTCAAGGTTTGCAAGGTGAGGGTATCGTTCCAATGTTTATCAGCGGTCCTTTTATGATTAAAGAAATCAAGAGCAAGGCACCAGAACTGGAAGGTAAGTGGAATATAGCGGAGCTTCCTGGCAAAGTAAACAACCTGTCCGTTTTGGGTGGAGCGAACCTTTCAATTATGCAATTCAGCAAGCACCCAGAGGAGTCGGCCAAATTCATGGCTTACATGAGTAAACCAGAAACGCAGCTGAAATGGATGGAACTGTCCAGTAACTTGCCTGCGGCTACTAAATCGTGGGAAGATGCCAAGCTTAAGAGTGATCCGATGCTTCAAACTATTCGTAAACAGCTGGACCATTCCGCAGCATTGCCGCAACTGGCAGCATGGGAAGAGGTTTCTCAACAATTCATCAAGAGCTTTGAGCGTGTTTACCGTGGTCAAGCCGACGTACAGAAGGAAATGGATGACTTTAATCAGCAGGCTGCAAGTATTATGAAAAAATAATGATCCATATCCGCCATTGTCAAAGGGAGTGAAGGCATGAAAGGAAGCTCGCAGAAGCTTGCGCCATACTTGTTTATCGGTCCCTCCATCATCCTGTTGACGCTGTTTTCGCTGTTGCCGATTCTACTGGCGCTCGTAATCAGCTTCACGGATATGGATCTGTCAGGACTCGTTAATTATGATAGTATTCGCTTTATAGGTCTGGAAAATTATACAAACGTACTAATGGACCCTTCCTTTATAAAGTCCCTTGGTAATACCCTGTTCTTCGTCATCATCGGTGTTCCGTTGGTGCTGATATTTTCGCTTAGCATCGCGATTCTGATTAACATGGGTAAATCACGTGCTTTCAAAGTATTCCGCGTTGTGTTCTATCTACCGTCCGTAACGAATGTGGTCGCAGTCGCAGTCGTTTGGAGCTACCTGTATAATCCGACGCTTGGATTATTCAACTATGTACTTGGTATGATGAATTTAGGTCCCGTCCCATGGCTGACCGATCCAACAGTAGCGAAAGTTTCGTTGATTGTGTTAGCAGTTTGGCGGGGCATCGGCTTAAACATGATTATTTTTATTGCGGCTATTAAAGGGATTCCGGGTTCTTATTATGAAGCGGCTCAGCTTGACGGTGCCAATACATGGCAGCAAATTCGTTATATTACGCTTCCGCAGCTTCGTTACGCTATTTTCTTCGTGTCCATCACGACGATGATCGGCTGGCTGCAATTTTTCGAGGAACCGTTTGTCATGACCAAAGGGAAGCCGCTCGACGGCACGCTGACGGCATCCCTGTTCATTTACAATAACGGCTTCCAATTTAGTAAATTCGGTTATGCCGCGGCGGGATCGTTCATTCTGTTCTTCGCGATCATCGCGGTGACGCTGATTCAGTTCCGTTTGCAAAATAAAGCGGAGTCCTGATAGAGAGAGGTGATGAACGTGAAAACAGCTGTTCAGCAAGCCCGCGCCAATACGCGCAGTGGTGAAAAAACATTTCAATGGTTCGTGGCGATTCTCCTGACCGTGGGAGGTCTGTTGATGGTGCTGCCTTTTGCGTGGATGATTTTATCCTCCTTTAAGACAGAGGGTGAGGTAACCAAAATTCCTCCGACCATCTGGCCGCAGCATTTTACACTGGATAATTTTAAATTACTATTCGATAGCATGGCTTTTGGAACCTATCTGACGAATACGCTGATCATTGTTTTAGCTTCCTTCTTCGGATTATTCCTGAATGCCATGGCGGGTTATGGCTTTGCCAAATTCCAATTTAAAGGCAAAGGGTTTCTGTTCTACCTGGTACTGGCAACGATGATGATTCCAGGTCAAGTGACGATGATTCCCGTCTATTTGATCCTGAACCAGATGGGATTGACCAATTCCATGCTAGGGATTGTCCTTCCTGGATTGGTAGGTGCGTTCGCGATCTTCCTGTTCCGGCAGTTTATGTCCGATATCCCGGAAGAACTGCTGGAGGCGACACGTCTCGATGGAGCAGGGGAGTTCCGTACTTTTCTGCAAATCGTATTGCCTATCTCGACACCAATTCTGGCAGTACAGGCCATTTTAACCTTTATCGGTGGATGGAATAGCTTCCTGTGGCCGCTCATTATTGCGAACGATGAGAAGCTGTACACCTTGTCCGTCGGGCTGTCACTGCTCAAGGGGCAGAACGAAAGTCAATTTGCCCTTCAAATGGCAGGCTCGACCTTCATGGTCGTTCCGATCATGATTATCTTCATTGTTTTCCAAAAGTATATTATTGAGAACTACACAATTTCGGGGATTAAGTAATAGTGTAGTGTGAATACGAATCATAGTCACAAGAACGAACAGCGGAGCTTCTCTTTGGGAGAGGGGCTCCGCTGTTTTTGCTTTACATAGATATATTTATATATGAGTTAGACAATATTGATGGGATAATGTACGAAGTTTTCTTTTCAGTCTGTAGATTCGAGTCGTTGTAGCCGTAACCGAAATATTATATTTGGTAGCGAGCAAGGGCACAGCCAGTTGTCGACAAAAGTAGTCTTCATAGAGTGTATATTCAATGTTGGAAAGCTGCATTAGAATATTAACGATAACCGTATCCACATCTCCCAATCTACGATTTTCCCACTCCTCCTCTACCGAATTTGAAAAACTACAGATCTTCTCACATTCAAGCGTAGTTTCATGCTTTTTTTGTGTATAGTAGCACCTAAATGATTTATATATAAGATTTTTAGCCGTAAGGTATAGCCAACCCTTTACATTGGGATGATGTTTGAGCTTGACCAATTGCTGTCTTGCCGCTACAAAAGTATCTTGTGTACATTCTTCTGCCATAAATGTAAAGCAAGACTGATTCTTGATTAAATGCATACAGAAACGATATACCTCACTCAGATAAAGTTCACAAATTTTTCTGTAAAAGCATCTGGAACTACCTCTGCACTGATCCTCTTTGCAACAGTCGATAACCATCGTAGTCGGCATTTGTTTAAGCCCCCTTTGGACGGATAAAAAAATAAATGATTTTTGTATATGCCAATCATATACATTAATTCCAATTTTCAAGAATGACATAAATCATATTTAATCTCGTAAATGTGGAATTACTAGAACAGTTAAAAGATATTTTAAGGTGATTTTGATTCTGATACGGAATTAGTTAATAGGGGGAGAGGGGCATCAGGTGAAAGGGGGGAAAGGATGAAAGAATCCATAGTATATAAACGTTTGGCAGCAACATTTAGACCTTATCTGAAGACGGTCACTATCATTTTGATATGTCTCATCCTATCAGCGGGCTTGAATATATTATTGCCTTTAACAAGCAAGATTATTGTGGACCAAGGTCTTCTGAAAGGGAATATGCAGGCTGTAATCCTGTACACATCTGCTGCGTTTTTAATCGTTTGCTTGGACAAGCTGTTGAATGTGTGTAAAGAAACCTTTCGGGCAGGCTTAAGCGCACAGGTTACCTTTTCATTATTTGAAAAGGCGTATCTGCATCTGACAAGAGTACGAATGAGCTATTTTAACCGAACCAATGAAGCGGAGCTACTGAACCAAATTGGCACGGATGTAGGCAATGTATCGAGGGTCACAGATAGTGGAGTATTTTTTGTCATTATGCAGGCGTTCAGCATGATTGGTGGTTTATGTGGTTTACTGCTCATTAACTGGAAAATGACTGTAATCGTGCTGTGCTTTTTACCCATCAAATATGTTGTGGTGAAGTATTTTGTGAAGCGTAGAAAAAAACTAGTGGGGGATTTAATTGAAGGCAGTAGTGATTTTGCTCAATGGTTTGGGGAATCTGTCGGGGGCATGAAGGAGCAGCGAATGTTTGGTCTTATTCCACATAAGCATCTGCAGTTCTCATCCAAGCAGCGTCGAATTGTGGATTCAGAACGAAAATTATCACTTCTGGACGCCTGGAATATCGCTTCGGAATCTATTTTAATTCAACTTCTAATGATGCTTTTGTACGTTGTGGGTGCTAATCTTATCTTTCGTTTACAGCTTACTGTAGGTGGGATTTTTGCCTTTGTTTCTTACAGTGCTTATGTTACCACTCCTGTATTCGCTATTTTAAACATTGGCTACATGCTGGCTGAAGTCGTTCCCTCCACCATTCGATATTATCAGTTCTTGGATTGGGCAGAGGAAGAAACATCTAATTCAGTCACTCCAGCGTCTATACTAACTGAGCCGCCATTCGAAGATCACATTGCATTTCATAATGTTTCTTTTTCCTATACCAAGGACGAACCCGTACTGCCCCACGTGAGCTTTAGGATTGCCCGAGGGGAAAAAGTAGCTGTCATTGGAGCAAATGGGGCAGGGAAGTCTACGTTGCTGGATCTGATTATGAGATTCAGCCAGCCTGATCAAGGGATAATCACTTATGACGGCATTGACATCCAAAGCTATGAAATAGATGAGTATCGAAGTCAAATAGCTTTGGTCAGTCAGCAGGTGTATTTATTTGATACTACTATTTTTGGCAATATCCGCATAGGCACAGAAGTCACTAATGATGCAATAGAGGCCATTATCGCGGAGGTTGGTCTGGAAGAATTGGTTCAGAACTCGGCAGATGACTTCCCTATAGGCTCGAATGGCTCCAGGTTGTCGGGTGGGCAAAGACAGAAAATCGCCATGGCCCGGGCATTGATCAGGGAAGCGCCATTGTTTATTCTCGATGAGGTGACCTCCAATTTGGACACAGCAGCTAGGCTAAATGTCCAGCAATTGTTGAAGACCCGGTTGCGTGAAAAGACCGTAATCATCGTTACACATCGCAGCGAGATATTAGCGCATGTCGATAGAGTTATTTTGTTGGAGAACGGCGAACCAGCCCAAATAGGATCACACTCCCATTTTATGACCTGTCATGCAGAATATAGAGGATGGGTATTAGGGGAAGAAGAAGTCCCCATAAAATGATGAAAAAAACAAACGCTTTCATAGTGTGATTTAACACCATGTACGGAATTAGTATAGGTGAACACCTTTTTAAATCATATCATGAATGGGAGGAGTAGTTTAACATGCGTAAGCTTGTGAAAAGAAGCACGAATGTAGGCGACACGATTGAGGCATTTGGCTGTGGTTGTTCCTGTTATTGTCCTTGCTCCTGTTATTGCGCAGGCAGTTTGACTCGAAGCTCCAATACTCAGCGTGAAAGTGACGGTTCTTATCGCAGAGATAACGGAACTGGAATTGGTAATTATTAAGCTTGTATCTGTATGGAGGAGCCTGGGCATTCCAGGCTTCTGTCCACATCAAAACAGAGTAGGTGTGAATCATGAACATGTGCCAACCCTTTATATACACATTTCAGACGAGACTCCACCATTATGTATATGATGTAAATACCAATTTAATTTTGCGGATTAAAGAGGAGGCTTACCATTTCCTGAATTCGCATTCCAGCTTCGACCTGGATCAGATGGAGGCTACACCGGAATTGCAGCAGTATATCCGTGACTTGTTGGATAACGGATTTTTATCTTCACAGCGTCCGCAGATTATGAATCATCCCAAGACAAAGCACCTGGAGCATATGCTTCAGCATCAGCTGAAGACCCTCACCTTACAGGTAACTCAAAATTGCAATCTTAGATGCTCTTACTGCGTTTATTCAGGAGGATATGACAATCGAGGTCATACCAGTCTGATGATGGATTTTGAGACAGCGCGCAAGTGTATTGATTTTGTCATTGATAGGTCAGTAGACAGTGACCGTTTGGATTTTGGTTTTTATGGGGGAGAGCCGCTTATTAATTTTCCGTTAGTCAAGAAGTGTGTGGAATATATCAAGGAACAGGTAGCGTATAGAGATGTAGGCTTTCATTTGACGACCAATGGTACGCTGCTTAATGACGATATTCTGGACTTTCTGGATGAACATCATTTTGTGCTTACGATCAGTCTGGACGGAGATCAAGAGAATCATGACAGAAACAGACGATTTGCTGTTAACGGGCGAGGCTCCTTCGATACGATTATTGCCAATGTGGATAAAATTAAGAGAAATTACCCGGACCTCTTTGAATGGATTAATTTTAATGTGGTGCTGGATACCCGTAATGATTTTGGTTGTATCAATGATTTTTATACGAATTATGAAACCTTCGAAAGTCTGTACAGTGTAAGGTCGTCCTACATTAACGATGCTTATGTGAAGGATGAAATTTTGTACAGAAATGAATTTATTGAGCAGAGAGGCTATGAGGTAGTTAAAATGATGCTTTCCAAGTTTGGAAGAGTAGATGAAAATCATGTCTCCAAGCTGATTAAGGACTATTATATTCAGATGTATTTCCGAATGTTTCATTATAGAAAGCCTTCTGCGGGAATGCCGATAGAAGCGCATCATGGTGGACCCTGTGTGCCTGGTGTACAGCGATTGTTTGCGGATGTGCATGGAAATCTCTATCCATGTGAACGGGTCAGTGAGCAGTCGGAGGTGGTGCAGATTGGAAAAGTGGACACAGGCTTTGAAGTGGATAAAATCAGCCAGATTTTGAATGTAGGGACAATCACGGAGGATGCATGTAAAAACTGTTGGAATTTCCGTTTTTGTACGCTGTGTGTTGCTGTAGCAGATGATTTGCATACCTTGTCCAAAGAAAAGAAGCTGAGTCATTGTTCGGTAGTCAAAAATGATATTAGGCATACCTTACTTGATTATTGCATGATGAATGAGCTGGGCTATGATTTCTCCGAAGATACGATTCTCGATTTTGAAAAAGCATGAGGGGTGTCTCCATGACCAATAAATTAATCATTTTTCCGTTTGATTATGAAACGATAGCCCTGGTTAGGAACTTGAATCTATTAGGAAGTTATGAGGAAGTTGTACTAATTTCTTTTCAAGGGTCGGGTATGATCGGGAAAGATGCCTGTGTAGCGGACAAGGGGGAAGTGACAGGCTTCATAGTGAAGCCGGAGTCTTGTTTGGAGCAAGAAATGGAGCGTTGTGATGCTATATTACTGGTGAAATCCAATTTCAAGCTGGATGTAGCTGAGGTGTATCTTCCCGTGATCAAGAAGGCTGGACAACTTGGCAAAAAAGTCATGTGTAATTTCACTTTGCCAGACGCATGTATGGAATTCATCGAACCCTGTGAGGAGCAAGATGACAAGCTGATTTTAAAAAATACATTTGATGTACGCACGAAAGATATTTTACCGCCTGACCCGGGCTCTGTTATTCATGATTTTTTTACACCGGTTCTGTTTGTATTAGGGCTGAACGAGCGAACGCATAAGCTTAATTTGCAGCTTAACCTTCGGCAGAAGCTTGAAGCACAAGGATATCGGGTGTCGCAAATCACATCTAATGGATGCGGGGAGCTGATTGGTGCACATTCTTTTCCACAGTTTATGTTTGAGAGCGGTATGACGGAAACCCAGAAGATTATCATGTTTAATCGGTATTTGAAAAAAATAGAGCAGAGCGAAAAGCCTGATCTAATACTCGTGGGCATTCCAGGTGGGATTGTTCCCTTTAACAATACGTTCACGAATTATTTTGGAGTAACCTCATTTTTGGTATCCCGCGCTGTTAGGCCGGATGGCCTGATCTGTTGTCTTCACTATGATGAATACAATATAAAATATTTGGAGCATGTGAAACAGTACATGGAAAACCGTTTTTCCTCTTCATTATTAGGATATGCCATATGTAACAATGTATTCGACAGTTACTCTTCTTCCACGGTCAATATGCAATATGCATCTGTTGATCATCGTTTCGTGGAAGAGAAAAAGCAGGAGTTCTTCAATTATTCCGTGCCTGTACTCCATCTGTCCAACGATGAAGATATGAATAGGCTGACGAAGGATATTTTACATTATTTTTCGGTTGATCATCACGTAGTTCAGTTGTAATGGAGGGAAGAACATGAACTTTACTCAGGATGTAACGGGAACAGGAGTAAAACTGGAAAATATATTTTGGAAGCTTTTTAAAATAAAAGCGGGTGAGATAAATAAAGAGGCTACATTACTGGGTCCTGATATGGGGTTGTTCCCCAGAGATCTGGTATATCTATTATTTGAAGTGGAAAAAAGCTTTGCTATCCTAATTTCGGAAGAGCGTATAGTGGGAGGGGGGTTGCTTACATATAACAGCTTGTATGAGACGATAAAGGACTGCTTAACAGTGGAAAAGGAATGAAGGATTTGTGAAAATGATGATAAAACATACAAAAACATACAAAAAAATCCGATATACCTCTAGAATCACTTATTTCAGGATTTTTGAAAAATCCTCATTTAGAAGAGAATTGGAGGTTTTAGGATGAATGTATCATTTACATCATCTCACCAATCGCCGTTCCGCACCGCAGATAACAACCGACTTGAACTACGGCATTCCCTTTCCGCTCAGGCTGAAAGGAAGGGTATAGGCAAGCCACAAAACAAGGTTATTCAACAATTGACAGAACAAAAGCAAAATTTGATGGAGAGGCGTTCGGACTATTTAAGTAATGCTCTCAAGCGTGGTCTCGGTCCGGAAGCTGTAAAAGCTGAAATGGAAGAGATAGATAAGCAGATTCAGCAAATTGACGAGAACATTCAAAAGCAGTCACTGGAAGAGCAAAAAAAGGCTTTAGGCATGGATGAGGAAAGTAAAAAAGAAGCTCAGAAAGGCAAAAAGGAAGAATATACGCCTAAGACTGCTGAGGAGCAGCAGCAAAGATTGATCACCTATACAATGCATAGTGTTGTATCTGCAAACAATGAGTTGAAGAGTGCTAAAATAGCCAAAACGGCACAACTCACATTGGGAAGCGAGGCTAAGGGGTGGGAAAACGCTAACCCTGCAAAATCAGCGGCTTTGCGTGAAAAGGCAGAAGGACTTAATGGAAAGATCATGGAAATCGCTGCGAATATTAATGAGCGTATCAGCGAAGCAGTGAATAACGAGCCGATGATTACAGATCGGGTTGAACCTAAGGATGAGCAGGAGGCGAATGCAGAGGCAGGCAGGGTGTGGACTGAACAAGAGCTCAATGCCTATCTGGACTCGGCTAAAGACGGGGCGAAGACTGCAGGCACGAAGGTAAATATTGCAGTCTGATCCGGCTATCATGTACATGGTTCGCTAAATTAGGAGGGTGCTTTCAGACGAACGCTATCGTTCGCAGAGGCACCCTCCGCTTACTCTAATGGAACGGAACAGAGCCGTGAGATTCATTTCACAATCCGAAGAGACAGGGGGAGAAAAAATGAATGGCAAGATCCATGTAGCCATTATTGACGACGGGGTTAATGCTGGCTTTTTAAACACCCAATTATTATATAACGTCGAAATAGCTCATGGAGACGTAGAAGATGGACGCACCTTAAATCACGGTACCCTATGTGCAGCTATTGTACAAACGTATTTTCCAGATGCGATCATTAGCAGTGTGAAAATAATGAACCATAGAAAAGGAAATGCAACTCAGCTTTGTGCTGCGCTGGATTGGTGTGTAAAGCATGGTGTACAGGTAGCCAATATCAGCCTGGGAAGTATAAATTATCGAGATCGAGGCATGCTGCGGGAAGCTGTAAATGATGCAACTATGGCGGGATTAATTATGGTATGTGCTGCACAAAACGGAGGACTTCTTACTTATCCGGCTTCCTTTGCCAATGTGATTGGTGTGCGCTGCGATCATAGCGGTATACTCACAGCAGGACAATATACATATGATGCTGAGAAAGCTTTCTCAAGCGGTATCGATTTTACCGCTTTTGCCAAGCATGAACTGGTAGGTGCAGCTGGAGAGGCTGTACAATGTCCCAACAGCAATAGCTATGCCACTCCATTGATTACAGCACACATATGTAAAGTTTTGCAGCAGTCCATGCTTGTTCCTTCCATAGAACAGCTAAAATATATTTTACATAAGTATAGTTATCTTCCGATACAGGATACCATAATCCCCGTAATGCGTTACGGACATCCGGATTGGATACGGCGCGCCTATGTGTTTATAGAGGATTGTGCAATTAGCTCGAAAGCACCCTATTATTTTCAGACCCAATGGAAAGCTCAACTCTCTGGCGACAAAATTGCTGCGATCTTCGAACAAGCCATCCTGCAGGAGCGAGAACAACAGGACACAGCGCTCGAAGGTGGACAACGGGTATACGGCCTTACAGATACGATTGTCTTGCTAGGGGAAATGGAGCCAGTGAGTTTGCAGGAAGTGGAGCAATTGGCTTCACGTTATGGAAAACATGTCGTCTATATCTCTAAAAATCAACGATACATCCCCGCACTGAATTTCTCATCTTGCTATTTGCGCTGGTGGCAGCAAGAGGGGGGGCTCTTTATGTCGCAGGAGGAGGCTATCGCAATAGAGGATTCTCGCATTCCGCTTATTTGTATTTATTATGACAAGGACATTGACATTATTTATTTTTTGCATGAGTTGAGAGGGGAATTTGCCCGGGATGGATACCAAAGCTGGATCGCGGTGGACCAGTCCGCGGCAGTGTTGCATGATATGGAGTATACGCTCCCTTCGGATGCAAGCAATGGATTACAGGAACTGTTATATAATGCGGGTACAATGGCATATAACGCTTATACGGATATTGCTATTTTGTGTGTAGAGGCTACGAATATTACGCATTGCACCAAAGAACGAGTTTTATTAGACGTTGATATTGAGCTTTCTTTACTGTTGAAAGCGGAAACTGAACGCATTTATATATCTATACGGACAGAGCAGGGCTATTTGAAAGAATGGGTTCTCTCGAATTTAAACGTGGGCGATATAGGTGGTATTTATACATATTTAGAACAACTGTTGGTAGACTGATATTCATTATTTAAAACAGACTGCAAGATATGGCAGTAGGCACTATTTTGAACGTACCTGTAATCCGTTATTACTATTTAGCAAAGTGGTTATTCACTCAATAAGTTTGTTTATAAAACGAAATATTTTGAAGTACGTAACCAATTGCTTATCGTTTATCATTAATGTTAATAAATATATTAAGTATTTAATAATAATGTTGACTATAATAAATATGGTGTGTTATATTAAAACCGTAAATAAAACGGCTTCTTAGTCTTGGTGGTACAACGGATTTTATTTTCGCATTCAGAGAGGATGGTTTAGGTGGCAGCAGCTGTAAAAGCAAAGATGATTGTAGACAAATCTTTTCGTATTGCTGAAGTCGATAAACGCATTTATGGCTCTTTTGTAGAGCATCTCGGGCGTGCCGTATATGGCGGCATTTACGAGCCTACTCATTCAACTAGTGATGAAAGCGGTTTCCGAAATGATGTTAAAGAGTTGGTAAAACAGCTTGATGTTCCTATTATACGCTATCCGGGAGGCAACTTTGTATCCGGTTACAATTGGGAGGACGGTGTCGGCCCTGTCGCGTCCAGACCTAGACAGTTGGAGCTGGCGTGGAGAACGGTCGAGCCGAATGAAGTGGGTACGAATGAATTTTTCAAGTGGGCCAAGGATGTAGGTTCCGAAGTCATGATGGCGGTTAATCTGGGTACGCGCGGAATTGATGCTGCGCGTAATCTGGTGGAATATTGCAACCACACAGGCGGCTCCTACTGGAGTGATCTACGTCGTAGTCACGGTGTAGATCAACCACACAAGATTAAAACCTGGTGTCTTGGTAACGAGATGGATGGCCCATGGCAGATTGGTCACAAGACAGCAGAAGAATATGGCCGTCTGGCTGTAGAATCTGCAAAAGCCATGAAGCTGATTGATCCTGACATTGAGCTTGTATCCTGTGGCAGCTCCAGTTCCACAATGCCGACGTTCCCAGAATGGGAAGCAACCACGCTGGATCATACCTATGAGGTAGCGGACTATATTTCCTTGCACCAATACTACGGCAATCATGACAATGATACGGCTAATTATCTGGCACGTTCTATGGATATGGATCATTTTATTCATACGGTCATTTCGACTTGTGACTATATCAAAGCAAAGAAACGCAGCAAGAAAAAAATGATGCTTAGCTTTGACGAATGGAACGTATGGTACCACTCCAATGATGCGGACAAAAAAATTGATCCATGGTCTGTGGCACCACCGCAGCTTGAGGACATCTATAACTTTGAGGATGCGTTGTTGGTGGGCAGCATGTTGATTACATTCCTGCGCCACGCGGATCGTGTGAAAATGGCTTGTCTCGCCCAACTGGTCAACGTTATTGCGCCGATCATGACCGAGAATAACGGAAAGGCGTGGAAGCAAACAATTTTCTATCCATATTTGCATGCTTCCCGTTATGGTCGTGGGATATCGCTGATGCCTGTCGTGGATTCGGAAAAATACGATTCCAAGGACTTCACAGATATTCCTTATCTGGACAGCGCTGTAGTTTATGATGAAGAGGGAGACGCACTGACTGTCTTTGCAGTGAACCGTCATTTGTCTGAATCACTGGAGCTAACAGTAGATGTACGCAGTTTTGAAGGCTACCGCATTGTCGAGCATACTGTATTGGAGCATGATGATCTAAAAGCGACCAACAGTCCAGCCGGTGAAAAAGTTACGCCTCACAACGGCGGCAACGCCAAGCTTGAAGACGGAATTGTAAAAGCTCATTTGGGCAAAGCATCGTGGAACGTTATCCGTCTCGCTAAGTCTCATTAATTCTCTTCTGTAAAAGGGTACAGCTTCGACTGTACCTAAATAAGCTCGCATTCTCTCTTGTAAGAGTATTACAAGAGCGGCAATGCGAGCTTTTTGCGTAAAATGAGCCATTTGTCCCTCCATAGATATAGGGTTCTAAGAGAAGGGTGGATTTTAAATAAATATTATGTTTATTACTAAATTTAACTAGACAAAGATGATCCTTATTCACTAAGTGCTCGTACTCCGTACATTTTTATGAAGTTAATTAGACCCAGTGCCATACTTCTCAGGTGAAAAAAGGCCCTATTATATCGTTGTCAACGTACTGATATCTGAAATGCAGGGTGTGCAATCCGACTTAAATCCACGTTATACTTTAAAAGACAGTCTATTTAAAACCAGATGATGATTGTAGCATTTCGAGAAAGGAATGATCTGTATGAGTCAGACAGACCAATATCGTTTTCAAGTGAACTTGGGCGGTATGATTGATATTTTGGCCAATCATTTATATAGCAGTCCACGAGTGTTTATACGTGAGGTTTTGCAAAATGCAACAGATGCGATCACGGCTCGCAAGGAGCTGCGGAAGGTTGCTGCTGAAAGTAAAGTATTGAAAGAAGACAAGGCCCTTGGAGATACAGCTTCTGAGAGTAACGACTATGAAGGTAAAGTCATCGTGGAGTTATCTGGTTCTGGGGAGCATCAGGTATTGATGATTCAGGATAACGGCATTGGATTGTCAGAAGAAGACATTCACCGTTTTTTGTCGATTATCGGTCAGTCTTCCAAGAAGGGAGCCGATTTGCTGGCTTCTGAGACTTCGTTCATCGGACGCTTTGGGATTGGGTTACTATCCTGCTTTATGGTGAGCGATGAAATTGTAGTGCTGACCCGCTCGGTGAAGGAAGGCATCTCCATGGAATGGAGAGGGAAGCCGGATGGGACGTATACGATTCGTCGATTGGAAACCGAGCTGCCTGTAGGGACGCAAATTTATTTGCGCTGCAAGCCGGGAAGTGAGTTTTATTATGAGCCAGCGCACGTAGAGGAGTCTTTAATCTATTATGGTGCGTTGCTGCCGTATCCGGTCATGCTGTCTGTAGACGGGGAGACCAAGCGCGTCAATCTTCCATCGACGAGCTGGATGCAGGACCCAGAACAATTGCGGAGTCGCCGTAGTGAGGTGCTGGATTTAGGCTATCGCCTGATGGGTGAGCGCTTCAGTGATTTTATACCGTTGCGGACGGCATCAGGCAGAACAGGCGGGATTGCATTCATTTTGCCTCGCAGTGTTAATCTGAACAGCAAGCGGCTGCATCGAGTGTACCTGAAGCATATGCTGGTGTCGGACAAGGCGGAAAATGTTTTGCCAGAATGGGCATTCTTCATTAAAAGCCTGATTTGGACAGATGAATTGCAACCAACGGCATCACGTGAGTATTTTTATGAAAATGAGCAACTTGACGATGTTCGTTCTGAACTGGGGACCTGTATTCGGGAAGAACTGCTACGCATGGCGCAGTATGAGCCAGACCGCTTGCAGCACTGGATTCGTTTGCATGAGCTGTCCATGAAGGCGCTCGCCGTGGAGGATGATGAATTTTTGCGGATAATGTACCGTTGGTTTTCCTTCGAAAGTACGTTTGGGCGGCGTGAGCTGAAAGAACTGATCCGAGAGGCGGACGGACGTCCGTTGCATTACACATCGACAGTAGATGAGTATCGTCAGATTACGCATGTGGCGGCGGCGCAATCCATGTTGGTGATCAATGGCGGCTATATTTATGATTCAGACATTTTGGAAAAGCTGCCTTGGATTGACTCTAACCTGCAAACAGAGCGTCTTAGCCCTGAGGAGGTATCTCTTTCATTTACCGGGCTAACACAGGAAGAGCGCGAGAATTATTACGGTGTGCTACGTGTCATGGATGCTGCTTTGCAGCCGATGCGTTGCCGTGCTGAGTTGAAGCGTTTTGAGCCTGCGAGTTTGCCAGTGTTGTATACCATTTCTCAGGATGCACTGACCTTGCGCTCCATGGAAAACACGGTTGAGGAGACAACATCGCTTTTTTCCAATGTGCTTGATAGTCTGAAAGCAGGAGTCCAGCAAAATTCGGGATATTCTACCTTATACTTTAATCTGAACAACCCGGTGGTAGCGCGGATTTTTGAAGCAACCGATACACAGATGATCACGGCTGCTACAGAAATGATGTATGTGAATGCGCTTATGATGGGGCACTACCCGATGAACCGCAGTGAGTTGGGACTGATGAATCGGAGTGTTCTGCATTTTATCAATTGGGGATTAGGGAACGGACACAATACGTAATTGCGTAATTATAGGGGGAGCCAAATGGAAGATACGATATATGATTTGATGGAACAGGCGCAGGATTTGCCCGGAGGGGCGGCAAAGCTGGCGATTCTGGAAGAAGCAGTCCGCTTGGCAGATACTTCCGGATTGAAGGAACTCGCTTATGAAATCCGGGGAGAGATTGTAGACTGCGCTATTTTTAATGGATATCCATTGAAGTCGCTGATTGCTTTTTCGTGGCAGCTGGGCCAATTTGATCAAAATCCAGAGGAATACGACGCAGACGAGCTGTTGTGGAATTACAAATGGATACTCGGGAAGGTGTGCAGCTTTTCCAATATATCGAAGACTCAAATAGAAGATCTGGTGGAGGATATGCGCAGACGTTATGCCGAATACGGGTATAATGAGCGTCCATATTACTATTATAAGTTCCGCATCGCGATGGATATGGGTGAACTGGATGAAGCACGGCGGTATCTGGATACCTTCCGCTTGATTGAGTCGGACAGTATGAGTGATTGTGAGGCCTGTGAGCAGAGCCAGATGGTGCGGTTCTATTATTTGACCGGAGAAGACGAGCAGGCGCTTGCCGTGGCAAAACCGATTTTGTCGGGTCGCATGAAATGTGCAGAAGTACCACATGTGACGCTCTCGCAGGTGCTATTGCCGCTTTATCGTCAAGGCGAGGTTGATCAGGCAAAGGACAATCATCGCAAAGGCTACCGCCTAATTCGGGATGACCGCGACTTTCTGAAAACGATAGCAGAGCATATCGAATATTTGGCGATTGCTGATCCGGTTCAAGGAATCGAAGTAGTAGAGCGTCATCTACATATGGCGCTAGACTATGAGAGCGGGCTGGAGCAGATGTATTTTTACGCGACGATGGTGAGTCTGCTGCAAAGGTTGGATACTTCGGGAGAAAAACGATTGATCCGGTTGCCGGCTTCCTTGGAATGGGGTAAAGAGGATCGCACATTGACAGAAATCATTACGTATTTTAGGCCACTGGCAGAGTCAGCGGCGGCTGATTTTGATCGACGGAACGGGAATACGTTTTATTCCGATTGGATCGGGAAAATTGTTCAAACGGCATAGAAGAAGCGGTAGCTGTGACGAATATTTTATACAGCCCAAACAATGAGCAGGTATAATGTTCCTGTGAAATGACAGGAGGGGTTATGTTGTGACTGTAACCGAAAAGGTGATTAATTTCGCACACCGCGGAGCTTCAGGTGTATGTCCTGAGAATACGATGGCGGCATTCCGCCACGCCTTGGAACTGGGAGCAACAGGTATAGAAACGGATGTGCAGCGTACCCAAGATGGGCATCTGGTGCTGATTCACGATGAGTCGCTAGAGCGTACGACAGGTTGCTCACTGGATGTAAGGGATATTACGCTGGAAGAATTAAATAAACTGGATGCGGGCGGTTGGTTTGATGAGAAATTCCGAGGTGAGCGGGTCCCGATGCTGGATGAGCTACTGGAACTAGCCCAGTCTTCGAATACAATTATTAATTTAGAGTTGAAAAACAGCATTTATCTCTATCCGGGTATGGAGGAAGAGGTCATTGCTGCCGTGAAGCGTTTTGGGTTGGAACAGAGGGTAATCATATCCAGCTTCAATCACGAATCGCTGGCGCTCTGTGCGCAGCTTGCTCCTGAAATCAAGACGGGGGCGCTGTATATCGAAATTATGGTTCGTCCATCCGAGTATGCAACCCAATTCGGGGTAACAGCACTCCATGCCTACAAACAAGTTGTTACGCCAGAAGCTGTATCAGAGGCTTTGGCATTAGGCGTCGTCTACCACCCATGGACGGTGAATGAGCCAGAAGAAATGAAGCGTCTGCTGGAGGCCGGGGTGAACGGCATCATCACGGACTATCCTGACCGGTTGGCGTACTTATTGGATGTTCGCTCTTCCTAAGTCGAAGACGCATCGGAACTGTGACTAAGGGTTTGCAAGGATATGACTGTGGCTATCTATTGAAGCAAAAAAGACTCTCCTGTACGCACTCGTTTTTACGAGGCGAGGGAGAGTCTTTTTTGCCCTAAGCCGAAGAGCGTATCATCCACGATGACCTTGATTCCTTTCTACTTGATGCCGAGCCGCATACGATAGCTGAACAGGATGTCTAGTGTTCTGCCCTGAAAATGATTCTCTACCAGCTTCACGAAGCGGGCTATATCGACGTCAAGCGCTCGATTGCCAAGTTTGAAGAGACTTTGAATACCCCCTTGGCTGAGAGCGAGCCCTGTATAACGAGCTGCGTCACACTGCTCACGGTTATGGAAGACAATTTCCCGGGTATATCGGAATTGTCCGCTGCGGTGCAGATTAGCTAAATGCTGATCCTTGCTCCATTTATGAGCTTGTTGCTCTACTGGGGCTTCCTGTTCCAAAAGGGTATCCGCTTTGGTGATAAGCTCTGTATAAGCTTGCTCTATCTGCCATTGCAGCACCGGAGGCCAGTCACAGTCAAAGGCCGCGAACACGCCGCCCTGAGCCAAGACCCTGCCCGCTTCCTGAAGCGTGCTCTCGGGGTCCATCCAGTGAAAGGATTGAGAGCAGGTGATGACGTCTACAGTTCCGTCCTCAAAGGGCAGGTTGTTGGAGAACCCGCTTTTGAAGGAAATGGTTCCTGCCCTTGTCGTTCCTGCTGTCTCCAGCTTGTGCTGCGCTTTTCCTCTCATGTCCGGGTTAGGCTCGATACCGACAATTTGCCGAGCGGCGTTTTCCCATATGAAAGTTGAAAGTCCTGTACCGCAGCCAATATCGGCAACTAGCTCTACGTTTCGCTCCAGATAACGGCTGATGATTTCTACGACGAGTGACGGTGCTTCCGGGCGGTGCTGATCGTAGTTGTCGGCAAAACCGTTGAAACGATCCACATTACTTTGTAGATTTCCTTCAGGTATCATAAGGTCCTTTTCCTCCTTAGTATCGACCGGGCGGCCGTGTAGACTCAAATGCTGCTGTACTCCTATAGTGTACAATTTTACATGTTCATCCATCTACTCTCGTGATTTCACAGCACCCGTCGGATTTCGGAGGGAGGAATCCCCCTATTTTATCATTGAAGCAAGCGCCCACTCGCGCATCATGGAGTCAAGCATTGGACGCAAATCCTCGCGTTGCATACCCATGTGGAGCACGGCTTCCAGATATCCAGCTTTATCTCCAATATCATAACGTGTGCCTTCCAGTTCTAATGCGAGCAGTTGGTTCTGCAATGCTACTTGATGAAGAGCATCTGTCAATTGGTATTCACCGCCCGCTCCAGTGGACAGATTTTCCAATATGGAGAAAATGGAAGGCTCCAATACATACCGACCAATGACTGCCTGCCGCGAAGGGGCATCTGCCGGAGATGGTTTTTCAACAAGTCCGCCGACTTCGTGAATGAGACCGTTCTGGTGAGTGGAGTCAATAATGCCGTATTTACTCACATCTTGTTCTTCCACTGTGCGCACGCCGACCACTTGCTTGCCAGTCGCTTCGTAAACATCCATCATTTGACGAATCGCCGGGGTGGAGGAATTCATAATATCATCGCCCAGCAACACGGCAAAGGGCTCATCGCCAATGAACTGACGAGCGCAGCTTACCGCGTGTCCCAAGCCGAGGGGTTCTTTTTGACGGATATAGTGAATGACTGCTTTACCCCCGATGCTTTGAACTTCACGTAGGAGATCATATTTACCCTTGCTCTCCAGTACCTGCTCCAACTCCACAGACTTGTCAAAATGATCCTCGATGGCTTTTTTATTACGCCCCGTTACGATAATGATGCTCTCAATTCCGGACTTGATGGCTTCTTCTACGATATATTGAATAGCCGGCTTGTCTACGATTGGAAGCATCTCTTTCGGTAAAGCTTTCGTAGCTGGTAGAAAACGGGTTCCTAATCCGGCGGCTGGAATAACAGCTTTTGTAATTTTTCTCATAGAAACTCACTTTCCTTTCGGGATGGGGAACCGAATACCCAGTATCGGCTCCCGATATAATTGATGATCATTCCGGCTGCGGTCGCGATCAGCTTGCCTAAAGCAAGTGGCAACTCGGTTCCAGTGTGAAGCACTTGCAGTAATAAGGAGGTTATCCCTAATACGATGAGGTTGATGATGATGAATTTAGGTAATTGACGCTTGTTAGTGTCGTTTGATAGTTGTTTGTTGAATGTCCATTTGCTGTTCAAGATATAACTGTTGGCTGTGCCGCAGCTGTACGAAATGATCTGCGCTACAATGACCGGCACTCCGCCCCAAGCCAGCAGCATAAAAATGATATAATCTACACCCGTATTCACCAGACCTACGATGCCAAATCGGATCATAGGAAGCAGCTGGGCCATGCGACTTTTCATGGGTTAGGCTCCATGACCGGATTTGGGTCCGGTATATACTGCACTGTTGCCGCACACTGTGCGTCCTGTCGAAATCAGGCTCTCACGGGCTCCTTGCATGTACAGGGAGTCACGGGGTTCAGGGACTTTCATAGCATGCGTCGGACCGTTTTCGTATTGTCCACCCAGATGCTCACGCACAATGTAAAGCGGACGTGCTTTGGTTTCGTCATAAATGCGTCCAACATATTCACCCATAATACCGAGAATGATCAGGATCACCCCGTCGAAGATCAGGCTGATGCTAATCATAGACGACCAGCCCTTCATCACATAGGAGTCGGTGAAAAAGTTGAGAAACAGTACGTACATCAGATACAGGAAGCCGGACATGGATAGAAGTGCACCGATATACCCTGCCAGTTTGAGCGGTTTAATCGAAAAGGATGTGATCCCGTCCAGACTGAGCTTGATCATTCGTTTCAACGGATACTTGGTTTCACCTGCGAGCCGCTCGTCGCGCTCATATTCTACAGCAGTTTGTTTGAAACCGATCCAGCTGACCAATCCACGAACGAATCGGTTATTTTCCGGCAGCCGTTTCAATTCTTCTATGACCTTGCGATCCATTAGGCGGAAGTCTCCGGTGTCGACCGGGATATTAATATCCGTTGATGCTTTAAGTACACGGTAGAAGAGGCTGGCAGACCATTTCTTGAAGCGAGTCTCGCCATTGCGTTTGAGCCGTTTGGCGTAGACCACTTCATAGCCTTCCTTCCACTTGTTAGCCATCTCAACAATCAGTTCCGGCGGGTCCTGGAGGTCGGCGTCAATGACGACGACCGCCTCCCCTACCGCATAATCCATCCCGGCAGTAATCGCTAGCTGATGACCAAAATTGCGAGAGAAATCAATCAATACAATGGTGTCATCTCTGAGACTGAATTCCTTGATCAATTGGACGCTGCGGTCCGAACTTCCATCATTTACGAAGATCAGCTCGTAGGGCTCCCCAATCGAGCCCATAACTTGTTTCAGCCTCCGGTAGGTTTCCGTAATAACGGCTTCCTCGTTGTACATCGGAATAACTATGGAATAACGGATGGGTTCACTCATTCGTAGTTCCTCCTCATTTATAATGTGATTTCGTATAAAGTACCGCTTCCGCCACGTTCGTCTCCGCCAGGGCCACCTTGACCATCCTGGGCGTTCGCATTGCTGTTCGTGGTGTCGCTTCCGCTCTCGGTTGCTTTAACGTCTGTACTTGTTTCGCCTGTTGTTGTTTTCCATTCATCTGTAGGAATCACTTTGCCGTGTTCTTTGATCCATGCAGTGACTTCAGAGTTACCACCGTCCGGTCCGCCACCTCCACCAGAAATCATGAAGTACTTCACTTGGCCGCTTTCGACCAGCGTCTTGATTTTATCGACGGTATAGACTGGATCGGAAGATACAAAACCGTTCATAATAATTACTTTTTGTCCGGCCTCGACCAGGTAAGGAGCAGCCGTTGAATAATTACTTGCTGCGAAAAGGTAGGTTTCACCTGTGTTATTTTTTTGCAAATAGCTCAACGTTTTTTGATCTAAACTTTGGCTACCGTTGGGTCCTCCCATTCCTCTGGAGCGTGTAGAAGATCTTTGATCCGTGTCTGTACTTGTTTGTGTGCTTGAAGTATTTCCATCAGGGCTGGAATTCTCTGCATTATTGGTTTGGTTATTCGTTTGAGTTCCTTCGGCTTGTTGTCCATTGGCGCTCTGACCTCTATTGCGATCATTGCCGCCCGGCATTCCGCCACCGCCGCCAAATTGAGTGGGTCCGGCTTGTGGAATCATGCTGTTCCCCCCGTAGATGATCGGTGTCATTGCCCAGTATGCAGGACCGATAAACATAGCAAGTACACTTGCAATGATGGCGAATCTTGTGAACTTCTCAGATTTCATTCGTGCTACTACCAGCAGCACCGTGCCGATGATCCCTAAGATCAATACCGCGATGGACCAGCCGCTGCCAATCGTATCGTTGTAATTTTGCAAAACAAACCAGCTAAATACCGAGGTTGCCAATACTGCTGCGGGTAACAGCCAGGAGAGCCAGTTGGAACGCTCACGATACTGCTTCCACAATTCTACGAATCCTGCTCCAAAGAGCGCTGCAATTGGTGGCGCGAGCATAATCAGGTAATAATGATGAAAGAATCCTGCTACGCTGAAAAATGCAGCTACGGGAATCAACCAGGCCAGCCAGAAGATGACCTCTTTGTGTTTTTGTGTGATATTACGACGTCGAATGCTTGCAAGCAGACCGATGGAAGCAATCAATGCGAATGGAAGCAGCCAGCTGGCTTGACCTGACAGGGAAGATTGGAACAACCGCAAAGGTCCTTTTTCACCAGTGCCGAACATGCCGCCGGAATTTCCTCCCGGTCCACCGCCAGGACCACCCTGGTCATTTTGCCCGTCTCCAGGACCACCTTGTCCGTTGCCGCCAAATCCACCCGGTGGCATTTGACCACCTGCACCGAATCCGTCTGCTGCCATGTTGTTGGCGCCAGAGTCATCCGTAGTGGTAGTGCTGTCCGATGTTGGAGTCGTCTGAGCCTGATCTGTGTTCGTATCGCTGCTATTCGTTGTAGCGTTATTGTTCCGATCCGTGCGTTCACCGCCACGATTGCCACCTGTACCCTGATCTCCTGTCAGACGGGACAGGCCGTTATAACCAAAGGCCAAATTCAGCACAGAGTTCGTACCGCTACTCCCCATATAAGGGCGTTCATCTGCCGGAGTGGAGTCCACTACGACTGCCCAGGAGAGCGATACGATCAGGAGGACAACTGCTGATCCTACCAGTGTTACTGCTTTTCGCTTCCAGTTAAACTTGGAGGCTAGCAGATAGAACAGACCCAATGCGGGAACGATCATATAGGCTTGCAACATTTTTTCGTTAAAGGCGATGCCTACGACTGCGAAAGCAGCAAGGATCAGCCCGGTTTTGCTATTTCTAATGCCTCTGAACAATAGCCATGTTGCGAGCAACAGTGTGAAAACCAACATAGCGTCGATGTTATTCGTGCGGCTAACCGCTACGGCTATCGGTGTCGTTGCCATGGCGAAGGCGGCCAATCGTGCGGCCATCGTACCGAAGCTCGGTTTGACGAGTAAGTAAACGAGCAAGACTGATCCGACCTGAGCCAGCGCCTGTGGCAAGATAACGCTCCATCCGTGAAGCCCGAATATATAGGCGCTCAGTGTCTGAATCCAGAACACCACAGGCGGTTTGTCTACCGTTACCGATCCGGCAGAATCAAGTGAGGCGAAAAAGAAGTTGTGAAAGCTCTGTAGCATGCTTGCTACGGCTGTCGTATAGTAGGTGTTTACATATTTGTCTTGCCAGATGTTGTATCCGTTCAAAAATGCGGATATCAGCATAATGATGATCAGGGGGATGTCCGCCCTAGTCTTAAACCATTTCTTAATCATGTTCATTCCACTCCCTGTGAAAATTCTTTGTATTTATTCCGTTGTTCTAGCCGCTATCTTCAGGACTGCGGAATGACCAGTCGCTTCTGATCTTGGCCCGGTGAACTACCGGCTTGCTATTATCATGCCATACGTACCTTAATGGGTTCTGAGCGCTCCCTGAACGTTAGCTGAAAGCTGAGCAGGGGTGCTTTTTTTGCGACAGGATTCAGGTATATTAGATACAGGTGAAAAATGAACTGACTTTTTTATGAGAAAAATGCGGCAACATGAAAGGGAAGATTAATAATGAATCCAATACACGGAGTTAAAATTATGCTGGCAGATGATGAGCCTCATATTTTGCAATTTTTAGAGCTTGGACTGATTAATGAAGGATATGAAGTCAGAACCGCCGAGAACGGGAGTAAAGCGCTCGATTTGGCAAGAGAGTTTCGTCCGCATGTGGCGGTGCTGGATGTGATGATGCCGGAAATGAACGGTTTTAAGGTGTGCCAAAGCCTCAAGGAGACGGAGGATAACATCGCGGTCATTATGCTGACCGCCAAGGATGATGTAGACGATCGGGTAAAGGGATTAAAACTCGGCGCGGATGATTATGTCGTAAAGCCCTTCAGTTTTAATGAGCTGCTGGCTCGCATTGAAGCGCGCTTGCGCAATCAGTTCCCCGATTTGCTGGGGGAAGTGGTTCACGGCCCCTTTCAAGTGGATGATCGACGGAAGGAAATTCGTTATCAGAGTCAGGTGCTGGAGCTGTCGCCTACCGAATATGAACTATTGAAGTTTCTGGTGCTAAACCACGGGATTGTGCTGAGTAAAAGTCGTATACTGGACCGGGTATGGGGGTACGATTTTGGGGGCGAGGATAATATTGTTGAAGTGTACATCCGCTCCTTACGTGAAAAACTCAAAGACAAGGAGCATCGGGTCATTCGTACGCTGCGCGGTGTGGGCTACCGGGTGGATCTGCTATGAAGGTGGGCGGGAAAAGTCGGAGAAAATATGCACTTCGTTCTCTCCGGTCCCAGCTTTTGGCCAGAACGTTACTCATTTTGGCTTTGCTGCTCGTATTGATTGGTTTTCTACAATATTTTCTGATGAAAGATTTTCTGTATCGCAGTCGGGCAGAAGCTATGGATACGCAGTTGAATTCAATTCCTGCCGATTTATTGATTAAGGATTCGCAGGAGCAGAGTGGGGTAACCGCTCCCCAAGAACAAACCAATCGGAGGAATAATCGACCGGGGCCGTTTTTGTTCTGGCCGGATATGTCGCTCGCTTCTATAGATACAGACGGCACTTTCCAGAGCTTGTCCAACGAAAACGGACTTAAGCCGCCACGTCTCACCACTGAGCAATATCATGCAATGCAGCAGAGCAAACGCATGCGTCACGGCTATCAATTAATCACGGATGCTCAGGGGAAAGAGCAACTGGTTGTATTCCGTCCGCTCGGTCCACCTGACCGTTCGTCCGGTTTACTTCAAATGGGCGTATCCACGACTTCTATGCAAGAGCAGTTGATTAACCAGCTCCGCACCTTTATTTTATTGTCTCTGATTGCGCTTGCGATTGGGTTGGCGCTCATGCTTCCTGTGCTGCGCCGCACGTTGGTACCCCTTTCAAGGATGGTCGAGGCAGTCAAACGTATTGATGCGGGCAATCTGGCCGAGCGCTTTGACGCAGAGCAGGGGCAGTATGAGGTGGATCGTTTGGCGGTTTCATTTAACGGGATGCTGGAACGGCTGGAGCATTCTTTTGCTGCCGAACGGGAATTGCAGATGCAGATGAGACGATTTATTGCGGATGCTTCCCATGAATTGCGCACCCCGCTCACGTCTATTCACGGCTTCTTGGAAGTGCTGCTTCGTGGGGCAGCATCTAATCCGAAGCAGCTTCAGTCGGCACTAGAAAGTATGTATGGTGAATCCAAGCGGATGAATAAACTTGTCTCTGATTTACTATTGTTGGCTAAACTGGATCGAACACCGGAGTTGAAGCTGGAAGACATATCACTAGATGCATTGCTGCTAGAAATGAAACCGCAGCTCCTTATGCTGGCAGGTACACGTAAAGTGGTTTTTGATATGACGGCAGGTATACGGGTATTGGCAGAGGGGGATAAAATCAAGCAGGTAGTGCTCAACCTGTTTCACAATGCTGTTCAGCATACCGATATGGAAAGAGGTGTGATCCAGGTAAACCTGTCTGCAGGGAAGAAGTTGGTGGATATCCAAATTCGTGATAACGGACCAGGCATGAGTAAAGAACAGCTGGAGCGGATATTTGAGCGTTTTTATCGTGGAGATGAATCGCGTACACGTAGCTCAGGCGGGGCGGGTCTTGGTCTGGCCATTACACAGTCTATCGTAGAAGCACACGGCGGGAACATTACGGCCGAAAGCACACCGGGAACGGGAAGTGTATTCAAAGTAACGCTACCTTTAGCGGGAACAGTATAGTATTTAAGATTATGGCGTAACATAAAAATAGCCCCCCGAACCGCAGCTTTGGTTATAACACGGCTCGGGAGGCTTTTCTATTGTTAGTTAATCAGCGAAGCTTTCTGTAAAAGCCCGTGCAGTACCTTGGCAGATGCCTCACGGGTTGTAGGTGCATTCGGCTGGAAGTAGGAGGAGCCTTTAATCGCTTCTCCGTTGATGATACCTGCTGCACTTACTTTTTCAATACTGTCCTTGGCATAGCCTGCAAAGGATGAAGCATCATGGTACGGTGTACGTGCAGGGCCATCGACTGCTGCTTTGATTTGAAGCAGATCTACAGCTTTACCCAGCACGACAGCAATTTCTTGACGACTGATATTAGCGTTCGGATCAAACTTGTCGCTGTTGCGACCCGTAATCAATCCAGCTTCATAAGCGGCTGCTACATCGCCGGAGTACCAGCTACCTGCCGGAATATCACTGAATGGTGCAGTAGTACCCGGTGTCAGGCCGAGTGCTCGGGTTACCAGGGCTGCAAATTCTGCACGTGTCACGTTCTTCTTCGGTGAGAAAGTCGTGTCGGTCGTGCCGTTGATCAGCAACTTGTTCGCCAGCGATTGAATTTCGGATTGGGCATACGACGATGAAATATCTTCAAAGCTAACGGGACGTGTCGCCGCTGCATACGTCGAGAAGCCCGGACGGCTTACCTTGACGACGGTAGATCCATCTGCTTGCTTGGTGAAGACGGATGGAACGGGATAGACATTTCCGTTTGCCGTATAGAGTACACCGGCTGTATTGGAATCAATTTGACCAGGTACGGTAAAGGATCTGCTAATGAACTGTCCTGGAGCAACTTTGAGCGATTGACTCTTACCACCAGTGACAACATTAGCTTCAAACCCTACCGGGGTGCCGATCACATTGGAGCCTTTCAGCTTACTTGTAAAAGTGCCACTCGCCTCTGTCTGGCTGCTGATTATCACTTCAATGCCTGCACCAGCAGGAACATTTTTCAGAGCGGATACTGGCAAAGCCAGAGAAGAGCCTGTATTGCTTACAATCAAGCTGCTTCCTGCTGCAGCCTTGCCCAGCGTTACCAGTTGTGTGGAAGTGAGCGATGCTTTCGTCGTTTGGCCTGCTTGGCTAGTAGCCGACAGTACAATAGCTGTCGGGCTGGAACCTGCTGCTGTCACGGTAGCCTGTAAATCTGCATCGGTTACTGTCAGCGACTGTACATTATTGTTCAATGCAACGGCTGTAGTGACAGTTTTAACAGCCTGCCCTTGTTTCACAACGCTTTGAAGTGAAGGTGCAGATGTAGAGACAGAAGTGGATGTGCTCGTTGCAGCAGAAGGTGTAGTATTGCTTCTGCCGCCACCTCCACCACCTCCGCCTCCAACACTACCGCTGGATGAGGCGCTATTATCCACTCGGATAGCTTTAGTGGCGGTGAAGAGTTTAGGGCCGTCGGCATTGCGTACGACTTCGCCGTCTTTATTCAGTTCTGGAGAACTGACTTCCAGCTTGTATACGCCGTCCTTCAAATGCTGAATAACGGGCTGACCATTAGCATCCAGAACAGGTTTTCCCTTGTCATCTAATTCGACATAACTTCCGTCAATATCCTTGAAGGAATATGCGCCTTGTTTGAGGCGAGCGTTGGCTCCTTGTTCTTTGGAAGTCGTAATGCCGTCAATAAGACCAATTAATTTATCATCTAAGCCGTATACATAAAGCGCGATCTGGTTGGTTTTATCCGTGGTCAGGCGGAATGCCAAATCAGTTGAGCGTTGAGCACCTGTACGACTCGGATAAATAATCGGGTTGGTGACACTCAAGTCCTGCAAGCCGAAGCCAGTTGTAGGATTTTCTTTGCCCACATGAACGACGAACGGCAGATGAAGTGTTGGCAGTCCGGTGCTTTTCAGAATAACTTCCCCTTCATATACACCTGTGGCTGCACCTGAATTTGGTTGTACAGACAGGAAGAACGGTTGCGATTTACCCGGTTCTGCCGAGATTGCTCCATTCGCGCCCACACCTTGCAACTGAACGGCAATGTTGCTCACGTCAGGTGTAGCAATCGGCTTAGTTGGATCAGAGGTTACATTATCATGTAAAACGGTGCTGGCTTCATATTGCACAGTGTTAGCCGACAAGTTTTTGAGTTGAAGCTGAATCTGCTTCGCATCACTACCAGGTCGTAACACCCCGAAGCTGGCGGAAGGATTGTAATTCACAACCTCCTGCCGATTAAAGTTCTTGTCGAGAATCGTGATCTTTTCAACAGTTTCCAGCAGGGCTGGCGTCTGAATCGCATTAGCGATGTTTACTAGGCCTGCACCTTGGGAATACACATCATATTGGATTTTATCCTCATCAAAGAGTGTAACCGAAGTGTTTGCCAGAGCAGCGCGGATATCAAACGGTGTCCAGTTTGGATGCTGTTGCTTCAGCAGCACAGCAAGTCCAGCCACATGCGGAGACGCCATACTTGTACCGTTGCTGCGTTTGTAGGCTTGCTCATAAGATGCATCCGGATAGAACTTGGCGAAGGCAGGGTAGGTTGATAAAATGCCAACCCCGGGTGCGCTCACATCCGGCTTGATGCTGAGCAGTTCATCTCCGTTCGGTCCACGAGAGCTAAATCCGGCCATCGTATCGCCTGCATTATCTGTACGAATATAATCTGCCCCAAAGGAGACGGAGAACTTCTCTCCAGCATTGTCCACAAGTTGTTTAGCCAGCGCGCGCCCTTCCTTACCTTTCATGTCAAAGGTCGGAATAAAGTCAAAGCTGTCACCCAAATTGGAATTTACGTAGTCATCGCGACCTGAAATACTTTCCCCTAAATCAGCTTTGGTGATGTCGCCCGCTTTCGTATTCCCATTAAAAACGATTACAGCCCTCGCACCGTTTTCTTTCGCATTTGCGATTTTATCCACGAATGCCAAGTTGCCGCGTGAAACGAGGACGATTTTTCCTGCTACGTCTTTCCCTTCAAAATCATCAGGTTGTCCCAGATTCGCATATACGAGCTCATAAGGGGCAGTTCCCAAAATGGAGGCAAAGTCTTCTCTGCCTGTCTCCCAGCCCATCAAATTAAAATCATAATGTGCATAGGCATCATTAGTTACGGTCTTTTTCAATTCACCGTTAGCCTCCCAATAGGAGTCACGGGTGACCGAAGCTGTACCCGAGAAGCTTTTGCTCGGCGAAGTAGCTGCACCGACGGAAATTGCCAGCTGTGATGTTGCGGGAGAACCCATGGAATAAAAATAGGGGCCATCCTGTGCCGCATTACCATTCGCTATGACCGCGACTACGCCGGAAAGTACAGCATTATTAATAGCAATGGAGTCGGGGGAGTTCGGGTCTTTCTCAGAATCCGAGCCCAGCGACAGGTTAATGACGTTCATACCATCTTTGACAGCGTGTTCAATGCCATCAATGACCTGTGCGGAGGAACCGGAGGAGCGACCTGTCTTGGTATTGCGTCCAAGCACTTTATACACGTATAAGTCCGATTTATAGGCAATACCCTTTTGCACAATATCCGAGGATTTATTTGCGGCTTTACCGGCAATCGTGCCGGAGACGTGAGTACCATGTGTCGTTCCGCTAAAGCCTGTGCCGTAGGGGTCATTTTCTTTTTCAAGGAACGGTTCCTCGTAAGGGTCGTTGTCTTGTTCAAAAGAGTCATATCCGCCTTTATAGGCTTCTTTCAAATCCGGATGCTCATAATCGATACCGGTATCAATAACCCCGACCTTGATTCCCTCGCCATTCAACCCTTTGGCCCAGGCTTCAGGAACACCAATCTGGTCCAGTGGTGCGTTATCATAAGTGGCTTCACTGGCTGTAAGTGTTGGCGGGTCCTGTACGGGGATGGAATAATACGTTTTGTTTTCATGAATGGATTTTACACCTGGCAGTTTAGCCAGTTCTGGAATCTTATTGGCTGGTAATGTGACCTCCAAGCCGTTAAGCACCGTGTTGTACTGGTAATTCACCTGAAGAGAAATGCCATGCTCAGCGGCTTGGTCCACGAATGTAGTTTGCTCGGTGGCAATCGCGGATTCCGCTTTTTGCTCAGATTGAGCTGTGAAAGCTTGGACGCCTGAACGTGCCGCATATTTGTCCACGGCTAGGGGCTCACCATCAAGCTGTACGATAACTCTGACCTGGCGGGAAGAATCTGTGCTTAGCTCTGGCGAAATGAAGGCCGGAGCCGCCTCAATAGTCAATGCTTGCTGAGCTTCCAAAAATGAGTTGATTTGCAGATCTGCGGTAGCAGCAGAACTGACAGACGGCAGAGACAAGCTTACCGTCAAGGCAAGAGCGAGTGATACGACAGGTATTTTTTGCAAAATGATCGGCTTTTTCAAAGATTTCCCTCTTTTCAATCAAAATATGATATGTCTACATACTAGGATTTGAAGCCACTGCCGTTGTTCTCACGCCTCCCTTAATATCTAAAATAATAGAATTGACCACTGGTGACTAACTTGCCAGTTTTGAGGCATATCTTACCATATTGGTGGGATATATTACTATATGTTTTTTATATTTTTAGAAAAAATAAGGGTAACATCACATATAGATTCCATGGAAATGTTATGAATTTACTAGATTATTTTTGAAAACAATCGAAGGGGAATGGGAGAATGCGAGATTTAATGATATAATCTGCATTGGAATTGTTGAGGTTTCACAATCATGTAAAATGCCTAAGGCAAAGGAGTCGATTATGTTGGCAAAAACATTGATTTTCGGGCATAAAAATCCGGATACGGATACCATTTGCTCAGCTATTGCTTATGCAGACTTAAAAACCAAACTGGGCGCGGACGTAGAGCCGGTTCGTCTGGGCGAGGTGAACGGGGAAACGCAGTATGCACTGGATTATTTCAAAGTGAGCGCGCCACGTCTAGTTGAGCAGGTTGCTGCTGAAACGGACAACGTCATTCTGGTCGATCATAATGAGCGCCAGCAAAGCGCCGCTGATATTGACAAGGTACGTGTAACTGAAGTCATCGACCATCACCGGATCGCTAACTTTGAAACAAGCCAGCCGTTATACTTCCGCGCTGAGCCAGTGGGTTGCACAGCCACCATTTTGAACAAGCTCTACAAGGAAAATGGTGTAGCGATTCCGAAACAAATCGCAGGTCTAATGTTGTCCGCGATTATTTCCGATTCCCTGTTGTTCAAATCCCCAACCTGCACGGATCAAGACGTAGCTGCTGCTCGTGAACTGGCTGAAATTGCTGGTGTGGATGCAGATCGTTACGGATTTGACTTGCTTAAAGCGGGGGCTGATTTGAGTGGTCATACCATTGAACAGTTAGTAAGTCTGGATGCCAAAGAATTTCAGATGAATGGTCGCAAAGTGGAAATTGCTCAAGTGAACGCAGTAGACGTCAACGATGTGCTATCGCGTCAAGCTGACCTAGAAGTTGCATTATCCCAAACCATTGAGGCCAAAAATCTCGATCTGTTCCTGTTCGTTGTAACAGACATTGTGAACAGTGATTCCATTGGTATTGCCCTGGGAAGCCAAGCACAAGCGGTTGAGAAAGCCTATAATGTACAGTTGGATGACAACAAGGCTGTTCTAAAAGGCGTTGTATCGCGAAAATCGCAAATTGTGCCTGTATTGACTGACGCTTTTAACAGTTTGTAAGGATAAAAAATAAGCCTCCTGTACCCCTGCATAATGGCAGTGGAAGCAGGAGGCTTATTTTTATTTCTTCAGTTCTGCCAGGACGTCCCCGATGCGGAATTCAAATGCCAATTTCAACTGATCGCTCATCAGGTGCCAGGCGTTTTCAGCTACAGCGAGATCGCCGCTATGGGTAAAGGCATGTGCGGCACCTATGTATTTTTTATACTTCACAGGGACATCTGCTTCAATCATCCGTTTGGCATACAACTCGGCTTCGTCAGCCAAGGAGTCCAACTCCGCGGTTATGATCAGAGCAGGAGGGAGATTATGTAGTGATTCTGCAAAAATGGGGGAAACTAACGGATTTCGCGCCTCATCTGGTGAGTTCAGATAACTTTCATTAAAGATTTTTGCTACTCGTGGCGGAATCCCCTTCTCGAATTGGGGCTTCAATTTGGGATCTGTAGCAATATCCAGTGGTGGGTAATCCAGTACCTGATATACAATCGGAAATTCCTTGCGCTCCCGGGACATAAGACATAGCGCTGCCGCTAGATTGCCGCCCGCACTGTGTCCCCCAACCGCAATGCGTTGAGGATCTACGTTAAGCACATCAGGATGCTCGTACAACCATTGGGTCACATCATAGCTTTCCTGTAGCGGGATAGGGAATTTATGTTCCGGGGCCAAGCGATAATCAACATTAACGACGACGCAATTCGCACGTTCAGCAATGACCGGGCACCAGGGATCATCCATTTCGGCGCTGCCCATTACAAAACCGCTGCCATGGAAATTAACGAATACAGGGAGTGGATCAGCAGACCGGTGAGAAGGTTCATATACAATCACCCTGGAGTCACCAACAGAGGTGGGGATGATCCTTTCTTTCCGATGTACTTTGGGAGAATGCGAAGGTTTGAAATCGGACGCAGCTACCATTCTGCCAGCCGATATGCGGGCGAGTTTGACGAACAGTTTTTGTCTCAGTCTTCGCACCATTTTTCTCTCTCCTCTCTGGAGTCGGTTAGACGCGAACCTTTAACATCTTCAAATGCAGAACGTACACGTGACAAATAGGTTTGGAACTGACAGATTTCCGACTCACTAAAGTCTGACATCAAACGTGACGCCAGCCCTACGAAAAAGGGATCCATCTGTTGAATTTTACTTCTTCCTTTATCGTTCAGGGACACAAACACTCCCCGCTTGTCATTGGGATCGTCATATTTATTAATGAATCCCTCTTGTTCGAGAGAAATAACCATAGAACTGATTGCTGCCCGGCTTACACCCATCTTATCAGCCAAAGCAGAAGGAGATGACATTTCATCTCTTTGCGCTGAAAGTACACAAAGCGCGATATATTGCCCGTAGGAGAGACCAAATTCACGTGAACGTTTTTCCATGTTTTTACGTATTTCATACGTTATGGAAAATAAATCTACCAAAACACCAATCGGTTTATTGCCACCTGGAAAGAGATTATAGGCCAGTTGACGAATTTCGGAGTCCAAAAAAAAGAACATGCGATCCACCTCGATGTAGTTAATTAGTTAACTGTAATTTAATTAACCACTGGTTGCAATGATTTATACAAACTTTGTTCCGCATTTTTTAAAAATATATCTGTAAAACGTCATATCCAGGGACCGATACACTGATCGAGGCTCTGATTCACAAAGGCTTGTATGGAGGGCTGACGCAGGGTGCGTCCTTCTTGCCACCGCCACTCACTATATTGAACCTTGGCGGTATACATGGGTTGCACCCAAAATGCATCTTGATGCCGATCCGGTTTATTGCTAAAGGGTCGTTCCGATATGGTATGTGGCAGTAGGCGCTCGGTAAGCTGACGCCAATCTTCCCGAGTCAGCTTACCCGTACCCACATGCCCGATATAGCGCAGCATTCCTTGTTTATCATATTGGCCCAGCAACACAGCATTGATAATGCCTCCGTTTAGGGTATAGCCACCGATGACGGCAATGATATCGCCATAATTTTTGACCTTGACCCATCGTCCGTCCTTTCCGCCCAATGTGTACGGGCTATCCAGCTTTTTACACACAATGCCTTCCATTCCTTGGCTGCACATAACCTGAAATAGAGCTTGTCCATCAGGATGAGCGGGAGCCAGTTGAATCCGTTCATTCGGTATGATGATCTGATGCAGCAGCTCAAGCCTTTCCTGTAACGGTTTAAGATGAACCCACTCCCCGTTCAGATAAACAATATCAAACAACATGTAAGTAGCGGGTACAGCTTCATAGGCTGACTGAATTCGATCCGTCCGACGAATCAGATCCCGTCGCATAATTTCATGGAACGATGGCTTACCGTCGGCACCGAGTGCGATCATTTCCCCGTCCAATATGACCGAATCAGCCTTACAGTAGGAGGGGAAGAGAGCAAGCTCCGGGTATAAAAGCGTTCGTTCATGCTGCTTGCGGTTGAACAGACGCGTGCTGCCCTGGTCGTGATACGTCAAAATTCTCGTACCGTCCCATTTTATTTCATAACGCCAAAGGCCCGGATCTACAGGTACTTTTTCGCTCAGTTCCGGCTCAAACGGGATGACAGGTTTTAATTCCGTACGCAACGCAGCACCTCCCTTGCCTTAATTGGAATAAATATAGTGTCGACGATAGATCCTATTTTATGTATCAGGATTTTGCAAAATTCGATACCAGTCGCTCCGAAGTGCAAGATATAGACGAACTAAACCATTTCGATCTATATCTTGTTCATTGGAAGTCGCTTATGGGATTTTTGCAAAATCCTCGTATGTGATGTTTCGCTAATTCCTAAATAGGGGAATGATAAGGATATCTAGCGTCGGCATGAAGTGATTGCAGTAATTCGTTAGCATGGAGTTGTAACGGGATTTTCTTCAGTCAGAAAGGGGATTGGTTTCATGAGACAAATTCGCGAGGAGGACCATGCAGTAGTCATGGTGGATGATGGACAGGTAGTTGCAGAAGTAGGCTATAAATCCATAGATGACCACTCATTGGTCATTGACCATACATTTGTATCCGAGCAGTTACGGGGTCAAAAAATCGGCAAGGAGCTCATTGACAGAGTGGTTGATATGGCAAGGAATCAGCATAAAAAGGTTATCCCTGCTTGCTCGTACGCGCTTGCGCTGTTCAAGCGCCATCAGGAGTACAGTGACGTATGGCAGCAATGAATATGGATCATCGAGGCTGCTTAAATGCATAACCGACACAACACCGGAGCGGGTAATCAGACCTTCCCGGTGTTTTTTTTGTGTGCATAAAGCTTGTAAAATCAATGCATTCTACCGTTGATATAGGGAAGTAAAGGGCTATTTTTAAATGTTGAAGCATATTTTCTGACAGATGGCTGTGAAATTGTTCATACTGTTGTCACTTCACAGGCTGTCCATGAGTTCTATATAATATATTATGGTTATGACTACAACAGTAACGAAAACCTGAATTTAACGAAGGAGACGCTCATGATGAATAAAGCGAGTGAGGACAAGCAGTACGTTCCAACGAGCAATCGTAATTTTACAGCCTTGATTATCACCGTTTCCATTATAGCCAACGTGATTATTTTGCTGCTGTTCTTTTCGCCGATCGGATACCAGGGTAGTGTGAGTTTTGATCTCACTATTTTCCCAAGGCTGAATGCGATTTTTAACAGCTTCACATTTATTTTCCTGGTGGCTGCACTGGTTGCTATTTTCAAAAAGAACATTAAGCTTCATAAAACCTTTGTTTTGCTGGCCTTCGCCAGTACTGTTTTATTTTTATTTTCCTACCTGACCTTTCACTACATTTCGCCGGAAACTGCAAAATATGGTGGGGTGGGTATCCTTCGGCCGATCTACTTTACGCTGTTGATTTCGCATAGCATACTGGCTGCGATTATTGTACCGCTGGCACTGTTCACGGTTGTATGGGGATGGACGATGCAGGTAGCAAAACATCGTAAGATTGCGCGCTGGACGATGCCAATTTGGCTATATGTGAGCTTGACCGGGGTACTGGTGTACGTTTTCATGGCCCCATACTATTAATAGATGTGAACCCTTTGCGGGTTGATTTAGGAAAATGGCGTCTCTGCTGAAGAGACGTCTTTTTTTGTATCCAATAAAAGAAAAATTATTCCTTCTAAATTTATTTTATTGAAAAAACGTTCCTTCTTTAGCGGCACTTCTGCTATAATTTGCCTTAATCAACTAAGAACAAGGGGGTCACCATGTGACAAAGAAAGCGAAAGGCAGGTTACGGTTGCTTGTATCTATGCTGGCGCTGGTTGTACTGCTGAGCAGCTGCGGTGGCGGAGGCTCAAAGTCGGAAAAGGTTGACGGAGGGAAAGTGACACTGCAATTTTGGACCATTGCACTACAACCTACATTTACCCCGTATTTCAATCGGGTGATTGCCGATTATGAGCAGAAGAACCCCAATGTCAAAATTGACTGGAAGGATTACCCTTATGACGCAGTAACCAACAAGCTGTTGACAAGTATTGCTAGCAACAGCAGTCCGGATGTAGTCAATCTCAATACAGAATTTGCTAGCCAAATGGGCTCCAAGGGTGCTGTTGTTGATATGAATGAGCATTTATCGCCCGAGGAAAAGGCTGCTTATTTCGAGGGTATCTATAATTCCACATTCATTAACGGTAAAGCTTATGCGCTACCCTGGTATACCGGTACAGAAGTGCTTTACATGAATACAAAGCTGGTTAAAGCCGCCGGATTGGACCCAGCTCATCCGCCCAAAACCCGGGAGGAATTGTCTGAGTGGGGCCGTCAGATCAATAGAAAAATTGGCAAAGCAGGCTATGCTCAGCAACTTGTATCCAAGCTTTTCGCTGTGGACGGCATTCCCATTCTAAATAAAGAAAAGACAGCAGCGGCGTTCAACACACCAGAAGCAGTTACCATGATTGATAATCTAAAAAAACAGATGGAAGATGGCGTTGTGCTCAAGGAAGACGCTGACTTCTCACAACAAGTGAAATATTATGCCGGCGAGCAGGTTGCCTTCGAGCTGGCAGGCCCAACGTTCATCAATTTTATCAAAACGGCAGCGCCGGATGTTTATAAGAACACAATTGCTGTTCCTGTCCCAACCGGTAAAGCTGATGTGCGGCTCTCCAACTCCATGGACCTGGTCGTACCTGCTAAGTCTGCACATGTGGACGAAGCAGTGAAATTTGCTGTTTTCTTGACAAACGCAGAGAGTCAAACAGCTTTTTCTAAAGCGGCGAATACACTACCTTCCACGAAAGACTCCATTAAAGATCCATATTTTACTCAGTCTGACAAATCATTAGAAGCACAAGCCAAGGTAGTATCCGCGCAAAGCTTGGATAAGGCGACAGATTATATGGTCGGTGTACCTAATGCCAAAGATGTGAACAGTGCCATCGCGCGAGCTTTGCAAAATATTGTATTGAACGGTACGGATACGAAGCAGACGCTTACTGCCCTGGAGCAGGAAGTGAACGATATTTTAAAGCAATAGGTTTGACAGGGGAGTAAATGAATACTCCCCTGTTCATTTATCAAAATCAGGTGGTGATGCAGCATGATCAAATGGTTAAGGTCGGAGTCCTTTACGGCCTGGGCCTTTATGACGCCAGGACTGTTATTGCTTGCCGTCTTTGTATTTTGGCCTATTATTTACAGCATCCCGCTGGCATTGACAGACTACTCTGTCATATCAGATACCCATTTTGTCGGCTTGGATAATTTTGAAGCGGCGTTTAAGGACCGTAACTTTCTTATTTCAATTTGGAACTCATTGTTGTACGTGCTCATTGTCCCCTTTCTCCAAATTTTCTCCATCCTGATGGCCGTGCTTGTGAACAGCCGTATCCCGGGAATTAAAATATTTCGTACGTCCTACTACATCCCTGTTGTGACTTCGATGGTAGCTGTAGCCTTAATTTGGAGCTGGCTATTGGGCAATAACAGCGTAGTGAACTACTTGCTCATGCAGGTCGGCTTGATTAGCAAAGACATACACTGGTTATCGGACAGCAACTTGGCCTTGTATGTACTGATGTTCATCACAATGTGGAAGGGACTCGGGTATTATATGATGCTCTATCTGGCTGGATTACAAAATATTCCTCAAGATCTGTACGAAGCCGCTAGAGTCGACGGAGCAAGCCGATGGCGTCTGATTGTTCATATTACTCTTCCACTGCTAAGACCTTACGTTCTGTTCTGTACCCTTATATCACTCATGTCAGCTATTCGTGTATTTGATGAAGTATACGTACTAACCAAGGGTGGACCGGGAACGGCCACGTTGACATCCAGCTTGTATATTTTTCAAAAGGGCATGGAGCAGTTCAATTTTGGATATGCTTCTGCGCTTGGCTTAATTGTCGGTGCAATGATTGCCGTACTTAGTATTATCGTATTCCGATTCAATAGGAAAGGCGGTGTCAATCCCTATTGATGAATCTAAAGGATGACAAAATGCTACGCTCATCTCTTCCTAAAAAGGAAAGCAGCCGCATCATGCGCAGTCTTGCTCGAATGCTGAGAATGACGGTCATCTACGTGCTTCTAGTGCTACTCGCCCTCTTTTTAATGGGACCGTTCCTATGGCTGCTAAGTGTATCCCTCATGCCAGGTCGTAACATTTTTTCAACGCCACCCGCTATTTTTCCAACCTTCATTGATTTCGACAACTATGTTCAGGTGTGGCAGTTCATGAATTTTCCAAAGTATATGCTGAATACGGTCATCATTACGGTGTTGGGCGTTGTGCTCAATGTGGTACTCGCCAGTCTGACGGGATATCCCTTGGCTGTATTTCGTTTTAAGGGTAAAAATCTGGTGTTTACGCTGCTGATTGCCACGATGATTATTCCTTCCTACACCGCATTTATTGTGCACTATCTGACCATTCAAGGGCTCCATCTGGGCAATACATATTTGGGTGTAGTGTTGCCCGGGGCAGTCTCCGTGTTCAACATTTTTCTAATGCGACAGACGTTTATTCATATTCCCACCGATGTGCGTGATTCCGGTAAAATGGACGGCGCTTCGGAGTTTCGAATTTGGTGGCAGCTGGTGCTTCCGCTGGTCAAGCCGGCGCTCGCTGTAATTTCTCTGTTGGAGGCGATGTCGTTCTGGAATAGCTTTCTGTGGCCTATCGTTATTTTGAATGATACGGAGCTATATCCGTTGGCAGCTGCGCTCACGTATCTCAACGGTCAATTTGCCTATAACTTCGGCTGGATCGCTGCAGGCACAATGATTTCGGTACTGCCGATCATTATATTGTTCCTGTTTACACAGCGCTACTATATGGAAGGCCTGGCGGGAGCGGTAAAAGGATAAGCCAGTAGTCACGGCTACGAAGAGCCTGTGAATGGAAGGAGACGATTACGATGAAATTGTCCAAAGGAATGGGGTCTCATTCAGATGTAGGGCTAACACCGCAGGAGATTCAATATTATTTTCGTGATGTGTATGACAGCGGGGAAAGGCTGGTTATCTCCGAACCGCGTCTGATCTGTGAACTGTCCTCTCGCTTTGCAATGAATCAGGAGTATGAAGGTGTGCTGGACCCCGAGGGACCGATCAAGCTAATTGTGCCTCCAGGACCGGGTGTACCGACTGAAACACGGGGAAGCGTGCAATTGGTGCTCGAATATGACGGAACGCTTTCTGCGGACGGATATCGGTTGGACATTCAGAAGGACGGGCGGATTGAAATCCATGCTTCCAATAAAAGAGGGCTCAGATACGGCATGGATGCCCTGCATCTCCTGCTTCAGGTGGAACAGGAGCGATGTACTCTGCCAGTGATGTCTATTCGGGATGAGCCTTCCTTCCCGGTCAGAGGAATTATTGAAGGCTTCTATGGGAAACCGTGGAGTTTCGCGGATCGGCTGGATGCCGTCCGTTTTATGGCTGCGCATCGGATGAATACGTTCATGTATGCCCCCAAGGATGATCCATATCATCGTGAGCTATGGAGAGAGCCGTACCCTGAGGATACATTTGACCAGATCCGCGAATTGAAGGAAGCCTGCGAACGGCATGAGATTGATTTTCATTACTGTATCAGTCCAGGGAACGACCTAAGCTTTGGCAGCGATGAAGATTTCCTTAAATTGACGGAAAAGCTGGCGGCCGTGATTGCGATTGGCGTACGTCATTTTTCTGTATTAATGGATGATATTGATTATGTACTCAAAGGGGAAAATCGACATTTGCTGGGCCGATCGGGTCACGCTCATGTCTTTTTGACGAAGAAGGTTCACACATGGCTGGCTGAACGGCTGCCTGAATTTACGCTGACGGTCTGTCCCTCGGAATATTGGTCGTATTGGGATACTGAATACAAAAAGGATTTCCGTGAGCGGCTGCATCCGGAGATTAAGGTGTTCTGGACGGGGTACTTTGTTTTTGCCCCACAGATTAGTCGAGAGCACGCCGCTGATAATCATGCATTCTTTGGGCATGAGCTGTGGCTGTGGGATAACATCCCGGTGAATGATTGCGACCATGATCGGTTATTCCTTGATCCGCTGCGCGGACGGTATTCCGGGCTACCAGACTGCGGACATACCGGTATGGTGGCCAACCCGATGAATCAGTGGGAATGCTCCAAAGTGACGCTCATTACGATGTCACACTATATGTGGAACAGTGAACGGTATATGCCTGAGTTATCTTGGCAATGGGCTGCGCGGGAGTTAGCGGGAGAGCGTGCGGATGAACTGATGTTTTTCTGTCGTCAAAACAGGAACAGCCGACTGGGCGGCAGCACGTATGAGGACGTGGATCCTGCTTTGCAAATGCGCGATATCCCTGCGCTGGATATGTACTTTGAGCGGCTGCTTCAGACCGTGAGTGTCCTACGGAACGTGCCTGCTGATGATCCGGCGGCAGGTTTCGTGTCCCAGGCCGCGCCGTGGCTGGAACGTGCCGAGCTGGACGCAGGCCTGTGGCATGTGCTGCGCCAAGCTGCGCTCAGCGGCGAGCGACAGGACGATGCACAGTCGGGGGAGAACAACACGCCGAGCGAAGCAGTTGACGGGCAAGAGCCGTCGCCTCTGACGGACGAAATCGCAGGAAAACTGCGACGCGGTATCACTGCTTGCTTAGAAGCGGAGGCTCGGCTGGGTAGCAATCCGGCGATCCGTGCTGCCGCGCAGTGGGGTTATGTCGATCAGGACGAACAAGGCAAATATCGACTGATCTTGTGAGTATTTGCGTTGGATTAAGAAACCAAGGCAGCATAGCTGCCCTGAAAATAATCATTTGCCGTTAGGATAACGGTAATTTTCAGGAGAGGTGGAACGTACGGTGAAGTCAAACACCCGATTACTTTTTATACCGCTGGATGAGCGGCCCTGTAATTATCAATTTCCTTATTTACTGGCACAGGGTACAGACTTGGAAATGGAGCGGCCCCCATTAGAATGGATGGGACAAAAGAAAACCCCTGGCGATACGACCAGACTGTGGACATGGCTCGAAGAACGCGCGGCTACTGCTGATGGAGCCATTGTGGCGATGGATACGTTGCTGTACGGAGGAATCGTACCTTCTCGACTACACGGTATGTCGAGCGAGCAGGTCAGAGATAGAGTGAATCGGCTTCGCAGGCTAAAGCAACAATATCCGCAACTGACTCTGTATGCATTTCAACTGATTATGCGTTGTCCACAATACTCTTTGGCTGATGAAGAACCGGATTACTATGCCGATTGGGGGCGTGAGATATTCCGAAAGGGCTTCATTGAGCATCGTCAGGAGCTAGGGATCGCTACCGCAGAAGAGTTGCTCGAATTAACTGATATTAAAGAGCGTTTGCCAATGGAAGTACTGGATGATTACCTGGGGCGTCGCCATGTGAATTTGGAGGCTAATGAAGTTGCACTGGATCTCGTAGCAGAAGGTATCATTGATTTTATGATCATCCCACAGGATGATTCGGCTCCCTACGGCTATACCGCCAAGGATCAGCAGCGGCTAAGAAGTCGTATTTCTGAGCTTGGGCTGGATTTGAATGTATACATGTACCCAGGGGCAGATGAAGTGGGTTGTACATTGCTGGCTCGTTGGGTTAACAAGATGAATAATGTAGTCCCACTGGTGTATCCCCGATTGTCTGCTTTGCAGGGGGCATTCGTAGTTCCGCTTTTTGAAGATCGCTATTTTTACGAAACCTTAAAATATCAGATTATGGCGGCAGGTGGGCTGATAGCTTCCTCAGCAACGGAGGCTGATTTGATTTTGTTGGCTAACACACCCGGTGACACGATGGCAGAGGCTTCATCCCAGCAGCGTGCAATGGCCGGATATGATGTACATCGGAATGTAGTAGAGCTGGTTGAGTACGGTTCTTATATGCTGCAATATGCAGGCCAAAATGTTGCAGTTGCTGATGTGGGCTACGCCAACGGCGCAGATCTCAAGCTACTTAGACTATTAAAGCAAAAAGGACTGCTTTTTAAGCTGGCAGGTTATGCAGGCTGGAATACCAGTTCTAACACGCTGGGCACCGTCATTGCCCAGTCTATGCTGTATACTCACTATGGCTCTACGGAGGAACATTTGGATTTTCTGTCGCTGCGCTACGCCGAGGATGCCTGTTATTGCGCTGTGGTACGTACGGCTATGAATAACGGAATTGTGGAGCAAATGGGTTTTACCAAGTTTATGCTCGATGGACCGAGAGGCTCGGTAGCTGCGGCTATTCGCGGACGGCTGGAGCAGGCACTCAATGAATATGTGAACGGGCCGGAAGGCTGCGTGGAAGTTACAGATTGCTACATGCCGTGGAACCGCACCTTTGAAGTCGGATTAACCGTACGGCATCATGCCGAGAAGAGAGGATGATTCCTATGGGAATGGAAGGTGTATTATCCAAAGTTCAGCACGGACTGATCGTGTCCTGTCAGGCGCTACCAGGCGAACCGTTGCATGGAGCAGATTCTATGGTCAAAATGGCGCGTGCCGCACAGCAGGGTGGAGCTGTAGCGATTCGTGCCAATGGCGCATCGGATGTACGTGCGATTAAACAGGCGATTTCTCTACCAGTCATTGGCTTGATTAAGCGGGATTATGATGATTCTGATATTTACATTACGCCTACCCTTCGTGAAATAGAGGAACTGGTGGAGGCAGGTGCGGATATCATTGCGCTGGATGCCACATTACGACCGCGCCCAGCGGGATGCAAGCTGAAGAGGCTCCTAGATTATGCCCATGAGCAGGGAGTCACTTCCATGGCAGACATATCGACACTGGAGGAGGCGCTTCATGCGGCCTCCCTTGGCGCAGACTGCGTATCCACCACGTTATCCGGGTATACGCCGTACTCTACTCAGATTGAGGGTCCTGATCTGGAGCTGGTTCGGAGAGCGTCAGAACTGGTTCCTGTTCCTTTAATTGCAGAAGGCAAAATCTATGATCCAGCGCAGGTTGAGGAAGCATTCCGAATGGGAGCACATGCAGTGGTTGTAGGCTCGGCGATTACCAGACCCCAATTGATTACGCAGCGGTTTGCCGATGCCGCAAGGAAGGCAGTGAAATGCATCTATGGAGATGAACGACCGAATTAACACGTACTATCCTTCATTAACGAAATCGGAGCAGAAAGTCGCCTTGTGCGTACTGGAGCATCCCGCAGATATCATATATTTCTCCGTGACGGAGCTGGCGGATTTTGCAGGTACAGGCGAAACGACGGTGATGCGTTTTTGTCGGAAAATTGGTTTCAAAGGTTATCAGGATTTCCGACTGTCCCTGGCACAAAACCAGACTTATCGTAAAACCGATATGGGCGAGGAGAACATCGACCCAGATGACGAACAAGATATTACGCGTACGGTGTATCACAACATGCTCGATATTTTGCACTCCAGTATGGGACTGCTGGACCATTCAGAGCTTGGTCGTGCGATTGCGTGTCTCGATCAAGCGGGCTATGTTCAATTTTTCGGCGTAGGCGCTTCGGGAATTTCCGCGCAGGATGCTAAAAATCGTTTCTTACGGATTGGGCGCCGCGCCGAGGCTGTGGCAGACGGACATATTCAGTCGATGATGGCGGTATCCATGAACCCGGGTGATGTCGCTATCGGCATCAGTGTATCAGGAAGTACGCTGGATACGAACGATATGCTGCACAAAGCCAAGCAAAACGGTGCAACTGTTATCGCAATTACGAATTATGCGAAATCACCCATTACCTCCATTGCTGATATCGTGTTACTGACCGCAGGCAAGGAAGCCCCGATAGAAGGTGGTTCGATCGGCGCTAAAATTTCACAGCTATTCGTGATTGACCTCATCTGCGAAGGGCTTGCTCGCAAGCACACGAATCACACCAAACAGATGAAGGAAAAAACAGCGAGGGCGGTTATTGAACGAAGTTATTGAGATTTTTCAGTTGTGAATTGAAAACTGTGCACTCTGACAGTTCAATGACTTGTGTTTGTGGTGCATATGAATGGCTATTCATGTATTGCTACTAGATAGAAGGTTTGTAAAAAGAGCTAGTAAGCTTTTATGTGGGGCAACAAGGAGGTTGGTGTGGTGGCAGCTGCTGTGAACAGAGTCATTGGAATCGACATTGGGGGCACATCGGTGAAGGCCGCCATAGTGGCACAGGACGGATCGGTGCTTGATGAAATCCGGCTGGATACGGACGCTTCCCGTGGACGTGAATGGGTGTTGTCGCGGGTGTCAGAATCTGTGCTCGGACTGTTGCGTTCTTTTGGAGATACCAGCATCGGTGCCCATATAGATGTAGGCGCTCTAGGCATTGCTACTGCTGGCCGAGTAAATGTGGAGAGCGGCGAAGTTGTGTATGCCACAGATAACCTACCTGGCTGGCAAGGTACATCCTTGGTAACGTGGGCTAGAGAAAAACTGGCTTTACGAGCGGTTGCTGATAATGATGCGAACGCCGCTTTACTTGGAGAAGCGTGGCAGGGAGCGGGGAAGGGCAAACGACGCTTGGTGATGCTCACGTTGGGAACAGGTGTCGGAGGTGCATATATGGAAAATGACCTCTTGTGCAGAGGGGCTCATTGGAGCGGCGGGGATTGGGGGCACAGTATTCTATTCCCGGGGGGACATCCCTGCAATTGTGGAAAAAAAGGGTGCGCCGAGCAATATGTATCGGGGAGCGCCCTGTTACGTCGAGGTAGGGAACACGTCGGTAAATTGTACCGCTCAGGGAACGAGATTGTGAAAGAGGCCGCTCACGGTAACCAGGAAGCAATCCAGGTGCTGGATGATTACACCGCAGATTTAGCTGTGCTTCTATCTAATATCTCGGTGCCTCTTGATCCTGAGGCAATCATTGTAGGCGGAGGAGTAGCGGACGCGGGAGAGGTCTGGTGGCCCATGCTGGAAAAGCACCTGCACCAACTTGGAGTTCAAACGGAAGTAAGTCGGGCATTGTTGGGCAATCGCGCTGGAATCATCGGCGCTGCACGGCTTGCTTTTGAAATGACCGAGTCCTAGTACAAGAATGAAAGGGGAACAAACCATGACGCAAAAACGGCTTGATACCGACATTGTTGTGATTGGCGGAGGTCTGGGGGGGACATCGGCAGCTCTTGCGGCGGCGAAGGCTGGCATGAGAGTCATCGTGACGGAGGAGACGGATTGGTTAGGGGGGCAGTTAACTTCACAGGCGGTTCCCCCAGATGAGCATCGATGGATCGAACAATTTGGCTGCACAGCAACATACCGTGAGTTCCGTAATCGTGTGCGTGACTATTACCGTCAGAACTATCCGTTAACCGAAGAAGCACGGAATAATCCCATTCTCAACCCTGGGAACGGTTGGGTAAGCCGTCTGGCCCATGAACCACGGGTAGCTCTGCGGGTGCTTGAAGATATGCTCGCTCCCTATTTGAATACGGGGCGCGTTCATGTACACTATCACACCGTGCCTATTGCCGTTCAGACGGATGGGGACTGTATTACTTCTGTAACTGTCCGTACCTCGAATAGCGCTGATCATAAGTGTGGATTTAGAGTGCTGCACGGAACGTTTTATCTGGATGCGACAGAGTGTGGTGATCTCCTTCCAATGGCGGGCGTGGAGCATACGAGTGGAGCGGAGTCGCGGGCTGCTACGGGTGAACCTCATGCACTGGAGCGTGCTAACCCTTTTGATATGCAATCTATCACACATGTGGCTGCCGTAGACTATATTCCCCAGGAAAGCTTCATTATAGAGCGGCCGCAACAATATGATTTCTGGAGAAATTATATTCCTTCCTTTTCCCGTTTTCCGATTTTGAGCTGGTTTGCTACTGACGCGGATGATACCAGTAAACTAAAACAGTTCACATTGTTTCCTAACGATCAGGGCATTGTATCCTTATGGGATTATCGTCGTATTGTAGATCCCTCGATATGGAGCGAACCGCTAAATGAGGGTGAGGTAACTCTTTTAAACTGGGCGCAAAATGATTATTACCTAGGGCCATTGATCGGTGTCACCGCTCAGGAGCAGGCAAAACATCGTGAAGGAGCGCGTGAGTTGACTCGTTCATTAATATATTGGCTTCAAACCGAAGCGCCCCGGTTAGATGGAGGGTTCGGCTATCCGGGAATTCGACCACGGGGTGATATTCTCGGCACATCTGACGGTCTGGCTAAAACGGCTTATATTCGCGAGTCACGCCGAATTCAGGCCAAGTATATGATATCTGAGTTTGATGTAAGTCGTGAGCTTCGGGGAGAAGAGGGACCCAAACGGTATATAGACAGTGTAGGTGTAGGTAGCTATCATTTGGATCTTCATCCAACTACGGTATCTCAGCGAACATTCTACATCCCTAACTATCCCTATGAAATTCCATTGGGATCACTTATTCCGGTGAGAGTGCGCAATTTACTTCCTGCCTGCAAAAATATAGGAATGACCCAAATAGCTAATGGCTGCTATCGATTGCATCCTACAGAATGGAATATAGGAGAATCAGCGGGAAGCCTAGCGGCTTACTGTGTCTCCAACGAAGTATATCCCATTGAAGTGAGCCGATCAGCAGAGCATCTTGGATGTTTTCAAAATGTTCTTCTTCGCCAAGGTGTGGAACTGCACTGGCCTGCAGAGGTATTCGAGCTAGAGGGAGTCATCAGCTAATGAAGGGGCAACTAGCCCCTTGACTGATTTAAATGAGCTGGAAGATGAACGGATTTATTCTAAAATAAAAAAAACAAAAAAAGTTCTTGCTAAGTTGCTTGGATTTATGATATATTATTTGAGCTGACAACAAAACAGCAGTTTCAAAAGCGAAAAGCTTGGGTGAAACGATCTTCAAAAAAAGAAAAAATAACCCTTGCATTTTTGAAATGAACATGATATGATCTTATAGCTGCTGAAAAACGCAGCGAAAGAGAAATGTTTGATCTTTGAAAACTGAACAACGAGTGAGTAAAACGATTTTGTTCGCAAAATCAAACAAGAGATATTTTATCTCGTCAGTTTCAACATGAGCTTATCGCTCTTTCTATAAACCAACTTCGGTTGGTCTTTAATGGAGAGTTTGATCCTGGCTCAGGACGAACGCTGGCGGCGTGCCTAATACATGCAAGTCGAGCGGGGTTATGTAGAAGCTTGCTTCTACATAACCTAGCGGCGGACGGGTGAGTAACACGTAGGCAACCTGCCCACAAGACAGGGATAACTACCGGAAACGGTAGCTAATACCCGATACATCCTTTTCCTGCATGGGAGAAGGAGGAAAGACGGAGCAATCTGTCACTTGTGGATGGGCCTGCGGCGCATTAGCTAGTTGGTGGGGTAAAGGCCTACCAAGGCGACGATGCGTAGCCGACCTGAGAGGGTGATCGGCCACACTGGGACTGAGACACGGCCCAGACTCCTACGGGAGGCAGCAGTAGGGAATCTTCCGCAATGGGCGAAAGCCTGACGGAGCAACGCCGCGTGAGTGATGAAGGTTTTCGGATCGTAAAGCTCTGTTGCCAGGGAAGAACGTCTTGTAGAGTAACTGCTACAAGAGTGACGGTACCTGAGAAGAAAGCCCCGGCTAACTACGTGCCAGCAGCCGCGGTAATACGTAGGGGGCAAGCGTTGTCCGGAATTATTGGGCGTAAAGCGCGCGCAGGCGGCTCTTTAAGTCTGGTGTTTAATCCCGAGGCTCAACTTCGGGTCGCACTGGAAACTGGGGAGCTTGAGTGCAGAAGAGGAGAGTGGAATTCCACGTGTAGCGGTGAAATGCGTAGATATGTGGAGGAACACCAGTGGCGAAGGCGACTCTCTGGGCTGTAACTGACGCTGAGGCGCGAAAGCGTGGGGAGCAAACAGGATTAGATACCCTGGTAGTCCACGCCGTAAACGATGAATGCTAGGTGTTAGGGGTTTCGATACCCTTGGTGCCGAAGTTAACACATTAAGCATTCCGCCTGGGGAGTACGGTCGCAAGACTGAAACTCAAAGGAATTGACGGGGACCCGCACAAGCAGTGGAGTATGTGGTTTAATTCGAAGCAACGCGAAGAACCTTACCAGGTCTTGACATCCCTCTGACCGGTCTAGAGATAGACCTTTCCTTCGGGACAGAGGAGACAGGTGGTGCATGGTTGTCGTCAGCTCGTGTCGTGAGATGTTGGGTTAAGTCCCGCAACGAGCGCAACCCTTATGCTTAGTTGCCAGCAGGTCAAGCTGGGCACTCTAAGCAGACTGCCGGTGACAAACCGGAGGAAGGTGGGGATGACGTCAAATCATCATGCCCCTTATGACCTGGGCTACACACGTACTACAATGGCCGGTACAACGGGAAGCGAAATCGCGAGGTGGAGCCAATCCTAGAAAAGCCGGTCTCAGTTCGGATTGTAGGCTGCAACTCGCCTACATGAAGTCGGAATTGCTAGTAATCGCGGATCAGCATGCCGCGGTGAATACGTTCCCGGGTCTTGTACACACCGCCCGTCACACCACGAGAGTTTACAACACCCGAAGTCGGTGGGGTAACCCGCAAGGGAGCCAGCCGCCGAAGGTGGGGTAGATGATTGGGGTGAAGTCGTAACAAGGTAGCCGTATCGGAAGGTGCGGCTGGATCACCTCCTTTCTATGGAGAATCGTTTCCTGCAATGGAAACATTCAAATATGAAGCGTAAGCTTCAAAACTCAGGTTTAGGCCTGTTACTCACTCGTTGCTCAGTTTTGAGAGCTCAAACTCTCAACATACTGCATGATTATCATCTACTCGGTTGAGTTGGACCGATATTCACACAGGCTACAGTTTCGATGAAACTGTATTGCACCTTGAAAACTGGATACCGAAACGAAATTGCGTTTTAGAATATTCCTTTAAGCTGATCTTGTGTAAACAAGTGAAATAAAGGTAGCTGCCTTGAATTTTATTCACACGTAAGTGTTGAACCGAAGTTCAAAGCAAATCGTATTTACGATGTAAATACTAGGTTAAGCTACAAAGAGCACACGGAGGATGCCTAGGCGCCAGGAGCCGACGAAGGACGTGGCGAACAACGATAAAGCCTCGGGGAGCTGTAAGCAAGCTTTGATCCGGGGATGTCCGAATGGGGAAACCCGGCTGTCTTCATCGACAGTCACTTTCTGCTGAATACATAGGCAGAATAGAGGCAGACCAGGGGAACTGAAACATCTAAGTACCCTGAGGAAGAGAAAACAATAGTGATTCCGTCAGTAGCGGCGAGCGAACGCGGATTAGCCCAAACCAAGGAGCTTGCTCCTTGGGGTTGTGGGACGTCTCACATGGAGTTACAAAGGAACCGGTTAGATGAAGAGGTCTGGAAAGGCCCGCCAGAGAAGGTAAAAGCCCTGTAGTTCAAAACTTGTTCTCTCCGAGACGGATCCCGAGTAGTGCGGGGCACGTGAAACCCCGTATGAATCCGGCAGGACCATCTGCCAAGGCTAAATACTCCCTGGCGACCGATAGTGAAGCAGTACCGTGAGGGAAAGGTGAAAAGCACCCCGGAAGGGGAGTGAAATAGATCCTGAAACCGTGTGCTTACAAGAAGTCAGAGCCCGATCTATGGGTGATGGCGTGCCTTTTGTAGAATGAACCGGCGAGTTACGTTCCCGTGCAAGGTTAAGGTGAAGAGCTGAAGCCGCAGCGAAAGCGAGTCTGAATAGGGCGAATGAGTACGTGGACGTAGACCCGAAACCGGGTGATCTACCCCTGTCCAGGGTGAAGGTGCGGTAACACGCACTGGAGGCCCGAACCCACGCATGTTGAAAAATGCGGGGATGAGGTGGGGGTAGCGGAGAAATTCCAATCGAACCCGGAGATAGCTGGTTCTCCCCGAAATAGCTTTAGGGCTAGCCTCGGAAAAAAGAATCGTGGAGGTAGAGCACTGATTGGGTGCGGGGCCCGCAAGGGTTACCAAGCTCAGTCAAACTCCGAATGCCATAGATTTAGTTCCGGGAGTCAGACAGTGAGTGCTAAGATCCATTGTCGAAAGGGAAACAGCCCAGACCATCAGCTAAGGTCCCCAAGTGTGTGTTAAGTGGGAAAGGATGTGGAGTTGCACAGACAACCAGGATGTTGGCTTAGAAGCAGCCACCATTGAAAGAGTGCGTAATAGCTCACTGGTCGAGTGACTCTGCGCCGAAAATGTAACGGGGCTAAACACACCACCGAAGCTATGGCTTGATGCTTGCATCAGGGGTAGGGGAGCGTTGAATGCGGGTTGAAGGTGTACCGTAAGGAGCGCTGGACTGCATTCAAGTGAGAATGCCGGTATGAGTAACGAAAAGATCTGTGAGAATCAGATCCGCCGAAAGCCTAAGGGTTCCTGAGGAAGGTTCGTCCGCTCAGGGTAAGTCGGGACCTAAGGCGAGGCCGATAGGCGTAGTCGAAGGACAACAGGTCGAAATTCCTGTACCACCGTAATCCGTTATGAGCGATGGGGTGACGCAGTAGGGTAGTGACGCGGACTGATGGATGTCCGTCTAAGCAGTGAGGCTGGTGTGTAGGCAAATCCGCACATCGTAAGGCTGGGCTGTGATGGGGAGCGAAAATTGTAGTAGCGAAGGTCATGATCTCAGACTGCCAAGAAAAGCCTCTAGCCAGGAGAAGGTGCCCGTACCGCAAACCGACACAGGTAGGCGAGAAGAGAATTCTAAGGCGCGCGGAAGAACTCTCGTTAAGGAACTCGGCAAAATGACCCCGTAACTTCGGGAGAAGGGGTGCCTCGGTAGGGTGAATAGCCCGAGGGGGCCGCAGTGAAAAGGCCCAAGCGACTGTTTAGCAAAAACACAGGTCTGTGCGAAGCCGCAAGGCGAAGTATACGGGCTGACGCCTGCCCGGTGCTGGAAGGTTAAGGGGAGTGGTAAGCCCTTCGGGGCGAAGCTATGAACCGAAGCCCCAGTAAACGGCGGCCGTAACTATAACGGTCCTAAGGTAGCGAAATTCCTTGTCAGGTAAATTCTGACCCGCACGAATGGCGTAACGACTTGGGCGCTGTCTCAACGAGAGATCCGGTGAAATTTTAATACCTGTGAAGATGCAGGTTACCCGCGACAAGACGGAAAGACCCCATGGAGCTTTACTGCAGCTTGATATTGAATTTGGGTACGATCTGTACAGGATAGGTGGGAGCCGTAGAATCTTGAGCGCCAGCTTGAGAGGAGGCATCCTTGGGATACCACCCTGATCGTATCTAGGTTCTAACTTGGTACCGTGAACCGGTACGAGGACAGTGTCAGGTGGGCAGTTTGACTGGGGCGGTCGCCTCCTAAAGAGTAACGGAGGCGCCCCAAGGTTCCCTCAGAATGGTTGGAAATCATTCGAAGAGTGCAAAGGCAGAAGGGAGCTTGACTGCGAGACCTACAAGTCGAGCAGGGACGAAAGTCGGGCTTAGTGATCCGGTGGTACCGCATGGAAGGGCCATCGCTCAACGGATAAAAGCTACCCTGGGGATAACAGGCTTATCTCCCCCAAGAGTCCACATCGACGGGGAGGTTTGGCACCTCGATGTCGGCTCATCGCATCCTGGGGCTGAAGTAGGTCCCAAGGGTTGGGCTGTTCGCCCATTAAAGCGGTACGCGAGCTGGGTTCAGAACGTCGTGAGACAGTTCGGTCCCTATCTGTCGTGGGCGTAGGAAATTTGAGAGGAGCTGTCCTTAGTACGAGAGGACCGGGATGGACGTACCGCTGGTGTACCAGTTGTTCCGCCAGGAGCACCGCTGGGTAGCTATGTACGGAAGGGATAAGCGCTGAAAGCATCTAAGCGTGAAGCCCCCCTCAAGATGAGATTTCCCAGTATGTAAGACCCCTTGAAGACGACGAGGTAGATAGGTTGGGGGTGGAAGTGCAGTAATGCATGGAGCTGACCAATACTAATCGGTCGAGGGCTTATCCTAAATAAAACGCAAATGAGTTTCGGATCCAGTTTTCAGGGTGTAACCTTGAAGGTATGTACAAGTGACATACGACAAGCGCATGGCTATTCATTCACACGATAAGTGATGAACCGAATAACCGTACGGTAGAATTTACGATGTAAATTCATGTTTGGTGGCGATAGCGGAGGGGTTCCACACGTACCCATCCCGAACACGACCGTTAAGCCCTCCAGCGCCGATGGTACTTGGACCGCAGGGTCCTGGGAGAGTAGGACGTCGCCAAGCGATATCCTTTAAAGGATGATGAAGTTTTACATGTTAGGGCCTTTAGCTCAGCTGGTTAGAGCGCACCCCTGATAAGGGTGAGGTCGGTGGTTCGAGTCCACTAAGGCCCACCACTTCTAGAATAACAAAAAGATTGGGGCCATAGCTCAGCTGGGAGAGCGCCTGCCTTGCACGCAGGAGGTCAGCGGTTCGATCCCGCTTGGCTCCACCAATATTCCCTGATAGCTCAGTTGGTAGAGCACTCGACTGTTAATCGAGTTGTCACAGGTTCGAGTCCTGTTCGGGGAGCCATGTTTTGAATATTTCTGACTTTTATATATAAGGTGGCGGCGTAGCTCAGCTGGCTAGAGCGTACGGTTCATACCCGTGAGGTCGGGGGTTCGATCCCCTCTGCCGCTACTCGGAGAGATACCCAAGTGGCTATAAGGGGACCCTCTGCTAAGGGGTTAGACTGCGAAAGTGGTGCGAGGGTTCGAATCCCTCTCTCTCCGCCATAAATTTATTGGAACCAGAACTTATTTTGTAAGGCCCGTTGGTCAAGGGGTTAAGACACCTCCCTTTCACGGAGGTAACAGGGGTTCGAATCCCCTACGGGTCATAATATGGAGGCTTAGCTCAGCTGGGAGAGCATCTGCCTTACAAGCAGAGGGTCGGGGGTTCGATCCCCTCAGCCTCCACCATAAGAAAATTTGATAAATCCCTTTTAATGTCGCGGGGTGGAGCAGTTCGGTAGCTCGTCGGGCTCATAACCCGAAGGTCGTAGGTTCAAATCCTGCCCCCGCAATTAATTTCCTATTGGAAATGCCTCTGGAACTGTGGTGTAGAGGCCTAACATGCCTGCCTGTCACGCAGGAGATCGCGGGTTCGAATCCCGTCAGTTCCGCCATTTTAACCTCATATATAGTTAGCATATATAGTGTGGATTATATGGTGTAGTAATAAAACAAAATATGGCTCGGTAGCTCAGTCGGTAGAGCAGAGGACTGAAAATCCTCGTGTCGGCGGTTCGATTCCGTCCCGAGCCACCTTTCAAGTGGGAAATGAGTAATGTGCCGGTGTAGCTCAACTGGTAGAGCAACTGACTTGTAATCAGTAGGTTGGGGGTTCAAGTCCTCTCGCCGGCACCATTTTGGAGGATTAGCGAAGTGGCCAAACGCATCAGACTGTAAATCTGCTCCCTTACGGGTTCGGTGGTTCGAATCCATCATCCTCCACCAGTCTTTTCATAATCATATGGCGGTCGTGGCGAAGTGGTTAACGCACCGGACTGTGACTCCGGCATTCGTGGGTTCAAGCCCCATCGGCCGCCCTTTATTCTTAATTTATTGGGGATTAGCCAAGCGGTAAGGCAACGGACTTTGACTCCGTCATGCATAGGTTCAAATCCTATATCCCCAGCCATTAAGAGCCATTAGCTCAGTTGGTAGAGCACCTGACTTTTAATCAGGGTGTCGAAGGTTCGAGTCCTTCATGGCTCACCATTTATAATTATTTTGCGGTCGTGGCGGAATTGGCAGACGCGCACGGTTCAGGTCCGTGTGGGCTAACCCCCGTGGAGGTTCGAGTCCTCTCGACCGCACCATATTTTGCGGACGTGGCTCAGCGGTAGAGCATCGCCTTGCCAAGGCGAGGGTCGCGGGTTCGATTCCCGTCGTCCGCTCCATTATCCATACGGCGCCATAGCCAAGTGGTAAGGCAAAGCTCTGCAAAAGCTTCATCCCCAGTTCAAATCTGGGTGGCGCCTTGACTGCTCATTATGGATTTAAATATGCGCCCTTAGCTCAGCTGGATAGAGCGTTTGACTACGAATCAAAAGGCCGGGAGTTCGAATCTCTCAGGGCGCGCCATTTCTTAAAAAAAGTATAATGTCGGGATGTAGCTCAGCTTGGTAGAGCACCTGGTTTGGGACCAGGGGGTCGCATGTTCAAATCGTGTCATCCCGATACTGATTTGCGGGTGTAGTTCAATGGTAGAACTCCAGCCTTCCAAGCTGGTAGCGTGGGTTCGATTCCCATCACCCGCTTTTTGCTATAGCGGATTCTTGTTGCCTCAGTGGTGACACCTTATAAATAAAGAGAGCCTGTCTGGGGACAGAGCTCTCTCTTTTTTTTGTATCTATCTTCATGTACCCACAATGTGTTGATTATTCATAATCTCGGTATCGGTGTATATCGTTCTGATCATACAACTGGTATACACCGATAACCGATCTAGTGGACAGTTTTTACACGGGAATGGCCAGCTGGATGGAGGTTCCCTCATCTGGAGCAGAGGTCATGCTCATAAATCCCCCTACCCCTCTAGCTCGTTCTTCCATACTAAACAATCCAACTCCCTCTCCTTGGGACTTTCCAGAGAATCCAATGCCCTCATCCCGAATGGTCACTTGTATCATTTCATCTTGATCCTCAACGTCGACATATGCCTCCGCTACATCTGCGTATTTGGCTACATTCGTTAATGCCTCCTGTACAATCCGATAAATTGCTATTTCCTTGCGAATATCAAGGCGTTTACGTAGAGTGCATTGAAAATGCACCTCAATCCCGTAATGAGAACAGAAGTTTTCAATATAGGTTCTTATAGCTGGAACGACACCCAAATCATCCAGAACTGAGGGACGAAGTTCCCACGCTAGACCACGAACATCTTTGATGATGTCGGTCACCTGCGAACGAAGACTCTCCAGAGCAGCACTAGGTTGTTCGGCAAGTTGGCTGTCTAACTGAATAATAAGTGAAAATAAGCTTTGCCCTATCCCATCATGTAGCTCTCTTGAAAAGCGTTTACGTTCTTCTTCCTGTATTTGCATGACTTGCGTCATCATAGACTGGAGTTCTGCTTCTACTTTCTTTAGTTTAGTGACCTCATTGCGGATCGCTAAGTACTGATAGGGTTTACCTTCCTCGTCCATAAACGGAACGATCGTAGTATTCACCCAGTAGTAGCTGTTATCTTTAGCACGATTACGTATTTCTCCTTGCCATACCTCACCTGAACGGATTGTAGTCCACAGGTTTTTCATGAAGGCAGGGGTATGATAGCCTGAATTAATGAGACGATGATCCTGACCGATCAGCTCTTCACGACTGTATTGCGAAATCTCACAGAACTTGTCGTTCACGTACTGAATAATACCTCGATGATCGGTCAAAGCAACGATGGAAGACGTATCTAGAGCAAATTTAAGATTGGATAGTTGGTGGAGTGAGTTACGCAGTGCATGGAGAAAAGGGGACTCTGGTATATAAATTTCCAGATCATTCAGCAGTGTATCGGTTGATTCACCAAAGGCATGCTGCAGTAAAGGATTAGAAGGTTCATTCATAATGGAGCAGCCCCTTTTTTAGTGCGAATTTGACTAGTTCAGGTCGTGTTTTCAAGTTAAGCTTCTCCATAAGATTGCTTTTATGGGACTCTACGGTTTTGACGCTAATCACCAGGTGCTCGGCAATTTCCTTGTTAGCATATCCTTTGGCTACCCACGATAGAATCTCTTTCTCCCGCTCAGACAAGGATTCATAGGGTCCGGCTATGCCTTCCTGTTTGATTTTGTCCAGATATTCACTCATCAGTCGTTTGGTTGCATTCGGGTACAAATAGGCACTACCCTCGGCTACAGACTGGATGGCAGCGAGCAACTCCTCGTGAGGTGCGCTTTTTAAAATATATCCGGATGCTCCAGCCTGAATGGCCCGGAACAGATATTCTTCATCATCATGCATCGTTAAAATAAGGACTTCTGTATCGGGCAACTGTTTTTTTAATTCAGTGGTTGCCGTGAGACCATCTTTGCCAGGTGGCATGCTAAAATCCATGAGCACGACATTAGGTTGTAGCTCCACTGCCTTGCGGATTGCCTCATCCCCGTCTGCTGCATCTCCTACTACCTTGATACCGTTTTTGCCGTCCAATAGGGCCATGAGGCCAGAACGTACGACAACGTGATCATCCACTACTAGTATACGAATCAATTTGTCATCCCCTCGAACGGTAAAAAAACCGTGCGTTTTGTCATAATCATAGCAAATTTTAGGGATTTCAATCAACAAAGATAGTTAGGGACAGTCATATCAAGTATTTTATGAGTTTCATTATCTACAGAAGCATTGTTGATCTATGGAGTAAGAGGGTGAGCACATAGTTGGCTAAGGCGTTGAGCGACTTGAGTGGCCTCGGCTACATCAGACTCTGTGAACATCCTCACATCACGATTACCAAGAAGCAGCACACCGTTGGGCAGATCCCCTGTGCTGGAAAAGGGAATAGCAACAGCAGAGTGAAGCTGCTCGGCCAGCATTAGTGCACATTCCTGACGCATACGTATACTACCTGATAGCAGAGCACTTACAGTCACGGTACGTCCCAAGCGAACAGCCATCCCGGCAATACCATGACCAATCTTAAAAGAAATAAGGCGATAGCGATTGCTTCGGCTACCGGAGGCGTAATACCAATGCAACTTACCACCCGACTTGGACATAAATGCAAGGGCAGTGAGATCACCATAAATAGTATCTCTCAACTGGTTCAGTTCTTTTCGCATTTCATCCGTTATTTGTAGCATAGAAGACACATCCTTTTTCATAACCAAACTATATCTCTAATTCATTGTAGTTCCGACAGTTACAAAAGTAGATCAGGGAACCCCCTGATCTATAGGCGCAGGAAACACTGACTTTTCATCAGGTCGGGTAAGGAGTAGGGAAAAGGCCGATAAATGGGGCGTTAGCTTACGTCTGGAGTGATATTTATCACAGTAAATCAGGGAGTAGGAAGGTATAAAATCAGGTGTTCTCCCGATAACAACCCAGGCATTAAAACATTATGATATAGATATCAGGTAAACACGAGGAGGACGCTAACATGCAAGCCACTTGTATGGAACGGTTTGGGGACGAAGCGGAACGCACGGGAATTCAGATTTATTTGACAGAAGAACATTTTGATCTGCTAAAAGATATTATGTCCTGGAAGAAGGTAAAGGCAGGCGTTATGCTTTTCAGAGAGGGCGATGATGCAGAGCAGCTTTATTATATACATTCAGGTCATGTTAAACTTCGTAAATCGACAGAAGATGGTAAAGAACTGATTCTGACCATTCAGCATCAAGGCGACTTAATTGGAGAATTTAGCGGGATAGATGGAGAAGAGTATAGTTGCACTGCGGAAACAGCCGATGTGTGTGAGTTAGGCGTCGTGCTTGTTAAGGATCTGGAGTCGCTCTTGTCCAAAAATGGGGAAATGGCACTTCAGTTCATCCAGTGGATGGCGATGAAGCAACGCATTATGCAATCGCGTTTTCGGGACTTACTGTTGTATGGTAAAACTGGAGCGCTAGCGTCTACATTGATCCGAGCTAGCAATACATGTGGCGTGGCTGTGAAGGATGGCATTTTACTAAATATGAAGCTAAGTCACTCCGAATTAGGTGAGATGATTGGAGCGACGCGAGAGAGTGTGAACCGGATGCTGAGCGCGCTTAAAGAGCAAGGAACCCTAGATACAAGGGATGGAAAGATTGTCATTCACGATCTCAAGGTATTACGTGGCATGTGCTGCTGTCCTTCGTACGGCCAATGTGCCCATGAAATTTGTCGCCTCTAATATTATGAATACCATTAGGCGGGGTCCAAGAGACTTCGCCTTGCTGCATGTCTTCTAACAATCTAGCACATGGGGTAACGAACAACATAGATTACAAAAAAAGACTAATCAACGCCGTATAGCGGCTAATTACCAATAATGTATTTATAGTAAATGAAACTGAACACATGACATTTTATGAACTAGCTGTTCTGAAATAACGTTGGAGCTAATAATGGTTGACTAAAAGGTGGAAGGGATTTTAAGTTTGGAAAAAGTAATTATTTACAAGTTGCTTTCTTTTGCTGAAAATGATATATTATTTGAGCTGACAACAAAACAGCAGTTTCAAAAGCGAAAAGTTTGGGTGAAATGATCTTCAAAAAAAGAAAAAAAATAACCCTTGCATTTTTGAAACGAACATGATATGATCTTATAGCTGCTGAAAAACGCAGCGAAAGAGAAATGTTTGATCTTTGAAAACTGAACAACGAGTGAGTAAAACGATTTTGTTCGCAAAATCAAACAAGAGATATTTTTATCTCGTCAGTTTCAAAATGAGCTTATCGCTCTTTCTATAAACCAACTTCGGTTGGTCTTTAATGGAGAGTTTGATCCTGGCTCAGGACGAACGCTGGCGGCGTGCCTAATACATGCAAGTCGAGCGGGGCTATGTAGAAGCTTGCTTCTACATAGCCTAGCGGCGGACGGGTGAGTAACACGTAGGCAACCTGCCCACAAGACAGGGATAACTACCGGAAACGGTAGCTAATACCCGATACATCCTTTTCCTGCATGGGAGAAGGAGGAAAGACGGAGCAATCTGTCACTTGTGGATGGGCCTGCGGCGCATTAGCTAGTTGGTGGGGTAAAGGCCTACCAAGGCGACGATGCGTAGCCGACCTGAGAGGGTGATCGGCCACACTGGGACTGAGACACGGCCCAGACTCCTACGGGAGGCAGCAGTAGGGAATCTTCCGCAATGGGCGAAAGCCTGACGGAGCAACGCCGCGTGAGTGATGAAGGTTTTCGGATCGTAAAGCTCTGTTGCCAGGGAAGAACGTCTTGTAGAGTAACTGCTACAAGAGTGACGGTACCTGAGAAGAAAGCCCCGGCTAACTACGTGCCAGCAGCCGCGGTAATACGTAGGGGGCAAGCGTTGTCCGGAATTATTGGGCGTAAAGCGCGCGCAGGCGGCTCTTTAAGTCTGGTGTTTAATCCCGAGGCTCAACTTCGGGTCGCACTGGAAACTGGGGAGCTTGAGTGCAGAAGAGGAGAGTGGAATTCCACGTGTAGCGGTGAAATGCGTAGATATGTGGAGGAACACCAGTGGCGAAGGCGACTCTCTGGGCTGTAACTGACGCTGAGGCGCGAAAGCGTGGGGAGCAAACAGGATTAGATACCCTGGTAGTCCACGCCGTAAACGATGAATGCTAGGTGTTAGGGGTTTCGATACCCTTGGTGCCGAAGTTAACACATTAAGCATTCCGCCTGGGGAGTACGGTCGCAAGACTGAAACTCAAAGGAATTGACGGGGACCCGCACAAGCAGTGGAGTATGTGGTTTAATTCGAAGCAACGCGAAGAACCTTACCAGGTCTTGACATCCCTCTGATCGGTCTAGAGATAGGCCTTTCCTTCGGGACAGAGGAGACAGGTGGTGCATGGTTGTCGTCAGCTCGTGTCGTGAGATGTTGGGTTAAGTCCCGCAACGAGCGCAACCCTTATGCTTAGTTGCCAGCAGGTCAAGCTGGGCACTCTAAGCAGACTGCCGGTGACAAACCGGAGGAAGGTGGGGATGACGTCAAATCATCATGCCCCTTATGACCTGGGCTACACACGTACTACAATGGCCGGTACAACGGGAAGCGAAATCGCGAGGTGGAGCCAATCCTAGAAAAGCCGGTCTCAGTTCGGATTGTAGGCTGCAACTCGCCTACATGAAGTCGGAATTGCTAGTAATCGCGGATCAGCATGCCGCGGTGAATACGTTCCCGGGTCTTGTACACACCGCCCGTCACACCACGAGAGTTTACAACACCCGAAGTCGGTGGGGTAACCCGCAAGGGAGCCAGCCGCCGAAGGTGGGGTAGATGATTGGGGTGAAGTCGTAACAAGGTAGCCGTATCGGAAGGTGCGGCTGGATCACCTCCTTTCTATGGAGAATCGTTTCCTGCAATGGAAACATTCAAATATGAAGCGTAAGCTTCAAAACTCAGGTTTAGGCCTGTTACTCACTCGTTGCTCAGTTTTGAGAGCTCAAACTCTCAAGCTTCGACGAATGTTTCATTCACACATCCGTGTGGAACCGAAATATTCATCGGGTTTCGCTTCGATGAAGCGAATTGCACCTTGAAAACTGGATACCGAAACGAAATTGCGTTTTAGAATATTCCTTTAAGCTGATCTTGTGTAAACAAGTGAAATAAAGGTAGCTGCCTTGAATTTCATTCACACGTAAGTGTTGAACCGAAGTTCAAAGCAAATCGTATTTACGATGTAAATACTAGGTTAAGCTACAAAGAGCACACGGAGGATGCCTAGGCGCCAGGAGCCGACGAAGGACGTGGCGAACAACGATAAAGCCTCGGGGAGCTGTAAGCAAGCTTTGATCCGGGGATGTCCGAATGGGGAAACCCGGCTGTCTTCATCGACAGTCACTTTCTGCTGAATACATAGGCAGAATAGAGGCAGACCAGGGGAACTGAAACATCTAAGTACCCTGAGGAAGAGAAAACAATAGTGATTCCGTCAGTAGCGGCGAGCGAACGCGGATTAGCCCAAACCAAGGAGCTTGCTCCTTGGGGTTGTGGGACGTCTCACATGGAGTTACAAAGGAACCGGTTAGATGAAGAGGTCTGGAAAGGCCCGCCAGAGAAGGTAAAAGCCCTGTAGTTCAAAACTTGTTCTCTCCGAGACGGATCCCGAGTAGTGCGGGGCACGTGAAACCCCGTATGAATCCGGCAGGACCATCTGCCAAGGCTAAATACTCCCTGGCGACCGATAGTGAAGCAGTACCGTGAGGGAAAGGTGAAAAGCACCCCGGAAGGGGAGTGAAATAGATCCTGAAACCGTGTGCTTACAAGAAGTCAGAGCCCGATCTATGGGTGATGGCGTGCCTTTTGTAGAATGAACCGGCGAGTTACGTTCCCGTGCAAGGTTAAGGTGAAGAGCTGAAGCCGCAGCGAAAGCGAGTCTGAATAGGGCGAATGAGTACGTGGACGTAGACCCGAAACCGGGTGATCTACCCCTGTCCAGGGTGAAGGTGCGGTAACACGCACTGGAGGCCCGAACCCACGCATGTTGAAAAATGCGGGGATGAGGTGGGGGTAGCGGAGAAATTCCAATCGAACCCGGAGATAGCTGGTTCTCCCCGAAATAGCTTTAGGGCTAGCCTCGGAAAAAAGAATCGTGGAGGTAGAGCACTGATTGGGTGCGGGGCCCGCAAGGGTTACCAAGCTCAGTCAAACTCCGAATGCCATAGATTTAGTTCCGGGAGTCAGACAGTGAGTGCTAAGATCCATTGTCGAAAGGGAAACAGCCCAGACCATCAGCTAAGGTCCCCAAGTGTGTGTTAAGTGGGAAAGGATGTGGAGTTGCACAGACAACCAGGATGTTGGCTTAGAAGCAGCCACCATTGAAAGAGTGCGTAATAGCTCACTGGTCGAGTGACTCTGCGCCGAAAATGTAACGGGGCTAAACACACCACCGAAGCTATGGCTTGATGCTTGCATCAGGGGTAGGGGAGCGTTGAATGCGGGTTGAAGGTGTACCGTAAGGAGCGCTGGACTGCATTCAAGTGAGAATGCCGGTATGAGTAACGAAAAGATCTGTGAGAATCAGATCCGCCGAAAGCCTAAGGGTTCCTGAGGAAGGTTCGTCCGCTCAGGGTAAGTCGGGACCTAAGGCGAGGCCGATAGGCGTAGTCGAAGGACAACAGGTCGAAATTCCTGTACCACCGTAATCCGTTATGAGCGATGGGGTGACGCAGTAGGGTAGTGACGCGGACTGATGGATGTCCGTCTAAGCAGTGAGGCTGGTGTGTAGGCAAATCCGCACATCGTAAGGCTGGGCTGTGATGGGGAGCGAAAATTGTAGTAGCGAAGGTCATGATCTCAGACTGCCAAGAAAAGCCTCTAGCCAGGAGAAGGTGCCCGTACCGCAAACCGACACAGGTAGGCGAGAAGAGAATTCTAAGGCGCGCGGAAGAACTCTCGTTAAGGAACTCGGCAAAATGACCCCGTAACTTCGGGAGAAGGGGTGCCTCGGTAGGGTGAATAGCCCGAGGGGGCCGCAGTGAAAAGGCCCAAGCGACTGTTTAGCAAAAACACAGGTCTGTGCGAAGCCGCAAGGCGAAGTATACGGGCTGACGCCTGCCCGGTGCTGGAAGGTTAAGGGGAGTGGTAAGCCCTTCGGGGCGAAGCTATGAACCGAAGCCCCAGTAAACGGCGGCCGTAACTATAACGGTCCTAAGGTAGCGAAATTCCTTGTCAGGTAAATTCTGACCCGCACGAATGGCGTAACGACTTGGGCGCTGTCTCAACGAGAGATCCGGTGAAATTTTAATACCTGTGAAGATGCAGGTTACCCGCGACAAGACGGAAAGACCCCATGGAGCTTTACTGCAGCTTGATATTGAATTTGGGTACGATCTGTACAGGATAGGTGGGAGCCGTAGAACTTTGAGCGCCAGCTTGAAGGGAGGCATCCTTGGGATACCACCCTGATCGTATCTAGGTTCTAACTTGGTACCGTAATCCGGTGCGAGGACAGTGTCAGGTGGGCAGTTTGACTGGGGCGGTCGCCTCCTAAAGAGTAACGGAGGCGCCCCAAGGTTCCCTCAGAATGGTTGGAAATCATTCGAAGAGTGCAAAGGCAGAAGGGAGCTTGACTGCGAGACCTACAAGTCGAGCAGGGACGAAAGTCGGGCTTAGTGATCCGGTGGTACCGCATGGAAGGGCCATCGCTCAACGGATAAAAGCTACCCTGGGGATAACAGGCTTATCTCCCCCAAGAGTCCACATCGACGGGGAGGTTTGGCACCTCGATGTCGGCTCATCGCATCCTGGGGCTGAAGTAGGTCCCAAGGGTTGGGCTGTTCGCCCATTAAAGCGGTACGCGAGCTGGGTTCAGAACGTCGTGAGACAGTTCGGTCCCTATCTGTCGTGGGCGTAGGAAATTTGAGAGGAGCTGTCCTTAGTACGAGAGGACCGGGATGGACGTACCGCTGGTGTACCAGTTGTTCCGCCAGGAGCACCGCTGGGTAGCTATGTACGGAAGGGATAAGCGCTGAAAGCATCTAAGCGTGAAGCCCCCCTCAAGATGAGATTTCCCAGTATGTAAGACCCCTTGAAGACGACGAGGTAGATAGGTTGGGGGTGGAAGTGCAGTAATGCATGGAGCTGACCAATACTAATCGGTCGAGGGCTTATCCTAAAATAAAACGCAAATGAGTTTCGGATCCAGTTTTCAGGGTGTAACCTTGAAGGTATGTACAAGTGACATACAACAAGCGCATGGCTATTCATTCACACGATAAGTGATGAACCGAATAACCATATGGTAGAATTTACGATGTAAATTCATGTTTGGTGGCGATAGCGGAGGGGTTCCACACGTACCCATCCCGAACACGACCGTTAAGCCCTCCAGCGCCGATGGTACTTGGACCGCAGGGTCCTGGGAGAGTAGGACGTCGCCAAGCAAGATAAAAGAGCACAGCCTTAACGGGCTGTGCTCTTTTTCCTATAACCGATTCATTTATCATTCACATGAAAGATCATTATCGTGGATTCGGTCAAAAGTTTTACGGTATCCTGGTTGTCCTTTGTATAGTGGTGCCTAGTCAGCATTTTTAACTGAGGACAGTATTAACTGGGGAAGTTAATCTATTTCAACCTGTTCTGTCTGAAGGACACTCAAGGCTTGAAGTTTACGGGTAATTTCTTTTTGCCACTTTGTATCTCCGACTTGTACGGCAAGATTGAGAAGATCCAAATAATCATCAATATGCAGGGAGGTTTTACTAAAAGCTTCTTTCACTGCGGTCCTGCCTCCTTTAAAGTCTATGTGTATTTATCATTTAATAATGATAATCATTATCAAACAATGATCTTATTCATATTATGCCTGTGTTCTAGATAAATTGCAAGTTATGATATGAATGAATTTTGAAGCACGCAAATGAGGGCTTGAAAAAACAAACCCGTCTCCTTAAGTTCACGCATTGTTCACGTCTTTTCTATGGAACATAATGAAAAGAACAAGCGGGCATTGAGTGTCCACCAATAAGGAGGGCAAATTGCGCAATGCTTCAACAAGAGGAGGAAAAGGATCATGAGCAGAACAAAAATGAAAGCGTTTGCCATTGTGATGGCGAGCGCCTTGGCATTGACGCTGGCAGCTTGTAATAACGGACAAAGCGCAAGTCCGGGAAATTCAGGAGAGCAGAGCAGAGGCACCGCGACGAAAGATGTTACGATTACCTTTCAAAACATTAATCCTGATCCGAGCACCCCTTCGTACAAAATGATTAAGCAAATTGTAGGTCAATACGAGCAGGATCATCCTCATGTTAAAATTGAATTGGATTCGCTAAATACAGATCAACAAAAGCTCAAGCTGAAAACACAGGCAGCGGCGAAGGAAGTACCTGATATCACGATTGTAAACCCGGCTGCACAGATGAAGCCATTCGTTGATGCCGGGCTGCTGGCTCCATTAAACGATGTGGCTGATAAAGAGGGGTTAAAAGATACGTTTCAGAATGGACTTCTTAATTACTATAGCTTCGACGATAAGCTCTATGCTTTTCCGGACGGTAACAATATAGAAGTGGTGTTTTACAATAAAGAACTGTTCAAGCAGGCGGGAATTCAGAAGTTGCCGACCACCTTTGACGAGCTGATTACGACGGTCAAGACGTTGAAGGCGAAGGGAATTACTCCGATTGCCATTGGGGAAAAGGATTCATGGACGGGTTCCCTCCTTTTTATGAATATTTTGTTGCGTACGAATGAAGGGCCGAATTTTCTCAATGATGTACTGGACGGTAAAAAGACGTTTAACGACCCAGCTTTTGTGGAAGCGGTGGATGCATTTCAGGAATTGGTGCAGGCAGGAGCTTTCCCGGATGGAGCTACATCTATTGACTACAATGCAGGCGGTAATATTTTTAAAACAGGAAAAGCCGCGATGTATATCATGGGTACATGGGAAACGGGGTCTATTGATGCTTCTTCGGTAGCGGGTAAGGTAGGAGCGTTTCAATTCCCTACGGTAAATGGCAAGGGTGATGTGAATGAGTATGTAATTGCGCCGGGCAGCGCATTTGCGGTTTCTGCGAACAGTGAACATTTACAGGAGACGAAGGATTTTCTGCACTATTTTATTAAAGAGATGCCCAAAATTCAGTTTGATCTGAAAAATGCGATTGGCAGTGGTCAGAAAATGAAAGGTGATCTGAAGGAAGCGGGCTACTCCGAGTTAGCGATTAGTCTTAATGAGCTGTTCAAGAATGTAAAAGGGGGCGATCTCGCTTTTGATAATACGATGAATCCGGCTATTGCGCAGGCGCATCTGAGTAGCATTCAAAACCTGTTCGTGCAAAAAGAAGACTCTGCACAAGTTGCCAAGGAACATCAGAACACTTATGAAGCGAATAAATAAGTGAGTATTTTGCAAAAATCCAATAAGCGACTTCCACTGATCAATATATAGATCGAAATGGCCTAGTTCGTCTAGATATTGCACTTTGGAGCGACTGGAATCGAATTTTGCAAAATCCTGAAGTAGCTGACACTAGGGAGGGAGCGGCATGCTCCTTCCCTGATTGGAAATCATGTAGGTTGTGCATCCTCAGAAGATGTTCAGAATCAACACAAAGGAGATTAGAGCATGAATGTACTGAAGGTGCCAGCACGTACCATTGCCGTTTTTGTGCTACCCTGCCTGTTGTTGTATACCTGTATGGTATTTGTTCCGATTCTGGTGTCGGTGTATTGCGGATTGCTGGATTGGAACGGAATCGCCGAGGCAAAGTTCGTGGGGCTGGCTAATTTTGAGCGGATTTTTACAGCAGATTCAGTGTTCTGGCCGTCCGTGAAACGGACTATGATGTTTGCTGTGTTTTCCATGCTGGAAATTCCGTTCTGTCTGCTGCTGGCGATCTTGCTTAATCGCTATGTGCGTAAGGCCAATACGCTGGTAACGATGTATTTTCTGCCGGTTATTCTGTCGGTGGTCATTATCGGGCAGCTGTGGAAGACGATCTATAATCCAGTCTCGATGGGTGGAATGCTGAACGGTATTTTGCTGGCGATTGGGCTGGAAAGCTGGACGCGCTCATGGCTGACGGAACCGCAGATAGCGATGTACGCCCTCTATTTTGTATCGTTGTGGCAGTATTTTGGCTATCATTTGCTTATCCAGTTTACCGGGGTACAAAATATACCGAATGAGCTGTACGAAGCAGCCAAAATTGATGGAGCTGAAGGATTCAAAGCAGACCGCTATATTACGCTACCGCTCATCGTACCTATTTTTAAGATATCAATTGTATTAGCATTTATCGGCTCCCTGCAATCGTTTGATTTGATCTGGGTGATGACGGGTGGAGGACCAGCTCATGCAACGGATACAGTATCTACGTATATGTACAATATGTCCTTTTTATCGATGAAATACGGATATGGCAGCGCATTGGCTTCAATTCTCGTAGTGATTTGCTTGTCATTTACAATTGTGATAAATTTTGTTTTCAAACGAATCGAAAATAAGGTAAGCTAAAGGAGATGGAACTGTTGAATGCCTTGAAAAAAACGGGAGTCTTTACCTTATTGGCAATCTTAATTGTCACGCAGCTGTATCCACTCTTTTGGCTGCTGACCTATTCGTTGAAGACGAATGAAGAGATATTGAGCTCAAGCTTCTTTGCACTCCCTCAAGTGCCTCAGTGGCACAACTATCAGGAAGCCTATGAATCAGGGAGCTACTTGCGTTATTTAGGAAACAGTGTGCTGGTGACCGGGGTTACGATGATTTTCGTCATTTTATTAAGCTCAATGACTGCTTATGCGATTACACGTTTTCGTTGGCGCTTCGGGGCTGTTGTGCTGACTTTGTTTCTGATCGGGATGATGATCCCGATGCAAGCTACACTGCTGCCGCTGATGGTGATGTTTAAAAACGTCCATATTCTGAATACGTATTTCTCACTGATTTTACCCTATATTGCTTTTCAGACACCGATTGCGGTCTTCATCCTATCCGGCTTTATGCGGTCCATTCCCCACGAAATTGAAGAATCCGCTTACATTGACGGAGCGAGCATTTATCGTATTTTCCGCAGTGTAATCTTACCCATCTCGATTCCGCCTATCATGACGGTATGTATTTTAACTTTCATTAACATCTGGAATGAATACATTATGGCTGCCACCTTTATCTCGTCCGAGAAGCTCAAAACTCTCCCTTTCGGCGTATATACGTTCGTCAGCCAGTATTCTGTGAACTATGGTAATATTGGTGCTTTTCTAGTCATGGGTGCCTTACCGGTCATTATTATTTATTTTGTTCTGTCCGAAAATATCACCAAGGGCATGGTTGCGGGAGCGGTTAAAGGATAGGCGGCCGATGCGAAAGGAGCGCACGGAGGTATGATGCGCCGTTTTCAATCCATTCAATACCGCTTGTTTGTTCTGTTCCTGTTGAGCATGTCCGGCATTGTGCTGGCGGTCAGTCTATTATTTTACAACCGTACTACGGTGCAGTTCCATGATAAGGTCAGCGAGCTGGCGCGTAAAAATGTATCCCAGACGGCAGGCCTGTTCGAATTGCTACTCGGCAGCTATAACAGTCTCTCCAAATCGATCAGCAACAATATGGATTTGGTGCGTCTGTTGACGACGGATAGCAGTGACTTACCTGCTGTCAATTACATTAACGAACGTACGATTACGAATATTCTGGGGGCTATCTATTATTCGCGTGAGGATCTGATTGGCATCCATGTCATCACAGACACAGGCAAGGTATATAACTATGGCAATTATATGAATGTCATTGATACTCATTACGAACATACGGAATGGTATAAGGAAATTCGAAAGTCGGCGGGCAAAATTGCATGGCTGGGCGTGTATCCTCACTCTGTCATTGATCAGGTGGAAACCAGACCTGTGTTTGCGTTCGGACGGCAGCTCTATGATCTGGATGAGCACAAGCCGATTGGTATTGTCCTGTTTGAGGCTGAGCCGCGATCTGTTTTGTCCGCTCTCCACAATTTGCGGCTGGGCACCAATAGTCAGGTATATTTGTTGGGTCATGAAAATCGAATTGTGTCGGCCACTTCCTCTGATCCGCCACCGGATTTGCAAAATCTAGAGCAGCAGGTACCGGAGGAGGATGTTATTGTAAATCGAAGTAATGAAAAAGTTGTAATCGCTTCCAAGTTGCCGTTTGCCGACTGGTCTGTGATTAGTGTGACACCCAGTGAGGATCTGAACGTGGAGCTGGTGCAAAATCAAAGGTACTTATTTATCGTGGCGCCTATACTTATTATTGTGTCGGCGTTAATTGCATCTATCGTCTCCAGGAGCATTTCCTTTCCACTCAAGCGAGTCATTCGGGAAATGAAGCGTGTAGAGACAGGAAATTTCCGTCATACGGTAAACACTAAATCTTATGAAGAAATCAATCAGCTAGCTACCTCTTTCAACCATATGGTAAGACGAATTGCAGAGCTAATCGAGCTGGTGCGTATATCATCGGTCAGCGAAAAAAATGCGGAGCTGCACGCGCTACAGACGCAGGTCAATCCACATTTTCTGTATAATACGCTCGATATGATCTATTGGATGCTGGACGAAAAGGGACAAGATCAGCTCGGAGAGGTAGTCCTCTCCTTATCCCATATGTTCCGTTACAGCAGCCATTGGGAAGAGGGGGCCGATGTAAGCCTTCGTGAAGAAGTGGAGCAGGTTGGCCACTATCTCACCATTATTCAAGCTCGGCTGGAGGGCAGGGTATCTGTAGACATCAATATTGAAGAACGATGGATGGATATCCGCTTGCCGAAAATGACCTTACAGCCCTTGATTGAAAATGCGGTGAAGCACGGACTGGAGCCTCTTCATGCGGATACAGGTGGCAAGCTGCTCGTCAGAGCGGAGGAATATGGCGGTGTATTGAGCCTGCACATCATCGACAACGGTGCAGGGATGGAGTACGAACGATGGGAGGTGGTCCAGGTCGCTTTGGCAGAACCCGGCAAACAGGCGGGCAGCGGGCAGGCGGGAGGCATCGGCCTGCAAAACCTAAATTTACGGCTACGGCACATGTTCGGAGAAGAGTACGGCCTACGGATCTCTAGCGTACCTGGGGCCGGAACAACAGTCACTGTAAGTGTGCCTCTGCCACAGAAGGAGGAGAAACATGAATATTCTGATAGCTGACGATGAAAATATGATTCGGCAGGGGATTCGGCGTACCATTGGCCAAGCTCTACCAACCTGCGGCATTCATCTCGCTGCTTCCACCGAGGAGGCAGCAGGTATTCTGGCGGAGCATCCTGTAGATATTGTATTAACTGATATCCTGATGCCCGGTATGGATGGTCTGGAATTCATGCGTATTTCTAAGCGAAAGCATCCTCATCTGCAGTGGGTTGTCATTTCGGCCCATTCCGACTTCCATTATGCACAAAGAGCAGTAAAGCTGGGTGCCAAAGACTACCTGTTAAAGCCGATTGGTAAAAAAAAGCTGCTGGAATGCATTGAAATACTGGCAGCCGAAGCGCTTGTGGCCTCGCAGCAGGCGAACGAGGGTAGGCTTCTCAAATCCAATATGGTTTATTTGCGTGAAGCCGTTTTCCAACGCTATGCCCTTGGACTGGATACGGGAAAGCTGGATATACAGCCTTTTGTCGAAAATTATCCGGAATTCCATCTCTTCATGGTTCGCATGGAACCTGATCACAAGCAGACGCATCTAGAGCATTTTATGATTGAAAATGTACTGTCCGAGCTCATTGAGGCAGGAGGCAGCGGCTTTGTCGTCAGTCTAGACCGCCATAGTCTGCTGGGCATTGCAAGGCTAAGAGATGAGGCAGAGGCCGCACGGCTAGAGACGTTGCTCGAATCCCATTTGAAGCGTTATGTGAAGCTGCCCCTACAAATTACACGTTCGGGTGTTCATCACAATTTTGCCTCCATACCTGAAGAGGTGGCGCGACTAAGACGTACGCCAGAGGAGATTGCAGCCGCAGCAGCGGATACAGGAGAATGTCTCCGCAAAGGCATGCATACGGTAGATGTGGCATTGCAATACATTCGGGCTCACTTTACAGAGGAACTGTCGCTGGAGAAGGTGGCTTCAATCGTATTTTTGAATCCGGTGTATTTCAGCCAGTTATTCAAGCAAAAGACGGGACAAGGCTACAAGGATTACGTCATTTGCTTGCGTATGGAGGAGGCGAAGCGGCTGCTCAGTGATCCTCATCTGCGGCTGGCTGATATTTCAGAGCGGATCGGTTATCAGGATATGAGGCATTTTACACAGGTATTCCGGCGGAAATGTGGAATGACTCCAACCGAGTATAGACATCAGGGAGTCAAATAAGACGGTATCAACGACCGAATGAAGGAAGTTCTTCAAGCATCAGACTGTTTCAGGAGTAGAGCGGTAGAGCATCTACTCGGGAGCAGTCTTTTTCGTGTCTCCAGCTTGTAGCAGTTCAACAAATTTGCGAGCTGCATTGGATAAATAACGATCCTTGCGCCATACGACGGCAGGCTGTGTGAAGGGGAATGGCTCCTTAATGGAGAGTGTGCGAAATCTGTCCCCGTATTCTTGTCCCAAGCCAGCGTCTGGAATAATGGTAATTCCCATGCCTGTGGAAACGAGCGAGAGAATGGTCGATATTTCTGGACAGTCCAGTACGACGCGCGGAATAAGATGGTGTTCCTGAAATTTGCGGATGACGGTTTCGTACAGTCCGTGTCCTTCTGTTCGGCGTCCCAACAAGAGGTCATAGCTGGCAGCTTCCTGTAATGTAATTTCCTCACTGGGATGGCGATCTGCCCATTCACACGGAAGAACCGCAACAAAAGAAACGCCCTCCAGTTCAATCGTATGGTACGATTTGTCATCTACCGGAAGCAGCAGCAGGGCCAGATCAACTTTATTTTGGTGCAGCAGTTCTTCCAGATGATGTGTGTCTCCGTGTCCTATTTTAACGTATACCTCTGGATAAACCTGATGAAAGCGACTGAGTTGTTCAGTAATCAGAGACATACAGGCGGATGACGTGCCTATAGACAGTGTGCCGGTTACTTTGTTTTCAAACTCCCCAATTTCTCTACAGGTGTCCTCCATTTCAGCCAATAATCGCTTGGCGCGTGTATACAGTGTATATCCGGCCTCGGTAACCTCCCACTTCTTTCCTTCACGGTAAATCAGCTTTACGCCAAGCTCGTCCTCCATATTTTTGAGTTGTTGACTCAGCGGAGGCTGGGCCATGTTGAGCGTTCTGGCGGCCTTGGTGATTTGTCCTTCCTCCACGATGACGCAAAAGTAATGCAGATGCTTCATGTCCATTGGAATTCCTCCTTATTTCTAAATAACGCTTCAATTTGGATACTTTTAAAGTATGTATTCCATATATTATATATATTTTTCGTGTGCAAGGAACAGGCGTATAATTTTTGACAGTAATGCATGGGTGAACATAAAACGATGGGATGGAAGGAGGGGACATATGAAGAAAATCATTGTAGGAATATCGGGAGCGACAGGATCGATCTTCGGTATCCGTATATTGCAACAATTACGAGAGGCTGGAGTCCAAAGCCATCTGGTGCTATCCCCGTGGGCTATTGCGAACATTCCCTATGAGACAGGCTATACGGTGAAGGAAGTGGAGGCAATGGCGGATGCAGTCTACTCGTATAAGGATCAGGCTGCGCGTATTTCCAGCGGCTCCTTTCGAGTAGACGGCATGGTCGTCGCTCCTTGCAGCATGAAGACCCTTGCCTCTATTCGTATAGGTATGGCGGACAACCTGCTTACCCGATCAGCGGATGTGATGCTGAAGGAGCGAAAGAAGCTGCTGCTCATGACCAGGGAAACACCATTAAGCAGTATCCATCTGGAAAATATGCTGGAGCTGTCACGTATGGGCGTGATGATCCTGCCGCCGATGCCTGCTTTTTATAATCATCCTGCAAGTATCGAGGAATTAGTGGATCATATTGTTTTTCGCGCATTGGATCAGTTCGGTATTGTCACAACCGCAGCCAAACGTTGGGATGGAATGAAGCAGACTGACTCCAGACTGCACCAGAATTGAGAAATCGAAAGACGAAGGAGAATGAATGATGGCTTATAAAGACTTTCGCGATTTTCTACACACCTTGGAAAAGGAGGGACAATTACTCACGATCAGCGATGAGGTAAAGCCGGAGCCGGATCTAGCAGCAGCTAACAGAGCATTAAGCAATCTTGGAGATAAGACACCTGCTCTCTTTTTCAACAATATCTATGGCTATACCGATGCTCGTATTGCAATGAATGTGATGGGCTCCTGGCCCAATCATGCTCTTATGATGGGAATGCCGAAAAACACGCCGCTCAAGGAGCAGTTTTTTGAATTTGCCAGACGCTATGAACAATTTCCGGTGCCTGTGAAGCGGGAAGAAACTGCTCCTTTTCATGAAGTCGAGATTACAGAAGATATTAATTTGTTTGATATATTGCCGTTGTTTCGCTTGAATCAGGGGGACGGAGGATTTTACCTGGATAAAGCAATTCTGATTTCACGCGATCTGGATGACCCGGACACCTACGGTAAGCAAAATGTCGGCTTGTACCGGATGCAAGTGAAAGGCAAGAACCGTTTGGGCATCCAGCCTGTACCACAGCATGATATTGCGATCCATATCCGTCAGGCTGAGGAGCGCGGCGAAAATCTGAAGGTCGCTATTGCCCTCGGATGTGAGCCTGTTATTACAACGGCTGCTTCTACGCCGCTGCTGTACGATCAATCCGAATATGAGATGGCGGGCGCTATTCAGGGTGAACCATATCGTGTGGTCAAAGCGAAGGATGCAGATCTGGATCTGCCTTGGGGAGCCGAGGTCATTTTGGAAGGCGAAGTGTTAGTAGGTGAACGTGAGTATGAAGGTCCATTCGGTGAATTTACAGGTCACTATTCCGGTGGCCGCGCGATGCCAGTCATTCAAATTAATCGTGTATATCACCGCAAACAGCCTATTTTCGAGCATCTGTACATCGGGCTGCCTTGGACGGAGACGGATTATATGATCGGCGTGAATACAAGTGTACCGTTATTTCAGCAGCTTAGAGATGCTTTTCCTAATGAAATCGTAGCCGTTAATGCTATGTATACGCATGGGCTGGTCGCTATTATTTCCACGAAAACCCGGTATGGCGGCTTTGCGAAGGCTGTGGGAATGCGTGCGTTAACGACTCCGCATGGATTGGGGTATTGCAAGCTGGTGATTGTGGTGGATGAGGAGGTCGATCCGTTCAATCTGCCGCAGGTCATGTGGGCTTTATCCACCAAGCTGCATCCGAAGCATGATGCGGTCATTGTTCCTGGTTTGTCTATTTTACCGCTTGATCCCGGCTCTGATCCGGCAGGTATGACCCACAAAATGATACTGGATGCGACGACACCTGTGGCACCGGATATTAGAGGCCACTACTCGCAGCCGCTTGATTCCCCGCTGGGTGTAGCGGAATGGGAGAAAAAATTGAGCCAGATGCTTCGCTAACTATTTTAAAAATAAAGAAAGATTAAAGGAGTGCTGACAGATGCATATTTGTCCCCGTTGTGAGTCCAATCGTTCAGAAGTTGTTTCCCGTTCGCCGGTTGAAGGTGCCTGGGAGGTTTTGTTGTGCCCTGTATGCCTGTTCACATGGCGGACCTCGGAACCGAATAGCATTACTGATCCAGCAAAGTATAAAGCGGCTTTTAAGGTAAATCCCAAAGATATTCTGAATGCTGCTCATGTTCCTCCTATTCCAGAGCGGAAATAGGGTCGTTCGTAAGTAGCCGTAAATTATGGTACTTTGAAGTTATAGGCCAAATGTAAAGGGGATTATACTTCATGCAGACACCAAGGATCGGTAAGGAACTGTTCACGCTACTGGACGGCAAGGTATTGGAGGACAAGCAGCATGAAGCCATGATGCTGCTGACGGTCACGGAGGATCAGTGGCCGCACATAGCGATGATTAGTGTGGGTGAGGTTGTAGCGCTGGACGAGGGAAATTTGCGTCTGGCACTATGGCCGGGTACGACCACGACGGGCAACATGATTCGGACTGGGAAGGCGACGCTTGCGGTATTTACCGGAGGAAAAGCGCATTATGTGCGGTTGTCGCTGGAACATCTGCCTGCTTTGCCTGGAGCCAAGCATGTACGTGAGCGATTTGCGGCTCATGTTTTTGCAGCCAGAGAAGATTCAGCCCAATATGCGGATATCTTGACAGGTGTCACGGTTCGTCTCAAGGAACCGGAATCGGTGATCCATCGCTGGAAGGAAACGGTGGCTGAGCTGTTAATGTAAAGCCATCTGATTATGACAAATAATCTATGTATTTACCAAGTTTACCGTTAAAATAAATGCGGGGAATAAGCGCTTACAAGGGATCACGCTGAGCTTGTTGGAACAGGAAATTAGAGTGCGAGGGGAAGTTTGTTTCTTTGAAGGAAAAATAGGAGGGATGAATATGTCTCGTTTTGACAAGGTAGACCAACTATTGAAACAATTCGTAGCAAATGGGCCGGCAGGTTGCGGTTGTGCCATTGCCCAGAATGGTAAAGTGTTGTATGAAGGGTATCATGGATATGCTGATCTGGAAGCCCGAAAGCCAATCACTGAGGATACAGTGTATCGATTGTTTTCCATGACAAAGGTTGTTGTCTGTGCGGCTGCACTTATGCTGTACGAACGTGGGCAATTTTTGTTGAATGAGCCTTTGTATGAATATTTTCCCGAATATCGTAATGCGCATGTATTCAAAACCGCTCCTAACGGATACACCTACGTGGATAAGGCGGAGAAACCCATTTTAATTAAGCATATATTCAATATGAGTGTGGGTCTTCCTTACGCTTCCGAGCCTTCAGAGACAGGACGGGCAATGCAAAGGGTCCTTACAACGTTAAAGGAAAAGCAGGGGAAATATGATCTGCGCACAGAAATTAAAGCGCTTTCTGAGATTCCGCTTTCTTTTGAGCCGGGCACACGCTGGTTATACGGATATGGACATGACCTGGTTGCAGGTCTTATTGAAGTGATTTCAGGTAAATCATTAGGGCAATTCCTAAAGGATGAAATATTTGATCCGCTTGGAATGAACAATACAGGTTACCGATATCGTGGAGATATTGAATCGCGAATGGCCTCCTTTTACCAACGGACAGACGCCGGAGAGCTAGAGAAAATAGAGGGTTTCTTGGATGAGTATCATCAGCCAGATGCTATATATGAAAGTGGGGGCGCAGGTCTGTATTCGACAGTTAAGGAGTACCTTACATTTTCACAAATGCTGTCGAATGGAGGTATGGTAGATGGTGTGAGGCTATTAGGGAGAAAAACCATTGATTTAATGCGCACCAATCATCTGAATACAGATCAATTGTTGGATTTTACTAATTCATATCATACAGGTTATGGTTACGGACTGGGCGTGCGCACGTTAATTGATAAAGCGGCTGGGCATGCAAATAGTTCTATTGGAGAATTTGGCTGGACGGGAGCAGCGGGCACTTGGGTTTCTATAGATCCAAGCGAACAATTCTCCGTCGTTTATATGCATCAGCTGTCTCCTAGTATGGAAGAATACCATCATTTGAGAGTTCGCGCAGCAGCTTATAGCTGTTTGTAAATGCGAGATTGTGGATCTGTTGAGAAAACTCTTCACTATGGCTCTGAAGCTACACAAATTGTAATGTCTAATCTTTATCAAAAACGATCTAGTTAATAAGGACCAAATTTCCTTCAAAGCCTAAACTATTCTTTTCCATATGACGACATAAAACGTAGGTGTAAGGATTTTGCGAAATCCTTAATTTAAGTTTTGAAATGGGAGGGAATTAGATTTTGAAGAATAGATGGTCCGGTTTTCTGGCGTTGGTCATCCTGATCTCAAGTTTTACATCATATGCAGGGTTTGCATCTGCTGCGGATGCGGTGCTTTCCAAGATTGTCCTTTCCTCTAACGAGGTAACTTTGCAGCAGGGAGATACGGCTGCGTTGACGGCTACTGCTGTTTTTAGCGATGGGACAACCTCGAATGTAACCGTAAGCACGGATTGGAAAAGTGATAATACAACTATTGCTACCGTGTATAACGGTACAGTTTCGGCCAAGGCTGAAGGGGAAGCCACCGTGGTTGCGACCTATAAAGAGAAGGTGCAATCGGTTCAGGTGCATGTAACGAAAAAGGTTAAGGCGCTGACATCCAGTGTACAAAGCCTGAACTTGCGTTCAAGCGGTACAGGACAGGTTGATTTGACAGCGACATACAGTGATAATACAACAGCTCAGGTTTCGGGTGATGCTACTTGGACCTCCGATAATCAAAAGGTAGCAACAGTAGTTAACGGATTGGTTACCGCTCAGGGAGCAGGTACAGCCAATATTAAGGCCGTATATGGTCAACAGACCATAACCATTGCTGTGCAGGTGGAGCAGGTTAAACGTCTCGATGTCAGTTCATCAGAGGTTTCTCTTTTGTTGAAGGATGCTGAGAAGGTTAAACTTTCAGCGACGTTCCCGGATGGATCGGTACAGGACGTGACAGAGTCCGCTGAGTGGAGCTCCAGCAATGCAGCTGTGGCGGATGTACTGAAAGGCACCATTACCGGCTATAGCGCGGGAAAGGCGACAATTACAGGTAAATATGGCACGATGTCCGCTACGATTTCGGTAGATGTCGATCAAACGAATAAGCTGAAAGCCAGCGAATCCAATATTTTTCTCCGTCTGGATGAATCTAAAAAAATACAAGTTTCTGCCGTTTATCCAGATGGGACGGTAACGGATATCACAGATAAAGCTACTTGGACATCAAGCGATGAAAAAATTGCGACTGTGAATAAGGGAACGATTATGGCCATTGGAGCGGGTTCGGCTACGGTGACCGCTAAGTATGGAGATAAGACCGTTTCGATCAAGACAGATGTCGAAACCTCCAGATATCTGGATTTGAGTGAGGACAAGCTGAGCCTGAATGCCAAGGAATCCAAAAAGCTCAAGCTGACCGCAACGTACGTAACAGGTACGGAAGAAGATATCACAAGTAAGGCAGAGTGGAAGTCCAGCAATGAAGATATCGCTTTTGTCAGCGCGGGAGAAGTCACAGGTTATAAAACAGGTGAGGCTACCATCACCGCTTCTTATGGCGGCAAAACAGCTACAGCTACGGTATCTGTAAATGTACCCGGTGATCTGTCTTTGTCCTCCAAAACGGCAACGATTGATATTGATGAGGACTATACTGCAACTTTGACAGCTACTTATGCGGATGGACGTAAAGAAGACGTGACACAGGATGCAGAGTGGACTTCAAGTGCGGAAGATATTGCTTCCGTGTCCAAAGGAACGATTACGGGTAAATCCGCTGGTAAAGCGGTTATTACAGCGACCTACAACGGCAAAAAACTGACAATAAACGTACAAGTGGGCCTTGTAGATCGTCTGGAAACAGACTCGCGTGTAATTGCGCTTGGTGCTCAGGAAACGAAGCAGCTGAAAGTAACAGGAGTTAAGAGTGGCGGTACAAAAACAGATGTAACCAAGGACGCCACTTGGACAACTAGCAATGTAAAAGTGGTTGAAGTTAGCGAAGGTTTGATCAAAGCGAATGGTAGCGGTAAGGCAACGGTGACTGCTTCATATGGCAAGCAAAACATTACGTTTACGGTAGAAGTGGACGTAGCGCAAAAGATTGAAGCGGATGCAATCGCGCTATCGCTCAAATCTGGAGATCAAAAAACCATCGCGATTGTGGTTAAATCCAGTGATGGTAAAGAAAAGGACGTTACGGCCCAAGCGGAATGGAAAACGTCTAATTACAAGGTAGCCACTGTTAAAAAGGGTCAGGTTACTGCGGTTAGCTACGGTAAAGCTAACATTCAGGCGAAGTTTGGCGGGAAGGTAATCAGCGTACCCGTGGATGTTGATACGCTTAAATACCTGCAAACAGACGAAGTTGCTTTGAATTTGAAGGCAGGACAGCTGGCTAAGGTTACGGCTACAGCCACGTATAAGGATGAGTCGGAGAAGGATGTTTCCAAACCGGCAGTCTGGTCCTCGTCCAGAATTGTTGTTGCGACCGTCAAAGACGGTAACATTAAGGCACAGGGCAAGGGCAAAGCTGTAATTACTGTGAAATATGCAGGTAAAATGACGAAGGTACAGGTAACCGTTCAGTAAAACAAAAGAGCAAGCATACGTCCAAGGACGATATGCTTGCTCTTTTATTTTAAGGAGGCTACCGCTTATAAATTATGACTTTTCCTTCTTGGTCGGTGTGTTGCGTGTAAGTGATTCGGTCAAACGCTTGCCAGTCGGCGTCTGGGCCAAGCCGCCTTTGGCGGTCTCGCGGTGCTTCGACGGCATCGCACTGCCGACTTCAAGCATCACGTCGATGACTTCGTCAGACGGAATAGCGCTGCGCACACCCGCCAAAGCCATGTCCGCTGCGGCAAGTGCAGTCACGGCTCCCAGCCCGTTGCGCACGATGCACGGAATCTCCACGAGTCCGGCGACGGGGTCGCAAATCAGGCCGAGCGTGTTCTTAAGAGCGAGACCCACGGCGTGAACAGCCTGTTCAGGCGTACCACCGCGCAGCTCGACCATAGCGCCAGCCGCCATCCCGATAGCTGAGCCAATCTCAGCCTGACAGCCTCCCTCCGCGCCAGAAATGAAGGAGTTGTTGGCGATCACGTAGCCAATGGCTCCAGCGGCGAACAGGCCGTTCACCATATGCTCATCATCCCAGCCGAACCGCTCCTGCGCACTGATGAACACACCAGGGATAACCCCGCATGAGCCTGCGGTAGGCGTGGCGACAATGCGACCCATGGATGCGTTAACCTCCGACACGGAGAGGGCATAAGCCATGGCGAGCGCGGAGGCATCACCGGAGCAGGTTTCCCCTGACCGCAGATACTCGGCTAGGCGCTTGCCGTCACCGCCCGTCAATCCACTGCGGGATACGGTGTCTTGTGTCTGACCGCGATGAACGGCTTCCTTCATGACTTCATAATAATCAGACATTTGGCGAAAGATTTCTTCCTCCGTTGTATTCGTCTCTTGTACCTGCTCTTGAATCATCAAGCGGCCAATTGTGGTGGATTCTTCAGCGCATAAAGCGCTGATTTCATGCAGATGGCTAAACCGCATCGGATTCAGCTCCTTTTTTCAAATTAATCATCTTAATTTCATACATATGAGGTAAAGAACGCAGTTCCGCAATCAGTTCAGCTGGAGCAGAACTGTCCGTTTCAATGGCGGTGAGTGCTTCACCATCCCGGCCTTTGCGATCTACGTGCATATAGGCAATGTTAATGTGGGCCGCGCCCAGCGCTGAAGTTATCGCGCCCAATGTACCGGGCTTATCCGAGTGGAGAAGCACCAGCGTAGGCAGCTCCCCGGTCAGATTGACCCGGAATTCGTTAAGCTGCTGGACATGGATGCTGCCGCCGCCGATGGAGGAGCCCAACAGTGTGCGCTGATCCTCGCCCTTCCACAGCTCGAAACGGACAGTGTTCGGATGAGGCGCGGGGAGTCCGCTGACGGCGAATTCCACGGCCATCCCGGCTTGCTCTGCCCATTGCTCGGCATCCGGAATCCGGTGATCGTCCGTATCGTAATTAAGCAGCCCTGCGATGAGCGCCAGGTCTGTACCGTGTCCTTTATACGTATCGGCAAAGGAGCCGTACAGTGTCATGCGGGCACGGTCAGGCTGCGTCCCGAGCCAGTGCCGGGCAACGCGTGCGAGCCGTACCGCGCCTGCGGTGTGTGAACTGGAAGGTCCGGTCATGGCCGGACCGATAATAGAAAATACATCTTTGAAACGCATGGTGTGGCCCCCTGTATGTTCTAATACCATACTTTATGGTATTTCCGCGTCTTTGCGCGGTTATGACGGTTCCTAATGCTGACGCACAATGTGAGCACAAAAAAGGACAGGATAAGGAAGTTTCCCTTATCTCTGTCCTCGTTACCTGAGAGTTTCGTGCGGTGTTCTTACCGCCTTACCCCTTGGGTGGCTTGCGCTCTCTCCAGAGTTGCGTCAGATGACGATACATGGACCTGAGAGATTATCCGCCAGCCGGGTGCTGGCGTCTTGCTCCTTCGGTGCCGCCAGAGTGTAGGCTCCCTGGACAGACTCTCCCGTCATCTTCATTCGCGTATAACGTTCTACATGTCTTTCTTAGCGTAATGTATGCCGTGCTCGGTGTCAATCACAGGTTTAATTTTTACATAAGCAGGTGCGTTTCCAATAAAAAAGATTAAAATTTACATAATTATGGATGAAACCAGGAAGGAATTAGAAGATTGGCGGCTAATCTGATAAAGGACAAGTATATTTATGGAAATCATAGGAGGGATATTGACGTATGGTAAAAGGCTTGCGATTCACAGCTTCACGCTTAAAAGGGATGTTGCATCTAGCAGCGATCGTATCACTGCTGATTGGGATCCTCGTTCCATTCGGTCAGGTCAAGGCGGACGGAGCCTTGACAGTAGCTGAAGCACTTCAGCGCCAAAGCAGTGGAGGTACGGTGACGGTGGAAGGTTACATCGTCGGACATGCTACCGGATCGAAAACGGCTAACTTTTCTTCTCCGTTCGCGAATGATTTTAACGTACTGATTGCCGATCAGGCAAATGAACGTAATACGTCTAATCTGTTGGATGTACAGCTGACTTCAGCGTACAGAGGGCAATATGGGCTATCAGGCCATCCTGAGCTGATCGGCAGCAAAATTCGTGTGACGGGTACACTCGGCGCCTACAATAATTTTGGTGGAGTGAAAAGCCCAAGCGCTGTTGAACTTGTGAACGGAAGCGAGCCGGGTGAACCAGGTGAACCTGGCAACCCGGGTCAACCTGGTACTACATTGCCGGATGGAAAAGGCAAAAAGGTGCTGTTCGATAATACGCACGCACAGACCGCTGGTGCAGCAGATTGGGTCATTGAAGGCGCCTTCTCCGACTTTGCCAATGGACTGCGTAATGTAGGCTTTACGGTAGACCAATTGAACCGTCCCATTCCTTTTACTTATGGAGAGCAGGCCATAACATATGACAAGCTGCGCCAATATGATGTGTTCATTATTGGTGAAGCGAATGTTGCCTTTAAGGCATCTGAGCAGGCTGCCCTGCTGCAATACGTGAATAACGGGGGGAGCGTCTTCTTCATCTCCGATCATTATAATGCGGACCGTAACAAAAACCGTTGGGATTCCTCCGAGGTTATGAATGGCTACCGTCGTGGAGCCTATACTAATCCGGCCAAAGGCATGACTGCAGAAGAAGCTGCATCACCGGCGATGCAAGGATTAACAAGCTCCGATTGGCTGGCGACCAACTTTGGCGTTCGTTTCCGTTACAATGCGCTTGGCGATGTGAATGCTACCGACATTGTAGCCGCAGATCAATCTTTCGGCATTACTAAGGGTGTGCGCTCGATTGCAATGCATGCAGGATCTACGCTGGCTATTATTGATCCTACCAAGGCTAAAGGCATTGCTTATATCCCTTCAGGCACGAAAAAATGGGGGAATGCGGTAGACCAGGGAGTTTATAACGGCGGGGGCCGTGCGGAAGGACCTTATGCTGCTATCTCCAAGGTAGGTCAAGGCAAGGCAGCGTTCATCGGTGATTCTTCCCCTGTAGAAGATGCTACACCGAAATATGTGCGTGAGGAAAACGGACAGTCGAAGAAGACATATGATGGTTTCAAGGAAGTGGATGATTCCACCTTCCTGGTACAAACGGTCCAATGGCTTGCATGGAAGCAGGACTACACGAAATTGTCTGATGTGGCAGGCTTGACTCTGGATCAACCCACGAAGCTTCTGCCATTCGAGGAGCCTGCGGCTTCCACAGAACCGCAGCCTGAGCCTTGGTCTGCTCCGGCAGCAGGCTACAAATGGTACGATCCTAGAACGTTCAAGTCTGGCTCCTATGGAGCGGCTTCTTAATTATCGCCAGAAGCTCAATGTGAGCTGGTATTAGTTAGTCGTTTGGTCCCTGCAGAGGGATCAGGCGACTTTTTTTTGTAATGAAAATTAACCTGTGGTTGGTTATTTCATTACATTTTGTGCCAGAAAGGCCGCGCTACTGCTGGATCATTGATTTTTTAAATGATGTTGATAGCATAATCTTAATTGATATATCCATATACTGGTGATAGGATGTATTCAAATTATTCCGACAAAAACGGTATGTAATGTTCATGAGAGGTTTTAAACATCAAACATGGTGAGAATAAGCGGGACAAGACCATGGAGAATGGAGGAAGCGCGCATTGAATACCGAACCCGTGTTGGAAATTAAAGGATTATCCGTATCTTTTCGCATCAAGGATCAATATCACCCCGCAGTCGACCATCTAGATCTGACGGTCAACCCCAATGAAGTGCTGGCTGTAGTCGGAGAATCCGGCTGTGGCAAAAGCGCGCTGGCGCTTTCGATCGCACAACTGCATGACATGGAACGCACACGTGTAGAGGGAGAGGTCCTTTTTAAAGGTACGGACCTTAACCGCCTTTCTTCAGGGCAAATGAATAAAATCCGCGGAGCGGGCATTGGCATGATCTTTCAGGACCCGCTGACAGCACTCAACCCATTGATGAGCATTGGCAAGCAGATTGAGGAAAATCTTGATTATCATACGTCACTATCTACGAAGCAAAAAAGGGAACGTGTGCTGGAGCTGCTGGAAAGCGTAGATATACCGAATCCTGTGCGTGTGTACGATCAGTATCCGCATGAACTGTCAGGAGGGATGCGTCAGCGTGTGATGATCGCGATTGCCATAGCTTGTCGACCTTCTCTTATTATCGCAGATGAACCAACTACTGCGCTCGATGTAACGATCCAATCGCAAATTCTCGACTTGCTCAAACAGCTTCAACAGGAGACCGGAAGTGGAATTATCCTGATTACGCACGATCTTGGTGTTGTGGCAGAAGTAGCTGACCGCGTGGTGGTCATGTATGCCGGAGAAATCGTGGAGAGCGCTGATGTTTTTGAATTATTCAGGCATCCACAGCATCCGTATACGCGTTCTTTGCTTGCTTCCATGCCGGGATCGCATACCAAGGGGGAATCACTGCATGTCATCGGCGGCATTGTTCCCTCATTACAAGATATCCCCCGCAATAGCTGCCGCTTTGCTCCGCGTATTCCCTGGATTCAGCAGAGAGTGCATGAAGACCATCCCCAACTAAATGAAATTTCCCCTGGACATTGGGTCCGTTGTACATGTTACCAGCATTTTCATTTTGAAGACGAGGCAAAGGGGGAAGCTGCTCATGGCACTACTGGAGTTAAATGATTTGAGGGTCCACTATCCGGTGCGCGGTGGTTTCTTCCAGCGTGTCGTCGATCAGGTGAAAGCAGTGGATGGCGTGTCGATCAGCATTGAGGCAGGCCAGACATACGGGCTGGTGGGAGAATCCGGCTGTGGAAAAACGACGACAGGCAGGACGATTATCGGTCTAAATAAGCTGACGAGCGGACGGATTCTTTTTAAGGGAAAGGACCTTGCGGCTCTGAGCCGTAACAACCGTCATCCGCTGCGTAGAGACATTCAGATGATTTTTCAGGACCCCTACTCTTCGCTCAACCCGCGCAAGCGCGTATTGGATGTCATTGCTGAACCGCTGCGAAATTTTGAAAGGCTGAGCAGTGAGGAAGAACGGAGGAAAGTACAGACGTTGCTGGAAAAGGTCGGCTTGAACGCCGATGCAGCCTACAAATATCCGCATGAATTTTCCGGGGGGCAACGGCAGCGGATTGGGATCGCGCGTGCGCTGACATTAAACCCCAAGCTGATCATTGCTGATGAGCCGGTGTCGGCGTTGGACGTTTCCGTGCAGGCACAGGTGCTTAATTTTATGAAGGATGTGCAACGGGAATTTAATTTGACGTATTTGTTCATCAGTCATGACTTGGGCATTATTCGCCATATGTGCGACCAAATCGGTATTATGTACCGGGGCCGTCTAGTGGAGCAGGGGAGCGAGCAAGACATTTATGAGCGTCCACAGCATCTGTATACCCAGCGCCTCATTGCAACCATTCCCAATATTGATCCTACAAAACGGCTGGAAAATGCCCAAAAAAGGCGAATGCTTTTATCCTCCTACAAAACAGAGCTGCCCAAACATCTAGACGTGAGTGGAAAGCCGTTTGCACTAAAATCAGTAAGTCCATCCCATCAAGTCGCGCTACCATAAGGGGGGTACAGAAATGTGGAAATTTACACTGCGTCGGCTGCTGGTTATGATCCCTCAGCTCTTTGCACTGAGCGTACTTATATTTTTCCTGGCTAAGGCTATGCCAGGGGATGCCCTGACAGGACTTATTACCTCTACACCCAATCTGAATCCGGCCGCATTGGAAGAACAGCGACAAAGACTGGGATTGAATGACCCGGTGTGGGTGCAGTATGGGAACTGGCTCGTCCAGCTGGCTCATGGGGATCTGGGCAAATCTTATGTACATAAAATTAGCGTTACCGATCTGATTGGCAGCCGACTGGGGAATACGTTCTTTCTGGGCGTAGTAATTCTGGTTCTGACGTATCTGATCGCCATTCCGCTCGGCGTACTCAGCGGTCGCTATCAGCATAGTCTGCTGGACAAAACCGTAGTGGGCTATACCTATCTCAGCTTTGCGACACCTCTATTTATACTCGCGTTGTTGCTGCTGTACGTATTCGGATTCAGGCTTGGCTGGTTTCCAACCAGCGGCAGTGTGGATGTAGGCGTGGAGCCGGGGACATGGGCATATTACGTGAACAAGTCGTATCATCTCATTTTACCGGCGGTTACAGGCGCGTTGCTCAGTACAACGGCTACGATTCAGTATTTGCGTAATGAGGTCATTGACACACGACTAAAGGATTTTGTGAAAACAGCGCGTTCCAAAGGGGTACCCGAAGGTAAAATTTATTCGCGCCATATTTTCAAAAACTCTCTATTGCCGATTGCTGCCTTTTTGGGCTACGACCTGACGGGAGTAATTGCGGGCAACATTTTCCTTGAATCTATTTTTGGATATCCAGGGTTAGGTCAACTATTTCTCCAGTCCATCACTCAACGGGACTTTTCAGTCGTGAACGCGCTGGTGATGATTTCCGGCTTCTTGGCGCTATTAGGGACCCTTTTATCTGATGTCATCCTAAGCAAGGTCGATCCCCGCATTCGAATTGAATAGCGAACAAGTCTAGAGAAAGGGAGGGATTATGGTGTCTATTCAGGTGGAGGAGGTCTTCACGCCGGAAATCATTCGTAAATCACCATCCAGTTGGTCTGTACTGCGTCGTGAGCTGGTGCGTGACAAAATGGCCTTGGTTTCCATTGGCTTTGTAATTCTGTTCTTGATCTTTATATATGCCTCTGTCCTGTTTGTAAATCAGGATGTAGTCACGACGGTGGATTTGGGCGCAATCCGTGAAGCTCCCGGCTCAGTGCATTGGCTGGGTACAGACCGAGCGGGCAGGGATATTTTCGGTCAGCTGGTCATTGGAGCCCGCAATTCCTTCACCATCGGCTTTACGATTACATTGTTATCCGCCGCTATTGGCTTAACGTTAGGTTTGCTGGCTGGTTTTTATGGGGGACTGGTCGATAACATCATCATGCGGATCATTGATTTTATTCTGGTACTTCCATTTTTGATGTTGGTCATCGTATTTGTCAGCATTGTACCCAAAAGCGGCATAGGGTCCTTTATTTTCATTATGACTGCCTTTTTATGGATTGGAAAAGCGCGTCTGATCCGGGCCAAGGTGTTGTCGGAGCGCGAACTAGATTATGTGCAGGCTTCCAAAACCCTTGGCACACCCAATTGGAAAATCATCTGGTTTGGCGTGCTGCCTAATCTTAGCTCGGTCGTGATCGTCAATCTGACCCTCAGCCTCGCAGGAAATATCGGAATTGAGACCGGGCTTTCTTATCTCGGCTTTGGCTTACCGGAATCTACTCCAAGCTTGGGTACACTGGTGAGTTATGCCAATGACCCGGATGTTTTGCAGAATAGCTGGTGGATGTGGTTGCCTGCCTCACTGCTTATTTTGGTGCTAATGCTGGCGATTAACTTTATTGGCCAGGCGCTCAAACGCGCCACGGATGCCAGACAACGATTGGGTTAACTGAAGTTCAAGGATAAGGACAATGACAAGGAGGGATTTACAATGGTTAAACACTGGAAAAAAGGAATTCTGCCTGTTCTATCTGCAATTTTGGTACTTTCACTGGCCGCATGCAGCGGTTCGCCTTCCGCTTCAAATGGAGGGAAATCGTCTGACGGTACAGGCGGCTCAGGGTCCGACAGCAAACAGGTGAATGCCACAGCGCTGGCGAAGGCGATCAAGAACGATAAGGCCCCGATTAAGGGTGGCATCATCAATTATGCACTTGTGTCTGATACCCCTTTTGAAGGTATTCTGAATCCTGTATTTTATGAAGGCAATCCTGATTTTGAAGTCTTCCAGTTTTTCTACCCTTCTATGTTTTCGATTGACTCCAATCTAAATATTGACGATAAAGGGGCGGCGACGATTTCCTTTTCCCCAGACAATAAGGCGGTGACTGTCAAAATTGACCCCAAACTGAACTGGACGGATGGTAATCCCGTAACGGCGGAGGATTATGCTTTTTCCTATGAAGTGATCGGTCATAAAGACTACGAAGGTCCGCGTTATGATAGCTTTATGACCAACATTGTGGGCATGGAGGATTATCACGCGGGTAAGGCCAAAACCATTTCTGGCATCAAGGTGCTGAATGAGAAAGAGGTTACCATTCGTTTTAAGGAACCTAATCCTTCGGTGAAATCGGGGCTGTGGTCTACACCACTGGAGAAAAAGGTTTTTCAGAATATCCCCGTGAAAGATATGGCTGGATCTGATCCTGTCCGTAAAAATCCGATTGGCTATGGGCCCTTCAAAATTAAATCTATGGTCACAGGTGAATCTGTGGAATTCGTCAAAAATGAAGATTATTTCCACGGTGAGCCCAAGTTGGATGGCCTTCATCTGAAGGTGGTGAACCCGAATGTCATTACCGAGGCGCTGAAAAGTGGAGAAGTTGACTGGGCCAGCTATCCAACCACCCGTTACAATGAGGCCAGCAATCCGAAAAATGTACAGTTTCTCGGTCAGGAGGAATTATCTTATAGCTATGTGGGCTTTAAGATGGGCAAATTCGATCAGGCCAAGAATCTAAATATCATGGACCCGAACGCCAAGCTGGCCAACAAGTCATTGCGTCAGGCCCTTGGCTATGCGCTGAATAATGAGCAGGTTGGCAAGCAGCTCTATCATGGACTTCGAATTCCAGCAACATCCCTGATTCCGCCTGCATTTAAGGGATATCATGATATAAATGCAAAGGGCATTACGTATGACCCGGACAAGGCGAAAAAGCTGCTGGACGAGGCAGGCTATGTGGACACCAATGGAGATGGATACCGTGAGGACCCTAAGGGCAAGGAACTGGTGCTCCATTATGCGGCAATGAGCGGAGATGCGACAGCTGAATCGCTGGCAAAGTTTTATTTGCAAAACTGGAAGGATGTCGGACTTCATGTCGAGCTGGTGGACGGTCGTCTGCTTGAGTTCAATTCTTTCTATGATCGTGTGCAGAAGGATGACCCCGGCATTGATATTTTTGGCGGCGCATGGAGTACAGGTACAGATGTAAACCCTAGTGGACTGTATGGACGCGGAGCCAGCTTTAACTATTCGCGTTTTACGAGTGAAGAGAATGATAAGCTGTTGCGGGAAGGGGTGTCTGTGAAAGCCTTTGACGACAATTATCGTAAAGATATATACAATCAGTGGCAGGCGTATATGAGCGAGGAGGCACCCATCGTACCGACGTTATTCCGTTATTCGCTGGAGGCAGTGAATAATCGGGTAGCCAATTACGATATTACCCGTGGCAAGGAGTATGATGCAGACACGTTTGCGAATATTACGTTGACTGCGGAAAAAGCAGAAGTAGCCCAATAATCTCAAAAAAGCGCAATAACCTGAAGAAGAAGCGCGAACCGGATTGATCCGATTTTGCGCTTCTTTTGACCTTTTCATGCAATCATTCTGGGGATTCTCGAAGGGAGAGAAGGAAGACGGAAATACGTCAGCTTCAATACTTCATTGCCGTTTGCGAGGAACTGCATTTTACGAAAGCTTCGGAAAAGATTGGAATCTCCCAACCCACGCTTAGCTTGCAAATTAAGGCGTTGGAAGAGGAATTGGGCATGACGCTTTTTGACCGTGCAGGCAAGAAAATTAAAATGACAGATGCCGGGAAATTGTTGCTGCAACACAGTGCACATGCGCTCAAAGATTTACAGCAAGCGAAGGCTTCCATTGAGGAGTTGCGCACCGAGCAACGCGGGAGTTTGCGGATTGGTATCGCATTACCAGAGCTGGAGGAGCTATTGCAAGAGATGCTTATCCATTTTCATCAGTCATTTCCTAAAATCAGTTTGCACATCCGTCCATCATTTGATGTAACAGAACAGCTGCTGGATAACCGGGTGGATGTTGGCATCACCCTACATACCGGTACAGATGAAAGGCTTGTCCAGCTTCCTCTTCGCACGGAGAGTTACTGTCTTATTGTTCCGGTAAATCATGCATTTTCTAACCGTTCTTCCATTACGCTGGACGAATTGAGGCATGTACCTTGGGCGATGCAGCCAGAGTGTCATCCCGGCAGGAAGCTGATTGAGAAGTGCTTCCGTGATCGCGGGTATCCCTTTGCAACCGTCTTGGAGACAAATTCCATACCTTCAATCCTGCGCTGGGTGCAGGGGGGACTTGCCGTAACCCTACAGACGGAGTCCCTTGCGGCAGAATTGGATCGCTCACAATTTTGCACTGTACCTATTTTGTGCGGCGTGATCCAGGGTCAACTAGAGTTGATTTATCAGTCTGGCCGTTATCAGGGAGAAGCGTTGAAGCGATTGATTGAAAAGATACAAGCTGTACTAACAGTGCGTTCCAACTAGTGGCAACCCTAATGAGTATCAGGAGCTTTAATGTGTACGAACTTCCAGCCTGCGTGCAATCAGTGACATACTGTAATTGACAGCAAAGTACAGGAAAGCTGCGAACAGCAGGGCTGGAATGACAAAGGATTGATTTTGCCCACCGACAATCTGAATGTTATGCGTCAGCTCTGGCAAACTGATAATGACAGCCAGTGAGGTATCCTTGAATAGGGAGATGAACTGGCTGACAATCGGGGGCACCATGCGACGAAGCGCTTGGGGCAGAATGATATGCCACAAGGTTTGAGAGTAGCTTAGACCGGAGGAACGTGCGGCTTCCACCTGTCCTTTATGGACCGAATTCAGGCCGCTGCGCACAATCTCGGCGATCATGGCTCCCTCGAAGATCGACAGGCCTGTAATGGCTGCCCACTTGAGGGAAATCGAAATTCCAATGGATGGTAAAACCATACCGATGAAGAAAATAATGAGCAATAATGGAAGATTGCGAATGAGATCAATGATAAAGGCTGCAACCTGTGAAATGACAGGTAAGCGGGTATAGCGCAGGATGCCGAATAAGATACCGAGAGCGAAGCTGAACACGATAGAGTAAATAGCAACCTCCAGCGTGAGCAGGAAGCCCTCCAGTATAAAACGCACATTAGGCCACACAAACAATCCACCGAAATCCATACGGGCTTCCCTCCTTAGGATGTTTTGGACAGACGCCGTTCCATGTATAGTACAAGAAAGCTAAGCGGAACCGTCAAGATAAGATACAACAGCGCCGTGATGGCGTAGACTGTGATGGGCAGGAAGGTATCCGAGTTAATGAGGTCCGAGTAATACATTAGGTCCAGTCCGGCTACAATAGCCAGCACGGAAGAGTTTTTGACCAGATTAATGAATTGGTTGCCGATCGCAGGCAGTACAATTTTGATGGCTTGCGGTAAAATAATGCTGATCATCGTCTGGTTGTAACTCAACCCGGAGGACCTTGCCGCTTCAAATTGCCCCTTGGGCACAGATTGAATGCCGGCACGTATGGCTTCAGCAATAAAGGAGGCTGTGTATACAGTCAATCCGAGCGTTCCAGATACGAATCCGTCCAAAGGGATGCCCAAAGTAGGAAGTCCGAGATAAAAAAACAGTACGACGATCAGCAATGGGATATTGCGGATGACCTCTACATAGACGGTACCGATCCAGTTCAGCCATTTAAAAGGTGCAATTCGGAGGATGGCAATAATAGCCCCCAGAATAAAGCTTCCGATCAAGGCAATGACACTAGCTTGAACGGTATGAAGCAAGCCTTCTCTGAAACGGTCGCTATGATCGAAAAGTACGTTGATATCAAAAGTAAGCATCTGCGAATTTACCTCCTTATCCAGACTTAAGAAAGGAAGGAGCTCGCAATCGCGGCTCCTTCACAAGAATACTATTCGGGTTTAACCCCAAGCCATTGCTCGTGGAGCTTATCGTATTCACCGTTGCTTTTCAGTTCCTTGAGCGTATCATTAATAGCTTGTAGCAGTTCGGTTTGCCCCTTCTTCACTGCAATGCCGTAAGGTTCCTCTGTGAAGTTCCCGCCTACAAGAGTATAATTCGGGTCTTGCTGCTGCATGCCGAGCAGAATAGAGTTATCAGTAGTCAAGGCTTCTCCTTTACCTGCTTTGAGTGCGTTGAAAGCATCCTGATAGTTTTCGAATTCCAATATTGTTGCTTCAGGTGCTTTTTCACGTATATTTTTGGCGGAAGTAGAGCCTTTCACGGCGAGCACCTTGGTATTCGGGGTCAGAGACTCCAGCCCTTTGATGGGGCTCCCTTTTTTCACAAGCAGAGATTGCCCGGCGTTAAAATAGACGTCGCTGAAATCAACCTGCTTTTTACGTTCGTCCGAAATGGTCATCGTCGCGATAATGGCGTCGATGTCCCCGTTTTGCAATAAGGTGATTCGTGTTTTGGACGTGACTTCTTTTAGTTCAAGCTTGGTTTCATCGCCAAAAATATGTTTGGCTACAGCCTTGGCGATGTCGATATCAAAGCCTTCTACTTTTCCACTAGCCGGGTCTTTCAGTCCGAACAGCTTGGTATCGTATTTCACACCAACGACCAGTTTGCCACGCTGTTTGATCGCTTCCAGCCCGTTGGCTGCTGCCGGCTCATTCCCCGACGTTGCCGCTCCTTCTTTGCCTCCACAGCCTGCCAAGACGAGCAGACAAGATAAAGCTACCAGCACCAAAGTGCTCCATTGAAATCTTTTTCTCATCAGAACATTCCCCTTTCGATTTACGCTACATTGGTAGTCTGTTTAATGATGAATCAGACGGCTCAGGAACAGGCGAGCCCGTTCTTCACCCGGATTCTGAAAAAATTCGGCAGGTTGGCTGTCTTCCAAAATCTGTCCTTTGTCCATAAAAATCACGCGGTCCGCCACTTCACGTGCAAAGCCCATTTCATGAGTGACAATGACCATTGTGATGCCCTGATGGGCGAGCGATCGCATAACATCCAGTACCTCTCCGATCGTTTCGGGATCAAGAGCTGAAGTAGGCTCGTCAAACAACATAATTTTTGGATTCATCGCGAGCCCGCGGGCGATCGCGACCCGCTGCTGCTGTCCACCGGACAATTGGGCGGGGTAGCTCTGTGCCTTTTCTTCGATTCCGACGCGCTTTAGATAGGTGATGGCTGTTTGAGTAGCTTCTTCTTTCGAGATGCCCAGTACCTTCATAGGTGCCAGTACAATGTTTTCAATCACCTTTTTGTGGGGATACAGATTGAAATGTTGGAACACCATCCCGATATTGCGGCGGAAGGCATTAATATCAATCTTTTTGTCGTGTACAGGGATCTCGTTAACGATCAGCTCCCCATCCGATATCGTTTCCAGACGATTGATGCAGCGAAGCAGGGTGCTTTTACCCGAGCCGGAGGGACCGATGATTACGACGACCTCGCCCTCCTTAATCTGAAGATTAATGTCTTTGAGTACATGGAAGTGACCGTAATGCTTGTTGACATTGCGAAACTGGATCAGAGAGCTCACCCCTTTTTAGGCTTGGATACATAGCTTAGTAGACGGATTGACATGATCAAGCTCTATTAGAATTTAAAAATTTCTCTCATGATACTATAAGCTTACAATAAAAAACAAGATTTTATGTCACTAAACTTTACGTGTAATGTATTTTGGTGTGTTTTTTGCTAGTAAACTGTTATTTATATGTTGAAAACGAATAAATATCCGTAATTTTATGTTATTAAATTTGACATAAACTATTGATCCTCGACATGCCAAGGGAGAAACGTGACAAAAGCAACGCTATGTTTTACAGTAGGGAAGAAGGAATTTAGGGTAAAGGAAGGTTAGACAATGACGAAAGCTATTTCACCGCTAGTAACGGCATTGGGCATGGAGCCCCATCCAGAAGGCGGCTGGTACAAAGAGATGTGGAAGGCCCATTTCCAAATTCCGAAGCCTGTACTGCCGGATGTGTATTCCGGCCCGCGTTTTGCAGCTTCGTCTACGTATTTCTTGCTGCATCCGGGCGAGTTCTCCGAGTGGCATGTGGTCCATTCTGATGAGCTGTGGTTATATCATAGCGGAAGCCCTGTAGAGTTGAAATTGGGTGGAAGCGGAGAAGAGCCTGGTGAAGAAACTGTGATTATCGTCGGTGCGGATGTGGAGGCAGGACAGCATCCACAAGCACTCGTCCCAGGAGCAGTATGGCAAACGGCACGTCCGCTTGGGGATGAGCCTGTGCTGGTAACCTGTGTGGTTGCACCAGGATTCCACTTTGATGATTTCAAGCTGATTGCCAAGAATCCAACTGAATCATGATGTGAGCATTGGCGGGTGTATTTCTGTAATGAACAGGAATGGCCCGCCTGATTTATGTTTACTCATAGAAATAGGTGCTTTAAAATAGCTTTAGGTGTTTAGTTTGGCCTGAACAATGAGACGATGGGTGGGGTTTATGAGAGGGTCACATGTAATCAGTGTAAGCAGCTTTTGTTTTTTGAAGCTTTTCAGAACAGACACGTCCGTAGGATCAACCACCTTCAGGCTATAAACGCTATATACATATTGGTTACCCCGAGTGTTAACAACAATCTTATCCCCGACCTTCAATTCATTTAGACGATTAAATAAGCGTCCAGAGGTACGGGCTCGATGAGCAGCAATGGCGGCATTCCCCGCTTGTCCCAGCGTCCCCGTTTCCGGCATATGTACAGCCGCGTGTCTCATATTTATCCTCGTTGCGCCTTCCAATACAGGGAGCTTTAAAGCAATACGACTTATACTAATAGTGGCTATGGGAGTTTGTTCATTAGCGCTTACCATGGGAGCAGGGGATGGGGAAGTATTTTGTCGTGCTTCACTAACCGGAACTTCTGTAAGACGAGTGGACAAGCGAGCATAGCTGTCCGTAAGACTGGGAGTCGATAGCGCATCGCCTTTTCCTGATGGTAGCTCGGCTGCTTTTAATAGCTTGCTTTGTTCCCGATCCTCATTCCATTCCATCGCCTTAGGAAGCAAAATAAAAAGTAATCCTAACACAATAAATACGTAGGAAAGTTTACGCAGACTCAGCAATCTCGCCTCCCCTAAGCAATGTACGGATTATACATATTTTTTGAAAAATGCCCCATTCCCGACTCATTCCAATCGGGAATGAGTCGGGAGATCAGGGCAGGTGATCGGTTTTATTTTTTGTTTGTTCGTCTGAATTTCAAAAATACGCCCCACATAACCAACGCTATGCCTGTCAAATAGAACGGAACGGGGCTGCTTTCACCTGTTTGGGGCAATTGATGTACCGCAGGTGTATCCTCCGGCTCTTCAGGTTCTTTTCCCGGAACCTTGAGACGGATCTTAGGTTCGGGATCGTCTTTCGAATCCACCGGAGGAGGATCTTGATGAGGTATAACGGCTGGCGGCTCCGGCTCCGGCGGTATAGGCGCAGGTTCCTCCTGTGGAGGGACTATGTCCTCCGGAGACTTTGGCAATGACGGAGGAACGGTTATAGACGGCGTATCGGGTATTTCCGGATCTTTGTCATGTTTTTTACCTGAGCCTCCGGACGGGGGTGAAGGGTCTGGATGAGTAGGCGTTCCTGGTCCTGAGGGATTCGTGGGGTCTGTTGGAGTTCCCGGGTCTACAGGTGGTTCAGGGTCGTTTTTCTTTTCTTTACGATTGGTGATCACAACCCTCTTTACGCCAGAGCTTTGTCGCAGTGTTGCGTCTATTTTGATCTCGAGCTTGCCCTCGGTGACTTTATAGCCCTCCGGTGCTGCCAATTCTTCCAAGATGTAATCGTCATGAAGCAAGGAGGAAAAGATGATTTTGCCTTCCGCATTGGTGGTCTGAATGAGCGGGGCTCTTTTTTGACCTTTATCATAGAGCGCAAACTGTGCGCCAGGCAGTACCTTGTCAGGCCTATCCTGATCTACCTTGGTCAGCTCAAGACTTTCGGTCACACCTCCGCCAGAACCGGAGCCGGAAGACGTTCGCACGATGATTTCCTGGCTGGTTTCCCGCAGTTCTGTCGTCAAACGATCCCCCTCAAAGGCAACCTTGTTACTCACCTTGGCTTTGTCCTCAGCATGAATGAACGATTGGTATTCAAGTATAAAAGCAGTGGAAATATCCTTGGCAAAAGTAAGTTCAAAAGTTTGATGACCTTGAGCGTCTGTCTTGATATACAGTTTGTAATCTTGGTTTCTAATCAACTCGGTGCCCTTGGTTGTATTTCCGTTGGCAGCGATGATTGTAGAGTACAAATGAAAGGAATCCTCAATTAGGATTTGATTGTTGCTAGGCTGATCTATAATTTTAGTGTTGGATACATGGGACTGTCCTTCATTGATGCGGATGCTCCAGTCGATCTTATTTCCGTTTTGTGTACCGACTTTAGATACATATTCTCCGCCATGAGGTACCGCGACTTGCGCTGCCCATTCGGAGACTGTTTTTTGTCCATCCAGTAGAAGGGCTTGATTGTGAATTTCCTTTTCAATCAGTTCTCCTTCCAATGAAGTTTGAAAGGTAATCCAGTAGGGAGTCTGTATCTTATTTTTGAACTGGATACGCAATTCATTACCATTTTGCTCGGAGGGAGGAATAATGGTGTATTGATCTGCTGGGATTTCAGCCCCCTTTTGTACACCATCCCACCATCCTAGCAAGGTCATATCGTATACTTTTACGGAGGCGGGCAGTAACTTCTGACCTTGCAACAAGGGGTCTCTCACTTCCGCGTGATTCAGAATCTTGCGGTTGTAGTTAGCTTTAATGTCCCAGGTAATGAGCTTGGAGGTCGCATTATAGCTTCCTTGCTTGGCACCGTTTCGTTGTGTCATAAAGTCCGGCCAGATCGGGCACTCCACGTCTTGCGATGATCTTTCTCCGTTTTCAAACTGGTATTCTATAAGGGATTTATTACGAAACTCAGGCTTCGTCGTATCCGTTTTCCAGTCATTATTATAGGTGGTTGAATACTTGATTGTATAAGCCTTCTGAATGGCTTTATGAAAAATGAGCGTAAATCCTTGTTTATAGTCCTGTGATAGCGGAACCAGTTCATAATCCGTGGGCGCACGTAGCTCCGTTGTTCCGTCAACACTTTGAATTTTCAGGGTGTCCGGTAACAAGGCCAAGCCCCCGTTTGGAAACACATCCTGAATGACAATATTTTTCATGGTGTACAAGTCTGTATTGATGGTAATCACCCAAGGTATGATTTTGGTGTTGTAATTGGGTGTGTCATACATTTTAGTCATAACTCCGCTTATGATTTCCGTCGATACGATCTTCTGCGTTCCATCTGAAGTTATGATGTTTATAACTTTTTCATTTTCATAGACACGGCCTCTGGCTTGAGTCTGGTATCGGATGGTATAGGCTGAATCTACGTCGAAGTTGAATTGAAGTTTGAAGCCGTTGCGGTCCGGATAATCAACTGGGACGACAGTATACGCCCACGATGGGAGTTCCTCCAGTGTGTTTCCCTTAAATACTTTCAAAGAACCGGGCAGCAATTCTTGAGTTTTGTTGAAATGATCAATTAAAAGAGCTTTGGCTTCGGGGATTTTTGTCTCGCCGAAGTTATATCTTATGGCCCACGAGAGTGTTTGTGTGGCATGATCATATTTCTCAACCTTTTTGGACAAGAATTCACCACGTTCCACCTGAACAGTAGCGGTAGCAGCAACGTTCTCTATCGCATCTCCTGAAAGCGTCGCTGTGTTGGAAAAACGTGTTTCGTCGCCAATAATACGCGTGGAATATTGAATCTGATAGGCCGTGTTAATGCTATCGTCTTGAAAACGAATCACAAACCCTGTCCCGGCTTGATCTGCTTCAATGGCATATTCACTCGCTTTTACTAGGTCTCGAACAACGGTCGAGCCGTCGATATTGATTTGTAGATGATAGAGCCGGATAGAGTCTCTTCTGAGTTCCAGCCCTGAAGGAATGGGATCGGTAATGAGGGCATGCTTTACGGTGTTTAGCTGTTTGTTCACATCAATGGTCCAGTCGATCTGGTTTGTGCCAGCTATTTTCCCTTGTTTGCTTAGGGTTGGCCCTGACTGGGGTTTTACATTCACGATGACCGTTTGCACCCCGCCTTTGATTGGAATCGCAATGATGATCTCTGTACTGCCTTTCACCGTTTCTTTCGTAAACTCGGTTTTAACTTGTAGTTTGCCGCTGACATTGGAGTGATTCTCTACATATTGGTTAAAGGTCATGATAACCTTGCCCTGACGATCTACTGTGAAGTATCCCACGGTTCCGTCGGTAGTGACTAACGGAGATGAGATATCAGAGTAGATGACAAACTGTTCTGGTAAATGAAAGGTGAAGGTGTCCCCTGACTTATAGGTATTGTCAGGTAGCTCCCATTCATAGCCTAGTTGGATGGCTGATCCGATGTCGAATTGGCTGCCGGGACTATAAACCGCATCAATGACACGCCCTGTTTCGTCGGTCAGGCTCAACTTCGTTAGTATGCTCTGCGGGGCTGCATCATGTTGAGACTTTGAACTGGCTGCTCCTTGAACGAAGGGGACCGTGTTTGAAGGAATCTCCCTAGGGGGTTCAAGGTTTGGGACAACGTATACAGCATCCGTAACGGTATGTGTAGGATCGGATACAGCACTCTGCGGCAGTTCTGGGGCTGGAGCATCTGCGTAAGCCAGCGTTGCGCTGAAAAAGCTTTGGACAATGAGCAATAAGGCAATGATCATTACATTTATTTTTGTTCTCATGCTCCAAGTGATTCTCCTATTCATCGTAATATGGCAATGCTTCGGCGGTTATGTTTTTTTCCTTCCCTCCTCCTAGTTCGAAATTAGTATATTCAGCATGCTAGGCTGACATGACTATCCCAATAGAAAAAAAGCCCTGATCATAGCGATCAGGGCTTTCTTCGAGAGAGGCATAGCAATTTGTGATGGATCTATGTAAAAAAGACATAATAAAAAGCTCGTTCATCTGGTAGCTGGCTGCCATCCGGATAGGAAGGCCCTATAGTTTTGCGTCACTGCCTTTCGACAGTTTTGCCATTAACTTGAATAGCTTGTGCGTCTATCATCTATCAAACTGATTTCATGTAACCTCTCATTTACAACTTGGAACGGTTCCCCCATTTTTTGCGGAAGGAATGAGGTGTTTCTCCTACATGCTCCTTGAATAGGTTAATAAAATGGCTCGTATTGGGAATCCCTACGTACCTTGCGATATCCACAATGGACATGTCACTGGTTTTAAGCCAGCTTTGAGCGGCTGTGATACGGACATTGATGAGATAATCAATCGGAGAGAAACCGATCTGCTTTTTGAAATTTTTAGCCAGATTAAACTTGTTTAATTCAAACATTTCTGCCAGCGAGTCCAGTGTTATTCGCTCACAGTAGGACTGATCCAAATATTGCTGTACCCGGCGTACTTCGCTGAGGGTTTCAGCATTCACATGCGGATGATCATAGGGATGCTGCAAAATGCACGTCAGTATTTCACCAATAAGCCTGGACGTTAGTAGCTCAGCGGAAAGACTTCTGTCAGACTGCCCGCAAATCAGAGCATGGAGCTTATCCAATATAATATACGGGTTATGCATGGAAATGACCGGTTTATTATGCTTGGCAAATTGTTCGTAAAAATTTTCGATCAGGTTGCCATACAGGTACAGGCTGATATACTCCCAGGATTCATGACCGGAGGTGCTGTATTGAACATATTCCTCGCAATTAATAAAGAACAAATCTTGAGGTTTTAAGATATATTTCTTGTCCCGGTACAGTAATTCTCCCTTACCAGACAACGTAAAGACAAGCAAAAAAGAGGCAAGTTCTTTCCTTTCCATCGTAAAAGCAGAAGTTTTTTGGAAGTAGCCTAATTCCTGAATATATAAAAGGGATTGCTTGGCAAAAGCGGAGGGAGTGCGTACAATTACGACCGGATCGCCATTCCAGAAGCCCACGTTGTTTTTTTGGTCTGTTGTCATATTCAATTCCTTTACAAAAAAGCAATTTTATCTAGCATATCTTGGTTTGATTTACCAATATATAATGGCTGATTAAACATGATTTCCTATTTATAAAAGTTTATTTTATCACAACAAATATGTCTATATATCAAATTATGTGTGTGAGCTTTATGGGAGTCTCGCTTTTTATGGATATTTAACTTGATAATCCATAAGAAAAAGTCGAATGCTGTTGAAAGAATCTGGGGTTATCATGGATTCAAATCCTTTCTGAGGTCAAATACCAAAATGGGACTGAAAAAAGGTATCTTATGCCCATTCAACTTTCTTGTTCACTTCTCCTTTCGGTTTAAAAAAAATGGGACTTGGTTCCGTTAAAATGGTTCGTAAGGCTTATTATTGAAAATAAGAGTTTGGGCCCAATACTGTGATTTTGTTCACAAACATGAATGTAAAAAAGAGAGATATATGCATAAAAAATTACGCAAAAAGTGCCCTTGCGCGTTTCATCAAAAGTGCTTTCGACTTTGGAAATGACACGGGCAATGATATGATGGGTAATACAGGTATAGTGCTTTACTTACTCGATAGTCAGTTTGGAGGATTACTGGATGGGAAAACCAAAAAATACGAAAACCGCAGCGGCTTGGTCGCTCGTTATTCTGGGGGCGGGCTTTGCAGCCACATTGCCCTTCCAGCAATATGGCTGGGCTCGTTTATTAGCCGGAGCTTTTGAGGCAGGACTTGTAGGTGGACTGGCAGACTGGTTCGCTGTCACTGCTTTGTTCCGTCATCCGCTAGGCATTCCGATACCACATACAGCGCTGCTTCCTAAAAATAGGGACAAGCTCACGAATGCATTGGTGAGTACCGTGGAAAATAACCTACTAAACAAAGACAGCATTGCGTCTAAAATTGCAGATATTCGTTTGGCCGATTTGGTGCTGGGCGGTGTGGAAAAAGGAATGCGCACGCCGGAGGCAGCGGCATCCATAGATGTTCTTGCCAAGCGTCTCGTCCGGTCGCTCCCGCTCGCGGAATTGGCTCCGGTCATCGTGGCAGAGCTCAAGCGGCAGGTGACTGACTTTGACGCCGGACCGCTGCTGGAGGCGCTTGCTCGTCAAACCAGCGAGAAGGGCTATGATCGCCGCGCACTGGATTACACGCTGGAGCAAGCCGAGTCCTGGCTTTTGCGACCCGAAACGGGTTATACGCTGGGGACCTTAGGGATGCAGGCTGTTAGCGGTTTGCAGGTGAGTGGGCTGATGCAGTTTGCCTTGAACGCATTCCTCGGCTATCTGAACGAAGAGCGTATGGGTGAAATGATTCGTCATTTCCTGCTGGATCAGGTAGCAGAACTGCAAAGAGAAGAGCACCCGCGCCGTCAGGCTGTGCTGGATGGTCTGAGAACACAGGTGACCCGATTGGCGACGAAAGATACGGTTCAGGAAGGGTTGAACGGCTGGAAGGATAGCCTTGTTGAAGCCTGGGAAGGCGATGCGTCAGTGCTGGGCAAAATGGAAGAACTGCGTATACGCTTATTGGACTACATGGAAGACGGAAGCTATGTGCAGACCTATATTTTACCGCTATTGGATCGGATGCTGACTGATTTAAGAGGGAATACCGAGCTGCTGGACAAGATCAATGTGCGAATTGTGGAAGGTATTACTGGACTGGTGGAAGCCAACCATAGTCGAATTGGTAACTTGGTACGCGAAAATGTAGACAAAATGGATAACAAATCCCTGATTGCACTGATGGAGGACAAACTGGGACAGGATTTGCAGTGGATACGTATTAACGGCGCAGTTACAGGCTTCCTGATCGGCATTGTGCTGACAGGTATCCGTATGCTAATCCAATAGACCAGAAAAAGCTACAGATAGGGTTGTGGAAGCATGAGGCTTTGGCATGAACATTTAATCGACAAGTTACCCCGTCCGCAACTGCTGGGGCAACATCGTGAGTGCTGTGCCCTGCGTGGGAATGGATGGGGCAAGCCACACGCCACCGTGAATTATGTGTTCGATAATCACCCCATGCTGCTGGTGCGCTATCATAGGCTCATTATGGACGAAATGAAAAGCAGAGGGTACAATGTTGATCCACTATGGGAACAGCCGTTGTATCGCGGTAAGCAGTGTGAGCCTTGGGAGGCGGAGCTGGGTGAGGAACTGGCAGGCGCGGGTGCATATGTGGAGCATGACGATGAGTATATGAAGGAGTGCCTGGATAACCTGGCTTCCAAGGGTATTTTAATAGAGATTGAAGTGACCTAAAAAAGATGGGCTGCGGTATGTTCATCATTCAGATGAAGTGCCGCAAGCCCGTTTTTTTGATGCTTCAGTGTTCAGTGTTTGGGGGAGAGACTCGGGATATTAGATTACAGAATCCAGCGGGTGACCTTTTCCAGTGGTTGTCTGGATTTTTCCCGCTTGGGTTCATGAGCGCGATAACCGAAGGCAGCAATGACTGAAATATCGAGCAGCCCGTTCTCCAGCAGTCCTTCTTCCTCCAAAATGGCATGCACCTGATCGTAGTTAAAGCCCTCAATTGGACAGGAATCAATACCGATCTGAGCCGCCGCTGTCATCATATTGCCTAAGGCAATGTAGGTTTGCTTGGAAGCCCAGTCAAATAACGTACGTTCGTTTTCCAGTAAGCGTTGATTTTCACCCTGGAAAATCTTATAGCGACCCGGCAGTGAGGCAAAGTCTTCCTCAGACATACCTTTAACCTCTTTATACATATACTCCACGTAAGGAGAATCATAACGAACATCCTTGCGCGCCAAAATCAGGACGACGTGGCTAGCCGCAGGAATCTGCTTTTGACCGCCGCTGGAAACTGCAGCCAGCTTTTCTCTCAATGCCTGATTTTGTACAACTACAAACTGCCATGGTTCAAAACCAACGGAGCTTGGAGAAAGTCGCCCGGTTTCGAGAATGAACTGAAAATCCTCTTCTGGTATGATGCGATTGGGATCGAATTCTTTCGTGGCGTGCCTGAACAGAAAGGCGTCCAGAATTTCTTGTTTTTTAGCTGATGTATTAGACATAAAATGTACTCCTTTTGGTATGGGTTTAGTTGGTACTCTATGGGTTTTCTGCTACTATAATGAGAGCTAATATCGAATATATAGTTATCATATAGAAAGTTTTTGCAGGGAACAAGTACGCACATATTTGTTCCTTGTCATACGTCTGGGGCTATTGGTTTACACATTCTACAGAAAGAAGGGGTATACATGGCACAGGAGATGGAACATGCAGTAAGCGTTAATTTTGGATGTCCGGTAGCGAAAACCGTCGGGGTTATAGGCGGCAAATGGAAGGGAGTCATCTTGTATCATTTGACCACAGGACCGCGGCGCTATAACGAAATTCGACGGACCTTGCCTAATATTACCCAGCGGATGCTAACCTTGCAGTTGCGCGAATTGGAGAAAGATGGCATTGTGCACCGTGAAATTTATAATGAGAACCCACCGCGTGTGGAATACTCGCTTACCCCGTTGGGAGATACGTTAAGGCCGTTGCTGGATTTTATGAGAGACTGGGGGATCTTCTATGGAGAACAGGGTTGCGAGCCTGTGACGACAACTTCCAAATCAGGCAAGCACTTTTGTTAAAGGGCATAAAGAAAGCCCGCCAAATGATTTCTATAGAAGACGCATAAGAAATCATTAGCGGGCGGAATAAGGTCAGGTACACTTATTTAAACTCGATGGCTTCGTTCATCTGCGCCCAGGTCGTTTCTCCAATGATGCCCAAGCGCCAGATAGCGATTCCTTTGAGGTCATAACGTTTGGCTAAACCGATCTTGGCGTTAACGGTGCTATCTTTTTCACTACCCATCGAAATCCCCAAAATGAGCTTGTCCCGCGAGGTTTCCTTCAAGGCCAGTTGTATGGCTTCATCCACTTTATCCAAAGGCTCAGGCGTAGCCTTTTGTCCGTAATCATAGGCCATGATGATCAGATCGTCCGCCAGATTGCCCAGCGTTTTGTAGTCATAGCCAGAGTAAGAGCTGTTCAGCGGATGCAGAACGACGGTGAGCTTGAGCCCGGTCTGATGCGCTTTGGCCGATAGCTTTTTAATAAAGGCGTTGTAGTCTGAACGCGCTTTGGCTTTATCGCCGCTCCAGCCCAATCCTTCCAGGTCTAGCGTAATGCCTTTAAATTGTTTGTCGGTGGCGGTGCTGACGATTTGGGAAATGGTTTGTTCTTGAAGCTGCGCATTTTCCAAAACCTTGGTCAGCTCGTGATTGCCATCTCCGGAATAGACCATCAGGTAAGGGGAAGTCCCCTGGCTGTCTGCCTCCTGCACAATGGACTCCGGTGTTACGGTTCCAGCGGCTTGAGGCCATTTGTATTCCTTGCCGTTTGTCGTAAATTGTCCGTTCGTATCAATTCGACTCCAGCCGAAGGCAACTGCGTTAAAATCCGGTATTTTGGATTTTTGGTCAAAGGAAGACAGCGCATAGAAGCCTACTGTATACATAGCTTCACGTGGCGATGTAATGGAGACCGTCCGTGTTCCCTGGTTCCAGTTCACCGTGGCTCCAAACTGCTGCCCGAAAAAGCCCAGCGGAATCATCGTGCTGCCGTGCACGGTTTGCGGAGCGGCTGTTAGTTGAACCGTTTGTCCGTCCACTGTGGCATTGCGGCTACCCATCTTTAGAACCACCTGCTTGGTAGCAGAGCCTTGCGCCTTGGTAGCAGTGATGCTTTGGCTGGCTTGATCCCATTTCACTGTAATGCCAAGAGCCTCAGAAATAGCGCGAAAGGGAACCATGGTCGTGCCGTTCATCATGGCAGGTTGTACGGGGAACGGTAATGGATATCCGTCCAGCATAATGCTGATCTTACCGGTCTCGGCTTGTGCCAAAGGGCTATAGAAGCCCGCTGCGGTACTCAGAAAAATAGCACTAGATAACAGAGCCTTATTTACGATTTTCATCCTATGATCTCCTATGCTCAATAGATTGCAATGCTATCATGTTAGAATCGTGAGGGTTCTACCATTTTACCAAAAAAATGATAGAAAGGTGAATGTGAAATAATAGGATGAGATGAATCTGAGTATGTATTAAAGCTGAATATTAATCGTTTTCTTTCATACAAAAAAAGCTGACCCCTTTAACTAGGTGTCAGCTTTTTCTTTTTAAAACGATCTTAACTTTATACGTAACCCAGATTACTTGCGGCGCTTGAGTGCAATGCCGACAGCTGCGGCACCAAGAACGACTGCAATGATCGAGAGGACAAGTGCTGTCGTTTGTGCAACAGAGCTGGCTGGAACAGAAGCGGCAGGTGCAGCTTCTACAGCATTGTTGGAAGCAGGTGCGGTGCTGCTGCTATCTTTAGTTGTATCTGTACTCGCGTGACCTGCTGCCGTACCCGCCGAATCGTGTCCGTTGTCTGCGGCAGGGGCAGGAGTTGCGGACGTGGCATCCGCCGTGATTTCGGTAATAGAATGAGGATTGTTACTTCCTTCGTCGCCTGTCCATTCCACGATACTTCCGTCACTGTAGTATTGGAAGGCGTCCCAGGCTGCTGCGGTATTCTGGTCTGCATTTTGCGCTACAAAGCTGAAACGCTGATACTGACCCGCTTGAATTCCGTCTTTTTCAGTCGTCCAGGTCACGGTGGTTACTTTGCCAGAGCTGTCTTTTTCGGTGGCTACCTTCCAGTCCGGTACAGGCTCGTATTGTTTGAAAACGACCTCTTTCGGAATTTTCAAGGCGACTTTGGTGGTTGGAATGTTTTTTTCCACGGGTACTTTCAATGTGTACGTTTCCCACGCATTAGGTTGTGAAACAGAAGGCTTAACTGTCACATGTGCACTGGCCATACCTGCAAAAAGTAAGGCACCCGCCGCAATTAGACCCACAGAGGTTGCAAACCTGGAAAATCTGGATTTTGCTGTTTGAATCGTTGTATTCATATTCATTTCGCTCCTTTTAAGTATAAAATAATTATTTTTTACCGCCTACATGCAGGGTGAATTCAGCATCAACGGCATCGAGTGATGCCGTCAGAGCATGTACTTTTACGGCCCATGTTCCTTCGGAGGTCATCAATTCCTGACTGCGGAATGGCTGTTGCTGTTTCACGGGTAGAACAAATTCCTGTTGGTCTTGGTCAGGGTCTGCTGGAGTGAGCGTTAATGTAACCTGCTGGATTCCTGAAACGGCAGCACCCTTGCTATCCTGAACGGATACCTTAAATTCATTGCTGCCCACAGCATTGGGGCTGACTGCGAGCGTAACGTTGTATCCGCCCGTAGTGCGAGTCTCCTCAAACGGTATAGCAGGTGCCTGGCCGGGTGACAGGTGAGTGAGCACCGCGGTCAACAGCATCACGAGCAGGCCGACGGACAACTCGGCACGCAATCCCCCAGCGGCTCGCTTGCTCGCCGCCGCTTGCCGTGCGCTGCGGAACTGGCTGGCCGCGAAGGCCAGCATGACTAGCAGCAGCGCTGCTTTGCCGAGCAGAACGAGTCCATAGGACGTGTTCAGCAGCATGGAGGGAGCCGGAATGTACAGCACGGCTCCATATATACCGGTGGCGAGTAACGCTGCCACCATCGCAATGCCCCAGCCGGCGAAGCGGCGCAAGGCGGCTTGTCGCAGAGTTGCCCGCTCGGATACGGGCAACTCTGCTCCGGCAACCGGCAGGCACACGACCATGACGGCAAGTGAGCCGATCCAAAAGGTTGCTGCCGCGAGATGGACGAAGTCCGCCGCAATGGCTGGAGCTGGATGCGTAGCCGCTGCCGGATGGCCGACAAAGGCTTTGGACAGCATGAGGCATAGCGTTAGGAGAGCTGAGCTGTAGCCCCAAAGACGGCGCTGGCGATTCGAAATGCTGTAATCCAGCGCGTAAATCAGCGTTACGCTTAGGAGCAGCACGAGAATCATCTGGATAAACCAAATTTGTCCGGCTCCAGTAAACTGGAGAGCTTCTCCGAGAATCGGGAGTGAGAAGCCCTCCCTGATGGAAACTCCGGCATCCCATGAAGCCTGAAGTGGCAGGCTGATCAGAATGGCGGCAGACGTTATGCCGTAGCCGCTCCATAGCAGCTTAGTCCAGCGGGGCAATGTTTCAAAGGGCCGCTGATTTTGCTTATGCTGTTCACTTTGATTCTTGTCTTGGCTTATGCTCGGTAAGATGAACAGCCGGAAACAAATCGCTCCAAAAAGCAGCGATAGTCCTATGTAAAGAAACCAACGGACAGCGATTAAGTCGATTCGTGATGTCCCTGAGCCTTCAGGTGCGGTAGCTTGATGGGTAGGCGCATTGGAACCACTGCCCACTTGAAATGGAATAACTCCATTAACCGGATGTCCGTCTGCGGATAAAGCTCTCCAATTGACGGAGTAAATTCCATTTTTCATCCCTGGAACCAATTGAATTTCCATGGTGGCTTTGTGATTCGGGTCAAGCTGTGCTTTTCCTGTGTCGACCCGCTTGCCTGTTTCATCGGTCACTTTGATCGACATGAAGGCAGATTGCAAATCTTCATTGAAGGTGATGGTCACCTGAGAAGGCGACTTGTCCAAAACCTGATTTTCGGTCGGACTGGATTCAATGACAAATGCATGAGCCCACGAAGAGTGAGGAAACAGGATCAGAAGGGGGAGACACAGCAATAAAAGACAAGCCACACGGGCTGGTCTGGACAGGTACAACATGCCTGTGAAGTCACCTTCTCTCGATTACTTGAAGCGAGGATATCCCCATTTGTAACATTTTATACGGACAAACCCCTTCCTATCTTAATCATAGTGCATATAGCGTGAATAGATGGAGCGAATTATGACATTTATATGAAATTTGAAATAATAAGCATTATACAAAATGCCAATCATATGAAAACCCCTAGCGTGGTTGAATTCAGTACGATTTCAACCACGCTAGGGGCAAAGAGGAAGAGCCTATGAAGGAACTAGAGCCCTGTTTCCATGAGATCCGTGAAAGCAGATTGCTTATGTTGAATATAATGGATAAAAATAGCCGTTAGTTTGGGATCGAATTGGCTACCCGAGCAAGCACGTAGTTCTTCAATGGCCTCCTCGAACGTTTTGGTGGGTTGATAGGGGCGCTCGGTTGTCATCGCGTCAAAAGAGTCGATGATCGTCAGCATCCGACATAAACGTGGAATTTGCTCGCCCTTAAAGCCAAATGGATAGCCTCCTCCGTCAAAACGTTCATGATGCAGCTCCACAAAAGGAACCAAATCTATGAATCGTTCGTTGGCTTCGACAATACGTTTGCCCCACATGACATGCGCTTGCACCATCTGCCATTCCTCACCGGACAGCTTCTCTTTTTTATTGAGGATATTCCAGGGAATCTCCAGTTTACCAATGTCATGAATGAGGGCGCCTAGTATGAAACGTCGCTTATCCTCCGGTCCGAGCTGAAGCACATCGCTCATGTCTGCTGCATATCTGAATACCCGTTTGGAATGCTTGAAGGTGTTAATATCCTTGTACAAGAACAAATTAAGCTGTTGCTCAAGATCACGAATATCCTGCCCCAGATCAACCTCGCGCTCCACTTCATTTAAACTTCCGTGCGTATGAACGATGTTTTTGCCCTGTTTCTTGGCGTAGTACAGGGCTTTATCCGCCAGATCGACCAGCTGTGATTTGTCGTAGATGTCAATGCGGCTTTGTGCAATACCTGCGGAGAAGGACAGACAGCCGTGTGGAAAAATTTCAACACCCTCATAACGAGAATCATTTAATCTTTTTCGAATAGCATTGACTGTTTCATATGCTTGTTCAGCGGTATGACCGGGCATAAGCAGGGTGAATTCTTCTCCACCATAGCGTGATACGGTGATGTGGGTGCCGGAGGTTTCCTTTTTAAGAAACTCACCGAGAAATCCCAGTAGCTGATCGCCTTTAAGATGACCGAAATGATCATTGTATTTTTTGAAATCATCAATATCAATCAGCGCCAGACTGAGAGGAGTATTCTCGGATCTGGATATATTTAATTCAGCTTCAAGTGTATTTTCGAAGTAGCTGTGATTGTATAGCCCTGTTCTGCGATCCATGTTCGCTTTTTCTTCGATTTCCCGATACAGCGTGAACATTTGCTTGAATGCGTGAGACAGGAGCATGCTTAGCCCAAGGAACAGCAAAAGTCCTAAAATGCCGTTGTTATAAATCAGTGTAGTCAATACCAAAGACAGAATGAGTGTACATAAGTATACGAGCAGGGATTCAGCCAAAAAAGCCTGTTTAAGCTCATTGAAGGACCCTTTGTATGCGATATAAAAGTAGATGCCCAGTGTGATGGTGTTCACCGCAAAGTAGCAAATCAACGCCAGCAGGTAGGAAGCGAAATGATCTTGGTTTAAAGCCCCCTGCGTTCCGCCGCTTAGTTCAAATACTGTTGAAGACAGGAAAATGGAAAGGGCGTAAATGGAAAAATTGGCGGTATGCTTCCACCAGGACAGCTCTGTGTGCCGGAACATGGCAATGATTACATTTAACAACAAAATCAGAATAGCAATTTCGGTGCCATGCACAAAAATACAAGCCAGATACACGGAGGAATCCATGGACTGTTTGTTACTGGCCGGTGGTAGCTGGAATGTAAAATGCTCCAGAATCAGAACTGCTCCCAACAGGGAATAGATCGTGACCCACTCTGTTGTCGTATAGTGCAAAAAAGACCATTGGTTCGTATACAGGAGGACGATCACGCCTGCCAAACATATGAAAAACACATATATTCCCGTCGCGGTAACCCGTTCTTGCAGCTTTTTTATTATACTCATCATTTCTTCTCCTGCCTTGTCGTATCTTGATGTCAAAGCTACCAGGGGTGAATGGGATAATTTACAATTTTGTAATCGAAAATTTCACATGAAAAAACAGGCCGGAATCCAGCCTGTTTTGTTGAGCCTGTGCTTCCTTTTTTTCTTATCGGTGACTAGCCCCCGATTTTGTAACCGGAAGTCAAAGCAATTATGACAGAAGCTACGATAACAGCATTGATAATCACACGGGAGTATTTCAAGTTTTTCATAGGGTTCCCTCCCTTCCTTGGAATAAGATGTGCACTAGGCGTGGCGGGGATTGGTTTCTTGCTGCTTATCCTTAGTTCTCTTCACGACCATAATGCTTTGGATAAACAGGAACATCCCGAAGTTCATGACAACATCTCCAATACTAATTACCTGCGTGCGGGGATAGGGCTTGGAGAGAGGAATAATGTCACCAAGCAATGATAGACGCGTGCTCGCATCCATCATGTAATGTTTCGAGATGACACTTCCGGATTTAAGCATATCTGTATAATAGGGACCCAGCACCTCCGAAGCGCTCAACGAGACCGGCATCCTGCCGCCATTCACCGCCATAACGATAAAATTCATCAATACGCCGATTATAATAAGCTTGAATCCCTTATGATGTCTGTTCAACCAGAGAAATATCAATCCAACCACGTAGACTCCCATAAATAGATACCCGTTAATGGCTGCTAACCAAGCCCACTTTTCCTGGAAATAAAAAATAATGAATTGTACCAGCAGCAGCACGGGGAACATCCAGCCGGCTATAAGGCGAATTTGACTGAAACGGATCAGACCTTGCCGCCAGCCTCCTCTGAACAGACCTACAATGAGACCCAGTAGCACTCCATCATAGACCATTATCATTCTCCAGATTCCACAAATTTTTTGTTTTGGTTACCGTATAATTCGACCTGAAATTGGTAAATTCCTGCCTGATATATAGCAGTTTTGAAAAAAAATTGCGGATTAGCGTGTAATTATTCGAAGCCAGACGAAATGAGTGATATCATGATATATTGAAGTAATTATTTATATTTTTGTGAAAAGGATGATTATTATTATGAACCGGTTATCCAATACTGTTATGGTTGCCGCAGATATGACTAAATCGCGAATATTATGGATTGCCTTTGTCCTGGGTGCATTAAGTGCTTTTGGGCCGTTGTCCATAGATATGTATTTGCCGTCGCTGCCTACATTAGCTGACAATTTGCATACGACCACTTCGCTGGCGCAGCTTAGTTTAACCGCCTGTCTGTTGGGACTGGCCGTTGGCCAGATTGTTGCTGGTCCGCTTAGTGACGTAAGGGGTCGCAGAGGACCGCTGGTGATTTCGCTCATTCTGTACGCTGCTGCTTCGCTGCTATGTGTGTTTGCGCCGAATATCGGTATGCTCATTGCGCTTCGCTTTATTCAAGGGCTTACGGGGTCGGCGGGGATCGTGATTTCCAGAGCTGTAGCCCGTGATCTATACTCGGGCAAAGAGTTGACACGTTTTTTCTCACTGCTTATGCTGGTGAACGGCGTGGCCCCAATTGCTGCACCAGTACTGGGCGGTGTCATTTTGAACTTTGTTTCCTGGCGTGGTGTATTCATGGTGCTTTGTGTAGTCGGCGTGGCTATGCTGATTGCCGTCGTATTGGGTTTGCCAGAAACGTTGCCAACTAACCGCCGCTCATCCGGTGGCTTGAAGCAGACGCTAGGAACACTCGGTCACTTGTTTGCCGATCGACGCTTTATGGGCTATGCCTTCTCACAGGCGCTGATTACAGGAGCGATGTTCGCGTATATCGCTGGCTCACCATTCGTGCTTCAGGATATTTTCGGGGTTTCTCCTCAGACGTATAGCATCATTTTCGCAGTGAATGGTTTGGGGATTGTACTGTTTTCGCAGTTGACGGGTAGACTCGTGGGTCGCTTCAGCGAACGACAGTTACTCTTGTCGGGTCTGGTAATTGCGGCTGTAGCCGGAATTAGCTTGCTTACTGTAGCCTTTACTGGAGGCCAATTGTTTGCTGTTTTAGTTCCTCTGTTTTTTGTCGTTTCCTGCGTAGGGATTGTGAGTACAACGACGACTTCATTGGCAATGCAGAGTCAACAGCGCTCCGCAGGCAGTGCGTCCGCCATGCTTGGTTTGCTGCCTCTATTGCTTGGTTCCATCGCTTCACCGCTAGTAGGCTTGGGGAGTGGAACAACCCCCGTACCGATGGCGGTCGTTATAGCTATAGCCGAGGTTGGTGCGCTATTAAGCTTTGTCGTACTTGCTAAGGAAGCACGCGCGAAGGCTTAAAATAGGGCGAAAAAGTGACATTTTTCTAGAATGTTGACATACCCCATGGGGGTATATTATGATAAGGGTATAACAAATGCATAAATGCATATATACACCACACAGGAGGCTGATGTATGGCTGAGGAGCAACCTGTTTCCCACACTGAAATCCATGAGAATCACTGTGGAACAGACGGGGAAAAGACAGTTAGAAAAAGTCATCATTCGGCAGAGTTCAAGAACAGCCTCGTATCCCGGTTGAACCGTATTGAAGGTCAGGTTCGCGGAATTAAGGGCTTGATTGAGAAGGATACCTACTGTGACGATGTACTGAACCAGATTGCGGCTGTCCAGTCCGCACTGAATGGTGTCGGTAAGCTGCTGCTGGAAGGGCATATGAAAAGCTGTGTCATTGAGCGCATGCAGGCAGGAGAGCAGGAAGTGATTGACGAGCTGCTGGTTACGGTCAAAAAGCTAATCCGTTAAGAGTAGTAATCATACACATTATGGGTACGGAAGTATCCCTGAGGAGGAAAAGAAAATGGCACAAGTTACATTGAACGTAGAAGGCATGAGCTGCAATCATTGCGTGAAAGCAGTAGAAGGGGCTTTGGAGAAAGTTGGCGCTACCGGCAAGGTCAGCCTCAAAACGAAGCAAGTGAATGTAGAATATGACGAGTCCAAGCTGAACGTTGAAGCTCTGAAAACAGCCATTGAAGACCAAGGCTATGATGTTGTTTAAGTTGAAGATGCTTTATGTGTGAACAGATTTGATTCGAAGGAGAAGCTTCCATATTAGAAGCTTTTTCTTTTTGGATATGATATACCCCACTGGGGTATAGGAGGAGGATTACCATGGAAAACCGTGCGACCGACGGTGACAAGCAGACAACGCTTCATATTACGGGGATGTCCTGTGCCGCTTGCGCAAGCCGTATTGAGAAAGGTTTAAATCGAATAGATGGTGTAGCACAGGCTAATGTAAATTTGGCTTTGGAGCAGGCGTCGATATCCTATGATCCCAAGCAGGTGGAGATCCCTGAGTTTCGCGATAAAATTGCTTCTCTTGGGTTTGGAACTGTAAGTGAAGAAGCCAATCTGAATGTGACGGGCATGACTTGCGCGGCCTGTGCAACCCGGATTGAAAAGGGATTGAATCGGATGCCTGGTGTAACAGGTGCCACGGTAAATTTGGCGATGGAAACAGCTCATGTGGAATATGCAGCGGGGAGTATTGCGGTTGGTGATCTGGTGAGCAAGATTGAACAGCTAGGCTACGGAGCGATCCCGCAGAGCGCTGAGGACAATATCGCGGATGTGCGCAGTAAGGATATCCATCGAAAAAAATGGAAGTGGATTGTGTCCGCAGTGCTGTCATTTCCGTTGTTGTGGGCGATGGTGGCTCATTTTTCCTTTACATCATGGATTTATGTGCCAGAACTGTTTTTGAATCCATGGTTCCAGCTAGTGCTGACAACGCCGATTCAGTTCGTCATTGGTTGGCAGTTTTATGTGGGCGCGTACAAAGCGCTTCGTAACGGCAGTTCGAATATGGATGTGTTAGTTGCACTGGGTACGTCTGCGGCTTATTTTTACAGCTTGTATCTTACTCTGCGTCCGTCTGATGTCATGGAGGGAATGGCGGGAATGCCTGTCATGACCATGCCAGAGCTGTATTACGAGACAAGTGCGGTGCTAATTACGCTTATTTTGGTTGGTAAATGGTTTGAGGCGGTAGCCAAAGGGCGTTCGTCCGAGGCGATCAAGAGCCTGATGAGTCTACAGGCGACGACGGCACGTGTAGTACGTGATGGACAAGAGCTTGATATACCGATCGAACAGGTACGTGTGAAGGATATCTTTATTGTACGACCCGGCGAGAAAATTCCTGTCGATGGTATGGTCGTGGACGGACGTTCGGCAGTGGACGAATCCATGTTAAGTGGTGAGAGTCTTCCGGTTGAAAAAGAAGCGGGTTCCGCAGTTACAGGGGCGACGCTCAATAAAAACGGGGTACTACGTATCCAGGCTGAGCGTGTAGGTGGTGATACGGCGTTGTCCCGCATTATTAAGGTCGTGGAAGATGCGCAAAACTCCAAGGCCCCGATTCAGCGGATTGCGGATCAGATTTCCGGTATTTTTGTCCCCATTGTTGTTGCTATCGCTGTTTTGGCCTTTATCGTCTGGTTTTTCATTGTGACGCCGACTGATTTTGCAGGCTCACTGGAGAAAATGATTGCAGTTCTCGTCATTGCTTGTCCTTGTGCGCTCGGATTGGCTACTCCAACGTCCATTATGGCAGGATCGGGACGTGCCGCTGAATACGGTATTCTGTTCAAGGGCGGCGAGCATTTGGAGATGACCCGTTCAGTCAACGCAGTGGTATTGGATAAGACAGGAACAGTTACGAATGGCAAGCCAGAGCTGACGGATGTTATGGTTGGAGTAAGCGGCATGGCTGAAAAGGATTTGCTGCGGTTGCTCGGTGCGGCAGAAAAAAGCTCAGAGCATCCGCTGGCGGAAGCCATTGTAAAGGGGATTGCAGATCGAGGCATTGAGCTGGTAGGACCGACAGATTTTGAAAATATTCCGGGTTATGGTGTGAAGGCGCATGTGGAAGGTAAGCAGGTATTGGCGGGTACACGCCGATTGATGAGCAGGGAAGGCATCGCGATAGATGACTCAGCTGAGCAGCATATGAATGAGCTGGAAAGCGCAGGCAAAACCGCGATGCTTGTTGCTGTGGATGGTTCCTATGCTGGACTGGTGGCCGTGGCGGATACGATTAAAGAAACCTCACGGGAGGCAGTTACCCGTCTGCGCGCGATGAACATTGAAGTCATCATGATTACGGGTGACAATGAACGGACTGCGCGGGCTGTTGCCGCCGAGGCTGGAATTGAACGAGTGCTGGCGGAGGTGCTGCCTGAAGGAAAGGCTGAAGAAGTGAAACGGCTTCAGGAGCAGGGCATGATCGTAGCTATGGTTGGAGATGGTATTAACGATGCGCCTGCACTGGCTACTGCTAATATTGGGATGGCGATGGGCACGGGAACGGATGTGGCCATGGAGGCGGCGGATATTACCCTCATGCGCGGCAACCTGAACAGCATTCCTGATGCGATCGAAATGAGCCGCCGGACCATGACAAACATACGGCAAAATCTGTTTTGGGCGCTCGGTTATAACGTGATCGGTATTCCGATTGCCGCTTTGGGCTTCCTCGCCCCATGGTTGGCGGGAGCAGCCATGGCATTTAGCTCTGTTTCGGTTGTGCTGAATGCACTGCGTCTCCAACGGGTGAAGCTGTGAATGTATGGATGTATTAGCAGGATAGCGTGCTGTCGGACATCTGTTGCGAGATAAAGTTATTATCAGAGTATGGAGCAAGTACGCACAATTGGTTTTCTGCGTGCTTGCTTTTTGTTGTGTTTGTTTTTTAAAACCATTCAACTTTCATCACGTCAGGTTGCTTATCATTCGTGAAAGTTCCATAATATTTGTAGGAGTGCCATGCAAGCATGCAAGAACTTCTTCGTATACTCACAGCTTGAAGTAGATAAAGAGCTTATATTATGGATTAGGAGTGAAGCAGTCATGAATGATACGATTTCCTTGTTGATGAACCACCGGTCTGTGCGAAAATTCAAGTCAGACCCCATTACCGACGAGCAGCTCGCAGCTATTGTGGCAGCTGGCCAAATGGCATCCTCGTCCAGCAATGTGCAGGCATATACCGTTATTGCCGTTACCGAGCCTTCTTTAAAAACAAAACTGGCCGAGTTGGCAGGAGGGCAGGCTTACGTTGAGCAATGCCCTGCGTTTCTGGTATGGTGCGCAGACCTGTATCGTTTGAAGCAGGTCACGCTCCACCATCAGCCAGGTCAGCCTTCCTATGAAGGTTCCGTCGAAAATTATACGGTTGCGACCATTGATGCCGCGTTAGCTGCACAGAATGCAGCGGTAGCCGCTGAATCACTGGGCCTGGGTATAGTCTACATTGGTGGCATTCGTACTAAAATAGCAGAGGTATCTGAGTTGTTAGGGTTGCCAGAGCTGGTGTATCCAGTGTTCGGTATGTGTATTGGTGTACCGGATCAGGAAACGGGCTTGCGCCCACGTCTTCCACTGTCCGGTGTTTTGCATATGAACGGTTACGACAAAAATCAGACGATGAAAGCTGTAGAGGTATACGATCACACATCAGCGGAATATTTGAAGGAACGTACGGGCGGTCAACGCTCTACGCCATGGTCTGAGCAAATGGCTGCGAGACTGACCGAACCAGCACGCTTGCAGTTGAAGCCATTTTTGGAACAGAAGGGTTTCTTGAAGCAATAAAAGCTGAGTAGCGACAAAAAACTCTGCAAAATACAAGTAGTATTTGAGCTATATACGTTTGAAAATACAAGAATCTCCTTATTTACGCATGATGAAGTCCCGCGTAAATAAGGAGATTCTTTGCTTTGGTTGCATGTTGTGGTTGTAAACCTTCCAGTCAGTAAATAGCTGGTATGCCTTTATCAATCAGATAGTGAGTAAAAGCGTCTCGTGTTTTCATAAAATAATTGACGGACGGCAGATTCATCTTGATGGGTCAGCTTGCTGTACGCGCGAATGACGTCGGCAGTCATCCGGGGATGTGTCTCTTGTCCAGTAAAAGGTCCCTCGAACGGCCAGGGACCATCTGTCTCTGCCATGATCTGATCAGACGGATACTGTCTTGCCAAACTGCGGATCTCTTCTTCGTACAGGAGATCCGGTGTGAAGGAGACATAATAGCCGTTCCGGGCCATACGTTCGGTCGTGGCGGCAGAGCCCTTGAACCAGTGAAAATGCGCCTGTGTGATGCCATGACGTTCCAAAAGGTCACAGGCGATGTCTGCGTCCTCATAAACGGCGTGCAGGACAATGGGTTTGTTATGCTTGCTTGCAAACTGGATAAAGCGCTCTAGTAGCACTATGTACGGAGCGAGGTCAAAAGGTGAACCGCTTTGTGAGGCTTCCAGCCGATTGTAATAGGGCAAGCCGACTTCACCCACGGCGACCATCTGCTGTACATGTTCGTCCATCCAGTCGAACAAGAGGTCAAGCTCAGCTTGCGGTGGGAGAGCCTGTTCGGGATGAAAGCCAAAGGCTGGTCGTACCAGCCCGGGGTAACGCTTGGCTAACTGCAGATTGGCTCGGCTGGAGCCCAGATGCATCGACACGGCTATCACGGCTTGGACGCTGCTATTGGCAAGTGAAGCGAGCAGTAACTCCTGTTGTTCGGGCGGGTAGCTGTCTACATGAATATGCGCGTCGATCAATGGAGCGATTGCGGAAGCGTTCAAATTCAATGCAGAGAGCCTATTTAGATTATTCATAATGATTTACCCCGTCGTCTGAGGTAATTTTACGGACACTTTCAGTGGTGTCCATGTCGCCGTCCAGTTTATGTTTTTCCTCGCGCATCCAGCTGGTCATGGTCCGCTTCCATTCAATAAAGAGCGGATCGAGGGTGATTTCTTCCCTACGCGGGCGGGGAAAAGGGACATCTACGACATGCACCACTGAAGCAGGTCGCGCCGACAGCACATAGATGCGGTCGGAGAGCAGCAACGCTTCTTCAATGCTGTGGGTAATAAACAGCACAGAACGGCGGTTCTTTTCCCACATCCGTAATAACCATTGCTGCATGTCTGCACGTGTCAGCGCATCGAGTGCGCTGAACGGCTCATCCAGCAGCATTAATTCCTGCGGGCTGAGCAGTGCGCGAAGAAAGGCTGCGCGCTGTTGCATTCCACCAGACAGCGTATGTGGATACGCCTTGGCGAATTTACCAAGTCCAACCTGTTCGAGCCATTGCAAGGCTTCTTTGCGACGCTCGCGTTCACTGGCGTACTGAGGGGGGACTGCTTTATTTTTACGTGGAGCATTTTCCTGCCCGAGCAGTACGTTGTCCAGCGTGGTACGCCACGGGAAAAGGGCGGGCTGCTGCGGCATATAGCTGATATGCCCACGTTCACCAGTCATGTCCCGTCCGTGCATACGGATACGTCCCTGCTGTGGTTTGAGTAGCCCGCCGATGATGTGAAACAGCGTGCTTTTGCCGCTGCCTGACGGACCGATGAGGGAAACGAATTCTCCTGGCTTGACTGTGAGGGATACATCCTGCAGTACGGGCAGTAGGCTTCGCTTTTCGCGGAAGGCAAGGCTGATCCCGTCCAATTCCAAAGCAGGAGGGGCAGTTGATCGTCTCTGCTGTTCCCCGGTTCGTTGTTCATTAGCCACGTTGTGTGATGATAAGTCAGTCGGATGCAGACTCATACGCGCCACGTCCTTTCTTTGCTGTATGTAATTCAAGGAGGAAGCTACTCTCGATCGGGTTTCCAGCGAACCAACCATTTCTCCAGTAGTAAAATAACCACAAACATGAGTAAGCTGAGTGCAACAATAATGCCGATGGCGGCAAAAATGAGGTCCGTGCGATAGGCCGATTTTTGCAGCAGCATATAATATCCAATTCCTTCACTAGCTCCGATCCATTCGGCAATGATCGCGCCCATCACACTATAGGTAGCAGCAATTTTAACGCCAGAAAAGACTTGCGGCAGGGAATGTGGCAGCTCCAACTTCATAAAAATAGCCATGCGGTTTGCACCCGACATCCGCATATAGTTCATCATCGTACGGTCTGTTCGAGTCAGCCCGTCCATGGCCGCTACAGCCACGGGAAAAAAGCATACTAGGGTAATGACCATCAGCTTGGGCAGCACGCCAAAACCAAACCACACCATGAGCAGCGGCCCTAGAGCGATGATCGGAATGTTTTGGCTCAGAATAAGCAGCGGATACAGGGCGGATTTGAGAAAAGGAATTGTATGAAGAACGATGGCGATCAACAGTCCCGTTGCTGTCCCTATCGCGAATCCCGCAAGTGTCAGACGAATCGTAGCCCATGTATGGGCACCAAGCAGCGCCGTCTGGGCCAGGCCCTCTTGTACGATGAGGGATGGAGCAGGCAGCAGCCAGGATTCAACATGCAAATAGGAAACCGCCCCCTGCCAGGCCGCTAAAAAGAAGAGGACCGCCACAAAGGGCGGCCATACGCTTTTCCACCAGGATGCGTTCTTGCCTTTCGGATTCATGGGCGATATTTCTCGGTCAGCTTGTTCATGCTGATGCCTTGTGGGTTATGTGCGATTTTGATCTGTGAAATGACGCTGGGACTGCCCGCTTCCGTCAAAGCCTCGTGCATTTCTTTAACCACTTTCAGCAACTCGTCGAGCTCGCCCTCCATGGTCGTATCCAATGGATTCACCTGATGTTTGACGCCGGAGCGCTGAATGACCTCAATCGCCTTATCTACATACGGGTAAGAGTCCTCGTTATTAGGAGTTTTAGGGATTACTTGAATACTGAGCAGTGTGTTAGCCATGCAAATTCACCTGTCCTTTATTTGGAGTGTTATTAAAAAAATATGGTGGTTTAAGGCGGGGAGACCGCTTCGCGTTTCATTTGATCTTACGATCGCTGTTGCCGTGGGATTCTTTGAATTAAATTTTAAAGGTAAGAATCCAACGGCAAAGGCGAACGCTTCGCTTCTCCAGATTCAAATGAACCGCTACGCTGCTGCCCGCCTTAAAAGCACCCTATTTTTAAAGCTGGTTTGTGTGGCATTTTTAACACACAAACGCACCCACTTAGCGCTTAGATACTATGAGACTAAAGAATAACCAAGTGGAACGAGAACGAAGTGGGCGGAATGGTGCTGTACAAGCGTTAGCGTTCGCCTTTGTACCGAGATTTCAACCTCTGGATATTCATAAAAGAAATCTGGGTACAACAGCGATGGGAAGCACCATCCGACTGCGTAGTGGCGCTTCGTTCACTTCTCTAGTTCAGTCTTATTTAGCGTTTTAACAAATGATTAGCGCTTGGGCAGGAAGTCGTTTGTGAAGGCTTTATCGACTTCCAAAGGCTTGCTGAGCAGCTTGCGTTCGTACATCCAGTCCGAATAGTTTTGCCATACCTCCGCTTTTTGCACGCCCCATTGCGCGGCATCGTCCTGATAACGCGGGCTTAGCCATTTTTGGCTGGCGAGCACCAGTTTTTTATCCAGCTCTGGTACAGCTTTGCTTAAGATGTCCGCGGCTTCTTCTGGATGGGTGATAGTGTATTCATAGCCTTGTGCGGTAGCGTCCATGAACGCTTTGACCAGCGCGGGATCATTTTTTATCGTCTGTTCGTTGCTCACAATTACAGGCGTATAGTAATCGAGGCTTTTGGAATAATCTTTTACATACAGCATATCCAATGGCTCACCTCGAAGCTGGGCCTCGATTCCGGTCCATGCGTAGAAAATCCAGGCAAAGTCGATATCCCGCTTCACGGCTGTAAAATAGTCTGCATTGCCCATGTTGACGATCTTCACTTTGCTCACATCGCCTTTGTCTGAATCCATGATGGATTTCATGACCGCTTCTTCTACGGGAGAGCCCCAACCGCCGTATTTTTTACCTTCAAAATCTTTCGGGCTCTTAATTCCGCGATCTACCGGGGCTGCGAAGCCTGAGGTATTATGCTGAATCACCGCAGCAATGGATACAAGCGGCACGCCTTGCGTACGAGCCTGTGTGACGCCTTCTTGGTAGCTGATACCAAAAGGTGCAGCATTAGAAGCAACCATTTGATCGGCTCCGCCTGAACCAGGTTGAACAATTTGGACATTCAAACCCGCTTTTTCGTAAAATCCTTTGTCCTTAGCGACATAGAGTCCCGTATGATTCGTGTTGGGTGTCCAGTCGAGCACGATTTTAACATCTTTGAGCCCTTTTGCCGGAGTAGACGTTTGAGTGTCGGTAGCGGGAGCCGCTTCTTGGGATGTGGGGGGACTTCCACCGCAAGCGGTCAGGGTCAGGGCCATGAGCCACAGACTGATCAGTCCCAGGCTTAACATTTTCATGCGCTTCATCGTTGTGTTCTCTCCTTTAATTACCCGTTATCCGTCCAATCAGACAGCTTAAGTTCCCCATTTTCTAAAAATAACATCTGCCGGACGCGATCTTTCCAACAACATAATCTTCAACAAAAAAAGCGCCCCGAGTTTCCGGGACGCTTGCGCTTGTATATACCAAAGTAAGGGATGGTCCTATGTAAAAAAGGCACATCTTGCTTAAGCATTCCTACGCTGGCATTACCCAGATCAGGTTGTAAGGGTCAGTGTCTTGGGACACACTCTCAGCCGGCCGATTCCAGCACCCCTGGCATTGTATGGTTTAATGGGTTCATTTATTCGGGTTTACTACGACGATTATATGCCTTGAATGTGGGTCTGTCCAGCATGAAGGGAGAGGTGACGGTTCATTTGCCGAACCACAGGGTACACTTTTACTGTGAGCTTTGATCTGAAAATGAGCATGAATCAATTCGATTCGATCCGGTCATGTTATTTTCAGAACAGCTGCGCAGGTAGGTTCAGATGGGCTGGTGCCCAATGGCGTGGCCGTAGAGAATTCAAATTCGTGAAAAGGAGTTGTTGTACTGTGGGTAAAACGGAAACATTGGATCGCAACCAACTGGAACAAGCCATTGTGAAGGCTTTGGATAACAACAAATTTTGCTCGTTAGGTACGGTAGAGGGTGGCAAACCGAAAGTACGCTATATGGCCCTTTTTAACGATGGAATGAACATTCATCTGGCGACAGATCGCAAAACTCATAAAGTGGATGAGCTAAAGGACAATCCGAATGCTTATCTGCTGCTGGGTTATGAAGTTGGTGGTACGAAGGAAGTCGTAGAAGTTGAGGCTACCGTCCAGATTACAGCTGATGAGGGACTGCGCAAACAAGTGTGGAACGATTCCTTGAAGGAATGGTTTTCCGGACCGGATGATCCCGATTATGTCATTCTGGACGTGAATCCGACGCGCATTGAGTATGTGGGTCAGCAATCTGAGCGCCAGGTTTGGAAGAAATAATACGAATATAAATGGATAAGCCGGTGAATCTCCGAGTTTTTTAGGAGGTTTGCTGGCTTTTTATTTTTGAGAAAATTAATTATTTTTTCATAAATAATTTAAGTAAATGACTACTCTTTTGTCTGGCGTTGGATTAAAATAGAAATGGTGGGTTCAAGGCTTACATATATGTGCAAAAGTATGTATATGAGGCATACACCTTAATGAGGAGGGGTATATTTTGTTATTTCGTAAAAATTGGTTTAAAGGGTTTACAGCAGCAGTTGTGGCTTGTAGCATGCTGGTGTTTTCGGCCGCTCCATCCTGGGCAGCTAGCGATTCTCGCGATAGCGCTACGGTGAATTTGCGGATCATGGAAACAACGGATATTCATGCGTCGCTGATGAACTATGATTACTATTCAGACAAAGAAACCAACGAATATGGCTTGATTAGCACAGCTGGTTTGATCCAACAGGCGCGTAGTGAAACAAGAAACAGCATGCTGTTCGATAACGGTGATTTGTTACAGGGCAATCCATTAGGCGATTATATGGCCAGAAATAAAACCTTCGAGAAAGAAGGCGGTGTCCATCCGGTCTACAAGATGATGAACCTGATGGGCTATGATGCGGCGACAGTGGGCAACCACGAATTCAACTATGGTCTCGACTTTCTGGAGAAATCGCTCAAGGGAGCCGATTTTCCTTACGTAAATGCGAATGTTTATGTTGATAAGGGGGAGCAAGCTACTAAAAATTATTTTACCCCTTATCGAATTCTTGATAAAACAGTAACGGACGAGAAGGGGCAAGAGCACATCCTTAGAGTGGGCGTCATCGGCTTGGTCACACCACAAATTATGCAGTGGGATGAAGCCAATTTGAAGGATAAAGTCGTTACGAAGGATATTGTGGAAACGGCGAAAAAGTTTATTCCTCAAATGAAGACGGAAGGTGCTGACATTATTGTCGTGCTTGCGCACACAGGTTATGAGGATGTGCCGCAAACGCCAATGATGGAGAATGCCGTTAAATATTTAAGCCAGGTGGACGGAATTAACGCTATTCTGTTTGGGCATGCTCATAAATCTTTCCCCGGCCCTGATTTTAAAGAAATGAAGGGTGTAGATCTAGATAAAGGAACCATTAATGGCGTACCGGCTGTGGAAGCTTCCTCATGGGGCAAGGATCTGGGGATTATTGATCTGAGCCTGGAAAAGAAAAACCGTGAGTGGAACGTAATCAACTCTCAGTCTCAAGTGCGTCCGGTTGTGAGTACCACAAACCAGGCTGTGCAGTTTACTCCTGACTACAAACTGACAGATTCGATCAAGGAAGAGCATCAAGGAACGCTGGATTATGTTCGCCAACCTGTTGGAACAACGACTGCACCGATTAACAGTTATTTTGCATTAGTGCAGGACGACCCTTCCATTCAAATTGTGACGAATGCACAGAAATGGTATGTTCAAAACCATCTTAAAGGGACCGAATACGAAAATCTTCCCGTATTGTCGGCAGGCGCTCCATTCAAGGCCGGTGGTCGAAACGGAGCCGAGTATTACACCAATATTCCTGAAGGTACGGTAGCGATTAAAAACGTGTCCGACCTGTATGTGTACCCGAACACAGTTCATGCTGTAGAAGTGACCGGTGCTGAAATTCAGGAATGGCTGGAGTGGTCTGCAGGTCAGTTCAACCGCATTGATCCAAAGCAAACTGAGGAGCAATCGCTGATCAACAAAGATTTCCCAACCTACAATTTTGATGTCATTGACGGTGTGAATTACCAGATTGATGTAACTCAGCCTGCACGATATGATGCCAAGGGAACTATTATTGATTCTTCAGCTCATCGTATCAAGGATCTGCAATACAATGGGAAGGCTATTGATCCTGCGCAGAAATTTATCGTAGCCACCAATAACTATCGTGCTTCCTCATCCAAACTGGCTAATCCAGATGGCAGACGAATTGTGATGGCAGCACCGGATGAAAGTCGCCAGGTCATTGTTGACTATATCCGTACGAACGGAACGATTAATCCATCGGCGGATGACAATTGGTCTATTGCTCCTTTTGGTCAGGCAAAGGTTACTTTCGAGTCCTCTCCTGATGCCAAAGACGTGCTGGCAGGAAATCAACAAATTTCATACTTGAGCAGCGCGGCAGACGGCTTTGCCAAATACAGCTTAAAAGCTGGCGCTAAGCCTAGTGCAGCAACGACTCCTGTAAAGGAAGCTGTGGCTCCCGCGAAAGCAACAGCAAAACCAGCTGTTAAAACGACCAAACCTGCAGCTGTTAAACCAGCTAAAACAACGAAGCCGAAGGCGTCCAAATAACTTCGGATTTTAGTTTCCACTCAATATCAGAATGAAGCAGCAAGTCTCTTTAACCAAGAGATTTGCTGCTTTTTTTGATGCCAAAAACCACAGCCCCGAATTTATCATGATTGCAAAAAGTTTTCTGATTTTTGTCGAATATGTACTTAAGTCCTAAGTTGTCGTAAAGAATAAGCTACTTTTTTGTAAAAACACGTAATTATATAGTGCTTTTGTTCTAGTTATTTGTGATATAATGGTGAAAAAACCGGAAAATTGTTCCGAGGAGGACCATTATGACATGCAGCAATTGCAGCATCATATTACCTATTAAGGATCAAGGATTGCTCAGAATTAGGCATTCCAGGGTGTCGCTTACTCCAGCATTAGATGGTTTGGGTATGCTATCGGAACAACTGAAGCAGGAACATGGGCGTGAGGGTAGCATAGAGTTTCGCTTTGACAGCCGTTCAGAGCTGGAACAGCTGGTTAACGGACTGGCTCGTCTGCCACAGGAATACCTGAACCATATGCAAGTTGTGGTAACGGGCTTGCATCATATCGAAGGATATGAGGACTGGCTTTTATTTAGTCAATTGCAAGCCAGACTGCAACATCCAGATATCGTGAGTATTATTAAGGATCAAAGTTTTTCCAGCCATATGCAGCCTATTGTTGACCACAAGCTGGATATTATCGGGTTTGAGTTTTTGCTGCGTCCGTCACATGCAGAGAGACCTTTTCAGCCTTTCCGGCTGTTTGAAATCGCCCGTGAAGCTGGCTTGCATGCTCATCTGGATCGCTCGGCTCGTATTTCCGCTATTGAAAAAAGTGCAACATGCCTTCCGGCGGGAATTAAACGTTTTATTAACTTTCTCCCTTCCACCATTTATAATCCGGCTTATTGCTTGAATCACACCTTTGAGACGATTGATCGGTTATCCATGAGTACGAAGGATTTTGTATTTGAGGTCGTAGAAACGGAAGAGATAGACGACCTTAATTTTTTACATCATATCTTTGATCAATATCGCAATCGAGGAGTTTCGGTGGCCCTGGACGATGTGGGGGCAGGTTATTCTACGACAGAGCTTATGAATTGCCTTCAGCCGGATTATGTTAAAATTGACCGCAGTATAATTGACGGCTGTCATAGTAACAGTGATCAGAAGCGGCAAATTACAGGGATTGTAGAATCGGCTTTTCGTTTTGGAGGCCAAGTGTTGGCTGAAGGCGTAGAGCAGATGGAGGATTTTGAATTTTGTCGTGAAGCAGGTGTATCACTGGCTCAGGGTTATTTGTTTGGCAAGCCGGAGCCTGGTCCGCCCTCCAATTTTATACTTAGTAACGTAATATAGTCAGGAACAAATTTAAGTAGACGTAGTTTATAAAAATTGGAGCTTAAATAAGGCTGTGGCATAAGCAAATTCCAATTCTATTGGACAGCGCTTTATCACCATTAATGTAAAAAACGCGAGTTGCAGAGATTATTTCACCCCTGCAACTCGCGTTTTTTGGTCATGCTTGCCCACCTGAGCAAGTTCTGGACAATCGAAGCCACCCAGTCTCCAATTTTACTTGGTAAGGAACGTTAAAAGCCCGGAAGCAGTTTACGACCGTTTTTATTTTTAAAGTAAAGATTGACGTCTTGAAGACAATTGGATACAGTGTATTGTATAAGAAACATCGTTTCTTTCATAATACACCGTATCCATACTAGGTAAAAAGTTTAACATTACAGGGAGGACAACCAAAATGAAAGCAGTGCAACTGAAAGACGGTTTTGGCTTTGAAGAGTTAACCTTGACGGAACTTGACATACCGGTGCCGGGACGGCTGGAAGTTCTGATCCGCATAAGGGCAGCGTCCCTGAATTACCGGGATTTGGTGATTATCAACGGGCTAATGCCGATCGGCATTCAATTTCCCTTCATTCCGTTATCCGATGGAGCGGGTGAAATTGTAGCTGTGGGCGAAGGGGTGACAAAATTTCAGGTTGGACAAAGGATAGCGGCAAATTTACAACAGAAATTCATTGGCGGGAGCACGAGAGCGGAGGTCTTAAAGGACAGTCTGGGGGGCCCGCTCAGTGGAGTGGCGGCTGAATATATCGTTCTGCATGAAGAAGGGGTCGTCGCTATTCCGGATCACCTTTCTTGGGAGGAGGCTTCCACCTTGCCGATTGCGGCATTAACCGCATGGAGCATGCTGATGGAATCCGGCGGGCTGCGAGCGGGGGATACGGTGCTCTTGCAAGGAACAGGCGGTGTTTCCATCTTTGGGCTTCAATTCTCTCTGATGGCGGGAGCACGGGTAATTATCACATCGAGCAGCAATGACAAGCTGGAACGGGCAAAGGCTCTCGGCGCATGGCAGACAATCAACTATTCAGAAGTTCCCGAGTGGGATAAGGTGGCTCTGGAGCTGACAGGCGGCGGAGTCGACCATGTCCTAGATGTAGGGGGAGCGGCAACAATGGCGCAATCCATCAATGCACTTCGTACCGGAGGGACTGTGAGCATGGTCGGATTCTTATCGGGCTTGACCATTCCTGAGTTCGATGTCACCAGCATTTTGCAGAAGGCTGCGACGATTCGCGGCAGCCAAGTCGGTAACCGGGAACATTTCGAAAACATGAATCGTGCCATTTCCCGCCATCGTTTACATCCTGTCATCGACCGGGTATTCCCGCTCAGCCGAATCGGCGAAGCCTTCGCACTTTTGGCTGAAGGAAAACAGTATTTCGGTAAAATCGTCGTTCAAATATAAATGAGCATTTTGCATAAATCCCAAGAGCGATTTCAAATCAGCAATATATAGATCGAAACGGTTTAGTTCGTCTATATAGTGTACCTTCGAGCGTTGGGAATCGAATTATGCAAAATGCTGAAATATTATTCACATCACATAGGAGGCACTCTAATGCCCAGTAAACCTGATTTATCTGTCAAAGATTCTCAAGGAAGAAAGACTAAGAAACCGCGTAAATGGCTACGTAGAACCGGATTATCGCTGCTGGCGGTAATCCTTCTGGGAGTGTTTATTTTTATGCTCATTCCTTCCCCTGTCCAGCCTGCAAAATGGCTTGCACCTTCGGCCCCCTCTTTTGAACAAGCGGGTCCATGGCAACAAAACAACAAACTCAGCTCCGCAGAGCTTGTTACAGATGCCCCTAAGTTTCCGGAATTTATCACCTTTGACAAGGAAGGGAATTTATATACGGGAGACTCCGACGGGAAAATTTATAAGGTTGCTTTTGATACAAAGGGCAATCCACAAAAGGCCCAGCTATATGCAGATACCAAAGGAACGCCCAATGGACTTATGTTTGACGCAAGTGGAAATCTGATCGTTACGGATGTTAAAAAGGGGCTGCTGTCGGTAGATCCTTCCGGTAACGTGACGGTGTTGGCCAATCAAGTCGACGGCACACCGATCTATTTGGCCAATGAGCTGGATATTGCCAAAGATGGTACCGTTTATTTTTCTGACACCTCCAATTATGGCAGTGTAGTCTTCAAAGAAATCGCCGAGAACAAGCCACATGGACGTTTGCTGAAATATGATCCGGCGACCAAGCAGACGACGGTTCTGTTGGAAGGCCTTTATTTTGCGAACGGAGTTGCCTTGTCTGCGGACGAAGATTTTGTACTTGTGGCAGAGTCGTATCACTACCAATTGACCCGATACTGGCTCAAAGGGCCGAAGAAGGGGACTTCGGATATTTTTGCGGATAATCTCGCTGGTTTTCCAGATAACATTACGCGTGATGATCAAGGCCATTTCTGGGTCGGTCTCTTCACCACACGTATTCCCTTTGTAGATCAGATGCATGGAAGCCCGTGGCTGGCTGGAATGATGGCCAAATTGCCTCAATCGCTGCTCAGCGGTGCAAGCGCACCTGTGAAGCATGGGCTTGCTGTGGAGCTTAATCCGCAGGGTAAACTCATCGGAAGCTGGCATGATCCTGAAGGCTCGCTTTATGGGGTAACCACGGCTGTCAACCATGACGGATATTTATATATAGGTACAGCTCCTGGAGGCAGCCAGGGGGTTCATCGCGTGCTTTTAACCAAATAAGCTTGAGGAGGGTTTAACATGATATTGGATGAGTTGAAATTATCCTGGAAAGCGAAAGAAAGCCTGGCCGGGAAAGTAGCTTTGGTAACAGGTGCAAGCAGCGGCATTGGGGCATCGATTGCAAAAAAACTGGCAAAGCGAGGCGCGTATGTAGCTGTATTGGCACGCCGTCAGGAGCGATTGGATGAATTGGTTCGCGACTTGCACCAAGAGGAATTGTACGAGGTCATGGCAATACCTGCCGATATCCAAAAAGCTGAAGACGTACAGCAGGCGGTCCACGCTATTCTTGAACGCTGGGGGCGGCTTGACATTATCGTTGCCAATGCCGGCTTCGGGTATCGAAGCCCACTGGCAGAAGTGGAACTGGAAAGATGGGAGGAGCTTTACAAGACGAATGTGCACGGTCTTGTCCTGACACTGAAGTACGGACTTCAGCCAATGAGGGAACAGGTCAAGGGGGATGTTGTCATTGTCTCCTCTATTGCAGCGAAGGAAGTGGTTGCCGGAGGAGGACTATACAGCGCTACCAAGTACGGCGTTAGCGCCATAGCCTCTGCATTGCGTTTGGAGACCAGTACGCAAGGAATTCGTGTAACTGCGATTCACCCCGGGGCGGTCGCGACGGAATTTTCGCAGGTGGCCGGATATCCCGAGCAGGAAATTCGGGCGTTTGCTTCGAGCGTTTTGCCGCTGCATCCCGATGATGTTGCAGAAGCTGCCCTTTATGCACTAGAGCAGCCGGAGCATGTCAATATTCCAGAGTTGACCATTATGCCTTCGAGGCAGGTCCAGCGGTTCAAATAGAGTGATATTTATTCTGACACAAACCGGGTAAGCATGAACCAAAAAGCGTGAGCTACAGGGGGGGATAACCCTTGCACTCGCGCTTTTTTATACTAATGACGAAGCGTGACTGTGCAATAAAGTTTAAAACCAGCTTTGGGACAGCTCCATTTACTATAGAGCAGACCATATCCTGTGAAAATTTTGGCCCCACGTTCGCTCATCCAGTCATCGTGAGCACAGCTATAGTGTAATGACGTACAGACCTAGCGGCGTAGTTGCACTGCCGGCCACCATGAAGCTGAGATCATAGCTGGATCTGCCGGGAGGGACGATGATATCAGCCAATCGGCATACCTTGGTATTATCTCGTAGCAGAGGGATACCATATACACGATCATCCACACGCACAGACCCGGCGAACGCACCCCCACGTGGATTGGCGTAGATGCGGACTGTACGGTCCTCGTCACTGTCATTAACGATGGGAATCGTCGCGTTGTATATGGTTCCGAATTGTCCGCGATTATCTAGCGCAGGCCCCAGCTCGCTGCGTGCCCCGGTAAACAGCAGATCGGCAGGAGTCTCGCCGTTCAGCTTTTTGGTGGCACACGCCCGATAGTTGGCGCTCTGTCCCACCACGTACTCTGGCATCCGCGCATTTGTTTCGGAAAAGGACCACACCCCTCGTGGATGCGCCTGTGGTGGAGGTACGGGAGGAAGCGCATCCATATGAATCTGGCGCAGATCGGTCTGCGTATCCTTGCTGATCACGGTGCGAATCACATAATCCAGCGTACCGTGGCCTTCAGCAAATTCTACTGTGAGATCATAGATGAATCCGGCCAGCGATCCTTCGGGCAGCTCAAATTCCTCCAGCAGGGCGGTGCCTTTGCCGAATTTATGACGGTCTGCTGGCTTCAGACGTTCCATCGTACCCGCCAAACAGCTTTTGGCAATAGACTGCCCGACATCTATAATCCAGTTGCCGTCCTCAGGCACAATCTTAAGGGCACGTTCAATATGACGTACCTCCAGTCCAGCAGCGCTTCTGTTCTCTACGGTGATGCCCAGTTTAACAGCGCTGCCGAGTTTGTTATAATGCCAGCCGAAAATGCGATGCTTGACCGTCCGGGTTGTGGTGCGAACCATGTCATGCCACAGGGTGGCTTGCTCGGTAGGTACCGTCACATGGGTAAGCGTCTCCGGGTTATCGCTAAGCATCAGGCGGCGTATTCCCCCCTCAGTGGCTGACTCCACATCCACATGGATGTTGGGCGGGATCACAGCAGTTTCCACAATCAGATCCTTTGGCTCCTTGGGTCGATGGTTCATGTAAATTCCTCCTTTTATTCAAAAGTGGCACCGCTTTGAGTACATGTATATGGGCAGTTCATAAATATAGGTAACTCCAGGTCCACTTTTACAACCTATTTTGCAAAATATTTTTTTAAAATAAATCTCTGTAGATTATAGAGGCTCTGCTAATGCGTCGAAGCAAGCTTACAAGACTCTTGTTCCCCTACACCAACGATTCGCAGACAGGTATTGCGTGTATGTTAAGAGCATAAGCTATTGGATGTACAGAGAAGCTACAGGAGGGAAACATGCCTAGAAAAATATGGTGGAAGGAAGCCGTTGTATATCAGATTTACCCGATCAGTTTTCAGGATTCTGACGGAGACGGTAAAGGAGACTTGCGAGGTATTTTGTCCAGGCTGGATTATTTGTGTGAGCTGGGTATTGATGTAATCTGGATTTGTCCGGTATATAAATCGCCTAATCACGATAACGGATATGATATTAGCGATTATTATGCCATTATGGATGAGTTTGGAACAATGGAGGATTTTGACGAACTGCTTCACCAGGCGCATGAACGAGGCATCAAAATCATGATGGATTTGGTATTAAACCATACATCGGATGAGCATCCGTGGTTTACGGAGTCACGCTCGTCCAAGGATAATCCGAAGCGGGACTACTACATATGGCGAACAGGCAAAAATGGCGGATATCCGAACAACTGGGAATCGTATTTTTCCGGTTCAGTGTGGAAATATGACAAGCTTACAGACGAATATTACATGCATCTGTATTCCGAGCATCAGCCGGATCTGAACTGGGAAAATGAAGAGATGGTGGGCGAGCTCTACCGCATGGTGGAATGGTGGTTGAAAAAGGGAGTCGATGGCTTCCGCTTTGACGCCATTGCCCATATTGTCAAAGCCGAAGGGCTGCCGGATGCCGATAATCCTGACAAACGAACCTTGGTGAGGGCCTATCAGCTTTTTTCCAATTTGGAGCAGGTACATGTGCTTCTTAGGGTGCTGAATGAAAAGGTGCTGGAGCGTTATCCGTTAATGACGGTCGGAGAAACGTCCGGTTTAGGACCGGAACAGGCACTTGATTATGTGGGGGACCAACGGCATGAGCTGAATATGGTTTTCCAATTTGAACACATGTTTATTGATGCACAAGGGCTAGGGACGGAAAAATGGAAATCCAAGCCGTGGACATTGGTGGAGCTGAAAAAAATAATGAGCAGCTGGCAGACAGTGCTTCATGAGGAAGGATGGAATGCCAATTATCTGAACAATCATGATCAGCCGCGGGCCCTCTCGCGATTTGCTAATGATGGACAATATCGCGTAGAGTCAGCCAAAATGCTGGCAACCTTCACACATATGTTAGAGGGTACGCCTTATATTTATCAAGGTGAGGAAATTGGCATGACGAATATCGCATTCCCGTCAATTGATGATTACCGGGATGTGGAAACGTTGAATTATTATGAGCAGCAACGGAAGATCGGTGAACCGGAGGAACAGATTATGGCGGCGATCTGGCGAAAAAGCCGGGATAATGCACGCACTCCTATGCAGTGGGATGCTGGTCCTGCGGCCGGATTTACCGATGGAGAGCCGTGGATGAAGATTAACGATAACTACACACACATTAATGCAGAGGCAGAAAGAAATAATCCGGACTCGGTTTTCCACTATTATCGCAAGTTAATTGCTCTGCGCAAACAACATGAGGTCATAGTCTATGGCGAATACAAGCTACTGTTGCCACTAGATACGGAGCTGTATGTATTCACTCGTATGTTGGGAAAAGAGTGTTTGCTGGTCATTTTGAATTTCTTTGATCGTGATCCGGTGTACCACTGGCCCGAGGAGGACTTTCCTGTCGCTAAGGCGGAGCTGCTGCTGTCCAACTACGAGCCGGTACAAGGGGAACAACTGCATGCATTGAAGCTGCGCCCATATGAAGCTAGAGTGTATAAGCTAAGCGTGCAATAGGCGTTGCTATCTGTAGAATGGTAAAGGGAAGGGAAGGCTCATAGAGAGACCTTCCCTTTCTTAGCGTTTGGCTAAATGGTTACTGTTTCAGCCAACTCACGTATTTTGGCGATAATCCGGTCTTCTAGATTTTTTCCCTCATTAGGGATCGATTCAGTCGCGAAGGCAGCCAGTTCAGCATGGTGATGAATCATGACGGCATGGTGTGCCTCCCTGAACATCGGAATATCATTCGCATCATTGCCGAAGGCTATAAATTGACGGGGCTGCACACCAAGCTTCTGAAGCGCGTTCCATTTATGGATATTTTGCGGGCTGATGTCCAGCACTTGTTCATTACGGTGTTGATGGATGACTACGCCGAGCGGTGAAAGCTTGGCGGCAAGCTCATCCATATCGTCAGCAGTTAAAATGAGCATTTTTACGATGGATTTCAGGGAATCCAAAGGCAGCTTTTGCGCCAACTTGCTGATATCCACATTGTTGAGTATAGGATGATCAGCTGCACCCGTATATGCATAATCCTACTCGCTGTCAATCAGATAGGTGGTTTGGTGTTCCTCCAGTAGTGCGAGCAGGGCATTCTTCACTTCCGGTAAAAAGGATTCCACGTGAGTTATACTGCCTTGTTGGGAGATCATAGAGCCGTTGCCACCAATCAGAGCATAGGTGTGAAAGCGTTTAGGAAGTACGGGTAACATGTCGCGAATCGGCCGTGCCGAGGCAAAAATGACTTCATGTCCCGCTCGGGACAATTGTTCCAGACAGCTTGCGATCTTATCCGACACACACTGCCCCTTAAAGCAAATCGTTCCATCCAGATCAAATACAAAATGCATGATGTACCTCCAAAAAATAGTGCTTTCCAATTCATTTCTTACAGTCATTATATCCATTACCTTCCTTGGTCGTAAACTAAAAAGCCCGATTCACACTGGCTACCATGGGCAGGTGTGGATCGGGCTGATAACGTATCGGCTCATTAAATTCAGTTACTATTTAGTGATAATGTTTCACCTTAAGGTCGTCTAGACTTTTAAACTCATACCCTTGCTTGCGAGCCTCGTCGATGATAGAAGCAAGCGCCTCGGCATTGTCCTTGGATACGGAATGAAGCAGAATAACCGCACCAGGGTGGAGCTGACGCATGACTTGACGATAGGCATAGTCCGTTCCTTGCTGAATATTTGTGTCCCAGTCTTTATAAGCTACAGACCAGAATACGCTCGTATATCCGGCCTCTCGACAGGAAGCCAATGCTTTTTCACTAAAAATGCCGCGAGGTGGCCGGACATATTTCATTTCTTTTTGCCCGGTTAGCTCTGCCGATGCATTTCGTACCCGATCCAGCTCAGACCGGATCTCTGCCGAAGAAATGGTGCTCATATCAGGATGGCTCCATGAATGGTTTCCGATAATATGACCCTCACTTGCCATGCGTCGCATCAAAGCAGGCTGGTCTTTTACAAAATGCCCCGTCACAAAGAAGGCGGCTGGGACCTTTTTGGCCTTCAATACATCCAGCACTTTCGGAGTATACCCATTCTCATAGCCGTTGTCGAAAGTGAGAAATAATTCTTTTTTAGTCGTATCCCCCAGAAAGATGCCACCTTGTCTTTCGATCAGGTGCATAAAGCCTTCTTGTGCGATAGAAGGTAGCTCTCCTCCCTTACTTTTTTTAAACCCAAAATGATAAGGCTGTCCGTCAACAGTCTGAGTGGCCCATGCGGGTTCCGCCGTAACTGCCAACATCCCCATAACTGCAACGCATAGCCACAAGGTAAATATTCGCTTCATCTATGTTCCTCCGCTTCCGTCCCGTTCGGGTAAGGTGTGTATGCTTCGGCATATTTCATACCATCTGCAATATCATGCTGATTTATGCAAGGACATGAACTAACCAGACTCAAAACACATATTGACATGAATATTAAATCGAAGTAGTATACTTTATAAAACTTACTAGAATACTCGGATTTAATTCGATCGTTCATGCCAAAGAAAAGCAATCAGCTCAGAACATCTTACATACTTGTGAGAACGGAAGGAGTTAGGACTCATGATTGAACTTAGGAATGTATCCAAAACCTATGTGAGAAAAGGCCTAAGCATTGAAGCGTTAAAAAATATAAATATCAAAGTGGATAAAGGAGATATTTTCGGATTTATCGGATTCAGTGGCGCTGGGAAAAGTACGCTGATCCGTTTGGTCAATCGTCTGGAGAAAGTAACCAGCGGAGAGGTTCTTGTTGAGGGAGAACAGTTAAATACCTATTCGACCTCTGGGCTGCGAAAGGTAAGGAAGAAGATCGGAATGATTTTTCAGCATTTTAATCTGCTGGAATCAAAAACGGTGTTCGACAACATTGCAATTCCGTTGGTGCTGCTTAAGCGCAACAAACGGGAAATAGAGGGGCGTGTGAAAGAGCTTTTGGCGTTCATAGGATTGTCGGACAAGGCGAACAGCTATCCCAACGAGCTTTCCGGCGGACAAAAGCAGCGTGTCGGGATTGCACGGGCGCTTGCGAGCAACCCATCCATTTTGCTCTGTGATGAGGCAACCTCGGCGCTTGATCCACAGACCACGCAGTCTATTCTCGACTTGCTTCGCAAAATTAACAAGGAATACAAGATTACCATTTTGATTATCACCCATGAGATGTCGGTCATTCAGCGAATATGCAACAAGGTAGCCGTAATGGAAAAAGGGGAAATCATCGAGCAGGGCAATGTCCTGGAGGTATTCGGGCAGCCGCAGCACCCGACGACGCAGAGCTTTGTACGCACGGTCATTCACGATGCAGTACCCGAGAGTGTGCTGCAAACGTTCGAACAGCAAGAATCACAGCGGATTTACAAGTTGGAATTTATAGGACAGGTTGCTTCTGATCCGGTGGTTCATGAATTGATTCGGCAACATGATATCCATGTGAACATTTTATTTGCCAACATGACGGAGATTCAAGAAACAACGATTGGCTATATGACGATCCAACTGCGCGGTGGACAGCATTCCATTCAGCAGGCTGTTGATTTTATCAAGAGCAAAGGAGTCCATATTCAGGAGGTAGAGAGTCTATGATGATTACAGGAACCACGATAACCTGGGATCAACTGTGGGAAGCTTTGTATGAATCCGTGCTCATGGTCAGCATATCATTATTCATTGGCGCCCTGATCGGTATCCCTATCGGTATTTTACTCGTCATCACCCGTCCGGGCGGAATTCTGGAGAACAAATGGCTGCACAATATTTTGAATCCAATCATAAACATTGTTCGCTCCTTACCCTTTATTATCTTGCTGATTGCGATCATTCCGTTAACTCGTCTGATTGTGAATACATCCATTGGGACCAGTGCGGCAATTGTCCCCTTGATTGTATATATTGCGCCATATATCGGCAGGCTGGTCGAAAACTCGCTGTTGGAGGTAAATCCGGGGATACTGGAGGCAGCAGATGCGATGGGGGCGACTCCATTCCAGGTCATTCGATATTTTTTGCTTCCTGAGGCATTCAGTTCTCTGATTTTGTCGTTAACGACAGCATCCATTGGTCTGATTGGTGCTACTGCTATGGCTGGTGCGGTCGGCGGAGGCGGAATTGGTGATCTGGCGATCGCATATGGCTATCAACGTTTTGATACGCTGGTTATGCTGATTACCGTCATCATTCTAGTCTTGTTTGTACAAGGTGTTCAGTCCTTGGGCAACCTATTGTCTCGTAAAGCGCGCAGGGGTTAAATTAGATGTTTTTCTTTTTCACCTATTGTTTGTTCATAGCTTGTAATTTTATAATCCATGCGTTCCAACACATTTTCCATATCTTTCATTTTTGCAATGAGCTGCTTGCGCTGCTCTATTAAGAGTTCTTTTCTAGCATTCATCGTTTCATCACCCTGTTGGAATAACCTAACATACTCAATCAAAATTTCAATGGGAAGTCCTACGCCTCGCATACATTTAATATATTCAACCCATCTGCAATCTTCTTCCGTGTAATCCCTGATGCCACTTTTATTACGGTTCACACGCGGAATAAGTCCGATGCGTTCATAATAGCGGAGTGTATCCTGAGATAGTTCAAATTTTTTGCTTACTTCTGCGATCAACATGCAGACTTCACCTCCTGATTTCTGATCAAGAAACGCCCTATGTAAATGAATAGGGCGTTCTTGTCGTTTCTTATTTCGAAACTGTCATTTCATCCATATTTACTGAGCGCCAACTACCGGATGAGGAACATACGGCTCTTCCAGTAATGCAATTTCTTCAGGTGTTAATGTAATCGAAAGAGCAGCTACTGCATCTTCAAGATGAGACGTTTTCGTAGCACCGATAATGGGAGCTGTTACCGGTTCTTTCTGTAGCAACCAGGCAAGTGCGATTTGAACGCGGGGAACTCCACGTTTTTCTGCGATGGCCGCAACCTGCTCCACGATCAATCGATCGGTATCTGCAGTTGCATCGTATTTAGATTTCGCAACTTGATCGGTTTCGGAACGATGTGTTGTTTCCTGCGCATCACGCGTCAATCTTCCACCTGCAAGCGGGCTGTATGGAATCACACCGATTTTTTCTTCCTTACAAAGCGGCAGCATCTCTCTCTCCTCTTCACGATATAAGAGATTTAAATGATTCTGCATTGATACAAATCGGGTCCATCCATTCTTTTCAGCGACATGTAACGCCTTTAGAAACTGCCATGCGTACATGGCAGAAGCACCAATATATCTTGCCTTCCCGGCCTTCACAACATCATGTAATGCTTCCATCGTCTCTTCAATAGGGGTATTGTAATCCCAGCGATGGATTTGGTACAGATCCACATAATCTGTCCCCAGTCGCTTAAGGCTCTTATCTATTTCACTCATGATAGCCTTTCGGGAAAGTCCCGCACCATTCGGGCCTTGATGCATACGGAAATGAACCTTGGTCGCGAGGACAATTTCATCTCGATTTGCATAATCCTTTAAAGCCCGTCCAACAATTTCTTCGCTAGTTCCATCTGAATATACATTCGCGGTATCAAAAAAATTAATACCTAGCTCCAGGGCATTTTTTATAATGGGACGACTGCGCTCTTCATCTAGTATCCATGGGTGAATCCACCGTTCTGCAACCCCAAAGCCCATACACCCAAGACAAAGCCGGGATACATCCAAGCCGGTAGTTCCAAGTTTTACATAGTCCATTTGATTATACCTCGCTTTCCTAGATATTGTTTTCTTCAAATGTAGTCTACTCCAGCTACTTACACCGGATATTATTACATTTGGAGTTCACTCCAAGTCAAGCAATTTTGTTGCGGGGATGTCTTAATATAGGACTAATTGTTCAGAATCGGTTCAGTAGGGTTTCGTATAATTCTCTTAGCATAGTTCCTTGGTTGCATAATCCGTAGAACTAAACATGACTAAAGACTTCGATAAAACAGGATATATGCCAATAAATAGTGTCTAGGAGTGGAAATGTTGAAACTTGTAAATCGAAATAAATGGATTGCATCTGCGATGGTATTGGGTATTGCTTCAGGTTCAATCGTATCTCTGCCTTGGGTGGGCGGCGTCCAGACTGCTTATGCAGCGACAGCAGATACGCAAAGCGAAACTGGATTTGTAGCACAAGCCCGCACCTTGGGTTTGATGACAGGCGGTAAGCAGGGCGATTTTATGGCACAAAAGAATTTGACCCGCGCAGAAGCGGCTAAAATTTTGTGCAGTCTGTTCCAGTTGGAAGTTAACAATCAGCAGCAAACTTCTTTTATGGATGTATCGTCCGATGCATGGGGCGCTCCCTATATTGAGGCTGTACGTGCAGCCGGGTATATGACAGGCAACGGGGAACTGTTCCGTCCGGGGGATGCCATTACCAAGGAAGAACTGATTGTATCGCTAGTACGTGCAATGGACTTACAGGATGCCAGCACAGCGAATGCACAGCAAAATGCAGTTCAGGTTGCCCGCTCTTACGGTCTGTTATCAGAGGATGCTTCTGCAACGGATTTGAAAAATCCATTGAACCGGGAGAGTGGTGCAGAAGTATTCGTCAGCCTGCTGGATCATCCGGTAGGAGAAGTGAAATCAGAGGGCAATACCGTTCGAATCGGAAATATCCCTTACCAGTTAGAAGGGTCTTTGCAAGGTTTGTTCGGTGAAAATAACAAAGCTGTATTAAAAGGGGCAAAATTCGACCTTAACCGTAATTTGCGTACACTGACAGGTGTGAATAAGCTGGAAATTAACGCAGACGGCGGCGTATTTGACGGTAAGGGTGTATCTTTTGAGGGACGCCTAATCGTTAATGGCTCAGTAACCTTGAAGAACATGTCCTCCACAGGCGTCTTGGAAATCAAAGGCTCAGGAACTCAGCCTGTATCGGCCATTTTGGAAAATACGGCATGGTCCGGTGTGGAGCTTGGCTCCAAGGATGCCAAGCTGACCGCAACCGGGACGACCAAGATCGACAACCTGACGCTGAAAAATGATGCATCGATCGTGACCGAGGGAAATGCCGCGATTAGCCGTGTTTCGTTGCAACAGGGACTGGGCAAGCTGTTGGTTAGCGGTAGTATTGGTTTGCTGGATGCATCACAATATGTGGGTGTTCCCTTTATTACGCTGGCTAAGGGAGCTACAATCAACCAGCTTAACCTGCCGGAACAAAAACAGCCGCAGGATGTTATCATTAACTATGATGCGATGAAAGAAGCTGTTAGTCTCGTAAATGGTACGAAGAACTCATCCTCTGCTGGATCGGTTGTCACGGACACAGATAGCAAAGATAAGAAAAAACACGACAGCGTCATTGTTAGCGTTGACCGCAGTCAGCTGGAGACAGAAGTCCATGCAGCCAAAGAACTGCTGGAGCGTGCAGGTGAGGGTGGACCGGATCAGGCGCTTTACACGGCCGTAGCGAAGGAAAGCTTGTCCATAGCAATCAATCAAGCTACGCTGGTACTGAACAATACAGCAGCTACACAGGCAGAAGTAGATCAAGCGCTCAGCACATTGAAACGGGATGTTTCTGTGTACACAGCTTCAGTCACAGAACCGGTGATTGGAACACAGGAATTAGTTAGACTGATTCAGGTAGCTTCGACTACCCTTGAACAAAACCGAATGGTTGGCGACGAATTCCCGCCTCTTTGGGATGAATCACTAAGTCAAGCTATTCAATTTGGCAACAATGTGTTGGAAGGGAATGCGCCTCAAAATATTGTGGATCGGGAAGTAAAAAGCTTGCGTCGAGTAATTGAAGTCTACAATGCATCAGTAAAACTCCGAGATGCCTATCTGCATTTTCTTGATGTAACGGATCGTGTGGAGAATTTGAAAACAGACAAAGCGCGTTACAAGTCTTTAGTGAGAGAAGGATTAAATATATATGTGAACCCATTAGCTACAACTGAGCAGTTGGATGAATGGACACAAAAAATAGAAGTTGCCACAGAATCATTCTTGGCACTGCAAGCAGCGGACTTCTCAGTGCTTAAAAATACTCTACAAGAAGCGCAGGTTATCTACGATCAGAGTGGTTCTCAAAATGCTGAACTAGACAACCTCATTCAGGAATATACAGAGAAGATGCACACCGCTATGACGCAGCAGGACGTATTGACCTTGAACATGGAGCTGAGTCAAAGACTTGCGGAATTCACTGCGCCAGTGCCTGCTACAACTCGGGAAAAACTGCAACAGCTGGTTCAAGATATTCAACTGAAACTACTGTCTGACCCTGTTGCTCGTAATTACTTGCTCACGGAAATAATGCCTTTAGAGCAACTAACAGGACAAGCCAACTTTGCACTCATTATGCCGTTTACTCCTGAGGAGCAATTGGTAATCTCTTATAATCAATTAAGTCAGGCTAAAGGGACCTATATTGAAAAATATAACGAGAAAAGACTACAATTGAGACACGAAATCATTGAAATGCAGACATCGATCAATGGAATTTTGGTGCAAAATTCAGGCACATTAAGCGCTGAAGCTCAGCAAGCCTTATCTTCGGCTTCAGAGCATGCCTCCATCTTCTTGAGTTTGTCCAGCTTTAAATTACAAGACGTTGTTCCCGTATACGAGGAGTTGCAACAGGTAAAGAGCCAGTATGCTGTACCAATAGCGGTGGATACCACGTTGTTGAATTTCAACATAAATTTAGCTAATAATGAAGTTCAGACGTTCGGTCGTCATTATACCGAACAAGATAACGAAGAACTTCAAGGGCAAATTAATCAGGCAAACCTTGTGCTTCATACTCCAGATAGCACACAGCTGCAGGTAGACCAGGCTAACACGGATTTGATTACAGCGTTTTCGAACTACCAATCCAAATGGATAGTAACTGGTCAGGATATCTATGAGCTCAAGACAATTGCGAACAATCTGCTCACAGCAAATGGTACAGATCCAACGACGATCTACTTTCACAGAGTAGTGGATGCATTCAATCATCTGGACCAGTATTATCCTATGCCGGAAATCAAGAAAAATTATATGAATCTGGAAGATGCGATTCAGGAGTATAAAGATTTTGTAGCCAGCCAGCAACAAAGCAGCGGAACAGGAAGCAGTGACAGCAACGGTGGAGCAACGCCACCGAGCGATAACAGCGGAGACGATTCAGGCTCGATTCCTGGCGGTGGTAATGATGAAGGCATGATTCCTTAATAAGGGGAATATAGGGAGTAAAAAGGTGTCTAGAAGGGGACGATTCCGCACAGATTTTTGTCTGCGGCGGGCGTCCCTTTTTGCATGGGCAGCGCTTCTAATACAGCTGGTTAGAATAACCGATACTAAAAGATAGACGATATTGAAAAGAGCGGAGGAATTATGAAAAAACAGGGGGTTTTATTTTTTATTATACTTCTGCTTGCGGTTGCGTTGCCGGTGTATCCGTTAGTGTCGGGTGTTTTATCCGGGAACAGTCATTGGAAAGCTCACAACGGTGTTATTGATTTGCGTAATTGGAATCCCGAAAAGGAAGGCCCTGTACAGCTGGGAGGGGAGTGGGAATTTTACCCCAATCAGCTTGTGCAACCTTCATCCTTTCGTGAAATGCAAGATAAGGATTGGGTAAATCATCAGAGTTCTTCAGAGTTGGGGATGGAAACGGGATCTTCTACCAAGATTGTAGATGTGCCTGGTAGATGGAATCAGTGGATGCCTGAGGGACAGGCGACCGGATATGGAACCTATCATATTCGTGTGCTGTTGCCTGAAAAAGCGGAAAATCTGTATGGCATCTATATGCAAAACATTCGCAACGCCAGTCAAGTATGGATTGATGGAGAAAACGTGGGAGCAAGTGGCATTCCCTCTGTTTCTGCCGACAAGGGCAAGCAGGGCAATGCCCCCTATGTTGGATTTGCAGCGGTAGATGGACATTCAGCTGATATTACCGTGCATGTGGCTAATTATAGCTATTCCTCCGGTGGAATCATTTATCCACTGTTATTTGGGGATTACGAGAGTATTGCGCATAGCCGGGAAGTTGCGATGGCAGAGGACACCGTACTGGTAGCTGGATTTTTTATTCCTACCGTATTTTTTATCATGCTGTACCTTTTACGTAAAAAGGAGAAGGCATTGCTTTACTTAGGATGTTTTTGCATCGCGGCTTTATTTTATATTCTGACACATGGAGAAAAGCTGCTGGTTTGGGGAATACCGGATTTACCTTATGAATGGATACTAAAAATACAGTCGTTCTCTTCAACGCTGTTCTACTATTTTCTGATCCGGTATGTTCATCTTTCGACGCAGATTGTTATGAATCGGATCGTGCTGCGCCTCTATAATATTACAACCGCACTGATGCTGGGTATGGGGCTATTGTTGCCTACACTGATACTCTCATCCTTTGAAGCGTTTATTCTCCTTTTTGGTGTAGTCAGTGTGGGATATGTATTACTGATCTTGATTCGTGGACTTCTTCAACGGACGGATGACGCTGCACTGCTAGTCATTAGTATTATGAGCATTCTTATGATTGTAGTGACTAGTTTTGTGTATATTTTGGGCTGGGGAGATGTGCGTGGGGTGACAGCCTATGAAATGCTCATATTCGTATTGGCTCAAACGCTTCTGCTGGCCAAACGTTTTGTACATTCGTTTATGGAGGTTGAGAACCTGTCACGACGGTTGCTAACACTGGATGGGTTAAAAGACGAATTTCTGGCCAACACGTCACATGAACTGCGCACTCCTCTGCATGGAATTATTAATATCGCTCAATCCATGCTAGACCGCTACGGGACACAATTCAATGAGCCGCAAAAGCACAACTTGGCCTTGATTGCGAATGTAGGACGCAGACTTTCTTATTTAATTAACGATATTCTGGATTTTTCTAATTTGAAAAATGGCAGATTAGCCTTAAATCGTCGGCCTGTTAATGTACAGGCAGCTGTAAATTCCGTGCTGGAGGTATTGGGTCATACGGTGGGTAAGAAAAAGCTTCAATTTGTCAAAGAATGGCCCAGTTCGTTGCCCAAGGTGGATGCGGATGAGGATCGGTTGATTCAAATTTTGTACAATTTGTTGGGTAATGCGGTGAAATTTACGGAGGAAGGCGAAATCGTAATCTCTGTCAAAGCGGGGAACCGCGAAATGGAAATCAGTGTGAAGGACACCGGGTCCGGTATTGCCCAAGAGCATCTTTCGCATATATTTGAACCTTTTAACCGAGGGGCGAATGCTGAGGATGAAGGATACAGTGGAACAGGGCTTGGATTAGGCATAGTCCGTCGCCTGGTGGAGTTGCATGGTGGTCATATCCGGGTAGAATCTAGATTGGGCAAGGGTTCGACCTTTTATTTTACACTACCCTTGGCGCAGACCGGAACGTTGGCACATGAAGCTCAAAAAGATGTTTCGTCTACGGTTATATTGCAGCCTGGCGTGACGTCGGGTCAGAATGTGATTCCGCATGAAGAGGATGTCCAAGAGCAAGTTCAGACTGTTCCTTACAAAGTGCTGGCTGTGGATGATGATGAGGTTAATCTTCGGGTGCTGGAGGAGCTATTATATACCACAGGTTGTAGCGTGGTGGCAGTGGATCATGCCGAGGAGGCACTTCACATGCTGAATGGCCGTACCCGATTTGACCTGGTCATTACGGATTGGATGATGCCGGAAATGTCCGGTATTGAGCTATGCCGACGGATACGGGAACGGTATTCCCTGTCCGAGCTACCGGTGTTGCTGCTGACGGCACGCGACCTGCCCGGCGATATCCGCGCAGGTTTTATGGCGGGAGCTAATGATTTTCTACGTAAGCCTGTTGATGCTGAGGAATTAAAGGCGCGTGTGCGCACGCTGTTGAACATGCGTCATTCGGCGGAGGAAGCGGTGCGTTCGGAAATGGCCTTTTTACAGGCACAAATCAAGCCGCATTTTCTGTACAATGCATTGAATGTTATTGTATCGACCGTAGCCGTAGACCCGGATAAAGCAGCGGAGCTGCTCATGGAGCTGAGTCAGTATTTGCGGGGCAGTTTTGATTTTCAGAACAGGGAGAATACGGTGCCGTTATCCAAGGAGCTGGAATTGGTAGAATCGTATGTGGCACTGGAAAAAGCACGATTTGAAGAACGTTTGCAGGTGACCGTAGAGGTAGGAAGGAACATCCGGTCGCTTATCCCGCCATTAAGCATTCAGCCCATCGTGGAAAATGCGATACGACATGGTGTGATGCAACGGGCAACAGGTGGAACCGTGCGAGTGGTTGTGCAGGAGGATGGAACCGATTTTGTAGTCAGCGTGACCGATGACGGCGTAGGGATTCCGTCCGAGCGATTGGAACAGCTGTTGTCGGAGGATCATGTATCTTCCAGCGTGGGACTGCGTAATATCCACCGCCGTCTTATCCATATGTATGGAGAAGGGTTGCGGATTGAAAGTAATCCTATGCAAGGGACGACGGTAAGCTTCCGTGTGCCGGAAACGATCTCACCCCGGAATACCGATGAATAAAAAAGTACAGTACATTTGTCGGAAAAGCTAATGTCGCGTCCGCGATGATACGATATATAAAATATAAGGAATTAAAAATTGTAAGGATAAAGCAGATAGCATGTAAATAGAGCATCATGATGGATGGTTGCACAGGAAGGGAGTACAGACACAAATGAAGGCGATTTTAATTGATGATGAGAGGTCGGCATTAACCTACTTGGAACGGTTGCTGGAGGCGGACGGACGGTTAACGGTAATGGGCAAATATACGTCTGCACAAGCGGGGCTGCATCATCTGGCGGCAGAACGTGCGGATATTGTTTTTATAGATATCGGAATGCCAGAGATGAACGGTCTGGAGGCCGCCGAGTGGATTCAACAGCTGGATTCCCATATTCATATCGTCTTTGTGACCGCGTACTCGGAATATGCTATTGAAGCGTTCGAGTTGCAAGCACTGGATTACTTGTTAAAGCCCGTTCATGCCCGGCGGCTATCCAAAACGTTAGATCGGATTGCAGCCACGCTGGCTAATCCTCGTTCTTCCAGTTTGGGAGTTGCAGCAGAGCAATCCCCCAAGGTACGTTGTTTTCAAAAGCTTGAAATTTTGGAGAATGGACAGGAAGCCTTAGGAGCGAAACCATTCAAATGGCGCACATTAAAGTCACAGGAGCTATTTTCCTTTTTACTACACCATGAAGGAGAATGGGTGAGCAAAGAACAATTGCTAGATGCGCTGTGGCCTGAATATCATTTGGACAAGGCTGTTGTTCACCTGCACACGTCCATTTACCAAATCCGCAAGGCGTTGAAAGAACGGATGCAAGATACGAAGCTGGAATATAATCTGGATCGCTACCGCTTGAACCGCAATGGCTGGATTACAGATGTGGAGCTATTCGAGCGGGGAATATCCGAATGGGCTGCATCCGGTAGCGGCGGTACGCCGCGTATTGAGAGCCTGTTGGCTCTATACCGTGGCAACTATCTAGAAGAGCACGATTACCCGTGGGCGTATGCAAAAAGGGAGAAGCTGCGCAGTATGTATCTGGCATGTGCTTCTGAGCTGGCGAGAGAAGAGCTTCGCTCAGGTCGTACCCGGCAGTCTGTTCAGCGCTTACTCAGCCTACAACAACGGGAGCCATACTCAGACGATATCTGCGGTCTGCTGCTGACCGCCTATGCCCAACTGGGCGATTATACCGCTGCGCAAAAGCATTATGAAAGCTTCGTCCGTATACTGGAAGATGAGTTGGGTATTGAGCCGCAGCAGGTGACGCACCAGTTGTACGTGCAATTGAAAACACGGACGCTACCTGCGTAAACTGCTGTACTGGCTCAGGTAGCGCTGAAAAACTGCTTCAAGGGTATATCCTCTTGGAGCGTTTTTTTTATAGATGGAAATTTCGTTTTTTTTTGTGTGAATCACCGAGCCTCTTTACTCAAAGATCTGATATTCGCCGATACTTATTTTCTACAGCGGCATATTCATATAGCATATCTCTTCGCATTTGAGTCGTAATTGAGAGGTTTAAGGAACTCACGTATATATTTAAGGAGGTATTGCATTGGGAAGAACGAGACGAACTGGCTTTAAGAATAAAAGAGTTTCGGTGGTCGTCAGACAATCATCTTCAGCTCAGACAGGACAAGGCGGTAACCCCATTTCGATCAATGCTTCGGATGTTGGGGTAGTAAGAACAGATGTTAAAAACAAATAATCGACTTGGATAGAAGCTCATATTCAACGTAAAAAGACCACCGGGAACAAGTTAACTATCTTGTTCCTGGTGGTCTCGCTTTTTTACCGTATTCAACAGGTACTTTCATCAGCATCCGCTTATAGAGGCTTATGCCTTTCTTCTACTGAGCAGGCGCTGCCTTCAGCACAGCGTATCCGTAGGGTGGAAGCTTGGCATGCAACCCCTTCGCTCCTATGGACCACTGGCTTTCGCCAAAGGCTAATTGCCATTCCTGCTCAGGAATGTCCAGTTCAAAAACGTGATCCTCATCGGAATGGTTGAGCAGCACGAGCAGCACCTCTTCCTCGCTGCGGCGCTCGTAGGCAAGTGAGGTGCCCTCTGGCTGTGCCTCCAGAAAGGTGATGCTTCCCTGATCACGGAGGACAGGGTGCCCCTTACGAAGAGCAATCAACTCGCGGTAAAAGTCGAACAGCTCGCGGTCCTGCTTGTCGGTGTCCCACTCCATGCACTTGCGGCAGCCTGGATCGGCATCTCCATCCAGACCGATCTCATCGCCGTAATAGATGCAGGGTGCGCCCATGTACGTGAACTGGAACAGGGCGGCCAGTCGCATCAGCCGCTTGTCATCCCCGCACAGTGTCAGCAGGCGTGGTGTGTCGTGGCTATCCAGCAGATTGAAGGCAACCTCGGATGCTTGCTGCGGATAGCGGGCCAGCTGTCGTCCGATGGCGAAGGCAAAGCTTTGGGCATCGGTCACTTTCTTGACGAAAAAATCATTCACCGCGTAGGTGAACGGATAATTCATCGTTGCATCGAATTGGTCCCCCTGAAGCCATTCAGACGATTCATTCCACATTTCACCCAAAATGTACGCATCCGGATTGGCCTGCTTGACCGTAGTACGGAATTCCCGCCAAAAGGCGTGATCCACCTCGTCTGCCACATCCAACCGCCAACCGTCGATGCCGATTTCTTCGATCCAATGCTTTGCCACCTCCAGCAGGTACTTTTTCACCTCAGGATGTTCGGTGTTCAGCTTAGGCATCATCGGTTCCAGCCCGAACGTATCGTAGGTCGGTATGTCATCCGCCACTTCCAAGGGAAAGCTATGTACATGGAACCAGTCCTTGTAAGGCGAGGCTTCGCCTTTTTCCTGCACGTCAACGAACGGTTTAAAAGTACGGCCTGAATGGTTGAACACCGCATCAAGCAGCACCCGAATTCCTCGTTCGTGGCAGGCATCGACCAGTTTTTTCAATGTCTTTTTGTCCCCGAAATGCGGGTCCACCTCCATATAATCCTCGGTATCATATTTATGATTGGTCGTTGCCTTGAACACAGGGGTCATATATATGGCGTTAATCCCTAGCTCGTTCAAGTGATCCAGGTGATCCAGAATCCCCTGTAGATCGCCACCGAAAAAATTGTCTCTTTGTGGCGTTCCGCCCCATGTCTCTGCACCTTCTGGGCTGATGGAGGGGTCACCGTTCGCAAAACGTTCCGGGAAAATCTGATAAAATACAGCATCCTTCACCCATGCAGGTGGCTTCAGAATATCAATCGGGTTCAAAAACGGATATTGGAACAGACTGTCTGCGTTTTGAGGTTCCTGGGTGGTGAAGTCATCCTCGTTCATCCAAATACGTTCCTCACCGTCTTCTAGCAAAAATCCATATTTCAGCCGACGGTGAGTAGGTTTTACGCTGCATTCATAGTAATCAAACCTGCCATCGGTAGCGAATTTGGACATCGGGACAAGCTGTCGGGTGCGGTCCCAATCGTATTTATCTCCGGTGAGAGCATGAACGGTATTCAGGTCATTTTTCTTCGCACGTAGCCGTAGAAATATCGTTTCATCATTATAACCAAAAGCCCAATTGCGTTTCGGGTGATGGTATATCGCTTCCAGCAGCATCGGGTAGGCCTCCTTTTTTCACGAGCATTCAAATTTGAAAATGTGAAGCGTATGTCGTATAAGGTAGTTATTAACCTTTTTAAGTGGGTCATGTACCATAAATGCTATAATGCCCATTACATAAAAGAAAAACGATAAGTAGGTGCCCATGATGAAAACAAATGTGTTATACATCGAAGATGACCAGGATATTGGAGCTTGGACGCATCAGTATTTGGAAGAGCGGAATTACGCTGTAGTATGGCTTCGCAGCGGGGATGGGGCTGTGGAAGCAGCCCGTACGTGCCGACTCGTGATTTTGGATGTGATGTTACCCGGTCTGGATGGATTCACCATGGGGAAGCGGCTCAAGAAAGAGTACGCGGAGCTTCCCATTCTCATGTTGTCTGCCCGTACATCCATTGACGATAAGCTGCAAGGACTGGATTTCGCCGACGATTATGTAACCAAGCCCTTTCACCCGGACGAGCTCATAGCACGTATGGAGATTTTGCTGCGCCGATCGGGAACCGTGCCGGAAGAATCCTTACAACTGGGGCATCTCTCTGTCTTCTCTCCTGATAACCGTATTGTGAACCGTGATACCGGGGAGGAAATTACACTGACAGGTAAGCAATATCACATCTTTGCTTATTTGCTGCGGCATTTGGGCCAAATTATGACAAAAGAGCAAATGTATGAAGCAGTGTGGGGGGATCCCTATATCGACGGAGACAAAACTTTAATGGTCCACATCCGACACCTTCGCGAAAAGCTGGAGATCGATCCTGCGGCACCCCGCATCATTGAGACGATCCGTGGTGTAGGATATCGGGTGAAAGCATAATGAGCAGGACGCGCAAGGATTGGAGGAGGCTACACCCCAGCTCTAGGCCGGGTCAGGGAGGTCGGTTTCGCAGTTCACTGTTGTTCCGTTATCTGGTCATTATTGTGGTTGCTATGATGCTGTTGCCCATTGTGTTGCCTGTTACAGCCTTGATATATAGCGTGTTATTGAACTGGGGGGCGGAGCTCAAGCCTAAAAATGCTTACTATCCCTCTACTACCCATACCGAAAATAGCTGGCATCGCGAAGCTGTAGCTTTGAAGGGAGCCACACCAGAGCAAATCTCAGCCCATCTGCGCAAAATACAACAAGATATGTTCCCTAACTCACAAATATTTTGGGTGGATACCGCAGGTAGAACAAGGCTGGAGTTACCCACACAACTTAACATGCCAAAACAATGGAACGCTGCGCAGGCTATAGCTTTTATGAAGCAAGCAAGCTATGAGGGGCCGTTTACGGTAGTAGCCTTTATTGGCGGGGGCAAGAATGATGTAAATCAGGGCTATATGGTGTTAAAAGTGCCTCGTTCGTTCTTTGAACAGCCACCTACAGATAGTAGCATGTTGATGTACTATCTCTTTTTTATCGTATTGGTTCTGGGCGCTTTTATATTCGTATCTCTTCTGTTTTTTGGAGGCATTCGGCGTAGACTGTTGCAGCTTCAGGCCGCCATGTCGCAGCGAGGAGAGGATGGCTTGCCCATTCTTGTTACCACTGGACGCCCGGATGAAATCGGCAAGCTGGAAGAAGCATTTAATCAGATGGTCGAGCAGTTGGCAGAGAGTCGGGGACGTGAGCGTCAGGAGGAAGAGCTGCGGAAGAGACTGGTCGCGGATCTGTCACACGATATTCGGACACCGCTTACGGTCGTGCGTAGCCATCTGTATACACTAGATGGTGAAAATCTGAGCAGCAGAGGGAAACAGTCGATTACACTGATGGAAAACAAGCTAAAAGACCTTGGGAGTCTGATCGATAATCTGCTCACCTATAATCTGCTAGCTAGTGGAAAATACACTATGAATAACACACCGCGTGATATCCTGCGGCTAGTGCGGGAGTGTGTAGCCAGCTGGTATCCGGTGTGGGAAAAGGAGGGCTTTGAAGTGGATATCGACCTGCCCGAACATAGTATGGTGTGGAATGTCGATGAGCAAGGCTTCCGTCGTCTGCTGGACAATCTCTTTCAAAATGTAGTTCGCCATGCTGCCTCAGGCCGATTTATCGGTGTTCAAGTACAGAAAGATAATGGAACTGAGGCATTGGTTATCACAGATAAAGGGCCCGGTATGGAGCAACAGTCCAGTGAAAAAGGGGCCGGGATTGGTTTGGCGATTACAGAACTGCTGGCTCGCGAAATGAATTTGGAGAGGGAGATTTTCAGTTCATCAGCCGGGACCCGAATCCGTTTTTTAAACAAAACTTAAACTCAGAGTTCCCTTGGCTTTAAACTTGGCACGTTACGATAGGTGTCGAGGTGAGGAAATTGAACGAATACATTATTGAAACGAACAGTCTCAGCAAAATATACAAAGGCCGCGCGGCGGTTAATCAGCTGGACCTGAAAATAGCTCGGGGAGATATTTACGGATTTCTGGGTCCCAATGGAGCGGGGAAAACGACAACGATCCGCATGCTGCTTGGACTTATTCGCCCAACTCGAGGAACGATCCGTATATTCGGCAAAGATATTCGCAGACATAAGCTCGATATCTTGCGTAAAGTCGGCTCGTTGGTGGAGTATCCTTCGTATTATGGTCATTTGAACGCAATTGAAAATCTGGAGGCCATTCGCCGTATTTTGAATGTACCCAAGCAAAACATTGCGGAAGTGTTGGAGGTCGTCCGACTGACCAAGCATGCCAAACGTCCAGTCAAAGGCTACTCGCTGGGCATGAAGCAGAGACTTGGTATTGCAGCAGCCCTGCTTGGGAATCCCGAAGTGCTCATTTTGGATGAGCCTACGAATGGTTTGGACCCAGAGGGTATTCAGGAAATGCGCACATTGATTCAGGCGATGCCCAAGCAACGGGGGATCACCGTACTGGTGTCCAGCCATCTGTTGAGCGAGGTAGAGCATATGGCGAATACCGTGGGTATTATCCGTGAAGGAGAGCTGGTTTTTCAAAATACGATTCATAATCTCCGTCAGGAATCCGCAGGCGGAATTCGGATCGTAGTGTCGGAACCGGAAGCAGCCCAATTGATTGCACGTGAGCAGGGCTACCATTCGGTGAAGGACGGATCGGCGCTGGATTTCGAGAACATGAATGATGCGGCTGTTGCGCTGCTGGTCAGAAGATTGGTCGAAAATACGCATGCCGTATACCGTGTGGAGGAACGCCGCAAATCGCTGGAGGATATGTTCATGCAGGTGGTGGGCAAAGGAGGGGCTTCCTTATGATGCTGCGGGCGCTGACTGCGGATCTGCTCAAAGCGCGCAGAAAGGGAATCTGGTTCCTGGTGTTTCTCGGTCCCCTTGGGCTAGTGGCGATGCAGGGACTGAACTTTGGACTCCGCTATGACTATCTGATTCCGCGATACAAGGGCCATTTGTGGGAATCCTTGATGGATAACATCGCTATGTTTGTCCCCCTTGCGCTAGTGTTAGGAGCCACCATGGTCGCTTCCATGTTGGCGAATGTAGAGCATATGTCTAATTCCTGGAAGCAGCTACTGGCCTTGCCGATTTCCAAATTCAGCGTCTATATGGCCAAGCTGACGCTGGCGATCGGGATGCTGTGTGTGTCCTGTGTACTCCTGACGGTAGGGACGTGGGGACTGGGCATGCTACTCGGCTTCGGGGGAGAGCCGGCGCCGATTGGAGAATTACTGCGGCTTGGATTTTGGCCTTTAGGCGGCACGCTGCCTATGCTCGTATTATTGTTGTGGTTAACGGTCACGTTCCATAATCAGGCTCTGCCTGTAACACTGGGCATTACGTTAGGCATCGGCAGCTTGTTTGCTTCACAGCTGTCCGAATGGTTTCCGTTGGCCTGGCCTCAATTCGCATGGGTTGCACCTCAAGCGTGGATGTTTGCGTCCGTCGGGTGCGGAACAGCTGTGCTTCTCAGCCTGCTGACAGCGGCCCATTTTAGCCGAAAGGATGTGGCGTAATGTTCGGAGGATATGTATGGCTGCTTTCTGTTGAACGTATGAAAATGGCGAAATCGCCCGTCTGGCTCCTTGCGCTCGTCAGCCCGGCGATTGCCGTCTTGATTGGTTTGCTGGCAAACCCGGGAGGGAATTGGCAGGTGTTGTTGTCTGCCATGCTTACAGTTCATGCGCTGCTGTTCATGCCGATGCTGACCGCCGTATTTGCATCTCTGGTCTGCCGATTCGAGCATGGGGGCGGCGGTTGGAAGCAGCTGATGTCATTGCCATTGTCCCGCACGAGTCTGTATGCGGCCAAGCTGACCATCATTATGGCTATGGTCGGATTGACCCAGCTACTGTTCGGAGGAGCGTTGCTGGGTGTTGGAGCTGTGCAGGACATGAACGGACCGATTCCATGGGCCGTGATCGCTCAAAGTTTGCTCGCCGGCTGGGTAGCCTGCCTGCCGCTGGCTGCGTTGCAGTTGATGGTGTCCTTCCTGTGGTCCAGCTTTGCCGCACCGCTTGCGTTGAATTTCGTCTTCACCGTGCCGAATATTCTGGTCGCCAATTCTCAAACCTACGGTCCGTACTATCCATGGACACAGCCTTTATTGGCGATGATGCCGAGTGGAAGAGACAACTTCGGGGCGTTCATGGTGCCAACGGACACACTGTTGACGGTGGTACTAGGTAGTTTTGTCGTGTTTTTGTTGGCGGGACTGACAGTATTTCGTTATAAAGAGATATAGGGCGAAATACGGGGATTGCAAAAACTCCTTATCCTCAATGAGGGTAAGAAGTTTTTTTACTGTGCTATTGGTTTACACTAAGCCTGAAATGGCACGGATATTATTGCTGATAAAGTGGCAAGAGGCGTCGAACTTCGCTTGTTCTTCCGGACTTAGCTCCAGCTCGATGACCTCTTGAATTCCTCTGCTGCCGATAATCGCCGGAACACCCGTGCAGACATCGGTGTGCCCGTACTCGCCGTCCAATACAGCAGAGACCGCTATAATTTTACCATCATCATTTAAAATGGAACGTGTAATATACGCCAGCGCATTGGCAATACCAAAATAAGTGGCGCCTTTGCGGGTGAAGATCTCCCAGCCTGCATCCCTGGTCTTACGGGCAATGTCGTCCAGATCGACGTGGCTGAATCGTTCCTTATGCTGACGCAAAATGTGTAAAAGCGGCTTGCCGCCAATCGTTACGTGTGACCAGGCAACGAATTGGGATTCGCCATGTTCGCCAAGCGCATACCCTTGTACGCTACGTGGATCTATGGAAAATACTTCAGAAAGCAACGTCTTGAGTCGGGATGAGTCAATGGAGGTGCCCGTGCCGATCACCTTGTTGCGCGGCAGACCGGATATACTTTGTACCATATACGTTACAATGTCGACAGGATTAGCGGCAATGACGAATATACCGTCGAAGCCACCCTCCATAATCGCTGTTACAATCTCTCTGGTAATAAGCACTGCGTCATCCAGCACAGATAGGCGGTCTTGACCCGGTTTAGGGTTGGCTCCAGCCGTTATAATCACAACGTCCATATCCGTACAGTCTGCATACGTGCCTGCACGTACCTTGGTACGTGTGGACGTAAAATCCATACAATGGGACAGATCCAGTGCATGGGCCAAAGCCCGATCATACGTGCGGTCAATCATCATGATCTCATCACAAATGGACTGATTAACCATTGAGTAGGCACAGCTCGAACCGACCATTCCCGCGCCGACAATAGCTACTTTCCTTGCCTTCCCCTTCATCTATGTTGCCTCCTCGTTCCAGCGAACGTTAATATGCTACAAATTATGCCTGAAATCCATTTTACGTTACATAACATAACATATTGCTGATCTTTTGAAAATATCCATTTTTTTGTCTCCATTCTGGAAAATTAAAAATCAACTGTGAATAGAGGTGTCTTTCTAGGATTAATTGTAGAATGAACGTAAATTATCAATACTTTTACTGGAAGGTAGGAGAGGACGTTTCAATTTATATTTAAGGTGACCGCTGTATAAATTATAACATGGACTATGTTGATGGTAGGAATGGTGCCATAGAAATCATAAAAGTGTGACATTTATGTGACGCTCATTAAAGAGTCTGAAGGGTACATGAAACAGAAGTATTCTCTGCAATGTCGTTTCTTGTATTTCTACAAATATTCCGTTATGACAAAGGTTCTTAACAGTCTGCAATATTAGAACATTTTTGCCAAAGGGTTTCCAATGGATTTCGCGAATTCTACATATACAAGCTAATTTCTTTCCATACCATCCGGGGAGGTAATGATTAAATGGAAGAAAGCAAATCGACGACGGAAGCAGCAAAGCAGTTGGGAATCGGGGCGAGTACCCTTCGTAAATATGCAGCGGCGCTGGAGGAGCAAGGGTATGTGTTTCAGCGTTCCGCGAATCAATCGAGAATGTTCAGTGCTGAGGATGTTGAGTGCTTGAAGGTGATGCGGAGGGCATTGCGTGAACAGCATATGACGATGGAGCAGGCGGTTCAGGTGGTGCTTGAGAGAGTGACCGCTCCCTTTCAAATGGAGGATGAAGAATTCCGCTTGCCACCCATCTCGGATGCTGAGTCACTGACCGCAACTTGGGAAGAAATAATGGCGGCGGCTGAGGGCAGGGAAGAGACGGTCATGCAGGCGCAAGCTGCTGCTACGGTTGAACTGACAGAGTTACAGGATGAAATGAATGCTCAGGAACTGTCAGAGGAACCCATGCAGCTACAGTCGCAGGAGGAGTTCCAGACTTTGGCATCTACCATTGAGTATAGATTGGAACAAGCGCCTGTATCCGTACAAACGCAGGAGTCCGTAGAGCCACAGGAACTGGCACAGATGCAGGACATGGTGCAAAACGCTTTGTTGGAAATGCGGAGCCGTTTGGAGGAGCTGGAAGCAGAGCACAGCCGTTTGGTGGAAAAGAATATCAACCTGTCTAACCAACTGGAGGACCAAAAACGCTGGATGAAAGAAAGGATCGACGAGGAACGGGACCGGCAGTTAATTACGAATTTGCGTACCTACCAGGGCAGGCAACGAAAATCGCGCAGTTCGTTGTTGTCCTGGCTTGGTCTGACACCGCGCAGACGCAGAGAGGCATAATCAGCATCTTTTCTGATAAAGACCATCAGACCTTCCCGGTTCTGATGGTCTTTTATCGTGGATGGTATAATAACGGAATACAAGAATACGAGAACAAGCCACACAAGAAACGTTGATGCGGCATGTAGAGGAAAGGATATAAGTATGTTTGCTTGGTTGCGGAACGCATATGAATCATGGATGGATTATCCGAAACAGCCTGGTGACTTGCTGAGCGGACGTTATGATGTTTGTTCGCTTTTAGGCATGGGGAGCTATGGTCTGACCTATCTCTGTTTGGATCGGAACAGCGGACAAGAGGTGGCGGTGAAATTGCCCAGACCGAGCAAACGGACGAAGGCAGTTCAGCTATTGCAGCGCGAGGCTCATATTATGCGGCAGATGGAACACCCCTATATTCCGAAGCTACTCGAAAGTGTCGAGCATTCGAACGGAATATATGTGGTCATGGAATACATCTCTGGCATGACGCTGGAGGAGCTTATATTTGAACAGGAGCGTTCCTTTACAGAACAGGAATGCGTTGTCTACATTTTGGAGTTAATGGAGCGAGTTCTGCATGTGCATGAACGGGGCTATATCCATCGGGATATCCGCATTCCCAATGTGATTCACCGCGAGGGGAAGCCTTACCTGATCGACTTTGGTCTTGCTCTGGCGGTGGGAGAGCGACAGGAGGATGTATTTACCGAATCCATGCTGGAAAAGCGCGCACCCGAGCGACAAGATGTCGCCGTCTACAGCGATTTGTACGATGTCGGACATTTAATGCTTTTTATGCTGTATAGCAGTTACGAGCCTCAGTCGGATCAACCGCCGGCAAGCTGGCAGGAAGAATTGAAACTGAGTTCACCTGTGCGTCATGTGCTGGAGCGTCTTTTTCAGATTCGGCCACGTTATGAGAATAGCCGACAGTTTATGCAAGAGCTGGAGGAAGCATTGTTGCTGCTAGAGGTTAACCCATAACGTTAGTCCCTAAAAATAAACAGGCATTCGCCACAAAAATGGGGGAATGCCCCCCTTACGCATTTGACCAGGTCTACATACAATGATCCTGTAAATGAGCGAAGGGAGTGTTGTAAATGAGTCATATGTGTGGAGTAGGCGGTATGGGTTGCGGCGTAGGAGCATGGACCTCTGTAGGAGCGATTCTTGTTCTGTTTATTTTGCTGGTGATCATCTCTAAAACCCTGTTTCTGTAATTTCGGTCATAACCGATTTCCTGTAAAATGCACAGATGTTGCCCTGCATAACGAAGGGCGCACAACAATAAAGCGAAGGCCCTTTAGATGAGAAGGGTCTTCGCTTTATAGGGTTTGAAGAAGCCTGTGGCATGCTTCTTGTGTTACGCTCTATTCCGTCGCTCCTTCTTGTTGTTTGGCTAAGAACTGGAGTAATGACGGCGTTTATCCTTGTAATATCGGTGCCCATTGTGGCTATTCTTGTAACCGTCTGAAGAAGAATGGCGTTTACGTTCACGTTCGTAATAACGGTCTGAGCTGCTGTATCGCCGCTTATGAGAATGAGAGGTGGAATGTAGCAGGCGGTGCAGTAATTGTTTGAGCATCGTCTAATCCTCCTTCTTACCCTGCCCAACTGACATAGACAGGTTTTTATAAAACGGTAATACGCAGCAGCGTTAGAACAGGTTCCACTAATTTAAGATTGTAGGGACTTGGCCTGAAATTCCGCAATATCCTTGAACTCTTCTTCGAATTTACGTGAAATGCGGATATAAATCGGCAGTAAATCGCGATAAATATCCACGTGTTCTGCTACAGGTTTGTGCTGGTGAGTGGTACCGATCATACCGGACACAGCATCCAGCGAATCAATCCGTCCCAGCGCGTACAAGCCCAGTATAGCTGCGCCCAGACACGAGCTTTCCAGACTTTCGGGGATAATGACTTCCTGATCGAAAATATCCGCCATGAGCTGTCTCCATAGCTCCGAGCGTGCAAATCCACCAGTGGCATGAATGACTGACGGTCTGTCGATGACTTCTTCCATGGCGAGCATGACGGTATACAAATTGAACAGCACACCCTCCAGAGCGGCGCGAATCATATGCTCTTTTTTGTGACGCAGGGACAGACCGAAGAAGGAGCCGCGAGCATTCGGGTCCCACAGGGGCGCACGTTCACCGGATAAGTACGGAAGAAAGAGTAGACCGTCGGAGCCAGGACGTACCTGTTCCGCAATTTGGGTCAACACATGATATGGATCAAGTCCCAGTCGTTTGGCCGTTTCCACCTCAGAGGCTGCAAACTCATCCCGAATCCAGCGGAAGACTATACCTCCGTTGTTCACCGGGCCGCCGATGACCCACAGCTTTTCGGTCAAGGCGTAACAGAAAAAGCGCCCTTTGGCATCCGTGAGCGGCTTATCAACTACGGTACGGATGGCTCCGCTGGTGCCGATGGTAACCGCGACAACTCCAGGTTTGATCGCATTCACACCGAGGTTGGACAAGACACCGTCGCTGGCCCCGATCACAAAAGGAGTCGTCTTCAGTAGACCCATGTCATGCGCATAGGTCTCATCCAGCCCTTTGAGCACATGAGTTGTCGGCACCAGCTCGGATAGCTGCTCCTTCGTCACACCTGCAATGTGCAGTGCTTCCTCGTCCCAGTCCAGCTGCTGCAAATTCATAAGTCCGGTTGCAGAGGCAATCGAGTGGTCCACGACATATTGGTGGAATAACCGGGCAAAGACGTACTCCTTAATGGAAATGAATTTGTACGTCTGGGCCGCAACATCCGGTAAATCCCGCGTAATCCACATCAGTTTCGTTAGCGGTGACATGGGATGAATGGGCGTTCCGGTACGTAAGTAAATATCGTGTCCGTTGTATTCATGTTTGAGCGCTTCGGCCCATTTGGCGCTACGGTTATCTGCCCAAGTGATGGAGGCGGTCAGCGGTTTGCCGTTCTTATCCACCGCCAGTACGCTGTGCATGGCCGAACTAAAGGAGACGAACAGCACATGCTCGGCTGATACTCCGCTTTGTTTCATGACCTCTTGCACCGTCGTCACGACAGCTTTGAAAATATCTTCCGGGTCCTGTTCTGCCGCATCCGGCTCAGGTGTATGGAGCGGATAGCCCACATGGTGCTGGGCGGCAATATTGCCGTTTTCTTCGAACAGCACCGCTTTGGTACTGGTTGTACCGATATCGACGCCGATCATATATCGGGTGTCTGTCATATTCAATCTCCCCTTCACTTACCGTTATTAGCTCATTATCGTTAAATTAACACACTCAGCAGCATAATCAAACCGAAAGCGACCAGGGAGAGGATGGTTTCCATAACGGTCCATGATTTTAGAGTCTGCGGAACCGTCATATTGAAAAACTCTTTAATCATCCAAAAACCGGCGTCATTCACATGAGACAAGATCAGCGACCCTGCTCCTGTAGCAAGGACGACCAGTTCGACATTCGCGCCGGGTGTAAGTGCCAGTACAGGTGCGACAATACCAGAGCCTGTCGTCATCGCGACTGTCGCTGACCCAGTGGCTACACGAATGAGCGCAGCGACCAGAAAAGCAAATACAATCACATTCATATGGGCTCCTGTAGCGACCGCTGCAATGGCCTGACCTACACCGCTGTCAATCAATACCGTTTTAAATGCACCACCGCTCCCGATAATTAAGATAATAGAGGCTGTTGGTGCCAGACATTCACTGGTAAAACGGGACAAGTCCTCTTTCTTTAGACCACGTGCATAGCCTAGCGAGAAAAAAGAAAACACGGTCGCAATCAGCAATGCCATAACCTCATCACCAATGAATTTGAAAAATACAGTGAGCGGATGTGTATTGGCCGGGTCTACGATTTCAGCGACTGATCCGCTAAGCATTAGAATAACAGGCAACAAAATGGTGAACAAAGTAATCCAAAAAGGAGGCAACGACCGTCCCGTCGTATTTCTGAACTGCTCGTCCAGCCTCTCGGAAGGTCTAACCATGATTCTTTTGCCAATCCAAGCGCCGAAGACCGGGCCTGCAATAATGGCGGATGGAATGCCCACGATGAGTGCATATCCTATCGTGCGTCCAATATTGGCGTTAAAGGCTTCAATTGCGATCATCGGAGCCGGGTGGGGTGGCAAAAGACCGTGTACCGTCGATAGTCCTGCCAGCATTGGAATACCGATTTTCAGCAGAGACATATTCATTTTACGGGCAACCGTGAACAGGATGGGAATTAATAAAATAATACCAACCTCAAAAAATACCGGAATTCCCACGATAAAGCCTACGATCATCATCGCCCAATGAACGCGTTTTTCACCAAAACGATCCATCAGTGTGGTCGCGATGCGTTCGGCACCGCCGGATTCTGCCATCATTTTACCGAGCATGGTGCCTAAACCGATCACGATGGCGATGGAGCCGAGTGTACTGCCGAGCCCCTTGGTGATGGAGGCAGTAACTTCATGTCCCGGCATCCCGTTAACCAGTCCGAGAAATACCGACGAAAGCAGCAGTGAAACGAAGGGATTCCATTTGAATTTGGCAATCAGCAAAATCAAAAGAATGACGGTAACTAGCGCCCATATGAGCAGGGACGCGTTATGGCTCAAGCCGAATAATGTGTTCATGAAGTAATGCCTCCTTATTCATATATGTGTAGCCAAATGTATACTTGTCGACAACTTCAATTAAAAGAGAACCGCGCCAGCAAGAAACGCATAAAAGCGCGGTACATCGGCTCTTTGTCACGCATGTTGCGGCTAGGACGATGTCTTTCTGTAGGGAGACAGAACGCTATCGTTAACCGCGTTGCGGGTATCTCGATAATGTTCCTCAATAAATCCTGACATCTCCTGAGCATTCCCTTGACTTAAAGCGTTTGCAAAGGTTCGATGTTTGTGAATCGTGACTTGTGATTCTTCGATGTTAGACGCAAATCGTTGTTCTGTCGCAGCTAACATGACCGTCAGGATTAGCTGTCTCATACCGTTCCAGGTATGAAGAATACGGGTATGGCCTGCTTCCAGAACCAGAGCCTCATGAAAATTAAAATCCTGAAGAGAAAATTCAACGACATCCCTGTACTTGAGAGCGACTTCCATTTTGTCAATCATCTGATTCAAAACAGTCACCAATGTGGCATTATCACTATGTACATACCTTTGTACAACAAAATGCTCAATCAGCATTCGCACATCGAATAGCTCCTCCATATCACTGGGTGACATGCCGACGACAACCGCCCCCATGCGCTCCAAACGGATCAGTCCTTCGCCCGAGAGTGCCTTCAAGGCTTCACGCACCGGAGAACGACTGGTACCAAAATCGGCAGCAATCTGATTCTCAGATAGAACAGTGCCTGGCGTCTGAATGCCGCGTATAATCTGAAGCCGAAGTTCACAAGCAATCCTTTCCCCAAGCGATGCGCCCTGTAACCAGGTTGTTGGATATTTCATAGGATACTCCTATCTTGGAAATAATTTTGCATACTGGTATACAAGTTATGGAGTATTATATACCCCGTTTGAGATCCTTGTAAACGGTGTCAGTTGACATCGGTTCCATTTCGCTGCTTTTAGCGTTACAATAGAAGCAGAAAAAAGAAGCAGTGAAAAGTGGAACGAACACGGAAAAGAAGGAGACCGTTTAATGATTATCATTAAAACCAAAGAACAAATTGAAAATATGAAAAAAGCTGGTGAAATTTTGGCTGCTTGCCATCGGGAAATTGCCAAAATGATCAAGCCAGGCATTACGACACTGGAAATCGACGCTTTCGCAGAATCCTTTATGAAGAAGCATGGCGCAACGCCGGAGCAAAAGGGCTATAACGGCTACCAGTTTGCAACATGTGGCTCACCTAACGATGTGATTTGCCACGGCTTTCCGAATAAGACACCGTTGAAGGACGGGGACATCGTGACGATCGACATGGTTGTGAACCTGAATGGCTGGCTGGCAGATTCCGCTTGGTCGTATGCGGTGGGTAATGTGTCTGAGCAGGCGCAAAAGCTGCTGGATGTTACCAAGGAATCGCTGTATAAAGGGATTGAGCAAGCCGTTATCGGTAACCGAATCGGAGATATTTCCCATGCGATACAAACCTACGCGGAAGCGGAAGGCTTCTCGGTCGTACGCGAATTTATTGGGCACGGCATCGGGGAAGAGATGCATGAGCAACCGCAGGTTCCACATTACGGACCGCCGCACCGTGGACCACGCTTAAAAGAGGGCATGGTCATTACAATTGAGCCGATGCTCAACACAGGCACATACCGCAGTAAAATTGACGCGGACGGCTGGACCGCACGCACGTTGGACGGCGGCTTGTCTGCGCAATACGAGCATACGCTGGCCATTACAGCAGATGGCCCGATCATTTTGACCCAGCAATAAAGGCAGGCACCCCTCGGTAGCATACAGACTACCGTGGTGAATGGGCTAGACATATTACAGAAAAGGGGCTGTCCAGGGGACAGTTCCTTTTGCTACGTGCATTCTATAAAAGTCTAGTACATGCGTCGAATAATAGTTCACCTCTAAAAAACCGAATTTGGCCCAAAGGCCGAATATCGGTTTTTTTCGTTTCATGAGTGCCGACGCTAGTGATCCGCGGTTGCTAACTATTCTACACGTGTGTTTATTTTCTAGGCTATTGATAACGGGATACGTTAAGTGTGTGATTATGAATCTTCTATATAGTACAAAAATAACAATATTTTGAATCCCAATTCATAAGAATGAAATGAAAAAATTTCCTTTATTACACACTTAGCCCCTACCATACCTTGCAGGAATTGTTTGTTTGTTGTTATATGAATTATTTTTTGCTCTAATAGAACTATTTCAGCTTTTTTCCTTGATGTCGATATAATTGAGGGTCGCAAAAGCGTATTCCTTTAGGAAGATGGAGATTAACTCGCTAAAACGAAAAGCATGTAGGTTGCGATTCAAAATTGTCTTAGGGATGATTGTGTCAGAATGTCAAAAGTGTTTGGGGAAATAAGGGAGTATAAGTTCTTGATAACTTCTTGTTTCCCGCATAACACACCTTAAGTCTTGCGATTACAAGCAGCAAGATATAAACATTAGGAGGATTACCAATATGAATTCATTCAAGAAAACGAAGAGCTTGATCAGCGCCCTGACCGGGGCTGCATTATTATTCTCGCTACCAATGACGGCAGGCGCGGAGAGCAATATCAACTATACAGGCATGTTCCTGGGCTATGACGGAAGTGTAAACACCAGTCCTGTCTGGACCTACAACCCTGACATCGTCTCCTATGATCTGCTGAACTGGAACCAGGGGGGAACCGATGCAGCCTCCATTACCTCCAATAGCGCCTCCGCCATCCAAGCCTTGGGGAAAATCGTCACCGTTTCCACCCACATGCCCAATCCCCAGGGTGGAAATGTAAACGCCCCGATGTCTGATTCCGATTTCGAGATCTTGGCTAATACAGACATTTCATCCATCAATTCGTCCAGCCCCGCATGGCTGCAAAATTATAAGGCCCAGGTTGACAATGTAGTGACCGGCCTGCAAAAGTTTAACTCATCCCCCGTTTACTACAGACCCTTCCATGAAATGAACGGAGGCTGGTTCTGGTGGGGAGACAAAAACACGACGGACTATAAGAACCTGTACATCAATCTGTACAATTACATCGTGACGACCAATGGCATGTCCAACGTCAATTTTGTCTATGCCCCTAATAAAGGAGCCAACGCGGCTGCTTATTACCCCGGCTCCAGCTATGTCACCTGGATTGGCATCGACGCCTACAGCGACGATCCGTCCAATGACAATGAAATTAAGATGGCTTACAATGACATCAAAGGACTTGGCAAAACTTATGGCTTCTGCGAAATTGGACCAGCCGTGGGTGGCGACCATGTGGATCGCAACAATAATCAGCTCAAGGAATTCGATTATTCGCTTTGGAACAAGGCCCTGAGCGAAATCTACACTGGAGCAAGCTTCTTTATCACTTGGGACGGCGCTTATGCTCCGCAGAATAACACAAACGGCAGCACGCTGTTTACAAAGGAGAGCTCCCAGTAAGTGTCTGGCGCCCGGCGTTCGGGCAGCACGGCATCAACGCGTTAACCCCAAGATGACCGCGGGGTCCTAGGAGAGTAGGACGTTTTCAAGCACGACAACAAAAGCACACCCTTAATGAATTGCGTAATGTAGCTTACGATAGACCAAAAAGACCAAAAGACACGGCTCCTGTTGGGAGAACGTGTCTTTTTGGTCTATACAGCAACATGCGAGCATGCATGTTAAAAAACCGTTTGTCAGATGCGAACTTCCGCCTCGTTCGGAACGAACTGACGATATTGAAAATACATACGAAGCCGCCAGTGTAACAAGGTCCCGAAGGCTAGGATGAAAAATAGCCCTGCTGTCTGCGGAATGGTAATGTAATGCTGAATAAATTCATGCAGCAGCAATCGGATGATCAGCAGGCTGATCAGGATAAAAAAGAAGGTACGTGAGCGTTGCACGAAAACCAGCCCTTCTTGCAACTCAAATTTGGTGCTGCGGATCAACGGGTAAGAAAAAATAAACCAGCCGACCAGAAAAGCGCCCAGCGCCCAAAGCAAGGGAACCCGTACTTCCGGCACCACAAACATCATAAAACCGGTGCTCATGCCGAGCGGAGGAATGATGATTTTTTTGGCATTAATCGGGCGATGACCTGTCTTCATACGGATGAAAATAGCCGAAATAGCGATTATGATCATACCGAAGGTTGCGCCATATTGCAGCAATGGGGTGCTAATATGAAACATGGACTGGCCCCCTCTATAAGGAATATAAGCGTTATTGGACAGACTGCAAACCTTTTACATTATACCACATATGCAATGGATATATTTAGTTACAGTCTTTCCTTGGGCAAGCGGATTATACGCCTCTTGGTGGTAACGGGTCCTATAATTAGGTCTCTTTCATACTTATGCGAGTTCCTTTGCTTGTACCTCTCCTTGAGCTGATTTTTTCTCCTGACGCATGATATAACCCATGGCTGCAATAATAAGGATAAAGGCGATCAGTGCGAGAAAAGGAATGGTGATAAAATCGAACCAGTTCAGGTAATCCTGTTCACAGGATACTCTGCCGCAGGAAGTTGAAGTTTGCGCAGCTGCTTTGGCGGCTGCATGGATGCGCTGAATGATAAAATGATAGGCCGAAATCGCGCCTCCAATGATAGCCAACGGCATGACGTAACGACGTATCCCCGAATCTCCTCGAAAATATGCAATTCCGAGCAGAATGGTCAGGGGATACATCAGAATGCGCTGAAACCAGCACAGCTTACAAGGCTCATACCCCAAAATCTCGCTGAGATACAGACTGCCCAATGTGGCCACACAAGCTACAACCCAGGCGACAAACAAAGCAATATCCGTTTTTTTAAACGATCCAATCATAGTAACGCTCCTTTTTTAATTCAAATGAGAACAAAATGAACTCACCCGTGTCTTGTCCCATCGGCAGGGATCTGCCGATATGTATGTCTTAATCCGTATTGTACTGTATTTTGAGTGCAGGGTCATACTTAAACATATTGACATCATTCACTATCATTTTTATAATTGCAGTAGTTTGGGAAGTTAATGAGGATTCAAGTTAGATATATATCATACGAAATTAGGAGTGTGCCTAGAATGTCGAGCAGTCCAAAAAATGAAACCCTATCTATTATTAGTGAAAGACACGCGGTAAAGAGCTATGTTAAGGATTTTAAATTGCCAGAGGAAGATTTGGAGGCTATTTTGACTGCGGCGATAGAAGCTCCTTCCGCTTGGAACCTTCAACATTGGAAATTCCTTGTCATCGAAAGCGAAGCGGACAAACAAAAATTGCTGCCTATCGCCTACAATCAGGGTCAAGTAGCGGAAAGTTCCGTTACGATTGCGATATTGGGTGATTTGGAAGCGAACCGCAACACCGTCATTTATGATCAAGCGGTAGAAGCAGGCGCACTGCCAGCAGAAATCCGTGACGCATTGGTAGGTCAAATCAACGGCGCGTACCAAAACCCTCAAGTAGCTCGCGATGCAGCTATCCTGAACTCTGCTTTTGCAGCACAAAACATTATGCTGGCTGCTAAATCTCTGGGCTACGACACTTGCGCAATGGGCGGTTTCATTCCAGCACAATTGATCGAGCAATTCAATATTCCGGCACGTTACCTGCCAACCCTGCTTATTAGCGTAGGTAAGGCACAAGTACCAGCACGTCCATCAGGACGTTTCCCACTGTCTGAAGTTGTTGTAAAAGGTAGCTTCTAAGAAGATTTGTGAATGTAAAAGGGTGTTCCTGCAACCGTTCGTGGTTGGGGAACACCCTTTTTTTCGTCGTGTTAGGATGTCAAAAGCCTTTTGGTTAGCCCTTTGTTTAGTCCGAGCGTTTGGACACGAGATATACCAGCTCCAGCGTCAGGATCGGTAGAAAGACAGAAGCCGGATAGGCCAGATAGCGCGGCTCCCATTGCGGCTTGAACTTATCCTTAAAGCGCCGAAGCCCCTGAAAACCGTAAAAATGTCCCCCGTATTGAAAAACGAGTCGAGCCAGCTTTTCCTCGCGCAATGCCTTTTCGCTTTGCCCTACCTGGGACAGGGGTGCCATTCCCAGATTAAATGTCGTATATCCACTCTCCTTGGCCCACTCAATGACCCGTGTGAATAAATAATCCATCGTGCCATTTGGCGTGTCAGGCAAGTGGCGCATCAGGTCAATGGAGACCGTCCGTCCATGATCATAGGCAGGGGCCATCGTAGCGAAAGCGATGACTTTTCCTTCAGAGTCCTTTAGCAATGCAATCGGCGCCAACTGAAGATAGGGCTCTTTGAACCAGCCGAGTGAATATCCCTTCTCCTTGCGCCCGTCCAGCCAAATATTCGAAACATGTCGCATCTCCTCAATCAGTGACGCCTCTAGAGGCGATTGGATGATTTCGAACGAGTAGCCATCGCGGTCAAAGCGGTTTTTGGCGCTGCGTAGCGCCTGATTGCTTTTGCCCGTCAGTGTAAAGGATTCCAGCGGCACCAGTGCTTCCTCGCCGAGTTTGAAAAAGCGATAGCCGTTCTCGTGATAGATGGACAAATACTCCGGTGATGCCTGATAAAATACAGCCGTTAACGCATACCGATCTGCGAAACGCTGAAATTCCTGAATCGCTTCACTCACACGTTCTTTTGGACCGAGTGGGTCACCTAATACAATCAGTTTGTCCCGGCTGCGAGCATAGGGAATGACGACCTGTTCATTTTTGGTCCAGTACAGATATTTATCGCCCAGAAAAAGCATATGAGAAACGAGATTACCACCCTGTCGTTCCAAAAATTCTTTTAGCTTATCCAGCTCCTGCGCGTCGGGTAGATTGCTGATACCACGCTGAGGTCGAAGAAAGAAGTACACCGTCAGGAATACCCATGCCAAAATCAGACTAAACACGGCAGTAACTCCGTAATCGCTGCGGTTCATAAAAAAGTCCAGATGGACCTTGGCGTGCAAATGGCGCATAAACGGAGTATTGGAGCCTGCCCCAATGATAAAATAAGCCCCGGTTACGAGTAGAGATAATCCGCCCCATATTAAAATATTGTGCCGATTCAGCGGTGCACTGACCCGATAAAACCGCGAGCGCGAGATCCATAGCATTAACGCCACGAACAGTAGAAATAAGGCTTCTTCAAAATCCAGACCTTTAATAAAGGTGAAAATGGCGCCGGCCAGCAGCAGTATCAATGTCAGTCGTAATGCTCTGCGAATACGCAGAGAGATTCCGTGGGACAGGACGACAAGCATAATCCCGATGATGACTGAGATTTCATGCGACAAGCGCATGACGGGCAGGCTGAGCAAATGCTCAGCAAAACGGAGCCGATATAACAGACCTGGCGTAGCTGCCGACAAAAGAAGCACCACGCCGGAGATGAGTACCAGCTTACCAAGCGCCCATACCCCTAGATCTGCCAAAAACCGGAATTGACCAGGCCAGCCCCATACCTTCTGCCAAGCATTAAGGGAGTAGTCCCAGCCCGTCTCAGCTAGCTGATTTAGGCGCTCGTTACGCGGAATCATTTCCAGCGCGGCTAATACCAAGCCGATGAGCCACGGGATGATGTAATAAAAGACGCGAAAGACCAGCAGCACAGCCAGTGCCCGATCTGAGTTGGCTCCCGCCATTTGCAGCCCGAGCAGGGCAATGATATCGAATGCCCCGACCCCTCCGGGTGCAAGACTGATCAACCCGGCAATCGCGGCTATTACATAAATGCCGAACACAGCATGCATCGGCAGTTCATGGAGCAAGTGCGAGCCGATCCATGCAAAGGTAAGGCCAGCCAGCAGCCACTCCAGCAGGGAAGCACTGATGGAAGCGGAGATGGTGGACCAGGAAAGCTGTCCTTCTCCCTTGTTGAACCATGTGGAGTACCGTTTGGAGCGCTGCATGATCAGAAATAGCGGCAAGTACAATGCCATTCCCCACAGCGCCCAATGAAGCCAAGGATGAGCATCCAGTACAGGCTGTACCGGATACAAATGGACAATGGCTCCCCAAGCCAGCAAAGATAGTCCGGTAATGACGACTGGCGAAAGAAACACGACCGCAGAGGTGATGACACCCAACGGCACACCGCTTTTTTTATAGAGTACTGTGCGAAGGCCCGCTCCTGTAAAGCCTGCAAACCCAAAGACATTATTGAAGGTATTGGAGATCCAGGCATAGCGAAATGTCGTTCCAGGCTTGACCTGAAGCTTGAAATGATGCCTGATTACGTAATCGTATGCGCTCATAGCCGCCACGGCAGCCAGTGAGAACAAGCCAATCTCGATGAGAAAGGTGGCATCCATTCGCCGCAGTTCATGAAGCATACGCGCCAGATTAAAGTCTTTTAGCTCTCGTCCGGCCTCCCATATAATAAAAGCCAGTACAGCCAGTGGTAGCAGAATACGTGTCAATCGCTGCCTGTAGACGGTCATCACGAACTGTACGATTTTAAAGGATTGAATCGATTTGTGATTAGATTTCATAGATTCACCTGCTTGGAAAAGAATGAGATGTACACGGAATGAAGTGCTTAGATTTCATGCCCGATGAACATTACTATATATTATACCTGTAATAATCGTTTGAATAACAACAGAAGGGTTACGAAATGGGTTTCAGTTTGATTGCTGTAAATAATTCCAATATAATGATGGAAAACCTAGTGAGTTGCTTGGCAATGGAGCTGAACTGGACATGAGTATATGGGATCGTAATCTTTTTATACGTCGCCTGGAGCTGATATGGCCTCCAGATGCTGACAAGAGCCAATATCCGTTTAACTTAAAAGCCTTACACCAGTGGAATGAACTTAAATTTCATCCTTCCGTTACCTATATTATTGGAGAAAACGGTGTAGGTAAATCGACGCTTATGGAGGCAATCGCGGTCGCGTGGGGATTTAATCCAGAGGGCGGTACTAAAAATTTTAATTTTTCTACACAAGCCACGCATTCCTCACTGCATGAGCATATCCGGCTGGTAAGAGGGATAGAAAAGCCGAGAGATGGCTTCTTTTTCCGGGCGGAGAGCTACTATAATGTGGCGACTCATATCGACGAGCTGGATCGCGAAGGAGGAGGGCGACCGATTCGAAATTCCTACGGGGGTAAATCGCTGCATGAGCAGTCGCATGGCGAATCTTTTTTTGCTGCATTTGTGCATCGGTTTGGAGGACAAGGATTGTATATTTTGGATGAACCGGAGGCTGCGTTATCTCCTTTGCGCCAGATGGCCATGCTTGCACGGATTCACGAGCTCGTACAGCAGGGATCACAGTTTATCATTTCTACTCATTCCCCCATTTTGATGGCTTATCCAGATTCCATCTTGTATCATCTGACACAAGAAGGGATTGACACCCGGACGCTGGAGGAAACCGACCATTTTATCATTACGAAACAATTTCTGAATAACAAGGAAAAGATGATACGGGAGCTATTCGAAGATCCACAATAGGGATCATAGGGACCGCCAGACCGTTTCATAAATTCACCCTTGTCGTTCGTTATGAGAGGGACAACTTCGTCTTTTCAGGTTGTTCCTTTTTACTGTTCTGCCAAAGGAAAGATTCAGGGTTATCGGAAGTATTTTATGATTGTTATTTGTCTCTCGCTCTATTAATATAATGAAGAGTTTTGCTGGAATGGTTGCAAAATGAGATTTTCGTATACGAAATAAAGAACCTGAGGAGGACAAAACGCAACATGTCAGATTCACAACAGTTGAAAATGGGACCGCTGGTCATTTTGATGATTAATATGTTTATTGCCATGCTGGGAATTGGTCTCATTATTCCGATACTCCCTAAGTTTATGAGCTCCTTAGGAGGCAGTGGTGAAACGGGCGGTTATTTGGTTGCCGTGTTTGGCTTAACCCAATTCCTGTTTTCGCCGCTAGCGGGAGAATGGTCCGATAAATACGGACGTAAAAAAATGATTATTATCGGTTTGGTAATCATGACAGGGTCTTCTGTATTGTTTGCGATTGGGGAATCGTTGACCATACTGTATATCTCCCGTTTGCTGGGTGGTGCAGGGGCGGCTTTTATGATTCCTCCGATGATGGCCTATATTGCTGACATTACAACGGTCCATAATCGCGGTAGAGGAATGGGGCTGTTGGGTGCTGCCATGTCTCTTGGCTTTGTGATCGGTCCTGGTGTGGGCGGCTTGCTGGCGGATATCTCGATTCGTACGCCCTTATATGTTTCGGCGGCCGTATCGGGCGTAGCTGCACTGATTTCCTTGATTATGCTGCCCGAAACCTTGTCGCTGGAGAAACAGTTGAAGTTTCGGAATGTCAAGGCCAAACGTGACAATGTGATTAAACAGTTTGCCCTTTCTTTCCGCAAGCCTTACTTTATGTTGCTGATTATGATATTCACGTTAACCTTTGGACTGACACATTTTGAAACGATGTTTCCTTTCTTTGTGACGGGGAAGTTTCATTATAATGAGCGGGATATTGCTATCATTATTACCGTAGGTGCACTGGTCGGAACCGTGATTCAAGCTGTGGTAATCAGTCCGATGTTGAACCGTTTTGGCGAAAAAGGTGTCATCATCGGTTCCTTTCTGTTTTCGGCGATTCCCCTTGTGCTTATGCTGCTCTCTGGCAACTTTTATTATGTACTCGGGGTATCGCTCATCTTCTTTACCGCTACGTCGTTGCTTCGTCCAGCCATTAATACTGCTTTATCCAAAATGGCGGGGGATGAGCAGGGAGTTGCAGCCGGCATGAACAATGCTTATATGAGTATTGGTAATATTCTAGGACCTGCGCTTGCGGGTACATTGTTCGAGGTGCATATCAATTTGCCATACATTTTTGGGGCAGCCATTCTCATTCTTAGTTTGGGTCTGGCTGTTAAATGGAAGAGCAGAGATACGCAAACCACAGCGGTTTAATGTTGTTCTTTTCGTAAAATTAGTCTCTTTTGGTGTGAACTGTGACGTTCTTGTGAAACACAGATGGCGCCGAAGGAGGCTATTTTTTTGCATACATCGCGAAACGTTAATGAAACGACAGAATCTTGGGTAATAATGCATGATGAGTTTACAACAAGACAAATAGTAGAGCTAAAAATCCAGATAATAGGTAAAAAAATAGCTAGAAGGAGATGAGAGCCGATGGAAGAGCGGAATGAGCAGTTATTTTATACAGGAACTTATGCGTCTCGTCAGGAAAGAGGAATATATGTATGTGCTTTGCATGTGAACAATGGTGATCTGAGCATTATTGGAGGTGTGGAAGGGATTGAAAGGCCTTCTTTTCTCGCGCTACACCCGGATGGGACGAAGCTGTATGCTGCGAGTGAAACAGAAGGAGGCGAGCTGTATGCGTATCAGGTGAATGCCCAGACGGGGGAATTACACCCTTTGGATCGAAAAGGGACGGAGGGAGCGCATACTTGTTATGTTTCCGTAACAACCGATGGAAGATATGTGCTGGCTTCTAACTATTCAGGCGGCAATGCCGTTGTGTTCCCTGCGACGGAAGCTGGAGGATTAGGAGACATGTCGGGGCAAGTTCAGCATACCGGCTCAGGCATTCGCCAGGACCGCCAGGATGCGGCACATCCGCATTCGATTATTCCAGATCCTTCAGGACAGTATGCCATGGTATGTGATCTGGGACTGGACCAGATTGTGGTATACCGTTTGACAGAGGATGGAAAACTGGTGACCCATCGTGAGACAGATTTGCCACCGGGTTCTGGACCGCGTCATCTGGTTTTTCATCCTTCGCGTCCATATGCTTTTGTCGCCAATGAGTTGAACAATACAGTCGCTGTTTTTATTTATAACGAACGTAATGGTGAGCTTACATTGATGCAAAGCCTGTCCACACTGCCAGAAGGCATTATAGATGTAGAAAATACGGCAGCCGATATTCGGATTACGCCCTGTGGACGCTTTTTGTATGTGTCAAACCGCGGCCATGACAGCATCGTGCTATACCATGTCGATCTGGACAGCGGCAAGCTGAAGACGGTTGAATGGGTGGAAACCTTCGGCAGTACACCGCGTAACTTCAACATCTTGTCCGGTTATCTGATAGTAGCGAATCAGGATGGGAACAACATCGTATCCTTTGCCATCCAAAGTGAGGATGGACGGCTGACCCGAACGGGATATGTGCTGGAGGTTCCTTCACCTGTGTGTATTGAACCTGTTCGCTAATCGGATAGCACGTGGCAAAAGAGTACGATATAAGTGGATGAAAAATAAAACACGGCGCTTTGTTTCCCATGAAAGGCATGGGCCAAACGCCGTGTTCAGGTCTTGAAGTGGTCTAAAAGCTACTTGCTGCTATCGCCAGCTTCTACCGCTACTGTTTTGGTATGATTTTCTGTATGTTTGTAGTACAAACGGAACAGGATGTCCTGATTGTAGTTACCGAATCCGGTACCGAACAGAGTAACCCCTCCAACATGCTGGGCATCATCCAATATGGCAATGCGGAATTTCCATTGCTTCTGATCAATCAGCACTTGGCTTAAAGTCACGTCGGATATTTGCTTGCCATCCATAAAGGTACCTTCAGAGGTAACGCGAAGTCTTTTAAGGAGACCATATTGATTGATAAAATCAGGCCACCATGCAGGTGTGTATTTACCACGGTTATCCCCGAAATCCCCTGGGCTGGTCCATGTACCCAAATTCACATCATTTAGGAAAAAAGTGATATCTGAAGGCCAATTATCATTGGTAAAAGGGGCCTCGGACGATAGTTCCATCGAAATTTCCAGTTCCTCAGCTTTTTGGCTGGACAGTAGGAAATTCGGCACCTTATAATCCATATAACCTTGGCTGAACCACAGAATTTTGGAATTGAAGCGCTCAGGGTCCAAGAACGAACGAGGCTCATCGAATTCACCAATGATCTTTTCGACGGTAGCCAGTCCGCAGGTCGACTGTATTTCGAAATCTGTAAAGTGTCCGACGGAAATCTCCGTCTGATGGAATTGCCGTACATCCTGCTGATAGCGTGGCATGGCGATTTCAATTTTGTCTGTAGCCAGTGAGCACACTTTCTGTACCCCGCCTCGTCCAGGCAGCATTTTAGTTGAAATAATGGACGCTCTCTCCAGTTTCTTGACATGCATCGTCATAATCGCACTGCTGAGCCCCAACGCTTCCGCCAGCTCACGTATATTCATAGGCTTCTCCGCAAGCAGAACAATCATGTTTAGCCGAACCTCACTGGCCAGCGCTTCATAAACGGGAAGTGATTTTTCAGAAATGTCCAGTTGCATAGTTCCTCCAATTCTAACGCACATCATAAATTGATGGTAGTTTAACATATATGGATTTTTTTCAATAATCATACATAAAAAACGATATGATTTACATTTATATAAACAATATACCCTTTCCTTGATCACTGGCACAAGCCTAACCCCATAAAAAGCCGGAAATTGTTCAAAAAACAGGACACCCCATGAACTCTTTCTTTGTTGTTGGGATGTCCTGTGATGGTATGTGATTTGCAGGGTGGATACGGGATAGAGTCATGTGCCATTGGTGTTAGGACCGGATATGTTCTTCTGCCAAAGAAGAGTCAGCCGTTTTATCTTTATCTGCTGCGTGTAAATCCTGATGTTGAGAGGCATCTGCCTTGATCAAGCCGGGGTGACCAACATAAGGACGGTCACTGCGCGAGCGGCCTCGGGTAAGTCGGAAGCCAATCAAGAACAGCACAAGCTGCACAGCCAGTATGTAGGGAGACGCTTCCGGTCCGATCCATTGAAACAGAGCGACAGCGGCGATTACCATGCACAACAGGCTTGTTGGAAAATGGGATGCCGTCACGTCCAGATCATTTTGCCTGCGAAGGGTCATCAGCCGGTATACATACAGTAGGGCGATCAAGCCGGAAACGAACCTCATCCATGCACACCCTATGAGCCATGATGCAGATTGTACAGTGTCGGGCAGACTAACATCGACATGGCTGGAGGCTATCAGTTCCACAACCAGCCTTGAGACCAACCAGACGATTCCTGCCAGCGCCAACGGACCAGCTGCTGGACGTAATAGCTTCCACAATGCTGTTCCCCAGCCCGGAGCATGAGATTCCAGCAGAACCAGACGCCTTTCCTCGATGAGTTTGTTCATTTCACGCTCCAGTGATTTGAGAAGCAATTCTCTGCGGAACGTATCACACTCCCGAAGGGATGCTTGAACCTGCTCTTGAAGGTGAGGGGTCAAATAGGGAGCAGCTTTGGCTTCCTGAAGAGCGTGGATGAGTCCGTTCTGGTACTGCTTTTCGCTGTTATTGAACCCATTCTGGGTAGCGGTTTGGAGACAACCAGCTAATCGTCCATAGATACGCAGCGAATCCAGTAATTCTTCCAGCCGCTGCTGACGCGAATTTCGAAGCTGGGCTGCACTGTGAACATACAGCCATACCAGCAAAGACAACGCCAGCAGGAAGGCAATCAGACCGGGTGAGATATATGCGGCTAACGCCGCGAAGTCCGTCGGGGACACCCGCAATCCCTCCTTCCATTGTTCTTTCTACACTATTGCACAGACTACACAGGCATTTCAAGGGCTTGTATACCTTTGACCAGGATATATGAAGTATTTTTTGGTAAAATAGACAAGATACAAGCAGGAGGGTAGATTCGGTATGGATAAAGATATAAAAATTGCATCAGAAGATCATGAGACATCGAATCGATATCTTGCACGGGTTCAAGCTGGAGATAAAACGGATAAATAACAGTAAGTAAATTATAGACAGGAAGAAGGCACATTTATATGAAAGTTATTATTTTCGGAGCAACTGGAACCATTGGTCAAGCGTTAGTAAAGGAAGCAATCAAGCGTAAGTATGAGGTGACAGCAGCGGTGCGCGACCCCCAACGTGTGACGGAGCAAAGTGAATACTTGACGGTGGTTCAAGCAGATATTCTTAATCCGAATTCCGTTACGGAAGTGGCTAAGGGTCACGATGCTATCATTAGCGCGTACGGTCCCAAGTTTGGAGAAGAGGAAGAACTGCTCGAAGCGACTCGTTCTTTGCTGGAAGGAACTCGGCGTTCCGGCGCGGAACGCATACTTGTCGTTGGTGGAGCGGGAAGTCTGAAAACAGAAAACGGTGAACGCCTCATGGATACCGCCGAGTTTCCGGAGGAAGTGAAGCCACTGGCGGCTGCCCATGCAGATGCACTGGAGCTGTACCGCGCTGCGGATGTAGACTGGACCTATTGTAGTCCTGCCGGAATAATTGAATCGGGAAAACGTACAGGACAGTTCCGTATTGGTTTGGATCATTTGGTGGTTGACGAATTAGGCCATAGCCGTATCTCGGTCGAAGATTATGCGGTAGCCCTGATTGATGAATTAGTAGAAGGGGAATTTGTCAATTCCCGTTTTACGGTCGGATATTAATAAGCAGGGATAGCCATACGGGAGGCGAAAAGCATGTATATGGTGACCGCCGAAGAAATGCGGCAATTGGATCGGTACACAATTGACAGGCTGGGTATCCCGGCCCTTACCTTGATGGAAAATGCCGGGCGCGCGGTAGCTGACGAGGTATTGAAGCTATGTGCCGAAAGAAGTGGGAAGAGCAATGGCGGCTTCCCAGTAGGCACTGCTGATCTAACACGTGGGATTGAGCGTGCTGAAGTGTTAGGGTCGCAGTGGGCAGAAGAGGTTACACACACAGGGCCGGGGGATATACCGGGACATGGCGGTGTTATACGGACAGAGTCGTGGAGTCAAGGACGACATGACTTACGGGAACGAGAACACTGGTATATCCTCGTAGGTAAAGGCAACAACGGTGGTGACGGACTGGTAGCGGCTCGCCATCTAACGGATGCAGGGCTGCGCGTCACCGTTGTGTACGTCGAGCCGCCAGACACGCTGCGCGGTGAAGCGGCTGCGCAGCGCGATATCATCGCGGCTCTGGGTATCCCGGTGATCCTCTATGGCCGGGATACCCTCGACCTGCGCGGCGTCTCCGGCATCGTCGATGCCCTGCTGGGCACGGGCACGCAAGGCTCGCCGCGCGAACCCTACGCCTCGCTGATCCGCGAGGCCAATGCCAGCGGCGCGCCGCTCGTGTCGGTAGACGTGCCTAGCGGCCTCGACGCCGACACAGGTGCGCTGCACGAGCCGTGCATTCGTGCGCGCGTCACCGTATGCCTCGCCTACTTGAAGCGTGGGCTCGTCCAATATCCGGGCGCCGGGACTACAGGCGATGTGGTGGTACGCTACATCGGTATTCCACCCGGCCTTGCACGTGAGTGTGGCGTGCAGCTGCGGCTCTTGACCCGTGACACGCTGCACGCTGCACTGGACGTGGATGTAAGCCGCAGCCGCGTGCCGGACGGGCACAAGGGCACCTACGGCCATGTTCTCGTCGCGGCCGGAAGCCTGCGCATGAGCGGGGCGGGCTTGCTGGCCGCACGTGCCGCCCTGCGCATCGGCAGCGGCCTTGTCACGTGGGCAGTGCCCGAGGCGTTGTTGCCGCGCGTCATTGGAGCCGCGCCGGAACTGATGCTCGCTGCCGCAGCAGCAGGCGGAGACGGCGAATGGAATGCCGACTCCGCAGACGAGCTGCTACAGCTCGCGCAGGCACGTGATGTGCTGGCCGTCGGCCCCGGCCTCGGCCGCTTTGCAGGGGACACTGGCTGGCTGCGCCGCCTGTGGGAGGAATACGGCGGTCCGCTCGTGCTTGATGCGGACGCCTTGAACATCCTCGCATCGGCAGGGCCTGAGCTGGAGGCTTGGAAGCCGAGAAGTGCGGCGGTCGTACTAACGCCGCACCCCGGTGAAATGGCTCGTCTACTGGGCATACCGACAGCAGAGGTGCAGCGTGACCGCATCACCCATGCCCGGGAGTACGCCCGAACACGTGGGGTCACGCTGGTGCTCAAAGGAGCGCGCACTGTCATCGCTTGTCCCGACGGAACAGCCTACGTCAATACCACAGGCCATGCTGGGATGGCGACAGGCGGTGCGGGCGATGTGCTGACAGGCATCATCGCAGGTTTGCTGGCCCAGGGCTTGAATGCTTCGCAGGCAGCAGCCTTTGGCGTGTATCTGCATGGTGCGGCTGGAGAAACAGCCGCACGTCATCGCCAGCATCCTGCCTCTGTGATAGCTGGCGACATTATTGAAGCCCTATAGGCCATAGCAGCAGTGGCAGGAGGAAGGCCAGCATGATCTGTAATCCATATTCACGGTTCAGCCAGTACCTTCCTCCATAATACAGCAGTGTAATCCCTGCACCTGCTATGCCGTTGCTCCATGAAATGCCCGTTCCGGCAGGCGACATCAAAGAACCTAGCAGGAGAAAGACACTGAATCCTGCAGCGAGGTATAGGGTGAGCTGCTCGGGCTTACGAAGCCAGGGTAAAAGATCGCGTAGCGCATCAGCGGCAAGAGCGGCAGGAAGGGCAAAACCATAGGCCCACAGCTGCGCGGTCAGTTCACCACTATTGCCTGCTATAGTCAGAGGAATTCCTGTTATTTCCTCTGTCAGATAGCAGTAGACCCATAAGAGACCAAAAACCAATCCTCCACAGGCCAGTTTATTCAGCGCATAACAACCAAGCTCCATCCGCCAAGGCATTTTGGAATTAAATTCATTCCAAGGCTGTCTCATGTTGCGACTCCTCCTCTTATCACACTCGGTATTCACAACCAATCAAGGAATTTATTTTCAATTACAATCCGCTTACCGTTTACGACACTTCAGTTTACGTTAGCTGTGTATCATGTTCCTAAGCAAAATAAAGATTGCGGATAGCCGCGGTACGGAAAGGCGGGGATTGCATGATACAGGCGGTTATTTTTAATCTCGAAAGTACATTGTTAGACCCCGGAGGACGAGGCTTAACCCAGGGAATGCGTGACATTTTCAGATGGAAAGGTATACAGGTAACTGAAGAACAGGTATCTCATGGGCGAGGAATGCCGATCCGGGATCATATTGCGAATGTGCTGGGACTTTCAGAGGTTCGGAAAAAATGGCTGGAGTGCTTTGGTGCGCATCCTGGCAGAGCGGATATTGAGCATATTTATCTTGAGCTTGTCCCTGTTCTTCGTTCCTTGATCCAAGGGGCTGAGCCTGCTATCGGTATAGACAGGGCGCTGCAGGAGTTACAGGATCGTCGCATTCAGTCAGGTGCCACTGCATCCTGTCCGATGGAAATGCTCAGTCACAAGTTTACGCCTGCACAGTCACCCTATACGTTGGATTGTATGGTAGCCCCTTGTGAAGTTTCGCAGGGGAGGCCTTATCCGTGGATGATCTATGAAATTGCACATCGCTTGCAGGTATTCCCGCTTAGCGATATTGTGAAAGTAGGAGATACAGCAGCCGATATGCAAGAGGGACGGAACGCCGGTGTATGGACGATTGGTGTATTGAACCATAACGAAAGCGTGACGACCGCAGCTCAAACGACCAGCCATGAAGCGGACGACAGAGTGGCTGAGGAACGGCGCAGACAGAGTGTATATGGTTTGAAAAGGGCAGGAGCCCACATCGTGATGAACTCGGTCGCTGACTTGCCACGTATTTTGCGTGAAATTGAAATGCTCCAACATACGGGAGGATATCCCTCTTATATGAAGCAGGTAAAAACAGCGTTAATGCCACCATCGTGACTAGAAAGGCCTGAGTTTTTGATTGCTTAGTTCTAGGTTATATGTATGCACGTACCTGGATAAAGGTGAACTCTGCTTGGCTTTCACAATATAATAATGGAGCATTTCGCTACGTTAGCGAATGCTCCATTTTAGTTCACTCCTTTTTGTCTGTTGAACTGAAGAATTTATGCGATCTGAATAACTTGAACACCCCAGGCTAATCCTGCGCCGAAGCCAGCCAGGACGACAATATCACCAGCTTGAATTCGCTGCTGTTCCATAGCTTCCGCGAGCGCAATGGGAATAGAAGCAGCTGACGTATTTCCGTATTTTTCGATATTTATAAAGAACTTATCCAGTGGAATTTTCAACTTAACTGCCGCATGTTCAATGATTCGGATATTGGCCTGATGCGGAATGATCAAAGCAATATCATCTATGCTTAATCTTAATTCCTCCATAACTTTAGTCAGCATAGATTCCAGAATGCGCACCCCAAACTTGAAAACCTCTCGTCCATGCATTGTAATAGGCCCTGTGACGGGGGAGATCAGCATGTCTGCTCCACGTTCTTCCGAGCCAAGCAAGGAAAAAGACGAGAAAGCACCGGGATGAGATTGAAGGACAACAGCACCTGCTCCATCTCCAAATAAAACGGCGGTATTACGGTCCTGCCAATCTACGATTTTGGAGAACTTGTCTGCTCCAATCACCAGGACGTTGTGGTATGCACCCGCCTTCATCATGTCACTGCTGATCGAGAGGGCATATACAAAACCGGAGCAGGCTGCCGATAAGTCGAATGCAGGTGCGCGGCTTCCTAGCTTTTGCTTGACCAACATGGCCGTGGAAGGGAAAGCATAGTCAGGGGTGGACGTTGCCACTACAATAAGATCCACATCTTCCGATGATAATTGAGCACGGTGTAAAGCATGAGTTGCAGCCAGGACGGCAAGATCAGAGGTTTCTGCGGATGCTTCTGCGATATATCGCTGACGGATACCTGTTCGCTGAGTGATCCATTCATCGGATGTATCCAGAGATGCGGCTAATTCCAAATTGGTGAATAGTGATGCCGGTACATAGAATCCTGCACCCGTAATAGTAATGCCGTTGGGCTTGAGAGCTGATTGCATGAACGTTTCCCTCCAATAAAATAATCACACAAAAGACCGTAAAGACCAAAAAAACCAAAAAACGATATGGATAAAAATATAACACAAGCCAATTAAAAAGGAAATATGTAAAAGAGCAGCCCGCTGTGTGAGAATCAATAATCATTATGAGGCTTGCTTATATGGGTATTCAGTGCTAATATTTAGACACAAAAAACCCAAAAACGAATTCATAGAGAATTACACAGGGAGGTTACAACGCTATCGTGTCACTTACTAAACGCCGACTGCAATTTTTGCATACATTAGTGGAACTGTACCAAAAAACAAAACTACCTATTCATTATGAGGCCTTGGCTAAATCATTAGGGGTTAGTAAGTGGACGGCCTATGACATGCTGAAAGAAATTGAAAAGCTCGGGTTTATTACGCGCAGCTATGAGGTGAATACCAAGGTAACCGGACGTTCACAGGTTGTATTTGTACCTACAGATAAAGCTTCGGATTTGTTCAACCAGTCCCGGAATGAATTAGTGGATCTGGTGGATTGGAAAAAAACCGTCGAGAATATCTCGGGACTGCTCAAGGATTTGAACAATACAGGTCCCAATGAGGCGGTCCGAAAAATTTGGGCTGAAATTCCTGAAGCCAGTGTCAGAATCAATTTTTGCGCCTATATTATAGGGCTGCTTTTGATGTACTTGAAGAAGCTGGGAGGTAAAAGAGGTCCCTGGATTCAGCGGATTGTCCTTACAGCGCCAAGCAAGGAAATGGGCATGACCATGTTTGTTGGCACTGTGTTGGGTATGGCCTTACAAACGATGAACGATGAACTAGGCCTTGAAATTACGGAGCTGGTTTCCCGTTTTCTGCAATCCATTTCGGATCTTTCTGACGAGGAAAAAGGGTTGCTTTCCGATTTTCTAAGCGAGGCTTTTCATTTTTGAATATAACAGGAATGAGTCATTTGTGAGGAGAGGAAGCTGGCCTCCTTACGTTTAGTTTTTGGGTCTTTTGTGTGTTTGGACGCATGCAGTAAATACATGTAAAGGGGTTGCGTATATGCCGAAGGTAGGATTGGTTTTGGGTGGGGGAGCAGTCAGAGGACTTGCTCATTTGGGGGTACTGAGAGTGTTCGAAAGACACGGGATTCAGGTCGATTGTATCGTCGGTACGAGTATGGGCGGCATTGTTGGCGGACTTTATGCGGCGGGTGTTCCTACGGATGCTCTATTGGATTGTATTAAAAAGACACCTAAATACCGCCTGTTGGATATCGGCATACGCCATCGTGGTTTAATTGGCGGTAACAGCATGAATACGGTGGTGAATGAGCTACTGCAGCAGTATGGACAGCATACGCAGAAGATTGAGGATCTTCTTATCCGTTTTGAAGCTGTTTCTGTCGATTTACTGGAAGGCAAGCAATTCATTTTTGAACAAGGTGATTTGGTGACAGCACTGCGGGCTACGATGGCGTTTCCTGGCTTATTCGCTCCTGTGATGCATGAAGGCAAGATGCTGGTCGACGGAGGGGTATTAAACAATTTGCCTGTAGAAGAGATGAGTCGGGAAGCAGATTGTTTAGTAATTGCTGTTGATGTGGCACGGGGACATGAAAAGAAGCCGCCGCGAAATATGGTGGAAGTTGTATACCGCTCTTACAGCTTGATGACCGCCGAACGAAAGCATAATAGTCTCCGGCTAGCAGACGTTGTTATTCGCCCTGAAGTCGGACATATTGCGGCGTTTGATTTTACAAAATGGCCTGAATGCGTCGAGGCTGGCGAGGAAGCGGCTGAATGCATCATGGATGAACTGAAGCCGCAAATAGCCAATCATGGGCAATCAGCACAGATGCATGTTTAGTATGTAAAGAAAAGAAGTGCCTCTTAGTCGACACGCACGCATAGATCATCTGCCACTGATCCGCTCCAGACACATCTTGTATTTATCTGTTGAAAACGCAAATGACCCGTAAAAGAAACGCTTTTTCAAAGGTTCATCTTACGAGTCACAATTCATCATGCATGGGTAATCCCTTTTTTACTATTCAGCGTTTTTCACCCGGAACTGGTCAGCATGTCGCTGCAGATTGTTTGATAGTGTGGTCAGATTGCGGGCTACTTCGGATAGTTCTTTTACCGCTAGGGCCTGCTTCTGAGCGCTTGCTGATACATCTTCTGTCATTCCGGCAGTCTGCTGTGCCGCGCTGGCTGTGTGATTTAAATGTTGATCTACGCTGTGACGTACCTCTTGCATCTCTGCCGTCAATTGAGCCAGATGTGCAGCTAACTCCTGAACTTCCTGTGAAACCTGGGTGACTTTGTCAACAGACTGTAGACATACAGAAATTTGGGTTTCTTGTTCATTGACGGTCTTTATGTTTTCATCAAATTGATCACCCATTTGCTCAATTTGCTCAACAAAGCTTTTTAAGATTTCGTCGATTTCACGAATCGATATGGCGGATTGTTGGGCAAGTTGTCCCATTTCATGAGCGACCACAGAAAAACCCTTGCCAGCTTCGCCTGCACGTGAGGCTTCAATAGATGCATTAAAGGACAAAATCTGCGTCTGCTTTACGATGCCCTGTACCTGCTGACCGATGTTAGCCGCCTCGCGGGATTTTTCGGTTAACGCGTGTGACATGCGCTGCATCTGCTTGATACGCAAGGCGCTTTCTCGTCCTTTCTCTAATAACAGTTCATGCTCACTAGCTACCTGATTACGAACCTCATTGAGATGATGGGCCGTATCCGTAAATTGTTGCACATGGCTTCCGACTTCATCCAGCGTTTGTCCTAATCGATCAGATTGTTGAACCGATTCCACCGCTTGATCCGCTTGGTTAATAGAGACATCGGCAATTTGCTGGAGTGTACGGGACAGTTCCTCAGTCTGGTGGAGTGTTCCTTCCGTTGTCACGACAATATTCTCCGATGCGTGCTGGAGTGTGCTTGAACTGCTTTGAATATCCACAATCATATTCGACATGGCTTCCACCATTTTGTTCGTCAATTTGCTGATTTCGCCTAACTGATCATATGTTACTTGCGACGATGTAACCGTAAGGTTGCCGTCGGCTACTTGCTCCAGTGTATTTTTAATAAATCTCACCTGATGCAGTATCCGCCGGGTTACCAGCATCATAGCCGCAATTGAGATGATCAGAATGATGGAGATAACAGGGATAACTAATCGGTAGGCCTCGGGCAAGGTATGTTCGTATACTTCAGTCACAGAGGAGAGGGATCTGTCGATTCCCAAATAACCAATGATGGTTCCATCTGTATCCTTAATGGGAGTAAAGGAGGAAAACATCGTCCCCCACTCAGGGTCCGTTGTAATATCTGTAGTTACCGTTTCCCCTTGTTTTAATTTCTCTTCCGTTTCTTTAAGGGTAAAACTTACAGGAGTTCCGAATGGACTGTAGTCTTTGTCGTCCCATGCGGCTCCATCCACCGTTATTTTCCACTCATCTCCAACGCGGTTGTACATATAGGCGTACAGAATTCCAGTTTGCAGTCTGAGCGTATTTAACTCGTTCCGAAGCTGCTTATACTCGCTGCTTTGCTCAGATGAATCGGTGTTTAAGCTCTTGACTGCGGACTTGTCCAATAACTGGGCCGTGTTCTTTGCCAGCGTTTCATTGTTTAGCTGCATGGTTGATAGAGAAGCATTTTGGATAGATCGATTGGTCGTCCACAGAACAATAACGCCAATCACTATTAAAGGAATGAGCAAGATGAAGTAGAGTTTGGATTGTAATCCCATTCTTTTTTTAACGCCGCTTTTCATAATATGCTCCTTACTATATTTTTTTCACCTTCATATATATCGTGTACAAATAGGAAAATATGAATAGTAATTCAGATGTTTTCATGATTTTTTTGCGTATTTGCGTAAATTCTCATGAAAAAAGCCTTAGCCCGGTAAGTACCGAGTTAAGGCTGTATCTTATGACTTACAAATCGTCAAATCCGTTGTCATCTCCGACCTTGCCATAATTGCGTGATTTTGCTTCAAAAAAGTCCGTTTTTGTCGCATTCAGCGCTTCGTCTGAGAATGGTTTAATCCAAGGCATACAGTTTACATCTACGCCTTCGTATGCTTTGTCCATACCAAGCAATCTCAGGCGCATATTTGCCATGTATTTGATATAATCGCTCAGCTCGTTCAAGTCGATGCCGCGAACCTCTTTGAGCGTATAATGCGCCCAATTCGTTTCCAGCTCCACAGCGCGGTTAATCATACGATAGACATAGTCCGTATTTTCCTTGGTGTTCAGCTCAGGGAAGTCAGACAATAGCTGCTTGAACACTTCAGCAAAAAAGTAGCAATGCTGATTTTCATCACGCTGAATATACGAGATCATTTGGCTGGTCGCCATCATTTTCTGATCACGGGCCAAATTGTAGAAGAAAGCAAATGTACTGTAAAAGAAAATGCCTTCCAGAATCAAATCGGCTACCATCGCTTGGAAAAAGGTTTGCGGGTTCTGCTCATCGCGGAACTCCTGGTAAATATCTGAGATGAATGTGTTACGCTCTAGCAGGACAGGATCGTTTTTCCAGTATTCAAAAATTTCCTTCTGTTCCTGATCTGACACCAAAGAAGACAGAACGTAGGAGTAGGACTGGTTATGCACCACTTCCTGCTGTCCGATAATCGCCGAAATAGCTTCCAGCGAGGAATCGGTAAAATAGCGTTTTACATCCCCGACAAACATCGTTTGCATGGAATCCAGCACAGCCAGCAGACCAATGTTAATTTTGAAGGTGCGCTGTTCTTCAGCATCCAGCACAGGGAACTGGGACGCGTCCTTGGACATCGGAATTTCATCTGGAATCCAGTGGTTCAGCAGCAGCACTTTATACAGTTTGTACATATGCGGCATCCGAATATCGTTCCAATTCAAAATACCGGAGCTTTCGCCTTCAATAATACGGGTAGAGCGATTCGGCGCTTCTGTGTTAAAAATCTTCTGTAACTGCATGAGAGCTTCTCTCCTTTAATTTAGGATGCGCAGCTATCACATTCTTCAATCGTCAGTGCGCGGCTGCGTACATAATAGGTCGATTTCATACCTGATTTCCAGGCATGGATGTGCAGCTCTAAAAATTCAGTTGCTTTAATATCGGGACGTACATACAGGTTAAAGCTTTGGCCTTGGTCAATATGACGCTGACGTGCAGAAGCCATGTTGATCGAAGCGTGTTGATCCAGCAAGAAAGCTGTCTTGTAGTACCAGATGGTTTTCTCGTTCAAGTCCGGTGCTGGGTTAGCGATCTTGTAAGTTGTTTTCTCTTCATAGGAAAGCAGCTCGTATAATGGATCAATGCTGGCGGTAGAGCCTGCGATGATAGACGTGGAACCGTTAGGTGCGATGGCGAACAGCCATGCGTTGCGGACACCGTTTTGTTTGACTTCTTCTGCAAGCTCGCTCCACTCGGACGTTGTGACAAATTTACCTTCGTGTGTACCGTCCGTATAGCCACGGGAAGTGAAATAATGCCCGGTAGACCAGTCAGAACCCTCGAATTTCGCATAACGGCCTTTTTCTTTCGCTAGCTCCATGCTGGATTTGACTGCCAGGTAGTTAATCTTTTCATACAAATGATCGTTATAGCTTACCGCTTCATCGGATTCCCAACGGATACCTTCCAGTGCGAGTAGATGATGCAGTCCGAATGTACCCAGACCGACAGCGCGATATTGGCTGTTCGTATATTGTGCTTGCAGCACTTCAATGTTGTTGATATCAATAACATTATCCAGCATACGTACCTGAATCGGTACGAGGCGATCCAGCACACCTGCCGGAACCGCACGAGCCAGATGGATGGAGTTCAGGTTGCACACAACAAAGTCGCCAGGAATTTTGGAAATAACAATGCGTGTTTGTCCGTCCTTGGTGACCAGTTCCTCTTTTTCCACTACAGTTGCAGATTGGTTTTGCATAATTTCCGTACACAGGTTGGAGGAATATACCATACCATGGGCGCGGTTCGGGTTGGCCCGGTTTACCGTATCACGGTAGAACATGTACGGTGTACCTGTTTCCAGTTGTGATTTCATCAGGCGCTTCATGATGTCGATGGCAGGCACTGTAATACGAGAGAGAATAGGATGCTGTGACGCCTCTTCATACTTTTCGCGGAAGGTACCTGAACCGAAGGTTTCATCATAAAAATCTTCCAGACCCAGTGGACGACCGTTGTCATCTTTCCAGCCCATCACCTTCTTCACTTCATGCGGGCAGAACAGATTCCATTCACCACGTGCTTCGACCCGCTCCATGAACAGATCGGGCAGACATACGCCGTGGAACACGTCATGTGCACGCATCCGCTCGTCACCGTTGTTCAGCTTCAGGTCAAGGAACGCGAGGATATCCTTATGGAATACGTCCAGATATACGGCAATTGCACCTTTGCGAGTACCCAATTGGTCTACGCTAACAGCTGTATTGTTCAACTGGCGAATCCACGGAATGACGCCAGAACTTGTATTTTTATGTCCACGGATATCGGAGCCACGCGCCCGTACTTTACCGAGGTACACGCCGATGCCGCCGCCCATTTTGCTAAGACGGGCTACATCCGTATTGGAGTCGAAAATGCCTTCCAGCGAGTCGTCTACGGTGTCGATAAAGCAGCTGGAGAGCTGTCCGGCCACCTTTTTTCCGGCATTGGACATGGTTGGTGTAGCTGCCGTCATGTACATGTTGCTCATCGCCCAGTATGCTTCCTTGACCAGCTCCATACGCTTGTCGGCAGGTTCTTGGTGCATCAGGTACATCGCGATGATCATGTAGCGTTCTTGCGGCAGTTCCATTACGCGTCCATCAAAATCATTGGCCAAATAGCGCTCAGACAGCGTTAATAGCCCGATATAATCGAACAGCAGGTCATTTTTCGGCAATATGGAATCGCCCAGCTCATCAATCTGCTCCTTGGTATAGTAGTCGAGCAGTTCTTGACGGTAAATTCCTTTTTGGACCAAATCGGTAATCAGTGGATAAAATGCACCGTAAGGCTCGTCCGCATAGGATTTGTAACGGCGGTGAGTAGCCGCTTTTTTATACAAAGAAGTGAGCAAAGCACGTGCAGCGGCAAATTTCCAGTCCGGTTCTTCCTTACTAACCAATTCAAGGGCAGCCATCGCAAACGCGTTGCTGATGTCATCCCCCGTGACTTCGTCCCGGCGCAGCTTGCTAGTTACACCGCGAATGAGTCGATCTTTATCCAGCTTGTCCAGCCCGCTGAGTACACGGTCGGCATATACGGAAATGCGTATTTCATCAAAAGCCAACTGGCGATTGTTTGGTTTGGTTACGAGTTGTGGCATAGGATTAATTCCTCGCTTTCCTGATTTGGAATCATACTTGGGAATAGGCATGAAAATGATCATGATGAGAAGATAATGGCGAAAAAAGCGATGGTCAGACAGCATTTGGGGGCTGTATGTAATCCAATAACATAGAAATAGCGATGCACCTGCCAATGAAGGGGGAAAAGATGGTTCCCGTACGATTTATCGGCTACATCACTATATTTAGACGTGTTATGAATATTTAACCCAACATATTGTGTGTATAAACTTAAAATTTCAAATAAGTGCAAGGAGTATTATAGCAACATTCGAAGCCATACGTAAAGGAAAAGGAATGGAAAATCAAAATATTCAGAGAAGTCGCGGGCTGTATTTGAATTGAGGCAGTTTGAACGGTACAATGAATGATAAAGATGTTTCCTACAGAAACAAGCAGCATACATATGAACTTTTTTGTGAAATAAGGTTGCTCGCTCTATCGGACTGAGGTTTTAGATTTTTAAAGAATTGACGATTTTAAATTAAAAGGAGGAACTTGGCGATGGCTATTGCAGAAGTGACAGTGATCCCGATTGGAACGGGGAGTACAAGCCTGAGCGACTACGTTGCCCAGATGCAAAAAGTGTTGAAGACGCAAAAAGGAATTACCTATGAGCTTACCTCCATGAGTACGATTATTGAAGGTTCGTTGGACGATGTGTTCACCGCCATTGCTGCGCTGCACGAAGCGCCATTCCTGTCTGGAGCTAAGCGTGTTTCCACCTCGGTCAAAATTGATGATCGCCGTGACAAGCCTTCCTCCAGTCACCAAAAGCTTCGTTCCGTCGCAGAGAAACTATCGGGCACCGCGACAGGAAATGTTACCGAACTAAATCCAAATCCTAGTTGAAAAAGTTGATGTAAGTGATTGATTTTTATGTAACTAAGAGTATAATAGTTTCTGTTGTCAGTTACACTGACCTGCTGGTGTAGCTCAGGGGTAGAGCAACGCACTCGTAATGCGTAGGCCGGGGGTTCAATTCCCTTCACCAGCATAGCTATAAACTCAAGCACAGCGCGGCTTCCAAGCTTTTGGAGGACGCGCTTTTTTGTGATTTTGGACAATCTTCTACGCTGAGGTCTTTTTAGTCAGATTATTATGCTATATATAATTAGTTTTTTGTTTCGTTTCATGCTAAAAATCGAATTCTTACATTAGTTGCATAGTATATTGACAGGTGGTTAATTTTGGTGAAAAATGAAGTATGTTTTTAAAAATTATGGAAAGTTTATGCGAAGGGTGGCTATGGCATGAAGCATACACCTACGATACGAGCAGAATTAGACAGATACTTAAAACAAGAGAGCATGAGTCTAACGCAATTCGGGCATATAGCAGGCATGAATAGGGGAATAGTAAGTGCTATTGTGACGGGGAATAAGTCTATGTCTGTTAACCAGCTTGACCTAATTACTGAAGCTATGGATTTACCGGAGGGCTACTTTTACGACTTATTTATAGAAAACTACATCATCGACCATCCTCCGAATATGAGGCGAATCGAGCCATTTTTGTTTCGCTGTGCGGAGTTGGACAAGCTGGATGCGATCCGTCGAGTGGTGGGAAGCATTATGGACAACCTACTCTATTCGCCTAAACTATTTGATATAGCAGAAGTACTATTAGCACAGGGACGACATGATGCTGCATTGCTGCTCTATGAGGGCGTAGCTGAAGCGGAGAAGTACCAACATTCTGAACGTTTAGCCATCTGTCAATATCGTATATTCACGATTCAAATTGGAGACGATCAAAGTCGCAATCTCAGTGCAGCTACGATATTTGAAGCTTTTGTTGAACGCCTAGATGAAATAGACCAGCTTGATGCATTGAAGGACTTGGCTAATGTGTACAGGTCTTTGCGTAAATGGAACAAGGTAGATGAAGCGGCGAAAAAAATGAAGCAGAAAGCGAAAGCTCAATATTCGCTAAAACATCAACATAAGAACCGAGAGTGCAATGAATCTACAAAGAAGTTAAGTCGTCCCCTGTTTGTGTACATCACCTATGCCGATTTACTATGTGCAAGTGTCTGCGATGACCAAGGCGATTATCAACAAGCTTTACAACATACATATGCCTACGGTAATTTAGATTGGGTCAAGGAGACGGACGAGGATACCCTATATTGGATTAAACTGTATAAAGATTGGGCAAAATGTAATACTTACGTTAACAAACTTCTGTCTGGTGATATCAGTGTGCTTCAAGATTATGTTGAATATATAGCAGAATCAGACTCTAATGAACAAGAGAAAATCTCCAAATTGTTGAATGTTATAATTGCGGCTAACCGATTTGAATTGGAAGTAGACGATATACTTCAACGGTTTGAAACGGAGATTAATTCGTTTTCTGAACAATCTTTATCCGACGATATGTACAACCAACAGGTGATACCGGACTATATCGCGTGGTTTGGTTATGAGTTAGCTCATTATTATTTACATCGAGGTATGTATAGTGTTGGCTTTAAACATTTGATGTATTCAATGGTAAGTTATCATACACTAAATAATGAGACTTATTTCATTAATTGTATGGGTCTTTTTTTACACTTTCGGGATCATGCAGTTTCAGAAACTAAAACAGCATTTTTAAATTTCATTGAAAAGGTGTGGATGGACAATGTTGAGAAAAATGGTACTGCTGATCATCGCGGCTAGCTTTTTGTTTATTGTTACGGTACCTGTACCTGTTCAGTCGCATGATATACGACCTCAAGTACAGGTTGGGGGTTCTTGAACATAAGTAAAGTAAATCCCCGCTAACCTTTTACTGGTCGGCGGGGATTTTTGTTGAAGGAATTACTACATCGTTCACCGAATGAATTATCAAGGTGATCAGCATGAATCATACATATAAAGTGTCAAAATCGGATATAGAACTGTTTGCAGCTACATTAAAACTAAGTTTACTTCAGAAGGATTTACTGACAGTTGAGTTAGTAAAGAACCGATATTAACCCATTTTAATCTTGGTGATGGGCCGGTCACACTTCGGCTTGGTATGCGACATCACGATTAGTACTTGTTACTGGAATGGAATTTTAATCCGGGAACGTAGAACCGAGCCTCATTTGTCTATATTGGAGTTAGTCCCCATAAACTACTCAACAGCTTTTCTTTATTCGTTAATGAATCTTTTTAATCGTACTTTCAAATATAGGACACACCAAAAACAGTAATGAACTATTTCTAAACCAATAAGGATTGCTTCTGACCAGCTAAGAAGAGATAAGACTTTGGAACACAATGTGCAAACAATAAGAATAGCTTCAAGAATCAGAATATCCAGAATTGACATAATAACTGTTCGGGATATGGTGATTTGGAAAAATCGTAAAGATTTTAAATTCCAGGCAGTTGCGATCAGCTCCAGCATGATGATTCCCAGTGACATACCGACATATCCCAATCCAGGAATGGCAACTAAGGAATAAAGAATTATGAAGTTAACAAGGACTCCTGTGACAAGACCAATAAAGGGAGTTTTCTTCCGATTCTGCGCCCATAGAATACTTGTTGTGATTTCGCGCAATCCGACGAGCAGTGGTAACATTGCCAAGGATTTAATAGGAACCTCGGCATCATGTATACGAAAAACAAATAGAGAGATTTCAGGTGCATATTTAAAAATGAAAAATCCTGAGACTAATCCCCAAATCCAAGCTACCTGAAGAGCCGTATTACTTTTTTTATAAAATGAATTAAAATCATTATTTTTCCAGTCGGCGGTTATTTTCATTGTGAGCGTATGGGTTAACGAGCCTGTAATCAAAGTAGGTATATAAGCAACGACTAGAGCGATGCCGGTAACAATACCGAACATCTCCGCTGCTTCTTTGAGCGAAACACCGGCAATTTGTAATCGTTGAGGGATGATGATCGCATCCATAAAGTCGGAAGCCGGGATGAGCAATCGTGTTAGCGCAATAGCAAAGGAAGCTTGTACTACCAAAGGTAGATCTGTTCGAGTTGATGGGGAAGGCAAATCTGTAGAGTGACGATTGGACGTGAAAAAATAAGCAGCAAGCATAGCAAAGGCTAACAACGCGCCTGTAGAGGTTCCCAGTACCGCTCCACCTACGGCATACTCAATGCCGGATCTAATAAAAAGGGGCACTAGCCATATTAAAGTACCAATCCTAACAGTTTGTTCTATTATTTCCGAAAGGGCAATCGTGGTGTATCTTTCGAGCCCTTGCAAATATCCGCGCAGCAGACTCAGTAAGGGAACGGTAAATAGGGCAGGAGAGAGGTATCGAATCACAACATCAAGCTGTGGATAGCCAAGCAAAAAAGCGATCGACTTGGATTGCCAAAAGGTTAAGACACTGCATGCCAAACCTATGAGCATCAAGAATATCGCAAAAACTTTGAACAGTCGCCAGCCTTTTACTGAATTTTTGGCTGTAAACATCCCCAAAGCTGTGGGCAATCCACCTGAAATTATCATCAATATTAAGCTGTAGAAGGAGTAGGCTAGCTGATAGAGACCCATTCCTTCAGCTCCAACAAGTCGCGTCATAAACATTTTTCCAACTAAACCAATGGCCTTCACAACAATCATTGCATTTGCTCTCACCATGGTTTGTTTTAATATAAGAGGTAGTTTCAGATTTTTCACCCCATTAGAAGCTGTCCATATTATTCCTATGACAGAAACCTCCGGGATATGAATAAGTCTTAAGGATCACGAGACTTAGTCCTGTATATGAATTAATAAATATTTGGTATGTTTATCCCACCCCAAGTCAAAGGGAACTCTGAAACGGTCTGCGGTATGGGAGTTGACTAAAGGATAGCCCCTCTGATCAAATCCGACTACAACTGAGAAGTGGTCTACATCGCCTTTTAAGACGTAAGCAATTAAATCACCTGGAAGTAACTGGGGTTTATCAAGATGCAGCTGGCGTTCATTAACGGATTGAACAATATCTGAGAAGCTGCCTTGTCCAATAATTCTTCCATAGCCGGAGCGTATAAGAAAATTTCTAAATGCGTCTGTCTGAACCCAGGCCTGGCTTCCACCATTGCCATACAAGTAATGCCAGCCTGATTTCATAGGCAGTCCTCCGCCTTCTTCCGCATCCCCGATGACTTGTGAAGAGAAGTTGGTACAGTCGCCTCCCTTGGAGTTATAATCCAAGTATTTTTGATTATATCGTTGACCATTCCCTGCCCCCCATGTCGTTCCTGCATATTTATTCGCATAGTCAATGGCGCGGGCCCTGTTATATTTATGAATAGCTCTCTCTGTTGTTGCCGGATCTTTATGGGGAGAAAAAAATAAGTCGGATTTTTGAATCTTTTTTGAATTCTCTTCCAGAGGATCTGAATACCATTCTCGTTCCACGTACCAACGGTTATCCTTTTTTCTTAGTGTAATACCATGACGTGTTCCAATTCCAAAATCATGCCGACCGGGATAGCTGTGAATATACTCATAACTCAATTTCAAGGACTGAACAAGGGAAATTTTGGCCGTATCACCCAATACTTCTGTACGGGCTATCCGAATTGTGCTTTCCGCATTCACAAATTTCATTTTACGATGCCTAGCCCATTCATGAATATATTCGGCTCTGTTCATTTCACGATGGTACGCATAGTTGCTTCGTTTATCTGTTATCAAGTAATGGTCCTCGATGTGCGTTTTATCCTGATCCATCAACAACCGAGTACGATCATCAAACAATTCTTGAAGAAATGGGATAACGTTATCTTGTTCAGCTGGCTCGGCTTGTGCACAAATTAAAAAAAGGCTGTATACAGGGATTAATATTAAAATCATGCACAGCAGTTTCAATTTTTTTATCCTAAGCACATTTATTCATTCTCCTTGAAATGGTTAATTGTTTTTGAAATTGTCCTTGTTCTGAACCGTAAGTTTCCCACAGGCTGAATTCATGTTTGCTAATTTGGTAAAGACGACCAATCGCCCTTCATGTTCCTTCTTGCTTCGACTGTAGCGTCCAGCACAGGTAATTAAGTTTAAACGATGCTCTTCTGTAGGACCAAAAATCGTTTGAATCGGTGCTTCGGGGGTTAGATAAAATTTTACGGACTCCACTACAAATTGAAGCTTGCAACCGTTATTGCCAGTTACATACACGTAATCCCCTCTTTTCAGTTTTTTAAGAGGATAAAAAACTGCCGGGCCCGTATATGTATCGACATGCCCGTCCATAATTGCATTACCAACTGCCCCTGGCAATGCAGCGGTAGATAAATAACCTACTCGATCCGTGTTACCTGGAACGCCCATTTGACCATTTTCTAAGTAGGTAACCGGTTCTATAATCGAATGAATACGAACCGCAGGAATATCTATTTTATGTGGGATGACCCCTAAAAAAGGTTTATTTGTAACCTGTATGGGCTTTGCCTTTTGAGTTTGTTGAATTTTAGACTTATGTGAGGCACGGGTAGAGTTACCACGATGTTCAGCTGAAGATGAACAGCTTGCAGTAATCAGCAGAATCAATAGTATTGTGACGCGACTGAACCACTTATTTGTCATATGAAGAAGGAAGAAGGGGATATAAACGACCCCTCTCCCTTTTAACCTCCTTTAATTCATTTGCTCGCTTGCGCCACCAAATCCAGTTTTCGGTAGTTTAGTAGCTTTTGCTTTTAAACTCTTTGCATGAATACTTTTTTCTCCAATGATTTTGGCTGGTGCAGCTTCACGTGCATGGAGCTTGTGAGCTTTCTCATGTTTGCTCTTCGCATGCAGCTTGTGTTCGTGTTTCGCATGAGCTTTAACCTTATGCTGGTGCATTTTGTGTTCATGCTTTTCCGTTGCGGGTGCAGATGATGCAGATACCATCGATCCTGCTGACAGAAATACAGCCAGGGATGCTACAGCCAATATTGCTTTTTTCATGTTATTGCCTCCTTTAGATAGTTGGTAATTCGCAGATATATTCTCCGTACATAGAACGTTTTATGTAGCCATTAATTTCATAGGGAAGAATTGGTTTGATTATTCCTCACCTTTCATTTATTGACCTCAATCAGTCCTTCGGGTGTGGCACGATTGTCAAGCAGTTCGGATACGGTAACGAAGGTAAATCCTCTTTTTTTCAGCTCAGGCAAAATGATTTTCAAAGCCTCAACGGTTTGCGTGCTTTTATATACATAATCGTGCATAAGGACAATATCGCCGTTACGAGCATTACGAAGTACTTTGTTGACGATGCGGTGCACACCTGGTTTTCGCCAATCCAAGGTATCCTGATGCCAGGACCATAAAATCATTTTTAGCCCTTTTTCTTTAGATAGTTTGACGAGCGAGTCGGTGTAGGAACCACCAGGTGGACGGAAAAAGTGGGTTTCTGTACCCGTTGCATTAATGATGCTGGCTTGGCCCTGATCAATTTCAGACAGGGCTTTGTTGGGGGAAATACGATGGAAAGATGGATGATGGAAGGTATGGTTGCCGACATCATGTCCTTCTTTTCGTTCTCGCTTCACAATGTCAGGGAGTTTTTCTACACGGCTGCCGACAACAAAGAAGGTGGCTTTGGCATCATATTGCTTGAGCAAATCTAGAATGGCAACTGTTTTGCTTTCGTCCGGTCCGTCGTCGAAGGTGAGGGCAATAAGCTTGCGATGTGTAGGAACTTCCCATACAATATCACCTCGTTCTTCGTAATAGGTTCTTCCTTTTGTATGTGCAGGAGATGAGGTGGATTGTGCAGTTGTATATGGAGCAGGGAAGAAACTGATGCACAGCAAAGAAGTTGCGATCACAGAAGACATTAATCGAATATTTTTCATCGAGTTTATTCTCCGTTCTAAGTTTTTCAGTTTAGCTTGCCATGAAAAAGTGTACGCCATTCCTCGCTCGAATAAGTTATTTTCACAAATAGTATTTTCAATTTATTTCGATGTACATTGGACCGTTAAGGTATCTATCTCGTCTTGTTTCCTTCTAACAAAACTTCTAACGGCTTCGGATTATTTATAAATATTTGAGGAGCCTTAGGGCGAACGTAATTAAATAATTACAGACTTTGGGGGTATGTGGGTACTAACGGGAACTGTACCGGAACGCACTCGTAATGCGTAGGCCGGGGGTTCAATTCCCTTCACCAGCATAGCTAAAAACTCAAGCACAGCGCGGCTTCCAAGCTTTTGGAGGGCGCGCTTTTTTGTGGTTTTGGACAATCTTCTACGCTGAGGTCTTTTTAGTCAGATTATTATGCTATATATAATTAGTTTTTTGTTTCGTTTCATGCTAAAAATCGAATTCTTACATTAGTTGCATAGTATATTGACAGGTGGTTAATTTTGGTGAAAAATGAAGTATGTTTTTAAAAATTATGGAAAGTTTATGCGAAGGGTGGCTATGGCATGAAGCATACACCTACGATACGAGCAGAATTAGACAGATACTTAAAACAAGAGAGCATGAGTCTAACGCAATTCGGGCATATAGCAGGCATGAATAGGGGAATAGTAAGTGCTATTGTGACGGGGAATAAGTCTATGTCTGTTAACCAGCTTGACCTAATCACTGAAGCTATGGATTTACCGGAGGGCTACTTTTACGACTTATTTATAGAAAACTACATCATCGACCATCCTCCGAATATGAGGCGAATCGAGCCATTTTTGTTTCGCTGTGCGGAGTTGGACAAGCTGGATGCGATCCGTCGAGTGGTGGGAAGCATTATGGACAACTTACTCTATTCGCCTAAACTATTTGATATAGCAGAAGTACTATTAGCACAGGGACGACATGATGCTGCATTGCTGCTCTATGAGGGCGTAGCTGAAGCGGAGAAGTACCAACATTCTGAACGTTTAGCCATCTGTCAATATCGTATATTTACGATTCAAGTTGGAGACGATCAAAGTCGCAATCTCAGTGCAGCTACGATATTTGAAGCTTTTGTTGAACGCCTAGATGAAATAGACCAGCTTGATGCATTGAAGGACTTGGCTAATGTGTACAGGTCTTTGCGTAAATGGAACAAGGTAGATGAAGCGGCAAAAAAAATGAAGCAGAAAGCGAAAGCTCAATATTCGTTAAAACATCAACAAGAGAGTCGAGAGCGTTATGAGTCTGCCAAGAAGCTAAGTCGCCCATTGTTTGTATATATTTCATATGCCGATTTATTGTGTGCAAGTGTCTGTGAAGCCCAAGGTGACTATCAACAAGCTCTGGATTATACATACACCTACGCTAATCTAGATTGGGTCAAAGAGACTGACGACGACACTCAACACTGGGTTAGCTTGTTTAAAAGTTGGGCAGAAGGTAATACTTACGTATATAAACTGTTGTCAGGAGATATAAGTGTGCTTCAAGATTATGTTGAATATATTGCAGTGACATCAGCCACTAACGAGAATGAGAAAATCTCAAAACTGTTGAATGTTATAATTTCAGCAAACCAATATAACATAGATGTGAAAGGTATACTTCAACAATTTGAAGCCGAAATAAACGCTTTTGCACAACAGCAACCATCATCAGATGATATGTATACCCAACAGGTGATACCGGATTATATCGCGTGGTTTGGTTACGAGTTAGCTTATTATTATTTACATCGAGGCTCTTACATTGATGGTTTTAAACATTTAATGTATGCAATGGTAAGTTATCATACATTAAATAATGAGACTAATTTTATAAACTGTATGGGTTTGTTTTTACATTTTCGGGATTATGCAGTTTCAGAAACTAAAGCAGTATTTTTAAATTTCATTGAAAAGGTGTGGATGACCAATGTTAAAAAAAATGGTACTGCTGATCATCGCGGCTAGCTTTTTGTTTATTGTTACTGTGCCGGATCAAGCCCTTAACCACCACAATAGTATTCAGCCTTACGTTACCATCGGAGGTGCTTAAACGTAAGCAAAGCAAATCCCCGCTAACCTTAACTGGTCGGCGGGGATTTTTGTTGAAGGAATTACTACATCGTTCACCGAATGAATTATCAAGGTGATGAGCATGAACCATACATATAAAGTGTCAAAATCGGATATAGAACTGTTTGCAGCTGCATTAAGCTAGGATATGTACTTTAAGACGATATATACCATCGTTGAAATTGCATTGGATGTGGGTGTTCTGTCCATTTCTTATTTAGTAACAATAGGGATTCCAGTCCTACTGCTCATTTTTTTAAATAGTAAGATGGCAAGAAGTAAAGCTATGCTTACAGCGGCAAAACCCAGCCAATTCAAATATAGGACAGATGTACGACTGATGACTAGCCCGCCTAATCCAGATCCCAGTGCAAAACCAAATTGGATGAACGAAGTATTTACGCTAAGAGCAATGTCCGGATTTCGAGGCGCCAGAGTAACCAGATATAGTTGCTGGGCCGGGGAAATACTCCACGTTGCTAACATAAAAATCATTAAAACCAAGATTAATACCAAGAGATTGACTCCGGCTAGAACGAATAAAAGAAGAGTCGCCCCTTGTAACATGAGCCCGAGACAAATGGTAAATTTCGATCCCTTTGCATCTGCCAATTGTCCGCCCACTCTTGATCCGACAAAGCTGCAAATGCCCGCCAGGAAAAGAACACCGCTAATTTCTGTCATGGAAAGAGAGGACGTGGCTTGCAAGAAAGGCGTAATATAAGTAAACAGTGTAGAATAGCCGCCGACATAAAATAACGTAATAACCAAGGCCATCAGAATGGTTGGATTTCTTAAAATAGAGAGCTGCATTCTGAGGGTAACCTTTTCTTCTTCTTTGATTGCCGGAACCTTTTTATAGATGATAAGTAATGGAAGAACACTCAATAATCCGATTAAAACAAATAGCATTCTCCATCCAAACATCTCACTAAAAAATGTGCCCATGGGAACACCGAGCACTAGCGAACTGCTAAGCCCCATCAAAATGATACCGATGGCATTGCCCCTTTTTTCTTTTTCAACGAGTCGTGTCGCTACTGCCATGGCTACAACGGTAGCGATTCCTCCGCTAGCCCCTTGGATAATTCGTATCCATAGTACTGTTTCATAAGCAAGATCTACAAACATAAGTCCGTTGCTGGCAATAAACACACCAAGGGTGGTCATCAGTAGTTTCTTGCGATCTGCATTGATCGTTAATGCAATCAAAATCGGAGCGACAATGGCCGCGGCGAGAGCAAATACAGTCACCAATAACCCAGCTTGTGAAGTAGATACTCCCAAGTCCACAGCGATCATCTCAATGACTCCCGTAATAATATATTCAATGGTTCCAATCAGAAAAACAGCCAGTGCCAGGACATAGATGATCCGTTTATTTTTCAATTTACCCCACTCCACCTTCTTCAGTTATCTATTTAGTATTGGAATTTGTATTTCTATGAATTGTGCATCTCGTTCTGGGGATAACGGTAAATATAGTTCCCTACCTGATTCGTTTTCCTTGATCTGATAGTTATTTTTCTCAATCCATTTCGCTAAATGAACACAGGCCGCACCATCAAATTTTGAATTTGAATGAAAAGCCATTGTAGCCATCATCGGTTCAGGAGGAAGAATCCGCAGCTGAAACGGTTCTGGAAGTGATCGCAGCTCACAGGTTAAAAAATAACCGACTTCAAACTCAAACTCATCCTTTTTTCCGTCGATGTCTTTCCACAAAAGAATCTGAGGGCCTTGGATCAGCTGGCGAATTTCCGTTGTTAATAACTGATCAAATTGACGAAACAAATCCGGAATGTCTTCTTCTTTCCCGCATGTTTTCTGATAAAAAAACGATTGAGCACCATCTGCTTTGACTCTGATTTCTTGACCCGTTTCGAATTGCCCCTCTTTTTCTATAAGCTGCATACGCTCCTCAATCCTGACGAGTTTGGCTTGTTCCGTATCGATGATATGCTGGATTTCGCTTCTTTTCAGCTTAAACATGCCTTGAATATTCTCCAATGAAATATCTTCCTGAAGCAGCTGTTTAATTTGGGGCAATGTAAACCCCAATTCCTTATAGATTAAGATTCGGTTGAGCTCAAGAAGCTGATCTGCGGAATAGTAACGGTAGCCCGTATCGTGATCCACTTTTCTCGGCTTAAGTATGCCAATCAGGTCGTAATAACGCAGTGTTTTTAAGGTGACCTTGCTTAGCCTGGAAAATGTACTGATTTTGAACAAAATATCATCTCCAATCTATAACATAATGTGAGTATACAGTTTCCCGTGCAGGGGAAAGTCAAGGATGTGACTGCTTTTCCTTTTTATAGCTAAGATCGACTGCCATCCTTGTCACCAATCTATGTTGGTGTTATTGGTAAGTCAAAGAAAACGTTTCTGAATAAAACGTTTATTTTTTTGAATTAATAGGATTCTGTTGGTTCAATCCTTAGTAATTGAGTTAATAGCACTAGCTATGGCCTAACTGTCCTTTAGCGAACAAAAGGATGCCACTTATCACGGCATCCTCTAGATATTCATTAATCTATCCTGAACTGTACCGGAACGCACTCGTAATGCGTAGGCCGGGGGTCCAATTCCCTTCACCAGCATTCAATGAAACTCAAGCACAGCATGGCTTCCAAGCTTTTTGGAGGCCGCGCTTTTTTGTTGGAGAGAGCATTCTTCTCCCAATCAATTCATATTATAACTACAATTGCATGTGTCCTTAGTTTTAGGCTTGTTATCTCCTTATATCTTACAAAGGAGAACATCTACTCAAAATATCAAACGTTGAAGTAAGTGAATACTCTAAATAAGATTAAATCCCCGCAAACCTTAACTGGTCGGCAGGGATTTTTGTTGAACAATCTAAGGAACAGTGTGTTGAAGATTCATACGGGAAATTTAGGCTTTAACTGGTTCAGGTCTTTTTAATTGAAGAGGGGGAGGTATTAGCCAACCCTTTTCTTTGTTCATTTTTAGAATACGGACTCCTAAAGCAGTCTTAGTTAGATGATATTTCGCAAATAAAGCCCCGATGTCTTCTCTAATGGATTGACCCATAGCTTGGCTGCAAGATGTCAATCCCACAGAGGTATCTAATGCGATTTTAGCTGCAATTTCGGGATCAGTAAACCTTGCACCAACCGGGATATCCTCAAGTTTCACAGGGGGTCTTTCAGGCAAAATAGGAGCTGGGGCAATACCATTATCAGTAAGCATTGCGTCGCATTCTTGGATTTCTAGTTTAGCTTGATCAATAAGATCATCCAGTATTTTTTTGAGTTCCTTGTCTCCTGCGTGGTTTAAACATGCTTGGTAAAATGAAACGCTGCCTTTCGCTAACGCTGAAAACTGCCACACACTATAAATTTCTCCGTAATGCATGGGCTCGTCTTTTGGATTCCCGCTTAGGATACCCATTATAAAAACCACTCCTTTTTTAATTTTAATGATGTACAAATTTATGATTCCCAGTAGTGAAGATTTAATGTATGTATACGAAATAAGTCCTACTGGGCATGCTAAATACGTATGTTGAAAAAAATGAAGATAATGGTTGTTGTTGCATTAATGATTTCATGTTTTGGAGCGTATATAAAGTCGCTCTGCTGGCTAATCACCGGCAGGCCTTTTTTGTGTTTTGAATTAAAAATACATATTTCAACCATAATAAGACAGCCTGTTTTATTCCAAACGTAAGAGGAGCAGATGAATTGAAAAACAAATGGCTGTTGGCATTGCCGTTAACCTTGGCGCTCGTTTTTAGCATGACTCCGTTAGTAGGTGCGCAAGCGAAGATAGGGGAGGAGAAGGGTTCTACTTGCCTAAGTTCCAAAATGGTGCAACTGAAAGGCGATATGCAGAAGGTATGGATCGACCATACGATATGGACGAGGAACTATATTGTCAGCGCCATATCTAATCTTCAAGATCAGAAGGACGTATTGGACCGGCTTTTACGGAACCAGCAAGATATAGGCAATGTGATCAAGCCTTATTATGGGGAAGCCGCTGGTAATAAGCTGGCTGATCTTCTGAGGGAGCATATTCTAATCGCAGGGAAAATTGTAGCGGCTGCCAAAGCGGGTAATCAGGCGGATGTGAAAAAGCTAGAGGCGGATTGGCGTACAAACGCCGATGATATCGCCAAATTTTTAAGTGCAGCGAATCCGAACTGGCAGTTTAAAACGCTACAAGATATGCTGTATACGCACCTTCAGTTGATTACGGAATTAGTCCTTGACTATATCAAAGGAGATTGGAAAGCGGGTATTGCATCAACTGACAAAAACGAGATCCATATGATTCATTTAGCGGACATCCTGACAGAAGGCATTGTCAAACAGTTTCCTGGAAAATTTTAAGTGAGCGCTATAGACGCTGCAAAGCAGATTAGCTTTCTATGATCACCCCAAAGGGTGATATAGAAAGCTTTTTTATCGGTTTAATGAATCGTTAATACAACTATGAATGCAGTTGGTATGTCGAACCGAAATACGTTCTCCCACAAGCTCTGTTCTATTGATTCTATTACGAAGCACTCGTGATGCGTAGGCCGGGGGTAAGGTGGTTCATGAATAAAAAATTTACAATAATCCTATTTTATTTCAATAATCTTTTTAAAAGGGCAAATTACGTTGTCGGTTCTACTAGTCTTTTTTAGTACGACCTTTTTTACCAAGAAGCCGCCTCAAAATATATTTCAATACATATACTTGGAGCATGAACATATGAAGAACTGGTTTCGAGAAAAATAGGGAAGTTCGCTTTTATGTAAAATAATATTTTCTTATTTTAAAATGTAGAATGGAGGGAACTTCTTGTGCCACGAGCTTCAGTTATACTGCCAGTTTATAATACTGTGGCTTATGTTTGGGAAGCAGTCCACAGTATTTTAGTTCAAACCTACTCCGATTTTGAATTAATTATTATTGATGATGGCTCAACAGATGGATCCGCTTTTCTTATTTCACAGATAACAGATCCTAGAGTAATTAAAATCTTTCATAGTACCAATCAAGGTTTGGTCGCTACTTTAAACGAGGGATTCAATAGGGCAACTGGTGAATATATCGTTCGTATGGATAGCGATGATATTTCTACGCCAGATCGATTGGATGTGCAAATATCATTTATGGATCAAAATCCCTTAATTGATGTATGCGGTGCTGCTTTTACTACTTCTAGTGGAGGAGTACTTAAGGTGAATCCGGCCAGTCATGAAGAAATTAAAACATGGTTGTTATTTCATTGCTGTATCTGCCATCCTGTCACAATAATACGCAATAGCATGATACATCGGCTAAACATTCAATATGATAGTAATTATCCTCATGCCGAAGACTACGAAATGTGGAACCGATTAGCTTCACAGGTACAAATAGCGAACCTCCCCATAAACTTATTGTATTATCGTCAACATAAAGGACAAGTGTCCAATCAGCACAAAGCAATACAAGACGCCACTGCTCGGAGAATTCGACAAAGACAGTTTAGCCAGTTGGGCTTGGAATTATCAGATGAAGAGAATCAGATTATGCTGGATATTCTTGAGTTTAAAATTAATCCCTATGATTATAATTGCTACACTAAAGCTGTAGGATTTGCGAATTGGGTATTGGATCAAAACTGTAAGTATCAGATTTACAATCAGGAACTATTAAGCATGGCTTTTTCACGGTGTATATCCCATCTCCCATATTAACAAAGATATCAGCAAGCGATTGGAAAGTATCCTAATATCCTGCTGGCGTGTGTAAATGGGGTGTTTTATGTTTACCTGAATGCCCGGTCATAAAACATATTTACACATATATTAAAATGACGACAAATAAAGGAGGGCTAAAGCTATGAGCGGATGTGCAGGTGCAGCTGTTTGCGGTGTGTGGACTTCTACAGCGGCCATTTTGGTGCTCTATATCCTCTTGGTTATCATCCTTAAATCATGTTGGGTTTAATTTTGTGAAAAGAATTGTATGATAATGACCCATCAATCAAATTCAACGACCTTCTTTCTTTCATAATCTGCCCGAAATTAGATTAGATAAAAAGCTCTGCTAACCTTATGGGTCGGCAGAGCTTTTTTCTTTTGAACAATTTCCTAATCACTTTAAATATATCAAACATGCTGCGATTGTACACCTTATTGTAAGCAACCTTGCGTGGGTTTCTGGTCCACTTAAGCCGCGAGGCATCTTGAGTCCTGCACAGCGGACAGTCTACCTCTCTTGTTGTTTATTTCGTTGAATACTCGCTTACTTCAAATGTAAGGATTTTATTGAATATTACGTAGTCCTTACGGTTGCTGAATGGACCTTTGTTATTATTATGCTTATCAATGGCAAAGAAAGAAGCACCTCTCCCGGCATCTTTAGCATCATACCAAGCGACAAAGGCATTCAGTTCTTTTTTACTCAGATCGAATTCCTTATCCAATCCATTGTCCATCGTTACAACCAAGATGGCACGGTCACCACTAGGTTGTTCTGGTTCGGTTGGATCAGACGGATCGGGCGTGGATTTCTTTACAATAGCATTTGCTTATGCGAGTTTAGCAGTTTCAATATGTATCGTCTAAGATGCATATATTAAATAATAAGTGAAATAATTACTTTTTAACAATGGAACGTAACAGTTTAATTCTGTTTTTGCTTAAAAGAAAAAGCCCCGAAGGGCTTACATGATTAAAATTTATTGATTTTCTTTCGCGAGAAAAGAAGCTGCTAACAGTGTAGTATTCGTATAGCCACCTGAAACATTTTCATATGAAAAATTAGCGATAGGAACTCCAATAACTGTAGCAACGTCTCCTTCAAAAATTTCTCCACTTGCTCCCGGATAAACTGCCATTACTGTATTGTCATTTTCATCACTAATATAAACGATAGCCGTTGTCCCTATAGGAATGTTATCTTCTTCTATATCTATTACATCCCCGCTTATTTTTACAAATTTGTTTAAGTATAAGTTCAAATTTTTATTTAAGTGTTTTGTTGTTACGGATTTGTCTACTAGATTAATGACTTTGCTTTTATCTGTGGAAGGAAATAAGTCACTGTTTTTAGCAATGAAGTCATAAGAGGTTTGTTCCATAGAAGCTTGATCTTCTGTTAACACGGGTGTTCCATCTTTCAAGAATTCAGCAAATAAATATTCTTTATCTGTGACCTCATTTGTAGAAGCTTGCTGAGCAGTATTTTCATTGCTTACTGTTTGTTCAGTAGCAAAGGACGTGCTTGAAGACCCAGTCCTTGTCGTTGTTTCTTTAAAATTGCTTCCACAAGCTGTTAGAGCTACAGAAAGTAGAACAATGGATAGAATTTTTTTTAACATGACGAATTCTCCTGTGAGTATCCTCATCGGTTGAGGTAGTTGCTCATTTTATCTTGTTACCTTTATTATCGAATATTAGTGTTGAATACATAATACTTTTAAGTTTTAACAAGAAGGATAATAAACAGTGGCTTTTTCTATTCTAGAGACCTTTCATTAATATGTGATATCGGACGCACCGAATTTCTAAAATTGTATAAATGACTCATTATATCAAATTAGGCAATGTCGCAAAGCCGGGGTTGTCCCCTTCACCAATAACTTACAAACTCAGGCACAGCGTGGTTTCTAGGCTTTTGGAGACCGCATTTTTTTGTATAAAAATGGAGGGTGTAATGGTATTAAAAAAAATAAATATTCTATATTTTTTGTTTGTGCTAATATATCTCTATTCAAGTACAACTAGAAATGAGGATATTGTGTGCACAATGATAAGGAATTAAAACTTGAAGAAACAAATATTGCAAAAGGTATTGCTGTAATACTCCTTTTGATTCATCATCTTTTTGCTTTTCCTGACAGATTAAAGTACATCCAGTTCATATAATGGTGAGTGGTGGTTTTTATATGATTATATTCTGCTGCTATTAATTTTTCCGGTCACCTTCCAAGCCTTTCAACGTAACGCATGGGTAACTCTACTCATTTCCGGTCTTGTTTTTTTATAATTCATATTCACAAGGAAATTATTACAGTATTATGTATTGGCAGTTGCCGTTCATGATAGGGTTGTTCTTTGCTAAATATAATTTGTATTCATGGATGAGTAAGATTTATAATTCCATCATATTTAATAACATACTTTTTGATATTATAATAATTGTAGTGCTATTTCACTTTCGTACCACGAGTCAATTATTTGAGAAGACAACGATTGATATGATAATAGCTCCTGTACTTATCCTCGTTAGTATTCATTTAATGAATAAATTAAAACTAGCCAGACCTTTCGCTTACTTAGGTAAAAATTCAATGAATATTTGGTTAACTCACACCTTTTTTTGTTATTATTATTTTCAGAGTATTGTTTTCTTTCCCAAGGTATCTATCTTGATCTTGTTGTGGCTAACGTTGTTAACGGTACTTACATCAATTGTAGTTAACAGCATCATTAGTCTTATTAATAACAAAGTGTACACTAAAAATATTGATCTAAGTACAAACAAAGTCGGGGGCCAAGTGTAGAATTCTTGCTATCTGTTTGAAAAAGACTACTGAATTGTACTTCACGGACACTCATTCGAGAGTATTGTATTTAATTTAAGCACAGCTTCCAGGCTTTTTGGAAGCCGTGCTTTTTTTGTTAAAAAAAACGATTTGCAAACCTTAGTCTAGAAAAAAATGTATCGTCCAGTATAGCAGTTTAGGCGTGATTTTGAGATTAGAGTAAATATCAAGAAGGACTTCATTAGCATATTAGCCGATATGAAGTCCTTCATCATGTTTATTTAGTTGAATATTCGCTTACTTCAAATGTGAGAATTTTGTTGAAGATTACGTAGTCTTTGCGATTGCTGAATGGACCTTTGTTGTTATTGTGCTTGTCAATGGCAAAGAAAGAAGCACCTCTACCAGCATCTTTAGCGTCATACCACGCGATGAAGGCATTGAGTTCTTTTTTACTCAAATCGAATTCTTTATCAAACCCATTGTCCATCGTTACAGTCAGAATGGCGCGGTCACCAGTTGGTTGGGAGGCCCCATCGGTATCTGACGGATCAGGTGTTGTAGACGGATCAGGCGTTGTAGACGGATCAGGTGTTGTAGACGGATCAGGCTTTGTAGACGGATCAGGCTTTGTAGACGGGTCAGGCTTTGTAGACGGGTCAGGCGTTGTAGATGGATCAGGCGTTGTAGATGTACCCGAATCTTGATAAGGTAAAAAACCTTCTGGTACAGAATATTTAAAAGCGCTCGCTCCAAAATTAGCTTCGTAAGTCATATATCCACCAGTTCCATTCATGACCATCGGGAAGACCTGTGTTCCTTCTAGTTCAGATGGTTTAACGGTGTTGGCTCCTAGGAAAACGCCATTCTTGTACCAAACAATTTTATCGTTATCTAAGTCCAGTGCAACACCGATAACATCATTAAGTCCAAACGTAGGACCGTAAGCTGTTCGTACATCTGATGTAATATTATTTATAATTTGACCACTATAACCGTAGTATGCTTGATATTTCGGACCAGATTCACCTGTTATTCCTACTAATGAAATACTGTGGCTAACCTTTACTTCCCAATACCATTTTCCTTTTGTTTTTCCTACTGTCGCTTTGTCGCTTTGTCCTACGTTCCCAAGAGTAGTTACTACAGATCCGTTTTTCCAAGTCACATTTGTAGTCTCTGCTTTTGTAACTGAGGGGAACAATGAGAACACTGAAGCTCCAATGAGAAGGGCTAATACTATTGTTCCTAGTTTTTTGAATATAATATTTTTCATGACTTCCTCCTAAATATATGTAATAACAAGTGAATTATAGAATTAGATTGGGATAATTGTCCAAACATTAAATGATATAAATTCAAATATGAGTATTATTATGGGATTTAATTTTTTTGATGAAGACTCTCAATAAATTATAAAATAACTAGTAGTCATTAAATTAGAGGAAACTAGTTGCATCTCTTGTACGATGTGGGTCGAGGGTACGATACTTGATGCTCTGATAGGATCACGGCAGTTTAAGGAGACATCTAGTTGAAAATCGTAAGAAACAATGGATACATACACAGAAATGTTAAAGCAAAAGGAATCCATATATGGTTCACCGAATGGAATATTTGAGGTGATCGTCGTGAAACGCACATATAAAGTGTTGAAGGCAGACATGGAGTTGTTTGGAGCTGCTTTGGTCCAGGCACATGTATACGTAGTATCCGTTGATGAGGAATTGCGTGTGGCATTTGAGGATTATGGGGGAGTAGTAGAGGAGATTAAGCCAGAATCAGTTAAGATAGCGGGTAAAATTTTTATGCGAGACCAGCTTGAATTTCGAATAGACCTAGTATCAGGAGAGGGGCCAGAAATGACTAATAACTCCGACGGTCAATAGCCAGTATAGAGAAATATTTCACGTACATAAATAAGGTAACAGAGTTACGAGTCTCAATAGCTCAACTTCGGAATTAGATTAGTATGAGGCGTAGGATTCAATATTCATAATGACAAGGCATATTCCATATGACTAAGTAAGTGCTTTTTTGCTCACATAGAGGAGGGATATGATTGGTTGCATTCGTTTCACGCTCATTAGATGAAATACGATTTTGGTCCAGGATCATGAAGGAGCATTCCTTTTTTCTGGGGTTAGGTTTTCGAGCGGAAGATACTCAACTTAAAACAGAAGCCAATCGGTTCTACGCCATTTTTGAGGATATTGAGAAAAGGTCGCATGAATTTAATACCGAGACAGATCCTTATACAATCAAAGAGTTTAATACGGAAGTTCAGAATGCGGCGACGAATATTTGGGCATTTAAGAGAATGGTATTGGGCCTTATATTACAATGCAAACTTCCTGGGCAAACCAATTTTCCCTTACTGGTAGATCACGTAAGCCGGGAAGCCAATTATTTCAGAAATCGTTTAGGGGAACTCAATTCAGGAAAGCTTGAACCATTACCTGATGCAATTATTGATGAAAATGTATTTTTCTTAAAAATCATGGCTGATCACGCAAAATTTATAGGCCATTTGCTTGATCCATCCGAACGTAAACTGGTTGAACAAGCGAGGGAGTTTAGTAATGATTTTGATATGCTGATGTTTCAAGCGATTGACCTAAGTCATATGCGGCCACAGTCACAAACCGTTCCACTCCTGAGTCAATTTGTTGATGAGAACCGTGTCTCTGTGAAGTCTTTGCGTGACTTTAAGAAAACAGCGCGTGATTTAATCGACGAGTGCCGAATAAAAAGCATTATCCATCCTTTATTGGCCGATCATGTATTTCGTGAAGCTGAGAGGTTCCTTTTTATTCTCGATATGTTTGATCAATCCTTATCAGGTGTTAAGGTGAACAAGAGAGAAATCATGCACTGAGAGAAACTAACAAAAAATCCAACAGCGGCAGACCAAGACTTGAAAAATAAAGTTTTGACAGCCGCTGTTGTCATCCAACTAACGTGTATGAGTACATATAAAATCCAATATGTCAGCATTAAGCATCTTATGGAAATGTTCGCGATCAAAGCCGGGAGGGTCTTGCGATGGGAGAAAGGCTGGAGTCCTCATTGATTCCGGGAAAGGACTCAGAAAGGAGAAATGTCCGGCGTTTTTTACTGTTTTGTATTGTACCCTTCTTAGGATCTGGCACGCTCTGCATCCAACATACCTTTCCTTTCTCGAATTTTTGTTTAACTATCCTCCTGCCCGTTGCTTAATGAAAAAATAGACAGCTGCCGAGTGTATACCGCTACATCTTCGAGCAGCCTCAATTTCTCTTGTTCACTATCTTCTAATTATTGTTAAATATTCAAATCCAAATATCATTGACTGCCGTTAATTCTGACTCTGCTCCTCCAGTATTTACTACACCTCTCGGCTCTACTAGCATGATGTGGCACTCCTGATGTGCGAAAGGCTTGTGTTCGACCCCCTTAGGTACAATAAACATTTCTCCCTGAGAAACCTGTACCCGTCCATCTCTAAAATCAATGAACATCTCGCCTTCAAGTACAATAAAGACCTCGTCGGTATCTTGATGATCGTGCCATACAAAATCCCCAACTATTTTCACCAATTTAAATTGATAGTCATTCATTTCACCAATAACTTTCGGAGACCAATGATCACTAAACTTAGATAACTTTTCATGCAGTTTGATGGATTGATACTTCATAATAACCTCCTTGGAATTTCCTGAAATTCGATTACAATAATAAGAATATTGAAATTTGGTACTTTTATCTACTACCTACAATGGTTAAACGATTGTTCGCTCTGAAAAACTAGATATCCTCTGACGGATTTATAATCGCCAGTACCTGGTGATCCTCCCACTTTCCGTTGATCTTTACGTTACTTCGAGAGATGCCTTCTTTGTGAAAGCCAGCCTTCTCAAGCACACGGATGGATCCTGGATTCCGAGGAGAGGCTTCCCCGAAGATTCGGTGAAACTTTAGCTCATCGAAAGCATAGCGAACCACCTGCTTCACCGCCTCCGTCGTATAACCCTTGCCGTTATATGCTTGGTCTAGGCTGTATCCGATCATACAGCTCTGAAGCGGTCCCCTCACCACAAAAGATAAATTTATGCTGCCTATAATCCGGTCGTTCTCCTTGTGACATACCACGAAGGAATATTTCCGGTCCTCCATCATGTCGGCCTTGCTCTTAATAATCGTCTGGAGCTGGTGCTCCTCCGTATAGTACTTCTCTTGGGTGTTTGGCGAAAACTCCTCAAAGAATTCCCGATTGCGCTTGTACATTGCTGTCAATTCTGCGGCGTCCGTCTCCTCAGAGAACCGGATGTATACTTGCTGCTCCGACATCTGCACCATCCTTCCAAATGTAATATTGAAAGAATTATATCACAGGCTGAAGATTGGGAAATTGATTTGATGAATGGTGTATATCAGGAAGCATTCCTTTGAATGTTAACTAAAAAATATATACCGTAATTATTGGATTGGATATAATGTTTTCTAAAAAAAAGGAGGCTAGATCGTATGAATAATGCTTACGAAGTGCTCGAGGAGCGCATATCCGAATGGGGACTTTCCAATGATGAGATTATAGCGGTTTATATCGTTGGGTCCCGTGCCAGAGAGGATAAACCTTTTGATGAGTTTTCTGACTTGGATGTGGTCGTCTTTTCAACGAATCCAGATTACTATCTTCAAAATGATCAATGGTTACTAAACATCGGCAAGGTTTGGACCAGCTTTATGTTTCGAACGGCAAAAGGAGATCCAGAAAAACTAGTTCTCTTTGACCAAGGGGCCGAGGTTGATTTTCTATTCCGTCATACTTCTGATCTGGATCATATAATCAAAAATGGGCATATTCCTGAAGGATTTCAGCGTGGGGTTAGGATGCTGCTCGATAAGACGGGAAATGGAAACCAAATCATCCCTCAAACCACTACGATCCCGGGTACTCCTCCGATATCTGAAGGTGCTTATCTACAGGTTGTTAATATGTATTGCTTCGCCTCTCTATATGTGGCTAAACAAATTTTGCGCAATGATCTGTGGGTAGCTAAGCAAAGAGATACGGACTGTAAACAATTATTGCTGCAAATGATAGAGTGGCATGCAAAAGCTGTACATGGATCGGAATATGATACTTGGCATGCAGGGAAATTCATAAATGAATGGGCTGATCAAGATGTCGTTGCTGATTTGAAAAAATCTTTTGGGGAATACGACCCCAATCATAGTTGGGAAGCACTGATCGTATCCTTTGAGTTGTTCAACCGGTTATCCTCGGAAGTGGCAGCTAAGTATAAATACGCGTATCCGAATGACTTGTTTTCCCATATCCAAACCTGGTTAGGGGGACAATATGATAAGCATAGATAAAAAGTCGGACACCCTAATTGTTGTGCTGCATGAGATTTATGGGATTAACCAGCATATAGAAAATTTTTGCAGCTCATTATCGGATCAGGGCTATGCTGTCATTTGTCCAAATTTACTAGGCAAAGAAACGCCTTATGACTATTCGCAAGAGGAAACTGCTTACACCAATTTTATGGATAATATAGGATTTGACCGCGCTTTCTATCATATGGAAAGTTTATTATTAAGTGTTCGAGCTCGTTATAAAAAGGTATTTATCGTCGGCTTTAGCATAGGGGCAACGGTTGCCTGGCTGTGTAGTAAAGAAAAGTATGTTGATGGAATCGTAGGATACTATGGCTCTCGTATTAGAAATTATTTAGAAATAGCTCCACATTGTCCAACATTGCTTTTTTTCCCACAGGAAGAACCATCATTTAATGTGGATGAGCTCATTTCAACTTTAGACAACCGTAATATCCGGGTACATAAATTCAGTGGACAGCACGGATTCAGTGACCCGTACTCTCCCCGATATAACGTACACTCAGCTCAGCAATCATTTAAAGAAATGGTAGAGTTCTTCAAGGAAGGTTGATCAATGAACAGTTCATCTAGCCCACACCTTTTTCATTGTTCTGGGGAAACGCACAGTCATGATGTGCGAATTAGTCATATGTATATACATCATTGACTATGAAAAGGGGATGTATGTGGCTGTGGCTACCTTTTATCAAGCCTTCAAGTTGAAGAGTCGGATTTGGCGAACGATGCTAAAGCGGAACGGAGTAACAGGGATTGGAGTAGGCTATGCTGATCCTAACAGACCCGCAAAGGGCGCGGCGGTTGTGCTATATACCTTGAAAAATCTTAACGCTGTGACGCAATCCAAATTGCAAGCAGTAACCCATAATATAAGTCGGGCTTCTGCGGTACCTATCCGAATTTTAGGTGTGGGTTCCTTCAAAAGGGAAGCGGCGGCTCCTACCCAAACGAACCCTCGCCAAAGATGGCGCCCTGTGCCCGGTGCGGTCAGTGTAGGAACGACGGTTCCCACCACTGCAGGAGGAACCGGAGGACTCATTGTTATTAAGAATAATACTTTGTTTATTTTGAGTAATGCCCATGTTCTAGTCCCGACGAATACAAACCAATTTCACAATACCATTCAGCCTTCTCCGGCAGATGGGGGCAGAACGGCCGATCAGATCGGGAGAGCTTTTCAATTTGTCCCGCTTACGACGACAGGTGTTAACTTTCAGGACTCCGCCATCGCTATTGCCAATTCAAACAGTCTGCTTAACCCAAGGTATCTGATTAACCAAAGCGGTGGCCTCATTACCGTACCTGGACACTTATTGAGCTACCGTCTGGGAATGACGTTTAAAAGAATGGCAAAAAACAACGGCTTCGCCAGAGGAGTCGTGGAGGCGATTGGTGTGGAACAAAGGGTGAGAGGCGATTCGGGAATCAAGATTTTCCGTGATCAAACGGTCATTCGTTTTACCCAGGGACGAACTGGGCCTGGAGATTCAGGTTCCGTATGGCTGAATGACAGTAAAGATCGGTTGAACAATTATGCGGCCGCGGTCCATTTTGCTGGATCTACCGACGGAACGCGTTCCGTATCTTTCCCGATTGAACGTGCGATGAGAACGTACGGAACCTTGGTCGCCATCCCGGCTGGAGCTGGAAGATATAAAGCAGGTGTGGCAAAAGGAAAGGCTCCAAAAAACAATTATGCCTATATCCGTCCGATGACGAGAAAACAACTGGCCTTGTCTCCAATCATAAAATCCGACGCGGATTAAGAGAAGATTAAAACTATGATGATCTAGTCAACCTCTATCGAAAATATCTCTTTAAAACCTCTTTTACCATCGGCTGTAATACGTATCGCGCGGGTTGTGGGCAGACGCTCGATCCAATTTAATTCGAATAATCTGTCCAGAAGTGCATTTCCTAAAGCACCTGCAAGATGATGGCGTCGTTCACTCCAATCCAGGCATTTATGTGAGAAGGAGCGGCGCTTTTGTCTTGTTTGTGTAAGATCAATCTGAAAGTCAGTGAAGAAAGTCTCTCCTGGTTCCGTGATATGAAGCCCGTCCTGATCCTCGGAAAGTATCCCCTTTTGAATGAAAAAACTCATGAGCTGCACGCCTAATTGACCCGCAACATGATCGTAGCAAGTTCTTGCCAACCGTAGGGCCTCGTTTTCGGAGGCATGTTTGAATGACTTGATTGGAACAGGGGGAGCTATGGATAAAAGTGACTCCATCACCTGGGCAACTTCGGGGCCTTGAATGCCAAAGTAACGGTGCCGCCCCTGTTTTTCCACAGTAACGACTTGTGCATCGGTCATTTTAGCCAGATGGAAGCTGGCCGTTTGCGGTTTGATGCCTGCCATATGGGCCAATTCACTTGCCGTGTGGAACCTGCCGTCTAATAAAGCGGTGAGTATAGCTGCACGGGAAGGCTCGCTAACAAGAGAAGCAATCATGGCTACATTTGACTTGGTGCTCATGGCACGGTTATCCCCCTTTGTAATCCATACTTCGATGAAGGTTGAAATATTTATATTTTACAATAGGGAGGTAGATCTGAATAGAAGGAGAAGAGATAATGAATCACATAAATCAGATGGATGAGATGAATCATAGCCCAGACGTTAAAACGATTAACCCTAGCATTTTATATTATGGAACCCCTGTGATTTTACTCAATACGCTGAATGAGGATGGAACGACCAATATTAGCCCCATTTCCTCTTCGTGGGCATTAGGAGATTGTGTGGTACTAGGCATTGGAATAGGTGGCAAAGCATTTGAAAATATGAAGCACCATCCCGAATGTGTAATCAACGTCCCGGGACCTTCGATGTGGGAAAATGTAGAACGTTTAGCTCCTTATACAGGCAAGAATCCTGTTCCAGCGGAAAAGAAGGAACATGGATTTATGTACCATAAAGATAAGTATGAGATCAGCGGACTAACTTCGAATGAGTCGAATAGGGTCAAGCCCGCCCGAATCAGGGAGTGCCCTATTCAAATTGAAGCTAAGGTGAAGGATGTGAGAATCCCTAACCATTCTCCTTATTTTGCGATCGTCGAAACTCAAGCCATACAGGTGCATGTTCATCAGGATATCATCCTCGGTGAGAACCATATTGATCCGACAAAGTGGAGCCCACTCATCTATAATTTCCGTCATTATTTTGGCCTGGGTGAGCATTTGGGCAAAACCTTCCGATCTGAAACCTGATATTTTAATAAAATTATAATATCCTACCTGAATAATGAGAATTATCTTCCCAAATCGTTCTTTTTGTGCGAGAATGATTGAAAAATCATCCATGAGTACGCATACAGGAAGAGACGATTCATACAGCACGTATAACAAGGGAGGAAATAACCATGTCAGAAGAACGCAAGCTGTCATTCGAAACTCTCGCTGTCCATGCCGGACAACAAATTGATCCTACTACCTTTGCCCGCGCCGTTCCATTGTATCAAACCACTTCATATGGATTTCGGGATGCGGAGCATGCGGCTGATTTGTTCTCGCTGAAAGAATTCGGCAACATTTATACGCGTCTGATGAATCCGACCACGGATGTATTCGAGCAACGGATCGCCGCGTTGGAAGGCGGGGCTGGCGCGTTGGCAACCGCTTCGGGAGCGGCGGCGATTTCCTTCTCCATCCTGAACATTGCGGGAGCTGGGGATGAGATTGTGTCGGCCTCCAGTCTGTATGGCGGTACATATAATCTATTTTCTACGACACTGCCGAAATTGGGCATTAAAGTACATTTTGTCGATTCGGATGATCCAGAGAACTTCCGTAATGCCATTACGGATAAGACGAAGGCATTATTTGCCGAAACGATTGGTAACCCACAGGGCAATGTGCTGGATGTGGAAGCTGTAGCGGCGATTGCGCACGAATATGGTATTCCGCTGATTGTGGATAACACGTTCCCAAGTCCTTACTTGTTGCGTCCTATTGAATACGGAGCGGACATTGTCGTGCATTCTGCAACGAAGTTTATTGGCGGACACGGTACGTCTATTGGTGGGGTGATCGTGGACAGCGGCAAGTTTGACTGGAAAGCGAGTGGTCGTTTCCCAGGACTGACTGAGCCGGACCCGAGCTACCACGGAGTTGTTTATACCGAGGCGGTGGGACCTATCGCATATATTATCAAGGCACGGGTACAATTGCTGCGGGACTTGGGAGCGGCCATTTCTCCGTTCAATTCATGGCTGCTGCTTCAGGGCTTGGAGACACTTCATCTGCGGTTGGAAAGACATAGTCAAAATGCCTTGAAGGTAGCGCAATATCTCGAAGGCCACAAGGATGTGGAGTGGGTCAGCTACACCGGGTTGCCGAGCCATCCGTCCTATGAATTAGCTCAAAAGTATTTGCCGAAAGGACAAGGAGCAATCCTGACCTTTGGTATTAAAGGTGGAAGCCAGGCGGGAAGCAAGCTAATTGCGAATGTAAAGCTATTTTCTCATTTGGCGAATGTAGGTGATTCCAAGTCTTTGATTATTCACCCGGCAAGCACAACGCACCAGCAGTTGAATGTGGAAGAACAGGTTGCTGCCGGAGTCAAACCAGAGCTGTTACGCCTATCTGTCGGGACAGAAGCGATAGACGATATATTGTACGATCTGGAGCAGGCGATCGCGGCCAGCCAGCAGTAGTAGCAGTAGACCCTTCTTAGACTAGGTGTGACAGAGTATTCGTGTAGCATTCGCAAGTGATTTTTCGACCCAGATCAGTATTCGTTCAATGTTTATCAGGCGGGGGGCAACCTCCGTCTTTTTTTGCGTATTGACAACATACCCCCATAGGTATATATTATACCCCGTAGGGTATATGAGGAGGGGAAGAAATTGGGTAGGAAAATAGTTATTATTGGCGGGGTAGCAGGTGGAGCTTCTGCTGCTGCGAGATTGCGTAGATGGAATGAGGAAGACGAGATTATTCTGTTTGAACGCGGAGAGCATGTTTCTTTTGCAAACTGTGGCCTTCCCTACTATATTGGCGGGGCAATCCATGCGCGGGAGAAGCTGTTTCTCCAGACACCTCAAGGGATAAGAGACCGTTTTAATATAGATGTACGGGTACTGAAAGAAGTGATACAAATAGACCGCGAGCAGAAGCTCGTCCATTTCCGCGATATGATTACAGGGGAAACAGATGAGCAGCCGTACGATATTGTGGTATTGTCGCCGGGAGCCAAACCGATGATACCGGACATTCATGGATTACATGAAGCTATGAATTTATTTACATTAAGAAACATTCATGACACGGACGTTATTAAGGCATATGTAGATGAAAGGCATCCAAAGCATGTCACGGTGATCGGGGCCGGATTTATTGGGCTGGAGATGGCCGAGAATTTGCGGGAGCGTGGACTTGCAGTAACCATTATTGATATGGGACAACAATTATTGAATCCGCTGGACCCTGAAATGGCCAAATGGGTAGAACAGCATATGAGGCTGAACGGGGTGGAGGTGCATTTAGAGGAAGGAGTCACAGCTTTTGAAGAGCAGGGTACACAACTTCGTTTGACTTCCGGGGGTGTGCTTCAGACGGACATGGTTATTCTGGCGATCGGTGTTGTTCCTGAAAATGAGTTGGCCAAGCAAAGCGGATTGGAACTTGGTTTTCGCGGCGCTATTCAGGTGAACGCCCAACTGCAAACCAGCGATCCGGCCATTTATGCGGTGGGGGATGCCATTCAGGTCAAAGACCGCAATCATGGGTTTGCAACGATGGTATCGCTAGCCTGGGGAGCCAATCGTCAGGGGCGTTTGGCAGCGGATCATATTAACGGTCAGGCAATATCTTATGATGGGGCGCTCGGAACATCCGTAATTAAGACCTTTGCATTGACTTCAGCTTCTACAGGTAATAATGAAAGAACACTACAGCGGCTGGGCGTTCCTTATCAGGCTGTTCATATTCATCCTGGTTCGCATGCTGGCTATTATCCTGGCGCATCACCCATCGCTATGAAGCTGCTCTTTAATCCCGAGAACGGAATGATCTATGGGGCGCAGGCTGTTGGAGCTGATGGAGCAGACAAAAGGATTGATGTCATTGCAACGGCTATTCGTGGTCATTTGAACGTCCGTGAACTGGCTGATATTGAACTTGCTTACGCACCTCCCTATTCTTCAGCAAAAGACCCTGTGAATATGGCGGGTTACGTGGCTTCGGATATCATGGATGGACTGGTCCAAACGATACAGTGGCATGAAGTTGATGATTTTCACCGTAATGGTGGTCTTATTATTGATGTTAGGGATGCGGTGGAGCTACAGGCAGGGGCCATTCCAGGTTCGATTCATATTCCTCTGGCCGAGATTAGAGAGCGGATGGCAGAAATCCCTAGTGATCTGGAGATCGCGGTATCCTGCCAAGTCGGTCTGCGAGGCTATATTGCGGCCCGAATTTTGACTCAATACGGTTATCGGGTGAAGAACGTTGATGGTGGCTATAAGACGTATTCGGTTATGGCTGAACATGAGTGAACATTTCCTTCCGTGTCTTTGATGTAGGATTGCTACTGCACATTATTTACGTTACTCGCAGGGTTTACCCCTTTTCTGATCAAATTATGGCTTGGTTCACTGTGTGACGTCTGTTACAATAGAAGAGGCATATACGAATGGATAGAAAAGAGGTTGAACAGTTGGGCACTTCAGTGATTTGGGAAGCAGTTATATATTGGGTGATCTTGGTGATTTCCGCTCTGTGCGTGATCGCAGTATCGGGTACTCGGAAGACAGCAAGCACGATTATTCTGGCCCCCGTTGTGTTGTTCTGTACCATATTTATGATGCAAGGCTCAGTGTTTACTGCCATGCAGCATCCGACGATGGGGTCTAATGTGGGTTTGGGTATGGCATTTCTGACAACATGGGTAGTCAGCGGAATATTGTTTGCTGTAGCGCTTGTAATTGCTTTTATTAAATATAACAAGAAGAACAAGGCGTAATTTAGCCTTAACCTCAGATGAATAAAGGCTTTCGGTGATGTACCGAAAGCCCTTTTTGTATTCCTTTTTAACCATGCAGGATGTCTCCGCTTATCTGCGTCTTCTCATAAGCAACACAACGATCAGCACGACGATGATCACGATCAATAGGAATTTCATATTCGATAACCTCCTTGGTCTGTCTCATATTTGGTATTAACCACTTTTAGTTAGTATGCACCGATGGATCTCAAGCAAGTATCTATTGTCGATTTTTTGGGGAAATTTAGAATGTGGGACTAAAAAGAGGTTTACAGGCTTAGCTGGAAAGTGTATACATAAAGTAAGGAGGCGATTGCCATGAGTGATCGTGCATTTCATTTGTTCTATATTATTTTCTTAACGGTTCTGGCACTTGGAAGTGTTGGTGGAATCGCTTGGTGGCTGCGCTCTGTCGGTCGTCAGGAGAAGGAAAAAAACTAAATTCAACATGGGCATACAAGCCCGAATGCATCTTCCAGTAGGAGGGTGCATTTTTATATGTTATAATGGGAACATATGTTCTTTGCAGGGGGTGAAGACGATGTTGCCAGATTTGGAACGAAAGCTGTTACGTATTTTGTATAATTATTTCGCCCAGCATCGCCACATGCCCACAATGGCGGAATTGACCGTAAAAACGGGCAAGCGAGATGCCGAAATTACAGTCGCCTTGCGACATATGGAACAGGAGCGCTACATCACTTGGGAAAACAATTCGGGTACCCAGCATGTTGTTTTACTGGAAGGGTGGGAGCGTCCCTCGACCCAAAGGCGCACCCAAGCGGAAACAAGGCGTTCCACTACGCAAACGATGCCGCCAGATGGTACAGAATATTGGACGAATTATTAGAAGGTATATAAAACTGGAAAATTAATGAGTTTTTAAGGTGCATATCATTTAGTTTTAAGAAAGCGAGACTATAATGACCCTATTAACCCCTTTTTGATCAAGCTATAGGCCCTGCCGATGTATCGGCAGGGCCACTTTTTTGTTCATAGATACGGTTTCCGTATATGAAAAATCCCCCGGGGATCATCCGGAGGATGGTGCAGTTTGCATATACTGCACGGCCTGCTCAAACTTCATCGTTTGATGGCATAATATATATTCAACCCCTGCTACCTTGCATTATATGGTCAGCATGTTCATAAGGGGCAGTGTGATTCCACTGTTCATTTTCCAAACGACAAAAGCCCTACCTCTCTTTCGTCCTTGCGGCTCCGATGACCGCGCCAGTGTGAATGTGAAAATCTTCGGCAAAAGCTCAAAATTCTACATTAGGGTTATACATAAAATTTGGAGAAGCTCCATACGGTGATTAGGAGTAATAGCTTGTTGCGTGGAATCCTATGGGGTTAATACATACTTTAATAGTATAGCAAGAATGATTCTAAAACACAAGGCATTTTTGGTTTCTTTGATTATAGACTGGAAAAAATGTTGGCTAAAAAGCCCTTCCCTCGCAAGTTTCTTAATTAAGAATAAGATGATTCCCCATCTATAAATTGCAGATTAAAAGCCGTCCTCGTATTTGTGTAAAATGCTCAAGCAAGAAGGTAAACTTTTGATGGTTGGACTCCGATATTGAATACACAAGATATTTTAGAGTGTACGGATGAAAAGAGGGGTAGCAATTTGCCGACCTATAAGCGCTTTATTCAGCATGTTATCCTGAACTATATTATAGGTTCGTTTATCGCTGTATTGTTGGTAGGTATGATTTTTGTATTTTCCACGTTAAATGTAGCCCACTATGAAATTCTGGGTCTTGTTAAAATTATTGCATTTTCCAGCGTCATTATGATTGCTTGTGAAACCATAGTGTTTCGAATACATTTGAGACCGGTTCATCGTTTTTTTTACGGTAATCAGGAAACACTCAAGGATGTAGAAGCGGTGTATATCCGGGTTCATCATCTGCCTAATTTGTCAGTTTTACGTATTGTTGGACCGCATTTGTTGGGTTTCTCTATCCCGGCAGCCGTCATTGCCTTATGGATGATACATACTGGACAACTTACCTTTCCCTTGTATTATGTAGGAATCGCCTGTATAGGAGCTTGTCTGGTTGCTTCGATGCACGCACTGGTTGAATTTTTCCTGACAATGAGAGCAATCAAGCCGTTGCTGGAGGAAATTCGTGATCGAACCTATCAGCAATATGGATTGAACCTGTCCCTGCGAGGACGAGTCCTACTATCGCTTCGGCATAAATTTCAGTTAAGCGCGACGCTCATTGGTGCTTTTCCTCTGTTTTTATTTTGTCTAGCTACACAGATTCGCCTGGAACGTTTGGAGGCGACGGATTCGAGTTCCTATTGGGCATGGGCGGGTACGATTTTAATTTTTGGTGTAGCCTTTGCTTATCTGGGAGGAAGGTTGTTGACTCGTGAGATCGAACAGCCGATCCACCACCTGCTGGAAAAAATGAATGCAGTGAGGGAAGGCCGCCTGAACAGTAATGCCAGCGACTTGTACTCCGACGAATTTGCCGAGTTGGTTGAAGGCTTTAACATGATGATTGAGGGCCTGAAGGAACGGGAAGAAAAGAACGGTCAGCTATTGGACAGTTACTTCGCCACCTTGGCGGCAGCGCTGGATGCGCGAGATGCCTATACCGCAGGACATTCTTTGCGTGTAGCTGAATACTCCGTACTCATTGGGCGCAAGGGAGGTTTGAATGAGACAGACCTCGACTTGCTGCGCAAAACAGCTTTGCTGCATGATATCGGTAAAATCGGTGTGGCTGACGCTGTGCTGCTCAAGGACGGCAAGCTGACGGACGAGGAGTTTGATCAGATTAAAATGCACCCGGTTATGGGAGAGAGCATTCTCCGGCAAGTTGAACCGGCTTATGCTATGGCCCCTTATTTGCCTGGCGTGCGCTCGCACCATGAGCGTTATGATGGCAAGGGATACCCTGACCAGCTCGCTGGAGAAGATATCCCCTTATTTGGGCGAATCATTGCTGTAGCGGATGCTTATGATGCGATGACGTCTGATCGTCCCTATCGGAAAGGTATGAAGGAAGAGAAGGCGGTTATGATATTGGAAGAGGGAAAGGGAACCCAATGGGACCCTTATTTTGCCGAATTATTTGTCAAGGAGTGGCGCCGGAACAAAGGCATCACAAGCTGACTCTGTAGATATCAGTACACTAGGGCGAGCCATTGAGGTTCGCTTTTTTATATACGGATGTAAGCATCTTTTGACATGTCGAAAGATGGGGCTTCATGTTATGATGTACAAGAAAGGCAAACGCGGTTAACATAGGCCTGGCATCCAATTTTTTGCGCTATGGGAGTGTGAGTCCATGCAATTTTCAATGATGTTTTTAATGAATTTAGGGATGCTGATTGCCGTTGCCTATGTGGCGAACGTGATTTATAAATATGGTTTGAGTCGTACCTCTTCGCGGTTCAAATATGTCAGCTCGGTGCTGCTAGTGATATTTGGCGGATGGGTCAGCTCTTGTTTTGGTTTTAACTTTAGTGAAACGGTTATTTTTGATCTGCGTTTTGTACCGCTGATTATCGCGGCATTGGTGTATCCCCGCTCCTATACGCTTATTATTATTGGGGTCGCAATCGGACTTACGAGATTTACCTTCGGTTTGCATATGGCCGCGTGGGTCGGCTTCTTGAATATGAGCATTCTGGGCGTCCTGTGCGCCGGATTGAACTACTGGATGCGCCGTTCCACCTGGCGTTTGATTATTAAGGCATCGGTGACCATTTTAGCGGTTAATATCGTAAATACGTTAAATATTGCCTGTCTGGGTGTCATTCCCTGGCGCTATTATGTAGCGGAGGTTGTTCCTCTTACACTGCCAATCGGCATCGTCCTCAGTTTTTTATTTGCTCTGATTTTACGGGACTTTCAGATGGAACAACAGCGGAATCATCAGATTAAGCAGGCGAATGAGTTGTTATCAGAGCAGCGAGATGAGTTGCAGAAGGCAAAGGTCATTCTAGAGGAACGTGCCAAGCAACTGATGATGGCTTCCCAATATAAATCGGATTTTATGGCAACGATGTCGCATGAGTTACGTACACCTCTTAACAGCATCATTAACCTGGCGCAGATTATCAACGAGCAGGGAAAAGAACTGGATGAGGACGAGTTATACCAATACAGCGATCTTATCTATGCCTCGGGGCATGATTTGCTCCAAATGATTAACGACATTTTGGACTTGTCCAAGGTCGAGGCTGGTCACATGGAAATCGTAAGTGAGTCGGTTAATGTGCGTGAGATTGCGCAGGTGATGATGATGCATTTTGAAGTCACTGCGAAGGATAAAAACCTGGAATTCAGCTTAAAGGAGCATGAGCCTATACCGAATGAAATTCGGTCCGATTCCAAACGTGTACAGCAAATTTTGCGTAATCTGTTGTCCAATGCTTTTAAGTTCACTCATGAAGGACGTGTACTGCTAGAAATGAGTACACAGCATCTGGATCAAAAGGGACAAGAGGGAGATTGGGTTGTATTTGCTGTAAAAGATACGGGCATCGGTATTTCCAAGCTTCAGCAACACGTTATTTTTGAGGCATTCCAGCAGGCGAACGGTTCCATTAATCGTAAATATGGAGGAACCGGGTTGGGATTGTCCATCAGCCGTGATTTTTCCCGCTTGTTGGGCGGGTTTATCCGTTTGGAAAGTGAGGAGGGTAAGGGAAGTACGTTTTCCTTGTACCTACCCATGTGTCCGTCTGTAAGCAAGGAGGCGGACGAACAACCCTTTAAATTAACCTAATCGCTATTGTAGGAGCAGGAGCGTTAAGGCACAAAGGAGGTCTATCATGGAACGTAAAGCGGTCGTTGTGGGTGCAACAGGGCTTGTCGGGGGTTATGTTGTACGAGAGCTGCTGGTGCAAAAGGAATACAACCGCGTCATGGTTATGGGCAGACGTTCGTTGGACATCAAGCATCCCAAGCTGGAACAGGCGCTCATCGATTGGGAACAGCCACAGAAAGCGGTGTTCGCCTTCGAAGGGGTGGATGATGTTTTTTGCTGCCTTGGGACAACGATGAAAAAAGCTGGCTCCAAGGAGCAGTTTCGTCAGGTGGATCTGGACTATCCGGTGCTGGCTGCCCAGTTGGGCAAAGAGGCTGGTGCTGTACAGATGCTAGCTATCTCAGCGATGGGGGCCGATCCAGATTCACGCGTGTTTTATAACCGCACCAAGGGTGAGGCTGAAGAGGCGCTTGCCGCTATCGGGCTGCCTGCGCTGCATTTGTTCCGTCCGTCGCTGATTTTGGGCGCGAGACCTGAACGACGTTTGGGCGAAGCCGCTGCAGCTGTTGCCATGAAAGCGCTGGACGGTCTAATGACGGGCAAGCTGGCTTCCTACCGCGCTATCCCAGCCTCGGTCATCGCACGAGCCATGGTACGAATTGCTCTTGCGCAGGCGAGCGGAGTACATATTTATCCGAACGACATCATTCGGGTCATCGGTGCAGAGCTAACATCCGATGATGAGGAACCTGTTACAGGAACGGCTCCTGATGAGAACGTGTAAAACCACGGCAGGATTAAAATGACAATAACGCCGCTGTTGCCCAATGATTCGGACAACAGCGGCGTTATTTGTGTTTTATTGGCGGTTTGTATGTTGCGACACATCTATCGTAATCTCTAATTCATCAATATAATGTCGTGTCCAGTTGCCATTAGCATCGAGTAGGGCACTGCCTCCTGGTTGTGTCGGCAATATATAAGGCTTGAAGATGATCTTCTGGGGAGTGTCCACAAAAGGAGTAAACAGGGTGATCATTTTGCTGTCACGTTCTTTGGTAAGGGGAACTCCAGAGCCGCTCAGGAGCTGGAGTTCTCTTCCCTGCTCGTCGAATATAGCATACTCAACCATATCCAATTCCTTTTTGGTGTACTGGATCGTGTGGCCGTTTTTGATGTACTTGTATTCTCGTTCCACGGTGTAATCATCCGGCATATGTGCAATATCGGTCAGCATTTTGAACGACGTTGTGATCTTGGTCGTGATGGGTGTAATTTCTACCTTTTCTGCCGTAAATGCAAGATACGGATTAGACTTGCTCATTTGCAGCTGAAGTATCTTGTTATTTATTTTAGTTTTGTGAACCGTGGTTTGTATGCGAAACGGCTCGGCTACACCTTTTAACTTTGCATATACCTCTAGCTCAAACTGATCTGGTAAGGCGGGTTTACCACTGGCAGGGTCACGCATATACGCAATCAGCATAGAATTACTGTCTTTACCTGGGCGGCCATACATGAAATTAAAGGCGCCATTATTGCTATTGACCGATGTCCCATTGATGAACAGGTCCACTTTCTCCAGAATGTCCTCCTCGGGCTGTCCTTGTGCATGGATGGTCGGATATAGGGTTTGATGTTGTGAATCTCCACCGCTCTTTTCCAACGCCACGACCAAGCGTGTCCCGTCAAATATGATTTGTGGTACCTTTAATGTAATACCGCTGTGGGTAACACTGAGATTCGAGGAAGTTGCCAACCCTTTCTGATCAGCGGTTTGCAGCCCGAGATCCCCAGCAAGCTTGAACACGCTGTCTACAAGGGGAACCTGTTTCAATGATTCTGCCATTGTAGGCGAAACAAAGGCGCTACCAATGATCATAATGCCAATGACAGCCGCAGAAGCAGCGGCAATTGCGGTTCCCCGAAGAAATCTTTTGACCGGTCGATGTAAGGAAGAGGAAGGAGACTTGGATAACGGCTCCACATCCGATTCCATTTGTGTGTAAAATGCATCTAAGCGTTGTCTTACCAAATCAGGAATTATTATCGTGTCTGCTTCCAAGTTTTCTTTTTCCGATTGTAATTTCTGATCCAGCTCTTGATTCTGTTTCTCAAACTCTGAAGGGCTCATTGAAAGGTCACCTTCCTTTCTCCGCGATTTTGTAGCAGGTCCATTAATATTCTGCGAGCACGGTGCAATCGTGTTTTGACGGCTCCCTCTGATACTTCCAGTACCTCTGATATTTCTCTGATCGGCATATCCCGCAAATAGTGCAGGGAAATTACGGTTCGCATGGATTCCTCCAAGTGGTCGATGGCCTCGCGCAGCTCGATTTTTTCATATCCGCCCGAGGTGGAGGGTTCCTTTATAAATTCCGCCACGGGTACGATCCGTTTTTGCTTGCGGATAATGAGATGGCACTCATTAATGAGGATGCGTAGCAACCATGTTTTAAAATAGCGAGGTTCACGCAGCTCACCCAGAGACTGGTATGCCTTGAGCATCGCCTCTTGCATCGCGTCCGCGCAATCTTCATTGCTGCGAAGAATGGAACGCGCCATGCCATACATATCGGATTCCATATATTTCATCAAGGCAACGAATGCCCTGCGGTCCCCCTGCCTTGCTTGGTGTAAGTTTGTTTCGAGATTCAAAGGATGGTGCTCCTTTCCCGTCTATACTGGCTATGATCATTGTACCTGTATCTGGATTTGTAGAATTTATTTTGTAGCAGGTTACAGGAGTTAGATGATACATAGGTGCTAAAGGTTACAGCGGAAATAAAAAAATATAGCACCGTCGCCAAGGGATGTATTAAAAGAAACCCAGTGCGTTATTCCGTCGCACGGAATAGTGGCTTTGGACTTCACATGCTATAATACGGTGAACCAGTATCAGGAAGGAGAATCCAACCCATATGAAAAAAACAATTGCTACTGAAAAAGCACCCGGTGCTATCGGCCCTTATAGCCAAGCGGTAGAGGCAGGCGGGTTTATTTACACTTCGGGACAGCTTGGACTGAATCCGGCAACAGGTGAGTTTGGTAAGGATGTACAGGAGCAGGCGCGCCTGTCCTTGAGCAACGTACAAGCCATTCTGGAAGCGGCGGGCAGCAACATGAACCAGGTTGTGAAAGCGACTGTATTCCTGAAGGACATGAACGATTTTGTCAGCGTCAATGAGGTGTACAGTTCTTTCTTCGAGCAACCGTACCCAGCGCGTAGTGCGGTGGAGGTAGCTCGTCTGCCTAAGGATGCACTGGTGGAGATTGAAGTCATTGCATTGAAGGGCGAATAGTCTGAAAGGTCCGTTCATAAAATAAAAAGTTTGTATGGCAACCGGGTGTCCCTATTAAATAGAGGCACCCGGTTGCTCAAATTTAATGTGTTTTGTTTTTTTTGAGTACAGAGTGGAGGTGGAGATGATTAAAAAAATAATTTTCACTGGTGGAGGCTCTTCAGGACATGTAGCAGTAAACCTAGCTTTGATTCCTCACTTACTGGAACAACATTGGAGTGTCCAATACATAGGCTCTGAACAAGGGATTGAAAGAGAATTGATTTCTGGACTAGAAGATGTGTGTTATTTCAGTATCTCAACTGGGAAATTGCGCAGATATTTTGATTGGAATAATTTTAAGGACCCTTTTAAAGTGCTAAAGGGGATTTCTCAAGCGTACCGGATTATAAGAAAAGAAAAACCGGATGTTATTTTTTCAAAAGGCGGGTTTGTTTCGGTTCCTGTGGTATTGGCTGGGTGGTTGAATAAAGTCCCTGTAATCATTCATGAATCAGATATTACCCCTGGATTAGCTAATAAGATTTCCAGCACATTTGCTACAGAAATTTGTACTACCTTTCCTGAAACCACTCAGTACTTTCGCTCTAAGCATACCCGGTATGTAGGTGCTATTGTGAGAGATGAACTAAAAGATGGGGAGGCAGCCAAAGGTTTGACCTATTGCGGATTTACTCGAAATAAGCCGATCATTCTGATCATGGGTGGGAGTTTAGGTTCCAAGAAGATCAATGAGATGGTCTGGATGAATTTAGAGGCTTTGCTCGTTCATTTTCAAATCGTGCATATTTGTGGTAAAGACCAAGTGAATCATTCCATTCATATGCATGGCTACAAGCAGTTTGAATACATAAACGATGAACTGGCGGATGTTATGGCGATGGCAGATATGGTTGTTTCTAGGGCGGGTTCAAATTCCATTTTTGAATTCTTAACGCTGCGGAAGCCGATGCTATTGATCCCTCTTTCAAAGGCGGTCAGCCGAGGAGATCAAATTCTAAATGCAAAATCATTTAAAGCGCAAGGCTTTTGTGAGTTTTTAGAAGAAGAAGAGTTGGAATCTGAACGATTTGTTGACATGATTCTTCGTTTGTATGAAAAAAGGTCGGATTATATTATCAATATGAAGAAAATGAATGCAGATCACTCGACAAGCAAGCTTATAGATCTGATTAAAGTCTATACCTAATCACATGGTTAAAATGAATAAACAAAACGAGCGAGCTTGGGCTAGATGATTCAGACCCAAGCTCGCTTGTTCTGGCTAGGAGATAATATTAGTTTTCTTTAATCTCGGTCTCGATTACGGGCAAAGAATAGCCACAGCGCGTACATCAGAATGACTGCCGCCAAGATCAATGCAGCCAGCCGTACGTTTTCATTGTTCGGATGCTCGACGGCGATGGCGACATAGGCCCATACAAATACGAGAGGATAAATGCTGTCGCGATAAGGGAAGCTGACCATGATCGCCAATACGGTGCCGATGAGCAGGATAATGATCGCCCATGTCGTATCGCTCAGTCCCCAGCCACTCCATTCATTCTTTTCCAGTGCCACTGCAATGTTGATAATAGTAGCAACGGATACCCAACCGAGGTTCAGGCTGAACGGTAGCTTGACGAACCACATTTCTCCGCGGGTTGGCTGCGGCGTGCGGGTACGTACATACACGATGCTCAAGGAAAGCAAGTATAGCATAATGACGATGACGCACAGTTCTACGTATACATACTGCCAGAGGAAAATCCAGATGATATTGAAGAGACAGCTTAGAATGAAAAAAATACCTATGGACTGAACGCTTGTCTTGGCTTGCCCTGTAGGTGTAGCTTGGTACACGACAAAGCAGGCGAGCAGTACGTAGATGACCGACCAGATGGAAAAAGCGTAACCCGCTGGTGTGATCAAGGTTGGGTACATGTTGGATACAGCAGCAGTGCTTCTGCCGCCGATAGGAAGTGTAGAAGCCAGAATGTTAACGAGAACGACAGCGATAAATGCAATAATATTCCACCATTTATACGGATGGCTTCGTGACATAGGGATATCTCCTCCTCAACGAATGATGATCCAAAAATGACCGACTGGTCACAAGCTTCTATTATGAATATACCCATTTTGCTTTCGAATATGTCCTAACCGGAAAAAGTTTCTTGATCCCGGTAAAATCATAAAAAGTTGTATGTATATGCAGTCATATGTAGTACAATGGTGAAAATTTTAAGCACTATATAAGCTGAATTTCCACAAATTCAAATTATATAGAAGTAAGGAGATAAGTAGAATGAATGGCTTGGAGAAAGTAGGGAAATTTGTAGGGGGAACCTTTTCCATCTGGGTACTTTTATTTGCATGCTTGGGATTTTTCTTTCCTGCGGCGTTTACAGGGTTGAAAGGATACATACAGTTATTTTTGGGCATTGTCATGTTCGGGATGGGGCTGACTTTATCTGCGGCTGACTTTCGTGAAGTATTCCGGCGTCCAGTGGATGTGGCTATTGGCGTGGTCGGGCATTATCTGATTATGCCGTTTCTGGCCTTTGGATTGGCATTAGTATTGCAGCTGCCACCGGATATTGCGGTAGGTGTCATTTTGGTAGGCTGTTGCCCGAGTGGAACCGCGTCCAACGTAATGACGCTCTTATCCAAAGGCGACGTGGCATTGGGAGTATCGATTGCTTCGGTGTCGACGCTGATTGCTCCACTGGCTACCCCGGCCATGATTAACCTGCTTGCTGGACGTTGGATGAATATTGATGCGAAGTCGCTGATCATGGATATTCTCATCGTGGTTATTGTTCCCATTGTGCTGGGTGTTATCGTCAAATCGCTATTTCGCAAACAGGCAGAAGCCAGTGTCCAGGCGCTGCCGCTCATATCAACACTGGTGATCATGCTCATCGTGGCTATTGTGATTGCAGGCAGCAAAGGCAAGATTTTGGAGACAGGTCCGATTATTTTTGGTGTGGTTATTTTGCATAACGGAATCGGGTTCCTGCTCGGATATTGGTTTGCCAAGCTATTCGGTATGAATCTTTCCAAGCGTAAAGCTGTTACGCTGGAAACGGGAATGCAGAATTCCGGACTGGGCGCTGCGCTGGCAGCAGCTCATTTTAATCCGATTGCTGCTGTACCGAGTGCGATTTTTAGCGTGTGGCATAATATTTCCGGCTCGTTGCTCGCGACCTGGTTTTCCCGCCGGGAGGAGAAGAACAGCACATCCGGGAACCATTAAGCTTTGTCAGTGGCTTGTGACAAGTGGCTGCGGTTCAGCTTTTTCGAACAGTTTAGGGAAGGTCAGAAAGGATAGATTTGACTTTATAGTTGCGGATCATTATACTGTGGTTGTTACAACCACTGTATTTAAGTAAGCAACAGTAGTTTGAGTTCGTTATGGAAGGAAAACTGCATCGAATTCATATTCGGCTTCATGCTTAACAGCCTTATATTATCTGATCTGATTTAAACTGAAGGAGAGAGAACGAATGAACCCAAAATATAATTCTCTATTTGAAGCTTTTACCCTACCATCCGGTGTTACGTTGAAGAACCGTATTACCATGGCACCTATGACTAACTTTGCTTCCCACGAAAATGGTGAAGTCAGTGACCAGGAGCTGGCATACTACCGTGAACGTTCCGGCGGGGTGGGCGCGGTTATTACCGCTTGTGTGTATGTAACTCCAGATGGCAAAGGCTTTGTCAATGAGTTCGGTGCGGACAAGGATGAAATGATTCCGAGCCTGCGTCGTCTGGCGGATACGATTCATCAAGAGGGCGCAAAAGCGATCCTGCAAATTTATCATGGTGGCCGCCTGTGTCCACCGGATCAAATTCCAGATGGACAGCCAATCAGTGCAAGCGCAGTAGCCGAGGAAAAAGAAGGCGCGCCTGTGCCGCGTGAAATGACATCCGACGATATCCACCGCGTCATCCGTGCCTATGGCGAAGCAACTCGCCGCGCGATTGAAGCAGGTTATGATGGTGTGGAGCTTCACGGAGCGAACGGTTACCTGGTGCAGCAGTTCTTCTCCCCGCACTCCAACCTTCGTACCGATGAATGGGGAGGAAGTGTTGAAAAACGAATGACCTTCCCGCTGGCGATTGTTCACGAAGTGAAGAAAGTGATCGCAGAACATGCAAAGCGGCCATTCATCTTTGGATACCGCTTGTCTCCTGAGGAAGGACACACACCAGGCATTACGCTGGATGATACGATGGTGCTTGTAGACCGTTTGGCGGATCAAGGGCTGGATTACCTGCACATTTCCGTAAATCATTTCTTCGGTGGTTCGTTCCGTGACCGTAGTGACGAACGGTCACGTACTGTTCTCATCCATGAGAAGGTAGGTAACCGTGTGCCGATTATGGGAGTCGGGTCGCTGAATACACCGGACGAGGCGCTTGCAGCACTGGAGACAGGTGTACCGCTTGTATCGCTGGGACGTCCGCTTTTGATGGAGCCGCAATGGGTTCAGAAGGTACAAAACGGCACAGAAGATACCATTCGCACGACATTATCCAAGCAAGCCCAGCAGGAGCTAGTCATTCCTGACTACTTGTGGGGTGCGTTGACGACCCTTCCAGGCTGGATGCCTGTTACGGACTAAATTTTGAATGATGGAGATACCCTAGGCTGCTCTCATGCACCTGGGGTATTTTCCTGTCTCGTGACCGTGAACACAATAATATAGGAATAACTGAGAAAGAAGGAAAATGACAATGTTACATAAAGCTAATGGTGCCATTTTGATAAAGTCCACCCATCCGGGGCTACAGATTCGACTGTTACAAGTAAGTGATGCAGCACGTTTATTAGAGATCAGACGTAAAAATTTTGATTTCTTCAAACCGTTCGAGCCAGAACGACCTGAAATTTACTTTACGCTGGAAGAACAGGCGCGTCTGATATCCAACGGTTTGGAAGCGGCACAAGCCGGACAGGGATATACGTTTGGACTTTTTTTGCCGGAAAATGATAAGCTGATTGGTAGAATGGAGCTGTCGGGTATCGCTAGAGGCCCCTTTCAAAACGCCAATCTGGGCTACTTTGTAGATCCCGCTTACCATGGACAAGGCTATGCTACTTCCGCAGTGAAGGATATCGTACGCTACGCCCTGAATGAGTTGGAATTACACCGTATTCAAGCAGGAGTGATGCCAAGAAATGCGCCTTCCAATCGAGTGATGGAAAAGGCGGGATTTCGCCGCGAAGGGCTAGCTCTCAACTATTTGAAGATTAATGGTGTGTGGGAAGATCACGTGCTGTATGCGGTAACGGCTGAGGATTTGCAGAATGGCGTCTTCTGAATTCGCCAGGCGTGACCCCCTCCAGTTTTTTGAACACCTTGCCAAAATATTTTTCATCCTGATAACCGACCATACCGGCAATATGATGAAGGCGCAGCTTGTCATTCAGCAGTAATAGCTTTGCCTTGCCCATCCTGATCTGGCACAAATAGTCCGATAGATTAACCCCATACTCCTGCTTGAATTTACGAGAAATATATTCCCGACTGAGGTAAAAGCGGCTCGCCATATCCTGTAGAGAAATGTCCTCGTCGTAGTGTGCATCCAGATAGCGGGCAATATCACGGATGGTCGGGTTGTTTGGGCTATGGCTTGGTGTAAGTGCCTGACCGGCTGCCAACAGTCGGTTTTCGACCTGTCTTTGCCATAAGGGCAACGAAAGCATGCCGCGGTTGTCGACCGGCAAGGCATGAATGGAGCCGGACTCATCTGCCAGTTCCTCGCCATCGGTATCTCCGGGCCTGTCATTCAGCCAGCGGGCCAGCATCCAGTCCAACTCCTGATTCCAACTGGCTAGCTGCTCTGCTGTAACCGAAGGCAGCTCGGCTACGGCTGCTATCCAGCGGCCTACCGCTATAGACACACGACTGGCATTACAGCTGAGCGCACTAAGCCGTAGTTCCTCTTCCATCTCAGGCAACTGGGGAAGACGAATGCTCTGCCGTGTCTGGGAACTCTGGTGCATCCAGTCGATGGTTTGCAACACATCCCGTTTCCACAATGCTTGCCGTGCCTCTTGGTAGGCAGTGGCTGCCGCTATGGGAAAGGCACCAAAAGAGCCAACCCCGATGTGCATGTAGCACCGCAAAGCCGTTTTGATTCCTGTATGAATATCCTGCAAGAGCGGTGACCAGCGAGATGGCTCGCCCCAATACAGCAGAATAATTTCGTCCATACGCTCCAGATGACGGAATGCAATTCCGGTTTGAGAAGTTCCAAGAAATTCGTTGCAGATGTTAATGAGGGAAAAGCTCAAAAGCGCACGGCGCGTTTTATATTTGTCCAGTATATCGGCATCCAGCTGAGTGGTACTCATCACAGCTGCATTACATATCTGAATAGCTGCAGGAAGACGTAGCTCCTCACGTAAGGGCGTAATGGATAGAGGGGTATTCGCTATACCGGAAACGATTTCAGTCAGGAGCTTATCAGCATAGTGCGGCCTCATCCGATTGACCTCCATGGCCTGCATCGTCTGCCTGTTCCGGTCTTGCTCCGCTGTCCGCCAGGCTTGAGTGGCTTTATTAAGAGCCTCGTTAATCTCCACTGGATCCACGGGCTTAAGAATATAGTCCATGCCTCCCCGGCGGATGACCTGTCGAACCAAGTCAAAATCATCATAGCCACTGACCACCACGACTCGGGTTGCTGGGGAATTGACTTGAATCCACTCCATCAGTGCTACTCCATCCTTGCCGGGCATTCGCATATCCGTGAGTACAACAGGTGGGGAAAGGGCGGTAATGACCTCAATCGCCTGATCGCCCGACTCAGCCTCAATCACCTCGCTCACACCGCAAGCTTCCCAATGTACGAGCATCCGTATGGCATGGCGTACATGCTTCTCATCATCTACAATCAGGACTTTCATTGACAGATCACTCTCCCTTAATATGAATTTCCGTAGGGACTTCAGTACGAATTTCGAGTGTATAACGGACGCCATGAGGCAGAATGTTGTCTACGCACAGGGTGTTAGAACCATCCTCCGAGTGAAGCTGAATACGCAATAGAACATTACGAAGGCCAATGGAGTCCTGCTCGCTAGTGTCCGGCTCCTCGTAGGCTTTCAGCGGACGTTTTAACATATGCTGGAGCTGCTCCAACTCGGCCTGCCGAATGGAAGTTCCGTTATTTTCCACTGTTATTTTCACAATGCTTTCCCGGATTCGGCTGCCTGTAATGCGAATTTCACCGGGTCCCAGCCGGGGATCGGCACCGTGTTTAAAGTAGTTTTCCACCAACGGTTGGAGAATCATTTTAGGCACCCGATCATTCAGGACCTCATGTTCCCACTGGTAAGTGACCTCTAATTGCTCACCGAAGCGTTCCTTTTGTAAATCAAGATATTGTTTTACATGTTCGGCTTCTTCCTTAAGTGTTACGACCGTATGGTCCCGCATATTATAACGCAGCATTTTGGCAAGGGAAGAGAGCAGAGAATAAATTCGCGGCACCTCATGCTGTAGAGCCAGGGTTCCAATAGACTGTAGCGTATTATATAAAAAGTGAGGATTAATCTGTGCTTGAAGCGCTTTCAATTGATGTGTCTTATTAGCCAGCTCCAGCTTGTATTCCCGCAAAATGAGGTTATTGATGGTATCCATCATCTGTCTGAAACGGCGCGACAGTACTCCGATCTCATCGTTACTCATGGCCCGAATGTCTACATCCAGTTGACCGGACTGAATCTGGTTTATGTAGCGAGTCAGTCGCTTAATAGGTTCCGTGATTTTTATCGAAATCCATAACGTGGCAACAATGACGAGTAGCAACGCTGCGCCTGTAATGACCGCATTGATCTGAGTCAGGCGGGTAGCCCGTATATACAGCGTACGATGTGGAATTTTCTTGACGAGCGTCCAGCCTGACAGGTTGGCATCCAGCTTGCCATACACGTGCAGTGCCGTATCATCCTCAATCACTCCGTGCTCGCCTTCTTTAGAAATTCGATTGAGCAGGTCAGATTCCTTCCAGTGTGTTCCAATCGCTGCTTCTTTTCCGCTATATATGATTGTTCCGTTCCGATCGATCAAAAACAGCTCCTCTGTATCCGCATCATACAATTGACGGCAAATACTGCGCAGCGGCTCCAGATCAACATCTATAGCGAGTACCCCAAGCGTCTCTGAGGCAGGAATGTTCCGAATCGCCCGGTGAAGTGTAAATACCTGCCGCTCTGTGCTGTGCTCCGCATAGGAGACCGCCGAAAAGCCGTACAAATGCTTCATGTGCGAAGGCTGTATGAATAGTCCGGAAGGGCCGTAATGAATAGAACCGGTAAAGGGCTCCAGCCGGAATTCCCGTAGAGGGACTGTACTGGTAATCAACGTCGATTGCCCCGCCTCAAAAGAATGCAAATACACTTGGTCAATGCCTGACGAAGCATTCATCATCGTTTGCAGCGTAGTGTAAATTTCAGCGACGGCCCGGTAATCATCAGGGATTTTGGCCAGATTACGCAGAAAATGAGGGTCATTATAGACTCCGATGGACGCGCGATTCAGCCCCTGTAAATAGTTATCCAGATTCGTAATTCCCTGAAAGATAAGCCGTTCATTTTCTTGTGTGGCCTGCTCACGCAAGGATTGCTTGGTGAGAACGAAGGTCATTGTCATCGACAGCAGCAGCGGCAGAGTGACGGCAATGAGCAAAAACCAGATCAGGCGGGAACGAATGCTGTGAAATTTCATGCAGTGAGCTCCTTTCACAATTCAAGTTGAGCCAGAGGTCAATATTTTCCCCCCTAATGGTTCACGATCCTACGTGTTCTCGAGAGCGCTTATTCGACATAATGAACATGTGAATCGCATATCCGTACGGCCCAAGCATCATGCTGCTGAAAGAAAGCCGTAAGGGAGCGTTCCAGACACCAATAGAACAACAAAGGGGGGATCGGTTTGAATCGCGCCAAGTCGTCGCAATGGCTCCAGCAATGGATTTTTGTAGGGCCCTCGACGTTATTTTTCGTTATCATTATTGTAATCCCTTTCATGCTTGGAATGTACTATTCTTTTACAGAGTGGAATGGGGTAGCCAATCAGGCAAAGTGGGTCGGGCTGGATAATTTCAGTCACATTTTATGGAATGATGACAAATTTGGGACAGCGTTCTGGTTTACGGTCCGTTTTACGGTGGTAGGAGTGGTGGCTGCGAATATTTTTGGCTTTCTGCTGGCGTATTTTCTAACCAAACCGCTGAAAACAAAAAATGTACTAAGGACCATCTTTTTTATGCCCAATGTGATCGGAGGTCTGTTGCTGGGCTTTATCTGGCAGTTTATTTTCGTCAAGGGATTTGCAGCAATCGGAGAGAGCACGAACTTGTCCTTCTTCAATCTGTCCTGGTTGGGAGATGAGATCACGGCCTTCTGGGGCATTGTAATCGTGTTTATCTGGCAAACTGCCGGGTATTTGATGGTTATTTACATCTCTTCCCTGACCAATGTGCCCCGCGATATGCTGGAAGCAGCTGAAATTGACGGAGCAAGCCGGATGCAAATTTTGCGGTCGATTATACTTCCTTTGATCATGCCTGCCGTTACGGTATGTCTTTTCCTGGCGATATCATGGTCATTCAAAATGTTCGATCTCAATTTGTCACTGACCAAGGGCGGTCCCTTCGGGTCCACAGAGTCAGTTGCACTCAATATTTACAATGAAGCGTTTGTGAATAATCGTTATGGGCTGGGAACAGCTAAAGCACTCATTTTCTTTATCATTGTTGCTCTGGTTACGAGCCTTCAGGTACGACTGACGAAAAGTCGGGAGGTGGAAGCGTAAATGGAAACAAGCAAGCGCTACCGCTTTGGAACATGGGCGACCGAGATGGTGATGATCCTCGTCGCATTGTTATTCCTCGTCCCGTTTTACTTTTTATTCGTGAATTCGGTCAAAAGCTTTGGTGACCTGCTCACCGATTCTGCGGCCTGGCCACAAACCTTTGTATGGAGCAACTACGCTAGAGCGTGGAGTATCACGCGTTTTCCCGAAGCTTTATGGAATTCACTCGTGGTTACAGTAATTAGTAATCTACTGCTCGTACTGATCAGCTCAATGGCTGCTTACCGAATGGTCCGGCGTCCGACGCGTTATAATCGAGTGTTGTTCAGCCTGTTCGTAGCTGCCATGGTTATTCCTTTTCAATCGGTGATGATTCCTTTGGTCAAGGTTGTAAGTACACTGGACTTAATGAACAGTATAAGTGGTCTGGTAATCTGTTATCTGGGATTCGGAGCCCCTATGTCGATCTTTCTCTTTCATGGATTCGTCAAAGGTGTACCAGTCGAGGTGGAAGAAGCAGCTACGGTGGACGGCTGTACGCCTTACGGAGTGTTTTTCCGAATTGTGTATCCGTTGATGCTACCGATGATGGTAACTGTTATTATTTTAAATACGCTCTGGATTTGGAATGATTATCTCCTGCCTTCTCTGGTACTGCAAAAGGCTGAACTGCGCACGATTCCGATTGCGACCTATGCCTTTTTCGGACAATACACGAAGCAGTGGGATTTAGCATTGCCTGCTCTGGTGCTGGGTATCTTGCCAGTCATCGTATTCTTTCTGGCCATGCAAAAATATATTATTCAAGGTATTATGGCTGGCTCGGTCAAAGGTTGAGTGTGGCGATGAGCTGAAAATGTACATGGTGTGCCACTACGCAAACGGATGGTGCTTACTATCGCTTGTTCAGCACCATTCCGTTTTCCGTTTGCTCCGTTTCCACATGAATTTTTCGAGTTCATCTGATATGAATTTAGAATAGAAAGGAACATGAAAATGAAAACGCATACTTTTAAAAAGAAAGCTCAAGCACTCATCTTGCTTCTCGCGGCCTTTGCCCTGGTTTTGGCAGGTTGTAACAGCAGTGGCGGACAAAACGCAGGCAAAGAGGAAGTGAAGGAAAAAACAATTCACATTTTTCAGTTTAAGGTAGAGATTGCAGAAGCGCTGAATCGCATGAAAGCGGAATACGAAGCATCTCATCCGGGCATCAAGCTCGATATTCAGACCGTGGGCGGGGGCAGTGACTATGGTGCGGCGTTAAAGGCGAAGTTCGCCTCTGGGGAGCAGCCGGATATTTTTAACGTAGGAGGTTACCGTGAGCTGGATACGTGGCTGGAGTATTTGGAGGACCTGTCTGACCAGCCTTGGGTTGGCGATGTGGTGGATGTCGCCAAAGAGCCGATGACCAAAGACGGCAAGCTGTATGGCCAGCCGATGAATCTGGAGGGGTACGGCTTTATTTATAACAAGGATTTGTTCAAGAAGGCGGGGATTACGGAGACCCCTAAAACATTGTCCGAACTGGAGGGAGCTGCGCAAAAGCTCCAAGCTGCAGGGATTACTCCATTTTCTAATGGATATCAGGAGTTTTGGGTGCTGGGCAATCATTTGCTAAACGTGGCATTTGCCAATCAGCCGGACCCTTCGGCCTTCGTCAAGGGACTGAATGATGGAACTGCAAAGATTCCGGGCAACGCTGTATTCGCCGAGTGGGTTAAGCTGTTTGATCTGACACTGAAGTATGGCAATTCGAAGCCACTCACGACCGATTACAACACGCAGGTAACGAATTTCGCCACTGGCAAGGCTGCCATGATGCAGCAAGGGAACTGGACTCAGGTCCAAATTGATGGTATTAATCCGAAGCTGAATTTGGGGATTTTGCCTATGCCGATTGGTGAAGACGCAACAGCTGGAGATAAGCTGTTTGTAGGTGTCGCCAACAACTGGGTGGTTAATAAAAATTCGTCTGTCAAACCCGAGGCGAAAGAGTTCTTAAACTGGATGGTGACATCCGAGCAAGGTAAAAAGTATATCACCAAGGAATTCAAGTTTATTCCAGCGTTCAAGAGCATCGAAGGGGCAGAGGCTGATATGGGCCAATTGGGTGCTGAAGTGGTGAAATACAGTAAGGAAAACAAACTGTTGGGCTGGTTCTTTAGCCGCTATCCTGAAGGAGCACAGCAAGAATTCGGAAGTCAGATGCAAGCCTATGTGGCAGGTAAATCGGATGCTGGGAAGCTATTCGAGGATTTCCAGAGAACATGGGATAATTTGAAGACCAAATAATGAACAAAAGCACGCGATAAAGCCTTCATATTTCAGGGAGATTGCATGATCCTGAAATATGAAGGCTTTTCTGTAAACAAAATTATATATGGTAATGGAGCAGAGCGATATCCCCGCGGTGTTCTATTTCTTTAAGCTTAAACGTACTTGGCAGCGTTCCTTCTGGAAATAACGGTATTCCTTGTCCAAGCACTTTGGGAATGATCGCAATGATAGCCTTCTCCAGCAGTCCAGCTTGTAAGAAGTCCTGGACTAACTGGCCTCCACCGACTAGCCACACCGCACCTTCCGATTGTTCTTGTAGACGTGGAACCAGTTCAGTCAGAGCTTCGTCCGTAAATGTAACATGTGGCGCTTGCTGTTGCTCCGTTAATGCTCGTGTGAGCACATAACATGGCTTGCCAGCATAAGGGAAATCATCTGAGAGCTTCAACACTTCCTCATACGTCAGCCTGCCCATCAGCACTGTACCTACGGTGTCGTAAAAGTCGGCATATCCATTGTCCCCGCCATCACCCTTAACATCATACAGCCAGTCCACCGAACCGTCCGGCAAAGCTATATACCCGTCGAGACTCATGGCAATATACAGCACAACTGCATTTGATTTCAAATCCTCCATAGTTCATTCACTCCTTTCTATTTCCTAATGTTACAATGTATTTATGACATAGTATGTCGTAGTTAAACGGTCATTTTAAATTAATTCTTGATTAGAGGGGTACCTTATGAACGAACGCAGAATTGCTCTTATGAGGATACTGGATTCCCGAAAAAAATATACGGCGCGTGAGCTGGCTGAACGTTTTGGTGTCTCCGTCAGGACGATACAAAGAGATCTCGACTATTTGCAGCAGACCGGGTTACCCCTTTATACCGAAATGGGTCCTCATGGCGGGTATCGGGCACTCCCCAATCGGCTTCTTCCTCCCCTTCATTTTGCCCGCGACGAGGCTCTGGGTCTTTTTCTCATGCTGCAACTGTTGGAGAACATTCCAGATATCCCTTTTGGCTCGGTTCGTGGGCATTTATCCGAGCATTATTATGCCGAGCTTCCACAGGATGTGCAGGACAGTATTGATCAATTAAAGGAATACATTTCTTTTCGTATGCTCCCCACTCACTCAGAGTCACCCTACACCTCAATCATTTTGGAGGCTGCGCTGAATAAGCGCCGGGTGAACATGCATTACCGCTCCGCTTCCGGTGAAAAGTGGACCGAAGTATATCCGATTGGACTGTATTTTGATCACGGATATTGGTACATGCCAGCGCATAGCAGAGACCGCATCATTCTGTACCGTTCAGATCGGGTGATCACAATAACGATGCTGGACGAAACCTTGGACAGCCTTCCCACGCTTCAGGAATGGTTGGCTTCGGAGGATTCCCGTATAGGAATTCCGTCCAAAATAAAATTTACCGCATTGGGTGCCAGGCTGGCCGGATCAGATGCTCTCTTCCAAAATGTTTCCCATCACGAAGGGAAGAGTCAGGAATGGCAGGGATATATTCCGGTCGAAGAGTTTAGATATGTGTCCCGACTTTTACTAAAATACGGGCCAGAGGCCGAGGTCGTATATCCCAAAGAACTGCGAGTACAGGTCAAGCAACTGTTGCAAGACAGCCTGAACCCTTATCTGAAGGAGGATGACGAATAGGAGAGAGTATCCATAGCCATTTCCATGGCTTTTCGGACTCCCCTTTTATAGTTAACCACATGAATATTTAAGGTTATTAACTTATGACTTTCCATTTATTTTTGTGATAAAGTTTTGAAAAGAGCCCGTTTTCGTATATGATGAAGAGTAATAATTCAAAAGGCTGGACGGGAGACAGATATGAATCAACCGCTTTATGGAATATGGCTCGGAGATGTGTTTTTTTGCTTTTCTGGTGAGACGTCGGAACCACGTATCGATGCGTGGAGCAGTGTAATTCGCAGGCTGACGCTAAAGGGAGACCTTCGGCCGTTTCGGCAGGCTGCGTTGCGTCTTGCTGAGGTACGGATACCGAACACTGCTCGTGTGGAAACCGCGGGCAGAGGTGGCAAAAGACGTTCCATGCTGGGGCGTACATTGGAGGGGCTGTCGCTGGAACCGCGCGAGACGATGGCACTGCTGACCCGCATGGACGAGAAGGGCTGTGCGGCATCGGGCATTACGCTGGGCGAGGAAATGCAATATTGGCAAAAAGCTGCTTATTTCGCGCTAGAGCTGATGCAGCGGGGCGAAATTGCGCCATCGCTTACAGAGGCGCGTCCATCGGGACCGCGCCGTCGTGGTCCGGAAGCGGCTGTCGGGGTGTGGATTCCTCGACTGTGTCAAGAGGAGGACATACGGCGCTTTTATGAGCTGGCTGCTGCAATGCCGGCTGTTTGTATGGCGGCTCCGGCCGTTTTTGCGGGCAAGGAGCCTGAAACACGCGAGGATGCAGCCGGAATCGTGCTGTACTCCTTCTTGTGTGCGGTCATCCATGCGGAAACGACCGCGGTGCTGGCAGCATCAGACCGTGAGCTGGGCCGATATCGCGCAGAGTATCGGCGCGGAGGATCGCCGCTGGCAGAGCTGTGGTGGAACAGTCTGCTGACAGGTTCCCGGCCGGTGGCGATTCAGGGAACGCCCGCGGAGATGGAGGAGCTGGTGATTCAAGCTTCTTCTCTTGAGGGGAGCGCAATGCCTGTCACGGAACGGGAAGACAAGGAGCCGACAGAAGGGCAACTGCGGTTGTGCCTTCGTTTGGAGCCTTCGCTGGAAGAGAGTGTGAAGGAATGGCGCATTACCTTTTGGGCAGAAAGCGATGCTGAGCCGGGGTTGCGACTGCCTGCTCTGGCACTGTGGGCGCATCCTGAACGTGATCTGGTTCGAGGCGGAATTGTATATCGTCAAGTGCAGGCGCAACTGCTAATGAGGCTCGGACAGGCGGCTGAAGCGGCACCTATATTGCAAGAAGCGTTGAACCGTCCTTATCCCGAGGGGCTGACACTGGAGCCAGAGTTGTTCTTCCGCTTCCTGACGGAAGCCGTTCCCGCATTACAAAAGAACGGTATCACCGTGCAAATGCCTTCACGCTGGAGCCGGGAGGGCCGAAGACGTGCAGGCTTGCGGCTCAAAATGCGTTCGACAGAGCAGGGTGCCAAGCCAGATGGTGTGATTGCCGATACATCGTCTGTCGGCATTAGCCGCATGATTTCGTTTGATGCCGAGGCTGTGCTGGGTGATACGACTTTGACGATGGAGGAACTGGAAAGCATCGTCGCGGCCAATTTGCCGTATGTACGTCTCGGAGGGGAATGGATCGAGGTCGATCCCAAGGAAATTCGTCAGGTGCTGCGTTTTATCAAGCGCGGGGAAAACGGTGAAATGAGCTTGTCCGAATGGATGCATCTAGCTGCAGAAAATGAAAGTGCAGGCGAGGCCTCATGGAAAGGCTTGTCCATCTTTGGCGCGGAATCCGCCGGATTGCTTGCGTCTTTGGCTGAGGGCGGCGTACTCCGTTCGGTAGAGCCGCGGCCTGTGCCGGAGACGCTGCATGGCGCATTACGGCCCTATCAAGAGCGTGGCTTTCAATGGCTGGCTGCAATGCGCGGATTGGGCTTTGGCGTCTGCCTTGCGGACGACATGGGGCTTGGTAAAACGATTCAGGTCATCACCTGCCTGCTCGACGGTGGCATCGGCGCAGATGATCAACGTCCGGCGTTGATCATCTGTCCGACGTCCTTGCTCGGCAACTGGCAGCGCGAGTTGAAGCGCTTTTCACCGGATTTGTCGCTGTATATTCACCATGGCAACCAGCGACTCCACGGCGAGCTGTTTCAGGAAAGTGTACGTGAGTATGATATCGTCCTCACTACCTATCATTTGGCGGGCCGGGACGGCAGCGATTTATCTGCGGTATACTGGTCCTCCATCGTGTTGGATGAGGCGCAATATATAAAAAATGCACGAACAAAGCAAGCACAAAGCGTCATGAAGCTATCTGCACCACACCGGATTGCCATGACAGGTACTCCGGTAGAAAATCGGCTGAGCGAACTGTGGTCTATTTTTCAATTCCTGAATCCAGGTTACCTCGGTACGGCGTCTTCGTTCCGCCAACGGTACAGTCTGGCGGGAGAGGAGCGGGGATCCGCGTTGCGTGAGCTTCATCGCCTCGTCTCCCCGTTCATGCTGCGTCGACTCAAAAGCGACCCGGATATACGCAAGGATTTGCCAGAGAAGCTGGAGTTGAAATCCTACTGTGTACTGACACCAGAGCAGGCCGGATTGTATCGGGGCGTGGTGGATCAATTATTGGGAACACTGGATGGGCAGATCGGTATGGCTCGCAAAGGGCTTGTTCTGTCTTCACTGACCAAGTTGAAGCAGATTTGTGACCATCCGGGTTTGATCATTCCGGGTCGGGCTGATAGTGGTAAAACTGAAAACTCGGGCAAAATGGAGCGACTGCTGGAATTGGTAGAGACGATTCGCGAGAACGGCGAATCGGCGCTGATATTCACCCAATATGTGTCGATGGGAGAATTGCTGGTCTCTCGTTTGGCCAAAATCTTCGGGGAAGAGCCGTATTTTCTGCATGGAGGACTGGCGAAAACCAGACGTGATGAGATTGTTCACAACTTCCAGCAGGGAGAAGGACCGAATATATTCGTACTTTCCCTGCGTGCAGGTGGCGTGGGCCTTAACCTGACACGCGCCAGCCATGTCATTCACTATGACCGCTGGTGGAATCCTGCAGTGGAAAACCAGGCGACGGACCGCGTATTCCGTATTGGTCAAAGCCGCAATGTACAAGTGCATAAGCTGATTTGCCAAGGTACACTGGAGGAGCGGATCGACGAGCTGATTGAGAGCAAAAAGGCACTTTCCGAGCAGGTTGTCGGCTCCGGTGAACATTGGCTCACCGAAATGTCTGATGATGAATTGCGCGGTCTGATTGCGTTGCAAAATGATGTATGGATTGAGTGAGCAGAGAAAGGATGAAGGCGATGACGAGGCCGCGAGTGAAGCTAAAAGTAACTGACGGTCAATGGATAGCGGAATTAGACGGAAATGGGTTGGAAGGCGAATCAACGGGTGTACCTTCCACACATGCTGTCCAATGGACTGGCCCAGCGCCTGTACTGAACCCCGAACAGCGGAAGGCATGGCTGGAGCAGCTAAAAGCAGATCCTTTGGACATCTACCGTTTTTTGCAAGGGGAAACCTGTCTATCGCTGGATGAGATCGTTCAGCTAGCAGCTGAGACAGCCACTTCCAGCATGGAGGATGGCGTGGGTGTAGTCGACGATGTGAAGAAAGCTCTTCAAGCCGGTCTGGAAAGCGAGCCGCAGACCTGTCTGGAACTGATCGGAATGTCGCGGGAAGAGCTGCTGGAGTACATATTTAGTGCTTGGGCTGGAGAGTTATCCCATGTGCAGGGGACATCCCCCGCGCTTGAGTCTACCTCACGGCAGGAAGGCGGACGCAGCGGATCGGCAGCGATTAGCGAATGGATTGCAGAGTCTGCGGCAGAAGGAGCATTGCATCGTCCCGGTGCGGGCTTTCACGCGATTGAGATTCGTCTGCCGCAGAAGCTTGCTCCTAAGAAGGAAGCGGATATTATGGCTTTGCTGCCGGGTTTACCCCGTGCGGAAGAGGCATTGAAACTCATACGTGAACGGGTAGCCGAGCGGGCCCGAGCTGCAATCCCGCAAAAACGTCATACTCCGTAACAATTCGGGTATATACTTCCTTTTTCGAGTCTATTCGCCTTCATCGAACGGGATAATGGCTTCGAAGAGTGCCAAAAGTTCAGTTACAATGGGGAAACGGAAAAGTGACGGCAAGTCATGCATCAATTGCAATATTGGAGGAGATACCAGCATGAAACGACATATACAACAGACGCGAGCATCTAAGCGCTGGACCAAAGCGCTCATTCCAGGGCTGATCCTGCCAGGTCTATTACTGGCAGCCTGCCAGCAGGGAGGATCAGGTGGACAGGAAAGCGAGCCGTTGAAGTCATCTACAGCGGTACAGGAGAATGTACAGCCTTCCGCCCAGCCGGATGCGGGCAATGGCAGCACTAGCGCTGGACAAGCCTCTGCGGATACAGAAAGTGGACAGGCCGACCCTGTGATGGCGTTGCGGAGCCAGAGTGCGCTGCAAGCCACGGTTAAGGAAGAGGATGGAACCGCGATCGTCACCAATGCGACTTCTGATACAGTCGTTGTGAACAAAAAGCGCAGCTTGCCTGTAGGCTATGTCCCCGATGACCTGGTGGAGCCGCAGGTGCCATTTTCCTTCGAGGGACCGCATGAAAAGCGGCATTTGCGTAAGGAAGCGGCAGAGGCACTGGAGAAGCTGTTCGACGGTGCGGAAAAAGACGGCATTGAGCTGCGTGCGGTATCGGGATACCGTTCCTATAAGCGTCAGGTATCTATTTTCAACAACAATGTAAAGACAAAGGGGCAGGAATATGCCTCTAAAGTTAGCGCTGTACCGGGTACGAGTGAGCATCAGACAGGTTTGTCCATTGATGTATCCAGTCCAAGCGTGGGTAATGTGCTGGAGCAGTCCTTCGGAGCTTCCAAGGAAGGCGAATGGCTGGAAAAACATGCACCGGAGTACGGATTTATTATTCGTTATATGAAGGGGAAGGAAGATATAACCGGCTATGTGTACGAGCCTTGGCATATCCGTTATGTGGGAATAGACATTGCGGAGGATGTAGCCAAGCAGGGAATGACGCTGGAGGAATATTTCGACGAGAACAATATCAAGCTGTAGCAGTGAAAACCAAGCCGTAATCCTAGAGATTGCGGCTTTTTGTCGTGTTTTTCTTCCAAATTGAACCTTTTCAAGGTAGAATCTCGTATAGTGAACGACGACATAAGCGCTTTGATTTGTTGCAAACCTCATGACAGAAGCGTACAGGAAGGGAAGGGAATCATCATTTATTATTCATTAACGTATCGCGAATGGTCGGAAGACACTCAAAAGGAACTGCGCAGCCTGACACGGGAATCCGTATCGGGAGATGAGCTGTTTCTACGCAAGCTTGTAGACGCTACGCGTCTTTATGACAAACTATGGTCGCATATCTCGAATGAAAGTGAGGAACATACGGATCATTCCGTCTATGTGACTGAATTTACAGGGGAACGTGCAAAGCCTTACGGTGCGTCCATCACAGACCTCGTGCTTGCCAGTGAGGGAGGTTACACTTCCACATACAGTGCAATGTACTGGATATGGCATGAACCTGCATTCCGTAGTATGGATCAGCGGGAAGGCTCGGTATTTACCTTGGAGTTGGCCCAACGGCTATTAGATCACTATACAGTACTGGGTGGCAAAACATATGAATTTATATATTCGGTACTGGACCCTCAGCTGAAAAAGGTACATCTGTTTGTGAAGGAGGTCGATCTGTGATGGAGCACTCTTGGGGAAAAATGAAATCCAAGCCCGGCTCTCGTACACGGATGGCGGCCTTTGCCCTGATGTTGGCTGTCCCGGCCGCTCTGACGGGTTGCGGTGACGACGATTATTATGACTGCGATGAGCTACCTGTATCGGAACAAACGGCGTGTCGGGATTCAGGCAGCAGCGGGTATTACTATGGCGGATCGACTTATTATAGTGGGGGCTCCTCCTACCATAGCAGTCGTTCTTCTTCCAGTTCTTACCGAAAAAGCTCATCCTCATCTTCCAGCTCACACAGCGGTTTTGGCAGCAGCGGTTCACGCAGTGGCTTTTTCTCTGGGGGTTAAGATGAGCATGCGCACGATTCGGCAATTGCCTTATGAACATAATGAGCTTTTTAAGGGTGAAATCAGCCGTATCATCCCATATCACCGCATGTATGGCAAATCCTATTGCGTGCCGGCCTTAACGGTATATCGGGAAAGCGAGCTGGCAGAGCTTCAGACTGCTTCTGAGGCGGTACATCGTATTTATCGCAAGGTTCAGCAATTCGTCCAGCGCTATATGCCGGATGAATACCTGGTGGAACGGTTGGGGATTCATCCGGGCTTGCTGCGTGCTGCACGAATGGAGGCCGAGCCGGATGGGATAACCCGCCAGGACTGGATTGTGGGGGAAGCGGGTATCAAGTGCATAGAGAATAACACCGATACCCCAACCGGGATTCCCGAGGTGGCTTATCTCGAAGGAAAGCTGCTGGAGGTGCTGAGTAGGGATGGAATGTCGGCGGATGACAATGCATTACATGGACCCTCATCTGGAATGGACGAGGCGATTCAGTCTGCCTTGACGGAGTTCATTCATTTTTATAGCAATAAGGGATTAGGAACGAAGGTGTATTTCACTTGCTATGACTGGCACATCGAGGATCAGACGAACACCAAATATATCATGCATTTATGTGAACAAGCCGGGTTTGAAGTGGTTTATGCGCCTTTGGAAGAACTGGAGATTATCCCGAATGAAGGATTGTATCACCGGGGAGAGCAGATCCACATTCTCTATCGCCTGTATCCGCTGGAATATCTAATTGATGACCGGGAAGAGGATACGGGGCTTGAGGTGGGGCAGGCGCTAATGGATATGGTGGCAGACGGGAAAATAGGATTAATCAACCCGCCGCAGCATATCATTACCCAGAGCAAAGGGTTCACCGCAACCGTGTGGTCGCTATATGAGCGCAATGAGCAGACACCAGAGTTCTGCGGTTTTCGCTTGTTTGACGATCGCGAGCTGGAGGTGATACGAACCTACCTGCTGCCTACGTATTTTGAACCCTCGGTGTTTATGCAAAATAAAGAGCCTTATGTGGCCAAAGGTATATGGGGTCGGGAGGGTAAAGGGACGCACTTGATTGAACATCCTCAATCCGAAGAGATGCTGAAAGGTGCTTTGGGAGAGGTTGAACCTGCGCAGACTGACAACCCTGATCTGCTTCACCAAGCTGATGGTCCACGAACACCTGAGCAGGAGGAAGCCGCACATATTGCCGCTTATTACGAGGGACAGCCTAAGATTTATCAGCGGCTGTGGCCGATGCAGAGCGCAGAGGTACAGACCGAGGAAGGGCTATTTCACGGCTATGTGCTGACAGGCATATTCGTGATCGGGGGACGTTTTGCGGGTGTCCTGCCGCGAATCGGTGAAAAGGTAACAGGTGATATGGCCTACTATTGCGCCGCCGCCGTTGCCACCGTACCTCCTAATCCGCCTGTTATATAAGCTGAATTAAAAAATGTACAATATTCGAACATATCTGTTATTTTCACAAGTGAGGATTTTGCAAAATCCTGAAGTATCATAAGGAGGAAGAAAATTGGACTCTCATATCAGTTTGGGCAACGCATTGGGCAATGTGGGTATCGGCCTGCTTATCCTGTTTGCCATCTTAATCGTAGGTTATTTTGTGTTCAGCTTGCTGACACGTTATAACGATAATCAAGAAATCGCACGCGGCAATGAGGCGGCAGGCATCTATATGGGTGCAAAGCTGCTAGGTCTGTGTATCATCGTGGGAATGGTGTCGTACAGCAGTCATTCATGGCTAGATATGCTGACCTGGTCGGCTGTGGGCATTGTAGTGCTGTGTCTGGTCTATGTGATTTTTGATCTGGTGACGCCGCGTACCAAAGTGTGCGAGGAAATTGCCAAAGGCAATGTGGCTCTGGCACAGCTGCTGCGCTCGGTCATCGTCGGGGTGTCTTTTGTGGTAGGTACATTTTTGATGTAGTCGATATAGAGAAGGAATACCAAGGATCTGCAACACCGGACAACGGAGCTGCAGATCCTTTTTTTATGGACATTGTATTCACTGCCCGGCATCAGCTTGTTGAATTGAAGGTTGCGACGATCACTTCCTGTGGGGACTATTCTACAAAGCAACGGGTGATACTGCATAGCAAAAAGGAATTTGCTACAGAGTTCAAACCAAATTGAAGAGAAGGGAATTCTGAACATATGAGTACCACCACCTCCCCAACCAAACAAATTCGGATGGGTATCATTGGCCTGGGTCTTATCGCTGAATATCACATGAGATCACTGCACACCATCTCGGGGGTATCTATTGTGGCCGTTAGTGATGTGAATCCCAATCGCCTTCAAGCCATTGGAGAACAATTGCAACTGCCTGCTTCCAAGCGGTACGCCCATTATGAAGCATTAATCCGTGACTCAGAGGTAGATGCGATTCTGTCGCTGACACCCAATGATGTGCATTTTGACATTATTCGTATTGCGCTGGAAGAACACAAAGCTGTTCTGGCAGAAAAACCATTGACTCTCACATGGGAAGAAGCGGATCAGTTGAAAAAGCTATATACAGCGAATCCGGTGCCTTTGCTGGTTCACTATAAGCATCGCTACGGGGCGGCCTTCCAATATACCAAGCAACTGCTGGATGAGCAAAAGCTGGGTAAAATTTATAACATTCAATTTCGTTATCTAATGGATGCATTTGCGCCATATCGTCAGCATCCGTATACATGGCGTCACAATTTAGCCAAGGCTGGTTCTGGAGTAGTGGGGGATACAGCCTCACATATCATTGATCTGGCCCGTTTTTTGGTGGGTGAATTTAAAAGTGTCGCAGCGCTGCTACATACCATTACACCCGAGCGGTTCGATCCGATCACGAGTCTGCCTGTAAAAGTGGATGTGGAAGATCTCGCTGCCTTTCATGGCATCGTAGGCGACAATACCGTGGGAACCTTTATCACTCATAAAAATGCCATCGGCATACGGCACGATATCGAAGTCGATATCTATGGAGAACTTGGTACGCTACACGCCAGCCTCAATAACCCGGAAAGTATCCGCATCGTGCTGCGTGACCTGGAACACCCGGGTGCCGAATACGAGACTTGGGCTGTCCCTGTAATCTATAATCATACGGCCTATGAAGATTTTGTTGAGCTGGCAAGGGGAAAAACTGTGGATCGTGCTCCCATATTCGAGGACGGCTACAAAAATCAGTGGGTACTTGAGAAAATACTGCAATCATGGAAAGAGAATGGACGTTTAGTAGAAATGTAGGGGATGTGAGGGGAGTCGCTGAAATTCCAGCAATGACAAAGAGTATAAACATGCTGTGACCCGCAAGAGGGTTCCTTGGAAAGAGCAGCCATCTTGCGGTTTAGCAATTCAATATATCTGTAAAGACATCTTTTTCATCATTTTCGCATCGCCACGCTTATATCACTTCAAAATAAGCCTGCCTCAATCTTTTCAATAATGGTCAGCAAGAAGGATTCAGCTAAGCTGTTTTTCAAAATAGCTTGCTTGGCTTCCTCCAGTGTAAACCAACGTGCTTGATCTACCTCCGTACAAAGAACATCCAACTGGTCGTCATTCACAATGGATACAAAATTCAGCATCAGTGTATTGCTTCGTTCAAAATACTCGCTGCGCATATATTGATACTCATCGACTTGTAATCCTACTTCTTCCTTAACTTCACGCACCAATGTCTGCTCGGCGGATTCACCCTTGTTCACATAACCTGCCAATAAAATGAAGCCTTGAATATTGTACTGCTGTATGAGCAGCACCTTATCTCTCTGACTATTCAATATAGCGGTACTGATCGCAGTGCTGAATATCGGGAAACGAAAGACTTGGCATGTATGACAAAAGGGGATAGGGCCTTCGCCTTCACACTCCTTCACCATCAATTTTGTTCCGCATTCATAGCAATATTTCATGTAAGCGCCACCCTTGTATCACATTTTTTAAAATTGTAAATGTTGCTTTTAATGCCGTGTTTGTACTGCAATACTCATCATCTTAATTCTACGATCACTGTTCTGTCTACGAGCGCTTTATTTCTTCTCTTGATCTTTATCCCTTTTCTTGCTGCGTTCTTGCCCGTCTAGCCTCAATCAGCCGCCAGCCTGTTAACAATGCCGCCACAAGACAGATGGACGCGGACGTCATAAAGACTACATGCATGCCTGCCAGAAAAATTTCTGGATGACCCGGGACCAAGCCGGTGACCCGATAACCAGCCTCTTTACTCATAATATAAAAGAGGATGGATGTGGCCAAAGTGATCCCCACAACCATACCGACGTTGCGAACCAGCGAATTGACACTCCCGGCTGAGCCGAGCTGTGTGCGGGGTACTGTAGACATAATCAGCGAGTTGTTCGGCGATTGGAATAAACCACTGCCGATGCCCAGCATGGCAATCCACAGACCCACGAGCGGGATGGAGCTGCCTGCATGCAGTTGGGCCAATCCAATTTGGGCAATGACCATAACGACCAGCCCGGCGAATGTAAGCAGTTCAGATCCGATTTTATCGGAAAGCGCACCGCTGAGAGGGGCCACAATAACCATCGAGATGGGGAGCAGCATCAGCAGGAAGCCGGCATGAAAAGGCGACAAGTTCAGCATATTCTGCGCATAGAAAGGCGAAATGATGTTAAAGCAAAAATTAGCGACGAACACCAGAAAAGCACACAAAATACTGAGCGAAAATAACGGATTTTTGAATAGCGCGAGCTGTAACAGCGGCCCAGGACGACGAAGCTCCAACCTAATGAACATGGCAAAAGCAACTACAGCCACCACCAGCGAAGCAACGATACGTTTGTCTCCATACCCGACCTGCTGTCCCAGCAACAATCCGACGAACAAAGTGAGAATAAAAATAGCAAACACTAAGCTACCGGGAACGTCAATTTTATCTTTCACCTTGATCAAATCCTTCGGAAGAAGCTTCCAGCCAAGAAAGACAGCGACCAGCCCTACCGGTACATTGACCCAGAAAATGTACTGCCAGCCCAGCGACGAGACAATAATACCGCCCAAGCTTGGCCCGGCGATACTGCCCAGAGAAACGAAGGTTCCAATGAGGCCAAGCGCTTTGCCCCGTTCATTGGACGGGAAGATATCTGTCACGATTCCCTGGCTGTTCGCCATGGTCATGGACGCTCCAAACGCCTGAATAATGCGGGAAATCAGCAGCATAGAGAGCGAAGAGCTAAGACCGCACAATAGGGAGCCAAGAATGAATACGATTGTGCCGATTTTGAATATTTTGATTTTACCAACGATATCTCCAAGCTTGCCAAAAAATAAGATAGCGGTACATATCGCCATTAAATAGGCGGTTGTCACCCATTCAATCTGTGCCACGGGTAAATGTAACGTGTGAGACAACACAGGAAGAGCGATATTGACGATGCTTCCATCCAATGTGGACATAAACGTAAACAGATTCAAAACAATTAAAATCAACCAACGTTTCTTCTGGACTTCGATATTCTCTTGATAGGTTGTAGCCGTTGTAGCAGTTGAACTCATCATTACACCTCGTTATCGTTAACAATTTCTATTTAGTTGCACGCGCAACTAAATGAACGGTTCTAGTGTACAGCAAATTAGTTGCGTGTGCAACAATATTATTGTAAACTTTGCTTTGGTCCCAACTGGGGATGTGTCATTTTTAAGCCAATGAGGTGTATTTGATGAGAAAAAAACAACCGATTGGAAAGCTAATTTCCCACCTGTACCGTCGAAATCAAAAAATACTGTCCAAAAAACTGACTCCTTACGGAATCGGTAGTGGAGGACAACACAGCTTTTTAAAGCTCATTTTGCAGCGGCCGGGCATTACACAAGAGCAGTTGACGAATGAACTTAAATTTGACAAGGCAACCACGGCACGCTCTGTGAAACAATTGGAGGAATCAGGCTACATTGAACGGAAAACAGACCCAAATGACCGCCGTTCCCATCTTTTGTCTCCTACGGCCAAGGCGCTAGAATTTTCCCCTGTCCTACAAGGAATATTGGACGAGTCCAATGTCAGCCTTGTCCACAATCTATCTGAAGAGGAAGAGGAGCTTCTTATCGATTTACTGCAAAAGATTAGTATAGACCCTGACGAATAAACAAATAAACAAATCAGGAGTTAGCCAGAGGATCGTGGCAGGTAAAAGAAAAAGCAGCCCTCACAGAGGATACTCTGTGAGGGCTGCTTAATGCCACGTCATTCAGTCCAAGCCAATTCCTTTGAACGCATTTATGACTAACTGTCGCACATAGGAATCGTCTAATGGATAACCGGTTACCAACAATCGATAAAAAACCGGCCCATAAATGAGATCGATACATAATTCAATATCGAGATTCTCCCTCAATTCTCCGCGCTCCATTCCGCGCTCAATAAGAAGCCTAGCCTCAAGTCGCCGAGGGTGGAAATATCGGGTCCGGTATGCCTCTGACAATCCTGAATCAAGTTGCCCTTCGCCTATTAACTCCGTAATGATTTTACCCTCTCGACTTATTAAGAACCGCACTAAATTCGTGGCATGAATGAGAATGTCATCTAATACACAACCCGTGTCGGGCACGGGCAATCTTGCTATGGTGGCTGACAGGAAGCCATCCATCACTACGGCAGCTTTGTTAGGCCACCATTTATAAATGGTGGCTTTGCTAACTTTCGCTCGCTCAGCAATTTTTTCTACCGTAACCGCCCCAAAGCCTTGCTCCAACAGTAAATCATAGGAAGCGTTAAGGATAGATTTTTGCGTCTCGACATTACGTGGACGTCCTCTTTTGCTCTGCACTGGAATGCTCACCTTCTTAACAGATATAAGTAAACACGAAAAATAAACTATACGTTCAGTATATCAAATATCATGTGAAAATAAAAAGTTGATTTTGCCTATTTACAAAACGAAACGTTCAGTATATTATTTGATTATCGAATTAACGAACTATACGTTTAGTATTTAAATTAATGAGGAGGATTATCATGCAAAGAGAACAACAAGCCTTAGAAAGTAACCGTATCTCAAATTGGATGATGTTTTTGTTGGCAGCCGCATGCGGCCTTATTGTTGCCAACCTGTACTATGCTCAAACCCTTGTAGGACCTATTCACGTTGCTATGGGTCTTTCTTCTACAGCAGCGGGCTTCATTGTCACCTTAACTCAAATCGGTTATGTGGTGGGATTGCTATTTATCGTACCGCTCAGCGACATTATTGAAAATCGACGGCTTATGGTCATATCGCTAATCATCACAGTCTGTGCCTTGGTTGTTGCCGCTTTTGCCACCAATGCCCCGTTGTTCCTGACCGCATCCTTATTCATTGGAATTGGATCTGTGGTAGCCCAAATACTGGTGCCGTACGCCACCTATTTAGCATCCGAAGAGCAGCGCGGCCGCGTTGTTGGGAATGTCATGAGTGGACTCTTACTAGGCATTATGTTCGCACGGCCAGTAGCAAGCTTTATCACCAGCATCTGGGGATGGCAAGCCGTATTTATTTTGTCAGCCATTGTCTTGACGCTGTTGACGATTCTGCTCTCGCGAGCTCTTCCAGAGCGCAAGCCTGTGCCTACGGTATCTTACAGTAAATTGATTTTCTCGTTAGGCACTCTTTTAAAACAAACGCCTGCATTGCGTCGCCGTGCCCTGTATCAAGCCTGCCTATTTGGAGCTTTCAGCCTATTTTGGACTGTTGTTCCTTTACGGTTGGCGGATGATTTCGGAATGTCTCAACAAGGGATTGCATTGTTTGCTTTGGTAGGCGTAGGCGGTGCAGTAGCTGCTCCGATTGCCGGCAGATTGGCTGATAAAGGCTGGAGCAAAGTACTAACCGGGCTAGCTATGATCATTGCAGCCTTGTCTTTTTTGCTCATCTATCTTTTTCAAAGTCATTCGACCGTTGCGCTCGTACTTCTCTTTATTTCAGCGATTACACTGGATATGGCTGTATCAGGAAACCTTGTACTTGGACAACGCGTTATTTACTCCTTGGGAAGTGAAGCGAGAGGGCGTTTGAACGGATTATTCATGTCTATCTTTTTCATAGGCGGAGCGATTGGATCATCATTAGGTGGTTGGTCTTATGCGTTAGGTGGCTGGAATTTCAGTGCTCTGATTGGAATCGTCCTGCCTGTGCTGGCTTTGCTGTACTTTTTCACTGAGAAAGAAACGAGTGGAGATGTGCGAAAGAAACAAACCACCTGATAGAGGTCAGCTTTAACCTATGCCGTACGCAAAAGCATAATCATTAAAATGGCTGTTCCCAAGAGAAAACAAAGGGGCGAGTAGAGCACAGTGTCCCATTTTGCAAAAACAGTTCCTTTTTTTCTCTTGAAGAACCCCACCCATTTGAAATCTCCTATAGAACGTAAAATAAATATGCACGATAACAAACCTGCACCGTAGGAATGAAAGAAACTGAAAAACAGGGATTGTGTAACTCCACCTAGTTCTAAAACGAACCAAGCGGCTAAAGCTAGTAGAATAGCTACAACTGATGTCCCTATCTTGGAGGGCTCAAAGAGCAAAGCCGTTCCTGTGCTTGGGATCGCTGCCTTTGCACCTTTTTGTCCGCCGAATACCCAATATAGATGCATGCCGCTCAGTACCCATAGAATTCCGCCAACTACCCATGTAAGTAACTCCAACATGTGGCATCCTCCTTAATTGAATTCATTCGAAATCCACTCTGTCCAAACCATGTGAATATGTTGCTGAATGGCTTCGTCACTTAATGTCTCTTGCTTGTGACGCTCATACCAACCTAAGTAGTAATGGTACAACATCCATGATCTCTGAAAGGCTTTCTCTGGTTGCATTCCCTTCTGTATTAAAAGCTCTTTCATAAACTCCATTCTCATCTGTTCGACTTCATTGAGCAGGGAATGGTAACTATCATCCTTCAATGACAGTTTTCGCAGATAAAACAGAAAATCTCCTCGTTTTGTCTTCCCGAACATCTGGGTTAACAACTCTCTGATCCGCTCATCTGCGGCAGCATGGATGATGGACGCTGCAATAACCTGTTGTGTCGTCTGTTCCTTCCATGTCTCCACAATCTGTCTAATGTAGCTGCTGCGATTGTTAAAATACCAATAAAAACTGCTCTTACTGCACCCTAAAGAAACGGCCATTTTTTCAACTACGAGTTGATCAATTCCACCCTGTTCAAAACGTTCGATTCCTTTCTGAATCCATTGTTCTTCTGTGACAATAATTTTAGGCATCTCTCCCTCTTCCTTTCTGTACGGTATCGTCTAGATAAGTATATATTATAGTGTTTTTAGAGCTATGTAAATAAGGGCACATTGGCTCCTTTAGCCGGCTGATGCATAGGAGGCATCAACTTACATAAACGCCCACTTGAAATACCCGCGAATTTGCTCTATAATGCTGTAGCATATAGTGATATTCAAGGCATTGACCAAAGACATGATTTCCTTGAAGGGCCGTTCAGAGAGAAAAGACGAGGCTGAGAGCTTTTCCGGCAACCGCATGTGAAGTTACCCCTTTGTAGCCGTGACGTTGAACATGTAGCTGTGCAATCTGGCAGTAACATCAGTAAGCGCCTACCGCTTTATCCCCGTTAACGGATACCAATGGAGGGTCACGCATGTCGTGCATGAGCATGTTCCGATGAACATAAATGTACGCACAGGAGCGGGCCGAACTAGGGTGGAACCACGAGCTGAACGCACTCGTCCCTTGAGGGAGAGAGGCGTTTTTTTGCGTTCAATTTTGATATAGAACACAATTTGAAATGGAGGCTTTAATCGTGAGTATTCAAGTGAAATTGCCGGATGGAGCCGTACGCGAGTACGAGCAGGGCGTAACGATCGCCGACGTGGCGGGTTCGATCAGCTCCGGGCTGAAAAAGAACGCAGTAGCAGGTAAAGTGAACGGGAAGGCTGTAGATCTGAACACCGTTTTGGATCAGAACGTTGACCTTGAAATCATTACGCTGGACGGTGCAGACGGTCTGGAAATTTATCGCCACAGTACAGCTCATTTGCTCGCTCAGGCGCTCAAACGCATTTACGGTGAGAAAAACGTGAAGCTGGGTATCGGTCCGGTCATCGACAGCGGCTTCTACTATGACATTGATATCGAAAACCCATTGTCTGTTGACGACCTGGCCAAGATCGAGAAGGAAATGACGAAGATCGCACAGGAAAATCTGCCGATTACACGTCGTGTGGTCAGCCGTGAGGAAGCCACTCGTATTTTTGGAGAGTTGGAAGATCCACTGAAGCTGGAACTGATTCGTGATTTGCCGGAAGAAGCGGAAATTACTATTTATGATCAAGGCGAATTTTTTGACCTGTGTCGTGGCCCGCATTTGCCATCTACTGGCCGCATCAAAGCTTTTAAACTGTTGAGTGTAGCGGGCGCATACTGGAGAGGCGATTCCAACAACAAGATGCTGCAACGTATCTACGGAACAGCATTCCCGAAAAAAGCACAACTGGATGAGCACCTGCATTTGCTGGCAGAAGCGAAAAAACGCGACCATCGCAAGCTGGGTAAAGAGCTGGAACTGTTCATGTTCTCCGAAGAAGCACCCGGCATGCCGTTCTACCTGCCTAAAGGTATGGTTGTCCGCACTGCATTGGAAGATTACTCCCGTGACATTCAACGTCTGCATGGCTATGAGGAAGTACGTACGCCGCTGATGATGAACAACCGTCTGTGGGAACAATCGGGACACTATGAGCATTACAAGGAAAACATGTACTTCTCCGAAGTGGATGAAACTACGTTTGCTCTGAAACCGATGAACTGCCCAGGTCATATGCTTGTATTTAAAAATGAGCTTCATTCTTATCGCGATCTGCCAATTCGTATAGCCGAATTTGGACAAGTGCATCGCCATGAGCTGTCCGGTGCGTTGAACGGTATGATGCGTGTTCGTACATTCTGTCAGGATGATGCACATATTTTTGTCACACCAGGTCAGATTGAACAAGAGATTACAGACGTGATTAAGCTGATTAACGAAATGTATAGTGTGTTTGGCTTTGACTTCACAGTGGAATTGTCCACACGTCCAGATGACTTTATGGGCGAGCCAGCGCTGTGGGATCAAGCGGAACAAGCTCTGCAAAACGTGCTGGATCACCTGGGCATCAACTACCGTATTAATGCGGGAGATGGAGCATTTTACGGTCCGAAAATTGACTTCCACATTCTTGATGCGCTCAAACGCAGCTGGCAGTGCGGAACGATCCAACTGGACTTCCAAATGCCTGAAAAATTCGACCTCACTTATGTGGGCGAGGACAACCAGAAGCACCGTCCAGTCGTTATTCACCGTGCCATCTATGGTTCGATTGACCGCTTCATGGGCATCCTGACTGAGCATTTTACAGGTGCATTCCCATTGTGGTTGGCTCCTGTTCACGCAAAGCTGTTGCCAGTATCCGAGAACTATATTGAGACTGCCAATGAGATACAGGATGCGTTGCTGAAAGCAGGTCTGCGTGTCGAAGTGGATACTCGCAATGAGAAGCTTGGTTATAAAATCCGTGAGGCGCAATTGGAGAAGGTTCCATATATGTTCGTTATCGGGGAAAATGAAAAAACAACCGGTACTGTAGCGGTTCGTAAACGCGGCGAAGGCGATCTGGGATCACTCAGCATTGCGGACATCGTAGAGAAAATCAGCACAGAAATTCGCGAGAAGCAGTAATATTTGATCGAAAAAATGTGTGAAAGAGCCATCAAAACCATGATGAACGTGGTTTTGATGGCTCTTTATTTATAACCAATACATAAGAATCCAGCGTAAGAATGAACCATAGTTTTTGCAGCCTCGACTGAATTCTTAAGTTATCTTGTGCACAAAAACTTAGCAGGTTTGTGGCCGTGAAGTGGCGTGATCTGCAGGGAGGGATAGTGTCTTCAAGGACGACTCTTCGGATTGTTTCGCCGGGGATTCTTCCGCATCCTGTTCCTCGCTAAGCGATAAAATTTCGCCGCGCAACTTCAGCATTTTCTGATCCAGCTCGTAGGTTGCACGTGCGGCCTCGGTCAATCCATTAACGACATGTTCAGGCACTTTCTTATCGAACTTATAGTACAAAATATGCTCCATACTGGCCCAGAAATCCATAGCCAATGTGCGCAATTGAATTTCAACCTTGATCCAGCGTGTGCCCTCAAACAGGATCAGCGGAATTTCCACAATGACATGTAGGCTCTGATAGCCGTTGGGCTTAGGATGGGCTATATAGTCCTTGACCTCCAGAATACGAATGTCTTCCCGTGTGTGAAGATGATCCATCAGACGATAAATATCTTTCACAAAAGCGCACACCACGCGCATTCCCGCGATATCATGAATTTCACGCAATATATTGTCCAAGGTGACTTCATGCCCTTTGCGCCGAACCTTTTCCACGATGCTGTGGGGCTCTTTGATCCTGGTTTTAATATGCTCAATCGGACTAAAACCGTCTAACAGCTTCCATTCCGTCTGGATTAGCTTAATTTTATTCTTTAATTCCTCCAGAGCCAGTTGATAAAGGACGGGAATCTTTCTCCACTCCTCTAGTTGCTTGGCGTTAACACTGTTTTGATCCAGCTGTAGCTGAAATTCCTGCAAGGGTAATGGGACAGCATTCAGGTGCTTCCAATCCGGTTCATTCACAGAGCATTCTCCTAAATGAGGCTTATGATGTCCTCGATCTTTTTCGTAAAAAAGCATTATCGTATACATTGTACACTATGTCAAAACCTACAGGCAAAGGAGCGACGGTCAAAGAAAAAAGAAATACGACAAGAATTATGGTGGTAAAACCGAGTAATCCGATGTATAATTACAAAAATGCTGATTTGGAGCATTTAATTCTTTTTTAAAAAAATCACAAATGTAGAGTATCCATCATTAGATTAAAAATATAAATTACAGAAAAGAGGAAAAGAACAATGGCAAAAGTAGAAAGTTTTCAATTAGATCACACGATTGTAAAGGCTCCTTATGTAAGAGCAGCGGGAGTAGAGCATGATGAAAAAGGAAGCACAGTACAAAAGTATGACTTGAGATTTTTACAACCTAATGAAGACGCACTTCCGACAGCAGCTGTACATACGCTGGAGCACTTATTAGCGACGTACCTGAGAGATGAAATCAAAGGAATTATTGATATCTCTCCTATGGGATGCAGAACGGGGTTCTACTTGATTTTGTGGAATGAACATGAGCCTGAGGAGATTGCACTCGCTTTGGAAAAAACCTTGAAAAGAATTCTGGAAACGACAGAGGTTCCGGCTGTTACTGCTTTGGAATGCGGGAACTACAAGGACCACTCTCTTTTTTCAGCGCAGGAATATGTGAAGATTGTATTAGAGGCGGGTATTAGCCGCGATCCTTTCGAAAGAGTATTTTAAAATCTATGATTTCGATTGACCTATCTCATCAGACAGCGATTGTGACAGGCGGCAAGTCAGGCATAGGCAAGGGAATTGTAGAGCTTTTCATTCAAAGTGGAGCTAAAGTGATTTCTGCTGATATTTCTTATGAAGAGCCGTATAGAGTGGTCAATTCACAGTTGATTGAAACGCAATTGGACATATCCAAACCGGATGATATCGAAAGATGGTGCGATCTACTAATCAGCGAAACGGGAGTTCCTGATATATTGGTGAACTGCGCTGGTACTTCTACGATGGATTATGTCATTGATAGTAAGTTAGCCGATTGGGAAAAAGTATTTTCGATCAATTCAACCGGATTATATGTAACGTCCAAACGTTTTGCCAAAGAAATGGTGGACGCTCGTAAATCAGGACGAATTATTCAAATTGCTTCGCAGGCTGGAAAAAATGGATATCGGGCCATGGGCGGATATTGTGCTTCCAAACATGCGGTTCTCGGCTTGACCAAGGTAATGGCCATTGAGCTTGCCCGGCAAAATATTTTGGTAAATGCGGTCTGCCCTGGCATTGTAGAAACGCCGATGAAGCATCGTGAACGGATTGAAGGGGGCGTCATTCGCGGAATGACCGCTCAAGAAATATACGAAGAAGATTGTTCACAGGTACCTTTGGGGAGAACGGCTGAGGTGGAGGATGTCGCCAATGTGGTGCTATTTCTGGCAAGTCCACTCTCTGCATATATGACAGGACAAGCGATTAATGTTACAGGTGGAATGACGATGCACTAGCATACTAGCATGATCTGGGGGAAAACAACATGAGGAAATCGTTCGTTTTACTATTAGGGATTAGTTTATTATTAGTTGCTGCAGGATGCGGTAATAAAAGTTCAGACAGCAATGGCTCCAGTGCCGCTTCCGGTTCGGAAACGCAAAAAGTAGTCATCGGCTCCATGGGCTCTGACGCCCAGATATGGAAGCATATTGCCCAGTCCCAGGCCGCCAAGGATGCCAAGCTGGACATTGAAGTGAAAGAAATTAACGGCGGAATCGAAACGAACAATGCGACCAAAGAAGGCGAAGTGGACGTAAATGCATTCCAATCATGGGCGTACCTGGTTAGCTATAACAAAGAGAGCAAAGCCGATTTGAAGGCTATAGCCACAACCTACCTGGAGCCTATGGGGATTTATTCGCAAAAATTCAAAAGCATCGATGAAGTGACCGACGGGGCTCTGGTAGCTTTGGCAGATAACCCGGCCAATACAGCAAGAGGTTTAAAGTTATTGGAAGCCTCCGGTTTGATTAAGCTTAAGGCTGACTTTAATGATGCCTTGGGTACAGTCAATGATATTACTAGCAATCCTAAAAACCTGAAATTTGAACTCATTGATGACAAAACAGGACCACGAGTGATTCAAGATGTAGGCTTGGTGCTGATTGGGAATACGATTGCTTTAGAAGGGGGTCTGAATGTACTGAAAGATTCCTTGTTCCATGAGGAAATCAGTCAGGCAACCAAAAATAATATTAACGTCCTGGTTACTTCATCCGATAAGGCGAATGACAAAGGGCTGCAAAAGTTAGCGGATCTCTATCATAACGAGGATACTCAAAAATACATTAAAGATGAATTTGGCGGTACCAAAGTAGAGGTTAAAGAGCCGGTTTCTTATTTGGAAGGACAAACTACAACAAAATAAACTTATGAGATCAGCCAGTTTTTCTGGCTGATCTTTTTTGTTCGCAAGAGGCCTCTTACCAGTAGTCGGGTAGAACGTCATCTCTGCTCTTGGAGTCCACGCCGAATAGGTGACAAACGTTGAGTTGATGTCGCCCCATCCTCCAAATGAGTCAGCGATTGTACTTTTAGTAGTCGGCTTGAGTTTGAGCATGGGTTTCAGTTCGATAATGTTTGGGGGAGAATCCCTTTACCTTTTTGAAAATTTTCGAGAAGAGTAAAGGGTCGCTATAGCCGACTGAACGGGAAATATCACCTATCGAAAGTTCAGCGTTTCCCATCATTTCACATGCTTTGTTGATCCTATAGCGAACCAAATAATCCTGAATGCTTGTGTTCACTTGTTGTTTGAATAACGAACATAAATAGCTTCGATTGAGTCCAATAAAATTTGCAATGTGCTCAATGGTAATTTTCTGAGCATAATTCATTTCAATAAAATCCTTCACTTTTTCAACGTAAATTTCCGCCCGGCTTTCCTTTTGTTCAGGAGGTGTTACCGGACCGAACTCTATAAGCTCCGATAACATTAAGCAAAGCAGACCGGTCAGTCTGGTTTCCCGAGCCTTATGGCATCCACTTGATTCGTTCATGAGCTGTAAATACTGATAAATCAAATGGTCTCCTTCAAAGTCGAGAATTGGACGCGTCATCGTTAGGCCTGCTTGCTTGAGGAGTGTTTCTGCCAGTGCCCCGTTAAAACCAAACCAGCAATAAGACCAAGGATTCACTACATCGGCTTGATAATAAGTGATGACCTGGGGACAGATTAGAAACCACTGTCCTTTCCGCAAGCGATAACTGCACCCACCGACCTCGAAGGTACCTTCTCCGTCCAAAATATAATGGAGCAGATAGTGATCTCTTATCGCAGGTCCAAAAAAGTGCCCCGGTATGCATTCCTCCATGCCAAACTGAGTTAGATACAATTCAGAGTGCTGTTTACTACGTGGCAAATATTCTATCACGCTAAATCTCCTTATGTAAATTATCAAGCATTATAACATAAATAGTGAGTACCATGCCATGTACTTCATATCTAAAATTAATATATCATTTCTGTAGAACCTATTGCGACTAATGAGGAGCTTATCAAGCTTTACACCATGTGAATTTAGTTGATGACTGTTACAAAAAGGTTCTTCTATGTCCTATTTTAAGTGCGGATTTCCAATGGGTATGACTAGAGGGAGGGGTTGTTTTTCCAATGGGTATCATTGTTCAAGAGCAAACGGGGCTGTTTCATCTACAGTCGTCGGGCATGAGTTATATTATTCAAGTTGTGGATGGATTTCCTGTGCATGTATACTGGGGAGATAGGCTGAAGCATCGCGAATCAACTGCCGATCTATTGCCTCACACTTCTGCGAAGGCTGGATTGGATCGGCTACCGCAAGAGTATCCGCAGTATGGGAGTGGAGACTTCCGTAACCCGGCGTATCAGGTAGAACTTGAGGATGGAACTCGTATTACGGAGTTGAAGTACGATGGTTATCGTATCATGAAGGGAAAGCCATCATTAAGCGGGCTTCCGGCCGTATATACCGAGAATGAAGACGAAGCGGATACGTTGGAACTTGAATTAAAAGATGTCTTTTCAGGTCTTAAAGTTGTTCTTCTTTATACCGTCTTCGCAGATCGAAACGTAATCGCTCGTTCGGCTCGTTTGAGTAATGCGGGGGAAAAGAATCTTAGGCTCCTTCGTGCACTAAGTGCCAGTGTCGATTTTTCGGGTAAAAGCGATTTGGAGTTCATGTATCTTTCGGGAGCATGGGCTCGGGAGGGGAATATTACCCGCAAACCGATTCTTCAAGGTGAAACCCGAATTGATAGTAAAAGGGGCATGAGCAGCCATCAACTCAATCCTTTTACTGCATTGGTCACTCGCGAGACAACGGAATGCTATGGCGAGGTATTCGGCTTTAGCCTCGTGTACAGCGGGGGCTTTGAGGCGGGAGCGGAAATGGATTCATTTGGCTCAACACGGTTTAGTATCGGCGTGAATTCCTTTGACTTTTCGTGGTTACTGAGCCCAGGGGAGAGTTTCCAAACGCCAGAAGCAATTATGGTTTACTCCGGTCAAGGACTGGGAGATATGTCGCGGACGTATCATCGCTTGTATCGGACTCGACTTTGCCGAGGGAAATATCGGGACGAAGAACGCCCTATTCTGGTCAATAACTGGGAAGCTACCTATTTTGACTTCAATGCAGATAAGTTGGTATCGATAGCGAAAGAGGGGGCTGAGCTAGGCATCGAATTATTTGTCTTAGATGACGGTTGGTTCGGAAAACGGGATTCCGACAATTCGTCTCTCGGCGATTGGTACGAGGATCGTCGGAAGCTGCCAGACGGACTTGCGGATGTCGCGAACCGTATCAATCGGCTGGGGCTTAAATTCGGGCTCTGGTTTGAGCCAGAGATGATCTCTCCAGACAGCGAGTTGTACCGGGAGCATCCGGATTGGTGCCTTCACGTTCCGGGACGCAGGCGCAGCGAAGCCAGATGGCAGCTAGTGCTGGACTATACTCGCAAGGAAGTGCGCGATTTCATCTACGATTCGCTGGCTGCCATTTTCTCCAGCGTGCCGGTTTCTTACGTGAAATGGGATATGAACCGCTGCCTGACGGAAATCGGTTCCGCTGCTCTGCCGCCGGAACGCCAATCCGAGACTGCCCATCGCTATGTTCTTGGATTGTATGAGCTGTTGGAGCGCATCACCACCGAATTTCCGCATATTCTTTTCGAGAGCTGTTCAAGTGGCGGAGGGCGCTTTGATCCAGGAATGCTTTACTACATGCCCCAAGTCTGGACTAGTGATAATACCGATGCGGTGGAACGCCTGAAGATTCAATATGGAACTAGCCTTGTCTATCCTGTAAGTGCAACCGGAGCGCATGTGTCGGCAGTTCCGAATCATCAAGTTGGACGCATAACGCCCCTTGATTTTCGAGGTGATGTCGCCATGTCCGGAAATTTTGGATATGAGCTTGATCTCACGAAATTCACCGATGAGGAAAAAGAGACGGTCAAACGCCAAATCACAGCCTACAAGCAGATTCGTGGTTTAGTACAGAAGGGTGACTTGTATCGCCTAAAGAGTCCGTTTGAAAATAACGAGTCGGCTTGGATGTTTGTTACCGAAGACCAAGAGGATGCCATCGTCTACTATTTTCAAGTGATGGCTGTTCCGAACGCACCCTGGCGGGTTCTGCGCCTTGACGGACTTAATCCAGAGCTCGAATACGAAGTTCAGTCAGGAAATAGCGGAGAAAAGTCTATCAATGGGGGGGATAGGCTTATAAAGTTGGGCCTCCCTCTTGTCTACGGACAGAAAGACTATGAAAGTGGATGGTTCAGGCTACGGGCAATAAGGCCCGGCAAGGCGTAAAGGATCAGTACAACTGCCGAAAGAGAAAAGACAATTGATTGAGTTATGCCCCTTTTTGTATGAAAAGGGGCATTTTGCGTACAGCAGCTGTATTGATCGAGGAGGGGGAAGCCATGTTTTTTATACGAATGATGAATGACATGAAACTGAGGAAGATGTGGGAGTTACATTTGAATGTTGATTGAAAACAGGATCATCAACAGAGTAAGTCATTACGCTGACGGCTGCCTCATTCCTTAATTAATGAATTCATTTCTAAATTTCCGGAATTCATTAGGTGTTTTTTTATGATGTCTCTTAAAAGACTGAATGAAGTGATTTACATGATTGAACCCCACTCTGTGGGCTATTTCAGTTATTGTAGAATCTGTTGAAATTAATAACTCGCTGCTTTTCTTGATACGGTACTTAATTAAGTAGTCGTAAGGTGTCATATGAATGGTTCTCTTAAAACTACGAGTGCATTCCGAAATACTTAAATGTGCTATAGCAGCAATTTCTTGTAGTGTTATATTGTCTGAGTAGTTTTGATGGATAAAGCTGAGCATCAATTGAAGTCGCTCCTGTTGCAATTTCATGTATTTAGGTGCTTCCTCAGAAGACAGCGAAATATTAGATATTAAGACTAACCATAATTGTGCCGTTTTGATGGAAACCTCGTATTCCCAGCCCCATTTTTTTTTCATATCAAATTTTTGTTTCATATCCCAAAGCATTTGCAGTATTTGAATTTGCCATTCAACATCTCCTTTGATTTCTAATGACAATAAGAGAGAGTTTGTATAAGGCAGTACATAGTTTTTTTCCATCGCACTATCTGCATAAAAGGCCAGCAGCTTCTCAGGGAAATTAAAACTGACATATTGACCGTTATGTGTAAGGTGTGTAGTAACGTGAAGAACACCTTTATTAATTAAAATGGCCTGACCTGTTTCTAATTCATGATCAATGCCGTTAACTTGTATCACTAGCTTTCCTTTGGTAACCAAAGTGATTTGTAGTTCCTCATGCCAATGTAAATCGTTGAATCCTCTACCTTCAGGACTACTTGCATGAATAGTATGGGTGTACATGATGTATGGAAATGAAACATCGGGATATAGAATGGTCTCATGCAATTGTTTTTTCATTTTAGCGAGGTCCTTTCTGATGACGATATTTCTATATAAATTAAAGATATAGTTACACAAATAAAATAAAAGTGGTGATATTATTATACCAGATCTTCGGCTTATCATTACAATCCTGTGCACAGGCGATTGGATAAGACATCTTGGAGGCGTACATGTGAAAATAAATCAATCGTCGTTACCGTTTCATCCGTATATTTTGCTTTTAATCAGCATACTGTCTGTTTCTATCTCATCCATCATGATAAAATCCTCAGATACTCCAACCTCTGTGGCTGGGATGTACAGATTGTATATGTCAGTACTCATAATGCTTCCTTTTGTACCTTGGAAAATGTTTCGTTCCTTAGAAATGAACAAAAAAGATTGGAGTACTGTTTTCATAGCTGGTCTTTTTCTCGGGTTATATTTCTTGTTTTGGATGGAATCTTTAGTATATACCTCAGTTGCGAGCTCCATGGTCATCTTATCCTTACAGCCTTTATTTGTAATGATGGGTTCATACTTTATGTTCAGAGAACGAGCAAACATATTAACCATTCTTTGTTTGATCGCCGCTCTTGTCGGTTCAATCATTATAGCTTGGGGAGACATAGGGATTTCGAGAGAGGCATTAATCGGAGATGGATTATCTTTATTAGGAACAATCTTGGTTTCAGCATATATGTTGGCAGGACAGAAAGTAAGCCACAAAATAAATGCAAATTTATATAGTGTTATTGTTTTTTTTATTGGTGGCAGCGTCATGCTGGTCTACAATTTGTTGAATCATTATTCCTTGATCGAATATGACTCGTCGGATTGGATGTATTTCTTTTTACTTGCAGTAATCCCAACTATTTTCGGACAATATATTTTTAATTTGTTGTTGAAATCAATGGGTGCAACTACGGTCTCAGTTGGTATTATTGGAGAGCCTGTTCTTGCCATAATTCTCGCCTACTTATTCTTGGGAGAAATAATCTCTGCATTTCAATTCATAGGTGGAATCATGACTTTATTCGGTATGGGGATGTATTTTTGGGCAAAATCTTTAAAGTATACTACAGTTGCAAAATATTAAATTTGAAACTGATTATCGCGAAATTGAAGAAAACAATCGATGAGGAGAATGTTTAGATGGCAACGATTGATGATTTTTTGAAACTAGATATTCGAGTTGGAACCATAATTAAAGCTGAGTTTTTTGCAGAAGCAAAAGTACCTGCTATTAAACTTGAAATTGATTTTGGACAAGATATCGGAATAAAAGCTTCGAGTGCACAAATCACAAAAAGATATGTGGCTGAAGATATTATAGGGGAACAAATCATAGGTGTAGTCAACTTTCCACCTCGACGGATAGCAGGCTTTAAGTCAGAGGTATTGGTCCTTGGAGGAATTCCCGAAAAGGGGGATGTGGTTTTATTGAAACCAGGTATCAAACTACCTGATGGAACACCTATTGGATGATTGATCGGCTGTTTAATCAGTAAAATATATAACTTCACAACAGGCAAGGCATTGAACTAACGGGATACGATTCTTCAATAGCAAGTTGAAATAGATAGCGGCAGACTAGGACTTTATTTTCACGTCCTAGTCTGCCGCTTTTTCTTTTATTGGTCTGTCTAAAGCTTATTTGATTCATTAAAATCTGCAACAGTTAGGCTGGAAATCACGAGTGTCACCAGTCCAGTAAAAGCACAGTTCTCCAATACCAGCTATACGCCTTATACCTATCTGGCTGGGATGCTGCGTGTCCCCTCTGTCATCGGGGAGGCGCAGAGCGGGCACACCGGCGGCGTGCCTGTGATAGCCGCGCTTGTACGGCGTCCGCTTGTTGTGTCGCGCCGCATCCACGCCTTGCAGGCGTCGTCGGTGCATTTCCACACGGGCACGTTGATGCGTGGCTCCGCCGAAGACCCTGCCACCGACGAGGTCGTCCGTGTCGTGGCGCTGCCTGGTCCCGGCCTGCTGCTCACGCGGGTCGCTGTGCCAGACACTGGCGATCCAGCGCCAGCACGGCTGCTATACCCGGAAGCACCCTTCGGTTGGCCGAAGCTGCTGCGGCGTGCTTCCGGCTTGGAAGCCTCAGGAGTGACTCCATAGGCTTCCAGCAGGAAGCGTGACACGGCGGCAGGCTTGCCATGATTAGAGGCGGGAGAGGTGATGTACAGCAACTCCTTCGCCCGGGTGACGGCCACATAAGCGAGGCGGCGCTCTTCTTCAAGCGCTGCATCGTTATCCACAGCCGTAGTCGGGGCGGCGCCTGCCCGCCGATCCTCCGGCAGCTCGCTGTGCAGCGCCGAGCTGTGCGGCAGAATGCCTTCGCTGGCTCCGATCCAATATACGCAAGGGAATTCCAGCCCTTTGGCGCGGTGGATCGTCATGAGCCGAACAGCATCGCTGTCTTCTTCTCTGCGCAGCGATTCCATTTGGCGGTGACGCTCGGAAAGCTCGTCCGCAAAGCTGACGAACGCCTCCACGGTGTCAAACCGCTTGGCTGCCGTTTCGAGCTCCTCCAGACTTTCTTGCATCGTTTCCTTATAATGAGTCCACGCGCCCGTATCTCCGCTTTCCAAATATTTGTCATAAAAGATGCGCCGCATTTCTTGAATGGCATAGGCAGGCTTCATTGTAGTGAGACTGCGAATCAGACGAATACGCTCTTTCACCTGTTCACGCTGAAAATCACGTAGTCGATCCCAGCGGCTGAGATGGATCAGCGGGTATTTTTTAGCCTGCTGTTTCTCCTCGCGCATAATCCATTCCATCCCCGCCTCACGGGAGACGTACAGCGGCCCAAGGGTGCTCGGAATGGATTCCATACGCCGGGGATTCAGCGACAAGCGCAGGTGATCCATTAAGGGACGAATCAGGGACTGATCATAAAATACAGCCCCTGCTCCGTACTGAATAAATGGAACATCCCGCATAATTAATTGCTCAAAAATAGACCGGCTTCCGCTGGCTGTCCGGTGCAAAATAGCGATATCCCGGTAGCGCAGCCGACCTTCCTCTACCTGTCCGAGTAGATGGGTAACAATATGCCCCGCTTCCTCCTCGGGTCCGGATGGGGTGGCAAACTGCGGCGGCAAGCCTTCACGCCCGGCAGCTGAAAGACGCTTGGAGCGTCGATGAACATTTTTGGCGACAATGTTAGAGCCCAGCCCCAAAATCCGCGCATCGCTGCGATAATTAATATCCAGAGTAATGACCTTAGCATCCTTATAGACCTTGTCAAACTCCAGAATGGATTCCTGGCGTGCCCCATTAAAGGTATAGATCGTCTGATCATCATCCCCCACAACCATCAGATTGCGATGTCGGGCAGCCAACCGCTGCACCATCTCATATTGCAGGGCATTCGTATCCTGAAATTCATCGACCATGATATGTGAAAAACGTCGCTGAAGCGGCTGAAGCACATCCGGGTCACGCAGCAGTGCGGAGGCACGCAGCAGAATATCGTCAAAATCCATTTTATTGCGCTCCTGTTTCCATGCTTCATAGGCGAGCATGGCACGCTTGGCATCCGATTCCTCGCGCACGGTTTCCGGCAGCTCGTCCGCGCTGCGGCCTTCCGCTTTCCAGGCGGAGAGGGCAGACAGCAGGCTTTCTGGCTGGAAAGCCTCGCTGAGCCCAAGCTGCCGCAGCATCATTTTCATGACGGTATGCTGGGCCTGCGTTTCACCGAACACTTCATCTTGCACGCCGCGATGACGTAGCATCGCTAAAGCGAATGAGTGAAAGGTGCGTGCCTGAACTGCACGTGCAGCGGCAGGGCGCACACCGGGTAATCCCGCGATGCGCAGTTTCATTTCGGCAGCTGCCTTGCTGGTGAAGGTCACCAGCAGAATGGACGATGCAGGGACATCCCGCATCGCCATCAGGTAGCCTGCGCGGGCAGCCAGCACTGTGGTTTTGCCGCAGCCAGCCCCTGCAAGGGTCAGAAGGGGGCCTTTGCCGTGGCGGACGGCCTGGATCTGCGGGCGGTTCAGGTGAATGCCGGCGTTCTCTAAAGCACGAAAATAGGCCGAGTCTTGGTCGGTGTCGGGCACCAGCGTTATACTGGTATCCATGGAAGCACGACGTGCCTGAGGGCTCGACGTTGAATAAGGAACCCCGATGGGTCGGGGGTAAAAAGAAGGATTTGGGTCCATAATCCTGAAACCCCTTTCGTTCTTAAAATCTTCCATTTTCACAAATGGGGGTAGTTTTTGGTATGATAGAGTTCTAGTCAGCTTTAGCTGACGATAAGAACAAGGCGATGGACTAAAATAATGCTGAAATTCATGCGGATCTTGCCGGAGCGACAGAACGTCAATACGTTGACGCCAATGCCTATAGCCTTCAATCAGGCGATATGACCGCATTCCATTATACAGGAGTTCGAGGTTTGCCAACAGAAAAAAACTTTGGGATATACGGACGGTACAGTGAAATCCGGCTGGATATGGGGAGGAAATAACGATGAAGCTGATTCAACGTATAAAGGAAGGCGCTAATCGCGCAACAGAAAAGGCGCAGCATGCTGTCGAGATTAGTAAGATCAATTCACAAATTACAACGATTCAGCAGGAAATGGATGTTCATTTCTTACGAATGGGTCAGATCTTTTACGAAGGTTACCGCGCATCCGACATGTCGGTGGCAGAAACCGAGATGACACAGCTATCCACTGCATGTGATGAGCTTCAGGATGAAATTGACGAGCTGCGCAGTAGAATTGCAGAATTGAAAAACGCTCATTTATGCACCTGTGGAGCGGTTGTACCACTGGATGCCAACTTTTGTCCCAAATGCGGACGCAAGCTGAATGAAGGGCAGACTGCCTCCAAGCAAGTGGCTGCTGTACGTGAAGAGGTGCCAACGGACGTCTATTCTTTTGATCTGCGCAAGCCAGAGGTAGTGAAGGATGCTGCGCCTGCTTACACGGAGTATGCAGAACATGAAGTAGTCGATCGGCATGAACAGGAACAGGATGAGCGGTATGAAACACAGGAACCCGCGGGACTAGACCGCGATTACACAGTGTCTGATTTTACACCGGAAGAAAAAGCGGCATTCGACGAAGAGTGGGAGCGTCGTCGTCAGGAAGAGCTGGAGAAAGAACACCGCCGCCTTGAAGAACTGGCACGTGAGCGTGAGCGTCAGGAAGAGCTGGACGAGCGAATCCGATATTGGAAGGCCAACAACTCTGGGGCCGAGAAGTCGGCAACGCCGTCTGCACAAGTACGTGAAAATGTAAAATGCCAAATCTGTACTGCAGAACTACCAAAAGGGTCCAAGTGGTGCCCGCGTTGCGGAGCTGAACAGATTTGACGCAGCCGAACAGGCTGCTGCAGGACACAGACATAACGCCGGGCAGCATAGGGGGAACAGAACATATGGAGCGTTTGCTGCATCATCTGCGGAATCTGGGTTTTACGGAAATGGAAGCCAAGGTTATGGTTGAGCTTTCGAGGCAAAATGCGGCTTCCGGCTATGAAGTGGCTAAGCGTCTGGGCGCATCGCGCTCCAACGTGTACGCGGCTTTGCAGCGTTTGGCCGGGCAGGGTTACCTCAGAGCTAGTGCTGGAGAGCCTGTACGTTACAGCATGCTGCCACCGGGTGAACTGACCCGGATGATCGAAGGACAAATGCAGGAGTCCTTACGTGCGGTGGAGAAGGAAATGCCACGAACAGAACCAACCAAGCCGACCTTTTATAATGCGGAAGGCGATCGGAAGGTGCTGGAAAGTCTGACACGTGAGTTGGAACGGGCAGAGCATGAGATTGTGCTGGATTTATGGCGTGAGGAAGCTGAGCTGCTACGGGCAGAGTTGGAGAAAGCCGAAAGTCGGGGTGTGCGTCTGCTCTGGTCCTGCGATAATGAAGAAAGCATGATGGGACCGTGGTTACCGCGTGTGTCTGGTACAGACGGACAGGAACCGGCAGGGCGCAAGTTTTCTTTTGTTATTGATCGGCGTTGGTGCATGCTGGGTATGCGGGGAGAGAATTGCCCGACACAGGCGCTTATTACCGAGCATCCGGTAATGACAGGTCTGCTGCTTAATCATTTTGCTCAGGATCTTATTCTGTATGAGCTGGAGCATGATATGGGCAGAGAGCTGTCGACCCGGTATGGCTGGCGGTATGAAGGCATTATCGGCAAATATATGTCAGCTGGAGAATAGCTAAAGATTACCGGGTAGGAAGTTCCATCAGTGCCCGGCATATAGATGTAATATAGCCCGCCTTATGAGGCACGAATTGATCCGATGTAATCAGGCGGCGGGTTTTTTCTGGGTTCGGCCCCGACGTAATGCCATGGGCTTCGATAAAGGGAATACGGCCTTCAAAAAGGGCCAGTGCTTGGTCAAGATCTGCTTCGTACAGTCCGGCTACTTCTTCTTGCTGGAGGTGATAAGCTTCCAATGGCTGGTTTGATAGCAGTCCAAACACCGAGCTAACCTCCCGATCCCAAAAAGAGGTGCCTTGTGCGGTACCTTTGCTTTCATACCGAACGGTCATCAGCGGTGTTAATGAGGTAAAGGGAACATGAATACCCAGTTCTTCCTCCAGCTCACGAGCCGCCTGAGACATATCTTCGCCTGCCGTCAAGTGACCGGCTGCTGTAATATCGTAGCATCCGGGGAAGGTGTCCTTCGTATCCTGACGCTGTTGGAACAGCAAGCGACGGCCTGTCGAAGTGTCTCGTGCTAGCCAGCAGTGAAAGGTATGGTGCCAGTATCCCTTGGCATGTGCGTCTTGTCGCGAGGCTGTGCCAAGAGAGTTGTCTTCATCATCGTAGATATCTAGAAGCTCGCTAGTCATCGTGGTTCCTCCTATAGTAAGCAGAAATCAAAGGTCTACTTTACAGTATAACGTGTTTTCTGACCTGACGATATGAAGGCGGGTGTGGAATGTAGAGTGGCATTTGGGGTATGCTGGGAACATAAGGATTTGTAATATCACATAGGTTTACGATTGAAAGGAGCGATTTCACATGGAATGTATAGTACATTTTCGAGTCATGCATCCGGAGGAACCCAAGGAACTGCGCGGGTTGATTATGCTGGAAAGCGGAGGCAAGCCGGGGATTGATCAGATCACGGATATGTTCAAAAATATGGGCTATGATGTCCGCCCAGACAATCCGGAGGAATTGATTTTTAAACCAGTCGATGTCAGAGCCAATTATACATATATCCGGGTTATTGAGCTGGATACAGGTGAGGAAGTCTACCAGGAAGACAGGGATTTGCGCGCGATTTTGGAAAATTTGCTGAATAAACGTTAAACGTTAAAGATCAGGAGAACTAATCGATGGAATGAGATAAAGTGATCCTGTCGCCATTCATAGGAACGGAGAACCAATAATGAGATTGTATATTATCCGACACGCAGACCCCGATTACCCCAACAACACCATCACGCCGGAGGGGCATTTGGAAGCCCAGGCACTGGCCAAACGGCTTTCCAGTCACGGACTGGATCGAATTTATGCCTCTCCTTTGGGGCGGGCTTTGGATACGATGCGCTACACCGCCGATTCTCTGGGTATGACTCATGAAGTGGAACACTGGACACAGGAGCTGGCTCTAAAGCTGGAGGAAACTCCATACGGCCGTCTTTCCCATTGGGATTTGCCAGGTGAAGTGATCCGTTCCGAAATGCCCCTGCCGACTCATGACTCTTGGCAGGAGATTTCCTATTATCAGGGAACGCAAAGTCCCGAAACCTTCGAGCGGCTGAAGCTTCATTCCGATGAATTCCTGAAACGGCAAGGCTTTGAGCGGGTGAAGGGAAGGTACCGGATTCTGAAGCACACCGAAGATCAGGTGGCCGTGTTTTGTCATGGCGGCTTCGGGCTGACCTGGCTTGCTCATCTGTTGGAGCTGCCATTGGCCTTGGTCTGGTCCGGTTTTTGGATGCCGCCTAGCTCCGTAACCACGATCTTGTTTGATGAGCGCTCTCAGGAATGGGCAGTTCCCCGTTGCATCGGCTTCGGTGATGTTTCCCATCTGTACGCTGAGGGCTTGCCCGTCAGACCCCGTGGCATTATCACCAATTTCAACTAATCAGATCTTCTATACCATACTAAAACGGCTTAAGACGGTGTACCGTCTTAAGCCGTTTGTTGTAGTCATATAGGTGTGGGTTGAGTCAGCGTGCTTCGACGTACCCTTCCAGCTTGGAAGTGCAATGTGCGCAACGGGTAGCGGCTACAGGAATTTCGGATAGGCAATGTGGACATTCCTTAATCGTTTTTTCCTGAGGAGGTTTTTCTTCCTCTTTGCGTTTCAGCATGTTAATCCCTTTGACCAGCATGAACACACAGAAGGCCACGATCAGGAAGTCCAGCAGGACGTTAATGAACTGACCATAGGCGAGGACTGCAATCCCTGCTTCTTTGGCTTGTGCCAAAGTCATGCGTGTACCGTCAGCATTTAAAGGATCGGCAGCTCGTAAAGCTACATACAAGTCTGGAAAATTCATGCCGCCCAGAAGTTTACCAATCGGAGGCATAATAATATCGTTTACCACAGAAGTGACAATCTTGCCAAACGCTCCACCGATGATAACACCGACCGCGAGGTCAATCACGTTACCCCGTACAGCGAATTCTTTAAATTCTTTTATAATACCTTTTCCGCTCATGTGAGTGCTCACCTTCTTTACATAAAATCATTTATCTATAATACATGCTATGTCAATTGAGGGCAATTCCCAATTGATGTATTACTCTTTGTCACAAAATCACATGTTCATTTGTCTTCTATATGTAAACCAATAATGGAGGCGATGTATCGTGAGTTTAAGATTCAATCACAGAGCAGTGAGTCCTAGCACATTCAAGGCAATGATGGAGATGGAAAAATATATTTCCGGTCGTTTTACAGACAAAGTATTGTACGAACTACTGAAAATTAGAGTATCCCAAATCAATGGATGTTCCTATTGTCTGGATATGCATGCGAAGGATTTGCTCAAGCTGGGGGATTATGCTGACCACATTTTGCAGCTAGCCTTATGGCGGGAGGTTCCTTTGTTCACGGAAAAAGAACGTGTTATGCTTGAATTAGCTGAAGCGGTCACTCGCATCTCTGAACAAGGGGTATCTACGGATTTGTACAATAGGGTCAGAGAACATTTTACAGAGGAAGAATACGTAGATTTGATTACCGCGGTTAACGTGATTAACAGTTGGAACCGGATTGCAATTGCAACGGGAATGTATCCGGGCATTCTTTAATGAACAGGGGGCTATGCTTTGTCTGGCAAAGAACACAGAATTGAACAAGAATCGGTGGATTTAAATCTGGAGGAGCTGTATCAAAGATATCGCAAATATTCTTTTGCCATTGCTTATCGCATGCTTGGAACGGTTACGGATGCCGAGGATGTAGTTCAAGACTGCTTTGTCGAGCTGAAGAATAAGCCCCTGGATGATATACACAATCCCAAAGCCTATGTAGCCAAAATGACGATGAATCGGTGTCTGAATCTGCTGAACTCTGCGCGCAAGCAAAGAGAGACATATGTAGGACAGTGGCTGCCGGAGCCTTTGGGTGAAAGCGCAGATCTCCCTGCGGATTGGTTAGAGCGTAAAGACATGATATCTTACGCATTTCTGGTTTTGCTGGAGCAGCTAAAGCCGATAGAGCGGGCTGTTTTTGTGCTGAGGGAAGCTTTTCAATATGATTACAAAGATATTGCGGAATTGCTGGGGAAGACTGAGAGCAACTGTCGTCAGTTGTTTAGTCGCTCCCGTCGTATTCTATCTTCAGGAGAATCTGCTCTTGAGGCTCAGTCCAGTCGTAATATGAATAACTCATCCCGAATAAAACTACTAGAACGTTTTACAACCGCCTTTCTTGCCTACGATGTGACTGCTATGCTGGAACTACTGGCTGAACAACCTGTATTCGTGTCAGATGGAGGAGGTAATGTGCATACGGTGATGAGACCGATGGTTGTACGCAAAGGCGTTCTTGCCCTGTTGACTTCACGTCGGGTATTAACCGTTTTACGAGAAAGAGATGTGTTTCACACCGTCATCAATGGCGAGGTCCAGCTGGCATTTCTGGAAGATGGAAAAGTGAGAGAAACCTTATGTCTCAGACTGACACCGGACGGGGAGCATATTCAGAGTTTTTATTTAATGGTCAACCCAGATAAGCTGCGATACATTCATATAGGACAGAAGAAGCGAACATGCGATAAAAAGTAATCATCGAAACAGCAAAAACCTTGAATCCTGCTAAGGATCAAGGTTTTTTGTTGTTTTCACAACTGCCGGGCTTGATGAAGAGCCAGATCGCCTACCCAGGGAAGCTTGAGCCACTTGCCTTGTCCCGCGCGAATTAACAGGATGACCCACAATACAAGGCCTGCCAGCGTTAGCAGGGAAGCGAGCAGAGGACCGAGCAGCGGAATGAATCCAACAAGCACATGCCCGATCATGAGGGTGACAAACAAAAATATGGATTGCAGTGCGTGAAATAATACAAATCGACTTTTCTTTTCCAGCATGACAAAGGCCAGTGCGCCAATAAATGCGAACAGATAGCACAGGACAGCTGCTATATTTTCATCCAATCCCGTGGAAGACTTATAGACTGACATGTCAGGCAAATCCCCCTTTATAAGTTATCCGTACTATACAAGCTATGAGGACAGGAATTAAAGATATACCCGAAACGCCAGAAAAAGTTCAATCAGGGAATGTGTATAAAAACACGAAAAAGACTGAACGAAAAGGATTCGCTCAGTCATTCACAGGGTTATACACAGTTTTTGCACATGTTGTACGCATTTTATCCACTAAACCCTACTACTTGTCCACAAAATAAACATAGGTTATGCACAAATTGTGCACAAACTGTAGACAATATAGCGATTAAGCCCACTTTGCACACAGATTGTCCACAAAATATCAACAGATTGGTATTAACCGTGGATAAGTTGTCTTATTTAGCGGTCTCCGCGTTGTAAACGACGGCGTGGATGTGTGATTTTACCCTTTTTATCCTCGTCGTCCTCTTTGGGGATAAGTCGTTCATCAGTACGTCCTTCATGATGGTTATCAAAGGCATATTCGGTCATTTTCCACTCGGAAGTACCCAGAACAACATCAGCGGGAAAATGCTGACCTCTGTGCAAATGCTGCTCATGTCCATCCTCATCAATATAAACACCATCCACTTCTACCTTTTCTCCTGTTAGCGGGAGCAAATCCTTCCCTTTGTGTTCCATAGGTATCCCCTCCGTCTGACTTTATTCTTCGTTAATTTGTCCGGACGGAAGGTCTTTTATCCACAAGCTGATGCAAAATATCCTCGGCAATCTGGTCTGCGGGATGAGGTTTGCGAAGCAACTCAATCGCCTGCGTCATCTCCTCGGCAAGAGAGGGGGTGGAAATCAGGTCGAGACAATGCTGAATCAGCTCCTCTGTAGTGCGAGCAATACGGGCAGCTCCTTTTTGCTGCAAATACAGAGCATTATTTAGCTCCTGACCGGGTACGGGCTTGAACACAAGAATAGGCAAACCGGATGCGATGCTTTCCGAAAGTGTAATGCCGCCGGGCTTCGTAATCACCAGATTGCTCGCACGCATAAGTGCTGGAACAAAGTCCACGAATCCATAGGTGTAAATGTCCGGGTGGTCTGCATACAGCGCATCCAATTCTGCTTTCAGTTGCTGGTTACGTCCGCAGACGATCAGTAGCCGCAACTGAGGAAGCTGGCTTAATTGCCGACAGATATCCAGTATGCCGGATAGCACACCATAGGCGCCAGCCATAATGAGTAGCGTCGTAGTCTCAGACTGTAGTGATGGAATTACCTGTTCCTGAACGGGAACTTCGTCGGCAGACATGTTATAAAAAGAAGCGTGAATCGGAATACCCGTAGCGATAATGCGTTCGATAGGTATTCCCCGCTGGGCGGCTTCCTGCTGTATATCCTCAGTGGCTACATAGTAGCGGTCAATATCGGGATGCAGCCAGCGCCCATGCAGATCGAAATCTGTAACCACGTTGACAATAGGCAAATTCATTCCCATTTTGCGGCGTAACGCCGGGAGCACGAGCTGCGGGAACGTATGTATCACGAGATCCGGCAACTCCTTTTTCAGAGTGAGCGTAAGTTGACGCATTCCAAATGAATGCAACACATGGCCGAAGGCCGATTTAGCCTGCATACCGCGTGTGATGTTATAGACCCAGCCGTAAAGCTGAGGAATGGTTTTGAAGCTTTGCATATATACAAATTTGGTCAGACCATTCAACCAGGGATGAGATTCAGCCATCAGGTCGAGAAGTTGTACCTCGCAGCGTCCGAGTCTTTGCAAACTGTCCATAATTGCCCGAGCGGCCTGCACATGGCCTTCCCCGTAACTGGCGTACAATATTAGAATTTTTGGTGGTGAGACTTCCATGATTGTTTAGCCTCCTATATTCAATAAGCACATGAAGCTCATTTCAGGAACGTTCCAAGTTGAGGGAGGATACGGCTGGCAAAACGTAGTGCTCCAGCAGTGTTCGCGGATTTTTCCAACGGCTCACCTTGCTGTCTGCTGTAAATACCGCGACTGCGTTCGCTTCTGGCACAAGATAAATTTGCTGTCCTCCATGTCCGTGCGCACACGCGTAGTTAATGCCGTGGAGTCGTCCTGTCCACCATTGGAATCCGTAATCTCCGAATTCTGGATACCCTTCAACCTGTCGCTGTGTCGCCTGATGCAGCCAATCGGCCGGAATCAATTCTTTTCCGTTCCAGCTGCCTTGATGAAGGCAGCAATCGCCGAATTTAGCCATGTCACGCGATGTCAGATATAGCCCGATGTGTCCCATGGTGTAGCCCTCTGGATCTTGTGCCCAACCACTTCTTCCAAAACCTAAGGGTTCGAACAGATGCTGGAGAGCGTATGTATAGGCGTCAATCCCACAGCATTGGGTCAGCAGCACGGACAACAGGTGAGAATCAACACTACGATATTGGAATACACCGAGTTGATCCTCCTGTACAGGTAAACGCAGGGCAAAGGACGGCCAGCTTTTGCTGCGATGAAAACGGTGGATAAAAGCTTCTCCGAGCTTTTTGCCCGTCTGCCAATACAAGCCGGATGTCATGGTCAACAGATGGCGAATCGTAATCTGCTCTAGCAGTGTTTCCTTCCGCCTAGGTAAATACTCAGACAACAGCTTATGCACAGCCGTCTCTGGCCCGGGCATATCACCGCGGGCCATAGCTATGCCGATGAGCGTGGAAGTGAAGCTTTTGGTCGCAGATCGCAAATCGTTCAGAGAGCTTACTTCATGCCCGTTATAATAGCGTTCCCAGATCAGTTTGCCGTGGCGCAGCAGCAGGAAGCTGTGCATTTTAGGAAACTTGGCTTGGATTTCACGGTCTGCCTGATCAAGTAGGGAGACATTGATGCCCTCCTCTTCACAAGTTCCTATCTTCAGGGCAGACATACGGGCAACAGGTGCAGTGAACAGCGGAGCATAGCGGCTCATCCTTTTCCCTCCTTGTTATGTTTATTTATTTTACCCCAAACACATACACTCCAAAAACCGATAAATAAGGTATACCCTCCTGTGCAACAGCTGATTGATACCCCAAATGACATGATGCGTAAAAGATAGGTAAAATCAATGTAAATTTACTGGAAAGCTGAAAGCTGTATCTGAATATGTTATAATGGGGTAGTGATTCAGCCAAAAGAAAATCGGTTAATAATAGTGTCAGGTACATGCCTTGTATAAGGCGTTCCCGACCTAAGCTGCAATTAGACATACTACTTCACTGCATAAGGACATCAATACTTTTCGGCATTCTCTTCAACGGAGCACTTATTTTCAACGTTTTGGGAGGGAGTTACATGGCAACGAAAGGTCACAATGAAGTTAAGGAAAGTCTGCGGGAAATGACTCGAATTTTCCGGCCTAAGGATCCCAAAAAATTTGTAAAGGAATATGTGCGAAAATACCGGATTACAGGAGGGTATGAGGAAGAGTTGACCATGGTGGTGGAAAACGAACTCGGTCGCATAAATTCTTCAGTATCTTAAAGGGTTCGATTACCCGAAAAACTAGAAATACGACTTTTATAAACCGTCTATCCACAGAGGAGACGGTTTTTTTGTGTCCGCCCTGCATACAATGGGATAGGTTTATTGAATTTGTATGCTCAAAGGAGGCGGATTCCAATAGAGATAGCGATACGAACACCGGAGGAAATCGGCTACATGAGGGAGGCCGGACGTATTTTGGCAGATTGCCATCGTGCGCTGGAAAGTCGTATTCTTCCGGGAATCACAACGCTTGAAATCGATGCTTGGGTGGAGCAGTTTTTAAGCAAGCGTGGAGCCACGCCTGAACAAAAGGGCTATAAAGGTTTCCCTTATGCCACCTGCGCTTCGGTCAACGAGGTAGTATGTCACGGTTTTCCCTCGGAGCGGGTGCTTCATGATGGGGATATTGTGACCATCGACATTGTGGTTAACAAAGATGGTTGGCTGGCTGACCGAGGATGGACCTATGCGGTAGGTAACATTAGCCGCCCGGTAGCACGACTGTTGCGGCAGACCCATAGGGCATTGGTACGCGGTATCGAGGTTGCCCGCCCGGGGAGGACGTTGGGGGATATCGGGCATGCTGTGGAAAAAGCAGCAGGCTGGCGGCGGTTCGGCAACGTCAAGCCTCTGATCGGGCATGGCATTGGCCGCCAAATGCATGAGCCGCCAGAGGTTCTGCACTACGGTCGTCCCAAAACGGGATTACCACTGCGCGAAGGGATGGTGATTACCATTGAGCCGGTATTTACCCTCGGAACCGAGGGGGCCGTGCTCTGGGGGGACGATGGCTGGACCATCAGCACAGCAGACGGCAGTTGGGGAGCTCAATACGAGCACACGATTGCGATTACAAAGAACGGCCCTTATATTTTGACCTCGTAAAAGATAGTTGTGCCATAGGGAGTCAATGTGCGGGTCGTTTGCATAAGGCTCTCTAGGTAAGTTTTTTCAGGATGATACATTCATCGTGCTTGTAGAGATTTTTCGGTAAAGCAACAGATAAATCCCCAGCTCGACAGGGGAGGAAACAGCCATCACAATTCCCGCCACGTTGCCGTCCAGTCCTGGAAAAAAGCAGATACACAGAATAAGCGCGAGAATTGCAAAGCTTACAGAAAACAGCCTACCGATAAAGATAGGTTTGGTATTGCCGATTAATATTGACCTTCCAATAAAATATTCCACCCAAGGATAAAATGCGACATAGACAGCCAGTATGCGAAGCAATCCTCTGGTTTCTAGCAACAGTTCTCCTTCCAATCCCAATACATTCCGTAACACAGGATCGCCAGCAAATCCGAAGGAAAGTAACAGTAGTAGCAGCGGCGATAGGATAGACAAAAAGCTCAAAAATATCAGCACTTCCCTGCGCTTGGACGTATAAAATTGAATCACAATTTGATGCAAAGAGCTGCAAAACCAGACAAATAGATTTAGGATTTGCAGTGCTACAGAAAAGGATGCCACGGCCAAAAGTGGATCAGTTGTATTGTTCAGCGCAGCTTGGATGGAAGGATTCAGGATAACCAGCACCAGCGCCGAATATAGCAAAGGAAGATAAAAAGGTAGGAGATGCTTCGCATGATGGATGGTTTGCTCCGCGTTGTCAGGAGGCAGCTTTCTTTTGAGAACCCGGCCTTCTAAAAAAGTAACGACCAGCTCTATGAGGATACCTGCAATAAAAATGGCGGCACCGACTCGTCCGTCATTCGTCCAGCCAGCATGGATCAAAAACCAGGAAGCAATTAGCATCACGATAATACGTATGGACGAGCTGAATGTCATCCATGCCGTTCGGTGCTTGTTAATAATAAGTCCCTGATATATGTTACGGACAGCTACTAATATGTATAGTAAAGTAAGAACCTGAAATACGTTCTTGGTGGGTTCGATCAATACTGGGGACACACCAAATACATATTGAAAGACCAGATTGCCTACGGGCGTCAACCCGATACTCCAGCCTATGATCAATACAGTCACCGCCACGAACGTACATAAAATACCAATAGAATGAACGGACTTGCGATCATAACCGAATTTCGTGGTCATCTGCCGTACTGCGGTTAACGGAGTTTCCAACAGTAGGCACAGGCTGACGGCAACCGCATAGCTGCTTAATGTAAACGAAGGATGTTCCGAACGAGCAAGCACAGCATTGACGATGACATGTGTTAGTGCAGCAATTAATGACGAAATGCCAAGCGGCACATAAAATGAAACAATTTTATTCAAGTCGAATCCTCCAGTAATGAACGAGTAGTGTAGTGAACGGTTATCCTATCCAACTTCACTAAACAATGAATATTCTTATTATAGATCAAGATTTGGATCGTAGATATAATAGAGTGCATAATATTGGAAACTAGGAGTGGGACTTACATGAACATCAGGGAAGCAACGATATCAGATGCCGAGGGCATCGCCAAGGTGCACGTAGATTGCTGGAGGACGACGTACAAAGATATAATGCCTGCCCAGGTTTTGGAACAGCTTTCCTATGAGCAAAGAACAGAACTGTGGAATGCGAATCTATCCAGTGAAGACGGTCATCGGGTATATGTTGCTGAAAATGAGAAGGGGGAAATCATCGGATTTGTGAGTGGAGGTCCGGAAAAGTCAGGTGAATATCCCCCGTATGGGGGAGAAATAACGGCTATTTACGTTTTGAGTGAATACCATAGTTTAGGCTTGGGGAAGAGACTATTTTTACGTCTGCTTCAACATTTTGATAGTATGGATATTCACTCTGTAATCGTATGGGTGCTAGCAGATAATCCAGCATGTACTTTTTATGAAAGGCTGGGAGCCGAACTTATAGTAGAACAACATATTATAAATATGAGTGGCAAAAACCTGAACATGGTGGCTTACGGTTGGATACTATTCGGATAGAATACGCTTTTGTCCTTCCAAGGCACGAATTGGTGCAATATTTTGCGTGAATTCCAACGTTCCCAGATAGTGGCCCTCAGCATCACGGATGGCAAAATAACGGATGTAGACAAATTTGTCCTTGATTGGAATCCAAAAATCTTCAGCATCCTTGCGGCCTGCTTTAAAATCTTCCAGCAGCTTCTCAACGACGTGGACGCTTTGGGGTGGATGGCAATTCTGTACGGTACGACCAATGACGGCTTTCGTGCGCGCGAAGATTCGTTCCTTACCATGGGAAAAATAGCGAACAACATCGTTTTCATCGATAAAAGTCAGGTCAACGGGTAGATGATTCAACAGCAGTTCCAATTGTTGGACAGATATAATCCCCGTCTCGAATCTCACGAAGCCTTGCGGTGTTCCGGATGTGCCTTCCGTTTGTTCAAGGGCTTCTGCAGGTTCCTCTGCCCGTTCAGGTATCCATTCACGTTCGGGAGCGGTCAGGCAAAACCCGATTTCTTCGCTTTCCCGGGCTATTTTCAGCCACTCATCCTCTGTCAGCTTACTGAGTGCCATCGGCAGCAAAATATTTTCTTCCTTGAATATCATTTCATTCACTTCGCTCATGATATGGGCAAGCGCCTTCCCAATCTGTTCACGATCTCCATTATATTCGGCGAGCAGGCTCTTTGCCTCCTTAATCGCGGCACGAATGCTGTCGTCCACACCCCACATGACTTTGGTTGGGCCAAAAATTCCATAGCGTTCTAGATAAGGAAAGACCAGATTTTCTTTGCGGCTATAGTGCTTGTCGAGATCGAGCAGCAGACTTAAATCTTCCAGTAACTTGTAGATAATTTTGGGACTGTCGTCCTTTTGAAATTGGTCCGCGTGCAATGACAACTTGAAGTTGACCAATTGTTCGATCTCCCGATTTTCCAGCTTGAAGGTATGAACAGGATGTCCCGGTTGTTCCTCCGGTCCTGAAGGACGGTGAATATCCTCAATGGAACCCTTGAATATTGATGTATGCACAGAACAAAGACGCTGCACTTCCGATACGGGAATTCCCTCCTCGGTCATCAATGCATGCTCCATAGCCGAAATTTCCGCCACGCTTACTCCGCCAACAGCTTCTGCGAAACGGGCTTTGACTTCCTCCACGCTTTTCCCGGCATGTAATTCTTTTATAATTTCCTTTAGCGTTTGTTGGCGTTCCGTTAATTCCTGTGCTGTATGTTCACGGTTGTTAATTAGCTCGCTCATGATCGTTAGCTCCTTTATTTTTGAATAGTAAAACCATGTTGCAAAAATGTCCGCTGCACGGTTTCCATATCTACTTTTTTCAATGCAATACCTTTGGACAGTGTCATAAAACGACCTGCGGTTTGTAACATGCCAGGCTTGGCGATATCGTGAAAACCCAGCTCTACCATAATGTCCTTCACTTCGGGGTGACGGTTAACAAGGTTAAATATCGGCTCATCCCAGTGCAGTATCTTATCCATTTATTCATCCCCTTGATTGAGAACGTTTATCATTTACAGAGTAGCATAGGATCTGACGAGCTTTTGTGATTGTACGCACAATTTACATTCAGGTGTTGACAGTAGTAATTCATGGTTTATATACTGTGTATAAAGATATATACAGTAATAACACTGATTACTGTAATAATAACTTCGTATGAAGAGAGAACGAGGTCGTCATTACAGGCAGTGCAGAAGGGATCGGGATAAGAAAATGACAACCATCAAGCAGGCATGGAAGATTACCCGGCACGATTTTCGCAACAATCCATATGTCATGCTGTGGACATTGCTGTTTATTGCGTATTTGGGATTTACCATGAGTTTTGCTGTAAGTGTGCAATGGGGTGAACGTGGAAACTTAAGTCCAGTAGCCGATTTTATCATGCTGGCGTTGATTCCGTTTCTCGGATTCATTTATAACCGTCGTGCATTTAAATATCTTCAGGAAGATTCCTATACGCATATGCTAGCCTTTTTCCGCACCTTGCCTATACCGATGAATGCGGTGATTATGAGTCGAATTCAACAGGCGCTTTTGGCGTTTGTTGTGAATAGTGTGATATTTTTCACTCACTTGTTTACGTTGTCAGCTACGTTTCGGGTATATGCCAGTACAGGTTTCTTTGTATCGTTTGCACTTACCTGGATAGGCTACGGAATGCTGATTCAAGCCATTTATATTCATTTGGAATTTCTTAAAAAAGGTAAATCCTACTTTTGGATATCCATTGTCATCATGCTTATTTGTGGGATAGTTACGATTATAGTTCGAGTATGTGGGGCCAATCTGGTATCGATAACGGCACTTTATAGCAAGGAATGGCAGCTGTTGTCTCCGGTAATGTGGGGAGCGCTGCTGGCAGGAGTTCTGGGTATGTGCATGTCCTATAGAGTGACACAGCGTAGGCTTATGAAACGGGACTTAACGTAGCGGTATGTATACAAAGATAGATAAAAAGGGGGGAGAAGCAGGTGAATATACCAGTGCAAATTGATGAGAATAGCGCGGAACCGCTGTATGCACAAATTGAAAAGCAACTTCGTTCACTCATCGTAACCGGACAGATTGCAGCGGGAACGCTGCTTCCCTCCATTCGGGAGTTTGCAGGGACGCTCCGCTGCAGCGTTATCACCGTCCGGCGGGTCTATCAGGATTTGGAGAACGAGGGCTTGCTTCGTACCCGGCAGGGGACGGGCACCTTCGTAGCTCTGGTTGAGGACGATAAGCGCTCAGGTTACCGCCTTAAAGCAGTGACCGAGGCGTTGGAGACTGCGATTGACACAGGCATCGCTGTGCAGATGACAGAACAGGAATTGTTGGTGCTTTTCGCAGAAATGGTGAAGAGAAGGTATGAAGTCCAAGTGAAGGAGTGACTCCCGTGAAGAACTATGTAAACCGTCATGTGGAAGTTCCTATGGGGATACAGATAAAAACACCGATTATTGAGATGAGCCAAGTCTATAAAACCCGGGGTAACCGGGAAATTGGCCCTATTAATCTAACCATTGAACCGGGATATGTAGTCGCTTTGGCTGGACATAATGGATCGGGCAAAAGTACATTGATTCATCTGCTGACTCAGCTTATCCACCCGGATTCCGGTGAAATTCGTTGGTTCGGTCAAGCGTATCCAGACGGCATGCCGATAGATACACGACAATGGGTTGGGTATATGTCAGAGCAGCCGACGCGTGAGGAAGATCGACTCACAGCAGAAGCAGCAGCGGCTTTTCGAGCCTTGTGGTATCCCGGCTGGGATGAAACACGTTTTCAGCGTCTGATGGAACGATTTCAGGTTCCTCAGCATACGAAATTATCGCGTATGTCCAAGGGAGAGCGCCGTAAGTTTGAGCTGGCTGCAGCCTTGGCGCCTCACCCCCGTTTGTTGCTGCTGGATGAGCCTTCGTCGGGTTTAGACCCTTTTGCCTGGAAAATCATGCTGGAGGAACTGCGGGATTGTATGGAGAATGGCAAAACGACGATCATTATTGCTACTCATATTATAGACGAGATCAAGCGTTTGGCGGATTATATTGTCCTGATGCATGATGGCAGGCTGCTCGGCAAGCTGGAAAAAGACCATTTGCTCGAAAATAGCAAAGAAATGTGGTTTGAAGGCACGCCAGAGGAGGCATCGGAGCTTCCGGGAGTGGTAGAGACGGAGAGCGAAGGCGGATTGCAGCGAATTGTAACGTTGGCAGCCGGAGAGACCAGCGACATATTGGAACAAGCGGGTATTCGCCCCATCCGTGTGCGGCGTTTGGAACTGGATGATATTTTAGTACATTGGTCTGCGGGACAACTACAACTATCAGAAGATGCGGAGACATACACGCAGAAAAAAGGAGCGGAGTAATCATGAGCATGCTGCAATTGAAAGAGGTCGTGAAGCAATATGGGAACCACACGGCAGTGAACGGAATTTCGCTGAATGTGAACGGCGGGGAGATTTACGGACTACTGGGAGGCAATGGAGCAGGAAAAACGACAACGATGCGCATGGTGCTCGGCCTGATTTACCCTGATGGAGGAAACATTCAATATGAGGGCAAGCCCTACAGCAAGGAGCTTCAACGGACGATGGGTTATTTGCCTGAGGAGCGAGGGTTGTACCCCAAGGTGAAGGTGAGCGAGCAAATTAACTATTTGGGCAGGCTGCGCGGAATGTCGGCCAAGGAGGCGGACAAAAGTCTACGCTACTGGCTGGAGCGCTTTGGAGTGCCGGAATATTACGACAAGCGGATTGAGGAGCTATCCAAGGGGAATCAGCAGAAAATGGGTTTTATTGCTGCCGTTGTGCATCGCCCGACGTTGCTCATTTTGGATGAGGCCTTCAGTGGGCTTGATCCGGTGAACGTTGAATTGCTTAAGGATACGGTGAAAGAGCTGCGGGACGATGGGGCTGCGATTTTATTCTCGACCCACCGTATGGAGCATGTGGAGGAACTGTGTCGCCATATTACGATCTTGCATCGCTCAAATACAGTTGTGCAGGGAAGTGTGCAGGAGATTAAGGGCCGTTACCCACGTGAAAAAGTTCGTCTCATTACTACAGGTGAAGTGAACGGACTGGAGCAGTTGCCCGGCGTGCGCCGTGCAGAGCCTATGGATCGCGGCTGGATGCTGCATATTGAGCAGCCGGATGCGGCGAAGTTGATTTTACAAACGGCGTTGGAGCAAACGGATGTGGAGCATTTTGAAATTAAAGAGCCTACGCTGAACGAGATTTTCATAAGAGAGGTGGGTGATTCCCATGAATAGACTGGGTACGGTGATCGGTTTTACGTTTCGTCAGAAGGCGAGAACCAAATCCTTTATCATTACGACGCTGGTACTGGCCTTGCTCATTACGCTTGGTATGAATCTACCGTATTTGATCTCTTTGTTTAAAGGAGATGGGGCAGGAGGTTCAGGCACAACGGCAGCCGAGCATCATCGCTTGGGACTGATTGCCGGGAGCCGGATAGAAGTGGCAAGTCAGCTGGAGCAATTCACCAAGGAGCAATCCAACCCGGCAGCCATCTGGGTGCGTTATGACAACGTACAAACGCCGGCAATGCAGCAAGCCTTGAAAAACGGAGAGCTGCAAGGTTACGTACAGTTCACGGAGCCTGCCACTAAGGGAGAGACGTTTCCTAAAGTGGAGTACGTCTCTGTAGAAAAAGAGCCATCTCCTGCTGTAATCACATTGTTGCAGACGGGACTTCAGGAAGCTAAGGTCAAAGCCATTATGGGCGGCAATGCATTGACCAGCGATCAAATTCGCGAAATTAGCACACCTGTAATGGTGGATAGCAGGGAAGTAGACGGTCCGTCTGAGGCAGGGGGAGCTGTGGGGACAGAGAAAAAAGAGACCTCTATGATTAACTATGGTTTGGTCTATGTACTGATGATTTTATTCTTCACCTCCTCCATGATGACGGGGAATATGATTGCTGCAGAGGTGACATCGGAAAAAAGCTCACGTATCATGGAGATTCTCATCACTAGCGTTTCGCCTTTGACCCAGATGTTTGGGAAAATTGTTGGCATCTTCCTGGTTGGCCTGCTGCAAATTGCTGTTTTTGCAGCCGTTGTGTGCGCCAACCTCATGCTGCCGCATAATAATGTCATCCTGAGCTCGGCCGGGCTGGATCTGTCGCAATTGAATATCGCGGTGCTGGGCTATGGTCTCGTATTTTACATCCTCGGCTACTTTCTGTACGCAGTATTGTTCGCCGCGGTGGGCTCCATCGTTAGCCGCACCGAGGAGTTGGGACAAGCGATCATGCCGATTACCGTGCTGTCACTAGCAGCCTTTTATATCGGTATCTTCAATATCGCCGCACCTGATACGATTTTCGTAAAGGTTGCTGGGTACATCCCATTTTTCTCGCCGACTGTCATGCTGTTGCGGATTGGTCTGGAGCGGGCGAGCCTGCTGGAAATCTGGCTGTCACTTGGTATTCTGGTCGCCTCCATTTTGCTCTTCGGCTGGTTGGCCGCCAAGATTTACCGTACTGGCGTCTTAATGTATGGCAAACGTCCTTCATTCAAAGAGCTAAGAAAAGCTATGAAGGCTTACAAGATTTAAATTTTTTAAGAGACAGAGTGAGTGTGTGGTGTCATAATTAATGAGAATGTTGTCAGATTAAATGAAGAAAAAATTTCATAATTGATGAGAATTGAATATTTATACATTAGTTACATCGGTCAAGTTATTGTATGGTGTCCGAATATAAGAAGATGGTGAAGAAATAAACTATTTGAGGGGAAGGAATTAAAATGACAAAAGAAAAGGATTAGTTCTGTGAAAATAAAGTAATAGACTGGAGTCGTTGACTTAACAACGTTTTCGAATTGAAGAACCGTCAGCTTTTGAGAAATAAGTTTTAGACTGATCTATTAAATGAAACAGCGGCAGAACAAGACTTGATAAATAAAGTCTTAGACTGCCGCTGTTGTTGTTAAACTAACGTTTCCCGTTAGTTTAACATTACATATTTAACTATCTATAAAGTTTTTTAAATCATTTTCTATAAAGTGATTTGGTTTCCATCCTTTTATTAGCTTATCTACTAAAAATGTATCTACCGCACTCAATGAAATTCCTAATAAAGTGCCAGCTCCTGAACCACCTACTGTATCAATAAGTAAACCTGCACCTGTAAACAGCCCAAACCTGATTGTTTTAGATGGTAATTTCTCAGCCCAAGTATTTGCATTATTAGCATTAAAGTATTCCTGTATTAAATTAGCTTCTGGGGGTAAATCACCAATAAACTCCTTGAATTTTCTACTATTTTCATATATAGATATATACTCTGAAAAAGTCTTTTCCCCGGAATTCAAAACTCCTCTAACATTTCCAGTTTTCAGTACAAAATTATTAAATGTTTCTATACTATTACTTCCACTAACGATTTTGTTATAAAGGGAATCAAATCTGTTCGCAATTAAGATAGAAGATGATGGACTTAATTGGAAATCCGATGAGTACTTTGACCACCATGCAGCAACCGATCCGTCTGTCCGGCTTTCGGTGCCTGCGCACAATACCCCGCTGTCCGGGTCACGCCATATAATCTGGCCGCGTCCAAACATGGAGGGGGCGAGAGCAACCTGAATATCATGCCCTTTACGGGCAAGTGCTTGTGCAATATGCTGCGGGAAGCCGGTTTCCACCAGAATCGTTTTGCCTTTTGTCCATTGCGAATCCAGTGCCGCCTGTGGATTCATGTGAAAGTCTACCGTATTCATGACGACCTGCACATGGGCTTGCGGCTGCATGAATCCACCCATGACCCCAAATGGTCCGACTGCCTCATCTCCGTTGGGACTTTTTTATTAGGAATTTGACTTTAATCGAACGAACGTTTATCATTTACGTATGAGACATAAAGATGAAAATAAAAGTGAACGCATTTTTAATGCATCAATCCAGTTGATCAATGAACATGGATTATCAGAACTATCGATGTCCAAGATCGCAAAAAAAGCCGGTGTATCTGCTTCGACGATTTACGTATACTTTGAAAACAAGGACGATATGCTGAATAAATTGTATTTGAGTATCAAAAAGGATATGAGTCTGGAAGTGTTTTATAATTACGAAGACTCAATGCCATTAAAGACAGCATTCGGACATGCTCTCGGAAAGTATATTAACTATATTTTGACGCATAAGGATGAGTTTTTATTCCTTGAGCAAATTACAAATTCCCCACTTCTTGATGATTTGTCCCGAAATGAAGGAATGGAATATTTTGAGCCGCTCATTAAACTATTGGAAAAAGGCAAGAGTCAGAAAGTCTTCAAACAAGTGGATACGAGTCTGCTCCATATGTTCATGTTTACACCGTCCATGCAATATGTTAAAGAATATTATGGCGGACGATTAGAGCTGAAACAGAAAAGCATAATTGAAATTATTGAAATGACCTGGGATGCGTTACAAGCTTAACTTAGACTTTCGGAGGGAATCCCTCTGATTTTCATTTGACATTAATCGAATGAACGTTTATTATGAGGCGTGAAGTGGCGAGAAGAATGCATCACTTCGGAGTTAATTAATCGAACGTTCGATTATATGATTGAAATGAAATGAGGAGTTCATGATGAATTTAATGAAAAGTGGACTATTTGAAGGCGAACGCCCCTTATATAAGATTGCTAATGTGGAAATCAAGCATAGTGAATTTTTAGATGGAGAATCTGCCGTTAAAGAGAGCCGGAATTTGAAAGTGTCACATTTGACATTAATCGAATGAACGTTTATTATGAGGCGTGAAGTGGCGAGAAGAATGCATCACTTCGGAGTTAATTAATCGAACGTTCGATTATATGATTGAAATGAAATGAGGAGTTCATGATGAATTTAATAGAAAGTGGACTATTTGAAGGCGAACGCCCCTTATATAAGATTGCTAATGTGGAAATCAAGCATAGTGAATTTTTAGATGGAGAATCTGCCGTTAAAGAGAGCCGGAATCTGAAAGTGTCACATTGTAGTTTCTCCGGTAAATATCCATTCTGGCATAACAAAGATATAGACATTCAGGATAGCTATTTCTCGGAAGGCGGCCGGGCTGCGATATGGTACAGCAGTCATGTCCGGATGACCAATTGCAAAGTGGATGCACCTAAGATCTTTAGGGACGCCCAGAACATCACCATTCACAAGACGATCATGGATACCAATGAGACCCTGTGGGACTGTGAGCATGTTAAGATATCGGATTCTGAATTTAAGGGGAATTACTTACTGCTGCACGGCTCCGACATTGAACTTGATCATTTCAAATTAGCTGGTGACTACTCCTTCCAGCATGTGAAGAAAGGTATTGTGCGTAATTGTGTGATCACCTCGAAGGATGCCTTTTGGAATACAGAGGATATTACAGTTTATGATTCAGTTTTAGAGGGAGAGTATCTGGGGTGGTACTCCAAAAATTTAAGACTGGTTAACTGTAAAATCATTGGCACACAGCCCTTGTGTTATGCCGAGAACCTCATCCTTGAAAATTGCGAAATGATGGATACGGACTTGTGCTTCGAGTATTCGACTGTGCACGCAACGATCTTGAATACAATCGACAGTGTTAAAAATCCGATCAGCGGCATGATCAGAGCAGAAGGTATCAGAGAGCTTATATTAGATGACCCTGAGTTGGATTATTCCAATACGCAGTTTATTACCAAAACAAACAATGAAGAATTGGAGGAGGCCATACGTTGAGGTATGATTTTGATCAAACTATTAACAGAGGAAATACAAATAGTGTGAAATGGGACTCCACTCCAGAAGATATCTTGCCTATGTGGGTGGCTGATATGGATTTTCGAACAGCTTATCCAGTTATTCAAGCACTTGAAAAAAGAGTGCAGCATGGGGTTTTCGGATATGCCAGCATCCCGGATGCCTTTTATCAAGCAGAGGTAAGTTGGTGGGCGAAGAGGCATCATTTCAAAATCAAAAAAGAATGGATTGAAGTCAGCACGGGTGTCATACCTTCGCTTTCGGCCGTTGTGCAGGCTTTTACAGAGCCCGGAGATAAGGTGCTGATTCAATCACCTGTCTACAATTACTTTAATAGCTCAATTACGAATAACCGCTGCGAGGTAGTACAAAATGATCTGAAGTACACCGGGGAATCCTATGAAATTGATTTTGAGGATTTTGAACAGAAAGCTGCAGATGAAAAGGTGAAGGTCTTCATACTTTGTAATCCCCATAACCCAGTGGGAAGAGTGTGGAGCATAAGTGAGCTGCAGCGCTTGGGAGAAATATGCTTAAAATATAATGTCCTTGTTGTCGTTGATGAAATTCATAGGGACTTGATATATAAAGGGAACAAACATATTCCATTTGCATCAGTGAGTGAATTGTTTTTGATGAATTCCATTACCTGCACAGCACCAAGTAAAACCTTTAATCTCGCCGGGCTCAAGACATCAAATATTATCGTAGCCAATGAGGAATACAGAAATAGAGTAAACCGCTCAATCAATGTCAATGAAGCAATTGAACCTAATGCTTTTGGAATTGAAGCCATGATTGCCGCCTACAACGAAGGTGAAGAGTGGCTGGATCAATTATTGGATTATCTTCAAGGGAACCGGAATTACTTAATCTCCTTCGTCAATGAGAGGATTCCAGAACTGAAAGTCGTGATCCCTGAAGCTACTTATCTGGTATGGATGGATTGCAGCAGTCTTGGAATCGGTTCTGAAGAGCTTTGCAACAAGGCTTTCCAAGAAGGTCGCTTAAGAATCAATGATGGCCCTACCTATGGTGAAACGGGGGAAGGATTTATTCGCATGAATATTGCTTGCCCCAGAGCATTGTTGTTAGAAGGACTGGAACGGTTAGAACGTGTTGTGAAATCCTTACATCAAAAAACCTGAAATGAAAAAAGCAAAAGGTAATTCTTATTCGGGCATAGGGGGATAATAGATGAAAGTGTTGTTGTAAAGCATAAACTTAAGATCAAAGAAAACGAATAATACATCAAACTAAAAAATGAAAGAGGTTAAATAATGAACGCAAAATATAACAACCTAATTGAATCCCTTACACTTAACAATGGAATTACCCTTAGAAATCGAGTGGTTATGTCGCCTATGACTACGTGGTCCAGTAATGACGATTACACGATTTCAGATGAAGAAGTGAAATATTATCAAAAAAGAGTAAACGGTGTAGGTCTGGTTATCACAGGATGTACACATGTCCAGCCAAATGGAATAGGCTTTACGCATGAATTTGCAGGCTATGACGATACCTTTACTCCAAGTTTACGAAAATTGGCCGATGCGGCGAAAAGTGGTGGAGCTGCTGCAGTACTACAGATTTTCCACGCGGGGAACAAAGCGCTGCCGGCGTTAACTCCTAATGGAGATGTAGTAAGTTCCAGTGCCCTAGAGACTGAAGCTACCGTATTTGCTCCTTCCGTTACGCCAAGAGCACTGTCACATGATGAAATACTGGAAGTGATCCAAGCCTTTGGAGAAACCACAAGACGCGCCATTGAGGCCGGATTCGATGGTGTTGAAATTCATGGCGCACATGGATTTTTACTGCAGAACTTCTTCTCTCCATTCTTCAACAGACGTGAAGATCAATGGGGAGGATCTCTGGAAAATCGCCTGCGTTTCCCGCTAGCAGTCATTCAGGAAATGAGAACTGTTATTAAAAAGCATGCAACAAAACCATTTATCCTCGGCTACCGGATATCTCCTGACGAACCTATGGAAGGTGGTCTGCGTATGAAAGATACCTATATATTGATTGACCGCCTGATTGAAGAGGGTGTGGATTATGTACATGCTTCACTCGCAGATGCACTCTCATCAAAGCCGGTTGATAGTCAGGATGAAAAAACGTATCTCGAACTCATTGTGGAACATGTAGACGGCAGATTACCTGTTATGGCTGCGGGTTCGTTAGTTACTCCGGATCAGGTTGCAACAGCCCTAGATAAGGGGATTTCTCTGGCAGCCATTGGTCATGCCTTAATCATAAATCCAGACTGGGTAGAAAAAGTTCAGGAAGGTAAAGAAGCTGAACTTGAGACAGCTATTAAGATTTCAAAGGTAAGCGAGCTTGAGCTTCCTGAGAAACTATGGAATGCAATTCAAGCTTCAGGCCCGTGGTTTAAGATCGAGGAATAAAATAGCGTTCAGCTCGAGGCATTTCGGGCTGAACTGCTTTATGTCAAAACAGGCTGCTGAAGGTAAGTAAAATCCCATTTAAAGAGAGGATGTCTTTGATATGACGAGTATACAAGATAAGGTTGTAATTATCACAGGTGCTTCTAGTGGGATTGGAGAAGCTACTGCTAAAGAACTTGCATCTAAGGGGGCGAAGCTAGTCCTGGCGGCTCGCCGGGAAGATCGCCTGCAAAAGCTGCAGCAAGAGATCGAAAGTAATGGAGGACAAGCAGTTTATAAAGTGACGGATGTTGCCTCCCATGAACAAATGGAAGAGCTGGCTGAATATACGCTTAAAGAGTTTGGGAAAATAGATGTACTGGTCAACAATGCGGGAGTCATGCCACTATCACCCGTCCATGAGAAGAAAATCCATGAATGGAATGCGATGATTGATATTAACATCAAGGGAGTGCTGTATGGCATAGCTGCTGTACTTCCGTCCATGAGAGAACGAAAAGAAGGGCATATTATTAATGTTTCTTCTATAGCAGGGCACCTGGTATTCCCTGCCAGTGCCGTGTATAGTGGTACGAAATTTGCTGTGCGCGCCATTACGGAAGGGCTCCGTATCGAGGAGTGCGGCAATAATATACGGACGACCATCATCTCGCCGGGATCTATTGACACTGAATTAACTCAAGCTATTTCAGGTGCTGAATTAAAAGCGGCTATTATAGAAGAAAGCAAAATTGCAATTGAGCCTGCCAGTATTGCTCGTGCCATTGCGTTTGCCATTGAGCAACCGGCAGATGTAGCGGTTAATGAAATGATTGTTCGTCCAACCATTCAACAACTCTAAAATAACATAAAAAAATCAATGGGAGGAAATGAAAAATGACAGATCAAAAAGTATGGTTTATTACAGGTGCCGGACGAGGCATGGGTGTAGACATTGCTAAAGCAGCTCTGGCAGCCGGCCATCAGGTCGTCGCAACAGGCCGTAACACAGACAAGGTTACTCAAGCAATCGGTGCGTCGGATAATGTTTTGGTCGTCCAACTTGATGTGAACAATCTGTCAGACGCCGAAACAGCAGTCAAGGCAGCGATAGATAAGTTTGGCCGTGTTGATGTATTGGTTAATAACGCCGCGAATTTCTATGCAGGCTTCTTCGAAGAGATTAGCCCGGAACAGATGGAGAAACAGATTAACACTAACCTTATTGGTCCGATGAATGTTACCCGAGCAGTGCTGCCGGTCATGCGTAAAGCGCGTTCCGGTCATATTATAACGATTTCTTCGACTGCCGGTCTAATAGGACAAGAGTTTTGTTCCGCGTATGCTGCTTCCAAGTTCGGCCTCGAAGGTTGGATGGAGTCTTTGCGCTTCGAAGTGGAACAGTTCGGAATTCGTACCACCATCGTTGAGCCAGGTTTCTTCCGTACGGAGTTACTGGAACCGGAGTCGACCAATTGGCCAGGGCTGACCATCGATGACTACGCTGAGCGGACGACACAAACCCGCGCTAACTGGGAGTCGATGAGCGGTAAGCAAGGTGGCGATCCAGCCAAGCTCGCGAAGGCACTCCTTACCATTGCAAGCGAGGAGAAGCCGCCACTACGCTGGATTGCTGGTGCTGATGCAATCGCTGCTGTTGAACAGAAGCTTGTGGAACTCCAGGAACAGCTTAATGCTTATCGAGACTTGTCAAGTAGCCTCTCATACGAATAATTTCTTTTGAAATAATTTCGGTAGCTACCTCGGGTTTTAACTTTGGGGTAGCTATTTTTCGAATTGAGAGATTTCATTATTTCGAATAATGGCTGTTTCAATTGATAGATTCAAATGATTCTCAGCAAAAAGGCTTACGCTTAATCTTGTATTCTTATCTCATACACTAAAACGAATGGAAATAAGGAGAGATTCTGAATGAAAACACTCGTACTCGTATTCCACCCCAACCTTTCTGAATCTCGTCTAAATCGCCGCTGGACGGAAGAGATGGACAAGCAAATAGGTGTTACTGTACACCGTGTATACGAAGCTTATCCCAATGAGGAGATCGACGTTAAAGCCGAGCAAGAGCTATTAGAGCAGCATGACCGTATTATTATGCAATTTCCTTTATATTGGTACAGCTCACCCTCTCTACTGAAGAAATGGGAAGATACCGTTCTTACCTACGGTTGGGCATATGGAAGCATGGGCAACAAACTGCACGGTAAGGAACTAATGCTTGCAATTAGCATAGGTGGTCCAGAAGCTTCCTATACACCTGAGGGTGCAAACCGGTATACCCTTCCAGAGTTGCTGCGGCCTTTCCAGGCAACAAGCAATATGATTGGGATCCGCTATTTGGCACCTTACGTAGTCTATGGAGTCTTGCAGCTATCCGACGAACAAGTAGAGCAAACTGCAAAAGCGTATCCGGCTTATGCACTCAATCGTGTACAGTAATTATCATAAGGGAGAATGCAAAGGGGGAGAAAGATGAAAAATTTACTATCTTTTAGTTTAGTGTTGATCATCGCCTTTACTTTGACTGCTTGTGGTAACAACACTACTACCGATTCAGAGGAAGGTACACAAACAACGACAGTATCCGACTTGGATATCACAAATCAAAAAATTCTGGTTGCTTATTTTTCAATCAGTGGAAATACGGAGATAATAGCCAATCAAATCCAGGAAAGCGTTGGAGGGGACATTTTCAAAATTGAAACTGCCGCTCCCTATCCTGCCGACTATGATGATCTTACAGATCAGGCACAGCAAGAGCAAAATGATAATTTTAGACCCGAACTAGCAAATCAGGTGGATAACATGGATTCCTACGATGTCATTTTCCTTGGATATCCCAACTGGTGGGGGACGATACCTATGGCACTGTTTACTTTCTTGGAAGAAAATGATCTTTCCGGTAAAAAGATAGTTCCATTCACCACACACGATGGAAGTGGCTTTGGTCGTAGCATTTCGGATATTGAAAAACTTAGCCCCGAGGCAACGATTGTGGAGGGTTTCTCCGTCCGGGGAAAAAGCGCAGATTCATCACAGGAAGACGTGTCAGAGTGGCTAGCTGGTCTGGAGATTAATAATTAAAAACGTTCAGTGAATTCTAGTAGCTACTCATCTCTTCATCTTTCAAGATTTCGTATGCGGAGGGTAGAACACTATTGAAACCGATGATGTTAGTTCGTTTGAGTATTGACCTTGTTATGACAATCCTTATGATCATAGAAATGGCATATCATTCTACCGGGAATATGTTCCATGAAATATTTGGAGTTACCATATTCATATTGTTTATTATCCATAACATTTTAAATAGGAAATGGTATCAGAGCATTTTTAAGGGGAAAGTGAATATACGTCGTGTGCTGACCACAATAATCAATCTTCTTCTTCTTGTAACGATGGCAGTACTGGTCATAAGCGCGGTACCAATATCCCGTACTGTATTTGCCTTTATTCCGATTGAGAATGGAATAATCGTTAGGCAGATCCATGTACTCGCTGCATACTGGGGGCTAATCCTGATCGGATTGCACATAGGAATGCACTGGATCATGATTATTGGGGCAGCACGAAAGCTTACAGGGATTACAGACAAGAACAAGATACGTACAGTTGCGTTACGTGTAATCGCTGTGTTGATTATTGTTTATGGGGTGCAGGCTTCTCTGGATAGGAATGTAGGTTCGAAGTTAATCTTATATTATACTTTTGATAATTGGGGCCAGAACTCCAATCCTTCCGGTATGAAGGTTTTATTTGATCATCTCACTATTATGGGAATTTATATCGCTGGAACGCATTATATTCTCAAGCTAATACCTAAGAAAAAAACGTCTGGCAAAGTTCTTCATAAAGAGCATCTTTAAACAAACGATTATACGTTTGGCGGTCGTATCGAGCTGGAGCAAGATCATTTTAATAAGTTATTACCAATGACCTGGTATGCTATTTAAAGCTTAGAAAAGATCTTTCAGAGGGACTATATTCAACACTCCGATTATATTTTTCATGAAGATTGTATAAACTGCTCGCCTTTTCAGGAGTCTTTAACCAATTTGGAATCGAACATTCGTTTAATATTATGCTAAACGATTATTCGATTAACATATTTCATCAAGAACAGATGGCTGCTCTAGATTGTTTATGATCAAAGATATTGAGTGTTTAGAACATGTCTTAAAATCATGAAGTAAATAAAATAACAATGACTTAAAGAAGTCGTTTAAAGGAGATATATAACATGAGAACACTTGTAGTCGTATCCCATCCACGGACAGATTCTTTGACATGGAGTCTGACAAATAAACTGGTTGAGGGGTTAACTCACACTGGACATGAATATGAAATATTGGATTTGTATGCGGAAAATTTCAACCCTCTATTATATCCGGTGGATGAGCCTGAATTTGGAAATCCAGATAAAGTATATTCTGATGAAGTTCAGCGTGAGATGGACCGCATCAGGAAGCATGATGCTATTATTTTTGTGTTCCCCGTATGGTGGCATAGCACCCCTGCCATTCTGAAAGGGTACATTGATCGGGTATTTAACAGTGGGTTCGCGTATGGAACGAGTAAGTTGCCGATTGATAAAATCAGATGGGTTGCCATTGCCGCTGATTCAAGAAACGGGTTCAAAAAACGTGGTTATCAACTGATGATGGAGCACCATCTTAATATCGGAATCGCTGATTATGTTGGTGTACCTGATTCTGAAGTGTGCTTCCTGTATGATTCTTTGGGTGCAGAAGGTATGGCACATCAAGACGCACTACAGGCTCATTTTGAACAGTTGCATTTGCAAGCTTATCAAATAGGCAAAGATTTTTAAAACGCTTAAATTTAGAAGTGTGATGATTAAAGATGCAGAAGAAATACCGTATTTGTGGTGAGTAATTTTGTAGGAGCATCCTGAACACCAATCAACACAACAAATTAGAAAGCAGACAGTGACAGCTTTCAAAACAACATTCAGTGAAAACCTTCCGACTGATTTTTCAGTTGATGCATTTAAGGAAAGAGAAACAGTACCATTGTTTCCTGTTATAGATCAAACTCATATAAATTCTTTGTTTTTAAACTAAATATATGGAGGTGTGAAGAGGATAGTAATGCAAAATGTATATTGACTTACAGTTGACTTTAAGGTCTATACTACTCCAGTATCTTAAAGCATTTGCCCAGTGAGGCGTAGTAATGGATTAACAAAATTATGTAATGATGATTAAAATGAACTAAATTATGTAATGAATTGGAGATCTAATCAACAATGATTAAGAGCAATAAATGGAATGTATTTGGACTGGCAATACTACTGGGTTTATTCTCTACACTAGGTCCATTTACGATTGATATGTATTTACCGGCTTTTCCTGAGATTGCAGAGAATTTCAATATAAACGCATCACTTGTTCAGTTTAGTCTTACTGCTTGTTTATTAGGGCTTGGTGTAGGACAGCTCGTTATGGGTCCTATGAGCGATGCTTACGGTAGACGTAAACCATTGTTAATTTCCATGATAGCCTATATTATTTGTTCCTTGGCGTGTGCCTTTGCTCCGAATATCGGACTATTGATTTTGTTTCGTTTCACGCAAGGATTTGCAGCTTCAGCTGGAATTGTCATTTCCCGTGCGATAGCTAGAGATCTATACAGTGGACATGAACTCACTAAATTTTTCTCTTTGCTTTTGCTTGTAGGGAATTTGGGGCCTTTGGCAGCACCAATCGCGGGAAGTGGGGTTCTTTCATTCACGACATGGATTGGCGTATTTATCTCCCTTTCATTTCTGGGGATTTTCTTATTAGTCATGACAAAGTTGGGCTTAAAAGAAACTCACCCAGTCGAAAGACGTATGGTTCCCGACTTCAAACAGCAATTGGGTAATTACAGAATGCTTCTGCGTGACCGCAAGTTTGTTGGCTACATGCTGGCACAGGGAATCATGACGGCTGGGGTCTTTGCTTATGTAGCAGGAACGCCATTTATTTACCAAAATATATATGGAGTCACACCCACTGTATTTGCTATATTGTTTGCTTCAAACGGAATCAGCTTGATCATCGGATCTCAAATCGTAGGTCGATTGGCAAAACGTATCCCTGAGCAGACCCTGCTATTATCTGGACTATGGCTTGCTATAATAGCAAGTGTCGCTGCATTGGTGGTAACTCTGGCTCATGGTCCACTTTTCGCGTTGGTCATTCCATTGTTCTTCTTCGTTTGCTCAATCGGCATTACGTCTACAGCAGCATTCCCGCTTGCCATGGAGAGTCAAGCTAAGATGGCCGGAAGTGCAGCAGCACTGCTCGGAGTCGTTCCATTTCTTCTGGGTGCACTGGTTGCTCCTCTAGTCGGTGTCGCAGGTGAAGACACTGCCGTCCCGTTAGGACTCACTTTATTACTGACCAGTTTTGTTGCGATTCTGACTTACTTCCTACTAGTTAAAAACATCTCGCATCATACACCTCAACATGCTCAGTCTGATTCTGACTTTTAGCTCATAAAGGTTTGATGTATAGATCAATAGAGAAAGGTGACGGTGCAGGATTTCTATCAGGAGATTCATTCTTTCTCTTTTCAAGAAGAAGCATTTTGATGGCTTTAAATCTTTAAGAAAATGGTTTTAAAATGAAAACGCAACACAAGCGGAAGAATTCTCACTAAACTAGTCATGCAGTTTCGTGAGAATTTCTTCTGTGCATGGTTGGAGATAGCTGGGAAGAGAAGTACGTACACGAGTTATAATATTTGTTGAGGGTCAAGAACATGGTTCCATTGAAAGTTGCTATTATGGTATTATCCCCTTTTAGTAGATAAGAGAAAAAAGACATCTGTTAAGATGGACTTAATCTTGTCAAACGAAGGGGATTTTTTCATGGCTAAAAAAGGACAAACTTTCCGTCGGTACTCCTTGGAATTAAAATTGGAGGCGGTCCGGCTAGTCAACGAGGAACATATGAGTATATGTGAAGTGGCGAAACGTTTGGATATTCAAAATAAATCTAGCTTATGGATGCGAGAGTTTTCATCACATGTTGACAGAAAAATTTACACTAAAGAAGTGGTAGTAAGTGAGTATTAACGCCAAATTACGGAGTATATTTAATACTACATAATCTGGATTAAGTATTTATGTTTCTGTAGAAGAATAGAAGGCGAAATGATTTTAATTTAAGTGAATAGAGTATGTTAAACTGAGACTGTTATCTAATACTAGATAGTGGTCTTTTTGCTGTATAATTAAGATGAAGATATCGCAAAATCCGTATCCATTATAATGCATAAAGATGCAAAGTGAATTTTGCGCTTTTTCTCACTAATTATGAAAATCATTGAGCAATTCAAATTGTAATAATAACTTATTCTCACTAATTATGAAAATGTGTATTGATACATAAGCTTTATTGATGACTTTTTCTCATTAATTATGACACCACACAGTGAGGGCCTTGATTCGTCAGAAACACTGATGAATCAAGGTTTTTCTACTTTATATGGTGATGATTAATAAAACAGGCAGTTTAGTTTAACTCCGGAAACAAGAATAGGGAACAAGTGTTCTTTACATGTATTATATATGAGTATATAATCAAAACGAAACGGAAACGGAGATCTGGTTTGCTTGATAAAACATGTAGATTCTTCTTTGGTGTAAGAATATTATAAATAACTCAATTTTGGAGGAGTCTGTATGCCATATTGTAAAGTCAAGAATGCCAATATATATTACGAGGAAATGGGTACAGGCAAACCGATTATAATGATCCATGGTTTTACACCAGACCATCGGTTAATGAGTGGGTGTATGGAACCGATATTTGAAGATATCCCCGGTTGGCGTCGTATCTATCTTGATTTGCCTGGAATGGGACAAACAAAGGATTACGATCAAATATGTAATTCAGATGAAATGCTAGAAGCAGTTATAAATTTTATTGAAACTCTTGTCCCAAACCAAGATTATCTCATAGCAGGCGAATCATACGGTGGATATATTACAAGAGGAATAATTAATAGACATAAAGATCGTATTGGTGGAGCTGCACTGATTTGTCCATTAATTATTCCTGAACACAAAAGAAGAATACTTCCCGAGCATTTTGTTGTTCATTGTGATCGCGAGTTTATAGACACCTTGAGTGAAGAGCAAATAAGTGATTTTAGCGCTAATCAAGTCGTTCTCAATGAATATAATTGGAAAAGGTATTCTGAAGAGATCGTGGCAGGTTGTAAGATCGCTGACTACGATTTTCTTAGCAAGATTCAAAGAAACTATGGATTTTCCACCAATATAGATGAATTAGTTTTCGATAAACCAACAGTATTTACTCTTGGGCGACAAGATGCAGTTGTTGGTTACATAGATGCTTTTAGAATTTTAGACAATTATCCTAGAGCAACCTTTGCCGTTCTAGATCGAGCAGGCCATAATCTTCAGATTGAACAGGCTCTATTATTTGAGTCACTTATGCGTGAGTGGCTTGAAAGAGTAATAGAGTTTGGATTTTAGTTGTATATTAATCCATTGAACTAACGGGCAGTGTAGTTTAATAAAACCAAGAAAGCGGCCGATAAATGTGATCGGCTGCTTTTGTTTTCAACAAACGAGCAGGATAGTTGAACAGCTTCTCAATGTTCTGGGGGGGGGGTTACAAGACGTCCCCGGCAGCGGACCCGAATCCTTCTTTGTTTGAAGACGACGGCAGTGCTTGTGATTTGGAATGTTTCTTCGGCGTTTGATTCGAAGGCGACCCTTATCATTACGAACTATAATGGTGTTATAGAGTGGAAAATTATTCAGAATCATTTATAAATTGAAGTGAAATACCCTTTGATGAGATCAGGGAAAGAGAGAGGGAAGGATATATGGTGAAAAAAATTATGGAGTTGATAACCAACGCTTCAATAGATGGAGATGATGGTATTTTAGTAGCTGCTTTGAAGTTGCTAAAGAATCAATGTAATTTAGAAGAATTAGAAGGTGACTACTATATTCAGCTTGTTAATATGATTTCTTTAGTTAAGGTGGAAAGCACAAAGGCACTTTTAATTGAGACCATTGTTGAGTCTTCTGATTATGTCAGTGGAAATGAATTCTTAGATGAATATGTAAGACTTTTATCACGAGGCGCGACTAACGTTGAGGAAGCAGCAAGATGTTTAGGTGCATTTACCGCTGCGGGCTCTACTAACAATGAAATATTCTTGCAGCTAGCTGAGAACTTAGATCATGAGTTCGCCATCGAAATATTAGTTTCAATGGGCCGCTCTAAATGGGGGGATATACCTAGCCATCTAGAGTCATTCGCTCGACGGGTTCAAATAGCACAAAGAATAAGATATCGTTCAGCGGTAATTGGAGCTTTCTTGTTAATTGTGCATCCGTTGTGTTCAGAATATGCTCATATCAGTTCGTTATCTTTTGGATATCCATTTACTGAATCTGCTGTGAACGATTGGGCGTGGGTAACTCCAAAAAACACAGAAAAAATAGTAGCAAAGAAAATAGTAACTCCAAAGGAAGCAGATGTATTGGTGAAATTAGGTGGCTTATTACGAAGTAATGTGAATTTAAGTTTAAGAGAAACTAAAAAACTTTATGCAGAATTTTTTGAAGATAAGAATCCGTTTGATGTTATTTATACTTTGCCAGAGTAGTTTCAATTTTAGGGGAGGCAGATTGGCAAATCAAGTGCAGCGAATCTTTTGAATGACTTGTGAGCCGTTTTCTAAAAATCACACTAGTTTGCAAGATAGAAAGGTACACTTTTGACGACAGGTCACAGCTTTATAGTGTTTCTAACAGATACATGGGATACCTGGCCACAGGGAAGGGGAGTAGATGCTCATTCAACGGTTTTTGAATTATGGCAGTAAGGAAGATTTTTTGTAAAGGTTAAGGTTGATATGTTATTTACTACATCTCTTTAGAAAAGAGCGACGGTATTGACTTTGGCGTAGAATGACGCTTTCGTCGGTATCGTCGCTTTTTTAGGTTGAAAAGTGGGCAGTAGAATTAAGCCAACCTCTTTTTAAACTTTTTTTGTTTTTTCTCCTTTTGAAAAGAACAACTTATAGCAACAAAAAGCGTATGGTATCATTACTAGTGCTTTATTCCGCAAATAAAACGGTTCTTTAGAATCAAACTTTACTTGAGAATTAAGGGAAATGTGGAATGAGGCGAGCTGCTATTAATGTCTTCATTTTATGATAGTTATATACGATTAAATAAATTTATTTTTGGAAATCCCCTTTACTTTCCTCCACTTCAGAAGGCAAACTCATTTAGTGAAAACTACCTCAAGGAAACTTTTGATAAATATATGTTATGTATAGCTGAAAAAGCTGTTAATGTGAAAGGGATGTCAGCTTTTTAATAGGGTTTATACAAGCGGGAATTAGTGAAAAAGAAATAATTAAGAAGTTGAAGGAGAATTTAAAGAAAGAACACTTTATTTAGAAGATGCTGGTTTTGTGGTAAATACCAATTTCGAGTGAACCCAACCATACGACCAATAACACATATGTAATATCCGTGGACGATAGTTAAGGTGGACTACTGTCAATAGAATGGACACTCTGAAACGAGAATCATTATGCTGCATTTGCATACTGGTTCGGTGATGACGGGTTGTAATATTTAAAATATTGTATGGATTTTGACCATTCCATTTAAGCTTGATACAATAGGATAAACGAAGTGGAGATACTTTAACATAGAATGGTGTGGTCTAAACTTGCAACATGAAAACGAACTCTTGGATGTATGGTTGTCTTTGTCTCACATCCATTCCACTTTAAATGATAAGTTAGAACAAGCTCTGCTACAAAATTATGATTTATCCTTGAAGGAGTTTTATGTGTTGGGTTTTATATCCAATTCTGAAGAAAAAAAATTACGACTGCAGCAACTTCAAGAATTGGTGGGGTTAAGTCAAAGTGCGACATCGAGACTCGTAGTTAGAATGGAAGCCAAAAACTGCGGGGCTTTACAAAGACATACATGCGAGGATGATCGACGAGGTGTGTATACTCGTATTACGGAATTAGGTGAAAATAAATTCCAGCGTGCACTTCAAACCTTTAATCAGGTGTTACAATCAGAACTTCAGAAAGATGGAGTGAAGTCACAATTTCAAAATCTTACGCAAAAGCTGTTTTAGACTTTGCAACCTGTGTATATCGTTCTTAGTTTCCTTAGGGTAATATGTGGCTTGAACGTTGTGCCACGAAAGGCTCTTTACAGGGGCTTAGTTTATTACCCTACACGATTCAATAGAAATGTTATGAAGTGGAAAGCAACCATTTACATGATTGCACATGCATATTTTAATCGGACTTCCAACCATGTACGCATAGAAACGCCCTTCCGAAACTCCTCCTCATGAGGAGGAGCTTTATCGTCTGGAACCACCGCCAGCCCCCTTTGCTTAAGAAACAGAGGCCGTATTGCGCTTTTCCTTGGCGTTGCCGCGGTCGCGACGACTTAGCAGAAATCCGACCAGAGATGCCGTGGATTGCTGGAAAATCATCCCGAGTACAACAGGCAGTGCTACCGGGGCCGGGAAATAGGTGATGGCAAGCACAGCTCCCGCGCTAATATTGCGCATGCCGCCGTTAAAGACAAGCGCCGTACGGTCTGCACTGTTCCACCGCATCAGCCCTGATATCAGATAACCGATCGCATATCCAGTGGAAGCAAGGACGACTATGGATAGGCATACTCCGACAAGCTTGAGATTAAAATCGACCAGATAAGGTGCGATGACAGATCCGTTAATCATGACGACAAGAGCCATAGCCAGCTTGGAGAACGGGCCTAGCCGAGGTCCCCATACCTGCTTGATCTTCCCTTTAGTCCATTCGTTCAACACCATGCCGATTAGCGAAGGAACGACAATCATCCAGAACAGGCTCTGCATCATCGCCCAGGTATCAAGCTGCACATCCGCTCCGATCAGCAGGGACATGATGCCCGGCACGGCGAATGGGGCCAAAATCGTATCAATTAGAATGATCGCTAATGTCAGCGCCGTGTTGCCTTTATAGATGTTGACCCACACGAAGCTGGAAATACCTGTAGGGATAGCTGCACCAAGAATAAGTCCAGTGATCGTATAAGGATCATTACTGAAGGCCAAATGCCCCAGCATCATAGCGAGAAGCGGCATGGCCAGGTGAAGAATAAATAGACAGGCGATCAGCGGACCAGGATGCTTTATCACATGGACAAAATCCTTAAACCCCATACTGATGCTGCCCGCGAAGGTCATGAATGCAAACAGCCAGGGAGAGAGTTCGGTATATTGTGACAACGGCGTACCGATCAGGACGCCAATTAGAATGCTGATTGGTGTAATTAGCGGCATAGCTGCATTTAGTCTTCGATTCAACGTGAGGAGCATACAAAACTTCCTTTTTTAACCTTAAGTATAGACCTTGCACCCCCAATTCGTAAATGATCTGTGACCTTGCGGTAGCCCGATAGAAGCAAATTTGAACGCTCCTGATGAACATAGATTAACCCTTCAAATTATTTCGATACTCCAAAGGAGAGCAGCCCATTATTTTTTTGAATAGCCTGGAGAAGTAGTAAGGGTCCCTAAAACCGAGTTGTATGCTAATTTCTTTAATAGAAGCATTCGTCAAATCCAAAAGCTGACTGGCCCTCTGTATCTTCATTCTTAAATAGTAATCGACAGGAGAGTAGCCGGTGGATTGCTTGAATATCAAGTTCAGATGCTGCTTGGATACCTGAACATGCCGACTAAGCTCCTCAAGCGAAAGAGTGGATTCCAATTGTTTACTCATATAGCGTGTTGCCTTATCCACATGACTCTGGTACGTACTGTCTTCCTTGCGAAATGCAACGGAAACAACAAAACTCAGCAGATAACGGACAGTTTGCGATACTTGAACTAAATGTATGATGGAGTATGATTTGTTTAGTAAAAGATCGTAACACTGATGAAATAGCTCCAGTAGTTTGACTTCATCACTGGCGGCCATCGAAATATACGTTTTAAAAGGCTCAAATAATGCCATAAAATCATCAGCTTGGTCCCCTTTAAGATGTAACCAGTAAATCGTCCAAGGATCTCCATCGTCAGCCCCATAAGCATGCGGCATGTCCCTGGGAATGTACGCAAAGCTTCGCTCCGTCATGTCAATCGTTAGGTTATCCTTTGTTCGTATCCAACCTTTTCCGCTGGTACAGTAGATGAATATATGAGAGTCACATCCGTGCATTCTTTCACGAAAATGATGGCGGGCATGGCTGAAGCAGCCTATATCCGTAATATATAGATTTTTTGTGAGCGGATTCATGTTTAATTTATCCAGTATATAGGGTGGAAGGACATATAACTTTTCACCCTCAAATCCATCAGCTTTCTTATACATAATCTATCCATCTCCTAGCCTTAGGCGGCTCTAATGATGAAATACGTATATAGTCCATCATAAACAGTGGATTGTCAATTGTCTGTACTGTCGCTTACTTGTAAGCTCTGAATATAAGAGCGACTATGAGGGAGTGATGGAATTGAGCATCTTCGACGCTAAGGCACGCGTGTGGGAGGAAACCGTGCAGATCCCCACATATGGAATTGGCAAACCCGACAAAAATCCAATGTTTCTGGAGAAACGTGTCTATCAAGGAAGCTCCGGTCGAGTGTATCCGCATCCGGTAATTGATAAAATTGAGGATGAGAAGAAGCTTGAGAATTATCAGTTGGTTTTTCTGGAAAATAAATACTTGCGCATTGAGATCATGCCAGAGCTGGGAGGACGCATTTATCGTGCGGTCGACAAGACCAACGGTTACGATTTTGTTTATTATAACAGGGTCATCAAACCAGCGCTTGTGGGCTTATTGGGGCCGTGGATATCTGGAGGCATTGAGTTCAACTGGCCGCAGCATCACCGTCCCAACACTTACGGACCCGTCGAATACAAGCTTGAAGAACAAGAGGACGGAAGTGCAACGGTATGGGTGAGCGAAATTGATCGTATGTTCGGCACGAAAGTAACAGCTGGTTTTACACTTCAACCGGATAAAGCATACCTTAAAGTTGGGGCCCAGCTATACAACCGGACTGCCGAGCCTCAAACGTTTCTATGGTGGGCCAATCCAGCCGTAGCGGTACATGATCACACACAATCTGTTTTTCCTCCAGACGTATCAGCTGTGTTCGACCATGGAAAGCGAGATGTATCCCGTTTCCCGATCGCTACAGGCACTTATTATAAAATGGATTATTCTGAAGGCGTAGATATCTCCCGATATAAAAATATTCCTGTCCCTACTTCATATATGGTCTATAAATCGGATTACAATTTCATAGGTGGTTACGACCATATGAAACAAGCGGGGCTTTTGCATGTGGCTAACCATCACATCTCTCCCGGAAAAAAGCAATGGACATGGGGAAATGGCGAATTCGGCCAAGCATGGGACCGGAATCTAACAGACGAAGACGGCCCCTACATCGAGTTGATGACGGGGGTATATACCGATAACCAACCAGATTTTACTTGGCTTCAGCCGTACGAAGAAAAATCGTTCTCGCAGTATTTTATGCCTTACAAACATATTGGTATTGTCAAAAACGCTTCAATTGACGCAGCCGTTAATTTGGAATTAAATCGCAGCGAAGGGACAGCACGGATTGGAATCTATGTAACTTCGTCATTTCGTGACGCTGTTGTGGAATTAAGTAGTCAGCGGAAAGTTTATATCCAAGAAACCTTAGATCTGACACCTAATAAGGCCTTTATGCAGAAGACAGTTATTTTGGCTGAGGATGAGGATTATGAACTATGCTTAACCGTCAAAGACGCGACCGGAAGGGAGTTGATTAGCTACCAGCCGAAGAAAAAGGAAGTTGAACAGATGCCGGCTGCTGCCGCCCCCCTGCCAGAACCGGAGGAATTAAGATCGAACGAAGAATTGTATTTAGCAGGACAACACTTGGAGCAATACCGTCATGCTACCTTTGAACCCGAGGCGTATTATCTTGAGGGCCTGAAAAGAGATAAAAATGATAGCCGCATAAATGTGGCTTATGGTACGTTGCTTCTTCGTAGAGGATTGTATTCAGAAAGTGAAGAGTGCTTTCGTAAAGCTATCTCGCGGGTAACCTGGCGTAACTCTAATCCCTATGATGGTGAGGCCTACTACCAGCTTGGTTTGTCGCTCAAACACCAAGAGCGGATGGATGAGGCGTTTGCTGCATTTTATAAATCAGTATGGAGTGCGGCATGGCAAGACAGCGGGTACTTCTCACTGGCACAGATCGCGACAGAAAAAGGGAACTATGAGGAAGCACTGGAGCTGGTGGAGTGTTCGATAATCCGAAATGCTCGCAACTACAAAGCACGCGACCTGAAGTCGGCTATTCTTCGTAAGCTTGGCAACTACGAAGTAGCAATAGCCTATTCCAAGGAAACGATTAAGCTCGATATCGCCGATTTTGGAGCTTACCGTGAGCAAGCATTATCATTAGAGGCTCTCGGGTTACGAGATGATGCTAAAACGGTCTTCGCAGAGCTGGAAAAATGGATGCGTGGAGATGTGCATAATTATCTAGCGGTAGCATCGGATTATGCGGCGGCGGGACTCTATGAGGATGCAGCATGTGTGCTGGAAGAAGCTCCAGAGCAGGCGAAAACATACCCTATGCTGTATTACGTTCAGGCCTTCTGCTATGCTAAAATCGGCAAGCATGAGCAGGCGAATAATGCTCTCGCTCAGGCCGCAGATGCAGTACCAGACTACTGCTTTCCTAACAGTCTGTTTGAGTTGGATGTGTTACAATTTGCAATTCGAACAAGACCGGGGGATGGAAAGGCGCATTATTACTTAGGTAATTTACTCTATGACAAGAAACGGCATTGGGATGCCATTTCCAGCTGGGAAACGTCTCGTTCCATTGACGATACTTACCCCGTTGTTCACCGTAATCTTGCTCTTGGATATTTTAACAAACAAGGCCAAGTAAAGAAGGCTCGCCATTCGTTAGAGCAGGCCTTTGCGTGCAATACTTCAGACGCACGTGTTCTTTATGAGCTTGACCAGCTGTATAAGAAGCTGAACATCAAGCCCAACGACAGATTGGACCTAATGGAGAGTTATCCGGGAATCATAAAGCTTCGCGATGATCTGTTTTTGGAATATGTAACCGTTCACAATACGATGAAGCAGCATAAAATAGCGTTGTCTTTGCTGACAGGGAGAATATTTCATCCATGGGAAGGCGGAGAGGGGAAGGTAACTGGACAGTATAGGCTTGCCAAGGTAGAGCTTGCGAAGTCCGACCTGAGGTCTGGGCAGATTGAACAGGCTGTAAAAGGGCTGCGGGAGGCTTTAATGTATCCAGAGAATCTTGGCGAAGGTAAGCTAGAGGGTTCCCGAGATAACGATATCTACTATTATTTGGGCTGCGCGTATGAGCTATTGAAATTAACAGATGAGGCAAGGCAGGCTTTTTCCACGGCCTCTCAAGGACAGGGGGAACCCATTAAAGCCATGTATTATAACGATCAACAGCCGGATATGATATTTTACCAAGGATTGGCCTGGCAGAAACTTGGTTATGCGAAGGAAGGCAATCGTCGATTCAACAAGCTTATTGATTACGCCGAAAGGCACTTGTTTGAACCCGTGAAAATAGATTACTTCGCGGTCTCGTTACCCGACTTTCTCATCTTTGAAGATGACCTGAATATTCGTAATCAGGTTCATTGTACTTATATGAAAGCACTTGGTTTACTTGGATTAGGACGACAGGACGAAGCTATCTTGCATTTTGAATCGGTGCTTAAGCTGGAAGCTAACCATCAAGGAGCATTGAACCATATGGACTGGAGCTGGGAGGGGGAATCAAATGAGTAATCTCATGAGAAATGTACCGCGCAAATTGACGATCACCATGTGGGACTTTTCTTGGTATACAATGACGCAGGAAGGTGAGCCCTACAGCGATCTTGAGGCCCGTTTTAAAGAAGCGGTCGAAAGAGGATACAATACGATCCGAGTATGTGCTATGCCATTCATGTTGTTTACAGCGGATGGCAAACGTCCTGGACCCTTGGAGTTTGCTAACCTTGGGAAAGTAGGCCAGCGTACGCGTTGGTATAACTGTCGTGGCGGCGCAGTGCTGGACGGGCATGCTCATTTACTTGAACTGTTTAAACAAGCAAAGGCTCATAACTGTTACATTATGTTATCCTCTTGGGAATATCAGCAGAGTCCCAGCTTTCTGGCTCATGCTGAGCTTAGAGATGAATTAGCTGCAATACCTCCTAAGGAGAGATTCATGGCCATTGCAAAATCAATGGATCAGTTGATCCGTTTTGTCACAGCAGAAGGCTATAGGAACCAAATCATCTATACAGAGTTGCATAACGAAGTGGAATTTGGGCAGTTAAACGCTGTTGGGACGTCTGAAGGCATAGCCGAAACGAATGTACCAGCACTAATTGAAGCCATGCAGCCCTACGTAGAAGAAGCGATAGAATATCTTCGCCAATGTCATCCCGATATTATGATGACGGCAAGCTATACGTTAAATGAAGCCTACCCTAAAGCTTACGTCGCGCGCAATATGCAGGTTGCCCATTTTCATCTTTATATTAAAGGAGTGCTCAATGAGCTTATGGAAGCGGCAGGGCTTTATGATGAGTTGGCGCCGTTCCCCAATCCATTCGTACAATCCCTATTAAGAGAAGATGCTCCTCCATTTGCAAAGTGGACCCTGCCTCCGGAGCAGAATTGGCGGATGGAAGGCAATCCAGTCGGCATGAGGCTTATTTATTTACACGACTGGGTAGATCCCGACCAATGGGATTTATTTTTGTACGATCGGTATGGAGACCATAAAATTGCCATGTTGCAGAAGGCCGACACCCGTTTGGAAGAGATTCATGAATGGACTCGTCATTCCGGCATTCCAATAGTCATAGGAGAAGGTTATGTAGGCTACACGCCGCTGTATGCCCAATTTGAAGAAGGCCCAGTCGGCAAATTTATCGCTGAATATGTGTTGCGAAAAGGAATGGCACTTGGGTTCTGGGGAATGACCCTCTGCTCTAACTGTGCTCCCCATCATCCATTCTGGAATGATATCGCTTGGCAGCGCAAGTGGAATCAATTTATCCTGAATTCAGATTAACGAGTGAGGGGAATGAACTCCATGAGAAACTATCGGGTTACAGTCAAAGACGATCAAAAGCATATTGTTAAAGGACATATCAAACTTGGCGGCACCAATCCAAAAGGAGAGGAAATCGGATTCACCAACTATTTTATGGAGAAGGACGGAGAGCCCTTTTTCGGTATTTGTGGTGAATTCCATTACGCCCGTTATGATGAACGCTATTGGGAAGACGAAATTATTAAAATAAAAATGGGCGGCGTAAACATCATTGCCACTTATATTTTTTGGAACCTACATGAAGAAGTTGAAGGTATTTTTGATTGGAGTGGGAACAAGAATCTTCGTCGTTTCATCGAATTGTGCGGCAAGCATCAGATATACTCCATGATTCGGATCGGCCCCTTTGATCATGGGGAAATTCGAAACGGCGGTATGCCAGATTGGTTATTTGGTCGACCATTTGAGGTTCGTTCTAATGATGAGGGGTATCTGTTCTATGCAAGAAGAATGTATAACGAAATCGGTACCCAGGTTAAAGGGTTGTTATATAAGGAGGGGGGGCCAATTATCGGCACCCAAATCGAAAACGAGCATAATCATTCATCTGCCCAGTGGGCCTTGACTGTAGGAATTAATGATATGTGGTTAAACAGCGGAAGTGACGGTAACTCGCATATGTTAAAACTTAAAGAAATAGCTCTTGAAGCAGGGATTGATACTCCGATTTATACGTGCACAGGATGGGGAGGAGCAACAACCCCTGTACCTGATATGCTGCCATTATGGGGCGGGTATGCCTATTGGCCATGGATCTACTACGAAGAGGGACGTTTGGAGGGGATGAACGAGCATCCTGCGACACCGGAATACATTTTCCGAGACAAGCATAATAACAAGATTCCAAAGAGCTACAATTTTGAGCCTCAATATGCGCCTGAAGACTATCCGTACGCTTGCTGTGAAATGGGTGGCGGCATGGTTCAGTTTTATAAATATCGATTCGCATTTCCCTACCGCAGTGTTCCAGCGATGACTGTCATGAAGGTTGCAGAAGGCTGTAACCTGATCGGATACTACATGTATCATGGGGGTTCCAATCCTCGAGGTAAGGTTAACCCGTTCACAAATGATCTAGCTACCCCTAAAATAACCTATGATTTCAACGCCATGATCGGCGAATTCGGTCAAGTAAGGGAATCATACCAAAGAACAAAGCTGCAGCATTACTTTTTTTCAACGTTCCAAAAGCAATTCTCACTAACAAAGACTATTCTGCCAGGGGATACGTCCCAGATGGACCCTTACGATGTGGATACGTTACGATATGCAGTGCGATCCAGTGCCGGATCGGGTTACCTGTTTCTAAATAATTTCCAAGACCATGCCGAAAATTACGACCTGTGCGATTTTAATGTGAGCATTGAGCTGCCCGAGGAAACGATTGTAATCCCTAGTCAAGGTGAACTGACGTTAGGACGTGATAGTTTTGCCATATTGCCATTTAACTTCAATTTAGATGGAATGAAGCTCAAATATGCTACGGCACAGCTGATAACAAGGATAGAAGATGATGGAGAAGCATATTATTTTTTCTTTGTACCAGAGGGCATGCAAGGAAGGTATGAAATGGAGTCAAAAGATATAATCAGTGCCACAATCGACAACGGCTCGATAGAGCAAATAGATGGAAACACGATCATTAAGGTTGCTGAAGAAGAGGATAGTCTCATTCACCTGGTATCTGAAAGTGGCAAAAAAGTCGCCATTTACACGATGACTGATGAGCAAAGTCTTACATTTTGGAAGGTAAACATGCAAGGCCGGGATAGAGTCATTTTGACAAATGCCAATCTACTTGTATCTGAGGGCGATCTAAGGCTGGAATCAACGGACCAAGAAATGGTAACCCTGAGTGTATTCCCGGATTTTGACGCCTCATTCACATCGATTTCCGGTGGAGAACTGCTTGAAATAACAGAAAATAGTGTATTCAAAACATATCGTTTAAAGGCTCCTAAGAAGGAAATTCATTTCAATTTGAAAAGGATAAATAACGATAAATTTACCCTTGATTTCGAATTAGATGCCTTTCACGGAATCAAGGAAGCTCTGCTGCGTATCCATTATACTGGAGATATCGGTTATGCTTTTATTGATGGCGAACTGATCAACGATAATTTCTGCAACCATACGACCTGGGAAATAGGCTTGAAAGCATTTGAACATCGGCTCATCGAGCAAGAGTTGTACGTATATGTTTCCCCCATTCGAAAGGGTAAGGTTCTCAACAGCAATACGACTATGGCTGGCTGGAAAGAGACGGCAAAGGAACGTATTGTAGATATCGGTTCGGTTAGCCTTGTGCCTGTATATGAAATCAAAATCACCATATAACCCAGAAGGTTACATGGTGATTCTTTTCCAGATTAATTTCACATAAAGTAGGGGGCAAGTGAATACATGAGTCTTTTTTATTTTCTTAATGTGTTTTTAGTAGATACCGGCTTTTTTCGATGTTTCTTTGATCCCGTTGCTTCCGTTAACTACAGTTTTGCCCCAATCCGTCAGATTGCCATTAGGTCCTGTTACAAGATCAAGGTAGGAAAGGTTGGAACTATTACCATACCAGGACCAGGCTAACCAGCCTACTCCTTTGGATTGGCCATATCTCATGATTTCTGTCTCGTCGACGTCTGCTCCCTGATGGTAACCGCCAAATTCACCAATAATCAGAGGAAGTCCTTGATTCAGAACGTTATCAATATTGGTTCGAACAGTTTGAACATCTTTACCCGCGAACTCATACATATGGATGGAGAATACCGTATTCTTCAAAGAATCAGCTGCAAATACAGATTTACCAAAGTCATTGATAGACTGAGGATATTGTCCCCATCCGGCACAATCGACGATGAGCGTATTTTTGATACCTGCGTTTCTCAACTTGGGAATTGCTTGCTTGTATCCATCAGCCCAACCACTTCCATTCCAAGAACCATACCATTCGTTCGCAATGTTTACGATAACCCGGTCTTCCTTGCCGATCAGAGCATCTTTTATGCTAATCCAGTAGTTCACAGCTGCATCCAAAGACGCATAGTCGTCTTTGCCTGTAGCGTCATGAACTTCAAGTACAGCAATCATTTTATGGTTGGAGACAAGAGAGATAATATTTTTCACGGAATTAATGTCATCCTTGGTGTACTGATTTCCGTTAGAAAGGACAATTCGGACGGTATTAGCACCTGTCTGGGCAATTGCCGGGATAGCTGTATAAAGATCATTTTTGTACCATGTGTGAGCATGATTGACGCCTCTCATAACAAATGGCTTGCCTGTAGAATCATACAATTTGGTACCGCTTACATAAAATCCTGAAGCAGCTTCTACCTTGGAGTAAACTCCTCCTAAACCAATCATGATGAGCAAGCCGACCAGTCCAGACAATAATGCTTTTCTTAACAATACCTTCATTTTTATTCCTCCCTAAATATATTATTCAACTTCCTGCTATACAGAGATGAGGTAGGTATGTAAGTGTGTAAATAACAGTAAGCTAAACACAAGTTAAGCGTTTTCAATTTGAAGAAAAGTTATTTTTGTTATTCTATCATTTGAGTTTTTGTTATTCAATTGATTTTTTTAGTTATTTTTTGTGTTTTCGAAATATAAACACATGTATTTATTATTTAAGTGTAATTTTCTATGGTTTGATTGTATTTATTGCTTATAATTGTTTGAAATTTAGTTTATTCTAATAAAACTAACCTAACTTTTTTGTTTTAATATATCTGATTTATGTATATGAACCTAACGTTGTGCTTGGCTAATTATCTTGAACAAAGGCGAGATCTAATCGGACAGCAATACCTAAGCTTCACCGCGATATTAAATTATAGTATGATATTCTTGTGAAAAATTTTACCAGAGTGAATAGGGGCAAGCTGATGAGAAAACCAATCATTGCAGTCGATATGGACGATACCATCTGTCATCTCGTCAAACGAGCCATATACCATAACAATAGTGAATTTCCCACTCATCCGCTTCGGTATGAAGAAATGTTAGATTGGAACACCGATCATCTACGTCATCCCAAAAGCACGCATGATGTATTTTATGGGCGACCGGGTTTGTTTGAGGAACTTGAACTGTATGACGAGTATGTTGTAGAAGAGATGGAGAAGCTTTGCAATGCTTTTGATGTCATTATTGTGACAGCGGCAGAACCCAAGACCGTCGTAGAGAAATGGAACTGGCTTCAAAAACATATGCCATTCATTCCGATTGAGAACTTTTTCCCATGTAAACGAAAGAACCTGATTAACTATGATCTCCTGATTGATGATGGTCCTCATAATTTAGTGCCTGCGCTAGAGGAGGGGAAAAAGGTGCTTTGCATTCCTCATCCATGGAATCTGAGAGCAAGAGAGCAATATGAGTTCCCCGTCATGACATCCTGGCAAGGAGCAAAAGAACGAATCGACTCCATTTTAGGAGTTCTGTATAAATAATAGAACCATTCGTAAAACAGCTGGTTCCTTTGGAACTGGCTGTTTTGCTAGAAAGAATAGCACTTATGATTGAGATAAAATGGTACAATTGATATGCATTATCCATGAGGAGGGAACGTGTATGACCATGACTATGGGTCAGATTGTGAATCATCTGACCAAGGGAATAAGCATACCCAATACCACCGTAGATCTGCTGGACCCAGGATATATAGATACTGAGGTGCAAGGAATTGTAACCGCTTTCTCCGCTTCGCAGTATGTGATAGAACAAGCTATTTCTCTAGGTGCAAATTTTATCATTACGCATGAAGGTATCTTTTATAGTCATCAGAGAATGCATGAATGTTTACTACATGATCCTGTTTTTTTGCAAAAATCTCGCCTCATTGCCGATGCAGATATAGGCATTTATCGGTTTCATGACACCATACATCGTTATCAACCGGATGGAGTGATGGTTGGGCTTCTTCAGGCGCTTGGCTGGCACAACTACATTGTGAAGCAGCAGCCGACGGCCGCCATTTTGACTATTCCGGCTATGGAAGTTAAGGAGATCGCTGAATATATCAAAGCCAAACTACATATTCGTTATGTACGGGTGGCTGGCGAGGTTTCCATACCATGTGAACGAGTGGGAATCTCAGTAGGATACAGGGGAGGTGGTGAACTAGCCATTCCATTATTTCTAAATGAAAATGTGGATTTAGTCATTGCCGGTGAGGGCCCAGAATGGGAAACACCAGAATATGTTAAAGATGCTGTCTATCAAGGGCAAAGTAAAGCACTTATCATGCTGGGACATGCTGAAAGTGAAGCACCTGGGATGAAGTATCTCGCAGATGTACTTTCCGCCCAATTTCCAATGCTCCCCGTACATTTTATTGAAGATCGCCCGGTGTTTCAAATATTGTAATGAGAACACGTTTTTTGTGATGGTTATCCCGCACTGTTGTTATATCCGTTCATCCACTTTATGAAATGGAGGCAAGATGATGGGAAGCAGAGTGATTATGCCGTTCAAAACAGACTGGAAATTTATAGAAGGTAATTACGCAGGTGCTGAGAAAATGGACTACAACGATGATCATTGGCGGCTCCTTCAAGTCCCTCATGATTGGAGCATTGAAAAGTCCTTTGATCCACATATGCTGTATGGTGGCAATCAAGCTTATTTGCCGAGATGGTCTGTCGGATGGTACAGAAAGCATTTTAATGTGAAGCCCTCCTCTCCAAAACAGCGCGTATACATACAATTTGATGGCATTCACAGTAACAGTGAGGTTTGGATCAATGGGCATTTTGTGGGCAAGCGACCCTATGGATATGTTAGCTTTCAATATGATTTGACTCCATATATTCGGTGGGATGAGGAGAATGTGATTGCCGTCAAAGTGGACAATACGATTCTTTCACCTGACAGATGGTATTCGGGGGCCGGTATTTATCGTAATGTTTGGCTGATTTGTACGGATTATATTCATATAACCGAATGGGGGACTTACATTACCACACCTGAAATTTCGCCAGATGAAGCCAAGGTGACTGCCAGAATCCAGGTCACTAATCATCACGCGCATGACGTAGAGTGTACGATTATGACTGAAATGCTGGACCCACAGGGACAGACCAAAGGAAAAGTGGAAAACCGAGTAACTCTTTCGGGCTGTAAAACGAGGGAAATAGAGCAAAAAACGCGAGTTATAGAGCCAGAACTATGGTCACCGGACAACCCAGTGCTCTACGAAGCCCAGACGACGATCTATTGCGACAATACAGAGGTGGATCGTTATTGTACTCCTTTTGGCATAAGAGAAGTGAAGCTGGATACACAAAAAGGTTTATTGCTGAACGGAAGCAACTTAAAGCTAAAGGGAGTGTGCATTCACCATGATTTAGGCTGTCTGGGGGCTGCTTACCATGATGCAGCCATGAAGAGAAGGCTGCAGAGACTGAAAGAAATGGGCTGTAACTCGATTCGTTTTGCTCATAACCCGATGGCGCCCGAATTATTAGATTTATGTGATCAGATGGGGTTCTTGGTGGTTGATGAAGCTTTTGACAAATGGAAATCTCTTTTCTATGAGCATTTGTATGATGAGTGGTGGGAAAAAGATCTGGAAGCAATGTTGCTCAGAGACAGGAACCATCCCAGTGTTTTCATGTGGAGCGTTGGGAATGAAGTGGAAAACCAAGGTCAGCCATCCATGCTAAAAATGTTGGAGCAGCTCGTGGGTTTTTGCCATGAAAAAGACCCAACCCGACCGGTTACATGTGCGCTTGAGCCGCATAATACACCGATCAGTCTGCGTGATGGTTCGATTGAGGCCAAAGTGGAGCATACCAAACAGCTGGCACAACGAGTGGATGTTCTAGGGTTAAACTATCAGGAGCAATGGTATGAGCACTATAGAGCGGCCATGCCGGATACGCTTATCCTTGGAACCGAGACGTTCCCGTACTATCGGGGTAAGGATAACCGTGTTAAAGGTTATTTGCCCCTAAATCCCTGGTTTGATGTCGCTAATCATGATTATGTGATCGGTCAATTTGTTTGGAGTGGAATTGACTATTTGGGAGAAACGAGCTATCCCTCCAAAGGGTGGTCTTCGGGTCTGATTGATACTTGCGGATTCCGCAAACCAGTATCTTATCTCCAACAAAGTTTATGGTCTGATCAGCCTGTTGTGCACATAGCCGCATTTAACGAACATATGAAATCGGAATTTAATCCGACATGGACGATGCACTGGAAATCTCCGGCCATGGAAGATCACTGGACATTTCCTGAATACGGTGGAAAATTGATACGGTTGGTTACCTTCACCAATTGTGAGAGCGTGGAATTGATCGTGAATGATGAATCATACGGTGAGAGGAAGCTAGTGGATTACCCTAATCATTTAATCCTATGGGAGCTTCCCTATACACCGGGCAAAATCCGGGCTGTAGGTCGTAATGGAAACGAGAAGGTTTGTGAGCATGAATTGACTACTGCCGGGCTTCCTTATGCTCTAAAGTTGGAGGCTGATCGGGTAATTCTACCTGCTGATGGGCATGAGATATCTCATGTGGAAGTAACCGTCATAGACCCAAACGGGATCATTGTACCTAGCCAGGATTTTGATGTAACCTTTAAACTGCATGGTGATGGTCGTATCCTTGGAATAGACAATGGGGATCTTACCAGTGATGAATCCTTCAAGGGGAATGAGAGACGAACACACAGAGGAAGGTGTCTCGTTGTTGTACAATCCGGTTATGTAGCTGGTGAGTTGTTGCTTCAAGCGTCAGCAGAGGGAGATTTGCAGGGAGAAACCAGACTGAAAATAGAAGAATAACCCAAATGATAATTCAAGGCTGATTCAGTATAGAGCTTGTATAGTTTAATTAAAAGGTCTGAATAGGTGATGAGTGCTTATGCCTTACCTGTTCAGACCTTTTTTTATGTTTACAGCAGACGGTCAATAGCGATCTATGACTATAATTCTCTTTTTGACAAATAGTTTGGATACGAATAGAATGACTAATTATAATATATCTTATTAAAAGATTAATAAAAAGTGGTGATAAGGAGATAAGTGAATGCCAGTAGAATCATCCATGAATCCCAGGGTAATTCGTAACATTTTATTTTTGTTATTCGCTTTACCGGGTATAGCTTTTGCTTCCTGGGTGTCTCGAACGCCTATTATACGGGATATTTTACATGTCTCGACTGCCGAAATGGGAATTATAATTTTTGGATTAGCCGCAGGTTCTTTAGTGGGACTACTTAGTGCAGGCAATATGATTTCTCGTATAGGTGGACGGGCGGTCATTTTGGGAAGTGCGATTTTGATTGTGATCGGTTTTGTCATTGTAGGGTTGGGAACTGCATTTTCGCTCACGAGCATCGTGTTTGCTGGTTTGGTCATCTTTGGAGGTGGCTATGGGACAGCAGAAGTAGCTCTTAATGTCGAAGGTTCTGCGGTAGAAAATCAATTGCAAAAAACGCTTTTGCCGGCTTTCCACGGTTCATTTAGTATGGGGACACTTGTAGGTGCAGTCATCGGTTCTGGAGCAGCAGCACTACACATACCTGTTGTGGTCCATTTTGGAGCTATGGCTGCCATGATTGCAGCGGTAACTTTCTATTTTTATCGTTTTCTGCCCCACGATACAGGTATAGAGAAAGAAGTTCCTACTCAAAAGGTTGGATCTAATCTCAAGGCGCAGCTTGCTGTATGGAAAGAAAGACGAATTTTATTGATCGGTATCATCGTGTTAGGTATGGCGTTTGCAGAAGGGTCTGCGAATGACTGGCTACCGCTAACGATGGTAGATGGTTATGGCGTGGATTCTTTAACAGGTTCCTATATGTATGGACTATTTGTCGCAGCGATGACCATTGGACGTTTTACTGGCGGATTTATACTGGATAAATACGGCCGTGTCCCTGTGTTGAAAGGAAGTGCTGTCCTGGCTGCTATCGGTATCATTCTAGTGATCTGGGGACAGCATTACCTCATAGCCGGATTGGGCGTCGTATTATGGGGGCTTGGAGCCTCACTTGGTTTTCCTGTGGGCTTATCTGCTGCCGGAGATGACCCTCGTGGTGCAGCTATCCGGGTTGGAGCCGTAGCCACGATCGGTTACATTGCCTTTTTAGTAGGTCCCCCAGGATTAGGGTTTTTAGGTGAACATATTGGACTTCTGCATGCCTTGATTGTAGTGCTTGTTGGCGTTATTGTTGCTGGTTGGATATCCGGTGCAGCCCAACCTATTGAGGTGAAAGAAAAGAAATCAGATTAAAATATAAAGGGGATTGTTCAATGACTATGAAAACGGAAAAACAAAAGATGATGGATGGGGAACTGTATGTAGCTGCTGATCCTCAATTAACGCAAGAAAGAGAGTATGCGAGAAAATGTGTACGTCTCTTTAATCAGACGGCAGAGACGGATCGTGAGTACCGTGAAAAGTTACTTAAGGAGCTTTTCGGATCAACTGGTGAAAATATAGGCATGGAACCCAACATACGTTGTGACTACGGATACAACATCCATGTTGGAAATAACTTCTATGCCAACTTTGACTGTACCATTTTGGATGTTTGCGAAGTGCGCATTGGAGATAATTGTTTCCTGGCTCCAGGAGTCCATATTTACACAGCAACTCACCCCATAGATCCGTTTGAACGAATCGCTGGCCCAGAGTATGGAAAACCTGTAACGATTGGCAACAATGTATGGATCGGCGGTAGAGCAGTTATTAATCCCGGTGTTACGATAGGTAATAATGTCGTAGTGGCATCAGGAGCAGTAGTAACCAAAGATGTTCCTGATAATATGGTTGTAGCTGGAAATCCAGCACGAGTGATAAAGCAAATTAAAATCTCCTAAACAGCATACAATGTGTGGGATCATCTTCTCTATTCTGAAAGTATAGCACTCTCCCTCCAAGAAGGTTCCATAACTCTTCTTAGAGGGGGTGAGAAATAACCTGATTGGTGATGATACATTACTCATTTCTAATTATCCTCTGCCAAAGCACAGGTTTGTTGAGAGTGCACCGCCTCTGTTCCAGCATTAATAGCTGTTTTATAATACCAAATCTTGTAATCTATTTTTTCCATGTATTTCTCTAGTTCTGTGATTTTCTCTATAACGGCCCTTTTATGTGTTTCAAACACTTCAAGCCGTTGATATAGAGTAGGGTCTCCTTCCATACACCAATCAATGAACTGTTTAATTCTTTTTATAGGCATACCGCTTTTTTTTAAACATGTTATAACAGCAAGCCACTCAAAATCACTTTCTTTAAAATCTCTGTTTCCTGTCTTATTACGGTCCACAAAAGGCAACAAGCCTTCTTTGTCATAAAACCGCAATGTGTGTGCAGTTAATCCAGTCTTATCAGCTACCTCACTAATTGTGTATCCCAATGTATAACCCTCCTCTTTTATGAAGATTATTATATAGATTAGAGTTAACTCTAAGTCAAAAAAATATCCAAAAAACTAGAAAATTCACAATTAATTATTTGACTTAGAGTGTTCTCTAAGGCTTAGCATTAGATGAATAGAATTTTTGAAGGAGGTAGGTAGTCATATGAAAACCGAAAAGCAAAAATACCTTGCAGGTGAAGCATTCTGCTTTCTAGACCCAGAGATTGCTGCAATGAAAGAGAATGCAACCCGTCTGTGCAAAAAATTTAATGAGATAGATACTGCAAATCTGGAAGAACAAAATAAAGTGATTAAGCAATTGTTTGGCTCATGCGGTGCTAATGTGTATATACAGCCGCCTTTCAATTGCGATGTAGGCAAAAACATCAAGGTGGGAAAAGACTTTCTTACTAATTACAATGTTACAATACTTGATGTTGCTCAAGTAACCATTGGTGACTATTGCATGATCGGCCCTAACTGTACGATCTCTACAGTGAATCACCCAATGACCGCTAAAGGAAGAAGGGAAAAGTTGTCCATTACAAGACCTGTAGTGATCGGTGATGATGTTTGGATCGGCGCGAATTGCGTGATTCTTCCAGGCGTAACTATAGGGAGTAATGTAATTGTTGGTGCGGGCGCTGTTGTAACCAAAGATATCCCTGATAACTGCGTTGTAGGAGGCGTGCCGGCAAAAGTGATTAAAGAGCTGGAATCGTAAGTTCCGATCTCTGTAAATGTGTATTTAACAAGAACGTTACTACCCGTAGGCGGCGCATACTGAGCAGCCTATGGGTTTCTTTTATTTACCGATATTGCAATGTCTGAACGAGAATTTTCCCCCTAATGTAGCTGAATACTTAGGATCTCATGGTGGACTATACAGAGTAATAAATAATCATATTCATCCGGATTAGTGTTTCTCCTGGATTATAGTAAATGTGTGGGCGGTCTGCTTTAAACCGGATCGAATCTCCGGCTTTCACCGTGTACATTTCCTCACTGACTTTTACCACCATTTCACCCTCAAATACCGTAATAAATTCTTCAGTACCCTCACGGTGTGGGGCTGAACTTAGTTCCCCGCCTGCTTCAATCTCTACGGTGTAGACCTCGAAATTTCTGTTTCCTTCATAGGGGAAAAACGGATACAAGCGATAGTGATTGCTTTCTTCAAGCACGTGTACTTTGCTTTTAGGAACGACTACCGCATCTACAGGTGGTTCGTTAATCAGAGCAGTGAAAGAGATTTTCAAGCCGTTCGCAATTTTCCATACGGTTGTAATCGAGGGATTAGATTCTCCCCGCTCAATCTGACCGAGCATCGTTTTACTGATCCCCGTCAGATCAGCTAATTTATCTAAACTCAATTTTCTTTCATTTCTTAGATGTTTTAGATTTTTACTTAAAATTAGATTAATATTCTCCATAATTCTTCGCTCCCTATTGTGCTATATAAAGAACATAATGTACAATCATGAAGTACAAACGTGCGTTTCAACGTACATTTCATTCAATTATAACACACTGGAGTTGATTATTGTATGCCGTTTATTCCGTTCCTTTCTTATGCACTTGTTACCAGCTTTACGCCAGGTCCCAACAATATTATGTCTTTAGACAGTGCCAGGCGGTTAGGTTTGAAAAAAGCATTCCCATTTTTGCTGGGAGTAACAGCTGGCTGTTTCGCTATTATGCTATTAGCCTGCTATTTCAATCTTGCTTTGTATCATTTTTTGCCACGGGTTAAAATCTGGATGAATGTACTGGGTAGTCTGTACATGCTTTATCTGGCAGTAAAAATAGCTAAGAGCAAACCTTCTGCGAAAAATAATGATCACAATGAAGGATATACCTTCAAGTCAGGATTGCTGCTGCAATTTATCAATTTAAAAGTCATTTTGTATGGTATTACGGTCATTTCAACGTTTGTAATGCCTTATGATGTATCGTATATAGAGCTTATTACGATTTCATTACTCCTGACCTGTATTGGTTTTGTAGCTGTAGTGAGCTGGGCGATTTTTGGCGCTGTGTTTCAACGTTTCTTGAATAAGCATGAGCGTTCCTTCAATATCATAATGTCCTTATTGCTCCTTTATAGTGCACTATCGATATGGATGTAAATGAGTACCTTATTCATCATAGAAAAGAAAGGTTCCTGACTATAGGCAGGAGCCTTTTTTTCGTGTGAATTGAGCTTATTCTACGAGTCATAACATACAATCGGACAGAATGGATGAGTCTCCTGATCATTTAGCTGTAAAACGGGTATTACCTTAATAGATAAAGCTGTTGACAACTTGTATATACATGACTTAATCTTGTATATACAAGATATTGAAAGCGTTATATTATTTTTTGCGCTACTTCATTTCGCAAGAAAGGAATGAGCATGAATGGAAGCAATGAACAAGACTTTAATTCCTCAAGATAAGGACTGGTGGCGTAAATCAGTGGTCTATCAGGTTTATCCCAAAAGTTTTAACGATACGACGGGCAAAGGAACCGGCGATATAAGAGGACTGACGCAAAAGCTGGATTATTTAAAAAAACTGGGTGTCGATATTGTCTGGTTGCAGCCTGTATATGTCTCACCACAACGTGATAACGGGTATGATGTAGCCGATTATTGCCGGATTAATCCGGATTATGGAACAATGCAGGATTTTGAAGAATTCAGCGAGGGAATCCGGGCACGTGGGATGTACTTAATGATCGACATTGTGGTTAACCATTCTTCCACAGAACATGTCTGGTTTCAGGAGGCACGGCTTTCTAAGGATAGTGAGTATAGGGACTATTATATCTGGCGTGATCCAGCACCCGATGGTGGACCTCCGAACAATTGGGTTTCCAAATTTGGTGGACCAGCTTGGCAATATGACGAGGCAACAGGCCAATATTTCCTGACACTGTTTGATAAGACTCAGGCGGATCTAAACTGGGAAAATCCCAAAGTCCGTCAGGAAGTTGTCAATCTGCTGGAATTTTGGGCTGAGAAGGGAGTTAGTGGTTTCCGACTGGACGTCATTAATTTGATCTCCAAAGATCAACAATTCTCGAACGATGATGGGAGCACAGCTCCTGGCGACGGACGCAAGTATTATACGGACGGTCCACATGTGCATGAATACATCCATGAGTTACATGAGAAAGTATTTGCCAAACAGAATAGCGTCACTGTGGGTGAGATGTCCTCCACCTCATTGGATCACTGCATCCGTTATTCCAATCCAGAGAGAAAAGAATTGTCCATGACCTTTAATTTTCATCATTTGAAGGTGGATTATCCAAATGGACAAAAGTGGGAACTCATGCCATATGATTTTGAAATGCTGAAAAAGCTATTCTCGGATTGGCAAACGGGCATGCAACAGGGTGGCGGCTGGAGTGCATTGTTTTTTAATAATCATGATCAGCCAAGAGCGATCTCTCGCTTTTTGGATGACGGCGAATACCATGCGGAAAGCGCCAAGCTGCTGGCAACCACGCTACATGGTCTTCAAGGAACGCCTTATATATTTCAAGGTGAAGAGATTGGGATGGCTAACCCGCAGTGGGCAGACATTGAAGAGTTTCGGGATGTTGAATCTCTGAATATGTATCGTATCTTACAGGAGCAAGGCAAAAGTGCAGAAGAAGCATTGAATATTATTCGAGAGCGGTCTCGTGATAATTCGAGAACACCGATGCAGTGGGATAGCACTCGCAATGCGGGCTTCACTACAGGTACTCCGTGGATTAAGGTAGATGAACGATATCCACAGATTAATGTTCAGGCTCAGCTAGAGGACCCGAACTCTATCTATCACCATTACCGTAAGCTAATTCATCTGCGTAAGACGGTGCAAGTCATTACGGATGGGAATTATCAACGCTTGGACGAAGCTCATCCTCAGGTCTACGCCTATCAACGCAGCAATGAACAGGAGACTTTGATCGTCATTTCCAATTTTAGCGGACAGGATGCGCAATTCCGTATACCGGATTCATTTTATTCACATTTAAAAAATCAAGCGTTGGATGCGGCTGAGCTCTTAATTGGTAATACCCAGCACGCCCCAGAGCTAAAACAAGTGATCTCTTTAACCCCATATGCTTCATATATGTGGATGGTTCGTAGCCTTAGTGAATAGTATGGAGACATCTAGTAGCACCCCGGGCACGTTATCTTTGATAACCGGGGTTGCTGCTTTAAAATGAGCAAACGTTAAGGGAGTGGGCTAAATGGCGATTGAAAGATCACAGGTAGAAGACATTATAAAAGCCGTTGGTGGCAAAGACAACATAGAGGCCTCTACGCATTGCGTAACTCGTCTGCGATTTGCCCTTTATGATGATAAGCTGGTTGATAAAGATGCACTTGAACAAAATGATCTGGTCAAAGGCCAATTTTCTTCACAAGGACAGTATCAGGTCGTGATTGGCCCAGGTCTGGTGGATAAAGTATATGACGAAATGATCTCCATTACAGGAGGTAGTCGGGCTTCTAAAGACGATGTCAAAAATGCGGCAAGCAAAAAACAAAATCCAATTCAGCGTGCCATCAAGACGCTGGCAGATATTTTTATCCCCATCTTGCCCGCAATCGTGACTGCAGGCTTATTGCTTGGAATAAATAATATTTTGACAGGCAAGGGAATCTTCTTCGAAGGAATGGCTCTGGTTCAGGTCTATCCTCAATGGACCGACTTTGCTGCTATCATTAACACCATTGCCAGCACCGCATTTACATTTCTACCTGCCTTAATTGGATGGTCGGCCGTTGTCCGGTTTGGCGGCAGCCCTTTACTCGGGATCGTACTGGGCTTGATTCTGGTTCATCCGGATCTGCTAAGTGCATACGGTTATGCGGATGCCGTTACCAAAGGAACTGTTCCGGTTTGGAATTTGTTTGGGTGGGAAGTGAACAAGATTGGTTATCAAGGACAGGTTTTACCCGTTTTAGTATCCGCTTACGTGCTCGCGCAAATGGAGAAATTCCTTAATAAGAAGATAGCGGATTCATTTAAACTGTTACTTGTAGCACCGATTACATTATTAATAACGGGATTTCTGGCTTTTACAGTGATCGGTCCGGTTACTTTTATGATTGGTAATGCTATTACGTCTGGTCTTGTATACGTTTTCGATTTGGCTCCTGCGCTGGGAGGTCTGATTTATGGAGGCTTTTACTCCTTGCTCGTGATTACGGGAATGCACCATACTTTCCTGGCGGTGGACGTGCAATTAATTGGTACGCAGGGTGGAACGTTCCTCTGGCCGATGCTGGCGCTGTCCAATATCGCTCAGGGTGCCGGAGCACTGGCAATGATGCTGGTATTGAAGGAGCAAAAGGGCAAAGGATTGGCTCTTACCTCTTCAGTGTCTGCATTTCTGGGTGTAACCGAGCCTGCCATATTCGGGGTGAATATCCGATATAAATATCCGTTTGTATTCGGAATGGTCGGTTCCGGTATTGCAGGTATATTGCTTACCGTAAATCATGTGATGGCTTCTTCCATTGGTGTGGGCGGAATTCCAGGCTTCTTGTCTATTTTCCCAAACAACTGGGGTGTATTCTTCATCGGGATGGCGATCGTGTTAATTGTGCCGTTCGCTTTAACCTTCATGTATGGGAAACTGCTAAATAAGCGCCGTCAGGCTGCACCAGCCAATGATTCCGTACGGAAAGATTCGCTTCCGCAAAATACCGCACTAGATGTGCTTGAAGTGAGAACTCCCGTACGAGGACGTATTGTACCGTTGGACCAGGTACCTGATCCGGCTTTTGCTGAACGGCAGATGGGTCAAGGTATAGCAGTGGAACCGAGGGATGGCAAAATTCTTGCCCCTTTCAGTGGGCAAGTCATTCACATCATGGTGAAAAGCAAGCATGCCTTGATCTTGGAGCATCCGACAGGTGTGCAGATTCTGGTACATGTGGGAATCAACACGGTGTCCCTGAAGGGGGAAGGATTCACCATGCATGTGGAGACAGGTCAAACCGTAGAGCAAGGACAACTATTGATGGAATTTGACCGTGAGCTGATTCAGAAATCGGGATACCCCATTATTACACCAGTCATTGTCCCGGATGGTCAGAGCATGATTGAATCAGTTGAGGAACTGCCAGGTGAGGCAGACGATTTGCAGTACACCTTAATGAGAATTCATTTGAATTCTTCATCAGACAATACGAATTAAGTCCGATTCATTCGCACAGCCTATTTTAGTGAACAGGAAGTGAAAGGATGCTACAATGAACGTGGTGATGAAAATTGACAAAGAATATATTTTTGCAAATTTATCAGGAGTACTCGGGACGAATCCAGACAGGTGAATTGGCCCCAGGCACGAAAATGCCATCTGAAAATGAACTGGCCCGAGAGTATAACACTTCTCGCGAAACCGTGCGTAAGGCACTTCACTTGCTTGCCCAAAATGGGTATATCCATAAAATAAAAGCTAAAGGATCTTTTGTTCTGGATATTGGACGGATGGATTTCCCTATAGGGGGATTGGTCAGTTTCAAGGAAATGTCTGAACGGATTGGGCGTACATCACGAACAATTGTACATGAAAATCAGCTAATTCCAGTTCCAGATGACATAGCCAATCATCTTGAGATTGACAAAGACAAGTACTTGGTCTGGAAAGTTATTCGTGCGCGTGAGATTGAAGGTGAATGCGTCATACTGGACAAAGATTACTTTCGATCAGATATTGTACCTGTGCTTACCGAGGAAATTAGTCGTGGATCCATCTACGAATATTTGGAGGGAGAGCTCCATCTTCAAATCAGTTATGCCAAAAAAGTCGTTTCCGTAGAAAATGCAGATGAAGAAGATCATAGGCTGATGGACCTTCAGAACTACACACATGTGGTCGTAGTACGTAACTATGTTTATCTGGAGGACACCACCTTGTTCCAGTATACCGAGTCAAGGCATCGGCTGGACAAATTCCAATTTGTTGACTTTGCTAGACGTTCCCACGGTGAAGAGAAAAAAACTGATTTCTTAAGCTGACCGATTAGAGTAGATATAAGAAAGAGCAATGAGTTGGAATAGCCCACAGTTGTGGAGAAACCCTGTCTTTTGAAGAGAGGGTTTCTTTTTTTACACTAGAGGGAACTCTGGAGTGGATTATAATCATTCAGCAGATGAGCCTAAATCCGTAATGGATAATTTTATATCGAAGGTTACGGGGATTTTGCTGAATTTGTAATCCCAATCATCCTTTACTTTTTTCCACACTTGAGGCTGCTCAATATTTAAACGTTCGCCAAAACTGGCGACATCGACTTTATATTCTGATTGTAATTTGTGCATAAGAGACTTAATCCTTCTAGTCACTTCTTTTTCAAATTCTTTCTCAGCCTCTTTCATGTTTCGTGTCTCAGTCGGGTTCACTTTCTCATCCCAGTTTTCGATTAAACGTCCTTTGGATTCAATTTTTACGTGAAACGAGATATCGTTACCCTCGGTCACCTTAGCTGTTATTTTGCTTTTTACCGATTTGATCTCATAAGTTATAGCTTCATTCCGCTTGTCATACGTTTTGACAGCTCCGCCCTCAACATCACCTTTAATCCATGCAATGCTCTCTACGTCTTGTTGTCCCAAACTACCGATCCAGTGACCGGTGTCTCCTTTAATAACACCAGCACCCGAAAATTCTAATTCTCCATCGGATTCAGAAATGTTTTGCAATATATAGCTTTTTTTTGAGTGCATCAACCCATCCAATTCAGACAAATTGACTCCCCTCATCACCTTGCTGGTTCTGAAATGATTACGAAGCATATACAGAATATGAATGGATGGGACCTCGTCCTTATATTTGGTAACTAAGGTATCAGCTGCACGTTCCTTACTTAAGAAAACAAAACAACTCGGACGAATATCATTATCACGAAGCACAAAATCCATCAATTGCTGCATCGTCTGTTGTTCTGCCAATTTGGTGGAAACCACCATGACCTTTAGATGGTGACCAATAATCGGGCGATCCAGACGGAGGGATAATTGCCGGAAGATTTCAAGTAAAGAATCCCCGGTGGCAGCTATATTAATATAGTTTGGCCCTTGTCCCCCGCCTTGTTTTGCCACGTTTCCAAAAGTCTTTTTGGGGACGATTTGCACAGTGGCAGTAATTTTATTTTTCTTGAAGTAATGGCTGCCTTCCTTTTCCAGGTCCTTTTCCACTGTGCTGGGCTCACCCTTATCCAGAGCCAGTCCTGTATACATGCTTAATTCTTCTATTTCTCTGCTGCTCCAGCAACCGGCTTGAGTTACCAGGAGAATGAAGGCAAGCAGCAAAGATAGGATTTGTTTCCTATACATTTTGCTTCATTCCCTTCTTCCTGATCATGAAAACGATGGAGAGAAGTACCGGGACCAGAAAAAATAAAATGATTCCCATGTATCCGATCGCATCGCCTAGGCTAAACACTTCCATCATACGAACAGGAGTCATTGTGGAGATAAAGATAATTGGGATTAAGCCAAAAATCGCATAACGATATTTAAGGCCAAATACCTGTGAGACACCTAAGGATGCATTGAAGAAAAAACTGCAGAAATTACAAAACATTTGCATCATCCAGATTACCAGCAACGGAAACTCAAGACGTTCAAAAAGAAATCCGGAGATTTCAAAGCTGCGCATTAAATTAATGGTGGGCCAGGTACTTGTTATAGTAGAGTCCACCGATAACCCGCCAACTACCATAACTACTGTCAAAAAGTATAATACCCAAGGGATGCTGATTCCCACTACCATGGCCTTTACGGCTTTTTCAGGGTACTGCAAGAAAGCGACCAGTGTCATGATGACTTCACATCCAGTGAAAACAAGGACAGTCGACTTTAGCCCCTTAATTACTGGAAGAATACCGTTACTCAATACAGGACGAAGATGGTCAATTTCAAAGATCCTTAGGCTAAGGACAAAACAGATCAGTAAAAAGAAGAGACTGATCGGGAGCACAATCTGGTATAACCGCGCAATGGGATTAATACCTCCAAAAACCAGGTAACTTCCCACCCAGATGAATGGAATCACAATTGCCCATATGGGTGTCCCTTCAAGCAAAAAATAAATCGTCACTTCAGCTAAAACACGAATCTCAAAGCCGGCGATGATGATAAAGTATATGATTAATAATAGACTTAAAAATCCTCCCGGAATGATACCGACGATTCTCCTGGAGTATTGATACACAGTATTTCCGGGAAATTGTTGGCTTAATTTTACCATGAGCAGGATCACGAATATGACAATACATCCGCCGAGAAGGACAGAAAGCCATGCATCAGGAGTCTTTACCGTGTCAGTTACACCTCTCGGCAGTGTCAAAATCCCTGCGCCTAATACCGTATTGGTCAGGAATACTGCCGCCTGTTTGGATGTAATCTTATCATCAGAACGTCTAAACACAATCATTCCTCCTTCCTCCGGGTGCTATGATTTGCGCTTGCTTTGCTGAGTTTTCATCATAACGGGTCTTCGTTTCATCAGAGATATAGGGGCTCGAATGTACACATCCTTCCAGTCGCTTGGGCGCATAGGGGAGAAGGGAGTCACATACGGTACGCCAAAGCTTTTTAATTTCGTCAGATGGATACAAATTAACAGAAAGAACAATATGGTTCCGAACATGCCCAGGATTGCTGCAAAGAGCATGCCGACGAAACGCAAAAGACGCAGGGTAATGCCCGCACTATATGTCGGTATCGAAAACGAAGAGATGGCAGTAACCGAAACCACAATCACCAGGAACGGACTAACAATGCCCGCATTGACAGCAGCATCGCCGATGACTAAGCCTCCCACAATGCCCATGGCAGGACCAATAGGCTTGGGCAATCGTATGCCAGCTTCCCGCAGGATTTCGATAGAAATTTCCAGAATCATAACTTCTATGACAGATGGAAAAGGAACGCCTTGACGGGTCTGGATGATGCTAATAATCAGCTTGGTTGGAATCAAACCGGGATGAAACGATATAAAAGAGATATATAAAGCAGGACCCATAAGCGCTATAAATGCTCCGAAAAATCGCAACACGCGTAAAAGTGTCCCTGGAATCCAGCGCTCATAATAGTCCTCGGGAGATTGGAGTAGCATACTGAAGGTCACCGGAACAATAAGTGCAAAGGGAGTACCATCCAGCAGAATCGCTACTCTTCCTTCCAACAAGGCACTCATGACACGGTCGGGGCGCTCAGTGTTGTGGGCCTGCTGGAACGGACTTAAATAATTGTCTTCAATAAGTTGCTCCACATAACCGGATTCAGCTAAAAAGTCCATGTCTATTTTTGAAATTCTGCTGTTTACTTCTTCGAGGAGATCCGGATTCACAATATCCTTGATGTACGCGACAACCAGATCTTTTTTGATTCGGCTTCCCACTTGGAATTTCTTCATTTCCAGACTTTTGTTTATGCCTTGGCGTCGAAGCATCGAAGTATTTTCACTTAATACCTCCGTAAAACCGATCCTGGGACCCCGAAGTAATGCTTCAGAGGTTGGTTCATTGACGGAGCGAATGGCGCCATTAGGCGAGCCTACCAGCAGTGCTCCCTTCATTCCTTCAATTAATAAGGCAGTATGCCCTAAAAGTATAGACTCCTGCAGGTCCTCCATATCAGTAACTTCACTAATTTGCGTAAGCGGCATTAAGCTTTCTTTTATAAAAGAGCTATTTATACTTTCCTGCTGTTCCTGTGGGGCCTGCTGGCCGTCAAACATCAAGACCTCCAATACCTGCTTGCTCATTAGCTTTTCATCCTGCATACCATCTATGAAGACTAACACGGACCGTGCATGATATTTCTTTACTACAAACTCACGAAAATGCACATCACTATTCTCGCCTATAGCCTCTTGGATCGACTTTAAGTCGGAATCATAATTCCCTGTAATTTTGGAGCTTGGCTCATGCTGTTGATCAGTGTGGCCTTCGTTATGTTCGTCGGAAAGCGGACGATCAGAAGAATGTTTGGATTTTGCTCCCTTACTGCCGACAAACGAATAAATCGATGTGTTTATATAAAACATTCCTAAAGGAATAATCAACGCGAGGCCTGCTTGAAAGAGTGTAATCCAGCTTGGAATATAAGAAATTATTTTAGACCACATGATGATCACCTCCATAGGTTTCAATTCATTTTTCCTTAAGATACAAGTTGTTCCTAAAGTATTCCTTATAAAGGTTGTATTTACTCATTAAACGGTATGTTGACTTGTGGTCTCTTCGTATTTTGGCGGAAAACTCTTTCTATGCTAGTGTGTCAGTTGACACCCATATTAGGATTATGTTAATCTCCAATCAGGAAAACGTTTACTCAATATAATTATTTGAGGGAAATAATATGAAAAAAAATCAAGTGTCCATAAAGGATATTGCCAGGTTAAGTGGAGTTTCTGTAGCTACGGTTTCCCGTGTGATTAACGAGAATGGTCGCTTCTCTGAGGAAACACGGCAGAAGGTTGTTGAAGTAATCCAAAAGTACCAATATGAGACTAACAGCATCGCCAAAAGCCTGCGGATGAGTAAATCACAGACGATTGGCGTTTTGGTGCCGGATATTAATAATGAATTTTTTTCAGTCATTGTACAAAAAGTGGAAAGCTTCTTTTTTAAACAAGGATATTCTACCATTATATGTAATACTGCTAAAGATGCGGAGAAGGAACGAGAATATTTGAAAACTTTGGATGGAAAAATGGTAGATGGTCTGATCTGCATTTCGGGTCAGGAGGAGCTTTCTGCGGAATTGCTTAAACGTCCCATTCCGATTGTATGTATTGACCGTCGACCGAAGATTAATACGAACGTAGCTTTTATTGAGTCCAATCATTATGAGGGTGGATTTCTGGCGACAGAGGAGCTGATTAACAAAGGCTGCAAGGAAATTTTGCTGTTGACCAAGCAAAACAATCTATCCTCTGTTAATGAGCGTCTGTACGGGTATAAAGATGCTCTGCAAAAGCATGGACTGCATCCATCCGAGGACCGCTTGGTTGCAGTTCGCAATGATGGGCCTACTCTGGAGACCGCACAGGCTGCTATTAAACATGTCTTGGAAAAAGGACTGCGGTTTGACGGTATTTTTGCAACTAATGACTGGTTGGCTTTGGGCGGATTACTGGCGTTACAGAAATTCGGAGTACAGGTCCCCGGTGAAGTCAAGATAGTGGGTTTTGATAATGATACAATTTCCCAATACTGTAATCCACCATTGACTACAATTGAACAGGATAAAGAAACACTTGCAGATAAAGCTTCCAGTATGCTGCTTCGTATGCTGAGTGGAGACAAGATGGAACAAGAGCAGCATTATTCCATCCCAGTACGGTTGATACAACGCAGTACCACCTAGTTTCGTGGTCAGATATCATCTTGCATTAGCCAAGGGAGAGGTAAGCATAGGTACTGTTTTACCTCTCCAGAGTAAGATGGTCGAGCTGTGCTCTATTTTGCTGTAAACTTTCCCGTTAAATATCCAACAAAAAAATGGTTTGACAACAATATCAGAAAATGATAACTTTAATCATGTTAAATGTAATCGTTTACCCAAGAGAGTTCAGAATCCATATGATGTGTGAGAAACCAACAAGTGATGGAGTTCGAGCCATGAACTGTTGTTATTTTTTTCAATGGGTAAACGTTTTCTCTACTGATTTATTCAATACCAAAGGGCATAAAGATCAACTGCTGCTTTTTGGAAAATGTAAAACAGATTATGGCGTTTGAGTAATCGTTTACTCTATTTTAGAAGAAGGGTGATTATGAATGAGTATGCTATTATGTCCTTCCATGATGTGCGCTAATTTCAGCTCCTTGGAACATGAAGTAAACGCGCTGGAAGAAGCCAATGTGGATATTTATCATATTGATATTATGGATGGTAGATTTGTCCCTAATTTCGGAATGGGACTTCAGGATTTGGAGTTTATCCGTAAACAAACCCAAAAAACAATGGATGTACATCTGATGATAGACAACCCTTCCGCCTACATTGATTTATTTGCTGATAAGGGTGCAGACATTATTTATTTTCACCCGGAGGCCGACATGCATCCGACGCGTACCATTGATCGAATTGTTGGAAGCGGGGTAAAAGCGGGAATCGCTCTTAATCCGGGAACAGCCATTGCTGCGGTGGAACCTTTACTTGGCATGGTTGACTATGTGCTGGTCATGACGGTAAATCCGGGTTTTGCAGGGCAAAAATATTTACCCTTCGTGAACGACAAGATTAAAGCACTGCAAGCTTTTAAACACGAAAAGGGATTGAATTATACAATCGTGGTTGATGGGGCTATCTCCGAAGAGAAGATCAACGAATTGACACACTACGGGGTTGAGGGGTTCGTTCTGGGGACATCCACTTTGTTTGGTAAAGAAGAATCTTACAAAACCATCATTAACAGATTAAAAAATATCTAATTCGGGGAGGAATAAAGCCATGAAAATTGCCATCGGTAGCGACCATGTGGCTGTAGAGCTTAAGACGATGATTTCAGCCTATCTTAATGAACTGGGTCATGAGGTCATGGACTATGGACCGCAAACTTCAGAAAGAACTGACTATCCGAAGTATGGAAAGCTCGTTGCAGAGGCTGTGGTCGGAAAGCAGGCTGACGCAGGTATTCTGATTTGTGGCACAGGCGTGGGAATATCCATCTCGGCCAACAAAGTCAAGGGAATTCGGGCTGTGGTATGCAGCGAGCCTTATTCTGCACAGTTGTCCAAGCAGCACAACAATACAAATGTTCTTGCATTCGGTGCACGTGTCGTTGGAAGCGAATTGGCGAAAATGATAGTGAAATCATGGCTGGAGGCTGAGTTTGAAGGAGGACGCCATGGCGACCGCATCAAGATGATATCCGACATCGAGGAACAGCATTTGTGCTGACAAACGACCACTTAAAACATAAATGACTTGGAGGAGATTACATTGGCAAAAAGGTTAATCGCGAGCACGAAAACGGATATTTTGAAATTTAGCGCAGCAGACCTAAAAGAATCCATTCTGGCTTCTGAAGGGCGTGTCATTATGGGACAACATCTGGTAATGATAAACACTGGTTTGGTTGATGGTGTTACCAATGCGGAAATCCAGGCTGCCTACGGCGCAGATATGGTTATGCTGAATGGCTTTGATATGATCAAGGAAGAATCCAATATCGGATTGCGTGAAATGAAGCATGGCAAGCTGGCTGATAAGCCTTATAGTCTGAAACAAGTCAAAGAATGGGCTGGAGTTCCACTTGGAATTTATTTTGAATGTCCAAGCCCTGATGCTCAGGTTGCGGGAGAACAATATGTGGAGGCCAAAGAAGGAAGAATCGCTTCCAGAGAGAACTTCCTGCGTGCCTTGGAGATTGGAGCTGATTTTATCGTACTTGGAGGAAATCCTTCCGCAGGTACAACCTTTGAACGGATCATTGCAGCAACCAAACTGGCAAAAGAAACACTGGGAGACAAAATCCTGATTTGCGCCGGAAAATGGGAAGACGGAACCATTGAGAAAGTATTGGGTGATCCACTGAGCGAGAGACCTTCCAATGAAATTATTAAGGACTTGATCGATTCTGGAGCTGACGTTATTACGTTGCCTGCACCTGGCTCCAGACATGGTATTACAGTGGAGCACGTCAGACAATGTGTAGAATTTGTCCATTCATATAAACCCGGAACGCTTGCTCTTTCTTTCCTGAACAGCTCAGTTGAAGGGGCAGATGTTCAAACGATTGCCTGGATCGCACTCATGATGAAACAGACGGGCGCGGATATTCATGCCATTGGAGATGGTGGTTATGCAGGAACACCTCTTCCTGAGAACGTATACCAGCTTGCGCTGTCCATTAAAGGGCGCAGACATACAATCAAGAGAATGGTAGGAAGAAGTCGGTAACGATTGACCCCGTGTAATTAAAAGACTCTATATTCTTTTCGTACTCCTTGGAGTGCGCGTAGAGTCTTTGGATTACCACCATTCATGTAAACGTTTACTTTCATAGAAATATGCCAAATGAGGATTAAAGGAGCGAGCAGTATGTCCAATGAAAAACTGGCAAAAGACATTTTAGCGTCTGTTGGCGGAGAAGGAAATGTCTCCAGCTTGGTGCATTGTGCCACTCGGTTAAGATTTAAATTAAAAAACAGGGATCAGGCCGATAAGAACCAAACACAAAATATTCCCGGGGTTATTACAGTTGTTGAAAACGGTGGGCAATATCAAGTGGTCATTGGAAATACGGTAGGAGACGTATATAAAGACATTTTAAAGATCAGTAGCCTTGGAGATGACGACAAATCGAATGCATCCGCTGCTTCTGATGGCAACTGGTTCAATAAAACGGTGGACATTATTTCAGGTATTTTCACACCATTTTTGGGTGCACTGGCAGCTTCCGGTATTTTGAAAGGGCTTTTATTAATGCTTGTCTCGTTAGGATGGCTCACCAAAACAGGTGGCGTCTATTCGATCTGGTTCGCTGCCGCAGACAGTATCTTTTATTTCCTGCCGCTAGCGATTGCAGTCACTTCTTCGAGGAAGTTTGGAGTGAATACGTTTGTAGCGCTTGCAGTAGCGGGAGCTCTGGTATACCCGAATATTATTACTTTGTATAACGATAAAGTGGATATTACGTTCTTCAATATTCCTGTTGTTCTTATGAGTTATACTTCTTCGGTTATTCCAGTGATTATCGCGATTTGGTTGCTATCGATTCTGGAAAAATTCTTGAATAGAGTAATTCATGATAGCGTTAAAAATTTTATAACGCCACTTATCTGTCTGATGGTCATTGTTCCCTTGACTCTGATCGCGGTTGGACCGATTGGAATATATGCCAGCTTGGGAATGGCTAAGGGCTACACCTTCTTATACAATTTGAGTCCGATTGTAGCAGGAGTCATTTTAGGTGCTGGGTGGCAGCTACTGGTAGTTATGGGGCTGCACTGGGCGTTTATTCCTATTATGTACAATAACATCGCGGTATATGGTTATGATACCATGAAACCATTAATGGCACCTTCTAACTTTGCACAAGCAGGTGCGGCACTGGGTGTATTCCTTAAAACCAGAAATCCAAAAGTGAGGGCGATTGCAGGGCCTGCGGCGATAACGGGTTTGTTTGGCATCACGGAACCGATCATCTACGGGATTAGTATCCGCTACAAAAAACCGTTCGTATGGGCTATTATCGGGGGCGCTATCGCCGGGGCAATCACAGGTGCGGCGGGTTCCGTGGCGATTGCTCCAGGTATACCGGGCTTGGCATCCCTGCCGATATTCTTCGGCACAGGATTTGCTGGATTCGTAATTGCCATTATAGTAGCTTATATATTCACAGCCATTACTACGTATTTCTTTGGATTTAATGATTCAATGGAAAAAGAAATGATTGCAGTCCATGAAGAGAAGAAAGAAGCTGAAACCCCAGCTCCTGCGCTGACGAACGAGAATATTTCCAGCCCGCTGACGGGTGCTGTCAAACCGTTATCCGAGATATCTGATGAAGTGTTCTCTACTGGAGCCATGGGTAAAGGCGTTGCTATTGTGCCTGAGGATGGCAAACTGCTCTCTCCATTCAACGGAACTATAGCTAATGCCTTCCGTACAGGCCATGCGATTGGTATTGTATCGGATGGAGGAACGGAGATCTTGGTTCACATCGGTATGGACACCGTCAAGTTGAAAGGACAGCATTTTAAAACGCATATCTCAGAAGGGGATCGGGTTACCAAAGGTCAACTGCTGGTCGAGTTTGATATTGGAGCAATTAAAGCTCTGGGCTATGACATGACTACACCGATTATTGTGACGAATACAGCCGAATACTCTGACGTTAAGGTGCTGGGAAATAACCGAGTGTACACAGGAGATTCATTGCTGGAGGTCAAGCTATGAAGACTACGGAAAGACTAAATCAAATCAATGCACCTTTGGTTATTTATGAGGTAATGAGCGAAGCATTCCGCCCGTATGGAAGGCTGCTGCCTCATTTTAATACCACAGAGCTCATCAAGTATGCAAAAGAAACGACCAGTGTACCCGATCAGGGAAACCATTATGTACCTTCGGTCGCAGAACTCGAAGACTTCGGTGTAATTCACCGGATTCAAGATGAGGTGTACGGCCAACTTCCAATTCAGGCTGGTTTTTGCGCAGGTCAGAATACAGGTCTGACCGGGCTGGAATATCATCAGGGCAGCGAGGTGGTGATTGCCGCTACAGACTGTATTCATCTTGTCGGCAGAGTACAGGACATTGAGGACAATTCCTATGACAGTGCAAATGTTTAGGTGTTTTTTCAGCCTAAAAACACGGTTGTCGAGATATATTCAACGACACTTCATTATGCTCCCTGTAAAGTTGACAGTGAAGGATATTTGACGATTGTGATCCTTCCGGCAGGAACGAATATGCCACTTGGAGCGGGAGAAGGTAGCCGTGGGAATCTACTGCTGACTAAGAAAAATAAATTTCTTATGGTTCATAGTACACAGATGGAAAAAATCGCGGCTGGCGTCCATCCCGGGCTGAACGGGAAGTTGCTGAATATTTCACCCATTTGAGTCAAAGTCCATCATTCATAAATTAAACTAAGGGACCAGCTAGCGGGTCCTTTTTTTAACTCAATTTCAGCTGCTTACCTTTATCCCTTGAAACGGAATAGGGAAATCCCTAAATATTTTTAATTTGAACTACATTGTGATTCTAATCACATATAGCTCTATCTGCTGCATTAGAATAGAAGCATAAGCAATATTCATAGGAACGTAGGAGATGTCATCGGATAGGAAGCATCGTCGAATGAATGGAGGAACCGGTATATGATAAACAGTAAACAGAAACTTGTGGTTATAGGGAACGGGATGGCTGGTATCAATACGGTCGAACAAATTTTAAAATTAACGGATAAGTATGAAATTACGGTCCTGGGAAATGAGCCGCATCCGAACTATAACAGGATCATGCTCTCTTATGTATTGGAAGGTAGTAAAACGATTGATGATATCATACTGAACGATTTGCAATGGTACGCGGATCAAGGGATTACTTTATATACAGGAAAAATGGTGAAAAGCATTGACGGTGAGAACAAGAAGATTCACACCGAAGACGGACTGGAAATTGATTACGATGTAGCTTTGGTAGCTACTGGCTCACAATCATTTATTTTGCCTATTCCGGGCAAAGAATTACCGGGTGTCATCGGTTTCCGAGATATCGCCGATTGCTCGGCAATGCTTGAGGCAGCGAAGACCTTTAAAAAGGCAGCTGTCATTGGTGGAGGCCTATTGGGGCTGGAAGCAGCTAAAGGCTTGGTCAACCTGGGTATGGATGTTACGGTCGTTCATTTAATGGAGGATTTGATGGAACGTCAGCTGGACCGGGAAGCCTCTGCGATGTTGAAAGCAGAACTAGAACGCCAGGGAATCAAGTTTGCTATGCAAATGCAAACTGCGGAGGTGTACGGTCAAGATCGGGTACAAGGACTGCGATTTTCAGACGGAAGCGAGCTGGAAGCGGATTTGGTCGTTATGGCCGTCGGGATCAAGCCTAATATTCAGGTGGCTGTGCAAAGTGGTATGGAAACGAACCGTGGTATTGTAGTCGATGATTTGATGAGAACCTCCGTGCCGGATGTATATGCTGTAGGGGAATGTGTTGAACACCGCGGAACCTGTTACGGCTTGGTAGCTCCGCTGTTTGAACAGGGGAGTGTAATTGCCAAACATTTGGCAGGCGCGGATACTGAAGGTTATATGGGATCGGTGGTTTCCACCAAGCTCAAAATTTCAGGGGTGGATGTTTTCTCTGCTGGCGAATTCATAACCCAGCCTGAACATACGGTGATTGTAGCAAAGGATGAGTGGAAGCGCACATACAAAAAAGTGCTGCTTCGTGAAAATAAGATTGTTGGAACTGTACTGTTTGGCGATGTGAGCGAATCTGCTAGTCTTCAAAAATATGTGCGTCAGCAAACATTGATGACAGATGAGATATATGGACAGATCATGGGTACGGGATGCAGCAATCACGGGGCGAAAACATCATCCGCTGAAACGATGGCCGATGATGAAATTGTGTGTGGCTGTAACGGTGTAACTAAAAAGGCCATTGTGGATGCAATTAATGAAAATGGACTGACTACAGTCGATGAAATTAAAGCATGTACCGGAGCAACGCGCTCCTGTGGAGGATGTAAGCCGGTCGTGGAGCAGATTCTACAATATGTTCTTGGAGACAGCTTCAAGACGTCAGCCAAGCAAGGAATATGTGGCTGCACAACATTGAGTCGGGACGAGATTGTGGAAGCGATCAAAACCAAAGGGCTGACAACAACGCGTGAAGTTATGAATGTACTGGGTTGGCATAATGATGAAGGATGCTCCAAATGCCGTCCGGCGCTGAATTACTATTTGGGAATGATTAACCCGGATACCTATGAAAATGAGGGAGATTCCCGTTTTGTAAATGAGCGATTGCACGCAAACATTCAAAAGGATGGAACATTTACAGTTGTTCCTAGAATGTACGGTGGTGTAACGACCCCAGAAGATTTGAAGAAGATAGCAGATGTTTCTCTTAAATACAACGTTAAGGTCGTTAAAGTAACAGGAGGGCAGCGGCTTGATTTGATTGGTGTCCGTAAAGAGGATCTGCCTAAAGTATGGGAAGAACTCGATATGCCGTCAGGATATGCCTACGCGAAGTCACTTCGTACGGTTAAAACCTGTGTTGGATCGCAATTCTGCCGGTTTGGCACACAAGACTCGATGGGAATGGGAGAAGTGTTGGAACGAAAATTCGAACGATTGGATTTCCCGGCAAAATTCAAATTAGCGGTTAATGGATGTCCACGCAACTGTGCGGAATCATGTACCAAAGATATCGGAATCGTAGGTAATGATGGGGGCTGGGAGATCTTTATCGGTGGTAATGGCGGAATTAAAGCAAGGTTGGCTGATTCACTCTGTAAAGTGAAAACCGACGCCGAGCTGATTGATATTGTAGGAAGCGTAATGCAACTCTACCGGGAAACAGGACAATACCTGGAACGTACTTCGGAGTGGGTGGAACGGATCGGTCTGGAAGAGATTCAGAAGGCAGTCGTTCATGATACAGATCATCGACAAGCTTTAGTAGAACGCATCGAATTTGCATTACAACAGGTCGAAGACCCTTGGAAAAAGATCATCAATGATGAGGATTCTCGTAAGAACTTATTTGAGGTTGTCACCCCGTCTATTGTGTAATTGTATCTAAAATGCCTGAGGAAGGGAGCAATCAAGCAAATGATCAAGAATGCCGAATGGCTTGTTGTCGGTCATAGTAAGGATTTTCCGATCAGAATAGGACGTACCATCCATATCAAAGGTGCTGAAATTGCTGTTTTTCGCACTTCGGAGAATGAGCTTTATGCCGTTGAAAATGTCAGTCCTCATCCCAAAAGAGGCCCTCTTACAGAGGCGATAGTATCTGGTCATTATATTTATGATCCTTTATATGACTGGAAAATTGATCTGCAGACAGGCGTCGTTCAAGAGCCTGATCACGGACAAGTCAAAACGTTCGCCGTTTGTGAAGAGGGAGAAGAAGTAAAAATATCGCTCGAAACGGTTTAGTTCGTCTGATGGAATACAAATAAAAAGGGCTCGACAGGAACAATCCTGTTGGGCCCTTTTTGGCTTGGATTAGGTAATGGTGACGCCTGCACTTGCATAACCTACGATAGTGTTTACGAGGGAAATACCTGTAGCTGTGGCAGAGAAAACCATAAGCAGACGGGTCTGTGCGGTTACGGGAATAGCCAAACTGGTAGTAATGCCACTAGAGGTCGTTCCTAAAGCAATGATACCAGTCAGTGGGGGAGCCAATGTAACGATTGCTCCGGGAACTGCTGTAAAGGTATTATCAGGTGTTGGGGAGCTAAACAACTGGGCAGTAATCGTCGCAGTTGAACCAATGAGAGTTAACGCAGCTGTTGTACTGAAGTAACCAGTAATAGATGTAATTACGCCATCCCGTGGAACAGAAAAAGCAAAGTTAATCAGAGGTCCTACAAGTGTACCTGTCAGGTCTATGACCCCGCCTACGAGACTAATACCTGTTGCTGAGCTCCCAAAGCCGATCAAACTTGTGGTTCCTACCACTCCGCCAAGAACAGTTGTCAGTATAGCAGGTCCTCCCGAAGCAAACGGGATGATGGCTCCCGAGCCGGTGGCTCCGGTAATCCCTGTAACGCCCGTAACACCCGTAACACCCGTGGCTCCAGCAGCTCCGACAGCGCCAACTGCGCCTGGCAAACCATCAGCCCCAGTCGGCCCTATGGCTCCAGCAGGCCCTATGGCCCCGGCTGGCCCGACCAATCCATCCGCGCCCGTAGCGCCCGTGGCGCCTGTCACACCCCCGGCAGGTCCCGCAGCACCCGTAGCGCCGACAGGTCCGGCAGGTCCAGCCGCCCCAATTGGCCCCGCAGGCCCGGCAGGGCCAACAGGTCCGGGCGCTCCGATAGGTCCAGCGGCGCCGATAGGTCCGGGAGGCCCTTGTGGCCCTGGTCCACCTGCGGGTCCAGGCGCACCGCCGGGTCCCACAGGTCCAGGAGGTCCTTGTGGGCCAGACTCCCCTGACAAGTATGTTTCACCTAATACGTTGCTAACCGTCGTTCCAGCGATTCTGATCGCGCTGATTAAGCTGTCTTTAAGAGCAGGATCAAGGGATTCTTGTAAAACGATGGACAATAGGGCATCCAGCAATTGTTGCAGTGCAGTACCTACGCCGATCGGAGAGAAAGGTGTAGCTTCTAACGCAACAATAGCAAGTTCCAGCGCTGCCAGTAAGTCTGCCTTAACCCCGCCTCTAAGTCTTAAGCTTTTCGCCAGAGACAACAAACGTCTTAAAACCTGTTGCAAGGAAGATACATTGGCCGCAGAGGGGTTTGCGAATACGACGGGGATGATCGCGGTCAATTCATGAATCAGTCTGAGAAGAGCTTCGATACTTTTATTTACTCTTGTTGGTTTACAGTCTTCGTCTTTTTTTGAAGCACCACTGAACCTGAACGGTTTTTTATGTTTCATGCTCAAATATCTCCTCCTTATCATTCTTCCTACTGTAGAGGTGATAGGTGGTTCATCGCCCCGCTTCGCAGATATTTATAATATATTTACTGAAGCGAAAAGGGTGAATAAACAAGCAAAAATGATTGTTGAAGGCTTGTACATAAAATATACATAAAAAAATACGGCCCCCGAGAAGCTTGGGGGCCGAGTTGTATTTGCTTATACTCATCTGATGTATGAAGCTTGAAAAGTCTTATTTAAGAATACGTACCAGCAGTTCAGCCATTTCACCTCTGCTGATGGCCGCTTTTGGCTTGAGCGTTCCATCTGGATAACCGCTGATCCAACCGGAGGATACTGCATTTTGGAATGCTGCCGAGGCCCATGCTGCAATCTGCTGCTCATCCTTGTAGGATTGCAGTGCAGTAGTGCTGGAAATGGATGTTTGATTCTGCATCGCGTGTGACAGGATCACCATCGCCTGCTCACGGGTAAGACTCTCATCAGGTCCGAAAGTTTGAGCGGTTAGCCCTTGAATCCATCCCTGCTGGTGAGCAAAATCCACGGCTGATCCAGCCCAGTGTCCCTGCATATCTGTAAATGAGGTAGAAGGGCTCTCATCTCCAGCAGTTCCCAATGCTCTGGTCAGTATGGCTACAAATTCTGCACGGCTTACAGCGCGCTCAGGGCGTATGTTGCCGTCTTTATAGCCTTGTATCCAGCCTTTGTCTGCAAGAGATTGTAGGGACTTCGCTGCCCAATGGCCTTGTACATCCGGCCATACCTGAGCTAGCTCTTGTGAACCTGACGAATTGATTTGGTCATTTTGCACACTGGCATTATCGGTTTGAGACTTTGCGTCTGTGGCGACGGCAAAGGTACCTAACCCGGTCGTATTGACACTCACACCCGACAAAATCCCCTTTGAATCCATTACAGCAGTCCCTTTTAGAATCTCACGCTCGCCATTCTCATGAATAACAAGAATGGAGAACTGGGGCTCTGGATTGTGTAACTCACCTAAGGATTCGTTATCCAGCGGTAGAATGATCGACGAGGTTCCTGTCACATTGGCTTTGATGTCTGTAACCGGACCCATCAGCGTCAGGCTGGATTGTTGCTCAGCCCAATCACGGATCTGCTGTGCACGTTGTACATCTACCTGCTGGAATGACAATGTAACGTCCTGCTGGCCTGAGGCCATGCTGGTTAAGGTGTCACTGGATATCATCAGTGTTCCATATCGGGATATTACCGATGCACCAATCTTATCCCATTTATTCAGTAAAGAATGAGAAAGGATAACACGACTCAGTTGCTTCTCCTGCTCCAAACGAATGTCTGCGTATGCTTTGCCTTCGCGAAGTGCTTGCTGTATCTGCTCATCCAGGAATGCCGGCGAAGGAACAAAGAGGGAGAACTCTTTCCCTTGTTCAGAAAATCCGATCTGTGGTATGAAAGCAGATAGATCCTCATTCTTATCTTTGTTAGATTTGCCTGTGTTTGCAATTACCTTGGCAGGGACGGTGACTTCTATGGCTTGCGTCAAAGCACGAGAACCATCGCTTACCCTCATAACATCCAGCATGATAGTTACAACGGAAGGAGTATCTGCTTGAACAATAGTTCCGTCTGTACGCACGATGTCTGGCTGGCTACTGCTGCTGATGGTCACACGGAAACCATCAGGTACAACAGGCAACCTGAGCAGTGTGTCACTTGTTGTAGGAGCTGCTATGCTTGTGATGGAATCCGCAACGCGCTGTGCGGTTAACCCTTGCGGATACACTAGCCCTGACGGAGCGCTCTTCATACCATTTACGTTCTGCAGCACATAGTAGCTGGCTCCTTCAGGAACAGGTGTAAATGTATATCTTCCCTCTCCCGAAGCAATTCCTTCCGCTATAAGCTCCTGCTGGGCATTGTACAGCTCAAGCCGTGCGCTCGGTAAGGCGCCTGTAACGATCACAGAGGCTACATCCTCATTGCCTGCTGCGGCTGTAACAGCACGAGGCAGCACGTTTATACGGCGTTCTGCCGGCTCTGCCGTCCAACCACCGTTGTCGCTATAAGCATAGTTCAATACATATACACCAGGTACATTTGTATCAACATTTCCGCTACCTGAAAGCTCAGGGAGCAGGATATTGCCGTATACACTGTCCAGTACGCTGGCTCCTGGATCAGTGAAGCTGTCGCCGGTTTCCAGAACAATTGGATTACTGCCGTTTAATCGTACGTAAGGTGTATTCGGTAATGCCTTCAGCACTGTGATCGTGAATGTTCTTTGTACAGAAGCTGCACCTTTAGAAATAATGGCAATTAATTGTACATTCACATCACCGTCTGCATATTTAGGCCGATTCACCTGACCGCTGTTGCTGAGTATATCTGGTTGATCCGAAGACCAGTCGATCTGGGTGTCAAATGCTCCTGTATGAGGCAGAGCGATGGAATCCTTGATCCCTTGCGGATAATCTAAATTCAGTGTATTGGCTGCCAAATTTACGGCTTCATCAGCGCTTACGGGCAGTGCAGGCACGAGTAGGCCGAATGTTTTTCGTAGCTCAACCCCGCCTCGTGACACAACTGCTTCCAGCGTGATGGTCTGATCGCCCTGCACATAGCTTGGGAATGTTACATGCCCAGTATGATCCAGGAACTGGGGCTGATTCGATGACCATGACACCTGAACACCATTCAGAGCGTCTTTTGGCAAATATACGTCTCCGATTACTGTAGTCATTGGCAACTCAAGCGCCCTGTATGCTGCGTCAACGGCTTCTGTATCGCTCATGGGCAGACTGACTACATGTGCATTAAAATTCTTTGTTTTCGTTAAGCCTGCAAGTTGCAGGGTAGCCGTTAGGGTAACATCCGTATCTCCACTATTATAAGAGGGTCTGGTGAGTGTTCCATCTGCTGCAATAATTAGTGGTTTGGCTGAGGACCATTCGATCTGCGCTCCACCATAACCGGATAAAGGGAGAGGAATATTTTCTGTTACCGCAGACAAATTGCCAAGTGAGAGGGTGTCTACTGCTTGATCCAATGTATCTTGTGCAGTTATCTTCGGTACGGTTACTTCGAAAGTTTGTGTATCCGAGGTGCTTCCCTTCGCAATCGTAGCTGTCAGTTTTACTTTTCGGTCACCCAGATCGTACCGCGGGCGTGTGACAGCCCCCTCGTTCGTAATGACGTCAGGAGTATCCGAACTCCAGCTCACCGTCGTATCATTCAATCCAGCGAGTGGTAGCGTCAGCTTTTGGGATACCGAATCAGCTGTATCTCCAGGTGAGAAGCCTAAAGCAAGAGCGGCTTTTGCCTGTGCAACCCTCTCGGCATCGGTAAGTATGTTCACTTTAACCTCTGAGGGAGTGCTCTCCCCCTTAGCATTTACAGCCTGAACCGTGTAAAGGGCTTCACCTGGCGGCAATGCTGAAGTGTCTATAAATTGGGTTGAGTTACCTGTATAGAGGGTTACACTATCTCGTATGACTTTGTAGGAAGTTGCATAAGGAACAGCATCCCAGCTTAACTCCACCGTATTTCCATTTTTGGTTCCTGTAAAATGACCCGGAGCCTGTGGAACGGGCAATCGCTCCCCATAAGCTGCGAATTCCATGATGGAAGCCCATTGATTGTTTCTCGCATTTCCTTGATCAATATATACTCGCAAGTATCGTGTAGTTACAGGAGTAATGCTCTTTTCAACATTAGAGCTCCCATTATTCTGGACGGTATCAACAGTCACCCAATTACTTCCGTTGCTGCTTGTTTGCAATCGGAAACTGTATGGATCACGTTGATCCTGCCACCCGTCATGGACTCCCATACCTGTAACAACGTATCGATCTACGATATACCAATCTCTCAAGTCTACCTGGATCCATTTCTCCCCGTCGCTGGCTTGATACCAGCGGCTTGTCGGCCCGATTGACCCATCCACAGCTCTGGAGGGATCATAGGGCTGGCTATAGCCACTGGATGTGGTTGGTTTATTGAGTACCACATTTTCCCAACCGGCAGCATGTGCCTCATTCGTCCCTATGAGCAGGAACGCACCGCTGATGAATGGCAGCAATGGAACCAGCAAGCGATACGGTTTCAAATTGTTGCGTGTGAAGTTATTGCCTTCGAGCACGCCATCACCTCTTCTTCATTAATTAGCCCACCGATGAACGCATTCATTAAGGGCGGGATGGGTAGTTCCCTTCGGTTGCGATGTAGTAGTTTACATTTGGCAACGGGGAAGCCCCGCGCAAGTCAGGCAATGCAAATGTGTTCATTCCATCGCCGCCAAAATTAGTGCCCAGCAGGCTGAACAATGCAGCATTCTGATTAATGCTCAAGAGCTGACCCTCGCATTTTAGCCATCCCTGGGGAGCGAACATGTACGGGTAGATTGTAATTTCCCCTATATAAGGCTCGGGCGATGCTTGAGCCTGTTTAGGGCTGATTGCCGTTCCTCCTAACAAAATGACCGCCAGCAGACTCAATACGGCGGCTTTCTTCCAAAAATGATTCTTCATACCTACAACTCCTTTTTAGATTCGAATAATGGCCCACGAATTCAACAAATTTGTGACATTAGTCATAGAATGAATAGATATTATCATGTAATTCCACTTTTGGCACTACAGTTCATCTATCAAATTCACCTTTTTATTCCTTTTGTGAGTAAAGAAATTTATTCCATTGCCGATGCATCATTTTTCTAATCCAGGTAAATCTATATACAAATCCTATGGAAGTGAAGGAGGAAAGAGTGTGTGGCAGGTCATCGGAACTCATATGCCCAAATGGAACGTATGGTTGGAAGCTTTCTTTTTGTTCATCATACCTTTGATTATTTTTCTGACAGTACGACAAATTAGAGCGATGGATGGTCGAGAGAGCAGACGTATGGAACGATTAAAGCTTTTAGAAGAAGAAGACCGTTCACAGCATACAGATCGTAATCCGTCTGTAAGTGAGGCTGAGAAGGTAAAGGAGACCTTTATCGAAGATTATGAAGCCAATGTAGCAAAAATCAGACAAGCCGTCACGGATATGTCAGACGTGAACGAACGATCTATTTTTCTGGAAAAATTGAGCGCTGTAGGCACACTTTTTTTTGTGGATGGATTAACGGACAAGGTTGGCATGGATCAGAACATTTTAAAGCCGCTGATGGATTGGGGCAGCTCCGGGCAAGGGGGGGAAGATCTTCCGAGAGGAGAAGAGCTTCGGGATATGTTAATTCGTCAGGTTATGCTGGTATCGGAGACAGAGTATACGTTAGAGGTGCAGTTCTCCTTACAAAAGGTGCTGTTCGGTTCAGTCATACTCTTGATTCAGGGCATACCGGGTGCTTTCGTGCTGGGTACACCCAAAGGGAATACACGAGGGGTGGAAGACCCCATATCGGAATCGGTGCTGCGGGGACCACGAGTCGGTTTTACAGAGATACTCAGCGACAATACGGCAATGCTGCGCAGGCATGGAGAAAGTACGGAGCTGGCCATGTCGTCCTTCAAAGTGGGCAAAAGAGTGGAAAAGCAGCTGATGGTGGTGTATTTCAGAGACATTGCCGACCCGGAGCTTGTGGATGAGGTGAAGCGGCGGGTCAAAACCATTGATATGGATGAGGTGCTGGAGTCGGGCTATGTGGAGCAACTTATTGAGGATAATTTTCTTAGCCCCTTTCTGCAAATTCAAAATACGGAGAGACCGGATCGGGTCATGGCTGCATTGCTGGAGGGACGTGTGGCGATTCTGCTGGACGGTACACCTTTTGCGCTCCTTATGCCTGTGACGTACGGCATGATGCTCCAGTCTCCCGAAGATTACTATGAACGATGGATACCGGGGTCGCTTATTCGATTTCTTCGTTTTATGGCAACTTCGATATCTCTGTTCGCCCCATCGCTCTATATTTCCTTTATCTCGTTTCATCCCGGACTGATTCCAACCAAGTTGGTCATTTCCATTATCAGTGCGAGACAGGGAGTTCCGTTTTCGACACTGATTGAGGCCCTGATTATGGAAATTTCCATCGAAATTTTACGCGAGGCAGGACTTCGGCTCCCCAAACCCATCGGTCCAGCAATGGGCATCGTCGGCGGTTTGATTATTGGACAGGCCGCTGTTGACGCCGGGATTGTAAGTCCTATTCTCGTTATTGTGGTAGCAGTCACGGCGATTTCTTCCTTTGCCTCACCTGTATACAGCGCCGGGATCTCTATGCGTGTTCTTCGTTTTGGGGCCATGTTCACGGCGGCTATTTTCGGTTTGTATGGAGTAATCATGTTTTTCCTGATGTTGAGCATTCATATGGCTAAATTACACAGCTTCGGCGTGCCATATCTTAGTTTAACGGCCCCTCGTTCGTTGAAGGACTGGAAAGATTACTTCTTGCGAGCACCGTTACAATTTATGAAAAACAGACCCATTCTATTGAAGCATAAAGACCCTAAGCGACAAGGATGAGTTCAACAACACAGGAGGGAGCAAGATGACCCGTGGGAAAAAAACGGATAAAATTACAACATTACAGACGACGGCGATTGTGGTCTGCTTTATGCTGGCTGCCGGGTTGCTTACCCTTCCCAGAGTAGCCGTTGAAACTGCAAAAACACCGGACGCGTGGATATCTGTCATTTTAGCAGGGGCTATCACTTTCCTGTTTGGATGGATTATGGTCAAGCTAAGTTCACGTTTTCCGGAAAGCACCTTCTACCAGTATGTTCAGCGGATAACAGGCAAAGCCATCGGCAAAGTGATGGGTATGTTGTTCGTTATCTATTTTGTTTGTATAGCCGCATTCGAAATCCGAACTGTGGAGGAAGTAACGTCGTTCTTTTTACTTGAAGGCACTCCGGCGTGGGCAATTTCAGCACTTTTTATGTGGCTCTCTCTGTACCTATGCATGGGTGGGGTGGGAGCATTAGGTAAAATATGTCAAGTTATATTCCCGATTACGGCAGCTATCTTTTTATTGATATGCTTGCTGAGTTTGAATATTTTCGAATTGAATAATTTGCGTCCTGTTTTGTCCGAGGGTGTGATGCCAGTGCTTAAAACGCTCAAGACTACAACCCTGACCTTAACGGGGACAGAGTGCCTGCTGATTATTCTTTGTCGGATGGAAAAACCGGAGAAAGCAACCAAGGCGATTGGACTTGCTATCGGGATCTCGACCATTTCTTATGCAGCTACGCTGATCTTATGCATTGGCGCCTTTTCGGTGGAAGGAGTTATGACCAGAACCTGGCCTTTTTTAGATTTGGCCCGCAGTTTTGAAGTGGAGTATCTGTTATTGGAACGGTTCGAATCCCTATTGTTGTCTATTTGGATTATGCAAATTTTTGCTACATTCAGTATTGCTTTTTATTGCGCTTCGCTCGGAGTTTCTCAAATTTTGAATAGCTCTTATTCCAAGGCGCTGTTTATTTTGCTCCCGTTCATCTACGTCCTGTCCCAAATCCCCAAAAATCTGAATGAGTTATTTTCTTTTGGAACGATGATCGGGAATGCAGCTTTCATTTTATTCGCTCTGCTTCCACTCCCTCTGCTGCTTATTTCTCACTGGAGGGGGCTGCGGTCATGAAGAGAGTCCAGTCAGGATTACTCGGAATGGTGGCTCTCCTGATATGCTGTACACTTTCAGGCTGCTGGAGCAGCTCTCCGGTGGAGGATCTAAATCTGGAGACGGGCATTGCTATGGATGTAGTGTCACAATCTTCACAAGAAGAACAAATCAATCGAAAAGGAGGAAACTATCCAAAAAAAGAGTTAATCACCGGTACCTTTCAATTTATCATCCCAGAGGAGAGCGGCGGCTCCAACAGTTCCTCCCCACAAGCTAAAAAGTTTTTTAATATTACGGAAACGGGGGATTCCGTTTTTGAAATGATAAGAGAAATTTCATTGCGAACCAACCGACCGCCCATTGGACAACATTTGAAAACGATTATTATCAGCTCCAGTCTGCTTCGCAAGATTCCATTGTATGAGCTGCTGGACTTTTTCTTGGGGGATAATGACATTCGGCCCAGCGTCCAGCTGCTGATTAGTACAGACAAGGCAGGCAATGCGCTTCAGGAAAAAATTCCCGGTCAAATTCCTGCCTATATCTTAAAGGATATTTTCCAAAATCGTAAACGGAACGCGCGGTTGATAAAGCCCGTGGCTTTGGTTAAAGTGGTCGGGCCCATGAAGGGTAAAAGAAGCTTTATATTGCCCAATGTCATTACGGCGGAGAATGAAATCAAGCTCGCAGGTGCGGGAATCATCAAGGGAAAGACACAAACCTACGGTGGTTTTCTGAATGAGTCAGAGGTCGAGGGTCTCATGTGGATCAAAGGTCAATTGGTTGGAGGCGTGCTGAAAAGTAGTGATCCCCAAACCGGTAAAAATATAGCTTATGAGATCAAAGCGGTGAAAAGCAGGATCAAGGCCAACGTTCAGGGGGACGACATTTCCTTCCAAGTAAAAATGACCTCAGAGGGACGTGTTTCCGAGGTTTTTAACAAGAAAGAAAATTTGCGTAGCAATGATGTGCTCGGACAAGAAGAGAGTATCTTTCAGGAGAGAGTTAATTCATTAGCTGAACAAACTGTAGCCAAAATGCAAAAGCTGCAGGCTGATGTTGGAGGCTTCGGAGAAGCGTTGAGGATTCAACACCCTAAAGTTTGGCGTAAGGTTAAAGAGGATTGGGATACCACTTTTAGTACCATTCCTGTACGTTTTAGCACGGATATCCATATTGAAGATTACGGCTCTTCGATTACGACGGCAGACTAGTTTGCACCTATGTAGAAAAACCTTCAATACCACGAATCTACGTGGCGTTGAAGGTTTTTTAGGCTATTCAAACAGGGACAGTGTTTCTTCCAGCCACGTAATATAGCTTTCTTCCCGATTAATGGCACGGCTCAGCACCAGATAATGCCCAAATTGATTAGAACCGGGGGCTTGGAGGTTTTCGTCCAGCTGTTGGAGGGTTTTTTTACTTTCGTACAGATACTCCAGCTTCTCTTTACGTTTGGTTATCTGATCCTCGAACAATCGCTTGTTCTCTTCCTTGGGGATGGCTGCTGAGAAATACAGCATGAGCATAAACTCATCCTTTTCCGTTTCCGGTAACTCTTTGGGGCTCAACAGCCATTCGGTCAGCTCTTGGGTTCCTTTGGGGGTGATGCAGTACAGCTTCTTTTCCAGCTTGGCTCCTGTAATAGAGGTGCGATATTCAATAAGCTCTTCTTCGGTCAGCCTTTTTAACTCAGGATAAATCTGACTGTGTTTGGCGCTCCAAAATTGTCCGATTTCCTGCTTGAATTGACTCGTAATATCGTAGCCGCTCATTTCCTCTTTGTGAACAAGACCCAAAATGGCGTATTTTAATGTGCGTTTCAACGTAGCTCTCCTTGTCAAACGTTATTTGACACTAGTATACCATAGTGCTACAATTTATATGTACTTAACAACATGTTTAATATTACATGTTTTGAATTGAATACTTATTATTTTTGGTCTCCTATTCAATTCATAAAAACTTATAATTTAGGAAAGAAGGATGCAAGATGGACAAATTTATCGGCAGCCACATGATCTACACTTATGAGAATGGTTGGGAGTACGAAATATATATTAAAAATGAAGATACGATCGATTATCGCATTCATAGTGGTATGGTAGGCGGCCGCTGGGTACGTGATCAGAAGGTCAATCTGGTGAAGCTGGTGGAAAATGTGTATAAAGTATCGTGGACCGAACCGACAGGCACTGACGTGTCTTTGAATTTTATGCCTGAGGAAAAACGTATGCACGGCATTATTTTCTTCCCTAAATGGGTTCATGAGCATCCAGAAATCACTGTGCGCTATCAAAACGATTTTATTCCACTGATGGAGGAATCGCGCGAAAAGTATGAAACGTATCCGAAGTATGTGGTTCCTGAATTTGCAGATATTACATTTATCGAAAATGCGGGTGTGAACAACGAACAATTAATTTCCCAAGCACCTTATGCAGGAATGACAGACGATATTCGTGCAGGTAAACTGCAAGTGTAATCAACTCTGTGCTGAAAGTGTAAAAGCCTGGCCTGTGATAAACAGTCTCAGGCTTTTTTACGTGAACTGGAAAGTGGATTGACAATGGAGTTATGGACGATATTTAGAATGAATAGTAGACCAGGCCATGCTCGATAAGATATGAACGACTAATCCGAGGGGGGAGTATGGTCGCTGATGGGGAGAGAATGTGCAGGTTCGCATGGGTAGTCAGATCGGATAAGGCAGATAGAGCTAGCCCTGTTTTATCAGGCCCCCAGTGATCAGCATGGTGCTGAATATATTGCTCAGCCTCGGTTAAGGAAAGACCCTTGAGCGAGGTAAACACGGAAGCCCAGCGGACAAGGTCAAAGGCACCTTTAATTTCAGGCAGCTCATATTCCGCCAGACCTTGAGCGCCGTTACACGACATAGTAAGCAAGCCACAGCAATGGTGTTGATAAGGTTTTGAGTCAGGAAATTGACGATAGTCGTATTGAATCATTTCCATGGAACCAATGCGTAATTGGGTCGCTTGGGACGTTGTGGGCTGGGCAAGCGTCATGCTCATGCTAGAACGGCCTCCTTCTCGGATTCACTGTAAATAGGGATGGAAGAATCATACGTCACAGCGGATGTAATGTAAATCACGAATACAAGTGTAAAATGAGGATATGTAGCGGAAAACGAGCTTTAATGCCAATGGAAACGGATACTTGCATCCATTTCTTTTATTATCTTGGGGAACGTCTTTATATCACAAAAAAACAACCCCAGATCTCCCCAGGGTCGTCTCTACTAAAAATATAGTTCAGCATTTCGTAAAATGCTTGTTTTGCTGGTCACACGGGTGTGACGTCCTGAATCGCTTCTTCTTCTTTCCAAATCACGTTCTCGCGATAGTTTGATCCCCAATCGTACATTGCTCTCAGTACCGGAATCAGGCTTTCGCCATGCTCTGTCAGGGAATATTCCACATGAGGAGGCACGACAGGATAGACTTTACGCAGAATGAGTTTATCTTCCTCTAGCTCACGCAATTGGTTAGTCAGCATTTTTTGCGTAATGTGGGGGATTAGCTTCTTCAATTCACCAAACCGCTTGGTGCCTTCCATACCGAGATGCCACAAAATAATCAGCTTCCATTTTCCACCGATGACCGCGAGAGTCAATTCCTTATCACAATTAATCAGCTTCAAATCAATCCGGTCTTTTACAGTAGTGATATTCATCGACCTCCTGTCCGTAGTTATTCCAAGTATACTATTTATAGCTACTATACGCAAAAGGATATACATCCATTTTGGAAACTATACATATGCTTGGACACTTATAGACCGGACAGGGATACCTAATGATGTGTACAAGCGGGAAGAGTCCAGAAATCTGCGGCGTTAAGAAGGAATTACGATAGTATTAAAGGACTCCGGCTCCAGCTCCAAGCGGTGTGTTGTTTCACCGAGAGACAGATTCAGCACACGCGATTCCTTGAACGGATTGGCGATGATTACCACCCTTTGCCCGTCTGTATTTTGAAAAGCAACTGCATTTCCAGTCCATGAGCCACGAAGTCCGATGCGTCGGGCACCCGGTAATACAAAATGAGAGAAATGCTTCATGACATAATACTCTGGATTCAGGACAGGTTTTCGATCCGCTGGATCAACCGTAATCATCGAATTTTGCTCCCAGCCCCATGTGCTCTTGCCTCTCGGCTCCAAAACCATATTCCAGTAAATATAAGCATTCACGCCATTGGTGAAGTAGTGCTGGTACAGATTATATACATATTTGGCGTAGTCCCATGAGTTTTCTCCGTTACCGCATTCATTTTCTGTTTGCATGTAACGAAGCTCAGGATAGCTGGCAACGGTGCGCTGAATGGCATTTTTGCCTGCCCACTGGTAGCCTACGCCTTTAATATATTTGTAGGCCTCGGGGTCACTCAACACGGTATGGGCATACTCATCGAATCCGGTCGAAGTCTTTTTCATTAATTCCTCCCACGGATCGGGTGCGTTAATGGTGCCCAGCCAAATTTCCGTATCCAGTCCGTGTTCCTCAAAAGCAGGGCCCAAATAATCACGAATAAATTCACGCAGTTGCTCTCCGGTCCATACACAGGAAGGGAACTTCTGATCGGCAATGACTTCATTTTGAACATGAATCTGATGAATTGTAATACCTGCATCTCGATAAGCCTGAACAAATTTGACAAAGTACAATGCATACGCTTTCAAAATATCCTTTTCCCAGCGCAAAGTGCCATAATTGTAGGCTTTCGGTGATTTCATCCATGTTGGCGGGCTCCAGGGTGAAGCGAACAACTTCAAGTCTGGATTGAGTTGTAACGCTTCCCGAATAAAAGTAATGAGATATTGCTGATCACGCTCAATGGAAAAATGCTTCATTTCCACATCGCCGTCTGTTTCATTGTGGCTGTACCACTCCAACGCGTAGTCACTCGCTCCAATAGGGAGTCGGCATATTGCAAATTTGTGCTCGCCCTCTGGATGAAAGAGAGAATGAAGCACCCGATCTCGTTCGTCCTTTTCCAAATGGTTCAGGGCCACATAACCCAATTCATTAAAACAGCCACCAAAGCCTTCGACAAGCTGATGAGTTTCTCCCGTAAGGGCTAGGTTGGCACTCTCTTGGGTATCGGTCAAATGATGAGCTTGGGAATGCCAAGCTTTAGCTTTGGAAGTGGAAAACCACTGAATGGTTTGATTACTCATGCGTTACCCTCCTGTTCAAGCTTTTTGTATCTCTTCTTATTATAGGGTAGGATCATAGGAGATGAGATGGCCTGAGCCACGACAAATTTGCCCTAATCCAAGGTTGAATTTGCGAATGAGAACTTCTGCTGATAAGAAGTGTCAAGAACACATAAAGTACACATGTCTTTGATATGCTGGTGCCCTAGAATGACCGAAAGAGGGAAGTCGATTGAAGAAAAGAGTTCTTCTCGTGGAGGATGAAATACGTATTCGTGAAGTGATTGCTGATTATTTTAAACAGAATAATTGGGAAGTCTATGAAGCAGGCAATGGAAAAGATGCACTTATCTGGCTTGATTCTGTGCAGCCGGACCTGATTATACTCGACATTATGATGCCGGAACTGGATGGTTGGGAGGTGTGCCGCCAGGTGCGTAGCCGTTCAGGTGTGCCGATCATTTTGTTGACAGCCAAATCCGGTGATGATGATAAAATATTAGGCTTTGAACTGGGAGCCGATGATTACGTTACCAAACCTTTCAGCCCCAAGGTGCTGGTCGCCCGCGCCAACGCGCTGATGAAACGGGTGGAGGGACATGTACAGCCAGAGTCGCATATTTTGCGGTTCGGTAGTGCCATTCTCAACACGATGGCTCATCGGCTTGAGGTGGATCAGGCGGAAGTCGAGCTGACGCCCAAGGAGTATGAGCTGCTGCGGCTGCTTATACATAATAAAGGCATAGTCATTTCACGGGATGCGATACTGAACCGGGTGTGGGGCATCGACTTTGAAGGAGATACACGAGTTGTCGATACGCATATCAAAAAGCTGAGAAGTAAGCTGGGCCGTGAATCACGCCATATCCGCACGGTTTTTGGTACAGGCTATAGGTTTGAGGAGGAAGAATGAACAAACGGGGAGTTACCTTTAAGTTGTTCATTATGACGGTTGTGTTTTTCCTGTGTTTTTACGGTATGGTGATTTTAAGTCAATTGCTGTTTTTTGAAAATTTTTATCAGCAACAGAAGATTGGTCGTGTAGAAAGCCGTTTGAAAAGCTTCGGTCAAAGTTATGTCCAGGAGGCTTGGGGATCGGGTAGGGTTTCGCGAGAGGCAGCTCGCTTTATGCTTCAGAATAAGAACCAGTTGGCGATTGTAACGCTGGACGGAAAAGTAAAGCTGGATGATGCGTTTCATATCAATCTAAGAACAGCAGATGGTAAAATCGTTAAAATATCGCTGTCTCTGTTTATGAGTGAGTACGGAGATGAACTGAGAGCTGCCCGGATTCAGCCCGGTGATACGGTAACGGTTGAAGGTGAGGGATTGGGAACGGAAGGCATCTCTACCGCTAATTTAATTTATCCAACCGGCATACAGAAGCTTGGTTTCAAAAATATAGGACCGACTTCGGAAGAGGCAAGCACAGATGGCAGTGTAAGGTTTTCCGGTACGGTGACAGAGATTGTACTGCCGGATCTGAAAACATGGAGTCAGCGACAAGGTTTACTGTTTAGTGCGCTGGAGGAATGGTTCCCTTTGTCACAGGCGCATCTGGAGAAACTTAAGAATTTCGAAGTGTTGGAGGAAGATTGGACGGAACCTTGGACAGGGGTACGTAATGCAGTCATAGTCCATCCTGTTCGTCAGGACACGGGCGAGATCGACCTCCTGTTTACAGTGACATCGTTGCAGGAAATTAGTGAGACGAATGAAGCTCTGCGCTGGTTTTATCTGTACCTAGGGATCGGGGGATTTGCACTCATTTTGATTTTGTCCCTATTCTATTCCCGGATGGTGACCCGTCCGCTCATTGCTTTGAATAATACCGCCAAGCGAATGGCTAAGCTCGATTTTACAGCCCATACACCAATCCGGCAGAATGATGAACTGGGCAGCCTGTCCTACAGCATGTATACCCTGTCCCAGAACCTGGACACAGCTTTGCGCGAGCTTCAGGAGGCCAATCAGCAATTGGTGGAGGACATGGAACAGAAGCAGAGGATGGAGGCTGTGCAACAAGACTTTTTTGCCAACGCTTCTCATGAGCTAAAAACCCCGCTGAGTATCATTAAAGGCTTCGCAGAGGGACTACAAGATGGAGTTAGCGCCGGGAAGCAGGATCATTATATGAAAGTCATTATAGAGGAAGCGGACAAAATGGAGCGATTGGTCAAAGATATGCTGGACCTCGCCAAATTGGAATCTGGAACCCTCAAGCTCCGCAAGACGACCTTTATATTGAGTGAGCTGGTGGAGGAAGTCGTGGACAAGCTATTTCATCTGTTGAAGGAGAAAAAGCTGGAAGTGGTCATTATCCCCGCCAATGAGATGCCGATTCATGCCGATGTAGGATGGCTGGAACAGGTGATTATCAACTTTTTTGTCAACGCCATACGGCATGCTGAGGAAGGAAGCTCGATCACGATTCGTATCGAAGGATCTGGAGAAATCAGTATTTTTTCCATTGAAAATAAAGGTGAGACCATTCCTGACGATCAACTGGAGCAGATATGGGATCGGTTTTACCGGGCCGAGCTGTCCCGAAGCCGCCAGACAGGTGGGACAGGACTGGGGCTGTCTATCGTCAAACGAATTTTAGATTTGCACGAATTCCGCTATAAGGTGGAGAATACCAAGGACGGCGTCCGTTTTGTTGTTATATTCGGAGGCTAAGCTACGGCAAAGGAGTTAAGAATATGAAATGGAATTGGTTGCCCTCACTGTGCACGATTGCAAACCTGGGGGCAGGGGTCTTATCCCTGTATTTCACGATTCATGAGCAATACATGACCGCTTTTATTCTCGTGGTGGTGGCTGCTTTATGGGATGTATTAGACGGTTTGCTGGCAAGGCTGCTGCATTGCTCCAGTGATTTTGGCAAACAGCTCGATTCGCTGGCGGATGTTGTCTCATTTGGGGTTGCCCCTGCTTTCTTGATCTTGTTATACAAGCTGGGAGATACCCATTGGATAGGACCGCTTGTGGCTGTTTTGTTTGTCATATGCGGTGCGGTAAGATTGGCAAGATTCAACCTAATGGCTTTTAGCAAAGGCTTTGTAGGTATGCCGATTACGGCGGCGGGTGTGATTTTGTCCTTTATGTTTTTATGGAGTGAGCATTTGAAGCCGGGGTTGTTGCTTGCATTAATGGTAGTGCTGTCGTTCCTGATGGTTAGCCGTATTCCCTTTCCGTCCTTCAAAAAATAATCGGTCAGGAGGTGGCTCCCCTATGGAATGGGTCATCAGCATGATTACACAATACGGATATATCGCTATTTTTGCTCTTCTTGCTCTTGGGATTATCGGCTTACCGGTTCCAGATGAAATTATTATGGTGTTTGTCGGCTATTTATCTTCTATTATGGTACTGAATTATTCGGTGTCTATATTAGTCAGCTTCATCGGTGCAATGACAGGGATGATGATCAGCTACACGCTAGGCAAAAAGCTGGGTCAGCCCTTGGTGGATAAGCATGGCAAGTGGGTTGGATTGACACCGAAGCGATTTGCAAGAGTTAAGGGGTGGTTTGCGCGTTTTGGGTTATGGACCATTTTGTTTGGTTATTTTATCCCAGGAGTCAGACATGCGACAAGCTATTTGTCGGGCATTAGTGCGATGCCTGTCCGAAAATATATGCTGGTGGCAAGCGCAGGTTCTCTGATATGGACGCTTATTTTTATCTCCATTGGTTATATTGCAGGGGCGAATATAAACTTTCATTAAGGTGACCTCAAAAGTAATGTAGCATTTTTCACGTATACCACCGATAATATAAATAAAGATACTGTACAACCAGTGAGGGGATCTGTATTGAATGCATTAATGAAGTATATTGAGAAGTTACCTAGTTTTCTGCAAATGATCTTGAATATCTCGCTGTTTCTGGTCGGGCTGATTTTAAGCTTCTTACTTCTAAAAGAAACATGGTCCATTTTTTCTTATGTTTTTTTGTACACAGAGGCCGACAAAAATTACTATGAATTCACGGAAGAGTTGCTTGTGTTTTTCTTGTATTTTGAATTCATAGCATTAATAGTTAAGTACTTTAAAACCAATTTTCATTTTCCATTACGTTATTTTATCTATATTGGGATCACGGCTGTCATCAGGCTCATTATTGTAGATCATGATGATGCTAAAAATACATTCTGGTGGTCTATTGCTATCTTAGTCATGGTAGGTTCTCTATTGATCGCTAACAGTAAATTGATAAAAAGAGAAAATTGATGCTCAGGAAGATTGCAAAGTTGACAGTCAAGTGGGAAAGAGGGAATAAAGACGAATGGTAAGAAACTGGATGAATCATGCGGGCGTCAGGCGGGTAGCCGTCCTTGCGATAATCGTTTTGCTGTTGTTTATGTTAAGAAGCATGATGAATATTATGTTGTTAACACTGCTGCTTACGATCTTGATTGGTAGTATATATAACGGAGTGAATAAGTTGGTCAAGCGGTTCGTCAATGTGCCGTCAATGATCGTGCTGCTACTGGTGTATGGGTTGCTAATTCTGATTATGGTGTGGGGCGTTTACAGAATGGTGCCGCTAATCGTTGTACAGGTCAAGCAGGTGTATCTCATGATTCAGCAAGCGTATATGTATCCTGATCGTAATCAATGGAACGAAACGATTATCGAATTTATGGACACGCTGAATGTTCAGCGGCTATTTGAGCCTGGCCTGAGTGCAGTGATGAAGGTCAGTCAATTGGGAACACAGCTTCTGGTGTCGATTATTTTGAGCTTGTTCTTTCTGATGGAAAAATCATATATTACACGTTTTACAGCTACGTTTGTAGATAGCAAGCTGGGCTGGTTTTTCAAGGAAGTGGGTCATTTTGGCCGTATGTTTCTGGATACGTTCGGGAAGGTATTGGAGGCTCAACTGCTGATTTCACTTATTAACTGTATATTGACCACGATTGCACTCTGGATTATGGGCTTCCCTAATCTGCTCGGTCTTGCGCTCATCATTTTCGTACTGGGATTGGTTCCGGTGGCAGGTGTGTTTATCTCACTGGCACCGCTCGGCCTGATCGCTTTCAGTGTCGGCGGCATTCAATATGTGATTTATCTAGTTATTCTGATCGTGGTGATTCATGCGATTGAGGCCTATTTCTTAAATCCGAAGCTGATGTCATCCAAAACGAATTTACCGATCTTCTTTACCTTTGTCGTACTTATTTTCTCTGAGCATCTGATTGGAATTTGGGGCTTGATTGTAGGTATTCCGTTGTTTGTTTTCTTCCTTGATCTGATTGGGATAAAACGCAAGCAAGAGAAGGATACTTGATTCAGCACTACAGATTCCACCCTTGTATAGTGACTATTGATTCATCACGAATGCCTGCGAAGCCGCAGGCATTTTTTTATTGCCCTTTTGTTCATAGGAAAAAATCGCTGACGTTCATCATCATGCAGGAGGTGTCCAACGGTACACTTCGCTTTCTTGGGGATAATGAATACCGTCAGGGTAACTAATCAGCTCGATAATCATTCCCCAGGGTGATTTTCCATATACAAACTGGTTACGTGCTCCTGCTTCAATTCCGGTTAGCGCATGTGGACGCGACAAGAGTGTTCCTCCGGCTTGTTTTCCTTCTTGTGGAGGCTGCTGCTTGTTGAGGGCATCGTAGCAGATGTCGGCCCCGAAAGCGTCCTGTAAAAAGGTCGTCGCCTGTTCCACGTCAGGTACCGTGATTCCAATATGGTCGATTCCGCGTGTGGGATGTTGTTTTGGAGTCATGTGTACATCTCCTCCTTCTCGTATCTATTGTTTTACCCATTATCTAATGAATTTTCACTTACTTTTTAATTCTCTTGTTAGCTATAGTACACTGAATATGCAAGATTAGATCAAGTTAAAAGAAATGAGATGATCGGATGGAACAGAAAATTAAGGTATTGGCTATATCGGGTAGCCTTCGTCAAAAGTCCTCCAATACAGCGCTTATGAAGGCTACTATTGAGCTGGCTTCTGAAAATATGATATTCACAGTTTATGATGGATTGGGGGATCTTCCGCATTTTAACCCTGACTTGGATGTAGATGAGGGGTCAGCTTCCGTAAGAGAGCTGCGGGAACAATTGAAACAAGTGGATGGAGTGCTGATCTGTACACCGGAATATGGGAATGGGGTGCCGGGTGCTTTGAAAAATGCCTTGGATTGGCTCGTATCTTCAGGTGAATTTGTAAATAAACCTACAGCGGTCATTAGCGCGTCACCGTCTCCTATGGGCGGCCATCTGGCGCATGCCTCGCTGCTGCTCACATTGCAAATGATCAATGCAGAGATTGTGGAGAATGGAAAGGTCATTATTCCGCATATCACATTGAAGTTAAATCAGGAGGGTGAAATTACAAACGCTGAAACTAGGCAGGAGCTGGAAGCATTACTTCAAGGGCTTGAGCAGGCTTGCACAAGCACAGGAACTCTTTAGACTTTTGAAGTTTAATAAAGGAAAAGCAGCGGCAGTCTAAGATTTCATTTTCACCTTCGAAGCTGCCGCTTCCTCTTTTAATTGATTTTAAAGTTTGAATTTTAGACAGTGTCCAATAAGCTCTCGTATACCTTTAATCGGGCATATACCGTTTCGAGTATGGGGTAAACAGTATTACTTGTTGAAGCCAATGCAAGCAGTGAACCATGTAAATGACTGGCTTCAATCGGAAGCTTTTTAAGCATATCGCGTTGCATGGATGACATCATCTCTGGTCGTAAGGATTCCATCGTTTTCAGTGTATGAGCTTCCATCTCTGAATCAATCGGCATCCCCGCGTTGCGAGCAAGTATGACAATCTCATGCAGCAGCTTTTCGTAAATAGCACGTGACTCTGCCGTGGCAAGTATAGTTCCAACCGAGGCATCCATCAGTGTTGTAATTGCACTCAAGCTGGCAACGAATATATATTTCTGCCAAACTTCACGCTGGATATCGTGGCTTCGTGCCACTGTGAAGCCTGCATGATCAAGATGATTCAGCAGCAATTGTGTACGCTCTGAGTGCATTCCGTTCCATTCACCGAAGACGATACGGTGGAACGGACTTGTCTGAACAACAGAACCATCATGATCCAGCGTAGTTTCAATATAACAAAGTCCGCCCAGCACTTTTTCAGAACCGAATTGCTTGCGCAAAAAGTCAAAATGTTCGTAACCATTAAGTAACGGAAGAATCATGGTATGATCACCGACATAAGGCTCAAGATCGAATTGCAATTGGGGAAGATGATACGCTTTGACCGAAATGATAATACAGTCGAACGGATCGGCAGCTTCACCATTTGTAATAGCACGGACTGGTGTCTGAAAATCCCCATGAACACTTTTAACAATCAGACCGTCTTCTGCCAACTGAGATTTTTTTGAAGGGCGTACGAAGAAGGTCACGTCTTCTCCTTTTTGAACAAGAAGTCCCCCAAAATAGCCTCCAATCGCCCCTGCACCTACAATCAGAAATCGCATTATAGGGTCCCTGCCTTTACTTTTGCATTCCCGTATAATCCTTCTACTACGTTCTCATCTGCCTTAAAAACATGCTCCTCGCCTGGAAAAGAACGATTCTTCACGTCTTCGACATATTGCCCGATGCTGTTACGAATCAAAGCACCTATATCCGAATAGGTTTTTACGAACTTCTTCTCCCGGTAAGGAGCTGAGTATTGTAACATGTCATGATACACCAAAACCTGGCCATCACAGTATCTCCCCGCACCGATGCCTATGACCGGAATAGATATCTCTCGGGTGATGCTCTTCGCTACTTCCTCTGTCACCAGCTCCAGCACGATGGCAAAAGCTCCCGCTTGCTTCAGGGCCCGGGCATCATTTAGAAGGCGCTCAGCGGCCTGTGAGTTTTTACCTTGAATGAAGTATCCGCCGATTTGATGCACAGACTGTGGTGTAAGTCCGATATGCCCCAGCAGTGGGACGCCGGATTGAACAATTCTCTTCACGGTGTCGCAAATTTCCATGCCCCCTTCTAGTTTCACGGCATGGGCATGTCCCTCTTGCATGAGCCTGCGCACATTAGTAAGGGCTTCTTCACTACTCCCGTGGTACGTCATAAATGGCATATCCGCGACAATAAAAGTATGTTCCGCACCGCGCACGACAGACCGTGTATGATAGACCATATCATCCATAGTGACGGGCAGCGTGGAGTCATAATTAGATAACACATTACCTACGGAATCACCGACAAGGATGATATCGACCCCGGCTTCCTCAGCCAAACGAGCAGATGGATAGTCATACGCCGTAATCATACTTATAGGTAAGCCTTCTTGTTTCATTTTCTTCAATTGCAAAATATTAAGTGCTTTCGAGGTTGCCATGGTTGCATTCAAATCCTTTCCTACCTTTATTTTAGATCACAAAAAAAACCTTTCAGCACATGGCTGAAAAGGTCCGAAAGGCAAAAAAAGAGTCAATTTGCGACCGTTCTTTTGTCTCGGTCCTTGCGGATCAGAGCAAAATCCAACGAGTTCACCTCCATAGGCTCACACATCTACATATTGAATTACACTAACTAGAGTACCATTCGAATGTATCGATACAGCCTCTCACGGAAGTATACCAAAATATAGGGCTGTTGCATAACATTCTCTACTATATGAACAAAACAAGCCCCTCCAACTTCCTATTCGGAAGTAAAAGGGCTGTCAGCTTGGCAGATACACTAAATGAAATATTGCTAAATCATCAGGACGTGTATGAGGTCACGGACGGTCGATAAATTCATATAGAAAGGATTGACCCTCTCGGTTGAATTCTAATTGTAGCATGGGACTATTGTATGTGGAGAGCGTGATATAATAGGGCACAAATCGTTTCATAGATGATGACTCAAGCAGAGGAGTGAAGGCTGGTGTATGAACAAATTGTAGCGTATGGTCTGAGCCAAAAAGAGGCTGTTAAGGATTATCCATTCGGTGCTGAAACGCTAGTACTGAAAGTTGGAGGCAAGATGTTTGCTCTATTATCTGAAAAGGACGGCATTAGCCACCTATCCTTGAAATGTGATCCGATCATTGCGGTAAATCTGCGTGAACAAAACAAGGCGATTAAGCCAGGCTATCATTTAAATAAAAAGCATTGGAATACGATTGAGGTTGATGCTACCTTCCCACTGGAGGATTTGTACAGCATGATCGACCATTCGTATGAGCTGGTCTTCAAGAGCTTAACCAAAGCGCAACGCGAAGCGATTACGATGAGAATACGGGCAACGGATTTGTAAAGGGCTGGTGAAGCCCTTAGGTTGTATCCAAAAATACTTACTAACATGATTATAGTTTTACTTGACAGAAATCACGAATAGATATATTCTTAATTTAAAGATAATTCATTTGAAAATAATATCAAGGAGTGGAACTTAACATGAGCGAACTGGTGAATATTATTCAAGAGAGAAGATCAGCTTCTAAATTTATTCCTGATGTTACTATAGATGCAAAAGAACTAGAAGAAATATTTCAGCTGGTGAAGTTTGCTCCATCGGCTTTTAATTTACAGCATGCGCGTTATATCGTAGTGCAGGATGCAGATACCAAACAAAGACTGCATGATGAGGCGAGTAAGCAGTATAAAATATTAACGGCTTCGGCGACCATTATAGTGCTGGGGGATACAGAAGCTTATACCAAGGTAGCTGACCTCAACGAAGGCTTCCTGAATTTGGGTGTTCTGAGCAAGCAGGAATATGATAGTACAGTGGAATCGGTGACTCAGTTTTATCGCGAGCGGGGACCTGTCTTCCAGAGAGAAGAAGCGATCCGTAATGCCAGCCTGTCGGCTATGCAATTGATGTTGATTGCCAAGGACAAAGGCTGGGATACTTGCCCGATGATCGGTTTTGATCCGGCGAAGGTGCAGGAAGTACTGAATATTCCAGAGCAATTTGTACCCGTGATGATGATTACCTTGGGCAAAGAGGACGAATCGGGTCAGCGGGCACGGGGATATCGCAAGCCGGTTGGACAATTTGTCAGCTACAATGGGTTTTGAAATTTGTAAATCATTTGTGTAAATAAATCAACATGTTAATGAAGGAGTGATAAAGATGTCATTGAAAACCGCTGGAATTCACCATATCACGTCCTTTGCAGGAGACCCGCAGGGCAACGTTGATTTTTACGCAGGCGTACTTGGTCTGCGATTGATTAAAAAAACGATCAACTTTGATGCTCCAGAAGTATACCATTTGTACTTTGGTAATGAAGAGGGCAGCCCGGGAACGATCATTACCTTTTTTCCAGCTCCGGGTACACGCAAGGGTAAGATTGGAGGTGGACAGGTCGGGATTACGACGTATGTCGTGCCGTCCGGTGCTTTGGAATACTGGGAAAACCGTCTGCACAGCTTGAAGGTATCTTTCACGAAGGCCACTCGTTTTGGCGAGTCATTCATCCAGTTCCGAGACAACGAGGGCTTGCATCTGGAGCTGGTGGAGCGGGAAGATGGCCCGGTGAACACGTGGACAGCAGGCGGCGTGCCTACGGATAAAGCTATCAAGGGCTTTGGCGGGGCCGTACTGTACAGTGCGGATTCCAAGCATACGCAAGAGGTGTTGGAGAACGTCTTGGGGATGACTCCCATCGGAGAAGACGCAAATGCAGGCTACATCCGCTATCAGACGACAGGTGATTTGGGCAACCTGATCGACATTCCGGTCAAAGATGTCCCGTGGGGGAATGGCGGCGCTGGTACGGTTCACCATATTGCCTGGCGCGCGCAGGACGATACGGAGCATCAGGCGTGGAACGAATGGGTTCATCAGCATGGTTTTGGGACCAGTGGTATTGTAGATCGCCAATACTTTAATGCCGTATACTTCCGCGAGCGGGGTGGTATTTTATTCGAGATCGCAACCGATCCACCCGGATTTACCGTGGATGAGGAATTGAATGAGTTGGGGCACAAGCTGATGCTGCCTGAATGGTATGAGCCTCAGCGCACCCAGATTGAGTCTAACCTGGTTCCCATTGAACCTAGAGTATTAAAACAGGATTAATCTGCTCGATCCAAACAATCATATTAGAAGAAAAAAGGTCCAATGCGGGAAGATTTCTACCGTAATTGGACCTTTTTTGCATGTGGAATTGTCATACTAACGTAAAAATAAGCGTGGAAGAGTCGGCTAGATCATGAGCAGTTCGCGAATCTCCAGCTCGGTCAGTGCCGAAAGGGTTTCTTGCCCCGGTTGGATGACCTGGTCGATCATGTTTTTCTTTTTTTGTTGCAGCTCATACATTTTATCCTCTACCGTGCCTTGGGCGACGAGACGAATAACCTGTACGACTTTTTTCTGGCCCATTCGGTGTGCGCGATTGGTAGCCTGCTCCTCTACAGCGGGATTCCACCACAGGTCATACAGAATGACAGTATCTGCGCCGGTGAGGTTCAGGCCAGTGCCTCCTGCCTTTAGGGAAATCAGGAACAGCTCGCGTTCTCCTTCGTTGAAGCGACTGCACAGCTCGACTCGTTCCGGAGCGGGAGTCTGCCCATCCAGGTAAAAGTAGGACCCCCCTTCTCGAGCAAGCTCGCGTCCGATCATTTGAAGCATCGTAGTGAACTGTGAAAAAATGAGTATCCGTTTCCCGGAGCTAAGACATTCCGTAATGATCTCCAACAGCTGTTCAAATTTGGCGGAGCTTCCCGTATATCCTTCGATGAACAAGCCTGGATGACAGCAGAGCTGACGAAGTCGGGTCAGACCTGCGAGAATTTTGATCCGATTTTTCTGAAATCCTTCCTCGTTGAGATGCTTCAACGTTTCATGCTGGAGCTTGGCCAGATAGGCTGTATACAGCTTTTTTTGATCTGGCAGAAGCCGGGATACCTGCACGGATTCGATTTTCTCCGGCAACTCCTTGAGGACATCACTCTTAAGACGGCGCAGCAGAAACGGACGAACCCGCTTGGCAATCACATTTCGAGGCAGGTTGTGAAACACTCTTTTCCCACCGGGAAATAGCGCAGGAAATACAACGTCAAAGATGGACCATAGCTCTTCCAATGTATTTTCTATTGGCGTTCCTGTCAGGGCAAAACGGTAACGGGCTTTTACATCCTTAACAGCTTGTGCTGTCTGGGTGGCATGGTTCTTGAAAGCCTGCGCCTCGTCCAGTATGAGCGTATGAAACGATGGTTTGCTGTACACATCTGCATCGCGCCGTAGCAGCGGGTAGGACGTAATGACGACGTCATAACTGGCGGCATCCCGTATGATCCGGCCGCGTTCTTCCGGGCTGCCATCTGCGATAGTGACGCGGACGTGTGGAGCAAATTTCTCCAGCTCATTCCGCCAGTTGTACACCAGTGATGCAGGGGACACGATCATGGCTGGAAGCTGCTGGCTGCGAATCTCCGGCAATACTGAGACGAGAAAGGCGATACTTTGCAGCGTTTTACCCAGCCCCATATCATCTGCCAAAATGCCCCCAAAACGGTAATGCGCCAATGTCTTAAGCCATTGAAAGCCGTAAACCTGATAATCTCTCAAGATGGGGGCAAGCATGTCTGGAACTGGAAAGTCGAGATGGTCTGGGTTGCGTATATTTTCCAGTAGCTGGCGAAAGGTTTTACCCAAAGTCAGGTTTTTCCCATGATCGTGAGGATCAATTAAGTACAGTCCTTGCGTGACGGGAACACGAATTTGCGCTGCATCCAGATCGCTTTTGCGGATACCTGTTTCATTCATGAACCGAATCAATTCCTTGTACTCCTCTGTTTCCAGCGGCAGCAAGGCGCCATTCGGCAGACGGTGATATCTCTGTTTTTCCTCTAACGATTTGAGCAGTTTGCGAATTTCCGGTTCCGGTATGCCCTCAATGTCAAATTTAAATTCAAGCCAATCCGTACGTTCATCCCATTCCGCCCGTATCCTTGGGGTAGGCAGAGTATTGTTTATTTTTGCTTTGACTGCACCTGTAGCATAGACATCCAGCAGCTTTTCCAGTTGCGGAACAGTATGATACAAAAAATCATACTCTGCATCTTCATCTTCCATAAAATATCCGCTGTCTGTTCTGGCAAAAGAGCTATGCTCCATCAGTTCCAAAATCCGCTGCTCCTGTTCCCCATCACGTATCAGAATTCGGTCGTTACCAGGAGTTCGTGCATCTGTTTCCAGTGGGTTGATGATGATATCCCCATATTGGAACTCCAGCCCTGCCAGTAGCTTGTCTCTTACCCGGTCCAGATATAGCTTTGCCTTCAATGGCTGCTGTGTGACCCGATCTGAGACGGACCGAGTCATATGAACACGTCCGAGCTTCATTAACCCGGGTACAACCTTGTCCATAAAAGATTCCATCTGCTCTGGCGCAATCAGAACTTTTCGCCTGTGGTGTACCTCTACCATCCGTTTTAGATCGGACAAACGCCGTAAGGGATCGGCCTTCTGTTTGACAAGCTTGCCATCGGCAATGACGACACCATAGTCCTCCATGATAGTCAAGTCATCCAATCCTTGTATGCTTAGCTGGTAGCCTTCGGTTATGGTCCCGGCCTCATCAAATTCAAATTGCAGTGGAAGCATTAGGTCGGACTGGGGAATACCCTCGCTCATGTTTCCGTGAATTTCAAAGTAGACGCCCTGTGCTGTTGTCAGCAAGGGGAGCAGCTTTTCCCAAGCCGCAGGCGGAATGAGGAGCATTCGCTCGCCGCTCATATGACTACCGGAAGATGAATACGTACCTGAAGTTTCCCGAATCATACGCTCATGGTGGCACACCTGGGATAATTGCTGGAGAATAGCGTCATGTTCAGGTCGGAAGCGGTATACCTCAGGCTCGTATGAGAAGCTTTTCGTGAACATGTAGCTATCCCCACGGTCAATACTATCCAGAAACGGACGAATTTTCTGGACGATATATAATCGTTTGGGACCAGCCTTCATTTCTACACTAAACATATATTTTTGGTAACCGTAGGCAAAAGGCCGGATCACGAACTGAAAATCCAAGACCGCACGAGTATCCAGCAGGGTAGGCGTGCTGCGAAGCGGTCGCTTGCGGTCAAATAGTTTTAACATACTGTCGGTCAGCTGGAGATCCCCTTGTGTGATGTCAGAGGATCGTGCCGTTTTAGCAGTGTAATCATACGAAGCATCTGTAGATGTGTACATCCCGTCTGAATCCATGCTTCCTGCTGTATCTGGGGCAGTACCGGGATGAAGTCTGGAGGCGTAGGAGCGCACTGACAGACTTTTTCCACGGCGTATATCATGGGCGTTAAGGAGAACAGCAGCGATATGTTTGCAATATCGTCCGGTGTTCTGAAATGTGCTACAGGTGCACTCTGCTCGGATACTTCCATTGGATCGGATCATCGCCGCAACAGCATAAAAGCTGCTTCCTTTGACCGTAGCTTCGTATACCCCTTCATCATGATCTATTTGTGTAAAGGCCACTCTTTTGGCCCGGTAATAGGCATCCCCGTCGTCATAAGCAGCTTGACTGCATAGTTGTCTGATGGCTCGCCGGGTAAGTTCAAAACTCATGATTCGTAATCCTTTCCTGAGTTATTCCGTTTTCTTACATGATAACAGAACAGACAGGAGGATGGACACTTGCGTGCGAAACGTAACTCTACAAAAAAAGGAGAACAGAAAAAAACAGGCCTTGGTCCGTCATTGAACCAAAGCCTGCCAGGGGGCTACAGCTATATTATATGTCGGGCAGTCCTTCTTCTTGCTCATGGACACCCAGCGCGTTACGTGCCATCTCCATATATTCATCTAGTCCGGATTTGAGGGCGAATTCGGCGATAAGCACAGGGTAAGCCGCGGTCAGTTCAACGATATGTTCGCTCATACACGGCCATACACGTCCGCCAGCTGTCTCGTAAAGCTTCAATAAACGAGTAAGCTCTACTTCTCCGAACAAAGTATAGTAGCTCGTAAAATCAATCGCCGGATCAGCCACTTCGGCCTCGGTCCAGTCCAGCATTCCAGTAACCTCTGTATTCGAAGAGACTAGAATATGGCCTGGGTGCAAATCGCCGTGTACAAGTGCGGAATATTCCGGCCAGTAGCTATCGTCTGCCAGCCAGGTTTGCCATCGTTGCCATAGCTCGCCAGATACACCAAAGACGCTCCTTATTTCCTTCATCCGCTGGGCCATCAATTGCCGAACTTCGTCGTGCTGCTTTACGCGGACACCGAAATCTGCTGCCTGTTGGTGATCCGTCCGGTGCAACGCGGCTAAGGCTTTAGCGAGCGAAGCAACGAATCTTTCCGTCATAGCCTCAGGATTGATGAACCATACGTAGCTTTTGGTTTCCATATCAATGGTAGCGGCAGGAGTGCCCTCCAGTTGAGGGTAGGCGATGAACTCTGGACTATACACTTGCCAATCCGGTACCGCTACAGGAAGAGTATCACGAATCAACTGAAGCACTTTGTGCTCGTAAGCGGCTGATTGGACCACATCTGTTCGTCGCGGTGTACGTAGAACCCAAGGGGTACCCTGAATGTCTTTGGCGAATAGTGCCCGGAAATCTAGCCCGGACTCGTTGAGCTCCAATCCTTCATGTAGTATGTGAAGCCCGTTGCTTTTGGCAAGGGCCAATATATCGCTAACTTCTTTTGAGTTAGTCAAGGAACGCTTTTCAGTCATATGAAACACACCTCATTGTTCAGATTTAGTTTAAAAAAAGGTAACTTAAACAAGCCTCAACCTTCCATATAAAAAAACCGGTTGAGCTTCATTGAAAAGCCTATCCTTTTATCTGAGACGCATGTAGTGAGTACACATGAAAGAGCAAACCTCCTTTACAAAATAGGGCATCTAACCCAGCACCAATATAACATCCTACATTGGAGGATGTCTACAATACGAGGAATAATATAAATGGCTACCCCGGTTCGCTTATCTGTGGGTTAGAGAAGTTTTTACAAGCTGCACATAGCAGGATACAATGGAAGTGTTAAAGAAAGGAGACGGATACTTTTGCAAAATGAAGAGAAAAAGACCGATTCCAAATCCGGCTCATCCAAATGGTACCTTGGTAGTGCAGCAGCATTGCTTCTTCTGAAAGGTAAGTCGTTACTTGCTCTTTTAAAATTCAGTAAATTTGGCGGTGCGCTGATATCTATGGCGCTAACGATTGGCACATATGCGATCATTTACCCGTGGGGATTTGCGGTCGGATTCGTGTTGCTGTTGTTTGTGCATGAGCTGGGACATGTATTGGCCGCCAAGCGCAAGGGGCTTCCCGTGTCAGCACCGTTATTTATTCCTTTTCTCGGTGCGCTGATCACAATGAAACGGCAACCTTTGGATGCGCAGACAGAGGCTTATGTAGCCATGGGCGGCCCGTTACTGGGGACGGTTGGGGCTATGGCGGTATACGCAGGAGCCTATGCAACAGACAGTCCCCTGTTGTATGCGCTCTCGTATGTCGGCTTTTTCCTGAACCTGATCAACCTGCTGCCGATTCATCCGCTCGACGGAGGACGGATTTCCACGGCAGTGACGCGTTGGCTGTGGCTGGTGGGCCTATTGGGTGGAATTGTAGTCGTAGTATATTTAAAATCCTTTTTATTTTTCTTGATATGGGCGTTCTTTGCCTACGATTTGTACAAAAAATATGTTAAACGCAATAAAGAGGAGGTTAAGGTCCAATCCTTTTTGCAAAAGCCACTGGTGAACGTACAGCATCTGTATGAGCAAGGATATCCGCTACCCGGACCGGAGCACACGCGCAGATTATCTTTTAATACCTACTCGGATTTGGAGGGGCAGCAATATGTGACGGTGTATATGGAAAGTCTGGATGTGGAGCAGACGCTTCTGCTGCCACAGCAGTGTCTTGTCCAGCATGTATGGCTGAACGGTGTGGAACATATACCGACGCCGGATGCGTACCAGCTCAGATTGCTGTGTGGGATTGATTACATTCCGTTTGAAAATGATAAATATTACGAAGTACCCGCATCATCGCGCTGGAAATTCGGCATCGGTTACTTGGCTTTGGCCGTATTCCTGATGGGGATGATGTATGTGGTGCACCAGCATATAGGGGATATTAGGCTGTGATTCGAATAATGAGAGCTTGGTCAAGATTTTAGATCATTAAGGCAACGGTACAGCTTATAGAAAATAGAGTCAAGAGAGCGCGACAACCGCAATATTCGGTGTCACGCTCTTTTTTTGGTTGAATAACACGGTGGAGCCTTTGCTATCCGTCCTTATATCTTAAATCCTTTGTGCATCAGTAATCGGCTTTAACGTTTGACGGTATTTAAGTGGGCTGGTGCCTGTCCAGCGTTTGAACTGTCTGCTGAAATGAGCCAAACTGGAGTATCCGAGCAGGGAAGCTACCTTGTTGAGTGGCAGATTGGGCTGCTGGATCAGCACCTTAGCCTCATGCAGCTTGGTCTCCGATAGATAGTGACGTGGAGAATAGCCGTATACCTTGCGGAACACTTCCTGGGCGTAGCCAGGACTGATCCCGAGGGAAGCCGCTACATCTTCAAGGCGGAACGCTTGCTCGCCAGATTCATCTTCCCGATAAGGCTTAAACCTTGATTGAATGGCTTCCATGATGGCCTTGGCATATTGAACGGATGAAGGCGCAATTCTGGGCTCCAAACCGGTAGATATCATTTGCGAGAATATCCCGAATAGCTCAAATAAGGCAATTTGCATACGAAAACGATCTGCTGTCGTATATTCTCCGCTTTCCTGCACCATGCCAATCCAGCTATGGACGACCTTTTGCAGCTTGGTATTCGTTTCAGTACCCGCTGGGAAAAAGAGCTGATTGCTCTTAATCATTTCCTGACGGAACAATGGATCATCGACATTAAAATGAGAGCTAAAATAGTACATGCCGTTTGGGGAAACACACTGACTCACATGCTTGAAACCCGGCGGAATAATTAAAATATCACCTTCCCCAACCGAATATACGTTATTTTCCATAATCGTTTCCTGACAACCTTCTAAAATAAGTGCAATTTCAAAACCGATATGAGATTCCTCAGGCATGCACCAATCCGCTTTGACCCGGTGAATATGGGCGCCAAAAAATTTCACATTCCAGTCAATAATGGGCAGCCATTGGCAATCGTGGAATAGAGCTGGATCAACATCAGGATTTAATATCATCAGATCACCTTCGATTAGGGCAAATTTTACACCGCTTAGACAATCTCATTGTATCTAACATTTAACTATAATAAAAGAGCGTTTACAAATGCTATAGTATAAGCTTTTACATAAAAGAAAGCGCTTATAAGTAGATTTTTTGAAAGCGATGCCATATTGTAATCAGGAGGAGCTATGGAAACAACATCGAAAGAACGTGTATCGTATTACGTTTACTTTTTGGGGAGCAACGTAATTCTCTGTCTGGTCGCCTCTTTTGCGATGCTATTTTATACGGATTATGTTGGCATATCTGTTTCTATTATCGGTACTTTATTCGTACTAGCCCGTATATGGGATGCCCTTAGCGCTCCGATCTTCGGTGTGATCATTGACCGAGCCAATCTAAAGGGCGGCTTGGTTCGTCTATATCTTGCACTTCGGAGCGACTGGAATCGAATTTTGCTAAATCCTAACGAACCTAATTGGAGGACGACTTGATGAAAAAACTACTGTACGGTGTTGCCTATTATGATGAGTATATGCCATATGACCGTTTGGACCAGGATATCCAAATGATGAAGGATGCGGGCATCAACGTGGTGCGGATTGCCGAATCCACTTGGAGTACGCATGAACCACAAAATGGTGTGTTTGATTTTACCTCTGTGGATCGGGTGCTGGACGGCATGCATAAGGCGGGTATCGAAGTCATTGTGGGGACGCCCACCTATGCTGTACCCACATGGCTAGTGAAGGAGCATCCCGATGTATTGGCGACAACGCCTCAAGGTCCGGGCAAATATGGAGCTCGCCAGATTATGGACATTACGAACCCGGTGTACCTGTTCCATGCCGAGCGAATCATACGCAAGCTGATCGGACGGGTGAGTCAGCATCCGGCGGTCATTGGCTTTCAGACGGATAATGAGACCAAGCATTACCACACGAGTGGGCCCAATGTGCAATTGCAATTTGTAAAGTATTTGCGGGAGCGGTTCGAATCGCTGGAGGAGCTAAACCGCAAATTTGGTCTGGACTACTGGAGTAATCGCATCAATAGCTGGGAGGACTTTCCTTCGGTGGTCGGAACGATTAATGGAAGTTTGGGCGCAGCCTTTTCCCAATTCCAGCGCAAGCTGGTGACGGATTTCCTGGCATGGCAGGTCGCGCTGGTGAATGAATATAAGCGGGAAGACCAATTTGTTACGCAAAACTTTGATTTTGAATGGAGAGGTCATTCCTTTGGTGTTCAGCCAGACGTGGATCACTTTGCGGCATCGCAAGCCTTTGATGTGACTGGGGTGGATATTTACCATCCATCACAGGATGACCTAACTGGCATTGAAATTTCCTTCGGTGGCGATGTGGCGCGTTCGACGAAAAATAACAACTATCTAGTGCTGGAAACGGAAGCGCAGGCCTTTACCCACTGGGTTCCCTATCCGGGGCAATTGCGTCTGCAAGCGTTCAGCCATCTGGCTTCCGGGGCCAATATGGTGGCATACTGGCACTGGCATTCCATCCATAATTCCTTCGAAACCTACTGGAAGGGTCTGCTCAGCCATGATTTTGAGCCGAATCCTGTGTATGAGGAAGCACAGACCATAGGGAAGGATTTTGCAAGATTGTCTCCGCATTTGGTCAACCTGAAAAAGAAAAATAAAACGGCGATTCTGGTCAGCAACGAAGCATTGACGTCGATTGACTGGTTTAAATTTAATATGAGTAGCCCGTTGAATTACAATGACATCGTACGTCGTTTGTATGACGAGTTGTATAAACTGAATATCGGGACGGATATCGTTCATCCAGGTACAGAATCGTTTGACGACTATGATCTCTTGATCGTCCCAGTCCTCTATTCTGCCCCAGACGAACTACTGGAGAAGCTGAACCGATATGTGGAAAAAGGTGGTCATGTCGTATACACATTCCGAAGCGGATTTACCGACGAGCATGTGCAGGTAAGAACGTCCCGGCAACCGGGCGTGATTAGCGAAGCCTGCGGCATTCATTACAGCTTGTTCGTGGAGCCAAAGGAGGTGACGCTTAAGAATAATCCTTTTGAGGTGGCACCAGAGGACAATCAGGTAGATACATGGATGGAGCTGATTACCCCGACGACCGCCGAAGTGTTGGCCTATTACGATCACCCGCATTGGGGAAAATATGCCGCGATTACGCAAAACCGCTATGGTCAGGGAACAGCGACCTACATCGGCTGTATCGTCAGCCCGGCGGTCATCCGCGAACTATTCAGCTCTGTAGCCAAAAAGGCGGGAGTATGGGGAGTGGATCAGGAAACGTCTTATCCGATCATTGTTAAATCCGGCACGAATGAGCTGGGACGGACAATCCGGTACTATTTTAACTATTCCGAACAAGCAGGCTCGGTGGTATATCCACATGGAGACGGCAAGGAGTTAATCGGGGGGCGTACAGTTATCCAAGGACAAACGCTTTCATTAGAGCCTTGGGGTGTTATAATTATCGAAAAAGCGTAAATGATGAATAATGAGCTGAAATCGATTTACGATTAATATCATATAGGTATTCTCCGGAAGTATCCGGTAAATGAAGCGCCCCTGCGAATTGCGGGGCGTTTTCGCATATGGCTGAATAGAGGAGTGCATCGCTATGCCAAACCGAGCAGTCCGCTGGTTCCGGGCGCTGACGGCCCCGTATCGACGCAGCATTCAGCTCAAGCTGATCTTGACGATGATTGTTCTATCTGTGCTACCGGTCATTGCTGTCACGGTGCTGGCTGCGGAAAAAAGTAGAGCTTCCATGGAAACTGAAGTGGTAGAGACGAACATGTCCAATATGAAATGGACGGGGATTTATATCAGCGACCAGCTAGATCGTCTGAATCATCTGATTTACAGCATTCAAATCAGCCCTGATCTGAGCGATTATTTGAATGAGCGCGAGCCTGACAATCTTTCAAGCCAATTTAATGCTCAGCGAAAAATGCTGAATACGATGGCGAATGTGTATTATTCGGCCGGAAGTCATGTGATCGGCATCCAGCTTTATTTGAAGCAATCGCAAACCCTGTTTACCTTTAATAGCATGCAAAATGAAATTACGACAGTGAGCGGTATTCCCCCACAGTATGCCGAGATGTGGCAAGCGAATAAGGATTATTCGATTCGTCCAAGCTCTGCTGACCCGGAACGCTTTACTTTGACGCGCAGTATTCGGCGTTTTGAAGACCAGAAGCAGACGGGGGCTATTTCATTGGATGTATTGTGGTCGCAATTCGATCAGACGCTGGGCCTGCTGGGACGAGGGGATCAGCATCAGGTGCTTATTACAGATGGAGATGGCAGGGTCATGTATCCAGCACAGGCTCGGCAGTCGCCTCCACCTACAGGTGTGCTGACAGCTCTTCGTGACGTTAAGCCAGGCCCTGGAGTGATTCAAACTACTGAACATTATGTGTTCTATAATGATCTGGATGTAGTTGGGCTAAAGCTGGTCAAAATCGTACCCACTTCCTCCATTAACCACAGTGCCTTTTCAACCATGCTGTATGGTATTATCGTAGGCGTGATTTCAATCCTAGTTTCCATCTGCATTGCCGTTTTCATCGCATGGCGGACTGCACGTCCGATTGTTCATTTGGCGCGTTCCGTACAGGAGCTGGATATGATCAAAGGACCGATTGGACAGCCAAGTACACGCCCGGATGAGATTGGGCTGCTGGAAAGAAGTCTGCATGGGATGGCAGGCCGAATTCGCGAGCATATTCAGGCGGAATACAGTATAAATTTGCAAAAAAAGACGGCTGAATTGAAAGCGCTCCAAGCGCAGATTCATCCACATTTTCTGCAAAATACGCTGCAAATGATCGGAAGTATGGTATTTTCTCAAAAGCCGGAGGACACCTATGAAGTCATTCGGTCGCTGAGTGAGATGTTCCGTTACGTGGTACGGGAACCTCAGGATTTGGCCTCTTTACGCGCAGAGCTCGACCATGTGGGACATTATATGCGCATCCAGCAACGGCGATTTCCACAAAGATTGGTGTTCCAGGTGGAGACGGAAGAACAGGCGATGGATATTCGACTGCCTAAGCTATCGCTTCAGCCATTGTTGGAAAACGCGTTTCAGCACGGTCTTGATCGAAAGGCGGGGGCATGGCAAATGGGGATTCGGGTGGAGATTATGAAACAAGATGTGTGTATTACGGTTTGCGATAATGGAAACGGCATGGCCCCGGACAAGCTGGAAAAACTACGGGCAAAGCTGGAAAACGCGTCGGAGGAACCGATCTGGGCGCAGGGTAGTCATATCGGATTGAGCAATGTGTCTTCACGCATACGGATGAATTTTGGAATGCACTACGGAGTGACGATAGATAGTGTGCAGGGAGTCGGTACACGTGTCACCATTCGCATTCCATTCACCTCAGCAGAGGAGGGAAAAGTATGATCAGAGTATTAATTGTGGACGATGAGCCGTGGAATCGCGATATTCTGAAGACATTTGGCACATGGGAAAAACTTGGAATGTTGGTAGTGGGTGAGGCTGAAGACGGGGACGAGGCGTTCAGGCTGGTCGAGGAGTTAGCTCCCCATATTGTGATTACTGATATGCGCATGCCGGGTGCGGACGGAGTGGAGCTGCTGCAAGCGCTAAATAACCATTGTCCTGATGTGAAAATCATTGTCGTAAGCGGATATGATGACTTTGCGTATGCCAAACATGCCATCCGTTATAAGGCCGTCGATTATTTGTTAAAGCCAGTCAATCCTGCAGAGCTGAATGCAGTGCTACTCAAATGCAAAAACGATCTGGAGGTCAAGGTGGCCGAACAGCAACAAGAAGCGACAGAGCTGGATTATGAGTTTTTTCACAAGTTGACCCGGTATAAGCAACTGCTGCGTCTTTATTTTAATGAGTTGAACCGTGACGGGGTGAACCTAACCTGCAGGCAGGTTATGCAGGAGCTGGAGAGTTATGGAGCACCAAGTCCACATATGCTAGGCAGGCTGGTGCAGGAGCTTCTTTCCCTGCTGAAAGAGCTCGCAGCGGATAACGGGCTGGATACTTCTACGGCAAAGGCAGGATTTCCACTGCCGCAGGATGCCGTGTCCTCTGTAGAACATGCGCTGGAATTCGTATCGTCGTGCTATGTTCAGGAACTGGATCAGCTCATTCGGCAGCGAAAATACAAAAACAAACTGAATTTAGAAGAGGTACGGCGATATATCGATAGTCACTTTGCTGGGCCGATTACACTGGAGCAGTTGGCGAAAAACTTTTTTGTGAGCAAAGAGTATATGAGCAAGGTATTTAAGCAGGAGTATGGTCAAAATGTAACGGACTACATCGTAGAGCGAAGAATGGAAAAGGCGCGGGAATGGCTGGCCAATAAACAGATTTCAATTAAAGCAGTTGCGGAGATGGCAGGATATGAGGATGTGTCTTATTTCTATCGGGTATTTAAAAAGCATTTTGGCATGGCACCCGGTGAAATGAGGAAGGAAGTTTAAAAAAGTCCAATTCAATAAGCTAAGGGTGTCCAATGGCAGAAGTGACCTCCCACTCTATAATGAAAGCGTATACAAAACGAGCAGTACAAAGGAATTTGGCCTTTACGAAGTTCGCACAGAGCTGAATAGAGGTTGAAGACCGGCGGAATAGCTGCTTTGAATAACAGCTGATTTGCCGATGGGTAACAGTTATTTTCAAAATAGGGGAGGTCATTTTTTATGAAAATGTGGAAAGGTGTATTGAGCACGATGCTGGTTGGCACGTTATTGGCCGGGTGTGGAGCGAATTCTTCAGGCAGTGACAGCAGCGGTTCCGGTGGAGATGGCAAAACGGTGAATCTCAAAATGTTTATTGCTCAGCCCCGTTTGAAGGAGCACTACGATAAATACATTAATGCGTTCGTAGCGAAAGAGAAGAAAGATAAAAATATCGACGTTACGGTTCAACTGGAGATGCCGCCTGCTGACAACGCCGCACAAATTTTGAAGACAAGACTCGCATCCAACGATGCGCCGGACGTATTTGCATTGCACGCGGTGAATGAAATTCCTCCGTTTTATAAAGCGGGCTATTTGGAGGATTTGTCCGGTCAGCCTTTTGTTAACAAATTGATGGATAGTGTGAAGCCTTCGGTGACAACCAAAGACGGAAAGGTCGTAGCGGTTCCTTTGGAGACGATCTCATGGGGCTACTTGTACAATAAAAAGATATTTAAGGATTTGGATTTGCAGCCGCCGGGAACGTTGACCGAAATGAAGGCTGTGGTCGAGAAGCTGAAAGCGAATAATGTGAAACCGTTCCTGTTGTCCTACAAGGAATCCTGGATTCCACAGCTGTTCGTGCCTCTGACAGCAGGTGCAATGATGAACACACAGAATAAGGATTTTATCGACCGGATGAATCAGGATAAAGGCTCTTTTTCCGAAATGAAGAGCATGTTCGATATTATTGATCTGGTGAATAGCAATGGTACTGACAAGGCGCTGGAAATCGGCGGGGATGATGGATCGGCTGCGTTTGCCTCGGGTAAAGCGGCGATGTGGATTCAAGGGCCGTGGTTTGCGGAAACGATTTTAAAATCGGATCCGAAGATGGATTTTGGGGTAGCACCGCTGCCGATCAATGACGATTCCAATGCGACATTGATTAATTTGTCCACTTCGACTTCGCTGGCTGTATCCTCTACAAGCAAGAATAAGGAGGTTGCGCTCGATTTTGTTAACTATGTGCTGGATGACAAGGATTCTAGCGCGTTCTATGAAGCATTGAAATTCAACCCGATCTCCAAAGTGCATACGTTTAAAAGCTATCCTTGGGTTAATGACGCTACCGAATACGTGAAAGCAGGCAAGTCGTACCAAGATCCATCTATCCCGCAAGCGGTCAAAGACGAGGCAGGCAAATCGCTACAATCCTATTATGCTGGTCAGCTCTCCCAGGATGACGTAATTAAGGCGCTGGATAAGGCATGGAAATCGTATAACAAAGTGAACAAGTAACGGTAACCTACAGAATTACACCGGGAGGGAGAGACTCCATGCCTTTTAAAATCTATAAAAAATACGTCATGCTACTGGCGTTTACAGCCCCGGCGCTGATCTTTTACGCCATCTTCCTGCTCATTCCAACGATCAGCGGCATGTACTACAGCTTTACAGACTGGAACGGATTGAATCCCAATTACAGCTTTATCGGCTTGGGGAACTTTGTGGAATCGTTGAAGGAAGACCCCGATTTTCTCAATTCCCTTTGGTTTACCCTTAAATACGTATTGGTCATGATTGTGCTGCAAAATGTACTGGCCCTGGCTCTGGCAGTGTTGATTGAGTCGCGTACACGTACCAAAGGATTTTTCCGGACGATATTTTTCATGCCCAATATGATCAGTACCATTATTAGCGCATTTATGTGGACCTTCGTTTTTTCTTCCGTGCTGCCACAGATCGCCGAAAAGACGGCTATCGCTTTTTTGGGCCAATCGTGGCTGGGCGATCCGAAAGTATCTTTCTTCTCAATTATTATCGTGTCGCTCTGGAATGGTGTCGGTTATATGATGATCATCTATCTGGCTGCGCTTCAAGGTGTACCACAAAGCTTGAAGGAGGCTGCTATTATTGACGGGGCGAACGCATTTCAGACATTGCGAAGCGTAACGATGCCGATGATTACCCATGCGATTACGATCTGTTTCTTCCTGACGCTGAATGGTGCCTTCAAGGTGTATGAGGTCGTATACGGACTGACTGGCGGGGGGCCGGGGCGCAGTACACAGGTGATTACGATGAACATTTATGAGGAGGCGTTCTCCAACAACTTCCGTTATGGTTATGCGAGCGCCAAATCCGTTATTTTGTTCGCAATCGTTCTCATTTTCACCCTGATTCAGCTGCGTGTCATGAAGAAGAGGGAGGTGGAGGCATGAGGCTGAAGAAAGCCAATTCCTTGCTGATTACGCTGATTCTGTGCGTGGGCGCTGTCGTGTCCTTCTTCCCAATCTACATGGCGGTAATTAACTCGTTTAAAACACAGGGTGAGATGTTTGCATCCTTTACGGCGCTGCCCACGAAGCTTCACTTTGAAAATTACAGTCAGGCTTTTCATCAGACTCATTTGCTGAACAGCGCCCTTAATTCCACGATTATTTCTTTTATCGGCATTGGTGGCATTGTGATCTGTTCGGCACTGGCAGGCTACAAGCTGTCTCGTACACAGGGGAAACTGAGCAGTGCGATTTTCTTCCTGTTTGTCGCATCGATGCTGGTACCGTTTCACTCTATTATGATACCGCTTACGCGAATGGCAAAAGATTTGTCCGTTCAGGGCAGTACGTACGGCTTGGCCCTGATCTATATCGGCTTGGGTGTGAATATGGCGATCTTTTTGTATCATGGATTCGTCAAATCCATACCGCGTGAGCTGGAAGAATCCGCCCAAATGGACGGCTGTAATGAGTTTCAAACATTCTTTCGCATTATATTTCCTTTGCTGCTGCCAATCACAGTTACCATTGCGATTTTGGATTTTCTGTGGATTTGGAATGACTTTTTGCTTCCATTGTTAATGCTGACGGATGTGAACCATTACACCCTGATTCTCTCGACCAATATGCTGTTTGGAGAGTACAACAAGGATTGGTCGCTTATTCTGGCCGCACTCGTGCTGACCTCCATCCCGGTTATCCTGATCTATGCCTTCTTTCAGAAATTCATCATGGAGGGCATTGCGGAGGGAGCGGTTAAGGGATAACTGGAGACGGCGGGCAGTCAGATGGTACTTCCCATCGCCCTCATATCATAAATATCAAAGCCTTCCTATAAACAAGGAAGGCTTTTGTTTTGGAATGACTGCACATCCAATGTTACTTCGAGAAAATGCTGATAATGAGCATTTTGCATAAATCCCAAGAGCGTTTTCAAATCAGTAATATATGTACTTACGAGCGTTGGAAATCAATTATGCAAAATACTGATAATAAAAAATAAAAGCGAAATGATGATCAAAAATAGATATATACTAGAAATCCGTTTTCCGATTGTAGCTCCAAACTCTTTAGGATTTTTATATCCAATGATTAAACTGGGAATAAAAAAAATACTGGATAGAAAAATGGTGTAGTGAAACCTAGTATTATCAACACTGTTAGACCAGGCGGGCAATCCTAAAAAGGAAAGCAACTGGTCTCCTAATATGTAATTGCCGAATTCGAAAGAAACAACCATGCCAAGAAGAGATAACAGCAGTGAAAGTGATCCCCAACCTATTTTTTTTCTGTTTTTTCTCAACAATTCAAAGATAATTAGTAAAATTACAATTGCTTGTATGCTGTATGTCAACATGATTGAAAACATAAAGTACCTCCTTAAACATCAGAATCAAATGATAAGATGTCAATTTCGGAAATGAGTATACCATTTTTTGGAATGTTTTCATATGCCTTTCAATACAGCGATCGTATGATCAAAAGGAACGCGAAGCGGCCTTAGCCATACAATATTTCATCTGAATGTAAAAGGAGATGATTATGTTGGCTACCTTCTCGGCCGCGCTTCAAGTGAAAAAGCGGATGGCCAAGCGAGTTTTAAAAATGTCCGGTGTCCACGGCATTGGCGTAGGGTACAGGGACCCTGCCCATCCCAAAAGAGGAGCCGCTGTCATTGTGTACACAGACCGTCTCGTTTCGGCCTCTACCGGACTCCTGTCGGCCACCGCATTAGGAAAGAAAACGAACGTTCCAGTCCGAATTGTAAAGACTGGAAAGATCAGAGCCAATGCCACGGACTACAAAGTGCGCATACGCCCGGTCATCGCCGGCTACAGTGTCGGGACGATTGAAGGCTCCGGTTCAACCGGACTCATCGTTGCCCCAACTGGAGCGCCGGCGACACGTTATCTTTTTAGCAATAACCATGTCCTCAATCCCTCCAATACAGACAATCGAGAGGCTACAATTCAGCCAGGCGGAGCCGATGGGGGGACGGTTGCCCAGGATCGTGTAGGACGGCTTTATCGTTATGTACGCTTGAATCCCACCGGAACGAACCTGATTGATGCGGCGCTTTCGCTTCCGACCCGTAACAACTTGCTCAATCCGCGTTATGCTACAGTAGGAGCGATTCCGGGTCATGTGACCGCTTATCGCATAGGGGAAAGATTGAAGAAGGTAGGGCGTACGACCGGGCGGGTCAATGGCACGGTAGAATCCGTCTATACGGACCTGCAAATCAATTATGGCGGAGAGTTGGGCTTACTGACCTTCGAAGATCAGACGGTTATTAGAGGTACGACTCCCGTATCACTACCTGGGGATTCCGGCTCTGTATGGCTCAGACAGTCAGATAATTATGCAGCTGCGGTTAACTATGCAGGTACGGCAGATGGTCGCTTATCTATAGCCTTTCCGGTGCAGTGGGCCATGCAGGTATTCAATACACGGGTAGCCCGCCCCAACGGGGCAGGCAGGGTGCTCAGGGTAGATACAGGATCTTCCCCTCGCTCTTATACTAGGCAGCTCACCAGCGAGGAGCTGGTTCGCCTAAGACCAAGGACGACACGCATTAGACGGAGCTAAGCACTCTCCAGATGGAAAAGTTGTCGCTGATCGTCCCGGTAAAGCGGTCGCTTTAAATGCTTTCCATAGGACGGCTCGCTTCGAAAGCATCATTTCCCCGGATTTCTCCCCTGATTACAGATTTAACTTAAGAAATCCGGGGGTGGAGCTAATATAGCAAGAATCATTCACGATACCAATCATTTACGACACAAATGATTCACGACACAAATGATTCACAGTACAAATCATTTACAATCTAAAACGTTAACGGCATGAATGAATGTGTAAATGTATTCTAATCTGCTCCTTCGGCATATGAACGGGCTCCCACATCATGGGCTGTAATGGTGCTGCTTGCCGAGGCCAAGCCCCGGATTTCCTGAGCGGTCAGGGCTCTGTTGTAAATGATCAGTTCATCCACTGCACCGTTCAGGTAGGGATCATCAAACTGGGATTTCCCAATATAGTTCCGATCTGTCAGTCCAAGGCTGGAAGGCTTCAGCGTCAAGTTCGTGTTACGCGTCGCCTCTACACCGTCCACATACATCATTCCAGTATTGCCTGACAAAGTCACGGCGACATGCTTCCAAACCCCTGTTGCGAGTTCTGGCGCATTCAACTGTTGTTCCTCTCCGTTCCCCGAGACAGTGATAGCAAAGCGCATACCCGTTCCCTCGGCCTTGGGTGTCAAAAACATATACCGATCCGTGCCTGCTCCAAAATCAAACAGGCGTGCCCAGCCGTTATGCGTGTTCACCCGTACCCACGCGGCAATCGTAAAGTCATTTAGGCTGCTAACGATACCACCGGGCAGGCTAGCAAAGGCGTTTGTACCGTTAAAGTGCAGGGCATTGCCTTTTCGTCCGGCGCCCCACGCGCCTCCACTTACACTGGCCTGCTGTCCATAACCTGACGAATCGGCTGCGGTAGATCCGGCCGTTTCGTCAAATTCATAACGGGCTACAATATCTCCGGCGGGAGACGGGTTATCTGTACTCGACTGGATACGGATATCATAGTTGGCTGCTGCACCGATATTCAGTCTGACCGTGGTCGCAGAGCTGTTAGCAGCCGTGACTGAGCCGGTTTTGGTGCCGTCTACGAGCACGTCATACGTACCTGCCGCGAGTCCGGTCAAGCTCATAACGGTGGTATGAGTCGTGCCTGGGGTCATATTTTTCAGTGTCAGACGGATGTTGTTCTTGGACTTGGACACGATGGCCGAGCTATATTGATCCCGATTCAGCTCCAAACTCAGCTTTTGGGTGATCAGATGCAGACGTTGGAATACACCGTCTTTTGGAGTAATCGCGTAGCTGTTACTGCTTTCTGTAACGTCACAGCCATAGCCGAACAAGCCGAATATTGGATCTACAGCAACATCCGAGCTTAGGATTTTAATGGCTCCAAACAGTCCCAGATCGGCTTCTCCGGACATGCCGCGCCATCCGTTAAAGAGGGGGCCGCCGTCCAGACCGAGTGCGCCATAATTGCCCTTGCCCGCCTGATATGTCCACGATACCGCCCCGATGTTGGCAGGATCAGAGCTGATCTGTCCCGAGTTAATCGCTCCGATGTTCGCCAGCTTGGCGGCATAGGATAGACGCTGATCCACTTCGGGCTTGGACGAATGCCGACGTGTCCAGTCATCCATCGCATAGCCGGCAAGTGAGGTGGTGTACTGGAAGTTCCACCAATTCTCTCCGGTGATGGTGACCGGATCGGCGTAATAGTACCAGACAGGCATATGACCGCGTGCAGCACGCGTTTTGGCGTTGATTTTGCTCATCATCGTCGTATTGTTGTTCATTTTGGCGAGTGTATATACGGCTTCTTCGCCTGTATTGTCATAGTTATACTCAGAGCCATAAGGATAGGTGGTGTTTTTGAAATTGTTGTACTTGGTAGCCATTTTGCCAATCAGGTCGTTAGCCTCGGTGGTCAAGCCTTCTTCCTGAAGCGCTTTAATAATATCAGGTGTAGTTAGCTCACCCATGAGTCCCGTGTTCCAGTTATAAGCAACAGGGCCTTCATACAACGCTTTAAAAATACGATAAGCACGTAGCAAATATGTGTTTTTGCTATTGCGATAGCTGATCAGGTTGGGATACAGCTTGGCAAGTTTATACATGCTAAAAAACGTATTATAAATGTGCGGATAGGCATAGCCACGGTACGTTGGTGTCGTGTTAGGCTGCGGCATCAGGAAATCAGGAACCAGATAATCGGTATGATGGCCTTCCATCAAATTCGTCCAGATGGCCACTTCCAAATAATCATCGACTGCCTTGATCTCAGATGCCACGGGCTTCTGAACGTTTTTCTCCGCCAGAAACTGGCCGTGAGTTAGTCCCCAATCATCACCCCAGCCCCAGTAACCAGCAAAGCTGTTGCGTCTAGCCTTGTACTGCATCATCCAGTCATCAAAGACCTTGTCCCTCAGGTCGCCCGGCACGTTCCATTGGGTGCTGTTGACCATGAAGGTAGAGTGGCGCTGAAGTGCAGCTTCGACTGGCTCGATGGCATAGAACTGGAGAACGGTTTTTTCGCCGTTACCATAGTTTACAGTAATATTGTTATGTCCCAGTCGTCCCAGTGTAAGTTCATATATTTTATGGTTTGTAGGGGCTGTTTCCAGATAGCTGATGGTCGTTTCAGACGGATATTGCGCTGTAACAGAGGTAATGGATTTGCTGGTATGCAGATCGAATTTGGCCTTGAGATTCGTCGGGAAAATCATACCCGGAACCACGGTCACATCCACATGTCCCTCACTGTACAGCCTGTCCTTTACGGCCTGCTCGTCCGCTACCTTGTAAAATTTAAAGGCATACGTTTTGCTTTCACCAGGAGCCAGCGACAGACTGGTGCTTCCAAGATAGCCACGGTTGGTGCTCTTGATGACATTGGAATGGATATAGAACACATTCAGTCCTTCGGACCAGCCACCTTGCTCCATAGCCCATGTGCTGCCGGGATGCTCCTCAGTTCTCCAATGGTCCTGATATTCGAGACCAGCACCCGTTGAGGCATCAGGGATCAGCAGTACATACGGTCCGATGCCGCTAGGTCGTCCGGCGGTAATAAAGGAGCTATTATGGCCTACAAAGGAGTGTGAGAGTACTCTGGTTTCATAAATTTGTTCATTATTGCCACCGGACCAGTACTCATTAAACGGAAGCGGCAGTCCCCAATCTCCGATCTCCAGTGTTTGATTAGAGGTGTTCGTTACTTTCATTTGCCAATGCAAATAATCGTTAACCAACGAATAAGTTTCATGTAAAATGAAATTACGTATTCCCTGATTGTTTGATGAATTCTGATAGGCTACCTGGACACTGTTTCCAGAAGAGGTGATCTGGCGCGCATCAGCAGAATTACTTGTCCATGCCCGAATCCACGCACCGTTGCCGAGACGATAGGTGAACATCAGTTCACCCAGCCACTGATGATCCGACGTATTCTGTTTAGGTGCGTTGGAGCTGTTCATGACATAGTTGGTATTAAAAGTGTCCCCTACCAGCCGTAAGGAAGAGAGATCCCCGTAATCTCCGACAGAGATGGAGAACACTTGATTAGATAGCTGTACTGACATGCTATCAACCTCCTAACAAAGGTTCGTGAGAGTGCTCACAACGTTAATATATGTGTGAGAAATACTTTTGCTACCCTATGCATGAGAATTGATAGAAAATAGATTCATATAGATGTCCTAGAGGGCTCTCAATCGTGGAGGTAGAGGTATTATGAAAATTAAAATGGAGTTGCCAAAGATTCCTGCGGACTTACCTATACTAAACGAAGAAATGTATTCCTTACGGTCCAAAGGCGAATATCGTATGGGGTCTGTAGAAGATATGATTTTGGATAATGTGGAAGCGGTTAAGGTTTCATTAGAAAAGATGACTTTTAAAAATGTAACGATCATGGAATCGTCATTACCGGAAAGTGAATGGACAGACGTCATTTTTGATAAATGCGATCTGTCTAATGTTAATTTTTCCGGTTCCTTTATCCATCGGGTAGAGTTCAGGAACTGCAAACTGCTTGGAACAGACTTTTCCAGAAGCAGGCTCCAAAACGTTCGTTTTTCGGATTGCTTAGCGGATTATTCAATGTTCCGTTTTGCTAATTTTAAGCAAGTTGGTTTTGAGGATTGTTCTTTAATAAGTGCCGATCTGTATCATTTAACACTACAAAAAACCTTTTTTAACCGTTGCAATCTGGATCAAGCGGTGCTATCCGGGTCCAAGCTCAAAGGAATTGATCTGAGCGATTGCGAATTTGATGGGTTGCAGGTGGATATAGAAGATTTGAATGGCTGCATCATCTCACCGCATCAGGCTTCATCATTTGTAGGGCTGTTGGGACTAGTGATTAAATAAAGAAACTCTTCACTGATTTTTAATATGGTCCCAAGCCTGGCGCAGACGGTTAAACCCTTCAATAATTTGTTGCTCCGTTAAATGGGCAAAGATAAAGCAGGCTGATGGAGGTCCCGGTGTCAGTTGGTAATCGGCGGCATCACGCCATGTGACTCCGTAAAATCGTGCTGTCTGCATCAAATGATGATACTGGGCAGACTCATGCTTCCAGATGGCATAGGCATGTAGTCCACAATCGTTCTGATGCCAGTGAAACAGTTCACTTAACTGCTGTATTTCACGCTGGAATACGTCGTAGCGTGATCTGTATATTCGAGTCATCCGACGCACATGGCGAACGTAGTCCCCGCGCATCATAAAACGTGCCAGTGCGCGCTGTTCCAAGCGGGCAGGCGGCAGGGGATCGTATAGTCGTTTGGCAGCTGTCAGCGCTTGGGCTAATTCAACGGGCAGGATTGCAAACCCGAGTCGAAGGCTGCTGAACATGCTCTTGGAAAAGGAGCCGACATAGATGACACATTCTGTGCGATCCAGTGCTTTTAATGGTTCAATGGGTCGTCCTGCCCAACGGAATTCACTGTCATAATCGTCCTCAATGATCCACGCTCCCTTGGATGCTGCCCATTGCAAAATATGTTGACGGCGTGTTAATGGCAACACTGCACCAGTTGGAAACTGTCGTCCAGGTGTAACAAATAGGAGTTTGGAATCCCAATCCTGTGGGACAATTCCATATTGATCCATTTCAGCAGCATGTATCTGTCCGCCTGAGGCAGTAACTGCACGATAGATGCCGGAATAACAGGGATTCTCCAATACAATTCGATCTTGTTCATGAATAAGCAACTGACTTAATAACGTGATCACTTCCATGGAACCACTGCATAATACGACTTGATCCGGCGTGGCCGTAATTCCGCGTGTTCTGCCAACATGATGGCAAATCGCTTCACGCAGCCATTCATCACCGCTCACTGGTGCAGTCGTCGCGTCAGACGAGGGCTTTTGCAGATCTTTTCCAGCGGCAGTCATTGCGCTTTTCCATGCGATCTGTGAGTTGCCCTCCAATACAACTTCTCCTGCCTGAAAAGAAATCAAAGGCTGTTGCGCACTGTCTCTATTTGTAGCAGAAGCAGGAGACCGCTGTAAGTTTCGTTCCCTTTCGATCTGCATGATTCGTTGTCCCCAAGCTGATAGAGCAGGGGCTTTTTGTTTTACAACAGGTGAATTTTGTTTCTGCTGGTTGATTAAAGATTTGTCAGGCAGCACCGCGGTCTGTTCCATAACAAAGGTTCCTCTACCTACTGCCGAATCTATATATCCTTCTGCCAACAACATATCATATGCCTCTTTAACGCTCCCTCGCGAAATTCCATACATCACAGCCAGATCACGAGTGGAAGGCAGACGCGTACCACTGGCAAGGGAGTCATTGAGGATTCCCTCACGAAGAGCATGATACAATGCCAAATATTTTAAATGATACTTTTGAAGCGCACGCTGATAAGCAATCGTAATATCCATACTCTTCTCCTTCGATTGGACCACTCATTTTCGTTCATATTGGATCTTTTTATGAATCCATTTTCAACATAATCTGAAATGTATCATTGGTCAATAGATGAAAGGAGAGTTCCCTGTGAGAAGAAAAGAATTTACGGTGGCAGAACTAGAGGAAATAGAGCAGTTTCTAAGCGAGGTCAGTTTCGGATTTTTAGGCATGAACAGCGAGGATGGTTTTCCGCGTGTGGTTCCCTTGAATTTCGCTTATGGAAATGGCGTTTTTTATATTCATGGCAGCCGTGCTGGAGAAAAGATGGAACGGATGAAAGAGGATAATCGAGTTACTTTTTCAGCCGCCAAAGAATATGCGCTCATTCCATCTTATTTTACGGATGAGCATATGGCATGTCCGGCGACTTCATTTTTTAAAAGTATTACCGTGCGTGGTCATGCGGAGCATGTAGTGGATTTGGAAGAAAAAGCATCGGCATTTTCCATTTTTATGAGTAAGCTGCAACCAGAAGGTGGGTATGACACGATTGATGCCAGCGATTCTCGGTATGCTTCACGTTTAAAAGGGGTCGCTCTGATCAAAATTGTACCGGAGGAATGGACTGCCAAGTTTAAATTCGGCCAAAATGTTAAAGATCAGGAACGTCAGCAAATTATTGACGGCTTGCAAAAACGGGGGCTGGATGATGATCTGACAACGATTGAGATGATGCGCAAATATTGTCCTCATCACTGATATATATTGAAAGTCAGGATTTTGCAAAATCCTCAAGTATAAATATTTGAATTCGGCGTAATAATTCCTGCTCGCTCACCGTCAGATTGGTTAATTATACCTTGTAGGGAGATGCCCTTGATTTTCCAAAACGTTCAGTCCTTCTGTATTAGGACTTTTGAAGGACAGGTATATATCATCCTCAAGCCCGTTGTTCTTACTGCATAGGAACTTTATAATACGATAGATTTGTGGCGTAAGGGGGCAAGACCGTGATGAGAGCAGGAGTCAGAAGTCGGGAGAGTCGACGGTTGTTACTGGAAGCGGGGGCTGAAGAGTTTGCTCAGACGGGGTTTTATCAGACAAAGGTAAGTTCGATCGCGGCACGTGCAGGATTGACGCAGCCGGATTTTTATATTCATTTTGAAAGCAAGGAACAGTTGTACGAGGAGCTTGTGGAGAGCTTCGGTACTTTGGTGAATGATACGGTACAAAGCATGAAGATAGGCCCAGACCTAAGCGAGGCTGAAATTTTGAAACGGGGACAAGTGTTTCTGGAAGCTATTTTTCGCGTGTTGTCTAATAATCCGGCGATCACTCGTGTCGGATTTTACCAAGCGACAGATTCAGTACGTATTAAGGCAGAAATGGCTGAGCATATCAAAAAGCATCTGCTGGCGGCGCAACGATGGGGCTCCTGCCGTGAGGAACTGGACCCTGAACTGACAGCAGAATGCGTGATCGGCTTGATTGAACGGCTGACGTTAACTAAATTGCTGCCTGGACGTGAAAGTCCGTCTGTGCTTGCCAAGCAGGCACGAAACCTCCTGTATCACGGCATGCTCGGGTCCGAAGAATAACAGGACAGTACAACCTCAACCTAGATTTGGGCGGTTGGTGCGGCATTTGTCCCTATCATGGAAGACGGCATAAGCATAAGATGCTCTTGTAAACCATGAAGGGAGGAATCACCATGTCTGGAGTAGGCGCTGGTTATGGAGCTTTTACATCTACAGGAGCGATTCTGGTACTTTTCATTCTGCTCGTTATTATTTCCAAAGCATTTATCATCTAATTCGTAGCTCAAGGATTTAAAATTCGGGAGATTTGCTGGAATCAGTAGGGAGGAGGAATACGAAATGGGTGAAGTAGATAGAGGTTGTGGCGGTTGTAACATGTTCACCTCCACTGGTGTTATTCTGGTTCTCTTCATTTTACTGGTTATCATCACTCGTACTTGTTTCATCTAAAGCTATATTCATGGGCTTGAGCACCGATGCTCGGGTCTATGACCGTGCAAGCCAAACTAGGAACTGTCTCCAACAGAGGCGGTTTCTTTTTTATATAAAAGTTTACGTTGACGTTAACGTTATAGAGGCGTAGTATTTATATATAATCTTTTTCATAAGGTGGGTGTCATGGTTACGTATAAAATTGATGAGGTCGCTAAACAAAGCGGATTAACCAAGCGAACCATTCGTTATTATGAGGAAATCGGCTTGTTGCCCTCTCCGCAGCGCAGTGAAGGAAATATGCGCCTGTATACACAGGAGGATGTGGATTTACTAAAAAAAATAGTGAGTGCCAAGGAAGTGCTTGGATTCTCCTTGCAAGAGCTTCAGCGTTACATATCCACAGCAGAAATGCTCAAGGGCCAGCGGGAGGAATATCGCGAGCGAACAGAGCATTTGCAACCGAACGAGCGACGGGCCATGTTGGAGGATATGGAAGGTACACTGAACGAACAGTTGGAATTAATGGAGGGAAAAATCAACAGCATCCGTATGCTCCAGACTGAGCTGGAGGAGTTGCGGGTTAGGGTGCGTGAACGCAAGATTCTTCTGGATGAGGAACTTGATCACGACCCGTCATAACAAGAACATTTACATTCAGATGTGGAGGTAACATCATAATATGAGTTCACAACACGCATTACCTGAAGAGTTAAAAGAACGCTCAGGCTTGCTGTCTCAACCTAAAGCGGTATGGGCGGTCGCCTTTGCTTGTGTTATTTCATTTATGGGTCTGGGATTGGTCGATCCGATTCTTCCGGCCATTGCCGATCAGCTTCATGCTACGAAAAGCCAAGTGTCATTGCTGTTCACCAGCTATAATCTGGTAACAGGCGTTGCGATGCTGATTACAGGCGTTGTATCTAGTCGATTGGGTGTCAAATGGACACTACTAACCGGGATTTTGTTTATTATTGTGTTTGCCGGACTGGGCGGCACCGCCAGTACAGTTGGCGGAATTGTGGGCTACCGGGCAGGCTGGGGTTTGGGGAACGCTTTGTTTATCGCAACAGCGTTGTCTGCGATTGTAGGCCTGTCCACTTCTGGAACAGCTAAAGCAATTATTTTGTATGAAGCGGCATTGGGCCTCGGGATTTCAGTAGGTCCGCTACTGGGCGGTGAGTTAGGTTCCATTTCCTGGCGCGGTCCGTTTTTCGGTGTAGCCGGACTGATGGTAGTGGGATTTTTGTTCATTACGTTTATGCTGCCTTCGATTCCAAAGCCCAAAAAACGCGGTTCCATTGCCGATCCGTTCAAAGCGCTCAGTTATCCGGCTTTGCTCACGCTCGGTATTGTAGCGTTGTTATATAACTTTGGATTTTTTACGTTGATGGCGTATTCTCCATATGTAATGAATCTGGACGAGCATGGTTTAGGTTATGTGTTTTTTGGCTGGGGAATTATGCTGGCCTTTACCTCGGTGTTTGTAGCACCGAAGATTCAAGCACGCTTGAGCGTGGTATCTTCCATTAGTATCATGCTGACGCTGTTTGCCATTGATTTAGGTGTTATGGCGATCGGGACGGTAGCTGGCTCGCCAACGACTGTCATTGTCGCCGTCATTGTAGCTGGTATTTTTCTGGGGATTAACAATACATTGATTACAACTGCTGTTATGCAGGCTGCTCCAGTGGAGCGCTCGACAGCATCTGCGGCCTACAGCTTCATGCGGTTTTTGGGCGGGGCAATTTCGCCGTGGCTTGCAGGGAAGCTGTCAGAGTGGTACTCAGCAGAAACCCCGTTTTATTTTGGAGCATTGATGGTACTGATTGGCGTAGCTGTGCTGATCGTACGTCGTCGACATATGCAGGATATTCAGGTGGATGCACACTAAGATCGAACTTCTGAGGAGGAAAAGAGTATGAGCGAATACAAACATATTCTGGTCGCGATTGATGGTTCGGAACACGCTATGAAGGCGTTGCAGACAGCCAAAACGTTGTCTAAGCAGCTTCAGGGGAATCCGCATCTGACTGTATTGCATGTAAATCCGGCTTTATCCATGAATGAGCCCCCGGTTGGGGTTGATGTGGATGAGCGGATCGAAGAGGAAGGTCGTCATATCTTGGAACCAGCATCCGACTATTTGAAGGACGAGGGTATTTCTTACCGTATGCTGGCGGGTCATGGTGATCCGGCGAGTGTCATTTGCGAAAGTGCAAAGCAGGAGAAGACGGATTTGATCATTATGGGAACGCGGGGCAAAGGACTTGTTTCCGAATTGATACTGGGTAGCGTGAGTCATCAGGTGATTCAGCATGCACCTTGTCCGGTGTTGACGGTAAAATAGATGTTAAAAGGAACGTTGATATCAAGAGAAGGAGGAAAAAGCATGCAGCAGCATTTATTTATTGGTGGAGAATGGAAAGCAGCTTCATCGTACACGACGTTGAAATCACCGTATTCCGGGGAAACCATTGCTGAGGTGGCAGAGGCCACAGCAGAGGATGCCAAGGCGGCTATTCGGGCGGCCTCTGATACACGCTCGGAGATGCGGGCCATGCCAGCGCACCAGCGGTCAGCCATTTTGGAGAAGCTGGCCGACCTGCTGGAAGAGCGGCGTGAGGATGCAGCGCGCATCATTGCACGTGAAGCGTCAAAACCATGGAAGGCTGCGCTGGCGGAGGTTGACCGGACGGTGCAAACCTACAAGTTCGCAGCTGAAGAAGCCAAGCGGATTCACGGGGAAACCATTCCGCTGGATGCCGCACCGGGCGGCGAGGGCCGTATGGCCTACACGCTCAAAGAACCTGTAGGGGTAGTAGGAGCTATTACACCATTTAACTTCCCGATGAATCTGGTTGCTCATAAAGTGGGTCCCGCGCTGGCAGCAGGCAATACGGTCGTATTGAAGCCTGCGGAGCAGACGCCGTTGTCGGCTTACTTGATTGCGGAGCTGCTGGAGCAGGCTGGATTGCCTGCGGGCGCTCTTAACGTGATCAGCGGCGATGGTAAAACCATTGGCGACGTACTTGTCACTGATCCGCGCGTCAGCTATATCACTTTTACCGGTAGCCCAGCGGTCGGTACAGAAATTCGCTCCAAGGCTGGCTTGAAGCGGGTCACGCTGGAGCTGGGTTCCAACGCGGCCGTTATTATCGACCGTGATACGGATGTAGACGCGATCATCGACCGTTGTGTGAGTGGAGCCTTTGCCAATCAGGGGCAGGTATGTATCTCAGTTCAACGTATTTACGTTGCTGATGAACTGTATGATACCTTTGTATCCCGATTTATCGAAGCAACTCAACGTTTAAAAATTGGAGATCCGCTAGAGCCGGACACGGATGTATCCGCGCTTATTTCAGCCAAGGATGTCGAACGTGTCCGTGAATGGCTGGAAGAAGCGGTTCAAGCAGGCGCAAGGATCGCTCTGGGTGGCCAAGCCAAGGGAGGTATTCTGGAGCCGACGGTTTTGCTTAATGTGGACCCGACTTCCAAGGTGTCCTGTCGTGAAGTGTTTGCCCCGCTTGTGTTGATTCATTCTGTTAGCTCTATAGATGAAGCCGTAAACCATGTGAATGATTCGATCTATGGCCTGCAGGCGGGAATTTACACGCGTAATATCACGACCGCGTTGGATGCAGCGGACAAGCTTGAGGTGGGCGGCGTGGTAATCAATGACATTCCAAGCTTCCGTGTCGACCATATGCCGTATGGTGGTGTGAAGCAAAGTGGCACCGGACGCGAAGGCGTAAAGTATGCCATGGAAGAAATGCTGGAAACAAAGCTGATCGTTATTAAACGGTAGTAGTTATATAAAAGCCTATCTGATGAACATAGATAATACGTTTTGCGTATGTCTGCTCATTAGATGGGCTTTTTTTCACCTTTTGCGCGATTATCAGATGAAAATAAAGTATTAAACTGGTAAATATTTGGATAAAGCGTAATTAGCTTGAGTTTTAGACCGTTGGAACTGTTCCACCGTCAATATTATATTCACTTCCTGTAATTGAAGCGGCCCGGTCGGATACCAGAAAAGCAACAAGCTCAGCGACTTCTTCTGGTCGTCCTGGACGACCAATTGGAATTCCTCCCAACGAGTCCATCAGTTGCTTTAATGCACTTTCTCGGTCACCTGTCGTCTCAGCAATCCGATCAATCAAACTTTGTGCTGCCTTCGTTTCGATAAAGCCTGGCGCAACTGTATTAATACGAATGCCTTGAGGTGAAAACTGCTTGGATAGCCCTTTGCTGTAAGTAGTTAAAGCTGCTTTGGCCGCAGCATAAGCCAATGTTGCATCATATAGCGGCAAGCGACGTTGAATGGATGAAATATGAATAATAACACCGGAACCCTTTTCCACCATAGCCGGCAGCAATCCACGGTCTAAACGGATGGCAGCAAACAGATTGGCGTTAAAAGTTTGCTGCCAATGCTCGTCTGTCAAGATAAGGGCTCCCCCGGATGGGGCTGACGAGCCTCCAACATTGTTGACAAGAATATCTACACCGCCTAGGCGCTCAAGAACACTGTTTACTACTTGATCTACACCTTCAGGCGTACTAATATCGGCTGGAATAAACAGGTCTGGATTTTCTAAATTAACTGGAGTCGTTCGAGCCGTAGTTATTACGGTAGCACCTGCAGCCGTAAGTCTCTTAGCAATAGCCTCTCCCATTCCTTTGGTACCGCCTGTGACCAAGGCTCTTTTGCCTTTAAACTCACTTAAAATGTTTTCTAATTGAAAACTCATGCGAATAATTCCTCCTAAATTTTACAATGTGGTTGAGAAATACCTCTAGGTATCTCCCCTCCGAGTTCACTTGTCTTGCGAACCTTACAAACTTTCGACAATGACACCCCGGTACCGCCCTCCGCGCAGTCGATGCTTTAGGGCTTTTTGATAGGCTGGACTAAAGTACCAAGCTTGTGCTTCCTCAAAAGTGGGGAATTCCAAGATGGCCAGCCCTTCAATATCGGGTCCTTCGAGGACTTGGTATGCGCCATACATTGCTAGGGGGTTGACGGAATGTCCCGCCAAACCTGCCGGTGCCAACTCAGAATAGAGTTGGAGTTCAGTTTGATCGGTACTCTGTTCACGTATAAAAACAACATAAGCGGGCATATTCGTTTTCCCTTTCTTATTTTTTTCAGGATTTTGCAAAATTCGATTCCAGTCGCTCCGAAGTGCAAGATATAGACGAACTAAACCATTTCGATCTATATCTTGTTCATTGGAAGTCGCTTATGGGATTTTTGCAAAATCCTCTTTTAATTACTTTATGGAAGTGTAATAATCAGTTCTTTAATTTTATTGTTGTTTACTAGAAATTGATGTTTAAGTAGGAGTGGGTCGGGAAGATTCGATTTATCAAAGTCTCCGTCTACTTTCGCAATTACGACGATGGTATTATTACTGTCATCCATATCCACGATCTCGAAGGTGACATTCGGCTCCAATATTTCTGCTTCACACCATGATTTTATGGCTTCCATACCTTTGATTTCGCGATGATTATCCAAGATCAACGCATCTTTATCGAAAGCGGAAGTAAATACTTCAAGCTGGGATTTGTTCGCTGATGTAAAGTAAGTTTCTACTGCCGGTGGCATGGTTCTATGTGGATTCATTGATTCTTCAACCTCCTATGGTGAGTATGTTGTGAGCGATAACTTCAAACTCATCATAGCAGTAATAATATGACTACATGGTGTCATATTATAGAGGATCATTTAAATTTCTTTTCATCGTTTCTAAATGAGACAATATTCTTGTACGTACTTGTTCGGGGCTAACCTCTATAAGGAGGGGACCAAAGGACAGCAGATAACTGTCCAGCCAATTGCCTACAGGAAATTGTGCCGTGACGGAATAAGAGCCGTCTTCCTTCTGAGTAATTGTTTTCTCGGCAAATTCATCGTATACGCGGTAAGCTCCTTGAGCAGAAATGTGAAGAGTTACTTCAATGGTATGAAGCAAGTCGTTCATCTTTGTATCTGTAGATGCTACGACCGTTCTTGGCTCATAACTAATTTCGGTAACTGCAATCTCTTTCATTCGGCTAATCTTAAATACACGATGACTTTCGGTATTTAAACAGTAACCTTCCACATACCAGGATTTATCTTTAAACAAGAGCTTGGCAGGTTCGACACTACGATAACTCTGTTCCCCGGCGACGTTATAATAGCGGAACTTTATAACACGGTTTGTGATTATTGCGTTGCGTATAAGCGTGAATAGCTGTCTCTGGCTATTTTGGCTTCCCCATGGCGAAAAATCTACTTCGATCCAGTTTCCCATGTCTTTTTTAAAAAGCCTACTCAATTTGTTCAACACTTCTTCTACCTGTGGGATGGTAGCTGTAGCCACACTCTGAAGGGCCATTAAGATATCATCTTGTTCCTGCTCGGACAGTAAAGAGGTGTTAAAGACATAACCCTCCATCAATGATATTCCGCCGCCCTTGCCTCTACTGCTGTAGATGGGAATCCCAGCTGCGCTTAAGGCATCTATGTCCCGATAAATCGTTCGTGTGGAAACCTCAAAATGCTCTGCCAATTCATCAGCAGTCACTTTTTTCTTATGGAGTAACATATAAACGATTTCAAAATGTCTGCTTAACGGCATACGCATCACCTCTCTCGGTAGCATACACCTTATAACATGACATTATAAAGTCATATTAAGTGATTCTTGACATCACACCCTAATGGGCATCAACTGGGGGACTTTATTTTCTTTGAACAGCGATAATAACACTGCCTTGGGATCAGATCTTTTTACAATCTTTTATATAAAGTTGAACAAAAAGCACTTGCAAAGTAAAAAGGAATAAAATATACTGAGACCAATCAATAGTGATTGATCAATCACTAACTAAATCAATAAGCAACGGAGGTGATATTCATGAGCAGGATACTGCTCAAGTTTACTCAAACGTATCTTTATCGGAACAATGGATTGAGCATATTCAGTTGATTGAAGGAGTACGAAGTTAAGTAATTGATCAATCACTTATTATAAAGTAAATGGAGGAGAGAACATGAAGCATCTTATTATTTACGCACATCCATCCGAGGGAAGCTTTAATCATGCAATTTTGACCACAGCAGTCGAGGGGCTAAAGCAAAAAGGACATGATGTGGTTGTTCGTGATCTATATGCAATCAACTTTCAACCTGTGGTTAGCAGCAGCGAGGTTATTAGAGGAATCGGAGAAGATGTTGTACGTGAACAGGAATTTTTGCAATGGGCAGAGGTAATCACCTTTATTTATCCTATTTGGTGGACGGGGATGCCAGCCATTATGAAGGGATATATTGACCGCGTATTCTCTTACGGATTTGCTTATAAATATGTAAATGGAGTGCAGATGGGAATGCTCAAGGGAAAGAAAGCTATTATCCTCAATACGCAAGGAAAATCACATGCGGAATATGCCAGCAATGGCATGGATCAAGCACTTCGCTTGACGTCCGACAAAGGCATATTTGAATACTGTGGACTTGACGTCATGTATCATATATTCTTCGAGTCGGTACCCCATTCTGATGAAGATACGCGTAAGAAGTGGCTTCGCCAGATTGCAGATATGGCCAGCAAAGCCTAATGGAAATATGTTTTAGGGGCAGAGGATTAAGAATTAGGGGAATCGAAGTAGCCAGTGGCTAACCCAAAAGGCATCGCGTGCATCTACAGGCGATGTCTTTTGGGTTGATCCAATATTGAATGTGTTCCAATCGACACTCGCTCATGGCAAGCGGCAATTGCTACAATAAGGGTTGGATATTAGTTTTTCCGATTTTTCCGATTGGCGCTACGAGATCCACCGGAAGGCCACTGTGATCCACCACCTTGACCATGTTGAGGCCACCACTGTGACCCACCGCCCTGACCGCCGCCTTGACCATGTTGAGGCCACCACTGCGACCCACCGCTCTGACCGCCGCCTTGACCATGTTGAGGCCACCACTGCGATCCACCACCTTGACCGCCGCCCTGACCATGAGGAGGCCACTGCGATCCACCACCTTGACCGCCGCCCTGACCACCGCTTTGTCCTGGAATAGAAGGCATACTTGGATAAGGGCCTTGTGCCTGACTGATTTGAGTAACATCAATATAAGACTGCGTACCATTAGGATATAGCACTAACATTGATTTGTTAGTGGGATCTACGCTTTTTACAAAAGCGACGATCTGTTGACCATTTACAGTAAATATTCCCCATAAATTAACAAAATTGCTCACTTCAGTAGTGGTCGCGAAATGTGGTTGTAACGGCCCCATCGAACGATGAGAAGAATGTTTAGACAAGGTGTGTATCTCTCCTTTAAATTGAATTTTGCAACATCATATGTGCAAACGTACTCGTTGGAATGGGCAATGTTCCTACAAGATATTTTCTTGAAAAAATTCATTGTCCCAAAAAAGTGTGCCTTTAGCGACTACTAAAAACATACCTTTACGAATGAAAAACATTTGGTTTATAGCATCATGGATGAAATCGAGATAAATGCATCTTAGAGAATTTAGTTAATCAATTGAAACAATTTGCCATGCACCATCTTTATCTTTTTCTAAATAGAAGGTATATCGTATATCGGGTGAATATCCTTCTTCATTATTCAGCCGTTCCCCTACAATGGGTATCAATATCCGATTATTTTCTTTCATAGCTTCAGCAATACCAGTAAACTTCACCGGATGATCGAAGAGGTAATCGTGACCTGTTCCAACGTCTGGACCGAGCGCAGCATGGAATTGATCCAAATCTTTTGACACGAAGGCAGCTATTGCTGCTTTGAGTTTTGCTATCATGGCATCCTCAATTAGAGGGTCTTTAACATCATTCCATTTGATCTCGTCCAAGTTTTGCATGGCGACTGGTTGATCTGTTCCTTCTTTTACTACCGTACCTGAGGTTGTTGGTATTGTTTCATTGGTAGATGTATCCGTTGTTTCTTGCTTTCCACAACCAGCAAACACACTTACACTTATGGAAAGTATAAGAATAGAAATAATTTGAGCAGGTTTGTTCATATTAGATTCACCCGTCCTTATTTACAACCATATGTAAAAACAGTTTTACTTTTTTTGGTGATAAATCATAGTTGTAAAATATTTTTTACATTATTGGGGTTAAAGTGGATTAATTGAAAAATAACATTAGAAGTGTGCGGTGGTTTACTATAGAAAAATGAATAAATAAATGAAATGACCTTCTCTAATTAAAGAAGGTCATTTTTTAATTCAGGAACCATTATTAAATGTAGCACAGCCTTCTGCTTATAGGTGTTCTCGCTTGCAAGTCATGCAGTGGTTCTTTATACCTAGTTTGGAATTTTCGCATGGACGTTCATGCGTTTTGTCGGTTAGCTATGATGCTGCGTATCACGGTTCAAAAGTAGCTGCACATGATGAAATCTCTGGTGTATATCTATGTAGGTATCAAGCTGTAGTTATAGCATTTTTTTGAGCTGGGATATACGGGCTTGGGAAACTTCAAGTATTTTGGCATATTCGTGCTGTGCTGCATTGGGGTGTGTTTGCATTAATTCTTTTAGACTTTCGATCATCTGTTGTGTCGATCGCCGCAGACGTTTGGGCTCTTTAATAGATCGTTGTGAGTTGGATAAAGCTGATTTGGCTGGTCTTAGGATAGGGCTAAAATGTATTCCCTTTTTTAAACTTTCAATACAATCCCCGCAAATAAAGCTGTCTCTAAAATAAGTTAATTGTTCTGTTGAACCACACATTTTACACGTCACCCCAGTATATTTTCGAAAGGCAAGAATACCAGTTTCCTCATCTGCAAAAATCTCAACAGGATCACCCACATTATAATCCATGGAAATTCGCATTTCTTTGGGGATAACGATACGGCCTAACGCATCTAGGGGACGTGTCATACCTGTACTTTTCAAATGATAACCTCCTTTTTTTATATCCTTATAATACTAAATAGTTATGATAAAAAAGAATAGGCTTAGAGAAGCAATCGCATATATTTAGTAAACTGTTGAAAAGTATACAAGTAATTACCAAAATATGTTTTATTATTAGAGGAAACGTGTTGAGGAGATTATAAAGAATTTCCGATATATATTCATAAAGGATATTCTAGTTGGCAATGAAATTGTTAGTAACACGGGATAAGGAGATGTGAATTACATATGAGAATACTTCAGTTTTGGAAGAAGAATAAGAAAGCTGTGGTGGCAATCGATTTGGATACTGCTATTCCAGCAGCGATTATAAAGGTTAGCGGATTAATAGATCAACCAGAGGAATTTACCGCCGAGGCGAAGAAGTCTGCTGCTATGCTGGGGGAAGAGGCACTGGCTCTATTTCCGCGTTATTTTTTTGGGACGGAGTTGCAGAAACCAGAGAGCTTGGCGGGAAAGTACGAAGGTTTGGGCGACTGGCTTCATATTCAACAGGATGCGATTTTTGAGATCATCTACTATTACAAGGAACAATCGATTCCCATGTTGTATGAGGTGGCGTTTGGTGTGTACGATTGGACGCAATATAAGGCGGTACGGGTACTAACTCGATTAGCACGTGAAGGTCTTCAGACCGATCAGATTGTGGATGATATTATCAGCCATGTCGACGATTTTCGTTATGAGGCACAAATGCCCACGTTCTATTTTCTGTCCGGACTGACGGGCAATAAGAAGGTTGCTTCGCTGCTGCAAAGGCATTTCCTTGAGAATCTGGAATACGATCCGATCGATGCCTTTGATATTTTCGAGAATTTGTACCGTTGTTCGCCGGATGTTGCCATGAGGCATGCCGATTTTCTCAAAGCAATTGCCCGCGGTGAAGGCCTAGAAGGCCGTTCCCCCTTGCTGGATGGAGCTATAGGGACTACCGATGGGAATGGCAAGCAAGAGTACCACTGGCCCGACGATGAACCTGTCGAAGAGCATCACCAATTACGAGCGGCCATATTTTATTATCGGCTGAATCCTCAGGATGAGGAGGTTAATCGGCTGTTGGATCATTGGGAAGTGAACCATCCGGAGGAGAATGTTAGGAGTTATATTGGGAAATTGAGAGAAGAAGGACAGGGAGAGAGCTAGCTTTTCTGCTAGACGAATATCGGAATCTTAATTTTGCACTCTTTACTATGAAAACTTATACTTATCGTTAAAGCTGACTTGAAGAGAAAATAAAAGAACGAGGAGGGGAATAACCATGTACTCCATTAAAGAAGTTCAAATCAAGAGCGGATTGCCCGCATCTACCCTTCGTTATTATGAAAAAGAAGGCATATTACCTGATGTCGGTCGGGATGAAGGTGGCAGAAGGGTATATACCGAAAAACAAATCGATTGGATTAGGTTCCTTATGGCTATGAAAGATACAGGGATGACTATTGAAGAAATTAAGGCATACCTTGAGCTAAATGTAAAAGGAGAAGCTACAATCCAAGAGAGAAGAGATTTTCTTGTAGCCCACAAAAAGAAAGTGGAAGCACATGTGGCACAAACGCAGCACAATTTGGAGAAAATTATTCAAAAGATAGCTTTTTATGATCATGTGGTTATGGGGAAAAGCCTCTCTTAGGTATCGTTTGATCTGTAAATAGTGGTAAAGTCAAATCGAATAGATGGAGCCCCCGGCATATTTGAGAATACGTGCTGGAGGGCTTTTTTGCATAGATATCTAAAGATGCAGATTCTAGGTCGTAAGTATGGAAAATGGGCGGTTCACAACGCGCTTATAGGGTAAAAGTGTAGTACCAAGGTGGGCAAGTGGGGGTGTTGACTCTCACGCCACGTGAGACACTAGACTGTCAAGCAAGGGAGGTGAAGCGGAATGGCCTATACGGTAAAGGAAGTATCTAATCTGTCGGGAATCAGCGTACGAACTTTGCATTATTATGATGAAATCGGATTGCTGAAACCGCATCATATTGGAAATAATGGATATCGCTATTACGAACAGGAACAACTTTTGAGGCTTCAGCAAATCATGGTGTACAGGGAACTGGATTTGCCTTTATCTGAAATTGGAAATGTGCTGGAGCAAACCAAGGAACAAAAAGCCGAGGTTTTGCAGGAGCATCGAGCCAAGGTCGAGGCCAAAGTCTTCCGCTTGCATACTCTCCTACAGACCATCGACGAAACGGTGGCTCATTTGAAAGGGGAACAAGCAATGAAACCAGAGCACATGTACCAAGGGTTTAACCCGGAAAAGCAGGAAATGTACGAACGTGATTTGACAGGCCGTTATGGTCAAGAGGCTCAGGAAACAATTCAGGAAAGCAAGACGGCGACAAAGAACTGGAGCAAAGAGGATTATTTGGATTCACAGGCAGAGGCTGATCAGATTCATCGGCAGCTGGCTGAAGCCATGAATAAAGGATTGAAGCATAATAGTGAAGAAGTACAGGCACTGATCCGCCGTCATCTTCAATGGGTAAGCCGATTCTATACTCCTACAGCAGAAATTTATAGCGGGCTGGGAGACTTGTATGTGGAGCATGAGGATTTCAGTAAAATGTATGAAGGCTATCGCCCCGGACTAGCTGAGTATTTGCGAGACGGGATGAAAGTTCTAGCCGAACGGGAATTAAATTAACAAAGTGGGGAAGAAGGGCTGTAAAAGGTCTGAAAAAGAGGTGAACAACAAGCCAATTCCGATGGCCTACTGTTCACCCTTTTTGTGTGTAGAGCAGTTTACATGCTGCTTTGTGTCGCTCTCATGCCTTGCTGGCTGTTGTTTCCGTACTGCTGCATGCCACTACCGCTTACATAATGCTGTCCAGTCGTCCCCATGTGTTGCGGGAAGCTGTGATTCATGTGGCTTCCTGCATTATAGGAGGATGGTTGCATACTGCGTGAGGCGTAGCTATCGCCAAATCCGGGCTGAGTCATTTGACTACTGGATCGAATAGAGTTTTCCAACTGACTACACAGTTGAATAACTTGCTGGTACTGCTGCATAGCCTGCTGGTGATGCTGAATTGCAGTTTGGATCATTTGAGCTGCACTTCGTTCACGTTGCACCAGGCTTTCAAGACTGGATGCATTTTGTTGTTCCTGTTGCAGCAACTGCTGATACATGGCAGTTCCTTGCTGTGTTTGTTGTACCAATTGCTGCATGATTTGTTCACATTGATGAAGTTGTTGTTGTGGAGCCATGTTGTTGTACATGAATCATCAATCTCCTTCGCCGCATAATTTTGGGTTTCAGACCCTCATATATTGTGGCGAAGGGAGACCATATATATGCACAATTTTGGTTACAAGCTAGACACCAGAATAGCCGTAAATTCCTCTAGGAATACACGATCTTCGTGATCAAAGCGGCCTTTTAGCGGGCTGTCAATGTCCAGCACTCCAATCAGTTCCCCGTTCTTGACAAGGGGAATAACGATTTCACTATTGGAAGCAGCGTCACAGGCGATATGTCCTGGAAACGCATGCACATCATCTACAACAAGCGTTCGTTGTTCTGCGGCTGCAGTACCGCATACGCCACGTCCCAGTGGAATCCGTATACATGCAGGTAATCCCTGGAAAGGACCAAGTACAAGCTCAGTGCCATCATAAAGATAGAAACCGCTCCAGTTAATATCTGGAAGGAAATGACCGAGTAATGCTGAAGCATTCGCCAGATTGGCAATGGTATTGGATTCATCATGAATAAGTGCCCGGAGTTGTCCAAGAACCGATTCGAATTGTTCATGACGTGTGCCTTCGTAAGGAATAGCTTGAAACATGTAGAGTTCACGCTCCTAACATTAAATTGGTTGTATATATCATCAAAAATAGGTAATTATGCAATTCGCTTTTACCATTGGTTAATTAATTTAAGATATAACGATTGTATATATTCAGTCAAGTGGAAAATCACTTTGTAACCTTTCGGTATTCTCCGTACTCTAACCTCTGTACAGAATCATTTTGGGAAGGGGAAAGCTGTACGTTTTAGCGGGGCAAACAATATAGAAAGTAATTCAGCAAGGGTTGCCCTCATCTGTTTCCAGCTTATCCTCTATGGGTAAAAACAGTGTAACATGGTTGGCCTAGGCCAGGGAGGAGTTACAATTATGCATGCAGATGTTCAGAACTTGTTTATCCGTATACAGATGCTTTCTTATGCACATCAGAACGATCTCACGGTAAGAGATATTCAACCTGTGTTGGAAGAGCGCGGTTACCGTGTAGGAGAACGTGAGGTCAAGCAGGAGCTTGAAAACCTGACGCAGGAAAACTTTCTGACACCGCATGATGATATGTTCAGCATTACTGGTGCAGGGATCGATGAATTACAGGAAATTCAGTCGATGCTGGGCGTACTGTACAAGGATGTTGTGAAAAAACCGACTCGCACCACTACCCGAGCCTCTTCTTAAAGGCTTAGATGCTCAATACTTTTGATTCGGAAGACAAGCCCTCAAACGGTTTAATCTCTTATAATATAGAAGATGCCCTTCTAATTCCTAATTCTAGGAACAGGAGGGCTATTTATATATATAAGCTTCTCAGCTTTAAATAAGGTTGTGTTTGTTGAAGGTGTATGCTTAAATGTAGCGTATATTTAGTCATTTTAATGCTGGAAGGATGATTGAACATGTGTGCATATGCATGTAAAGGGCATATACCACCGCTGGAAAGTCCGCGTCTTTGGCTGCGAAGGATGGAAAGCGGGGATGCGTCTACGATGTTCGCTTGCTGGTCTGACCCGGAGGTTCACCGTTATATGAACCTTTCTGGTATGTCAGGACGTGAGGACGCAGAGGATATGATTGAGCTGTTGAATGAGCTGGCGAAGACGGAGGATGCGCTGCGCTGGGGAATAGAGCTGAAGGAGAATGGGAAGTTGATTGGAAGCTGTGGTTTTAATTATTGGCAGACGGAGGGAGCCTATAAAGCCGAGATTGGTTATGAAATAGCCAAGCCTTATTGGCGACAGGGTTACATGACCGAGGCGCTACGCTTGGTGCTGTCATTCGGGTATAACACGATTCGGTTGAATCGGATCGAAGCGCTGGTGGACCCGCGTAATACAGGCTCGCAAGCCCTGCTGTCCTCGATGGGCTGGACAAAGGAAGGGCTGCTGCGGCAGGTACAGCATACATCTACAGGTTTTAAGGATATGCTGATGTATTCTTTACTGCATGAAGAATGGCTCAGATTGGAGGCACAACGAAATGCTGTTTCAGTATAACGGCGGTTCGTCGCCGCTGCACAGGCTAGGGCCGTTAAGTAAGCTAATATGGGTGGGATGTTTTAGCCTCCTGTCGATGGCATGGGATTCGACGTTGCGGGAAGCAGCACTCTTGGCTGTACTGATTGCTGTGGCTGGCTTGGGCGCACGTTTGACCTTAGCACGCCAACTTCGGGCTATGTCGTTCCTGATTGGTTTAGGTATCCCGTATTTTATACTGTCTATCCTAGCGATTCGAGAAGGACATACCGTGGCTTCATGGGGACCCATTGTCATTACAGCAGAGGGACTGGATATCGCAGGGGCGTTAACGTTGCGGATTTTTGTGTTGTTTTTGGCATCTTATATCTATCTCTCGACGACCGATCCCCGAGATTTTGTGCAGGCATTGAATCTGCGCTTGCGTGTTCCTTATCGGTTTGCGTTCGGTATTTCAGTGGCACTAACGTTTCTCCCCTTATTGGAAGAAGAAGGGCGAACCATTATGGCAGCACGGCGTGTTCGTGGACAGGAACCACCACGAGGGTGGGGCAATCGGTTATCATGGTGGAGCGGGTATGCGGCTGCCGTGTTGGTGAATGCTGTAAGACGGGTTCAGCAGACGGCGCTGGCTATGGAGGGCAAAGGTTTCGGCGCTTATGCAGAACGGACATATCTTCGTACACTGAACAATGGGCGTGTAGGCAATTTATGTGCTATGACTGCTGTATTAACTACGGCTGTTTTATGGTGGAGCTTATAAAGTGAAGCCTCTTATTTTTGTTCTTATTGTCAACCTATTAAATATAATTAGGTTGACAATAAGGCTGCAAATGAATACATTTATACAGTAGCAGCTTGTATAAGGATCAGAGCTGTAATCTTATAGATTAGATAGGGAGAGGAGTCAAGAAGTACATATGAAGGAATCTCGTATGTTTGCAAAGTTTACAACGCTGGATATCGTACTCATGGCGATGCTGGCCACGTTGAACGGCGTCATGACCGTGTATTTGTCGATCATTAACAAAACATTAAATAGTCTGGGAGGGCCTATTGCAACTTCCGCTATTGTCGGGCTGTACATGATATACGGCTTGTTGGCCTATTATATTATTCGTAAGCCGGGTACGGCGGTTATTGCTTATGCTTTTGGCGCGGTAGTGCAGTCTTTTATGGGCTCTGCTTATGGAATTGCTTCTATTATCGCGGCGGCTGTCTGCTATATGATTGCGGCTGAGTTGGTATTTGCCTTGTTGCGATATCGGCGCTGGAACGCAGTTTCGCTGATGCTAGTGGGTGGGGCTATGGTTCCGCTGTGGTTTATTGTCGCAGCCAATATGTTTGGCTATATGCATTGGGGTTGGAAGGTGCTAACGATTGCACTGGTCGTTCGTATCCTGAGCGGCATTGTCCTATGCGGTCTGCTGACGAAAGTGCTGGGCGATGCCTTAAATCGTACGGGACTGTTAAAACGTTTTGAACTGGGACGCGCTTCACGTGCATAGCCGTGGCTATGCGTGTGGTTATATCTTCAACAATGGGGATCGAGGGTATTTCAGTTATGAATGAACATAGCGATAATAATTCTAGCCGTAAAATAGCCGTATCCTTGAAGAATTTTGGCTATCGGTATGATGATCAGGCAGAGCCAGCGTTACATGGTCTGACACTGGACATTGCGGTGGGTGAGCATGTAGCCATTGTCGGAGCTAGTGGAAGTGGAAAGTCTACGCTATGTCAACTGCTTCATGGCGGATTGTCCCGTTCCGGTGAGGGCGAACGGACAGGGGAGCTGACCGTGTACGGGATGGACCCCGATACCGCTGATCTGGCTACTGTCGCCACCACTGTCGGCGTCGTGCTTCAGGACCCGGATGCCCAGCTGGTACAGGGAATCGTCGAAGACGAGATTGCTTTTGGGCCGGAGAACCTGCGCGTGCCTCCGGCAGAAATAGCGCAGCGCATTGCTGCTGCGCTGGAGGCCGTCGGCCTAGCTCCCGAGCGCGGCTCCTTCGTGCGGCGCCTCTCGGGAGGCCAGCGCCAACGCACCGCGATTGCTGCGGTACTGGCGTTAGAAGCGCCGCTGGTCGTGTTCGACGACGCAGCTGCGCAGTTGGACCCGCCGGCTGTATGCGACTTCGCCCTGTTATGTCGAAGGCTCCATGCCGAAGGCCGGACGGTGGTCACCGCGTCCGGCCGCATAGACGATGGCGCGCGAGCAGCGCAGCGCGTCATCGTCTTGAAAGGCGGGACCGTGCAGCTGCAGGGTCCGCCCGAAACGCTGCTGCGCGAGCATGGTGCGCAGCTGGCCGCCTTGGGGCTGCTCCCCTCTCCCGCAGGGAGGGGAGACATGCCACGTGAGCCGGGGGTGAATCCCGGCTCAGCGGCGGACCGCGCTGGGCAGCCATTGTTGGAGGTGAAGGGATTGACCTTCACCTATCCCGGTAGCCAGCGGGAAGCGCTAAAGGGCGTGAGCCTAGCTCTTGCGCCCGGTGAACGAGCCGTGCTGCTGGGTGAGAACGGCTCGGGTAAAACCACGCTCGGCAAGTTGCTCATGGGCCTACTCCCAGCACCGAAGGGGTGCATGCGGTGGGAGGGGCAGGATATGGCGAAGCTGCCAATTCACCAGCTGGCTACCGGAATCGGCTATGTGTTCCAGCAGCCAGAGCATCAGTTTGCAGCTGCAACGGTGTGGGAGGAGTGCTTGTATAGCGTGCGCGCCAAGCTTGGTTTACGGACCGGGGAGCCGGTTCCCGCGGCATATGTGGAACGGGCGCAGCGCTTGCTGGCCGCCGCCAGGCTGGAGCACAGACTGGATGCCTCCCCGTTCCTGCTAAGTGGAGGCGAAAAAAGGCTCTTGAGCGTTGCGGCACAGTTCATCTTGCCCAAAAAGCTATACATTTTGGATGAGCCTACCGCAGGAACGGATTACGAAGGGGCGAGTATTCTGCTCCGTATGTGCACAGAGCAGTCTGCCGAAGGTGCGGCTTTTCTGGTCATCACCCACGATATGCAGGTGGCTGAAAGCTTTGCCAGCAATGTTCTGTGCATGGAAGAGGGTCATCTCTATAAAGTGGAAAATAGTGAGATTTATCATATGATTACAGTTGACAAAAATTAACGACTTGTAGACAATAATATATATACATCGTACAAAACAGGCGGCCTATATAGGCCGCCTGTTTACGATTATGCAGTGCGGGTAATAATCCAATCTGGAAAGGCAAACAGCACAGATACAACATAGTTTTTATAAGGGAAGGATTTGTGATTTGCTTGGGAAACGATAAACCCATGAAGCGCGGACTCGTGCTGACAGGTGTTCTATTGGCCACTTTTCTGGCCGCAATTGAAGGAACGGTTATCGGTCCAGCGGGACCGACGATTGTTAGCGAACTGGGCAGTGTGAATTTGCTCAGTTGGATTTTCACGGCATATTTGCTGACGATGGCAGTGACCACGCCTATTTTCGGCAAGCTTAGCGATTTGTTTGGCCGAAAACCCATTTTTTTAATCGGCTGTTCGTTGTTTGTACTTGGCTCTTTGCTTTGTATGCTGGCTAGTAGTATGGAGCAGCTTATTATCTACCGGGCCATTCAGGGTATTGGTGCGGGTGGTGTCATTCCCGTTACCTTTACCATTATCGGTGATATATACAAAATGGAGGAACGCGGCAAAGTCCAAGGTATGATCAGCTCCGTATGGGGAATTTCTTCCCTGATCGGGCCTCTCTTGGGTGGTTATGTGGTTACCTATTTTGGTTGGGAGTGGATTTTCGGCTTTAACGTTCCCTTTGGATTGCTGGCTATGTTCTTCATCGCCCGTTACTTGCGGGAACAGGTAAGCAAGCGTACTGCGCGTATCGACGTGCCGGGAGCGGTTACCTTTACCATCGGGATGACGGCTCTCTTGCTCGTATTGGCACTGGGCGGGCAGTATATCGGTTGGGCTTCTCCTGAATTGCTGGCCTTGGCTGCCGTAGCCATTTTGTTCCTGATTTTGTTTTTGGTTATCGAAAAACGCGCTCAGGAACCGATGGTGCCACTAAAGCTATTTCGGATACGGGATATCGCTTATTCCTGTGCCGCAGCACTGTTAGTCAGCACCCTGCTGATCGGACTGACTAGCTATCTTCCACTATGGATTCAAGGTGTACACGGTGGAGATGCCGCTTCATCTGGCCTCGCGCTGGCTCCAATGTCCGTAGGCTGGCTATTTGGCTCCATGATCGGAGGACGCATTTTGCTGACCTTGGGCTCACGTCGAACCTCTTTGATTGGGCTGACCCTGATTGTATTGGGGGCCTTCGTCATGACCTTGATGGGCCAAACGGCCCCGATCTGGCTGCTGTTCCTGTCTACATTGTTGTATGGACTGGGGTTCGGCTTCTCGATGACTGTGTTTACGATTATTGCCCAGTCCTCGGTCGGGTTCCAGTTGCGTGGCGCGTCTACAGCTTTGAATACATTCCTGCGCACGTTGGGGCAAACAATCGGGGTTGCAGCCTTCGGTTCATGGCTGAATTATCGCATTGCTGCCCAGACAGCAGACGGACAGCTTACACAGCAAGGGGTAACGCAGGAGGATATTAACGGTCTGCTTGCACCTCATGCTTCACAGAGTCTAAGTGACAAGGTTGCCGGATTACTTCGTTCTGTACTGGAAAACAGTCTGCATTCCCTGTTCGTTATCATGGTCGTTATTGCAGTTATTAGCTGGTTTGTCGTCCTCGGATTGCGGAACCGCCCGCCGGGTACGGAAGAAGAGGCAGATCAGCGCGTAAAGACACCACAAAGAGAACACGCATAAAAAATAATATAAATCTTTCATTATAAAAGAGATAGCCCGGACCTTTGAATAAAAGTCCGGGCTATCTCTTTATTCAAAGGTCTCTCCTCCTACTGATTCAACAAAAAACCATCTCGTATAGGACCAATAAATTTCCCAGCATACAAAAAGAAAATAAAAATCTCTTTGAGATTGCGATATATTCATAGGGTATAGGTAACAAAATGGTAAAAAAGTCTTAAGAAATTGTAACAAAAAATATGTTTCTGAATTGAGCTGTAGGGTACTAAGGAACCATTTTTTTGAATTCGCTTACAAATTGGGCTTTGTATGATTTATTTTAGAACGATTTTGCATGTGAATGAAGCAACCAACCTAGCAAAATGGGACACGGAAAAAAATCAAGTAGCAAATTTTTCTGAATGTAATAGGAATGAAAAAAAAGGAATTTTCAGAAAATTACTAGGAAAATATGAGGATGAAATTCAAGAGGCGCCTGTTTTCTTACCTCATATAATAGGGCTTTTCAGTCTATATCAATCGTTTGACATACCGTATAAAATGGCCCTACCAACCAAAAAGTTGGGTTTCAAATCTAGAAGCATAATTAGATTAAGGGAGATGGAGTACTTGAAGTTTAACAAATGGTTCAGTAAAGCAGCCACTGCAACAGTAGCAACTACCTTGCTGTTAGGAGGCGGCGTTCAGGCTTTTGCCGAGGAAAATGATGCATCTGATCTCAAAACAGACAATGCATTTACGCAAATTACGCGTAATGACATGCTGAATATTTTCAAACAGCAAGGCAAAGAGAAATATGAGGTTCCGTCCTTCGATGCCTCTACAATTAAGAATATTCCTTCTGCTATTGGTCGCGATAGCTCAGGCAAGCTGATTGATTTCGATGTCTGGGACTCTTGGCCGTTACAAAATGCCGATGGCACAGTAGCCAATTACAAAGGGTATAATATCGTTTTTGGATTAGCAGGCGATCCTAAAAGAGGCGAGGATACATTCATATACCTGTTTTATCAAAAAGCGGGCGATACTTCACTGAGCGGCTGGAAAAATGCCGGCAGAGTATTTAAGGACAATGATAAATTGCTTGCCAACGATCCGATTCTAAAAAATCAGTCAGAAGAATGGTCAGGTTCAGCTACCTTAACCTCTGATGGACAAGTACGTTTATTCTATACCAGCAGACAGCCCTATGATCCGAATAACAAATTATTCGGCAAGCAAACCTTGAGTACGGCTCAAATTAATGTCTCTCAGTCTGATGATAAGACACTGAAAGTAGATGGAGTCGAGGATTTGAAATCCATCTATGACGGTGGAGATGGGAAAACCTATCAAAATGTGCAGCAAAGCGTCGGAGTGGATATGGATAATCATACCCTTAGAGACCCTCACTATGTCGAGGATCAAGGCCACAAATATATTATATTTGAAGCCAATACAGGGACTGAGACAGGCTACCAAGGCGAAGATTCGCTTCAAAACTCAGCTTATTATGGCGGCAATAAGAAATTCTTCAGTGAAGAGCTTTCTAACCTGCAGCAAAGTCCTAAGAAAAAAGGAGCTGAGCTGGCGAACGGCGCACTGGGCATCGTTGAATTGAATGATGATTATACGTTGAAAAATGTAATGCCCCCTTTGATTGCATCCAATCTGGTAACAGATGAAATTGAACGGGCGAATGTTTTCAAAATGAACGGTTTGTGGTATTTATTTACGAGTACGAGAGGTTCCAAGGTGACTGTAGATGCGATCGGTGACGATGATATTTACATGCTGGGTTATGTTTCTACTTCCTTGACAGGGCCTTATAAACCGTTGAATGGAACCGGTCTCGTTCTTCATCAGGATCTGGATCGTGATGATATTACCTGGACGTATGCCCATTTTGCTATCCCGCAAGGCAAAGGCAATAATGTAGTCGTTTCGAGTTATATGACTAATCGAGGGCTTTTCCCGGATCACAAATCTACTTTCGCACCAAGCTTCCTGCTGAATATTAAAGGCTCGAAAACCTCTGTTGTGAAAAATGGTATTTTGGAGCAAGGGCAAATCACGATTGATCCAGCGAATGATAAAAAAGAACACCAAAATGAATATGGAAAGAAATAAGTAGGTATATGCAGTATGTCCGAAGGCGGCGGCTTGGTAGCAACCCGATCTGTCGTCCGTCGGACGATACATAACGATGTAATGAGAGGTAAGGAGGATCGTCATAATGAGAAAAAAAGCTCCCAAGAGCATTTGGATACGATCCGTTGTAATCATCACAGGCTTAACTATATTTATAGCTATGGGATGGAGTATGTACCAACAGGATGCAGCCGAACCCCAAAAACCTGCTGCAAATCCAAAAAATCAAGCTAATCAAAGTAAGCATACAACACCAACCTACCGGGCATCCTATCATTTTACCGTTCCGGATAAGTGGAAGAATGATCCTCAACGGCCCATTTATTTTGATGGAAAATATCATTATTACTATTTGTATAATCGTGACTATCCCAAAAAGAACGGTACAGAATGGCGACATGCCACATCAACCGACCTGGTTCATTGGAAAGATGAGGGGGTGGCGATTCCCAAATATACGAACCAGAATGGAGATCCTTGGTCCGGTTCGGTCGTGATCGATGATAATAATACCGCAGGGTTTGGAAAAGGCACGCTGGTAGCCATTGTGACACAGCCCTCCGCAGATGGCGGAAAGCAGGAACAATTTTTGTGGTACAGTAAGGACAAAGGCAAGACGTTTACTTCTTACCGCAACAAGCCTGTGATGTCCAACCCCGGTACAAAGGACTTCAGAGATCCCAAAATCATCCGAGATACTCAACGTAATCAATGGGTGATGGTCATGGCAGAGGGAACAAAGATTGGCTTTTATGAGTCTGATAATTTAAAGAATTGGCGGTATACGAGCGGCTTTCAAACGGAAAATATCGGGCTTGTGGAATGTCCTGACCTTTACCGGATGCGGGCGGATGATGGAACCTATCAATGGATTCTAGGTGTGAGCGCCAATAGTAAATCAACAGGCGGACCCAACACGTATGCTTACTGGACGGGAGATTTTAATGGAGAAGCATTTCTCCCTGATCACAGTGAACCTGGGTGGCTGGATTATGGGTTTGACTGGTATGGTGCAGTTACGTTCGAGGAAGGAAAAGACAAAGATAAATATAGTCACCGTTATGCTCTGGCCTGGATGAACAATTGGGATTATGCCAATAACACGCCTACCCTAAAGGAAGGCTTTAATGGAATGGATTCGATTGTTCGCCAAATTCGACTGAAACATACGGCAGATGCTGGATATCGTTTGGTTTCACAGCCTATACCCAATTTGGAGCGATTCCAAACATCCAAAAAATCATTAGGAATGATTAAAGTAGAGGGTACTCACCGGCTTCCGGTAGCAGGCGATGCCTATCAGCTAGAGGCGGATGTCTCTTGGTCCACGATTAAAAATGTAGGATTGAGGCTTCGAGAGTCGACGGATGGCAAGCGCCATGTCGATGTGGGTGTCTCAGTGGACGGTCAATACTCTTACGTAAACAGAGCGAACACTGGGCAGCCGGATCAGAGTGGAAAATATGTAGAGAGCAAGGCGCCATTTGATCCCGATAAGAAAAAGGTCCACCTGAACATTCTCGTCGATAAAACCAGTATTGAAGTGTTTATCGATGATGGAGCAGTAGCTTTTTCCTCCTTAATATTTCCACGATTAGAGGATCAGAAAATCACTCTGTTTTCCGATGGCGGTCCAGCAATTTTTAATAATGTAGTGGTCAAACATTTTAGTCGATAGCAGGTTATGCTGCTCGTAAGCTTGGGCATATTTCGCTCTATTCAGGTATATAAAAAGTCCACTCATGAATATAAGGGTGGACTTTTCTGTGTAAATCTAAATTTTCGTTTAGCACAGCTATAAGATTGTTCGTTTATTCACAAACGATCAGTTGCTAAAATTACTATTCGTTCTATTTGTGATAAGGTGACAGGTTATCAGCGCTACGGCCCAATTTTTTGAGCAAGCCGATGAGTTGATCTCTTTCGGTTTCACTGATTCCGCTAAAGGCACGTTCAATCTGACGTGTATAATCAGGATAAATTTCGTCCATGACACGTTGTCCTTCGTCCGTCAATTCTGCATATATAATCCGACGATCTTGGTCGCACGGGTGACGGTGCAAATAACCGCGGCTTTCCAGCTTGTCAATAACATAAGTGACATTTCCGCTTTGCAGAAGCAGCTTTGCTCCAATTTGTTGGATTGGCTGCGCGCCCTTGTGATATAAAACTTCCATCACGGCAAAGGCCGTTGGGTTGAAGCCCACCGTTTTGATGCCAGCAACCGCATGTTCGTTTACACTTTTGAATGACTTGGCAAACACGCTATACAAATGCATAGATTGTTGTGTCACCAATGTTCGGTAATCTATCATCTTCATTCCGCCTTTATGTATGGATTTGGGCATCCTTTGACCGCTCGGCTCGGATGACCGGGCAACCATACCCTTGTTACTAGCATAAAGGGATTTACGTAGCGAAAACATGCGATTTGTCACAGTAGCTGCTTTTTTAACTATTTAATTTCAAAGCTTTAAAGTAAATTTTTGAAAAATAAAGGTTTTGAATGTAAAAATACTGTTCCGGTTGGTTATATTAAAAATAACATACCTAAACTAATGACCCCAATTAACAAAATAAGCTATTTCAGAGGAGATGAAACACATGGATACGGGTTCTTTCCGTTTTCAATTTCGTGATCCGCAGCAAGCCGCCCAAGCCTGTGAAACATTAAAGGAAATTGGATACTCCGCCAGCACAAATGGTGACACAGGTCTCAGTGTTCATATTGAGAACCAGGATGTGCTGTCTGCATTGGAGATTTGCCAAGCCTATGAAGGAAGTATGATTGAGGTAGGAACTCTGTTCTCTAGACCGGATGCAATTCCCGATCTGCAAGGAAATGTCGGCGTACAAAATCCAGGTTATAGCCCGGAGGACTGGATTATCCCGGCGCACACGATCAACGAGGATTGGAGTGAAGCGTATAAAAACGGCTCCTCTCGAACGTACAGCAACACAACGGGGGAGCACAACGTCAGCTCTGATCAACAACCGGAGGACGAAGTGGATGGATTTTCTGGAAGTATCCATATTTGACCCGAATGATGACGCAATGTCGTTCAGGTGGATGTTTATGTTCCAAAAATGTTTTGTGAAGTAAAAGCACCAGTAAACCTTGAGCGGGTTAGCTGGTGCTTTTTTATTGATAAAGAAGAGTCATTCATTCACATGAAATATATTGGAGAGGGCAATCTAAAGAATGGAGAGATCTGTCTCAAAATTCAGGAGTAGGGTGATTTTTTAAATGGACAAACCGTCTGGTATGCAAAAAGAACAAAAACTAAAATGGTGGCAACTTAGCTTGTTAGGAGTTGCAGGTACTATCGGTACAGGATATTTTCTGGGGTCCGGCTTAGCGATTTCTATTGGCGGTCCAGCCGTACTGATTGCGTACTTTTTGGCAGCGGTTGGAACATATGTAGTGTTTGATGCTCTTTCGCGAATGACGGCAGATCATCCTGAACAGGGTTCTTTCCGTTCCTATGCCCAAAAAGCATTTGGAAGTTGGGCAGGATTCGGCAGTGGCTGGGTATATTGGTTTTCAGAATTGCTTATCAATGGGAGTCAACTAACCGCGCTATCTATATTCTCACGCTTCTGGTTTCCTCAGGTACCGATGTGGATCTTTGCGGCAGGCTTCGGGATTTTAGGGCTTGTGATTGTTTTTTTTGGCAATAAGGGTTTTGATCGAGTTGAAAATGTATTGGCCATCATTAAAATGGCGGCTATTGTTATGTTTCTGGTCTTGGCCGTTGCTCTTTTGGCAGGCTGGATCGGAGGAGGAAAATATAATCCAAAGCTCCCCAACAGTTACAAAGAGTTTTTCCCTACCGGCGGTATAGGATTGTGGTCATCTTTTATTTTTGCCTTTTATGCATACGGAGGTATTGAAGTGCTCGGAATTATGTCTAATCGGCTTCAAAAACCGGAGGATGCACCTAAAGCAGGAAAAGTAATGCTGGTTACACTGGTTGCAGTGTATGTGCTTTCGATTGGTCTGGCTGTGTCTATGGTGCCATTAAGTGCCTTTAACCCGAAAGAAAGTCCTTTTGTGCTTGCGCTCAGCAGCGATCATCTAGTTTTTGTGCCTCATTTATTTAATGGAGTGCTTATTATTGCAGGGTTCTCAACAATGACAGCATCCCTATATGCAGAGACATCAATGATGCTTACGCTCGCACAGGAAGGAGATGCCCCCACATTATTTTCACGGAAGTGGAAGGGTAAATATCCTCTTTATGCACTTAGTTTGATCTCCGTCGGATTAATCTCAGCCATCGTAATGTCGTTGCTACTACCGGGAAAAGTATATGAATATATCACTACTGCAGCGGGTTTAATGCTGTTGTATAATTGGTGCTTTATTTTGCTGTCTTCAGGTAAGCTACTGGAATCGAGTAGATCAAATAATATTAAACGTTGGATTGGATTATTGTTGATAGCTATGGCTGTGGTCGGATCATTTTTTCATAAACTTAGCCGCCCGGGAGTGTACATCAGCTTATTGCTTGTCTTGTTAATTGCAATATGTGACCTTATCGTACAATGGGTTCGCCGAAAGCCCACCAAGGAATCTCGTTAACTTTGTCAGGAAGTTAAGTGTTAGCGTAAAAAAAGTAATTGAAATGCTTGTACACCAAAATAAAAGCCAAAACCGATAAGAGATAATCCAGACATCCAAGAGATGGTTTTAAGCAATCCGGTTTTTAGAAACCTACGGAAAATACTTGAAGCGGCTGCCATAGTCACATCCCAGAGTAGCACACCTAATACAATCGCTCCGCTAAAGATCATTAGCTGTTGTACTGGATATGAATTAGCGACGTTTGCGAGTATGGACCCGTAAATCCCAAGCCAGAACAGGATGGAGAGAGGATTGAATAATGACATCAGGAAGCCCGCTAGGAATGAGTTGGTTAGGGTATTACCATTTCCCCGTAATTCGGACTCTGAAATCACGCCAGCATTTTTAATACTTTCAAGACCTGTATACACAAGCACGAAAAATCCAAACAACCATAAAAAAGCTTTGACAAACGGGGCATTAAGAAGGTGGATCATTCCCAAATAGACAAGCAACATATAGATTATATCTGCGGTTATTGCACCAAGACCAATAAACCAGGCATGCCAAAACCCATTCTTAATACCTCGATCCAACTGTGCGGCATTAATCGGTCCAATGGGAGCGGAAAGTGACAAACCAAGAAAAATATAACTGATAAACGTATTAATGTCCTTTTTCCTCCTTGAGTATTATTGGATGTTATGTATTTGTCTATATTAGTTTATTCGGACAAACCCATCTGTAAGACCATTTTTTTGTACGTATATTGCAGGAGTAGTCTCGTTATTGCCAACCACTATCAATGAATTAAAACTAAAAAAGGAGCTCTAATCCCGTACACAAAAGGATTAGAGCATTTTTAATGACAGGTTATAAAAAAAAGTCTATTTGATCGAATAATTGGGCTTGACACTTTTATTGAAAGCGCTTATATTTATCTCGTAAACAATACGTTATATAACGTTATATAAAAGGGAGAGATCACAATGAATGTACATCAGACGGTTCAAACGATTTATGAACAAGCGAGTGGGAAGATTTCAGAGGTTTATTTAGTAGCCTGCGGGGGCTCATTAGTCGATATGTATCCCTCAAAATATTTTCTGGATAGTGAAGCAAAGAAGTTGGTAGCAGGCATGTATACAGCAAATGAATTTGTGCACGCGCTGCCAAAACGTTTAGGTAAAAACGCAGTAGTCATCGTTTGCTCCCATGGTGGAAACACACCGGAATCGGTTGCGGCTGCTAAATCAGCCAAAGAGAAAGGCGCTTACACCATCGGCTTAACCCACAATAGTGAAGCGACACTGCTCAATTATTCCGATTATTCATTCCTCTACGAATGGGGAGATGAGAGCGATGTCAAAAATAATCCTATGGCCATTATTTTAGAGCTTACTGTTGAGCTGCTTCAGATCGCTGAAGGCTATGTGCATTATCAAGCTTTCCAGAACGGCTTGGGAGCAATTAATGGAATTATTAACCGGGCAAAAATACAAGTTGAACCGCGTGCGAGTGTATTTGCTGACAAATATCGCAATGAAGATCTCTTCTATATTCTGACTAGCGGAGCTTCTTATGGACATGCCTACGGATTTGCTATCTGTTCTCTGATGGAAATGCAATGGCTCCATGCGGCGTCAATCCATTCCGGTGAATTTTTCCACGGTCCGTTTGAAGTAACGGATAAAGAAACTCCATTTATTCTGATGATCAACGAAGGACGCACACGGGCATTGGATGAACGGGCACGGACTTTCCTGAATCAATATGCCGAGAAAGTGGAAGTGATCGATGCGAAGGAGCTTGGAATCGGAACCATTGCCGACGAGGTCGTCGAGTTTTTTAACCCGGTTTTATTTTACAGCATTGTATGCGTTTATCGTGAAGCACTCGCAAATGTACGCAATCACCCACTGGAAACTCGCCGTTATATGGGCAAAGTAGCTTACTAAGCGCACTTACCAACAGGAGGAAACCATCATGAAAGTTCTAGGCATTGGCGATAATGTGGTAGATAAATATGTTCATCTGCGCATGATGTATCCTGGCGGCAATGCGCTTAATTTCAGTGTGTTTGCCAAAAAAGAAGGAGTAGATGCAGCCTTTATAGGAGTATTCGGAGATGATAACGAAGCACAACATGTAGAACACATTCTCCGTGAGCTGGAAATCGACATTTCACGGTGCAGATATCACAGCGGTGAGAACGGCTGCGCACGTGTAACCCTAGAAGACGGAGACAGAGTATTTCTGGGCAGCAATGAGGGAGGAGTTACACGTCTCCATCCGCTGGAGCTGAGTGAAGATGACAAGGCCTATGTTGGCGGGTTCGACCTTATTCACACCGGCTTGTACAGTCATACAGGGCACTTGCTGCCTGAATTGGAGACGCTGGGAATCCCTCTTTCTTTTGACTTTTCGGATGATTTCGTAGATGCACAGGTGGAGAAATATATTGCGTATGCCGATTTCGCTTTCTTTTCTTGCAGCCATATGACGGATGAAGAGACACAGAACTATATCCGCTCCAATCGAAAAAAAGAGGGGCAAATCCTGGTAGCCACACGCGGTGGAGATAGATCTATTGCCTATGATGGTACTAAGTTCTATTTTCAAATGCCTGATTCCGTGGACGCTGTGGATACGATGGGGGCAGGAGACTCTTATATAACCGCCTTTTTACTGAGCTTTTTAAAAAATAGCAACATTCAGGACGCTATGGCAGAGGGTTCGAGGGTTGCCGCCCAGAGCTGTCTGGTAGAAGGTTCTTTCGGATACGGCGTCCGTTACTAATAAAATATTTTCAAATATCTTCACTTGTAAGAATATGTAACATTTGATACTCTAAGTGGGAGTAATATAACGTTATATGACAAGTGAGGGCACATTATGTTGAATTCAGATCAAGCAGAGCCATTATATATTCAATTACAAAAAGCAGTCAAAACCGCTATTCATAATGGAACATTTACGCAGGGAAGTCGTATACCGACCGAAACTGAGCTAAGCGAGACCTACAATGTAAGTCGAATTACCGTAAGAAAAGCAATTGCCGAATTGGTTCATGAAGGTTACCTGACCAAACGTCAAGGCAAAGGTACCTTTGTCAATGTACCCAAAATTGGGCGGAAGATTGAACATATCATCAGCTTTACAGCTGCCTGCAAATCCAACGGCCTCTCTTCACACAGTGTGGTCACAGAACGTGAAATCATAGAAGCAGATGAGGAAATTGCACATCAGTTGCAGCTGCCACAAGGAGAAAAAGTGTTATTTATTCAGCGCAAGAGATACGCCGGTGATCGACCGCTAATGCTGGAGAATAATTTTTATCCTTATGACCGATTCTCTTTTCTAATGGAAGAACAGTTGGAGGGGTCTGTATACGAACTGCTGCGTCATAAATACAGCATCGATCCAAACCAACCGGGAGAGACGATATTACAAATCGCTTTGGCGGATGAATACCAGGCAAAGCTGCTGGAGACGGCCATCGGACAGGCGTTGTTCTACATGCACACGATTATTTATGATCAGCATGGAAGCCCCGTTCATGTAGGTAAGCAGTACATCATTGGAGACCGTTATCAATTCTCAATATAAATCCGTTGCCTGTTAGGTAATGTTATTCAGGTACGGCGCAGCTTCTGCTTCCACTTCATAAGAGAAGCAGAAGCAATATTATAACGTTATATTACGTTATGTTATAGGCGGATAAATAATGAGGGGGTGAAACTGTGCAAGGGAAGAATGACACATTAGCGGACAAAGTCTTACTGTCAAATGCTATTTTTAATGGCTTAGAAAATGAAGCTTCGCCTGGGTTTGTTGCACTGCGAGGAGAATGTATTGCAGCAGTAGGGCGTCCCGAGCAAGCACAAGCTTGGATAGGAGCGGAAACGGTTGTCTGTGATTTGGGTGATGCTTTTATCATGCCAGGAGTTCATGACAACCATGTATTTTTTACCGGATATATGTCGATGCATCGGGGCGTGGATTTGACTCATGCAGCCTCGATCGAAGAAGCAGTGAAATTTATGCTACAAGCGGCAAACAACCTTCCGCCAGGGAAAGATGTAACCGCTTACGGTTGGAGCGAGGAAGGATGGGGCAAGCTGCCTGAGCAAAGCTTGTTAGACGAGCTGTTCCCTGATCGTGCGGTAATTGCCATTAACCTAAATAAAAGCTACTGCTGGATGAACCGACTGGCTCAGGAGAAATATCAATTTTTGCCGGATCAATGCAGTGCTGAGGCACGCGCATTGCTGCTCCAAGCTATGATGCAGGACCACAGCCTTGTCAAACAAGAGTTTATGGAGTTTTGCCGCATACTAGCTGCACGAGGAGTTACTTCCATAAAAGATATTGGCTTTGACCGGCATAGCGAGCTGCTGCCGATCCTAGAAGAATTGAAAGAAACAGAGGAACTGCCGCTCAGATTTCATTTCTCGCTTGAACCCGTTGTTGAATCGCTTGATATTGCCACCGGAATGAAGTATAAAGCACTTTATAATGGAGACCTTATTCGTTTCCAAGGATACAAGCTGATGCTTGACGGTGTCGTAGCAGATCATACGGGGGACATGCTGGAACCTTACGCAGATATGCCCGGAGTAACGACTTTGAGGACGGTTGACTACAAAAAGATTGAAGCCTCTGTGCTGGAAGCAGACAGCCAAGGTATCAAATGCTGTCTAACTGCAGAAGGTGACGCTGCGATTCGCCAAGCGGTATCCATGATTGAAAAATGCCGCGAACAACAAGGTAATAACCTTATCAGACATTCTATCAGTGATCTAGAGTATCCTCATCCAGATGATCTGATCAGAATGGGCGAGAACGAAATTTTTGCCGAAGTCTACGCCCAAATCCTGCTACTGAATCCAACCTATGAAGAGGCCTATATGCCTGTTGTGGTAGGCAAAGGTAATGAAAATCGGTTTTATAATTATAAATCTATGCTGGAGGCTAATGTGCCAATAACCATTGGGACTGATCTGCCTTTATTTATCACCAGTGTTCCCGATTCGCTATATGCAGCCTCTCACCGATTATTCCCGGATGGCTCGCCTGCAGGAGGCTGGTATCCTGACCAAGGGATGCCGCCATCCGAAGTTTTAAAGGCATGGACCATTAATGGAGCCAAACATTGTTATATGGAAGAGGTTACAGGCACGCTGGAGGCTGGAAAATATGCTGACATCGCCGTTTTTGATCGCGACCTCCTTAACGCATCCGCTGGTGACATCAGGGACGCCCAAGTGATATTGACCATTATGGGAGGGAAGGTTACGTATAACCATTCTTGGAATGAGGGATAAACATGAACATCAAGAATATGAAATGGAAATTATCCTTGCCCCATAGCTATACTTTAATTTTTTTGATTATTATTACAGTCGCCGCATTGACATGGATTGTGCCCAGCGGACAATTTGAGCGTCATGAAGTGACAGTGAACGGTGTGACCAAAACGGCGATCGTTTCGGGAACCTATCACACTGTACCCAAAACTGGTGAGAACGGTGATTTAAGACAAGGACTCCCCCAAATCCTAAGCGCACCTATTGAGGGGATTATCAATGCTGCGGATGTCGTCTCTTTTGTCCTTATTGTGGGCGGCTCCTTCGGGATTATACTGCAGACGGGAGCCATCGATCGTGCCCTGACAGCTCTTGCCAGACGGCTGAAGAATAAGGGGATTCTGCTTATTCCAATTGCCATGGTTATATTCAGTCTCGGAGGCTCTACCTTTGGGATGAGCGAAGAAATTATTCCGCTTTATGCGATTTTTATTCCGTTAATGTTTGCCCTAGGCTTCGATTCTATGACTGCTATTCTCATTCTATTTCTGGGAACGCAAATCGGCTACGTTGGTTCGACTGTTAATCCATTTTCAGTATTGATTGCCCAGGGGATCGCAGGAGTGGAGGGGAATCCTCAACTCTGGCTGAGATTTATTGAATGGCTTGTATTTACTATGATTTCTATTGCCTTTACGATGTGGTACGCGCATCGTGTTAAGAGAAATCCGGAGAAATCCATTGTGTTTCAGAGTGATATTATAAATCGTGAGCAATTTATAAAAGAAAATACAGGTGAGGACGTCGTCTTCACGTTTCGGGACAAATTAATAATAGGTGGATTTATTGTAACGCTTGGAGCAATTGTCTGGGGAATTTTGGCCAAAGGCTGGTATATGACTGAAATTGGTGCCCTTTTCTTCGCACTCGGTCTTTTTGTCGGGGTAGTTACTAAAATGAGCCAGAAGGAAATAGCTGAGAATTTTGTAAAAGGGTGTGGAGAATTCATCTACGCTGCAGTGATCATAGGTCTCGCCCGCGGAATTCTGATTATCGCCGAGCAGGGTATGATCATCGATACCGTATTGAATGCACTCGCAAGCATTCTGGAAGGATTGCCAAGTTACTTGTTCACTACCATTATGTTGGTTGCACATAATATTATTACTTTCCTAGTCCCATCTTCTTCGGGGGAAGCAGCACTAACCATGCCTGTACTTGCACCGCTTGGCGATCTTGTAGGTATCAATCGTGAAGCAGTAGTCACAGCGTACCAATTCGGTAACGGGTTAACCAATCTAATTTCACCGACAGGCGGAGTACTGCTGGCGGGATTGGCCATTGCCCGGATCAGCTTTGGACAGTGGCTGAAGGTAATCTTCAAGCTATTCCCGATCCTGTGGTTAGTTGCTGCTATTTTTGCTGCTATTTCGGCTGCGGTGGGTATCTAATAAATCAAGTGAGAGCCCCTGTCTTCTAGAGACAAGGGTTTCTTTTTATGCATAAGTTTACGTGGAAAATGAATAATATGGATAGCATTTTCCTAAGGAGGAAATAAAATTGATGCATGCTGATAATAGATTACTCATTGCTGCTCTAGGCGGTGTTAATGAAATCGGGAAAAACATGTATTTTATCCAATACGATCAGGATATTGTCGTTATCGATTGTGGCTCCAAGTTTCCTGATGAGAACTTGCCTGGTATTGACCTCATTGTGCCGGATGTCACCTATCTGCTGGAAAATCAGGATAAAGTCAGAGCTCTCATTGTGACTCATGGGCATGAGGATCACATCGGAGGTATTCCCTATCTGCTGAAGCAGATTAATATGCCCGTTTATGGCACAAAGCTCACCATCGAATTAATTAAGATTAAGTTAAGGGAGCACAACCTTTTACGTGATGCTGAGCTACATCTTATAGATGCGGATTCAACGGTTCAAGCGGGAACGATTCAGGCATCCTTTTTCACTACCGTCCACAGTATCCCGGATTGCCTGGGTGTCTTTTTTCAGACACCGGAAGGAAATGTGGTCCATACTGGGGATTTCAAATTCGATATGTCTCCCGTCAGTGGACCTTTCCCCGATCTTCATCGCATGGCTGAAATAGGAAAGAAGGGGGTAAAAGTGCTGCTCTCCGAAAGTACAAATGCCGAAAGGCCAGGATTTACTCCTTCAGAACGTTTGGTTGGCGGACATATTTTGGATGCTTTTGCCAGAGCCAAACAGCAAGTATTTATTTCTACGTTTGCATCCAATGTTAACCGTGTCCAGCAAGTCATTGACGCGGCTGTGGAAACAGGCAGGAAACTCGTTCTACTGGGTCGCAGCATGATAAATGTGGTGTCAGTGGCTAAGGAGCTGGGTTTCTTACACATGCCTGAGGACTTGTTGATTGAGGCGGGAGAAACAGAACGGTTTCCTGCAGAAGAAATTGCTATTTTATGTACAGGAAGTCAGGGTGAGCCGATGGCTGCACTGTCCCGTCTAGCCAATTCTTTGCATCCCAGAATCGAAATTTTGCCTGGTGATACTGTAATCATTGCTGCAGGAGCCATACCCGGGAATGAACGGAATCTTTCCCAAGTCATTGATAACCTGTACGTACTGGGCGCCAACGTTATTTATGGATCAGGCAGTACCACAGGGATGCATGTATCCGGTCATGGCAGCCAGGAAGAATTAAAATTAATGATGACCCTGATGAAACCTGAGTATCTGATTCCCATACACGGTGAATTCAGGATGTTGTATCAGCATCGTCAGCTAGCGGAGTCTGTAGGGATTCCGATGGAGAATGTATTTATCGTCCATAACGGTGACACTGTTCAAATCCAAGAGGGAAGGGCATCTCTGGGGCCCAAAGTATCAGCCGGCAATAGCTTGGTAGACGGATTGGTGACAGGGGACGTAGGTAATATTGTACTGCGAGACCGTAAAAAGCTTTCTTCAGACGGAATGCTGATTATTGTGATGACGTTGAGCAAAAACGAGAAACAAATGCTCGCAACACCTGAGGTCATTTCAAGAGGCTTTGTATATGTTAAGGATTCCGAAGAGCTCATGAGTCAGATCCACGACACGATTATGTCCACAGTGAACGAGTTAACAGAAATCGAAATGAGTCAGTGGGGACTGATTAAGCAGATGTTAAAAGATGATGTTGGCCGGTTTATTTACAGTCAGACGAAGAGAAGACCCATGATTTTGCCTATCATTATTGAGGTATAGCATAGCGACAAATGTCAAAACAAGATGGAGCTTGTTCTTTACGCCATTTTTAAAAAAAGGCTTAAATCAGTAAGATGACTGATTTAAGTCTTTTTGATTTCCTTCCTACTTTTCCTATAAGAATGCGGATGTAATGGCGGTTTGCAGCGCAGCGGAGGATTTGAATCTGGAGAAGCGACAGCGTTCGCCTTTGCCACGGAATTCTTACCCTTAAATGTTTTATATAATCAAGAGAATCCCGTGGCAACAGCGATCGTAAGATCAAATCCTACGCGCAGCGTCTTAATCGCTTACGGCCGCTTGGGTTCCTGCTGTATGCCCTGTCGTAAACGCCGCTGTAATATTATAACCACCTGTGTAACCGTGAATATCGAGAATCTCACCGCAGAAGAACAATCCAGGCATCAGCTTGGACTCCATTGTTTTCGGATTAATCTCCTTCAAATTCACACCGCCCCCGGTAACAAATGCTTCCTTCAGAGAGAGCGTACCGTTCACACGGATTGGAAATGCCTTAATACGATGAGCAAGTTCTTGCCATTGCTGCTTGGGAATATGATCATAGGTCAAGTCCTCACGCAGTTCGGCTTGCTGGAGCAACAATGGAATCAAGCGTTCCGGCAAATAAGGCTTAAGCACGTTTTTGATCGCTTTTTTAGCATCGACCGATGCCAATTCCAGCGTCTCACGGTAGACTTCATCGGCATGTTTGTGAGGCTGCAAATCGAGAGTCAACAACACCGTGTTCACCTTATCCTTTTTCATTCCCTTGACGACAAACTGACTGCACCGCAAAGCAGTCGGGCCAGATAGACCGAAATGTGTAAAAATCATATCTCCTTCATGGACGACAACTTTCTTTTGCTTCGCATTCCATACGGTCAGACTGATGTCGCGTAAGGATAGTCCCTGAAGCTCTTTCGTCTGGATGAACGTCTCGCCTGAGGTCAACGGCACCTCTGTTGGATACAGCTCCGTAATGGTATGCCCTGCTTGTTCTGCCCATGCATAGCCGTCACCTTCCGAGCCGGTATGCGGGACGGATTTGCCACCAACGGCTACAATGACATTACGGCTATGTAGGATTTCACCGGAACGCAGTCGCACCCCAGCTGTATGACCTTCATTGTAAATAACCTCTTGAACAGGACAGCTTGTCCGAATCTCGACTCCTTGAGAGCGTACTTTGTTGATCAAAGCATCGACAACTGTTTTGGCTTTGTCCGTCACTGGAAACATACGCCCGTTGTCTTCTTCCTTTAAGGCTATACCCAACTGTTCAAAAAAGGCGATGATATCCCGATTGCCGAAAGCCGCCAGTGCACTGTGCAGAAATCGGCCATTGCCGGGAATGTGCCGAATGAGTTCGTCCAGCTCTTTGGCATTCGTGACATTGCAACGGCCTCCACCAGAGATCCCCAGCTTACGCCCGAGTTTGTTTCCCTTTTCCAGCAAAAGAACCTTGGCACCTTCACCGCTGGCAGCAGCAGCCATTAATCCGGCTGAGCCGCCTCCGATCACAATAACGTCGTAAGTCATAAACCTCTTCCTTTTCGTCGACAAATTTTCAAAATCATTCAGAACGGCGTAACCGATTTTTCATCATAACGTAATACCGTCACTTTAGATAGCTTTCGAGTACAGTAAAACGCGTATATCTTTCAATTGTAGGGATTTGGATTGCGTAAAAACGCTCCTCTTATAAACATCTAGTATTTAGCAAATTTTGTCGTTCTACACCGGGATTTTAACACATATATTGTAATATATTGTAGCCTGTGCTTTAATTCAACTAACGGCGTCAAGGAAAGATGATGAGGGGGAGAAGTCCTTGTTAATTGCGTTGAAGGAAAGTGTGCTCCAAGTTCTCCTTGCCGTTATATCGGCGGGTTTTTTCTCTATATTAACGGATTATGGGGATAAGAAAAAGGTTTGGGGTAGCAATCTGCTTCCTGGACCCAATCAAGGAATACTGTATTTGTGTTGCTTGCCAGCCATATTGCTATGTACACTCTTTCAATATCAGTCTCCATATGGTCTACCTTCCAATCTCGGTATTATTCCCCTTGCAGTTGGCATCATGTACGGTAGACGTCGCACTGCCTTCGTGCTCGCCGCTTCCGCACTGATGGGAGTCCTAATTATAGCCCAGTCGACAGAAATGTCCCCGATGTATGTGGGCACGGGTTTTATCCTTTTTCCTTTTATGCTCCTGCATGTCAAGTTTTTTCAAAGAGGAACAATGTTGGACAAAAAACTCCTGATCTCCGCATATGTTGTGGCTGATATGCTGTTTAAGGCGATATTTCCGCTACTGTGGGGCAAACAGGATATTGCGGTATACATTCCTGACTTACTTACAACGTTTTGGAATATTGGTGCAGGGGTGCTGGCAAGTTTTACGGTCGTGAGCCTGATGCATAATGCCTTTGAGAAGCTGGCGCTACGGCGTGATGTGACTGAGTTTACGAGCAAATATTTAATTGAAGTGGATAAGCTGCGTCAAGTTATGGATTTGATGCCGTTATCTCTTGTTACTTTGGACAGCGAAGAACGAGTTATACATATGAACAAAACGATGCTGGAACTCTATCGGGACTACGATCCCTACATTACGCTGCCTGAGGTAGTAGGTCGTCCATTCACCTCGTTATATGGTTTTAGCGCTTTGCCTGCGGTTAACGAACGAGTTGCGAAAGCGTTGGAAGGAGAGGCGGGGGCTGATTTTATAAATGTTACCCCCAAAGTATTCTTCTCAAGTTTCCTTCCTATTCGGGACAAACATGCAAACCAAACGACAGGTGTCATTATCGCCTTGCAAGATATTACAGAGCTGGAGACGCTGCGCAGTGAGCTAGGCAATTTTGAAAGGCTCAGTCTGGTTGGACAGATGGCAGCAGGCATTACTCATGAAATACGTAATCCGATGGCGGTTGTGCGTGGTTTTTTACAGCTTATGCGTGAGAAAAGCCCAGAATCCCTCAACCATTATTACCGCATTGTGATGGAGGAACTTGACCGGGCGAACGGGATTATTAACGATTTTCTTTCACTGGCCCAGAATCGAATTGTCGAAAAGGAGCAATGTCATTTGCATGATATTATTCGCGAACTGACGCCTTTATTGTGGGCAGATGCGAATCTGAGGGGACAGACGATTGAGCTAAAGCTGGAGGATCATGTGACGATGCTGCATTTGAACCCTAAGGAAATGAAGCAATTGCTGCTTAATTTATCGCGTAATGCGATGGAAGCTATGGGGGAAAAGGGAGTGCTGACCATTTCTACTCATGAGGAAGGGGATTTTGTGGAACTGGAAGTAAAGGATACAGGGCCAGGAATTCCGCAGAAACAGCTTGAAAAGCTGTTCCAACCTTTTTACACCACCAAAACGAAAGGTACAGGTCTGGGTCTGGCCTTATGTCAAAGTATAGTGGAGCGTCATCACGGTACGATTGTCGTAGATTCGGTGGAGGGAATGGGCACGCAGTTTAAAGTTCGATTGCGCAGAACCGTTCCAACTTACCGGGAGCATTCTGAGCTTCCTGTCATGAATTCGATACAGAAATAATCGTGCAAATATATAGCCGGATTTTTGCAAATTACGTGAAAAAGATTGTATAATGAAGTTTAGATGTCCATGCCTTTACTACGGCAAAGGATGAAATTAGAAACGTAGTATACATGATTTTTGGAAAAGGAGTGAAAGAATATGTCTATGTCTTTCGATCAATATATGAGAGATTCAGTTCAGCCGATGCGCGATGAACTGACGAATCTTGGGATTCAGGAACTGCGTACTTCTGAAGATGTGGAGGCCAAGCTGCCTAATGCTAAAGGTACAGTGCTAGTTGTTGTGAACTCGGTATGTGGTTGTGCCGCAGGCCAATGCCGCCCAGGTGTGGCTGAAGCACTGAAGCATGATCTTACGCCAGATCATCTGTATTCGGTTTTTGCCGGACAGGACAAGGAAGCAACAGCAAAGGCTCGCGAATTTTTCGCACCTTATCCACCGTCTTCCCCTTCTATCGCGCTGTTGAAAGACGGCGAGCTGGTTCACTTCATCGAGCGTCATCAGGTGGAGGATCGTTCGGCAGATCAGATCGCTGCTGATTTGACCAGTGCATTTGATCGTTTTTGCCGGTAAGACTGCTCAAGCTATGCCCCGCATTTTTCGCCTGCGAAACTTGCCGGGGCTTTTGCATGTTGGCTTGTGAAGGAAATTCCTAAAAAAGAGGTGCTTATCTGATGAGTTTGCAGGAACAGATTATTGCTGAATTGGGAGTACAGCCTACGATTAACGTAGAAGCGGAGGTCCGTAAGCGGGTGGATTTCCTCAAGTCGTATGTAACGAAAACGGGAAGCAAAGGGCTGCTGATCGCCATCAGTGGCGGGATTGACAGTGCCGTAGCAGCCGCTTTGTGCAAGCGGGCTACAGATGAGTTGACGCAGGAGCAAGGGGACGAATACAAAACGCTGGGTGTATTCCAGCCATATGGCCAACAGGAAGATATTGAGCATAGCTACGCGGTAGCCAAAGCGTTCGACCTGAAATATGCTGGGGAAACGAACATTAAGGAAGCCGTGGACAAGGTTGCCGTGGAAGTGGAGCATACGTTAAAGAATATCGGTCTGGAGCGTTCCATTACTCCGCAAGTGAGAGGGAATGTAAAGGCAAGAACACGTATGGTGGTTCAGTACGCACTCGCGAATGAGTTGAATCTGCTCGTCGTTGGCACAGATCACGCTTCAGAAGCCATCACAGGCTTTTATACCAAATGGGGCGATGGAGCGGTCGATATTACGCCGCTTAGTACGCTTAACAAACGTCAGGTGCGCTTGCTGGCCAGCTATCTCGGAGTTCCGCAGGCCATTTTGGACAAAGCGCCTACAGCAGGATTGTGGGAAGGCCAGACGGATGAAAAAGAACTGGGGATCTCCTACGAAGCAAACAGCGACTACCTGGAAGGCAAGGAAATTGACCCGGCGGCACGCGAAAAGCTGGAAAGCTTCTTTACACGTACAGCGCATAAGCGGACAAGCATCCCAGGAGTTTAAGCATTAATCATTTTGGAATTGTAAAATGCTCAAGTGAGGATTTTACAAAAATCCAATAAGCGATTTTCAATAAACAATATATAGATCGAAATGGTCTAGTTCGTCTATATATTGCACTTGGAGCGACTGGAATCGAATTTTGCAAAATCCTGAAGTAAATAAATGCGGCGATCCGCCCGGCGGATCGCCGTTTGTATTGAAGGGGCAATAATTAATTGGCGATCCACTCAATGAAGCGACGGGTTTCGGTAATCGCTTGATCGAGTGGAAGACTGCCTCCCTGGAATGGATGAACGGTATTAAAGGTATGAGTGCCGCCTTGAATTTGTACCCATTCGATGTCGGGACGAACGGAAGTGAGCAGGGCAGAGCCTTCCCGTAGACGTTTGGAATCTTCGGTTCCCTGGATTAGTACAGCTGGGAGCTGGCTGTTGGCAAGTCTGTCTACAATGGCAAAACGCTGGCGATTTTGTTCCAGGTCTTCCAGAATGACAGCATCCAGCGGAAGCTGTTGCCCGGTTCTTGCGTTTTCCACATAGCTACGCCCCTTGGCGCGCATTTCTTCTTTTTGCGGTAAAGTAAACAGATCAAGATCTGTCACGCCATTCCATGAAATGACGCCAGCAATCTCGCCAGGATGATCTAGAGCATATACAAAGCAGCTCCCCGCGCCTCGGCTATGTCCTAACAGAAACAACGGCAATTCTCTGAACTCATGACGTGCTCTCAGATTGGATAGCAATAGTTCCAAATCCTCTTGTTCGCGGCTATAGGTGTTGCGTGCGAACTTTTCCAGCTCGGTAAAATTCTCTAGATCCTCACCTATGCCATTATGTGAAAAGTTGAAGGTCACAACATGGTTATCCATACTCAATGCTTCTGCTATATAGGGGAACATGCCCCAATCCTTAAATCCTTTGTAGCCGTGAGCGATGATGAGCAGGCTTTTGGCTGTATTTTTAGCGGGAAACCAGGAAGCCCGGATCACCGCATCTGTACCTGCTTCGGTACCTGCTTCAACAATAATGGTTTCTGACATCCTATCCTTCCTTTCAACGGGAATTTTTTTAAATGGGCATATCAGCTGAATTTCAAAACATTCACCTATAGCCTTTCTTATTTTAACATATTTTGGTGCTGTTTTTACGCCTTTGTGACTCGCCAGGGTGTGGACGCACTGTTACAATAGATCCAGTAAAGTAAAAAGGACGGGGAATACCCAAATGATCTACGGAATTGGACATGATGTGCTGGAAATAAGCCGTATGGCTAATATTTTGGCAGGTAAATATGCAGACGCGTTTTTGAATCGGGTGCTGACCCCGGCAGAACGTGAGCTTGCTGTGGAACGCAAGGGTAGACTAACGGAGTTCGTAGCAGGGCGCTTTGCCGCCAAGGAAGCGATAACGAAAGCCTTCGGTTGCGGAATTGGGCAAATCATCGGGTTCGGCGATATGGATATTTTACCGGAACCTGGGGGGAAGCCAGTAGTTTATTTGTCTTCATCCGCGTGGGATAGACTGAGGTTGCCGTCTACAGGTGACTCGAATTACAGCATTCACTTGAGTATTACACATCAGCCTAACATTGCCTCTGCTTTTGTGATTGTCGAATATAAGGAGATGTGATGTGATGACTACAAATACATTGGAACAAAAGCGTTATTTCAGCTTTGAACTGTTGAATTGGTATACACGTAACAAACGCGATTTGCCGTGGCGCCGCCATCGGAATCCTTTTTATATCTGGATCTCGGAAATTATGCTTCAGCAGACGCGTGTGGATACGGTCATTCCGTATTTTAATCGCTTTATTGCACGTTTTCCTACAATTGAAGCGCTGGCGGAAGCACCCGAAGAGGATGTGCTTAAGCTGTGGGAAGGGCTGGGTTATTATTCGCGGGCCCGGAATTTGCAAACTGCGGCAAAACAAGTAGTTGAGCTTCACGGCGGGCAGGTACCGGATGATACACAAGCTGTCGCTGCACTGAAAGGGGTAGGCCCGTATACGACGGGGGCGATTATGAGTATCGCCTTCAACCGACCAGAGCCTGCTGTGGACGGGAATGTGATGCGTGTGCTGTCGCGTTATTTTCTCATTGAAGAGGATATTATGAAGGGCAGCACGCGGGCGCATATGGAAAGTCTGGTACGGGAGCTGATTCCCGAAGGAAGAGCCTCTGATTTTAATCAGGCTCTGATGGAATTGGGGGCGCTGGTCTGCACGCCGAAGTCGCCTCATTGTCTGACCTGCCCAGTCATGGAGCATTGCTCGGGCAGGTTGGCAGGTCGCGAGGAGACACTGCCAGTCAAGACCAAGGCGAAGCCGCCGCGGCTGGAGCCGCGCTCCGTTGCTCTCATCGAGGGCAGCGGAGCGAACGCCGGCCGCTTGCTCGTACGGCAGCGCCCGGCCAAGGGCCTGTTGGCCCGCATGTGGGAGCTGCCGCATGAGCTTGCCGGGCCGGAGGGCTACAACGGCCCGGTGCCGGATGAGCCCGCCATGGACCATTTGGCGGCTCATTTGCTGGCAGAGGGCGTGCTTGCGCGCCCGGTGCGGTTTGTACGTGAGGCGGAGCACACGTTCAGCCACATTCACTGGAACCTGCGTGTGTTCCAGTGTGAAGAGGTCGCCGCCCCTGCCGGGGAGGCGGGAGGATATCCGTTGGCTGCCGAACAGCGGGCCAGCTACATCACCGGAGCGAAGCCGAGTGCATTGATTACGCTGGCTGAGCAGGCGGAGCACACGCGCAATGCGCTGCCAGCGGGGTACCGCTGGATCAGCGAGGCAGATATGGCCACCTTGGCGTTTCCCAAGGTGTTCCTCGATCTGATCACCGAGTATTATACGAAGCAAAAAGGGAACTGATGTTAATTGAATAGCTGTCAGCAAAAAATAAAGTATTTTCTTAGTGCTTAGGTTAAGATAAGTCTCCTGTTTAAGCACTACATGCTACCCGCGTACGTTCTTTAATTAAATATTGGAAATGGATGTAGGGAGGGGGGCGTAGCGCAAGCGAAGGTGTAGGAGCGTCCTATTATTGAACTAACGGGCAGGTTAACGAAATCATGTCATGTTCTTCGTATTAAGCATAAAGTGTGATTTGACCATAACATTTTCAGTCATATATACAAATAAGCCACTCCGAATGCGGAGTGGCTTATTTCAATAAAAATCAGTTACGATTAACCTAATGCCTTAGGATTGGTTTTCTCCTGTCTGTTTGGAAATGGCAGTCTTTGTGAATGTTAAATCAATCTGATATTAATTTTGAGTAAATATTAAGATCGCTAAACTTTCCTTCAGTTTTTTCGTATTGTCTAAGTGTTCCTTCAAACGTAAAATTGAGTTTTTGTAAAAGCTTTATAGAATTTGCGTTTTCAGGAACAACCTTGGCCTCGATTCGATTTAATTTTAAAGAGGAGAATGCGAAGTCCAACAACGAAGAGATAGCTTCTGAAGCGTATCCTCTTCCCCAAAATGACTTAGCTATGTCATATCCAATTTCTGCTTTTTCATTTTCAAAATCCAAAAAATTATAACCACAAGAGCCTATAATTTCGTTCGTTTCTTTTTTAATTATTGAGAAACGAACAGCCTTCCTGTCTTGAGAAAGATCTTCTAAAAGAGTAATCATTTCTTTTGCCTGACTCTCATTAGTAAAACAACTAACATTCATAAACCTTGTAACACTTGGATCAGACCAAATCTTAAACAAGCTAGACGAATCTGATACCTGCATTTTCCTCAGATGTAAACGTTCTGTGTGTAATTCTGTAATCAATACTTTTACCTCCATTATATTTTAATAATTAGGTTTAAATATTGACATCTGCGCATAGTTCAGTCCCTTCATCTGGAAGTTAGCTTCATTGTATCAATAACTTATTAGATAAGACAAATTATTTCTGGGGTGAAAAGGGGAAAAGAGGAGAAACTTTAAAAGTAATATTCAACATTGACTGCAGTTTTACATTTTTTTTATCTTTATTTGCGAAACGGTTACCAGATTGTTTTGGTGTTTGCTTAGCGAACGTTACACACATTACGACACCAGTGTTTACCACAAAGATGGACCACCCAACTGACTCATTGCAGATTGTAGCGGTCAATAGAGCAGTCTAAGCTAACGGGAAACGATAGCTCGATAAATTGGCTTTTACCACTTTTAAACAACATGCTAAAATACATGTGTACCAGTTAACCCCTGAGTCTAACGTGGAGCATATAAGACTTCTATAAAGTATTTGTGGTAACTGGTACCGTATTAGAAGGAATTAGCCCTTAATAGGCGTATATATAATTGTGCAGTGACCTCTCTGGGAACAACCGCCCAGAATAGGTTTGGAGCCGGCAGGACATCCTCCTGGACTTCTTTAACAAAAATGAGGCGCTCCATGTTTTTGGCGCTGCACATTTGATGATTATTCAACCTGTCGAAATGACAGGTTTTTTTGCGTAGAAAAATAAAGAACTTAATAGAGAAAGCAGGAAATTGTTTCCTTCTGTCGAAAGAACTTAACAGAAGCCCTTTAAAGTTATTGAGGCAGATTCTCGACCTCTCAGTTTATTATGGGTAATGCACCGAATCTAAAACCTGACATGCTACATTGGGCCCATTGCGGAGCTCTTAAGAAAACTTGGTTAATCTGGTGCAAATGATTCGAATAGGTGATCATAAGTTGAATAATTTTATGCTTACGGATACGAGCATTATTGAAGACCAAGACAACTCAAGAGCTTTTTATCCCTTCTATGTTGGAATAGATATGGTTCGGATTTCCATGTTGCTGCTTGCATTCCATTTGAAAAGTTCCGCAGTGAGAAGGAATGGAAACGTAGTAAAACAATGAAGTTTAACTCGGATAGCCAAGGGATTACAAAGTTTATCCATGCTTTAGAAGATATTCAAGCACAATTCGAGTATAAACCCCAGGATTTCTTTATATTACTGGAACCAACTGGTGGGCATTATTCATATTTAGTTGTTAGAGTTCTATTAGATCGAGGTTACTCTATATATCAGGTTGAAAATAAAGCTGTAAAGGATTTTCGTGAACGCCAGCTAGGGCTTATGAAAAATCCGATGAAATTAATGCTAGAATCATGGCCTATATGGGATGGCACAAAACCCTTCATCCTGATACGCGTTCGGTGCGTATAGTTCGTCCTGCAAGTGCAGAGCAGGTTTTATACCGCACATTAACTAGGGATCGCTGGTTGCTTACTACTCAATTAACGAGACGTAAGAATCAAGTCCAGCAATTATTTTCTGTAACCAATCCTGAACTTAAACGAGCTTTTAAAAAGACAGGTGCGTTAAGTGTCCTCAAATTAGCCTGAAGTATCCTACAGCGCAAGAAATGGCCAAGGTAACTCAGGATGAACTTAGGCAAACTCTAATAACAATTGGTGCAAGAACTACTGCTACAAAAGCCTCTATGACCTTGGCAGAACTGTTACCCAACACATTAGCCTTGAACATTCCACATCTAGCTGAACGGCAAACGTGGCTTATTGAAGAGGCCTTGCGTATAGATGAAGCGATAAAAAGCATGGATAAACAGATAGCTTCCCTGCTTTATGGGAATAAAGAAAAAGGATATAAACCTCATCCTTATACAATGATACTTATGTCCTTCCCTATCATGAGTGAATCTATGGCCTGTACATTTATCGGTGCTATTGGTGATATTGAACGTTTCTCAACATATTTAGAGCTTAAAAAGTACCTTGGTGTAGCTGCGGAGAATAAAATCTCGGGAACATCCGTTTTTAAGAGTAGGCAGACATACGAGGGTGTTAGAGATACTCGTAGAGTTCTATTCTTAATGACTTTGCTACTAATATCTCCAAAAATAAGTAAAAATAGTTTTCGTGTTTACTATAAACGATTAGTTGATCGAGGAATGGCAAAGAGAAAAGCAATAGGGCATGTATGCGGTAAGATTGCCCAAGTTTTATACTCATGCCTTAAAAACAATGAAACGTATGATCCTTTCAAACACGCGAGCAAAATGGGAGTAATCCTTGACGAAGATAAAGTAAGATTAAAGATCCCAGCTAATTTAGAAGATTACGAACGCCAAGCGGATGAGTTAGCAGATGACGATGTCTTATAAACGACCAGTATCTTACACTGCCTTACACTGAACATAAATAGCTCATTGCATGTAAAATTGGAAATAAGAAGCTTCCAAATTTCGGTAATGGGCTCATTTACATTTTTCTAAGCGCTACACTACATTAGACTGAGGCTAGAAAATTGAAACAGCGACAACCAAGGACGAGAAAATAAAGTCCTAGACTGTCGCTGTTTCCATTGAACTAACGTTTCACGTTAGTTTAGAGACGTGCGAGTTCAACTGCATTTTCTAGTTTATTACGACTGCACTGATAACTAAAGGCTGCTTATTCTATTAAATTCAAATCTTCAGCTTTACCACTACTTGTGATACGTTCCCCGCGATGTCTGCAACGGCAAGTTTCAAGGCCTTCATTTGCTGGAAAACACATTCTTCATGCAACCTAATATATATGCCCCTCAACTGAAAGCTTTTCCAAAAAACTATCCGTCACATCTCGCGTCATGATGGATATATAGAAAATCCAATATGTCTGCAATAAGCGTTTTATGGAAATATTCGCGATCAAAGCCGGAAGGGTCTTGCGAAGGGAGAAATGCCGGGGTCTTCATCGATTCCGGGAAGGGGCTCAGAAAGGAGTAATGTCCAGCGTTTTCAACTGTTCTGTATTGTATCTTCTTCGGATCAGCAGCGCCACCCAATATCATTTGTGCGTGAAAAGGGGGAGTGTATGGATCCTTCTCTGCATCCAGCATCAAGATGGGAAGGTTAACCGCACGCAAGGCCCCTTCAGCTCGGAACCAAACTGCCGCCGGTGCTAGTAGAACTAGGGACTTGATTCTGTGATCCCGTGTAACCTCTATGAGCTGCGGCTTCCCGTCCGAGGCTTCATGAGGAAACGAAGTAGGCATGCCACCCGCCGCTGCCAATGCCGTGTAACCGCCCAAGGAATGCCCGATGATCGATACGGCGTTCGGCATTAATTTCTCCTTAAACATCTTACTTTCGAAAAACCAGTCGGTGGCCATCCTAAGGTGTCTAGGTCTGTAGGCAAGGTTCTGTACCGTCCCTTCCAAGCTGTTGTCGTTTCGATTGTTGTACGGATGCTCCGGCATGCCGACGATAAAACCGTTGCGCGCTAAATGCTGAGCCAGCGTCCGGTATACAAGCGGCGAACCTCCGGTACCGTGAGAAATAATAACCAATGGAAGCCTCCCTCCCGAAGGCTCTGCGCCTCTGGCCAATTCCAACAGGTATGGCCCCAATCGCTCTACTTGTTCAGGATTGTCTACCGGATACATCACCGTCATGGGAAATGTAATGCCTAAAGAAGCATCGTCTATTTTTACTTCTCGGTATCCTGCATACCCTTTCTTAAACTCTGCGTTTCCTATCATCCACCATACTTCCTTTCCTCGCACTTCGCTCCAGTTACAATATGGGGCCAATGGGTATATAAATATCAAACTCGGAATCATCATTCGTAGGACCCAAATATCTATGATCGTATCGTGCAATTTCCGGATCGTTCGTGCGCATTCTTCCCGATTTCGGTAACCAAGTGTTATAGATGTAATAGAACGTATCTGGCATTCTATCCAACGAGCCCCGGTGCGTGAATACGGCGTATGTAGCTGCTGGGAGGACTTTATTGATCATACCTTCAGGGATCTGACCCTCTTCACTTACTTCGACACAGGCGGTGTAGGAGACTTCCCATTGAACTCCTGTAAGCATAATTAATGCGTAAAAGGTGGATTCAGGATCTCGTCTTCTCTCGATTTCCGCCACTCGTTGCCTGAAACAGCTCCACAGCTTTCCGATTTCTCGGGAGTCCAGTCCCCTTAATTCCATTCCAACCAAATAGCGTTTTTCCTTGTTGATAATTAAAGGGGCGAGGGTTACTCCGTAGAGCAGATGCCTCATCCCGGTTTCATCCAACGCTTTCTTCTCCATCGTCCGAAACAGCGTGTCTTTCATGTTTATTTGCTTGCGGAACCGTCCCGGCGATATGGCGAACATTTTTTGAAAGGCACGTGTGAAGGCTTCCTGAGATTCAAACTGATATTTGATGGCAATCTCTACGATTCTAAGATCGGAATGAAACAAATCGTACGCCGCATGAGTCAATCTCCGCCTCCTGATGTAATCCGAGACGGTGTTTCGTGTGACGGATTGGAAGATTCGGTGAAAATGATAGGGGGAGTATCCTACCCATTCCGCAATTTCTTCGGCTGTGGTCTTTTCTATCAGATGGTCTTCAATATAGGCTATCGCTTTGGTCACCGATTCAATGTAATTCATTCAACACCTCCATGGAGTTACCACAACTGTACATCATTTCGTCATTTTATTTTTGATATATTTTGCGGAAATGGGGCACATCAGAAACTTTCCGTTATTTGTGATACGGTTAAGCGTATCATTATTAACTAATCTGCCCGTTAGCTTAATGAAGCAACGTCAGTCTAATACTTTATTTTTCAGTCTAGAACTTTATTTTCTTTTGACAATAGCGGCAGTATGGACATGAGGTTGATCCATACTGCCGCTATTTTTCTGTTTTTGGAATGAATATGCCTAATTTAGTTGCGAACGAAGCGTGTTATTTTTGGGGATTTTTTCGGTATTCGGATGGAGTCATCTTGTTTACCGTTTTGAACATTTTGGAGAATAGGAGTACATCTTTATACCCTACAGACCGCGCAATATCTCCGATTTTAAGGGAAGTATTTCTTAATAGGGAGCACGATTTTTCAATCCTCAAATGTAATAAAAATTCCTGCGGTGACTTATTTAGTTGCTGTTTAAATAAACGATGCAAATACGAACGGTCAATTGAAATGTACTTGGCAATGTCACTTACGGTAATGAAGTGTGAATAGTTTTGTTGAATGAAGAGAAGCGCTTCTTTAATATACCGCTGCTGTCTTACCTCATGGTTGACTTCCTGATTAGGGTAATGTTCAAACATCAAATACAGAAATTCATACAGCTTGGATGCAAGCAGCAGGTCTTTGTTGGATTTCAGTGTAGAAGAAACGACGATGCTCTCCATACAGCGGGCAAGGCTGCCCTCCGCTTCCAATCGGAAAATGGGATTGTCCCTATTGATACAGGTCCGGCTTAGATATTCTTTTGCTTGCACCCCATTAAAACCAATCCAGGCATATTCCCATGGGTCCACTTCATCTGCTTCATAATAAATTAAAACCTTCGGCTCAATAAAGAAAGCATCGTTTTTCTCCAAATGATAGATTTTATCGTTGACTTTAAAGATCCCTTTTCCTTTTAAAATATAATGCACCATATACCCGCTTCGAATGGCTGGACCATAAGAGTGTTTGCTGGTACAGCTTTCTTTGCCACATGTGTATAAATTGAGATCCAGGTTGTTATAGGAATGATTGGAAAAGTGTGAACTCATTTGTTTTCACCCCTTAATTCATCTCTGCATATTATCACACCGTTTCATATAGAGTCTACATTATTCCATATAATTATTAAAACTATTCAATTATTATTAGGATGTAAACAATAATCAAACAACATAATTTATAATTTTTGAAAAACGTACTATTGGCGCTATAAGGGGGTTGCTATGGCTATACACATCGATAAAGAGAAGCTTTTATTCCATTTACAAGGCAGCAATACGAGTTATGTCATGCAGGTTATACGAGATGGTTATTTAGCCCATCTGTATTGGGGAAAGAAAATTCAGAACTATCGGGGAAGCAATAAGATCATCTTTATGGATAGAGGATTTTCACCCAATCCGGATGGCGAGGATCGAGCCTTTTCACTGGATACCATCCCACAAGAATACCCGTCATTTGGAAATAGTGATTTCAGAATTCCTGCGTATCAGCTTCAATTGGAGAATGGTTCTACCGTGACAGACTTTCGGTATAAAGAACATCAGGTTTACCAAGGCAAGCCCAAATTGAAAGGGCTTCCTTCTACTTATGCAGAGGATGATGGCGAAGTAGAAACCCTGGAAATCGTCCTTGAAGACCCATTAATTGATGTAAAGATTGTACTATCCTATAGCCTGTATCAAAAGCGGGATGTCATTACCCGTTCAGTCCGTTTCGATAATGAAGGTCGGCAGCAGCTAAAACTGCTTAAAGCGTTAAGTGCTAGTGTGGATTTTCGTGATGATGAATACGAACTAATTACCTTGTACGGTGCGCATAATAATGAAAAAAATATAGCAAGGCGAAAAATTTTACCCGGAATTCAAATGGTAGACAGCTGCCGTGGAGCTAGTAGCCCTCAACAGGCACCCTTTATGGCACTTGTAAGAGAAGGAACAGATGAAGAACAGGGTGAAGTGTACGCCTTTAATCTGGTGTACAGCGGGAACTTTACGGCCCAGACTCAGGTAGATTCCTATCGGAACACAAGAGTCACCATGGGGATTAATCCTTTTGATTTTACATGGCTGCTTGAACCGGAGGAATCGTTCCAAACGCCAGAAGTGGTCATGGTATACACCGAAAATGGCTTGGGCGGCATGTCGAGAATTTATCATGAATTATACAGGAACAGATTATGTCGTGGGCCTTTTCGTGACAAGGAGCGGCCGATCCTGATTAATAACTGGGAAGCCACCTACTTTAACTTTGATGCCGACAAGATTGAGCAGTTGGCGAAGGAAGCTCAAAGTGTAGGAGTGGAGCTGTTTGTATTGGATGATGGATGGTTTGGAAAACGGGATGATGACAATACTTCATTAGGCGATTGGGTGGTGGATCGTCGCAAACTTCCAGATGGATTGCCGGATCTTGCAAACCGCATACGAAATCTGGGTATGGAGTTTGGTTTGTGGTTTGAACCTGAAATGGTATCCATAGACAGCGATTTATACAGAAAGCATCCAGATTGGTGTATCCATGTCCCTGATCGTCCGTATACGTTGGGAAGAAATCAGCTGATGTTGGATTTATCGAGGAAGGAAGTGTGTGAGTACATTATTAAGTCGGTTTCCGATATTTTATCGGACGTTCCAATTACTTATGTAAAATGGGACATGAATCGTCACATGACGGATGTGGGTTCGGCAGCCTTGCCGCCAGAGAGACAAAGGGAGACTGCGCATCGTTATATCCTGGGACTCTATAATATTATGGAAGAGCTTACATCAAAGTTTCCCCATGTCTTATTCGAGAGCTGTTCTAGTGGAGGAGGCCGTTTTGATGCCGGCATGCTCTATTACATGCCTCAGACCTGGACGAGTGACAATACGGATGCCATTTGCCGACTGAAAATTCAATGGGGAACAAGTCTTGTCTACCCTCCAATTACCATGGGGGCACACGTCTCCACAGTACCCAACCATCAAGTGGGCAGAATAACTCCCTTGGAGACAAGAGGTTATGTCGCCATGGCCGGGAATTTTGGATATGAGCTAGATTTGACGACATTAACCGTTGAGGAAAAAGAAATAGTAAAAAAACAGATAGCTCTATATAAAGAAATTAGATCGCTTATTCAATTTGGAAAGTTTTACAGAATAATCAATCCGTTTGATGATAATGAAGCCGCATGGAGCTTTGTATCAGAGGATCAAACGGAAATGGCGGCCAGCTATTTCAAGATTTTATCCCAACCTGCTGCCGCGATTAAAACATTAAAATTCAAAGGTCTGAATCCAGACTACGTTTATAGAAATGTAGAAACCGGTGAGCTATTCGGCGGTGATGAATTAATGCATGTCGGCATAACGCTTGCCAGGGTGAAGCAGGACTTTTTAGGCATGTTCTGGAGATTTGTTAAAGAAGACATCTGACTCAGCTAGAGGAGGTTTTACTAGATGGAAGCAAAAGAGAAGCAGTATAAGCAAATTTCTCAAGAAATTTTAAAATATATCGGTGGTGAAGAGAACATTATCGGTGTGGCCCATTGTGCCACAAGATTAAGAATTGTCCTTGAGGACAATGAAAAAGCGGAATTAAAAAAGATTGAAGATATTGATCTGGTTAAAGGCGTTTTCATAGCGGGGGACCAACTGCAGATCATTTTTGGAGCAGGGTTGGTCAATAACATCTATGCCGTGTTCTCCAAACTGACCGGAACAGAAGATATGTCATTAAGTGATGTCAAATCGAAGTCCGCACAAAAGCAAAATCCTTTTCAAAAAGCCATTAAATCGCTGTCAGATGTCTTCATTGAGATCATGCCGGGAATTCTTGCCGCCGCATTGTTAATGGGGATAACCGGGCTGTTAGGTCAGAAGGGGTTATTTGGTCCTAAGTCGATTGTGGAGATGTACCCAATTTTTCAAGGGATCAATCGCTTCGTTCAAATCGTTTCCACGGGTATTTTTACAATCCTGCCGCTGCTTGTTGTTTATTCCGCAACCAAGAGATACGGCGGTCGTCCTATTCTGGGGCTTGTGCTGGGTGCGATTATGCTTCATCCGGCACTGGCAGATGCTTTTGAGGTAGCTAAAGGGAGTCAAAATCCGGAATCGATCAGTCTTTTCGGCCTTCCCGTACAGTTGGTTGGATTTCAGGGCGGTATTATTATTGCTCTAATGATGGGATATGTGGTAGCCAAGTTGGATCAGTTTTTTAACAAAAAGGTTCCAGACATGATTAAACTATTTTTGGCTCCTTTGCTGACTGTCTTTGTTTCTTCCCTTCTATTGTTTACGATTATCGGCCCTCTTGGGCGAGAGCTAGCCAGTCTGGTCACCGTTTCGCTGCTTTGGATGACGCAAAATCTTGGGATATTCGGTTTTATGTTTTTTGCAGGCATTCAGCAGATCATTGTTATTACAGGCTTACATCATGTTATGGGTGCGGTAGAAGCGCAGCTGTTAACCGATACAGGCAGAAATTTTATCAACCCATTGGCATCAGTAGCTTTGATGGCTCAAGGGGGCGCCGTTTTGGGGTATATTCTTTTGAATCGCAAAGACACCAAGGTTAAAGAAATGGGTTACTCTGCATTCGGGTCTGTACTTTTTGGAATCTCGGAACCAGCGATCTTCGGGGTCACTTTAAAGTATAAGTTTCCCCTGGTTGCTGGATGCCTCGGAGGAATGATTGCGGGAGCATATGTATATTTAAGCAAGCTGACAGCCATAGGATTCGGAACCACGGCTCTTCCTGGCTTTGCAATTGCAGCGTCAGAGAACCATGGTCATATGAATTATCTTATCGCTCATCTTATTGCCCTGTTATGTGGAGCATTATTTACATTGGCTTACGGTGCTTTCAAGAGCAAGAGGTCAACACTCTGAACCAAGAGAATATTGATAGGTGAATAACTTAATCAGTTACAATCAAGCTTTTATGAAAACGATTAAAAGAAGAGAATATGCGTGGAATGGACAAGAGAGCATAGATGAAAAAATAAAAGGGCCGTCCTCGGTAGTTAAAAACTACGGAGGACGGTCCTATGTTCACATGAGTATATATTTACTGCTTAAAGCTAATCGATGCTAACATCGCTCTCAATCAGCCCTTTGCCGATTACATTGGCCGAAACCGGAGCCTTGCCGAGCTCCCGAGACCATATGGACAACTGCCCAATATGGTGGATTTGGTGGGCAATGACATGGCGCATCACCTCGCCCCAGGCATCAATTACAATTCTGCCGTCCGGGAGGTGATCTTCAAACCTTTTCCGTTCCAGACCATCATGCCAGGCGAGCACGAACGGCTCGACATCGAGTCGAAACTTTGCATCCAGCTCACGGACTTTGTCGAGCGTATCATACAGAGAGAAGTCCTCCTGAAAGTCGGGTTTGCCCTGAATCGTTTGAATCCAGCTCCACTCCACATCAACGATATGAAAGAGTGTCTTTAGAATGCCGCCGACTCCGCCGACGCGTTGTTTCAGTAATTCCTCCTGCGACACCTCTTCACACCAGCGGTACCATTGTTCCCGAATTATCCAGTTGTATCGAAAAAAAGTCTGCATCCATCAACCTCCAGGGACTGTATTTAAGAATCCTCTCCATCAGTTTACCATGCAATGCCAAAAGGGCTGTCTCATTCGTAGAAAATCTACTTTTGAGACAGCCCTTTATTATAGGATAGAGATGTTGTTACTGGCTTATTTCTTTGCAGCCGCGTAACGTTTGTTTACTTCATCCCAGTTGATTACATTGTAGAATGCTGCAATGTAGTCTGGGCGTTTGTTTTGATATTTCAGGTAGTAAGCATGCTCCCAAACGTCCAGTCCAAGTACCGGAGTCAGACCTTCGGACAGCGGGCTATCCTGGTTTGGAGTGCTAGTGATCGCCAGTTTGCCGTCTTTGCCGACAACCAACCAAGCCCAGCCGCTACCAAAACGTGTTGTAGCTGCTTTAGTGAAGTCTTCTTTAAATTTGTCGTAGCCGCCCAGCTCGTTGCTGATTGCTTCAGCAATAGCACCTGTCGGTTGTCCACCGCCGTTAGGACCGATAACTTCCCAGAACAGGCTGTGGTTGTGGTGTCCACCACCGTTGTTGCGAACCGCAGTGCGGATGCTTTCAGGAACGCTGTCCAGATTGGAGATCAGATCCTCCAGGCTTTTGCTTTGCAATTCAGGAGCGCTCTCCAGAGCTGCGTTTAAGTTCGTTACATATGTGTTATGGTGACGATCATGGTGAATTTCTACTGTCAGTGCATCAATGTGCGGTTCCAGTGCGTCTTTTGCGTAAGGAAGTTCTGGTAATTGAAATGCCATAGTAAAATCCCTCCTGGTTATATGGTTGGGTAAGTGTTCCTATGTAATAATACCCTCGACAGTTATATTAAACCGCATTCAGCCTATTTAATCAACATTTTTGTTTGTAAAATAGCAAACTGGGCAATACGGCCTGGTAGCTAGCATGTCCAAAAACCCGATTGGAATACATAATACATAGGTAATAAGAGGTAAATTGTGAACATTAAAATGTAAACGCTTTATATACAGCGCTTACATGAGAAAAAGGGATGTATTCCGTCAAAAAGTATGGTTTAATGGTCAAGGAAGCAGAAATTTCGGCTTTTTTGTCGTCTGCTATAATCTGTCATGTCTATGACATGACGAACTTGAGGGCATACACCCTTTTCCTGTTCTTCATTTCATATATAGCAGATCGTATGCATTTTTATCATAATGCCTTGTGATTAACACCATGATAAGAAATTTAAGGATTTATGTAAAAATGACGGTGCTGTCTCAATTTTTTTATTATGCTTACGAAAAGGGAGATATTACTTATGCACGTTCGTTCCTTTCAATTAAGTGATGTGAACTCAGTAACGGAACTCATGCAAATTGCCTTGTCAGAGGAGTGCTACAAAGAGACGGTGAGTGCGTTTGCCCGTCAGCTTTCGTGGGATTCCGGTTTGATCATCGTTGCAGAAGAAGAGGGTGAGATCGTTGGTGCTTTGATCGGCACGATCGATCAGAATGATGGTTGTTACTATCGTATCGCTATTCACCCAGATCGTCGTCGGATGGGAATCGGCAAATCGCTTGTGGAGTCCATGGAGCAGCGTTTTCAGCAACGTAAGGTTAGCCGTATTTGGGTAGCAGGGGACAAGCATAACAGTGCGGCCATGCCTTTGTACGAAGCGATGGGCTATGGAGCAAGCCAGATTTTACAGGCTTTTCAGAAGCTGAGTATTTTGGCGCCTCATTAATCGGGAATCGAAATAAAGAGAATTGAATAACATTAAGTATAATATTTACATTTAGAGCATATCTGAGTAACCGTTGCAATCGGGTACGGGATATGCTTTTCTATTTATAACAGGGTTGAGGAGGTTTAATTATGGACGCTTTGGCTCCTTCGTCAGGCCCACTTCCCTCGCCGGAAACGTCCAAACCAGCAGGTCGCTCTGGTTACATACGCGATTGGTTAGTCACTCTTCTGATCGCCATGGTCGTCTTGCTGCTTCTGAACCTGTTTGTATTTAACTTGTCCACGGTCAGAGGACATTCGATGCAGCCGACGCTAATGGAAAGCCAGCATTTGTTCGTCAACAAGCTGGTTTATAATTTTCATGATCCGGGCAGGGGGGACATTGTGATTTTAAAAGATCCCGATTCCAAGCTGTCGAGTCCAAGATTTTTAGTGAAAAGAGTCATAGGTATTCCCGGAGATGTAATCCGGGTTGAACATAATCATTTGTATGTGAACGGTGAACTGCTAAATGAACCTTACACCAACTCTGACGTGGAGGATGGTGATTATGGTCCTTTTACGGTGGAGCCGGAGCACTTTTTTGTCATGGGAGATAATCGCCATACTGCAGCAAGCAAGGATAGCCGCTATTTTGGCAGCATTAAATCTCAAGATTTACTGGGACGTGCAGAATTTATATTTTGGCCGATATCTGAGTGGAAATGGCTATAGAGCAACTAAAGTCTGAAATTAATGCGGAACACGTCCGAACCGATCAGGACCATGACGGAGCAGGCGGTTACCGATTAGGAAAGGAAGAGGATGATGAAAGAAGTGATGGTATATACCGACGGTGCTTGTTCGGGAAATCCGGGTCCTGGGGGCTGGGGGATTGTTTTGCTGTATGGGGAACATCGAAAAGAGCTGTCAGGTGCCGAGAAAATGACGACAAACAACCGTATGGAGATCAAGTCTGTGATTGAAGCACTGAAGCTGCTCAAGGAGCCTTGCCATGTGAAAGTACACAGTGATTCTGCCTATGTCGTCAATTGCTTCAAACAGGGCTGGATTAAGAATTGGCTTCGTAATGGCTGGCGCAACAGTAAAAATCAGCCAGTGGAGAACAAGGAACTATGGGAAGAATTGTGGGAACTGATGGGTAAGCATGAGGTTGAATATGTGAAGGTTAAGGGGCACAGTGACAATGAACTGAATAATCGCTGTGATTTTCTGGCGACCAGTGCTGTTAAAAATTTACGGTAGCATCTGCTGCTGTTTTCTGTTGAAATTTGAGATATGAGAATTTTGCAAATCCTCATATCTGTAATGATAAAAAGTGGAAGAGAGGTGAGTATCGGATGCAACGCGGATTGACTCAGGCGGCTGCCGGAACCGCTTCGACTTGGGCTTCGCTCAAGCAGGAAATTATTGAGGCAGCCCCAGGGCTGGGTATCGACTCCATCGGGTTCGCATCCGCCGACCCCTTTCTGTCTCTGAAAGCTATATTGGAAGAGCATCGTGCGAAAGGCTATGAATCCGGCTTTGAAGAGCCAGATATTGATAAGCGGATCTACCCGGAGCTGTATGGCTCACAGCCTGCATCTCTGATTGCTATTGCGGTGGCGTACCCTTCCAAAATGAAGGACCCGCCGAAGTCGGACAAGGGGAAGTACCGTGGTATTTTGGCACGTTCAGCCTGGGGGAAAGATTATCATCTGGTACTACGCGAAGCGATGGAAAAGCTTGAGGCTTTTATAAGTGAGCGGGTACCTGATGCCATATTGAAAAACATGGTGGATACCGGAGAATTGTCGGATCGAGCCGTTGCGGAACGCGCAGGGATTGGCTTTAGCGGCAAAAATACGATGATGATTTCACCGACGCTGGGATCATGGATTTATCTAGGTGAGCTGTTGACGAACATTCCTTTCCAGCCAGATGAACCGGTAACGGATGGTTGCGGCGAGTGTACCAAATGTTTGGATGCCTGTCCTACGGGCGCGCTTGTGGGTCCTGGACAGCTGAATGCCCAGCGGTGTGTGTCCTTTTTGACGCAAACGAAGGGCTTTCTGGATGAGGAGTTTATGCGGAAGATAGGGAATCGGCTGTACGGATGTGATACCTGCCAAATGGTATGCCCCAAAAATCGGGGTCTCAACTGGGATCACCATCCCGAGCTTACACCCGATCCTGAAATTGTGAAGCCGTTGCTGCTGCCGTTATTGGATTTGAGCAACCGTGAATTCAAAGACCGATTTGGACAAAGTGCGGCGGCTTGGCGAGGGAAGAAGCCCATTCAACGCAATGCAGTCATTGGACTGGGCAATTTCAAAGATATCAGCGCAGTGCCCAAGTTAACGGAGGTTTTATTGAATGATCCGCGTCCCGAGCTGCGAGGCACGGCGGCATGGGCTTTGAGTCGAATAGGAGGGGAAAATGCTATGACAGCGATCAAGCAAGCATCAGAGAAGGAACAACATGAGCAAGTACGCGAAATGATCGCGCAAGCGCATTCCAAACTAGAGGAACAAGAGCAGGCAGAACAGCAAAAGGCGTCTGAATTACCAAAATCAGAAGTAACGGCCGGGGATTCACAGGGTCCAACCACCATTTATTATGATGAGATGGAGACACCTGTGGGCACGTTGACGCTGTGCGCTACGGATCGGGGGCTGTGCCGAATAGACTATGGCGTTTTTCATGCGAAGGAAGCATTGCTTCAGCAATGGGCTCGCACATGGATTGGGGAATATGTCTATGTGCAGGAGCCGGAAAAACTGCGCGAAGCCGCAGACCAATTGCGTGAATATTTTGCGGGAGAACGACGGGAATTCAGTATAGCCTATGATTTGAGAGGCACTCCTTTTCAAGAGCAGGTATGGCGTGCACTGCAAAATATTCCGTACGGGCAAAGTGTGTCCTACAAAGATATTGCGGAATCGATCGGACGAGCCAAGGCGGTACGTGCTGTGGGTGGAGCCAATAACAAAAATCCGTTACCCATCCTGTTTCCATGTCACCGGGTATCGGGTGCAAACGGAAGTTTGGTCGGTTATGCTGGAGGCTTACCAGTCAAGACGAAGCTGCTGGATTTGGAGAAACAATAAGGACATATGTTTGCAAAAAGTGATTTGCTAGCTGTCCCATGTTTTGCTATGATAGGTTCGTGCAATTCAAGATGTTTCATATAAATATACAGAGGTGACGACTTCGTGGTGTGGAATATTGTCATTCCGATTATTACCCTGATTGCTGGTTTGGTTGGGGGATTTTTCATCGGTGCTTATTATCTTCGTAAACAGCTTGAAAAGATGCAAAACGACCCTGAAACGCTGCAAAAAATGGCCAAACAGATGGGTTACAACTTGAATGGGAAACAAATGCAAAAAGCCCAGCAGATGATGAAGAACCAACAGTTCTCCAAAAATCAGCCTGGTCCGCGTAAAAATCAGGGCCGTCGGAAATAATGAGCAACGAGAGCACGGATGCCGCATGAGGTTGCTGCATAGAGGAGGATTACTGTGGCTGGCGTAAAAGATTATATTAACCGCAAAGCTGCGGATAACCGGGATAAAATCGAGTACCATGTGGAGCAGATTTTACAACTGATCGGTGAGGACCCCAAGCGTGAAGGGTTGTTGGAAACACCGGCACGCGTTGCGCGCATGTATGAGGAAATATTTGCGGGTTATGAGGTTGATCCCCGGGATGCGTTGGGTGTGACATTTGACGAGAATCACGAGGAGCTTGTGATCGTAAAGGACATCGTCTATTACAGCCAGTGTGAGCACCATATGGCTCCTTTCTTCGGAAAAGTGCATATCGGCTATGTACCCAGCGGCAAAATTGTAGGACTGAGCAAGCTTGCACGTCTGGTAGAGGCAGTGACCCGCCGATTGCAGGTACAGGAGCGTATTACATCACAGATCGCTGATATTTTAAATGAAGCGGTCTCCGCTCACGGGGTTATGGTGGTCGTGGAAGGCGAGCACCTGTGCATGTGTGCAAGAGGTGTCAAAAAGCCTGGCAGCAAAACGGTAACGTCTGCAGTACGCGGTACGTTTCGTGATGATGCAGCGCAGCGCGCAGAGTTTTTGTCGCTGCTCAAGGATTGATCGAACATCGCAAGACGTTTATGTGATGAACAAAAAAAGGGTGGTTTACGCATAGGCGTAGCCACCTTTTTTTGTTAACATCAGAAATAGAGACGACGGGATAGCTGCCTTAAAATTACGATTTGCCTATGGATAACAGTTATTTTTAAGATAGGGGATAACGTATGGAGAATGTACATAGATCAACAGAAAAAACAACAGCTTTGCCTGAGTTGCAGTGGTTTGAAACGCCACTCGCGGCCACTCAGGAGGATGTTTTGTCTCCGCTGGCTTGGGAGGAGCTGGCCTGTCGGCAAGTAGGGAAAGGAGCTGCACCCATTTTGCATCTATGGCGGCATCCGTCAGCGCTTGTGATCGGTCACCGGGACCGCAGGCTTCCCTACGCCCCACAGGCGATGGAGCGAGTGCGCAACGCGGGAACCTCGGTATGCGTACGCCCTTCGGGTGGAGCAGCTGTCATGCTGGACAGGGGGGTACTGAACCTGTCCTTGATCCTGCCGAATCCACAGCGGGCCATCAGCCTGCATGAAGATTTTCGGCTCATGGCAGCGCTAATTGCCGATGCGCTGGTTCCGTGGTCTGGCGAGGCGCAGACCGGAGAAATCCTCGGGTCCTTCTGTCCCGGGGATTACGATGTCAGCGTCCGGGGCCGCAAGTTTTGCGGCATTGCACAGCGGCGCCAAGCCAAGGCGTATATCATCACAGCCTTCGTGATGATTGAGGGCAGCGGTGCAGAGCGTGCACAGGCGGTGCAGCAGTTCTATACAGAGGCAGCCGGGGACACGTCGGCAGGCGTGCAGCAGCAGGATTACCCCCGGGTGAATCCAGCAACGATGGGTAGCCTGACAGAGCTGGCTGGCGTGCCGTCTGTTGAGGCGTACACGGCATCTCTGCGTCGTGTCGTCGAGAGCCAGGCAGCCATTTTACCTGCCGATGGCTGGCTGGTACACCCGGAAGGATTGACCGAACAAATAGCAGCGCTCAGAGAGCGATACGATTTGCAGGTGTAGTCTTTCTTTAGCTTAGAAGCTTAGAAGGGTTGCCATCTCAGTTTGGAGGCTTGTGTATAGCGCTCTGCAACCTCCGGCCAGTTAACGACATGCCACCAATCCTCAATGTATTTGTTGCGCTCGTTTTGATGCTTTAAGTAATATGCATGTTCCCATACATCTATCGCCAGCAGCGGAATGGACTCCCATTGAGTCAGATTCTGGTGCTTTTCGGCCTGCAAAATTTCAAGCCGTCCCGCGCGTGGACTCCATACCAGGATAGCCCAGCCGCCACCCTCGACCTTTTCGGCTGCCGAACTGAATTGCTTTTTGAATGCATCGTAGCTGCCAAAATCCTTTTTAATCTGTTCAGCCAGCGGTCCGCTTGGGTTTCCACCGCCTTGAGGACTCATGATCGTCCAAAAAAGAGTATGCAGATAATGGCCTGCGCCGTTAAATGCCAGTTCACGTTCCCAATGTTTTACGAGGTCAAAATCACCTGTTTTTCGGGCTTCTTCCAGCTTCTTTTCCGCTTTATTCAGGTCATTCACGTAGCTCAAATGATGCTTATCATGGTGAATACGCATCGTTTTCTCATCAATATACGGTTCAAGCGCATTATAGGGGTAAGGGAGCGGCGGTAGCCGATGTCCCCCAATAGGAACCGACCGGCCGGGTGAGGATTTTTCCGTTGCCGAAGGTTGTGCCTGGCTGGACTTGACGCCTTTAGTCGTCCATGCGCCTTCTCCCCTTATGCCTGCCTGCCGTTCTCGAAACGCTTCCTCTGGGTAATTCTCACCCTCTGCCGCTACATGATACAACCTAGCAGCCCTTGCGATGGAGCCAGGTTCTTGAAAGGGGGTTGTCGAGATCAGGAAATATTGGCTTTCATGTGCCGCGTGTAATACAACTCCGGCGGATTTTGGCTGCTGACGCAATGCATGACTGTGCTCGCTCAGCAGACCGAGCTGTCGTACATACTCCTGTGACTGACGGTTTGCGGTTTGCAACAAATCGTCCAGTCGACGATTTAATTCTTGTGAGTCAGGCTGAGAGTTTAAGGCTGACTCTGACAATGGCATCTTTACAGATGATGTTGCGTCTAATCCCCTTGACTGTTTTGAATGTTCAGTGAATTCGTGTGTATGTGCTTGTGGAGCAGCCGACATCTGTTTCCATTCCTGATGCCACGCCTGATCTGCCGGATCGAGTGCGCTCCGTTGCTCTTCTAGCAACTCTATGGCGGTGCGTTCCGTCTGTTCGAATACAGTCCGCCAATCATCCAGCAGCCGTACATAAGTAGGCTCCAGTCCCTCGGTAGCGGATTTAATTACTTCCACATGCCAACTTTCCTGCTGCTTCCAATGCCGAATTTCCTCCAGCACACGTAAGGGCAGGAAAGACCCATAAGTACTCAGCATCGTTTTTTACCTCCCGTATCCTACTATGGCTATCCGGCGGATCTGGCAGATCTGCCCTGGATGCATACGTACCCAGTATATTCGCTGTCCCATCGGGAATATGTCTATGAACTCCCTTAATCTGGTCACATCTGTTACGTAGAACAATGAATAACCATGGAAAACGAAAAAGAAGCCCAGCTACGGCACGGGTTAAGTGTCCATAGACAGGCTTCTTTCAGACGAAGAATAGAATACAGTTCTTCGAAAAATTTACTTCGTAGTCGTTTGTTTGTGGGCATCAGCGACGGTTTTCTTGTCCTCCAGCTCCTGTACACTGCTTAGAAACGTCGATACCCGTCGCAAATATTCACGAGGGTGCTCTCTGAAAATAAGCTCATGTATCCCGTTTTTAACAATCCATACACTGGAAAGTGGGTTGGTTTGATTGGCAGCGAGCTTTTCCGCAATAGGATAAGGAGCTTTTTCATCCTGTGTACCATGCACAAACATGATCGGGAACGGATAGTTTTCCTTTTTAACCTCCTGATATGGAATCTGATGCAAGCTGGTGCCGTTCAATACTGGAAACAGCAACTCCAGAATTTCCAAAGACGGATGTCTTGGCAGATTAATTTGATTGTGAATGTTATGGTACAGCGTATCCGGTTCCAGCAGGAAAGTGCTGTCCAAAATCATTGCGTCCACATCCTTGGTTTGCAAGCCTGCCTGAAGAGCGGTTCCTGCCCCCATAGAGAAGCCCCATACGATAATTTCCGACGAGCCGCGTTGCTTCGCAAGCTGAATTGCCCCGAGAAGCTGTTGGGATTCCGCTTTGCCTCCGGTCGCGACTGCTTTGCTGTTTTGTGACGCGAATCCATAATCGAACATCACCACATTAAAGTTCAAACTGTGGGCATAATGCGCCAGATCATACATGGGAATCCAGCTTTCTTCGCGGTTAGCTCCATAACCATGGCTGAAAATAATCGTTTTCCGCGATTGATCTGCCGGGATATACCAGCCTTGTACCATGCGGCTACCATCCTTGGCAGGGAAGCTGACTTCCTCATAAGGCATGCTTTTGGCCTGCATCGGATTAGAGTACAGCGGTGCAACGGTGGGATTCGTAAGTACCCATGCGATGTAAGCATGCAAGGCAATAAAACAAAACAACAGAAAAAAGACGACCGACAGCAGCAGAGCAATCACAACGTGCTTGAACCGCAGCAGACGGGGATTAGAGAGTGGGGTGGACGGCTCCTGAACAGCGGTCTGTAGCTGAGAGTTGCGCTGGGATGTCGAAATCATGTAAGAGCCTCCTTATACAAAATTGATCTTCATTTCATAGAATATAGGTATAATTCCACTTGAAAATGATAGTGTAGATCCGTATAGATACCTATTATCGTATGATGGGGATTATCCAAAGTCAACGCCTGAACCGGAAAAGTAAAAATGATGCAAAGAATTGTCGATGTTTGTTCTCGTTCTGTAATATGGTTGTCACAAAAACATCGGTTTACAGTAGCCGCGACTATTCTATATAATTTATGTAACCATGTTTCATAGTGTGAAACGAATATGGATACAAGAGGAGCGGTTCACGATGGAAGACCGTAAATTAACCGTTCGCGCTGTAGAGCGTGCACTTGATATACTGCTGTGTTTTACCGCAGATTCGGATCTTGGCCTGACGGAGATTGCCTCCAAAATTGGTCTACATAAAAGCACGGTTCATCGGCTGCTGACTACGTTGGAGGATCGGGGCTTTGTCGTTCGGAATGCCGAAACGGAAAAATATCGACTTGGCTTCCGCATTTGGGAGCTATCCACGCATTTGTCCCAAAGTGACGAGCCGGCGGTGTTGTTACAGCCTGCAATGGAAGGACTACGTGACCGTTTGGGCGAGACGGTCAGCTTGTACTTACGGGACGGCAGCATGCGTATTCGCATACAAGCCGTGCAGAGCAATCAAGCGATCCGCAGAGTTGCGCCTGTAGGTGCGCGTATGCCGCTGGCTGTAGGGGCCTCCAGCAAGGTGCTGGCAGCCTTTATGCCGCCGCAGGAGCTGGAAGCCCTGCTAAGCGGGGATGAATGGCCGCTCTCGGTAGACCCGGAGGTCTATAAAGCCCAGCTACAGGACATTCGCGAGAAGGGCTATGCGACCAGCTATGAAGAACGGGAGCCAGGGGCTGCTGCTGTGGCTGCGCCAATTGTAAACCGGAAGGGACAGGTCACTGCGGCTTTATCTGTATCCGGTCCGGTCAGTCGGCTTGCACCCGAGACGCTACATGACTTTGCTCCGATTTTGATTGAAGCGGCGAAGGAAATGGGGCTTATGCTTCCGTAACAAGAATGAACACAGTTGAAGCAAGCAGAGTGATTTGATGGGGAGCGTCTCCTTGGTAAAGGGAACCTAGAAGGGTTGCCAAAGCCATAAATTTAAAGTAGTCTGGTAAGGATGGCGGGATGTCTGTTATAGCCGCCTCATGTGAATAGAAGTATCACAGTTACTGGGGGAGCCTGTAATGCCGGGCTGAGATGGAATCGTGCAAGATTCCGGACCCTTTGCACCTGATCTGGATCATACCAGCGTAGGGAAGTAATCGGCCATTGAAATGTATACGCGGCTGCTGTCTACGGTGACGCATTGGAATAGGATTATTCCACATGCGTACTGTCTGGATAGCTGCCTCGTTAGATTAGCCGGTTCCCTGGGGAACCGGCTTTTTTGCATAGATCAGCGCCACCCTGGGAATGGTTCCGGATCGGTGTGTCATTTCATCGAAACGGGAGGAATGGACAATGAAGCCGACAGAAGCAGAAGGAACAAAAGGAACAGAATTGAAATCAACAGAAGTAAGATTGGTAGGAACAAAAGAAGTTGAGGTAGAGAAGACAAACGGGGAGCAAGCCAATGGGATAACGCCCTTTCCAGGGAGCCGTAAGGTATATATTCAAGGCTCGCGGCCGGACATTGCCGTGCCAGAGCGCGAAATTGCTCTTCATCCTACACATACGCCGCAGGGCACGGAGCATCATGAGCCATTGCGTGTATATGATACAAGCGGTCCCATGACTGACGAAGCCTATCAGGTCGATATTCGTCAGGGCCTGCCTCCATTACGGCGAGCTTGGGCACTGGAACGGGGCGATGTGGAGGCTTATGAGGGACGCGCCGTCAAGCCGGAGGATAATGGACTGAAACCTGGCTCCAAACGGGAGACAGTTGAATTTCCCGGCGTGACCAACCGTCCGCTTCGTGCTTCGCAAGGTCGTACAGTGACACAAATACATTATGCGCGGCAAGGGATCATTACGCCCGAAATGGAATTCGCGGCGATCCGCGAAGGGGTGGAGCCTGAGTTTGTACAGCAGGAGTTGGCGGCTGGACGAGCCATTTTGCCTTCGAATATCAATCACCCGGAAAGTGAGCCCATGGTCATTGGGCGTCATTTTCACGTGAAGATCAATGCGAACATTGGCAATTCTGCGGTTACCTCCTCCATCGAGGAGGAAGTGGAGAAAATGACCTGGGCTGTGCGTTGGGGCTCGGATACAGTTATGGACCTGTCCACAGGCCGTAATATCCATACAACACGTGAATGGATCATTCGAAATTCTCCTGTACCGATTGGGACTGTGCCGCTGTATCAGGCACTTGAAAAGGTGAACGGCGAAGCAGAAGCGCTGACGTGGGAGCTGTATCGCGATACGCTGATTGAGCAGGCGGAGCAGGGAGTGGACTATTTTACAATTCATGCGGGTGTATTGCTGCGGTATATACCGATGACGGCGAATAGAATGACGGGAATTGTATCCCGTGGCGGGTCGATCATGGCAGCCTGGTGCCTTGCGCACCATCAGGAGAATTTTTTGTATACACATTTTGAAGAAATCTGCGAAATTATGAAAGCTTATGATGTGGCCTTTTCTCTCGGGGATGGTCTACGTCCGGGTAGTATCTATGATGCAAATGATGAAGCACAGTTTGCAGAGCTGGAAACGTTGGGCGAGCTAACGCAAATCGCCTGGAAGCATGATGTTCAGGTCATGATTGAAGGGCCAGGACATGTCCCTATGCATAAAATCAAAGAGAATGTGGATTTACAAATGGAGATTTGTAAGGAAGCTCCTTTCTATACCTTGGGACCGCTCACGACGGATATTGCCCCCGGATATGATCATATTACTTCAGCCATCGGGGCGGCGATGATCGGTTGGTTCGGGACGTCCATGCTGTGCTATGTTACGCCTAAGGAGCATTTGGGTCTGCCCAATAAGGATGATGTCCGCGAGGGTGTCATTACCTACAAAATTGCGGCACATGCTGCCGATCTGGCGAAGGGTCATCCACGGGCGCAGCAGCGGGATGATGCTTTGTCCAAGGCACGCTTTGAGTTCCGCTGGCGGGACCAGTTCAATCTGTCGCTTGATCCCGAGCGGGCCTTGTCCTACCATGATGAAACGCTACCGGCAGAGGGCGCCAAGGAAGCACATTTTTGCTCGATGTGTGGTCCCAAATTTTGTAGTATGCGTATCACGCAGGACATTCGCGCCTATGCAGCGGATAAGGGGCTGAACACTCAAGAAGCAGTAGCTGCCGGGATGCGTGAGAAGGCAGAGCAGTATCGGGATGGAGGTCAGTAAAACGAACGTGTGAGTTTAGGAGCAAATGAATTAAAAAAAGCCGTGGTTCTCTACAGTCGATGTAGGGAACTACGGCTTGTTAGCTTATGTAAAGCGGGATCATGTAACCGGATAAACGGCGCCTTATTTTTTACCCATTTTTTCATTCAAAATGTCCTGAAAGCTGAGCTTCTTCTCCGAGCTATCTTCTTTCTTCTGCATACTCACCGCGTTGGCACGTTGGTATTGGTGGTGAAAGGGCATCAGGGTGTGGACGGTTAAGTTCATTGTATTCATGTAGGTCATTCCTCCAATTCCATATTGTCAAATTCAGATTGAGTTGCTTAGGACGTCTGTATAGGACTATTTGTATGTACTTGATGTCGTAATGCTATGTAGGTTGCTTGGTAATGTTTCAATCATTATACCCACATTTTTTCAAAGTAAAACGCTTTTGACATAAAACAGGAAGATGGTCATATGTGTCCAAAATGTCGATTAGGAGGATGGTCGTTTTAGAGGAAAATGTGCCTAGGTCTAAAACAAGGGCTAGAGGCCCGTTTTCTTAGTTTAGTAGTCGGGATTGTGTTTTTTTGTCGAATAACCTTGTAAAAGGAGAATTTTGCGAAATCCAAGTCAGGATTGAGGCAGTCTGGTGGCGAATTAAAGTGTCAAAGTTGTATTGACTTTATGTTTGGTAGTAGATACCATGAACTGGTTGTCAGCGTATTTTGACAACAAGAGTCAGCCAATCCATCTGGCGATTCATCCTTTGAAATGTTAGAGAAAGGATTAGAGTATATATGAAAAAAAGTATTGCAGATATCGCATTTATTATTCTGGGTGCGTTTTTTTTCGCGCTAGCTGTTAATCTGTTTGTGATCCCGAATGAGTTTGGTGAGGGGGGCGTTACAGGGGTCACGATCATCCTGTACTACCTGTTTCAGTGGTCTCCCTCGATCGTTAATCTGGTGATTAATGGCTTGCTGTTGATTGTCGGATATAAATTTTTGGACAAGAGAACGACCCTGTACACTATAATTGCGGTCGCTTTTAACTCGCTGTTTTTACATTTAACGGTCAACTGGCGGATTGATTCGCATGAGCCGACGATTAATGCTGTATTTGCCGGAGTTTTGGTGGGGGTCGGCATTGGCTTAATTGTACGGGTAGGTGGCACTACGGCGGGAACGGTCATTTTAGCCCGAATTGCCAACAAGTATCTGGATTGGAATATCAGCTATGGCCTGCTGTTTTTTGATTTGATTGTCGCGTTCTCTTCCTATTTTATTATTGGTCCAGAAAAATTGATGCTAACTATCGTTATTTTGTACGTTGGTACGAAGGTGATGGACTTCATGATCGAAGGGCTAAACCCCAAAAAAGCGGTCATGATCATTTCGGAGCACCAAGATAAAATTGCCGAGATGGTTATCACGAAAATGGATCGTGGAGTTACTGTCCTGTCAGGCCACGGCTATTACACTAAAAATCCAAAAGAAGTGCTGTATATCGTCATTAGTAAACAAGAGGTGTCAGCGCTTAAAAAGATAGTGAAAGCCATCGACACAGCAGCATTTATCACCATTCATGACGTGCGGGACGTGTTCGGAGAGGGCTTTTTGGATATTTCGAAGTAATTCGCGTGCGAAGGTAAGGTTATAGGAGAATATAATTTGGAAGCCGGTCCTGAGAGGATCGGCTTTTTTTGTCCTGTTTTTTACTTTATATAGGTTCTCATACAGATAAAAAAATACCCCCGATCCGCAGATAAATCTGCACTCGGGAGTTCTGTACATATGATGTTACATTATTAAGCTTGAATCATTTGACGCAATACGGTTTGCAGAATACCACCGTTGTGGTAGTAGTCGATATCGACAGTGCTGTCCAGACGGGCAATTACCGGGAATTCGAACTTCGTGCCATCCTCGCGTTTAGCCACAACCGTAAGCTCTTGACCCGGCTTCACGTCATTGTCGATGCCAAGAATGTCAAACGTTTCACGACCGTTCAGACCCAGGCTGGACCAGCCATAGCCTTCCTGGAATTGCAGAGGTAGCACGCCCATGCCGACCAGGTTACTGCGGTGAATCCGCTCGAAGCTTTCCGCAATGACAGCCTTAACGCCCAACAAAAGCGTACCTTTGGCCGCCCAGTCACGGGAGCTGCCTGTGCCGTATTCCTTACCAGCAATGACGATCAGGTTCTGATCGGCTGCCTGATATTTCATGGATGCATCATAGATGGACATTTCCTCATCCGTTGGCAAGTATTTGGTCACGCCGCCCTCAGTGCCTGGAGCCACATTGTTGCGGATACGGATGTTGGCGAATGTACCGCGCATCATGACCTCGTGGTTACCGCGACGGGAGCCGTAGGAGTTGAAGTCCTTGCGTTCCACGCCATGCTCCTTCAAGTACAGTCCTGCCGGGCTGGAAGGTGCAATGTTGCCTGCTGGTGAGATATGGTCCGTTGTGACCGAATCATTCAACAGGGCAAGCACACGGGCATTACGGATTTCCTTGATATCCTGCACGCCATCCTGAAGTTTTTCAAAGAATGGTGGATTTTGAATATAAGTTGATTTTTCATCCCATTCATACAGTTCGCCTTCAGGAACCGGAATGGAGTTCCATTTTTCGTTAGCAGTAAATACATTCTCATATTTACGACGGAACATATCTGGGCTGAGAGACAGGCTGATGGCTTCCTTGATCTCCTCGGAGGTTGGCCAGATATCTTTCAGGTAGACAGGCTGATTGTCCTGATCGTAACCGAGCGGATCATTCACCAAATCAATGTTCACTGTGCCTGCCAGCGCATAAGCGACAACCAGTGGCGGTGAGCCGAGATAATTGGCTTTGACCTGCGCATGCACACGACCTTCAAAGTTCCGGTTGCCGGAAATGACTGCGCCAACCGTCAAATCATTGTCTGTGATGGCTTGACTCACTTCGTCAGGAAGTGGGCCGGAGTTACCGATACAGGTTGCGCAGCCGTAGCCTGCTACATGGAAGCCGAGGGCTTCGAGCGGTCCGATTAATCCGGCTTTTTGTAGGTATTCCGTCACGACGAGGGAGCCTGGTGTCAAGCTTGTTTTAACATAGCCTGGCTTTTTGAGCCCGCGCTGCACTGCTTTTTTGGCCAGCAAGCCCGCACCGAGCATAACGCTTGGATTGGAGGTATTCGTGCAGCTTGTGATAGCTGCAATAACGACTGCTCCTGTACCCAACTCGCTGGTGGAGCCGTCCGGATGGGTCAGCGGAATCTTCTGTGCGATTTTTTCATCGCTCAGTCCATAGCCGCCCTTGTCCACTGGAGTACGGATAATGCCTTCAAACGTTTCTTTCATGCGGCTAAGCTCAACACGGTCCTGCGGACGTTTGGGTCCGGCGAGACTTGGTACAACCGAAGCTAGATCCAGTTCAATCGTATCGCTGAACACAGGGTCCGGCGTATCGGATGTGCGGAACATGCCTTGGGCTTTGTAATATTCCTCTACGAGGCTTACTTGCTCATCAGAACGTCCGGTGCTGCGCAGGTAGGCCAGCGTTTCCGCATCGACCGGGAAGAAGCCAATCGTTGCGCCGTATTCCGGTGCCATGTTGGCAACCGTCGCACGGTCAGCCAAGCTGATGTTAGCCAGACCAGGCCCGTAAAATTCTACGAATTTGCCGACTACGCCTTTTTTACGCAGCATTTGCGTTACAGTGAGCGCGAGATCGGTAGCGGTAGAGCCTTCCGTCAGACTGCCTGTCAGCTTGAAGCCAATCACATCGGGAGTGACAAAATACAGCGGTTGCCCCAGCATGCCCGCCTCTGCCTCAATCCCGCCGACACCCCAGCCAACAACACCAAGGCCGTTAATCATTGTGGTATGGGAGTCTGTTCCCACGAGGGAATCCGGGAAGACGACCGTTTCGCCGTCAATGGTTTTGGTGGCGGCCACGGAGGCGAGATACTCCAGATTGACCTGATGGACGATACCGGTGGATGGCGGAACGGCGCGGAAGTTGTTGAATGCCGTTTGCGCCCAACGCAGAAAACGGTACCGCTCCTCGTTGCGTTCAAACTCCACATTAATATTGTAATCCAGCGCATCACTGGTACCGAAAGCATCGACCATGACCGAATGGTCGATAACGAGATCGACAGGAACGAGTGGATTGATTTGTTTCGGATCACCGCCCGCTTTTTTCACCGTATCACGCATGGCAGCCAAATCGACAACCACCGGGACGCCAGTAAAATCCTGAAGCACGATGCGTGCAGGAATGAATGGAATCTCCTTGTTGGTGTCCCGATCCTCAGCCCAGCCTGTCAGCTGCTGTACATGTTCTTCTGTAATGGCGCGTCCGTCAAATTGGCGAACCGCAGCTTCCAACAACACTTTAATGGAGAAAGGCAGCTTGGCAATACCGCTCTTTCCTTGTTCCTCTAGTGCCTTAAGACTGTAGTAGCGATAAGGCTTACCGTTAACTTCGAGACTACGGGCAATGGAGAATTGATCTTTTCCTGACATAAGTATTACCTCCTTGAAGTGGATGCTTGGGGGAAAATAGGGATGTCGTTTTTTCGACGTCTTGCACAGTTGGTTTAAATTGGTTGCGTTCTCAATTACATCTTCAGTGGTTCATTACGTGTTAGAGGTTGTGATGAATACAATTTGTTTCATTAGATGAAACGTGATTTCAAAATGATTGCTTTTGGATTAAGTATACCGTTTTCAGGCAGTTCCGTAAAGTTTTTTTGGCCTAAAAGATGTGTTGCAGATTGGAAAATAAAACGTTCCGCTCCCTCGCGTTTCGATGTTCATACCAAGCTTTAGAGATTCATACTTATAGATAGAGAGCATATCAGACCAGAGATGCAAGAAAGGAAGTTATACATCATTCCGGTTATCCCCGGAAAAGGATAGCGGGACGAATATGGAGGGATAGGGATGGGGGAGCGGGAATGGAAACAGGCCCTTTTTGCTTACGTGAATCAATACAATCGCAGTGAGGTGAATGGTGTACCGCAGCCGGATGAGTATCTGGAGGTGGGTCAGCGGATGGAACGAGCAGCACGTGCGGCCAGATTGGACCAGTGGTACAACGAACGGGATGCTGTTCCCCTACGCAGCGAGACACGCGCCAAGCCGCTACGAATGGTGCAGGATACCCCGGATGAGGCTGTGGTAGATGTACAACTGCATGTCCGACTCTTTTATGAGAAGGGTGGGATGACTCACCGGGAGGATCGGATTGAACGGGAGCGTCTGACGTTCACACGAGAGGGTGAAGCCTGGCAGGTAGCAAGAATTGAGCGCGATCCGGCAGAAAGGAAGCCAGCGGGGGGAGAGGTTCCTTTTGAACAGGCTTCGTTTAATCAAGGAGGAAATCTGCCACTGTTGAATCGCGGTGTGCTGGGCTTTGGTTCATCAGCACGTCCCAGCCGATATCGCCGCGAAGAAGCAGCGGCCTATGCAGATCAATGGTGGGATAGCTTCAATCCGGAGTTTGAAGGTTTTGATGTGGATTGCACCAATTATATCTCGCAATGCCTCTTTGCAGGGGGGGCACCGATCCACTATACTGGTAAAAGAGAATCGGGCTGGTGGTATAAAGGACGGGTTGCCGGACGTGAGCTGTGGAGCTACAGTTGGGCAGTTTCCAACAGTCTGGAGCGGTATTTGGGCTCCAGTTCATGGGGGTTGACTGCTGAGCAGGTGAGTCGCCCAGAGCAGCTCATGCTGGGGGACGTCATTTTTTACGATTGGGATGGTGACGGAACCTTCCAGCACAGCACGGTGGTAACGGCCTTTGATGCGGGCGGCATGCCGCTAGTCAATGCACATACGGTAAGCTCCAGACATCGTTATTGGGACTATAAAAATTCGTATGCGTGGACCGACAACACGGTATATCGCTTTTATCACATCGCCGACTATTTTTAAATGAGATGATGAATAACAGGTACAGTGATGCAAATCAGTCACAATGACGAAAGCAGGAAAGCGGAGGATAGGCATGGCAAATCAAAAATTGACCGTAGGGCTGGTGTACGGTGGCAAATCGGGCGAACATGAGGTTTCGCTGCAAACGGCGTATGCCGTAATGAACGCTTTTAACTATGAGAAATACGAGATTATTCCTTTTTATATTACGAAGGCTGGCGATTGGCGTAGAGGGGCGCTATTAAGCGCTCCTCTGGCTTCTGTAGAGCAATTGAAGCTGGAACGGGCAGAGGGCGGCACCAAGGCGGCATTAGATACGTTGTTCGGCAAGCTGTACGGAGAGCAGTCGCTGGATGTGCTGTTTCCGTTGCTGCACGGCACCTTTGGCGAGGACGGAACGATTCAGGGTCTGTTCGAAATGGCGGATATGCCATATGTCGGTGCAGGAGTGCTGGCTTCGGCAGCAGGTATGGATAAAGGCGTCATGAAGAAGCTGTTTGAGCATGCAGGATTGCCGCAAGTGAAATACTGTTATTTTAATAGTACACAGTGGGCCCAAACCAGTCATGATCTGGTACGTAACATGGAAACCGAGCTAGGTTATCCTTGCTTTGTCAAACCAGCCAATCTGGGATCAAGTGTCGGTATTTCCAAAGCCAGCAACCGAGAAGAACTGGAAAAGGCTGTAGATCTGGCTTTGCAATTTGACCTGAAGGTGATTGTCGAGGAGTATGTCGATGCCCGTGAGATTGAGGTCAGCGTACTTGGCAATGACGAGCCGATTGCCTCTGTACCGGGTGAAATTGTATCGTCGAGTGATTATTACGATTACGCTGCCAAATATACAGATGGCCAATCGGAAATGCTTATTCCGGCACCGTTGGATGAGGAAGTGGCAGATCGTATTCGTGAAGCCGCATTGCAGGCATTCCGCGCTCTGGAAGGCTGCGGGATTTCCCGTGCCGATTTCTTCGTCAGACGCTCGGACGGACATATCCTTATTAATGAAGTGAATACAATGCCTGGTTTTACACCGTTCAGTATGTATCCATTACTGTGGAGAGAAACAGGCGTATCCTATGCAAGTCTGCTGGACCGCATGATTGCCCTTGCACTGGAGCGTTATGAGCGCAGGTCGGCACTGCACTACGAGAACTCATAAACGAAACAAAGGGGAGCTGATCACTCTCCTTTTTGTTCATATAAATGGCATATCTTTGAGCACAACACTAAACCCTTAATCATGAAAGGTGGCGGCTACACATGGGCTTTCAAACTGAATTTAACTCAGTGTGCAAATTCAAGAGCGAACAAGAACTTTACGAACTCCTGGAATACGGACGTGGCAAAATGGTTAAATCCGGGCTGCGCGTGTTTCCGACAGGCCAGAAGGTCATCGCTTACAGCGTGGATAACGTGGCAGTAGCCATCGTGCAGATTGTGGGCTGTATCGCCGAAATTAATTTCCAGGGCGATGAAGTGACCGAAGTTGAAATGATTCTCATTCGTAAGCTGAATGAAGAGGAAGCGAGAATTCAGACCGCATTGGCGGATGAAATGTTTTTTGGAGCACAGCAGCAATCCTAGCTGTTTCCTTCTTGCAATTTGTGCGATAACACCGAATCAGCAGGTGCTTTTCCGGGTATGATCAGTAGAAAAGGGTTTTAGGTCACAGAACGAAAGCGGCCTTACCATCTACTGCGACTGCTGAAAGGAAGACACCCTATGATAGTAAGGTTCGGTTATGTAGCCATGTCGGTCACTGTACAAAATGCATCCCCCTCTAAAACCATGACAATGGCCAGCTTTAACAAGATTGGAGACCGAGAAGCTGCGATCCGCAAGCTAGAACGGATAGCAGCCGAAAATCTCCATAATACGTTGAGGCTACTGCGCCATAATCGCGCGAGTGATGTCCAGGTCTATCGTTTCTCATCTAAGCTGATTCCGCTCGCGACCCATCAGGATCTGCGGGATTGGGACCCTTTTCAGGCGCTTGCTGCTGACTTTGCAGAGGTTGGGAACTATGTCAAGGCGAATAGGATGAGGGTATCGTTTCACCCCGATCATTTTACAGTGTTAAGCACTCCCCGCCCTGAGGTGTTGCAGAGCTCCATTAATGATCTGAAGTACCACAAAGCGATGCTGGAGGCCATGGGGCTCGGTGCCGAAGCCAAGAACAACATTCATATTGGTGGTGCATACGGAGATAAGGTGACCTCAGGTCAGCGTTTTGTAGAGCAGGTTAGTGCGCTGGATCTTTCGTTAAGAGAACGGTTAACGCTGGAAAATGATGATAAAACGTTCAATGCGGTGGAAACGCTGGAGGCTTGCAAATTGACGGGGTTGCCGATGGTTCTCGATATTCATCATCAATGGGTGAATAATGAGGGGGAAAAGCCGTGGGAGCTATGGCCGGATATTTTGGATACCTGGAAAGGGGATTTGGCCCAAGCGGGATCTTCTGCTGATTATCCATTGCCACCCAAAATCCATGCGTCCAGTCCCAAAAGTGAAAAAGATCCCCGGGGCCATGCGGACGGTGTTCTAGTGGAGCCGTTGCTTACCTTTTTGCGCAATATTGCCGGATATACGGATCGGATTGATGTCATGCTTGAAGCCAAGCTTAAGGATGAAGCGTTATTCGGATTGATGAATGAACTGTGCCTTCAGGAAGACAATGGGGTTAAAGTGCTGGATGGGGCTTCCGTAGAAATTATGCCTTAGAAAGTGGCATTTCGCGGATAAAGCTCCCATTTAGAGAAACTTTATGCAGTTTATTGTGTATACTAGAATGTGTAAACTAGCAAACTTGTACTGAAACAGAGATGGTTAAGAGACTGTGCTGTAGGGCAGATTCGTAAACCACGTAACAATGATATAGAAAGTAGAGTGAACACGTTGAACGAACATGAAAACGAAAAGGTTCCCTATATCGTATCAGGAAAAAGCTATACTGCCGTGGCTATCAACGCGGCATCCAAAGCCGGGGAATGGATTAAGAGCAGACTGGGAACTGTTGAACATTTGAATACCAAACAGTCTCCTACGGATCTAGTGACCGAGGTAGATAAAGGTGCAGAGCAGATGATTCGCAGACTGATTCTGACCCATTTTCCCGATCATGCCATTTTGGGTGAAGAGAGTGTAGAGCCGGGAGCCGAAGCTTCGGCTCGTGCATTAGAGGCTGCCCGTGAAGAGGAATATTTATGGATTATTGATCCGGTAGATGGCACTACCAATTTTGTACACAGTCTGCCGTATTACAGTGTGTCTATTGCCTTGGCTCATCGTGGAGAGGTGATTGTCGGGGTCATTTATGATCCGTCCCGTGATGAAATGTTTGTAGCGGAAAAAGGAAAAGGCGCGTATGTACATGGCAATCGCATGCAAGCATCGAGAGAAGAAACACTGGGAGATAGTCTGGTCTGCATCGGCTTCCCACCGGACCGTACGTATGCACAACCGCTAAATATGAAAATTACGCAGGTTCTTACACCTCAAGTACGTGGCATTCGGGCGCTGGGCTCGGCAGCATTGCATCTGGCTTATGTAGCGTCAGGACGGCTGTCGGCTTATTGCGAAATTGGTTTGAATGCGTGGGATGTAGCAGCGGGCGCTTTGCTGGTACAGGAATCAGGCGGTACCATCACCGATACATTGGGCAGACCTTATGACCTGAGTGTACGGCATATTGCAGCTACGAATACAGCTATTCATTCTCAACTTATTCAAGTGCTGAAAGAAGCAGACGCAACCGGGTTATAATTCTACGTAGACCATCATCCAGAAGGAGGAAATCGCGATGAGCCAATCCGAAGAATTGGAACGCCAGCTCAGTGAACTGCTGACGGAAGGCGAAATTCGTGAGAATGAGGCCAAAAAGCGGGAACGGCTCAGCCCTAAATATGAGGTGCGGGTTCAGACTCATATCGATCCCATTGTTGAGGAGACGCGTAAATACCGGAGTATGGCACGTGAACTTGATGACCGATACGACGAATATATGAGCAAGGCGGACAAATCGAAACCAACCGATCAACGCTAAGCAAATACAAATACCTCTTGCCGAATGACCAAGGCATGGGGTATTTTGTATGTTATAAAGGAGGCGACATTCACTGATTACCTACTTTAAAAGCGCTTACAAAAATGCTGGAATCCATCATAAAATGGTACTACTGATTACGGTGCTTATGCTGGTTAATTTTGCAGTTGTTGCAGTCATACTTAAGTACGTATTTCATATTTATGATAATCAAATGTACAAAAAAACATCCGAAGTACTCAATATTTCTTCAATCGGCATAGAAAATGAGCTGAAGGATGTGGAAAAAGTTACTTTCAAGGTAACAACGGACGAGCAGCTTCAACGTTATTTGCTGCAATTAGAAAAGGAAACGTCACCTTATGCCAAAATGGTGCTGCGTAAAAAAATAACGAATAGGCTCGTCGCCTTTGCCGGCTCTGAGACCTATGTCTATTCTATGATAGTAATCGATAAAGAGGGACAGGTCATGAGCGCGGGCAACCGCGAAGGTATTCCCCAAGAGCTTCGATCCACCCTGTCGGAGCTGGCAGACGAACATGACGGTTCCAATGCATGGTATGCGGCAGGCCATTCCTCCTTGCTGGCAGCTCGGCAGTTCAAATCCTTTACCGATTCCAATTTTACACTGAATGGGCTCGGAACGCTTGCGATTCGTGTGCGAATTGACCGGATTGTAGCGGATCGTGTGCAGACCTCCGGCCGTGACGGACAACTGATGATTACAGATGGAAGGCGGATGATTTATCCCGAAACACCACTTTTGAGTGAGAGTGATATTCAGGCCGAGCTTGGTCGGAAGCAGCCTTACGGGATTGCGACCTACTCAGGAGGGACCTTCTTCGCTGCTCAAATCAAATCCTCTTATACAGGTTGGACGTATTTGCATATGACCCCCTTCGATGATATGTTTCGCAGTATTACGATCATTAAAGAAGTTGTAAGCGCTATTTTTGTCATTATGCTTCTTATTGCATTGGCACTGGGGGCTAGGTTGTCAGGGAGCATTACCAAACCGATCGTTCAACTAATCCAGAACATGCGTAAAATAGAAAAAGGCGATCTCGACCGTTTGGAAGAAGAAGCACTTGGCGCGGTCCCCCTTTCTACACAGGATGAGGTAGGCTTGCTACATCGGACATATAAGAAAATGATTCGCCGCATTCGTGAGCTCATTAATGAGAATGTTGCCAAGCAGCTATTGCTGCGAGAAACAGAGCTAAAGGCACTACAGGCACAGATTAATCCACATTTTTTATACAACACGCTGGAATCCGTGAACTGGCTCGCCAAGGCCAATAAGCAGGATCGGATTTCAGAGATGGTGGAAGCACTTGCTTTTCTACTGCGCAGTGCGGTTAGTTTTGAAGAGCAGCTGATTCCGCTTCGAAAAGAACTGGATATTGTAAGGAGCTATGTAACGATCCAAAAAACACGTTTTGATGAACGTCTCATTTTCCATCTGGATGTCCCGGAAGAACTGATGGACGCGCAAATTCCGAAGCTAACGCTTCAGCCCTTGGTGGAGAATGCCATCCATTATGCGCTGGAGCCGCGGATTGAACCCTGTCGAATTGCTATTATTGCGAGAGAAAGCGAGGGGGCTCTGTTTCTGCAAGTTGAAGATGACGGACCGGGAATGACGCCTGATTTCTTGGAAAAGCTGCGGAGCGGGCAGGTCACGACTCGTGGACAGGGCATTGGACTTACGAATATTCAGGAACGGATTAACCTGACATTTGGTACACCTTGGGGGATAGAGCTGCATAGCGAGTCAGGAACAGGAACGTCGATTCATGTCTGTATTCCATATGTGAAAGGGGATCAGGGTCGTGTACAAGGTGCTACTGGTTGATGATGAGCGTATGATTTTGGAAGGCATATCACAGGTGGTTGATTGGGGTAAAGCGGGAACGAAATTGGTTGGTACGGCACGTAACGGGATTGAGGCTTATGATCAGATTCAGGCCAGCCCGCCTGACTTTGTGATTAGCGACATCTCTATGCCTGGACTAGACGGTATCGGACTGGTTGCCAAAACGACGGAGCACTTTCCAGACGTTCGTTTCATTCTGTTGTCTGGTTACAAAGATTTCGACTATGCCTGTCGGGCCATGCAATACGGGGTGAAGCACTACTTGTTGAAGCCATGCAATGAGCGGCAAATTCATGAGGCTCTGACCGAGTTGGGGCAGGAGCGGGAGGAGCAGGAAGAACGCAAGCAGTTTGTGAACCGGATGAAGCTAGATTTTCAGCGTATGCTGCCTCATGTGAAGGAACACTTTTTGAAGGAGTTTATTTCCTATAAAACTTACGGTAGCCGTGATATCGCATTTTATGAGCGGTTATTCGGACTTGAATTGCAAGATAAGCAGGTTCGAATGCTACTGCTGCGGGTGGAGGAATCCCATGAGCCGGAGCATTTGTTTGCATTGCAAAATATAGCGGCAGATTTAATGGATGATGTCTTGCTCAGTACGACCATGCAGGGGCAATTGCTCATCGTGCTGGAAAGCGAGGATGATACGTCACGGTTTATGAAACAAATTGAAGCGGTACGTGCGACATTTCATCGCTTTTACAAGCTGGAGGTAACGGTCGCAGTTAGTGAGTCGGATAGTATGCAGCATTCACGGGGGATGTACCGGGAGACACTGCATTGTATGAATCACCGTTTTTACACCGGGGAGGGTAGTCTGATTACGAAGGAGGATTTAGCGGCTGAGGATACCCGGGAGATGGCAGATTTGGAACTGGACGAGGAGAAGTTCGGTCTGCTGATCAAGGCTGGAAATACGGTGGAGGTTGCACAGGAAGTGGATCGGTTGTTCGGTATTCTGTCCCGTATGAAGCTGGAAATTTCCGTGACCCGCTCCTATGTGCTTCAGCTCTATGCCGCTATGATCCGTATATGCCCTGAAGAAGAGCGTGCGGCGTTTACGAGCCGAATGGTGGTGCTGGCAGAGCAAAAAACGCTGGCATGTCTCAAATCTTTTGTACAAGAAGCTGCCGAACGAATGACCGCAATATATTATAAAAGTAATGTGTATCGCCAATCTTCCACCGTTGATAAAATGATCACTATTATTGAGCAAAACTACAGAAAATCCGATCTGTCGCTGAACGGAGTGGCAGGTCAAATGCTGTATATGAATTCCGACTACTTAGGGAAGATTTTCAAAAAGGTGACGGGTGAAAACTTCTCCCACTACGTCAATCGTTATCGGATCGAACGTGCGGCTGAGCATATTCGGGAGACCGGAGACGTGAAGGTGTTTGAGCTGGCGGAATGGTTCGGCTTCGGCGGGAACGCGCAATATTTTAGCCAGGTGTTCAAAAAGTGGGCGGGTATGACGCCTTCCGAGTACATTAAATCACATGAACGGGGATGAGCGTATGGAGTCCCACTGTTTTTTAAACCCAGGAAACCTGATTTGTGTATTCCATTGTTTCTCTGCTTTTGGGAAAATAACAACAGGAGCTAATGTAAACGCTATCATTTACGTAAATGCGTTGTCACTCGTAATTTGGCTCCTTTCTAGAACAGTGAAAAGGGGAGAGATAGGTGGGCAAAAAGGGATGGTTTCTGATCATAGCTATGCTGCTCGTTTTGACGACGGCATGTAGCGGAGCGGACAGCGGCGGCAATTCGGGCACAAGTGCAGACGGGAAAGTAAAGTTACGTATCGCTTGGTGGGGATCGGATACGCGTCATGAATACACGCAAAAGGTCGTTGATTTGTATAAGCAGAAAAATCCAAATGTAACGATTGATGTGGAATATGCCTCTTTTGATGACTATTGGAAAAAACTAGCTCCGCAGGCTGCGGCTAATCAGTTGCCAGATATCGTGCAAATGGACATTTCGTACATTAGCCAATATGCGAAAAATGGTCAGCTGGAGGATCTCGCGCCTTACTTGAATCAAAAAATTCAGGTTGCTGATGTGACCGAAAATGTACTCAAAACCGGCGTAATTGCTGGAAAGCAATATGGTATCCCAACCGGTGTTAATGTTCTGGGTTTCCAGTATGACCCGGCGTTGCTCAAAAAAGCGGGTATAGACAAAATTCCTGACAACTGGACATGGGATCAATACAAAGAAATGGCTTTAAAGGCTGGTTCCAATAAAGTATACTTTGACAGCTCGATGGCTGCCGATATTTTCTTCCACTACTATTTGCGTACGCAAGGAAAGACTCTCTACAATGCGGAAGGAACAGGATTGGGGTATGACGACGATAAGCTGTTTGTTGACTTCTTCAGCGGATTGGCTGAGCTGATTAAGAAGGGAGCGACCCCGCCTCCTGAAATCATGAACCAGACCAAGGGGATTCTTGAGGAATCCGATATCGTAAAAGGAACAGGCATCGGTATTTGGCAGTGGTCCAATCAATATGTGGGCTTACAGCAGGTCGTTAACCGCCCAATGGCACTGGCTCCGATGTTTGGGCCGAATATGGAAAAAGGCGTATATATGCAGCCTACGATGTACTGGACGGTTGCTTCCCGTTCACAGGTGAAGGATGAAGCCGCTAAGTTTATTGATTTCTGGATGAACGATGTAGAAGCGAATAAATTGATTAAAGGCGAACGGGGCGTACCGATTTCCGCCAAAATCAAGGAAGCTGTAGCGCCGGAGTTGAGCGAGCCTACGAAGCAGGTGTTTGAATTTGTAGCTTCCATGGAGCCGAAGGCTTCTCCAATGAGCCCGCCGCCACCAGTCGGATCGCCGGAAGTGATTGCGACTCTGACCGATTATATTGAGCAGGTCAATTTCGGACAGATGACGGCTGAAGACGCAGCGGTCAAATTCCGGGCTGATGCGAATACCATCCTTGCGAATAACAAGCAATAATAAGCGCAATAAGGCCTTTGGATATCTGACAACGTTTTAGCATAAGAATCGATAGGATCGAAGGAACATCTCATTAAGTTAACCGTGCGTAGTCCAAAGCATGATTGCGTACGGTTGATTTGACGAACCAACTGCATAAGCACCCTCTGCAGACATCACAACATTATTCATATAACAACGAATTATTAACATTAAAAAGTATTGCTAATTCTTTAAATGCAACAGAAGGGAGGCTTGATGAGCTTGCGAAATCATCAGAGCTTGAAAGCCAATATGACCGGATATGCGTTTATCAGCCCGTTTATTGTGGGCTTTCTGGCGTTTACGTTAATTCCAATGTTTATTTCGCTGTATCTGTCCTTTACCACCTACAACCTGTTCACCCCGCCCAAATGGATTGGTTTGGGTAACTTCGAAAAAATGTTCACAGGCGACCCGAAATACTGGAATTCGATCAGGGTCACGTTTACGTATGTATTGGTCGGTGTACCGTTGCGACTGATTTTCGCGCTGTTTGTGGCTATGATTTTGAATACCAAATCGCGCATGGTCGGCACCTATCGGACAATGTACTATCTGCCATCCATTATCGGAGGTAGCGTTGCGGTATCGATTATGTGGCGGAACATTTTCAGTAATAACGGCATAGTGAACAGCCTACTTTCGACTCTAGGGGCGACTCCGGTGAAATGGTTTGGTGATCCGGATGCTTCGCTTACGATGCTGATTACCCTGTCCGTATGGCAATTTGGCTCCTCTATGCTGATTTTTCTGGCAGGTTTGAAGAACATTCCTGTTGAATTGTACGAGGCGTCCAGTGTAGATGGTGCTAAGCCAGTACGAAAATTTTTCAGTATTACGCTGCCGTTGCTTAGCCCCATTATTCTATTTAATCTGATTATGCAGACGATCAGCGCCTTTATGACCTTCGTCCCGGCTTATGTTATTTCTAAGGGTGAAGGAGGCCCGATGGATGGAACGATGTTGCATTCTCTGTATCTGTTCCGGCAGGCGTTTATGTTCAGCAACATGGGATATGCGGCAGCCATGGCTTGGGTCATGCTCATTATGATTGGGATACTGACAGCGATTTTATTTATAACCTCCAGATACTGGGTATTTTATGAAACGGAAAAGGGGCGCTGATAACGATGGCATGGAAAACGGTCAAATGGCCAATTTATCACATACTGGTTGCTGCACTGGCGCTCCTGATGCTGTATCCCGTTTTTTGGATGCTGTTCAGCTCGTTTAAAGAAAGTCGGACGATATTCGTCACGGCATCCTCGCTTTTCCCTACAGAATGGATCTGGCAAAACTATGTAACAGGCTGGAAAGGGACGACTGGCTACAACTTTGGCACGTACATTCTAAACTCGCTCACGATCGTGGTGATTTCAACGATTGGAGCCGTGCTTTCCTCCTCATTGATCGCATTTGGCTTTGCACGCTTGAAATTCAAAGGGCGTAACTTGTGGTTTGCTTTGATGATGGTGACGCTTATGCTACCAGGGGATGTGGTACTGGTACCGCAATATATTATTTTCACCAAGCTCGGTTGGATCAATACGATCTTACCGTTGGTGGTACCCTCCTTTTTCGGGATGCCGTTCTTCATCTTTCTGATGGTGCAGTTTATACGGACGATTCCAGCAGAGTTGGATGAAGCGGCGACGATTGACGGATGCGGCAAGTTCCGGCTGTATTTCAGAATTATTTTACCCTTACTCAAATCGTCGTTGGCTACAGCGGCAATCTTCTCTTTCTACTGGAAGTGGGAGGATTTGCTTGGTCCGGTACTCTATCTGAATTCGCCGGAGAAATATACCGTATCTATTGCACTCAAGATGTTCCTCGACAGCGAGTCGGCTTCCAACTGGGGAGGAATGTTCGCGATGTCTATCCTAAGCCTGCTTCCAGTTATCGCTGTATTCTTCGCATTCCAGAAGCAAATTGTAGAAGGAATGAGTACGAGTGGTTTGAAGGGGTAAGATCCAAAATCCATAGCGTGAGTTATGAAGCTTACGAGTGGAAATGGAAGGCATCCGGGTTGGTGCGATTGAATGGACGGGATTTGAGGGCGATGGCTGAGAGGTGAGTAAATTGTGGAAGTTTGATTTTGGTCCGGGGGAGCCTGCGGATGGCTACAAGGGAGTGTCTCCGGATTGCTTATATACAACTGAACAGGGCTATGGCTTTGAGACTACGGAGCATGTGTACGGTCGAAAAAGGCAGAGTGCAGCCAAGGATGCACGCACGCGGCTGCGAAGCAGTTTTTGTATTCCACTGAACGCTGCATTTGTTGCAGATGTGCCAGACGGGCTGTATCTCGTCACTATACTGGTCGGCGATTCGCAGGCTGAAACGCTCACGCGACTCAAGGCTGGTGAAGGCAAGCACATGCTTCCCCCAGTGCACACGCTGCCGGGCCAGTTCGCCGAAGCACTGTTTGCGGTGCCTGTCCGGGGTGGCAAACTGCGCCTCACCGTATCAGGCACCGCGCCACGGCTCAATGCGCTGGAGATTGCGCCAGCGCCACAGACCCTCCGGCTATTCCTAGCCGGAGATTCCACGGTTACGGATCAGGACGCATCCGGTTATCCGTATACTGGCTGGGGCCAGGCTTTGCCCGCCCTGTTCAAGCATGATGTCTGCGTGGATAATCATGCCGTATCGGGACGAAGCTCCAAAAGCTTCGTGGACGAAGGACGGCTGGGTGTCATTTTGGGCGAAATAAAGGCAGGAGATTTCCTGTTCATCCAGTTCGGTCATAATGATCAGAAGCCTGATCCGGAGCGGGCTACAGAGCCTTTTACAACCTACAAGGAGCACCTTCGCCTCTACATCGATGGGGCAAGAAGCCATGGGGCAACCCCGGTACTGGTCACGCCCGTACATCGTCGCTATTTTAGCGAGGATGGTACGCTATCTGACACGCATGGTGACTATGTAACAGCGGTTCGTGAGCTGGCGGAAGAAGCGAATGTACCGCTGATTGATTTGTCTGCCCGTACGCAGGAGTTATATGAGCAGATGGGTCCCGAAGAGAGTAAAGAACTTTTTATGTGGTTGCTGCCTGGTGAATACATGAACTTTTCCGGCGGCTTAGAGGATAACACACATTTTCATGAGAATGGCGCGGTTCGTATTGCAGACATGGTGGTGGATGCTGTGAAGGAACTGGATTTGCAACCGCTGCGCATGTATTTACGTTGAAGGACGACCTTTTCATGTACGGGCGTCAAGGAGGTAACTCACGTGAAACTTACCAAAGGGGGAGACGTGGAAATGCCTGCATTGATTTTTGATGAAGAACAAGTTAAGCAGGTGATCGACCGGGTAGTAGAACGCACCTTTCAAATGCACTACAGCTGGGATTGGCCGGGCGGAGTAGCCTTTTACGGAGTATGCGAAGCGTATGAAGCGACAGGGAACGAAAAGTATCTGACCAAGCTGAAAGAATGGGTTGACGAAAATATCGAGGATGGGCTTCCATCTCTCTCGGTGAACGGCGTTTCTGTTGGGCACTGTTTGTTGACGCTTTATCAGGCCACAGGTGAGCAAAAATACCTTGATATTGCTATCGAGATGGCAGAATTTTTGGCCAAAAAAGCGGAGCGGTTTGCCGACGGCATTTTCCAGCATACGGTGAACTCACTTCATGATGTATTTCCGCAGCAAGCATGGGCGGATACGATGTTTATGGCCGGTTATTATTTGCTGCGCATCGGTCATCTGTTAGGCAACAAGGAGTATTGGGAGGATGGGGTTCGTCAATATCACGGGCATGAAGAATTTTTGCAGGACCCGGATACGAATCTGTATTATCACGGATGGGATCATGCGAATCAAAGCCGGATGTCAGGAATATATTGGGCGCGCGGCAATTCATGGGCAGCCCTCACGATGGCAAAAGCGCTGAAACTTGTGGAGGTGCAGCATCCATCTTATATGATCATCGACGGCTCGCTGCGTGACCAGCTCAATGCACTGGTGCGGCTGCAATCCCCAGAAGGGCTGTGGCATACGGTGCTGAACGATGATACCTCTTATCTGGAAACCTCGGGCTCGGCAGGAATTGCGACCGCCTTGCTTATGCAAGGAAGATTGTTTAACAAATACACCCAAAAGGCGATCGAAGTTATTCTTTCCCGCATTAAGGACGACGGAACAGTAACGGGTGTATCCGCTGGAACTGCTGTAATGAACGATATTGACGGCTATCGAAACGTTCCATACAAACGCATTCAGGGATGGGGTCAGGGATTGGCGCTTGCTTTTCTGGCTCAACTATTGCGTACCAAGGAGAATCCGTACGGCTAGAAGAAGGGACATAGGGAAACGAAAGTATTCATAGGTCAAAGGAGGCCGATAGCATGGGAGATACTGAACTTTCTCAGGAGCTTTCTCATGAAAAAGTAGCTAATCAGCCGCGAGGCAGCCTATTCTGGGTCATCCCCGATGGGTATATTCCACCGGAAAGCCGGGGAGAGCTGCTCAGTCATGAGAGTATATGCGTGCTGAATTGTGGGAGCCGTGTGGCAAATCTGAGTATAGACATCTATTTTGAAGACCGCGAGCCATTGGAGGGATTGATCGAGGTGGTGGAAGGAAGACGAACCCGTCATATCCGAACAGCCTCGTTGGAGAAATCCGGCGAACGGATTCCGGTAGGTATTCCTTACGCAATTACGGTCACTAGCGATGTGCCCGTAATCGTACAATATAGCAGATTGGACGCGACACAGCCGGAATTGGCGTTAATGAGTGTCATGGCGTACCCTATCTAATGCGACGAAGACTAAGAAATGAAAAAAGAAATCTCTCGGCTGGAATTGCGCAGCTTGGAGATTTCTTTTTTTGCAGGCAAATGAGTGTCTATTTTTAGCCCGTTTTTTGTGATTTTGCCGAAGTTGTTTTGATTGGCGTGAAGTTTTTTCGCCCTCCGAAATTGGTACCCAACACGCCGATAATGATCATCACAGCCCCAATAATGTGATAGTAGGCAAGCTGCTCCTTCAAAATGTAAGCACCAGCAATCATGGAAATGAGGGTGGATAAATTGCCGATCACACTCATTTTGGAGGCTTCGATCCACTTCAAGGCAAAGCTCGATAACAGCGAGGTGACGAGGGTAGACAGAATGCCCAGATAAATCAGTGCCATCCAATAACCAGGCTTCACCAGTGGAGCAGTATAGGCGCTCATGGAACCGTCTATGGCATGATATCCCAGTGCCACCACGTTAAAAACGATACATCCCAAAATAGAGGTAACGTAGGTCAATTCCATTGGGTTGTACTTTTGTGTTAATGGTCGTGCCAGCACATTATAGCCGGATAGGCATATCGCAGAAAGCACGAGCAGAAGAATACCGCCATAGCTATTGGATGCTAGCGGTGCTCCGCTTTTCATCACAAATATAAAAACCACGCCAAAGACAGAGAGCAGTAAGGAAATCTTCTGGACTACCGTTGTACGCTCTTTAATAAAATAGGAAGCTAACAGCAGCGTAAAGATGGGAACGGTTGCTTGGATAATTCCACCTTCCGATGAAGAAGTGCTCATCAGCCCGAAGGCTTGCAGTGGAAAATACACTAATGGCGAGAGCAGCGCCAGTGGTAAAATGCGCAGAATGTCACGCATCTTGATGTTGATCTTGATCCAACCGAGCAACACGGGAATGGTCAAAGCGATAAATGACAGCGCAAAGCGGTGGGCGATCACATCCAGCGGGCTCGCCTCTGTGACTGTCAATTTTACAAATAAAAATGAAAATCCAAGTATAGCTGCATAGCTGAGAGCTGCCAGATAGGCGGCTCCATTTCTGGAACGACTGTTCATAATAAACCTCCGTAATAATGACCTTAACCTGTGGTTCTCTCAATATACCCGGATGGCATAACCTGATACAATCCATAAAACCTGCAACTGTACGGGTACAGTTGTGAAATGAAAAAAAGCCGGAACGAAGTCCCAGAGGTCGGATACCCATCCCTAAGACTACTTCCAGCTCTTATCCTATTCATATTCTATCACTTACTGCTTGGTTTACTTACCTTGTGACATCGCCCGGAACGAATCGTCCGCCGCTTCCAGCGTGGCATCCACATCTTCGTCCGTATGCGCTGTTGTGAGGAACCATGCTTCGTACTTGGATGGTGCCAGATGAATACCGCGATCCAGCATGTGACGGAAGAAGGATGCAAACGCTTCGCTATCCGTATCCTGCGCCTGCGCGTAATTCGTGATCGGATGATCACAGAAATGCGTCGAGAACGCTCCACGAATACGATTGATCGTCAATGGCACGCCGTAGCGTTCGGCAGAGGACTGGATACCGTCCGTCAGCCTCACAGCCAGACGTTCCATCTCTTCATACACGCCTTCCCCTTGAAGGACTTCAAGGCAGGCGATGCCTGACGAGATGGACGCCGGGTTGCCCGCCATCGTACCCGCCTGATAAGCTGGGCCGAGTGGGGCAACCTGCTCCATGATGTGCTTGCTGCCGCCGTAGGCACCAATCGGCAGACCACCGCCCATGATTTTGCCCAGCGCGGTCAAATCTGGCTGAATCGCATCATGGTTGTCCAAACCTGCATACGTTTGGGTGGAACCGAAGTGGAATCGGAATGCGGTAATGACCTCGTCATAAATGACGAGTGAGCCGTTCGCACGCGCCATGGAGCACAACCCTTCCAAATAACCGGGCTGCGGCATGACCATGCCGAAATTACCGACAATGGGCTCGACCATGACTGCCGCCACATCGTCGCTCCAACGCTCCAAGGCTTGGCGCAACGCATCGAGATCATTGAATGGCACGGTAATAACCTCACTCGCAATGTTGGTCGTAATGCCTGCGCTGTCCGGTATGCCCAGTGTGGAAGGACCGGAGCCTGCGGCAACAAGTACCAGATCCGAGTGACCATGGTAGCAGCCGGCAAATTTGATGATCTTGTTCCGCCCAGTATAGGCCCGTGCCACACGAATCGTCGTCATGACCGCTTCTGTGCCGGAATTCACAAACCGGACCTTGTCCATGGAAGGAATTGCTTCCTTCAGCATCTTCGCTAGTTTGATTTCCAATACCGTTGAGGTTCCGTACAATACGCCGTTCGCGGCCGCTTCGCTGATAGCCTTGGTAATATGGGGATGGGCATGTCCAGTAATAATAGGACCATAAGCCGCCAAATAGTCGATATACCGATTATCATCCTCATCCCAGAAATGAGCACCTTTAGCGCGTTTCATGAATACTGGAGCGCCGCCGCCCACAGCTTTAAAGGAGCGTGAAGGGCTATTAACGCCCCCGACAATATGCTCCAGGGCTTCTTTATATAGTGCTTCGGAGTTTTCCCGTTTCATCATCAAAAACTTCCTTTCCGTTCATTAAAATAGGGTATACACACGCCAAAGGGCAGCGTTCACGGCTGCCCCTGCATACATCATTATAGCTCTTTTTGACCTGTCTTTGTTGTTGATTGTGTGGAAGCATCCTCATTACTGGTTTTACTGCCCCCTGTAAAAGAAGCTTTATCCTTCTTGGTAGACGATGCACTGTCTGGCTGTTTCGTTTCGTTCTGATCCTTATTTTGTTCCTGTGTTTGTGCGGGTGGATTGTTAAATATATCCTGCACATACGTTTTCAGTTCTTCCGGATCGCGGACAGTAAGAACTGCCGCGCCGCCCACATTCTCTTCTCCGAGCATCTTCATCGGTGGAACCTGTTCGCTGCCTGCAAAGTTGCTTTGGTACCCCACATTTGCCAGCTTCCACATATCGTTAACACTGAGATTCGTGTCAATGAACGGGTTAACCTGCTCTAAAATATTCGGCAAGTTAGCGATGGAAGTCGTGGTCTGCATTTTCTGGGCTATTGCCTCCAAAAATGCCCGTTGCCGTCCTGATCGGGAGAAGTCGGACATTGCATCGTGGCGGAACCGCACATATTGAAGCGCCGTGTTTCCATCCAGATGCTGCATGCCCTTTTTCAAATCAATATCGTATTGATGTTTATCCGCATTACTTGTATAATGCATATCCTTTTCCACTTCAAAATCAATCCCGCCTACGGCATCCACCAGTTTGATAAAGCCCTGGAAATCCGTGTACACATAATATTGCACTGGGATGCCTAATAGATCGCCAGCCGTCTTCATGGCTGTGTTGGGTCCGTGAGTAATGGCGGTGTTAATTCGATTTTTTCCATAGCCGGGAATATCCACGTACGTATCACGCAAAATAGAGAACAGGTGGATTTTTTTCTTAACGGGGTCCAGCGATACGACCATCATGCTGTCTGATCGGGGAACTTCCCCTTTCTGGATACCGCGCCCATCGACACCCATCAGTAAAATGTTAACCATATCGGTACCTTCCCACTTGGGCGGTTCTGGCGTACGAACCTGATCGACCTGCTTAACATTTTTGAAGGGGGAGTTAGCGCCCTCTTTATGCAGATTATCCAGCTGATTATAAATGGATGTAAAATAGTACACGGCAAAGCCGACAATCGCGACGATTACCACGGCTAGAACCGACCATATCGTCCTTTTGGTTCTGCTTGTCATGGATGCTCTCCCTTTCGCTTTTCAGTTCATTACATTATAATTTCTTTTTGGAGCACAATCAATTTAACTATGGATTTTACAAATCCTGATTGAGAGGTATAACATGCTGGCAATTGATGTGCAGGATCTGCGCAAAACATTTAAGGTTCAAAAAAATCGCGAGGGCTTAAAAGGTGCCTTCCTTGATTTATTCGCCCGCGAATACAACGAGGTAGCCGCGGTCAAAGATATATCCTTCCGTATTCCGCAAGGAGAAATATGCGGTTATATCGGTGAGAACGGCGCCGGAAAGTCCACCACGATTAAGATGCTGACAGGCATTCTCGTGCCGACATCGGGACATCTCAAGGTAGGCGGTTATGTCCCCTATGAGGAACGCGAGAAATTTGTAGGCAACATTGGTGTTGTTTTCGGTCAACGCAGCCAGCTTTGGTGGGACATCGGTGTGATCGAGTCATTTCAACTACTGCGGAAAGTATATCAGGTTCCGGCTACGGACTTCAAACGTAGGCTGGATGAGCTGGTAGAGAGACTGCAATTGCAGGATCTGCTAAGCCGCCCGGTACGCAAGCTTAGTCTCGGGCAACGGATGCGCTGTGAGTTGGTAGCAGCCTTGCTGCACAATCCGTCCATTGTTTTTCTGGACGAGCCGACCATTGGGCTCGATATTATGGTAAAGTCCGAAATCCGCGAGTTTCTAAAGGACATGAACCGGGATTACGGTACGACTATTTTGCTGACAACCCATGATTTGCAGGATATTGAAGCGCTGTGCTCGCGCGTCATTATGCTGGATGATGGGAATATCATCTATGATGGTGGTCTGGAGGATCTGAAGGCACGTTGGGGTACAGGTCGAGAAGTACGGTTTCAGTTCGGCACACCGACCCAATTGGAGCAATTACAGGCATGGACTGCTGATATGCCACTGGCTTGGACGGCGGATAACGATTTGGCTGCCAAGGTATGGATTCCGCTTCATATTAATGTATCGGATGTGCTCGCAAGCGTAGTCGGTCGCACGGACATTACGGATATCAAAATCATTGAAACCAACACGGATGATATCGTCCGCAGTATCTATCAGTCTGGCTCGGCGGAACGCCAGGGCAATCCGGTAGTGGAGGCCAAAGTTCATGCTTAGCGTATACACCGATTTTATTCGTATCCGATTTCTCACGATGCTTGCGTATCGTGTGAACTACTATTCAGGAATCCTTATTTATTCCATGAATATTGGCGTGTATTATTTCACATACAAAGCGATATATGGCGATGCGGGTAGTATTGGAGGTTTTACCGCTGCTCAGATGACGACGTATGTTGCAGTATCGTGGATGGCGAGAGCCTTTTATTTTAACAATCTGGATCGTGAAATCTCGACGGATATTCGTGATGGAAGCATCGCAATTCAGATGATCCGACCTTATAACTATGTACTTGTTAAATTTATGCAGGGACTCGGTGAGGGAATGTTCCGTTTTCTGTTGTTTATGATTCCGGGCATGGCGATTGCGATGCTGCTGTTTCCGGTGACGCTCCCCAGTGATCCGGTAGCCTGGGTTGGTTTTCTGGTCATGCTGTTTTTCAGCTTTCTGATCAACACTCAGATCAATATTATTACGGGGTTAACGGCCTTTTTTATCGAAAATAATGAGGGCATGATGCGTATGAAGCGCGTAGTTGTAGATCTGTTTTCTGGGTTGATTTTGCCAATCAGTTTGTTTCCAGGCTGGCTGGCGACGATCGCCCAATGGATGCCGTTTCAGGCGATTACCTATTTGCCGGGCTCTGTATTTACGGGACGTGTAAAAGGCGTTGGTATCTGGAATGTACTGGGTATCCAAATCATTTGGCTGGTCGTTCTGCTCGTGCCGATGATCATCATTTGGCGACTGGCGCGCAGACGTCTGTTCGTGCAGGGAGGGTAAGCCGATGATGTACTATTTGGGTCTCATTAGCGAATATTTAAAAAATTACATGAAGTCACGGCTCACCTATCGGGCCGACTTCTGGGTAGAAGTTATTTCTGACCTGCTGTTTCAGGCCACGAATCTTATTTTTATCCTGGTTATTTTTATGCATACAGACAGTTTGGGCGGCTGGAGTGAAAATGAAGTCGTGTTCGTTTATGGATTTTTCATGGTTCCATACGGACTATTCAGTTGTTTTGTCAATCTTTGGAACTTTAGCGAGCGTTACATTGTGAAAGGTGAACTCGACCGGGTAATGACCCGTCCCGCGTATAATCTGTTCCAGATTTTCCTTGAAAATGTGGATCCGCCTGCGCTGGTGGGCTCAGTGATCGGCCTGATTATTATGGGGATCAGCGGGGCACAGATGGATTTGGCTATGGAGTGGTGGTTCGTACCAGCGCTGATCGTTTTGAGCCTAAGTGCCGTGGCGATCTATACGGGCATATACACCATATTGACTTCTCTTTCATTCTTTTCGGATGCGCCTACAGGAATTATCCCGCTCATGTACAATATTCAGGGCTACGGACGTTATCCAGTAACGATCTATAACCGAGCCATTCAGGTTGTGCTGACTTGGATACTACCTTTTGCTTTTGTTGGTGTATATCCAGCCTCCCTGTTCCTTCACCGAGAGGACATGCGCCATATGGCGCTCTTAACTCCTGTGATGGGGATTGTCTTTCTGACATTGGGCTTACTGGCATGGAACTGGGGGATTCGCCGTTACAGGGGCGCAGGCTCATAGGGCGGATCACATAAGAACCCCCACAAGATAGGAGATGATGAGATGTCCACGACATTTACCGTTATTGGGCAAGAGGCACCAGATTTTGAATTGCCTGGGAGTGAGGGAAAGTGTGTCAAGCTGTCTGATTATCGAGGCAGTAGGGTATTACTGTATTTCTATCCCAAGGATTTGACCTCTAGTTGCTCGACTCAGGCTTGTGATTTTCGGGATAAACATACGGAGTTTGAAGACTTGAACACGGTGATTCTGGGGATAAGCCCTGATCCACTCAAACAGCATGACAAGTTTATTGCAAAGTACGGACTCCCTTTTCAGTTGTTATCTGATGAAGAGCATCAGGTGGCTGAGACGTATGGGGTATGGCAGCAAAAACAGATGTACGGTAAGCAGTACATGGGCATTGTTCGGTCTACGTTCCTTATTGATGAAAATGGCATTTTAGTTCATGAATGGCGTGGTTTAAGAGTAAAAGGGCATATTGATGCTGCGCTGGCATACATTCAGGATATGGCGTAAGTGAAGAACCAAAGAAAACCTTTTGAAACCGAATCGTGCTTTCAGGCGTATCGGTTTCAAAAGGTTTTTGTTAATTTTTAGATATATTTTGCCGCTGCTTCCACTTTTGTTTGCAGAGATAAACACCCCATAATAGAAGCGGAATGATCAAGCCGTTCGTATAATTCCAGGCTGCCAGTGGATAAACAAGAGTTCTCACATAATAGAAGACATTAGGCGATATCAAAATGGTCATGCCAAACACAAGCGCTCCTGCGGGGATGACAAAGGGACGGATATTAGAAATTCGGAATAGTTGGGTAGTTCCGAAAGTAAACGCGTAAAAGAAAAGAACACCTTTGAAATAGGCAGCAAGTGCCCAGGTTAAAGTTACTAACGATTCAACTCGTGTAATATAATTGAGCTCATTAATCTTTGTTGTGAGTGCAGAAGAAATGTAAGGACTATAATTGGTCACAAAGGGACCAACGACAAGGAGAGAGAGAAGCAAAAACACGCTAATCAGGAATCCGCCTATTAGAGAGGCGAGTAACACGTCCTTTCTAAAATGGGCATGTTTGTTAACATAGGGAAAAACCATGAGCATGACAGACATTCCAGCAAATGGCATAGCTGTAGCTGGAACGATCCCTTTACTAATGGGACCCATTCCGTTTTCCAGACTAGGCTGTAAATTAGAAAGATGAATTTGCGGCAAGAGTGCAAGAATCAAACCAAAGAAAATGAATACATATACAGTTAACAGCATCTCACTAACGCGACTAAAAGCCTCTATTCCCGATAGCACAGTAAACACCAGTAATGCTACCTCCATAGCCAGCAGGATGCGCAGAGGGGTTTCTACAAGTAACTGTGAAGTTAGGAAATCACCTACTTCTCTCGCATTAAAGGCGGTGTTCATTAAGAAATAAAACAAATACCAACAGGAAAGAATGGTTCCGAAAACAGGTCCCAAAATTCTACGGATGGCTTCAATAAGCGAAAGGTTCGGGTATAGCTCGTGAACGCGAATAAGCACGTAAATGATAACTAAGCCTAACGGGATGGATAGTATAGAGCTGATCCAGGCATCTTGGTGAGCGATATGTGTAATGATAGTCGGATAGATCAAGAGCATATCCCCGATTAAACACAGGAAAGTAAGGACAGTCACTTGTCGGACACTGATACGGAATTTTTTTGACATGTGTGCCTACCTCCTTTTTAAAAACCAAATAGATGTGACACAAAGGTATTTATGGGGTTATAGATCATTTCGATCAAAATCAGCGGGCTTGGTGTAACCTCTAATTTTACTGCAAGGACACTCAACCATGTTCCTAATCCAAGCATAAGGATGTACACCAACATATCCTTAAAGCGACGCTTGCGGTACAAGCCTGGCAAATCTTTGACGGCGATAGCCAGACCGATACAGATGACGATAATGGTAGCCAGCATGCGCATGCTCCTTCCGTGAGGGGTGAGAATTCACCCGGGTCCCAGACTGTGACGGCCCTTCGATCTAAACTTATATACAACAAGCAGCAGGAGAGGAAGGACAACGGAATCGGTCAAATCCCAATAAATCCAGGCATGGACGATCGTATCCAAATAGTAAGTAATATTGGGTGCCGAGACGATAATCAAACCAAATAGAATCATGAAGCTGGGGCCAAGAAAGGTCCTTACATTGTCCAGTCTCAGCAGTTGAGTCATGCCCAGTGTAAAGGCATAGAAGTGTAAAATGGTTTTAAAGAAAGTAGTGATAATCCAGGCTGTGCTCATCATGGACTCTACCCGTTGCAAGAAACCACCAATATTAATCTTTTTGGATAACGTATAGGAGGTGTACACGCTGTTCTCTGTTACAAAAGAGCCCAGTACCATGAGTGAAACAATTAGCAGCACGCTTAACAGGATGCTGGCAGTAAGCCCGGATAGTAAAACGGACTTTTTTAGACCCGGTTTTTTGCTTACATAGGGAAGAATCATCAATAAAAAGGCTAATTCTCCGAATGGATAGGACAATGCAAATATGCTTCCTTCGATAACCTTAGGTATATCTTGCTCCATTATCGGCTTAAGCTGCTGACTGTCACATTGGGGGAGTAAGCACAGGATTAGAAACAAAGTGAACACCAAACATAAGGGAAACAATATTTGAGCAGTACGGGCAATAGGCTCCAGCCCCATATACAATCCCCACATCATGACAAGGATTAAAATTAAATTGATAACGGGGAGAGGCGTCATGACATAGGTCTGGTTGTTCATAAAATCCCCGACCTCTCTTAAATAAATCGCGGAGTTTATTAATAAATGGAATAAATACCATATCGAAATGAGTGCGCCTAGCCATGGGCCCAAAATTCGCTGACAGAGTTGGATAAAGGTGAGCTCAGGATAGAGCTGATGTACCCGCAGGAGTAGCCATAGTACAGCCAGTCCTGCAGGGATACTTAACAATGAGCTGATCCAGGCATCCTGTTTGGATATGCCTGTAATGATGGAAGGATATACCAACACGCAGTCTCCGAAAATACTCAAAAATACGAGTACGGCTATATTTGAGATGCTGATTCGCCCTTTCTCCTCCACCAAGCTCACTCCTTCATTTGTTTTTGGAATGATTCAAACAAGGAACCAATTTTTTTAATTTTCGTCTCTGCTTTGTATTCGATTTGCAAGTCCATAAATGGATTTTCTTTTTCTTCTTTCATCCTTTTCCAAAGTTTGGGCTTAGACTGGTGAATCAGCTGGCCAAAGCCGAAAATGTCTGACTTATATTGATGACGGACAGTCTCTACCGAATGCTTCATGATTTCAACGATTTTTTCATTACTTGCGGCTTCAATTTCTTTAATATCATCCATACTGTCTAGCTTCATATGCTGGCAGTTGACTTCTCGTACTGTGCTGTTGTTGGTAACTGATATCAAGATAACAGGCTCTCCATCACGAATCATAACTTTGTTTTTGGTGTCACTACTCAACGTTAACAAGGCGATATTACCACCTCCCTGACAGTCCGCGTGTCCCGTGGTAGAATCCACTTTATTCCGGATATAGTTGAATCCTTTACTGTCTTGTTCACTGATCCACCCCAGCAATCGGTCTTTTTGGAATACACCTATACCAGAAAACCTCAATATGGTTCCAGGCGATATGCTTTTGGTGTCATCTTCACCTTTTTCAATGGATGCCTCAATATCTCCCACAGCCTCCAAAGCCGGCAAAGTAGATTGGATGTCGGGATTAGTCAGATCGCTAAGCAATTGATCCATGGTTACTTTGGTCGCAGGTGCCCACGTCTTGGTTAAGGTGTCCAATGAAGCGAACATTTTGTTGGCCGGTAACTTTTCCAAAGAAGTCGGTATTTTTAAAATCGTAGAAGCCTTATTATTCTTGGCTATCGCAATATAAAAGTCACTTCTTGTAGAGGGCTCTCGCATCAAGGCTTCAATCACATCAGAAATTCCTTTTCTCGCATACTCCTCACCTAAAATCAGCATACGAATATGAGATAAATAAATGGAGCGCGGACTTGTGTCAGTCATTTTTTGAATGGCCTCCTGAATCGTGGGTGCTGTGGCCTCATAAGTAACCACTGGAGAGCCTGCACTTGGTGAAGATTTTGAAGCCACTGCAGAAGGAATAACCACCTGAGCCGTCACCTGATACTGGTCTCCTTTCATATCCACTCCGATTCCAATAGCGATGCCAAGTTCGTTTAATTCTTTGCGGTCCCAGCAGCCCCCTAATATTAATCCGATCAGCCCCCAGACGAACAGCAAATGAATGGTCTGCTTCATGGTTGATCCCTTCTGGTTTGTGATTTATTGCCGATCCGTCTTTTTTTCGTTTTTTGGCGGATCGTATTTTGGATAGAGATGGATTGAGGACGCTTCGTCATATGAGGCCAGGGCAAGCGAAACAGCGTATCTTTCATATCGCTTTCCACATAGGGGCCAAATGGACTCATGTAAGATACTCCAAAGGATCGCAGACTGGTCAAGTGCAGTAAAAGTACGATTAATCCCATCAATATTCCTAGAAGTCCGAAGGCTGCGGCTAGCATCATTAAGGCAAAGCGGACAATACGAACTGCTATGGATAGACCGTTTTCCGGAATAACATAGCTGGAGATGGCAGTGATTGACACGATAATGACCATAGCCGCCGAGACAACCCCTGCATCCACAGCTGCTTGTCCAATGACCAGTGTGCCTACAATAGATACAGCTTGTCCGACTGTCTTGGGAATACGCACCCCGGCTTCACGCAAAATTTCATAGGTGATCTCCATAAGCATCGCCTCGACAAAAGCCGGAAATGGGACGCCTTCCCTTTGTGCAGCGAGGCTGATCAGTAAGTTTGTAGGGATCATCTCCTGATGGAAGGTAGATACAGCGATATAGACTGCCGGTGCAAGCATAGCGATAAAAAAAGAAAAAAAGCGCAACATACGCAGCAAAGTGCTGATGTCAGCGCGCTGGTAATAATCCTCTGCTGATTGGAAAAATTGGACGAACAATGCAGGTATCAACAGAACAAAGGGTGTCCCATCTACCAATATAGCGATTCGGCCCTCCAGCAGGCTGGCAGCGACTGAATCCGGGCGCTCGCTGTTATATATGGTGGGAAACGGGGTGAAGGTCGCATCCTGAATTTCCTCCTCGATGTAACCCCCTTCCAAAATCCCGTCAATATCAATTCGGTCCAGACGTTCTCTCAGTTCCTGAATAACTCCTTCGTCAGCAATCCCTTTGATATACATCACGGACACATTGGTATGCGTGACTTGACCGATCTGTCTTGTTTCCATCCAGAGGCGCGGATCGCGGATTCGTCTGCGAATTAGAGCTGTATTGGTACGCAAATTTTCGGTAAAACCCTCCATTGGACCCCGTACAACAGTCTGTGATTGGGGTTCGCTGACATTGCGATCCTCCCAACCGACCGCATCAATCCATATGCCTTTTGTGTATCCGTCCAGCAGAATGATAATACCGCCGGATAACATCCGGTCGAATAAAGCATCCATTTCCTCCAAACTACCTGAGTTACCAGCAATCAATACTTGATCCTTTAAATAGTCGAACGGTTCCGCGCCCTCTGGTACATGATGTTCGTTTACCCGCATTAATGAACGCAGAACGGAATCATGGAGCAATTGAGTGTTAACCAGACCATCGATATAAAACAAAGCTGCTGGCCATTTTTGCATCCATAATAGCTGTTTAATGATTAAATCTCCGCTGTTTCCAAAGGAGCTTTCAATATGGTTTACATTATCTTTCAAGTTAGAGGACACATGAGTAAGTGGACAACTTTTATTCTGATTTGGCATACGTAAAATCCTCCGATATTGGAGTTTGTTGGCTTAGTATGCTCTGAATATATGAATTTATGCCTTGACGATTATAGAGTGATTTTTATAAATTAGATATATAACTAATTAGACCTATGTGTAATAAATGAATCCTAAGTATCGGAGTTGATTAAAATGGTAGATAGGCAATACAGGAAGTTATTTGCCGCAGGTATCATTAACGGAATGGGAGATCGATTCTGTCAGATCGCTTTGTTGGCTTTAATTTATCGGCTTACCGGTTCAGGATTCAGTGTGGGTATCATGCTGGGATTGCGGGTGATTCCTTTTTTAGTCCTGTCACCTGCGGCGGGCGTGCTTATTACCCGCATATCCCGGCGTGTGCTTATGATGACCACGGATCTTTTCAGAGGCTTGGCAGCCCTTGCCTTTTTAAGTGTTCATAGTCCTGAGGACATATGGATCATTTATGGAGTCAGTACCCTGCTAGCCTGCGGAGAAGCTTTGTATGCTCCTGCTCGTAAATCGTCCATTCCGCTGCTTGTTCATCCCTCCGAATTATTGAAGGTGAACAGTCTTGAGCAGGTGATGAGCGGGCTGGTGCTGGTCATTGGTGCTGCTGCCGGAGGCATCATATCTGCTCTCTTTGGACCACAAGCTGCATTTATATTGAACGCAGCAAGTTTTTTTGCCGCAGGTCTGATCGTTCGCAATATTGCATTTCCACCTGTCATGAAGGAGAAAATAAGCAGGGACGATTCCTATGTTAAACCACAAAGTCCTTCGTTGTTAGATCATCCAAACCGGAGCAGATCGCGAATGTTGGACTGTATTCGTGCATCCGTTCCTCTCCAAGTTGTTGTTGCATTTGAGTTGCTGGTTCCCATGCTCAATGGCATTGATAATGTTCTGATTAGTGTATATGCAGTGCAGGAATTCAGGCTGGGCGATGCCGGGATCGGATTGTTTTACGCCGCTTTGGGCGCGGGTCTGGTTGCCAGCTATGCAATAGGACATTTATTCAGTTGTTCTTTATTGAAAGGAGGACTGGTATGCCTTTTGTTGGAGGGGATTTTACTTATGGGATTAAGCGGTATTTATCACGCATGGGCGGCGGTTGCTATTTACTTCTTAATTTCGTTGGCTGGCGGGGTAGGGGCCATTTGTCTGGATACATTATTAATGCGGGAGACCCCATTGTATTTACAGGGTCCATTGTTGGGCATGCTGACGGCGTGGAGCCAAGGTATCATCGGACTGTCTATGTTTGGAGCAGGGGTGGCGATTGAAATGATGGAGCCGCGTATGTTGGGTTTGGCTGGAGGCGCGGGGTTTGTGGTGATATCTATCGTGATTTCGATGTATTATGAAAGGACTCGTAACCGTAAGGCAGCAGGAGTTTGATTACTTCGTGTCATCCTTGTTGCTGGTTTTCACCGATTTTTCGGATTTGCGTAGCGAGCTAAACAGGAAGCTTCTCCACCGGTAAATAATATATAGCAGGATCATGAACCCAACGACTCCCGCAATTCGCAGTGCATACAGCTCTACCAAATGGAAAATGGCATCCCATTGGGGACCAAACAGCTTGCCGATGCTTAGAAAGAGGATGACCCAGAATAAAGCGCCGCTGTAAGCATACAAGACAAATTTACGGAAAGAAAGAGCAATAATCCCGGCAAAATAACCGGTAAAATGCCTGACACCGGGGATGAAATATCCAAGGAAGATAAGCCAGTATCCATATCGTTGGAACCATTTTTGTGTTTTCTGAAGCTTGTCCGGCGATAACAAAATCCATTTACCGTATTTCTGAATAAAGGGGAGTCCAGCCCATCTTCCAATAAAGTAGGTAATAGTCATACCGAGGGTTGTGCCCAAAAAAGCTAGCAGCACCAGTTTACCGAAATCTAGGGTACCGGCATAGGAAAGATATCCCGCATAAGCCATTGTGGTTTCCCCGGGAAAAGGTAAAGCAATAAACTCAAGCAGCAAGCCGAAAAAAAGGACGCCGTAGCCGTATTCTTCGAACAATTGCGCGATCCACTTCAGCACATCCATCGTTTACACTCCTACGAACAGATTGAGTATTTTAGAATCAATTCATTTTAACAATCTTTTCATGCCCACTCAACTCCGGCTGATTTCTTGACGTCTTGTTTTATCGTTGCGTATAATGAAACGAACAATTGAGGGAGGCACGGTAATGAATAAGCCTAATGAAATCGTTGTAGTTCTCGATTTTGGAGGACAATACAACCAGTTAATCGCAAGAAGAATTCGGGATCTCGGTGTATATAGCGAGCTCCTTCCATACAATACGCCTGCGGAGAAGCTGAGAGAGCTGGCGCCAAAAGGGATTGTTTTCTCAGGCGGACCTTCCAGCGTATATACAGACAATGCTCCTCAGGTGGATCGGGCAATTTATGATCTTGGCATCCCTATCTTTGGTATTTGTTATGGCATGCAGCTGATGGCTCACCAACTGGATGGTAAGGTAGAACGTGCGGGCAAGCGTGAGTATGGCAAAGCAGACGTGCAATTCAATGAGGATGCCCGCTTGGCTAAAGGACTGGATTCTCGTCAAACCGTATGGATGAGCCATGGGGATCACGTAACAGATCTGCCAACCGGATTTACACTAGATGCAGGAACAGAGAGTGCGCCGATTGCCGCGATGAGTAACCTGGAGCGGAATCTGTATGCGGTGCAATTCCATCCAGAGGTACGTCATTCCGTTCAAGGTAACGAGATGATCAGCAACTTCCTTTATGAAGTGTGCGGTTGTGAAGGCAACTGGACCATGGAATCGTTTATTGAAGATCAAATTCGTGAGATTCGTCAACAGGTTGGCGACAAGAAAGTATTGTGTGCCTTAAGCGGTGGCGTGGATTCTTCCGTTGTAGCGATGCTTATTCACAAAGCGATCGGTGACCAACTGACGTGTATGTTCATTGACCATGGATTGCTGCGCAAAGGTGAAGCCGAAAGTGTAATGGAGACGTTCGTTGGTAAATTTGATATGAAAGTTGTCAAAATTGACGCACGTGAGCGCTTCTTGTCCAAGCTGGCAGGAGTTGATGATCCGGAACAAAAACGTAAAATCATCGGTAACGAGTTTATCTATGTGTTCGAGGAAGAATCTTCTCAATTCGACGATTTTACTTTCCTGGCACAAGGTACACTGTATACGGATATTGTAGAGAGCGGAACAGCAACGGCACAGACCATTAAATCCCATCATAATGTGGGTGGTTTGCCGGAGAACATGAAGTTCAAGCTGATCGAGCCGTTGAATGCCCTGTTCAAGGACGAAGTGCGTAAAGTCGGAGAAGAATGCGGACTGCCACCTGAGATTGTATGGCGTCAGCCGTTCCCAGGTCCGGGTCTTGCCATTCGTGTGCTGGGTGAAGTGACAGAGGACAAGCTAACCATTGTTCGTGAGTCGGATTACATTTTGCGCGAGGAGATTGCTAAAGCCGGTCTGGACCGGGAAATCTGGCAATACTTCACCGCTTTGCCGAATATGAAGAGTGTTGGCGTTATGGGCGATGCTCGTACGTATTCTTACACTGTTGGTATTCGTGCAGTAACCTCTATCGACGGTATGACTGCCGACTGGGCACGTATCCCTTGGGATGTGCTGGAGAAAATCTCTGTGCGGATCGTAAACGAAGTGGATAACGTGAATCGCATCGTGTACGATATCACTTCCAAACCACCAGCAACGATTGAGTGGGAATAAACGCGGAGACTCCCGCGCCGTAACCATGAATCCTTTAAGATTTACCAATACAACATCAGGACTCCTCCGTATCGGCGAAATATCGCTATGCGGTTGGAGTCTTTTTTATGAGGGCAAGGATGGAGATATGAAGTCATTTATTGTTGCAAAACGGAATATGAAGCTGAAAAAAGGAGATATTATTCAATGTTAATGTCTCCTTTTTTTATATGGTTTTATTAGATTCAAGCTATAAATAGCTTAAATCAAGTATGAAATTAAACGTTCACTTCTTTTTCATGTCATGCTCTAATGGTGTCATGTTTTGATACTAATATATTTTATAATGTACCTAGATTAAAGTGTTGCATATCTCGTTTTATTAAACGCTGTTCTAAGGAGAATAAAGAGATGAAAAAATTATTTCTGTCGTCCTCATTTAAGGATGTTGCACCATGCTTAGTCCATTTCGCTGGTGAAAACTTAGAAGGAAAAAAAGTCACCTTCATCCCAACCGCAAGTATTCCAGAGAAAGTTAAGTTTTATGTGGATTCAGGGAAAAAAGCATTGGAGAATTTAGGATTAGTCGTGGATGAAATCGAAATCGGCACAGCAACATTGAATGAAATAGAGAGTAAAATTAGAGGAAATGACTATATTTATATTACCGGAGGCAACACATTTTATTTACTTCAAGAGTTAAGAAGAACCGGGGCTGACAAAATCATTGCTGATGAAGTTAATGCAGGGAAGTTATATATAGGCGAATCGGCAGGTTCGATAATTTTATCACCGAATATCGAATATGCCCGACTTATGGACAATGTGGAGGAGGCGCCTGCTTTGGATTCCTTTGTTGCGCTCGGGATAATTGAATTCTATCCAGTCCCCCACCATACGAACATCCCGTTTAAAAAAGCAGTGGAGAGCATCATTGAGGAATATGGCAGCCAATTAAATTTATATCCAATCAGCAACGCGGAAGTTATTTTGGTTGAAAGTGACAGTATAAAGGTCGAGAATGCATGATTTTAAAAGATCAAGAACCTTTAACTCCACATCTATCGTGGTGTTAAAGGTTCTTTTTTATAATTCTACCTTACCATACGATCTTTTTCCCAGTTGCAGCCGATTCCTCAATGCGGTCCAGTAGCTGATGCAGCTTTAAGGCATGGTTGAAATCGGGAGCGAGACGGGTGTGTGTCAAAATATCCTCGGCAAAAACATAATGAGCCTTGGCTACATTCAGGGTTACCCCTTCTTTTGGAAAATCCAGGCTTATATTAGGCTCTCTAGTTATACTTATTTGTTCAAAAGCGCCATTAGGACCATGACTCTGCGTACTGTTTGGATCGTACACAAGTTTTTCGAGCGTTAGATTCCCGAATTGAACATGCCCAAGTGAAGGATTCTGTGTCAAACGCAAAATGCCCTTTTTCCCCTGAATCTCTATCTCAAACTTAGACTTCACTCCACCTTGAATGTGAACGGATACCGGTGCTCCTTTTTCCAATATTCCGTGAATCAGAATCTGATCGGCTGTATCCTTGGAAATGACTTCACCCGTTTCCTGAATAGTGGCTTCGCTATAACGGAATGATGTGATGGCCGATAGCTCGCGGAATTCGCCAACGATGTATTGCAACGCATCCAGGGAATGCCCACCATTAATCGTGAGCAGATTAGCCCCATTGGCTCTTTTTAGCAAATAAGCAGTGTCCTGATTTACTTGTCCTCCTTTGCCGGGAGTAGCTACATGCATATGACAGGATATAATTTCACCAATCTCTCCGCCCTCCACGATCTTTTTCATCGTTTGCACTTCAAGATCCTGCCGTGCCTGCAAGCCGACGGTATGATGAATGCCTGCCAGCTCCGCCGCCTTGGCCATTTCAGCAGCTTCCGCAGTGTTTGCCCCCAAGGGCCATTCACAAAAAATATGTTTTCCCTCTTGAATTGCCGCCATCACCGCCTCGTAATGATGGGGAACTTTTATGCTCACCACAACCATGTCTACATCCTCGGAAGCTGCGAGCTTTTTGGAATCATCAAAAGCCAGAGCCGCACCTACTTCTTCTGCGCTTTGTCGCGCACTCTCCATACGAGAGGTACCGACGGCAGTGATATCCAGGTTCGAGTGCTTGAGCAAAGCCGGAATATGCGTTTGACTGGCCCATTTATTATTCATCGAACCTCCTACGATACCTACACGAATCTTCTTTTTGATCATGTTGCCATACCTCCTGATTTTTAAAATGAGGGTGGAAAATAGCATCCAAGGCCAATATAATACACTTAACTCATAAATAATAATGCTTGTTTATGATATAGGTATCATTTTATTTGATGGGTGGTGAAGGGGTGGATATTGAAAATATGCAGGCATTTGTTTCGGTGGCAGAGCTGAGAAGCCTGACAGAAGCAGCACAAAAGTTGAATCACCTGCAATCGAATATGACGGCCAAAATAAAGAAGCTGGAGGCCCATTACGGGACAGCGTTATTTTACCGAAAGCCCCGTGGTATGGAGCTGACACCCGCAGGAGAAACCTTGTATGCTCAGTTCAAGCAAATGTTGTTGCTATGGCAAGACACGGAGATGAAAATGAGACCGCAGGAGGAAAAGCTGCGCATCGGTACCATGCAGTCTATCGTGGCGGGCGAAACAACGAGGGCGCTCACGAAGGTATATGAGCTGTATCCGCAGGCTTCGGTTACATTAAAAACCGGAACCACCACGGAAATGGAGCGGTTGATCCTTGACGGCGAACTCGATATTGCTTTTGTTACAGGGTATCCCGCCAACCCGTATATTCATTATCAAAAATTATGCCGTGAAGAACTGGTGCTGGTGGGGAAAGGCATACATGAAGGCTCGGATCTCAAACAGGTACTCCAAGGAGCGTCTATTATCATATTGTCGGATGGCTGCCTGTACCTCACGTATTTAGAGAAGATGTATCAGGACATGCAATTGACCCATGGCGAGGTGGTAGAGGTCGGTGTGTTTGATACGATGGTGCAATTTTCTTTGATGGGAATGGGAATCACCCTCATGTCCAAAAAGCTGGCGCGGCAATTTAAAGTAACATCCTATTTGCCCGCTCCCCCAACCTTCGGCTACATGGATACATATTTAATAACCCGACCAAATCACGAAATGACAGCGATTGAACATAAATTTATCGAAATCAACAATACGATCTAATAGATAGGAGAGACATCGAATGACAATCAATCAAGGCAAATACCAAGGCAGCCATGCTGTATTTCTGGGCGATAGCATTACGTTTGGATATGAATTGCGTGATGGAGAAAAGCCTTACCCCCACCTTGTGAGCGACGCACTGGGATTCCTAACCTTTGAGAATCACGGCATATCTGGCAGCAGTGTAGCCAGCGGCGGTTTTGAACCGATGTGTGAGCGTTATGAGAAAATGAACCCTCATGCGAACGTGATCTTTTTTATGGGGGGAAGAAACGATTTTTCGATGGGAGAAATACCGTTCGGTAGCTTGGATACGCCATCGACAGAAACGCGTACGTTTTATGGTGCGCTCAAGCATATTGCCGAAGGACTAATTAACCGTTACCCGGACAAGCTGATCGTCTTTTTGACTCCGCCTCACGGATCAAGTGATACGGTTCCTGAGCATCTGCCTAATGCCATTACTGGTCAAGTCTATAGCGCGTATGCACAGGCCGTGAGAGAAGTGGCCTCACTTTATTCTTTCCCGTGCTGCGATCTGTGGAATATCGCCGGAATTCAACCACTATTGCTTGTACATAAACAGATGTACTTTACAGGGGAAAATGGTGTTCCTGACGGCCTGCACCCGAATCAGGCAGGCCACGAGCGGATGGCGGCCCGTATTATCGGATTTATGAATACACTGTAATTTGGACCATTTCATCGTTTTATCGAATGACCCTACTAACTACAAATTCTAGAATGCTCAGGCTATTCGTTTAGCTTGAGCATTTTTTCCTGATTGTAGGATTTGTATATACAGACTTGTCTCAGGACTTGTTTATTTTTAGTGAGGGTGTATAATACTTGATATATCAATTGATGGGTCAAGTATTAGGAGGAGGGTTTGTCATCGAACATTGCTCTGAAAAAAGCCAGTTGTTTTATCGCATGCATCTTTTGTGTAAAGAAATGAATAACGCCTTTGAAGCACAGTTAAAAACCAGCTTTACCAAGGTTGAAATTTTGTATCATATTGATCATCGTCAGGAACTAAGTCAGCTGGAGCTCCAACATCTGCTCGTTCTGGATGGTGCAGCAGTAACCCGACATCTGAGAAGGCTGGAAGAGGAAGGTCTGATTTTACGTAGTAAAAAAGAGCAGGATAAGCGTGTGACCTATATACGTTTGACCGAATTAGGGGTTCAAGAACTGCAAGTTTTGTCAGAGCAAAGACAAGCCTTTCAGGAAAAGCTGCTATGTAAGTTTACAGATGAGGAAATTGTGGCTTTGACAGATGTGCTACAGCGTATGTCTAGCAATGTAAAGAATATGTAAATGTGCGAGGAGGAAATGAATATGAAAGCCATCGTTATAGATCAGTATGGAAGCAAGGATGAATTGAAAGAAAGAGAAGTGGCTACTCCTACACCACAGGCTCATCAGGTTGTAGTTAAAGTGGCGGCTACCTCCATCAATCCAATTGACTGGAAGCTGCGTGAAGGTTACTTAAAACAAATGATGGATTGGGAGTTCCCGATTATTTTAGGCTGGGATGTAGCCGGCACTATTTCGGAAGTAGGCAGCGAGGTCACCGATTGGAAAGTGGGAGATGAAGTGTTTGCACGCCCGGACACCACCCGGTTTGGTACTTATGCCGAGTATACCTTGGTGGATGATCACCTGCTGGCACGTAAACCTGCCTCAATTTCTTGGGAGGAAGCCGCTTCTGTACCTTTGGCGGGGTTGACTGCTTGGCAGGCGCTCTTTACACATGGTCAACTGGCCAAAGGGGAGAAAGTATTAATCCACGCAGGTGCAGGTGGCGTAGGCATGTTTGCTATCCAGTTTGCCAAACAAGCCGGAGCCTATGTCATTACTACAGCCAGTGAGCGTAATCATGAACTGCTTGCTTCATTGGGAGCCGACCAAATCATTGACTATCGTACAACTCGTTTTGAGGAAGTTTTATCTGATGTGGACGTGGTGTTCGATACGATGGGTGGGGATGTTCAGGAGAACAGCTTTAAGGTAATGAAAAGGGATACTGGACGGATCATATCCATTGTCAGCAATTTTGACGAAGAGCTGGTGAAGGAGTACAACGTAACGGCCAAAAATATATGGCTGGAGCCCGACGGACAGCAACTACAGGAAATTGCCGATCTGTTGGAGCAAAAGAAAGTAAGATCGGTAGTAGGAGCTACGTTTCCTTTTTCACAAAAAGGTTTGTATGACGCACACGCTTTAAGCGAAACCCACCACGCTGTTGGTAAAATTGCAATAACCTTCTCATAAGGACGCATACACATATACAGCACGAAAGGAATTGCACACGATGAAGATTTTAGAAGATTATTTTCACTACTATGATTTAGCAAAAGATGACGAGAAGAGTAGAGAACGATTAATTAGCCTTTTTTCTGAGAAGATTGAGTTTGTATTGAATGGTGATCGAAAACAAGGTATGAACAGTTGGAAAAGCTTCTTGAATATGTTCTTTGAGGGATCGCTCGAAATCAAGCATATGTATGAAGGTTGGAAACCTGTACCCAGAGAACCTGATACCTATCAAACCAAATGGGCAGTGTGTGGTAAAAAAGCAACAGGCGAAGTTTATACACTTACTGGAGTGGACAAGGCCCGGCTGGATGCGGAAGGTAAGATCGTTTATCTGGAAAATATACCAGACACAGCGAATGCCTTTGATAAGTACAAAAATATCTGATTCCTCTAAATCATAACCCGTCAGCTGCATAATAGCTTGCGGGTTTTCTGTTTTCCGAACAATACATATGTGTTCAATTTGTAACATTCGCTTTTTCTGTTGACAAGCAGTAGGTGAGAGCCTAAAATAACGAATGTAATAATATAGCGCATATGAATGCGAATATTACTTCAAACGAACGATAACAATACGAGTATGCTTTGCGTAGGAGGAATTACGACTCATGGAGCGTTTCTTTAAATTAAAGGAACATGGCACGAACGTCCGCACAGAGATTATTGCGGGGATTACTACTTTTATGACCATGGCTTATATTCTGGTGGTCAACAATACCTTTTTAGGTCCGACTGGAGCAGGTATGCCCAGTGAAGCTGTCTTTTTTGCGACGGCGGTAGGTGCAGGTTTGGTCACCATACTGATGGGTTTATTCGTTAATGTGCCGATCGGCATGGCGCCGGGTATGGGCTTGAATGCTTATTTTATGACTGTAGTCCTGAGTTCCAATGGCATGATTACTTGGCAAGCGGCACTTGGCGCTGTATTTATATCCGGTATCGTCTTTCTGATTTTAACCGTGACACGAGTAAGACAGATGCTGCTTGTCGCGGTTCCGGAAAATTTAAAGACAGCCATTACAGTGGGTATCGGCTTGTTTATTACGATTGTCGGCTTCAAGCTTTGTAATCTGGTTATGGTGAGCATCGTTCCAGGGACAGATGTTGGTCAACCGGTTCCAGGGCATGCTTTTAATTTGATTCTGGGAAGTCTGGTACATCAAAAGGATGCACTACTGGCGCTAATCGGATTGCTTATTATCGCAGCACTGATGGTCGTTCGGGTCAAAGGTGCATTGCTGATTGGGATCGTAGCTACTACATTAATCGGTATTCCGATGGGAGTAACAAATCTGAGTAGCTTGACAACAGGCAACTGGATTCCTGATTTCAGTAATTTGGCTGTAGGTCAGTTAGACTTGAAAGCAGCTTTGCATATTGGTCTGTTTGATATCATTTTCATTTTCACATTTGTAGAGTTGTTTGATACGTTTGGTACCTTGGTAGGTACAGCTACACGCGCGGGTATAATGAAAGATAAGAAAAAAGGCGAGAAAATTATCGGTAAAGCGATGCTGGTGGATGCTGTTGGTGTAAGTACCGGCGCAGTATTGGGTACAAGTACGATTACAGCATTCGTAGAAAGCTCCGCAGGGGTAGAAGAAGGCGGACGTACCGGACTGACTGCTGTAACGACAGGTGTTCTGTTCTTGTTGGCCCTGTTTATTGCACCATTGGCTCTGGTTGTGCCTTCTGCCGCTACTGCTCCAGCTCTGATTATCGTTGGGGTCCTGATGATGAGTCAGGTTCGCAACATCGACTGGGATAACTTCCTGTTGGCGTTTCCTGCATTTTTGACCATCGTGCTAATGCCTTTCACAGGTGGAATCGCGAATGGTATCTCTGCTGGTATTCTGTCTTACGTTGTGCTGGCTGTGTTCAGTAATCTGTTTACCAGCAATAAAGTTAAAATTCACTGGCTCATGTGGGTGCTTGCTATTATTGTAGTGATCCGCTTTGCCTTTATGGGCTCCGAATAATCAGTAGATATAGAACACAGAACCTCTTTCCTGTTGCTTAAGGGAAGAGGTTCTTTTTTTGTAGTTAGACGCAGATAGATACAAGTAGCTATTATATAGAAGGAAAACGAATAATAAATAAAGCATTGTGAAATCTTATCTAATAAATGCTTGCAAAAGGGATATGCATATGGTATATTCTAATTCCGGCCAAGAAATACAATGTTGCGAGCGAGTGTTACAAAAAAAGATTTCAAAAAAATGCTTGCAAAGTTGGTTCGGACATGATATGATATAAGAGTTGATGAAGCGACAAACTGAATCAACGGAAAAGAATGTTTGATCTTTGAAAACTGAACAACGAGTGAGTAAAACGATTTTGTTCGCAAAATCAAACAAGAGATATTTTTATCTCGTCAGTTTCAAAATGAGCTTATCGCTCTTTCTATAAACCAGCTTCGGTTGGTCTTTAATGGAGAGTTTGATCCTGGCTCAGGACGAACGCTGGCGGCGTGCCTAATACATGCAAGTCGAGCGGGGTTGTTTAGAAGCTTGCTTCTAAACAACCTAGCGGCGGACGGGTGAGTAACACGTAGGCAACCTGCCCACAAGACAGGGATAACTACCGGAAACGGTAGCTAATACCCGATACATCCTTTTTCTGCATGGGAGAAGGAGGAAAGACGGAGTAATCTGTCACTTGTGGATGGGCCTGCGGCGCATTAGCTAGTTGGTGGGGTAAAGGCCTACCAAGGCGACGATGCGTAGCCGACCTGAGAGGGTGATCGGCCACACTGGGACTGAGACACGGCCCAGACTCCTACGGGAGGCAGCAGTAGGGAATCTTCCGCAATGGGCGAAAGCCTGACGGAGCAACGCCGCGTGAGTGATGAAGGTTTTCGGATCGTAAAGCTCTGTTGCCAGGGAAGAACGTCTTGTAGAGTAACTGCTACAAGAGTGACGGTACCTGAGAAGAAAGCCCCGGCTAACTACGTGCCAGCAGCCGCGGTAATACGTAGGGGGCAAGCGTTGTCCGGAATTATTGGGCGTAAAGCGCGCGCAGGCGGCTCTTTAAGTCTGGTGTTTAATCCCGAGGCTCAACTTCGGGTCGCACTGGAAACTGGGGAGCTTGAGTGCAGAAGAGGAGAGTGGAATTCCACGTGTAGCGGTGAAATGCGTAGATATGTGGAGGAACACCAGTGGCGAAGGCGACTCTCTGGGCTGTAACTGACGCTGAGGCGCGAAAGCGTGGGGAGCAAACAGGATTAGATACCCTGGTAGTCCACGCCGTAAACGATGAATGCTAGGTGTTAGGGGTTTCGATACCCTTGGTGCCGAAGTTAACACATTAAGCATTCCGCCTGGGGAGTACGGTCGCAAGACTGAAACTCAAAGGAATTGACGGGGACCCGCACAAGCAGTGGAGTATGTGGTTTAATTCGAAGCAACGCGAAGAACCTTACCAGGTCTTGACATCCCTCTGACCGGTCTAGAGATAGGCCTTTCCTTCGGGACAGAGGAGACAGGTGGTGCATGGTTGTCGTCAGCTCGTGTCGTGAGATGTTGGGTTAAGTCCCGCAACGAGCGCAACCCTTATGCTTAGTTGCCAGCAGGTCAAGCTGGGCACTCTAAGCAGACTGCCGGTGACAAACCGGAGGAAGGTGGGGATGACGTCAAATCATCATGCCCCTTATGACCTGGGCTACACACGTACTACAATGGCCGGTACAACGGGAAGCGAAATCGCGAGGTGGAGCCAATCCTAGAAAAGCCGGTCTCAGTTCGGATTGTAGGCTGCAACTCGCCTACATGAAGTCGGAATTGCTAGTAATCGCGGATCAGCATGCCGCGGTGAATACGTTCCCGGGTCTTGTACACACCGCCCGTCACACCACGAGAGTTTACAACACCCGAAGTCGGTGGGGTAACCCGCAAGGGAGCCAGCCGCCGAAGGTGGGGTAGATGATTGGGGTGAAGTCGTAACAAGGTAGCCGTATCGGAAGGTGCGGCTGGATCACCTCCTTTCTATGGAGAATCGTTTCCTGCAATGGAAACATTCAAATATGAAGCGTAAGCTTCAAAACTCAGGTTTAGGCCTGTTACTCACTCGTTGCTCAGTTTTGAGAGCTCAAACTCTCAAGCTTCGACGAATGTTTCATTCACACATCCGTGTGGAACCGAAATATTCATCGGGTTTCGCTTCGATGAAGCGAATTGCACCTTGAAAACTGGATACCGAAACGAAATTGCGTTTTAGAATATTCCTTTAAGCTGATCTTGTGTAAACAAGTGAAATAAAGGTAGCTGCCTTGAATTTCATTCACACGTAAGTGTTGAACTGAAATTCAAAGCAAATCGTATTTACGATGTAAATACTAGGTTAAGCTACAAAGAGCACACGGAGGATGCCTAGGCGCCAGGAGCCGACGAAGGACGTGGCGAACAACGATAAGGCCTCGGGGAGCTGTAAGCAAGCTTTGATCCGGGGATGTCCGAATGGGGAAACCCGGCTGTCTTCATCGACAGTCACTTTCTGCTGAATACATAGGCAGAATAGAGGCAGACCAGGGGAACTGAAACATCTAAGTACCCTGAGGAAGAGAAAACAATAGTGATTCCGTCAGTAGCGGCGAGCGAACGCGGATTAGCCCAAACCAAGGAGCTTGCTCCTTGGGGTTGTGGGACGTCTCACATGGAGTTACAAAGGAACCGGTTAGATGAAGAGGTCTGGAAAGGCCCGCCAGAGAAGGTAAAAGCCCTGTAGTTCAAAACTTGTTCTCTCCGAGACGGATCCCGAGTAGTGCGGGGCACGTGAAACCCCGTATGAATCCGGCAGGACCATCTGCCAAGGCTAAATACTCCCTGGCGACCGATAGTGAAGCAGTACCGTGAGGGAAAGGTGAAAAGCACCCCGGAAGGGGAGTGAAATAGATCCTGAAACCGTGTGCTTACAAGAAGTCAGAGCCCGATCTATGGGTGATGGCGTGCCTTTTGTAGAATGAACCGGCGAGTTACGTTCCCGTGCAAGGTTAAGGTGAAGAGCTGAAGCCGCAGCGAAAGCGAGTCTGAATAGGGCGAATGAGTACGTGGACGTAGACCCGAAACCGGGTGATCTACCCCTGTCCAGGGTGAAGGTGCGGTAACACGCACTGGAGGCCCGAACCCACGCATGTTGAAAAATGCGGGGATGAGGTGGGGGTAGCGGAGAAATTCCAATCGAACCCGGAGATAGCTGGTTCTCCCCGAAATAGCTTTAGGGCTAGCCTCGGAAAAAAGAATCGTGGAGGTAGAGCACTGATTGGGTGCGGGGCCCGCAAGGGTTACCAAGCTCAGTCAAACTCCGAATGCCATAGATTTAGTTCCGGGAGTCAGACAGTGAGTGCTAAGATCCATTGTCGAAAGGGAAACAGCCCAGACCATCAGCTAAGGTCCCCAAGTGTGTGTTAAGTGGGAAAGGATGTGGAGTTGCACAGACAACCAGGATGTTGGCTTAGAAGCAGCCACCATTGAAAGAGTGCGTAATAGCTCACTGGTCGAGTGACTCTGCGCCGAAAATGTAACGGGGCTAAACACACCACCGAAGCTATGGCTTGATGCTTGCATCAGGGGTAGGGGAGCGTTGAATGCGGGTTGAAGGTGTACCGTAAGGAGCGCTGGACTGCATTCAAGTGAGAATGCCGGTATGAGTAACGAAAAGATCTGTGAGAATCAGATCCGCCGAAAGCCTAAGGGTTCCTGAGGAAGGTTCGTCCGCTCAGGGTAAGTCGGGACCTAAGGCGAGGCCGATAGGCGTAGTCGAAGGACAACAGGTCGAAATTCCTGTACCACCGTAATCCGTTATGAGCAATGGGGTGACGCAGTAGGGTAGTGACGCGGACTGATGGATGTCCGTCTAAGCAGTGAGGCTGGTGTGTAGGCAAATCCGCACATCGTTAAGGCTGGGCTGTGATGGGGAGCGAAAATTGTAGTAGCGAAGGTCATGATCTCAGACTGCCAAGAAAAGCCTCTAGCCAGGAGAAGGTGCCCGTACCGCAAACCGACACAGGTAGGCGAGAAGAGAATTCTAAGGCGCGCGGAAGAACTCTCGTTAAGGAACTCGGCAAAATGACCCCGTAACTTCGGGAGAAGGGGTGCCTCGGTAGGGTGAATAGCCCGAGGGGGCCGCAGTGAAAAGGCCCAAGCGACTGTTTAGCAAAAACACAGGTCTGTGCGAAGCCGCAAGGCGAAGTATACGGGCTGACGCCTGCCCGGTGCTGGAAGGTTAAGGGGAGTGGTAAGCCCTTCGGGGCGAAGCTATGAACCGAAGCCCCAGTAAACGGCGGCCGTAACTATAACGGTCCTAAGGTAGCGAAATTCCTTGTCAGGTAAATTCTGACCCGCACGAATGGCGTAACGACTTGGGCGCTGTCTCAACGAGAGATCCGGTGAAATTTTAATACCTGTGAAGATGCAGGTTACCCGCGACAAGACGGAAAGACCCCATGGAGCTTTACTGCAGCTTGATATTGAATTTGGGTACGATCTGTACAGGATAGGTGGGAGCCGTTGAACTTTGAGCGCCAGCTTGAAGGGAGGCATCCTTGGGATACCACCCTGATCGTATCTAGGTTCTAACTTGGTACCGTGATCCGGTGCGAGGACAGTGTCAGGTGGGCAGTTTGACTGGGGCGGTCGCCTCCTAAAGAGTAACGGAGGCGCCCCAAGGTTCCCTCAGAATGGTTGGAAATCATTCGAAGAGTGCAAAGGCAGAAGGGAGCTTGACTGCGAGACCTACAAGTCGAGCAGGGACGAAAGTCGGGCTTAGTGATCCGGTGGTACCGCATGGAAGGGCCATCGCTCAACGGATAAAAGCTACCCTGGGGATAACAGGCTTATCTCCCCCAAGAGTCCACATCGACGGGGAGGTTTGGCACCTCGATGTCGGCTCATCGCATCCTGGGGCTGAAGTAGGTCCCAAGGGTTGGGCTGTTCGCCCATTAAAGCGGTACGCGAGCTGGGTTCAGAACGTCGTGAGACAGTTCGGTCCCTATCTGTCGTGGGCGTAGGAAATTTGAGAGGAGCTGTCCTTAGTACGAGAGGACCGGGATGGACGTACCGCTGGTGTACCAGTTGTTCCGCCAGGAGCACCGCTGGGTAGCTATGTACGGAAGGGATAAGCGCTGAAAGCATCTAAGCGTGAAGCCCCCCTCAAGATGAGATTTCCCAGTATGTAAGACCCCTTGAAGACGACGAGGTAGATAGGTTGGGGGTGGAAGTGCAGTAATGCATGGAGCTGACCAATACTAATCGGTCGAGGGCTTATCCTAAAATAAAACGCAAATGAGTTTCGGATCCAGTTTTCAGGGTGTAACCTTGAAGGTATGTACAAGTGACATACGACAAGCGCATGGCTATTCATTCACACGATAAGTGATGAACCGAATAACCGTACGGTAGAATTTACAATGTAAATTCATGTTTGGTGGCGATAGCGGAGGGGTTCCACACGTACCCATCCCGAACACGACCGTTAAGCCCTCCAGCGCCGATGGTACTTGGACCGCAGGGTCCTGGGAGAGTAGGACGTCGCCAAGCAACAAACAAAAGAGACCATGATCTTCTGAAGATCATGGTCTCTTTTTTGCGTTAAAAGGCAGAGGAATTTTATTTAAAGCGAGTTTGTTATAAGTTCAACTGGATAAGTGGATATTAACTAGTAAATAAGAAGACGTTTTTAAAATAATTTAGTACCAGGTATTAGTATCTGGTGTTATAATGTGAATAAGGATTACAAAGGAGAGTGATCAAATTGTTGAATTCAAAAGCTAAGCTTACGGCCTTTGGCACTTATGTGCCTGAACGCATTTTGACAAACGCCGATTTGGAGAAGCTTGTGGACACTAGTGACGAGTGGATTGTACAAAGAACGGGTATGCGTGAAAGACGAATTGCGGCTGAAGATCAATATGTATCTGATTTATGTATACAAGCTATTACACGTATGATTAACCTGTATGACGTAAATATAAACGATGTTGAGATGATCATTGTAGCGACTAGTACACCTGATTACTACTTTCCAAGCACGGCTTCACGTATTCAGGCTCATTTTGATATTCCGAACACGGGGTCAATGGATATTAGTGCAGCATGTGCAGGTTTTTCCTATGGACTTCATTTGGCAAATGGCCTTATTACGGGTGGTCTGCATCGTAAGGTGCTAGTAGTGGGAGCCGAAACGTTGTCCAAAATTACAGATTATACGGATCGGACGACGTGTATACTTTTTGGAGACGGTGCAGGAGTTGCACTTGTTGAATATGACGAGGATGAAGGATCATTTTTAACTTCTGATATAGGTACTTATGGGCAAGGGGGAGCACATCTTTACCGTGTGGGATTATCTGATCATTTGGATGGAGAGAAGCTGCAAGACCATGGATTTATTGCTCAAAATGGACGTGAGGTTTATAAATGGGCTGTTCGCTCTGTTCCAACGGGAATCGATCGATTATTGGATAAGGCAAATATGAAGAAGGAGGATCTTGACTGGTTTGTCCCTCATAGCGCTAATTTGAGAATGATCGAGTCCATATGTGAAAGAAGTACAGTACCTTTGGAAAAAACGCTGACCAGCGTAGAGTTGTATGGTAATACATCGGCGGCATCCATCCCGTTGGCTTTGCAGTGTGGTTTGGATGATGGACGTTTACGGTATGGACAACATGTGTTGTTATATGGATTTGGGGGAGGCCTCACCTATGCGGGGCTGCTATTAAAATGGAGTGTGCCTGATTTGTAAGTTATCCTAACCGATGTAGAAGCAATAGCAATAGTATGTAGGATCATGTTAATAAGAGCCGTTGGCATTAGAATTTATCGTAAGATGGCAGGATGGTATAATTAACACTATGAGAGAAAGGAGCGTAACATGAAGGTATTGGTATTGGCAGAAAAACCGTCTGTGGCCAGAGAGATTGCACGTGTGATGGGTAGCCGCGAGAAGCATAAAAGTTATATAGAAGGACCCCAGTACGTGGTGACTTGGGCACTGGGACATTTGGTCGGCTTAGCAGAGCCGGAGGATTACGATTCTAAGTATGCGACCTGGAATTTGGAGGACCTGCCTATTCTTCCGAAGAGTTCAAAGTTAAAGGTGCTGCGCGAAAGTAATCACCAGTTCAAAGCTGTGCAGCAGCTCATGAAGCGGCAGGACATTGGAGAGCTTATCGTGGCAACAGATGCTGCTCGTGAAGGAGAATTGTTGGCACGCTGGATCATCCAAATGGCAAACTGGAAAAAGCCCTTCCGGCGCTTATGGATCTCCTCGCAGACGGACAAGGCGATTAAGGCAGGTTTTGCAAAGCTAATGCCTGGTCAGCAGTTTGATCGTTTATATGAATCGGCTCGCTGTAGAGCTGAAGCAGACTGGATGATTGGTCTCAATGTAACTCGCGCGTTGACTTGTCGTTATAACGCCCAACTTTCGGCTGGAAGAGTGCAGACGCCAACGCTGGGGATGATTATGGGGCGTGAGAAAGAAATTACCGAATTCCGTTCTCAGGAATATGATACTTTGACGGCGGATTTCGGCGATTTTCAGGCAACTTGGCGGGCAGAGAGCGGGGATTCACGCATGTTTGACCGCACTCAAGCAGAGGCTTTGCGCCGCAGGCTTGAGGGGGCCAAAGGCACAGTTGCGAGTGTTAAAAAGAGCGAAAAGAACGAGCCTCACCCGCTAGCGTATGATTTAACGGAGCTGCAAAGAGATGCTAATCAGCGCTATGGCTTTTCGGCTAAACAGACGTCTAATCTGCTTCAGCGTCTGTATGAACAGCATAAGCTGGTGACCTATCCACGTACGGACAGCCGTTATCTGACATCCGATATGGTGGACACACTTAAGGAAAGGCTCAGTAGTGTAGCAGTAGGTCCATATGCTTCCTTGGCACGTCCGCTATTGCGTAACAACCTACCAATCACAAAGCGAATTGTGGATGACAGTAAAGTCACGGATCATCATGCGATTATTCCTACTGAGCAGACATTATTGCTTAATCAGTTGAGCCCGGAGGAACGTAAACTGTATGATCTGATTGCACGACGTTTTATCAGTCTATTCTATCCGCCTGCACGTTATGATGCTGTAGCCGTATCAGTAACGGTGGAGCAGGAGACGTTTCAGGTAAAAGGCACAAATGTAAAAGATAGCGGATGGCGTGCTGTATATGACGCGAACCATTATGATATGGATGATGAAGAAGCAGAGGATCGGGAAAACAATGGACGAGGCGTTATTTTACCTGAGCTGCAAAAAGGAGATTCAGTCCGGTTACAGCGTTGTCTTGTACGAGCTGGGCGAACGATGCCGCCGAAGCGGTATACAGAAGCAGCCTTGCTCGCTCAGATGGAAAAGCATGGACTGGGTACTCCTGCTACCCGCGCAGATCTGATCGAGAAGCTTGTCAGCTCGGATACGATTGAGCGTCAGGGGAACGTGATGCATCCCACGGGGAAAGGTAAGCAACTGATTGAACTGGCAGCTCCACAGCTTCGAACGCCCGAACTGACGGCACGTTGGGAAGCGGAGCTGGAACGGATTGCTCGTGGTCAAGGACAACCGGAACCGTTTTTGAATTCTATTCGTGCTATGGCGAAAGAGTTGGTTTCCACTGTAAAAAATAGCAGTGCGGAGTACAAGCCCCACAACGTGACGAATAGTCATTGTCCTGATTGTGGTACAAAGCTGTTGGAAAAGAAGGGCAAGAAAGGAAAGTTCCTTGTATGTCCAAGTGCGGATTGCGGTTACCGTCGTTCAGGGGAAAAACGTTTGTCCAATCGACGTTGTCCGCAGTGTCATAAGAAAATGGAAATGAAAGAGGGCAAGGCAGGGCTATATGTAAGATGCCTGCCCTGCGGCATTACTGAGACGTTGGATACGGACAAGCAACGGGTAAACAAACGGGAACAGCAAAAGCTAGTAAGACAATTTGAAAAACAGGAATCTTTTGGCTCCAGTTTGGGTGATTTGCTAAAAGCAGCGATGGAACAAAAGCAGGGCAAATAACGGATGACCAAAAGTGCTGTAGTCAACATAATCAGCAGGTATACGTCGGTATAAAAACGATCACTCCTTGGCATGGTAATCCGAGGAGGTGAGTATTTATGCCCAAGCATAAGTCGCTTAAAATCAATAATCAGCAAAATAAATCAAGTATTCTGGAGGAAGAAATCGCTCCTCATCCAGAGAAGCAAGCGAAATATCCTCCAAGCTTGAATGGGATTCCCAAACAGCAGTCTTGATGCTACATGGGAGGAACAACGAATTACTGTTTAAGACCAAGACGATTGGATATCAGATGAAATAGTTACTAATGCTAGAATTGTCTCGCAAAAAAAGAAGCAGCAGTTACGGTGGTCAACCGTAATCGCTGCTTCTTTTTCATAATAAAGATGATCTATTTATTTGATTTGGGATGACTGCTTTTAGTATTCATTAAAAAAGGATTGAATTTGGTTAACATCGTGTGTTTGGGTCAAAGCAAGCATGAGCAAAATCCGTGCTTTTTGCGGATTAAGCGAATCGGTCGACACAAAGTTCGATGCTGCGTCTTTTGTTGACGGGGACACAACTCCACTTCCCACGCGGCTGGAGCGGGCAATAATAACTCCTTTTTTACCTGCGGCCTCTGCGCCTTCTGAGGAGGTCTTGGACAAGGAACCATTACCGGAACCAGCTACGACAATACCCTTGGCACCAGCTGCTACGGCTGCATCATACAGATAGCGACCATTGTTTTGATACTCGTATAAAATATCTACTTGCGGCAGTTGAGTCAGGTTAGAGATGTCGAATACAGAAGAAGTCGTATGCTTGTGCGTGGATTTGTTGTAGTAGTACACTTGATCACCCACAACAGCTCCAAGGTATCCCTGCTCTACAGACTTGAACGTATCGACTGCTGTTGTGTTCGTTTTGGTGATGTATCTTGCTGCACCGATACGGTCGTTCAGCAGGACGAGTACACCCTGACCTTTAGAGGCCGAAGCCCCGGCGACTTTCACTGCATTATACAGGTTGAAGGGACCATCGGCACTGATGGCAGTAGCTGGACGCATAGAGCCAACGACAACTACTGGCTTATCGCTTTTGATAACAAGAGTGAGGAAATAAGCGGTTTCTTCTAATGTATCTGTGCCATGTGTAATGACAATGCCGTCTACATCGTCTCTGGCAAGCAATTCATTGGTACGTTTGGCAAGTTTTAAGAGGATTTCATTATTAACGTCGGGGCTACCTACATTAACAACTTGTTCACCACTGACATTTGCAATACTTTTCATCTCAGGAACGGCATTGATCAAGGTTTCCACACCTAACGCTCCTGCTTTGTAGCCGGTCGTATCAGTATTGACGGAAGATGATCCTGCAATGGTCCCTCCCGTGGCAAGTATTTTAATATTGGGTAAATGATTGGTTTGAGGATTTTCGGATGTGTCCGACGTAGTAGTGGTAGAAGCAGGTGCAGTTGTGCTGGTTGTTGTAGCTGCTGCCGCAGCCGCAGCGTTGGCGGTAAATCCACCACTCCATAAGGTACTACCGAGAATAAAGCTAGCCAACAGGGGAATCATCGTCATTTTTTTCATGTTAGTCATATAAAGCTCCTCTCCAATCTTAAACCTCAAATATTAATGATAGATTAACTGACAAATATTTTGTCGAATTGCGTTAATATCACGAATTATAGGGTGTAAAATTGTTTTTAGTCAACACTTATGTTAGAAAATATGACTTTAGAACTTATTTATTATAAATGTAATCGCTTTATTGTGTGTGGAAGTGTATTTGAAAAACAAAACAACAAGCAGATATCTCATAAGGAGTCTGCTTGCTGTTATTGTGGAAGCTAAACAACGGAGTTTACCTTGTACTCAATTCTCAGGAAAAGCTGCAAGGTTAAGTTGATACTATACGTTAATAACGTGGCTATACAGCTTAATACAGATTCCTTGATCAAGGATTGTTGGTATGCTGTTTTGTAGGCAAGCTGGCGCTGGGAGTTCCTTTTCCTCGTTTACGGTTGCGTTCTGCTTTTTTTGCATTTTCTCGCAGCTTTTCAACGTATTCATGGGTGCTTTCCATCGTAGTTCCTCCTTTAAGACGAAATAGATGCACTCGGGGAGCGCCCTTATGCCACCTTACTATTTCCGCAAAAGCACTATCCAAGTCAGGGGAGGCGTTGTTTCTGTAAAAGGGGTGGGGTTATAATGAGGGGGGAGAGCGCTATATAAGGCCTAATCCTGAACTTGGTAGGTGTGCAAAAGGAGGAGAGACATTGCAGACAGGCTTGTTGGTATGGCTGCTGTTTATCAATGCAGTAGGCTATCTGGTAATGTCGGAGGATAAAAAGAGAGCACGTAAACATCGCGATCGTGTACCTGAACGGACGTTATTTTTCCTGGCCCTGATCGGGGGAGCATTAGGCGTGCTAATTGCCATGTACCGTAAACGCCATAAAACACGGCATATGAGCTTCAGATTAGGTATTCCTGCGTTGCTATTCATGAACGCATTGCTGTATGGGTATTTTTTACAGTAAAGGGGAGGAGTTTAGGTTCTCATAGGGAAGTTTAATGATGAGTGAGAAGACTACTCCAGCCATCCAGTGATGACATGGCATGAACAACAACAGGAATACATATTTTAGGCATTGAATCAACAAACTGAATGAGGAAGAGGTGCGTATTATGCTATTTTCAAAAATATTGCTTGCTTATGACGGTTCGGATGCATCCAACAAGGCTTTGTTGAAGGCGACTGAATTGGTCAAGGCATCACCGTCCTCACAGCTTGAGGTGGTAACAGCATTTGATTTTCCACGGATTTTTATGGGCGAAGGTTTGGCTCCAATTCCAGCTTCGGTGAATAAAGAATATTACGATTTGGCCGAACAAACTACAGATGAAGTTAAAAAGCGGCTTGCTGAGCAAGGCGTAGATGCCAAGGTGGAGCTCATTCAAGGTTCGCCAGCCGAAGTCATTTTGGATTATGCCAATGAGAATGACTTCGATGTGATTGTGATCGGTAGCCGCGGTTTAGGTGGTATCCGTGAATTCGTATTGGGTAGCGTAAGCCACAATGTGGTGCAGCATGCGCGTATTCCTGTGCTGGTCGTAAAATAACTGAATAAAAAAGTAAAAGTCGGTTTACTGCCTGTATAGGGAGTGCCGACTTTTACTTTTTGTCATTGGAATGCGGTGCGCTCGCTGTTATCAGGATAGGTGAGAGATAGCTAAATGTAATACAATAGTCCAGACCAATGGGTATATAAGGGTGTTGATTTTGTTAAACACGAACATTCTATTGTATGATTATTATAATGTTCGTTTTCAAGTTGACATAAGGTGTAGGGAATTGTTAAACTAGGAAGTGTATTGTCGATAAAAAATGAACTTTAGGTACAATTTAATAAGGTACACATGTTTGAGCCGAAACTGACCACGATCATACTTGTAAAGAATATCGTTGGGTATGGAGTAGGCACAATGCTAACTCGTATAATGCCGGGGATATGGCCCGGAAGTTTCTACCTGGAAACCTTAAATTTCCGGACTACGGGAGACATACGGCTGAAGCCGCATTGGATGCGGTGGAAGAGGCTTGCTTTTGGCATGCCTTTAAGAGGCTCTGTCGTTTGTTTTTTCGTAGTCCGGTGTCTTGAAAATAACGTTATTTTCGAGTGCCGGATTTTTGGCGCTTATTGATAAACAGGGAGTGAAGGACATGTCAGTGCAGGTCGCTGTCATTATGGGCAGCACATCAGACTGGGACACCATGCAGCATGCATGTGCTGTGCTGGACGAGCTTGAAATCGGATATGAGAAAAAAGTAGTTTCAGCCCATCGTACACCGGATTTAATGTTTCGTTTTGCAGAAGAGGCCGCCGGGCGTGGACTAAAGGTCATTATTGCTGGAGCGGGTGGGGCTGCGCATCTGCCAGGGATGGTGGCTGCGAAGACATCCTTGCCGGTCATTGGTGTGCCTGTTCAGTCGAAGGCTCTGAACGGTCTGGACTCCCTGCTCTCCATTGTGCAGATGCCGGGTGGTATTCCGGTTGCCACTGTGGCAATCGGTAAGGCAGGTGCTACGAATGCAGGGCTGCTGGCAGCACAAATATTAGGCGCTTTTGACGAAAAGATAAGCCAGCGGGTTTTGGCGAGACGCGACCGTATCCGTGATGAGGTGCTGGAAGGCAGTGACTCACTATGAATGGGGCATGTGAACCCACAGGCTGTATCCGACCTCCTGGTACAACGATTGGACTTTTAGGAGGCGGGCAATTAGGAAGAATGCTTGTACTGGCGGGAACCAATCTAGGATATCGCTTTGTGACACTGGACCCTACACCGGATAGCCCATGTGGACAGGTGTCAGAACAAATCCGCGCTGCCTATGATGATGAGCATGCAGCCAGAGAACTGGCTGAGCGGTGCGATGTGATCACGTATGAGTTTGAAAATGTGGACGCAGGTGTGGCTGCACTTTTGGAACAGGAATCCAGCGTTCCGCAAGGCAGCAGTCTTTTGTACACAACACAGCATCGTCTGAGAGAAAAGCGTTCTATTGAAGCTGCTGGTGTCCCTGTCGCTCCGTATCGTGAAATCAGTAGTCCTGCGGATATGGTTCAAGCGGTAGCTGAACTGGGTGTACCGTGTGTGCTCAAGACAGCAGTCGGTGGTTATGATGGCAAGGGACAAGTGGTCATTCGCCAACCGGAGGAAGCCACGGCTGCCTACAAACAACTGGCAGGAGGCGGTGCGGAACTGGTATTGGAACAGTTCATCCGTTTTCGCTGCGAAATCTCGGTGATTGTAGCTCGCAGCACGAACGGTGAAGCCAAAGCCTTTCCACCTGCCGAAAACATTCACGTGAACAATATTTTGCACACGTCGATTGTGCCTACGCGTGTGCCAGAACCTGTCCAGGAGGAAGCACGCAAGTTGGCGCTGGCTGTGGCAGAGTCGCTGGGTGCGGTGGGACTGCTCGCTGTGGAGATGTTTGTCACCGAAGATGGACAATTGTACGTTAATGAGTTGGCACCACGACCGCATAACTCCGGCCATTACACGATGGAGGGATGCGCGACGTCGCAATTCGAGCAGCACATACGTGCGATTTGCGGTTTACCCTTGGGCAGCACGAAGCTGCTGACTTCCGTCGTGATGGTCAATGTGTTAGGTGAGCATTTGGAGGACGTGGTTCGGCGGTTTGCGCAATCGGATGTTGAAGCTGAAAGATTGGATGTTGTACCCAAGCTGCATTTGTATGGAAAAAGTGAAGCCAAGCCAGGCCGAAAGATGGGACATATTAATCTATTGTGCCAGGATGCGGAACAAGCGCTGGAATGGATTGAACAAACCAATATTTGGGGGAATAAATAGTCATGATCGAACGCTATAGCAGACCGGAAATGAGAGCGATTTGGACGGAAGAAAATAAATTTAAAGCGTGGCTGGAAGTAGAGCTGTGTGCCTGTGAAGCTTGGGCGGAATTAGGGGTTATTCCAAAAGAGGATACCGTGGCTTTGCGTAAGAATGCAAGTTTTGATATTGAACGGATCTATGAAATTGAGCAGGAGACAAGACATGATGTCATTGCTTTTACCCGCACGGTGTCCGAAAGTCTTGGAGACGAGCGCAAATGGGTACATTATGGTTTGACCTCCACAGACGTAGTTGATACGGCACTGGGCTACCTGTTAAAGCAGGCAAATGAAATTCTGGAACGTGATATCTTGAATTTTATTGAAATTTTGAAGGAAAAGGCATTGGCTTACAAGCATACACCGATGATGGGGCGCACACACGGAGTACATGCTGAGCCAACAACGTTTGGACTGAAGATGGGATTGTGGTACGAGGAAATGAAGCGCAATCTGGAACGCTTTCGTTTTGCGGCTGACCAAGTACAATACGGTAAAATGTCCGGTGCAGTTGGGACATATGCCAACATTGACCCGGCTGTAGAAGAATTTGTATGCCGCAAGTTGGGCACCAAGCCTGCACCGATTTCTACACAGACGTTACAGCGCGACCGTCATGCAGAATACATGGCAACATTAGCGTTGATCGCCACATCGTTGGACAAATTTGCTACAGAAGTCCGTGCTCTGCAAAAGAGTGAGTTCCGTGAGGTGGAAGAAGCCTTTGCCAAGGGTCAAAAAGGATCTTCCGCGATGCCGCATAAACGCAATCCGATCGGAAGTGAAAATATCTCCGGTCTGGCACGCGTGATTCGTGGGCATATGGTATCGGCGTATGAGAACGTAACCCTGTGGCATGAACGCGACATTTCGCATTCTTCCGTAGAACGCATCATTCTGCCGGATGCAACGATGCTGTTGAACTACATGCTGAACCGTTTTGGTAATATCGTAAAAAATCTGACGGTCTTCCCTGAAAATATGAAGCGCAATATGGCCCGTACGTACGGCGTACCGTTCTCCGGTCGTATTATGACGAAGCTGATCGACAAAGGCTTTAGTCGTGAAAAAGCTTACGATACTGTGCAGCCGCGTGCTATGCAGGCGTGGGAAGAGCAACGCCAATTCCGCGAAATCGTCGAGGCGACCCCGGAAATTACTGCCGTGCTCAGCGCAGACGAAATCGAGGACGCGTTCAACCCAGCCTGGCATCTGAAGAACGTGGATACGATCTTCAAAAAGCTGGGATTAGGGGAGTAGGAGGGAAGGTTGGCGCTTGGTGAGGCCGCTGCGCGAACGGATCATTCTTCCGATTGCTGTTGCCCCTGGATTCCTGTGATTGTATAAGACCAGATATTGGCTGGAATCCAGAGGCAAAGGCAAGCGCTGACGCTTCTCCAGAACGATTCCGTCCGCTCCGCTGCTTCCAGCACCAACCTTCGTGAGGGAGCAGAACTAGGGAAGGTACGGCACATAAGATACCGCACCACCCCGAAGAACGATAGAAAAGCGTGTTCCACTGTTTTTCTATCGCAAAGCAACGTGCTCGTGAGGGCTGCCGAATTTGCGTAGCAAACAGCCTGCGGTCCTCACGAGAACGCGCAGGCTCAAGAAGCGAAGCCTCGAGCTACCGTATCCGTGCGCAGCGTAGCACATGCGCACAACAGGCGAAGCCCAATGCTCGCTGCACGGCCACGGGCCGAATGGTTTGGCGGTATGTAGACGCTGAACCACGGTCGAGCTGTAAGCGGCATAAAACTTGTCGCTTAGAGTTGGAAGCGTTAATGCGTTGTTAATACGTAAAAACGTCGCTCTGAGCCAGCATAAAAGCGTTGCTTGATGAAAGTTTGTGCCAACAAGCCTTCATCAAGCGGAACGCGCTCATACCACCCCAGCTACAAAATAGACGGCCCCACCCCCCTCACCAGCCGACCCTTGCGGGAGTCCCGAGGGCAGCAGCCCTGGGGGTCCTCCCTGAGGGGAGGATTTAGGAGGGGCAAGGTTGATTTAGGAGGGGAAATACTCTTTTGAAAGAGGTGTAATGAAATGTCATTGTCTACTGCCGAAGGTCTGATCCATGCGCCGCTCTTGTACAAAGGCAAGGTGCGTGAACTGTATGATCTCGGAGAGCATTTTCTGATTGTCGTTACGGACCGAATTTCGGCTTTTGATTATGTGTTAGAGCCACCCGTGCCCGAAAAGGGGAACGTGCTGAATAAACTCAGCGCTTTCTGGTTTGAGCAGACGAAAGACTTGTTGGAAAACCATGTCGTGCACACCGATGTGAACAAGCTCGGGCATGTGATCGACGAACAGAATAAAGAGTTGCTGAAGGACCGGATCATGGTCACGCTGAAGGCTGAACGCATCGACATTGAGTGTGTGGTGCGCGGATATATTACCGGAGGCGGATGGCGTCAGTATGAGCAGAACGGTGAGGTGAACGGCATTCCATTGCCAGAGGGGCTGCGTAAAAATGAGCGCTTTCCCAAGCCTTTATTTACACCGGCTGCAAAAAATGATGTTGGACACGACGAGGACATTTCCCTTCACCAAATGAAAGAACTGGTCGGGGTTGAACTAACAGGTGAGCTTGAAGAAAAGAGCTTGGCGTTGTACGAATTTGCACGTGCTTTCTGCGAGAAGCGGGGAATTATTTTAGCCGATTGCAAGTTTGAGTTTGGTCTTGTTAACGGTAAGGTGATTTTGATTGACGAAATTTTCACTCCAGATTCATCCCGTTTTTGGGCGCAGGAAAAGTATGAGCTGGATGTTGAGATTGACAGTATGGACAAGGAGCCGGTACGAAGCTATTTGGCATCATCCGGTTGGGACAAGAATAGCAAGCCCGATCCGTTGCCTGCTGAGGTCGTAGAAGAAACAACTGCAAGATATACGGATATTTGGCGGCGTCTGACGGCACAGTAAATAGTAATCATAATTCAACCAATAGGATTCACTCATTCGGAGGAGGAACTGAAGGAACATGATGAAAGCAACAGTCTATGTCACGATTAAGCAAAGCGTTTTGGACCCGCAGGGGGTTGCGGTGCAAGGCGCACTGCATTCTATGGGTTTCGGAGAAGTGGACAGCGTCAGAATTGGTAAGTATATGGAATTGAATCTGGATACAACAGACCGCGAGAGTGCTGAAAAGCGCATCATTGAGATGTGCGAAAAGCTGTTGGCCAACACGGTCATTGAAGACTACCGCTACGAACTGGAGGGCTGATTCCATGAAATTTGCAGTTCTGGTTTTTCCGGGCTCCAACTGTGATATTGACTGCTATAAGGCGGTAGAGGACACAGTCGGTGAACCTGTCGATTATGTTTGGCATACTGCGACGGATCTGTCGCCTTATGATTGTATTCTTGTTCCAGGAGGCTTCTCCTACGGGGATTACCTGCGTTGCGGCGCGATTTCCCGGTTTGCTCCGGTGATGAAGGAAGTTGCCAAAGCGGCTGCCGAGGGCAAATATATTTTGGGGATTTGCAACGGTTTTCAAATTCTGACCGAAGCTGGGCTGCTGCCAGGGGCTTTACGCCGTAATCTGTCGATGAAATTCCTATGCCGGGATACGGTGTTGCAGGTTGCGAATAACCAAACACCTTTTACAAAAGATTACGCTGCTGGTGAAGAGATCGTCATTCCGATCGCCCACGGCGAAGGCAACTATTACTGTGATGATGAGACGCTGGCTCGTTTGCAGGCGAACAATCAGATTGTATTTAAGTATAAAGATAATCCTAATGGTTCCGTGACGGATATTGCAGGGATTTGTAATGAGCAAGGTAATGTGCTGGGCATGATGCCCCACCCGGAACGCGCGGTGGACGCATTGCTTGGAACAGATGACGGCAAACGTATGTTTACATCTATTTTGAACGCTTGGAGGGATCGACATGGCGCAGCAAGTGTCCGCTAAGGAACCGACGGCAGAGCAGGTTGCCGAACATAAACTGTATCAGCAGATGGGTGTATCGGACAGTGAATATGCGTTGATCTGTGAATTCATGAGACGTCAGCCGAATTATACGGAGATTGGCGTATTCAGTGTCATGTGGTCAGAGCATTGTGCTTATAAAAACTCCAAGCCGCTGCTGCGTCGTTTTCCAACGAGCGGTCCGCGAGTTCTGATGGGACCCGGCGAGGGCGCAGGCATTGTAGATATCGGTGACAACCAAGCGGTTGTATTTAAAATCGAAAGCCATAACCATCCGTCGGCTGTGGAGCCTTTTCAAGGGGCGGCGACTGGGGTAGGCGGTATCATTCGTGATATTTTCTCCATGGGTGCAAGACCAGTTGCGGTGTTGAACTCTCTGCGTTTTGGCAAGCTGGAGAGCGACCGTGTGAAATATTTGTTCGAGCATGTGGTATCTGGTATTGCGGGATACGGGAACTGTATCGGTATTCCGACTGTAGGTGGCGAGGTTGTATTTGATGAAAGCTACGAAGGCAATCCGCTCGTTAATGCAATGTGTGTCGGACTGATTGACCATGATAAAATCCAGCGTGGTGTTGCTAAAGGGGTCGGTAACCCGGTGTTCTATGTGGGCCCGCCGACAGGTCGTGATGGGATTCACGGAGCGACATTTGCATCGGTTGAACTGACGGAGGAATCTGAAGCGAACCGGACTGCGGTTCAAGTAGGCGATCCTTTTATGGAGAAGCTGGTTATGGAATCCTGTCTGGAACTGATCGACAGCGGTATTGTGCTGGGTATTCAGGATATGGGTGCCGCGGGGCTTACCTGCTCCAGCGCGGAGATGGCGAGTAAGGCTGGCAACGGCCTGGAGCTGTATCTGGATCAGGTACCGCAGCGTGAAGAGGGCATGACACCTTATGAAATGATGCTATCCGAATCACAGGAACGGATGCTGTTCGTAGTAGAGCCTAAGGATGAAGCACAGGCACTGGAAATTTTCGAGCGCTGGGGCGTTATTTGTGCCAAGGTCGGTAAAGTGACGGATGACGGTCGTTTGCGTTTGTTCCATCACAATGAAGTGGTCGGGGATATGCCAGTGACGGCGCTGGTTGACGAGTGTCCGATTTATGACAAGCCTTCCGAAGTCCCTGCTTATTATGAGCAAAATGCTGCTATTGACACACTGCGTTATGCAGAAGTGACGGATTTGAACGGTGCGTTGAAAAAGGTGCTGTCATCACCAAGTGTAGCCAGTAAGAAATGGGTATACGAGCAGTATGACTACATGGTACGCACGAGTACAGCCGTTCGTCCGGGATCGGATGCAGCTGTAGTGACTGTACGCGGAACTCGTAAGGGGCTCGCCATGACGACAGATTGTAACGGACGTTATGTATACCTTGATCCAGAGGTAGGCGGACGGATTGCAGTCAGCGAAGCAGCGCGTAACATTGTATGCTCCGGCGGCGAGCCGTTGGCGATTACGGATAACCTGAATTTCGGTAACCCTGAAAAGCCGGATATTTTCTGGCAAATGGAAAAAGCCGTGGACGGTATGGCAGAAGCTTGCCGTGTACTGGATACACCTGTCATCGGAGGCAATGTCAGCTTGTACAATGAAAATGCCAAAGGCTCCATCTATCCGACGCCTGTTGTCGGTATGGTAGGTCTGGTACATGATACAGATCATATTACGACACAAGGCTTCAAAGCCGAAGGTGATGTAATTTTCCTGGTGGGGGAAACGAAGGCCGAGCTGGGAGGCAGTGAGTTCCAAGCTGTCGTACACGGTGTATCCGAGGGACGCCCGCCTGAGCTGGATTTGAACGTAGAGAAAAAACTGCTGACTGCGGTACTGGGAGCGATTCAGGGTGGATTGGTACAATCTGCGCATGATTTGGCAGAGGGCGGATTGGCTGTAGCGCTTGCGGAATCCGGGATTAGCGGCGGATTGGGAGCACAGGTCAACGTAGAAACGAGCTTGCGTCCTGACCATGCGTTGTTTAGCGAAACCCAATCCCGTATTTTGTTATCTGCATCGCCGGATAAAGCGTCTGCTTTGGAAGCACATCTGCGTGGTGTGGAAGTGCCAGTTACCGTATTAGGAAAAGTTGAAGGATCACAATTGACAGTTGAGGTGAACGGACAACCCGCTTTAAACGAGGCAGTCGCCAGTTTGAAGCAAATCTGGGAGGATGTCATTCCATGTCTGATGAAATAACAGCACGGACGTTGTGGACTGGAGATTATTATAATGAAGGCTCTGGTAAAGAGGGGCTGTTTGATAAATTAAAAGAGGAATGCGGCGTGTTTGGAGTATACAGACACTCCGATGCCGCTTCCCTAGCATATTACGGATTGCATGCACTCCAGCATCGCGGGGAGGAAAGTGCAGGCATCTGTGTGAGCAGTGGCGACGAGTTCCATTATCATCGTGGAATGGGTCTTGTAAAAGAAGTATTCAATAAAGATTTGATGGCTTCGCTGACAGGCGATATTGCCATAGGACATGTGCGCTACTCGACAAGTGGAGACAGTAAGCTAACGAATGCACAGCCTTTGGTGTTTAAGTATCGTGATGGGGATCTAGCGGTAGCGACGAACGGAAATATCGTGAATGCTTTGCAAATCCGGCATGAGCTGGAGCAGGGCGGGTCTATTTTTCAAACGACCAGCGATACAGAAGTAGTGGCGCATTTGATCGCACGATCGTCCAAGGATTTAGTGGAGGCCGCGAAAGATGCATTGAAGCGTATTGTCGGCGGATTTGCTTTTCTCATTATGACCAATGATAAACTGCTGGTCGCTTCTGATCCCAATGGCTTGCGTCCGTTGACGATGGGCAGATTAGGTGATGCATATTTGTTTGCTTCCGAAACCTGTGCTTTGGAAACGATTGGGGCAGAGCTGTTGCGCGATATCGAGCCGGGTGAACTGTTGGTGTTGGACAAAAATGGTCTGCACGAAGACCGTTACAGTGAAGGCAAGCATCGTAAAGCACTGTGCGCGATGGAATATATTTATTTTGCCCGTCCTGACAGTGATTTGAATGGTTCCAATCTTCATGCTGCACGCAAAAGAATGGGGAGCCAGATGGCGCTGGAAGCTTTTGTCGATGCGGATCTGGTGACGGGAGTGCCGGATTCCAGTATTTCGGCTGCGATTGGTTATGCAGAGCAGACAGGTATTCCTTATGAGCTGGGTATGATTAAAAATAAATACACTGGACGTACCTTCATTCAGCCGAGTCAGGAGCTACGCGAGCAGGGTGTGAAAATGAAGCTGAGCGCTGTACGCCGTGTTGTTGAAGGTAAACGAGTCATTATGATCGACGATTCTATCGTACGGGGCACCACGTCCCGTCGAATCGTGAATATGCTGCGGGATGCGGGCGCGTTGGAAGTACATGTACGTATTACCTCACCGCCTTTCAAAAACCCGTGCTTCTATGGCATCGACACGCCAGATCGTCGGGAACTGATCGCTTCATCCAAAACCGTCGAGGAAATTCGTGAGGAAATTAACGCCGATTCGCTCTACTTTATGAGCGCCGAGGGTTTGATTGCCGCTGTAGGTGGATATAACGAAGAGGATTACAAAGGCGGCTTGTGCCTAGCCTGTTTCGATAATGATTACCCGACTCAGGTAGATTTCAAAGGTGAAGAAAAGTTCGGATGTAGTTGTTGAGAAAAGGGAACAAAAGAGGTGCATGGCAGGTGTGGGGATGGCGGTTTTGAGGGGGCCACTCCGCCTGTGGAAGGTTCCTACGATCGCTGTTGCCGCTGGATTCTTGGATTGGAATAACCCTTACAGGGTTAGAATCCAGCGAAAAAGGCGAACGCTTCGCTTCTCCAGAATCCTTCCACCTGCTGCGTTCCTCAGATGTGCAGCATTTTGCAGCAGTGCCTGTACCTCTTTTGCTCCCACCGGGAAGAGGATAGGTAAGGCAGTTAAAAACTCATGGCATAACTATTTCATGCCATGAGTTTTTAAAGGGGCAGTGACTCATAAAAAGTCACCCTGCTCTTATAAGGTTGAGCCAGCGAAGCGAAGTTCGACACCAGGCAGAGCGAAGCTGCCTGCCTCAATGGTCAAATAAGTAAGCCGCCCGTTGGCGCTGCTCACTTATTTGACCGGCCCGTCCCCGCCTTTGCGAAGCAAACAGCCAGGGACGGGCCCCGCCGCCGCTGCATAGGCGGCCTCGCACTAAAGCGTGTCCCTTTGTATTCGTGGGTATAGCCCACGAATACAAAGGACAACACGCGACTCACAGCACGAACCAACCACCAAGCAGCACCCAACCTTACACATCTGACCGACTCTTGAGGGGTCCAGGGGGAGCAGCCCCATGGAATCCTCCCTGTTAGGGAGGACTTAGGAGGGTCAATCATTTGAAGGAGTGTTCATGAATGTCCGAAGCATACAAAAACGCAGGGGTAGATATCGCTGCCGGTAATGAAGCAGTAGAACGGATGAAAAAGCACGTTAAACGTACCTTCCGTCCCGAAGTGCTGACGGACTTGGGCGGATTCGGTGCGTTGTTCGGCCTGAATAAGGATAAGTACGAGGAGCCTGTACTCGTTTCCGGTACCGATGGTGTTGGCACGAAGCTGAAGCTTGCTTTCGCAATGGATCGTCATGACACCATAGGTATTGACGCGGTTGCGATGTGTGTAAACGACATTATCGTCGGGGGCGCGGAGCCACTCTTTTTCCTGGATTACCTCGCTTGTGACAAGGTTGTACCCGAGAAAATTGAAGCTATAGTCGCTGGAATCGCAGAGGGTTGCCATCAATCGGGCTGTGCGCTGGTCGGCGGTGAAACCGCAGAAATGCCAGGGATGTACAGCGAGGGTGAATATGATATTGCCGGATTCACGGTAGGGATTGTAGATAAAAGCAAAATCATCAACGGTAGCTCTATTGCTCCCGGAGATACCGTTATCGGACTGGCCTCCAGTGGAGTTCACAGTAACGGCTTCTCACTGGTTCGCAAGCTGTTATTGGAACAGCAGGGCTATGATTTGCATGATGAAATCGAAGGCTTGAACGGCAAACTGGGCGCTGTACTGCTGGAGCCAACAAAAATTTACGTGAAATCCGTTTTGGCATTGCTGGACAAGGTAAAAGTAAAAGGCATGGCGCATATCACAGGTGGCGGGTTTATTGAAAATATCCCTAGAGTGTTACCGGATCACGTCAATGTGGATATAAAATACGGCACTTGGCCGATTTTGCCGATCTTCCAGCTCATGCAGGAAAAAGGCGCAATCTCCAACAAAGACATGTTCACAACCTTTAATATGGGAATTGGAATGGTAATCGTTGTAGGCGAAGAGCATGCACAGACTGCACTGGAAGTTCTGAAGGAACAGGGCGAAGCCGCATATGTGATCGGAAAAGTAACGGAAGGCAGTTCTATCGTGACCTTTACGGGAGCCGAGGTGTAATGAACGAGTACCGAATTGCTGTTTTTGCATCAGGCGAAGGGACGAATTTTCAGTCATTGGTGGATGCGGCTGCACGAGGAGAACTGGGCGGCGCCTCGGTAGAACTGCTCATCTGTGACAAGCCTGCGGCTCCTGCCGTAGCTAGAGCACAGAAAGCTGGAATTGCGTGCCATACTTTTCGACCCAAGGAATATCCTTCTCGAGAAGACTATGAGCGTGAACTGGTGACTTTACTGGAGCAGAAATCGATTGATCTCATCGTGTTAGCTGGCTACATGCGTTTGCTATCCAGCGTCATGGTTGATGCCTACGCAGGAAAAATCATTAATATTCATCCGTCACTACTTCCGGCATTTCCAGGGAAAGATGCTGTTGGACAGGCATTGACCTATGGGGTCAAGGTAAGTGGCGTCACCGTTCATTTTGTGGACGGGGGCATGGATACGGGGGCCATTATTGCCCAGCGTGTCGTGGAAGTTGACGACCATGATACAGCGGAATCCTTATCCGCAGCCATTCAATCCGTGGAACGTCAGCTATATCCAGAGGTAGTTGGCAAATTGGCCCAAGGTAAAATCCAATTAAATGGTCGCAAAGTGATTTCACTTCTCTAAGAATGATTGTAATTTGTCATATCATTGTCATATCAAGGATGTTGTACAGGCATTTTCCGATATTTCTCGGGAAATAAAATGATAAAAGAGAATTTTGCAAAATTTCTGAAAGAGCTAAAGGAGGAGACAGGGTGAGTATTAAAAGAGCGCTCGTCAGCGTATCGGATAAGCGGGGGATCGTGGAATTTTGCCGCGAGTTGTCCAAATTGGGTGTGGAGATCGTTTCGACAGGGGGAACGAGCAGCTTGTTGTCGAAGGAGGGCATTCCCGTCATCGGCATTTCAGAGGTAACGGGTTTTCCTGAAATTATGGATGGACGTGTTAAAACACTCCACCCTGCGGTACACAGCGGCTTGCTGGCTGTTCGGGATAATGAAGAGCATCAGCGTCAGATGAAAGAACTTGGATTGGGTTATATTGATCTGGTCGTTGTGAATCTGTATCCTTTTGCGGAAACGATTGCCAAACCCGGTGTAACTTATGAGGACGCGATTGAAAATATCGACATCGGCGGTCCAACGATGCTGCGTTCTGCGGCAAAAAATCATGCTTTTGTCAGTGTGGTAGTCGATGCTGATGACTATAGCACAGTGTTGGAGGAAATCCGTAAGGATGGCGATACGGAACTGAATACCCGTAAGCGTTTGGCCGCAAAAGTTTTCCGTCATACGGCGTCATACGACGCTTTGATATCCGATTATTTGTCGAATGTGACAGGCGAGCCGTTGCCTGAGCGATACACCGTAACCTATGAAAAAATTCAGGATTTGCGTTATGGCGAAAATCCGCATCAGCAGGCGGCATTTTACCGTGAGCCATTGGCGGCAAAGGGTACACTGACAACAGCGAAACAACTTCACGGCAAAGAGCTGTCTTACAATAACATCAATGATGCTAATGCCGCTTTGCAAATTGTCAAAGAATTCAGCGAACCTACAGTAGTAGCAGTTAAGCATATGAATCCTTGCGGTGTGGGAATTGGCGACAGTATTTATGAAGCGTACAGCAAGGCGTATGCAGCTGATCCAACCTCGATTTTTGGCGGCATCGTAGCAGCTAACCGGATTATTGACGGTGATACAGCAAATAAGCTGAGTGAAATCTTTTTGGAAATTGTACTGGCACCGGGCTTTACGAAAGAAGCATTGGAGATTTTAACAAAAAAGAAAAATATCCGTTTGCTTGATCTGGGTGAGCTTTCCCGGTCTGAACAGGCAGAGAGCCGTTTCGTCGTGACTTCCATTGAAGGCGGTATGGTAGTTCAGCAAAATGACATTCACGCTGTAGACTCGGATGCACTTACAGTTGTAACGGAGCGGGCACCATCCGAGGAAGAACTGAAACAGCTTTTGTTTAGCTGGAAAGTGGTTAAGCATGTGAAATCCAACGCCATCGTACTGGCGGCAGATAATATGACCATTGGCGTAGGCGCAGGACAAATGAACCGTGTCGGTGCGGCCAAGATTGCTATCGAGCAGGCCGGTGACAAAGCAAAAGGTGCCGTACTGGCATCCGATGCATTTTTCCCGATGGGCGATACGTTGGAGTTGGCAGCTAAAGCAGGCATCACAGCAGTTATTCAGCCGGGCGGCTCCATCAAAGACGAAGAGTCCATCAAGGTTGCTAACGAATACGGCATTGCCATGGTCTTTACAGGCGTACGTCATTTCAAGCACTAACTTGTATGAGTTGAGGATGCAGCAGCATTTTCACCTGAACAATCTTAATGGGAGCGGGAGGAATCACCTGAATGGATATTTTGGTTATCGGAGGGGGCGGCCGCGAACATGCAATTGTATGGGCGCTGAAGAAAAGCCCCAAGGCCGGACAAATCTATTGCGCACCAGGCAATGCTGGTATCGGACAGTTAGCGGAGTGTGTGCCGATTCCGGTGAGTGACTTTGACGCGCTGACAGAGCTGGCGGAATCCAAAAAGGTAGGACTTGTCGTGGTTGGCCCCGATGATCCGCTGGCAGATGGTATTGTGGATGCATTTGAAGCGAAAGGCATTCCAGTATTCGGACCGCGTAAAAATGCAGCGGAAATTGAAGGTAGCAAAATCTTCATGAAGGATTTGCTGCACAAATATCATATTCCGACAGCAACCTATCGCAAGTTTTATACTTACGAGGAAGCACATGCCTACTTGAAGGAACAACCGATCCCAGTCGTCATCAAGGCAGATGGACTGGCGGCAGGCAAAGGGGTAACGGTCGCGTACTCGATGGAGGAAGCGGAAAAGGCTCTCTCTGACATTATGGTGACCAAGGTGTTTGGTGAAGCCGGGGCACAAGTCGTGATCGAGGAGTTTCTGGCTGGTCAGGAAATGTCGATTCTCTCCTTTGTCGACGGTGAAACGGTTCGTCCGATGGCTGCGGCGCAAGACCACAAGCCAATTTTTGATGGTGACAAAGGGCCGAATACAGGTGGCATGGGTACGTATTCTCCGTTGCCTCACATAGCCAATTCCATTATTGAGGAAGCTATTGAGACGATTATTAAGCCGACGGCCAAGGCCATGGTTGCTGAAGGGCGCCCGTTCCGAGGTGTATTATTTGCTGGATTGATGATTTCGCCGGACGGCAAGCCGAAGACCATTGAGTTTAATGCACGTTTCGGTGATCCGGAAACTCAAGTGGTTCTGCCTCGTTTAAAATCCGATCTGCTCGATATATTTCTCGCTGCTGTAAATGGCACGCTGGATCAGGTGGAGATTGAGTGGAAGGATGAAGCGGCGGTGTGCGTGGTGCTGGCATCCGGAGGTTATCCTGCAGCTTACGCCAAAGGCGTACCTATCCACGGATTGGAACAGGTAGACGAAGCCATTGTGTTCCATGCTGGAACAGGCGTCAACGAACAGGGTGAGTGGGTAACGAATGGCGGACGTGTATTAGGTGTCGTCGGCTTGGGACGTGATATTGCCGGGGCACGGAACAAAGCTTACGAACAGGCGGATCGTATTGCTTTTGAAGGTAAACAAAACCGTACGGATATTGCGGCAAAAGCATTGCTGTAGCAGCGATATAAAGGATAAAGAGAACCTCTGAGGGGTTCTCTTTTTGTTCAAAGAAAATAAAGTTGTAGACTGAGAAAATAAAGCGTTTTCTTAGTGCTTGGATTAAATAAAGGCTTCTTTAAAAGCACTACATGCTACCCGCGTATGTTCTTTAATTAATATTTGGCGCGGGAGCTTCCTTTTTTATTGAACTCCCATGAAAATTAAAGCATCTAAAAACCCGAAAAAGACAATAACAAAATAGACCTAGCCAAATGATTTTTTTTTAAAAAGGCAGTGCCTGAGAAGAGTTATGAAATTAAAGTATCAAAGATTTTTCAAGGCTGAACGTAAAAATGAGGCTGGTGTAAAGGTTGTTTTAGTTCATTCAAATGATTAAACTAACGGTTAATAGTAGGTTCAAGTAATCGATGAGACGAAGAGGGGGGAACCGAAATGAAGACGATCAAGTGCATGATGGACCACTTGTACTGGGCGGACGGACGCATCTTGGATACGCTCGAGGAGAGTGAGACGAAGAACAAGGACCTTCTGAAGCTGGTTCGGCACGTCGCGGTCGCGGAACGAGTCTGGCTGTCCCGATTGCAGGGCAAGGGCAGCGCCCAATATTCGTTGTGGGAGGAAGCAGAAGACCTGACGGCGATCCGGACGATGTTCGAAGAAAATGCCGAGCAATATCGCGTCTATATCGAAGGACTTGAGGAATCCGAGTTGGACGAGATGATCGACTATGCGAATCAGAGCGGGGTTCCGTTCCAAACGTCCGTCCGGGACATCCTGTCACAGGTCCTCTTACATGGGCAATATCACCGGGGACAGATCAACCGGGCGCTTCGGATCGAATCGGCAGAGCCTGTCCAAGTCGATTACATCACGTTCGCGAGGCTCTAACAGGGCCTAATAATCACCATTACTCGGAATGGGATTGGCATTGAACGACGGGTACGATAGCTCAACAAATTGCTTTTACCATATAAGAGCAACATGCTAATGTATATTAGCAGACGATGATGTTTTATAAGTGATAAGAACCTACACTGCCTTATTTAGGATCAAAGAGAGCCCATACCCTTATAAATTGGAAAATTCATTTGCTTCCAAATACGGTTATGGGCTTATTTACTTTTCATAAGCACTACACTACATTAGACTGCCGGTACTTGTTTAAGCTAACGGGCAGAATAGTTTAAAGCTTTTGATAAATCGTATGGCCTTACGAAAGACAATAAAAGCGCAGCTCATGATTGGAAAAGACCGTTTAAAAGAGCACCACCAATTCCACTGGCAATTATGCAAATTTATTAGCATTAGCGCTGCGCCACTAGGCGTACTCGTCCCATTGAACACTGCGGAACTCATGCTGGTTGCTATACAAGAAGCGCGTGCCAATTGCGACGAGCCGTTCGCTCTATATCATTCAGCGGTTACTTTGTATATTTGGTGCAGCAGGTCGTATCCCATGCCGTCAGCCAATATGTGCACCCTGAGAACACATAATCGTCCTATAAGTATGGCCAGATGAGATTCCCAGCAAACGCAAAGCGAGTTTTAAGCTGTGGCGTTCTTCGTGTATTCGGTCAAATAATACACGGGGAATGGGAAAGTCATTTTTTCAACTATAAACAGTTGCCTGAAAGGGCAGAGAGGATTTCCTGTGTTGTCCGGGTACGCCCGATGCGTGGAAAAATGAAATTTTTTACGTAATCATGCCCGGTTTCGGAAAATCCAGTCATAGCATCAATCGCCAAAATCAGCTGATACCCATGCATAAACGCTTCCCGCGCAGTCGTATCAACGCCCAACTCAGTAGCGATGCCGCATAAGACGATGGTATCAATTCCCCGGCGGCGCAACTGAAGGTCGAGCTCCGTTCCGTAAAAAGCCCCCCATTGCTTCTTCGTGATGATATGGTCTGTCTCGGTGACCCGCATTTCCGGGACGATTTGATCCCATCCTTCAGGCAGATTCAGGGGTGGTCCAGGCGAATCCAACTTAGGACGCGGGATATCCTTCAAATCTTTACTAGATACCCGGACCAGTGCAACCATTGAGCTTTGCTCACGGAAAGTATCTGCCAAGGCTGCGGCGTTAGACACTACCTGCTCAGCAGAATAAGGGGCGTATTGATTTCCTATCCACTTTTGCAAGTCAATAACAACCAACGCTGTTTTTTGTGGATCCCATAATCGTTCCATTCTGTATGTTCTCCTCATCTCTTCGATTTGACCGTATGTTTAATGACGCGAACATATAGTCATTTGACTTCCTGTTTCGTATTTTGTACTATCATTCATAAATAGTCAAGGGGGAGATTTTTCTTATGAGTGTGACAAGGGAAGAGGTTTTAAAATCGGCGATGAAGCTTTTTAAGGAACATGGGTTTCTTTCGACGACGATACAGGATATTGCCGAGGATTGCGGTATTGCCAAAGGATCAGTCTATAAATATTTCCCTTCCAAGGAAGACCTCTTCAGCGAGGTGTTTGATCAATGCCATAACGCCTATTTTGATCAAGTCGATGAACTGAAACGCTTTCCCGAACTCTCGCCAGAAGAGCAGTTTCTGCAGCAGATCATTCTGCGATTCCGTTATTTTATGGAATACAAGCATATTCTGGTCGAATTCACGGAGCTCCCCATCCAACAGGATCCCAAGTTCCAGCCGCTTAGACACAAGGTTAGAGGGCGGCTCATCCGATGGCATAAAGAGTGCTTGATACAGGTTTATGGCGAAGAAATTTATCCGTTCCTGTGGGATTTGGTTTCCATCTATCGTGCGATTCTGAAGGAGTACTTATTTTGGATCGTTTATGAAGAAAAGTCTCTATCGCTTGAGGAAACGGCAAGGTTCATTTTGGATAAGCTCAATGTGCTCGTTAAGCATATGATGGCCTCTAACCTGAAGCCTCTGCTGAAACTGGCTTCGTTCGAGAGGTATTTAAGCTGGGGGCTCGAGGACCGCCAAGGGGAGAGAGAGCAGTTCCTTACCGAGCTGTTCCGGGAGATGGATTCGGCCCTTAATGTTCTTCCATCCGGCGCAAAACATCGTTCAGAGTTGAAAGAGGTTTACCATTTTATCCAGAACGAAACTCGTAAAGCGGAACCGAACTTCCCGTTGCTGCAAGCTTCGCTCTACTTTTTGGAGAGAGAGAAAGAGCTTAAAAGTCAGGTCATCCAGTTAAGGAATATTATTTATTCAGGTAGGGGGAGATAGCTTGTTATGTGAAATCAAATCTAACCCCATCGGGGACAAGAGTGAAGACTCTAGGGGTGGAGAGAACAATACGTGAGAAAGGTACGTCTAATGTTGTTACGGTTAGCGAGCATTCCGCTAACGGGAAACGTTAGTTTAATAAAACAGCGGTAGTCTAAGACTGCCGCTGTCTTTTTTGTTGTCGCCAGTCTAATACTTATTTTATGGGATCTGTCGTTTTTAAAATTTAAAAGCCGCTTGGAGCAGCAAAACTTTATTTTATTCTGACACTTTTTTCTTTGACAAAAGTATACTTATCCTATAGGATTAAAAATACAAAACTGACTGACTGATCAATCGGGAGGAGGAAACCCATTGCAGCCACGAAAGGCGAAGCAGTCCGAGGCCGTCTCAAATGACCAACCTGCTGAGCATGCGGGGGAAGAAACAGACCGCAGAACACAGCTTCTTCACATTGCATTGAAGCGGTTCGCCGAGCAGGGTTACCATCAAACGAAGATTTCAGATATCGTGGTAGAGGCGGGAGTAGCCCAAGGCACGTTTTATTGGCATTTTAAAAGTAAAGAGGCACTGGCGCTAGAGATTATCGCTACCGGTCGTGAACAACTACTGTCAGCGATTGGACAGGGATATCGCCGTGATGCGGGAACGCTGGCTGATATGGTTAAGGCTTCGGAAGCGCTGTTTGTTCGGTTATTTGATTTTGCATTGGAGAACCGCTATCTGATGGGTTTGCTGTTGATCGGCAGCGGTGTCGATGAACCGGTGCGCCAGAGTATCCGAGAGACAAGGGCCGCGATGGAGCTGGCATTCCGGCGCAATATGGAAAGAGCGATCGAGCTGAACATGTTGCCTGCTGAATTGGATGTCGAATTAAGAGCGGCACTACTCATGAGTATGATCGAAGGTGTCATTACACGCTGGCTATTCGGTTCAGAGGGAACACATGACCACATCACGCAGATAACTGCTAAAAGATTGGCAGCAGAGGCGGCTAATTTTGAGTTTTATGGACTATTAGGTCAAAGCTAGATGTGCAACATCGCATGAATGGGGCGTTGGCAACAAATAATATAGCCAAATCACATAGAAGAACTCAATCATTTACATCCAGACAGGAGAGAACGATACATGAAAACACGTAAAAAAGGGTTCTTGGTAACTACACTCATAGCTCTGGCATTGTTCAGCCTTGTGCTGAGCGCTTGCGGTACTAAGCCAGAAGCTTCTAATACTAGCAATGGAGCGGGTAGCAGTAATGTGGCAGCGAGTAACCAGCTCGAAGCAATCAAGAAGGCTGGTGTAATTAAGGTAGGCATGATGGGCACCTATCCGCCGTACAATTTTTTGAACGACAACAAGGAATTGGACGGATTTGATGTGGATATCGCCAAAGAATTGGCGAAGCGGATTGGAGTGAAACCGGAGTTCACGGCACAAGAATTCTCGGGACTGATTCCAAGTTTGCAAAAGAAAAAATTCGATGCAGTGATTAGCCAAGTGACGATCACAGAGGATCGTAAGAAGGCCATTGACTTCACAGAGCCTTATATCACAAACAATGTAAACATTATCGTAAACAGCAAAACAAATGATATTACCAAGCTGGAGGACTTTAAAGGCAAAACCATTGGTGTCGGCTTGGGAACGAATGATGAATCTTATCTGCGGAATGAAGTACTGCCGAAGGTAGGCGATTTTGAGATTAAAACGTATGATGATGTCATTACTTCCTTAAAGGATCTAAACTCTGGTCGCATTGACGCAACCATTAACAATCTGTATGCACTCAAGCCCATTATCGATAAAAACGGGTTCCAAATTAAAGCCGTAGGCGAGCCGATTAAATCGGATCAAGCGGGTGTAGCCATTAACCAGAAAACTCCTGAGCTTAAAGAAGCCTTGAACAAGGCTTTGAAGGAAATGAAGGAAGACGGCACTTACAAAACAATTTTCAAAAAATGGTTTGGCGAGGAGCCAAAAGAATAACGTAAGCCTTTTAGAGGCGTCTGGCTCCAGTCTTGGCTTTTATGCTGACATGGGGCCACTCGTCTGAAAGAAGGGAATATAATCGATGCTTGAATTAATGTGGGAGAACGTCCCTTTTTTATTAAAGGGTGCTTATTATACGCTATATATTACGATTGTCTCTATGTTTTTTGGCCTAATCATTGGTTTGGTTGTTGCTGTGGCCCGGTTGAAGGGGAATCGACCCGTTCGATGGCTGGCGCGCATGTATGTATCGATCATTCGGGGAACGCCGGTTTTGGTGCAGATTGCGGTCATTTATTATGGACTAGATGATTATGGAATATCATTCGGATCGCTGACGGCTGCTTGTCTTGCACTCAGTATTAACACAGGAGCGTACTTATCGGAGACGTTCCGTGGAGCTATTTTAGCCGTACCCCAGGGACAGACCGAGGCAGCTTATGCGACGGGAATGTCGCCCGGTCAAACGATGTGGCGCATTATTCTTCCGCAGGCGGTACGCATTGCAATTGCACCGATGGGGAATACATTTGTAGGTATGCTTAAAGAAACGTCGCTGGTGTCGGTTATCGGGGTCAGTGAATTGATGCGACAGGCACAGCTTTTACAGGCACAGTATTTGCTCTACATGCCGTTTCTGCTCGAAATTGGCCTGATGTACTGGATTATGAGCATTGGATTCTCCGCTATACTGGAGCGGGTGGAAAAGCGTCTGGCTCGAGCTTATTAAGGTGGAGATGATAGATGATGATAACAACAAACGGATTAGGTAAACGATTCGGACAGGTAGAGGTTCTGAAAAGCATTGATTTTCAGGTTGTCGCTCGCGAAATCGTCGTATTACTCGGCCCGAGCGGTTCAGGTAAAAGTACCTTGCTGCGCTGCCTGAACGGTCTGGAAGAGCTGTCTTCCGGCAAGTTTGAGGTGAATGGGATTGAGGTCGATGCTACGGCTCCCGTTCGTGTCCGCCAAGTAGCCATTCGTGAGATTCGCAAACAGACGGGGATGGTGTTCCAGCAATTCAATCTGTATCCTCACAAAACCGCAATCGGCAATGTCATTGAAGGGCTGCTGACAGTAAAAAAAATTCCGCGCGACAAGGCTATGTCCATCGGACAACGGTTGTTGGAGCGGGTGGGGTTATCGGACAAGCAGGATGTACATCCTTCACGTCTGTCCGGTGGACAGCAGCAGCGGGTAGCCATTGCGCGTGCGCTGGCGATGGACCCGGCGATTATGCTGTTCGACGAGCCGACATCAGCACTTGATCCCGAGCTGGTAGGGGAAGTGCTGGGTGTTATGCGAGAGTTGGCTCAAGACGGAATGACGATGGTCGTCGTTACTCATGAGATGAAATTTGCTCGCGAGGTGGCAGACAAGGTTATATTTATGGCAGATGGTATCATTTTGGAGGAGGCAGCGCCACAGGCGTTTTTTGACACTCCCCAGCATGAGAGAACACAGAAATTTTTACGCCAAATCAGTGAGTTTTAAAGTAAGATCGAGGATAAATCATAGATTATTAAGATGGAAAGAAGGCCTTTGAACATGAAAGTATCTACAACTTGGCACGGCAAACGCGCGTTTACTTCGGAGGGACCATCCGGTTATTCTGTAGGGATGGATGCTACGGCGGCTTATGGCGGTGATGGTAAAGGGATGACACCCATGGAACTGCTGTTGGCAGGTCTGGCAGGATGTATGGGGATCGATATCACAATGATTTTGGATCGTTTCTTGTCGGACATTACTCGCATTGATATTGACGCAGAAGGTACGCGCAAGGAAGAAATGCCGACAGGCTTTACAGCGATTGATCTGACATTCCACGTAGATGGAGATATTCCGGATTACCGCGTATGGAAAGCGATTCAGATGGGTAAGGAAAAATATTGTGCAGTATCCGACTCCTTAAAAGCGGAAATTCGGATGCACCTCATATTGAATGGAACCGAAGTACCCTATCCAGCATAAGTGTCGAAGGGTAACGAAAGAGAGTCAGCCTGTGTTATATACAGGAGGCTCTCTTTTTTATGTTATTTGCAAATATGACACGTAATGAAACTTTTTGTACTGTGTTTTCGTTTAAAATAGAAATTGAAATATAAAAATGGGAAAATAAACCTGTGTGTGAAGTGTATACAGGGGGAGGTTATAGTGAAACGAAAGCGCCTTATCATAGTAGCAACTATTTTGGCTACAGTGCTCATCGTTATGGGTGTGGCAACAGGATTACTATCTTTCATGCAGAATCAAGTGGCTAATCCCCCGAATACCGTCCGGCCCACAACTGCGATTGCAGCCGAGGTTAAGGGTGAAACAAAGGAACAGGATGCTGCTCGGTGTTTACTTCATTTTGTGGAGGAGAATGCAGAAAAAGTTTCGATTACGATTCTGAGAGATGGAAAAAAGCTGGCAGGCCAAGAGGAAAACCGGATGATGCCTTTGGCGAGCACCGTCAAAACAATCATTGCAATCGAATATGCCAAGCAAGCGGCGGTGGATCAGATCAACCCGGATGAAAGAGTGAAGCTGATTTCGCTGGAAAGGTTTTATTTGCCGGGTTTGGATGGTGGTGCTCATACGGCGTGGCTACAGAATATGGAGGCCAAAGGGCGGATACAGAATGAAACTGTATCTGTACGTGACGTCGCCAAGGGGATGATTCAATTCAGTTCCAACGCCAATGCCGAGTATTTAATGGACAAATTGGGGTTGGAAGCGATCAATCGGACGAGAGCCAACTTGGGTTTGCAAAATCATGATCCCATTTATCCGTTTGTATCCTCTATTCTGATTCCCTACGAACGGATGAAGGAGAGCCAAGGTGAGAATTGGAATAATGCAAAGAATAATATTTCTGCCAAAGAAGCCATCCAGGCAATGTCTGATACGGAATTTCGCCGATATGCCCGCGTGATTCATAACAAGCTGCGCCGTGATGTGAGTGGTTCTTACAAGAAAAACGCAGATATTGAGACCTGGTATGATCAGGATTATGACCGTATTAATACGGATCGTTTTATAGCTTCAACGACAGCCGATTATGCCTCTTTAATGAGTAAGCTGAACCGCCGTCAAGGGTTCACAAAAGCTGAGCAAAAGTTATTGTCCGAGGTCATGGAGGAACCATTTATGGTTCTTCCTGAAAACCAGCAATTCCTGAAACATACTGGGCAAAAAGGAGGCTCCACGGCTTACGTTTTGACACTGGCAATGTATGCGACAGATAAGGAAGGGCATTCGACAGAGCTAGCTGTCTTTTTTAACGATTTGGACCCTAGCACAAATGCCAGCTTTCCTGAAATGATAAATGTTTTTAAAAAGAGGTTACTACATGATGAATCGTTTAGAAAAGAAGTTAATCGGCGTATCGGTGTACAGGTAGCGCTGCTAAACGCTAGGGTATAGTGCAGCGCTTAACTGCGCTGCGCAACTTCTTATCCTAATCCTATTCGCTGCCTTTCTGTTTGCGTTCCCGCAGCAATAGATACAAAAAATATGGCGCGCCAATGACGGCTGTCACGATGCCAGCGGGAATTTCGAGCGGCGGCTTCAGCCCCCGTCCCAACGCGTCGGCGAGGACGAGAATCAGGGCGCCGATCATCGCCGAGCCGGGCAATAAATAGCGGTGGCGATTGCCAAATAACCGCCGTGCCAGATGCGGTGCCAGCAGTCCGATAAAGCCGATGGAGCCGATGGCAGCGACACAGGAGGCAGCTAAGGCGACTGACACGGCTAGCAGTCCTGTACGCACACGCTTCACGCTAAGTCCCAGCCCAGCAGAGCTTTCTTCATCTAGGCTCATAATGTCGAGCTTGCGCTGTAGGGTATAGGCGAGAGGCAGCAACACGATTAACCACGGCAGTAGCCCATACACTTCGTCCCAGCCTTTGCCCCACAGACTTCCAGCTAGCCAAGTGAGCGTGTCGCTGGCTTCGAGTGGATACTTGACCAGTATATAATCGGTCGCAGCCTGAAAAATAGCGCCCACCGCCAGTCCGGTCAAGGCTAGCATATTGGGACGCATGCCTCCCTTCATCGAAAGCTGTACGAGCAACAGTGCAGCTAGTCCGGCACCGACAAAGGCTGCTACAGGCAACAGCGCCACTGGGGATGAGGGCAGCAGTACGATGACAAGAACCGCCGCAAAGCCGGCCCCCTTGGATACACCCACCACATCTGGCGAGGCCAGCGGGTTGCGGATCATGCCTTGCAGCAGAACACCGGCTACTGCCAGCCCAGCTCCGGCCATGATGGCCAGCAGACCGCGTGGCAGCCGATAATGGTGAACGATGAACCAGGAAGAGGCATTCCGGTCAGTCAGAGCTGTGATCAGCTCAGAGGGTGTAATGTAGGTGCTGCCCACGCCTATAGCTATAAAAGCAACACCCAGCATTAGTGCGAGTAAAATCCACAGTTTTTTCATCGTGAAGCCCTCCCGTTCTTATGCGCCAGATATAAAAAGAAGGGCGCACCCACCAGCGCCGTTACAATACCAACGGGCGATTCATAAGGAAATGCAATGAATCGTCCAAGCACGTCTGCATATGTCAGCAGCAGAGCTCCGCAGATTGCAGACAGGGGAATGACCCGCCTGTAATTGTCGCCTGTAAACATCTTGATGATATTCGGCACCATCAGGCCCACAAAGCCGATGGACCCGGCTACCGCTATGGCAGAGCCTGCCAGCAAAATCACTGAGGCCGAGGCCAGTAGACGGACAAGACGTACGTTTTGTCCCAATCCTTGTGCGACTTCCGTCCCGAGGCTCAGCACAGAGAGCGAGGGCGCCAACGCCAGCGCAAGGATCATACCCACGGCGAACCATGGCAGCACCAGACGCGTGTCGGCCCAAGTGGAACCATCGATGGCTCCGGCGAGCCAATACAGCACATCGGATATTTGCTCGTTGAACACGAGCAGTCCCTGGGTGATGGAGGCCAGCAACAGATGCACGGCCATCCCGGCAAGGGCCAGCTTGACCGGCGTCATGCCCGCCGTTCCGGCCAGCGCATATACGAAGGAGCCGCCTGCGATGGCCCCGGCAAAAGCAAAATAAATGCTGTCGGACGATCCGATATTCGGCAGCAGCACGACGGACAGCACGACAGCCAGCGAAGCGCCTGAGCTGACCCCGAATACCTGCGGCGAGGCCAGCGAGTTGCGTGTGATGGCCTGCATCAGGGCTCCCGCCACGGCGAGCCCCGCCCCGACGATTAGGCCAATAACGGCACGCGGTAGGCGTACCGTCAAGACAATGAGCTGATCCTTGGACGGATGCTCGGTGAACAGCGCAGTCAGCATGGTGGGGATGTCCATCCTGACTGGGCCAATCGCCACGCTGAGCAGCAATCCAGCCAGCAACGCAGCGATAAGTGCAAAGAAGACCGGCTTATTCAGCCGGTCGCGTGAGGCTTGTCCGATCAACGGGAGCCGTCTCCTTTACTTTGCGCGGGATACAGAAGCGAAATGGCTTGCTCCAGTATTTTCTCGGCTGAGCCGAGTCCACGGTACCGGGTCCACAGTGCCCGGTTCACTTCGTAAACTTCCCCTTTTTTGACGGCCGTAATGTTTTGCCAAAGCGGGTTTTGCTTCCATTCCGCAATCAGCTTCTCATCGGCTTCCACCAAAAAGATCACATCAGGATCCGCTTGTGCAATCTGTTCCAGCGTCAGCTTGACGGTAGGCTCGCTTGTATTTTGAAGGGCATTGTGAATACCCGCTTGCTCCAGCAATTGTCCATCAAAGGATGAAGCACCGTGAGCCGATAGTGAATCAGAGCGGAATACCCCTAGCAATACGCTACGTGACTCGCCAGCTTTGATGCCTTCTTTCAACTTTTCCATGGTAGCTTTATGCGCAGCGAGAATTTGCTCGCCTTTTTCCTTCTCACCCAACGCATCGGCGATGACACCGAAGGATGCCAGGTTTTGTTCATAGGAGGAATTGCGGCTCTTTAGAACAATGGTCGGAGCAATCTCGCTTAGTTCTTTGTATATGCTTTTATGACGATTCAGATCGGCAATAATCAAATCCGGCTTCAGGGAGCTGATCGTTTCCAGGTTTGGCTGTTTGCGCGTGCCTACTGGTGTAAAGTTGATTTTCTTACCGAGCAGCCCATCAATATCATCGTCATTTTCCTGAGCTATGCCGACAGGAGTTACGCCCAGTTGGGTTGTGGCATCGACAAAAGAGAATTCCAGGGTTACGATTCTTTTGGGTGTACCTGTAACTTTGGTTTCTCCCATCTCATGTTTAATCATTCGAGTGTCACCTGTTGCTTGAGGTGCTGCTGCGCTGTTATCTTGTGACTGGCTTCCACATCCCGCCATAATGACCGTCAGTAGTGCCAGGATCGCTGCAAGCAGCATGCCTGTGCGCAGTGGTTGTTTCGGTGTTGCCATATGTTATCCCCCGTTCCAGTATGCTTATCAGAGAAACTGATAATCATTATCAATTAACTAACTGTTGATCATTCTAGCAATCGGGAAGGAGGACGTAAATAATGTGGTCATTTAAACCGTTTTGGTCGATTAAGTGAATTAAATTTATTAAAATTATGAATAGGAGGAGGGGGAAGTACCAGGACATCAGAGTTGGGTGGTTTATACATCTCCCCGCTGTCGGCGATAGATACGCTCCGGTCTGCCGACGGTTCCATACACCTGATCGTGGTGCGCGTCGCCACTTTCCACTAAATACTCCAGGTACCTTCTGGCTGTAGAACGGCTCATACCCAGCTCAATTCCCACTGTACCTGTAGTCACCTCACCCCGTCGATTCAGGAGATCTAGCACTTTGTCGCAAGTTACTTTATCGATGCCTTTGGCCCATAGTTCTCCGTTCCCCGCCATCCGACCGGTGCCCGCGCTTTGAAGCAAACTGTCAATTTCCGATTGCTCCACCGTGGATTGTTCCTCTTGCCATGTTGTAACTTGTCGCCGAAATCGGGCATATTCCTCCAAGGTCGCACGCAATCTCTCGAATATAAGCGGCTTTACGATAAAATCAAACACGCCTGCTCGAACGGCTTGTACCACTGTTTCAGCTTCTTTGGCGGCAGTCAGCATAATAACATCTGTACCCGGATAGTGTTGCTTGATGAACGATAGCAGGGTTAGACCATCTGTATCAGGAAAATAAACATCCAGCACGACCAGAGGAGGACGGAGCACGTCCAGTTGAAGTTTTGCCTCAAATTCGTTCGTGGCGATTGCACATACGGTGAACCCGTCTACCTTTTCAATAAATCGGCGGTTAATCTCCGCAATTCGCGGATCGTCTTCAATAATAAGAACCTCAATGTCCGATAAAACCCGCTCACTCATGGGCATAACCTCCTTTTGCATCATTACTCATATCTGTCCTATGTAAAGGAATGTATACCTCAAAAATACTTCCACCACCAGGCCGTTCATGCACTTCTATAGAGCCGTCCATTCGTTCAGTGTACTCCAGCACGAGAGCAAGGCCATATCCATGTCCTGCTTCTGCTTTGGTCGAAGCTCCCCTGACAAACAGCTTTTCTTGGATATCGTCCGAAATTCCCGATCCGTTATCCGCAACTTCGACGATGATGGCTTCAGTCGTTTCTTCAAGCCGGAACCAGACCTGTCCTTCAGGGATGGAGGGCATCGCGACAGCTTCCATGGCGTTATCCAGCAGGTTTCCAGCCATGGCAGCGAGAAGCGACCACTCCAACGTAGGAGACTGGGTTGAGAATGCTCCTTTAATATCAGAATGGAGTAATATCCCTTTTTCCAGCGCCTGTTTCTTCTTACCGATCAGTAGGCTGGCGATGATTGAATCGGGCAGGAGAGCAGTAGCAATCGGTCTGTGTACACGATATTCCTCTGATTCCTGGGTGATAAAGTCCACCGCTTCGTCATAACACTCCAACTGAATCAGGCCGGATATGAGATACAGCCGATTGGCGTATTCGTGTGTTTGTGATCGCAGTACTTCCGCGTAATCTTTGACCTCTGTCAACTGTTGTGTCATGTGGAGCAGTTCGGTCTTGTCACGCAGACTGGCAACCGTGCCCATGATGCGACCGGATCGATCCTGGATCGGCACACGGCTGACGACTACAATTCGCTGCTGGACCTCAATTTCCTCATTCCATACGAGCTGTCCCTGTTCTGGCCCCATCATTGAATGCTCTACTGTGTAATCTGCAACAAGCATATCAGCCAGTACATCCGGGACACCCGTCAAGTGACGAAGGTCGCATCCGTATATAGAGGTTTCCGGGGGGAGTCCGATCAAACGAGCCGCCTGTGGATTGGCAAGTGTGATTTGTCCGTGACTATTAACCGCGATAATCCCTTCGCCGATGGACTCAATAATGGCTTGCTTTTCCTGGTACAGCCGTCCGATCTCCACTGGCTCCAGTCCATGCAGTGCGCGTCGAACCCGTTGTGCTATAACCAGGCTTCCCAATATGCCGATCATCAGCGCGCCCACCATAAACCAGAGCCACGCATATGTGTATGTACGAATATTTTGCTGCACATCTGTCATTAAAAAACCTACAGAGACGAGCCCGATGGCCTTACCTTGCTGATCATAAACGGCAGTTTTGGCGCGTAGTGAGGGTCCAAGAGAGCCTGTCGATTCAGTGATAAAGGACTGCCCTTGCAGTACCTTATCATTCATGGGGTCTATCATAGGCGTGCCGATGCGTTCCGGGTTTACATGCCACTGCCGGATGAGATGACGATCAGCAATAGTAATAAAATCAGCGCCGCTGCTGGCTTGGACGGGCTTTATGGCCTCGTTGATACGCGAACGCAATTGCGTCGTCTCGGTCTGCTCCAGAGCGTCTCTGACCTGTGCATCTACGGCGAGGGTATTGGCGACGGTTAGCGCCCTTTTTCCGATTTCATCGTATAGAGCGGAGGTGATCATATATCGAAAGGATAATCCCAACAACCCGGTAACTACCAGTACTAAAAGGGATATAAATACCATTAGTTTTGTCTGAAAACGCACATGCCTTCACCGCCGTTAAACAAAATATAGGAGGAACGGATCAGCCGATCTTCTCCCCCATACGATCCATTTTACTGTATTACAGAAACGCCCGCACTTTTATTCTGTCGAAAGAATGGTCTATAATAGAAATAGTTACATAATACGAGGAGGAACATAATATGATTATTATTCATGCCGATATGAAAGTTTTACCTGAAAAAAGAGAGACTTTTCTGCAACAAACCCAAGGGCTGATCAGCGCATCCCAAGCTGAAGAAGGCAATGTACGTTACACGTTAATGCAGGATCTGAATGATCCCAACGCATTTACGATGGTTGAAGAGTGGAAAGATGCTGCTGCTGTAGATTTCCATAATAATTCTGCCCATTTCCAAGCATTTGTTGCTGCGGCTAAAGAATTGTTGGCTGCTCCGCTTCAAGTGAATGCTTTTCAGGATGCAACTAAACTGTAATCATCCCGTTGGATAATTCATAATCAGGAACAGGAGGAATAGACATGGGGAACATTGCGGATACAACTGTACTGAATAACGGAGTTCAGATGCCTTGGCTTGGTTTCGGCACTTACAAGGCGGAAGGCAATGAGGTCTACGAAGCGGTCAAAACAGCTATTGAGGTCGGTTACCGTCACATTGATACAGCGGCGATCTACGGCAACGAGGAACTGGTTGGACGAGCCATTCGTGATAGTGGAGCGGCTAGAGAAAATCTGTTTGTAACTACCAAGCTATGGAATCAGGATCAAGGCTACGATTCAACACTGCGTGCCTTTGAGGAAAGCCGTAAGCGGCTGGGTCTGGATATCATTGATCTGTATCTCATTCATTGGCCTGGCAAGGATAAGTACAAGGAAACCTGGAAGGCATTCGAACGACTGTATGAAGAAGGAAGCGTGCGCGCTATCGGAGTTAGTAACTTCCAAGTTCACCATCTCGAAGACCTCCTCAAAGACAGCAACATGGTTCCTGTCATCAACCAAGTGGAGCTTCACCCTCGTCTGACTCAACAAGAGCTGCATCAATACTGCCGGGAGCACCAGATTCAGCTTGAATCGTGGAGTCCGCTGATGAAGGGGAAATTAACCGAGCAAGCGGACATCGTTGAGATTGCTGCCAAATACGGTAAAACCTCTTCGCAGGTTATTTTGCGTTGGCATCTGGATCGGGGGATTGTGACGATTCCCAAATCTGTAACCGCGCATCGTATTCGCGAAAATGCTGATTTATTCGATTTTGAATTGACGACTGAGGATATTGAACGAATCAATGGTCTTCATCTTGATGAGCGTGTAGGCACGCATCCCGATAAGCTGTTGTTCTAATATTAAAATTTAATGTACAAAGAACCTCCTATTCTACGTTTATCGTGGATTGGGAGGTTTCTTTTTTAGGTTCAGGTTTGGCTTTGTCTGCTTACTGGTTTAGCTTACGATACAACAAGAGAGAATAGAGTATGGGAGAGATGACGGATATGATCAGCACGGATAGAAAAATGACCGTTCCCGCCACTCCATCGACCCATGCCGCCACCAAACCCGAAGCACCACCGAGCATCATCATAGGTCCACCGAAACGGTGCGTTTTACGCCATACCTCCGGGTTAGACAGAGTCCACGGAGTACGGATACCGAAGGTATAGTTCGGCTGCACCTGAGTCATATAATTACCCATCACCAGCAGCAGCAGGCCTATTACCCCCAAAATTATAGTATTCATTTGCAGTCGTATGTTCAGGTTATACAGCAGCATCCCCCATCCAGCCACAGCGAGAACCAAAGAAATACCTGCACGCGTAACTTCATAGGCTTTTGAAAATTTCTCATAATTAGCTCTGTTGGGGTCCATGTAGCGTGCCAATCGGATGACCAGCGGTACTAGACCCAACAGCACGAGCATGATAATAGAACCACTTTTGCTCATATACCCGTCTGCAGTATTGTCAAAGCCAAAATGCGAGGCTAGAACATTGGGAAGTCGGTCGTACAGCAGTATAGCACCTATAGCGGGTGATAAGGCAATCAAAGTCGTCAAAACATCCGTAAAGCCCCAAGGTGTTCGCAATTTCATTCAGATCCCTCCGTATCCTTGATATGATTCACATTTTTCTGGGCAGGGGTATCGGAGTGGGCGATGCTGAACATCCAACCGATGACATCTGCCACAACCGTTGTATGCAGGGTGTAGATAATGTTTTGCCCCTGTCGTTCATCCAGCACCAGCCCAGCCTGCTTCAGGATATTGAGATGGTGGGAGATGCTGGGCTTACTAATTTGAAAATGTTCAGCCACTTCACCTGCGCTCATACTTTTCTCCTTTAAAAGCTGTAAGATTGTACGCCGGGTCGGATCAGCCAAAGCTTTGAAGGCATCGTTCAAAATACATTTCCTCCTTTAGATATTTAGATAATATTCTAAATATCTAACACCATAGTAAAATAGAGCTATACTACATGTCAATGGAACAAGGCATCATTTTAGAAAAAAGATGTAGACCAGACTAATTAGGTTTGTAAAAGGCAGCGAAGTTGGCTATAATTAATTTATACTAAAAATAAGAATCTTAATTTAAAGAAAAATGAGGAGGAAATATAAATGAAACACGTATTTCGTAAAGGAAATCATCCGCAAGCCCCGGTTATTTTGCTGTTGCATGGTACAGGCGGGAACGAACAAGACCTGATACCTTTGGCTGAGATGGTAGCACCGGGAGCTTCTGTATTAGGCGTGAGAGGAAATGTGCTGGAAAATGGGATGCCGCGTTTCTTTCGCCGTTTGGCAGAAGGAGTGTTCGACATTGAGGATCTCGTATTTCGCACCAAAGAACTGAGCGAATTTGTGGACACAGCTGCAGAGCAATACGATTTTGATCGTAATAACGTGGTGGCTCTTGGCTATTCCAATGGTGCAAACATAGCCGCCAGCATGCTCTTTCACGATGCAAAAGCGTTACGTGGAGCTATTTTACACCATGCAATGGTGCCGTTGCGTGGGCTGGATTTGCCCGCTTTGAATGGTATCCCTATATTTTTGTCTTCCGGTGAGAATGATCCGATTGTTCCGATTTCGGAATCTCAGGAGCTGCAAGCATTATTGGAAGGGGCTGGAGCGCAGGTGGAAGCATATTGGGAACGCAATGGTCATCAATTGACTCGGACTGAAGCCGAAGCCGCAGGAAAGTGGTTTGGGGAGCATTTTAATGCATAAAATACTCCGATAGCGATCAAGCTACGGATTAGCGCTCTACTGAGCGACCCCATTATTAGGAGGCGACAAACGAATGGCAAAACCAGATAATCGAGCCGATAATGTTGAACATTTGCAACAAAGTATTCAGAACACACAGCAGAACCTGCATGAAGCTGAAGGATATCTAAACGAATTTTCCTCTGAAATCAGCAACGAGGAGCGTAAGCAGATCGAAGAAAAAAATAATCGTCGTAAAGAAAGTATTAGATCATTTCGGGAAGAAGTGAAGGACGAAGCAGCCCATTCCCAAGAGTAGTTAAAAAAGCGAGGCCCAACTTCGAGTTTCAATTCGAGTGGGGCCTCTTTTTTATGCAAAAATCATCATAGCCTCATTCAATTCATTTTCCCCCTATAATGCAAAGGAGACGCTAATCTGCGTTGAAAATAAATATTTTATAAATAATGTTGTTGTAAACTAATTTGTGTTGATGTTAAATAATAAAAGAAAGCGCAATCATTTACGAATTAGGATTTCATCATGCGAAGGGGGAAGGATATGCTGCTGCGAAGAAAACGCATGGCTTTGATGCTTATGGCGGTGGTTTTGATGGCTGGACTGCTGCAAGGCTGTTCTTTCAAGACCGATGAAAAGGATGGGCCGGGAACAGAACTTGTATTATGGACGTTTAATGAACTGCATGAGAAGTTTTTTCTGCAAATGGCTGACCAATGGAACCAACAGCACCCTGATGAATTGATTAATTTGAAAGCGAATACATTTCCTTATGATAACCATCACAGTAAGCTGTCGATTGCGCTGCAATCGGGGGTGGGAGCGCCGGATATCGCGGATATCGAGGTGAACAAGATTGGTAATTTTCTCAAAGGCATACCGCAGCTGGTCCCGCTCAATCCGGTGATTGACCCCGAGATCAATAACATTGTGCCCTCCAGAGTACAGATTTACGGCAAAGACGGTAAATATTACGGCATTGACTTCCACGTTGGGGCCGAAGTGATGTATTACAATAAAGAGATTATGGATCAGGCGGGGGTAAACCCGGATTCCATCGTCACCTGGGCAGACTATGCTGCTGCAGGCAAGCAAGTACTGGCGAAAACAGGCAAGCCCATGGCGACCTTAGAAACGAATGACCTATGGAGCTATTGGCCGATGATCTCCCAGCAAAATTCAGATTTTCTGGATGACAAGGGCGAGTTGACGTTGGATAACGAAACCAATATTAAAACACTCGAGTTTCTTCAACAGATGGTAAAAGATAAAATCGCTATTCCCGCTCCAGGCGGCGGGCATCACATGGAGGAATACTACGGATTTATGAACAAAGGTGGGGCCGCTTCGGTATGGATGCCGATGTGGTACATGGGACGTTTTACGGATTACATGCCTGACCTGAAAGGTAAAATTATCATCAGACCTATGCCGGCGTGGGAAAAAGGCGGTTATCGCTCAGCGGGTATGGGTGGAACTGGAACGGTAGTCACGAACCAATCAGAGCACCAGGATCTGGCGATGCGCTTTCTGGCCTTTGCCAAGCTATCCAAGCAAGGGAATGTGGAGATCTGGAAGCAGCTTGGTTTTGATCCCATCCGTAGTGAAGTGTGGACATTGCCGGAAGCCAAAGCCAAGAATAAATTTACGGAGTATTTCGGAACGAATATTTTTGACACGCTCATCGAAGTCAAAGATGAAATCAATGCGGTGCATATCGGACCGAAAACGCCTGATATCGCCAGTGCTGTGCGCAATAAAATACTTTATCGGACACTACAGAATGGCGAAGATCCAGCCACGGTGCTACATGAGCTGGCAGATGAACTGAGATAGACCCCAACAGGAAAGGGAGTGAGATTCATGGCAACGCCCGTTCATACGAACGCTAATGTACCGACAGGTCAGCCGCCACAACCTCAGCGTCCGACCAGAAGCCGATGGAGTCGCTTTATTCATTCCAGCCGTACGGCACCGTATGTGTTTGTCCTTCCATTTTTACTGTCCTTTGCGCTATTTTTTGCCTATCCGGTCATCTCGACGGTCATTATGAGCTTTCAGGAAGTCCTACCAGGGATAACAACTTATGTTGGACTGGAGAATTATAAGGACTTAATCAATCCTACGTTTGGAAAGGCGATATTGAATAGCGTCCTGTACACGCTGCTTACACTGGTCGTGCTGATTCCTCTGCCGCTGGTATTGGCGGTATTGCTGAATTCGCCTAAAATGCCGGGCAGAGGGGTGTTTCGCTCCGTGATGTTTATACCTGCACTAACCTCGGTGGTGGTAGCAGGAACGATCTTCCGCCTCATGTTCGGGGAATTGGATGGTTCTCTGATGAACTCCCTGTTGGGGGTATTCGGTCTGGAGCCTTACAAATGGCTAATGAACGCGAACACCGGCTTTTTAGCGTTGATCGTGCTGGCCTTGTGGAGATGGTTAGGCGTGAACATGCTGTATTACATGTCGGGACTCCAGAACATTCCTCCCGAGTTGTATGAAGCTGCGCAGATTGATGGAGCCAGTCGTTTCGATTCATTTTGGCGGATTACGATTCCTATGATGAAACCAGTGACGATCTACGTATTTACGATTAGCATTTATGCGGGGTTATCCATGTTCACGGAGAGCTATATGCTGTGGAACGGAAATAACTCCCCGAACGATATTGGTTTAACGATTGTTGGCTATCTCTATCGCCAAGGTCTGGAGCAGAACAGTATGGGCTTTGGAGCTGCGGTAGGCATTGTATTGCTCGTATTTACACTCGTGCTGAACCTGATCCAGCTCAAATTTTTCGGCATGTTCCGGAAGGAGGATTAAGCGATGGCTCAGAAACAAAAAGGCTCGTTATCCGCATTGCTCGTTGTCCTGTTCATTCTATTTGCCGGGTTTGCCCTGTTTCCGCTATTTGCCGTGACGCTTGCCTCGTTCAAGCCATCGACGGAGCTGCTGCGCTACGGGTTGAATCTTAAGCTGGAGTGGGGCATCATGTCCTTGAAAAACTATGCGTTCATCTTTCAGGGGACGACGGATTATTTTCAATGGTACTGGAACAGTATTGTCATTACCGTCTTGTTTACGGTGTTATGTCTGATATTGTCCGCGATGGTAGGCTACGGTCTGGAGATGTACCGTTTTAGATTGAAAAATGTGATTTTCACACTGGTACTGGTCGTGATGATGATCCCGGTAGAAATTATCATGCTGCCGCTCTACAAGCTAATGATTGGCATGAAGCTAATTAATACAGTATGGGGCGTAATTCTACCCTTCGTCGTCGCGCCGATCCCGATCTTTTTCTTCCGTCAATATTTGAGTGGTGTTCCCAAGGACTTCATGGATGCTGCGCGGGTTGACGGCTGTTCAGAATATGGCATTTTCGTACGGATTATGATGCCTCTGATGGCGCCTGCATTTGCGGCAATGGCTATTTTGCAGGCGATGAACAGTTGGAATAACTTCCTGTGGCCGATGATTGTATTGCGTACCAATGACATGCTGACACTACCGATTGGTTTGTCCAGTCTGCTGACGCCGTATGGCAACAATTATGATGTGCTGATCGCGGGATCCGTTTTGGCTATTTTACCGATTCTCGTCGTGTTCCTGTTCTTCCAGCGTTACTTTATTGAAGGGATGACGGCAGGCGGAGTAAAAGGATAATCGGAAAGGTATTAAATAGAGCAATGGAATACAAGAAATATGCAACGTCAGAAAAGGCTGATCGGGCATTGTCCCGGTCTGCCTTTTTTTAGATTCGATTGATTTTCATTCTCATTTTCATGACTATCATCTGCACAAGCTATGGGTAAACGTGGTATGATATTTGAAAGATTTCAAATACAGCACTTTGCATAATTCGATTCCTGACGCTCAAAAGTACAATATATAGACGAACTAAACCGTTTCGATCTGTATATTGCTGATTTGAAATCGCTCTTGGGATTTATGCAAAATGCTCAAATACAGAAATATTCAGGCGGAGCGTGGAGAACCTATGGAACCAACAGAAACCCAGAAAACTGACCCGACCATGGCGTCAACCGTTGGCATGGAGGATATTGTACGGGCGCATCATATGCTGCGTGAGGTGATTGTACGTACACCTTTACAGAGGGATGCCGTCCTATCGGCCAAATATAACTGTAATGTGTATCTGAAAAGAGAGGATCTCCAAGTCGTGCGGTCCTTTAAAATCCGTGGAGCTTACAACATGATCCGCAGCTTGACCCCTGCGCAAATGGAAAAAGGAATCGTGTGTGCGAGTGCGGGGAATCATGCGCAAGGTGTGGCTTTTTCATGTAATGCACTTGGTATCCACGGTAAAATATTTATGCCGAGTACAACGCCCAATCAGAAGGTCAAGCAGGTTCGTCGCTTTGGCGGTAACAGTGTAGAGGTCATTTTGACCGGAGACACGTTTGACGATGCCTATGACGAGGCCATGAAGGTGTGCAGCGAGCAGGCAATGACCTTCATCCATCCGTTCGATCAGCCGAAAATTATTGCGGGCAATGGTACGATTGCGATGGAAGTGATGGAGAGCCTAGATACACCTATGGACTATGTGTTCGTAACGATTGGCGGCGGCGGTTTGGCGGCAGGTGTAGGTACGTATGTTAAAACCGTGAGTCCGTCCACCAAGGTAATTGGCGTGGAACCCCTCGGCGCGGCGTCGATGACGGAAGCGATGCGTTTGCACAAGGTGGTTACACTGGATCAAATAGACAAGTTTGTTGACGGAGCTGCAGTGAAGCGTGTCGGTCAGCTGACATACGATATTTGTAAACATACCTTGGACGATATTGTAAAGGTACCGGAAGGCAAAGCATGTACCGCGATTCTGGAGCTGTATAATGAAAATGCGATTGTTGTGGAGCCTGCGGGTTCACTGCCTGTTGCAGCACTTGATCTGTATCGCGAGCAGATTCAAGGCAAAACGGTTGTCTGTATCGTCAGCGGTGGTAACAACGATATAGATCGAATGCAGGAGATTAAGGAACGGTCCCTAATTTATGAAGGACTGAAGCATTATTTTATGGTGAATTTCCCGCAAAGAGCTGGGGCACTGCGTGAGTTTCTACAGGATGTGCTTGGACCAGACGACGATATTACTAGGTTTGAATATACGAAAAAGAATGATAAGGAAAATGGACCAGCTCTGGTCGGCATTGAGCTGTTCCACAAGGAAGACTATCTTCCTTTAATTGAACGAATGAACCGCAAGGGGCTTAAATATACGGAACTGAACAAAAACGAAAATCTATTTAATATGTTAATTTGAAAAGGAGCCTACGGGCTCCTTTTTTGTATCAGGATTTTGCAAATCCTCGTGTATATAGTGTTATGCGTAGTTTATTAATTTCTTTTTATTTGAAATAAAGCGTTTACAAAACTGAATGTGATAGGTTAATATATGGGTAACTTCATAAGTATAAACACTAATGTAATAGGTGTGTCACCTGAATTTCATTATAAGATACTCATTCGGAGGTGCGAAAGAATGTTGAAAGCATGGAAAAAATCAGTACAGAGTAAATTGACCCGAACGGCGTTTGCTGCCGTAACCTCGGCTGCTTTAATGCTGTCAGTGATGCCATCTGCATCCGCAGAGCATTGGGCGTTAACTGGCGATGTGGCAGTGCATGATCCGTCCATTACGAAGGAAGGCAACGCATGGTATATTTTCTCCACAGGGCAGGGGATACAGGTTCAAAGATCGGATGACGGACGCAATTTTTACAGATTGCCGCAAATATTCCTGTCACCGCCATCATGGTGGAAATCGTATGTACCTAAGCAAAAGACTAACGATGTATGGGCACCGGATGCTCAAAAGTATAATGGACGGGTATGGCTGTACTATTCCATTTCTACTTTTGGTGCCCGGACCTCGGCTATCGGACTAGCTTCCGCAACGAGCATTGGCGCGGGGAGCTGGAGAGATGATGGACTAGTGCTGCGTACGACGGATGCTAACGATTATAATGCCATTGATCCAAATCTCGTCATTGACGCTTCCGGTAACCCTTGGCTTTCCTTTGGTTCATGGAATTCAGGCTTGAAAGTGACTCGATTGGACAAGAATACGATGAAGCCTACGGGCCAGATCTATTCTATCGCCAAGCGTACGGCTGGTGGTTTGGAAGCGCCACATGTTACATACCGCGACGGCTATTATTATCTGTTTGCTTCCATTGATAACTGCTGCAAAGGCGTAGACAGTAATTATAAGATTATTTACGGTCGCTCTACTAGTATTACTGGACCGTATGTGGACAAGAGCGGCAAAAGCCTGATGGATGGGGGTGGAACGATACTGGATGCAGGGAATGACCGTTGGAAGGGACCGGGTGGACAATCTGTCTATAACAACAGTGTGATTGCACGTCATGCCTATGATGCTACTGATGGTGGAAATCCAAAGCTTCTGATTAGTGATTTGAAATGGGATTCGGCAGGCTGGCCTACGTACTAAAGAGAGGCCCGTTTGGAGTCATTTGTGCAGTAAAATCATATAGATATATTCAAAAACTGTTCCTCCTAAGGGGGAACAGTTTTTGGCTTGCAATGTCATAGAAACATGCTATTATGTATCAAGTTGATAATAATTATCATTATCGTTATAAGAGACGTGATGATTTTCAGGTATGGAGGGAGTGACCTCACCAAATGCAGTCTAAAGACAGCATGGACAAACATACAGCTCTGACAGAGAGGGCAGTTCCTGAAGTAGACATAACAGCACGTCCAGTGCTTCGAGCGGGTAGGGTTCGGCAGGTGTTGTTGTTCACAGCTTCGGCTGTATTGTTGACTTTGGCCATATTCGCCGCCATTTCTCTCGGAGCCAAGGATTTGACCGTAAGCACCGTGTGGTCGGCAGTATTTCACTATGATCGTTCGCTAATGACACATCAGATCATTCACGAGCTGAGATTACCGCGTGTACTCGGTGCAGCAGTTATTGGAGCTGCGTTGGCGGTGGCTGGCTCTCTGATTCAGGGTATTACACGCAACCCGCTGGGAGATACAGGTGTGCTGGGCATTAACGCAGGGGCGATGTTTGTAGTTGCAGTGAGTTTTGCCTTTTTCCCCAATCTACCTTATGGGACGTTAATTGTATTGTCGTTCCTGGGGGCGCTGATGAGTACCTTACTGGTATTTGGTCTGGGAGCATCTGCACCGGGAGGATTGACACCTATGAGATTGACGGTGTCTGGAGCTGTGACGGCTGCCTTGTTAGGTTCCATGACTTCGGGGATTGCGATTTATTTTGATCTAAGTCAGGATTTAGCCTTCTGGTATGCGGGTGGTGTAGCCGGGATTAAATGGTCGCAGCTTGAGATTCTTGCACCGATTTTGCTTATTGTGATCGTCTGGTCTATGGGGCTGGCACGTTCTATTTCGCTGATTTCGATGGGCGATGAGGTGGCGTTAAACCTTGGGCTGAATCTCAGGCGTATCAGGCTTTTGGGTCTGCTGACTGTAGTGGTACTGGCCGGCCTATCTGTATCGGCTGCCGGAGCCATCGGCTTTGTAGGTTTGGTTATCCCACATATCGCCCGCAAGCTAATCGGTGTGGATTATCGCCAGATTGTGCCGCTGTCTGCATTATTGGGAGCCGTGCTGCTGGTGCTGGCAGATTTGGGAGCGAGAATGGCAAATCCGCCGGAGGAGCTAGCTATTGGAATTATGGTGTCTTTTATTGGAGTACCCTTTTTCCTCTTTCTCGCCCGTAAGGAAAGGAGGGATTTATAGTGAGTCGCTCTTTAGGGATTGGGGACACCAGAACGAAAAAGGCTTGGCTCGTTTGTTTGGTATTGGCGGGGATCAGCTTTGCTGTCCTTGTTTTGGGTTTGAATACCGGAACGATTCGTATTCCACCGCTACGCGTGCTGGATACGTTGTTTGGCGGTGGCAACGGACGTGATCATATCGTTCTGTTCGAGTATCGTCTGCCACGTATTGCTGTAACGGTGCTAGCTGGAGCGGGACTAGGTGCAGCCGGGGCGGTCATGCAAGGCTTGTCACGGAACGCACTTGCTGATCCGGGAGTGCTCGGTCTTCATGCGGGGGCTGCGTTGGGGCTGGTAATGTTCGTTAGCTTTTTTCGCGACCTGGACGGATCGGCCGCCGTTCTGATCCCCTTGTTTACCTTTGCAGGAGGTGTCATTGCGGCGGTGCTGATTGTTTTGTTGTCCTATAACCGCAGCAGAGGAATCGTGCCGGTGCGTCTGATTTTGTCTGGCATCGGTGTAGCCTCGGGTCTTAGCGCCATAACGCTGTATTGGTCGTTGCGGCTGGATGAGGATACGTACGCATTTACTGCACGTTGGTTAGCTGGCAGCGTTTGGGGCCGGGACTGGATACACGCAGCGGCTTTGCTGCCTTGGATAGTCATTGTATTACCCTACGTTCTGTCGCAGACGCGCAGTCTGAACAATCTGTCGTTGGGCGACGAGACCGCAGCTGGAATTGGCACAAATGTGAAGCGCCAGCGCCTGATACTGCTGGGCGCAGCCGTGGCTCTATCGAGTGCCAGCGTATCCATGGCCGGAGGCATCGGTTTTATTGGGCTGATTGCGCCTCATCTGGCTCGCCGTCTGGTTGGGCCGATGTACCAGCATTTGCTGCCAGTAGCCTGTTTGGTCGGGGTCGTTATTCTGGTCACCGCAGACACGATTGGGCGTTCGGTGTTTCAGCCGAATGCGATTCCCGCAGGTGTGGTGGTTGCTGTGGTAGGAGCTCCGTATTTTTTATTCCTGTTGTCCCGAACAAAATGACAGAAGGAATAGGTACATATAAAATCAAATGCTGCAAATGATGCAACCCACTGAAATTAATAACTAAACAGAAGCCTTCTATATTGATCATTATAATGTAGAGTTTCTGTAGCATAGGAGAGAGTAATCATGAGAAAGCACAAATTTGAGGGTTCAGGTTTTAAACGTTCATGGGTAGTCACAACTCTTGTTGTATGCATGATCATGTTGTCCGCTTGCGGACAAGCAGCCGACAAACAGGCTACCGATACGAAAGCGGCTGGCAGTACGAAGACAACCATTAGTGCGGATTCGCGTATTGCTTCGATGTCTATTCATTTGACGAACAACCTGCTGGCATTGGGCATTACTCCGGCTGGTTCGGTCATTGGTGGAGATGTGAAGGATTTTCTGCCCCATGTAAAAGATCGTCTTCAAAGTACCCGTAAGCTAGGTGTTGTCACAGACCCGGATATGGAAGCGGTATTGGAACTTCAACCTGATCATATTTTCTTGGACAAAAAATATTCGGGAACCGATGTGGCCAAGTTTGAAAAAATTGCGCCGACCGAAGTTTTTGATCTGGATGAAGGCACATGGAAGGATCAATTGAAAAAAATAGCCGTTATGGTCAAACATGAAGCACAGGCAGACGCATTTCTAAAAGATTATGATACACAGAAGGAACGAGTCAAAAAGCTGATTCATTCAAAAATTGGGGACGGAACGGTTATGGCTGTACGTGTGACGGCGAAAGAGGTTCGTGTTATGGGGATGAAGCGTCCCGTAGGACCGCTGTTGTATCAGGACTTGGGTTTAAAGCCAGCCAAGGGTGTAGAAAAGATCAATAAGGCTTATCAAGTTGTTTCCCAAGAGGTTTTACCGGATTATGATGCCGATGCGATCCTTGTTATCATCAGTAAAGGCGCGGATGCCCAAAAGGTATACAAACAGCTGGAAGGAAATACAGTATGGCAAGGTCTCAAAGCGGTGAAGCAAGGGCATGTCTACATGTTGGACGGACAGCCTTGGCTGGACTACTCCGCGATGGGACATAAAATTGCTCTGGATAATGCAGAACAACTATTTTCCAAATAAGTTCTAAAGTATATCAAGCCGTATTCCCCCATGCAGCTTCTTGCAGGCCAGGAATACGGCTTTTTAGCGCACACCCAAGCTGTAAGTTGGTTGCCTGATTGCAATGAAAAGGAGCTGCTACGATCCAAAATGAGGCAGCTCCATATAATGAGAATTGCGGGCTATGAACGTTTTTTACGCAGAAAAATCGGTTTGAGTCCAATAAAGCCGATGGCGGCGAGAATTAAATTTACCCAAGGGGAGATCCTGAATACCGGCAGTACACTGCGCAGCGCTAGTCCGGCGACAAGAATCACGACAACTAACACAACATACATCAAGATGGATTTAAGATTCATCTGGGGCTTTACTGGGGCATGGTCTGGCTGTTGTGTCTCCTCGCCTTCTTCGGGACGGTCCATAAAATTCATCAGGGCTTCAACGAGTAGAATGGCTCCTGCGGCGATGATGATAAGGGTGGATAGGCTGATTTTTTCAAAGGGTCTGATATCCCCGCCTGTAAAGGTGACAAACCATCCGATAATTGCCTGTGTCAAAAAAAACATAGACAAGGCAATCCATGCAATAAGCGTATAATTTTTTGCTTTAGTCATTTCTTCCTCCTGCTTTATGAGCGTATCCCAGGGTGATGGAACCGCCATTTCGTAACAAAGACAGTATACGTGAGGAAGCGTCGGATGGCAAAAGACTTTATCTATAGAATGTATATTACCGCTGCATTCTCCTCAAACTGGATAAAGGGTGAGCACATAGAGCAACCTGAATATAAACGTTAAGAGGGTGTGGCATCATGAAACTGGAGAACCAGGCAGATTATTCAGTCCAAAAACGATTGGCAAACGCTTCGAACAGGAATAGCGGGGTGGCCTCGTCTACAAATGTGAGTCACCGGAGTGTTCAAGGAACTTCTCCAACCTACCGTATACTGGACGATATTGAAGTGGCTGAGGATACAGAATTTGCAGGTGAACTAGGTGCACAGAACTACCGTAGCCTGTGGCATGAGGATGAACATAACGGCGCCTCTTGTAAGCTGGAGTGGGAGGGACGAACGGAGACCCACCAAATGTTTAGGAGCAGCTACGAATAACGAATGTCTACTTTAATGTAGTGGATTCACTCTAATAAGTGTAGTATAGCGTTCTCCGGAATCGCATCGGGGAGCGCTATTTGTTTGTTTTTTTAACGATGTGAACTGACAGGTTGACAAGGAAGCAGGGCGATGATAGACTGACTTTACTATAAAACTTATTAAACTTATCGGAATTAAAGTGAATGAATATCCTGGATGGATATTCCACGTTACTATATGAGTTTGAATTCATAAATGTGTAGTGAAGCTTGAAACAGGGGGAATCAGGATGGAACGGCAAATTGGAATTCGCTTTGAACATGAAGAACTGGCCGCAACAATTCATTATCCAAACCGTACAAATGAGGGAGAGCGTCAGAGACGAGTTCCCCTCGTTGTTATATGTCACGGTTTTGTAGGCAATCGTATTGGAGTAGATCGATTATTCGTCAAGACTGCGCGTGAACTGGCCGAGGGGGGATACTTTGTCCTGCGCTTTGATTTTGCCGGTTGTGGGGAAAGCACAGGTGAATACGGCAAGCAGGGGCTCGAGTCCATGATTAATCAGACACGTACCGTGTTGGACTACGCCGTCAATTGTGCGGACATTGACCCGACCAAGGTGACGCTGATCGGTCACAGTCTGGGGGGCGCGGTTGCCCTTCTCACAGCCGTACGGGATAAGAGAGTACAAAATCTGGTTCTTTGGTCAGCAGTGGGCTATCCATTCAACGACATCGTCAAAATTACGGAGCGAAGCGTGTACGATGAGTCTGTTAAAACGGGTCATGCCGACTATTTGGGCTATAAGTTTACGCCTGCTTATTTTGAGTCGTTAGCTCAATTCCAGCCGTTTCAGGAGGCCGTTAAATTTAACGGAGATGTGCTCGTTATTCATGGCACCTCGGATGATATTATTCCTGTGGATTATGCATTTCTGTTTCAAAAGATATTCTGGATGCGTCCAGAGGGACGCTGTGATAAAGAGATTATTTTCCAGGGAGATCACACTTTCTCGTCAGGTAAAGAGCGGCAACGGCTCATTGATCGGACGCTTGAATGGCTAGATGAACAGGAAAATATTCAACGGGATTGGCAGCACTGGATGATCTGATTTGAGTGTGTAACGGATTGTATTGGAAATTGCGCCTTCGCCGGAGTAAAATGGAAGAGTAACACTATACTGGCGTGTGGAGGTTGGCAGCGATGACATTACCCTCAATTTTTGTTGCGCATGGTTCACCGACACTGGCTGTAGAAAATAACGCATATACCAGCTTTCTTGCAAAGCTGGGCGCGAGCCTGCCCCGACCCAAAGGAATTGTCATTTTTTCCGCGCATTGGGATAGCCCCGATCAATGTATTGGCGCGGATGATCAGCATGCAGCGTTGCACGATTTCTATGGCTTTCCCGAAGAAATGTACTCAATCGATTACCCTGCACCAGGCGATCCGAAGCTGTATGAGGAGATAGAGCATCTGTTCAGTCAGCATAACCTGTTCCACCAGCCGGTTCGGAACCGGGGACTGGATCATGGAGCATGGGTGGTTTTGCGGCATATATATCCTGATGCAGACATACCGGTCGTACCCTTATCCATTGATTCTCGGCGCGCTCCCCAGGAGCAATACGAGATTGGACGGATGCTGGCACCGTTGCGAGAACAAGGGATTTTGATTATCGGTAGCGGCGGATTGGTCCACAACTTGCGGACACTCAAGCAGACGAGTGAGCCAGCCGATTGGGCCGTTCAATATGATGACTGGATTGCACAGCAGCTCCAAGACTGGAATTTGCGTCACCTATTCCAATATGACAAAAAGGCTCCATATGCCAAACAGGCGGTACCTTCTTATGGAATAGAGCATTTTTCACCTTTGTTTTATGCGATGGGGGCTGCGGATCATGAGCGCTCTGCGCATAAGCTTTTTCAGTCGTATGTCCTTGGCTCGTTGAGTCTCAATTGTTGGGCTTTTGGTCAAGAAAGTGATACGTAAATGTAAAAAAAGAACTTCCGAATCCACATGGTGTGTGGGAATGGAAGTTCTTTTGTGTATTTTGCGTCTTTGATTAATTAGAAGGCACGTTCTTTTTTAGCCAAGTGGATACCTGCGTAGTACGCTGATCTGCATTTTGATCCAACAGTGTCATAAATGCTTTCAGCTTTTGAATGTAGGTACTCTTCGAATCCATATTACGTTGAATGACGAATTGATACCCTTTTTTGGCATTCGGATGAATCTTCCCGGTATCATAATCGAATAATGGCGTATTGTTCGTGCCATAGAAAGTATAGAAGAAGTACAGATCGTGCAATTTTTTTATAGCTTGTGTACGGTTGGAATGTGGATATTGGTTTAAAAATGCCTCCTGTGCCAGCACTCGTCCGGCTAACTGTTGATAGCCGATACGGAGCGCGGCATCCTTGGTAGCCGCCTGTCCGGATTCCATCGCCATGATGTCAATATAGCTGCGGATATCTGTCGTGGTGTGCTTCCCGAAGACTTTATATTTTTCATAGTTGATGACTGGGTAGTACATGCCTTCTGCAGTTTCAAGTTTGTAGCCGGCATCTCTTGTTTGAGTTAGCAACTTTTTCAGGTTCGCATCGCTTGAACGGCTGATTACATTTGTGAACGAATCACCGGGTTTATAGATTTGATTTATTTTGATTTGAACAGAGGCTGGGTATAAGGTCTTTGCATAGGAATCCAATTGCTGGTTCTGCGCATTTTCCAGATGAAGCACCATGATGGTAGCTTGAGAGGCTGGAATGGATTGAATATGCTTTTGCAAATAAGTGAATGCCTGAGGTAGCTTGCCGGGTTGGCGTAGTAGCTGCTCGAAGGTCTTGGAGATAAGTTGTACACTTTCTGCCTGAGATGTCGTAGTAGACGTCGCCGCTTTGACTGATGTTGTATATCCCAATCCCATAGTCTGCACTGTGAAAGTTACGGCTGCGAGCATGAGATAGGCTTTGGTAATTTTTTTCATGATATAACCCTCCATTACGTTCTTTGATGTAACTGTAGTGTATAGGGTAAATGTATCGTGAGCATTCCATGTTGTATCCAACTTGTAAACGTTTGGGGGGGATGATGAATCCGATAAAAGAGTCCGAGTTAGAAGGAGCTGAAAGACCCCTTGTGAGTATAACAGCGCAAAAAAATAACCATTACCCCGGAGGATAACGGTTATTTTGGGATGTTTAAGCTATTTTTCGACTAGGGTCCGCTGGAAAGGTATCTTTATTTTTACGAAACAGTCCACGCAGGAAGGGCAGTACCCAACGGTCAAAGCCAATTCTTCCGGCATTTGCACCAGCGACTACAAGGAAGATTTCAAATAGCAGGTAGATTGCATTGGTGCTTACTGTACCCGAGAACAGGAACGAGAAGTTCATAACCATAGCCATCAAAGCAGCCAGTGTAGTCAATGTACCGAGAAGCAGGCCAACCCCTACCAAGAACTCACCCAATGGGATCAGGACGTTGAACAAACCTACATTCGGCAGGGCAAAGGTTTCCAAGAACGATCCCCACCAGCCTTGTACAGCGGGATGGTCTCCACCTGTTTTAGCAATGGCCCCCGAGATAAATCCGCCTGCATCAAATCCACCTGTCAGCTTTTCAAGTCCGTGGGTCATCCATTCATACCCTAGATAAACCCGTACTACAGTCAGCAACCACATTGCGACTTTGTTCTCACGTAACCAGCTGTTAAACATTCAAACCACTCCTCTTTCTTAATCTATAATGTTGGTTGTATTTCATTTTGTTGGGGATGATCATCTTTGCTACACCTTTATTGTAGTAGGTTCAGTTACAGTTATTTGTGATAAAAATCACAAAGTCTAAATATTTTTTAAATTTTAATGTCTTCAGATAAGTATTCTATAGATTGGTCATGCTTCAATCAAGACAAAAACAGGAAATAAAGCTTATAATGAGAAAAATAACTAAGTGGAGGGATGAACTTGTCCGGGCCCATTTCCCAACGAAATCATTGGTTGCGTGTGATGGCCTCAGCTCTGTTATGCATGACGCTGATGTCTTGTTCTGCTATGTCCAATACGGGTGAATCTGAATCCGTTCCCCAACTGACCAAGCAAGAAACAGAGAAGGAGGCACTTGAACCGCCGAAGGAGCAGTCTATTCCGGCATTTACAGCTCCGCTCACCGGGCTTCCGGTGGAGCAGCCAGTTTTGGAGCGACCGCTCGCTGTCATGATCAATAATGCTCCGGCTGCACGTCCACAGGCAGGACTTAGCCAGGCAGACATGGTATATGAAGTTCTTGCAGAAGGCGGGATTACCCGTCTGGTCGCTTTTTTCCAAAGTCATGGCGGAGATGTAAAGATCGGACCGGTCCGTAGCATTCGACCGTATTTGATTGAGCTAGGCGAAACCTATGGTGCGTTGCCGATACACGCAGGGGGAAGCACAGATGCCTATGCGATTTTACAGCAGCAGCGTAAGGAACATCTGGATGAGATTTCAAATGGAGGGGCTTACTTCTGGCGAAGCAAAGATCGTCGTCCTCCACATAATTTATACACAGACGTGAACAGACTGCGCAAAGGAAGCGATAGTAAAGGGTATGCCAAGCAGACGGACGTTCCAGTATATTCTTACCTCAAATCCGGTGAAACCCCAGTTATGGTGGACGAGACAGCAGCATCTTTACAAATCCGGTTTTTGCTTAAAAGCTATCGGGTATCTTATACCTATGATCCAGCGGATCAACAATATAAGCGTTTTGTGAACGAAAAGTCACATGTGGATCAAAATAATAACCAACAGCTCTCAGCAGCCAATGTCATTGTGATGAGCGCTAGACATCGAACGTTGGATGATGTAGGCAGATTAAGTGTTGAGGTGGACGGTAGCGGAGAGGCCATGGTGTTTCAACAAGGACAGTTAATACAGGCTGAGTGGCAACATACACCAGGCGATGCGATTCGTTTTATGAAAAATGGGGTTGAAATCCCGTTAACGCCAGGTACATCCTATATACATGTGGTACCTGCAGATACTTCACTAAAGGAACATGTAACCATAGAAGCAAATTAGAAAACGAAATACACCTTTTTAGGGAAAAAATGTCGGATAATGACCTTCCATGTCGGGCAATGTATACGTATATCATGAAATTTGCTTTTACAAACATTACAAAAACATTGATGAGTGTGATAAGATAGCAAAGGTTGTCTATTGCAGTCGAAACAGGTTGCGGATATTTTCGTAAAGGGGTAATCGTTATGAGATTGAAGAAAAAGGATATATTCTTCGAGACGTTGGAAAATATGGCAGATACGATCGTGCAAGCAGCCGATTATTTTGCCCAACATACTTCAAATCTTCAGGATGTAACTTTGTTTACAAATGAAATGAAGAAGTATGAAAATAAGTGTGATGATTACACACACACGATTATTACTGAGCTGAACAAGACCTTCATTACGCCGTTGGAACGCGATGACATCATGGAACTGACAACAACCATGGATGATGTGTTGGACGGTCTTGAAGCGACGGCTTCTCGTTTTTATATGTACAATATTACGGAGCCGGACGAGTATATTGTGCAGTTCGCTGATATTTTGCGTCAATCAGCTTACGAAATTCAGAAAGCTGTGCATTTGCTTTCACAGAAAAAATTGCTGGCCATTCGTGAATACACTATTCGCCTGAATGATTTGGAAAATCAGGGGGATGAATTGTTGCGTATTTGCATTAAAAACCTGTTTGCAACTGTAACTGACCCTATTGAACTGATTAAACGCAAAGAATTGTACGAACGCCTTGAAACGACAACGGATTCATGCGAGGATGTTGCAAATATGCTGGAATCCATCATTATGCGTAACTCGTAAGGGAGTCCTTTTACATGGATACAAGTTTACTGGTATTGGGTATTGTTATTTTTCTTGCTCTGGCATTTGATTTTATTAATGGTTTTCATGATACGGCGAACGCGATTGCAACTTCGGTATCGACCCGTGCATTGACCCCGCGACGTGCGATTATTATGGCTGCGGTCATGAATTTTCTCGGGGCAATATTGTTTACAGGGGTTGCGAAGACCATTGGTGGAAGTGTCGCTGATCCAACCAAGCTTACGAATGGAATTGATATCGTCATTGCGACGCTGATCGCTGCGATTATCTGGAACCTCTTAACCTGGTGGTTCGGTATTCCTTCATCCTCTTCTCATGCATTGATTGGTGCATTGGCTGGAGCGGTGTATGTAGGTGCGGGGTCGGATAAATTAAACTGGAGCGGCTTCATCGGGATTGTCGAAGGACTTATTTTCTCCCCGCTGATTGCTTTTGTTGTCGGTTACATCGTGATGATGATTTTAAAATATATCTTCGCTCATCGTAGTCCGCATACGGTGAACAAAGGGTTTCGTACAATGCAGGTCATTACAGCAGCGCTTCAGTCGTTCACGCATGGTACGAATGATGCTCAAAAGGCGATGGGGATTATTACATTCGCACTCGTTTCGGCGGGGTATCAGGACCATTTGGAAGTACCCATGTGGGTAAAAATTTCAGCTGCAACAGCGATGGCGCTGGGTACGTCAATCGGGGGCTGGAAAATCATCAAGACGATGGGAACCAAGATTTTTAAAATCGAGCCAATTAACGGATTCGCAGCTGACATTTCGGGAGCCTCTGTTATTTTCACAGCTACATTGCTTCATTTGCCCGTAAGTACTACTCATGCTATTACCTCGGCTATTTTGGGTGTGGGTTCTGCGAAGCGCTTTTCCGCTGTGCGTTGGTCGCTGGCCGGTCGAATTATTATTACTTGGGTGATAACCATACCGATTGCTGCACTGTTATCTGGATTGATTTTCAAAATTCTTTTCTAGTTCATTATTATTTCTTGAAAAAAAGGTACACACTATAGAATACACAATAAGCTTCCGTCCGCTTTTTGCGGCAGGGGCTTATTGGCATTCTGGGACAAAACTGCTTCTTTAAAGTTTACACATCCAGATAGTTCCATGAAACGTTTTTCAAAAATACCTGACATCAAAGTAGTCAATTTTTAATAACTCCTGTAGAATAAACAGAAAACTTTGAACCGTTCAACTGACTGGAGGAAATTATGCAAAAATCTAGAAAACTAATAGCACTCATGATTTGTTTGTTTTTTGTGGTTGCCCTGGCCGGTAATTTCGGTGTAGTGGCACATGCAGAAAATAAAACAAAGTATGATATCGGCACGGATACAACGTTCGCGCCTTTTGAGTTTGAAGATGTAGATGGTAAATTTGTCGGTATCGACATGGATTTGCTGGCAGCTATTGCCAAGGATCAGAATTTTGAATATACCATTAAGCCTCTTGGCTTTAATGCGGCAGTGCAGGCCCTTGAAACGAACCAAGTGGATGGTGTCATTGCCGGGATGAGTATTACCGATGAACGCAAGCGGAAATTTGATTTTTCCGAGCCTTATTTTGATTCAGGCGTTGTCATGGCGGTCCGCAAGGATAATGATACGGTTAAACGCTATGAGGACTTGAAAGGACAGCGTGTCGCTGTCAAAACAGGAACGGAAGGTTACACATTCGCAGAATCCATTAAGGCCAAATACGGCTTTACTACAGTACCGTTCGACGATTCTTCTCAAATGTATGATGAAGTTAAAACAGGTAATTCGGTTGCCTGCTTTGATGACTATCCGGTACTGGCATACGGTGTAAACCAGAATAACGGCCTTAAGCTGGTAACAGATAAGGAAAAAGGTGCTTCTTACGGGTTTGCTGTTAACCAAGGCAAGAACCAAGAGTTGCTGGAGAAATTTAATGCAGGGCTTGTTAATCTGCGCAATAGCGGGGAATACGATAAAATTTTGGCTAAATACCTTGGCGAATCGGGCAAAGGTGTGGCGCCTGTAGAGACCAGCCGCTGGGGACTGATTTCCGCTTCGCTGCCTTCGCTGATTAAGGGCATGGGAAATACGTTGCTGTACACACTTGTATCTTTACTCGTAGCCTTTATCCTAGGATTGGTGTTTGGCTTTATGAAAGTAAGCCATAACAAGGTGTTCCGTGGTATTGCAACTGTTTTCGTCGATATATTCCGCGGTATTCCGCTGATCGTGCTTGCTTTCTTTATTTACTTTGGTATTCCACAGGCACTGGATTTCAAAATGCCGCTTTTTGTTGCGGCTGTATTGACGTTATCCCTGAATGCGGGTGCGTATGTAACTGAGATTATCCGTGGTGGTATTCAGTCCATTGATCCGGGACAAATGGAAGCAGCTCGTTCGCTTGGTCTACCATATCGGACGGCTATGCTTAAAATCATTTTGCCACAAGCTGTGAAAATCATGATCCCGTCGTTTATCAATCAGTTGGTTATTACGTTGAAGGATACGTCCATTTTGTCTGTTATCGGTTTGGTCGAATTGACCCAATCGGGTAAGATCATTATTGCGCGGACATTCCAATCCTTTGATATTTGGCTGGTAGTAGCGGTGATGTATCTTATCGTCATTACAGTCCTGACCAAAATTTCCAACCGTCTTGAAGGGAGAGTTCGCCGTGGGTAAAATTATCGTTAAAAACCTGAAAAAAAGCTATGGTAGTAATCAAGTGCTAAAGGGCATCGACATGCAAGTACGTGAAGGCGAAGTTGTGTGTGTCATTGGCCCATCTGGTTCGGGGAAAAGTACGTTTTTGCGTTGTATGAACATGCTTGAAGAAATTACCGCAGGTGAGGTCATTGTCGATGACTACAACTTGAGTGACAAAAACGTGGACATTAACAAAGTCCGTGAAAATATAGGTATGGTATTTCAACATTTCAATCTGTTTCCGCATATGACCGTGCTTAAGAACATTATGTTCGCGCCGACTGAACTGGGCAAACAGTCCAAGGCAGAGGCCCGGGAAACGGCTATGAAGCTGCTGGATCGTGTAGGTTTGGTCGATAAGGCAGATGCATTGCCAGGACAGCTTTCCGGCGGTCAGAAGCAGCGTGTGGCGATTGCACGTGCGCTGGCAATGAACCCAGACATTATGCTGTTTGACGAGCCTACCTCGGCGCTCGATCCTGAAATGGTGGGCGAAGTGCTCGGCGTAATGAAAGATCTGGCGCGTGAAGGCATGACGATGATGATCGTAACGCATGAGATGGGTTTTGCACGCGAAGTAAGCGACCGTGTCGTGTTTATGGACGGTGGTTACATCGTAGAAGAAGGAACGCCACAAGAGGTATTTGGTAATCCGAAAAATGAGCGGACCATTAGTTTCTTAGAAAAAGTATTGTAAGTGGGACAGGGTTTACGTTGAGCGTAGATAGAGCTGAGAGTACCGCTCCGCGTTCCATATGATCTTTCGATCGCTGTTGCCCCTGAATTTTTGGATTGTATAGGACCTTATAAGGTGAAAATTCAGAGGCAAAGGCGAACGTTGCCGCTTCTACAGATTCAAATGGACCGCTACGCTACTGCCGCTAAACCCGCTAAACCTGCTCCTTCTTGTTCTTACAAAAGTCTGTCCCATTCATTCGGGGGGAGCAGAAGGAGGAATTAGCACATCGCTTTGATTGCTGCGCCGAGGGAAATAGCGAGACAAGCAACATATGACTGCGTAATGGCGCTTGTGTACATCTTTAGAGAGCGCGAGTGATGATTTTTCATTTTTGATGTTTATTTTCATAAGTGGAGGGCTTGCTTTGAAGATAAGGACTGCTCATCATGAGGATATTCCGGCTTTGGCTTATCTGATGGAGGAGCTTGGTTATCCTACATCTGTAGAAGATATGAAGATGAGATATGATCGTATCGCTTCTGACCCTAACTACCATACTCTGGTGGCTGAGGATGAAGGGGAAGTCGTTGGGATGGTTGGACTACATGCTGATATCTTTTATGAAAGAAATGAAGATTACGCGCGTATCGTCGTTTTTGTGATGGATTCAAAGCATCGTAATAAAGGCATCGGCAAGGCGTTAAATCAGGAAGCGGAAGCTTGGGCTAAAGAGAACGGTTTGGTTGCCATTGCTTTGAACAGTGGTAATCGAAGTGAGCGACAGGATGCTCATCATTTTTATCGCCGATTAGGATATGAAGCGACAAGCACAGGGTTTGTGAAAAGGATTTAATCTATAATGAATTGATTATTTTATAAGGATATCTTGGGAGGCATGTTGGCCCGGAGATATCCTTTTCTTTATTAAAAGGAATACAGGACTTGAGATTTGTATAATGTTAATTGGCTTATATAAAATATAAATAACATAACAGACGCGAAGTGTAAGCGAGGGGGACGTACGGTGATACGTACATTGACTATAGGTCATGATCATCAGGTAACAGTGGGAAAACCATTGGATCAGATCGTCATGGAGGATTACATATGGATGTGGGTAGATTTTAGCGAGCCTACAGATCGTGAGACGGAGCTGCTGACGAGTTATTTTCATTTTCACCCATTGGCTGTGGAGGATTGTATGCATGTTCTGCAACGCCCCAAATTGGATTATTACGAGGATGTGCAGTTTCTGGTCGTGCATGCGCTTGAAGTAGATACGTTAGCTGCGGAAGAAGTGGATATGTTTATTAGCAGTCGTTTTTTGGTTACATATCACCATCATGAGTTAGAGGAGCTGGATCAAGCCTGGGAGCGGATTGTCCAGCATGCGAATGAACGCAAAATATGGTCGCGAGGACCGCTGGCTGCAGCCTACACGGTGATGGACAAGCTGGTAGATAACTATTTTCCGAGCCTTTTTATGATTGAGGATGAATTGGCCGAGCTGGAGGGCTTGGGCGGTCGCGAATCCGTAGAGGAATTAATGAAGCAGGTGTTTGACCTGCGTGGCAGGCTGCTCAAGCTGCGTCGTACCATCGTACCCATGCGTGATCTGATGTACCGAGTTTTGAATTCGCAGCATGTGCAGGGCCAAGGAGATCATATGGCTTATTTTACCGATATATATGATCATTTATTGAAGCTGACAGACATGCTGGAGGCCGACCGCGAAATGACAGCCGACCTGAGGGACAGTTATATATCGCTTAATTCCAATCGTATGAATTCAATTATGAAGACGCTGACCGTAATTACGACCGTTTTTATGCCCTTGACGCTGATTGCAGGAATCTATGGTATGAATTTTTCGAATATGCCCGAGTTGGGCTGGAAATATGGATATTTTGGCGTACTGTTCTTCATGTTTTTGTTGAGTGTTGCAATGGTGGTCTGGTTTATGCGCCGAGGCTGGTTCAAATAGTTTAGTCTACTTTCTTTTGCGCTTGCGCGGACGTCTGCGCGGGGTAGTGGTGCTTTTGCGCTGTGTCTTTTTCCGACGTGGGCGTGGTGGTGTGTATTCATCCAATTCCTCGGCGATATCTGTTGCAGAATTTTTGCTCGCGGATTTGCCGAATGCTGGGAGAGAGCCCATAATCAGCTTCGCCATTGGAGCAAATTGCTGCACACTGGACATGACCTTTTGCACCTTGCCGACCGTAGCAACAATTCCATCAATACCACCCATACGGTCAATGAAGCCTTTGATTTCGTTGAGATTACTGAGGTTGCCAAGACCTCCAAGCAGTCCTCCTTTGGCTGGAACCGGGTCTGGTGTGACCACGGCAGAATCCGTAATACTCGCTGGCGCCTCGTAAGGAACCAGCCCGGAAGAACCGGCTTGCGGAACCTCGTTGTATGGATCGAGTCCGGGATAAGGAGATGAACTATACGGATCGGAAAGGGAACGCTGTAGCGGCCTCCGATGATAGTAGTGTCCAGGCATGAGATCACATTCCTTTGCAGGTTGATACTCTACTGTATGTTACAAACGCACAGTGGGTTTAGGCGCGTGTCCCGAAATCAGGTATAAAAGCGGATTTGGGCATTCGTACGGTACGTTTCTATGGTCATAATGTTGTTCTGTAATGCGTGAAACCGTTAATGCTTGAAAAACCGACTATTCCTCGGGTACAATGAGGAGAGATCGTAACCTTGGGAGATGATAATCCATGCAGCTTAAGAAGCTTAATGATAAAAGTATTGATCAATTGTTCGAAGCTATTTTAACTCTTAAAAATTTGGAAGAGTGCTATGTATTTTTTGATGATCTGTGCACGATTAATGAAATTCAATCCCTCTCCCAACGTCTGGAGGTTGCCCGTATGCTAGGCAAAGGCAGCACATATAATCAGATTGAAGCAGAGACAGGGGCCAGTACAGCCACCATTTCACGTGTTAAACGTTGTCTGAACTATGGTAATGACGGGTATAAAATGACTCTGGAACGTTTGGGACGCTAATGCGGAGCCCTGGGATACTGGTAATCAGCCATGGCTCCAGAGAGCCATATTGGGTGGAACAGGTGGATCAGGCAGTTGCAAAGCTTCATTTGCCGGAAGAAATACCGGTAGAGGTTTCATTTTTGGAAACGGTTAAAGAAAGATTGATTCAAAATGGTATTGACCGTCTGGAAGCCTTGGGTGTAACAGATATATTGGTTATACCTTTGTTTGTGTCATCAGGCAGTACGCATGTAGATGAGATTAGCTATGCGCTGGGTGTCAAAGATGCGCCGGACAAAGAAACAGATTTGAAGCCGTTTCGAATGAAGGCGCGAGTACATTTTGGCAGCCCGCTGGATGACGGAGAAGATGTTGCCCGCATGGTGTGGGACAAGGTTCGCCCGCTGTCGGCCGACCCTGCGAGAGAGGTTATTTTACTCGTAGGTCACGGCAGTGTGCACAACGGCTTTTTTCAGCGCTGGGAGCAGGGGATTTCTTCGTTGGCCCGTACGGTGCAAAGCGTGAGCGGTATCATTACGGACCACGCTTTGCTAAATCCCGAGAGTGTGTACGACAAGGCAGCGTATTGGAATCAGGAGCGGGGTCATGATGTTATTGTGGCACCGCTATTTTTGAGTTCTGGATATTTTACAAGTCACATAATTCCTAAACGCTTGCAGGGGCTCGAATACCGTTATTCAGGAGATCCTTTATTGCCGCATCCTTTGCTCACAAGCTGGATGGATAGACAAGTTCGTGAATTATTGCAAAGTGTGCAGAAGCAACCAAGGTCAAGTCATAGGTAGTCTGGTTCGGCTATAGCGTCATCTTAGCCTTAAATTTCCTTATTTGGGCAAAGTCTGGCTTCTTTTATTGTAAAAGAGGTCTTTTTCCAGTATGATGATATTTTGTACAGACTGAATGTGATGAACTGCTATGTGAATATAAATATCATTAAATATACGGGTGGCGTAACGGAATGAAAAGAGCTAGATTAATCTATAATCCGACCTCTGGGCGTGAGGAAATGAAGCGACGTCTTGCGGATGTTTTGCAGCGCCTGGATGAAGGTGGTATTGAAGCCTCATGCCATGCAACTACGGGTGAAGGGGACGCAACGCGTGCCGCAATAGAGGCCATTGAGCGTGGGTATGACATGATTATTGCCGCTGGTGGCGACGGTACATTGTATGAGGTCATTAACGGGATGGCTGAAAGAGAAAACCGCCCGCCCCTAGGTGTGTTTCCTCTGGGGACGACGAATGATTTCGCCAGAGCACTGGGCATCCCCAAGCATTGGGAGGATTATTGCGACCTAGTTATTCGTCAAAATCCGAAGCCACTGGATATCGGAAAAGCGAACGACCGCTACTTTATCAACATTGCAGGCGGGGGAACTTTAACCGAGCTTACGTATGAAGTTCCGAGCAAGCTAAAAACGATGATTGGCCAGTTGGCGTATTATTTTAAAGGCATGGAGAAAATGGTCAGCCTTGCTCCACAGGAGCTGATCATCAAGGCATCGGGTCAGGAAGTGATCCACGACGAGTTTATGCTCTTCCTGATTGCGAATACGAATTCGGTGGGCGGGTTTGAAAAGCTTGCTCCTGGGGCGACAATAGATGATGGGCTGCTTGACGTCATCGCTGTGCGGAAATGCAATCTGGCGGAAATGATCCGATTGGTAACACTTGCGCTGCGTGGTGAGCATTTGCAGGATAAGAAGATTGTTTATTTTAAAACAGATTACATGGAAGTGACCTCACCCGGCTACGTCCAGCTTAATCTGGATGGCGAACTGGGCGGTACCTTGCCAGCGACTTTCCGGAATTTACCTCATCATTTGAATGTTTTCCGGTGAGGAATGATGAGGACATACTTCTGCTTCCGGGCGGCAACACAATATAGTATATGGAATGCAGAGTAGGTAGTTGTTTTTGTGAACATATTGGTTTTTGCCGTTCTCCGTGGGGAGTAACGGCATTTTCGAGTTGATGTTTGTATACTTGGATGACGTTAGTATTGTATGTACCGTATGAAAAGAAGATAAGAAAGAAGTGACAATCATGACGAATAACCGTAGCGGACGTGGAAAAAGCCGCCAGAATGCAGCAACAGCAACTCCTGTTCAAGGAAATCAGCACAAAAAGACTATGAAGGCGACAAGAGAGAGAGAACCGGAACAGTCTCAAGTTAGAGCTGGAAATGGGCTGCTTCAAGCCGAAATCAAACATAAAAATGGAAATGTGAATGAAGTGACTCGGAAGAAAAGGGAAAATGGACGAGATACTCGTCGTTCTTCCAACGGTGGACGAAGTCAGGATGCTTCCAATCGTATCCGATCCAGTGCAGAGCGTACTGATCTGCCTGTGCAAAAGAATGATGAGGCCGTGATAGACATTATCGGCATGAACCACGATGGCGAGGGTGTAGGACGTGTCGAGGGTTTTACGCTGTTCGTTCCAGGTGCGTTACCGGGTGAAAAGGTTCGAGTAAAGGTGCTGAAAACGAAAAAGCAGTATGGCTATGCCAAGCTGCTAGATATCGCGCAGGCTAGCCCTGACCGGATTGCAGCTCCGTGTGCCATCTACGATCAATGCGGTGGCTGCCAGATTCAGCATATGAGCTACGAAGCGCAACTTAGCTGGAAACGCCAGCATGTCGTGGATGTGCTGGAGCGTATCGGGAAGCTGAGTGTGGCTGGTAACGACGGCATGTCCGTTGATTTATCGCGTGTACAAGGCGTAGTCGTGCATCCTACACTCGGTATGAGTGAGCCTTGGCGGTACCGCAACAAAGCCCAGGTGCCGATTGGTGTCACCGAGGGCGGGCTTGTCGGCGGTTTCTACGCACGTGGCAGCCATCGAATTGTGGATATGAACACCTGTCTCATTCAGGATGAGCGTAATGACGAAGTTGTCGCACGTGTGAAAGAGATTGGCCGAATGCTGGGCATCAGTGCATATAATGAAGAAACCGGACGCGGGCTGCTGCGCCATGTCGTTGTAAAGACTGCTTTTCGCACGGGGGAAATGATGCTGGTGCTCGTGACGAATGGACGAGATATTCCGCACGCAGATGCGTGGATCGGCAGTATCCGTGAGCATATCCCACACGTGGCAAGCATATGCCAGAACGTGAATACGAAGCGAACGAACGTTATTTTTGGCGACGAGACTCGTGTACTGTGGGGGCGTGACGTGATCTACGACTACATTGGAAACGTACAGTTTGCGATTTCCGCGAGATCCTTTTATCAGGTGAATCCCGTACAAACAGAAGTGCTGTATAGCAAAACCGTCGAATATGCCGGGCTCACGGGCAAAGAAACGGTAATTGATGCGTATTGCGGCATCGGCACGATTTCTTTGTTCCTCGCTCAGCATGCGGACCAGGTGTATGGGGTGGAGATCGTCAAAGAAGCCATCGACGATGCACGGAGTAATGCGCTGTTGAACGAAATGCGCAATGTGAAATTTGAGGTAGGTGCGTCCGAGGACGTCATTCCTGCATGGAAAGAGCAAGGCATCACCGCCGACGTTATCGTCGTCGATCCGCCTCGCAAGGGCTGCGATCCACGCCTGCTCGACACCATTCTGGAGATGAAACCAGAGCGCGTGGTGTATGTATCCTGTAACCCAAGCACACTGGCGCGGGATTTAAGGATATTGGAGGATGGCGGGTATAGTACAGTGGAAGTGCAACCTGTAGATATGTTTCCGCATACGGTGCATGTGGAGTGCGTGGCGATGCTGGTTAAGGATTTTATGGCCCATGCGCTACAGAAAACAGATTAAATGAATGTAGGATACAAAGTGATTTAAATAAATTGTCTCATCTTTCAAAAAGAAAGCCTGACAGCCGCAAATACTGGTAGTAGGCTTTGAGAACATAGAAGGATACATGTCCTGGAGCAAATTGAAGCAACAGCTGGAGAGTTTCCTCTGTCCTGGTTATATGGAAGGGTCGAATACCGGGCAACCAGTTATCGGTATTTACCTGATAAATCTGGAATTTGTTATATTGCTGTAGATAAAAAGAACGTAATCAATATGAGTGATATAACGAGCTCGATCAGATGGTATCAGTCGGAGCAGGAAATTAAGAATGATCCAGATATCCAAGTTCCTATCAACAAAGAAGAAATTGAAGCGGTCAGAAAAGATACCAAGGGAATTGTTCCAGAGGATCGTCTATGGTAACTATAAAACATATAACTTTTTTAGTTATAATGATTTTAAAATATGGACTAGTTGGGGACCAGATGGAAGCCATGTTTCCAAAACAAATGTCCCTATCACAGGTCCATACACATCCCTAGCTATAAGTAACATAAACGCTTTTGCTACTTCTCATGCCAGTATGAAATATAATTTGGCTCAAACTTTGATTGCTCTTGGTGTAGCGGCAGTTACATGGGAAACAGTTGTAGGATTAGTTGGCTCTGGACTTACTGGAGCAGCATCAGCGGCTGGTGTGGTTAATGATCGTTCACAAGCTAGATCAAGTCTTAAACAAGCATATAATTATATTCAACGTATGTAATTTTCGACTGAAGAGTAATAAAATTAGCAAAGGTGATATTAAACCTTTGCTAATTTTATTTTAAAGGGGGACATGCAAATATGGTTTTTGTTATTATCTCAATAGTATCTTTCTTGCTACTATTTTTTCTGATTTATAGAATTATTAAATATAAGACAAGGAAATATAACCGTGAAAATTTTGGACTATCATTAATTATGCTTCTTATTCTAGTAGGAAGAATATATATCAATACAGGAGAATCTAATCTAAAACCCTTGCTAATAGGTTATATATTTTTATTCTCTGTTTTATTATTATTTTTTTTATTTGGTATGATTCGTAAGAAAAATAGTAAGCAATGAACGGAAATTGACCGTTTTTATGAGCTGCTGATGATAACTATTTAATGCGTTGGTGGAGAAGATAACCATTCTCTCACCAGCGCGTTTTGTTTTTACCTTGAAAAGTGGAATGAGTATGGATGAAATACTGGACTAACAGAACCATAGGCTAATGCGATCAATAGACTAACGAGTAACTGTGGGGTGTATGACGGGGAGAATCAATCGAATCCCGTCTTTTACTCCTTCCATATAGATGGATTGTTTGTCTTGGCTTAACTGATAGCATATGCTTTCTTCCCATTCGGATAGCAGATGTTGAATATCTTCAGTTTGATTACTTTTCAGTTGCTCAATTTGAGCGAATAGATTTTTGTCCTCTGTTGAATATGAAGCCTGTTGTTCGCTGGCGTGTTCTAATTGATAAAAACGTTGGCGTAATGCTTCCAGAAACCATTCTGGCCAATTTAGCATAGTACATTTTCCCTCCCGTGGTTGAAGTGTGTGTATGTTAACTCTGATGGGGAGGAATGGCAAGTCATTGTTTTTGTAAGCAAAATAAGCCCATTCTGACTCATAGGTTCAAGTCGGAACAAGCTTTGGGTAGCTTTTTAATCGTAAAAAAATGCCTATTCAGAAATTTCAATATAGTTCTGTTCATTAATTTGTTCATATTTTATTTTTATTTTTTCCGTTCCTTCTAAAAGTGAGGCAATGTATCTTGTTATTTCTACCGTCACTCTCTCAGCATCATCTGGGCCTTCAGTGTATGGGCTTGGATTGACTTCTAGTATATATCCACCCTCACCTCCATACCCTTGTATAACTAACTCAAAACCCAATATATTGGCATTAACATATACTGCCGGTACTTCTTCATAAATGTAATCTTCTAAACCACCAAATGGAATACCACCAACCAGTTTATCTGAAATAATCTTTGCAACACCAAAGATATCTTCCTCAGATTCTATTGGTAGAGAACAAGTAAAGTAAGGGTATTTTTTCATATTAATTTTTCTCCTAATCATTATCAATTATTTGAGTACCTGCTTTAATTTTTTGGTTATATTCTTCTTGCGTAAATATACGAAAAGTAAGCTTGTCTGGTCTCCCTTTCTTATCCACTCTCCTTAGACCATCTAAAGATTCTTTAAGGATTTTATCGGCTTGCCGTTGTAATTGTTCAACCTCTTTAATTTTTGCCCCTGACCTCCATTTATCATCAATCCGAAATCTTGAAGCCAGCTTATCACTGACAATAAATGCATCAATATCAAAGTCCGTTGGATCAAATGGCGCGTTCCCCTTATGTGAGCCTTTCTGGCCTGTTGCCAAAGAACCTCTATACCCCACTTTAGCATCCGGGTCTAATTCTTTTATTTTCTTCGCAGCAGGACTCAGTGTCGCTCGAACCGTATTCATAATATCTATTCTGGTTTTAGGTTTACCCGTCCCTTTAGTTTTAGTTAGACTCGATTTCGGCTCATTCGTTGGCTTCAAGGGTTTTGGTTCTGGAACATCTTTGGAATTATGATGTGTCCCTTTTCCACCTTTTATTTTTCCCTTACCCAGAAGAGAGCTAATTAGCATCCCAGCTAATGTCTCACCCTCCATGTAACTTTGGCCCTTCTCTAACATCCGTTTATCGTCTTCTTTTAAACCTTTGAGATACTCATCTCTAGCATTTTCCTGATCCAAAACATAATTTTTAGCAAATACCAAATCTCCCTTTGCCTCTTCATATTGGCCCGACACTATAGTACTTATAGTATCCACAGGATGCTCGATAAGAGCATCTTTTAACTGTTTCAAGCCTTCAACGTTCGCTTGAACTGTTTCCTCCATGCCCTGGAAAAAGAGTGTGGTTTCCTCGCCAAAACTTTTTTTAGGGGGGGCGGGACGATTAGCTTCCCAGTCACGAATACTTTGCGCATACTTTCTTGCTCTCTGTAATTTTTCTTCTTCTGGGGAAAGCGGCTTAGGAGGAGGTTGTTGCTTCATATAATCCCTAATCCATTTTTCACGAACACTTTTAGGAACCTGCTGATACGCATGAACCATCATCTTAGACTCTTTCAGCAAGTTTTGAACCAGCTCCAATGTTCCACCGGAATGAGCCATATGACGAGCACTTGTATACACTTTCCCCAAAATCCACTTGTTATAATAGGCTTCCTGAGCTCGCTCATACTCGTATTGACTGACCAGTCCCTGCATTGTTAAACCAGCCAAGTATTTTAATGGATGAATTCTGGTTCCCTTACCGCCTCCCCCAACCGTAGGTGTTCCTTTACTTCGAACAGGAATGGCTGCAGTTGCTTTCAGAATGACACCCGCCGCAGGCCCACTTAGTGCTCCTATAACAGCACCAGCCACTTTTCCCATCACCGGAATGGAGCCTAAAAGCTTAGATACCGTACCCATCAAGGTTTTGGCTTGTTGAAGGGCTGCCGGACTTGTGACTTTCGCGGTAGGAGTGTTGCTGGATGGAGCTTTGGCTGTTACTGCAGTTTGAGCCGCTTCATAGGCTTTAATACTCATCAATGGAGGCTCAGGTACAGGAGGAAGGTCAGCTACGAAAACTGGAGCTTTTACCGTACCTTCTTGATAAATCACTGGAGCTTTGGTGTCTGTCTCACCATCCAATACCATGCTGCTGGTTCCACCTTTTAAGTATAGCGCCGTCCCAGCTTCCAGTGAAAGTTCCTCACCTGCATTGAGCTTCACATGACCACCCTGAATCTGCACATTCCCCGGACTGTTAACGGTAATGCCACCATCTTCATTTAGTGTAATTGAAAATCCATCCGAGGTGGACAGGGTCAGTTCTTGCTCAGACATTTCTATGCCGCTTCCTTGCAGGTGTTGCCACACCTTCATATCGGGTTGTCCATTCGCGTGGCGTTGTTGTCGTAATGAATCTGTCACATAGGCATCCTGTTCGTGATGTGTAGGCAGATATAACTCGACTTGTTCCCCGATCTCAGGCATATCGTACCAGCCACTATGTTCTTCAGCTACATATCGAGTCGCTACAGGAAACCAGCAGGCTTTGGCAGGATCTTGCTTTGGGTCGATGTCCAGTTGAAGCTGCACAAAATCATGCTGTACCTTCAGCACCGTTCCTGTCAGCGAAATCCCGGTCGCCTGATCGTTCTCATACCGGGCATAGCGAATATCCTGTTCAGCTTGAAGATCATAACGAGTACGCAGTAAGCCATCCGTTAGTGTGGTCACTGCTCGAACCACGACCAGTTCTTTGCCTTGTCCAATGGATAACGTGATGAGGTCGCCCAGCGCATAGTATTGCAGACTTTCAATCATATAGGTGACATACGAGCCAGCACGTTCTCCCGGCTTTTCCGTATCCAGCTCATGAAACGTTTTTCGTACACGATAAAATACATCCCGCTCCACCTTATGCTGCTTGCCTTCGGGCATCCCGAAGAAAACCTTGGGCGAAGCTGCGGTTACCTCTGGCACAAGTACGGAACCAAAGCGAGAAGCGAGACGTTTTAAAAACGTCCAATCGGTCTCCTCATATTGTAAAACAAATGCCTCCAGTTTGGCATAGTTCGTGACGGTATCAATGGCATCTCCATACTGATATTTTCGAATCATCGTAGTGACCAGATCATCATAAGTGCGGTGAATATCTTGATAGGAGCGTCTTTTTACCTTGATATCCATCTGGTACGAATGGGAAGCGGCCTCCAGTTCAAATGTATATACGCCTCGCACACAGTGTACGGACATACGTGTAACAATTCCATGGAACAGTCTTCTCAGCGATTGTCCCTGATCATCCAACTGACGAATCACAATCGGCTCCTGCTCCATATTCTGTCCAATGCATGCAGTTCCTTGTTCTTCGGAGAGCATACCACTAATATGTAAATAGGCATGATCATTGATGGCACGTGTTATTTGAAGTTGTTCAATATGTTGTGGCTGAAAGGGAGCATAAAAGCGTAGGCTTTCATATCCGATTCCATCTGAAAATACGCTCAAGTGAGTTCATGACTCCTTTCTAGATGCGATAGGTATTTCCAAGTAAAGTATGTCATCTTGCATTCGCTTCTGAATTATAGAAGCCGTGAATGAGTACAAATTCAAGATAGATATGTATACAAGGTTTGTTGGGCATAAAGGAACGAGAGGTGATATTTAATAAACAACCCAGCATATGTATTTATCGGTTAAAAGAGAGATTTAGTTTACAGAATGACCCATTGGTTGAGGGATTTACTATGTGTATTTTTGGAAGCAGGTGATACGGGAGGGAAGTGTAACATGCGCTAATATGGAAATAAGGTGATACGCCACATGGTTTGCCATTACGATGCTTTTCGTGTTGCCAAATCAGATACTTAAACCAAAATCGATCTAATTTTAATAATGGAGTGATAGAATGATATGGGTTCTTGTACCTTTAAATAGTGGGAATATTGAAGATTACTTACCAGACTTATATGATTGGAGTCTTACTGAAACCGAAAAAGAGCAACATACTTGCCGACCCATAAACGAACTACCTCCATATAACAATTATAAAGTGAATGTACTGAAGAGACTTGCGAATGGGCTATTAATATATATCTTAGTTGATAAAAGTAACAATAATAAACGTGTAGGCAAGATACAGCTTTTTGACTATAATTCTCGAAATAAAAGTGCCGAGATCGGATATTACTTGCCTTTAAAACATAGAAAACAAGGACATGCAAATGTATTACTTGAGTTATTTATAAGCACTATTTTTGAACGTAAGGATTTGGAGTTGAATAAAATTTATGCAACGGTTGCGGCATGTAATCAAGCATCCATAAAATTTATAGAAAATTCCATTTTAAGCTGGAGGGGACTTATCGAGAGCATTATTGGTTTAGTGATGGTTCGATATACGATCAATATCATTATTCTTTGCTAAAAAGAGAGTATGTTAGCTTAGATGAAAAAGAAAATAGAGGCAATTGAATGATATTCATTTAAATGAATTGGAAGTATATCCTTTCCATCGTCTCGATACATGTGGAGTGTTGTTCACTATTGGTCAGAAAAGACTAATAGTTGAGGTGTATTGGCGTTTGAAAAAGGTAAAAATCAAAACAAATTTACTGATAAAAACATCAATAAGATTATCGAAACGTACCGAAATCGTGTAGATGTTGATAAATATGCTCATGTGGCATCACTTGAAGAAATCAAAGAAAACGAGTTTAACTTAAATATTCCTCGCTACGTGGATACGTTTGAAGAAGAGCAAGTCATTGATCTTGCCGAAGTAAGTAAGCTTTTAGAACAAGATAAACAAGAAATCGCTGAACTTGAAGCCAAATCAATGAACAGCTGAAAATTTTGGGTATTCATGTGTAGTAATTGACGAAATGGGTCAAGGATATTATTTCTTGGCTCTTTTTTTAAGACATTCGCTTGGGAACGGCGTAAGCTGGGGGAAGTTATGCCGTGCAGTATTTCTATGAACTGCGGCGCAGTACGTTATAGAAGATGGCAAGGAGGGGCGGCGCTCTTCCTTTTTTTGCGAGTCTTTTGGGGAGTCTGCTCCTCTCTTGGGTATGATATACTCATTTAGATGTCTATGCTTAACATATACTGCCGTTTGAACTACGTTGCTTAAACATGTTATATGTGAAGAAGAAGCAAGGACATGAACAGGTTAGCTTTACCATTTTGGGACCAAAGATTTGTCCTGGTATTTATAGAGGAGTTTTTGATATGACGAATAATTTTTGGCGTGATTTGCCACGACCTTTTTTTATACTGGCACCGATGGAAGATGTGACGGATGTTGTGTTTCGCCATGTCGTAAGTGAAGCAGCCAGACCGGATGTGTTTTTTACGGAGTTTGCGAATACAGAGAGTTATTGTCACCCGGAGGGGAACAAAAGTGTACGCGGGCGTTTGACTTTTACAGAGGATGAACAGCCCATGGTGGCCCATATCTGGGGAGATAAGCCGGAATATTTCCGTGAAATGAGCATTGGTATGGCGAAAGAAGGCTTCAAAGGCATCGATATTAATATGGGTTGTCCTGTAGCGAATGTAGCCGAGAATGGGAAGGGAAGCGGCCTGATCTGCCATCCCGAAATCGCAGCGGATATCATTCAGGCCGCCAAACCCGGGGGACTGCCCGTCAGTGTGAAAACAAGGCTCGGTTTCACTGCCGTAGACGAATGGCGCGACTGGTTGACCCATATTTTGAAACAAGACATTGTGAATTTGTCCATTCATCTGCGGACAAGAGAGGAAATGAGCAAAGTAGACGCCCACTGGGAACTGATTCCGGAGATTAAGAAACTTCGTGATGAGGTGGCACCAGATACACTGTTGACCATTAACGGAGATATTCCGGACCGTCAGACCGGCTTGAAGCTCGCTGAGCAATATGGAGTGGATGGCATTATGATTGGGCGTGGTATTTTCCAGAATCCATTTGCGTTTGAGAAGGAGCCGAAGGAACATAGCAGTGAAGAATTGCTTGAACTGCTGCGGCTTCATCTAGATCTCCATGATCATTATTCAGCGCAGGAGCCGCGTTCGTTCAGCCCTCTTGCCCGCTTCTTCAAAATATATGTCCGTGGATTCCGAGGGGCAAGTGAACTCAGAAACAGCTTAATGAACGCCAAATCAACAAATGAAGTGCGTACACTGCTTGATGAGTTTGGAAGCAAGGATCATGATGAGGTAGAGGAACGTGGAAATTAAATTGCCAACTTGAGGGGCGGGCTGTTAGTAGGCATTGAAAACATAGGAGGATATATGTCCTGGAGTAAATTGAAGCAACAACTGGAGAGCTTCCGCTGTCCTGCGTTAGACGGAAGGGTCGAATACCGAGCTACCAGTTACCGTTATTTGCCTGATAAGTCTGGAATTTGTTATATAACTGTAGATAAGAAGAACATACTCAATATGAATGATATCACTAGTCCAATCAAATGGTATCAGACGGAGTTGGAGATCAAGAATGATCCCAATATCCAAGTTCCTATCAGCAATGAAGACATTGAAGCGGTCAGAAAAGATACTAATGGGAACGTTCCCGAGGAGCGTCTACAAGTAATTGCAAGAGGTAGAAAAATATCAGAACATGCAAAGGAGCTTTTATCAGCACAGGCCTCATTAAGCAAGTCTAATTTTAATGTTGTAGCTAATAAGTTTTTAACTACTTCTATAGAAGACAGCTTAGAGAGTAATGATATCTTATTGAATATTCTAGCTTTAGTGGACAGACGAGTAGGAAAAAAGCGAATTTTAAACATGACCGAGAAGATGAAGTTAAAGCATCCGATTGTGCAGTATTTTTATGAACTACGACGTAGTACGTTATGAAAAAATTAACTTTCATTGATGGGGGCACGTCATATCAGGGTTGTTCTCACTGAAGACATGAATAAGACTTGAAAAAATCAGGGAAAAGGTTGAATGGAGAACGGGGCAAACCCGCTTCCGTCATGTCTTTTCCCTGTTTTTTTATATTCGGCAATGGAATTATCACCTATCGTAACTGTCAAAGTTTCTGTTGTTTTGCTCTGGTTTGACAGATCTAAGCCACTGAATTACACTAAAAATGAATGGTTTATTCATTATTGATCGAGGGTGTTTATTATACAGGCGAAAAAAGATGAAGTGAAAAAAGAAATTGAATCAGCCGCTTTAAAGGTATTTTTTCGAAAAGGCTTTGTAGATGCCAAAATGAGCGATATTGCGGATGAAACCCAAATTTCTGTCGGAAATATTTATACTTATTTTAAAAATAAGAAAGAGTTATTTTATACGGTTGTTCCGCCATCTTTAGTGGATTATTTGAAGAATGTGTTAGTGGAAAGCATTCATATCGATAACCAGACTTTTTTTGAAGAAACCAATAACGAAAAAAAATCGGCCATTGTTCAGGAGCAAATCAACCTATTAACTCAATATAGCAAGCAGATCGTCATTATTTTCGAAAAAAATAAAGGCACGATTTACAGCGATGCAAAAAATGAACTGATCGATTTGATGATTGAAACCAAGAAGCCTTATTTGAGAAACACTTATAAAAGGTATGAAATCGGAACTGATGAGAATATGATTTTGCTGAACATCATTGCCAATAATGTCATCCATATGACTTTGGATTTATTGAAGAGGGATATGAGCGCCGATAGCCGGAAACGGATTTTTGAGGCACTTAGTCTATACAGGCTGCATGGACTAAAAAGCTTGAATGAGTAATGTCGACAAGTAGGAATGATTATTTGCGGGACGGTCTATCATTTTTTTGGCATTAAGGCTGTCCCTATATTTTTATTCCAAAAATGAATTTATAATTCATTATTAAACACCATGAGCGCAGCAGGAGGGAGAAACGATGGGAACAGGTTATGCACTTAAGAACTGCAATGTAATTTATGGAGACGCGAAAAAAGACGTTGAAAAAATGATGACGATTTTAATTCACGAAGACGGGCTGATTCAGGAGATTGGGAAGGCAAGCGATTTGGCTATCCCCAGCCATTATCAAACGATCGATGTATCAGGAAAATATGTGATGCCTGGCCTTATCAACGCACACGTCCATCTTTTTGCAGATGGAAAGCCATTTACGCTGTCTGCAAGCGAAGGGCTGCTGAATTTTGCATTCCGTCATATTTTGGATACGAGGCTGGGCCGAAGTGTGTTAAAAAAACGGGTGAAGAAAAATGCACTGACGGCACTGCATTCCGGTGTAACCACGATGCGTAGCGTCGGCGAGTTTTTTTATACTGATGTACAGCTTCGAGATGAAATTAATGCAAACCGGTTTGTTGGCCCCAATCTTTTGGTGTCCGGGTATTTCCTGAGCGTAACGGGTGGTCATGGGGCACCCTATTTGGCTTTGATCGGCGATTCGCCATGGGAAGCGAGAAAAAATGTAAGAATTAATGTGAAAAACGGAGTAGATCTAATCAAAATATGCGTGACTGGCGGGGTTACCGATGCCAACATGGTCGGTGAAGCAGGCCGCTTGCAAATGACGGAGGAAGAGGTTGCCGCCATATGTGAGGAAGCCCATAAAATCGGTATGCGTGTAGCGGCCCATGTGGAAAGTACCGAAGGCGTAAGAATCGCGCTAAAGGGCGGGGTGGATACCATTGAACACGGTGCGGAGATGGATGAGGAGATCATAAGTCTGTACAAAAACAATCCTAGGGCATTAAATGGCTATACCGCCTTGATTCCTACTATGCAGGCTGCGTATCCCACTGCGAAGTTGGACACGAGCCTAACGAAGGTGAATGAGACTGTTAAGGAAAATTCCCGGCTTGTGTACGACTCCATGCTGAAGGGACTGCGACAGGCTGTGGAACATCATATCAAAATTGGGGTTGGAACGGATGCCGCAATGTCCTACGTCACCCACTATGATATTTGGCGGGAACTGGACCACTTTATGAGACAAACGAAACTGGAAGCGAGTCAGGTCATCGAACGGGTAACAAAATCTAATGCGGAAATCTTAGGCATCGATCACCTTACAGGGAGCATTGATGTCGGAAAACAGGCGGATTTAATCGTGCTGGAGCAAAACCCTTTGGACAACATAAAAGCTTTGTCGGATGTAGCTATGGTCATGGTCAAAGGCAATCTTATACAAACACCATCGGTGACCAGAATTCGAGAACTGGACGAGCTGCTTGATTCCGTTTGGTAAAATCAAACCCACCCCGTAAACTCCAGTATAGACGCTTTTGCGGATTGCGCTTCGGATTGCGCCCCTTTACGCCATTCTTTTGGCGGCTTTCCCATAAGCCTGGAGAAGCAACGGTTGAAGCTGGAAATGGAGCGATAACCGACTTGCTCGGAGATCGAAAGAATGGAGTCTTCTGTGCTTTTTAACTGCTTGCAGGCCTCTTCGATTCGGGTGCTGTTTAGGAAATCGAGAGGCGACGTCCCCATAATTTCATGGAATTTTCTTCGGAAATGAGTTGTGCTTAAATGGCACAGGTCGGCCAAAAAATCCATCGTAATGGGGTTCATATAGTTTTTCGTGATGTACTCCAGAACCGGAGAAATGACAAAATCGCTTTTCAGACAATGCTCTGTTTCTTGATCTGCCAACAGTTCATTCCTGGAATGAATTCTAAGGAGTTCTATATAAAGGGATAGCAATAAGCCGTAGGCACTTTCCTGATAGTAAGGATTCTGCTGTTTTAATTCCTCTACGATTGAAGTCGCAAGTGTATAAACCTTGGGATGTTGCTCCTTATTCAATATACAGTTCATTCCCTTCACCACCCACAAATTCGGCTCGAAGTTGCTATAAGCACTTTTAAATGAATGTTGAAAGAGGTCCTCTGGCGAAAAAAAGATATAAGACCAAAGACTGGCTGTATTTGGCGAACTATACGTGGTATGAGGAAGATACCTGGGGATGAAGGTCACATCGCCGGCTTTGAAGGGTACAGATTCTCCTTTGATCTCCATGATGCCGCTATCCGAATAGCATATGCCAATCTCCAAATGGTTATGGAAATGGAGATGTTCACTTTTAATATCTGAAATCTTCCAACGCTCACCGCTTAATAGCAAGACAGGGAAATTTATGGGCAAGCTGTAGTGTCGGTATTCTATAACGGGCTTCTTTTTTCTGGGCATATCCAATACTCCCATAACTTTGATTTTAACCAGCAGATTATACATCAGGATTTTGCAAAATTCGATTCCAATCGCTCCAAGGTGCAATATATAGACGAACTAGACCATTTCGATCTATATACTGTTTATTGGAAGTCGCTTATTGGATTTTTGCAAAATCATCACATAAATGATTGGAAATGCGCAGTTTTGTTGCGAATATGCTTAGATGGAGACTATTTTACTGCGTACAATGGAATAAGTAAAGCGTTTACAAAACAGTGACGAACAGCTCTCAAGCGCCTTTGGGGGCGTGTGCGAAAGAGAGGAGAACATAGATGCTTCAATTAACTTATGACAAGGAAGAGATGTTAATAGTTATCGACAAAGTCGTCAGAAAAACAATGGCGATGGATTTGACGTGGGACTGGCCTTGCGGTGTGGCTTATTATGGTGTATCCAGAGCCTATACCAAAACAGGAAATAAAGAGTATTTGAATATGCTTGTGCAATGGGCAGATGAATATATCGAGCTGGGGCTGCCGCATTGGACGGTAAACACATGTGCTATGGGCCATATGCTGATCACATTGTATGAAGAAACAGGGAACCAGAAATATTGGGATATTGTGATGAGCAAGGTGGATTATATTCGGAACCATGCTCTCAGGTTCGGAGACAATGTTCTGCAGCACACGGTATCCGTTGCTAATGATTTTCCAGAACAGGCATGGGCGGACACATTGTTTATGGCGGCATTTTTTCTGCTCCGTGTAGGAACCAAATTAAAGGATGAGGAAATGATCCAGGACGCCTTAAACCAATATTACTGGCATATCAAATACCTGCAAGACCCTAGTAGCGGTTTCTGGTACCATGGCTACAATAATGTCAAGCAGGATCACATGTCCGGATTTTTCTGGGGGAGAGCGAATGCTTGGGGAGCATATACCATGTCGCAAGTTAAAATTTATTTGAAAGACTGGTATCTATATCCGCAGTGCATGGACGTGGAGTGTTCGCTTCGGGATCAACTGGCGGCACTGAAGGGTGTTCAAACGGAGAACGGCCTATGGCGGACGGTACTGGATGACGAGGAATCCTACGAGGAGGTGTCTGCATCTTGCGGCATCGCGGCGGCCATGATCAATAACGGCAATCCGCTGCATACCAAATACGTGCAAAAGGCATTGGAGGGCATCTTAAACCATATTAGCGAGGACGGACGGGTACTAGGTGTTTCTGGCGGCACAGCGGTTATGAAAGATCGGGATGGGTATCGCAATATTCCAAAAGACTGGATTCAGGGCTGGGGTCAAGGTCTGGCATTGGCTTTTCTATCCGATATGTTGAATTAGGAGGGAACCAAGTTGTCTAAAAAAACCACGGGGGCCTTTACACTACCGGGAGAATCCGGTTATGAGGCGCTGACCCTGAAATTAGCTGAACGGTGGGGTGCCGATGTCATCCGTGACAGTGACGGCACGCAATTGTCCGATGAGATTATAAACGCTGGGTACGGCATATATTCGACAATCTGTATCATCAGAGATCATAACGAGTGGGCGTCCCACAATCTTGACAAGCTGCAGCAATGTTTTTTAATTACAAATCCGAAGGTAGCTGTACAAGATTATGTATCCATTTATCTGATGGAGGATTTTTTTGCTGAACAATTCAAAGTTAATGATTCCAAAGAGGCGTTTAACTATTGGCAAGTTTTTGATAGAACGACCGGGGAGGAAGTTCCAAGAGAACAGTGGAATTATGAAAGGGAATCCGGAAATGTGGTTATTACCGGAATTGTTCCTTGGCATAAATATACGGTAAGCTTTATGGCCTACCGGATCTGGGAAGAGATTTCCATGTACAATCACACAACGAATCATTGGGACAAAGAGCATTTGATGCAGATTGATCCTATCTATGCAGAAACGCAAAAGTATCTGCTGGATTGGATGGAAGATTGGTGTCTCCATCATAAGGAAACCACGGTTGTTCGGTTTACCTCCTTATTTTATAATTTCGCCTGGATATGGGGTAGTAATGAGCGCAATCGCCATCTGTTCTCTGACTGGGGTTCATATGATTTTACGGTAAGTTCAAGAGCGCTTGATCTGTTTGCCAAGAAATACGGGTATTCGATGACTGCCGAGGATTTTGTAAATGGCGGAAAATACCGCGTCAGTCATATCCCGGCTGAGCAGCGCAAGCTGGATTGGATGGAATTTATCAATGATTTTGTAATCGAATTTGGCAAGAAATTAATTGACATTGTACATAGGCACGACAAGCTGGCCTATGTTTTCTATGATGACAGTTGGGTTGGCATGGAGCCTTACAATGACCGTTTTCAAGAGTTTGGATTTGACGGGTTGATTAAATGTGTGTTCTCAGGTTACGAGGCGAGACTTTGTTCAGGTGTAAAAGTGAATACGCATGAGATTCGGCTGCATCCATACTTATTTCCGGTTGGTTTAGGCGGGCTTCCCACCTTTATGGAAGGGGGGAACCCCACGCTGGATGCCAAAAAGTATTGGATTAATATTCGGCGCGCCTTGCTGCGGGAGCCTATTGACCGAATTGGACTGGGCGGATATTTACACCTTGTAGAGCCTTACCCGGATTTTTGCGATTACATCGAAAAGATTGCCAATGAATTCAGAGAAATTAAGGAACTGCACCATGAAGGCAAGCCCTATCACATGAAGACGAAGGTAGCTATTCTGCATAGCTGGGGAAAATTGAGATCGTGGACATTGTCCGGACATTTCCATGAAACGTATATGCATGATTTGATTCATGTCAATGAGGCTTTATCCGGCTTGCCGATTGAAGTGCAATTCATTGATTTTGAAGATATCCGTCAGGGAATTCTACAGGATTGTGATGTAGTGATCAATGCCGGCTCTGCTGGTTCAGCATGGAGTGGTGGGGAGTACTGGAATGACAACAAGTGTGTGGACTTACTGACCAAATGGGTTTATGAGGGTGGTACCTTTATTGGCATCAACCAGCCTTCTGCGGTTGAAGGTCACGACAGCTTTTTCAGAATGGCACATGTTCTTGGACTGGATGAGGATACAGGCTCCAGAGTAGGTCATGGAAGATGGACTTATGAGGTTAGGGATGAGCATGGATTGGTGCCTGAAGGAGCCAGTATAACGCCAAAGAATAGCATTTATCTTACTGATGGGTCAGCTGCGGTAGTGGAAGAAACGAGTGGTATGATAACACTGTCTACTCATGCCTTTGGTAAAGGAAAGGGGATATACCTTCCTTCTTTCGAATTCAGCTGGGAAAACACAAGGTTGCTGCTGAATATGATTCGCTTTGCGGGTAATGAGTTACATGAAACGAAGTACATTACGGATAACCTATATACAGAGTGTGCTTATTATCCAGAAAGTAAAATGTTGGTTGTTATTAACAATAGCGATCAACTTCAAAGAACGACGATTGATACGGAATATGGCAAACAAACCATGGAATTAGAACCGTTTGACACCATGATCACCCATATCGGCTTAACAAAATCGGTATAGGAACAGAAAAAGGATTCAAGGTTATAATATTGAAGAGGCTCAAGCTTGAGGCTATCCTGCCGATGCTTGAGCTTTTTGCTGCAATATTTACGAAAAGGAAGCAATCTCTGTACCACATCCTTATCAAAACAATGGTTGTCATGGTCTGCTGATCGTCCATGTGATATCATCGTATACTCGAAATTAGATACAGTTTATCTAGTCGAGGTGAAAAATACTAGTTACTTATCTATGGATTTCATGGCAGTAAAGGACAAAAGAGAACGCTAAATGTATTACATTTTTTATAATTCTCATCTATTATTAAAATAGTAGAATTTATGTTGTGATTTAAGTGAGTTCTTGAAAAATGTAGAATTAAATTTAACTTGTTTTGGAGTGGACATCTTTGGATTTAATAAATCATAGTCAATATACGGTAGGAAGTCTTTTTGCAGGAATAGGTGGATTCTGCCGTGCATTCAAGAATGAAGGTTTTGATGTTGTATGGGCAAATGAATTAGACAGCTATGCTTCGCAGACGTATCGCCATAATTACTCAGATACTAGGCTGATCGAAAAATCGGTAGAAGAGCTTTCAGTAAAAGCGGATGAGCTTGAGCCGGTCGACATTCTAACTGCCGGCTTTCCTTGTCAGTCTTTTTCCCTTGCTGGTAATAAGCTTGGATTTAAAGATCCTAGAGGACAGTTGTTCTTTGAAATAATTCGTTTGATTAAGGAGTTTGGAGAACATAAACCTAAAATTCTTGTGCTGGAAAATGTAAAGAATCTGATCTACCATGATGACAAAAATACCATTAATACAATCGAAGAAGAAATTAAAAGGGCTGGATACTGGTTTAGAATTCCTTTGGATCAGAAAGGAAACTTGATCTCGCATCGCAGTAATGCAGTAGTTCTGAATACTAAGGAGCATACCGATATTCCGCAGAATAGAGAGCGACTGTATATGGTTGCCTTCTCACAGCAGCACTTCAAAATGAATACATTCAATTTTCCTAAGGCCTTAGAAGACATTAATGACGTAAGAGCGTATCTGGACATACATGAAAAGGCAGATGAAGAGTATTACTTTGATTTGAACAGCAAGTACGGCAGGATGTTCGCAGACAAAATAGCGGAAGGTAGTGATGACTCCGTCTATTTGTTGCGTAGGGCTTATGTACGAGAGAATAAGAGTGCTGCCGCCTTTACCCTGACAGCAAACATGGGGGAAGGTGGGCACAACGTTCCGGTGATTAAGGATGATTGGGGAATAAGGAAGCTATCACCTATTGAATGCGCTCGGCTGCAGGGATTTCAAGATTCCTTTTTTTCTTTTCCGAAAAGTATGCCCAAAGGTAAGCAGTATAAGCAGGTAGGCAACGCAGTCACAGTTGACTTGGTGCAGAAGTTGGCAGCAGAATGCAGAAGAAATTTGATTGAGCAGGGAGTGCGATAATGATAAACTGGAATTTTCCTCCTAACAACTACGGACAAGTTACTGGTCTTAACGATGCAGGTATTGAAACATTTAAGGGGAACCCTTGGGATTCACTCGCCCGAGAGATTAACCAAAATTCTTGCGATGCTAGAGTTTCTGGGAGTATCGAACCTGTTAGAGTGGAGTTTGAAGTTAAAGAACTGCCTGCATCGGCTTTCCCCAGAAAAGATATGTTCATCAATGTTTTAAATCAAAGTTTGGATTATTGGAAAGAGAATGCTAAGACAGTCAGTTTTTTTGAGCAGGCATTAAACGTTATGCAGGCAGAAACAATCAAATTTCTGAAAATAAGTGACTACAATACAACTGGACTAACTGGAGCAAATCAAGGTCATCACGGAGGATGGCATAATCTAATCAAGTCGGTTGGCTCCTCAAACAAAGATTCCAAGTCGGGGGGTTCCTTTGGTATTGGAAAACATGCTCCTTTTGCATGCTCGGACCTTAGGACCGTTTTTTACAGCACTAAGGATCAACATGGCGTTGAGGCGTTTCAGGGTGTATCCAAGCTTGTCACTCACTATGATGAGAAGGGAGAACCTACTCAGGGGACCGGTTATTACGGACAAGTAGAGAAAAATGAGCCAATACTTCTTCAAGAGCAGATCAATGAATTTTTCAGAAGAGATGAAACAGGAACTGATGTATTTATAGCGGGATTCAATGCGGAAGAAGAGTGGGAGACCAAGGTTATCCGCTCCGTTTTAGAAAGTTTTTTTGTTGCTATCTTGGATCAAAAGTTGATAGTAAAAGTTGGAGAAACAGAGATTAACGCTGAAACGATTCCTAGTATACTGGGACAATATACGAAGGGCGAATCAGACTGTTTGTCCTATTCTTATTATGAGGCTTATACGTTGTCTAATACATCTAAGTTTGTACTCAATAACTTTGAAGGTTTTGGGGAGATCCGAATGTACATACTTCCCGGAAAAGATGCACCTAAAAGAGTAGCAATGGTTAGAAGTACTGGAATGAAAATCTATGATAAAGGTAGCTTCCGAACTCCATTTAAATTCTCCGGCGTCTTAATTGCAGATGGAGATGAGATTAATGAATTCCTTCGGAAGATAGAGCCTCCTACACATACTGCTTGGGAGGCTGAACGGCATGATGATCCAAATTATGCAAAAGGGATTATAAAAAAATTATACGGTTGGATGAATGAGCAGATTAGATCAATTTCGCTAGGGAATGCCGTTGAAGAATTAGATGTTGAAGGGCTGAGTGAGTATCTCCCTGACAAAGGTGAGGACAGTAGCTCGGCTCCTGCATTAGCTGAAGAAGAGGGAGAGAAAAGTGAGCCGAAAGAAATTGAGCTTCAAGTAAATTACCAGCAGAGTAAGCCGAATACTGTAAACATAACAAGTAAAGGTGATTTACCAGGCTATGACCACGAACAAGAGGCAGAAGAAAGCGACCTTGATTCTGGTGTAGACCCTGATATTAATAAAATAGACTCTCTTGATAATATCACTGAACAGAGCAATGGGGAAAAGGATTCTGAAGAACATGGTCCGTCCGACTCCAATCATAATGATAATTCGGACGAAGATAATAATACTGAATCGGAGGTATCAGGAGAAGAAAAACAATTACAGCCCAAAGTAAATAAAAATTTGCGCATAACTCAATCCAGAATTTTCTGCACTGATCCGGGTAAAGGGACATATAAGATGACTCTTAAGTCTAATGAGGGAGGATATGGATATGTTGGAGTTAATATTATAGGGGAAGTCGGAGGAGAAAAGGCTAAAGTACGTTCCGCAGAACAGTTTGAGGAGAATGTGCATATAGAGAATGATGTAAAGATCGGTCCAGTACGCTTTGATAGGAATGAGCGAACAGTGATAACTATTACACTTAAAGAACCGCTTCGCTGTGCTTTGGAGGTGGCTATCTATGCAAATTAGTTCAAGACAGTACCCGCATCCCGTACTTTCTTATAATTCGGATGACTTTATTAACAGCGATTTTCAGGCTTCCCTTAAAAATACTAAAAGTCACAGTTCATATATTTTTGATGCATACTGTGTCACAAGCAGTGAAGGGATAAACCAGCTTATAAAAGATCATAAGGCTAGGTTTGCATTTCATTTTGAATGCCAAACAACGCGTTATCGTAAAATATTTTCCTCTTTTGATAATAATTTCAACTTTAGCCTTTCTGCCCAAGATATTGAAGGGAAAGTACAAATCTGTGCATTTATAATAGCTGTAGAAGATTTAGAAAGCTACGAACTGACTGAGTTTCACCCTGACTATGAAGGATACAGTTTTCAAATAAGGAAGGGGGATATTCTTGCTGTTGATGCTGAAAGATCATTTTTTGCTGAAAAAGATATTGACCCATTAAAGCGAATTCCGTCGATTTTCTCCATTCAACCTAATCGTAGTGAAGATGCTCAAGCTATTGAAGTAGATTCCTCTGGGAATAAAATCATCATCAAATTGTCCCAAGAAAACTTTGATTATTATAAGTCTATTTCCTTAAATGCCAGCTTTCAACCCATCCTTTCTTCGTTAATTGTTATTCCGGCTCTAGTATCCATTCTTGAGACGCTGAGACATGAGGAGACGGATATTGACTATGAAGAGTGCCGGTGGTATCAGGTTATTCTGCTAAGACTAAAAGATTTTGGGATAGAATTGGGTTCTCACAGTTTTGAGCAGGAGTCTACAATCTCAATTGCACAGAAGCTGATTGGGGATCCACTTAGTCAGTCTTTTTCAGCGTTAATGAATTTAGAGGAAGATTGAGGTGCTAAAGTTTGAATTTACATTATGTAAGCGACAGTTCACTAGATGATATAAAATCAAATATAAAACATAATATTCCCTATTATTCTTCTAACATTCCTTGGTTGGATGAATATTTTGGGTCTGAGCCCTGGAGTTTCACTTCAAAGATTCGAGTAGAGGATATAGACCTACACATGCCAATAAGTTCAACTGTTCATTTTGACTTAGAAAATACTAAAAAGGTGTATTCAACATTAAAAGATATAACTTTAATCCAAGCTTGCGATGAGCGGATGTGGACGCATCTGACTCATCAAACTTTTTGGAATTATATGCGTGAAAGATGGCCTGTTGAATCCTACTTAAATAAAGAGAAACCTGAAGATGCGATAAAAGAACGTTATTTTTTTATGTCGAACAAAGGTAGAGCACTCGTTCGTAATGGAATTGCCCGACTATGGTGGTACGGCTATGTGTCCTATGATGAGGAGAGGGAAGATCCTTTCGAGCTTACTGCTATACTCTTATCCAAGTTGGATATTGCTCAAAGTTTGCTTGAACGTGTATTCTCTGGGAATCGGGACATCACTCGAGCTGTATTATCTGTTATCCATCAGAAAGATAAAATCGAAGGTGTAGCAGTAAGCAGAGATATCTTCAGAAGTTTAATGATGTACATTAACCAGCTTGGTGGGGTGACCATTCTAGATGCTCTTGATCGATCAGAATTAGAGGTACTAATTGAAACAAAGCTTAATAACCTCCTATAAGAAAGCTAGGGTCTGCCAATAGGCAGGCTCTTTCTATGCTGGTCATCAACGCAATTTCGCGGTAGAATAGAATTCTTGTAAAGTAATTGATTGTTTTTTGCAGGTGAGTATGATAAGCTGCTTTTAAAGAGAACGCGTGTTCTTGATTGAGGAGGGTTCACAGAAATGAGTGGTAAGTTGGTAGCTGTTGATCTTTTCTCTGGAGCAGGTGGCTTAAGTTTAGGATTTATACAAACCGGCCAGATTCGAATAGCAGTAGCCGTTGAGAATAATAAATCAGCACAGCAAACCTATTTAGCAAATCACCCTGACGTAAATATGTATGGTGATATTAGAAATGTTGATTACAACCAAATTCTAAATGAATGCAGAAGAATGGGGGCAGAAAAAGTCAATATTGTTTTTGGTGGTCCCCCCTGCCAAGGTTTTTCTAATGCAAACAGACAAAAGGTAGCACTAATCTCTGCCAATAATCAGCTTGTAAAGGAATTTGTCAAAGCTATTGAACTGCTTAATCCAGATGGTTTTGTTATGGAGAATGTTAAGGAACTTAAGTCCAATAAGCATAAATTTTTCTTATCTTCACATGACGAGCAGGAGGTTGCTGAACTTCGACTTGTACCATCGGAAGAAAAAGTCTCCTTGGGGGAAGTTAACACACTTAAGTCTGAGCTTTTAGTTTTTTTAAATGAGTCGTTACGGGTTTCTATACCTAGTTATGTAGTCGGAAATAAAGTTCTATTTTCCAAACTGAATCATTTATACCGAAAGAAAAAAGAAGCAGAAGTTTATCTCAAGAAAACTCGCGTCGCGATTAAAAGCTTCTATAGTAATTGGGAAGATCTGCATGAGTATTACTGGAGTCCAGAGTATAAAGAGAAGTGGATGCAGTTGAAGGATCTATTTCAGAATGAGGAAAGTTCATTAGAAGAGGTTTTCTCATGTCTAAACGAAGTTATAGCTATTCAGCAGATCATCATGCGAGCAGGAGAAATTGAAATTAACGGGTTAAAAGCAGGGCAATTTTACTCAGAACACAATGAGATTCTTGTAAATCTTCAAACATATATTGTATTAGATTATCTAAAAGCAAAGTTTAAAAGCTTAGGTTATAAATTTAATGAGGATCAGCTGGTTTTGAATTCTGCTAATTTTGGAGCTCCTCAGCAAAGGGAGCGTTTGTTCCTTGTTGGTGTAAAAAATGAATTAGTCGAAAATATAGAAATAAAGCTGCCTGAGCCCATTATTAAAAGTACGGAACAATTCTATACTGTGAAGGATGCTGTTGAGGATCTTGAAAATGTAGAGCCTTTGGTCCTTATGGAGGAAGATCAGCCTTTAGTTAAAGCGAATATTGAAAATGCAAACCCATTGCTGAAGTACTTACAGGCAGGAATCGGGGACGTTAGAAATCATATTATGACTGATACAAGGGAAACTGCACTTCGGAGATTTAAGATGCTACAGCCGGGACAAAATTTTCACCACCTAGATGATTCTTATAAAGATACGTATTCAAATCCGAAGCGAACACAAAATACGGTTTATCTGCGGCTGAACTATAATACTCCTTCCGGGACTGTTTTGAATATCAGAAAATCTATGTGGATCCATCCTGTAAGAAATAGGGCTGTAAGTATAAGGGAAGCTGCTAGGTTACAAACTTTTCCAGATAGCTTTGTGTTTATGGGGGCCAAAGATGCTCAATACCAGCAGGTAGGAAATGCAGTACCTCCTCTGTTGGGGAGAGCTGTAGCAGATCAGCTTCTCTATTATTTAGGGCATTCTCCAGTAGAGTCTTTAAAAGATGTAATTACACCACTTCAAACTGTAGATATATAATAAAAGATTCCCTACTCTATTTGAGTAGGGAATCTTTTATTATAGTGAATACATTGAACATTTAGAAGGCATTCTTCATTCTTTGCACTTAGGGTTGAACGTTGTGCAAACCATCCCAGCAAAGTCCAGTACAGCTAAATTCGCTGTCTTGAAGTCATACAGGTTTCTAATTTTCGAGGCTAGTATTTTGTCGGTTCTTGGACGGGATTTGTTGGAAGAGAGATCAAAATACCTTATAAATAACCTAATGACATTGGTATCGATGGGAACTGTGTTTTGATGATAAGCTTAGCAGAGCACTGCATTGGCAATGTAGTCTCCAATCCCAGGAAATTTTATTAGTGTATCAAATTTATCTGGTACTTTTCCATTAAAATTAGTAGATATTTGTATAGCAGTTGATTTAATTCTAGTTGCGCGGTAAATTAGACCAATAGGACTAATTATTTCAACCAATCATGATTCTGAAGCCTTAGAAAGTTGTTGCATAGTAGGGAAACTAGAGAGCAGAGGTCCGTATACCTCTCCAACCTTCTTACATGGGTTTGTTGCAGTAAAAATTCGGTTAGGAGTACATGATATGGATAGTAGAGCGCCATGGATAATTTTTTTTATTTTGATCAAACCATTGCTTCAGAGTATTCCAATAGAAGGATATTTCTTTCATTATTACACCTCATAAGCAGATTATATAGTAATGTGAAATTAACCCTTAGTCCATTAATATAAGCAATGAACAATTTAGCAATTAACTTTTATGATTTGAAAGCATACTGAAAAGGTGTGGATATATGAAAAAGGAAGTCATAAATCCCAATATAAGGAATTTTATTGTGTCGCTACGGGATGTAGGCTATACATTTGATGTAGCTGTAGCAGATGTTTTGGATAATAGTATTGCAGCACAAGCATCGGAAATACATATTCAGATGCTTGAAGAGCCAGAGCTTATTTTTTGTATGCTCGATAATGGTAATGGAATGACCACTACTGAACTAATTGAAGCTATGCGTCTGGGGACTAAAAATCCCAATGAAGCCAGAAATAAGTCTGACTTAGGCAGGTTTGGCTTGGGACTGAAAACAGCTTCTTTTTCCCAATGTAAACGTCTAACAGTAATTTCTAAGAAGAACAAAAAAACTTCAGTTCGACAGTGGGATCTGGATTATATCGCAGATGCAGACGAGTGGATTCTACTTGCTCCGTCGCTAACTCAGTTAAATAGTTTGCCTATGTTGAAAAAGCTAAAAAACCAAGATAGCGGAACACTTATTGTATGGCAAGGAATAGATAGCGTAAGTAAGGCAGAACTATCTTCTGTTATCACGAATTTAAGGAGGCATTTGTCGCTTGTATTCCATCAGTTTTTGGAAGGTGGACCTAAACAAAAGGCGATTAATATACAGATCAATAATAATCCTTTAGTACCGTTTAATCCTTTTAATATCAATCATCCAGCTACACAGCAACTTACGAATGAGAAATTAAAAATAGGAAAGTCAACAATTACTGTTCAGCCGTATATTCTTCCGCATCATTCTAAATTGTCACAACAGGAATACGAAGAGTATGCCACAGATGAAGGGTACACAAGATCTCAAGGATTCTATTTATATAGATCTCGTAGATTACTTATTTATGGCACTTGGTGGGGGCTTCATAGAGCAAATGATGCTCATAAGCTTGTCAGGATTAAAATTGATATTACAAATGATCAGGACAAACACTGGGGAATTGATATTAAAAAGTCTACAGCAAGTCCAATTCCAGAGATAAAAAACGATCTTAAAAGAATTATTAGACAGGTTACAGAAAAAGGTTCAAGACCTTATACAGGAAGAGGGAAAAAGATTGAAGATAAGACGACAACAAAGTTTTGGCAACTCGTTCCGCATGACTCAGGATTTCGCTTTATTTTGAATCAAGAGCACCCTCTGCTGGAAAAGCTGCAGGATGATTTATCTGGAGAAAACCGTCAGTTGCTGGACATGTATCTAAAAGGGCTACAAGCCTATCTGCCGCTGGAAGCCATTCAAGCGCAACTGCAGCAGAATCCTTATGAGGTGCAACAGGAGACACTTATGACGGAGGAAGATATTAGAGAATTAGCAGATAAGTTAAAAGCAGCAGGGTTAAGCGAAGATGCTATTAAAGATTTGCTTAAAACAGAGATGTTTAAGAATCGAGAGGGGTTATTAAAGGGTGGACACTAATAGTTATCAGGCAATAAAGAATTTTATTCTTAAGAAGCTTCAGGATGTAGAAGGAGTTCTCCCGGAAGATAAAATTAAAGAAGAAATACAAAATGCTAAAACGATTATATCTACAGTAGGAATTTCCATGTTTTCGATGATCTTGTCGGTCTCCGATTTGATAGAACCTTCAAAAGAAGACTGGCTTCGGATGGAGCGTGAGCTGGAAACTCACTTTGATGTGAGAATGGAGGCTGGCATACTAGTACAAGGTGAAGAACAGCAGAAGAGAGATACAACATGGTGGACAGGAAAAGTTAAACAAGAATGCAGTGGATACTATTGGAAACGATATAAAGATCATATGAGCCGCTCCATGGCACCAGAAGTCGTAAAAACAACGGACGAAGACACAGACAGAGTCATGGACAATATTGAAAACCCTATGAACGATTCCATACAAGCATTTGAAAGATTAGGAATGGTAGTAGGACATGTACAGTCAGGTAAAACCGGCAACTATTCAGCACTGGTTTGTAAAGCAGCTGATGCAGGATATAAGTTTATTGTAGTCATTGCTGGAGGGATGAACAATCTAAGAGATCAGACTCAGGTACGTATGAATGAGGCCTTTATTGGACAAGACAAAGGCATTCCTGTCGGCGTGGGTAAACTTGGGGATATGAGATCTGAAATGCTTCCGATCAGTTTGACAACAGCTGAACAAGACTTTAATAAACGAGATGCAGATAGAAATAAGCAGGGGATTAACCTTGATAATATCAGCACGCCTATTCTGTTAGTCATCAAAAAAAATTCAAATACTCTAAAAAATGTGATTGATTGGCTGAAGACGCAATATCGAGGACAAATCGCCAAACATGCCATGCTTATGATTGATGATGAGTCTGATTATGCGTCGATTAATACAAGCAGTGAAGAAGATCCTACGATTATTAATAAGCGGCTCAGAGAGCTCCTGCGTTTGTTCCATAAGAGTGCCTATGTAGCTTATACGGCTACCCCATATGCCAATATATTTATTGATCATGAAGCTTCAAATGATGATGTAGGCAAAGATATTTTTCCCAAGGATTTTATTTATGCCCTTAAAGCACCAACCAATTATTTTGGAGCAGCAAAGATTTTCTTAGATCCTAAACAAAAAAACATCGTGAAAATTAAAGATTATTCTAAATCCCTACCAATTACACATAAAAAAGGTGAGCCTATAAGCGAGCTGCCTGATAGTTTGTATGATGCTGTTCGCCATTTTTTCGTTAATGTAGCGATTAGAAAACTTAGAGGCCAAGGGGATAAGCATAACAGCATGTTAGTACATGTAACCCGGTTTACAGCGATTCATGAACGAGTCAGTTCTCTCATAAAAGAATACGTAGAAAAAATGCAACAAGCTGTGAATGCATATGGAAGATTAGACGCTGTAGAGACACAGCATCCGATGCTTCAAGATTTAAAGGATACTTTTGCACTAAGGTATTCTGAATTGGAGTTTGAGTGGAAAAAGGTTCTTCATAGCATGGTGGATATTGTTAGTTCTATCATAGTAAGAGAAGTCCATAACAACACTAAAATTCCGCTGGTATATAGGAACGATACAGCCACCAATGCCATTGTTATTGGCGGAACAAGTTTATCAAGAGGGTATACGGTTGAAGGCTTAAGCATTAGTTATTTTATTAGAAGCACAGTGTTTTATGATACGTTGATGCAGATGGGAAGATGGTTTGGTTATCGTCCAAATTATGAAGATCTTTGTTATATATACATGCCTGAAGAAGTCGCTACTAGGTTTAGACTGATTATTGAAGCCACAGAAGACTTGGTAGATGATCTGAATCGAATGGCAAAGGCAAAAATGACTCCTGAAGATTTTGGGTTATCCGTAAAATATCATCCTGATAGTGGTCTACAAGTTACGGCTAGGAATAAGCAAAAGAGTAGCAAGGATCTTTATTTTGAAATGAAGCTTGATGGTACGTTGAAAGAAACCAGTTGGATTCCTAGCAATCCTATATCAAACAAGAAAAATTTTAAGTTAATCAAGAGTCTTGTCGATCAATTAGAAGATAAGTATGGAGCTGAAAAATGGTCGGACTCTATTGAAACAGAAAATACTTTTAAAAGCTATCTTTGGAAAAATGTCCATAAGGAAGTTATTGAATATTTCCTAGATCATTTCGAAGTTGTAGTTTCGGATCAATTTGGTTTGAATTCCAGAATGCCTATTGAATTTGTTCAGGAATACGTGCGCAAGATGGAAACAGAATGGGATGTTGCTTTGTATAACGGTAGCAGTGAGAAAGAATTCGTCGCAAGTAAAATTAAGACAAAGCAAGAAAGACGTAAATTCACACATAAAGTTGATCACTTAGAAGTAAGAAATAGGCAGGTTTCAAGTGGCAGTGCTGAATTTATTTCTCTTTCAGAGGAAGAACGCCAAGAGTGTGGAAATGATCGGAAAGCAGCTAGAAGCAAACTCAAGAGACCCCTTCTCATGCTTCACATTATGGATGGAGAAATTAGTTTGGAAGAAAATGGACAGATTAATCTTCCTTCTCAATCGGATTTGGCTGCTTTTGGAATCAGCTTCCCGGGGGGCATTGAGAGTGGAAAAAGGACCGTAAAGGTAAAAATTAATAGTGTAACAATTAAAAACTTACTAAATGAAACTGAGGAAGATTTTGATGATAACCAAGAATAAGCCCTGGAGAGGAATGGAAAAACAATCCCAAAGACGTGCAGATGCTGACACACCTCACAACTTATTTTGGATCATAGGGCCTCAAGGTAATTACGGGTTGCGAATTCAAACGAAAGACAGTGTTAAATTTGTCGATGACAAAATTAGTCTCAAAGGCATTCAGTTAATTATAGATAGTTCCGTGGCTCACCAAACTGATTTTTTCTTAATTCTACAAAACAAAGAAGATTGGGAGATCTTTCATACACTTTGTGAAGATCTAATCAAAGTAGTTCGTGATAATCCTAATGGAAAAGAATTGATCAGTGCCATTGAACTTCGACTCAAACGTTGGCAACATTTGCTGAAGCAGGATAAGCGTTTGTCTTTATCCATAGAGCAGCAGATGGGATTATTCTCTGAACTTTTTTGTCTAATGAACATTGTTATCCCAAAGCTAGGTGTTCAACAGGCCATTTTAGCATGGAATGGCCCTGATTTTGATAAACAAGATTTTTTGCTTGATGATGCTGCACTTGAGGTGAAATCGTACAGAACTTCTAAGGGAGATACTGTGAATATTTCTTCGTTGAAACAGCTCTACAGTGAAAAGGATTCGATATATTTAGTATCGTATGCACTTACAGCTTCTGAGAATGGAACTTCAATTGAAGAGATCGCCGCAGATATTAGACGGATTATAATTATTAACGGAACAAATAACGATTTAGATTTATTTGAATCTAAGCTTTTAGCGTATGGATATGCCCCTGAAACTCTAATAGAAGAACTAAATAGCTTTATAGTGGATAATCAACGGATCTTCAGCGTTAAGGATGAGTTTCCAAGGATTATACCGCAGGATGTTAAAGCTTCAATAACATCAGTTAAATATTCTGTGGATCTTTCTAGATGCCTAGAGTTTGAAATATGCTTGGATAACTTTCTGAAATGAGGGAGTAGAAGTGATCAGTTTAGAGGAATTTCATCAGGATTTTTTACAGAGTATTCTTACCGATGCAGAGAGCAGAGGATTAATGCGAAGTCAGGCTTTTTTCGAAAACACATGTGAAGCTTTAGTAAGCATAGGCGAACTGACTAGCGATTATACTGCGGCTGATTATTCAAAGACAGGTATTGAAGTTCACGGATATGACTATGACGAAACTCGAGAAATTCTTACTGTCTTGGTCCATCATTTTTTCCAAGAAGATCGTATTGAGACGCTAACAAAAACGCATATCACAATAAAGTTCAATCGACTTAGAACTTTTGTGCAAAGAAGTATTCGTGGTTTTTATAGAGACTTGGAAGAAACATCTGATGCATATTCAATGGCCTACAATATTCACCAATACGCCTATAGTGGAAAAATAAGTAGGATTAAATTGGTTGTGATGTCTGACGGGAAAATGACGAGAACTTTGACAGATCTACCCTCTGAAGAGCTGGATAGCATTTTAGTAGACTTGAGAGTAATTGATATTGAATATATTCATAAAATTTATCTTTCGGAGTATAACGGAAGTAGTTTTGAAATAAATGTAAAACTACCATGTTTAGAAATTCCAACTAGTTCTCAAGAGTACCAGTCCTTTTTGTCTTTTTTAACAGGAGAGGACCTCATTGGGATATATGAGCAGTACGGGCAAAAGCTGTTTGAGCAAAATGTTAGAACTTTCTTGCAGTTTAAGGGCGGTGTGAATAAAGGCATTAGAAACACGATTGAATTTACTCCTGAACTATTCTTCGCCTATAACAATGGTATTACGGCGACTGCAAGTGAAGTAGAGTTTGATAATGAGGGAAAAATTTCTAAAATTATTGATTTCCAGATTGTAAATGGTGCACAAACTACATCATCTATCTATGCAGCTAAAAAAAATTCTAAATTAGATGTATCTAAAGTATCAGTTCAAATGAAATTATCAGTAGTTAAAGAGAAAGAGAAACAATATGATTTTGTATCAAAAGTCTCTGAATATGCCAATACTCAAAATAAAGTAAATAAGTCTGACTTTTTCTCTAATAATCCATATCATAAAGAAATGAAAAGCAATTCACAGCGTGTGTGGGCTCCAAGTGTAGGAGGATCGCAACGTAGAACACATTGGTTTTATGAAAGAGTAAGGGGAGAATATCTTAACGAACAGGCATATCTGACAAAAGCAGAAAAAACTAAATTTCAGCTCGAAAATCCAAAAGCTCATCTCATTGACAAGACCTTTCTATCTAAAAGTGAAAATTCCTGGCTTAGAAAGCCAGATGTTGTATCCAAGGGGGCGCAGTACAGCTTTGCTTCTTTTGCAGATCATATTATAGAGTGGCTTGAGAAGGATAATCTTGCTATCACTGAAAGCTATTTCAAAGATGCTGTAGCACGGATTATTCTGTTTAAGAACGTAGAGAAATTGATTTCTAACGCGTCGTGGTATGATGGGGGATTTCGGGCACAGACAGTTACCTATACTATTGCTTATTTGTCACAGCTGGTAGAAAAAACAGGAAGGTACTTTAACTTTAATTCGATTTGGGAAGAGCAACAACTTCCTAAAGATCTATTACCTGTTATCAATACAATAACAAAGGAAGTTTACGATTCCATTACAGTCCCACCTGGCGGATCTGCGAATATAGCTCAGTGGTGTAAGAAACGCGAATGTTGGGAAAGAATACAGAAACTTGATCTTGGTATAGAACTAGACAATTCGCTTTTAATTGAAAAGGAAGAGAGTAAATATATTAAGCGTGAAGCAAGGAAAGAGAAGAAGCTTACCAGTGGTATAGAGGTTCAAATCTTTGTTGTGAACATGCAGAGACAGGTATGGACAAAAATGCTTGAACATTTTAGAAAGTATCAATCAGTCAGTAATGTTTCACGACTACAGATGGATATCTTAGAAAAAATGGCGGTAGGTTCTTTACGAGCTCCATCTGAGAAGCAAAGCAAAGTACTAAATCTTTTATATGAAAAAGCAATTAATGAAGGGATAATAAGCTAAAGGGTTGATCTACCTTCCTTCTTTCGAATTCAGCTGGGAAAACACAAGGTTGCTGCTGAATATGATTCGGTTTGCGGGCAATGAGTTACATGAAACGAAGTACATTACAGATAACCTATATACAGAGTGTGCTTATTATCCAGAAAGTAAAATATTGGTTGTTATTAACAATAGCGATCAACTTCAAAGAACGACGATTGATACGGAATATGGCAAACAAACCATGGAATTAGAACCGTATGACACCATGATCACCCATATCGGCTTAACAAAATCGGTATAGGAACGGAAAATTTGAGAAGTAGCGGTATCAAGCCCTCCTTTATTTTAAGGAAGGGCTTTTTGTTTCAGCACCTCCAGAAAATCAAGCCAATTTACCGGGGATTTTGTCCATTCAAAAGTATCTACTCCATCATTAACTATAAGTAAAACAATTAAGGAGATGATTTCTTTGAGAAAGGCAACCTTAATGAAAATTAAAAAGACAGAAGCAAAGTTGGGAAAAAAACTAAAAAAAAATAGTCACGTGATTATGAATCTTAAAAAAGCCATTCGTGTAACTCAACTTGGAGATGGATTCGCACGATTCACTTTCGCACCGATCACTATTTCTCCTAATAGCTTTAGAAGCACTACGATTAACGGTAACGCCTACAATCTGATTAGCGGTGCATGGACTTTCTCTGGTAATGAACAAGGGTTTCTTCTCAATAATTATTCCGCGGCTGAAGACAGATGGGTATTTACTGCATGGAATCCATCTGGATTCACAAGAACGGTATCCTATGCTGTTATCGCCAAACGGAAGCCATAATTCAAATGTCATAGCTAGTAAAGAAAAGGAGCTTGAAGGTTCCTTTTCTTTACAAGAATGTAGAGAAAATTTTGAACAAACCTTCGATGATCTTATAATTTTTGATAGTGATATAAGAGATTCTTTACTTTATCTTGGATCATTTGTCTTAATGATTCAGGCTTCACTGATATTACATAATGACCATATCTCATAAAATATTGAGCGATAAACTCCTCTTCTCCAGGATTATAAAATCCCTTAATAACTGTCTTATCACCATTTTCTATTTTCATTGAAGGATAATGTTCTTTATAAAAAATATCCTTTGCTTGTTCTAAAATCTCTACTTCAAAGTCAATGCTCTTCTCGGATTGATACATTTCTAATGAACGACTAAGGAGTTCATCTATAGAAAAGCGAGAATTGTTCTCCGCTTCTTGTAAAAAGGTTATTCGATCACATCTGAAAACTCTATATTTATTCGTATTTAACTCTATTCCAGTAGCATACCACTGACCAAACTTAGCGGAAATTTTGAAAAATTGAACATAGTAACTTTTTTTCTGATTATTTTTTACATAATTAACTTTACAGGTACTCTCATTAAGAATGCTTGTTAGAATTTTATCTAAATAACGACTAACATGATTATGCTGATATACTTCAAATTGTAGAACCCTTTTCATTTTATGAATCTGGTTTATTTGTATTTTAGAAAGACAGTGTTCAAACTTTTCATTTAGTTTATTAACACTTAAATGAAAGGGGGTGGATTGATAAGCTTCTAACGTCAACATTGCAAAGTACAGAGCATATACCTCATCCATCGTAAAAATAATAGGGGATAACAATCTATTTTTTAAGATACCATATCGTCCATGTCTACCATGTTCCGAAAAAATAGGCATACCTAATTGTTCTAATGAATTAATATCACGTAGAGCTGTACTTTTTGAAATATGATATTTATCCATTAGGTCATTTAAATTAAAGAACTCTCGACTGTTTAAGTATCTGATCATATCATTTAATCTTTCCGATTTTTTCATCTAAATCTCCTTAAAAAGGTGTCATGTTTTGATACCTTTTTATATGATAATAAGTTCAAGGGAATATTTCAAATTCATAAGATATCTACACATATAAAAGGAGATTGATACCATGAGTACAACACTGGAAGTAGCTATTTTCTTATCCATGAACGGAAAGGCAAAGGAAGCTATACAATTTTACAAAAAACACTTCAGCGCAGAGGAATTGTTTCTTGTTACCTATCAAGACATGGCCCAACGTGACAGCTCCATACAGCTTACGGATGAAAATAAAAATTATATTTCTCATTCAGTCTTATCCATCGGAAAAACAAAAGTAATGATAGCAGAAGATACAATGAATCCCAGTGAAGAATATACAGTAGGGAATAATACTTCATTATGTATTCAAAGTGCTGACCTAGAAGAAATTAAACGTTTTTATGATAGCTTAATTACAGATGATCGCGTGAAAATTATTGTGCCTTTATCTAATAATGTGTTTAGCCAAGCCTACGGTATTATTGAAGACCCGTTCGGTATTCAAATACAATTAATGTTTGATAATCGATTATAATAAAAAAGCATATTCTATGTTCCATGTTTCATAATTGGATAATAAATGGGCAGAAGTAAAAACTAAAATGGGAAAACCTAAGATACCGCAGCAGAAAAGGAGACACTATGACGGAGAAAAAAGAAATAGCAGATAAAATAGGGTGGAACTTCGACAACAGTTACGCTCGTTTGCCGGAATCATTGTTTACAAAGCTCAATCTAACTCCTGTCCGCTCACCAAAGCTGATCATTCTTAATCATCCGTTGGCAGCATCACTGGGGTTGAACGGCACGGCGCTGCAAGGGAATGATGGCGTAGCGGAGCTGGCCGGCAACCAGGTTCCTGAAGGGGCTACGCCTCTTGCTCAAGCTTACGCAGGGCATCAATTCGGGCATTTTAACATGTTAGGAGACGGACGTGCTCTGCTGCTTGGCGAACAGATCAATCCCTTGGGTGAACGGGTTGATATTCAGCTCAAGGGCTCAGGCAGAACGCCATACTCCCGTGGTGGTGACGGCCGTGCCGCACTTGGTCCGATGCTTCGCGAATACATTATCAGTGAGGCGATGCATGCGCTAGGTATTGCTACCACCCGCAGCTTGGCGGTGGTATCCACGGGTGAGTCGATCATCCGGGAAACCGAGCAGCCCGGAGCCATTCTGACCCGTGTGGCTGCCAGTCATCTTCGCGTCGGAACCTTTCAATACGTCTCAGCATGGGGCACGTCCCAAGATCTCCATGCTCTGGCTGATTATACATTGGAAAGACACTACCCGGAAGTTGCCAATGACGAAAGCCGTTACCTTTCACTGCTTCAGGAAGTGATTAAGCGACAGGCCGAACTGATTGCCAAATGGCAGCTAGTTGGTTTTATTCACGGGGTGATGAACACCGACAATATGACCCTTAGCGGAGAAACCATTGATTATGGTCCTTGCGCCTTCATAGATACCTATGATCCTGAGACGGTGTTCAGTTCCATCGATAGGCAGGGACGCTATGCTTATGCCAATCAGCCGCATATTGCTGCGTGGAATCTCGCGAGATTTGCTGAGACGCTCTTGCCACTGCTGCATGACAACAGGGAGCAGGCTGTCACACTAGCTGAGCATGCAATTTCAGATTTCGCAAAAATGTTTCACCATCATTGGCTTGGAGGAATGCGGGCGAAGCTGGGGATCTTTAACGAAGAGCAGGAGGATGAATCTCTTATTGAGGATCTTCTGAGTATCATGCAGAAGCATCGTGCCGACTACACCAATACCTTCCGTACCCTAACTTTGAACAAGCTGGAAGATACGGTTCTGTTCAGCGCTGCGGAATTCACCCAGTGGCACGAGCAGTGGCAGGCGAGACTGGGCAGACAGCAGGAATCACAAGCCTCCTCGTATCAGCTGATGCGCAGCAGCAATCCTGCAATCATTCCACGCAACCACCGGGTAGAAGAAGCACTGGAAGCTGCGGTGGAACGAGAAGACTACCGTGTGATGGAGCAGCTTGTTGAAGTTCTTTCGAACCCTTATGCATACTCTACCAAACAGGAAATTTACTCTACTTTGCCTGAGGAATCCACCCGTCCTTACCGAACCTTTTGCGGTACCTGATGTGGAGCGAACTATTTGAAGATAACCTATATTATGCGTTGGTGGAGAAGATAGCCAATCTCTCACCAACGCATTTTGTTTTTATAGTGGTAGGTTGCACCTGATTAATCCAGCTCCTGACCGTCATTTTCGATCTGTATGTGCCCGCAATAAAGACATTGATGCGTACAGTTCTGCGTAAGAGCAGGCTGGCCTTCGATGCGCATGTCGCTTTTTCCGTTCAGCCAAGGCATTGTAAGGACAGGAATACACGGGGCCTTTTTCACCCCATAAATATCGACCATCTCACTGGCTTGCACGGCCGGATTCAGCGGACTGGAGCAATTCCCAAAAGATTTTATGTTCACTCCGGGCACATAATCTCCAATATTCATCTGAGCTTTATTTTTGACATACACCCCATGGCTAAAAGGGCGCTTCAAACGCGTAGGTTGTGTACCGTAACTACAGCTTAAAATCGCACCTGCCACGACATAGCTTTTTTTCGCACCTGTTCCAGGCTGCACACTTGTTTCCTCCATACGGATTATTCCTCCTTTGTGGCCATCTCTACTTTTTGCACACGAACACCTATAAATGGACGACGCAGTAGACTTTCCGCTACCGCGAGATTGATATAGATATGTGCTTCCAACAAGCCGGCAATCCGAAATATAGACGATTCGATTTTCCTGTGTTTAAGTATCAATTGCTTCAAGGTGTGGTCGGGATACCACTCGGTTTGTGAGGAAAGACAATCCACCACAGGTGGACGCAGTACCCAGTACACATCCTGCCTGGCTTTCTGAAAATCGGTAAGTATAGCGGCCTTCCATTCCAGCTGCGGCATATATTTTTCCAACAGGGCTTTCATGGAGTCTGAAACCAGTGGCAAAGGGAACTCCAGAAAATCCGGATATACGGTTCGTGGATCTGCATGTACTGCTAAAAACAGGGGAGTATCCTCCGCCTGAAGGGTATGACCCGAAAGGATATCCTCCACCTGCAAGGGAGACAGGGGCGCAGTCTCCACCCGTTGCTTTACGCGCTCGTCCACCATGAGTCGGTAATACCTCATGACATCCACTCCCCTTTACTCATTGCATCTGTTATCTGTGTAGCCAGGGGCGTTTCCACAGCAGCAAGGCCAATAGCTTCGCTTAGTTGGTCATCTGTAAAGATTGCCCGGTGTAGTTTTGCTCCTGTAAAATTAGCGTTTACTAAACATGCACCTACAAACGAAGCGTCAGTAACATCGGCTCCTACAAAGCAGGCACCTGTTAGATCCGCGCTGTTAAATAAAGCTCTTTGCAGCGCGGCATCTTGGAAAGTAGCTCCTTGAAGCTGTGCATGTTGAAAACTAGCTCCCTGTAAATTAGCTCTTGTAAAATTCACTCCATCCAATCCTAACGGTTCCCAATCCAGCCAAGCATCCGATCCATATTCACTATTGCTTATAACTTCGTCCAGTACAGCCTCTTGCAGGGAACAGCCACTGAAATCGGCTCCGTGAAGCAGGCTGTGCGAAAAGTCGGTTCCATCTAGCTGAGCTTCTTGCCATACCGTGCCTACGAGGATACAGTGATGCAATCGACTTTGTTTCATCCCGATCTGGCGAAAGACTGTATAGCGAAAATCCAAGGAGCTGTAATCTCCATCGGACAGTTGAACTTGAGATAGTGCTTGGTAGCTGTAGGCCGAATCTTCTTTTTCCTCCAGCCAAGACTTTATTATGTTTGCATCCATGGGTCTTCGATCTTCCCGGTACACGGAGACACTATGATCCATATACTCTCCGACGCGAATCTCAAAAGCCTCTTCACGATCCAACGTCTCAAACTCTGGTAGGTCGACTGCTTGTTTCATAGCCTGACGAACCAGACTAACGATCATCGTATGAAGATATCCCGCTGCTTCCAGCATGATCTGTTCCAATTCAAGTTCGGAAAGGGAGACTTGCTGCTTCAAAGTTTCAGCCCCAAGCTGTTCACGTAATTGAGTCCAATAGAGAAAAATCCAACTTGCATCGTACTCCAACTGAACGGGCTCAGCATCAAGCATCCATAAGGCATCCGTAGCTTCAACAAGATAAACGGGCTTCTGTTCAAGCCATGTGGTGCGCAGCATAGAGTAGGTGATGTAACCGATATGACCTTTACGACCTGTGAGTTGTTTTTGCCGAACCAGCTCACAAAAGGCGCGAAAATGTTCTACTAGATGCTGTAATCTTTGTGTTTGTGTTGATTTACATTTCAACGCCCATTCTTTGCGAATGAAAGACCAAGCCTGATGAAGAGCCGCTTGTTGCTGATCTAACACATCTGTTTGCTTTTCCATTTCTAATCATCCTTAATTCGACTTCACTTCGCTGCCTTTCATATCCGCCGATCCGCTTAATTCAATATGACTGCCATTACAATCCATACGGAGCTGACTACCTGCGGACAGACTCATCGTCTTCCCCGCAGACAGGCTGAGATTGCCTCCCGCCGTAATATTCACCTGTTTGCTGCTCGCAATATGAATGCCTTCTTTATCATCCAGTTTGATATAAATAGCGCCGTCCTTACCTGTAACGACCAGTTCATCTGGTCCCAGTCGAATTTCCTTGCCATGCGGGGTACGCCATATTTTCATTTGCGGATTGGAAAAATGGTTATGCGTACTCTTGCGATCTGCCCGTCTCACGGCACTACCTGCAACGCCGTCTTCTTCCCGACTACCGGGGAAATAGAGGGAAACTGAATCGCCTTTTTCTGGCATGACGTACCAGCCGGTATGGCCACCGCCACTGTACACAGTAGAATAGTTGAACCAGTGTGCTTGGTTTGTGTCCTGTTGTTCATCACAATCCAGATGAATGCGCACCTGATCCTGACGTACGTCCAGCACAACACCGCTTAATGAGGCTCCTGCCAGCTTATCCTGGTAGTAGCTTTTTTGCCGAAATCCTTGGTAAGAACCCAACACATACTGATGCCGCAGCAGTCCTTGACTCATGGCGGTGTAGGCTTCCATCACATATAGGTTATGCCCCTGAAAATTCAACTGAGCGCCCAAGTCGAGTACCTCATCCGTTTCTACCTCATAAAAAATAAAATCGTGTTCACTGAGTTTGGTTTGCTCATTCTCCTGAAAATAACGAAAAGGTAGCAACTGCTTACGTACGGTATAACGGGTATGATCCAGTATCGCCTGTGCAGGGCTGTCCTCAATACCAAAATAAAATTTGGGACTGTCAAAACGGGCTACAGGCATCAGACTTGTATGATAACGGGAGGCTATGCGTCTTAAAAATGCCCAGTCTGTCTCCTGATACTGAATGGCAAGCCGCCCGATGGCTTCTCCTCCAGTAGCCCCGTCGATCACATCCAGTCCTTCATAGTCCTTACCTATGTGCTCCAGCATTTGAGGAATCGTCATTTTCGTATACTGAAAAGAACGAGTACGCTGCTTCATGTCCATCCGGTAAGTATGGGAAATAGCTTCCACCTCCAGATAGTACACACCTCGCACGACTTTTACCTCGACCGAGAGGGCAATCCCACTAAATAGCGGCTTGCTTGCTCCAGATTCATCTTGTTGGCTGACTTCGATGATGGTATTTTTTTCTGTCGTTTCCACGTAACTGTCTTGCAAGTCTTCGGGGATAATACCTGTAAAATAAAGCCGAGTATGCTCGTTAATTTTTTTCGTTAAGGTAAGCTCCTCCAGATCAATTTGTTCATAAGGGTGAATTTGAATTTGATCGTATCCCAGACTCATGGTGTAATCATTCCTTTCTCATTTGTAGAATAGATGGAGGGTGGAAGGACAGAAAGGGATTGAACCCAGTATTCTGCTACAGGTAACCAGACTTCGAGATCTACCTCCAGACAGCTAAAGGAACCTATGACAACTCGTCCATTATGGATGAAGAGCAGCATTTCGTTGTATAGATTACCGTCGATTCCCGCCGCCACAAAACGAATCTGCCCAACTGAAAGTCCGGAACCGTTGGTGACCATTTCGGTACCTAGCCAGTTGCGAATCGGTTGTACAGACCGTAAAATATCCGCCATTTGCTCTACAAAATCGGGCAACGCTTCCGCTTCCAGAGCGGTATCTGTAGGATTAAAAGTGATATTGATGGTCCCCTCAGATGAGGTATAAATGACCTTTGGTCGATGCTCTGAAGGATATTTGATTATAGCTTGCTCCATTGGCATAGGAGTAAAGGACTTGGGGATGTAGAAACCAATCTCTCCGTCTAGTATTGTAATGGGCTCCAACGTGAGATAATCATTTTCAATATGAAGTAGCTTTGTTTCTTCAAACATGGAACCGTCCTGTTCCGATTTCTGAGTTTGAGCTGAGATGGATTTCACATTACCGTTATTAGTTGTCTTTTGATCCATCATTTTAGCTTTGAGGCTAAGTATATGCTCGTCTAGATAGTTCATAGAAAGTCCCCTTTTAGGAAAAATGCGCGTTTGTACTTGAATATTTAAAGATGGGAGGAGATATTTAAGTACAGAACCAGCATATGTATTTATCGGTTAAAAGAGAGATTTAGTTTACAAAATGAACCATTTGTTGGAGGAGCATTGTTCGATATTAGATCCTATTTCATTCCATAACCCCTTTTTGCCGTAACAATTCGGTTGTAGTACTCCAAAGTAGGCGTTGCATCTTGCTATCCCCACCAGGATATGTCGGCACAATCGGCTTACCAGTGCCAACATTAAAATATCCACCTGTCACTTCTTGATATTGGGATTCTGTTGCTAAACGAACAATAATTTCTGCTCCTCTCCGTGGGTCTCCGATATGCAAAGCGTTCAATATTTTTGCAAGTACCGAAGAAAATCCTAACTCACGGCCAAGGCCGGTAACGTTAAATCCTGGATTAAGTGCGTTAACTGTGATCCCAGTTCCATCCAACTGACGTCCAAGTTCTTCTGTAAACATGATATTAAGAAGTTTAGTCTTTCCGTATATCTTAGATGAACCTCTTGCGGTAAATGCAGATGTATCTATTAAATCCTCCGGTAATTTTAATTCACCATGGTTGCGTGACGCTTCAGAAGCTACATTGACGATCCTAGCATTTGTGGATTCCATTAGTGAATTGAGTAGTGTATGCGTTAACAGCCACGGGGCAAGATAGTTTACTGCTATCATTTCTGCCAAACCCTCTGAGGTTATTCGCTGTTCAAATCCATGTAATCCAGCATTGTTCACTAATACATCAATCTTTGGATAATTAGCTTTAATTTCATCCCCAATACGTTTGACATCTTTCATAAGAGACAGGTCCCCGAAAAAAAAGTCTACCTTTGTACTTGGCGCCAGGTCTCTCAGAATATTTCTAGTCGTTTCAGCACGCTTTTCATTTCTGGCTGTTAAGACTAGATGTGCTCCGCGTTGGGCTAATTCAATTGCTACCCATTGTCCAAGACCGTTAGTAGCACCAGTGATTACAATAATCGGGTATGTCGACATATACATCATCCTCCAAATTCTCGATCCAATTACATGCTTATTCATGTCTACGCTTTACGGTTGTGGATGCTTTATACTCTAGATCTTCTGCTTGACACTTATCAAAGCTGGAAATATGATTGACATATATCAAGTATATGTATTTTGATTGATATATGTCAAATATATTCGAACTCATTCAAATAAGGTGGAGACATATGGATAGTAAAAATCAACATCCAAATTCTACAAGAGAGCAATTAGAGCTGAATCTTGGTGAACAACTTAATGCACTTATAAGCGCGTCACATGCACTCAATGTAAGAACTGCGGCACTTTTCGATCCATCATTACAACCGGCGGCTTTTCTGATCGTACGCTGTCTTCTTTCGTACGGCCCGGCAAGCGCTACATTTTTGGCGGAATCCACCGCTATGGATCGAAGTTCTGTCAGTCGACTTGTTACTCAGCTTAAACACTTGAATTATGTAAAAAGTGAAACTCACCCTGAGGATCGCCGGGGAGTGTTGATATCCCTGACAGCTAATGGTCGTGAAAAAGCCTTGGAAGCTTTAAAAGAAAAAGAAAATGAGTTTTATCAACGCATTTCAACATGGGAGGATTCCAAACTTGAAGCATTTATTGGGATGCTGAATTGTTTTAACGGTCAAGATTGCGAGGATTAATGAGTTTAGACATAAAGCATCGTATGATGAAAATAGGAGGCATTTCAAAAGTGAAAGAAAAAAATGTTAGGGAAATTAGGGTATCTGATTATCATGATATTTATTTGTTGAACCAAGACTTTAATCCCAATCTATATCTATTTCCTGAAGAAAAAGTAAAAGAGAAGATTGAAATGATTATAAAGGAATCAAAAGACGTGATCTTTGTTTATGAAGAAAATAACGAGGTATTAGGTTATATTCATGGAAACCCATATGAATTACTTTTTTCTGAATCTTTGGTAAACGTACTAGGATTTGTTGTTAAAGAAAAGTATAGAAATCAAGGTGTAGGTAGCATGTTGATTGAGCGTCTTGAACAGTGGGGAAAGTCCCATGGATTTTCTGGGATCAAACTGTTATCTCACCCAAGTCGGATACAGGCTCACAGGTTCTATGAACGACGTGGCTATATGTTTACCAAGGATCAAAAAAATTTTATAAAAAATCTCAAATAAATACATATTCATTCATCATTGAATAAGTGGGTTCAAAAGCCTGATCTTCAGCTAGACTTTGAACCCTTCAATTTTATAGATGAGATCCGCCATTTGCATCAATCCATTGACCAGTTATATCTTCATCTCAGATTTCAAATAGACTTAATATCGTGATATTTATCATTGAAGAAATATGTTTGTTTAGCACTCTAATGCATTGCATTAAATTGACCATTGTTCAGAAAATATGAATAGCCTTCCTTTCCATTTCATGCATAAAAATGTCTGCTAATTAGCAGTTGTATTTAGGCGTTTTTTGTCATACAATGCATCTAATGCTACGGACTCGGTCTTAGAAACAGTAAGGTTTGGACGGTAAATAGGACGTGGTTTTCTTGTATATTTACGAATCGTGGAACTACTTTGTAGTCGTTCACTCAGGACCACGTCAGTCTGAAAAGTTAATAATGTTTGGGGACAGTTTTCCGGATCATTAGCGTTTGATGATGAACATATACGAAGGGGAGCGTTCTTTTGGAATCGAAACAATTAACGAGAGGGCTAAAGCCACGGCACGTTGAGTTGATTGCGCTTGGAGGTACGATTGGCGTCGGTTTGTTTATGGGATCGGCAAGTACGATAAAATGGGCAGGTCCCTCAGTGCTGCTGGCTTATCTCTTAGCTGGGATTATTATGTTTTTTGTCATGCGGATCATGGGGGAAATGCTGATTCTTGAACCGGTGACAGGCTCATTCGCTACATTTGCTCATAAATATATCAGCCCTTTAGCCGGTTTCTTGACCGCCTGGAGCTATTGGTTTTTGTGGGTTACCGTAGGGATGGCGGAAGTCACTGCGATTGGGGTATATGTGGGCTACTGGTTCCCAGATATCCCGCAATGGTTGCCGGCTTTGGCAGGTGTAATTATTATTGCATTGGCCAATTTGGCGGCTGTGAAATTTTATGGGGAATTTGAGTTTTGGTTTGCGATGATTAAGATTGTCGCCATTATCTTCATGCTAGTAGTTGGTACGGGGATAATCTTCTTTGGACTCGGTAACGGTGGACAACCGATAGGTCTATCCAATCTGTACAGCCATGGCGGCTTCTTTGCAGGTGGTTTGAAAGGGTTTCTATTTGCACTCTGCATTGTAACAGCGGCTTACCAAGGGATAGAGATGGTGGGTATTACGGCAGGTGAAGCTGAAAATCCGAAAACGACACTGCGAAAAGCCATTAAAAACATCATCTGGCGTATTCTGATTTTCTACGTGGGTGCAATCTTTGTCATTGTTACGATTTATCCTTGGAACCAAATAGGCGAGATCGGCAGTCCATTTGTTCTGACTTTTGCCAAGGTAGGAATTGTGGCCGCTGCGGGTATCATTAACTTTGTTGTTCTTACAGCAGCGATGTCCGGCTGTAACAGTGGTATTTACAGCGCGGGAAGAATGTTATACACGTTGGCTAAGAACGGACAAGCTCCTAAGTTTTTCGGGAAAGTTTCTCCAAGCGGCGTCCCTAGAAATAGTATAATAACGACCATTTCCTTGCTGCTGGTAGGGGTGTTATTTAACTATTTAATGCCTGATTCCAAACTGTTTCTGTATATTTACAGCGCCAGTGTTCTTCCAGGCATGGTACCGTGGTTTGCATTAGCCATCAGTCAATTTAAATTCAGGAAAAAGTGGAAGGACGAAATGAAGGATCACACCTTTAAGTCTCGTTTTTTTCCGATCAGTAATTACATCACCATTGTCTTCTTGTTGCTGGTGATCGTTGGAATGTGGTTTAATCCAGACACACGCTTGTCGTTGATTGTCGGAGCAACATTCATGGCGATCGTCATTATTGGATATTTTGTCTTTGGCATAGGAAAGCGGCAGAGAATTGAAGAATTAGAGGAAAACTAAAAGATTGCTAAATACGTAACATTTGCCGAGCGCAATTCAGATGATCCTGAGTTCGCTCGGCTTTTCTTTTACATGACGAGGGAGGGGCTATGGAAGGGTTGTTACTGAGGTATAGAACCGTGTGGTTATCCTGTTCGCACTACAAGTGTAAATATAGACACAAAAAAAGTGAGAACGAAAACTGAGAAGTTTATTATTGCTACACTCTTACGATTGGCCTTAAACTCTGTAATTCCCGAAAATAAAAACATAAACGCTAAAAAAAATTGTGAGACTTTGTATAAGTCCTCGTAGGTGTCTGGGTATGCGAGTGATAAAAAGGAAGAGATATAACAACTACAGCAAATATTAAAGTGAGGATTCGGTAAATATCCATTTTCTTAAACATAGATAAGTTCACCCTTCCTTTATAATGCCTAGTACATTATATATTTTAAAGGTCAGACCGTGGATCTTCAAATGAATACAAAAAAAGGAGGAAGAATGGTACCCGATAAGCGAAGAACAGAGAATGCGAAGGTATACTCATACATTCCATGTTCAAGTATTTATGATTGAACTTATTTTCTTCTAATATTTAACTGTTAATAGAATTATTGAAAAGCTATAATGCTATTAATGATTTGAGTGTACTTGGAGAAAGAGGTTGAGGGTATGGTGTTGAAAAAATGGCCATTATTATTGATGATTGGTATTCTCATGGTGGCATCTGTGAGCTGGAACGGTGGAGTATCTTATGCAGCTACAGAATATACTTGGGATAAGTACAAGGGAACTGAGGTCAAGACATATAGATTGACTGCGGTACCTGGAAGAGTCGAATATATGGATCAGGAAAGGTTTTTTGCAGCTTTAAGTCAAACCCCAAATGTGTATGGAGATTTCAGCGGCTATAAAACGGGGAAGACAACTGGAGTTGTAACCGAAAGTATAACGGATGATGTGTACAAATATACAGTTACTGATTTTCTACGCGATCAAGAGCCTGAGGTTGTAGAGTATATAAATCCCAGAGGCGGAATTCCTCATAGATGGAATGGAACTAGTGATATTCAAATTTTTATGAGAGGGTCAGAAGCGGCTTCTTTGTCTGAGCTGTTTTATGAGGGGACACCCAGTGAGGGACGCTTTCATTTTAATGCCGACGATATATATTTAGTTACATTCTGGTCCAGTACCGTAAGACTTATCAGTGGGATGTCTGCTGAAGCGTTAATAGAGGAAGGCCCTCACACGTTTAACAATCGGGAGCTTGTAGGTCAAGTAACCAGCGAAGATCCTGCAGCTTATCCGCAAGATGGGATTTCAGAAGGTTATTATTATGTTTTTAATGGTGCTGGCAACAAAGAATCAACAGATGATGGAGATAGCCAATAAAAACAAAAGAAGAGATAACATTGTGTATGGTGCTTTATACATGATGTTATCTTTTTTATTGTGATGCTCGCATCAGAAAATTTAGTAATGAAAAAATGCTGGAAATTTAATTCCCAATGAAAACCATTTTAAAAGATCGGGATATATGCCTTTAAAATAATGACAATTTTACGGATGGAATCGTAATCTAAAACTACTTTTTTTGCTGTCTTTATTCAATCCTAGGGATATTATTCCGATAATTCAAGTATATACAGTTTGGTGTTAATTGAAATGAAATCCGTTTGAAAACAAAAGAAATAATTTTCGGAATTTACACAGAAGTCCAGGTGCAAGTAACCTGATGCTATATTGTAAAGGAGGTGCAAGAATCCAAAATAATATGAAATGTGAAAAAAAGTTAAAACAAATTAGGCAGTACATCGCTGCTTTACTGGCTGTTTGGTTGTTCTGTATACATACTGTGCCTGTTTTTGCAGACAGGGCCTTTAACGATATTGAACATTCCTACGCAGCTGATGCAATTGAGGCCATGGCTGCTCAAGGGTATGTTACGGGTTATCAGGATGGTAGTTTTCGACCTGTACATTTTATATCGCGGCAGGAATGGGCGAGTATTTTCGCTAAAACCTTAAAACGAACTTCGGTTAACAAAAGCATTGTTCCTTTTAGTGATGTGTCACCGTGGGCTCTACCCTATGTGCAGACCTTGCAAGCAGAGAACATTACCAAAGGAATTAGTGATCAGTTATTTGGTGCAAAACACAATATGACTCGTCAGGATATGGCAGTGTGGTATGCCAGGTATTTTGGTGTCTCTGAAGATACCCGCGCTTCCGATAGATCCAGTTTTGTGGATCAGTCTGATATATCAGACTATGCACAAACGAGCGTATGGCTGATGGAACGTTTGGAGCTGATCGAGGGGGATACGAATCATTATTTCCATCCCAAAGAGTCTGTGAGACGGCAGGATGCTACACTGGTAGCGTATCGGATATGGCTAGGTGGCGACGGTCTGAGAGAACGTGCCAAGCGTTTGCTGGAGTCATTAGGAAATGGAACTGCAACGACGAATCAGCTAGCCAGTCCACCGGAATCGAAGAAGATCGTGGTCGACCTGGCGCCAGAAATTAGTCACCAGCGTGCGAATCCGGAGATCGAAGAGCCTAAAGGCCACAGTCCAAGACCCGATCCACCGGTATCTCCGGTAACACCTACAGAGCCGAACCCGGAACCGCCAGTTGTACGACCAGATCCCGGTCCCAAACCACCAGTGACACCACCAGTCATACCGCCAGTGATACCACCAGTGACTCCCTCAGAACCATCGGATCATTCTTCGGATTTTCTAGTGGATGAGGTCGTAATCAAGGCGCCCGAGTTGGTCAATCAACCGGAAACGTATCCTTCGTATCAGCTGTCCTTTGATCTCTACAATAAAGGGCACTTGGTAAGCATTCCCGCTGTTAGCGTCACAAGTGTCACCTACACATTTAGTGATACATTAGGTGTATTTGATGAACATGGGAAAATTGCGCATTCCGAAAATATACCTGCTGCTGATGGTTACATTCCTGTAGAGATGGAAGTCATCATTGCTAAACCCCATCAGGTGCTTAAAGCACAGACCAAGCTGATCGTGAAAGGAATGACTCCTCCGGTAGAGGACCCGAGTGTAATCAGGTCCGTATACTTGGCGACGTACACCATTCCACAGGCCACGACTCTAGACCCTGATGCCTGGAGCATGCCCTATGTATTTCAAAATGCAAAGGGAGAGGTCATACCGTCCGGTCTATTGCCGTCAGATTTAAAGCTTCGGATAGAGGATTCCAGAGGGATATTTGACGAGGATGGACATATTGCCAATCTGCATCTGATTCCTGCATTAAACTCTGTCATTCCATTCAAGATTGAGGTTGAGTCACCCTCTCAGGGAATTCACTTTATATCCGATGCCGAGTTAACTGTAGTACCAGGAGCACGCAAAAAGCAATATTTTGCTATCTCCATGATGCTGCAGGGAAAAGATGCGGGCAGTACGACCACGGTAGAGCAAATTGAGCAGTCACGTCAATTACTGATGGATCACTTTGGTACCAACTTAAAAGTGACGTGGGCCATGGAAAATAGATTTATTTTTGTGGAATCAAATCGTCCGCAGCTTAAAAAGGTTTTGGAATACGTGGATCAGTATGGCGATGAAGTTGGGATTTTGGATGGGTATCCGAATAATCTGTTTGATCTTCCTGAATGGGAAGCACAGATGAACGAGTGGTTGTATATGTATCGTTATAATGCCCTCAATGAGCTGCACCAATCTGGTTCGTTGGGATCACCTTCGGTGTTTGAAAGTATGGATACAGACCAATATCGGAAGTATCTGCCTAAATCATTGACCGGCTTTACGGTGAATCCTGAGCAGGCCCAATGGCTGAAGGATCATTTTAAGATCACCTCAGCGATGGGATGGTCGGCAACACAGTATAATGTGAACAACATGTATGGTGAGGGTTCACCTTTGATGCCTTACTGGTCCCATAAGGATAATCCGATTGTTCCGGCACAAGGGCTTACAAATAATAGCGGTATCGTATTTATGAACTCGATTACGATTGATCCCATTGGGTCGCGCTATACCAAAGATTCTTCACGCTGGACTCTCCATCCAGGTGATCCATATGTGACGGAAACGGATGCGGCACCACAACTGTATATAGCACAGCAATATTTAGATAACCCGTATCAACGTTTGAATACAGTAAACTACATGTCCATTATTTTGGATGTCAACTGGCTTGCCAAAAACCATAACATGTCTCAAATATGGGAGAACTTTGTGAAGCACTTCCCTGTTGACCGTGAGGTTGAGATTGTGGGCGTGGATGGGCTGAAACAGATTTATGAATCGATAGCTGGATTGAGTAATGATCATACGGAGTTTTCGCTCATGTTTAGAGGCTCAGGTTTTAAGGCAGTTATGGACTCCAATAATTCACCAGCCAATCTGCGTTACTTGTGGACTGAAAACGCCTCACAGCGGATTATTTTATCCAAGGAGGATGGAGATGCGGCATGGTCCATTATTGACTTTACTGACTATACCCGAAATCCGGTTCCGAAGATGGCCTACAATCTGGGTAAGAACACAGATGTAAGCTATGTCACTGGAAGGAACTTTAAGCTGCATCCTACGGCTCCGTTAACAGCAGATGAAATTCAGCGCGTAAAGGATCGTTTAAAGGAAATCTATTTCGCGGAAGAAGTAAATTATCAGTAAGGGTTTGGAATGACAGAATTTTTAAGACTTGAGGTTTTATGAAAAGGGGGTGTCCCAACAGCCATGGAAATGGTTGTGGGACGCCCCTTTGTTTTAGAGAAAAGCTTTTACACCCATTCAATAACCTGATTTACAGATCGCCGAGTTTTGCCACGCGGTTCGTTGAGACGGTATCCAAATGCCACCATACAAGAAATACCGAAATGCTCGGCATCCATAATGCCTTCTTCGGAGAGGATGCGTTCGATTTCCTGTTTATTAAAACCTTCGATAGGGCAGGAATCAATGCCGATTTGAGCTGCGGCAGTCATCATGTTGCCCAGTGCGATGTAGGTTTGTCGGCAGCCCCACTCGAACAAGGCTCTTTTATTTTCCTCCAGCCCAAAATCTGATTTTAGAAAGGCATCATACACTTTCTCTCTGCCTTGAATCACTTCAGCGGGTAATTGCTGCACGTTCTCCATCATACTCTTGATATAATCGGAGGAGGCTACCATATCTTCAGGAAGTCTAGAGAGGATGAGTACAAAATGGCTGGCTGTTGGCAGTTGTTTTTGGGCCCCCCAAGAGTAAGGCAGCAGCTTCTCACGCATAGCGTTACTCTGAACGACAACAAATTTCCAAGGTTCAAAGCCAAATGAGCTTGGAGATAAACGACCGGTTTCAAGAATAAAATCAAAATCGGAATCGCTAATTTTCTTATGACTATCAAACTCCTTCGTTGCATGTCTGAACTCGTATGCAGATAAGATTTGATCTTTAGTAGTAGTTAAGGTTTCCATCGTTATTCCACTCCTTATGGATGTGATTAAAATTGACGCTTACCAAGTGACATGCTTAATATTAGAATATACATGATCGTTTTTGAAGTACGCACATTAATGTGCTGTAGTATATAAAATGATACCTAGGAGGAGAAAAGCCTATGCGCAATCGGAAAGGCGGCTTTGGGGAATGTACCGCTGGAAATGATCAGGCGTGTCCAGTTGAGTTCACGCTGGACGTGATTGGGGGCAAATGGAAAGGGATTATTTTATATCATCTTATGTATGGGACTAAGCGATTTAGTGATTTTCGGCGGATCTGTCCGGGAATTACTCAGCGTATGCTGACACTCCAATTGCGCGAGCTGGAAGAGGACGGAGTCGTTCACCGTGAAGTCTACCAACAGGTTCCTCCTAAGGTCGAATACTCTCTAACTGAATTTGGAAAAACGCTGATCCCGATTATTAACCTGATGAAGGATTGGGGAGAAGAATATAAAACAAAACAACGACCACCAGAAAGCAGCCTTCAGCAACCTAGCCCCAATGTGTAGGTTTTTGAGACGGCTCCACGAAAAAAGACCTGGCCATCATTTTGGCAGGTCTTTTCATTTTTAAAGTGAAATGATGCAAAGTTCTTTTTTTAGTTGACAGTAAGGACGACGCTTGATATATTTCTTACGATATTGATAATCATTATCATTATTATGTGTATCGGGAGGATCATCTTCACAATATATAGGGGGCTAATCAGTTGAAAAGAAAATCGTATTTTATGATGACAGCTATGTTACTTGTATTGTCTGTATTCATCAGCGCTTGCGGCGGAAATAATAATGGAAGTAATCCGGCTTCATCTTCAGGAGATAAGCAAGAGTCGGCTACTACTGGAGAGACTAGAAGCTTTAAAACGGTTAAAGGGGATATTCAAATTCCTGCTAAGCCACAGCGCATTGTAACGGATTTTTACGGCGGAGAATTGCTGTCCGTGGGTGCTAACGTGGTGGGTGTGGAGCCGACTGCGTTTCAAAATCCTTTTCTGACCGATTTGCTGAAGGAAAAAGGAACCAAAGAGGTGGGTGATCCGACCAATTTGGAAAAGACGCTGGAACTCAAACCCGATCTGATCGTGGTTATGAAGGATACGAATTATGAGGCTCTTTCTAAAATCGCACCTACCCTGTACATTCCGTACGGTACGACGACTAATATCTATGATACGGTCAAGCTGTTCGGCGATATCACCGGGGAAAAGGAGAAGGCTGAGCAATTTATTGCTGCATTTGATAAAAAGGCCGCTGAAGGTCGCGCACGTCTTAAAGGTGTGATTGACGAAAAGGCAACTTTCGGTCTGTATGAGCTGACGGACAAAAACGCACTTTGGATTTTTGGCGACAATGCGGGGCGCGGCGGACAAGCCGTGTACAATGCGCTCAAACTGAATATGCCAAAGAAAACAGCTAACTCCAAGGAACAAACGGTGCAGCTTTCGATGGAGGTATTGCCACAGTATGACGCAGATTATATGTTCCTGACTACGTATGACCCGGAGAAAAAGGGTGACGCGCTCAAGCAACTGAAATCGTCCGCTGTGTGGGGGAATCTTCCTGCGGTGAAGAACAATAGAGTGTTCTTTAACGATTTTGATACGTATTATCGCTATGATCCAATCGCTATTACCGGGCAAATTGATATGATCGTAGATATGCTGGTCGAAAGAGAAAAAGAGAATAAAGCTAAACAATAGATGTGAGATTCTGCGTTGTAATGAATTGCCCAAAACGACTAAGAGATCGCATAATATACGCAGTATCTAGCAATAAAAACCAGTCCAACATGAATCATGTTTGGACTGGTTTTTTATTTACTATTTCGTCGTAATTTCAATAGTATCTTCTTTTTGTATCCAATCTACTTTGGCCCCTAGTGTTTCGCTGATTAGCCTTAATGGAAGATAACCAATACCATTCACCATGAAGGGCGGATTGGTGAGCTTTACAGCTTTACCGTTCACTTTTGTTTGGATGGTTTTGAAATTTACTTCTAGAGAGACAGGATGGTCTTCTGTCTTAGACTGATTCATATTCGCTATTTTGCTGTTGAAATCATAAGCGATCTCGGCCCCCAGCTTGTCAAAAACAGAACGAAGGGGAATAAAAGCCTGCCCGTTGCGGGTAATGGCACCATTACTCAGAGGGACAGGCGAACCATTAAGACAGACAAGAATCGGTTTTTGTACAGGAACTGGTGAACTATAAAGAAACTCATAGTCCCCTATACCGAGCTGCGCGTGTTTGTTGACACCCCAGCCCCATAGGGCGCCATCTGCTTTTTGCATGATTACGTGCCGTGGGCCTGCTTTGATGCTTTGAATATTTTTAGCAAGTAATGTAAAGGGGGCATTGGATGATAACTTTTCACCATCTAGAGACGCAACATATACATTCCCAGCAGTGGTTAGGGCAAGTATGGAGCGTTCAACGAAAAAGGCGTCTTTAACATCCTTTACTCCTGTTAATAGTACAGGGGTATTTTCGTTGTGATAGGTTGTATTATCTGAGGAACCTGTAACTGTAGCACCCCAGAACCATAGTCGACTTTGCTGATCAATCGCGAGATTGGAATACCTATTGGCCTTGATTGTCTTGATGCCCGATAAGGATTGAATTTGCGATACGGATAGAGTTTCGGACGGAGTTGCATTTTTATCAAATTCTTTGGGCCACGTCCACACGGTGCCATCTTTTTTTAAGGCTATGTTTTTAGCAATTGCAGTAATATCCTTTAATGATGAAATAGGTTCGAAGCCCTGCAAGGCTTTTGTATTTTTCCACACACTGCCGTCTTTCTTTAGAAATATCCAGCGTTCCTCATAATCCGGTCTTTCCTCATAGTAACTATCTATATTGGCAACCTCTTCGAGGCCAGATAGGGTTTGAAAAGGACTAGAGATGTTTCCATTGTCGAGTCGATCAGCGGAAGATATGCTGCCTTCGCTGCTCAGAGCGAGCACATGATCATTCAAACTACTTACAGCTGCGAGGTTTTGTAATCCTTTCAGAGGAACGAATTTCACGGATTCAGCAATATTATTTCTAGGCACATACCAAGCAGAGTGGTCTTGTAAGGAAAATACCAGATCGCCCTCGTTGATGATATTAGAAAATGTTTTTACAACGTCCGGCTTACCCTCTACGCGAGTCGGTACGGATTGATTATAGCCCCACAGCCACAAGCTTCCATCGGATTGAATCAGACTCCCAGAATCATAGGAACGAATATGGGATGTAGACTCCTTTTCGTCCGCCCACGCGTTAGAACTGAATAACAATAACGTGAATATACTGAGTAATAGAGTTCGTCTTTTCATACGATTTTCCTCATTTCTTGATCAATGTGTATAAGATAAAAAATGATACCTTCGAGAATATCCTCCTATCCATAGACGTAGATAATATAGAAAAGTTTTCCAAAATGTATAAATTTCAATAAAATAACCTCCAAACCCACGATTAGAGATGGATTTGGAGGCTATTTCTTTTAACGAGTAAGCAGAAATATGTTGGTTAGAACAGGTTAAACACGGTTATGAGCAGACTAATTCGCTATTCGACTGCGCACCATCAACAAGGTTTGGTCTTTGATTTGTCCGATTTCACGGATGAGTGCGGCTGTCTTGGTCTCATAGGAGTATTTGACGTCCAAGTCTTTCAGCGAAGCAAGGTTAATGTCGACGGTAAGCAGGGCAGATTGAGCTGCTGCTTCGAACAGGATCGCGCCGATGCCAAGATCCGAAATCACATTTTTATTGGACATTTCCACAATGTTATAGGCTTGCGACAATCCGTCCCGGCATACTTCCAGCAGACGCATGGGTACCTCAATGGCAGCGATCACCGCTGTCTGTAAGGAATGGGTACGATAGCGCTTTTCTTCATCTGTTTCCTTGGGCAAACGCAGCGCGGTCATGTACTGTTCAAAGGATTGGATGTCTGCGACCATTAGTTCCTCACAATGTGTCGACAATCTTTCCATGCTGCTAATGACGTCCGTGATTTGTTCATGGATGTGCGCATATTTTTCTCCTTGTGAAAGGTTGGCGGTCATGGAGGTCATAGCCGCGCCTAGTGCCGCAGCCAGTGCGGATACACTTCCTCCGCCGGGGGTAGGCGCTGCACTTGCAGCCTCTTTCAGAAAATGTCCGATGGAATTGTTCCACGACAGTTCACTCATGAATAGACCACCTCTCTGGAGTAGTGTTGCAGATGTATCGCTTTGAGCAGATTTTTGTACAAAATCGCAGTCGTTAAGGTGCCAACACCGCCGGGAACCGGAGAAATGGCATGTACCTTTTCACCCACGTTTGAAGCAGCGTCACCCACGATTTTTCCTTCCAGCGTCTCGTTAATTCCTGCATCCACGAGAATCAGACCAGGATGGACCATATCCTGCGTAATCACATCAGGGCATCCGACTGCAACGAAGGCAATGTCTGCATGGCTCAGATGCTCTGCAATATCACGCGTACCTGCATGACAGGCGGTAACGGTGGCATTTTCTCTTTGCAACATGTGGAAAAGGGGAAGTCCCACTGTCTGCCCGATGCCCACGAGAGTGACATTTTTGCCTGCCAAGGTGTGACCGTAATGCTTGAGCAGCTCGATACAGGCTTGAGGTGTTGCGGGATATAGTCCGGCGTCACCTGTTACGGTAGCCAGCTTGTTATCAGGTGTTATTCCATCAATATCTTTGTAGGGGGCGATGGATTGTTTAATAACGGAGGCGGAAAGATGTTGGGGAAGCGGCAGTTCCAGCATAATACCATGTACATGGGATGCATCGTTCAGACTGCCGATCAGGTGCAGTAGCTCGGTTTCGCTAACATGACGATCAAAAGTATGGAGATGAAATGAGATGCCCAGCTTCTCCGCTATTTTTTGCTTGGTCCGGGCATAGTATGCAGATGCCGGATCGCCTTCTACCAATAGGGTCGCCAGATGGGGACGGTGTCCTTGCTGCTTCATTTTTTCTACCTGTGAACGGATCGTTGCATATACTTGCTCAGCTGCTTCTTTGGATTTCATGATTATAGCCATAGTCCGTGCCTCCTCTGAATTTATCGCATGATTTATCAACAGGGTGTCATGGTCTTAAAACGAAAAAAAAGTATTTGCACAAGGTCGTCAAGACAGACGAATCCTCTGCAAATACTTCTCCCAGGCGAACGGTACGCTTTTTTTGTATGCTCCCTCGTGGTTTATTCCACTGACTTCGCCAGTCACATACAGCGTTATTATACCTTATATTTTAACAAATAATCATCAGAAAAGAAACCCGCGAACATTTGGAAAACGGGTTGTGTTACTTGTCTATATGACAAATGTCATATACTCGAGCTGACGTTTATGACTACAGCGCCTAGAGGCTTTACCTTATACTGAGATTAGATCAACATGTACGCCTAACAGAATCAAGGTATAGGCGTCATTTTAAAGGAGGATCATAATGAGTATGACACAACTCCCATTAGCCCAATTGAAAAAAAATATGGCTCCCTACGAGAAAATAAACACAAAATCCAGCGTTCTGCAACTCATCAATACCTTGGGTCCACTGATCCTATTGTGGTATGCTGCTTATCTTAGTCTGTCGGTTTCGTACTGGCTGACACTTCCAATTGCCATTGTTGCATCGGGGTTTGTGGTACGGACGTTTATTATTTTTCATGATTGTGGTCATCAATCCTTCTTCAAAAGCCGCAAGCTGAACGACATTGTGGGAACGATTACAGGTATTATTACGCTCTGTCCTTATCACCAATGGAAAAATAGTCACGCAATCCACCATGCAACCAGCAGTAATCTGGATAAAAGAGGCACAGGTGACATGTGGGTGCTTACGGTAGAAGAGTACACAGAGGCTTCCACATGGACACGGTTGGCCTATCGCATATATCGAAATCCTTGGGTTATGTTTGGACTAGGTCCGATCTATACTTTTTTGATTTCCTATCGCTTTAATATCAAGACAGCCAAACGCAAGGAAAAAATGAACACCTATGTGACGAATATATCCATCGTTGTATTGTACGCACTGTTGTCATGGGCTATTGGATGGCAGGCCTTCCTTCTGGTACAGGCACCTATCTTTTTTGTATCTGGTATGTTGGGAATCTGGCTGTTCTATGTACAACACCAATTTGAGGATTCGTATTTTGAGCACGATGAAGAGTGGAGTTATATTAATGCAGCCGTAGAAGGCAGTTCTTACTACAAGCTTCCTAAAGTATTGCAATGGATTACGGGCAATATCGGATTTCATCACGTTCATCACTTGAGCCCAAAAGTGCCAAATTATAATTTGGAAAAAGCGCATGAAGCGACACCGTTACTTCAAAAAGCAACCACAATCACAGTGAGTAGCAGTCTGCAATCTTTGAAGTTCCGACTTTGGGATGAAAATACGAAAACCTTTTTGACCTTTAAACAAGTGAAGCCGCTCCTCAGCAAACGTGTTGCAGTTACGAAACCCATCCCTACACCTGTTGTAAGCACAGAAAGAAAATAACTTTGTACAAAACTCTTCTGAAGAGATGTTGAAAAATTGCAGTTTACTTTGAGAAATCTAAAGGGATAACATCCTTTTAGATTTTTTTGTTTATATTGAAAATGCAGTACTTTCATTCTTTGTTTTAGCAAGCGCTATTGACAAATCGATCGTCAACCTTTACATTCTATATATCGAGACGATATATATCGATTATATATAAATTAGCTACATATAAACAGAGATAAGTTCCCTTTGATTTCAGAAGGATAATTCACTATGCCAGGAAAGAAGGAATAGATTTTATGTTGATTTATGTAATACTTGGGTTCCTCTGCGAAAAGGATATGACAGGATATGAAATCAAGCAGAAGATGACGATAAGCACTTCCAACTTTATTGATGCCAGCTTCGGAAGCATATATCCTATGCTGAAAAAAATGGAAAAGGGGGAGCTTATCAAGTATGAAGAAGTGGTAGAGGAAGGCAGATTCAAAAAATCATATGGTATTACGGAAAAAGGGAAGAGTGAATTTATAGAATGGTTAAAAACACCATGTACTTTTTCCCCTTTTAATTATGAGTATTTGAGTAAGCTTTTCTTCTATAAATATCTTGACGACATTGAGGTTGTTCGTTTGATTGCCAGCTTTCAAACTACTGTCGCCTGTGAATATAACCAGCTTGCCTTGATAGAAGAGAAGCACGTTCATGAGATGGGTGTATATGAGCACGCGACGTTGATGTTTGGCAAAGAATATTTTCAAATGATTATGAATTGGCACGATGAACTCACAAGAAAAATTACAGGAAAGAAGGATAGTGAATATGAGAATGACAAAGAAATTTAAATTGCAGATTGCAGCTAAAAATGTGGATTTGTACAAATGGGTAACTGAGATGACTCCAGCTGAATATGAATCATTTTCAAAAGCTCATAAGGCAATGGGCAGTTATTTTGAAGATGGTGAATTCTATATGGTTAATGTGGAAAATATGGGGAATGAGATGATTGTTCAGCACTATCAATTAAAAGAGCACACAAAGGATCATTTGCGTTTCTACTCTGACAAGACAGAAGCATATATATGGCGATGGATACCCGCCATCGTTGGAGTTCCATGGGAAATGAAGGTCACGCCTGTTGATAACAACTCTTGCGAATTTAGTTGTACGATTGGAGCGGACTTTCCATCTCGGCTATTGGCTTTTGCAGCATGGATAAATGGTTTTGGTGGATTCTTTATGAGAAAACATTTAGCTGATGAGGGCGGAAAATTTGCTAAAGATATAGAAAAGAAATTTAATAACGTCAGGTATGTATAATTCATGAACGAGCTGATCAGAAATATAGACCAGTCCCATTTCAAAGCACGATCTGGTGCAGTGGGTGGAGTGTACAGTGAATGGCTTAAGCTTGAGATCAGTTCCCGCAAACTGGACGGCTTCTAATCAAAGTGTTCATTTGCGGTTCACAGTTATTGATCGGCAGCTATTTCTCGAATGAGGGGGCATGGGTGAACTATCATCCATGAGTACGTAAGCGGCAACACCCCCAGGAAAGGCTTCACCTTTGGTGCTTTCGAGCAGACGAGACCAGTGGTATGATAAGATAAGGGATATAAGTCATGTGAAGTAGAAGAGGGTGGAAGGATGCAAAAATGGTATCAGATTTTCCAAAGAAATACAGGGCTTAGCCCTTATGTGTGGGTCGTCTTTTATATCCTGCCCTTTTACTACTTTAGCTCTTCATCTACAAGTCATATTATTCTGGGTACTGCTATTATTTTGGTATTCTTTGCATGTTATGTATTGGCTTTTGTCTCAAAAGGCTGGCTCATATACTTCTGGACCAGTGTACAGATTGCCATATCGATTACCATGACATTGCTGTTTAGCTATATGTATTTTTCTATATTTATTGCCTATTTGATCGGTAATATTAAAAGTAAGGCTGCATTTACGACGCTGTATATAATTTTAATGGTTATTACGATTGGATTGATCAATTACGGTTTTGTATCTCAGAATCCCGTTTTTATTAAACAGATTCCTTTTATCCTGCTCAATCTGATCGGTGTGATTCTCCTTCCGATTACGAATTTTAATCGCAACAAAAGCGATCGGCTCCAAGTCCAATTAGAGGATGCCAATAAGAAAATATCGGAATTGATTAAGCTGGAGGAACGGCAAAGAATTGCGCGTGACCTGCACGATACCTTAGGTCAGAAGCTGTCACTCATCGGGCTGAAGAGCGATTTGGCGGGCAAACTGATGGATCAGTACCCGGAGCGTGCTCATGCTGAAATTAACGATGTTCGTCTCACAGCGAGAAGCGCGTTAAAAGAGGTGCGGGAAATGGTTACTCAAATGCGCGGTATGCGACTAGAGGATGAGCTGTTACGTATTCGGCAGATCTTAAAGGCTGCTCACATTGAATTGACTCTGGAGGGCGACCCAAAGCTGGAGCATACATCATTAATGAATGAAAATGTACTTAGTATGTGTATGAAGGAAGCAGTGACAAATGTGGTTAAGCACAGTGGAGCCACCGCTTGTTCCATCACCATTGAGCCGTCTCGTAAGGAATTAACTCTTCGGATTCAGGATAATGGAGTCGGTGCTACGGGGGAAAATGGGGCCTTTCGGGGAAATGGCCTGCAAGGAATGAAGGAAAGGCTCGAATTCGTGAACGGGTGTATGGAGTTGCGTTCAGATCAGGGAACGACCTTGGTCATTAAAGTGCCCAATATCCCTGAAAAGCCAAATGAGGAGGTGGGGCCATGATTCGAATTGTTATCGCGGAGGACCAGCGTATGCTGCTGGGTGCTCTAGCCTCCCTGCTAGACTTGGAAGAGGACATGAAAGTAGTCGGAAAAGCAAGCAACGGGGAAGAAGCTATAGAACTGGTGAAGCTGCACCAGCCAGATATATGCATTATGGACATCGAAATGCCGATTAAGAGCGGATTGGATGCGGCTGAGGAACTCAAAGCCTTGAACTGCAAGGTACTGATTTTAACTACGTTTGCTCGCCCCGGGTATTTTGAACGAGCGATCAAGGCGGGGACACACGGTTATCTGCTCAAGGACAGTCCCAGTGAAGAGCTGGCTTCCTCTATTCGAAGTATTATGGCAGGTCGACGTATTTACGCTCCAGAACTGGTCGATGATGCTTATGCCGAAGTCAACCCGCTAACAGAGCGTGAAAAGACCGTTTTGGCGCTCATCGCTGACGGAAAGAATACAAAAGAGATTGCTGGTGAACTGTATTTAACGACAGGGACGGTGCGCAATTATATTTCAGTCATTCTCGATAAGCTGGGTGTCAGTAACCGGATCGAGGCGATTACACGTTTTAATGAAAAAGGTTGGTTTAAATGAGAAACAGGGACGCTATGAAGCAAAATGTAGCGCTCTGTTTTTTTTGTTTTATCCATAGATTTGGTATGCCTTTAGCATACTACCTTGTGATACAATAGGATAGTTGTCCACAGGATGGACGGGAGTACAAGGAGGAGCAGAACCACATGAAACAAGCCCCATTTATAGCCGTTGAAGGGCCAATCGGAGCAGGTAAAACGACGTTGGCTTCGATGCTTTCAACCGAGCTACATTTGCCGATAATCAAAGAGATTGTCGAGGAGAACCCATTTCTCGATAAATTTTATCAAAATATAGATGAGTGGAGTTTTCAGCTGGAAATGTTTTTTCTCTGCAATCGGTATAAGCAGCTGGAGGATACTGGTCTGCAATATATCGAGAAAGCTCAGCCCGTTATTTCTGATTATCATATCTACAAGAATTTGATTTTTGCTGAACGTACGCTTAAGGGTGTGAAGCTCGAAAAATATCGTCAAATCTATCATTTGCTCACAGATGATATGCCTAAGCCGGACATTATCATTTATATTAAAGCAGATTTGGATACCTTACTGGGGAGAATTCGCAAGCGTGCACGCTCTTTTGAACAGGAGATGGACCCCGCCTATCTAGAGCAATTGATAATAGATTATGATAAAGGCATTCAGTTTCTCGCTGAACAGTCCCCTTCCCCTCGTATATTGACCGTGAACGGGAATGAAATTGATTTTGTAGAAAACCAGGCACAATTTAAACAAATTGTTTCCGATGTAAAGGAGCTTATATAGTGAATAATTACAACATTCCTGCGAATGCCCTGATTACGGTAGCGGGTACAGTGGGTGTAGGTAAATCCACGCTGACTGGTGCTTTGGCCGGACGCCTTGGTTTTAAAACCTCCTTGGAGCAGGTCGATCATAATCCCTATCTGGAGAAATTTTATCACGATTTCGAAAGATGGAGCTTTCATTTGCAAATTTATTTTCTCGCGGAACGCTTCAAGGAACAAAAGAATATTTTCTTGTCTGGTGGAGGTTTTGTGCAGGATCGTTCTATTTATGAGGACACAGGCATTTTTGCGAAAATGCATGCCGATCAGGGAACGATGAACCCTACCGATTATGAAACGTATACTAGCCTGTTTGAGGCGATGGTGATGACACCGTTTTTCCCGCACCCTGATGTGTTGATCTATCTGGAAGGCAGCTTGCCCTCCATACTGAGTCGGATTGAGGAGCGCGGTCGCGAGATGGAGATCCAGACCGAGCGTTCTTATTGGGAGCAAATGCATCGCAGATATTCCAATTGGATCAACGAATTTGATGCCTGTCCTGTACTGCGTCTGAACATTGATGAATATGATGTACACGACCCAGCTTCCATGGATGCCATTTTGGAAGAAGTAGGAAAAGTGATATCAAAAAAATAGAGATATAACCCCAAATAAATAACAGGGACTGTGGTACAATCAGTATAAATTATGCTGATAGACTACAGTCTTTTTTTGTCGAATGAACATGTTAAAGCATGAGATATGACTAACGGTATAGTGGACAAGTTTAGGCTGGAATGCGAGAATAGGTACATATGAATTGTAATGACTCACGGGAAGGATGGGATACTGTGATGCGTTTTGGTATTGTTGGAACCAACTGGATAACAGAGAGGTTTATTCAAGCTGCGATGGAGACGGACGAATTTTCCCTGACGGCGGTGTACTCACGCACAGAGGATAAGGGCAAAGCTTTTGCTGACAAATATAACAGCCAGCCGGAGGTTTTCACAGACCTGGCGCAAATGGCCGCAAGTGATCAGGTAGATGCCGTATATATTGCCAGTCCCAATTCCTTGCATGCGGAGCAGGCGATCCTATGTATGAATCACGGAAAGCACGTGCTGTGTGAGAAGCCTTTTGCTTCTAATGCAACAGAGGTGCAGAGCATGATCGAAGCTGCGCGCAACAACGATGTTCTGCTGATGGAAGCCGTTAAATCCACGCTTATGCCTAACTTTAAAATAATAAAGGATCATATGTATAAAATAGGCCGGGTTCGGCGTTATTTTGCAAGCTACTGTCAATACTCCTCACGCTTTGATGCTTTTAAGCAAGGTAAGGTATTGAATGCGTTTAATCCGGCCTTTTCCAATGGTTCCTTGATGGACCTTGGAGTGTATTGTTTGTATCCTATGGTGACTTTGTTCGGCAAACCGGAGGAGGTTCGGGCGGTTGGTGTACTTTTGTCCTCTGGTGTCGATGGCGAGGGCAGTATCGTGATGAGGTATCCTGATATGGATGCTATCGTCATGCATTCCAAAATTACAGATTCCTATCTGCCTGCTGAAATTCAGGGTGAGAATGGAACGATGGTGATCGACAAAATCAGCCAGCCCTATGAGGTGAAAATTCATTATCGGGACGGTACGATTGAGGATTTGACGAAAGCTCAGACGCGTGAGCCGATGTATTATGAAATTCAGGAATTTATTGATCTGATCAAGAGTGGTGAACGCAACAGTTCCATCAACTCCTTGGAGTGTTCACTAGCAGTCGCTGAAGTGATGGAGGATGCAAGACAACAAATCGGCCTTCGATTTGAAGCGGATTTGAAAAATACTTCTACACGTTAGTCTGTGGGATGATCAAGCTTACAAAGCACAAAGGGCTGCCGATTTTGCAAACTTTGCAAATATACGGTTAGCCTTATTTGGCTTTGTAGGCCTAAAAGTGTAAGCAATTGTGATTACAGAAGTCTGAAAGCTATATTCATTTTTTATTGACAGATTCTTCTTCTTGTCTTAAGGTGTTAACAATGCAATATACAGTTAAATAATCCCACCTTCGTTCAAACGAAGATTAGGGAATTTTTTTAGGGTATAAATCCGATTAAATCCACCGGATTACTAAAATGGGATGGAGGAATACATACATTGTAGACGTAAGGAGGAAGCAGTTTGATAAAGTTTGAACAAGTTAGCAAAATATTTACCTTACCCAATCGTAAGGTAAATGCACTCGAAGAGGTTTCGTTATCGATTGAAAAAGGAGAAATTTTCGGCGTGATTGGCTTTAGCGGTGCAGGTAAAAGTACGCTGCTCCGGCTTGTCAATTTACTGGAACGCCCCTCAGAGGGACGAATTGTCGTTAATGATCAGGATGTTACTCAGATACGACCCAAGGAACTAAGAAATTTAAGAAGACGGATCGGGATGGTATTTCAAACCTTTAATTTGTTTAACTCTCGTACTGTATATGGGAATCTGGCTTATCCTCTAAAACTGGCTAAACTGCCCAAGGCACAGATAGATGCTCGTGTTAAGGAACTGCTGCAATTTGTTGGATTGGAGGATAAAGCGGATTCCTATCCGGAGCAGTTATCTGGCGGGCAAAAGCAACGGGTCGGCATTGCCAGAGCACTGGCGAATTCGCCCGATATTCTCATCTGTGATGAAGCGACCTCGGCCCTCGATCCGGAAACGACAGAAGATATATTGAGGCTGCTGAAAAAAGTAAATGAAGAGTACCAGATTACGATCTTGCTCATAACCCATGAAATGAATGTGATTCGCAGTATTTGTGACCGTGTGGCGGTGATGGAGAATGGTAGGGTGATTGAGCAGGGCAGTGTGTTCGATGTATTTGCCAATCCACAGACGAAGACGACGAAAAATTTTATTCGCTCTGTACTAAATGATCAGCTTTCACCCAAACTGCTGAGCAAGATTCGGGAGCATCACGCTGGCCGATTGTACAGACTTGTTTTTCGGGGTGGGGCGACCAGTGAACCGGTGCTTTCTAGAGCGACACGGAAGCATAATCTGGATTATAACATTGTATATGGAAGCATTAATGAGCTGCAGGGAGCGCTGTTCGGAAGCCTGATTGTCGAGTTAATCGGCGCAGACGATGAAGTTAACAAGGTCGTGGAGGAACTACGAACGACGGTGGAAGTCAGGGAGGTCGTCGATCATGAGAGTTAATTGGGATACATTTTGGCTCAAGGTAGTGGAGGCTACAGGGGAAACGCTTTTGATGGTTGTTGTCACGCTGATTTTTGCCAGTATTCTGGGGCTTATGATTGGTTTAGTACTATATGTGACACGTAAAGGGAGCTTGTTTGAAAACAAATTTGTGTTTATGTTTCTGAATTTGCTGATTAATATCATTCGCCCGATTCCGTTTATCATTTTTTTAGTGGCGATTAGCCCGTTTACGCGTTTAATCATGGGAACCACGATTGGAACCTCGGCGGCTATTTTCCCAATGACTATTGTAGCGGCCTTTGCTGTAGCGAGAATTGTAGAAAATAATCTGGTCTCCATAGATCCGGGCATGATAGAAGCTGCCAAGGCACTGGGAGCGACTCCATTTCAGATCATCACGGGTGTGTTGATTCGGGAAGCGCTGGGACCTTTGATTCTTGGGTTGACGTTTATTACCGTGGCCTTGATTGATTTCTCTGCCATGGCTGGTACGGTGGGCGGAGGTGGTCTGGGGAATCTAGCAATGACCTATGGTTATCAACGATTCGATACCTCGGTCATGATTGTCACGATTGTTTTGCTGATCCTTTTTGTACAGGTTGCCCAATATGCGGGGAACTACTTGTCTCGTAAATTTCTACGGCGCTAATGGGAACAGAGTATTATACATAACGATTAAAGGGGAAATGAAAATGAAAAAAATATTTCGCTTGGGTTTACTGGCTATTCTTAGTGTAGGGGTTCTATCTGCTTGCTCAGCTAACGGTTCGGGCTCAAATGCGAATGAAAAAGTACATGTTAAAATCGGGGTTTCAGGATCTGAGGACACGTATTGGGATGTGCTCAAGAAGAAAGCAGAGGCCAAAAATATTGAAATTGAGCTGATCAGTTTCTCGGATTATACATTACCCAATAAGGCGCTCGCCAATAAAGAGGTAGATTTGAATTCCTTTCAACATTTGGCCTTTCTCAGTCAGTTTAATGTAGAAAATGATGTGAATATCGTCCCTATTGGTGCAACGATTATCGCTCCGATGGCACTGTACTCTGAAAAATTCAAAAACGTATCGGATATTCCTGACGGATCAAAAATTGCTATACCGGATGATCCGTCCAATCAGGGACGGGCTTTAAAACTTCTCCAGTCTGCAGGGCTGATTAAGTTGAAGCAGGATGCGGGCCTGTATCCGACCACGGATGAAATAGAAGGGAATCCTAAAAAGCTGGAGATTGTCCCAGTTGTCGCTCAGCAGACGCCACGCGTCTTGTCTGATGTAGCCGCCTCAGCTGTGAACAGCGGTGTTGCTACAGATGCCGGGCTCAAGCTGGATGGAGCCATCTACAAGGATGATGCAAGCAGTGAAGAAGCGAAGCCATATGTGAACGTGTTTGCTGCCCGTGCGGAGGATAAGGATAATGCGACTTACAAAACGATCGTGGATTTGTACCATGATGCTGATGTAGCCGAGGCGGTAAAACAGGATTCCAAAGGAGCTAACGTCGTGGTAGACCAGTCTGCCGAAGAGCTACAGGCCACATTGGATAAGCTGGTAGCAGATGTTAAAGCGCAAAAGAAATAAGAATGTTGAACAGAAGTAGGGTTGGAAGCATACTAATCTATTTTCGAAACGAGGAGAGATTGCGATGAGTACAACGAATACGGTCGATACACATAGACAGCGGATTATTAAGGAAATTGAGGAGTCTCGTCAGCTTTACACGGAAACGAGCCGGTTTATTCATGCTAATCCCGAAATCGGCAATCAAGAATTTCAAGCTTCCCAGGCACTGACGGGTATTTTGGAGCAAGCGGGGTTTAAGGTAACTCGTAATGTAGCGGGACACGAAACCGGATTTGTTGCCCGTAAGGCTTCTGCTAGACCAGGTCCGAAAATCGGATACTTGGCTGAATATGATGCATTGCCCGGTCTGGGCCATGCTTGTGGCCACAATATTATCGGAACCGCAAGCACGGCAGCAGCCATCGCCTTGGCGCAGGTGATCGACGAAACGGGAGGTGAGGTGTATGTGTTCGGTACACCAGCGGAAGAAGGCGGTCCTAATGGCAGTGCAAAAGGCAGCTTCGTGAAGCACGGGCTGTTCGAAGGGATTGATGCTGCACTGATGGTTCATCCATCCGGTGTGACCCGGCTGACCTCACCAAGTCTGGCAGTTGATCCGCTAGATTTCCATTTTCACGGCAAAGCGGCTCATGCCGCAGGATCACCAGAGCAGGGAATCAATGCGCTCGATGCGGTGCTACAGTTGTTCAGCGGTATCAATGCTTTGCGTCAGCAACTGCCGACCGATGTGCGTATTCATGGCATCATCACGCATGGAGGAGACGCGCCCAATATCATTCCGGACTATGCGTCGGCACGCTTTTTCATTCGGGCAAGTACTTGGCAGCGCACAGAGGAGGTTTCCACGAAAGTTCGCCATATCGCAGATGCTGCTGCTTTGGCAACAGGAGCCACTGTGAAAATCGAACGTTTTCAAAATGAAGTGCGTGATTTCATTCTGAACGATACCCTGGATGAGGTAGTAGGTCGTGAACTGGAAGCGCTGGGAGAACAGCTGGATCGTGGCCCTCGTGCCGGACTGGGTTCGACGGATGCGGGAAATGTAAGCCATGTTATCCCGACTGCACATGCTTACATTAAGATCGGTCCAGATGATCTCATCGCTCATACGGTGGAATTCAGGGAAGCGGCTGGCTCTGAGAAGGGTGAGGAAGCCTTAGTGATTGGAGCCAAGGCGCTAGCCTTGTCAGGCTTGGAGCTACTGGTGAATGAAACACTGCTGGTTGCGGTGAAGGAAGATTTTAAGCGTACGCATTCAGCGGCACAGTAAGCCAAGTCCTCACATGGCGTAGCAGAGCCGTCTAATACGAGTGTTATAGTTGAAGAGGATATCCTACAGTCTGTTTGGCTGCATGGATATCCTTTTTCATTTTCTTATAAGCTGCTATCCTTGCTCCTCAATCGCTAGGTCACTCATAACCTCATTTTTACAAAGTACTATATTTCCAAAAACAACGTATTAACATTTGATTGTTATGATTATAGTTATAACTTTTACATATTAACTGCAAAGAGGAGTGTACACATGTTTAAGAAGTTTCAAAAATGGTCAGTAACATCTATGTCTATTGCTCTTATGCTAGGTTTGATTACTGGTCCGTCTGCTTTGCCTGTCTATGCTGAATCACCAGGGAACACAGATGGTATTAGTAAAGTTACAGCTACATTTTATGGAGACACAAAAGGCTCCAAAGGGTTTACCTGGTACACTTCAAAACTTCTCACGAACAGCACTGTTCAAGTAATAAAGAAAACGGCTTCTGAAGCTGATTTTACGAAAGCTATCGCATTCGTAGGCGCTTCTTCTCCATCGACCAATTCTGCAGAAGAGCTTGTCCATAAAGCCGTAGCTACAGGTCTTCAAGCGAACACAACTTATTATTATCGTGTGGGTGATGCAGCGCGCGGGATATGGAGCGAAACAGGTACGTTTCAAACGGCTCCTAAGAGCGGTGAATTTACCTTCATTGATCTAGCTGATACTCAAGCAAAAAGCGAAGATGAAGCCATATTGTCTTCACAGACGCTCGAAAAAGCACTTCAAACTGTAGGTAATGCTCAGTTTGTAGTCCACAACGGAGATATCGTAGACACCGGTACCAAAGAAGAGCAGTGGGACTGGTTGTTGGGACATTCACAAAAAAGTCTTTTGAATACAACCATTGTTCCTTCAGCAGGTAATCACGAGGATGAGAACTACGCTTTTTATGATCACTTTAATATTAATGAACCAGCTGGTTCTGCTACTAAAACAGGAGCATACTACTCCTTTGATTACAGCAATGCTCACTTTATCGTACTGAACTCCAATGAGGACTCAGAGAAATATGCCAATTTTTCTGAAGATCAAGTTGAATGGTTAAAGAAAGATGCTGCGGCAGCCAAAAGGGCAGGTGCAAAGTGGATCATTGTTAACATTCATAAAGGTCCCTACACTACCTCTAATCATGCAACAGACTCTGACATCATAGATAATAACGGAGTTCGTAACCAGATCGCACCATTAATGGCCGAGCTAGATATCGACTTTGTTGTGCAAGGGCACGATCATATTTATGCTCGTACGAAACCAATCAACCAAGAGGGTAAAGCAATAACGCCAACAAAAGTAAAAGATACATTAAATGATAAGACGATTGAATATAGTGTGAATCCAGATGGAAGTATTTATGTCATCCCAGCAACCGCTGGCCCCAAAGTCTACTACAAGAATCCAAGCGAAAAACTTGGAGATAAGTATTATAATCTCTTTGAACTAGCTGAAGAGAATCATGCGGCAGTATATGGCCCAGATCCGAGTGACAATCGTAGACCCACACGAGGACAAGTACAGAATTTTGTTGGCATCACTGTAGACGAAAATAAACTTACAGCCGTAACGTACGAAATTGATCAAAACAAAAATGATGCTAAACCGTTTATTGTGGATCAATTCGGAATCATCAAAAAATATCAGTAAAATTGATTTAATAGTTTCTAAATGATCATAAAAGGATATCCTACAGTCTGTTTGGCTGCATGGGTATCCTTTTTCATTTTCTTAGGGGATATCTACTATTGTACTTGTAATACTTACGCCCTGTTCGGAAGCTGGTGAAACGTACATAATGCAATTAACGACTTTACAAGTTGAAACATGGAGTGACTTACAGGAGGATGAAACGACGATGGCTTATCAAGAAATCAATGGAGTACGAGTATGGGGAGCACCTGATCCAGGGGCATTATCTCAAGCTCGTACATGTGCCGAAAACGGTAATGTGATTCAAGCGCTGCTGATGGCAGATCATCATAAAGGCTACAGTCAGCCGATTGGCGGTGTGATGGTGTATGACGGACAAATTTCGCCTTCAGGTGTCGGGTATGATATCGGTTGCGGGAATAAGGCAGTAAGAACCAAGCTGTTTGCAGCAGATATTATGCCGCGTATTTCAGCTGTGATGGATGAGATTGCACGTCATATTTCGTTTGGCGTAGGCCGTGTGAATGCGATTCAGGTAGACCATGAGCTGTTCGATGACCCGGATTGGGCAGTATATGCAGCGATTGGGAAACAAGAACATGACAAACTGAAGTCCTTGGCGAGAGAACAGCTGGGTACAGTAGGGAGTGGCAATCATTTTGTTGATGTATTCGTGGAGGAAGCGACAGGGCAGGTCTGGATTGCCAATCATTTCGGTAGCCGGGGCTTTGGGCATAAAACAGCAAGTGGGTTTCTAAACTTAGCTGCTGGACGAGAGTTCCTCGGAAAGGCGCCGGGAGAGCATATGGATCAGCCGCCTGTGCTGCTGGATATGAACAGTGAGCTGGGGGACATGTACTACCGTGCGATGCGCCTTGCTGGACGCTATGCGTATGCGGGACGTGACTACGTGATAGAACAAGTGCTTGGTATTATAGGGACTGAAGCGGACTTTACTGTGCATAACCACCATAATTACGCATGGAAAGAACAGCATGATGGGCGTGACACCATTGTGGTCCGCAAAGGCGCTACTCCCTCGGCACCTGGCCAGATGGGCTTTATTGGAGGAAGCATGGGCGATATTTCGGTGATTGTACGCGGAAAAGATACGGTAGAAAATCGGGATTCCTACTATAGTACAGTTCATGGGGCAGGTCGTATTATGAGTCGTACCCAGGCAGCCGGTAAAATGAATTGGAAAACCCGCACACGGTGTGGTGGACAAATCACGGATGTACAAATGAAGGAGGCCGTTCGGAACTATGGTGTCGAGCTGCGCGGAGCTGGTACAGATGAAAGCCCGTTCGTCTACCGTAAACTTCGCGAGGTACTGGACGCTCATTCCGAGACCGTGGAGGTTATGCATGAACTGAAGCCTATTGGGGTATGCATGGCTGGGGCTAATGAATTTGACCCTTATAAGGATTAATAAAAAGACTATGCCCGGTAGAAGTGTTCATTTGCCAAGCATAGTCTTTTGAGTACATAAATGAGTATATAATAGAAGGAATTCATTGCTTGATACGTTTGTTAGTAGCTTTATGTTTACAGCTTATCAGCAAAAAGCTGTTCTTTAATATAAGCGACTGGCATTTCTTGAGCTGTCCACAGTTCGAAGGCCAATGCGCCCTGCCACAGCATCATGCCCAGACCGTTAATGGCAGTTGCACCTACGGATTCGGCTTGTTCCATCAGCTTGGATTTAGCTGGGCTGTACACTACATCGGTTATGATCAGGTCGGAACGAAGCATGGACACATCTTCAATCACACTTTTGCCTTCCAGTGGTTTCATACCAACACCTGTACCGTTAGCGAGAATATGACTTGTGCGGATCTCTTCACGTAGCTGTTCTTGATTTTCCAATGGATAGATATTCGCCTTAACTTGGGTGTGTTTCATATCTTCATTAATAATACGGACATTCTCTTCTGCACGAGCAAAGAACTGATCGTTACGGGCAAAGATTGAAATTTCAGCCAGACCTGCTTGAGCCGCTTCAATAGCAATCGGTGTAGCTGCGCCGCCAGAGCCGACAAGTGTCATTTTCTTACCTTTCAGGTCAATGCCGTGTTCACGCAAGTTACGAACATAACCAGATCCATCTGTACTATAGCCTTTCAGTTTACCATCTGTGTTCACGACGGTGTTGACTGCACCTGTAAATTTAGCGCTGTCGTCCAGCTCATCAAGGTACTGTAAAATAGCTGTTTTGTTAGGCATGGACACGTTATAACCACGTATGTTCAGAGCGCGCATCCCCCGTACCACTTCTTCAAGTTGTTCATTTCCTACTTCAAAGGCCATATAAGCGTTATTCAGGCCCAGCTTTTCAAACGCAAGATTATGCATAGCCGGGGATAAAGAGTGTCCGATTGGTGTAGCAAGCAGTCCGATTAATTGTGTTCTTCCGTCAATACGTCCAGCATTTTTCATAATATAAGCCTCCAAGTAATCTGTGTAGTTTAATGAAATACTTTTTTATATCGATAAGCAACAAACACGGCCAGCAAAATACTGACTACAGCAATCGCAATATCCAGAATGAATACCGAGGTAATTCCCAAACTTTTGGACATGCCCCCAGTAGCCAGAGGCATCAGGATGAACGAAAGACTGGCTGCTATGTTCACGAGAGAAGTCGTAGTGCCTTTGTTCTTGCGGAAAAATTCCGTCATAACCGTGAGGGCAATTTGGAATATGCCTGCGGTAGACAAGCCGATCAAGAATGAACTGATCAAAGTAGCGACAGGATTGTGCCATGTAATTAAAGCTAGCAAAGAAAGCAGAGCAATAAACGGATATACAATCATGACAGTAATCGGTTTAATGAATCTACCAAGTACCACAGCTAACAGAATAACGGAAACCAATGAACCTATACTATAGTAGCTCAGCAGTTTAATGGCACTGGCTTTGTCCATGCCCAGGGCCTCTTGTCCAAAGGTAGGAAGCCATAGCTGCACGATCATGAACAATACAGTAGAAGTAAAACCGATAATAATTAGAGATAAACCTTCTTGCCAAAACTTAGGCTCGCTGCGGAAAATATCTGTGGATTGGGCAGCCTCGGTTGGAGCCTTTTGTTCCTCTGCTTTGTGGTTAGGGAAAGCTGTCATCGATAAGAAGATACCGTTCAGCAGATAAATCCCTGCTGGAATAAAGAAGGAATATCCATAGAACATATCGTGATTAATAAAGAATGCAATCATGAACGGAATCACAATAGCACCGATAGAGATGGATGCTTTGACCAGTACAGTTGCAGATCCGGCTTTTTTTCCAAAGCCTTCAATTAATGCAGGATACGTTCCCGAATCCATCATAGAGTTGCAAAGCCCTGCGATAATGGCAAACACGAATGCCAACGAATAGTTAGGTGCAAGCGGAATGCCAATCAGAAAGATTAAATAAGCAAATGATGCAATAACAATGAGTGGTTTTCTTCCGTATTTGTCTGACATTTTTCCGGCTACCCCGAGAGCGAGCAACTTACCGATCCCAATCGCGGACACCAGATAGCCGATGGCTGCTTTATCCGTGTTCAATTGGACGGTCAGGAAGCTCATATTCGACGAGAGAATAACATTGATCATACCCAGAAGAAAATAGTTGATGTAAAGCCCTGCTGCCATTCTGATATAAGGATTTTTCATAAGTGTAACTCCCAACTTAAGTTTTAGATCAATGGCCTAGGTAGGCATCGTCCAGCGGTATTACATTACGCCTACAGATAAGTGAAATTATTCACATTCTTTCTATGTCATTATTATATAAGGAGTGTTATTATAAATCCAATGCATATTTCTATCGTTTTTCATAGTTTGGGTCTATAATTTAAAATATGAATTAAAGAAGGAGATTACATAATTATGAACCTGAAGCACTTACAATATTTTCGTGTACTTGCGGAGATGGAGCATTTTACCCAGGCAGCTATGCGACTATGTATTACACAGCCCAGTTTAAGTCATGCGATTTCAGAATTAGAAAAAGATTTGGGAGTTCATCTGTTTGAGAAGCAGGGGAGAAATATTCGGTTAAACAAATACGGACGATTTTTCCTGAAGTATGTGGAGCACGCGATGGATGAATTAGAAAAGGGAGAACACAATTTACGGGAGCTAGTGAGTCCAAGCCATGGAAATATAGATTTGGCGTTCATTTACACGTTAGGCTCACACTTCATTCCAGCGATTATTCAAGCCTTTTCAGCTCTGGATGCCCGTAAAGATATCTCCTTTTCGTTTCACCAAGGGAATACGAACGATATTATCCAGGGGCTGAAGCAGGAAGATTATGATGTGGCGTTCTGCTCTCACATGGAAAATGTACCGGATGTGGAGTTTATTCCGTTGGCTCAGCAGGAACTGGTTGTCATTGTTTCGCCTGATCATCCACTGGCGACTCTAGACCAAATTGATCTCAAGGATACAGCGGATTATCCGGTGATCTTCTTCAACAAAAAGAGTGGAGTTCGGCCCATTATTGAGAATTTGTTTGTCAAAGCGGGCGTTACGCCACAGATTATTTGCGAGATTGAAGAGGATACAGCAATGGCAGGGCTGGTGTCTGTCAATTACGGAATTGGGGTTATGCCTCGAATTTCATCGTTAGATTATTTTAACGTCAAAACATTGCCTATTGTAAATCCAGAATACGAGCGTTTTATCTACCTGGCCAGCATCAAAAATAGGTATTTATCCCCGGCAGTAGTGGACTTTCGGAACTTTGCACTAAGCTACGGCAAGGAGTTTTATCTGAAAACGCATCAGCGCGTCTAGGCTGGGGTCCCGCAATATTTAAACTTGATAAATTTTAAAATGTGTTCTATACTTCATCATCGACACAGGTAATGTGAAATGATTCACATTTTTAATACTACAAGACTTACTTACAAAAGCAGGTGAATTCATGATGAAACGTTCTTCTTTTCCAGTGGCGACAGGCCTTTATGTAAACTATCTTTTGTTCGGCATGTTTAATATTATGCTGGCGTCCCACATGTCCTTTTTAACAGAGCATTTGCATACAGATCAGACGGGCATCAGTCTCTTGGTTTCTGCGATGGGATTTGGCAGGCTGTTTACCCTGTACATATCCGGGGTGCTCTCCGACCGTTATGGTCGTAAGCCGTTTATTGTGGTAGCAGGGCTACTAATGGCTGTATTCTTGGTCGGTATACCGCTGAGTCCCAGCTTTGAGATGGCGATCGTACTGGCTGTGCTGGCAGGCGTAGCGAATTCTTTTCTTGATTCAGGTACTTATCCAGCGCTGATCGAAGCTTTTCCCCAATCCTCTGGTTCGGCTACAGTGTTGGTGAGAGGTTTTATATCCATCGGGGCGGCATTTTTACCGTTAATGATTATCTTTTTTATGAATCACGACATTTTCTACGGATTCTCTTTCTTTTTACCAGCCCTCATATTTACTTTGAATGCAATCTACTTGTTCAGAATGAAGTTTCCAGATATGCGGGTTCAGTCACCCAAGGAGCCAGTTGGTGATACTTCTGTATCGAGCGTTGAGCAAGCGGGAAAATTGGAGGCAAATGATCGGAGTAAGCCGCGGTTTTGGCAGGAAGGGGTATGCCTTATCTTGCTCGGATTTACCGGACCGACTTTGCTTTATATTGTGCAGTTATGGCTGCCTACTTTTGGACAACAGTTTATCGGTATGACCCAATCAGAGTCTCTCAGATTATTAGTTTATTACAATGTCGGTTCACTGATTTCCGTGTTTGTATTAGTAATTGTGTTAAGAAAATGGGTTAAACCTGTTCACATTATTCTTATTTATCCATGTATTTCTCTCTTGGCTTTTGGAGCGCTTCTCCTTTTCAAGTCAGGGGCTGCGGCCATTATTTGTGCGAGTGTCATCGGGTTTTCAATATCAGGTGTACTTCAACTGACATTAACCGTAATGAGTGAATTTTTTAGTCAACGAAAAGGACAGATTACCGGGTTTGTGTATACAGCAACCTCGCTGTCATACACGGTCATTCCCGTGTTTACAGGCTTTCTTTTGAAACATTCTCAGATATCGAGTGTTTTTATGCTAGCTATTATTGTGAATGTGCTAGGGATCGTACTGGCGGTGTTTGTTAATTTTCGGTACAGTTTAGTTTTTCCAGCAAGTCGCAAATTGTCCCCTAAAATCGTACTTGAACCCAAATAAATGACGACTGGACCTAATCATCTGCATGCTTATTCAGAATGCGTTATACTATGAATTATTGTACATGTTCGACTTGAAAATGTAATTTGGGAGTGAGATAGAGATGGCTAAAATCGTAAAGGTGAAAGATGTTCTGATCGGTGAAGGAGCGCCAAAAATTTGTGTGCCAATGGTGGGAGAAACGTTGGAGCAGTTGAAGGAAGAGGCCACTTATTTACGTACGCTCGACCTGGATATCGTGGAGTGGAGAGTCGATTTTTTCGAGCATGTGGAGGATCTGGAAAAGGTTAAAGCTGCCTTACATGAAATTCGGTCTATTTTAGCAAATGTTCCGCTCGTATTTACGTTCCGTAGCGCTCGGGAAGGCGGAGAAAAGGAAATCAGTGCAGCGAGTTATGTGGAATTGAACCGTACAGTAGCCGAAACGGGGCAAGTCGAACTTATTGATGTAGAGCTTTTTAATGAGGAAGCTGATGTGAAGACGCTGGTAGAAGCAGCACATAAGCATAACGTATATGTGATTATATCTAATCATGATTTTCATAAGACGCCGTCGAAGGAGGAGATTGTGTCCCGGTTACGTAAGGCGCAGGAATTGGGAGGCGATCTGCCTAAGATAGCAGTGATGCCAACCAATACAGCCGATGTACTCACTTTGCTGGATGCCACTCGTACCATGGCAGAAGAGCATGCAGATCGGCCGATTATTACGATGTCGATGGCAGGGAAAGGTGTCGTGAGCCGCCTGACCGGAGAACTGTTTGGTTCCGCTCTGACCTTTGGTGCTGCTAAGAAAGCTTCCGCTCCGGGGCAGATTCCTGTCACTGAACTGAGAGAGATATTGACGGTGCTGCATAGCCATTCTTAAAAGATGGATGGTATTACTCGCTAGTCAGTAATATATCCGCAGTGAACCAAAAAGGAAGGCCCCCATGCGGTAAGCATGCTGGAGCCCTCCTTTTTGTGTAACTCTTAATTCAATCCCCGAGTAGGTTCATACAACTCCCAACCTAGATTCAGCGTTTGAATAATATAGTCTGCGACTTCTTCCGCATCCAACTGATCCGTATCGATCTTGGAGTGATTCACCGCGTAAATGTCCTGTCTGGAACGGAAGAGATCCTCAATTTCCCCTAAAGTCTTGTTTTGTAGATTGGGACGGGTGTCAATCAGCATCTTGAGCCGATCTTTCCAGGAATCCCAATTTAAATCCAAGAAGAAAACAATCGATGAAGCCAAACAAGCTTGCTTCACCTCTTCCTGTAAAAATGCACCACCGCCAACGGAAATGATTTTAAGACGTGTGTTGCTGCACAGCTTCAAAATATGCTCTTTTTCAATCTCACGGAAACGCTTCTCTCCATAAGTTTTGAAAATCTCTGTTGTTGGCATGTTGTATTCTCGTTCAATCTCCTGGTCAATATCCACGAAATCGCGATACAGCTTGCGCGCTAGATGGGAACCGATCGTTGTTTTGCCTACACCCATAAAGCCGATGAGCACAATATTTTGTTCTTTTAATGGAATCTCACTATTGTTTTGCACCATAACCACTCTTTTCTCACCAGTAATGTTGAGATGTGACGCTTCAAAGCACTAAATACATTATACGTTCATCAAACGTGTCATTCAATAGTATAGATTACATCAAAAATGAGGTATAGAACGAAATAAGGTTCTGATTACCATTGTAGTGACATAGAGCACGCATTCGAGACTAGATACTCAGCGATTTGATGCGTAAATTGTCAAAAAATAAACTTGTACAAGTATAAAAGAGGCAATATTGTGTACTTAATTGAAAAAAAGGACATATTTTGGCGGAAAATATATTGAAATTACTGGAAGTATGATTATAATAAAGTTATGCAAATTGTAAATGTAATCGCTCTATTTACAATTTGTGCTTTATATTAATTAGGAGACAAAATTGCTTTGAACCAAAAACCAAGTATACATATGCAAATAGTTGAATAATGATTTATAGACATGTATCGGTCAATGGGTTCATTGTGCGAAGGTGGTGATACGGTCTACGCGTTCTAGTCAACGAAGAATTGGAACAATAAAAAAATATCTACGAGAGGGATGAATTGAAATGAAAACAAACACAGCTAAAGTATTGAAAAAGGGAATCAGTATCGCTTTATCAGGAATGTTGGTCGCTTTATTTGTCGGCAATTATTCTGCTCATGCAGCTCCAGAAGTCGTTCATAAGACCATACTTGTTAAAGCCGGAGAAGTATACGATGGTAAGGGCAAGACTGTAGTAGCTGATCCCGATACCTTGGGAGACGGAAGCCAGAAAGAGGCTCAAAAGCCTATTTTCAAACTTGAAAATAATGCAACTTTGAAAAATGTGATCATCGCTGCCCCTGCTGCGGATGGTGTGCATGTATATGGCAACGGCACAATTTCCAACGTAACATGGGAGGATGTAGGTGAAGATGCATTGACGCTTAAAGAACCAGGCACGGTAAACATTACGGGCGGTGGAGCGTTCCATGCGTACGATAAAGTATTCCAAATTAATGCCGAAGGCACGATTAACATTAAAAACTTTAGAGCCGATGATATCGGAAAACTGGTTCGTCAGCTGGGAGACTCTACTTTTAGAGTGAATATGACTTTGGATAACTCGGATATTTCCAACGTTAAGGATTCAATTCTGAGATCGGACGGTCCTAACAGCAAAGCTAAAATTACGAACACTCGTTATCACAATGTGAAACAATTGTTCAAAGGCTTTAAATCCAGTAATACGAGTGAATCCGGTAATACTAAATATTAATCGGAGAGTAGGATAGGAGTACGGATATGAAAAGGGGCTGGCCGACAGATCGTGTGGATCTGATTGGACAAGCCCCTTTTTTGGTACGTCGAGTTACCCAAAGATGATCTGGGCTTCGTTCGAAACGAGGACTGTGATATGATCGTGCTATTACATTTTATACAAAAAAGTTGGGTGGCTATGAATCCTTTTCATCAATATGTGAATGTTGACGGCACCTTGAATGATACGCTGGTGCGGAATCGTGAAATTTTATATACAGGTACGAATGGTCGGCATGTGGAACGTTTTTACGTGTCTTCCTCTGAAAGTTATATATTCAAACCGCTAACCAACGATGATCAGGAGGGGCGGGAGAGATGGGTGTATGAGCATGTGCTTCCTGCGTTATCACCGATCTATCCCCGATTGCTAGCCTGGTCTGATGCAGGTGCGGATGGCGGAGGAGAATGGATGGTTTTTGAGGACCTTGGTCCGTTACATCATCTACATGCAGACGAAACTTTATTGCGAGCTGTTGGACTTGTTGCATGGTGGCATGTTTTGCCGACGGATCGTTTTGCTGGGATGCCGCTGCGAGGACCAAAGCCACTCATTCAGGAGATGGTTTCCGAGCTATACACGCGCAAGCCGGATGTGTTAAAGCTTTGCAGCTCACTGGGATTATCTAAGCAACAGATGCAGCGTATGTATGTACAGCTGGAGCATTTATCTTTTTCACAGCAGCTTGTACTGTCTCATGGTGATCTTCATCCGGGGAACTATGCGCTGAGCGGGGAACGGCTTATGGTACTGGATTGGGAGCATGCTCATCTGAACACACCGCTGTGGGATGTATATCACCTGATCGACATGTCCCATCCGTTGTTTCCCCGGCGCATGACGTCCGAATTTCGTATTCGTATGCTGGACACATACGTGGAGCAGCTGGAGCTGTTGGGGATAAGAGTGGATCGAACGGCATTTATGCTGGAATATGGCATGTTTGCGGTGGTATTTTCGCTCTGGATGCTGTTGTTAATCACAGGTGATTTGCAAAGGATTGGAACGAACCTGCATAGAAACGGCGATAAATGGTCAAAAGAGCAATTAGAGTCCCAGTTGGATGAAACGTTAGCCTGTTTGAACCAATGTGCAGCGATGATGGATTCGGGACAAGCCCAACAATGTAGATAGTAGCTTAAGACATAGACTGTATTTAGTTAGCAAAAGAAGGTAGGGAAATAAATCCATGAAAAAAGTCGGTTTGGTTATGAGAAAAATACAATTTGCTGAAGCACAGGGTCCACGTATTTTTGCAGAACGTCTGAAGCAGATCGGGTTGGAATTGGGGGTGGACATCGTATTTGTATCACCAGAGCGCCATGTGAGCAGCCATGACTGGCTTCCGGGTTATGAGCACGAAAAGGGCGACTTGGTCAACTATGACGTCGTACTGGACCAACTCCATGAGCAGCAGATTGAGCACGTTATTTATACGGTATCTGGCTTTACCTATTTGAACATGTTTTTTAAAAACAGCGTGCTTTTTCCGCATAGTTTTCCTGATCCGGCACTTACAGGCTATGAGATGATGAAGCCTTTTTATCAGATCGTGGACAAGGCTATCGTACAGACTGCCTTTCTCAAGCAGGAGATGGCTTCGAAGTTTGGCGTAACCGATGTGACAGTCATCCCGATCGGATTTAATGAGCGGCTGGTGGAAAAGCATTTTGATCCCTCGCAAGTGGTAGAGAACCGGGTGATGTGGATTGGTAGAGATGAGGAGAACCGACGTCCGGATTTGGTGCTGGAGTATGCGAGGCATAATCCTGACAAGGATGTCTATATGGTATTTGGCGGTGAACGCTACAAGGAAAGTATGAAGAAGTACGATATCCCGGACAATGTTAAACTTCAATTTGCGTTGACGCAAGATGAGGTGTTTGCACTGATGAACACGGCAAAGGTGTATTGGAGCTGCTCCAAATTCGATACGTTCGCGATGCCACTGACCGAAGCGCTGGCTATGGGTAAAATCGTCGTGAAGCCAGAGCACCCTTGCTATGGACATATCAGCTCTACGCATTCTTTTTCAGGGAATGAGAAAAACTGGTTCGAGCTGGTCAATATGGCTGCCGCCTCACCGCTCCGGGTTTCTACAGAAAATCAGGCATACGCTATGGAACAGTTTTCAAGTCAGGTGATGAAGCAGGGCTATCGGGACTTTTTTGATCATTGGTTAAGCTGAACGGCGAGGCAAAATACTGTGGTTGCAACAAGCGTCTGAATGTCCAGAGTGAAATAAAAATAACCCGCAAGGTGGTCACTTTTATTCAAAATATCCATCATGCGGGTTACGGTTCATCATTGACTTACCGTTTGGACTTTACTGGAACTGGGGTTCCTTTTTTAAATCGAACCGGTCTTCTCGGAATTCTGCGAATGCTGGATTCTGCGGATTTGGAAGGTAACGCCGTACGAGTTGTCTTTGATGCCGGTTTGCTTTTACTTGTACTGGTGATGAACTCGAGAGTGAAATTGACTATAGAATCGTCAATGGGTAGTCTACGCATCCCCACTCGTCTGGATGATCCGCTGCTATAGTTCCAACACCAATGAAAATCACTGCTAGTGCTTCTCGGAAGCCGTGTGCGGTACGTACCGCTCCATGTATTTCCGGAGTGATCTTCAGCATAATAGTAGAATGTGGTTCCCCCTACAGAACCGCTCCATACTTCTCTCGTATCACCAGGTTCTATCCGATACCAGCCCATTTTAGAATAATTGGTGGGATGACAGTCGGAATCAGGATAAGCATAGGCAGCATAGATGGTGTTACTCGTGTTGTTTGTAAAAAAAAGGCTCATCATACACACTTCTTTCCTCATAAATTTGTATTACAATGTCATACTATGAGGAATGTAGAAGAAGAGACTGGACAATATCTCTCAATCTATGAAAAATGAACCATTCGTTTACGTCCAACCTGCTAAACGATTCTATGACTGTATCTCAGCTATCGCTTCAGTATGAGCCGTCTTGCGATCCAAAATGTAGCTAACTAACATGAGTAGCAGACCGCCGACAGTAATTAGCGATGCAACCCATGGAATAGCGGCGAGCCCCATTTGATTAATAACGACTCCCCCGATAAAAGCGCCGCCTGCGTTGCCCAGATTTAATGCGGAATGGCTGGAGGTAGAGGCAAGCAAAGGAGCCTCATAGGCCAGATTCATGATGCGAACCTGAATACCCGGCATGATGCCAAACGCAGCAATGCCCCAGATAAAGACTGTGATGACGGCCAATACCTTGTTTTGAAGCGTAAATGTCAGAATGGCCAAAATAATAGCCAGTACAGCATAGTTTGCGATCAGGGATGGAAGCAGTTTCCAATCTGCGAGCTTGCCGCCAACGATGTTGCCGATCGTTACCCCTAGGCCAAACAGGACGAGAATCCAGGTAATGCTATGCTCGGCAAAGCCACTAATATCCGTAAGCAAAGGCGTAATGTACGTAAAGACAGTGAACAGGCTACCACAACCGACTGCACCTGTGAGCAGCATCAGCAGCACTTTTGGATTAAACAGGCTTTTGACTTCTTGTTTGAGACTGGAAGGCTTGTCCTGATGAATCACCGGAATGTAACGAATGATACCAAACAGAGAAATCAAGCCGATGACCACAATAGCTCCAAAGGAAGCACGCCAGCCGAGTTGTTGTCCGATAAAGGTACCAAAGGGCACACCAATAATGTTCGCCACGGTCAAACCGGTCAGCACCATAGAAATAGCACCCGCACGTTTGTCAGGACGAACCAGTCGGGCAGCGATCAGGGAACCGGCTCCCAAAAAGGTTCCGTGCGATAATGCAGTAGCCATACGGGCCGCAATCAGAAGTTCGTAATTGGGAGCAATAACGGAAAAAAGATTACCTAAAATGAATATAGTCATTAGGAGGCATAGCAGCTTTTTCTGCGGAACCTTATGGGTTAATACAGTAAGTACAGGTGCGCCAATGGCCACACCAAGCGCGTAACTGGTGATTAACTGCCCGGCTTGCGGAATCGTGACATGAAGATCATGGGCTACATTGGGCAGAAGTCCCATAATGACGAATTCGGTCATGCCGATGGCGAAGGCACCAAGGGTCAACCATAGCAAGGAGGGGGGGAAGCGATTTGCTGTCATATTTTCTTGATTACTCATAAGTGTCTTGTATCCTCCTGAAAAAATAGTAATGCGAGTATATCATTACAGGCGATATCTGGCGACCCATTTTGCAAGAATTTTACTTACTAAGTTGATAAGTTTTATGTAATTTACAAAAGCGGCAGGTAGGAAGGAGGCAAGTATGTTATTTTGGTAGTGTGATATTAAGATCGTAAATGACGCTGTAAGGAACGATCCAAGGAGGATATAACGATGGCACCTAAAGTGGTACATAGTATTACAGATTTAATAGGAGATACACCTTGTGTAAGGCTCCAACGGCTCACAGGGCCGCAGGATGCGGAAGTGTATGTGAAGCTGGAGTATTTTAATCCAAGCGGCAGTGTTAAAGATCGGGCGGCGGGCAACCTGATTGCCGAGGCGGAAAAGGCAGGACATCTAAAGCCGGGAGGCACCATTATTGAGCCGACGAGTGGCAACACGGGAATTGGTCTTGCGATGAATGCGGCAGCCCGAGGTTACCGTGCAATTTTGGTGATGCCTTCGAATATGACGAAGGAACGGATCAATATTTTGAAAGCCTACGGGGCTGAGGTCGTACTGACACCAGCGGAAGAACGGATGCCAGGTGCGATTCGCAAGGCACTCGAACTGGGGGCTGAAATTGAAGGGAGCTTTATCCCGCATCAATTTGAAAATGAGGCCAATCCCGATATCCACCGTACGACGACGGCACTTGAGATTTTGGAACAGACGGAAGGGAAGCTGGATGTGTTTGTCGCTTCTTCGGGAACGGGCGGTACCATTACGGGAACAGGTGAAGTGCTGCGTCAGCATTTGCCGGATCTGCGGATTGTTGTAGTTGAGCCGAAGGGCTCGCCAGTGCTATCTGGAGGAAAACCCGGTCCACATAAGCTGGTTGGCACCAGTCCAGGCTTTGTTCCCACCGTGCTGAATACGGAAGTGTATGACGAAATCGTGCAGGTTTCGGATGAGGATGCGATTGCAATCACACGGGCGATTGCTGCCCAGGAAGGGATTCTGGTTGGCCCCTCTAGCGGAGCTACGATATGGACGGCGATTCAGGAAGCTCGGCGTTTGGGAGCAGGCAAACGGGTACTTTGCATTGCCCCGGATACCGGAGAGCGTTATCTGAGCATGGGGATATTCGGATAAAAGATGTGGATTGGGACCAAAGTGATACACGACCGTAAGTAAGTGGTAAAATAGGTGTGTGATAGCGGTTTCACGAACTATTCATATGTGGATGAAGCAGGGAATATTTTGAGGGTTGAAGGAGGAGCAGCATGAAGATTATGCCTTTACAGAAACGTGGAATCTCCGATAGTCGGCTGGCGCTCGGTTGTATGCCTTTTGGTGGAGAATGGAGCCATGCACCGTTTACGCAGGAGCATGTCGTTGAAGCGGAAAGAGCTGTAGAAGCTGCACAATCCATTGGGATTACGATGTTCGATCATGCGGATATCTATCGTATGGGGAAAGCGGAAGAAATTTTCGGTCGGGTTTTAAAGGGACAGCCGGGCTTGCGTGAACAAATCGTAATTCAGTCCAAATGCGGCATTTTTCTGCCGGATGGTACGCTCCCGGGCCGTTTTGATTTCTCATATGCTCATATTATGGAGTCCGTGGATGGTATTCTGAAGCGTCTGGGTACGGAATATTTGGACATCCTGCTGCTGCATCGCCCCGATCCGCTGGTAGAGCCGGAAGAAGTAGCGAAGGCGTTCAGCGAGCTTAAGACATCTGGCAAAGTACGGCATTTTGGCGTTTCCAATATGAATGTAAGCCAAATTCGTTTTCTGGAGCGGAGTCTAACGGAGCCGCTGATCGCTAATCAGCTGGAAATGAGCCTGGCGCATCTGCATTTTGTAGATCAGACCGTACATGTGAACCAGCAGGCGGGGACGAATGTACATTTTGGCGAAGGTTTGCTGGAATATTGCCAAACCGAGGATATTCAGCTCCAAGCCTGGGGACCGCTGGCGCAGGGACGTTTTAGCGGAGGTTCTTTGAAAGGGGAGCCTGAGCATGTCGTTAAGACGGCAGAGCTGGTGCAGAAGCTGGCTTCTGAAAAGGAAACGACACGTGAAGCGATCGTCCTTGGCTGGCTTATGAAACATCCGGCACCGATTCAGCCTGTCATTGGCAGCGCCAATCCTGAACGAATCAAGGCATGTCAGGATGCGGAACGCCAGAGCGAGCTGATGACCCGTGAGGAATGGTATGAATTGTACGTCAGTGCGCGCGGACAAGCCTTGCCATAAACTCGTACTGCGGACCCGTTTGTTACAGCAGGCGTATGTGGGCGTAAGTGTATGACCTTGTTTATACGAACCGTAGTTTAATAGCCGCTCCTTCGTCTCATTAACAGACGGAGGGAGCGGCTATTTACATGGCTGCATCTCATATTGCCTCAGCAGCTATTCCTCTTCGTATCGTGCAAGGGCCTTGGCCGTTGTTTCCTTCATTCGTGAAATCAGCCGGGAGCCTTGGACGACCTTGACACGTTTGCCAAGGAAACGGATTTTGGATAGCACATATTCACATTCGTCTGCCTGGAAGGTGAGCGTAATACGATAGGTATCTGCTTCCTGAACATATTCGACCTCTTTTTCAAAGCAGGAAAAAGCATATAAAATACGGGACATTTCTCCGTTGTATACAGGAATAATTTCGATGATGCCCTGCTCTTTGCGCGACTCCAGTATACCGAGAATACGTTGGGTGAATTTTTCGGCCTCTTCGGGTAGAAGCTCATCTTCCGTGATGTTCACGATATTAGACAGCTTGGTAGACATGAGCGCGCGGTGTCTGCGGTTATACCACAGCAGGCTCCATTCTTTTTTGACCATGGAGAACTCCAGCTTGTATGGAAAACCGGACATTCGCTCATGCATGCGTCCGTTGCGCAGTTTGTAGGTCATACAGATGCCTGAACGGGACCGCAGAATGGGACGCAATTCACGCAAGAGTGGATGATATACCGAGACAGCAGGGATACCTGCTTTTTCCCGCAAACTTCCATCGGCCTCCAGAGGCTCGTCGTCTGCGAGCATCTGCCGAAGCTTATCAAGCGTAGACGGGGTGAAAGCCTCTATTGCTGCCGAGTCTGTCAGCATAGATTGGAGCCAGACTCTTTCCTGCGATGTGGTAGCAAAAGCGCCCGATTCATCCAGCCGAGAGACGATCTGGTAGTTAAATATTTTCTCGAACAGGCTCATAATAGGCTTGCAGCTCCTTCCATTCCTCTCTGAATTCCTTACGCAGCCGCTGAGGCTCCAATACCTCACAGCTTGATCCGAAGCTGCGAATCCACGGTTTAATCTCGGTGATTCCATTCACTGTGATTTCATAGATAAAGGATTCACTTTCTTCCTCCGCGATCGTACCCCATTGTCCCTGTGACAGTACACGTTCCCGAATAAAGTTGCGCTTCGCGCCCTCAGGGTTAAAAAAACGTACCCGTACCTTCACGGGACGACCGGTATCAACAAGCCAGCTGTACCGCATTTTTTCTTCCAACACCGCTAGCAGGTCGGCATAAAGCTGCTCTGGGACAGGCTTGCCCTCCACCAATTGAGTCATGCCTTCCATACGAAACTTCATGATTCCTTTACCGCCTACGTGACCGAGCACATACCAACGTCCATATTGATGATCATAGATGACTTGCAGGGGCAGAATGGTATGTTCACGGCCCTCCGTCTCTTTTTCAAACAACGGGTTTGTGTTCTGTGACCCGTACATGCTTCGTTTGGACGTCGAAAAATATAAAAAAGTTACACAGCGGCGTTGCCGAATGGCGTGTAGAAGCGGATGAATATGGGCTTCGTCCAGAATGCGTGAATAATAGTGGTATTTATATAAAAAAGGTTCGGCCAAATCCCGATCTCCGGCTTGACGGCGCATGGCTTTTTTTAGATGATCTCGCAACAGATATCCCTGAACAGAGGGAAGCTGGGTGTTGGCCATAATGTCTACAAAATCATATAAGTCCAGTAATTCCTCGTCCGTCAGTCCTGTCACCAGATCGTTGCGGACAGCATAGCGATAAGGTCTGCCGCCGGGTTCCTTGCGAACCACGCCGACTTCGACCAGATATTTCAGATCGGAACGAATCGTTTTCTCATCCGGTAGCGAACTGTCGGAAGGCAGCCCGTTGCAGCAAGCATCCAGCAATTCCATAGTGGTCAGAGGCTGTGACTGTAGCGCTGTCAGCAGAAGAGATAAGCGGACGCTTTCTGATTCCTTGAGCGATTTGGCCCGAAACAAGAATAGTAGTAATGGATCAGCGGATTCATAATAATTAAAGCGCAGCATCTCATTAAAATCATGTCCCTGGTCCTCAGGCAACTGCTGTTGTACGGATTGGACGATTTCCTTGAGACGCCGGATTGTTTTATCAAAGGTATGCACTGAAATGCCCAGTCTGTCTGCAAATTGCTGCCGATTATAAGCGCCGCTGGTCAGTGTGAGCATGCGCAGGAATTGAATTTCTTTATCAAAACTCTCTCTCGCCATGATGCATTCCCCGTTTCTGTTGCCGTTCTCCGAAAGCAAGTATCCCTTTATTCTAACAGGGAAGGGAAACAGGAAAAAGGGAAATTATTCTTCTTTGTAATACTTTCACCATGTTCACGACTTCCAAAATAAAGCATCATAGAAATATAAGATAGCACGATGAAATAAGAAGCAATACATAACAGAAGGGTGATGCAACATGTTTGGACGACGCAAAAATGAAGTGTTATATCCATGGGTAGGCAAGCTTTCGATTTATGAAACGATTATGCAGGGAATGGATACTCAGGGCAGGCTTACTGATGATCAATTACCGGATGATGAAGAATATTGGGCAGGTCACACGATGCGTTGGGTGGCAGGAGGATTAGATGGAGCATTTGGGCATCATGGTGATGGCGAGCATGTAGCCGACAAAATCAAGGATCTGGTGCAGCTGTTGTCCAGACAATGTCGTAAGCCAGGAATGAAGACGAGACGTGAGACGTATGTACGCCTGATGGAGGAAAATGCGCTCAGCCTGATTGATCCGTTGCTGGATGCGGTGCGCCAGCATCCAGCAATTCAGCCAGACCGATTGTATGAGGAAGCGCGTTGGCTGGCTGAACATGGAGCACACCGTAATGTGGTGAAGATCGGCATTGCGTTGCTTGGATTACTGGAGACAGAGCAGCATCACGAGCTTCTTTTTACATTAGCGAAGCATGATGAATTCACGCTATATGCGGCTGTGGCAATCCATAATATTTCGGAGCAAGCCAATGAACAGTTGTATACGTTAGCCAATCAGGTACATGGATGGGGACGTATTCACGTAGTGGAACGGCTGGAGCCTGCGCGTCAGGAAATACGTGATTGGCTACTGCGGGAAGGATTCCGCAATAATGTCATGTATGAATATCTTGCTTATGAGTGTGCTCATAAAGGCGAACTGCATACAGCCATCGCCGTTCCGCAGATTGATCAGGAGTTGTTTGACGGAGCAGGCGAAATTCTGTCGGCTTTGCTGGCAGCAGGCGGACCTGCGGAAAGTATAGACGATTATGAGCATGCCGCTATGGTTATAGGTAACTACCTTCGTCATGCCAAGGCCATGTGCACGACGGTGCAACATTTTACGATCATCATGGATATTGCAGACTTTCTGGATGAAGAGGACGTTTCATGGGAGGCGCGTTATGAGCATGAATGGACACCGGAATTGCGTAGACGTTACGCGTCGCTGTGCCAGCAGATGATGGACGATCCGCAGTGGGTGCAGCTGGTGGAGCAGGAGTTGCAGCATGCAGATTCACCTCATCTCCACTATGCCATTCGTGTAGCTCGAATGCTTACACTAGATGTATGGCCTGTGCTATTTGATCAATTAAGCAGATACCCAGTTAAGCCGACTCTGTACTTTGAACTCATCAAGACAGAGGATGAGCAGCGGGTGCGCAAGTTGGTGGCTTTTGCAGAACAGCACTTGCCCTTGGGAGAGATTGCTTCCGGCCCTGCTAATCTACCTGGGTATGGACTGGAGTATGAAGCGCATCAATGTCTGGGTATGCTGTTGCAACTATTGTCTTCTCACGAAGGAATGGGACAAGAGCTAGTTGCTGCCGGGCTTTGGAGTCCGGTGACCTCCAATCGCCGTGCAGCGCTTCATGTACTCAAGGTATGGTCTTCTGAGATGTGGGGAGAGAAAACGACAGAGCGCCTTCGCCGCTTATCGGTAGCTGAAACGGAGGAGTCGATTAGAGAACAGATTCGGGAAATACTATAAAGGATCGGGGAGGGAACAACATGACAGATATAAAGCATGAGCAGGGTTTCATTCAACCGGACATGCGCGAAACGATTTTGCGTGAGCTGCGCGCATTGGAGCAGGCGGAGCAGGTGCGCATTGTGTACGCCTGTGAATCAGGCAGTCGGGCATGGGGGTTTCCTTCACAGGACAGTGACTATGATGTACGATTTATCTATGTAAGACCCGTAGAATGGTATTTATCTATCTTTGATAAGCGGGATGTGATTGAGCGACCCATCAGCAATTTGCTGGATATGAACGGCTGGGATTTGAAAAAGGCACTCCATTTGTTTCGCAAGTCCAATCCGCCTTTGCTGGAATGGCTGCAATCTCCGATTCCCTATCTGGAGCAGTATTCAGTGGCTGACCAGATTCGTGCGATATCGCCGTTAACTTTCTCTCCGAAGTCCTGTGTGTACCATTACCTGAATATGGCGCGGGGGAACTATCGGGATTATTTGCAAGGAGAACAGGTGAAGATTAAAAAGTATTTTTATGTACTGCGCCCACTGCTGGCCTGTGGCTGGATTGAACGTTACAACAGCATGCCTCCGATGGAATTCGTAGGCTTGCTAGAGGAATTAATTCCGGCCGATACAGAACTTTATCAGGTGATCGGGCATTTGCTGCAACGTAAAAAAGCGGGCGAGGAGCTGGATATTGAGCCACGGCTTTCGGTGGTGAATGATTTTATCCAGCAGCAAATTGCTTATTTTGAACAAAAAGCGCCCTTGCTTCAGCATATGGAGAGTGGACGTGATCAGCAGTTGGATGATTTGTTCCGCGCTGCGGTGAATGAAGTATGGAAAGCATAAACTGGGAAGGAGAAGTGGAGTATGCACATTACGCTAAAAGCAACCGGAACCAATGCAGGGATGATTTCGCATTTGCTTGCTAAGAATCCTTACAATACGTATGATCGCACAGAAAAAGGCGCACGTGTACGCATGGTGTACACTGTTTTTACCGAGGAAGAGACTGAGATCGTCATTCAGGCTTCGCCAGATTCGATTGATTTGGTCAAAAACAGTCCGGACAGCTATGATATTACACAATATATTAATGACCGGGAGTTTGTAACCAGCAGTTTATTTTGCACCTATATTCGTGGCTCGCTTGGCACAGCCCTGAACGGCAAACCCAAGGAAGACTATGCAGGATGGGTGACGCACCCTTTTGCGCTGGAGTTATCGTTTGGGCCCGTTGCTTCGGATTTGCCGGATTCTGTGGTGGAGGGATTGTTTACTCCGCTGGGCTATCAAGTGGCCATAGAAAGAGGGGAAGCGGATTATTCTTTTCAGTTGAAAAATCGAAGCACCGTCAGATATGTCACGTTAAGTGGCCACCAGACGGTGCAGTATGCGCTGCGTCAGTTATTGCTGTTGATTCCGGTGCTGGATAATTATAAGCATTACTATATTAGTGAAGAAGAGTTTGACAAGCTGAGACGTTACGGTGAAGGCTGGCTGCCAGAGCATCCGCTACGCGAGCTCATCATTCGACGCACGCTTCGTTTTACCAATCTGATTGAGCAATTTGAGCAATCTGATTCTGCTGAAACAGGCCCTAAAAAACATATTGAAAAACATACTGTTCAAGCTCAAAAGGATAAGCACGAACAGATTCAACAGCCAGAACAGCCACAGGAGGAAGGGAAGCAACAGCCTACTGTACGGCTGAATGAGCTGCGGTATCAAGCTATTATGGACGTGATTCGCAAGCTGCCTCGAAGACAGAAAATCGTAGATTTTGGTTCAGGAGAAGGGAAGCTTTCAGCTCGGATGGCCCGAATGACGGGCATCGAAGAAATTTGGGCGGTGGAGCCGTCTGCGTATGCACAGGTGAGAGCCATGGGGCGTTTTGCCAAGCTGGAAAGGCATACCGACGCGATCATTCCTACACCCATGATGGGCTCTCTCTTTTATTATGATGAACAATTGCGGGGCAAAGATGTGATGATCCTATGTGAGGTCATTGAGCACGTGGACGAGCATCGTCTGAACCGGGTGATGAAGACGATTGTGACGGAGTATCAGCCAAATGTGCTGATCGTGACGACTCCCAATCGTGAATATAATGAGGTATATCGCATGAACCAGCAACAACTGCGGCATGGCGATCACCGTTTTGAATGGAATAGAAGCGAGTTTCAGGAACAATGTGAGCAGTGGATTGAGGAAGCTCCTTATTCGATAGCGCTGAAGGGGATCGGAGAAGAGGTCGAAGGCTTTGGACAACCGACCCAAATGGCTATATTTACGCGCAGAAAGGAGCAGAAGGAAGCATGAGCAATTCATCCAAACGTACGATTCATTTACTGCATGCTGGACTGGTTGTGTTGGTGGGGGCCTCCAACAGTGGCAAAACCACATTATTGGACAGGCTGGTGAGAGAAGGGACTCTAATGGAGACAGAAGTGGTATCCTCGGATCATTTTCGCAAGCTGGTCGGAGATACGGAATTTATAGACTGGAGTGGACTTCCAAGGCTGGAATCGGACGTACTGTTCTATGAGTATCAGCAAATGTCAGCCAAGGCGTTTGAGGCGATGGATACGATTCTGGCTATGCGCTGTCGCTTGAATAAGCTGACGGTTGTGGATGCCACCCATTTGTACGCTGAGGATCGCCAGAAATATGTACAGATGGCAGCCAAGGCGCATGTTCCTGTTATGGCCTTGGTACTGGATGTACCCGAAGCTGTGCTGCTGGAACGTGATTTAGGCAGGGAGCATCCGCGTGGCCGCCAACGGGTCAAGCAGCAGGCACAGCTGTTAAAGCGGAACCTGCGTGGTATCCGTGAGGAAGGCTTTAACGCTTGCTATGTCCTTAAGGATGTAGAAGAAATGAACTTTGTTCGCCGTGTGCAGCCACTGTTTCATGAGATTGGTTCAGGTATTGACATCATTGGTGATATCCATGGGTGCTACCGTGAGATGCTGGAAGTGATAGAGCGGCTAGGATATACGGAAGATACGGAAGGACTATACCATCATCCAGATGGTAGAAGACTAGTATCTGTCGGGGATGTGATGAGCCGTGGCCCAGAATCGTTACAAGCGGTGCAGTTCTGGAAAAAGCACGTGGATGCCGGACTAGCGTATATGATTGACAGCAATCATGGCTGGAAAATCGGCCGTTACCTCGATGGAAGAAATGTGACTCTCAGTCATGGCGATGAACGATTTGCAGAGGAACTGGCCCAATATGAACAAAAAGCGGGCAAGACAGCGGCGGAACAGCTTAGAAGCGAGTTGAGGGATTTTCTGCTATATGCACCCTCTCATCTTATTTTTGGCAGAAATGGATTGCGGCACGTGGTCGTGGCTCATGCCGGGATTAAGGATCATTTTATTGGCAAACAATCGACACGTATTTCTGATTATTGCCGCTATGGAGATACGGAGGGGCAGGATGCGAACGGAAAACCGATCCGCAAGGATTGGTTCGTAGACCATGAATCGGGAGAAATAGTAGTATGGGGACATGATCCGAGACCGCAGCCTACTCTTGTGAACCAGACGGTGAATATTGATCAGGGTGTGGTATTTGGCGGTATGCTGACCGCTTATCGTTATCCGGAAAAGGAATTTGTCAGCGTTCCGGCACATGAGAATTATGCGAATGATCCCGATAGCCCACTTGTCCGGTGGCAGAGAAAACGGTTTTCCCCACCGAATTTACGCAAGCTAATCGCTGGTTACAGTGTGCTGACGGAATCGTATGGCGAAGTGCGCGTACAAGGAGAATGGATCAAATCCGCTATAGATACCGTGTCACATGTGACTGTACCCATGGAGGAGCTGGTGTATATTCCACCGACGATGAGCCCTGCTCCAGCGGTGTCTGCAGAGGAAGGATATCTGGAGCATCCACGTGAGGCGCTGGCTTATTATCGCGGGCAAGGAGTACAAACGATGGTGGCCGAGAAAAAACATATGGGTAGCCGGGCTATTTTGCTATTATTCAAAAACGAACAGGCCGCTGTTGAATATGTAGGCTACCCGACATTGGGCGCGATCTACAGTCGGAGTGGGAGAGCTTTCTTTGAACAAAGCCTTGGGAAGCAAGTGCTGGAGAAGCTGAATGTGGATCTACGGACTGCTGGATATTTTGAACGGAACCAGACGGATTTTGTATTGCTGGATGCGGAAATTGTACCGTGGAATCTCAAGGCTCGGGAACTGATTGCTGCACAGTATGCGCATGTGGGGGAGGCAGCTCTGCTGGATCGCAGTAAGCTGGTAGACAAGCTGAAGCAGGCGAAGGTTGCAGGTCGAGAGGTTGGAGACTGGTTGGAGGAAATGGAACAGAAGTATGCGAATGCCGTAACGTTTCAAGAGGCTTTTCAAAAATATTGCTGGGATGTGGACGGTCTGGATGAAATTCGTATCGCACCGTTCCATACGCTGGCACACAGCGGAAAGACTTTTTTCGACCATTCTCATATTTGGCATATGGAGCAAAACCGGGAACTGGCTGGGCTGTCTTCCCTGTTTATGGAGACAGAGTATCGCGTTATCACGGACGAAGCAAGCGAGGAAGAGGTCATTCGCTGGTGGAACGAGATGACAGAGGATGGTCATGAGGGGATTGTGATCAAGCCGGAACGCTTTTTGATGAAAAATCGGGACAAGATGATTCAGCCTGCAATCAAGGTGAGAGGCCGGAAGTATTTGCACATCATTTACGGTATGGATTATCTTGCCCCTGAGAATTTAAAGCGTCTGAAGCAGCGTCGAACGAACAAAAAGGAGCGTCATGCCCTGATGGAAGGAGCGCTTGGTATGGAAGGCGTGGAACGTTTTGTCCGCAAGGATACGGTAGATCGTATTCATGAATGCGTCCTTGCCGCGCTATCTCTGGAATCGGAGCCGATTGATCCGAGATTGTAGTTTGCGAAGGAGGGATTGAGATGGAAAGGGGTACACCGTTAATTGATATTGGCGTGAACTTGATGCACCGTTCGTTTCATGCGGATCGGGAACAGGTGGTAGAGAGAGCCGCAGCTGTAGGGATTTCACCCCTGATTATTACCGGGACTAGTGTCCGCAGCAGTCGGGAGGCTTCTCAGTATGCAGCACGTTATCCGGGCAAGTTGTATGCGACAGCTGGCGTGCATCCCCATGATGCCAAAGACTGCAGCGCAGATACGATTCAGCAGCTCCGCCAGCTGGCGAGTCAGCCGCAGGTTGTATCCATAGGGGAATGCGGATTGGACTATAACCGTGATTTTTCGCCGCGTGATGTGCAGCGCCGATGGTTTGGGGAGCAAATCCAACTGGCGGGTGAGCTGAATATGCCGTTATTTCTGCATGAACGAGATGCACATGAGGATTTTGTTGCTATGCTTCGGGAATATCAAGGGCTTGTCGATAAAGCGGTAGTGCATTGTTTTACCGGCACGGAACAGGAATTGCATACGTATGTAGAAATGGGACTGTATATCGGGATCACCGGCTGGATTTGCGACGAACGGCGTGGCAAACATCTGCGTGAACTGGTCAGAGATATTCCCTTGGACCGTCTGATGATTGAAACGGATGCTCCATTTTTGACCCCGCGTAATTTGCCCGTTAAGCCTAAAGAAGGGCGTAATGAGTCGATGTATCTCGCTCACATTGCTGCTACGGTTGCCGAATGTACAGGCCGAAGCATGATGGAGATCGAAATCGCCACGACGGAGACAGCCAAACGTTTCTTCGGATTATAGGATTGTCAAAGCCATAGATGTGGTATATATTATAGTGAATTAAAAAAGCATTGTCGGGAGCTTGAGAAAGTCAGGCTGAGAGGGTGGCCCTTGCCACTGACCGTGAAATCTGATCTGGGTAATGCCAGCGTAGAGAAACCAAGAACACTATACAGGAATGCCGCTTGTTTCGCGGTTGTCGATAGATTCAATGTATGTCCTAGCATTTTACCTTGACCCTGACTTTGGCTTGGTATCAGTGTAGTAGCTTAGACTACTGGTTATATAAGGCATATCGACGAATGATGTTTTGTATGGTGCTTCACCTTTTACTGCGCATAAAGCTTGCCTGGAGATTCAGCTCCAGACAAGCTTTTTTTTATGGCCAAGAGGCCAATTATAAGGAAAAAGGGGAGCACGCAATAATGAATACTGCTGTAAGAGCGTCCAAAGGGTTGAAGCTGACTGATATTTTGGTCACGATTGTGATCGCTGTTGTGTTCGGGTTAGTCTACAAAATATGGGGACCTGCCTATGATTTAATGAAACCATTTGGTCTACACGCCGAGCAACTGATGTATGGCATGTGGTTTATGGCAGGCACGTTTGCTTATCTCATCATTCGCAAGCCGGGTGTTGCAATTTTGGCAGAGGTGGCAGCGGCAACGGTCAGTGCTTTTTTGGGAAGCGAATGGGGGATGTCCACTTTGTACTATGGCCTGCTGCAAGGCTTGGGAGCGGAGCTGTTTTTTGCAGCTTTTCTGTATCGGAACGCAAACCTGTGGGTTGCTTCGCTAGCCGCGGCTGGGGCGGCTGTCGCTTCTCTAATTTTAGATTTCAGCTACGGGTATATTGATCAGCTTTCGACCTGGAACTATGTTTTGTATATTGGTTTTCGCATGATTGGCAGCATTGTGATTGCCGGGGTATTCGCGTTCTATCTGGCTAGGGCATTGGAGGTAACCGGAGTTACGCGAAGTTTGAGGCCTGCAACGGAACAAGATTATAAGGGGCTGGATTGATGAGCCAGGCAACCGAAGATGTGGTGGCTTCGATCACCCGTCTTCGGTTGAAATTCCCCGGTGAGCAGGAGCTGCTTTTTCACAATATGTCTTTGTCTGTCCACAAGGGAGAAAAGCTGCTGCTGCTGGGACCAAGTGGATGCGGTAAATCAACGCTGCTCCAAGTGCTAAGCGGTCTGATTCCACGCACGATAGAAGTGCCTATGAAATGCGATGCTGCTGTAATCCCAAGTGTCTCAGGTATTGTATTTCAAGATCCTGATACGCAGTTTTGTATGTCATATGCAGACGAAGAACTGGCTTTTGTGTTGGAAAATAATCAGGTTCCTCGTGAGCAGATGCGATCCCGTATTCGCGAGCTGCTGATACAGGTTGGTCTATCAACGGAGGATATACACATGCCCATTGGCAGCATGTCACAGGGAATGAAGCAGCGGCTGGCAATTGCGTCTGTGCTGGCTATGGAGCCAGAAGTGCTTTTTCTGGATGAGCCCACGGCTTTGTTGGACGAGGAAGGCACTACACAGGTGTGGGATACCATTCGAAACATTTCGGTAGACCAGACACTGGTGATTGTGGAGCATAAAATTAATGAAATTGTCCATGATGTGGATCGGATTGTAGTGCTTTCTGCTCAAGGGGAGATTATTGCGGATGGAAGGGCGGAAGAAGTATTTCATGTGCATCGGCAGGCATTGTCCGAGTACGGCGTGTGGTATCCGGGAGTATGGAATGAATCGTCTTCGCCACGTTGGAGTGAAACAGTGACGCAACAGAACGGTGCGGGGATTGATTTGCTGGAGCTGGAGCATTTTAGCGGCCTCCGCAGTTTAAGTCCAGTGATTTATGTGGAGCATGCGCAGGTGAAGCCTGGCGACTGGATTGGCGTGGTTGGTGAAAACGGGGCTGGCAAAAGCTCGCTGCTGCTCTCCATGATGCGCTTACTTCGCACACAGGGACGTTATAGCATGCGCGGAATTGAGGCAGGCAGTACGGAACAACTGGCAGAGCGTATCGGGTTCGCGTTTCAAAATCCCGAGCTGCAATTCGTAGCACACACCGTACGAAAGGAACTAGAGTATTCGTTACCCAAGAGCTTGTTCACCGTTGAACAGTGCCGGGAACGGGTCGATCGGATGCTCATACAGTTCGGACTGGAGCGGCTGGACGAGCGTCATCCGTATCAGCTTTCGTTGGGCCAAAAAAGGCGATTGAGTATTGCTACGGCTATGATCCGTGAGCCGGAAGTGCTGCTGCTGGATGAACCGACTTTTGGGCAGGATGCGCGTAATACCTTTGTCATGCTGGATATGTTGGAGCAGCTGAGAGCGGCAGGCACGGCCATTGTGATGGTCACGCATGACCCGGAAATTGTCCGTCGATATTGTACCGATATATGGCGGATTCAGAAAGGGGAACTACAGTATGAACCTGTCCTTTCCCCATCATAAAACATGGCTGCATCGCGTGAATCCGGGCCTAAAGCTCGTTATGTTTTCCATACTGTTTGTGGTCGTTATAGTCATTCATGATCCGAATGTCATGTTTAATGTTGCGTGTGCTATGCTGCTGCTGCTTGTCTGGTCAGGCCATCCATGGAAGCGGCTGCTGCTGTATGGATCTCCCTTTATATTGGTGTTTATTTCAACCTCAACGGGCATGATGATGTTCGGTAAAGGGGTGACGACCTGGTGGACATGGGGCTTGATCCATATTACGCAGGAAAGCTTTTATCGGGGTATGCATCTGGGCTTTCGTGCGCTGAGTATGGCTGCGGTAGGGTTGCTGTTTGGTTTAACGACTCGTCCGGTGGACCTTTTTTATTCACTGATGCAGCAATGGAGGCTCTCTCCAAAGTATGCGTATAGCTTTTTGGCAGCTATGCGGTTGATGCCCATGATGGTGGAGGAATTCCAGGCATTGAGACAAGCCCATCGTATTCGAGGTTTACATCAGCATGTGTCCAAATGGAATATGTATGCCACGCTTCGTAGGTATGCAATTCCGCTGCTCGCTCAAAGTATCCGGCGTGCACAGCGAATTGCTATTGCCATGGAAGCCAAGGGTTTTACCAATGAAACCAAACGCACGTATTATTATGCGATTGGCTATTCGGCTGTAGATATTGTGTTCATATTCTATTTTGTCATCATGCTTACACTGGCTTGGGGACTCGGTATCTGCTTTCCTTATGTGGGGGTGTGGGATGTACGTTAATTGTTGTCAAAAGGCTTTGCCCGTTTTCTGCTCTGTGGTATATTAATGCAATGGGAATTGAATTGACGGCTCGTACAGACCCGCCTGGGCTGGCGGGCTTATTACATTTTCCCTGAGAAATGGATCATCAGGAGGCCAGGTTTCATGATTACGCTGCATCAGGTAAGCAAGTATTATACCACCTCAAGCGGCCAATTTCATGCGGTTCAATCCGTGTCCCTTCAAGTGGAGGAAGGGGAAATTCACGGTATCATAGGTGCCAGCGGTGCCGGTAAGTCTACGTTGCTCCGGTTGATGAATGTATTGGAAAGGCCGGATGAGGGAAACGTGGTTGTAAACGGGGAAGATCTGACTCGCATGCCGGAAAAACGTCTCCGTGAAGCGCGGCGATCCATAGGGATGATTTTTCAGCATTATCATCTTGTTCACAATCGAACGGTCAGTGGAAATGTGGCAATGCCGTTGGAGCTGGCAGGTGTCGCGAAAAAAGAGAGAGCAGAACGTGTGCACGAATGCCTGCAATTCGTCGGTTTAGCTGATAAAGCAGAACAGTATCCGGCACAACTGAGCGGAGGCCAAAAGCAACGTGTGGCGATCGCCAGAGCGCTGGCGAATCGACCTGCAGTGCTGCTGTGTGATGAGCCAACCTCGGCGCTTGATCCGCAGACGACCGCGGATATTTTGGGCGTGTTACGGGAGATCAACCGTGAACTGGGAGTTACCATTGTAATCGTAACGCACGATATGGACGTGGTACGCAATATTTGTACCCGTGTATCAGAAATGCGGGATGGGCAGCTGCTTTCCACGCAACGTGTAGCTGACGCTGCGGTAGGTTCAACAGCGGGAGCAGGTGAAGCTGATGAATGAAATGCTGAGCATCATTGCGCAATATCAGTCTGAGATATGGAAAGCCATCGGAGAGACGTTTATCATGGTGGGGATTTCTATCGCAGCAGCTGTACTGTTAGGGCTTCCGGCAGGAACGATTTTGTATTTGTGCGGCAAAGGGCAAAAATATGAAAATCGACTGCTGTTCACCCTATTGAACAGTGTGGTCAATGTCATCCGCTCGTTCCCGTTTTTGTTGCTTGTCGTGTTTATGATTCCATTTACACGTCTGGTCGTAGGGACGGCGCTGGGCACGATGGCTGCTACGGTTCCCTTGTCAGTGGTGGCCATCGCCTATTATTCGAGGCTGGTGGAGCAATCATTGCTTGAGGTGCCCAAGGGTGTAATTGAAGCTGCTACTTCTATGGGGGCATCCACCCTCCAGCTTATTTTTAAATTTCTGTACGTGGAAGCTCGTTCCGGGCTTGTACTGGGTTTGACCACGTCCACCATTAGCTTCATCTCCTACTCCACGGTGATGGGCATTGTGGGCGGCGGCGGGGTAGGCGATTTTGCCATCCGTTACGGTTACCAGCGTTTCGAAACAGGCTTGATGGCGTTCACCATCGTCGTCATGATTATTTTCGTACAAACGATCCAGTTCACCGGAAGCACCATATCCCGCCGGATCGACAAACGATAGGGCAAAAATGTAACTTTTCGCTACACTTGCACCACCCACTATGGGAAGTGAAAATGACTTTACAGTGCCTCAAAAGCGAAGCGAAGGATTTGAATCTGGAGAAGCGTTAGCGTTCGCCTTTGAAATGGGATTCTAACCTATAAATTAATTCATAGATCAGAGAGAATCCCGTTTCAACAGCGATCGGAAGATCAAATCATTCGCGAAGCGGCTGCGGCTCCCACTGTAACTCATTTTTTATCTTCCTAATCACAATTTACTTGGAGGTTCCTCATCAAATGAGTCGGAAAAACAACATGAAAACGAACTTGAAATTACTTACACTATTTGCTGTCGTTATGCTACTGGTTGCCGGATGCGGTGGTCAAAAGCAGGCTGCTCAAGAAACACAGTCTAAAGAAGCAACTTCCCAAAAAGAAGTGACCTTGAAAGTAGCAACGCTAATCCCACCGATGACAGATGTGCTGGATATCGTGAAGCCGCTGCTTAAACAGGACGGAGTCAATCTGGAAATCGTCGTGCTTTCAGACAATATCCAACCGAATAACGCATTGGCAAGCCATGAAGTGGATGCTAACTTCTTTCAGCATGCTCCTTTTATGCAACAATATAATGAAAGCAACAAGTCTGATTTAGTAGCGATAAAACCAATTTACAACGCCATTTACGGTGCGTACTCCAAAAAATACAAGAACATTAAAGACCTGCCCGAAGGTGCGACTATTGCCATTGCCAATGACCCGGCCAATACTGGACGTTCTTTAGTAATGATGGAGCAAAACGGTTTGATCAAGCTTAAAGAAGGCGTAGGCTATAATGCTACACAGGCTGATATTATTGAGAATAAGAAAAAATTCGTGTTTAAAGAAGTGGATTTGTTGATGCTGGCGCGGTCACTGGATGATGTGGACATGGCTGCCATGTATCCCGCATATGCCAAGCCGCTCGGTCTGACACCGAAGAAGGACGCGCTGATTACCGAAAAAGACGATACGCACTTTGCCATTAATCTGGTAGCGCGTAAGGATAACGCAGATTCCGATGCTATTCAAAAGCTGGCAAAGCGAATGACTGGACCGGAAGTACGTAAATTTTTTGAGGATAATTACAAGGATAGCGTTGTTCCAGCATTTTAAATAAATAAGTATGTTGAAACATCGTTTTATGATGGAATACGACCTGTATAATGGAACGAAGTCTGTGAAGAGCAGATGGTCTCCCTTGTGCAGGTCTTTTTTTCATCCTTAATATGGAAAGGAATTATCGAAAACAGGGTATAAAGTCTTATTTTTTAAGATTTTAGGGTGTTACACCGCTGCAAATTTTGGTCATAAAGGGCGATGGAGTAATGATAAGGAACATATTAAAATAAATATACGAACAAACATTCGTTTTCGATTTCGTTAACGGTGTTTTTAAACGGGTCAAAAAATTCAGCTGACAACGGGCCAAAAGCGTGAATAAAAAGGAAGGGGAACGACATGAAGCTGTTTGTAACTGTAAAAAGTCTGGGAAAGCGCAAGCCCGCACTCGCACGACAGGAATTAGAGCTGAGTCCTGCTCCAGGAACATTGCGAGATTTGATCACTGCAACGGTTGCTCTGAATGTTCAAAAGCTACGGGAAAAGCAGGAGAGTGTCGCGCTGATTCCGTTCCTCACGGGAGAGGAAGTTCAGGCACAAGGCGAGATAGGCAAAGTAGGATTCGGTTCCATATATAATGAGGGTGTCCCGGATATTAAGGATGCCGTGAACACGGCGATGCAGGCTTTTGAAGATGGTTTATACAGAGTTTTTGTGTGTGACGAGGAAACTATTGAACTGGATGCTCCTTTGTCACTTAAGGATGGGAATGAGATTGTATTTATACGCTTCACAATGCTGGCTGGAGGCCTATGGTAGAGGGGGAAACGAAATATGCATCAAGAGAACAATGAGCAAGAATATTTCACCACACTGAAGGAGCGCGCGGCGCAACTGGATGGACAACAACAGGAGTTGGCTCAGTATATTGTGGAACTGGGTAAGCTTCATTACATACAGGAGGACGAGGAGCCATTTAACGAATGTCAGCGAATATTAAAAGAACGGGCGACGGAAAGCGGAGAACCGCTGTTTAAGCCACTGACAGAGGTATTACGTGCTCTAATTGGACAAACAGCGGGCGATGTATTCGCACATCTAACAGAGCATGTGACTGAATATCCATACAGCACAGGGTATGCGCGAAAACCGTTTCGCACTTCGGATATTACGGCCCATGCTTCCCGGATTTATAAAAGAATGGTGCAGTTGATTCGAATGGACTGTATCGGGTTCTCCGTAATGGATTATTTAACAAAAAAGGATTATGAACCAGGCAGGGATTACCGGATTCAGGAAACGATTGGTGACTGGATTGCTTATGAGCTGGATAACGGTAATTCGCAGGTGCTTGAGGCGTTAAAAGCTATTATTTATGGGGATAATCAGGCGGCGTTACTTACGCGCAATATGATTAAAGGCATGCTCCTGAGTCATCAGGAGGAGAATTATCGCATGATCGGCGAGCTCTTGGCAGCCGCCAAGCTCCAGGAGGGATTGCGCCAAAGTATCGTGGAACAAATGGATGAAGGAACCCCGGAGGCTCTAATATATCTGTTAAAGGTGATTATCGACCAAGGCTTCATTCGTTACAGCTCGGTAGTGCGGGCGCTTGCAGTATGGACGGGAATGGGCTTGGAATCCGCCAATCAGCGGGTCGTTCGCCAACTGATCGAGCAGGCATATGAAGCATTGACTCGAAGTGAACTGCGCCAGGAATGGCTGACCAGCTCAAATGCTAATGAAGTATATATGAGTCTGTGGGCTACCGCAGTACATGAGGAACGTGATCTGTATGGACAGGTTCGGAAACTCATGAAGCAGGGAGCACCTTACCAGAAGATTGTAGCACTGTATGTACTGTCTAACAGTGACAACAAGGATGTGCGCCTCGGAATTGCGAGAGAATATCTGGATGAAACGGACCCGGAGCTTCAATATTGGATACTAACGAACTATACAAGCAATTATTTTTATGAATGGATAGAAAGCGGGACGGTCGCGGATCGGATCGTTAAAGTGGTGCGCACTCCTTTGCTGGAGAGCAAAGAGGAGCGGCGTAAGGATTTTGAACGACTTCATAACCTGTTTGTACATATGAAAAAGGGTGAGTCCACTGAGCCTTCCAAGGTGCTGGATTTTGTAAATCTGTATCACCGCTCAGATGCACCTATTCAAAAAATGCTGTATCTCGCTGGTTATGATATGGACGCTTCCTGGATTGGGGAAATCATAGCCTTAAAGGAACAGATTAGCCCTAATCTTCGTGGCGAACTGTTGAACCATTTTGTGCAAAACCCTGAGGATACGGTACAACGTGATTTTATTTTTTCCAGTTTGTCTGACAAAAGTATGAGTATCCGTGAGTTCGCTGTGGCCAAGGCGCGTAAGCTGACGCTGTCGGAACCAGAAATGCAACAAATGGAAGCCTTATTAAAGCTCAAGACGGGATCATTGCGACAAAGTGTCATTGGTGTGTTGCTCTCACAATCGGAAGGGCCGCTGGCTGGCTCATTGGAACGCTTGCTGCGTGCTAAGGCGGAGCTGCAACGATTGGGTGGACTGGAAGTATTGACGAAGATATATGCAGACCCGGATCGTGCCGAACAGTATGAAAGCCTGCGGGCTTTGGCGGATATCATTCAGCAACCTACAGCCAAAGAGGAGCAACTGCTGTCCAAGCTGGGACAGGAGGATGCTCATACAGGGGCTAACGGTTTTGGCCTGTACGATCCGAATGTCAAGGAAGCTTGGTTGGAAGAGAAAGTTGATCTGGGTGATTTTCGATTGGCCGATGTTTTTGTTAGTCCATTGGAGAAGCTCAAGCAGTTTCTGAGTGGACTGGATGAGCTTGTTCATCATCATCGTGATGTGGAATATACTGCGGAGTATTATTCGGGCTACAAAGATACATTGCTTATTGGGACGAACCTTCGTCCTCTACGGCTGGTTCAGGTCGATGAAGAAGTAGATTCCAGACTGTCTTTATATCCTCTATATGAGGAGTGGGACCGTTATTTGCAGGAAAGCGGCATGGAAGCGCGTGAACTGCTGGAGCTTGTTTTTTATGACCGATTGGAGCCTATGGACCGAACGCTGGATCGCTACTATCGATACTTTTCTTTTAACATGAACTATTCAGAACAAAGCAAGCACAAGCTGCTGGAAGGATGGCGTAAAGACTTCGCTGAGCAAATGTATCCTTTGGATCGGATTAACGAGGTTCAGAAATGGATGGCAGAGCTGACCTATTCCGATCAGGTAAGCACATTAGTTAATGCTTATTTTATGGACACATCCGGTGACCAAACATTTGACGTAATTGACCTTGCTTTAAATTCACTAATGCAGGGCGTGCCTAAGGACAGACCTGTAGAGGATATGGGAATGCTCCATCTATTGTCCAGCCCGTGGGTGGCACTGGAGAAGGGGCAGGTTCATGATGGTGAGTCCTTTAAGCGCTTTTTCCATACCTTTGTGAACTACGCAGAACTGCCAGGAGCGGAAAATCGTTTTTATTCCCCGCTGGATCTAGAGGATTATTTCAAAGCATATGAAAAAGGGTTGATCGGTGTAGGGGAAGTGTATCGGGAACTGCTGGCCGGTAGGGAAAGCAGAAGACATATGAGTTCATTAACCAATGCCCGCAATACATGGATTTCTAGCAAACATGAATTTTTGGAAATACGTCGTACGGTTATTGATCGACTGTTAGAGGTTGAATTGGTTCGAGGCGATTTGCCTACCGAGGCTACGCCAAAGGTTATGGGATTGAGCCAATTTGAAGGTATGGATTATTTCATCCGTATTCTGGAGGCTCTCGACAAGGAAACGTTTGTGCGTGGTTATGTGTACGGCTACGGTGATCGTATTACCAAAAAAGAATCGTTCAGCCACTTGCTCAAAGCATGTTATCCGAGTGATGGCGAGAATGCCACGTTGCTCAAGGAAAAGCTGAAAAACACTAAAATTACGGATAAACGTCTGCTGGAGGCTGCTATGTATGCTCCGCAGTGGATTGAGATTGTAGCAGACTATCTCGGTTGGGAAGGGCTTCGCAGTGCGGCATGGTATTTCCATGCACATATCAATGAAGGTTTTTCGGCCGAGAAGGAAACGATTGTAGCTCATTACTCGCCGATTGCTCCGCAAGATTTTAATGATGGTGCCTTCGATATTCACTGGTTTCATGAGGCCTATGAGACGTTGGGCGAGGAACGATTTGATCTGCTGTACGATTGTGCCAAGTATATTTCGGCTGGAGCCAATCATCGTCGATCCCAGTTGTTTGCGGATGCGACGCTGGGTAAGCTCAAACGGAGTGAAATGGAAAGATCAGTGGAGGACAAGCGAAACAAAGACCATTTGCTGACCTACAGTCTGATTCCACTTGCTCAGCCGCCTGAACCAGATGTACGCGAACGTTATGACTTTATCCAGAGGTTTCTGGAACAAAGCAAAAAATTCGGGGCACAGCGTAAGGCCAGTGAGGCACTCGTTTCACGGATTGCACTCGGGAATTTGGCACGTAACGCAGGTTATGATGACGTAACCCGTCTCGTATGGGACATGGAAGCTCGTAAGCTGGATGATCTCCGGTCTTATTTTGAGCCACATGCTTTGGACGAGGCAACAACGGTACAGCTCGTCATTGATGATGAAGGAGCGGCAGATATTGAAATTGTCAGCAAAGGCAAGACGCTGAAATCCATTCCGGCTCGTTTCAAGAAGGATGAGTATGTTACGTCGCTGAAGGAGCTTAAAGGAGATCTAGTGGATCAGTACCGCAGAGCTCGCAAAGAATTGGAACGCTCTATGGAGTCTGGTACGACCTTTATGGTGAAGGAATTGAGAGGACTGCTGGGTAATCCTGTGCTTGCTCCGTTGGTGCGGACACTGGTTTTCAAGGCTGATGATCACCTTGGATATTTTAATGAGGAAACGTTGGTATTGACTGCTCCTTTTGCTGAACAGCATACTATAGGAGAAGAGGACAAGCTGATTATCGCTCACCCCCTTCATTTGTTCGAAAGTGGTCGTTGGAGCGACTTCCAGAAGGACTTATTCGACCGCCAGATACGCCAGCCATTTAAGCAGGTGTTCCGTGAGCTATATCTGCTGAATGCTGATGAACGTGCAAACGCGACAGTTTCCCGTCGATATGCGGGACACCAGGTACAGCCGAATAAAACGGTATCCCTATTGAAAGGTCGCCAATGGACAGTCAGCTATGAGGACGGACTCCAGAAGGTGTACTATGCCGAGAATCTGATTGCGAACCTGTATGCCATGGCAGACTGGTTCTCACCAGCGGATACCGAGGCTCCTACGCTGGAGACAGTGCAGTTCTTTGATCGGACAACGTATAAGAGCGTACCGTTGGACGAAGTTCCTCCTGTTCTGTTCTCCGAAGTTATGCGGGACGTGGATCTGGTCGTCAGTGTTGCCCATGTAGGCGGCGTTGATCCAGAGGCCAGTCTGACGACCATTGAAATGCGTAGGGTGATTGTGCAGGAATCACTTCGCTTGCTGAAAATTAGCAATGTACGCTTGGATGGGAATTATGCACGTGTAGATGGGACTCTTGGCGAATATGCTGTGCATCTGGGAAGCGGGGGTGTCTATAAGCAAGCGAAGGGAGCACTGCATATTATTCCGGTGCATTCGCAGCATCGTGGACGTATCTTCCTGCCGTTTCTGGACGAAGACCCCAGAACAGCGGAGATTCTATCCAAAATTGTGTTGTTGGCTGAGGATCAGAAGATCAAGGACCCGCAAATTCTTACACAGCTTCAAGCGTAGAATAGAATTCTGATATATTGAGATTCATAATTAACTCAACGTTCGCACCTGGACAATGGTTTCAAATCCTCTACTGTGTAGGTGGAAACTTAGTTTAGTTGCGGAGGTTGAGTTATTTAATATTGAGCGTCTATCAAGCGCCAATAAGGAGATATGGGTAATATTTTAGGTTCTGTGGTTTGATGAGAATCTAACAGTATAACAATTGACGATAATAGGAGAACACAACGATGTTTAAAAGTATCTTTCTAAAAGAGTACTCAACCGAGTATCAATCACAAGTTGTCGATTTAATTTTACATATTCAAAAAGATGAATATAATATCGCCATAACCAAAGAAGATCAGCCAGATCTGCTTGATATTGAAAACTTTTATCAGCGTGGTAACGGCAACTTCTGGGTAGCTCTTAGTGAAGGAACCGTAGTAGGGACTATAGCTTTATTAGATATTGGAAACCGTAAGACAGCACTCAGAAAGATGTTTGTAAAACAAAACTATAGAGGTAAAACATTCAATGTTTCGAATCAATTATTGCATCATGCCATAGGATGGGCCAGGGAAAGGTCTATTGAAGAAATCTATCTTGGAACAACACCACAATTCGTAGCAGCTCATCGTTTCTATGAGAAGAACGGCTTTGTTAGTATAGCTCCAGGAGAATTGCCGATTGGTTTTCCAGTCATGAAAGTGGATAAAAAGTTTTACAGATACGTCATTCAATAATGGGTATAAATGAAGATGCTGCTGGGTCACAAAAGAAACTGTCGTCTAGCAATTGTTTCTTTTGTTTAGGACAGGCGTTTGCTAGAATAAAAGAGTATGTTGTAAGTCAACGTTAACCAAATTGCTGGGAGGGACACAAGTATGAGCAAAAAGATTAAATGGGGAATTGTCGGCACAGGCTGGATCTCAGATCAATTTGTTGCGGATTTGGCGCATGTTACGAATGGAGAAGGGTATGCTGTTGGATCACGCACTATTGAAAGCGCTACCGAATTTGCAGCTAAGCATCAAATATCACGGGCTTACGGGAGCTATGAGGAATTAGCACAAGATCCTGAGGTAGATGCTATTTACGTAGGGACTCCTCATCCTTTTCATAAAGAAAATGTTCTGACGGCTCTTCGGGCGGGCAAAGCAGTCTTGTGTGAGAAACCCTTCACCGTCAATAGCAAAGAATTGGAGGAAATGATCGGCTTTGCACGTGAGCGTAAGCTATTCCTGATGGAAGCAATGTGGACACGTTTTTTGCCTCCGATTCGCCAAGTGCGGGAGTGGATACATGCGGGACACATTGGCGAGGTAAAGCTGGTTAAGGCGGAATTTGGTTTTCGAATAGATTGGAACCCGGAGGGGCGGCTTTTGAACCCTGAGCTGGGCGGAGGTGCTCTATTAGATGCAGGAATTTATCCGGTTTCTTTTGCTTCAATGGTTTTCGGTCCTGAACCTGAGCATGTATGGAGCACTGCTCATATCGGGGAGACAGGCGTTGACGAGACATTTTCGATCTTGCTGGATTATGGAAAAGGACGCACGGCTATGCTTAACGGGGCAGTCCGTCTCGGATTGACGAATGAGGCATACATCCATGGAACAAAGGGCTATATCCACATTCCGTCATTCCTGAACAGCACATCGGCTACTTTAGTTGTGGACGGTGAAGAGGCACAAAACTTTCAGGATGACCGATCCTCTACAGGCTATGCCTTTGAAGCAGAAGAAGTCGGGCGTTGCTTGAACGAAGGTTTGCTCGAAAGTTCTACTATTTCTTTGGATGAATCATTAGGAATTATGAAACTGATGGATCAGATTCGTTCACAGTGGGGGCTTCGATATCCGTTTGAATAATCACATTAATTCCAGGTACCTTTCAGGTTCTCTGGAATTTTTTTGTTTATGAGCGTTAATTCTTTATACTAGGATTTTTGAAAAATCCTCATACATAAATATTTCCAATTCCCAAATAGCGACTTTGGTCGCACGCTAGGTAACGCCATATGAGTAAGTCAAGAGTGGGACATATGAATCATTTTTTGTGTTTAAAATTAGTTAAAAAACTGTCATTAAAAAGTTACAAAAGTGTAATTTTATTATCAGTTAACTGAATTGTGAGCGCTCTCTTTTCATGGAAAAGAATGAAGGTCCTAGTGCTGTACTTCCAAAAACTTTCAATGAAATTTTCGAAAATGTACGGTAGGGTGGTAAACGTGTCACTTGAGCCATTGCGGCTTTTGCTGACTTGCTTGCTTATCCCGTGGCTCTGGATTCTTGTCGGAGCTCGCAGGATCGAGAGCCTTTGCAAGCCTGTGAGAGTTGAATAGGCATTCACCTTATGACCTAACATCAAGGAGGAATTACAAACGTGAAAGTGAAATCAACATGGTTGTTCCGTATGGTGATGATGACAGTTATCGCGGCTGTTGTGATCGGACCTATGAATATTGCAGGAGCGGCAGGAAGCCAGACAGATCGGCCTTGGATGAACACGGCCCTGTCGGCTGAGAAACGGACAGCGTTGCTGATACAGGAAATGACGCTGGAAGAAAAAATAGATTTGGTGACTGGCAAGGTCAACAATTACTATGGATTCTATAATAATTCGATGGAGCGGTTGGGCATTCCGGCGCTGACGATGGCAGATGGACCTGCGGGTGTGCGCATCGCTAATCCAGATGTGCAGGACAAGCAATCTACTGCGTTGCCTGCTCCAATTGCGTTGGCTGCAACGTGGATACCCAAGCTGCCAAACAGTATGGTGATTTGATCGGAGACGAGGCTTTTAATACAACTCATAATGTTGCGCTTGGACCGGGAATGGATATTGCCCGTATTCCATGGGGATCGCGAAACTTTGAATCTATGGGTGAGGACCCGCTACTGCAATCGCAAATGGCGACCGCTTATGTCAAAGGTATACAAAGCCACCCTGTTTTGGCGACTGCGAAACATTACCTTATGAATAATCAGGAAACAGAGCGCTTCACGACGAATGTCAAAGTCAGTGACCGTGCGTTGCATGAGATTTACATACGCCCGTTCCAAGAAGTCATCGCCAAAGCAGATTTGGGAGGGGCAATGTGCTCCTTTAACAAGGTCAACGGCGAGTCTGCTTGTGAGAATAAAACTCTTTTGACCGACCTCTTGAAGAAGGAACTGCAATTCAAGGGCTTCGTGATGAGTGATTACGGTGCGAACCTGAGTACAGTCGAATCGGCAAATAGCGGATTGGACCTGGAAACACCGGGGACCCCTTATGGTAAATGGGGAGATCAGCTGCTGGCGGCTGTTAAGAATGGCAAGGTAAGTGAAAAAACGATTGATGATAAGGCTGGGCGCATTCTGGTGCAAATGTTCAGCAAAGGTTTATTTGACCACCCGGCTCAAAATAATCAAATTGATGCCCGTGACCATGGCAAGACAGCCCGTCAATTGGCTGAGGAAAGTATGGTACTGCTTCAAAATAAAAACAATGCATTACCGTTGTCTAAAGATAAACTCAAGTCCATTGCTGTGATTGGCCCCGATGCAGATAACGGCACTGTGGCAGGCGGAGGCAGTTCGTTGGTGAACCCGACGTATACCGTGAGTCCGTTAGAGGGCATCCGCAATCGTGTCGGCAAAGGAGTTACCGTCCAATATGCACCGGGTACAGACCCGATCTCTGCTGGAGATATTATGCCTGGCCCATCGGCTGTTCCGTCTTCACTGTTGACTACATCTGATCAGAAAGAGGATATCAGTGTTGGATATGCGACTTATGGAGATGGCGAACAGGGGCTTCGAGGCGAATACTGGAAGAATAACAAGATGGAAGGCAATCCGATTCTTGTACGCAATGATGACCAAGTCAATATGAACCTTGGATTTTATAATTATCAGGGCTTCAATGCGAAGTCCCCTAAAGTTCCAAATACACCAACGACACTGAACGGCTTGATATCTGCACGCTGGACAGGGGCAATTGCAGCTCCCAAGGATGGTGACTATGCATTGTCATTAACCAGTTTGGGATCAAGCAAGCTGTATCTCGACGATAAGCTTTTCGTGGACAATCAAGGTGAAAAGCTGGGCACTACGAAGAAGAACATCTCCCTTAAAGCGGGTGAAAAGCACAAGATACGTATTGAATACCGCGCTGATTATCCGACAAATGGTCGTGATTCTGGTGGTATGGTTCGTCTGGGCTGGGAACCTCCGGCAGATACGTCAGATAAGTTGATTGACAACGCTGTGAAATTGGCGGAAAAATCGGATGTTGCGATTGTTGTTACGCGTACGTATGAGAGCGAAGGATATGTTGAGCGTTCCGATATGGAACTGCCGAACAATCAGGATCGGCTGATCCGTGCGGTTGCGGCAGCAAATCCGAAAACCATTGTCGTACAAATGAGCGGCAGAGCCGTGCAAATGGATACCTGGCAGGACAAAGTCCCTTCCATCGTACAAGCATGGTTTGCTGGACAAGAGCAAGGGAATGCTATAGCGCGCGTCTTATTTGGGGATGTGAATCCTTCGGGTAAGTTGCCGGTAACCTTCCCGGTTAACGAGCAGTCTACACCCGTGTCCTCACCAGAGAAGTTTCCGGGTGTGAACGGTATAGGTGACTATTCAGATGGTATTTTTGTAGGCTATCGTGGGTATGAGAAATCGGGTATTCAACCGGCGTTCTCCTTTGGACACGGTTTATCCTATACGACATTCGGATATAGCGATCTGAAAACAAAACAGCATGCGAGTGGAAAAAAATCCGATCGTACGAGTTCCGTCGAAGTTTCGCTAAAATTGAAGAACACGGGCAAAACAGCCGGAGCTGAGGTTGTACAGGTGTACAGCGGTAAGCTTCCGACAAACGTAGAGACTCCATCCCGTCAACTGGCAGGCTGGTCCAAGGTAGAGTTAAAGCCTGGTCAAGAGAAGAAGGTTCGCATTGAACTCGACCCGAAAGCTTTCTCATATTGGGATGAAAAGTCCAAAGCATGGGTTATGCCGGCGGGTGAAGTGCCCATTTATGTGGGCAGTTCCTCTCAGGATTTACGACTGACAGGAAGTGTTACGATTCCGGCAATTTCTACAGAAAAGGCAAAAAAGTAATCCCGTTATATTCCTTTTAAAATGGTTATATTCAAGAGAGCACGGGCACAAGCACCGGCTCTCTTTTTGCTATCGGTATGTAAACGTCCAACAGGTATGCAAAGGGAAACCCAAGTGAAAGCTGAAATAGTAGGGAGAATGGGGATAGGCTAATGATAGAGAGAGGAGGATATTAGATGAAGAAACTCCAAAAGCAACGACGTACTGACATCTGGCTACTTATAGCTGCAGTAGCCATTTTGATCTGTGCGGTCCTGGCCAGTATGGCTATACGGAATGTTCCGGGGCCGAAAGCAGAAAATAACGTCAACATGTGGCTAACAACACCCGATCCGGCGAATCGCCTAACCCAACAAGCCCCGATCCGTTGGGATAAGGATAACAGTAAAGAAAATGTTGCGAATGCGGATACACTGACGATTGAGATTAAGCCAGATATTCGTTACCAGACGATGGAGGGATTTGGCGCAGCGGTGTCCGGTTCGTCCGCATACCTGATGAATTATGGCATGTCTGCCAATCAGCGTGATCAGCTGCTAAATGATTTGTTTACAGCCAGCGGCATTCAACTGAGTTATATTCGCCATACCATTGGAGCCTCAGATTATTCCGTAGATGAACAGGGACAGCCTGGCAGCTATACCTATGACGATGTGGCAACAGGCAAGGACTATGAGCTGAATCATTTCTCCATCGCCAAGGATCGGGATGTGATCGATGTGCTGAAGCAAATCCTGAGAAGAAACCAGGATTTAAAGATTATGGGAACCCCATGGACAGCTCCGCCCTGGATGAAATATGGGGAGCAGATTTATAATGGGTGGTATTTGGACTATACCGATCCGCGTGTCTACCAGGCGTATGCTGACTATTTTGTTCGTTATCTACAGGCTTATGCGAACGAGGGAATTCCGATTCAGGCGATTTCCATTCAAAATGAGCCAGAATTCACGACGTCCAAGTATCCCAGCATGAGCATGGGAGCAGCAGAACAGGCGAATTTTATTAAACAATACCTGGGCCCGACCCTAAATCGAAACCATTTATCTACTCACATTATTGCCTTTGACCATAACTGGGATACAGGGAGCGAATATGCCAAGACCGTGTTAGGAGATGAACAGGTTCGAAGCTATACGCACGGAACGGCCTTTCATTGCTACAAAGGAGAGCCCACAGCGATGACAGATGTGCATAATGCTTTCCCTGATAAGCCTGTATATATGACAGAATGTAGTGGGGGAGCGTGGAGTCCGGGCTTTGGAGATGATTTGAGTTGGGACATGTCCAAACTGATCATTGGTGCACCCCGAAACTGGTCGCAAAATGTCCTCTTTTGGAATATCGCACTTGACCCGTCCGGGGGTCCGACCAATGGGGGTTGCGCCAACTGTAGAGGTGTAGTGACCATCGACCCGTTAAGCGGTGCAGTTACGAAAAATGTGGAGTACTATGCGATTGGGCACGCCAGCAAATTTGTCCGTCCAGGTGCGGTACGTATTGATTCTACACATTATAGTGGAAGTATCGAAACGGTCGCTTATCGCAACCCCGACGGTACGCTTGTCCTGATTGCCGCCAATACGGGAGAGAACACAAAGACATTTAAGGTTCGGCAGGGAAATAAGGTTTTCAAATCTACCCTTCCATCCAAGTCCGCAGCTACCTTTCAATGGAATCCTACGGTTTCCTGACAAGGCATGTACATCAACGTTGTATAGAAGTTTTAGAGCGCTTAGCCCATCTGGCTGAGCGCTTTTTTTTCATTTGCTACAAAGTCCAGACTGTGAAAAAGATAAAATTTTAATATTGTTCAGAATTGGTTCAGAGGCGGATGATAAGATCTTTTCACTAATAACAAGAATGAACCGTTCACGGGGGAGAGTCTGATGAATCAAGAAACGAATAAAGAATGGCAAAAAGTGCTGATGGTGACGTTGCTGGCAGGTATGGCATGGGGGCCCCAGCTTGTTCATGCGGAAACGAAAGGGGAGACGTCAGCGATTGTGACTAAAGCCAGTACAGTATCTTTTACAGATCAGTCCACTATATCATCCCAGGCATTACAGGCGGTACAGGAGGCTGTGAAGCAAGGACTGATCACGGGTTATCCAGATGGTTCTTTCCGTCCAGATCAACCGTTAACGCGCAAGGAAATGGCGGCTTTGCTGGCAAATGCACTTAAGCTTGACGCAACGGAGAAAGCAGTAACTTTTAAGGATACGCAGGGGAGTTGGGCAGCTTCTTATATAGAAGCTGTACGTGCGGCAGGTCTAATGACCGGAGATGAATCAGGTGCTTTCCGCCCGGATGCTGCAGTGAGTCGTGAGGAATTGGCAGCAATTCTGGTGAGAGCGATTGGAGGAACCCATGTTCAAGGCGGAGATGTTCAGGACATTTCTGATGGGGATCAGGTGAGCGCATGGGCCAAAAGCAACGTAGAGGCAGCTCTCAAACTGGGATTAATGGATACGCCGGATAATCGGTTTGACTCTAAAGTACAGGTAAAACGTCAGGATATCGCAGCCTTTTTGGTGAATGTATTCCAATCGGGTGAACGGACGGGAATCCTTTCTCGTATCGACGGGGATATCGCCTATATGGATGGAAAGCCCTATTTGATCGGCCAGCAATTGAAGCAACTGTTCGGAGCAGACAATGTGCCGGCGCTTCAAGGGGCTACCCTGACCTATCAGGCATCGAACCGAAACGTGGCTGATCTGTCGGCGCTTCAAATTGTACAAAGTGGTACAGCCCAACATCCGGTGACTTTGTATAGCAAAGGGACAGAATTTAAAGGCAAGTTAGCTATTGCAGCGGATTATGTGCGTATTCAAGGTGATACGTTACCTCAGGTAACCCTGATGCAGGGTGCCAAAAATGTAGAGATTCATGCAGACGTAAACGAAATGATCGTGGATACGCATGAGCCTATTCAGATTCAAGGAAGTGGTGTATGGCAGCAGCTTAAACTGAATTTTGCCGATACACAGGTACGTCTCGCCAATGGGATACAGACTGTGCAGACCCGTCTTGCGGAGCGGGGAACAGAGACTCAAATTATACGTGATACCACGTTGGGTGCATCTTCGGATACATCCTCAACAAGCACTAAAAAAAGTTCATCCGGTGGCGGCGGTGGCAGTTCTACAACGAATCCAACGCCAACACCTAATCATGTACCTGTCTCAGCTATAGTTCCTGCCGATCAATATGCCATTTTGGGTTCTGGAGATACCCTAGTGGATTTGAAAAATGTGTTTTACGATGCCGATCAGGATGAGCTATCGTATCATGCGGTCACTTCGGATGTATATGTAGCAGAAGCAGAAGTGGCAAATCAACAGCTTACACTAAAACCTAAATCAGTAGGAAGCACACAGGTATTTGTTACGGCAGAGGATGGAAAAGGCGGTAAAGCGAGCGTGTTTTTCAGCTATACAGTGACCAGCTCTACTTATGAGGAGGACATTAATCACAGTCCTGTCGCGAGCAACAGCCTAAATGACATTCCTTTGCTCTTAAATGAAGGTGGCAAGCAGATCAGCCTGTCTGACTTGTTTAACGATGAAGATGGCGATGCACTGACCTACACGGTGGAATCGGCTTCGCCAGAAGTGGCCACAGGAGAAGTTACAGGCGATCAGCTTATGCTTACGCCGCTTCAAGCCGGCATTAGTCTAATGACAATAACAGCCCATGACGGCAAGGGAGGCACAGCCTCGCTTCAGTTTGCTGCTATGGTGAATGCGCCTTTGCCTGATCCGCAGCCTGAGAATCACATACCTGTGGCTTTGCCTCATTTACCTATCGTAGTTGCTAATGTGTTGCAGGACAAGCTGATGCTGTATCCGGGTTCGTTATTTATGGATCAGGATGGCGACACCTTGACGTATACCATCACTTCTTCCAATCCCCAAGTAGGCAGTGTGGTGGAGAATGGAGAAGATTCATTTGTAACACTGCATAATGCCGGTATTACGATGATTGGAATTACGGCGAATGATGGCCGTGGGGGCGTTTCTTTCACTTCATTTATGCTGCAAGTTGATGCTCCTCAACCCGTAAATCACCGTCCGGTAGTGACCCGTGTGCCTGAACCTCAATATTTGGACCCGGGAGATGGTCAGCAAACATTGCAGCTGAATGATATGTTCTCTGATGAGGACGGAGACACGCTGACCTATACTGTGGTGTCTTCTGATCCATTGGTGGCAGGGGGGCAGGTAGAAGGGAATGCACTTTTCATACAACCTTTGCGTAATGGTCTGACGTTCCTTACGATTACAGCAAATGATAATCGGGGTGAAACGACATCTTTTACGATTCCAGTGATTGTTGAGAAAAGAGACTTGTTCATTTCCGAAGTCGTGTGGCAAGGCGAACCAGATTATCTGGACCAGGCGATTGAATTGTATAACCCTACCAACAGACCGTTGGAGAAAAATAGAATATGGATTGAGCGATCCGACCAACCAGACCCGATTATTATAAATGCCAATGACGGGGATGTGATTATGCCTGGCCAAACATTTGTTATTGCGAATGATTTGAGTTCGTTCGTATCGGAGGATTGGTATTATACCTTCCTGCAGTTACAAAGTAACAATTCCGAACCTGTAACGCTTAAGCTGTACTACAACAACACGCTTATAGATATCGCAGTTATTGGTCAAGGGCAGGCTTTGGGACGGAATAGCGGTACGGTCATTGGTAATCCAAACCATTATCAATCTGGTGAATGGAATGTTGAGGGGACGAACTACCCTGTTAATTTAGGAGTCTTTATCGGTCGTCCTCGGCCGTAAAACATACGTATCCTAAGATTTTGAATACATGATTACATTTATCGGTGGGGAGAGAATTGCACCATGAAAAATAAGAAGTTAACCGCTCAGCTGGCAGCTGCTTTGCTGCTGCTGACCCCCTCGTTTCCTGCCGGAGCAGAGCAAGCTACCGTGATAGATACGGCTTCCGTATCCAAGGGGTCCACAGGGAACAATACTGCCGCCTGGACGGATGTACAGAAGCTTACAGCACAGCAATTGGAACAACTACAAAAAGCCCGTGAACTCGGGATTATCCAAGGCGATCCCGCCGGAACGCTCAGACCTGAGCAGAAGCTCACACGTCAGGAGCTAGCCGTGCTGCTGGTCAAAGCGTTGCAGCTTCCGACGGGCAACTTGGACGGCGCTGCCTCCTTCACGGACGTGCCCGCTGATAGTTGGGGGCGCCCGGCTATAGAGGCGGCCCGTAAGGCCGGGCTGATGCAGGGCGATGCCAACGGACACTTCCGTCCGAATGACCTGATCAGCGCCCAAGAACTGGTCGCGCTGTTGGTCAGGTCCGCTGGGACGGGTACGTCTGCGGGCACGCCCGCCAGCACAACCGACTCGCCGTCGGCGCAGACGCTGCCGACGGCGTGGAAGGACGCCAGCCCGTGGGCGACTCCGATGATTCGGGCGGCGCTGAATGACGGGCTGATGAGTGAATTTGGCGGAAATCTACACGCCAAAGACTCGGTAAGCCGCGTAGATGCGGCCAGCCTGCTCGTATCTGCCTTGTTTCCACAGGAGCGTACTTCGCAGCTCCAGGAAATGGACGGCAAGCAGATACGGATCAATGGCATCGCTTATGACGTGGCAGAGCCGCTGCGCGGCATTTTTCACGCGGATAATCAGACCGTGCTGCGCAACGCAGGCATTCGTTTCCATGCCACAGGCCGGACGGTGGACAAGGTCACTTGGCTGGAGCTTCGCAGCAGCGGGACTTCGGCTCGTGACGGCGAAGCGGAGTTCAGCGGCAACGTTGTGCTGAACGGACACGGCTCCACGTTGAACGGAGATTTGGTGATCGCTGGTGATTTTACATCCATACTGCATTTGAAAGTGGAACAGCAGTTAACGGTGGATGCCCGAGTACAGCAGGATTTTTATGCACAGGATGTGCAGGTGCAGGGACAGACCCACATTAACGGCGGAGATAACAATACAGTTGTATTTGATAGCTCAACGTTGACACAAATGGATGTCACAAAGCCGGAAGTTCACGTTGTATTCAGTGGTACCGCAAGCGCGACAGTCATGAACGTGCAATCCAGCGCAAGCATTGAGGTTAGCGCGGATGCTTCCTTGCCGCAGCTGAATGTTAATGAAGGGGCGGACAAAGTCAATCTTCAGGGAACGGTTCAGACCGTTCAGGTAACTGGCAGCCAATCCGTCGAGATGACAGGTAATAGCACGATCCAGCAGCTGACCGTCACAGGGACGGGTGCCTTGGAATTGAAAAATACAGGTAGTATTGAAAATATTCAAGTCAGCAACCCGGCAGCAAGGGTAAATGTGAGTGGAAATGTACAGGTATCTGCGGTCACACTGGGTACCGGAGTAGCTTCCAACGCTGTTACGGGTCTAGCTGTGGCAAGTGTAACAGGTACGTCCTCATCTTCTGGAAGCTCATCCGGTTCATCTAGCAGCGCTAACCGTTCACCTGAAGTCGTAAATGCTTCTGTAGAGCGTGTAATTACAGAAGGCGCTGGTGAACAATTGTATGATTTGCGCCAATTCTTTACCGATCCTGATGGGGATACCTTGACCTTCTCGGCAGCTTCTCTTCAATCCGGCATCGTACGGGCGTCTGTATCTGGCAATACATTAAAGCTTACGCCAGTCAGTGTCGGAAAAGCATCCATCAGTGTATCGGCTAATGATGGACGGGGAAAAAGGGTGTCGTCGACCTTCAAAATTATCGTGAACGGCCAGCCAGTATCTGCAGGTATACCAGATCAGGCGCTTACTGTGGGACAGTCCGACTTGGTACTGCATTTGAACGACTATGTTCAAGACCCGGAAAATGCTAGCTTAACGTATCAGGTTACTGTTGATAATCCTGCTGTAGCGTCGGTGGTGCTTACAGGAGATGAATTGCGTTTGAGTCCGCTTCGCGCGGGCAGTACGATCGTTCATGTCACTGCCAATGACGGACAGCAGGGAGAAGATGGCAGCACAGGACAAAAGCAGATTGAATTCAAGCTAACGGTTCAGGGCGCTCCTAACCATGCTCCGCATGGACAAGCTCCTCAGCCATTAACCGTCACTTTGGGCCAGCCTAATACAACGCTGGATCTTTCAACGATATTTACGGATGTAGATGGTGACCCGCTGGTGTTCACAGCGACCAGTTCGGATGCTTCTATCGTGCAGACTGCCATAACGAGAGATCAGCTATCTTTCCAGTCGCTGCAAGCGGGGAGCGCAAGTATTACCCTGACGGCAGACGATAGCAAGGGTGGAACAGATACAGTTACCTTTATTGTAACGGTTTTGCCTATACCGAACAGTAGCCCGGTGGTAACCCGTGTACCAGACGCGGTACATCTGATTTTAGGCAAGGCTGACGGAACCGTGGATCTGTCCACTATCTTTGCCGACCCGGATCATGATCCGATTCGTTATGAAATCAGTTCGTCTGATCCAGCCGTCGCAGATGCTGCACTTCAAAATGATCAGCTTGTCATTCATGGGCTGACTAGCGGCAATACCGTGATTACCATCACGGCTAAAGACGATAGAGGCGGAGAGATTAGCACAGACCTACAGGTTCATCTATTGGAGAATGCAGTTATTACAGCGATCCCTGAGCAGTTGCTTCAATTGGGAGATGCCGCCTCAGAACTGGATCTCTCACCGTTCCTATTGAACTGGGATCTAGCATCCCTGTCAGTGACAGCAGACACGTATGATACAGGAATTGCTACGGCCCATATGAATGGTCAGAAACTACAGTTAAACCCAATGAGTGTAGGAACCACAAGTGTAACACTCAGTGTGTATGATCAGTACGGACGTGCAGAGGGAGCGACGTTCCCGGTTACCGTCAGCATGCCTCAGCTCAATCATGCTCCTCAAGTCATTTCGGCTATAAACGAGCAGGTATTGACCCCCGGAGTTACACAGCAAAGGGATTATGATCTGCAACAACTGTTCAACGACGAGGATGGGGATGAGCTTCGGTTTACAGTCAGCTCCAGTGATCCGACGTTGGTGAGTGCATCGCTTAATGGCAGTATTTTAACACTGGCTTCGGGTACAGGCAGCGGCCTTGCTGAAATTACTATAACGGCTGCGGATGATCGGGGTGGCTCAGTTCAATACACGTTGAATACACGCAACGCGGAGCTGGTTTCCGGCGGTATCACTCCGATTGGGGTTAAATATGGCTTGCCGCACAGAACCGTGGATCTGTCCAGTTATTTCCCAGGACAATCAAAATTCCTGGTATATAGAGGAACGCCATCATCGACATTCCTCGGTCCTGTAGAACTCATGGGCACCTCTATCCCCCTTTCCCCCGAACCTTTACTGGTATGGGTAGTAGGAGCAGATGGAAGGGCTGCTGTGTTTCAGGTCCAACAGGAACCACAGCAAGCGCCTGCTGTATATTTCTCGCAATATGTGGATGGCGGGGATGGAAGAATTGTTTTGCAATTGCATTATAACGGGAATGGAGACCCTTCCCATAGGGCAGACGGTTATTCACTTGAGTTTCATCAATGGATGAAGAAAACAAACCAAATGAAAGTTACCACTTTACCGATTAATCCGCTTTATCCTGCCATGCCATATATAATCATCGACAGTATCTTTTATGATTTCATGGATATTACGAATGCTTGGTATTTCAATGATGAGGGCGATTTCTACAACCCGAGCGAATTTAATACCGTTGCATATGTTTTAAAATACCAAGGACAAGTGGTAGATGTATTAGGAAATCCAAATTCGCATGAGCAGTTTGCACCGCAAGGAGGAACGTTCGTCCGCAAGCCAGGAATATCCTACGGATCGTCTGCCTATAATCAGCCAGATGAGTGGAATGCGTTTCCGAAAGGGACCTATCAATATGTCGGCACTCATACACCATAAACGGTATGCTTTGCAGCACCAAGGAGACTCCTGTCCCCTCGAAAATGATTATTTGACTTTTTTAAGAGTCCAGCTTAAGTAGGTCGTAGGAGTTGCTGGCAGAGCGATTATATTTCAGGTTCATCAGGAACCACAGGAGGCATTTCTTTTGTTTTTTTCACAATATGTCGATGGTGGAGACGGTCGCATCGTGCTGCAATTGTTTTACAACCGAGAATATGACTTCTCTCATAAAATAGAAGGATATGAGCTGGAGGTTCACCAATTCATGAAAAACACGAACCGCATGAACGTATCCAGCATAGCGCTATATCCGGTTAATCCAGTAATTCCGTATCTGATCATAAACAGTATCTTTTACGATTTCATGGATGTCACGAATGTTGCCTATTTTAATCAAGAGGGTCATTTCTATAACCCAAGTGAATTTAATACGGTCGCTTATGTACTGAAATATCATGAAACTGTGGTAGATGTAATTGGAGAGCCTCATTCGCAGAATCAATTGTTTCCTCAAGGTGGGACATTTGTTCGTAGACAAGGTATATCATGTGGCTCGCCCGTTTTTAATCAGCAGGATGAGTGGATTGCATACCCGAAAGGTACTTATCAATATGTAGGCAGACATACACCTTAATCGGTATGTTTGTCTGAGACCGCTGTCTGTTGAAGACAGGTCATGAATTACTTATAAAGGTGTAACCCAACAACTATGGAGGGTTACACCTTTTTGTATACTGAGCATTTTGTATTCATCCAAGCCTTTGCTGTACAAGGAGATTTTCAACATGAAACTAGAGGCATGGGGAGTTCTTCCACAGCAATATCAATATGCTTGAACAATGTACTCAACTGAATTACAATACAATTGATAATGATTTTTAATATCAATTAGGATGAGAAGGGGGAGTTGGACTACGTGTTTGGATTGACAAAAAAGCTACATATTTATATAGCACTTATTCTGATGATATCGGTGCTGGCTGGTTGTGCCTCGGGTGGAACTACAGGGACAACTGACCCTTCAAGCAAGTCTGCAAATGGTAATAAGAGCAATACAGTAGGCAGTGGTGCGGACGAGCAGACCAGAGTTATCAAACATGCCATGGGTGAAACGACAATTAAGGGAACTCCGAAGAGGATTGTAACCTTGTTCCAGGGTGCCAATGATGTTGTTGTTGCACTTGGTGTGAAGCCAACGGGTGTTGTGGAATCCTGGGTTCAGCAACCCGTATATAAATATTTGAAAGCGGATCTGGATGGCGTGACGCAGGTAGGTCAGGAATCACAGCCGAATCTGGAAGAGATCAACAAGTTGAAGCCGGATCTAATCATTGCCACCAAAACAAGACATGAGGATATCTATGATCAACTATCCCAGATTGCTCCAACGGTAGTTACCGAGACGTTGTTTGACTGGAAAGAGACGGTAAAGACGGCTGGTGAAGCGATGAATATGAAGGAACAGTCGGACAAGTTGCTTGCCGATTGGGATGCAAGGGTAGCGGATTTCAAAGACAAAATGGGTGACCGTCTTCCCATTGAAGCGACTATTACGAATTTCAGAGCCGATCAGGTTCGCATTTTCTATATGGGATACGCCGGGAAAATTTTGAAAGAGCTTGGATTTACCAGACCGCCTGGACATGATGAAGACACCTGGGGTGTGGAGTTGACTTCGAAAGAGAACATCCCGGATATGAACGCAGATATGATCTTCAACTTCAATTCAGGTACGGAAACAGAAGCTATTGAGAAAAATTATAAGGATTGGACCAGCAGTCCGCTCTGGAAAAATCTCGATGCGGTAAAGAATAACCAGCTGGTACAGGTTGATGAAGTGGCCTGGAACATGGGAGGCGGATACACATCGGCCAACATGATGCTGGACGACCTATACAAGCAGTTCAATCTGAATTAATGGGAGCAAGACCTGCCATGCACCAGGACATTCGTATACGAAGTGTATGGGCAGGCAGGTTTTTTTGCATTTCACGAATGAAAGAGTGAGAATATGTTTCCCCTTTTTACGAAGGCAAGTACGAAGATGTATGGACTATCCGGCTTATTCATTTTGCTATTACTCGCCTGTGTAGCCAGCATGATACTGGGACGCACACACATAACATTTCAAATAGCAGTGGATGCACTACAACACTATGACGAAAGCTCAGTGGAGCATGTCGTACTTCTGACGGAACGTTTACCACGCACAATTATTGCCGCTGTTGTTGGTGCAAGTTTGGCGGTGGCGGGAGGACTCATGCAAGCGCTAACTCGTAATCCGCTCGCTTCACCAAGTGTGTTTGGGATCAATGCGGGCGCCATCTTTTTTATCGTTATTGCCATCGTGGTGCTGTCGGTGTCCTCGCTCAGTACGATGATGTGGTTTGGTTTTGCCGGGGCAACCATTGCAACAGTGATTGTGTACGCGCTTGGGTCCATCGGTCGTGATGGTCTGACTCCCATCAAGATTGTGCTGGCAGGTACCGCTATCTCTGCACTTTTTGCTTCGTTCACACAGGCAATCCTGGTGCTGGATGGAACGGGATTACAGGACGTGTTGTTCTGGCTTGCAGGTTCAGTGAGCGGTCGGACACTCGACATGCTGTATCCTGTACTGCCATATATGACGGTTGCCACTGTAGTATCCCTGTTTATGGGCCGGGCGATCAATCTGCTCTTGACCGGTGATGATATCGCCAGAGGCATGGGACAGAATGTGCTACTGGTTAAGGTGCTTATGGGAGTCGTTACGGTATTGCTGGCCGGTGGTTCTGTTGCGGTGGCCGGTTCGATTGGTCTGGTAGGATTAGTTGTACCACATATCATGCGGGCGTTTGTTGGCAACGACTACCGCTGGCTTGTTCCCTACTGCATTCTGGGCGGCGCCATTTTGTTATTGGCGGCGGATGTCGTTGCACGACTGATCATCATGCCGCAGGAAGTTCCGCTTGGCGTTATGACAGCACTCATTGGTGGTCCCTTCTTCGTCTATATTGCCCGCAAGGGGGGGACGAAGATATGAGGAAGATGATTACTTTTCGCAATAAAAAAGATACGTTATCCTTGCAAATGGAGCGCAAATCGCTGTTCATCATCGGAATCTGTATGGTTTTGGTATTGATTGCATCCATTCTAGGAACCAGTGTGGGTAATGATTTCATATCTCCGCTGAATGTGCTGCAGACGATCTTCGGACTGGGCGCAGGCGATCATGACTTTGTCGTGTTGACGCTAAGGCTGCCGCGTGTGCTGTTATCGTTGCTTGTTGGTGCAGCACTGGGCATGTCCGGTGCCCTCTTACAGGGGATTATCCGTAATCCGCTCGCTTCACCGGATGTGATCGGGATAACGGGAGGAGCTGCCGTTGCCGCTGTGGGTTTTGTCACCCTGCTGGGTGGAACCATCAGTATCAAGCTGTTGCCGCTGTTTGCCATTATGGGGGCGATGATTACCACAATCATCATATATCTTCTTGCCTGGAAAAAAGGAGTAAGCCCGATTCGACTGGTGTTGATCGGAATCGGAGTGTCAGCCATTACGGGGGCCGGGACGACCTTCATGCTGATTCTTAGTCCATTCTATACGGCTGGTCAGGCGTATATCTGGCTGACGGGGAGTGTGTATGGAGCATCGTGGACCGATGTCAGAACGATCATCCCGGTGATTGTAATCGTGCTTCCGTTGGCGATCTGGTTTGCCCGCAGTCTGAACGCACAGGAATTCGGGGATGATCTGGCCACCGGGCTGGGGGTCACTGTACAGCGTCATCGTTCGGCACTGCTACTGTGCAGTGTACTGCTGGCTGGGGGGGCTGTTGCTGTCGCGGGGACGATTGGTTTTGTCGGTCTGATTGCGCCACATATTGCCCGGAAGCTGGTAGGGCGCATGTTTGGCAGCATGCTCATCGTTTCGGGACTGGTCGGTGCCCTGCTTGTATTTGCTGCTGATCTGATTGCCCGTACGGTATTTCTGCCACTCGATGTTCCGGCAGGGGTATTTACCGCCGGGGTAGGAGCACCGTTTTTCCTGTATCTGTTGTTCAAGAATCGAAATCAGTTTTGAGGAGGAGAATGCCGTGAGTATTCTGGAAGCCAAGGACCTTACGATCGCCTATGGCGCAGAGCCTATTATTGAAAATCTGAACCTGACTATTCCCAAGGGGAAAACTACTGTCCTGATTGGCAGCAACGGTTGCGGGAAGTCCACCTTGCTGCGAACGATGGCGCGACTGCTGAAGTCCAGTTCAGGCTCGGTGCTGCTGGATGGCGAGGAGATTGCGAAGTTGCCTACCAAGGAAATTTCAAGACGTATGTCCATTCTGCCGCAAGGTCCTTCTGCTCCAGAGGGACTGACGGTAAACCAACTGGTTCGGCAAGGACGGTACCCACACCAGACATGGCTGAAACAGTGGTCCTGCGAGGACGAACGCATGGTCAGGCTCGCGCTGGAATCCACACATCTGACTGCTCTGGCTGATCGGCCCGTGGACGCATTATCCGGCGGACAACGCCAGCGCGCCTGGATTGCGATGACACTCGCACAGGGAACAGAAACCCTGCTGCTGGATGAACCAACGACTTATCTGGATATGACCCATCAGATTGATATTCTGGATCTACTGTTCGATTTGAATGAACAGGAGGGACGCACCATAGTGATGGTCCTTCATGATCTGAATCTTGCGTGTCGCTATGCTCACCATATTGTGGCTGTCCACAACAAGTCCATCTACGCGGAAGGAAAACCGGAAGACATTGTTACGCAGGACATGGTCCGCGCGGTCTTCCAGATGGAGTGCGACATTGCGGTTGATCCGCTGTTTGGCACACCAATGTGCATTCCGCACGGGAAGGGAAGGAAGTTAAATGAAACCAAACGCTACAGCCACTTGGCTTGACGATCAAGAGATGCAGGCCTTGGCTGCCGAATACCGTCTGACCTGGGAGCCTTCGACAGATCGCACATTTTCGATGCCATTTACGGACTTGCTGGACCCGTCCAAAAGCCTGAACTATTTGCAAGGAGTTAGTAGCATCTTTGAGACGGACTCCCAAACGGCTACTGTATCTCTCTTTGCTAAACGGTATGCTTACTTGATTTTGGCTTCGGGCCTCTATGCCATGTCACGCTTCAACAAAGGCCTGAATTATGAGATTACCAACGGCACGATCGAATCCAGTTATCAGGGGGAGGCGTGGCTCCCCAAGGCTCGTCTGACCGATTGGCAGACGACCTCACCAGAGGCGGATCAGCGTGGCAAATGGAGAGATCAGGTGATTGAACAGATGTTCGCCGGTAATCTGGCCAAGGTGTGGCAATCGCTATCCAAGGCAACCCGGATTTCCCGTTCAGTTCTGTGGGAGAACACGGCCATTTATGTATACTGGCTCTATGAGAACAAGTTTGCTGAAGGAGCCACGCCTGAAGAAAAACAGCGTGTCGAAGAGGACTTCCATTATCTAATTCGTGATGCATCTGCACATCTCTTCGGTGAATCCCGTAATCCGCTCAAGCAGTTTAACACACCCAAGCGGGCAACAGCTGCTTCAGATACACCCATTCGTGTACGCACAACCTGTTGTTTCTATTATCTCGCTGCAGATGATCCACAAGATTACTGCTCTACCTGCCCCAAATTAAAGCATTAATGCCGATGATCATCATCCACATCCCCAGCCTATACTTCATTGCATCTCAATACAGCGAATAGCACAGGCAAGCTTATGACATAACGAAATTCAGAGCTTGTCTTATTAGTTGTGCCCATTGTTCCATGAACATTCCTTCATTTGGGGATTCTCTCCCTGCAAAAACCATCTTATTTTTCCTGAAAAGCTTATTATTGACAAGGTGACTGAAATTGCCATAAAATAGATTTTGTTTGAAACTGATAATCATTATCAATATTATTTCCATCAAATCAATCCGATGAAAGCACAACCAGGAGCGAACGCCTTCATTCGGTCGGGGAGGATTTTCATTGTTTCCGAAAGGAATTCATAATCTGCAAAACCGACTCATCATAAGCAAAGCAAGAGAAATGGGAATGACCTGCGAGCCACTTCTCGCAGAATGTGAAGATTTTTTGGAATTATCCTATGGGGATAAGCGCAGAGTCATTAATAAAACCAGATCGCATCGTCTACCCTTGATCGCTGGACTGCTCGCCAAGAACAAGCAGGTTTGTAATATGCTACTGCATGAGCGTGGAATGCCTGTGCCGCCGTTTATCGTTATCGAGGCAATGGGTGACAAGGCAACGCAGTTTCTGAAACTGCATCGCTCCGTTGTAGTGAAGCCGCTGGACGCAAGCGGCAGTGTAGGTGTGACACTCGACGTTCGAACAAACGAGGAACTGGAAGCGGCTATTGCCCGAGCGGGTACCCATAGTAACAGCATCATGCTGCAGCAATTCGTAACGGGTGTGGATTACAGGGTACTGGTCATTAACGGGGAAGTGGCGGCAGTAAATGAGTATCGACCTGTCTATGTAGAAGGAGACGGCACCTCAACCATCCGGGCGTTGATTCGAATGTTGAATCAGCAGCGAATCCAGCATACCAGTATAGGGAAGTTCGAGGCCTTTCCCAAGATTGATGAAGACGCAGAGCCTTTGCGAAAAGTTCTGCTTGGACAGGGAATCACGCTGGAGGAGGTACCTGCGGCAGGAAGAGAGATCGAGCTATATGATCTTCGCAATTCGGCCGCCGGGAACATCAGTGAATTTTATATGGACTGTACGGAAGCGATTCTTCCTGACAATGCACAAATGGCAATTGAGGCCGCAGGAGCCCTCCGGATTGATGTGGCTGGCATTGATATCCGTTGTGAGAATATCCGCCAGCCGCTGACAGGAGATCAGGGAGGCATTTTGGAAGTCAACGCATTGCCGGACCTGACCCACCATGTCTTCCCCTTTGGGGGGACCACACGTGATGTCGTCCGGTTGTACCTGGAGTATCTTTTTCAGATGGAACATCATTTCGAAAAGTCGATTGCAGAATAAGGGCAAATCATTGCTTGTTCTGGCTGAAAGGCCCACTTGCGTTTTGCGTTGTTCTTGCTCCTATGGTGTGATCGGTATATTCGAATGTACGTGCCTGCCCGCCGCAAGCGGTGGCATCCATCCAGCATTCCGCTGCTGGTCAGCAGTGTAGGTACTTTGGATGATTAGTCTGCTAATGGTTCAACGGGTCAGAACACCAGCAGATACGGCCAGATGGGCGGCACTGAAAGAGATTAATATGGGTCTCGGCTGTGCCATCTTGTGACCTTGTCCCTTGTTTTATTTATAACCCGAAAGAAGGTTGGCAACATTGTTCGAGATGGAAAACAGGCTCAGGTCTGAAGCAGAGCAGCAGGCGAATATACACTCTTGTAAGCTGCTGCTCAATTGTTATATCCGAGAGCTTGCGGTGGAGAAGGAGGGCGACATTCAGATTGATCCGAATGCAATGACGTACGCAGTTGCTTTTCAGGCCAGCGGGGTGATGATAACCGGACAATTAGCGTATTACTCGGCTATGGGAGAGCATGAGTACCGAAGCGTACAACAGCGCGGGCAAGCGGTGCATTATCAGGACCTGGTTCGCTGGATCACACTGGAGCTGAGTGAAGACACGGTGTTTGGAAACAGCCGGCATGAGCAAGGCAGGTTGACCCATGCGGCTGATTTGCGTGATTTTGCGGAAAAGGTAGATAACAGCGTGAATAATCTTGTGCTGTATATCGAGCAGGCTGCTGGACTTGGCATGTATGATTACTGTACTTCCGAACAGTCTTTGGTATATGGTCATCCCTTTCACCCGTTTCCGAAAAACTCCAAAGGCTTCACCGAACACGACGTACGGATGTACAGCCCAGAACTGCGTACCTCGTTCCAACTCTGTTACGTTGCTGTGAGGAAGGATGTGTACATGCAGGAATGGGTGGATGATCACACTAGGATCAAACTGCATGCCAGCCTGCACGGGCATGTGGAACAAGCTTGGGAAGTAGAGTGCGGTGAGCATGGGGATGAGTATGAACTACTGCCTATCCATCCCTGGCAGTATGCGTACGTGTTGGGCTTGTCCGAGGTCCAGCAGTATATTCTGGACAAGAAACTCATTCCGATGGGCAGCGGCGGGCCGAAGGCCTACCCGACCTCCTCGGTACGCACCGTCTATATTCCAGAGCTGAATTGCAATATCAAGCTGTCGCTGAACATGCAGATTACCAACATGATTCGCACCAATAGTGCGGAGCAGATGCGAAGGACGCTGGACGCCTCCAGGTACGTCAGGCAGCAGAATTGCTTCGGTGCAGATCAGCATACGCAGATTGCCTATGAGACAGGTGTAGCCACTTGTGACTTTCAGGAGGGAGAATTAACGAGTCTGTTTACCGTCGCATACAGACCGATTGAGTTTGACCCGGAATGTACATATGTCCTGTCGAGTCTGGTAGAAGCCCCCTTGCCGGGAATGCGATCACGACTTATGACGATGCTGGGTGGCGTACGTGCTGAAGCCGAGCGCTGGTTTGCACGTTATCTGACCTTGTCTTTGCTGCCCATTGTACGAGCGGCTGGAGAGCGCGGCATTCACTTTGAAGCTCACTTGCAAAATACTCTCGTGACGCTAAGGGACGGAATGCCTGAGGCATTTATTGTGCGCGACTTGGAAGGAGTCAGTGTCGATGCGGAGCTGATCCATGAGGAAGATACCGCTCCCTCCAAATTGCTGTTTTATCCACGGGACAAGGCTTGGGCGAGGACATCCTATTACTTTATCATCAATCATCTGGGTTCCCTCATTCATGCGATGGCAAGGGATGTGAACGTACCGGAGGAGCATTTCTGGGCAGAGGTCCGCGAAGTGCTGGTGAAGGAACTAGATCGAACTGGAAACGTGTACGTGCAGCATTTGCTGACCGCGGACAGTTTTCTGGCGAAACAAAATCTGGTGAGCTGTCTCAGGGGGATTAGTCAGACCCCGGCGTATGTGCCGGTGAGCAATATAATGAACCGAATAGGGAGTGAAGTGGCGTGGGGTTCATAGGGTACAGGGCTGAGAAAGGTCACAAGACGGCAGTATACACGGATGTACAGGAACGGATCATGCGGCAGGCGCTGGAAGCCATGTGGTTCGAGGGTATCCTTGACTGTAAGGTGGGGGAAAACGAATGGTGTACTGTGGGGCGGAGTACGTCAGGGCAGGCTGTGACATACAGCTGTGAGGCGGAGCGAAAATTTTCATTTGGCCGAGTGAAGGTGGCGAAGGGCTCGATTCGAAGAGAGGGCGTTCCCTGCACCGATCTGGATCTGTTTCTGGAGGAAATGGTGCTGAACCTTCTGGAGGGTGCGAATGTGGCGGCCTTCATTCAGGAATTGCTGGAGACGATGGTGAAGGACAGCCAGTGCCGGGCTTTGCTGCCTGAGAAGATTCCGGGTGAAGACCTACACTATGATGCCCTCGAAAGCCATATGAGCGACGGTCATCTCTACCATCCAAGCTACAAGTCGAGGCTTGGCTTCACCCTAAAAGACAATCTTGCTTACGGTCCAGAGTTTAACTCGGATGTGACCGTATACTGGATTGCCGTGAAAGAAGGACTTGTGCAAACGGCTCTTTCCACAGGCTACACGTCAGAACAGTTGGTGAGACAACATCTCACAGAGGAGGATATCAGCCGATTTAATCGGATACTTCAGTCGGAAGACACGGAGGGTAAACGCTATATATTCATTCCTGTTCATCCGTGGCAGTGGGAACACCAGCTGGAATCGGTGTTTGCCCGGCAACGAATGGACAGAGATATCGTTTTTCTCGGCCCTTCGGACTCAACCTATCGCGCCCAGCAGTCCATTCGTTCCCTGTCGAACCGGGTGAATTCGAAGGCACCGTATCTCAAGCTGTCGCTGAGTATTACCAATACATCGAGCATACGCATTTTGGCACAGCACACGACCCAGAATGCACCGCTAATCAGCGACTGGCTGGAAGCACTCATTCGAGAGGATGAGTTGTTGCAACGGGAAGAGTTTGCCATTCTGAAAGAGATCATGGGACTCTCGCTCCGGTACGAGAACTTGCCTGCAATCCAGTATGGACGGGCGTATGGCACAATAGGGGCGATCTGGCGTGAAAATGTATCTGTTCATCAGCAAGAAGGCGAGACAGCCTGGCCCTTAAATGCACTTATGCTGGTACAGTCGAACGGGGTACCGTTTATCGAGGGTGCAGTTGAGCGTCATGGCATTCAGAAGTGGAGTGAAGCCCTCGTTCGAACGGTATCGCTGCCTATTATTCATCTGCTCTATGCACACGGCATCGCGCTGGAATCGCATGCCCAGAATATCATTTTGGTGCTGGAAAATGATCTGCCGAAACGGATCATCATCAAGGACCTTCATGATGGTGTCCGCTATGTACCCGAGAAGCTGCTGAATCCAGAACGAGCCCCGAAGCTGCACCCCGAACTGGAGACCCATCGCAAATTCAATCGGTATTCCTTTATCTACGCGGGTGACGTGTCGGAAGTCCGGGACTATACGTATGATGCGTTCTTTTTTATCTGCATGACGGATATTGCGCTGACGCTGGAGAATTTCGGTCTGACGGAAGAAGCGTTCTGGCAGCTGTGCGCGGCCACGATTGTGGACTATCAGCGGGAGCACCCGGAGTACGAGGAACGGTTCGAGTGGTTTGATCTTTTTGCCGAGGATGCGCTGATTGAAGAGATGACCAAGCGCCGCCTGTATGGGGATGGGGAACTGTATTTCCGTAAGGCCAGCAATCCGCTGAAGTTGGCGAAGGACGTTCTCGGATGAGAACCAACACGCTGAAGGAGAAAATTGTACGTAAACAGCCGGTGTTTGGCCTCTTTGTCTCTATCCCACATCCGGTCATCATTGAGATGATTGGACATGCGGAGTATGATTTTGTAATTATCGACCTGGAACATGCCGCAACGAATATGGAATCGGTGGAAGAGCTGGTTCGTGCTACGGAGCTGGCAGGAATGACCCCGCTGGTACGCATCTCGAAGGTAGAGCGAACAGAGATTCTAAAGGTATTGGACTGCGGCGCACAAGGCATTGTCATTCCTCATGTGGAACAGCGGGAACAGGTGGAGGAAGCGGTTCGTCATGTATATTATCATCCGCTTGGCATGCGGAGTCTGAACAGTGGGCGTCCGGGAGTATTCGGCAAGTATCCACTCACCGGATATATTCAGGAAGCGAATAAACAGGTGATGGTTGTACCGATGATCGAAAGTGTGGAGGGCGTCCGGCAAAGTGTGAGCATACTGTCTCATCCCCAGGTGAGCTGGGTACTAGAGGGGGCGGCAGACCTGTCGCAATCACTTGGCGTACCGTGGCAGACGGAACATCCAGACGTGCAGCGTTCGCTAGGTGCACTACATGAAGCCGCAAAGCAGTGTCAGGTACCGTATGCAACAGTGGCCAGAAGCAAGGAAGGCATGGCGCTGTGGGCCGAACGGGGGGTATACATATATGTGTTGGGCGATGACCGGAATACGGCTTTTCGGGCGTACGAACAGAAACGGAATGACTATGGAAATGCGGGTGGACTGACTTGAAATCAAGCGTATGGAATATGATTCATGAACTGCAAAGGGATAGTGAAGACCCGGTATGTGCTTATGTCTACGATCTGGCTGGTATTCAGGAGCAGGTCCGTCACATGCTGCACACGCTGTCCAGTGGCACGCGGCTATTCTATGCCATAAAGGCCAATCCAGATCCCCGAATTATTGAGGCTTTGCTACCCTGGGTTCACGGGTTCGAGGTAGCTTCCATTGGTGAGTTGCTCAAGGTGAGGAGTGTAAGTAGCGAGGTTCCAATCCTGTTTGGCGGTCCAGGGAAAAAGGAGAATGAGTTGAAGCAGGCTATCGAGCATCAGGTGAGTTTCATTCATGTGGAGAGCCTGCTGGAACTGCGGCGTGTCATCGCCATTGCTACAAAGAGAGAGCAGGAAGTCCGCATTCTGCTGCGGATCAATCTGAGAAGCAGCACATTGCCGCGGACCCGGATTGTAATGGGCGGCGGTCCGAGTCCATTCGGCATGGATGAGGAGAGCGTGGAGGAAGCAGTCCGGGTCATTCGTGAGGAAGGCGCGGGTACGGTGCGTTTATGCGGATTTCATTTTCACTCGTTATCGAACAATGTGGACGCGAGACTACATGCCGAGATGTTCGAACTGTATTTGCAAAAGGCGGAGATGTGGCAGCAGGCATATGACCTGCATCTTGAAGTAATTAACGCCGGAGGCGGGTTTGGCGTCACCTATGATGGTAGCCCCGGGTTTGACTGGTCCCTGTTCACATCCCTGATTGAGCGAAGTGAAGCCAGAGGGCGCCTTGCTTCACGCGGCATACAGTTGTATTTTGAGCCGGGGCGCATGCTTGTCGCTGACCACGGTTATTATGCGGCAGAGGTTACGGACATCAAAACATCGCATGGTCAGCATTTTGCCGTGTTAAGAGGGGGTACACATCATAATCGTCTGCCCGCATCATGGGGACACGACCATCCGTTTCACATTATGTCTACGGACCGGTGGAGGCATCTGTTCGCAAGACCAGAGGTATGGAACAGCAAAGTTCATATAGTCGGAGAACTGTGTACGCCCAAGGATCGTATGCATTCGGATGCGGAAGTAGAGCGGCTGCGTGTAGGCGATATTGTTGTGTTTGAGAAGTCGGGAGCTTATTGCTGGACCATTTCGCATCATGATTTTCTGGGCCATCCGCACCCGGCATTCCATTATTTGACGGAGGACGACAACCATGTCAACAGTGATGAAGCGTTCCAGTCTGCAAGACGCTGAGCGCCGGATTATGGAGGATCTGATCAATGCATTTCTAGCCGAGCAATTGCTACCGCTGGAAGGGCATCCGTTCATTGAACTCTCTACTTCACCTGAACCGTTCCGCCGAATGGTTCTGGGGGATGGTAATGGAGGTCCTTCGCAGAGCGGATGGGGAACGGGTAACGGAACCGACGGCAATGTCGCAGGTAAGGATAAGCAGGATGAGAATGGGGCAGGTAGACATAGTGGACAGCTTATGCTGCATCAGAAAGGGATTTTGTTTCTGGTGAAAGCAGGCAAAAGACAGGGATATCAATGGGTACAAGGTTCACCCGTCTATGGAGAGAAACCGGATGGAGGCTGGAAGCTTCTTGAATCTCCGGCAGTCGTAGGACAGGCTGTGCTTCGGATGACGCTTTCCGATGAAGCATATGCGCATCCCGGGGTTGCGGAATTCTTGGCAGGCGTGGAAATAGCCACCGAGCAATTGGCACTGGGACTCCAGCAGGTGCAAGGACTGGGAGAACAAGTTCCGTTCAATGCCTACGATTGGTTTATCAAGGGAGAGCAGGTTGCAGCTTTGCGAGATCGTCCATTTCACCCCAGCTCCAAGGCCAAGGTGGGATTCACGGAAGCGGATGTGACCCGGTATTCAGCGGAATTCAGGAAGGAAATCCCGCTGCGATGGGTGGCGGTGCGTTGGGATGCCGTACAACAGGGATGTAAGGAAGGGTTGTCCACACTGGATGTACTGGATGAAGAACAGCGGAGCAGGCTGGAAGCAGAATTGGCCCGGAAGGGCCTGAATCTGCAAGAATACATGCCCATGCCAGTACATCCGTGGCAGATGGAACATATCATCTTGCCACGTTTCAACGGAGAGATCGCGGACGGTACCATCGCTGTACTGGATATTGAATTGGGAGAGGTTCAGGCGACATCGTCCCTGCGCTCGATGGCCCCGATGGAGGAATCCACACAGATGCTCAAGCTTCCGGTCAGTGTGTTATCTCTCGGGGCCGCCCGCTATCTCCCGGTGGTGAAGCTGCTGAATGGTCTGGCTGGGGAGAAGATGTTACGACAGGCGGTGGCCTGCGATGAATTGCTCACAGGTAAAGTGTGGCTCTGCGAGGAACGGAACTGGTGGGGATACATGCCTGAATCCATGGGATTGTTCGATGATCATCCTCGCCATCTGGCCGCCCAGATTCGCATCTATCCGCCAAAGTTGCTGGAAGAAGGTGTGCAGGTCATTCCCATGGCTGCGCTTGGGGTGACGCTGGAAGGTCGCCATATGTTATCCGACCTGCTGGGCAGAGAGTTAACTAGTGAAGAGGTTATAGGATTCTACACCGATCTGACGGCGTTATTCTATGATGTGGTGATGCGGCTGTTCAAGGTAGGCGTTGTACCCGAAATTCACGGTCAGAACTGCTGCGTGGTCCTGCGGGACGGACAGGTGAACGGCCTATTATTCCGTGACCACGATTCCGTACGTTTGCATCAGCCGTATCTGGACAAACACGGCATTGCGGACCCAGGTTATCATATCCGGCCGGGATACTCGAACAGCTTGTATAATGAGACGATCCGCAAGCTGATCTTCTACGTGCAGTCGCTGGGCACGCAGGTGAACCTGGCTGCGATTATGGAAGCGCTAAGCGAGGTGTATCCTATCCCTGAAGCGAAGTTATGGGATATCACCGAGCAGGCGTGGAAGGAAGCGCTACGGGTGGTGCCGCTTCCCGAAGCTGACCGGGCCGAGCTGTTCCAAGCGGTATTCGAGAGTAGGGAGTGGCCGGTGAAGCTCATAATCCGTCCGCTGCTTGAAGCGGACGGTGTGCCTGGGGCGATGCCATCAGGCAAAGGCACAGGTCTTAATCCTTTTTACAAAGGATAGAAGTTGTGACTAGAATGTTGGTTTAGTTAAGATGAGAAATGACGGAGGTGACCCGGTGTAATCGGGTTTCCTTTTTATGTAAGAGTTCATTGATAGCAGTGAGTGCAGTCACATAGACACATACGAAAACATGACTATAATGAACACATAGTTAAAATTTAGTCTTTATGGAGCTGACGGCTCCAAACATCTCACTTACAAAGGAGAGAATTCATCTCATGAGCATACATTTAGAATTGGATTCCTTGTCCGTTGAAAGGCTAGAATTGGCCCTTTCAGGAAGACCGGGAATGTTCAAGTTGTTTTATGACACCGAGGATTGTGGATGCAATGGTGTACTCGTCATCTTGGTTGTCACTACACCGAATGCAACTGATAAAGTAGTTCAGTCTGAGCCTTATTCTTTTTGGGTAGATCAGCAGCAGGAACAGCAGTTCGATGGCAGAATGCGGCTTGAGGCAGACCCTAGTTACCCGTCATTCAAGCTAAGTAGTGATGCCGGTATATTTAGTAGCAACCTTAGAATTAAAGATGTCCGCATAAAATCGTCTGAGGAGTGATAGGGAATGGAAAAGAATAATCTTACCCAATTTCAAGAATATCAGGAGAACTAATTCACCAAACGCATTATTCATAAGGAAGCGGCGGTAGTCAAAGGGGATATCATTCATATCACTGGGGACGAGCATTTTGCTTATCGTAACGGCGCAGATACTACGTCCAGCCTGTATGTCGTTTTAACGAAAATACCAAGTGAGGATTATGCTCAGAATAGATAATAGCGATGGGTAAAGCATCCATTCAGAACTAGTACCAAACTCCAAAAGACGAACCTGATCCAGCCCAATTGGAAGAGGTTCGTCTTTTGCGTTATATTCAATTCGTTCCTCCAAAAAACGAAGTGTTTAGTGGTCTGCTCTGAAGTGGTACAATAACCTTTATGATAATCGGAGAAGGACGTTGAGAAGATGAAAAACTTGCTTGTTTCGGGCTATCGTGCCCATGAGCTGAATATTTTCAATCAGAAGCACGAAGGCATTCCATATATTAAAAAGGCGATTGCAGGCAGGCTTATTCCCCTGGTCGAAGAAGGGCTGGAATGGGTGATTACCCCTGGCCAATACGGGGTGGACTTGTGGGCCTGTGAGGTCGTTACTGCACTAAAACAGCAATATCCCCACCTCAAATGCTCTATTATGATGGCTTATCAAAATATGGAGGAAAAATGGAAAGAGGATAAAAAGGAATATTTTCAGCAGATTTGTGCCGAAGTTGACTATGTGGGAGTAGTCAGCCGCCAGCCTTATCAGGGAATATGGCAACTTAAGGCACGGGATGAACTTCTTTTCCGCAAAACAGACGGTTTATTGCTTGTTTACGATGAGGATGCGGGAGAGGGCAGCCCACGTTTTATGAAGGAACTTGCATTGAAAAAACAACAGGCAGAGGGCTATCAGTATATCAGCATCAGCTCGGAGGATATCCAGAGCATTGCGGATGAAGAACGATTATTCATGGACCTCTGATTTTTAAAGCATTAGCCCGGATTTTTGAACAAAAAGGACGTATTCGTCCCTTTACATTTATGTAAGCGCTATCATAAAATTTAAATAACAATAACTTATCAGTCACATAAAATAAATCTATTGAAAATACAAACCATGAAAGGAGCTAATGATTCAGATGAACAAAAGGTTTCGGTATACTGCGTTGCTCTGTCTCGGTGTAATGTTGAGTGGAGTGGTCACCCCGATGGATAGCCAGGTCTCTGCTGCCTCTACGAGGCAAATGGAAAAGCTGAGCCGGGGAGCTGTCGCTGTTAAGGTGCCTGAGGGTGTACTGGTGAGCTGGCGCTTGCTGGGCACGGAAGCGGATTCGGTCGGCTTTAATTTGTACAGAGGGACAAGCAAGGTGAACGATGCGCCGATTACATCGAGAACCAACTTTTTGGACAAGGCAGGTACGACCTCATCTTCGTATACCGTTCGTGCCGTGGTCAATGGAGCAGAGCAGGGCGCTTCTCCTGCGGTGAAGGTATGGAACAACAACTACCTGGATGTTCCGATCCAGCAGCCCGCGGGAGGCACAACTCCAGATAATGTGAACTACACATACCATGCCAATGATGCCAGCGTAGGGGATCTGGATGGGGATGGCGAGTATGAGATTGTGTTAAAATGGGACCCTTCCAATGCCAAGGATAATTCGCAATCCGGTTATACGGGAAATGTATTTTTGGATGGCTACGAGCTGGATGGAACACGCAAATGGCGGATCGACCTGGGACGGAACATACGGGCTGGAGCTCACTACACGCAATTTCTCGTCTACGATTTTGATGGAGATGGTAAAGCAGAGATCGTATGTAAAACAGCAGACGGCACGGTGGATGGTGCAGGTGTAAAGATTGGGGACGCTTCGGCTGATCATCGAAACACGAGCGGATATATTTTGAAAGGTTCTGAGTTTCTAACTGTGTTCTCAGGTGATACAGGCAAGGCTCTTAGTACGATTGACTATGTGCCACCGCGCGGAACGGTATCGAGCTGGGGAGATAATTATGGTAACCGTGTAGATCGTTTTCTTGCCGGGGTTGCTTATCTGGATGGCGTGAGACCCAGCATAGTGATGGCACGTGGTTATTACACCCGCACCGTTCTGGTCGCATATGATTGGCGGAACGGTAACCTGAGCCGACGCTGGACCTTTGACAGCAACAGCTCCACCAATGCCGGGACGGCTGGACAGGGGAACCACAGTTTGAGCGTGGCGGATGTGGATGGAGATGATAAGGATGAGATCGTGTATGGCTCACTGGTTGTAGACGATAACGGAGCGAAGCTGGCTAACACGGGGATGGGACATGGAGATGCACTTCATGTTGGCGATCTGGACCCCGACCGTTCAGGTTATGAAGTGTTCAAGGTGAACGAGGACAAAAATGCCACCTACGGAGCTGCCATGTACGACCCGCGTAATGGAAATATTTTATGGGGCGTAAATACAGGCAAGGATACCGGAAGAGGCATGTCGGCAGACATTGACCCGCGGACCAAAGGGAACGAGCAGTGGGCACCGGGTATTGGTTTGCGTTCAGCCAAGGGGCAGCTCATCACCAACACACTACCGTCTTCCATTAATTTTGGCATCTGGTGGGATGGGGATCTCCTCCGTGAACTGCTGGATCATACCTCATCAAGCGCTGGGAAAATAGACAAGTGGAACTATACGAACTCGACTACTTCCAACTTGCTTACGGCAACAGGAACGAGTTCCAATAACGGAACCAAAGGAACGCCGTCCTTGCAGGCCGATCTGTTCGGTGACTGGCGTGAGGAAGTCATTTGGCGCAAAAGTGATAATTCGGCGCTGCGGATCTACACAACACCATACGAGTCAGAACATCGATTCTATACGCTTATGCATGATCCAGTGTATCGCCTCAGTGTTGCCTGGCAGAACGTAGCTTATAATCAGCCGCCGCACACCGGGTTTTATCTCGGAGAAGGGATGTCCAAGCCCCAGCAGCCGAATATATATACTCCTTGATATGTCGTTCGACAGTAGTCTGAAAGCAGGTAGAATGAACAAAAACAGAGAGGGCTCCTGGCTAATTGGAGCTCTTTTTGTCATGAGAGCCCAAAAGATAACGTATGATTTTCATAAAAATGGGAACATTAGTTCTTATTGATGGAACATATGTATGAAAAAGGAGGCGGAATCTGTGAGTTCTTTAACGACTGAAGGCATGATCGAGCTCGTAACTAATGTCGGATTCCCTGCTGCATTAAGTCTGATTCTGTTAAAATACATCCTCTTCACTTTGAGTCGCAGATTGGAGGAGCTGGACCGATCTGTTAAGCAACTGTCGCTATCCTTGGAAGAGATGGAGGCAAAGCAGTTGAAACAATCAGAACAGCCGTCCCCGGCAAATACGGACAAACTTCGTGCAGAATGAACAAAAAAAGGCAAATAGAAACAATTTAGCAACCCAATCGAGAAGAGAAATTCTTATAATAGAAACGTGTGCAGTTTATGCAGACATATGATTATGGAGGTGTATATGAGTATGAAAATAAATACGAAGCTATCCGCACTATGCATTGCGGCCACACTTATGAGCGTGGCACAGGCCGCCGCTGCCGCACCCGCCGTGACCGCTCCAGCGGAAGCGACGCAACCGAGCGTTGCCAGTCCGGCCGCATCCGTCCCAGCCCAGGTGCCAGCACCCGCAGCGTCTGCGTCGGCTACGATGCCAGCCCCTGCGCAAGCGCCGTCGGTTCCAGCAGCCTCGACTCCGGCTGCAGCTGCAGGTTCTGCCAAAGCCGCTACACCAGTAGCTCCGTCTGCACCAGCACAGCGTCCATCTACATCGGTAGCACCAGCGGCTGCTCCGTCCGTACCGTCGACTGTGAAGCCGTCTAAGCCGCAACAGCCTTCCACTTCGGCGCCAATAGCCCCGGCTACTAGCGTGAAACCGACGCAGCTGGACAAGCTGAACCACGAGAGTGCGGTTCCGCTTGTGCTGGAGGCACAGTCTCGTTATCAGTATGCGATTAGTGGTGGCAGCCCGGTGGGAGAGTCGTTCCAGTTGAACGGTAAAAGCTACCGCTATTTATCCGAGGACATCGGCACGAAGACCAAATTGATCAGTTATCTGACGCAGGCCTACACAAAGCAGGCTAGTGAGCAATTTGTCGGTAAATTTTTCGTTGAAGTTAACGGCAGATTAGCTCAGTTGAACGCAGATGGTGGCAATTTGCTAGAGTTCAACCGGGCTACGGCGAAAATGGTAACCATGACTCCGGTGAAGCGCAGCTACTTGCTGACCGTGCCTTATCCGGCAGAAACCAAGCAGGCGAATGAGAAAATCACCGTAAACTTTGAAAAGGTCGGTAGCTACTGGAAAATCAGCTCCGCGCCGCATGTTATTTTCTAAATTAAGATTTTGCAACAGGCTTCATATGGGGTAAAGTGATGTTAAGGGCTTGTTTTATAAGCCCCAATTCAATGCAGGGGAGTGCTGTGCAATGATGACACCCATCAAGGTAAAAGACGTTAAGGATATTGAAAAAATCAATCAAATCGTTTCGAATTATACCTATGATATCTGGATTCATGGCAAAAGCGGCATGGCAGATGCCAAATCCATTTTAGGCATGTATGTGCTGAAGCTGGATGAGCCGCTAACTCTGGTTGTACCTGACAATGTTAATCCCAAGAAGCTGTTCAAGGAGTTGGAGGAGTTTATCCATTTTCCTGCTCAAGAAGGATAAAAGGCAAGAAAGCACCTGCTCTATTACTAAAATAACGCAAAGAAGCCGTGGAACCTAAGTCCCACGGCTTCTTTTTTTAGTGTTCTTCCTCGTCCAAAAACGGGAGATTCACCGAATAGTACATAACCCCCATAAGCAGCACGCCACCAACCAGATTTCCGAGCGTCACCGGAACGAGATTATGGATCACACCAGCGACAGAAACCGTACCCGGATGATCCAGCACGAGCGCAATGGCGAAAGTACACATATTAGCCACGCTATGCTCATATCCCGAAATGAAAAAGCAGAACACAAACAGCATCATGGCAAACATTTTTGCGCCATTTTCCTTCATAAACATTGGAACAAAAAAGGCAAGACAGACCAGCCAATTACACAAAATAGCTCGGAAGAATAGCTGCATTGCAGGCGCTTCCATTTTATGCTCAACCACGTTCAGTAGAAAGCTGTTCACGCTGGAGGAGTCAAACAGCCCGGTCAAGTAAATAAGGAGTGCAAATACCCCCGCACCCAGCAAATTACCGCCATAGCTGGCAGCCCATAATCGAAGCACCTGCCCCCAGCGCAGCTTTTTACGGAGCGCAGCATAAGTGTAATAGAAGGTGTTACCTGTAAACAAATCCCCGCCGCCGTAAGCGATCAGAATGATGGCCGCTCCGAACGTGAGTGCCGCCATGGGATAAGTGAATGGAGAATGCTCCATGTAAAAAAAGTTGCCCGTCTTGAAGGCTACAATAACGCCGAACCCGATGAACATACTCGCCAGCATGGAACGTGCCAAATACCGGAGTAGGCTCTGCTTGTAAATTTTGTACTTCTTCATGGCTAGCTGTTCGACATTGCGTAAGCCTTCCGTCTCCATATTTAAGGACAACCTCCTATTTTCTCATATGTAAGTCTTTAAACAGACTTTATTTTTTCCGAAACATGTCCAGTTTGTCAGCAATCCTGTTAGCTTAACAAACCAAGCTTTTGCAGTCCGTACAAAATACCGTCTTCGTCTGCGCGTTTTGTGACCATTTTAGCAGCGGCTTTGGCTTCATCACAGCCGTTGCCCATCGCGACGCTGTTATGTATAGCTGTCAGCATCTCCACATCATTTAAGCCATCGCCAAAGGCGTATTGATTTTCATCGGCAATGCCGAGTCTGGATGTAATTTCGCGAATGCCCTTCGCTTTGGAGCCAGCATGAGGAACAACGTCCACAGAACTCGGATGCCAGCGCACAAAGTCAAACGCCTTGAATACCGCTTCATAGAAAGGCTCTTCTTCTGCTGTACACATCAACAGCGTCTGATAAATATCTCTTCCCTGGAAATAGAGCGGGTCGTATCCAACTGAAATCTTGGCTTTAAGTGTTTGGACCGATCTCTCCACTAGCTCATCGTTAGGAATATTGGCCTTCATGTCCATATGATCCATATATACGAGAGCATGATTATGTGTGAGGGCCAGATCGGTCATCGCTTGCAAAGCTTCTCTGTTCAACGGATTGGTAGCGACCACTTCCCCGCGAAGCACGACATATTGCCCATTAAAGCTGACGTAGGAGTCAATTTCCAACTGCTCGCGGATATCTTTGAACATAAAAGGCGCACGGCCTGTTGCGATGGCCACCTCATGTCCCAGCTCTTTCAAAGCAAAGACGGCCTTTTCTGCCGTTAACGGCATTTTCTTGTCATCGTCCAGTAATGTACCGTCGATATCGAAAAAAATAATTTTTTTGTCTGACATGTCCCTACACCTGACTTTCAATAATGTATTGTCGAAATGAACTCATATGGATTCATTATATCAAAGGAACTGCTTCTGAATACACAAATACGTATAAATCCTCATGAATGTCCGACCTCTATAGCTTACAATATGAAATAAGGATTACTGTAAAATATAATTTCTATCTCCTATTTTCATAGATGGGATGTGATCACCATGACAAAAATCCAAGTCACACCGGAGCAGCTGGACAGCGTGGCCTCCCAATTTGCCAATGCCCACGGCACACTGTATAACCAGTTAAACGGCCTGGATAGCACAATGAACCGCCTTCACAGCCAGTGGGATGGTATGGAGAGGAATCGTTTTTATAATGACTATCGTACGGCTAAATATACACTTTCTTCTGTATTAAATAAGGTTCAATCCATTGAAATTGAGCTGAAAAGCATCGCTTCGAAGTTTAGAAATGCGGATGGTGAAAGCACACGTGGCTTCTGGACAGCCCTAGCAGCGGCAATGAACGCTAGCGCAGCGCTGGAAGGCAGTGGAGAGGCTGGGGATCATGGTGGAGAAATTGCCAAACAGCCCAAAAACATAGACGAATGGGATCAGGCAGACGCGGATAAATATCATCAATATGAGGAACTACTGAAAAACGCCGAGGCCATCGGTGACAAGCAGGTTATGCAGAAAATTCACGACCAGATGAATGTCCTGCGGCTGCAATATGAGGACTCAGTTACCCGTACAGATTACAATACAGGAGAGACCTCCAAGATCACATCCGATTCCCTTGTCGCCGTCACCGAACTGACAGGTAAAGACGGAAGCAAAACGGATATATCTATCGATAAAAAAGGGAATGTTGTGAGTTATGAGCAAAATACGGATAAATACGATTACTGGGTCCAAAAGCATACCCAATCAGCCGGAGAGCACGCTCTAGGTAAAACGGCCCAGACCGTCACCGGATATGGAATAGGTCTTATTTTGTCGCGCGGGGCTGGAGTTAGTGGGGCAGGTTCGGGCATCGGTTCTGGGGCAGCCTCCGGGTGGGGGGAACATGTCGTTGGCATTGGCGGCGGCATGCTCAGTGACAAAGTACTCTTCTCTGTACCCGATGAGGGAGAAACCCGTACCATGATCTACCGAACGAATAAAGAAACCGGACATATTGAAAATATGATCATCGTCACCAAAGGTGAGAATGAAATGGAGTATCGCTATTGGGAGGATTATAATTAGGTCTTGAACTGTGAACGATAATAGCGTGAATAGGAGTATCTATAAAATCTACAGTCTTTTTTTCTGGAACAGGTGAGCGGCAGGTGGAAACTGTAAACTCGCTAGCTGGAGAAATCTGTAGATTTTTTTGTTTACCAATTTTTTCTGAATTCCGATATATTAAATAGATAGAATACATATTCAAGTTATTTTAAATGAATATTCGAAAAAGATTAAAGTACTAGTTTTAGAGGGAGAAATAGTAAATGAAAAAAAGAGCCAGCATAGGGAGAGGAGTTACTATATGCAACAATCAGAGACATTACTGTACAAGTACAGGCTAACATTGAAAGATATCATGTTATTTAATTTTTGTTTGAAGTATCAGAAGTCTACTGGGCTTAAGTTGATGGCATCAATCCAGTTTCTGTTGGTCATTATGGCTACATACAAGCTTATAGTAGATAATGAAGTAGATCCTAATACGATAGCGATGTTCTTCTTTCCATTCCTAGTTTTTATAATTATTCCTTTCTTTACTATTAAAGAAGTGAAAGCTAACTACCTAAATCACCCACAATGGCCTATTGAGAAAGATTATGAGTTTTCAAAGGAGGGTCTTCATTTTACGTACTCTGCGGGTTACAACTGGGATGAAGTAAAGGGGGTCATTAATACTCTGACTGCCTTTTATATATTGTTGCCTGATCATAAGTTTATATTGATTCCCAAACGGGTTTTTTCTAGTAGACTGGAGGGCCGACAATTCAAAGAAATGTTGAAAACCCAGATCGGATCAGAGAGATGGGATTATAAATTTATAGACAAGATGAGCAAATTTAAATAGAGAATGATTGTATTTCTAGTAAATTTAATTGATGCCTAATACGGTTGTTAAAAGGAGGAACTCATATGTATCTTCTATTTTGTAGCGATCCTCTGAATTCTAAAAATGTGGATATGGATTACCGTGAAGAGTGCGAGGTTGCACGGAGTCTTGGTTTTGATACAGGGTTGGTCAATTTCGATAATCTGATTGAGGATGAACGGGAAGAATCAGGGTCTAACCCATATATTGTTTCTAAGAATATGCGAGAGTATGTTGCTAAACAGGGAAACGAGTACGTGAACGCGCTATACCGAGGATGGATGTTAAGGCCCAAAGTGTATGATGCTTGGACTGCAGCCTTGGAGGCCGATCGAATCAGGATGCTGACAAGTGCTGAGAGTTATAGGAACTGTCATTATTTCCCTGATTCATACTCGTTAATTCAAAACTTTACGCCTCGAAGTGTATGGCTGGAGCGGGACCAATTGGATGCGGAGTATATTCGAAAGGCGGTCATGCCTTTTGGAAAGACAGCAATAATGGTCAAGGATTTCGTTAAATCACGGAAACATGATTGGCTGGACGCTTGTTATATCCCAGATGCGTCAGATCAGGTGCATGTGGAACGTGTGATTCGTCGTTTTGTTGAACTTCAGGGAAAGGAATTGAATGGAGGAATTGTGTTAAGGGAGTTCGTACCTTTAGAATTTCTTACCCTTCATCCCAAAAGTGGTATGCCCTTGTCTAAAGAATATCGTCTTTTCTTTATGTTCGGAAAGCCTGTTTTTACGGTTAATTACTGGGATGAGGCCGCATATGAGACAGTTCCTACAGATTTGAATGAATTTATTCAGATTGCACGTCAAATCCAAAGTCCGTTTTTCACAATGGATATTGCTCGTACACAAGCAGGACAATGGATTATTATAGAATTGGGAGATGGACAAGTTTCGGGACTGCCTGAGCACACGGATCTTGAAGCGTTCTATACCAATTTAAAAAAAGCGGTGGTGAACCGTGGATTATGGTAAAAGGCACAGTGCTTCTGTTGAATTGGAAGGCTGTGCCTTTCTTTCAACTCTACCATTCTACAGACTTGCAATTGGGGTACCAAATGATGGATGATGGAAGAGAGAGTTTTATGTAGAAAATAGGGCTAAAGATAGAGAGGATACCAATAATAAATAGATCGGATTTACCGTATTTTTGTATATTATTGTAGAAAAAGATCGTAATTCAGGTTATAGTAAAGGAAGAAATTAACTAGGATGCCTTTACCCAAATACGTAATTGTGGAGGGAAACATGAGTACATTTAAAAATTGGTTGAATACAACTAAAAAAGGACTTGGAGACCAAGTTAAGAAGTTTAAGAATAAAGATTTTATGGAGGCTGTTGTTGCAGGCTGTGCATTAGTAGCATTTGCTGACGGTACGATTAGTCCGGAAGAGAAAACAAAAATGGCCGGATACATAAATATCAGTGAAGAATTGAAAGTGTTTGATATGGGCGAGGTCATCAACCGTTTCAATCACTATGTAGCGAACTTTGAATTTTCACCTGAAATCGGTAAACAGGAAGCACTGAAGGCGATTGGTAAATTGAAAGGTAAGCCTGAAGTAGGCCGAATCGTCGTTGGCGTATGTAGCGCTATTGGCGCAGCTGATGGTGACTTTGATGCCAATGAGCAGCGAGTTGTGGCTGAGATTTGCGGCGCGCTTGGTTTGAATCCGTCTGAATTTAGTCTGTAAATTTTACGGAAGGGAGGTGTGTTAATCAGTGGCTGTAATTAATCTGGTCAAGGGCCAGAAAATTGATTTGACCAAGGGAAACACAGGACTAACCAAGGTTATAGCAGGATTGGGATGGGACCCTGTACAGTCCAAAGGATTTTTTGGCTTCAAGAAGCAACCCAATATTGATTGTGATGCTTCTGCCATTTTGCTGGACGCCAACGGAAAACTGACTCAGTCAGATAACGTAGTGTGTTTCCACAATAAAAAAAGTCCATGCGGCTCTGTCGTGCATTCCGGTGATAATCTGACCGGACAAGGCGACGGTGATGATGAACAAATTGCGATTGACCTGGCACGTATTCCTGCCAATGTCGACAAAGTGCTTGTTGTTGTGAATATATATGATTGCGTAAACCGGAAACAGGACTTCGGCATGATCGAGAAAGCGTATATCCGCATTCTGGACGGTGCTAATTCCAAGGAACTGGTGACGTTTAATTTATCTGATAATTATGAAGGGCTGACCGCACTGGTCTGTGGAGAACTCTATCGTCATAACAACGAATGGAAGTTTGCTGCAATCGGTGAAGGAACCCATGCCGTACATATTGATGTGCTGGCTCAGCGTTATATGTAATTTTAGGTTGCTCATACAAAACTTAATGTGAAAAGGGGTTCTTACTCATGGCAATTAACTTATCCAAAGGTCAAAAAATCGATTTGACGAAAACAAATCCAGGTTTGTCCAAAATTATGGTTGGACTCGGTTGGGACACAAACAAATACGATGGCGGTAAAGATTTTGACTTGGACGTATCCGTGTTTTTGGCTAATGCGGAAGGTAAAGTAGAATCCGATAAGAACTTTGTCTTTTTTAATAACCCACAAAATGAGAACGGCTCTGTCGTTCATACAGGGGATAACCGCACAGGTGATGGCGACGGAGATGACGAGCAAATTAAAATTGATCTGGGTAGCGTGCCAGCTAACGTTGAAAAGATCGCTTTTACGATTACAATCTATGAAGCACAAGAACGCAGCCAAAACTTTGGACAAGTGTCCCGTGCTTATGCTCGTATCGTAAACGAAGCAAACAATGAAGAATTGGTCCGCTTTGATCTGGGAGAAGATTTCTCAATCGAAACAGGCGTTGTTGTAGGCGAACTGTATCGTCATAGCGGTGAGTGGAAGTTCAATGCCATTGGCAGCGGCTACCAAGATGGTCTTGCAGGATTGACGCGCGATTACGGTTTGGCGTAAAAAATCTATACAAAGAAAGCAGGTATGCGGAATGACCATTAGCCTTTCCAAAGGACAACGTATTGATCTGACCAAAACGAATCCCGGCTTGACTCGTGTCGTTGTAGGTCTTGGATGGGATACGAATAAATACAGTGGTGGCGCAGACTTTGACCTGGATGCTTCGGCTTTCCTACTTTATGAAGATGGTAAAGCCAAAGCAGCGGATGATTTTGTATTTTACAACAACCCGACAGGCGGAGCAGGATCGGTTACTCATACGGGCGATAACCGCACAGGTGAGGGCGATGGGGATGACGAGCAAATCATCGTTGATTTCTCGAAGATTCCTGCGAACATCCACCGTATCGGGATCACGGTTACCATTTATGATTACGAGGCACGCGCGCAAAACTTTGGTCAAGTGTCCAATGCTTTTGTACGTGTGGTAGATGCGGCAACAGATCGTGAAGTGCTGCGCTACGATTTGGGAGAAGATTTCTCCACCGAAACGGCCGTCGTATTCTGTGAATTTTACCGTCAGAATGCGGACTGGAAATTCCAGGCTATCGGTAGTGGCTTTGCTGGTGGATTGGGTGCGCTTGCTAAAAACTATGGCTTGGACGCTCAATAATATCCACTTGGGGTGGTGTCCATAGGGCGCTACCCTTTCTTTTTAAGCTATTACATTAGCGTACGCTGACACATGACAAACGGACAGAAAGGTGACACAATCATGGCTGTTATCGTAGTAAAGGGACAGAAGGCGGATTTGACGAAAACAAATCCGGGCCTGACCCATGTCAACGTAGGGATTGGCTGGGAGTCCCCAGCGTCTCTGGAGCTGGATACTTCGGCATTTTTGCTGGGTCCTGGAGGAAAAGTATCGGGCGATGAGGACTTAATTTTTTATAACAATCCGACCACGCCCTTTATCACCTATTCAGACGGACAACAGTCCGGTGACAAAAAGCAATTTGCCCTTGATCTGACGCGAATTCCTGCAAACATCGAGAAGATTGCGTTTACGCTGACGATTTATGATGCGGATCAGAAACGGCAAAATTTTGGACAGGTTCAAGGTGGGTTCATTCGTTTTGCTCATCCGGTTAGCGGAGAGGTTTTGCGGTTTAATTTGGACAGTGGATTTACAGTGGAAACGGCGATTGTCATTGGGGAACTGTATCGTCATAACGGGGAATGGAAATTCAACGCGATTGGCGCAGGTTTTTCCGGTGGATTGGATGCGTTGTGCGTTAATTTTGGAATTGAAGTGGAAAACAATCCGGCTCCTCCCACGCCAGTGCCTGCACCTCCGTCTCCAGCGCCTCGACCAGCACCAACGCCGCCACCAGTACCACCTGCTCCGAAGCCAGAGCCATCTGCAACACCGGTGAATCTGAATCTGCGGAAAATTGAGCTGAAGAAGAAGGGCGACACCATCAACCTGAAAAAAGGCTCAGGCGGATTGGGTGAAATCCTGATCAATCTAAACTGGAATCAGGTCCAGCAAAGCAAAGGCTTTTTCAATCGCGGTTCCAAGGGTGTCGATCTGGATCTGGGCTGCTTGTATGAGATGAAGAACGGAGATAAAGGCGTTGTGCAGGCGCTCGGGGAAGTTTTCGGTTCTCTAAATCGCTTCCCGTACATTGCTCTGGATGGCGACGACCGTACAGGCTCTGTGAAAACAGGGGAAAATCTTCGCATTAATGGTGCTAAAATTTCTGAAATTAAGCGAATTTTGGTATTTACCTTCATCTATGAAGGGGTCACGAACTGGTCACAAGCGGACGGGGTAGTCACGCTGTACCAGAAGGATGGGCCGGACATTATTGTTCACATGAATGAACATGACAATCGCAAAGGGATGTGTGCGATTGCCATGATCCAAAATGTAAACGATGAAACGTTCAGCATTGAAAGACTCGTGCAGTTCTATGGCGGTCATCGTGAGTTGGATCGGGCCTATAACTGGGGCATGCGCTGGTCGCAGGGTAGCAAATAAATTGAATTATCGGAGGCACTCTTTTCATGTTGAATGATTTGTTTAAAAATATCAGCGAAAACTATGGCCATTTCTTTTCATGGAGTGATGTTGTAGCTACGCTTACTGATCCAGTGAGTTGGGGGATTATAGGAACTCTCATTTTGCTGGAAGGACTTTTATCGGCGGATAACGCCTTGGTTCTCGCAGTTATGGTTAAACACTTACCCAAGGAACAACAGAAGAGAGCCTTATTTTACGGGATTTTGGGTGCGTATATTTTCAGGTTCCTGGCTATCGGTTTGGGTACATTCCTGATTAAGTTTACGCTGATTAAGGTACTGGGTGCGGCTTATCTGCTCTATATCGCTTATAAGGGCTTATTCAAGTCCGAAGGTGATGGAGAAGTGAAAAACAAACCTACTTCTTTTTGGAAAACCGTATTAATGGTCGAACTGATGGATATTGCCTTCAGTATTGATAGCGTCATTGCCGCTTTCGGTGTGAGCGAGAAAGTATGGGTTCTGTTCCTGGGTGGTATTCTCGGCGTTCTGATGATGCGTGGTGTTGCTCAAGTGTTCCTCAAGCTCATTGATAAATTTCCGGAACTGGAACAGACAGCCTTTATTATGATCGCCATTATCGGGGGTAAAATGCTGGCTGCTGCTTTTGGCTTTCATATGTCGCAGGTTTTATTCTTCGGCATTTTGATTGCTGTCTTTGTAGGCACAATGGTTATCAGCTCGGCGAAAAGAAAGAAAAAGGCCGACAAAGAGGCTTAATGTACAAAGTATAGCGAAATCCCTCCTGAAACTAAGGGGGGATTTCTTTTATACCCGAAGCACAGGGCTTCAGTCAGGCAAGAAAGAGCAAGAGGAGGGGAAGGGCCCTGAAATATTTTAATGATTTAACCTCTGAGGAAGTAGAAGCGATCTTTTATACTCCACCGTTGGAGTTTCATAACCGTTCTCCCAAAAGTATTTTGGCTTATGCGATAGGAGCGGCTTTGTACATGCCAGCGACCCGCTCGGAAGTAGCGGAAGAGATCAAAAATGGAAAACATGAAGGGCTAACAACGGTCATTTTGGATTTGGAGGATGCTATAGGGGATCAGCAGGTCGGACAGGCAGAACAATCGCTGGCACAGCAACTGCTTCAACTATTATCCTATGTACGGACGGGGATGATGAGTGAACAGCAATTACCTTTGTTATTTGTGCGTGTGCGCTCTGTGGAGCAGTTGGAACGACTGCTGAACGGTTTGGAAGAATCTTTGTCGCTGCTCACTGGCTTTGTCTTACCCAAGTTCTCTTCTGATAATGGACGGGCGTATTTTTCACTCATTGCTGAATATAACCGGAATATGCATACAGGGGCAGGAAACGCAAGTGACATGCCTGTGCTGTACGGATTACCGATTCTTGAAAGCTCCAAAATTATTTATCGGGAAACTCGCTGGAAAGAGCTACTGTCGATTAAGGAGATTTTAGACGAGTACCAGGAATATGTGCTGAATGTACGAATTGGGGCAACCGATTTCTCCAGTCTATATGGCTTGAGACGCAGTCCGGATATTACGATTTATGAAATTGCCGTCATTCGGGATTGCATCGCAGATATTATTAACTTGTTTGGACGCGTGGGCTCAAATTATGTCATTTCCGGTCCTGTATGGGAATATTTCTCTCACCGAGAACGTGTCTTTAAACCTCAATTAAGAGTGTCTCCTTTCGAAGATGCACTTGGAAAGCCGGGACGACACTTGCGGATGGACTTCATCTCAGATGCCGTAGACGGACTGATTCGAGAAGTCATGATGGACAAAGAGAATGGGATTATCGGCAAAACAATTATTCATCCCTCCCATATTAAACCGGTACAGGCCATGTATGCGGTGACACATGAAGAGTATATGGATGCACTTGAAATTGTTGAGCGTAACGACGGCAGTCTGGGTGTATTCAAAAGTACCTATGCCAACAAAATGAATGAAATTAAGCCGCATTTGAATTGGGCTCATCGAATTATCAATAGATCAAAAGTATACGGGGTGTTACATGAACAACAACATTTTGTCAGTCTCTTACCCAACCACGAAAACACATCTGCTGCCAATCCTGGAGCAGTTCAGCGTTAAAATTACGGAGACACATAATCCATTCCGCCTTCCTGTGGACAAGCTGTTTGCGATGGCGGCACGGGTCAATAAAAAGCGTTCGTTTTTGTTTGTCAGTAAGGTGCTGGGTAAGCATATTCCGGTAAACCCATACACTTCTCTGCTCAGTGGTGCGGCGCTGGCGATTCTACTATATAAGGAGCTTGTCCCACAGGCAGGACAACAAATGGATGAACTGATTGGAGAGGCCGTGAGAGGACTTCTTGACCCGGACTATGCGAAAGAGGCCTACCAAAAGCTGATGGATGAACGTTTAGCTTTTGCTTTTACGGAGCCGATCAAGTTTGTTGGTTTTGCCGAGACGGCTACAGCATTGGGACACAGCATGTATCGGTTGTTTGACGACGGAGCCTCGTATATTCATACGACGCGCGAGGATATTCCGGGTCTTCGGCCTATTATTCGGTTTGAAGAAGAGCATTCGCACGCTGTTGATCATCGTTGCTATGCACTGGATGAAGATGCTTTTGCAGGAGATGGCCCGATTGTGCTGGTAGATGATGAAATTACGACGGGAAAAACAACGCTTAATATCATACGGGATATTCAGGAGCATTTTCCGCGTAAACAGTATGTGATTGCTTCGTTACTGGATTGGCGGACAGACAGCGACGAGCAGGCTTTCACTGATCTGGAGGCAGAGCTAGGCATTACGATTACGCCTTTAAGCTTGCTCAAAGGAAAGATTGAGGTACAGGGAGTACCAATACTGGATCACGCAGAATATGCCGGACAGGCCTTGTACCCAGAACATGCAGCCACTAGCATGGCAGAGGTTAATAAATACGCTTCTGGAATAATTGACCACCGTTTTGAAAAGGATGCTTCCGATTTTGAGCGGGTAGTACACAGCTCCATGTCAACGGACGGGTACGCCAATACAGCTCCTTATCTAAAATATACAGGCCGTTTTGGTCTACAATCCGCTGATAATTCAGCGTTGGATGCAGAAATCACGCGTACAGCTGAACGACTGAACCAACTTCGTTCTGGGCAACGCACGCTGGTTATGGGCACAGGCGAATTCATGTACATTCCAATGCGGATTGCAGCAGAGTTAGGTCCGAATGTGTATTTTCAATCGACGACACGCAGCCCGGTGTATCCCCACCGCGAAGAAGGGTATGGAGTCGCCTGTGGTGTGACATATCCATCACCTGAGGACAGTACGATACGCAATTTTATTTATAATGTAGACCCCGGTCAGTATGACGAAATATTCGTTTTGATGGAAAGGGAGTCTGACCCAGAGCGGATGAACCCCATGCTGGAGGCTTTGACCCGTCTGGGCTGCGATAAAGTGCATGTCGTTTATTTTAACGGTTTAACTAGACAGGAGAGTAAAGGAGCGCGGATATGAAGCAAGCACTCATGGAGCAAATACAGCAGAAGAACATTCATCCGCCCGAACCGCTGGGCAGTTATCCTGCCTCGGATGTCACTTTTTTATTGAAGGATTTGAGCCGGGTTACGTTGGAAAAAGGGACGGAGGATCGTGAAGAGGCGATTCAGTCGGGAGTCCATTATTCAGAAATGCTGCCAGTGGAATACGAGCCGACAGCCGAGTATATTGCATTGTTTCACGAAACACTTGCCCAATCTGCCAAAAAGGTTGCATTAGCGGCAGCTTCTGTGGCTGAGATGATTGTGAGAAAAAGAGGCCTGAACACGGCGATTGTTTCTCTTGCCAGAGCAGGGACGCCCATTGGTATCCTGATCAAGCGTTATATTGACTGGAAGTATGGCGTATCCTTGCCGCATTACAGCATTTCTATTATTCGTGGCAAAGGCATTGACCGGAATGCGATTTTATACATTTTACAGCAGCATGGACTGGAGATTGAACTTCAGTTTGTCGATGGCTGGACGGGGAAAGGGGCGATTCGGCAGGTATTGATTGAGGCCTGTCGTGAGATGAACGCGGATTACGGTTTGCGTCTAAATGATGATCTGGCGGTGCTGGCCGATCCGGGCAGATGTTCAGAAACCTTTGGTACACGAGAAGATTATTTGATTCCAAGTGCTTGTCTGAATTCGACTGTATCAGGTTTGATGAGTCGGACGGTATTACGCGACGATCTCATAGGCCCTGATGATTTCCATGGGGCCAAATTTTATGAATCCTGGCGGTCAGTGGATCAGTCCAATACGTTTGTGGATACGGTATCCGGGTACTTTCAAGACGTGGCTGAAACGGCCGTTGCATATGCTGAACAAATGACATTGAATCCGCCTGCGGTGACATGGCAGGGCTTACGGGATATTGAAGCGATTCAGCAGGCATTTGGTATTCGGGATATCAATCTGGTCAAGCCCGGAGTGGGGGAGACGACTCGTGTACTGCTGCGCAGAGTGCCGTGGAAAATTCTGATTGACCGCGAAGATAATCCGAATCTTCAGCATATTATGCTGCTGGCAAAGGATCGTGGAGTGCCTGTAGAAGTATTTGAAGGATTGACTTATTCCTGCTGCGGAATTATCAAGCCGCTCAAGGGGGGACAAGAATGATCTACGCAAGTGATCTGGATCAGACACTGATTTACTCCAAACGTTCGCTTGGCGTACCGCTGGAGTCCCCTGGCCTGTTGCCTGCGGAACAGATAGACGGGGCAACGTGGGCTTTTATTTCTGAACAAGCCCTGCAATTGCTAAAGACACTGCCTGAAGATGTGATGTTTATGCCCGTGACGACTCGGACGATAGAACAGTATAGACGAATCACTGTGTTTCAGACGGAGTTGGTTCCCGCATATGCCGTGACGAGTAATGGTGGAAACATCATCGTCGGAGGCGAGGTGGACCAAGAGTGGAATCGGCGTATTCATGAACAAGTACGCCGTGATGGTGCTCATGCAGAAGAAGCACGTCAGGTGTTCGGACAGGTGCTGCATGAAGACTGGGTGGTAAACGAGCGCTTTTGCGACGAGTTATTTTATGCTTTCATGATTGAACGGGATCGTATGCCGCTGGAACAGGTGCTGGAGAAGGCGCGAATCATGCGTGAAATGGGCTGGGAGGTATCCATTCAAGGTCGTAAGGTGTATCTGGTACCTGCGGCGGTGAATAAACAGGCAGCCGTGGAGCACATCCGTAATCTCACGAATGGAGGGGCTGTGGTTGCGTCCGGTGACTCTTTGCTGGACCGTTGTCTGCTGGACTATGCCGATTATGCGATTGCTCCGCGTCATGGTGAATTGTATCGGGAACAGCTGCGGGATAAGTTGGAGGTCAATTACCGTTTTACAGAAGTGTCGGGGGTTTATGCAGCGGACGAAATCATGGCGTATGTTCATGAGATACACCGGAGTGTGTTCGCAGCTCAAACTTCATTTTCAGAATAGATAGGGGACGTGGCTCTGTGAAGAAGGTTAAGGTGTATTTTAACCGCTGGTTTTCAGTGGCGTATCATTATATGAATGCTATTCGTAACAATGAGGACGGTATTCCGTTCGAGATCTATGCGACGCACTCTGATCCGCAGCACATGGCGCTACAGGCCAGTGATATAGCTGAAGTAGAGCCTCGCACCAGTGGTGTGGAGTACGCACAATTTTGCGCTGATTTTTGCAAGCGGCACGGAATTGATGTCTTTATCCCACGGTGGAATATGCTCGATATTAGCAAGCATCTTTATTTGTTCGATGGTATTGGGACAAAAGTGATGGTATGCCAAGATACCGAACTGCTGGAGCAACTGATGGAAAAGGATTTGTTTTATGAATCCATTCGTCAAAAGGAAATTGTCACGATTCCCGATTATGCCATTGCCAGCAATGCCGAGCAGTTTAAACAGGCATATGAGTCGTTAATAGCACTTGGACATAAGGCATGCTTCAAGCCATGTAATGCAGAAGGCGGAATGGGCTTTCGTATCATCGACAATGAACGTAATCCGCTGGAGGAACTGTTCGGCCATGCGCTGAATCATATTTCGTTCGAGGAAGCACACCGCGTATTGTCATCCACAGAATCATTTCCCAATCTGATGGTGATGGAGCTGCTGGAGGGATACGAATACAGTATTGACTGCCTGGCTGACCGGAACGGAAAGCTGCTAGCGGCGGTTCCGCGTAGGAAGGCAGGAGGACGATTACGGCTGCTGGAGCAGCATCCCGAGTTGTTGGAGGTGGCACAGAAGGTCGCTGAGGCGTATCACATTCCGTACAATTATAACATTCAGGTAAAATATAACGGCGAGCATGCCAAGCTGCTAGAGATCAATCCGCGGATGTCCGGAGGACTTCATGTATCATGTTTGTCTGGTATCAATTTTCCTTATCTAGCGGTGAAATCGGCTTTGGGTCATGAGATCGGTTCACTTCATCCGCAATACGACATTTTAGCCAGTCATATCGAGCAGCCAATCACCATACGTAAATCCGTACATTGACACACACAAATATTGTTTTCTACAATATGGTAAGGGTTTACGTCAGGAGGTACAAGCTATGACGTCAAAAATGTGGGGTGCCACGATTGCTGTGGTTAGCTACCTGATTGCGCTTTTACTAAGTTTTTGGTTGCCACTGTTTGTGTGTTTGGCGATTCCGATCATTGGTTTGGGAGGATACAGTGCCATCATGGCTATTCGCCATCCTCGCCCCAATCTGACCGGTTCCGTGATTCCGGTGGTGCAGGAGCAGGTCGCTGAGACACATCAGCATGAAAAGGAAGCTGCCGTTCGACCGGAGTCTATGACAGGACAAGTACGTCAATCAGTTCAGGTGAGCAGTGAATTTGCTCAGGTGATGGAGTATTTGGAGGTACTGGAGGATATGGTGATCTCCGAGGGGCAGAAGGATGCGCTTGATAACGAGATCGTCGAGAAGGCGCTGGCTCTATTTGCACGTTTGCAGCGGGTCATTCCACTTTTGCATGAACTGAACAACAGCGAAGTGAATCACACGGTTCGGAGATTGATTTTGAAGGATTTGAACGGACTGATTAATCCGTTTCTTCGGCTCAGCGGCGATGCGAAGCGGACCAACCGGAGGACGTTATTAAACGGATTACGGGATGTGGACAGCAAAATATCTGTAATTGTATCTACGGTGGAGCATAAGGATCTGTTGGAATTACAGAGCAAAGCGGAGCTTATTCACCAGCGATATAGCAGTTCCGAATTGTAGGCGATTTTTTGAGAAAATAAAAAAAGTAGCAGTATAGCTGCTCTGAATAACAACGATTAGACTTGGGTAACAGTTGTTTTCAGAATAGGAGGTAGCGTATGGCGACCCCATGGGCTGAATTGAAAAAAGAAGATGAACAAAAGGTGACTGAGGAGGCTTCACAGCTGATTCAGAAGGTATCACAAAGCGATGTCATGAGCCTGGATACCTTAATGGATGATATCGGTAAACTGGGGGTTAAAACGCAGGAACGTGCGGGGCAGACCCTTAAAATGCTGGATCGTCCGGTAAACGACCTCATGTCCGGTGATCGGGCTGAGGTATCCAATATGATCTTAAAGCTGCGTGATGAATGCGAAACGCTCCAGCAGAGCAAAAATGTGAGCTTTTTTGGCAAGCTCCTGCGTAAAAGCCCGTTAAAAAACTACATTTACAAGTATCAGTCGGTGAAGACGAACATCGAGAAAATCATTACTGCCTTGAGAGATGGTAAGGATAATCTGGAAGAAAACATCGTCAGCATGAGACAGTTGAAGAAGGCTTCCATTGAAGAAATCTACAATTTACAGACGAAGATTGCCTTTGGTAATCGCTTGAAAGAACTGTTTGAGACCGAGATTGCTAAGCCGGAAAACGAAAACCGTAAGCCTCATCTGGAGCGGGGGTTGCGCAAGGTGGTTACTCGTACACAGTCGATGACTGAAATGATTTTGTTATACAATCAGGCGATTGCGGCAACAGATATTATTAATGATAACAATGATAAACTGATTGATTCTGTAAATAATGCGATTGATAAAACATCGAATCTGATCACTGTATCGGCTATGATCGCGATGGCGCTGGCGGATCAAGACAAAATCATTTCAGCCGTCGATGCAACCAACCGTACCATTGAAGATCAATTCAAGGAAAATGCGAAGCTTCTCAAAACGACGACCGAGAGAACGACAGATCTGCTTAGCAAGCCTTCTATGTCACTGGAGGCTGTGAATCAGGCGATTGGTGATTTGGTATCTGCTTTGGATCTGTCTGAAAAATCGAACCGCCAAATTATTGAAAGCTGCCATGACTACACAAGTAAAATGACAGCAATCAATGCCAACCTTAGCCAACGTTTGGGGATCGAAGGGAAAGAACCATCCAAAACGCTGAAGGATAGCAATTCTTCTGAGGGTTTAAGCTCGTTTTTGAACTGATGACAATTTAGAATAATAGACCCAATCTATTAAAAAGACGCCGGGATGACTCCGAAAGGCGTCTTTTTTTGGTTTGGCAGTAGCTAATAAAGGACATGATGAACATACATAGCATTCTCGTGCATAAACTCTTAAAAAGCGAATGACAAAAGGAGAGAGCGAGCGTATGATGTCCTTTATTTTAGGGTGTGTGATTGTCTATTTACTCGTGGCTGTCAGCAGCGAAAAAGCAGATTCAATTGTGGAATTAAATGATTCTGTGAAATAAAATTTTTTATTGAAAATCATGCATTTTCTGATAGGATAGAGTTAAATATTGGAATCCCAAAGGAGAATGCATGCTGGAATTTTCATTTGAAATCATCGACGAATCGAAAATCAACATTGTATATCAGTATGGAAGCAGCAGCTTCAATTTTAATTTATTTTTTAACTACGGTGTGTGGACGCTGCATCCTTTTGACGGGATTCTGCTCCAGAACAAGGAAATGTGCCGTCTGATCGTTACGGATCTGTTTAAGAACAAAGATTTTCATGTTATGCTGGCGCGCGAAAATATTTTATTATCAACCTTGCGTACCTCTATTGATCTCAATCCCGAAACTCGGGGAGAGCGATATCAGGAACAGGAGTTTGATGAGCTGTCTGATTTTGCTGAGACACACAGCTTTGAAGAGGTACTGCAAATCGAGCAGGATTCCGTCCGCGAACGTATGGATTTCTTCCAAAACATCATTCAAAAAATGTATATGGAAGGATTCGGCCCGGAAGACAATGATTTTAACAAGGTACAAGCTATTCTTCGCATTTATAAGGCTGCACATGACCAACTCGGAGAATTGAGCGACTTTCCCCTGAGAGGCGATGAACGACGCAGATGGTAGAGTAGGCGTACAAACGCAAACATCATAGAGGAGCGTGGGGGACATGAGCGGTATTTCTTTACTTAAAAAGAATGCGCAACTGGTACTGACTAAAAAGAATCTATCAAATGTGACTGCGAGAGTTGGATTGGTGCTCGATATTTCAGGATCTATGAGAAGTTTGTACAAAAATGGTACCGTTCAAAAGGTGTTGGAACGAATTGTTGCAGTAGCGAGTTCTTTGGATGATGATGGTGTACTGGACGTATGGGTGTATGATCACCGTTTTTCACGTTTGCCGTCCGTTACCGAAAATGACGTTGACAACTATGTTGAAAGACATATTCTGTCCAATGATTATTTGCTCAAGTTCGGTCGTAATGATGAGCCGCCTGTGATGCGCGATGTCATCGCCAAATACACCAAGGAAGAACCCTCTTCTGATCCAGCCTTTGTTATTTTTATTAATGATGGCGGTGTGAAGCGTGGAAAAGGAGATAATATCGATAACGCAGTCATTGATTCGTCAGGAGAGCCGATTTTCTGGCAATTTATCGGTGTGGGTGAGTCAGATTTTGGCGTATTAAAGAAGCTGGACAACATAGAAGGCCGTGTGGTAGATAACGCTAACTTCTTTCAAATTCAAAATATCGAATCTATGGAAGACAATGAATTGTACGAACTATTGCTTAACGAGTTCCCGTTATGGCTGCAAGAAGCCAAGGAAAAGCATATTTATTAAGGCTACTAAGTATTGTACTATGAGCCCTTTTCAAAGTTTAATATAAAAAATGCAAAAAGAGAGAGTTCCGCTAGCAAACGCTTTGCGAAACTCTCTCTTTTCATTTACACACCTCTAAAACGTATGGAAGCTCTACGGCGGTTGCCAGCGGAGCGGGCAGAATTGTTCTGAAGAAGCGAAGCGTTCGCTTTTGTCCTCGGATTTTAACCTTTACTGGTTGTGTACAATAATGAAAATCCGAGGGCGGTGGCGATCGGAAGAACAATCTGCACGCGCAGCGCCCACCAACCGCAAGAAAGCTTTCATACGCCCTAACTAACTTATCCCCATTAATATCATCGAGCAAAGGATAAGCCCCGCCCCGCACCCCGAAGTATATACCTTGAGGTGGCGGAACATGGATGTTTTCCAGGCTGACAGAGATTCATCGGAACGCAAACGTTCATTTTCCTCCCGTAATGCCTTGGATTGACGAATGAACAACTGTCTGATGTCGGCAAACCCCTGCAGGAAGAGGGTGAGAAAACCGCTTTGCAGAACGTGGAAGATTGCACCGATCACCAAGCCCAGCAACCCCAACAGGAATAGCAGATTTGCAGTAGCCATGTTTTCACGACCATACAAGAGATGGGGGATGGCGTACAGAAATCCTAAGGTACCGACGATCAGGGCAGTGATCCCGAAACGTAAAATCATTATTTTTCGACCCGTTTCGCAAAGCGCAGGTCTGGGTTCGAACGAGCATCAAATACGATACCTTGAATCTTAGGACTGATTAATGCGGTGTCCGCAGAGAATTGGATCGGAATAATCGGCAGATCTTCCATCAATACGTCTTCTGCCTGATGGAGCTGTTCAAAGCGTTTTGCCGGATCAAGCTCAAAGGTTGAGGATTCGATCAGTTTGTCATACTCCGGGTTGCTCCAGTTGGTAAAGTTGTTCGAATTTTTGGAAGTATAATGCCCCAATACGCCGAGTGGATCCAGGAAGTTTCCTTCCCAGCCCATACGGGCGATCTGGAAGTTCTTTTGTTTAAAGGTATCAATGTACGTTTTCCACTCCTGATTCTCCAGCGTCACTTCAACACCCAGGTTTGTTTTCAGCATTTCCTGAATCGCTTCAGCTACTTTTTTATGCTTATCCGAAGTGTTGTATTTGAAGGTGATCGGTGGCAGCTTGGTCAAACCTTCTTCTTTCAGACCTTCGGCCAGCAATTGTTTCGCTTTTGCAGCGTCAAACTCATAGTATTTTTTCGGTGCTTCATCACGGAAGTCCTTGCCGGATGGCGTTGTTGTTCCGTATGGAACATAACCGTAAGCAGGAGTTTCGCCACCTTTGGTTACGCTGGTAGCCAGTGCTTCGCGGTCAATCGCGTAGGAAATGGCCTGTCTGATTTTTTTATTGTCAAACGGCTTTTGTTTTACGTTAAAAGAATAGGTGTACACACTGAAAGATGGATGCGACAGGAATTCCTTGTTGCTCTTTTCCTGATCCAGTGTATCTACGGGAAGGCTCAAAATCAGGTCCAGATCGCCCGTTTTATACATTTGATAATAAGTTGTGGAGTCTTGAACCATTTTAAAATTAATCGTTGCCATTGTAATGGCATCTTTGTTCCAGAATTGATCGTTTTTCGCCAGCGTAATTTGTTCGTTATGCTTCCATTCTTTGGCTACATACGCACCGTTGCCGACAATTGTGCCCGCTTCTGCTGCCCATTTGTCATTTTTCTCAACAACCGATTGGTTTACTGGCAGATAGGCATGACCCACTGCGATCGTTGGGAAGAAGCTCAGCGGTGATTTCAGCTCAACTACAAGAGTTTTATCATCTTTGGCTGTAACACCCACGTCTTCAATTTTACCTTTGCCTGTGTTGTACGCTTCGGCACCTTTGATGTAGTAGAGGGCAGAAGGATCGTAGGCAGCTGTTTTCGGATTCAGTACCCGTTTCCAGGAGTATTCAAAATCCTTAGCTGTCAGCGTGTCACCATTCGACCATTTTGCACCGTCACGGATAGTAAAGGTGTAGGTTTTGCCGTCAGGAGATACGTCTACTTTGCTGGCAGCGCCTTCTACGATTTTACCGGCCTTATCGTATGTATACAGCCCTTCGTACAAGTTATCAATCACAAAGTAGGACGTTGTATCTGATGCGAAAGCAGGGTCTAGCGTATAAGGCTCTCCACCTGCCAGATTGGCAGTGATTTCTTGCGGGATATCTGCTTGAGGCGCAGCGGACGGGTCGTTGCTTGCTGTTTTGTCCGTAGTACCAGAGCATCCAGCCAAAGCCGTTACGGCCAAAAGTAAGATGATCGTCATCCAATGCATTTTTTTCATCGTGGTTTTCCTCCATTACTGTGATTAGTTATGCCAAAAATAAGGTACACCGTACCGGGATTTATTCATCCTCCTTTCCCGCAGGTATGCCGCGTGTGCGCACTTCGATAAAGGAACTGCCGTTTTTCCTGCGGTTAGGCGAGAAGCTGCGGATCATGGTGACACCCCTCCTTGTCCAATTTGGATATCTCTGTTGTTAATGTTGTGAGCGCGGGTCAAGTGCATCCTGAAGTCCGTCTCCAAGTGTATTGAACGCCAGCATGGTGAGCGATATCATCAGCCCGGGGAAAAATAGGCGCCACCATTGACCGCTTAAAATAACGCCAAGTGAATCGTTAGCCATCGTCCCCCAGCTGGCCGAAGGAGACTGAATCCCCAGACCGAGAAAGCTCAGGAACGATTCGGCAAAAATAGCCGACGGAATAGTGAACGTCAAATTTACAATAATGATTGCCGCTGCGTTCGGTAGCAAATGTCTGAAGATAATACGCGAATGAGATGTCCCCAAGCTACGAGCTGCTAACACATATTCCTGCTGCTTCAGCTGTAAGATTTGCCCACGCACTACACGGGCCATACCGACCCAGCCAGTAATAGATAATGCAATAATCATCGTGAGCAGGCCTGGCTTCATAATAACCAGCAGCAAAATGATGACCAGCAGATAAGGAATGCTGTACAGAATTTCAATAATACGCATTAGGACATTGTCGATTCGGTCGCCCGTTTTACCACGTCCCGCACAATAACCAGCTACACAGCCGACGAGAATGCCAAGCACCAAATCAATGGCAGCAGCGGCAAAGCCGATCATAAGTGAAATTCTAGCCCCGGCCCATGTCCGTGCCCATACGTCCCTCCCTAGATCATCCGTGCCAAACCAGTGCTCTCCCGAAGGAGAAAGATTCGTCTTCAAAAGGGATTGATCACTCGGTGCATAAGGAACCATGGAGGGTCCAACAATCGCCAGCACAATAATAATGATAAGTAGGGAAAGTCCCAACAGAGCAAGCTTGTTGTTAAAAAGTCTGCGTAGCCGATCCCGCCAGGGTGATTCTTTGGGTCTGGTCAACGTGGGGGTAGGGATCTGGCTGCGGTCTACAAGACTGAACAGGCTGTCCTTTTCGACAGTAGGTGCTGCTTTCATGTTAATCTCCTTTGCTGTCTAATTTGATTCGCGGATCGACAAGGCGATAGGATATATCAATTAAAAATAAAGTGACGACCAGAATGGCACTGTAGAAAATGGTCGTCCCCATAATCACTGGATAATCCCGGTTAAAGATACTGTCTACGAAGTATTTACCGATGCCGGGAATGGCGAATATTTTTTCAACGACAAAGGTACCTGTAATAACGGAAGCGAATAACGGCCCGATAAAGGACAGCACCGGAATCAACGCGTTGCGTAATCCGTGACGAATGACTACTGCCCAAGAGGACAACCCTTTTGCTTTGGCAGTGCGTATGTACTCCTCATGCATAACTTCCAGCATACTTGTCCGCATAAAGCGGGCGATAACGGCAAGAGGTGAAACAGCGAGAGCCAGCGACGGGAGCACCGTATGCTGCCAGGTTCCCCATGAGGCGACCGGAAGCAGGTGCCATTGGACGGCAACATACTTGATTAACAGCGGTGCCAATATGAAGCTGGGTACGGAAATACCAACAATGGCGATAAACATCGAGATATAATCCAGTGGTCGATTATGGTGCAGAGCAGCTAGTGTTCCGAGCGAAATACCGGCAATAATCGCGACTACGATGGATTGAATACCCAGCAATGCAGAAGGTGGAAAACCTCGGGCGATGAGCATATTGACGTCCGTCGTTTTCGATTGAATAGACGGGCCCATATCCAGTACTAGCAGATTTTTTAGATACAGCACATACTGCACGGCGAGCGGCTTGTCCAGATTGTACCTGGCACGCATGTTTTGCAATACCGCTTCCGGAATCGTTTTGGAATCGTTCGAGAATGGATCACCCGGAATGATGTGCATGATGATAAACGTTAAAGTGACGATAATCCACAACGTTATGAACATCGTAAAAAGACGCTTTAAAATGTACATGGGGCTTTATTTCTCCTGTCTATCAAGCTGATTTACATACTATTGTTGCTGGAATTTTAAAATTAATAAAAGTATATAAGAATACTAGGAAATAATAAGACGGTTTAGGTGACATGTCAAGGTAAGGTTTTACATTATAGAACATCGGTCAAATTTTCGTCACAGGTTTTCCATTTATATAAGGCTAAGATTCCGCTCATTCCTCTCGACGAGTATCCTGCGGTGTGTTATGATGATACTCTGATAACGTGTTAACGAACTAAAGCGTTTGCCACCTGTTCTTGGATACGGGGGTCATCATTGTTGGAGGGGAATAAGATGAGAAAAGCAGCCATGTTTACGATGTTAATTGGATTGATGATGATCGTGTTGGCCGGATGTTCCGGCGGTAAGGATGACAGTAAATTGATTATTGGAATTGATGATAAATTCGCCCCGATGGGCTTTAGAGATGAAAATAACGAGCTGACCGGCTTTGATATTGATTATGCGAAAGCGGCCGGGGAACAAATGGGTAAACAGGTGGAATTTCAGCCGATTGACTGGTCTGCCAAAGAATCCGAGCTGAACAGCGGACGTATTGATCTCATTTGGAATGGATACACCATTACGGATGAGCGTAAGGAAAAAGTGCTGTTTACGAAGCCATATCTGAAAAACAGTCAGGTGATTGTCATTCCGGCTACTTCCAGTCTTTCCAAGCTGGCTGATCTGGCGGGCAAAACGGTGGGACTCCAGACGCTGTCTTCAGCAGCCGATGCACTGGATGCGAATCCGATCAAAAGTAAATTGAAGCAAGTTTCCGAGTTCCCGGATAATGTGCTTGCTTTGACAGACTTGAAAACCGGACGTCTGGATGCGGTTGTCATTGATGAAGTCGTTGCCAAGTACTATATGTCGAAGGAACAAGGGACGTATAAGCTGCTTGATGAATCACTGGCCCCTGAGGAATACGGCATCGGTGTGAAAAAAGGGAATGAAGAGCTGTTGACGCAGCTGCAATCTGCATTGGATGAGCTGCACAAGAACGGAAAAGCTGCTGAAATTTCAAAAAAGTGGTTTGGTGAAGATAAAGTATTAAATTAATACGTAGTGTATTGAACTAAGGGTTTAGGAGTCGAAGGTTATGAGTATGGAATATATTTTACGAATTATGAAGCCTATGCTTGAAGGGGCACAGATGACGGTTATTTTATTTTTCATCACGCTCATCTTGTCTATTCCATTGGGTTTTATCGTTACTTTACTGGCCAAAAGCCGGATTAAGCCAATCGCCTGGCTGATGCATATGTACATTTATGTTATACGCGGTACGCCGCTATTGCTGCAATTATTGTTCTTTTGTTTTGGTCTGCCGATGTTGCCTGTCATTGGGGAGTATCTAGTATTGGACCGGACAACGGCAGCGGTACTGGCATTTGTACTGAATTATGCAGCTTATTTTGCGGAAATTTTCAGAGGCGGGATGTTGTCGATTGATAAAGGGCAATACGAGGCTTCGCAAGTGCTGGGCTTGAGCAAGTCGCAGACGCTGATTAGAGTCATTGTGCCGCAAATGGTGCGGATTGCTTTGCCTGCGGTAACCAATGAGGCGACAACACTGGTAAAAGATACGGCACTACTGTATGCAGTAGCGGTACCGGAACTGCTGCATTTTGCCAATACGGCTGTAAACCGTGATTTCTCGATTGTACCTTATGTTGTAGCGGCGGTTATTTATTTGTTGTTAGCTTTGGTGCTGACGCTATTCTTCAGGGCGCTGGAAAAACGTTTTAAATTCGAGTAAAAGGAATGTCGAGATATGAATACTAATGCAATAGAAGTTACCGATTTGAAAAAATCGTTCGGCAAGCTCGACGTTCTGAAAAGAGTGAGCTTTAACGTTAAAGCGGGCGAGGTTGTAGCCGTCATCGGTCCTTCAGGTTCAGGAAAAAGTACCATGCTCCGTAGTTTGGTACACCTGGAAGATGTGACGGGCGGAACGATCCGCATTCATGATAAAGCACTGGTGGAAAACGGTCAGTACGCTCCGGCAGGTGATATTAAGGGCATTACCACTGGGATGGGCATGGTGTTCCAGCATTTTAATCTGTTCCCTCACTTGACGGTACAGGATAATCTGGAGCTGGCTCCGAAGCTGGTGAAAAAGGTGAGCAAGGCTGAACTGCGTCGCCAAAGCGCTGAGTTGCTGGCTAAAGTCGGATTGGCAGATAAAGCAGATGCGTATCCATCCCGACTGTCGGGGGGGCAGAAGCAGCGTGTGGCGATTGCCCGGGCAATGATGATGAACCCTGATATTTTACTGTTCGACGAGCCGACCTCGGCCCTTGATCCCGAGCTGACGGGTGAGGTGCTGCGAGTTATCAAAAAGCTGGCTGAGGAACATATGACGATGGTCATCGTGACCCACGAGATGAATTTTGCGAGAGATGTGGCGGATCGTGTCATTTTTATGGATAATGGCGAAATTGCAGAATCCGGTACACCAGAGCAGATTTTCAACAATCCGCAGCTGGAACGGACGAAGGTGTTTCTGAATCGGGTGGGGGATTAAAAATAGTTACTGGTGGTGCGGGGAGGCGCTGCGCGTGCAGATTGTTCTTCCGAACGCTCCGCTTCTTCAGAACAATTCTGCCCGCTTCGCTCACCGACAAGCTGTGCAAGCAATATGTTTTTAAGCAGGAAGTATGAGGGAAGAATAAGAGCAAGGGGGATGGCCAGCGCCATCTCCCTTTTTGTAGTTGCAGAGCATGTAGAGCATATAGCAACTTTAAAAAAGCTTCGAATGCAAGCTGGAGTAGCCGAAAGTTGTGGACTCTACTGCTTGCATGAGCATATTAAGAGTTTGGAAATCGTTACCGCTCCGTCCGTTCTAGCCTAAGTGAAGGAATCCGGTTCAGACAAAATCGGTTCGGGACGTGTTGCAAACAGGACTTAAAGCTCCGATTCAGAAGCTGATGACTAATAAAAATGAAGCCAACAACCAGTTAGGAACGTATCAGGTCGTTAAGCTGAGCCCGCCGTGTCCAAGGAACAACTGGCCCAATACCGAGCGGTACGAAGTAGAAGGATTCGTACAAAGCAAAGCACTTCAAGGCAAAAGATTATTTCTGCCGATTGAAGTGCTTTTATTTTAAGTCATTAGTTAAATTTCTCCATCATCTTTCTTATGGTTTATTACCAGCAACCCATTCTTTTTCCCCGCTAAATACCTCAATCATCGTCACTGCCCCCGTTCGGTACCCGTGGATGAACGCTGCTGCGGAGTGCAAGGAAGTTGACTCGCTTAATAAATCAAACATGACTTCAATTTGCTCAAAATCGACTGCTGGTAATTTATTTTTCAACATCTCCATATATTCACTAATTTTTTGATTCACTTTTTGAGACTCAGGGTCGGTTGACTTTATTTGTTCACTGGGACGCCAATTCCCATAATACAGATCCTCCAAAATCATTTTCATCAAGCCCCCTATGAAATGTTAAGTGTTTTGTCCTCACGTGAATTGAGAATTCCCTTATGCGCTGTTCATCCCCCAAGCACAGTTTACAGCATGCGATGGATGCATATTGATATTTATGCGTTATTTGCATAAAGTTTTTTTATAAGCTGAGTTAAAAATGTACACGAGGCGCCACTACGCGGTCGGATGGTGATTCCCATCGTTGTTGTGCCCCGATTTCTTAATCAAGCTAAGAAGGTTGAAATCCGGGCACAAAGGCGAACGTTATCGCTTGTACAGCACCATTCCGCCCACTTCGTTCTTAATCAAATTGGCGGATTTCCACAAGGTGAGTATCGACTTTATTCTTGGTCAGACAGATAATCCTAAACGTTACAGGTAAAAAGGCATAACATTCACAATAAAGCTCCCGTGATGATTCACAGGAGGTTTTTTGCTGGAATTATTCATTAAGTCGTCCCATCATAACTGTGTTGAGGTAATTACCATCGGACAGAATTTTGTCCTTTTTTAATATGCCTTCGCTCTCAAACCCCAGTTTTTTTATACTGAATTGCACTCCTTAAAATTGACATTGGAAAAACTCCATATGGGAAACCGACGGGACTGACCCCAGTTGCCATTGGCAGCTTTTTGGTTTTAACGATATAAGTTCTTGTCTTCAGCTTGGGACAAGAACTTATATTGTTTCCGATTAGATGAATATCTAAAAAATCCGACATAAAAATAGATTCGCATATTGCTCGAATAATTAAAAGCAGCGAAGACCTTCTTCCAACGTTACGAAACTCGATTACCCTTCAACGGCTTCTATAAAATTCAAGGTATTCTAAACATAATAGAGTTAAACCTTTAATTTGCTAGGTTTTTATGCAAACGCTATCATTCTATAATTTACTCAGAAAGGAGGTAAAAGTAAAAAAACGGAATATGGCACTGATAAGAGATGTGCTGCAAAGAGAATCAACTAACAAGCAGATGTATGGGACAAACACAAAAATTTTAGGAGGTAAAGTATGTTTAAGTTTAGTAAGAAAATGATGACGGTAGTTCTTGCAGCTTCCATGAGTTTTGGGTTGTTTGCAACAACCTCAAGTGCAGCGACAGACTATTGGCAAAATTGGACCGATGGCGGTGGGACGGTCAATGCTGTTAATGGATCAGGCGGTAATTACAGCGTAACATGGAAGGATACCGGGAATTTTGTTGTCGGCAAAGGCTGGACTACTGGATCGCCAAACAGAACGATTAACTACAATGCCGGTGTCTGGGCGCCGTCCGGTAATGGATATTTGGCTCTCTACGGGTGGACGAGAAACTCACTCATCGAATATTACGTCGTTGATAGCTGGGGGACTTATCGACCTACCGGAACGTATAAAGGTACGGTGACCAGTGATGGGGGCACATATGACATCTACACAACAATGCGATACGACGCACCTTCCATTGAAGGCCAAAAAACGACGTTTATTCAGTACTGGAGTGTTCGACAGTCGAAGAGACCGACCGGGGGCAACTCCACGATCACTTTCAGCAACCACGTGAAAGCATGGGCGAGCAAAGGAATGAATCTGGGGAATACCTGGTCTTACCAGGTGTTAGCAACAGAGGGGTATCAGAGTAGTGGGAGTTCTGACGTAACGGTGTGGTAATCACTCAATCGTAAGCTGTTCAACGAACAGGCGCGGTTGGGACTGTCTCACGGGATAAGCGGGTTTTGAGAGCTGTCTGATAGATAGGGTTTAAATGAATCGATCATAGAGGAAACATTAATCCCTAAACACTGGAGGCAAACGGAAGGACGTTCCCCTTCAGTTCTATCATTAATCCGGATACGTCAAAGGTCGTTTCCTATCAGACAAAACGACCTTTGACATTGTAATCAAAGAAGTATACGAGAGGGTTTAAAACCGTATTACAACATAGACAAGGATAAAAAAAAGACCCAAACAATAAGAATGATAACGATAATATAAAATGGACAGTAACGATCAATGAGGGGGCTAACGGTTACCGATTGCCTACAGAAGTAGAGTGGGAATATGCAGCAGGCGAGGTCAGGTGAGCAAGGGCTACACATACAGCGGAAGCAATAATGCCGACGAGGTCGCATGGTATTGGAAAAATGCCGGAGACAAGTACTTATCTGGAGACTGGAGCTGGCCTATCATAGAGAGCAACAATAATACAACAAAATCGATCGGTACCCGGAAACCCAACGAGTTAGGAATTTATGATATGTCTGGCAACGTAGAGAATGGTGTTGGAACTGGTATGGAGACTTGGATAACCAAAGCGGTTCCTACAGGAAGGTATATTCTAAGGCTATGTTAAATGTTATTGTTGATATTTGACCATAAGAAAACCGCCTTGGTGAAAAGGCGGTTTATTGAGCTAACGTTCCCGTTAGTTGAGTCCCTGTAATTTGGTTTTGCATTGATTTCCGTTAAAGTTCATGCATCACGATGTCCCACCGAGTTAAGGCAGCTTGCTGCCGGCCACGATGCGGTTAGTCGGTGCGGATGTGTCCCGGCAATTACTTCCTCGTTCCTAGTTTTCGGGACCGAGGGTCGCCCAGACCCCGAGTGTGAATGCGGTGTTTATATGATTGATGCACCCGACTTCTTCGAAATACTTTCACACTGCTTTTTTGTTTCTATTTTTTACTCTAGCAATGTATATTTCAGTTAAGTCTTCTTTTAAACGTCACTTATTTATTACCGAGTTGTTCCGCCAAACCGATTAGAAGTCCTTCAATTCCACGAATGTAGCAGAGCCGATACGAGTCCTCGTACTGAACCACTTCGCCAACGATCTGAGCACCATACTTTGTGAGTCTGGATACCATTTCGTCAATGTCTTCAACGGTGAACATGACGCGTAGATAACCGAGGGCATTTACAGGAGCAGTTCGGTGATCGGATATAGTAGGTGGGGTGAGAAATCGCGAAAGTTCAAGTCGGCTGTGGCCATCTGGGGTAACCATCATAGCAATCTCTACACACTGTGAACCCAGCCCGGTTACACGACCAGCCCGGTTACACGACCAGCCCATTCACCTTCGACAGTAGCTCGCCCTTCGAGCTTCAAGCCAACCTCCTCGAAGAAAGAGATTGCGTCATCAAGGGATTCTACAACGATGCCAACATTGTCCATTCTTAGTAATTTGTTTTTTGCCATAATTTTTATCTCCTTATGTGTACAAATTTATTATCTGATCATCTTCATACTTTATGCTTCTGCTCTTGAATTTCATCAATCGCACGAACTGGAACCGCCACACCCTTGGTTCGAGACTGTAAAAAGTAGATAAGCTCTCGCTTACCGTTATCGTCCCATGTATCAGCATGCCTCTTCAGTTCCTTTAAATCCATGGGCAAATCATCTCCGAACAGTGATATTACCCTTATTATAGAACGCTAGTTCGTAAGTATCAAATATCAACAATAACATTTAACATAGCCTTTTTTAAAGAAAAATGCTCCCGTACCCTTGGTTAGAATTTACGGGAGCATCCAATCAGTTGTTGAAGTAGTGAGACTGTTCGAGGTCGTGGATCAGTGCAGGTTGCACAGGCCGCCATCCCAGAAGTTCCTGAGTTGCAACGCTTGATCTCGGGATATCGAGCGCTGCAAGTGTACTGAGGAAGCCGAAGTGTGTGTCTGCTTCTTCACGTGAAATGCTGACTACAGGCACGTTCAGGTGTTTACCGATAACACTTGCGATGTCGCGAAATGGCACTCCTTCATCTGTGACCCCATTTAGTCGTGAACCGGCGGGTGCCTTTTCTAACGCAAGGCGGTATAGATGTGCAGCGTCAAGGCGGTGCACAGCCGGCCAGCGGTTGGTCCCCTCTTCCACATAGGCTGAGAAGCCCTTCGTTTTGGCGATGTTGATCAGTCTCGGCACAAATCCTGTGTCACCCTCACCGTGTACCGAAGGACAAAGCTCTACGACTGAACGCAAATTTCGTGTCCTAGCGGGCCTAGGCTCCTTTTTGCAGCATCCGGAATTTGCCGAAGCAGGAACAGCCGGGATTTTCGAGCCATGGGTTGTTGTGAACCGCGAGCTTATGAACCGAGCCGTCGTCCGCGGTGAAATTCCCGCTCACGCGGACATTGAGATGGCTTGTCACGTCATTACTTCAATGGCTTCCTTTCGCGGACTCATCCAGCGCAAACCGTTCGACAAGCCTTTCTTCACAGCGCTAATCGATGGCATTCTACTGCCTGCACTCAAAAACCCGCAAACAGCTCCAAATATCATGGACAGATGATGACCAGGCGCTTACCAGAAGAATCTACAAGGTGGATCAATCACAGAAATGATTCAACTAACGGGAAACGATATTTGAATTTAGAACAGGGAGCACACTGCCACTGTGAGGTACAAAAAGAGACCCAAATGTGATTTTGGTTGACGCAGTGAAGGCTGATTAAATTTTGTAATGATACTGAAAGAGTGTTGGGCTTGTGGTATAACATCACCCTACTAAACACCCAATATTCTAAAAATGGTTTTTAGTCTAGCGAATAACCGGCTATTCGTCCATGCCTAAAATAAACAACTCACGTACACTAAACTATCTTTATAGGGAGGTGTCGTTATTGAGTTGTCCGGATAAAAAAAAACGTGCAAAAAGAAAACTACAATTGTTTGCCATCCAAAAGAAAAGAAAAAAGAAACTGTTGAGTTTTCTGCATAAAAAAAAATCGTGCAAAAAGAAAACCGCAATTGTTTGCCATCCAAAAGGGAAAAAAAAGAAACGACGTCTTCTAGTTATTAAAAAAATAGTGCGGGTACCGTGTCCCCCACCTAAAGGTCAGCAATTACTTCAAGGACTTGCGGGAGCAATTGCAGAAGCAGGACCTCAAGGACTTGCAGGAGCCCTTGGCCCCCAAGGATTGGCAGGACTTGCAGGAGCGATAGGAGCACTTGGTCCCGAAGGACTTGCAGGAGCCCTTGGCCCCCAAGGATTGGCAGGACTTGCAGGAGCGATAGGAGCACTTGGTCCCGAAGGACTTGCAGGAGCCCTTGGCCCCCAAGGATTGGCAGGACTTGCAGGAGCGATAGGAGCACTTGGTCCCGAAGGACTTGCAGGAGCCCTTGGCCCCCAAGGACTTGCAGGGATTGCAGGAGCACTTGGGGCGCTTGGCCCTCAAGGACTTGCAGGAGCACTTGGTCCCCAAGGACTGGCAGGGATTGCAGGAGCGATAGGCGCACTTGGCCCCGAAGGACTTGCAGGAGCACTTGGCCCACAGGGACTTGCAGGGATTGCAGGAGCAATTGGCGCAGCTGGATTGGCAGGACCAGCGGGACCAGCAGGAGCAGCGGGACCAGCGGGACCAGCAGGACCAGTGGGACCAGCAGGACCAGCAGGAGCAACAGGAGCAACAGGAGCAGCAGGTCCAGCAGGAGCAACAGGGGCAACAGGAGCAGCAGGGCCAGCAGGTGGAGTATTAGGTTTTGCAGATTTCTTTGCCTTGATGCCTCCTGATAATGCAGCAACTGTTGCTCCCGACACGGACGTGAGTTTTCCGCAAGATGGTCCAATCAGTGGGACTGCAATTACCCGTATAAATGCGAGTTCTTTTAACTTGGCTACAATTGGCACTTATCAGGTTTTGTTTCAGGTAGGTGTAAACGAACCGGGTCAACTCATTTTAACACTCAACGGCGCTGACCTGGCTTATACGGTGGTCGGGCGTGCAACAGGTACATCTCAAATAGTAGGAATGGCTCTTGTGCAAACAACGGTCATTAATTCAGTACTCACAGTGCGAAATCCTGCTGGCAATGCCGCGGCACTCACGATCACTCCATTAGCTGGAGGAACAAGACCAGTTTCCGCGCACCTTGTTATTACGCAGGTTGCATAGAGGGAAAGCAGTATTTTTCGATAATAATGCCAATATCAAATAGAGGCCGCCCTCAATATTTCTGCGGTGCAATAATTTGGTACGGGGACATTGTGCTCCTACGACATAAATGTATTGCTTTGTAGCGATCACCGCCGACAGGCGAACAGGAGCGGAAATTGTGGAATGAGCAAGGAATCAGGCACATCGTCCGGCCGCCATATGCACCAGACGGAAAGTCAAGAGATAGGGGTGTTTCTCCAGACATCTGTGATGGGGGACATCCCTTCTTTGATAAATGTATTAAACTAACGGGGAACGATTATTCAATAAATACATTGATACCGCAAACGAAAAAGAGGAGTAGATTTCCTTAGGGCATCTACTCCATACTTCTAACGGTTATTGTTAAATTGTTGCTTCTTTTGGCGTAATCAAAACCTACGGGTGATCTTTTGAAAGAGGGTTAGATATCGAGTTTACGGGTACCGATCCATTTCACCATGTCAGGATCACGATGCGAAAAGAACAGACTCTGTTTCGTATCTAATGTAGTAATCGACTCCATATCCTCTTGGCTTAACTCAAAGTCAAAGATATTGAAGTTTTCGATAATTCTTTCTTTACGAACAGACTTTGGAATCACAACAACTTCTCTTTGTGCCAACCAGCGTAAAACCACCTGAGCAACGGATTTATTATACTTTTCAGCTATGGATACCAATATTTCATGCTGGAACAAGTCATTTTTCCCTTCAGCAAAAGGCGCCCAGGATTCGATCTGAACATTATTCTCTTTCATGAATTTTGCATTTTCAATTTGCTGATTGAATGGATGCGTTTCAACCTGGTTTACGGCAGGAACTACTTCATTATGAATAATCAAATCGATCAGGCGATCCTCATGGAAGTTACTAACGCCGATTGCACGGACCTTTCCTTCACGGTACAATTCCTCCATAGCGCGCCAAGAACCAAACACATCTCCATATGGCTGGTGAATTAAATACAAATCCAAATAATCCAACTGCAATCTTTCCAGTGATTTTTCAAATGCCTTTTTTGTACGCTCATAACCAGTATCCTGAACCCAAAGTTTCGTAGTGATAAATAACTCCTCTCTTGCCACGCCACTACGTTTGATCGCTCTGCCAACTGCTTCTTCATTTAAATAAGAGGCAGCGGTATCAATCAGCCGATAACCTGTCATAATAGCGTCATAAACGCTTTGTTCACATTCATTTGCATCTTGGATCTGATAAACACCAAAACCGAGTATAGGCATCTCAATCCCATTGTTCAAAGTTACTTTTTGCATATAAAACCCTCCAGTATTTTTAATTATTATGTGTAAATCAACTACAATCCATATTCTTAACAGACATCCACTTCACATACTTATTATGCACCAGATGACAAAGCGATCGTTATCCCGTTCGTGCCAAATGTTTGCCTAATCCTCTCACTACCACCTATTTAACAGATACATATGGACTATAATCGAACTATAAAGAATGACGGAACGGGAAGGACCCAATATCTGAAATAATCACTAAGCAGCAAAATGAACTAGCCAAAATGATTAAACGTTATGCAAAAACCGATGGTGTTCATGTTACTGCCATTCCGTCATTAGTTTTCATACACGACTCTAAAAGCGTCTAAAAGCGTCTAAAAGCGTCTAAAAGCATAAAAAGGTTCAAAATATAACGAAACTAGTAAAGGGAAGGGAAATACTTTTACGGAATGTAAGCAAAACTTAATTCGGGGTTCAACTAACGGAAAACGATAGTTGAATTTAGAACAGGGAGCACACTGCCGCGGCAAATGCTCCCTCTTTCATTGAAGTAACAGGCAGATTGGTGCAATATCCGTCAAAATTAAATAGACAAAAAAATTGACTTCGAGTGAACTCGAAGCCGTAGACTATCTTCTAAGGTCAAGCATGAACTTTTGACGCTGATTTGATATGTTCCGGTATATCGTACTTTTCTCCACATTCTGGGTTATTGTTAACTGGATTCCAAGTATCGTCCAATTGACCAGCCAAGACACTTTCGTAGTAAGCCTTCTTCTCTTTTATGTGCATTAATTGAAGGTTGTACTCATGGATCTTCGCTTCCAGTTCTTTTTCTTGTTTTGCAACAAGTTCAGCCCTTTCAGGAATCGTCTCATCACCTTGCAAACACATAGCAATGTAATGTTTGACTTCTGAAATCGGCAATCCTGAAATACGAAAGCAATGCACCATTCGCAACCAATCCAGATCATGTTCAGAGAATAAGCGATTGTTTCTGCCGTCTCTCGAAACGAAAGGTATTAATTGTTGGTCATCATAGTAACGGATCGTATGTTTTGTAAGGCCAGTTATTTCAGATACATCTTTTACCGTATATTTTGGTTCATGTAATGTCTGATTCAAAATTTCGAACCTCCTTGCTATTGACTTCGAGTTACTCGAATACTTTATGATGTCATTGTACCAATGTTGTGAGCGCTCATCAACTGGTAATCTCCTTTGGGAATGCGAATAAACGCTTTAACTTAAGACAACAATTACTACAGTTTATAAATGAATAACTAGAAAGAGGTTAGAAAATGAACGCAAAATATAACAAACTATTTGAATCCTTTACACTCAAAAATGGAATCGCCCTTAGAAATCGAGTCATTATGGCGCCTATGACCACTTGGGCCAGTAATGACGATTACACGATTTCAGATGAAGAAGTAAATTATTATAAAAAAAGAGTGAACGGTGTAGGTTTGGTTATAACAGGCTGTACGCATGTCCAACCAAGCGGTATAGGTTTTACGCATGAATTTGCAGGCTATGACGATACATTTATTCCAAGTTTACGAAAATTAGCCGATGCGGCGAAAAGTGGAGGAGCTCCTGTGGTACTTCAAGTTTTCCACGCAGGCAACAAAGCACTTCCGACCTTAACTCCAAATGGAGATGTGGTAAGTTCCAGTGCTGTACAGACTGAAGCTACGGCATTTGCTCCTTCCGTTTTGCCAAGAGCACTTTCACATGATGAGATCATGGAAGTAATTCGTGCATTTGGAGAAACAACAAGACGAGCCATTGAAGCAGGATTTGATGGCGTTGAAATTCATGGTGCACATGGATTTTTGCTGCAAAACTTCTTTTCTCCATTCTTCAACAGACGTGAGGATCAATGGGGAGGTTCTTTAGAAAATCGCTTGCGTTTTCCGTTGGCGGTTGTTCAAGAAATGAAAAATGTGATTCAAAAATTTGCAACAAAACCGTTTATATTGGGTTACAGGCTTTCTCCTGATGAACCAATTGAAGGTGGTCTGCGAATGAAAGATACCTATACATTAATTGATCACCTGATTGAAGAAGGTGTTGATTATGTGCATGCTTCACTCGTAAATGCGCTCTCGTTAAAGCCGTTCGATAGTCAGGATGAAAAAACATATCTTGAATTAATTGTAGAACATGTAAATGGCAGATTGCCTGTAATGGCAGCTGGTGCTATGCACACTCCGGATGACGTTGTAACGGCTTTAGATAAGGGGCTGTCCTTAGCGGCTATTGGTCATACGTTAATCATGAATCCAGACTGGGTAGAAAAGGTTCAAAGTGGACAAGAGTCTGAAATCCAAACAGCGATAAAGGCTTCAAAAGTTAGTGAACTTGAGCTTCCGGAAAAACTTTGGGGTGTCATCCAAGCTTCAGGTCCATGGTTTCATATCGAAGAATAACATTTTTATCGTTATCACGTTTTCATCAAGAAAGGATGTGAATTATATGTCAAATATTCAAGATAAGGTTGTCATTATTACAGGTGCCTCAAGTGGAATTGGAGAAGCGACTGCAAAAGAACTTGCCTCTAAAGGTGCGAAGCTGGTACTGGCCGCTCGTCGTGAAGATCGTTTGCAAAAGCTGCAAGAAGCAATTCAAAATAATGGCGGGCAAGCTGTTTATAAAGTGACGGATGTTTCCTCACATGAGCAGATGGAAGAGTTAGCGGATTATGCGCTTAAAGAGTTTGGAAAAATAGACGTAATGGTCAATAATGCAGGAGTCATGCCGTTATCCCCTGTTCATAAGAAGAAAATCAAAGAATGGGATTTGATGGGGATGTTAACATAAAGGGTGCACTTTATGGTATTGCTGCCGTTCTTCCATCCATGAGAGAAAGAAGAGAAGGGCATATCATTAACGTTTCCTCTATAGCAGGGCACTTAGTATTCCCTGCTAGTTCAGTTTATAGTGGTACAAAGTTTGCTGTGCGTGCCATTACAGAAGGCCTTCGTAGAGAAGAGTGTATCAACAATATTCGAACGACTATTGTCTCGCCAGGATCGATTGATACAGAATTAACAGCAGCAATTTCAAACTCAGAGTTAAAAACTGCAATTAATGAAGGATATGAAAATTGCTATCGAGCCTTCTAACATTGCTCGTGCCATAGCATTTGCAATTGAGCAGCCAGCCGATGTAGCAATTAATGAGATGATTATTCGTCCAACAATTCAAGAACTATAAAATAGAAAAATCATGTGATTTGTCGATACTGCCCTAAAAATAGATTTTGGGGCAGTATTTATATTTGTACGGTTTACATGCCTCTTGCTATGGATAGATATGATTTGTTAGCCTTCACCTTTTTCTAAAAACTAACTCATCTCTCGTTCAACTAACGGGACACGATAGTTCAATGATAAAGTGGTGGTCTGGAAATTTTCAAAGTTCAGTTACAGTTAATAGGGCTTTTTTCATTGTCTACAAAATGGGGCTTGACCAATACAAAGCATACCATTGGAATCAGCTCAGTCGATAGATGCTTTCAGCAGATTTTTCCCCATACCCTATCCCAAAAATTCTTTACATACGCAGACTCCAAATTCTACCTTAGGAGCGAATCTATCTTAATAAATACCCTCGCATCTAGAAAACCCAACGTATCAATTCCCCACTACAGCAACTCAAAATAAATTCTCGATTTTATAGTGTCCGTTTGTATGATTTGTTCAAACCCCGATGTATCTTGAAAGTCTTACCTTGCTCTCTATCTAAATTTCCTGTCTCTCCATCATCTGTAATCTTAATTCAGATAAATCTGTCGTAGCTTGGTTGATTGCCGATCTAACAGTATCCCCCTATTAGGTTGAAATCCTATATAAATCGGTTGAAAATGTTGATTTTACCAATGGACAAGGATTTGTACAATAGAGTTGTAACGCTTACATTTCCAAGGAGGTTGCGGCGAAATGAAGAGACTTCAGGTGATTGGCAAGCAAATCAGGACCCCGAGATCCAAAAGGAGGCCGTGTTGATGAAATTTAAGGGAATATTGGCGGCATTTTTGTTTTTAACCACAGCGTCTGTGTTGTTTGGGACGCATACGGCAGAGGCCCATGAACTATCTAATGACAAGCTGACGATTCAGACAGGCGAGCATGGAGAAATTTCATCAATACGTATCAAAGGAGATGCTTTCCCGACAGAGTACGTGATGAACGCAACGGTTACACCTGAGCAGAACACCGCAGATCATCAATGGCTAGGAGAGTTGATGTTCACGTACCGATTGGATGGAGGCAGCTGGACGAAGGCATGGACGAACAAGTCGGCAGACGCACGTAAGATCACAACCAGTGGTAACCGTGTCACTGTCACGTACGAGAATTCTACTAATGCAGAAGGCATACGCAATTTTAAAGTCATTGAAACGTATTCGGCAGAGTCGAATGGTTCGGTGCTGTGGAATATACAGGTGCAGAATACAAGTGGAAAAAAATTGGAGATTGGCGATTTCGGTTTGCCTCTGCCTTTTAATGAGCAGTGGACCAACGGTGATGCGATCTACGAAACTAGAGTGGTGACGCATTCCTTTGTCGGCAATAACAGCTCCTATATTACAGCTGGGCGTCCCAGCGGCATTGGTTCTTCCCTGCTGCTGATTCCTGATTCCACAACGGGTGCGGGCTTTGAGTATCAGGATCACTGGCGGGATGAGGAGCATCCGGGCAGTAAATGGGCCTGGAACCCGGCCAACGAAGGCAAATGGCTGGAAGGACTCAATGTATTTTATATTCATTCCAATGTCATCAAGTCCACCAATCGGGGGTATTTGCCCAATACAAGCCTGATCCTGAATCCTGGTCAAAGCAAAAACTATGGCTTCAAGTTTCTGGCGGTGAAGGACGAGCATGATGTAAAAGATACGTTGTACCAAGAAAACTTGGTGGATACAACAGTCGTACCCGGCATGATCGTGCCTACGAATCAAAAAGCGAAGGTGGACCTGCGCTCCAAGCAGGCGATCAGCAAAGTAACCTATCCAGACGGAACCGTTATTCCGCAGACGGATAGCAAGGCCGGAGGACATTACATTTATGAACTGAAATTTACTAAGCTGGGCCCGAACTTCATAACGGTAGAATACGGCAACGGCAACAAAACGGTGTTACAGTTCTATGCCATCGAGCCGATTGATCAGGCGTTGCAACGGCATGCTACATTTATGGTCGACAAAACCCAATGGAACGTACCGGGTGATCTGCGCGACAAGGTATTTGACGATTGGATGATGCACACCAAATCCAAACGCAACATTTTCAACGGCTATTGGGGCTGGGGAGACGATTGGGGTCTGACCCACGGACAGTTCCTGGCTGAGAAAAACACACTGTCTCCAGTCGCCAAAGAGGTGCGGGCAGTAGACGATTATTTGGAGACGGCGATCTGGACAAATCTGATGAACGGACATCATGAGGATTATTTAATTCATGATTTCTTGATGCCAGAGCCTAATGATACACCGACCTATCGAGGGTATGCGTATCCACACGTATACAACACGTATTTCAGCATGTATAAGATTGCCAATGAATACCCGGATCTTGTCACTTACAAGCATCCAAAGGAAACCTATTTGCTGCGGGCGTATAACATTTTCAAAGCATTGTATGAAGGGCCAGTCGCGTACAACTGGGAAACAGGTTTGATGGGCGAACTGACCACACCGGATATTATTCAGGCACTTCATGATGAAGGCTATGATGATGAAGCGAATGATCTCAAGGAAAAAATGGATCGTAAATATAACAATTTTAAAAATACAAAGTATCCTTACGGTTCTGAATATAGCTATGACAATACAGGGGAAGAGGCTGTATATACGTTAGCCAAGCAGAATATAGATACAGAGGGCGAGCAAAGTAAAGCCCTGGAAATGATGAGTAAAATTAATGCCAAAACCCGTGCAGCACGCGGTCACATGCCCGTATGGTACTACTACACCGATCCGGTGACGATTACCGGGGAGAACTGGTTTAACTTCCAGTACACGACTTCGCTTGCTGGATATGCGATGGATGACTGGATTCGCCATCATGAGGACAATCACCGTGAGGAACAACAACGGTTGTCCTATGCAGCTAAAATTGCCAATGTTGGAGCGATTAACTCCGGGCAAATCAGCTCGGACCCTGAAAACATCGGGGCGGTCGCATGGACGTATCAAGCGGAAAAAGGCAATAACGGCACGAACGGCACTGGCGGCGGTAAAAATGTTCCGCTCTTTAACGGCTGGCGCGGCATGAGCGGTGAGGCTGATCTCGGATTGTTCGGTGCGCTCAAAACATTAAGTGCTGATATCGCGATTGATCCTATTTTCGGATTGACGGGCTACGGTGCAGAGGTGAGCAAAAGCGGCAACGTGTATACGATCAAGCCACTGGACGGCCTGTTCAAGCGGGTCAATCTGATCACGGAAAAGCTGTATATCGAGCTGGAAAAGGACCAATATACAGAAGCCAAGTTGGCAACATCCAAGGATTACGTATGGCTCCAACTGAAAAATCAAACGCCGGGCCAAGCCCATTCCACGTACGTTACATTTGACGGTTTGAAGAAAGGAACGTATCTGGTTAAAGTGGGCGGTCAATCGCAAGGAAAGTTTAATGCGTATGCGACCACCAACAAACTTAAATTGGAGATTGGTACAGCATCCTCCTATACGGTAGAGCTGACACCGACCACACCTGATCCGAACAAGGCGCCTGTCGTAGATGCTGGTAAAGCTTCGAAGGTGAAGCTGCCGGATCAGATCATTCTGAAAGGCACGGCTACGGATGATGGGCTTCCGCAAGGAAAGGTGACGAGCGAGTGGAGTCTGGTCGAAGGACCACAGGACGCGAAGGTCACATTCAGTAACAAAACATCGCTGCGCACGAAGGTGGACGTTTCCGAGCCAGGAACGTATGTGTTCAAGCTGACAGCCAGCGATTCTCAGTTGTCAGCTGAGGCTAAAGTAACGGTGGTAGCTGAACCGGCGGCTCCGTTACTTGAACAGCTTGCAGTTTACAAGTTTGATGAAACAAGCGGTTCTGTAGTTGCGGATTCATCGGACAGTGGCAATGATGCTGCCGTGAAGGGAACGGCTGCATGGGCTGCGGGTAAAACAGGCAATGCTGTCAGCCTGAACGGCAAGGACAGCTATGTGCAGCTTCCGGCGGGTATTGTCAGTCGGACACAGCAATTGACCGTATCCGGCTGGGTCAAAGCGAACAGCCTGAGCGATTATGTGCGGATTTTTGACTTCGGCTCCGGGACGAATGAATATATGTTCCTGACGCCTAAAGCAGGAAATACCATGCTGTTTGCTATTACCAACCAAGGCAACGGGCAGGGACAGGAGCAGACGATTGAAGGCCCTGTACTGCCGACAGGCGTATGGAAGCATGTTGCGGTCACGCTTTCGGGTTCCACAGGTATTTTGTACGTGGATGGAAAAGAAGTGGGACGCAATACCAACCTGACCTTGAATCCTACCAGTCTGGGTCAGACCAAAAATAATTTTATCGGCAAATCTCAGTACCCTGATCCGTACTTCAATGGTCTGGTGGATGAATTCCGTATCTATAGCCGTGCTTTGAATGCAACCGAGGTGGCAGGTCTGGCCTCCGGTACAGCACAGAATCTGGCGGCAACTGAGAAAATCACCGCGCTAAAAGAAGTAAACGTGACGACTCGTGCGGGTGAAAAACCGGAACTGCCAAGCGTAGTGGAAGCTACGTATGGAGAAGGCTCCACCAAATGGGTGGCTGTGGAATGGGAGGATATAGACCCTGCACAATATGCTGCTCCAGGTTTGTTTGAGTTGAAGGGTAAAGTAGAAGGGACAGAGTTAAAGGCAATTGCGAAGGTAACCGTGATTGAGGCAGGGGCTGCGGCTCCATCGGTAACACCAGTTAGCCCGGAAACTTCAGTAACCCCGCCAACTACGACATCCCCGGTAACATCTGCCTTACCGCCTCGGCCTATCAGCTCCGTTAAATCAGCGGGGGTATCCTGAATGGGAGGCAACAACGCATAGTCATGACTAACCTTTCCCATCGTCACTTTCCTCCTATAAAGGGGAGAGTGGCGGTGGGTATCCTTGCATTTGAGGTGCAAAACCGCGAACAAAAAGGTGAATGGGGGAAAAAGTATGAGCAAGATTACATTTCTGGGTGCAGGGAGTACGGTATTTGCTAAAAATGTGCTTGGCGATTGTATGTTGACGCCTGCTTTGCAGGGCTTTGAACTGGCGTTGTTCGATATTGACCCCGTAAGGCTGAAAGATTCAGAAAATATTTTATCCAATTTGAAAAAAACAACAGGGAGCACCTGTGTGATTCGCTCTTATACTGACCGCAAGGAAGCGTTGCGTGGGGCGACCTATGTGGTAAATGCCATCCAGGTGGGCGGCTATGATCCGTGTACAATTACGGATTTTGAAATTCCTAAAAAATACGGCCTGCGCCAAACGATTGCCGATACGGTCGGCATTGGCGGTATTTTCCGCAATTTACGCACGATTCCGGTGATGCTCGATTTTGCGGCAGATGTGCGCGAAGTGTGCCCAGATGCATGGTTTCTCAACTACACGAATCCGATGGCAGTGCTAACGAATGTGATGAACGTTTATGGCGGTGTCCGTACGGTAGGGCTATGTCATAGCGTGCAGGCGTGTATACCGGAACTGTTTAAAAGCCTCGGGCTGGAGCAGGAAGGTGTAAAGGCAAAAATCGCAGGCATCAATCATATGGCGTGGCTGCTCGAAGTGAGCAAGGACGGTGTGGATTTGTATCCTGAGATTAAAAAACGAGCCGCCGCTAAGCAACAGGAAAAGCATCATGATATGGTGCGCTTTGAAATGATGCTAAAATTCGGCTATTACATTACGGAGTCGTCCGAGCATAATGCGGAGTATCATCCGTATTTTATCAAACGGGCATACCCTGAGCTGATCGAGCGCTTCAATATTCCTTTGGATGAATACCCGCGCCGCTGTGTGAGCCAGATTGAACGATGGGAAACGATGCGTGAAGAGCTTTTGGGTAATCAGGATCTGCGTCATGAACGGTCAAACGAGTATGCCTCTTATATATTTGAGGCGATCGAAACGAATCAGCCTTTTGCCATTGGCGGCAATGTGATGAACACAGGCTTAATTACCAATCTGCCGAAGGAAGCCTGTGTGGAGGTACCTTGTCTGGTGAATCGTAGCGGGGTTACGCCAACCTTTGTCGGGGATTTGCCACCCCAATGCGCTGCGCTGAACCGGACGAATATTAATACCCAGCTGTTAACGATTGAAGCTGCAATCACCGGGAAAAAGGAGCACATTTATCATGCTGCTATGTTGGACCCGCACACGTCCGCAGAGCTGTCCATGGATGATATCGTTTCTCTGTGTGATGACCTGATTGCAGCGCACGGGGCGTGGCTCCCAGCCTATGTGTAAGGGAGGCAGATGAATGGGAGGCCGTGGTCGTCAAAAGTTCGCCGGGATTCCTACAATTCGTGGGAAATTCATTGTACTGACGCTGGTACTCACCGTCATTCCGATGGTGGTGCTGACTTTTACCTTTTACCGGATCGCGGCCCATTCCCTTGGTGAGAAGTCGGAAGCACTGGCTATGCAGTCCCGGCAAATGAGTGAAAATTACGTCAATGCGACGCTCTCCGATTTGAATGATCTAACCAATGCCATTCTCAGCAATCCTGATGTGCAGTCTACACTGGAGACCAAGCCGGAAGATGATTATGAATATTTACGGAACGATGAAACACTCAGTATGGTTGTCCGTACGCAAACCCAGACCAAGCCGTATATCACGTCCTCTCTCATATATGCCGCCAATGGCGGGCTCAAGCATTCTCTCTATCAGGGGAATGTTTCGGTCCGTTTTGGCGGCCTTCCTACATTAGAGGAAGCACGTGTGTACTATCGCCGCCTGCTGGCCGAGCGGCCCATGATGTGGATGGCTCATTCGCCGTTTGAATCCGGACGCGGAATGGCGGAGGATCGCATCTATGTGGGGAAACTGCTCCGAAAAACGACTGGAGATTATGCAGCCCTCGGATTTTTGCTGCTGGAAATCGACAAGGCCAGTCTGTTTCGGGGGCTTGCTTTTCATGAAACAGACGGCAATACCCAGATGTGGGTGCTGGATCAGGAGGGCGAGCCTGTATACCGATTGCCGGAGCAGGGGGTTGCGGATCAAGCGCTATTGCGGCAGATTGCCAAATCGGCTGTGGATAGGCCCGTGCTTACGAAGGATTGGAGAACATGGAACGGCCGCCAGACGATGATCTCTTACGGCCCGTTAAATGAAGGACAATGGACGCTGCTGCAAAAAGTCGATCAGTCCGTGCTGTTCGAGGATGCGCGGAAAATTGGTGCCTGGACCATTTGGACTTTTTTGATTGCACTGATGCTGGGCTGGATGCTGTCTTATCGGCTGAGTGACACGATTCGTCGCCCCCTGCTTCAATTGAGCCGATTAATGGCGGTCGATGGGAGTGTGAGTGCTACAGGCTCAGCCCAAGCCTTCGAAGCTCCTACTTCCGTTGTTTTTAATCCTAAGGATGAGGTAGGGCAGATCGGGGAGCGTTTTCTTCATATGATGCAAAAAAATCATGAACTGTACGGTCAGGTCTACGAAGCGTTGCTGTCGCGTAAGCAGGCTGAGTTCCGCGCGCTTCAGGCGCAGATTAATCCGCATTTTTTGTACAACACGCTAGAATCACTGAAAGGAATGGCCTTGGCGAATGGGCAACGGGATATGGCAGAGGTAATCGGTGCCTTCGGTAAATGCTTTCGTATTTCGCTAAGTTATGGCCGAGAGCAAATCAGTTTGGGACAGGAAGTCGAGCATGTAAGCGCCTATGTGAAGGTGCAGCAGTTCAGGTTTAGGAATTCGTTCGAGTGGATTTGCGAGGTAGAGGAGGATATTTGCGGATTTTATGTACCGAAACTAATCCTCCAGCCGCTCGTTGAAAATGCCATTTACCACGGCTTAAAAGGGCGTACCGACCGTGGCTATATCATGTTATCCGGTACAAGGGAAGGGGATATGTTGCGTTTGACGGTCAGTGATGATGGGGGCGGTATTGGAGTCGAACGTCTGAACGATATCCGGAAGTCGCTAGATGCAGAACGGGGGAGTGCTATTGGCTTTGGGCTGCGCAATGTGCATGAACGTCTTCGGCATTATGGTCCGCAATATGGACTGTCCGTGACAAGCGAGCCGGGTCAGTACACCTCGGTTACCTTACTGGCACCCATTCGAACCGAATAAGAAAGGGGAGAAGGCATGTACCGGCTGCTGATTGTGGACGACGAATATCATATTCGGGAAGGACTGAAGCTGATGGTGGCGGAAAGTGGCCTGTCAGTGGAAGTCAGTGATGTGGCGGAGGACGGCGCGACGGCATTACGTTTGTATACGGAGCAGCGACCGGACATGATTTTACTGGATATTAATTTACCGGATATGAGTGGACTGGACGTAGCAAAAACCATTCGGGAAAAGGATCAGCAGACCCCGTTATTATTCCTGACAGGGTACGAATCTATGACATATATTCGTCAGGCAGTCTCGCTTCAAGCGGTCGATTATTTGCTCAAGCCGGTGACCAGCGAGGATTTCGAAGCGGCATTGAGCCGGGCAGAGGATCGCATTGCGCAATGGCGAAGAAGCGAGGAGGAAGCCATTCACCGCCATCGTTCATTGGAGCCATTGTACAGGGAGCATCTACTGCTGGATTTGCTCCAGCAGCGGCGTCCTGCAGCCGAGGTTATTCGGGAGATGGACGGGCTGGGATTTTTCAGTGAGACGAGTGGGCCGCCTTATACCGTGCTGTGCTGCGAGCTGGAGGAGGCGTCGCAGCAGGAGGCAACCGCCACTAGCAAGCCACACGGTTCCATGCATAAAAGCAGCCATGTATTCGCCGGACTAGCTGGGGAGGCAGCGGCAGCAGCCGGGGCGAAGGCACATGGTGCGGCGGTTTCCCGCGATCGGCGTGTTGTGCTGCTGGCGACGGCATCTTGCAGGGCGGCGGAGCGGACGGCACAGCAGATTCGGCAGGTCGTGCAGGAACGATTGAGCCAGGGCGTGTCTATCGGGATTAGCCGTCCCGTACAACGGATGGAGCAACTTCCCGAAGCGTATGAGGAAGCTGTGCAAGCGGCGGAACATCGGGGGTGGGTGGGCTATAGCCAGATCATCCCCTATGAGAGCATTCAGGCGGCCGAGCCGAACAGCAGTCAATTACTGGAGAAGGAACTGCTAATGATTACGGAAATTCGAGCAGGCAATGATGCTGCCGTACATGCGATTTTACAGGAATGGTCAGGACAGTTGGCAGGGTTGCCCGTCAAGCAGGTGAAAATGATTGTCACTCAGCTCGTGCTGTTCGTCATGCGGATCGTTCAGAGTGATGCATCTGTAGGACAAACGTCCATGCAGGAGCAGGACCCGTTGTTGGAGCTTTCACGATTACGACATGGGCCCGAGATGATTGATTATGTATCGCGCTATTTTGTCCGGGTGGGTCGTCATGTTCGAGAATCACGCGAGAAGGGGATTCCACGCAAATTCCAACGGGCCAAGGAATGGATTCGAGAGCATCTTCAGGAGGATGGCGGGCTGAACCGTCTTGCAGAGTACATGAATATGAGCCCCAAGTATTTGAGTGCCCGTTTCAAGCAAGTTACAGGTGAAAGCTTCGCCGATTACCAGACGCGTGTTCGCTTTGAGCGAGCCCGAGAACTGCTGCTGGACCCGAATCGCAAGGTGGCGGAGGTAGCGGAGGTTGTGGGATTCACAGATACGAACTATTTTAGCATTGCCTTTAAAAAGCATACCGGACTGACCCCGACGGAGTTTCGTAAAACATTTTTGTAAACGCGCTGTTAAAAAAATCATACCAAAACAAAGAGAGTCTGGAGTCGTTGGGTGGTCGGCTCTGGGCTCTCGGCGCATAATAGGCTTGTAAGGAGAAACCAGTTCAGGAAGGGGCCGGTTGATTTGCTGAAACGAAGGTTACGGACATGGATGGCTCTCGTGATGACGGCGATGTTGACAGGGCTGACGGCTTGCAGTGGTAACGCTGGCGAACCGGCTAATCCTAATGCGGTCGAACTCAAGTTCATGTACTGGGGAAGCAATGATGAGAAGCAGGCGATGGAAAAAATGATTCAAAGCTTTAATGCTTCCCACCCGAACATCCGGGTGAAAGGCGAGCATGTCCCTGGTGACTACACGACGAAAATTAACACGTTAATGGCTGCCAATCAGCTTCCTGATATCGCCTACCTGGGCGATTCCCTCACGATGAAATGGGCAAGTGAAGGCAGACTCCTGGATTTATCCTCTTATTATGACGAATATCCCGAATTAAAAAACAAGCTCAAATCCTCCTATCTCTACAGCGAACCCGGCAAGTCTATTGGAAATTACACCGCATTGGAAGTGATGCAGTTATTTTACAACAAGGAGTTGTTTACAGAAGCAGGGGTACCCGTCCCTCCGGCTGATCCTCAAAAAGCGTGGACATGGGATGGATTTCTGGAAATTGCCAAAAAGCTGACCAAGGATCAGAACGGCAAGCATCCGGGAGACAGTGGATTTGATCCGAAAAATATTGTGCAATACGGCTTTGCCTTCGGCAATGACCGCAGCTCCTGGGGGCCGCTTTTAGCGAGCAACGGTGGAGGTTTGACTGACAAAACGGGCAAGAAGTACACCCTGAACAGTCCTGAGTCGGTGGAGGTTTTTCAGAAGTTGCAGGATCTGGTTTTCAAGGAACATGTTTCTCCTGATTTGATCCAGCAGCAGGACATGCCGTCCAATACGATTCGGCTTCAGACAAGAAAGGTCGCTATGGTGGTGGACGGGACATGGTCCCTGCTCGATTTTTCGAACAACAAGCAGCTGCAATGGAGTATCGGCGTTCTGCCGAAGCTAAAAGAGCCCAAAACGATGATTGTTGCGGGAGCCACGGTCATTTTCCAGAGCACCAAGCACCCGAAGGAAGCGCTCGAATTTTATTTGTACCATAACAATCCCGAAAAGGTGGATTTGTTCAAGTCCGGTCTTTGGATGCCTATTGAGGAAAAATATTATACCGATGAGCAGGCCATCCAGTCATGGACAAATAATGCCGCACATCCACCGGAATTTCAAAAGGCTGGCATTGAGTATGCCAGAGATTATGCGATCAAGCCATCAACTTCGACCCTTCGCAACTGGCCTGATATCGGTTCCAAGCTGACTCCAGGGCTGGATCTGATCTGGACGAACAAGAAGACGCCGCAGCAGGCGCTGGATGAACTGGAACCTATCATTCAGCCATTGCTTCAAGGAGTATACCCGGATGAATAATGCGGCGGGACAGCTGCGAAAGGAGAACGGCCCATGAAGCGACCAAAATCAGGAATGATGCGTATGGAGCGAAACTGGGGTCTGCTATTCGCGCTTCCTGCCATCCTCGGATTAATGATATTTACAATTGGACCGATCGCGGCCTCGTTCGTATTCAGCTTAACCGATTGGACGATTGGTGGACAGATGACCTTTATCGGATTGGACAATTACCGAACCATTTTGACCGAGGATGCTACCTTTTCCCAATCCATGTTCGTGACCACATATTATGCACTGGGTAGCGTACCTCTAGGCTTGGCGGCAGCTTTTATCATTGCACTGTTATTAAATCAAAAGGTGAAGGGTTTGTCGGTGTTCCGTACGATTTATTATTTACCTACCATTGTACCGAGTATTGCCAACACGATGCTGTGGCTGTGGATGTTCAACCCGGATTTTGGTCTGTTAAATTCGCTGTTGGAGAGCGTTGGACTGCCGGGGAGCAAATGGATTTATGACGAGAACACTGCAATACCCTCGCTGATCATGATGAGCACCTGGGGAATCGGGAACACGGTCATTATCTTTTTGGCGGGACTTCAGTCGGTTCCCACCCATCTGTATGAAGCAGCTGAGGTAGACGGCGGCAATAGGTGGCATAAATTTTTTCACATTACCGTTCCTTCAATGACACCAACCATTTTCTTCAATCTGGTCATGTCTTTAATCAGCACCTTTCAGGCATTCAATCAGGCGTATGTTATGACCAACGGGGGACCTAACAATTCAACCCTGTTCTATGTGTTCTACTTGTGGCGTACGGCCTTTACGGAGACTAAAATCGGCTACGCCTCAGCGCTGGCCTGGATCTTATTTTTCGTCATTATGGTCCTAACGGTTCTGATTTTCTCCACATCCAAAAAGTGGGTCCACTATGAAGGAGGGGAACGTTCATGAATCAGGTCACTTCTTCTGTCAATCCTTCAGAAACACCGCAACATCCGCTTCCACAGCCTGAACGCTCCCGAAGTCCTGCTACCGCCACCCGTTCCAAACCATTCCCAATCAGCCGTGTTGTACTGTATGTCGTTTTAATTATAGGTAGTGTTTTAATGCTGTTGCCATTTGCATGGCTCATTCGCAGTTCTCTGATGGGGACATCGCAAATTTTCGTGTTCCCGCCAGAGTGGATACCCTCTCCTTTTCAATGGAGCAATTACCCCGAAGCGCTGACTTCAGTACCGTTCGGCAGGTATTTTATGAATACGTTCATGATTGAGGTATGTGTGCTGGCAGGAGTGATGTTGACCTCGATTGTATCGGCGTTTACCTTTGCCCGCCTACGCTGGCCTGGACGTAATCTGATTTTTTCCCTGCTGATCGGGTCGATGATGCTGCCTTACGCGGTGACGCTAATTCCCACTTTCGTGATGTGGCGTGAGCTGGGCGGTCTGAATACATTTCTGCCGCTGATTGTTCCTGCATGGTTCGGTGGAGGGGCGTTTAACATCTTTTTGATGCGACAATTCATGCTGACGATTCCACGCGATTTGGACGAAGCGGCTTATATGGACGGAGGTACGCCTCTGACTGTACTATGGCGCGTCATTATTCCTTTATCTTCGCCTGCGTTGATCGTGATCGGAATATTTACATTTATTGATGTGTGGAATGATTTTTTGGGCCCGATTATTTACTTAAGTGACGAAAAGCATTTTACGCTAGCGCTGGGGCTAGCGACTTTTCGGGGATTGAACAATACCAACTGGCCTTACCTGATGGCGGCTTCCAGCACGATTTTGGCTCCCATCGTCCTGATATTTTTTATCGGTCAACGCTATTTTATCGAAGGCATCACATTGACAGGGATTAAAGGCTAAAAGGAAGCTGAGACGCGCTGGTGTGCTTGAAAAAGAGACGGAGAATTGGGTGCAGGACTTACGGGAAAAGCGGCAACGAGAAGAGCATACATGTGTTCAAAAGCAAGTGGAGAGTGTGTTCTAAGGCATATGCCCTGAAAAGAGATGTGGAATAAGGAGGCGTACGAGTGAAAGAGGAAGAGAGTCAAAAGACAAAACCGTTACAGGGTGTTCCTGGCAGACTGGCCCGGTTACGCTCGGAATTCCCGGCTCTAGGGATAGATGCACTGCTTATTACACATGGGCCTAATCGAAGATATATGACCGGGTTTACAGGCTCGGCTGGAATTGCGCTTGTTACGCAGGAAGAGACTTTTTTAGTGACGGATTTCCGCTATATGATGCAGGCAACAGATCAGGCAGTGGAATATTCAGTTATTCGGCATGAGGCGCAAATCTTCCAAACCGTGGCCGATCTCACAAGTAAATTGGGTGTCCACAGACTGGGTTTGGAGAGCAGGCATGTCTCACTTCAACAGTCGGGACAGCTTCAAGCCGCGCTGGGCTCGTTGGAGTACGTACAAACGGAGGATGTCATTGAACGGCTGCGCGATGTGAAAGACGAAGAAGAGATTCGCATCATTAGCGAAGCTGCGCGTATTACCGATGCCGCCTTCACGGAGGTGCTGAATTATATTCAGCCTGGAGTTACAGAGCGGCGGATTGCGGCGGAACTGGAATATCAGCTTCGGCTCGCAGGCGCGGAATCAGGCGGTTTTGCGTTCATTGTCGCTTCAGGTGAGCGTTCGGCGCTGCCGCACGGACTGGCCAGTGACAAGGAAATTGGTCAGAACGAGTTCGTCACAATGGATTTTGGCGCAAATGTGCGTGGTTATCTATCCGATATCACGCGTACCGTATTCGTAGGCCAGCCCTCAGAACGACATGAGAAATTGTATGCCATTGTGCTGGAGGCAAATATGAAGACGATTGCAGGGCTTCGCCCCGGTTTAAGCGGTCGGGAGGGAGACAGTCTGGGGCGGGATGTGATTGCCTCTTACGGCTATGGGGAGCAGTTCGGTCACGGGCTGGGCCACGGCTTTGGTCTCGAGATTCATGAGCAGGTACGGCTGTCCCGCGAAAGTAAGTCGGTGCTCGTACCGGGTCATGTTATTACCGTGGAACCGGGCATTTATATTCCAGGTTTCGGCGGGGTTCGGATTGAGGACGATGTGCTGATCACAGATGACGGTGTCAAGGTACTGACCACTTCGCCTAAGGAGCTGCTTTTATTATAAAACGCAGTGGCGTTATAGGTAACTATCCATAGTTTGCAAGTCATTCAAAAATGAGATGGAGGGGATCAAATGAACACGCATAAAAGACACACCAAAATATGGCTGACTGCGCTGGCGGCTTCTCTCATTGTGGCTTTGACACCAGCTATTCCGGGTCAACAGGCTTATGCCGAGGCGGAGTCGGATGTAAAAGTCATCGACATCTTTAGTCGGACGGTGAACGATTATGGTATAGATCTGGTTGATTGGCAAGGATATCTGGCGAACCCGTATGTGAAGCTAAAAGTGAAGCCGCCAGCGAATGCCGCTTTTCCGTTAACGGTTACGTTAAATGCGCAGGGCACGTCCCGGCTGATGATGGATTTGCCTAGTACGTTGTCGGCGCAAGGTGCAAGCAAAACGCTGACTTTTGCCAATGCACAGGAGGAAAAAGATTTTCGGTTAGCCATCCATCCTGACCGGATTGGAGGAAACGGTGAAATAGAGAACTATACGCTGTCTATGTCCGTTGCCGGAAATGATGGTCACACGACTACTCAGTCCATTCCGATTCGCGTGTTGGATCAGGACGATAATAAAGAGCCCACAGTCCCTCTCCATTTTGATTACCGCTTCGATACGATCAAGCCTTATTTCAATGATGCGGCTACCAAAAAAGCCGCAGAGCTGGCGGTAAAGGACTGGTTCTATTTCTTTGATCTGGCTCCTTTCGATGAGGTTCCTGCCAACGCGGAGGTAAACCATCTGCCAGGAGACGACTGGCAAAATGAAATACAGGTGACAAATGATAAGCCCTACAAAGGCATGTGGGTGTTTATGAGAGGGCTAAACGGGCCCTATTCTACGGGCTTTCCAGCCACGAACGGCAATTATCATACACGTAACGGTGTGACCGTCCCGGGGAACCTGAACCGTTCCTATAGTTTGATTCTGGATTTCTATGATGATGCGATTCCATTCACATCCGTGGACGATGAAGAATGGTATCAATCCGATCTGTCCAAGGTGACGGATGTGCATGGGCTGATCATGCATGAATTCGGTCATGCGATTGTGTTCAGCGACACATTCCCGGGTGTCAAAGCGTTGAAGGAAGCGGCGGGCAATGACCCGGATATTATGGCTTATCAGCACAGACCGGCTGCATTGGACGACAGCTATCATCTCTCCGGAGAGCTTGCAGAAGTCGACCGATTGAGCGGTCAAAATGGAGGCTGGCGCCATCTGTTCCCGACCCGGCGCTGGATGAACACGAAGCTTTCGCTGCTGGTAGCAGAAAAAGCAGGCTGGCCGCTGCGTAAGGACCTGACTCCTTTCCTCGCGCCAGAAATCATGACGAAGGAATTGCCAGCACCCGTCAAAGGCAAAGCGTACACGGCCAAGCTGGAGGCCAAGGGAGGCGTTCCGTTTTACGATTGGACGGTGACAGGCGGTCAACTGCCCGCAGGGTTCACACTGGACCGCTTTACAGGAACGATTAGCGGAACAGCAGGCAGCGGAGCAGGCAACAAGACGTATACGTTCACCGTACAGTTACGGGATTATGATGAGCTGAGCAAGCCTGTGACACAAAGCTTTACGCTCAAGCTGTAAATAATACCTCACAAACAGATTAAAACGGTCGAAGGGAGGGAAGCGAATGAAACATGATGCCGCGGATCTGGTCATTGTAGGCGGCGGAATCATCGGTACAGCCATCGCTTATTATGCAGCTAAGTCCGGTATGAAGGTCGTGCTGGCTGAGCGAGGGGAGATTGCTGGAGGCACTTCGTCCCGTTGTGATGGAAATATATTGGCAATTGATAAAGAGCCCGGTTTTGACAGTCGAATGTCGTTGGTATCGCAGGAGCTGGTGGCAGAGCTGGCTAGAGAACTGGAGGATGAGTTTGAGTATCGTGCGCCTGGCAGTATTCTGGTCTGTGAAAACGATCAGGAGATGCAAGCGGCTGAGCAGTGGGTAGCCCGCCAGCAGCAGGAAGGACTTCCGTTTCGCATGCTGGATCATCAGGATTTGCGAGAGGAATGGCCGCATTTAGCGAAAGATTTGCCGGGCGGGCTGGAGTGTGCGACAGATTCCACTGTGAATCCGGTGTTGATGACGTATGCACTGGCCGAGGCCGCGCGTCGGATGGGAGCGAGGCTACTGCCCCGCACACCGATACAATCTGTCCTTAAGGACGAAGAGGGAAACGTCCGCGGGGTAGAGACAACCAATGGCGTTATCCGTGCTGGGGCAGTTGTGTTGGCGGCAGGTGTGTGGACACGCAGCATCGGTCATTCACTCGGTTTGGACCTTCCGATTATGCCGCGCAAAGGACATATACTGGTGTCTGCCCGAATGCCTTCCATTGGGAACCGCAAGGTAATGGAGTTCGGCTATCTGATGAGCAAGTTTGGAGGTCAGCGGAGTGTGGATGAGCTTTATGAAAAATACGGTGTAGCGCTGGTATTCGAGCCAACCGCATCCCAAAACATTCTGATCGGCAGCAGCCGTCAGTTCGTCGGTATGGACACACGTGTCGATCAGCAGGTGATTCGCTTAATCGCCCGCAGAGCCATTCGTTTTTTTCCTGCTTTAGCCAATGTATCGCTGATGCGGGCATATACCGGCTTGCGTCCATGGACACCTGATCATTTGCCAATTGTATCAGCGGTGGACGAAGTACCGGGGTTGTTTATCGCTTCTGGCCATGAGGGGGATGGCATTAGTCTTGCGGCGGTTACGGGTAAGCTGGTGACCGAAATGGTACGAGGTGAATCCACTTGTATTCCGGTGGAGCTGCTGCGATATGACCGATTTGGGGAGGCTTTTACCAGCCACGAGGTTCACGGGGAGGTAACCGGATGAGTGTACTGGGCAGAATTACTACCATTGATACCCATACGGGAGGCAATCCGACGCGAACGGTCATTCACGGCGCGCCTAAGCTGGTAGGTCATACGATACTGGAAAAAATGACTTATATGGCAGCACATCATGATGATTTTCGCCGTTTGCTGATGTTCGAGCCGCGAGGGCATGAGGTGATGTCGGGCTGCATTTTAACAGAACCTTGTCATCCAGATGCAGATATCGGTGTGGTCTTTATAGAGACTGGCGGCTATTTACCGATGTGCGGTCACGATACGATTGGAGTATGTACGGCGCTGATGGAAGGCGGGCTGATTGCTGCGGATAAAAAATCGATATTGCTGGACACTCCGGCAGGCCCGGTTCAAGTGCGGCTGGAGGTGGATGCGGGCAAGGTGCGACAAGTAACATTCACAAACATCCCTTCTTTTGTGTACCGCCGTGAGGTGGAGGTTCAGGTAGAGGGCATCGGTCAAGTCACGCTGGATATTGCGTATGGAGGCAACTTTTACGGCATTGTAGAGGCGGCTTCCATCGGTCTTGCACTGGAGCAGAGCAATGGGGCGAAAATTGTACGAACAGCGGTGCAGATTCGGGAGGCAGTGAATGCTGTTGTTGAGGTAGTACATCCTGAAAATCCGGTTATTCAAGGGTTGACGCATATTGAATTTTACGGGGAGCCTGTGGCTCCACAGGCCGATTGCCGCAATGTCGTCGTCATCCCACCGGGAGGTATCGATCGTTCTCCTTGTGGCACAGGAACCTCAGCCAAGGTAGCGGTGCTGCACGCCAAGGGAAAACTGGGCTTAAATGAGCCGTTTGTACATGAAAGCATCACAGGCTCCATGTTTCGGGCTGAAATCGTGGGCGAGACGCAGATAGGTCCTTATCCGGCAGTCATTCCACAAATTACAGGCTCGGCTTGGGTGACGGGACATCATCAATTTGTGTTGGACCCCGAGGACCCGCTTAAAGAAGGTTTTTTGCTGATGTGAGCATTTTGCATCATTCCCGAATGCTGAATATGAAAATAAAGATGGGAAAGGGTTGGTGAGCATATGGCACGTTTTGAAGGTGTATATGTGGCCTTGGTTACACCGTTCACGGCAGAGCTGGAGGTAGACCATAAGCGTCTGACCGAGCTGTGCGAGCATCTGATCGCAAGCGGCATTAGCGGACTGGTTCCTACGGGATCGCTGGGAGAATACGCGGCTTTGTCCCCGGAGGAACGGTCGCAGGTTGTGCATACCGTAATTGACGTTGCGGCAGGGCGTGTCCCGGTTGTTGTCGGCTCGGCGGCTCCGTCCACCAAACAGGCGGTGCATTGGATTCAGCATGCGAAGGATGCCGGGGCTGCGGGTGTCATGGCACTGCCGCCCATTAATTATAATCCACTGCCGCACGAGGTAACGGCCCATTATGAAGCATTATCGGAGGTGGGCTTGCCGATCATTGCGTATAACAACCCCCATGATTACAAGGTTGACTTGACTCCAGATATTCTTGCGGACTTGTCGCGAATTGAAAATATCGTAGCAGTCAAGGAATTTTCCGGTGATGTACGGCGTATTCACGCTATTTTGGATCAGACAGAGCTGGAGGTCATGGTCGGAGTGGATAATCTGGCGATGGAGGGGGCATTATTCGGCGCGACAGGCTGGATTTCGGGGGTGCCTAATGCGCTGCCCAAGGAAGGGGTAGAGCTGTTCCGACTTGCGCAGGAGGGAAATATGGCGGAAGCGTCCACGTTGTATCGCAGGCTGCTGCCGCTGTTCCACTATGATGCCAGCCCGCAATTGGTACAGTCCATCAAATATATGATGGAGCTGGCTGGATTTCCGGTCGGTCCGACACGTCCGCCCAGACTTGCGCTGCCGCAGGCGGATTATGACCGGATTCGCGAAGCTTTTGAGGTGGCAGTTCGTCCGAGCGGTGTTTCATCCTGAATGGAGGTGAAGACGATGGAGAGCCGAAATTGGATCGGCGGTGAGTGGCTGAACCCTTCAGGCGAGGAAATGGTGGTTCACAATCCTTCGTCCTTGAAGGAGGAGGTCGGAGTCGTCCATTTTTCAGAAACGGGCGATATTACACAGGTCGGGGATGCGGCACGGCTGGCTCAGGCGGGCTGGGCCGCTTTAAGTCCCGCAGCTCGGGGAGCTTATCTGTTCAAAGCAGCCGGGTTACTAGAGGCAGCATTACCTGAATTGGCTGAGCTGGCTAGCCGTGAGATGGGCAAGCCGATTACCGAGATGCGCGGAGAGGTCATGCGAGGTGTCCATCTGCTCCGGTACTATGCGGCAGAGGGCGTACGTTCCATCGGTACGGTCATTCCTTCGAATGAGCCGGGAGTGCTCCAATACACGAAGCGCATTCCGCTGGGGGTAACGGCAGTCATTACGCCGTGGAATTTTCCGGTAGCTATTCCGCTATGGAAAATCGCCCCTGCACTCTTGTGCGGAAACACGGTCATCTGGAAGCCTGCCGAACATGCTTCATTAACTGCAGTGCGGGTCGCCGAGCTATTCGAGGCGGTGCAGCTTCCGCCCGGCGTACTGAACTTAGTCATTGGGCAAGGTAACCGTATTGGCGATGCCTTACTGGAGCATCCGGTACTGGATGCGGTCAGCTTCACGGGTTCTACTGCTACAGGTTTGGGCATTGCCGAGCGATGCGCGCGCCGTAACATGAAGTACCAGACCGAGATGGGTGGTAAAAATGCCGCCATTGTGCTGAAGGACGCGGATGTAACACAGGCGGTGGCGATGATTGTTAGCGGAGCCTTCCGTTCAGCCGGGCAAAAATGCACGGCCACCAGTCGAGTGATTGTGGAACAGTCTGTCTATGAGACGTTCACGGAAGCCTTACGCCAAGCGGTGGAAAAAATACAGATCGCTCCGGCGCTTGACCCCAGTGCGTATCTTGGACCTGTGGCATCCGCAGGTCAGTATGAGAAGGTCATGTCCTATGTATCACTCGCCCGCCGGGAAGCTCACATTTTGGCCGAAGGTGGAGCCACCGCCGGGACGGAGAACGGGTATTATGTGCGCCCATTGGTGGCGACTGGACTAAATTCGTCCCATTCTTTGATTCAGGAGGAGATTTTTGGACCTGTGATGGGGGTAGTGCAGGCGGACGACTTCGAGGATGCGATTCGACTGTGCAATGATTCTATTTATGGATTAAGCGCGTCTCTATTCACCCGCGATTTGCGGCTGGCTCACCGGTTTCTGGATGAGGCGAACGCCGGTATGGTCCGGGTTAATCAGGAGACGGCTGGTGTTGAATACCAGGCTCCGTTCGGCGGTCTGAAGCAATCCAGTTCACATACCCGGGAACAGGGTCAGGCGGCGCTGGATTTTTATTCAGCAATTAAAACCTGCGCGATTAGCTATGAGTAAGCGGGCGACGGGACGAAGTGAGACGGTTGGGACGGATGTGCAGAACGGGCAGCTCAGGAAACATGACGCGGCAGATTCATTGCTCGTATGTCGCTGTGAAGAAGTGAGTATTGCACAGTTGGAACAGGCTTGCCTCATGGGCGTGGACACCGTGCGCCAGCTTAAAATGGCTACGCGGGTGACGATGGGGGCATGTCAGGGCAGGGTATGCCGACAATTGGTGGAGTCATGGTTTTACAATCAGTATCCTGCTGCCCGCCGGGAGGCGGAGCTGTTATCACAAAGGCCTCCCGTACGTCCCGTAACGTTCGGGCAGCTGGCAGAGGGAGGTTCTTTATGAGCCGCATGCGTATTGTAAATCATCCTATTTTGGGACCCAAGCCGGAACGGCGGCAGGTATCTTTTATTTTTGACGGTCGTCCCATGCAGGGATTGGCCGGAGAGCCATTGGCAGCAGCACTGCTGGCCAGCGGCGTCCGTTTGCTGAGAAGGCATGAAGAATCCGGTACGGCCAGAGGTGTATACTGCGCCATTGGGCATTGTAACGAATGCCGCCTGACGGTTCATCCGTTCGGTACCGTCCGTTCCTGCCTGACCAAGCTGGAGGAAGGCATGGTGGTGGAAACCGGACGGCAGCTTTCGAATGAAATCACAGGGAGAATTGTGACATGAATGAAATGGCGCATCTCATCGTCATTGGGGCGGGTCCCTCCGGATTGTCCGCAGCGGTATCGGCTGCTGAGCAAGGATTGCCAGTCACGGTACTGGATGAGTTTACAGAGCCGGGTGGACGCATGCCCGGGCAATATCATGAGGAAGGCAGTCAAGGCTGGTGGGTTGGAAAACACGTTTCGGATGAGCTGATTACCCGTTGCAGGGAACTTGGGGTGGACATTCGCTGCGGCGTTTCCGTACATGGTATGGAATATACAACAACGTGGGAAATTTCCACTTCCTGTGGTTTGTTCACTGCGGTTTACGTATTGCTAGCGACTGGAGCTGCCGAAATTCCCGTTCCGCTGGATGGCTGGACGCTGCCTGGCGTAATGTCCATCGGGGCCGCGCAGGTAATGACCAACGTTCATTACGTTAAGCCGGGAGAACGCGGCATCATAGTAGGCATGAACGTATTGTCTATGGCGATTGCTCGCGAGCTGTCCGTCGCCGGAGTGAACGTGGCGGCGATTACACTGCCGTGCGCTAATCCGCTAGCTGGTGCGGCGGCAGATCCGACAGCCTCCGCGAAGCTGCTGCTTCAGCTGTCAGGGCTTGCTCCTGCCGCCTGGATGCGTGCAGGCGGCAGGCTGGCAGCTGCGATGCGGATGGAGAAACTCATAGCGTGCTGCTATCCCCACAGAGGCTTCCGTCTGTGGGATATCCCGATCCGGTTGCGGACAGCAGTGCTGTCCGTCAACGGGCAGGACCGGGTCGAATCCGTGACCCTGGTTCACGTTAAACCGGACGGCTCGCCTATTCTCGGCAGCGAGCGCGTCGAACCCGCCGACTTCGTGGCGCTGAGCGGCGGCTTGTACCCGCTCGCCGAGCTGGCGGCGGTAGCCGGGTGCAAATTCGTGTACAGCCCTGAGCTAGGCGGGCATGTTCCACTGCATGGTGAGCGAATGGAAACCTCGCTCAAAGGGCTGTACGTTGCCGGCAATATTACCGGCATCGAAAGCGGGCTGGTCGCCATGGCCCAAGGTCGATTAGCCGCCGCTTCCATGCTCCATGCCGCTGGACTCGGCGGAGCTGGCGGGGAACAGCGGGTACAGGAGGCGATCCGTGAGGTCCATTTTACACGGAAGCATGCGCTGATTCAGTTTCATCCCGGCATTACAGAGGCGAGAACACAGCTGTACCAGCAGTGGGGGCAAACCTCTGGCAGCGGCGTGTAACGGCTCGTTGTGCTTGCTATGCGTTTTTTTCCATCCCAAATTCGCCTTAAAGGAGGAACGGAATATGACTCTTAAAGCAAAAGCCCATATGAAAGCAAGGCCGTTCGCACTGAACGAGGTGGTACTGGCTGAAGGTCCCTTCAAACAGGCGATGGAGCTGAACCGATCTTATTTGTTGGAGCTTCAACCAGACCGCTTGCTGGCGCGTTTTCGGGAATATGCCGGACTTACGCCCAAAGCGCCTCAATATGAAGGCTGGGAAGCCATGACTATTTCTGGTCATACACTGGGACATTATTTGTCCGCTTGCTCCATGATGTATGCTTCGACGGGCGATGAGCGTTTTAAAAAAATCGCACATTATATTACGGATGAGCTGGACGTTTGCCAGGAGGCGCATGGTGACGGATATGTATCCGGGATTCCGGGGGGAAAGGAACTTTTTGAAGAGGTGTCTGCTGGAAATATTCGCTCGAAGGGGTTTGACCTGAACGGTGCCTGGGCTCCCTTGTATACACTGCATAAGTTATTCGCTGGTCTGCGTGATGCACACCATTTGACAGGCTGTGACAAGGCATTAGGTGTAGAGCGCAAGCTGGCGGACTGGCTCGAAGGAATTATGAAGCCGATGAGCGATGAGCAGATGCAGCAGATGATGTTTTGCGAATATGGAGGCATGAATGAGGTATTGGCCGATTTGTATGCGGATACCGGGGAAGAGCGCTACTTGTGGCTGGCTGAGTGCTTCTGGCACAAGCTGGTGCTGGACCCGCTTAGCTCGCAGGAAGACTGTTTGCAGGGCATTCATGCCAATACACAGATTCCGAAGCTGATCGGGCTTGCCAAGGAATATGAGCTGACCAATGATACGAAACGCCGGGCAACGGTGGAGTTTTTTTGGGAGCGGGTGGTGGATCATCATTCGTATGTCATTGGCGGGAATAGCTTTGGAGAATATTTTGGAGCGCCAGATGGCTTGAATGATCGCATCGGGCCTCATACGACGGAGACGTGCAATACCTATAACATGCTCAAGCTGACAAATCATCTGTTTCAATGGAATGTTTCCGCCAAGGAAGCGGACTTTTATGAGCGAGGTCTATTCAATCATATTTTGGCTTCGCAGGACCCGGTTCACGGGGGCGTAACGTATTTTCTGTCGCTGGCGATGGGCGGGCACAAGCATTTTGAAAGCAAATTTGATGATTTTACGTGCTGCGTCGGCACAGGGATGGAAAACCATGCGAGCTACGGCAGCGGCATTTATTTTCACGATCACGATAAGCTGTATGTCAATCAGTTCATTGCTTCCACGCTGGAATGGAAGGACACGGGCGTTACGCTAAAACAAAACACTTCCTATCCAGATACGGATCATACGACGCTGGAGATTCAATGCGATCAACCTGCCTCATTTATGCTACTCATCCGCTATCCATATTGGGCTGAAAGAGGAATTACCATTCGTGTAAATGGCAAGGAACAATCGGTTGTATCGGAACCGGGCAGCTTTGTCTCCATCGCCAGAACGTGGATTGACGGTGATGTTGTAGAGGTGACGATTCCGATGACGCTGAGACTGGAGCAGATGCCGGATAACCCGGATCGGGCAGCTGTCATGTATGGACCGCTGGTGCTGGCAGGCGACCTGGGACCCTTAGAAGATCCTAAAGCCAAGGGTTTCCTGTACACACCGGTATTCATCCCCCAAACGGAAAAGCTGGATGCCTGGATACAGCCCGTGGAAGGCAAGACCAATACGTTTCGTACCTTGAATGCAGGGCATCCCCGGGATGTGGAATTGTCTCCTCTGTATAAAATGCATGACCGTACGTATTCCGTATACTGGGACATTTTTACCAAGGAAGCGTGGCAGGAGGCGGAACAGGAATACACAGCGGCACGCGAAAAGCTGGCGATTCTGGAGCAGTGCACGATTGATTTTGCCCAACCCGGAGAAATGCAGCCGGAGCGAGATCATAACTTCCAGGGAGATGCTTCGACTCGCACCGGATATGTGAATAACCGACCTTACCGGAATGCGGGAATTGACGGCTGGTTTTCTTTTGATCTGAATACAGATCCGTCTGCTCCGATGCTGTTGGTCATTACCTACACAGCTACACTGGAAATGCCTAACTGCGGTTTTGATATTTTGATTAACGGTCATCCGCTTGAGCATTTTAGGGAAGGCTTTGATGAGGCCGATAAGTTTTACAACGTTAATACTGCTATTCCGGCTGCATATCTGGAGGGTAAGGATCAAGCGACGGTGACCTTCAAGGCCAAGCCGGGACAGCGTATCCGCAGATTATTTGGGCTGAGGATGGTCAACAAGGACGTATATGAGCAACTCTATCAAGCTGGAAGTTCAGGTATACATGAATGATCTTTGAAATGTTTCGTGAGAGAAAAGTAACGTTTGATTTTTAGTCCGGTATGATTTATGATGTAAGAAATATTGGATGATGCTGGAATAATCCATATGGTGGTATGAACTGATATATTCATAGTTTTTTTTGCGCGTGAAGCACACGGGCTGTTTCTTCCTTCATAGGGGAGAGGCAGCCCTTTTTTGTTGAGATTTTGCAGAAATATAACTTTTTTAAGGAGTCAGCTCTATGATTTAGGGGGAGGGATTGCTCAATAGAGTCTATTTTTTGGAATACTTTATATTAGAAGCTTTTCTTATAGATTTTGTAATAGGGAAACCCTATAATATATAAGTTGTATCCAGTATTTTCCGAAAGTGGGGATGCGATAAGTTTATGAGATTAGAGATGATATACATAGTTTAAAGTTTAAAGTTTAAGCTGACAAAGGGGATAGAGAGATGAGTATGAAAAAATGGATGTTGAGTTTGACCGCAGTCACGTTGCTATGGGGCACGATAAGTACGATTCCAACGACAGAGGCGGCAAGCAGCACCAAACCGATTGAAGTCTTGTTAAACGCGAAAAAAATACAGTTTCCAGATGCTAAACCTTTTCAGGATAGTAACGATTATGTGATGGTTCCGATTCGTTTTGTATCCGAAGCGCTAGGGGCTAAGGTAGGCTGGGAGAAAACAGGCGGTCAATTGGCTGTGTCGATTAAGAACGACGCCCATGCTGTTAACATGACAGTGGGTCAAAACACCGCTACCGTGGATGGGCAGACCAAAACGTATGAAACGAAGATTATTTTGAAGCAAAACCGTACTTTTGTGCCGCTGCGGTTGGTAAGTGAAGGCCTGGGGCAAACGGTGGAGTGGGATAAGGTCAGCCGCTGGGTCTGGATTGGAAAGAAAGAAATTGCTGCGCTGGAGGATACGGGGCATCAGGCGGTGAGTATTGAACCGTATAAGAAGGCGATTGGCACTATACCAAACCTCATTAATGATGTTGCAGGTAAGCCATACGACAAAGTAGTAATCTTCAAGCAATCTGACTTGCCTATTAAGCTACTGAACGATATTTATTCTGTTGAACCTTACACGGCGCATAGCGGCGTACCATATCTCCAAATAAGGGTAAAAACGAAGTCTACAGCAGGCAGCATTTTTTTCATTACCAAATACAATGATACCCGTCTTCGCGCTCCTTTTAGAGCAATGACAAAAGACAATGGGGATGGTACAAAGATGATCTATTACCCAATTTATTCGTCTGGAGACGAACTCTTTCAAGGCATAAAAAATTATAAATCTTTTAAACTCCAAGACATTGAATATATTGCATTCGGATTAGCGTCAAGGGAGTATATTCCGATGATGGTCAACCCATGGAAAGGTAATTAAGCGCATGAAGAAGGCACAACGCATTCTGGCCGTATTGCTGGTGGGGGTACTGCTACTGTTGCAGTTCCCACCTTTTTCTTTTCTCACAAATAAGGCAGTAGCCGATACGGAAATTACACCGTTGTCCTACTTTGCAGACAAGAATGACCGTTACTTTGTCGGCATGATGTACTTCGACATGTGGAAGAATACCGCGGGTAAATGGGTTACAGACGGCGGCAAGGAACCTTATAAGAACATGCAGGGTGAAGCCACATTCACGTATAAATTTAGTTTTCCGGGTCGTAAAATCAAGGCAGTTACAGCAAGCCTGTATACGAAAAATGACAATGAGAATCACCCAGAATACTTTAGAGAATCCCGTTCTGATAACTATGAACAATATGCCTACTCGATGAGTAAAGGCACAGATTATGATAAGGATGTTCGTCCTTTCCAGAAACAGGGGCTTGGTACGGATACCACGATTATTCCGATTACAGTAAACATAAGGTTGAATCCAGAAGTTCAAGCAGAAAATATAAAAGAAGAGAGTTGCCCTACCTGCGCAAAGGAAGTAGAAGCCTGGCGCATCTACCAGCCCATCCTGTTCAAGATCGAACTGGAGAGCAGTCTAATCGTCAAGCATTTTACAACTGATGGGAAATCGCTTAACAACGTATTTACACCAATAGAAGATGAACTAAAAGCTGATCAACCGTATGATTTTACCCCGCCAACCAACCCGAAATATGAGTATGTGGGTTATAAGAAAAGCACGACAGGTAAACCGCCAAGCGGAGATATTTTGCCGGGAATTGTACCCGGATTTACCTATGACGGTTCTTTTAAGCAGTTTACCGCTTATTTGTATTACAAAGAAGCTCAGGGCTGTCCTAAGCCTGGAGAAAGCCAAGAGGGAGCACCCTCAGATTGCCAAGATGATGATGAAAACAAGAACGGTGTTGTCTGCTCCCGCCCCGTTCCAGGTCTGCGCTTAGAAACTGAGGAATTGGACCCGACAGTATCTGCCGTTATCAAAGCGGACCAGCGTGGTCGGGAACGATTTGACGTATCCAAAGGTATTCCTACATCTGAAAGCCTATACGGTCATGTGCAAGCGAAGAGATACCTTTTTCAACATAAGTTTGTGAACATGACAGGCCAGTGTACATATACGGTGAACGTAAAACGGGAATATCGGTTGACCTGGCGGCCTAAGAAAAAATCTCGGAGAAGTGAGACTGTGAAGCGAACCTATACTTACCAGATCGTCCGTCCGTATTCTTACTGGAAGATAGATAATTTGGAGGTGTACGGCATCAAGGAGGCTACGCTCCGAAATTATGCGTTACCCAATGAAGCAATCACTTTGCGTCCGCAATCCTATACACCCCCTTCCTATGTTGCAGCGACTCAGGGCAACTTTTATCCGCCCCCTGCACCCGGGACAGTGGATGGCGGTAGCCGTAGCAAAAACGGTGGCAGCAGCAAGCCGAGTGTACCTGATGACCGTAGTGTACTGAAATCCAAGGCAGAGGGGGCTGTTAAGGAAATCGAAGTGGAAAACGATACTCTGACCTTTGAAAACAAGATCATTATGAATCCAGAGCGTGTTAAGGTGAATGGCCCTAAGCCGGGAGTTATTCCCTCTTCCGGAGCGATTGGGCCGGATGTGTTGGACAGTCCGGATCATGTGATTGATAAGCATAAGATAAATAAGTCCAATACGCCCAGCAGCGGTGACATCACTTACGCCATTCTCAAAGGGAATATCAATGGAGGTACGGATAAAACGTTCCCGATACAGGGGATCAATACAGTGACTGTCCACACTCCTGTAGTGAATCTGTCTAGTGTGTCGGACGATGCTGCTCATAACCAGAAAACCCAACCTACGAAGGAACGATCCGCGCTTATTTTGGAGCGCCCTTTCCGGGTGACGATCTCGACAGCAGGCCCACATTTAAATATTCCTGGCTATGGTGATCGGGAGTATGCCAAATATGTACGAACCAAGCAGGTGCGATTTCCGTTCGATGTCTACGACAAAGGGAAGACACAATTTTATCCACGAGGTACCTGGATCGACATTCCGGTGCTGCAGCTCGACACAGACTTTTATCTTCCCGTATGGGTGGATGAAGGCAACTACACAGTTGAGTTCCGTACCATTGCCGAAAATGCACCGGACGGGTTCACCGAACAGCGCCATGCCAACACGGATATCGCCCATCATGTTGCCAATGATGTGGTAAATATAGAGGTCATCGGACGGATGTACGATTTTCATATCACGGATATTGCCGATTACCATTGGGAGCGGGTGTTTCGGCAGCGAAAAGGAAGCTCGATGCATAGCGGTTTGTCCTATTGGACGGGGCTTGGCAATATTGACGGGGTGCCCAGAGGGAACCCGGAGCCATTCACCTTGCCCGTTCGTCCCGGCAGTCACCCATATGAAGGTTATGCAAATGTGGCGGTCAAGACAGGCTATCATTTCAAGTTTGACCTCAAAACCAAAGGCAATATGTTTAGCGCCAAGGACGGTATTCGCATCACGCCATCGTTCTATTGGGTGAGCAAAGATGGGCGACAGCGGGAAGAGGTGGATCTGTATACACATTCCGGCAGTCGAAAATTTATCCGTTTGGGATCGGCGGAGGATCGGGAAAAGCGATATGTTATTTTGAATGAACGGCTACGCAATGTGCCGATGGAGGAAATGCAGGACACGGCAGCCTACCATTACAAGCATGAGCTGAGTGAAGTACAGCAAAGCCAGTCGACGCTGGAACGCTATGTTTCACTGTATGCCCACCGTATTGCACGCAGCAAGACCTGGATCGGACGCTACGACTGGCTGGTGCTGCCTGCGGCTGTGCGTACCTTGATCGGTCCGAAGACAGACCTGCCGGATGGGGTCAATTTGGATCGCGCTAATGCGTCGATTCAGCGCTGGTATGGCGAATATAGTCTGCCTGCTGATGTATACGCAGTCATCAAAGGCACGGATTTGCGCGAGGTCAGTCGCCGTCGAGAGCTAAACGAACATACGGATATATTCAAGAAAACGGGCTTTATCGTCGTTCGCTTTAATTTGGAGTCACTCCGTCAGGGGGACACCGAGCATCCGCATTTACAGTATATAAATGGTCCGCTATTGAACCAGTGGCAACTGGAGGGTTACCGCCGAGAGATAAAAGACCCGTACGGGCATACCTTTCATTTACAGGACGGGGATGTAGTATTTTATCATGCGGATCAGTCCAGCCGGGACGATTTTAGTTCATTTGTCCCTCACTAGCTTGCAGAAATCAAGACGAATCCTAATCAACAGCTAGAGCGAAAAATACGAAAACGGACAATGGGAATCAATCCACTGTCCGTTTTTTTATGCCTAAGTTTTTCATGCGTTATAATAGACCGATATATCTGTGGTTTTTTTCTACAGAGAACAAAGGAACGGCTAAACAAAGGAATGATTGAACTGAAGGAGTGATCATGATGGATGAAAAGGATTGTTTGATGTTGTGCTACATTGCAGAAGAACAGAGCTTGAAACGTGCCGCCGAGCGTCTATATATTACACAGCCTGCCTTGACCTACCGTTTGAACCAATTGGAAAAGGAGTTCGGTGTCCCCCTTATTGTACGTGGGAACAGAGGAACGAAGCTGACCATGGAAGGTGAGCGACTGGTGGAGTATGCCAAGCGGAATTTGAGGGAACTGACCGAATTAAAAGAAGCTGTCATTCACCTGAGAGGGGAAGTAAAAGGCACGCTGCGCTTGGGAATTTCAAGCTATTACGGGCATTACCGGCTTCCGCCGATTCTTAAAAGCTTTAAAGATATTTATCCTGACGTGCAATTTTCAGTCACCTGCGGACTCAGTGCGGAAATCTATGAGATGCTGCGCGGGGATGAGATTCATCTGGGTGTCATCCGCAATGATTACCCTTGGTCTGAGGGAAAGCATCTTCTTCATGAGGAGCATATCTGCGTGATCTCCAAAGAAGCTGTAGAGCTTGAACAATTGCCGGAGCTTCCAATGATTCGTTATAAGGACCCGGGGAAGCCGCAACTTTCCGGTCATATGTATTCCTCGTTCAATGAATCGGTACAGGCATGGTGGAGTGAGAGGATGGGCCGTGCACCACGAGTTTCTATGGAGGTGGATAGCTACGAAACCTGCAAGGAAATGGTTCGGCACGGACTGGGATATTCAATCGTACCCGAAATATTTATCTCTCCCAAGGATGAACTGTATGCATTTAATTTGATTCGTAAAAATGGAGATCCTGTCCTGCGTAGAACATGGATGTTGTATAAAAATAAATCCAGCCGTCCTATGGCAGTGGAAAGATTTATAGAATGGATGCTCCAGTCTTGATGCTATAAATACATTGAATATACGTAATTAATGGTGAAAAATAGCGTATATCAAGGACTGACATGTCATATATAAAATAATTTTAAGGATAAAGTCAAAAAATATTAAATTTACTTCACTGGTCTTCGCTTATACAATGTTGAATATTGATTGTATAATTATTCGTTATTGCGAATGAAAGGCGGTATTCCATTGATGGATTTAACAACGAACGGACATAATGGCAGAACGTCATCCCATGAAGAGATTTTGAAGGCTGTAGATGCAAAGGATCACGAGCTACGGGAGCTTGCCCGAACGATACATACCCATCCTGAATTGAGCTTTCATGAATATCAGGCTCAGGGATGGCTCACGAGTACACTGGAACAAGCTGGTTTTGCTGTGGAAAAGGGGATTGCCGGACTGGAAACCTCCTTCCGCGCCGAATGGGAAGGGAAGCCCGGCGGACCGACAATTGCTTTGCTGGCAGAGTATGATGCACTTCCGGTGATCGGACATGCCTGCGGTCACAATCTGATCTGTACCGCATCGGTCGGAGCAGCCATAGCCCTGAAAAAAGCGATACCGGACCTACCCGGACGTATTGTGGTATTGGGCACACCCGCCGAGGAGGAGGGTGGCGGCAAAATCATGATGTGCGAGCACGGTGTGTTTGACAGTGTGGACGCCGTGATGATGGTGCATCCACAGAACAAAACGATGGTTTTACGCGGGGGACTGGCCTGCGTGGACGCCACGTTCACGTTTCATGGCAAGCAGGCTCATGCTGCATCCTCCCCGGAGAAAGGCATTAGCGCGCTCGATGCTATGATCAATGCCTTTGTGGCGATTAATTCGGTTCGCCAGTTTGTTACCAGCGACGTACGTATACACGGCATTATTACCAAAGGTGGGGATGCTCCCAATGTCGTGCCGGAGCTGTGCGAGGCTGTGTTTATTTTACGGGCGCAAACCGTCGTCGGTCTCGCTGAGGTGAGGGACAAGGTGTATCGCGCTGTTCGAGCGGCGGCAGAAGGTATGGGCGCGACGGTGGAGATTGCCGAGGGGCTTATTTATGCGGAGCGCAATACCAACAAGAAGCTGGCGGCTTTGTTCCAGAGCAAGTTGGAGCAGCTGGGTCTGGAGGTTCACGAGCCACCTGCGCAAGGGGGGATCGGTTCGTCGGATATCGGCAATGTCAGCCAGATTACTGCAGCGATTCATCCTTATATCCGATTGGGTGACGCGTCCACGCATACGCCGGAATTTGCCCGGCTTGCAGGAGCAGAGGAAGGCATGATTGAAATGAATTATGCCGCCAAAGCGCTGGCACTGACCGCTTATGATCTGGTAACCGATCCGGTGGCTTTGAGAGAGGTACGGACTGAATTTGAACAATGGCAAGCGTTGAGAAACGGGGGAGCATCCGAATGAGTAGCAACACGACCGTACCGAGCGGTCCTAAGAAATGGCTGAAAATGCCGCACACCTTTGTCATTCTTATTTTTCTGACCTTAGTGGCTGGAATATTGACTTATGTCGTTCCCGCTGGAGAGTTTGAACGCGTTAAAAATGAAACGACCGGCAAAACGCTGCTCGTTCCCGGTTCGTACGCTCATGTCGATCCGAATCCGGTTACGCTGTGGGACATCCCGAAATCCATCGTATCCGGTCTGGTCGATTCGGCTGATGTTGTCTTTTTCATTCTAATCATTGGCGGTGTCTTTCAGATTATTACGTCCTCGGGCACAATTGAGGCGGTGACCGGAAGAGTTGCGAGGTCTTTTTCGAACAAGGGGTTATGGGTCATTCCCGTGTTTATCACCTTGTTTTCCGTAGGTGGTTTTACCATGGGGATGTCCACTGAGGTGATGGTATTCGTGCCGATTGGTATTGCTATTGCCCGGGCGTTGAAATTTGATGCGTTGACGGGTACGGCCATGATTTCGCTGGGAGCCTCCTGCGGGTTTACCGCCGGGCTGCTGAACCCGTTTAATGTCGGCTTGGCACAGGCGATTGCACAAATTCCTATTTTTTCAGGGCTGTGGCTTCGTGCCATCCTGTTGGTCATTCTGATCGTTATTACGAGCTTATATATTATGCGTTATGCCAGTAAAGTGAAGAAAAGCCCGGAAAGCAGCCTCGTTTACGAATTAGAAAAGAGCGCTGAAGACAAGCCGGTGGATCTATCCAATCTGCCTTCCATACAGCTTAAGCATATCCTGATCATTTTGACCGTTGTAGTAAGCTTCGCGATGTTGATCTGGGGAGTGTCCAAAAAAGATTGGTGGATGGAGGAACTGGCTGCCCTGTTTCTTTCGATGGGAGTCATTTCCGGCTTTTGTGCAGGCTATGGGCCAAGTCGCATTGCGACAGAGTTTGCCAAAGGGGCCAAAGATATCACCTATGGTGCGCTGATTATCGGTTTTGCACGTTCCATCGTGGTTGTACTGGATCACGGTAATGTGATTGATTCGATCGTTAACAGCCTTGCTATCATGGTGGGACATTTGCCTGAATCGGTACAAGTGCTGGGCATGTATGTGTTCCAAAACATTATGAATGTATTCATTACCTCCGGTTCGGGGATGGCAGCGACGACGATGCCCATTATGGTGCCGCTGTCAGATTTGTTGGGCATTACACGGCAGACGACGGTGCTTGCCTTCCAATTGGGAGACGGATTTTCGAATATGATTTTGCCTACTTCCTCAGCCTTAATGGGGAGTTTGGCCGTATCGGGTATTCCATATCAGAAATGGGTTCGTTTCTTTTGGCCGTTACTGGCCACCTGGTTCGTACTGGGTGCAGTATTCGTGGTTGTAGCTCAAGTTATTGGATATCACTAAATTTTAAAAGGAAAATTAGATATATATTGAGCCCTCAGTATGCCGTTTACAGGCTTGGTGGGGGCTGTTTTATTTGGAATGAGTAAACAACACGGTTTTGTGTAGAGAAATCCTCGGATATTTAAACGCGTTTGGGGGAACGGCAAAACTATAATAATAGGGAATTTAATTTATGTAAGCGCAATCATTTCAGGTATTTGCTTGTCATCACAATACATTCGAGGAGGACGACCTGGATGGCTCAAGGGAAAGGCGCATGGCGAAAGGGAAGCTTGACCGCCGCGTTGGCAGCGATGCTGGCGATGACGGGGACGACTGGAGGAGTGGCTGCGGAAGACTTGTCCGAACCGACGCTACAGGCGGAATCAGCAATCGCAGTTGAACAGAATCGTAGCGGCAGCATTCAGCTGGAAAAGCTGGATCGCGGACTGGTAGCTGCGGTGACGCAGGAGGGAGTATTTTTAAGCTGGCGGTTATTAGCTCAAGAAGTGAACGGTTACGGTTCAACGGGGCTGACAGGAGCGGACTTTAACGTATATCGTGACGGTAAGAAGATCGCGACAGTGACCGACAGTACCAACTATGTGGATAAGGAAGGGAATGGGAAATCGGTATACAGAGTAGCTTCAGTCGTTAATGGACGGGAAAAGGATCGTAGCGCCAAAGTGAAGCCATGGCAGCAGGGTTACTATGAACTTCCTCTCCAAAAGCCTGCCGATGGCGTAACACCCGCAGGTGAATCCTATACCTATTCGGCCAACGATATGAGTGTGGGGGATGTGGATGGAGATGGGCAATATGAATTTTTTGTAAAATGGGACCCGTCGAACTCCAAAGATGTATCTCAGAAGGGGTATACCGGAAATACGTATGTTGATGCGTATACGACCGAAGGCAAGCTGTTGTATCGGATCGACCTGGGCGTGAATATTCGATCTGGTGCGCATTATACACAGATGATGGTGTACGATTTTGACGGCGATGGTAAAGCCGAGCTGATGTTCAAAACGGCCCCAGGGACCAAAACGATTTCTTTTGATAAGAAGGGCAAGCCGAAAAAAGAAAAATATATTACTCTGCCACGTGAGGATCGCAAAGCAGGGATTACACATGAGGACGATTACCGTTTGAGTCGCTCGGATTATTATGAGCATGTGGTGAACATGTTCATGAACTGGACAAAGCATGAAGAAGTGGTCAAGGGAAAATGGCCTGCTACGCTGGAGGAATGCTTTGGCATCGCTCCGAAGTACAGTTATCCGTTATCCCGAAAGGATGCCGAAAGCCTGACAGACTACTTTATGGATGTATACGCACCTTCACGGAGCGACAAAAACAAGCTTAGAGAGTTCGAGGGCTTCATCGTCGATGGACCGGAGTATTTGACGATTTTCAAAGGGAAAACGGGAGCTGAGCTGGATACCATCCGCTATGAGCCGGAGCGTCATGACGATGGCCTCATGTGGGGAGACTACGCCATGGCCCGAATTGAACCCGCCAATCGTGTAGACCGCTTCCTGGCAGGTGTAGCTTACCTGGACGGACGCAAGCCGTACGCCGTATTTGCACGCGGCTATTATACGCGTTCCACTTTGGCTACCTACACATGGGATGGTCGCCATCTCCAAAAACATTGGATGGTGGACAGTGGCTGGACACCGATGACCAATCCATTTAACGATAGTCCGCACGGGCGTGATGGAACGGACCCGAAATTTGGCACCTTGACCACACAGGGAGCGCATTCTTTGAGCGTGGTGGATGTGGACGGTGACGGCAAGGACGAAATCGTATACGGTTCCGCCACGATTGACCATGATGGCAGCCTGTTGTACAGCTCATTTGATGTTATGCCTCCTGAAAGCGCAACTCCGGGTCAAACCGCCAGATTGGGACATGGCGATGCGCTGCATGTAACCGATATTGACCCGGATCGCCCCGGTAAAGAAATCTTTATGGTACATGAAGGTGGCACCTACGCTCCATATGGCTATTCTTTGCGGGATGCCAAAACGGGTGAAATCATTTACGGCGCATATTCTGGCAAGGATACAGGTCGGGGGATGGTCGGTGACATAGACCCGGATCAGCGAGGTCTGGAGACGTGGGCCATAGGCCTGTGGACCGCAGCGGGTAAACAGCTGGATACGAAGATGCCCGGTACCAATATGAGTATCAAATGGGCAACTGATATGACCACACAAATCGTAAACGGCGCAATTGATGTAACCCCAACCATTGAAGATTGGAAACGAGGTACATTGTTGACCGCCACTGGAACCAAAACGAACAACTATACGAAAGGAACTCCATCGCTGGTAGCCGACATTTTCGGAGACTGGCGGGAGGAAATGCTCGTCCGCACAGCGGATAGCTCAGCAATCCGTATCTATCTGAGCACAGAACCTACGACGCATAAATTGTACACGTTAATGCATGATCCGCAATATCGCACGGATGTGGCGCGTCAAAATACCGGGTATAATCAACCTTCCTATACGAGCTTTTACTTTGCGTCCGATATGGATTGGGCGAATGTGCCGATTCCCAAGCTCTACACGCCAAAAGCCTTGATGGATGGAGATAGCAGCGACGAAGCGGATGAAGTAGAGGCAGCGGAGGTGGATGAGGCAAAGGCAGTAGAGGTAGATGAAAAAGAAGTCGATGAAACGAAAATCGATGAAACGAAAGTCGATGGGGTGGAAATAGATGCAAAGGAAACAGAGGGAGAGTCAGCAGTCCCAGTAGTTCCTGTAGTTCCAGCAGAGGATTTATAAACAACTAGCTGAAGACTAAGATTCTATTTCCGGGTATAAATTAGTTAATGGATTTAGCAAAAAGGCAAGCCTCGGGAATATGATATGATCCCCTCATAGTAGACAGAAAAGAGCAAGCCGACTAATCTGTCTATTATGGAGGGGATTTTTCTATGGGAGTAATAAGAAAAACTTACGATGTGAGCTTCAAGAAAAAGACAGTGGATCTGTACCTCAACAAGGGAATTGGATATAAAAACGTGGCACGAGAAATGGAGATTGACGCTTCGCTGGTTCGCCGATGGGTGAGACACTTCAAAGCCGAGGGAATGAAAGGTCTAGAGGAAAAACGAGGCAAAGCAAAAGGGCCTGGCATCGGCAGACCTCGAACACGCCCCGAAGATCCGGAGGTCAAGCTGAAACGCCTTGAAGCAGAAAATGAAATGCTAAAAAAGCTCTTGCAGATGTGAAAGGAGGAATGGAGGCTGTACCCAAGAGTAAAAAGTTTGCGGTGATCCAAGAATTGCTTAGTAAGGGACATAGCATCGTACTACTATGTGAACTGGCCGGAGTATCCAAAAGCGGCTTTTATAAATGGATAAAGCGAAAGATGTTCGTTTCACAAAAACAGCGGGAAGATGAAACCATGAAGCTAAAAATCATGGCTTGTTACGAGAAATTGAAAGGAATATACGGCTACCGCAGGGTGAAGGTTTGGTTGAATCGAATCTATGGCATACATATAAATCATAAGCGTGTACGGAGACTTATGGGTGAACTAGGAATCAAGGCGATCATTCGTAGGAAGAGACCTTACTACGGCAAGAAAGAAGCCTATGTCATTTCTGGCAATCATCTAAACCGGGAATTTAAGGCCGACCAGTTGAATCAAAAGTGGGTAACAGACATCACTTACCTCATATTCAATGGACAGAGGCTCTACCTTTCCGCGATTCAGGATCTTTTTAACAACGAAATTGTTGCCTACCAGATCAGCCGCAGAAACGATTTGAGCCTGGTGTTGGATACAGTGAAAAAGGCAAGGAAGCGACAGGATGCGCGAGGTGTTCTACTGCATAGCGACCAAGGATTTCAATATACCTCTCGCCAATATACCAACCTGCTCAAGCGATACGGAATACAGGCCAGCATGTCCCGAAAAGGGAACTGCTGGGACAATGCATGTATAGAAAACTTCTTCAGTCATTTTAAAACCGAGTGTTTCTATCTCCACGCCTTCCATTCAGCTCAACAGGTGGAGCATGCTGTTCAAAAGTATATCCATTTCTACAACCATGAACGCTTTCAAGAGAAACTAAACAACCTGACTCCTTATGAATACAGGACTCAGGCTGCTTAATTATTGCTTTTTGATAGCTGTCTACTTGACAGGGTTCACTTCATTATTTAGAGGCTTGTCTCTTTGCTTTCTTAGAGCTTTCACAGTAGAGGTAGCTCTATCCAAGGTCTATATTGATGGTTAGAAAATCCTTAATAATGAGGGAAACGCTGAAAGCAGCGGAGAGGACAGAACGATTGCGAAAAAGCGTGAGCGGTCGCCTTTGTATCCGGATTTTTACCACTAGGCTATTTAATAAAATCCGGATACAACAGCGATTGGAGCAACGTTCCGTTCGCGGAGCATCGTCAGAACACCTTTTTTACCTTTCTATTTGTAACACTGGAGTGGATTCTCTAAATATCGGCTCTGTTCTGATATGCGTGATCTGATAAGGTCGGGAAGGATCTTTGACCCGCGCCAGTAGCATCTCAGCCGCCGTAATGCCCATTTCGTTGTTGTAGATATGCACGGTGGACAAATGAGGTTCCACAATCCGGGATTCAGGAGCGTTATCAAACCCAAACACGGCAATATCGTCAGGAATTTTCAAGTTTTTATTTTTGAGCGCTTTCATGACACTGACGGCAATAAAATCATTGGCGCACACGAACGCAGACGGTAACACGCTCATGCCTTCCAATTGTTTATCCATCCAATCCGATTCGGAGAAAAAATTTCGGTCCTGATCGACGATACAGCAAGATAAATCCACATTTAGACCTGCCTCGATTAAAGCTCTGTTATATCCAACCCACCGCTCGTTGAAGCTTTTGCAATGCTTATAATCCCCGGCAAACCCGATCCGCGTAAATCCACGATGAATCAGGCTTTTGGTGATAGAATAAACACTATGTTCATTTTCCATCAGCAATAAATCCGCTTTCAAATCAGGATAAGAAATGTCCACAGAACAATCAATAAAGATCGTAGGCAGTCCCAAATCCGTAATAAGCTCACTATATTGTGGATCAAACATTTCAATACAAATAATTCCATCCACCTTAGAGGCTTCAAAATTATTAGGAAGCGTTCCTGCATGGATTTCATTTTCCCGCACAATATGAATCGACAGATTATACCCTTCTGCGCTTATTCTTTTCTCCAAACCACTGATGAGTAAGGAGCCAAAATGTGAGCTGTTCGGCAGATTGCATGTGACCAGGGCAATGTTACCTTGATTTTTCGGGATGATGCTCTCCGTTTCCACATAGGCAAATTGCTTATATTTAAGTTCTATCGCTTTTTTAATGACCTTGTTCCGAGTATCAACCGGGATGCTATCATTACCGTTAATCGCTTTGGACGCGGTATTTCGAGAGATTCCCAAAGCGTCAGCAATGTCTTGAATGGTGACTTTTTCTTTCTTCATAGACAGGTTCCACCTTCACTAATAAATGGATTGCCTGAGAGGTACAGTTGCCCCTTACGGCTCTCCGTTTAGATATTAAATGTATCTTAAATGTATCTTAAATGTATAATAGTTCGCATAAAATAGCAATGTTCACATTACAAATAAACAAATAATATTTACATTTGTAAGGTTTATTTGATAACTTATATTTATCTCCATCGGATCGACAAATGAATTTGAATTCAATCTTATATAAGCTGGACAAAAAAAGTACGCATGGGAAACGGAGAGGACAGATCCATGCTGTATAAGTAAAGCGGTCATTGTTAATGGGTAACTTTCAAAGTTGGATTATATACTATGACTGTTATCATTTCTTCTTGCAAAAGCATAATTTGTTAATGCTATATTTAGTCAAATGTAAATGAATTTTTTACAAAAATAATTGACGAATAACATTTCGATTTGGTAAATTGAAGATGGAAAATGTAAGCCTTTTCAAATTTGTTGTACAGACGATTTATTACAGATTGGGGGGGGATTGCGGGTATCAGACGAACAGGAGACGCTCGTCGGCTATGCTTCCGAAACACTGGAAGTATATGTAGACCGGACAAGGTCAGGTCGTTCGGATTTTCATGAAGACTTTGCAGGGAGACACGCAGTCCCACTGGAAACGGCAGAAAACCGATTGGACCTTCATATCTATGTGGATCGTTCGTCCATTGAAGTGTTTTTTAACCACGGGCAGGTGGTAATTACCGATTTAATATTTCCTGATGCAGAATCTAGGGGTCTTGAAATATTCACAGCGGAAGAGCAGATCACGTTGTTTTCGCTGGAGCTTTATACGCTGAAATGAGATTTTCTTCATGATGACCTATACAGTGATTTCCCTGTTGTTTTGTAGTGGAAGCGCAGTGTTAATCCGTACTGGAAGGCAGGAGGTTGGGAATGGAGATGGAGTTGGCAAACACGCGAACGAATCTGACGGACTGGAAGGTTACAGGGCAGGGGCACATAGAAGATAACATCCAGGGACTTTTGCTGAGGTCGGAGCCGCAGGAAAATGTGATGGCTATGTCCGGAACAACGTCTCAGAATTTTACTTTTGAGGCGGATGTGATGGTCACTGACACACAGGCGGATGCTACGCTAGTATTCCGTTCCAGTGAGGACGGGTGGTCTTCCTATATGCTCCAGATCGTACCAGCTGCCGGATTGTTGCGGCTGCGGGATGCTGCCGGGGATATTGGAAAACTGAAAGAGGAACGTCAGGTCAATTTAAAAAAAGGAGCTATTTATCATCTCAAGGTGAGCGTAGAGGGCTCCCATCTTAAAGTGTTCTGGGATGAGGGATATCGCCCGATTATAGATGTGTTCGATACGACTTATACATCAGGATATTTGGGGCTGAATGTTTGGAATGGATCGGCGTTATTTCAGAACATTCAAGTCAGTGATATGAATACGAATCTATGCGGACCGCTTCTGATCCGTGGAAAATGGCAACCTGACCTGCGGGGGCTAAGAGCGGAGGGAACAAGTACAGAAGATGCGTTGAAAATATATGGCTCCGCAGCTACAGACCTGGTGCTGGAAGGCGGTGTGACGCTGAATCCTTCTGAACCGGGAATGGAAGCAGGACTATTTTTCAGAGGGAGTCAGGATGGGAAGGATGGATATGTTGCTTCTGTGCAAGGCGAAGGCAATCAGGTTCGCGTACAACTGAAGAAGGCGGACGGAACGTTGATTACAAGGTCGGCGCAGACATATCCGGGTGGGTTCAGCGGCAAACACCACTTGGAAATCATCGCTCATGGAGAGCGGATTCAGGTGTTTGTAGATGGCTATACTCCTGCGGCAATTGATATCATGGATAGCAGCAATACCAACGGCTTTACAGGCTTGAAAGTGACCGGAGGAATCGCTTATTTTCAGGATTTCTACCTTACCGCTGTCTCGAATTACTATACAGAAAAATATCGCCCGCAGTATCATTATTCCCCTGCCAGAGGCTCGGCGAGCGATCCGAACGGATTGGTTTATTTCGAGGGGGAGTATCACCTGTTCCATCAGGATGGTGGACAATGGGCGCATGCGGTCAGCCAGAATTTGCTGGATTGGAAAAGGCTTCCGTTTGCATTGGAGTGGAATGATCTTGGCCATATCTGGTCCGGCTCGGCTGTAGCTGATCTAACCAATACTTCCGGCTTGTTCGGCGACTATGGAGGAACAGGGCTGATTGCCTATTACACTTCCTTCAATCCCGATCAGCCCAAGGGAAACCAGAGAATCGGTCTTGCTTACAGCACAGACCGGGGGCGCACATGGCAATACCCGAAAGACCATCCAATTGTAATAGAGAACCCGGGCCAAAGTGAAAATGATCCTGGCAATTGGGATTTCCGTGATCCTAAAGTAGTGTGGGATGAAGCCTATCAGCGCTGGATTATGGTAGTGTCGGGAGGCGATCATATCCGTTTTTTCACCTCCACCAACCTAATAGATTGGCGCTGGACAGATAACTTTGGCTATGGTGATTATATACGTGGTGGAGTATGGGAATGCCCGGATCTATTTCAGCTTCCGGTAGACGATGGTAACACTTCTAAATGGGTGCTGATGATTAGCACTGGAGCCAGCACAAACACTCAAGGCTCGGATGCGGAATATTTTATCGGTGAACTGACGTCTGATGGCAAATTTCAAAATGATCATTCACCGGGGAAGGTGTTAAAAACCGATTGGGGCAAGGAATTATATGCCTCAATGTCCTTCTCTGATGTACCCGACGGGCGGCGTATCATGCTGGCATGGATGACGAATTGGGACTATCCGTTCAGCTTTCCGACTTCTCCCTGGAAGGGACAGTTTAGCATCCCGAGAGAGTTATCGCTAAAAACAACTCGTGAAGGCATCCGTTTGATACAGCATCCGATATCCGAGCTGACTTCGCTGCGTTCCCGTTTATTTGCGATAGAAAATCAAAGTGTCACGGAATCTTCTCCGAATATACTGGAAGGTTTGGATGCAGGTGCCTATGAGATTGAAGCGGTGTTCGAACTGCCTTCTGTTGGGGCTGCTTCAGCATTCGGGTTTTACGTGCGGGATGGCGGTGAGCAAAGAACGGCGGTCGGCTATACAACAGACGTACAACAAATGTTTGTAAACCGTGCTGATTCAGGGCTTACAGATTTCTCTACTCTGTTTTCAACGCTTCATAAAGCATCACTTGCACCTATCGAAAATCGAATCCAAATGCGTATATTTGTGGACGAATCCTCGATTGAGGTGTTCGGGAGTGATGGAGAAGTCGTATTTTCGGAGATTATTTTGCCCGATTCGGCGCGAAGAGGGATGAGCTTTTACAGCCAGGGAGGTGTGGTCAAAGTTGTTTCCCTCCATGTTTATGCCTTGCGGAACAGCTGGAGGCTACCAGCTGCTTCGTCTGCCAGAGTGATCATGGATCACACTTATGTGGAGCTTGCGAGGGAGCAGACGAAGCGTCTGTACGCGAGTGTGGAGGATGAGTCTGGAGAAAAAGAAAACTCGCTGATTTGGGTCTCTAACAATCCTGAGATTGTAAAGATCACCGGGTCCGAGGACGGGAGTGCGCTAATGGAGGCGATTGCCCCAGGAGAAGCTGTTGTTACGGCTTCCGATTCGGAGGATACGGTCCGCGGTAGTACCTTGGTTAAGGTGCACGGTGGGGTGTTTCATACCAACCTTACAGGTTGGAAGGCAGATGTTTCCGCATCGCGGTGGATCGTGACAACGGATGGGATACGAGGAAGTTATATCGGCGATGCGAATTATATGGCTACTGAGCAGGTGGAAGATTTTACGTATGAGGCTGATATGAAGCTGCATGGAAATGGGAGTGCTGGATCCATGATATTTCGCGCCAATGCTGACGGATCGAGTGGCTATTATCTGAATTTGGACCCCAATCTGAAATCCATCCGTCTGTTCTATAAAAAAGAGGGTCGATTTGAGGAGCAGCAGGTGCTTGCCAAGGTTCCAAGATTCGTTTTGCCGGAAATGTTTCATCATATTAAAATCGTGGCGGAGGGCTTGCGCATTTGCATTGATGTAGACGGTGAGCAGGTCATCGACCTGGAAGATGGTACGTTTACCGAGGGACATGTGGGTGTGAATGTATTTGGAGGGCAGGCATTTTACCAACATGTAAGGATCGAGCCAATTTGAATTTCTTATTTCAGAGGAGAGCCGTCTTAACGGACTCTCTTTTTTTACGTCTTAATGTTATTGAGAATATGAAATGTAACCGCACACATGTCAATTGTGTGATATATTACCTGACGTTAAATTTGACACATATGTGAAATGAAGATAAATGTCAGGGATTTCATGGAGAAGTGAATTGACTGGATTTGTCCCTGTCTCTAAGATGTAATTATATTCCAGACAAAAACAGAGATTTATGTAAGGGAATATAACGTGGAGAGGAGGGAATGAATGGACTCTTTAGCTGATCTCTCGGAAACCCCCTTAGCATTGGAAACCCTCAGACGACATCCCTGTTATAACGAAGAGGCACATCGCTATTTTGCGCGCATTCATCTTCCAGTAGCCCCGGCATGCAATATTCAGTGCCATTATTGCAACCGCAAATTCGATTGCGTCAATGAAAGCCGTCCTGGCGTTGTTAGTGAACTGCTCACGCCGGAGCAGGCGGCGAGCAAGACCTATGGCGTAGCGGCACAGCTCATGCAGCTGTCCGTTGTCGGCATTGCGGGACCTGGAGATCCGCTGGCCAATGCGGAGGCAACCTTCGATACCTTCCGCCGGGTCCGTGAGACAGTTAAGGATGTCATATTCTGTCTCAGCACGAATGGCCTTACCTTGATTAGGCATGTCGACAGGATTGTAGAGTTGGGCATTTCGCATGTCACGATCACGATCAATGCAGTAGATCCAGTGGTGGGGAGCCGCATTTATGGATGGGTCAACGATGAAGGAAAACGCTATGCAGGAGAGGAGGCCGCACGGCTGTTGATTGACCGCCAGCTGGCAGGCTTGAAGATGCTGGCTTCGAGAGGCGTATTGTGCAAGGTGAACTCGGTGCTGATTCCTGAAGTCAATGATGCCCATCTGCCGGAGGTAGCCAGGGTGGTCAAGGAGCACGGCGCAGTGCTGCACAACATTATGCCGCTCATCATCGCACCTGGTAGCCGGTATGAGCAGGAAGGGATGCGGGCCCCCCGTCCCCGTCTGGTCCGGCAGCTGCAGGAGCAATGTGCTGACGCGGGGGCTGTCATTATGCGCCATTGCCGTCAGTGCAGGGCGGATGCGATTGGACTGCTGGGCGAAGATCGTAATCAGGATTTTACATGGGAGAACATAGCGGCTGCTCCTCCCATGGATGAAGGGGCAAGGGCACAATTTCAGAAAGAACTGGATGAGAAGGTGAGAGTGAGAATGGAACGCAAGGAGGGACAATCGCACCACAAACAACCGTCAACCGGGGCTGGCTGTAGCTGCCCGTTATCGGGAGATAAGCCTGAAGCGAGCTTTACCTCGAAGCCAGTCCTAATCGCTGTGGCTAGTCGTGGCGGAGGGAAGGTGAATCAGCATTTCGGCCGTGCCAAGGAATTTATGATCTATGAAAGCGACGGGACCATCGTAAATTTCATAGGCATTCGTAAGGTGCAATCCTACTGCCACGGGAAAGCCGATTGCAATGGGGACAAGGCCGAGACGATGAAGGAGATCCTTTCCATGGTGCATGACTGTGCATTGCTGCTGTCGTCCGGCATAGGCGAAGCCCCCAAAGAGGCATTGCAGGAAGCAGGCGTGCTACCTATTGTATGCGGCGGGGAAATTGAGGAATCCGTTCTGGAATATGTGAAATTTCTACGTTATATGTATCCTGTGCAGAGCAATAAGGGAAGTAAGCGCAATAAGGGAGTTAAGGGCAATCATTCTGATTTACCCATTGAACATTTTGGAGGCTGAGAAAATATGAGACAAATTGCGTTTTACGGTAAGGGCGGTATCGGCAAATCGACAACCTCGCAGAATACACTGGCTCAGCTCGCGACCAAATTCAAACAAAAAATTATGATCGTAGGCTGTGATCCCAAGGCAGACTCCACCCGTCTTATTCTGAATACGAAGGCCCAACAGACAGTGCTACATCTGGCTGCTGAAAGGGGCACGGTAGAGGATTTGGAGCTGGAGGATGTTGTCCAGAAGGGCTTCGGTGACATTCTGAACGTGGAATGCGGCGGGCCAGAGCCCGGTGTCGGCTGTGCAGGGCGTGGCATCATCACAGCCATTAATTTTCTGGAGGAAGAGGGCGCCTACGAAGGGCTGGATTTCGTATCCTACGATGTACTGGGGGACGTTGTGTGCGGGGGCTTCGCCATGCCGATCCGGGAGAAGAAGGCGCAGGAAATCTACATCGTATGCTCAGGCGAGATGATGGCTATGTACGCTGCCAACAATATTGCACGCGGGATCTTGAAGTACGCCAACAGCGGCGGCGTGCGTTTGGGCGGCTTAATCTGCAACAGCCGGAACACGGACCTGGAAGCGGAATTGATTACAGAGCTTGCGAGAAGACTGAACACGCAGATGATCCACTTTTTGCCGCGTGACAATGTTGTGCAGCACGCAGAGCTGCGCCGTATGACCGTTACCCAATATAACCCGGAACATAAGCAGGCTGCGGAGTATGAAGAGCTGGCAGGTAAGATTTTGAATAACGATATGCTAACGGTTCCCACTCCCATTTCCATGGAAGATCTGGAGGATCTGTTGATGGAATTTGGCATTATTGAGGATGAAGAAACCGCAATCAACAAAGCTGAGGCGTCCGGGCAGTAGGCTGCAGCCAGAAGGCTTAATGACGGAACCATCGTGTGATGATGGAGGGAGCTGAACGCGTAGCTCGCAGGAGGGAGGAATAGGCCAAATGAGCAGTATTGTGGATAAGGGAAAGCAGATCGTAGAGGAGATACTGGAGGTATATCCCAAGAAGGCCAAGAAGGACCGGACCAAGCATTTTGAGATCGCGGATGAGGAGCTTGTGAACTGCGGAACCTGTTCCATTAAGTCCAACATGAAATCACGGCCCGGCGTCATGACAGCAAGGGGCTGTGCTTATGCAGGCTCCAAGGGTGTGGTATGGGGCCCGATTAAAGACATGGTGCACATTAGCCATGGTCCCATCGGCTGCGGGCAATACAGTTGGGGTACCCGACGCAATTATGCGAATGGGGTATTGGGAATCGATAATTTTACCGCCATGCAGATTACAAGCAATTTTCAGGAAAAGGATATCGTGTTCGGCGGAGATAAGAAGTTGGAGGTGATCTGCAGGGAAATTAAGGAGATGTTCCCGTTGGCTAAGGGCATCTCCGTGCAATCTGAATGTCCGGTCGGACTGATTGGTGATGATATCGGGGCCGTGGCTAAGAAGATGACAGAGGAGCTGGGCATTCCGGTCATTCCTGTACGCTGTGAGGGCTTTCGCGGGGTGAGTCAGTCTCTGGGCCATCACATTGCCAATGATGCTATCCGCGATTTTCTGATGGGGCGCCGCGAGCTAAAGGAGTCCGGGCCTTATGATGTCTCCATTATCGGGGACTACAATATCGGCGGTGATGCCTGGGCTTCGCGCATTTTGCTGGAGGAAATGGGACTGCGGGTTATAGCACAGTGGTCGGGTGACGGTACGATCAATGAGCTGGGGATTGCGCATAAATCCAAGCTCAATCTGATCCATTGTCATCGTTCCATGAATTATATGTGCACAACGATGGAACAGGAATACGGAATTCCCTGGATGGAATATAACTTCTTCGGCCCGACCAAGACGATGGAGAGCCTAAGAGCGATTGCTGCCCGCTTTGACGAGACGATTCAGGAAAAATGTGAGCAGGTCATCGCCCAATATATGCCGCAGATGGAGGCGGTCATCCGTAAATACCGCCCACGTCTGGAAGGTAAAAAGGTGATGCTTCTGATTGGCGGACTGCGGGCAAGGCATACCATCGGTGCCTATGAGGACCTGGGTATGGAAATTGTGGCTACAGGCTATGAATTTGCCCATAAGGATGATTACGAAAAGACGTTTCCCGATGTAAAAGAAGGCACCATTCTGTACGATGATCCAACTGCCTATGAGCTGGAGGAATTGGCCCAGCGGCTGAATATTGACTTAATGGGCGCCGGAGTCAAGGAGAAATATGTGTATCACAAAATGGGCATTCCCTTCCGTCAAATGCACTCCTGGGATTACAGCGGGCCTTATCATGGTTTTGACGGCTTCAAGATTTTTGCACGTGATATGGATATGACCATAAACAGTCCAGTATGGAGCCTGCTGCCGTCCCGGCAGACTGCGGAGGTGCCGGTATGAGCAAGCGTCTGAACATTGTCGATCACAATCAGCTGTTTCGGCAGGATAAATATGTGCGCCAGCGTGAGGAGAAACGGGCCTTCGAGGCCCCTTGCTCGCCAGAGGAGGTTACCGCCACCCTGGAGTACACCAAGACCAAGGAATACAAGGATAAGAATTTTGCCCGTACAGCCGTAGTCGTGAACCCGGCCAAGGCTTGTCAGCCGCTGGGAGCGGTTATGGCTGCGCTGGGCTTCGAAAAAACGCTCCCTTTCATTCATGGCTCACAGGGCTGTACGGCTTATTTCCGTAGCCATCTTGCCCGCCACTTCAAAGAGCCTGTTCCTGCCGTCTCCACCTCGATGACCGAGGATGCCGCCGTATTCGGTGGCATGCGCAACCTCATTGACGGTATAGAGAACTGCATTGCCTTGTATCAGCCGGAGATGATTGCGGTATGCACGACCTGTATGGCAGAGGTGATCGGAGATGACCTGTCTGCCTTCCTGGCTAATGCCCGTCAGGAGGGAGCCCTTCCCGAGGATATGCCGGTTCCTTTTGCCAATACCCCCAGCTTCTCCGGTTCACATATTACAGGCTATGACGCCATGCTGCGCTCTGTGCTGGAGACGCTGTATAACAAGTCAGGCCGGACGCCGCAGCCTGGTCATGAATTGAAGCTGAATGTACTGCTCGGGTTTGACGGGTATACGGGCAATTTTGCGGAAATGCGGCGCATACTGGGGATGTTCGGCGCTACGTATACCATTTTGGGTGACCACAGCAGTAATTTTGATTCAGGGGCCACTGGAGAGTACAGCTACTATTACGGGGGAACGCCGCTTAAGGATGTGCCCGAGGCCGCAGATGCTGCCGGCACGTTGGCGATCCAGCAGTACTCTCTTCGTAAAACATTAGGCTATATGAAGCGAACCTGGGGACAGCAGGTGTCTTCCATCTCCACGCCGCTGGGCATCCGCGCGACAGATTGCTTGCTTGAAGAGATCAGCCGTCTGTCCGGAAAAGAAATTCCCGAGGCATTGAAGCAGGAGCGCGCCCGAATTGTGGATGCCATGATGGATTCGCATGCTTATCTGCACGGCAAACGAGTGGCTATGGCGGGAGACCCGGATATGCTCATCGGCCTGATTGGCTTTTGTCTGGAGCTGGGCATGGAGCCAGTGCATATTGTTTGCTCCAATGGGGACCGGAAATTTGAGAAGGAAGCAGAGCTCCTGCTGAAGTCCAGCCCTTACGGTGCAGAAGCCACAGTTCATTCCGGTCAGGATTTGTGGCATATGCGTTCGCTGCTGTTCCAGGACCCAGTGGACCTGGCTATTGGTAGCTCCCATCTGAAGTTCGCGGCCAAAGAGGCGAAAATTCCTTTGCTCCGTGTGGGTTTTCCGATCTTCGACAGGCATCATCTGCATCGTTATCCGATTATCGGCTACCAGGGTGCGCTGAATCTGCTTACCCAATTCGTGAATACCGTGCTGGATGTCATGGAAGAGCAGGCTCCGGATCATAGCTTTGATCTGGTGCGCTAATTGCTGTACCGCGTAGATGGAAGTTGGCAGCTTGGCTTGTGATTTCAATGGATTCTATTTGAAATAAGGGGGTGTGCGGATGGAGCCGGCTGTGTCTAACGGAAGGCTGGAGATATCCTGCGGCAACAAAATTCCCAAAAGCACGCCCTGTCCCCGGCCTGTGCCGGGGGAGGCTTCGGGTGGCTGCTCCTTTGACGGGGCCCAGATTACACTGATCCCCATTGCAGATGCGGCTCATCTGGTGCACGGGCCGATTGCCTGTCTCGGCAATAGCTGGGAGAGCAGAGGTAGCCTGTCCAGCGGCCCGGAGCTGTCGGCGTATGGCTTCACTACTGATCTTGGAGAACAGGACATCATTTTTGGTAGTGAACAGAAGCTGCATGAATCGATTCGCTACATTGTCAGCCGCTTTGCTCCTCCCGCTGTGTTTGTCTATACAACATGTGTCACAGCCCTCACCGGTGAAGATATCGAGGGGGTCTGCAAGGCTGAATCGGAGCGACTGGGGACGCCGATCATTCCGGTGAACAGTCCGGGATTTGTGGGCAGCAAGAATCTCGGGACCCGGTTGGCCGGAGATGTGCTGTTCCAGCATATTATCGGCAGCACCGAGCCGGAACAGACAACCTCCCATGATATCAATCTCATTGGGGAATACAATATTGCGGGTGAGATGTGGCATATCGAGCGGCTGATGCAGCAGGCGGGAATGAGTATCCTGTCCCGAATTACCGGGGACGGTCGGTTCCGTGAGGTGGGATGGGCGCATCGTGCCAAGGCCAATATGGTCGTATGCAGCCGGGCTTTGCTGGGTCTGGCAGTCCAAATGGAGCGTAAATACGGCATTCCTTATTTTGAAGGTTCATTTTATGGAGCAAAGGAGACGAGTTATTCCTTACGGCAGATGGCTTACCTGACCGGAGATCGTGATGTAGAGCGACGGGTGGATAAGCTGGCCGCACGGGAGGAAATGAGGCTATCGCTGGAGCTGGAGCCCTATCGCAAGCAGCTGAAAGGAAAGCGGGCAGTGCTCTATACCGGGGGTGTAAAGAGTTGGTCTGTCATTACGGCTTTGCAGGAGCTGGGCATTAAGGTAGTTGGTGTAGGCACGAACAAGAGTACTGCCGAGGATGTATCCCGGATTGCTGACCGTATCGGAGATGATGCGGAATACATCCCGGAAGGCGGCGCCCGGCAGATTCTCAAGACCGTACGGAGCCGCAAGGCAGACATGGTCATTGCCGGGGGCCGGAACATGTATATGGCGCTTAAGGAACAGATTCCTTTTGTGGACATCAATCAAGAACGACACAAAGCCTATGCGGGCTATGACGGGCTGTTGTCTCTAGCGAAACAGCTTGTGCATACGCTGCAGCATCCGGTATGGGAGCTGACCGCCAAATTGGCTCCATGGGAGGAGGAGACGGAATTTGCCGATTAAATCCGCCACGAAGCCTGTCAGTGTCAACCCGCTCAAGGTAGGACAGCCTCTGGGCGGCGTGCTGGCTCTGCAAGGGATGTATCGCTCAATGCCTTTGCTGCACGGCGCACAGGGCTGCTCGGCCTTCTCCAAGGCGCTGCTGACTCGCCATTTTCGAGAGCCGATTGCCGTTCAGACCTCTGCGCTGCAAGAGATGGACGTTATATTTGATGCAGACCGGAATCTGGAGGAGGCGCTGGATCATATCTGGTCCAAGCACCATCCAGATGTCATCGGCGTTATCAGCACGGCCCTCACCGAGGTGGCAGGCGTTGATTTTCAGTCCAGGGTAAAGGCGTTCAAGCGAGAACGGGCATTGAAGGACAGTCTGCTGTTTTCTGTATCGCTGCCTGATTTTCACGGCTCTCTGGAGACGGGCTACAGCAGTACAGTAGAGTCGCTAATTGATGCCGTACTCGGGTTGGCCGGAGGCAAGTCCCCCAAAAAACAGCGCCGGACGCAGATCAATCTGCTGCCGGCTTCTTATCTGACTGCTGGAGATGTCATGGAAATCAAGGATATTATCGCTTCCTTCGGCCTAGAGGTTATTACGCTCCCCGATATTTCCACTTCCTTGTCCGGTCACCTGCTGACAGGCTTTTCCCCTTTGACGAGAGGGGGGACTCCGCTGGATTCAGCCTGCCAGATGCTGGAGTCTTCCTGCACCATTGCCATTGGCGCGAGCATGGAACGTCCGGCGCGCAGGCTGGATCATGCCGCAGGCATTCCCTACCACTTGTTCGCTGGTCTGTCTGGCTTGGCCGCGAGCGATGCGTTCATACATTTTCTGCAGAAAATCAGCCGTGAGCCAGCCCCCGTTCGCTTTCGCTGGCAGCGTGAAAATCTATTGGACAGCATGCTGGATGCCCATTTCTATTATTCCGGTGCTTCGGCTGTAGTGGCGCTAGAACCGGATCATATGCTGTCGACCGCAGCCTGGCTGGAGGAGATGGGAGTGGAACTGAAGCGGCTAATTACACCCTGCAGCACGCCCGCACTGCAAAAGACAGAACGGGAAGTCTGGATCGGTGATCTGGATGATGCAGAGGAGAGCGCGCAGGGCGTTGATTTGTGGATCAGCAATTCACATGGAAGAAAGGGAGCGGCACGGGCCGGGGCCTCATTCGTACCGGCAGGCTTGCCGGTGTATGACGAGCTGGGCGCCCACACATCCGTAAGCGTCGGATACCGTGGAACCATGGAGTGGGTGAACAAGGTGGGTAATCTATTGCTTGCCGAGAGGGGGAGAGGAGGGTGAAGGTTGCATTTGCGACGGAAGACGGTGTGCATGTGAATGCTCATTTTGGGCAGAGTCCCATGTTCACTGTATTCGAAATCCGGCACTCAGGCGTCCAGTTCCTGGAGCATCGGCGGATAGCCCTGGGGAGCGATGAGAACGAGGCGGGCAAGATCGCCAGCCGAATTGGCCTCATCGAGGATTGTGCCTTGATCTTCCTGGTACAGATTGGCGCTTCGGCCGCCGCACAGGTTACCAAGCGGACCATTATGCCTGTGAAGGTGGCCTTCGGTAGCACCATTGAGGAGCAGGTCCAGCGTCTCCAGAATATGCTGGCTCGTAATCCGCCCATGTGGCTTGCCAAAATCCTGCATGCTGAGGAGGGTAGCGGCAAAGCCGAATCATGAGCCTTCTGTAAGGAAGAGCAACCATATATGATGTCAAGATCCTGCGGACCGAATATCTTAAAGGCGGGGCTGCACATGGAGGGGGTGGACGAATGGTACAGCTGCTGGAAGACAGTAGATACGGACGCCAGTTGAAGCTGCTGGGAGTGGAAGGTCAGAACAGGCTAAAGCAGGCTACTGTTATGGTTGCAGGCATCGGAGGATTGGGAGGGACAGCGGCCATGTACCTGGCCGCTGCTGGAGTGGGAAAGCTGATATTGGCTCATGAGGGCGTAATCCATCTGCCCGATATGAACCGGCAGGTGCTGATGGACAGCGGACGAATCGGGGAGGAACGGATGGAGACGGCATTGCAGCATTTGCACCGTATTAATCCGGAGACCCAGCTTGAAGGCCACGCCGACAGAATCACGGAAAAATCCTCTCGACCATGGGTAGAAGCGGCGGATATCGTGATTGATGCACGGTATGACTTTCCGGAAAGATATGCGCTGAACAGACTATGTGTTCGACATGGCAGACCGATGATAGAGGCGGCCATGTACGCCTATGAAGTATCATTGATGACCATTGATCCCGGTAGGACGGCATGCCTGGAATGTCTCTACCCGGAAGGCGGACAGCCTTGGGAACCTCTGGGATTCCCGGTCCTGGGAGCTACCTCCGGTTTGATTGGCTGTATGGCTGCACTGGAAGCGGTCAAATGGATTACAGATGCGGGCAATCTGTTCACTGACCGCATGTACCGTATGAATGTGCTGAATATGAGCAGCTGCACCATAGCGGTCAAACGCAATCCGCGTTGTCCGTGCTGCGGAACGGGAGGAAATACAGATGAGTCGATTGCATATTTGTGATACGACACTTCGTGACGGAGAACAGGCTCCGGGCGTTGCCTTTTCGGCCGAGGAAAAAACTGAAATTGCCATCATGCTGGACTCGGCGGGGGTGGAGCAGGCTGAGATCGGAATTCCGGCAATGGGAAAGGCAGAGTGCAGGTCTATTGCCAGGATTGCTGCTCTCGGACTTCAGATGAAGCTAATGACCTGGAATCGCGCGGTGTTCACGGATATTGATGCAGCTGAATCGACAGGTGTCGGCTGGGCCCATATTTCGGTTCCCGTGTCGACGGTGCAGATGAAGGCCAAGCTGGGTATGAATCCTGAGCAGGTGACTGAGCTGATCCGCAAGTCTGTCGATTACGGTCTGTGTAAAGGATTGACTGTTTCCGCAGGCTTTGAGGATGCTTCAAGGGCAGATGACCTGTTCCTTGAGCAGTTGGCGAATCAGCTCTATAGGGATGGTATCCGGCGCTTCAGATATGCCGACACGCTGTCCGTTCACCATCCCGCTGCCATAGCTGCCCGTATAGACAGGTTTGTATCACGCGTGCCGCAGGATGTGGAGCTTGAGATTCACTGTCATAATGATTATGGCCTAGCGCTTGCCAATACTTTGGCAGCTTTGCAGGCGGGAGCTGTCTGGGCCAGTACCACAGTGTCGGGCCTTGGGGAAAGGGCAGGTAATACGGCGCTGGAGGAAGTGGTGATGTCGTGGAGGGACCTATATCAAGGAACTTGCAGTGTCCGTCCCGAACTGCTGAACCCGCTGGCTGCACTGGTGTCCAAAGCCTCCAACCGAATCATTCCCGAAGGTAAGCCAATTGTGGGAGACATGGTATTCGCCCATGAATCCGGCATACATATCAACGGTCTGCTAAAGGAGCGCGCCGCCTATCAGGCCCTTGATCCGACCGAGCTGGGCGCTGACCATTCGTTTGTACTCGGCAAGCATTCGGGCAGAAGTGCAGTTCAATATATGCTGGAGCAGGAAGGAATCGAGGCAGGCTCCGGTGAAATCAAGTTCCTGCTGGAGCGGCTTCGCCTAGTCGGTGAAGATCCCAAGCGTGTCATCCATAGCGCGGATTTAAGGCGCTGGCTGCAGTATTATCCGGCAGAGCTGCCGAAATAACCGAAAAAGCGTTCCCGTCCGGTAAGTGTGACCGTGACTGGAACGCTTTCTTGTATATCTTTTAATTTCACAACCGGAGTCTCCAATTTGCTGGTTAAACGAAGCCGTTCAGAAGGGTATAATAAAATATAGTGCTGTATAAAGTGCGTATATATGGTTTTACAGCAGACAGGTTCGAATCTTATAACCATTACACGCTGATCTGGAAGGACGGCTATGGGCAATTGGAGGAATGCTTGTGGGAATGATGTTTTCTTTTCTAAAAAAATATCGGGTTCCAGCCATCGCAGCGCTCGTGATGATGTTGCTGGAATTGACGGTAGAGCTATCGCAGCCATATTTGATCTCTAAAATCATTGATGAGGGCATCCGACAGCAGGATTTGTCCGTCGTCTGGTTATGGGGCAGTGTACTGGTGGGGAGTGCCGTTATCGCTTTTATGGCGGGGATATCCAGCTCTTTTTTTGCTTCATATGCAAGTCAGGGCTTCGGCTATGATTTGCGGGAAAAGCTGTACCGTAAAGTGCAATCCTTTTCGTATCCTGTGTTTAAACGTTTTGCCACTTCGTCGCTGATTACGCGCCTGACCGGGGATGTCACGCAAGTACAAGATACGGTGTTTATGAGCCTGCGGTTTATGACGCGGGTTCCGCTTGTAGTCATCGGCAGTATTGTGATGGCACTGGTTGTACATTTCAGGCTTGGGCTGCTATTGACGGTTATGGCCCCAGTGCTGTTCGTGTTTGTGTTGGTGATGATGCGGCGAACGGTCACTTTGTTTAAAGGTGTCCAGCGACGCTTGGATGACGTTAACGGAGTGATTCAGGAGAATCTGACAGGTATCCGTCTCATCCGGGTTTTTGTGCGGATGCGGCATGAAATCGAACGTTTTGCCCATTACGGAGGCGAATTGATGAAAGGGACGGTGTCGGCTCTACGCTGGACGGAAACGACGATGCCGTTCATTTTGTTTACGATGAATGCAGGGATTATTGCAGTACTTTGGTTCGGACGCGGCCAAATTTCCACTGGGGATGCCAGTGTGGGACAGGTGGTCGCAGTCGTCAATTATTCACTGCGGACGATTGGAGCCCTGTCTGCCTTATCGGGTATCGTTGTTGTATTTTCCCGGGCAACTGCATCTACCGGGCGGATTCGAGAGGTATTGGAAACATCTAATGAAGATGGGCAAGAGCTGGAGCCTGTTTCAACGCATCATACACGGATTGAGGGACAGGTGGAAATGGACCGGGTAAGCTTTCATTATCCGGGCAGTGATCTGGCTGTCCTAAAGGATATATCTTTTAAGGCGCAATCGGGCGAGCGGATAGCTATTATGGGGGCCACTGGCTCGGGCAAATCCTCACTTGTGCAGTTGATTACACGTCTGTATGAAGAAGATGAAGGTTATGTGCGCTTTGACGGAAAGGACGCTCGTGAACTGGATGCGTCCATATTGCGAGAGGCTATTGGCTATGTGCCTCAGGAGGTACTGCTATTCACCGGCTCGATTCGGGATAATATTGCTTGGGGGCTGGAGAATGCCAGCCTGGAGCAAATTAAGGAAGCCGCACGCATGGCGCAAATCCATAATATGATTGAACGCTTGCCGCAAGGCTATGACACGATGCTCGGGCAGCGTGGCGTCAATCTGTCTGGCGGACAGAAACAGCGACTTTCGATTGCCCGCGCACTGGTGCGCCAGCCGACAGTGCTGATTTTGGACGACAGCACAAGTGCATTGGATGTAGGGACAGAAGCAGCACTACTGAATGCACTCGATGGCCTGTCATGCACGACATTTCTCATTACGCAAAAAATCAGCTCGACGGCATCAGCAGATCAGATTTTACTGCTGGATGAGGGTCGCCTGATGGCAAGTGGAAGTCATGAGCATCTCATGGATAGCTCGGATCTGTATCGGCGTATCTATGAATCACAATACGGAAAGGAGGAGTCGCATGTTCAAGGAACTCATTGAACCGTTCCGTCAGCCTACACCGCCGTCCGGTGTGCTGCGAAATCCGGCGGGAGCTGAAGGACGCCGCAAGGCCAAAGCGAAGAACTGGTCTGGCACGTTAGGACGGATATGGGCTTATCTGGCCCGCCGTAAGGCCAAACTGATGCTGGTACTGTTCATGGTACTGCTCAGCTCCGGGCTGGCTCTGCTGGGTCCATATCTGGTCGGCGTAGCGGTGGATGATTTTCTCGAAGGTCCGGGTGGACGCATGTGGATTTATTTTCTCATCGGATTAGGGGCTGTATATCTGCTCAACTCGCTAACCTCCTGGCTGCAAAATATCTGGATGATTGAGATTGCCCAAGAGACGGTGTACCGCATGCGTTTCGATCTGTTTTCACATTTGCATCGACTACCGATTCCTTTCTATGGCAAACGTCAGCAGGGAGAGATTATGAGCCGTCTGACCAATGATATCGAAAATGTCAGTTCTACGCTTAACAGCTCCGCCATTCAGATTTTTTCAAGCATATTGACGCTAATCGGTACACTCACGGTGATGCTGTGGTTAAGCCCGCTGATGACCCTGCTGACCTTTATCGTAGTGCCGCTGATGGCTGCCGGGATGCGCTGGATTACACGTCGCACCGGGCCCTTATATAAGGAACGCCAGAAGAATTTGGGCGAACTGAACGGATACATCGAAGAAACGCTGTCTGGGCAGCAGATTATTAAAGCATTTTCGCAGGAAAAGAGAGTCATCCGTGGTTTTGGCGAGCGTAATGACCGTATTCGGCTATCGGGCTTCTGGGCACAAACGATTTCAGGCTTTATACCGAAGCTGATGAACGGACTGAATAATCTCAGCTTTGCTATTGTAGCGGGGATCGGTGGGATTTTGGCCATTCGAGGTTCCATCACTATAGGTACAATTATTGTATTCGTAGAATATGCCCGCCAGTTCACCAGACCGCTGAACGATTTGGCTAACCAGTGGAACACCCTGCTGTCCGCCATTGCCGGAGCTGAGCGTGTATTTGAAATATTGGATGAAGATGAAGAGTCCAAGGATGAACGCGGCGCAGTGGAGGTAGAGCATGTGGAGGGGGCGGTGCGGTTTACGGATGTTTCCTTCGGTTATGATGAGGGAAGCGCTACGCTGGAAGGTATCTCTTTTGAAGCCAAACCTGGTGAAATGATCGCGCTGGTTGGTCCGACCGGGGCAGGAAAAACGACACTGATCCAGCTCCTTTCCAGATTTTATAGCCCCGACAAGGGAACGATTACGGTGGACGGACGCGATATCACCACCATACAGCGTGAAAGCTTGCGCTCCCGTATGGCATTTGTGCTACAGGACTCCTTCCTGTTTCAGGGCACGATTCGTGAAAATATCCGCTTCGGCAGGCTGGATGCCACCGATGAGGAGGTTGAACAAGCATCGAAACTGGCCAACGCCCATTCCTTTATCATGCGGATGAAGGACGGATACGACAAGGTGCTGGAAGCGAACGGCAGCGGCATCAGTCAAGGGCAAAAACAGCTGCTGGCTATTGCCCGTGCTATTTTGGCCAACCCTTCCATCCTTATACTCGACGAGGCAACCAGCAGCATCGACACCATTACCGAGATGAAGATACAAGAAGGACTGGAGCGGCTCATGCAGGGGCGAACAAGTTTCGTCATCGCGCATCGGCTGAATACCATTCGTCAGGCTGACCGGATTCTGGTCTTAAAGGATGGCCGTTTGGAGGAGCAGGGTTCTCATGATGAACTGCTGGCTCACAAAGGCTTTTACAGTAATTTATATTATGGTCAATTGAGTAAGCAAAGCTCTTAAGCCGGCTTGCGATTAACAGATTTGTAGGCATGATGTAGAAGCTTTATGATGCTAAAAAGGACTACCCTGGGGGTAGCCCTTTTTAAGTATGCCTTTTTACAGGTACGTACTCTTAAAGAGGCGTTTGAAATGAAGATACTGTTTTCACACCAATAAATATACCCATACCCCGTATATGTATGTTAGTATAAGTGTGCAAGAATAAAATCCCACTTCAAAGGAGAGATCATCATGAAAATCGCAATCATGCTTTTCGATGGAATTACGGCATTAGATGCAATAGGTCCATACGATGTATTTGCTGCTACACTGAAATGTGAAGTGAAGTTTGTCGCTAAGAAAAAAGGGTTAATCAAGCTGGACTCAAATATGGGTTATTTGCATGCTGATTACAGTTTTTCTGAAGTTAGTTCAGCTGATATTCTTGTTGTTCCAGGTTGCAGTCCGCCAAATTATAAAACTCCAATGAATGACGAAGAAACGTTAAATTGGATTCGCCAAATACATGAAACTACGAAATGGACCACGTCGGTTTGTAACGGCTCTTTGATTTTGAGCGCCGCAGGCTTGTTAAATGGAACCGTAGCCACCAGTCATTGGGGTTCCTTAGACCTGCTCCAATCTCTTGGAGCCATTCCAACAGATGAGAGAGTGGTTCGTCAGGGCAAAATCGTTACAGCAGCCGGTGTCTCCTCTGGTATTGATATGGCACTCCAGCTATTGGCATGGGAATTGGGAGAAGATATGAGTAAAGGAGTTCAGCTGATTTTGGAATACGATCCTCAGCCTCCGTTTGACACGGGTTCACCAAAGAAAGCACCTGCTATATTGGTAGAACAAATAAGAGGTATGTTACAAGAGTTTGCAAAACAGGAGCCTAATGTGTAACTCAAGAATAACAAGATCTCTTTCCGGTATTAGCTTGGCATAATAGGTTTGTAATTTTATTTACAAGGGTCCCCATTTCAACTAATATAGTTTACACATAGTAAAGGGTTACATAGTGTAAATGGTTGAAGGGGGCTACAAACATGAGCAGCTTACCTAAGTCTGCTAAATTTCCACTTTTCATTCTGATGCTGAATTTGTTTATTGCTTTATTGGGTCAAGGTATGGTGATTCCCATTCTGCCTGAATATCTGAAATAATTTAATGCGGCAGGAGCTGCTGCGGGGTATCTTATTGCCGCTTTTGGAGCAGCACAGTTTATTTTTTCGCCCCTAGGTGGGCAGCTTTCGGATAGATGGGGTCGAAAATCCATGATCATCACCGGTCTGTTTTTAACCGTCATCTCGGATCTAATGTTTGCTGTTTCTACGACATTGCCTCTTCTATATATTGCCCGATTTATCGGGGGGATAGGTATTGGATTAATGGTTCCTTCTAATATGGCTTACATCGCTGATATTACCACTTCTGAAACCCGAGCTAAAGGAATGGGATACTTGGGTGCCTCCATGAATTTGGGTATGGTGCTTGGTCCGGGGTTAGGCGGTATGATCGCTGAGTTTGGCATAAGGGTGCCCTATTTTTTTGCTGGTGGACTTGGACTTGTAGCTACGCTGCTTAGCTTGTATATGCCAGAGACACTACCCAAGGAAAAACGAAAACCCGCTAGCCAATGGGTTCGCCGGGAGCCAATTCGCAACCAAATCCTAAATTCATTTCGGACATCCTATTTTCGTTATCTTCTCCTCATTCTGATCATGACATTAGGTTTGATGAATTATGAAACGGTGTATGCTCTTTTTGTGGAACGAAAATATGGTTTTGATGCCACTAAAATCTCAATGATCATTACGATTGGTGCAATTATAGGCATCGTTGTGCAGATATGGCTACTTGATTATCTCATCAAGAGACTTGGTGAGATGAAGCTTATACGTCTCTCTTTGATCATGACAGCCATCGCTTTACTGTTAATGATAATTAAGATCAATTTAGGTTATCTGCTGGCGGTATCGGCTCTGTTTTTTGCTTTTAATGCCTTCCTAAGGCCAACCGTAAGTACAATGATCGCGAACTCAGCTGGTGATCGTCAAGGATATGCCGCCGGATTGAATACGACGTATACCAGCCTAGGCAACATATTGGGACCCATTTTAGCGGGTTTGATGTTTGACAAACACATTCATATTCCTTATATTTTTGGTGCACTTATCCTTGCATCTGCCCTTTTCTTAACCTTACAAAAATCGAAAAATGAGAAACGGATGGTTGTTAATGACTGAGAACTGGCACCAGAATTTGAAAAACAAAAATCGGGAAGAACTCATTGCGGCTGCCAAGGAACTTTTTATGAAGCAAAGCTTTCTCAAAGTTAATATTAAGGATGTATGCAACGTGGCTGGTGTAAGTCGGGTCACATTCTATAAGCACTTTCAGTCCATAAACGAACTGATCTTTGAGGTTCAGATGGAAATCCTTGAGAGCATGACCGAATTTGTTAGAAGGGCACCTTCAGCTGAAATGAGCGGTAAGGAGATGCTTACTTTGATGCTTGATGCATGGATTGATTACGCTTGGCAGCATCCGGAATACATCAAGTTTATTCTTCTATTCGATCTGCATTACGAAGCTTATGATTCAAATCAAGAACTCAAAGAACAGTACAAAAATTTTGTTAGCCGGGAAAAGGAACGACATTTCCTGATGGATGCTCTGGAAGTTGGATTCCAAGATGGATCATTAAAGTCCGACACAGAACCCTTGAAGACCGCTCATTTTATCTTCACGTCTATGATGGGTATACTCCAGAAAATGAGTCTGACGTCCAAGGACGATTGGAATAACGAACTTGATGATATAGAAATTGCTAACCGATTTGCGGGAATGTTGATTCAGTATTTAAGTCCAGAAAGTGATAAATCCCCAACCTTTTAGGCAGGAGTCGCCTGCCGTATTCCAAAGGATTTCAGATCGTCCGATGGAGTGAAATAGAAGTACAGGGCTCAGTCTGTTAAACTGTGAAAATAGAGCGGTTGCAGATACGTTGTCGTGTTAGCCTTATCTATTTTGTGGAGGTGCGGGGATGAACGGAAGTCTGTTTGAGCCACGGCTGCGTGACGGGGATTATATTCCCCGTTTTTTTGCTTACTATTACAAGCAATGGCATGACTATACCATGTCTTACCACGATCATCATTCTACCGAAATTATGTACATGATTTCCGGCTTTTGCAGGGTAGATGTACAAACGGGAGAGAATGCGGAAGAAAGCATCACGCTGCGTAAAGGCGAGTTTATTATGCTGGACGCAGGTGTACCGCATCGACTAGTGGTGGAAGGAGAACAACCGTGCCGGATGCTAAATGTAGAGTTTGGTTTTACGGAGGGAGTGAGGGTAGGGCCGTCAATCCGACAAATGGCAGCAGAGGAGCAGGAGGTCACGACTCTCATGTCACGTCCGTTCCCGTATCTGGTACTATCGGACCCGGAAGAGGTATATTATGCGCTCAAAAGTCTCGTGCTGGAGCTGGACCAACGAAAAGAGCAGCCGGGTGCAATGGCAGAGATGCTTTTTATGCAATTGCTAGTACGAATTGCACGTCTACGGGAAGAGGCAGAGCGCAGCAACACGCAGCAAACGGATCTGTACATCAAACGATGCATTGAATTTCTCCATCTGAACTATGACCGAGATATTGTGGTTAAGGACATGGCAGCAGCCGTGAATCTGCATCCAGGTTATTTGCACCGTATTTTCAAAAAACATACTGGACAAACGCTTACCGCGTATTTAACGATGCTGCGAATGGACAAGGCCCGTATGCTACTTCAGCAAACGGACATTCCCATTCAAGAAATTGCCGATTATGTAGGTGTGGCCAGCAGGCAGTATTTTCATATGTTGTTCAAAAAGCACACAGGCAAGACGCCTGTTGAATACCGCTCTGCTGTAGAGCGCAATGTGAGGAACTATGCGGAGGAGGATGGGAACTGATAATAAGAAGCCTCTGAACCATTGCCGATTTAGGTCGGTATGACTCAGAGGGCGTGTGTTTTGAAGCATTATAACATGTGTCCGGGCTTCTTGAGAGCTAAAGTGGGGTCATTTCCCAAGCCACATATTTTCCATCTGTTCAAGTGATCTCCCCTTGGTTTCGGGAACCTTGCGCCATAAAAAGATTACGACGAACAACGAGATGGCTCCGAATAACCAGAAGGTATTGGACGGGCCGGCTGAACTCAGCAGAGGAGGGAATGCCTGCGATACCAGATAATCGCCGGCCCACAATGCCATCGAAGCGATGGCAACCGCTTTGCCGCGAATGCGGTTCGGAAAGATCTCCGAGATCATAACCCATACGATCGGCCCAAGTGATATAGCATAGGAGGCCACGTAGATCAATATCATGATGAGCACAAGCGGTCCGGTGGTCAAACCCAATTTGAATGCGGCTCCAATAATGACCAAACAGAGGGTCATCAACGAGGTGCCAATTATCAGCAGGACTTTTCGTCCCGCTTTGTCGATCAGCCATACGGATACGATGGTGAACAACACATTGATTAACCCGATCCAAATGGTCTGGGTCAAAGAAGCGTCCGTACCGAGTCCCATTCCTTTAAAGATAACCGGCGCGTAATACAAAATGGCATTGATGCCGGTAATATGCTGCATAATGGCGAGCATGACACCGATAAAGAGAGCGACTCGAATACCGGGAGCGAACAATTGCTTCAATGAGTTGTTCTCATTTTTGAATGATTCCTTGATATCAAGCACTTCCTGCTTAGCGGCTTCTTCACCGTGAATTTTCAGCAAAATCGGCAGCGCTTCATAAGGCCGATTCTGTTTAATAAGCCATCTCGGGCTTTCGGGTATGAAGAGCATCAAGAGCATAAAGATCAGTCCCGGAACGGCTCCCACTCCGAACATCCAGCGCCAGGCTGTTGAGACACCCCAGGCTTTATCCCCCAGGCTGACGATCCACGAATTCTGAAAATAAACCAGGAAAATCCCTGTTACGATCGCCAACTGATTTAAAGCAACCAAACGGCCTCGGTATTTGGCGGGAGCGATCTCCGCGTTGTACACCGGACAAACGGTGGAAGTGATTCCTATGCCAATGCCGCCGATCATGCGGAAGATAACATACCCGGTGAACGTGTCTTGAAGCGCAGAGCAGATTGAGCCGACGACGAATAAAAATCCGGCAGCCAGTAATACCTTTTTTCTGCCGATCCTTTCACTCATGTAGCCGGAGAGAGCTGCTCCCGTGATACTCCCTACAATCAGACTCGACACCGCCCAACCAACCTGAAATTCGCTCAGCGAAAAACGCTGCTGCAGAAATTCAACGGCTCCCGAAACAACCGCGATATCAAAACCGAACAGGATACCTCCGAGCGCAGCTACGATGGATACCAACGTCACAAAAAGCATATTGGGTTTTTCTGATTGAAGCGCTTTCTGTTGAGCGCTTTCATTATTGATGATTACTGCCATATGATCATCTCCCCTCCAGATCTCTGGAACCTCATTCCGTTCTTCGAGGAGAAGTATAACATGCGCTTATAAAAGAAAGGCCGGTTATCGTCTTCATTAAACGGACCTTTTCATGCACGATTTTGGCTTCGATTCCCGAATCGGAGATGGAGGGGCTGAACCTAGCATTACCTTGTCATTCGAGCTTAAAAAAATCCATGCCGATAGTCGGCATGGATGAATTTCTACTATTTTTGGCTTTTGAACTCAGTGGGAGGAACACCCGTTATCTTCTTAAAGACGCGGCTAAAATAGTTCGGGTCCTTATAACCCACTTCAAAGCTGATTTCCTTAAGAGTAAGGTTGCCGGCCTTAATCAGAGAGATGGCTTTATCAATTCGCAGACGGGTTACGAAGTCGATAAATGTTTCTCCGTATTCCTGTTTGAAAATTTTGCTGAAGTAGTGAGGATTCAAATGGACAAAATCAGCCACTTCTTCCAGCGAAAGATCATCGTTGAACCGTTCCTCGATATACATTTTCGCCCTACCCAGCATAGTCAGTGTTTGAACCTCTCGCTGTTCGCGTATCCGTTGCAGTGCTGACATGACGTACGTCTGCTGAAGCATTCCATTCTCCGCTTTGATGGCAAGCAAAGAAGCGTTTCCAGCCTCTGATGACTTCAGTTCGTCAAAGTGGCAGAAACCTCCATCCCGCTTGCGTAGGGTGGAGGCAAAAACGGCTTCGAAATAGGACTTGCGAAGTCCTTCCTCGCCGCTATGCAGCGATCCGATTCCAATGGCCGTCTTTATACCAAGTTGCTGCTGGGCAAGCTCGGAGAGCTGCTGAACAAGGTGATTAACCAACTGCCGCCAGTCGTTTTCGCCGGTGACAGGCGGCTTTCGTAAAAAAGTGGCTACATGATGGTCGATCAAGGAGCTTACAATGGCATTCGGGCCATGCGTTTTTACATAGCTTCGGAAATGATCGTAAATTTTCTTTTTATCCTGCTCGTCCGTATATCCGTCAAAGGCGGCAATGATGGCGCTTCCCTGATCAAGAGGAAAGTCCAGCCATTCCGATAGCTGGGAAGCGCTCGAATCCACGGTCTGGTCAACCATAAGCATTAAAGCCAGCTCATTTTCTGCGAGCGGCATCAGCTGTGAGATTTTGTGCCTAAGCTCCAATTCTTCCGTACGTGCCCGCTTCTCGCACTCAATTTCTTCAATCAGTCGTTTCAGTGTACCGATGATCAGTTCTCGCTTCGCCGGCTTCAGAATATATTCTTTCACACCCAAAGAGAGCGCCTCCCGGGCATAGGCAAAATAATCATAGGCAGTGACGAGCACGAATCGGGTATCGGGAAGCCGTTCCTTTAATTCACGAAGCGCCGCAAGCCCGTCAATTCCAGGCATATTGATATCCAGAATGGCAATATGGGGACGGTGCTCTTCCGCACATTCAATCGCCATGCGGCCGTTGCCGGCATGAATAAACCGGAATATCCCCGGCATCGCCCGTTCCACTGTCAATTCCAGTCCTTCTCTCTCCAAAGCCTCGTCATCCGCGATCAACAACCGATACATCAGTCTGCTCACTCTCCTTCTTGACTGGAATTCGTATTGTTATGGTAGTACCTCGTCCGATATTGCTATTGATTTCAACCATTCCTTCCTTTCCGTAGAACAACTGCAGCCGCCTAAACACATTTTGCATTCCAAGTCCTGTTGAACTGCCGCTTTCGACTTCGCCTTTAAGATGGAGTACGGACAGTCGGGTTTCCTCTGTCATGCCCTTTCCGTTGTCCGAAATTTCAATTTGTACATCTTCGTTTGCTCTCGACAGCGTTAACACGATAATGGCTCCGTCTTCCATATCTGCCACACCATGAAGAAAAGCGTTTTCAATAAATGGCTGGATCGTCAGGGCCGGAATTTGCTGCTGAAGTACGGAAGCGTCAAAGTGAAGATCGAAGCGAATTCTGTCCCTGAAGCGCGCCTGCTGGATGGTTACGTATTCGCGGATATGATCCAGTTCCTCCTGGAGAGTTACGGGTTTGTCCAGCTTCTGCAGGCTGTACCGTAGCAGATTGGACAGCGAAACGATCAGGTCGCTGGTTTTCTCCGCCCCTTCCAGGATCGCCAGCTTGGAGAGCACATTTAAGGTATTGAATAAAAAGTGCGGGTTAATTTGATTTTGCAGAGCCAGAAGCTCCAGTTCCTTCACAAGCCGCCGCATTTCCAGACTCTGTTTATCCTTCTCGATAAGGATACTCAAATCGGTGGACATTTGCGAAATGGCGTCCGACAGTACGCCTAGCTCGTCATCCCGTCGCGGTTGGGGCTTGATATTCAGATCACCTGTGGCGATTCGCTTCGCCAGTCCGACAAGTCTGCCGACAGGGCCAGTAATGCTGCGCGAGACCCAGATTGCAAGCAAAACCCCCATCAGCGCGTTCATGCCGAACAACGCCACTCCCCATCCGTTCATTCGCTCATTCTTGTTCCGGATGTTCTCAATGATTGGCCGGTAATAAGCCAGTTCATCATCGATCAGTTGCTGACCCTCCTCATGAATATAGCTGACGGTTTTCTCCGCTTCAATATAATGTTCAAAAGCCGATTGAGGATCTTGTGCCTTTGCATCCAGAACTGCGGCTTGTTTCTCTTTAAGAAATGTAGCCAACAGATTCACGTAGTCTTCCTCGGCGAAAGAAGGGTCGGTCGAGGAGGAGACTTCCTGAATTCTGCCTTTCAACTGCATCAATTGGTATTCTGTCGGGCCCTGCACAGCCTTATCGCCTCTTGGATTAAGCAGATAGGCATATAGGAGATTTAAGTTGCTCTCCGCCGATTCGGAGGTTTGCTCGATGAGAAGAATGCGGCCAAGCATTTCATCGTAGCTCTGTTGTACGACCTTTCCGCTTTGGAATACAAAATAAGCGATGATATTGGCGAACACAACTAGAAGAGGGATGAACAGAAGCAGCTTCGTTCTGATCGTCATCGTCTGTCATCTCCGGTCATGTTGTCGGGAGTGTCCGCATGCATCTCATATATCCTGGTGTATGTTAATTCCTGGGGGGTATTCCCCTTTAGATAATCATTCAGCAATTTTATGGACTTAGCCCCCATTTCCTCTGGCTGTTGAACAATGGTCAGTTCGATTTTGCAATCTCTGATGGCTTTCAACGTCTCGGCCATATCGTCAAAAGCGAAAATCTGCAAATTCCGCGCTCTGCCTCGCTCCGAGGCTTCCAGAATGCCAAGGCCGTCCAGCGCACTGAATCCGACCATGTAGCGGATCTGCGGATACCGGGTGAGCATGTTCTGAGCTTGCTGTGCTGCCTGAAGCCGTGAAATATTCGAGGAGCGAATCTCCACAATGCGGAGCTTGGGATAGCGACCGATCACGGAACGAAATCCAGCAAGCCTGAGTCGCTGATTCTCGACGCGCTCGCTACTGATCATAACTCCAATGTCGCCACGCTCTCCAGAGGCTTTCGCTAACAGCGCGCCCATCCGTTTTCCTGCTCCTTCGTTATCTGTTCCCACGTAAGCTAGTCTACGGGAATCTGGTTCATCCGTATCGATCGTGATGACGGGTATGCCAAGTCCGGCTGCTTTGTCGATTAATCGGCGATACTCTGGATCATTTATCCCTTGAACCAGAATTGCATCCGCCTTACTGGCGATCGCTTTATCCAGCAGTTTGACCTGCTCGGACGGATTAATGCGGTCCGGCCCGATATAATCGAGCCGCATACCGTACTGTTCCGCTTCCTTTCGGGCTCCTTGTTCGATTGACCGCCAGTAATAATTATCCAACTCCTGTGATATCAGTACGACTTTTGTAGCGGAAACCCCGTCTTTTGGAGAAACCGTCTTCAATAACTCTGCAAATTGGTGAATTTGAAAAGAAGACAGAGTGAACTGGAAGAGCAGCCAGGCAAATAGCAGGAAGACTGGGATAAGGATAAATGTCCATTTACGGTTTGACATGTCTTGCTCCTTTGTAAATATTTACAGACTCACTCATTATACAGCAACAAAACAACCGCACGCAGCTATCGTCAGCATAAGCGCGGTTATTGAGGAGGAATTCCATATTTTAATCAAGGTACATGACCAAAGTAGAAATCTTGAAGGGGAAGCAACAACAGATATTTGAAGAATGGTTTGCCCATCTTACAAGTAGTGAGGAGATGGAAGCCGAGCAAGCACTAAGTGAATTCCGTGGAAAGATAGCATTGGAGATAGGCCCCTACCAGTAGAATTAGGACATTTTTAAGTCCAGAAACTACTGCAGGGGCTTAAGTATAAAAAAATTACCTCACTAAATCAGACCATGCTTTTTAAAGCTGTGAAACAGTCCATCTTCATCCACAGCATCCGTAATGTCATCTGCAATGGCTTTGAGGCCTGGTTTGGCATTTCCCATAGCAATTCCTAGCGCACAATATTCAATCATTTCAGCATCGTTCATCCCGTCTCCGATAGCAATGGTGTCTTCTTGGGATCTTCCCAAATGCTCAATAAGCTTTTCAATAGCTACGGCTTTGTGAATACCGGGAACCATTAGCTCGCCGCTGTCTTGCCCGAAAGCAGATACAGTACATTGAATAACCTCAAATTTCCCTGCAAATTCCTTTTTGATCTGTTCGAAAGGAACATTTTTGTTTTCCAAAAAGCAGGCTTTGTTCACGTCACTACGGTACAGGTTGTCCTCTCCTATAGTTAGGCCAGTGATAAAAGGATGCGGACGTTGTTCTTTTTTTTCTCTGGCTACGGGATCATTGTCCACATCACCATAGATAAGCCGTTCCACATGGGGCAAAAAGTTTTTACTCGCAAACAGTCCCCCGTTCGATTCCAAATAAAAGTCCAAATCATGTTCATCAAAGTAATCGACCATATGTTTAACATCTTCATCCGATACTTTGTGGTGATATAACATCTCGCCTTCGATTTCTACAAAGCCCCCGCCAGCTCCGATGATCCCGTCAAAACCGACCTCCATGATAAAATCATAAATCTCCGCTTTGGATCGGCCAGTGCATAAATAAATCAGATGTCCGTTCTTTCTCGCTTCGATACATGCTGTTTTTGCAGATTCGGGAATCATACCATCATCATCCACTAGCGTTCCATCTATATCTAAAAAGATAATCTTTTTGTTCATCTTAGGCTGCTCCTTGATCTCCAATGTTTTCTTTTATGTTACTACATTTACCGCACTTAAAGTACATATTGAACTGAAAAAACACTAGATAGAAAGAGAGAAACGGATGGAACGAAATGGAAATGGGCAACCCTCTGCTAAAGCGAAAGTTAGGATTTTTGACACCTAAATACGAAACTGGTCATGATTTTGATAACGCTTTCCACAGACCTATTGCTACAATGACGGTATATACCAATTCTAATTACCGGAGGTTGAATGCCGTGTCATTTAAAGTAGCTTTTATTGGAGCAGGAAGCATCGGTTTTACCCGTGGAATTTTACGAGATCTGTTATCGGTGCCGGAATTTAACGATATTGAAGTGGCTTTTACGGATATCAGTCAGCACAATCTGGATATGGTTACTGAGCTCTGCCAGCGGGATATTCGTGAGAATAATTTGTCCATACAAATACAGTCCTCTACGGACCGAAAGATAGCTCTAAAAGATGCCAAATACGTCATTTGTACCATCCGGGTAGGCGGGCTGGAGGGCTTTGCAACCGATGTGGATATTCCGCTGAAATATGGCGTGGATCAATGCGTGGGCGATACACTGTGTGCAGGAGGGATTATGTACGGTCAGCGTGGTATTGCTGAAATGCTGGCCATCTGCAAGGATATCCGCGAGCTAAGTGCACCGGATGTATTGCTGCTGAACTACTCGAACCCGATGGCGATGATTACGTGGGCCTGCAATAAATACAGCGGTGTGCGTACAATCGGCCTATGCCACGGCGTCCAGCATGGGCATCACCAAATTGCCGAGGTGTATGGCCTGGAGAAGCAGGATGTGGACATTGTGTGCGCCGGAATCAATCACCAGACGTGGTACATTCAGGCGTCACATGAAGGCAAGGATCTGACAGCTGGACTGCTGGAGGCTTTTGAAAAACATCCCGAATATAGCCGCACCGAAAAGGTACGCATTGACATGCTTCGCCGTTTTGGCTATTACAGCACAGAGTCGAATGGCCATCTAAGTGAATATGTACCTTGGTACCGGAAGCGTCCGAATGAAATTCTGGACTGGATTGATCTAGGCAGCTGGATCAACGGAGAAACAGGCGGCTATCTGCGTGTATGTACAGAAGGACGTAATTGGTTTGAAACAGATTTCCCTAACTGGATGAAAGAAGATCCATTGGAGTACAAGGCGGAAAATCGCGGTGAGGAGCATGGTTCATACATTATCGAAGGTCTGGAAACCGGACGTGTATACCGGGGGCATTTTAATGTCGTAAATAACGGTGTGATTTCCAATTTGCCGGACGATGCGATTATTGAAGCGCCTGGATATGTGGATCGAAATGGTATCTCCATGCCACATGTAGGAGACCTTCCGCTCGGTCTTGCTGCCGTCTGCAATGTAAGTATTTCCGTCCAGCGTTTGGCTGTTGAAGCGGCTGTACACGGAGATGATAAGCTGCTGCGGCAAGCGTTTATGATGGATCCGCTAGTGGGCGCGGTGTGTAATCCGAAAGAAATTTGGCAGATGGTCGATGAAATGCTGGTGGCGCAGGAAGCATGGCTGCCGCAATACGGAGCAGCGATTGCCGAGGCGCGTCAACGTCTGGCTGCAGGCGATCTGATTCCAACCCGACCTTATGAGGGAGCAGCGCGACTTAAGGTGAAGACGGTTGAAGAAATGCAGCTGGATCGGGATGCCGCCAATAAAAATGCAGGGCAATCCGACAAAGGCAAGGATCGCGAAAAAGTGTAGAACAACAAGAGCAGAGATTGTCTTCACAACAATTAAAGGGTGTTTTCATGGTCATGTGGCCTGAAAACACCCTTTTGCTGTCGATAGATATAACGATTTGGCATAGTTGGCGTTCTGGAGTTTATCGTTGTCGATTTAGGCTGACGGAAATTAAAGAATACAGTCTTGCTTTTTTTGAATTCGCTCTTTTGCTGTCGATCCTAAATCTCCTGAGAGCTTGTCATAGCAGGGAAGTTCAACAAATGAAGGAACCGGTTTCAGAAAAAGAGGTGCCACGACGAACCGTTAAAGTGGCAATTCATATGCCTAATTAATAATGTAGTCCTTAATTTATTCAATTTACAGCAGATTTCCAGCTCACTATAATCTAACATAGGAGGTGACAAAAAGGGGAAAATGTGAGCGCATGGACAAATAGAAAGCGCTTACCTTTCGCAACTATGAACGCCGCTTTTTTTTGGAGAGAGTAGGCGTAACTCACATTTAATCATGTAACAATCAGGTGCCGACATAGGAAGATTCAACAAAATCCACGGAAAGATAGGTGAAGCAATTGAAAACAAAGCAAGTGCTTCGTAAAAGCATGAAGTATGCTTTTGCGCTATCACTCGTCGCAAGCAGCTTTCTACCAGGTGCAGGATTTACGGATAAAATACATGCAGAATCTCATGTGGACAATCCTTACCAAGGGGCGACAAAATACGTTAGTCCTGATTATGCGGCTAGTGTCGACACATCGATTGCCAAGATTACTGATGCCAATCTGAAAGCTAAAATGCAAACTGTCAAAACATTCCCGACAGCCGTATGGCTTGATCGCATCGCTGCCATTAACGGCGGTGGAGGCAAGCTTGGCCTGGAGGCGCATTTGGATCAAGTGTTGGCGCAAAAGAAAGGCAACACACCAATTACGGCAGAGTTTATTGTATATGATCTGCCCGGACGGGATTGTAAAGCCTTGGCTTCCAACGGTGAGCTGCCGCTGACCCAAGCGGGGCTGGAAACGTACAAAAAGGATTATGTCGATAAAATTGCTGCTATTTTTGCCAATCCGAAGTATCAGGATATTCGCATTGTAGCGATTATTGAACCAGATAGCTTACCAAACTTGGTAACCAATTTGGATACTCCTCAGTGTGCGCAAGCCAAATCTACAGGAATTTATGAAGCCGGGATCAAGTATACAATGAATAAGCTGAACGAGATTCCGAATGTGTACAAATACGTGGATATCGGTCACTCTGGCTGGTTAGGTTGGGATAACAATCGTTCAGCAACGGTATCCCTGTTTACAACTATCTTCAAAGATACTAGCAAAGGTCTGTCCAGCGTGGACGGCTTTATCTCGAATACAGCCAATACTTCACCGCTGACAGAACCTAACTTGCCTAATCCAGATTTGAATATCGGTGGACAACCGATCAAATCGTCCAAGTTCTACGAATGGAATCCTAATTTTGATGAATTGCATTTCACAGAGTCATTGCATAAAGATTTTGTCAATGCAGGCTGGCCCAGCTCGCTCGGTATGTTAATTGATACGAGCCGTAATGGATGGGGAGGACCTAACCGTCCGACTGCCGCTGTTGGCAGTGATATTAACTCCTATGTAAACTCAGGCCGTGTAGACAAACGCTCGCATCGCGGCAACTGGTGTAATAGCAGCGGAGCAGGTATGGGTACGCCGCCGCAAACAGCTCCAGCTTCCCATGTCGATGCTTATGTATGGGCGAAACCTCCGGGTGATTCCGATGGTTCCAGCTCGCTCATTCCGAACGATGAGGGTAAAGGCTTTGACCGATACTGTGATCCTACCTATACCACTAAGGATGGCACATTAACAGATGCTTTACCGAATGCACCTATTTCAGGAGCTTGGTTCCATGATCAGTTTGCGATGCTGGTGCAAAATGCATATCCAGCGATTGTCCCTTCATCTGGTGGTGTGGATCCATCACCTACAGCTCCAGCTGTACCGTCAGGCTTAAAGGCAGTTGCGGGCAATGCTCAGGTAACGCTGACTTGGAATGCGTCTACCGGTGCTGATAGCTACACGGTAAAACGTGCCACTAGCGAAGCAGGTCCTTTTACAGCCGTTGCGCCTCTTGTAACGGAAAGAGAGTACACGGATAAGGGGCTGACGAACGGAACAACTTACTTCTATGTTGTAAGTGCTACGAATGCGAAAGGAACAAGTAAGGATTCCGCAACGGTAAGCGCTGAACCTAAAGGTACACCGACTGATCCAACAGAACCTACAGAACCAGCGGGTGATCTGGTTGTAATGTACCGGGCCGGGGACACCGATCCAGCGAATAACGCTGCCAAGCCTTTCTTTAACCTGAAAAATAAAGGGACAACACCTGTGAAGCTGAGTGAGCTCAAAGTCCGCTATTACTTCACGAAAGAAGGCAGCCAAGAGCTGCAATCTGCAGTAGACTATGCGCAAGTAGGCAATGATAACGTGCTGCGTACCTTTACTGACAACTATATTGAAATTGGTTTCAGTGCTGCTGCTGGTACGCTTGCTGCCGGAGCGCAAACAGGTGATATTCAGATCCGCATCAACAAAAGTGACTGGTCTAATCTGGACGAATCCAATGACTACTCCTTCGATCCAACCAAAACCTCTTATGCAGAATGGAACAAAGCAACGTTGTTCCACAATGATAAGCTGGTATGGGGAATCGAGCCTTAGGATTTGGCCAGAACATGTGCCCTTGAGTGATTAAAAAGTATTAAAAGAAGGCTACGGCATAACTGTCGTAGCCTTTTTTTACGTCTTCGAATAAAGAATTTGATGACCAAGGGAATAAGCATTGAAATTGTGTATAATGAAAAAAAGAATGCTGTTCTACTGTGGAGGGTCATCATGAGCAAAAAGTTAATTTTAGATGTAGATACTGGCATTGACGACGCGCTTGCTATTGCGTACGCGGTCCATTCGCCGGAATTGGAGCTACTCGGTATTACAACCACCTTTGGTAATATCTCGGTGGAGGAGGCAACACGTAACTCACTGATTCTGCTGGAAAAACTGGGGGTAGAGGCTCCGGTCGTGTCTGGCGCTCACAAGCCGTATGCTCGGGAGCTGTTCAAGCCTTATTCCCGGCATATTCACGGTGAAGACGGTATTGGCAATCAGTTGAAAGGAGCCCCCTCCCGTCAGGCTGCGTCTGGGGATGCCGCTGATTTTATAATCGGACAGGCTCGTCGCTATGAAGGCAGACTTACCCTGGTAGCTGTGGGACCGCTGACCAATCTTGCGATTGCATTGGATCGCTGTCCCGAATTGCCCCAATTGCTTGACCGCCTGATCATTATGGGCGGCGCGGTCACAGTGAAAGGCAATGTAACTCCGACGGCTGAAGCGAATATTTATGCCGATCCAGAAGCCGCAGCCTATGTGCTGGGAGCGGGCTTTCCGCTTACGCTCGTCGGACTGGACGTCACGATGCAAACGCTGCTTCCCCAGCAGGATGTAGACAAATGGCGTGAGCAAGGGACCGAGCTGGGCGCGTTTATGGCAGATATGACAGATTTTTATATGGAAGCCTATCGCAATTTCAGACCTGGTATTGCAGGCTGTGCATTGCATGATCCACTGGCTGTAGGATTAGCGATAGATTCTAGCTTTGTGGAGGTACGTCCAATGCACATTGCCGTTGAGGTGGGGGATTCCGCTGAAGTTGGTCGCACCCGTGAGGTGCAAAATGAGAACGAAGCTCAAGCACTGGCTACGGTTGATGTGGCACTTAAAGTCGATGCGGAGCGATTTTTGCGTCATTTTCTTAGCCGGGTGGTATAAAAAAATAATTCGAAGATTGCCGATGAACCTGCATCGGCAATCTTTTGTGCATACATGTTTTAAGGGCCTTCATCTAGAGGTGGACTCACTGCTATAAAATCCCATATCATGTTAGAATAGGTATAGTTAGAAAAATTGCCGGACCACAAAGGAGGAGATTCATTGTGTTTTCTGCTGCTCGACGACTGCCTTTGCTGGAACATATGTATAATCATGCCCCGACAGGAATCGTGATTTTGTCGAGGGAGGGGAAGTGCCTGTACGTCAATCCCGCCTTTTGCAAAATGGTCGGATATGAGCAGGAGGAATTACTGGATATCCGGTATTACCATCTCTTGTATAAAGAGGCTCAGGATCAGCAAGGGTTGAGGGAGGCTTACGCAGGTTGGCTAAAGGCTACGGATCAAGTCTATAAGACAGAGCTGCGTTTGAAACATAAAAGGGGAACATCCGTCTGGCTATCGCTGGAATTAACCATATTTGATGATGAGGCTACCGAACAATCTTATTTGATTGCGTATGCAATGGATATCACGGAGAAAAAAGATATGGAGCAGGTGCTCTCGGATAATGAGGATTTGTACATGCTGATTACGGAAAATACGCCGGATGTTATCTCATATAGCACGGCGGACGGCATACTCCAATATATTTCTCCTTCGGTGGAAAAACTCCTAGGCTATACGAAGCAGGAAATGCTCGGCAAAAAGCGGCTCCAATTCTATCATGTTGAAGATGCCGATTATATGCGTGTACATGGACTCTTCAAGGAAACAGGCATCATGAAGCGGCGTGTTCGTCATAAGGACGGGCACTATTTGTGGCTGGAAGTATCGTACCGCATTATTCGGGATGAACAGGGCAGAATCAAGCGAGTACTGTCCATCGGACGCAACATCACAGAGCGCCAGAAGAGCGAGGAGAATTTGGCAAAAGCTCAACGGTTGGCGATGTTCGGCTCATGGGACTGGGATCTGGTCAACAATGTTATGCATTTCTCCAAGGAATTTCGCAGCATTTTTGGTTATCGTGTCAAGTCGGTTGAAACAAGTATTGACGCGTTCATGGCGGCTGTTCATCCAGAAGATACAGAGCGCATGAAACAGATTATCACCAACGTTATATTAAAGGGAGTTCACGAAGAAACCTTTTACCGGATTGTATTACCGAATGGGGAACAAAAGGTACTGCGTTCAATCTGGGAAGCTGAAATGGACGAGCATGCAGGCAAGCCCGTTCAAGTGGTCGGTATGATCCAGGATGTTACAGAGCACCGGGAAATGGAGCAGCGTCTGCGCGAAAGTGAAAACCGTTATAGGTCACTGTTTCAGCATAATCCACTCGGGATATGCGCCGTGAATATGGAAGGTCATATCTTGAGCGTGAATCCGAGCTTGGAGGAGCTTACGGGTTATACGAGGGATGAGCTGCTTGGGGCTGACATACTTATCATGGCTTCCTCTGAGGAACAGGACAAAATCAAGCGTCACATGGAGCTGGCCAAGCAGGGTGAGACGCAAACCTATGAATCGGAATTTATACATAAGGAGGGGGAGCGTCTATTCATCAAGATGACGAATATCCCGATTTTCGTGCAAGAGGAAATTGTAGGCTGCTACGGGATTATAGAAAATGTTACCCCTCTTAAAAGCTACATTGCTCAAATTGAAAAGCTCAGTAATGAGCATTCGCTTATTTTGAATGCCGTATCCGAAGGAATTGTGGGTTTAAGTACCGAAGGACATGTCCGCTTTATGAACCCGGCAGCTGTCGAGATGTTCGGCGTAGGATCGGCCAATCCGCTGAATGGCGCATGCATAGACATGATCCTCCATGCTGACGAAATTGGCAGTCATTTTCCGGACGAACAGTCCTCTATTCTTCAAGCGATTCGAAGCGGAGCCTCTTATCAGGCAGAGGAAGCTGTATTTTGGAAAAAAGGCGGGTCCAGCTTTCTGGCCTCCTATCGAATCAGCCCTTTGATGGATAATGGCGAGCGAAAAGGGGCTGTGATGGTTTTTGTAGACAGGACGAATGAAAAGGAGATCATTCGTGCCAAGGAGTCTGCCGAACGCGCCGATCGTGCCAAGTCAGAGTTTCTTTCTGTGATGAGTCATGAGCTCCGTACACCGATGAACGGCATTATAGGCATGGCGGGGTTACTGGCAGATACTGAATTGGATGAGGAGCAGCGTAGCTATATAGACATTATTACCAGTAGCAGCGGTGCTTTAATGCAGATATTGAACGAGATACTGGATTTGAGCAAAATCGAAGCTGGCAAAATGTCTTTGCTGCACGAGTCCTTTGTGCTAGATGATGTGGTGGGCAGTGTGGCTGACCTATTCATGACGCAGGCTATGGAAAAAGGCATTGAGCTGGAATGGCATGTGGATCAGGAAATGCCGGGGATGCTGGTCGGTGATCATGTGCGTATTCGACAGGTGCTGGTGAATTTGGTGAGCAATGCGATCAAATTTACGGAGCGAGGACGTGTAAATATCTTTGTGGAGAGAAAGGCTTACAGCCGTCGTAAAAATAGATGCCTGATTGAGTTCAGTGTAACGGATACTGGAATCGGTATCCCAGCAGACCGCCAGCATCTATTGTTTCAGCCTTTTTCCCAGCTTCATCCGGCACTGAACCGAAAATATGGAGGGACAGGACTAGGATTGTCCATCTGTAAAAACTTGGTCAAGCTGATGGGGGGTTCCATTGGTGTGGATAGCGATGAGGCCAGAGGAGCGACGTTCCGGTTCCAGCTGGATCTTAAGCTGCCGGAAGGTTCAACGCTTGCGAATATAAGCCGTGATGAACCTTATGAGTCAAAGGAAGGCTAAAAAGAGATAGCCGTGATGCATGATGCATCACGGCCATTTTTGTAAGGAATACCCAAAGAAAAGATTGACAAACTGTTCTAACTGTACTATTAATGATAGTACAGTTAGAACAGTTCAGTATATACAAGTGAATCAGAATAAGTCTTGAAAGGAGGAAGTCCATGTTCGAGCTGGATATCCGCAGCCGCAAGCCGATCTACGAACAGCTTATGGACAGGGTAAAGGAAATGATCGTGTACGGATCACTTCAGCCGGATGAGCAATTGCCTTCCGTACGGACATTGTCCGCTCAGCTAACGGTGAATCCGAATACGATTCAGAAGGCATATCGAGAGTTGGAACGAGAAGGATACATTTATTCCGTTCAAGGCAAAGGCAGTTTTGTCACCCCTGCCGAGCATCAGCCGCAGCAAATAAAGCGGGATGAGATTCGGGCAGCGCTGTTGAAGCAGATGATCGAAGCCGTCCATTTCGGTTTTACACAGCAGGAAGTGGACGACATATACGTGGAAGCTATACAAACAAAGGAAAGGGGGATGTCCCTTGATTGAATTAAGGGAAGTCACAAAGACATTTACAGAAGAAAAGGCTGTCGATCAGCTCGCCCTTACGGTGAAGAAGGGCTCTATTTTTGGGTTGCTGGGCTCGAACGGGGCTGGGAAAACAACACTGCTCAAAATTATCGCCGGGATTTACCGACCGGATGCAGGAAAGGTACTGATTGGCGGACAGTCCGTATATGAGCAGCCTGAAGTCAAGCAGCGCATTCTGTTTATGCCAGACACCCCCTATTTTTTTCCACAAGCGACAATTCGTCAGATGGCCCGGTTTTACCGCTCTATCTATCCGAACTGGAGCGAGGAACGCTACATACAGCTTACGGAGATTTTTAAGCTAGATCCTAAACGAAAGCTTCACCGTTTTTCCAAGGGGATGAAGCGTCAGGCTGCTTTTTTGCTTGCCTTGAGCTGTATGCCTGAGCTGCTCATTTTGGATGAACCGATTGATGGGCTGGACCCGGTGATGCGTAGAATGATCAAAAATTTACTGTTCCAGGAAACCGCTGCACGCGAGATGACCGTCGTGATCTCATCTCATAATTTGCGTGAAATAGAAGACATGTGTGATCACGTCGGCATTATGCACCAGGGGCGGATGCTGCTGGAAAAAGAGGTCGACGACCTCAAGTCTGATACGCATAAGGTACAGGTTGCTTTTCGTGACAGCACGCATGAGGAAGCCGTATGTGGACAACTTTCGGTTGTACATAAGGAGCGGAGGGGCAGTGTTCTGCTGCTTATTATCCGGGGTGAACGAGATCGGATTGCAGAGACGATTGAAGCGTATGAGCCGCATGTGTTCGATTTGCTGCCGTTGACGCTTGAAGAAATTTTCATTTATGAAATGGAGGACGCAGGTTATGACATCCAACCGATTCTTCTGTAGCGGCGGCGTAATTCGCCAAAGCCTGAGACAGCATGGCTGGATCGGTCTGTTGTACTTGGTGGGATTATTGTTTACGGTACCTTTGCCGTTATTTATGAGTATTGGTGATGAGCAGCCGCGAACGGTTTTAAGAAGCTTGTTCGATAGTGCAAACTCAGGTAATGAATTGCAAAATTTGATTTTATTTACTGTACCGGTGTTGGCGGGTGTGATGCTGCTTCGTTTTATTCAACGACAGGGTTCATCGGATCTATACCATAGCCTACCTTTGCGTAGAGAGCATCTATTAACGGCACATTTCATTAGCGGTCTTATACTTTTACTTGTACCTGTATGGCTGACTGCGGGAGTAACTGTTTTGGTAAACACGTCGGCCGAACTGCCTTATATTTTTCATATCAATGATATCGGATCATGGGCTTTGGTCGTCTCGGTCATTACGATTTTCCTCTTTACCTTTACCGTGTTTGTAGGCATTTGTGTGGGACAATCGCTACTACAGACCGTAGTAGTATATATTTTGCTGTTATTACCTTATTACCTGTCAACCATGATTAGTCGTCTTCTGGAGCGTAACTTGTATGGTTATGTGCAGGTGCGAGAAACCATTGTTCAATATATAAATGGTGGGGAGTACCGTAGTAGTAATAATACGTGGGAAAAAATTTCACCGCTGATACGTATTTCAGATTTGCAGCAAACCCCCTTTTCTTACATGGAGCTACTTGCCTATATCGGTCTCTCCCTACTGTTTGTCGCTTTGAGTTATGGATTGTATCGTAAACGGTTGGTCGAGAAGGCGACTCAGGCGATGGCATTTACCTTCTTTCAACCCTTTTTCAAGGCAGGGGTTATACTGTGCTCCATGCTTGTACTAGGCGACTATTTTCATAAGACAGGTAGCAGAGGAGAAAATTGGTCCATTTTTGGATATGTACTTGGAGCTATTTTAGGTTATGTCATTGTTGAGATGGTCATCCGCAAAACCTGGCAAATTGCACGTGTTCGTGCTTTGGTGGAACTGGTCGTTTACGGTGTGATCATGGGGTTGGTCATATACATCCCGATTTCAGGTTGGTTAGGCTATGAGGGACGGATTCCAACGGCACACTCGGTAGAAAAAGTTTATGTGGGGCAAGAGGTACCTCTAGGGGGAGATGCAGAAAAAGAAGCGTATTTTTCCCAAGACAGGGCCTATATTGCTTCTGTGCTGAATTTACATCGTGAACTCGTACGTGCACATGCAGCTGGCGAGAAGTCGTTGTCCAAAAACCTAGCCGTCGAAATGGCAGTCATAGTCTACCATCTGGATGATGGTTCCATCATGACTCGGCGCTATACATTCCCTGAGAAACCTTTCCGGACAGAACTGACTAAAGTGATGGAAGCAGAGCCATATAAAACGGTAAGATACAAACTGGATAAGCTGCAAGGGAAAGCAGAAACGATCAATATCCAATCAGTAGATGATAACGAACGACGAGTGGTTTTGACCGATCCGAAAGAAATTCATGAATTTGAAGCTGTACTCAAAGAAGAAGTTTTAAATATGAGTTATAGCGAAATACAATCAGATCGATATCCCTTGGGGAGTGTTTCCATTACAAACAAAGAGTCATCCCTTACCAAGGACGAGCCGAAATGGAATCGTGAACTTTCATTTAATTGGCCAGCTTCTTTTCACAAGCTTACAGGTTGGTTGGGGCAAAAGGGGTATGCGGATAAGGTCATCATTCATTCCAAGGATATTTTGTCTATACGGGCTGTTCCTATTATTTCTCAGGAGATGGAGCCTTATCAGCCCAATCAGTATATTGAAGACTATAAACTATTTAAAAGCATTCAACAGAAGCACAAAGCAACAACCATTGAAGATTCGAAGCTTTGGAGCACTGTACTGGAAAAGCGCAGACCTTATAACCTTACTCCAAAAATAGAGAAAGGCACTTATATGTTTCAAGTTAAGGTTAAGCCTTTATACAGTTCAGATGCCCACACAGGCTATTACTTGTTAACTCCGAAAGATATGACACCGGAGCTTGCAAAGGCTTTACCGACAGTTCCTTAAAATTCGATACAAAAAAGGCCTTTCCCGTGGGGGGAGGCCTTTTTGCCATATGTAGCTTGAATGCCTCCTCGTTCGAATGATCGGATAAGGACATTTTTATCCTCCTCTCGTATACTAATCTTTACCATAATTGTACAATGAAGAAGCAATGGCTTACAGTCTCATTTCATTCATTAGATATAGGGGGATGTACATGTCTGATCCAAAGGGAGTTATAACCAAGCCGGAAAAGGACGAGTCTGTGCGGATAGCATGGTTTTGGCCATGGCTGGGCGGTACGTTTATGTTTGGATTGTTTTCAGTCATGTTTAATGTAGTTTGGAGTATGGTTGTGGCACCCCAAGTGCAGCTTCTGCTGAGGCATGAAGGTGTGACGGATACAACTGTGATTGTAATACTGCTTCTATATGCATGGATTATCGGTCTCATCTTTGCAGCTTATGGTGCCTTGAGTGCACGTATGTCCAGCATGGGCAAGCTTTCGCTGATGCTGACTGGGCTATTATCATTATTATGTGGTCTGTGGTTGTGGATTATAGGAATACAAGGGTCTGGTGGTCAACCTGCTGAAGTGTGGGGAGGGGCGTGGGAACTCTTTTCACTCTATCACGCTTGGGCGGAGCCTGTGTTGGAGGTATTGGGTCCATATACGCAGCATGGTGAAATTTGGTTTCTACTGGCTGCACTGCTGCCGATAGCTGGCATGGTAGTAGGAGTTGGGGTGGATCGTTATCCAGCGCTAACCGACAAGAATGGTAAGGTGGATCATAGATGGCAATGGATTGTTGCGGCAATATCTGCTGCGCTCGTCATTGTGCTGACGATTACACTGATGCTTCCTCAACGCCCGTACATTGCAGAGAAGGATTTTCCGGTAGTTGACGGGGCTACGGCGGCCATTCCTTTTGCGCAGGATATGCTGCATGAACTGACTGGAATGAGCAAGGCGCGAGCGGCGCACGAACTGAGATTCAACACGACCCATCAGGCATATGTCAATTTAATCGAAAAGAAGGTGGATCTAATTCTGGTGGCCGGTCCTTCCGATGAGGAACTGCGTCTGGCAAAAAGCCGGGGAATACAAATGAGGCTCACACCCATTGGGTGGGATGCGTTTATTTTTCTCGTGCATCAAGACAATCCGGTTGACGGACTTTCTTCGGAGCAGGTTCGTCGCATATATGAAGGGGCTATCCATAATTGGAATGAAGTAGGGGGCAAGGATCAGCCGATCATTGCTTATCAGCGAGAAGAAAATTCAGGCAGTCAGACATACATGCAAAAGAAAGTGATGGCAGGCCATGAGATGGCTGACCCGCCACGTGAACTACAAATTGGCATTATGGGTGGTATGATTAATGCAGTCGCAGACTTTAACAAGGATCACAACGCGCTCGGATATTCATTTTATTATTTTGCAAATGTGATGCATAATCGTCAAGAGGTCAAATTTTTGTCTATTGATGGAGTAGAGCCGAACAAAGAACACATTCGCTCGAAACAATATCCATTCACAGCTCGACTGTTCGTGGTCACACGGGAAGGCGAGAAACCAAGCCCTTCGATGCAACGATTACTCGAATGGCTGCAAAGCGAAGAAGGAACTCGGGCCATCGAAAAAGGCGGCTTTGTTCCTGTAAACTCGTAAACCTGAAACGATGGTTCGCATACAGCCACCCGTATATTCACCTTAAGAGTGAAACGAAGACAGCAGGGTAATACATAGAATATGCTTTGCTGTGAATACAATACCCGCACAGCATGTATATCACCAACATAAGGGGATGAACGAAAATGAAGAAAAAAACATCGGTATGGGTGCTTTTGCTCGCCGTAGCCATAGTGACAGCGGGGTGTGAAACAGGCTCGCAAACAGGACAAACGGCTCAAAATGAGCAAAAGGGTGCCGCCTCGGCACAAGCGAATGGTTCGGGAACAACTGTAGATACACCGAAAACAGGAGGACAAGCAACCACAGACACTACGATAGCGAAAGTCCGCATGGACAATATTACCGCACTGCGTTTGATCGACGGCCAATCCGGTTGGATCGGCGGAAATGGCTGGATTGCCCGAACGGACGCGGCTGCATCCGGTTCAGTCGGATCGACGTGGAATGTGCAATATCAGGGCCAAGGTACGGTTCAGCAGATTTTTGCCTTGAACGGACAGCAGGCCTGGGCTGTTATGGCAGACAGCGGATCGCTGCTGGCCACTCACGATGGCGGCAAACGCTGGGAGGTTGTCGGGACTGTACCTGAGCAAGGACAAGCGGGCTTTTTACACTTTGTATCATCCAAGGAAGGGTTCAGTGGTAGCCAATATACGAAGGATGGCGGGCAAAGCTGGTCTTCGCTCCCCGTGCCTGGCCACATGGTAGGACAGCCATATTACCATGATCGGCAAAACGGCTGGGCGGTTACGCAGGACACAGACCGTTCGTTTCAGATTTTACACACTGTTAACGGGGGCCAAAAGTGGACTACTGTCAAGTCACGCACAACGGAGGCGCCTCTAAATGGAGCCATTATTCGTTCGGTAGAACGTGGCAACGCATGGATCGAGCTGGTTGGAGATACGGGGATGAATCAGACGTCGTATTCGCTTTGGCATACTGCCGATAGTGGACAAAGCTGGCGTGCTGTGCTGGCGAATGGCACCGCTGGCGGCGGTCCGGCACCAGGTATTAGCCAGCAAGAGAACCAGGTTCCCAAAAATGAAGGGGCTGCACCAGGTATGCTCTATCCGGTTAATAGCAGTACCGCATGGATGGGTGGCTACTGCGCACCGTGCGACAAGCCCAATACCATAGGCTGGACGACTGACGGCGGCAAGACGTGGAACAATGGCAAGCAAGGCTTTGACGGTTATGGCGGTCAGCAAATCGGGATGGCAAATGCCAAGGAAGGCTGGGCTATTTTCTCAGATTCAGAGCAGGCCCCAGTTATGTACACCACCTCGGATGGTGGACAGCATTGGACGCAGAGCCATGTATTTGACAAGCCTGTGGCATCAGGATCCTAAGGAGGGATGAATATGAGCCATCATAAGAAAAGTGTGATTACCTGGACTGACGGTCGTGAAGTGCCGCTAATCGGGCAGGGCACGTGGCATATGGGTGAAAAAGCATCACTCCGCCAGGAAGAAGTGCGCGCGCTTCAACTTGGCTTAGAGCTGGGCATGACGCTGGTGGACACGGCTGAAATGTATGCGGAGGGCGGCGCAGAAGAGATCGTCGGAGAGGCCATTCGGGGTCGCCGGGACGATGTCTATCTTGTTAGCAAGGCTTATCCTCATCATGCGGACCGCCAAGGACTGGCTCAAGCGTGCGAAGCGAGCCTAACCCGAATGGGAACGGAGTACGTGGACATGTATCTGTTGCATTGGCGCGGGAATATTCCGCTGGAAGAGACGATACAAGGCATGGAAAAACTGCGTGAGCAGGGCAAAATCCGCAGCTGGGGAGTGTCCAATCTGGACAAGTCCGACATGGAGGAGCTATGGAGCTTAAGTGGAGGCGAAGCCTGCGCTGTCAACCAAGTGCTGTATCACGCAGCTTCGCGGGGCATCGAATATGATTTGCTACCTTGGAGCCGTACGCATGGGGTGCCTGTGATGGCCTATTGCCCGATTGCCCAAGGTGGCCGCCTGCGACGGGGGCTGCTGGAGCATCCCGTTATGATAGACATTGCTGCCAGCCACGAGGTAACTCCATCCCAAGTTGCGCTTGCGTGGGTCATACGGGATGGTGATGTCTGGGCAATTCCAAAGGCGGTGCAGGAATCGCATGTACGACAAAATGCAGCGGCAGCCAGTATTCGGCTCACTCCTGAACAACTTCAACAAATAGACGAAGCTTTTCCTCCGCCAACGCGGAAGCAGCCGCTGGATATTGTTTGAGGAAGGAGGAGCCCATGACAGAGCGAGAGACAGAACTGCATGAGGTAGATGATCATCTGGATTATGGATTATCTGTTGTATTCATCGGCTTTAATCCCAGCTTGAAATCAGGCGAGGTAGGACATCATTATGCGAATCCGCGCAACCGCTTTTGGCGCATACTGGAGGGAGCAGGCTTGACACCTCGCTTGTACGATCCATCGGAAGATCGGGAGCTGCTAAAGCTGGGCTTCGGCTTTACGAACATTGTTTCTCGTCCCACGAGGGGAGTAGAGGATATTGCACGCGAGGAATACGCCGAAGGACGTCTAAAGCTATACGAGAAGCTAAAGGAATACCGCCCGAAGGTTGCTTGCTTTGTCGGCAAAGGCGTGTACACCGAATACAGTAAAAAATCCAAAGTAAATTGGGGATTTCAGCCTGAACCGCTAATTCCCGAGATGCATGAATTTGTGGCACCTTCGTCTAGCGGACTGGTGCGCATGTCGCTAGACGAAATCACAGATATTTATCGCCATCTTCAAACGTTCCTTTCGTCAGAAATCGTCTGAAATGCAGTAAGTACGGTGAATACAGCTAGCACAAAAAGAACCACACGCTTCAGTCCCTGCTGGGAAGAGCGTGTGGTTCTTTGAGCTGTTTCTATTGTAAGGCTTTCGCCTGCCATGCCTGTTCCACGGGAACATAAGGATATCCCAGATCACGTGCGACTGCTTCGTAGGTAATATGTCCGTTCAGGACATTGGTGCCGCTAAGCAGTGGCTTGCTTCTGCGAAGCGCCTCCTGCACACCCAAATCTGCGAGCTGGAGAGCAAAGGGGAGCGTCGCGTTCGTCAGAGCGAGCGTCGAGGTTTGCGGTACCGCGCCCGGCATGTTTGCTACCGCATAGTGAATGACGCCATGCTTCACATAGGTAGGCTGATCGTGTGTCGTGATGTGGTCAATCGTCTCGACTATGCCGCCTTGATCGATGGCGACATCCACAATCACAGAGCCGGGCTGCATCGTCTGTACCATGGCTTCCGTTACGAGCCGCGGGGCTTTGGCACCAGTGATTAGGACAGCACCGATCAGCAAATCACTTTGCGCCACGGCTTCAGCAATGTTGGACGGGGTGGACACCAGCGTATGGAGCTGATTGCCAAAAATATCGTCTAGTTGGCGCAGTCTTTGCAGGCTCAGGTCTATTAGTGTCACATCTGCCCCGAGACCGATGGCGACCTTGGCAGCATTGGTGCCGACCACCCCTCCGCCAATAATGGTCACTTTACCGCGTTTGACCCCCGGCACACCTGCCAGCAGGATGCCTTTGCCACCCTTTGGTTTTTCCAGCAGTTGTGCTCCAATTTGTACAGCCATTCGTCCGGCAACCTCACTCATCGGGGTAAGCAGTGGAAGGCTGCCTTCAACATCTAGCGTCTCATAGGAAATGGCGGTTACGCCGTTGGCTGTTAAAGCGCGGGCCAGTGCTGGCTCGGCAGCCAAATGCAGATAGGTGAATAAAATCAATCCTGGTCGAAAATACCCGTATTCAGAGGGGAGAGGCTCTTTTACCTTGATAATCAGATCCGCCTGGGACCACACGTCCGCAGCTTGCTGCACAAGAGTCGCACCCGCAGTGGCATAATCTCCATCCGTAAAGCCGCTTTCAACACCTGCATGGCTCTCCACAAATACGTGATGTCCGTGTTGAATCAGTTGAGCTGCACCTGCTGGCGTTAGAGCGACACGATTTTCATTGTTTTTAATCTCTTTCGGAACCCCAATTTTCATTTCATTCACCTCTCCTAAAAATAATTGTTAAGAAAATTACACTATCATTTTTGTGCAGCCTGCCGATTAGTTACATGGACTCAAGCCGATAAATGCAATTCATGTTAGATTAGGTACAGTTTACAAGGGGTGAAGCTCCTTGGCATCATACATTTTGTCGGATTATCTGACTTAAAGGCTCGACTTTCTGATGAATATATGTCATATAAAATGACATAAAGACATATACATAAGGAGAATGCCGATGAACGGTAAAAAAACATTTACCATTGCGGATGTGCTGGAACGTTCCGTTTTCCGGCGAGCAAAACTGGCGGCGGGGGAACAGGGCGTAAATCGCCATGTGGGTTGGGTCCATGTGCTAGAAATCACAAATGTTTCTCCGTTTGTGAGCCGTCATGACTTGATTTTGACGACCGGCCTGTGGCTCACCCGGAGGGGGGAAGAGCGTGCCGAGTATATGGAGCAACTGATCCGCTCGGAAGCCGCGGGATTGTGCGTGGAGCTGGGCACGAGCATTCATGAAATTCCCTCTGAAATTCTGGAGTTGGCGGAACGACATCACTTCCCGGTCATCGTATTTGAGCAGCCAGTGCGTTTTGTTGAAATTACACAAGATATTCATTCCCTACTTATTAACCGACATCATGAACTCCTAAAAGATCTGGAACGATTTTCACGTCAGCTTCAGCAGGAAACCCTGCGCAGCACTGATATGAACGCCCTCTTACGTGTGCTTCATGACTATGCAGCCCGGCAGGTCATCTACATGTCTTCTATTGACACCAATCGATTCGTACCTTCCGTCCAGCCGGATTTGGCGGACCGTATTGCAGATTTTTATGCCAATGAAGTGGAATCTAGTATGACCGCCGATCGGGAGGGGCATCTGCTGTTTCACCTGAATGAATCCACTGCCGTCTTGTTCCAGCCCGTTGTATGCTTCGGTCAGGTGTTTTCCGCAGTAGGTTTGGTGCTGCATAGTGAAATGCCGACGGAAGAAATGTCGCTGCTACTCGATTACACTGCCAAGGCAGCCGCTACATTGGTGCTGAGAACACAGTTTCTTGAAGACCGATTGCTGCGTAATCAAAATGAATTGATTCAGGATGTGCTGAGCGGACAGCTTCCCAGTGAAGAACAGGCCCAGACCCGGATGGGCCTGCGATTGTTATCGAAGGGGCAGTATTTATTTTGGGCAGGGGTCATTGAGGTAGAACATCAGGACAAGGATGCCAGTCAGGTACGCAAGGAATCCATCAATCAGGATGTGCTAGTGTTGCTTCGTTCATTGTTGAAAAAAGAAACGTTGCACAATCTGCTGATGATGAAGGGGAGTCAATGCTACATCCTTTGTGCCAAGGAGGAATTAACACTGCGTTCCGCAGCGCAAATGAAAAAAGTGCTTGCCCATACTGTTCAATATATTCAGAACTATGCCGCAGGACAGCTTGATAAGGTGCGCATTCATGCAGGCTTTGGTAAAGTAAGGCATCGCATGACGGGGACGGACCGCAGTTTTGAAGAGGCATATGAGGTCATTGAAGTGGCACGAAGCGTCCCAGTCATGAAGGATCGGTTGTTTTACGACAGTATCGGAATCTATCAGTTGTTGAAGGCGGTGCCCCGCATTCCTTTTCTACAAGAGTTCGTAGAGGACCATTTGGGCGGGCTGATTGCGCATGATCGTGAGCACCATATGCAGCTTCTGGATACACTGGATGCCTATTTTCAATCCCATGGCTCCAAGCGTGATACCGCCGGAATTTTGTACATTCACAGACAGACCCTTTATAATCGGCTGGATAAAATTAATGAAATCATAGAGGGAAATCTGGCAGACCCTGACAAACGTCGTTGCCTAGAGATGGCACTACTGGCTTACCGGATGCTTCAGGCTGAAAATTGATCCTAAATAACTAGTTCTATTTTCCATTCTACTCATTTACAATGCGTGTTAACACTGAGATAATAGAAGAGATTACGGAAATATCTTGAAAGGGGATTAATATGAATATAAAAAAATGGATCGCCGTCCCTCTTATTCTGTTAATGGTAGCTTTGACAGGTTGCCAGGCAGTAGGTGGATTTGATGTAAGTAAAAATTTATTGGGTACACTTGATGTGAAATCCCAGCAGACAACGGAGAAAATCTCTCTTAAATTGACTCCAAAAGAAGGAATCACGCAAGGAGATAAAGAAATCGTAGATTTGATTAATTCGATTTCTGTCACTGTGGATGAAGCCAAGGTACAATCGGAGGAACTTGCTTCTGCCAAAGGTACATTGCACATCGATAAGTATAATTTGCCGTTTGAACTTGCTTTAGACCGCCAAGGTTTGGCTATTCAACTGGAAGGTGCCAAAAAACCTTATTACATATCTTTGAACTCGCAAGAGAGTTTGAGCGGTCTGCCTGCTGGATTTGATCCATATGTATATTCCAAAGACGTGAGAGAACTGACGAAAACAGCCGCTGCACTTATGCTCAAGCATGCGCCTAACCCTTCGACCATTTCTGCAACGTCTGTAACCGAGGAAGTATACGGTGAAAAAGACAAAGTGAAACTGACCCATCTGCATGCTGAACTTCGTGGTGATGAGCTGGTAACATTGGTAAAACCGTTCCTGGCGAATCTGGCGAAGGACGAAGCAGGCTTGAAAGAGCTGATCGGGCAAGCCATTGATATGACTAAAACGATCGCTTCCGGCATGAATATTGAAGGTAGTGATAAAGTAACAGCGGAACTGAGTGCTAACAAAGAAAAAATGGTCAATGAGGCTTATACCGAAGTTAAAAAGTATTTGGACCTGGCCGTTGATCAGTATGATGTAGGCGTTAGCGCCATGTATGCACAGTCCCCTGAAATCAAAACAGTTCTGAGTGCTAACACGGTTCTGAAAAGCGACATGTATTTTGATGAAAAAGGAAATGTTCGCAAAGCGGCGACAGACCTGACGGTTGCTTTGCCAGATGTGGACGGTCTTCCGGTGAAGTCCTTCACAATTCTGACCGAAACTCAATCCTGGAACGTCAATGGTAGTGTGACGGCTGATAAAGTGGATATTTCTAACGGTGTTATTGACTTGAATAAACAAGCTGAATTAACTCCGGGAGCGACGTTGCGCAATTTTGAAGCGAATTCTCCGATCTACAACATTTTAAAAAATGATTTGGAAATTACAAAAGTAGAAACCATTTTCGATCCTAAAGACGATTACTATGTCTTGGAGAATCGTGGTGGCACTGCCTTTATTCCATTGCGTGAACTGACGAGCGAACTGAACTCCGAATTAAAATGGGATGCAGCTGCTAAACAAACTACTGTAATTGATGATATTACAGGTAAGACGATTAAGCTGAAAAGTGGCTCCAAACAGGCTGTATTGGAAGGAAGCACATTGACGCTGCCACAAGCTCCATATACGGATGAATATGGCACATTGTATGTTCCTTTCAAATCAGTTGCCGGGGTGCTTGGCGCCACTGTAACTCGTAATAATGATGGGGAATATGTACTGACACGCGACTAAAAAGAAATTCAAAGAACCAGCCCAATTAGGGCTGGTTCTTTTTTAGTTATATTGGTAAAATGCTCAGTAAAGCGATTAAAATAAGCGCTTACAAATTTAAAAAGTGCCATACTTTTATACAGGGAAAATTGAGATAATTATAGTATCATTCCAGCATAGGAAAACACATACAATTAGGGGGATATACGATGAAAGATATGGAACTATTGAATTCCGGAGAGGGACAAATGGTGCTTGCCCGAATGTACGGTCAACAGCAAATCTCTGAGCAAACGACTCGATATGAATCACTTATACAGGCGTATCGGGAGCATTTTGGTGTAGGGGATATTGAACTGTTTAGTGCTCCGGGGCGTTGCGAAATTGGCGGAAATCATACAGACCACAATCACGGAAAGGTGCTGGCAGGCAGTATTACACTCGATACCATCGCTGCAGCTTCTAAAGTGGAGGAGTCTGTAATTACATTCTTTTCTGAAGGCTACAAGACGAAGTACGTCATCGATTTAACCGACTTGTCGCCAAAACCGGAGGATGACAGTACGATGTTGCTGGTCCGTGGTATTGCCGCTGGTCTACTTGAATTCGGATACCGTATCGGGGGATTCCAAGCTTATATATCAAGTAATGTATTCTCTGCTTCAGGTTTAAGCTCTTCCGCTTCTTTTGAAATGTTGATATGCACGATATTAAATCATTTTTATAACGAGGGAGCGTTAGATGCTGTTGCTAAATCCAAAATTGGTCAGTATGCAGAAAATGGTTATTGGAACAAGCCGTCGGGACTGCTTGATCAGATGGCTTGCGCATATGGCGGCTTGATTTCCATTGACTTTAAAAATCCCAAGGAACCGATCATAAATCCTGTTTATTGGAATTTTGAACAAAACGGATATTCCCTCGTTATTGTAAATACAGGTGGAAATCATGCTGATTTAACGGACGATTACGCGGCGGTGCCCAACGAAATGTTTGCAGTGGCTCAGTCTTTAGACGCTTCGGTTTGCCGTGACTTATTGCCAGAGGATCTATATGCCAATCTTAAAATGGTCAGGGAAAAAGCAGGAGACCGTGCAGTACTGCGGGCGTTGCATTTTTTTGAAGAAAATAGGCGTGTGGATGAACAGGTGAAATCACTGGAGGAGGGGCGCTTTACTGATTTCCTGAGGCTCATTACCGAATCTGGTAATTCCTCATGGAAATGGCTCCAAAACGTATATAGAAGTGGGGTTGCGCGGGAACAAGACGTATCGGTTGCACTGGCTTTAACCGAAATGTATTTACAATCAATAGATAACAGCGCATGCAGGGTACATGGTGGTGGCTTTGCTGGTGTTATCTTGACGATTCTTCCGAATGATCATGTAGATGATTATAAGGAGTGGATCAGCGGAATGCTGGGAACTCCGGTACTTGTTGTCAACGTCCGTGAGGACGGTGCCGTTAATGTTAGTGATTTGATAAATGTTGAACGGACTCATTGAGAGTTTACAAACTAGTCAGTCAGTAGAAGACTTTAACCCATGGGTTAAAGTCTTCATCCTTTTTATCGCCGATACAGCTTAGGTTTGCGTTATAATAAAGAGATGATAGTTTTAATGAAGGAGGGCCTGTCATGGCTATATACCCGTCCTGGTCCTATTCGCAATCGAGGGCTCAAACGTTCGATGAATGCTTACGCAAATACTATTATCATTATTACGGCTCGCATAATGGCTGGAATTCGGCACAGGGCACTGAAGAGCAAGTTACGTTGTATCGGCTCAAGCAACTGAGCAACTTATATATTTTATTCGGGAATATCACGCATCAAATGTGTGAATCAGTCATACGTGGATGGATGGAAAAAGGGGCTATCCCGCGCACAGCATACCTCGAGACAGCTATGAAGAACATGTTGAATAACAGCTACAAGGAATCGCTACACCGTGAGCTATGGCTACAAGATCCGAAAAATCGCGTCATGCTGGCGGAGGTTTATTACGACGACGAGGTGCTTCCGGAACGGATCGCCCTTATTAAGGAGCGACAGCACGCGGTGATACACAATTTATACCGTACTGCGGTTTGGCGTGAACTGCAACAGGGAAAGGCCCGAATTGTAGAAGTGGAGAAGTGGGATACGATGCTCCTTCATGAGACGAAAGTATATGTCAAAATGGATTTACTCTACCGTAGAGACAATGGAGACATGGTCATCGTGGATTGGAAAACAGGCAAGGAAGGCGATTTTTCCGACCAACTTTTTTTGTATGCTTCCTATGTGCAGGAGCACTATCAGCTTCCTTTGGAGAAGATCGAGGTACGTGTGGAGTATCTGATGACAGGAGAGCATGAGGTATATCGTCCCGCGCAAGAGGATATCGACAAAGTGGTTAGTAATGTCGGACGATACATCGATGAAATGAAGTCCTGTCTCGATGACGATTACTATAACCGCCCCAAGCCTGAATCTTTCTTCACTCCGATGCCTTCACGCAGAGCGTGCGGAGGCTGTAATTTTCGTGAGGTGTGTAAGTACCGGGCGGTGTGAGGGGGATAGAGTAAAAGAAAGACACTCCTTTTAATTAAAATGGGTGTCTTTCTTTTACTCTATTGAGTTAATGTCCAATTTATATTAAAAATCCTGCATATATTACAAATAGAATTAGTAGTCTTTTAAGACTGGAATTTAACTGTAATATCTGAATATAGGAGGTTTCATTTAAATGGCCATTCTGTCAACTGGACCTATTAATAATAGTGCTGTCAGTGGTATAAGACCCACTCAAGAGGTGACGATCAAAATCGAAAACCAGGATTCTGTCAATTTTTCGACTCTAATGATAGAAGGCTATATATTAAACGGATCGAGAACGTCATATGTACTTGAGTCTTTCTCAGTTGCTCCGAATCAAGTCATTACTAAAAATTATTCTGCAAATTTTGATGCATATTCATTCGTTTTTACAACGGGAGGTGTTGCCGCAAGTCAGACTGAAATTTCCGTTTGGGGAAAAAATGCAGCTGGAGAGTTGGTTACGGCTCATCGGCTTGTATCATCTGAGCTGTTAGGGGCTGGGGCAGAGTCCGGCCCCCTATCAATCAATCGCATTTTTGTAGCCAATTTTGATAGTAATGATGTTTCTGTGATTGATGGATCGACCAATGAGGTGATCGTGTCCATTCCTGTTGGCATTAATCCCGCGGGAGTAGGAGTTAATCCATTAACCAACCGAATCTATGTAGGAAATTTGAACAGTGATGACGTTTCCGTAATTGATGGATTAACCGATACGGTGATTGCTACCGTTCCTACTGGAGATGGAGCAAGCTCAATTGGGGTCAATACTGCAACCAATGCTATATATGTAGCAAATTTTAATGATAGCACAGTTTCCGTAATTAACGGTTTGACCAATACAGTGATTGCTACCATTATTCCTGTCGGAGGTCTGTCTCTTCCAACGGGGATAGGTGTCAATTCATTAACCAATCGCATTTATGTAGCAAATTTTAATTTTGATGTCGTTACGGTCATTGATGGAGAAACCAATACCGTGATTACCCAGATTCCAGTTGGGGTGAATCCATTTAGAATAGGTGTCAATTCACAAACTAATCGTATTTATGTGTCAAATTTCACGGGTAACAGCGTTTCTGTAATTGATGGAGCAACGAATACGGTGATTGCTACCGTACCAGTTGGGACGACTCCAGGTGAAGTGGGGATTAATCTTTCTACAAATGCTATATATGTAGCAAATCGCGATACGGATAATGTTTCCATAATTAGTGGGTTGACGAATACAGTGATTGCTACGATCCCGGTCGGGAATAATCCGAATGGAGTAGGTGTCAATCCAATAACTAATCGTATCTATGTAACAAATCAGGATGATAACAACGTTTCCGTAATTGATGGAGTCACCCAAACTACGATTACTACCATTCCGGTGGGAGCTCGTCCATTCGCAGTAGGAGTAAATCCTTGAATTGGAAAGGGGTCTTGGGAAGAACTCAACCTAGGAGCCGAGGAAGGAGCATTAGTGATAGCCCGTGTGACGACGGGCTTTTTACTTGCGGCTACAGATAGCAAGGTGAACAGAAATGTATATCATAATGCAAATCTGTAATTCTTCTATATTTTGAAACCGCTTTCTAATTTAGAAGATACGAGGTATGATAAGGGTATTATTGGAAAATGCGAAGGAGGAAGTTAGGAAGATGACGAGTACAGAACATGCACGTATTCTTTTTCAGGGAGATTCTATAACAGACGGAGGAAGGGGACGAAATGAGGACGCGAACCATTGGCTGGGTCAGAGCTATGTGTATCTGATTGCAGGTGCATTGGGGAGCCGTTTGACTACCACACAGCCAGAATTTGTGAACCGGGGAATTTCGGGGGATCGAGTTTCGGATTTGTATGCACGCTGGAATGAGGACACGTTTAGCCTGAAGCCGAACCTACTCAGTATTCTAATCGGAGTGAATGACGCCTGGCGGATCGTGGAGCAGGAGCCGTCCGGGGTGACGGACCGATTTGAACGAGCCTATCGCCACCTTCTGGAAGAAACGCGTGAAGTGATGCCTGATCTGGGACTCGTGTTGTGTGAACCGTTTATTTTGAAAACGGGAGCTACCGAGGCGCGATGGGACATTTGGCAAGAAAAAATAACGGGATACCAGCGTATTGTACGTCAGCTTGCGGACGAATTTGGGGCCGTATTTGTGCCGCTCCAGAGTATGTTGAACGAAGCCGCTACCAAGGCGGACGCCTCCTATTGGCTGCATGACGGTGTTCATCCGACAGCGGTTGGGCACCAGTTGATAGCTGATCAATGGATAGATATCGTGCAAAAGAGTCCGCTGGCGATTCGCTAACAGGGTCATACATAGTCTACTCCTTGTCATTTTTGGGTAATACACGATTATGGACATCATTACTTATGTTATGGTTCCATCCAAAAATGAATGTCAAAGGGGGTGCTTCTTGCTTCGTCATGAACGGAGCAAGAGAGGGCTATGGAAACGATAAATATCATTCTGGTTATATTACTTATCGCATTAACTGCTTTTTTTGTGGCCTCGGAGTATTCCATTATTCGTGTGCGGGTATCTCGCATCAATCAATTGGCCTCTGAAGGCAACAAAAATGCGAAAGCCGTTAAAAACATTCTGTCTCGGCTGGACGAGTATTTATCTGCTTGTCAGCTCGGAACCACATTAACCTCAATGGCGCTAGGCTGGCTAGGGGAATCAACTGTTGAACATCTGCTACATCCCCTGTTTGTGTTGGCTCATATTCCAGCAGGCCTGACGGGAGTGCTCTCCTTTTTGCTGGCTTTTCTAATCTTGACCTATTTCGAGGTGGTCATTGGGGAGTTGGTACCCAAAACATTCGCCATACAGATTGCGGAACCAATGGCATTGTTTTTTGCCCGTCCGATCACGATATTTTATAAAATGACCTATCCCCTGAATTGGGTGCTCAGTCGTTCATCGCGTGTCATTACGGGTCTCTTCGGGCTCAAAAAGGTATCTGAAGAAGATGCAGCACTCAGTGAAGCCGAGCTTCGTTTGGCATTATCTGAAGGCTTTCGTAGTGGTGAAATTACACCGACAGAATATCGATATCTAAACAATGTATTTGATTTTGACGACCGTGCGGCGCAGGAAATTATGGTACCGCGCATCCACATCCGTTCCATCTCCCACCAGGCAACAGTGGCCGAGTTTATGGAGCTGATCGAGGACAAAGTTTATAATTTTCTACCTGTAGCTGAACATGGCGACCGGGATCGTATTATCGGGATGATTCGCGTCAAGGAAGCCCTGCATGATTTGGCACGTGGGCACAGCACAGGGAATACGACGATGGCTTCTTATATTCACCCGGTGCTTCAGGTTATCGAGACGGTTCAGGCTCGGGATCTGCTGATTCAGATGCAAAAACGACGCATTCCAGTAGCGGTGCTGGTGGACGAATATGGTGGAACATCTGGACTTGTCACACTGGAGGACATTATGGAGGAGATTGTTGGAGACATTCCTTCCTATACCGACACCGAAACCCCCGCAGCGTTAACTCCACTCATTACAAAAACAGATGATCATCGTTACATACTCAAATCACAGGCGCTCATTCATGAGGTCAATCGACGCTTGGAGACGGATATTGAGGCCGGGGACGTATATACAATTGGGGGATGGATGCTTTCAGAGCGCTTTGATATCCAGCAAGGAGAGAAGCTGACCATCGGTTTATGGGAGTTTACCGTACTGGAAAAAAACAGTCACCAAATAGACACAATTGAAGCGATTAAGAAAGCAGTCGTTGAACAGAAAAATGACAATGATTTTTAATAATGGAAAATGACTTTGTCGAGTAACAGCTCGCTTAAAATGTGACGAATGGCCTGTAAAGCTTGTAGCAGCGCGATTCGTCCGTTTTAAGATGCAAGCTGCTACCTGGTAACATATTATTTTTGGTAATTAGCGTAGGGGACTTAAGACTCTGTATCTTTGTACTCATGAATATATCTGTCTATGAAAAATTCTACTAGAAATGTAGCAATTTTATGGTAAAATGGAATCAAATTTGAGTTTTTTGGGGTGGGCTACAGTACATGAAGATGTCACTAGGTACGAAAATGGTTACTGCATTTGTCTCAATTTCTGCAATAACCTATGGAACAAGCGCTTTTTTTATTTTTGTACTCAAGGACTGGCTTGCTCAAGGTACACAAGAATGGGTGTACACTTCGATCATTCTGTTATTGGGTGTCCTGTGGAGTGGCATTTTGGGCTGGTTGATCTCAAAATTACTCACACGGCCAATTGTTAGGTTGGCAAAGGCGGCAGAGGAAGCTTCGGCGGGGAACCTGTCTGTTGTGATTCCTGAACGTCGTTCGGAGGACGAAATCAAAGTTCTGTATGATGCATTTCGGCATATGATGCTGAACATTAAAGATATGTTCAATGAGATCTCGTACAGCACCAGAACAACTTCGCAGAGTGCGGAAAATCTGAGCTTGGCTATTGTGCAGGCTACCACACAAATTGAGTCCATGTCTTCGGTGGTAGAAGATATTTTGAATGGCGTTGAGCAGCAAAAGCAAGCATCTGCCCAATCTATTAAAACAGCAGACCGAATGCTGGGCGATTTTAAAATGATGCGTAGCAAATCGGGGCATATGCTGGAACTGTCAGGCCATATGGAGCATTCAGTAGATTCGACGCAGACCGTATTTTCATCCCTGATGGATGGAATGGGAGAGCTGACAGCATCACATGGTCGTTCGCAGCAGGTAATTGCCCGACTGGAAAAAGAAGCTTCCCAAATTGAAGCGATTACAAGCACCGTGAAGGATATTGCGGAACAGACCCATTTGCTAGCATTAAATGCTTCCATAGAAGCGGCGCGTGCGGGAGAAGAAGGGAACGGGTTTGCTGTAGTGGCTCACCAAATTCGCGCACTTGCTGCCCAAAGTACGGAGTCTGTGCAGCAAATAAATGCCATCGTTAGCCGTGTCCAGTCACAAATCGTAGAGACAGTGCAGTTGATGCATCAGCAAACGTCATTGGTCAGTGCTGAGGCGGAACGGACAAGCTCTGTGGATCAGACGCTGAACCGTTTGAACGCTATAGTACGTGAATTTGTCGAGAGCATCCGTTTAATGGAAGAAGCCGTGACGGAGCAGACGAACCGGGTAGATCAAACCTTTGAGCAGATCCATCGTATTCAGCAAATGTCAGGGGCCTTCTCTGAAGGAGCTCACAAAATTTATACAGCTGCTCATGAGGAGACAGCAATTATGCAGGAAATTTCGTCTTCTTCCGAGGATTTGAAAGTGCTTACGAATAAACTCATGATGAAAACACGTGGAATGCAACTATAACAGAAGCCGTCATGTGAGGCATGATGTATACAAACAAAATGTAGCCGCTATACACCGGAAAACGCAGCAAAATGGTTCCCCGGTGTGTAGTGGCTATTTTTTAATTTCAAAAAACTCACATTGTTTTCTGGGGTGGTAAGCCAGATCACTGACACTGGATTGCACGACGATGGTTTGATCGTCGAAACGGATTATGATTCCGCCAGAGCCAATCAATTGGTCATCCTGAAATACTCGGACACGAAGATGACGTTCCAGTGCCTCATTGAAATCCTGATCTGTAATTAATCGGCGATTAATGGCCATGAGGGTTCTCCTTTGAATATAATATCTTTTATCATAAAGGTAAGGTATTGAACAAGCAAGAAACACGGCTAGAACATAATCGGCTATTGGGTATAAAATAGAATGCAACGAAGAGAGAAAGAGATCAAAGGGGGCTAACTATGGATAGATCGTGGTCAGGGCCTTGGTTTGATGCCAATGCGCCAGAAGGGTTCGAGGCGTTTACTCCGTCACATGGGTTGGCTATATTGGGACTCATTGTATGCGCTTTGATGCTGTGGCTGACTCGGGGATGGATTCGATCGAACAAGCCTGTAAGCGAGGGAATTCGCTGGTTGTTAATTACAGTCCTCATTCTGTCAGAGCTGACTCTGAATATTTGGTATGTGATGCAGCATATTTGGGATGTCCAGACCTCATTGCCATTAGAACTGTGCAGTGTGACACTGCTGCTGTCTATCCTGATGCTCATTTTTCGAAGCCGCTGGTTATATCCAATCATCCTTTTTGCCGGAATTGGAGGGGCGCTCCAAGCCGTACTTACGCCTAATTTGGCATATGCATTTCCGCATTATCGTTTTATCCATTTTTTCGTAGCTCATAGTGCTATTATTTTGGCAGCCTTGTATATGACCTGGATAGAAGGACTCCGACCGACATGGAAGAGTGTGGGGGGAGTTATGCTTTTTCTGAATGGCTTGGCGCTGATGGTGTGGATCGTAGACGATGCTCTCGGAGCTAACTACATGTTTCTGGCCGGAAAGCCGTCAACACCGTCGATATTAGATTTTTTAGGGCCATATCCTCTGTATATTGTGGCTGAAGAAGTCATTGCACTGCTGTTCTTTTCGCTTCTGATGCTGTTGTTCGAGGTGCTTCCGGGAGGCCGGCTGTATGTCCGCTCGCGTAAAGGAACTGTGCATAGTGCTGACAGGTCGACATAAAGCTGTTGTAAAGCCATATAAAAGCAGCCTTTTCCACAAGTATATGACCAGGGATAAGGCTACTAAGAATGCCTAAACAGTAGTATGGGTATAACGTTCCCCATTCTAATACTTAACGCAGTAGTGATTCTGCTCCGTCTACATAAATTTCCGTACCCGATACATGAGATGACTCGTCTGAGGCGAGAAACAGGACTAGATTGGCAACCTGCTCTGGCTCACCAGGGGCATCCTCTAGCGGATGCTCTCCGCCCTTCGGAAATTCGACTGGAATTTGTACCTTCTTCAAGTCTTCCGAAGGGGATGTGTTATCGTCAATTTCCGTGTCGATGGCTCCCGGGCATATCGCGTTGACCCGAATTTTGTAACGTGCCAGCTCCAGCGCTGCCATTTTCATAAAAGCAACCTGAGCTGCCTTGGTGGAGGCGTAGGCTGAGAATCCAATACCCGAAAAGGTTCGATTACCGTTGATGGAGCTGGTAATGATAATGCTGCCACCGCGTTCTTTCAGGTAAGGGACGGCATATTTAACGGTAGCAAAGGTGCCGCGAAGATTAATGTTCATCGTGCGGTCCCATTCCTCCAGTTCCAGTGTCTCAATAGGGGCCATGGTGCCGTTAATGCCTGCGTTGGCGAATACGATGTCAAGCTTTCCGTACGTTTCCACGACTTTAGCGAACCCCTGCTGAATCATGTCCGGCTTGGAAATATCACATTCCAGTACAAGTGCCTCGCCGCCAGCCTGCTCAATGATTGCTTTGGTCTCCTCTGCATGCTTGGGTGTCCGATCCAGCATGACCACCTTGGCGCCTTGTTCTGCAAAACGGATCGCGGTCGCCTTGCCGATCCCTGAACCTCCACCACTGACCACTGCTATTTTCCCTTGCAATCTCTGCTCTGCCATTGACTATTCCTCCCATTCCGTTCATAAACTAAACCTGACTCGTTATTCCATACCTCTGTACGTTGATGGTGAAACAGTCACAGCTGGATTTCATCCCGTTTGCGAAATATGGTAACATAGGCGAACCAGCAGGAACTTATAGCAAAAACATATAGCAGGAACAAGTATGGAGAAGACCGAGTGACGGAGGTGGATCGAATTGAGCTATAACGCAAATGACCGACCCGAATCGACAAACGCTATAGCACTGACCGGAAAAATGAAACCGTGGGCAATGAGCGGCCCCAGTATTCAAATCGATCCGTTGTTTCCCTATTACGCCAACCGTTCGCGGGACAGTATAGCAGATGAGATCGCCCTTGCGGGTTACCAGACCGTTCATTATTTTGTCGTGCGTGAAAATGAAGTGGATGGAGCGCTTGTTGCTGCTTTTCAACGCAGAGGCATAGCGGTGTGGGCGATGGTGCTAGGCAATGGTTCTTTTGGCGTGTCCCAGCTGCCGCCGGAGTGGAAAAGATGGCGCATGGAGCTGCTGCGCGAACCGAACGACGGATTTCAGCGGCTTTCGCATTTTGCCCAAGAGTATGTGGAATGGAAAAAGAAAGCTGCTGCCCGGCTCGTCACCGACATTCCGTTCGACGGGTTCGAAGTGGCGGAGCCTTATTTCCCCGAATGGAATGGGCTGCGCAGTGGAGTGTATGGAGATGTTGGGCCACATGCACAGCGTGCCTTTCGCGAGCGTAGCGGTGAGGACATTCCGAATTTCCGCGACAAGCATGCGCGGAATTATTACCGGAAGGTTCCGAAGCTGTACGCGCAGTGGGTTGATCTGCGTGTGGAGGCCGTGAATGGCCTGATCAGCGAGCTGGTGAACGGCGCGGGCGGTGTGCGTGATGTCCGGCCGGACATCTGCGTGGCGACATGGTCGCTTGCTGTGAGCGGACGCGGCGATGTCCCAGGCCAGCTGCGGGAATGGCAGGGTCTGGACGCGGTAGCTATGATCGGGCGCGTCGCCCCGGATATGCACGTACTCCAGACCCATTGGCCGGACTGGATGCGCCGCCGTCTGCCGCCACAGTATACCCGGGGCTATGCTCGCATCGCGCAGTCGATCCGGGCCGCTTATCCGGGCCTGCCCCTCGGGGTGCAGGCGGATATTGGCTCCCTCGCGCGTATGGTTCGGGACCGCGAGTGGACGCAGCGGTTTGGGGCTATCGCCCTCGAGGGCGGCTACGACGCCTGGACCGCCTATGAATACCATTTGGGTGGTTACATGTACGATGAGCCGCCCAAACCGCTTAGGGCGGAACGATCAGCCGAAGATGAGGTGGTTATTTCTTTCAGCAAGCGGATTGCCATACCGTCTGTAGATGGGCTGCGTATTTGGAGCCGGGAGGACAGAGCAGGTACAACACGCGACCTGAGCCGCCACCTAAGGAACGATTCACTAACGTTGCTGGAGCTTGAAGATGCCGTAGCAGACGGAAACCGTCTATTGCTGCGTATACGCAATTTACCAGCGGGGGCGTTCAGCTTGCGCCTTGATGGTGTGCAGGATACACCGGAGCTGTGGTTGCTCAAGGGGAGGAAGGTACATCGCAATCTGCCAGAGGATGAAGTGAGGGTTCCTTAAAATTTGGGTAATAACAAATTAACAGCTGTATAAACGACTCATTTGCCGTAGCATTTTCGAATTGTATATTTTTGAGGAACAGCATCTTTCAAAACATAAATTATAGTGGAGTGAAAAAAGTATGTGGGATTGGGATTACCTGATTCGGGTCATGTTTGCCGGACTATGCGGTGCCTTAATCGGCTATGAGCGCAAAAGTCGGATGAAGGAAGCGGGCATTCGTACGCATTTCATTGTCGGTATTGGCGCAGCGCTCATGATGGTGGTATCCAAATATGGTTTTCAGGATCAAGCTGTCTGGTCGAACCTGTCGCTAGACCCTTCCAGAATAGCAGCACAGGTTATAAGTGGAGTCGGTTTTATCGGCGCAGGGATGATTTTCACACAAAAAAATAGAATCAAAGGGCTGACCACTGCCGCGGGCATCTGGACTACCGCCGGAATTGGTATTGCTGTAGGCGCAGGGATGTATGGGCTTGGTGCAGGTGTAACGCTGTTTATTCTAGCGGCTCAGTCCTTGCTTCATAGTCGTTTTTATCAGATGGCTACTCCGTCTACGCGACAAGTGGTTGTTCAGGTCGACAATGAGCCGGGCGTACTGAATCGGATCAAAGAACTGCTGGAACACAAGAAGCTGACGATTCACAGCTTTCACACCGAGCGCATCAATAACGGTGAGCAGTTGGTTATTCATATGCTTTTAAAGCTGTCTCGGTCAGAGGGAGTGGAGGAACTGCTGTCACTGCTTCAAGAGATGGAAGGTATTCGTTCAGTCGAGACTAAGTCCAATTAGACGAATTTACTGCTCATACAGTAGCTTTTTTGTCGAACACTGGCGGCTCTTATAACGGAAAAAAAGCTTTAAAAATAATGATTGAAAACGCTTCCTTTTGTGTATATACTCTTACTACATCACAGAGGCAGCAGCCAAACAAAGACCCCATGCATATGCACAGGGCCGTTGTTGTCATCCAGATATTACTTTACTTTGACTGGAGCTGGATATTTTTTACCCAGCGTATCCACAGTGACTTTTTTCATCGTAGCCGGTTGGATCGGTTTGTCATTGCTATCCCGTTTGGAATTGACGATAGCATCGACCACATCCAACCCGGACGTTACTTTACCGAAAGCGGCATATTGACCGTCGAGGTAGTCCGCATCGGCAACCATGATGAAAAATTGCGATCCGGCCGAATCCAGATCCGCTGAGCGGGCCATGGATAATACGCCACGTGTATGTTTGAGTGTATTGTTAACACCATTGCTCTTGAATTCGCCTTTGATACTGTAGCCGGGGCCACCTGTACCGTTACCTTGCGGATCACCACCCTGAATCATAAAGCCTGGGATAACACGGTGGAAAATGGTACCGTTATAGGCTCCCTTTTGCACCAAAGAGATGAAATTGTTAACCGTGTTCGGTGCTACTTCCGGATACAGCTCAAGCTTAATTTTCTTGCCATCATTCATGACAATCGTGACAATCGGATGGGAAACAGCCTTGCTTTTGTCTTTAGTCGCAGCAGGAGTTGTATTGCTTGTCCGGCTGGCAGCTTCCACATCGGCCGCTTTTGTGCCGCATCCAGCAACCAGCACGAGCATGATGGCCAGCAGGCACAGCGTGTACCATGGGCGTATCGTTTTTCGGTTCATTGATATTCCTCCTGAAAGGTTGGATGGTGTAACATCCTAAATTATAGTTTGGGGGCAGCGCAGAACACTTTTCCATTTTCTATCATACCTTTTTTGCTGGGGATAAGGAAATACGGGTTTGAAAGCCGTATTCTTGACCCATACTGCTGCTATTCCCAAGGAAAGGGGCAGGATCATGATGGAGGTAGACAAAAAGCTGGCGAAAGGTCTCATATGGGGTATGGCGTTCAGTCTGCCGGTTTGGGTAGGGGTGCTGTACTCAGTACAACATATTCGTGACTGGCTATAACATAAAGCGTAAAGATAGGCCAAAACCGTTGTGGTTTTGGCTTATTTATATTTGTGCCAGTCCAAATTGCTGTTATTCAGTAGATGCTCGAAGTTGTTATCCAGCTTCTTCTGTTCAGCTTTTTTTGCTTCGACGGCACGCTGCCGTTCATCTTCTTTACGCTTGTCCTGTTCTGCTTGGGCTTCATTGGCTTGAGCCTTAAGCTTATTCAGCACATCCTGACTCAACAAATCTTTTAACGTAGCAGGTTTGTTCTGAGCCGCAGGAGCAGGGGAAGACGAATTTCTCTTCTTAGCCATGTCATCATCTCCATTCTATTCGATTATATCAGCTTCTGCACGGTTGTTCCACGATTGAAGGATGAGCGGGGCGGTAGACTTTTCTAATTTAGAGGGTAATAATGGAATGAGCAGAAGGGACGTGTGGCATCATGCATCTATATTGGAAGCGAAACCTGGTCATTTTGTGGATTGGAGTATTGTTTTGCAGCATGGCCTATTCCGTGTCTATTCCGTTTTTACCTATTTTTCTGAATACGGAAATGGGCGTAAATGATCATCTGGAACTGTGGTCGGGGATTGCCTTTGGAGTCACGTTTTTAGCCAGCGCGCTGATTGCCCCATTTTGGGGTTCACTTGCAGATAAGTATGGACGTAAGCCGATGCTGATTCGTTCAGGCTTTAGCCTGGCGGTGTTGTACCTGATATGTGCTTTTGTGACAGATCCGTATGTGTTCGTAGGAGTGCGGTTGTTTCAAGGCCTTTTATCCGGGTTTATTCCTGCTGCGATTGCGCTGGTCGGAACGGGTTCGCCTGAGGAGAAAACCGGCTATGCACTCGGTATTATGGCGACCGCTGGGGCGACAGGCAGCATTATAGGTCCGCTGATTGGCGGTGTAGTGAGCCATTATTATGGCAATCGGAATGCCTTTTTTTTCTCTGCAGCTCTTGTGCTGGTATCTGCGTTAATCGCGACTTTTGGCGCTAGAGAGGACAGCTTCAAGGGAACCAGTACCCGCTCGCATGTTCGTGATGATATCAAGGAGGCTATTGCTAATCGGCCTTTGTGCTTTTTGCTTATTCTGGCGGGATTAAGTACCTTTTCCGTCATGATACTAGAACCGTTAATTACGGTATATGTGCTTGAAATGGGAGTTGACCGTAGCCGGGCGTCTTTAAGTTCCGGGATTGTATTCTCAGCCGTAGGTATTGCGGCGGTGCTCATGGCTCCCCGATGGGGACGGATTGGAGGACGGACCGGATTTGCACACGTGCTGCTGATTGGGCTGATCGGTTCGGGAATCGGGAACATCTTACAGTTTTATGTAACCAACTTTGTTGGTTTTGGTGCACTTCGGTTTGGATATGGATTGTTTTATGCGTCCGTCATGCCGGCTATCAACGCAATGACTGTGGAGGTCACCAAGCCGGAGTTTCGCGGACGAGCCTTTAGCTTGAGCCAATCAGCCACTCAACTAGCGACAATGGCGGGGCCGTTGATTGGCGGTATGCTTGGCAGCTGGATGCCAATCCGCTGGATCTTTGTGTTAAACGGTGGCATACTGCTGCTTGCAGCGTTGTTGCTATGGGCGAAGGGGAAAAACGTATTCCCGGTTTCAGCCAGGAAGAACGTAACGGATCAGGATATTCATTCTGCCGGATAAGCGAATCACACAGGATTGTCTAAGAGGACAACCTTAGAGCTCATAGAGCAGGTCTTTTTTTGTGCTATTAGATAATTATCCCAAACCTTTACTTTTAGTATACTTATTCATAACCCTCTACACTGATAATATGACAAGGAGGGATATATTATGATAAGAGACGACATTTTGCGTCAACAGCTTGAGAAAGCTCGTCAAAAGCTGTATATTTTGCAAGCAAAACATGGCTTTAATCATGCCAGTGTACTCAGACAGTCTGTAATTATGGATAACCTCATCAATCAATATAACCACCTTTTTTATATAAAAGAAAAAAAGCCGACTGCATAAATGCAACCGACTGGGCGAGAAACTTTTGGTGAGGTCACTCGCCCTTGTACTGTAGCGCTAATACCTATAACAACGATGCTTATCTTAACTTTTATAACTAGTGTGCAATCTATCATTTTAGGTACGGTTCGTTTGATGAGCACTCAGTAGGACACCTATAATGACGACCAAACCACCAATGATTTGGCGCCATGTAATCGTTTCTTGCAAAAGTAACACAGAAAATAAGACTCCAAATATCGGAACCAAATTCATCAGAGAAACGGAACTGCTCGGTGACAGCTTGATTAATCCGTAATTGTAAAGCAAAAATGCGATAACGGAGCAGAATACGCCCAGATATACTAATAACATAAACGATCCTGATGTCGGAGCCTGCCAACTATCCTTTTCTAATAGAGCCAACGGTATAAAAAAGATACTCCCTGCAACAGTTTGATAAAAAGATAACGTCACAGGCGGATATTTGTCCACTACCTTGCGCGTCATGAAAGTGTAAAACGCCCACGCAAAACCCGTTCCAATCAATATTAAATTTCCGATTAGTTGATTCTTACTACCCGAACTTTCGCCAACTGAAGTCAAGAAATATATCCCGATCATGGCCAGTGCTATGCCGCAAATTTTATATTTGGATATTTTCACTTTATACAAAATAAGTTCAAGCAGCGATGTAATTGCGGGATATGATGCAACAATTAATGCTGCGTTGGAAGCGGTAGTCAAGCTAACCCCTATATTCTCCATTGAAAAATAGAGAGTGATTCCCAAAACACCACTAAACGAAATCGTAACCAAATCTTTTGGCTTTACTTTGATATGTTCTTTTTTAATCAGCAAAACGATACCTAGCACAACGGAAGCTATAATAAATCTGGATAGACCCAAGGTAAGAGGGGGGAACGTCGTGTAGGCTGCTTTGGTGGCAATAAACGATGTACTCCAGATCAATAGGGCCAGAATCGTAGAACCGTAGTAAATCCGGCTGCTTTCGCTGTGTTGAGCTATGACTTTGTTCAAGTTAAATCCTCCCTGAGGTAATCCCCTGTGAAATGATGATAGTAGCTACTAAAGTGACTACTATAAAAACGTTACTAAAAAGATAGTGTGTATATCAGTTTTTGTCAAGGGGAAGTGATATAGTAAGGATGAACACGAATTGAGGAGAAGACGTCATGAAACCAAAACCAAATATATTAGAAATTCTACGGGATTTGAATTTTAGTGAATATGAAGCCAAGGCTTATGTGACCTTATTGGAAAGCTCTCCACTTTCGGGATACGCCGTTTCATTGAATTCCGGGGTACCAAGATCCAAAATTTACGAGGTTTTGTCTGGAATGGTCAACCGTGGGGACATTATCGTAAGTCAAGAAAATACGCCTCTGTATGTGCCGCTCCCGCCACATGAATTGATTGCCCAGAGAAAACGCAAAGCAGAGCAGATTTTCAATGTGGCGCAAGAGAGTTTGGAGCAGTACACAGCATCATTTCAAAACAGAGAGAATATTTGGAATATTTCGGGGTATGAAGCCATTATCAATCGCATAAATGAAGGGGTAAAGGGAGCAAAACACCGAATTTTATTGGAAATTTGGAAAGAGGATGCCGAGGTGTTCCGAGATGCCTTAGAGCAAGTCGCTCAACAAGGAATTGAAGTGATCATTGTAGCGTATGGGGAGCTTAATTTTGATTTCGCTACTGTTTACCGCCATGATATGAGTGAGGAGATTACGTCTGAAATTGGTGGTCGATGGATTGTACTTAGCGTAGACGACCGGGAGGTCGTAGCTGGCATACTTTCACTTGGTGATGACAGCCGCGCTGCATGGACGTTGCATCCGGGTCTGGTGATGCCGATTACAGAAGTGATTATTCATGATATTTATATCATGGAAATCCTATATGAGTTCCGTGAAGAATTGGAGGCGAAATTCGGCCCTAATCTAATCCATCTTCGCAATAAATTCGCTATGGGTCCGAATGGCAAAGGATATTATATTCCTTTGACTGAAAAAAGCATTAAACGTGTATAGAGATTGTCCGAGGACCGATGTGCAAAAAATAAAAAGGCCCATGGAGTGTTATTCCATGAGCCTAATTTTATTGGATGTTGTGTTCTATTATTTTACGGTTACAATCACACGTTGGTAATGTTTTAGCTGATGCTTTCCATTGTCTTGTACTTCTGCGATGATATGAATCGTATTTCCTGACTTAGCATCTGCAGGCACTGTGAAGCTTACCGTATTTGTATCGTTGCCTTGCAAGTCAATCGTGTTTACTTTCTCGCCTTTAGCTACTTCTCGATGAAGCCCAAGCTGCATTTCCCCCAGCAATTCAGGTTTAACTTGTGCTGGTTTTACTTTAGAATCCTCATACGTGTCTGCTTCAAAATATCTCCACCATTTATAGGTCAATTGATTACCGTCGGGATCTGAACCTTCTGCATGCAGGGTTATTTTCTCCCCTGGACTAGCGGTTAGGTCTAATCCTTCTTTAATGGTCAACGTTGGATTATGGTTGGCATCTTTGTAGTCGGATGCAATAGCCCAATCTGCACGAGCAGCAAAGTCATTTTGAATATCATCAAACCAACGCATCAGAGAATATTCTGCTTCGAATTTTTTCGTATGCACATCATAATCTAACACGGTATTTCTAAATAATTTATCGTTAACGACACCAAAGCGGCCTCCCCAGCCTCCATAGGTTGGGTTTTCCATACTCCGCAAGCCGTTATCAATCAGATAGAAGAATGATGGAGAGTCTCCTTCAGAGATAAAATCATATTTATCATATTGTGGATTTTTCTTTAAATAGGCCTCACTGCCTCTTTGCTCTTCAGCCAGTTCACCTGGAATCATCTTTCCATCGCCCATCAAAGCGTACATATCGAGTAATTTGCCGTGACCATTTTGGATATTCTTGAAGTTCCAATCCCCGTGTAACTTGCTGTTTACTTCTTCCGTGTGCATTTTCCAAGCGTATGCAAAATGCCAGAAGTTAGATTGATCATTGATAATTCTGATGTCTGGCCAATTCTTTGCGATGTACTTATTGTAGCTGTCATCCTGATCCAAAATGATATATAGAACGAGCTTATCACTCACCTTTTTTTGGATATCAGCCCATTGAGCTGTATTTTTGTATTCGTCCTCAATGGATTTTAAAGCTTTGGCTGTAGTATTTGTGCCACCCCAGGTTTGTACATATAAATCTCTTTTGTCATCATCCAGGAAGAGATTTTTAAGGAAATTAGATCCTTCTGTTTCTTTGTCCATCTCACCTTTGTATGAAATATTGCCTATCTTGGTAACGCTTTTAATATATTCAGGCTTTGGATATCCTTCGGCTTGTTTAGTTAGATTAGGGTAAATTTCTCCATAAGCATCGATCATATCCGTTACCCATTGAGTTCCAGTCCATCTAAATGGCTTGATGCCGGCCTTTTCATCACCTGCATAATGATACACGGAACTGGTCAATACGATACCAGACAAGTCCATTTCATTAGAATAGAGGAGGAAGCGAATAACCGAATTCATATCATCGACTTCTCCATCGGTTGTAATAACCGTTCTGGCCTTCGTCGCTTTAGTTTCTACTTTATTGTCCACTTGTTCTTTTGCTGGAGCAGCGCTTTCATCCTTTGCAACAGCAGGAGCTTTTCCGCCGCTGCAACCACTGATGATCAAAATACATACCATGGCTAATAAAAAAATGCTTAACCCTTTTCTTTCTCTCATTTCTGTTCCCCTCTCTGAACGTTCCTATGATGTTTTTTAGGATTATAACCATGCGGGCATCCTTTTTATTCATGATTCAAGATATAAAAAAAACCTAAATACATATATGCATCCATAGAAATGGCGCATACATATATCTAGGTTTTGCCTGCATGATCAGTCACAATCCTGTTTAGATTCTACAACATAATCCGAGAAAATGAAAGCGGTTTATGAATCCCGGCATAAAATTAGTTTTACGCTTTGAATAAACCGGATTCTTTGACTTCAGACAGGAAGTTGTGGAACTCAGGAATGTTCAGCTGTTGCTGAGCATCGGACAAAGCGACTGCTGGGTTCGGATGGACTTCCACCATGATACCGTCGGCTCCAGCAGCCAAGGCAGCTTTGGCGCAAGGGGCCAGGATGTCCTTACGTCCTGTGGAGTGAGTCACGTCCACCAATACAGGCAGATGGCTTTCCTTTTTCAAAATCGGAACAGCAGAAATATCCAGCGTGTTACGCGTCCATTTTTCGTACGTACGGATACCGCGTTCAATCAGCATGACCTGCGTGTTACCACGGGAAACGATGTATTCAGCAGCATGAAGGAATTCTTCCATTGTTGCAGCCAGTCCGCGCTTGAGCAGAACCGGAGTTCTGGTTTCACCCGCAGCTTTGAGCAACTCAAAGTTGTGCATGTTGCGCGCACCAATTTGAATAATGTCAATGTATTGGATGGCTTCCTCCAAGTGTCTTGGATCAACGATTTCACTGATTGTAGCCAGCCCGAACTCGTCGCCTACACGTTTGAGAATTTGCAGTCCTTCCACGCCCAGTCCTTGGAAGTCGTACGGAGACGTACGTGGTTTGAACGCGCCACCACGAAGAATCGGCACACCGGCTTCCTTGAGAGCCGCACCTACTTCACGAGTTTGCTGGTAGCTTTCTACCGAGCAGGGACCTGCGACCATGATGGAGGCTTTGCCGCCCACCAGCGTATCTTTAACCTTAATAACAGTGCTATCCGGTTGATTTTTGCGGCTGACGATCAGATGTTTTTTGTGTTCTTCTTTTTGATAGTTCAAAGAAGCCTTGAAAATATTTTTGAACAGCTGGCGAATCGTAGCATCGTCAAAAGGCCCACGGTTAGCCGCGATCAGCTTGTCCAGCATTTGTTGCTCACGTACCGGATCAAAGTCAGGTACCCCTTGAGCTTCCTTCAATTTTCCAAGTTGTCCCGCCAGTTCAGCGCGTTGGGACAGCAGCTCCAGCAATTGCAAATTTGTAGCATCGAGCTGTTCACGCAGCAGCTCCAAAGAATTTTCATTTGTAGACATACAGTACACCCTTCCCGAATTTAAATTTGTTTTTTCTGTCAGCCCATAGACTTTTTTGCAGAAAATAACACAAAAAGGCACTCGTCGCAAGGGACGAATGCCGTGGTACCACCCTAATTACAGAAGTATACATACGAATCGTCAACGTCGTTCAGTCGACGGCAGTAACTTCTGAGCTTGATGCCCGTAACGGGGGCTTCCGGAAACCTCTACTGCGGACAAAGGAATGAATCCTTCTATCGGTTCAAGGCTCGACTCGGGAGTGAATTTCAACGCGGGATTGCGGTACGCTCTCAGCAATTCGTACCTTTCTGTGGGAATCCGTTAGACGTTTACTTGTCTCCGTCGATGTCTTTGTTCATGGTATTCAAAAGATTTGACCTTATTTTAAACAAAGTAGGTGCAGAAGGCAAGCCCTGATTATCAGGTTCAGTTTTCGCACCGTTTTGAATCGGTTATAATGTGAACAGCAACGGGACCCCCTTGCAATCTAAAAGACGTGATGTCTGAGGAGGAATTATGAGCAAAATCAGAGTATCGGCGGTTCAATATCATCTGCATACGATTGACTCATTCGAGCAATTTGCCCTGCAATCGGAGCATTATATTAAAACAGCCGAGGAATTTGGCGCGGAATTTGTCCTGTTTCCCGAGTTTTTTACGACCCAGCTTATGTCGATCGGTGAGAGTAAAGGTAAAGCTTTGACGATCAACGACCTGCCGGATTTTACCGACCGGTACCTTGAATTATTCACTTCGTTCGCCCGTCGAACCGGGATGCATATTATTGGCGGCACTCATGTAATTAGGCGAAACGAACGTTTATATAATACGGCACATTTGTTTTACCCGGACGGACGCGTGGCCACTCAGGACAAAATTCACATTACACCGACTGAGGTGCATGAATGGAATATGGCTCCCGGTGAGGGACTAAATGTGTTTGAGACGTCCAAGGGTACCATAGCGATGCTGACCTGCTATGATATTGAGTTTCCCGAAATCGTTCGCATGGCGAAGGCGAAGGGAGCAGATATTATTTTCTGCCCTTCCTGTACGGACGATCGTCACGGATTTTACCGGGTACGGTATACAAGCCACGCCAGAGCGGTTGAAAATCAGGTGTATGTCGTTTCGACGGGAACTGTCGGCTCTTTGCCTACGGTTGATTTTATGCGTGCCAATTATGGGCAAGCCGCAGTCATTACACCCAATGACATTCCTTTTCCGCCACGCGGCATTATGGTGGAGGGTGAACTGAACAACGATATGATTGTGACAGCAGATCTCGATTTGCAGCTGTTGTACGATGTACGCGAGCGTGGCTCGGTGACAACCTGGCGTGATCGTAGAACAGATTTGTACACAGACTGGAGCTAATGAAAGGAAATAAGCCATGTATCGCAAAGAATGGTTCATCTTTGACGGCGATCGACCGCTTCGGGCGGTGATTCGTAATTATTCTACAGCCGATTATGAGGGATTGCTGCGTATTCAGCAGGAGAGCTTCCCGCCACCTTATCCGCAGGAGCTGTTATGGAGCCGGGAGCAGATTGCCAGCCAGATAGAGCATTTTGCAGATGGAGCGCTGTGTGTGGAAATTGAGGGGGAACTGGCGGGTTCGGTAACCAGCCTGCTGATGCATTATAACCCCGAACATCCTCAGCATACATGGGAGGAAGTTGCGGACGACGGTTATATTCGTACACACTGTGAGGACGCTAAGGTGCTGTATGTGATTGACTTAGCGGTACGTCCTGCTTACCGCAGATTGGGTCTGGGTAAATGGCTGATTTTTTCCTTATATCATCTTGTGATTGAACGGAGACTGGATCGTTTGCTGGGCGCGGGCCGTATGCCTGGTTATCAGCATCATGCCGACCAATTGAGCGCAGAAGCGTATGTGGATGCCGTAGTGTCTGGTGAACTGAAGGACCCGGTATTAACTTTTCTACTTCGTTGCGGACGGGTGCCTGTCTGCATCCTGCCGAATTATTTGGATGATGAACAATCGCGTAATTATGCTGCCCTCATGGAATGGCGAAATCCGTTTCATACCCATCACTAATTGAAGAGGAGTGTGTCCTATGGAATATCATCGCATTACTCATATTGAAGACCCCTTGTTTGCGAGCATGCATCAGCTAATGCAGGAAGTATTTCCACCAGAGGAAGTGCTGGAGTACAGCCTGTGGAAGGAACCACTGGAAGACCCGGGTATTCGTGTCTTTGTTGCGGTACAGGACGATAAGGTAGTCGGTGCAACAGAGTATCGTTATTATGAGGACTTTAATGTAGCTATGACAGATTTTACGATCATCGGACAACCGGGACTGGGCATTGGCCGTTTTCTTTGGACACGACGTCAGAATGACTTGCACGCGCTTGCTCAGGCCAGTGGACAGCAGTTGCAGGGGATGTTTGCTGAAATCTATGACCCTTACCGTGGCAACGAGCATACCTTTGGTGGTGTCAAGCCAATGGACCCGTACGTGCGACGTGAGGTGCTATCTCATCTGGGCTATAAGCGATTGGACCTGGACTATGTACATCCGTCCTGGAATAACGATGGAGTAGCAGTAGAAGGGCTGAATTTAGGCTTTATGCCTGAGGATGATAGCGTGGAAGAAGTGAGCGCCGAATTGGTGGCAGCTTTCCTGCGTCGTTACTATACAGTATTGCCGAACAAGCCTGCTGCCTGGAACGAAATGGTAGAGGGATTGGAAGCCAAATCGACAGTAGTATTGCTGCCATTGTAAACATATGAAGTACAAAAAGGGTGCACTCAAGCCACGTATCATCTGCGTGGCTTAGGTTGCACCCTTTTTGCATTTCCCTATCGGTCCTTTCATTTTCCTTGATCCCTGGGTTCGGGCTTCGCAGATGCGACTCCTCGTGGGTTATCTTCGGCCGAAATATCATCTGTAGTTGTCTTGTCCGCGGTCCTACGTTCGTCTGCTTCCACGGGATTCAAGGTTTTGTAGCGCTTATACTCCATATCGGCCTGAGACATCGGATCTTTATACATAGGAGATCAGTCAACTCCTTTCTGTTATACAATTCATTACCCGCATAACAGAGTTGGTAACCGTTTTCTTATACCCGATAAAATGAAGTGGTTAATGTTAATCCAGCATATCGTCGCTGTCCAGTTGCTCTTCTTCGTCCCCATCGGTACCATTCAGCAAATCGGTACCATGCAGGAATTCAGCAGGAGCAGATGGGTCGACAGGACTGTTCGGTGTCAGTTCATCGGCATCTGGGACGTCCTCCAGAGGAGTATCTGGCCCTTCCGTCAGATTCTCCCAGTTGGTTTCTGCATTTTGCAGAGAAGGCTCAAAATCATTGTCATGTAGCTCAGTAGTTCGATCATCACGATTGGCCATGTTGCTCAGCTCCTTTACTTTTTGTTGCTTATTCCGACCTTACCCAAACAGAAGAACGGCTAAACCTTGAGTTAGTGTGTCTGTAGGAAGTTAAAATCATGCGAATAGGGATATGCCCATTCTCAATTAGCGTTTTTTTGGTAACTGCTGTGATATGATAAAGAAGATAGGGAGGGATATGAATTGGAATGGTACATGTTTGGTCCGATGATTAGTCGTATCCGAGTAGGTCAAAAGGCATCTACCCCGGGATTTTCCCGCACCCTCATTCGGCGCCCGGAAGGCTTATACTGGACAGATGGCGGACAAGCCGGAAAAATAGTAGAAATACGCGATTATTTATTTTCCGATATTTGGACGATCTATGAAGATGAAGATTGTGAACCATGGTTGGGGCTTAGAGAGCAGAAAGAGCGGCGTGAACAGGAAATGATCATTAATCAATATGAAGATTTTACAAAAAATGAGTAAAAAGAACATGATACCCTTCTTATGAAGAAGGTATGCACATCATCGTATAGAATAATATAATTTCAGGACGTAAAAAATGTTAAAACGTATACAAACTTGTAAATCCTACTATGTAACTTTGAGGTGCTTAACATGAGGCATGTGCCCAAAGCTGTCGCCACCCTGCTAGCGGTCATTGTGTTGCTGTTGTCGCTGGGCCACTCCGCCTATGCGGCCAAAATGACCCCGGAAAGGGATTATAAAATACCCTCCTGGGATATGAGATGGGGAGCGGTAAACGAGGATGGCTCTTTAGATGAGGTAAAGGACTCCAGCAAGATCTGGATGCATATTGAAGATGATACACAACTGCTTAGGCAGCCCGGCAATATAGGCTCCGCCTGGATTCGTATTAAGTTACCTTCGCTAAATGATGAAACGCCAGCGGTACTTTTTGAAAATATTTATGGCAGGCATATTACGCTGTATAAAGATGGGACCAATTTTTACGAATCCTACCGTGGGTACAATTATGAGAATAATCGTATTCTGATTCCGCTGAAGCCGGAAGACAGCGGTAAAACATTATACATATGGACGGAAAGCAGTAAGAATAGACTGGGCATTATCGGCAATGTGATGACCGGTGATTATCGTGATCTATTGGGAACCTTGGTCAGAATGGATGTTTTAGATATTGTACTGGGCAGTACGTTTATCTTTATCGCCCTGGTACTACTGATCTGCTCGTTTTTTCTGTTCCGTCCGAGTATGGCCATGTGGTTGTCCCTAAGTGCGATTGTATTGTCTATTGGTCTGATGATCGTAACGTATTCACCATTCTTGTATACATTCTATCGCGGCTATGGAAAGCTGTACTTACAACTTTTTGATGTGGCACTATTTATTCTGCTGCCTTCATTAGCCTACTTTTTTGAGCAAAATATCAATTCGATTATACTGATTCGCAAATTCAGAAAGTTGTTAACCGCCTACTCTTTGTTCTGCTTTACCATGATGATTGTGAATTTAGGAGCACAGGAGCGGTTGAACGATATATATTATTTTTTTAGTGTAGTGATCCTGGGTATATTACTCGTCGCCTTAATGATACTGCTGGTATTTGCTTCGGTTCGCATGGCACTTAAGGGTGATCACGAAGCGATCATTTTATCGACAGGCTTTGCATTTTTTGCAGTCATCTCTATCGGGGAACTGAGCTGGTTCTTTATTCTGGACGGACACTACAATATGTTTTTGTGGAAATGGGGCGTGTTCGGTTTTGTACTGGCGTTGATCGCGATTTTGGGCAGAAGGCTGGCAGAAAAGCACAAGCAGGTGGTTCGGTATTCCAGAGAACTGGAGATGTTCAATAATGAGCTTCAACGTTCGGAGAAAATGGAGATTATTAGCGATCTGGCTGCATCTGTAGCTCATGAGGTACGTAATCCCCTTCAGGTTACACGTGGATTTCTTCAGTTGATGAGCAAGCAGGAGGATGGTAAAAACAAAGACTATCTACATATCGCTCTGGAGGAGCTGGATCGAGCTTCCGCGATTATTACTGATTTTCTGACTTTTGCCAAGCCAGAGTTTGACCAAACCAAAACGTTGACCATATTGGACGAATTCAAACATATTGAAGGAATCATCAGTCCAATGGCTAATTTGCAAGGTGGAAAAATTTCACTGGATATTCCCCAGGAAATCAAAGTACGCGGGAATTCCTCCAAGTTCAAGCAGGCGTTCATCAATATCATCAAAAACAGTATTGAAGCACTGCGAGACCAGGGTCATATTCATATATGGGCTTATGTGGACAACGGAGAAGCTGTCATTCATATTCGGGATAATGGTGAAGGGATGGATGCTCAGACTTTATCCAGACTAGGTGAGCCTTATTTCTCAAATAAGACAAAAGGCACGGGTTTGGGGATGATGGTGACTTTTCGGATTATTGAAACGATGAATGGAAAAATAACTTTTACAAGTGCAAAAGGGGTGGGAACGGAAGCGACCATCCGCTTCCCCGTAGCCGGATAATATCCGGCTTTTTTGCATTCGGAGAAAACGGAGGGAAGCTTGCTGAGCCCACCCACATGAGATTAAGGAATATAGATTAAATAAGCATTAACAACCAATTTACCACATCGAGCGAGGTTTCTGGGATGCAGCGAGTACACCGGAGGGGTCTGGAGGAATTACCAGAAAAAACTGATCAGGCGTTTCCTCTAACGTTTTGATTTGGATATGATCGGGGATCACGACTCCTAACACATCACGAATTGCAGATTTGGGATCTGTCATCAGTTTCTCTCTGAAACTGGCATCCTCCCAAGCTTTTTGAATGACTTGTGTTTGAAGAACTTCAGTAGCCATCAAAAATCACCCTCTCATTCAATTGGTTATATTTACCTAGTCAGTATACCACGAAAGACTCAGAAAAATCTAGCATTATTTCATATTTTTGGAGAGCCAGTAATCAAGTCCGCCTCTTCTCAAATGCGAGCGTCCGCCTTCAATTTCCGCTGCCATTTCGCCCAGTTCTGCTGTGATAGAATGTGCAAAGCTACGTAGGCCGTGGATAGAAGGCTCCAGGGTCTCTAACTGTTGGACTGCTTGATCGGCAATGTTCACATAGCTGGCGAGCGCACCGCGTACATAAATCGCTTCCTGAATCTGTTTGGGTCCCAATCCTTCACAGTAAGCCGTCTTCTGCTCGGCACTGATATGGGACAAAAGACAGTTATAGCTATGTTCGACCAAATCTTCTGACCAATCCGCCCAATCATCCGACATTTGAAGCACGAGTAGCGCCAAGTCCGTCATATCTGTAATGATCTGGATCAGATCGGCACGGCCTGCAAGCAGTAAGGCACCCGTTCCAGCCATTTTTAATGGACTTGCTTTCAGCGCGACCTTATTTCTTTCTCCTTGAAAATAGTCCTCTGTTCCTTCGGATGTCACACTAACGGCCCATTCATCAACATACACTCGGGCATATGACCAAAAAGGAGAGGTTGCCGGAAAAAGGTCCCGATATACGCTTAGACACTCAGTATAGAATAGCTGGCTTAAGGCGAGTTGCGTTTTACGGTTGTCTGTTGCTGTATCCATCACATCGTCTTGAATTAAATAGTGAGCCATGACGAACACGTTGCCAAGTGACAGCTTGCGGCAAGTCTCGGGGGGCAGTCCGGTGAGTTCTTGCAGCCAAAATGGAAGCAAATAGCATATGTAATTACGCGTGCTGTCTTCCCGCAACGGATTAAAACGCGCCAGATAGTCCAAACCCTCTTGCTGAAAGGGAGCTGGAAACGTGGACGTCCGTTCCTCCGCTTGACGAAATACATTTTCCAATTCGTCTTTGTATGCAAAATACCATTCCATCGCTATCACCTGCATCTCTTATGAATATTTTTATAGCGATTTCTAGTTGTTACCCGCCATTATACAACAGATTGCAATTTTCAAGATTTTGTTATTTTTACATTGAGAATGTTGTAAAAAGGATATCGACAAAAATCCCGGCCGGGAAGATCCCGCCGGGATTTTGTTTTTTTAAAATTAGATGATCTCTAAATAGTCAATATAAGCATCCCATGTCCCATCATCGGCTGTTACAACAAGCTCAATCTCTTGATTTCCGGTTCCATGGCTGACATTGTTTAAAGTATAGACCGCAGGACTGCTCCCGCCGAAGTAGAAGGTACCCTTCGTTTGTCCACCAATTTTCAAGTCAACTTTGGCCATGTTGGAATTATTTGAGGCACCACGGAGTGAAAAACTATGGGTGCCACTGGTAAAATTCTGTGTGAATTTCACTGAATCATTGTTGGAGTATAAAGCCACTCCGTTGAACGGCGAGCTGATATTTGAAGTGTACTGACCGCCTTTGGTCATATTCTCTGCTTCCACTTTTGTGCCTTTGTTTGGCGGCGTTTCGCCGTTTCCGCCATCAGGCGCTACCGCCCGGCCATTGCTTGGTGAGATCATACCAGAGCAAAGGTTACGGTTTTTGAGGTTCTGTGCAATTTGTGGAATAGCTTGGAGTGTAGTCTGGTACTGATCATGCATCAGGATCACATCGCCGTTTTTAAGTTTGCCCGCAGCAGCTACGATCTGTGCGGTGGAGGCGCCGTTCCAGTCTTGGGAGTCAACGTTCCACAATACTTCGGTAAGACCGTTTTGGGTCTCAATGGATTTGAGGGTTGCGTTGGTCTCGCCATACGGAGGACGGAACAACTTTGGTGCCGTGCCAGTAATGGACTGTATCGTTTGCTGCGTGCGTGTAATTTCCGATGACATCTGCGATGTGCTCAGTTGTGTCATATGCGGATGTGACCATGAATGGTTACCGATCCACATGCCTGCTGCTTGCTGGTCACGTACAAGCGAAGGATTATTCTGCGCGTTTTGTCCAAGATTAAAGAGCGTCGCGCGTAAACCGTTTTGCTTCAGAGCACTAAGCAGCGCTTTGGTGTTAGAGGGATTGGGACCATCGTCGAAGGTTAACGCTACATAACCGCTCGAGCAATCAGCCGCAAGCGCCTGGTTGCTCGAGATCACCAGCGAGCCTGTGAATAAAGACAAGGTGATTGACATAATCGCCGTCCATTTTCCTGCTTTAGCTATAAACATGGGTCTACCTCCTAGCTATTTTAATATAGTATGGATGTTCCGATACTCCGAACCGATTCAACTCTTTACTAGATTTGAAATTTTAGTCGATCTCCAAATAGTCAATATAATCATCCCATGTCCCGTCATCGGCTGTTACAACGAGCTCGATCTCTTGGTTTCTGGTGCCATTATTGCCGCCAATCGTAATTGTATTACTAGTTACATTGGCACTCCGACTGCTTTGGTATCCCTCTACAGTAAGTAAAACTTCATACATCTTGTCCATGTCTTCCCACTTTTTGAAGTGCTCGCTGACCGATATGGTTTTGCTCGTGCGTTTGGATGTCCATAAAAATAACCTTATTTTTTTGTTTCATTGGACTTTCCTCCTGAGCCTCACTATGATGCAGTGCATTCTGTAGTAGCTTGATGCAACATGTCTTTCCAAAAATCAAATTGTAAACGTTTACAATTTGATTTTATCATATTTTCCTTAATATATAACTTGAAAAATTTCAAGTTATATTGTAGAAAGTATAGTTATTCATTCTTGCTCACTCTACAGGATAGGGTTCCCAAGGAGCGCGTGTAGATCGAAGGTTGGGTGTAATTGTGATAGCAATGTTCATAATTTCTTTTTCCCGTCTTATGGTTACTTAACAGGCGAAAATATGAATAAAAATAGCGGGAAAAGAAAATATTATTTTAAAAAGGATGAAAGAAGGGTCTGCAACATGAAAAAACAATGGAAATTGACCGCTGCTATTCTGTATGGAGGAGTGATGATGTATGGCACTGCGGGTGCAGCTGGAGCTTCCGGGACGGAACCGAGTAATTCGTTGCAAACTCTCACTCCCAACGACTCTATCCAAGGGGCAGCCCGCCAATGGAATGCTGAACCACAGGACGACCACGGGCATGGGCATGTTCACAGACATAGACACGGCAAACGGCCTGGCGGCTTGAATCACCATCTCAACGAGAAAGTAGCCAAGCTGCTGGGCATCACTCCTGTCCAATTAGAGAAAGAACTGGGACAAGGGAAGTCATTGGCCGAGGTTGCTAAAAGCAAAGGCATCCAAGAAGACCAGCTCATTGATAAATTGAAGAATGAAATGACCGTGGATTTGAAACGGCTTGTGAACCGTAAAGGCCCGATTACATTCGATCGTAAGTCCGGGGCTTCGAATGAAGCTCAATTAAAACATGAGGCAGGGACGCCCTCAACCTCGACTAACGAAAACTAAATGTATCTTTTTGCACTAAAAAACCTTGAGAATGGCGGTCCTCAAGGTTTCCATATTCACCGGGCAGTACGCATCGGATTCCTGCTCTCGCAGGGCACCTTGGTCTGGCACAGTCCGCAGCCGGCACCTGATTTGGCCTCGCCGCCGTTTAGAACCGCAAAGTCCCGTGATGCCTGGCCGTACACAAATTTCATGCAGGCAATCTTGTCATGTCCGCCTTCCTTGCTGATGGCTTGCACAGGGCAGCGGGTAATGCACACACCGCAGATGCCCTTGCTACACAGCAGGCAGTTTCCGGTATGGCCTGTGACTGAAGATGCTCTGGCATCAGGCGGCACCTTGAGATCGGTCACCACGGACAGCAGGCGGATGGCAATTCCTTTTTCGGTGATGAAGCCGTCGTTGATACTGAAGGTGCCAAGACCCGCAGCATATGCAATGTGGCGCTCCGACCAGTTGGAGATCGGCCCCCCTGTGGCACCATAGATGCTGTACCAATCCGTATCCAGCGGTGCAACTGCACGGTAACCAAGGCCTGTTAAGTATCCCGCCAAATGCCGCCTTGCAGACTGTACAAAATATTCATCGCCAAAGGTCCGCAGCAGCGCCCATTCTCTTGAGGCTCTATCTTTTTGCGCCCGATTAGCCTTGCGGATCGTCTCGCTGATCGGCAGCACAACGCTGATAACGGTACCTCCATCAAAACTCCCCATTCCAAAGGAACGTTCAAATGCTTCCTGCGGCGTGGCGTGGTCGGGCCCGACCACTCTTTTGTACTCCTCAAACAAAGGATCATTGCCCGCGGCAAATTGAATAATCGGCTCCTCGTAATAAGGACTCTGTAGTTCTTCACAAACATTGCCTTTGTCTTCGCTCACATAGGTTTTCATCTCGGCTACGATGTTTTCTCTCATATCCGGTACGGATTCAACCATCCTATCCACATCCCTCTCCGTGGTTATTGTTCACAGCAAAGCTTCCTTTCAGAAGTCTTGTGGCGGGCTAACATATATTACTGACCAGCCTTGATACCGCGAAACATTTCTTTTTTTCGTGTATATACACGAATTGAGCAACACTTCATGTATGAGTAGGCGGCTAATCACAAACCCAAATGTTCAATTTTGGATAAGAGTGAGGTCAGTATCTGCAGATTCCCGTTTCCCAATGACTCCTGCAAAAAACGTTGCGCCTCCTCCCAAAGCTCTGCTGCGTCGTTGTATACCGTTCTTCCACTCTCCGTCAGAGTAAGGCAGCGGTTGCGACTGCCCTCAGCAGATGTATCCTCCACATATCCGCTATGCTCCAGCGCCTTCAAATTGCGCACAATCGTTGTCCGGTCGAGCCGCATCTCCAGCGCCAATTCGCTTACACTTGCCGGTCCCAGCGCAGTTAAGTGTTTGAGCAGCGAGAATTGGCTAATATTGAGTCCGCTCGGGGCCAGATACCGGTCATACAGTCCCGTAACAGCCATCGAGGAACGGCGCAGATTAATGCAGGTACAGACTGAGGCTGATTGCTCCTGCGAAGATTTCTTATTCTTCCTTGTCGTTGTCATAAGTTCCCCATTCTTTGTACTGTTTCGTGTATCTACACTATCTCAAAAATAACAGGTTTTGTCAGAGGGATTTGTCACAGCAGTCAGCTCTGTCGGTCTATCATGATTTATCTCCTGTAGTCCTTCCTAATAATGAAAAGTTTAAATAACCAGTCGCATAAAATCAACCAACGACTGGTTATTTAGCATTATAAGAATATGAGTCGTGCGGTACCTATAATAGCTTTTTAAGCTGGGAAATACGGCCTTGGGATACGCCAAGCCATTCAGCATATTCACCTTGCTTGGCTGCTGGATGCTCACGCATAAGTCTTCTTAGCTTTTCAACCAAATGTTGTGAAGACGACCGATGTACACTTTTTTCTTTGTAAGCAGGTTCCTTAACCACAGGAACAGGTATTTGACTTACACCTATGTTTCCCTTCAGATCGTTTATGCATTTCTTACATAAAAATGAACCCCTGAAATAGCTTAAATCCTGAATCGAATAGCATAAGTGACAGCAGACTCCAATATACTTCCGCATACTCAATAATCCTGTTTCAACATCTAAATAAAATTCTAAAGATTCGCCAGCTTGAATACCCATAGAGGTTCGCAACTCCTTAGGGATAACAATCCGGCCTAACGTATCCAATGGACGTGTCATACCTGTATTTTTCAAATGATCTTCTCCTTCCATTGTCCAACATCCAATGATCTCCTAATAAAAATATAAAAATCAATAAAGTAAAAGCATTTATGTTTGTTCCAAAAGATGGTATTATCGTGAAGGAAAATCAATAATTATACTATTAGTTTCCAAACTATATTGTTTATTGAATTTGAAATTCTATGAAAATGCTGAAAGGGTGGTTTGTCCATGGAAATCACACCTACGATACAGGCAGAAATTCAAACCTATTTGAAACGAAAAGGTTTAACGATGACCAAGTTTGGTCACACGATTGATTTGAATGTAGGTACAGTTAGTAGCATTGTGACCGGTAACCGATCTATTTCTGTTCATCAACTGGATAGTATTACTGCGGGAATGAATTTACCACCGGATTATTTTTACGAACGTTATATTGAAGAATGCATTGAAGAATCTCCGCTAAACTGGAAAAAAATCAGCCCTTTCCTATACCGATGCATTGAGCTAGGACGACTGGACTGCTTGCAGCGAGTGGTAATTTTATTATTGGATAACCCTAATTATCCGCCATCACTCTTTGAAGTAGCCGAAAATGTATACAAAGACGGTTACAATGAAGCAGCGGCATACCTTTACAAAAAGGTGGCTGAAAGTGAGAAACAGCAGCATTCAGAGCGATTGGCGATCTGCCAGTATCGTTTGTTCCAAATCAATATTGGACAAGATAGAGCTGTAAATCTTCAGGCTGCCATTGAATTTGCCCCTTTTGTTGATCGTTTAGACGAGATAGAGCAATTAGATGCATTAAAAGATTTGGCGAACGTGTACAGGTCATTAAGTATGTGGGACAAGGTGTATGAATTTGCATTTCAAATGGGTCAATTAGGACAGATCCAATATAATTTGGTTCATAACTCCAAGCGAAAAGGAACAGAGCAGCAAAAAAAGCCAATTAGACCGTTTTTTACTTACATAGCCTATTCTGAGCTAATGTGTGCTAGTGCTTGCGATGCAAGAGGAGATCATGAACAAGCATTAGAACACATTCATCGTTATGCGGATCTGAGTTGGGTGAAGGAACGAGATTCCGAGTCTCTCTATTGGAAGAAACAGTATCTGCAATGGGCGAAAATTAATACGTACGTCAATAGACTTATGTCCGGAGACATCAGTGTTCTGCCGGATTACGTAGAACATATGGCTGCTGAAAAAGAGATCTTTGCCGAGCTATTGAACGTCCTTGAGGTAGCTAATCGATATAATGTAGATGTAGATCATATCCTCCGACGCTTTGAGTCCCAAATTGCAGCGTATCAGGAACCATCTTCTTCTGATACGTATACTCAACAAGTTTTACCGGAAGAATACGTACGTTTCTGGTATAAAATGGCTAAATACAGCCTAAATAAAGGCAGATATCCATATGGTTTCAAATGTTTAATAAACGCGTTTGAAAAAGCTGTTACAATTAACCATGTACTACTTTTTGCCAATTGTTTTGGATTATTTTTTCATTTCAAAACACATGCGGCTCCCGAAACACAGGCTCGGTTCCAATCTATTTATGAGGAGGTGTGGGAGAAAAATGATCAAAAGGATGGCTTTCTTCTTGGCGGTAACTAGCTTTTTACTGGTATTCACAGTACCAGTTCAAACTGCAAATCTAAGCCATGGCACAATCCAAACACAAGGACACGTTGGTGGAATGTGATCCAAGTAATCATCTTCATATTCATTACCCTGGACCAGCTTATTGCTGGTCTATTTTTGTATTATTTTGTAATTTTTTGGTTCAAAAAAGATTATGACGTATTTGTACATCCCTCCTTAAAATGAGATTCATTAGGAGGTATGCAGGATGAACAGGTATGAAACAGTAATGTTAATTCAACAGATGGAACATGCCAGACAACATTTGCATGATCTTTACGAAGAGTATGGCTTCGGACATGCTTGTGTACTCGAGCAGTCTATGCTTTTGGATGAACTGATTAATCAGTACAACCGTATGTTTCAGACCAAGAAGCTGCCTCACTATGTTTAGGGCTAGATCATTAACAACGACGATATTATGTTCAGTCCATCCTCTCCCTTCTTTGTTATGCAAAACTGTGACTTCTTCCACGTAACGTTTATGATTATTCTATATAATGACTTATTTTAAAATAAAATACATATTCATGTCATAAAATGTTAATCATTTTTTTGAGGGGACGGCATACTAAGGCAACAAAAAAAGCAGAGCTCAATAAGTGAGCCCTGCCAAAGTCCATTGGAATTATAACCCCATGCTGAAATACAGACGCACAAGATTAGCCAAGCTCCTGCGTGCTTTTGGAAGCACGTTTGGAGGAAAGGAACTGGAAACGAAACGAGTGCCAGTTCAACCGCTGTCTGCCTTTGGAGCCAACAATCCAGTTGCCGCCAGGCAGATGGGCAAACAACCAGCTTATGCCCAGAGAAACACTTGCCACAACGATAAACGTAATGAGCGTAGCTGTAAAATGATGATCGCCCAGTGCAAGCGGGCGGGTGTAGTAGGATATGAAGGCCAGCACGAGTGCATGGGCCAGATATCCTCCAAAAGAATAACGTCCGATCCAGTTCAGCATACGGCGAAACGGCTCGGATCGCGTATCTTTTTGCAAATGGAGCAGCAGTCCGTACAATAAAAGCAACTGCGACACAATTAGAATAAAGGTGCTTGGCTTCAAATAGGTGGAAATATTAAGATTGATCGTATCGCCCGACTGGATCAGCATCGTGTGACCCATGAGCATGAACAAACCAATAAAGACAAATACATTCCACGGCAACGTCTGTTTGGCCAGTCCACGCCAGGTGTCTGTCATGTAAGCACATACTGCGCCCAGCATAAAATAGAAAAAGTACATGACAAAGTTATAGGTGCGATAATCCAGCAGAGTCTGCCAAAAGGACGGTAACCGAGTGCTCCATGCAGACATGTCATAGTAGGACCATTGTAACAGCAAAGCATAAACCGCAGCGGCAATCAGCATAATAGCCAAAACAAGCTGTTTGCGTCTTTTCGTGCTGTAACGACGTAGAAACGCTTGAACCTGCCCGGCTGCTTTTGAAAATAAAGGAAACAAAATATAAAACTGAAAGATCATCACTACAAACCATAGATGATATCCGCTGACGGGGATGATCATTTCCTCGAACATACCTTTGTAAAAATAAATATTTCCCCACTGCGCCGTTGACCAGTTTTGAGTGCATACCCAATAAATAACAGTCCAGCAAAGGAAAGGAACATAAATATCTCGAAACCGCCTGCCAATATAGCGAGGATAGCCAATCGGTTTGTTGCCGTTATAAAAAAGTAGCGCCGCAGACAGGAAAACGAACGTCGGTGTGCCAAAACGTGTCAAATGATACAGCATCGCGAGCATAACAGAATCTGGCTGTTGGATGTCGCTGCGATAAATATATTCGCCAATGCAATGCTGAAGCACGACAGCGAGGTAGGCAAGGCCCCGTAGTTCTGTCCACTCCGCGATACGCGGCTTGCTCATCCATATCACTCCTTTTCCTCAAGATACGCACATGTTTTCCCTAGCACAATTGTAGGTATTGTAACGTAGAAACATTAGTGCAGGATTAACGCCACCTGAAAGTAAGAAGAGTGAAGTAGTTCCAATTTGATATGATTGCGTTTACAATCTAAGTAAAACCAGAATAAATTAAAGTGAATTTATAACTTAAGGATATACACAGGAAGAGGAGAGGAAGGATGAAAAAAACGCTGCTGGTATATATGCTGTTGATTGCGGCCTTTGCTCTCTATGTGTTCAGGTATGAACAAACGGGCCCGTTGAATGGCACTTGGGAGGATAAGGGGCTACGAGGCAGCATCGGAGAAACCTATATGATGATTACCTTCCAGTCTGGTTTGGAGTATTGGAAAAGCGGGCTCAAGGGCTTCGAGGATGCCGGGGATGCGCTGGGGGTGACTGTGGAGTATCGGGGAGCAACCCGTTATGATGCGCAGGAGCAGACGACCGTTATTGAGCAGGCGATTGCTCGTAAGCCCGCAGGGATTGCCATATCAGCGATTGATCCTCACTCCCTGATTCCGGTGATTAATAAGGCGCTGGATGCGGGCATTCCTGTAGTACTGTTTGATGCCGGAGCGCCGGGGAGTCGTGCGTATTCCTTTTTGGGCACGGATAATTATAAGGCGGGCGTGACCGCTGCGGATAAGATGGCAGAGCTGTTGGGACGAGAAGGTCAGGTCGCTGTTCTGACGCTGCCTGGACAGCAAAATCATGAAGAACGCTCGCGTGGCTTTCGCGATACCATTCAGCGGCAGTATCCTGCGATGAAGGTGGTGGAAGTCGCAGATGGCCGTGCAGACGCGATGGTCTCCCGGGATGAGTCGCAAAGGCTGATGAAAGCTTATCCGAAACTGGCGGGCATTTTTGTGACCGATGCAACGGGAGGAACAGGTGTGGGTGAAGCGGTACTGAGTCAAAAAAACAGCCATCCGCTGAAAATCATTTCTTTTGATACGAATAAAGCGACACTGGATATGATTCGTGGTGGGACGATCTCGGCAACGATTGCCCAGGGAACATGGAATATGGGCTATTGGTCGCTTCAATATCTGTTCCATCTGCATCATCATTTAACGATTCCTGCACCTTCTTCCTCTGGCGACAACACTCCGCTGCCCGTGCGGGTAGATACTGGGATTTCCGTGGTCACCCGGGCGAATGTAGATGATTATTATGCGAAATAAATTTTGGAAGCGTATCCACTTAAGGGTGCACCAAACGATGCCTCGCTTACGCTTGCGCAATATGCCTTTACGCTTTCAGCTCATGCTGCTGTTCCTGTTGTTTGGCATTGTGCCTTCGCTGGGATTAGGTCTGCTGGTCAATTGGACGGTGGAACGGATTATTGAGCGGCAGGTGGAAGACCATACGATGCAATTGATTGGCAAGGTAAACGAAGCACTGGACACCAAAATGGAAAATTTGCAAAACATGACGTATCTGATTGCTTTTAACCCCGATATCGGGGAGTTCTGGAAAGGGCGGACGCTGGCAGACGGCCACGCGGGTCATGCGAGTATAGTAACGCCGGAAAACCAGGGGGAGCGGACACAGAACTCGGTGCAAAATCAGGCTCTCAGCTCCAAGCAGGCATTAAGTTCTGTACAGGAGCAGGATACGCTATATGAAATGAAGCAATTTTTGCAGGGATATACTACGTTATATCCTGAGATTGCAGGGATTCTGATCGTAAACGAAAAAGGCGACTATATCAGCAATGAAATGTATGCTCGAAGCACGCGTAGCCTGACGGAAGAAGGCTGGTACCAACAGGCGGCGCAGCATGCAGGCATATTCACTGTGCTAGGACAGCCGAGCCACCGTAATGTGACTACTCATGTCCGGTACAAGGACAGCGAAATTGTCTCCGTCGTTCGTTCGGTTACGGATCCGGAAACCGGACACGTGTTAGGCGTGATTATGATTGACCTCAAGCTACGGGCTGTGTCGCAGGCTGCCAGAGATGTAACCCTGGGCAAAAGCGGGTATTTAATGGTGACAGACGCTGAGGGGCGCAGCGTGTACAGGCCGGATATGCCTTTGATTGAGCGCATTCCGTCGCAATGGTTCGGGGCAGGTGACAGCGGGATGTTTACCCGTGAAGCTGGGGGCAGAGAATTGCTGTTCATGTTCAGGGCTTCCGAATTCACGGGCTGGAGAACAGTGGGGGTATTCCCGGCACGCGAATCTACACTGGAAGTTCGGCAAATTAAGTTCTATGTCGTCTGTTTTGTTTTTATTGTATGTCTATTTGGCTTAACGGCATCCTTGCGATTGTCGAGTTCCATTGCGCAGCCGATTTTCCGGCTGATGTCCTATATGCGGGCAGCAGAGACAGGAGATCTTACAGTTCGCCAATGGAGTGACCGTGGGGATGAAGTTGGGATGCTGGGGCGGAGTTTTAACCGGATGCTGGAGCAAATTCGCCGTCTCATGTCACTTAGCGAACTGAGGGAACGGCAAAAGCGGGATGCCGAGCTGCGCAGCCTTCAGGAGCATATTAAGCCGCATTTTTTATACAATACGCTAGATACCATTCACTGGATGGCTCGAAAAAATGGAGCAGACGACGTGTCCGACATGGTGGGGGCGCTATCGAGATTGTTCCGTCTCGGGCTGAGCAAGGGGGATGACTTTATTCCGCTGCGCTCCGAGATTGAGCATATATCGAGCTATATGCAAATCCAGCAAACCCGCTATCGTGACCGACTTCGCTGGGAATTGAATGTACCCGACGAGCTAAAGGATCTGTTCGTGTTGAAGTTAATGCTTCAGCCTGTAGTGGAAAATGCGATTTATCACGGCATCAAGGCTAGACGTGGTCCAGGCACGATTTGGGTAGAAGCTAAAGCCGAGGGCGACAAGCTGCTGCTGACGGTACGTGACGATGGCGCAGGGATGACGACGGACCGGCTGCGTGAACTGCGTGAATGGCTGGAAATACCCCTGGAGGCGATGGAAGGAAAGCAGAAGCAAAAGGCAGTTAGTACCCATGGCAGAAGCTATGGCATGCTGAATGTACAAGCGCGTATCCGGTTGTCTTTTGGCGAGGAATATGGAATTGTACTGGAGAGCAAAGAAGGGACAGGTACCTGCGTTACGATCACTCAACCGTTGCTGCTGGATATGGCGCAACTGAAGAAGCCTTATGAAAAAGGAGAGGGTCAGGATGACGAAATCACAGGCCACAGACAACTCGACAACGGTGAGTCTGATTGACCAGGCCATAACGGAAGTGACCATAGGGACGGCAAAACGTTACCAAGTATTGATCGCAGATGATGAGCCGATCATCCGAGAGGGGATACGAGATTGCATAGACTGGGCGGCTCTGGGCATGGAGGTTGCAGCAGAGGCGGAGGACGGAGAAGAAGCGCTGGAGCTGGTGGGTCAGCTTCATATCGACATCGTGCTGGTCGATATGAATATGCCGTTCATGGACGGCATTGAACTGATTCGGCGGCTGCGGGAAGAACATCCGGAATGCCGTTGCCTGATCATTTCCGGGCATGATGAATTTGCTTATGCGCAGGAGGCTGTCCGACTTGGCGTAGAGGATTATATTTTGAAGCCGGTAGATGCGGATCAGCTTCATGCTGCGCTGTTGCGGCTTCGTCAGCGAATGGACGAAGAGCATACGCGTGCCGCCTATGTAGAACAAGCCGCCGGACAGATTGAACGGAATATTCCGCTGCTGCGCCAGCGTTTTTGCCTGGAATGGATGGAAGGGCAACACACGGGAAAAGACATCATGGAACAGTTGGCGTTTTTACGGCTTCCATCGCGACCGCCTGCTCAGATCGGTGTCGTACGGTGGCCTGCGGCAGAGGCACGGCAGACGATTATGCGTGAGAATGACCGCCAGTTGTTTCTTTTTGCCGCTGAAAATATTATTGGCGAACTGCTGGAGGACCGACCGCATGTGTTGTTCCGCGATGCGAACGGGCTGATCGGCATATGCCTGTGGCAGGAGGCACCCGAGACGATAGGCACTTCCATGGAGCAGGCGATTGGACGCTACCTGAATATAGCGGTTCATACGCATGTGGAGTCCAACGCGGGTGGACTAGAAGGTGCAATTGACGCGTACCGGGTGAGTCGGGATCGAGTGTATGGCGAATCGCAGCTGTCTCCCATCGTACGTCGGGCCCGGCAGCTCATTCAGGAAGGTTACGCCGATCGGGAATTAACGCTGGAAGCCCTTGCTTCGCGGCTACAAGTATCCGCCGTATATCTCAGCCGTGTGCTCAAAAAGGAGCTCAACGACAGTTTCGTGACCCTCGTCACGCGTGCCCGTATCCGTAAAGCAGTGCAGCTGCTGGATTCCACGACGTTGTCTATCTATGATATAGCAGAACGTACGGGTTACGACAGTCAGCACTATTTTAGCACCGCTTTTAAAAAGACTATGGGCGTGTCCCCTGTGCAGTATCGTAAAGGCGGTGGAATTCAAGAAAGCACGGTAGAGTAGGAAGGATTGGAATGGGGGATGAGTCTCACACTGTCTAATAATAAACTGTAAGAAAAAATGTGTGTGTAATCACACCTACGCATTCAGGGGTTTGTTACGCTGGGGATAACGAACAAATATCTATCAATATTTGGAGGAAAACGATATGTTTTGTTATCAGTGTGAACAGACGCCGAGTGGCGGGTGTAAAGTAGTTGGGGTGTGCGGGAAGGATGAGACGGTAGCGAGCTTGCAGGATACGATGATTTTTGCATTAAAAGGGATTGCTGCCTATGCGACACATGCTCGTCAGTTGGGATATAGCGATCCTGAGGTAGATCGGATCACGCATGAAGCGTTATATATGACCTTAACCAATTCTAACTTTAATGTACAAGAGCATTTGGAAATGGCGATGAAGGTCGGAAATGCGGCTGTACGGATCATGGATGTGCTGGATCGTGCGCATACGGATCGTTTTGGCATTCCGCAGCCGATTACGGTCAGCCAAAATAAAATCGAAGGCCAATGCATCGTCGTGACCGGACATAATTTGTATGCGCTGGAGGAATTGCTGCGGCAGACGGAGGGTAAAGGCATCAACATCTATACCCACTCAGAAATGCTGCCTGCCCACGGTTATCCGGCATTGAAGAAATATGCACATCTCAAAGGGAATATCGGTAAAGCCTGGTACGATCAGCGTAGACTGTTCGAGGAGTTCCCAGGTGCGATTCTCGCCACGACGAATTGTGTTATGCCGATTAAAGGCACGTATGCAGACCGCTTCTTCTCTTATGAAGTAGCCGGGCTGGAGGGAGTAGCCAAGATCATGGACGACGATTTCTCTCCATTGATCGAGCGTGCTTTAGCACTGCCAGCCGCAGATGTAGAGTCTGAGCAGGTGCTTACAACGGGATATCATCATGAGACGGTTATCGGGCTGGCTCCTGAGATTATTCAGGCAGTTAAAGACGGGCATATCCGTCGTTTCTTCGTCATTGCAGGCTGCGACGCACCGGGCAAAGGCGGCAACTATTATCGCGAGCTGGCTACATCCTTGCCGAATGATACAGTCATTCTGACCACGTCCTGTGGTAAATTCCGTTTTAATGACGTGGATTATGGCACCGTTGGAGATACCGGCATTCCGCGTTATATTGATTTGGGGCAATGCAACAATTCCGGTTCTACTGTTAAAATCGCTCTGGCATTAGCGGATGCTTTCGGCTGTACGGTGAACGAACTGCCTGTCAGCATTGTTCTGTCCTGGTTTGAGCAAAAAGCGGTCGCCATCCTGCTGGGCTTGTTCAGCCTTGGCATCCAAGATATTCGCATTGGGCCGAAGCCGCCTGAGTTCATTTCTTCTGGCGTACTGGATGTACTGGTGGAGATGTTTGGCTTGAAACTAATTACTACCGCAGAGGAAGATATGAAAGCGATGTTGGCGTTGTCGTAAGGGGTTGGTGGGGAACTGCAAAGCGCAGTTCCTTTTTTGTTTCATCGTTCATCGATTCTTATAAAGATGTCCGTAAGAATCTTTAATGCCAGCTCAGTATCTTTGGATTCACGAGTTCTTAGGAGAGTCAAAATGGTTTTTATACTCGAATCTTCTTCGGTAAGCTCATCATTGTCCTTCACATATGTAAGCAACTGATAGACGCCCACGTTCAATGCCTTCGCTATTTTCTCCAGATTTTTCAAAGATATATTTCTCTCCGCTCGCTCAATGAAACCAATATAACTCGAATTGAATCCTGCTTTTTCGGCTAAAGCTTCTTGGGAAAGCCCTTTAGACTTTCGAATATCTCGAATACGTGTACCGACTAATTCTAAAAGTTCTGACATGATTACACCTCTCTATAGTAAGAATTTCACAAAATTCGATTCCAATCGCTCCAAAATGTAATATATAGACGAACGAGATCATCTCAATCTATATATTATTAATTGGAAGTCGCTTATTGGATTTTGCAAAATCCTCTAGTTAGAAGTGTAGAGAAAGAGTTACATCTAATTAATAAGTGTTAGTAAGTAAATTGAATTAAAAACTACTATATAGTAATATTTATTATGAAGCTTGTCCGGTAGCTAGAAAATTATACATCTTGATGGTTACATAATTGTGCTACGTTGCTCACATTGTTTCAGGATTTTGCAAAATTCGATACCAGTCGCTCCGAAGTGCAAGATATAGACGAACTAAACCATTTCGATCTATATCTTGTTCATTGGAAGTCGCTTATGGGATTTTTGCAAAATCCTCGTTTATGAAATTTTAATTCAGGAGTTGATTCCCCTTGAAACATTACTCCTTAAGTCCCCTACATAGTGATTCCGATTTCAAATTGCCTAAGTACAGCGACACCTACATATTCAATTGCATGATGGATTTTCAAAAGCTTGCCGAATACCAGATCAAGCTTGCACAGATGATGCGCGACCATCATCAGTTTCACAACTGCCTCATTCTTTGTGATCAAGCGATGTTTTCTATGGCTAAGGCCATTTATGTTCATCGAAACCAAATCATTCCATTGTATATTCGTTTATCCGTGACTGACCTGTTCCCTTTAATTCACACAGATGCTGAGCCTAATTTAGATATGGTGCTGTTTATCGGTACGGTACATTATCTGGTTTCGGGAGAAGATGATGTATCTAAAGAGCCGATGAAGCTGGGGGAAGTAGACAAGTTGCTTTATAAAACGGACTCTATTCTAGAGTCTCTGTCACAGCGGATCGTAGCTGATCCGTCTAAGCGGTATCCATCTATTTATAAAGAAAGTCCGTTCAATGAATCGGTAGATCTTTTATCAATAATACCCGGTTCTTTTTGAGCTAATGATATAATGACGAAAAGGAAGATGTTGGATGAAGGCTAATGCTTCCACATCAGAAAGGGTGTTATTTCATATGCCTACATACAACAAACTGGTGCGGGATCGGATTCCGCACCTCATTATGTCTCAGGGCAAGGAATGTCGGACACGCATTTTGGACCTAGAGGAATATAAGCAGGAACTGCGAACGAAGCTTCGTGAAGAAGCCGAGGAATATTTTGAAGCGGAGAAAGATCAGGATGCGCTGGAAGAACTGGCGGATATGCTGGAAGTCATCCGAGCGCTGGCAGAAGAACATGGAGCGAATGCAGAAGAGCTGGACAAGCTGCGAGCAGACAAAGCCGAGGCACGGGGTGGCTTTCAGGAGCGGGTGTTTTTAATTGATGTCGATGAAGGTAAAAGTTAACTAATATCTTTCAAAGATAAGCACATTAAAAGGGGAGCTTGATAACTGGAGCCACCCTTTTTTGTCTCTTTTTAAGCACCCAGTATAGCGAAAAATTATAAAGTGGAAGTTATTTTAATTTATTTACAAGCCATATGACTATTTAGTCAACGAGTTTCATGTTATCTCCTCCAACTTCTACCTCCCCTCATCACAAAGGTTAAAATTTTATAAAAAAAGTTCAAAACCAGCAAAGACCTTTCCCGGCCTGGAATGATACCATGTGTTTGCACATAAAAAAAGGAGAGGTACTCGTTGCCTCACTTATGTAAGCGCTATCTAATTTCAACTCTAATCAGCACTTACCTTCAAATTGACCCGCATCACATGAGGAAAGGGGAACTTCATATGAAAAAAGGAGCTGTTGTTGTATGGCTTCTGGTTTTGGCCCTGATGCTTTCGGCCTGTAATTTGGCGGAGAGTGGAACGGGCAGCAAGGAAAAAGGCTATGTGGGCATTTCCATGCCGACCAAATCGTCCGAGCGTTGGGTAGGGGACGGAGAGAATATGGTCCGGTTATTTCAGGAGCAAGGCTATAAAACGGATTTACAGTACGCCGAGGACGTGGTGGAAAACCAAATCTCCCAAATCGAAAATATGATCACCAAGGGTGTCAATGTTATGGTGATCGCTTCGGTCGACGGAAACACGCTGACGGATGTGATTCAGAAGGCACACGACCGAGGCATTCAGGTCATTTCTTACGACCGTCTGATTCGCAACACACCGTACCTGACGTATTATGCGACCTTCGATAACTTTAAGGTGGGCGTGCTACAGGCGGCATATATTGAGAAAAAGTTGGGACTCAAGGAAGGCAAAGGCCCTTTCAATATCGAGCTGTTCGGCGGATCGCCGGATGACAATAACGCCTATTTCTTCTTTAATGGTGCGATGTCTGTACTTAAACCATACATCGATTCCGGCAAACTGGTCGTGCGCAGCAAGCAGATGACGATGGCGCAGATCGCTACACTGCGGTGGGACGGAGCGTTAGCCCAGTCGCGAATGGATAACCTGCTGAGTGCGTACTATTCGGGGGCTAATCTGGATGCGGTACTATCCCCTTATGACGGAATCAGTATCGGTATCATTTCATCCCTAAAAGGGGTCGGATATGGATCAGCGAACAAGCCGCTGCCGATCATTACAGGGCAGGATGCGGAGCTGGCTTCCATCAAGTCCATTGTGGCTGGGGAGCAGACGCAAACTGTATTTAAGGATACTCGCAAGCTGGCTGAGCAAACGGTCGTGATGGCCAACAGCATTTTACAGGGCAAACAAGCGGAAGTGAATGACACCGAATCCTATAACAACGGTAAAAAGGTCATTCCTGCCTACTTGCTTGATCCAATCTCGGTGGATCGGACGAATGTGGAAAAGGATATTGTCGGCAGTCACTATTACACCAAAGAGCAAATCGGACTGAAATAAGAGCAGGAATCCAACCGAAAGGAGTGTATCCCATGACTGGAATCATTTTGGAAATGAAGGGAATTACCAAAACCTTTCCCGGCGTCAAGGCTTTGGAAAATGTAAATCTCAAGGTCAAGGAAGGTGAAATCCATTCCCTGTGCGGTGAGAACGGTGCAGGCAAATCGACGCTGATGAAGGTACTGAGCGGTGTATATCCGCATGGAACCTATGAAGGGGATATTGTTTTCCAGGGCAAAACGTGTGAGTTCAAGGATATCAAGCAGAGCGAGGAATTGGGCATTGTCATTATCCATCAGGAGCTGGCACTGATCCCGTATCTCTCGATTGCGGAAAATATTTATCTGGGCAACGAACGCGCCAGTGGCGGCGTGATTGATTGGAAAGAGACTTTTGTAGGAACACGCGAGCTACTGTCCAAGGTCGGTTTGAGTGAAAATCCCAATACATTAGTTACGAACATCGGGGTCGGGAAGCAACAACTAGTTGAAATTGCGAAAGCGCTCTCAAAAAAGGTGAAGCTGCTTATTCTCGATGAACCGACAGCGGCGTTGAATGAGGATGATAGTGAAAATCTGCTTAATTTGATGCTGGAATTTAAAAAACAGGGCATTTCCTGCATCCTCATCTCCCACAAGTTGAATGAGGTCGCGAAGGTGTCGGATTCAATTACGATTTTGCGGGACGGAAAGACGATTGAGACACTGGATATGAAAAAGGATGAGGTCACGGAGGATCGGATCATTAGCGGGATGGTTGGACGTGATCTGACCAGCCGTTATCCAGAGCGTCATGCCGAGATTGGCAAAGTCGTGTTGGAAGTGAAGGATTGGACGGTGTATCACGAGCACCATGCAGACCGCAAGGTGCTGGATCAGGTGAATTTGAACATTCGTCGCGGTGAAATTGTCGGTATAGCCGGGCTGATGGGAGCGGGACGGACTGAGCTGGCGATGAGCATTTTTGGCAAGTCGTATGGACGCAACATTTCTGGTCAGCTGATTAAAGACGGCAAGCCGATCCAGAACAACACGGTTACGGACGCGATCAACAACGGCTTTGCCTATGTGACAGAGGATCGCAAGGAGTATGGCCTCATCCTGATGGATGATATCAAGCGTAATATTTCGCTGACTGGCCTGAACAAGCTGACGAAGGGTGCTGTCGTCAATGAGCAGGAGGAAGTCGTCGTTGCAGAGGAAATGAAAAAAAGCATGAACATCAAAGCGCCGAGCATTTTACAGAAAACGGGTAATCTGAGTGGCGGCAATCAGCAGAAGGTGGTGCTGAGCAAATGGATTTTTGCCGGGCCGGATATTCTGATTCTGGATGAGCCGACACGCGGCATTGATGTGGGCGCCAAATATGAAATTTATACGATTATTCATCGACTTGCCGCTGAAGGCAAGGGAGTGCTGGTCATTTCGTCCGAGCTGCCAGAGGTACTAGGCTTGTGTGACCGGATTTATGTCATGAATGCTGGGCGGATCACTGGAGAGGTTAGCCGTGAGGACGCGTCGCAGGAAACATTGATGAGATATATGACCAAGTCAGGAGGCGTGAAGCATGGAAACCATAACTAAACTATTTAAAAATAACATCCGCCAATATGGCATGATGATTGCGCTGGTCGTCATTATGATTTTGTTCGAGGTGCTGACGGGCGGCCTGCTGTTGAAGCCGATTAATATTACCAATCTGATTCTGCAAAATAGCTATATTCTTGTGCTGGCTATCGGGATGGTGCTGGTCATCATCACTGGACATATTGATTTGTCCGTCGGCTCCATAGCCGCTTTTGTCGGTGCTGTTGCCGCCATAATGATGGTCGATTGGCAGCTTCCAGCATGGATCGCTGTGATTGCATCCTTGCTGGTCGGGGCATTAATCGGTGCATGGCAAGGGTTCTGGGTCGCTTATGTACGGATTCCGGCATTTATCGTTACATTGGCGGGAATGCTGCTCTTTCGAGGATTGACAATGATCGTGCTGGAAGGCCAATCTATCTCTCCATTTCCGGGGGGCTTCCAGAAAATCAGTTCAGGCTTCCTGCCGGATTTTTCATCTACCGGTTATAACCTGGTATCCATCATTGTCGGCATTGCACTCACGGTATGGTTTATCGTGAACGAAATTCGCGAACGCCGTTCTCAGCTTAAATATGGATTCGAAGTTCCGTCACAGACATTATTTATACTCAAGTTGATTGTGGTGGCTGCGGTTATCAATCTGTTCACCTTCATGCTCGCGAGCTACGCGGGGATACCTAATATTCTCGTGCTGCTGTTCATACTGATCGTTGTATACTCCTTCGTCATGAACCGCACGATTATGGGCCGTCATGTGTATGCGTTGGGTGGAAATGAAAAGGCAGCGGGTCTGTCCGGTGTCAAAACGAAAAAAGTAACGTTCTGGGTATTCGTCAACATGGGCGTGCTGGCCGCCATTTCCGGTCTGATCTTTGCTGCACGTCTGAACGCGGCTACGCCGAGAGCAGGTACGAACTTTGAGCTGGATGCCATCGCGGCTTGCTTTATCGGCGGTGCTTCGGCATCCGGCGGGATCGGAACCGTTTTTGGAGCCATTATCGGTGGTTTGGTTATGGGCGTACTGAATAACGGTATGTCTCTGATTGGTCTGGGTATTGACTGGCAGCAAGGCATCAAGGGCTTGGTGCTGCTGCTGGCGGTTGCCTTCGATATTTACAACAAAAACAAAAGATCAGCTTAAACTCAGATTCGATATCGTAAAATAAGACACCTCCAGTCCCACTTAAAATGTGGATGCTGGAGGTGTCTTGTTTGTTAGGCCTGGAATGTAGGAACCATAATCCGAAGCCAGCACACATATTATCCTGAAACCGTCGCTCCATCTGCCGGAATATGGACGCGTCCCTCCAAACCTTCACGGTTGATGTGTTCTGTAAGCTCAGAGCGAGTTAGTAGACAATGGTTGATTGCCTCCATGTGGACAGCCACGATTTGTGTATAAGAGGCATGCTGGGCAACAGCTGTTACATCTTGGGCAGTCATAATTATAGGATCACCTACCGTAAACCGTGCTCCTCCAGCGTTCACAATTGTCCACTCAGGACGGTATTTATCTAGTGCTTCTGCGACTTCACTGCACCAGATCGTATCCCCGGCCAAATAGACGACAGGTTCACGGGGAGCCTGAAACACAAAGCCGGATACGGGTCCCATCTGTTCCCCGATTTCTCCGGTGCCGTGATGCCCGGCTGTACGGATAATCTCAATTTCTCCCACAGAACCAGCCACCCAAATCGGAGTAACCCGTGTAAAACCACCAGCAGTGATTTGTTCTTCATTTCCGGGCTGACAGAAGACGGGAATTTGTTTGTCCAACCAGCGTACGGCTGCCGGGTCCCAATGATCCAGATGTAAATGTGTGACGATCACAACGTCAGGCTGTCCGAGCGCCTGCCATTGCGGTGGCAAGGGAACCAGCGGATTACGGCGGGCATTTTCCGTATTGGGAATCGGCGGATTTGCGCCAGCATCGCTTAACATTGGATCAATCAGAAATTTTACTCCAGCGTATTCCAGCCATAAGGTTGCGTTGCGGATTAGTGTGATTTTCATATATGGAGGCTCCTTTGGTAGTGAATGTTTTTGGACCGAGTGTATTTTCGGTGGTTCTTTGTTTCTGTTACAATCATATCTGACGCAAGGAGCTACAGGCTACGGCTTGTTGAAAGGAAAACCAGCATTCTCGTTTCATCATGAAAGGAAAAATAACTATGGAACTATTCGTACCTGATGACACCGATCTGCGCATTCTTCATCATTTAATTGAAGACAGCTCTTTATCGCACAAGGAGATCGGCCAGCTTGTTCATTTGACGGGCCAAGCAGTAGGGGCGCGTGTTCGAAAAATGCAGGATGCGGGCATTATCGAGGGCTATACGCTGCGCTGGAACCCTGAGAAAATTGGACAGACGATTCATGCCTTTATTACGGTTTTTTTGAATTCAGGAACGACTCACAGTGCTTTCCAGGCTTTTGCCCGGGAGCATCCCTATATTGTCGAAATCCATCGGGTGAGTGGGGAAGGCTGTTATTGGATGCGCTTGCGCATGTCATCACAGGCAGAGTTAAATACCATGCTGGATGAGCTTACGAAGTTTGGTAATTACAAATTGAGTTTTTCCATTGGTGAGATTTAACGATAAAAGCTTTCGGCGTTTGTGCCGAAAGCTTTTTTATGTGGGCGGGGGCTATCGAGGTCAACGTTATAGGCTCATTTTAAATATATGCTGCAAGCCGTGTTGTCCCATTTTAGTGTTGCCTTCATCGATAAAGCCGCATTTGCGATACAGACTTTGGGCAGACAGATTGCGGGCATTGACGCCCAGCACAATCTCTCGAATATGTGGGAAGTGTCTGGCGATGAACTGTGGTAGTAGAAGCAGCCCTTTTTTAGCGAATCCTTGTCCCTGATCTGTGTAATGAATAGAGAACGCGCGCAGCAGCAGTGCCTCAGTAGTATTCGTATAGTCCGCTAATTCATCACCATCGTATAAAATGAAAAATCCAACGGGTCTTCCAGTAGCCGTAATCACGGCAGGATGGCGGTGCGGATCTTCCTTGGCCAGTGTCAGCATTTCATCCGGCATTCCAGTAAACTGCTTCTGCTCCTCAGGCAAGTAGAAGGTATGTAAAATGGCATCATGCCCACAATGGTAAGGGACAAGCTCTACATTATTCATCATTACACTCCGATCTGTACGGATTTTTAACTTACTATATCATCTAGTTTGCTAAAAAAAGAAACCTGAACTCGCCTTGCTTACGTATTACCCATACATAAACTAGCATAGTCAAAAGGAGACGTCTACGGTTATGAAGCAGCTTACAGAATATCGGGAAAGCCAGGACGTATTGCGTCATGAGTTGAAGAATATTGAAAAATGGGAGAAGGAGCAGAAGGACATTTTTTTCTGGGAAAAAATCGGCAGATGGCCTTTTATGCTGCTGGATCGGCTGACGCCCAAAATCATTAAAGACAAACTGGAGCAACTGCTTAACGAGCTGGGCAGCTTCATTCAGAACGGCGGCAAATATTTGGTGAAAGAAGAAACGGTTCTGAACAGGCTGAAAAAGACGGCCCATGAACATGTAATTCAGCAAAATGGTGCAGATTCCGCTTCGGATACGCAGGACCTGCCTCGTGCCAGGGAAAACGCTGATCCGGAACATAGTGCCGAACCTAGGTGGGAGTTGAAACAGGCGGCTGAGCTCCCGCTAACAATCATGGATCGGACTGCTGACGATATGACGTCGGGTCGCATTACCTTTGCCACCGCTCAGGGAGCAACAACGGGGATTGGCGGTGTGTTTACGATTGCGGCGGATATTCCTCTTTTGCTCGGCTTGTCGCTCAAAGTGCTTCAGGAAATAGCCTTGTGCTATGGCTTTAATCCCCATGATAAGCAGGAACGCATTTTTATTATTAAATGTATGCAATTCGCTTCATCCGATATTGTGGGTAAAAAGGCTGTATTAGAGGAGTTGGCTTTGTTCGATGATCCTTCACGTCAGGCACAGGTTTTTTCCCAGATGCAGGGATGGAGAGAGGTCATTAACACCTATCGTGATCAGTTTGGATGGAAAAAGCTGCTTCAAATGGTCCCGATTGCGGGCATTTTGTTTGGCTCTATTGCGAATCGAAGCGCTATTAGTGACGTAGCTGAAGCAGGGAAAATGTTGTATCGGAAGCGTCGTATTTTGATGCGTTTGGCAGAAGTAGAGAACTGATTGTAACTTAGGCGTAAAAGGGGATATTCTTTTTCGTGAGAAAACACGTGAGTTGGCTATAAAGGTGTGCAGCGGCCAAGATGGCCGCCACACGTTTGCTTGTTACACTTCGGCTCCATTTTCTTCCGCCCAGCGGTTCAGGGTTTTATCTGTAGGAAGCAGGAAGGTTAAGATGCCGAGCAGTGGCAAAAAGCCACACAGGAACATGATGTGGGTGATGCCTACCTTGTCGATCCAGTTGCCGAGCACGAGTGCGCCCACACCGCCAAGGCCAAAAGCGAGGCCCGTAATGAGACCAGACACGGTCCCGATTTTGCCAGGCACGAGCATCTGTGCATATACGACTGTGACCGAAAAGCTAGACAGCATAATAAATCCGATAATCGCCAGCAGGATTGCCGTCCAGAATTGGTTGGCATAAGGCAGCAACAGCGCCAGCGGTGCAGCTAATACCATGGACAGAAAAATCATATTGCGTTTACCAAAACGGTCCGCCAGCGGACCGCCAAAGAAGGTGCCCAGCGCTCCAGCCCCGAGGAACAGGAAAATGTAAAGCTGTGCATCAGCCAATGGCATTTTAAATACTTCCATCAGGTAAAACGAATAGTAGCTTCCGACCGAGGTCGAGTACCACGAACGGACGAATACCAGTAGAATGAGGACAATCATGGCAAACATAACACGGTTACGCACTTCAGGCTTCATGCGGCGTGCCACCGCTTTTTTGCGTGCAATGCCTTCTGTACGCAGGACGTTACCGTACCAGCGGGCGATGAACGATTGCACCACAATTCCCGCTGCTGCAATACCTGTGAACCAGATCGCACCGAATTGTCCCAACGGGATAAAAATCCAGCTTGTGAGCATCGGTGCCAGCGATTGGCCCGCATTGCCGCCAACTTGAAAAATGGATTGTGCTAAGCCCCGACGTGATCCTGCCGCCATATGGGATACGCGCGAGCCTTCAGGGTGAAAGGCAGCCGAGCCCAGACCCACAAAGATGACTGCGATCAGCACCGCTTTATAATCGGCAGCATAGGCGAGCAACAGCATGCCAGTCAGCGTAAAGCCCATACCGATGGGAAGGATAGCTGGCGTAGGTCGTTTGTCCGAAAACAAGCCAATCACAGGCTGCATGATTGAAGCTGTAAAATTGATCGCGAATGAAATCCAGCCGATCTGCGTGTAGCTCAGGCTCATAGATTCCTTTAAGATCGGAAAGATCGCTGGAATGACCGATTGAATCGAGTCATTGAACAGATGGACGAAACTGATCGCAATCAGAATCGCAAAAACGGTGCCTTTCGCTTGTGGACCCGGGAGGGGGAGCGATCGGCCCGTTTCATTTTTTGTAGCAGATTTACTAGTCATGGCAACCTCCGAATATGTATGTATATTTTAAGATATAGGAAGCGATCCGTTTGCAGCAAATGGCTGAAAGTGGGATAAAGCCCCACTTTACTCATTGCTGCTTGCCCATTCTGCTGGATACTCTTTATTGCACGATTTAGTTGGTTTCTAAGATGGCACATCGAAATTCAAACGTTTATCATCCTCAAAACCGATATATATGTGAGTATTTTGCATAAGTCCCAAGAGCACTTTTCAAATCAGCAATATAGAGATAGAAGTGATCCAGTTCGTCTATATATTGTATTTTTGAGCGTTGGGAATGGAATTATGCACAAGTTACTAATATGGAAATAGAGATAGAAAAGGGGAACCACGATGAGAAAAGCAGGGATGATTTTGCTGGCAGTATCCATGGTATGTGGAGCGGTGGTGGGAACTACGTTAAACACTGGAGAAACAGCAGTAGCGGCAAATGTAACGACGAACAACTCTTGGAAAAATGCTAAAATTATAGACGTGATTGACCGGAATAACTACATACTGGATGATGGTTCTTTATGGAGAAAGAGTATAGATGGCCCGGTTATTGAGAAATTGAATTTGAAGGGCATTACAGGCAGCAAAAACGAGAGCCAAGGTTATTATGGCTGGACTGAGGACGGGAAGGTAGCCATCTGGGATGATAACACCGACCCAAAAGTGACGGCTCAATCCTCAGGAGTAAAAGAGATTACTGGAGAGGGTCTGGCTATTAAAACCGATGGGACGATCTCCTGGGGAAGAGAACAGGTTGAGGGAATATCGGATGCTATAGACGGTGATAAGGTAAGTACCTACTTTACGGTTCTTACTCGATCCGGTGATGTATGGTATTCCACAGGGTACGCAGAATCTAAGCCCCGCAAGATAGGTCATGTAGATGGTGCGCTTGATATCAAAATGAGTACGGCCTATGCTGCAGTGCTTAAGGAAGATGGCCATGTCACGATGCTGGATATGCTGACGAATGAACCACCGCGCGAAGTGGGAAGTGATATTGCTTCGATTTTATGGAAAAAAGGTACACATGTCTTGATTACTGTACATCATGATGGGACTGTATGGAGCTATGACCGAATGAAGAAATATCCAGCTGTGCAGCTAAGCGGGTTATCTAATGTTGCACGGTTGGTTGATTCGCCTGACGAGCTTTTTGCACAATTAAAGGATGGCTCTTGGGTCGGCTATAAGGATGGGATCACGACTGCGCTGAGCTTGCCTACATTAACGGGTATGTCCTTGTTGACGACCTCCAAAGAGGCTGCCATCGGCGATACGATTCAATTAAATGTACAAGAGACATATTCGAATGGTTATCGACTAATACGTCATCCCGAAGCTAGTGAGATTGAAGTGGAGAAACCGCAGGTTGCCGAGCTACAGCAGAATGGTTCCGGTACACTCAAAGTAAGGGGCATTGGAAGCACATCCGTAGCTCTGCGGACCGAAGGAATACCATCTTCTTTTACACTAAAGGTATCGTCCGATCAAACCTTGACCGGGGCGGCTATACTGAACGGCAATGTGTATTTGCCTGTGCAGTCTGTGTTCAAGACGCTGGGTGGATCTGTTACCGTGGCAAACCAGACCTTTACGATCAAGCTGGGTAAAAACAATATCGTACTCCAAAAAGGGAGTTCCACCGCAATGGTGAATGGTAAAACTGTTGCACTGAAGGGCAAGGTTCAAACGGTTAACGGACAGGTTGTATTCCCGGGAACATTACTGACCGACCTGAAGTTGGGCGGATTCAAATGGAATCGTGACCGTCAGCAAGGAGAATTATCTGTGGGCGCTACCAAGCTGGTCATTGAGACGCCGGAAACGGCAAAAATTATCAGAGCCATTGATCTGGGCAGTCTGTCCAAATTAATTGGCAAAACCTATTGGGTCAATAACTTCTATAGCGCTGGAGAGCGATTTGGCAAGGTAACAGTTAAAGATATCGAAGTCAGCACGGACCCGAACGGTGTTAAATCTTACGAAGTTATTTTCCAGGGGGCCAATGGCGAAACTTATAACACGTTTTCCATCATCGGAGCTTCACGCATTCCACAAATGCTGTCTGATTCCGATCAATTTCTGACTTACGATCCGTACAAGAAATACCAATGGTCGCAAGCCATCTGGAACAAGATTAAAAATAATGAGGTAAGCTTGGGCATGAATACGACTCAGGTGCAGTTCGCATGGGGAAACCCAACAGTCAGAGAAAAGGGGGCTGCTTCAAACGGAACTCAAGTCGAAGCCTGGGTATACGGCAACCGAAGTCTTTATTTCAAGGCGGTAGCTTTCGTGAATGGCAAAGTCATAGAAGTATGGCTGTAGGGTAGCTGGTTTTCTATAACGGTTTGAACGAGGTGTCTCCAGAGTCGTATATACGGCTCTTGGGATGCCTTTTTTTCATTTAACAAAACTAAGCTCTTGATTTAACAAACTTAAGATATGATTCTTTATGTCATACATCTTGTTATATAGATAATAGCTTCGTAGTGAAAGTATGAAGAGCACAAGAGAAGAGAGGATCTGATTTGAGAATGAAATCGCTAAGGAAACCACTATCAGTTGCATTACTATCTTTACCATTACTTCTAGGTTCCCTGGGTGGAAGTTATGCGAGTGCGGCAACCCTACCAACAACGGTAACTCCAACAGAACCATCGTGGGGATATTTCGTAGATCATTATAAAAATAATAGTTCTGCCAATAAGACGGAAAGCTCTAATCCGACCCTCGGGTTGCTCTCCGAATTTAATAAGCTTTGGACTCCCGGCGCTACTTGGGATACAGGTACCAAGCTAAACAGCAGCGTGCTGGATGCCAATATTCAAAAAGTAATTGATATGGCTGCCCGTCGCACTTCCAGTGAGGCCGATGCGGCTTATTTGGATGATCGTAGAAACCAGAGCTACAGTGTGATCGACGGTCTGGGTTCGCTCACTGATGTATATCGAAAGAATGCAGGTGCCACGACAACGATCAACGATATTCCGGCAGATGCCCTGACTAAGAAATACGAAGATGAGGGAACGAATGCCGGGAGTACAAGCTCCAATCTCGGCAACATTGTAAATCTGGTAAATACCTTGCGCGGGGAATACTCTACGACGAACCCGGCTAAGTCTTACTTTAGCTATCCTCGTCCGTTTCGCTGGAGTGATAACTCAGTGGTTGTTCCGAGCCTTATTCCTGCTCTCAAAGCTGATGCTACTAGCGATGGGGGCTTTCCTAGCGGTCATACCAATGCTGCGTATCTCAGTTCTATTGCTATGGCCTATGCCGTGCCGGAGCGTTATCAGGAACTGCTGACACGAGCTTCGGAGCTGGGCAATAACCGTGTTGTTGCCGGTATGCACTCCCCGCTTGATGTTATGGGAGGGCGTGTCATGGCAACGGCGATGGCTACTGCTATCCTGTCTGATCCAGCCAATAGCAGTTTGAAGAAAGCGGCTTATCAGGATGCTCGTAAACAACTGCTGTCTCAAAAAGGTACAGCTCCAGATCGGTTCAGCAATTATGCCACAAACAAAAAAAATTATAATCAACGATTAACATACGGATTCAGTCAGGTTAATCCAACTACGACGCCAATGACAGTGCCTAAGGGAGCGGAGGTACTATTGGAGACACGCTTGCCTTACCTGGATAGCACACAACGTCGTTGGGTTTTGGCTACCACGGGGATTCCTTCCGGCTATCCTGTACTTGATGATGCTGAGGGATGGGGACGATTGAACCTGTTTTCCGCTGCGGATGGCTATGGTGCTTTCGCCAATAATGTGACGGTGAATATGGACGCTTCCAAAGGCGGTTTCAATGCACTGGATCGCTGGCGCAACAATATCTCCGGTGTTGGAAAGCTGACTAAAAAGGGAACAGGTACTTTGAAGCTAATGGGCAATAATACGTATTCCGGCGGTACACAGATCGAACAAGGTACTCTGGAGGGAAATACAGAAACGGCTTTCGGAAGTGGTGGAGTTACGAATAACGGGGGAACTCTTCTTAAAAATGCTACTGGAAAGCTGATTATTGGCGGAAATTACAGACAATCTGCCAAGGGAACACTTGAGCTCAACCTGCGCAGTAAAAATGATGTGCTCAAAATGAAGGGAACAGCCATACTCAACGGAAAATTACGTCTGAATTTTTCTAACAAATATGTACCGGCTAATGGTGCTACGATCTTAACTTATGGTAAACGGAATGGAGCATTTTCTTCGATTGAAACAGTAGGTTTACCAAGCAATTATAAAGTGAAGGTTATCTATACAGCTGACAGTGCTCAGTTGAAAGTCACTAAGTAAAACGTAATTAACTCTCTATACAACAATTGAAGTGCACCTTTAAAATACATGGGGATAAACCAGAAGGTTATTCCAGTATGTATTCTAGGGTGCACTTTATTGTTTCATCATAATTAATCAAGAGTATAAAAAGGTCAAAATTTGACCTTAATGTAGTAAAATAATCCCGCTGTTTGAAAGCGCAGTCATGATATTCTTAAGAAGCATATTTGATCAAAGTTTCAAACGATTCAGACTAACTAAGAGGAACAGAGGAAAGGAAGAGACTGATGAGTCTTGAAAAGGAATACGTTAAAATAGCCCAAGATGTCATTAAAGGGCTTGGCGGAGAAGACAATATTATATCCATGGCACATTGTGCCACACGGCTGAGGCTGATTGTAAAAGATAGAGAAATTATTGATGATGAATTTATTGAGAATATTGATAAGGCCAAAGGCGTTTTCTTTACCTCTGGGCAATATCAAATTATTTTTGGAACCGGTACTGTAAATAAAGTATACGATGCCATGGTTGATCAAAGCATATCTGCTACATCAAAAGCTGATTTGAAAGAAATGGCCTCCACCCAAGATGATAATCGGTTCAAAAGAATGATCCGAGTTTTCGGGGATGTATTTGTTCCGATTATGCCCGCATTGGTAGCTACAGGATTATTCATGGGAGTTAGAGGCTTAGTAACTCAGCCTGCACTGCTCCAGTTATTTGGACTTACACCTGATCATATTTCTGCGAATTTCATATTGTTTACGCAAATATTGACTGATACAGCTTTTGCATTTTTACCCGTGTTGGTATGTTGGTCGGCATTCCGAGTGTTTGGTGGATCGCCACTATTGGGGATTTTGATTGGATTAATGTTAGTGAGTCCATCGTTGCCTACATCCTGGGATGTCGCCCAAAAAGTTCAGGAACCACTAGTGTTTTTCGGATTCATTAAAATTGCAGGCTATCAGGGCTCGGTTCTGCCTGCTTTCATAATAGGTGTCGTGGGGGCTATGCTGGAGAAGAAAATCAGAAAATCAGTCCCCGATGCATTGGACTTAATTCTAACACCGTTTTTGACATTATTAATAACACTGGTACTGGGATTGTTCGTAATTGGTCCCATTTTTCACGAGGTGGAAACTTTAATATTAATGGCTGTTACCGCCATTTTGAAATTACCATACGGCATCGGCGGATTTATTTACGGTGGCATCAATCAGATTATTGTAGTTACCGGACTGCACCATGCCTTAAACCTGATTGAAATACAGATGTTAGTGGGCAATGGTTGGAATATGGTAAACCCAATCAGTTCGGCGTCGATTTGCGCACAAGCGGGTGCTGCGCTAGCTGTTGGTCTAAAATCCAAAAATGTAAAAACCAAATCCATTGCTTATCCTTCTACCTTGTCTGCGTTGTTGGGCATTACAGAACCCGCTATCTTTGGGGTGAACATTCGATATGGCAAACCGTTCATGATGGGCTTGATTGGAGGAGCGGTTGGTGGTTTCTTCGCACGTATATTTAATATTCAAGCAACGGGTATGTCGATTACAGCCCTACCTGGAATGTTATTGTACCTGAACAATCAGATATTTCTTTATATTTTAGTTTGTGTAATCGGCTTTGCTGTAGCATTTGCGCTAACGTGGATCTTTGGGATTAAAGAAAAAACAGATAACAAATAAAATGATGTGGGGAGAATCATGGACAACAACACACTGCTTAAGAAATTGGACAGCCTTTCAATAGAAGAGAAAATAGGCCAGCTCATCCAACTGACCGGTGATTTTTTTGAAGGGGATATAGACACTGTTGTGACGGGGCCTTTAAAAAAATTAGGGTTAAACGCCGGCTACAATATATATAACACAGGATCCATATTGAACATCACTAACCCGGAAAAAATTATCCAGTTGCAAACGGATTATTTGGAAAAATCGATTCATAAAATTCCGCTACTGTTCATGGCAGATATTATCTATGGGTATCGAACTATCTTCCCGATTCCGATTGCACAAGCATGTAGTTGGAATTATGAGGATATAGAACATGCGGGTTCGATTGCTGCCCAGGAATGTTACGACGAAGGTGTTCACGTGACCTTTTCCCCCATGGTAGATATCGTTAGAGATCCCCGTTGGGGGCGGGTGATGGAATCGCCTGGAGAGGATACTTTGCTAGCGAAGAAATACGCTGAAAGCATGGTTCAGGGGATACAGGGAAGAAACTTGGAAGGGATCATACCAGCCAATAAAATTGCCGCTTGCGTCAAGCATTTTGCCGCTTATGGGGCACCTGTCGCTGGACGTGAGTATAACGCCGTGGATATGTCGGAGCATACGCTGCGAGAATATTATTTGCCAGGGTATCAAGCTGCAATCGAGGCGGGGGCAAAGCTTGTTATGACGGCCTTTAATACCTTGAACGGCGTCCCTGCGACAGGAAACGAGTGGCTTAACCGCGACGTGCTAAGACGAGAAATGAATTTTGATGGTGTGTTGATCTCGGATTACGCCGCTATAGAAGAACTGATCATGCACGGTTATGCCGAAGATGAGGCTTCCGCCGCAAGGCTGGCATTGTTGGCTGGTGTTGATGTGGATATGAAGACAGCAGTATACGCCAATCAATTGGAGAAAGTAGTATCGGATAACGAGCATATGCTGGAGCTGTTGAATGAAGCGGTATACCGTGTTTTAAAGCTAAAAAATGATTTGGGACTTTTTGAGGACCCGTTCCGCGGATTACAGGAAACCGTTCAGCGGTCGAGAAACAGTATTCTGTCAGATGAACATAAAAAAGCCGCGCTGTCCTTGGCTGAAGAATCCGTAGTCTTGCTGAAAAATGAAGATGAACTACTGCCATTGTCTAAACATACCAAAGTAGCTTTAATCGGTCCTTACGCAGATGAAAACTCCACCCTGGGCATGTGGGCCATTAAGGGGGATGAGGCGGATACCGTCAATTTGAAAATGGGATTATTAAAGCATGTTGATCCCGACAATCTCTCGGTTTGCAAAGGGGCGCATATGCTCCCAACTAATGCGAGAGAAGCCCTTGGCAAATATGCGGACAAGCTGGCTGCTGAAACAGTCGATGAGGAGGCCCTGCTGCGCGAAGCGATCCGGAATGCTAACGAAGCGGATGTCATTGTCCTCACCTTGGGAGAAAGTATTTATCAGAGCGGAGAAGGGGGATCGCGAACGAACCCGACGCTTCCTAAGCCGCAATTGAAACTGCTCCATGAATTAAGTTTACTGGGCAAAAAGATGGTTCTGATCGTTTATAGCGGAAGACCTTTGATTCTTACCGAAGTAGCCGGAAAAGTTGACGCTATTGTTCAAGCCTGGTATCCAGGAACGATGGGCGGAGAAGCATTGGCCAATATACTGTATGGGGAAGTCAATCCATCGGGGAAATTAGCCATGACCTTTCCACGAAGCGTTGGACAAATTCCGATATCCTACAATGAGTTGAATACAGGAAGACCAAATTTAAAGGAAAATGGTTCTTATCGGTTTGCGTCTCGATATATTGATGAAGTGAATGAACCCTTGTATCCGTTTGGCTATGGTAAATCCTATACCTCATTTGAATACAGTCTATTAACAATTAGCCAAAAAGAAATGAAAAAAAATGAGTCAGTTGATATCCGTATTTCTGTTACCAACACTGGAATTTATGATGGAAAGGAAACGATCCAATTATACATTCGCGATAAATTTGCAAGTGTTGCAAGGCCTGTGAAAGAATTAAAAGACTTTAAAAAAGTTTTTTTGCAAAGTGGCGAGACCCAAAATATCGAATTTTCAATTCATGAAGAGATGCTTAAATTTTATGATCGTGAAATGCAATACAAAAGTGAACCCGGCGAATTTGATATTTATATCGGGTCAAGCTCGCAGGAAATTTTGCTGAGTTTTAGTTTTGTTTTTTTACCGGAGGATGAGCATGAATAAAAGCGACGCTTATAACCTGAAATATCATATTACTCCTCCTTACGGTTTGCTCAATGACCCTAATGGACTTGCCTATTTCAATCATCAATATCATGTGTTCTATCAGTGGAATCCAAAAGGAACTGAGCATAAAAATAAATGCTGGGGCCATGTTGTTTCCAGCGATCTGGTGCACTGGCAAAGGAAAAGTGTCGCGCTGGAGCCTTCGGAATGGTATGACAAGGATGGCATCTATTCGGGCGGGGGCATTGTTCATCATGAAAAGCTGTATCTGTTTTATACAGGAAATGTAATCCGAGATGATGGAGTAAAAGAAAGTTATCAATGCGCCGCGATTTCGGAGGATGGCGAGTATTTTCAAAAAATAGGTCCATTGTTTGAGCACCCCAAAGGTTATACCCGGCATGTTCGAGATCCGAAAGTATGGAGAGACCAACACGGGAACTGGTGGTTGATTGTTGGTGCTCAGAGAGAAGATTTGACTGGAGATACGCTTATCTACAAATCTAAAAATTTGTCCGAATGGGAATGCCAAGGATCATTTGTTGATCACGACCATCAATTTGGATATATGTGGGAATGTCCGGATGTACTTCACTTTGCCGAAAATGATGTTTTTGTTTTCTCTCCTCAGGGTTTACCGGAGAGAGGCGAATATTATAAAAATCCTAATCAATCTGGTTATATTGTTGGCAAATTATCGAATACAGGCAAATTCAACGGCAACCTTTCCGATTTTAAAGAGCTTGATCGAGGATTTGATTTTTACGCGCCACAATCATTTAAGGTTAATGACAGAACCATTATGTTCGGATGGATGAGCGCCATGAATGAGGAAGCGGAGAGAGCTGTTCCGACCATTCAGGAGGGCTGGATTCATGCATTGACACTTCCTAGAGAAGTGGTATTGATGAACGGTGTGTTGTACCAGAAACCATTGCCGGAATTACAATTGTTAAGACTGGATGACATGCATTACAAAGGGGAAATTCAAAATAACAGTGAGTGGTTACTGCCTTCTACACAAGCGGAGCTCATTGTTCATTTTTCCTTACTCACAGAAAACTTTAAAATGATCATTAGGGATGCTGTACAAATTGACTATGATTGGGAACAAAATAGTCTGACAGTTTGGAGAACAAACTGGTTGACTGGTGAGAGGGAGTACAGAAAAGCAACATTAAATAATAAGCTTGCAGAAATGCAAATATTCATTGAAAGCTCAAGTTTGGAATTATTTGTTAACGAGGGCGAAGAAGTGTTTTCCCTGCGTTATTTCATAGAAGATGCAGACCAACGCAATGTATTGCTTGAGGCAGGAGACAATGTAGGTGAAGTTAGAATGTATCAGTTGCAGGAATGTGTAGGGTAACATGTTTTGCTTGCCGAGTTGCAAGCAGGCTAAGGAAGGCTGTTCATTATCCCGTTTTCGGGAAGAACTGCCTTCTTTTTTATTTTGGTCCGTTGAATAGATTCTGCTTGTCCGGGCATTTTACTATCGGTATAGTATGAGTATTAGTATAAGAGTTTATTGCTTAATATAGAATACAGATGGATCACTCATGGCTGGCTGATGAGGTGTGGTGATGAAAAAAATATATGAACATATCGAAATAGACAGAAAAAAAATGATTAACCTTTTTATGTTCCAATCCAGAGATACAGAAAGAGTCATTCCTATGCATTTTCACAGCAATATGGAGTTGATCTACTGTACTAGTGGAAGTCTAAAGGTGTGGCATGAAGGAAAAATAACTATTTTGATGGAAAAGGATGCGCTATTCATTAACAGCAATGTTCCGCATTCCACGCAGAGCATTACGGAGAACCAAGTCATTGTGCTGCAATTTCCAGACACTTTCTTTGCCAATGAACAAGTAATCATCCAATTAAACACGCAAGAGAAACAAGTTGAAGATACTATAATCTCTAAATTAAGAGGATTGTTTATGGATATATATGATCTACATATTTCCAAAAGCAAATACGACTACATTTTAGAGCAAAGCCGAATTATTGAACTGAAATATTTGCTTGTCAATCATTTTAGTCAGGCAACAGACGCTCCACCGAAAGTATTTAGTGAAAAGCAACGAAAGATAAAGACAATCATGGACTTTATTAAAGAGCATTATACTGAAAATATTAGCCTGGCCAAAACGGCCCATATCTGCGGTTATTCGGAGGCTTATTTGTCGCGAATGTTTCATGAATATACAGGCCAGACGTTTACCGAATACAAGCAAATTCTTTGTTTGGAGAAGGCGATTGATTTACTGGATTCAACCAATAAGTCACTTACAGAAATTTCTTACGAGGTCGGGTTTCCAAACGAGAAATCTTTCAGAAAAGCTTTTAGAGAAGTTATGGGTAAAACACCGAATGAATATAAAAAATCAAGATTTGATCTGAATGTGTAACGCCACGAGCATGCACAGCATCCTTTTAGTACAACCAAGGTGCTGTCCCTTGTCATTTGATGACTTTAGGACAACCCCTTGATATTTACGCTATGTCAGAAGAGTTATTAGCTTAACGGTTATCGATCTTTTCCGGGTACATATCATGGTTCATCATGCGGTGCTCCGCTATCTGTTCGTACTTCGTTCCTGGCTTGCCGTAGTTGGTGTACGGGTCGATAGAGATGCCGCCGCGTGGCGTGAATTTGCCCCATACTTCAATGTAGCGAGGGTCCATCAGCTTAATCAAGTCATTCATGATGATATTGACGCAGTCTTCATGGAAATCGCCGTGATTACGGAAGCTGAACAGGTACAGCTTAAGGGACTTGCTTTCTACCATTTTAATATCGGGAATGTAGCTGATGTAGATGGTTGCAAAATCAGGCTGTCCTGTAATCGGGCACAGGCTGGTGAACTCCGGGCAATTGAACTTTACAAAATAATCCCGATACGGATGTTTGTTATCAAAACTTTCGAGAATGGCGGGATCATAGGCAAACGTGTATTGTGTGCCTTGATTGCCAAGCAGGGTAACGTCGGTCATTTCTTCGGGTGTTCTTCCGGTCATATGGATAAGGCTCCTTAAGTTTGGTTTGGTTTGGTAAACGAGATAGGGAGTTATGGTGGTGGGGAGGTCGCTCCGCGAATGATTTGATCTTCCGATCGCTGTTGAAATGGGATTCTTTCTGATAAGGTGAAAGATATAGGTTAGAATCCCATTTCAAAGGCGAACGCTAACGCTTCTACAGATTCAAATCCTCCGTTTCGCTGCCGACCGCCGTCAACACCATAAAGTCCTACCCGTTTACATATTGGTTGGGGCAGAAGTGAATAGTGCTCGCTCCTATATGAAAGGAGCGTTATTTTATGAGAAACCCCGTCCTTACGGACGAGGGTTTCTCTTGTTTTGTAACTTGGGTGTCGAGGGTGTACTTCGACTAATTTGGTGTATCTTGTGTATCACATACAGCTCATACGGAATATATTACATATAAGTGTTATACGCCGCGTTTATTGCCCCATACGAGGGTGTGGAGCTGCGGGAGTACTCTTACGTCGTTTAGTCGGGAATCGTCCATGACACGGTCGATAAGCCATTCATAACGATGGAGTAGGGACTCCGCAATCTGTCCGGTGTTCTCCGTGTTCACATCTGGATTACCCGTCTGGAGGAACAGCGGTACGTGTGGGTAGCGCTCGTGAACGATGCGGGCATAGGCAAGATCGGTGTCATCGAAGATGACGACCTTCAAGCTGCAAGCTCCGGTATAGAGCCGCGCAGAATCATTAGCGGGTTCCTTCAAGCATGTTGCGGTTGGAACGTTGGACGTAGCTCGGGACTCTCCAGCCATCTTCCGGTTTGACAGACGGGCGACAATGTCATCCAGCACGTCCCAGTTGGTCGTCATACCAGAGCTGGGCGGCTTCGGGGATAGGGTTACCTCATCGATATCGTATAGCCATTCCTGCCAACGGGAGCCTTGTGTTTCGACAGCGGTAGCAATACCTTGGCTGCGCAGCAGGGTAATTAGCTCCCCAAGCTGCGGTAGCAGGGCAGGATTGCCTCCAGAAAGGGTCACATGCGAAAACCGTTCGCCACCGATGGCCTTCAGCTCCTGCCAAATGTCAGTGGCACTCAGACGACGGATCTGGTCCTTGGCGCTGCCGTCCCAGGTAAAGGCGGAGTCGCACCACGAGCAATGGTAATCGCAACCTGCGGTGCGAACAAACATCGTTTTACGACCAATGACCATACCTTCGCCCTGTACAGTGGGACCAAACACCTCTAGTACGGGAATAGGGGCTAGTTTGGTGCCGTGGGAGGCTGTCATGGGTTGGTGAGTCGTCACGGTATTACTCATCAAGCATCCACTCCCGTCGGAACTCGGCGTAGCTGGTAGGTGTCTCGAACAACCGTACAAACTCGGTACGTCCACCTTCGACACGGTTGCAGTATGCATCCGAGGTCAAGGCTGACTCCATTTGTTCAAAGATCCAGACGACCATATTTTCCGCCGTTGTATTCATTGGAGGAAGTGTCTCATTCAAGTAACGGTGGTCCAGAAAAGGCTCAAGCCGTTCTTTCCAGATCGTTTTGATGTCACCAAAATCCAGCGTTAGACCCGTTTCGCCCGGTATACCGCTTATGCCAAACACGACGATATAGGTATGTCCGTGCAGATTTTTGCATTTGCCTTCGTAGCAGTGCAAATGATGTGCTGCATCGAATGTAAATTGTTTGCTGACTAGTACACGTTTGCGGTGATAACGCAGCTGAGAGTGCTCAATGTCTGTTCCGAACTGCTGGAGCTTGTCGACAATGCGAAAGGTACCTGGCTCACGCATGACCTTCAACTCCTTGGGATGAAGCTCCGCGCACCGCGAGATACTGCTCGAGTCCAGCACGGCGAAGTTTGCAAGCAGGGCATTCGCCACAGCCATCGCCAATGACGCCGTTATAGCATGTTAGTGTACGTGTTCTTACAAATTCAAAAGCTTTCAGCTCATCGGCCATGTGCCAGGTTTCAGCCTTGTTCAACCACATGAGCGGAGTATGAATCACAAAGGGATAGTCCATCGAAAGGTTCAGTGTGACGTTCAGCGATTTGATAAAGGAATCCCGGCAATCGGGATAGCCGCTGAAATCCGTCTCACAAACGCCTGTAATCAAGTGGCGCGCTCCTTTTTGCTTGGCGAGAACTCCCGCGAAGCTCAGGAACAGTAGGTTGCGACCGTCTACAAAGGTGCTAGGCAGTTCGCCTTCCTGTTGAGTAATGTCAATGTCGGTGCGTGTGAGGGCATTAGGGGCTAGTTGATTAAGCAGGCTCATATCCAGTACCGTTTGCGGAACACCCAGTTCGCGGGCGATTCCAGCGGCTACTTCGATTTCCTGCTTGTGGCGTTGACCGTAATCGAACGTCACGGTTTCTACTTCAGCAAAATGTTTTTTTGCCCAAAATAAACAGGTTGTGCTGTCTTGGCCGCCGCTGAATACGACGACTGCTTTTTCGTTTGCAAACATAAAAAAACCTCTCGATCTTCTTTGGAATGGTGCAAGACATGGAGTCTTGTCACTTGGAAGAAGGAGAGTTCTTGAACCGACTTCAACAAAAAACAGGCCTTGCCCCGCGAAATCATTTTTCTTGCGGAGGACAAAGCATCGTTAGTTTTTTATAGAGGGAGTTCGCGAACCTCTCCCATGTGTTACACATGGATTTTCTTCATTAGTGTCTGCCCCAAGGACAGACGGCTTTAGCATTGTCATTATAGCATGGCAGGACTATTTGATAAACACTCCACCAAATGGAATGACTTCCCTTAAAAATCGCTTGATCACGCCATCGTCGTTCATATCCTGTTGGAGCCGCCGATGATGTTCCCCAGCATGAAATAGTACGGTACCCTGTCCGGTCAATTTAAAATGATAGTTCATATGCTGGCTGGCCAGATGGTTGCCGTACACGGTCAACTCCAGTTTGGCGTTTTCGGGATAGGCAATGACGCTGCTCGCATCCACATATATCGGCTCTGTGGGATGAAGCTGTTCTTGACATACCAATCCCTGCGTCAAAAGACCGATTTGACCAACACCGTCGAATTTCATTTTTATAACATCGCGGCTAAACAACATGTTTTTCATGCTTAGCAGCTTGGTCCGCATTTGGATACCGGAGCTGTACCAGAACAGGTTGCGAAAATCGTATAACAGATCATCGCTCCCTTCAAGCTTAATCATTTTTAGACTAAAGCCAGGCGGAAGTGCAGCAATTAGGCGACAAGCTCCTGTGAAATCGGCTTGAATCAGTTTGTGTTTGCGATACATGCCCTTAATATTCATCAGTTTATCACTGCGGCCTGAGCTGGGTCCGCGGTATGCGATGATTTGCTCCGGATGCAGTACGTGCAGCTTTTCTCCTTCCGCCAGATCGAGCGTTACGACTGAACCGACGCTTTCATCATGGTGTTGTCCTGCTTGTATGTCCATTCAGACCTTTCATCCTTTCAGGCAGTTAGTATCTTCCCGAACGTCGACGCATCCCGTAACGCAACAGTCGGATACCGATAAAATAACCTGCCAGCAGAATTATAGCTGTGATGATGAGCATTTTATTTCGGTGTGAAGCCTGATCGCGCTGGGTTTGAAGATTTTTTAATTCTGTGACGGTGTCAGTCAGCTTGCGGTTTTGCTCTAGCAATTGGGCGTTTTGCTCTTGATAGGCCTCTAAGCTGTTACGGGCCTTTTCCAGATCCTCCTGTGTTTGCCGATAGCTTTCCTTGAGCTGATACACATCACCGGGCAACCGCGAAAATTGCTCGAAGCCTTGGTACACATCATCCCAATAAGCAGCATGTACTTCGGGTACACGAGTTATCCCAAAAATAAACAAAAGTGCTATAGCAGCGCAGACAATGCGGCGGTACAAAGCAAAGCGACAAGTTCGTCGTGCCAAGAGATGTTCCCCCTTTTGATAAAACAAGATGTTAGATGATACAGATCATTACCCATATGACATGGTTACGTATAATATAACGATTCGGATGCAGATTTTAGAATAAACGGACGACAAATACGGAGAAAATGTTCTCAAAAAAAGTCGATATATTAGTTTAAGTGTACCTTAAATCGGGTATATCAAGGAAGCGGCAACATTCCGGCATTTTTCCCAGCATACGAGTAAAGAACGATCCGCACCTGATCAGGGCTTAAGTTGAATATATGAACTGAAATATATTAAAAATTGATATAGAAGGAGATTTTGCAAGATGAATGAGAGAGAACAAAACTATAAAACTTTAAAAATCACTGTAAATGGAAAGCCGTTATCAAAGGATCTCGTTGTAGATAGCACTACTTTTGCTCCAATATCTGATATTTGCACAAAAACGAAAGTTTCTTTAACAGAAACTACACTCTCATAAGTTTAAATATAGAAGTAGACTATAAAATAGCCCGGCATATGCCGGGCTATTTTTGCGCATTCATGTAATTAAAATGGTTTAAAATGTTATTTACCAAACTAGGTCCCCCTTCATAAAGATTCCCATGTATAATTTTCACAATCAAACATACGTTCCCTGACAATATAGTGTCAGATAACACTGTTAATTTAGAGTTACATGTTCTTTTAGGGGGAATTTACCAGTGGTGAAGTCAATGCTCAATGTAACGTGCACATGGGACAAAGAGTCCATATCTGCGAATGGGTCCAAACAAGTAAATCTACTGATAGAATGGGGCTATGGAGCTATACGTAAAAGAAAAGGAAATCTAATACCGAAAGCAGCGGGTTGTGACCTTCAACTCCAGTTCATTCCAGAAAACGGGGTAAGTCTATTAAAAGCTGAAGGGGTAAGGCTCGGTTTTAAACGCTCGGAAAACGGAGATTGCATGTTTGTTCACTGTGGTGATGTACGGCGGGGAAAATATAGACAGGCTATTTTGACGTTTTCTATACCGGCTCACTCGTCCGGAAGACATACGATTGGAATGATGGAGTGGAGCTGGCGCAAGCCATCGCAGGAAAAGCGAACGCTGATCCGGACAGACCAGCTCTATATCCATTTCACGCATCATCTTGGTCTGCTGGGCATTCCATCCAACCCGAAGGTGGAAAAATACATAAAGCTGAATGAGACGTCCCCTATTGTAAAAAAAGCATTGCGTATGTACGAGAAAGGGGAATATGAGCGAGGGGCGTTCATCCTTACCAGACAAGCAGATGAATTACTTATACGTGCAGCAAGAAGCGATGATATGGACTACCTGCAGGAAGCCGAGTTGCTTCTGGCCATACGTAATAAATGGAGTGGTACTTTTGTATCATTTACAGCGTATAGTTCTAAGGTCTTTTTTAATAAGACAATACCGCTAGAAGATGTTCGTTTTACTGAAAATGATATTTTGAGATAGGCAATTATGCTAGTTTATTTGTGTAATATAGTGAGTCTAATTTACTATCTTTTTGTAAAGGAGAGACTTCCTTGACTGATCGGTTGATACGTTTAATGCGGATTATTACTATTGTTCAGGCAAATCCAGGGATATTGGCAAGAGAGCTTGCCGAACGTTGTGAAACATCAGAACGTACCATATACCGAGATATGGAGGCGCTAAGCGCTATGCATATTCCGATTACGAATATGGGGCATGGCAAGGGGTACATTTTTATTAGCAATTTTGCTTTGTATCCTTTGAATTGGACGGAAGAAGAGGCAGAGGCTTTTACAAAGCTGGGTGAGATTATGGAAACGGTAAAGCCTCTTTTACCGCCAGCTTTTGAAAGTGCTTATGAGAAAGTGATGGCCTCTAGTCAGAAAAAAAAGATGGACCAGACGAGCTTCGCGCAGGAAATGAAAAATATTGTCCGGCTCGGCTCGACACTTGATCGGGAAAACCAGCCCTATCTGCTCAGGCTGATTGTTTTAGCGAGTCTTACGCAGCAGACCATTGAAGCGGAATACAGCTCGCCTCAAAATGAAGATGTATCACTAGTTCAGGTGGATCCTTATTGTTTGGTCCCGCAGGATCGGCGATTCTATATGCTTGGTTTTTGTCACAAGCAATCCGCTATGAGAACCTTTCGGATCAGCCGATTTCGGAACATGAGAATTTTGCCGTATACGTTTCAAAAAAATACAACTGAAATGGAAATGTTTTTTAAAGGGACCTGGTCGGTGACCAAAGGAAATCAGAATATCCGGTTTGTGGTACGTTTTTCTGCCGAGTCTGTATATCGGGTCAAAGAAGAGGAGCTGTTTATCAAGCCTTTTCTTAAGGATTTGCCGGATGGAAGTTTGTTGTTTGAGGTGACGGTCAATCATGACCGTGAATTTTTGGATTGGCTCACTTCCTATGGAGCTGAGGCCGAGATCCTGGAGCCTTTACGGTACCGCAAACGAATGCAAGAAATGCTGCGGACCTGGGGGGCATTCTATTTCGATAAAAAGGCAGGAAATCAAGAATAACAGGGGGAGATCCCCCGGAACGGGCCGGGGAGCTATCCGCTTAACGGTCCTTAAACAGGTTGGCGAGATTGCCAAAAGGACTGTACTGCTCCTGTTCTTCTTCTGGTGAGGAGTAGACGAGCTTCGATCCACGGCTTTCCTCATCGTCAGCAGCATTATGAACTAATGTAATACGATCAAAATGGTACATGAAAACCTGCGCGGTGTTCACGGCATCATCCAGTGCCCGGTGTTGTTGACCGTCAAAGTCAATGTTGCACAATTCCAGCGCCTGAGACAGGCTCAACTGACGGTACTTTCCATTGGAACTAAACAGACGGGAAATCTGCTTCTGTATATCATTTGTATTATGAATCCATCCGAGATCTACATGATGGGTACGACAATGGGATACCAGCTTCTGACGGTCATCCGGGCCCCATGCGCATAAATAATAAGGGGAATCCGTACCGAGCCAGGCTATGAATTGCTTCACAGCTTCAGGGAATAGTGGGGCGGCATCAATGTCTCGTTGAGTAATACCTGTGAACTGAACGGTATCTGTAGAGAGTACAGGCCGATTCGAGGGTCTTACAAAACTGTGAAACGTATCCGCAACGTATAGGCCATCGTCTCCCTGAACAACTTTGACGGCACCGATATCAATGATTTCGGAGGAATATCTGGCGTTACGGCTAACGGTAAATTCAAGATCGTAAATAATGTATTGCATTTCTGGACTCCTTCCACACATATAACTGATCCCGATGGATATCGGGACGAATGTTCTCTGCCTGAATGACTCTTCTCCATCATACCTCTCGGTTCACAACTTGTCAGCGGTTAAAAGGTTTGCTTTTTAAAAAAATATGCGATGTCCAAATGAGCCTGGACTATCGCATATCTAAAAACGCCTGACATACAGCAGCATCCGAAACCACTAGGATTCCGGACGCTGTTTTTGCTAGCTATTGAATTAGGCCGGGAGGTCTAACTTTTGTCCCGGATAAATGCGGTGAGGATTCTTCAACTTATTCAACTGCTGAAGCTGTTGCCAGGTGGTACCATGTTTGCGGGAAATGTCATACAGCGTATCCCCGGATTTCACAACATATACATGGCTATTTGTAACTTGTGCAGAATCGGATGTCTGCTGTGGCTTGGCTGTTTGAGACTTTGCTGGTGCCGGTTTTGCGGGTGCTGGTTTCGCAGCCGGTGTAGGGACGGATTGCGGCTTTTCCTGCACAGGTGCGGGTGTTGCCGTTGAAGCAGATGGCGCAGCTTGTGTGGCAGGGACAGAAGTTTTACCGTCAGCCTTGGCTTCTTGAATGCGACCGTCTGCTTGTACTTGCAGGCTAGCGGAGCCCACCTTTTGCATGTAGCGAATTAACGCTTCGTCAAGCGAGCCGAACATACCTGCCTGTGGATATTTAGCGAACATCGTATATTGGTCACCACCTACGGCAGTAAAATCATTGGTGGCCAGTGTGTATGTTGCCTCAGGATCAAGTGTCTTTCCGCCGATCAGGATAGAATGAACACGGCTCCCTTTGGCTGCGGATGTGTCTATTTTGAAGGATATACCTGATACCTGTGGGAAACCTCCGCTTGGCTCTGGATAGGAGGCTGTACCATTTTCCAGTGCGGCCTGAATGTCAGAGCCCTTCACTTTCAGGGTAACGATCTGGTTGCCGAAGGGCAGCACAGTGATGATGTCTCCCTTGGTTACCGTCCCCGTCTTGATGGAAGCCCGGATGCCGCCACCGTTCGTTAAAGCCACGTCTGCTCCCGAAACGTCACGCATAGCATCGGTGAGCAGGTCACCGAGATTGGTTTCACTTGCACGTACCTTTTCGCGTGCTCCTTCCAGATCCACACTCGTTTGCGTTACAACCTCTTTTAGAATAGGTTCCTGGTCCTTTTGAATGGAGGCGATCAATGCAGCAATCTCAGCGTTGGGCTGAACGTCGACTGCTTGAGTCGAATCAATCAGCTTGGCTTGCTTTTGCGTAACCTTACCGCCGTCGACCCATAAGTCCACAACACCCAGATACTTGGTGTATTCACCTGCGCTAGCGATCAATGTACCATTGTCACTAACCAAGCCTTTTTCCAGTACGGTATGGCTGTGTCCATCGATGAAAATATCAATGCCAGGCACTTCCTTAACAACCTTGAGGCTGGTGTCCTTACTAGACGCATCCTGCCCCAGGTGACCAAGAACAACAACGACATCTACTTTGCTGCGGATTTCATCAACAGCCGCTTTGGCCTCAGCCGCAGGGTCGGTGAATTGAATACCCTCAACATTTTTGGGATTAGTCTTATATGCTGTTTCTGGCGTAGTCAGACCGATAATACCGATTTTAACGCCGTCCACTTCTTTAATAACATAGGGTTTGAACAATCGTGTTCCGTCTGTTTGTTTAATATTGGCGCTGAGCACAGGGAACTGAATCTCCTTACTTAGCTCAACAAGATGCTTCCAACCATAATTAAACTCGTGGTTACCCGGAACCATAGCATCATAACGCAGCTTGTTAATCACTTTCACAATGCTCTCACCGTTAACCAAAGTAGCGAAGGTCGTTCCATGAACGGTATCCCCGTCATCTAGCAGCAGTGTATTGGGATTGGAAGCCCGGTACTGATCAATGATACCCGCCAGCTTGGCGAATCCCATTTCCTTGTCGTTCGCGACCACGTGGGCATGGGTATCGTTCGTATGTAGGATGGTGATGTGCTTACCGCTGACTGGAGCCGTTGCCGTTCCCGCTGTTCCCACATTGGTTGCTGGGTCTGCTGCTGCTGTACCGAGACAACCAAGTAGAAGCGCGGCAGTCGTCAGGATCGACGAGAGTTTTTTCCATGAGTTCATGTTGTTCCTTCAACCTCCCATAAAATGAATGAATTAGAGAAACCGCTTACGACCACATTTTATCAGATGATTGTAAAAATAACTTCTATTTTATATCAAAGCACTAAAATTTTTTGAGATATCGGTTGTTAAATACATCGTCTAGTTACCTATATTATAGAGGAAGTAATCAACAGTAACTCATAGAATAGGAACTAACGTTCCGTTTTGTAGTCAAAAAAAAGGGCAGTCTCTTTGGGCAGCCCGATCCGGGGTAAATAGTGATCCAACGTTTCGTCAGCTAGTGGCGGTTTTCCTTCACTCAGCAAAAGTACGGCAAACCGATTGGCCTGCTGTTCAAATTTTCCTGGAGAAAAGTAGGAGTGCTCCTCCATAAAAAAGCGGCTAATGCCTTTATGCAGTCGGTCATGTCCCAATTCATGCGCACAGACGAACCGTTCCCATTCGGGTGTGAGGCCATTGTGGATAACGATAAATCTTCTACGCAGCTTGTGGTAATACAGCCCTTTGGTTGTGGGGCCTAGATCGCAGTATCGAATATGGATACCCAGGGCTTTCGCAATATCGAAGGGGCAGTTGGTACGGTATTTTCGGACAAGTTTGTGAATGAGTTCGTTCATGCGCTCACCTACTATCCCTGATCTTTGCCCGCTCGGGGCTCTTTGGGCTTTTTATGTTTGTTCATCTGCTTGGCTTCCCAGAACAGACCTGTCAGCACGTCCTTGATCCGTTGACGGTCTTTTTCATCCAGCGGAATGCCATCGAACATTAATTCGTCGTCTTCCTCCAGCATTTTTTTAAAATCCCGACGGTCTTTGGAGGTTGCCCATTCCGGCACAGTAGAACGATAAAGTTCATGTGGATTTTGCTCCATTGAATCATCATCTCCCCAATATCCGGCGGCCTTCATCATTTCGGTATAGGATACGCTAAGCGCGTCCGCTATTTTGCGGAGAGTGGAGGGTTTGGGGATTCCGCGCAGTCCATTTTCAATGCGGGAAATTTGTGAATTGCTAATACCTGCAGCATCTGCCAACTGGTTGATGCTCCATTGCTTGTGCTCACGCTGCTGTTTTAAGTAAGTTCCGAATGCTGGCTGTTCCACAATGGGGGCTCCTTTCTACAAGAGAATCATAGATATTAGTTTCATTATACCATTAGGTAAATAGTAAAAGCACGTAATATGCCAAAAGGCATAGGAAAATAAAGCGAATATCCTGTTTTTGGAGCTATACTGCTTTTTTTGACGATGGATACCTATCCTAAATAATGTTATGTTATACTCAAGATACGAACAAAAGGGGAACACAATGTAAACATAGGCGTTTTTCTATTTCAGGATTTTGCAAAATTCGCTCATTGGATTTTTGCAAAATCCTCATTTAAAAATACATCATTGTCAAAAGGCATAAGATAAGGAGTGTTGCTTTACATGAGAAATAACTTACCCGAATTGGACCGTCGCAAAACGCAAAATGCATTGGAGGGTGTGTTTGAGAAATACCGGATTTATAAAACGATTACTTTTATGGATCGGGAGAGCTTTATTACGGCTGGCTATACGGATCGTCCGAACGGCCCAACGAATGTGACAAGCGATCCAACGGCCCGGACAGCCGTATATAATGTAGATGCCCCTGCCGCCCGCTTAGCCTACTGCGAAATGGTGGATGCCGTAGTTAGTCGCTTGAATGAACGCGAACAGCTGCTCATCCGTGAACGTTATTTAAAGGATGACGATGTGTTTGATTACAAGGTTTACAATTATGTGTTAGACCCGCCAGTCAGCAAGGATACGTATACGAAGCTTCGCACGCGTGCTTTTTACAAAATGGCGCTTGCACTGGCGGACCAAGGCGTTTTAAATTTGGCAGGCTTGCAGAAGGGCGCGGATCAAAAACTGGGTTAATGTAATAATTATCCATTCGTTCTCATTTCTATTTTATAATGGTTTCCTAAAAGGCTTTGATTTCCTGTAATAACAGGGATCAAGGCCTTTTTTTATAATAGGAACACACGTTCTCTAAAAACCTCCCAACATCATCCCTAGTCTCTGCTTTTATCGTCCATTTCCCCGGCAACGCATTCGTTATTAGGGTGTAAGATTATATCATCGGGAATCAAGACAAGAGGACATACCGAAGACACACACAGTCAAACGTTAGCCGGCCATTAGGGCCGGTTTTTTCATGCGGTGATCGTCTCTGTCGGTTCCCGGGAATTCTTTGAATAGAAAGGAGGAGTCGTGTTGCCTAAGCAAGGGATGCTGCAATGCATGAGTACGAGGCTACACCGGATGAGAACACGGAAGTGGAAGAAAGCCTGGCTGTATAGCCACAACATGCGAACGCAGGGGACGCAAAGGTGGCATGCCGCAGGATGAGACAAGCCTTTAAGCAAAAGCTCATTGAAATTATTCCAGCGCTGCAAGGGCGTGTATACGATGTTCAGCCACCGTCGCAGACGGCAGAGGAGCCGTATGCTGTTATGGCGCTGGGCGAGGAAATCTGGAAGTCTTCCTGGGCCGGCTATCGGCAGGTTGTCCGCATCAAGCTGTACGCAGGACAAGCCGGGCTGGCGCAGGCTGATGTATGGGCGAATGCCCTGATTGCCGGGCTGCACCGGGAACCAGTGACAGGTGCGGGTGAGGATACATCGGCTTTTACCGCGCACTATTTGGGCGTGCGAGATGCAGAAAAGCTGGACACTATTACGGGCAAGGCCTATAGAACGCTGCGTTTTGGCGTGTACGTGCCTGAGACGGAAGGTGGTTCACCCGCTCCAGCAAACGGTGCTACACAGCCGGAAGAGTGGCTGGCCGCGCTGGTCCGCTGGACGCAGAAGCAACTGGGTGAAACGTGGTCAGTATACGCCGACGCTTGGCCCGCACAGCCGGGACGGCACGCGGTACTGTGGCGGATGAGCGGCTGCGAAACTAGGATGGCGGGAGCCTCCATGTATGAGCTGCGCAAACGGTTCATCGGGCATATTACCGCCCCGGACACCACTGAAGAAAACCGCGCAGCTTCCGCACTGATCGAGGGCTTTGCCGCTCAAATCCAGCTTCCTCTGGATCAGGACAAAGGCCGTTATATGTCTACAGCTGAAGCTTCAGCCGATTTGCAGGCGGATGCCATTTTAGATGGTCAGCTTCGGCTGATGCTAGTACAGCGGCGTATGCGCCCGGCTGAGGAAGCGGCGTTGATTCGCAGAGTGGAAATTCATCCTATTTTGAAATGAGGTGGTCCGAGTGACCTTGGAAAACCATGAGAATGCCCCGGTATATGCCGGGCAGGAAGCAAGTGGCCCTCGCTATACGCTGGAGGAGCTAAAGGAGCACGCAGAACAATTGTTTTCCGTGAAAGAAGAAGTGCTGGCAGGCGCCTTTTTTGGCACACAGGACAAGCTGTTTACGGTAGCAGAAGCACACACTAAAATCGAACAATTTATGAAAGCGAAGGTGGACTAATTATGGCAGGCGGAACATGGGAAAACACGAATAAACCGGTATTGCCGGGTTTGTATATGAATTTTCAGGCAGCAGCAGCTTCAGCAATTCAAGGTGGGTCGCGTGGTACGGTCGTTGTACCCGTTAAGGCGAATTGGGGCCCTGTACGTGACTTTGTAGAGATCGGCAGTGAAACGGCAATCAGCCAAATCTTTTCCGGTGACAGTCTGGACGGTGCGACCGCGTATTCGACGCTGTATCTGGCTTTGCTGGGCGGTCCGAAAAAGCTTCTAGCCTACCGTTTGGCAGATGATACAGCTGCTGAAGCATCTGTGACGCTGAAAAGCGGCGGTGCGACCCCGGCGGATGTGCTGCGCCTGAAGGCTTTGTACACAGGTAGCCGCGGTAATGGTTTCGCTGTAACTGTACAGCCAACTTTGGGTGATGACCAAGCTCGTGAGGTGCGCCTCTATGAAGGAACCAAGCTACTCGGCACGTACAAAGGCAGTGACGGTACAGCAGCCTCTATTGCCAAAGCCATGAACGAGAACAGCGAAAACGTATGGGTGAAGGCCGAGGTTGTTGGCGATGGCGGTATTCCGGTGGATGTCAGCGGCGTACACCTTACTGGCGGCAACAGCGGCAATAGCAAGCTGGTTAATGCCGATTACATCGCGATGCAGGAGGCACTTGAAGGACAGGAATTTAATGTCTTGGCTCTGGATTATGCAGCTGATCTGGCATTGCTGCAAAGCTTTGCTGCCTGGATCAAGCGTGTTCGCAACGAAGGTAAAGGCGTTATCGCTGTATTCGGCGGTTCTGCGGCAGATGATGTGTCCAAAACAGCCGTCAGCTTGGCCTCTGCACGTTCCTTAGCGCTGAACCATGAAGGTATCGTGAACGTCGGTACAGGCGTACGTCTGGCAGGAAAGGACTACAGTTCCGCCCAAACGGCTGCTTACGTAGCCGGGCTGATTGCAGGCCAACGTCTGAATCAATCGGCGACGTATGCGGTTACGCCTTTTGAGGATGTGACCCGTCGCTGGACACGTTCCGAGCAGGAGCAGGCAGTCCGTAATGGTGTCTTCCTTTTGTTCTTTGACGGTCGTCAGGTAAAAGCGCTGCGTGGCATCAACAGCTTGGTGAACCCGGCTGCTGGGCAAAACAACGCATGGAAGAAAATTCGTTCCATCCGTGTCATGGATGCTATTAATGCTGACTTGCAGCGTGCAGCCGAAGAGACTTACATTGGCAAAATCAACAACACGGTGGAAGGTCGTCTGGCGCTTATCGGTGCAATCAAAGAATACCTGGCACAGCTGTCGCTGAGCAACGTCATCGAAGCAGATGGCTACGATGTCATTCTCGACCCGGCTTACTACGGCGATGCGCCAGTCATCAAACCGGAGCCGGATCAAGTGTTCCTGCAATGGAACGTGAAGCTCACCGACGTGATGGAGCAACTGTTCGGCACATTTTACGTGCAATAAATAAGCTTTTTACGTGTATAAGCAATGCGCAGACAATCAGCAGAAATGAAGTAGCTTGTTAACAACGAGGATTTTGTGAAATCCCGAACTATATTATGGATCATTTTGAGGAGGAAAAAGAAATGTTGGATGCTTCAAGAGTCATTTTAGGTACGTATGGTCAGGCATATATTGATGGGGTATGGCAGACACATATTAACAAGCTCGAAGCTAGCGTGGAAATTGATAAAAGAGAATTGAATTTGGTTGGTAATACTTGGAAAGTGCATAAAAATGGAGCTAAAAAAGGTACTGGAACGATGAGTGGTTACAAAGTAACTTCTGATATGATTCGTCGCGGTTTTGAAAAATTCGATATTATTTCCAAGCTGGACGATCCCGAATCTTTTGGACATGAACGTGTTCGTTTGATTCGCTGCATGCCAGATAAGATTCAGTTGGCTAACTGGACTGCAGGAGAAGAAGTACCAGAAGAAACGACCTTCACTTTCGAAGGTTATGAGCTTCTTGATCCGATTGTAGCAAACTAAATTGGAAAACGGGGGATGGGATGCTGTCAGGCGTTCCGTTCCCCAAATACAAATGAACAATAAGGGAGAATGACTTATGAGCTTGAATGAAAATATGTCAGAAGAACAAATTTTAGATAGTCTTTTTGAAGCTGCAGACAAATTACCTGAGGAAACTGTTCGAATTCAACGCCTGGATATGCTTCTCACACTTCGTGGTTTGACGTCCAACAAAGTAGATAGTATCCGTGAACGGTGCACAATTCGTAAAACCATTAAAGGCCGTGTGGATGAAAAAGTAGATACAGAAACATTTAATGCATTGCTTATCTCTGAAGCTACGGCTGGTCTAGAGGTAAAAGGCCTGCAAATTAATGGATGGGGTGATCCGCGAATTACTAGCCGGCTTAAATTGTCCGGTGGTGAACAGGCTGTGCGCCGTATGCTTCTGGCAGGGGAACTGGATGCGGTAGGTGACAAAGTTCTGGAACTGTCCGGCTTCGGTGTGGAAATTGATGATCTAAAAAACTGATTCGCTCCGGCGGAATGACGACTGTGCTGTATCATCTGTGGATACGGCATCATCTCCGTCCCGGAGAGTTTTGGTCCTTAAACAGAGGGGAAAAATCCATGTTAATCGCTTTTGCAGAAGAGGAACTGGACGCATTGTCAAAACAAATACAGCAATAATAGATATGCAAGGAGGTGAGTAGATGGCAGGATCAAGTAACTATAGAGTTAATATTGTTACAGATGTAGAGGATTTAATCATTACAAACCGGGAACTTAAAGCGACAAGTCGCTATATTGAGCAGATACAAAGGCTTTCTGATCGCTTAGGTCGTACCCGTTATCAGAGTTTGATTAAGCTAAATACGGAACTTAAGTATATGCATAGGCATCTAGGTAATATTTACAGCCTAGCTATTCGTCTTAGTAGGCTACGAATTAGGCCAAAAGTCTTTCTGATTGATAAGGCGACTCCAGTGCTCGAAGCGCTTATCAAAAAGCTAAAAAGTCTTAAGGATGCCTATATTGTTGCACGTGCTAAAACGGGCATTGATCAAGACGGTACAAATAAGAAGAGAGCTAAGGGCGGCAACACGGGGAATAATTTAAATGTTTCCAATATTGTGAATAAGTCTATCAGTGTTACTGCAAATATAGAAATAAAAGATCCTAAATTTGACTTTAACTTTAATTATGATATCAAGGTAAAACCACCAAGATTGAATATTAGAGTTGCAGCACCAAAATATGCGCCTAAGATCAATGTAAAAACAGGTCCTATTCAAGTTTCTCCAAAAATTAAGGTGATCTGTGATTGTTGCTGTGGGAAAAAAGGAAACAATAAGAAAAGTATTGCTGAACAAGATGGACCTGATGGTAAAAGCAAAAACAAAAATAAGAACAACAAAAAAAATCCTGGAAAGAAACAAGGACTTCCTAAGCTGTGGGAAACGGTAAAACGTATTTTTACCCCAAAGCCTGGCTCTAAGCCTCATAAGCCGGGAGTTCCAGGAGGACCGAATGGAAATAAGGGGACACTTGGAAAAATCTTCGATTTCGGTAAAAAAATACTTGGTGAAAATCCAGGAAATTTGCTTAAAAAGATAGGCAAGGGAGCAATGAAGGGGGGCAAGAAGCTGCTTGGCCCAATTAGCATAGTATTAGATATTGTAGACATTGCTACAGCGTCGCCGGAAGAACGTCCGGCTGCTATTACATCAGCGCTTTTAGGAAGTGGCTTTATTACTGCTGGGGCAGCTATTGGTACAGCGATTGCTCCAGGTATAGGTACTGTAATTGGTGGTCTTATTGGTGCAATTGTAGGCGCTGTAGTAGATAGTTTAGCAGGTGAATGGTTAGCTCAAAAGTTTTCTGAAATGAGTAATTGGGTCGGAGAAAAAGTTACTTCTGCAATGGACTGGGCCGGAGAAAAAACTATTTCTGCAATGGACTGGGTTGGAGAAAAAGCTATTGGTGCAAAGGATTGGATTGGCGAGAAAGCAAGTGTTGCGAAGGATTGGGTTGGTGAAAAAGCTTCCCAAGCTACAGATTGGATGAGTAATAAAGCATCTGATGTCAGTAATTGGTTTTCTAGTCAAACAGAAAGTTTGAAAAGTGACTTCTCCAATTTGTTTGGTTACTCAAATAAACCTGAAAATTCACAACCTGCTGTTTCTGTAATTAAGGCCTCACAATCTTATAATCCCGCTTCGACTGTACCTGGGGCTTCATTAGCTCTGTCAAGATTTCCTTCGATTGATCCGGGACTGCCATTACCATCTTTTATCCAGGATGCCCAAAACCGTTCCAAAGCACTTCAGGGTATGGGGTCAGGCGGCTCACAGATTCCTGCGGTAAATGGAGGAAAACCTGCTCCGCAGCTCGTGCAAATAACGGATGAGCAAATGAGCAGTTTTTCAGGCTTTCTCAAGGATTTCAAGACAGAAACGAACAACCAAATCAGTGTAACGTTGCCTCCAGGGGCAGTACAGGTAACCGTTCAGGAAGATTCAATTGATTTTGATACGATGGCACTTCAAGTAGGGTACCGAATCGTCAATGAAGTCCGGCAGGCAATTATTAATAGAAAGGGAGGAGGAGATAGCAGCTCTCTTAAAAAAGGTAAAGCCGTACCAATTTAATGTAAATCTATCACAGTAGAAAGGAGGGAGGCTATGGGTATAGACTTTTTTCTGATTAATGGTAGAAGTGTGTTTCAATTCCCAGTTAATCCTGAAGAGGTAAATATTTCACGGCAAAAGGGGTATGAAACAGTTACGATGCTTACACACGGAGAATTTGATTTTCCACAAGGAGAAAAGGTGAAAGAAATCACCTTTTCTTCTTTTTTTCCCAAGGTGTACGATGCATCCTATTGTCGTTATAAAAATATTCCAGATCCTAACGAAGCCATGAACAGGTTAAATGCAATGTTAAAAGCAGAGAAGCCGTACCAATTTATTATTACGAATACACTAATTAATGTTCCTGTTTTTATCATTGCTCATAATACGACCTTTCGTGGAGGCGAGGCAGGAGATATATATTTTGAAATTACTTTGCGTACATGGCGGGAACCTAAAATAGTGTTGCGAAAAGGGAATTCTCCTCAAAAAGTAAACTCTAGTAACCTTCCACGCACGAATCTTAAAACCAAATCTAAGACGTACACTGTCAAAACTGGAGATTCGCTTTCTAAAATTGCAAAGTTGGAGTTGGGGGACAGTTCCAAATGGAAAAGTATATATCAAGTGAATTCAAAGATCATAGGCAACAATCCGAATAGGATTAAAGCGGGTCAAAAGCTGGTGATGCCATGAGTTACCAAATAATACTTCAAGATCGATATGATCTTACCTCCCTAGTTGAGAAAATAACTTTAAAAGATGCTCTTAATCAAATTGCATATCAGGCCAGCATCCGTGTAGCTGCTTCAAATGTTATGCCCACGATTACTCCGGGAATGTCTATTCGTGTCAGTGGAATTCCATTTGGAAAAAATGTAAAGGTACCACTTCTCCACCCTGCTGTTGTATGGGAAGTAGAGAGCTCTAACAGCGGTACAAAACGTTTCTCTCTGGTGGTATATGATCGGACGATTTATCTGGATAAATCCGAGGATGAATATTTATTTCCCAAAGGACAGACAGCTACGCAGCGGTTACGCAAATACGCGAAGGATTGGGAGTTTCAGATCACCTCAATACCTGATACGAAAATGCGATTAGGAAAAGGTATTTATCGTGCCCAGACTCTATATTCCATGATGCTTGCTGATTTGAAAGAGACAGCAAAATTGGGCGGAGATTTGTACCAGTTACGCATGACAAGTGCTGGATTGGAGCTATTTAAAATCGGTAGCAATCATTCCCCCTATGTGTTAGACCGATTCATTGATCTTACGCAGTTGCGGACACTTGAGGGAGCCGTAACTAAAGTCAAAGTAATGACAGCTAATGAAAACGTAGGAAGCGGACAAGAGGTGCCGTCTAAGGTTCTGGCTGTAGCAGAAGGGGATACTAAAGCGCTAGGTACTTTGCAAAAACTGGTGGAAGATGATCAAGTGAAAGCAGCTGGTGGAGCGAGTAAGCTTGCTAAAAGTCATCTAACTGGAATCCAGGAAACATTTACAGTTAATTTACCAGATATTAATACCATACGTGCTGGTGAAGCTGTGATGTTACAAGGATTAAAGTTGATTGTTACTTCGGTCAGTCGGGATTTGGGGAATCCGGGAAATATGACTTTGGAGCTCGCTTCCTTCGATATGGTTAAAAGGAGGTATTTTCTTGAGTAAAGACCCCTATGGTGCATTTGTAAGTGTAATGCAATCGTCTATGGCGGGACACACCCGGCAAGCGCTGAGTGGAGTGGGTGCGGTATTAGGCACGATCACCTCCACGGGACTCAAGCTGGACGATTTTAAACATGAGCTTCACGATTATCTGATCGCGGAGCTACCGGGACTGCTATCTGTACCACGTCATATGTATAAAGGCACCTCAACCGCAGTGGAATCGGAAAATTGGGAAGGCAAAGAGCTGAAAACTTCCTTTTATATCGGGGAAGACGAGCTGGAAGATGTGAATCTCAGTTTGAACGAAGGGCTTAAGCCCGGAGATCGTGTACTGGCGGTTCGGGTGAATAGCGGCAATGATGTGGTGGTCGTGTGCAAGGTGGTGAATGGACGTGGCTAATTTATTTCCCGAAACAGATGATATGATCTGGACAGACACGGATGTGACCGACCCGGATGTACTGGAGGATAACCGTGCGGTATTTGGGCGAAGCTGGCGGTTTGATTTTGAAGCTGGTGAGTTTGTTATGAGTCCTAGCCGTAAAATCGTGACTATAGGCGAGAAAGAAGCCTGGGTACAGTGGTGTGAAAAAGCGATTCGCACTCCTCGCTACCGGCATGTGATCTATTCACCTGACTATGGGAGTGAGCTGGAGGAGCTAATTGGCAGCAGCTATGGGCACGGTGTGCAGGAAAGCGAAATTAAACGCATGGTCACGGAAGCATTACTAGCAGATGCACGTACGGCTAGTGTGGATCAGTTCACGTTTCGCTGGGAAGGTGAGGCGTGCCATTTTAGCTGCCAGATTACGAACGTACGAGATGAAACGGAAATTGTAGAAAGTGTGGTGATCTAATGGCAGACTTGCCGGAATATTTGGTAGACCAGACGGAAGAGGAAATTTTAAATCGGATGCTGGAAAAAGTGCCTTCGGACATGGATAAGTCCGAGGGCTCTTTTATTTGGGATGCACAGGCGCCGGTAGCGTTTATGCTATCCGAAGCGGCAATCTGGGCGCAGGAGCTACTGCGACGTGGCTTTGCCAGCACAGCAGCTAGCGACAACCCGGATTTTCGTTCGCCGGAGCTGGATTTGCGGACAGCAGAGCATGGGGTGACACGGCGAGAAGCGGTTGCGGCCTCAGGTATGGTCACGTTCACGGGCACAGCGGGAACGACTGTCCCGGCGGGAACGTTGGTGGCGACCCCGGCAGATGATGTATCCGGGGAAGCTTCCATTGAATATGCAACCACGGCATCGGTCACGCTGGATGAACAAGGTGCCGGGGAAGCGGCTATTCGGGCGGTCAATCCCGGGCGCAGCGGTAATGTGCCTGCGGGTGTCATCCAAGTGATGGCAACCCCGGTTAGCGGGGTTGCCTCTGTGATCAATACGCAGGAGACCAAAAGCGGCACAGACGTTGAGAGCGACCAGCTGTTACTAGAGCGTTTTTATGCCAAGGTGCGGAACCAGGGCACAAGCGGCAACAAGGCGCAGTATACCCAGTGGGCGAATGAGATTGCTGGAGTGGGTGGCGTGGAAGTTGTTCCGCTCTGGAAAGGGCCGGGAACAGTAGGATTATATGTGCTGGATACGGATAAACGCGCGGCCAGCCCGGATATCGTGGCTGCGGTGCAGAAGTACATCGATCCGACCCAGGATGGGCAAGGAGAAGGGCTGGCACCAGCGGGCCCTGTGGTGACGATCATGCCAGCGGCAGAAGTGGAGATTAACATCTCAGTCAAGGTACAGCGTACCAAAGAGAAGCCGTCCACACTGGCTGAAATCAAAAAGCTGATCGAAAGCGGTGTGCGGACGTATTTGAAGCAGCTTGCTTTTTACAAGGAAGACCCGTTGGTACGATACACTCGGATTTCTGCTGTGCTGCTGGACATTCCGATCATTATTGATTTCTCTGAACTGAAAATCAATGGACAGAGCAATCAGAATATTGAGATTGGATCAGGTCAGGTGGCAGTGCTGGGGACGGTGAGCGTCAGTGAGTAACAATGGAACGAACAGTTTTGAAGATTTATTGAATAACCCAGACCAGGGAAAACATGTAAACCATAGTGACACTTTTATGAATCGGGTAACTATAGCGGGAGATACAGTGGGCCAAATGAGCAGCGAGCGGGGACGCGAGCTGCTTTCCTATTTGCCTGCCTATTATGAAACCTCACGTGTGATGCGTTCCGATATGGATGCTAAAGGAAGTGAATTGGACGCCTTGTATCTTGCAATGGATGCAACGGTGGGACAGTTTTTCGTACGTACCGCCACATGGGGGTTGGAACGTTGGGAAATGGAGCTGGGAATCGAAACCGACCTAGCGAAGCCATTGGATCAACGGCGTGCAGTGGTGGAGTCGAAGCTGCGAGGGGCAGGAACTTTTTCCGGTCGGCTCGTCAAAAATGTAGCAGAGGCGTATGACGGTGGCACGGTAGATGTTATTTTTCATCCCTCCGAATGGGGATTTACGGTCAAATTTATAGATACCATTGGGATTCCGCCCAACGTGGAGGATCTTAAAGCAGCCATTGAGGAGATCAAGCCCGCTCATATGGCGGTGGAGTACAAATTACGCTACTTGACCATTGCAGAAGTTGAGTCCATGACCCTCTATGAAAATGAACATACAACACAGGATAGATATTTAGGAGGTGGCGCATAACATGGCAAGCGAAAAAACAGCAAATCTTGGTTTAAATCAAATTGACCGCACATCGCCCAAAACCACGTATTTTGATCTGGAGAAGTATTTGGACCAAAACTGGCGCGCTGTAGATAATTTCGCAGGTGATGTGAATGATGGTGTAAATGAGATCAAAAAGCGTCTGGATACGACTAATCGCAAGGCGATAACTCTCGAACCCGGGATGCAAATGGTTCAAGCGGAAAAGGCTGCGCCATTTTCGCTGACGGGCCTGAACGGGCGTATGTTGGTGAATTTGTTGGGACGAATGGGGGGCTGCGAGACAGTAAGCGAATGGTCCTCGAATGTAGCTATTGCAATAGACTCTAACAACAAAACCAACGGCAGCAGTTCATTTAAAATTACGCTGGGCAGCGTGCCAGCAACCGCGTCTGCAAGTTTTTTGACCACACCTGGACGAAAATATATCGCAATAGCAGACGTGAAAAGTGGTAATACCAGCAAGGTGGCTATATCTATAAATGGTATTGCTGGTGCTGTGGGTAACGAGGTAACTTCTGGCTCTGTTTTTGCGCCGTCTGTTGTACGGTTTACGGCGAAGGAGTATTTTCATATTGTTACCATTACAGGCACGGGTGCGACTGGTAATACGTTTAATATGGATAGTGTACGCGTGTATGAGATCAGCGATGCAGATTATGCAGCAGCCGCAAGCCTTACGCCAGCACAGGGCGCAGCTAAGTATCCATATGTTGATAGTGTAATGCCTGTACGTAATCCTTATGCGATTCGGTACGGGGAAAACCTGTTACCTAACTTTTACGAATGGTCGGTTAACACCACGGGTATAGTCGCTTTACAAGGTCCCTACAAAGCTACAGCTACACGGACCGTTCCTGATGTCATATCGCCGTTGAGGGTTGTTGTTCCTGTTCTGCCGAACACCACCTATACAATTTCTAGTATAGGAGACGGGTTGCAATATATTGAGCGTAGGGACGATAACGATTATGACCCAACTGGAGAAGTTATGACGGGCGTAATTGCCGTAGGTTCTAAAACATTCACTACATCGTCACAAACGCGATTTTTATCTGTGCGGCTTAGATACGCCGCTGCGGGTTCATTCACCCATGAAAATCCTATGCTTAACATCGGCAGCACAGCCAAGCCGTTCAAACCACGCGAAGACTCCATGTTGGCACTACAAACAGACCTGTACGCCGATCCAGTTACAGGAGCTAATGCGGATACGGTATTCGAGCGAGACGGACGGTACTACAAGTTTAAAAAGTTTGAAAGCGTCCTGCTAGACGGTGGAAAAATTTCTAAGGTCAACGGTGTCCAGCAAAGAGCAGGATTTAAGATACTGTACCCTGCGGTGGATAACATTAGCTACGATTTTGTTGGCTATCGTCTTGGCGTTAAGTTCGACGGTAAGACGCTGGGCACTGGGCAAGACGCGGCAGACAAATGGGACATTGATAGCACGTCTAAAAATTTTGCTGTTTCTGTATCGGTTGCAGACAGCGGGTGGGACGACGGCTATATGCCAAGCTTAGACGACATTAAAGCCTACTTTTACGGCTACAAGGTGTATGATGCTGGCACATTCACGCCAGCTAACGCCCAAACCGCTACAACAGCGACATGGAACGGAACAGGTGCTAAATATTATGTTCCGCGTGTTGGTCCTACAAACCCTGTAGCGTCGGTACCAACGCAGTCTTATGCAGGGTACACGCCGTATCAACTTGTATTCCAGCTTGCAACACCTACTGTGGAGCCTATCGTATCGGAGGGGCAGCTAATCTTTACCGAGGGAGATAATCAGGTTGAAGTAGGTACGGGGATTGTGCTGCGCGAAAAAGCGAAGCTGTACCAAGAGACGGATACGAAGCGTTGGAACATAAACAACGGTAGCCCTGGAGGGTATCAGGAATCGCTTTTGAACTACAGGGTTGACAAGTTTTTTGGTATCTACCGAAACTCACGGCCTGAGAAATGGATGCTGTACCCTAACACTACGACTACAGCGGGTGCGCTGGCGCAAAAGGAAGGAAGCAATTTTGAAGCTACCGCCGTCTATACCGTGTCTTACTTTGCCTTTATGCCGTCTCCTAAGTCTGCATTTTCAGGATCATACGCAGCCAACGAGAAGACGCTTTTATCCGACTTGGTGGAAAGTGTTCAGCAAGCTAACACGCGCCTGTCGGTGGTTGAGAACAAGAAGGCTGACAAGGATAGTCCTGTATGGATTACGCCTACGTTGCTTAATGGGTGGGTGGCTTCAGGGCAGATTACACCACAGTATAGACGTGTGGGTGACAAAGTTCAGATCAGAATGCGTGTACAAAGCGGGGCTATTGGGTCGGCTATTTTCAAGTTACCCCTAGAGTATAGACCCAACCAATACACTGTCCTTTCTATCCAGTCTTACAGCGGCACACAGGATGTGCTTGCAGTCTTAATTATCGACACAAACGGAAATGTGATACCTTCTGCTGGTAGCAACAATCAAGTTAACATTTTCGTTGAGTTTGTCTTATCTTAGGGGAGGTCTAACACATGAAAGCAGTACCTAAAGTAAATACAAACGGCCTCTATCTGGAGGACGAGCTGGTGGACGATGCCTTTTCGGGTGTCGTCCCTTTTTATACTCCATCTTCGCCCACGCTATCTGATACAAACCAGCAGCTAGACACCTATCAGCATACTAACAGCAGCTCTAGTACCATAAATGGAACCAATTCAGAAAGCATCCTTGCTGGTTATACGATAGCAATTCCAGTGCCGCCAGGCTTATATCATCCTCGTTTTGATATCCAAGGCTGGCTGACTTATGAAGCGGAATATAACCAAAAAATGATAGAAGCACAGGGCGCGTATGAGCAGTTGAACAAGGAATCTCAGGCAACATTTCAGAAGCTGCATGATGAATGGCAAAGCAAACCGGATAATGAACGCGGGGATGAACCTGTATATTTTGCACAGACATTCACGGCTCCAGAACGAAGAGACCCAACGGCATTCTGGAATGAAGGATTGAGTGCCGAAGCAATTAAAGAACTGACACAAAAGACAGAGCAACAGCCAAGTGAGACAGACCAATTGAAGCAGCGTATTGCAGATCTCGAAGTGACGCTGACCCAGTTCATGCTTGGTAGCACAGGAAAATAACGTGTATAGGCTATTATATATAGTAGAAATTTTTATATAAAAGAGGTGAAGTCATAACTATGACTGCTTTAACAGAGGCTCAATTGCGTATTTGTGCTCATGCTTGCATCACCCGCTATGAGCGGGGAGAGGGCGATATAGCAACGATCATGGGAAGCTACATTTTAAATGAAGAACAACGTGAACAAGTAATGAAGATTATTTTATCCAAGCGTTCTGATCTGGTAACGGGCGACATAGGTGATTCATCATTTACTAATGCTCTGAATGAACAGGAAGAAACGGTTAAATGGTATAACTCTATTTTCCGTAAAAAAACAGTATAGAGAACAAAACAAAAATAATTGTTTATATGCCCTTGGATCAGTCCAAGGGCATTCATTTTACACCTTGGTTCAAAAGGGGGAACAAACATGCATGAAAAGATCGATCAGATTTGGCTGGGGTTTTCCACGGGGACCTTGATCGGTTATTTTTTTGGGGGGTGGACCACAATGTTGACGTTGCTGTGGTGGATGGTCGTGATCGATTTTTTCACCGGATGGGCAGCGGCCTGGATTAATGGGGAGCTGAAAAGCCGCCAAGGGTATTACGGTATTTTTCGCAAGGTTACCGTGTTTTTGCTCATTACGGTAGCTCATCTAATCGACGGTATTCTCGGGGATGCACATTACTTCCGGGATGCCGTCGTTTTCTTTTATTTAGCGAACGAGTTGTTGTCCATTATTGAAAATGTGGGCAGAATGGGAGTGCCGATGCCGGATATTTTGCGGAATGCGGTAGCTATTTTTGAATCTAAGTCGAGTGGAGAAAAAATAAAGCCAACCGACCCTTCCGACAAAGAAAATAAAGCTTCATAAAGTGCCACCAGTAGCCACTACCAAAATAGGCAGACTACCTTTTTGCCCTTTTTTCGGTATAAAAGTGGAAAAGCCCAGACCGTATGGATAGTCCAAGCATATGGATAACAGAGACAGAGTGAGCTACAACATTCTGAATAATAAGGAGGGAACGCCTTATGCAAAATCGCAGCCCTAACGCTGCCGAAGGCATTGACGTGTCCCGATATCAGGGAACGATTGATTGGAAACGTGTACGAGCCGATGGTAAATCTTTTGCCTTTATTAAAGCGAGTCAAGGACAGCGTTATGTCGATCCGACATTTATCACGAATGCAAAAGGGATCAAGGCAGCCGGGCTCTTACTGGGAGCTTACCATTTTGTAGATGCCACCAGTGTAAACGCAGCAAAAGCGGAAGCCAGGCATTTCGCCGAGGTGCTGGATCAGGTGGGTGGTGCGAAAGCGCTGGACTTGCCAGCGGTAATGGATTACGAAAATAATCCGGGAGGGCTTAGCTCGGCCGCGATTCATGAGGTTGCGCTGGCATTTTTAACGGAATTTGAACGGGTAAGCGGTCGTAAGCCGATGGTATATACGGGCAATGCCTTTGCTGCCCATTTCAAAGCGCCATTGGGTAGTTATAAGCTGTGGATTGCGCGTTATAGTACACGGGTGCCCGGCGACACCACGGCATGGGAGCGCTGGGACTTTTGGCAATACAGCGATAGTGGACGGGTTGATGGAATTCAAGGGCCGGTTGACCTGAATGTATACGCCGGAACAGAGGCCGAGCTACGCCAAGCATTTGCAGGAGAAGAGGGGGATGAGCCAATGACAGCAGAGGAAAAAGCGGCATTTAAGGCCCTGCAGCAGCAGGTCGCCGCCCTTGAAAATAGCAAAGATGTGCTCAAACAAACATTGAATGAACAAAGCGCTTATATTAAAAAAGTGGACCAGCGGGTAGCTGAGCTGGAGGCGCGTCAGGCTATGCCTGTGCCGACCTGGGCGAAGGAAGCGATGGCTGCCGCTGTTGCATTTAATCCGGCAAGCCCGATTGTGGATGCGAAACTGCCAAGTAGTTACGATTTTTATCGCTTACTGGTCGTACTGAACCGTCTGGGTGTGTTTAAAACAACCAAATGATCTTGGAAAGAACTCATTCACTGCAAACCCCACTTTTATATAAATAAGTACAGTAGTTACGCCTGAAGCCTAAATAGACAGGCGGTTAAATGCAGCCGCCTGCCCTTATTGGAACTTTATTCAAAAAGCAATTCAATATCCTCTTGGCTAATCCGAGCAGATTCAAAGTCCGAAGGAGTAAAGTGAACATTCTGCTGACTAAGTGTAAAATCAATCACACGGTTTAGAGTTTGGATATACATATGCATAAATTTAGTTATACTTTCTTTTTCAAACATTTCCGTGCTGTACATCATATGGACCACCAACTGGTCGTTAACAATCAGGCTGTTGATTTCGATGTCAGCCGTTAGATGATTGGCGTAGTCCACATCTTGAAGGCCTGGAGTATGCTTATATACATAGTCTGAACTCTGACTTTCGTGATCGAACTGTCCCAGATAATTGAAGCGTAGGGGACGAATCTCCTTCCTTTTTTCAATAGCTCCTAGCATGTATTTTAAAATGCCATAACCGATACCCTGTTGGGGAATGCGTCGGCGCAGTTCCTTGACATATGCAATGACACTGCCTATTTCTGTGCCTGGCACTTGAATACGTAAGGGATGTAACGCCGTAAACCAGCCAACCGTTCTGGATACGTCTACGTGATCCAGGCTTCTTCCGTGATGCTCAACCTCATAAGTGAAATCTTCTAAACCAATCCATTCCTTTACACTTAACGCCAAGGCAGCCAGCAGTAAATCCACAGGCTCAGTATGATAGGCCTGATTCGCCTTGGTGAGCAGTTTGTGCGTATGGACAGGGGAAAGTCCTCCTTCGACGACTGCACATGAAGCATAGTTTACGGCAGTGGCTGGCTGGCTTGTGATGAATGCTGGAAAATGGCCGTTGCCGCCCTCCATTTCATTCCAAAAATCAAGCTCCTCCCATAGATCCGCAGTAGTGGAATAATGATGAAGCTCCTTGGCAAAGGTTTGAACAGAGGCTGTTTTTCTTGAAAAATGTACCTCCATGCCTTCTTCTAAGGCATGATAAGCCTCCAATACATCCTCCAATATAATTCTCCAGGAAACTCCATCTACAACCAGATGATGCGCAGTGATGAACAATTCCCGGGTTCCTTGTCCGTGATCGAATATAGCTGCTCGAATAGGAAGACGGTGGGACAGATCGAAACTGGATTGCAAGCTATGCACCAGCTTATTGAATTCATGCTGCCGAGCCTCTGCTGAAATAGGAGTCATGTCATAACAATCCAGCTTGAACGGGATTGCAGTGAGTTCCGGGTTATAAAATAACTTGCCATCCGGGTGTATGCTCATCCTTAAAGCATCGTGATGTTCAATTACTTTGTGAAATGCCTTTTCTAGAGCAGAACGATCCATTTCATTTTTCAGCAGAAGCAAGACCGATTGATTATAGTGATGAGGATTATGAAATGACTGCTCCATAAACCACATGGAGATCGGTGTAGGCTGAATTTCACCGCTGATGGGAGCTGAATTGTACAATCTGCTCTTTTGGCGTGTGTAATGAGCAAGCTCTGCTATACTGGGATGCGCTAAAACATCCTGTACACCCACTTCCAAATCATAGTTATTTAATTTGGATGTCATCTGGATCGCTTTAATAGAGTCTCCGCCCAGTGCAAAGAAATTATCGTGGATACCTATGTTAGACGTATGGAACAGCTCCTCCCAAACCTGCACGAGAATGCTTTCCACCGTATTATGGGCTTCCTCATATATGTCAGTTAATCCAGAGGACATGTCTGGCACAGGAAGTTTTTGCTTGTCCACCTTGCCATTGGATGTAAGCGGAATGATTTCCAGCTGGAGTATGTGGCTTGGTACCATATAATGGGGAAGACAAGCATGTAAATAATTTTTGAGAAGCTTGGGAGAGATAACACGATCAGATACATAATAAGCACACAAAACGGGATATCTATTTGCATCGCCTGTTTCCACAACGTTTACGACAGCATGCTGGATGTCAGGATAGGACGATAAAGCTCCTTCAATCTCACCCAGCTCGATACGAAAGCCTCTGATTTTGACTTGGTGATCATTTCGGCCAAGGTATTCGATCAGGTCATTTTCCAGCCGTATCCCCATGTCACCAGTTTTATACATTCGTTCGCCAGAAACAAAAGGATTATCGAGAAACCTTTCTTTTGTGAGTTCCGGTCTGTTTAGATATCCTCTTGCCACTCCATGACCGGAAATGTAGATTTCTCCTTTTACCTGCACAGGAACAGGCTTTAAATGCGTATCCAGCAAATATACAGCCACGTTATCGGAAGGCACACCGATGGGAACGGATCTTCTGCTATCCCGGTCTGCATCATACATATGGATCATGCAGCCTACAACGGTTTCCGTAGGTCCATACTCATTGAACAGGGCAATACTTCCGCCAAACTTGTCATGAATGTTGTGAGCAAGACTGACTTTGAGATCTTCTCCTCCTACAATGCATTTGCGGACGCTCGATGTACGAATGTCCGACTCTTGTAGAAGGGATAAGTGTGCGGGAGTAAGCTTCACCACGGTTGTACGTTGGTCTTTCATAATGCGGAACAATACAAATTCCCCGGGATCATCATCCCTGTAGAGGTTTATGGCATGGCCGCTGATTAATGGGGTGAATATGGAAGTGACGGTCAGGTCAAAGGCTATTGATGAATAACAGGCAAAGACCTCGTGAGCTGCGGACAAGTAGGTTTTATTCGCCCACCATATGTAATTCACAAGTCCCTTGTGCGGAACTGCCACTCCTTTAGGTTTGCCTGTGGAACCGGAGGTGTAAATCACATAAGCAAGCTGGTCCGGTCCGCTTTGCGATTCCAGATTCGAGCAATCTCCATGGTACAGGGATGCATCGTCTACACGATAAACTCCTCTGGAAAATGAAATATCATCATCTAATGGTGCATCGGTAAGAAGCAAAGCAGCCCCGGAATCCTCCAGCATATAGCTAACACGGTCAGCTGGATAGTGAGGATCTATAGGCAGATAGGCCCCACCTGATTTCAACACAGCTAAGATCGAAATGATAAGCTCAAATGAATGCCCAGCCATGATCCCCACGATACTCTCTTGCCCAATACCACGGCTTTTTAAAAACCTCGCCAGTTGGTTAGCTTGTTCATTTAACTCACGATAGGTTAACGTGTGTTCTTCAAAGTAACAGGCAATATTAGTAGCTTTTTCAACGACTTGCTGCTCAAATAACTGAGTAATGGTTAGGGACGAGGGATAGGAAGAACGTGTTTGATTCAGCCCATAGATCAGCTCATTTTGTTCCTGCGGAGATAGCATTTCAATCTCTGCAATCGGGGTCTGTGGATGCTCGATCATCTCGCGAACTATATGAATGATATACTCAAACATTTTTGCGATCTGCGTCTCACTGTAAGAATTCACTTTATAGTCAAAGTCCAGCGTAATTCTTCCGCTCCCCTCCCAGTCACGAATAACCAGTTGCAGCGCATAAGGTTGATAACCACTGAAAACCTCCTGAACTTCATAGGGGTACCCATCAAATTGGGGACTAAATTTCATATTGTAATAATTAACACACATATCAAATAGACTGTTATATCCTTTTTGAGCAAGCTCCAGGTCACTAGCTAGAAGATCATATGGATATTTTTGATGAAAATAAAAATTCATCAGCTCCGCCCCCACATGCTTCATCAAAGAGCAGGCGTCTAAAGCTTCATCCAGTTGGATGCGAAACGGCATGGTGCTGGTGAACATGCCAAATGTATTTTTTTGTTTTTTTCCCGATCTGTTCAGGACTGGAGTCCCGATCACCACATCGGTTTCTTGAGTCGTCCGGTAAATGTAAAGCAGAAGGGCGGATACGAATAACACGTTTACAGAAAGTTTGGAGCTTCGGATAAAGGTCTGAATGATGCGTGAAGTTTCACTGTCGATGGTAAAGGAAGTTCGAACGGCCGAAATATCTTTGCTTTTGTTGATAGGTATCATGTCGGGTAAGGTTTGAAATTTTTCATGCCAGAATATTTTATTTTTTATAAAACGCTCAGATGTTAAATAGGCTTGTTCTTGATCAATGATAGGTATGTAGGAATATTCTTCATCATCAGGCAGGGGGGCGTGGTTAACCAGTAAAGTATAATACTGCGAAATTCGTTCAGACACGATATGTAAGGCCCAACCGTCTGCAATAATATGATGAAATTGACCCAAATAACCAACATCACCAGGCCCAAGTTTAAAAATAACAAAAGAATACAGTTTGGCATCCAACAGAGGCATAACCTGTCCGCTCACGGCCTTCAGCCATTGTTCAAAATGAAGCAACGGATCGGGCTCATGACTAAAATCAATACATGTGATCTGCTCCTTTTCATAGGGCTTTACATACTGTACGGGTTCTCCATTTTGCTCTTCGATCTGGATGCGGAGGCCTTCCGTTTTGGAAATGAAGAGTTGAATCGCTTTCTCCAGCGCGTCAAACTCTAGTTCCTTTTGAATGCGTACAAGTCCGGTCAGATTGTGCATGGCTGTCGTACCATATATTTTCTCGTTATACCAAACTCTTTTTTGAGAATGTGTTAGTGCATAGAACATCCATTAGCCTCCTTATACATGCAGATATTGAAAAACATAGAGTCTACATAAAAATGATCCTAGCCGACCCAATTAAAACAATCAAGCAGAAAAAATGTATTTTTAAACAAAAAATAAAACGGATTTTCGACAATTTTATTCCAATTTAAAAAGGCGAGTTCCCTTTAAAAGGTTTCCGTAGGTTTACAATGGAATTTTTAAAAAAGTGTGAATTAGCTCACTACATCCGATATGGATGAAATGTTAAGGTGTTAATACAATTTCGATAATATTGATAAATATTAATTTATTAAGTATTTCTGGTAATTGACTCTCCGATTTCGCAATCAATATCCTGGTATTCTTCCTTAATTTTCCTTTGAATAAATCCATTCCTATTTCACATATATTTACTCTTTAACTATTTGATTATCCATAAATTAAATATACAAATTGTGTATATTTATTCATGATGTTGAATACTATTTATCCTAGTTTTTTTATGTAATTACTAGAATAAATAGTCTTACATATATTGGCCAAGCAAGCTTTGATTACATATTACAAAGAAAGCTGGAGCGATTATGGAATGTAAAAAGATGATCATGAGAAAAATGGCAGCGGTTATCCTGATTTTCGCTTTAGTGGCTACATGTATTCCGCCCAGTCGTGCGGAGGCCGCAGCAGGATTGGATGCAAACACCACTCAGCGTTTGGAAGCATTTATTCATGAGAAGATGCAGGAAGGTCATATCCCTGGAATGACAGTAATTGTGGTTCGTGGAAAGGAAACGGCCTATCTCAAAAGTTTTGGGTACGCCAATGTGGACAAGCAGGTTCCTGTAACACCTGAGACCAGCTTTGAAATTGCCTCTTGCTCCAAAGGATTTACAGCACTTGCCGTGCTGCAATTACAGCAGCAGGGGTTGTTGAAGCTGGATGATCCCGTTTCAAAGTTTTTTCCATGGTTTCAAGCCAAGTATAAGCACCAAAATGTCGAGATTACACTGCGGCAGCTGTTACATCACTCCAGTGGCATTCCATGGTACACAATTACCGACATCCCGATCTCTAACCGTCCCGATTCACTGGAACAGGTTGTACGAAATGTGAATGGTCTGGAATTACATAATCGTCCTGGCGAACGCTTTGAATATGCCACCATTAACTATGCAATCGTGGGGGCTGTCATTCAAAAGGTCACAGGGCAGCCTTACGAAGATTATATGAAGACCCATATTTTTCAGCCTTTAGGTCTGAATAAAACCACTCTTTATCCCACAGAAGCCGCACCCACGATGGCAACAGGCTACAAGAACGGCTTTTTTCAAGCACGTGAATATCAATCCCCTGTCTTTAGAGGAAACCGTCCCGCTGGTTATATCATGATGGACGGAAATGACCTCGCCACTTGGCTCAAATATCAGTTGGGTAGCCTGAAATCTCCCATGACTCCATTAATTATGGAAACTCATGCGCCTGACCGCACCGTTACCCCCAGCAAGTTTGATATGTCGTCTTATGCTATGGGCTGGGCTGACTATCAAAGCGGAAACGGAGAGGTGTCCAAGGCTGGATTAAATCCGAATTTTTCTGCTTATATGGTTTTTCGCCCTCAGGATCAGCTGGCTGTAGGGATTATGGCAAACAACGGTACCACGTTAACGTATATCACCGGGCATGGTCTTATGGACATTTTACGAGATCGTCAGCCTGTGTCTCCGTATGAGCCAGATCAGAAAACAGACAATGCGTGGTCCGTTATTACGATCATGCTGGCATGTTATGTGCTGGCGGTAGTGGTCCTTTTGATGACGGTGGTACGGGATATCATCCGCAAACAACGTGTTTTGAAGCCTTTGAATCCAAAAAAGCTGCTCACATGGCTGCTATTTTTACTTTGCAGTACACCATTTTTGTATGGAGTTTATCTGGTTCCTACTGCCATGCAGGGTGTTTCTTGGACAACCGCGATTGTCTGGTCTCCATTTAGCTTTCCGTTTGCGATTGCAGTCTTGGGGCTGGGATTGCTTTTGAGCTTTGGCTACCTGGTGTTGGGTACGCTTTTTCCTAGCACAGACGAAAATAAACGCTCGCTTCCTTTACTGGTAATGATGAGCTTGCTGAGCGGGGTGGCGAATGCTTTTGTCATTTTTATCGTCAATTTCTCAATTGGCAGCGAAATACCGCTCAAATATCTGCTGTATTATTTCGGATTAGCGCTGGCGGTTTATATTTTCGGTCGCAAGCTGATTGAAACCAAATTAGTGAAGATTACCTACAACATGATTTATCGAAAACGAATGGAACTGATTCAACGTGTGCTACACAGCTCTTATGACAAATTAGAACGCATGGACAATGGCAAAATATTAGCCACTTTAAATAATGATACGGAGATGGTGGGTTTTTCGGCCAATGTGGCGGTTGGGTTCGCGACCAGCCTACTGACAGTCATCTGCTGCTTTGTTTATCTCGGTACGATTTCATTTTGGGGCACGATACTTTCTCTGGCTGTCATTGCGGTGATTGCCGCATTTTATAGCATCGTCAGCGGTACGGCTAACCGCTATTGGGAAGAGGCGAGGGATACCCAAAACGTGTATTTGGGGTTCATCGACCATATGCTCAAAGGCTTTAAAGAGCTTAGTATGCATGGACGCAAAAAGACGGAGTTTAGCAGCGATATTCAGGATAGCTGTGAACAGTATCGTCAAAAACGCTCCGTGTCCCGCATTAAATTTACCAATGCGCTGGTGCTGGGCGAGACGCTGCTGATTTTAATTTTAGGTGTAGTTACCTTTGTGTTCCCGACGATTTTCCCGAACATTAAAGATTACACATTAATTCAATTTGTTGTCGTGTTCCTCTACTTGATCGGTCCCATCAACGGATTGTTGCAGGCTGTGCCGGAGTTGTTCCAGATTCGGACCTCCTGGCGAAGAATTAAAGCCTTTATTGCGGAAATGCCGACTGATGACAGCGGAGAAGTGTATGATACTGCAAGTTTGGTGGATGAAGAAGTGGCTGTGGAACGAATGGGTTTTCATAATCTTAGCTTCGAGTACAGCAACGTGACCGGAGAGTCCAGCTTTCTGGTCGGACCTATTACACTGGAAGCGGCTAAAGGACAGATCATTTTCATCACAGGCGGCAACGGCAGTGGTAAAACGACACTTGCTAAATTAATGACTGCTCTCTATCCTCCACAAACGGGATACATGACGATCAATGGAGAAGTCATTGACGCCCGCACATCGGGTGAGTATTTTTCCACCGTCTTCTCTGATTTTCATCTGTTTGAGCGCTTGTACGACATTGATTATAAGGAAAAGCAGTCCGACATTGAGCGTTATCTGAAAAGGCTGGGGCTGGAGGAAAAAGTGACGGTCAAGGATGGATATTTCAGTACGCTCAAGCTATCAGGCGGGCAACGGAAGCGGCTTGCGCTTTTAATCTGTTATCTGGAGGATCGACCTGTATATTTGTTTGACGAATGGGCTGCCGATCAAGATCCGGAATTCCGAAAGTTCTTTTACCATACACTTCTGCCTGAAATGAAGGCGGCGGGTAAAATTATTTTCGCCATTACGCATGATGACCATTATTTCCATACCGCAGACCGGCTACTGAAGATGGAAATGGGGCAGATGAAGGAGCTGGAAGTGCTGAGTGCTGAAGTCAGTGGCTCATAACCAATCCATTAAAATTTATAAAAAAGTGTGGGTTTAGCATGCAAAACTACATTGTTGTCAAAGGTGCAAGACAACACAACTTGAAAAATATCTCCTTGCGGATTCCGCGAGATCAACTGGTTGTTTTCACGGGAGTTAGCGGCTCGGGGAAATCCTCGCTTGTCTTCAATACACTATATGCGGAAGGGCGGCGACGTTTAATGGAGTCGCTGTCCGCATATGAACGAATGGGTTTGCGAAAAACGGAAGAGGCGGATGTGGACTTGATCGAAGGGTTGTCTCCGGCAATTGCGATGGAGCAAAAGACGGTGTCGCGGAACCCGAGGTCAACCGTGGGTACATTGACGGAAATCTCCTCTTTTGTCCGGTTGTTGTTTTCACGAACAAGTCGGGCGGTTTGTCCCTACTGTCAGGAAGCACTGCCTGTGCAGACAAGGAAAAAAATCACGGAGCAGGTACTCCAATGTTCACCTGATACTTCAATTGAAATCTATGCGCCAATCCTTTCCATGCCACATGAAGGTCCTGTCGCGTTGCTGAAGGAAATACAAAAAAAAGGCTACACCCAATTAAACTGGAATCAAAAAATGCTGGATATAGAGCAAGCAGAAGTTTTGTTTTCCAGTATGTCTCCACAGGCCGTACGCCTAGGAAAAGGAGACAGTCAGCTGGAGGTACTGGTTGGCAGAATTACGATTTCAGCTTCCGTGGAGCAACGCAAAGATATTCAAGCTATGGTGGATAAAGCACTGGATTTAGGAGATGGCTGGATTCAAATTCGACCTGTGGTTGATAAACGATTCGTATGGAATCTAAATTTTGGCTGCTCCTGTTGTGGCATGGTGGCGAGTGAAATTTCGGCAGGAGCTTTCTCGTCGAATAGTCCTTTGGGTGCTTGTCCGACTTGTACAGGACTGGGCACTCATTATGAAGTAGATCTGGAACGTGTGATTCCTGATCGATCCAAAAGTCTAGCTGAAGGAGCGATTCAGCTACTTGGCTGGCAATGTGAGCAAGAGAAATTTCATAAAAATCGAAAAATTTTGGAGGGACTGGCGACCCGATATCATTTTGATCTGAATACGGCGATCAAGGATCTGCCAGATGAGGCGTTATACGCTGTGCTATACGGTACTCAAGGGGAAAAGATTGCAATTGAGAATCCTGCTACAGGTGGCAAGCTGATGCACGAAAGATTTGCAGGTATTGTGAATCTTATTTATGAGCGCTTTAACGCTAATGCCAAGGATGAAATGAGCGCCATGAAAGCGGAAGACAAAGAAGTGATGCGGGAACAAGTATGTCCGAGCTGCGGAGGAGCACGTTTGAAGGCAGAACGACTGCTATATCGTGTGGGGGACAAAACGATCCGCGATTTTTCGAACATGCCGTTGGTTGAGCTGTATGCAGGCTGTGATGAACTACTGCGAACTGCACCTCAAGTTTTCGTGAGTCTTGCAGCTGTGGCCCAGCCCATTTTACAGGAAATCAAGACTCGATTGACGCTACTGCTGGATATGGGACTGGACTATTTAGATCTGAACCGTCCGGTGACCCTGCTCTCGGGTGGTGAATCACAGCGCGTACGCTTGACGACCCAACTAAGCTCAGGGCTGATGGGCATGATCTACATTTTGGATGAACCCAGTGTCGGATTACACCCGAAAGATACCGGAAAAATGATAGCTATGCTTCACAGACTACGGGATTTGGGAAATACCATCTTGGTCGTCGAACATGATGAAGAGATTATGGCTCAAGCGGATTATCTTGTAGATATTGGGCCTGGCGCAGGATTGCTCGGCGGTGAAATTGTAGCACAGGGTACGGTGGAAGAAGTCATGAGCAATTCGAAGTCTTTGACAGGACAATATTTGAGCGGCAAGCAAGGTATTCCTGTTCCCACCCAACGAAGAAAGGCGCGTGACGGGAAATATCTTGAGGTGCTGGGAGCCAGGGAGAACAATCTACAGAACCTGAATATACGTATTCCATTGGGGTGTTTGGTTTGTGTTACAGGGGTATCTGGATCAGGGAAAACCACGCTGGTTCATAACGTAATATATGAAAAATTACGTTCTCGCCTGGATGGTAAATCTGCATATCTGAAGCACGATGTAGAGCTGAAAGGAGAAGCGTCGATTGATCAGGTGATCTGTATCGATCAGAAGCCAATTGGACGGACACCGCGATCCACTCCGGCTACCTATGTGGGGGTGTTTGACGCTATTCGAAAGCTGTTTGCCAGGACGGAAATAGCTAGGCAGTTCCAACGAAAGAGTGCACATTTTAGCTTCAATTCACCGGGTGGACGCTGTGAAGTTTGTTCAGGACTCGGGGTGATCGTTACTGAAATGCAGTTTATGTCTGACGTTGAAATGGTTTGCGAGACGTGCCGGGGCAGACGCTACAGCGAGGATATACTGGCAATTACATATCACGAGAAGAATATCGCGGATGTATTGGAATTGAGCATTGAAGAAGCTGCTGTTTTCTTCGCTGACCAACCGGATATTTACAGCAAGTTGAAGCTCATGAACGTATTGGGTCTTGGTTATATGAAGCTGGGTCAGTCTGCCACGACATTATCTGGCGGGGAAGCCCAGCGTATTAAGCTGGTAGAGGAGCTAAGTCAGTTAAAAAAAGGGCGCAGCCTGTTGTACATTTTGGATGAACCGACCACAGGCTTGCATCCCGACGATATTCAGCGACTGCTAACCATCCTTCAACAGCTCGTGGATGAGGGCAACACCGTACTCATCATTGAACATAACCTGCATCTGATCAAAACAGCAGATTATGTGATAGATCTTGGCCCTGAAGGGGGAACCCGAGGTGGACAGCTAGTGGCAGCTGGAACGCCTGAGCAGGTTGCGACCTGTGAGCACTCCCATACCGGAGCTTTTTTACGTAACTTAGGAATGGATTACGACGAGAACGAGGTGAGAGCATGAGCAACAGATTGGAACATTTACGCATTCTCCCGACAGGCCCCCTAAATTATTATCTGCAAAAGCGATACAACGATCTGCCATGGGTGCACAAGTTTGGCTTGGATCACATCAAGGTAAAGGGTGATTTTATACTCATTCATGCATGGAAGCCTGGGTATGTAAAGCTAACACGGGAACAGGCGAATCTTCTCAAAGCAGCCATTGAAAAAGGTGAAAACCCAGAGGACAAGCTTCCTCGGTTACCAGAATCATGGCTACTGGACGGAGAAGATGAACCTGATGTGGAAGGACTCTTGGCTAAGGTCATCGTGCCCGAGTTATTCGAACTGCTATCCCCGGAAAATCTTCAAGAAGACGTGACCAGTCCGCAATCTATCCGGTTAAGAGCTATTTTGGAGCGTGTCGCCGAGCATGTACCTGTTTTTCCAGCCATTCAGAATCCCTATGAGCTGCGTCGTTTTCTGGAGGTCGTGAAGAGCCAAAAGCCTAAAACAGTCGTTGAGATCGGGACAGCCAGCGGCGGTGTATTTTATTGCCTGAGTCAACTGGCCGATCCGGACGCGTTGCTCGTCAGTATTGATTATCCGGGTGGACCGTATGGAGGTGGTCAGGATGACAGTGAGGTGCAGCTCTATTCCAGCTTTGGCAGCACGGGGCAGCAGTTTTCTTTTATTCGAGACCGTTCATTTCACTGCTCCACCAAACAGGACTTGAAAAAGGTTTTAGGAGAACGGCAGATTGATCTTCTGTTTATCGATGGTGATCATTCCTACGGTGGAGTGAGTTCGGATTTTCGTATGTATCAAGAGCTGGTGGCACCGGGCGGCATGATTGCTTTTCATGATATCAGCATGCGGCCTGAAACGTGGGGAAGAGGTTATGATGTTGGCGTTTTCTGGGATGAAGTGAAACAAAGCTATCCTTCCTTTGAGGAATTTGTAGACCCAACGGGCTGTCGAGAGCCATTTATTCGTCACCCGCAAGAGGGACTGTTCGCATATGGGATTGGCACCATCATTCAATTGTAGGGGGAGAGAAACCATGAGCCACCGTCCATTGAACAAAACACGTGTGGAGGATGTCATTGGTTTGACTCCCATGCAGGAAGGAATGCTCTACCACTATTTACGGGACAAGGATACAGGAGCTTATTTTGAGCAATACAGCTATACGCTGCAGGGTCAGCTTGATCTATCTGTCTGCTGTGAGGCGTGGAAATGGACGATTCAACAGCATGAAGTGCTGAGAAGCGTATTCCGCTGGGAAAAGATCCAGAACCCGGTTCAGATTGTCCTGAAAGGACGCGTCCTATCTTTCACTTTCCATGACCTCACAGGAATGGAAGATATGGAGCAAGAGACGGTACTACAGGAGCTGCGCGAGGCAGAACGTGCTGTAGGATTTGACCTGTCCGAGGGCCCCCTACTGCGGACTACGGTGTTTAGGCTGGCGCATGATCGTCATATCATGATGGTCAGCAACCACCATATTGTGATGGATGGCTGGAGTAATGGCATTGTGCTGGGTGAGTTTATCCGGGCATATGATGCGCTGCGTGCAGGCCGGGAGCCAGAACGATTAGCCAAGCCGCGTTTTGGAGAGTACGTGAAGTGGCTTGGTACGCAGGATAGAAGCGGAAGCAAGGCATTTTGGCAAGCTTACCTGACTGGATATGAGGCTCAGCCCCTGTGTTTACCCGATACAATTGCTGGATCGGAAATAAGCGATACGGCTTGCGAATCGTATGTTTTGCAATCGGAGCTGGTGAGGGGGCTTGAAGCTGTTGCGAAGGAAGAATCCGTGACAGTAGGTACCCTTTTTACAGCGGCCTGGGGTATTCTGCTGCAAAAGGTTAGCAGACGTCAGGATGTGCTTTTCGGCACGACAGTGTCTGGTCGCTCTAGCAGCCTGCCTGGAATTGAACGGGTAGTGGGGCTTTTGATGAACACGGTTCCTGTACGGTTACAGTCAGGCAATGGTGATACGCTACAACAAGCCTTGCTCGATATTCAGCAAGCGAGCGTAGCGAGACAGCCCTACGAAACAACACCGCTTGTGGATATACAGTCTTACGGCAATTTCAGAAGCACAGAGCGTCTTTTTGATACGTTGCTTGTGATTGAAAATTATCCGCTGGAGATCAATCGACAGAGTGAATTGACCTTGGAATCCTTTTCTGGCCATAGCGTAACGGATTATTCACTTCTGGTGAGCATTCATCAAATGGAGCAAACAGCCATCCAAATCATGTATCAGCCCTCAAGATATGAACCATCCGCGATTGAACTGTTATGTGAACGTTATGTTGCTTTGCTCAGGCTGATCGTTACAGAAAGAGATTGTGCCATTCAGAATATTCACTCCTTGACGGAGATGGAAAAGAGACTGGAAGAGGTCTGGGCGATTGAATTTGACTATAGCCCGGATACTTTGAAAAGGAGTGTATGAAGATGAAGAAGCCGAAGGCTTGGGAACAAATGGATTCCTATCAATGGATGACCACGAAAGAAACCGCCCACTATTACCGACTCATCGCCAATTTAATGAAGGAGATTCACGCCAAAATTCCGGATGAACAGTATCATTTGGACAAAGTAGCGACAGAAACGGATATTCGTGAGGAAAACTTTCAGGGAAAAAACTATCAACGCGCAGTCATGTATTTAATGTCTAACGGATGTGAGTGGGCCCTGAAAAACGGAAATGGCTGCACCATGTGCGGTCATTTGGCTAAGCAAACACGTAAAGACGGCCCTCTCTCTGCCCATTATTATTTGGAGCAATTTAGTGAGGAATTTAAGCGGATTGATTTTAGCAAATATCCTTTACTCAATCTGTATAATAACGGCTCCATTCTCAACGACAATGAAGTTCCGGCTGAAGCGCTGTGGGAAATCATACGCATGGTTGGAGAAAAGCCTGAGATCAAAATGCTGGTCATCGAAACCAGACCCGAATTTGTAACGAAAGAAAATATGGCGGAAATTAAGCGCCTTTTACCGGATAAGCATGTGGAAGTCGCCATGGGGCTCGAAATGATTGACGATTTTTTGCGGTATGTATGCATAAACAAAGGCTTTTCCTTAAAGCAGTTTGACAAGGCCGCCCGCTTGGTGACCCAGGAGCTGAATTTACGTAGCTATGTGTTGCTGAAGCCGCCCTTTATTACGGAACAAGAGGCTATCGAACATGCCGTACAAACGATTGAGCATGCTTTTGAGCTCGGTACGACGACCGTTTCACTGGAAAGCTGTACCGTACAGGATTATACACTGGTGCAATATTTAAGTGACCAGGGTGCCTATAAACCGGCATGGCTCTGGAGCATCGTTGAGGTGGTAAAACGGACGGCGCATTTGGGCAAGATCATCGTCGGCTTGTTCCAATTTTATCCTTCTCCTGTCGGGGTGCCTTACAATTGTCCGCATTGCAGTGATCGAGTAATGGAGGCGTTGAAGGAGTATAATCACACTCTTGATCCGAGCGTTCTGGAACATCTGGATTGCAGCTGCAAGGCTGAATGGGAGAAGGAACTGAATCACGTTCATCCTCCTTTTGAGGAAAGACTGAGCATTTTGAATAGTGAATTAATCAAGTGATTCATTGAGATTATCAACTGAAAAATAGGGTAGATTCGTCAGCTCATGAAGACCTGAAACGGTTGACAGAGAGGGGAGTGTGTATGGACAAAAGTACACATTTGAAAGGCCGGATCATTGAAGAATATTGGATGAAAAAATGGTCTCAAGACCTGCCGAGGGAATTATTGCCTACAAGCAGAAGCAAGTATAACCATCAGCCGGAGGCTCGCAAGGAAACGCTCGAAATGGTTATTCCCAGGGAAACGATTCATCAATTGGATCAAATGTCGAAGGGCTCGGAGTTGGGACGTTTTATTTTGTTCCTGACGGCGCTGTCAGGGCTGGTCTATCGCTATTCGCAGTCAGAGGATATTTGTATCGGCACGACGACGCTTATACAGTCCGAACCAAAGCCGGGAAATGTACTTTTTCTCAAGCCGCGGGTTCAGGGAAGCCGAACCTGGCGTGAGCTTAACGAAGACATGAAGGCCGAGTTTTCTCGAACGCTGAATCATCAGGATGTTTCTGTGCCCCTTCTCTATAACAAATGGACATCCGTTCAGGGGAGAGAACTGCAAGAACTGTGGCAACTGGCATGTGTGGATGAGGGATTACAAACGGTGACTGAGGACCTGGATCGGTTTGATCTGATGATCAAGCTTGTACCAAACGAAGAAGGTCGAATGCTGCAACTGGTTTATCGGCCTGAGGTGTATTCGTTGTCCCTAGTCCAATCCTTTGCTGCAAATTTGCTGTATGTTCTGGCTCAATGGCCTGAGAAATCGGCGGTCTCTCTGGAGGATGATGCGGCAAATATGCTGGCTCCACAGCAACGAGAGCTTCTGGTACATGGATTAAATCAGACGGCTGTAGAGCTGCCGGGTATGACCTTGCTGCATCAATTGTTCGAAGAACAGGTGAGGAAAACGCCTGAACAAGCTGCTGTAGTCGAGGCAGGGTATCGCATTAGCTATAGAGAGCTAAATGCGAAAGCAAATCAGCTGGCGCGTACTTTACAACATCACGGAGTGGGATCGGATGATATCGTGGGCATCATGGCTGAGCCGACGACGGAGGTCATCATTGCCATCTTAGCGGTATTAAAGGCTGGAGCGGCGTATTGTCCGATAGATCCGACGTTTCCAGTAGAGCGGGTACAGCAGCTTTTAACGGATAGTCGGATGGAGTTGTTGATCTCACCTCCACAGCATGTGGATACCCATACTTTTCAAGGAACAGTGCTTGATCTATCCAATCCTGCGTTATATGCGGGGGAGCCGTCCAATCTACCGTTTGAGGGTAGACCTGATCATACAGCGTATGTCATATACACATCAGGCTCGACGGGAGCGCCCAAAGGGGTGGTGATAGAGCATCGTCATATTGTCAATCAATTGGCTGGACTGAAACGCAGCTATGACTTCCATGAACAGTTGAGACATGTTTTGATGGCTCCGTTCACATTCGATCCCTCTGTGCAGCAGATTTTTTTACCGTTAGCTACAGGCGGGACACTGTATCTGATTCCGAAAGAAGCCAAAACTGATCCAAGCGCCTTTTGGGGACTGGTACGGAAGGAACGGATTAACGTGTTGAATACCGTACCTTCACTGATGGAAGTGCTGTTGGAACAGGTGACAGATATCGAACATCACTTTGCCTTTATCATGGTGGCAGGTGAGGTTTGCAGCGGCGAGCTGGTACAGCAATTACGCGATAAGCTGAACATAGACAAGCTGCTCAATATTTACGGCCCGACGGAAGCGGCTATTAATACGACTCTGTATGAATGCCTGCCTGCAGAGCAGCGAGCAACATTACCCATAGGTAAGCCTCTGTTGAATTATCAGGTATACGTTCTGGATCCACAGCAACGCTTGCTGCCCTTCGGAGCTACTGGAGAGCTGTTCATCGCTGGCGCTGGACTGGCGCGCGGCTACTTATACAATCCACGCTTGACGGCAGAACGCTTTGTGCCGAATCCGTTTGGGACCGAAACAGAACGGATGTATAAAACAGGCGATCTGGTGAGATGGCTGGCTGACGGAAATCTGGAGTTTGTCGGCAGGTCCGATGATCAGGTTAAGATCCGAGGGATGCGTGTGGAGCTGGGGGAGATTGAATCTGTTCTCAGAAGTCATCCGTTCATCAAAGAAGCCGTGGTCATTCCGCATGGATCAGAGGAACGAACCGAGGATCTTGCTGCCTTTTATACCTTGAAAAAATCGGGAGCCAGGCAAGAATCTCCGGTCGGAACGAGCGATGTCCAGTCGTACTTGAAGCAGCATGTACCGGGCTATATGGTCCCGGCTCATATCGTCTGCTTGGAGTCCATGCCCGTCACAGTGAACGGCAAGGTGGATAAAAAAGCGTTGCCTCTGCACCAGATTGTAATTACCGAAACCCGTGCATATGTGGCACCACGTAATGAGCTGGAAGAACAGCTGGCGGAGATCTGGAAGAAGCTGCTGGTCGTACCTGTCGTTAGTGTGGAGGAAAGTTTTTTTGAAGCAGGTGGAAATTCGTTGTCTATCGTGCGACTGCAAAGCAGAATCCACCATCTGCTGAAAGTTCAGCTGACGATTCCGCAGCTCTTTACACATCATACGATCGCCATGCAGGCTAAAATCATTCAGTTCGGCGGTGTAGAGCAACCTACTGAAGTCCTTCGCAAAACGGAAACAAAACGACTACATACCCACAGACCTGAGCTTGGAAGCAAGGGGCGAAACGGTGATGTTGCTGTGATTGGCATGGCTTGCCGTTTCCCTATGGCGGACAATTGCGATGACTTCTGGGACAATCTGTGTCGCGAGGTGGATGCCGTCCGCGACATTCCGGCCCATCGGTTACAGGATATTGCTCAGAGTTCAGATGATGTAGTCGGGCAGTCAAGATCGTTGCCGCAAGGGGCATATCTGGATCGAATTGATGGCTTTGATGCATCGTTTTTTCAAATATCCCCTAATGAAGCACGGATGATGGACCCGCAGCAGCGTCTACTGTTGCAGGTTGTATGGGAAGCGATGGTGAATGCGGGATACTCGGAAAAAGAGGTGTATGGCTCGAAGACAGGAGTGTTCATAGGGACAGGCACACCGCAATATGTGGACCTTATGCCACAGGTAGAGCCTTCCGCAATTCCGGGGAATTTGCAGGCTGTGATTGCTGGACGGATTGCTTATGTCTTCAATTGGACAGGCCCGGCGGAGGTTGTTGATACAGCTTGTTCCTCTTCACTCATCGCCGTGCATCATGCGGTACAGGAGATAACGTCCGGCGGTTGTGAAATGGCTGTGGCTGGTGGTGTCAATCTGTATCTGTCGATGGTGGATGAAAATCTCTTCAATATGGGAATCGCCTCACCTGATGGAAAGACGAAGGCGTACGACGCATCGGCAGATGGTACAGGCGGTGGCGAAGGGGTTGGCGCTGTTGTACTGAAGTCACTGGAGCAGGCGGTGGCTGATGGTGATTATATTTACGCAGTAATCAAAGGAAGCGCAGCTAACTCGGATGGTCGCTCCAACGGGATCACAGCTCCCAATGCGGCAGCGCAGGCTGAAGTGATTGAAGAGGCCTGGAAGCGTGCGGAGATTGATCCGCAGACGGTTTCTTATATCGAAACGCACGGAACAGGCACCAAGCTAGGTGATCCTATTGAAATGGAGGGCATTACACGGGCTTTTGGACGGTACACAGATCGTAAGCAGTTCTGTGCGGTAGGCTCCGTCAAAAGCAATATCGGGCATCTGGATTCAGCGGCAGGGATTGCTGGGTTTATAAAAGCAGTGCTGGCCATCACCAAGCGTCAGATTCCAGCATCCCTTCATTTTAAAGTGCCTAACCCACATATTGATTTTGCAAATTCTCCGGTTTATGTTGCTCCGTCACTTCAGGAATGGACGCCAGACTGCGGAATTCGTCGTGCAGGGGTAAGCTCCTTTGGCTTGAGCGGAACGAACTGCCATGTTGTGCTGGAGGAATATGCGATCCAAAGAGAAGTCCCTTCTCTGGGCGAGGAATATGTATTCACCTTGTCAGCCCGGACTGAACAAGCGCTCTACGCTTATGCCGACAGGTTTGCAGCTTATCTGGGAAATACCAACGAAGTTTTGGCAGACATTTGTTACTGTACCAATATCAGCCGTGGAAACGACGCCTGCCGTTTGGCTACCGTTGTCGGCTCGCAGGAAGAATTACGGCGTAAGCTCATGCTGTTCGTGGAGCAGAGCGATCATGATGCAGCTTCGGCATTACCGGATCGCGAACGAATATACGTAAATACGACAGCAAAAACAGGGAACAGCCCTGAGCCGTATAGGGTACACCCTGCGGAATCGCTGGAGCATATGGCAAAGGCGTATATGCAAGGAAGGGAGCTGGAGTGGGAGGACTATTATCACGGACAAAACCGGGTGCGAGTCCCTCTTCCAGGCTACCCGTTTGAAGAGAAGCGCTACTGGGTTGGACCCAAAGTTCAGCAACCACCGCATGTACCAACTAGTGCGGAATTGACCCCTGACACGCAGGAGGAAGCTCCTGATTTCTGGCAGGCTACCGAGGCGGTTTTCCAATTTGGTGAACGGTTATTGGAAGAGAGCGGCTTTACGGTAGTACAGGGCTATAAAAAGGCGGTTGATGAATTTGCGGCCCAGCTTATTATCGGATTATTCAGACAATGGGGGACGCTCACGGAACCCGGAAAAGTATATAAAGAGCCAGAAATGTTGCATACGATAGGGATTACTTCCACATATCAGCGTCTATTTCGGTTCATGCTGCGTTTCGTGGAAGAACAGGGTTACATCTGCATTGACGGTGATAATATCACGCTAACCCTTGAAGGGTCAGCTCCCGATCTATCGGCCTTATGCACCCAATACGTGGAACAATATCCGGCATTTGCGGGAACCTTCAAGGTGTTGAAGTATTGTCTGGACGCCTATCCGGCTGTGCTGACTGGGAAAAGGTCACCCCTGAGTGTGCTGTTTCCCGATGGCACACCGCAATTCCTGGCGGGCTTTGCCAATCAGGGACGTACACTGGGCGATCTGTGTGAGACGATGGCGCTGGACGCATTAAAGCAGCATATTTTAGCACAAGCGGGAAAACGGCTCCGCATTCTGGAAGTCGGGGCTGGCTCGGGAACGGTGGGCAAGGTCCTTTTCCCAGCCATAGCAGATCGTCAAGTCGAGTATTGCTACACCGATTTGGGCCGGGGCATCATTTTGGAAGCGCAAAAGCAGTTTGCAGCTTACCCGTTTGTTCGATATCAGACTTTTAATATTGAAGAAGATCCTTTGGCACAAGGCTTTGCGCCAGAACAGTTTGATATCATTATTGGCCTGAATGTAGTTCATGCCACGAGCCGTTTGCGGACGTCCTTGTCCCAGTTGAAAAAGGTGCTTGCTCCTGGTGGAGCCCTGTTTATGATCGAAAAAGTGCAGAACGAGCCTGCGGAAAATCTCGTCTGGGGCATGACGGAGGGATGGTGGCTGTTCGAGGATCAGGACATACGAAAGGATTCTCCGCTGGTTCAGACGGAAACATGGGGGCAGTTGTTGAAGGAAGCGCGATTCACGGAGGTACGGACCTTTCCTATGCATTTGCCAAACCGTGCCGAGGCCGAAACCGCGCTGATTATCGGTCGAATGAGCGAGCAAGAACAAGTGAGCAGGGTTGAAGATTTAATGTACCGTGTTCGGTGGATTAAAAAAGAACTGAAGAAGACAAGAGAAGGAGCGCTGGCTCAAGGAAACTGGTTAATCTTCCAAGACAAGCTGGGGATTGGTGAGGAACTGGTGCAACGCTTGACGCGCTCCGGTCATCATGTGGTGACTGTAGAGGCTGGGCAAAGGTTTGAAAAACGGAACGATCATCAGTACACCATCCAGCCGGGTGTAGAAGCAGATTATATTCAACTCATGAATGAACTGGGACAACGTAACCAGCGCTTGAACGGTATCGTTCATCTCTGGACCTGTACAGTCACCCCGGCAACCCCAGTCAACATTGAAACAGTGGATGCAGGTTTGGAGTCAGGTGTCTATAGTCTTTATTTTCTTACTAAAGCATTACTGCATCAGGGTTTGCATGAAACGCTGGACTTGCGGGTGGTTTCGAACTTTACCCAGCGGATATCGGACGAACAGCATGTAGCACCTGAAAAAGCGGCGATTCACGGTTTGGTCAAAGTTATTTCTCAGGAGCATCCACAATTGCAATGCTTCGGACTGGATGTCGAAACGCTCCACCACACCAACGAGCAAATGGCGGATCTGATCATGACCGAGCTGCAAGAAAACAAAACAGATTCATTCGTTGTTATCCGTCAGGAGCGCTACATCCAAGGTATGGCCCGTCTCGAATCGGATACGGTAAGCACTCCAGATAATCGGAATCATCCGAGTGTTCCACCCCGGCGTTCCATCACCGTTCGTCCGGGTGCAGTGTATGTCGTGACTGGAGGCGCAGGGGGATTAGGACTGGAGGTTAGCCGGTATTTATCCGAGCAAGCTCCGATTCATCTAGTCATCGTGAACCGAACGGAGCTGCCGGAAAAATCGCAATGGTCACACATCATAAATGATCCGGTGCAAAGGAAAGCTGATACCCCAACTTACCGTAAGCTTTCTGCCTTTGCAGATATGGAAAAACACGGCTCACAGGTGCATTATTACGCGGGAGATGTGGCTGATTATAGGCAGATGCAACACATTTTTGGCGATGTACACGCTCGTTATGGCCCCGTTAAGGGAGTCGTTCATTGTGCGGCAGCTAGCGGCGACACCAGTCATCCGCTGGAGATTCAGAATTTGGGCGATTTTGGAAAGGTGCTTCGCCCCAAAATTCACGGAACGCTGGTGTTGGATAAGCTTCTGGCGGAACAAGAGACAGATTTCTTTGTTTTGTACTCCTCGGTAGCCTCGCTATGGGGCGGAGCTGGCGGTGGAGATTATGCGGCTGCCAATGCGTTTATGGATGCCTTCAGCGCACAGCGTAACATGCGGGGGCAAACGACGCTTGCGATCAACTGGTATGCGTGGGAGGGACTCACTGGACCAGGGTGCATGGACTATATGCCTGTATCAGATGCGCTGGCTGCTTTCTGCATGAGCTTGTCTTATCCGCTGGATCAGGTGGCCATCGGCAAGTTTGATACACAGAAGCTGCGTGAATGGGCGCCGATGATGAAAATTCAGCTTGCGCCGGATATGTTGACGAGTCGACGCCGAGCTGTAGCTAAATCCACCAAGGAAGCAGGAGCTCTGCCATCTGTCGATCCTAACCGTTTGGTGACAGATGTGAAGGTCAGTCTGAAAGGGAAAACAACAGAGCCTTACACAGAACTGGAACAGCAGATCGCTCAAATATGGGCAGAGGTGCTGGGATACGAGGAAATTGATGTAGGTCAACATTTTTTTGAAATCGGTGGGGATTCCTTGCTTATTTTGAAAGTGCTGAGTCTTCTGAATGAACGGGTTGATCCCGAAGTGGAGGCCGGGGATTTGTTCTCGTACGGTACAGTTGCGCAGCTGGCGCAGTTTATGGAAAACAGGCATGCCGCCAGCACGAGAGAAGTGACGGACGTAGAACCGCACTTACAGGTTGAAGTTTCCGGCGCGGACGAAGCGGACGAGGATTTACGAAGCCTGATCAAGCGTGTAAAGGAGGACGCTATTTCAGTGGATGAAGCTATGAAAGGATATGAAAGCATATGAGGGATACGTTTGTTGAAGCCATTTTGCAGCTTGTAGCCAAACAGGAATTATCCGAAGAGCATGCGTATTCTCTGATCAAGCAATATCAGGTTCGGCTCAAAACTGCTTCATCGTCCGCAGCCCATGATGGAATAAACCGCAACAGGGATATAGCCATCATCGGCGTAGCCGGGCGGTTCCCGCAAGCAGATACTAAGGAACAATATTGGAGTAATCTGGTCAACGGTTTGAATGGGATACGAACGTTTCCTAGCTCACGTTTGGAGCAGATTCGTCCCTTTTTGGATGAAGAGAATCAAGGGCCATATATGCCGGCAGGCTATTTGGAGGAAGTTGATACGTTTGACACGGCATTTTTTAATATTCTTCCGGGTGAAGCCAAATACATGGACCCGCAGCAGCGTATGTTCATGGAAACCGGTTATGAGGCCATTGAGGACGCAGGATATGGCGGGGAACGCATTCGTGGCTCACGGGTGGGTGTATATGTCGGCTATAGTGAAGCGCGATACAAGGAGCTGATCGAAAGCGAGTCGTCCACCGCCTTTGTCGGGAATTTCCCGCCAGTTATCGCAAGCCGTCTCGCTTATGCGCTGAATCTGTCCGGTCCTGCATTGAGTGTAGCCACCGCCTGCTCGTCTTCCCTGGTTGCCTTGCATCTTGCATGTGAGGGATTACGCGCTGGAGATTGCAGCATGGCTTTGGTGGGTGGGGTAGCCATTGGTGCGTTACCCACCAGGATGGAGCCGGGCGGGCTTGGGATTACTTCTCCGCAAGGACAATCACGCAGCTTCGACGCGGATGCCGACGGTACGGGATGGGGCGAAGGTTGTGGCGTTGTTCTGATCAAGCCCCTGGAGCAAGCCGAGAGGGATCACGATTATATTTACTCCGTGATTAAAGCAAGTGCCATCAATCAGGATGGTGCCTCCAACGGATTGGCCTCCCCGAATGCCCGAGCTCAGGAAGAAGTGATTGTAGAGGCGTGGAAGCGTGCGGGCATTGACCCTTCCACGATCTCTTACATCGAGGCTCATGGAACGGGGACCAAAATTGGAGATCCGATTGAAATTAAGGGGATTACAAATGCCTTTCGCAGGTATACGCAAAACAGACAATTTTGCGGTATCGGCTCGGTCAAAAGCAATATCGGTCATCTTGATTCCGCTTCAGGCATGGCAGGATTAATCAAAATGATCATGGCTTTACAGCATAAGCAGCTTCCGCCCACCCTGCATTTTGCTTATCCGAATCCGTTGATGAACCTGCATAGCTCTCCGGTCTATATCCATACGAAGCTAACCGAATGGCGAAGTAAGGACGGAATACCACTGAGGGCGGGTATCAGTTCATGGGGGTTAAGCGGAACAAATTGTCATGTGGTGCTGGAGGATTATCAGGGGAGCAGGCCCTCCCTTTCTTCGTCCTCCGATCTACCCTGCGGTGGGGAACGTGTATTTACCCTTTCGGCATACAGTGAGGATTCACTGCGAAGATTGACTGCCCGATATATTGATTTTTTGGAGAGTGACGATATTCCCTCTTTGGAAAATATCTGTTACGTCCTGAATACGGGCAGAGAGCATCATGCTTATCGGCTGGCGATTCCGGTCACGGATCGACGCAGTCTTTGGACAAAGCTCAAACAGGCTTACGATGCTTTGGTTCGTCAGGATGGAACCGGGCTGGAGCAGCAGGGGATTTTCTGCACCATTTGCAGCGAGTCCCTGGCAGAAATGGCGCTGGATACAGATGATGCCCGGATGATTGCCCGGCGATATGTTGCTGGGGAGAACAGGCGCTGGGCGGAGGATTACCCGGCAGGTGGGTGTGTCAAAGTACCCTTGCCTGCATACGCTTGGGAGAAGCAACGATATTGGGTGGAGCCGCCGATCCAACGTCGAAGCAGCAATCGCGATGAACAGGTATCAGCTTATAGCGAAGCACGCGTTTCCTTTGGTGACGGATATGTTCCGACGGAAACAGAAGACAGGCTGGCACGTATCTGGGGCCGAATTTTAGGCATTGACGAACTGTCTGTGGATGCGGATTTCTTCGAACTAGGCGGGGATTCTCTGCTGGCAACAGATCTGATTACTGCCATAAGCCATGTATTCCATACACGAATTACATTGGTTGATTTGTTTGGACATCCCTGCATTCGTGAGCTTGCCCAGCTTATTTCAGGCGGCGAAAAAAAATCGGATTACCAGTCCATTGAACCTGTGCCTCCACAAGCATTTTATCCCGTATCCAATGCGCAGCGCCGTCAGTTTATTTTGAAGCAGCTGGCAGAAGGCAATTTGAGTTACAACATGCCCGGAGCGGCTACGATCACGGGACGCTTGGATGTGGAACGCTTTAAAGCTGCTTTTGCTGCAATCATTCGTCGCCATGAATCCTTTCGGACGGTGTTTGATGTTGCGGAGGATGAAATTGTGCAAAGTGTTCTTCCGCAGGCTGAGCTTGCTATATCGCTGGGAGTGGCTCCAAAGGGAGCAGATGTGCAAAAGCTAATGGAGGAATTTGTCCAGCCGTTTTCCCTAGGAGAGGCTCCTTTACTTCGGGTACGCTTGCTGCGATTAACGGAAGAATGTGATGAAGAGGACAAGCATTTGCTGATGTTTGATATGCATCATATTGTTTCGGATGGCGTTTCCATGGAGATCCTCATTCGGGAATTTACCAGTCTTTATGCCGGGCAGAACCTGCCGCCGCTGCGTATCCAATATAAGGACTACGCTGTATGGCAAAATGCTTTTCTGCAAAGTGAGCAGATGCTGCAACAGGAGCAATTTTGGCTGAGGACGTTAACGGAAGGACTGGAGTCAGGATTGCCTATTCTGAAAATGCCCAGTGACCATCCACGGCCGCCTGTGATGACTTTTGAAGGGGGGGTGTACTCGTTCACGATTGACAAAGTGGTCGCTGAACGCTTGCGAGCGATGGGGCAGGAGCATGGCGCTACGCTGTATATGACGCTTCTTGCTGTATACAATGTGCTGCTTTATCAATACACAGGGCAGGAGGATGTCATTGTAGGCTCCCTCATTGCCGGCAGACGTTATGCGGGTGTAGAGCATACGATAGGGCTTTTTACCAACTACTTGCCTATTCGTAACACTCCAGCGGGTGAGCGTCGCTTTGCGGACTTCTTAAAGGAGGTGGCTCATCGCACCATAGCCGCGTATGATCATCAGGATTATCCATTTGAAAAGATGGTGGAGCATCTGGATCAGAAACGTGATCTTTCACGCAACCCTATTTTTGACACCATGCTTATTTTACATAATCAGGGGATGCAGAAAACCCAATTTACGATGGGAGATTTAACGCTGAACATGGTGGACTGGGCCAAGCACAGTTCAACCATGGATTTGAAGCTCGACATTTTTCAGGGAATGCAAGGGGAACTGAATTGTACCTTCGAGTATTATTCCCGTTTGTTTCACGAACAGACGATCACTGCGCTGGCAGGACATTTGCTCAGCCTGATCGACCAGATTGTGGATCAGCCTGAGCAACCTTTAGCGGATTACCGGATTTTTTCACCTGAGGAAGCGGAGAACTTGAAACGGAAGTGGCAGGAAAAAGACTCCATTTTTGTGCTTCCTGCGATCTGCCCGGCACCGGAGGCTGAGCAGCACCCTTTGTCTTTTTACCAAAAGCAGATATGGCGACATCGAGGATCAACTCCTCATGTGATCGTTCATGCAGCGTGGAAAGGCAAGGTGGATCAGAGGTTATTTGTCAGGGTGCTGGAAGAACTGCAAGCCGAACACAGCACGCTCAGAACAACCTTTAGGGAAGAGACAGCCTGGCCGACTCAGCAGGTGCAGGCGTATCTTCCGTTGGATTGCAAATTCACGGATGTAATAGAGGGGAATGCAGCTTCTTGGGCGGAATATCAAGCGGCTGTGGAGTATCGAAACCCGTTCGAGTTACGACAAGGTCCGCTGTATCGGATACGCTTGGGTTGTGACAGCAACGAACGATGCCAATTGATCGTCGCCGTTCATCCATTACTAACGGAGTGCCTGAACCTGAAAGATTGGCTGGAACAACTGTTTATTCGCTATTCTGCTGCTGTTACGGATTCGGTAGTGGATACAGACCACATGTTTCAGTCCATCTCGCAGATTGATTTTACTTATTGGCAACAACGGTTGCTGCAGGAAGGATATTTGGAGCCTCAAAAGGCGTATTGGACTGAGACACTGCAAAAGCCGCTCCCTCCGATCGGATTGCCGTTCAAACGCGGGGAAGAAGCTTTTGTAACATCCGAGTGGACTTCTATTGAAGTGCCTCTCGCCACAGAGGAGACTGAAGCGCTAAAAGCTTTTGCCTCCAGTCATGAAGGTTCTGTTACGGACGTTCTATTCGCCTGTTATTTCCTGCTGCTGCGGCAATTAACGCATGCGGAGGAGCTTTTGATCTATGTCATGCATCCCGAAGGACATCCGGTTCAGGGGAGTGGAGTACCTTTACGTATCCAGCATCCTGTGCCAGTCAGAGTTTCTATGGAGGGACTTTCGTCGTTTAATCCTTTGCTAGAAAAAGTAAAGGACAAACATCAAGCTGCGCTTCAAGCTGTTTTATATCCGTTTCATTTGCTGCTGGACCCTAACGAGTTGAAGAGCGGGAGGGAGGGTTCATCCCGTTATAACGTCGTCTTTTGCACAGAGGATGGGACGAGATCTTTACCCGAGGTAGGGGTAGTGGGATTGCGTGTATACCCCTCAGAGCCAGCAGCACTGCAACTGTCAGTCGTGAAATCAACAACCGGACTGATCTGTTCCCTGAGGTGGAATACCGCTTTGCTGGAATCTTCCTATGTCCACTCTATGCTGGAAAGGTATCACAAAATAATCAAGACCATTGCTAGTAGTGTGTCCAACCTGTCCAAGGTATCCCATTAACGTGCGGTTCATTCAAAGGAGGCAATTACAAATGGAATTAAGATCATCTATTGAATTTTATGACAATCGGTTTTTAATGTTCGTTCTGGATCAAATGGCTTATGAATTTGAGAAAAGCGGCTCCAAAGAGGTCATTCGAATGACCTTGGGAAAATCCGAGCTACCTTTGCATGAGGATATCATTCAGTCGATGAAGGATGCGTTGGACACCTTTGAAAAAAGCTCGCTTGTATTTCCGCCGGGCTTGCCGGAATTAAAGGAAGCACTCGCGGAGGAATACAAGAAAACATATGATCTGGACATTAACCCTAACAATATCCTGATTAATGTAGGCACCAGCGCCTTGTTCCGAAATCTGTTTTATTTGCTGGCAAAAGAGGGGGATGAGGTTCTTTTACCGCGTCCGTACTATTCTCTGTATCATTTTTGCGCCCAATTGGTAGGGGCGAATGTTCGCTACTATGATATCAATTTGGAGACGCTGGCACTGGATCTGGATTCCTTTAAGGAAAATTTCACGGATAAAACTAGAATTGTAGTCATTAATTCGCCTGGTAATCCGCTAGGCAACATCTTAACAAAAGACGAGCTGTATGCCATTGATGAAATTATCAACGGTCAGGCAGTGGTCATTAATGATGAGATTTATGCCAATGTTTGCTTTGATGAACGAAGCACTTCGGTACTGGAGCTGACGGCTACCAAATCAGCCTTTATTACAACGAATGCTTTCTCCAAAGGATACCGGATGTACAGTCGGCGCGTGGGCTACTGTATCGTTCCTGACGAGCTAGTCACACCGCTCACGGTCATACAGCACCACACATTGCTGACAGCCGACCCTGTCGTGCAATTTGGTGCACTGGAAGCATTGGCACATCCCGAAGAGATTGAGCAGCTGGTCAGCTTGTATAAAGCAAGACGGGATTATACGGTGGAGCAATTCAATGAGGTTCCGCTCGTACGTGCTATCCCTGCACAAGGTAGCTTTTACTTCACACTTGATTGTGAAAAGTACATGGACGAGCACGGCATCGAAACGAGTTTGGAGCTGGCGGAACAAATTATGAGAGCCAAACAAGTGGCGACTGTACCAGGTTCTGATTTTGGATTGCCGAAAATGCTGCGCCTGTCCTACTCTACAACGCGATACAACGAAGGCATAGATCGCTTAGTGGACTTTTTCACAAACAGCTTGGTAGGTCAATCGGCTGTATCTGCTGCAATTCCGGTTCGGGAGTAGACCCTATGGATCTGGATTTTGATGCATTTGAAATTCTATCGGCAGAAGAGGAACGCGTCATTGCGGAGATGAATCAGACTGCAAAGCCTTATGAGGATCATGTTACGATTCCTGATTTGTTTGCCCGTCAGGTCGCAATCACACCACAGCAAACCGCTATTTATGAATACGGCTCCTCCATTACGTATGCCGAATTGGAGGAACAAGCGAACCGAATGGCCCGCCTGCTGCATGCAGCAGGTGTGCGGCCTAACCAGCGGGTAGCGGTGGTAGCGGAACGAGGAATTGAGCTTTTAGTGGCTATTTTCGGCGTATTAAAAGCAGGTGCAGCCTACGTGCCTATTGACCCGGACTACCCGAAAAAGCGGGTTCAATATATGCTGCGCGACAGTGCTTGCGGTGTGCTGATCACCGAGTCTGCCAAGCTGCAAGCGATGCTGGGAGATTTGCCGGAAAGCATGACGACGGTTGTTTGTCTTGACGAAACGAAGATGCGAGCAGATCGTCTGAAGGTGTATCAGCGGTCGGATTGGGAGCGCCAGGAGCAGGGCTCATGGGCGTGTCCTGCCGGTGAAAATGATCTTGCGTATTTGATATACACCTCAGGCTCTACGGGAGATCCCAAAGGAGTCATGATGACGCATAAAGCTGTGCTGAATACGCTCTTTTGGTTGCAGGATACCTTTTGTTTGACCGCAGAAGATGTGATTGCGCAGAAGACTTCTGCCAGTTTTACTGATTCGGTATGGGAATTCTTCTGGCCTCTGATATACGGAGCCAAGCTGTCCATATTCAGCTCGGATACGGTCAAAGATCCTCAACGGCTATATGAACAGCTCCGGGATGACAAGATTACTATTACCCAGTTCGTTCCGGCCCAGATGAGTCTCTTTCTGGATGCGGTTCCGACCGAAGAGACGGATCATCCGCTACCGGAACTTAAATGGGTATTCAATGGAGGCGAAGCCTTGCTCGTCAATGGGGTGCGGGACTGGTACAGCATATTCCAGCAAGCCAAGATTGCCAACATTTATGGTATGACCGAGTCGGCTATTTATGCAACCTGTTACCTGATTGACGCATCTCCGGCAGAGGGCGAATTGAGCATTCCGTTGGGAAGGCCCCTTGCGAACACGCATGTTTATATTTTGGACAAGGAGGGGCAATTGTGCCCCTTTGAGGTCAAAGGCGAAATATGCATCGGCGGGATTGGTCTGACGGAGGGGTACTGGAATAAGGCAGAAGCAACTGCCAAGGCTTTTACCCAGCATCCCAAAACAGGCGAACAGCTATATCGTACAGGTGATTTGGGCCTGTTACGGCCGGATGGCATTCTAGAGTATAGCGGCCGCAAGGATGATCAGGTACAGGTGCGGGGATATCGCGTAGAACTCAAAGAAGTGGAACGGGCCGTATCCGTTTTTCCAGGGATCAAGGAAACAGCCGTGATTGCCCAAACGGATGAGTTTGGTGTAACCAATCTCTTATGTTATTTTACTTCGCTGGAAAAAGGGCTCGAAGTGGATGATCTGACAACACACCTGCGTGAAATATTACCTGAGTATATGATTCCGGGATTTTTCATGGAACTGCTGGAGATGCCGCTAACTCCGAACGGGAAGATTGATCGCAAAAATCTGCCACAGCCGGAGGGCCGAGTTCACCGTTCAACCGCATATGTGGCGCCTCGCAATGAAAGAGAGCATATGCTGACGAAAATCTGGGCCGGAATTTTAAATATAAGCCCGGAGGACGTCGGCATCCATGACAGCTTTTTTGAAATCGGCGGCAATTCCATCTCGATTGTTCGGCTTCATCGAAAGATGAAGCACGCACTGGGCAGTGAGGCAACAGTAGCCGAGCTGTTTTCCTATCCTACGATTGCGGCGTATATGAATCACTTTGAAAATCAGTCCAAGGATGACGAACAGCTGGATCAAGATCTTATGAGCCTGCTGGATCAAATTGAAGATGGCTCACTGGATGTAAGCGAGTCTATACGGGCGCTGGACCATCTGAAGGAGGGATAACATATGAAACGGGTTCAGAATTATTTGCTAGCTCAGGTTGCTGCAAAACATCTCTCCAAGATAGAAGCTCTGCCGATGCTAAAAGAGCTATTCGAAAATGAGTCCAAAACGGTGAAGGTTGATGATATTGCCGTGGTTGGGATGGCCTGTCGTTTTCCGGGCGCAAATGGAACAGATGAGTTTTGGGATAATCTCGTGAACGGCATGGATGCCGTGAGGGACTTCCCAGAAAGCCGCAAGGCAGACGTGGACCGGCCTATTCGGGACTATTTTAAAGGTAAACGATATGCGCCGGAGATTAAGTATCGCAGAGGAGCCTATTTGGACCATATTGATCGTTTTGATGCGGATTATTTTAACATTACTCCTGCAGAAGCCAGGTGTATGGACCCTTTGCAGCGCATTTTCCTTGAAGTTACCTGGGAAGCGCTGGAGGATGCCGGCTATGCCGAAAAGGAATTGTACGGCTCACGAACCGGGGTATACGTAGGGGATACGGACGCCGATTACTTGCAACTGATTCAGAACATGGAGCCGTATGCCTTACCCGGCAATACCATTTCAGTCGTAGCCAGTCGGGTGGCCTACTTGCTGAATCTCGCTAGCGGCAGCCATCTGATTGATACCGCCTGCTCGGCATCTTTAGCTGCTGTGCATCATGCGGTCAAAGGACTGATTACTGGCGATTGTGACATGGCTGTAGCCGGCGGGCTGAACCTGACCTTATTTCCCGTAGATGAAGGGCTGGTCGATATCGGCATTGCTTCTCCCGACTCTGTTGCGCGCACCTTCGATGCCGCAGCGAATGGGACGGTATGGGGCGAGGGATTCGGGGTCATCGTACTGAAGACGCTGGAAAAGGCTAAAAAGGATCGGGATCATATCTACGCTGTCATTAAAGGCAGCTCCATGAATTCGGACGGAAAGTCCAACGGCATTACCGCACCAAGTGCCTTGGCTCAGACGGAGCTGATGAAGGAAGCTTGGCGTAATGCGGGTATCTCTCCGGAAACGGTAACCTACATTGAGGCTCACGGTACAGGAACTCGTCTAGGTGATCCGATTGAGATTGAAGGCATTACCAACGCCTTCCGCAGCTACACGGACAAGCGGCATTTTTGTGCCTTGGGTGCGGTAAAAACAAACATAGGACATTTGGATACTGCGGCTGGCATCGCGGGATTGATTAAAACGGTGCTGCTGCTGCAAAAGAAGGAGATTCCGGCAACCCTCCATTTTAACGAGCCGAATCCGCACATTAATTTCATTGAATCGCCTGTATATGTGAATACAGAGTTGGTTCCATGGGAGACGGAGGCAGGAGTGCCACGGCGGGCAGGAGTAAGTGCTTTTGGTCTAGCAGGAACTAACTGTCATGTCATATTGGAGGAATATGAGCAGGACGAGCAGAGCCAGTCCGCCAGTGGAGAAAACGTACCGTATGTATTTACGTTGTCTGCCAAGAGTAAAGCTTCCTTTGATGCTTTGGTTGACCGTTATCGTACGTTTTTGGATCGCACGGCTCATGCGCTGCCAGATATTTGTTTTACAAGCAATCAGGGACGGGGGCACTATGCTTATCGGCTTGCGATTGTAGTTACAAGTCTTGAAGAGTTAAGGGAAGGGCTGGAGCGATTTGCAAATGCAGATGAAGCTGCACGTCCAGCTTTAGCGGGAGAGGGGATATATTATACCCGCCTAACAACCCGTGAGGAGAAAAGCTTCAAGGTACAGCCTGACACCAGCCTAGATCGGGTTGTGGATGAATATATGCAAGGTAGCGAGATCAATTGGACAGCTCTGCATGATTTGGATCAAAGACATCGTGTTCCTTTACCTGTATATCCATTTGCAGGCAAGCGACATTGGGTGAATTATATCCCGGAGCATGCGATGGAGCATGTAGCAGATTCCCCAGCCTTGAGATCGGTACCGGAGAAGCAGGTTGACCAGTGGTTCTATGAACTGAATTGGATAGCCAGTCCGTTGACGGCTTCTGTCTCCCCAGAACGGTCGGCTACCAGCAAGTCATGGCTTATTCTGGCGGATGAAGAAGGCGTAGCTGCTTCACTTAGCGAGTTTATGAAGGATCGAGGACTCACACCTATTATCGTAGAGGCTGCATCTGATTATGCTGCCATAGATCCGAGTCATTATCAGATTCGTCCCGGCTATGCGGAGGACTATAACAGGCTGCTTGCAGCCGTGACCGAGGTTGAGACGCGAGGGGGAGCAGAACTTTCCGGTATCGTTCACTTGTGGACCTGCACCGAAATTCGCAGTCGCATGCGGCAGCTCGATGATTTGAATGAAAGTCAGGAGCAAGGGGCTTTAAGTCTTTTTTATTTGATGAAGGCTGTTCAAGCAAGCTCGATTCATCACCCGTTGGAAATCAAAGTCGTCTCGAACTACGCACAGCTGGTCGTAGCGGAGGATACATATGTGTTCCCGGAAAAAGCGCCTCTGTGGGGATTGATGAAGGTCATCTCGCAGGAATATAGCCAGCATCGTTGTAGCTGTATGGATGTAGAAACGATCGGACGCGACAATTCTGACATTGCTCAGGAAATCTTGCTGGAATTGGATCGGGACGAAGCAGATCAGACTTCAGCATGGCGAAGCGGTCAGCGGTATACGCAGCAGCTGGAACGGATGCAGCTTACAGCTCTTCCACATCGGAAGATTACAATTCGTGAGGGTGGCGTCTATCTGATTGCCGGGGGAGCCGGTTCAGTTGGACTGGAAACCTGCCGCTATCTTGCCCGGCAGGCGAAGGTTAAGCTCGTGCTGGTGAACCGTACTGTGCTTCCGGACCGGGATAGCTGGCAGGAACGAGCTGCGGGGCTGGATACCTCTGAAATTACGAAGAAAATCCGTGGACTGTTGGAGATTGAAAAGCTCGGCTCAGAGGTGAGCTACTATGCGGCAGATATCACGGATCTAGATGCAATGAAGAAGGTTGTGGATGATGTACACGCACGTTATGGCCCGATTCATGGGGTCATGAATGCCGCGATGCATTTGGAGGAAATTCGTCTGGAGCAGATGGATGCAGCCGGGTTCCAGCGAATCATGAAAGCCAAGGTAATAGGAACATGGGTGTTAAACGAGGTGACTAAGGATCAAACGCTGGACTTCTGGATTCTTTTCTCGTCAGTGGCTTCGCAGCTGGGAGGTGTAGGCTTGGGCAGCTACGCTGCTGCGAATGCATTTCTGGATCAGTATGCCCACTATCAGAGCCGTCGTGGCATGGAAATGATGGCGATTAACTGGTCGCATCTGGAGATGGGGGCTACATCGGACGAGCTGATGGATCAACGGATGTTATCTCAGCCGATTTCGTCGGAGGACTATGGCAAGCTGTTTGAACGGCTTTTGCAATATAAACTGACCCAAACGGTCATTGCCAACATTCGCAGCCAGGAGCTGGCTCAAGTGCTGACGCTGCTCAAGGTTCGCTTTTCCCCAGACTTAACAAAGGAAATTACAGAGCAAGCGCAGGGGCACAACGATCAAGAGTCTGAAGCCTACAGTCATCTGCTGGAGTCCTATCAAGAGCTGAAACAGTTCATTACCTCTAATGAAGCGCTGAACGATATGATCCAGCGAAATGTGAAGCTGGGTGCTAAATTTGTCTCCTTTGAGGCAGAGCTGTTTCGTACGTTACAGCCCAAGTCGGAGGCTGTGGACACCGGAGTGCACATGAACTCTCACATTCAAGTGACCTTGATCGGCCGTGATGGAGATGCGTATTCGAAAACAGAACGGCAGCTAGGTCAGATTTGGGGCGAGGTGCTGGGGCATGAGGAAATTAGCATACACCAGGACTTTTTTGAAAATGGAGATTCGCTGATGCTGATGAGTGTCATTGCTAAAATTAAAGACCAGCTGGCCATAGATGTACCGATTCAGGTCTTTTTTCAGGAGCCAACGGTGGCCGGGCTGGGAAGCTGGATAGATGAATCCAATCGTGTCGATTCCGAGGAATCCGATATCATTCCGGTATTACCACGTCATTTTGCTGAGGCTGAACAATAAAGCGGCTTTGTGTTGGGCTAACAGGTGAGGAGTGAAGGAACATGTTATTCTGCGGACTGAAATTAACGCATGATGGTAGTGTGGCCTTGATTGAGGATAACAAGCTTATTTTCAGCTACGAGGTTGAAAAATTCAATAACAACAAACGCTACAGCGAAATTCCTGATTTGGATTTTGTCGAGGAAGTGCTTAACCTGCATGGCTATACCTCGGCAGATGTGGATCGGTTTGTCATCGACGGTTGGGCCGGATTGAAGGAAAGCAAGGTGGACACGCGTTCCCATGGACAGGAGCTGTCTCTCACGGTTGCACCTTACCGCGAAGTATCGCTTTCAGCCGACGCGCTCCAAGCCTATTCGGGCAGTGGTCTTGCCATTGGCGGAAGAACCTACGACTATACCAGCTATATGCATTCAACCACACATATCGCCAGCACCTATTGTGCGAGTCCTTATGCGGTGAACAAGGAGCCGTCTTACACGCTCGTGTACGATGGCGGCATGTATCCGCGTTTTTATTACTTTGATCCAGCGAACGGAAAATTAGAAAATCTGGGTCCTCTCTTCATGTACATTGGCAACATTTATTCACTGTTTTCGCTGCATTTTGAGCCATTTCTTCGCGGAGGGCAAGGACCGCGCGTGGATGATCTTTCGGTAGCGGGCAAGGTCATGGCCTACATTGCCAAGGGACAGGTACGTCCAGAGCTGCTCGAACAGTTTGAGCTGACGTATGCACGGCATTTTTCACCCTCGCTGGAGTTTAACTGGACCTTTTCCCAGGAAATCAAGCGATATGTAGATGAGCATCATATTCCGCATGCAGACGCCATGGCGTCTTTCCATCAGTATTTGGAGCAGCTTCTCGTAACCTCGTTGGAGGCGAGTGTGACCAAGCATGGTCGGAAAACACGTAACTTTTGCTTTATAGGAGGTTGTTCTCTGAATATCAAATGGAACAGTGCAATTCGGGAAAGCGGATTATTTGACGATGTGTTTGTTTCTCCATTTACCAATGATACAGGCTCGGCTATTGGTGCTGCCTGTTGTGAAATGATTCATCAGACAGGTCATCCTCATTTGAATTGGTCTGTGTACAGCGGACCCATGGTCATTCAAAATGAGCCAGCAGAAGGCTGGGAATCACGTGCTTGTACGGTAGCACAGCTCGCGGAACTGCTGCATACGACAGATGATCCAGTCGTGGTGCTGAATGATCGGGCGGAACTGGGACCACGTGCTTTGGGCAACCGGAGTATACTGGCAGCTGCCGTTCAACCGGATATGAAAGACCGCCTGAATGCCATCAAGCAGCGGGAAGACTATCGTCCGGTCTCACCGATTTGTATAGAGGAGCATGCACCTGCTATTTTTTCACCGGGAACCCGTGATCCGTATATGCTTTTTGATCATATGTTGCGTGATGAATGGGTGGAACGCATTCCTGCGATCCGTCATCTCGATGGAACGGCACGCCTGCAGACGGTGAGTCGGGAGGATAATCCGCTGATCTATGATTTGCTGCATGCGTACGAGAATTTGAGCGGTATTCCAGTGCTGTGCAATACCAGCGCCAATCTGCTCGGCAGCGGCTTTTTCCCGGATGTACGTTCTGCAACCGAATGGAACGGAACCCGGTATGTCTGGTGCAATGAAACGTTATACGAAAAGCAGTAGCATATCCTCGAATAATGTACAGATGGAGGTTTACACATGGGAGAGAAGCAGACCTATGATCTGTCTCATGGGCAGAAACGGTTCTGGGTTCAGTCCCAGCTGGACGCTCAGAGCAGCGCCTTAAATCAGTCGGTAGCCGTTCGAATCAGACAAGCTGTGAATACCGCGTATTTACAGCAGGCCCTCCATACCATCGTTGAAAGACATTTTATCCTTCGTACAGTGTTCACGGTGGTCGAAGGTGTACCGAAGCAAGTGGTGCTGGAGCAATTGACCTTAAACGTGCCTGTTGTGGATGTATCGGATACAGGGGAAGAAACAGCGTGGGCAGAGGTACAAAAAGAAATACAGACTGTGATGAATCAGCCTTTTGATCTGGAACAGAGTCCATTATGGCGGGCACAGATCTACATGCTGGCGGCAAACGACTATGTTTTTCATATTTGTATGCACCACATCATTGAAGATGGTTGGTCTATGGATCTGTTTTTTCAAGAACTGTTCCATATTTATCAGGCGTTGGAGCAAGGAACAAGCCCCCATTTGCCAGAATTGCCGATCCAATATATTGATTATGCACATTGGCAAAATCAGCAGGTGCTTACTGGAAAACTAAGCTCGCAGGAGCAATACTGGAAATCCCGATTGGATGGTGAATTGCCAAGTCTTCAATTGCCTTTGGATTTTCCGCGTCCGACCATCCGAAATGCTCCGGCGGCGGTGGAAAAGGTCATTCTGAATGCGGAATTATGCGCGGGCTTGGAGCGGTTGAACCGCACGTACGGAACCACCATGTTCATGTCGATCGTTGCCAGTCTGAATGTGTTATTAGCCCGGCTTACTCAGCAAGAGGACATTATTATTGGTACTCCTGTGGCGGGACGGAATCAAAAGCAGGTTCGAAACCTGATGGGTTTTTTTGTGAATACTCTCGTGCTGCGGAATCGACTTTCCCGAGACATTTCTTTTTCACGATTGTTACAACAAGTTAAAGATGAGTGCGCAGGAGCATACGCCCATCAGGACTATCCTTTTGACAAGCTATTGCAGGTATTGAACCGTCCGCGCCGCCTAAATCGTGCCCCGCTGTTTGACGTTCTGATTAATTTTGCAGCTGGCTCCAAAAATGAGGAGAACTTCGGGGGAATCCCGATGGAAAGAATCAAGCTGGGAAATGGTGCTGACGCGAACGAGTTTGACTTGACCATAATCGTGGAATCCGTAAATGACGAATTGGTCATATCGCTTAGCTATGGAACAGATTTGTTTACAGCCTCAACGATGTCCAGGATCGGAGCGTATTTCCGTAACATTATTGCGGGTGCCATTCAGGACCCGGAGCAGCCTGTGTGGAAAATGGATTACATGGGGGCAGAGGAACGGGCGGTCATCCATCGCGTTAATGATACGCAGAAGGCTTATCCGGCTGGAGTCACGATTACGTCCCGTATTCAGGAGCAGACGCTCCGTACCCCTAATGCAGTGGGGGTTCTGGACGGCGACATGGCTGTCACCTATAAGGAGCTGCACCTTCGCTCCAACCAATTGGGACAGCTTTTCAGTCGTTATGGAGTTCGTTCGAACTCGCTGGTTGCCATTATGGGGGATAGGGATGTCCCATTGCTTACCGCTATTTTAGGGATTATGAAGGCTGGTGGTGCCTATGTACCGATTGATCCTGAGTATCCGCAATCCCGAATCAAGTATATGCTTGACGACAGTTCGTGCCGCGTGCTTGTTACGAATTTACGTTATTTCGGGCGGACGTTAGATCATTTGCCAGACTGTATTGAAACTGTCATTTGTCTGGATGAAACGGTATGGGGAGAGTCGGAGTGGATCGTTAGACTGCGGGAGATGCGAGGGGATGAGTCTTATTTTATTCCTGTCAAAGCACAAGGGATGTCTACGGATGAGCTGAGTCTGCAAAATATTCCCAATGAAAAAGACCTGGCGTATATCATGTACACATCTGGCTCCACGGGACAGCCCAAAGGGGTGATGATGACCCATAAGGCTGTGCTGAATACGTTATTTTGGTTGCAGGATACCTTTGCTCTGGGAGCAGACGATGTCATCGCGCAGAAGACGTCTACCAGCTTTACAGACTCGGTGTGGGAATGGTTCTGGCCGCTGATGGAGGGAGCCAAATTAACGATTGTACCTGCGGATATCGTCAAAGACCCTGCACAGCTATACCCATTTATGAAGCGGGAAAAAGTGACGGTTACTCAATTTGTTCCTGCGCTCATGAATGTTTTCCTAAGTGCTGTACGAAATGCGGGGGAATCTCATCCATTGCCTGATCTAAAGTGGATTTTTAACGGGGGCGAAGCGCTTCCGGTGAATATCGTGCAGGAATGGTACACTCTTTTTCGCACAGCGAAAATCGCCAATCTATACGGCATGACCGAATCGGCCATCTATGCGACCCAGCATATCATTCAGCACAAGCCGGATGCGGGAACATTACGTATTCCTCTGGGGCTGCCGATTGCGAATACTCATGTGTATGTGCTGGATCAGGATGGACAGCTTGCCGGATTCCAAGTGCAAGGCGAGATTTGTATCGGCGGGACAGGACTGGCGAGCGGATATTGGGCCAAGCCGGATTTGACAGCCAAAGCCTTCACTACGCATCCGTTGACCGGAGAAAGGCTTTATCGAACGGGAGACTTAGGCTGTCAGACCCCGGACGGGCAATTTCAGTATCTTGGTCGAAAGGACGATCAGGTTCAGGTGCGGGGATTTCGCGTCGAAATGAAGGAAGTTGAGCAGGCGCTGGTCAGCCTTCCATCTATTCGTGAGGCAGCGGTGATTGCACATGTGGAGGAAACGGGATTAACCGGGCTGATCGGCTATTACACATTGCAGTCGCTGGAAATGACGTCAGAAGGGGTACGCGAACATCTAAAAGAACGGCTTCCCGACTATATGGTTCCCGGCCTGTTGGTCCCGCTTGAAGCCATGCCTTTGACCCCACACGGTAAAATCGACCGTAAACATATGCCAAAACCTGAGGGAAGAAGTCTTGTAGGAACAGAATATGTACCTCCAAGGGACGGTATGGAGCAAGAGCTGTCCACTATTTGGGCAGAAATTTTGGATATAGCGCAAGTGGGTGTACAGGACCCCTTTTTTGCGTTGGGTGGACATTCACTCAAGATGGCAAAAATGATTTACCGGATTCAGGAGCGCTTGCAGGTGAAAGTGACGTTCAAAGAACTTTTTGATCATCAAACCATTCGTGAGCTAGCAGATTTGCTTCGTCAAAAGACCTCTGTTCATGCAGCTTCTATCGAACCGTTGCCTGAGCAGGAGTATTACCCAGTTTCCGCCGCTCAAAGACGATTATTTGTTTTGCATCAATTGGAAGGAGAAAGTCTGAGCAATCACGTGTTCACTGCCTGGCATTTGGAAGGCAGTATCCAACGAGAGCAGCTTGAACATCTGTTTCGAACATTACTGCTCCGGCATGAAGTATTTCGAACGGGCTTTACCCTGCTGGAGGATGAGGTAGTACAGCAGATTCATTTGGATGTGGATTGGAAAATGGAATATACCGAAGGGACGGCGGCCGATATGCCGCAGATTCAGCAATCATTTTTGCGTCCTTTTGATTTGCAACAACCCCCGCTTTTACGAGTAATGCTGGTTCGATTAGCGGAGCAGAACCATGTTCTACTGCTGGATGTGCATCATATTATTTTTGATGGAATTTCTGCGACAGTGCTTATTGATGAGTTTATCTCCCTGATGGAAGGAAGCGCTCTGGAAAAACCGCACATTCAGTATAAAGACTTTGCCGCCTGGCAGCATACACAGCTCAGCGGGGAACATCTGAAAGAACAGGAAGCGTTCTGGCTGAAGATGTTCCACGAACAGCACACTGGAAAGGAAATTCCGCTTCTGAATCTGCCGGGAGATTATCCAAGACCAAGACAACGCAGCTTTGCCGGGGGCTCGCTGGAATTTAGTCTGTCGTCAGACTGTGCAACAAGTTTGCGGAAGCTGGCAACGGAGAGTGGTGCCACGTTATTCATGGTTTTGCTGGCGGCATACAATGTATTCTTGTCACGCTACAGTGGGCAGGAGGACATCGTGGTGGGTACGCCAGTAGCCGGAAGATCGCATGTTCAGCTGGAGCGGATGCTCGGTATGTTCGTAAATACACTTACGTTACGAAATGCTCCCGTACAGGAGAAGACCTTCCGACAGTTTCTGGACGAGGTCAAAGACAATGCGTTGAATGCGTTTGAGCATCAGGATTACCCCTTTGATATGCTCGTCAATCGCTTGCATCTCCAGCGGGATTTGAGTCGTAATCCGCTGTTTGACACGATGTTTCGGCTGCAAAATTTTATGGATGGCAGCAGGGAAGTGCCGGGTTTACAGGTGAAGCCTTATCCGTTGGAAAGCCCTTTTGCTTCATTTGATTTGATGCTGACCGTGGTTGAGATGCCGACTGCTAAAGGTGTAGGTGATAATCGCCGTAATGGGCTGCATTGTACCTTTGAATACAGCGCGGAACTGTTCCGCGAGCACACGGTTCGCCAGATGGCGCAGCATTTCATAGAGCTGGTGGCCCAACTGGCTTCACAGCCAGACCGCCCTATGTATGTCTACAGCCTGCTGACTCCTGCGGAGCAATCACGCATTCTTGTCGCCCGCAATGCGACTGAGCTTGCGCTTCCGGCTGACAAGCTGATGCATCACCTGTTCGAAGAACAGGCTGCACGGATGCCGGACGCCATAGCGGTAGAATGTGGGAGCCGGCGTTTGACCTATGGCGAGCTGGATGTCCTGTCCAATCGGGTGGCGAGAACATTGCGCAGCAAAGGAGCGGACGTGAATACGGTGGTTGCCTTGCTGCTGGAACGGTCGGTAGATTTGCTGACGGCGATGCTCGGCATTTTAAAGACAGGTGCTGCCTATTTGCCGATCGACCCCGACTATCCTGCGGCGCGTATTTCCTACATGCTGGAAGAGAGTGAAGCGCAATGGCTTATTAGTCGGGACACACTGCTGGATGGACTGGATTTTAGAGGCGAAGTCATTTCGTTGAATGACGAGAGTATACACCGTCAGGATGGAAAAAGGCTGGAGATTACACAGCCGGGACCCCATGATTTGGCGTATATGATTTTCACCTCAGGCTCGACCGGAAATCCGAAAGGCGTGATGATCCGTCAGGAAGCCATTGTGAACCTGATCTACGGGATTACCGAGCGAATACCGTTTCCTGAAGGTCAAACCTTCTTCTCAGTAACTACTGCTGCATTTGATATTTTTGTATTGGAAACGCTACTGCCTTTGGCGAAGGGGCTACGGGTAGTGTTATCTACGAGAGAAGAGCAGGCGAATGCTGAACTGCTGTTGGAGGCGATTCGCCGAACAGGTCCGCACTTGCTGCAAATGACACCCTCGCGGCTTCAGCTTTTGCTTATGCACCCGGAAGCAAAAGAGAGTATGCGCACGTTGCAGGTCGTGATGGTGGGAGGCGAGGCTTTACCAGAGCCATTGCTTCGTCAGACGCAGGAGATGACCACTGCGCGCATTTTTAACATGTACGGCCCAACCGAAACTACAGTCTGGTCAACTGTGCAGGAGCTTACCCAGCACGAGCGGGTGACAGTGGGTACGCCGATAGCGAATACACAAGTATATATTCTGGATGGGCAGCTCCAGCCTGTACCGGATCTTGTAGCGGGTGATCTCTGGATTGGAGGCAAGGGACTTGCATCCGGTTATGACAAGCGCCCCGAGCTAACATTCGAGAAGTTCAAAGCCAATCCGTTCCGGTCCGGTGAGCGAATGTTTAAGACCGGAGATTTGGCGCGGTGGCTGCATAACGGCGAGATTGAAGTGTTGGGCCGGATGGATGATCAGATCAAGGTCCGTGGCTATCGGGTGGAGCTGGGGGAAATTGAACAGGCGCTGCTGGATCATCCTTCCATTCGGGAAGCTGTGGTGGTACAGGACCGATCAGATGAACAGGAGAACCACTCCCTTTGCGCCTATTGGGTAGGCCAGCAGACTTTATCAGTGAGTGAGCTACGTAATCATTTGCTTGCCCGACTGCCAGAATATATGGTTCCCTCGCATTTTATTACCTTGTCGGAGATGCCCTTAACGCCGAACGGAAAAGTAAACCGTCGAATGCTGCCCAAGCCGGATCATAGCCGTCCTCTTCTTGGAGTGGAGTATACAGCACCTGCTACAGAGGTGGAAATGCAGGTCAGCCAAATTTGGGAAGAGGTATTGCACAGAAGTGAGCTTGGCATTCACGATAATTTCTTTGAGCTGGGGGGCAATTCGGTTCTGCTCATTCAAATGAATGTTCGTCTTCAGCAAATCTTTCCAGGGAAAATCAGCGTTGCAGACTGCTTTGCCTATCCGACGATTGCGAGACTTTCCGGTTTTCTGGAGCAGCAAGGAGAAAAAGCATGGACGGATGCGGAACAGGAACGATATGAGCGTCAGGAGCAATACTGGCGTCTTTACTTGGCTGAATCGTTATCTTTTATTCCGTGGAATGAGGCGATGCGGACAGATGGAGGAGCCGAAGGGCAGGCTACGTTCACCTTCACCTTACCTGCGGACCTGCTGACCACGTTACAGAAAGCAGTTTGGAGTCAGGATTTTGCCCTAACAGACTTGTTACTAGCCGTTTATACGTATGTTTTGTCACAAATGACAGGTCAGTCCGAACTGGTATTGCTCATCGGTGAAGGACACCCATTACCACATAAACAGTTCATACACCATGGACAGTCCTCTTTCCTCGCATCACAACTGACAGGGGAGAGCTTGTATCCGCTACGTGTACGATTGACGGAAAATGATGATTTTAGCGTTCTGTGCCTAGAGGTTGCTGGTCATCGCCAAAAAGCGAAAGAGACCGACCTTTACCCGATCCCAGTTATGTTGCCAAATGGGACAGGAAACGCCAATCCGTCTGCTTTTCTCCCTTGTGTGTTTTTGAATCATACGCCGACGGAACATGAGGTGACCCGACAATTTGACTGGGTGCTTCATATGAATGTGCGCGCGGAGCAGGTACGGTTCCTATGCGAATATCAAGCTGGAAAACTGAGGAAGACTTGGGCGGAACAGATGATGAAGGCCTATGTCCACGTACTGCACAAGATTGCAGACCTACTATAAGGAGGATGGAACGATGAAAAAATTAGGATTTTTATTCCCGGGGCAAGGCTCTCAATATGTAGGCATGGGTCAAAGCTTATACGATGAATATTCAGTAGCAAGAGAAACCTTTGAAGAGGCCGAGGATGCGCTGGGGTTTGATCTAAAGATGCTTTGTTTCACAGGTTCCATGGATGAGCTGACTCTGACCGCTAATGCCCAGCCTGCCATTTTGACCGTGAGCATCGCAGCTTTTCGTGTACTGATGCAGGAATTGAAGCTTGCTCCATCTCTGGTAGCGGGTCACAGTCTGGGAGAATTCTCGGCATTGGTCAGTACAGGGGCGCTTGCTTTTTCGGATGCGGTGAAAATAGTACGTCAGCGGGGCATTCTGATGCAGGAAGCTGTTGCTCCAGGTACAGGGGCGATGCTGGCGGTAGTCGGGAGTCATGAGCGTGAGGTGGATGAGGTGTGCCAGCAAGCCTCGACAGCCGGCGTATCGGTCGGCATTGCGAATTATAATTCCTCTGAGCAGCTCGTCATTTCGGGTCATACTCCTGCACTGGAGAAGGCAGAAGAGGAACTGAATCGTAGAGGAATCAAGACGATTCGCCTCAAGGTGGGCTTTCCGTTCCATACGAATTTAATGCGGAGCGCTGCGGGCAAATTTCGGGAGGAGCTGGAGAGATATGATTATGGCCGTTTTCAATGGCCTGTGCTCTCTAATGTTACAGCGACACCCTATGCGGATCGTCGTTATATCCTATCTAACCTGACGTCCCAGATGGCACGGCCTGTGCAATGGCACAGAAGCGTTCAATACATGCTGAATCAGGGTGTGAATCATTTTATAGAAATCGGCCCCAAAACCGTATTAAGAAATTTAATGACAGGTATCACCTCTACGGCTCATTCCTTTGCTTTTGAGCATCCCTCCACTCTGGAATTGCTGCGGAATGCTGATATCGAGAGCAAACCAGATGGTTTGGGTCTGGTGACCTCCTGTATTGCGATTGCGGTTTCAACCCAGAACCGGAACTGGAATAACGATGAGTATGAGCAGGGTGTAGTCGTTCCATACAAAGAATTGCAAAACCTGCGCGAACAATTGATCACAACCGGAACAGAACCAACGTTGGAACAAATGCAGCAAGCTCTGGACAAGCTAAAGTCCATTTTTGCAACCAAATTAACACCAACGGAACTACGGGCTGAACGGTTTGAGCAGATTTTCAGCAATACGCATACACGCGAATTATTTCCCGCGTTTCAGGTCAGCTAATCGCAGCGAACACGAGGAACGGAAGGGAGTACGATGATGACAAAAACAGGATTCAATCTGGCGGCTCTTCAATTCAATGAACAGGATTTTCAGGACGCGGGTCCGATCGCGGTTAATGAGCTGCGAGATTCGGATATTGCAGTCATCGGGATTAGCTGTAAAATTGCCGAAAGTGAAAATGCGGCTCAGTTTTGGGATCTTCTGCGGGCGGGGCAGGACGCCATACGCCCTTTTCCTGCCCGACGAAAAAGGGAGCTGGAGAGCCTCTTCCAAGCCGGGCTGTTGAATGAACAAACGGCATTAAATGAAGGTGGATTTCTAGAAGAAATTGATAAGTTCGACTATCCCTTTTTTCAACTTTCTCCGGCTGAAGCGCGATTGATGGACCCAAACCAGCGACTGTTTTTGGAGTCTGCCTGGGCGGCGGTTGAAGATGCGGGGTACGGTGGTAAAAAGCTTTCTGGTAGTCGGACAGGAGTCTATGTCGGCTACAGCAGTGATTTTGGTGAGGAGTACAAGCGGTTTATAGCAGAAATGGCTCCTTCATCAGCTTCTTCAGCGATTCCAGGTAATATTCATTCCATGATTGCCAGTCGGATCGCCTATCTGCTGGATTTAAAAGGGCCCAGTCTGTTGGTGGATACCGCATGTTCTTCATCTTTGGTGGCCATTCACCTGGCCTGCCGGGATTTGCGGCACGGCGATTGCGATACGGCGATTGCCGGCGGGGTGAAGGTCACACTCGTACCTATAAAAGAGGGAAAGGGCGGGGGGCTGGGTGTAGGCTCCTCGGATGACCGGACGAGAACGTTCGATAGCGTTTCGGATGGCACAGGTGGAGGAGAAGGTGTAGCCGCTGTTCTGCTCAAACCCTTGAAGCGGGCCATTCAGGATCAGGACCATATTTATGCTGTCATTAAAGGCAGTGCTGTGAACAATGACGGGACTTCAGCCGGGATTACGGCTCCCAATTCGCTGGCAGGAGAGGATGTTATTGTACGGGCCTGGAAGGATGCTGGGATTGACCCGGATACCATTACATATATTGAAGCTCATGGGACAGGCACCAAGCTGGGTGATCCAGTGGAGATTGATGGTATACGGAGAGCCTTTCGGCAGTATACCGACCGGAATCAATTTTGTGCCATAGGCTCGATCAAAACCAATGTAGGTCACCTGGATAACAGTGCGGGAATCACGGGCTTTTTAAAGGCAGTGCTCGCTTTGGAGCATGCAGAAATTCCGGCGAGCCTACATTTTACCTACCCGAACCCGGATATTAGCTTTATTGATTCGCCTGTATATGTGAATGACAAGCTGCAGCCTTGGCCCAAGGAGGATTTTCCGCGACGCTGCGGAGTCAGTTCCTTCGGGCTCAGCGGTACGAACTGCCATGTCGTTCTGGAAGAGGCCCCGGTGTGGGCTGAAACGCAGGACGGGGGGCAATTGGAGCAGGAAACCCCGGAAACGGTTCAGCTTTTTACGTTATCCGCCAAAAATGAAACAGTGCTAGCAGCCTATGTGAAGCAATATCAGCAATACGTTACGCAACCTAAAGCCTACCCGTTGCGCGATCTTTGTTATACCGCTAATACCGGACGGGGGCAATATAGCTATCGTTTGGCGATTCTGTGCCGGGATTGGGATGATCTAGGAGCAAAGCTGACTCAAATTCAGACCTCAGGCTTCAGCGGACAAGCGCAACAAAAAGAGTTCATACCGGGTGTGTATTTTGGACGTCATAAGGTTGTATCTGCACAGAAGGAAAAAGAAGCAGGAGAACTTACGCTGGAGGAGTCCAGAAGACTGACAGCATCAGCCAAAGAGAAACTGACCCAGCTTTCATTCGAGTTCGATACGCTGGATTCCCTGTGCCGTATGTATGTTGAGGGAGCAGATGTGGAATGGGGGAGCTTGTATGAAGGCAAAGCGTGCCGCAGACGAAGCATTCCCACCTATCCTTTTGAGCCTAAGCGATGCTGGATAGAGGTAGAGGAGAAGGTAGAAGTCGTTTCTCAGGCTTCCCAAGTTCGAGATTTCACAGAGATGGAAACAACACATCCGCTTTTGGACTATTGTTTGGCAGAAACCGAGGATCAGGATATTTACCTGACCCGTTTCTCTGTTGGGCGTCATTGGGTACTAAGCGAGCATAAGATTATGGAAAACTGTATTGTACCAGGAACCACTTATCTGGAAATGGTTAGGGCAGGATTGGAAAAATACAAGCGTCCAGGCAAGGTGCTGGAGCTATATGATATCCAGTTTATTTCTCCACTCATCGTGGATGAAGGAGAAGATAGAGAAGTACACACCATTTTGCAACGGGAGGGTGAGACGTTTTCGTTTAAGGTATTAAGCCGGACGGGGGGACCCTCAGTTCAGCCGTGGGAGCAGAATTGGGTAAGGCATGCACAGGGGTGCGCGGTGTTTGTAAAGGCTGCCCATCCTGTTATGAGTCTGGGCGATATTCGGGCTGAATGCAACGATCAGGAAGTAGTAGTCGGTGAGAATCATGCCGAAGCTGCTGCTGCATTTTCATTCGGGCCGCGGTGGGAGACGCTACGGACGATTGCAATTGGAACAGATCAAGTGTTGGCTAAGCTGGAGCTGCCCGCAGCCTATCATATGGATGTAAGTCAATACGTGCTGCATCCCGCTTTGTTGGATGTGGCAGTTGGGGTAGCAAGCCAGAGTTTAGGAAATGGCCTGTTCCTGCCATTTTCATATCACAAGCTGCGCATTTACGACGCCCTTCCACGGCTTTGCTACAGCTATCTGCGCAAAAAAAGCAAGGTCAGGGAAAGTGGGGAAATTTTAACGGTAGATGTGCTCATTCTGGGTGCCGAAGGTCAGGTACTGGTAGAAATTGAAGATTATGCAGTCAAACGTGTACACGAGGCGGATCTTAAACGAACCCGCTATACAGAACATCATAAATATCATCAGATTGTATGGAAAAAGCAAGAACAAGCACCCTCCGAGTATGAAGAAGATGCAGTAACCCGGTCCGCAAATGATTCAGTGTTATCCACACCGCTGGAAACGATTTTATTATTCACAGATAACCGTCCGATCGGTGTAACGCTGCGTGGACAGTTGGTGCACGAAGGGTATGATGTGGTTGAAGTGAAGCGGGGAGTCACCTTTGCTAAAATGTCAGACCATGCTTACTTCTCTACTGGTTCCGAGGAAGATCATAGACGCTTGTTGACAGAGATGCGATGTCAGAATGCTAAGAAACTGATATACCTCTGGAACGGGCAGTCTATGGTTCAGCTATTTCATCTGGCTAAGGCAATCGCAGAGACCAAGTCAGCTGTTAAGGAACTGACAGTGATCGCTGAGCAGGCTTATAAAGTGAATGAATTGGAAAATGAATTAAAACCAGAACATGCGGGCTTGTTTGGGCTGGCCCGGGTCATCGGTCAGGAATACCCTGATTTGAGCTGCCGTTGCCTCGATATAGATACAAGCACCCAGCCTTCAGAACTCATTCATTCCCTACGGCACGATGATGATACATTTCTGGTCGCTTGGCGTAACGGCGAACGTTATGTAGAGCAGATTGAACCTGTGGATCTGACGGAAAGCGAAGCTGACCCGATTACGATCAGACCGCAGGGAACCTATGTCATAACTGGTGGTACTGGCGGGCTGGGATTGGCAATTGGTAAATGGCTTGCTTCTAAAGGTCAGGTCAGACTGGGATTGATAGGTCGCAAGCCCTTGCCACCCAAGGAGCAATGGGAGGCCATTGCAAACGCTGATTCGAACGGAAGCCGTGACGTAAGACAGAACTTAAAGCCAGATATGAATACAAGGATGCTGAATACGGTTACCGCCTTGCTGGAATTGGAGCAGCAGGGAGCGCAGGTAGAATATTATGCTATCGATGTAGCTGACGAGACCGCTATGAAGCAAGCCTTGAATGAACTTCGCCACAAGTATGGGGCTATTCACGGTATCATCCATGCTGCGGGTGTGGCTGGAGACGGTTTTATAGCTCTCAAGAGCCAGGACCGCTTTACCGAGGTACTGGCTCCGAAGGTAACAGGCACACATGTGCTTGACCGAATCACCGCTGCGGATACACTGGACTTTTTTATTCTTTTTTCATCTGTGACTTCACTGATGGGTGGACCAGGCCAAAGCGACTACACGGCGGCCAACGCCTATCTGGATGCCTTTGCCGAGTGGCGGAATCACTCCGGCCGACGTACGCTTGCCATCAACTGGGCTCCTTGGCAGGAAGTTGGGATGGCTTTTGAGCATGAGGTTGATTTCCAGGAGAGCTTATTTCAGGCTCTGTCCACACAAGAGGGACTGGCCGCTCTTGAACAATTATTGCTTCATCCCGTTCCGCGTGTCATTGTGGGTGGCTTGAATTACGCTCAGGTGGCCGCGCTGGATTCCGCTGCCATCCCTTTCGGATTTTCTCATGAAATGCGGACTATTCTGGACCGTCATCGTCGGCTTCTGCATGACCATACGGTCACGTCATCCGCTGCTGTGCGACGTCCTGTACAGCTGCGTGGTCGAACGGCAGGAGAATATAGCTCATCGGAAAAGGTAATCGCAAGCATATGGGCGGAAGTGTTGGGGCTTGATGAGCTGAACATCTATGACAGTTTTTATGAGTTGGGAGGAGACTCCCTGATTGCTAGTAAAATGGTGGGGCAGATGAATCAAAGCTTGTCCAAAAAAGTGGATATGAGCGATATCTTCAACTATATTACGGTCAGCGAATTAGCCCTGTATACGGATGGAGAAGCGAAGCAGCCTCTTAAGACGGAAACGGAGCTGCCTGCACCCCAATCAGCTGACAAAAATCTGATCATTCATCCGGTGGAACAACGTGAGGTGTACCCAGCTTCCTCGACGCAGCGTCGATTTTATATGATGCGTCAAATGGCAGGACATAGCACCTTGAATAATCTATGCAGTGCGATGACCATCACCGGTAATCTGGATCATCATCGGTTGGAGGAAGCCATATATGCGGTGATTCGTCGTCATAGCTCCTTGCGCACCGCTTTTGAGTTGCGGGATAACGAACTGGTACAGAGAGTGTACCCGGAGGTAGATTTTTCGCTGGAATATAGCGAAGGGGACGGGCGCGAGCTGGAAGCGTATGTGGATGAATTTATCCGTCCCTTTGACCTGAATCGTGCGCCGCTGTTAAAGGCGAAGCTGATCCGGCTGAAGGATGATTCCCACCTCTTTCTGTGCGATGTTGACCATATTGCAGCCGATGGAGCCTCAATTGGTATTTTATTAAGTGAAATGATACAGGGCTATTCTGGACAGGATCTACCGGAACTGCCTATGCAATATGCCGATTTTACATTGTGGCAAAATCAGCGTCTGGACAGTGCCGAAATGAAAAAGCAGGAGGCATACTGGCTGGACGTATTTAAGGGGACGCTACCTGTACTTGATTTGCCTACAGATGAGCCGCGGGCAGCACAAATGAGCAATGCCGGGGATGTCTATACATTTGATCTGAATGAGGAATTAACAGCTTTGGCTAAAAAAACAGCGGTACAGCATGGGGTTACGCTCTTTATGCTTCTGTACGCTGTCTATAGTACTTTATTGGCCAAATATGCGAATCAGGAAGATATCATTATTGGCATTCCAAGCGCAGGTCGTCAGTCGGAAGAGGTCCAGCGCATGATTGGGTTGTTCATCAATACGCTGGCCCTACGAACAGCGCCAGCTGAAGATAAGCCTTTCGCAGCATATTTGCAGGAGGTTAAGAAGCACGCGCTTGAAGCCTATAAGCATGAGGATTATCCCTTTGAAATGCTGCTGAATCAGCTTGACGTACCGAGAGACCGGAGCCGGAACCCACTTTTTGATGTTCAGTTTATTTCCCAGAACTTTAGGGGGGAGCCGATGAGCATCAATGGGCTTCGCTTTACTCCGTTGGAAGCTAAGATGGAGGCTGTCCAAGTCGATCTGACAGTCATATGGGTTGAAAATGAAGGCAAGCTGCGTTTTCACTTTGAGTATGCGACCCAACTATTTAAGGGAGAGACCATACGTCGACTTGCGAGTTATTACAAGAATCTTTTACAAGAAGTTTGTGCGGATGCTTCGCGGCCGATTGGCCTTATTTCCATGAATCAGGCGGAAGAACAGCAGCGAACCCTGTATGAGTGGAACGAAACCCGGGTGAATTACCCACAGGAAAAGCTGGTTCACCAGTGGTTTGAAGAGCAGGCCGAACAGCATCCTGAGCGGATTGCTGCCGTCTACGGAGAGCATTCGCTGACTTACAGCCAATTGAATATCAGAGCTAATCAGCTTGCCCGGCACTTGCTAACTTATCATTTGGTACCGGACCAAGCTGTCGGCATCCTGGTTCCCCGTTCGCTGGATATGCTGACCAGCATGCTTGCCGTACTCAAAGCAGGAGCAGCCTATGTCCCTATGGACCCTGAACATCCGACGGAGCGGGTGGCCTACATGTTGGAGGACAGCGGCGTGTCTCTGCTCCTAACATCTGCGGGTACCGTCAGCATTGACACGCTTCGCTTTACAGGGTCTGTCATGGATGTAAGTGATCCGGCTTTGTACAGCGGAGATGCTGATCATGTAGCTTTTGCACTTGCGGGCAAGGAGCCTCTGGCACCTCACCATTTGGCTTATATTTTGTACACGTCAGGATCATCCGGTAAGCCCAAAGGAGTCATGGTTGAGCATAGAAATGTAACGAATTACATCACGGCTTTCCAGCATGAGTTCCATCTAACGGCTGAGGACGTAGTGCTCCAGCAGGCAGCCATTACCTTTGATGCTTCCGTAGAGGAAATCTACCCTACATTGGCAGCAGGGGGAACGCTGGCTATGGTTTCACGGGATGATCTGAAGGACATCCAATTGCTGAACCAATTCATTCGCCAGCAACAAGTGACCGTGGTTAGCGCCTCGCCGTATATTTTAAATGAGCTGAATCAACTGCCCCCTTTCCCGCATATTCGCACTTATATTAGCGGGGGGGATGTGTTGAAAAGTGAATATGTCACCCAGTTGTTGCGCTCGGCAAAGGTCTACAATACGTACGGACCGACAGAAGCGACCGTCTGTGCTACCTATTATTGTGTGCCGGATATTCCAGCTGTTCATCCATTGCCTGTCGGACGACCTGTAGCCAATGCTGAGGTATACATCATGAATCGCAGTGGTACGGATGTTATGCCTATCGGGGTACCCGGTGAAATATGCATTTCAGGCTGGGGCGTTGCACGCGGCTATATGAACCGCCCCGAACTGACGCAGCAGCAGTTTGTAGCAAATCCGTGGATACCGGGTGAGCGGATGTACAAAACGGGTGATCTGGGCAGATACCTCGAAGATGGGCAAATTCAATTTTTAGGAAGAGTCGATCAGCAGGTTAAAGTGCGGGGTTACCGCATCGAGCCGGGCGAGATTGAAAAATCGTTGCTCCAGCACCCACATATACAGGATGGAGTTGTGTTGGTTCAGGAAGTCCAGCCTGGTATGCATGAGCTATGCGCCTATATCGTTACAGATCAGGAATTGTCGGTGGCAGAACTGAAGACCCATCTATCGGTAACCTTACCTGAATATATGATTCCGTCTTACTTTGTTCGAGTCGATGTGATCCCGTTAACACATCACGGAAAAATCGACCGTCATGCTTTACCGCAGGTTAATGAAAGTATCAAGGTCGGTACGGCCTATGTGCAGCCAGCTTCACCCCTGGAAGAGCGCCTGGTTGAGCTTTGGTCGGAAATTCTGCATCGGGAGCAGATTGGCACACAGGATGACTTCTTCCTGCTAGGTGGACAATCCTTGCTGGCAACCAAGCTGGTCTACCTTATTAACAAGGAATGGAATGTAAATCTGACATTACGCGACTTCTTCCGGGCAGGTACGGTTCAAGGGTTAGCGACATGGATAGAAGAAATTCAATCGGGCCGTGAACGTGGTGTATTAGTGGAACAGGGCGGATTAATCAAGCCCTTTAATCTCCGGCAAAAGCCATTGTTCCGCGTTCAGGTTATTCATCAGCCTGCCAACCGTCATTTGCTGTTCATTGATATGCATCATATTATTACGGACGGTCTTTCCCAAGAGATAATCGTCGAGGAATTTGCTCGTTTATACGGGGGCATGAACTTACCGGAATTGACGATCCAGTATAAAGACTATGCCGTGTGGCAGCGTGAGTTTTTGAACAGTGTGGAATTCCGTCAGCAGGAGCAGTTTTGGCTGGAGCTTTTTCAAGGGGAAATTGCAGAGCTGGAATTGCCTACGGATTATTCACGCCCCGATGTGAGAAGAGGTGAAGGGCAAGCTGTTCATTTTGAGCTGGATCGGGAATGGACGTGGAAGTTAAAACGCTTTGCCCTGCAACAAAATGTCACGGTATTTATGGTTCTATTGGCGGCCTATAACCTATTGCTGGCCAAAGCCAGTGGGCAGGAAGATATTATCGTCGGCATTCCGGTATCCGGCAGAACTCATGCGAGCCTGAGTCCTCTTGTCGGCATGTTCGTCAATACGTTGGCCCTTCGCAACACGCCGAAGAAGGACATAACAGTGCACGAATTTTTAATGCAGGTAAAGGAACGCTCTCTCCAGGCTTTTGAGCATCAGGACTATCCGTTTGAGCAACTGGTTGAGAAGTTGAATTTGGCTGGCAAAACAAGCCGCAATCCGCTGTTCGATACCATGTTTGCATTATTGAACGAGTCTTCCCGTACCATCGTAGAATTACCCGGCCTGAAACTGACTCCATGTGATGAAGCGGAGTATACAGGAGCACAATTCGATTTAACATTTACCGCAGCCATGACCGACGAGCATATCGAATGTATCTTTCAATACGATGTAGATCTCTTTACCGGGGAGACGGTGGAACGCTTGGGCCGGGAATTCCTTCAAATCTTACAAACTGTCCTTGTCAATCCACAGCAAAAGATTGGAGAGCTTCGGATAGAAGAGGTGGCTGTTGACCCGAATCAGCGGGTCAGAGGGGAAGTACTTGAGTCAGCAAGCGTCCATAAGGAAGAGGACTGGGTGAGTGAGCTTGCCGTAGCAGCTTCGGAATCGGTGAACGAGGCGGAATGGAAGACACTCGTCCATGATTTCAATCAGACAGACATGGATTCGGGGTCCGTAAAGCTGTTACATCAATATTTCGAGGATCAAGCAAGCCGAAACCCTGAGCAGATCGCTCTCATTTCCGGTCAACAGGAGATCAGCTACGGAGAAGTGAATCGACGGGCGAATCTGGTCGCACATAGCCTACTGGACTCCGGTACCCGGCCGGAGCAAGTAGTAGCTATTGTCATGGGACGCTCACTGGAAATGATTGTTGCTTTATTGGGCGTGTTAAAAGCAGGGGCGGCGTACCTCCCCATTCATCCAGCCGATCCAAAGGAACGGATTCGCTACATCCTGGCAGACGCTGAGGCCGATTGGATACTGACCCATCAGCAATGCCATGCCAACTGGATAGATGAAGGAATCCAGCAGGTCATCGACGTTGATTTACTGTGTCAGGATCAGCAAGAACGAGGCAATCCAGAGCTTGTCATCCAGCCTGATCATCTGGCTTATGTCATCTTCACCTCCGGCTCAACCGGGCAGCCCAAAGGGGTGATGGTGGAGCATCACGCCTTTAGTGCGCGAGTGGTATGGCTGGCACAACAGCTTGGTTTAAGGGAGCAGGACACGGTGCTGCAAAAAGCATCCTATACCTTTGATGGTTCCATCGTCGAGCTTTTCAGCTGGTTCATGGGCGGAGGAAGATTGGTGTTATTGGAGGCAGGTGCAGAAACGGATACCCGTCAAATGCTGGATACCATTCACAGGCATCAGGTTACAGTGGCTTTCTTCATTCCTACCGTGCTGCAAATGTTTTTGTCAGAGCTTTCAGTCGAGGATACGATCCAAGCAGCCACTTTGCGTTGGGTCATGTCGGGTGGCGAACAGATAGGCCAGGAGCAGGTGCGAAGTTTTAATCTGAAGTTCCCGGAAGCGAGATTACTTAATCTGTATGGGCCTACGGAAGCCAGTGTGTTTGCAACAGCCTATACGTGTACGTCTGTATCTTCCGAAGGTCCGATTCCGATCGGGCGGCCTGTGGGCAACACCCGGGCGTATATTTTAAATCAGGAGCTGGCGTTGGTTGGTTTGGGGCAGGTAGGAGAGCTTTGTCTGGGAGGGTGCCATCTGGCACGCGGGTATGTACATCTGGATGGACTTACGGCAGAGCGTTTTATCCCCAATCCTTTTGTACCAGGTGAACGAATCTATCGGACAGGCGATCTTGCCCGGATGCTGCCTAGCGGCGAGATTGTTTACTTGGGACGGTCGGATCAAATGGTGAAAATCGGGGGCTACCGGATTGAGACGGGTGAAATTGAAACAGCTCTCTTGCAAAATAACGACATTCAGCAGGCGGCTGTACTTGATTTGACAGATGAGCAGGGCAATAAGTATTTGTGCGCTTATCTGGTTGTGCAAACCGACTGTACAGTTCGAGAACTGCGGGCATTTTTGCTGGAACAATTGCCGGAATATATGATTCCTTTACGTTTTGTGAAGGTTGAGACGATGCCTCTAGGTTCAAGCGGAAAGCTGGACCGTAAGGCGTTAAATACCTTGGGGGTAGAGTTGCCTTCCGGCAAAGAACATACACCGCCCCGCAACGAAATGGAACAGCAACTGCTCCTGTTGTGGGCGGACATTTTCAAAACAGGCGCAGTAGGTATAGATGATCATTTCTTTGAGTTTGGCGGAGATTCATTGCTCGCTTACCAGTTCATTTTGCGTGTGCGTCAAATGTTGGCCATCGAGATTACTTTAAAGGAACTTTTTGCAGCTCCGACTATTCGACAACTTTCAGATCACATAAGCTCCAGAAGAGTTGAGTGTCATCACGAGGATGAAGCGACAGTCCGTTCCTTGATCCCTGCTGCGACTCCAAACGCCCATTATCCGGCCTCGTCTGCTCAAATGCGTCTATTTATGATGCACGAGCTGAATCCAGAGGATCTAAGCTACAATCTGCCGGGTGCCATGATGCTGGAAGGAGAACTGGACATGGCCAGACTTGAGGGAGCCTTCCAAGCGCTTATTCAGCGTCACGAAGCTTTTAGGACCACATTTGATGTGATCAACGGCGAGATTGTTCAGCTTATTCATGAATCTGTTCCGTTTGCCATTGAGTTTTTCAGAACAGAGGAAACCGAGATTAGCAACATACTTCGGGGCGATGGAAAGCTTATGAGAGAAGTCATCCCAGTTCAGCAGCATGCACTGTCATCAGTAAAAGTAGAGAAAAAAGAACGCCGACGGAGGGAGATTTAGCATCATGCATTATGAAGGATATGAAACATCTTCGGCGCAAAAACGGCTATATCTGATTCATGATCTTCTCGGACCTAACATCATCTATAACATGCCCAGCATTCGAATCATCAAAGGAGCGCTGGAGCCGGAGCGGCTGTATAGAGCATGGTGTAGACTGACAGAACGTCATGAGGGCTTGCGAACGTCCTTTACTCAAAAGGACGGTGAGGTTTTACAACTCGTTCATGAATCAATCGACGTATCGATTCCCTATAGAGAACGTTCGGATCAGAGTACGGATAAGCTTGTTAACGAGTTTATCCGTCCATTCAATCTGAACGAAGCCCCTCTATGGCGGGCTGAGCTTGTACCTTTGGTTGATGGGGAAATTCTGTTCCTGTTTGATATCCACCATATCATCGCGGATGCGGTGACCATCAACATTATATTTGAAGAGCTGATGGCTCTATATCAGGGGCAGGAGCTTGCTCCATTAGAGTTTCAGTATGTCGATTATACGATCTGGCAAAACGATCAATTAAGCGACATTCATATTCAGAAGCAAGGTGAATTTTGGCTGAACCAATTTACAGAGGATGTTCCTCTGCTGTCGCTGCCTACAGATGGAAAAGGCTTAAGGTCCGATTACAGCGGTGGGATCGTATCGTACTCGATTGAAGCTAACACGGCTCACTCCTTGCGTGCATTATGCTTGCAGCACAATGTTACGTTGTATATGGTTCTACTCGCCGCGTACAGCATCCTTCTGTCCAAATATGCCGGACAGGAGGATCTGGTCATCGGAACACCTGTCGCAGGAAGGACTCATTCCGAGTTTGAAGGGATTGTAGGCATGTTCGTGAACACGCTCGCCTTGCGCCAAAAACCGCAGAGAACCAAGCGGTTCTCTGATTTTCTGGAAGAAGTGGCAGACCGAACTTTTGCTGCGTTTGAGCATCAGGACTACCCCTTTGATATGCTGGTGGAGCAGGTCAATCCTGAACGAATCAGTGGTCGTAATCCCTTATTTGATGCTTGCTTTGTATTGGAAAATGTACCGCAGCCTGTCGTGCAGGCATCAGAGGTCACGTTTTCTCCTTATACTTTTGAACATAAAATCGCTAAATTTGATATCACCTTGTATGCATACGAGATGCATAAGGGTATTGGGCTGGAATTAGAATATCGCAAAGCGTTGTTTACGGAGGAAAGCGCCCGCCGTATGCTACGGCATTTTGCCAGAATTGTCGAAATCATTGGCGAACAACCCGATATTCGGATCGAAGACATTGATATGGTTACAGAAGAAGAGCGCACCGTTTTACTTCATACTTTCAATCAGACCCACAGCAAAAATGCACACGAAAAAAATTCGCATGGAGTAACCATCCATCGACTGTTCGAACAGCAAGTGATACGGACGCCTGACCATCCAGCCGTGAGGTGGAAAGAAAAGCAACTGACGTATAATGAATTAAATGAGCGTGCCAATCAATTGGCGCGGGTTTTACGGCAAAAGGGAGTTCAGGCAGAAGATGTCGTCGGTATTTTAGCTACGCCTGCGTTGGAGATGATTGTTGGTATTTTAGCTATTTTGAAGGCCGGGGCCGCTTATTTGCCGATTGATCCGCTCTACCCGGATGAACGGGTTCAATATCTTTTACAGGATAGTCAGGCGAAAATATGCCTTCTACCGACTGCCAGCACTAGGCGCTTCCCTGGGGTGGACATGTTATTGCTCACAGACCAGAGTCTCTATATGGGAGAACCCCGTAATCTGGAGGACAGCAATCAGGCGCACAATGTGATGTACATTATTTATACTTCAGGGTCTACAGGACAACCGAAGGGTGTAATGATTGAGCATCAATCCTTTGCCCGCCTAGTGTTAGAGCCGGGGCCGTTGGCTATTACGCAAGAGGATCGAATATTGCAGACGTGTTCCCTGGCCTTTGATGTGTCGGTTTTTGAACTGTGGGGAACGCTGCTGAGTGGGGCAACCTTGTATCTCATTGAAAAAGAAGAGCTTTTATCTGCCGACATACTCGGCAAGAGGATGGCACAGTATGAAATCACGATGGCATGGTTCACGGCTCCTTTGCTAAATCAGCTGATTGATGAGAAACCTTCCATCTTTACTGGACTTCGATTGATCATGACCGGGGGAGACGCCTTGTCTCCGCAGCATATGAAGCTCCTTCGCGCCGCCCAGCCGAATTTAACGATTGTCAATGCCTACGGTCCTTCGGAAAATACAATTTTTACGTCGTTCCATACGATTCAGGAGGACTATGACCATAACGTACCGATTGGCAAGCCTGTCGCCAATACACAGGTCTATATCCTGAGCGCGTCCAATCAACTTCAGCCCATTGGAGTGCCGGGTGAGCTGTGCATTGGAGGTGAAGGATTGGCGCGTGGCTATTTGGCTCGGGAGGAATTAACGGCAGCCAAATTTGTTTCTCATCCCTGGCTCCCAGAAGAGCGTATGTACCGTTCTGGAGATTGTGCCCGATGGCTGGCTGACGGAACGCTTGAATTTTTGGGTCGCATGGATCACCAGGTCAAAATTCGGGGCTTCCGTATTGAAACCGGCGAGATTGAGGCTCGGCTTGCACATATAGAGGGGATTCAGGAAGCAGTCGTTCTTGTTCGCCAACACAGCGACGGGATCAAATACCTCTGTGCTTACTTTGTTTCCGACGTAGAAATGTCACAGGCAGAAGTCCGGCTGGAGCTGGCTACGTATTTGCCGGATTATATGATTCCTGCCTGTCTGATCCGACTTCTGCGTTTGCCACTGAACGTGAATGGCAAAGTCGATCGGAACGCGTTGCCGGAGCCTGATCTTGAAGCACTGCGGGAGAATGAATATGTTCCTCCTTGCAATGAACTGGAACAGGAGCTGGTTCGCATCTGGTCGATGGTTCTGCCCACGAACCTGCCGACGGATCGCATTGGCGTAACGGACAATTTTTTCACCCTGGGAGGAAGCTCGCTCAAGGCTACCAAGCTGGTTTCGCTAGTTTTGCGTGAGTTGGGGATAGACCTACCGCTCACCAAATTATTTACTTTTCCTACCATCCGCCAACTGGCAAGTGCATTGCAGGGAAAGGAAAGAAGTGTGTTTCCAGCCAGAGCAGACACGCTTGTCCTCTTAAAGCCCGGCACATCGCAGGATAAGCACCTTTTTTTCATCCATGATGGAAGCTTGGATGTCAGTTGCTACATGGAATTGGTCAACGGACTTACAGCGACTTGGAATTATTGGGGCATAAAAATGGATGCTTCGATTCTTGCTGAACATAAAACAGCCGGGATGAAGGAAGCGGCACACCGATATGTGAATCAATTGAAAAGTATTCAGGAATCAGGTCCGTATTATGTTGCGGGGTGGAGTATGGGTGGAACGCTTGCTTTCGAAATAACCCGTCAATTGGAAGAACAAGAAGAACGTGTCGAACTTTTGGCCATTCTGGACACACTGCCACCTTTGAAGTATGGCAAGGAAGATCACTGGGACCACCATATTCGGGAACTGGAGAGGATAGAAGAAACGTTGGATTTATCGCTGTGGAAGCGAGCATTTCCAGCCAGTGTACTCCCCTTGCTACCTGAATTTAATGAGTTGGGACGGAGTGAATTATTAGAACGCTTTAAAAGTGTGAATCATTGGGTGAAAATGCAGCATGTCTACCAGCCCGATCGAGCGGTAAAGGCCCCTGTATGTTTGTTTATTTCAGAACATACCTGGGAATTAGGATATAAAGGATGGGAATTGTATTGTAAGGGGGAAATGTTCACGCATAAAGTGCCTGGCGATCATTTCTCTATCGTAAAAGGAGCCCAAGCCGTGTCTGTAAGTTTGGTGCTGAATACATTTTTGAGGTAAGATTATGCTCCTGCTTGGAGGTTGAAGACCCCGAGCAGGAGCATTTATTTGATATGATCGTGTAAGTTGGTTTGTAATATTAATTGACATGATGTATAAAAACATATCGTAATGTATGAAAAACCCCCTTGTCTGCTTCCAGATTTTATAGTAAAGTATCCAATAATCAACTTTGTTTGAGTATAATATTCACTGTTTGTGAGTATATATCACACTTTCACCACGACCTAACATACTCCTCTTTCTATTTATTACATCACATCTATTCATTACCCTATATCATCTCTTACACCACTAGATTATGAACACTTCTGTGCCAGTATTTTTCAATCAAAGCCTGTCCATAGAACCTCTATACCTTCCCTACTACACCTATTTGATGGACTCGGAACCTGGGACCACAGCTTGAGGACAAGCTTGTCATGTCAATTCAAAGAATTGGCATTCATCCGGTATCAACGAATTAACAATATATAAGGTGTGAAAGGGGTTTGCTGCATGAGCAAAAAGTATGCAAAACACAAAATCTGGACCGTTCTGCTGGTGCTTGCGCTAGGAGCTGTTTTGGCGCTTTCCGGTTGTGGGGGATCAGGTGAAGGAGCAAAGCCAGAGGCAGGGAAAACACCAAGCGGAGCAGGAGAGGGCGTGCAGGACACGCTTATTTATGGACGCGGCGGAGATTCCGTGGCGCTAGATCCTGCCATTGTGACTGAAAGCGAGTCGCTAAAAATCGGAATGCAAGTGTTCGACACACTGCTGGAATATAAGGAAAATACAACGGAGATCCAACCGGGGCTCGCAGAGAGCTGGGAAGTATCACCGGATGGACTGGTCTATACGTTCAAGCTGCGTCAGGGTGTAAAATTCCATGACGGAAGTGACTTTAACGCAGAAGCGGTTGTGTTTAACTTTGACCGCTGGGCTGATCCGAAAAGTCCATACAAATTTGAAGGTGACTCGTTTGACTATTATGATTCTATGTTCGGTCCTGAAGGAAGTAGGGTGATTAAGGAGGTTAAAGCGGTAGATGCGAACAGCGTCCAGTTTACACTAAACAAGCCGCAGGCGCCGTTTTTACAAAATATCGCTATGCCATCCTTTAGTATTTCAAGTCCCAAGGCTATTCAGGAGAAAAAGGCTGATTTCAAGAGTAATCCGGTCGGCACGGGTCCTTTTGTATTTAAGGAATGGAAACGGAATGATACCATCACGCTGGAGAAGAATCCAAACTATTGGAAAGAGGGGCAGCCGAAGCTGGCAAAGATCATTGTTCGTTCCATACCCGACAATACCGCGAGATTTAATGCTCTGCAAAACGGGGAAATTGACCTGATGGAGGATTTGAACCCGGATGATGCAAAGCAGTTAGACGGTAATAGCGAATTGGTGAAAATTGAACGTCCCTCCTTTAATGTGGCGTACATTGGCTTTAATTTAAAGAAAAAAACCTTCAATAATCCCAAGGTGCGGCAGGCACTGAATCACGCAGTGAACAAGCAGGCCATTATTGATGCATTGTTTGCAGGGCAGGCTAAGCCTGCGGTCAATCCGATGCCACCTACGCTATGGGGGTACAACGATAGTATTCAGGACTACGCCTATGATCTGGATAAGGCTAAATCTTTGCTGGCAGAAGCGGGCTTTCCTAACGGGCTTCCCGAGCCGTTAACCTTCTATGCAATGCCCGTATCTCGTCCTTATATGCCTGACGGCAAAAAGGTGGCAGAGGCCATTCAAGCCGATTTTGAAAAAATAGGCGTCAAAGTAAACATCCAATCCCCGGAATGGGCTACGTATCTGGATGATGTTAAGGCGGGGGAAAAGGATGATCTGTATATGCTGGGATGGAACGGGGACAATGGTGACCCGGATAATTTCCTTTATACATTGCTGGACAAGGATACGATTCCAGGCAATAACCGCAGTTTTTATGTGAATGAGGAACTTCATAAAATATTGGTGAAGGCTCAGGTTGAGGTCGATCAGAACAAGCGCGCGGAACTGTATAAACAAGCACAAGTGATTATTAAACAGGATGCGCCGTGGATTCCATTGGTTCACAGCACACCGCTGATGGCAGGTAAAGCGAACCTCAAGGGTTTTGTACCTTCTCCGGCAGGTATTGAAGCGTACGGAAATATTTATTTTGAATAGCCCAAACGCAAGCAGGCGGTGAATAGGATATGAACTCATATATTGTAAAAAGACTGGCTATATTGATTCCTGTATTACTGGGCATGACGCTCATCGTTTTTTCCATTATTCATGCCATTCCGGGAGATCCGGCGGAAACCATACTGGGAGATAAGGCTACGGAACAGTCCAAGCAGGCGCTACGTGAGCAATTGGGGCTGAATAAGCCGTGGTTACAGCAATATGGGACCTATTTAGGTGAGCTGGCACAAGGGGACTTGGGCGATTCCATTCGCACCAGGCAGCCGATTGCCCGGGAAATGGTCCCTTATCTGGCGGCTACGCTGGAGTTGACAGTAGCAAGCATGTTTTTTGCCGTTGTAGTCGGAATGAACGCCGGCATCGTGAGTGCCTGGAAGCGAAATTCCTGGTTTGACTATGTCAGCATGGTCATTGCCCTGGTCGGAGTATCGATGCCGATTTTTTGGCTAGGCTTGATGGAACAGTGGATCTTTGCAAATAAACTGCATTGGCTTCCTTCCATCGGACGCATGAATTCCCGTGATCCGGTGGAAGCTGTGACACATTTAGCCGTGATTGATGCGTTCATAGGTGGACGTATGGATCAGGTGTGGACCGTCATCAAGCATTTGATCCTGCCCAGTATCGCACTTGGAACGATTCCAATGGCGGTCATTGCGCGCATTACCCGTTCCAGCATGCTGGAGGTTATGGATGCGGACTATATCCGTACGGCTCGGGCGAAGGGGCTGGCATCTTTTCAAGTCGTGTACAAACATGCGCTTAAAAATGCTGCGATCCCCGTACTTACTGTCATCGGTCTTCAGACTGGCTCACTACTGGGAGGCGCGGTACTGACAGAAACCATTTTTGCCTGGCCTGGCATCGGACGGTACATTTTTGAAGCGATCAGCTCGCGTGACTATCCGGTTATTCAAAGCGGAATTCTGATCATAGCGTTCCTGTTCGTCATCATTAATCTGATTGTCGATTTGCTGTACGCGGTTCTCGACCGGCGTATCCGTTATCAGTAATCAAGTCGTCAATTGTTCAAGGGGGAGCTTGTCCGATGTCACAATTTTCAATGGAACCCAACAACATACCGACGACACGCAGCACATTGGCGCATTTGCCTGTCGTGACTGGCCCTTGGAGAGACGCATGGAGGGCTTTCCGTCACAATAAAATGGCGTTCGTCGGCCTGAGCATTATTATCTTCTTTGTTATCATTGCTTTGATCGCGCCGTGGATTGCTCCTTTTGACTATAAAGAGCAAAATTTGGTGAGCCGTTTGCAGCCTCCTTCTGCGGAGCATTGGTTCGGTACGGATGATCTCGGTCGAGATTTACTGACTCGCACGCTGTATGGAGCCAGAATTTCGTTGTGGGTCGGTTTCTTGTCCGTTATTGGTTCAATGATTGTAGGAACAGCCTTAGGTTTAATCGCAGGATTTTACGGAAAATGGGCAGATATGGTCATCTCACGGCTATTCGACATTTTACTGGCATTTCCGGGGATTTTACTGGCCATTGCTATTGTGGCCATTCTAGGACCTTCATTGGAAAATGCGTTGTATGCCATTGCCATTGTCAATGTGCCAACATATGGACGGTTGGTTCGCTCTAAGGTGCTGAGTGTCAAAACGGAGGAGTATATCACTTCTGCCAGAGCGCTTGGAGCCAACAATACACGAATCATCCTCCGTTATATTTTGCCTAACAGCCTGACACCGATCATCGTACAGGGAACGTTGGGGATCGGAACGGCCATCATTGAAGCGGCAGCGCTTGGATTTCTGGGCTTGGGTGCACAACCTCCTGAGCCAGAGTGGGGTAAAATGTTGTCCGATTCGCGGCAATATATCCAGAACGCGCCGTGGACAGTTATTTTTCCGGGGGTATCTATTATGCTGACCGTATTGGGCTTTAATCTGATGGGTGATGGGTTGCGGGATGTATTGGACCCGAGGGCGAAGCGTTAGAGCAAAAGTGGTGAGGTATATAAAGTTGAGTAAAGAGGTGTTTTCTGGCCTGAATCAAATGGCTGGTGAATACCTTTTTTATATGACATTAAGAGCTTTCCGTAGGATAGCTCACTTCGGAAGCACCATCCGACTGCGCAGTGACGCTAAAAGTAACTTTTACAGTTGAAAGTCATGTGAGCTTTCCTGAGGCGCAAAAAAAATGTATAATCACTCCAATTGAGTACGTAGGGAGTGGGCTTTATGACATGGCAGGACAAGAGAGAGCATCGGCAGTTTGCGGAACAGACACGAAGCGACGCTTCACGGGCCGCATATGAACGGGACTACTCCCGTTTGATCCATTCACCGACTTTCCGTCGGTTGCAGGGTAAATCACAGGTATTTGGCGCAGGCACGGGCGATTATTACCGTACACGACTGACGCATTCTTTGGAGGTAGCGCAAATTGCGCGTGAAGCATCACGAAGCTTGCTGCGCCGCCATCCCGAAGTAGAGCTGGAACAGGCAGATAACGCAGGACTGATCATTGACCCTGAGGTGGTGGAATGTGCGTCCATTGCACATGACTTTGGGCATCCGCCGTTCGGACACAAGGGAGAAGAGGTGCTGGACGGGATTTTGGATCAACTGATTGAAACAAAGGTAGAAAAGATATCCTCTGCCGGAGGCTTCACACCGGAGTCTAAGCGTGGACTGGAGGCCTATGCGCGCGAGCGGCGAATTTATGAGCATTTTGAAGGGAACGCACACAATTTCCGGCTGATTATGTTTTTGGAGAAGCGTGAGAACGTGGATGGTTTGAATTTGTCGGACGCTGTGTTACTGGGCATTAACAAATACCCGTACCCGGGGATTCTGAACAAAAAAGGGTTGTACCTGCATGAGTGGGAATACATACGTTCTATCCGCGAGGATTGGGGTATCCCTGATGGCAAAAAAACGTTGGAAGCCCAGCTTATGGACCTGTGCGACGATATTGCTTATTCTGCGCATGATCTGGAGGATGGGATTAAGGCTGGGAAAATCGAGGTACACGAACACTTCTTATATGATCCGTATTTAATTCGTCTGATTACGGAGAAAATCACCACGTTGGAGGATAGCTTTTGGCAAGGCTGGCAACTGGCTCAGATTGAGCAGAAGGTAGCGGCTGTGCTGAGCGAATTTTTGAAGGTGTGGAACGGCAAGATGCCGATGTGTGAACACGATTATTCCCGTACCCGCCGTGAAGTGAAGGCATACTGGGTCAGCCTGTTTGTCAGCAGCTTGGGTGTAATTGATGATGGAAATTGGAAAAAGGTGACCTTCGTACGGGATGGAAGCGAAGATTTGGATATGCTGCGCACTGTGAGTGTGTTGAAAAGTTTTGCTTGGGTTACGATGATCCGCGATCTGCGCGTACAGCGACTGCAAAAACGGAGTGAGTGGATGCTCAGACGGCTGTGGTTAGCTTTTCTAGACCCGGAAACGTCCAAATCTATTATTCCAAGCGACTGGCTTCAGCGCTATGAGCGCGACCAAGCCAAGGCGAAACCGATCTGGACATGGGAGCATATGGTCATAGACTATATTGCAGGCATGACCGATGCTTTTGCTGAAAAAATCTATAATGAGTTATACGGCCTGAAGGTGGGTTCCATTTATGATCTGGATTGACCTTTAAATTACCCCTATATAGTAGAAGGAACTGGTTTGTAATGGATAGCAGGAGGGAGGAATGTATCTATGCAATCTCAGTCTTTATCTATAAAAAGGTTGAATCTCGGTGTGCTCGATATGGTGCCGTTGCTGCCCGGTAACCGTCCGGAGCAGGCGGTTCAACGAGCTGGTGAACTAGCGAGACAGGCAGAAGCATGGGGATATACACGCTACTGGACCTCGGAGCACCATGATATGGAGGGGCTGGCTTCCTCCAGCCCGGAAGTGCTGCTGTCTCATATCGGAGCGGTGACGAAGACAATCAAACTGGGTGCGGGTGCTATTTTGCTCCCGCATTATAGTCCAGTCAAGGTCGCGGAATGGTTTCATTTGCTGGCCACTCTATATCCTGGCAGAGTCGAATTGGGCCTGGGGAGAGCACCTGGTGGGGGACCTCATGCTTCGATGGCACTGAGCGGTAATTTTCTTCAACATGTGACGGAGCTGCCGCAGACGATGGAAGCTCTATTGGCTTTGCTGGAAGGTACATACGAATATGAACAGGTGCCTGTGTTTGCCCGGCCGATGCCTGAACAGCCACCAGCAGTGTGGATGCTGGGTACAAACCGAAAAAGTGCCGAATATGCCGCCCAGTATTCAACGGGCTATGTATTCGGTCAGTTTATGAGTGAACAGCAAACGGAAGAAATGCTAAGCATTTACCGCTCCAGCTTTCAGCCATCCAACCGGATGGACAAGCCACGTACCATGGTTGCTGTAGGAGCAGTATGTGCCTTGACGGATGAGCTGGCGCAGCAATGGACTGGTCAGATTTCATTGGGCGACCCGGCAATGCGAGCCAGCTGGCTGGTGGGAACGCCGTCGGATATTGCCGAACGGTTACGCTGCTTGCAGATTAAATATGATAATGATGAGTTTCTGTTGGTCGCACCGATTCCCGATTATGAGCAGCGGCTTCACTCCTACCGTCTAGTAGCGGAGGCCGTAAATTCTAGCCTTGATTCCAAATGAAAAGAGATCTGACATGAATAAACAGAAAACGAATATCGATGAAATGAAACCAAGCTACGTCTATACCTATGCGTGTCATGAAACAGAGCGTGAGTTGTGTCTTTTGGAATTAAAATGCTTGTTCGGTCAGTCGCCCGTGCAGGACTCCATCCTATTGTCCCATCGGCGTCTGGAGCCGGGGACAAGCCCGTTTATTCATCTTCGGCTGGATGTAATGACAGATGCGGGAACGCTTGAAGAGCTATGCGAAGCAGCTTCTATGTTACAACTTGAGGAAGGAAAGACTTTCAAGGTGTTGTGCCTTAAAGAAGGTGACCATGAGGCTGACTATGACGAGCGGCGCGGGATCGAACGCCGAATGGGTGCACGCATTCAGGGGCAGGCGCAAATGAAGACACCGGATATCACCCTTGGTGTAATTCGAATAGGAGAACGTTGGCTACTGGGCACGTGTCAGTATAGCGACAGATCGTGGCAGGAGCGTCGTCAGAAGCCGCAAAACTATTCTACTGGACTACCCGTTCTGGTAGCCAGAGCGCTTGTGAATTTGGCAGCAACTGATCTAAGAGCAGCAAAGGGAGAGCCAGGCTCATTGAAACTGCTAGACCCGTGTTGTGGTATGGGCAATGTAATGATTGAGGCATTGAGTATGGGCAAGGATATTCGCGGTTGTGATATCAACCCGTTGGCGGTGCGTGGGGCACGAGTGAATTTGCGTCATTTTGGATATGGAGAAGATCTAGTGAAGCTCGGGGATATGAATATGCTCGAAGGCACATACGATGCAGCCATATTGGATATGCCCTATAACCTGTGCTCCGTGCTCCCGGCTGATGAACAAAAGAAGATGCTGCGCAGTCTGAGACGCTTGGCCGCGCGGGCAGTGGTCGTGAGCACGGAGCCGATGGAAACATTGTTATCCGACTCAGGTTGGACCCTTACGGAGCAATGCCGCATACATAAGCCAGGTATGAGTCGGGAAATCTGGATCTGTAAGTAGTGTGTTAATACTGAGTTTTGTAGTTAACCATATTCAGCGGTAGCTCCTGATCAGCGGCATAGGCATTCAAATTAGTAAGAAAAATATCTACCGCCCGTTCGGCATATCGGTCCGTATCGCCTGCAATATGCGGTGTGATCAAGACATGGTCCAGACTCCATAGCGGATGTGAAGCAGGTAGCGGTTCTTCCTCGAATACATCCAGTCCGGCAAAGGCAATATGCTCTTGCTCCAAAGAGCGTACAAGCGCATCCGTATGAACGGTGCCACCGCGGCCTACATTAATGAAGAAGGCTCCCTTACGCATAGCTGCAAATGCTTTTTCGTCAAAGAAGTGATGGGTTTCCTCGGTGAATGGCAATATATTTACCACGATATCCGCTGCTCCCAATGCTTCGTGTAGTTGTTCGTTAGTATACATGTGCTCTACATGGGGAGCTTCCTTGCCAGAACGACGGACTCCGATCACCCGCATGCCAAAAGCTTCTGCAATCCGCGCTGTTTCACGGCCAATTTCGCCAACGCCTGTAATTAACAGCGTTTTGCCACGTAATTCCGTCAGTTGGCCTTTCGGTGGCTGCCATGTTTTCTGACGTTGCAAGATAGCTGCTTGCTGTAAATAACGTGTATGCGATAGCAGCATTCCAAAAATCTGCTCTGTAATTGGAATTGCATGCACACCACTTGTATTCGTTAGTAAAATGCTACGCTTCTCTAATTCGGTAAGCGGTAGCTTATCAATCCCAGCCGACCAGGTTTGTATCCACTTCAGCCTGCTGTCTGGATGTAAGGCCTCCTCGGCAATATGCTTGGACCAGCCTAGAATAACCTCGGCCTCCCGGATTTGTTTAGACTCTAATTCTTGAGCTTTGCCAATAATCAACTCGTAGTCCGGAGCCGTTGCACGAACTTGTTTTTTTTGCTCTTCCGTAAGTTGATGTAAGCTTAAAATGTTTCCCATAGTTCATAGCCTCCTCGATTTTTGATTCCTTGGAGTTTCCAATATATTCTGGCGAACCATCCTTTCAAGAATAACAGATTGCCGAAAAAATTGCATAAGATGGGTAAAAACAAGCTCGCAGTGTCACTATATATAACAACAAATGGCTTTACCCTGATCAGGGACAATCCAAACAGCTACTTTTTGATAATATCCACAAATATCTATAGGAAAGGAGGTAAAAGTTGATGAAAGATGAATCGCAAAGACTTTTTACAGCTATTGCTCTCCCGAATGAGCATAAGAAGAAGTTACGTGATTGGGTGGAGCAGGATTTGAATGACCTGTCTTTTCGCAAATGGAGTGATTTCAGAGATTATCACGTGACACTTCAGTTTTTGGGTGATGTGGAGACTGCGGCTATACCAAAACTTGAGCAGGTTTTAGTTCAAGCTGCAGCTGAGCATAGCCCGTTCACGCTCGGCATTGGAGAAGCGGGCTTTTTTGGCCGTGAAGAATTTCCGCGTGTATTGTGGAGGGGAGTGACCGGGCAGCGTGAGTCACTGGATCAACTGTACCACTCCATAATCCAGGCTACCGAACCGCTGGGTTTTAAACCCGAGGAACGACCTTATCGACCTCATATCACCCTAGCACGTTCGTACACAGGAGAACAGCCTATTCCACCGTCTATTTGGCAGCCAAATGACCGATGCGACGAGCCGTGGGAAGTGGGAGAATTTGTTTTATATGCAACCCGAATGGGGCAAAAACCAATGTACCAAATAATTCAAACATTCCCATTAATGAGGTGAAACCCTTGATCTATCAGCGAATTTAGTGATATAGTGTTTCAGCGTTATTCAAAAGGCGCATTTTGGGTTACATATCTGAGGAATGTGCTTAAAGTTAACGGGAGGAACATTATGGAAATCGTTAAAGAACATCGTTGGTTTGCACCTCTTTTGAGTGTGCTGCTTGTTTGTATATTGGGGATAGGCCTCTACGCTGAGGTTCAGCAAACACAGAACAATCATAAAAATGCACCTATGCAATCTCTGAGCTGGTCAGGGAACTCTTCGGCTCCTTCATATGGCGACAGGATGGGGACCCATAACGGGTCAAACAGGACAAGCCCCATCTTTGTCGCTGCTCATGGGCAGCCAAGCTGGAAAGAAATCATGCCGACTCCGTTACCCGCTTCCCAGATGAAGCAGGCGGAACAAGCTCGGAATAACGTTGCTACAGGCAAGAAAAAGCCTGAGGTCCAGCATAGCAAGTCCGCAATCCTAACCCCTCCTACAACCATCTACTTTACGAAGACAAAAATGCTCACTCAGGATGACAAGGCGTTGTCTACCTGGAGCTATCCTGTCTCCGCTAAAGAACTGCTCCTGCTGCAAAAAATAGTGATGGCAGAAGCAGAAGGCGAACCGTACGAAGGCAAAGTGGCAGTTGCCAACGTTGTCTTAAACCGGCTGCGGTCAGCCCCATTTCCCGATACGATTCAGGCAGTGATTTATCAAAAAGCGCAATTTAGTCCGGTCGCGAACGGGCGTCTTCGTCGTGTTCAGCCCAACCAGGACAGCATCCGTGCGGTTACTGCTGCTTTGAACGGCCATAAAGCCGTGCCTGATAACACCTGTTTTTTCCTGTCGCTTACGTTGGCCCAGGACCTTACGGTTCATCATTCGCGTACCAAGGTGAAAACTATCGGTCATCATACCTTTTATAAATAAAGGCAGCCTTCTACAAATAACAGCCCTTTCTAAACAATAGGGTTCAGCTTTGTGAACGGATTTTGTGGTACAGGTGAAGCCAGTATGCAAAAGAGGTATAATGGGTAAAGGAAAGTAACCAAAGTAATGAAAGTGACAAAGGAGGCGTAGATGATATGAAAATCACATATTATGGACATTCAGTTGTACTGGTAGAGGCAGAGGGGAAACGGATTATTATTGATCCTTTTTTGACGGGAAATCCTAAAGCAACCGTACAGGCCGAGGATATTCAGGTGGATGCCGTACTGTTGACACACGGTCATGCCGATCATTTTGGAGATGCTGTTGAAATTGCCAAGCGCAATGATTGTCCAGTAATCGCGGTCGCGGAACTGGCCGAATATTGTTCATCCTTGGGGGCCAAAGCTCACGGTATGAATCTGGGTGGGGGTCACCACTTTGACGGTTTCCATGTGAAATTCACACTTGCGTTCCACAGCTCATCTTTGACGGTGGACGGAAAACCCATTTACATGGGAGAGCCTGCGGGGATTTTATTGACCATGGGAGGCCAAACCTTTTTTCATGCAGGGGATACTGGCCTGTTTGGCGACATGCGTCTCATTGGGGAAACTAACTCCATTGATGCTGCGGTATTGCCGATCGGAGATGGTTATACGATGGGACCGGAGGATGCACTGCTGGCAGCAAAATGGCTGCGTGCAAGCCGCGTAATACCGGTGCATTACAATACGTTCCCGGGTATTGAGCAGGACGGAGACGGCTTCTGTGATCGTCTGCACAAAGAAGGCATTGAAGGGAAAGCATTGAAGCCCGGCGAAAGTCTCGAATTTTAATACGGATATCTGATTTGCGGGTATGCACTTGATGGTCTATAAACTCATCAAATCTCCTTTGTCAGCCTTTTCTGTTCCTTAGAGGAATAGGGAAGGCTGTTTTTTTAAAAAGTGAATATTTATACATAAAAATGAGATATTTTTGCATTGATACGTTGAAGCTGTAATGTAAAAGATTTATTATCACAATCATAAAAACTTTGAATTGCTAACATGATAGGTCAATGATAAAATGATAGAACTAATTAGATTCATCAGTGGAATCGACGTATTTTTCAAGTCAAGCCATTGCATAATTATTGAAAAACATACGCATTCAGCGGACCGTACCGCCTTGAATACGTCACATGTTTTGTCCCCCATTCCTCGTAGTTGTTCTTTGAGTTACCTCTTGTTGCCACTGTCTTCTATTCGGCCGCCTGTATTTCAGGCCAGCATGACTTTATAACAGAAAGGTTGCGTTCCATGAGACAGACAGGTTTACCACCCAAACAGGGTCTATATGATCCCCAATTCGAAAAAGACGCCTGCGGCATGGGCTTTGTTGCCCACATCAAGGGAAAACCATCGCACGATATTGTAAGTCAGGCTTTGACCATGCTCGTGAATATGGAGCATCGGGGCGGTCAGGGAAGTGAACCAAACTCCGGTGACGGAGCAGGGATTATGATTCAGGTCCCTCATCTGTTTTTTCAAGAGGAAGCGGAGCGACTGGGTTTCAAATTGCCAAAGGCCGGACATTATGGCGTTGGTATGCTTTTTGTATCCAATGATCCCAAAGTTCGTGAGGTGCATGAGCAGAAGCTAAGAGATATCATCGTGGACGAAGGTCAAAATTGTTTGGGTTTTCGCGATGTTCCAACTTATGACGAAATGCTGGGGAAATCGGCAAAAGCAGCTAAACCGGGCGTGCGTCAGGTATTCATCGGTCGCAGTAGCGATCTGAAGGAAGAGCTGGACTTCGAACGGAAACTGTATGTCATTCGCAAACGTGCAGAGCTTGCTATTCGCTATAACCAAGAGGATGAGAACGGCGAGTCGTTCTATATTCCAAGTTTGTCATGTCGCAAGGTTGTATACAAAGGTATGCTGACAACCGAGCAGGTAGGCAAATTTTATCTGGATTTGCAGGATGAGCGGGTGACATCGGCGATCGCGCTGGTCCATTCCCGTTTTAGTACGAATACGTTCCCGAGCTGGGACCGTGCGCATCCTTATCGTTTTATGATTCACAACGGTGAAATTAATACTATGCGCGGCAACGTGAACTGGATGCATGCTCGCCAGGCGCAGTTTGAAAGCGAAGCGTTTGGTGGAGATATCAAGAAGGTAAAACCAGTTATTAACCCAGATGGCTCCGATACAGCCATGTTTGATAATACGCTGGAGTTTCTGTATCTGAGCGGACGTTCCCTTCCTCATGTAGCCATGATGATGGTGCCGGAGCCTTGGAACAAGCATGAAACCATGGACCCGAAGAAGCGAGCATTTTATGAATATCACAGCACCATGATGGAACCGTGGGACGGACCTGCTGCAATGGCGTTTACAGACGGTATCCAGATTGGGGCAATTCTCGACCGCAACGGTCTGCGTCCTGCACGTTATTATGTGACCAAGGACGATCTGATCGCACTGTCTTCAGAGGCGGGTGTATTGGATATTGCTCCTGAAAATGTGCTCTATAAGGATCGTCTCCGTCCGGGTCGTATGCTGTTGGTTGATACCCAAGAAGGCCGTATCGTTTCTGACGAAGAGTTAAAGGAACGTATCGCTTCCGAGGAACCTTATCAGCAATGGCTGGATGAGCACTTGGTTGATCTGGATGAGCTGCCGGAAGCACTAGAACAGCCAGAGCCTAAACATGAAAATGTAAATCAGCTTCAGCTCGCTTTTGGATATACGTTTGAAGAACTGCGCAAAATTCTGGAGCCGATGGCACTTACAGGTGCAGAACCGATTGGCTCAATGGGCTACGACGCACCATTGGCGGTGCTGTCTGATCGTCCGCAACGTTTGTACAATTACTTTAAACAAATGTTCGCCCAAGTCACGAACCCGCCGATTGACGCCATTCGTGAAGAGATTGTAACGTCAACCGCAACTACGATTGGGCCAGAGCGCAATTTACTGCATCCAGAACCGGAAAGCTGTCGTCAAATTCGTTTGGATTCACCGGTGTTGTCGAATGAGGAGTTTGCCAAAATTCGCCACGTACACCGTCCTGGCTTCAAATCAATGACAATTCCGATCTTCTTTGAAGCGAAGGAAGGTGCTGAGGGTTTACGCAAGGCGCTGGAAGGATTGTTTGAGGCGGCTGACCGTGTCATTGACAAAGGTCATAACATCCTGATTTTGTCCGACCGTGGAGTGGATGCGGAAAATGCAGCCATTCCGGCGTTGCTAGCTGTTTCCAGCCTGCATCACCATCTGATTAAGCAGGGTACACGTACACGTGTGAGCATTTTGCTGGAGTCCGGGGAGCCAAGGGATATTCACCATTATGCGGTGCTGCTTGGCTACGGTGTGAGCGCGGTTAATCCGTATCTGGCTTTTGAAACGCTGGATGTCATGATTCAGCAGGGCTTGCTGCGCGGCATCTCGCACGAAAAGGCAGTTAAAAATTATATTAAAGCGGCAACAAAGGGTGTCGTTAAAATATTGTCCAAAATGGGTATTTCCACGATTCAGTCGTACCGTGGAGCACAAATTTTTGAGGCCGTAGGTCTGAAGCAGGATTTTGTCGACCGTTATTTCACCTGGACACCTTCCCGCATTGGCGGTATCGGTCTGGAGGAAGTGACTACGGAAGCGCTGGTTCATCATAACCGTGCTTTCACCGACAAGGACGGCAACGACAAAGTGCTGGATTCGGGCGGCGACTATCAATGGCGTAACGACGGGGAAGAGCATTTGTTTAACCCGCAAACGGTGCATTTGCTCCAGCAGTCGGTTCGCTCTGGAGACTACAAGTTATACAAGAAATACGCCAAGCTGGTGCAGGGCGAAACGGAACAGCATTTAACGATCCGCTCCATGCTTCAGTTGAAGCCTACGGGTGAGCCTGTGCCGCTGGAAGAAGTGGAATCGGCTGCATCCATTATGCGTCGCTTCAAGACAGGAGCCATGTCCTTTGGCTCGATCAGTCAGGAAGCGCATGAAGATATGGCGATTGCAATGAATCGGATCGGTGGCAAGAGCAATACGGGTGAAGGTGGGGAGAACCCTGCACGTTTCATACCGGATGCCAATGGCGATTCTCGTCGCAGTTCGATTAAGCAGGTAGCGTCGGGCAGATTCGGTGTAACATCGAATTACTTGGTGAATGCCGACGAAATTCAGATCAAAATGGCGCAAGGCGCGAAGCCGGGCGAAGGTGGACAGCTGCCAGGGCGTAAGGTATACCCTTGGGTCGCTGAGGTACGTGGTTCTACGCCAGGAGTAGGTTTGATTTCACCACCGCCGCATCACGATATTTATTCTATCGAGGATTTGGCAGAGCTCATCTATGATCTCAAAAACGCTAATCCACGTGCTGACATTAACGTAAAACTGGTGTCAGAGGTAGGCGTAGGCACGATTGCTACAGGGGTAGCAAAAGGCCGTGCTGACATCATTCTGGTCAGCGGTTACGACGGTGGTACAGGCGCCTCCCCGCAAGGCTCCATCCGCCATGCGGGTATGCCTTGGGAGCTGGGTCTGGCGGAGACGCATCAGACGCTGATGTTAAACAACCTGCGCGACCGCGTGGTATTGGAGACAGACGGCAAGATGCTGTCTGGCCGCGATTTGGTAGTAGCTGCCCTGTTGGGCGCGGAAGAATATGGCTTCTCTACAGCGCCGCTCGTGGCGTTGGGCTGTATTATGATGCGGGTATGCCAAATGGATACATGTCCAGTTGGTGTGGCTACGCAGAATCCGGAGCTGCGCAAAAATTATATGGGCGATCCTGCCCATGTGGTGAATTTTATGCGTTTCATCGCAGAAGATGTCCGCGAAATTATGGCGGAATTGGGCTTCCGTACGATTCAGGAAATGATTGGACGTACGGATTGTCTGGATACCGTGAACGCCGATTCACACTGGAAGAAGAAGGGCGTAGATCTGAGCTTGCTGTTGCATGTTCCTGAGTTGGAAGAAGGTAGTGTACGTTACCGCGTACAACGCCAAAATCACGGTCTGGAAGAAACACTCGACATGCAGCAGCTCGTACCGATGGCTGCGGAAGCGCTGGAGAACGGAACGCCTGTTGAGGGTACCTTACCTATTACAAACGTGAATCGGGCGGTAGGAACGATTCTGGGCAGCGAGGTCACCCGTAAGTATGGAGCGGCGGGTCTGCCTGAGGATACGATTCGCTTTAACTTTATTGGATCGGCAGGTCAAAGCTTCGGGGCATTTATTCCGAAAGGCATCACGCTGAGTGTGGAAGGCGATAGCAATGACTATGTTGGTAAAGGGTTATCTGGCGGTAAGGTTATTGTGAAAAAGTCTCACAAAGCGACCTTTAAGGCAGAAGAGAACATTATTATCGGAAATACAGCCTTGTATGGAGCGACCAGCGGTGAAGCTTACATTAGCGGAATCGCAGGCGAGCGCTTTGCCGTTCGGAACTCCGGCGCACGAATTGTAGTTGAGGGCGTTGGGGATCATGGTTGCGAATATATGACGGGCGGACGTGTAGCGGTATTGGGTGGAACCGGACGGAATTTTGGAGCCGGAATGTCCGGAGGTATTGCATATGTCTATGACCCTGAGGGGACGTTCCTGAGCCGTTGTAATCTGGAAATGGTGTTGCTGGAAGGTGTGGAAGAACCTGCAGAAGCAGCGGATTTGCGCGGCTTGATTCAACGCCATGTTACTTACACGGGTAGTGAAGCGGGACAACGTATTTTGGATGATTGGCAGACTGCGATTCAGCAGTTTGTACGGGTGATTCCAAAGGATTACAAGCGTATGGTTGAACAGATCCAAAAAGAAGAGGCAACTGGTTTGAGCGGAGATGAAGCTCTGTTGGCAGCATTTGAAGCCAATATGCGTGAATTGGCGCGTGCCGGGGGCTAAAATGTAGACTACCAAATTTACTAAAAAAGGACTCGCTGAATACCGCTGTTATAATCACGGTGGTACCAGCAAGTCTTTTTTAAATTACTAAAAATGTGATTCATTTCCTTGACAAACGTCATAAATTCTGACATTACCCCCAAAATGTTTTCCTGAAACGGTAAATATGTTATAAAAAGTACCAAATTTTTTGGAATGTAACCGTTTACGTAAGAGTTTATGTCTTGTTATTTATTTTTGGATTGGTTATGATTTTTTTAGAGTACACAAACAAACCTAATATGCCCATCGTCCCTTCAAAACACAGAATAGGGTGACAGGATGAAGTTGAGGAAGTCAGCAGAAGACAAAATGATTTTTTTATACCGTTATGTATCACTATCTTTAACGTCACTTGTTTTTCTGTTCGAATCATCTAGGTTAATCGTGTGGCAGAAGCTATTACTGATTGGTTTTCTATTTTTATCCGTTACAGCATTTACTTGGATTTACCGTAAATACAGACTTCATGATATGGTATTGAAATGCAGCATTGCACTAGAAACAGCAGGGATCATTTTGTTGTTATTCCCAACCGGAGGGATGGATAGCCCGTTCAAATGGTATGTGATTACCCCCATGCTGGTGGCTTGTGCTCATCTGTCTATGAGATACAGTTGGACACTCCTCCTTTCTTATATCGGCTTGGTGCTTACATTTTGTTATATCTTTTTTACACCAGGTCAATATTTTTTGTGGGATCTTATATTGCAGAATATCAATTTGTTTCTGGTACTGATCGTAACTACGATGGCAATGCAGGTTATCGGCGTCATGAAGGACGAACTGAAGGTGGCTAAAGAACAAGCCAATGAGACGATGGATCATATCAAGTCGATTTACCACATCATGGAGACGACCAGCCACAATGAGGCTTTAAATCTCGGCCAGGTCATCTCAGACTATACTGTCAAGCTAACAAAGCAGAGCCGTGCATTTTTCTGGCTGGATAGTCAGGAGGAGGATGCACCGGAAAGCAGCCAGACAGGCTGGACGGTAGAGGAGGAGGAGCAGCTATTTGAGGAGCTGGGGAATTATCGGGAGGAATTCAGGGAAGAGCGTGAACCATTTTTCAGACATCTGCCAGAATGGGGCGATTTCCTCATGATCACAGTACCGATGACGACCCGTTTTGTAGCGACGATTGGCCTCAAGCTGGGCCCGGATCAAAGTCTGACAGGAAGACGCTGGCTCGTGCAACAACTGATATTCTTGGCTGAGCTGAGCGCTGTGTTCTTGGAGCGCTATGAGCTGGAGCGTATTGAAAATCAGCTGATTGTGACGAATGAGCAGAACCGGATTGCAAATGAAATGCATGACAATGTTTCTCAAAGTCTTTTTGGTATTGTGTACGCAACGCATTCTCTCCGGCAAACCTGGTGTCATCAGCCAAAGGAGCAGGTGGAGGAGCAAATTGATCTAATTCAGCAATCTGCCAACCAAGCGGTTAGAGAGCTGAAAGGGGCGATTCATAGTCTAAGCTCGAAAAAAAGCGGAGGCTCAACTTGGTTAGGGACGGTGAAAAGTCATCTGCATACACTCTCCAAGCTGAACCATGTACAAATTGATTTTGACATTCATGGTGATCATTATTCACTTCCGTATTTGTACCAAAAGGCTTTGTTCCGCATCATTTCCGAAGCGGCGGGGAACGCAATCCGTCATGGATTGGCCAAGCGAATTGATGTGAAGTTAAAATTGACGCCCCAAGTGATTAGACTGTCTATTCATGACGACGGAGTAGGGTTTGAGACGGCGAGAATGGTAGCAGGAGGTGAGGCGGTCAGTGCAGGCGGGGGCCTGGGCATGATGAATATGGAATATTTAGCTCAATCGATGGGAGGCGAATTTGATATTTCAAGTCGAATCGGAGAGGGAACACAGATCCGATTGTCCATTCCGGTAAATGCTTATGAATGAGGATTTTGCAAAATCCTCGAATAAAATGTGTGAACATTCTGCAATACAAAATCTGCGGTAACAATCGGATACATAGGGATTATGCAAATCCTGAACTGTAGACAGGAGGCCGAATCATGAAAATTGTCATTGTCGATGATCATCCTTTAGTACGGAAAGGACTCGCTGCGGTTATATCCATGCAGCCCAATGTTCAGTTTGCGGGAGAGGCCCAGAATCAACAGGAAGCACTTGTGGTGATCGAGGAAACGGATCCGGATTTGGTGCTGCTGGATTTGAAACTAGCTGATGAATCGGGGCTGGATATTATCAAGATAGCGCGCGGACGCGGTTTCAGAAGCAAATTTATTTTGCTGACCTCTTCTGCAACACGTGAAGATTTTCTGAAAGCAGAGGAAGCTTCCGTGGACGGTTATGTGCTTAAGGAAGCATTGCCTGAGGAATTAATTTACGCGATTCATCTTGTCAACAAAGGACGCAAATATTATGATCCGGCTATTCTCGAAAACAAGCTGCGTGAAGATGCGGGCAATCTGACCGACGACCTGACACCAAAGGAAAAGGAAGTGCTGGTCGAGCTGGGACAAGGAGCTTGCAATCGTGAAATTGCATCCCGGTTATTTATCAGTGAGTTCACAGTCAAAAAGCATGTCAGTCAGATCTTGGCCAAGCTGCGGCTGGCGGATCGTACGCAGGCAGCATTGTATGCCAATGCTATCGGTCTGGCAAAGTACGAGCCAACAAACATGGTATGATGCGCTGACTCTATAAGCTACGCTGCACTTTCATATGCGAGTGGAAAGAAAAGCCTCAAAATCACCAAGCTTTGTGATTTTGAGGCTTTTTTCGATTTCTTTTTCCATAATCGACAAAGCATGGTACAAAAGTATACCATGCCGTATCCGAAAGTATACATTTCCCTCCCCCCGTAGTGAGGGAGAAAGTGCCATTCGGTTCCATGTCGTTCACGCAACGGATTGTTACAATTAGATCATACTTAAAATAAGAAGAGAAAATGTGTAGGAGGGAGGATTTTTGTGGAGAAAACCATTTTGGATTATCTAGTCCTGATCAAAAGAAGATTGTGGCTGATCGCAATTTTTGTCATTCTCTCATGTGTAACAACATACTTTGTGAGCGACAATGTTGTGAAGCCAGTCTATTCCGCTTCAAGCCAACTGCTGGTTAATCATATTTCCGCCAAGCAGGGGAGCAACAATCTGAACGACGTCAACACAAGTCTTAATTTGGTGGAAAGCTACAAGCAAATTCTCACTTCACCTAAAATTATGGACGCTGTTGTAGCGGCTCATCCCGAGTTCGGTTTGACGCAGCAGAAGTTGGCAGAGAAGCTGCAGATTAAATCCTCGGATAAAAGTCAGGTTATCGGTTTGACGTTTGAGGCAGGGAGCTATCCACAGGCCGCAGCGGTTGTAAACGCGGTAACCCAGAAATTCGTACAGACAGTTCCGGGATTGATGGAATTGAATAATGTGAAAATTTTAAATGAAGCGGACCCTCAGGCCAATCCTGACCCGATTAATGGGAACCCGCTCATGAATATTGCGATTAGTTTTCTCGTATCGCTGATGATTGCATTGGGCACGATTGTGTTCCTGGAAAGCATTAACGGCACGCTGCGCTCGGAGAAAGAAGCGGACGCGGACATCGGCATTCCGGTAATCGCATCGATTCCAGTCATTCGCAAGAAGGACGTCGATGGAGCAGCCGGTAATTCCAAAGAACGGGTAGGGGAGCGTAAATATGCTGCGATTGAATGACATGTTGATTACAGAAAGTAATCCATCATCGTATATCTCGGAATCATTTCGATCCCTCCGTACATACATCCGGCAGCAGGTGATTGGGCAAAAGGACCGTGGCACGGTTCTATTGTTGACCTCGCCGGAAAGCGGAGCGGGTAAAACTACATTGCTCGCCAACATCGGAGTTTCCTTTGCACAAGAAGGCAAGAAGGTGGCTCTGGTAGATTGCAATCTGCATAAACCAGCGCTGCACGAGATATTCGGAATGGAGAATACCGGAGGTCTATCGGCTTATTTGCGCGGTGGGGCTTCTTCCAAGTCTATCGTTAGGCATGGTGGGCTGGAGCTATCGGTTGTTCCCGGTGGAGACACCCTGTACAACGCAGCAGATATGCTCGGTAGCGAACGTATGGCTGAGCTGCTGGAAGAGCTCAAACGTGAATATGACATCATTTTACTCGATTCGGCTCCGGCGCTGAATTATACGGATGCTCGCCTGATTGCAGGCTTGACGGATGGTGTGATTCTCGTTGCTAGACATGGTCGTACCAAACGGGAAGATCTACGCAAAACAAAGCAACTCATGGAGCAGGCCAGTGCGACGCTGGTTGGAATTGTGATGAATCAGGTGAAGTAAGCAACACCAAAATTCGATGAAGCAAGGAGAATGAGTGCGATGACGAAAAGAGTGAAAAAGGCCATTATTCCAGCAGCAGGGTTAGGTACGCGCTTCCTCCCTGCCACAAAAGCGATGCCTAAGGAAATGCTTCCGATTATCAACAAGCCTACGATTCAATATATCGTGGAAGAAGCGATTGCTTCGGGTATTGAGGACATTATTATCGTTACGGGTAAAGGCAAACGTGCCATTGAGGACCACTTTGACAACGCATTTGAGCTGGAATCCAAACTGCTCGAGGACGGTAAGCTGAAGCTTCTGGAGGAAGTACAGCGCTCTTCGGGAGTGGAAATCCACTACATTCGCCAAAAAGAACCCAAAGGTCTTGGACATGCGGTATGGTGCGCAAGACGCTTTATCGGGGACGAGCCGTTTGGTGTGCTGCTGGGCGATGATATCGTAACAGGTCAGAAACCTTGCCTGCGCCAGCTGATGGATCAGTATGAGGAAACTCAAAATTCGGTTATCGGTGTGCAGCGGGTACCGCAGGAATTTACGAACCGGTACGGCATCATTGAACCGGATCAGCAGGACGGACGCTTGTACCGAGTGAATAATTTTATAGAAAAACCGGCTCCAGGCACAGCGCCATCCGATTTGGCTATTATGGGTCGCTACGTGTTCTCGCCGAAAATTTTCAAATATCTTGATCTTCAGGAAAAAGGAGCTGGCGGCGAAATTCAGTTGACGGATGCGATCCAAAAGCTGAATCAGAGTGAGCGTGTGTACGCCTATGATTTTGAAGGCACACGTTATGACGTAGGTGAGCGTCTTGGATATATTTTAACCACACTTGAATTTGCACTTGCCAGCGATGATTTGAAGTATCCGGTTATAGAGGCCATGAATGAATGGTTGAAAAAGACCGAGAAAGCAACCACGGCAGGTTGAGAGGGGGTACGTCAGCATGAGCATGGAAAATTTACCGGAGGACGGCGAGGCTGTCATGTCAGGTAAAGCGTTTTACATGCCATACGGAAATACACAAATTCAGGATAAAACGTCCTACCTGGTCACAAAACGCCTCCTTGATATGCTGCTGTCGTTCGTGGGCTTGATCGTCTTGCTTCCGCTTTTTATAGTGGTAGGCGTTTTGATTAAGCTCGAAGACCCAAAGGGAAGTGTGTTTTTCAAGCAAACTCGGGTGGGCAAGAATGAGAAGTTATTCGATATGTATAAATTCCGTTCAATGGTGTCCAATGCAGAGGAACTGAAAAAGGACTTGATGGAGCTGAATGAAGTGAGCGGCGCCATGTTCAAAATTAAAAACGATCCTCGGATCACGAAAATTGGTAGTTTTCTGCGCAAGACGAGTATTGATGAGATTCCGCAGCTGTGGAACGTGTTGGTCGGCGACATGACCTTAGTCGGTCCGCGTCCGCCGTTGCCCAGCGAGGTCGAGCAATATTCCGATTATGATAAGCAACGCCTGATTGTAACACCGGGATGTACGGGTTACTGGCAGGTGAGCGCACGTAACAGTGTAGGCTTCGAAGAAATGGTGCAAATGGATTTGAAGTATATTCATGTTCGCAATACGTGGCTGGATTTGAAAATTATCATGAAAACAGGCGTTAAAATGCTGTTCTCCAAGGATGCTTACTGATGGATGCATTCAAGCGATGTCCCGCAGTGTCCGTCGTTATTTGCACCTATAACCGGGCGGACCTGCTGGAGAAAACGTTAATGTCCCTGCTGGAGCTGGAAGACCTTGCACTGGCTGAGATCATTGTGGTCGATAACCGATCCACCGATCATACAGCAGCGACGATCAAAAGGTTCACCGTCGCCCATGGTCAGAATATTCATCTCCGATATCATTATGAGCGCGAACAAGGACTGTCTGCTGCTCGTAATGCAGGCATTACGTTATCGAGAGCGGAAGTCATTGCTTTTCTCGATGATGATGCAATTCCGTGTGTTACATGGTTGCAAACGATTATGTCAGCATTCGGGAACAATCCTGAGCTGACGGCTATGGGTGGGAAAATCGACCCTATGTTTGAGACGGAACGACCGGGTTGGCTAACAGGCCCGCTTGAACTGCCTTACACGATTATTGATCTGGGCAAAGCCGTTCGTGAATATCCGTCGGGACTGAATCCATTTGGAGCGAATATGGCGATGCGCAAAACGGCTTTTGCTGCCGTTATGTTCCCTCTTCATCTAGGCAGAAAGGGAGATATCCTTCTATCAGGTGAAGAATCGTGGGTATTCGAGCAAATCCGTAAAAATGGTGGAACGATTATGTATCATCCACACATGTCTGTGGAACATTTTGTGCCGGCTTCACGGTTAACGAAAGAATGGATCATGAACCGCTACTATTGTCAGGGCATGTCTAACGCTGCTCAGGCCGTAGGTCTGCGCGGCAACGCGATGCTGATGGCGAAGACGGCAGCCAGAGTGTTATACATCACTGTGGATTCCCTGCTGGCACGTAGTGAGGGCAGGAAGCTGTTGAACCGGTGCAGGCTTGAAAGTATCCGTGGGACGCTGGATACATTGCGCAACCGGAAAAGCGAGTCAGCTGCGGGGTGAAAGATGGAACATGAGTAACTATCCTTGGACTACTAGAATAAACACCATACAGCATGTTTTTATTTTTCTACTGGGCGCTCTTGCTGTAGGAATTGCGGCTACCTATCAGCCGGCGGTCAGTATTGCGGCGGTATGTTTACTGCTCTTGCTGGCTGTTTCTATCCACCATCCGGAGCGCATCAGCTATGCTGTTTTGCTAAGTACAGCAGTCTCAGTCGATTCTCTGTATCAGGGTGGCGTGTTCGGTATTGAGATTTTGTCATTGTACAAATTGGGTATTTTGGCTTTGCTGGTGCCGTGCATGCTCGTGTATGGCATACGACTCAAGTTCAGCTATCCGGTCTGGGCATTGGTGATCATGCTGGGGATCACATTTGGATTTTCAGCATGGCTGCCTTTGTTAACAACCTCGATTGCCGTCAAGGCGTTCGTCGGTTTATCACTCCCTTTCTTTTTTTTACTGATTCAGTGGAAAAAGGATGTGGCAGAAAAGCATATCCGACTGATCAGTCTGTTGCCAATTATTAGTGTGGTCATTGGACTGGGTTTGCAGGTTTTAGGGCTGCATTCGTTTACGGATGTGGAATTTACGGGCGCAGTCAGAGTACAAGGAGCGAATATACCGCCGCATCTGGCAATGCTCTCCTTTCTCGGAATTGCCGTCTCTCTAATTGAGGTCAAGCGCAAACCCAAGCAAGCCGCTTTTTATTACACTGTGTTGGCACTGAACTTTCTGATTCTGATCGCTACCGGTACACGTGGACCGATTCTGGCATTGTTATTAATGTTTGCTGTATATCTGTTTGATATTGCCCGTCAGTACCTCAAGGGGAAAGTCAATTATTTGCTACCGCTGGCCGGATCGTTTTTGGTTGCTCTGGGGGCGGTGGCCCTGCAATGGAACAATTTAAAAAAACGCTCCTTCGAACGGGAGACCGATACAGGCATTGACCTGTCGGGACGCTCGGAGGCATGGGAATATTTTTTGAACAGAGTACATGATTACCCTTGGTCAGGGAGAGGTCTTGGCGCGGTAACGGTCGCGAACGACGGGACATTATTCAATGGCTTTGTTGTACCGCATAACGAGTATATACGCTTTTATTTTGACACGGGATATATCGGTTGCGGACTATTAATGCTTTCATTGCTGATCGTGTTCGCTCTCATTTACCGGTCGCTTGCCAAGTCTATCAAACCTTATTTTGCAAGCTTAATTGCAGGCTTTCTGATCTACTCGTTTTCAGATAATACGTTGTCGACGGTTCAGATGATTATTCCATTTTGCTGGTATTTGAACGCGTTATACCAGACATCTACTCAAACCGATTTTCGCAAAGAGAAGTGATACGATGAGCAGAGTGAACATGTTCGATGTCAACTTTGATAATTACGATTTTAATGATCTACTCGAATTTATAGATACTTCTATTGAACATCAGCGTCATTCCTACATTTTGACCTGTAATGTCGATCATGTGATCAAGCTTCGCAAGGATGATGAATTCCGCAAGGTGTATTCGGATGCTGGAGCTGTAGTGGCCGATGGGATGCCTATCATATGGGCGTCCAAGTTACTGAAAAAGCCCCTCAAACAAAAGGTGTCCGGGTCAGATTTGTTCACTCGGCTGGGAGAGGCTTTTGAGGATCGAGGCTATCGGTTATTTTTTCTGGGTGCAGCTGACGGTATTCCTGAGAAGGCTATGCTCAATCTCCAGGAATCTTATCCGAACATGAATGTGGTGGGCTGTTACTCTCCTTCTTATGGCTTTGAGAAAAACGAAGAGGAGAACAGGCACATTGTCCAATTGCTTCAAGAGGCTCGCCCGGACATCGTTTTTGTAGGTGTAGGCGCCCCTAAACAGGAAAAATGGATTTATAGATATTATGAGACTTACCGCGCTCCGATTTCGATTGGGGTGGGAGCGACCTTTGATTTCCTGTCAGGAAATGTGAAAAGAGCACCGGAGCTGATGCAGAAGACGGGATTTGAATGGTTCTGGAGGTTGTCTCAGGAGCCTAAACGATTGTGGAAAAGATATTTGATTGAGGATTCCCAATTTCTCGTTCTGCTGTTTAAGGAGATGTTCAAGCGGAAGCGGATGAAGGGAGGTCAGGGGTGAGAAACATGAGTCGGTTGGCAGATCAGCAGATTTCCGTTTGGCTAGGAAATCGGCGTGGAATCGGCATGATCGGCATGGGGTTGCTGGCTTGTATGTTGCCACTCGCCATCGGATTTGTCAGTGCCAAGATGACTCCCACCATGAGCCAGCAGGGAGCCATATTGCTGGCGCTCGTTTTTCCGGCCTTCCTGCTGGCGATCTTGCAATCCCGGCTACTGATTCCTTACACACTGGCAGTGTGGGCAGTAGGCCCGGAAATCCGCCGCATTGCGGATTGGTTGGAGGGAACGTATCACTCGGTTTCCTTGTTGAGCGTGGCACCACTGCTGGTAAGCAGTATGTTGATTATTCCTGTGTTGCGAGGCATTCATCAGGCGGAAAAACCCTTGACCCGAATTGCTGTATTTTTCGGCATAGAACTGGCCTACGGAAGTGTGGTCGGGTTATTCAAAAATGGTATTGTTTTTGCTTATGATTTAGCCAATTATGTGGTTCCTTTGATCCTATTGCCATATCTTGCGATTAAGCCCATGAAAGCGAAGGAGCTGGACCGACTGTTGTATTCATATGCCAACATTGCTGTTCTTGTGGCGATTTACGGCATTATCCAGTACTTGACGGTGCCTCCGTGGGATGCATTTTGGATGAATCATGTAGAAATGAATTCGATTGGTGTTCCAGAACCGCTTCAAATCAGAGTGTTTTCTTCTATGAACTCGCCCGGTCCCTGCGCTATTTTCCTGGCGATGGCACTTGTACCCATGCTAATGGAAAAACGGTGGCGTGGCACTTTGGGATGGATCGGAATCCTGCTGACGGTCGTTTGTCTCTTAATCACGCTGGTACGTTCAGCCTGGCTAATTGCATTCGTCATGTTGCTGGCTTACATTCTCAGTTCATCTTCCAAGGGAAAGTGGAAAACCTTGTTTCAACTAGCTATAGTTGGCCTTCTTCTCTACATCATTGTTCCAAAACTTCCAGGGGCAGAAGGTTTGGTGGCTCGCATGCAGACGCTGACGGATATTCAGCAGGATCATTCGTACAATGAACGTTTGGATTTACTGCATACGATGCTTCCGGCGATTGCTGGCAATCCGGTCGGGCAGGGGATCGGGAGTGTAGGAATCGGAACCAAGCTTGATAACGGCGGCGATCTCGGCGAACTTGGGATTATGGATAATGGATATATCGCCATTTTCCTCACCTTCGGTATTTTCGGGGCATTCTTTTTCTTCGGTGGTCTGTTCGTTATCATCAAGCGCCTTCTCGCCCGTATTGCCGCACGAGATGCCAGTCAGCCTTATATCAGACTGGCGTTGGCTACGTGGGCCGGAGCTGTAGCCAGTCTCATATCAGATAATGGTTTCCCCGGTATGCGCGGCTATCTGATCTGGATGATGATCGGAATAGGACTATGGGCAAAAGATGTCATCGCGGAAAGAAGGTAAAGGCTGTGCAAAACTTACAAGCATTATCCGCACCTGTCCGGACACTATGGTCCACGGTGATTCGGTTTGCCAAAAGCAAGGATAACAGCTCTGCAGCAGTAAAAACGATGATATTCAGTATGCTGATTCTCGTCGTGAATATGCTGACTGGTGTGCTAACGGCACGATTCCTGGGTCCTACTGGACGCGGGGAACAGACAGCGATGGTGAACTGGTCCCAATTTCTCGCCTTCTGCATGAGCTTCGGTGTCCCGTCTGCATTGATTTACAATGCGAAAAGGAAACCGGAGGAAACGGGCAAGCTGTATGGTCTGGCCTTGCTACTGGCTACCATGTTTGGGGGATTGGCGACACTCGTCGGAGTATTTTTAATTCCTTATTGGCTGCGCTCTTTTTCTTCATCGGTCATACTTTTCGCGCAGTGCTCCATGATGATGTGTCCGCTCATAGCGATTTCACAGATCAATAATGCATTGCTTCAAGTTCGCTCGGAATATAAGCAGTACAATTTATTTCGGTATCTGGTACCTCTAAGTACACTGCTGGGTCTGGCGATTCTGATCTTAACCGGAAATATGAATCCGTACACCTCGGCATTGGCCTATTTACTGCCAGGTTTGCCGATTTATATCGGTGTCACGATACGAATGATTCGGCTGTACAAACCAAAGGTAAAGAACAGCTGGACGCAATTTAAAAATCTCTTTACCTACGGTATGGGTTCATACGGAAATGATCTCATGGGGCAGGTTTCCACTTATATTGATCAGATTTTGATTGCGGGTCTGCTCAGACCCGCTGATCTCGGTTTATATGCAGTAGCGGTCAGCTTGGCCAGGATGGTGAATGTATTTTCTACCTCGATCATTGTCGTGCTGTTTCCCAAAGCCTCCGGTCTGAATAAGGAAGAGGCGGTGGCCATAACATTTCGGGCATTTCGAGTGACATCAACGGCAACCTTTCTGGCTGCAACGATGCTGATGCTGATTGCTCCGTTCGTATTTACATTGTTATATGGTCAAGAGTTTAAACAAGCGCTTACGGTATTCCGGTTCCTGGTGCTTGAGGTTGCTATCAGTGGAGGGACCATGGTGCTGGCACAACAATTTATGGCGTTGGGTAAGCCCAAACTGGTTACCATTCTACAGGGTGTCGGATTGGCGCTCGTCATTCCATTACTGTCCATACTCGTACCGAAATATGGATTGACGGGTGCAGGGATAGCAATGCTGTCTTCGGGGATTCTACGGTTCATTTTCATTTTATGTAATGTTAAATTCGTTCTAAAAATGAAGATTCCAAGACTGCTTATTTCCAAACAAGATTTTCAATGGCTCCGATCAACGATGTCACACTACATCCGGAAAAAGCCAGTTAACGGTTAGATAAAGAAGGAGGCACCCGCTAATGAACCACATGTCTAGCGTTCCCGCGGACAACCGGATATCCGTAGTTATTATCGCTCAGGATGATGGCACTCGAATCACAGCCGCCATTAAATCCTGCAAGCCCTTTGCGGACGATATCGTCGTCATTGACGGAGGGAGCAAGGACAATACGATTCAGGTAGCTGAATCCTTGGGCTGTCGGGTGTTTTCTAACCCGTGGCCCGGTTATGCCAAACAGCGCATGTTTGGTGTTGAAAAAGCGGAATTTGATTGGATATTCCTGATTGATACGGACGAAGTAGTGGATGCAGAGTTGCTTGGAGACTTATTGAAAGTAAAGGAAACGCTCCACGATCCGGCCAAAGCATATTCCGTATTTCGGATTGGAGATTTTCTCGGCAAATGGATGAACAAAGGGGAATACCTGGTTCGTTTGTACAATCGGCGTATTTATGGCATTACGAATAGTCTTGTTCATGAAATGCCGGATGTAGCCTCTTCGCAGATTGTCAATCTGGAGGGCGTGTTATGGCACTATGGCTTCCGCAGCATCAGTGATCATATGACCCGTTTTAACAAATATACAGATCTGGAAGCAGAGACGGCATTTAACAAAGGAAGATCCTTTCGGATTACCAGACTATTGTGGCGGCCTCCTGCCCGCTTTGTGCAGAAGTATTTTGTCCAAGGCTTATACCGCAAGGGATTGGCGGGTTTTGCCGTAGCAGTATTCTGGGTGATGTATGAGTTTCTCGTCTGCTTCAAGCATTATGAACTAACCAAGCGGCGAAAAAAGATAGAAATCGTGGATGACGGACATACCGAGCAGAAAGGAGAAACCAGCTATGTCGTACAATAACGGATTTCGTATTGCGGCAACGGGGCTTAGCTGGCCGTCCTTGCAGCCAGGAGGCCTCAACACATATTTCAAATCGATCTGTGAGCAGCTTACGCTAGAGCGCAATACGTTGGATGCTCTAATCTGTAGTGACGAGCAGCCGCAAGCGCCCGACCGTATTCGGATTCATACGATTGGCAGCAAGCAGCAATCCATCTGGAAGCGCCGGGAGCTAATGCAAAAATATGCAGCAGAGTTGTTTGACAAGCAACCGATGGATATATTGTATTCCCATTTTGCCCCCTATAGTGTCGGGCCGGCGCTGGAGGCGAAAAAAAGAGGAATCCCGGTAGTTACCACCTTTCACGGACCGTGGACGGAGGAAATGAAGATTGAGGGACAGGGCATCAAGCATTTTCTAAAAACGACGTTGGCTAAATCCATTGAAATGAAGGCCTACGGACTGGCGGATAAATTTATAGTGCTAAGCGAAACTTTTCGGGATATTTTACATGAGCACTATAAAGTTCCACTCAGCAAAATTCATATTATTCCTGGTGCGGCGAATGTAGAAAGGTTCCACCCAGCAGAGGATCAAGAAGCCGTGCGGAAGCGCCTGAATTTGCCGCAAAATGCGACGATTGTGCTAACCGTTCGTCGTCTTGTTAATCGAATGGGACTGCTACAGCTACTGGAAGCATGGAGACGAGTAACCGAGCGTCATCCTGATCATCTGTTGCTGATTGGAGGGAAGGGCCCCTTGATGGAGGAATTGGCCTCCAAGGTGGAGGAATACAATCTTCATAACCATGTAAAGCTGCTCGGTTATGTGTCGGATGAGGAACTTCCATTGTACCATCAAGCATCGAATTTGTTCGTTGTACCCACACAGGCACTGGAAGGTTTCGGTCTGATCACAGTGGAGGCGATGGCCTCGGGACTGCCGGTGCTGGCGACTCCTGTGGGTGGCAACAAGGAAATTTTAAGAGGATTCCATCCCGAGCTATTGTTTCAGGGAACGGATAGTGAAGCCATTGCTGAAGGGTTGCTGCGTGTGCTGGATCATCGTGAACTTCTACCGAATGCAAGGGAATGCCGGGACCATGTCCTGAGCAGATATACATGGGGACATGTAGCGGAGCAGGTGGAAGAGGTGTTCCGACAGGTCCTTGATAGAAAGGCGGCGGCGAAATGATGAGAGTAGCTTATATTGACCATACGGCAAGATGGAGCGGCGGCGAAGTCGCTTTGTATAACATACTGACGAATATCGGGGAACATATCGACCCGCTCGTTATTTTGGCAGAGGAGGGCGATTTGGCAGATCGGCTTCGGCAGCGTGATATTGATGTGCGCATCATTCCATTGGACGATTCGATTCGCAATCGGGGACGAAATGCCGTGAATCTAGGTGCGCCTGCAGCAGCTTTTCGTTTGCTGGCTTACGGTAGAAAACTTGCGCCCTTGCTGCGTGAGGAAAAGGTCGTGTGCGTTCACACGAACTCGCTCAAGTCTGCACTGTATGGTGCAGTAGCCGCCAAATCGGCGAAGCTGCCCTTGATCTGGCATATCCGTGACCACATCGGTCCGCCGTATCTGAAGCCGATTGTAGCCAAAGGGATTCGGCTGATGTCCCGCTTTTTGCCCAACGGAGTGATTGCCAATTCCAAGTCCACGCTGAGTGCGTTGGAGTTACCCCCGGACAAAAAGACGCTCGTCGTTTATTCCGCTTTTGCCAAAGCAATTACAGCACGTGACACGGCTGCGGATTTACGTGCTGATGACTCGTTTAACGTCGTATTGGTCGGCAGATTGGCGGAATGGAAGGGACAGCATATTTTACTGGAAGCGGCACGCTCCTTTTTACCGGATCAGCGCGTGAAATTCTGGCTGGCTGGAGATGCGTTGTTCGGAGAAGAGGAATACAAGCAACGATTAGAGTCCACGATGCGCGAATACGGGTTGGCTAACGTCAATTTGCTGGGACACGTCGATGACATTCAAGGCCTGATGCAGCGTTGTGATTTGCTGATTCATACTTCTATTACACCAGAACCATTCGGTCAGGTCATTATTGAAGGCATGGCTGCGGGTCTCCCAGTGATTGCTTCCAATGAGGGTGGCCCCAAGGAAACGGTGGTACCCCATGAAACCGGGCTGCTTATTGAACCGGGTGACCCGGCTAAGCTGGAAGAAGCCATCCGCTGGATGTTGGAGCATCCACAGGAACGTCAGCAGATGGGTGAGAGAGGGATGGAGCGGGTCAAGAAGCATTTTGTCATCGAGAACACAGTTAAGGATATAGTTCATTACTATAAGGGTTTGTTGGCAGGAGTCTGACCGACATTCGCGTTAAAGGATGATTCAGATGAAAATAGCGATAGCACACGATTACTTAATCCAAATGGGCGGAGCGGAAAGGGTAGTAGAGGTATTCCACGATATGTATCCGGAGGCTCCTATCTTCACAACGGTGTTCAGCGACGACCGCCTGTCGCGTAACTTGAAGGATGCGGATATTAGAGCCACTTGGCTACAAAACGTCCCAGGAGTGAAGGCCAACTTCAAAGGAGTGCTGCCGCTGTATCCCATCGCTATCCGTGATTTTGATTTCAGGGATTTCGACATTGTTTTAAGCTCCAGCAGCGCATTTATGAAAAGCATCCAGGTACCCAAACATACGTTTCACATTTGTTATTGTCACACACCGATGCGGTTTGCCTGGGATTACGATACATATATGGCCCGGCAGTCCAAATCCAACCTGCTCAAAAACATGCTAAAGCTGTACATGAACCGGTTGAAAACATGGGATGCCAAAACTTCTCGCAACGTAGACCAGTTTGTCGCCAACTCTTCGGTTGTTAAAAGAAGAATTTTGCACTATTACCAAAGGGATTCGGATGTCATTTTCCCACCTATTAATACATCCCGTTTTAAACGCGCTACAAACATCGGTGACTATTACCTGATCGTATCCCGATTGGTGTCCTACAAGCGCATCGATCTCGCGATCGAAGCATTCAAACGTAACGGTCTCAAGCTGCGCATTGTGGGTGAAGGTCCGGATCGTAAACGACTCGAAGGTATGGCTGCCCCGAACATTGAGTTCCTCGGCAGGCTTGAGGACGAAGAGGTTAACAAGCTGATGGCAGAATGCCGAGCGCTCGTTTTTCCGGGTGAAGAGGACTTCGGTATTACGCCTTTGGAGGCGAATGCGGCCGGACGGCCTGTCATCGCTTTTCAGGGCGGGGGAGCGCTGGATACGATTGTTCCTCATGTGAACGGCGTATTTTTCCGCAAGCATCAAGTAGAGGATGTGCTGGAGGCCGTCGCAAAGGTTGAGCAACATGCATGGAATGTGGACGATATCATTACCCATGCCCGCAAATTTGATGAAGATAACTTCAAGGATCAATTAAAAAAGTATGTAGAACAAGCCTATGTGAACTTTCTAAAAGGAGGATGAACGGAATGAAGCTGGCTGTAATCGGTACTGGATACGTTGGGCTCGTCTCGGGTGTGTGTTTTGCGCAAAAAGGTAATGAGGTGATTTGTGTCGATCTGGAGCAGCACAAAATCGACATGTTGAACCGGGCGGAATCTCCGATTTATGAACCGGGTATTGAGGAATTGATCGCGTTGAATCTGGAAGCCGGCCGTTTGGAGTTCACCTCGGATTTGGCCGATGCGGTACGCCGCTCGGATATCGTAATTTTGGCGGTAGGTACGCCTTCTCTGGCTAACGGCGAGGCGAATTTGTCGTACATTGAACAGGCGGCCGCTGATGTTGGGAAAGCCATGAACGGGTATAAGATTATTATGACCAAGAGCACTGTACCTGTCGGAACGAACGAAAAGATTAAGGACGTATTGGCTCGCCACACGAGTTTGTCTTTCGATATCGTCTCCGCGCCGGAGTTTCTGAGAGAAGGCTCAGCCATCAATGATACACTTCATCCGGATCGCATCATTATTGGTTTGGACAATACAGGATTGCGTGAAACCATGGTCACTCTGCATCAGGTGTTCACGGATAAAATCTATGTGACGGATATCCGTAGTGCTGAAATGATCAAATACGCGTCCAATGCGTTTCTGGCAACTAAAATTTCGTTCATTAACGAAATCGCTAATATTTGCGAAAAGGTTGGCGCCGATGTAACCTGTGTGGCTGACGGTATGGGGATGGACAAACGGATTGGCTCCTCTTTCCTACAAGCAGGGATCGGGTATGGTGGGTCTTGCTTTCCAAAAGACACAAATGCGCTTATCCAAATTGCGGGTAATGTAGACTATGAATTTAAGTTGTTGAAATCGGTGGTCGAGGTGAATACCGACCAGCGCTTTATGATTGTATCCAAGCTGCGCGAATCGCTGGGTCAACTGAACGGTGTGTCCATTGGTATTTGGGGCCTCGCCTTCAAGCCAAATACAGATGACATCCGTGAAGCTCCAGCACTGGAAATCGTAGAAACGCTCATTCAGTCAGGCGCTATTGTCAAACTGTATGATCCCATTGCGATGGATAAATTCAAGGAGCGCGTGGATCACCCGAATATTGTGTGGTGCTCATCCCCACAGCAAGCCGCTGAAGGTAGCGACGCTGTGTGCCTGTTGACCGATTGGGAAGAGTTCAAAAAAGTCGATCTCGTACAATTGGCCTCCATTCTGCACAAGCCGGTTCTCATCGACGGTCGTAACGTATTCGCTGAGGAACAGATTCAAGGCTCCGGGCTGGAATACTATTCCGTGGGTCGTCCGCGGATGAGTGGGTGGAATCGGGATAAGGTAGAAGTTTAAACGTGACAGATTAAAAAGTGACTGTGGCGGGTTGGAGGCGCTGCGCGTTCCATTCGATCTTCCGATCGCTGTTGCAGTGGGATTCTTTGGATTATATAAAAACATTCCAAGGTAAGAATCCCACTGCAAAGGCGAACGCTAGCGCTTCTCCAGATTCAAATGGACCGCTCCGCTGCTTTTCCCGCATAGAGTCACAGTTTTTAAACTCCCACCTTATGGTGGGGGAGAGTAGGAAGGGCGTATCGGAAGGAGCGGCACGGTTGATGCCGCTCCTTCCGATCAAAGCGCCAGGCGGATACGCCGCGCACACGTCTTTACAGGCTGACCGGACTTAATAATGTCCGGTCGTGCCTTTTGCACCACAAGGTATGATCGATATGATGCATTTTTTGAGTAGCGCAGGGATGGATTTGAAGCTGGAGAAGCGGAGCGTTCGCCTTTGGATCGGGATTCAAACCTATATACGATTTTATATAATCAAGTGAATCCCGGTCCAACAGCGATCGTAAGATCAAATCCAGCCCGTAGCGGGCTACTCAACTTTGCCCCATCCGATCATCCAACCAATATAGAGAGGAAGTGGAGAGTTATGAAGCTCGTACTTTTGTCTGGTGGTTCCGGTAAAAGATTATGGCCTTTGTCCAACGATTCCCGTTCCAAACAATTTTTGAAGGTACTGGAGAGCCCGGAGGGGACTTCGGAATCCATGGTACAGCGGGTATGGAGACAATTGGGAGACAACGGATTATCAGAATCCTCGTTTATTGCGACAGGGAGAGCACAGGTCGAAATGATCCAGAGTCAGGTCGGGCCGAATACGCGCATCATTGTTGAGCCGGAACGCAGAGACACCTTTCCTGCGATTGCGCTGACAGCGACTTATCTATATTCCATTGCTGGTGTTTCACCTGATGAAATTATAGCTATATTGCCTGTAGATCCTTATGTTGAGGATGCTTTCTTCGCTTCCGTAGCCCAGCTGGAACATACGCTTCAGGAGAGTGAAGGCAAGCTTGCTTTAATCGGGGTTGTCCCTTCCTATCCTTCAGAGAAATATGGTTACATTATTCCGAAAAACGATGCCACCCAAGGTAGCACAGGCTACCGCGAAGTGAGCCATTTTCAAGAGAAACCCGACCGGGAGCAGGCGGAGCGTCTGATTGAACGCAATGCTCTATGGAACTGCGGGGTTTTTGCATTCAAATTAAGTTATTTGCTGGATATCTTGGCATCCAAGGGTTTGCCGCTTAATTATGAAGAAATGCAAAAGCAATACGCATCTCTGGAAAAAATCAGCTTTGACTATGAAGTAGTCGAGAAGGAAAAGGACATCGTAGTTCTTCCGTATGATGGTTTTTGGAAGGATTTGGGTACCTGGAATACACTCACAGAAGAAATGTCTAATCAACAAGTGGGCAGAGGTGTAGTAACGGAGGATTGCGTCAATACGAGCCTTATTAACGAGTTAGACATTCCTGTGGCGATCATTGGAACGAATGATCTGATTGTAGCCGCTAGCCCGGATGGCATTCTTGTGACCAATAAGGCAGAAAGTCCTCGCATTAAGGAAGTGCTCAAGGCTCACGATCAGCGTCCAATGTATGAAGAACGTCGTTGGGGGCAGTATCGGGTTGTGGATTATGTCAAGTATGACGAGGGTAACGAGGTATTGACCAAACGAATCCGCGTACGGAAAGGCAAAAATATCAGCTACCAGCTTCATTTCAAACGAAGTGAAATCTGGACCATTATTAGCGGTGAAGCGGAAATTATTTTGAATGAGAAGCTGCACAAAGTGAAGGCTGGTGATGTAGTTCGCATTCCTGAAGGGACGAAGCATAGCATTTTGGCTGTGACCGATGTGGATTTTATTGAGGTGCAGACTGGCTCTGAATTGGTTGAAGAGGATATTGTCCGCTTTTGTATGGATTGGAATGAAATTTCCCGTCACCAATTTATCTCCTAATTATTTTCGTGAAAACGAAAAAAGACGAATTCATGAAAATTCATAACCCAAACTGTCGAAATTGGGCGAAAACCTGTAAATTCATGAACATGACCTATTAAATTTTGGTAAAAAAAAGTCGATACTTAGGGTAAGAAGGAATCCAAACTCCTTCCAACGATAAACGCAGCCCTGTCGAAAGGCAGGTACGCAAAGCTAAAGGGCCTTCCACAAGGATGGCAGCCTGGCTACCGAAAGGAAGAGCGAAAGTGAGATTCAATTTTATTCCTCTGTATCGACTGATACGTCGTGTACTCCCCGTTGTTATGCTTTTTTCATTGTTGCCCGTCGGTTTTGTTGATTCTCTGTCTGTAGCGAATGCCGCTTCATTACAACCTGTTAATTCGGACGCTTCTACTCAGGCCCGTGAACTATACAATTATTTACTCAACATCTCAGGGAAAAAAATAGTCACCGGTCAGCATGATTATTTGGAAAGTCCAGATGAATTAAGTAACAAGGTCCAAAAAATCAGTCAGGCATATGTAGGTGTACACGGCTATGAGATGGGAGCTATCTCTGGTCAATCTGACGCTACCGAAGCAGCACAACGTAAAAATGTCGTCGATAGTGCTATCCGTTGGAGCAGATCCGGTGGTATTGTGACGATGACTTTTCATGAAGCGCTACCGGGTAGGCCACTGACTTGGGCCAATGTACAGGCGAAAGTAAGTCAGGCAGAGTTCAACAAATACGTGACTCCAGGTACTGCGCAGTATAACCTCCTCATTGCCGATCTGGATAAGGTCGCTGTATCGTTAAAGCAGCTTCGTGATGCAGGGGTTCCGGTTTTGTGGAGACCTTACCACGAAATGAATGGTGACTGGTTCTGGTGGGGAAACAAAACTAATTTCAATCAGCTATGGAATATCATGTACGACCGTTTTACAAACACACATCAATTGAACAATCTGCTGTGGGTATGGAGTCCGAATGCGCCCAATTCGTATACTGTCCCATATACCCCGAAATACCCGGGGGATGACAAAGTGGACATTTTGGCAGTAGACATTTACAACAATGATTTTAAGCAAAGTCATTACGAAGGTCTGCTCGGGCTGGCACGGAATAAGCCGATTGCCATTGGGGAGCACGGTGAGATGCCTAGTTCTGAGGTATTGCAGGCTCAACCTAAATGGGTATATTCCATGACTTGGGGCAAGATGCTGACTGAGAATAACACAACAAATCAAATTCAGGATTATATGAATGATTCGAAGAGTTTGACGCGGGATGATGTGAAAAATGGGCTGGCAGCAATCGAACAACCTGGGACAGACGTACCGACCTTACCGGACGAGGGACAAAGTGAGCCTATCCCGGCTCCGACTCCTCCTTCCGTTCCTGATGTGGTATATGTGAACGGGCTGCAGGGCGAATATTTTAACAATATGAATTTGAGCGGAAGTCCTTCTTTGATCCGTACAGATAGCAAGCTGGACTATAACTGGCGTGCCAATGCAGCTGATCCAAAGGTGAATGCCGATCAGTTCTCGGTTCGCTGGACGGGTAAAATCAAACCGCAATATAGCGAGACCTATACGTTCACAACGATATCCGATGATGGTATCCGTGTATGGGTAGACGGCAAGTTGGTTATTGACAGCTGGTTCAAACAAAGCTGGACAGAGCGTAAAGGTAGTATTACTTTGGAAGCAGGCAAAATGGTAGATTTAAAAGTGGAATACTATGATGAAAAAGGCGACGCGATGGCACGTCTAATGTGGGAAAGTCAGCATGAAGCGAAAGCGGTGATTCCCGGAAACGCTTTGTTTCTTCCTTGATTGATACTCTTTCCCGGTCAAAAAATTTGAGGAGAGAGGGTGGATCATATGATAAAAAAATGGTTATCCCATAGGTATACAGTAGTTTTATCTGGACTACTAGCGGTCGTAGCTATAGCGATGATCGCTTGGTTTATATACACGCCTTCAAGAAGCGCAGAATTGCAGACGGATAAAGTAGCGGCTGCCAGTCCAGTATGGAAGCTGGGTCAGAGGGATGACTCTTCAGCGGAATTCAAAGGTGTGGTCGGTAGGGAAAATATCGATATTTCTGCAGCAGCTGCCTCTACCGAATCGTCTGCTAAAGGCGCATTGTCAGCATTTGCGGAAGCAGAGAGAAGTACAACAGTTCCGGTATTGCTCAGCAGTGGAGATATTCCTCCCGGTTTGAATGCGTCCACGAACCCTGAACTGACACTCCAGTATAAGCTGAATCAGATTCCTCCCAATGGTATGATATTCCGTGTTCGGATTTTGGATGCGGGCAAAGCAGTCCCGCAAATGGCTGTATTTTCAAATCATCAGCTGTCCGGTATTATTCAGATTGCCGGGGTATCTGGTACTGGGAGTGCTTATAATTTCAAAAACAACTACGATTTGTATATACCCAAAGAGCAATTGCAAAGCGGTGTTAACGTACTCAAGCTAAAGACAGCGCGCTGCCTATACTGCTCCTCTGCAGAAGATAAAAATGTGTGGTGGACTTGGGATGACTTGAGCTTGGAGACGTTAGCTTCACCTGCGACCGAACCGGTACACGGTAAATATATACTGACCGGAACAAATGTGAACAATAAAGAATTTTATTATGATCAGGGTGCAGTTAAGCATTTACCATACGTTCTCAAGTGGCTGGGCATTGCTTATAGTGGCAACGTCATGAGGGTCACCTGTGCCAGTAATGTGGGCAAGGCCTGTACAGACGTAGATGATTACTATCAAACGTTAAAGCAGTATAATATGCAATCGTCTGCTTTGTATTTATATACAGGTGATATTAAGCTGCAAAAAGATGGTTCTCTACCAGAGACGGCCAAGCAAAAGTTGCGCGATTATGTAAAAAAATACGGTTCTTATCTTCAATATTATGAAGTAGATAACGAACCTGGATTATTTAATCGCTCCAAGGCGGTAAATCTGGCTGTGGCCAAGTGGTTGAATACAGAAGGCAAGCAATTGGCACCGCATCTCAAAACCGTAGCACCGGGCTGGGCCTACTGGCCAACGTACTCTACTAAGGCGTGCAAAAATCAAACCGGAGGTACGCAAAAATGCGGTGACCCAGATGGATGGGAACGGGACCCGACGCAACGTAAACAGCTGGAGGAAGTCACCGACCTGACCAATGGACACGCCTATGGTGAATCGTACAATGAAGAGGGCGGGGGCAGCTTCGTCCAAAATTTAAAAACCTTCGGCGGTTCGAGCAATGGACTGGCGAAGAAGATGCTGAACACAGAGTTCGGTACCAATGATACGCATCGAGACAATCCAGATTACGGGGCTAGTCAGCCACAAGCAGCTGCATTCGACCGGATTATGCGTTCGCAAATTGGGTTTGCCGATATGTTTATCCAGCACGCTGCTTTTTATAAAGATTATACGCTGTTTAAAACAGGCTTCGATCTGCAAAGTCATAACCCGGCCAACACAGAAATTTATCCGTTCGGGCAAGGGCAGGACACCCGCGTTAAGATCATGAGACGCTTGAGCTTAGCCTATGCCACCCATGGAAAACCGCTGACTTATACAGTGCTGAATCCAGAGGATACCAAGGATAAGATGGTGTATGTTCGTGCGGTGGATACGTCCAAGCTTAAACCGCTGGCAGGAAGCGGTGCTACTTCAGACAAATTGCTGGTGAATCTAGTGAATTTCGAAGCTACCACGCAGACAGTTCGTGTACGGGTAACGATGCCGAAAGCCGGTTTGTACACGGGTGAACGTTTTGGAGCGGGTTCTACTTACAGTCAGGCACAACGTTCCATATCAGGGCTCAAGGCTTCTCCTGCTCTTGATTTTGAAGAAAAGCTGGGTCCTGGCGAAGCGGTACAATATATTTTGGAATTAAAAAGTACAGATCAAACCGCAGCTTCAGCTCCAACAGGGGTGAAGGCTGCCTCTGTTCAGGATGGGGCAGTAAAGATTAATTGGCTTCAGGCAGAAGGCGTATCTTCCTATGATGTGCTGCGTGCTGACGGGACCGACGGGGCCTATCAGGTGATCGCCTCGCAAGTAGCGGGAAGCACGTATACAGACCGCACAGTAAAAGCCGGAGGCCACTATGTCTACAAAGTTCGGGCGACCGGAGGCACTCAGGTTTCCCAGGCAGCCGAGGTCGCTTAATATTAGATCGGAATGTATATAGGACCTTAGATAACGAATACCTAACATCATTTCGAATTAAAACAAAAAAGAACCTATCAGGAGAAAATAGGACCTGACAGGTTCTTTTTTGTTGGAAAATCGTTCTGATTTGCCAATACTTTACGTATAATGAAGAAAAAAATAAGAAAATCCTTTTATATTCTCGTCATAAGACGACAACATTGCAGGTATGTATTCATATATAATAGTTTTGTTCATGACTATACATACATGGTTTGTGGGAAATCTCTTTCCGGTGACCAAGAATAATAAAGCGAGGTTAGTGCTGAATGAACAAGGAGACAGAATTAGGGGTGAACAACCCTCTTTTTCGAAACAACGTACAGAAAGCAGACAAAGCTGCCATCCACTTGGACATCCGGGACATTTTGCTCCAATGTGGTATCACGATACCAGAATGGCTAGAAAGCGACGCTGATGGAACCACATACCGGAAGGACAAGCGCGTGTAAATTCCAACGGCTGGTCTTACTTGAGCGAGACGTATGGCAGTCGGCCGCGTTCTTTATTCCATCATTCGTTCCATTCGGACAAATGCAATAAAACGTTTGGCTTCTTCCTCAGACAAGGTGCGTCCGTCAATGGTCAGGTTGAAACGTCGCAGAATATCCTCGTCGGACAGTTCAAGCTGGTCCACAAATTCCCTCACATCTGAATCCAATATTGCCGCCGGATGACTCGTACGTCCCACCAAGTAGTCAATCGTTACCCCAAAAATATCAGCGAGCTTGGTCAGGATCTCAAAATCTGGCTTGCGCCTATTTTTTTCATAGTGAGAAAGAGCTGCCCGCGTAATTCCGAGGGATTGCGCTAGTTCCTCTTGTTTTAATCCCTTATGTTCTCGTAATTCAGCGATGCGGGTGCCATAATTCATCTGTTTTTCCTCCTGAAGGCAAGGTTAAGAAAGGTAAAAAAGCAATTTTACGCTTGACAAGATACGTTTTGTATCATAAATTAGTTATGTAAGTTACATAACGTATCTTTATTTCATAGTTTTCACTTATGTCTTCGTTTATATACCCTAAGAGGCCACCGATGATTGAGCATTTTGTGCTTATTCGCTGGCTGGACCTTCTATGCGCTATTATACAACATTTTACTATAGATTAGAGGGTCATGCATCGTTCTTTTCCCCGTTATGCAGAGGATCAGTACAAGCGTTATTGCATCGAAAACAAGTCAATCAGGGAGGACTGGTCTTGTGCAGTTGAAAGAGTACATCCGTTTGATCCGTAAAAGAATGTGGTTGATTGGTAGCATCGTACTGCTGGTATGTACTGTAGTGGGCATAAAAAATGTATATTTTACCCCGCAGATTTACGAAGCTACCGCAAAGCTCATTATCAACCAGACGCCACGACCGGATCGTGCAGGTGTCGTTGATTACAGTGTAGTGCAAACGAATATAGCCTTAACGAACTCCTATAAGCAAATTATGATCTCCTCGGCGATTATGGATCAGGTGGTCGCCAGCTTCCCCGACCTTAAGGTCACTCCGTCAGCTTTGGCGTCAAAATTAAGAGTGAACACCGCAGGTGATTCACAGGTCATGGATGTAACAATCCGCGATTTATCGTATACGAAGGCTGTGAAAACCGTCAATGCGGTAGCCAAAGTATTCAAACGGCAAATCCCCTCTATCATGAAAATGGACAATGTCACCATCCTAAGCGAAGCCAGTCTGAATGATCCAGCAGTTCCCGTGAACAGTAATCCCGCTATACAGATATTTATTGCTTTTGCCACCTCTTTATTGTTGGGAATAGGCTTGGCGTTTTTGCTGGAGGTACTGGATGATACATTTAAGAATGAAGAGGATATTGAAAAAGAACTCGGTCTGCCTACCCTATCCCTGATTACGAAAATGAAAAAAGAAGATAAACGCTCTGACAGCTCCACTACAACTCCTAAACAGGTAGGTGAAGGGCAATATGCCGCGATTAATCAATAATCAGCTCGTTACATCCCTACATGCTCAGTCTTCCGTTTCGGAGGAGTACCGCATGCTTCGTACTAACATCCAGTTTTCTTCTATAGACGAGCCGATTGAGGTTATGATGGTGGCGTCCGCTCAGGCGGGTGAAGGCAGAACGGTCACGATTAGCAATTTGGCTGTAACCTATGCGCAAGAGGGGAAAAAGGTGCTGATTATGGATATGGATCTGCGTCGCTCCTCTTTGCACCATATGTTTGGTTTGCGTAATCACACGGGGCTGACACGGGTGCTTGCCAATCAACAGGCATGGCAGGATGTGGTTCAGGAAACCGGGATTGACCATCTGCATGCAATTACAGCCGGACCGAACCCGCCCAATCCGTCCGAGATGCTCAGTTCCCGCAGAATGAATGCTCTGCTGGTTGACCTAAAAGAACATTATGACGTGATCTTAATGGATACGCCGCCGTTGCTGTCCTTTCCGGATGGCTTAATTATAAGCGCCATGTGTGACGGAGTCATTTTGGTGGTGCAGGCAGGGAAGGTCAAAAAAGATATCGTCAAGAAAGCAAAAGCGAATTTGGAAAGAGTAAAGGCGCGCATTCTGGGTGTAGTACTTAATAATGTAAAGCGTTCGAATACCCGCGCCGAGCGGGGGATGGAGGAACGTAATCTGACATGAATAAAAAGGAGGAAAATGAGAGTATATAAAATTCTTTTAACAATGTATAAATAATACTTATCAATAAGGAGCGAGGTGATGAGACGTGTCTTCTTCCCGCTCGAACGAGGCCGAAGTGCTGGGCGCGTCAGTGGATGTTTATTCGGTCGCTCATGGGCTTGAACGGCGGCAAGGATGGAACGTATACCCGTTCGTGAAGCGAAGCATGGATATTATATTGTCTTTCATTGGAATCATCGTGCTATGCCCGGTATTTCTGCTTGTCATTTTGCTGATTAAGCTGGAGGACCCAAAAGGAAGTGCAATATTTTATCAAGTACGTATTGGAAAAAATGAGCGGCCGTTTCGCATGATCAAATTTCGTTCCATGGTGTCTGATGCCGAAGCCAGATTGTCCGCACTGCTGGTGGAAAATGAAATTGAGGGTGCGATGTTCAAGATGCGGGACGATCCCCGAATTACCCGCGTGGGTCGCTTTCTTCGCAGAACGAGCATCGACGAGCTGCCACAACTGTTCAATGTACTGCGTGGGCAGATGAGTCTGGTAGGACCCAGACCCCCATTGCCAAGAGAAGTCCATGATTACACTGTGAGGGATAAGCTGCGTCTGACGGTTACACCGGGCTGCACCGGTTTATGGCAGATCAGCGGTCGTAATCATCTAAGCTTTAACCAGATGGTAGAACTGGATTTGGAGTACATATCCAGACGCAGTTTCCGCACAGATATGATCATTATGCTGAAAACATTTCGTGTGCTGCTAGGCTCCAAGGATGCGTATTAAAGTCTTTCATTTTCACGAAGAAGGTAGGGAATAATTATGGATCTTCATTCCAACATATATGTAGCAGGGCATAACGGACTGGTGGGTTCCGCTATTGTCCGAGCGCTTCAGGATACGGGTTACCGTCATATTATTACTCGCACAAGCCGTGAGTTGGATCTACGCAATAAAGAGGCAGTAGATCATTTTTTTGAAACAGAGCCTGTGGATTATGTATTTCTGGCAGCGGCTAAGGTTGGTGGGATTTTGGCGAATAACGAATATCCGGCTGATTTTATCCGTGACAATCTGCTTATACAAACGAATGTGATTGATGCGGCATACCGGGCGAATGTGGGCAAGCTGTTATTCCTCGGCTCTACCTGTATTTATCCTAAATTTGCTCCGCAGCCGTTGCGGGAAGAATATCTGCTTACGGGTGAACTGGAGCCTACTAATGAGGCCTATGCGATTGCTAAAATTGCCGGGATTAAAATGTGTCAGTCTTACAACCGTCAGTATGGAACCCGATTTATTTCTGTGATGCCGACGAATTTATACGGTCCGGGCGACAATTTTGATCTCCAGACCTCTCATGTGCTGCCTGCGCTCATCCGCAAGTTTCATGAAGCCAAGCTGAATCAATCTCCGACTGTAGAAGTATGGGGCTCTGGTACGCCACGGCGAGAATTTCTTCATTCTGATGATTTGGCTGAAGCCTGTCTGTTCCTGATGAACAATTATGAGGGAAATGAAATTGTAAATATCGGCGTAGGTGAGGATATCTCCATTCGTGAGCTGGCTGAACGAGTGAAGAATGTAGTCGGCTATGAGGGTGAAATTACCTTTAACACCTCAGCTCCTGATGGAACGCCGCGTAAGTTGGTAGATGTATCCCGAATTTCCGAGCTGGGTTGGTCAGCGCGTATTTCACTAGAAGAGGGATTAAAGTCTGTGTATCAGGCATTTCAAGGTCTGGATCTGGTTGAACAATAAAAAAACGGTGGGGGAATGGGAATGAAAAAAGCGCTGATCACAGGGATTACCGGACAAGACGGGTCCTATCTGGCTGAGTTGCTGCTGTCCAAGGATTATGAGGTGTACGGGGTGCGCAGACGAACCAGCACACCGAACTTTGAAAATGTAGCGCATATCCAGAATGACATCCACTGGCTTTCCGGTGATATGACCGATCTGGCTTCATTGATCGAAGCCGTGCGTCAGTCCGACCCGGATGAGGTCTACAACTTGGCTGCTCAATCCTTCGTAGCGGCCTCATGGCCACAGCCGTTGGCTACAGGGCAGATTACAGCGCTGTCTGTCACCAATATGCTGGAGGCGGTTCGAATTGCCAAACCGGAAGCGCGCTTTTATCAGGCGTCAAGCAGCGAGATGTTCGGTAAGGTGCTGGAGACACCGCAGACGGAAACGACTCCGTTTTACCCACGTAGTCCCTACGGTGTCGCCAAAGTGTACGGCCATTGGATTACAGTGAACTATCGTGAAAGCTTTGATATGTTTGCTTGCTCTGGCATTTTGTTCAATCACGAATCCCCACGCCGAGGACTGGAATTTGTAACGCGTAAGGTGTCGGATGCGGTAGCTCGTATCAAGCTGGGGTTGCAGCAAGAGCTGCGCATGGGAAATTTGGATTCACTGCGAGACTGGGGTTTTGCAGGCGATTATGTAAAGGCGATGTGGCTGATGCTTCAGCAGGATCAACCGGATGATTACGTCATTTCCACGGGAGAAATGCATTCTGTGCGTGAACTGCTGCAAATTGCCTTTTCCCATGTAGGCCTAAATTACGAGGATTACGTCGTGATCGATCCTCAATTTGTCCGTCCGGCAGAGGTAGATCTATTGCTCGGCGATTGTGCCAAGGCGAAAGAAAAGCTGGGCTGGCGATTGGAAGTAGGCTTCGAGCAGCTTATTCATATGATGGTGGATACAGACTTGGAGCGGGTAAAAAGGCAGGCTGCAGTTGAAGCTTCTGTCGTCGTGTAAGAGATGGAGAGGCCATCCGCCTGGGCGGGGGTCTCTTCGCTGTACGCAAGGTCATTTTTCAAGATGGAGTAAAACCTATGACATTAGTCGAAAAACGCGCCAAACCGCGCAGAAGTTTGCTGGTGAATACATCATGGCTGTTCGGTGACAAAATGATTCGCATGGTGTTCGGCCTGGCAGTCAGCATCATCATGGCGAGAGTGTTGGGACCAGAGGAACTGGGAAAGTGGAATTATGCGGAATCCTTTTTCGGGATGTTTCTGATTTTCACGACCCTTGGCTTTGATTCTATATTAGTACGCGATCTTGTCAAAGACCCCAAGGATGAGCATGAGCTATTGGGTACGGCGGTTCTGCTGAAATTGGTAGGTACTTTGATAGCCATTGTACTGTCCTATTCCTTCATCTCACTGCTCAGACCGGAAGACAGCTCGGTGCGATTGATCAATCTGATCCTGGCTACGGCCTCGGTATTTCAATTGTTTGATATCATCGACTACTGGTTTCGTGCGCAGATGCTGTCCAAATACACGGTCGTTGCCAAGAATACCGCCTTTGTTCTCGGCTCCACCATCAAAATTATTCTGTTGTTGTCCGGTGTTCCGATATGGGTGGTGGCGCTGTGTGCTCATGGAGAGTTTCTGTTGGGGAGCCTGCTGCTGCTGTATTTCTTCCATAAGGAAGGACGACGTGTGAACCGATGGACGTTCCGTTTAGCCACAGCTCGGCGAATCATGAATCACAGCTGGCCGCTAATACTGTCATCCTCCGCTGTATATGTACAGGCACGGATCGATCAAGTCATTATCGGTGAACTGCTGGGGAACGCTGCGGTTGGGCAATACTCCGTTGCACTCCGACTTATCGAAGTGCTGGGCTTCATTCCGGTTGTTCTGACAACGGCCTATGCTCCAGTAGTAACCCGCTCCAAGCAGAAAGGAAGCGACGAATACAGACAGACATTGTCTACGGTGTATCGCCTGATGTTTATATGCTTTCTTGTGACCTCGGTACCTTTATTTTTTCTATCCCAATGGGTAGTGGTTGTGCTGTATGGGAAAGAATTTACCGAAGCAGGTTCGCTGTTGTCTCTGTTTGCGATTCGTCTGTTTTTCACCAACTTCAGTGTTGCTAAAAGCTTGTTTATTACCAATGAAAATTTGTTCAGATACACGCTGCTGACCTCGGTGGTGGGTGCGGTTACGAATATCGCTTTCAATTACGCGCTAATCCCGTTGCTTGGTGTCCGAGGGTCGTTAGTGGCGACGATCTTGTCCTTTACGATATCTGTATTTCTATTAGATTTGCTATTTAAGGAAGTTAAATCTAATTTGGGTTGGATGATGAAGTCCATCCTGACCTTCTGGCGTGTTCATATTACAGTACCGAAAGTTGGAGAGAACAATCATGATACCCATTAAACCGTTTGTTCGGCATGAGGAACAGTGCCCGCATTGTGGAAGTAAGGTACGTGGTGGAGAGGTGCTGTGGCAGGGAATCCATGTATGTGTCAGCACTGCGTGTGAGGGGTGCGGACGCGAATATCTCGAGGACATGAGGGTCGGTCATGCCACGTATTCACCTTATCGTGTAGAAATGCCTGACTATATTCTGACCGGTGATGCGAAGTCGAGAAAATGGCTCGGAGAGCCTTTGCGGCAATCGTTGATGAATCCTTCCTATGACTTAGCAGTCGGCATGACTGTGCATAAAATGAGAGCTTCTACACGTGTGATTATCATCAACACAATGGATTATTTGTATGGTCATGCTTTGCTCAAGCTGCTCAATGTGCAACGTGAATACGAGCAATCGCCGGACCTAGGCATCATCGTCATTGTGCAAAAGTCGCTGGAATGGATGGTACCAGCATACGTGTCTGAAATTTGGACGGTTGATGTGCCGTTCAGCAGGGCACGAAACTTTTATCCTGTACTACATCATCGGATGATTGAGGAACTGATGCGTTTTGATGAGGTGTATGTCAGCCCGGCATATTCACATCCCAATCAGTTTGATATTGAGCAGTTTACAGGTGTCTCCCGCTATGATGAGGGGCGTGAGTCGGAGCCGCGCATTACCTTCGTATGGAGGGAAGATCGCTTGTGGAGCGGCAGCCATCATATCGCAAGAGCGGTACAGAAATTTCCACAGCTTAAACGTGGGCTAAAACCGCTAATTTATCATCAGCGCAGTAAAATCATACGGCTGTTCCGCAGGCTAAGAGAAAGCTTCCCAGATCATCGTTTTACAGTCGCTGGACTTGGGCGTACCGGGAGCTTCCCGGCATGGATTTCTGATGAGCGTGTCACACGCTTTGACCGGGAAAGTGAGCTGCGGGTCTGCGAGGTATACGCAGCCAGCCGATTAGTAATCGGTATCCACGGTTCTAATATGCTGCTGCCCTCTGCGCATGCCGGCATGACCATTGATTTGATGCCCAAGGACCGATGGGGGAATTACGCTCAGGATATTTTATTTCACGAAACGGATCATCGGCTTACAGCCTACAAATACCGCTTTGTGCCGATGGAATCGAGTGTGACTCTAGTGGCAGATATGGCAGCTGCCCAGCTCAAAGGGGCAGATCATTTTAATATGCAGATGACGGAGGAAAGGCGGCAGGGGGAGCATTCAGTTTGGAGGGGGGAGGCCGCTTCGGGACGGATTTGATCTTCCGATCGCTGTTGACGAGGAATTCCCTGGATTGAATAGGCCCTGCAAGAGGGCGGAATCCCCCGTCAAAGGCGAACGCTACGCTTCTCCAGATTCAAATCCTACCCTTCGCTACGTCCCGCCGTCACCAAAAAGAATTTCCCCCAGCCCATAAGGTGGGGAAAGTAAGAGCCATATGGCGATAGCTTCGCCCTATCGCCGCGAACTTCTCGCCGGGCATGTATGCCGGCAAAATTAATGCTCTGTACCGTTCTCTGTCAGGGTGACAGCGTTTGGTGGATAACACTCACGGCAAGCAACAATCAAGCCTAGTTAAGGTCTTGTGTCAGCCCGGCGGTAGTAGCTCTATGCTGTTCAATCGTTTATCGCTAATGTGATCGGTATACAAGGTAGCGCGCAGTCAACGCCTGCGTGCATTCGCTCGCGTATATCGCGCAGCGATGGCATTTCATGCCCAGCATTCCCTTTTTTGAAATGGGGTGACTTTATGGACCCGGCGGTCAGTAGCAGAGTGGTCCATTTGAATCTGAAGAAGCGCTAGCTTTCGCCTTTGCAGTGGGATTCTTACCTCGGAATGTTTATATATCCAAGAATCCCACTGCAACAGCGATCGGAAGATCAAATGGAGTGCGCAGCGGTCTCTAAACCCCGCCGCCATAACTCACCCAATATGAAATGGCAGGAGCCCTGATGATGATTCAAAAAATATTGTATCTCCGCAATTTTGCCAGCAAGGTGAACGGGGACTCATACAATTTACAGGAAGTCGGTTTGGGCAAAGCACTCGTTCGAAAAGGCTACGATTGCGATATTGTTTACTACAACGATCGTAAGGAAACCCATCTGGAACAAGTATACCGTCACGAAGGATGCACCTTGCGTATAATCTGGCTCCACGGGTTTAAGTTCTTAAGCAACAGCATCTACAGAGATGTTCTCAAAGATTCGTTTCTGGATGCTTATGGTCTGGTCATTACTACAGAATACAACCAGATCATGACCTATCTGCTTTCCCGCAAATGTCCTGATAAGCTGGCGTTGTATCACGGTCCATACCGGGATAACACGCACGCGCTGATCCGCAAACTGTACGATATTATGCTGCTGCCGAAGGTAACAAAATCTCTACGCTGTACCTATGTCAAATCCGACCTCGCCAAGCGCTATCTAGAGAATAAAGGTTTTGACAACGTGGTTACGATTGGAGTCGGGCTGGATCGCAGTAAAGTAGAGAGAGCATCCGACAGTGACACCAGTAACAACAGTGAAGACATAAGCGGAGAACGTGAGGAAAACCGTGAGGTCGCGAATGAGTTGCGTCGAATCGGAGATCGTCCGGTGCTACTGTATGTTGGTGTACTGGAGGAACGGAGAAATATACGTTTTATGCTGAGTACGTTCAAAAGGGTACTCCAAAAGCATCCTAGCTGCCTTTTGTTAATGGTCGGGAATGGACGGAAGACGGACACAGATCGCTATTGGACATATGCTCATGAACTGGGAATAACGGACAGTATTATACATTTTTCAAGAGTGGAACAACGTCATCTGTGGCAGGTTTACGGAGCGGCGGATGTGATGCTGTTTCCGACCCAATACGATATTTTTGGTATGGTGCTGCTGGAAAGCATGCTGTTTCGCGTTCCGATTATCTCTTCGGTAAACGGGGGCTCGGTTACCTTGATTGAGGACGGAGTGAGCGGAGTGATGCTGAGAAGCTTTTCAGAAGAGGAATGGTCTGATCGGATAGGCGCTTTGCTGGATAATGCTGAGCTGAGACGAAGTATGGCGGAGAAGGCCTTCCTTACGGTCGAGCGTATGTCGTGGGATCGCATCGCAGATGAAATAGTAAGCCATCAAGGGATCAAGCCCGGGAATTCTAACCACGTTATGCAATCAACGCAGGAAAGAGGGGCAGCCACGTGAGCCAACAGGTCAGCAGACAGATGAACCCTCCTGTAAGCAAGGTGCTGATCATCCATAACTTTTATCAGCAAAGCGGGGGAGAAGACAAGGTTGTCGAGCAAGAATCGGCTATGCTGCGTTCCAGAGGAATAGAGACAGAGCATTACTATGTGCACAACGACAGCATTCAAAGCAGAGGGCTAGCGAACATGGCAAAGCTGGCAGTAGAGGCGGCATGGTCCCTGCCGGAATTCAAAAGAATTAAGAAGCTGCTTTTACAGGTGAAGCCGGATGTGGTGCATGTGCATAATTTTTTCCCGGTTATATCTCCTTCGGTCTATCATGCTTGTGAACGGCTGGGGATTCCGGTTGTCCAGACACTGCATAATTACAGGCTGATTTGTCCGGCGGCAACCTTTATGCGAGGGAATAAGGTTTGTGAAAAATGCCTGCACGGCACGCTGCTGCACTCCATCCGTCATGGATGCTATCGAGGTTCACAGCTTCAGACGATTCCGGTGGCGGCGATGATTAAGTTCAACGATCTAATCGGCACATGGCAGCACAAGGTAAGTCGCTATATTGCGCTGACGGAGTTTGCACGGGACAAATTTGCCGAAAGCGGTATTCCGCTGGATCGTATCGCGGTAAAGCCGAATTTTATCCATCATAAAAAAGTGAAAACCCAGTATGACCCGAATGATCGCTATTTGTTGTTTGTGGGGCGGATTTCTGCTGAAAAAGGGGTTCGCAATCTGCTGCAAGCCTGGTCACAGTTGGAGGATCGGGGGGGATTGAGACTGGTCATCATTGGGGATGGTCCGGAAAAGGCTGAATTGGCCGCTGCTTATCCGCAGGAAGATGTTCGGTTTCTCGGTAAGCAGGATGGAGACACGGTACTGGATTGCATGAGCCGGGCTATGTATGTCATGGTACCTTCCATTTGGTATGAAGGATTTCCCATGACAATTGTAGAGTCTTTTTCTGTTGGAACTCCGGTATTATGCAGCCGGCTCGGCGCACTGGAGGAAGTCGTGGAGGACGGGGTGACGGGTTTCCATTTTCAACATGATGATTTGGAAAATATAAAGACTGTGATTCGCTGTGCAGTAGCCTATGAAAACTATGCAGCTATGAGACAGAAGGTGTCGGAAAACTATGCTGCACGCTATACGGAAGAAGTGAATGTAAAGCAGCTGATGGCGATATATAGCGAGGCGATGGAGGAGCGTGATTATGAAACAGCTGCCCCAATATAGAGTTGGAAGGATTGCGGATGCCGATATTGCAGCACTTACGTTTCAAGAAACGGTACACACGCTGGAACAATGGGCAGTCGAACGAAAGGACGGCTATGTATGTATTTGCAACACGCATTCCATTGTCACGGCCGGGAATCATTCCGAGTTCCACAAAGCGCTCACTCAAGCCGATTTGTGTACTCCGGATGGTATGCCGTTGGTATGGGCGCTTAAGCTGTACGGATTTGAGCGTCAGGATCGGGTAGATGGTCCCAGCCTGATGCTCAAGTTATGCGAACGTGCGCCACAAACGAAGGTAAGTATATATTTTTACGGCAGTACGCCAGATACGCTGGAGAGCTTAAAAGAAAGAGTAGAACAGGATTACCCCGGAATCCGCATCGCGGGCAGCTTTTCACCACCATTTCGTGAGCTTCACCCAGATGAGGAGGAGCGGATCATTGATGAAATCAATGCGTCCGGCGCGCATATCATATTCGTCAGCTTAGGCTGCCCGAAGCAGGAAATATGGATGTATCGAAACAAAGACCGCATCCGTGGCGTGATGATTGGAGTAGGGGCGGCCTTTGACTATATCACTGGAAAGGTTCGTAGACCGCCGCTAGCGATACAAAAGCTGGGGCTGGAGTGGCTGTATCGTCTGATCTGCGAACCGAAGCGATTATGGAAGAGGTATGCCTATAACAATCCGATGTATGTATACCGTTTTCTAAAATCTTATCGGCAAAACAAACGGCTTACGCTCTATCATAACCAGCCTGCAGGAAGAGATATAGAGAAGTGAAGTCGGCAAAAGCAGGATGCAATGAGACAGCATGTAAAAGGGGGAGTTGCTTTGAAGCTATGTGTAATTGGTGCAGGGTATGTCGGGCTGGTGTCGGGGGTCTGTTTTGCAGCACTCGGGAATACCGTCGTTTGTGTAGATCAGAATGAGGACAAAATTCATCAGCTGCGTGCAGGTGGGGTGCCGATTTATGAACCGGGATTAAAGGCTCTAATTAAAGATAATGTAGAACAAGGTCGACTAAGCTTTACAACAGATACGGCAGCTTCGGTGGAGGCAGCTGAAATTATTATTTTGGCGGTCGGCACGCCTTCGCTGCCAGGCGGAGAAGCGAACCTGTTCTATATTGAAGAAGCCGCCTGTGAGGTGGCAGACGCCATGAATGGCTACAAAGTAATTGTCACCAAAAGCACGGTGCCTGTCGGAACGAACGAACGTATTCAAAATTGGATTGCGAGCCGCACAAACTATCCTTTTGGTGTGGCTTCGGTTCCAGAATTTTTACGCGAAGGCTCAGCAGTCATAGATACCCTACAGCCAGATCGAATCATCATCGGAGCTTCCGATCCGCATGTGTCCGCAGTGCTGACTACACTGCACGAGCCGCTGACGACAAATATCGTAACCACGGATATCCGTTCGGCGGAGATGATCAAGTACGCGTCGAATGCTTTTTTGGCGACCAAAATTTCGTTTATTAATGAGATTGCAAATATTTGCGAAAAGGTGGGCGCAGACGTTACACGCGTGGCACACGGTATGGGGCTGGATCAGCGGATCGGTTCCTCCTTTTTGTCTGCTGGTATCGGCTATGGGGGTTCCTGTTTTCCCAAGGATACACAAGCCCTGATCCAAATTGCTGGCAACGTGGACTATGAATTCAAGCTGCTTAAATCTGTGGTAGAAGTGAATCAGGGGCAACGTTTTAACGTGATTCGTAAGCTAAAAGAGGCGCTGGGTGATCTGGAAGGAGCTACGATTGGTATATGGGGACTGGCCTTTAAACCGAATACAGATGACGTAAGAGATGCCCCGGCGCTGGATATTATGCATTCGCTGCTGGAAGCAGGGGCGCAAATTCGTGCATATGACCCGATCGCTACCGCTAACTTCCGCAGACTGCTGGACAGCTCGGAAGTAACGTGGGCAGATAGCGCACGGGAAGCAGCAGAGGGATGCGACGCACTGTGTCTTTTGACGGAATGGGAGGAGTTTGGTGAAATCGGGCTGGGTGAGCTGAATGAGCTTATGAAATATCCTATTATGATCGACGGACGCAATGTGTACAGCGAGGAGCAAATCAGACAATCTGCCTTTGCATACTATTCTGTCGGTAGGCCACAGTTGAACAATCTGGATGTAGATCGTCATCAGTCTGTAGTAAATCCGTAAAGGGGAGGCTGCATATGAAACGATGGCTGAAGATGACATTGGGGGCTGCGGCGTTACTGGTCGTAGGGGCTACTGCCTACACCGCTTATGTGTATCATTCCTTTAAAACAGCGGCGAATGCGATGTATCATCCGCGCAGCATCGTGCAGCCTGGGGCGGTTTCTACCCTTGCAACGGGCGGAGCAGGGCGATCCGTAGATACAGACTCTGGATCAAGTACACCCAATCCGGCAGCCATCTCCCAGTTCAAGCCGTTCACCGTGCTGGTACTGGGCGTAGATCGGCGGTCACACGATCCAGGACGATCGGATACGATGATCGTTTTGTCTGTTAACCCTGCCGAAGGCTCTATGTTGATGTTCAACATCCCGCGTGATACGCGAACAGAGCTGATCGGCAGGGGGCGTGAGGACAAAATCAATCACGCTTTTGCTTTTGGGGGCGTGGATATGTCGATCCGTACGGTAGAGTATTTTTTGAACCATCCGATAGATTACTATGTACAGATGAACATGGAAGGGTTTGCAAAAATGGTGGACCTTATGGGGGGAGTCGAGGTTCATAACCCACTTGATTTTCAATATGAGGGCCATCATTTTGCGCAGGGCAATTTGAACTTGAACGGGGCTGAGGCGCTGGCCTACGCCCGTATGCGTTTTGATGATCCACGTGGGGATCTCGGAAGAAATGCCCGCCAGCGGGAGCTACTCAAGCAAATTCTTGCCCAGTCCATCAGCAAGGAAGGGCTGTTGAGGGTAAAGCCGATACTGGAGGCAGCGGGGGAGCAGATTCGCACAGACATTACCTTTGACGATATGACCACCTTCCTGACCCGGATCGGTCCGTCCCTCAAGCAGACGGATACCGTTGAGCTGAAGGGACATGGGCGTAAAATCAACGGCGTGTATTATTACATTGTGGATGAGCAGGAACGCCAGCGTATCCATGGAGTGCTGGAGAAGCACATGCTTACCACGGCCATATCGCCTTAGGTAAGCCTTATGTAGACGGGTGCCCTATTGGGAGGTCACCCGTTATTTTCTTATAAAGTCTTCTAAAAAAGGCTTGTCCCACATACATCTGTAGAGAATTCGGTATAGTCCAACAGAGGGAGGGGCAATGTGTGCTGTTTAGAAGGAGAGCGGCTTCGGCGTTCGTCCGTAAGCTATTATATTTTGCAATCATATGTGGATTGTTATGGCTGCTGTTGCTGGGTCTGCATGGGGTGATGTCTACAGGCGAGGGCGATCAAGCGGTAGAAGCACTGAACGAGTTCTACACTATGGAGCAATCGGGAAATTTCGGAGGCTCATGGGAGTTTTTTCATTCGCAAATGAAAAAGAAATTCGAGAAGTCCACGTATGTACAGCAGCGCGCGCACGTTTTTATGCAGGATATGGGGACGGATACGTTCACGTTTGAACTGGGGGAGCCGCAGGCTGAATATGACATTCGTACCGATCAGAATGGAGAAGAGTTAGGGAAGGTTTACCGTATTACGGTCACTCAGCATTACAAGACCCGATTCGGCAATTTTGATATCGTACAGCCTTGTTATGTGACGCAGGAAGATGAGAAGTGGCGGGTGCTTTGGATATACAAGGACAAGGAATAGAGGTTGCGTGGTGTTTCTAAAAGGTTAAATATGGTACAATACTTCCAAAACCGGAAATGTACAGTAAAATGGATCACAGCTTCACTCCGGATGGAAGGAGTTTCAAAGCATGCAGCAAGCGACAGGACAGGTTCCCGTCATACGTATGGAGGGTGTGAGTAAAATCATTTCCTCAAAAGCGATCGTGGATGATCTGACGCTGGAGGTTCCGGCGGGGCAGGTATTTGGTTTCCTTGGACCCAATGGTGCGGGAAAAACGACCACCATCCGTATGATGGTTGGCCTGATTTCGATCAGCAAGGGCGATATTCATATTTGTGGAGACAGCATCAATACCGATTTTGAAAAGGCTGTTTCCCATGTCGGCGCGATTGTTGAGAACCCGGAGATGTACAAGTTTTTGACAGGCTATCAAAATTTGCAGCATTTTGCGCGAATGTCTCCTGGAGTGACCCAAGAGCGTGTGGATGAAGCGATTCGTCTGGTGGGACTCGGAAACCGGATTCACGATAAAGTAAAAACCTATTCGCTCGGGATGCGGCAGCGACTTGGGGTAGCTCAGGCGATTTTGCATCGACCGAAGCTGCTTGTGCTGGACGAGCCGACCAATGGCTTGGACCCGCAGGGTATTCGTGAACTGCGGGATTATTTGCGTCAATTGGCCCGTAAGGAAGGAATTACCGTATTCGTATCAAGCCATTTGTTGTCCGAGATGGAGCTGATGTGCGACCGTGTAGCTATTATTCAGAGCGGACGGCTGGTTGATATCAAGCAACTGAAGAATACAGGGGAGGAAGTGCAAAAGGCGGAAATTGCTTTTGAGGTAAATGATGCCGAACAAGCTTATGCGCTTGCTGGAGCAGGGCGCGTCGAAGGTAATCAACTGCTGCTTCATCTGGAGCGGGAACAGATTGCAGAGATGAACAGCCTGCTGGCTGCAAATGGCATTAAAGTATATGCGATTCGCTCGGTTGCCCGTACGCTGGAAGATCAATTTTTGGAAGTGACGGGAGGCGGGGTCATTGGGTGATTTCTTCAAGCTGGTACATAACGAAAATCTGAAAATTTACCTGCGTGTGCGCACATGGATTATGCTGGGATTGCTGGCGGTCATCACTGCTGCGATTCCGATGCTGATTTCCCTGGTTTCCGATCAGGTCAGTGTGTGGGATGGGATTGCGTTGACGACGTTGTTTACATTTTTCCTCAATACGACGTTTACGGTCATTGTAGCCGCTGATTCGGTGGCTGGTGAATTTACTTGGGGAACGATTAAGCTGCTGCTCATCCGACCTTGGACTCGCAGCAAGATATTGTTGTCCAAGTATATATCCGTGATTTTGTTCAGTTTGCTCGGAACGATCATTTTGATCTTGATGGTTACGCTGTCCTCATGGGTGATGTTATCCAAGGATGCACCAGCGGGTTCTGTTCCGCTGTTCAGTGATCCGATATCTTACGTAACGCTGAATTTCTTGTATAGCTATATCGCCTTATTCGTGACGATGGCCTTTGCTTTTATGCTGTCCGCTGTTTTCCGTTCCAGTGCCTTGGCGATTGGGCTGTCACTGTTCATGATGTTCACCAAAACAGTTTATAACACGATTGGCTTGTTCAGCACAGATCGTTTTGAATGGACCAAATACGTTCTATTTACGCATATGGATCTGAAAAAATATTTAGATATGCCGCCGGGTACGGTAAGTTCAAGTCTAACCTTTTCGCTCACCGTGCTGGCCGCATATTATGTGATTTTTATCGCCATTGCCTGGGTGGTTTTCGTAAAACGGGATGTTTCAACCTAAATCGAAGTGTCTTAGAGTTACATAAAGGACGTTCAAATGCCTAGCATTTGGACGTCCTTTTGTTATTTAAGGATTTTGCAAAATCCTCATTTAAGACTATTTTATCCTGTATTTAGGTCATTTTTGCTACACATTCTGCGTACGTGGGGTATATTGTAATCTATTTTCAGCAAGAATCAATCAATAGGGTCATTTTGCGTTTAAAGAGGTAGAGAGAAACAGAACAGAGGGGGTCGCATGATATGCTGCAAAATAATCGTTTTTTTCGTCTGACTACAGGTATCGTCATGCTATTACTCATCATTTACTTGGGCACCAAAGTAAGTTTTATATTTAGTCCTCTCGTATCCTTGGTCAGCTTGCTGGTAGTACCGTTAATGCTATCTTTTTTCCTCTATTATTTATTGAGGCCGATTGTAGATGTAATGGAACGGAGAAAAATCAAACGATCTATCTCCATCTTGCTGATTTATTTGGTCATTGGAGTGTTATTGTTTGTTTTCTCATGGGGTGTGTGGCCTACGCTGCGTGATCAAGTTACCAATTTATTTGAAAATGCGCCGAAGCTCATTAAAAGTCTGGTTGATCAATTGAGCCAATGGCGGCATAATCAATCCTTGAGACAAGTGCTGCCTCCGGGTGAAGACCCGCTGTCACAACTGTCAGATACGTTGAACGAAGCTTTTTCGACACTGTCTGATTATTCGGTAAAGCTGGTATCGTTCGTGTCCTACTTTTTTATCGTATTGGCTACCTTTCCAATATTGCTCTATTACATGCTGAAGGAAGGGAGCAAGTTTGGCCCTAAAATGCTAAACTTCTTTCCAAAAAAATATCACAAGGACGCATTGGAGGTTATGGAAGATATCGATAGTGCACTCAGCAGCTTTATCGTGAGTCGGGTGCTGATTAATGTCGCGTTGGGTGTGATGATGTTTCTTGGATTTTTAATTATTGGTTTGCCTTATGCCTTGCTGCTTGCCGTTATTTCGATTTTTCTTAATTTTATTCCCTATGTGGGGGCAGTGGCTGCTTCTATACCTGTGGTTATTATTGGATTACTCGAATCACCTTCGATGGCACTCTGGTCGCTGGTTGTGGTGATCGCTGCACAGCAAATTCAGGATAATTGGCTGTCACCTATAGTTTTTGGCAAGCAGCTGGATATTCATCCGTTGACTGTCGTTATTTTACTGTTAGTTGGTGGCGACCTGCTCGGGATTCTGGGTATCATTTTGGTGATTCCATTGTATATGTGCGGAAAAATCGTCATACGCAAGGTGTACCAATTATTTTTGGAGCGCAGAGTGGAGGATATTATGGAATGAATGGAAAATGCACTGGATTTAAAGGAGTATATACTGACTTTATCCTGCTTCGGATTGCAGAGCGGCTTGGCTGTCCTCCTTGTTTTTGCTGAAACTAGATTGGGTTTCGTCGTTTGACTCATCCGTAGAAGTTGACAACTCTACATCCTTTGTTCGGTTCATTTGAATTGTGCCGTCCAGTATACCGCCTTCAGAAATGACCAATGCAGCGGTCGCCGTATTTCCGTACAGTTCACCTGTCGGCGTAATGGTCAGTCGTCCTTCTGTAGTAATGCTGCCGAACACCTTACCGGCAAGAATGACGTCTCGTGCGATGATGTCCGAACGTACAACAGCAGATTCTCCAATGACGACAGTACGAGTGCTGCGGATATCGCCCTGAAAATGACCGTCGATCCGAATATTGGCCTCTGCCTCAACTGTACCTTCAAAGCTGGTGCCATTAGCAAGCAGTGTATCCATAGCTGGGGCGGAGAGCTTTTTTTTGGATTCCTTGAACATGATGGTTTTCCCCCAATCTTTTATTGTAAAGATTTTGAAAAATCCTTATTGTACATACAGTAATGGATCGACAGGTTGGTTATGCTTGACGATCTGAAAATGAAGATGAGGTCCTGTGCTTCTCCCGGTACTTCCCAGCAGACCGATGGTCTGTCCTTTGTGGACACGATCCCCCGGAGCCACCTGCATGCCGCTCAGGTGCATATACCAGCTCTGGAGTCCGTCAGGATGCTGGATGATGATGCACTTGCCGCGGGCTCCGCTAGAAGCAGCCTCCAAGACGGTGCCTGCTCCTGCTGCATAGACAGGATCACCGGTTTGTCCGGCAATGTCCACGCCTGAATGAAAGGCAGATCTGCCCGTAAAAGGGTCGCTGCGATAGCCGAAGCTGGAGGTCATTCGCCGTGAACCTACAGGCCAAATGGAGGGATTCCCTTGCTCGGCAAGAGCCAACCTACGAGTCTGGAGTAGCTGTGCGGCTTGTTTGCGCTCCAGATTCTGCTGTACGGCATTTGCTTGCTGAATAGAGCGGGGAACCGTACGTTCCACCGTGTCCAACAGAGATTCGATCTCCTGAAAATCATCCATTGCCTGGCGAGTTAGGAGGGCAGTATTTTCATGCACTGCGATCAGCTCGCCCCCGATATGGCCGGAAGCATCCCAGGAGAGCGGAGTCATGGTTTTTTTATGGTTACTTGTGGCAGATGAGTTTCCGTGTTTACGAATGAATTGCTGCATTTGCTGTTCCAGCTCCGTTACACGCTGAAGGCGTTCACGAATATTGGTGGCTTGATTCGTCAGCTCCATGACTTCCTGCCGTAGTCGCCCAATGGCTGCATCCTTGTCCGCTACCGTGACCTCCATCTGCAAACTCTGGACAGCAAGATTCGTTTCCATTTGGGAGATAATATGGGAAGAACGGATTTGCAGCCCGATCACGAGTGTAGAGATAGACGCGATCACAAGAGTTGGGACGAGAATGACAGCGGCTGTAGAGCATTGTAGCTGCTTGGGCGGTTGCTGTGCATCCCGAATAACAAGCAGGGTCATCCGGCGATTTAGGCTTCCTTTTTTCATAATCGCTCCTTTCCGGACATCGCTCCTATAGTGCTTGGTTACTATCTATTCAGCTTAAGAGGCAAACATGTCAAAAAAATTGGAGCTTAGTATAAAACGTGATATATAAGGAGGCTTAGACATGCTGTGGTTGCTGTTGGTTTTAATTGTTTTTATTTTTCAGACCGGGACGATCCTGCTCTTTGAATTTCGCAAGCCGTCCAAAGCGGTAGCCTGGCTTTTTATTTTGTTTTGCTTCCCGCTCATTGGCTTTGTCGTGTACTACTTTGTTGCACAGGATTATCAGAAGCGCAAAATGGTTCGAAAAGGGGGATCGCAGCTGTTTCGTGAATTTCGCGAGCGTCTGTGGGCGCAATCCAAGGTGATTGAACAGGTGGAGCAAATGCATAATCCTCATTTCAAGCATCAGGAGCGTCTGTTTAACCAGTTAATTCGTATGTCGGAAAACCCGTTGACTGGATGTAATCGCACACGTGTGCTGACGAACGGTGAGGAAACCTTCGAGGCTATGCTGACAGCGATGGAACATGCACAACATCATATCCATGTGGAGTTTTACATATTTCGGGCCGACGAAATCGGAAGAAAGTTTCAAGAGGTCATGATCCGCAAGGCACGTGAGGGAGTAAAGGTACGATTCGTTGTGGACGGTGTAGGAAGCTACCATTTGCCCTATTCCTTTATTCGTACCTGTAGTGAGGCGGGAGTGGAATTTCATTATTTTCTACCTCCGTTTTTCGCCACGTTGGACCGCCGGATTAACTATCGCAATCACAGGAAAATCGTGGTAGTGGACGGCATGATCGGATTTGTGGGGGGGATTAATGTAGGCGACGATTATCTCGGAAAATACCCCAAAGTGGGATTTTGGAGGGATACGCATTTGCAGATTGAAGGAGATAGCGTCTATTTTCTGCAAAATGCATTTCTTAGCGACTGGAAGCTGGCCTCAGGGGAAAGGCTGATGGATGTGAATTTATTTCCTCCACATACCTGCACCGGGGATGAGGAAGTACAGATTTTGAGCAGCGGTCCCGATCAGGTTTGGGATACGATTCAGGAAATGTGTTTTGGAGCGCTCACAGTTGCCAAAAAGCGGATTTGGATTACGACGCCGTATTTTATTCCCGATCTGGGGATTTATGAGGCGCTCAAGCTGGCAGCAGTCAGTGGCGTAGATGTGAAAATTATTATTCCCTACCAATCCGATTCGAAGCTGGTTCATCTGGCGTCTTTATCCTATGTGCAAGAACTGCTGGAGGCAGGGGTGGAGTTCTACCAATATCGAAAAGGATTTATTCACGCCAAAGTGGTGATTGTCGATGATTTACTCGGCTCGGTCGGGACCGCCAATATGGACATGCGCAGCTTTTTCTATAATTTTGAGTTGACCGCTATAGTTTTTGCTAATTCAGCGCTGGAACGGCTTTCGGCAGATTTTGTAGAGGACATTTCCAACTCCTCACGCATAGATTTAAACGTGTTCCGCAGGCGGCCTCGATCTCAGAAAATAGCTGAAATTCTAACTCGCATGCTCTCTCCACTCCTTTAAAGGCGGTTTTCGCCGTTTTTATCGATATAATCCCACTTTATTGTGATTTATGTGCTCTTTGCTAACTTTTTTGCGCAAAATCACAGTTTTATGGTATACTATTCATATAACACAAGCGCGGTAAAGGAGAGGGGACTGCGGATAGCAGCCCCTTTTTCGGTCCAATATACCATACTGTAACGGGGGGATTTATATATGAGTGTAGTGAGCAAGGAAGTTCAAAATCTGTCTGATATCACAGATGTAACCGGAGAGTTGACCAAGATCAGCAAAATTCCAGCTAATCCGAAGAACAAAGCAAAACGCCTGTTTCAGCGTGCGGCCATGATTATTTTCGGTGCGGCGCTTATGGCAGTGGGCCTCGAAATATTTCTGGTTCCTAACGGCGTTATTGACGGAGGCGTTACAGGTATTTCCATCATGGCCTCCAAGATTACTGGCTATCCGCTCGGCATTTTCCTGACCCTGTTGAACCTTCCATTTTTACTTATCGGATACAAACAAATCGGTAAAACCTTCGCTTTATCCACATTATTCGGCATTATCGTGATGTCCATCGGTACCGCGTTACTTCACAATGTAAGTGCATTGACTCCTGGCGAACCACTATTGGGTGCTATCTTTGGGGGCGTCATTCTCGGCGTTGGGGTGGGTCTTGTGATTCGGTCCGGCGGCTCGCTGGATGGAACAGAGATCGTAGCTATTCTCGTCAGTGAAAAAACTCCTTTTTCGGTCGGTGAGATCGTACTGTTCGTTAATATCTTTATTCTGGGAAGTGCAGGTTTTGTGTTCGGTTGGCCGAATGCCCTGTATTCCATGATTGCTTATTATATCGCCATGAAAATGATTGATATTACAATTGAGGGTCTGGATCAGTCCAAATCGGTCTGGATTATTAGTGAAAAATACCGTGATATCGGGGATGCCCTGACAGACCGTCTTGGACGGGGCGTAACTTATCTGGAAGGTGAAGGCGGCTTTACAGGCGAAAGCAAGAAAGTGATTTTCGTCGTCATTACCCGACTGGAGGAAGCGAAGCTGAAGAGCATCGTTGAAGATTGGGACCCGCACGCTTTCGTTGCGATCGGTAACATTCACGATGTGAAGGGCGGACGCTTTAAGAAAAAAGGAATACACTAGCGCAAGGGGACAATTTCTCAGCCTAATGGCTGCGGGGTTCGTCCCCTTTTTTGTTCTTCCAAGCATTGATCAGGTTCGGTGTGCCTTGGTGCGCATATGCTTGAGGACGTCTTCTACGGGCTGGGGAGGAACCTTGTCGATCAAGTCGCCTACCTGGTTTAGTCGTTCCTCAATATTCAGCAAATGGTAGTCAAGTGGTGATACATCTTGCCGTACCTCTTCCCATGTTAGCGGAGTGGAGACCGTAGCGCCGGGGCGTGCCCGCGGGGTATAAGGAGCGGCCAGAGTTTTCCCCTGATAATGCTGCAAATAATCAAAATAGATGGCTGTTCCCCGATCCTTCTTTAACCGTTCGAGTGTGAACAGATGCGGGTGCTTTTCTGTCACAAACTGTCCAACTAATAGCCCGATGCTGCGAAGTTCGTCGAAGGTTATGCCTGTACGGATCGGAACGATAATTTGTACACCTGTGGCCCCGGATGTTTTGGGGACGGAATCCAAACCAAGCGAAGCCAGTACTTCACCGACAATAGAGGCTGCCTCCATAATACGTGGCTCCACCTCTCTGGATGGATCAAGGTCAATCATCCATTCACAGGGCAGCTTGCTTCCCGCTTCATGCAGAGAGGGGTGGAATTCCAACGCAGCTTGATTACCAAGCCAGAGAAGTTGTGGCAATTTGCCGAGCACGATATATTCAATACCATCATGCAGAGCGGTTTCAATATAGTCCGGCCGAGGACGTGGGGCATTTTTCTGATAAAAAAAATCACCGTGAATCCCATGTGGCCAGCGAATGACGGTCAGCAGACGATGATGGCAATATTTGAGCAGGAAGGGAGCTAATGCCGCCAGCTTGCGAAGATATAGCGCCTTAGTCACGCCTGCTTCAGGCCACAGTGGTTTATCCGGGTTTGTGATAGGAATTTCCTGGCCTTCAATGGTAATAGTACCTTTAACGGCTTGTCCCATAGTGCTATCCTCCTTTGGCTAACATGCAGCAAAATCTTTATTTACAGGCTGATTGTTGAACTTATAGATCTACATATGGTTTAACATGAACGTGAAGTGCTGAATTTATCCATCAAAGGGATTGACAAGATACATTATGTATCATAAATTTATAATAAAATACGATATGTATCTATTAGAGTGTCTTGAGCAGAGGTAGAGGAGGAGTTTGCTTGATTGAAAAGCAAGGCGGAGGGCTGGTATTCCTGTTAAGTGTCCCTCGGAGTGGAAGCTCGCTGCTTACCGCCATTTTGCAAAACCATTCCCACCTGTTTGCCACACAGGAAATGTGGTTTCTGCTCAGTCTATATGATCTTCCTCAGTCACATGCACGGCCATATGGAGGAACAGGGATACTTCGGCAATTTTTTAAAGGTATGGTTCCCTCCGACGTATTGGAGCAGGCCTCCCGTTCATATGCACTTGAAATATATAATGGTCTGCTTCAAGGAACTACAGCAGATATGCTTATCGACAAATCTCCGCGTTACTATACGGTGCTGGAATTTATAGACCGTTTATTCCCTGCTGCCCGCAGGCTGTGGCTTATCCGGAATCCTTTGGCCATTGTGGCCTCATTCAAAAAGGTCAATCAGCTACGGAATGGACGTTTTCAACTGCTGGAGGAACTGGGGAGTCCGCATTTTAATATGAAAATGACGGATATTACGGTTGGTTTGTTCCGTTATGCTCATTATTTTGCCACACCTCATCCACTTGCATACCCGCTTAAGTATGAACAGCTCGTATCCAATCCAACGATGGAGATCGAGAAGCTGTGCAGTTTTCTGGGGATCAAGTATGAGCCGGGGATGGAAAAGTACGGAGACTTTGCGGATACGCCCAAATCCAGTCTTTTTTATAGTATGGGAGCGGGTGATCCATTCGTAGGAGAGCATGAGCAGGCGCATCAGGATTCGGTACATAGCTGGCAACATTTGTTGAGTAAAGCGGAAATTGAGCTATATTGCAGAAGCATTGGGTCCCGCATGTTTAGGCAGCTTGGTTACGCGGAAGCGTTGGAGCAGGCTGAGCAGATGACTGGAGTCCGCTTTGAAGATGAGCCGGATATAGAGCTGCTGAGTCAACGTACACAACAATTTCTCCAACAAAGCGGCTTTGAATGGAAGGCAGCTTATCGGATGCTGGAAGACCAGGATGCAGATAACAGAGAACTTGTGATAAATGCAACCCGTCATACTGTACCTCAAGATCTGGCAAGGATGCAGGTGGACCAGATCGTGAGCGATCGGCGGATCCAATCACTGGAAAACAGGTTGGCACATAGCTATGAGGATCGGAACCGTCTTATCGCTCAGCTCCAAAGCTATCAACGCCCAAATCAAGGTCTCCGATCTCGCAGCCTCTTTGCCCGTAAGCTCGGGCGCTTGGCGTCTGTAGCGTTATCAAGTATAGGAAAAGAAAAAGGGGGAAGAACGTGAGTGCGATTGCCGGAATCTATAGCTTTGGGCATGAGTCCGTAAGCACCGAAGAAGGCGGTAAAATGATGCAAGCCCTGCGAAAATATCCCGCTGACCGCGTATGTGCTTGGTGCGAAGGCTCAATATTTTTGGGTTGTCATGCCCAGCATGTGACCCCGGAATCTGTTCATGAGCGTCTTCCCTTCTATGATGAGCTAAGAGATTTGGCAATCACAGCGGATGCGATTATTGACAATCGTTCCGAGCTGTTTGAACGGCTGGGAGTTGAGCAGGAACGGCGGCAAGATATCACGGACAGCGAGCTGATTTTGCTGACATATGACAAATGGGGAGTGGAAGCAGCCAGTTATCTGATAGGTGATTTTGCCTTTGTCATTTGGGATGCCAAGGAACATCGATTATATGGTGCTCGAGATACGACAGGAAATCGTACGTTGTACATCTACCAACATGACCGAGGATTCGCGTTTAGCACGGTAGTCGCTCCACTTTTGGCCCTGTCCTCTCTGCGAAAAGAACTGTATGAACCGTGGCTGGCCGAATTTTTGTCCATCCGTGCCATGCAGGAATCCGTCGATATCGGAACGACTGCATACAAGCATATCAACCAGCTTCCTCCTGCACATTGGTTCACTATGGAGGAGGGGAAGCGAACTCTTCATAAATATGCATGTCTGGATGAGGTAGAGCCACTGCGGCTCAAAACAGGAGGCGAGTACATAGAAGCTTTCCGCGAGGTGTTCACACAGGCGGTCACTGCCCGACTACGGACGCATCGCGCTGTAGGGGCTGCCTTGAGCGGAGGGCTGGATTCCGGGGCGGTTGCCAGCTTTGCCGCGCCATCGCTGCACTTGCAACAAAAGCCGCTGCATGCCTACAGCTATGTGCCTGTTCAAGATTTTACAGACTGGACACCGCCTACATTGCTGGCGAACGAACGAAGCTATATTCAGTCTACGGCTCGCTATGTAGGCAACATTCACGAGAATTATATGGATTTTGAGGGGAAAAGTCCGTTTTCAGAAATTGATATTTGGCTGGAACTCATGGAAGCACCCTACAAATATTTTGAAAACTCCTTCTGGATCAGAGGTTTTTATGAAAAAGCACAGGAGCACAATGTCGGTGTACTATTGACCGGGGCACGAGGCAATTTTACCGTATCGTGGGGCCCTGCACTAGACTATTATGCCCGGCAGTTTCGTCGTTTGCACTGGTTGCAATCCTTTCAGGGATTGTGGCGGTACAGCAAGCTTACGGGCAGGCGTATGTCTCATCTACTCCCTGTGATGTTGAAAAAAGCGACTTCGCTTGAATCTCGTTCATGGCTGCGGCGTAGCAATCGAAGTCCCGTTCCTTCACTGATCCACCCGGAGTTTGCCAAACGGATGCATGTAGAAGATATTCCTGTATTGAGCGGAACAGGCTGGATGAAAAACGCCGATCAGACGAGAAAAGAGAAATTTTCGAATTTGGCGATTGCTAACAAAAATGGTGTGGTCGCGACCAAACTTTCACTACGGTATGGCCTGTGGGAACGTGATCCGACCGGAGACAGCCGAGTGATTCGCTTTTGCTTATCGGTGCCTTTTGAACAGTATGTGCAAAACGGTCGGGACCGTGCCCTCATTCGTACGGCCATGCGTGATCATCTACCTGATGATGTTCGGTTGAACCAGCGGGTACGCGGTGTACAGCCTGCGGATTGGCTACATCGAATGCTTCCTTGCTGGGATACGTTTATGGGAGAGCTTCAACTGATGTGTCATGATTTACGAGCCGCCGAATATCTCAATATTGAGTTTATTAAGACGGCTATGGCGAAACTTCACCACCCCCGCCCTGAGCAGGCTTCTGATCCGAATATACGACTACTAATGCATAGCCTGATCGTGTACCGTTTTCTCTGTAGATTGAACTGATCGAACCTATCCGGTCAGACAGTTCGCCATTCGTTGGAGGGGAGGTGATGAGATGAGTAAAAAAGAATGGCAGGAACCGACGATAGAGGTGCTGGATATTAACCAGACTATGGCGGGTAAAGGCTGGAAACAGATTGACTGGGTATCTGACCACGATGCCGATCTTCATAATCCAAGCTAACACATGGTTATACATGCAGCCGATGTTGGGCTGGAAGCAAAAAAACTGGTCCGATAACGACTGAATGAACGAGAATAGCATAATCCATTGGACTCGTATTCAATACAAAGCCGTCTTTATTTCTTCGGGTTAGAGGTGTTGCCCAAGAAATAAAGACGGGATTTTTAAGGACAGAGGAGTGAGTCCTATCGTGCATGACAGGAGTGCAAATGTCAGTTGGACGAAATATACAGCCTTTGGACTCAGGATTTCCAGTGAGCTTAATCTGCCTGAGCTGATCCTGGCAGCACCGGAAGCAGTAGAGGATGTAGTCATTCGACAGGCTGATTTAACTGCATGGAGTGATCAGTTGGAGCAGGCCAATTTTGTGATGCTAGATGAGCGATTTATGTTCCAAATACCAGGCACGGCCATTTATGCCGTCAGGGAAGGCAAGGAGATCGAGGTAAGCATATTCTCCGGGGCCGATCCTGACACCGTGCGGCTGTTTGTGCTGGGTACATGCATGGGTGTTCTGCTGATGCAAAGAAGAATATTACCTATTCACGGAAGTGCGGTCGTCATCGGGGGGAAGGCCTACGCATTTGTGGGTGAATCGGGTACGGGGAAATCGACACTGGCTGCTGCTTTTAGGCAGGCAGGTTATCAGATGGTTAGTGATGACGTGATTGCTGTAAAAGCTACGGCTTCCTCAGCCATCGTGTATCCAGCTTATCCGCAGCAAAAGCTGGGGGTGGATAGCTTGCTCCAACTGGAGGCTTTACGGGAGAACAAGCATGCACGCAAAAGAAATCACATACGTTCCCTAACTGATGGCAATTCTGTAATGCCACAATACAGAGATCTGCGTATGCTTGCAGGTGAGCTGAATAAATATGCCGTATCCGCCGTAGATGAATTTTTTAACGATCCGCTGCCCTTAGGGGGCATATTCGAACTTGTGGCAGATTCTCCAATCCGTGCGTTGATGCGCGAAGGGGAGCTAATGGCGGTTACGGAACAGCCCTTGAACGTTTTGGAGTGCTTGCATACATTACTACAACATACATATCGTAGGGTGATTATTCCGCGAATGGGTTTGAGTGAATGGTCGTTTGATACAGCGGCTAGGATGGCTCGTAAAGTAGAGGGCTGGCGGCTGCTGAGGGATAGTTCCGTCTTTACTGCGTCCGAGGTTGTACAACGGGTACTTGATATCATTCGTAAGGAGGAAAAGAGTTATGGCAGCCACTAATCCAGCTAAAGACCATTATCGCGTCATTTACGGTGAAGAGGTCTATGTCAGTGATATGGACGGAGAAAAAGTGATGATGAGCATTAACACTGGTAAATATTATAACTTAGGTTTCACAGGAGGACGAATCTGGGAACTGGCAGAATCCGGTCCTTCACTTGGCGATATCGTAACTGTCCTGACGAATGAATATGAGGTGGACGAGGAACAGTGCAGACAGCAGGTACATACCTTTGTGGCTGAGTTGGAGCGGGAAGGACTGTTAAAGCTTCTACGGGAGTCGGTATAACATGCGGATACAACGGCTTCTTCTCCTGTCTCCAGAGGTTAGGAGATTGTTGCCGGAAGCCTGGCTGGAGCTGGGATGGGCGAGGCTGCGCCAGCGTCGTTCTTTTGGGGATTACTCAAGGGTTTGGGGCATATGTATGGAAGAAACTCCATGGCAGTGTGATATCAGGCAGGAGAAGTGCATTCAGCAGATTTCGCACGCTGTGGAGCTGGCAAGCCGTTATACTCCTTGGCGCAGTAGTTGTCTTGTACAAGCCGCTGCGGCGATGACGTTGCTGGGGCGCAGAAAGCTGGACTGCACGCTGTATCTGGGCACAGCCAAAAATTCCGCTGGACGCTTGGCCGCACATGCATGGGTACGTAGCGGACCGATTTATGTTACGGGGAAACGGGAGATGGAAGCATTTACGGTGGTGGGGATATTCGGGAGACGTGCTGTGATGGCTACAAATACGAAGATGGAAGATAAAGGTAGTTCTTTGCTTTAATGCGATGAGACAAGAAGGAGAAGAATACATGCCCACCAAGTCTGTTTTGGAACTTGCGAATTGGAATGAGGATCAAGAATTAACGTTGTTACTCTCTCTATTGGGGAAAGACGTTTCTCATTGGCAGGATAAGACTGCTGCTACCCAGCTGCGTGAGATGGATTGGGTCCGCTTTTTACGTCTGACCGAGCACCATCGAGTGGTACCTACGGTATATCTCCAACTGAAAACATTGAATCATCCGTTCATTCCCGCAGAATTGTTGCGAAACCTTCAGGCGCAGTATCATCGAAACACGCTTCGCATGCTCCATCTTCAAGCAGAAGCCGAGCGTCTGACCAGGCTGCTCATAGCTCATGGAATTCGTGTGCTTATGTTGAAGGGTCCTGCTCTGGCGCAGCAATTGTACGGGGATGTTTCTCTGCGTACCTCCAAGGATATAGATTTACTCATTGCCTCTGACGATATGGATGAGGCTGAGTATTGGATGAAGGAAGCCGGATATGCGTCCAAGAGCGGAGAAGTGCGTGTCCTTGGCAGTTGGAAATGGAAGGACCATCATGCATCCTACCTACATCTGCAAAAACGGGTAGAGATTGAGCTGCATTGGCGGCTTCACCCGGATGGGGGTGGGGAACCCTCTTTTGACGAGCTGTGGAACTGCCGGAAAATGGGCAAAGCTGCAGGAGCCAGTCGGCAGGTACCATTGGAATCTGCCGACAACAGGACTGTGATGACGTCCTGTATGTATACGCTTGGCAGCGAGCATCAATTTCTGTACTTGAGCGCGCATGGTGCGCGTCACGGCTGGTTCAGGCTGCGTTGGCTGGTTGACATCGACAGGCTTGCGGTATGTGCTGTCGATTGGGAGGCGCTACTGCCGATGATGCGCCGCTACGGGGGCCTGCCTGCTGGCGGGCAGGCTTGGGCACTCGCCGCTGCGCTGTTGGGTACGCCGATACCGGAGCCGATGCGTCCGGTATCGGCTACCCGGCAGGCGCACAGGCTCGCGCTGAGCGCGCTGGCCTTCATGCAGGCCAGCGTTCCCGCACCGTACCCGATTGCCCACGGGTCGGGTACAGGTAGGCTTGCTCCATCAGAGCCGCTGCACAGCAGAGCTTTGGCGGAGCAAGCGGAGGCCGCACCTCCGAATGGCGGTGCTTCAGTATGCGATACCTGTGGCGAAGCAGCCATGCTTGCCACCAGTGGCGTTACTAGCATCACGGAAGATGCCAGTAACGACGATCATAGCCCGATGAGCACCGCTACCAGTTGTGCCCCCATTACTCCAGCTGTCGCCTCCAGCCAAGTCATGACCAGAAACACGGCGGCTGCCCATCAGCCGATCAGCCGCACTTACTTGCTTTCCTTAAAAGAGCCAAGACACAGACTATGGTACCTCATCAGCCGTTTGTTTCCTTCTATGGGGGATTCGGCCGTTTTTCCACTGCCTCGCCAGCTGCATTTTTTGTATATCCCTTTACGTCCATTTCTTTGGCTGAAGCGGCGATTTTCAAAGCACTGACTCGATAGAGGATTTTGCAAAAATCCAATAAGCGACTTTCAATGAACAATATATAGATCGAAATGGTCTAGTTCGTCTATATATTGCACTTTGGAGCGACTGGAATCGAATTTTTCAAAATCCTGGATAAGGAGTGTGCGTTATGGTTCACCTGCGATTATATATGACAAAGCTGTATAGCGTGAACGGCAGTGCGTTATTTCTCAATATTGGATGTATGATCATTGTCAGCCTGCTGGAGGGTTTTGGCATTTATATGCTTGTTCCTATGCTGGCGGCCATCGGCGTATTTGTCGGTCATTCAGGGATGCCATTTCTGTCTGATGGATTGGATCATTTTTTGCCGTTCATTCCTAAAAGCTGGCTGTTGCCGGGGATGTTGATGGTTTTTGTAGTGCTGCTTACAGGGCAGGCTTTGCTTCAGCGTTACCAATCCATCCTGAATTCGCGGATTCAGCAGCGTTTTATGCGTTCCCTTCGAATAGACGTGTACACTTCCTTTATGAAGGCGCAGTGGGCATTTTATTTGCGTCAGCGTAAATCTGATTTTAGCCATGTGATGACGACCGAGCTGGCGCGTGTCAGTCAGGGAACGAATTTGCTTCTTCAACTGACTACAGCCGTCATGTTTACGATGATCCAGATTGCGTTGGCTTTTTGGTTATCCCCCTCTTTAACCGGACTGGTATTTCTGAGTGGATTGGGGCTGTTTGTCGTGTTCCGCCGCTCCATTCGAAATGCCAAACAATTAGGTGATCGTACGACTGAGTTGTCGCAGGTTTATTTTGCTGGAATTACGGATCACATGAACGGCATGAAAGATATTAAAAGCAATCTGTTGGAAGCGGCGAATATCCATTGGTTTCGCTCCCTGACACAACGCATGGAGGATAATACGACCCAATTTGTCCGGCAAAATGCGACCACACAGTTTTTTCATCGTACAGCAGCAGCTGTTTTTGTCGCTTGTGTCATATTTATATCGCTGCAGTGGCTGCATGTTACTCCTGAAAAACTGATTGTGCTGATTCTTATATTTTCCCGCTTATGGCCCCGATTTGCTCTTATTCAAGCAAGTCTGGAATACATCATGTCTATGATCTCCGCTTTTGAAAGTGTCACCAAGGTGCAACAGGAGTGCGAAGCTTTCACAGATCCGTCATTGATTGTATCTGCATCTGTACGGCAACCCCTGTCCCTTCGTCATGGGATCGAATGCAGCCATCTGGATTATCGCTACGATGGTGCAGCAGAGCCTGCGCTGCGTCATATTAATTTGTTCATACCCGCCCGGGGAATGACAGCCATTGTAGGGAAATCGGGAGCAGGCAAAAGTACAATGGTCGATGTTCTGATGGGTTTTTTACGTCCAACTGGGGGACAGATTACAATAGACGGGCTTGTGCTGGACGACGAATTGTTGCTCCAGTGGCGGCAGTCGTTTGGCTACGTGTCACAAGACCCATTTTTATTTCATGCGACTGTCCGCGAAAATTTGATGCTGGCAGATAAGGATGCTAGTGAGCAGCAGCTATGGGAGGCGTTACATTTTGCCGCCGCAGACAACTTTGTATCCAGATTGCCCGAAGGGCTGGACACAGTAATTGGAGATCGCGGGATTCGTCTGTCTGGAGGAGAACGTCAACGGCTAGTATTGGCACGGGCTGTCTTACATCATCCTTCGGTACTTATACTAGATGAAGCGACAAGTGCGCTGGATGGTGAGCATGAAGCCGCAATTCAGGCAGCACTGGAACGGATGAAAGGTCAAATGACGTTGATCGTCATTGCTCATCGTCTGTCAACCATCAGACATGCGGATCAAATTGTCGTACTGGATCAAGGCGAGGTCATACAGCAGGGGAACTACCACCAACTGGAACAAGAGGAGCGGGGGGCGTTCAGTCAGCTACTATCGTATCAAAGCAGTGTCACCGCCACCCCTTAACCAGACTTTTCTGTAACTCAGCTTAAGTTTCTTTACGTTTGGCAGTGCTTCTTTTCTTTTTGACTGGAGTCGGAGAGATGTTCTCGCCTGCAACAGCCTGCTGTGCTGTTGGGGCCGCTGGTTTACGCGCAGGGCGTTTTTTCGCAGCAGGGCCGGGATCGGTAACGACAGGTTGCACTGCCTCGATGCTGGCCTGAAGGGCGGCCATTAAATCTACTACATTGGTCTGAGGCTGTGTTGGGGCGATTCGCACCTCTTCACCAGCCACTTTATGTTGAATGAGATCCAGCAGACGCTCGCGGTACTGATCCGTATACTTTGCTGCATCAAAAGGTGTAGATAGCTGCTCGATCAGCATTTTTGCCATGGTCAGCTCCTTCTCTTTAACCTCCTCCTGCCCCGGTAAGTTAGGCACTTGAGCAATGGGGCGAATTTCATCGGGGTAAAACATCGTCTCCACCGCCAAACATTCATCTAATACCCGAATAGCCGCCAGGCTGCTTTTAGAGCGAATGGAGATTTGGGCAATCCCGATTTTCCCGGTATCCTTCATCGCATTCATGAGCAGCTTATACGCATTGGAGCCTGCTTGATCCGGTGACAGATAATACGTTTTCTGAAAGTAAATCGGATCAATTTCCTGCAAATCCACAAAATCTAAAATAACAATATTTTTATCCGCTTGTCCGCTAACTTGCTCCAGTTCCTCCTTGTCGAACATGACAAATTTTCCTTTTTCATATTCGTAGCCTTTTCCAATTTCCTCCCACTCGACCTCCTTATCACAAACGGGACACTTTCGTACATAGCTAAGTGGGCTTCCACACTCCTTGTGAATATAACGCATGGAAATGTCCTTATCCTCAGTAGCAGAAAACATTTTAACGGGCACATGAACCAGCCCAAAACTGATCGCACCTTTCCAGACTGTATGCATTACGCCGCTCCTCCTTTTCTTTAATCCGCATTTTGTATCCTTCGATTCCAACGCTCGGCTGTGAGCATATCCATTTTTCACTTAGATTTTTCACTTAGTATGCTTCGGAGAAAGGAATGTATGAGGTTGTAAAGAAAAGAGCAAGCCAACTAATCTGCATTCTGAGGTATGACTACATCGCATAACACAATGATATGAAGTTGTTAAGTTACATTAGTTATATTAAGATAAGGGATAACCAACGATTTTGACATTTTATAAGAAAGGAGTGTTCATGTCATGAAGAAAAGATCATTAAACTTTATATCTTTTGGATATGGATACTCTACTGCTGTTTTTTTCTAAAATCATTTTTATTGGTGGAGTCTGCCTAAAAATGGTTAGAAGAAACGGTAGAAAAATTTAAAAATGACGAGGTCGATTAAATGAAAAATGAAAAAATAACTAGAAAAAACCCGGCAGGTATGCCGAAACCAGTAGGGAATTACACACATATAACTAAAATTCCCAGAAATTCAGAGCTATTCGTGACTTCGGGTCAAGTTGGAGTAGATCAGAATGGCCAATTCCCAGAAAGCTTTAACCTACAAATCAGCAATACTTTTAATAACATTAAATCAGTTTTGGACGCCGAACAATTAACCGCTGACAATATTATAAAAGTAAATGTATGGGCAACTGAGCAGATAGATTGGGATTACATGTATTCCCAATGGGAAAAGTTATTCGGGAATGATTATCCTGCAATGACTATCGGCTACCTTACTGCTCTAGGATTGCCTGAAATAAAAATTGAAATTGAAATTTGGGCAGCTAAAGCATAAAAATAATACGCACCTCATTTATGGGATGGAATCATAGATAGCCCCGGTCTTCGTGAGAAGCTGGGGCTGTTTTATGTTTAAATTCACGAAAAATGTACATCCGTCGTCGCAAGCAAACGCACTAAACGATTACCGAGCATCGCATAGTGAGGAGCTATCCGCATCTGCATCCTTCGATTCCAACGCCTTGGCTGTGAGCAAATCATTTTTATGCTTCATACAAAGGATTTGTATGAGGCGTAGATGAAGACAACGAATTGCTTCCGCATGCGCATGGTTACAGCAATTTTGGTACATAGTAAGGCATATCCGATTCAAAAGGGGGTACACAATTTATGTCCGGAAAATCCTATCCTCAGCAAATCAGGCATCGTGTGGGTCAAAGCCAAATCGCCTTTCGGGGCCCAGCTGGAGGCGAACAGGATGCATTGCCGCCCGAGTTTGCTCTTTCACATGGAATCCGTCCGCCTTTTCCCGTAGCTGTGGCTCATGTGGATTTGGAGGCTGTAGTTTCAACTTCGCCTTCTCATAGCATCCCTTCATTAGACGTTGAACGGATTATAGATGAAGACTAGGTGAACTATATTTTTGAATTAATGCACACAACAACAATCAGGAGGGGAAGAATAACATGAACGTGGAACGAGCAAAAGCTATTTATGATTCATCCGAAAATATTGCCGTACAATTGGATGGTAAACCGATCTGGATTGAGCATGTAGACCAAGCAAACGGTATGGCAACGGTACAGATAGGTAGCAGACCAGGAAATACTCAAACCGTCCGTGTGGATCGTCTGGAAGAACAATAGGAGAGGGGCACCAAACAGATTTTTTCCCATAGTATGGGGTAAAGCTTTAGAAAGATTTTGGACAGCTGTAGGCTTTCATCGTAGAATGCTGCTTGAATGGTCCCGCTCCAACCCTAAAAGGCTCGCAATTGCTCAATGAGCAATTAGCGAACCTTATTTGTAATAATAAATGCAGTCGAGGGGGCATGTTAAACGCCAGACAAGTTAATTTGAAGGTGCAACTGTCTCCTTTCTATGACCTTTATACTGCAATGGCCTTCAAATGTGGTGAAACCATCAGCTTAGCCTCTGTTGCCAATTGAACGTCTTCCACCGACAAACCCGGAGCAATTTCCTTTAGCATCAGCCCTTTACCCGGAATAACATCGATGACAGCTTTTTCGGTTACTATAGTCTTTACAACATTTACAGCAGTCAGGGGCAGCTTGCATTGTTTCAGTATTTTCGGCGCCCCATTTTTGTTCACATGCTCCATGGCTACAATCACTCTCTTGGCTCCAACCACCAAATCCATGGCTCCCCCCATGCCTGGAACCTTTTTCCCAGGGATCATCCAGCTTGCAAGGTTGCCTTTCTCATCGACCTCCAGGGCGCCCAACACGGTGATATCCACATGCCCTCCGCGGATGATGGAAAATGAAAGTGCACTGTCAAAAAAGCATGCTCCTTCCATAGTTGTAACGTAGTTTCCGCCTGAATCGATACAATCGAGTCTTTCTTTTCCATGAGCCGCTTTGGGGCCTACACCGAGGATTCCATTCTCAGCCTGCAGCATAATATGAATGTTTTCGGGGATATAGTCCACTACCATTGTAGGCATTCCGACACCAAGGTTGACAACTTCGCCATTTTTAAATTCCTGGGCTATTCTTCGAGCAATGAATTCTCTGTTATTCATGCGTTTCCACCCACCTTTACAATTGCATCGACAAATATTCCGGGAACGTTGACATGATTGGGGTCAATTTCTCCTGTCTTTACGTATTCGTCTATCTGAGCAACTACATACTCTGCCGCTGTAGCCATAACCATATTGAAGTTACGTGAAGAGCCGTTGATGACAAGATTCCCCGCTTCATCAGCCTTATGGGCTCTGATTAGCGCCACATCCGCTTTGAGTGGGAGTTCGAGCAAATATTCCCTTTCATCAATTTCTATTTTCTGTTTTCCTTCCTCTACAATGGTGCCTACACCTACAGGTGTTAAAACACCGCCCAAACCGGCTCCTCCTGCGCGTATTTTTTCAGCGAGCGTGCCTTGCGGGAAGAGTTGGACCTCCGCTTCTTTCGTCATCAGGAGCCTTCCCGTTTCCGGATTGGAGCCGATATAGGATGCAAAAATCCGCTTTACTCTGCCGCTTTTTACAAGCTTATAAATAGATAATTCCGGTGTGCCTGTGTCATTGGAAATAATCGTAAGATTGCTGGCGGAATTGGTGTCGACAAGCGCACGCACCAGGTCCTCCGGAAAGCCTCCTGCCAGAAAACCTCCGACCATCACCGTGTCTCCGTCTTTGATCTTCTTAACTGCTTCTTCAGCGGAGATTACTTTGTTATTCATGGTTCCTTCTCCTTATATATATATATTTTTAGGAAAGCAAACTTTATTGGAGATAATCGTAGAGGACTCTTCCATATGGAAGCGTTAAATCAGCAATAAAATGTTTTCCGCCAATATAAGCTTTAACCGGCAAATCTGCCACAGGAGCGTTGACATGGGGGATCAGGCTTAATCTGGCAGGCCCTGACCAGGCGCCTTTTACAGTAATGTTCTCGAGATTATACGCTACTAACTGAGCGATTTTTGGGGTACCGTCAACGTCAGGAATTAACTTCAAATTAACTTGCGTTTTTGCGATGGCTTTAGCCGTTTCCTTTTCATCAAGAATGTTATATTTGAAAGGCATGGTTCCCGTGGCCACCAAGACGTTGTTGTAATGCAATGTACCCGTCAGCGTCTTCGTCTCCTCAACGATCAAGCGAGGCTTCGCCCATTTTTTCGGAAATCCCCAGATTTCACGTCCTCCAAGAATAGCAGGCGCGTTATCTAAATACATTTGGGCAACAAAATTACAGGGTTCTCCATGAAAAGTACACGGAATGACAATACCGCTTTCCTCATAGCTTCCTAACCCGGATGAATCGGGCATCTTGATCCATTCATAGGAAACGGTATTGCTTCCATCCGGCTGAAGAGGTTCCGGGACCGCCTGTCTAATCGCAGCGGGATCGGATTCATAGGTAATGATCAAAAATTCCCGGTTGATGAAGCGACATGGCGGGCGCCCATAACTGCCGCTGGCCGCAGGCATGGATTGGAGTGAAAGTACATCTTTTTGATTCATAGCGATCTCCCTTTCTTTTAAGAGGTAGTTCTAAAAGTCATCCTGAACTCGCACTTTAAATGAGTGCATTTTCAACTAGCATCGCTATTCCCATTCCCGTTCCGATGCATAACGAGGCGATGCCGTAACGTGAAGAGCTTCGCACCATTTCATGAACCAGCGTAACCAATACCCTAGCACCGCTTGCACCGACAGGATGCCCGATCGCGATCGCACCGCCATTGACATTCACCTTCTCCGGATTGATTCCAAGCTCTTTCAATACCGCTAGTGCTTGTGCGGCGAACGCTTCATTAATTTCAAAGAGATCAATGTCATCAATAGACATTCCCTGTTGCTTCAGAAGTGACGAAATGGCCTTTACCGGTCCCATTCCCATATATGCAGGGTCAACGCCAACAAGTGAATAACCCTTGATATATGCCAACGGCTTTAACGCATGTTCCTTACATTTGTCTTCCGACACTACAAGCATAGCCGCCGCGCCATCATTGATTCCTGAAGCATTTCCGGCGGTAACTGTTCCGTTCTCCTTAAACGCAGGTTTTAATTGAGAAAGTTTTTCTTTCGTTGTATTTCCTCTTATGTGTTCGTCCTCCGTGAAAGAAATAGTTTCTTTTTTGTTTTTGATCATGACTGGAACAATCTGCTCTTCAAAAAGCTTCTTGTTTTTAGCTTCTACGGCCTTTATCTGGCTTTGATAGGAAAATTCATCCTGCTCAAGTCTTGAAATTCCATATTTCTCGGCAACATTTTCTGCGGTAATTCCCATATGGTAATGGTTGATCGGGCACGTAAGACCGTCGGCCACCAGGGAGTCTACCAACTCACCGTTGCCAAGTTTGTAGCCGTTTCTTGCATTTCTTAGCAGGTAAGGGGCATTCGACATGCTCTCCATGCCTCCGGCCAAGACGATGTTGCCTTGTTCAGCCAATATTGAATTGTAAGCTAAAGCAACGGCATGGAGTCCTGAACCGCAAACCGTGTTTATCGTTGTTTCGGGTACATCAATAGGGATACCGGCTTTTAGTGCCGCCTGTCTGGCAGGATTTTGGCCATTGCCCGCCTGAAGAACATTTCCCAAATAAATTTGATCAATCAAAGAAGGCTCTAATTTACTTTGCTGAAGGCATGCTGTCATCACAGTTGCTCCCAGTTCAGGAGCGCTTAGAGGCGCAAGGGTTTTGTTAAAAGAGCCGACCGCTGTTCTCAACGGGCTTACTAAAGCTACTTTTCTCATTAAAAACTCACATTCCTTTCGCTGTGTTCAAGACACAATACATCCATGATTGCACTTCAATTTGTAATTTCCGCTCTTAACCTACGAGACGCAGCGACTGCAAGATACATTTGCTTGCGGGCATATCATGGTGCCTAAGACAGTGAGTGTGACGGTTCGATCGCCTTCTCTCATTGGAAATTAAAACCATTTTTATCATAGTTCTAATGCAGTTTTTGCTCAATGTTCAAATATTTACATATATCTATGTACAGATGTTTATAGGGCCATATACTCCACAATAATTAGGCCATTCTAATGTTTTCTGTTAATTTCTTAATTTTTCTGAAAATTATGATCATAAATTGAATTTTCTGTTAAAAATGAAAGTTACAATCCATACGTGAAAAAGTTTTCCTCGCAAATATCATCTAACTCATCGCTGGGAAATAAAAAAAGCCTCCAGAATGTTCTGAAGACGGCTTTGCCTTTCAATATTCATGATCTTCGTCATATTGTGCCAGCTTGCTTCTTGTTAACGGTGTCACTCGAAAGGGCGCTTTTTTCGCATGAAAAAAAAGAAGCCGACTTGCTTGAAAGCAATCGGCTTGGAACATAAAACTTTAACAACTCACGAAAAATGTACATCCGCTGTCGCGAGTAAACGCACAAAACGATTGCCAAGCATCCCATTATGATGAGCTACAATTTGTTCACTGCTCAGCACCTTGCTATCAAATGTACTATGCGCATCCAATACGAGCACGTTGTTCTGGTATCCCAGACTATAGGCGCTTCGGCAAGTCGTGTCGAGGCAAAACTCGGTCTGCATCCCCGCGATTACGAGTTGATCGGCCCCCAGTTCTTTCAGCACATGGCCCAATTCGGTTTGGTAGAAGCTGTCCCAAGATGATTTACGGACAATTCGTTCATGAGGAAGAGGACGCACCACGTCGGCGATGGCCCAGCCTACACTGTTTTCCCGAAAATCCTCATCCGCTTCATCGGTATGCTGAACAAAAATCACCGGTGTACCTGTAGCTCTGGCTTTGTCCAAAAGCTGCTGCAAATGCGCTACAACTTCCTGTTCACGATACAGCTTCTCATCATACATGAACATAGCCTGCTGAACATCAATCATGAGTAAAACGGTTTGCCCCATCGTTTCAATCCCTCCCTATGTGTATCACCTAACTTACAATAGCATGTCTTCATGCCTTGCGGCGACATAAGGTGAACTATATAATAAAGAACAAGTTGGAACGGTCCGATTCGGACGAAAGGTGATTAAAATATATGACAATTTCGCAGGAGCAGTTTACGTTCCGTTCTGTCTCAGAGGCACAGACCGGGGCATTGGCAAGTTTTTTGGCAGCCAAAGCGGTTCCCGGAACGGTGATTGTGCTGGATGGAGATCTGGGAGCGGGCAAAACTGCTTTTTCCAAGGCTTTTGCCAGCCATTTAGGTGTGCCGGGTATCGTAAATAGTCCAACCTTTACCCTCATTAAGGAGTACGAGGGCCGATTGCCTTTGTATCATATGGATGTGTACCGGATTTCCCAGGACGAGGCAGAGGATCTCGGGCTGGACGAATATTTTTACGGGACAGGAGTATGTCTGGTGGAATGGGGTAGTATTATACCGGATATATTGCCGGAGCAGCGGCTTCACATGTATATAGAAACAACGGATGTCGGGGAGCGCTTGATTCACCTGACAGGGTACGGCGAGCCTTATGAACAATGGTGCCGCAGTTTGCGGGAGAATGGAGTTTGAACCATGCAAAGAGAGCATACAGATGTGAATGTAAAGCCGCGTGAGCGGTTTTTGACGTTAGATACAGCGACGACCGTGATGGCGGCCGCTCTGATGAACGGAAGAGAGCTGCTGGGAGAAAGCAACGTCTATGGCGAACGTAATCACTCCGTGCATGTGATTTCCGAGCTAGAGCGACTGCTGAATGAAGAAGGGCTGACACGAGATGATGTAGACGGTATTGCAGTTGGTGTTGGACCGGGGTCTTATACCGGTATCCGGATTGCCGTGACCGCAGCCAAAACACTCGCTTGGGCCTGGGGTGTCCCGGTGACGTCCATATCCACTTTGCACGCTTTGGCGTGGGGTGGTTGGAATCGCGGCATCGAGATGAAGGGGCAAGAAGGTAAAAATGAGTCTGTGAATAACGGTTCGTCCGGAGCACAGGCAGCAGACTGGATTGTGCCCGTGCTGGATGCGCGCCGTGGTCAGGTTTACACGGGGCTGTTCGACGTGAGTACAGTTGACGACGTCGAGAGTCCGCAACGGCTGGAGCCAGATGCAATCCGGTTGATGACTGCTTGGACCGATGACCTGCTGCAACGGCTGGAGGCTTTGCCCTCTGAAGAGCGTCCTCCAGTCATTTGGCTAGTCGGTGAAACGGCGGTTCACGCCGAAACAGCCGAGCGCCTGCGTGCTTGGAGCGAACTTCGCATCGTACCTTATGAGTTGGAAGGAAGATGGGTTGGCCGCCTTGGGGCGGATAAGCTGCTTCGTCAAGAACATGACGAGCTACATACGCTGGTTCCTAATTATACCCAGCTGGCGGAGGCGGAAGCCAATCTGCTTCGCCAGCGCTGAAGAGAGCGGTGAACAACATGGCAAAGAACATACAGCGGGAAGAGAAACTTGAGTTTCGCTTGATGCAACTGAATGATATTCCCGATGTGCTGGAGATTGAGCATGAAGCGTTCACGCTACCGTGGACAGAGGAAGCATTCCGCAATGAGCTGACGATGAATCATTTCGCTAAATATATGATTATGGAACTAGACGGACAAGCCATTGGTTACGCAGGCATGTGGACGATTATGGATGAGGCCCATATTACGAATATTGCGATTCGTGAGGCTTATCGCGGACGTAAGCTTGGAGACAAGCTGTTGGATGAGCTGATGCAGACCGCCTCTTATTTAGGGATGGAACGTATGACGCTGGAGGTACGGGTAACGAACCGGATCGCTCAAGGCTTGTATGAGAAAAAAGGCTTTAAGCCCGCAGGTGTGCGCAAAGGCTATTATTCGGATAATAACGAGGATGCTGTGATCATGTGGGCGGATCTTCCCGCGCATGGGGCATCCGGTGAACAGGAAGGAAGCGTGCAGAAGCAATGATGCAAGAGGAAAAAGCAGGTACAGGCTCCGCCTCCGGCGAGCCTTGCTATATACTGGCAGTGGAAACGAGTTGTGATGAGACGGCTGTTTCTGTCGTGAAAAATGGCACAGAGGTGCTCTCGAATCTGATTTCCAGTCAAATTGAAACACACAAAGCCTTTGGTGGTGTTGTGCCAGAGGTGGCTTCACGCAAACATGTGGAGAGCATCACCTATATGCTGGACGAGGCCATGCAAACATCAGGAATTACCCCACGCGAAATTTCGGCGGTTGCCGTGACACAAGGACCAGGACTGGTTGGTGCATTGCTGGTTGGTATTGTCGCCGCTAAGAGCACTGCTTTGGCGTTCGGCAAGCCGTTAATTGGGACGCATCATATCGCGGGACATATTTATGCCAATCAGCTGGAGCATGATATCGTATATCCGTGCATTGCTCTCGTTGTGTCAGGAGGACATACAGAGCTGGTGCTAATGGAGTCCGAAGGTCATTTTCAACTCATTGGTCGTACAAGGGATGATGCGGTTGGAGAAGCCTACGACAAAGTAGCGAGAGCCATTGGATTTCCGTATCCCGGCGGTCCGCATGTGGATCGTGTGGCTCATGAATCGGAGGAAGTGGTTACTTTGCCGCGTGCATGGTTGGAGCCGGATTCATATGATTTTAGCTTTAGCGGTTTGAAATCTGCAGTGCTGAATGTAATTAACCAGACGAAAATGCGCGGAGAAACCGTTCATGTCGGAGCGATCGCAAGAGGCTTTCAAGAGTCGGTCGTCGAGGTGCTGGTGGAAAAGGCGATTCGTGCCATGCGTGAATACGGTGCGAAGCAGCTCCTGCTTTGTGGCGGTGTGGCTGCTAATCGCGGACTGCGTACAGCATTGCGGGAGCGCTGTGAGCGCGAAGGAATTGAGCTGCTTGTACCCTCGATGAAATATTGCACAGATAATGCAGCGATGATCGGCGCTGCGGCCTACGCCAAATGGAAGCGCGGGGAATTTACCTCATTGGATATGAAGGCTGATCCAGGACTGTCTCTGGAAGAATGGTCTGTCCAAACTTAATTGAAGAAGAATGAGCAAGACACGGCACAGTTGAGTCGTGTCTTTTTTGTTCCGCTCCATAACTATCATAAAAATATAAATTCAAGAGGATAAAATACAGGAGTTTGAGCAAATGAATGGCAGCATCTCATTGCCTCGCATTATTCGTCACAATTGTTCACGATTTTTCATGATCCATCAAAAAAATCTGGTATTTTGATACTGCCCGAATAATGATGTGATTTGTCAAGTTGTGAACAAAGTTATCCACATATACCGCTTCGAATGTGGATAACCTAGCCCGAAGCAAGCAGGCTAAGACTTTTTGGAGATAGCAAGTTGGGGGATATGTAACACCTTTAGTTCTTGTGAAATCTGTGGATAATGTGGATAAAAGGGTGGATAAATTTGGTTTTCATTTGAAAATGGCTTTTTATCAATAAAAAAATGGCCCAAAAGGCCATTTTTCAATCTCATTCATACACATAAGCTGTGGATAATCTTGTGTACAAAAATATAGAAGAGGAAAATGTGAAATTTTTAAGGCTAAGATTTTATGCAGTAATGTTTATTCTTCTAACAGCTCTTCCCAAGCGGTATAGGTTTCAGTCAATTCCTGTTTATGGGTGTCGAGTTGTGCCTGAATATTCTGAAGCGCTGTGTAATCCTGATAGATCTCAGGCAGGGTCATTTGTTCCTCCAGCCCTAAAATTTGTTCTTCCAGCGTTTTAATCTGGTTTTCCAATGCCTCCAGCTTGCGTTGACGGCTGCGTTCCTCGCTTTTGGCTTGTTTGTCTGCCGCATAGGTGGCGGCGCGTGATTTGGTTGTGGTCTCGTCTGTCACGGATGCAGAGGCAGCCGATGTTTTGCCGCGTGTGGCCTGATTTGCCTCCAGAGCTTCCTGCGCAATTTCCTCTAACTCCTGCTTTTTGGCTACATAGTCATCATAATTCCCCAGGAAATGTTCTATCCCTTCAGGATGAAGCTCGATGACACGTTCCGCCATTTTGTTCAGGAAATAACGGTCATGGGAAATGAACAACAGCGTACCGTCATAGTCCATCAAAGCCGCTTCCAGCACTTCCTTGCTAAACAGATCCAGATGGTTGGTAGGCTCATCTAGAATTAATACGTTGGCTTCGCGCAGCATGAGCTTGGCCAGAGAAACGCGGGCTTTTTCCCCTCCGCTTAATGCAGCTACCTTTTTCAGTACATCGTCACCGCTAAACAGGAAATTACCCAGCACTGTACGAATACGTGCTTCTTCCATATGAGGGTACTCGCTCCACAACTCCTCCAGTACGGTATTGGCGGGGTTCAGGTTCGTCTGCTCCTGGTCATACAGGCCGATTTTGATTTTTGTGCCCCAGTGGATGGAGCCAGCAGCAGGTTTAAGTGATCCGGTCAGACATTTGAGCAACGTCGATTTTCCGATCCCGTTCGGACCAATCAGTGCCACGGTATCTCCACGTTTTAAGTCGAACGATGCGTGCTGGAATAAAGGCTTTTTACCTTCATACCCCACAGAGAGGTCACGTACCTCCAGCACTTCCTTACCTGACATATGGGCTGTTTCAAAGGAAAAATGAGCCTTTTTCAAGTCTCCCATGGGCCGATCCATACGCTCCATTTTATCTAACTGCTTGCGCCGACTTTGAGCGCGTTTGGTCGTGGAAGCCCGTACGATATTACGTTGTACGAATGCCTCTAAACGGGCAATTTCTCCTTGCTGCTTTTCGTAATGTTTCAGGTTCGTTTCGTACTCGGCAGCCTTCAACTCCATGTAGCGGCTGTAGTTGCCTGTATATCGGGTAGAACGATGGCGTTCAATTTCAATAATCGTCGTTACCAGTCGGTCCAGAAAATAACGGTCATGTGATACAACCAGCAGAGAACCGGAGTAGCCGCGCAAATAGTCCTCCAACCAGGTCAGTGTTTGAATATCCAGATAGTTGGTAGGCTCATCGAGCATAAGGACATCTGGGGCGAGCAGTAGGATGCGCGCTAGCGCAAGCCGGGTTTTCTGTCCTCCGCTCAGAGTAGCTACAGGCGTCTCAGGTGCAAATGAACCAAAGCCCATGCCATGCAGCACGCTGCGAATACGGGTCTCCATTTCATAACCACCGTGATCCTTGAACCAGTCTGAACGACGTGCATAGCGTTCCAGCAGATCTGCGTAGCGTTTTTCGTTTTGAGCATTGGCCAGGTCAGCGATGTCCTGTTCCATTTGCCGCAGCTCCCGTTCCGCTTCAATCAGGGGAGCGAACACCAGCATCATTTCCCCCCAGATAGAACGATCAGAATTCAAGCCGCTGTTTTGCGCCAGATAACCGATGCTGGTCTCCTTCGCCTTGAAAATTTGTCCACTGTCATAGGATATTTCACCAGCAATGATTTTGAGCAGGGTCGATTTGCCCGCACCGTTCACACCTACGAGTCCAATACGTTCACGTTCCAATATTTGAAGGTTAATCCCGTCCAGAACGGGCTCAATTCCATAGGATTTAGTAATTCCGGTTACTTGCAATAGCATAGCGTATCGTTCCTCCATTACAATTTGCACAGTTCTACCTGCTTTCTTCGCAGGTATCTTCCTTCCAGTTTACATGAAATTACCCACTATTGCACTGCTTTCACCCTGTAAACCCTTGAGCCGCGTGTAGTCAATTTGTATAAACAATGATAAACTTAAACGAGAAGTGAAAAAGAATGAAAAAAAATTGCAACGTACAGCACTTACTGACAAATGGGACAATAGCAACGTTTTAAAGATTATCGACGATTGTGCGGGAGGGCGGACGTGATGGATGTCTGTAATGTGAAGAACGCGCTGCGTTTGCAGCAACGGGAAGCGCGTGACTCCATGGACCCGCTGACAAGGCAGAAGGCATCGGCTGTGGCCTGTCGGCATGCAATCGAGGCATGGGAGCAGCTTAGAATAGACAGAAACGGAGATAAGCTAACATTATTTAGTTATCTCTCTTTTGGCAGCGAGATTTCGACGACTCCCCTCATTGAGCATTGCTGGTCACAGGGAGATCGTGTCCTGGCCCCAAGAGTGGATCCGGTAACTCGGACTATGGAGCTGAGGGAGATGGATCAGTACGGAGATATTGTACCCGGCATCTGGAACATCCCTGAGCCTGCTTTGACATGCAAGGAATGGTCGCCTGAAATGTGGGCGGGAATTGACTGGGTTGTTGTGCCTGGCTTGGCCTTTGATCGTCGTGGGGGCAGGATTGGTTACGGCGGAGGCTATTATGACCGCTTTACCGTACAGGTAGAGGCAGAGAAGCGTAACATCAGTCACGTAGGTCCGCTTTATGTTTCGCTGCTGCTGCCGGGACAATTGCTGACACAGGTGCCCATGGAGCCAAGGGATTTGCGAGTGGACGTGCTGTTTACTCTGGATGGACGCTTAGATTGTGATTATGCAAAATTGACAAATGATGAATGAAGTAAAGTTGGGTATGTGAAAGGAGCTGTGAGGGAGTCGTGGATTCCTTTACTCATTTTAACGAACAGGGACGGGCTCGGATGGTAGATATTTCGGGTAAAACGTCTACGATTCGTACAGCAGTTGCCGTGACTCAGATTACGATGAATCCGGCTACATTGACGGCTGTAAAAGAAGGAAGAATCGGCAAGGGTGATGTTCTTGCTGTGGCCCAGGTCGCAGGGATTCAAGGTGCGAAAAAAACATCAGACTGGATACCGATGTGTCATCCACTGGCCCTGACAGGCGTGAACATTACTTTTTCCGATAATGGACATGATGTGCTTCATATTGAAGTTGAAGTGAAGACTGAAGGTAAGACAGGTGTAGAAATGGAAGCTTTGACAGCGGCTTCAGCCGCAGCGTTAACTGTGTATGATATGTGCAAGGCGCTGCAAAAAGATATGATCATCGGCCCTACCATGCTGCAATCCAAAACAGGTGGCAAGCATGGGGATTTTCAAAGGGAGGACCACCGGGAACCTTGACATAGACAACATTGTCGCCGAGAGGGTACTGTGATGTGATGGAGGATGCAGCGTGGCTGTTTCTGATTTTCAGAAGAGAAAGTATTCTTTCATGATAGGAGAAGGGTGATCTTATGGTGTGGAAAACGGCGATCCTAACAGCCAGTGATAAAGGGGCAAGGGGAGAGCGTGAGGATACAAGCGCACAGGTCATCCGGGAACTCATCGAAGAAGAACTGGGCGGAGAGATTGTGGAATACCGGATCGTTCCCGATGAACCGGATGAAATTATTGCAGCTTTAATCGAAATGACCGATTATTTTCATGCAGACCTGGTACTAACTACGGGCGGAACTGAGCTGGCGATCCGTGATGTGACACCCGAGGCGACTAGGCGGGTTGTGGAACGGGAAGTGCCAGGCATGGCGGAAGCCATGAGAATGATCGTGATGCAGAAAAATCCAGCGGCTATGCTATTCCGTGGAATCGTGGGAATACGCGGACGTACACTGATCGTCAATTTACCAGGAACGCCTAAAGGTGTGCATGAAAATTTGGCAGCGATAATGGACCAACTTCCAGAAGCGTTGCTTATGGTGACAGGCCAGTTCCGGTAGAAGGCAGCACATCGTGTGTGGTATGATACCTATAAGAATTTATAAGGCCGTATACGGGCAAAGATGCTTATTTTGTCCGTCAACATAAGGAGGATTACTACACATGCCCAATATTGGAGCACCGGGTTATATTTTGTTGATTATTCTGGCGCTGCTGTTATTTGGTCCGAACAAGCTGCCTGAGCTGGGTCGAGCTGTAGGGCGTACATTCCGTGAGTTTAAAAACGGGGCACGCGATATTTTATCAGAAGATGAACGGACTGAGCGTAAAGACAGCAAAGATAGTGTGGTCAAAGTATCACAAACGACGTCTTCAGAAGTTCAACCTCAGCCTGAGGATAAACGCTTGTCATAGATTTAATTATAATTCTTGATGCTTGTACAATAAACAAGAGCCTCTTCTTCAGTGAAGGGCTTTATTTTTTAGGAGGCGCTGCTGCGTTCCGTTCAGAAAGGAGGAATGGACTTGACCCCATCAGAGCATGAAATGCCGCTAATGGAACATCTGGGAGAGCTTCGCCGCAGAATTATTTATGTGCTAATTGTATTTGTATTGGCACTGGCTGGTGGTCTGTTCGCGGCGGGTTCTGTCTATGACTGGCTTATTCGCTCCGGTTCGGCGCAAGCTTTTCAGTTAAACGCGTTTTCCTTTTGGGACGGGATTGGTATCTACATGAAGATCGCCATGATCATTGGGATTGCGGTGGCGCTACCGTTTGCCTGCTACCAACTGTGGAAGTTTGTCAGCCCGGGCTTAAGACCGCAAGAACGGAGTGCGACTTTGCGGTATGTGCCTTATGTGCTGCTTTTGTTCATCATTGGGGCAGCTTTTGCTTATTTCATTATTTTCCCAATGGCGATTCAGTTTACATCATCCGTCACCAAAAGTATGGGATTACAGGAAACGTACGGGATCGCACAATATTTCACCTTTATGTTTAATATTGTACTGCCTGTAGCGCTGTTGTTTGAGCTCCCACTGCTTATCATGTTTCTGACGGGGATTCATGTTATAACACCAATGCGGCTTCGCAAATGGCGGAAGATTTCTTATTTTCTGCTTGTGTTCGTCGCGGTTGTCATTACTCCGCCGGACTTTATTTCCGATTTTTTGGTGGCGATTCCGTTGCTGGTGCTATATGAAGTGAGCGTGTATTTGTCTTCGGTCGTGTACCGCAGGCAGCTGCGTGCGCAGGAGGAACGTGAGGCCCAGTTGCGTGTAGCTTCGGAATAATAAGGCAGGACCTGAATGGCTCAGTAAACATTTTATTCGGGTCCGCTAGCTACATGGCAACTTGCAGATGATGAATAGCATTTGTATATCATAACTATTTACAGAGTATGAACAGCAGCAGCTTAGCTGCCTTAAAAATAACTATTAGCCTTGGGTTAACGGTTATTTTTCAGATAGATGGATATAATCGGGAAGGGCTGTCCATAAAAATTCCCATAAAAAATACATTAGGGACTTGAAATTCAATCTCAAGTTGAGTATCATAAAGTTGGTTGTTAGCACTGACGACTGTCGAGTGCTAATACATACAACATAACAACCAAATTACAGGATAAAACACTTAATAAGGAGGCTATTTTTTCATGATCAAACCTTTGGGTGAACGCGTATTGGTGGAAGCAATTGAGCAAGAGACAACGACTTCCTTCGGGATCGTACTTCCTGACTCTGCCAAGGAAAAGCCGCAAGAAGGCAAAATTATCGCGGTTGGCGCAGGCGCATTGAAAGACGGTGCCCGTATTCCTCTGGAAGTAAAAGAAGGCGACCGTGTCATTTTCTCTAAATACGCTGGAACGGAAATCAAATATGAAGGTAAAGAATATTTGATTATGAAAGAAAGCGATATCCACGCGATCATCGGTTAACCGGAACCCGGACAAGACCTGAATATAGGAATTGAAACAAATCATTCATAATCCATAGGGAGGTTTATCACAAATGGCTAAAGATATTAAATTCAGTGAAGACGCTCGTCGCTCTATGTTGCGCGGGGTTGACGCATTGGCTAATGCTGTTAAAGTAACACTCGGACCGAAAGGCCGTAACGTTGTACTGGAGAAAAAATTCGGTAGCCCGCTCATCACCAATGACGGTGTAACGATTGCAAAAGAAATCGAGTTGGAAGATGCGTTCGAAAACATGGGCGCTCAACTGGTTAAAGAAGTAGCAACTAAAACGAACGATGTAGCTGGTGATGGTACGACTACTGCTACTGTTTTGGCTCAAGCCCTCATCACAGAAGGCCTGAAAAACGTAACTGCGGGCGCAAGCCCAATCGGTATCCGTAAAGGGATCGACAAAGCGGTTAAAGCGGCTGTTGCTGAACTGCAAGCCATCTCCAAACCAATCGAAAGCAAACAATCCATTGCTCAAGTAGCTGGTATTTCCGCTGCTGATGATGAAGTAGGCGAACTGATCGCTGAAGCTATGGAAAAAGTGGGCAAAGACGGTGTAATTACTGTTGAAGAATCCCGCGGTTTTGCAACAGAGCTGGAAGTGGTTGAAGGTATGCAATTTGACCGTGGCTACATTTCCCCGTACATGATTACAGATACGGACAAAATGGAAGCTGTACTGGACAATCCGTATATCCTGATCACAGACAAAAAAATCACAAACACACAAGAAATCCTGCCGTTGCTTGAAAAAATCGTACAACAAGGCAAGCCACTCGTTCTGATCGCTGAAGACATCGAAGGCGAAGCGCTGGCTATGCTCGTTGTCAACAAACTGCGTGGTACATTCAACGCTGTAGCTGTTAAAGCTCCAGGCTTTGGTGACCGTCGTAAAGCAATGCTGCAAGATATCGCTGCCCTGACAGGCGGTCAAGTGATCACGGAAGAACTGGGTCTGGACCTGAAAACAGCTTCCGTAGACCAACTGGGTACAGCACGTCAAGTGCGTATTACAAAAGAAAATACGATTGTGGTTGACGGTGCTGGAAACAAAGCCGACATCGACGCTCGTGTTAGCCAAATCCGTACGCAACTGGAAGAAACCACTTCCGAGTTCGACAAAGAGAAACTGCAAGAGCGTCTGGCTAAATTGTCCGGCGGCGTAGCAGTCATCAAAGTTGGTGCGGCAACTGAAACAGAATTGAAAGAACGCAAACTGCGCATCGAAGATGCCCTGAACGCAACCCGTGCTGCGGTTGAAGAAGGTATCGTATCCGGTGGTGGTGTAGCGCTCCTGAACGTATACAAAGCAGTTGCAGCTGTTGAACTGCAAGGCGACGAGCAAACAGGCGTGAACATCGTGTTGCGCGCTCTGGAAGCTCCAATCCGCACCATCGCTGCTAACGCAGGTGAAGAAGGCTCTGTAATCGTTGAGCGTCTGAAACGCGAAGAAGTTGGCGTAGGCTTTAACGCAGCTACTGGCGACTGGGTAAACATGATCGAAGCTGGTATCGTGGACCCTGCGAAAGTAACTCGTTATGCATTGCAAAATGCTGCTTCCGTAGCAGCAATGTTCCTGACTACTGAAGCGGTTATCGCTGACAAGCCAGAACCAGAAAAGGCTGCAATGCCTGACATGGGCGGCATGGGTGGAATGGGCGGCATGATGTAACAAAGCCAAAAACCCTTGTTACAGTAAGGGTTTAGGTGATTGTTATATTGATTTGTTAACGGTTTGTTAACACTCAGTCGTTTTTTTTAGAGGCTCTCATTAGTTCTCCGAACTTATGGGAAGCCTCTTTTCTTTTTGGTTTCGTAATATGCAGATATATTCTTTTCGTTATGTCGTCGTTCGAATGGCCGAGTCGATGCATAATCTGTTCTAAGCTAATGCCGATCTCAGCTAGTAGTAAAGTGTGAGTGTGTCTAAGTGAATGAGGTGTTAATTCCTGATTGAGTCCGGCTAACTTAAGCAACCTTTTCATTCGTAGTTCTACCATTTTTATCACTTGAGGGTAACCCGCAAACTCACCAGTTTTTGCGAACACGAATCCCGCATCGTGGTACGTGGAAGGCCGCTTATTCCTTTCTATTTCTTGAATCGTAAGAAGGTTAGTGAAATCTTGAATTAATTCCGGTTCCACGTCGATTTCCCTTATAGAAGAAGTTGTTTTAGGGATATTTAGTTTGTACATCCTGTAATTGTTGTTTGGGTTATATAGTGTTCTGATTATACGAATTTTGTGCTCTTCGAAATTAACATCATTTTTTTAAGGGCGCACAACTCGCCTACTCGTATCCCTGTGCACGCTAGAGTCCTGAATGTTTCGTAATCGTTATCCAAACCATGCTTTTGTGCCGTATCTAGAAAATGGATCAATTCCATCTTTTTCAAGATATTTAGGGGGATTTCATCTTTGTTTTCTAATTCTTCAACTGTTGCTACATCTTGTGGTACATATGCATCTGCTGTAGGATCATTTTTGACTGCTCCTATTTTAATGCCATACTTAAAAATTATCCTTCCAGTAGTGTGCACGCCTGATAGTGTGTTTTTGGCTAGTCCGTCTTTTTCTTCGTCGCCATCCTTTAGTTTTTGTAACGCGTTTTGATATTCTTCCGGCGTTACATCCAAAGATTTTCGCTTAGCCAAATGGATGAGCAGATTATCCCTCTCGTTATTTCTAATTCTGATTGTTCCTTCCGCTTTCGGCTTCCCGTGCTTACTATAATGTTTTATCCAAAGTTCTGACAACTCTTCAAAAGTGATGTTGTTTGAGCAGGACCTTCAGCAAGTAGGTATTGATGGCGAAGCAGCTCGCCGCATCGATCGGACTGATCTGCATGCAGATAAGACGGCAAATGCCACGATTCTGATCGAAAAGCAGCGTTGGGTCTACAGCAGGTATGATTTTTATACGAGGCAGCTTCACCGGGCGCACAGTTTGATTAAGGATGATGACGCCCGTAAAGCGGTAGAGTACCGATACATTCAGAGCTATACCTATAAAGAGACATTACTTTTCTTCCGTCGTAGTCTCAGCGACAGTACTATCCGACGCAAAATGAGTGATGGAGCTGAGAGCATGGCGAATACGTTGAAGCTTATGGGCTTCTTCGAACAAGACGACGCGGAATTTTAAGAGCGGATTATTCCCGCTCTTTACCCAGACAATCAAAGAAAATTTGAGCAATAAAAAAGCCACATCCAGGATAGTTCCTGATGTGGCTAAGTCAATAAACAATTCTGCAATTTGTTCTTTGTAAAACATTACTTTAATGAATAACCAAAACATAAATCTCTTCATATAACCATCTCCTATAAATTATTGAGGGCTTTTCCCTCCTACCCTAAAGGGAGTTGGTAGGACGATGTACAAGCTCTCAATATAGAAAGTGATTTGAGAAGAAGAGATTTGCGGTTCTGGGTAAAGGGGAATATGCACAGATTTTTTGACTCTAAAGTGAGCACTAGGTGAACGTAACCTGCCCCTAAATTGAACACCACATGACGGTTTCCCCATGATATATTGATAGCGTGGAATTGAAGGGAACAGACGAAGGGCTGGCGAATACGCCGGTCCTTTTTTGTTGCCAATTTTCCTAATAAACCATATTCGGAGGAATTATTCATGTCTACAAATCCACGTTTCGCATTTTTGAGTGAGGACGGCATCCTGCGCTTACACGATGAGGAGCACGCTTCACAGCACGGCAAGCACGTACAAACAAGCCTGACTGACGACGAGAGCGGCTACCCAGTCGTCGAGGGTCAGGGCGTTGTGTATTATGCCTATGAGGACTTGGCTTACGTCAAGGGCAACAAAGGTGACGGCCAACTCATCCCAACACTGTTGGTGCTCAAGCAGCTCGCAGCAGAGCTTCTGTAATTCAGCAGCGTCCAGAATCATTCTCCGGGTTATCCCGGGTTTTATGGGTGCAGGCGGCAAGGAACCAGTTAACCAGCGGAAAAATAAACAGCCTGGTCAGAACCCTTGAGCGGTTCAATTCCGCAGTGTGCTTTAATAACAATATGGAATCAAAAACCAATTTTATGTTGAATAATTACAATAAAAGACTTATAATGTAAATTTGTATAACTACCTGTAAAAAAATTATCGATCATGAATACTATAATAGTTTCCATACATACTGGTTGATTGATAAGTACACAGGTTAAAAAAATCAAAGAAAGTGGGCTTATGAGTATGAAAAACATCAAAAAAGCTTCTGTAGTATCTGTTTTGTCTTTAGCTCTTGCAATTCCATTAACTGCTTCTGCCGCAGCTACTACGAATGTTGCACCAGCTACAACTGACTCAACAGCAGTTTCCCAATCTGCAAACACATCAACTGATGTGAACACACCAAAACCGGGAGATCATGTTATTACTCCTCAATCCACACAACCTGCGTTTGACATTACATTGGGCGGTCAACAATCTGAAGCGTCTTTTAAGATCCCGGCGGGATCGGGTTATGTTAAAATATGGGTTAAAAATACAGGCGATGAAGAAATTAAATTCGCCTTACACAAGGGCTCAGCTAGTGGATCGGTTGTAAAAGATGCAAGAATTGCTAAGGGATCCACTTTTGAGTGGATTAGTTCCTCAGCTTTGTCGACTGGTGATTTTTATGCTACTTTTAACACAAGTAATACTAATATGAAAGGTCAGGCTTATGGTAAACTAGCTTCGTCAAGAAATGAGTTGTAATTATAAATACAAGTGCTGTAAGTTGATTTAGCATTAAGATATGCCCCTGCTGCATAGTTTTATATTGTGTAGTAAGGGGCATTTATTGTTAATGAGGATAACCCTAAAAAAGTGGGCATTTCAAAGAATATACCCTGCTGGCTATTTCATCTGAAGATATTTTCTTAGATGATCGTTTGGCGGCCATTTTCGGTAATCAGTAAAATGGTCTTGTCATTCCTCTCTAGTAACAAAGTACGTAAAGATTTTATGCAAGAGCACAGCGTTTTGCATCCCGCTTGCGGGAATAGGTGTTATCGCTGTTTATTTTTTCGGGTTTTAAATAAGCGCCTGTGTTGCTTTGGTGCTGTAAATACATAGGCAGATACAAGTCACTCATTTGGGTGGCTTTTTTTATTGCCTTTTGAAAGGATTTTAGTCTTGAAGAAGAAGCAGAAGAAAGGAATTTTGCTCCCGTTGAAAGGACCACCAAAACAGCCGAAGAAATGCAAAGGTTGTGTATGGGGTAGGTGGGATGGAGTTAAACAGTTTTGTTTGCGCCCATGTGTTAAAGAGGAAAAACCTCCCTGTGTGTCGAAATGAGCCGAAGGGGTGATTCTAATAGAGATTAAAGACATAATTGCTACGTACGCAGCTTTTGTATCAACACTGGTTTTAATATGGAATATTTATAACTCCTTACGAGATAAGGGGAAAATAAAGGTTTCTGGCTTCTTTGGATTAATGCTGGACGATTATGAACAAACTCAAAAGATTCTATACTATGAGTTTACTAATGTAGGAAGCAAACCAATCCATTTAGATCGGGTAGCCACTGATTTAAAACGTGAGGTCGAAGGTGCGGGGCATTATATAATGGTTGCACCGGGATTGCCTAAAAAATTGGAGCCAGGTGAACGACACCAAGTCGTTTTACACACTTTTGATTCTGTTGATGAAAACACAAAATCTCTATACGTAATTGATTCAATAGGAAAAAAACACAAGATGAAAAAAAAGGTATTGAAAAAATTAATACGTCAAAAAGGAAAGTCCCAAGAATAGATGAGCAAAGAGCACCCATTGAGGTGCTTTTTCTTTTGCCTTCATATGGCAATGTGTGAGCCGTTTAAGCTTGTTTCCTTGATGCCGGAAGGAATACAGATGAAAGCAGAGAGAGGGCATACACACGCTCTGACAGCCTGTTAGCCACCCACCCGGATAGTGAAAACCAACTCAACACAATTGTCATACCCCTTTATTGTGGTGTAGTATATATTCAAATTATCCAAAGGGGGGAAGTTTTGTGGAGCTTCAAACTATATTAGCTTTTCTGGGAGCAGCAATTGTTCTCACCATTATGCCGGGTCCTGACAACGTGTTCACACTGACACAGAGCATAGTAAAAGGTAGGAATGCAGGGATATTTACTACTTTAGGCCTTTGCACGGGATTGATGGTTCATATTTTTGCGGCAACCTTCGGTCTCGCGGCAATAATTTATCAATCTTCCTTGGCGTTTGCAGTAATAAAATACGCTGGAGCAGCTTATCTATTATTTTTGGCGTATAAGTCATTTAGAGCAAAAGATACGAGTTTTGAACTAAAGAGTGGAGATACCTTAAATTACAAGTCATTGTATAAAAAAGGTATTATCATGAATCTGTTGAATCCAAAAATATCACTTTTTTTCTTGGCTTTTCTTCCTCAATTCGTAAACCAAGAAAGCGGAAATGTTTCAATTCAAATGCTAGTTCTTGGAGTAATATTTTTAATGCAAACTTTGATGCTTTTTATTTTGATAAGTATTTTTGCTGGGAAAGTAGGCTCCTTTCTACGGGGAAATCCATCTTTTTCTAAAAAACTCAACTATATTCAAGGTTCGTTATTTACGCTCATCGGTTTAAAAATCGCATTTACCCAAAAATAATAAAAGTAGCACTTTTCAAACCAATCATTGAGGACTAGCTGTTGAGCTAGTCCTTTTTTGTTAACAAAAAACGGAGGTACATCAAATGAACATCAGAGTCCTACCGATAGAGCAAATCAACGCAGCAGCATATAACCCACGGGATGACCTTCAGCCTGGTGATCCAGAATACGAGAAGCTGAAAGCCAGCATTGAATCATTCGGCTATGTCGAGCCCATCGTCTGGAATGAGCGCACCGGCAACATGGTTGGTGGTCATCAACGCTATAAGATCATGGTTAACGAGCTGGGGCATACGGAGCTGACTGTAAGTGTTGTTGACCTGGACGATCAGCAGGAAAAGCTTCTCAACCTAGCGCTTAATAAGGTCAGTGGAAGCTGGGATGATGAAGCACTATACCGTCTGCTCGGTGAGCTTCAGGAAAGTGGAGCGGATCTGGCCCTGTCCGGTTTCGATTTGGAAGAGTTCGAGGACCTGGCGGGAGAGTTTGCTGTTCCACAGGATTAAGCTTTGGACCTTCCCGTTACCGACGATGATTTTGATGTCCAGCGTGCTCTTGATGAAATAAAGGAACCAGAGACCAGGCGCGGGGATGTATGGCAGCTTGGTCGGCACCGCTTGGTGTGTGGAGATGCAACTAATCCTGATGATGTGGCGCTTTTAATGGACGGAGCCAGAGCAGCGCTGGTCGTTACTGATCCGCCTTATAATGTAGCGGTAGAGAGCACTTCTGCCCGTTTGGATGCTGATGGTCGCGGCTCCATAATGAACGACAACATGCCCGCTGAGGACTTCGCGGGCTTTTTGTATGCCGTTTTTTCCAACTACGCAGTGGTGATGCAGCCAACTGCAGCTATATATGTATTCCATCCTTCGTCCTATGAGCGGGAGTTCGAGGATGCGATGAACGCAGCCGGCATCGTCGTCCGGACACAATGCGTCTGGGTTAAGAATGCGGCTACCTTCGGCTGGGCGCAGTATCGCTTCAAACATGAACCTGTCTTTTATGCTCACATGAAGGGCAAAGCTCCTGCCTGGTACGGTGATCGGACACAGACAACGGTATGGAAGGCTGGTCTGCCTGTGGAGGAGCCATTGCCAGAGACGGTATGGGAAGTTTCACGGGGCGATGTGAACAAGTATGTTCACCCCACTCAGAAGCCCCTTGACCTGCTGGCTATTCCAATTAAGAATAGCAGCCAGCATGGTGACGAGGTTGTCGATTTCTTTGGCGGCAGCGGCTCCACGCTTATGACATGTGAGCAGATGGACCGAACATGCCGGACACTGGAACTGGACCCGATCTTCTGCGATGTTATTAAGAAACGTTTCCTTGAGAGCATTGGTATTGAGCCGATCCTATTGCATCGGGCTGAACCCGAAGCATAGGAAAAAGGAGGACGCTGTAACGTCCTCCTGATCATCCAGGGTATCCCCCGGCTGAGATAGCGGCCCGCCACGCGTGGCGGGCCGCTATCTCGCATTCCAGTATATAGGAAAGCCGAGGGATACGACAATGGGAACAGCAGACGGACAATACAACACAGCATTACAACGCGAGATTGAAATCATAGAAGGTATCCTTGAAAGCAAGGTGCAGTACCGGAAGATTGTTAAGGCTGGCATAGCTCAGTGGGTCAAAGACCTGCAAGCTGGAAATATAAAAATGCAGACGGTCCAGGACTTGGATCGTCTGATTGAGCTGGATATAAAGCTTCAAAAGGATGAGTTGTAAAAGCATATAATAATCTTGTTAGTTAATGCATAAATATGGATTTATTAAACAATATTAAGATTTTATTGTAAAATAAATTAGAAACATGGAATCTTTTAGTAGAATGAGGTGGTAGTTTAATATATTAAGGAGGAATAGAGGTATTATGAAGAAGAAACATTTAATTGCGTCAGCCTTATCTTTGGGTTTGCTAGGAGGAGCTATTGCTGTACCCAGTGCGATCTTTGCGGATTCAGATGCTGCAACTAATTCCGCAAATACATCGACGTACGCGACCCACGATGAGGTGAAAACACCTGGTAATCATGATATAAGTCTTTTTAGAACAAAAGATCTTTTTAATGTGAACCTTGACGGCAAGTCGCCATTAACAGAGTTCTCCATAGATCCTGGATATGGTCATGTTAAGATTCGTGTAAGAAACAACACCAAAGCTACGCTTATTTTTACCTTAAAGCATGTCGACAGTGGGAAAGATTATTTTACCAAGTATGTGGGTGCTGGTGATACATTTAATTGGTATAGCACAGATGGGTTTTCAAGCGGATTGCGCTCAGGAAAATATGAAATACAGTGGCGTGCCGGCGGAGCTTATGTAGACGCCTCAGCATGGGCTATATCAGCCACTAACCCAGATGAACTTTAATTAAACCAAGCTATAAAGTTTTGTATAAGAAAAGCTAACTAGTAGCTCGCTTGATTGGAGAAGTTTCTTATACTGCAACGAAGCAAGGAAAGCTTCAGGCCATTCGGTTTGAAGCTTTCCTTGCTTCGTTTATAACTCAAAGGAGAAATGATATTGGTGAAAAAGAAAAAAAATTTTTCATCAGCCTTATCTATTAGTTTGTTGGGGGCTGTTGTTGTGCCGAGTGTGATCTGTGCAAGTTCAGATGCGTCTGATTCTGCAAATACATCCAGTATTGCGACCAAAAATGCTGTTAAATCAACTATTAGTGACCAAGTCATAACTCCTCAAAAATCAAGAGATGTTTTTGATGACATTTTCGACAAAAAGGACCCAGTATCACGTTTTGTATTAGATCCGGGATACGGGCATCTTAAAATTTTTGCCAAAAATAGAGGTGGTTCAACCATTACCTTTAGCCTGGTGCATACAGACAGTGGAAAACAATATATTGTTAAGACTATTGGTGCTCATAAAAAATTGTTCTGGGATAGTGTAAATTCTTTTTCACAAGGGCTGCGCTCAGGAAATTATGAAATACAATGGAGAGCTAACGGCGACATTGTGCATGTCACAACATGGGGTGTATCAGGAAATGATTCTGCAGATACATCCACTACGGCGACCCAAGATGCTGGTAAAACAACTACTGGTGAACATGTTTACTCCACAAGCTACTGATGGACAAATTGTTGATCGTCCAGTAGCTGGCAAACAGTCACCTACAAAACGCCCGAGGTGACGTGGAAGCTGCTGGAGCAATGGAAGGGTAAGCCGGTTGTGCTCAATTTTGAAAATCTGTTTGTAATCCCACCCTGCTGGCTAAAGCCAGTGGGGTGTTTTTTGTTTACAGGAGTGCTCTTATGACAAACGCAGTATTTCTACATAATTCGCAAAAAAAGATATTGACAACTGGTTAATTGCTGGACAAAAATAGTAAATGATTATAAAATACTGGAATTTCTATGCGAAGGGTGGCTATGACATGAAGCATACACCTACGATTCGAGCAGAATTAGACAGATATCTACAGCAAGAGGGTTTGAACATAGCGCAGTTTGGACAAATTGCAGGCATGAATAGGGGAATAATAAGTGCTATTGTAACAGGGAATAAGTCTATGTCTATTAACCAACTGGATCGAATTACTGAGGCTATGGGTTTACCGGAAGGTCACTTTTATGACTTGTTCATAGAAAACTACATCATCGACCATCCTCCGAATATGAGGCGAATCGAGCCATTTTTGTTTCGCTGTGCGGAGTTGGACAAGTTGGATGCGATCCGTCGAGTGGTGGGAGCCATCATGGACAATCTACTATATTCACCCAAACTATTTGAAATTGCAGAAGAATTATTGGCACAGGGACGAAACGCGGCTGCATTGCTGCTCTATGAGAGGGTAGCTGAAGCGGAGAAATATCAACATTCAGAACGATTGGCAGTCTGTCAGTATCGTATATTTACGATTCAAGTTGGTGACGATCAAAGTCGTAATCTCAAGGCAGCTACGTTGTTCGAGCCTTACATTGAACGTCTGGATGAAATGGACCAACTTGACGCACTGAAGGATTTAGCTAACGTGTACAGGTCTTTGCGTAAATGGGACAAGGTTGAGGAAGTAGCAAGAATAATGAGAGCTAAAGCGGAAATTCAATATATTTTGAAACATGAACAGAAGAGTCGAGAACGTAATGAATCTACTAAGAAGCTGACTCGTCCTTTGTTTGTATACATTTCCTATGCTGACCTGCTGTGTGCAAGTGTCTATGAAGCCCAAGGCGATTATCAACAAGCTCTACAATATACATACGCCTATGCTAATTTAGATTGGGTTAAAGAAACAGATGAAGATACCCAACACTGGATTGGCTTGTTTAAGCACTGGGCAAAAGCTAATGTTATTGTGAATAAGCTTTTATCCGGAGATACAAAGATGCTACAAGATTATGTTGAATATATTGATACGGCGGAGGATACAACTGAAGAAGACAGGGTCATCCAACTGCTGAATATTATGATAGCGGCTAACCGATATGATATCGATGTTAGTAATATAATTAAACGCTTTGAAGCGGACATGGTATCATTATCGCAACACTCATCAAGTGATATGTATACTCAACAAGTGGTACCAGATTATTTTGCGTGGTGTGGTTACGAGTTAGCTCATTATTATTTACATCGAAGTTTTTACGATGATGGTTTTAAACATTTGATGTATTCAATGGTAAGTTATCATACACTAAATAATGAGACTTATTTTATAAATTGTATGGGGCTATTTTTACATTTTCGGGATCATGCAGTTCCTGAAACCAAAGCAGCATTTTTAAATCTCATTGAAAAGGTGTGGATGAACAATGTTAAAAAAAATGGTACTGTTGATCATCGCGGCTAGCTTTTTATTTATCGTTACTGTACCCGTTCACTCGCATGATATACGGCCTCAAGTACAGCATGGGGGCGCTTAAACGTAAGCAGTGCAAATCCCCGCTAACCTTAACTGGTGGGTGGGGATTTTTTATTGAAGGAATTACCACACCGTTCACCGAATGAATTATCGAGGTGATCAGCATGAACCATACATATAAAGTGTTAAACTCAGATATCGAACTATTTGCAGCTGCATTAAGCCAGGTAAGAGTATACGTTGTTCAGTCATTGGGAGAAGACGTGGTATCGGTTGTAGACTATGGAGGGACAGTAGAAAAGTTTTCGCCCGATACGATTAAGATTGCCGGAGCGTACTATATGCGGAATCAGTTTGAATTAGAGTAGATATGAAAGGACCTACCAGATTGTAGACGGTAGTCTCTTTAAGGTAGACCATATCAAAAAATAGAAGGGGAAAATGATGAAGAAAAGAATATTTCTGTTCTCGGTTTTGTCTTTAAGCATGGCGATTACGGTAGGGGCTACTTCAGCTTCAACAAGTAAAACTAGCGAAAACATCATAATTAATCAAAGATCGAGCGGAGGCGCAACTGTAGGAGAGTCCTTTGATGTCCCTAAGGGATGGGGGCATGTTAAACTTCGTATGAAAAATCACTCTAATCATCCAGTAAAAGTAAGTTTAACTCATAACGGTTCAAACAAACTATATATTGAAGCATTAGTAATTGCTCCTCATGACACAGTTATTTGGAAAAGTACTGATGAAGGTATCACCAACGGTTTGCGTTCTGGAAACTACACACTTCAGTGGAGAGGCAGTGATTATAAAGTTAATGGGGAAACATGGGGAATAGCTGATTCACAGCCTGGAAACCTCTAAATTACCCTGCTATACAACTTGTCCTTCAAGCCATTTGGTGAGGAAGGTTAATTATGTGTTTGTTCAAGCCAGCAAGTGAATTAATCCCCTTAATTGGTCGGGAGAGCTTTTTTCATTGATCAGTTTGAATTTAGAGTAGATATGAAGAATTAGGTGTCGGGATGGTTAGCTGATATTATTGCTAGAGCTATCGAGCTATATTCCTTTAATAACTGTGATTAACAACGATTAATGACGGAGGAAGAATGAAAAGAAAGTGGTATTTAAGACCAATGGTCATAATTTTAATGATCCTCATAACTCCACCGATAGGCTATTTGAATGTGTTCTTCAATAAAAAGAAATTTGAACCATCTGAACGCTTAGGCTATTTGACAATAGCCACAGTATTCGCTGCCCTATGGTTAACAAAATTTCTACCGAATCCATGGCGAATTCCCGCTATAATAGTTGTTGCACTTATTGGGATGTTCATATTCAGAAAAAATAAATAGTCGAGTAATAAAAAAGCTCTGCAAACCTTAATTGGTCGGCAGAGCTTTTTAATTAAAGAAATTGTTTACAGACGGACATTCAAGGTGCTATGAATCCACTTTTTAAATGTTCGATGAAAATAAAGTTTTGATAACTACAACAAAAGAAACAATGGTAGCCTAGGACGGGAAAATAAAGCCCTAGACTATCGCTATTTCATTGAACTAACGTTACCCGTTAGTTCAATCAATTCTGTTGCCATCGTATATGCTGGTGGTGAACCAGGTCTTCTACATTACTATATCGTCTTTCGTAAGTTTTTGGTACAGGGCTATCTTCTCGTTGGCAAGGGAAATCATGCACTCAAGTTCCTGCCGCTTGGATTTCAGTTCCACCAGATGCTTTTCAAGAATTTCTATCCGTATGTGTAAGGCAGGAGTAAAATTAGCAACTTCTTCCCCTTTTTGAATTTTATCCAGTACACATCCGTCACGAGTAAATTCCGTAATCTCCTCAAGCGACAATCCCAATTTTTTTAATCTAATTAAACATTGTATATATGAAACCTCACTTTCGGTATAAATGCGTGTCCTTCCATTTCTTCGATTTGGTTCCTGTAGCACTCCAATTTTTTCATAATAGCGAATCGTATAAGGAGTTAGCCCCGTTCTTTCTGATACTTGACTTATAGTAAGCATTGTTTTTTTATGTCACTCCTTTTTTCTAAACCAAAATTTAAAACTATTATACATCTTTAAGTCAACTCGAAGTCGATATTTGCACCTCTAACTTCATTTCAAAAATTTGTGCTTGATTTCTAGTTGACTCTAACTTGTAAGCTAAAGTTGCTAATTGATATACATGAAACATAAAAAACTAAAGATAAAAGGAAATGGTGTCAAACTTATTTTGATGGAGGCATAAACAATGAACAACAAATATTTCACGATTCAACAAGCAGCGGAAGGTATCTGGGGTGCTATTTCGGTACCTGGTAGTGGTTCGCTGGGGAATGCAGCAATTATTGACATTGGGGATTTGACCGTTGTTGTGGACACAACCAACCTACCGCATTCTGGTGCTTTGTTACGTCAAACCGCAGAACAATTAACGAATAAACCAATTAAATATGTGATCAATACTCATTTCCATGGAGATCATGTCAACGGCAATCAGGAATTCATGGAAAGTGATTTTATATCTACCGTTTGGACAAGAGATTTGCTATCTGAAATGGGTAAAGTGAATATTGATCTAATGCAACAAAACATTCAGAAGTTAATAAATAGCCTACATCAAGTACGTTCACAAGAAAAAAATCCGCACATGTTAACCGAAATCGGCTATGATCTTTCCGTGCAGAGAGCCCTGTATGATGCTATCCCTTCCCTTCGTAGGGTGATACCCACGATAACTTTTGACGATAAACTAGTTATAAAAGGAGCAAAACGCACTGTCGAAGTTTTATCTTACGGAGGCGGCCATTCTTTAAGCGATGCCGTTATTTACGTGCCTGAAGAACGAACCTTGATTGCTGGTGATTTAATAACCAACAAGACGATTCCGGTCATGCCATACGGTAATCCCTACGCTTGGATACGCATCCTTAGACGCATTCAAAGAGATCTGAAGGTAGATACTGTCATTCCCGGGCATGGAGATGTGTCCACTCCAGATAAAATCCTAGATGTCATTCGCTTTTTAGAAAAAACGATCGCTTATGTGTCTGAAGCTGCGACGAGCGGAAAACCAGAGTCTTACTGGTTAAATGAAGGTGTATTAAATGGCTATGAAGATTGGCATCTAGCTCAGTATTTCAGATGGAATTTTCGCTGGCTCTTCAATACAATGCTTGTTCAAAATAATAGATGAGACACAACTAGCACTCCCTTTAACTCCACCAGATTCACAAAGCCAGTTCTGAATGTCAACCCGGCAGCACGTTTGGGTATTTTCAAACGTAATTGGCAGTCTGCTTGTTAGGTTAACCTGCCACGTTAGCTTAACATCGCCGTTCAGTCTACAACTTTTCAGCAGGCTGCCTTAATATGTTAGTTCTGGAGATAAAGACGCGGAGGTGTACAGAAAGCATAAAAGTTAGTTGCTTGCTTTAGAGCAAAATAACTATATTATGGGGCCGGATAAGTCTACACTACGAGATATCGTCATTCTGGAGAGTTGGGAGCGGGATAGAGCATACCTATGCCGTCAAGAGAAGGTGAGATATTTTAGAAAATTAAATTCTCAGAAATATCATTGCTACTTTGTATACCCCATTATACAATTGTAAGGAAGTTGTTGATTAGAATGAATTATGTGGGGGGCAACATGGTTATTTGAATCACAAAAAATCACATGAAAAATCACAATTCCGGCGAATGAGGGCGGATGTAGACGAATAAAACTTTCTGAAGATAAGCCCAAACAAGCTATACAATAGAAGATAAGTTTTACGACGTTCCTCTGCGAGAGTAAATCAAAGATGGGCGGAATGATGTAATAGGTTTGAAAAAACCTTATGCATCAAGGGCTTCTATGATTAGAAGCCCTGTTTGACCACATAGCATATAACCAAAGGCTGATTATGGACTCTCTCATAATCAGCCTTTTATAATGATCAAAAATGCAGTGTTATATTTACACATGATTTATAAGATTTTTTTGTTTCATTACGTTTAATATGAAAGCGTTGACATGGATTTCAACCCACTATATACTTAGCTTAATTAAATGAATAGTATTAGGATTGTTACTGTTACGCAGGCAAAACCTAAGGAACAAAATGTTAAGATCTAAGGATCTTATGTATTTTGTTATACTTAGGTTTTTTTGTTTATAGAGAGAGGAAGGTTAAATACAAGTGGTTTCGGCACTCTGCTGAAGCCATTTTCTTCTATTTATATGTTCACATCTGAGAGGAGCGACAAATTTGGAATACAAATATGAGCTGGTCCAGGCAGACAATCATTTTCCGTTAAAAATTATAGTTCATTCCTCAAATGAACCAGCGTACATACCTGGGCATTGGCACGACAGCATCGAAATATCCTATGTGCTTTCAGGAAGAATCGATAATATCTATATTGATGGCGCGAGTTATAGCTCCAAAGAAGGAGATATTGTGCTCATTAATTCGAATGCCATTCATTCCTTTTCTGTAGCTAAGGGAAAAGGAAGAGAGGCTATAACCGTTCTGATTCCTTCTGAATTTATTGGAGCAAATGTTAACGACAGTAACCCCATTTCATTTGACTGTATATCCATTTTCGAAACTAACGAGCAGAGATTACAGCATTTTGCGGAGCTGCGTGATTTGTTAAACACCTTATTTGTGGCTTATCTCAACCAGCATAATGACTCTTTAGCACATATCCATTTAACATCGCTATCTTATAAACTGGTGTATCTGTTATTAATGCATTTTAAAATTGATAATGAATCTATCCGTGGCTTTAACTCCGATAAATATTTGGAGCGGCTGACGTTGATAACCAATTATATCAAAGAGAATTACGATCAAAGCTTATCCTTGGATTCGATAGCCCAGGTTTTTAGTTTGTCTCCCGAATATTTGTCCCGTTTTTTTGTCAAGCATGTAGGGATGACCCTATTTCAATATATCAATGCCATCCGTCTGGAGAGATCTTATCGTGTTCTTATGAATACGGATCATTCCATTATACAAATTGCGCTGGAGCACGGATTTCCGAACGAGAAGTCTTTTGCCAGGGTATTTAAGAAGGTTTTTCAGGCAACACCGCATCAATATCGAAAAGAGAACAAGAGGCATTCTGGAGCAAGGAGTCAGTAATTGACCTGAATTAGGCTAATAAAAGACAGGATGCAAATAAAAAAAATTATTAAAATAAATAATGTAAGCGTTTTATTAATGGACCTGGGAGGTAAGACATCATGTTTAAACGGTTTCAAAAGGCTGCTAAAACAACTATGTTACTCACTTTAGCTATCGGTACGACTCTTGCTTTCAGCTCCGGTGCATGGGCCAAGGATGTAAAGATACAGTCCACCTCATACCGGACGGTTGCGGAGGTTAAGGATTGGGGAGCAGCCATTACGAAGATCATTGTTTACCTGGGTAAGCCAGTACCTAAAGATGCGATAACAAAGGATACATTTAAGGTCCATGTGGGAAGAAGCGACAACAGGCTTGTAAATCCCTTTATTGAGAATGGCAACCGGAAAGTCACCAAGGCCTATGTATCGGACAAAAGTGGCAACCCTGTAAATAAAACCGGAAGCTACGTTGTATTGGAAATGGAAATCGGTCCGGCCTTAACACTAAGCTCCGCTATTCATTATGATGCGGCAGGCTCCGGGTTTAATGCATGGAATGATAACAAATACACGATCACGCAGCAAAAAGCTATTAAAACCAAATCAGGAACGATTTCCGGCTTGAAGATTGATACTTCCGCAGGAGAGATACGGAAGCTGGTTGATCAATTTACAACTGGCAAAGCTACTTTTGACGGTGTTACTTTAACGTATGTGGACTACGCACCGGCACAAGACAAAGTGAAAAACCCTCTAGTGATCTGGCTGCACGGTATGGGTGAGGGAGGTACCGATCCGACGATTCCGATTTCCGGAAATAAAGCAGCGAATTTTGCTTCTAAGGATATCCAATCTTATTTTGGCGGGGCTTATGTGTTGGCACCTCAGACCCCAACCTACTGGATGGATGGCTTTACAGGCTTTGGAGATGGAACCTCCAAGTACGAGCAAGCATTGATGTCCTTAATTAAGGAGTACGTGGCCAAGAACAAAGACATTGATACAGATCGAATCTACATTGGCGGAGACTCCAACGGTGGTTACATGACTATGCTGATGATCCGTGATTATAAAGATTATTTTGCAGCGGCTGTGGTGGCCTGTGAAGCCTTAAAGGATAGCCTTATAACCGATGAACAAATTAACGAAATGAAGGACCTGCCGATCTGGTTTGTGGCTGCCAAAACCGACACCGTAGTACCGCCCAACGATTATACGATTCCGACCTACAACCGTTTAGTGAATGCCGGAGCAAAGGATGTTCATATGTCGTTATTTGATAACGTAGTGGATACTTCTGGTTTGTACAAGAAGAGCGACCAAACACCGTATGAATACAACGGCCACTGGTCCTGGATTTACGTGTATAACAACGAAGTATCGAAGGTGATTGACGGAAAGAAAACAACCATGATGCAATGGCTGGCCTCCAAAACATTGGACTAAAAGGTATAGCTATGTAAATAAAATGGGTATTTAAACCACGATTCAAGTGAATATGGCTAATCTAAGCAAATGAAAATAGCAATATGATGTAATAGGCTTCTTTAAAGTTCAATGAAAAACTATTGAAAAATAGATTATGCTTTTGGGAAGCCAGCCTTACCGTACATTCTCTGAGTCATTCGTTAACAACACATTATCGCTCGGAGTATTATCAGTTCCTTATTGGGTTTTCGCAAAATCCTCATGTATAAAACTCCGTCAACAAATAATTGACGGAGTTTTATTGCTCTCTTTTACTTATTCACTTCAATCAGCCCATCCGGTTTTTCCCGATTAGAGAGTAATTCGGATACCGTAACGAAGGTATAACCTCTCTTCTTGAGCTCGGGGAGAATAATTTTCAAGGCTTCAACGGTTTGTGTACTTTGATGTACATAATCGTGCATGAGGACAATGTCGCCGTTACGGGCGTTGCGAAGGACCTTATTAGCGATGCGATGCACACCAGGCTTTCGCCAATCTAAGGTATCCTGATGCCAGGACCATAAAATAATTTTCAGCCCTTTCTCCTTGGAGAGCTTAACCAGCGAATCAGTATAGGAGCCGCCGGGCGGCCTAAAAAGATGGGTTCCCGTGCCAGTTGCCTGAACAATGCTCGCCTGAGCTTGATCCAATTCGGACAGAGCTTTGTTGCGGGAAATATACTGAAAGGATGAGTGAAGGAAGGTATGGTTGCCAATTTCATGCCCTTCTTCTCGTTCCCGCTTGACAAGGTGAGGCAGCTTTTCTACACGACTGCCGACGACAAAAAATGTCGCTTTAGCATCATATTCTTTAAGCAAATCCAAAATGGCAGGCGTGTTGCTTTCGTCCGGTCCGTCATCGAATGTGAGAGCGATAAGCTTACGATGGGTAGGAACTTCCCATACAATGTCGCCCCGTTCTTCGTAATAGGCCCTTCCCTTTGTAGGAGTAGGGGAGGCGTATGATGGGGCTTGTGCATTGGTAGATGGAGTGGGACAAGAGCTGATACAGAGTAAAGAAACAGCGATTCCAGCGCACAGCAAACGGTTATATTTCATAAGGCTTCTTCTCCGTTCTAACGTATTCTCACATTAGCTTGCCAAGAAGAAGCATATACCATTCCTCGTTTCTGAAATTCATCAATTCCAATCACTTAAAATTAGATCTAATTGCTTCTTCAGCAAGGCGCAGATTACGGAGTTATGCTCAAAAAGAGTGATAGCTTGCTTGTTGATAACATCCTGTACCCATGTTAAGTTGTACATATCCATCCTTGGTTTCAATGTGCAGTTGAGGTAGGTCATTGTCCAGTTCGTGAGAGTCTTAATCTGACGAAAAATGAAGAGGTCGACGGGACAAGCCGCAAAAGCTGATCTGAGGTCAAGGAACTGCGACTCGTTCCTGAACTTCGAACAGGAGATGAGACGGGATGAAAACAAATGAAAAAGAGTTGCGGGCTATTAGTCTGACATTAGAAGCGGGCGAACACATCCGATCATATATGGGGTGTACGTATGATTTGCAACAGAGCTCCCAGAAGATATCGCTTCATGGAATGCTGGCAGTGACGTCCGAACGAATCATCTTTTATTCCTGCACTATGGGTACTCCTTGGGTCAAGTTCATCAATTATCACCATATTTCACTGGCTAAGCTAGATAAGGATTTGTCGGATTCTAGGGGGAACATCACGCTGATCAATCAGGGTGTGAACGAGGTGTTCACCCACCTGCCGAGTGGAGATTGTATAGAGGGCTTTGTAGCTGTACTAGAGCAAGAAGCAGGTATCTCTTGTGAGAACTAATGATTATGGAAAACGAATAACTAAAACCTCCAACTTCGTAATGTGCCAAGAAGGCTCCTTACAGAATTTGGAGGTTTTTTTGTCTTTTAATTAGAGAGAGATAGGGATCGAGCGCTAACTCAACAGGGTTATAACCAATAAATTATATAATACCAGCGGCAGAATGACATTGTTGTAGGCATAGGAGCGATCAGGGGTTGTGGTGCCTGAGAAGGGGGAGTGATATTGCTGAGGGGCTCTCAGATATAAATGATCCGCATCGATGTGCACAATCGTTCCTTCATATACTTGATGATCCATCGTTTGTACTCTAACCGTGTGATTCATGTAGGGGCTTAATTGATAATGCAAATGATCGCGGATATTATTGAGTTCCGCCTGTAATTCCGGTCTAGCTTGATATAAAGTTTGCGGACTGACGGTGTTGTACGGCATTCGCCTCTAACCTCCATACCATGTAATGATGCATCGTATGCAGGAGTCTATGTCTTTGTGCTCATACCTATAGAGAGTTGCTTTTACAAAAAGAAAAAACATTAACATTTTACTCCAGCCCACTTGACGTTCCCTTTACATCGAAACGATACACTTACTGAGGTTGGTTTGAAAAGAAAGGGGCGATCCGTTTTGGGTGAGCTTAACAAATCTATGGGACTGGGGACGAGGAGTCAGCAACAGACTTCGTCTAAAGCCCGCATACGCACGGGTTCGCTAAAAATTCAAAGACTGCGCGAAAACGCGCTGGCGTATACCTTTTTGGCTCCATCGCTTATTTTGTTTGCTGTATTTATGTTTTATCCGATGATCAAGTCCGTTTATCTCAGCTTGCATTCTACAGATCCCGCAGGAAACGTTGCAGCTTATGTGGGGTTAGATAATTTCACTACACTTTTCAGCTCGGGACTGTTTCTGCAAGGGATTAAGGTGACACTCCTGTTTGCACTGCTAACAGTACCAGTAGGTATTTTATTGGCGCTGGTACTGGCTGCACTTACACACAGTAAATTACGGGGAATGCGTATCTTCCAGTTTGCCTTTTCGCTGCCGATGGTGTTGTCGGTCGGTTCATCTGCGGTCATTTGGAAATTTCTTTTTCATCCGACACTGGGGATGTTCAACTATGTGCTTTCCCTACTACATATCAATCCGGTTCCATGGCTGACCAGCCCGGATTGGGCGCTGTTCTCAGTAGCCATGATGACCATCTGGATGAATCTAGGCTTCAATTACATTATCTTATCAAGCGGACTTCAAGGGATTCCAGATGACATGTATGAAAGTGCCAAAATGGACGGAGCTGGCCCGCTCGTCACGTTCTGGCGTATCTCCATGCCACTGTTATCACCGACAATCTTTTTTGTGACTGTAGTTTCCATCATTGGAGCCTTCCAGTCTTTTGCTCAAATTAACATTTTGACCAAAGGCGGCCCGGTGAACAGTACGAATGTATTCGTGTATTCCATCTATCAGGAAGCTTTCGTTAATTTCCGGTTCGGTACGGGGAGCGCGCAGGCGATTGTCTTGTTTGCTGTCATTCTGCTGCTCACGATGATTCAGTTCAAATGGGTGGAAAGAAAGGTGCATTACCAATGAAACGACACCTAAATTCAACACTGCTGTATGTGCTGCTTACGATTGCAGCTGCTCTCATTTTGTATCCGGTTATATATACGTTTTTTATGGCAGTCATGTCGCCGGAGGAAGCAAGCGCTTATCCACCAAGCTTTCTTCCACATTCTTTTCATATGGCGAATTTCACTGAAGTGTTTGAAATTGTTCCGATTGCAGCCTTTATTGGAAATACATTTCTCATTTCGGGTCTGACCATGATTGGGCAGCTGATTACAGCCAGCTTGGCGGCCTACGCCTTTGCCAAAATGGAATTCAAGGGGAAAAACTTCATTTTCAGCATGTTTGTAGCGACGATGATGATCCCTTGGGAAGTGACCATTATTCCGAACTACCTGACGGTACGAAGCTGGAACTGGCTTGATACATATCAAGGATTGACGGTTCCTTTTCTGGCGACGGCATTCGGGACATTCTTATTAAGGCAATTTTTTCTCCAGCTTCCCAAGGAACTGTTTGAGGCGGCTCGTATGGATGGGTGCGGGCATATCCGTTACTTTCTGTTCCATGTGCTTCCGTTATCGCGCCCTGCGCTCGGAACACTGGCTGTGTATTCGTTCCTGAATATGTACAATTCGTACCTCTGGCCTTTACTGATCACCAATAGCGAGAATATGCGTACGGTACAGATCGGAATCTCCATGCTCGAATTTCAGGAATCGACTTCATGGAATCTGGTATTTGCGGGTACGGCCCTAGTCATTTTACCGTCTCTGCTTCTGCTGATCTTTGGACTAAAACAGTTGGTTCGTGGAATGGCAGCGGGTGCGCTTAAAGGCTGAGCACATTTGTCAAATGAAAAGCAACACCTGCGCAAGCAGCCCATATACAGAGCTTCAACACACAAGAATATCGCAAGAGAATGCTAATTCAAGAATCATTTAATCAAAGGGAGAGAAGAGAGATTATGAGATTTTTTCGTCTGAAAAGTGCATTGACCCTGCTTATTCTGACTGCCATGGTGGTTGCAGCAGGTTGTAGCAATACTGCTGCAGAGAAGCCGAGTAATGGTAGTGATGGGGCAGCAGCGGCTTCTCCAGTGAAGCTGACTTGGTGGCATTCGATGTCCGGTAACGGTGAAAAAGCAATCAAGCAGATCGCTGCTGACTTTAACGCCAGTCATAAGGACATTCAGGTAGAGCCAGTATATCAAGGCAAATATGATGACAGCTTGAACAAGCTGAAAGCATCGCTTGGATCCAATAGCGGACCGGACATCATTCAGGTATACGAAATCGGCAGTAAATTTATGATCGACTCCAAAATGATCACACCCGTACAACAATTTATTGATGCAGATAAGTTTGATCTGTCGCAGCTAGAGCCGAATATTACACGATACTACACGATTGATGGTAAATTGAACGCCATGCCGTTCAATACGTCAAACCCGATTTTATATTACAACAAGGACGCGTTCAAAGCCGCAGGACTTGATCCAGCTAATCCTCCGAAAACGTATGATGAGTTCGAAAAGGCTGCAAAAGCCTTGAGCAAGGATGGTAAATCCGGTGCTTCCATTGCCATCTACGGCTGGTTCATGGAGCAACTGTTTGCCAATCAGAACGCGGATTATGTGAATAATGGCAATGGTCGTGATCAAGCGGCAACGGAATCCATGCTAAATTCGGATGCCGGTGTAAAAACGCTGACGTGGTGGAAGAAAATGATCGATGAAAAGGTTGTATCCAATCTGGGACGTAACTCGGACGATACGGCAAAGGCTTTTTCCGCAGGACAAATTGCGATGACGCTGGATTCCACCGCTTCGCTACGTAATATTGTGGAGCAGGTTGGCGATAAATTTGAAGTAGGCACAGGATTCTTGCCAAGAGCCAATGAGGCTAAAGAAGGCGGCGTGGTTGTAGGCGGCGCAAGCTTGTACATCATGAACAACAAGCCCGAAGCTCAGCAGAAGGCAGCATGGGAGTTCATTAAATTCGTCGCTTCCCCAGCTGTACAGGCACAATGGAGTGTAAATACCGGGTACTTCCCGATCACGAAAGCAGCCTATGACGAGAAGGTACTCAAAGACAATATGGTAAAATATCCGCAATTCCAGACGGCGGTTGACCAATTGCACGCATCGGCACAATCCACCGCTACACAGGGCGCAGTGATGGGTGTATTCCCAGAAGCGCGTCAAATCGTAGAAGGTGCAATTGAGGCCGTTCTGAGTGGTCAGCAACAGCCAAAACAGGCATTGGATCAAGCTGCACAAGAAATTACAGGCAAAATTGCTCAATACAATCAAACCGTAAAAAAATAGTTGGCCTTCCCTTAAAATCGGTTGATAATCTGTAGAATGGCCCCCTTATCATCCGATTTTATGACATAACGGATCGAATGAGTGACCCCCTCACTTATTCGATCCGTTTTTGCATTTTCATTTTTAGAATGAGTGTTTAGACGGAATGTCTAAAATGAATTATTTTCATTTTTCCTATTGCTGGATAACTAAAAATGGGCTTATAATGAATACATAATTTTTGTACTGGACGGTCAGTTCAAAAAAGGAGGAAGCATGAAACAGCAGACAAAGGAAATTATTTTTAACGGCGCACTTAAAGCTTTTTCCGAACGAGGCTTTAATGAAACAAATATGGAGGAAATCGCCAAGGTATGCGGCATAGCTAAGGGCACCCTGTATTACAATTTTAAAAACAAGCAAGAATTGTACATTTACATTTTGAAGATGGGGATGGAGCGTTTTGTCCGGGATATCCATGAAGCAATGGCTCATACTCCTAAAGATCAGGTGGAGCTTAGGGTTCGTAAGCTGATCCAAGTACATATTGAGTTTATTGTGAGAGAGCCGGACTTTTGCCGTCTATTGGTCAGTAAGGGCTGGGTTTCGCAAGAGCAGCATTTTAATATTAGGCAGGTGCTGGCTGATTATTTTGATTTTATGGAGGCAGAGATTGATTCCGGTAAGTTATATGGGAAAATTTCAAGTAAGCTGGATGCCAAAACAACAGCCAATTGCTTATTTGGGATTTATATTTTTGCTCCAATGCGGTCTATGGTTTGGGGCGAAACGATGAATCTGCAAGAGGTTCGAGAAAGTATTGAAGTATTTGTGTGTAATGCATTGGGCATGCAACATTAATAGACAGATGGAGTGATGAGAACATGAAAGCTAAAAAATATACGATTTACGTCGTACTTATTATTTTAATCGCGGTTGGAATATATGCCTTGACTGCTTTTCCACGGGGTGGAAGCAGCTTGTCTGCGGATCAGTCTTCTTCCATTCCTACGGCTTATGTGGAGTCGGATACCCTCAATGCCAGCTTTAAAATGGCAGGACGGATTGACCAGATGCTCGTCAAAGAAGGCGATCAGGTTAAAAAGGGGCAGGTGTTAGCCCATCTGGAAAGTCGCGAGTTGGAAGATAAGGTGAAGCAGGCACAGGCGGCATTGTTGGCAGCCAAGAGTAATGTATCCAAAGCAAAAGCTGGAGTGTTGCAGGCTCAAGCAGGCGTAGGTCAGGCACAGGCTACTGTGAGCGCCGCTCAGGCCAAGAAGAGCCAAGGTACGACATCGGTCAGTGTGACCGCTGAGGCTTCCTCCAGCCAGATTGAACAGGCCAAAGCGGCTGCGAACGCCGCCAAGGCAAAACTGGATGCCCTCAAGAGCGGGGCAAGACCGCAGGAGCTTGAGCAATTGCAAGTATCTGTGAAGATAGCCAAGGAAACGCTGGACCTGACCGTTAAAAATCTGGAGCGTGCCAAAAAGCTTCAAGAAGCCGGAGCAGCAACCCAGGCATCTTTGGATCAAGCGACATTGGAACATCAACAGGCAGTGGCCAAGTATAATGCAGAGTCGCAAAAATTGGATATGGCACGGGAGGGAAGCCGCAAGGAGGAAATTACGGCGGCTGAAGCTCAATACCGTCAAGCCTTGGCTGCGGTGAAGGAAGCACAGGCAGGAGCGGGCAAAGTTGCTGTGCAACAGGAAGATGTCAAAGCTGCTCAGGCTTCGGTAGAGCAAGCGCAATCCGCTGTGAAGGCGGCGCAATCCACAGTTGAGCAGGCTCAATCTGCGGTTGCAGGTGCCAATGCTCAGGTAGCCCAAGCGGAAGCAGCACTTCAAGAGGCTCAGACCTATTTGAGCTACACTACGCTATATGCGTCAGAAGATGGAATCATAAAATCCAAGTCGCTTAGCCTAGGTGAAATGGCTAGCGCAGGATTCCCGGTCTATACCATTGAAACTTCGACACAACGTTGGGCAAAATTCTATGTACCTGAAACGTCTCTGAACGGTCTTCAAGCAGGGGATACCGTCCAAATTAAATTGCTGTCTGGCGGTAAGGAGCTGAAGGGTAAAGTCATTCTGTTAGAATCGGCTGCGGACTTTGCCATTCAAAAACCGAGCCAAAGCTCCGGTGACAAGGATGTCCGTTCCTTCGGTGTTAAAGTAGCATTGCCAGACCTTGCTGCTTCGGTTCCAACGGGCTCCACGGTTCTGTTTACAGGCAAAGGGGCGCAGTAATATGCAGGATTCACAGGAAAGACTTCGTATCCGCGATGTGTTTCGCGAGGAATGGCTGAGCATCTTCCGGGACCGCCGCTTTATGGCTATTCTGCTGATTACGCCGATTGTGTATACGATACTGTTCGGCTTCCTGTATTCACATCAGCGGATTACCGAGATGCCTGTCACAGTGTACGACGGAGATAATTCGCAGCTCAGTCGCCAGATCATTCAGGCGTTTGATTCGACCGATTCATTTGCCGTTACACGGCAAGCGACCAATCAGGAAGATGTTGTCCGTCAGGTAGAGACCGGGGAAGCTAAGGTCGGAATCGTCATTCCCGACAACTTTACGACTCGGCTTAAGCATGGGGAAAATCCACCCGTGCTCACGCTGATTGACGGCAGTAATATGATGTATTCCAATAGTGCCAGTCGGATTGCGAATCAGGTCATTAGCAGCGTGAGCGCTGGAGTATCGGTCAATTCCATGAAGCAAAAGGGAATGAACGCCGATCAGGCTGCCGCGACGCTGACTACCATCCCGTTCCGGTCCAGAGTGTTGTTTAACCCGGTATATGATTATAAGCTTTTCATGCCGCTGGGGGTTATTTCTGCGGCTCTCCAGCAGTGTCTGTTGCTTGGTATTGCATTGTCCTGCACGCGTGATAAGGAAGCAGGGACTTGGGGGAGGTTTGGTGCATGGAGAAATACCCCTTGGCGTTTGGCTATTGCCAAACTGGCACCGTATTATGCAGCGGGAGCTTTCAATGTGCTGACTGTATTCAGTATCAGCGCTTTATGCTTCGATATTCCGTTTAGGGGACAGGTACTGCCGTTGATTTTAGTGTCGCTGGCCTTTAACTTTGCATTGTGCGGGTTAGGATTCCTATTCAGTCTCTTTTCCAAGACTAGGGTGGATGCGACCCAAACTCTGATGCTGATTGCTGTTCCTTCCTTTATGCTGTCAGGCTATACGTGGCCATTGGAAGCAATGCCCGGCTTCTTGCGGGGACTTGCTGAAATATTACCACTGACGTATTACCTGGATGCTGTACGGAACATCACGCTCAAAGGACTGGATATCACATACATCTTCAAAGATATGATTGCCCTGGGCGTCATTGGTTGTGTGAGTCTGCTGGTGTCCTTCGCGATCTATCCGTTATTCTTTAGACAGCAGCAGACGACAGGGCAGCATGCCGATGTGCCTGCTCAAGAAGGATTCACGCTAAAAGGCTGAAAGCAACTTTAAATATGGATATCATAAAAAAGAAGATCAGGATTTAATCCTGATCTTCTTTTTGCTTGTTCGTATGGTTTAAAAGTGGAAAAATATTATTGCGGCGGCTTAAGATCCTCGATAGAATCAATCGGCACATAGGATGGAACGACAAGCCCGGACATAACGCCAGTCATGCTGGTTCCGATGTCATCCACCTTATCCTTGTATTGAGCCCAATAATCAGCATGCGTCAATGGAAGCCAAGCAGCAGCAGTAGCATCTACACTTCCGCCGGCCACGCCAGTCCACATTGGGCCGATTTCCACTTGCAGGGCTGTAACTTTATAGCCCAATTTTTGTTCCAATACATATTTCAATACGTTCGTACTGGCAATTTCAGAATCCCAAGCAGCGTAGCTCAGCTTCAAAGGATCACCGTTGACGGGCTGTAGGCCCTTGATCCATTCCTGTACCTTGTCAGGATGTTTATCAGCCCAGTTCTTGGCAGCCTGCTGTGGGGCAGTACCGTCCTGAATCGCGATCATCACTTCACCCATATCTTCAGCAGTCCACTTAAATCGGCTTAGAAATTCATAAGCCACAGGAGCATCCTGCTTCAAGCCTTTGCGGGCGATGGTATGAATTTCTTCCTTATCACCGTACGCTTTTTTAGGATCTTTCAAGTATTTCAAATCATATTTGTTAAACATCCAGTGAGGAGTCCAACCTGTTACGACGATAGGCTGCTTGGCTTTGATAGCTTTATCCAGTGTAGCGGTCATAGCAGCTCCAGAGCTTTCAAGCAGCTTCCAGTCGGATAAGCCATAGTCATTCATAGCTTTAGCGGTCAGCTTCATTAGTCCGGCACCAGGGTCGGTACCGACAATGCGGTAGCCGACCTCTTTGCCAAAGTCCTCAGTTGAGGCGGAAGCCGGAGACGCTTCGGCTCCGTTATCCTGCAAATCAGTAATCGATTTAACATCCATGTAAGCTGGAACGACCAATCCGGTTTTAACACCGCTCATATTAGCCCCAAGATCGTCGAGCTTATCCTTGTATTTAGCCCAGTAATCCGCATGTGTTAACGGCAGCCATGCAGCCGGTGAAGCATCTACATCACCACTAGCGACACCCGTCCACATAGGACCTGCTTCCACTTGAAGTGCGGTTACTTTGTAACCCAGTTTGTTCTCCAAAATATAACTTAGCAAATTCGTACTGGCAATTTCGGAATCCCAAGCGACATAACTCAGCTTGAACGTGTCGCCATTGACAGGTTGCAGTCCTTTAGTCCATTCCTGAACCTTGTCGGCATGTTTCTCCGCCCAATCCTGGGCAGCTTGTTCAGGACTGGTTCCGGCTTGAATGGCGACCATCATTTCACCCATATCTTCTGGTGTCCATTTGAAACGTTTCAGAAACTCATAAGCGATAGGAGCATCCTGTTGCAATCCTTTACGGGCAATCGTATGAATACCCTCGGCTTCACCATAAGACTTCTTAGGGTCTTCCAAATATTTGAGATCATACTTGTTGAACATCCAATGAGGAGTCCAACCTGTAATAATGATCGGTTTTTTCGCTTTAATGGCTTTGTCCAGTGTGGCTGTCATGGCTGCTCCGGAACCTTCAACGAGCTTCCAATCAGACAAATTGTAGTCTTGAATTGCTTTGGCAGTCGATTTCATAATGCCTGCCCCGGCATCAATACCGATAATTTTGTAACCGACTTCTTCGCCAACCGGGTTGGCAGCAGCGTTACCTTTGCCAGATGCGGAATGATCCGTTCCAACAAAATATTGGGATGCACCAGCGATCAAAATGACAGCTGTAACTGCAGAAGTAATCCATACTTTTTGCTTGCTGGATACGCGGCCTTTGCCTTTTTGCGTAGGTTTAAACAGGTTTTGCGTAAAACGGTCAAGCACAATAGCCAGAACGACAACAGCTAAGCCGGCTTCAAAACCTTTACCGATTTGCAGCTGTGTCACAGCACGGTATACAACAGCACCGATGCCTTCAGCACCGATCATGGAAGCAATGACAACCATGGACAGTGACAGCATAATCGTCTGGTTAATACCAGCCATTAAGGTAGGCAATGCCAGGGGAAGCTGAACTTTGAACAGCTTTTGCGCAGATGTTGAACCGAAAGCGTCTGAGGCTTCGATCAGCTCACCTGATACTTGCATAATTCCCAAATTGGTCATGCGAATGGTTGGGGGGATAGCAAAGATAACAGATGCGATAACACCCGGCACAACACCCAAGCTGAAAAAGGTAACCGCTGGGAGCAAGTAGACGAATGCAGGCATCGTCTGCATAAAATCAAGTAAAGGCGTGATAATGCGTGATGCGGATTTGCTGTATGCACACCAGATCCCGATGGGAATCCCGATAACAATGGATACGAGCGCAGACGTGATGACCAATCCGAGCGTATTCATTGTTTCACTCCAATAGCCGAGATTATCAATCAGCAGGAAGCCGATGACAGTAAACAGCGTAAGCTGAACCCGCCCGATCATAAAGGCGATAATCCCGATGATCACGATGAACACCAGAGGGTGCGGAAGCATGAACAGACCTGAGAAAAAGCCTACTACAGCTTCTATAATGGAAGAAATAACATTAAACAATCCAGCCAGATGAATACCCATCCAGTCGACAATGGCTTGAATCCACTCAGCGATTGGCAGTTTCGGTATCATGGGCATTCACCTCCTTCGTAGTGGTAACATCTCCACCAAGTGCGCCGAGCAATGCTCCACGGACGATAACGCCCAGCAGCTTTTGCTTGTCATCGACCACAGCCAGCGGTACCTTGGACGAGCTTGTAATTTCAAACAAATCATTAATGACAGTCTCGGCAGCAACCTGCGGTCCGTCAGTGATCAAAATATCTTCAATCTTCAAATTATTGCGCAGTGCATGAACAGCATCCTCGGCGTTAATAACACCCAGTAGCTTTTTAGTGCGGTCAATGACGAACAAATTGGAAATCCCACGCTCCCGCATCAATTCCAGAGCCACACGCGGACCACGATCCATGGTGATGGTTTCTGGACGAAGCATGACATGAGCAGCCGTCAATACCTTGGACAGATCCACATCCTCGACGAAGCGGGCTACATAAGAGTTAGCCGGTTGGATCATAATTTCTTCCGGTGTACCGATTTGTACGACCGCACCGTCTCGCATCAATGCAATCCGGTCACCAATCCGCAACGCTTCATCCAGATCATGGGTGATAAACACTATTGTTTTCTTCATTTTATCTTGAAGCTCCAATAGCTCATCCTGCATGTCACGGCGAATGAGCGGGTCCAATGCACTGAACGCTTCATCCATCAGGAGCACTTCAGGGTCATTAGCCAGCGCCCGTGCCAGACCGACACGCTGCTGCATACCGCCACTCAATTCATCGGGCATTTTATCGCCCCAGTTTTTAAGACCAACCAGTTCCAGCGCTTGTTGCGCCTTTTCCTGACGCTGTGCTTTTTCTACCTTTTGAATTTCAAGACCATATTCTACATTCTCTAATACAGTCCGATGTGGGAACAGGGCGAATTTTTGAAAAACCATGCTGATGGTTTTACGACGAACTTCGCGAAGTTGTTCTTTGTTCATCTTACGGAGATCTTTGCCGTGGACCAGAATTTCACCGGAGGTAGGCTCAATCAAGCGATTTAGCATTCGCACCAAAGTGGACTTGCCACTGCCCGATAGCCCCATAATTACGAAAATTTCACCTTGCTTAATTTCCATGTTGGCCTTATTGACACCAACAGTAATCTGTTTTTCTTTGGCCAACTTTTCCTTGCCCCAGCCTTGCTCCAGGAGCGGAACACCTTGCTCTGCGTGAGGACCAAAGAGTTTGCTGACATTTTTGACTTCCAAAATCGTCATACATACACCTCTTCTTTCTATACTTTGCTTGGTATTAACCCCTTGTTGCATTAAGGATTGAGTATAAAAATCATAATTCTGAACATCCTGAACGGTTAATGACAAAATTAATTGTAACAGAAGCATTGCTTACATTTCAAACAAAAAAACTGTTCGTAAAGTACGTACAGAAAAAACTGTACGAAGTTTCCTTTGATATGCTCCTTCGTTCTATAGAATGCTCAAACATTCGGAACTTTACAACCGATAGTGCTTTTTTTAAAATAGACAATGAAATATAACCATAAGAAAAAGATTTATGTATATCCATAATTTAAAAAGTTTACTATCATTAGCAATTTTGCGAATTATGATTTTGAACGACCCATGCTGTTGTAATATGGACAGAAGCTTTGCTTTTGAAACATTTCATTTATTGTTGAAAGATTTCATATATTGCGTCAAAGCTAATCTTTTACGGGTAAATCGTTCATACTAGGTTGTGCAAAATGCTCTAAAATTAGGAGGTTGCAAGCATGAGCTTGTACCAGTTAGGTGATGAGCAGCAGGCTTCGCTGCAAAAAATTCGCAAACGTGTCATAGAAGCTATAGGTAAAAACATGGACCTGTATGGGATCACTTTGTCTGCGGGGCATTTATACGGTTTGCTTTTTTTTGCGGATAAACCGATGACGCTGGACGAGATGGGCCGTGAAATGGAAATGAGCAAAACGAGTATGAGTACAGGAGTTCGAACATTATTGGATCTTAAAATGGTAAATAAGGTATGGAGCAAGGGCTCACGCAAGGACTTGTATGAAGTCGAATATGACTGGCATCAAACATTTACTGACTTTTTCGCTATTAAATGGAGAAAAGCGGTAGAAACAAATTTACTGGTGCTGCGCAAAGCCATTGATGAGCTGGATAGATTGATGAATCAGGGTGAAGAGTACGAGGAATTTAAGGCGATTCTTCAGCAAGATCGTTTGAAAATGAAGCAGGCCGTCGCTTATTACAAGTGGCTAGACAGACTAATTGACTCTATGGAAAGCGAAGAAATTTACAAGCTGATTCCAAAAGAAGAAGTTGGGGATTAATCGCTATTTCCCTATCTTGTTTATAAAAATGCCGGAGGCGCAAAAGTGCTTCCGGTATTTTTTGGTTTGGCCCTGTGCAAAGGGTATAATAGAGATATGTAAAGATTGATATTAATCCGTTGTGTTGAATATACGAGATAAAGGAGGCTTCATGATGGAGAGTATTACGGTACATACTCGTCTAGGTCAATTACGTGGGGAAACGGGGAATGGATATCATGTATGGAAAGGTATCCCATATGCACAGCCTCCTATTGGAAAACTACGTTTTCACGCACCCCAGCCTTTGGAGCCTTGGGAGGGTGTGCGGGCTGCGACGAGTTTTGGGCCAATCTGTCCGCAACCTATGCCATCCGCTGAAAGTATGACTGGAAATCTGGTGGAACCGCCTAAGCAGTCAGAGGATTGCTTATACCTGAACGTTTGGACACCTGCTTCGAAGGCACCTGAGAAGGGACGCCCGGTGATGGTGTGGATTCATGGCGGTGCCTTTGTCACGGGGTCCGGGATTATACCTTTATATGACGGGGAACGCATGGCGAAGAATGGCGATGTTGTGGTTGTTACGATCAATTATCGATTGGGGCCGTTAGGATTTTTGCATCTGACTCCAAAGGGAGATGGCCTGACCTCTAATGCGGGACTGCTGGATCAGATCGCTGCGCTGGAATGGGTTAGGGATCACATTTCTGCCTTTGGCGGTAACCCGGACGAAGTAACGGTGTTCGGTGAATCGGCAGGGGCGATGAGTATTGCCGCTTTATTGGCGATGCCAGCAGCTGAGGGACTGTTCCAGCGTGCGATTTTGCAGAGTGGTGCGTCACAGGTATTGTCAACTTCACAGGCCGAACAAGTGACGGCTGTGTATCTGCAGCAGCTGGGTGTGAACACTCAGCATCCAGAACGGTTGTTTACGCTGCCGACAGATGCGCTGATGCTAGCTATGGCGAAGACGCATGAAGTCATCGGACCAGGGATGGCGATGATCTATCAACCCGTCGTGGACGGTGTGACCTTACCAGATGTACCGCTGTCTGCAATCGCGCAAGGTTCAGCAAAGCAGGTATCCGTTTTGATTGGAACGAACTTGCATGAGGGGGCCTATTTCATCCGAAAAGAATCCCATCTAATGAACAAGTCAACAGCGAGTCAGGCATTGGAAATGATGACGGGCATGTCAGACATCGGCGATCTGATAGAACCATTTCCGGTTACGATTGAGGGACAGGCGCAAATGTTGACTGATCTATTTTTTTGGCGTCCTGCGTTGGCTCTTGCTGTTGCGCAGTCGGCGCATACGCCTGTATGGATGTATCGTTTTGATTGGACATTGCCGGGGCATCCTACCTTTGGACAAGCGGTTCACGGTGCAGAAATTGCGTTTGTTTTCGATAATCTGGAGCTGCTAGGTAAGCTTGGATTAGAGATTCAACCGTCGATGCAGAAGCTGGCTCAAGATATGCAGCAGGCATGGGTTGCTTTTGCACGTGATGGGAAGCCAGTGCTGTCTGAGGGGGCTTGGCCGATGTACGACAGGGAAGAGCGGACTACAGCTATTTTCCATCAGGATATTAAGGTAGAGAACGACCCCGAAGGAGATAGACGCCGTCAGTTAACCGGTCAGATGACCATATAAGTAAACAAGAGAGAGCATCCCAAGAACTCAAATGTAAAAAGCCTTCGCCCGTAATTTGTATACGGACGAAGGCTTTTGTTAGTCGGGATTTTGCAAAATCCTCTAGTAATTAGATGTATTGCTGTTCATTCTTACTTGCATGAAATTGCAACGATACTATGTGTAACTTAAATCTTGAATCGCTTAACCAGCTGTTGCAAATCCTGCGCCATGTTGGACAACTCCTGAGACGAAGATGCGATTTCCTCCATAGCCGCCATTTGCTCCTGAGCGGCAGCAGATGTTGTCTGCGAACTGTCCGCCGAATTGCGAGACAGACTTGCTAAATGGGTGACAGTAGCGGAAACTTCCTCTGTACTGGCTGAAATTTGTTCAGCCGCAGCGGATACACTTTGAATTTGTTCCACGATATGAGATGTAGAGCGTTCAATATTCGTAAATGCACCTTCTGCATCTTGGCTAATACGTAATCCTTCACCTACCTGGTTACGAACATTACCGTTCATGGTAGCGGTGGAGCGTTGAATCAAATCGAGCATCTGAGTAATGATCTGACTGATGGAATCCGCGCTTTCCTTGGATTGCTCAGACAGCTTGCGTACCTCTATAGCGACTACGGCAAATCCACGCCCGGCTTCGCCTGCTCTGGAAGCTTCAATAGACGCGTTCAGAGACAACAAGTTGGTTTGCTTGGCAATGGCGGCAATAGCTGTATTCATCTGCTTTGCATCGTCCGAGAGCTGGGATAGCTCATCCATCAGGCTAGCCGTTTGGCTTACAGCTTCCAGAATACGGTCCATTTGTGTCCGCACATGGCTGATCATTTGACTGCCTTGAGCCACATCATGCTCGGTTTGTCCTGCTGAATCCACGATGGAGCTTGCCGATTCGGCAATGGTGCTGACACCCTTTGCCATTTCTTCAACGGCATTAGCGGTTTGCTCGGACGCCTCGGCGCTGGTGGCTGCATTTTCCGCGGATTCCATAACCGTTTCCGCTACATGTTGTACGGACTCCGTCGTTTGCTCTGTGCTTTCCTTGATCATCAGAGAAGAGGAGGCAAGTCGGGAGGACGTTTGATTGACCTCGGAAACCATCGTATGCAAGGAATGCGTCATCTGGTCAAAATTCTGTGCCAGTTCGCCGAACTCATCCTTGCTGGATAGATTAACACGTTCGGTCAGATTTCCGTCACGGACGATGCGTGTTCCTGCTTGCAGCTTGCGCAGCGGAATTAAGAACGAGCGGACCATAAGCACAATGATGATTGCAGCTGCAAGTATGGAAATGACAATCACAATCAGGCTTTGCTTCAGAATCGGTTGGGCTGCATCACTGTAATCCTCCAGATCCGACAGTGCGACAATGCTCCAACCGGTGAGAGGGTCCTTAAGTGTAAAGGCCAGCATATCTCGATTCATAAATTGAATTTGCGACATGGAAGGAGTATCATTTTCGACAGTTGTCGCCACTTCGGGAAGTCCCTCTATGGCGTCAGCCGGTTTTTTGCCTGCCTTGTTAAAGGCTGTTCCAGTCCCAGATACAACTTTATGTTCAGAATCAACAATAATGAGTCCTCCGCGTTCACCAATCTTGACAGACTGCAGACTTTCACTCATCTTGTCCAGATTCAAAGCCAATGAAACAGCTCCTTCACCGTCCTCCAGCGTTCCCGATATATTAACGACTAAATTCCCTGTCGTGACGCTGGCAACTGGAACACCGACGAATACTTTTCCCTTTTCCAGCATTGCATTTTTGTACCATTTTCTCTCCCGGGGGTCATAATCGTCCTCCTGTTTTTTCGGCGAACGTATGTATTGCCCTTCTGCATTGCCGAGGAGCGCGGCATCTAACTCGGGATGAGCCTTGACGATGACATCCAACTTTTTCTGAAGGGCCTCTTGGTTGGTACCAATGGAATCAGATTCGATTTCAGTGGTAAGCACGTCCAGGTCTTTCATAATGGGCGCTACATACTGATTGACATTGCTTCGGATCAAATACAGATTCGTAGATACGGAACCGCCCATTTGCTGACTGAGTTGTGTCGTAGCCCCCTGATAGGAAAAGTACCCGATAAGTACGCTCGGAATCAATAACACAGCCAAAAAAGATATTATTAGTCTTGTCTTCATTAAATAAAACTGCTTGAGAAACCTGTTCCACCACGGAACTGTTTGTTTTGTTTTAGTCATAGTTTTTTCTCCTCTGTGTCTGATGGTCACTACATTGTTTTATTCGACATAAATCGACGAATTTTATAGATGTAATCTTTGAGAAACGAGGAATAATGGCGTGTTTTAGACGCTTTTTTTGAAAAATAGGTCTAAAGAACTATATTTTATATGAATACGAATACATAAAAAAAGCCAAATCGGAGATGCAAAAGCATCTTCACGATTTGGCTTGGGTGAGTCATGAAAGGGACATTGAACTGTTAATTTTTTTGCTGACGTGAAATCATAAAGAGCGTAATCCAGATGAGCATAAAACCAGTCAATTGCGCTACAGTGACAATTTGCTGAAATGCGATCCAGTTAATCACGACACCAACCATGGGAAAGCTTAATTCTGCCATCGTAGCATAAGACGCTTTGGTCGTACTTAAGCCTTTGTAATACAGCAATAAGCTAAGAAGACCCGGAAGCAATGCCTGCAATAGCAGATTGATAATCACAGCTGCGCCCGCCCATGTACCGGCAGGCATATTCCATGGCGCATGCTCTACAGAGGTGAGGACAATCAGCAGAGGGAGCGCCACCATGAAGCGGAGGGAGGTTACCGTTTCATATTTCATTGAACGAAGCAAGTAACTTCCCATGACTGTCGAACCGCCCCACAGAACTGCTGCACCGAGTGCAAGCAGACTACCGACCTGGACAAAATCACGAACATGTCCGAAGGGGAGCGACCAACCGAAGGTCAGAAGATACGTCCCAAACAGAGCAACGACAATTAATAATCCAAAATGACGCGGCAACATTTCCTTCAATATAATACGGGCTAGAACAATAGCGACCAGTGGTTGAAGCTTCTGGAGTAAGAGTACAGCATTCAAATCACCATTGCTGAGTGCCATGGTGAAAATTACGCTGGCCAGCGCCGAGCCTCCCCACGAGACGAACAAAATAGCGAAAACTTGACGAAGCCGTACCGCTTTGAGTTCCTCACGATGCTTCCACAACATCGGTGTCAGAGCGAGGAAGAGCAACACATGCTCCATTAGTACAATTTGTGTTGAAGTAAATGACTTTAACAAAATAATACGAAACAGCGGGTCTGCGCCCCACAAGGCCGCTCCAATTGCGACCAGCCAAAAACCGCTTTTCATGTGGGAGCTACGATCAAAACCTTTGGATGTTAGAACAGTAGAAGATTGACTCATACTCAATTAGCTCCTTGCGAATACAGGACCGGTGGCACAAAAACCCCCGTCCATGGCGAAAGGCCATGCAAGACGGGGGTTGATCAAATAAACTTGCCGCTTTATGCAAGTTAAATGAAGTTACTGCAAAACCAATAACGCAGTATTCATCCACTTCGCGGCATGTTGATATTTCGATCTTCTTCCATCCGGACTTTACCGTCGGCTTTGGCATCTCACCAAATCAGTCCGTATCCTGTTGCCAGATACAGAGTCGCGGGCTTAGCTCCATGAGCCATACCGCCGGTTGGGAATTTCACCCTACCCCGAAGATCCTTATTCCGTTTTTAATTTCTCCTATAGGATATACCTGTTTTAGAATGAAGTCCAGTGAAAAATGTGTGTATATCTAACAATGATTTTCATCTGTTTTTTGAAAGCGCTCTACGAAATTACATATTACGAGGTAATATCCTTATACTCAATACGTCGAATCGCCGCATAAGCCACAAGCATTCCCAGTATAGAGAAGCCTATTTGCACGGGGGCAATGGAGCTAAGTGTAGCGCCGTTATTATTGGAGAAAAGCAATGCTACAATCAGGATTGAGGTCACAATGGTGGTGGGTACAGAGTATCTTCGCATCCCCATATACAGCGGAACCAGTCCCATAAAGCTGGCAGCAACGGCATTGATTAGCGTTCGTGCTGATTGTTGGCCCAGTACGGAAAGAGTAAGGTTATCCGGTACAATCAAGACAAACTGGTTGAGCAGATGAATAGCAGCCGTAATGATTATTTCCGATATAATAATAGATAAGAACGTAAACAGCAGCACAACCAAGAGCTTGGCGATCATCAGCTTTTGACGGTGAATCGGATACATGAACAAGATCGTAATCGATTTGGATTTAAATTCTCCGACGATAAAGCGGCATAGCAAAACGGAGGAAAACACAATAAATGTGGCTCTCACAAAATTGTCCATGATATCCAAAAGTTGAGTGTAATGTGTGAATTCGGGTATTCCTTCGCTTTGACTGTCCAGTGCAATAATACAGATCAGCCCAAGAATGCATGCATTGGCGATCAGTGCTGAACGGATATAACCCGCCAGATGAAATTTTTTCAGTTCTAACTGCATCAATTTAAGCATGGAGATTACCTCCGTTTAACAGCCGTAAAAAGTAGTCTTCCAGCGTGCTGCTTTTCTGATGAATGGAATCCACCTCTATATCATTTAAAATGAGCGTCTTCATAATTTGTTTCTGCGGTACATTTGAATCGTAAATACGTATACTCTGTTCATTTAGTACCCTTATATTATTCAGATTCAGATGATGGGAGAGGACGTAGGTCGCTTTTTTACAATCGTTGGTCGTAAATTCGATATATTCCGTATTGGTTTCCCGCACCTGCTCCATCGACACTTCCTCAATTAGCCTTCCGTGATTAATCACGCCTACCGTATCCGCAATCTGCTCTATTTCCGCTAAAATATGACTGGACACGAGCAGAGTCATCCCATATTCCTTGCATAGCATGTGGAATAGTTGGCGGATTTCCTTGATTCCTACTGGGTCCAGACCATTAATGGGTTCATCCAAAATGAGTAGCTCTGGCTTAGTCGCAATAGCGCGGGCAATCCCGAGACGTTGTTTCATTCCTAGCGAAAAATCCTTTACCGGCTTGTCATCCGCATTTCGCAAATTCACTAATTCCAGGGCATCCCGAACAGCCTGCTTATTATAATAGCCCATGTATTCACAATGAAGTTCGAGATTTTGCTGTGCCGTCAGCCTGTCATAAAAAATCGGGTATTCAATAATCGAACCCATCCGTCCGAGCAGATGATACGATTTTGGCGTTAATTTCTCACCGAATAATTCAATTTCACCCGATGTTGGCTTGAGTAAATTCGTAATCATTTTCATCATCGTCGTCTTGCCTGCCCCGTTAGGGCCGAGAAAGCCATAGGTTTCTCCCTTGCGCACATTCATACTGACTCCCGCTACAATTTCGTTGCCCTTCAGGGCCTTGGTCAACTGATGTGTACGTATTACGTAAGTCATGGGTGTTCTCCCTTCGTATACTGCTGATAATTCAAGGATAAAGGGCGAATTGTTCATTTTTCTTTCGTGATTCTTACAAATTTATTAAGTTGAGCATGTTTAGTTCGATTAATAGTTGATTTTCTTCAATGTAAAAGAGAAGACCGTCCGCTCATAAGGTCTGCTAGTCAATTGAATCTCTCCGTTCATCGTTTCAACCAGGCGTTTGGCAATCGTAAGGCCCAGTCCGCTGCCTTGTACCGCCTTATTGCGGGAGTCCTCCAGTGTGTACATGCGTTCAAAAACTTTATCTTGCTCAGATTCCTGTATGCCTTTGCCACGATCCCATACCTCTATACGCACCGTATCCTGCTGTTCCGATAAAGCCAGACCCAGCGTCCGTCCGTCTGCCCCATAGCGAATGGCATTCGAGATCAGATTGTTTAGCACCCGCCCAATTGCTCCTTCGTTCCCCAAGGCATGAATGGGGTGCTCCGGGATTTCAATATGCACAGTAAATCCCCGTGCGGTCAGCAGGTCATAAAACTCCAAAATGCTGCGTCTGCACAGTTCTCCCACTTCCAGTCGAGTCAACGGAATATCCGTATCATTAGCCTCCAGCTTCGCCAAGCTAAAAAAGCTGCCGATCAGCTCAATCGCTTCGCTTGTCTTTTGATGAATTTTGGATAGCAGCTTTATACGTTCTTCTGGCAAAATAGTCGGATCGCCATCCAGCATCTCGGCATATCCAAGCACAACCGTAAGCGGGGTCTTGAGATCGTGGGAGATGTTCGAAATCATTTTGCGCATAGCGATTTGGCTCCGGTTGTAATCTGCAGATACTCTGAGATTCAAGTCCAGCAGTCGATTAATTTCCGTCATGAGTCGTTGCAATTCAACGTCACCTGTGACATATAGCAGCTTTTCCGCATGATTCACCGTCACAATCCGCTCTAGTAGGGTTCGGATATCCTTTATTTTGCGCTTATAGGCCATACGCTCCCGCCAAAGCCATACTATAACGATTGACATGATGAGGCCGACAATCCATTCAGAAATGTTTTCGATGTTCATATCAGCCATTCTCCCATTTGTAGCCAATGCCCCATAGCGTTTTAATGTGGACAGGATGAGAGGGATCTTCTTCGATTTTCTCGCGCAGGCGGCGAATATGGACGTTAATCACGTTCTCGTCGCCCATATAATCGTCTTTCCAAATAAATCCGTATAATTGTGCTTTTGTAAATACCCGGTTCGGATTAGCTACAAATAGCTTCAAAATATCGGACTCTTTGGCTGTTAGCTGAATTTCATTTTCATTGCGTATGACTGTAAAATGATCAAAATCAATGCGCAGACTGCCGTAGGTCAAAACTTGTGCTTGCAGCTGTTCCTCCTGTTGTTGCTGACGGGCATATGTAGTAGATCTGCGGATCGCGGACTGAATACGAGCCGTCATTTCCAGCATTGAAAAAGGTTTGGCAACATAATCGTCTGCCCCAAAGCCCAGTCCAAGCGCTTTATCCACATCGCTGTCCTTGGCTGACATAATCAGAATAGGTACGGCGCTGTGGGTACGGATCCGGCGGATCACCTCCATACCGTCCACCTTCGGCATCATCAAATCCACCAGTACCAGATCATAGGTATGACGTTCAAAGGCAAGAAGACCCTCTTCCCCGTCATAGGCAGTGGTTAGACTGTATCCTTCTTTAGTGAGTGCTTTGAGTAGCATTTCGGCAATGGATAGATCGTCTTCAATAAGTAAAATATGCTGTGACATAGGTGTGGAACACCCCTAATTTTTAGATTAAGCTCGCGTGACGAACTGTACCTGAATTATATAGAGCAGTGGAGGGGATTTCCATAAAAAATATCCAAAGGGAAAATTAATGTGTCTGGTAATATATCATTCCCCTATATTATACTGAAAGAGTTTATAATCCGATGTTTGGAATACGGTGTTATGATATCCGGGACATGCTTCATGTGAGAGATTAGGCATGTCGAATCACGCTGCGGTACAGGACCGTCAATAAAGGAGAGCAACGATGTTTGTTATACGAGGAACACATAAACTGCTGAAGGAATGGGAGACCGAACCACTTCAAGTTGATATTTATCCGCCTTTGAATAGTTGGCATGCCAGCTTGTTTTTACTTAATCGAAGAAAAAATATAGTGTTTATGCATGATATATCCCGCTTAAGTGTCACGCTTTTTGGAATTAAAAAATCGCAGTACAACAACCTGCCAGTTCTTTTTGTGCAAGCTTTGAAGGAATTAATGATCAGCGAAGGCTTTGATGAACAGATCGTAAAGGCATACACACAGGAAGGCGAGCAGATGCTGGCTACGACGACGAATAGTCATAGTGTAATGGGAACCTTGGATGAGATTATTTTTATCATGAAGGAACTAGATATGGAGCATGGGTGCGAGCTGGAAAAAAACCAGTGGAATAACCGGATTGTTTTCAAAACTGTTGAATACAAGTACCCTGTTGATGTTTTTAAAGAAATGCTAGAGAAGCATTATAAACTAGAGAGTATTTGAGAAATTTATGATTTTACCGAAATTAAGTTCCATTTATTCCCTCTGTCCTATATAATCTAATATAGTTCTAAAAGACTATATAAAGAGAGGTAAGGGGTAAATGAAGATTAAATTAAGAAATAAAACTGGAATGATCAAGGAACGCAAAGTAGGTTTTTCATGGACTACGCTCTTTTTCGGTTTTTTCCCTGCGTTGTTTAGAGGGGATTGGAAGTGGGCAGTTATTATTTTTCTGGTATCGATCCTTACGAGTGGGGCGTCCAACTTTGTATTTTGCTTCATTTATAACCGCTTACATATTAATGATCTGCTGACCCAAGGCTATGGTCCTGCTACTAAGAAATCCCAAGCTATCCTGATTTCTAAGGGATTTATTGCTGAAAATTACGCTGCTAACTTTGCAGGTTAATTTGAGAGCTGCTTGTTAAACGAGACGTATCAAAAGAGCATCCACCAAAGTCCATGCGGGCGGGGAATGCTCTTTTTTTATAACTCACATGATAGCAACGCTTGCGATGAAATGAATCATAGCGCAATAAGCGGCACACTTTGGTAAAATAAAACGATACAGGGTTTGGCACCATCGGTCAGACTTATAAAACGGGGGGTACATAACGAAAGATGAAGAGGATTATTGATATAGCCAAAGAAGCAGGAATTGAAGAAGAACATCTGGAGACGTATGGAAAATATAAAGCGAAGCTGAATCCGTCCCTGTGGGAGCAGTTAAAGGATCGCCCGAATGGAAAGCTGGTGCTGGTTACAGCGATGAATCCCACGCCAGCGGGAGAAGGAAAAACGCTGACAACCATCGGGCTGTCACAGGCGCTGAATGCGCTGGGGCATAAAACCGTTGCTGCGTTGCGTGAGCCGTCCCTTGGCCCTTGCTTCGGCATGAAAGGAGGAGCAACCGGGGGAGGACAAGCCCAGATTGTTCCGGCAGAAGACATTAACCTGCATTTTACAGGTGATATTCACGCGATTTCAGCTGCGCATAATTTGCTGGCAGCGATGATCGATAACCATTTGTTTCATGGAAATGCTTTGCGGTTGAAACCGGAGCGGATCGTGTGGAAACGCGCTGTCGATATGAACGACCGGAGTTTACGAAATATTGTGACCGGATTGGGGTCAGGTAATGGAGCGGTGAGAGAAAGTGGCTTTCTGATTACCTCGGCTTCAGAAGTAATGGCGGTATTATGTTTAAGTGAAGATATGGACGATCTTAAAGTTCGATTGGGTCGGATGGTGATTGGTTATAACGTAGATGGCGAAACGGTAACAGCTGAGGAACTACATGCGGTGGAAGGTATGGCTGTGCTGCTTCGGGAAGCATTGAAACCCAATCTGGTGCAAACGTTGGAGGGAACTCCAGTTATTGTGCATGGCGGACCTTTTGCGAATATTGCGCATGGATGCAGTAGTTTGATCGGTACGAAGCTAGCCCTGAAGCTGGGAGAGGTGGTCGTCACGGAGGCTGGATTCGGGGCTGAGCTGGGGGCAGAAAAGTTTTTTGACATCAAGTGCCGTCAATCTGGTTTGCAGCCAGATGCGGCTCTGTTGGTCGTAACCGCCAAAGCGCTGAAATATAACGGCGGTGTAGCTAAAAATGAGCTGGACGCAGAAAATCTGGAGCAATTGCAACTTGGATTAGCCAACATGAACCGGCATGTACGGAATTTACAAAAGTTTGGCGTGCCAGTACTGGTAGCAGTCAACCATTTTGTAACAGATAGCGAAGCCGAGCTGGAACTAATATTCTCCGAATGCCGCAAGCTGGGTGTACCCGCAGAACTGTCACAGGTGTGGGCACAGGGAAGCCAAGGGGGAGAAAAGCTGGCCCAAAGCCTGCTCAACCTGCTCCAGGAGGACAAAGCCCATTTTGCACCATTGTATGAGCATACACTTGATTTGCAAGCGAAAATTAGTGTCATTGCGAAGGAGCTTTACGGTGCGGCAGAGGTAGCTTACACTCCTGCGGCCAAACGGGCGTTGGCCGGTATGGAGCAGCTTGGTTTTGGACAACTGCCTGTATGCATGGCCAAAACGCCGTATTCTTTCTCAGATCAACCTTCTCTGCTAGGTGCACCGGAGGGCTTTACCATTCACGTGTCCAGCGTTTCTTTGTCCGCAGGGGCAGGCTTTGTGGTCGTGGAAACAGGTAATACCATGACGATGCCAGGATTGCCTAAATCCCCAGCAGCTGAGCATATGTCGCTGGAGGCAGATGGGAGCATTCAAGGTCTAATGTAGTATCTTTAGAAAAATGGCAGCTTCTTAGGATGAAGTGCCGAGCAGTTTGGGCAGTGCAGTAAGCAATTTTTGCCGGGTCATGGCATCGCTCCAGTTCCAGCGGTCAGCTTCTACGAAATATACCCGACCTTGACGTACAGCAGGAAGGCTGCGCCAGAGAGGGCTGCTGATCATGCGTTCCAGCGTACGTTTGGATTCTGGAGCTGTTGGGACAAGCATAAAAATGCGGTCCCCGGCGTAATCAGGCAATTCGTTCGGATCAATTTCCGCGAAGCCTTGTTCCGCGTCGAGCACCTTTTGGATCGGCTCAACGGGCTGAAAGCCCTGTGGGTGGTAGAGGGCCGACGAGAATCCAGACATACCCATGACAAAGAGCCGATCACCATGATCGAAGATGAAGACGGAGGCCGTTTCTCCGGCTGTGATTTGTGTACCGAGCTGCTGCCACATTGCCAGATTGCGGGTTGTAAAGGTAGACAACCAGCGTTCGGCCTCCCGCTCCTTACCGAGCCAGACGCCAAGTGTACGCATCCGTTCCTCCAGCGTGGCGAAGGAGTTGAAGGTGACGGTAGGAGCGATACTGGCAATGCGCTCATATTCCTGTTCATCCGAATTGGCGATGATAATTAGATCGGGATCAAGAGCGCTAGTCAAGCGAATATCCAGTGGAAGGCCCACATCGGCGACATTCACAAGGCGATGTTTATAGACGCTGTATTCACTGAGTCGCAGACTTCCACCGATGGCTTTGGCCCCTAATGCCAATAGATCGCCCATCGTTTCTCCATGATAGATGATGCGGCTTGCTCGGCGCGGAATGTGAATCTGGTGACCCGTCCAATCCTTGACGCGCACAGAACCGGAGACAGAGAGTGCGTACTTGCCAGGGGGAATCCCGGTCATTTGCCTAAACCGTCGATTAAAATAATATTCGTCAGAGAAACCAACCTGACGGGCAATTTCACGTAAAGGCCGTTTGCATTCCAGCAGCAGCCGCTTGGCATGGTTCAAGCGCAGCTCAGTGAGGTAATGCAGCGGCTTTTTGCCTGTAATTTTACGAAACAATTGGGAGTATTGCCATATGGAAACGTTCGCTTGTTTAGCGAGCTGCTTGACGGTAATGGGCTTTTCATAGTGGTTTTCCATATATGAAAGGGTACCTTCCACCGATACTGGCAATGCCGGATTAGAGGTATTATTTTGATCAATATGGGTGTGGTCTTCCTGCCACAGCAAGAGCAACTCTTGAAACATGATTTGCTGCCGTAATACAGATGTTTGGTTATGCGGCTGTTCCGTTTGTTGGGTACTATGAAATAACTCTTCAGTCAACTGAATAAGTTTGGAGGAAGAAGAGGAGGCGATGTATTCGCGCGGTCCCGGCAGGACAGGTCCATGATATAGGGATGGCATACGTGCTGCGTGTTCGGCCAAGGCCAAGTCCACTTGTGGTTCTGATGGCAAAGCGATGACCTCAAACGTGATTGTGTAGTATTCGGGTACAGTTCCATTCAGGGGATCGATTTGATAGGATTCACCTGGAGCTAGCCAATACCCATGACCTGTATAGAATAGATACTGCTCTGGGCCAATGTCCACCATACCTGTCCCACCGATGAATATAAGCAGACAGTGATATGAATTGGGACGTGATAATAATTCATCGGTAGGCTCACCAACCAACGCAATTTCTTTAAAATGAAAAAGCAGTGAGCTGAATGGGGGAGGATATACGGACGACGGAGACTGGTTCACGGTATTGCTCCTTTTATTGAGAATGGTTATCATGTATGTATAAGTATACCTCCTTTAGGTTCAACAAAAAAGAAGCCTATCAACAAGTGTCGATAAGCTTCTCCAATTTTATTTGATGAGCTTGGGCAATTCCTCCAGCAGCCATTCTCGAGTGGAAGCATCACTTTCAGTTTTGCCAATATCCTGAGTGTACACACGCCCCTGTTTGACAGCAGGAAGCTGGAGCCACAGCTTGCTTTTCATTAACTGTTCGGTGGATTGTTGGGCTTCTGAACTTGGAGTTCTTAGTATGAAAATCCGATCTCCAGCGTATTGTCCGATAACCTCCTGAGATATTTGTACAAATCCTTTGTCTTCATCCAGTGCTTTCTGAATAAGAGGAGTAGGCTTGAAACCATTCTTTTCATACAGTATTTGTGACAGTCCTGTCCGTCCCATTGCGAATAAACGGTCGCCCGGATAGTAGGTAAACACTGAAGCAGTTTCCCCCGCCTTAACACCCTCTGCGTGAAGCTTGGTCCACATCTCCGCTTCCTTTATTTTATATTGGGCAAGCCAATCTTCAGCAGCCTTTTTCTTGTTCACAATGTCTCCGAGATGCAGCAAACGTTCGTTTAACGGGGCAAAGGTGTCGAACATAATTGTAGGTGCAATTTTTGTTAACGCTGCGTATTGTTTTTCATCTGTATCGGCGGTAATGATCAGGTCAGGCTGTAGTTCCAAGGCTTTTTCCAAATTAATCGGGAACCCCAGATCGGCCACGTTCTGAACCTGCTTCTCATAAACCTTGCCTTCAATCATAGAAGTCGATGTACCTATAGCTTGTACGTCTAAAACCAATAGATCCCCATAGTTTTCTCCGAAGTAAGCAATGCGCCCAGGAGTCGTGGGAATGTTCACTGTATGTCCCTTATAGTCTGTGTAGTCACGAGTTGTGGCAGCTTCCGATGTTTTTGTAGATGCTGTTGTGTTGCTGCTTGCAGTCTGATTGTCAGATGCGCCGCATCCCAGTAGCAATGCCCCCATAAGAAAGAAAAGGCAGATCAGAGCAGTGTATTGTCGAGTAGAATTTTTGTTGATTGTCGAGTTCTTGTTGGTCATAGCAACCTCCGTATAATAGAATGATTCAGAATTTTGTAAATGAGAATTATTATCACAAAAGCAATGATAAGGGCTGAACCCTCAATACTCAATGGACAAACTTGGTCAATGCATCCGATTTTGTACAAAATAAGTCTCATGAGTTCTTAGCTCATTTCAGGTTTCAAATTTTATTGATGTGTCATTTTTTATGGTATATAATACCATTTTTATACATTTGAAAGGGGTTTTGAAATGGCATTGTTTATTACATATGTTTTACTAGGTTTCTCTATAGCACTACCTGTAGGTACAATTACCATCGAAATGACGAAGCAAGGGCTAAAGAATGGATTCATGCATGGATGGATTGTGGGCCTTGGGGGGATGACCGTCGATTTGTTATTAATCATTGGTTTATATTTTGGTCTGGCCTCTGTTTTGTCATTATCTGTTGTACAGGTGATCATGTGGCTCATTGGAGCTATATTTTTGTGCTACGTGGGGTACGACAGCATTAAAAATGCAGATCATGATATTGCGCTAGAAGGAGAGAAAAAGACGAAATCATTATTTTCTTCCTATAAAAATGGGCTGCTTGTAGCTGTTTCACCAGGAAATTTAGTGTTTTGGGTGAGTGTTTTTGGAACTGTGCTGGCAAGTTCATTTGATCGGTCAAATACAAGTCAGTTCTTGATTGTTGGCTTAGGTATTTTGTTTGGTATTCTTATCCATGATTTAGGCTTGATGATCCTTGTAGCGACAACACGAAAAGCGATGAATCGAACCGCCATCAAGTGGGTTACAATCGGTGCCGGCGTGGTTTTGATCGGTTTTTCGATTTATTTTCTGTATGAATTTATGATTACTCTCCAAAATATTTTATAGCATTACACAAGGATACGTTCAAGCTTGTCATGCCAGTCTGCATAAATCGAACAAGTCCTTCATAGACATGTACTAATTCATTTAAAACATGTGCTGAAGGGGTTGATGACATGCGCCGGATTTCATGGATGCTTGCCATGGTCATGTGTGTAACGCTGCTGCTGGCCGGGTGCGGCAAGAAGAGCGCGGACGATGTGGTTAAAGATTTGAGTGACGTGGTGAGCGACCTGAACAGCTACCACGGTACAGCTTTGATGACGCTGCATACCGGCGACACGCCGCAGGAATACAAGGTGGATATTTCCTACCGCAAGCCGTCCTATTACCGAATTGCCATGACGAACGAGAAAAAGGATGTTACGCAAATTGTGCTTCGTAATGATGAGGGTGTATTTGTACTGACACCCAGCCTGAACAAAAGCTTCCGTTTCAAAAGCGACTGGCCAAACAATCAGGGTCAAGTATATTTATATGAAACGTTAGTTCGCAGCATTATCGGCGATGCCTCCCGCCAGTTGGCTACCGACGATAAGTCCTATGTGTTTGATGTGGCGGCGAATTACAACAGCCATGCGCTGGTGAGACAAAAGATATGGCTGTCCAAAAATGACTATGCACCCACTCAGGTACAGGTGTCTGATGCGAATGCCAAGGTAGTTGTTGATCTGAAATTCGATCAATTTGCTTTTGATACGAAGTTTGACAAGGACTCTTTTGATATGGAGCGGAACATGGCTTCAGGTAAGACGAGTACGGGTAGCGGAGGGGCGCCATCTTCTGGAGCAGTGGATCCCAGCGGTCAGCTTGATCCTTCCGGTACGATGGATGGGACGACTGGCGTGACGTCTGGCGAACCCGGACAAGAGCAGGGAACAACAGGGGATGCAGTCCAGCAGCCGTCAGGGGAAGCGAAGGTGGACGGTACTGCCACAAACGATACATCCAAACCGGACGCAGCAGCCAACGCAGAGGCGCAGCAACAAACCCCAGGCACATCGGATGCTGCAAACGGAACGTCAGCGGGAACAGATGCGGCAGAAGCTGTGATGGGTGAGTTCGGTTTGATCGAACCGTCCTACACGCCAGCCGGAGTACAGATCAAGGATACGCCGGAGCTGGAGGATAATGGTACACATGCGGTAATGCTGCGGTATAGTGGAACATATAACTATACCATTGTAGAGGCGCGTCCCAAAGATCGGGCGGTCGCACTGGCCGCAGGCGAACTGGTTGATATTGGAGGGAGCTTTGCCGTTCTGACCGGAGGCGAACAGCAGACGATGACCTGGATGAATGACGGAATCGAGTTCAGAATCACCAGTGCTGACCTGCCTGTGAGCGAAATGATACAAATTGCCGCTTCTATACAGGATCAATCGGGTAAATAAAACTTTATAGACGGATGCAGACGGTCTAGAGTGTAAAAATGCTCTGCTGCCGCCCGTATCCGTCTTTTGTTCATTCGCGGTCTAGGATGTGCACCGCTTGTATGTCGTGTTCATTGTAGAGGATGCTGGCAAACGTCTCCTGCCATTGACAGCCACGTTTTTGAACATTACCATTAACCTTTGGTAGCAAGAACTTTGCCACACTCCGAATGGTAAAAGGTTATGTTACAGGCTAACAATTGAAGAAGGTGACTGGATTTGCAAGCACAATACAGATCGACCCGGGCCGAAATCAACCTGGATCACCTTGGCGCCAACTATGAAGCTTTTCGCAAGGCTTTGCCAGCGGATAAGCTGATACTGGTCTGTGTCAAGGCTAATGCCTACGGACACGGTGCCGTGGAAATTTCAAAGGAATTGGAACGCCTTGGTGCGGATTATTTGAGCGTCGCTTTTCTGGATGAAGCGTTGGAGCTTCGTCATGCGGGGGTTCAGCTACCGATTCTTGTACTCGGCTATACCTCACCGGAAGCTGTACAAACGGCTTGGGAGCATGATATCTCATTGACTGTGTTCAGTGAAGAAGTGCTGGAGGGTATCCGAAGACTGGACCGCCAAGGAAACGAACGCAAGCTGAAGGTGCACATCAAAATAGACAGCGGCATGGGAAGACTGGGTTTGCTGCCTGGAGAAGAGGCTATGGCTTTTTTCCGGCAGGCTCACGAATTAGAGCAGGTGCTGCTGGAAGGCATGTACACCCATTTTGCCCGCGCGGATGAAGAAGACAAAAGCTATACACTGCTACAATATGATCGGTTTCGGGGCGTGGCGGAAGCGCTAAGGGAACAAGGTATCACCATTCCCATTATACATACGGGCAACAGCGCCGCCACCATTGATACCCCTTCTCTTTCCCCCAATATGGTGCGGATTGGTATCAGTATATACGGTCTGTACCCGTCTGATGAGGTTAATCGGCAAGCCATTGAGCTGCTGCCTGTATTATCATTGAAGACGGCGGTGGTTTACACCAAAACGCTTCCTCCCGGCTGGGGAGTTAGCTATGGCACCCGGTATGTAACCTCCAGTGAAGAACGGATCGGTACACTGCCAATCGGCTATGCGGATGGATACTCCCGCATGCTGAGTGGGAAGATCGAAGTGTTGATACGCGGTCGCCGCGTCCCGGTACTCGGTACGATTTGCATGGACCAGTGTATGGTATCCTTACAATCTTTCGCAGAAGATGCGGAAGAAATCCAAACCGGCGAAGAGGTTGTTCTCATCGGCCAGCAGTCCGGCGATACTATCGCGGCGGATGAGCTGGCATCCAAGCTTGGTACGATCCACTATGAGGTGATCTGCATGATCGCAGACAGGGTACCGCGTGTATACACACGAGGTCATGTTCCTGTTGTTCGAGTGAACTCGCTTCTTCCAACCCGCTGGAATTAATTTCATAACGCAAATTACCGAATAAAAGCAGGAGTTTTCGCAGAACGTCCCGAAATATGTACAAAGGAAAGAAAAGAGCGCTATAACTGTCAAAAGACGCATCAGGCTCCGCTGACACTTGTATTTCGGGGATCAAACGCCTGTACGAAAACGAACTGCGTAGTTTATAATGGAATGCAGCATAGATGATATACGAATATCATATACATTCTCTTGTATTCCGTTTGAATAAATTACCGGGAATAACGTTATAATGGTACAATGGCGACAAGGTTTTGGGGGTGGAAGAGAAGTTGGCCAATTTGCAGAACACCAAAAGAATAATGATCAGTTTGCCAGATCATCTCTTGCAGGAAGTGGACGGGATCGTAGCTATGGAAAATTCCAACCGCAGTGAATTTATTAGGCAGGCCATGAAGCTGTATGTAGGCGAACGTAAAAAACGTTACATTCGTGAAGCTATGCAGCGTGGATACATGGAAATGGCTAAAATTAACTTAACCATGGCATCCGAAGCCTTTCACGCGGAGGAAGATGCAAACAGCACCTTGGGCCGTACAGTTAGCGGGGTGTAATCCATATTGATCGTAAAGCGCGGCGACGTTTTTTTTGCAGACCTTTCACCCGTAGTCGGTTCCGAGCAAGGTGGCGTCAGACCTGTGCTGATCATTCAAAATGATATCGGCAACCGGTTTAGTCCTACTGTGATCGTAGCAGCCATCACCGCCCAGATTCAGAAGGCAAAGCTGCCTACACACGTGGAAATCGACGCGGCGACGCATGGCTTTGATCGTGATTCTGTTGTTCTTCTGGAGCAAATTCGGACGATCGACAAGCAAAGGCTTACCGACAAAATCACCCATTTAGATGAAGAAACCATGCGCAAAGTGAGCGATTCGCTACAAATTAGTCTCGGTTTGATTGATTTTTAGCGTGATGGAACGACGAGTGAAACGGGAAAAGGGCAGCGCTTGGGCGCTGTCCTTTTGCGTGTCCAATGAAAAATGCAGGTAGGGCTTGCTTTAACGTCCCTGCTGGCGCTTTGAATCATTTTTTGTGATAATGAAAGACATGGTGTATGACAAGAGCTGTGAGGAAGAAGGGATAGGTTTGTCTAACGAGGAAACGAAGACGGAAATCCGGCAGGAGCCGAACGAAGCAGAACGCCAAGAGCGGATTGTCAAACAAGTGGCGAGAGAGCTGTCGCTGGCACTCAAGCAAATCCGGACAACGATCAGTTTGTTGGATGAAGGGAATACAATTCCTTTTATCGCGCGTTATCGTAAGGAAATGACAGGAGAGCTGGATGAAAATCAGTTGCGCGAAATTGAAGATCGTGTGGTGTATTTGCGTAATCTGGAAGATCGTAAGGTAGAGGTCATCCGCATTATTGATGAGCAGGGCAAGCTGACGGAAGACCTGCAGGCTGCTATCACCTCTGCGGTTAAACTCCAGGAAGTGGAGGATCTGTATCGTCCGTATCGGCAAAAACGCAAAACCCGCGCCAGTGTAGCGAAGGAACGGGGACTGGAGCCGCTGTCCATCTGGATCTGGAGCCAGCCGAAGCAGGGCGATGCTCTGAAAGAAGCCGAGTCTTATGTTAATGCGGAACTGGGAGTGGACAGCGCCGAGGCGGCCATCCAAGGAGCCTTGGACATTTTAGCTGAAAATATAGCGGATGATGCGGCTATTCGCCAATGGGTACGCCGATATACGCTGGACCATGGTATGTTGACCTCCGAAGCGAAGGACGCGGAGCAAGAATCCGTGTATGAGAACTACTACAGCTATCGTGAGCTCGCTAAGAAAATGCCACCTCACCGTATTCTGGCGATTAATCGCGGGGAGCGGGAAGGCATTCTTAAGGTTGGTCTGGAGGTAGCGCCAGATTCCATTTACAATTACGTGGCTGGCCAAGTGATTAAAGGGTCGTCTGTCGTGCAAGATCTGCTGCGCAGTGTCATTGAGGATGCGTATAAAAGACTTATCGCGCCATCTATCGAGCGTGAAGTACGCGCTGAAATGACGGAGAAGGGCGAGCAGCAGGCCATCTCCATCTTTGCAGGCAACTTGCGCAGCCTGTTGCTACAGGCTCCGATCAAGGGCCGACGTGTGCTCGGTGTCGATCCCGCCTATCGGACAGGCTGTAAGCTGGCGGTTGTCGATGACACCGGCAAGCTGCTAGAAGTGGCTGTGACGTATCCGACACCGCCGAACAACAAGAAGCGCGAGGCTGCTGAAAAGTTCAAGCAGCTAATTGCCCAATACGGTATCGAATTGATTGTCATTGGTAACGGAACCGCTTCGCGCGAGACAGAGCAATTCGTAGCGGAAGTCATCGCGGACATTGGTGACAGCAGTCTAGCGTATCTGATCGTCAATGAGGCGGGCGCAAGCGTATACTCTGCCTCCAAGCTGGCACAGGAGGAATTTCCTGATTTGGACGTGGCTGAGCGCAGTGCGGCTTCCATCGCACGTCGTGTGCAGGACCCGCTGGCTGAGTTGGTCAAGATTGAGCCAAAGGCTATTGGTGTAGGCCAATACCAGCATGATGTGTCGCAGAAACATCTGGATGAAAGCTTAAAGGACGTTGTCGAATCAGCCGTTAACCATGTCGGTGTGGATGTGAACACGGCTTCCTCTGCGCTGTTATCCTATGTAGCGGGGATCAATGCGACGATTGCCAAAAACATCGTTAAGTACCGTGAGGAAAACGGTAAATTCAGCAACCGTCGTCAGTTGCAGAAGGTGCCACGTCTTGGTGCAAAAACCTACGAGCAATCTGTAGGCTTTATCCGTATACCGGGTGGAGAAAATCCGCTGGACCGTACACCGATTCACCCTGAATCGTATGCTGTCGTAGACCGCTTGTTGGCGGAACTGGACATCAGCGCCCACGATCTGGGTACTAAGACTGCAATGGAAGCACTGAGCGTGTCCAACATTGACGAATTGGCCGCGAAGCTGGAAGTCGGCGTGCCGACACTGAAGGACATTCTGGACAGCCTCCAGCGTCCGGGCCGTGACCCGCGTGACGAGCTGCCGTTGCCTGTATTCCGCAAGGATGTGCTGAAGATCGAGGATCTCTCACCGGGTATGGAGCTTCAGGGAACCGTCCGCAATGTCATTGATTTCGGCGCGTTTGTCGATATCGGTATTAAAAGTGACGGGTTGGTTCATATTTCACAGCTGCGCAGTGGCTTCGTAAAGCATCCGATGGATGTCGTATCTGTCGGTGATAACGTAACGGTGTGGGTGTTGAATGTTGATTTGAAAAAAGGCAGGGTTGGTCTGACGATGAAACCTCCTGCAGAGGCGCAATCGCAGGCATAATACTTTAAATAAAGCTGCACAACCTTCTTGTGAAGGTATAACAAAAGCCGGAATCTCCGAACTGCATCGGAGATTCCGGCTTTCATTTTTGGATGCCTTAGCTTCTACCCGTTGTTGGCATCGAACTCCACGCCAGGTGCTTTATGATAAAAAAACCAACAATCGTTCAACAGTTTAATTTGGCGCCGGTCCTTTTTGTAAAAGGCCCGCATGAGCTGGTTGCTGAGCCATTGAGGCAAGCCGATCTCCTCCTCTGCGTTACTTCTGTATGTTTAGCATATGGGGTGGGTACCTAAAGTGTGCTTATGAATTGGGGGTTAGACTTCGGCCGTTATTTTATAATATGCTTGTCAGTAAGGAGCAAAGGAGGAGAGACCGGAAGGATGGAGTCTAAGTCCCTGAGCAATTCAATGAACCATTCTATGAGTAATGAAGAGCTTCAAGAATGGGTAGAGCGCATTTCGCTGGAGAGCTTCGGCGTGCCGTTTCGACATCAAGCCACCTTTAATGCGCGCCTGTCTTCCACAGGCGGTAGGTATTTTATGAAAAGTCATCATATTGAAATTAATCCACATCAACTCGCAGCTTACGGACGTTCTGAGGTGGAGAAGATTATTAAGCATGAGCTGTGCCATTATCATTTACATTTGCGTGGGATGGGCTATCAGCATCGAGATGCTGACTTCAAAGCATGGCTGGCCCGTGTAGGAGGGAGCAGGCATTGTCAGACTCTGCCGGGAAGAACGGAACGTAAGCCTCAGCCTTATCGTTACAAGCTAGTATGCGTTTCCTGTAAACAGGAGTATATGCGCAAGCGTAAGATGAATCCTCAGCGGTATCGCTGTGGGAAATGTGGAGGTAAGCTTCGCCTGTTGGCACTTGACGGCACCCCCTGAATCATGGTAAATTAACCATACTGTATGATAATTTACAGTAATGTTCCCTGATAGCTCAGTTGGTAGAGCACTCGACTGTTAATCGAGTTGTCACAGGTTCGAGTCCTGTTCGGGGAGCCATGGAGAGGTACCCAAGTGGCTATAAGGGGACCCTCTGCTAAGGGGTTAGGCTGCGAAAGCGGTGCGAGGGTTCGAATCCCTCTCTCTCCGTTGGTATTTTAAGCAGAAAAAGGACGCTCGTATGCATTGTAATGATGCTTGCGAGCGTCCTTTTCGTCTATATCTGCTTTGAGAATAACGGTGGGCTGAAATCGTTTAAATGGAGAGGCGGACGTGCTGCGTACAGCATGAAGCGACGTTAGCCTGCCTTGTACACAGCCAATGACTTCTTATTTCACGGTGTCAGTCTCGACTGTCTTGAGTATGTTCAATAGAGCATGAGCGACGCCATCTTCCGCATTAGTCAGAGTCACTTCGGAGCAGACGGCCTTGATGTCGTCTTTTGCATTGCCCATGGCAATGCCTGTTCCTGCCATCGTCAGCATGGAGATATCGTTGTAGCTGTCCCCAATCGCTACGGCTTCCTGCATGGGAATGTTCAGATGATTCGCCAGATAACGCAATGCATTACCTTTAGACGCATCCCTATGCTCGACTTCAAAGTTACGGTCTGAAGAGATGACCATGTTCAGGCCCTGAAAACTTCGGTAACGTTCACGGCCCCGATCCAATTTGGCTTGATCAAAGGAGAAACAGAGCACGTTATAAATCTCTACATCCAGTGGAATGTCCTCATATGAAGCGATGCGGGTATGTCCGGTCTGTTCATATTGTTTTTCAGCTGCATGTAATAAAGTATCCAGCGAAATATCCGGGTTGGAGCTCAGCAAGCGGTCCATTTCAACAGCAAGCAGCTGATGTCCATTTTGTGGAGAATAAATAGCGCGGTCTGTCATGACCTCATAGTAAAAGTCGTTGTCATGCAGCCAGCTCAGCACTTCGAACGTTTCACTGCGGCCCATAGGAGTAGAGGTTAACTGACGACGATGCACATCGTGTACGGTTGCGCCGTTTGCTCCAATGACTGGAGTTACAAGCTCTGCTTCCTCTAGCTTTGTCCAGGCGTCATAAGCAGCTCTACCAGTGGCAATTGTCACCTGAACGCCTAGCTGCTGTGCTTGGCGTATAGCCTCCGCGTTCACTTTGCTTATTTTTCCTTCCTCGTTCAGCAGTGTTCCATCCATATCAATCGCAAACAGTTTCATTTCTCTCCAGCTCCTGTCTTTCGATATCTCTGTGATAAATCTTGAGTTCTAGCTAATCGGCTTCGTATTTTATGAGGGTACAACAACTTCCACATCATAATGTTGCAAAATTTCCAGCATCGCTGGTTCTGGCAATCTGTCGGTGATCACGATATTAACTTCAGACAGATCGGCAAAACGATATGGAAAATTGATTCCGAATTTCGAATGGTCTGCAAGGACGATCACCTGATCTGCCTGTTTCATCATTTGATGCTTCAACATACCGTCTTCTTCATGAATCAGGCTTAGTCCGTGGGCAGATATACCACCAATCCCGATAAAGGCTTTGTCTACAAAATAGTGAGACAAAGTGGCGATCACGGAGGAGCCATATACATATCGGTGTTCTTTTTGCAGACGGCCTCCCAACAGATGTATGGAGACACCGTCTTTTCCAGATAGCACGTCAGCCTGATTGATTGAATTGGTGATGACCGAACATTCCTGCACATTCAGTCTTTCTGCACACGCCTGTACGGTAGTAGAGGAATCCAATATAATACGATCCTTATCTCGTACCATGCTGGCAGCCAGCTGTCCGATCACTTGTTTCTCCTCGGATACAGTAAGTAGTCTTTCATTATAATTTCCAATTGGATCGTGATGAAGTGTAGGGAGAAGAGCGCCGCCGCGGGTGCGAATAATTTTTTGATGCTCTTCAAGTTTTACGAGGTCTCGACGGGCCGTATCTCGTGAAACATTAAAAAATTCACAAATATCATCCACCGAAATACGCTTATGAAGCTGTAAGTAATCAACGATTTTTAACATTCGTTCTTCCTGATACATAAAAAGCTCCTCTGATATATAATTATTTCGGTATCTCGTAAGTGATTATAAGTAAATTCAAGTGATATTGCAATCATTTATCGCTATTTTCAGGATTTTAGTGATTTGAGATAAGGTATTGTAAGTAAATACGCATTTTGTACTTATAAAAACTGCTTTTTTAAAAATTTTAGAAATAGTATTGCCATTCGTTATTCTATTTGATATACTCTTTCTTGTCGCCAAGTTGGCGCATAATAATAAGGCCCGTTGGTCAAGGGGTTAAGACACCTCCCTTTCACGGAGGTAACAGGGGTTCGAATCCCCTACGGGTCATTGTTGTCTTTATAGACTACATGTTGCATGCTTAAGGGAAATTCCTGAGGTCTGGTCTAATGGCGGACAGCTTGGATGAACAGCATGAGCCATTAGCTCAGTTGGTAGAGCACCTGACTTTTAATCAGGGTGTCGAAGGTTCGAGTCCTTCATGGCTCACCATTTATATTTTGTTATGCGGTCGTGGTGGAATGGCAGACACGCTATCTTGAGGGGGTAGTGAGCGTACGCTCGTGGAGGTTCGAGTCCTCTCGACCGCATCAATGGAATAAACGGAAAAGTCTCTCGCGGTAGAGGCTTTTTTTATTTGTGTAGTGATGTAATAAAGTAATGATTATGATGAAATAATGATTCCATAGTATAATATAATGCCATAATGTTATAGAATGATAAGTATAAACTTATGAAGTGACGGTGAAAAATATGGACACTCAACTGTTAGGAAATATATCAGAAAATATTTTGGGCTTGTTTCCGATTGTGAAGAAGAAATTTTTCACCTACGGTCCGCTCGATTTCCCATTACACTTGTCGCCTAATAACTTTCAGGTATTACTGCTTCTGCGTGAGGTGCGCTTGTCTACGGTATCTGATTTATCCAAACAGCTCAATGTCTCACGTCCGAACATGACTCCTCTTCTGGACAAACTGGTGGAGCATGGGTTAGCTGACCGCCAGTCGTGTGATTCGGATCGCAGAGTCGTGAATGTGGCGATTACACAGGAAGGCGATGCTTTTTGTGAACAGGTATTTCATACCTTCTCCAATAAAATTCAAGAAAGACTGGTGTATCTGCCAGAAGAAGATTTATTGCATCTGAGTGAAACTTTGAATGAATTGAAGCATATCTTACTTAAAATCGACAACTCTGCTACGTGATTGGCATAAGTGAACTGCTTAAAGACCGCCCTTTCTTCGGAAAACAGGCGGTTTTTGTTGCGTGTTGTGGTATAATGGAAACCAACATACATAATTCGGTAATTTTAGCATACGTGATCTTTGAAATGGGAACAGAGAACATGATATCGTTATTTGAGAGCCTGCTAGGGAGGAAGGAACTTCTATGCAATCTATTTACCATCGCATTGAGGAACTCATCAAGGAACGGGGAATGACGAAAAAGGCGTTCTGCCAGCAGTTAGGCATTAGTACAGGGAACTTCGGGGATTGGAAAAGAGGAAAAACGACGCCGGGCACGAATAAACTCATTGAAATTGCTTCGTTTTTTGATGCCAGTCTGGATTGGATCATGCTGGGTCGAGATGTACAGGGTGAGGTGCTAAAGGAGTCGCAAGACCCTTATTTTTTTGACGCTTCAGGGCAACTGAATTGCCAGGGGGAACCGCTTAGTGAGGCGGAAAGAAATTTTATACTTGAGTATATTGAATTTACCCGCTTTCGTAAAGAGAAAAACCAGCGCAATTCTACTAGGGGTAATGGTTGCTTAGGATTTGATGAGGATTACTAATGAGTAAGGCTGAAAAATGAAAATTATTTCAGAAAAAGTTACTGTGTCGGAGGGGAAACATTTTGGGAGATCAAACTATTTATCAGCGGATTGAAGCTTTGATTAAGGATCGCGGAATGACCAAGAAGGCATTTTGTGAAAAACTTAAAATCAGTTCAGGGAATCTCGGTGATTGGAGAAGGGGTAAAACAACGCCGGGTACCACCCATTTGATTCAGATTTCGGACTTTTTTAATGTATCGCTCGATTGGTTAATGAAAGGGATTAAGCCAGGAGAAGGCGTACTTCAGGAGCAGAAGGCTGCTTATTTTTTTGGAGTGATGGGGCCACTGAATTGCCAGGCAGAAGATCTTGAGACGGAAGAACAGAATTTTATTTTAGAATATGTTGAATTTGCGAAATACCGTAAGCAAAAAAGTGAGAAGGATAAAACAAAGCCGGAATAACTTTTTGGCTAAAGATGTCTGGGTTGAAAACCCGTAAACGAACTGGAGGGGTTCGCTTTACGGGTTTATTTGGTTTCTTGGTGATATGGAATGACCTATATGTAACTGGAATGCTTGTTAGGTTTAGAGTGCGGTGCCTCCTTATAATCGTTATCGTCGATGTTCAGAATTGCAGCTACTTGTTTTCTGTACCTTTGTGCTTTGCGGGTGCCGTGAATCAGATTGGACAAGCGTGAAGGCGGAATATTGTGTGTCTCACAAAATGTTTTCTGATCCAGTCGAAGTTCGACAAGCCGTTGTTTGATGGCCCACCCGAAGGAGGTGACAGGCATTTTGTTATTCAAGAGAAATCTCCCCTTACGGATTCTTGCGGAATAATTGGTGTGTTATAATAATCATCAGTAAACATGTTAGAATTAACCATCTGACACTATGATACACTTTTATACGTGTTTTTACAATCGTAAATGCGTCATTTTGTTGAATTAATTACTTAATTAAGTACTAGATGGCTCTAATAATCCGTCTAGAGTCTGCTAATGGTGTGAATTTCGATTATTTGTGGATAAAAAACACTCTGCCACCTGAGGAAAGGGACAGAGTGTTTTTGGTGTTGTGGCCACATTGGCGAAACGACGCATCAGGGGGATGCTGGAAGGCGTTTGAATAGACCTGAGGAGGAAAACAGTCTAGGTTCATCCAATTGGCTATTATGGCTCATATAAAGAGGTAGAGTGATGTAGGAACTGGACCAATGTCTGTGAAGAAGGCGACGCTGAAATGCGGTTGGCTCAGGTTCGTTAAGCTTCTTCCAGGCGGAGAGCAGCTCGCTGGTCATACGCTCCATAAGAGGGTTCTTTTCCTCATAAGGAGGATTGAGTAGTTTGAAGGCATCTTCCACACAGAAGGACACCGCTGCGCTAAGATAGCCGTGAACGGTCTGTTCTACATCGTTTCCGAGGAGGAAGTTAATCCAGGTGTGAACGGTAGCGAGTGTGCCAATCGCATTGTATTGAATGAGTATGGATTCCAACTGGTCAAATTCAAGCCAAGGATAAAGAGCCTTAGCGAGCTTGAGTAGACGCTGACCGGATAGACGAAACTCCTTCACATGCTGCCAGGAGGGACGTTGGGTATGCAGCATCTTATCAATGAGGGCGATCCGCCAACTGTCATTCTGCTGGATGGCGACATACAGACTTTTGATAGCCATGCCGTCAACGGTTGTAAATTGAGGATACAAATCATCCAGCATGTAATGTTCCAGGTCTTGTAGACTGTTCAAATGTCCGTTACGAAATAGTTTCTCCAGTCCGTTAAAACGGGTGAAGCCACCAACAGGTAGGGAAGGGTCCAACAATAATGCATAGTTCAGCAAGCGGTTGCCTTTATGCAGGGTGGTTCGCCTCCTCGAAGTGAATCCTTATGTTATGTTATTTTACTCTTTACTTGGGGAAAACGAAACATATTCGAAATGTATGTAATATATATTTACATTTAAATAGCTTTTGTGTCAAATTAAATATTCTTATCGCTCATATATGTTAGTTAAAATAACATATAAAATAATTATTATATTTTTGTTTACAAATAGTTGATGAGAGAGTATAATAAATCTGTTGCCTCATTACATTATGATTTGCGGTCGTGGTGGAATGGCAGACACGCTATCTTGAGGGGGTAGTGGGCGTACGCCCGTGGAGGTTCGAGTCCTCTCGACCGCATTATATGCAAGACTCAGTTAAAAAAGCATCCTGACACGGTTTACGTGAAGGGATGCTTTTTTTGTTAAGCATTTTTCGTTATATCCTTTAGCCACAGAAGCAACGGTAGACAATAGGTCGTTTATTAACTGTGATAAATAAGGATGTCAGTTTTGCTGCAAAAGCTTCTCTATATCTCCCGCCAGCTTATCTGGAGTGGTTTGCGGTGCATAGCGCTTAAATACGTTACCTTCTCGTGTAATTAAGAATTTAGTAAAATTCCATTTGATCGCTTTGGATCCTAATACCCCCGGAGCAGTTTGGGTCAGGTAGCGAAATAAGGGGTGCGCTTGATCGCCATTGACATCTGTCTTGGCGAACATCGGAAAGGTAACACCATAATTGATCTGGCAAAACTCAGAAATCTCCTCGCTGGAACCTGGCTCTTGTTTGGCAAACTGGTTGCTGGGAAATCCCAAAATTTCGAGCCCCTGTTCATGGTACTGATCATATAGCTCTTGTAGCGCTTTGTATTGGGGGGTTAATCCACATTTGCTGGCAGTGTTCACGATAAGCAGAACGTTCCCTTCATATGTGGATAACGGAATTTGTTTCCCTTGCAGGGTTTGCGCAGCATATTCATAAACGGTCATAGTATCTCTCCTTATTCAATATTCAGCAATTAAATTGTAAGCAATTAAAAGCGAGGTTGCAAGTCTGGAAAAGCTGTATCAAGCCTTTAGCCGCTGTAAAATCGTATTTTGTTCAAAACAGTAAATCGCACCGCAAATGGAGCGAATTAAGGTGTTTCTTCTTATAAAAGCGGGTTCAATCGGTGTTTAGCTGGTACATATAGCGTATTTTCTTCTCTTTTTACAAAAAAAGACCAAAAACGCTCTACCCTACGCCAATATTGACATGCTTGTCATTTTCGAAAAGGGATGAAAAACAGAGATTGAAGGAGCTGTGAGAAGCATAGTTGCGTTGTAAGCGCTATTATTAATCTTCTATGCTCTAAAGGCCGATTTATAACCCCGCAGTTGAGCTTTACAGTCTTCCATGCGCGGGTGTATGATTCAAGACGTAATTTCAAATTAACTTGAATGAAGCAACAACGAAATGTCTATAGCGCTGAATTTTGCAGTTGCAAAAGCGGGGGAACCAATCGAGACTGTACGGCTTCGGAAGCCGTGTGTCTCATGGGGTGAATTTTCCGGTCAAGTGCCAGAAATAGGGCGACTCTCACGTCCGAATCCGACAGCTAACCTCGTAAGCGTACAGGGAGAGGCAACAAACCGCCGTGTGCAGCCATGGTTTATTTTATCATGGATATGTAAGAAGCCGGAGGAAAGCCTTTTTCCTTCGGCTTCTTTTTGTTGTCTTTTTATACCGGGAGAGGAGCTACTGATGGAAGGTCGGTTAATTATTGTCACTGCACCGAATGAAGCGGGCAGAAGTTTTGTGAAATTGCTTATTTTCAAAAAATTGGCGTTTGCAGTTCTCACGAATAGCGCCCAGGAGGAACGACAGCTCAAAAAAATGGGTGTGGAGCACATTGTCCGCATCAATACCATGCAAGCAGGAAAATGGAATTTTCCAAAAAAAGAAATTGGTAGTGTGTATTTGTTCGAGAACAGCTTGAATCTGACTTGCCGTTTCCTGCAAATATGTCGGCCGCTAACATCGGAATCGATCTATGTTATTACGCACGGCTGTAATCCACAAGGAATTTATCGGGGATTGGGAGCGGACCATGTGATCTACACATTGAACGGAGAGGTGGGTTTTCTGCTGAACGGATAAGCACTTATAACATAGTTGTTTTATGATTTTATGATCAAATAAGATGGCGATCTGAGGACCGATACGGAGGGTATAAACATGATGGATATATACATGCTGCTCGTCATGGCTGTGAGTTATGGAGTGATACTGCTGTTTGTACGCTGGTGTGATGCGCAGACCTCTAAAGGAGGACGAAGAGGATGATCGTTATACTTGGGCTTACGGCTATTGTGTTTATGTATTTAATCTACGCACTCCTGAACCCTGAAAAGTTCTAGTCAGCTATAGGGGATAGAGCGGGCGGGAACAACAGATCTGAATATTAAGCATCATAGGTAGCAGGCTTTCGCAAACGTGTGCACACGTTTGGTGCTCTGAAGCAGGTCTGTTGTTCCAAACGCAGGAGCATTTTGAAGGAGGAATAAAGGATGGAGCTGCTTCAAATTGGAATTGTGATCGTCATATTGCTGCTCTTGGTAAAGCCAGTGGGCACCTATATGTATCATGTATTCTCGAATGAACCTAATCGGACGGATCGGATTTTTGGCGGAACAGAAAAGCTAATTTATAAGGTAGTAGGATTGAAGAAGCTGGAGAGCATGCGTTGGACTACGTATGTTATGAGTTTCATTGCAACGAATGTCGTGCTTGTGGCGATCAGCTACTTGCTGTTGCGTTTACAGGGAATGCTTCCCGGTAATCCGGCTGGAAACAGTAATATGGAAGCATCACTAGCTTTTAATACGGTAATCAGCTTTATGACGAATACGAATCTCCAACATTATAGCGGAGAAAGCGGGCTTACGTATCTGACACAGATGGCGTTCGTCACGATGATGATGTTCACTTCGGCTGCTTCCGGTTTTGCGGTTGCTGCGGCTTTTATGAGAGGATTGACGCGGCGCGGTGAAGGGATGGGCAATTTTTTTCAAGATTTTATTAAAGCCATTATAAGAATTTTCCTGCCGCTGGCCTTTGCGCTTACGCTGGTGCTGGTTGGATTGAAGGTACCACAGACGCTACAGCCTACGGCGGATCTTACGACACTGAGCGGAACACAGCAGCAAATTTCTATGGGACCCATTGCTTCTCTGGAGTCCATCAAGCATTTGGGGACGAATGGAGGCGGTTATGCGGGAGCTAACTCTGCGCATCCTTTTGAAAATCCAAGTCCTTGGACGAACGTGCTGGAAATTTTGGCAATGTGGGTAATGCCGGCTTCGTTGCCGTATACCTTTGGATTGTTTGCCCGTAATCGTAAGCAGGGCTGGATTATTTTTGGCTCCATGATGGTATTGTTTCTTATTTTTCTATCCATTACGTACGTGTCTGAAAAGACAGGTAATCCGTTAATCCAGACACTGGGTGTGGATGCTTCTCAAGGAAGCATGGAAGGGAAAGAGGTTCGTTTCGGCATTGGACAATCGGCTTTATTCACTGCGGTCACAACAGCAGCAACGACGGGTTCGGTCAATAATATGCATGATACACTAACCCCGCTGGGTGGCATGGCTGCTTTGGGAGAAATGATGCTAAACGTCATTTTTGGCGGCAAGGGTGTCGGGCTGATGAATATGCTGATGTATGCGATTCTGGGTGTGTTTATATGCGGACTGATGGTCGGGAGAACTCCAGAATTTATGGGAAGGAAAATTGAAGGCAAGGAAATGAAGCTGATCGCGATTGCCATTTTGGTACATCCGTTTCTCATTCTCGCCCCAACTGCGCTTGCATTTATGAGTCATTGGGGATACGACGCGATCACTAACCCTGGCTATCACGGGTTGACTCAGGTGCTCTATGAATATGCGTCATCTGCTGCAAATAACGGTTCGGGATTTGAAGGTCTTTCGGATAACAACGTATTCTGGAACATGACAACGGGGATGGTTATGTTCTTCGGACGATATGTATCTATGATTGCATTGTTGGCTGTGGCGGCTTCGTTGAATGCCAAAGCACCGACTCCGGTGACGACGGGGACACTGCGCACGGACAACAAGTTATTTGGAGCCATTCTGATCGGGGTCGTGCTGCTGATTGGTGCGTTGACCTTTTTACCCGTCATCGTATTGGGACCTGTTGCTGAATTTTTGACCATGTGAAGAAGAAAATGAGAATGGATGAACGGGGTGTTTGATCATGAAGGAACAACGCAAACACATGCTGGACAGAAGCATTTTGAAGCATGCGATCAAGGATAGCTTTATAAAATTAAATCCGATGATTATGATGAAAAATCCTGTCATGTTCGTCGTGGAGATCGGTACATTGGTTGTGCTGCTAATGTTACTGCTTCCCGGTTATTTTGGAACTGGCAAGGAAATGGGCTTTAACCTGGCCGTGTTTGTTATTCTGTTGTTTACGTTGCTTTTTGCTAATTTTGCCGAAGCGCTCGCGGAGGGGCGGGGTAAGGCACAAGCTGCCTCTTTAAAAAAATCCAAGCAGGATACGCAAGCTAACAAGCTCATCGGAAATGACATTCAGGTGGTTAGCTCAACCGAATTGCGTAAGGGGGACGTGGTTATTGTCTCTCAGGGCGAAATGATTCCAAGCGATGGTGAGGTTATTGAAGGTCTGGCTTCGGTGGATGAATCTGCAATTACGGGAGAATCGGCTCCGGTCATCAAGGAATCGGGTGGTGACTTTTGCTCGGTAACCGGCGGGACGCGAGTGGTCAGTGACCGGATTAAGGTGCGGATTACGACAGAGCCGGGCGAGACATTTATTGATAAAATGATTTCGCTCGTCGAAGGCGCACAGCGGCAAAAAACGCCGAATGAGATTGCGCTGAACACTTTGCTGATTAGCTTGACGATTATTTTTCTAATTGTAGTGGTTACGCTAGCGCCGATTGCCCGTCATTTTAATATTGATTTGCCTGTTCCTGTGCTGATTTCGTTGCTAGTCTGTCTGATTCCAACCACGATTGGAGGACTGCTGTCAGCCATCGGGATTGCCGGTATGGACCGGGTCACCCAGTTTAACGTGCTGGCCATGTCAGGCAAGGCGGTAGAAGCTTCTGGGGATATCAACACGATGATTCTGGATAAAACAGGTACAATCACCTTCGGGAACCGAATGGCGAGTGAATTCGTGCCTGTAGAGGGCGTGGAGAAGGCAGAGTTAGTGAAGTGGGCAGCGATTAGCTCTATGAAGGATGAGACGCCAGAGGGTCGCTCGGTTCTCGAATTGATGCGCAAACAGGAGCATACGTTGGATGCATCCTTGGCAGCAGGTGGAACCTTTATCGAATTCAAGGCGGAGACCCGGATGAGTGGTCTGGATCTGGCCGATGGACGAAAGGTACGCAAGGGCGCGGTGGATTCTGTTCGGCAATGGATCGTATCGCAAAACGGCAGTGTTCCAGCCGATCTGGAGGGAAAAGCGAATCAGGTAGCCTCTGAAGGAGGTACACCGCTGGCAGTCGCGCTAGATGATCAGATATACGGCATTATTTATTTGAAGGATACAGTGAAGCCAGGCATGAAGGAACGGTTTGATCAGCTCCGGGAAATGGGTATCCGTACGATCATGTGTACCGGAGATAATCCGTTGACAGCAGCTACAATTGCACGAGAAGCGGGAGTGGACGACTTTGTAGCTGAGAGCAAGCCGGAGGACAAAATCGCGGTTATCCGACGTGAGCAGGAACAGGGTAAGCTGGTTGCTATGACCGGAGACGGCACGAATGATGCACCTGCGCTGGCGCAAGCGGATGTCGGTCTTGCCATGAATAGCGGCACAGTCGCGGCCAAAGAAGCGGCTAATATGGTGGACTTGGATTCCGATCCGTCCAAAATTATTGAGGTGGTCGCGATCGGCAAGCAGCTGCTTATGACGCGCGGAGCATTGACAACGTTCAGCATTGCGAACGATGTTGCCAAATATTTTGCCATCATCCCGGCGATGTTCATGCTGGCCATTCCACAAATGGGCGCTTTGAACGTCATGGAGCTTGGCTCCCCGCTGTCCGCTATTTTGTCGGCGCTGATCTTTAACGCGGTTATTATTCCGCTTCTGATTCCGCTGGCCATGAAGGGCGTGAAGTATAAGCCGATGAGCTCGGATCGCCTGCTGGGACGGAATTTGCTGATTTACGGTCTGGGCGGTATGGTCGTACCGTTTGTCGGCATTAAGGCCATTGATTTGCTGGTGCATTTGTGGATTTAGCGCAGAAAGGGTGAACGACATGAGTGGTTTTTATCGGATGATGTCTGGACGCAGATTTGCTGCGCACGAAAAAGCCGAATCTGGCGGGCAAGGTCATAACAAACATACAGGGACCGGGACAGTGTCGGAAGGACAACCGGAGAGACAAGAGATGCGAGGAAGTGCAGTTATTGGAGTGGCTTTGCGAACTTCAGTGCTGATGATTCTCTTGTGCGGTTTGGCATATCCGCTAGTCAGTACAGGAGTAGCGCAGGTTCTGTTTCCACAGCAAGCAAACGGCAGTATGCTTCGTGACGCAGAGGGGCGGGTGGTCGGCTCCGAACTGATTGGGCAGTCCTTTGCCGATTCGGCGTTTTTTCAAGGTCGGGTATCGAGCGTTGATTACAATGGGGCTGGTTCAGGCTCAAGTAACTACGCGCCGTCGAATCCAGCCTTGATACAGCGAGTCAAGGACTCTATTGCGGATTGGCAGAAGCATAACCCGGATGTACCCGTCAGTCAGGTTCCGGTGGACCTGATTACGAACTCCGGCTCCGGTCTGGACCCGCACATCTCGCCACAGGCGGCACGGGTGCAAATTCCGCGCATTAGTGGCTTGACGGGTATCCCGCAGGATCAACTGAGAGCACTGGTGCAGGAGCAGACAGAAGGCCGCAGCGCCGGGGTGTTCGGCGAGCCGCGTGTGAACGTGCTCAAGCTGAATCTCGCGCTTGAGGCGCAAATGAAGGTAGAGCCTGCCAAGCCATAGATGGATCAAAAAAAGGTATTCCTGAGCGATAAGCTTGAGGGATACCTTTTTTTCAGGAATTGGAATGCTCTATAATGGAAAAATATACAAGAAAATGTTTTATTCCTTATGGGGATATGAATTCTTGTTCACTTATTTACTTAGCTTTACATTGCTTGATGAATTTTTGGCTTTCTTTAAGGCTGAAGCGAGTACGAACATGTATATAAATACAATAATGCCTATGATTAAATAAGAGAACTTAATATTCATTAGATCCGTGAGAGTACTGCTCAAAATAGGGCCGATCATTAGGCCAATTGAGTATGCCGTGTTATAGAGTGCAAAAGTAATTCCATAAGAATGAATTCCACTTCGTTGAGAGATATCAGCAAGTTGAGGTAAGCAGGGAGCAAGGACCATACCCATGCTAACTCCTAAAACAGCTAAAATAACAGCTTGAAGCGATAATATTGCTGGAAGTGCAGTCAGAGGAAGTGCAATGGATACCATAAGTAGACCGAGGAGAATTCCATTTTTATAGCCGATTTTACTAGAAAACTGTCCTATAAAAGGTGTTGCCAGGCCATAAGCAAGCGTGGGAATAGCAAATAATAATCCAATAAGTCCTGGGTTAGCGCTAAAATTGTGCTGTAGGTGTAACGGTAATGTTGGCTCAAGTACGCTTGGGATGGATGCGCCGATAATCACCACTCCAATAACCAAAAGCAAATCTTTATTTTTCATGAACGAGAAAGGGGAAATATACTTTTCATTTTTCGCTTCCGGAATATCATGCAGGAGAATTAGTCGAAGTACAGCATCGATGACGGCCAAGGAGATGGCAAAGTAAAAAGGAAGCTGGTAACTTCCCCATTGATACAACCAACCGCCAATTGTCGGTCCGAGAAGGGTTCCGGCGGCTTGACCGGATAATGCCAAGCCCATGGCTTTACCACGTTCTTCAGAAGGGTATAGATCAGCCAAGAGAGCGAGTCCTGCTGTCCAGGTCATTGCGGCTGCAATTCCCTGAAAAGCGCGTGCCACTACAAGCAGCCAGAACGTGTGGGCTATGGCAAACATTAAAGTGGAGGCTATGAGTCCAATTAACCCCCATAATAGAGGTGTCTTTCTCCCAATCCGATCTGTTAATAGGCCAAAAACAGGTGTAGCTATAAATAATGCGATTGCATAACTGCTGAATAAAAATCCGATTTCAGTTTGAGTTGCGCCCAGAGAATCTGCATATCTTGGCAAAATGGGAACGACTAATCCATAGATTAACATATCAATGAATACAGCTAATCCGACAACAATTAGTGCAGCTTTTTGCTTATTTTGTGCTCCTTTACTCAGTTTCATTATTACATCCTCCTCATAAATTTCTTCTGATTTCCTCTTTAATTTGTTTAACAAATTTTAATTGAAGCTCGCATTGATCATAAATATTTCTGAAAATTAACATGACGTTTACGGGGATATCCATAAGTTCAGCTTTTTGTTCTTGTCCTAGTTTCATTTCCTTATAGATTTTTTCGATGGCTTGCTGCTGAAAACTTAAAGCTTCTTCAATTTCATGGAGCCCAGCCTCATCCATAAAAGTTAAAGCTGTGTACAGTGCTGTTGGAAACACAACAGAAGATTCTTTAAATGATTCGATTAAAAGCCGACTAAACTCACTTTTTCCTGCCTCCGTGATAGCATATATAGCTTTGGACCGGTTCCCTGTCTGTTCTAACGTTTCTAACTGTACAATTCCTTCTGAATCCATTTTTTTTAAGGCATGATATATGGAAGCTGGTTGCACATAAGCCCATTTATCCGTTTGTGCTGATTGCATTTTCTGCTGTATTTCATATCCTGACATTGCTCCATATTGTAACAAGAGCCCAAGAACCATTACACGTGTCGTACTCAAGATGACATCTCCTCCATAACTTTATTGCTAAATGTTTTATACTAAATATTTAGTAAAGGATTATAGTCGGATTATATCATTACAATCCAATGATGTAAAGGTTTATTCCCTACATACATTCCTCACTGTACCTCATCAAAAGGAGAGCCATACTAACGAAATTAATCGGCTTTGGCCTTGGAGACACTATGGTTGGCCTCAACATCGGAGTTAGATAAGCGGTCCAAATAATCCCTTTATTATAGGATAGTTTTTTACTGATAAAGTCTGATGAATTTATAATAGTTTGCGAATATAAATTTAACCTGGAAAACATTAAATTCATATTTACTTTACGAAAATATGGAGGTAGAATATTTCTTGTGAAACATACTAAATATTTAGTATTTTATGTTTTTTAAAAAATGTATAGTTATTAATGTTTTCTATTAGAAAGGGGGGAATATATGAGCAGTTTATAATGATGCTTACATTTACATCGGAAAGGTACTTTCTGCAAGGGGAGTGATCCGAAATGTTAAGCAAGGTGATCAAGGATATCCGCTTTATTAGAGAAATGGATCCAGCAGCACATAGTTGGATTGAAATAGTATTATGTTATCCAGGTTTTCATGCTTTGATAGTCTATCGTTTATCTCATTTACTTTTTGAGGTTCATTTGTATTTGTTTGCACGAATATTATCTAATTGGGGCCGTTTTTTTACGGGAATCGATATACATCCAGGTGCGAAGATGGGGGATGGGATTTTTATAGATCATGGTATTGGAGTTGTAATAGGTGAAACCGCTGTAATAGGGAACAATGTGACAATATACCAGAATGTTACTTTAGGAGGCACTGGGAAAGATGTGGGGAAAAGGCACCCTACTATTGGAAACTGGGTTGTCATAGGTGCTGGGGCCAAAGTGTTGGGCCCTATCAAAATTGGCGATTACTCAAAAATAGGAGCAGGTGCAGTTGTATTAAAAAATGTTCCCGCCAATTGTACCGTTGTTGGTGTTTCGGCAGGCATAGTGAAATGGAATGGATATTCAATCATAAAAAACAACCAGCATATTAAGTCAGTGGTCAGATATTTTAAATGATCATATTTAGAGGAGGAACTATGATGCATAAGCAAATCCCTGTTCAATTGTCTAAATTAATCCAGGATGAAGCTGATTATTTCTGGTCTCCATCCGTTCGTTGGTGTAAAACAGAGGACGCCGTTGAAATTGAGCATTCAGTATTCTCTGGTATAGCACTTGAATTATTTCCTGGATTGTACTACATAACGCAAAAAGGCATAAAGCTGGAATCTCTTATCGAGCATTATTCTCATTTAAATCAGGAATTTCTTGTTGATTTTATTAAACATCTAATTAATGAACGTATATTAGTAAGTTCTATATTATCCCCTCAAGAGCTTCTTTATCCACATAATTATCTCGTACACAACCCTCACCACGAAGACACTTTCATCGATCCGGAACGATACAATCGCTTCAAACAAAAAAAGCTTGAACGCACATTTTCGAATGTTATGGAGTACGATCTTCCCTTAGAGGATGTTTCTTTCCCGGAAGAAATTGTAAATCGTAGATCTTTTCGTAATTTTGATATAAACCGTAAACTTCCATTTAAAACATTTTCAAAGCTAATCTCTGTTTTTAAACAGACTATAACCGATCGCGAGATTCACTATTTCTATGCAACCGATGGCGGACTATATCCAATTGATATATTCATTTATGTAAAGGATGCCCGGATAGAAAAGGTGAAGGCTGGTTTATATTACTATAATCCTGTACGTAATATGCTTCAAATGGTAAGCAGTGCCTGTGTTATCACACAGGAAGCGCATTATGCCCAAAATCAAGAAATATTTAGCACATCGGCTTTTTCTGTATTTATGGTTTATAACAGCGAGGTTACAATGCCGAAATATGGTGGAATGGGCTATTTGTATGCCGCTATTGACTGTGGAATTATGGTGCAACTGTTGACTCAAGTAGCTGAGCTGGAGCAGGTGGGGTTGTGTTCTATTGGTGATATGAATTTCCGTAAAATTAAAAAATATTTCAAACTAAATTCCAGTCAGGTTATGCTGCATTCCATTGAAGTTGGGCTCAAGTAAATAGAACGATGGAACCTCGGCAGGGAGGAAAAACAATATGACTATCCACAGTCTATTTGAAAAGCAAGTAGTAGCTAATTCAGATCGTCTCGCTGTTGTCAGTTGTGAAAAATACCTAACTTATCGACAATTAAATGAAAAGTCCAATCAATTAGCTGAAATATTGGTTGAGCACAATGTTTGTACTGGTTGTATTGTCGGAATTATGATGGAACGATCCGTCGATATGATCATTGCAGTATTAGCAGTCCTTAAATCTGGAGGAGCTTATTTGGCACTCGATCCAGGGTACCCTGAGGAGAGAGTTAAATTCATGCTGAGTGACAGCAATGTGAAGTTGCTACTTACACAACAGCACTTAAAATCTCCTAATCATCCGGGACTAAGTAAATTAACAGTGACTGAACAGCTGTATTCCAATTGTTCGACCAACAATTTGGAGCGGAATGTTTGCTCAAGCGATCTCGCCTATCTAATCTATACATCAGGTTCAACAGGGCAGCCTAAAGGAACCTTATTAGAACATAAGGGAATTGAAAATTTACAGTCAATTTGGGCAAATAAATTTCATATTACTTCAAAAGATCGAATTGGTCAGTTCGCCAGCTTTTCTTTCGATGCCTCTGTTTGGGAAATTTTTATGGCACTTTTTAATGGGGCAACCTTATATATTATTCCTCAGGAAATAATACATCAGACCCTCGATTTTGAGTCCTATGTTTTAGAAAATATGATTACTGTACTAACATTGCCTCCAAGCTATGCTGTTTATTTGGAGGCTTCGCGTATTACGAATTTAAGGTTGATGATAACAGCAGGATCGTCATCATCCGGTAATTTGGTAAATCAATGGATTCCGTATACAACTTATGTGAATGCATATGGACCCACCGAAGCGAGCATATGTGCTTCTTTATGGGTGGCTCCTTCAGCATTTTTTGAAGGTAATTCGGTTCCTATAGGCTTGTCATTGCCGAATACGAATTTTTATATTCTTGATGAGCAACTGAAGCCTGTTGATTGTGGAGAAATTGGAGAACTTTTCATAAGCGGGTGTGGGCTAGCAAGAGGCTATTTGAATCGTCCAGAGCTTACAAAACAAAAATTCATCCAACATCCAACAATTCCAGAAACAACAATATATAGAACCGGTGATTTAGTACGGATGCTTTCTGATGGAAATTTGGAATATCACGGAAGAACGGATCAGCAAGTAAAAATACGTGGACATCGGATTGAATTGGAAGAAATTGAAGTCATTCTTCTTAAACACAAGGAAATCACAGAAGTAGTGGTGCAGACTATTCAGGGGGAGCAGGATCAGTTGCAGTTGTGCGCGTATTATGTAGCTCGAAATGCGATAAACACAACTGAGCTGCGTCAATTTATCAAGCAAGAATTGCCGATTTATATGATACCAACCTATTTTGTTTATTTATCTGAACTTCCTATGACCATTAATGGAAAAGTGGATCGAAAAGCTCTTCCTAGTCCAACTAGGGATTTATCAGGGCACCTTAATCATCAGCAGCCTCGCACTGATTTAGAGGAACTTTTATGCTTACTAATGAGTGAGGTTCTTGGTGTAGGCCAGGTGGGCATATATGATAACTTTTATGATTTGGGTGGTGATTCAATTAAAGCCATTCAATTATCTGCAAAGTTGAACTCTCATAATCTAAAGCTCAGTAGCCATCATCTTTTAAAACAACCCACTATTGCACAATTTGGTCAGTCCATTCAACAGATTCTCCGTAAGGGTGACCAAGGTAAAGTTTTGGGGAATGTCCGCTTTACCCCTATTCAGCATTGGTTTTTTTTAAAAAAGTTAACTGATAAACATCATTGGAATCAATCTGTTCTGTTTTATAATCCAGCACGTTATGAACCAGAGGTTTTGTTCAATGTTTTGAAAACGTTGGTTGAGCATCACGATGCGCTTAGAATGACTTACCAAATGGAGGATGGCATTCTAAAGCAGATGAACATGGACATGAATCCTGAAGCATTCAGCTTCAATATACTCAACGTGCCGCATGAGGATGAAGAACAATTTATTATCAACCAAATTTCGGAGATTCAAGGGAGTAAAAATCTAGAAAGAGGTCCATTAGTACATTTAGAGTTGTTCAGATCCAAGGTAGGAGATCATTTGTTGCTGTCCATACATCATTTAGTGATGGACGGAATTTCACTGCGTATATTAATCGAAGATTTAACAAAGTCCTATGAGCAACTTATTGAGGGGAGACAGGTTGTACTACAGGAGAAAACAGATTCATTTCAAAGATGGGCTGAGGCATTAGAAAATTATTCATGTAGTGAGGAGGTAGTAAAACAAATTCCCTATTGGCTGGATTTTGAAGCAAGAGTTAATCAGGAATCGATACTGTGGAAGAGAGAACTAGTACAGAGGTCAACACAAAGGAACAAACGTAATTTAAAATTTGCTCTATCAAAAGAAAATACAAAATGGCTTCTTGGTCAAGCTCATCATGCGTATAACACCGATATAAATGACGTTTTGATATCTGCTTTAGGAATGGCTTTGAATGATTGGCTTGAAATCAGGCAGATTGTAATCAATATGGAATCCCACGGTCGTACTGATATTTTACCTGATATGAATATTACTCGTACAGTCGGTTGGTTTACATCTCAGTGCCCCGTACTTCTATGCATGCATGACCCTGACGATTTGTCTGAGTGGATTACAAAAACCAAAGAGAATCTTAGAACTATTCCAAATAAAGGATTGGACTATGAGGTACTAAAATATCTTAGCCCTGAACGTCTGAGAGCACCTTTGATATTTTCTATTGAGCCAGAAATTAATTTTAATTATTTAGGTCAACTTGACCAAATCTCGAATTCTCCATATTTCCAACTCTCTCCTTACAGTAGTGCAGCTTCCTTTGGACCTGAGGGATTAGGGAATATCAGTCCTAATAATGAACTGTGTTATGCACTTGAAATAACAGGATATATTGAGGGAGATCAATTGCATCTTTCTATCGGCTATGATAGTGCACGAATTAGTGTACAAGAAATCCAACATTTGGCGGAAGGATATGAAAAGCAGCTTATCAGAATTATTCAGCATTGCATAAACAAGAAGGAGCAGGTGCGCACTCCAAGTGATTTTACATTGAAAAATTTAAAAGAAGAGGATTTAAATATGATTTATGATGTGCTTCTCAATTCGTTAAATATCTAAACCACTAGATTAGGCGGGTGAATAGAATGAATCCGTTTTCGAAAGAACAAATTCAGGATATATATGCGTTGTCACCTATGCAAGAAGGCATATTATATCATTCTCTATCAGATGCTGAGCCTAACACTTATGTAGTACAGCTGATCCTAACTATGGAAGGTCATCTTAATGTTGAACTTATGCGGCAAAGTTTTTCGACACTCATCCAACGGCACAATGTATTAAGAACAACTTTTTTATTGGAAAAAGTCAAACAACCACTTCAGGTAGTGCTAACGGAAAGGCCTCTTCAATTTGTTTTTGAAAGCAGAGCTGATATATCAAGTCTGGATGAAAAACGGTGGATTCAGCAATATTTAGAAAAGGATCGTCAGCGAGGATTCAACTTGACGAGAGATCCGCTCATTAGGCTATCGATGCTGCAAACAAGCCCTAGGGAATATATTTGTGTACTCACTTTTCATCATATTCTAATGGATGGATGGTGTTCAGATTTACTCCTTTGCGAATTATTTGAGATCTATACTTCTCTAGTTGAAGGACAAAGCAAATTCACTTATATGGAGCAGTCTTATAGTCAGTATATAGAATGGTTGGAAAAACAAGACCAAGAAAGTGCACTTAAATACTGGAAAGACTATTTAAACGGATTTGAAGAATGCTCTGTCCTGCTAGGTCAAACACATAGTAATGGAAAAAAATCTATTCAAGATTATAGTTTGGGTAAACATTCTATTCAATTGGAGCATCCGCTGTCCGAATTTTTAAAAGAGTTGGCCCGAAACAATCAAGTCACATTAAACGCAGTCTATCAGAGTCTGTGGGGGATGGTGCTACAAAAATATAATAATAGTAACGATGTTGTATTTGGTTCTGTTGTAGCAGGAAGGCCCCCGGAAATATCAGCAGTTGAGCAAATGATAGGATTGTTTATTAATACAGTTCCTGTACGTATACAATCAGCGGGGGACCTAACTTTTGCTTCACTAATGCAGCAAATTCATCATCTAAATTTAAATTCCCAGCCCTACGAGCATTTGTCACTATCACAGATTCAAAATCAGTCGATTGGACAAAGCTTGTTTAATCATATTTATGTGTTTGATAATACGCCTTTAAGTTCCACATGGAAACATATATTAGCTGAAGTAAATGTAAACATCAAGGATGTTGATGTTATAGAACATACTAATTATGACTTAAGTATTACAGTGCTTCCGGGTGATGAAACAAATATAACGTTTATCTATAATTCCAATATTTATTCTGAAGATACAGTGAGAAGAATGGCAAATCATATGTATAATGTTGCAATGAAAATTTGTAGTGAGCCTTCCGTTTACTTGAAAGATATTTGTATTTTGAGTGCTGAAGAGGAGACCGAAATTATTGCATTGAGTAGTGCAAAGATTATGGAGAGTAACGGAAAAGAAACACTTGCAGATTTATTTGAAAGGCAAGTTGAAGTTTCGCCATTTGCAACGGCCCTTACATGTAGAGAAACACATATATCTTATGGAGAGTTAAATAAGCAAGCCAACAAGCTTGCCTACGTTTTACAAGATATGGGTGTTCAACCTAATCAACTAATTGGATTACTTACAGAGCGTTCACCAGAGATGATCATTGGGATACTAGGCATCTTGAAATCAAATGCAGGCTATACACCTCTTGATCCGGAAAATACAATCGAGCGATTAAAGGTTATTGTACAGGATGCTAACTTATCAATCATTGTAGTTTCGCAATCGAATCTTTCTTTAATTACAAAGCTAATGGAACAACTGGAGGGTTCCGCAAGACGTCAGATTTTAGTTCTTGAGGACGTACTGGAACAAACAAATGATCGTGATAAGAGTAATCCACTACGCATATCAGAGGCTAACCATTTGGCTTATGTGATGTATACTTCCGGTTCGACCGGTATACCTAAAGGGATCATGATTGAAAATATCAATGTGATGAGAATTGTGAAGGGCTCGGATTATGTACAAATTGCACCACAAGACACTATTCTTCAATTGTCCAACTTTGCTTTTGATGGTTCTGTTTTTGATATATTTGGGAGTCTTTTGAATGGAGCAAGACTTGTTTTAGTAGACAAAGAGACAATGCTTAATGCATCTGAGTTAGCTCAGTTAATTTTAAAAGAGAATGTCTCCGTTTTTTTTGTGACAACTGCTCTGTTTAACACACTCGTTGACCTTGAAATTCATTGCTTGACCAATGTAAGAAAGGTGCTTTTTGGTGGCGAGCGAGCATCAGTAGCACATGTAAAAAAAGCATTTCAGTTAATGGGGAAAGATAAAATTATTCATGTATATGGCCCGACAGAAAGTACGGTTTATGCGATGTATCATGAAATTCAAGAAGTTAATGAGGATATGTATACAATTCCGATCGGGCGACCCATTAAGAATACGGAGGTGCTTGTTCTTAATGGGGAAAATCATCAACAGCCGATTGGGGCAATTGGGGAACTGTGCATTGCTGGAGAAGGTCTCGCACGAGGATATCTTAACAATGACCCATTAACTCAAGAGAAATTTTTCTATCTGTACGAAAAACGATTATATAAGTCAGGTGACTTAGGGCGACGGCTTGCAAACGGAGAAATTGAATTTCTGGGGCGTAATGACCATCAAGTAAAGATTAGGGGATTCCGAATTGAATTGGGTGAAATTGAAAAGTGTATTCTTGAAAATCAAGCTGTAAAAGAAGTATTCATCATGGAGCAGTCAGATAAACAAGGGGATAAGCGCTTATGTGCGTATTTTGCTGCAGGTCAAGAAATGAATACCGAAAGAATCAGGCATTGGGTTGCTGAAAGACTGCCGAACTACATGATCCCTGCCTTTTTTGTACAAGTTAAGAAGCTACCTCTAAACGCAAATGGCAAAGTGGATCATAAGAAACTTACAATGCCCGATACAAGTCAGCTCTTTCAGGATCAAGCTATACTTCCAAGAAACAGCACTGAAGAGACGGTGGCTCACGTATGGGAAACGGTGTTGAGCATTGGGAACGTAAGCGTGGTCGAAGACTTTTATGCATTGGGAGGAGATTCAATAAAAGCTATTCAAATTTCAGCGCAACTCCGAGCGAAAGATATTAAAGTAACTACCAAAGATATATTTCAGCATCCAAGTGTAGCAGACTTAAGCACCTTTATTATAAAAGGACAATCGAAGCAGGTGCAGTCTGTGAATGCTGCTGCGATTCAAAATGGCTATGACGAATTAGGGATTTCTGCAAGTGATCTGCACGAACTTCAAACAGAGTTGAACTCTAAGATCAATTAACAGGAGGGAACTAGTCATGTCGTCTAAACAACTTTTACAAAAGATTTATTCGCTAACACCGATGCAGGAAGGAATTCTGTACCATACATTGCGTGAAGAAAATCAGGGTAATTTTATAGTTCAGCTTTTTTTCAGTGTGGAAGGGCCTCTCTCACTAGACATTATGAATAAGAGTATGCAATTGCTTGTACAGCGACATGATGTTTTCCGTACGCTTTTTAATGTTGATAAAGCGAAGCGACCCATTCAAATGGTCGTAGACCATCTGGAAAATAGAATGATTTTTCAAGATTTGACTGAAATGAATCATAATAGTCAGATGGAATTTATATCTCATTATGCCAGTGAGGAAAAAATTAAAGGTTTCGATGTAACTGCTGAAATGCTTGTTCGGCTTACTGTATTTCAGACGGACCTGCAACATTTTCGGTTACTTCTAAGCTTTCATCATATTATTGTGGATGGTTGGAGCTTGAGTGCGATAGTACAAGAGCTTTTTGAAATATATAGTGCCTTATCTGCGCAACGATCACCTGATCTAAAGAAAATCCACTCTTTTCAAAATTATATCGAATGGCTTAAACAACAGGATCAAGATTCTGCAAGTTTATACTGGAACCAGTATTTAGAGGGGATTGAACAGTCCACTAGTCTACCATGGAAACCAAAACAGAAAAAGGAAGGTTATTTGCAGGAACAAGTTAAGTTTACCTTCGATCGGGAAATGACTAAAAAACTTAAGGAATTGGCACTTGCCTATCGTGTAACGATGAACGCTGTTATTCAAGCAATCTGGAGCATCGTGCTAAAAAGATATAATAATACCAATGATGTGGTTTTTGGGACAGTCGTTTCAGGAAGACATGCAGCGGTTTCCGGAATCGACCAAATGATCGGAATATTTATCAATACCAATCCAGTAAGAATAAAGTTCGAGCAAGATATCCATTTTGAAGACCTGTTGTCATTAATCCATGAGCAAATGATTGAGTCCCAAGAGCATAGTCATTATCCTCTGATGAAGATACAAGCGCCTACGCCTCTGAAAGAGAATTTAGTTAATCATATTGTAGTTTTTGAAAATGTACCTTTGGAATTCAATTTATTAGACGGACAGCATGTACATGAGTTGAAAATCTATGATTTTGAATTAAAAGATCAGACAAACTATGATTTCAATATCATTGTGATACCCTCTGAGGAAATATCTGTATGCTTAAAATATAATGCATTTTGCTATTCAAATGAAGATATTCAAAAGATTGCTGGACATATTCGTGCGGTCACAACTGCCATCACTGAAAATCCACATATACTTGTTAGAAATATTTCAATTCTCACACCAGATGAAAAAGAACGCATATTAACAGAATTCAACAACACAGAACATGTTTTTTCTGACCTGAAAAATTTACACGAATTTTTTGAGGACAGAGCTATAGCTTATCCTGACAAAACCGCCCTGATCCTTGGTGAAGAAAATATGAGCTATGAAGAGGTTAACAAACGTGCCAATCAATTAGCCAGAATACTACGACGCAAGGGAGTATGTAGTAACCAGAGCGTTGGAATAATGGTTGAAAGATCATTTGAAATGATCATAGCTATATTGGCGATTCATAAGGCTGGTGGTGCTTATATACCTATTGATCCCGACTATCCCAAAGACCGTGTTCGTTATATGCTGCAAGACAGTGGAACTAACCTTGTCTTAACAAAGACAAGATGGAATGAACGCCTTGTAGGTTTAGAAATAGAAATCCTGCTCATGGATATAAGTTTGTCTGATAACGAGGATAACACCAATCTTAATTGTGTTAATCATCCTGATGATGTGGCTTACATCATATACACATCAGGTTCTACCGGCAAGCCGAAAGGGGTAATAGTTCAGCATCGGTCCGTTGTCAACAATATGTTGTGGATGCAACGAAAGTATTCGATCACAGAAGCGGATGTTATCATGCAAAAAACAGCTTACACTTTTGATGTGTCCGTGTTTGAATTGTGCTGGTGGTATTTTCAGGGCGCAGCGACTCTATGTTTGTTGGAGCCTGGAGCTGAAAAAGATCCTGAGAGCATAATCCATACAGTTGAACAAAAAAAAGTAACTGTAATCCACTTTGTTCCATCCATGTTACATGCATTTTTAGACTATTTGGAATATGGGGAAGGACATATTCAGCGTTTATCATCTATACAAAAAGTGTTTACCAGTGGAGAAGCACTGACATGCAGGCATGTTCAACGGTTTAACGATGTATGGAGAAGAGATAAAAGCATTGTTTTCTCTAATCTATATGGACCGACTGAAGGTACTATACACGATTCTTATTTTGATTGTCCTTCTGATTTTAAGATGGATTCCATCCCAATCGGCAAGCCGATAGATAATATTCAAATGTATATTATAGACCAGGATGATCAATTACAGCCAGTTGGTGTAGCAGGAGAATTATGTATTTCGGGTACAGGCGTAGCAGCAGGATATGTGAATCTTCCTGAAGCAACAAAAGAGAAATTTGTAAGAGATCCATTTAGAATCGGTCAACATATGTACAAAACAGGCGATTTAACAAGATGGATGAATGATGGAAGTATTGAGTACATGGGGAGAAAAGACTTTCAGATCAAAATCCGGGGGTACCGAATTGAAACTGGAGAAATAGAAAACGTTCTCCTACAATATCCAGGTATTCAGCAAGCATTAGTTACATTATGTATGGATGGCGAAAATAATAGATATTTATGCGCATATATTATTGGATCTCAATCTATTGATGAAAATTCTATAAAAGACTATATTATCCAGTTTGTTCCAGATTATATGGTGCCGTCTTATTTTATAAAGTTAGACAGATTTCCACTATCGCAAAGCGGAAAGATTGATCGTAGGAATTTACCAATACCGGACATCACAGTAAAGGTATCTACAGGCTACACACCCCCAAGAAATCATATTGAAAGAGTGACATCAGAGATATGGAAAGAAGTTCTGGGTGTAGAAAAAGTGGGTATTCACGACCATTTTTTTGCGCTTGGGGGAGATTCTATCAAAGCCATTCAAGTGTCATCACGTTTACAACGTCATAAGGTGCATATCGGAATTAAAGATATTTTTGCGAATCCGACGATTGCACAATTAACTCAGGTGTTGGCTGTACAAACAAAAGTTGTAGATCAGAGTGTCGTTGAAGGGATCGTTCCGCTTACGCCTATTCAAAAGTGGTTTTTTGAACATCAGGGGATACAACGGCATCATTGGAATCAGTCTTTTATGTTGTATAGAAAAGAAGGATTTGAACCTGACATCCTTCAAGAAACGATGAATTATATTGTTTATCATCATGATGCTCTGCGTATGATGTATGCAAGCGAGCAAGACTCTATTGTACAAACAAATCAGGAAATGAAAGAGTCAGCTTGGTTGCAGGTTGTAGATCTATCAAGTGAATTTGATGTAAGGGATCGTATCGCAAATTTTTCAGAAAAGATTCATATGAGTATGGATTTAACTACAGGCCCTCTACTGAAATTGGGACTATTCCAAACCATTGAAGGGGATCATCTCCTTATTGTTGCGCACCATCTAGTAATCGACGGTGTTTCTTGGCGAATATTGCTGGAAGATATTACACAGGTTTATAAACAGCTTAGTTCTGGAGAAAAGCCTTCATTACCGTATAGGACGACTTCCTATAAGAGCTGGGCTAGCGCACTGGAGGAGTATGCGAACAGTCCGGTATTACTTGATGAGATTCCATACTGGATGAATATGGATCAACGGCATATTGAGCCTCTGCCTAAGGATCACACATGTTCAACCAACTTTATCAAGGATACGAGATCGATAAATATGCAACTATCCAAGCAGGACACAGACAATCTGCTTCGTCATTCCAATCAGGCTTACAATACGGAAATTAATGATATATTGTTAGCCGCATTAGGGAGTGCATTCCGAGATTGGACAGATCATACCCAGATTCTTATCGGTTTGGAGGGGCATGGGAGAGAAGACATAGTCCCTGATAATAATGTCTCTCGGACGATCGGTTGGTTTACAACAATGTATCCTGTAGTAATTGATCTTCCGTTATCTTGCTCTGTACAGGATACTGTTCAACATGTAAAACAAACATTGCGCCAAATTCCGAAAAAAGGGATCGGATACGGTTTATTAAGATATGTTACTGCTCTGGAACACAATAAAGTAATGAAGTGGAAACTTCGTCCTGAAGTTTGCTTTAACTATTTAGGTGAATTTTCCCAAAGTATAGATCAGGGAGTTTTTACGCTTTCTGATATGTCTCAGGGCCAAATGCTTGATCCGCAATCAGAGCGAAGTTATTCCATTGATATAACGGCAGTTGTCATGGAGGACGAGCTAAGAATTTCTTTTATATACAATAAGCATGAATATGATGAAGATACACTGACCGAAGTTGCCCTGAATTTCAAGAATCATCTCTTAGAAATTATTAATCATTGCATAACATGTGGAACAAGAGAGCTTAGTGAAAAAATATACCCGACAGCGCTTCCCGATTTAGCACAAATATACGCTCCTTTTGCGCTAACTGATATTCAGATGGCATATTTTCTAGGTCGAAATGATGAGCTTGAAATGGGCGGCGTTTCCACTCATGTATATACCGAGGTGGAGACTGACGTTGACATGATGCATTTTAATCAATGCTTGAATAAAGTCATTCAGAGACACCCGATGCTAAGAGCAATTATCATGCCAAGCGGCGAGCAGGTTATTCTTAAAGACGTGCCTGAATATCAAATGGCTATAGAAGATCTTCGATTCCTGACAAGAAGAGAACAAGAGGAACGAATTCATCTGGAGCGAAGCCGGATGTCACACCATGTGTTTGTTCCTGAACAGTGGCCGATGTTCGAATTTAAGGCTTTTCAGCTTGAGAATAATAAATGTCTATTATGTATGGGCAGGGATTTGCTCATTGCTGATGCAGCAAGTATGGATATTATCGGTCGTGATCTGATGTATTTCTATCACAATCCGAATGCCGAATTGCCCCAATTGGACTTCAGCTTCCGCGATTATGTTCTTGCTTATTTAGATTTGAAGCACTCTGAAATATATGAGCTGGATCGAAAATACTGGCTTAATAAAATTGAAGATTTTCCATTAGCGCCTGTTCTCCCTTTACAATGTAATCCAGAACAAATAACAGCACCAAAATTTCAAAGAAAAGAGAAGATATACAATCAACAACAGTGGATTTCTTTAAAAAAGCTGGCTTTACAAAATGGAGTGACCCCATCTGCTTTGCTCGCGACCATTTATTCATATCTTCTATCCATGTGGGGCAATCAAGAGAACTTGTCCATTAATCTTACAGTCTTTAATCGTTATCCCTTTCATGAACAGGTAGAACATATTGTAGGTGACTTTACATCAAACCTGTTGCTCGGCATTTCATTTAAACCTGGTACGTCATTGTGGGAAAAGGCCAAAGATGTTCAGTCTGTATTAATTGATGCATTGGAGCATCGCCACTATGAGGGTGTTGAGTTTATTAGGGATATTGTGAGACATCATGGGATTAGACATGGAAAGGCTGTAATTCCGTATGTTTTTACCTCTGTGCTTTCTGAAAATAAAACAGAACGCATACCCGGTCTTGAACAATTAGGAAACTTGAAAACAGGAATAACGCAAACCTCACAGGTCTATATTGATTTTCAGGCTACGTTAGTAGCGGATGAATTATGGTTATTTTGGGATTATGTAGAGGAATTGTTTTCGCCAGAAATGATTGAAGGTATGTTCAGACAGTTTACGCAAATCATTGATTCTCTTTTGATAAAAGCTATTTATTCTTCAAATCTGGAAATTGAAATAGAGAATAAGGAAGCTATCCGATTATACAACAATACGAACAAGGCTTTACCGCCTAGCACCTTGCATGGGTTGTTCGAGGAGCAGGCAACGCGTACTCCAGAAGCAGTGGCCTTAATGCATAAGGATGAATGCCTTACGTATGGAAAACTGCAGAAACGTTCGAATCAGATTGCCCGCTATTTGCTAGAGCAGGGTGTATGTCGTGGTGATTATGTTAGCGTATTGGCAACCCGGAGTATAGCAACTGTTGCTAACGTTATAGGTATTTTAAAAGCCGGAGCAGCTTATGTACCGGTGGATCCGGACTATCCGGAAGAACGGCGCCACTACATTCACGAGCACAGTCAATGTAAGCTGACTGTAGAACCGGAGTTGTACGATACAGCCGGCGTAGCAGAATATTCTGACGAAGCTCTTCCGATGGATTATCATTCAGACGATGTAGCGTATGTAATCTATACATCGGGCAGCACAGGCCGACCGAAGGGCGTGATCACAACACACGGAGCAGCAGCCAATACGATTCAGGATATAAATCATAAATTCGGCATCCATGAGCAGGACCGAATGATAGGTTTGTCCTCCATGTGTTTTGATCTGTCTGTATATGATCTGTTCGGTGCCTTGGCAGCCGGAGCGGCATTGGTATTGATTGACGATCAACGGGATGTTGATGATGTCATTTACACGATAGAGCATCAAGGGATCACCCTATGGAATTCCGTACCGGCTATTATGGAAATGGTGCTCGCCAACGTCACGGCTGATTTTTACAATAATGGAATTCGAACGGTGTTGCTCAGTGGGGACTGGATACCGCTACAGCTGCCTGAGAAAATAAAGCGACATTGTCCGCATGCAGAAGTGATTAGCCTGGGAGGAGCAACAGAAGCCTCAATTTGGTCCATCTACTACCCAATCAAGGAATGGGATAGACAGACCGCATCGATACCTTATGGCAGACCGCTGGCGAACCAGCAGATGTATGTGCTGAACTATGAGTTAAAGCCTTGTCCGGCGGATGTACAAGGGGAACTGTACATTGGTGGGATGGGGCTTGCGGCAGGTTATCTAAATGATGAACGGAAAACCCAGGAATCGTTTGTGGAACATCCAGAGCTGGGCCGATTATACCGAACCGGAGATTATGGAGTATGGCGTCCGGCAGGCTATATCGAATTTCAGGGACGAAAGGATCAGCAGGTCAAGATCCGGGGGTATCGGGTAGAGCTGGGAGAAATTGAAGGACGCCTGCTGGCACATGAATTCATCAAAAATGCAGTGGTGATGGAACAAAGGGATGCTCGCAATCATGCATTTCTATGTGCATACTATGTTCCAGATGAGGAGGAAGTGACCCCGGAGGAACTGCGAATATATTTACAACGGGAACTGCCGAATTATATGGTGCCGTCGCATTATATGGAACTGGAGAAACTACCGTTATCTCCTAATGGCAAGGTAAATCGAAGAGAGCTGCCGATCCCGGATGTGGAGCAGCAAATGGATTCGAAATACGAAGAAGCACGTAATGAAACAGAGCAGAAACTGACGGAAATATGGAAAGAGGTATTGGGCGTCGAACGAGTAGGAATCCATGATCATTTCTTTGAACTGGGTGGAAATTCGATTCTGATGGTGCAAATCCGAACCAGAATAAGCAGGGAAATGGGAAACGATTTGAATCTACGAGACTTTCTGCAGCATTATACCATAGCGAAGCTGTCAGAACGGATGAAGGAAGGTGTAGATACACAAGCGGCCATCGTGTATCCGGAGTTAATACCTGATCCGGAGCATATGTATGAACCGTTTCCGCTAACGGACGTGCAAATGGCCTATCTGATGGGACGCGAGAACCATTTTGAGCTGGGTGGAGTGTCAACGCATGGATATACTGAAATCAAAACAGACTTTGATTTAGACAGACTTAATTGTGCATTACAACAGGTCATTAAACATCAACCCATGATGCGCGCAGTCGTACTTCCTACCGGAGAGCAGGTTATTCTGGAGAACGTACCGGAATATCGAATAACAGTGGTTGACCTTACCCATATGAATTCGTCTGAGCAACAAGAACGGATAGTGTCAGAAAGAGAGCGAATGTCTCATTATGTATTTCCAACAGACCAATGGCCGCTCTTTGAATATAAAGCTTTTAAATTATCTGAAGGAATTCATTATTTGTTTGTCAGCTACGATATGTTGATTACGGATGGAGCAAGTATTCAGCTGATCGGCAAGCTGCTGGTTAAATTCTATAATGAGCCCAATTGGATGCCATCACAGTTACAGAGCACATTCAGGGACTATATTTTGGCATTGCAGCATTTTAAAAATTCAGAAACCTATACAAAGGACAAACTGTATTGGTTGAATAAATTGGAGGATTTTCCTTCAGCTCCGGAACTTCCTTTGAAAGCGGATCCGTCCGGTGTGACTAAGCCTCGTTTTTGCCGTCTGGAGCAAGAAATCGATAGAGAAACCTGGGAGAAAATTAAAAAGCAGGCGTATCAGTACAATATAACGCCTACAGCCGCTCTTCTTACTGCTTATGCAGAAGTGATGGCTTTTTGGAGTAATCAGCCTCATTTAGCCGTGAGTTTGACCGTTTTCAACAGACTGCCGTTTCATCAAGACGTAAAAGACATGATTGGGGATTTTACTTCCGTAATTTTAATAGAAATTGATTTCAGATCCGAGAAAGGGTATTGGGAGAGAGCTAAACGAATCCAGGAACGCCTTTTAGAATCACTTGAGCATCGGCATTATGATGGTATTGAATTGATACGGGAAATATCTAAATACCATAATTATGGTAATCGTGCTGTTATGCCTGTTGTTTTTACAAGCATGCTGCTGGGGAGCAAGGAAAGAGGCGAAGTTAGTTGGTATGAACTAGGTGAGATACAATTGGGGGCCGGACAGACGTCTCAAGTGTATTTGGATCACCAACTTTTTGAGGACAATGGTTCGTTGAGAATCGTTTGGGACTATGTTGAGCAACTATTTGATGAAAATGTAATTCATTCAATGTTCAAGCAATATATTGATACACTAACTCTGAATACTAATTGCATGAGAATTACTGAACAAGAAACGAAGTTGATGGAGAGCTACAATAATACAGAGAAACCGATACCATACACCACCTTGCATGGCCTGTTCGAGGAGCAAGCAGTACGCACTCCAGAAGTAGTAGCATTAATGCACAAGGATGAATGCCTTACGTATGGAGAACTGCAGAAACGTTCAAATCAAATAGCTCGTTACTTACAAGGGCAGGGTGTATGTCGTGGTGATTATGTTAGCGTATTGGCGAGTCGGAGTATAGCAACTGTTGCTAACGTTATAGGTATTTTAAAAGCCGGAGCAGCTTATGTACCGGTAGATCCGGACTATCCGGAAGAACGGCGCCACTACATTCACGAGCACAGTCAATGTAAGCTAACTGTAGAACCGGAGTTGTACGATACAGCCGGCGTAGCAGGATATTCAGACGAAGCTCTGCCGACTGAGTATCATCCGGACGATGTGGCGTATGTGATCTATACGTCGGGCAGCACAGGCCGACCCAAGGGCGTAATCACAACTCATGGAGCAGCAGCCAATACGATTCAGGATATAAATCATAAATTCGGCATCCATGAGCAGGACCGAATGATAGGTTTGTCCTCCTTGTGTTTCGATCTGTCTGTGTATGATCTGTTCGGTGCCTTGGCAGCCGGAGCGGCATTGGTATTGATTGACGATCAGCGGGATGTCGATGATGTCATCTACACGATAGAACATCAAGGCATCACCCTATGGAATTCCGTACCGGCTATTATGGAAATGGTACTCGCCAACGTCACGGCTGACTTTTACAATGATGGAATTCGAACGGTGTTACTCAGCGGGGACTGGATACCGCTACAGCTGCCTGAGAAAATAAAGCGACATTGTCCGCATGCAGAAGTGATTAGCCTGGGAGGAGCAACAGAAGCCTCAATCTGGTCCATCTACTACCCAATCAGGGAATGGAATGGACAGACCGCCTCGATACCTTATGGTAGACCGCTGGCGAACCAGCAGGTGTATGTACTGAACTATGAGCTAAAGCCTTGCCCGGTCCATGTACAAGGGGAACTGTACATTGGTGGGACGGGGCTTGCAGCAGGTTATCTGAATGATGAACTGAAAACCCAGGAATCTTTCGTGGAACATCCAGAGCTGGGCCGATTATACCGAACCGGAGATTATGGAGTATGGCGTCCGGCAGGTTATATCGAATTTCAGGGACGGAAGGATCAGCAAGTAAAGATTCGGGGGTACCGAGTAGAGTTAGGAGAAATTGAAGGGCGTCTGCTAGCACATGAATTCATCAAAAATGCAGTGGTAATGGAACAAAGGGATGACCGCAATCACGCATTTCTATGTGCATACTATGTTCCAGATGGGGAGGAAGTAACCTCAGAGGAACTGCGGATATATTTACAGCGAGAACTACCGAATTATATGGTGCCGTCGTATTATATCGAACTGGAGAAAATACCATTATCCCCTAATGGCAAGGTAAATCGAAGAGAGCTGCCGATGCCGAATGTGGAGCAGCAAATGGAGTTGAAATACGAAGAAGCACGAAATGAAACGGAACAGAAACTGACGGAAATATGGAAAGAGGTATTGGGCGTCGAACGAATTGGAATCCATGATCATTTTTTTGAATTGGGTGGAAATTCGATTCTGATGGTGCAAATCCGAACCAGAATAAGTAGGGAAATGGGAATAGATTTGAATCTACGAGACTTTCTGCAGCATTATACCATAGCGAAGCTGTCAGAACGGATCGAGGAAGGCGTAGATACACAAGCGGCCATCGTGTATCCGGAGTTAACACCTGATCCGGAACATATGTATGAACCGTTTCCGTTAACTGATGTACAGATGGCTTATCTGATGGGACGCGAGAACCATTTTGAAATGGGTGGAGTGTCGACACACGTATATATTGAGTTAGAAACTTCATTGAACATGAATCGGTTTAATCGAGCTCTACAAAAAGTTATTGAACGTCATACTATGCTTCGGACGATTATTTTGCCGAGCGGACAGCAAAAAATATTAGATCATATGCCAGAATACCAAATTGAGATTATCCCGATTGAGGATCTCTCCAAGGAAGCTCAGGAACAGAGAATACTGACGGAAAGAGAGCGCATGTCTCACTACATTTTCAAGACTGATCAGTGGCCTCTATTCGAGTATAAGGCTTATCAATGTTCTGCAGAAACGTTTTATCTTTTTATTGGTTATGACATGTTAATAACGGATGGGGCGAGCTTTCAATTTATTCACCAGGAAATTATGAAATTTTACCATGATCCAGACTTAGATCTGGCAGGTGTGGATATTACTTTCAGAGATTATATGATGGCTTATACGGCATTCAAATCTTCGGAAATATATAAGAGGGATCGGCAGTATTGGATGAACAAATTGAATAACTTTCCTGATCCACCTTCCTTGCCGTATATTTCCTTTCCAAGCATTATTTTACAACCGCGCTTCAAAAGGGAAACCAAACACTTAAATAGGGAACTATACGAAAAGCTAAAGCAAGTTTCACAAAAAAATCACCTGACACCAACTGCAGTACTATGTACTGTATTTGCCAAAGTGTTGTCTTACTGGAGCAATCAATCTCAATTAGCGCTCAATTGTACTATTTTTAATCGTTATCCATTTCATAAAGATGTATATAAGATGATTGGCGACTTTACGTCTGTTATGTTGCTTGACATCACGCTTGAAGGAGGAAAATCTTTCTGGGAGCAAGCTGAATCCGTGCAAAACGTGTTGATGGAGGCGCTCGAACATAGGCACTACGACGGAATTCAATTTATCAGAGAGATTATACGCCAACGTGGTGCTGAAACCCATAAGGCAGCGATGCCCATTGTATTCACAAGCATGTTACTGGATACAGGAAAAGGTACAGATGAGTCTATTTATTTTATGGGGGATGTAAAGACAGCGGTTTCTCAAACCTCTCAAGTTTTTTTAGATTATCAGGTTCTGGAAGTAGATGGCGGACTCACGATCACTTGGGATTATGTTGAACAACTGTTTGATTCGGAATTAATTAAAGCGATGTTTGACCAGTACTTTATGCTGCTGGAATTTTCCTTAAACTCAGATGCGGGAAATAGGTTCACATGGGGACGTGAAAATCATCATCTGATTTCAGCTTTTAATGATACTTGTGAAGAAATTCCAAGCTCTACACTCGATTCCTTGTTTGAACAGCAGGTTGTTCGTTGGCCAGAGGCATTTGCGGTGATTTATAAGAACAGCCACATCACTTATCAGGAGTTAAATGAACGTTCGAATAGAGTGGCTCGCTATTTACATGAACATGGCGTGTGTCGTGGAGATTTTATTAGTGTATTAGCCAATCGGAGTATTGAAACCATTGTGAATATAATAGGTATATTGAAGGCCGGAGCGGCTTATGTGCCGATTGATCCTGATTATCCGGAGGAACGTCGTGAATATATTAGGGATCACAGTGGTTGTAAATTAACGTTGGAACCGGATCTATACGTTAAGGAAGGATTAGCAGTTTATTCTGGTGAAGCACTCCTGGTCGAACATGATCCTGATGATGTAGCCTACGTGATTTATACTTCAGGCAGTACAGGCCAACCTAAAGGAGTCATTGTTACACATGGGGCAGTAGCTAACACGGTGCAGGATATTAATCGTAAATTCAATGTGAATGAGCAGGATCGTATAATTGGATTATCATCCATGTGTTTCGATTTATCGGTTTATGATCTATTTGGAGCGTTAGCGGTTGGAGCGGCTATCGTACTTATTGATGATCAACGTGATATTACTGAAGTTGCAAAGACACTCGAGGAACATAAAATTACAATTTGGAACTCCGTACCAGCTATAATGGACTTGATGTTGAACCATGTGCTTGGAGAAGAAGAGGAAAGTTGTTATTACTGGAATAATATTCCTTCTTCGTCTGGATCGCGTAAGAAAAACAGTTCTTTGCGTTTGGTCATTCTTAGTGGAGACTGGGTACCTCTCAGTCTACCGGATAAAATTCGCAGACAATATATTCACGCGAACGTAGTAAGTATGGGCGGGGCAACAGAGGCTTCTATTTGGTCCATTTATTATCCTGTATATGAAGTACATGAAGACTGGGCCTCCATACCTTACGGTATGCCATTAGCTAACCAAACTTATTATGTATTGAATTACGATCAGGAACTCTGTCCAGTAGGTGTAAAAGGTGAGCTTTACATTGGAGGCGCTGGTTTAGCCAAAGGTTATCTTCACGAAGAAGAAAAAACGGCATCATCATTCTTAAATCATCCGAAGTTTGGCAGGTTATATCGCACTGGAGACCAAGGAATTCTGAATTCAAAAGGATATATTGAATTTTTGGGACGTAACGATCAGCAAGTAAAAATCCGTGGTTATCGTGTAGAGCTTGGCGAAATCGAAAATCAAATTCTTCAAATTATTGGAGTAAAGGAAGCAGTGGTTTTGTATACCCCGGATTCGAGAGGAAATAAAATACTGTGCGCGTATATTGTGACCCAACCAAGTTTGAGCATCCAGGATATTAAAGAAGGTATTAGTCGTACATTGCCAAATTACATGGTGCCTACTCATTTTATTGGTCTTGAACAAATTCCTTTAACACCTAATGGTAAATTAGACCGAAAAGCACTGCCAGAGCCATCGGCTAAAACCATATTTCAAAAGAAATATGAAGCTCCAGTGACGGAGATGGAGTGTATTATGGTACGAATCTGGGAAGAGATTTTAGAGTACAGTTCCATCAGCGTAGGCGATTCTCTATTTGAATTGGGAGTGGATTCGACAAGTGTAATTAAATTTGTAGCGAGACTAGCTACAGGGCACGGAATAGAGCTTCCGATTCGACAGATATTTGTGACACCGACTATTCGAGAGTTGGCCTCCCTAGTTTCTTCATCTGTAACGCAGATTAGTGATCTTTCTAACGAAAGAATGTTGTTTAATCCACAGGGAGAAAGAGACCGAAACATATTTTGTTTCCCTCCGGTAGTAGCTTTAGGGGTTGTATATCAAAGGCTTGCTGAATTCCTTGGTTCCTATCGATTGTACAGTTTCAACTTTCTTGAGATCGAACAAAACCGTCTCATTGCAGAATATATCCGTCTAATAAAAGAAGTTCAGCCAGAGGGACCTTACGTATTTCTAGGGATTTCAGCGGGAGGCAATTTGGGATTTGAGATTACAAAGGCTCTTGAAAAACAGGGAGATAAGGTTAGCCAGCTCATTTTATTGGACTCATTTTACATTACAGAAATAAATTCAGAGCGGCTTACAACGGAAGAGAGTCGTAAATATGCGAAAGAAACGGTAGATCTTATGTTGGATAAATATCCACAATTGCAAAGTGAAGGAGATTTTTTCTATCATCATGTTGGCGAGAAGATTCAAAGATACTATGCGTATTTGGATAATTTAATGAATTCTGGACAAGTTGCCGCTCATATTCATGTTATTAAATCTCTTCAGAGTCAAAGTAAACATATACGTGGAGATATCCGAATGTGGGAGCATTCTACAAGTGGGGAGTATTCCATTTGTGATGGTTATGGAGATCATGAAAGCATGCTTGATGCTACATTTGTTGAACAGAACGCAGCGTTGATTCTAAACATATTGGAAAAATAAATGATAAAAAAAGAGGTATTCCATGGCTATTTTGCCTTCTGGAATACCTTTTTTTTACTGGTTACATCCAAACAGTCTGTCAACTTGATATCGTTTGGATGATGAGCACTACATTCAAGATGATAATGACAGCGGTCACGATCCAGGTTAATACTTTTTGCCACATTTTATTTGCGAATTCACCCATAATCTTTTTGTCGCTGGTAAAGAGCAGTAATGGAATGATGGCAAAGGGAAGCTGGATGGACAGGATGACCTGGCTCAGCACAAGCAGTTCCTCCGCACCTTTTTCACCTGCGATTGCAGTGACGATGACCGCTGGAATGATCGCGATGAGGCGGGTCACTAGACGACGCAACCAAGGTGAAAGACGAAGATTCAAAAAACCCTCCATCACGATTTGTCCAGCTAAAGTGCCTGTTACGGTTGAATTTTGACCTGAGGCGAGTAACGCCACCCCAAATAGTATGCTCGCCAGTGTGGTTCCCAGTAGTGGCGAAAGCAGATAATAGGCATCACTAATTTCGGCTACATCTGTTCTTCCTGCCGTATGGAATACAGCAGCTGCCACGATCAAGATGGCGGCATTAATAAATAAAGCGAACATCAGCGCTATACTGGAATCCCAAGTTGCAAATGTAATAGCTTCCCGTTTACCTGCTGAAGTCTGCTCAAATTTGCGAGTTTGTACAATAGAAGAATGCAGATACAGGTTATGCGGCATTACAGTAGCGCCCATAATACCGATGGCAATATACAGCATGCTTGGATTCGTCAAAATTTGCGAGTCTGGTACAAAGCCGCCCAATACGCCGCCCCATTCCGGTTGTGCCAAAATGAGATTAATCCCAAAACAGCCGGCAATCGTCGCCATTAGCACAATGACGAGTGTTTCCAATGCCCGAAAACCTTTGTTTTGCAGCAGTAAAATAAGCATGACGTCAAATGCGGTAATGATGACTCCGTATAGTAACGGTAGACCAAACAGCAGCTTCAGCGCAATGGCTGAACCGATGACCTCGGCCAAATCCATGGCTGCAATGGCAATTTCGCACAAGAGCCATAAGCCGATCGCGACAGGACGACTGTAGGCATCACGGCACATTTGAGCCAAATCTTTACCTGTGGCAATGCCAAGCTTGCCGGATAAGGCTTGCAGCAGGATGGCCATCAGGTTGGAGATTAGAATGACACTAAGCAGCGTGTAGCCGAATTTTGATCCGCCAGCGATGTCAGTGGCCCAGTTGCCGGGGTCCATATAGCCGACTGCGACCATATAGCCGGGTCCAGCAAAGGCAAGAAACTTCCGAAACCAAGTCCCGTCTTTCGGGACGCTCAAGGAACGATTCACTTCCGACAGTGAAGCGATTTCCGCGAAGTTGCCCTTTGTATTTTTCATACGCTTCACCTTCTTTATTAATGTTGAAATATATTATTAGTGACATAACGATTGTGTTATCCCTATTGTACACCCACAATAGTTTTTGTCTAGTGCAACTTTTGTGTGGTCAAGCAAGTTAATCGTATTTTTGAAGCAATATAGCCATCGTATAAAGCTGAACAATAGAAAAACCAAGCTATATCGCTCTGAGGGGAGCAGCTTGGTCGTTTTGGATTTTTTTAAATTGTTGTCCATCTTCCGGGTGAACGCCGTTCCATATTTTATCAATTTCTTTGTAGTCATTCGGACTGAAACGATAAATAGCCCGGTGTAATCCTTTTTCTTCGAATTTACGCGTTTCAGAAAAGGCTTTATTCTCCAAGTTCGGAATCGGAAGCATTTTGCATATAGTGTAAACAAGGTGAGATGGAATTAAACGGTAAATAAATTAGTTAACTTCCATGTTATAAATGATTCATTTTGTGTAGTTTGTTTAAAGTACATACGAGAAGGTAATCATGTCTTAATATGACGATGGATTCATGCGAAATGCAAATAATATAGAGAAGGAGAGATTAAATCATGGAAGCATTATACACAGCATCAGCAACGGTACATGGTGGAAGAGACGGTTCAGTCGCTTCATCTGATGGGGTTTTGAAGCATAAGCTCAGTACGCCGAAGGAACTGGGTGGCGCAGGTGGAGAAGCTACGAATCCGGAGCAATTGTTTGCGGCAGGCTATGGTGCCTGCTATGAGAGCGCATTGGCTAATGTGGCCCGAAAGGCTAAGGTGAAGGTAGACAATGTTGAGGTCACCAGCCACGTATCTATCGGCAAGGACCCAAGCGATGGCGGCTTCCAGCTGGCGGTACGTCTGGATGTGAAAATCCCCGGTATTGAACGCTCACAGGCCGAAGATTTGGCACGCCAAGCGCATGATTTTTGTCCATACTCCAAAGCAACACGCGGTAACATTGATGTCGAGCTCAATGTCATTTGACTGCATTTCTATAACTTTTACACTCTGGCCGCCGATTTATCGGTGGCTTTTGCACATAGATCTTGATTCGCTGAGATTTGCGACCATTTGACATCATCGCCAAAATTCATTAAGATGGCTTAGGTGATTCTGGTCATCAGGTACGAAACAAATTTGAAAAATACGGGTGATATGATGTCTTACAGACCGAATATTGTTAATTTCACGCTGGCTGGCAGCAACGAAAAAGAAGGGCTTTATGAGTTTAAAATGAGTTTGGCCGATGGAACGGAGTGCCGCGTTTTTTCTCAACGTAATCCGGAGTGGACCTTGACGAATATTAGTCGACTGCTAACGACGCCTTGCCCGGTATGCCATAAGGATTTTATCTGCAAGTGTATGGATAAGTTCCATGAGGAGTTTTTAGAGCAAATTAATACAAAACAGCTGTTTGAGAAAGCATTGAGCTAGTTTTTCGAACAGGTAAAGACTATACATTTCTAAACAAGCGTCGGATACTTTCGGCGTTTTTTTGTTTATATTCATATGATTGTGTTGCTGGTATTCATGCCGTTGATTTCTCTGGAGGTGAGATGCATTTATGAACCAGTCTGATCATGCTCATTCAGATCATGCCATTGTGTTGGTGGATGGGGTATGCCACTTTTGTCAGGGAGCGGCCCGCTTTATTATCAAGCGTGACCCTAAGGGAACATTTCATTTTGGTTCCCTGCAATCTGAGGCAGGACAAGAACTATTACGTGCAGGAGGACTATCTACAGATCTGCTGGATACGTTCGTGCTGATTGAAGACGGTACGTATTATACAAGGTCAACCGCAGCTTTGCGAATTGCCAAACGTCTTCGTTTTCCATATCCGCTGGCCTATGTGTTCATCCTGGTTCCCCGCTTTGTGCGCAATGCAGTCTATAACTGGGTGGCGCGTAACCGATATCGTTGGTTTGGCAAGGATGAAGAGGATCAATGTCAGATCCCCCCACCAGAAATTAGACAACGTTTTTTTTAGTTTCTTTTTTAAGTTTCTTTATTGGAGCGATGTCTACGAATTAGTAAGATCACAGCGAGCACGATCAGTATCAGGCTCGTAACAGCTACATACACGATATGTCGTACATTGGGTACGTTAACAGACAATTTTAGCTCGTTAGATTCCAATGGAGCAATGTCCCAATACAGTGTTTTTCCGTCTTCCGACACACGGTCCGCATTATTGGTAGCAGGTTGGATGGGTAAGGATAGGCTGAAGTTAAGATCCAGCTGCCGCTCCAGTAATTTGCGCGCAAACACATTCATTTGCTCAAATTTGTCACTCAGTCCTTGAGCTTCTTCAGGGAGCATCCGTGGTAGATCGAGCTTCATGGTAAGATCAATATTCGTTGTGAAAAAATGTTGGCTCACAGCGCGCTTTATTTCTAATCCCTCAGGTAGATTTAATCCCTGACTGGGATTTTTTTTTGTGCTCCAATCTCCTTGATAATGTCCCTTGATTTGATATCCCTTTCTTCCCTGTTCAGCTAGCGGCTGTACATCTACATTGTTGCTTTGAATACGCTTGACTAATCGATCTAGCAGTCCGGGATTGTCCAACATCATCAGTGTCTGGTTGTTTACACTGAACGTTGCATCCATATCTACACTTTGATCGAGATGAACATCTACATGGATGTCACCTCGAGCACAGGAAGTTAGGGCAAGCAGACAGCACACCAGCATAAAAATGAGCAGTATTTTTCGTATCCGAACTTGCCGACGTTTGTTCCGATAAGGGCTGTATCCTGTTGGCTCCATGACCTGCACCTCTTTATATGTATTCTTTGGTTTAACGACTGGATATCTTCTATATATTACACATTGGGAGAACGAAAATCGAACGGTATAACGAAATACATAAGAATTATATTTTATAAAATGTTTCCCTAGGTAAAAACTTTAGTGTATACTCTAAAATATAGTATTGATAAAAAATAATTGAATCAAGGAAATAGTTTGTCCCAAAACGAAATTCAGAGGAGGATTTTAAAACATGAACAAGCAGTTTAAGAAGGCTTTGCCGCGATGGGTAACGACGGTTGGAGTGTTGTCTCTGGCTCTGGTTCTAGCGACTGCATGTACCGATGCTAAGAAGAAGGAGCAGGGAACTGCGAGAGAGGCGGGACAAAAAATAAAGGCTACGGCTACCATCGGTATGATCTCTGACATTGTCGGCAAGGTCGGCGGTGATCATGTGGAGGTCACGGGAATTATGAAGTCAGGCGTTGACCCGCATTTGTACAAGGCTTCTCAGGGAGATATGCGCAAGCTGGATCAGGCCGACGTTATTTTTTATAACGGGTTGCATCTGGAAGGAAAAATGCAGGACATTCTGGAGAAAATCAGCAAGCAAAAAACCGTCATACCCGTGTCCAAGAACATCGCACAGGATCAGTTGCGTGCAGGTAGCCCGGAAATGGGATCTGAGCATGATCCACATATCTGGTTTAACGTACAGAATTGGATGTCTGCGGTAGAAACCGTCAGAGATGAATTGTCGGCGCTAGACGCTGTTCATGCGGAGGAATATAAGGCCAACGCAGAAAGCTATCTTACTGAGCTGCGAGAGCTGGACGATTACACGAGAGAGCAGATTGCCAGTATACCGGAAGCCCAGCGCGTGCTTGTCACGGCACATGATGCTTTCGGCTATTTCGGAGATGCCTACCACATTCAAGTGAGAGGACTTCAAGGTATGAGCACAGAATCAGAAGCGGGTTCTCAAGATGTGACCAAGCTGCGAGATTATCTGGTCGAACATAAAATCAAGGCTATATTCGTAGAATCTAGTGTTCCGAGAAAGGCCATAGATGCGGTTATTCAGGGGGCCGCTCAGCAAGGTCATATAATTAAGGTTGGTGGCGAGCTGTATTCGGATGCCATGGGTGAAGAGGGCACAGAAGATGGAACGTATATTGGAATGGTCAAGCATAACGTCAATACGATTGTTAAAGCTCTTAAATAAGGAGGCAGAGATACATGGGGCATTCACCACTTGTCGTTCGTGATTTATCGGTAGCTTATCAAAAAAAGCCCGTTTTGTTCGATGTTTCCTTTGAAGTGCCGGAAGGCAAGCTGATTGGTATTATCGGTCCGAACGGGGCTGGGAAATCTACGCTGATTAAGGCAGCGCTTGGACTGATTCCAAAGCTTAGGGGCGAGGTGCTGGTCTACGGCAAGCCCTATAAGCAACAGCTACTCAAGGTTGGCTATGTACCACAGCGGGAGTCGGTGGATTGGGATTTTCCGACGAACGCATTGGATGTGGTTATGATGGGACGGTATGGCAGATTGGGCTGGTTTAAGCGTCCGGGAGCAGCAGATCGTCAGGCTGCGATGGAGAGTTTGGACAAGGTTGGAATGAGCAAATATGCAGACAGGCAGATTAGTCAATTGTCTGGCGGTCAGCAACAACGTGTTTTTTTAGCCAGAGCACTGGCGCAGGACGCTCAGCTTTATTTTATGGATGAACCGTTTGTCGGTGTGGACGCTGCAACAGAAAAAGCCATTATTTCATTGCTCAACGATCTGAAACAGCAGGGTAAAACCGTACTTGTCGTTCATCATGATTTATCTACAGTCACGGATTATTTTGATCAGGTTATGCTGTTGAACGGGCATCTTATGGCGTTTGGAGAAACGACAGATATTTTTACCGAGGAAAATCTACAGCGTACGTATGGCGGGCGTCTGAGTATACTCAAAACAGGCCCGGATTCCGGTACGATACTCGGAGTGAGGTGAGCAGTATGACAAGCTTGGCAGCGCTTTTGACCGACCCAAACATGCAGTGGATTTTGCTGGGATGCATTTTGCTCGGTTTAAGTAGCGGGGTTATTGGTAGTTTTATGTATTTGCGCAAGCAGTCGCTCATGGGAGATGCTTTGGCACATGCGGCTTTGCCGGGGGTATGTGTGGCTTTTATGATCACAGGTACAAAATCCGTGTTTGGATTTATGATTGGGGCCGCCATTGCAGGGATTGTTGCGACCTTTGCCATCAGTGCGTTAACCCGGTATTCGCGAATTAAAAGCGATTCAGCGATTGCAGCGGTGCTGTCCGTATTTTTTGGTTTCGGTATTATGTTGTTGACCGAAATCCAGCATAGTGGCGCAGGAAACCAAAGCGGTTTGGATAAATTTCTATTTGGTCAAGCTGCGGCAATGGTATTGTCTGATGTTTATACGATGGCGGTAATTTCGGTGGTACTCATCGGAATATGTATATTATTTTTCAAGGAATTTAAGCTGCTCAGCTTTGATCCCGGCTTTGCCCGCGGTCTTGGTTTTCCGGCAGGTTTGCTGGATAAGTTGTTGATGCTATTGATTGTCATTGCGGTGGTTGCTGGCATTCAGGCCGTGGGAGTCATTATGATGGCTGCTCTGCTGATTACCCCGGCCGTGTCGGCAAGATACTGGACAGAGAAGCTGGGTGTCATGGTATGCCTATCAGGCTTGTTTGGTGCTATAGCAGGCCTTGGTGGGACGGTCATTAGCTCTCTGGGACAAAATCTGCCTACAGGACCGTTATGCGTGTTGTGCGCGACTGTGGTGTTTGGAGTGAGCTTGATTTTTGCGCCGCAGCGCGGGATGATCTCCAAGGCTATCGTTCGGTTGAACGCCAGAAAAAATCTGGAGCAGGCAGTCGGTACACAGCCAAGGGAGGAGCGTGCCCTATGAGTTCATTTTATGTAATTTTGACGGGAATGTTAGTGGCAGGGGGATGTAGTATCGTTGGGTGCTTTCTCGTGCTCCGAAAAATGGCTATGATCGGTGATGCAATCAGTCATGCGGTACTGCCGGGGATTGTCATTGCCTTTCTCATCAGCGGATCGAGAGATTCGGTGTGGATGATGTTTGGTGCGGCAGTGTTGGGTCTTCTAACGGTGTACCTGATTCAGCTGTTCCAACAAAGCGGTCTGCAAAGTGATGCTGCCATTGGGGTAGTGTTTACGACATTGTTTGCTATCGGTGTTTTGCTGGTCAGCGTGTTTGCTTCGAATGTCCATCTGGATATGGATCACGTTTTATATGGGGAAATTGCTTATGTGCCGTGGAATACGTTAGAGATAGCCGGCTTCGATGTCGGTCCGAGGGCTGTGTGGATTACGGGCGCGATGTTTTTGATCAATTTGATCGTGATAGGGGGCTTTTTCAAGCAATTTAAAATTACTTCCTTCGATCCCGCCTTGGCAGCTTCATTAGGCATTCCAGTTGTTTTTTTTCATTATCTGCTGATGAGTCTCGTCTCACTAACGACGGTGGCGTCATTTGAGAGTGTGGGTGCAATTCTGGTGGTTGGCATGCTCGTTGTACCGCCTCTTACCGCTTATTTGCTGACGGAGAAGTTGTCCCGTATGATTGTATACAGCGTCGGATTTGGAGCCATCAGCTCGGTCGCAGGCTTTTACACAGCAAGTGTATTGGATGCTTCTATTGCGGCAAGTATGCTATGTATATCGGGTGTGTTGCTGCTTTTGGCTTTTCTCTTTTCCCCGTCTCACGGTGTGGTATGGCAAAAGTTATTTCAACAACGGGGGATCGTTGGCGAAGATAGCAAGTGATTGTAGGAAGTGATCCCATATGAGTTACCCAAAATAGCGTGCATTCAGGCATAAGAGACCTGAATGCACGTTTTTTGCGCTTATACTGCCCTGTGCGGCTTTTTTTGGGGCAAGCTTGATTGATCATCTTGAATTGATTGGGACACGGGAGTACATTCATTACAACCATATAAGAATGGACGGAACAAACAAGCACGTTGTGGGGAGGAACGAAAGTGGAGAGCTTCAAACGTAAATCACCAGAGGAAATACTGGATTCGATTAACAAACTGCATCGAGGCAGACTCAAAATATACATGGGTGCGGTCAGTGGCTCGGGCAAGACGTATCATATGCTGCAGGAGGGACAATCGCTGCAGCATGAAGGTATTGATGTTGTGATTTGTGCGGTCTCAACCATGCAGCGGCCTGTGACCGTGGAACAGGTCGGCACGCTGGAGCGAGTGCCTAGTATTCATTGGATAAAAGATGGTGAGGAGCAAAAGGATCTGAATGTGGAAGCTTTGGTGGCACGAAATCCCGAGGTGGTACTGGTGGATCATTTGGCACATCATAACCGGAAAGATGCCCCATTTCCAACACGGCTGGAGGATATTCGGTATTTGCTGGAGCAGGGAATTAGCGTCATTACGACGGTCAATGTTTATGAACTCGAAGGAATTACGGAGTGGGTATATCAGCTGACAGGCTTTGAAGCGGAATATACGGTTCCAGTTGATACACTGGAGCTGGCGGATGAAATTCGTCTGATTGATGCCACCCCGGAGATGATTTTGGAACGGTTGGCGAAAGGCTACATGCATACGCCCAATCCTGAGATGTTTCACCGGGGAAATCTGGGTAAATTGCGTGAGCTAGCCCTGCGATTGGTAGCAGAGGATGTGAACGATTCGCTGGAACGGCACCGGGAGGAGTTAGGCTTGCACGGGGCGTCAGGAGCCGCAGAGCGTATTTTGGTACCTGTCCAATATCATTGGAATGGGTCCATTTATGTACGTAGGGGGGAACAGGTCGCCAAGCGGTTGGGAGGAGATATGCTAGTAGTCTCCTTTGTCAGCTCGAAGCGCAAGCTGTCCAAGGAATCAGCAGCCTTCAAGCGTTCAATTGAGAAATTGGCTGACAAGATCGGATCAACATTTGAAGAAATCCCGCTTTTTTCCCGCAGAAGGTTGCCTCGTCAACTGATTCATTATGCGGTGACGCACAATGTTACCCGAATTGTTATGGGGCATTCTCGGCAGACTCCGTGGCAGGAGTTGATGAAAGGATCGCTTGTGAACGGGATTTTAAAACGAATGAAAAATATGGATTTGCTGCTGATTGCGGACCGGGCCGAGCAGGAGGGTGAGCGGATTTTGCCAACAATGAGACAGGAGGAGGGAGATAATGATCCGTATCATCGTTTGAGCGTTGAGGAAGCACAGGCTGAGGCAGCCAAAATCCTGCGGGGCAAGCTCAAGGTATACATTGGCGCTGCTCCGGGGGTCGGCAAAACATACACGATGCTGAGAGAGGGGAATGATCTGCTGGAGAGCGGAATCGATGTAGTTATCGGATTGCTGGAAACGCACGGAAGAGCAGAAACACTGGCCCAGGTAGGATCTCTGAAGATGATACCCCGTCAGTCCATCGAGCGGCATGGCGCACACTTGGAAGAAATGGACACGGAATCGATTCTCAGGCGTAATCCCGAGGTGGTGCTTATTGATGAGCTGGCACATACCAACGTGCCCGGAAGTCTGAGATCTAAGCGCTATGAGGATGTGCTTACCATTTTGGAACAAGGTATTTCTGTGATATCCACAATGAATGTACAGCATCTGGAGAGCTTGAATGATGCGGTAGAACAGATTACTGGCATACGAGTGAGAGAGACTGTTCCCGACCATATGATGCGTCTGGCCGATGAAGTACAGCTTGTTGATGTGGCTCCCAAATCGTTGCAGCAGCGTATGCGTGAGGGCAAAATATACGATCCTGCGAAGGTGGAACAGGCACTTAGCCACTTTTTTAAACTGGGCAATCTGATTGCGTTGCGTGAACTTGCTTTGCGGGAATTGGCAGATGACGTAGATGAGCGGCTGGAATCCTGGGATCGACACGAATCACTTCGGGGACCGTGGCGCAGGGAGGAAGTGATCTTCGTAGGCGTGACGCTAAGCGAAAATGCTGAAAGGTTGATTCGCCGCGGTTTTCGTATCGCCTTTCGTCTGAAGGCTGTGTGGATTGTGACTTATGCTCATGTTGGTGAGCGTATACCTGAGAGACTGAACCCTCGTCTGGAACAACTAAAGTTGCTGACCCACCGACTGGGGGGAACCTTTGAGATTCGGCTTGTTTCCAGCCGACGCGAAATTGCCGACATTTTGATTGCTCCAGTGGAAGGATATTCAGGTACGCAGCTCATCGTGGGGCAGTCTTCCCGAAGTAGCCGTTGGGGGAAGGCTGCGGTTGTGCCGAGGATTCTCCGTCAAGCACGTCATATGGATGTTCTAATTGTGGCGGATTATGATCCGGATATTAAACTTGAGGTAGATCATTAATTAGCCCAGTAAATTCATAAATAGTCATATGATGGTTACCGATGGTTCGCTGCTTCCATAGTATATTCTATCTCAAAGAAATGGAGGCGAATTAAAAATGTTTAAACATTGTCATTTGCGTAAGCCAAAAAAACGTATCTTTAAGAAGATCATTAAGGTGACTGTCATTAAGTTTAAACCTAAATTTAAACATGATCACCGGAAACATGAAGATTTTGATAAGAAATGTCATTGCCGGAAACGTCGCCATCATCGCCATCATCGCCATCATGACTGTCATCGTCGTCACCACAAATTCTACTAAGATGAAGATAGTAGGAGGCGGGGCTAGACTGCCCGCCTTCTCCTAGTACGAGGATTTTGGAAGATACTTGCACAAAAAATACTTGCTCTAATATAAGCGCTATGCTATTCTACCAGTAAATAGATTGCACGTGACGGAAGCACCGTTCACCAACCGTATGTATTTACGGATTGATGAACGGTGCTTTTTTGCGTTGTTGTGTTAGGGAAAGGGATGAGCGTTATGGTTCCAGTGAAAGTGGTATTGGCCGTAGAAGGCCGGGATTATATTGAGCCGCTGCTGAATTATATTCACGGAAGCGAGTACGCCAGAAGGCTGAGAATAACGGCTTTTTCGCAACCGGAGGCATTTCATCAATACATGATGGAAACCAGTGGAATGAAAAGACCGGATGTGGTGGTAGGTGAAGCGGCTTTTTTGAATCTATGGACAGACAGGGAAGCTGCTGATATTCCTTGTTTGGTATTACATGAGGGAGAACAAGTGAGCGAATATGGACAGCCTTTATTAAAATATCAGCCTTTATCTGAGCTGGTCGGTTTTATTTTGGAAACGGCTAGACAGAGGTCGAACGGTCGGAAAAGTGTAAACAGTCGGGAAGGTGGAATGATTATCGGCATGGTAGCAGCTTCCGGTGGACTAGGTAAGACAACGGCCGCACTCAATATGTCCAAACAGCTGGGGAATGAGGGGTATTCGGTATTCTATCTGAATCTGGAGACGGTGGATTCAAGCTCGTTGTTCACTGGTTCAGGCAGTGCTAGCGGAGCAGAAGGAGAAGGGTTGTCCAGGCTGCTCTATGATCTCAAGGCGGAGGGGAGTGAGGACACTCCATTATCCATGGCTTCCTATTGTATTCGTCGCCCTGAAATTCAGGCGGATACTTTTCAGCCTGTCTATAATCGCAAGGAGCTGACGGACATGACTTGTGATGAAGCGAAAGAGCTGATTCGAACGGTTGCCGAAAGTGGGCAGTATGATGTAGTGATCGTAGATGGCGATTCTGAAAAAGGTGATCGGGCTCAAGCCGTGCTTGAAGCTAGTCATAAGCTGATTTGGCTGCTGGCAGACGATTTAATGAGCATGCACAAGTGCGGATTATGGCTGGATGTTTTAGAAACCACGCAGCCTGAAGGGCTTGAAGACATGATATGCAAAACCAGCTTTGTGGTGAACCGCTATATGGGAACTATGATCAACTCATTACCTCGTGACTTCATGGAGCTAAACGGAGCGTTACCCTATATACCTTCATGGAAGCAGATGCAGCACCGTGAGCTACTGCTTAGTTCACCGATTTATCAGCGGGAAATTCGTCATCTGTGCCACGAGCTGCTGAATGTGGACAGTGTAACACATCCGCCCGCCGTTTGGTCTTAAAAGGGGCTGATGAACATGAATGAGGAACGGTTTAAGGCATTGCGAGCAGATATCCGAAACGGGCTGGACGTAACGTCTTCGGTAAAGGATACAGATCTGGTACGGCATATTGAAAATCGAATTTTACACGATGTAGAGCTGGCGGGCTTAACTTCCCGAGAGAAGCATGCACTTGTCCGCAAGATTTTTAACTCTTTCCGTGGGCTGGATGTACTCCAGCCATTGATTGACGATCCGACCGTTACGGAAATTATGATTAACAGTCACCGGGAAATCTTTGTGGAGCGGGCTGGTGAAGTGATGCAGGTACCTGATCAATTTGAGTCCCGCGAGCGGCTGGAGGATTTAATCCAGACGATTGTAGCCGGGGTGAACCGAATTGTGAATGAGGCTTCCCCCATTGTGGATGCCCGGTTAAAGGATGGGTCACGCGTAAATATTGTGCTGCCTCCAGTTGCTCTCAAGGGTCCGACGATGACAATACGGAAGTTTCCCGAGCGTCCTATGACGATGGATGACTTGATACAAATGGGTGCGCTTGATGCAGAAACCGCTGCTATGCTCAAGGACTTGGTACGTAGCAAGTACAACATTTTTATAAGCGGAGGAACGGGTTCTGGTAAAACAACTTTTCTGAATGCATTATCCCAGTTTATCCCGTCGTCTGAACGGATTATTACCATTGAAGACTCAGCAGAGCTGCAAATTGTGACGGTCCCTAATCTAGTTTCCATGGAAACACGGAATGCGAACACCGAGGGAAAGGGAGAAATCACAATTCGTGATCTGATTCGTTCCTCCCTGCGTATGCGGCCCAACCGCATTGTGGTGGGTGAGGTCCGGGGAAGTGAGGCATTGGATATGCTGCAAGCGATGAATACTGGCCATGATGGAAGCTTGTCAACTGGGCATGCGAATAATATCCGCGATATGGTCAGCCGGCTGGAAACGATGGTGCTCGGAGGAGCAGAGCTTCCGCTTGGAGTAGTACGGCAGCAGATCAGCTCAGCTATTGATATATTCGTTCATCTGTCACGGATGCGCGACAAATCTAGACGAGTGCTGGAAATTAGCGAAGTGATTGGCTTTGAAAATGGTGAGGTGACGCTTAACCCTCTTTATCGTTTTCAGGAACGAGGAGAAAGTAAGGGGCGAATCGTAGGAGATCTGGAACGTTGTGGCGAGGGTCTGAAACATACTTTGAAGCTGCAAATGGCCGGGATCAATCCGGAAAACTGGCACAGGGGAGGAGTATCAGCGTGAAGCCAGGAAAAATGACTGCCAAGCAAGTATCACGTGAGGTCCCTTCTCTGCCAGATTATACGGTATATACATTATCGACAGTACAAAAAAGTCTGTGCATATTCTTTAGTGGCGTGCTGTTCGCAATGATCGGCTATCTATTTTATCACCAATGGATATTATCGTTGCTGTGCGCTGCCGGGGCTGGGGTGACGCCTCGTTATTTTAGGCAATTTTTGCTGCAACGACGCAGGTCTGCTCTAAGCATCCAATTCAAGCAGGCTTTATATTCGCTCTCGTCTTCTCTTTCAGCGGGAAGGTCGGTGGAGAATGGTTTTCGTGAGGCTGTAGAGGATTTGAGATTGCTTAGTCCGGATGGAGATCACGACCTGATTTTTGAATTTAACATTATTACCGCCTGTCTCGAAATCGGACAGCCTGTAGAGGCTGCTTTGCAGGATTTGGCCCGTCGGGCGCAGATGGAGGATATTACGAATTTTGCGGACGTATTTGCGGCTTGCAAGCGAACCGGAGGTGATCTGGTGGAAGTCGTACGACGAGCTTCAAGTGTCATTGGTGAGAAGTTGGAAATTCAACAGGAGATCGGTGTAATGATTGCGCAGAAACGTTTTGAATCGAGGGTTATGTTTGCGGCGCCTTTTTTGTTTGTATTGTTTATGACGATGACAGCGGGTGATTACATGATGCCCTTATACAGCGGTACAGGTATGGTTTTATCAACCTTTTGTTTATTGGTGCTTGGTGGGTGTCTTGTGTGGATCAACCACATTATGAAGATTGAAGTGTAAGGAGAGATGGGTGTGGTGATGTTGGTTTGTCTGGTCATGCTGGTTCTGCAAGTGGGAGGCTGGGTGGTGCTGAACCAGATGCACGGTGCTAAGTATGCGCATTTTCGCCATATGAAGCTGGAGGGACTGCGGCTGCAAAGACTTTCAGTCCCATTTGTACACATGATTCATGCTTTACGTGCTACTCACAGGCTGCCTTTGCTAATGTTCAAGCTCCAGCGTTCGGTGCAGAAGCTGTATGGTATGCGCAACAGCGGAGAAAAAACGATGCTTTTTCTGGCAGAAATGTTGGGTTACGGATATATAATGGCTGCTGGTGGAGCTTTAATATCGCTTATGCTGGGCGGGGATGCGACCGGGCTGGTGCTCGGATTGGGACTTGGTATTCTGGTACCCATCGCGCTGATCAAGGATTTACATGGGAAAGTACAGAAGCGGGATCAGCAAATTTTAATGGAATTGCCTGAACTGTTGAGTAAAATGATGCTTTTAGTAGGTGCAGGTGAGACGGTACAACGGGCATTGCTACATTGCGTGGAACGTAAAGGGGCGGATACGGAACATCCGTTGTATCGAGAACTGAGGCAGACGGTGGCGGAATGGGAAAGCGGCTTTTCCTTTCAACAGGCATTTGAGCACCTGAGCAAACGTTGTGGTATTCAGGAAATGACAGTATTTACGACGACAGTTTTGTTGAATATGAGGCGCGGCGGGAGCGATTTCGTGATGGCTTTACGTGAGTTATCCCAGACGTTATGGGGCAAGCGGACTTCAATTAGCCGCACAAGAGGGGAGCAGGCTTCATCTAAGCTAGTATTCCCGATGGCGCTGATTTTGCTAACGGTAATTGTGCTGGTGGGCGCTCCGGCTTTAATGATGATGAATATGTAGGAGGAATACAATGATGACATTAGTAACAGGCAGTATTCGTAAGTTGTACAAGGATGAGGATGGTCTGGGTACGTTAGAAATGATCCTGATCATTGCCATTCTGATTGCGGTGGCAATTATTTTTAAGGATCAGATCAAGAAAATTGTAGAAGGGCTTTTGAAAAAGGCGGATAAAAAAAGTAACGATTTTATGGATTCATAATGCTGCGCAAATTGGCACAAAAAGAGGACGGGAGCTTCTCCTTGGAAGCTTCCCTCGTCTTTCCCATTCTACTGCTGGTCATTTTTGTGATGTTATTTTTTTGCCTGTACATATATCAAAAATCTATATTGGTGCAGGTCGCTGCTACTGCTTCGGAAAGGGCCGCTTACAGTTGGGATAACAGCTTCAAGGACCCACGTACGGGAGCATTTACACAAGGGCAACGGGATTCTCTCTATTGGCGCCTGAAGGATGATGGTATGCTGGGAGCCCTGTTTGGCTGGACCGGAGCCAACAATCAGGAAAGTGTACAGGTGCCGGGCGGCAATGGGGGAGGCTCGTTACCTGCTCAGAAGCTGTCCAATGCAGAAAATAGAATGCCTGCGGGCATGCAGGGGCAGATGACATATGAGAACAGTATGATTCACCGTAAGGTGACCACAAAGTTAAATAAGATAGTGAAGGTACCTTTGTTGAATCAGTTTTTAGATCAGACAGATTTGCAAGGGGAAATGAGCTCTGGCGTGGTCGAACCTGTGGAATGGATTCGTACGGTGGAGTTGGTCCGTTATTATGGTGCGAAGTTTATGGGCAGAGGATCAGGTGAAAAGGTAGATTCGGCAGTTGTAGGGAAAGTACTGATGCAATATGGTCAAAACGGTCAGTGAGAAGTAAGTAACGGGAATGTAACTGGAAAGGAGGAAGCAGGTGTTTGGTAAGGGACACAATACAAAGGACGGGGAATCAGGTGCTGTCACGGTCTTTTTAATTCTGATTCTGGCGGTCATGTTCGGTTTTATTGCTGTATTTATTGATTACGCGAGAATTGCTGCATTGCATGTGCAGACCGAACGGCTGACCCATGCGGCGGTTCGTTCAGTGATGTCTGCTTATGATCCGACATTACAACAGGAGTACGGTTTGTTTGCTTATGGCGAAGGCGGCGGAGAACAAATTATGGTCAAAGTGCTGAATGACAGCGCGCGGCGTACGGCACGCGCGGATTCACTCCCGCTGATGAATACGAAGCTGGATTCAAGTTCCCTGCAAATGGAAAGAGAGCTTGGTAAATATGCCATATTTAACGAACAGATCCGTGAAGAGATGAAGTATAAAGCACCTGTCGATTTTACGTTTGAAGTGCTCGAAAAGCTAAAGCCGCTCTCTCAAAATATGAAAGAGGCTTCTCATACGGTAGATTTGCTGAAAAGGCTGCAAAAGCTGTACGACAGACGAGAGGCCAAACTGGATGACATGCTGGAGAAGCAGCGTAAGGCAGGAGCTTATATGGAAGAGGTTCGCAAGCGGATTATTAAACAGAGGGGCACCTATATGCCCAATCAGTATATATGGGACCCGCTTGAGGTTGTAGCCGATATTGCCGCTCAATATAAGCATTACGTACATGTATATGAAGACAATAAGAAGAGTGTGGACGACGTTAAAATCATGCAGATGGAAAAATATGCACGTAGAGCGAGGGCAGCGCTTGATCGCCTGCGTCAGATCATGGTTCAGGCTGGAGAAGAACATGATAAGCTGCTTCTGGAAGCCAAGGAACCGTTAAATGAGGCCCGACAGATTAATGAAGAGATGCGCAAAGTCATTGCCCAATATAAGCAGAGGGCGGCCAATGCAGGCTATGATGAGGTTTCAGCAGCCCCTACTCCAAGCGGAGCAGGCTCCAACGCAGATCCGTCGGTAGGAAGCGCACGGCAAAAAGCAGAGGATTTGTTGATTCCAGACAAGGAATTTGAGCAATGGGAAGCAGAAATCGAAAAGCAACGGACTTCTATAAATACTGCTAACAATAGAATAACGAGCATGATGCGTACCTTATCTTTTTATACAGATCCATTTTTGAATGCAGACATGCTCAAGCAAGAAGTCGCATCAACGCTCAAAGAGATAGATAAATACTTGAATGCGTATGCTTGGGCGGGACCTGCCAATGTACTCGACGGTGAAGCCAAAATGATGGATACGCGACGTGGACCGGACAAAGAACGCAAGAAAATGGAAAAAGAGGCCAAAAACAAGCTCAAACAAGCCTATCGGATCATTGAGGTTCTTTCCAAAGGTAAACAAAGTGCAGAAAAATTCCAAAATCTGGAGCGGTATTACAATGAAAGTATTTCATTTAACCAGTCTACATCCAGTCCATCTGTATCCGCTGATTTGCCCTATGACACCTATGATGCAGCGGGAGCTTCCATGGATAGTATGGATGGTCTATACGGGTCGGCATCCAATTTACTGACTCAACTGGGAGACGAGTTTTACCAGAATGAATACGCACTTTCTTACTTCCATCATGTGGATTTTAGTCGTTTTGGCAGCTTGGCCGGGTCGGGTGGAAATGTGGGAAATGCTGCACAGATTTTGGGAGATCAGCTGGAGGTGAATAATCAGGAAGTTGAGTACATCCTGTATGGCTTCCATAATCCGACGGGTAATCTGGCATCCGCCTATGGAGAAATTTTCGCTATGAGACTTGCCATTCGAACAATGGAGGGATTGGTTAAAAACAGCTCAAAAGGTAATCCGCTGGTCGTTTTGGCGGCAGCTTTGTTATATGGAGTAGAAAAAGCGATAGAAGATATGATTATGCTGGCACAAAAGGGGGACGTGCCATTGTCTGATTTTCTGAAATTTCGTATGACATACAAGGATCATTTGCGGTTGTTCCTGATGCTCCATAGCAATAATGAACGAAAAATGTCCCGTATGCTTGCTCTGATCCGCCTGAATACAGATGTCAATCCTGCTGAGCGGCAAACGTATGCAACGGGTGAGGTCAAGAATGGGATGAGGCTGTGGTTTCTACCTGGGGTAATGAAGATGCTCGGGACCGCCTCAAAAGAAGGCGAGAGTATTAAGGGAAGTGTGTACTATGTCACGAAAACAGCGCATTTTTCCTATTAATCGGTGTTTACGGAAAGTTTGTGGGCAGAAGCAATGTGAACAAGGAAGTATTGTTTTAGAAGCGTCACTGGTGTTGCCAATGTTTCTGTTTTTTATTATTTTTCTCATTTATATGGTTCAGATGACGCTGGTATCCACGGCCTTGCAGACCACCGCTTCAGAAGCGGTTAAGCAGGTTTCGGCTAAAATCTACCCGGTGTCTCTAGCTGTGGAGGCGGCGTCCGCGAAAATAGATGCAGTCCGTGAACCGCTGGATGAACTGCCCAAGTTATCTGTGAGTGAATATGCAAGCCAATTCGCTGCCCAGTTGCCACCTCCAATTGGTGATTGGGTAGAAAGCGCTGTTCAGGGCGGTCAAAAGCCGATGGAGGAGCTGCGGGGGCGATTTACGGAAGCTGCACTCGATCCTGTTCTGAAGCCGATGCTAAAGCCTTTTATGGAGGAAAGTATTCTGGAGTATGACCGTATTCATATAACGAGCGTACATGTACCTGCTCTTACAGGAACTAAGGACCCTTATTTTAGAGTAGAGCTATCGTATGAACTGCCGATGAAGGTCCCCTTTCTGTATCGCAGCATTGTGCTTCAAGCGGCAGCAGAGGAACGTCTCTGGATTGGGAACACAGGGGAGGGGACAGGTACAGGAGAGGCAACAGAGGATAAGGATGCGCAGCATCCCATACAGTTGCTCGTCAAGCCTGAACCTGCTGTGAAGGGTGTGTACAATTTGATCAAGGCCAAGGTTGAGCCTGGGACGACTGCTAATCTTTCTGTACTTTATAAGTCGGGTCAAAGCACGGCCCAGCATTTGGGCTGGACCTCTGCCAATGCGGACGGGATTATTGAATGGAACTGGTTTGTGGGAACGAACACAACACCTGGTCAATGGAGCTTTGTGATTGAAACGGAGGACGGTCAACGTATAGAAGTTCCGTTTACCGTGGAAAAGCCAGCTGATGGCTAGATAGGATCGACTCGACATAGACGGATAGGAATAACTACGATGGATAGTGATCTGGTAGTCTGCTAGTTCTATTTTATAAAGGGGGAAGATCGCATTGACGTGGATGTATATTGTATGCGGAGTTCTGCTCGCGATTGCGTTAGTTACGGATTTACGTAGCATGAAAATCCCTAATAAGCTTACATTGCCCGGCATAGTGGTAGGCTTGGTGTTCAATACTCTGTTTGGAGGGTGGCACGGTTTTTTATTTGCTGTTGCTGGACTGGGTACCGGATTTGGGTTCATGCTGATTTTGTACTGGATGGGAGCTGTTGGTGCAGGAGATGTAAAGCTGTTCGGCTTGATTGGAGCATGGACAGGTGCTGCTTTTGCATGGCAGTCAGCTTTATATTCGATTTTTTTTGCAGGTATTATTGGCATAGGGATTTTGCTATGGAAGAGGGAAGCCATCATGAGACTGCGGCGCGTGGCTTTTAATTTAGGAGGATTTTTTCTATTTCGCAGCGGCAAAGCGCTGACCAGTGGAAATGAAGCGCACCTCAGGTTTCCTTTTATGACCGCAGTCATTCCGGGAGCGATCAGTGCTTATCTTTACTTCTTGCCATGACATGTCCGCTGGGGGAGATCATACTACCTCACGGAGATAGGAAATTGTTAAGGAGGTCATTAATTGTTTGGTTTAAGCAGGGATTTTGCCCGGAACGGCGGGACATTTATGATTCTAAACAAGGAAGACGGGCTCAAGACCGATGATTTAAATTCCGTACAGACCGGCATGATGACTGGTAATCGGATTCCCGGTCTGCTGGAACTTAGAATAAAGGAAGTCGATTTTCAGATTGAGTTACATTACGACATTTCGGGGCAACGCATGCTTTCCCAGTTATGGAAAGGTGGGGGTGTGTCGACTTCGGATTTCTACCGGATTCTTTTTGAAGTGGCAGATGCCCTCCATCGCAGCCCGCAATATATGTTAGATATCCGCCAGTTTATTTTGCACGAGGATTATATTTTTCTAAGTGGTTCAGGTACAAGGGAAACCGCCAGTTTAACCTATGTTCCTTTACGCAGTGTACAGTATGCAGGGCAAACAGGCAGTCAATTTAAGCAGATGGTTATTCGTTTAATGACTCGTGTAGCCCACTTTCAGGGAGAATATATACAACGCATTCTCGATCTGTGTGATAGAAATGAATTTGAATTGGGATTGCTAAAGGAACTGCTATTGCAAGGAATGAAGGCTGGTACAGAGAGTGCTAGCGTGCAGGGAGAAAGTATGGAAGGGCGAGCCTTTTCATCAGCCGACCCTATCATATCTGCTCATACTTCTCATACCTCACAGGGGAATTATACTGATCGTGGCGGAACATACGGGCAGGAGCATCGGGAGACTCTGCAGGAGATTCAGGAGCTTAAACGGATCAATCGGCTCAAACCGTCCGTGAAACCAGAGGAGAATTCTGAGCTTGTAACAGAAAACGAAGTAGAAGATGTGGAGCCTGGATTGCAAAAATATAAAACCTACATTACTCTCGGATGTCTGCTCGCTTCGGCCATCGTGTGGCGTTATATTTATCTGGATCATCCAGAGACGGTACCGTTGATCATTTCCGTGGTGCTTACCTTGGTACTTGCCGCTGTTGCTTATATAAGCTGGACGGGGAAATGGGAACGTAATCGAGCTTCATCTCATATGTACAGCGATTCAGTACCTGTATTGGATTCGGAATGGTTAGGAACTACTTCTTCCCCAGCACATCGCAAAAATGATCGTTATCAGGTAGATAAGCTGACCGGATTTGTAGCGGGACGTCATCATCAAGACAAGCAATCTTCCGATTCGAGTGATCAAGGGCAGGAGAGCTGGAGATGGACTTTTCCAAACTCAGAATCTAAAAGCGTGGGAAACCGAGTTACGGAAGATAGGGAGAAAACTTCAGCAAATTTTGACTTACACGAGCCATCGTGGAAAGGTGCGGAACGGGGAAATGAATTGGAAGCTAGTGATACCAGTGAGGCTTATTATAAGTCTCTCTCCGGGGTAACGGAGCTGATAAATGCTGTATCTAAGCAGGAAACGATGCTGCTTCGTCCAGATCAAGAGATACAGATTTCATCTGTTCAGCAATCACCGATTGCTTGCCTGGATCGCAAGCCACCAGGTAGTGGAGGGACAGAGCGCATCCGGTTGCAGCCAGACCAATTCGTTGCAGGCAGCTTTATCATCGGGAGAGATCCGCAATTGGTCCAGTTTGTGGAGCATACGGATGGAGCTTCCCGTTCTCATATTGAGCTTTGCATAGTTACAGGAGAACATAGCCACATTGTTAAGGATTTATCCTCGACGAACGGAACTGTTCTGAATGGAGAGCCTATGGTGCCTTATAAGGAGTACACAATGAAGGATGGAGACACTTTTAAAATCGCCGGAGTCTCTTATACTTATCGGTTGGACTCTTTTAAATCCTCCAATGCATCATAAATGAAGGTTATATGGATAGATGTCAAGAAGAGGCTTGTTAGATTTAGGGCTTCCTTCTTTATGAATAGTGGACTATTAATAAGAATAAAATGAGGCATCTTAAAAACTTGCAGTCTGCTTGATAGATTGTGTCTGACTAAAAAAATGAACCCTAAGCTGGTAGTGACACTACCTACCAGCCTGGAGTTCCTCTTTTTAAATTCAATGCTGTTTTTGGGAAGAATGGAGTTCCTCTAGCGCTTCCTTCAGTGAATGATACTTAAACTTAAATCCGTGCTCCAGCGCTTTGTGCGGGAGTACTTTTTGGCCATCCAAGACAAGGGTGCTCATCTCACCGAGCAGTTTTTGAACGAGAATGCCTGGAACGGGAAACCAATGCGGACGGTGGTATGCCTGAGCCACGGTTTTCCCAAACTGGTCGTTCGTCACTGGGTATGGTGATGATGCGTTCACTGCCCCTACGATTTCCTTCGTATGGATGCAGTACGTGATCAGACGGACAATATCTGCAATATGAATCCAGCTCATCCATTGATGACCGCTGCCTATTTTGCCGCCGAATCCGAAGCTATAAGGCATCTTCATGAGTGGGAATGCTCCTTTTTTTCTGTCCAGCACAAGGCTAATACGTAACTTAATTAAACGGGCATCAGAAGGGTAGGCATTAGCGGCTTCCTCCCATTGCTCAACCACCTGAGACAAAAAATCTTCCGAACGACGCGGGCTCGTTTCATCGAATGTTTCGGTCAGGGATGTACCATAGGCGGCAACAGCCGAAGCCTGAATGATAACTTTCGGTTTTTTTTGTAGAGCATTCAATGCTTCAGCCAACCGGGCAACAGATAGCAGTCGAGATTGAAGAATTCTTTGTTTGGACTTATCCGTCCAGCGCTGATTCAGCGTTTCGCCTGCTAAATTAACGACCGCATCTGTGCCTTCCAGTACTTCAGGCTTTTGTTTTAATTCGTTCCAACTCATATATTGCAAGCGGGGGCTTGCTTCGTGCCCTACCAGTGGCTTGCGGGTAACGACTTTCACGGTGTATCCGTCGTCTAGCAGGCTTTTGACCAGTGCACTCCCCACCAATCCAGTTCCTCCACATACGATGATGTTCATGGAGCCAGCTCTCCTTCCGATTCACAAAAAAATACATCTGTTATAGAATATAACCCTTTTCGAGAAAAAAACTTCATATGAATGTACCTTTATACGGTTAAGGATGTCAATCCATGATTTTATTTACCCTCGTTTGACTAACATATATTCTGATGTGTACCTTATCACGTGTTCCCTTAATAGAGTCATTTAAGAAAGCTGACATAAAAGCTATGTTGTTTGATTTCAATAATCACGTTAAAATGATTAAATTAAAATAAGACAAGCATAACAGGATAGGGGATGAATCAGAATCATGCTGAAAATTGGTTCTCATGTGTCCTTCTCGGACAAGGGTCTGCTCAGCGCTACAAAAGAAGCGTCTTCTTACGGGTCCAGCTCCTTTATGATATACACGGGAGCACCGCAAAACACGCGTCGTAAGCCGATGGAGTCCATGTATTTGGAGGAAGGCAAGCAGTTAATGGCTGAGAAGGGAATGGAAGATATCGTGGTGCATGCCCCGTATATCATCAACCTTGGCTCTTACAAAGAAAATACCTATGAGCTTGCAGTCAGCTTTCTTCAGGAGGAAATTCGACGCACACACGCGATTGGTGTGAAAAATATCGTGCTGCATCCAGGCGCTTTTACCGATAAGGATGCAGAATACGGAATCGGGCGTATTGCTGATGGTTTGAACGAGGTACTAAACGGCGTGAAGGAGACAGATGTTAACATTGCGCTTGAAACGATGGCAGGCAAAGGAACGGAAATGGGTCGTAGCTTTGAGGAGATTGCCTCCATTATTGATAAAGTAGAGCATAACGAGCGTCTTACGGTTTGTATGGACACCTGTCACATTCACGATGCGGGTTATGATATCGTAAATGATCTGGACGGTGTATTGGAGCAATTCGACCGTATTGTCGGCTTGAATCGCATTGCAGTTGTTCACATCAATGATAGTAAAAATCCAGTTGGCGCTCATAAAGACCGACATACTCCGATCGGATCAGGCTGGATTGGCTATCAGACTATTCATAATGTGGTGCATCATGAAGCACTTCAAGGACGTCCGTTTATTTTGGAGACGCCATGGATTGGTAAGGAAGCCAAAACTCAGCGTCCGATGTATGAGGTTGAAATTGCCCTGCTTCGCGGAAATGTAAAGGAGCGCTTTGGGGATGAGTTTTTGGGTCAGGTAGAGCAATTGCATTCGTTTTTCAAAAAACAGGATGTGGATGTCCGTAAATTTGTGTTGGACACCTGGGCTCTGCTAAAAAATGATGCCAAAGCAAGAAAAGCCGATCCACGTGAGCCGTTGGAGCGTCTGTATGACATGATAACGGAAGCAGCACTATTTCCAGATTTGAGCGAAGAACACATTAATCAACGGTTGATTGCCTGGTTTGCCGGCAGTCATTTGCCAGTGACGGTATAAGCTAAGGGGGATTAATAGCCACATGGAAATTCACGTAAAACATCAGCCAAATAGCACTCTATCAGCCCATGAAAACCGCGCGCGTATGCTTGTATCTTGTCCAGACGGACCAGGTATTGTAGCGGCCGTGTCCCGTTTTTTGTACGAGCATGGGGCCAATATTGTTCAATCTGATCAATATACAATGGACCCGTCCGGCGGTATGTTTTTTATGCGGATTGAATTTGATCTACCGAATTTGAGTGCAACCCAACCACAGTTGGAGCAGGATTTTGCCGCTGTTGCTGAGCAATTCCGTATGGAGTGGACGATTTCTGCGGTTAGCCGCAAGAAAAAACTGGCTATTTTCGTTTCCAAAGAAGATCACTGTCTGGTAGAACTGCTGTGGCAATGGCAGGCAGGAGATCTGGACGCGGATATTTCATTGGTGGTTAGTAATCATCCGGATATGAAGGAGTATGTAGAATCATTTGGCATCCCGTATCACCATATTCCGGTAACCGCCGATACCAAACCGGAGGCGGAGCGCCGTCAACTAGAGGTCATTGGCGAAGACATTGACGTTATCATTTTAGCCCGTTATATGCAGATTATTTCACCCAAGTTTATTGAGCATTATCGCAACCGAATTATCAATATCCATCATTCCTTTCTGCCGGCATTCGTGGGTGGGAAGCCATATGCCCAAGCCTATAATCGCGGTGTGAAAATTATTGGTGCTACTGCGCATTATGTAACTGAAGAATTGGACGGCGGCCCGATCATTGAGCAGGACGTGCAGCGTGTAAGCCACGGAGATGATGTAAATGAGCTAAAACGGATCGGTCGCACCATAGAGCGGGTCGTTTTGGCAAGAGCCGTGAAGTGGCATGCAGAGGATCGTATTCTGGTTCATGAGAACAAAACGGTCGTTTTTAACTAATCTTAAAATTTCAGAAAAAATTTGTGAGTATATATTTTTTTGTTAAACAAAGCCCATCGCATAACGGGCTTTGTTTTTTTATGTAAGGATTTTGCAAAATCCTCATGTGAGTTTATTTGCCTTATAATCGGTCAGTACATAATATTTTTTGTGATTTTATAATTTTTTAAATGAGGTTAATACATTACGGGTATATTTATATGAGGACTCGGTACTACATTTCCACAATCATCTTTATAAACGATCTGGCAAACTTTCACGGCAGATGGTACAATACTTAAGAATGTATAAGTCATATTGAAACATTCAAGCAGATTCACTCACTTCAATAGACATCGTTTCTATATCGGACGGTGGTGTTGGAGAGTATGACCGAATGCAATTGACATACTTTATACAATATGAGGAGGCAAACCATGACTGACCAGAATCAAGCGATTCAAAAGGATGAAAACTCCACGATCGACAATTTGTCCATCACAACTATTCGTACGTTGGCAATTGACGCCATCGAGAAAGCAAACTCGGGACATCCTGGGATGCCGATGGGCTCCGCGCCAATGGGATACCAACTTTTTGCTAAAACGATGAATCATAATCCCGATCAACCTACATGGGTTAACCGTGACCGTTTTGTATTGTCCGCAGGACACGGTTCCATGTTGCTATACAGCCTTCTGCACCTGAGCGGCTATGATCTTCCTATGGAAGAACTGAAACAATTCCGTCAATGGGGCAGCCTTACACCGGGACACCCTGAGTTTGGGCACACTGCTGGTGTAGATGCTACAACTGGACCTCTGGGACAAGGTCTCGCAATGTCCGTAGGTATGGCAATGGCTGAAGCTCAACTGGGTGCAACATATAATAAAGACGAATTTAAAGTTGTAGATCACTTCACGTATGCAATCTGTGGCGATGGCGATCTGATGGAAGGTATTTCTCACGAGGCTGCTTCGCTGGCTGGTCGCTTACAACTGGGCAAGCTGATTGTATTGTTTGATTCCAATGATATTACACTGGACGGCAAGCTTAACCTGTCCTCTTCCGAGAGTGTTGCCAAACGCTTTGAAGCTTACAACTGGCAAGTACTGCGCGTAGAAGATGGTAACGACCTTCCAGCCATCCAAAAAGCCATTGAAGAAGCGCAAGGCGACTCGACACGCCCTACGCTGATTGAAGTGAAAACAGTCATCGGCTACGGAAGCCCGAACAAACAAGGTAAAGGCGGACACGGTGGTACTCATGGTTCCCCACTGGGATCAGAAGAAGCCAAGCTGACTAAAGATTTCTACAAATGGGTATACGAAGAGGACTTCCACGTACCACAAGAGGTTCGCGAGCAATTTGCTAAAGTAAAAGAGCGCGGTATCGCGGCGAATAAAGCATGGGATGAACAGTTCGCGAAATACAAAGCTGCTCACCCTGATTTGGCAGCTCAGTTCGAAACAGCTGTAAACGGCGATCTTCCAGAAGGATGGGATCGTGATCTTCCGAAATACACGACTGGAGACAAAGCCGTTTCGACTCGTGTAGCATCTGGTAATGCTCTGAACGGTTTGGCTCCAAACGTACCTTTCCTGACAGGCGGATCTGCCGATCTGGAGAGCTCCACGATGACACATTTGAACAACCTGACGAACTTTACGCCAGAAGACTACGCCGGCCGTAACATCTATTTCGGTATCCGCGAATTTGGTATGGCTGCTGCGATGAACGGTATGGCGTTGCACCAAGGTGTAAAAGTATTCGGCGGTACATTCTTCGTATTTACAGACTATCTGCGTCCAGCCGTTCGTCTGGCAGCTCTGATGGGATTGCCTGTAACCTACGTTTTGACTCACGACAGTATTGCTGTGGGTGAAGATGGTCCGACTCATGAGCCGATTGAACAATTGGCTTCCCTGCGTATTATCCCGAACCTGACAGTAATTCGTCCGGCGGACGGTAATGAAACTTCTGCTGCTTGGGCTTACACGCTGGAAAACAAGAAAAATCCGGTTGCTCTGGTATTGACTCGTCAAAACCTGCCAATCCTGGCTGCTAGTGTTGAGCATGCACGCGAAGGTATCAAACGCGGTGCTTATGTGGTTGCAGACGCAACAGATGGCAAACCAGTTGCTCAAATTCTGGCTACAGGCTCCGAAGTACAATTGGCTGTTAAAGCTCAGGAAGCACTGGCAGAACAAGGTATCCAAGTACGTGTTATCAGCTTCCCAAGCTGGGATCTGTTCGAAAAACAAGACAAAGCATATAAAGATTCCGTTCTGCTGCCAGAAGTGAAAGCTCGTTTGGCTGTAGAAATGGCGTATCCACTGGGCTGGGAAAAATATGTTGGCGACCAAGGCGACATTCTTGGTATCAGCACATTCGGCGCATCCGCACCTGGCGACCGCGTGATTAAGGAATACGGCTTTACGGTAGAGAATGTTGTTAGCCGTGTGAAAGCTTTGTTGAAATAAAACACTTAGCATCTAAAACAGACAGTCGTAACCTGAGAAAGGCTTACGGCTGTTTGTTTCATACAGTTGATGCTTTGCAAAAAAATCACTATTGAATTCCAGTGTATAGGATACGGTGATACAGTGTGTATTTTCATACTGAAGCTGGAATCAAATCTATGTTATGATGCACAAATATTCATTCAACCATTGAGAGCAGATGAGGGGATAACGAATGACACAGTTCGATGGAGTAAGCGTAGTTAAAAAAGCAAATGTTTATTACGATGGTCAGGTTACAAGCCGTACAGTCATCCTGGGTGACGGCAGTAAGGTTACACTGGGTATTATGCTGCCAGGAACGTATGAGTTCGGCACGGATTCCCGTGAGATCATGGAGATTTTGGCAGGGGATTTGAGAGTGTTGCTTCCAGATACTGAGGAATGGCTGGAAATACAAGGGACGTCAACCTTTCACGTACCTGCAAAGTCTTCATTTAAGCTGGAAGTACGAAGTGTAACTGATTATTGCTGTTCTTATCCCGAATAATAAGCCAAAACGGGTAAGCACACTCAGCCTTCAAGCCAAGTGTGCTTACCCTAAAGCTATGCCATATGTACACAAGCACAGCCGTATGGTTACAAAGAAAGGTACAGCTTATTCGAGAGGTTGACCACCAATGGTGCGGCCAATCCATGCTTCGTATGTCTTCACGACAGCGGATAGATCCTCGTCGCCGTAGCCTTGCGTTTGCCCGGCTTGAAACAGGCTTTTGGCAATGGATAACATAGGTGCAGGGATGGACAGGCTGTCTGTTAGTGAGGAAGCAAGCTTCAAGTCCTTAAGCATCAAGGCAAGTGAGAACTGGTTGCTAAAATCATGTTCAATGATTTTGCGCCCTTTCAGGTCAGCGGCCTTGCTGCCTGCCGATCCGAGTTGTACCAATTCAAGGAAGCTGTCTGCCGGGATGCCGGATTTAGCCGCGATAGCAAAGCCTTCAGCCAGAGCGAGGTTATGAATACCAACCATCGTATTATGAGCGAGCTTGGCTACGGCTCCGCTGCCATTAGGTCCCATATGAAGTACCTTTTTGCCCAACGTATCAAAAACATCTGATTGTGCCGCAATAGCTTCTGCATTACCGCCAACCATGAACACGAGTGTGCCGTCTACAGCGGCAGGCTTACTGCCTGTTACGGGAGCATCAATGAAGGAGCAGCCCAGCTTGTCCGCTTCGGCGGCCAGTTGTTTGACCAGCTCAGGTGAAATCGTGCTGTTGTCCATTACAGTCATGCCAGCCGTAAGACCGGCAAACACGCCGTCTTCGCCGTAATAGATGTCACGAATGGAATGATCATCGCTGACCATGGTAATGACCAAGTGCTGACCTTCAGCTGCTTCACGAGGAGTTGAAGCTGTACGTGCGCCTTGCTCTGCCAGTGGTTCGCAGCGCGAAGCGGTACGATTATAAACTGTGACTCCGAATCCCTGCTTTAGCAGATTGGATGCCATCGGGGCGCCCATGGTGCCCAGTCCGATAAATCCGATGTTTTTCATTGCTAATCACCTTTCTTGTTGGAAGTTGCCGTCCGATACAGATGCGAGTTCGGCTTGAATTGAATATTGAAACAGGTTGATCTCAGTTAATTGTAGCATGGGCATGCTACCCTATCTACAAGAAGGGCTGTCAAGCACAGGATACACAGGTAACGCAAGCTTGTCAGGCCCAGCAAATTAAAGTATCCTATTCCTAAGTCCTTATGTTCGTATTCATGGTCTTAGTAATACCAAACAGGAGGTTCCAAACATGTCTAAAAAAGTTATTTTTGATTACACTAAAGCACTCTCCTTTGTAGGTCAGCACGAAATTGATTATTTTGCAGAGCCTATCAAGTTGGCTCATGAGCAACTGCACAACCAAACCGGTGTAGGTTCCGATTTCTTGGGTTGGATTGACCTGCCTACTAATTATGATAAAGAAGAGTTTGCACGCATCCAAAAGGCTGCTGCTAAAATTCAAAGCGATTCCGAAGTACTGATCGTAATCGGTATCGGCGGTTCTTACCTTGGAGCACGTGCTGCGATCGAAATGCTGTCGCATTCTTTCTATAATGCGCTGCCTAAAGATCAACGCAAGGGTCCAGCTATCTATTTTGCAGGCAACAACATCAGCTCTACATATGTAAATCATCTGTTGGAACTGATTGAAGGAAAAGACTTCTCTGTGAACGTCATTTCCAAATCAGGTACGACAACAGAGCCAGCTATCGCATTCCGCGTATTCCGTGCAGCTCTGGAGAAAAAATACGGTAAAGAAGAAGCACGCAAGCGTATTTATGCAACGACGGATAAAGAACGTGGTGCTTTGAAAAAACTGGCTAACGAGGAAGGCTACGAATCCTTCATTATTCCTGATGATGTGGGTGGTCGTTACTCCGTGCTGACAGCAGTAGGCTTGTTGCCGATTGCTACTGCAGGCATTAACATCGAGGAAATGATGCAGGGGGCGGCAGACGCTTCCAAAGAGTACAGCAACCCGAATGTAGCTGAGAACGAGGCTTATCAATATGCAGCCGTTCGTAACGCTTTGTATCGCAAAGGTAAAGCAATTGAAATTCTCGTAAACTATGAGCCGTCTCTTCATTTTGTATCCGAGTGGTGGAAACAGTTGTACGGAGAAAGCGAAGGCAAGGATTACAAAGGCATTTATCCTGCTTCTGTTGATTTCTCGACAGACCTGCACTCCATGGGACAATTCATTCAGGAAGGCAGCCGCAACATTTTCGAAACGGTAATCCAAGTAGAAAATGTACCTAGTCACATCACCATCGAAGCAGATGAGGATGATCTGGACGGACTGAATTTCCTGGCAGGCAAAACTGTGGATTTTGTAAACAAAAAAGCATTCCAAGGTACATTGCTGGCTCACACAGACGGACAAGTACCGAACCTGATTGTAAATATTCCTGACTTGAGCCCTTACTCTTTCGGCTATCTTGCTTATTTCTTCGAAAAAGCTTGCGGCATCAGCGGCTACCTGTTGGGCGTAAATCCGTTCGATCAACCGGGCGTAGAAGCTTACAAGAAGAACATGTTCGCGCTGCTCGGCAAACCAGGCTTCGAAAAAGAAAAAGCTGAGCTTGAAGCGAGATTGTCTGAATAAGAGTGCTGTAATCTCTGATACGAAACAGGATTTCGGTCAGAAGTGTTATAGTGTATAGTAAAGTACAGGAAAGCAGTTCACCAGCTGCCAGAAGCGGGGGACTGCTTTCTTGTAAAATGAAGTAAGGAAGGTTATACGTGTATGTTGGAACAATACCGAACCGTACGCGGTGCCGGCAACAAGGAAATTGTGATCCGAAAATCCCGTTTTATCGGCCATATTCAGCCTGTTCAAACTGAGGAAGAAGCAACTGCTTTCATAGAACGCATCAAAAAAGAGCATTGGAACGCTACCCATAATTGTTCTGCTTACATGATTGGGGAAAGAGACGAAATCCAAAAGCAATCGGATGACGGAGAACCGAGTGGTACGGCTGGAAAGCCTATTTTGGAGGTGATCCGCAACCAGAAGATGAAAAATGTCGCTATTGTTGTTACCCGTTACTTTGGTGGGATTTTGCTGGGAGCGGGCGGTCTGATTCGCGCATATTCAGATGGTGCTGTTGCAGCAATCGAGGCAGGGGATGCTATTACGCGTGTGCTGCATCGTGAAGTTTTTGTAGAATTGGATTATACCTGGTTGGGCAAAGTGGAAAATGAATTACGCAATCGCAGCATCCGCACTGGAGAAACAATGTTTACGGATAAAGTTACCTTAACCTGTCTGCCGCTGGCTGGTGATGCGGAATCCTTCAGCAACTGGATAACAGACTTGACGCAGGGGCAATCGCTTGTGTCGGAGGGAGAGCAGCTTTACTTTATTGAAGGGGAATAAATAATATGGCTAGAAGAGCAGTAGAACAGGAGTTGTCAAGAGGGCGGATTCTGGAAGCGGCCAGGCACTTGTTTATTACCAAGGGCTACCGTGCGATTTCAATGCGCAGCATTGGCCAGCATCTGGGTTACAGTCATGGTTCGTTATATTATCATTTTAAAGAGAAGGCTGAACTGTTCTATGCCATTGTGATTGAAGATTTTAATACATTGCGTGGGATTCTACTGCAAGCAGCAACAGGTACGTCTGATGATGGCTTGAGCAGACTGGAGTACTTGATGCTGGAATTTATTCGTTTTGGTTTGGAAAATCCATATCAGTACGAAATTATGTTCATGATGCACGATGAAGAACTATTTGCATACTGTCGCACAGAGCAAAACCGTTGTGTGGAACTATTTGCGTCTATGATCCGTCAAGAATTGAGTGGTCAGGGGCATTCGGAGGAAGATTGCTCAAGGGTACCGAAAAGCCTGTTTTTATCCATGCATGGCTTTGTATCCTTTTATATTCAGGACGGTTTAACATTTGAAGAAATTAGGCCCGCTGCTTTAGCACATGTAAAGCTGCTGTGCAGACACCTATGAGCGTACCTGCATTCACACGCTTCAGCCATGAACATGTAGGGCGCTTTTCTGGGTGTATGCACTTCATGACGGTAACTTATCATTACGGTACTTTGCGAAAGCGACTAAGGATTTAACAGACGATGATGCATCCAGCAGGAAAACATCATGGTCTGTTTTTTTTACCCGGTCCTTCAGCCCTCCATGATCTTTACATGGTATTGGCGTCTGCGTGGTCCGTCGAATTCACAAAAATAAAGTCCCTGCCATCGTCCGAGCAACAGCTTTCCATCATGGATGATGATCGTTTGTGAGGGGCCTGTCGTAATGGATTTTAAGTGGGACGCTGTATTTCCCTCCATATGGCGATATTGGGGATGCTCCCACGGATAAACTTCATCTAGTCTTAACATCACATCATGTTTGACATCTGGGTCTGCATTTTCATTAATGGCGATGCCGGCTGTCGTGTGTGGACAATAAACAAGTGCGGTTCCTTGTTGTACCCCGCTTTTTTCGATCAATGAAGCAACCTCTCGTGTAATATCGCGCATTTCATCTCGCCGTGTAGTGGATAATTCTAAAGTATGCAGCAATGACTCCATCTCCTTTCTTCTTAATACTTTACCCTTTTAATTCCTAAGATAATATATAGAGTTGACGAAAATTACTTTCCTTTGATAAAGTATCACATAAGAAAAAACAAAGTATATGCATTGGAATAATTAAATGTTTGAAATGAGGTACGTGCTTTGCGGTAAGCAAGGCTGCTGCTGTGCCTGAACAGGTCCAGAAGCGGAAAGGAAGTGTACGGATATGCATGTGGAAGTAAGAGGATTAAACAAGCATTTCGGTAATTTTCATGCAGTAAAGGACGTATCTTTTGATATTCAGGCGGGCCATCTTATTGGCTTACTCGGTCCAAGTGGTGGGGGGAAAACTTCCATTCTTCGCATTTTGGCGGGTCTGGAGCAACCGGATGCAGGAGAAATTCATTTTCATGGAAAAAGGGTAAACGAGCTGTCCCCGCAGGAACGTGGAATCGGATTTGTATTTCAAAACTATGCTTTGTTCAAGCACATGAGCGTCTACGACAATATTGCCTTTGGTCTGAAAGTGAAAAAAAGCTCCAAAACCCGCATCAAGGAACGGGTTACAGAGTTGGTCGAACTAACGGGGCTCAAAGGTTTTGAGCATCGTTATCCGCATCAGTTGTCAGGTGGACAGCGACAGCGGGTCGCTTTTGCGCGTGCTTTGGCACCAGAGCCTCAATTGCTGCTGCTGGATGAGCCTTTTGCAGCTATTGATGCCAAGATTCGTCAGGAGCTGCGCACCTGGCTGCGAGAGTTGATTGAGCGGGTGGGCATTACTTCAATTTTTGTCACCCATGATCAGGATGAGGCGATTGAAGTAGCGGATGAAATTATGGTGATAAATCAGGGACGACTGGAGCAGAAGGGAACGCCTTGGGATATTTATAAAAAACCGGGTACCCCGTTTGTGGCTTCCTTTATTGGGGAATCTACAGTGATTGAACAGGCAGGCAGTCTCAGAGGCTTCGAAGAAGCTGCTGGAGTGGGAACACGTGCCTTGATCCGTCCGGAGTATATTGATGTCGGGCCAAGCGAGGAATTTACGCTTCTGTCGGCGACCGAGGAAGGCACAGTGAAGCATTTGCATTTTCGTGGAAGTGAGTGGATGGTTGAAGTACAGGTCGGGGATCATCGTCTCATGACATACCGCTCGCTGGAGAAGTCTACACTGGAACCTGGTCAGCAGGTGCGAGTGTTGGTGCATCGAGCCTATCTTTATAATGACCAGTCCAGCTGGATGGTGGAAAACCGTCTGAAGGAAGATCCAATGCCTATCATCATCTAAAAATAAATACGATTACGCATGAGGGGATGTCTGGCCTGATTTCACGGCTTTGGGCATGCTCCTTTTGGCGTTGGACGCTGGAAGGATTTACACTGATGATTTACGTAGAATCGGTCTGTTCGTTATAATAGTAGTAAAAAGACCCAGATAGATAGGAGTTAAACCATGAATCGGCTTATTTTTCTTGGCACGGGGGATGCAATGGGGGTTCCGCGTGTATATTGTGATTGTCTCGTATGCACAGAAGCTCGCACGACAGGGGCGAATGTAAGATTGAGATCGTCTGTGCTGATCGAAAGCGAGACGGAGGACTTTATGATTGATTGTGGCCCGGACTGGCGCAGACAGCTAGAATTACGTGGTCTGCGTTTTATCCCTACGATCCTTGTGACACATGCACATTTTGACCATATTGGAGGATTACCAGAATGGGCAGATGCCTGTCGCTGGACTGGGAACAGAGGTCGCTTGTACGCGCCACAGGAAGTGATCGACACGATCTTGCGTCAATTTTCCTGGCTCTCTGGAAACTTGGATCTTATTCCAGTAGATCAGGGAGCCCAACTTGGCGGGTGGAATATCCGGGGATGGCGTGTGAATCACGGGAAGAACGGATATGCCTACGCTTATCGTCTGGAAAAGGACGGCTTCTCGTGGGCTTACTGTTCGGATTCGATTGGATTGAATGAGGCGGAAATTCTGCCCTTGCACAATCTGAATTTGCTCGTCCTGGGAACGAGTTTTTATCATGAGGAGGCCGAGTATGCCACCCGTTCCGTATATGACATGCTGGAGGCTCAGGAGCTTATAGGAAGGCTTAAGCCTGAAAGCACGGTATTTACACATATGTCCCATGATGTGGATGTCACACGCAACTATGGGCTTCTGGAAGGGATTAGCTTGGCACACACCGGCATGAGTTTGCCGTTAGAATAAGGGTGTTCTTTACCTTTACATCGTTCGACTGATACGTAGAAGTGTGGAGATTCCTTCTTTGATTTGTAGCTCGTTGGCGTATGAATAAGACAGCCGAATATGCGTTTTACCCTCTGCGCCGATGGGATCAAACACATTGCCGGTGACAAAGGATACGGACTCTTGTATACTTTTGGCAAGTAATTCATTAGGTTTCAACGTTGAAGGCAGCTGGAGCCACAGGTTGAGTCCCCCCGCCGGGCTGGTCCATGTCCAACCGGAATCGCGGAGACTGTCTTCCATCGTTTCCTTACGAATCTGGAGCGCAATGCATAGCTTTTTAATATGCTGCTGCATACGTGGAGATTGAAAGTATTGTAAAAACAGCTTTTGATTCAGCAGTGGCGATCCATTGTCCACCAACGCTTTGATGTTCAACAGGCTGTTCATGAGCTGTGGTCGGCAGGTCACGGCTGCGATTCGTAGACCGGGTGCGACATATTTACTGTAACTTCGAATGTAGACGACGCTTCCCGAAACATCATAGGCGAAAATCGGAGAAGGGGGCTTTTGCCCAAAGCTGATGTCATAGGTGCTGTCATCCTCAACAATGAGGCAGCCATAGCGCTCGGCTAGTTCAGGCAGTCGTTTGCGCTGCTCATCGGGGACCGTAAAGCCCGTCGGGTTGTGGAATGTTGGATTCATATAAAAGAGGCGTGGTTTTTCCGTTTTCATGCACCATTCAATCTGGTCCATATCATAACCTTCTGGTCGAATATCAGTCATAGTCAGACGTGCGCCTAGTCTACGGAATATTTCCATAGCGGGGCCATAGGCAGGGCGTTCGATCAAAACACGGTCTCCTGTACGGAGCAGAGATCGGGCAATTAAATCAATGGCTTGCTGTGCTCCAGAGGTAATCAGCACTTCATCCGGTGATAAAGCAAAATGCTTATCCACGCTAAAATGCTGCGCCATGGCCTCCCGAAGCTCGGCATCACCCTGTACAGCGGAATAGGTGGCCGCTACTTTTGGATGCTTTTCAAATACCTGCATCATCAGTTCTCCCCAAAATCGGTTGGGCAGGAGAGAGGGGTCAATCAGGGCTTTGGAAAACTGGAAATTCGCATTTACCGATTGAACGCGGCTAAGTCCATCCATTCCTCTCCAGGCTGAAATTGACGGATCATCTGCCGCATGGGCAGATTCGGAGTGAATCGTGAGGTCAATGGACGAATGTTCCGAGTAGCCAGCATATTTTGCATGCCCAGTCGCTTGGGAAGCATGAACGTAATATCCTGATTTATCCTTTACATAGACCAGTCCCCGTTGCTTCAACTCCTGATATGCCCGGAAAACAGTTAGCCGATGTACACCCAGCTCCTGAGCCAAGCTTCGTACGGACGGCAGCTTCATGTCTGTTTGCCAATCCCCACGATCAATCCGCACAGTTACATAATGGATAACCTGCTCATACAGCTTTAAGGCATGATCGGCTGGAAAGAGTAATTCGCTGTTGTTCTTACCCATGCTATCCACGCTCCTTTCTGTGTATTGTACTATATAGCACTTCAAAAACGTATACAACTGTTCTGTAGTTATACATCTGTTCTGTTCGTCTCCCTGTATGCTTAAAAGCAACTGAAGGGAGAGGGACGTATCATGATAGGTATCGCGTTTACAGTAATGTGTCTTATTTTTGGCACAACGTTTTTGGCCATAAAGGTGGGAGTGGAAGCCGGACTTCCGCCATTCCTATCGGCAGGTGTACGTTTTTTCGCGGCAGGGGCGATATTGTTCATTGCTATGAAGCTGACCGGAAAAGTACGATGGTCGTTATTATGGCGTAAGGAAATGTTGCTGATTGGAGCAGGAACGACCTTCGGTACATTTTCAGCCTTGTATTGGGCAGAGCAATATGTCAGCTCGGGGATCGGAGCTATTTTGTCAGCTACCGGGCCGATGATGATCGTCATTTTGCAATCTGTACTGCTACGGCAAAAAACGTCACGGATTACGGTCGTTGGCTGCATGATCAGCTTTCTTGGTGTGGTGCTGGTTGTGCTGCCCGGATTGGCGGTTCAGATCAGTGGTCTGTGGCTGGCGGGATGCCTTGTCATTTTGCTGGGGGAGCTGTGTTATTCCGGGGGAGCTCTTTATTCTAAGCGAGTGATGGATGTATTTCGTGAAACGAACCCGATTGCCCTGAATGCGGCGCAAATGATCCATGGGGGATGGATGCTGCTGTTACTGTCTACGATCACGGAATCGTGGAGTTCTGAGGGGTGGCAGTACCTTCCTGCCATGGGGTCTTTACTTTATCTGATCCTGTTTGGTTCGATGATTGCACATACACTGTTCTACTGGCTCATGGAGCGTACAAATCCCCTGTTTCCGACGACGTGGCTGTATATATCACCGCCGATTGCGGTGGGCTTGGGAGCGTTGTTGTATGGAGAGCATGTAAGCTGGTGGATGCTGGCTGGGGTGCTGCTCATTGTGACCGGACTAATCCTTATGAACAATGGAATTATCCGTCTGGTGAACAGGCGCAAGGTACGTTCTGCTGCCTGATATTGTATAGCGGTCAGGTTATTATATGATCTGACAGAAAAGGCCTCCAAACTGTCGTATGTTACTGATCATGCGACAGTTTGGAGGCTTTGTTGTTGTATTACTTCATTTAAGAATTATGGGAGCAGGCACTTTTTGTTTATTCAACATTGAGTACGAATTTGTCGATGGCGTGCTTAACACCGTCTTCGTTATTGCTACGAGTGATGTAATCAGCCAGCTTTTTCAAATCAGGAATGGCATTCTCCATCGCTATGCCGAGACCAGCGCATTCAAGCATTTCATGGTCGTTCCAAGAGTCGCCGATGGCAATCGTTTCCGACAGTTCACAACCAAAATGGTTTGCAAGGAAGGTAAGCGCGTGACCCTTGGTGCCTTCATGATGCATAATTTCCAGAAAATGAGGCTTGGATTTTGTAATATGCACTTCATTGCCAAGCAGTTCGCGAAGTTCAGGAATTAACTCATCCAATACTTCCGGCTCGTCGATGATCAGCAATTTAGGAGCCGGTTGCTCTATAACTTTACTGAACACAGGCTCTACAAAATATTCGGTGTTGTTCAGCTCCGTGTAATCTTTGATTTTCTGATTATCTTCACGTGTGTACAATTTGTCATCTATATACGTTTGCAGATGCAGATTGCGTTCCACGCAGAATTCATACAGACGACGTGCAGCCACGAGTGGAACATAACGCTCATACAGCACGTTTTCGTCCAGTAGGTTTTTAACCAAAGCTCCTTGGTACGTAATGATTGGCACGTTCAAACCAGTTTGGCGAGCAATTTTGTGTGCGGAGGCATAAGCTCGTCCAGTAGCGAGGGTAACCACCACACCTTTAGCTACAGCAGCTTCTAATGCCTGTTGTGTCGCCGGTGTAACTTCTTTCTGGTCGTTAATGAGTGTATCATCAATATCAATGGCAATTAATTTATACATATCGGTATTCTCTCCTTTATCTCTATCATGGGGCAATGTTAAAATTGTATCTTATAATATTCAAAATGACAATATCACAATAAAAAGGGGACGCTCATATAAGAGCCTGTCCCCTTATAACCACTGAAGTATTGGCTTGAAACGATGGGAAAAAGTAACGGTTAGTCTTCCAAAAATACAAGTCCAACAAAATCGTCCAGCTCAATATTACCAAAATAGTGCTTCAAATCGAGAGAGGATAAGGCTTGACGTACCTCACCTTCATCATAGCGCTTGCCGCGCAGGATATTTTCAATATCAGCAACGTCACCCACGCCGAAGAAATCCCCATAGATTTTAATATCACGGATATAGCCTTCCTTAAGATCCATGCGGATATCAATAATGCCGACCGGAAATTTACGTGTGTGCTTGATATTGCTCTCGGGGGATAGACCGTAGTTCCAATCCCACGATTGGTAGCGTTCTTTGGAAATTTCATGGATTTTGGCCCAATCGGTATCGGTGAGCTTATATTGAGGTACCTGATCCAATTCTGCACCGAATATGAAACGCAGCAGTTCCTCGCGAAATTGCTCTATGGTCATCTCACGGTCCATCAGTTCGCTGATGTTAGCCACGCGACTGCGGACGGATTTAGTGCTTTTGGATTTGAATTTTTCGGGATTGGCATGCAACGATGCAGCCACATTGTCCAGATTCAGGTTAAACATCAATGTACCGTGGCTGAACATCCGTCCGCGTGTGGCAAATTGGGCGTTTCCTGAAATTTTACGTTCTCCGACCTGCAGATCGTTGCGGCCTGTCATTTCAGCTTCTACTCCCATTTGGCGCAGAGCATCAATAACGGGTTGCGTAAATTTGAGGAAATTATGAAAGGACTCCCCGTTATCCTTGGTAATAAAGCTGAAATTTAAATTACCGAGGTCATGATATACAGCACCGCCGCCGGACAGGCGACGAACGACTTGAATATTGTTATCTCTGACAAACTCGGCATTGATTTCTTCAATGGTATTTTGATGCTTGCCTATAATAATAGAAGGCTGATTAATATAAAACAGCAGATAGCTGTCATCCAGCGGAAGATGCTTGAGCGCGTACTCCTCAATGGCAAGATTAATGGCTGGATCGTGTATGCCCTGGTTGTCGATGAACAGCATGTCCATTCCTCCGTATATACAAACTGTGTAATTTTATGTGTGCCTCCTTCTATTGTAACCCAAGTGAGCCATGTACACAAAAGCTCATTTGCATTGACGGGACGCAAAAAGCAGCCTCATAATGGAGCTAAATGATTGGGAACGGCCGGAAAGGATGAGAGGTAATGATAGAGGTTTACGGTCATGGCGGTGACAGGGAAACAGCTGCGGCGACATTCGGCGGGGCTGCTGCTGATTTTGTAGATTTTAGTGCAAATATTAATCCACTTGGTCCACCGCCGGAGGTGCTTGAGGCGCTGCAACACTCATTTGACACTGTGATTCGCTATCCAGATCCTGGGCATCGGAATTTTAAAAATATGCTCGCACGGCGACTGCATGTTCCACCGGAGTCGTTAAGTATCGGAAACGGAGCAGCTGAAAGTATGGCGCTCCTGCTATTGGGACTCGCTCCCAAGCGTGTGGGTACAGTGGAGCCATGTTTTTCAGAATATGCGGAGCTGGCTGGCAAATTCGGAGCCGAGGTCAACCGGGTGTATGGGAAGGCCTCGCTTCAATGGAAGGCGGACGTGGAGGACATCCTTCAGCTCATGGAGCAGGTAGATGTTTTGTTCCTCGGGCAGCCGAATAATCCAAATGGTGTGCAATATGGTGAGCAGGAGTTGTTTGAGCTGGCAGGGGCGGCTGGCAAAACGGGTACCGTGCTAGTGGTGGATGAAGCATTCATTGATTTTATTCCGCTGGAACGGCGAATCTCACTGCTGCCTGTGCTGGATCGCTATCCTCATGTGATTTTGATCCGGTCAATGACCAAATTTTATGCCATTCCTGGCTTGCGATTGGGCTATGCGATTGCTCATCCGGACTATATCCGGCGAATGACGGCCAAACAAGTGACCTGGAGTGTGAATGGATTGGCGTTGCTGGCTGGGGAGGCGTGTTTGAGAAGTGGGCAAGCATATGAGCGCCAAACACAGGAGCTGATTGCTACGGAGCGCAACCGCCTGTTGACCGCCTTGGCGGAATGGGGCTGCGGTGTCGTTCCCGGCGAAGCCAATTACGTGCTGGCAAGGGCGCCGGGTACGTGGAGCGCATCGGCGATTCAGCAGGCGCTTGGACAACGCGGAATTCTTATACGTAGCTGTGCTATGTATCCGGGACTGACGACGAGCCATTTTCGGATTGCGGTTAAGGATGCAGAAGCCAATGACAGGCTGCTGTCTGTATTGGGTGAAGTACTGGAGGAGGAGCAGCGGCGTGACAGTTAGCTTGATTATCCTGGCAGCCTATCTTTTGGACAGGCTGATCGGTGACCCGAGGTGGTTGCCGCATCCAGTCATCGGTATGGGACATGCCATTTCAGCATTGGAAAAAGCGATTCGCCGCCAGGCCCGAAGTGACCGGGGGTTGAAACGTGCGGGTATACTGCTTCCACTCATTGTGGCGGGAGGCTCCTTTACGCTCGCCTGGGCGCTATTGCACTTGCTTGCCTGGATTCATCCGTGGTTGTCTGTCGGCGTAGAAATGGTGCTGATTGCGACCACGATTGCTTCCAAAGGACTAAAGGACGCAGGAATGGCAGTATACCGAGCGTTACAGGCGGATGACCTGGCTGCGGCACGGCGGGAGCTGGGCATGATAGTTGGGCGGGATACGCAACAGCTTGATGAGCCTGAGATTGTACGCGGTACCGTCGAAACGGTCGCTGAAAATATCGTGGACGCGATTATTTCCCCGCTTTTTTATGCCTTGATCGGGGGAGCACCCTTGGCGCTGGCTTATCGTGCTGTGAATACGCTTGATTCCATGGTTGGCTATAAAAATGAAAAGTATCTGCATTTAGGCTGGGCTTCAGCACGTCTGGATGATGTCGCTAACTACATTCCGGCACGCCTGACAGCGGCAATGCTTGTGGTAGCGGCGTGGATGTACAAGCGAGATGCTGCAAGAAGCTGGCGCACAGTCAAGCGAGACGCTCGTCTGCACCCAAGCCCGAACAGTGGCTTCCCGGAATCGGCTGTTGCTGGTGCACTGGGGATTCGTCTTGGAGGCTATAATGTGTATCATGGCGTGCGCTCCTTTCGTGCATACATGGGCGATTGGATACGACCGCTAGAGTCGAAAGATATACGGCATACGATCCAGCTGATGTTCGCCGTGTCCAGTATGTTTGTAGGATTGTGTTTGTTAGGAGCCGCAGGTTGTTTTGCCTTGGGATGGGTGCGGTGAGGAGTGACACACTGAATAATGATCGAGCAGGAAGTGACATGATCTTGAAACAAGATATAGCAGCAAAAAGGACAGTAGAATACGCACAAAGTCCGAACTCACAGGAGGATAAGGTGCCGTATGATGCTAAAGAAGATCTGCATTGGGACATGGAACTCGTGTTAGTTCGTCACGGCACAACCTTATGGAACAAGGAACGTCGATATCTGGGACACTCCGACTTAGGTTTGCTACCGGGAGCAGAGCAGGAATTAAAGCCTTTGCAAGAAAAATTGCAAGGGCAGTCCTTTGCTCGAATCTATTGCAGCGATTTAATGCGATGTCGCCAGACCTTGCAGATCATTGTGCCGGAATCAGAATTGACGTCTGGAGTTTCCCTATCTACGATGTCTCCTATAATGGAACCACGTCTGCGAGAGCTTCATTTTGGCGAGTGGGATGGAAAAACGTATGACATGCTCAAGGATGTGTCGTTGTATCGCGCTTGGATTGATGAGCCGCAACGGATAACCCCTCCTGGAGGAGAGTCTTGGGCAGATTTTGTGAATCGTCTACGGAAATTTCTTGACTCTCTGTATGAATGGCGTGTTGCTATGGAAGTTCAACCCATGGATTTGACTGCTGCGCCGCCCTCAGTTTTGGTCGTTACGCATGGTGGCGTAATTCGTCAGTTGGCTTGCATGCTGATACCGGGTCATGATTTTTGGAGTCTGAATCCGAGGCCGGGAGAAGCATTTAGGATTCAATTGAGGTTGGCAGGACGGCACAATTACATAGCAGAAATGCTTCCTCATTAGGTTAGACACCAGCGGAAAAAGAGGCTGTTTGGGTTGTAAGCCGCCTCTTTTTAACCTATAATCATCAAGTAAAAGAACGGCTTGACTACCACTACATCAAATATCCAGCAGACGAGGTCGGCGCAGCGTGATGAAACTATGGTTTCCCTTGCCTGCGCTGTTAAAAGGGAAGTCGGTGTGAGTCCGGCGCGGTCCCGCCACTGTAAATGGAAACATGCTCGTTAGTCCTACTTTATGTGCTACTAAGCATATGAAAGAATTTCAGGACATGCATTTTACCATAAGTCAGGATACCTGCCCGTCCGCCTGTCACCATAGTCCTTCGAGGAAAGGATGACGTGTTCGCAGTGACTGTCCATGCGGAAAGAAGCTGCCGCCTGCGCACGATCTGCGCTAACGTGACCCCTGTGTCCTGATATGAGGATGCGGGGTTTTTTTTGATAGGAAAAGAAGGCTGGATTTAGAAGATATCTGATGATGTTCAAGTAACGCTCTTAACGATTTTTTTATGAAGGGGTGCAAATCATGGCAGGAAAAAAAATAAAGGTTTGGACAACAGGTCTATTGGTTCTGATTTTGGCAGTTGTGCTGAGTGCATGTGGAGCTAATGGGAAAAATGCTGAAAATAAAGAGAACCAGAATTCTTCACAGCAGCCGGGACAGACCGTAACCGCACAAGAGCCTCCGGGCAAAACAGTTTACCCACTCACAGTTAAGGATGCAACAGGACAGGAATTTACATTCAAAAAAGCGCCGGATAAAATCGTTTCCGTCTCCCCGGCAGAAACCGAGGCGCTGTTCGCCATCGGGCTGGATAAGGAAATTGTCGGTGTCTCCGACTACTCTGATTACCCAGAAGCAGCTACGAAAAAGCCTAAAGTGGGCGGTATTATGAAACCGAACGAAGAGGCGATCATTGCTGCTAACCCGGAAGTCGTTTTTGCAGGGATATCACTTAGTGAACAGGCTACGACCAAGCTGCGCGACATGGGAATTATGATTTTTAAAACGGAACCGAAGACAGTTGAAGATGTCATGGCTAACATCGAATTGTATGGGAAAATCACCGATCATCAGAAAGAAGCGAGAGCGGTGACTGACAAGATGAGAGCAGATGTAGCTGAAGTGAAAGAAGGAATTAAAAATATCGGTAAAGGGCAGAAGCTGCGGGTATACGTCGAGTTTTCACCAGGCTGGACAGTTGGTAAAGGCGAGTTTATGGACGAGCTGATTACGTTGGCGGGCGGCGAAAATGTAGGTGCCACGCAGAAGGGGTGGTACCAAATTAGTGAGGAAAATATTATTGCTGCGAACCCTGACGTGATTTTGTACAGCAAAAGTGTCAAGGACGACAAAACTGGTCAAACGCTCGGCGAAATCATTAAAGCTCGCAGTGGATGGGATCAAATATCGGCTGTTCGCCACAACCGGGTATTTGCCGTGGATGATAATTTGATCAGTCGTCCGGGTCCACGCGTAACGGAAGGTCTCAAGGAAGTGGCCAAGGGCGTGTATCCTGAAATTTTCAAATGAACCGTAAACTGATCGGCTTTGGAGGGACAGGTCTTGTCCTGCTGTTGCTGACGCTGCTGCTCTGTCTTGGCATCGGCTCGGCCAAGCTTCCGGTCAGCCAGATCATGGGCATTCTGGTTAACCACCTTCCGTGGTTAGGCGATACGTTTACACCGGATTGGAACACATCCTCAGAGCAGATTATTTTGAAGGTCAGATTGCCACGAGTGTTACTGGGAATGTTGGTAGGGGCAGCGTTGGCGCTGGCAGGAGCCGGATTTCAGGGTGTGCTGCGTAATCCTTTGGCTGATCCGTATACACTGGGGGTATCCTCGGGGGCTTCGGTAGGAGCGGCAGTACTGATTTATTGGGGCCTTCAATTTTCATTTGTTGGCATATGGACGTTGCCGCTAGTGGCATTTACGACCGGAATGCTGACGCTGTGGATGGTGCTGACGTTGGCACGGGAAGGTAAAAAAATTCCGACACAAAGTCTCATTTTGTCGGGTGTGGTGATGCAATCCTTTCTGGGAGCGGTTGTTTCCTTTCTGACAGCCATGTCGAAGGAGACGGTCAATGAAATATTGTACTGGACGATGGGAAGTCTTAGTCTGCGCGGTTGGTCATATACAGGAATCCTTTTACCTTATGTGGTCATAGGACTGGTATTTCTATGGAACCGGGCACGTGTGCTGAATATTTTGGCTTTGGGTGAACGTCAGGCGGCTCACATGGGAGTTCATGTAGATGCGACGAAGCTATCTGTTCTGATCATTTCCACGCTGCTGACAGCAGCCGCTGTCTCGGTATGTGGAGTGATTGGCTTTGTGGGACTCGTTGTACCGCATATCATTCGTCTGGTGACAGGTCCTGATTACCGGATGATTGTTCCATTATCTGCGCTCGGTGGAGCTATTTTTATGGCTTGGGCAGATACGGCGGCTCGCACGTTGTTAGCCCCCACGGAAATTCCTCTGGGCGTGATGACGGCCTTTGTTGGGGCACCGTTCTTCGCATATCTCCTGTACCGGAACAAGAAGCTGCGCAGGGGGGAACTGCTGTGACAGAACAAAGTGAATCACAGAAGGTACGTGATCGGGCATTAGAGGTAGCGGGTCTGACACGTGCCTATGGAGAGTTCCATGCGTTAAAGAATATAAGCTGGAGCGTCGACGAAGGAACTTGGTGGGGGATTATTGGTCCGAACGGCAGTGGAAAATCGACCTTGCTGCATTTACTTTCCGGTGTAGATCAGCCAACTTCGGGAAACGTTCATATCTATGGCAAAAAGGTCGGTAGCTACAGCAGAAAAGAGCTTTCCCGTCTCATAGCCGTACTCCAACAAGAAGGGCTTCCTCCAGTGGGATACACCGTCAGGGAAGTCGTAGAAATGGGACGTTTTCCTCATCAGGACTGGCTAGGCAGGGAAAAGGGTGTTGATGTGGAGGCGATCACGGATCGCGTGCTAGAGCGATTGGGTCTTACCACGCTGGCGGACAGAGCATTGGACCGCTTGAGTGGGGGACAGCGACAGCGTGTAGCTTTGGCAAAAGTAATGGTGCAGGAGCCACGAATATTGCTGCTGGACGAGCCTACGACCTATCTGGACTTGCGCTATCAGCTTGAATTTATGGAACTGCTGGCAGATTGGCGCCAAGAAACGGGTGTGACGATTATTGCGGTCTTGCATGATCTTAACTTGACAGCCCAATTTTGCGAAGATTTGCTTGTACTCAAAGATGGAATGGTTGAAGGATTGGGAGCTTCATCGAAGTTATTAACCGAGGATCGGATTCGACGAGTATACGGTGTTGAGCCTGTGATGCTTCCGCATCCCGATAGCGGTGTGCCGCAGCTCTTGCTGCGCAGGAGTGCTTCGGATACAGCAGATTAAATAAACGATGAAACACACTTAAAAAGAGCAGGGAGTGGAAGGTATGAACAACAAGCTGCGTCAGCTGATCGATAGCATTGCCCAGCCGGATGGGGTGGCGGCCTCGGCAGCTTCAGCTCATTTGGACCAATTAACAAAGCCACCGGGAAGTCTTGGAAAGTTGGAAAGTGTGGCCATTCAGCTAGCAGGAATTACAGGAGTGGACAAGCCTGAATTTGATCGTAAAACGGTTATGGTCATGGCTGCGGATCACGGGGTGTGTGAAGAGGGAGTCAGTGCCTTTCCGGCTGAGGTTACACAGCAAATGCTGTATAACATGCTGTCAGGTGGCGCGGCAATTAATGTGCTGGCACGCCATGCGGGCGCAGATGTCAAGGTGGTAGATGTTGGCGTGAATGCGGATGTCGCTCACGCGAATCTGGTGGACCTTAAGGTACGCATGGGGACTTCGAATATAGCTAAAGGGCCAGCGATGCTGCGTACGGAAGCGGAACAGGCGGTTTTGGCCGGAGCTGAAGCCGTAGCAGAAGCGGTCAAAGGTGGCACACGGCTATTCGTTACCGGAGAGCTGGGCATCGGGAATACGACAGCCAGCGCTGCGGTCGTATGTGCTCTCACCGGACTGGAGCCGGAAGTTATCGTAGGCCGGGGAACGGGTGTAGATATGGCTGGGCTTACCCGTAAAATATCGGTTGTCTGCCGCGCATTGGACGTGAACCAGCCAGATGCAAATGATGGGCTCGACGTGCTCACTAAGGTCGGCGGTCTGGAGATTGCCGCCTTGGCAGGAGTCATCCTTGGGGCAGCCGCACATCGCTGTCCAGTTGTGTTGGACGGCTTTATTTCAGGCGCAGCCGCCCTCGCAGCGCGTACACTTGCGCCTGCAAGCGCTGCGTACATGCTTGCTTCGCATGCCTCGGACGAGCGCGGGCACGCGGCGGTGCTCCGCCAGCTCAAGCTGGAGCCCATGCTTCATTTGGACATGCGGCTCGGGGAGGGCACAGGCGGTGCGCTTAGCTTGCACCTGATTGATGCGGCGTGCCGCATTATGCGCGAAATGGCGACCTTTGCCGATGCAGGCGTATCGGACGGTCAGGGAGCCGCGCAGCGATGAAAGCGCTCGTGACCGGCGGGGCACGCAGCGGGAAAAGCGGCTTTGCCGAGCGATTATGCATGTCGCGCGCGCCTGGCGCCTGCTACATTGCAACGGCGCAAGCCTATGACATGGAGATGAAGGAGCGCATCGCCCTTCATCGGGTCCAGCGCGAGTCTGCCGGATACGACTGGCAGACGCTGGAGGAAGCGCAGGCGCTGCCGGAGCTGCTGCGACGGCTTGGCGGCGATCAAGCGTCGCAGCCATCACCCGCGCCTATGGTGCTAGTCGACTGCCTGACTTTGTGGCTGTCGAACGTGCTGCTGGCCGCAGGCGAGGACGGCGAAGCTGCATCCAGAGCTGCCATTAATGAACTGGCGACAGCTGTGGAGCAGTATCCGGGGCAGCTCGTCATCGTGACTAACGAGGTTGGTGACGGTATTGTGCCCGAATATCCGCTTGGTCGGCTGTATCGGGATTTAAGTGGGATTATGAATCAGCGGATTGCCCGTCTTTGTGATGAAGTATTTTTGGTGACGGCGGGCATTCCCGTAGAACTCAAACAGTTGGAATATAAGCTATGAGCCGCGAACGTCAGGCTGTTGCTGCGGCTTTTCAATTTTTAACGCGTCTTCCGGTGAAGGCGGAATTGGATTTTTCCCCGGATTTGCTTAAACGCAGTGCAAGTTATTATCCGCTGGTGGGAGTAGTTATTGGCATCATTGTCTGGGCCTTTGCGGCGCTTACTTCTATGGTGCTGCCGCCGTTGCCGTGTGCGATTCTTACGCTTGTTGTCTGGGTTTGGTTGACGGGCGGATTGCATTTGGACGGGTGGATGGATGCGGCTGATGCCTTGTTCAGCTACCGATCCCGTGAGCGGATGCTGGAGATTATGAAGGATAGCCGTGTAGGAGCGATGGGCGTTATTGCTTGTGTGTTGCTACTCATGCTCAAGGCTTCTTTACTGTATACGGTGTTGGTTGAACGGAATGTGTCTGGCTTGCTGCTGCTTCCGATGGTTTGGAGCCGCTGGTTTATGGTACATGCAATGAAGCGCTGGCCTAAAGCCCGTAATGATGATGGGCTGGCTGCGCGTTTTGCTGATATGAGTGGAGGCCGCGTAGGGTTAGCTGTATTCTGGGCTGTATTAGTGACCCTGAGTGCTGCCTTAGGACAATATCTTCTGGCAGGTTTGGCTACAGCAACAAGGGATACTGGGAATCTGTCGTTGGCAGGATCAACCATACAGACGTTCCTTTCATATTCTGAGAGCCTTCCAATCTCGATAGGTTTTGTGTTGCTTCCGGTCTTGGCTTACGGTGTTGGAACCTTCACGGCAAACCGTATTAACCGCCGCTTGGGTGGACTTACGGGAGATATATACGGAACTTTGAACGAATTGCTGGAGACTGTTTTATTGTTGTTTATTGTAATTTTGTACGGGTTGTGACCAGATTTGAAATGAATTCGTTAAAGGGGAAGAGGCAATTGTCAACTTTCGAACCGTCCTGCACGAACCCGGCAGCCGTATTGATGCTTCAAGGAACAGCGTCGGATGTGGGCAAAAGCGTGGTGACAACTGCGCTTTGCCGTATTTTTACGCAGGACGGATATTGTCCCGCACCGTTTAAGTCGCAAAATATGGCGTTAAACTCTTATGTTACCGAGGACGGCAAGGAAATTGGACGCGCCCAGGGGGTGCAGGCTGAGGCCTGCGGTATTGAGGCCACGACTGACATGAATCCGATTCTGATTAAGCCAGTCAAAGATATGCACTCACAAATTGTTGTACACGGTGTACCTTATGCCTATATGAGCGCCTCCGATTACCGGAAGGATTTTTTGCCAAAAGCCAAACAGACCGTTATGGATGCTCTGAATCGGTTGCGTGATACCTATGATATTGTCCTTATGGAAGGGGCGGGCAGCCCGGCAGAGATTAATTTGAAGGACCGAGATATCGTAAATATGAATTTGGCAGGTTGGGCGGATGCTCCAGTGTTGCTTATTTCAGATATCGACCGGGGCGGTGTTTTTGCCTCTCTCGTAGGAACCATCGAGTTACTGGAACCCCATGAAGTACAGCGTATCCGCGGATTTATCATTAACAAATTCAGAGGTGATCTGTCTCTGCTTCAACCGGGATTAGATTGGCTGGAGGAACGGACAGGCATTCCTGTACTCGGTGTATTGCCCTATCTACCAGACATTCGCATTGAAGCTGAGGATTCGGTAGTACTGGACAAGAAGCCCAAGCAATCTGCAAAGGCTAAAGAACTGGATATTGCGGTGATACGATATCCGCGGATTTCCAATTTTACAGACACGGATGCTCTGGCCGCAGAGCCGGATGTGAGTGTTCGTTATGTCACAGAAGCCGGACAGTTGGGCGTACCGGACGCCATTATCTTACCGGGGACCAAAGACACTATTGGAGACCTGCTGGAATTGCGTGAGAGAGGTCTGGAGAAAGACATTCGGCAGGCTATGAATACCGGACGCACACAGCTAGTTGGCATTTGTGGAGGTTATCAGATGCTGGGTACAGCGCTATTTGATCCCGAAGCCGTCGAATCTGGGTTGCCGCAGCAGGCAGAAGGGTTAGGTTGGCTGGCTCTATCCACGACCTTTTTAAAGGAAAAGCAAACCGTACGCGTACAGGGAACCCTGTCTAATCATTGCCCGCTTTTGCTTAGCACTGCGCCTGATTCGGGTTCTGCCTCCAAGCCAAGCATTGAAGGCTATGAAATACATATGGGCGTTACGGAGTATGTTACGGAACCATACGAACCTACAGATATAACTTTTAACCTAAGCGAAATGAAAAGGTTATTCCATATCCGGCGTGGCGAAGGAACAGCTTTTGAGGAAGGCTGGGGTACGACAGACGGTAAAGTATGGGGAACCTATTTGCACGGTGTGTTTGATAATGACCGTTTTCGCCGGTGCTGGCTGGATGGATTGCGACAAACCAAGGGCTTGGCACCTTTAGAAAGCACTTTTACTGTACGCGAAGCCAAGGAACGAGAGTTTGACCGTGTCGCAGAGGTGGTACGGGCTCATTTAGATATGGAGCAAATTTATCGTATTATGGGAATGAATTCATAAACTTCATGGATGATTATTGAAATCGCTTTTAAAAAATAAAGAGGTATCTCTACAGCCATTTTCAAGACTGTGAGATACCTCTTTTTATTCATGCAAAATTCGATTCCAGTCGCTCTGAAGTGCAAGATATAGACGAACTAAACCATTTCGATCTACATCTTGTTTATTGGAAGTCGCTTATGGGATTTTTGCAAAATCCTCTATTGTATCGGCTTACGTAATTTTAAATTTTTGAACTGCCTTTTGCAGCTCGGTTGCTTGTTTGCTTAATTGGCGAACAACCTCGCTGTGGCTTTCCATTTCATTCAGTTGCTCATCGGCGTTAAAACCGATTTCTTGAATCATATGCTGTGCATTGGCAGCGATGAGAGCTGTCTCTTCCACGGAAGCAGATACTTCCTCCGAGCTGGCGGATACTTGCTCCGTTGCTGCAGATACCGTTTGAATCGTAGCATTGATCTTTTGCATAAGCTCACTTAGCTGGTTAAAGGCTGAGCTCGCTTGTTGAACCATTTCCGTTCCCGAATGAATTTCACGGCTAACCTGGGTCACAGAGTCCACAGATTGTTGCGATACTTCTTGAATGGTAACCAAATAGTCGGAAATTTCTTGTGTGGCTTCTTTAGATTGCTCGGCAAGCTTGCGTACTTCTCCAGCTACTACGGCGAAGCCCCGTCCATGTTCGCCCGCACGGGCGGCTTCAATGGAGGCATTCAGGGACAACATTTGAATTTGCTTCGTAATATCGAAAATAGCCGAAACGATACTGCCAATGGCTTCTGAGCGCTCATTCATACTATGGATATATCGAAGCGATTCATCGGCAGCATGTCCTACCTGTGACATTTGAGCTACAGCTTTTTGAGCGAGCGTATTACCGTTAACCGTTTCTTTCGTTGCTTCACTGATTTGATCGGATACATCATTGGCAGAGGAGGCGATGTGCTGAACACCTTGAGCGATTTCCTCCATAGCCTGTGCATTTTCAGCAGCAGTTGTAGCTATGCTGGTACTGCCCTTTGCTACTTCCTCTGCGGCAACTGTAGAGTCCTGCACTTTTACACTCATAGCCTCAGTCCGACGAAGCAGCTCGTCCGATCCTTCAACAACCGCACCGGATGTAGAAAGCACATGGCCGATCATTTCTTTCAAGTTATGAGACATTGATTGGAAGCTGCGGGCAAGTTGGGCAATTTCATTGGCTCCATGAACCTTCGCTTCTTGTGAAAGATCACCTTGAGCGATTTTTTCGCTATGACGAACCAATTCAGCAATGGGTTCTACAACTTTACGTATCACGAGGGTAGAAATAATTCCGCCCAGCAGGAGCGTTGCCACTGTAATACCTATGCAAATCCATAAAATTTGTTGGGATTTTTCCTGTACGAATCCGACATCTTCGTTCACACCCAGAACTAGATTACTACCCGATATAGCAAAGAAGGCGGTTTTGTGTACTCCGTACGAATCGCTGTAAATTTCACTAATATTCATCTCGCCTTGTTTTGCTTTTTTAATATCCTCTACGGGAATGAGTGCATCCTTGACCTTGTATACTGATTTTACATTCCGTGCGACGACTTCGGCTTTACCATCCTTTACTACCGCGATATATGCCGATTCTAATTTGAGAGTGTCAACCTTGTCCTGAAGATAGGATTCCATCTGTATAGCGGAGCCGGAATCAGAACCGCTTCCTTGTTGGGCCTGAACCGCTAAGGAAATATTGAGATCCTGATACACATTTTTAGCTCCAGTTTCTAGCAATTGGTCTACCTGAGGCATGACACTGTTATTAATGATACTCATGGATATTGCATAGAAACTGATGCTGAACAAAAGGGATGCAAAGAGCTGAATCAGCAAAAACATAATTCGTAATTTCGCGCCAATGGAACGATTAAAACTCTTCATGAAAATTCTCCTCTCACATGATGGTAATAAAATCAAACGAATTCCCCTGCTTGATGTAGGCCGCTTGTCCAATAAGATACTAGACACGCCATGATCTACTTGTTTTCCTCTCCTTGCTTGAAGAAAAGACTGAAAATGTTCGGATTCTATGTATATTTCAGCTGTATTCAAGGGACAAGAATGTGAAAGGGAAGTAATCCATGATTTACTAAAAAGTAGGTTAGACCTATTTTACATAATTAACAAGCGGTTGAATAGTCATATTTGCCCAAAAACAAACAAAAAATATATAACTATGGTCTTAGGTGTTTAGATGTAAGTTAGATGTAAATTATCAGGTGCATAAAAACGAATAGATTACTCCTTCTTTAAAACTATTGTAAAAAAGAAGTAATATAAGTAGCATAAGGAATACCGCTTTTATTACAATATTCTTCTAAGCTTGGTTTGGTAAGTTCGAAAGTGGTCTTCAATATACATATAAAAGGGGAAAAGGTAGTTATGAATCGGGATTTACTTTCCAAAGAAATGATTTCACAGGTCAGAGGAGAAGATGAACAGAAGCAGACTTCTGGAAGTTACAGAGCTGCCACAGGGAGAAATCCGATAAGTCGTCTATTAGATTATGTATCAGGCGTATTCACTCCGATCTTGCCGGCAATGATTGGGGCGGGAATGATAAAGGTATTAATATCTATTTTAATGTCCTTAGGTATTTTGTTTTCAGACCAACAGGTATTTACTAGTTTGTTATCTGATCAACAGGCGTATACCATTTTATTGGTTATCAGCGATGGGGTATTCTATTTTTTGCCCATTCTATTTGCGGCAAGTGCGGCAAGAAAGCTGAACAGCAATATGTTTGTTGCGGCTGCCATCGGAGCATCAGTATTGCATCCCCGCCTGACAGAGTTGTTCCAGTCTGGTGAGGAGGTTCGCTTTGGCGACTTGTCAGTCATAGACGGGCAGTCTGCTTCTTCCATAATACTAATGCTTATTGTCGTTTGGATGGCGTCGTATGTGGAAAAATGGTTAGACAAGCATACCCCCTATTGGCTTAAAGTAGTGGCTGTCCCGACTTTGACTCTGATGATTTTTATACCTTTGATGATGTTCGTTCTTGGCCCGTTGTGGGGGTATCTCGGTCAACATTTATCGGATGGACTCGCATGGCTTTTTGATAATGCAGGAGTGTTTGCAGGGCTGCTGCTCGGGGGCGCGATGTCTTTGCTTATTATGGCAGGTATGCAATATATAATGGTACCGATTATGATCAGCTCGCTTGCAACACTGGGCTACGATCATGTCTTTCCTGTGGTAGTGGCAGCGGTACTTGCTCAGGCAGGTGCAGCATTTGGCGTGCTTTTTAAATCCAAAAATGTCAAAGTGAAAACGCTGGCCTTTTGGACAGGCTTGCTTGCCATGATGGGGGTGGTTGAGCCTGCGATGTATGGAGTCACAATGCGCTTTAAGAAGCCTTTTGTTGCGGCGATGATCGGAGGGGCTCTCGGTGGTGCATTTATGAGTTTATTTGAAACTGAAGCAATGGCTATTGGTGGTATATCAGGTCTGCCCAGCTTGGGATTATTCGTCGGTCCCACATTTATATATGCCATTTTGGGAATGTTAATCTCATTAGTTACTGCTGGCGTCGTTACGTATTTTATGGGCTTCGTGGATGAGAATGAGGAGCTTCCAAAAGCATCATCATCAGTCTTAGACAGCAGTGCTCTGTCGGATATGGCTGTAGAAAAGACCTTAAATGTTTAAGGCGTGCCAACGCCCAAAAGCCTCATGAAAGTGTTTACAAAAAAACTTGTCACCTCAGTCTTTATATGATATTATGGTGTCAGTTATTCAAAACTGCACAATCGTGGATTGTTACTGAGCGTATCGGGCAAAACCATAAGCAGGCACTATGTGTCAGTTTTGGTATTGCCTTTTTTTTACTACTCCAAGCGGCTTAAGGTGATGGAATGAAGATAGCAAAGGTGCTGAATAATAACGTCGTAACGGTCATTGATGAACAGCAGAAAGAATTAGTCATTATGGGAAGAGGAATTGCCTTTAAAAAAAACACAGGCGATGAGATTGAAGAAGAGAAAATCGAGAAAATTTTCAAACTTGAAAGTACCGAGGTTTCCCGCAAACTCATGACCCTGATGTCTGATATCCCTATTGAATATGTTGAAATTTCTGATGAAATCATCCAATATGCCAAAACGATACTTGGTGTAGAGTTGCATGACAGCATCTATATTTCGCTGACGGATCATATCCATTTTGCCATAGAGCGTTATCGCTTGGGTATGGATATCAAAAATGCACTTTACTGGGAAATCAAGCGAATGTACCGCAAGGAATTCACGATTGGAACCAAAGCATTGCACATGATTCAGGACAAGCTGGGAGTTACACTTCCAGATGATGAAGGAGCATTTATCGCCTTACATTTAGTGAATGCACAGCTTAATAGCGAAATGCGCGAAACGATAACCCTGACTAACATTGTTAAGGATATCATAAATATTGTAAGTCGCTTTTTTGTAATGGATTTGGATGAAGAGTCGTTAAGCTATTACCGCTTTATTACACATCTCAAATTTTTTGCTCAACGGGTAATGAATGGGACCCCTGTACAAAATACAGATAATTCCCTTCATGATATGGTTAAGGTTCAGTATAAGAATGCTTACGCCTGCGCGGAAAAAATAAGAGATTATACGACTAAAATCTATGGACGAAGCTTGTCCCAGGATGAGATGTTGTATCTCACCATTCATATCGAGCGTATCATTAAAAATCAATGATTTTATGTATGATCAGGGATTTAGGATTGCTACTTCTAAACCAGAAGGCAAAACCTGAATGCTGAAAGAAGATTGGCTTTTTATAAAGCTGTCTGCTTTCTGTATTCAGGTTTTTTTATTGCCCATTTGCGCATTTTATTTTATACCTTAAAAGAAAAGAGGAACACCTCATGGATCGAAATCAATTATCCAAAGAGATACTTACACTAGTTGGTGGTGAAGAAAACGTAGAGCAGGTCATTCACTGCATGACTCGCTTGCGCTTCAACCTTCATGATGATAAGAAAGCTCAGAAAGAGCAGTTGCAGAAAACGGATGGCGTCATGGGAGTCATGGAGAGTGGCGGCCAGTTTCAGGTTATTATCGGTAATGATGTAGCTAACGTGTACAAATCGTTGGTGAGCAACATGTCCAAGGCTCCGCAAAGTGACTCAGGAGCAAGCACTGCATCTAAGAAAAAACAAAACCCGATCAGCAAACTGTTCGACTTTATTGCGGGTATGTTTACACCGATTTTGCCAGCGATCACCGGCGCAGGTATGATCAAAGGGATCATTGCTCTTTTAGTGGCCATGAACTGGATGTCCGATAAGAGCCAAACCTATACGATTTTAGCGGCAATAGGTGACGGTGCGTTCTACTTCCTGCCTATTATTCTGGCTGTCAGTGCTGCTAGAAAACTCGGCAGTAATATGTTTATTAGTGCGGCGATTGGTGCTTCCATTTTGCACCCGACGATTACAGCTTTACTGGCATCTAACGTGAAGGTTAGCTTTATTGGTCTTCCGGTGACAGCGGCCACGTATTCTTCGACCGTTATTCCAATCGTTATTGCGGTCTGGCTGGCATCTTATGTTGAAAAATTCATTGATAAGTATACACATGCATCACTGAAGTTGCTCGTTGTTCCGACATTGACTTTATTGATTATTGTACCTTTGACTTTGGTTGCTGTAGGGCCGCTCGGCTCCATTATTGGTAATGGCCTGTCAGGCGGTATCTCTTGGTTGTTTGAAAATACAGGTGCACTTGCAGGTCTGCTGCTAGGCGGTACCTTCTCCCTGATCATTATGACAGGTATGCACTATGCGTTGGTTCCTATTATGATTGGATCGATTGCAACGTTGGGCTTTGACTACATGATTCCAATTATGGGAGCAGCCAACTTGGCACAGGCTGGTGCTGCATTGGGTGTATTCTTAAAATCAAAAAATGCCAAAGTCAAAACAGTGGCTTTCTCGACGAGCTTGACAGCTATTATGGGTGTAACTGAGCCTGCAATGTATGGTGTGAATATGCGGTTTAAAAAACCATTTACTGCTGCGTTGATCGGCGGAGCCGTCGGCGGGGGCTTCATGAGCTTGTTTGGTACAAAAGCGTATGTCATGGGTGGATTGGTTGGTGTGCCTGGTCTGGCGATGTTTATTGGACCGACTTTCTTGTACGCAATCCTTGGTCTCATTATTGCATTTGTGGTTGCTACGATTGTTACCTATTTGATCGGCTTTACAGATGAAAAGAACGAAGAAGCACCACAAGCAACAACAGACGCTGCCGGAGACATCTCTACTGATGAAATAGCACAATCTGCTGTGTCCTCACTGCCGAAAGGTGAGAAAATCCCGGTATACAGCCCGATTATGGGTGAAGTTAAGCCGCTCAGTGAAGTCAATGACCCTGCATTTTCTCAAGAAATCATGGGTAGAGGTTGGGCTATTGAACCATCCGAAGGCCGGGTTGTTTCCCCAGTTGATGGTACAGTGTTCTCCATTTCCAAAAGTGGGCATGCTGTTGGATTGGTGAGTGATTCAGGACTTGAAATGCTCATTCACGTTGGGATGGATACGGTTAAACTAAAAGGACTTCATTTTACGCCTCATCTTAAAGCAGGAGATCGCGTGAAGGTAGGAGACCTCGTGCTGGAGTTTGATCTGGTGGAAATCCGCAAGGCTGGTTACGAAACGATAACGCCTGTTATTGTTACGAATGTAGCTCAGTTTAGCGAGTTGGAGTCCGCTGATAATCAGCATAAAGTGGTTAAGGAACAGGAACTGTTATACACAGTGATCGTCTAACGGCTGATAAAAATTTTACGCCTAAGTTGAATACATGTCGTTGTGTTCAGGACAAAAAACAGCAAGCCTTCGAAAGATGAAGGCTTGCTGTTTGGCGTTTTCGATAAAATCCAAAGTGGAAGTTGCCTAACTATTTTATTGTTAGAAAACCTACAAAAATAGTTGGTTTTGTGATATAGTAATCTTCGGATTGAAGGATCACCTTATAAAACATATTAAGTATAAGTTTGGAGGAAATAATACATGGATACCTTCTTTATTATTTTAAATGTAATCGTGCTGCTTTTGCTGCTAGGCGTATTGGTCTGGATGCAGAAAAAGCACATCTCCTTCACAAAAAGGGTATTTGCCGGACTTGGCTTCGGATTGATCTACGGGGCTGTTCTACAATATGCCTATGGGGCAGGCTCAGAGGTCATTACAAAATCAGTTGATTGGTTCAACCTCGCAGGTAATGGTTATGTCCGTTTGCTGCAAATGGTAGTTATTCCGCTTATCATGGTGTCGATTATTTCGGCTATTATGAATTTGAAGGGAAGACAGAACCTTGGTAAAATCAGCGTGTCCATTATTGCAGTACTACTGATTACAACGGCAATTGCTGCTTCAGTTAGTATTGTAACCAGCTTGTCGTTTGATCTAAAGGCAATTGAGATTCAAGGTGGGGAAAAGGAACAAGCACAGGGCTTGAAGATGGAAGAGCGCCTTGGAACAGTTCAGGACATGACCATTCCACAGCAGGTGCTGGAATTTATTCCTTCAAATCCTTTTGAGGATATGACGGGAGCACGTCGTACGTCGACGCTGGCGGTGGTCATTTTCTCGGCCTTTATCGGTGTGGCTGTGCTCGGATTGGATCGCAAAAAACCGGAACAGGCGCAAACCTTCCGTAAAGTGATCGATGCAGTGTACGCTGTAGTGATGCGGATTGTAACTCTGGTGCTGAGATTGACTCCTTACGGCATTTTAGCACTGATCACTAAAGTAGTAGCTACGACCAATCCAGATGAAATTTTGAAGCTAATCAAGTTTGTGCTCGCTTCTTATGTGGCTCTGTTGGTCATGTTTATCATTCATCTTATTTTGCTGGCCTTGTTCGGCTATAATCCGGTGACGTATGTGAAAAAGGTATTGCCTACACTGGTTTTTGCTTTTACTTCTCGTTCCAGTGCGGCGACCATTCCGTTAAATGTTGAAACACAAACGAAAAAGCTTGGTGTGTCCGACGGCATCGCGAATCTGTCTGCGACCTTGGGAGCGACAATTGGGCAAAACGGCTGTGCTGGTATTTATCCGGCAATGCTGGCGGTTATGATTGCTCCAACCGTGGGTATTGATCCAACGAGCTGGGATTTTATCCTCACGCTTATTCTGGTCGTTACGGTCAGCTCGTTCGGCGTGGCGGGTGTAGGCGGTGGTGCCACTTTCGCTTCCCTGATCGTGCTTTCCACCATGAATCTTCCAGTGGCATTGGCAGGATTGCTCATTTCAGTCGAACCGTTGATTGACATGGGACGCACAGCGTTAAATGTCAATGATTCTATTACCGCAGGTCTCATTTCAGGCAAGGTGCTCAAGGAGAACGATCAAGACGTGTTCAACAATCATGGCATGGATTTGGATGCAACGGCACACTCCTAAGTAAATGATAAACGAATGGTGTACGATGCATTCCCCTATCGCATCTGTAGCCTATATAACACACGTACAGAATGTACTCAATACAAAGAGCCGGCCATAAGGTCGGCTCTTTGTATTGAGTTTAGGACAGTGTAAATTATAGCTGTTCACGAATCCTAATCTATGATACATTAAAATAATGTTTTTCCGGCTTGCTTCGGATGAACCGCGGTTCGCAACCATCCCGCGCTATCAAAACTAGGAGGATTTCATGTTTAATCTGTTATGGGGGGCAGCTTTTGTCCTCGTCAATTTTATGTTCTTTTTGTTATGTTTTCGGTTGTTCGGTAAAAAAGGGCTGTACGCCTGGATTGGTGTTGCTACTGTACTAGCCAACATTCAGGTAACCAAAACGATTGATCTGGTCGGTATTACCACGACATTGGGAAATACGATGTATGTTTCTATGTATATGGCCAGTGACTTACTGAATGAAAAATATGGGCCTAAAGAGGCGCGTAAAGCTGTGTGGTTCGGCTTTTTCACTCTGATTATGACGACGATAACGATGCAAATGGTGCTGCAGTTCCAGCCTACTGCAACGGATTTTGCCCAGACACCGATGCAACAGCTGTTTGGATTGTTGCCAAGGCTTGCGCTTGCCAGCTTGACAGCCTATGCGGTCAGTCAATTGCTGGACGTGCGTCTGTACGCCTGGATTCGCAAGTTTTTTCCGGAACGTCATCAGCTCTGGATTCGCGGCAATGGCAGCACGATGATCAGCTCGTTTATAGATACGCTCATTTTCTGTACTATTGCCTTTTACGGTTATGCGTGGGGGATATGGCTCGAGATATTATTCACCACCTACATCTTAAAATTTGTACTGACCGCGGCGGGTACACCCATTTTGTACATCGCACGCAATTTCCGCTTTATAGAAGAGGAGGAGCAAACCCTCAAGCCATGATGGCTTGGGGTTGCCCCTCCTTTTTTCATACTTTTTACATACCGATATAATGAATAGCGATGATTTTATCCCAGCACTGTCAGTTCTTTTGGAAAAGAGGTGAGCACTTCAACACCATCAGAGGTGACCAAAACGTCATCTTCAATCCGCACACCGCCGAGGCCTGGCACATAGATACCGGGTTCGATTGTGAACACGAAGCCTTCATGAAGCAGATCGCTATTGCCTCCGTGTACAGATGGATATTCGTGAACACTCATGCCAAGGCCGTGTCCAACTCGATGGTTAAAGGCAGGACCATATCCAGCGGCTTCAACAACAGCCCGTGCTGCCTGATCCACGGATGCGCAGGAAACTCCCGGGCGAATGGCGGCAATTCCAGCTTCATTCGAGCGAAGAACCGTATTATAAATCGTTTCCAGCTCAGCCGATAGCTTTCCAAAAGCAAAAGTACGTGTAATATCCGAAGCATAGCCATCGGAGTATACGCCCATATCAAACATGAGCAGATCGCCATGCTGTAGCTTGCGGGTGCCTGGAACACCATGAGGCAAGGCTGTTTTGGGTCCAGACAGCACTGTTGTGTCAAAGGACGGGCCATCTGCGCCGATCTTCTTCATCTGGTATTCGATTTCTGCCACCAGCTCGACTTCCGTCACCCCTTCGCGCACATGAGTGAGACCGTGACGAAGAGCATCTTCTACCAAACGAGCTGCATGTTTCAGACGTTGTACTTCCTCAGGAGTTTTTCTCACACGCATTTCTTGAAGCACTGGACCTAGATCCACATATTGAGCCGCGCCAATGGCAGTATGTAGCTGTTCGTAACGGAGGACGGAGACGTGCTCCTTTTCCAGCGCGAATGCTTTCACACCGGTGCCTGTACGTTGACGTAACAGATCATATGGATTGTCCGTATCGGTGTGGGTGGATATACGAGTCACAGAAGAAACAGCTTGGGCGGCTTCTGCATCCAGGGCGGGTACGATCAGTTCTGGTTCTTGGTCCCGAAGCAACACCAGACCAAGAAAACGCTCATGTGGATCACTGGCAAAGCCCGTCAGATAGTAAATATGTTTAGGATCGGTCACAAGCAGGCCGTCCCAAGACTGTGACTTCAGTTCATCATACAGTCGGGTTATTTTCTCATTCATAAAGTCTCATTCCTTTCTGTCTATTTATTCATTATAGCTCTTCATACATAATTATTTATAGCATTGAATGACTTATTCTCTTTCCTGACATAATGTTTGCAGTCGTGCCTGTACATTCTGATCATAGTAACCACCATGGTAGCAGAGTACCTTCTCGACATCCAATACAGTTAATTTATCGAGGCTCTGCAGGGCCAGCGGCATATCCGGCGTAGCCGACTCTGCAGGACCGACCAGCTCACCCTCGACTACGCGCAACTCATCTACTGCCAAAAGCAGCTTTTGTGCGGGCACATACAAGCTAATATGCCCGGGCGTGTGGCCGGGTGTATGAATAATCTGGATTCCTCCACCATAGGGTAGATGCTCACCGTCATCAAGAATATGAGCAAAGCGCAAATCTGGCAGGCGGCGAATCATATCCTCTGCTTGCTGCCTGAACACAGTATCCATTTGTTTGATCCGTTCCGACGTCAGCTTCACAAACGGTCGCTCTCCTGTCATATAAGGAACGTCATCCTTATGGGCTAACAGGGCAGTATTCGGCAGCAAGTCCAGTAGTGCATGAACATTTCCGATATGGTCAATATCCTGATGTGTTAAAATAATTCTTTTCAGGCGGCTGATATCCTCACCCACATCTGAAATAGCCTTGCGTAATGGCTCCAATTGGCCGAGCATTCCCGTGTCAATCAGTGTAAGTCCATCCTCGTCCTTGAGCAGCACAGGATAAATGGTCGTTTTTCCAAAAAAAGATTCTATAGGTACTTTCAAAATCAAGAGTTGAGTTCCAATATTCATATTAAGCTGCTTCAGAATCCCTGACTCCGAAACATACCTCCCGTCTCATTGTGTTAAATCGCTTACCTCGTTTTTGTTTTTCTTCAAGCTCTATTATAAAACCCTTTGGGACTAATCCGCAAAACAACTCGATATGGCTGATCGGCCGCTTGTCTTGTACAATAAATAAATCACACAATAGGAGGCGGATACGAATAATGAATAAGGACCAATCTTTTTCCATTGAATTTGCGTGCAAAGAGGATCTTCCCGATATTGTGGACATTTATAATTCTACGGTCGCAGGACGAATGGTCACGGCAGATCTGGAACCGGTGACAGTGGAGAGCCGTATTCCATGGTTTGAGGCTCATCAGGAAAACCATCGACCTTTGTGGGTATTAAAACAAAAGGGTGCAATTGCCGGATGGGCCAGCCTTCAGTCCTTTTATGGGCGTCCAGCTTATAACGGTACAGCAGAAATTAGCATTTACGTCCATGAGGATTCTCGTGGAACAGGAACAGGAAGTCGACTGGTACAGCACTTGCTAAATGAATGTCCGAGACTGGGGATTACAACGTTGTTGGGATTTGTTTTTGGTCATAATGAGCCAAGTATTGGGCTGCTGCGGAAGTTTGGTTTTGAGCAATGGGGATACTACCCGCGTGTAGCTGTGCTCGACAGCATAGAGCGAGATTTAGCGATATTGGGTAAGCGAGTGGATGAATAACAGCTTATGACATATAAATATTCTTTGTAATGCGTACAGAAAAAGGCTGTTTCCAAAATCGTCTCAAACACTGCGGATGATTTTAGGAGCAGCCTCTTTTACTTTGCTATTTTCATCGCTTTTAGCGCTGTGGTTTAAAACGTATGCTGTGAAAAATTTGATTAAGCACCTCAGACAGCACCAAACCGACAGCAATAGCTCCTGCGATCATCAGCGTGCTCATGGCCAGCTCCAGTGCCTGAGGATAATGTTGTTGTACGAACTGGCGCATGGCATTATAGGCCATTCCCCCTGGAACGAGCGGAATCATGCCTGCCACACTGAAAATAATCACAGGCATTTTGTACAGCCGCGCAAAGCCTTGACTGACGATGCCGATGAGAATCGTTGCCAAAAGGCTGGCGCTCACAGGTCCCATGCTATCCGTGGTTGAATAATAGACAAGCCAGCCTAGCATACCAACAAAACCGCATTGCAGTAGTGAACGCCGGGGGGCATGGAAAAGTATGCCGAAAGCAGCGGTGGCAATAAAGCTTGTGAATAATTGTGCAAGCATAGACTTGAATCTCCTCCGAATCACATATAAGAAATGATAACCGCAACGCCAGCTCCAATGCCGAAAGACGTCAGGCAAGCATCGGCTCCCTTGGAAAGACCCGAAACAAGGTGCCCGGACATTAAATCACGGATGGCATTTGTAATTAACAAGCCTGGAACCAATGGCATGACAGAGCCAATAATAATTTTATCCATCATCTGTCCCCAGCCTACTATCGTTAATAGAGCCGCCAGCAAGCCGATTAGAAAAGATGCAGAAAACTCTGAGAAAAACTTAACCTTAACGAGCCTGTGAAAATACTGTACAGCTGCAAATCCGATACCTCCGCATAACACAGCTGCGGGGAAATCTCGCCAGACTCCACCAAACATGATCATAAAGCAACCACTGGCCAACGCAGCAGCCATCAGCTGTACACGGTTGGAATAGCGGAGGGGGCCACGTTCAATCTCCGAAAGCTCCTTGACGGCAGCGCGAGGAGACAACTCGCCTGTGCTGATTTTACGTGAAATGGAATTGACCTCTGTCACCTTGTGCAAATCGGTGGTCCGCTCTACGATGCGGATGAGCTTGGCAGGCTCCGAGTCATTAATGGCAAAAAAAATCCCAGTTGGTGTTACATAGCTATGGGACTGGGATATGCCATAGGCCGAAGCAATGCGGGACATCGTGTCTTCAACACGATAGGTTTCGGCTCCATTTTGCATCATCAGTTTGCCCGCCAACAGACAAACCTCAATGATTTCAGGAGTAGGATAGGAATGATTATTCATACTCGCTCTCTTTCATTCGTACCGGGCCGTTCGACCCTATTATTTTCATTTATTGTAGCACAAAAAGCCGCCTTTTCAGAGGCGGTTATGTTAGGCGGAAGCCAAGGATTTCGTCAAGATTCTATCATATCGGGAATAACGGTATAGTAGGACTCTTCCAGATATGTTGCGGCCTCAGACAGACCCATCAACTTAAGCTGTCCAGCTACAAAAGCACGAAGGGCAGAATGGGTGAACAAATGCCGTGTCTGGGCATCCCGAATAAAAGCCAGTCTGGCTTCACGCGAACCGTTGTGGAACAACTCACGCACAGCTTCGCCTTGTTGTTCCCAAAGGAAAGGCTCCGTTACGGTCAAGAGGGCACTCTCCATAGAAGAGTTATTCTTCGTAGAAGAAGATAACTGAATGCCCAACCCGTTTAGCGTAGGAGCCGCTTCATTATGCTTCCGTTCTGTTCGCAAGCTGTCGATATACGCAGCCATATCCTGAATCGGTTCGATACCAAAGCGTTCGCGAAAGCATTCGCGTACAAACGCGGTGCGTTCATCTACAATCTGAGGCAGTCGCTGACCTGCATGTCCAGAATAGTCTTCTCCACTGGCGTAGTATCGTTTTAATGAACTGTTCTCTGTATAAACAACGCTTAAAAAATCCTGCAAATGACGGGCAACCACCCACACACCCGTCCAATCGACGGGAGATACGCATACTATAGGGGCCTGTGAAAGGTCCTTTTGAAGACCAAAATCCGTTAAAAAGCCATAATGTATTCCGTCCACCCCTGCGTGGGCAAAAGGAATAACATCTGGTGGTGTAGCCATATATCGTGGCGCGCGGCCCTGCTCCATAATCAATCCCAAATCAAAACTCAGAGAATGCCGGTTCGCTTCGAGCTCTTTTTCAAATTCTATAAGTGCCTCAATCAAAGGTGTAGCTGATCCATAGGCTAGGTTAGAACCGGAATCCATTGTGTATGCCTCCCTTATCCAAGTACATCCGTAAAGCGTTCATCCCTAAAAGGTACGTGATTTTACACGAAATGTAAACCTGTATGACGAATATTTTCAAAAATGTGACCTTTTACCCGTGTGTTGTCAAATAAAACGCTTTCGGGCAAAGCAGGACAAGATACCTATGTTAGCTCGGTAGAGAAGTAAAGTGAGTTTGTGAAAATGCGGTCTTTTCAGTGTATGTTAGCAAACGTGAAGTGTGATTGCAGGATGCGCAGTCTGAAGGACAAGGTGCAACGTAACAGGCCAACGGGTATAATATCAGGACAAGGTGAAAAGGAGTGTCATCCGAAGATTTAACAGAAAGAAGTGGGCATATGAACTTGCAAAAGAAGGCTGTTTTTTTTGATGTAGATGATACGATGTACGATCATTTGCACCCTACACGCGATGCATTGCGTACAGTATTAGGATTGAGTGAGCGTTTTCCTTATGAGAAAGCCTACCATCGTATTCGCTATTACAGCGATGTACTATCGGCTAAAGGAGGACTATTGGAGGGGAAAGCAGGGCTGGATGAACTGGATGAGATGAGGGAAGGCCGTTTCATTCTGGCTTTACAAGAATTCGGGGTAGAAATTACCCGTGAGCAGGCAGTACATGTTCAACAAGAATACTTGGATCGTCAGTACCGAATTGAGCCTTTTGAGGGGGCGACCTCGTTAATAAATGATTTGAGCTCGGCTGGCTTTTTAGTTGGATTAATTACAAACGGTCTTGAAGAACACCAGATGAGCAAGATCAAGGCCATGGCACTGGAGAATCATGTTGCAGCAGAGCATATCTTTGTATCTGGGACCGTTGGTTATGCCAAGCCTGACCCGCGCATTTTTGAAGTGGTGAACGAACGGACAGGAACGTTAGCAGAGCACTGCTGCTATATTGGGGATTCCTGGCGTAATGACGTGGCGGGAGCTATAGCTGCGAATTGGCAGGTGATCTGGTTCAATCACAGGAACGCTCCCCCGGAGACTGACGTGCTGGGGATCTATAAAACAACAGCAAGCTATGCAGAGTTAAGAAGGCTGCTTCTGCCGGACGCTCGATAGACACGGTACATACCGTATTTATAAAAGAATCAACCTATTTTGAAGCCATTCCAAAAGATAACCCGTAATACTATTTATCTGTTATAGAACTAACTTTATTGGTATTGGTTTAGAACAGAGAAGGAGGGGATCGCGCATGGTAGAACAATGGAGGCAGGCAGAAGACATCATAAGTCAAGTGACCGTATACAGTACGGAGGATAATGATCCGGTTACCATTAAAACAGACACTCAAGACGTCCGCTGTATTGGCATCGGGACAGATGCGGCCGTATTTACGCTCGATACGTTGCCAGGCTACGCGTTCAAGGTGTACTCAGACATGGCGATCGAGAAGAAAGATGCGGAGGCCGACGTATATGAGCGTTTGCGAGGGTCTGACTTTTTTCCTCATTATTACGGAAAAGGCGACAAGTATATTGTCATAAGTTATGAATCCGGTATTACGCTGCTGGATTGTCTGCTGCAAGGAATTCCTGTGCCAGAGCAGGTCATTCTGGATGTGGAAAAGGCGAGGGAATTTGTCCGATCCAAGGGGCTGAATCCCCGTGATATTCACCTCAAGAATGTACTCATGCAAGACGGGCGTGCCAAGGTATTGGACGTATCTGAATACGTGAAGGAAGGCGATGACAAGCGCTGGGAGCATTTGGTGTGGGCGTATCATACGTTTTATTCCGGTATCTCGGAGGTTAAGGTTCCCTCATGGATTTTGGATACGATTAAAAAATGGTACTACAAGCTGGACAACTCCAACTTTAATCTGGAGGAGTTTGCCCAGCGTGCCAGTCAATTGTTCTCTAAATGGAGGTCATAACCGCTGTAAAGATAACGGATATGAAGACTGACCTTTCCATAGCAAAAAGGATTGCACCCGCATTTAAGGGAGCAATCCTTTTCTTTTATCTGAAATCCCGAGGCACTCTTCTGGCTGTACCGCTCGCAATCGCGGCTTGAATCACCTTTTCACGCACCCGTTGAACCGCACTCTCGTTAAATACACCAGGGATAATATACAGCTTGTTTAGTTCTTCAGGACGGATCGTGCCTGCGATGGCCTCTGCGGCCGCCAGCTTCATCTCTTCGTTGATTTCACGGGCACGGCAGTCGAGCGCCGCTCGAAAGATGCCAGGGAAACAAAGCACATTGTTAATTTGGTTAGGATAGTCCGAACGTCCGGTGGCGATGACACCCGCAATGTCCTCGACGTCTTCTGGCGCAATTTCGGGAACCGGGTTAGCCATAGTGAACAGCACCGGGGCTTCTTTCATACGTTTCACGTCTTCTCGTTGCAGTAGTCCACCCGCCGACAGTCCGATAAACACGTCAGCATCCTTCAGAACCTCGGACAGCGTGCCGGACAGCCGTTCAGGGTTGGTATGCTGCGCATACCAGTTCCACATCGGATGCTCGTATGTTTCATCGGCTGTAAGCGCTCCGTGACGATCTACGCCAATGATGTTGACTGCTCCTGCAGATAGCAAAATTTTCGTACAGGCCACACCCGCAGCCCCGATACCACAGACGACAATTTTGACGTCAGACAGGGCTTTGCCGACAACCTTGAGCGCATTGATCAGTCCTGCGTATAAAACGACAGCTGTGCCGTGCTGATCGTCATGAAAAACAGGTATGTCCAGCTCTTTACGTAACCGCTGTTCAATCTCAAAGCATCGTGGTGACGAAATATCCTCTAGATTAATGCCGCCAAAAGCTGGGGCCATTTGTTTAATGGCCTTAATGATCTCTTCGGTGTCCTGCGTATCCAGACAGATTGGAAAGGCATCGACGGAGCCGAGCTGCTTGAACAGCATGGCTTTGCCTTCCATAACCGGCATGGCTGCATAGGGACCGATGTTACCTAGTCCGAGGACAGCGCTTCCGTCAGAGACGACAGCGACCGTGTTGCGCTTGATCGTCAAACGGAAAGCTTTGTCCGGTTCCTCATGAATTGCCATGCACACGCGTGCCACATCGGGGGTATATACCCGGGATAAGTCATCGCGGTTTTGAATTGGGACTTTGGGCTGCATTTCAATTTTGCCCCCGAGGTGTAATAGGAAGGTACGATCAGAGATGGATAATACCTTAACACCTTGTGCTTTTTTAATCCGAGCAATCATTCGGTCGATTTCTGCTGGATCGGCAATGGTCACTGTAATATCCCTCACAGTGACCTTCTCAGAGGTGCTAATGACGTCAATGGCAATCACATCTCCGCCATGTTCGTTTACCAGCGTAATCAATTGACCAAATTGGATGTGTCCGGTGGAAATTTCCAATCGCAAAATGATGTTTTTACCGCCAATACCGCCTTGCATACAAATTCCTCCTTTGTCTTCCATAACAAAATCATACGTAGGATCAATTGATTGCGCTTACAATAAGAAGCGGATGTAAAATCTATGCTGATATTTTAAATTAGTGGTTTCTTCCCCTATCATAGTGAACAATCTCTCGCTTGTACAGATCAAGTTGAGTAATATCTATTATTTTGTATTTTGTATTTAAAAAAGGACGAAAGCCCGGCTATATTCCAGTCCAAGCGATCATCCTTTTTTCAATGAAATGATCTATTTTATTTTTACGCATTCAATCGGTTACGTCATATTTTTACCGTAGTAAATTTCGTCCATTTCGATCTTGAGACGTGTTGATATATTTTGTTGCTCTTTTTCACTCAGACTTTCCTTGGTGTAGCCGAACAGGTAATTGTCCAGATCGAATTGTTTTAGCTTACATTTGGTATGGAAAATATTTTCCTGATACACATTCACGTCGATCATGTCATACTGACTGCGCACTTCTTCTGGAATATAGTTTTGAATGGAGGCGATATCATGGTCGATGAAAAGCTTATGTCCATTCGTATCACGTGTGAAGCCGCGTACCCGGTAATCAATCGTCATAATGTCGGTGTCGAAAGAATGAGTCAAATAGTGGAGTGCCTTGAGCGGGGAGATTTCCCCACAGGTAGAGACATCAATATCAGCTCGAAACGTACTGATCCCCTCGTCTGGATGATATTCCGGGTAGGTGTGAACCGTAATGTGGCTTTTATCCAGCTGTATCACGACAGATTCAGGTAGGGGGCCTGGTGACTCGGCATAAGATTCAGTCGGTACCTCCACAATGGGGCCTTCTGATATAAGTACTGTTACGCTGGCTCCTTGAGGAACATAATCCTGCTGGGCTACGTTGAGCACGTGGGCGCCGATAATGTCAGATACATTTTTTAAAATAGCTGTCAGCCGATCTGAGTTGTATTGTTCATCAATATATTCAATATACGCCTCGCGTTCTTCTTTGGTTTTGGTGTAACAAATATCGTACATGTTGAAGCTTAATGATTTGGTCAAATTGTTAAATCCGTGCAGGGTAATCCGCTGTTCCGGTGTTATGGTCATAGGCTATTTCCCCTTATAATCGCAGTATTCATACATAATATTCCCAACACGCCTTTTCATATACCGATTCATAAAATCAGTTCTGTGGCTGTTAGATTAAAGGCTTGAACAAGTATGTCTTACCCGTTTGGCATAATTAAAAACAGGCAGGGGAGCGGCTTTGTTTTTACATGTATGGAAATTTTAACGTATATATACTTTATTTCTTACTCAGCAATTTTTAAGTAACAGGACTTATAATATGAACTATGTATACGAAGAAGGAACTGAATGGACAGAGGACTCGTAGTAAAACATAAGAATCGGGTTAGTAATTCATTAATTTAATGTGTGTCACCTTCACAATGCAGAAAGCTTAACCGAATATGATTATAGACCCGAAAAAATAGTGATTTTGTATATTGCGTAAATCGAGAAAAGCAACTTCAGCTAATAATATGCGTATAATAAAATAAACGTAAGAAGCTGAGAATTATGAAGTTAAAATGAATTTTGTTAGCAAAATTTAATTTAAAACCGATCCCATGTTACTGTAAGAAAAACGGTGGAAAAACGGTGGAAGGAGTATCAAGATGCTGGCTTTGTCCGATCCGGCCTGGACTCTGCTCCAAGGCCCCTACGGTTCTTCTCAATACGTCCCAGAAATGTTGAAGCAGCTCCAAGCCGGATATGACGGCGAAATGGCTGACACCTTGTATTGGGAGGAACTGTATCACCAAAATACGTTGTATACTTGTACATTTGCAGCTGTACCTTATCTTGTGGACATTGCGTTAAAAAGTTCTGATATAGGGATTCGTGCAGATATATATAACATTTGCGGAATATTCGAAGCGAAGAATAACAATCCCCTACATACCAAAGTTCCATTGGAATTTACAAGGGATCAGGTAAAAGTGGATTCTAGTCTGGCTGAATATATTTATGAGCAATATCGGTGTGCCATTGTCCGACTTGCAGAATTGACTGAAGAAATGGTGCTCTATGCGAAAGAGCACGAAGGAGATGTCGGTAAACGCTATGTTCTGGCTGCGGGTGCCGCTTTTCAGGGTTATCGCTGCGTAGCTTATATGCTACAAAGCTTCGATACAGGTGACGAATATACGCTGGATTGTCCGCATTGCGGTACCCCGCTCTATATTTGGCCTGATGAACAGAATGACACCCTGGTTGTCTATGATAAGGATCCTGTAAATTCAGACAATCTGGTTCCCCATCCGATCTGCCCCCGTTCATTGGACCATAGAGGTGCTAATATGCAGTGGTTACACGAATATGCCCAAAAAATTGAAGAGAACAAGCTGCTTGCCCAGTTACCCTATTTAAACGGTTGGGTAGATTGTCCAGTGTGTAATACGCCCATATATATATGGGATGAGTTGATGAAAATGGCTGATGGTGTTCGGAGGTATACCGCTTAATCAATCAAAAAAGGGTGCTGTCTTCTACAGCCCCCTCATTTCCTCTTATATTTTTCCATCTAATCTCCGTATGCTTTGCCCAATTCTACTCCCGAAACGGATTCAAAAAGGTTTTAGGAATGTCGGATTCAAAACGCAGCAATACTCCGGTGACGGGATGAATAAATGACAATACCCTCGCATGTAGGCCAAGGCGCCCAATCGACTTGGATTTGGAACCGTATTTTTTATCTCCAACAATTGGATGACCGATATCCTCCATATGTACGCGGATTTGATTTTTGCGTCCGGTTTCCAAACGTACTTCCAGCAAAGAAAAATGCCGATTGGCTTGAAGCAGCTTGTAATGAGTGACTGCGTGCTGTCCGTCATTCGGATAAGGACTGGAATACATTTTTAGCGTCTTGCTTTCTTTCAGCCATGAGGTGATTGTACCCTCAGCTTTTTTAACCTGTCCTTCGACAAGAGCAATGTATGTTCGTTCATACACAACTTCCTTCCACGCTTTTTGCATTTCCTGCTGTATGGCTTCGCTTTTTGCAAACATCATCACTCCTGATGTATCACGATCCAAACGATGCAGTACAAAAATACGATTGTACGGATGTTCGCGCCTCACATGGGCCGTAAGCTGGCGATAGGCTGTTACTTCCTGCTCCTGCGCTGAAGCCACGGACAGCAACCCGGCATCCTTATGGATAACGATAATGGCTTCATCCTCATGCAAGATACGTAGCCCAGTCAGTGGTACGACGGGAGTTACTTTTTCCTTGGAAAGAGCGACAGTCTGACCTTGCTCCAGTGGAAAATTGTGCACGGTACGCGGAATGCCGTTGACAGACACCTGCCCACGAGCCAGTGCTGATTTAATGGAGTTACGACCCATGCCAGTCACATGCTCTACTAAAAAGCTCAATAGCTCAGCAGGCTCCTGGACGATGTATGTTTTGGCAGGGGCTTTATCAAAAGCATTCGTTCTCCGTTGAGCTTCCTGTCTATGGGAGCCAGATCTTCCGGCAGGTTTATGACTGCGTTTGGAATGGCTTGCGTTTGACGTAGATTTTGTATGATTTTTCCGTTGGGGTTTCCGATTGTTCATGGGTTCTTTCTCCTTCTTGGAACCGTGTCTCTTCATAATTATGGACAAATTTGCGGCACCGTGTTCACTATATCATGAGAAAACAGCGAACGCCATAAGGGACTAAACCAGATTGGCAGTCTTCTAGCGGTTGAACATTACCCTGAACCCCGGTAAACTAAAGGTAACGAAAGAAAAGCCGATATGCGTCAAGGACGCTAGAAATATGAGGAGTTTTGAAACTATGAGTGTACAAGCACCAACATTGGAACGGGCGCAGGACTTGCTGCAAAAATTTTATGGCTATCCCGATTTCCGGGAGGGACAAAAGAAAATTGTGGCCAGTATGCTGGAGGGCAACGATACGTTGGGCATCATGCCGACAGGGGGCGGAAAATCGATATGCTACCAGATCCCCGCGTTGTTGCATGAGGGGCTGACCATTGTTGTGTCACCGCTCATCTCGCTGATGAAAGACCAGGTGGATGCGCTGACCACAATGGGGATTGCTGCTGCCTACATCAATAGTACGTTGAGTGGTCGAGAAGTGAATGACCGCATACGAGCCGCACGAAATGGTGACTTGAAGTTGCTGTATGTCGCACCGGAACGACTGGAACTGGACTGGTTTCGCGATGAAATGGCTCAGTTGCCAATTTCCTGCGTTGCGGTAGATGAGGCGCACTGCGTATCCCAGTGGGGCCATGATTTCCGTACCAGCTATCTGGCTGTGGCTCCATTCGTGGACGGGCTGTATGAACGCCCAATCGTGGCGGCGTTTACGGCAACGGCGACACCGCAGGTCATGGATGACATCGTGCGCCTGCTTCGTCTGCGCTCACCGGAGACGTTCGTTACAGGCCTTGGACGGCCAAATTTGGCGTTCAGTGTGCTGCGCGGGGAAGACAAACGCAGCTTTTTACTGAATTATGCCCGTGAGCATGAGGGTGAATCGGGCATTATTTATGCGGCGACACGTAAGGACGTGGACGATTTGTACCAACGGTTGCGTGACGCAGGCATGGCGGCTGGACGCTATCATGCCGGGATGACAGATCAGGAACGTGCAGATAGCCAGGAAGGGTTTTTGTACGACGATATCCGTGTCATTGTAGCAACCAATGCCTTCGGCATGGGGATAGATAAATCGAACGTACGCTATGTCATTCACTACAACATGCCTAAAAATATGGAGGCTTATGTGCAAGAGGCGGGACGCGCAGGACGTGATGGCGACCCGAGTCAATGTATTTTGCTGTTCGGACCGCAAGATATTGTGACGCAGAAGTTCCTGATTGAGCAAAATCCACAGGATGAAGACCGCAAGCGCAACGACTACCGCAAGCTCCAGCAGATGGTTGATTATTGCTACACGACTCGTTGCCTACGTACGGCACAGCTTGAGTATTTCGGAGAAGCGGAAGAGCATGAAGCTTGCGGTATATGTAGTTCATGTACAGATGAGCGGGAACTGGTTGATATGACCATAGATGCGCAAAAGATTTTTTCGTGCATTCATCGCATGCGGGAACGTTATGGGGTCTCGATGGTCGCCTCGGTGTTGAAAGGCTCGCGTAACAAAAAAGTGCTGCAGTATGGTTTTGACAGCCTGCCAACCTATGGCGTGATGGGCAACCGGACGGAAAAAGAAATTGCTGAAATTATCAATGTTCTTGTTTCGGAAGGCTATCTGATGTTGTCCGAGGGGCAATATCCGGTCGTACGCTTGCAGCAGCTTGCGGCTGAAGTGCTGAAAGGCCAGCGAGAAGTTATGCAGCGTGTGGTGCGACATGCCACGGCTTTTGCAGGTGGAGCAGGTTCACGCGGACGACAGGGACGCGATGCATACCCGGCTGCAGTCAACGAAACCGTGTTCGAGCAATTGCGCCTGATCCGCCGCGATCTGGCCGCCCAGGAGCATGTACCGTCTTATATCATTTTCAATGATGCGACGCTGCGTGAGATGAGCGTAGCGAGCCCGCAATCCGAGGCAGACATGTTGCGGATCAAGGGTGTCGGAGAAGTGAAGTTCCGCAAGTACGGCAAGCCGTTTCTTGATTTTTTTCAAAATCAAGGGAATATCGGGGGAAGGGTAAGTGAGGACGAGATTTATGCAGACGATGTGTACGAGGATTTTGAATAGCTATGCTAAGGTAAGGATAGAACAGTTCATGCAAACTATAGAAGGTTGTGACCTATGAAAGTCATTTTATCAACGTTAAATGCAAAATATATTCATACCTCGCTGGCAATTCGATGCCTGAAAGCCTACAGTGAAAAGGACTTTGATATCGAGCTGGCGGAGTACACGATTAAGGACCCGGTGATGAACATCGTATCCGACTTGTTTCAACGCGGGGCAGATGTTATCGGCTTTTCCTGTTATATTTGGAACATTGAAGAGACGATTAAAGTCATTGATGTGTTGAAAAAGATTATGCCTGAGGTCAAAATTGTTCTGGGTGGCCCGGAGGTATCCTACGATACGGATCACTGGATGAAGCGCTTGGCGAATGTGGATTTTATCGTGGTTGGTGAAGGAGAGGAAACATTCCATCAACTGCTGCAGGAGCTGGAAGGGGATCGCAAGTTCCATTTTGTGTATGGACTGGCTTACCGTAAGGGAGAAGAGGTCATTCAGATGCCCGGTCGCCCGAAAGCGGACTTGAACGAGCTGCCGTCGCCCTATCGTTTTGCAGAAGATATACCGGAACTTGGGAAACGGGTTGTTTATTTTGAAACGAGCCGAGGCTGTCCGTTCAGCTGCCAGTTTTGTCTGTCCAGCATCGAAGTTGGGGTGCGCTATTACGATATCGAGCGTACAAAGTCGGATATTCTGTACCTGATCGACAATGGAGCCAACCTAATCAAGTTTGTGGATCGGACGTTTAATATTAAACGCGATTATGCACTGGAAATGTTCAAATTTTTGATTGAAAATCACCGTGGCTGTGTCTTCCAGTTTGAGATTACGGCAGATATTATGCGTCCTGAGGTATTGGATTATTTGGCGGAAAACGCGCCGCCGGGCGTATTTCGTTTTGAAATCGGCGTCCAATCAACGAATGATCCTACTAATGAGTTGGTTAAGCGTCGCCAGAACTTTACCAAACTTTCCCGTACTGTTACAAAGGTCAAACAAAGCGGTAAAATCGACCAGCATTTGGATTTGATCGCTGGATTGCCTTTGGAGGACTACAACACATTCCGTAAAACGTTTAATGACGTTTTTGCGCTCGGTCCGGAAGAGCTTCAACTTGGCTTCCTCAAAATGCTGCGTGGCACCGGACTGCGTATCGACGCGGACAAGTATAACTATACGTATATGGATGTTGCGCCGTATGAAATGCTGAGCAATGACGTCCTTTCCTTTGCCGATATCGTCCGGCTCAAGCGCTTGGAAGATGTATTGGAGAAATACTGGAACTCTCATCGTATGGATCATACAGTCAACTATCTGATTGAGCGTGAATTCTCGTCCGCTTTTGATTTCTTTCAGGAATTCGGAGACTACTGGGAAGGACAGGGCTGGCAAAAAATTGGACATCAGCTCGAAGATTTGTTCACGCGTCTCCAGTCCTTCTTGGAATCGCGTGGAACAAAGCGAATGGATATGGTGCTTGGACTGATGAAGCTTGATTATTTCCTGAACCATAAATACAAGCCGCGTAAAATCTGGTGGGAGCATACCTTGGAGAAGGACGATTGGTCCAGCTACATGAAAATGATTCTCCAGCACCCGGACGCGCTGTTGTCACCTGCGGTTGCAGATTTAGTGGCAGATGCGAGCAAGGAGAGTACAGGTGAGGCGAATGTAGGCAATCAACAGCCTCAGCCATACCGCGAGATTATTCCAGCCTTTGCTTCATTGAAGCTGAGCGAAAAGGAACTGCAAAAGCACGCTGTGCTGGATGTACTGCCGTTTAGTCTGGATCATATCCTGAGTGGGGGAAGCCCGTTGACAGCCGAAGGCCGCACGCTGTTGCTTGTAGTCTATCAGCAAAATGGACAGCAAAAACCGCTCTACTACACCATGCCGATCGGCAAAAATATCGTCGCCATTTAAATATAAACGCCAGAGGGCATCGACTTTGATAAACCAAGAGTCGGTGTCTTCTTTTGTTTTATAAAAAATAAGTGGTCACTCCAAATTTTACATTCGTGTAATCTATTGCTTTACGATGCTTTACAAAGCAGATATATGATTACTTTATCATATATGAATATCAAATTTATTGGAGTGTGACCTTGTGAAAAAGCGTTCGATGAAAAAGAGTATCCTTGCTTTCGGTGCCATTACTGTTTTGAGTGCGCCATTGTTATCTGCTAATATCCCTAACGCTTTTGCAGCCTCATCTAATACCAAGTCTACTACCGCACAGGTATCCAAAGGACTGAAAACTTCGTCAGCGAAAGTCGATGCTCCTAAGAATGTCATTCTCTTTATCGGCGATGGTATGGGAGAAGCAAGTCGCAACGCGATTCGCTTGGCGACGGTAGGGAAATCGGGATTACTTGAAATGGACAACATGCCTGTAACTGGCTTGGTTAGCACAAGTTCAGGGGATAATCTGGTTACGGATTCCGCCGCCGCTGCGACTGCAATTGCAACAGGTGTGAAAACGTATAACGGTGCGATCGGAATGGATTTGAATAAAAAACCAGTGACAACGATTATGGAGCTGGCTAAAAAAGCAGGCATGTCTACAGGTGTCGTGACGACAAGCCAAGTGACAGACGCAACGGGGGCCGCCTTTGGTGCGCATGTCGAAAAACGCTCCGCTCAAAGCGAGATTGCCAAGCAGTATCTGGAGAAAAGCAAGGTGGATGTTATTCTGGGCGGTGGTGAGGATTTCTGGTACCCTGCCGGAACAGTAGGCAAACATCCAGATGCGCCGGCAGAAGATCCTGAGGAAGCTAGTAAGGGAACTCAAGGAAATTTGGTAGAACAAGCGAAGAAGTTGGGTTATAGCTATGTGACAGATCAGACAGAAATGAAAGCAGCTAAAGGTTCTAAGTTGTTAGGGCTGTTCGCCAATGAAGAAATGTTTCAAGCTCACAACAAGCTGGGTAACTCTTACAACCCAACGGTTTCTCTGCCAGATATGACGGCTAAAGCGATTGATGTTCTTTCCAAAAACCAAAAAGGTTTTTTCCTGATGGTAGAGGAAGAAGGAACGGATGAAATGGCGCATGACAATGAAGGTGAGTTAACGATTAAGGCTGGGCAACAGCTCGATAAGGCCGTTAAAGTAGCTAAGGATTATGCCAAAGCACATCCAGATACATTAGTGTTGGTGACGGCAGATCATGAAACGGGCGGTTTGGCGATTGAAGGCGAAGATGCAGAGGATGAATCCGGTGAAGGCATCTCCAAAGAGGATGGTCCTTTTACTGTAAAAGGCTCTAATGAAAAGTTTTATATCGACTGGACTACGGGAGGACATACATCTGTTGATGTGGCGTTAACCGCGATGGGCCCAGGCTCTTCTCAGTTTAGTGGGAATTACCCAAATACTGCCATTCATGACAAGCTGGTTAAGCTACTTCAATTAAAGAAGTAACGTAGTGTGAAAGCTGCCCCTTAAAAAGATTTGCCATATTGGCAATATGGTTTTTCCTGTGATAAACTAAAGTCAATAAGTATATACTAAAAAAGAGCAAGGATGCTGCCAACATCCTCACTCTTTTACAACAGCCGCTTATAAGGGCGGTGGCTGTATGGTTGGATTAGTAAAATAGACCGCTAACCTTTTCCAGAGGGCGGTCTATTTCTTTTTGTTGAAGGAAATAATCAAGATCACCAACGTTGCAAATTGAATCATCAACATTAATGTATCTTTAACCTCCACAGGCATCACCTCCTTTGCAGGAGATTAGCCGACCGCCCATCTAAGCCATTCTGTTGTTAGTTTATAGTATATCATATGGATAGTATTGCTAAAAAGGACAAACCTGAACTAAAAAGTTACCTGTCGTGCCACTGCGCAGTCGGATGGGAAGCACCAAAGGTAGCTTTAAATTCGCTTATATTATGAACATGCCGAATATACTCAACCTTTACTCCTCCGTTGTTTTCTTCCCCCACACAAATTTCATTATAAAAAATATAATTGTCAGCATGATGAGAAGCAATGCCATCTGCAAGCCATAACGATGGATCAGTTCTCCTGCTGCTTGTACATGATCGCCAAAGATACGTCCGAGTAGAAAGAAGATCAGCGTCCAGATCAAACCTGTTGAATAAGAGAAGAGGGCATAGCGCTTGAAGCTCATTTTATTGATTCCGACAATATAAGGGATAATGTGACGGACGATCGGCAGCAAATAACTGATGCAAATAGTGAAGTTTCCATACTTATGTATCAATTTTTCCGAAAACGTAATGTACTTGTCCATTTTTTTCTTCCGGCGTAAACGTTCTAGAATCGGTGTGCCCACGGTTCTCCCCAATACATAACCTAAGGACAAGCCTGATATAACCCCAAGATATACAATTAAAAAAGCGGATAACGGGTGAAGTATGCCCATGCCTGTTACAGCCCCGCCAGTCATCACAATGACTTCATCCGGGATGGGCAGACCCACAATTCCGAGCCATAGAGAAAAGAATAATGCTGCATAGCCGTATTGTTCGATGATGGAAATTAAATATTCCACGTCCATACCTATACTCCTTTCTTATGCTTTCTTTCGGCATACATACACGAATGCGGGTGGAATATTCATAGGCACAAACTTAATTTCTTCAATATCAAACCATTCACCTAACTGTTGTTTCATCTGTTTAGAGTATTGAAAGGCCACAAACATTCCTCCATCCCTGAGCGATAGATGAATTTGTTCTACAATTTGATTTCGCATCGCTTGTGGAAAATTGAAAAATGGCAGCCCGCTGATTATGCAGTCAAGCTGTTCTATTTGGGCATTTTTCATAGCAAGCTGAAGCTCACGCGAGTCGGAATAGCACAGATAGTTCGGGAATCTCCTTTTTAAACTCTGCTGCATGGTCTGATCCTTTTCAAAGAGTAAAACCTTGGGTTGAAATTCAGCAGCAGACGGGATGTATTGGGTAATTGCCCCCGTGCCAGCACCAAGCTCGGCAACAGCATGAACTTCACTCCATGGAATGGATTCTATCATATTTTTAGCTAAAAATCTGGAACTTGGTGTTACACTACCCACGTATGCAGGCGAGTACAAAAATTTGACTAGGAACATAAGTCTCTCGTGAACCAAGTGGCTAATACGGATCATACATCATTTCCCTACTTTCAATTTTTAAAATACGTTCATTTATTCTTTGCTAAGAGTAACAAATTATCCCTTTACTTACTCCTGTCTCAAGTAGGGTTGATCCCCCCGTCTTGCGGAGGGGATTTTCCTTGACTATGGTCTAGGAAATAAAAAAAGGATTACGGTATTAGTGAGTCTGTATTTATTCAGTTATCATTCAGCATACCCTCAGGTTACATTCAGATTTGCTACCGATGAAAGGTAGGTGGGCAGCTAAAAACATTATGTACACTGAGAGGGGATCTACTTTGTCACTATCCATTAACAGGCATCTCATCACGACTTCCTATGATCAATCGAATACGGTGAAGTCAAATGAGAATGGACTAAATACCACGGGTCATACCACACACAAGAAATCTAACGATTCACTCGAATTGAGCAAGGAATTTATGGAATACACGGGAGGAATGCAGGCTCCGCTTCCTACGGAAAACTACAGTAATGATTACAAGTACGACGACCAGGATACCATTGCACTAACTACAGACCAACAGAAAACGCTGTTGTCTGATCTGCAAAGTTATCTGATGTCTTCAAGTGTTTCCTCTGATACAGATGAACTCACCAATAGCACGAAGAATCCGTTGGCTTCGGTTAGCGACTTATTAGCCGGCGTGGATCTTTCGACGGCAACAGATGAGGAAGTATCGGAGCTATTCGATAAGATAGCAGAAACGATCCAAAATAATCGTCCTGCACCGCCGCCTGAAGGAGACCCGTCCCATCCTGAAATGGATAGCAGTGGTCTGCCTCCTATAATGCAGGCGATGGGTGGAATTATGCCTCCATTCGCAAGGAATATCCAAGAGACTCCCAATCAAGAGGATAACAGTGCTACATCTGAGAAAGAGCTTACAGTAGATGAAAAAAGATCCTTGCTGAGTGATTTGCAAAGCGTTCTGAGTTCCAGTCTTATATCCGAGTCAACAGCTTCGGACAAAGATCAGGAAACAGATCTGCTTTCTGCATTAAAAGACGCGTGGGGAAATACAGATGAATCGAATGCCACAGATGAAGAAATATCGGCTTTATTCGATAAAATCGCTAAGATTTTTGAACAATCTGTATCATCGTCGTCATAGTCATTAGAGTGCAATACCATAGCTTAGAACTGGTTAGCCCACACGTGTAAACTCATACTTTTATAAAGGGGAAATCTCGTATGAACATTTCATCCACATCCAGCAGTTCTATATCTATTGCAAGCACTTCGTCTTCATCCAGTACCAACGATACAGCTAGTCTGGAAAAGCAAAAAGCTCAACTTGAAGCGGAGTACAACAAGGTACAGCAAAGTAAGGATAATAAAGATACAAAAGAAACAAAAATGAAGCAGCTTCAGCAGCAAATTAAACAAATTGAAGCTCAAATTGCACAGCAAAGTTCGCAATCCAGCAGCACGTCAACTCCAAAAATGGAAAAGCCCGCTCCAAGTAACACGGAAACAACTCGTATCAACAGCGCTAACAGCAGTGATATTACGGGAGTGGGGAAATCACTGGATATTTCAATTTAATCATTCCATCTCTTCTCCTGTAGGACAGACGATGGATACCAACGATAGCAGGCTCTCCGTTTCATCGGGGTCTGCTTTTTTGTGCATTCAGTAAACGTTCAGTGAGCGCTCATTTTATTTTCAACCTACTGTTATAAGATGAATTTGTAGCTGATCAGGACAAGCATTGCACTTTCTATGATCTACTCGACACCTTGTAAATACATCAAGTCCAAGCATACAGGCTTTACCCAATTAAATTCTATGAAAAGGGATGATTGTAATGAAGAAGAAATTGAATGTTATCGCTACTGCTGTGCTGCTGGCTTCTATTACTGCATCATACGCTTATGCGAGCTCATCAACAGACGGAACAAATGCAGTTTCTAGTTCGTCGTCTGTAACTGCCACTCAAGAAGATTCTTCTACAGTAACTTCTACAGACAGTAGTACCACAGGAACCAGTACGACAGTAGAGGCACCTCCTGAAGGAACACCTCCAGATGGCGAACCACCAAGTGGAAAACCGGGTGAAGGCTCAGACAGTTATACAGACAACGGAACAGCAAAGTACACACAAAGTGGTAAAAGTGTAACCCTGTCCAAGCAGACGATTGCAGCTGATCAGGCAGATCAGTCGATTGTCAAAGTAACGGACAGTGGCAAATTAACACTTACCAAGTCCAGCTTGACGAAAAAGGGTGCGACGTCGTCAGATGATTACAGCAACTTTTATGGCCTGAATGCCGGTGTTTTGGCCGCTTCTGCTAGCACCATTCAGTTATCGGATTCTACTGTTAAGACGGATGCTAATGGAGCCAATGCTGTTTTTGCAACAGGAGAGGGTTCTACAATTCATGTAAAAGATGTTACTATTCAAACCAGCGCCGACTCCTCGCGTGGATTGGATGCCACCTTGAAGGGAACGGTTAATGCAACGAATGTCAATATCAAAACAGCTGGTGAGCATTCCGCTGCGATTGCGACAGACCGGGGAAACGGTACGATTACTGTAATCAAAGCAACGGCAAAAACAACGGGAAAAGGTTCCCCAGGTATCTATTCGACAGGTACCATTACCGTGTCTAATTCGGATTTAAAAGCAACCGGATCGGAAGCGGCTGTCATTGAAGGTAGAAACAGCATTACGGTTAATAACACCAGCTTGTCTGGAGATGTAGATCGTGGAGTGATGCTGTACCAAAGTTTCTCGGGTGATGCCGAGGTCGGAACCACCGTCTTTACGATGAATGGGGGTACATTGACAGCCAAAGCAGGTCCTATCTTTTATTCAACTAACACAGAAGCTGTGGTTAACCTGAAAGGGGCCAAATTAAAAGGAAATACAGGAGTACTGCTGAATGCTGCTGCAGACAAGTGGGGAACCACAGGTTCAAACGGGGCCCATGTGACGCTTAACGCGGACAACCAAACATTGCCGGGCAGCATGACTGCGGATAAAGTTAGTTCCATTACGGCTAATCTGAAAAACAAAACAACTCTGAAAGGCACTATTAATTCGGAAAACACAGCCAAGTCGGTTGCGTTAAATCTGGATAAAACAAGCAAGTGGGTCGTTACATCAGATTCCTATCTGACCACTTTCACAGACAGTGACGCTGAACTTTCGAACATCGTGGATAATGGACACACTATTTATTATGACGCGGGTGAGAGTGCAAATAACTGGTTAAACGGGGAGACGATCACTCTGTCTAGCGGCGGCAAGTTGACTCCAGTCAGTGCTTCATAAGCAGTAAGACGTCAGAAGTCACTTCAATTAAATCCATAGGAATAAAAACAGTTGCTGGTCTATTAAACCAGCAACTGTTTTTACGTTTACTTCAGTATTTTGCATGAATCCAGGGAGTGACTTTCAATCAGCGCTATATAGATCGGAATAATTTTATCTGTTTAAATGATTCATGTGACTAAACATAGAAAAGTATATACAATATATAACAGTAGGAAGATGAAAGTATTTTAACCATATTATTTTATATATTTAAATCAGTAAGTGCTAGTATTCATTTCAAATTGGAGGATTTATGCCATGACGCTGGAACCTCAAATGAGTCGAGGTAGTAGGGATGAAGCGCGTTTAGTCAGAAACAAATTGATTGAGTTTAATGCGAAACACGTCCCAGCAGATATTCGAACCCAATACGAAGAGATTAATCTTACGCTTAAAAATGAAGTCGGTCAGGTGATAGGCGGTCTCCTAAGTGTACTATGTTGGAACTGGGTGGAGGTTGATATTTTGTGGGTAGATCAGCGCTACAGAGGAAAGGGCTACGGTTCGCAACTGCTTGGTGAAATCGAACAAATTGCTAAAGATAGAGGGTGTAATTTTATACAACTTAATACCTTTACTTTTCAAGCGCCCGAATTCTATGAAAAGCAGGGGTATGAAGTCGTTGGTGTCATTGACGATGCTCCAAGAGGCTTTAAACACTATTATTATAAGAAAAGTTTCTACTGAGGGCCCCATATATGCGCGTACAGATCAAGGAAATAAATAAAGATCATCCTATCATCATTCGTAGTATTGGCAAGGAAAAAGTATACGGCTACTGGACATATTTTTGGCATGAACTGACTTCTGGATATGCGTATGTTGTCCCGTATGAACAAAGCTTGAATAAAATGATTCCCGGCTGTGTGATTTCGGTCGAGACTTCTCAATCCAGTATAGAAGGGTTCAGAAGGCTGAAGTCTACTGAAGAGACAGGGATTTTTCGGCCTCAACCAAAGCTAGGCGACTACTGGATTCAAGGAACGATACATCAAGTGATGCAGGGCGAAGCAGGCGGGATAGAATGTCTGGAGATTGTAATAGGAGACACTACGTTTATTTTGGATTCTGATGAAATGAATGGTGATGTCAACGTTAAGGCGGGCGACGGTGTCGCCTTTGAAATCATAGGCCTACAGTTGTTTGACGAGGGACTGTGATCGTAATATGGCGATTGATTTGAAAAGAGGTGACACATGTCTAATGATTATAGTAAATCGAAAACGTTGGGTGCTTTTCTGAAATCACGTCGAAATCGAATTCAACCAGAGCAGGCAGGTCTTAGGCTTTCACAGGGCCAGCGAAGAACACCTGGGCTTCGCCGAGAAGAAGTTGCTATGCTGGCAGGTGTCAGTGCGACGTATTACACATGGCTAGAACCAGGTAGAGAAGTAACAGCATCTAAAGAGATTATCGAAAGTATAGGAGAAGCTCTACAATTAACTCATGATGAGAGAGCACATCTAATTCAATTGTGGAATCCCAATGAGACGGTTGCTATTTCGCCCATCCATACAACGCTGAATCCACAGTGGCAACATATTATTGATCAGTTGTCCTATCCTTCCTTCATCAGCAATGAGAAAGCGGAAGTGCTTGCTTGGAACAGCGCGGCGAATGAGGTCATTACCGATTTTTCTTCCCTGTCCGTTTCTGAACGTGTCATGATTCGTTTATTGTTCGTGGATTCCGAATTACGTCGTCGAATGGTTAACTGGGAAGAATTTGCGTCCTATTCGGTGGCTGTTTTTAGAACCTATTATGACAAGTATTTAGGAGATCCTTGGTTTGAGGAGACGGTAGAACGGCTACGTGTGGAAAGTATGGAGTTTGACACCATGTGGAAGCTGCATCATATCCAGCTCAAAAAAGTGAATCGGGTTTCCTTTCAAATCCCTGGCGCTCTGGAGGCCGTTTCCTATGATATTAATTCTTTAGCAAGTATTACGGACCAACCGGGTCTGCACTTTTGTATCTACACGCCAGTAAGCCAATCCTCTGCCTGGTAATCTTGTTACTAGTATAAACGTACTGTGGTTGCCTTCATACGGGTCCATTAGAATGAGTACATGTTCATTCCATCCATTTACCCAAAGAAAAGAGGGAACCATGATATGCTGAAAAGGAAACTGGGACGTGAAGGGCTGGAGGTATCAGCTCTGGGCCTTGGCACGATGATGATGCTGAACAACGAGGAGTCGGTGCGCACACTTCAGGGAGCGCTGGACCTTGGTGTAACGCTGTTTGATACAGCAGATCTTTATGGTGAGGAATACGCACAGCAGAAGTTCGGCGGCAATGAGAAGCTGGTTGGACGTGCGCTCAAGGGTCGTCGGGAGGAGGTAGTGATTGCCACTAAATTCGGGATCACGCACACTCAGGGACCCAAGGGAGATCCGGCATATATTAAAAAATCCGTGGACGCCAGTCTATTTCATCTGGGGATCGATTATATCGACCTGTATTATCAGCATCGAGTTGATCCCAATACTCCAATTGAAGAGACCGTCGGAACGATGGCCGATTTGGTTAAGGAAGGGAAAATCCGTTATATCGGCTTGTCAGAAGCGTCGGCTGAACAGATCCGCCGCGCGCATGCGGTGCATCCAATTACCGCAGTAGAAACCGAATATTCCTTGTGGAGCAGAGAAGTGGAAGATGATGTTCTTCCACTTCTGAACGAATTGGGAATCGGCTTCGTACCCTACAGTCCACTGGGTCGAGGTTTCCTCACGGGACAGATCAAGAAATTTGACGATCTGCCAGAGGATGATTACCGCCGTCATTTCCCTCGCTTCCAAGGCGAGAATTTTAACAAAAATCTAGAGGTTGTCCTCCTGATCGAAAAACTGGCTGCCCAAAAAGGCTGTACTTCTGCTCAGTTGGGGCTGGCATGGCTGCTGGCGCAAGGAGACCATATCGTTCCGATTCCGGGAACGAAGAGACTGGAAAGAGTGCGTGAAAATCTTGGTGCTTTACAGATCTCCTTGTCGGAAGCAGAGCTTCAAGAGATCGAGCGCATTTCGCCTAAAGGCTTCGCAGCAGGTTCTCGTTATCCGGGGCGTGCCTAGAAAACTGATTATTGGCATGATGGATAAGACCGTTCCTTTCTGGAGTCGCTTGGTAGTACCAACGGCTTTGCAGAAAGGCGGTCTTTTTTTGCTGATTTTGACCGACTTAGGCATGAGTCTTCTAATTTAGTCTATGGTTAGAGTTATTGCGCTCTACAAAATAACGAGTTAAAGTATGAGAAATGCCATATTTAACCACAGTTTGTCGGTGTGAAAGTTAAAAGCTAGATCATGAATCGTGAATAAAGAAAGGTATGATCGGATTGACAACAGAAGTGACACACAAAATATATACCATGTGTATGATTCAAGACGGAAGCAAGGTATTGCTTATGAATAGACCCAATCGAAAGGGGTTTCCGGGTTATATTGCTCCAGGAGGAAAAGTAGAGTTTCCAGAAAGCATTGTGAATGGGGCCATTCGTGAAGTAAAGGAAGAAACAGGCTTAACCGTTACGGAAATTGTATTTAAAGGAATCGACGAATATTGTGATCCAAGTCAAGGGCTGAGATATATGGTCTTTAACTATTTGGCTACAGCCACTGAAGGTGAACTATTAAAAAATCCCCCCGAGGGGGAACTGCTGTGGGTGGATATGAAGGAAGCGCTAAATCTGCCGATGCAGGATTGGTTTAAGCGGAGATTTCCATTGTTTTTTGAGCCGGGAACGTTTGAGGTTAGTTTCGTTTGGCTGGCGGATACAGATGAAACCCTAGAAGCAACGATTAAGAGCTATGGTGTGTAGAGATGACGACGACATTTGGAGAACGGCGAAGAAGAGTTGGCACAAGGTTTTCTTACTGCTTACGCACAAGGGATGAAAGCTAAAGAAGGATTTACTGAGCGTTTCCGGGTACATATGCTGCATCAGCAGGTTCTAAACTGGGGATGTGCCAAAGCGATGAAGCAAGTCACTTGGGATGATAAGCTCTCTTTTGCAGCTTGGGCGCAAAAATTCATGGATATTGAATATAAGCAATAGCAGATGAATTGAATGTTTAAAGAGGGGGGGAGTGAGCGGGATGCAGACCGTCAAATTGGTACAGCCGGATCAGAGCTGGAAGGACGCTTATCTTTCATTTTATGAGGAATGGAAACAGAGCCAGGAGCATATGGTACCTTGGGTGATTTCTTTAGAACCGTACGATTTTGAAGGTATGCTGACGGTTTTAAGTAATCAGGAAAATGGAATGAACCTGTCTGAAGGCTGGGTCAAAAGCTCAACATACTGGCTTGTGAATGCGAATGAACAGGTTGTGGGAGCAGTGAATATCAGGCATGACCTTAACGAACATCTAATGAATGCCGGAGGTCATATCGGTTACGGTATCCGTCCTTCTGCACGAGGGAACAGGTACGCTGTTACAATGCTGGCCTTGGCGTTAGAAAAAGCAAAAGAGCTGGGGATTTCCCGAGCCCTGGTCGTATGCGACTCCGATAATATTGCCTCCAAAAAAACAATCATACAAAATGGCGGAACACCGGACAAGGATTACATAGAGGAAGACGGAAACCGTGTAAACCGGTTTTGGATCGAACTGTGAGTGAGAAAGAGGGGAACGCGAGAAGCTCATGAAATTATGGCCTGAATATGCGCAAAACATCATTGTTGGTGTTATTTTTGAAGGGAAATGGAATTGGTATGTGACGGAAAGAGAGTATTGGTTTTTGAATACCGAGATGGAGGAACGGTTTGGTATCCCTATGTTGGATGAAACCACAGCGGGAGCATTTTTGGATCACATCTATGAATATAAGGTGGCTACTGGGGAACTAACTTCAATGCTCCAGTTGCTTGATGATGCTATTCAGCATAAGGATGAAGTGTTGGAGTTCTGTCCTGCTCTCTATGTTAACTTTGACGAGAAAATTCTCTATTCGCTATTTCCTGAGCCAGCTTCGTTTGAACACTATGTCCCAGCGGGGTGGAAAGGGGAATATCAAAACTTTTTGAACGAGGTACCTTCACCTGAACAATATTGGATGATCGATGGAAGTAATTTTTTTGAGAAATTCACTTGATAGGACGAAGGAGGAAATGAATATATGGATTCTTCCATGCATGAGTTTAAAATCATATCCAAGCACAGAATGTACGATCAATATTTGGTAAAGTTGCGGGCATGCATTGTGCTTTTGGATGAACAGGTGCTATGGCGCGTTGGTGAGGTGGAAACGAACAGCATTGGTGGGATCATCAACCATATCATGGTGCATGTGCGCAGAAACGCAGCCAAGCTCATGGATCCGACGATTACATACAAGCAAGGAATGGAGGATAGCTTTATACCTTCCATACAAAACAAGGAACAACTGATGGATGAGGTAGAAGAATCTTTTTCATCCTTCTGTGCAGCATTGGACCATACGGGGACGATAAATATATATGATGTATATCATGTGGTGGAGCATACGGCTTATCATCTGGGACAGATCATAGACCGAGTTCAGAGATTGACAGATCACCGTTTTCAATTTGTACAGACAGGACTTAATGAAAAAGCATTGCATGCGATAGTGCAGCAATCCTTGCATAATCTACGAGAATAACGGAAGCAGTAGCTATATAAACCTATAAAATGTAGTTCTAAGGTCACAAAAACCTCTCTAATGGTCATGTTTTTATTTCTTAATTGATATTGATAATTATTATCACTTATAATAGGAGCAGACATATTACGTTATGATAGGGAGAGTTGCAGAGTGACAGTGTCCTTGGAATTATATAATGTAACGATCATCGGCGGTGGTCCTGCCGGTATGTATACCGCATTTTACAGTGGAATGAGAGATATGAAAACCAAGCTGATCGAAGCCAAGCATGAGCTGGGCGGACGAATGCGCATATACCCAGAGAAGATGATTTGGGATGTCGGGGGGGTTACCCCGGTTTTATGTGAAAAGCTGATTGATCAGCTGGAGCAGCAGGCGCGGACGTTCGAGCCTACCATTGTTCTGGGACAGCAGATCACTGGTTTGGATCGGCAAGAGGATGGCACGTTCCTGCTAACTTCTGCCACAGGGGAACAGCATTGGACACGCACGATCGTTCTGGCAGTAGGCTATGGTATTCTCAAAATGGCTAAGCTGGAGATTGAGGGGGCGGACCGCTATGAGGTTACGAACCTGCATTATACTGTACAAGAGCTGGAGCCATTCCGGGGCAAGCACGTCCTGATTTCCGGTGGAGGCGACTCGGCAGTGGATTGGGCGAATGAGCTGGAGTCTATTGCGGCGAGTGTGACCGTCGTACATCGTCGGGATCACTTTGGCGGACATGAGAAAAATGTAGCTCGTATGAAATCATCCTCGGTCCGTGTTCTCACACCATACGCGGTGAGTCAGCTACATAGCAACAACGGAGAGACGATTGAACAGGTTACGATCAGTCATGTAGATACGGACGAGGTACAGGTGTTGAATGTCGATGCCGTCATCGTGAATCATGGGCTTAAATCCGACTTCGGCCCGCTTCGGGATTGGGGGCTGGATATGGGTGAGTGGCATGCCCGAGTGAGCGAAAAGCTGGAAACGAATCTGCCGGGGATTTTCGCGGCAGGTGATTTTGTCGAGTACGGAAGCAAACTGTATCTAATTGCCGGTACGTTCACAGATGCCGCCCTTGCACTGAACAGCGCCAAGCTGTACATTGATCCAGCAGCTGACAAAGCGGCATATGTATCTTCTCATAACAGCCGATTCAAGGAAAAAAACCGCGAGCTTGGTGTCGTGGAGTAAGAATATGGAAATAAGTTATATAGGATTAGAGATAGGGTAGGGAAAATGTAAAAGAACTTCCGCGACTACAATTCATGTGGTTTTGGAGGTTCTTTTTTTTGCCAGGTTACTGACTTCTCGTTCTAAAGGTTGGATGCATACACCATATAGAATAAAATGAAGATAGCCTGTCCTTTTCGGTTTTATATAGTAGATTTTGAGTAGAGAAGATAAGGAGCGTGAAAAATGAGCTTACAAGAGGTACTTGAACGGCTAGCAATCCATCTGCCAGACGACATGGTGGAAGCTTTGCATGTACATAGCAAGGAACGAGAGGGACGGAACGTTAAGCTTCGACTCATGAATGAGCAAGAGCTTGCCGAGGGAATCAAGTGGATGGGGCAGATTGAGGTATTTAAACATATCGTCCCTCTATGGACGGATGACCATTCTAATTATGTTGGCATATATGTGGAGGGGCCGTTAGCATATAAGTTGTGTTATATAAGTCACGAGGAAACGGATTTGTCACCGGCGCACAGAAGTGCGTTTTCTCTGATTGCAGAGTTGGAGCAAAATCCAGCACTGGAGTGGGAACAACTACGTAAGGATTATCCATCCGGCGATGACATTAGCACAGAACAATTAGCGGAAGATATTCGTTGCATGAATGAACTAAGAGCCTTGCTAGAGAAGGATTCACCTGTGGATGATGATGTGAGATGTCAGCTTCTTTACAGCCTAATGGCGATCACGCCTATCTGCGAACTAGACTCATTGCTACCCTATTTGGACGATGAGGATATGTATGTACAGGAACGAGCATGTGTCCTTTTGGGACATCATGGATATCAGCCAGCGACCGAATTATTAAAAGAAGTGGTGAAGCATGGAAGCCCGAATGGGAAGCTGGCAGCCCGTAAGGCGCTCTCAATGATTCGTAGTAAGCAAATGGACAAGCATTAAAAAATTAAACGAACCTGCCATAGAAAGTATGGACGGAATTGAAAGGTGACATATGAAGAGACGAACGGAGCAACAGGAAGCGATTTTGGCAAATATTATTCAAAAGGCAGAGCCCTTTGTACAGCAGCAGTTGGAGCGTGATCATAGTGGTCACGATTGGTGGCATATAGACCGGGTGAGAAAGCTGTCCCTTAAAATTGCTGCCAAAGAGGGCGCAGATTCGTTTATTTGTGAACTGGCAGCACTGCTGCATGATGTAGCGGATGAAAAATTAAATGATTCCAAGCAAGCGGGCCTGGATAAAGTAGAGCAGTGGCTGCTTCTGCATGTAAGTGATCCAGATGTGATCACGCACGTGATGACTATTATAGCTACGATGTCCTACAATGGTGGACAAAACCCGCCTGTGCAAACGCTGGAAGGTCAAGTTGTGCAGGATGCAGATCGGTTGGATGCTCTCGGAGCAATTGGGATTGCAAGAACTTTTATGTATGCAGGCTCAAAAGGCAGTATGATGCATCATCCAGATAAAGACTTTTCACAGCATGAGTATCGTGCCGCAGGTAAAAGTGCCATATACCATTTTTACGAAAAGCTGCTAAAACTCAAGGATCTAATGAATACCGCTTATGCCCGAGAGCTGGCGGAGGCCCGGCATCAATGGATGGAGATGTACTTGGAGCAGTTTTATAGAGAATGGAATGTGGATGATAAATAAAGTGTTTCAATAAGGCTGTTTCCTCTAACCGAGCATATCGGAGGGGAAATGGCCTTTATTTTTTCATAAATGTCATATTGATATTATCGAAAATGTGTGTTATTTTATTGTTAATAACATAATGATAATAACAATATATTATAAACTACAATGAAAGCGGGGAAGCGGCTATGTTTGGATTTAATTTTGTTAAATTTCAGCCCAGTGAATATGTGATGAAGGTGAAAAACGGGAAGGTGGTTCGAGAGGGTATTGGATTATCTTTTTATTACTACGCCCCGACCACCTCGGTTGTTGTCGTGCCCGTCTCTTCCATTGATGCGCCGTTCATGTTTGAGGACATGACGAATGATTTTCAGGCGGTGACGGTGCAGGGGCAACTGACGTATCGAATTGTGGATTATCGGAGAACGACGCAGATTTTAAACTATACGTATGACTTGAAGGAACGACGCTACATTTCGGATGATCCGAGCAAGCTGGCCCAACGGGTGATTAACATCGCCAAGGTGCTTACCAAAAAGTATTTGGAGCGTGTCCCGCTCAAAGAAGCTGTTCAGTCCAGTGAACGTCTGGCCCAAAACATGACGAAGGATATTGCACAGCATACGGAAATGGAAAAGCTCGGCATTGAGGTTATGGGACTGTCGATTTTGGCGATTCTACCCAATAAAGAGACGATGAGAGCGCTGGAGGCTCAAGCGAGGGAAGAGATTCTTCGCAACGCGGATCATGCTTTGTATGAGCGTCGTAATGCATCTATTGAGCAAGAGCGGCGTGTGAAGGAAAACGAGCTGAACACTGAGATTGCAGTGGAGACGAAAAAGAAACAAATCCGCGAAACTCAACTCGATGCCGAGCGTTCTGTGAAGCAAAAGCAAAGCGAGATGAAAGAGGAGCAGCTACGATTTGACACGGCCTTGGAGGAGAAAAAACGTGAGCTGATTGAGCTGACCGTAACGAATAAAAAGGCAGAAGCCGATGCCAAGGCCTATGAGCTGACAGCAGTCATGAAATCGTTGCAGGATGTTGAGCCGAACGTACTTCAAGCTATGGCCAACATGGATATGAGCCCGGATAAGCTAATTGCGATTGCATTCCAGGAGCTTGCAGAAAATGCAGGCAAAATCGGTCAGCTGAATATTACGCCGGATCTGCTGCAAGGTCTCATGTCAGATACGGGAGCTAGCGGATCAGCAGGATCGAGAGGGTCTGGAGGAAGAACACGATGAGTAGCCGAATGACAGAGCAGAAGATCATTTTGGTGAAGCGTAAAACGCGACTGGAGGAACTGATTGTCCGATACAATACGGTGCAGCAGGCTCGCTTCTTTATGGAACGGTTGGGTGCGGATTTCAGTGATTATGTGCTGGAGGACGAAAATTACCGCAGGGCGGTGGCAACGGCAACGTCGGAGTTAACGGCCTTGGGTCGTGTTCAGATTGTGGAGCGAGAGCATGTGCCGAACTTTATTTTTGGTGAGCAGGATACAGTGGTGGTGCTGGGTCAGGATGGGCTGGTAGCCAACACGTTAAAATATTTGACCGAGCAGCCGCTTATCGGTGTGAATCCAGATCCATTGCGCTGGGACGGGGTATTGCTGCCGTTTACTGTTTCCGACCTGCGCTGGGTGGTGTCGGATGTGTTCGTGCACAGACGGCCAATTAAGGAAGTTACGCTGGCTAAGGCCCAATTAAATGATGGCCAATCCTTGTATGCTGTAAATGATTTGTTCATTGGGCGCAAAACTCATGTCTCCGCGAGATATGAGCTAAGGCTGGAGGATCAGGTAGAGCAACAATCATCCAGCGGCATTATCGTTTCAACCGGATTGGGAGCGACAGGCTGGCTGACCAGTGTACTGGCTGGAGCGGCCGGAATTGTCGGCAGTGCTACACGGCATCCAATTTCGCTGACCCCAGGCCAGCTGATGCCCGGTGTAGCTTTCACTCAGGAAGGGGTAGCAGACGTAACGAGTCATGATCATCGTGCAACCTGGAGTTCGCCATCGCTTTATTTTACGGTGAGAGAACCATTCCCCAGTCGAACGACTGCTGCGGATCTCGTGTTTGGTCAGGTAGCAGCCGAAAAACCGTTACGGATTGCATCGCAGATGCCGGAAAATGGAGTTATTTTCAGTGATGGAATAGAAAGCGACTTTCTGGAGTTTAATGCTGGCATTGAGGCGACCATTGGACCGGCGGAGAAAAAAGGGCATCTGGTCGTGTAGAGGTTTGTACAAGACGGCAATGGGTAATTATGAGTAAGGTACAACCATCAGATGAAATTAAAAAAAGGAGGAATCAACATGAGCGACCACACTCAAGACGAAGCGAAAATCCGCAACAAGAAGGACGAGGACGGAGATTCCTTGATGGAGAAAACGAAGCTGGAAAATGGCGTGGATATCGAGCCTGAGGCTGATGAATGGATTGCGAAGCCCTCACCAGTGTCATACGATGATACGAAATCCTCTTCGAAGAAATAAGGCTCTTGCGTCCCAATAGAGCAGTGATGCAAAGACAGATGATCCCTAATCGGGTCATCTGTCTTCTTTACATAGGTTAATTGAATCTAGAATATACCTTCCATACTAGCTCACGACGGCTGCTTACATCTGTTTTCAAGAAAATCGCTTTCAGATGATCCTGCACCGTGTAGGCAGTAATATGAAGTGCGCTGGCCAGCTCCTTGGTCGAAAAGCCCTGAACAATGAGTTGGACAATTTGTCTCTCTCGTTCTGACCATGAGTACACCTCGGCCATAAGCGGTAGCATGTCAGTTGCTTTAGCAGCCTCAAACCATACGGCTAGCTGCTTCTGGCCCGTATGCTCCTGTCCGCCTTGCAGAAGGCTGGCTCTGATGGTTACCCATGGGGTTCCTGCGTCTGCGGAGGGGATACATAGTCGGGCTGGTGCAGTGGCAGTGGATAGTGCTCGCAAGCATACCGCCCGGACAGGAGCCGGAAGGCTGTCTTCATGGATTCCCTCCTGCTGCCGAAGCAGCTGTAGCCACTGCTCTGCTACTGTATTGGACGAGATCGCTTCTAGCTTATCGGAAAGCATGAGAATCCCTGGCTCAAGTTCATTTTCCGTGATCATGGCAGGGGCTGGAGATAAACCGACACTGGCCTGACGCAGATGGTAGGCTATGGACGGCGCTAATGCTTCAAGCAGTTGTTGCTCTTCCTCGCTGAATACAGGCTTTCCATGATGACGGAACAACGTAAGAAATCCCCAACAGCTCCCTTTGTACATAAATGGAACACGTAGCTCATCCCCGAATCCGGCGGGTTGCAAAACATCTCTATATCGTGTGCTCCGATCCGGTTGGCCTTGTGTAGACCCATGTAGCGTCGCTACAGACTGTCCTTCTCGCACCAACTGATCATATTTCATCATATCGTCGTGCAGATATTCGTATTCCAGCAGTTTGTTATGAATGTCCTCCACACCCGACTCTGTAAATGCCCCCGTGGAAAGTAGCGTACGCGGATCTACTGAGGTGCAGCATGCCGCATCGAAAGCAATCTGAGTACGCAAGCGGTCGATTAGGGTGTGCTTGTACGTTAGGGATGAAGGTGCTTTTTTCCCCAGATCAATGATTTGCTGTCGGGCGTCCTTAAGCTGTGCAAATTGCGTGTAGTGTGCGTTCATCATTTACTCCTATCGTGAAAGCTGGAGATTCTCAAGCGCGCTTATTTAAATCCCACATTTATGGGATGGTGGATATTCGTATTGTCTTTATAATTGAGAATGATTCTTAATAAAATCTACAATAAACGAATGGTCTGAGAAGATCAAGGCTAAATGTTTGGAGGAAAGCACATATGAGACATACCCCTATTGGAAATACGGACTCAAACCAACCTATGAGCTGGAATCATCCGAATGTGCATAAGTACGCGGATACGATTGCTTTAAAAATACCTGGATATGCTCATTTGTATGAGATGACAGACTGTTTGATAACCGCACAGCTTGAGGCACAAGCTCATACTAGAAATATAGATCCAAATGTGCTAATTGTCGGTGCTGGAGGCGGTCAGGAATTGATAACACTCGGAGGGCGCCATGAAGCATGGTCCTTTACGGCAGTTGATCCCTCTGAGCACATGCTGGATTTGGCACGTAAGCGTGTGACACATGCGGGCATCAGTTCAAAAATATCGTTTGTTGCAGGTACGTTGGAAGAGTTGTCTGGAGAACAGCCTGAAGAACAGCACGAAAAGCACGGCGAAGAGTCATGCAGAGAACCGATCTATGACGCTGCTACCTGCCTGCTGGTGCTTCATTTTCTTCAGAGCTTGGAAAGTAAACAGGCATTGCTACGCCAGATATCCGCTCGACTCAAGCCGGGTGCACCTTTTTGTCTAGCTTCTATTAATGGGAATCCGCAGGAGCCTTCTTTTTCCCTCCAAATGCAGGCGTGGAAAGGTCATATGCTGAGTCAGGGCATTTCACTGGAGGATTGGGAACGATTCGCTGCTTCCATCGGTCGTGAGTCAAACCCGGTGTCCAATGCGGCAATACAGGAACTGTTGATAGATGCAGGCTTTACCCACATCACCCGGTATTATGGCGCTTTTTTAGTAAATGCATGGTTTGCGGTTAAAGAGGGAGAGACGACTTATGACAAAGGATAACATCATCATCATTGGCGGGTATGGCCATGTTGGAAAAATTATATGCACGGAGTTAAGTGAAATGTTTCCCGGCAAGGTATTTGCCGCAGGTCGTAGCCTGGAGCGGGCCACTGAATTTAGCCAACAATCGAATGGTAAGATACGGCCCTTGCAGCTTAATATTCATGAGCCGATGGACCCGTCGATATTAGAGCAAGCCAAGTTGGTGATCATGTGTCTGGATCAGGACAATACGGCCTTGGTACGTGCCTGTCTTCAACATGGGGTGCATTACATGGATATTACCGCGAATGCGGACTTTTTGAGTCAGGTGGAGCAGTGTCATCAGGAGGCCCGAGCTTATCAGGCCACAGCCCTATTAAGTGTAGGATTAGCTCCGGGGCTGACCAATCTGTTGGCACTGCAAGCGACACAGCTCATGGATCAGACGGATGAGTTGAATATATCTTTGATGCTGGGCTTGGGGGATCGACACGGTCAGGCTGCCATTGAGTGGACAGTAGATCAGATTCATGCCGATTTGGAGGTTATAGAACAGGGACGCCCTGTGACTCGAAAAAGCTTTACCGACGGAATAGTAGCAGACTTTGGTGCAGGAGTGGGTCGTCATCGGGCGTATCGATTTCCTTTTTCGGATCAGCAGACACTTCCTCGTACGCTCAAAGTTCCTACGGTTAGCACACGCCTTTGCTTCGATTCGCGCTTGACCACCCGGCTTCTGGCAGGGCTTCGAACGATAGGAGTATCAGGTTTACTCCGACAGAAAACTGTGCGTGATGCTGTAGTTCGCAGCTTTGGCAAGATACATCTAGGAGGGAATGCTGTAGCGGTCAAGGTAGATGCCCGAGGAACGCTCAATGGCAAGGAGACGAAGGTCGAATGTCGGCTGAGGGGGCACCATCAATCTGATTTAACCGCTAAGGCAACCGTCTTTGCAGCGCTCGCCCTGTACCGTTCAGAACTTCCATATGGTGTATTTCACATGGAGCAGGTTTTTTCGTGGAATCGCATGCAGGCTTGGATGGGGCAGCAAGTAGCCGTAGATATTCAGGTGAACGGACAGCAAGTATAGAAGTCATATATTATAATAAAGGACTCTCATATAATCCAAGCTTATTCAGCAATGTATTGCGGATAGGTCTTGGATTTCTTTTCCTATTGAATTACACTAGAAAGAAGTACATATTTTTGGAAAAGACCTAAGGGGATATTTTATGGAAGGCCCGCGCCGTGTTGGTGAAGTTGAAGTTACAAGCCTGGTAGGCCTCTTGACCAATCCGGTCAACTAGCTAGCTGCTGAGGAGTCGATAAGAGATGGATATCGCTTATATCATAGATTTATTACGTAAACACGATGTGACCTTAGCTCCAGGCTTATCCATGCAAGAGGTTACCGACGTCGAAGACAGGTATAATATTCACTTCCCGCCCGATTTGAGGGAGCTTCTGATGAGTGTTCTTCCCATCGGTAAAGGCTTTATCCCTTGGAGAGATACGTCACCACAGCGGATGGGTGTAATTCGACAAAGGTTGAATTGGCCGCTGGAAGGTATGATTTTTGATGTAGAGCAGCATATATTCTGGCCTCCCGAATGGGGCGAAAAACCGACAGATTCGGCGGAAGCCGTTGATATATGTAAACGTGATGTTTTTACGTGTGCCCAAGCTAATCCCGATCAACGGACATCGATATACCCCAGAGCAGCCATCTGAAGAAGGAAATCCGGTATTTTCAGTGTATCAAACGGATATTATCGTGTATGGGGAATGTTTGCAGGAGTATTTCAAGCTGGAATTTGGGGAGAAGCCTTATGAACAAATTGATTTTAATGCCGTAAAAAAAGTGCGTTTTTGGAGCAACTTGTGTGAGTGAGTGTCAGGAAGATGAATAAGTCGAAACGAAGGAAGGGGAGCATGATGTGAAGGTGGAGCAGGAGTTGGAAGAAATCAAAGAAAGGTTGAACCAGATCGAGACACAATTGGAACAAAAGTCGACCTCCAAGAGAATCTTGAAGTACATGATCATTATTTTCTTGTCTATTTTTTTTCTTTTATTTCTAATAGGAATTATTCAATTTGTTTCAACCTAATCGGTGCAAGAGGATGAAGGAAGGGAGCTATTTATGTCCATAGAAGCGATTATTTTTGATCTGGATAATACTCTTATTCATCGTAAACAGGCGTTTGCGGCATATACAGAGCGCTTTATAGAACGATTTATTGTGGCAGAAGAACCGGCGAACCGCGCGGCTGTCGTTGAACGGATACGTTTGGCGGATCAGGACGGATATCGGGATAAGAGGGAACTGTATACCGAGCTGCATGCAGACTTGGAACTGAAAAATCCCGATACGTCAGTAGAAGAGATGCTGGGCTTTTGGTATGGTGAATTTCATAAGTTTACGGTGTTGATGGACGGGGCTAAGGAAGTGTTGTCCGAACTGCGGTCGCGTGGCTTGAAGCTTGGTATTATTACCAACGGCTCACTCCGCACGCAGCAAGCGAAAATAGACCGAGTTATGCTGAGGGACTATGTGGATTCTATTATCGTATCGGGCGGCGTCAACATCCAGAAGCCTAATCCTCGAATTTTCGAGTTGGCTCTGAATGAGCTGGACATTGTCGACCCCGGCCATGCCTGTTATGTAGGCGATCACCCGACAAATGATATTCGTGGTGCACAAAGTGCAGGATTGCATACCATCTGGCTCGAAGGCTTTATGACGTGGCAGGAAACGGGCATTGTACCGGACTATCAGATTGGGAGTTTGCGTGAAATCACAAGTTGGCTGGATCGTCGCAGTTATTCAACGAATAAGGAGGAAGGAGCATCATGAGTATGGAGCAGCAACCGAATCCCATTCTCTTATCGTTCCCTGACCAATTCCAGACGGAACGATTGACCATACGCGCCCCGCAATGGGGGGATGGGGCGGCAGTCAATGAGGCGATGCGAGAGAGTGCGAATGAACTGCGGCCTTGGCTTCCGTTTGCAAGAAATCTTCCTACGGCAGAGGAATCTGAAATCCGTTCGCGCCAAGCCAGACTTAAATTTCTGGATCGGTCTGACATGATGTTGTATATATTTGATACGGCTTCGGGAGAATTTGTAGCCAGCAGCGGTTTGCATCGCATTGATTGGGATGCACGAAGATTTGAAATTGGGTATTGGCTCAGAACATCATGGACCGGAAAAGGCATTATAACAGAGGCGGTGCACGGTATTACGGATTTTGCCATACAGCATTTGCATGCCAATCGGGTGGAGATTCGTTGTGATTCCAGAAACACGCGCAGCGCCAAGGTAGCGGAACGTGCAGGTTTTACACTGGAGGGGATTTTAAGAAACGTCGAGTATGATGAAGAGGGAAGCATGGTACACCAAATGGTTTTTGCCAAGGTGCGTGGTATTGAATTTTAGTATCCTCACACGAACAGTTTGGAAGTTGCTGATACGTTTGTACGATATTACGGAGGCTTATTATGATTAATTATATTATGAAAAATACAGACAAGCTGGTGTGCATACAATATGACATCAGCAAAAGGTTCAGCAATCTTGCAAGCGCTATCCAAGAGAGGATGCTTTACGAATTTCCAGTAGCTTGGCGGAGATGTCCCAGCATTAGGACAGGTGATTTAGCATGAGGAGCGTTCGTAAGAGCGTCATCAGGAAGGCCAATCGGGAAATAAAGGCGGAATTCCGCTGGAAGGCTCGCGCTGCGTACCTAATTGCTGTGCTGGTCACGATTTTGTTGGGTTTGGGAAGCCGGGTTTACTCCTCCCGTTTGCCTGAATTCGTTGCTGATCACTTTGGGGATGCCTTGTGGGCGTGCATGATTTATTTTGGGCTGAGAATGTTGTGGGTGAATCGTCAATTGTCTGTAGCCCTGTGGGGCAGCTTGCTGTTTTGCTTCGCCATTGAGTTCAGCCAGATGTACCAGGCTCCCTGGATTAACCACATTCGGGCAACGACGCTGGGCGGCTTGGTACTTGGGAAAGGGTTTCTGACCGCGGATCTGATCAGGTACACAGTTGGCATTGTGGTATCCTGGGGGCTGGACCAAGGCTGTCAAAAGCTGGCGGGGATCAATACACGTATAGACAATGACAAACCACTCAAATAACCTGAAAAGCGAGGGTTGCGCTTGAAACAAAAGGGAAAGCGTCACAGGTTGTTCGGTAAGATGATTGGATTATGCGCAGGATTCAGCTTGTTGTTTGCAACCATACTTATCCCAGGGCAGGCACTGGCCGAAAGACAACTTGCGGCGCCTCTTCGATTTGACTTTGGCCCTGGGAACGTAGCTGACGGCTACACCCAAGTCACTGCCAAGGATGCTTACACGCCTGAGCGAGGCTATGGATTTACCGATCTTTCCAAAGTGAATGAAGAGGATCGTGGTGGAAGTGATGCTATACGCTCAGATTTTGTTCGTGTTCAAGGATCATCATTTGTTGTCAATTTACCACCTGCGGATTACACGCTTTCCCTGATTGCCGGAGATACTGCCGGAAACACAGACATTACGGTTAAAGCCGAGTCCATCGTCAAGGTAGAACCTACTGCCAAAACAGCAGGACAATTTGTCGAGGCTGGATTTGAACTTGCACTCATCGACGGTCAGCTCGAATTGTATTTCTCAGGTAATGAAGCGAAGATTAACGCTTTGGTTATTACTCCAAAGGATGCTCGAACGGCTGGAGAACACCCTTCGGTATACCTTGCGGGAGATTCTACGGTTCAAACCTATAAATCCGCGATGAAGCCTCAGGCGGGCTGGGGGCAAAAGATTGCTCCGTTCTTCACAGATGAGCCTATTTTTGTGAACCGTTCTATTGGTGGACGAAGCACGAAAACCTTTCTGGTACAAGGGCGGTTAGATGATATTTTACGCAATATCCGTCCAGGAGATTATCTGCTCATACAGTTTGGACATAATGATGCCGCGATCAACAACCAAGAGCGTTATGTTTCACCCGCGGATTACAAAGTTTACTTAAAAACCTACATCCAAGGAGCCATCCAACGCGGTGCAACACCTGTGCTAATTACTCCTGTTGGTCGCCGGGATTATGATGCGGCAAGTGCCTCGTTTCGGATTAGTTTCCCGGAATATGTGCAGGCCATGAAGGAAACGGCATCGGAGACAGATGTTGCGCTGGTCGATCTTAGCCGCTTGAGTGTAGCGTACTATGATACACTTGGTCTGGAAGGAACACTCCCGTTATTTTTACATTTGGAGCCAGGGGTGTATCCTGCATTTCCTGATGGAGTGAAGGATGATACACATTTTCAGGAATACGGTGCGGAGCAAATAGCTCGGCTGGTAGCTCAGGGGATCCGTGAGCTGAATATTCCTTTATCCTCTTATGTACAGGCGGAGGATTCGCAATAAAACACGATTTCCATAGCCATGGTATACTTAGTAAATAAGCTGGTCCTACCCAAAGATAACATTTTTTAGGCTTGGGTAGGGCTTTAATGTTCTGGATCTTAAGGAGGAAGCGAGAATGGCAGTCGCTCAACTTCATAATCTTATTAACGGTCAACTCCTGTACAATCAGCATCGGAGTTTATTTTATATGCGTGAGGGTTCTGTTCTGTTAGGACCTTCATCAGAAATGACGTACTGGCTGACGCAGAGAAGCTCGGAACTGATCCTCATGCTTCAAAGCTTGAAGCGCCAGCAGACGTATAACGCTTTTGTGAAGGATGTAGCGGCTAAAATACTGTCCCAGTTTGTAAATACCAATCAGTATCTACATTTTCACACAGATCATGTGAGGGAGCTTACGGAGCTGTATGATCGACTCTTCACCCGGATTGAAAAACTGTTCCAGAAGAAATTTATAGATAGAGCAACCCTGGACTTGCTGCTCCAGCAACATTACGGGCATTTGAGAGATTTTTTAACTCGTACCAACGGACGTGAAATGTTTGCTAAGTATGCAGAGTGTGAGTATACCTTTTGGATACCTTGTGAGGAATATACGCCGGAGTTGCAAGCCAATCTGCTAGGATTGGACATTGCTCGTGTGCAAGAGCCTGTTCTAGACGTTGGTTGCGGATCTGAGGCACGGTTGGTTACTTATTTACGTGCTTGTGGAATTGAGGCTTACGGAACAGATCGGTTGGCTGAAACAGAAGGTTGTATCACTCGAGGAGATTGGTTAGAGACCACCTTTGGAGAAAGTGCATGGGGGACGATCGTTTCACATATGGCATTCTCCAATCATTTTATACATCATCATCTGAAGGCAGATGGTAATATTCATGAGTACGCTCGCAAATATATGGAATTGCTTAGAGCCATTCGGCCAGGAGGGAGTTTTATTTACAGTCCGTGCCTTCCATTTATGGAAGAGCTTTTGGATGCTCGAATGGGTTATCAAGTAGAGTATATCCAGTCATCTGAAGGTTACAGGGCCACGAAAATAACGCGTATTCATTCATAAGCGCGAGTAGTAGTCCATTCATTTGTCAGATTCATTCTTGGAATGGTAGTATAAGGATAGATATTACTCTATTTGGGATTCTGTTAATGATAGAGATTCTCATGACGCTAATTTGACACCATTATAGGATGATCATTAGCAGCATGGCTGCACTGAATAATAATGATTAGCTTACGGATAACGGAATTTTCAGGAAAGATTAAATCATATTTTCCTAAAAGCCGATATATGGGAATGAGGCGAGAACATACTGTTATTATACCCGCCCGAAAATGGAAGTATATAATTTGGGTTAGGAGAGTAGAAGAAGTGTCAGATCTGTATACGAAAAAAGAAGTAGAAGATTATGTAACGAACGTGGTTTTCGAACGACCTTTAGGTGTAAGCATTTCAGCCATTTTATTGATCTTTAATGGAGCACTTCTGTTGGTGACCCAGCTATTGACGCTTAATGCATTAAATGAGGCTTCTACGTTAGTAGGCATTTGTAGGGGCATGTTTCAAGGATTTATCGCGTTACTCGGTTTGGCAGGGACGACTGCCGGTGTCGGTATGTTATTTGGTAAGAAGTGGGCTTGGTGGCTGGCAGTATTTTATTTTACATATGAGACCATGCGTTATACGTGTGCAATTCTGTTTATACCGGATGTCCCTCCAACGTTGGGCGGTGTACAGCTAAACCCTGCTCTATACTACGTAAAATATGGTATGCGTATTATTTGGAATTTGTTGTTTACATTGTTCATGTGTCGTAGTAAAGTGACAGGTTTTTTTCAAACAAGTGAAATCAACAAGTGGAGAGCATGTATTGTATTATTCTTCATAAATGGAGTGATGGTTGGGGTTGGCTGGTGGCTGATAAGATAGGTTCTTCGATGTGAAGGAGGAGATGGATAATGTCAATGGAAACGTTTCCGATTTTAGAAACCGATAGGCTTCATTTAAGACAGCTTACAGTAGGGGATGCGGAGGATGTGTTCGGCTATTTCTCCAAGGATGAGGTCACACAATATTATGACTTGGAAAGCTTTACAGAGGTAGAGCAAGCCGAAAAATTTATTCGTTCGATGCTAACCAGATATGAGAAGCAAGAGGGCTTTCGTTGGGGGATTACGTTAAAAGAAGCTCCTGAGCGGATCGTGGGTACAATTGGATTTCATAACTGGCAGAAGAAGCACTCCCGTATTGAAATCGGCTATGAGCTGGCACCGGAATATTGGCGGCAAGGTCTGATGACAGAAGCAATGAAGGTGGTCGTGAATTATGGCTTTCATTTGCCGCATGTTCACCGTATAGAAGCCTTCATTGATCCAGATAACGAAGGCTCCAGACGGCTACTACTCAAAAGTGGCTTTACTAAAGAGGGTCACCTGAGAGACTATTTTTATGAAAAAGGTCAGTTTGTCGACGCTGTTATTTTTGGCTACCTTCGGAAGGAGTTTTCCGTGGATCGGTAAGTTTACAAATATCCCTTGTCTCCGTATGGCTGGAGTCGATCAAGCCAGGTCTGCTCCAGCTTTGTCAGTGCATCTTTGACATCAAAGAACGCTGAGTCCTTTTTCTTCAAAACGTCCAGCACTTCAAATTCAAACGAATCTTCGCCATACTCATACCATTCCTGTTGCAGTTGTTTATTCTTAAATCCACCCATGTTCAGCTCAAAACGTCGTCCATTTAGCGACTTTAAATTCGGCGTGGAAGAGACGAAAATTTTCCCATTACGTGTATTTCGAATGCAATAGATTCCTGCCTCTGTCTTCATCTCCATGTACTGCTGCACCAATTCTTTTCTTCGATTCATTGTCGAATCCTCCTATTGTATAAACGTTGAGATTCAAGATTCCTTCAACCAATATTCACTGCCATCCGGCTTACGATCCAATAGATTGTATTCAATCATATATCTTCGCACCGTGACATAATCGTCATATACTTCCTGTAAAATCGCATTGATATCCTTCTCATGATATATTTGTCTCTTTACAAAACGGCCCGCAATTTCACGCAGCACAATCAACTTGTGCTTTTCTTGCATTTTAAAGGTCTTTAGGCGTTCGTCCGTCCCATTCGGAAAATACTTCGTGAGTACCTTTTGCCGTTCGTCTTCCGTAATGTTGTAGCGTTCGTCCACCATCCGTGCTCCTATGGGTACTTCTACAATGGTGGGAGCGTGGCGGTCTTTCTCCTTTAGCAGCTCCATTAAAGTGAGAAATACCTTGGCCTGCCGTTCTTTTTCTTTGAGACCAAAGCGATGATTGCGTATGGTGGATGCGCTACCGATTCCGGTTTCCTTTTGAATATCCGCATCGCCCATGCCTTGATAGAATAACTGAAGCAACCGATTCTGATGATCCGTCAGTCCGGTTAACTTTTTGTCCAGGCCGATTAAATAGTCAAAGACTGAACCATACGTCCGCTCAATATGAAGGCGCATGTACCTCTCGGCATCATAAAATACCCCTTGATCCTGATATATGATGCCTTGCTCATATCGCTGTCCGTCCAACAGGCAAATTACCTGCTCTCCTTGGCGAATATATCCACGCTTCAGTTCTTCGATACCAGCATTCCAGAATAGTTCGGAATGATCCATTTTAGCAAACACCTCAATTAAATGATGATTATTTTATAGACAATATAACATTTTGTTTATTTTAAATCAATGAGTGGATATCTCTTTAGGGTCTCGACAATGTTCGCTATATACAAAAGAGACATAGGATTGTTATCATATGTAAATTGTTGAATTGCATTAAGACTGGATAGTTGCTATATATTGTAATACGGTGGGGTGGTAGACTATGAACAAAATGCGTTTAGAAGAAGTCATAGAAAGTGGAGATTTAAAGGAAGCGGTAAGGATTATAGAGGATGTGGTTGAAAAGTTGGATCATACATTCACTCCAATATTATTGAGATATTTAGCAACGACGGATAGTGTATTGCTAAGAAATGCAATCGCCATAACGTTAGCTGATCTAGGAGACAGTGAAGCGGTGTTACCTCTTATCGACTTATTAAGAAATCCAAAGACCAAGGGGAATAGAGGAACACTGTTATATGCTTTAGAATTTTTTGATGTATCTACTCATGTTGTGGTGCTGGTAGATTTACTGGATGATACCTTTGAAGCGAGTAGACAATCCTATCAACTGATAAGTAACGTACAAGATAAAATTACTAAGGCGCAAAAGGACATATGTAGACAAATCATAAGAAGAAAGCTAGCCGATTATAAAAACAAATATAAGCGTGACTTTTTGCTGGAATCTTTAGAACTTTTTACATGATTCTTTATTAGAGAGGTTTGGTTGGAGTGCTGAAAAAAGCTGTTTTATTCGTGATCGTCATTGTAATTGCATATACAGTTGTATCCATTACAACAGGAAGTCCAATAAAAAGAGTCCAATTTCGGAGCAATGTCACTGACTACCTACATAAAACGTACACTATGAACTGGAAAATTGATTCAGTTGATTATGATTTTAAGAATGATAAATTTATAGCAAATGTGATCTCTGGCTCAGGGATTTCTTTTTTGGTGGATGAAGACTATTATGGGAAAATGATGGATAACTATGCCTGTTCTATTTGGATGGATGAGATAAAAACTGGCGTGACCAAAAAAGCAAAGGAAGTTACAGGATCAGATGCCGAAGTGATAGTAGATATATATAGTCTTGGAAGTCATACTATAATATACCGCGATGAAATTCCAAGCTATTCTACTGTTAGCCGAGCCTTCTCATCAAACGCTACAATTCTTATTAAAGGTAACTTTTCAGCCACTCATTATCTTCAAGAAATGTTGGAAATAAAGCAGTGGATTGTTGAAAAGAAGTATGATGCTTCGTTAACATTTAAGTCTGAGAAGGGGAAAATTTATTTTGCAGTACCTGCAGAAGATCTGAAAAAAATTAAAAAGCCAGAGGATCTCAATCCTTATCGGCTTCAAAATAATTGATTATTCTACCCAAGAAGCTAAAAGTGATGCCTTAAAATGCTACATTCCTTAAAATTATTGTGAGGAGATATGATATGAAATATAGATTTGCTTTCATTGACGATGAAAGTGGGCTCACAGTTGGCTATTGTAGAGATGTGGTTGGTTTAACGGGTGATATCATTGTCGAAACATATGAAAAGGTCATTTTTGAGCAATTTGTATTTAACGAAGAATTCATAGAAAACATAACAAAGACAAAACAATCTGTATACAACTTGTACATTGCTATTTTAAATGATGAAGAAAAAGTGATTGGAAGCTATTATTATCATCTACCTGAATCCTACATAATCCATAAACTGAATTGCAATAAAGGAAACTTCAATCTAGAGTTAACAGGTATACTTGAAACGAAGCCCTCCCCTGTGGAATTAAGATTATGGGAGTTTTTAAAGGGTGCTCAGTCGCTTGAAAATAATATATGGCAAGGCTTTTCTAAAGAAGAACGGTCCGGGTGGCTAAACGTGACTAGAATACATTCTGCATCTAATCAATTTGCCAGACTGGATAAACGAGGAGAAGTCTACACCTTAGACGGCGAATACATATCTGATTTTACAACATTTTTTATAGCACTTGGTGAAGCGATTAATGGGCCCGGAGGGTACTATGGATTTAGCTTGGACAGTATATCGGACTGTCTCTGTGGAGATTTTGGGACAGTAGGACCGTTCACGATCCATTGGAAAAACGCACAATATTTCTTGGTAAGATTCGAGGAAGAATGGGATCAAGAAGAGAGATGTTATGGATTTTCACCACAGCAATATTTTATGGATCTTTTAACGATCTTGGTATCAGGCGGTGTTACCGTGAATTTTTCTTCGAATTAAGATAGCTAAGCAAGAAGGGATTTTTGAAATGGAATATAAATTAATGCAACCACCTTTTGACATGAAAGAATACTCTGAAATGAGTAAAAACGAAGCTAAAAAACATTTTAATTGGTTTAAACAGCAAATACCTTCGCGTTTAGAGCAACTTGGCGCATTTTCACAGATACATCTGGATTACACTGATCGTTCGCTCATAGATATTTGGGAATGGTATCTAGGGAATATACAGATTCAAAGTAAAAGTGCTTCAGAATTAGAAGAGGAGCATCCAGAGACTGAAGAATGGTTGAAGAGCTATATATATATATGAAAAAAACTCGACACAAAGTCTCAAGCTTTTACACTGGATATTGCCATTTATCTAGGAGAGGTTGTAAAAAGTAATCACAGTGGGTTGAACTGGGGAGTTGTTTTTAAACCAAAGTCTTATATTAGCGTAAATCGTCCTGTTATCACTGGTTTGACTAAGGAAACAGATGTGGATGTGATCAGGATTACATCGAATAAAATGTTTGCAGTTTTAAAGGGACAACATAACCCTAATGCTTTATTTGATATTTATCTACATGGAAAGAGTTTATTTGAAATCGCCGATAGGAAGGGATTATGATCTTCTAACCTAATTTAGTGGGAAGATCGGTGAAAAATTTGAATATTATACAAAGAACAGAGAGCCGTAACATGTTAACGGCTCTCTTCGTCGTCTTCCGGCAAGTATTCGATCAGTTCACCAGGGAGTACACCAAGGGTTTTACAAAGAGTATTCAAGGTTGGAAAGTCAATTCGGGCATTTGCGTTGGAGGCCAAAGCTTTAACCGTATTCCTATTAATTCCCGTAATAGAAACAATATCTTTCTGTTCGAGTCCACGGTCTTTCATAATTTTATCAAGAGAAAATCTAATCACAACAATTCCTCCAAAAGTAATCAAGTAAACTAGTTGACATGTATAGAATAGAAGCGTATATTTATAAATAAGTAATCTAGTTAACAAGATTATAAGTAAACTAAGTTGATGCCTTCATAGTATCAAAATGCTTTAAAATTAGCAACAGTTACTATTTTGATAATCCTAAACAAATAAATGCGTGAGGAGGCTTAAAAACTGTATAGAAGTTTCCGTGAAAAATGCATATAACAACGATTTGAATTATTATAAGTGGTTTTTAAAATGGATAAATTGTAATTACAGGTTAATATTTCATCGAACTAAGCTGTGATAAATGGGCAAAAGGAATGGAGCGAGGATATATGACAGAATGGGTAATGGGATTGGAACGGGTATCCATGGTTCAGGGGCCGTATGATTCACCTCATATATATGAGATATGCGAAGGGGTTCTGTATGACCATCAATACTTCTTTTACCTCGAAAATGGCATACTGTGTTTGCGCCATGTGAAGAAGGTGGAGCAATCATATCATACGCATCTTTACCTAGATGGAGAGAGCGGAGGCTTGCAACTGGCAGAGGGTGTACAAGGGGAAGTTATGCAAGTTGTCACGGAGATCATCGAACGCTTACGCGCCAAGGATGGACTGACATTTTTATTCGATGAACTGCTGTGGCTACATGGTAGGGGACCCATTGAATTAAACCTTTTCAATAAGAAGGATGAAGTGACCCCAAGTGGCAGACAACTTGCTACGAAATAAATGATTCTTATGCTCTATATCATGGAACTTGTAGAAAAAAATTATGATTTCAGTGAATGTACCAGTTGTTGACTGATGGAAATGATCGGATACCGAATCAATATGGTCAATTCCACCACAACAGCATCAACAGAGGGAGTAAATCCAAAATCATCTCCCAATAATATGTTTTGCTGCTGCTTTGATGAAGGAAATTCCGGTTCATCCAAGCCATATTGTTCTTTGAATCTCTCTTTCGTTTCATGATCTATGACAAGGTTATCCTGTGCAAAGGTATAGCAGTTAGGAACACTTAACTGTATTAAAAGAAGTAATGCAACGGGTATAAGCACTTTTTTGCTTTGCATGGTTAGCTCCTAGGTTTTCCGTTTTTGACCTCTTAACTTTTGTATCTACCATAATTGCATGTACTTGTGGAGCATTTGAGAGGAGATATGATGAAGCCACTTCTGCACTGGATTCGGAGGCAGAAGTGGCAATTCAACAATCACTGGCGGAATGGTCTGCTGTATGACTTTTTTTAATTTGCCTATAAAGATTCCTGAAGAGCCTTGGAAGAAGTGCTGTAATCAGCATAACGGGGAAGCACAATAGTATAGTATATTCCTACAATAACGGTACAGACCCCAACTAATAAAAACAAGACTTCAATTGAAATAAATGAAGGAAAGCTTACAGCAATGAAACCTAATGTAAGAGACTGGGACAGCATCATTAACGGATTAATCAAACCTTGCACACGTCCCATCATTTGAGGATCTACAATACGAGGAAGCCATCCTCCTATGCCAATGTTAATGAACGGAAGTATCAGTGCAATGACAAAGTTGATAATCAGAAAAGCATAGAGGTGGTTAACAAATCCAAGTATGCACATACCTATTCCGGCTACCAGAACTCCCGCTGCAATCATTTGGTGTAGCTTTAGCTTGGCGGAGATGAGAGATGCGATTAGGGTACCAAGCAACACACCAGCTCCAAAAATAATACCTGTCCAAACCATATACTGCTCATAGTTGCCTGGAGCTAGCTTATATTTAAGAATAAACATCGGTAAAACGCTAAATCCACCATTTAAAATACCAAACATAAAAAAGCCTGAAACCAACCAAAGCAATAGTCTGTTGCGTAATATGTAAAGAAACCCTTGTTTAAAATCGATCATGACAAGTTTGAATTTTAATTGTTTGAATTGATGTGCCCCGTTCGGAAGGCGTACTTCCTTTGGAATTTTGCAGGAACGAATAAGCAGTGCAGACACAATAAAAGAAATAGCATCAATTAGGATGGCTCCAGTAATTCCAAAGTGCCAGTAGACGACGGCCCCCAGAGTTCCTCCAAATAACATGAAAAGACTCCCCATCATTTGATTGAGGCCTGCGGCAATAGTGTAATCATCTTCGTTTAATATTCCCTGTATAATGGCACTTTCGGCTGGGAAGAAAAATTTGGAGGCAGCACTACGGATGAAGAGGAGGGCAAATATCAAAGGGATCGAATCGACCCAAATAAAAATAAGCAAACATAAGGATAAAAAAGCGCTGATCCAGTCACAATTTACAGCAATTTTTTGTCTATCCATCCGATCTGCCAGCACTCCAACCACGAGAAAAACTACCAGCATGGGGAGCGAATACATTAACTCGGCAAGCGTTGCATAATAAGGCTGATTTGTAAACCGTTTCAACAAATAAAACATGAATGCAGTAACCCCGATAATTCCTCCCATTTGTGAGGCGAAGGTTGCCAGAAAAAACCTGACATAATTCTTGTTTCTGAGTACTTGTTTTAATCCAGTCACAGTTCCATCCCTTTCGCTTTCAAAGCGGTTTTTAGATGCCTAATTAAAATAATAGTGAAAAGTAGGAATATTGTACAGAAAAGTGACTTTAATGTCACTTTAAGTTTGAATTTGCATCGTATCAGACCCTCTGCCTTTTAAATTCTGCTGTTAACGATAATCACAGGGGGGTGGACTGGGAAGTTGTTTTCAAAATGGTTTGGCGTAGTATGAGGAGCAACATAAACTAAAATAACCAGCCGTCGGTTGATATCCGACGGCTGGTTATTTTAGTTGCCAGGTGTTTGATTCCTGACTCACAAATGGGTGTCAATCTTCAATCTTAAATGAAGCTAAATCCTCGCCATTTGTAGCGCTCTCTTTTTTATACCAGTCAAAGTTTTTCTTCTTTTTGTGGAATGGCTTCTTTTAATTGTCCGATATGTTGTCTGAAATAATCCATACGGTAATCGTCTATAATGAGGATGTAAGAATTACAGAATAGCCCGATTCATCTCATTTACGCATGGATATGTTGAGAAAAAGGAAATGCTCATAGCTAGAAAACTTTATACAATGGAAGAGGAATAAGAATTGTGAAATTCGACTTTTGATGAAGGATTTCATATAATGTGAGCATATTGTGAACAACTTAAATTGAAGACTTAATAAAAAATGAAAATGATTTCCGTCCAGCTATGAATTTCAAAATTTGACGGAGGGAACGAGATGACAATGGAAGAGAGCAGCAGACAGATACCTTGGCAGGCGTATTACGGACCTAATCTAGGTTATGTGCAGGACCAGTATGAAAAGTATGTAGCGGACCCCGGAACGGTTGATCCGGCTTACCGCGAGCTGTTTGATCAATGGGGTGAGCCGCCACAATCCGAATACTCGGCTGCTTCCATGATAGACAACAAATTGCAAGGCCCCCCCACAAGTGCTTTGGGGCACCTTGATTCGAACACATTGCAGAAAGCGGTTACAGCGGGGAAAATGGTGTGGAATATCCGTGAATACGGACATTTAGCCGCCCAAATCGATCCGCTGGAACTGGATGCAGAGCAGGATACACGCTTGCTTAATCCAGCATCTTACGGTTTAACTGAACAAGACTTAAAGGCTTTTCCAGCCTCTTTAATATGGGATAACGCTCCTGCGGGAACACTTAACGGATGGGAAGCCATTCAACGGTTACGTGTAGCATACACAGGTCCGATTGCCTATGAATTTAGTCATATTCATAACGAGGAGGAACGCCGCTGGCTGAACAGCTATGCAGAATCCGGCTGGTCCTCCAAGCCACTCACAACACAGGAACGCAAGTCGTTGCTGGGCAGATTGGTAGAAGTAGAACAGTTCGAAGAGTTTTTGCACAAAACATTCGTCGGACAGAAACGTTTTTCCATCGAGGGTAATGATGTGCTTGTCCCTGTTCTCGACGAGATTATTCGTCTAACCACAAATGCAGGAGCAAGTCATGTCCTGATGGGTATGGCGCATCGCGGCCGTTTGAATGTACTGGCACATGTGCTGGGCAAGCCTTACAGTAAAATTTTCTCTGAATTTCATCATTCGCCGAATAAAGATTTGATCCCGTCGGAAGGTTCCACAGGAATTAACTACGGCTGGACTGGCGATGTGAAATATCATCTGGGTGCTGATCGTTTTGTAAAAGATGGGGGAGCAGTGCAAGCCCGTCTGACATTGGCAAATAACCCGAGTCACCTGGAATATGTAAATCCGGTAGTACAAGGATTTTCACGAGCTGCACAGGAAGACCGCAGTGAGGCTGGTTATCCGAAGCTGGATGTGAGCAAGGCAGCTACAATTATTATGCACGGTGATGCGGCTTTCCCGGGTGAAGGTATCGTGGCAGAATCACTTAATTTCACCAATTTGCGTGGCTTCCGTAATGGAGGCACGGTCCATATTATTGTGAATAATCGTCTGGGTTTTACAACGGAAAGTGTCGATTCCCGTTCGACCCGATATGCCAGTGATCTGGCTAAAGGCTATGAAATTCCAATTGTGCATGTGAACGCGGATAATCCCGAAGCTTGTATTGCAGCTGCTCGTATGGCTGGCGAATACCGCAATCGTTTCAAGAAGGATTTTCTGATTGATCTGATTGGTTACCGTCGTTATGGTCACAATGAATCCGATGACCCGGAAACAACACAACCACTGGTATATCGTAAGGTGAAGAATCATCCGACCGTGAGCAAATTGTATACTCAAAAGCTGATGAAGCAGGGGGTTGTGGATGAAGCGTTTAGTACCGGCCTTATTGAAAAGGTCCAAACCAGACTGAAGGAAGCGCATGAGCATGTGAAGAATCAACCGGAACAAGAGCCGGAAATGACACCTGTGAAGGCGAAAAAGAATCAGAATTCTATGGTACGTACTGCAGTGGAATTGAAAAAGCTGCGCCAAATCAATGAAAACTTGCTCAAATGGCCACAGGCTTTTCATGTATATCCGAAGCTGGATCGAATTTTACAGCGTAGAAAAACCGCTCTGAACGAGGGAGAAAAGGTAGATTGGAGCTTGGCGGAGACGTTGGCTTTGGCCACCATTCTCGCAGACGGCAAGCCTATTCGTATGACAGGTCAGGATGCGGAGCGAGCTACATTTGCACACCGTAACCTCGTGCTGCATGAGCCTGAAACAGGCCGTACACATTGCCCGTTGCATACATTGCCAGAAGCACGTGCTTCGTTCAGTATTCATAACAGTCCATTGTCTGAGGCATCTGTCCTCGGCTTTGAATACGGCTATAACGTGTATTCTCCTGAAACGTTAGTGATTTGGGAAGCGCAATTCGGCGACTTTGCCAACTGTGCACAGGTTATTTTTGACCAATTCATTTCTGCAGGCCGTGCCAAATGGAGACAGAAATCCAGTCTGGTGATGCTGTTACCGCATGGTAGCGAAGGACAAGGACCAGAGCACACGAGCGCACGTCTGGAGCGTTTTCTCCAGTTGTCCGCACAAAATAACTGGACTGTCGCTAATTTGAGCAGTGCCTCACAGTATTTCCATCTGCTGCGCCGTCAGGCTGCATTAAGCGAAAGTGAGGAAGCCCGTCCGCTTGTGATGATGTCGCCGAAGAGCCTGATTCGTAATAATCGTGTCGCTTCGCCTGCTTCTGAATTCAGTGAAGGAGCATTCCGTCCTGTATTGGAACAGCCTGGTCTGGGGGCACGTCCGGATCGTGTAGAGCGCATTGTACTGTGCAGTGGCAAGATTGCCATTGATCTCGAAGAAGCATTGGAAAAGGATAAGAATGAGGCAGAAGAGCGTCTGCATATTATTCGTGTGGAGCAGTTATACCCTTTCCCGGAAGAGGAAATTCGGAATATTTTCGGCCGCTTCCCGCATGTTAAGGAGTTTGTATGGGCTCAGGAAGAACCTAAAAATATGGGAGCTTGGAGTTACATGGAACCTCGTCTGCGGAATGTTGTGCCACAGGGAGCGGAAATTCGTTACGCAGGCAGACCAGATCGTTCAAGCCCGGCCAGTGGTTATCAGCAAGTACACAGCCTAGAACAACAGCGAATTATTCAATCGGCGTTGAAGCAGGATTCCAAAAACAATATTACACTCGGGAGGTAGCGGCTGTGAGCGATATTATAGTGCCAGCAATGGGAGAATCCATCACGGAAGGAACAATCTCCAAATGGCTTGTGAAGGAAGGGGATTCCGTAGGACAGGGAGATGTTCTACTAGAGCTGGAAACCGATAAGGTCAATCTGGAAATTAGTGCGGAAGAAGCAGGTGTGGTCCAGAAAATCCTTCGTCAGGAGGGTGATACTGTGGTCATCGGTGAAGCTGTTGGCTTGATCGGAAGCGGCAGTGGTGGTGCGGAATCAACCGGTGCTGGAGAAGTTGCAGCGACTCAAGCGCCTGAAGCACCGTCCGTAGCGACTTCACCGTCTTCCGTAGGAGGCGGCGTTAAAGCAGAAGAAAAGTCTGCACCGCCTATTTCATCGAATGGCGACGGGAATGGCCAGACGGCATCACCATCCGCCCGGAAGTTGGCGCGTGAGCGCGGGATTGATCTTGAGCAGGTACAGGGAAAGGACCCGCTCGGACGTGTTTTCCAGGAGGACGTAAAAACGCATAACAGCGCTGAAGTGTCACGTACAGCATCTGTACCTGCGTCTCCCTCTACTAGCAAGCCTGCGCCTACGTCTCCAGCTCAAACGGAGTACAGCAAGCCTGTGGAACGTCAGCGGATGTCTCGACGCAGAGCGACGATCGCTAAGCGTCTTGTTGAAGCACAGCAAACAGCTGCCATGCTCACCACTTTTAATGAAGTGGATATGACCGCCATTCTCGATGTGCGTAAACGCCGTAAAGATAAGTTTAAGGAAAAACATGATGTAGGCTTGGGTTTTATGTCCTTCTTTACAAAGGCAGTGGTTGGTGCACTCAAGCGCTTCCCTACCGTGAATGCAGAAATTAATGGCGATGATATCGTACTGAAAAAATACTATGATATCGGGATCGCTGTATCTGCCAAGGAAGGTTTGGTCGTGCCAGTTGTAAGGGATGCTGATCGTCTCGGCTTTGCTGAGATCGAGAAGAGCATTGCAGATTTGGCTGGCAAAGCACGCTCCAATTCGCTTTCTCTGGCTGACTTGCAAGGTGGAACTTTTACCATAACCAATGGAGGTATTTTCGGTTCCCTGCTGTCTACGCCAATTCTCAATACGCCACAAGTGGGTATTTTGGGAATGCATAAAATTCAACTTCGCCCGATTGCCATCGACGAGGAACGTATGGAAAATCGTCCGATGATGTATATCGCGCTGTCCTACGATCACCGGATTATTGATGGTAGTGAAGCGGTTCGTTTTCTGGTAACGGTCAAAGAATTGCTGGAAGATCCGGAATCATTGTTACTGGAAGGATAAAATAAATCGGGCAAGTGTATCTCCTCTTTACGTGTATGAAAAAAGCAGACTCTTGCGAGTCTGCTTTTTTTCCTGCATAGTTATAACATAAGGCAACTGATATGACAGGCAGTAGATGTAGAGAAGGGAGGGAACTGTTTTGGACAAAGACTTGCGCTATCCGATAGGATCATTCGTTGTTCCAGATACCATTACAGAAGAACAGCTTATCGCATGGATTCACGACATTGCTGAATTGCCTGCACGGCTGCGTCAGGCGGTCCAAGGACTGAATGAGCAGCAGCTAAATACGCCTTATCGCGAAGGGGGCTGGACGATTCGGCAGGTAGTTCATCATGTGGCAGACAGCCATATGAACAGCTATATCCGTTTTAAGCTGGCACTGACGGAGGACACGCCGACGATCAAGCCATATGATGAGGGGCGTTGGGCCGAAATACCAGACGCCAGGGAGCTTCCACTGGAACCTTCGTTGCAATTGCTAGAAGGACTGCATGAACGGTGGGTGACCGTGTTGCGATCGTTGGGAGAGGATCAGCTACACCGATCGTTTATTCATCCTGAATCGGGCCAGACGATCCGCCTGGAACGAAACATCGGCATCTATGCCTGGCATGGCAAACATCATACAGCTCATATTACTTCCTTGAGAGAACGAAATGCATGGTGATTTTTAAAACTATACCCGAATGAAATATAAAGGAATAAAAAGAAACCTTCAATCCCACTTTAATCGTGGTTTTAAAGGTTTCTTTTCTTATTTCCTCACAAGGCTGATGACTTGGGCGAGGTTGATTGTCCGGGTGCCTCGGAGTCTCCAGACAATGCGGAAACAGAGGTCACCTCTGTGTTAACATGACGGTCGAGCCAGTCCACGATGTCACTCATCACCTCTTCGCGGTTTGTTTCATGAAGCATCTCATGGCGACCGTCAGGATAGAGGCGATATTCGATGTCCTGAAGCTCTAGGCTTCGATACATTTCCACTAGTGACAACACACCCTTACCGAATAAACCCACTGGATCACGATCCCCGGCAAAAATATAAACTGGCAGTTTGGGATTGATGTGTTTCAGCGAGGAAGGCCAGTGGATTTCTTGCAATAGCCTGAAAAAATCCAGAAAAAAGCCTGTCGTGCAAATAGCTCCACATAATGGGTCGTGCACGAACTGATCCACTTCCTCAGGATCACGGGACAGCCAGTCAAACGCTGTACGAACCGGACGAAAGGCACGGTTAAAGCCGCCAAAGACCATGGCGTTGAGCAGCATGCTGCGATGATCCATTCCTTGTAGCTTGGCTTGCAGTAGAGCAACTTGCTCTCCGAGTTTTAGGAGACCACGTCGTCCGTTGGTTCCCGATAAAATAAACCCGTGATACGTTTGCCGATCATCATACATAATTTTCTGGGTTAAAAAGGACCCCATGCTGTGACCCAGCAAAAAACGAGACTGATCAGGGAATTCCTTAGCCGCAATTTCGCCTAGCTCCAGCATGCCGTTTGCCATTCGATTAAACGCATTAGCTCCCGGCATACCCAGCTTATCAGGATCACCAGCCGTACGCCCGTGACCGATATGATCGTTGGCATACACACCATAACCGCAACCAGTAAGCTTTTCGGCCAGTCGAATGTAGCGATAGGATGTCTCGCACATACCATGCGAAATTTGAACAATCCCCTTAATGGGCAAATTCTGATCAGGCAACCAGCGGTAGGCAAAAAGCTCTGTTCCGTCATTTTCAGCGATGGTGAAGGTGTATTCCCGCATAATTAGACATCACATCCTTTAAGCTTTAAGGAAGATAAGATCTAAGTACGGTCATTCCGTCATTCAGCGTGTAACCGCTCAGGTTAGCGGGCAACAGGAAGCAATCTCCAGCTTTACAGGAAAGAGACTCGGTATTATTGTTCCATGTTATGGTCCCACTGCCTTCACAAATCACGAGAATGGTGAAGCTGTCTTCCGTTGTAGAAAGTGCCCAACTTCCATCTACGATACCCTTTTCCACAACAAAATACTCACAGGCTGCCAGCTGGAGCCATTTTCCAGGCTGTAAGCCGTCCGTTTTCATCGTTGTTGCGCCTGCACCTTCGTAGGAGGTTACATTAAGGGAATCCTCGATATGCAACTCACGAGGCTTGCCGTCCAGTCCGGGGCGGTTGTAGTCATATAAGCGATAGGTAGTATCCGAATTTTGCTGGATTTCAGCAACGACAACGCCTGCACACAGTGCATGTACGGTTCCGGCGGGGATGAAGAACGTATCGCCTGCTTCGACTGGAACCTGGCGCAAACTGCCGAGGATATCCCCACTTTCAAGAGCTGTGCGCAGACTCTCGCGGGTTACACCTTCGGTCAGACCATAAATAATCTTGGCATCTGGCTTGGCATCAAGCACGTACCACATTTCAGTTTTCCCTAATTCTCCGGCTGGGAGTCCTGCGTAATCATCTGTCGGATGCACCTGAACGGATAAGTCATCATTACAATCCAGTAGTTTGATCAAAAGTGGGAATCGTCCGCCTTTTTCCGATACACCCTTGGCCCCGAGCCAATCCTGCCCGTAGGTCTCGCGGATTTCATCCAGTCCTTTGCCTGCCAGCTCACCATTGATGACCGTTGTTGTTCCGTTTGGATGATCGGCAATCATCCATCCTTCCCCGATATGTCCTTCTGGTGGGGTTAGACCAAATTGCTCTAAGGCCCGTCCTCCCCAAACTCTCTCTTTGAACTCAGGTTGAAATTGCAGCGGGTATGGCTTTAGCATAATTTCTCTCCTCCATAATGAGTAATGAGTGCGACCTAACAGAATAGGGAAATCAATAACGTGCCGCTGGGGCAATAAACTGAGATGAATAGCGCCCGAACGAGCTTGAAAAATGATATATGTAAGGCGGCTAAAAAAGCCGCTCATAACCTGAGTTTAAAATCCGACATTATTTCTTTTCAACCGCCACTACGTAAGGCGAAGCGGCTCGTTGTAATTGACGATAAATAATGCTTTGACCGCTGGAGACCGGGAGAGCTGAAGCCCATTGAAGGACGGCTTCTGCTTCTTCGCTGCCTCCAGCATGCCCTGGATAGAGTACGGCAGTCAGAATGCCGCGTGGTCGCAGCAATTGTAAGGCAGCATCAAGTGCGACGAGCGTGCTGTCTGTATGCGTGATGACAGTCGGATCGGCGCCTTCGGATGGCAAGTAGCCGAGGTTAAACATGACCGCAGCGACTTTGCCATGCAGCATGTCTGGAACGGCCTCCCGCATTTGCTCATGACCTTGTAGCAGTAGCGATACTTCTGCTAATGAAGGCGAAGCGTTTTCTTCCAGTCGACGACGGGCGCAATGCAGTGCTTCTTGCTGGATGTCGAAGCCATAGACACGGCCCCGTTTGCCAGTAGCTTTTGCCAGAAACAACGTATCTGTTCCTGTGCCGACGGTGGCGTCTATAGCAGTATCGCCTGGCTGCACCCGCGCAGCCACCAATTGATGAGCGTAGCTCAGGACGGATAGGAACCCCATTTAAGGTTGCCTCCAGTATTTTCCCTGCCACGTTTCACGTGACTTCAGTTCATGATCGATGGCATTAAGCACTTCCCATTTTTTAAGCGACCACAGGGGTCCCACTAGCAAATCGCGTGGGGCATCTCCGGTTAACCGATGAACGATCATTTCGGGAGGTAAAAACTCCAGCGTATCAACTATCAGCTTAACGTATTCGTCCTTTTCCAGAAAGCGTAGCAATCCCGCTTCATACTGCTTGACCATGGGCGTTTTGCGCATGAGATGCAGCAGGTGGATTTTGATGCCCTGCACATCCATAGCTGCTACTGCACGTCCCGTATCGAGCATCATTTCATGCGTCTCTTGGGGCAGACCATAAATAATGTGGGCGCACACGCGGATATTCCTCTTGCGCAGCTTTTCCACCGCATCCAGATAGCATTGAGTATCATGAGCACGGTTAATCAGCTCTGAGGTCGATTCATGGACAGTTTGCAGACCCATTTCGACCCACAGGTACGTGCGTTCGTTTAGCTCGGCAAGGTAATCCACTACATCGTCAGGCAGGCAATCAGGACGTGTAGCGATGGACAGACCGACAACGCCGGGCTGCTCCAGAATAACCTCAAAGTATTCTCGCAGTTCCTCAACCGGGGCATACGTATTAGTGTAGGCTTGGAAATAGCCAATATATTTGGCGTTTGGCCATTTTAGATGCTGCCGATCCCGAATCGTATTGAACTGGGTGACCAGATCATCACGACGACGCCCAGCAAAATCACCCGATCCGCGTGCGCTACAAAAGGTGCAACCCCCCTTAGCGATGGAACCATCGCGATTCGGACAGGTAAAACCCGCATCCAGCATGACTTTGAACACTTTATTTTGAAATTGCTCACGCATTTCGTAATTCCAAGTATGGAACCGTTTATCTCCCCACAGGAGAGGAGCAGGCAATAAATCTGTTTTCATGGGTGTACTCCTTTTTTTACGATCACCCTATTGTAACAAAAATCAGTCTTCATTGGGAATCATTTGACCGAACAAGTCAATAAAATGTGCGGATTTTATGGCGTTGCGGATTGAAAAAGGTTACACAATGTGTTATATTGTAAGCGGTACCAGACATACAATAAAAAGGACTGTTTTCGATCCTGAAGATAAAAGTTATCCGCTGCTAATGATTATTCTTCAGGGAGGCAGCTATGCTGTTTCTATCGCCTGTTTTAGGGTAAGTGCACGTCGGTTCCATCACAAATAACCCGTGAGGTGATCTTTTATGAATGCGCAGGATAAGACGCGTATGGATAAAGTTACTGTTGAGTTAACCTTTGATGAGGCGTTGGCATTGACTGGTGTCCGTTTTGGGCAGGATCGTCAGATTGGAACGACCGCACGTCAAAAAATCAGAGCGGCTTGCCAAAAGACAATTGATTTTTCACCTGCTGATGGGGTAGACTATGAACAATTAAATTAGTTGGACCCCAATCCAAATATATTGAAAAAGGAATTTCATTTCCGTATCTTCAAGCGGGGGTGAAATTCCTTTTTCCTTGATAACAGAGTATATGGAGGAGTAACATGCGTTTACGCGGAAGAAAAGGAATACGGGAAAGTCTGGAAGAACAGCAGGACCTAGTCATCTTGGAGCCAGCACAGTATAAGGGGAAATGGCAGCAGGTTTTTGGTAATGATCGTCCCATTCATGTGGAATTCGGTATGGGTAAAGGGCAATTTATAAGCCAAATGAGCTTCCGGAATCCGGAGGTTAACTATATTGGCTTTGATATGTATGATGAGCTGGTTCGCCGTGCAACAGAAAAGTCTCGTCTGGCCTGGAGTAATTCAGAGGTTGATACGCCGCCTAATATCAAATTGGCACTGGCAAACATTGAACAGATTGAGAATGTTTTTGAACCAGGAGAGATTGAACGCATTTATCTGAATTTTAGTGATCCCTGGCCTAAAGCCAAGCATGCACGTCGTCGTTTGACGCATCCGCGTTTTTTGGACAAGTACCGTCAGCTTTTGAACAGCAAAGGACAAATTCATTTTAAGACCGATTCGGAGACACTGTTTGAGTTTTCTCTGAATTCGTTTGCCGATAGCGGTTTACAGATGACGAATATTTCGTTAAACCTTCATCGTGAGGGGATCAACGAGGAGCATGTCATGACGGAATATGAACAAAAGTTCATGGGCAAAGGTATGAATATTCATCGAGTCGAGGTGTTGATCGGCAAAGATGCTTTGGAAGAGTACGGAAAAACACGCCTTGAAAAGTATGGGAAATAAAAACAGATTAAACGGATAAAATAAGACAGGGTGCTTCCTTTTAGGAAAGCACCCTGTTCGGTTCCAGTATATCCAAAATACTCTGTGCGCTCTGAAGAGGATAATATCGCGCTACATTATGGACGTGCTCCTGTCGCTTGCGGACGATTTCTGGAAAATCGTGTAGCAGTCGGTTCATCCATTTAACGACAACATCCAGCGAAGTAATCGGTTCTCCGAAGCCTTGAGCCGTAAAGTATTGACAATTTTCCTCCTCCTGTCCAGGGAGAGGTTTGTGAAACAGCATCGGAATCCCTTTGGCCAATCCCTCGGTGCATGTCATTCCGCCGGGTTTGGTGATGAGCAGATTCGATACCTCCATTAATTTGTCGATTTCCCGTGTAAATCCGAAGATGTGAATATTTGGATGATTAAACCTAGGATCCAATTGCATTTTACGACGAATTTTATCATTATGCCCCAAACAAAAAATAAATTGAATGTTTTCTCTCCACTGAGTAAGCGAACGATGTATGACTTCGTCATTCATAAGGCCCCAGCCGCCACCCATAACGAGTACGGTCGGGATGGGTTTAAGTCCAAATTGTTCTCTAATTTCATCGTGCCCAGGATGTTCCCAAAAATTTGGATGAACGGGAATGCCGGTCACCTGGATTTTCGAAACGGGTACTCCGCGTGCACGCAGCTTACGCATGACTTCAGGCGTAGATACAAAGTACCGGTCAACCTCGGGACTAATCCATGTTCCATGTGCATCGTAGTCTGTAATGACAGTACAAAGCGGAACATGTAAGCCTAAGCGCTTCAAACGTGAAATTACCGCGCTTGGGATGGGATGAGTACATACCACCAAATCGGGACGAAGCTGCCGGAGAATGTTTCGGGTCTGCGTGTAGAACAGACGGTGCAAAGCGAGCGTTGTAAGACGGTTTAATGATTTTTTGTACTGATGACGGTAAACCAATCCGACTAGGCGAGGCTGCGATACAACAGTCTTCTTGTATGCTGTAATAATGAGCGGGGCCATTCTTGGATTCAAAAAACTCCCCAGCTCCAGCACTCTTGTCTGCACATTCGGAGAAAGCTTCCGCAAACTGCTTGAGAGCGCGTAGGCAGCTTGAGTATGTCCGGCACCGAAACCTTCCGATAATAATAACACTCGTTTTTTAGCCACTCTCATTTCACCTGTTCCTGCTGGGATGTTCTCAATCATACCATATCGGCTTTAAGGCCAGAATGCAACCGTTCCTATTGCTGCAGACGTTCCGATGACCGCTCCTGCGAGTACATCCGTTGGGTAGTGGAGACCCAGATAAATCCGAGAAAAACCTACAATTGTCGCTACAGGCAACAGCAGCAGTGTTAGCATCGGTGACTGTAGCATAAAAGGCACGGTAGCTGAAAAAATAGCGGTCGTGTGTCCTGAGGGAAAAGAATGGTCCGACAAGGGGTTGCGGAATGTATTTGTACCTGGTAGCGCCAAATACGGGCGAATCCGCGGATACAGCCTTTTAACGATAGCTACGGGGATGTGACTGACCCCGAGAGCGATGGCTCCCTTCATACCGGAATCTTTCCACGGATTCGGAGCGAGCCACCAAATGAGGAGTGTGGAGGCTATAGTAAAGGTAGCCCCACCTAAATGTGTGAGATAATAAAGCCAGAAGTTCAAAAAACGGTTGTGTAAGCGTCCGTTGATCCATTTGAACAACTGCTGCTCCAGATTTACAAGTTTTACGACTAGACGTTGCATTTGGTTTCCTCCGGTTGCCGGTTCAGGTCAGTCGGCAAATATTTTGAGTCATTTTGACATAATCAGACCATAAGTAATTATTCTCTTGCTCTCATCATATTTTTAAACGCTGTTCATTTCAAGAATCACTAAAGATTCATAACTTACTTGGTTCAATTCTACACAAAAATGTTAATGGAATATAAGCCAAATTGTATAACTTTCTTTGCGTTCATCCGTCTAATAAGATAGAGTGTTTAGAAGTGGTTGCTAATTGGCCCACAAAAAGGAGGGACCAAAGAAATAAAAAGTTAGCAAATGGATGAAAATAAGACCTAAGCGTCATGAATGAGAAGCCCAGCGCCGCATTCCCGGTTCAAACGGGAGTTTGTTGTGTTTTTTTGCTGCTGAGACCGGTTTAAGGGCTTTGACAAAAGATTGAAAACCAACGAAAATCGTAATGGCATTCCTGTGTCAGCCAAAAGGGGGCTGCGCACAGCCAATGAAGAAAGCAAGGGTCGGGTCAAAAACTACAGAAAAGGCGCGCAAAGCGCCGCAACTTGCGCTACACAGATAGAAAACAAACAAACGCAAGATTTTAAGGGGTATAAAAAGGGGGTAACAAGAGATCATGTTAGACGCTATTTTCGTGACGCTCCAGATCATACTGGCGGTGATCGCAGTCTATCAGTTTGCATTCTCCTTGTTCGGATTGGTTCGCAAGAAAAGGAAAGAGCACGCGGCTCCAGAAAAATCATTTGCCATTTTAGTCGCTGCCCACAATGAAGAACAGGTTGTCGGAGCATTGATGGAAAATTTGAAGCAACTTGATTATCCGAAGGAACTTTACGATGTGTTCGTAATCTGTGATAACTGTACAGATAAGACTGCGGACATCGTTCGCGCTCACGGCATGAATGCTTGTGAACGTACGAATCCGAATCTGCGTGGTAAAGGCTACGCTATTGAATGGATGCTCAAGGAATTATGGGCTATGCCGCGCCAATATGATGCCATTGTCATGTTTGATGCTGACAATTTGGCGCATACCAATTTTTTGAGTGAAATGAACAATGATCTGTGTACAGGTGCCCGTGTTATTCAGGGGTACATTGATACTAAGAATCCTGAGGATTCATGGATTACAGCGGCATACGGGGTATCTTACTGGTACATCAACCGTTTGTGGCAGCTGTCACGTCACAATCTGAACATGGCTAATTTCCTCGGTGGTACAGGCATGTGCTTTGAAACAAATCTGCTTAAGGAAATGGGCTGGGGTGCGACAAGTCTCGTAGAGGATTTGGAATTCACCATGCGCTGCACACAACGCAACGTATATCCAAGATTTAATTACGATGCCAAGGTATATGATGAAAAGCCGTTGACGTTCAAAGCTTCGTCCAGACAGCGTCTGCGCTGGATGCAAGGTCACTTTACGGTAGCTCGTCGTTATTTCTTCCCGTTGCTGTGGCAAAGTATCAAGCATAGAAGCCTGATTAAATTCGATATGGCTCTTTATGGTCTGAACGTGTATATCGTACTGCTCACCTTCTTGATGACAGTAGCGATGTGGATAGATATTGCGCTATTTGGTGGACCCAATATCGAAAATATTTATGTGCAATTCCCGGCTTGGACCGGTGTTATAGCTGTGGGTCTGAATATTGCTACCTTTGTGATCGCGATGATTTTGGAAAAGGTCACGTTCAAAAAAGTATATCTCTACCTGCTGCTATTCCCGGTATATTTGGTTTCGTGGTATCCGATTACGTTCTATGCGTTCTTTACACAGAACAATAAGCAATGGAGCCATACCCAGCATACGCGTGTCGTTCGCTTGGAAGAGGTTCAGAGTAAGCAAGGTTAATTGGACGGGGAAATAGGGCTAGAGATCGGTGTCACCAACTTTTACAAAAGTGTTGACACCTTGATTGCACCGTGATAAAATATTTGAGTATGTTAATTGAAAAGTATGGATTAACAAGTAGAAGGTCCGACTTCTCACCTGCCCGGTATTGCCGGCTGGTTATGATCCAATGATTTGTGAATTGAACTTTCATGATGAATTGAGTATCAGACAGGGATGTCGGCTGTGTAGTCGTCATCCCTTTTTTGTGCTTAAACACAATACAACAATAACAGGTTCTGGAGGTGGAGGGTTATTAGTAAGGAACATATGATCAATGATGAGATTCGGGTGAGAGAAGTACGTCTAGTTGGTGCGAATGGGGAACAAATCGGGATTACACCGACGCGTGAAGCTTTGCAAATGGCGATTGACGCAAACTTGGATCTCGTAAACGTGGCGCCTCAAGCGAAGCCGCCCGTGTGTCGGATTATGGATTACGGTAAATTCCGCTATGAGCAACAGAAGAAAGAAAAGGAAGCCCGTAAAAACCAGAAGATCGTTGACATCAAAGAGGTATGGTTCCGTTCCAACATCGAGGAACATGACTACCAAACCAAGTTTCGCAATGTGGTGAAGTTCCTGAATGAAGGGGACAAGGTGAAATGCTCCGTTCGTTTCCGCGGTCGTGAAATTACTCATGCTAATGTGGGTCAAAAAATTCTCGAACGTGTGAAATTGGAAGTTGCTGATCTTTGTACCGTGGAGCGCCAACCCAAGCTCGAAGGACGCAGCATGATTATGATATTGGCTCCAAAGAGTCAATGACAAATTAAGGAGGAAGTTCAATGCCTAAAATGAAAACACATAGCAGCCTTAAAGGCCGCTTCAAAATTACCGGTACTGGTAAAGTAATGCGTTACAAAGCTTACAAAAACCATTTGCTTTCCCACAAATCCAAACGTGCAAAACGCGTTCTGGGTACTAACCCTGAGATGGCACCTGGGGACGTTAAACGTCTGAAACAAGGTCTTGCTAACCTGAAATAGCACTAGCACTGCAATGAATGAAGTATAAACATTATTTGGGAGGTCTATTGATATGGCAAGAGTAAAGGGCGGATTCGTCGTTCGTCGTCGTCATAAAAAAGTATTGAAGCTTGCTAAAGGTTATTTTGGTTCCAAACACCGCATTTTTAAAACAGCTAACGAGCAGGTAATGAAATCGCTTGTTTACGCATACCGTGACCGTCGTCAGACGAAACGTAACTTCCGCAGACTGTGGATCGTGCGTATCAACGCAGCAGCTCGTTTGAACGGTTTGTCTTACAGCAAATTGATGCACGGCCTGAAATTGGCTGGTGTGGACATTAACCGCAAAATCTTGGCTGATCTTGCAGTCAATGATATTAATGCATTCAACTCTTTGGCAACTGTTGCTAAAGGCAAAATCAACGCTTAATTATTAATAATGAAGCGTGGAAACCGCGAAAGTGGTAAAAAGGTATCCCAAGCAGTACGCTGTGTAGGGATGCCTTTTTTTGTACATACTCAATGTTACGGTAAAGACTTCGTTTTCTCCAAAATACGAATAAATATGACGTGAGATGGAAGAATGTATGTTTTTTTTAACTTTGTAGCGCTTACATTGGTGGGATTTTAAAAAAAATTGACCCAAGGTTATTAATTGTCTAGATTTTAGCCGATCATAATTGTATAATCTCTAAAGTAAGTCTTCTGTACGATCTGTCTCGTCAGTAAATGACATGCATGAGCATGTACATGTTCAAAGAAAAGAGACAGTCCAGGGATCTAACACTAAGGGGGAACAGTATCAGCATGAAGAAAATGTTCAGTATGTCTTTGGTTATGCTGCTGGCGATCTCGGTCATTCTCGCAGGCTGCGGTAACAAAAATCAAGGTGCGTCCAACGCAAATGGTGGAGACACAGGTGGTTCTGCCAAAACATCAAATGTCCAAATCGGCATGGTTACAGATGTGGGTGGAGTAAACGACAAATCGTTTAACCAATCTGCTTGGGAGGCACTACAAGCCACTGAGAAAGAATCAGGCGCTAAAGTTAAATACCTGCAAAGTAAATCCGATCAAGATTATATTCCTAACCTGAACCAATTTGTTAAGGGTGATTTTAACTTGACTTGGGGAATCGGTTTTAATCTGGCGAATGCGATTGGACAAGTAGCGAAAGACAACCCAAGCAAAAACTTGGCCATCATTGACAGTGTCGTGGATGCGCCTAACGTGAAATCGGTTGTTTTTGCTGAAAATGAAGGTTCCTTCTTGGTGGGGGTTGTAGCTGGTAAACTTACCAAAACAAACAAAATTGGTTTTGTGGGTGGACAAGACAGCCCGTTGATCAAACGTTTTGAAAAAGGATTCGAAGCAGGAATTAAAGCTGTAAATCCAAATGCAAAATTGGAAGTTAACTATACAGGTGCATTTGATAAGCCGGACCTGGGTAAAGCAGCAGCTGCAACGATCTATAACAGTGGTGCGGATATTATTTTCCATGCAGCTGGCGGATCTGGTACAGGTGTATTCAACGAAGCGCTCGCACGTAAGCAACAAGGTCAGCAAGTATGGGTTATTGGCGTAGATAAAGACCAATCGCTTGAGTTTGGTGACGACGTAACATTGACTTCGATGGTAAAACGTGTAGATGAAGCTGTAAAACGCGTATCTAAAGAAGTAATTGACGGTAAATTTAAGGGCGGTGTCGAGACACTGGCTCTGAAGGATAATGGTATTGGTTTGGCAGACACATCAACGAAAAATGTACCTAAAGACGTGCTTGATCTTGTAGAACAATACAAGCAAAAAATTATTAAGGGCGAAATTACAGTTCCTTCGAAATAAGTTTTGGCTTGAAGAACATAGAGGTGGCGACAAGGCTGGTTCATAAGACTAGCCTTGTTCTTACGTCTGGAGTTATATGGATTATAACGGGCAAAATCAGCTCATTGGAGCACATACTATAAAGTGTATAAGGGTGATCTCATGGATGCAGCGACCCCCGTCGTTGAGTTAAAGCAAATTACAAAACGATTCCCCGGCATCGTTGCCAACGACTCCATCAGCATCAAGCTGCATAAGGGAGAAATTCATGCCCTTTTGGGTGAGAATGGCGCGGGTAAATCTACGCTTATGAATATTCTTTTCGGACTGTATCAGCCGGATGAAGGGACAATTGAAATCGGAGGTAAACCCGTACAGATTGATAGTCCAAATAAGGCAATTGATCTGGGGATTGGCATGGTGCATCAGCATTTTAAACTCGTACAGCCGTTTACCGTGACCGATAATATTGTCCTGGGCTCGGAGCCACGTAAGGGTCTGAAAATCAATTATAAAAAGGCTGCCGCAGAAGTACAGCGGTTGTCTGAGCAGTACGGCCTTCAGGTAAATCCGAATGCCAAAATTGAGGATATATCTGTTGGTATGCAGCAACGTGTAGAAATTATCAAAACGCTCTATCGTGGTGCAGATATTCTGATTTTCGATGAGCCTACAGCTGTACTGACACCGCAGGAGATCACTGAGTTGCTGGACATTATGAAACGTTTGGTCGCTGAAGGCAAATCAATTATTCTTATTACTCATAAACTTAAAGAAATTATGCAAATTGCAGATACTGTTACGATCATTCGCCGAGGTCAGGTTATTGATACGGTCAAGACGTCTGAAACAACACCAAATGAGCTGGCAGAGAAAATGGTGGGCCGTCGTGTGTCCTTTAAAGTGGACAAGCAGCTTGCACAACCAGGACAAACGGTACTGGAAATGAACAATGTAATTTCTAAAAACAAGGATGGCATTAATGTTCTAAATGAGTTGAACCTGCAGGTCAAGGCGGGCGAGATTTTGGGGATTGCCGGAGTAGATGGCAATGGACAGAGTGAGCTGATCGAAGCTTTGACAGGCTTACGCAAGGTGGATGGTGGGAGCATTCGTTTGCTCGGACAAGAGGTTGCCAATCAGCCACCACGCAAAATTTCCGAGGCAGGCGTTTCACATATACCGGAGGACCGTCATAAGCATGGGTTGGTGCTCGATTTTTCTATGAGTGAAAATATGGTGCTGGAGACGTATTACCAGGCGCCTTACAGTAAAAATGGCTTCTTGAACAAAGATGCTATAGAGAAACAGGCCAAAAGTCTTATCGAAAAGTTTGATGTAAGAACACCGGATATTCACACGAAGGCAAGAGCATTATCTGGTGGGAACCAGCAGAAGGCTATCATTGCGCGTGAAATTGATAAAAATCCAGACCTTCTCATTGCAGCACAGCCTACACGCGGTCTGGATGTCGGAGCTATTGAATTTGTCCAGAAACAACTGATTGCCCAACGGGATCAAGGTAAAGCTGTGTTGCTCATATCTTTTGAACTGGACGAGATTATGAGTGTATCCGACCGAATTGCTGTCATCTATGAGGGCAAGATTGTCGGGGAAGTGCTGCCAGAAGAAACGAATGACCAGGAACTGGGACTGATGATGGCAGGAAGTGCAGTGAAGAAAGGAGTAGAGAATGGCTAATCTATTGAAAATATTCACAAAAGACTCCTTTGTACTGGCGCTGGTCTCTATTATTTTGGGTCTCCTTCTGGGTGCTATTGTGATGCTGATTGGCGGGTATGACCCTATTGTGGCCTATTCTGCATTGTTTAGCCGTGTATACGGAGATTCCTACAACTTTGGAGAGGCTATCCGTGAGATGACTCCGCTGATTTTAACGGGGTTGGCATTTGCTTTTGCGGCCCGCGCCGGATTGTTTAATATCGGCGGCGAAGGTCAGTTTCTGGTAGGTATGACAGCTGCTTCGATTGTGGGCATTAAACTCCATGGATTGCCAGCTATCATTCATGCACCGCTAGCTGTGATTGCAGGTGCAGTTTTCGGAGGTCTGTGGGCTGCAATTGCTGGCTATTTGAAGGCCAAACGAGGCGTGAATGAAGTTATTACATGTATTATGATGAACTGGATAGGTCTGTATTTGGCTAATTTGGTGATCAATCAGTTCGCACTTATGGATGGTGAAAATCGTTCTCTGGATATTCAGCCTTCTGCTTCTATTTCCATCGAATGGCTGTCCCAGATGATGGGGAATGCTCGGGTACATTGGGGCACGGTTATTGCTGTGCTGGCGGCAGTATTTTTCTATATTTTCATGTGGAAAACGAAGCAGGGCTATGAGCTTCGGGCTGTCGGATTTAATCAGGATGCATCCCGTTATGCAGGTATGAATGTAAACCGTAATATCATAAAAGCGATGTTCATTAGTGGAGTTTTTGCCGGATTGGCAGGCGCCTTTGAAGTGCTGGGAGTATTCCATTATCAATCTGTCATGGCAGGATCACCGGGAACGGGTTTTGACGGTATCGCTGTAGCTCTGATTGGGATGAATAACCCATTCGGCGTGTTACTCGGTTCTGTTTTGTTCGGAACGCTTACGTATGGTTCTGCGGGGATGAGCTTTAGTGCAGATGTACCGCCCGAGATTATCCGGGTTGTCATTGGCTCGATTATTTTCTTCATTGCGGCCCAAGGTATTGTACGTTGGGTTGTGAAGCCGCTCTACTCCAAGCGGAAGAAAGAGAAGGTGTTGTAAAATGAGTTGGTTAACACTTGGTGAATTAATCCATACAACGCTCGTTTTTGCGACGGCGATTATTTTTGCGTCTCTCGGCGGAGTTTTTTCAGAAAAATCCGGTGTAACGAACCTCGGGTTGGAAGGACTTATGGTATTTGGAGCGTTTGCAGCGGGTGTTGGCGGATTTTATGCCGAGCAAGCTGGACTAGGAGGCACCTCTGCGGCTTGGGTAGGTGTGCTGTCAGCTGCCGTGTTCGGTATTTTGGTTTCGCTAATTCATGCTGTAGCCTCTATTACGTTTAAAGCTGATCAGGTAATAAGCGGTATAGTTATTAACTTTCTGGCAGCAGGTAGTACACTGTACATGGTCAAGCTTTTATTTGAGGGAGATGGTGACACCGGTCGGATTCAGGGTTTTAACGAAATATCCATCCCTTACCTTGTGGATATCCCGATTGCAGGAAAAGCCTTTTTCCAAGCTTACCCAACGACATATTTAGCCATTCTATTAGTTATTATTGGCTATTTTACTTTGTACAAAACACCGTTTGGTTTACGTTTGCGTTCCGTTGGGGAGCATCCGGGAGCGGCCGATACAGTGGGAATTAAAGTAAATCGTCTACGTTATATTGGTGTTATGATCAGTGGGGCATTGGCTGGGATTGGTGGAGCTACAATCACCCTGACTACAACCAACATGTTCTCGCACAATACAGTTTCGGGGCAGGGATATATTGCTATTGCCGCTATGATTTTCGGTAAATGGAATCCGCTCGGCGCTTTTGGCGCAGCAGTGTTTTTTGGTTTTTCACAAGCCATTCGCAACTATGTGCAGCTGTTCGCATGGTCGCAAAGTATTCCCCAGGAAATTATTTTTATGTTGCCATATCTCCTGACGATTATTGTACTGGTAGCGGCTGTCGGACGTTCACGCGCTCCGGCCGCTTTGGGTCAACTTTATGATCCAAGCAAGCGTTAAAACTTATAGACAGCTGATGTGTACGTCTTTAAAAATGTACATTGGTGTGAGGATTTTGCAAAAATCCCATAAGCGACTTCCAATGAACAAGATATAGATCGAAATGGTTTAGTTCGTCTATATCTTGCACTTCGGAGCGACTGGAATCGAATTTTTCAAAATCCTGGTGTATAAAAAATCTGGTATCTGCATGTGCAGGTACCAGATTTTTTTATATTGTGCAGGCATTTAAACATACGCTACTGGCATGAATGGAATAGACTGTGCTATGCAGATTGGACGGGACGCTCGGCCCCTGTCAGCTCCGGTCTATTTTGTGGTGGTGATGAGCTATCAAGGAGCCGTTCAATCTGTCCATCCGTTGAGAAAGAAGGAGGAAATACGATGAAACAGGCAGTAACCAGAAAGCAGGTGGAGAAGCTTGTCGGCAAAGTCATCTTCGCTACTCGCAAGGATGGTTCCCAGGTCAGCGGCAAGCTGATTCGCATTTCGGGTAACCGACTGGTTCTTCAACCAAACCGCAAGAAAAAAGTAAACACGAAGGCGATTATTCCTCTGGTGCTGTTTGACTTGCTTGCCATCGGCACAGCTCCATACATTGGTGCCTATGGTGGGGGATATGGTGGCTACGGTCCAGGTTATGGAGGACCAGGATATGGTCCGCAGCCAGGCCCGTATACAGACGGGGGATACCCCGGGGTAGGATATCCGTATTACCCTAATTTATTTTAGTCATACAAAATCTTGGGCCCGAAAAAGATACTTTTTACAGTGACTTTTCGAGTTCATGGCATCGGCTCAGAGCTACGTATCGCAGCATTTGATATTGATGACGCAGATAAAAATGGATCCCCCTGATATTGTCTTCGTCCACCATAACTTTAGCCCGCTTGCAGCGACGCAGTCGTCCGTAGTGTTCGGCATGCTCCAGCAGTTTTTTTCCGTATCGCATACCTTGATGAGCCGAAGAGATTGCGATCAAATCAATGTATAATAGTTCGCCATGCAGCATAACATGAATGAAGCCAACAACCTGTGCATTATCCGGTCTGCAAGCTACAAAAGTGATGCCCCGGTTTAAGCGCCGGGGTAATTCTTTGCGTATTTGTTCCATTTCTTGGGCACTTAAATGTGATAGGGGGACAAGCTCTTGCTCGATTAGACGAAAGATGATGGTGTCATCTTGAGAGCTGCGTTTTCGAATCATAAACGGGCCTCCTTTTCTACCCTTTTAACAAGATAAGACGTGGCTTTGGAGGAGTGCACTGTCTCACCGTGTGGTCTTTTTTATAATATGCGGGTACCTCTTACAAGCGTGCGACTCTGAGGTGCTTCAGAAAAGAAACATAAATTTTTATGAAATATGGGTATTGACTATCCCAGATGGGAGACATATAATGTGTCTAAACATTTGAAAGAATGACATGAACTCAACGGCAATGAAGAGGACGAAGTGATTAGGGCTCTTTTGTTCAGAGAGTGAGGCATTAGCTGCAAGCTTCACCAAAATCCCTTTTTAACGAGCTCACCTTGGAGCTGTTTTCCTGAAAAGTATTTGGGCCCGATGATATTAACGGTGCGCTGAATCACCTATTAGGGAAAATCGTACGGTCTACGTTACAGACGCCAGATATGGAGATCCTTTGCGATTTCTGTACCTGCCAAGGTTCGATATTGCGAAATATCGGGCAAACACGGGTGGTACCACGGAAGCTACAGCCTTTCGTCCCTCAGTAACAGCAAGTCTGTTCTAGGGATGAAAGGTTTTTTTGTTTTTACAAATGTCAGATGTATGTAAATTTTGTAAAGGAGGATGACCAATGAGTGCACAAATTCCTGAAGTTAGGTCAACCAATGAATTACGTGAAAAGTGGATGAAGCCTGAAGTGATTACAGGTTCGGAAATTTTACTCCGTAGCCTGTTGCTGGAGGGAGTAGATTGTGTCTTCGGATATCCTGGTGGTGCAGTGCTTTATATCTATGATGCCATGTATGGCTTTAAGGATTTCAAGCATGTCCTCACTCGTCACGAGCAAGGAGCTATTCATGCGGCAGATGGTTATGCACGGGCGAGCGGTAAAGTGGGCGTATGTATCGCGACTTCCGGACCTGGAGCGACAAACCTGGTAACTGGTATTGCGACGGCTTTTATGGATTCGGTGCCGTTGGTGGTCATCACGGGTAACGTTATATCTTCCCTGATCGGTACGGATGCTTTCCAGGAAGCCGATATCACGGGAATTACAATGCCGATTACGAAGCACAGCTATCTGGTAAGAGATGTAGAGGATCTGCCGCGAATCATCCATGAGGCATTTCATATTGCCAACACAGGGCGGAAGGGACCGGTGCTGATTGATATTCCGAAGGATATTTCCGCAGCCCAGACGTTGTTCGTTCCACAAACGGGACCAGTGACCATGCGGGGTTATAACCCGAAAGTGCTGCCCAACAAAATTCAACTAGACAAGCTAACTCAAGCTATTTCCGAAGCAGAACGTCCATTCATTCTGGCAGGTGGAGGAGTTGTATACTCCGGTGGACATGAAGCACTTTACGAGTTTGTTCGTAAAACGGAAATTCCTATTACGACAACATTGCTCGGATTGGGTGGTTTCCCAAGTGGACATGAACTGTGGACGGGGATGCCGGGGATGCATGGAACATACACCTCCAATCAGGCGATTCAACAGTCAGATCTGTTGATCTGTATCGGAGCCCGCTTCGATGATCGGGTAACAGGCAAGTTGGATGGGTTTGCTCCTCAAGCTAAAATCGTCCACATTGATATCGACCCTGCTGAAATTGGAAAAAATGTTGCAGCGGATATTCCTATCGTGGGTGACGTGAAGGCAGTGCTGGAATTGCTGAATCAGGATGTGAAACGTGCGGATCGAGCTGATGCATGGAGAGCGCAAATTCAGCATTGGAAGAATGAGAAACCTTATTCTTATAAGGATTCTGAAACGGTGCTTAAACCACAATGGGTTGTTGAGTTGTTGGATGAAACGACCAAGGGCGGCGCAATCGTAACGACGGACGTGGGACAGCATCAAATGTGGGCAGCGCAGTATTACAAATTCAATCAGCCACGCTCATGGGTCACCTCTGGTGGACTCGGTACGATGGGATTTGGTTTCCCTTCTGCAATCGGTGCTCAGATGGCCAATCCCGACAGATTAGTAATATCGATTAACGGGGACGGCGGTATGCAGATGTGTTCGCAGGAATTAGCCATCTGTGCAATCAATAACATTCCGGTTAAAATCGTAATTATCAACAACCAGGTGCTTGGAATGGTTCGCCAATGGCAGGAATTGATCTATGACAATCGGTATAGTCACATTGACCTGGCTGGAAGTCCGGATTTTGTGAAACTTGCCGAAGCATACGGTGTCAAAGGACTGCGTGCTACGAATAAGGAAGAGGCACGTCGGGCTTGGCAGGAGGCGCTTGATACACCCGGACCGGTCGTTGTCGAGTTTGTAGTCAGCAAGGAAGAGAATGTATATCCGATGGTGACGCAAGGTTCGACAATTGATCAAATGCTGATGGGGGACGAGTAAAATGACAACAAAAAATACCATTGCTGTACTGGTAAATGATCAACCCGGCGTTTTGCAACGTGTGTCCGGCCTGTTCGGTCGCCGAGGCTTTAACATTGAGAGCATAACTGTGGGACAATCGGAAGAAGTTGGATTATCCCGTATGGTCATTGTGACTGTAGGGGATGAGAACAACCTGGAGCAGATTGAAAAGCAGCTTTACAAGCTGGTTGATGTGATCAAGGTCATTGATCTCAGTTCCAAGCCGATGGTAGCTCGGGAATTGGCGATGATAAAGGTAAAGGCAGAACCGCCTCAGCGGCCAGAGATCATGGGCGTGGTAGAAACATTCAGAGCAGCTGTAATTGATGTTGGAACGACGAGCTTGATCGTACAGGTCATTGGCGATACAGAAAAAATTGATGCCATGATCGAGTTGTTGAAGCCTTACGGTATTCGGGAGTTGACTCGAACCGGGGTTACAGCTATGATACGTGGCAATGCTTAATATGGAGCTTTAACGAATTACCGCTTATAGCGCATTACATCAATAAAGAACCGCCCGCATAAGAGCGGGGGCTCGAAGAGATTTTTAGATACTAATCACGAGGGAAAGTCTCTTGGAGTACCCGCTCATTATGAAGGGTCCAATTAAAAGGAGGAAATTAACCATGGCAGTTACAACGTACTACGAAAAAGATGCAGAACTCAGCGTATTGAAAGGAAAGACAGTGGCCGTTATCGGTTACGGTAGCCAAGGACATGCTCAAGCACAAAACTTGCGTGACAGTGGTGTGAATGTTGTTATTGGTTTGCGTGAAGGCAAATCAGCTGATGTCGCAAGAAACGACGGTTTCGAAGTTCTGAACGTAGCTGATGCAACAAGCCGTGCAGATGTGGTTCAAATTTTGCTACCTGATGAAACTCAAGCTTCTGTGTACAAAAATGAAATTGAACCTAACCTGAAAAAAGGCGCAGCTCTTTTGTTCTCCCATGGTTTCAACGTTCATTTTGGACAAATCGTAGCTCCTAAAGATAGCGATGTATTGCTGGTTGCTCCAAAATCCCCAGGACATATGGTACGTCGTACCTATGTAGAAGGGTTTGGGGTACCGGGGTTGATCGCAATTGAGCAGGACGCAACGGGTCAAGCCAAAGAAATCGGTCTTGCTTACGCAAAAGGCATTGGCTGTACACGTGCGGGCGTAATTGAAACCTCCTTCCGTGAAGAAACGGAGACGGATCTGTTCGGTGAGCAGGCAGTATTGTGTGGCGGCGTGAGCGCACTTGTAAAAGCGGGCTTTGAAACATTGACTGAAGCAGGTTATGCTCCTGAGATGGCATACTTTGAATGCTTGCATGAGCTTAAGCTGATCGTTGACCTGATGTATGAAGGTGGATTGGCAACGATGCGTGATTCCATCAGTAATACAGCGGAATATGGCGATTATGTAACTGGACCACGCGTGGTAACGGAAGATACGAAGAAAGCCATGAAGGATGTATTAACTGACATTCAACAAGGTAAATTTGCTCGTGACTTCATCCTTGAAAATCAATCTGGACGTGCATTCCTGACGGCTACTCGTCGTAATGAAGCTAACCATCCGATTGAAGTGGTGGGCGGACAATTGCGTGAAATGATGCATTGGATCAAAAAGTAATAATCTTTTGTACTATGAACTCGACAACATGAATTATTTATAAATATTAATTACAATGCGGCCCTGCTTATTGCGTGAGCCGCATTGTAATTTAAGGGTCCTAATCCTGAGGAGGTGCGTTAGGTTGCGCAAAATATATATATTTGACACAACGTTGAGAGACGGAGAACAGTCACCTGGCGTGAACTTGAATACTCGTGAGAAAGTGGAGATCGCTCATCAGTTGGAGAAGCTGGGAATCGATCGTATGGAGGCTGGGTTCCCGGCTGCTTCTCCGGGTGATCTGGCGGCTGTTAATGCAGTAGCAAAAGCTGTAAAAAATTCGACGGTTATTGGCCTTTCACGTGCAAGGGAACAGGATATTGATGCGGTTCGCGAGGCACTCAAGGGAGCTCAGGACCCGTGTATCCATATCTTTTTGGCAACTTCACCTATTCACCGTCAGCATAAGCTGCGGATGGAGAAGGCACAGGTATTGGAAACGGCTCGTGCTGCCATACGCTATGGGTTGAAATATTTACCTAAAGTGGAGTTTTCTTTGGAGGATGCAGGTCGTACAGAGCTTGATTTTGTGGTTGAAATGGTCAACATGGCTGTACAAGAAGGGGCTTCTGTCGTCAATATTCCAGATACGGTAGGTTACTTGACACCCTACGAGTATGGAAATATATTCAAACATATTAAGGAAAATGTGGTCGATGTGGAGAAGATTCAATTGAGTGCACATTGCCACAATGACCTGGGAATGGCTACCGCTAATACACTTGCCGCCATTCTGAACGGTGCGGATCAGATCGAGGGAACCATTAACGGTATCGGTGAACGCGCTGGGAACACGGCCATTGAGGAAATCGCTATGGCACTGGAGACGAGACAGGAATTTTTTCAGGCCAAAACGTCTCTTCAATTGTCTGAAATTGCGCGCACGAGCCGTTTGGTTAGCCGTTTGACGGGGATGGTAGTGCCGGGCAACAAGGCGATTGTTGGAGCCAATGCTTTTGCGCACGAATCAGGTATTCATCAAGACGGTATGCTGAAAGAGAAAACGACCTATGAAATCATGACACCAGAAAGTATCGGTCTGAAAGAAAGCAAACTGGTACTCGGTAAGCACTCAGGTCGTCATGCTTTCCGTGAGCGTTTGATCGAGTTGGGCTACGAATTGAACGAAGAAGATCTGAATCGCGCTTTTGGGCAGTTCAAGGATTTGGCTGATAAGAAGAAGGAAGTTTCGGACGATGATATTTTGGCATTGCTGGAAGAAAAATTGGCCGATGCACCTGAAGTCTTCAAGCTGGAAACCATCTTTGTTACCTATGGGAACAAGGCTACGCCTTCCGCACAAGTGCGTCTGGTTAACGATGAAGGTCAGGTTATCGAGACAGAAGCTGAAGGAAATGGTTCAGTCGATGCGATCTATAATGCGATTGACCAAGCCAGCAGCGAGAGCGTTGTACTTTCAGATTACTCCATCAAGTCTGTTACCCATGGTAAAGACGCTCTGGGTGAAGTGCACGTGGTGCTGACGCAAAACGGACTGTCTGTACAGGGACGCGGGGTAAGCACCGATATTCTGGAAGCAAGTGCTCGGGCTTACGTGGATGCGCTGAATGGTTTGATCGACAAGCGTAAAAACTACAGTAATCGCGTAGATTATAAATCTTAATTATATGCAGACTTAAGAGTTGGATATATACAGGATCGGGTGTTTCCGGTCCTGTTTTCTTTTTCTCTAATGAAAAAACCAGCTTATAGGCTGTGCCTATTGAATTGATAGATTCTATATCTTGGTCAAAGCCCTGCCATGTATGTTACAAAGAAGGTATGAAAAATACAGTTGTATAGCTGTATAACAAGAGGAGTGTACGTGATGGCAGACGTTAAAAAGATTGCGGTAATAGCGGGAGATGGAATTGGACCGGAAGTGGTCGCAGAGGCAGAGAAAATTTTGAAACGTACGGAAGAAGTGTTTGGCCTTTCATTTGAAACGGAACATGCGCTGTTCGGTGGGATTGCCATTGATAAGAAGGGCACACCATTGCCGGAAGAAACACTGGCAGTATGTCAATCTGCAGATGCTGTTCTGCTGGGTGCGGTAGGAGGACCACAATGGGACAACAATCCAAAGGAACTTCGTCCTGAAACCGGACTGCTGGGCATACGCAAAGAGCTCGGTCTATTTTCGAATCTTCGTCCTGCTGTCGTCTTCGACTGCCTCAAGGACGCGTCTACATTGAAACCGGAAGTGTTGGAAGGAACGGACCTGATCGTGGTGCGCGAACTGACGGGCGGCATTTATTTTGGCGAGAAGTTCAGACGAGAAAGTCCTCAAGGTGAGGAAGCAGTCGATACTTGTGCATATAATGTAACAGAGGTAGAGCGTATAGTGCGCCAATCTTTCGAAATTGCACAAAAACGTCGCAAAAAACTTGCATCGGTGGATAAGGCTAATGTACTGGAAACCTCCCGTTTATGGCGTGAAGTAGTTAACCGGGTCGCTGTAGACTACCCGGATGTCGAGCTGGAGCATGTATTGGTTGATAACTGCGCCATGCAATTGCTGCGTCGTCCATCTAGCTTTGACGTCATCGTGACGGAAAATATGTTTGGTGACATTCTCAGTGATGAAGCGGCTATGCTGACCGGATCCATCGGCATGCTCTCCTCCGCATCACTTGGACAAGGCAGCTTCGGCCTATACGAGCCGGTACATGGCTCGGCGCCTGACATTGCAGGTCAAGGGCTGGCGAATCCCATTGCAACGATTTTGTCCGTTGCTTTGATGTTCCGTCTCACCTTCGGGTACGAGAAGGCAGCTGATGCCATTGAGAAAGCGGTAGCTGAGGTACTGGATGCAGGGCACCGTACGGCGGATATTGCGGTGGATAAATCTCAAGCGATCTCGACAACTCAAATGGGCGATCTGATCGCAGCAGCTATTCGTTAAAAGCTCCGTAAATGTACCCGTTCTGAAAAAAAGCTTCCTATTATATAGTAAGGTTATACAGTCCAGCCTTTTCGGCAAATGTTTAGCACAGTAGCTCCTGAGCAATCAGGAGCTACTTGTATATTCGAAAGTTCAAAATGTGAATAAGTTGTGAATTTTTAAGCTAGTTTAAAATAATTATAAAAAAGTAATGGTTACAATATTGACTTTGATTTCAGCGAATGATAACATTTATCAAGTAAGTTGTTCATTACAATACAGATGATTGAGGAAAGCACATTCGGTGTTTTTCTTACATATTTTAAAGGAGGATTTCATATTATGGCAGAAAGATTGGTAGGAAGACCCGCCCCTGATTTTGCATTGGAAACAGTGACTGGAGACGGTCAAGAATTTGGTTCGGTGAAGCTTTCCGATTACCGTGGCAAGTGGCTCGTATTTTTCTTCTATCCACTGGATTTCACTTTTGTGTGCCCTACGGAAATTACAGCATTGAGCGATGCTGCTGACCAATTCAAAGAGCTGGATACTGAAATTCTGGGTATCAGTGTAGACTCCGTGCACAGCCACAAAGCATGGATTAACACAGCTAAAGAAAACAACGGTCTGGGCAAACTGAACTTCCCATTGGCTTCTGACATCACGAAAAAAACAGCAAGCGATTATGGCGTTCTGATCGAAGAAGAAGGCGTTGCATTGCGCGGCTTGTTCATCATTGATCCAGAAGGCGAATTGAAATATCAAGTGGTTAACCACAACGACGTAGGCCGCAGTGTGGAAGAAACTTTGCGTGTACTGCAAGCTTTGCAATCCGGTGGCTTGTGCCCAATGAACTGGAAACCAGGCGATCAAAATCTGTAATATAAGCTTCACAAGTTGAAATTAAACAAGCAAGCCCCCAACTAGCGGTTACTCTGCCGTTATTGGGGGCTTGCTTGCCTGCTCTGTGCAGTGGGAGATGTGAGGATAGCCTGTTTGAATGAGACAATACAGAGTGAAGTAACAAATAATTATGGAAATGTTGTTGTGTTCTGGAGGAATTTTGCCTGATGAAAGCGAATAAGGTAGTGTAGAAGATAAACAAGGCAGAACAGGTTTTGTTCAGAGGAGGCTGAGCCCGGATGAGTTATTGCTGTGGAGCAAGCATGGTAGGAACCAAGGGAACGCTGAAGCATTACCGCACCCAAGTTCATAATGTTCCTTTGCTGTTTTGCCCGGTATGTCGTCGCATTGAAGTTCATTATAAAGTCGAAAATGAGTATGAAATTCTGGCTGAATATGCACATGGAGATGGGGCAACCGAGATTGATTTTCAGGATTATGTCATGGAAGACGATGATACGATATTTGAAAATTGTGTGAATCGTGAAAGTGAAGATGCGTTTGAAATTGTGAAGCGTCAAATTGACATATCCCTGGATTTATTGATGGTAGCCAAACAGATGAATGATGAAAAATGGCAGGGAGAGCTTAAGAGAAGACTGGCCGTTATGAGCCAAAGACGATCCCGGCTTCAACATAATAAGAGCGGCAGTTGACATCCTACACACCAAAGAAGCTCTCAATTCTGGAGAGCTTCTTTGGTGTGTAGGGCGCTTGTTCCTAACGTAATCTTTCATTTTGGTAATGTTGCGCAGATATTATGACGAAAGAAAACAGGATAAAAATGTGGATTCGACACTTTTTCCGATTGACTGCGATCCTTAATCTTGTCTATCATAAAATAAGACTCGAATTGGAAAGAGATGGTCGGATTTCTGTGAAACTGTTTTCTACACCATTGAAGGGTAGTCGATAGATGCCTTTCTCTTCTTCAAGATTATTACGCGTCCGATACGGCCAGTTTGTCATTCCGAAACAAGGGGGAAGCCTGGCATGATCAGTGAATTCCAAGAAGCCTTGCTTGATACCGTGGGAGCTTGTCCTTCCACACAGATCGCCAATAACAAGTATGAAAATGTGCTGGAGAACCTGGATAGTGGTATCATGCTGTTTGACAGTGACGGGGTACTGACCTTTATTAACGTGCAAATGGCGAAATTGCTGGAGCTACCACGGAGTTCGCTAGCAGGTCGCAATTTGATGCAAATTTTGCATCATCCTGAGTTAAGTCGGTTTAAGAAGAAGAAAATCATGCGGATTTATAAAGAAACTATCTTTCATAGAAAGCGCTATCATGAGTTGATTGATGAGTATGGTCGGCATTGGTTGATAACAGTGACCTACGGTGATCAGATGGATGGCGATTTTTTGTTTAGCGTCAAGGATGTGTCGGATTATAAGCAGATTGAGCAGACGGCGTATCAAAACGATAAGCTGGCGATGCTGGGACGCATCTCTGCCTCTATCGCCCATGAAATCCGTAACCCGCTTACCGCAATCCGGGGCTTTATTCAATTGCTTCGACCGCATTTGGTGGAGTTGGGCAGGGATGAGTATGCTCGCATTATATTAACAGAAATTGATCGTGCGAACGACATTATTTATGAGTTCTTAAATTCGTCCAAGCCTTCGGCTCCGCAAAAAACGGCTGTATCTGTGATGGGGCTGCTGAAAGAGGTAGTGATGCTGACAGAAAGCGAAGCATTGATGAAGGGTTGCCAGATTGCATTGGACGAAAATGATGAGCTCATGAAGGTTTCCATTGACGTGAAGCAGATTAAGCAGGTTATCCTCAATATGATTAAAAATGCGATGGATGCCATTGAAAGCATTGGTGGGGAACGAGAGGGCTGCATCGATATCCATACAGTGCTTGAGGGCAATTATGTTCACATTTGTATTGAAGATAACGGATTAGGTATGGATCATAATACATTGGCGCGTTTATTTGATCCTTTTTTTACAACAAAAGAAAGTGGAACCGGATTGGGACTGGCTGTGAGCTATCGAATTATCAAAAATCACGGAGGCTTCATACATGTAGACAGTAAACATGGAAGTGGCACACAATTTAAAATCACGCTTCCTGTAGTTTAATATGGGGAGGTTTTCGCAGAGGGGTCCTGTACATACTATTTCTTTTATGTTGTGCAGCGTTGGGGTATAGGTATCACCTTTTTGGAAAAGGTTGTCTGAAGCGCATAATCTGACAAGATGATGCGCTTTTTTGGTGCTGTAAGCTCGGTTATTTGCGTAAATGCGAAAATTAATTCACGAATTTAAGACAAAAAAATGATTCACCTTTCACAGATTAAATGCTATTATATACCAGAATACAACATTATTTTTGATACTATAGACTTAAACAACGGCTTCCAAAGCTGTCAAACGTCTTAGATGATCGGAATCTCCGATATGCAGGGGGCTGAAGAGGCTGAATGAGTATACGGCTGGAAGTAAAAAAAACGATAGGTATCGGCATTGCTTCGATAGTTTTGTTTGTCTTGGTTCAGTTATTTCACGTAACTTTGAATAAGATATACTCCCATAATGTTTTTTTCTTGTTATATCCGATTGTAGGATTTGCCTGTGCTGCGATTTGTTTTTCTATTTTTTATCAATCCTGGTCCGTTTTACTGGAACAGTTATCTTTGCAGAGGCTTCTTATTGCCCCGACGTTTTTGGTGGCTGGTCTGCTTTACCTTGTTCATATTGTTTCGTTTAGTTTCGTAAGCCTGACGGACTTTGCTTTGTCTCCGGGCATTTCGTTATGGCTGCTATTTGTAAATCGTGCCTTTACCGCTGTCTTGCTCTTATGTGTTTGTTTCCTCCCGTTTAGCAAGACGAAGTCTGAATACAAAACAGTGGCTTTGTGGGCGGGGATAGGCTTCACTTTGCTGATTCTAGGAGTTATTAAGACATTTGGTGCAGGATTACCGGATCTACGTATACGATACGAAATAGGCAACCTGGGCTGGACGTTAAATCTGGCTGTGATGTTACTGCTTGTGCTCACTTTTATTTTCGGGGTGAGAAAATATCGGAAAGCCCGCCCGGCAGAGTTGGGCATGTTGCTTATTATTCGTGGGATTGGGCTGTGTGTTGTGAGTCAGTTGTTCTATTTATTTGCTGAGCAAATGAGCGATATTAATCACCTTCTGGGACTTTTGACCAACGCGATAGCATTTTATAATATGTTGAGCGGGCTGGTTCGGTTGATGGTTCTGGTTCCTTATCGTGAAAAGCAGGCAGCAGAATCTGAGTTTAATCACATTGCTTATAATGATGATATAACAGGACTCCCCAATCGTCGTCGCCTTTCCCAACGCTTAGATAAAATATTGCGCAAATCATTAAAATCGGATGAGACAGTAGCGCTTTTAGTGCTAAATATTGATCGTTTCAAGGCGATTAATGATTCGCTTGGACATATGGCAGGGAATTATTTGCTGTATGCAGTAGGCGAACGCTTGGGGCATTTTAGCCGTGAAGGGGAAGCTGTCTTTAGCATGGGTGGAGATGAATTTGCCTTTCTTCTAACGGGATACGACGATACAGATGCTATGAGAAATCGTATTGATGAAATGGTGAAGCTGTTCGATCAGCCTTTCGATATTGATGGTGAGTCTTATCATGTGACGGTGAGCGTTGGTATAGCTTTATACCCGTTGGATGCGAATCAGAGTGAACAGCTTATTCAGCAGGCGGATACGGCTGTCCATAGTGCCAAAGAGCAGGGAGTGAATTTTCAGCGGTATGCCAGCGCGATGCAGATGCGAGCGCATGAAAGACTCCAGCTGGAAAATGATCTGCGGCGAGCGCTTGAAAATGAGGAATTTTCATTGGTGTATCAACCACGTGTCCACCTGCAAAGTGGCGAGCTCACGAGTTTGGAGGCACTGGTGCGCTGGAATCATCCTCATCGTGGGATGGTGATGCCGGGCGATTTTATTCCGGTGGCTGAAGAAAGTGGTTTAATTGTGCCCTTGGGGGAATGGGTGTTACGGGAGGCTTGTCTACAAAATAAGCAGTGGCAGGAGCTCGGGTACCCACCAATCCCGATTTCGGTCAATTTATCCATGCGCCAATTTCAGCAAAAAAAGCTGGTGGATGTAATTCGGGGCATTTTGACCTATACGGAACTTGAAGCACGCTATCTAGAGCTGGAGATTACCGAAAGTATGACCTTTGATAAGGATCGGGCCTTTGAACAGTTGAAAAAAATAAAGGCTATTGGTGTCGCAATCAGTATTGATGATTTTGGTACTGGCTATAGCTCATTGCATTATTTGAAGAATCTCCCGATTGATCGTCTAAAAATTGACCGTTCCTTTGTAAATGAGGTACTGGTCGACAGCAAAAATGCGGCAATTGTATCTACTATTGCCTCCATGGCTCACCATTTAAAGCTGAAGGTTACGGCTGAAGGGGTGGAAAATGAGGAGCAACTTCATTTTTTGCAGGCACAGAATTGTCATGAGGGTCAGGGATATTACTTTAGTCGTCCCATTCCGGCAGAAGTCTTTGAAAAATTGTTTTTACGTAAACCTATGAATTGGCTGGCTCAGGATAGTATGTAGTATGCTTGCATTTTGCTGAAAGGTAAGTTATACTAAATAACATCCTGATTCAGCTTATTGACGATAGGTTAAGCGTGTCATACATAAGAATCGCGATGTTATAAAATGCGGGTGTAGTTCAATGGTAGAACTTCAGCCTTCCAAGCTGATAGCGTGGGTTCGATTCCCATCACCCGCTTACTGTTTTAAGAAGTTCGGAACCCTTGTGACGCAAGGGTTTTTGTTTTGTTTGGAGCTAGATAAATACATTATAGCCGGGGTGCCAACGGGGTATCACGGCTTTTTTGCGTTCTTACGAACTATTTTTACATTGCTGCACAAAATAAAATATAAAATATTTAGCTTAGATGCTATAAATAAACAGATAAAAAGAACTATTTACCAATTACTAAAAAATAAGTATAGTCGCATTGTTGGGATTTAACTAAAAAAAGGATGGTGTAGCTGCAATGAGGAAATTTTCTTTTCTGTTTTTAGCATTAACTTTGATGCTGTTTACTTTTCCAGCAAGTTCTACGTTCGCCGCTGCTGATTTTCCAAATACGTCGACGAATGGAATGACTGGTTTTGCCGGACAGGCTAAAAGTGAAAATGGAGCTACGAAGTCTGCCACAACGGGGGGAAAAGGTGGTCAGGTCATCTATATCAATAATCTAAACGATTTGAAAAACCAGTTAGGGGATTCAACTCCTAAAATTCTGGTAATCGAAAAAAATATTTCTGCCTCCTCTAAAACCGTGGTCAACATTGGTTCCAACAAATCACTCATTGGTTCTTATGCGCAAAACAAGCTGGTTAACATTCATTTGAAAACAACAAATAATTCGGGGAATGTGATCTTTCAAAATTTAACTTTTGAGCACAGTGCCAACATTAACGGTAACGATGACATCCAACTTTATCTCACGGCAGGTACAAATTATTGGATTGATCATGTTACATTTGCAGGTCACAATTATAATGCGAATGGCTCGGATCTGGACAAACTTTTGTACATAGGTCAATCGGCTGATTATGTAACCATTAGTAACTCCAAATTTGCCAATCATAAATATGGTCTCATTTTGGGATACCCTGATGATGGAAATAAAAATTATGATGGCATGCCCCATATCACGATCGCCAATAATTACTTTGAAAACCTGCTTGTACGTGGCCCAGGACTTATGAGATATGGATATTTCCATGTTAAAAATAATTATATTAATAATTTCCAGCTTGCTTACACCATTGCTACGAATGCAAGAATCTATTCTGAGTACAACTACTTTGGAAAAGGTAGTGAAAAGGGCGGTATTCTTGATGATAAAGCCAATGGCGAGTTTAAAGATGTGGGGAGTTTTCCCGCTATCAACAACCAAAAATCGCGTGTAACCAACTGGAACCCAAGCAAAAACTATAGCTACCAGGTTCAGACTCCTGAATATACTAAAGATTTTGTAACGAAATATGCAGGTTCGTCAAATACTACTTTGGTATTTGGAAAATAACGCGGGTTATTTGCAAATGTGTTGTGATCTGCTATACTGACTGCAAGTAAGTATCCCATGAAAAGGAAGGTAACCATACGTCCGATGAAGTAAGCACACTGATTTTCCCACTTAACTGCACAGTTACTGGCAGGCGGCTGTAAGCTGCAACGGGAGAAGTGTGTCTGAAAATGAATGTAGGGACGTATGCGTTTATTCCGGAACGGGATTTGGCTTATTCGTTTGCGGTGTTCTTTTTCATAAGCGTATGTTCTGAAACGATTCATAACAGTCATTCTATATTCCTTGTATGCAAGCCGCAGCCTTCTGCGGCTTTTTTTATTGCTTCCGGGATCAAAAAACCGGACTGGGAAAGGATGATCGTGGTATGAGAACAATTTTGCGTATTCGCAATGTAGTAAAGGATTGGAACGGGACATCTTTATTTGAGAATGTGTCGTTGGATGTGATGGAAGGAGAACGGCTCGCACTGTTTGGAAGAAATGGAGCAGGTAAAACGACGCTATTGCGAATATTGCTGGGAGATGAAGCACCAACCTCTGGTCAAGTAGAGCATGATTTGCCACTGGAAGAGCGGGGCTGGCTGAAGCAGCAGGATACGGTGGCTTGGTCTCGAACCGCACTGGAGGCCGCACAGCAAGCCAGCCCTCGGCATTGGCGTCTCAAGCAAGCGTTGGGACAGCTGGAAGCTGACCTAGCCGATGCTGGGAAGGATCTGGAGCATCATCTGGAGCGTTACGGCGAGCTGATGGATGAATACGAACGCCTGCAAGGCTTTGCCTGGGAGTCTGAGGTGGAAAAGGCGCTCACTCGAATGGGAATGCCTGTTCAGACGTGGTCCATTGCTTATGGTGACCTGAGTGGCGGACAGAAGACGAGAGTGCGATTGGCCGGACTCATGGTCAGGCAACCGAAGCTGCTGGTGTTGGATGAGCCGACCAACCATTTGGATGCCGAAAGCTTGCTTTGGCTGGAGCAGTGGCTGTCTACCTATCCGGGGACGCTGCTGTTTGTATCGCATGACAGAGCCTTTTTGGATCGGGTGGCTACGAGTATAGTTGAGCTCACATCGACAGGTATTGGGCGTTATAAAGGCGGCTATAAGGAATATAAAGCGCAAAAGGAGCGGGAACTCCGAGAGCAGGAAGCCAGCTATCGGAAGCAGGAGCTGGCGAAACAGGCTCTGGAGGAAACGATTCGAAATTACAGGGAATGGTTTCATCAGGCGCATCGTGGCGCATCCAAGGTTGAGATGGCCGTTACGCAGAGCTTTTATAAGGCCAAGGCTAAAAAAAATATTTCACGTTATCATGCGAAGGAGAAGGAACTGGAGCGACTGGAGGCCAATAGAGTAGAGCAACCGCGTGAGGCTACGTCTTTGCACATGAAATTAAGTGACAGCGGGTTTCAGGCAAAATATTTGCTGCGTGCTGAGCAGGTCGACTTTAGCTACGCCGACCGTATCATTGTGAAGAATCTAAATCTGATCGTTGCACGTGGAGACCGTCTGGCTGTTCGGGGGCCCAATGGAATGGGTAAAACCACGCTGCTTCGGTTATTAACAGGTCAACTGGAGCCGCAGACGGGAAAAATCACAGCCAACCCACAGTTGAACATCGGATATTTTTCACAGGAGTTGGAGCAGCTTCCGGAGGATCAAACGTTGCTGGACAGTCTGCTTGCGCTCCCGACGATGACCCAAACAGAAGCGAGGACGGTATTAGGCTGCTTTCTTTTTGCGAAAGAGGACGTGTTTAAAAGGATCGGGACACTTAGTATGGGAGAAAAATGCAGGGTAGCTTTTCTGCGTCTGTACTTTAGTGGAGCCAATCTGCTGGTGCTGGATGAACCGACGAATTATTTTGACATTGAAACCCGTGAAATTGTAGAGGATTCTTTGCGTAACTATGATGGAGCACTGGTGCTCGTCTCACATGATCGGGAGCTGGTGAGGTGCACGGCAACTCGGTTACTGGATATGAAGCCGGGGGGCGGATATGAAATCTATGAGGGGACAGCCGACGAAAAGCAAGAAGATGAGCGGAGCCGTCAACGGGAGCCAGAAGACCAGGAGCGGCGTGAGGAACGTCTTCGATTACAATTGCGTCTTACAGAGTTGATGGGAATGACGGGCACGAATGACGAAAATGAGAAGTTGTTGAGCGAAATCAGGCGCATTCGTGCAAATCTGGAGCGGTTGGATGATCTCGATATCTAAAGAAATGAAACGTATGCCCTGCTTGCCAAAGCGCGGTAGTTTGCATATAATAATGAACAATAGTTCGAATTTTTGAAAATGTCTTGATGGAGAAGAGTAGACAGTGTCCGATTGAACAGGGAGGAAGCGCCGTAGGATTGAGAGCGTTTCTGCAAATACTGGGCTGTTGAAGTTCGCTCCGGAGCAGTTCCTTGAACCTCAGGCGCCATGTGAATGGCGAATGTGCAAGTAGGGGATACCGGTTCACGACCGTTACAACGTGCAGAGCGAGACAATGATGCATAGCATAAACAATCACCTGTAACTAGTTGCCGTAAGGCAGAACGCCGGGTGAGCTGAGCTTATTGTCTAACGAGGGTGGTACCACGGTCTTTTCGTCCCTTACCGGGAGAAAAGACCTTTTTTTGTTGTCTGAAAAGCTGGATATGAAGAAAGGGGACTGAACAGGCGATGAGCGAAACCATCCAAATGAAGGAACATTTGCTGGCCTTGAAGGAAGAAGCACTGGAAGTATTGGAGAAGGTGGCAACACCCAAGGAGCTGGCTGATTTACGGGTCAAATATTCGGGGAAAAAGGGCGCACTGACTGAAATCTTGCGCGGTATGGGCAAGCTGAGCGCGGAAGAGCGTCCGGTTGTTGGACAGGTAGCCAATGAGGTGCGCGAGGCGATTGAAGAAGTCGTTAACCGTAAGCAGGACGAGTTCACGAAAGCAGAAACGAATGAGCGTCTGCAAGCGGAAAAGATTGACGTTACGCTGCCTGGACGCGCGTTGCCGCAAGGTGGACTGCACCCGCTCAACAAAGTGATTGAGCAAATCGAGGATATTTTTACAGGTATGGGCTATCGAGTGGCTGAAGGTCCACAGGCAGAGACGGATTATTATAACTTCGAAGCATTGAACCTGCCTAAAAATCACCCAGCACGGGATATGCAGGATTCATTTTACCTGACCGAGGATCTGTTGATGCGTACCCATACGTCACCGGTTCAGATTCGCGCGATGGAAGCGATGAAGGGCGAAACGCCTATTAAGGTTATCTGTCCGGGTACGGTTTTCCGACGTGATGATGACGATGCAACGCATTCTTTTCAATTCCACCAAATTGAAGGGCTTGTCATTGGAAAAGACATTCGTATGAGTGATTTGAAAGGAACCTTACTTCAATTTGCACGCGAAATGTTCGGAGAATCGACCGAAATCCGTTTGCGCCCAAGCTTCTTTCCGTTCACAGAGCCGAGTGCTGAAGTAGACGTGACTTTTGTGAAGAAAAATGGCGAACGTGTATGGATCGAAATTTTGGGCTGTGGCATGGTCCATCCGAAAGTGCTGGAGATGGGCGGTTTTGATCCCGAGGTGTACAGCGGCTTTGCATTCGGTATGGGTGTAGAGCGGATTGCTATATTGAAATACGGTATCGACGATATTCGTCATTTTTATAACAGTGACCTGTCGTTCCTGAAACAGTTTGCGCGTCAATAAACAACTATATCAAGGGAAGTGAACCCATATGAAAGTATCATTCGAGTGGCTGTCCGAGTATGTATCGCTGGATCAGGTAAGCGCGGAGGATCTAGCAGAGAAAATCACCCGTTCGGGTATAGAAATTGATGAGGTCGAGCAGCGCAATCAAGGGATTACTGGCGTCGTTGTCGGCTATGTTAAAAGCAAGGAAAAGCATCCAGATGCTGATAAGCTGAATGTATGTATTGTCGATGCAGGTCAGGAGGAAGATCTGCAAATCGTGTGTGGTGCCAAAAACGTGGATGCAGGTCAAAAGGTTCCTGTTGCAGTTGTAGGGGCAAAGTTGCCGGGAGATTTCCACATTAAAAAAGCCAAGCTACGCGGTGTTGTATCCATGGGCATGATCTGCTCGGCCAAAGAACTGGGCATAAATGACAAGCTGCTTCCAAAGGAATTGCAAGAAGGTATTTTGGTGCTGCCTGAGGATGCTGAAATTGGTATGCCAATTACGAAGCTGCTGGCGCTGGATGATCAAGTGCTGGATTTTGATCTGACACCCAACCGTTCGGATTGCCTGAGCATGCACGGAGCAGCATATGAAGTGAGTGCGATTCTGGGACGTGACATTTCGCTGGCTGACCCGGCTAAGGATCTGGTGGAAATTAGCGATGCAGCAGCAGATCATCTGTCCGTGAAGGTAGATACTCCTGAACTGTGTACGCACTATGCGGCCCGTTATATCACAGGTGTAAAAGTGGGGGCTTCCCCGTTATGGATTCAAAACCGTCTGATGGCGGCAGGTGTTCGTCCGATCAACAACATCGTAGATATTACGAACTACGTCATGCTGGAATACGGTCAGCCGTTGCATGCTTTTGATGCGGATAAGCTGGAAAATGGAAATATTGAAGTTCGACTCGCTCGTGCCGGCGAAACATTGATTACACTTGACGATCAGGAGCGTAAGTTGGAGCCGCATATGCTGCTGATTACAGACGGTGTGAAACCAATTGCTTTGGCAGGCGTGATGGGTGGAGCCAACTCCGAGGTTACGGATGCGACGGTCAGCATTGCGCTGGAATCTGCCAAGTTTGACGGCGGTACAGTTCGCAAAACTTCTCGTCAACTTGGACTGCGTTCAGAAGCAAGTCTGCGTTTTGAAAAAGAGGTTGATCCGGGCGCTGTTGTGCCTGCTGTGAATCGTGCAGCTGCGCTGATTCAGCGTTATGCGGGAGGCACTGTACACCAGGGCATCGTAGAATCTGCGTCTGCAAAAGCTGAAAACCGCATTATCAAGCTGTCGCTAGATAAAATAAACCGATATTTGGGAACCGAACTGTCGCTGCTTGAGGTGAAAACGATTTTCGGTAGACTTCATTTCGGATGTGGCGACGCAGAGCAAGGGGTACTGGAAGTTCAAGTTCCTACACGCCGTGGAGATATTACTATTGACGTGGACTTAATCGAAGAGGTAGCTCGTCTGTATGGTTACGACAATATCCCGACCACGCCGATTGAAGGGCCGACAACTCCGGGAGCTTTGACAGCATCGCAATCATTGCGCCGCTCCCTGCGCAGATTGCTGGCTCATGGTGGTTGGCAGGAGACGATCAGTTACTCTTTTGTACATCCGCAAAGTACGGGGTTATTTAATGCCCTGACAGAAGGTAGCCATCCGGTACGTTTGGCTATGCCTATGAGCGAAGACCGTAGTGTTTTGCGTACGAGTATCATTCCACAGATGCTGGATACAGCAGTGTACAACATGAATCGCAAGCAAGACAATCTGGCGATTTTTGAGATGGGAACGGTATTTTATACAGAGGAACAAACATTAACCCGTCAGCCGCAGGAAATTCAAGTGCTTAGTCTACTGCTGACTGGGGTACGCCGTGAAAAACAATGGAATATTGGTGCTGAAAAGGTTGATTTCTTTGATATTAAAGGCGCGCTTGAAACGGTGTTTGACTATTTCGGGTTGAGTGCCAGCATTCGTTATGTGGCTGACCAACCGCAAAGCTACCATCCGGGCCGTTCCGCTTCGGTATGGCTGGATGTGAATGGAAACTCCCAACGGATCGGTACCATTGGGCAGATTCATCCGGAGCTGCAACAATCTTATGGGCTGAATGATACGTATGTAGCGGAAATTGCGTTGCAACAGGTCGTTGAACACGCAAACTCTCATATTCAGTTCAGAGAGCTGGCTCGCTTCCCGTCCGTGGAACGTGACATCGCCCTCGTGGTGAATAAAGACGTTGAGGCAGGCGAACTGCTTCGTGTTATTCACGCAGCAGGTGGAGAGCTATTGCAGGATGCACGAGTGTTTGATGTATTTACAGGCAGTAAGCTTGGTGAAGATAAGAAGAGCGTAGCTATCTCTCTGACCTATCGTCATTGGGAACATACGTTGACGGATGAAGAGATCAATGCGGCGCATACTCCTGTCGTTACGTCTCTGGAACAAACTTTTGGAGCGGAATTGAGAAAGTAGCAGGAAATGCGGGAAGCCGTATCGAATCTTAGTGACAGAGGTTCGATACGGCTTTTTGGCCTATCATCATAGAAGCTCTCTTACTCTGATATTTACCCGCTGCGGGGAAGCCGGACTAATAAGGTTGAACGCTTCACGGAAGGCGGGTTACCATAGTACCGGACACACCTTAGAATCAACATACAGTAGTATTGAAGGAGGGCATAATTGTGACTACACCAGATCGTACTCGCGTCACTGTAGAGATCTACGGTACTTCTTATAAACTCGTCGGCAGCAATACCGATTATATGAAGCAGGTTGCTAATTACGTGGATGAGCGTATGCACAGCATTTCTCAAGCTCATTCGCGTCTGGATATGCCCCGAATTGCCGTGCTGGCTGCGGTTCATATGGCAGAGGAAGCTGTACAAATCCAGGAAATTCAGAGTCATATGAACCGCTTAGCAGCGGAACGAGCAGAGCTCCGGGGAGATCTGGCGCAACTCCAGACGGCTCTAGGGGAACAGCAGCAAAAAAATACAGATATGCATCAATCTCTTATTCAACTAAAGGAAGAAAAGGAAGCAACGCAGAAGAAGCTGATGGAAACCGAATCTGTATCAGCCAAGGAGATTGCCCAATTGAAGGCAAAGCTGGAACAGCAGGAGAAAAAAGCGGCTGAACTTGAAAATGGACAAAAACAAGCTAAACGTGAATTAGAGGAGTCTCGTCAAGAAGCTTCTCGCAAGCTGAAAGAGCAGCAGGAGGCGGCCAATGCTCGTATCCGGCAGATAGAAGAGCAGATGAAGAAGGAAGTGGCTGAAGCGGCTAAGCAGGCTGAAGCCAAGCTGTCAGCTGCAGAGAAGACTCATCAGGAGCAAAAGCGTACAGAACTGGACAAGCTGCGATCTGCTTTGCAGCAAGAGCATAGTAAGAAGGTAAGCGAATGGCAGACCAAGTGCTCCGGGCTGAATGAGCGGCTGGAGCAGGAACGTAAACAGGCTGAATTGGCGTTGAATGAAGAAAAGCTCCAGCATCAAGAAGCACAGAAACGAGCTGATGAAGCTGCACTGGAGCAGGAGATTCGGGTTGAGGAGCTTCAGGAACAATTAGAACAAGTACAGGCAGGCAGTACAGAGCTTTCTTCTCGTCTGGGAGAGGCTCAAGAGCAAGCAAGAGTACTGAAGCAACAACAGTCCGAGCTGGAGTCTGTGCTAGCCGCACAGAGACAGGTTGCGATAGAGCGAGAGCAGGCAGATACGCTTGCGCGTGAAGAACTGCAAAGCCGATATGATCAATTAGAAGCTGAAGCCAAGGCTGCGCAGCAGCAGACGGCTAAGCTGGAGGAAGAACAGCGGCGGATGCAGAAGCTGCTGGAGCAAGCTCACGTATCTTCTCGCAAGCTGCAAAGTGAGCTGGCAACGCTAGCTGAAAGCGAGAAGTCATGGAAGAAACTTGCAGAAGAACGCCAGTTGGCAGTTGATGAGCTGGAGCTCTCCCTGCTGGAAGCGCGTGAACAGAAGGAATCGATACAGGAGCAATTACAGCACGCAGCGGCTGAGCTCGAAGCTATTAATGATAAATTTGCTTCACAACAGCAACGGCTAGTTCAACTCGAAGCGAGAATCAAGGAGCTTTCACCTGAGCTGATTCGTGTTCAGGATGAGCTTGAGAAAGCCAAAGTCCGAGAGCAAGAGGGAGCGAAGGCGTATCAATCGCTTCAGGAGCAATATGGAAGCATGAAGAGCCGAGCTGGACAGCTGGAGCAAAATATCAAGCAGCTTCAACAGGAAGATCACGAACGGCGGAGTAAGCTGGAACGTGCTGAGGAAGAATCTCTGGAGTGGCAACTTAAATATGATCAGTTGAAGGCAGAAGCGGAACGTCTGGAAGCTGAAGATGCTGCCCGTAAGGAAGAATTTGCATCTTGGGAACGTGAAATAGCGGTAACAGTTGAACAAAAGGAACAGCTTCAGGAGGAGACTCGTTTGGCGGTTGAAGCTGCCAAAACGGCGAAAGCTGAACAGCAGTCCATAGAGCAGGAACGAATGGCCTTGCAGTCTGAATTGGACGAAGTGGGTCAAAAATATGAAATGGCGGCGCATCAGCTTCGTTTGTTACAAGTACAACAGGACGTAGATCGGGAAAATACGGAGAAGATTTCTACAGAATTACGTCAATTACAGGAAGAATACACTAAGCTTCAAACGGAGTACAATGAATGGATTGAACTTATCGAACAGGATCAGTAGATACGGATTATAAATGTAAGGCAATCCCCGGCTGCTCATCGCCGGGGATTGTTTGCTTATTGTATCCACTCAGAAGTGTTTATGACAAAAAGCTGTCCTTTGGCAGACGAAATCTGCTTCGGGACAGCTTTGCCGGGAGTGTCTACTGAAATTATTTCCCGTCTTTGCGACCGGCTTCAAACGGTGTCGATACCGGAATGAACAGGTCGATAATCCCAATAACCAATGCAGCGAGCAATGCGCCCAGAACGGAAACACTGACATTGGTCACCACATACTGAGCGATCCAGATAACCAGAGCGCTCACTAGAAAACCTACGATACCGCGTCCAAATGGAGAAACGCGTCGGCCGAACACTGCCTCGATGATGTAACCAACCAAGGCAATGACAATGGCAAGAATCAGCGCGCTCCAAAAGCCGCCTACACTAAATCCGGGAACGATCCAGCTTACGACCATCAGCACCAGAGCGGCAACGATGAAACGTACAATGTGCCCGAGAATGCTCACGGAATAACCTCCTTTGTTTTTTGAATTTACAGGGTTAGACAAAGGTTAGTGTGTGGCATGAAGAGCTTTCTTATGTGTAAAACAGAGTTGGCAAATAGCGTAAGTTTGCTGCTTTCGGTATAATATAGATATAAGTGAAAGGAGTAGTGAAGTTGGACTCTAAAATTTTCAAAACCCTTGAATATCAAAAAATTCTAAATAAACTAAGTCACTATGCCCAAACGGCAACGGGACAACAGACAGCCCTTCGATTACAGCCCAGCGATGATTTGGAGCATATCAAGAAAATGCTAAAAGGCACGGATGAGGCCTACGCTGCTGATCGCCTCAAAGGAGTGCCTTCATTTAACGGAGTAGTGGATATCACTCCGGCGGTGAAGCGTGCTCGTATTGGTGGAACGTTAAGCCCGCAGGAGTTGCTTGGCATTCGGACAACAGTTCAGGCCGCACGCCGTATACAGGTATACGTGACAAGTTTGCATGAGGAAAATCCTGTCGAAACATTGCTGTATTGGAGTGAGCAGCTTTCGGAGCAGAGAGGTTTGGAAAACTCCATTAAAGGCTGTATTGACGAAAATGCAGAGGTGCTGGATTCTGCCAGCACAGAGCTTTCTCAAATCCGTCGGGAGCTGCGCTCGGGAGAAGTGCGTATTCGTGAAAAGCTGGATTCCATGATTCGTTCCTCAACTGTCTCCAAAATGCTTCAAGATCAGTTGATTACGATTCGCGGAGATCGGTTTGTGATCCCGGTTAAGGCCGAATACCGTTCTTATTTTGGCGGAATTGTTCATGATCAATCCGGGTCTGGTGCAACATTGTTTATCGAGCCTGAATCCATTGTAGCCATGAACAATAAGCTGAGGGAAACAAGGCTGAGAGAAGAGCGTGAAATTGAAGTCATTTTACAAAAGCTGACCGCACTCGTCGCAGAACAAGCAGATATGTTGCTGTATGATGTGGACATTTTGGGCAATCTTGATTTTATTTTTGCAAAAGCGCGTCTCGCCCGTGAAATGAAGGCAACCTTGCCTTTAATGAATGATCGCGGATATTTGAAGCTGAAAAAGGGCAGACATCCTCTAATTCCGTTGGAGCAGGTTGTTCCCATTGATGTGGAGTTAGGAAATTCATACACCTCTATTATCGTTACCGGACCGAACACAGGGGGGAAAACCGTTACTCTGAAAACCATCGGTGTGCTTAGTTTGATGGCGATGTCTGGACTGTTTGTACCTGTTGAGGATGAAAGTCAGCTGTGTGTATTTGATGCAATCTATGCCGATATTGGTGACGAGCAGAGTATTGAGCAAAACTTGAGTACATTTTCCAGTCACATGACCAATATCATTAGCATCCTGAAAAATATGACGCCAAAAAGTCTTGTATTGCTTGACGAAGTGGGGGCAGGAACGGACCCCGCGGAAGGTTCGGCTCTGGCTGTATCTATTTTGGAGCATATACATGCCATGGGTTGCCGCATGGTTGCGACGACTCACTATAGTGAATTGAAGGCGTATGCCTATGAGCGCAAAGGAATTATTAATGCAAGCATGGAGTTTGATGTCGCTACATTAAGCCCGACTTACCGCCTTCTGGTCGGTGTACCCGGACGAAGTAATGCATTTGCCATTGCCGAGCGATTGGGATTGCCAGGGCGTATTTTAGACTATGCCCGTGGTGAGGTAACGGAAGAAGACCAGCGCGTTGAGCACATGATCGCGTCACTGGAGCAGAACCGTTTGACAGCTGAGCAAGAACGGGAAAAAGCGGAGCAGCTGCGTAAGGAAATGGAAGCATTGCGTAGCCGTCATCAAACGGAGTTGGATAAGCTGGAGTCCCAACGGGACCGTATGCTGGAAAAAGCTGAGGACGAAGCAAGAGTTCTCGTGGATAAGGCTCGTAGTGAAGCAGAGAAAATCATTACTGATTTGCGTAAATTGGCTCAGGAAGAAGGGGCCTCGGTTAAGGAGCATAAGCTGATTGCAGCTCGCAGAGAACTGGATGAGGCTGAACCGAAGCAACGCAAAAAAAGTGCCGTCAAACGTCCGGCTGCTACGCGTACTCGTTCTATCATGGCTGGCGATGAAGTATCCGTCCACAGTCTGAATAAAAAAGGCCACGTGGTTGAACTGTCCGGTACCAAGGAAGCTGTGGTTCAACTGGGAATCATGAAGATGAAAGTCAGTCTGGATGATCTGGAACTACTGCAACCTGCCCAAACAACGACTCCAAGAGTTCAAAAACCAGTGACTGGCGTTAAGCGGACACGGGATGATAACGTACGAAGTGAACTTGATCTTCGGGGGGCGAACGTGGAGGAAGCCTTGATGGAAGTGGACCGTTTCATGGATGAAGCGTTTCTGGCCAATCTGGGTCAGGTACACATTATACATGGCAAAGGTACAGGTGTCCTGAGAACCGGTATTCAGGAGTACCTGCGCAAGCATAAGCATGTGAAAAGCTACCGTATCGGTAATTACAATGAAGGCGGCACAGGCGTAACAGTTGCTGAATTGGAATAGCTATGGGTTGCCGGTTTTGCCCGGGAACGCTTGGTAGAACGGGAGGGACGAAGTGAAGATGGCGATTGATGAATTGCTGTCACATCCGTTGGGGATGATGCTGGGTTATTTCTCGGTGGCGGTGCTGGAGCTAATTGTATTTTTGTCGTGTTTTGAGCTGGTAACCCGCTATAAATGCTGGGAAGAGATCAAGCGCGGTAATGTTTCGGTAGCCATGGCTACGGGAGGGAAAATGTTCGGTATTTGCAACGTACTCCGCTTTGCAATGGAAGCCAAATCCAGTGTGTATGATACGATGATTTGGTCGTTCGTTGGCTTTTTACTGCTACTTGCGGCGTACTTTCTTTTTGAGTTTCTGACACCGGTATTTTCTATCGATCAACAGATTAAAGAGGACAATCGTGCTGTTGGCTTGTTCTCCATGATTATTTCTATATCTTTATCTTATGTGATCGGTGCCAGTGTAACTTGACACATCTTGTATACTAGAGCTTGGTATACGCTTGGAACGGAAGGATGATAAAGCTTGGAAATGACTATTTGTCCATGGTGTAACATGGAAATTATTTGGGATGAAGAATTAGGACCTGAGGAAGAGTGTCCTTATTGCCATAATGATCTGAAAGGGTACTCTGACATCACCGATGATGAAGATGAGTCTGTTTCTCCACCTGTTCATAGACATGCCGGTGAGCATGGACATGAAGAGACGAAACATGATCATGTGGCTTCTGTAACCCCGGCGCCCCACTCTCATGGAAAAGAAGACCTAAAGGGTTATCGGACATTGAGTATTCAGCTCGGTGATGATGAGGAGCAGGATATTTTATATGAGGCAGAGGATGAAATCGTAGTTGAAAAACCGGTTGATGCACCGTTGTTGCAGGACAATGAGCTTCATAAGTTGCCTGTACTGCATACTTTGCAAAAATTTGAAGAAAGCGGTGCGGATCTGATGGCTTATGAACAAGGCGCTGAACAAATACTCGACAGACAAGATGAGGTTCTTGAATGTTCTCAATGTGGGGAGTACATGCTGCATGCAGGTTCGCAAACCGTAACCAGAGAAGGTTTTGAACCGTCGATGTCTCCAGCGCTTGGCAAGCCCGTTCTGGATTTGCCGTTCGTCTTGAATGTTTATGTGTGCCCTAGCTGCTTCCATGTCCAGCAGACACTGTCAGAGAATGATCGATTGCGGATGCTGGAGAAGCTCAGCGGTATTTCCAACAATTAAATAACAATCCCCCGGATAGGCCCAAGCTCAATACGGGCATCTTAAATCGAAGAAATCTTTGAACAAGCTGGCTTGAAATAAGCTGATTGGTGATTTTTCGGTTAGGGGGAACTGCATTGAAATCAAACCTGAACGGACAATCCATTCTGCTATTAAGCTTGAATGGATTGTTTGTGTTTGCAGCAGCATTGTCAGGCACATTTCTTAACGTGTATTTGTGGAAAAGCAGGCAGGATTACGCGATGATCGGCTGGTTTAATGTCAGTCAACAAATTGCACTGGGAATTATGGTCTGGGTGGCTGGAAAGTGGGTCAAGGAACATAACAAAATGAATGCCCTACGCGTGGGGACCGCATTATCAGGCCTATTTTATCTGATCGTGTTATATACGGGACCGCAGGCTGTAAACTACATATGGCCGCTCGGGATGCTGCTGGGTGCAGCATTAGGTTTATTCTGGCTGGCGTTTAATGTGATTTTTTTCGAGGTCACGGATCAGGCAAGCCGTGATCATTTTAACGGATGGGTGGGTCTGCTGGGCTCGTTTTCCGGTATAGTGGGTCCTTGGCTGTCCGGTTGGATTATTGCCCGTATGGAGGATGACGCAGGTTATCGCGTGATATTCAGTATTTCCTTGGTCTTTTATGTCGTAGGAGTGGTGCTTAGTTTCTTTCTTCGCAAACGTAAGCCGACAGGAAATTACAATTGGAAGGAGCCCAAGCAACGATTGTCACAAAAAGGGAGTATGTGGCGTCCGTTGTCGTTATCGCTTATTGCCCAGGGCATCCGTGAAGGGGTGTTTGCCTTCCTGATTACGCTGCTCGTATATGTAGCTACCCAACAGGAATGGAAGCTTGCACAGTTTTCACTTATCACGTCGGCGGTTTCATTTTTCAGCTTTTGGGCTGTTGGAAAATGGCTCAAGCCACATTATCGTTCGGCGGGTATGCTGTTGGGTGCCGTGTTGTTGGTGATCGCGCTTTTACCGTTATTGTGGCGTATGGAGTATAGCACGCTACTGATTATGGGGATCGGCACCGCTTTATTTATGCCTTTATATTTAATTCCCATGATTTCTGCGAGCTTTGATTTAATGGGTACGAGTAAAGGAGATGCCAATCAGAGAGTGGAACTGGTTGTATTGCGCGAACTATGCTTAATGGTAGGCCGGTTGATCGGAACACTCATTTTCCTGGGTGTCCTAAGTATCAGCAAGGCTCCTACGGCGATGATCTGGTTGTTGATTGGCCTTGCATTGATGCCAGTGCTCGGATGGTTTTTTATGCGAAGTGTGCTGAAAATGGAACAAAAGACGAAGCAGAGCAAATCTCATTCCCATGTACACCGCTGGCACAAGCAAACCGAATAGTTTGAAAATACATTTAAAAAGACCTCCAGACCCAATTAGTAGTAGGGGAAGGAGGTTCTTTTTTGTATTCCATATGTTAGACCATCGGCTCCGTTGTTTCAGGCGAGGGCTTGGTAGTACGAATTAGAGAATAAAGCTCCATTTCAGGTCGGTGTGTGCCTGTCAGTTCATCAGCCAATAGCTGTGCGGCCATCATACTCGTAACCGTCCCATTTCCCCCGTAACCCTCCAAAAAATAGCAGTTTGGAAAACGTGGATGTGGACCAATATAGGGCAAACCGTCGTGAGAGGAGCCGAATACAGCCGCCCAAGCATAGTCGATCTGAAATGGAACACCGGGAAAATGCTCCTCTAGTGTTTGCAGTAGCTTTTGCTGTTGGTGTAGCAGCCTGATTTCACGTTGATTGGCATCCAGTACAGGTTCATCCAAACCACCAATAATGATGCGTCCTTCCGGTGTTGAGCGTATGTATAGATAAGGACGAGCAGTTTCCCAGATCAGACACTGCTCATGCCACAAGGGAACATCTCCGATTGGATTGGTGGCGATAGCATAAGAGCTTTCTAGAACGGCTCCGCGATCTGTTTTAATCTCCTGTGTTTCATAACCCGTTGCAAAAATGATTTTTTTCGCTCGGATAATTCCACCGCTGGTATGACAAACAACTTCATTTTCGTTGAATTCAAAATGCTTGGCTTCCGTATGCTCATATAAGCGTACACCGAGACGGCTGGCGGATTTCAGCAGTCCTTGGGCAAACAAAAATGGATTAACCTCGGCATCTTCGTGCGTGTACAAGGCTGCTGATTTTCGAAAAGGAAATCGGGCTGCAATCTGTTGCTCATCCCAGTATTCGACGGGAAATCCAAACCGGGTTAGCTGTTTGTACTCTTCCTGAAGCGTCTGCACATCCTCCGATGTACTTGCATAGTACAGGCTACTGCGGCGTATAAAGGACGGATCAATTTCCAGCGTGGTAGACAGTTTTTCCAACTGATCCAGAGCATCTTTGCACATACGGTAAAACAATACACCGTTCGTTTCACCAAACGTATTGATGAAGGAGGTTAAGGTCTTATCATTGCTATATTGCAGCAGTCCGGTATTGGCCGAAGAACTTCCATGTACCAGCTTGCGTTTGTCAATAACCACGGTGTCTACCTGTCGTTCTCCCAATAGCCGGGAGCAGATGGACCCACCCATCCCGCCTCCGATGATCAGTACATCACAATTTAAATCCTCTGCCAAAGGCGGAAAATCCGATGTTTGCTCCAAGGTACTCGGCCAATACGTATTTCCGCTAATCAATTCCATATAAACAGCACTCCTTATAGGCAATATGTAGTATCTCTTATGTGTACATAGTATTTCGCCAAACGGACAAGATAACCAGCGTGCAACAAAACATTTAAGGAGGCACAGAGACTATGCAATCTACCAACATGCAACCCTTGACAGGCAAAGAGCTGGAGTACATCGTGGACTCCATTTCCAATGAAGAACTGCTGCTCAAGCAATGTACGGCGACAGCAGCATCCATTCAGCATCCAGCTATTCAGCAAGCTTGTTTGCAATTCGCGAGAACTCATGAGAACCACCTGAACCTGCTTTCCAATGCACTTCAACAGCACCAGCAGCTTGCTCCTATGCAACCGCAGCAGTAATTATGGATTAACCAATAAAGGAGGTAATATCACGATGTTTTCACAGAACAATACGTCATTTATGCCCGAAGAAGATTTGCTCTATACCATTCTTGCCGATATGAAACGCACGGTGGGAGAGTATACAACAGCGACAACGGAATCCAATTGTCCGTCTGTGCGTCAGATGTTCACCGACCTTACGAACGATACGCTGCGCCTACAAGGCGATTTGTATCGTCTGATGAGTCAGAACAATATGTACTCCACTTCGTCAAAAGCACTGCGCATCGATTTGGACAAACAGATTCAAGAAGCTCGCAAGACCCAACACGAATGCCAACAGTTCATTCAGCAAAAGTCGTCATCAGCGGGGGGATATGGTCAACCTATGCATCAGCAAGGGCAGCCAACTCACCAAAACAACCCTTACTATATGTAAACGGGATATTCCGTTTTTGAAGCAATTTCCCATAACAGCCGTCCGTCTGCCGGGTTTACCGGGGCGGACGGTTTTTCTTTGCAGGTTTAAAGTGCGTATTGTATGATGTATAGTAATCTCTTTCGATGGAGGCCTTATGTAGAATGACAGAGCTAAATGGTTTGAAATTAAAAGTGCTGGAATTGTTAAAAGAAGATGCAAGAAGAACACCGACTTTGTTGGCTACTTTACTGGGGGTTGATGAGCAGGATGTACGCACCTCAATTAAAGAGCTCGAAGACCAACATGTAATCGTTAAGTACGCCGCCGTAGTCAATTGGGATAAAGTCGACGACGAAAAGGTTACTGCTTTGATTGAAGTACAGATTACACCCGAGCGTGGAAGAGGATTTGAAGGTATTGCAGAACGGATTTATTTGTATCCGCAAGTTAAATCGGTTTATCTCATGTCCGGAGCATACGACTTGCTGGTAGAAGTTGAAGGCCGCAACCTCCGTGAGGTCGCTAATTTTGTGTCGGAGAAACTGTCTCCTATTGACTCGGTCTTGTCCACCAAGACTAATTTTACGCTTAAAAAATACAAGCAGGACGGAATTATCTTTGAGGATCATCAGGAAGATAATCGTCTGGTGATTTCGCCGTAAAGGAAGATCATGATGAATCTCAAAACAGAAACATTTACCGACAGTAACAAAGCCATGAGTTCCTATTTGTCCCCGTTGGTGCGCGAAATCCCATCTTCGGGCATTCGTAAGTTTTTTGACTTGGTGGGTGGCAACAAGGATATTATTACCCTTGGTGTAGGCGAACCGGATTTTACAACCCCTTGGCATATGCGGGAAGCCTGTGTCTATTCATTAGAGCGAGGTTTTACCAGCTATACGTCTAATGCGGGAACGCCAGAACTGCGTGAAGCGATTAGTGATTATCTGAATGAGCAATTTGAAGTTAATTATGATCCTAAAAACGAGATTATCGTGACCGTTGGGGGAAGCGAGGCGATTGATCTTGCTTTGCGTGCGTTAATTGTACCTGGCGACGAAATTCTCGTGCCCGAGCCGTGCTACATTTCATATTCTCCAATCACTTCGATTGGAGGCGGGATTCCGGTAGGTATTGAAACATTTGCTAAGGATGAATTTAAGCTGACGGCGGAGGCGTTGGAGGCAAAAATTACACCTAAATCCAAGGTGCTGATTTTATGCTATCCGAGCAATCCAACTGGGGCTACGATGACTTATGAAGATTGGCTTCCGATTGCCGAAGTCGTGGAAAAGCATGATTTGATCGTCATTTCTGATGAAATTTATGCTGAATTGAATTATGGAGAGAAGCATGTTAGTTTTGCCGCTATGCCTGGTATGATGGATCGTACGATTCTCGTCAGTGGTTTCTCCAAAGCCTTCGCCATGACAGGTTGGCGTATTGGATATACATGCGGACATCCAGATCTGATTGCGGCTATGCTCAAAATCCATCAGTACACCGTAATGTGTGCGCCTTCTATGGGGCAAGTTGCGGCACTGGAAGGCTTGCGGAATGGTTTGGGTGAGAAAGATCGTATGGTAGAAGCCTATAATCAGCGTCGCCGTCTGATGGTTGAAGGGTTCCGGGAAATCGGCCTGGAGTGCCATGAGCCAAGAGGGGCTTTTTATGTTTTCCCTAGTATTCAAAGCACGGGACTCAGCTCAGATGAATTTGCACAGCGTCTATTGGCAGAGGCTAAAGTTGCGGCTGTACCGGGTAATGTGTTCGGTTTGGGAGGCGAAGGCTATCTTCGTTGCTCATACGCGACTTCTGTTGCTCAGCTGACAGAGGCACTGGATCGGATTGGTCATTTTGTAGAAAAAGTAAGAAAAGAAGGTTAAAATTATTTTTTTATGGGTAATTCATAAAAAATAGTCTTTTATTTCTAAATTTCTATGCTATAATTTGAAATCGGAAGCAGGAAGTTCAATTTTTCAATTGTAGGAGGAATGCTCATGTCATATGTTGGATATAATTCGTCTAGTTCAATAGGATACGACATTTCCCTAGAAGATGAAATTTTGTTCCTGCGCAATGAGATGATGCGGACGTTTCAGGAAGAGCAGTCCTTCACCTCTGATCTTGTCATCGAGATTAGTTGCAAGCTCGATTTGAAAATCAATGAATACATGAAACTGTATGGTACGGAATGCAAGGTTTAACCGTGTGAAGTCAGCAAAGATAAGAAGAAGGCCGTAGGGCCTTCTTTTTTTGCGTTCACAACTTATGATATATTAATGGCATGGAAGAGGGGGCGTACATATGAGAGCAGGGCTAAAAAGGCTATCGCCATGGATTATCGGAATGCTGGCACTTGTATTATTGGCAGGATGTGGGGGACGGGACAAGGACAGCTTCTCCATTTTTATTATGGATAAAGGGGATGCTTCAGTCATCCGTGAAGAGCTGGCACAAAAGCTTAAGGATAAGCTGGGCGAACAGGCTCCGACTATTGAAATTTCAGTCAGTCCGCTGTATAACCAGCAGAAGCTGGTTGTAGAATATGCGGCCGGGGAGCATGATCTGTTTCTTTTGCCGGAAGAGGACATGAAGCTGTATGGACAGAATGGTTCGAATCTGCCGTTAGATGATGCTTTTGACAAGAAGACGTACGCTCGGGGCGTGTTCGAGGGCGGCGTATTTAAGAAGAAGGGGCAGGAGGAAGAAGGAACAGATGTAAGCAAGGAAACTCATTTGTTCGGAATTCCAGTGGAGCAGATGAAGATGTTTAAGGAGCTAAAATATAACTCAAAAACATTATTTGCTACCGTGCCGCCTCGTACAAGCAATAAGGAAGAAGCCATCAAGGTGCTGAAAGCACTTACGGAATGATAAGGGGGATGGAGTAATATGGGAATCTATACCAGAACAGGTGATGAAGGACAAACTTCTGTGATTGGAGGTCGAGTTTCCAAAGATGATGACCGTGTGGAGGCATACGGTACAATTGACGAGCTGAACAGCTTTGTAGGACAAGCGATCAGCTTTGCCGAAGGGGAAAAGTTTGCGGATATTCGGACTCAATTGGAGGAAATACAGCAGGAGCTGTTTGATTGTGGTTCGGATTTGGCGTTTGTTAAAATCAGTGAAAGCAAATATAAGGTGAAAGACGAGCTGGCAGAGCGTCTGGAAGGCTGGATTGATGCATGTCAGGAGGAAAATCCGAAGGTGGAGCGTTTTATTATACCGGGTGGTAGCACATTATCCTCAACGCTTCATGTTTGCCGCACGGTTTGCCGACGCGCGGAACGCCGTGCTGTTACACTAGGTAAGCATACGGACATTAATCCGGCGGTACGTCGGTATTTGAACCGCCTTTCCGATTATTTCTTTGCCGTTGCTCGCACAGCGAATGTCCGTCAGGGTGTGCCCGACGTCGAATATGTGCGCAGCAAAAAAGTGTTCCGCAAATAAGGAGGCAACCGGGAATTTGTGATGAGCTTGTACTATGAACCTATCGTATATACGATCCCTCCTGAGGAGGAGGGCATGCTGTTGAAGACTATTTTACAAAAACGTATGAACATTTCTCGAAAGTTAATATCCAAACTCAAGCTGACCGAGCAAGGTATTATGCTGAACGGGACACGTGTGTACATCAGCGTAAAGGTGAAGTCCGGGGATCAAGTAGAAATTCGCATGGAGCGCGAGCGTTCTGATGATATTTTACCTGAACCCATTCCTTTTGAGATATTGTTTGAGGATGAACATTTGTTAGTGGTGAACAAGGCGGCGGGCATGATTGTCCATCCGACTCACGGTCATTACACTGGAACACTGGCTAATGGGGTTGTGCATTATTGGCAGGCCAAGGGAGAACTGTTCCGGTTTCGTCCTGTTCATCGTCTTGATCAGGAGACGACGGGGGTGCTGGTAGTAGCTAAAAATCCGTATGTACACCAGCATATTTCTGAGCAGATGATTGCGGGAACGGTGGATAAGCGCTATACGGCTCTGGTGCATGGGCGCCCTGAGCTGCAGGAAGGTAAGGTAGACGGACCGATTGACCGCAACCCGGATAATCCGCATTTACGTATGGTGACCCCGGACGGTTATCCTGCCCTTACGCTGTATAAGCTGGAGGAAGTGTGGAACGGGGGAAGTCGCATCGGACTAAAGTTGGAATCCGGGCGTACGCACCAAATTCGAGTGCATATGACTTATATCGGTTGTCCGTTGATCGGAGATAAAATGTACCGGATTACACCTGATGATGCTGCGCAACGTGAGCGATATGATCAGCTTGATGCCAGGATGCCTCGACAAGCCTTGCATGCCTCAGAACTGTCCTTGGAGCATCCTGTAACCGGGGAGCGGCTGACGTTCTATGCTCCTCTACCTGACGATATGGCTGAAATGCAGGAGCTATTAAGAGCGCAATATTTTTCAGAATAAAATATAAATAAGCTATCGAAACCAAATGGAGGTTAATCTAGCGATGAGCCAACTGAAAGTATATCAGTATTCTAAATGCAGTACCTGTCGTAATGCAGTGAAATGGCTGCAAAACAAGGGACATGAGACGGAACTTATTCCTATTTTTGAACAGCCTCCCGGCCCGGAGGAATTGGAAGATTTAATTCGAAAAAGCGGGCTGGAGCTGAAAAAGTTTTTTAATACAAGCGGTGAGGTGTACAAAGAGTTAAAGCTGAAAGATAAGCTTGGAGACATGAGTCGCGAAGAGCAAATTTCGCTTTTATCCTCGAATGGAAGATTAATCAAACGCCCGATTGTAACCGACGGGAACAAAGTAACGATAGGATTCAAAGAGGAAACATTTGAGGGCACATGGGGAGCTCAATAACGCCCAATTTACACTCACGATATGTTATACTGTGGGGGTTAAATATTATGATGAATGGGAGCAATACAATCTGTGACACAACGCAATGAACAATCCGTAATGCTGGTTGACGGCATGGCCCTGCTATTTCGCGCTTATTATGCAACCGCCGCAAACGGTTATATCCGTCGTACAAAAGCTGGGGTGCCAACGAACGCCATATATGGTTTTATTCGATATTTTTGGGATGCAGTCCAAACGTTTAATCCTACACATGTCATTTGCTGCTGGGATATGGGCGGAACGACATTCCGTGGGGAGCATTTTGCTGCGTATAAAGGAAACCGAGCCGACGCACCAGATGATTTGATTCCCCAATTTACATTGATTCGTGAAGTGACGGACAGCCTCGGCATACCCAACATTGGAGCGGAAGGCTTTGAAGCCGATGATTGTATCGGTACGCTTGCACGTCATTATTCGCAAAATGAGGACATGGATGTAATGATTCTCTCAGGAGATCATGATTTACTTCAATTAGTGGATGAGCGGACACGGGTCATTATTATGAAAAAAGGGCACGGCAATTATATGGTATACACCCCGGAGACCCTGCTGACTGAAAAAGGGCTTAAGCCACGCCAAGTGGTGGACCTTAAAGGCCTGATGGGGGATGCAAGCGATAATTATCCAGGAGTACGAGGTATTGGTGAGAAAACGGCACTCAAGCTGGTGCAGGAATACGACTCTATTGAGGGCATTCTGGAGAATCTGGATCAATTAACACCCTCGGTCCGTAAAAAAATTGAGAGTGATTTGGATATGCTGCATCTTTCACGCAAACTTGCTGAAATTCACTGTGGTGTACCTGTAGCATGTGCTTTGGATAGCTGTCTGCTGACGCTGGATCACGTGCAAATTGTAGACAAGTTTGAGCAGCTTGAAATGAAAAGCTTGTGTACATTGATGGGTGTCGCAACCGGATCTTAATGAAGCTGTTAGGCTTGGTACCTACAATTCAGGTAAAGTAAGTAATATAGGGATACTGACGCTTGGTGCGTTAGTGTCCTTATTTGTATACCCATATGTCGACGGAGTTATATAGTCATGTGAAGGATTATATACAATTGCGATAAGGGGATTGACCTCAGGTACATTTCAGGTGAATATAGTGGAGAGAGAACCGGATTATCGAAAGGGGACAACAGCAACTATGACAGTATTGGGAGCAATTGAGGCAGGCGGTACCAAATTTGTATGTGGAATTGGCAACGAACATGGAGAGGTGCTCGAACGGGCGAGCTTTCCAACCACCACCCCAGCAGAAACAATGGAGAATGTCATCGCATTTTTTGAAGGCAAGGGCATTGAAGCATTGGGCGTAGGCTCGTTCGGGCCGATTGATCCTATCGAAGGTAGTGATACATATGGCTATATTACAACAACGCCAAAGCCACATTGGGGAAATTACAATCTGATTGGCAAACTGAAAGAGCATTTTGATGTACCTATGGGGTTTGACACGGATGTGAATGGAGCAGCACTTGGTGAGTCTATTTGGGGTGCCGCCAAAGGATTGGACAACTGTCTGTATATTACGATAGGTACTGGCATCGGGGCGGGTGCTTTGGTTGGTGGAAAGCTGATACATGGATTATCCCACCCGGAAATGGGGCATATTTTGGTACGTCGTCACCCAGAAGATACTTACGAGGGGACATGTCCTTATCACGGAGATTGTTTGGAGGGACTGGCAGCAGGTCCTGCGCTCGAAAAAAGATGGAAGGTTAAAGGACATGAGCTTTCTGTCGATCACCCGGCCTGGGAAATGGAAGCGTACTATTTGGCACAGGCTTTAATGAGCTATGTATTAATCCTGTCACCGCAGAAAATTATTATGGGCGGGGGAGTGATGAAGCAGGACCAACTGTTCCCGCTCATTCGTACCAAGCTTCAAGAACTTTTGAACGGATACGTACAGCATTCGAGTCTGACAACAGATATTGAGCAATATATCGTATCTCCGGGATTGGGTGACAATGCTGGATTGTGCGGTGCTCTGGCATTGGCAAAGGAAAAGCTCAATCATTAGAATTTATGGTTGACGGCACTCCAAGGTACGGTTATTATATAGGCAACAGTATAGTACGGCTCAAAAAGGGAAGCACCTTTCTTGCGAATACGCAGGATAGGTGCTTTTTTTTGCGTTTTTGTGTTGTGCGGGACTGTCTTTCAACGATATGAGGGAGGAAGAAATCATGGAGATTGTATTTTTAAATCGCTTGTCCAAACGGAATGAACAGGGCTATGAGGACTTTGCTCAGGTATGGATTGGGCAGCATGAAGGGGGATGGAGTGCAGGTTGGAGCACACACCATGTCCCGGATGAAAGTATAGACGACCTTTGGTATGAGGGCAGCTTGTGGCAGGAATTACTGCATGTATACCGTCATGAGCTGGCGCTCAAAATGGCTGAGGGCTACAGGCCCTTAATCCATGGCGTATTTCATGAGCAAGAAGGATCATCAGGACGAGGACAAACGCTGCAAAAGCTGTATTGCTACAGTGATTTGTTTCCACGTGATGAAGTGTATGAGCAGTTGACGATGTGGAGACGGCAAAAAGCAGCAACGGAACGAAAAGCCCCTTATTTTATCGCTACGAATCGGCTGCTTCGACTCATTAGCGTCTATCTTCCCCATACCGAAGAAGAACTTTTGGAGCTGCCTGGTATGGGTCAGGGTAAAGTGTCGCAATATGGGACGGAGCTATTGGCTATTACAACACAAAATGACCGGACCACGCCATTTCCGTTGAACTGGGTAACAGAGACGCTGGAAGAAGAAGTTTTTTTGTCATGGCTATACAAGCAAAAAGAGAACCAGTACAGGCAGGAGCTTAACAAATTCAGCCTAACTAGAACGATTATCGAAGGCATTTCGGACGGTCTTTCACTGGAGCATATCGGAATGAAGACAGGTTTGCATCGTAGAGAGATGATTGAAGCTGTGGAGCATTTGGACAGGGATGGCATTGATATGGAGAAGCTGATCCGCAAGGAATTGGTGAATGTATCTGAAGAGGAGCAGGCAGCCATCTGGTCTGCTTATGAAGAGTTGGGGGATACGCTGCTCAAGCCCGTCATGCTGAAAGTGTATGGGGAAGAAAAGGCAACCGAAACAGGACTGGATCAAATTTACGAGCGTCTGCGTCTGATCCGTATACGGTTTCGTCATCAGCAGGTACCCGACCGACATGTTGGATAATAAAGAACTGATTGAATAAAGCTAAAGTATTAAAGTACATTCAGGGTTCAACATACTAAAAAGCAGCAGCGAGTTCCACACAGGACACGGCTGCTGCTTTTTATGACCAAGCTTAAAATCGAAATAAGTATCCAAATCGGTACTTTTTCCCCTTTTCTTTTAAACCCAGTCTTTCTTGCGGAAAATACAGAACATACTGACACCTAATGCCACCATAATACCAATGACGACAAAATAGCCATAACGTGTATGAAGCTCAGGCATATTATCGAAGTTCATCCCATATATTCCGGTAATGACTGTCAATGGCATAAATACGGTCGTAATTGCCGTAAACACACGCATAATTTCATTGGCACGGTTGGCGATACTGGATTGATAAGCTTCTCGAAGGTTACCCATCAAGTCGCGGTAAGTTTCAAAAGTCTCCGAAATTTTCACAGCATTTTCATAAATGTCGCTGAAATATTTTTGCAATTGATCGTCGATGAGCCGCAAATCCCGTTTGTTCAGGGTATTGATGACTTCTTTTTGCGGACCCAGCACTTTTTTCAGCCACAGAATCTCACTTCGTAAGCCGATGATTTCGTTCAAATGCGACTTTTTCGTATGCATTAGAATATCTTCTTCCAGCTTCTCAATGCGGACCTCAATCCGGTCACCAACCAGAAAATAGTTGTCAACAATCAAGTCGACCAACAGATACATAAAACGGTCAGGCTGGCTGACTTCTTGCTCCCACAGCATAGGCTTGAGGGTACGAAGCTCATTTATTTTCTGCTTGGTCACCGTAATGATAAAATGGCGGCCGAGAAAAATGTTCAAAGCTCGCAAAAATATTTCTTCATCATCAAAACGAATGCTATTTACAACGATAAAATAATGGCTTTCATAAATTTCAATCTTCGGACGCTGTTCTTCTTCACTCAAACAGTCTTCTACTGCAAGATCATGCATGGAAAATAAAGGCTGGAGCACTGCCAAATCATCGACATCGGCATCAATCCAATAAAAACCTTCTGCCGGTGCAGTAAGCGCCATTTCAATTTCTTCGACAGGGGTAAAAACCCCGTTGTTGACCAAACGGATTTTCATATATGTCACTCCTTATGCTCCGTCGTAACGGAAATACGTTTACCTTAAGCATAAGGAATGGACTCAGTTAGCCAGTTAGCCGGTGCGGGTAAGCGTGCACTCCCATCAAAAGCCGGAGGCTTTTGGAGCATGCAGAGCCTGGCGTCCCGTCTTTCGGCAAGCTGAAGTCATTCCTATGCTGTTGTTCAGGGATCGCCGCCTATTCGGACTCGGGTCGCCTTCCATTCCGGATTCACCTCTCAAATGTTCTTTTTTAGATTGCCACAGTATCGCAGGAAACACTCAAATCTGCACTACTGCTCCATATTTTTGCCTAATAGCACTTGTATAGTATAACGCTCGGCCTACGGCCTTTCAAGCGCAAAATCATGGGCTAAATCAACAGTAGTGGCAAGAGCTTCAGCGATAGGAGGGATATGATTTAACCTATGGAAAAGGTAGACAAAATGTGAATACAGGGTACAAATTTAAAAGTCCTATCTTGACGAAGCCCAGCCGATGCATTAAAGTGAACAACAAGAACTTTGTGAACCCAAAATGAATATAGCGAAATCTTATCAAGAGCAGGTGGAGGGACTAGCCCGATGATACCCGGCAACCGGCGATTTTAATCGCACGGTGCTAATTCTTGCAGGACGCGCGCTTTGTACAAAGAGCGTTGCCCTGACAGATGAGAGAGGCGCATATGGATACAAATATGACCTTTCTCTAACCTGAGAAAGGTCTTTTTATTATATGCCCGGCATCTCAACAAGACGATTTTCGCAAAACTTACCGAACAAGGAGTGAGTTTACATGCCGATTAAAATCCCAGACACGCTACCTGCAAAGGAAGTGCTGGAGGGCGAAAATATTTTCGTAATGGATGAAAGCTTAGCTTATCATCAGGATATTCGTCCGTTGCGTATCGCCATTTTGAATTTGATGCCTACAAAGGAAACGACGGAAACCCAACTGTTGCGCCTGGTCGGCAATACGCCGCTGCAAGTGGACGTCACGCTGGTGCACATGAAGTCTCATGTATCCAAAAATACATCGCAAGAATATTTGAACATGTTCTATAAAACGTTTGACGAGATCAAGAACAGTCGCTTTGACGGCATGGTCATTACAGGAGCCCCGGTTGAACAGCTTGAGTTTGAGGATGTGAACTACTGGGAGGAGATCCGGCAAATCTTTGAATGGACGAAAACGAATGTAACTTCGACCATGCATATCTGTTGGGCCTCACAGGCAGGCTTATACCATCATTTCTCTGTCCCTAAATACGGGCTCGACTACAAATGCTTTGGCGTATTTCCACACACTGTGATTAAACCTAAAGTAAAATTGCTACGCGGCTTTGATGAACTGTTTTATGCTCCTCACTCCAGACATACGGAGGTTCGGCGGGAAGATATTGATCATATTGCCGAATTAGAAGTTTTATCCGAATCCGAGGAAGCTGGAGTGTACCTCGTAGCCACGCTTGACGGTAAACAAATTTTTGTAACTGGGCACTCTGAATATGACCCGCTTTCCCTGAAATGGGAATACGACCGCGATGTGGCCAAAGGAATGGATATTGAAGTCCCCAAAAATTATTTTCCTAATGATGATCCCAAGCGCACACCGCCCTCAATCTGGCGGGCACACGCCAATTTATTATTCTCGAATTGGCTGAACTATTATGTATACCAAGAAACACCTTACGATATCGGGCCCCAGATTTAAAAAGGGGCTTGTAGTTTACCCTTGTACAGTACCACCTTGCAGTAGCGCAGCAGTATAGTCTTTGACATCCATTTTTGCAGGATTTGTTATAGCACCCACTATGGAAGTTAACAGGAGGATTCATATGAGTGAGAAACAGTGGAAAATCGAAAGCAGATTGGCACAAATCGGTTCAGTAGAGGAGCCAGTAACCGGGGCTGTTAATTACCCGATTTACCAATCTACGGCGTTCCGCCATCCCCGTCTAGGTCAAAGCACAGGATTTGATTACATTCGGACGATCAATCCCACGCGAAAGGTACTGGAAGAGGCTTCTGCTGCACTTGAATCTGGTGATGCAGGCTTTGCATGTAGCTCAGGTATGGCGGCGCTGCAAACGGTATTTGCATTGTTTGGACAGGGAGATCACCTCATTGTATCGCTGGATCTGTATGGCGGGACATATCGCTTGCTGGAGCGTATTTTATCTAAATTTGGTGTAACAGCAAGTTATGTGGATACGAATGATCTTGAAGCACTCGAACAGTCATGTCGACCGAATACCAAAGCTGTATTCATAGAAACACCTACAAATCCGTTAATGATGATCACTGATATTCGAGCGGTTGCCGAGTGGGCATCACAACATCAGTTGCTTACCATTGTAGATAATACGCTGCTAACCCCATATTTCCAGCGGCCATTGGAGCTGGGCGCGGATATTGTGGTACATAGCGCAACCAAATATTTGGGCGGACACAACGATGTGCTGGCAGGGTTGATCGTAACCAAAGGCAAAGAGCTATCGGCTGAAATTTCCTTCCTGCACAATTCCATAGGGGCTGTGCTTTCCCCGAGCGACTGCTATCAGTTGATGAAGGGGATGAAGACGTTAGCGCTGCGTATGGACCGACATCAGCATAATGCAACAGTGCTGTCTAACTATTTACTGACGCATCCGGCGGTGGCGGAAGTATTTTATCCAGCTCTCGAAGGCCACCCAGGTCGTGAGATTCAAAATAAACAATCCAGCGGAAATACAGGTATCTTCTCCTTTAAAGTAAAGGATGCTCGTTATGTGGAGCCTTTGCTTCGTCACATTAAGCTCATTGCGTTTGCGGAAAGTCTCGGCGGTGTGGAATCATTAATGACCTATCCCGCTGTGCAGACACATGCGGACATACCAGCAGAAATTCGGGATGCAGTCGGGGTAGATGACAGGCTGTTGCGTTTCTCCGTAGGCATTGAACATACAGACGACCTAATTGAAGATTTGCGTTCGGCGCTGGAAGCGGCACGTCAAGAAGTAGAAGGAGGGGAGCAGCAATGATAGAGGATGCGAGAAGGATCGGCCAGGATCTGGACAAAGAGCGGAAGTTCGCTACCAAGCTGCTGCATTTCGGCTCTGAAATTGACAGTGTGACGGGGGCATCGAGCGTCCCGATCTATCAAGCTTCTACCTTTCACCATCATGATATTTTTAATCCTCCACAGCATGACTATAGCCGTTCAGGTAATCCGACACGACAAGCTTTGGAGGATTATATCGCCTTATTAGAAGGCGGAGCTAGCGGTTTTGCCTTTGCATCAGGTATGGCGGCCATCTCTACTACATTTATGCTCTTGTCTGCTGGAGATCATGTCATTGTTTCCGAGGACGTATATGGAGGAACATATCGACTGCTGACCTCCATTTTGAAACGGATGAATATCGAAACGACCTTCGTTGACATGACGGATCTCAACCTTGTGAAAGAGGCGTTGCAGGAGAATACAAGGGCTGTATATATGGAAACCCCATCCAATCCGACACTCAAAATTACCGATGTAGCAGGAATAACCTCTTGGGCACAGGATAACGGACTTTTGACGTTATTGGACAATACTTTTATGACACCTTATTATCAACGTCCGATTGAGCAGGGTGTCGATATTATATTGCACAGTGCGACCAAGTTTCTGGGCGGACACAGCGATGTGCTGGCAGGACTTGCAGTAGCACGTACCGAATCGCTGGGGAGACAAATCAAGCAGCTCCAAAATGGACTGGGTACCGTGCTGGCTCCGCAGGAGTCATGGTTGCTCATGCGCGGTATGAAGACACTGGAGGCTCGTATGGCTCACAGCGAAAAGAGTGCAGCAAAGCTCGCCAATTGGCTGAACGAGCGCAACGACATTGAGGCGGTGTACTACCCGGGTCTGGAGAATCATCCAGGACGTGAAGTTCATGAGCGTCAATCCAGCGGTTATGGTGCAGTAATATCATTTGATGTAGGTTCTGGTGAGCGTGCAAAAGAAGTCCTCAGTCGCGTACGTATTCCAATTGTAGCGGTGAGTCTGGGAGCTGTGGAAAGCATCTTGTCGTATCCGGCGATGATGTCACATGCGGCTATGCCCCATAGTGTACGATTGGAGCGCGGGATTACGGACGGACTACTTCGTTTCTCCGTAGGTCTGGAGGATATTGACGACCTGATCAGTGATCTGGATGAGGCGCTGCGCTAGAGCGTTAGCACATCAGTAGTATCTTTGTCGTTTTCACGCCGGGAGCAAATATGTACAGTACTAAACAGCAAGTTTCCAGTATTTCAGGAGGCTTGCTGTTTTCTATAAGAATGACATGAAGGACAGTGTGAAAAAAGGCACTTTTCAGTCCTGTTTTCTTATTTCTTGGCTATATGCAATGTTGAGGTAAGCTTGGTAGTTGCCTATTTTCCTAGGTGAAAAGCAGATAGAAGCGGGAATAAGTATGGTTCCTTACCTAAAGATATGTTAGTATTATCATTAGGTTTTACTATGCTAAATAGCACAGACAACATACAAGACCAGTCATGAACATACATTACGGCAGGGTTCGAACGCAGGTTTGTGAAAGCATTCTCGTTCATAAGTCCTGTCTTTCATTTCGTCGCCCTGTGACAGCGAAGGAGGATACACCATGAGTGTAATCGACCATATTTTAGATAAAGCCCTACGCGGCGAACGCCTGAATTTAGAGGATACCGTTGCTTTGTTCGAATCAGATGAGGTAGAAAAAATAGGTCATGCGGCGAATAAAGTTATGAATCGCATGCACCCCGATCCCATTAAAACCTTCGTCATCGGACGAAATATTAACTATACGAACGTATGTGACGTATACTGTCGCTTCTGCGCTTTTTACCGTAGACCGGGTTCTGATGAAGGTTATGTTTTGCCGGACGAGGTGATCTTTCAGAAGATCAAGGAAACGCAGGATGTAGGTGGCACCGAAATTCTAATGCAAGGCGGTGTGAATCCGAATCTGCCATTCAGTTATTATACGGATTTGCTGAAAGCTATCAAGGAGCGTTTTCCCGATATTACGATGCACTCCTTCTCGCCAGCTGAAATTCACAAAATGAAGGAAAAATCCGGTCTATCCATGGAAGACACGATTCGAGCCATTCATGAAGCTGGATTGGATTCGCTTCCGGGTGGAGGCGGAGAAATTTTGGATGACCGCACACGCCGCAAAATTAGCCGTCTCAAAGGCTCTTGGCGTGATTGGATGGATGTGATGCAAACGGCTCACAAGGTTGGGATGAACACGACTGCTACGATGGTTATCGGTTTTGGCGAGTTGATGGAGGAGCGTGCGCTGCATTTGTTGCGTGTTCGTGATGCTCAGGACGAATGCATTGAAAACAAATATAATTCTGAAGGATTTTTGGCCTTTATTCCTTGGACCTTTCAGCCAGACAACACCAATCTGAAGAAGGAACGCCAGACGCCGGAGGAATATTTGAAGACCGTTGCGATCAGTCGTCTTGTGTTGGATAACATCAAGCATATTCAGTCTTCATGGGTAACGATGGGACCTGAAATCGGTAAAAAATCGTTGTACTACGGTTGCGATGATTTTGGCAGCACCATGATTGAGGAAAACGTAGTTTCCGCTGCAGGCGCAACGTATAAGGTTAACATTGAATCTATTTTACAGTTGATCCGCGAGACGGGTCACGTTCCGGCACAGCGCAATACCCGTTATGATATTATTCGTACTTTTGACAGTGCCAGCAGTATTGAACATGATTTTATCATGCAAAATTAATATCCGTTAATATATTGTTAATTACAAAACGCTTATCCATCACTAATCTATGTACAAGGATTAGTGTAGATAAGCGTTTTTTGATGTGTTACTTTGCTATGCTTTCCATCGTTTCATATACATGATCTCAGCCTGCGGGTCTGCCATTTGGATGACTGCCTTAAAGCGCTGCAAATCCAACAGATGAACGCTGTAAACGATGACCATTTGTTCTTTTTTATCCTCAGATTCGCTTTTAATCTTGCCCTCTATCTGGGCAGATTCTGCAACAGGCGTGCTGTGTATACGCAGCCTGCGATAAATGGCATCCTCGACGGTTTGCTGTTTCTTGCTGACAACACAAACCATACGCGTCAGACCGGTAAACATCAGCCGGGTCGTTTCATAAGCGGCGAGGCAGGATAAGGCTGAATAGAGAGCTGGCTCCCAGCCTAGCACAAAGCCAGCCGTAATGAGCAGCAGACCATTACACAGCATAACAATCTGTATTAACGGAATCTTGCGATGTGTTAGCAACAATGTGGATGGACGGCCATCGTCTGATTCGTTAAGTCCTAGTGAATCGAGCAGACCACCGTGACGAGCTGCCAGCCCTGCGCCAAGACCGATACAGATTCCGCCGCCCAAAGCACATACGACCGGATGGCCACTCACTGCCGGAAAAGGCGAAAGAATAATGGCTGAGCCCGAAAAGGCGAACAAGCCGGGTAGTGCACGGAGCAGCATGGGTTTGTGAGTAGACAGAGAATACAGCAGCATGAGTGGCAAGTTCAAAACGAATAGCAGTAACCCAAAATGCTCTTGTGTATAAAGCGACATGAGTCTAGAGATCCCCGTGACGCCTCCAGCGATCATATCATGCGGATGTAAAAACAATTCCAGACCGACGGATGCCGTAATTCCACCAATCACCGTATAAAAGACAGGGAACCTGCTCGCATCTCCTGAAGCGGGCTTCACAAGCCGCCTCATAGAGTTTTGGCATGTTTTACAGCGTGCGGCATAGCCTTCCCTCCTATGGATTGTCGTATCCAGCTTTTACAGTTACGCCGAGTTACTTTCTTCCTTTCGTAGGCGGGGGTCCTTGAACTTAAATATTTTGTTTAACATATTAAAAATAGGTTTTGACTGCTTTGTCAGAAGTGGTCCAAGAATCGCCAGTATGAGTACATAGATGGCTGCAAAGGGTTGAACAATATCAAGCAAACCGCCTTCTTTACCCAAGTTGGCCATGATAATCGAAAATTCACCCCGTGCCACAATGGTCAGGCCGATATTTGCTGACGCTTTGGGAGATAAGGAGGCTGTACGCCCAGCCAGCATTCCTGCCCAAATGTTACCAAACAACGTGAGGATGACTGCTACCAGTGCAAGCCATATCGCGTTTCCTCCCAGGGACAGTGGATCAATGGATAGTCCAAAGCTGAAGAAAAACAGGGCGCCAAAGAAATCGCGGAAAGGAACAATTAAATGCTCGATCCGTTTGGCGTGTTCCGTTTCGGCTAGTACCAGACCGACCAACAGGGCGCCGATAGCTTCCGCCACATGAATCGTTTCCGAAAAACCAGCCACCAGAAATAGAGAGCCGAAAACAACAAGTCCGAATACCTCATTGGAGCGAATACGGAGAATCCGATTTAACAGAGGGACGGCCTTACGGCCGATAATAATGACTGCAAGCATAAAGCCTAGCGCGATTAGCGCTGATAGCAGCACACCCCCGAGCGAGGATGAATCGCTAAGAACCAATCCGGAGAGGATGGAGATGTATACGGCGAGGAAAACATCCTCGAACATAATAATGCCCAAAATCATTTCAGTTTCAGCATTGGCGGTCCGCTTGAGATCTACCAGCACCTTCGCAGCAATAGCACTGGATGATATTGTTGTAATTCCGGCGATAACCAGTGTCTCTGCTACAGGGAAGCCGCTCAGGAAGCCAAGAGCCAGCCCCAGTGTGAAATTGATGCCAATATAAATGGTGCCGCCCACGGCAATGGAACGGCCTGATTTAATTAACCGACCTACTGAGAACTCCAGACCCAAGTAGAAGAGAAGAAACAGCACTCCGATTCTTCCCATAAAATCAATAAAAGGGGCGCTTTCGATAAAGCGAAAATCAAAATGCCATAGCTCCATCGCATGCGGTCCAACTGCCATTCCGATCAGGATATAAAAAGGGATGACCGAGAAGCGCAGCTTGGAGGAAATAAGTCCGGCCGCAGCGATGAGAGCAATAGCCAATCCAACCTCAAATACCAGATGATCCATCCAATCACCCGCTTCCGTTCATAAGGATTTGTTTAAAGCGTTTTTGCTGATCGCGTTCCCCAACAACGACTACAGTGGCATCATCGTTAATCATCACTTCAGGACCAGGATTCACATATTTCTTTCCTTTTTTCTCCACAATGGCAATAACAGTGGCTCCCGAATTTTGCCTTACATCCAGCTCACCGATGGATTTGCCGACACTTGCATAGTGAGATTCCACTCTATACCATTCGATAATAAAATCGTCAAACGTCATTTCTACACTTTCAAGCTGTTTGGGCTTATATGTCATACCACCGATGATGGAGGCTACCAATCGCGCTTCCTGATCATTCAGGGTTGTCATAGAAATACTTTGTTCCAGATCCTCGTAATCAAAGTGATACAACTCGCGCCTGCCATCATCATGAATAATAATGACAATTCGGTCGCCACTCTCTGCATCTATTCGATACTTAATCCCGATTCCTGGCAAAATAGACTCTCGAATATCCATTTGTAAAAGCCTCCTGTATGATACGTTATTTAAATGAATGGTATGGGAAATAAATCACATACTTTGGGAGTGACATGGAAACTTTCTTTTTGTATTAAATTTTATAAATTAACATAAAAAACCTGATAAATACACTTTACGTATTACACTTATTGGGAAAGGTTAACAAATAGACATGCAAATGTGGTGATGTGCATGCAAAGGGAGGTTAAGCCACATAACTAGAGGTGAATTTGATGGGGAACAAGTACAATTGCTTTTTTAGTTTGCAAATGACAGGAATAAAAGGCAGACGTAGTTTAGGGATGCTCAATAGCAGCACAAGCGCTATCAAAATGACAAAGGGAAGTGATTTGGCCGCAGCGATCACCAGATGAAGTAAAGGGGAGGATTTACGTATAGCTGGTTTGGAATGGTGCTCCAGACCGTGAGAGTCTGTTTCTAATGAGGAAATATCAGCATGAGGCATAAGAGAAGATCCCGCCGTAAACTGAAGAGATTGAGTGGTGTCTTCCGCATGAAACGTCACAGGAAGGGACAAAATCTGAACGAGGCTCAATATGACAATCATGAATGTACGCAGCATGTTCAGCATCGTTGACATCTTATCTCCTCCCTCTTGTGAAAAATTCATATTACTATAACCTTAACATACCCCACCCTAAATATTCAAACGTCTTTCGGTTTTTTTCCTATATCACAGTAATGTTTATAACACGCCAACCGGCTTTTTGAAACCAGATCATCCTCTTTTGAATATGTCTTTCTGTTTCCAGTCGTTCACTTCGTATAACCCTTCAGAGGCCGCCATATACTGAAAGCAGTGATCGAAAGGAGTGAGCCAATGGAACTGTTTACAGTGTGGACCAATACAGACGGAGATCAGGAAACCGACCGGTTTTACGAAGTGGTCAAAAGTAGAACAAAGGGACTACATATGTCACGGCGCGGATTTCGATTCACTTTCAGACAGCTGGATAACAAAGTGGCATGGACCTGCAAGGGCACAGAAAGCAATTCGGCGTTTGAAAGCTTTCTCCCCTGTGTATACAGCATCATGTCTTCGGCAATAGCGGATTATATTATCGAAGTCAAGGAGTGGGGGCTGCTCAATCTCATTCTCACCAAAGCCTGTTCGCTGCTGGAGAAAGAGGATACAGAGCAAATTGGCAGTATGATTCGTTCACTGTTAAACGATGATGGCCCCAGAGGCCGTTTGAAGCGTCATGGTAAGCTCACTACTCTCCTGGAGAAGGATTTCAAGGAGCTTCGTGTGATCAATTTGGAAGGACTGATTCAATTTAGGCTCCATGCATATAAAAAAGAGCTTGAAGAAATCGTCGACTATGCTATGGAAGAATTCTGGGCAGATCGGCAATACGAAGAATTTATGGGGCTGCTTAAATATTTTGTTTTTTTTCAGGAAAGCAAAGTTCCGCTCGTACACGTACTTCACCAAGGCGGACATAATTTTACGATTCTGGATAGTGCCATGGTGCCCATACCGACTCCTGATGCAGATGACATCATTGTCGAGATGCCAGGCATTGAATTGGAAATGGAGGTCGAGGATCGAATCGTGAGCACCCTTATTTCGATTTCTCCTGCTTCCATTATATTGCACACAGACGATGAACACACCCCCATAGTGCGGACACTCCTGCATATTTTTGAAGATAAAGTGAAGCTGAGCAGACTTTATCCAGGTCAGGATGTTCAAAAATAATAATCTGTTCGTATAAACTAATGGATTTCTGGAAAGCCTTTGCCTCAAGGGGAGGTTTTTTATGAGATCCATGTTGGTATGGAAACGGATTTTGGGAACCGTGTTAATTGCAACCTGTCTGGTATTGCCCGGCAATGAAGTTTACGGTCACAAAGAACCGATCCAGCATAAAAAATGGCAGTCCACACCTGTTTTAGCTCCACGCGAAGAGCAGGTTATTACGACCATGACGGTCACGGCAACAGGATATACAGCAGGCTATGAATCGACTGGCAAACGGCCAAGTCATCCCGGTTACGGTATTACGTATTCCGGTGTAAAAGTGCGTCGTGACAAGAACACACTGTCTACGATTGCGGCTGATCCCAAAACGTTTCCTTTGGGAAGCATATTGTACATTCCAGGTTATGGATACGGGATTGTAGCAGATACAGGTTCTGCGATTAAGGGCAATAAAATTGACTTGTATTTTAAAACAACCCGGCAGGTATATTCTGAATGGGGCAAGAAAGATGTGGATGTTCAAATTATAAAAAAAGGGAACGGAAAATGTACAGAAAAGATGGTCAAATCGCTCCAAAAGGTGATAGAAACGCATAAAACTATTCCGACCGCGACACTGGATGCTTCCATATAATCCTTGAATATTGTTTTTTCCAACATCACATACTATGTTGCGGGATGAGCTTATCCCGCAAAACATACTGGGAGGTTGAGAATTATGCCAAATCAAGGCGGAAGTTCTTTCACGAACAAAGGCTTCAAGGCAAGCGCAGGAAATCAGTTCAAAGCGGAATTTGCACAAGACAATACGGTTGGTGTCGTTTCACAAAAGGTAAAGCAGTCTGAACAAAATAAAATTCAAGACAACTTTCAGACACCAAATGAGAAGTATGATGAAGAATTTGCAACAGAACAAGGTGGTACAGGCGCTGTAGCTCAAAAAGTTCAAAACTCCAGTCGCAACAAAGTTCAAAACAATGCTCAAACACCGAACGAAAAGTTCGACGAAAACTTTAACACGAAATAAAAAAGCATATACAATTGATAATGCTCCGGATTATATCCGGGGCATTTCGTTTTAAGTGAAAGTGATTAGGTACAATAGGTCTAAGGTTTTATCTCCTTTTTAATTGTTTTTAAGGTGGAATTAAGGTTTAAAGTGCAAAATAAAGTCAGTTAAACAACACCACCTTGAAGCATAGGGTTTGGGAGGAGATATACAATGGACGAATTTAAAAATAATAACTCCGGACGCCGGAACGACAACGATCAGGTTGATACCGATAACGCAACTCGGCAAAACGATTCGAACGGTTCCTCATATTATTATTCTTACGGCCCTTTTTCTTCAGTTCAATCGGACGGACAACGTAAGGAAGGGCAGTCGGTGGAAAAGGATGTTGAGATTACGCCACCACAGGCAGTGAGACCTCTTCCTCCCTCATACCATCGCGCTATGCCTGAGCAACAGGATGGTTCGGGTCGGAATGGCGGCAACTGGCAATTCAAACCGAATAAGCCCAAGTCGCAGGTGAAAACAATTTTCTTATCTTTTTTGGCCGGGATGCTGGTCATTACGGTATTGATGTACACAGCTGACCGAACAAATATGTTCACACCCGAGACGGCGTTGACTTCGGCGGCAGCTGAAAGCGGAGAAACGACTAATTCAGGAACAACCGGCTCGACTCCAAGCGCAGTTCCGGCTGTGATGCCTTCAGGTACCGCTGATGTTCAATCTGTTGTGGCCAAGGCTGGGCCGGCAGTCGTCAAAATCGAAACGCTTGCCAAACAAACCAGTGGCAGCAGCGGCAGACAAAGCAGCCCTTATTACAATGACCCGCTGTATCAATACTTTTTTGGTAATCAGTATGGTGACAGTGGCAGCAGCGGTAACAGTAATGAAAATGAAGGTAGCAACAGCGGGCAGCTGACTCCGCTTGGTATTGGTTCCGGTTTTATTTTTGATAAATCGGGTTACGTCCTAACCAACAACCATGTTGTTGAAGGCGCGAGTGTGGTTCAGGTTACAGTAGAGGGGACTAATAAGCCTTACGAAGCCAAAGTCTTGGGAAAAAATGCTGATCTTGATTTGGCGGTACTTAAAATTGAAGGCAAAAACAACTTTCCGACAGTAACTTTGGGTGACTCCGATAACGCTAAAGTCGGCGAGTGGATGGTCGCAATCGGCAACCCTGAAGGCTTTGAGCATTCGGTAACAGCCGGGGTGCTAAGTGCGAAAGAACGTACGATCACCATTAATAGTGAATCGACTGGAAAACCGACGCAATACAAGCATCTCATTCAGACGGATGCGTCCATTAACCCTGGTAACTCTGGCGGACCGCTGTTAAATCTGCAAGGGCAGGTTATCGGTATGAACGTAGCTGTTAGTGCAGACGCACAGGGAATCGGGTTTGCGATTCCGTCCAATACGATTTTGGAAGTCGTCGATAAGCTGAAAAATAACCAGCCTATCCCGAAAGAACCTGTACCTTTCATTGGTGCAAGTCTGTTAAATTTGAGTCCTGAAGTAGCCAAAGAACTGGGTACATCCCTGACCGAAGGCTCGGTTGTACGGGATATTATATACAAATCACCAGCTTATCAGGCCGATCTGCGTCCTTACGATGTGATTATCGGAGCGAATGGCACGCCTTATAGCACATCACAAGAGCTGATCCAGTTCATTCAAAAACAAAAAGTGGGTACAGCACTGACACTTAACATCGAACGAGCCGGACAGAAAAAAGATGTTCAGCTGAAAATTGGCAACAAAAATGACTTTAGCTCGACGCTTCAGCAATAAGCTGATAACTCTACAAAAATGAACATGTGCACGCAAGAAACGGAAGGAAGATCCCTTCCGTTTCTTGCTGTATGAAGCAGCCAGATGCTACACGCGTCTACTCCTGCTACAATAGAAGGAAAAGAAGAGATAAAGGAGTTCGATCGTGTATGCGTTCTACTATTCTAATCATTGATGACGATGAAAAAATTGTTTCCATGCTGCGCAGAGGGCTGGCATTTGAAGGCTATGAAGTGCTGACAGCCGCCAATGGAGCAGAGGGATTAAATAAAATGCTGACAGCTGAGCCTGATGTGGTCGTGCTGGATGTAATGATGCCGCAGGTCGATGGTTTTGAGGTATGCCGTCGCATGCGGGAGGGTGGAAGCACGGTACCTGTTCTGATGCTTACAGCCAAGGATGAGGTTGAGAATCGGGTTAAGGGCTTGGATCTAGGGGCTGATGATTATCTCGTCAAGCCGTTTGCTTTAGAGGAGTTGCTGGCACGAGTGCGAGCGCTTTTGCGGCGTAAAACCGAACAACAGGACAATAACGGAAATCGGCTTACCTTCGAGGATTTACAACTGGATAACGAATCCCGTGAAGTGGTTCGTGGCGGCAAACGCTTGGAACTGACGGCTAAAGAATTTGAACTGCTCCATTTGTTCATGCAAAACCCCAAGCGTGTTCTGTCGCGTGATCTGATTATGGACAAAATTTGGGGCTATGACTATAGCGGAGAATCGAATGTGCTGGAAGTATATATTGCCATGCTACGACAAAAAACGGAGCAGGATGGCGGTAAACGACTCATTCGTACAATTCGGGGAGCTGGCTATATTTTAAGAGGTGATGTGTAATATGTCTATTCGGTGGCGGCTGACAGCTTGGTATTCGAGCATCTTGGCTATTGTACTTGTCATTTTTGGTCTGGCTATTTACGGACTAGTATATTACTACACATATAATGAAGTGAAAAGTCAGCTTATGACTCAGGCGCCACAGATTAACAAGCAATTACGCCTTATTATTAAAGGGGGATTGTTTGAAGTCCCTAACCTGGATTTAGGATTGGAGCAGGGGCGTGGAATAGATGACTCACAGCTATATGTACAAATTTACAATTATACGTCCGGAGTTACCAAAACCACCCAAAATATGAAAGACCTCAATATCACCTTCCCTGTTCCATCCACAGCGGCAGGAGCAGTTCAAAATGAGGGAATTCGACGTGTGAACGTAAATGGGGATTCCTTTATGATTTATCAACAGCCCATTAAGTCCGAGGAGTTGGGCTTGGTGGTCGGGCTGCTACAGGTAGGACAATTCACGGGTTCTCAGGACCGACTCATGAACAGGTTACAAAATGTGCTTGTATACGGTTCGTTGTTTGCATTACTCGCTGCTGCGACCTCAGGTCTCTTTCTGGCTCGCAAGTCTATGAAGCCGCTGGTCAAGGTCATTGAGGGGGCAAATCAGATTCAATCCAGTAATGATTTGAGTGTACGGATTGAATATGACGGACCACCAGATGAAATTGGACAATTAATCGGGACGGTTAACAACATGCTGGGGCGTACAGAGGTGTTTTACAAGGAGCTGGAAGATGCGTACGGTGCACAGCGTCGTTTTGTGGCTGATGCTTCCCATGAGCTTCGTACGCCGCTAACGACGATCCGTGGCAACGTTGATTTTTTGCTCAAAATGTGGACTACCGAACCAGGAGAGCGACCGAATATGGATGAAGAGATGATTCGCGAGCTTTCTATGGAGGCATTAAATGACATGGCGGATGAAGGCAAACGGATGAGCCGTTTGGTGAGTGATATGTTATCACTCGCGAGAGCGGACACAGGGAAAACGTTCGATAAGACTCCCGTTGCGTTGGAACCGCTTGTAAGTGAGGTTGCCCGTCGTGCTCAGTTTTTAGAGCGAACGGCCGAATGGAATGTGGGAGATTTTTCGTTGCTGAATGGTATTTATATGGATGGCAGCAAGGATTATTTGCAGCAAATGCTATTCATCTTCATTGATAATGCATTCAAATATACACCTGAAGGCACAGTCCGATTTGATGCCATTATTTATCAAGGACAGGTGGGGCTACGGATCAGTGATACGGGCATTGGAATGGATAAGAGTGAGGTTCCCTTTATTTTTGACCGCTTTTACCGGGCAGATGAGTCACGCGGGGTGACGGAGGGAATTGGGTTGGGGCTATCTATTGCCAAGTGGATTATTGATGAACATCACGGGTCTGTGGAAGTGGTTACGCGCCAAGGAGAAGGAACGACATTTGTCATCTGGCTTCCGGTCAGCTTTTCCGCGCCTTTGGAATAGGCTATAATAGGAAGGCAACTACATCATAGAATTGGCCGGTAGAGGCGTGGAAGCCCACAGCTGCCCAGTTTTGGAGCTGTATACTGTGTCGAAGAAAGCGGGGGCTCATTTTGGAAGTACTCAGAATTTCGCCCCGGGGTTACTGCTACGGCGTAGTCGATGCCATGGTATTGGCACGTCAGGCAGCCAGAAATCTGGACTTACCCCGGCCTATTTATATATTAGGCATGATTGTGCATAACAGTCATGTCACCAATTCCTTTGAAGACGAAGGGATTATTACACTGGACGGCCCGAACCGTATGGAGATTTTAAGCCAGGTAGAGAGTGGCACTGTTATCTTCACTGCTCATGGCGTATCACCAGAGGTTCGCAAGCTGGCACGAGACAAGGGGCTGACTACGGTAGACGCGACTTGCCCTGACGTCACAAAAACGCATGATCTGATTCGGGAGAAGTCTGCCGAAGGCTATCAGATTGTTTATATTGGCAAAAAGAATCATCCAGAGCCAGAGGGAGCTATCGGTATTGCTCCTGACTATGTTCATCTGATTGAAAAGGAAGAAGAGATCGACAGTCTTACGTTACCAGCTGGCAAAATCCTTATCACGAATCAGACGACCATGAGTCAATGGGACATTAAGCACATTATGAAGAAGCTGCTGGAGAAGTTCCCAGGTGCTGAGATACACAATGAAATCTGTTTGGCGACGCAGGTACGTCAGGAAGCGGTAGCTGAGCAGGCTGGACAGGCGGATCTGGTGATCGTTGTCGGTGATCCGCGCAGTAACAATTCAAACCGATTGGCTCAGGTTTCGGAGGAAATTGCTGGTACAACAGCTTATCGTATTTCTGATGTGACCGAGCTGAAGAGGGAGTGGCTTGAGGGAGTAGCCAAAGTGGCTGTGACTTCAGGGGCTTCCACGCCGACACTGATTACCAAAGAGGTTATTACGTATTTGGAGCAGTATGATGCGGCTAACCCGGATACGTGGGAGATTCAGCGAACCATAGATATGAACAAACTGCTGCCTCCTGTACGGGAGAAGTCAAAAACGACGAAATAGTATGTGATTGATTACAGCCGTTATTCGGATACAACCATCCGGATAGCGGCTTTTTAAATTGTTTTAGTTTATAGATATTATTCGGTTAGCTTCACTAAGTTAGAATATTGAATAATTCGGGATAATTAAGCCTTGACGAGTATAGCTAAAACAGGTATAGTTGCTTTAACGAATAAAAGCTTAAAAGCGAACAAGCGTCTAAGTGACATAATATCAATCTATAATGGGTTAATAAAAATATGTATCATAGAGAGGAAGAAAAAAATGATCGTTATCGCTGGTGTTCAAACACCTGAAGAGCATATTCAAGCTATTGTTGAAGTTATTGAGAAAGAAGGATTGCAGGCTCATGTATCAAGGGGATCGGATCGCACGATCATCGGACTGATCGGTAGCGTAGAGCCCAAGCTGGCTGAACATCTGCGTCAAATGAAAGGCGTAGAAAATGTGGTTAAAATATCGAAGTCCTACAAATTGGCCAGCCGTGATTTTCATCCGGAAAATACGGTTATCTCCATTAAAGGTATAAATATCGGCGGGGGCGAGCTTGTCATTATGGGTGGACCATGTGCCGTTGAATCTGCTGCACAGATAGATGAAATTGCCGGATTGGTCAAAGCAGCAGGTGCGCAAGTTCTCCGTGGAGGTGCTTTTAAGCCGCGTACAGGGCCTTATAGCTTCCAGGGAACTGGTGTAGAAGGTTTGATCATGATGGCTGAGGCAGGCCAAAAGCACGACCTCCTGACCATCACAGAGGTCATGACACCTGAATACGTAGACATTTGTGCGGAATATGCCGATATCCTGCAAGTAGGTACACGTAATATGCAAAACTTCGATCTGCTGCGCAAGTTGGGTACTTGCGGCAAGCCAGTGTTGCTCAAACGCGGCTTTAGCTCGACTTATGACGAGTTCTTGAATGCTGCCGAGTACATCTTGGCAGGTGGCAATCCGAATGTTATGCTGTGTGAGCGCGGTATCCGCACATTTGAAACCTACACTAGAAATACACTCGATTTGTCTGCGATCCCTGTGTTGCAACAGTTGAGCCATTTGCCGGTTATTTCTGATCCTAGTCATGGCACGGGTAGACGTGAATTGGTTGTTCCTATGACGAAGGCTTCGGTCGCTGCCGGAGCGGACGGACTAATTATTGAAATGCATACAGATCCCGATAACTCGATGACGGGGGACGGCGTACAATCCCTGTTCCCAGATCAATTTTCAGATTTGCTGAAAGATTTGGAAATATTGGCTCCTGCTGTGGGGAAAACATTTCACACGCCTAGTACCATTGCTTAAAACCAATGTTTAACATTAATGCATAAAAGTTTTGCTGCAACGCAGTGATGAGATCTAAATTACCTAAAAGCCCGATGTTTCGGGCTTTTTGTGCTATTCAAATGTTATCAAGGGCGTAAGCATATCTAACATTAGTTTAAAAAATACCTTACATAGCTATTGACCCGTGTCATGTTTGAGATTTATAATGACGACAGAAAAAAACATTCGATCATGAACATTTCAGGGTTGTATAAGACTTAATGTTCGGAAAAATTGGGAGGAAGAAGACATGTCCGTTGAAAACGTATTGAAAACAATTCAGGAAAATAATATTGAGTGGGTAGATTTTCGTTTTGTAGATTTGTCTGGTCGTGCTCACCATATTTCATTGCCAGCTTCCGAAGTAGATGCAGAAACATTTGTTAACGGTGTTGCATTCGACGGTTCTTCCATTCCCGGCTATCGTGGCATCGAGGAGTCCGACATGGTTATGCTGCCCGATCCAGAAGCGGTTTTTATCGACCCTTTTACTCAGCATCCTACGCTGAATATTCTGTGTGACATTGCTACGCCAGATGGCGAAAAATACGACCGCGATCCTCGCGGCATTGCAAAAAAAGCTGAGGCATTTCTGCAATCCGCAGGAGTGGGCACAGCAGCATTTTTTGCACCTGAGTCCGAGTTTTTCATCTTTGATGATGTTCGCTACGAAAGCGGCATGAATAGCTCCTCCTTCTTCGTAGATTCCGAGGAAGCAGCTTGGAACACGAACCGTAAGGAAGAAGGCGGCAACCTGGGCTTTAAAGTGGGAGTGAAGGGCGGATATGTACCTGTAGCGCCAGTAGACACCCAACAAGATATCCGTAGTGAAATGTGCCGTTTGCTTGAAGAAGCAGGTCTGAGAATTGAGCGCCATCACCATGAGGTAGCTACAGCAGGCCAAGCGGAAATCAACTTCCGTTTTGATACACTCAAGAAAACAGCAGATAACCTGCTCGTTTATAAATACATTGTACACAACACAGCTCGTCAATATGGTAAAGTGGCAACATTCATGCCGAAACCAATCTTTGGAGACAACGGAAGTGGTATGCACGTTCACCAATCCATTTTCGATGGCGACACTCCTTTGTTCTACGAAAAAGGTGCTTATGCTAATCTGAGTGAAATGGCTCTTCATTACATTGGTGGTATTCTGTACCATGCACCTGCGTTGATCGCTTTGACAAATCCAAGCACAAACTCGTTCAAACGTCTCGTTCCTGGCTACGAAGCGCCAGTTAACCTGGTATTCTCCAAGGGTAACCGTTCTGCGGCTGTACGTATTCCAGTAGCGGCTGTTACTCCAAAAGGCTGTCGGATCGAGTTCCGTACACCAGACTCCACTGCTAACCCTTACCTTGCCTTCTCAGCGATGCTGATGGCGGGTCTGGATGGTATCAAACGCAAATTGAACCCAATCGAATTGGGCTATGGTCCACTTGACACCAACATTTACGAGCTGTCTGACGCTGAAAAAGGTAAAATCCGCAGCGTACCTGGTTCATTGGATGAGGCCCTGGACGCTCTGGAAGCTGACTACGAATTCTTGACAGAAGGCGGCGTATTTACGAAGGACTTTATTGATAACTATGTAGAGTTCAAACGTTCTGAAGCTAAATCGGTGAACATCCGTGTTCATCCACACGAATATAGCCTGTATTTTGACTGCTAATAACTTGATTGCTTAGCTGCTTTGAATAACAACCACTAGCTTACGGGTAACAGTTGTTATTCAAGATAGGTCTCCGGTCTTATGCCGGGGACCTTTTAATATTAAAGTGAAAATTACAAAGTAAAGATGTTAAATATGTTAACATTCACAGCTTTGTCACATCATAAATGAAATTGAAAACATTTTTATACAAGTCTTGAACGCATTTATGAATACTGCTATCATAGCGATAATATCCACACCAGAGTAGAGAAGGGATGGGAATTTGTTGAGTAAGAGAGCCTACAATTTTAATGCAGGACCAGCGGCATTGCCGCTCAAAGTACTGGAACGTGTACAAGCTGAATTCGTAGATTTCCAGGGAACAGGGATGTCGATCATGGAGATGTCTCACCGTGGAGCTGTGTATGAATCTGTTCATAATGAAGCGCAGGAACGCCTGCTATCTCTGCTGGGCAATCCACAAGGCTACAAGGTGTTATTCCTACAAGGGGGCGCAAGTACGCAGTTTGCAATGCTGCCTTTAAATTTCTTGCGCGAAGGACAGACAGCGAGCTATGTAATGACAGGTAGCTGGTCGGACAAGGCATATAAAGAAGCCAAGCTACTGGGCAAGGCTCATATTGCCGCATCCTCCGCTGATGAGAAGTACATGCGTCTTCCGAATGTGGATTCCTTGGACTTGCCTGAGAATACTGCTTATGTGCATATGACGTCCAACGAAACGATTGAAGGTACACAATTTAAGCAATTCCCGGATACGGGTTCTGTACCATTGATTGTGGACATGTCCAGCGATATTTTTTGCAAGCCTTTTGATGTTACTCAATTTGGATTGATTTATGCTGGCGCACAAAAAAATCTGGGACCTTCTGGTGTGACGGTCGTGATTGCCCGTGAAGAGTTGCTGACTTCCTCACCAGACAATATTCCTACGATGTTGCGTTATAGCACATATGAAAAAAATAACTCTCTCTACAATACTCCCCCATCCTTTGCCATATACATGGTGAATGAAGTGCTGAAATGGATTCAGGAAGAAGGCGGTTTGGAAGGCATTGAGCGTGTGAACCAGCAGAAAGCTGCTTTGCTATACGACCGTATTGACAGTAGCGAAGGCTTCTATCGTGGTTGTGTAGACAGCGCTGATCGCTCTATCATGAATGTAACCTTCCGCCTCGCGAATGAGGATCTGGAAAAACAATTTATTAAGGAATCCGAACAGGCCGGATTTATCGGACTGAAGGGACATCGCAGTGTAGGAGGGCTTCGCGCCTCGATCTACAATGCTGTTCCACTGGAGAACTGTCAAGCATTAGCCGAGTTTATGGACGGATTCAAGCAACGTAACAGTTAATTACGCGGACATATATTTCGATACACGATATTTAAAATCGAAAAAGTAAATGTAGAGCCTTCCCTGAATGTGTATAGGGGAAGGCTTTTAGTGGTGTGGGTTGAAATTTTTGTCGTTTGATGTTCATATCTGTCTGATTTTGTTAAAATAAAAGAATGTGTATGTTTATAATGTATACACTTTGGTTAAACTGTAGGTTATTTGTCTGATGAATTTAATGATGAAGGGAACGAAACGTGATGCCATTACATATTGTGCTTGTCGAGCCGGAAATCCCGGCTAACACAGGTAATATTGCCAGAACGTGTGCTGCAACCGGAACTCATCTGCATCTGGTGAAGCCACTGGGCTTCCGTACCGACGATGCCACGTTAAAACGGGCTGGACTTGATTATTGGTATGCTGTCCACATTGAATATCACGAGTCTTTTGCTGAAGTGCAGGAGAAATATCAGGAAGGCCGCTTTTTTTATGCGACGACCAAAGCGAATCAGCGATATAGTGATATTGCATTTCAGGATGGAGACTTCTTGGTATTTGGTAAAGAAACGAAGGGTTTGCCTCCAGAGCTGCTAGCTGCTAATCCAGATACATGTATCAAGATGCCTATGTCTGATAAAGTAAGATCTCTAAACTTGTCGAATTCCGCTGCGATTATTGTATATGAAGCGCTGAGACAAATGGATTTTCCGGATTTATCATAAAGAGCATCGAGTGAACAAGTATAAATGCGAATAAAGAACCAGGACCTTAGTTGCTAATAAGAGTTTCACCTTTGTTGCTCAAAGGTACATGACAGTGGAGCTTAAATAAAGGTTGTATGGTCGAAAATTTGCGAAATTTCTCAGCGAGGGCTAATGATAATTGGCTTTCCGGTCGATAAAAATATTATAGACATTCTGTACCATACTTTGATATGGTTCATGATTTTATGAAAAAATGTAATAAAATTTCCTGTGATCAGCAGGATTCGACAAAAAGACAGCGAATACTACATAAAGAATAGTGTCTTTGTACCTAGTTTTTCGCATGGTAAGAAATTTGTAAGTTATTACTCAATAGGAGAGGTGTACGATCACGATGAAACCTGCCGGTGTGGTACGTAAAGTTGATCAGCTGGGGAGAATAGTTTTGCCTAAGTCACTGCGTAAAAGATACCAAATGAATGAGGGAGATCCTGTCGAAATTTTGGTTCAGGGTGACCACATTATTTTGGAGCGTTACCGTCCAAAATGTGTATTCTGCGGGTCAGTAGAACAAGTGAACGATTTCAAAGACCGTTATATTTGTGCTCAATGCCTGACAGAAATGACACAGTATTCCTCCTAAATGAGGCAAAAGCATCACGACATTCGTTCGTGATGCTTTTTTTCGGATAGAGCCGTACGTCGGCTAGCATATTTAATTTAGTAGTAGACTATAGGTAGCTATTTATAGAACAAAAAATGAGTAGGGACTGGACGCAAATTACCATCGGACGGTTTGTTTACGACTCGACCGTTAAGTATAAGCGAAGAGGAACCGCCTCCGTCCAAATTATAGGCATCTTGAACACCTAGATTGTACATTTTCCCTTGCAGTTCTTCGAGCGTCGCGCCCGAACCCCCGCTTTCATTGTAGCCGTCTACGACAATAATGAGCAACTGATCATCTTTATAGTTGCCAATGACCGTACGTGGGGCCCGCTTGGGGGAGACTTTCCATTTGTCAGGAATAGGAATTTTTTGTCCCCTTTGTAGCAGGGCGGGAACGAAGGTAGCCCCAAAGGCAGGCTTTAAGCTGTCAAGAGCACCTTGACTGTAGAATTTGCCACCGATAAGCTTGCCATCGTTACTCAGTCCGACGAAGGATAAATCCTTAAAACTGGACTGAAAGCCAGTAAGGTAGTGGCCGTTCAAGACAGTAGTGCTTAATGGATAGCGTTTGCCGTCTCCATCCGCAAAGCCGCCTGCATTGATGCCTGCAATAGCTCCGTGTCTCAAGACTGCACGCATGGTGGTTTCGGAGCCACCCAATTTGTCACTTCCCAAAGACATTTTCATAGCTGTAGGATCTTTAAGTTTGACCTTCATAGCGTAGCCATGATAAATTCCCGGGTTTACCTTAAACAATTCAATGGTAATCCGGTTGCTATCTACCCGCTCATAGGGAACCCCCAGTTTGGCGGTGATACGTCGATCATAGATGACCGCGGGCCGCTTGGACTGCGTAGAGGCAGTCACGACAAGCTGATTCATCGTTTGGGTCGTTTGCTTGTATAGCTCAGAAGTCCGGCGAATCGTAGACAAGGTGTAATTTGCCGTTTGCTTGGCTTCAGCAAGCTGCTTGCCTACTGATTGCGTTTGTAGAGTGACTTCAGCTTTTTGCAGACTCGAAGAAGTAGACCCAGGAAAGCTCAATGAGGGATGCACTAACAAAATACACCCCAACAAACCGATAAAAGGAGCAAGGGCCAACATAAAGAACCGGTTCACTTGTTTTGCGTCTACATTCATTTTAGCAAGTCCATTTTTTTCTGAAGTGTATTGAGTTGCTGCTTGACTTCGTTTAATTGGGTATACAGTTTATTGCTGTTATCGGTCTTATTGTTTGCATTATCCTTCGTAAAGGTCAGTAGTTCATTGAAGGACTGGACTTTTCCCTGCAATCCGCTAACTTCCTTGGAAAGAGCAGTCAGTTGCTTTTCATAGTCAGATTTGAGTGCTTGAATCTGTTGGTCTGTATGGGTTTGCATCTCGTTTAGCATTTGCTGCTTCAAGTGATTGCTATACAGATAGGTTGCGAGAGCACCTAGTATAATAAGAATGAACCAAAATAGCAGAAAAGCCTTTACGGGTAACCCCTTTCTTGAATTGCTCCGCCGAGCTTCGGTAGGAGGACGTTCAGGTGAAGCTTGCATACGATTTTCAACTCCCGTGTAAAGTCAAATTTCCAGTCTTTATTTGCAGTTCCAATTCTATCATGGGCCTATTTATTTCGCAAAAGCGAAATAGTCGTATAAAAATATTGGAAAAAGAGATTGCATCGGAAGGAAGTCCTAGGATACAATTTCCTTAAACGTTTTTCGCTTCCTATACGTTCACATTCGCGCAATTTCTACATATGCAATCCCCAATTTTAGAATTATTTTCGCTACTAACTATGTATTTTTTTGTAAAATCAGGAGGTTTAGATATGAGAAAAGTATGGCAGGTGGTCATCATAGATATCCATCCTACAAGTATGCTGGGAACAAAGCTTATTTTGGAAGACCAGCAGGATTTGCTTGTCAGAGGGATGTCTTCCTCCGGAACGGAAGGCTTGGAGCTGGCTTGCTCCATTCGACCGGAAATCATTTTAATGGACTACAGGTTGCCTGAGGGAACGGCGGAACCATTTTTGACACAAATGCGGGCCTTGTCTCCAGACAGCCATATTGTTATTATGACGGATGAGGATAATATTACGTTGTTTCAGCAGCTAATTTCGCTTGGAGCAAATGGAATGCTATCCAAGCAGGCATCACCGAGCCAGTTAATCCATCTGATCAACGGTTTACGCGAAGGATTTGCTTCTTTACCAATGGACTGGATTCGGTGTGGAAACTGGCCCTTTATACCGTTAATGGCATCCGAGCCTTTTGACGAATTGACACAAACCGAAGTGTTTATTATGGAACGTATTGTACAAGGTATTACATATGACAAAATTGCTATCGAGATCGAAGTTAGCCGGCGCTCCATTGATAATTATCTACGTAAAATTTATGCGAAATTAGGCGTGTCCAGCCGGGCGCAGGCGATTGAACGTTATGCCTTATATGCGCGTCAGATGAAGCAGCTATATGCCTGACGCGTCAGCCCGGAGATCATGACCTATTTTTCAGGAGAAGGAGGATGTTCATGCAATATTCCTTTGCTTCACGAACGGCTGCGATGTTGGCTTCTCCAGTGCGTCATATCCGGGAAAATGCGAGAAGACACTCCTTTATATCTCTGGCTGAAGAACTACCTGCACAAGAGCTGTTTCCGGTGAAGTTGCTGGAAGAAGCGGCCCATGATGTGTTTGGCTCCGGCCCTGACGCCCTCCAGTATGGTGAACCGGAGGGCTATTTCCCTTTGCGGGCATGGCTTGCGGGAGAGTGGGAACAGCGTAAAGGAGTAAGAGTACCACCAGGTCAAATCCTTCTCACGACAGGCAGTCAGCAGGCCATTGACCTGATCATAAGGCTGATGGTGGATGAGCGTGATCCGGTATTGGTTGAAAACCCTACATCTCCTGGATGTTTACAAGTACTATCTATGCAGGGTGCGCAGATCGTTCCTGTAGAATCAGATGGGGAAGGTGTCATTCCTGATAAGCTTGAAGCTTTAATGATCCGTTATCGACCCAAGCTTTTTTTTGCCACGCCAACGTTTACAAACCCGACGGGCTCCTTGTGGAGCGCGGCAAGGCGGCAGGAAATTTTGGACCTGTGCAGGCATCATGAGGTGCTAGTAGTTGAGGATGATTCTTATGGTGAATTACATTTGAAGCAAAAAAATGAGTCCCATGACAAGAGTCCGCATGGTCAGAGTCGAAAATTTGCAGAGACTTACCCCTCACTATTTGCGCTGGATCATGCGGGCCAGGGAGGTCAAGTACTCTATATCGGTTCGTTCAATAAAACAGTTGCTCCTGCGCTGAGAACGGGTTGGGCTGCTGGTCCTGCGCCACTGATTGAAGGGATGTACGCCTTGAAGCAGCTGGCTGATATGCAATCCAGTACGATGAACCAACGACTGCTGTTCCAATTGCTGACCAGCTCGCGTTTTCAATGGCACGAGCACTTGGCGATGTTGAACAAGGAATATTCGACTCGACTTCAATTAATCTTGGAGCTGCTCAAGCGCCCGTTTTGGAAAGACGTGACGTATCATATTCCGTCCGGTGGCATGTATGTATGGGTGCAGTTGCCCGATGGGCTGGACAGCGCATTGCTGCTAAAGGCGGCGTTACCCAAAGGCGTAGCCTTTATGCCCGGTGCGCTATGTGCGGTTGGCAGTGAAGGCGCGTCCCATATCCGACTCAATTTTAGCCATCCGGGCCGTGAGCAATTGCTTATGGGCATGAATCTGATCGGTGAGACGATCAGTGAATTTACTGCGCGGAGCTAGCAAAAACCATCGCCCCATGTCAGTCATCCTCTGCTTCCGCAGCAACGGTGGAGTAAGTGATTGGCGCTTTCGCAATCTGAAGCTGTCCACTGTCCTCGTCAAGCTCTGCGTCCATTCCAGTGGCCGTTTTAATGCCATGCTCTTGCAGTACTGCCGCATACTCGTTCAGGGCAGCTTCGCCAAACGGAGTCAGTCGATAGCGGCCGCGGGATACGCGCTCAAACCAGCCGTAGTAGTTGTGCTGAAGTACGGCAGCAGCTGTGCTGACGGCTGCTATGCGGGCTAGCTGCGCCGGAGCGGCTTCCCCCAAGCTCTGCAAGGCTACGGCTACGCGCAGCGCTTTTTCCCGATAGGCAGTGACCAGCTTGCGTCGGGTGCTGCCACCGGTATTGTGGTCACCGCTGCGTGCGTGAAATTCCCGCAGCAGCTTTTCCTTGCGCGAGCCGGGGCGTACCTTTGCTGCATTGTGGACATTGTCGCTAGGCGCCGCAGGCTTACACAGTACCTCAACGAGCGGCGGCTTAGTTTTAAAATGAGTGACAGTGAGCAAGCCAAGTCCTAACTGGCGGCACAGTCCGACCAGCTCGTTCCAGCGCTGATTGACTGCCCCTTTTTTGGCACGATTCCGTTCTACAGCTACATATACATTGCTGCTTAGTTTCAAACGCTGCATGCCTTGCAGCACAAGCGCCAGGTTAAACGTCTTTTTGATCTCCACAATCAGTGGTGTCTGTTGTCCTGGCTTGATACCCACCAAATCGCAGTTGCGCACCTCTCCTTTGACTTCATATCCCAAGTTCTCAAAAAAGGCTTTCACCGGAGCGTACAGCTCCGTCTCATGCCGAACCGCCATGACTTCTTCCGCTCCTTTATCCCATTATTCCGAGCTTATATTGTACCATAATGCGTCAGGTCCGCGTCGTTGTTGTATATTTTAGCACAGTGTATCCCTTGGTTTTTTCGAAAAAGCAGAGAGACCTGTCATAAAAAATAGGTCAATTCTTAAATCAATCTGCATAGGTATGTATTACACTTTTTTTAAGGGGATTGCATCATATCCTGAAAGGCGTGACGAGTGTAGCCATAATCATCAGGAGTGGAGGATAGTCATTACGCAGTCATGGGAGGAACCGAGCATGAATATTTTTGAACGCGTTGCGGAGTACCGGGCGGAAAACAACCGTCTGGCCTGGAGCGGCACTTTTAGAGAGTATATTGAGATACTCAAGAAAGACCCGACGCCGGCGATGACAGCTCATGCACGGGTTTACAAGATGATTGAATCTTTTGGTGTAGAAGAGGTTGGGGGACATAAGCGATACAAATTTTTTGAGCAGGAGATCTTTGGACTGGATCGAGCGCTGGAAAAGTTGGTGGAGGAATATTTCCATTCATCAGCCAGGCGGCTCGATGTGCGCAAACGTATCCTTCTTTTGATGGGACCCGTCAGTGGGGGGAAATCGACATTGGTCACGTTGCTAAAACGTGGTCTGGAGAAATTTTCGAGAACGGATCAGGGAGCTGTATACGCGATTGAAGGCTGCCCCATGCACGAGGACCCGCTTCATCTGATTCCTCATGAGCTGCGTCCCGATTTTGAAAAGGAGCTGGGTGTACGGATTGAAGGTAATCTCTGCCCATCCTGCCAGATGAGATTGCGCACGGAATTTGATGGCGATATTGAAAACGTCCGCGTGGAGCGGGTATTTATATCGGAAGAAAACCGGATTGGTATTGGGACGTTCAGCCCTTCTGATCCGAAGTCACAGGATATTGCTGATTTGACGGGCAGCATCGACTTTTCCACGATTACGGAGTATGGTTCGGAATCCGACCCGCGTGCGTATCGGTTTGACGGAGAATTGAACAAAGCGAATCGTGGACTGATGGAGTTTCAGGAAATGCTGAAATGCGATGAGAAGTTTTTGTGGAATTTGCTTTCTCTGACCCAAGAGGGAAACTTCAAGGCTGGGCGGTTTGCGCTCATCAGTGCAGATGAACTGATCGTGGCTCACACCAATGAATCCGAGTATAAAAGCTTTATTGCAAACAAAAAGAACGAGGCGTTGCAATCACGGATGATTGTAATGCCGATTCCTTATAACCTGAAAGTATCTGAGGAAGAAAAGATTTACGCCAAGCTCATTGAACAAAGTGATATGAAACATATCCACATTGCGCCTCATGCGCTGCGAACGGCTGCCATTTTCTCCGTGCTTACCCGCTTGAAGGAGACGAAGAAACAGGGGATGGATCTGGTCAAAAAGATGCGCATGTATGACGGTGAAGAGGTCGAAGGATACAAGGAAGCCGATCTGAAAGAAATGCAAAGTGAGTTTCTGGAGGAAGGTATGTCCGGGGTAGACCCGAGGTACGTCATTAATCGTATTTCTAGTGCATTGATTAAGCAAAATGTGGAATCCATCAATGCCCTGGACATTTTACGAGCAATTAAGGATGGTCTGGATCAACATGCCTCCATCACAAAGGAAGAACGGGAGCGCTATCTGAATTTCATTTCCGTGGCTCGTAAGGAATATGACGAATTGGCGAAAAAAGAAGTGCAGAAGGCTTTTGTGTACTCTTTCGAGGAATCGGCCAAGACGTTGTTTGACAACTATTTGGATAACATCGAAGCTTTTTGCAATTGGGCGAAAATTCGCGATCCACTCACAGATGAGGAACTCGACCCGGATGAGCGGCTCATGCGCTCTATTGAGGAGCAAATTGGAGTATCGGAAAATGCGAAAAAAGCATTCCGTGAAGAAATATTAATCCGTATTTCCGCGTATTCTCGCAAGGGACGGAAGTTTGAATATCATCATCATGATCGGCTGCGAGAAGCCATTGAGAAGAAGCTGTTCGCCGATTTGAAGGATATTGTGAAGATTACGACTTCGACCAAAACGCCTGACGCTAATCAGCTCAAACGGATGAATGAAGTGATTAAGCGACTGATTGAGGAGCATGGCTACACAGGAGCCAGCGCTAACGATCTGTTGAGGTATGTAGGTAGCCTCCTGAATCGGTAAGACGAAATAATAAACAAGTACAGTATGGTGAAACCATGGGTTGATCGGGATGGTGCCACACGGTTGTGAGGTATCCGATCAACGTGTTTCGTAGAGGGAATTCGGCAAGCACAGGGGATTTCAGGTGCTGTCGGATTCTTTTTTTGTATCATCAGGCAGTTGTGATTATATATTTTCTGAAATTGCTATGAAAAAAATCATAATCAATCTTCTGCTTTTTTAACATTTTCTAAAAAGTTGCCTATAAATATGGTAATGTAAAATCTATGTAAACTATTAATGGAGGAACTTATGATTCATGTCGCGGAGAGTAGATTAAAACAGATACAATATATTGGTATTACTGATGATGATTTGGCTTTATTGCATCATTATCAGGGACTATTCCAATCTATTGTGAATGAGGTGGTCGATCGGTTTTATGAGCATGTAGAAAAGGTTCCGCATCTCATGTCGATTATTTCCAAATGGTCGAATATTGAACGACTAAAACAAACACAACGTGAATACTGGCTTTCTCTCGCAGATGGAAAAATAGATGATCCGTTTATCGAACACCGTCTTTTTGTGGGGCAGGTACATTCCCGAATCGGATTGTCTTCCGATTATTATTTGGGCACGTACATTGCTTATCTTGATATTGCAGTGGACATTTTAAAGCGTTCGGGGATAGAGGACTGGTTTTTTATTGTGCATGCTCTTTCTAAAATGTTCAACCTGGATTCCCAGCTTGTACTGGAAGCTTATCAGGAAAAGGAAAAGGAAAAGGAAAAGGAACAAATCAACGAGCTGGCCGGCGAACAAACGCAGGTGCTGACCGTTGTGTCCCGAATTGCGCAAAATTTGACCGGGATGATTGCTGAGCTTAGGGAAAATACGGATAATATCGCGGAGAGTGCCTGCAACACTGCTTCTTCGCAGGAACATACAGAGGAATTGGTACAGCATTTGAGTGACGAGATTAAGCATATTGAGCAGATGAGCGGTACGATCCGGGAACTGTCCGATCAGACTCATCTGCTGGGACTGAATGCGGCGATTGAGGCTGCCCATGCGCAGGAAGCAGGGCGCGGGTTTCAAATTGTGGCACAGGAGGTGCGAAAGCTTGCATCCAATTCAAAACAAGCACAGGAGCAGATTCAGCGCAAGGTGCTGGATATTGCCCGTATGCTTGACAGTGTACAATCCGAAACAGCTGCCACAACAGCCAGTGCCCGGCAACAGGCTTCCAGCTCAGAGGAATTGGCTTCGTTCACAAAGCTGATCGAAAACATGGTGAAGGAATTGGAAATGCTGCAGCACTCCTCGGAAATGCTGCAGGTGTAAGATGTGGCTTGAAGAGTATCCTTACGTTGGAGGCTTCCTATTGTAACGCTTCAGTTATAGACTTTTTCCATTCTATATGAGCCGCAAGTACTCTTTTCCATAACTCGTCCCGTTCCTGGCGACTGTAGTTAACGAGCGGCTCGCCAAATACATCTGCCAACACTTCCAGCCACTGCGACTTCTTATCCAGCTCTATTTTTTCCAAACCGTTTAGCCCGCGTTTTTTCCAAATACATCCTCTGAGTTCATTCGCCTCTAATTCTTGCCTTTGCCGAATCAGAAACAGGTTAAACCATGGAGATTCCGCTGAGCGGCTATAAAAATGATGTTTCGGCATAAATTCTTCCAAATCCTGAATAACCGCAGGAGCAAAATCAACGCCAACAAATGAAGCAAGCGAGTCATGCTCTAAGCGCCAACCTTTTGTAACAACCCCGGATTCCATAACTTTATAATGAAGAGGGGCTTGTTCATAAGTCCCCATACGGAGTGGAAGAGGCTCATATGGCATATCGCCCAGCCCGACATCAACAATCCATACTTCATCTTCTTGCTGCTCATTTAGCAAGTTCACTGTTAGTCCAAGATGAAATGAATTAATGCGTGGTTCAGCTCCCAGAGGTTGTACCCCGGCACGATGCAGAGAAACTTTGTACCCTAGTGAATATAGTAGTGCACTAAAGGCACCATTCAGATGAAAACAATAACCACTTCTCCCATGTAGAATGAGTTGAACGGATTCTTGAAAACCAATGGCTGCCGGCTTCCTTGCAAAAATGTCCAATGTTTGCCATGAAAGATGTTTTACATGAGCCTTATGCAGCTCAACTAGATAGGAAAGGGTAGGAGACTGAATTTCGGGAATTCCGATTCTGTTTAAATAAGCTTTTATTTCTTCTTTTGTCATGGTGTACATGTACAATCACCTCTATTGTTAGTTTCCCAAATTCTCTTCTCGAAACCATTGAACATTGAGTCTTAGCATCATTGTAGAAGGGGGGAGTGCTGTTTACAATGCTATAAAATTTTGGTTGTACCGGTACAGTCAGCAAGTCGATTGGCTTTAGCGGCATGCGCTTTTCCTGTAGTTGGTTGTCAGAACACAAAAAAACAGACCGTTTCATCGGGTCTGTTTTTTTGTTTAGTTCCAAGCTGACAGATTATAATAATGATCTAAGTTCGCGTCGGTATTTGTTCAAATGAACGAACGACGGAATGACTCGCTTGGCGGAACGGAAGCCGCCTATTCTGATATTGCGGACCACATGATAGGGAGAGATCAATAGTGCGTGAAGCAGATGCAAATCATGGGTGCTCAATGGACGATATCGTTGATAGTAATCTATCGCGCGCAGCATCTTTGTCCCATTCCAAAGACAATTCCGATGAAGAAGATGGGAGAGATCTTTCATCCTTACATGTAGGGAGCAATTTTCAAAGTCGATCAAATGGATCTTGAGCTGTTTGTCTTTAATCAGATTGGGATAATTATAGTCGCCGTGTATAAATGCGGCGGCTTTTTGCTCCTGAGCAATGGCTTCTCTAACTTTGGGCTGCTGTAGGCGATGGGACACTTCTTCACAAAGAGCTACGAGATGCGCTGTGCCTCTATATGGGATGAGGCGTTTTTTGTATCCAGCTATTTCATCGCTCAAGCCTTCATAACGGATTCTGGATGGCGGAGCTTCAGTGATAGGAAAGCCCACGGCACTGGAATGGAATTTGGCTAAAGTAGCAATTCCCTTTTTGAAGTCTATTCTTTTTGTAAATTCTGGTCTGAGTCCATGAACCCAATTGGTTAATGTATACGAAACACCTTCATTGGTCATGTAAGCCGTTTGTTGTACTGTTGGATAGACCTTTTGGCTGCGTGTAAACCCGCGCTCATCCAAGTAGGACAAGACACGTGTAATAAAACGGATCTCTTCTTCCGGGAATTTGTAGGGTTTTAAGCAATAAGTCGTATTAGCGGTCTCAATCTTGTGTATGTCCTTCATTTGACGGGTACGCTGAATTTTGATTCCGTACATCTGCTCAACGTTCGATAAAATCGACATTTTGATCCTCACTTTCTTTTATACATGAGCCCACTCCTGCAAAATATGGATGATTTGTAATCGAAGAGGCCACGACTGATCCCAATTGTCCAGGATTTCGCGATCTCTTGAACGATTCGGGTGTCGGGAAGCATGCCAGGCTTCTCGTGGTAGTTTATATAAAGCTGTAACAATCTTCCGTTCAGTACGGCTTAGTGGTTTGCGCTTTTGGTATCCCTTCAGCAAGGATTGCACAAATTCAGGATTGAATTGAGTCGTATTCATAAGGGCCTTTGCCAAATCAGCATAGACTGAGCCGATCTTAACCCGATCCCAATCAATGATTTTGAGATGACCGTCATCCGAAATAATGACATTTGGGGTAGTGATATCACTGTGTATCAAGGAGGGATGCCGATGTTCCATCCGAAGCAGTCTTATGATGGATGCATCCTGCAAATCCTTCCATGCTCGCCTGGATAAACGTTTGCAGTCTTCGCCGTGAGCATTGTACCAGTTGCGGTACGTTTTATCATGGCGACTGTTTTTTATCATTTTTCTTTGAAAAAGACGATCCTGGTTTTTCCAAATCCGCAATTGTTGAATGGTCGGAGGGGACTTTCCTTTATCCATCCGATTCAAGCCGGTGGAGGTGGCGTGAAGTGTGGCAAGTGCCCGCCCCAGTTTTTCGAAATCTTCAGCGGTCTCCAGTCCCCGTCCTTTGATCCACTGACTTACATAAAATGGCGTTCCTTGATATAGAGTCCATAACTTGCCGGAATGAGTGGGGAGCCATGCGGGCATGTAGGTATACTTTCTCTTTTTCAAAAGCCTTATATGACTCGCAGCTCGTTCCATCTGTTGAATCGTATTTGAACGGATCATCTTTGTACGACTAAAGGGCTTTAATGCATAAGTTCCCTTTTTCGTTTTCACCTGGATCACTGCATTTTTTCGGTATAATGAGGAGACTAAGCTTGATTTTAACGGGATCAGGCCGAAACGACGGGTGATTTTGCGAATCTGTGCTTTAGTATAGGATTTCGCCATAAGAACCTCACTTGACTTTGGATTGAAGAAAAAGGTAATCCTCTGTTAGTTATCAGTCTATTCATGAAGAAATAATAGGTGCAGTTTTATGAAGCCATCTTCGTTCTTTTCCTATGTCACATTGGTCAAAAAAACGGAGCAGCGAAAGTTCGCTGCTCCGTTTTAATTAGCGCTGTATTTAGTTACCCTGATTATGACCTGGGTGATTAATATTCGTTGTCATCATCATCTTCGTCTGTATCCACGATTGCGCCAGATGATGCATGGATTTCAAGCTCAACGGTTCCTTCGTTGGTGAGTACCTTTACCTCGTAGATGAACTGTCCATCTTCCTTATCCAATTTAGAAGACAAAAGGGTACTCCCGGGCACGTGCTTAAGCGCAATTTGTCCAGCCTGCTTTTCAGTCAGGGTGATGTGATTTGGCTTGTTTAGGGAGGACTCGTCATTCGAGTCATGATCAAGCTCAGAATGGGAACGGATGGTTTTCCCCGTATAAGCATCAACATCTATATCCCAATCTTTATCCCCTTGCTGGAGATCCACCTCATAGTAGACTTTTCCGTTCTTGCGCTCCAGTTCGACATCTTCAACTTGTGCATTATTCCCCACAGCCTTCTTGGCAATGTTGGCAGCGGCGGTCGCTCCAATAAGGCCCGTAGGTTTAGCGGCCCATACGGCATTCGCTGAGACACCCGTAACTGTAACTCCAAGCAGAACCGTGGCTGCCATAATTCCTAATGTATAGTTTTTTTTCATTACATAATTCCTCCTTGTGCTATAAGCATGAATACAGCTTATCTCTTGAACATGAGAGGAACATAATAGAATCATGAGAAAACCATGAGAAAACATGAGCTGAGATGATCATCAAGTTGTCATGATTCGTTGTGCTCCTGTTTTTCTTTTTCCCACGTTATAGAGTCGATAGAGCCCGATACTGCATTGACCTGTACTACTGCTTCACGCCCATCTTTTACCTCAACCTCAACCAGATAATAGAGGCCTTTGTCGTTGCGATGAAGCTCAATATCGTCGGATGTTCCGTTAACTGCTTTGGCAGCAAGCTTGGCTGCTTCTTTCTCTGTAATAACGAGAGAAACCGGGTCAGGTTTATTAGCTGGATTTGATGTGTCTCTGGTTGGTGAGGTACCGGGCTTGCGATCTTGGGGCTCCTGCTTCGCATCTGTATAAGCCTGTGTCCGCTTAATGGAGTCGATGACACCATCATAGGCATTGGCTTTTATATCGTACTTCCCTTTGGCGCGTTCCAGCCTGATCAGATAAAAATCACCCAAGCGTTGGGATTCGAGCACCTCGCCAGGATACTGATGCAAAACGGATTGGATGATGGCCTTTTCTTCCAATGGAGAAGCTGCTAACGACCGTGCCCAAGGCCACTGTAAAAGACAAATTGTAATCAATACAGCCGCCAGCGTACCCCCAATCATCCACACATAGATGGTTTTCATCGTTATTCCCTCCTTTGGCTTATTATTTTGGAACGGTAGGGAGGATGATCGTTGCAGTTGTTCCGCTCTCCTCTACACTTTCTAGCCCAATTTGAGCATGTATAGCTTGTGCAATTCCTGTAGCCAATGATAAGCCTAGCCCAGCCCCACCTTCCTCGCGGCTTCTGGCTTCATCCACACGATAGAAGCGGTCGAATACTTTAGATAACTTTTCTTCCGGGATTCCAATTCCTTGATCTGTGATTCTTATGCAGGGTTGAGCTGTACCGCCCACCGTATCAATCATCAGGTGTATCGGCTCGTCACTGTATTTGCGTGCATTATCCAAAAAGATAAATAGGAGCTGCTTCAGCTTATTTTCATCGGTATAGCCAATGCAGTCTGCCTGTACATCCAGTTGAATTTGTCGGGCGAACGCATTTTCAAATGTAGCTTTTAATTCTGTCGCTATTCTGGTCAGGCGTACAGGCTCCAGCACGACATTCCATTGTTCTTCGTTTCTGGCCAACAGAAGAAGCTGCTCTGCCATGTCCTTCATTCGAATCGCCTCGGAATGGATCGCTTCAACGGATTCGGCGAAAATGTTGGGATGCTGCAACCCCCGCCGTTTGAGCAGGCTGGCATAACTTTCAATAATGGTGAGAGGTGTCTTCAATTCGTGGGACGCATTAGATACAAATTGTTCTTGCCTGACGAAATTCCGCTCCAGCAGTTCAATCATGTCATTAAATGTTTCACCCATTTCGACCAGTTCGTCGCGTGATGATGAATTGAGCGGAAGACGTTTAAATTTCCCGCTGCGCTGAATTTCTTTCATCGTACTAATCATAGATGTGATTGGACGTGTGATCAGTCTGCCGAGCAGTTTTCCCGATACCACGACAGGAATGAGCGCAATTCCAGTGACAGCAACAAGTACGATTCTGAGTACCTGTAGCGTCTGCATCGTTGGTTGCAGACTTTCGATCACCTGGAGATTGACAACCTCACCATTGGTCCAAATCATGGGGACCGATACAAGAATGTAACGGTTGCTTTCATAGGTAATCATGCGAACCTGCCGTGTTTCATCAAAAACGCCCTTCATCAAGCTAAGAGATTGCTCGGAAGAAGAGGTGATAGGGGGAAGAAAATCGCCTTCCGGCCTCATCAGCCGAAGCATGCCATCCAGCGGTACATAGGCTCGGAGAAGGTCCTCTGCGGCTACGGATACCGAAGCGCGTTGAATGCCGCGAATCATGTTCTCTGCTGCGGCCTCTACCTGGTCTTTTCGACTGTCTATCGAAAGTTGGCTGAATAGGAAATAGATCGAAAAATTAATGGCTACAAGTAAGACCGCGAATAATAACGAGGTGTACGTATGGATTTTGTTTTGTAGCTTCATAAAGATTCCTTCAGTACATAACCAATTCCGCGTACAGTATGGATAAGCTCAGGGAGCTGGCGCGTAGGGTCGATTTTATTGCGCACGTAGCGAATATACACATCGACCACATTGGTATCGCCCATATAATCTATGCCCCATACATTCTCCAGTAATTGTTCACGGCTAAGTACCTGCCGCTGGTGTCTGAGTAAATGAACGAGCAAGTCAAACTCTCGCGGTGTAAGCTCAATGTTGTGCTCTCCTCGAAGAACTTCACGAGTACCTTCATGGAGACGTAAATCCCCGGCACTAAGCCACTTATCTACCACTTGTGGAGCCATGTCTTTCGTTGCACCCACTCTGAGTGCGGCCCGTACACGTGCAAGCAGCTCTTCGATCACAAACGGTTTGGTAACATAATCATTGGCTCCCAAATCGAGTCCCTCGACCTTATCTGCAATGGAACTTTTAGCCGTCAGCAAAATGACAGGAACGTTCGCATCATGCTTACGAATCCTCCGAAGTAGCCCGATGCCATTGAGACCGGGAATCATAATATCCAGCAACACTAGATCCCAATTGCCTTTGCAGTACGTCTCTAGCCCATCAATTCCGTTTTTTTCTTTACATACTTGATAGCCTTCAAATTGAAGTTCGATCTCTAGAAGCCGGGCAATCTTTTCTTCGTCTTCTACGATCAAAATAGATTGTTTCATGATCATGCCCTCCTGTAGGCGAATAGCCGATACGGAAGTATTTTAGCATATACGGACAGGTAAGACACTCCAAAGCGCAGGGCAGTGAGGGAAGAGATGTTTAAAGTGTGTTATATTTCTTGACATTAAAAAGGAATAAAATGTAATGATAGCGCTATGACTTTGTTTTTTTATCCTTTATGCACAACAAACAAGCCTTTGTTTTGGTCAGGACGAACATTGTTTATGTAAGGAAAGTTGCAGTAACATAAGTTAAAACTATTCACCAGAACCGAAATAAGGGCAGGCCGCGGGCTTGCCCTTTGTCGCCAGGAGCGTAAAATAAAGCGAAAGCAGGGATTCAAAATGCATAAGCTTGGGATGATTACGATTGGGCAAGCCCCCCGGTCAGATGTGGCGCCTATCATAGAAAGGGCATTGGAAGGACGGGCAGAGCTGGTACAGGCTGGTGCGCTGGATGGGCTCTCATTGGACTATATACAACACCATCTATCACCGTCACCGGGAGAATATGTATTAACCTCGCGCTTGACGACCGGGGAGTCGGTGGTCATTTCACGCGAAAAAATCCAGCCGCTGCTCCAGGACAAAATCACACGTTTGGAGGAGCAGGGCATACGTACTATTTTGTTACTCTGTACCGGTGTGTTTCCTGGATTGCATACCCGAAGCGCTTTTCTAATTGAGCCAGATCATGTGCTTCCTCCTGTACTAAAGGCCATGTCCAGCGGAAGAAGGTTGGGTCTCATTGGACCGCTCGAAGAACAGAAGAACAACCTCAAGCTTAAATTCAGCCCTTATGGATTGAATCCAGAGTTTGCGGCGGCCTCGCCTTACAGTGGCAGTGAGGAAGAATTTCGCCGAGCAGCAGGACAGTTCAAGAATCAAGCCGATCTGATCGTGCTGGATTGCATGGGCTATACGGAAACGCATAGAGAGCTAGCGGCGCATTACTCAGGGGTTCCCGTTGTATTGTCCAATGCCTTGATTGGCAAACTGGTATCGGAAATGGTGTAAGGGCCCAAAAATTGGAGGTAAGAACTATGAGTCAACAACGTATTGAAATCAGTAAAAATGTATTGCAAAAATGTTTGGGACTTACCGCTGGAGAGACGCTTTTGGTCGTAACCGACGATGATAAAAAAGAATTGGGCGAGTCCATATATGAAGCTGGCAAGGCACTGGGGGCAGAAGCAGCTATTTTGACGATGAAGGTTCGCTCTAAATCGGGCGAGGAGCCTCCGGCCCCTGTTGCCGAAGCCATGCTTCGCTCCAACGTTGTTGTATGTGTCACCCGGTATTCGCTGACACATACAAGTGCCCGTAAGCAAGCCGCAGCTGCTGGAGCACGCCTAGCGACCATGCCCGGCATGACAGACGATATGTTCATGAATGGAGCAATTGCTGCTGATTATCCGAAGGTCAAGGCGCTGACCGAAGAGGTGACCGCATTGCTGACTGCTGCCAAGCAGGTACGGATTGAAAAGGAAGGATATAGTCTGAACTTTACCATAGAAGGGCGCAACGGCGTTCCCAGCACAGGTATGTATTTGAATCCCGGCGAATCGGGCAACCTGCCTTCCGGTGAAGCGTATATTGCTCCGCTGGAAGGAACGGCACAGGGTCAGATTGTGGTGGATGGTTCTGTGGCGGGAATCGGTGCCTTAAAAGACCCGCTGCTGCTGACGGTGCAAAATGGAAGATTAATCGCCGCAGAAGGGGAAGCCGGACAGTCCCTGTTGGATATGCTCGGCGAAGGCGATGGTAGAATGCTGGCCGAATTTGGTATTGGAACGAATGATAAAGCCCGCATTACAGGTGTTGTGTTAGAGGACGAGAAAGTATATGGCACGATTCATGTCGCTTTTGGCAGCAATAATACCTTCGGGGGAACTGTCGCTGCGGGTGTACATATTGACGGAGTCGTACAAAAACCGGATGTATATCTGGATGATCGTCTGATTATGAAGGCTGGTCAGTTGCTAGAGCGATAAAGGGAGGAAGTTATCATGCTTGGAATAATCAGAGTGCTTACCATACAGGACAAAGTAGCTATCGACCTTCACGGCCGGGTCATTGAGCAGCACTACGGGCTGCCTGTCACCAGTGTATGTATCCCCGATCAGCCGAAAGGAATCTACGATGATATCACAGACCGGGAAGCGGTGCCTAAAATTGTGCTCGCGGCGCAACAACTCGTTGAACAAGGCTGTACGTCTATCGGTATTAGCTGCGCGGCTGATCCAGCGCTAGAGGAAACTCGTCAGGTTGTATCTGTACCTGTATACGGGGCGGGGTCCTGTGCGGCACTCTTGGCTCTGACATCGGCCAGCCGTGTAGGCGTGTTGACCATTTTGGAGGAGGCTCCGCCGCTGATTCGCCGCATTTTGGGCGATTCCTATATCGGTACAGAGCGTCCCATAGGTGTGCAGACGACACTGGACTTGAACACTCCACAAGGTAAAGAGGCAGCTATGGCAGCAGCGTTACGGCTTCAGGAGAAGGGGGCTGAGGTAATCGTACTTGCCTGCACAGGTTTTGTAACGATGAACTTTGCGCCAGAGTTGGAGCGTACACTAGGGATTCGGGCTATTGACCCGATTGTGGCGTTGGGTGCAGCTGTTTCGGTACGCTAGCAGACACTTCGTGTGGGGGACAAGCAGGATAGTTCTTAAACTTCATTATAAATAGTTGAATATTGAAATAAACCGCCTTTTCCAGAAAAGGGCGGTTTATTTATGTTCCATTGAGCTCCTAAAGATAGGAATGGGCTGGTGTGGATAGACTTGACCAAGCGGTAAAAGGTTTTGTTTTGTACACTTTTTTGGTACACTATCCTGAAAATTAAATGAACTAAGGATTTTGCAAAATAAATAGCAGGGTGGTCTGTCTTTATGAAAATACCGGGTGTAACAGTTCAAGAGCTCATGGCAATACCCGTGTTGAAGGAGGCGAAGGTATTAAGCGGAGAACAAGGGCTAAGCCGGGTTGTCCGGTTTATTGACATTATGGAAGTTCCTGACCTGAAAGGCTGGGTTCGGGAAGGTGTATTGTTGATGACTACGGCTTATTCGATCCGTCATGAGCCTGAGGTATTGTGTCAAATTATTCAATTACTGCATCAGGGCGGGGCGGCGGCGCTTGTGATCAAGCCTACCCGCTTTCTCACGGAAATTCCCCATAGTGCGCTTGAAGAAAGCAATGCCTGCGGCCTTCCTGTGATTGAGATTCCAGCCGATATTCCCTATACGGATATTACGCAGCGTGTCATGGATATGGTGTTGAACCGACAGGCAGAGCTGCTGCGACGTTCGGAAGAAATCTATCGAACGTTAACGACGATGGTGCTGGAGAACAGTGGCATACAGGCTGTAAGCGATAATATAGCAGAGCTTTTTAAAGCTCCGGTTGCTTTGGTTGATAATGGTGGTCAAGCCATTGTCACTTCACCACAAGATTGGGATTGGGCGAAGGTACAAGATGCTCGTCATTTTCCCATTAGTGTGGATAAACGTACAGTCGCCAAGTTGGTCATTGCCCGCAATGAACTGGATGATATGGAGCAGGTTGGTATTGAGCAGGCACGTCTGGTGATGGCGTTAGAATTAATGCGTGAAAAGGCAGTAGAAGATACGGAAAGCCGACTACGGGGGAATTTTATAGATGAGCTCATGACACCTCCGTTGCCGGTGCGGCATGAGGTTGAGCGGAGAGGTCGTCAATTGGGATTCAACCCGGAATATAACTGGGAGGTGGCTGTACTGGAAAGTGCTACGGCTCCGCCAGAAGAGATTCTTTCTGGGTTATTGAGTATGGAATCGACCCGACGGCGTGTGGTGTCTCATATTGAGTTCCGTTCAAATCGTGCGATATTATTTCTGCCGACTCTTCAGCCGAATGATCATCAGAACGCACCTGGCTCTGATCAGGAAACGTCCTGGAGTGATACGCTGAAAAACTGGTCAACTGAAAAAGCCTGGGGTACCGCCGATTATTATTTAGGCATCGGAAGTGCCAAAAAGTTATGGGAGCTGCTGCAAAGCTACAATGAAGCACGTCGTGCCATTACTGTAGCCCAGCGGCTGTATCCTGATAAACGTGTATGCAAATACAGCGATATAGAGATGCACTATATGCTTGGAGAAGCGATGGACAAAGAGGAATTTTCAAATTTGTTTGAACGCAAGCTGGGGAGACTTCAGCAATATGATCGCTCACATGGCAGTGACTTACTCAAAACGTTATTTTATTATTTGGAAAACAGGGGCAGTCTGGTAGATACAGCCAATTATCTTTTTATACATCGTAACTCAGTAAAATACAGATTGGAACGGATACGCGACATGACGGATTTTGATCTTAACGATCCACGTGAGCAGTTTATATGTCATACATGTCTGATTCATTATTATTTGCGGGAACATAGGTAGCTGGAGCGTTTTTTTAATGCAGGGAGGGCAGGACATGGATAAAAAAATACTGATAGCGGACGATGAGGCGAGCATTCGGAATGCGCTGGCTTATGCGTTAAAGCGAGAGGGTTTTTTGGTGGAAACCGCTGTTGATGGGGAGGACGCCTTGGAAAAAGTGCGTTTGTTCCACCCAGATGTGCTCATACTGGATGTGATGATGCCCAAACTGGGTGGATATGAGGTGTGCCGCCGCTTGGAAAGTCGGAAGGGCATCGGTATTTTACTGCTGACGGCCAAAAACGATATCGTTGATAAGGTACTCGGGCTGGAGTTGGGTGCGGACGATTTTATGAGCAAACCGTTTGACCTGAGGGAGCTGCTCGCTCGTATTAAAGCATTGGTACGGAGACTGGAGCGAGAAGGAGCGCCTGCCCCGGAAGGAACAGAAATGGTACTCGGCCCATTACGGGTACGTCCGTCCAGCCGAACGGCTGAACTTGGAGCCATAGCGCTGGATCTAACCCCCAAGGAGTTTGATGTGCTGACGCTGTTGGTGTCTCATGCCGGGAGGGTGTATACACGGGACGAGCTGCTGGAGCAGGTATGGAGCTTCGATTATGTGGGCGGAACGCGGACGGTGGATATTCATATCCAGCGCTTGCGCAAGAAGCTTGAGCCACATCAGGCGATACTGCAGACCGTGTATGGTATCGGCTATAAGGCAGAGAAAATGACGTGAACGAACATCATTCACTCCATCAGCAAGGAAGCTTGCGGTCCACCGACCAACAGAAGCGCAAACGCAAACCTACAGGCTTAAGCCTGCGTTGGAAATTCCCCCTGGTACTGGCGGCTTTGCTGCTGTTTACTGTCGGTGTGCTGAGCTGGCTCGTGCTTACTGGCATTCGTGCTAACCAGACAGACCAAATGGAACGCAGCTTAAAGCGCCAGGCCGAAATTGTAGAAATGCGTGTAAAACAGTCTTACCTGTTGGGAGTGCGCCAATCACCGGAAGGCTTCATGAAGAAGCAGGCGCCCCAACTCGCAGTGGAACTGGGCGTATCCAGCAATATGCGCGTTGTTTTATATGATGGCCAGGGGCATGAGGTTGGCAATTCTCTACCGCTGGCTTTTAGAACAAATGTCAGCCAGGCCCTTTCCTATGCGCTCCAAGGCAAAATTGCGTATATTACGGAAGGTAGCGCAGTCACCTATTTGGCTCCGCTTCAAGGTCCGGACGGCTTGCTGGGAGTGGTACAGCTTCATAGCTCAACAGAAGCGCAGCAGCAGTTCTACCAGGCCATTGCCCACTTGTTTCTATGGACGGGGGGTACGGTGCTGGTATTGAGCTTTATTTTGGGCTTAGGCTATGTCAGCCGCCAGACGAGGGATATCGGACGACTAACTCGCGCTTCCGAGCAGATATCGACAGGGCACTATCCAGAAGCCAGACTGCTTCGACGGCAGGACGAGCTGGGAAGACTGGATGAAGGAATGCTCCTGATGAGTCATGTGATCCGGGAGAGCATTACCGCGCTGGAAAACGAAAAGCTTCGGCTGGAAGAAGCGGTTCAGCGTTTGAGAGAGCTGGAGCAGCAGCAAAAATCTTTTATTGGAAATATCAGCCATGAACTGAAGACTCCATTAACCTCTATTCAGGCTTATGCTGATTTACTGGATATGTATGGGGATGATCCTGAACTGGTGCGTGAAGCGAGAGAAAGTATCAGTAAGGAAACAAAACGGTTATACGAGCTTGTCGAGGACTCGCTGCGGCTATCTGTGCTGGATAAATATGATTTTGAATTGCATACGGAGGCTGTGAAACTGCATTCGTTGCTGGAAGATGCAGGGAGCCGTATTCGAGGGAAAGCGGCGGCGCGTGGACTGAATTTTTCGATAGATACCGTTCCTGCTCAGGTGTGGGGAGACCCTAAGTATCTGATGCATATTGTACTGAATTTGCTGGATAATGCAGTGAAGTACAATCGGGACGGTGGATGGATTACGTTATCGAATCGAGTAGAACAGGACACCGTGATTGTGTGTATACGCAATTCCGGCCCATGGATTCCTAGGGAGCAATGGGACATGATTTTTGAGCCGTTTGCTACCTTAAGTCGTGATCGATCTCGTCAGGACAGCGGTACGGGACTTGGTCTTCCTCTGGCGCGCAGACTGGCGGAGCGCATGGGGGGAGAGTTGCAGCTTACAGCTTCAGATCATAGTGGGTTGGAAAATGACAACGGGCATACAAATGTAAGTGGGAATGAATTTTCGCTTAGACTCCCTCTCTTGGTTCACGATGGCTCCCTGTAAACGGCCGATTGTTAGCACAGGGCTAGAATGGTGTCTTGTTTACAACTTGGAAACAATTCGATGTATTCATGAGATGTTCGGGCATTAAACTGGGGGTATCGTTAACAAGGAGGCCGTTGTACATGATAAAGAAAAACATAGACAGCTATGGGCAAAAGAACGGCTCCCCTCGTCGCGAAGATTCCCGCACAAGAGTTTTCAGACAGAAAGCTACGGGGGTGCTCATAACCGGCTTAATCGCCGGGGGATTGCTCAGCGGTTGCGGCATAAAGAGCGCAGGAGAGACAAATCCAGCATCCGATATGAAACCGGGCCAACAGCTTACTGTGATTGACACGGATGCAGCCCGGCAGCAAGTAACGGACGAGCTGGTGGTATCGTCTATCGACAGGCTGGGGGATGTCTACGCGAGGTCTTGGCTGAGCGACGAAGAGCTGATTGTGGAGCGTAAAACCCAGCTATGGATTCATAATGTAGAGACAGACAAGGAGCGGATTTTAACACCAGGTCGTAAGGCTCCGCAGTTACTTGCTGCGGTATCACCGGATCAGCGCCATGTCTTTTTTACTGAGGGCAGCACCAGCAGCAAATATGATATTCAAGGCTATATTCTGGAACTAAGCAGTGGTAAGGTTACATCGGTTGGCAAGCTGGATATGATTAACGAAGTGAGCTGGAGCGATGAGAATCATATCATTACAGGCACACCGGATGGTAAAATCCAGCTGATTGGTCTGGACTGCAAAGCTAAAGAATTGAGTTTTCAAGATCCGAATCGCTCTGAATTGATGTCTCATGTCGAAAAAGTGGGTAACGCCATATTTTATACAGGCAGTGATAAGCAAGGGTATCCGGTGCTGAATCGGTTCACCCTCAATCATCCTCAGGCTGTGACCATTGCAGAGGGTGCCATGTCCTTTGCCGTGTCGCCTGATGGTAAGTCTATTGCCATTGAAAAGCGGAAATGGAATACATCCGAACCAGCCCGTATGATCATTTTGGATGAACAGGGCAAAGAGAAAGGAATCGTCGGTCAAGGCACTTTAATGAGTCGTGGAAGCTGGTCCAGCGACGGGTCCAAGCTTGCTTATTCCATTTATGATGAGGATCAGCAAGGCATGAGAGGGCTGTATGTGTTTGACCAGTCCACGGGTAAAACCACTCCGGTTACGACCGATATCCAATCCTATGACAGCCCAACGGTATGGAGCCCATCCGCCCGGTTTTTATCCATGTACCAGAACATTTCGGAAGGTGGAAAACAGCTCAACCAAAGCTACATCGTCGAATTTAAGAGGAAGTAGTTTCTGGATCCAGTCGTACACGAGGCTCATCGTTGACAAGGAAATCATACCAGCGGTTGCGAAACCGAACTTGAGGTCCATCAGCGGGGACGTGTGCCTCCATTCGCAGCGCTTCTGGGATTGGACGCGGATGCTGGCTTTCCACCACGGCCCGATCCTCTTCCAGCACCTTGCCACTGTATCTGGAAAAAATGTGGCTCATGCCTGGTACAAATCTGGCAAAATTACGTCCAGCCAGTCCGTAGATGGCAGTTAACTCTTGCCCAATCGGAGTGAAGGTGACGAAATTAATAAACTTGCTGCGTCCTTCCTTGGCGGGAGTCAAAATCCATTGCTGTGGAAAGGTATATTGTAATAGACCTTTCCCGTTTTTCACTCGAATATGATTGTCATCCGCTTCAAACTCGATATGAATGTCGGTGGAGGATTTTTTACCGATCGTTTTGTTATGGACAATTGGCAAATGAGCGACATCCAGCACGCTCTCCACAACTCTCGTCAGGTGTGCCTTCCACACGGAATCGTAGGGAGACAAAATAAGAGAGGGGTCCTCCAGCTCGGGGAAAATCTCCAGAGGAGGTGGGGATGTGGATGTCCCCAACCCTGAGTTTATCTCAGACTTTGAGCCAACGGCCTGAGGATATACCCACAGCAGGCCTGCTTTTTCAATCGCGGGGTAGGCATAGGTATGAGCAAACTCAGGAATAGCCCGCCCCGGATGTGCCGGAATATCCACACACTGCCCACTCTCATCGAAAGACCATGCATGATATGGGCATGTGATGTGCCCGTTTTGACAATAGCCTAGCGACAAATCAGCTCCTCGGTGCGGGCAATAAGCATGGATGGCATGTACCTGACGATGATCATCACGGTACAGGACAATATCTTTGCCAAGCAATCGCTTTTTAAGCGGTTTATTTTTTAGTTCCTTGGACCAGCCAACGGCGTACCAGGCGATCGGGAATACCTGTTGGTCACTTACACGAACTTCACGAAAGCTGGGATGGATGTTCATCTATATCAACGCTCCTCGTTCTGTTTCTCAAGTATGACCCATGGGTCATTTATCATATTAGTATAATACACCCCTGATCCAAAACGAAACAGGCGTCCTGAAATTGGCAAGAAACGAAGGTCGCTTAAGGTTGTATGAAATAGTAAAAAAAGGCGCATATCCTTTTTAGGAATGCACCTTTTTTAAATTAGGCTGGCTATTTGATTTTGTATGACTATACAAACTTACGATGATGTTTCTTACCGTCATATGAGAATAAGGCGAGCTTACCCTCAATCAATGTTTCCAAATGAACGGTGCGCCCCCACAGCTGATATACATACGGAAGTGTGCGCTCCATATATTTTAAATCCAGCTCAATGCCTTCGTACTGGTGCTTGAGCTTCAACTCGCCCGTATGCAGATAATCTCCATCCTCGACGACGATATAAGGGGAGCCTCCATTCACACGTGAAAACACAAGCTGATCCCGTATGTTTTCCCAGGATTTATCGGTAATTTTCCAATCGGGTCCCCGTTTCTCAAACACGTACAGATCCAAATCCTCTGTCAGTTTCTTGGTCATGTAATTGCGTATAAAAGAGGTGTCTGAGTCGAACTCTCGTACCTCGAACATTTTAGCGCGTCCTTCGCCCGGTTTGCGTCCTTGTCGTTCTTGCTCCTCACGGGTTGGGTTATCCCATCGTTTTTCAATATCCTCAAATATTTTCAGACCCAAATAGTACGGGTTCAGGCTTTGCTTGGAAGGCTGTACGACAGAGGCGTTCAGCATCGCAAATTCAACGGTTTCCTCCCCGGTCAAATCCAGTTCCCTTACAATCCGCTGGTGCCAATAGGAGGCCCAGCCTTCATTCATGATTTTGGTCTCCATTTGGGGCCAGAAATACAGCATTTCGTCTCGAAGCATCGTCATAATATCCCGCTGCCAGTCCTCCAGCACCTCCGAGAATTCCTGAATAAACCAGACGATATCTTTTTCAGGTTCCGGTGGGAACTGGCGTATCTTGATGCCCTCGGTCTCGGCCGGATCATGATGCTTCACTGTGTCCAGTGACCACAGATCATCGTAAGGCCCAGGGGGACGCTGGCGTTTTCCAGGTTCTTTCTGCTCCCGAATTTTGAGCTCCATGTAGCGCTGTTTATCCAGATGCCTTGGTTTGATAATCTGTGGATCCACATGCTCTTGTATCGCCAGTACAGAGTCAATGAAGGATTCCACAGCCTTTGAACCGTATTCCATTTCATAGCTGTTGATTCGGTCTGCTGTGGCCGACATACTCTCCACCATATTGCGATTAGAAGCTGAGAAGCGAGCGTTGTGTTTGAAAAAATCACAGTGTGCCAGTACATGGGCGACAATCAGTTTATTTTGCACTAAAGAATTTCCTTCCAGCAGGAAGGCGTAGCAGGGATTGGAGTTAATGACCAGCTCATAGATTTTGCTCAATCCAAAATCGTACTGCATTTTCATCTTGTGAAATGTTTTTCCAAAACTCCAGTGGCTGAAGCGCGTGGGCATACCATAGGCTCCGAACGTGTATACAATATCCGCCGGACAAATCTCATACCGCATCGGGTAGTAGTCGAGCCCGAAGCCATCTGCAACCTCCATAATTTCTGATATCGCATATTCTAGCTCCTTCTGGTCGGTGCTCATCCCACCGTTCCCCCTTCCCGTTTGCGAAAAAAGGTACGTAAGGCTTGGTATACCTCACCTTTTTCCTTGATGACATAGTACATAAACTGATCCTTTTTAATATTCTTGTAGGCTGACATCAGCGTGCTGCTACGATTATATTGATTCACTTCTCCATAGCCGAACATATTGCTCCGCTTTATAAGTTCCTCGATTAGCTTCACACACCGCTCATTGTCCGAGGTCAGGTTATCGCCATCCGAGAAATGGAAGGGATAAATATTGTAGCTGGAAGGAGGATATCGTTTGTCGATAATCTCTAGTGCTTTCAAATAAGCGGAAGAGCAGATCGTGCCGCCACTTTCTCCGCGGGTAAAAAATTCTTCCTCCGTAACCTCTTTAGCCTCGGTATGATGCGCGAGAAAGACAATTTCCACCTTTTCATACTGACGGCGCAAAAAGCGGGTCATCCAGAAAAAGAAGCTGCGAGCGCAATATTTTTCAAAAGAGCCCATCGAGCCTGAGGTGTCCATCATGGCTATAATCACCGCGTTGGATTGAGGAATGGTCTTCTCTTCCCATGTTTTGTACCGAAGATCGTCCGGACTAATATGATGAATGCCCGGTTTCCCTTCACGGGCGTTGCGGCGCAGGTTTTCGAGAATGGTTCGTTTCTTGTCAATGTTCGCTTGCATGCCTTTTTTACGTATATCATTGAACACAATAGATTCAACTTCAATTTGATCCTTGTCTTTTTGCTGTAAATTCGGCAATTCCATTTCCTCGAACAGCATATCTTCCAGTTCTTCTATGCTGACTTCCGTTTCCATAATATCGTGTCCCGGCTGATCGCCGGCTTTCTCACCTTTACCAGGCTTCTGGGAGGCAGGATCACGTCCGATGACATCCCCCACCTGACTATCTCCATCCCCTTGACCTACATGCTTTTGCTTTTGATAGTTATAAATGAAGCGATATTCATCCAGACTGCGAATCGGCACTTTGATAATCTGTTGACCGTCCGACATAATAATATTTTCTTCCGTTATCAGATCGGGTAGATTTTGCTTAATGACATCTTTGACCTTCTGCTGATGACGTTGCTGGTCCTGGTACCCTTTGCGATGCAGCGACCAATCTTCGCGGGATACGACGAATGAATATGGCTGGCGTGGTTCCGGCATTATTAGGCACCCCCCAAGTGGATACACGGCACAGTTTGGCCTTGTTGGTTATTAAGTATATTCACGGGGATGAACGATATGTGATGGAACTCGATTTAAATTCTGCCCGTTTGCTTTTATAATGAAAGTAAAAAATGTAAAAAAAGAATGGAGAACCTTGGGTTATGGAAGAAATTGCAGTACTTATAGTAGACGATGAGCAGGGGTTGCGGGATATGCTGACAACGGTGTTAAAAAAAGAAGGATTCCTTCAAGTCAAGCATGCTGCAACGGGTCGGGAAGCGCTGCAAGTCGTGATGGAATCTCATATGGATGTGATTGTACTTGATGTCATGCTGCCTGATAGCGATGGGTTTGAGGTGTGTCGTCAAATGCGTCTATATACGGATGCCCCTATTCTTTTTTTGACGGCAAGAGATACAGACCTAGACAAATTAATGGGGTTCGGTATCGGGGGAGACGATTATATTACCAAACCGTTTAACCCGCTGGAAGTCGTTGCGCGTATGAAAGCTCGAATGAAATATCGGAAAGTTTCGACAGTGGCCATGAAACCGACCTTACGCACTTTAGATTTTGGATATTTTCGTCTGGAGCTGGAATCCGGTGTATTGTATGTGGAGGGAAAGCAGGTCGATTGTCCGGCACGTGAATGGCTACTGCTGGTTTTTTTGTGCAAGCATCCTAACCGTATTTTCAGTGTACGGCAGCTTTATGAGGCGATATGGAGCGAGGCCTTCTTGGGTGATGAGAAGACCGTAGTGATTCATATCTCCCGTTTGCGGAAAAAAATAGAACCTGATCCCAAGCACCCGCAATTTTTAATCAATGTAAGAGGGCTTGGTTATAAAATGATGTCAGTCAAGATGGGGGAGCAAGAATGAACTCTCTGGTTAAGATGTCCTTTCGCTTTATGAAAGTAACGTTATGCTTTGTACTGGCCTATGTCCTATGTTTTGTTATTTGCACGATCTTATATATTTTTATAAAAAGTATATTTGGAGCATCTCAAAATATAAATATTGATCTGTTCTGGACAGGACTTGGTATCGTGCAGAGTGTTGTGTTCATAGCTGCCTACGGATGGTATATAGGCAAACCTTTGGTATATGTAATTAAATGGATTGGAAATATTGCGACAGGGGAATTCCAAGCGCCGCTAAGTGAACTGGAACTGCCGGAGGGCAAAAAAAACCAGAAAAATAGTTATAAGCTCCCGTATCAATTGTATAAAGAAGTTTTTGAACAAATGAATATCTTATCGGCTCAATTGCGCAGCAATGAGGAAGAGAGAGTGGAATTAGAGAAACGAAAACAGCAGTGGGTAGCAGGTGTAAGCCATGATCTCAAAACACCATTATCTTATATTGAAGGATATGCGGCTATGCTAACTACTCAAGAGTATGACTGGTCTGATGAAGAAAGAAGAAGCTTTAGTATGAGTATCAGTGAGAAAGTGACTGAAATGAAGCAGTTGATTCAGGATTTGAATGCTTCTATGCAGCTTAAGGAAAGTCCATTGCCAATCCAATTGGAGAAGGAGGACATTGTGGAGTTTCTCCGTAGTACAGTCATAGATATCGCTAACCATCCTTCGGCTGAGCAATACGAATTTTCTTTTACGTCAATGGAGGCGGCATGTATCATGCCCTTCGATAGCAAATTATTAGGCAGAGCGCTGCAGAATTTTTTGATCAACGCAATCATTCATAATCCTCCAGGTACACACGTTTCCATGGAAGTAAGTAAAGCGAACGATAAGCTTCATATTTCTATCGAAGATGACGGAATAGGAATGAATCCCAATGAGTACATGCAGGTATCTCATTTCCAAGGGCATGGAATACCTATTGCCAAAAGCTTTATTGAGGCGCATAACGGAACGCTTCATATCCTTTCAGGCAGTAAAGCAGGTACTAGGATGGAGATTTCACTGCCGCTAAACATCTAACTTTTTAACATCTAATCTCACATTTTGCAGTTTGCTCGGTTTTTTTGCCTGTTGTTTAGGGACTGTTTACCTGATGTTTACTTTACTTCAGTAAACTGTATGTAACTTAAGCTTCAGCATTAGAAGTCGAGAGGAGATCAGGAAATGTCTGAATATGTAATACATACACAGCAGCTAACTAGGCGTTTTGGAAAACGGGAATTTGTAAAACGAATAAATCTCCAGGTACCTGGACAGCAGATTTATGGATTTTTAGGACCTAATGGGGCGGGTAAAACAACCACGATTCGTATGCTGCTTGGGCTGATTAAATCCACCTCCGGAGAAATTGAGATTTTTGGGAAAAAGCTGAAGGATCAGCGTATGGAAATATTGAAGGATATTGGTTCCTTGGTTGAATCACCTGCCTATTATGCCCATTTATCCGCATATCGAAATTTAGAAATCGTTACAACCATGCGTGGACTGCCGACCCGAAGAATTCATGAAGTGCTAGATTTAGTGAGATTAACCAAGGATGCGTATCGTCCGGTAAAGGGATATTCCTTGGGGATGCGACAAAGACTGGGGATTGCTATGGCGCTTATTGCCAACCCCAAATTATTGATACTTGATGAACCGACGAATGGTTTGGACCCGTCTGGTATTCAGGAAATTCGGGAGTTAATTATGAGCCTTCCTGGCGCTTACGGAATGACGGTACTGGTTTCGAGCCATTTATTAAGCGAAATTGAGCAGATTGCAACCTATGTAGGAATTATTAATCAGGGTGAAATGATCTTCCAGGGAACGATGAAGGAACTCACCGCCAAAAGCAAGCCTCAATTATTCATTGAAACCTCAGATCCTGTTCTGGCTGCCGGTGCACTGATTCAGCATGGGTGGACGGCCGGAGCTGGATCGATTGAACAAAATGAGGTCGTAACTCCTATTGTAGATCGGCAACAATCTTCGGAGATGATCAAGGTGCTTGTGGAACACAATCATCCCATTTATCGGGTCACAGAGAAGAAAAAAACATTGGAGGAGATATTCCTGGAACTGACAGGTAAGGAGCGAAGCTTATGATACTCCGGGTTATAAAGTCAGAGGGGCTTAAGCTGAAGAAAATATGCTGGTGGATTCCTCTTATACAGGGGTGTGTACTTACAGGCATGACTGCTGTGGAATGGTATCTTTACTTTCGGCAAGGACCGGGAGGTGTCTACGCTGGTTTTGCCGTTATGTTTATGTTCCTTTCATTTGTGATGTTGCTTGGCGGTACACTTTTGGCGAGTATTATGGCCGGTACAGAGCATGATACTCAAACATGGAAGCAGCTTATGGCCATGCCTGTTCCCAGAAGTTATATCTATTTATCCAAAATCGTATGGATCGTGATTCTGCAGTTGGGTACCGCCTTGATCACTGTAGCAGGTATGAGCCTCATCTGGGTATTATATACAAACGAACCCATTCCTTGGCGGATCATGCTGTTACAGCCGATTAATGCAAGCTTGGCTACCCTACCAGTACTTGCAATTCAACTTTGGCTGTCTACGCTTTTCACTAATCAGGCATTCCCATTAGCGTTTGGTATATTCGGTTCAATTGCAAGCTTGTTTTTGGCACGCACAAGTATTCTGTGGATTAAAATATTGCCTTGGTCGTACCCTGCACTATCAAGTCCTCTGATGAAGGAACACATGATTTGGGTGATCGTTGCTTTAAGCGCAGGAGTGATCTTTACGGGACTTGGTACACTACAGTTTACCAAGCATGAATTCAAATAGAGAGGAGAAGATACATGGGCTCTATTTTACGCGTGGAGACAATAAAACTTCAATGGATCATGGTATGGATTCTCATTATATTGGATGCGGTCATAAATTCTTTAATGGGAGTCCTGGAACTGAATGATTTGAAGCAGTTTTTTTCGCCCAGCTGGTTAACTTTATATACGTATTCAGCGCAATTTCACTCTATGTTTTTTTATCCGCTCTATTGTGGAATTATCGCTTCTCTTTTGTGCGCGTACGAGCATCGGGATGGGGGATGGAAGATTTTACTAAGCAGCCCGTATCCTCGTCAGCAAATTTATTATGCAAAATATATATTGCTCATTCTCATACTGGGCCTGGATCAGCTTATATTTATAGCAGGCTATTTTGTAAGTGGAAATATAGCAGGTGCTCCAGGAGAAATCCCTTGGTCTGTCGTTCTTTCTACCGGTTTGGGAGGGTGGCTCGGGATTTTTCCCCTGGCAGCACTACAGCTTATGCTCTCGATAAAAATTCGGAATTTTGGAGCTTCTCTGGGAATGTCCATTTGTTGTGTTGTTCCTAATATTGTTATAACAGGCTTTCACTCTTCCATAGGTGCGTGGTTTCCTTTTACGATTCCTTATTATATTATGATGCCGCAAACAGCGACTTATGCACCCAGAGTTGAACCTTACAGTCTCGGACTGATTGTCATTTTTACGTTTTTAGCCTATCTGTATGGTGGAAGAAAGATGTTTGTGAATAGGGACTGGTTGTAGTTAGGATAGCATGAGGATGTAATCCCAACCGATCTCTTTGTTCTCAGCAACACTTAATAAAGCAGCTGCAATCCCAGCAACGCCTTCAAGCATGCCCGCTTTTGTCAGCCAAGTTAAAGAGCCATCTGACCTTGGCTCGGGGTCCAGATATCCAAGTGGGCTATCCATTTGAAAGCGATCAAGCAGACAATTCGTTAACTGTTGAATAAGCGGGAGAAAAGCAGGCTCTTTACTATGACACCACATTCGCCAAGAGATGGTAAGTAATCCGGCAAGACCGTGACAGAGTGCAGAAGAGTCCATTTCCCGCTTAGCTATCTCATAGGAGATTGCACCGACACAAGCTTTCACAGCCAATTTTTGCAGTTCCTCATTATGGAGAGCCTTTCCGGCAAGAAATAGGGTACAGGCAATGCCGGGGGTACCGTAACACCATGCTTCTCTTGCTCGTTCCAAATCAAACCGTAGAGAGCCTATTTCAGCTTCGAATGGAACAATATGAGGCCAGTAGCTACCATATTCATCTTCATATTTATACTTAAGCAACCATTCCGCAATGGTTTCAATCGCTTGATATTGGCCTTTTACTTCAATTCCAGCACTGTAAGCTACAGATAATAAAGCCAACGGTCCAGGAATACCGTGTGCCATTCCACAATTAAAATTGCCCAGAGGATAGTTACGTTTATCCCGCTCTAAAAATTGAAACTTTTGCGGGGAGTACCACCCTGGGACATAACGATTGTGAATATGTATGGGATGTGTAAGATCGGTAAGAAATTGAAGAATTGGCTCAACAAGAGGAGTGCAGATAGGATCGGTTGAGTTCATCAAAATATATCTTCCAATCCCTGAAGCTCCCGAAATGGTGTCAAAGGCTTGCATGGGCATACCTTCGTGAAGGCTTAATTGTTCTGTGTTCGACTGAAGCCATTGCTCTGTTAGAGGCATCATCCATTGATGTATTTGCTGTAAGAAATTACTGTAGTATTTTCCATGATTAGAAGCCTCTCTTACGGACGAAGCGATACCTGCCCAGCCACTGTAAAGAGAGAGATCGTGAAGACCATTTTTAGCAAGTGAGGATTGAATCTGAGCCATGTTTGAATGTATGGCTCTACTCCAATCATACGAAGGGTCTGTAGCACGCCATTGCGATAGTAAATGAATGTTACCAGGATAACCATGCGAAAGTGAAGTTTCTCCCCATGGGTGGTACTTTGTTTCTGGCGAAACATTGTGTTCCGCATGGACTGCTGCATAGACGGATTCGGGCTCGCATAGACGTAAAGCAATTTTTTTACTAATATCTCTTGCACGAACTTGGTCGGATTGTTGTATAACAAAACTATCAATTTTCATATGAAAGCCTCCATTATTTTTTTCTTCATTATATTGTCACTAAAATCTAGTGTGTTGTCCTTAAAAATACTAAAAAATAATGAAGGTTTATCTTAAATGTACTCGTTGAAATTAAGACAAATGTAAGAACTATATAAAGTCTAGTTAAGATTATATAACTTATAATAAAATTGTAAAAAATAAAAGGAGGTAACAAGATGAAAAATCAATTTGATCTGGACTTGCAAGTAGCTAAAAATGAGGTTGCTTCAAAAGGGGTTCAACCAGCCAGTGGTCTTATCTGTACTCCTTCATGTGCAACAGGTACTTTGAATTGTCAAGTTAGTCTTAGCTTCTGCAAAACGTGTTAATAACGAAAATACATGGAAAAAAGGCACGGTTTCTATAACCGTGTCTTTTCCAGTTATGAAAATGAGGGAAGGATTTATGGTTGAAGATTTGAAGGGGAGATCAGTTGAAATCAGTAAGTATATAGCACAAAAGCTAATAGACCTATCATATACAGAAAAGATAGTTAATCATACAAACAACCTTTCACCTTCACGTGGAAAGTCCCCTTGGAATCCTGGCTCGCTTGCCGATGGAATTCCGGGTGTGTTTGCGCTGTTGTCCGAATGGGGTTACCTGGAGCCAGATCAAAATTGGGCAGAGCATGTGCATAGTCAGTTACGGCACTTAGATGCTAACTCTCTATTATTATTGCCTCGTATTTCTCTTTATTATGGAACAACAGGAGTAGCTTATGGCATATTATTAGCTTCCAATAACAGAGCTAATTATAACAAACTAATCTCTCAGCTTAATAAGTATATTGAAGTAAAGTGGGGGGATTTACCTGTAATTGGCACAATTACAGAGTTCAGTAGGCAAATGGATATCATCAATGGGCTGCTCGGAGTGGGCAGATACACTCTGGAGGTTGCTGAAGACAAGACGATGTGTGATCTGTCTCGTCAATTATTAGACACCATTACGCACTTTATACCTGAATATATACATTTGTCGTCAAGGGAAGATTCGGCTTCAATCCATCTAGGTTTGGCGCATGGTATCACCGGAATACTTGCACTGCTTGTCACTGCCCTACAAAAAAAGATCGAAGTTGAAGGACTACATGAGGCTATAAAACATATAGCCGATTTTTTGCTTATTCAAATTCAGGAGGATCAATATGGCTGGTATTGGCCTGTAAACTCTCAAGCGTCTTCAATGAACAAGAGAGAGAAAAAAGTAGGGATGAGAGAAATTGAAGGCTGGTGTCATGGAACCTTTGGAATAGCTTGGACATTATTCAGAGCAGGAATTGAGTGCAGTAATGAAGAATGGAAAAAGATAGCGGAAAAAGCTATGAAATCCATATTTTGCTTAGATGATGAGCTACTAAACGCGCTATCCCCTACTTTCTGTCACGGGTTGGCCGGTTTGCTTCATATGGCTCATAGATTCTATTGTTTAACCGGTAATATAGCAGCGTTACGCTTTGCCGCTCAGATAGCTTTAAAGTTAGTAAATTTATACGATGAAGAACTCCCATTTGGATACCAGGATTTGGAGGGGACAACTCATGTTCATAATGTAGGAATACTGCAAGGAGCAACAGGGATTGCATTAAGTTTGCTGGACTATGGAATTGGGAAAGAACATCCTAAATATTCAGGGAGATGGAGTGAATTGTTTCTAATTTCTTAAGGGTGCTACCTTATTGCTTTATCTGAAGCATTGGTTTTGGGGGGATTAGATGAAACAAAAATTTATGGTTATATCATCTTTTAGGAAGATCAAGCATTTTTTTGAGACTTTAAGCACTCCAGAAAACATTCAAATCATGTTTTATGATTCGCTTTACCAGGCTCTACCGGAGATTGATGAGCAGTGTATCGGTGTAGCTTTGAATCAGGATCATATAACGCTAGAGGACTTGTCTTACTGGCACACCATTAAAGAAAAATGTACGGTCCCATTTATCTTTCTTTCCTATCATAGTGATGACCAACGGCAATTGGATCTCCTCAAACAACTCTTTTCAATGGCATCATCTGAATATGAAATGGAAAGAGAACAGCAGGCTATTAGTTTATCACCCAATGTCATTTTTGATCCTGCTGGAAAGGTTATTTGGAAGCAAGGGCATGAGCATATGCTGACTATGATGGAATTCCGGTTATTAATGTATCTTCTTACTGCAAAAGAGTGTGCTTCAACAATTGATCACATTATAGACAGAGTCTGGGGAGTGGATGCTTTTACTACGTCTAATACGGTGTATGTGCACATCCGAAAATTGAGAGAGAAAATAGAAGATGATCCAAGTCATCCAAAAATTCTGGTAACATGTCATGGAATCGGTTACAAGTTGAATATATTTCCTAAAAACTTGGAGGTGGTCAGTTGTGAAGAGACAACTGCATTACACTGATGCGCATAAACTACATAATGAAGTGAGAGATCGGGATGAAAGATGGTTTAGTGCATGTGATTTTTTTCTAATCAGAGCTCCATTACTACCGCTAGACCGATATTTTCAGGTGTTTTCGGATCAAGATGTGGACAGCCAGCTTACTTTGGAGGAAATAACTCGTCGATTAAAGTTGATATCCCAAGAAGCTGTTGTTCAAGAAGCCATATCATTAGCCTCTCCTTCCCTAATGCAGTTTCTACATTACTTGAATGATGATCATGCTTTGGATGATAAAGGAGAGCTACAAAAGTATGAGAAGACGCTGAACAGCTTTTATCGTTATTTTATTCGGATGACTACCCGAACGACTCCATTTGGGTTATTTTCAGGAGTGGGGCAGGGGATTTGCGGGAAGACTACCGATCTGGATATTGGTAGCTATCCTAAGCATCTGAAGAGAGCCAGACCCGACATGGAATGGATATATAAACTGATTCAAAAAATAGAAGCTGATCCGACCATATTTAATCAACTAAAGGTTTTCTTAAACAAAACGGTTATGATCAAAGGAAATCGAGCCAAATTACCATTCCGACCTAAGCATGGAGCAGCAGAAGCTGATGATTCGGCAGAAATTTTTAATTCCATTCGGCTTACTGACGTTGTTCGAATGACGTTTGAAGCTGCGGAACATCCCATTCGGGTGATGGAACTCAAAGAAATACTATTAAAGGCATTCCCTGACGCTACTTTGGAAATCATAGCTGATTATTTGCAGCAACTAGTAGAGCAAGAGTTTATTTTGAGCGAGCTTAGACCTCCGTTAATGGATCATTCACCCTTTCATTACATATTCGAAAAAATTAAAAAACTGGACATTTCCGATCCTTGGATTCACATTTTACACGAAATTGATGCTTTATTACTTCAATATAATCAATGCACGATTGGAGAAGGAGAGAAGGTCTACCGGAAATTATGTGACAAAATGCTGGATATCATTTCTGTAAAAACACCTGTACAAGTTGATGTTAAATTGGATAAAGAAGTAACGCTGCCGAAACAAGTGCTTGATGAGGTTTCATTAGGGGCTGAAGTCATGTGCAAATTGTATGCATCCCCCAAAACGGATGAATTGGCTGAATATTTGAATCGTTTCTTGGAAAAGTACGGTGTGTATCAGGAGGTTCCTATTCATGAACTGTTTGATGAGGATTGGGGTCTGGGTATACCGGAAATGTACCGTTCAAATGAAAAAAAATCAATGGGCATGGAGGCATTTAAACGCAACGCTGTTCTCTTTCAATGGGTTTCGAATGCCATTTCTAATCATGAAATAGAACTTGCCCTTACAGATGAACAGTTAGAGCAACTGATGATTTCTGATAACTACGACACTTCCCCAGAATCAATGGAGATCTATTATAGTATATTTGCTGATTCTCCTGAAAAAGTTGATTCTGGAGACTATTCGCTTTTACTTGGAGCCAGTGCTGGCTCGAATAGAGCGGGTAAAACCTTTGGACGTTTTCTGGATATGTTTAGTGAGGAGTTTGTACAAAAATTCTCTGAAATATATGATCATCACCGATGCTTTCATCCCGATGCGTTATTGTCAGAGATGGTTTTTATGCCGGAACAGGGGAAAATATCAAATATCTCATTAAGCAAAAATTTAATGGCATATGAGATTGTGTCGGGTACCACTTCTTCTAAAGATGAGGACCATACGCTCTGTATTGATGATTTAGTGGTGGGTGCTACTCATGATCGTTTTTATGTCAAGTCCAGACGTTTGGGTAAGGAAATAATCCCCTTGCAAACACACATGCTGAATTACAAGCTTTCACCACATATATTCAGATTTCTAACGGATATTACTAATAAAGAGATTGGTACGTGGTCTTATTTTGACTGGGGGCCATTAGAGCAGTCCCCTTTTTTGCCAAGACTAGTATATAAAAAGATCATTATTAGTGCTGCGCAGTGGAAACTGAGCAAAGCTTCATTGAATATTTCAGAATCATGCGAGTCCAAAGAAGGAGAAGAACTTTTCCATGTGTGGAGACAACAATGGAATGTACCGCGTTATGTTTACCTAACGATGGGGGATAATCGCCTTTTATTAGACCTATGCAACCTTTTCCATATCAAAGAATTGCTACATGAGGTGAGCAAGACACGTGAAGGACAGGAACTTCTTCTTACCGAGTGTTTGGGTAATCCCTTCCATACCCCAGTACAGGGGACGGGAGGAAGATATATGGGAGAATTTGTGTTTCCACTAAAGAAGAAAAAAATAAAGGTGAAACCGAGTATCCCTAGTTCACAAAACCATATTGTTTCTCAAAACTTCATTACTCATACTTCTTCCAGCATTCATAGAGGCATATTTCCAGGAGGGGAGTGGCTATACCTTAAATTGTACGGAGTCAAGGAAAGAGAGACTGACCTGGTAGGCTTAAGCCTAGAGCATCTCTTAAAACAGCCGGGGTTTAAGGATTGGAGTCGAAAATTTTACTTTTTGCGATACGTTGATCCTGAACATCATATCCGTTTACGTTTTCAGGGAGAGCCCGATAAGCTATGGACAGCTGGTTTGGCGCAATTAAATCAGTGGGCAGCCGAGTTACGTGAAGAGGGGCTAATAACGAATATGGTCATAGATACATACCATCCTGAATTGGAGAGGTATGGAGGACAGACACTTATGGAGCTGGCAGAACAGGTTTTTGACGTGGATAGTCAATGGGTCATCGCCTATATGAAGGGAATTCGCTCTAATGCTTTCAATCTGGACATAGAGATTGCGGCTGTGATTAACATTATTCATTATCTGAGTGGTTTTGGTTTAACGATTCAGGATCAAGTGGAATGGCTAGAAGAGAGAATTGATTGCAAGCCTCATATGAAGGCATTCAGGGATGTCAAAAAAACATTGATTACCGCTGTAGAATCGAATTATGAATGGATTGGACAAGCAGATACGAACACACAGGTTGCTTTCTTAGCGCTTGTAGAAAAAAGACAGACTATGATTCAGAAGTATGCTCAAGCGATAATCCTGGCTAAAAATAATCACGAACTTACCAATCATCCTGATGATATTTTAGGCAGCATCATTCATATGCATTTGAATCGTCTGCTTGGTGTAAATAGGGAGCGAGAAATAAAATGTATGGCTTTAGCTAAGCATACAGTAGCTAACCTGTTGCATAGGAAAGGGGTAAGCTATGTCACAGTCTGATGGACAAACCAATGATCTGATCTCTTTGTCCTATAAAAATATATTTCGTACCTTTTTATTTTGGCCTCGTATATTCAGGCTGCTTTGGGACACACATCCTTCCTTTTTGATTGCTATACTCATTACGAATTTATTGAAGGGTGCAATTCCTGCTGTGATCCTTTTAACTACCAGAGAATTAATCAACAGTGTCGTGGCCGGAGCGTCAGGGGGAAGCTTTCAACCTGTTTTTATAGCTTTTGGCGTCTTGATCGGTGTCAATTTGCTGTACGATCTGATCAACATTGGCGAAAGCTTTTTTCGTAAAATGTTTCAAAGCCGGCTATCGAACCAGGTAAATATCAGAATTATTGAAAAAGCACAAAAGATGTCTTTGCAGTCGTTTGAGGATGCAGATGTGCAAAATATGCTTCAACGTGCTCAGGGAGAGGCAGATTTCAGGCCGTTTGAAATATTTACTCAAATCCTTGCCATTATTAGCAGTGTTGTAACCTTATTTTCGACGGGTGCGATTCTCATCGCATGGAGATGGTGGGCATTCTTATTCATTTTTCTCATTCCATGCTTATCATTTTATTCTTTTTTACGTATTGGACAAAGAGAATTTAATGTTCACTTTCAAAGAGCAGGAAGACAACGTGAATCCTGGTATTTGTCGTTTTTAGTGACAAGAGATAATAGTTTTAAAGAAGTGAAAATATTTCAATTGGGAGACTATCTTCGAAAAAGATATAAAACGATACTCGAAGGGTTTTATCGCGAGGATAAAGTGCTAGCAGTTCGTAGATCCTATACTTCTCTTGTATTTCAGATTGTAAATCAGGGTGCGTGTGCATTTATTATTTTCATGGCCATACAAGCCACTTATGTTGGTCAAATTTTAGTGGGGAACTTGGTGAGCTTAATTCAGGGTATCACGTTAACCCAGTCAACATCGCAGAGCATTGTACAAGGGATTTTAAGCTTGTGCCAAAATAATTTGTATATCAAGCAGCTATTTGACTTTTTGGATATGCCAGAAGAGGCAAAAATACAAAAATCAGTTCAGCAATTGCCTTTGTCCGCTATTCACAGTATTGAATTTCGGAATGTATCGTTTAGATATCCGAACACGGAGGAGAATGCCATTTCTAATGTTAGCTTCAAGCTTCATCAAGGAGAGAAGCTGGCCATTGTAGGGAGAAATGGATCGGGTAAATCAACGATTGTGAAGTTACTAACTCATCTGTATTCCGATTTTGAAGGAGAAATCTTAATTAATGGACACTCTATACATGAATTGGATAAAGACAGTTTTAGAGAAAAGATAGGCGTTGTTTTTCAGGATTTTGTACATTATGAGATGGCTGTTAGAGATAATATAGGCTTTGGTAATGTGGCTTCCAGAGAAAATGATGAGGCTATTTGGACAGCTATAGAGAAGGCGGGAATCACAGATTTGATAGTCGGCCTGCCTGATAAAATGAATACCTTGCTTGGAAAATGGTTTGAAGATGGACAGCAGCTATCTGGAGGACAGTGGCAGCGTATTGCAATAGCCAGGGCTTTTATGAGAAATGCCGATATATATGTCTTGGATGAACCAAGCTCTTTTTTGGATCCACACGCGGAGAAAGAGGTTTTTCAAAAGTTTGATCAGCTTATTCATGAGAAAATTGGAGTGTTTATTTCACACAGATTGTCCTCCGCACGTATGGCCGATACCATTATTTTAATGGAGGAGGGCAGAATTGTAGAAGCAGGTAGTCATGAACGCTTAATGGATATAGACGGAGTGTATGCAGAAATGTTCAGGCTTCAAGCCTCCTCGTATCTTTCACAACGAGAACGTTGTTTTGAGGAAGAAAATCTGTCGCCCTCGTTAGTAAGGACGACAGGTGGATCATAAGAAATGGCAGATGCCCTCCTATTGTAGGAGGGTAATTTTTATCTTCACCACAAAAGTCGAACTACAGCCATACTCACAATACCGACAACGACGGTAGCCAGCAGGTTTTTGCTCCACAAGGCGGTCACTAGCGTAGGAAGAACAGCCATAAGCACTTGCCCATTAAGAGTGACTGAGGTTTCGGTTCGAACGAGCAGATTTTCCATCACGAGGGCCGTGAATATGCAGATGGGAATATAGGAAAGCCATTGTAGCACTGGCTTGGGTAGCGCCAGCTTTTGCAGCACGACAAAGGGAATGATCCTTGGAATCGCCGTGACAATCATGGCACCGATAATGATATACAGGACATTGGGATTAATGTTCATTTGTCGGTTAACACTCCAATCGTTGCGGTGATCATGGTCGCTATAATGACGGCGATATGTGATGGCACCCACCAGGACAAAAGGTACATCAGAACAGCCATACATAGCACAAGCAGCAGACGATGCTTGAGTTTGGAGGTCTGGACACTTTGGAGCTGGGAAATGAGTAAGGCAAGAAACATCGCAGGCAAGGCAAAGTCCAGACCAAAAGCCTCCGGTCGGGAAATCCAGTTCCCGAGAACCCCTCCCGCCACACAGGATGCAATCCAGGCGAGATAAGCTGTGATATTAAGTCCGTTCATCCAGCGGTCACTGACCTGCCCGCCTTTAGCCAATTTATCCGACGCTACTCCAAAGGATTCGTCCGTCAAAAGAGCGCCGATGCCTATGTTTTTCCACAATGAATATTTAGAAAAGTAAGGAGCCAGCGACGCACTTAACAGCAGATGACGAGCATTTACAATGAATGTCGTTAAAATAATGACAGATGGAGGGCTGGCTGCAGCCAGCATCGAGCACATAATAAACTGGGAGGCTCCGGCGTATACAAGCGCCGACATGAAGGCAATTTCCATGGTGCTCACCCCTGATGAGGCACCCACAATGCCTGCCGCGAACCCAATACATACATAACCGAGCAATGTAGGAATACAATCTTTAACCCCTTGTAAAAAACTGAGTGAATCGTGCTTCGTTCCGCTCAACTCCGAAGCTATGGACATTTTAACCTTACCCCCAGTGTATAAATTTTATAATAGTATATAACGTAAGTTGTAAAGTATCAATATATTATACGTTTGTATGTTATATTGAATAATGTCTATAGCGAACACACAGGGAAAATATTTATTTTATTACTTTTTAGAACTTGACCCTCAGACTATTCGTTATTATCCACAACCAATTAATATACAACTTCAATTAATTAATAAGGATTTTGTTAAAGTGAAGAAGGAACACGTCCCCGATGTATTAGTTTTTCGAGAAGGTAAGATGCCACATTTGTATAAAGCCTGCACAGATTACTGTAATGATAAAGGGTGGAAGTATTCAGTCATTTATCCAAAAACTCTGTCTTCTATAGTAAAAAGAAACTTGCACTCTATTATGCACTACAAGCATATACGATCTGATTTTGACGCTTTTTCTCATGAAATAAAAAAACTTGACAAAACGACGCAATACCGATTTCATATCGTCGCCCGTTATTTTCAGAAAGTGATCCCAACATGATGTAGAACAGAACGCTTTATGTTTGTTTTTTGAGTCATAGTTTAGCACTCCTTCTTTTAGTTTAGTTTAAATTACTGTTTCATCAATTGCATGATTTGGATTTCCATTCCCCATGGTGCAGTAATATAAAAGAAACCAAGTGGGCTGATTTCTCTTACAGATACAGAGGGTTGAGCCTGGAAATACGTCATAGCTGCGTCCAAATCGGAAACCGTGATGGCAAGGTGGGCAGCACCTACATCGGAAGGATTCATCTGATAGGGATGTTGATGCTCCACCGTCCACTGCGCCAGTTCGATTTGTAGGCCGCCGTATTGCAGAAAAGCAGCACCTGCTACACTGGAGCCGGCAGGAACGCCGAAATATCTGTTTAACTGGTCATCGTCAAACTTCATAGGGCCTGGACTAAACAATACTTCAAATCCTAAGATATCTGTAAAAAAATCGATGGCTTCTTTAAGATCGGGAACAACGTAACCGGAATGGTGGATTGTTCCCTGGAAAATCGTATTTTTCATATTACTCATGTCTTGCCAATCCTTTCCTTGTTGATTGTTTGTTGATAACGCAGTAGATCAAGTTGCAGCTGCACGCTTCCCAATGTCGAAAAAGCTTCGAATCATTTACTTCTATAATAGAAGCGATAATTAAGAAAGAACTTGAGGCAAGTATTTTTCGAGATGATGATGAATCAGAATGCAGGAGTCCGTGAGGAATCCGTTCGAATTGCATCTGTAATGTTAAGCTGGAGCATTTACGGGGCGGCTGTTAACTGGCAATATAACGAGACAAGGCCAGCTGAGGAATATATCCAATTGGTGATACCTTATCTTTCTCAAGGACTGAAATTTTTTATTGAGGAAGGTGCACGTTAGTTGTTCAATCAGATAAAGTAACACTCACTCTAAGAGAGATCTTCTTATACCGAACAGTCTTTATTAAAGGGGAACTTAATTTAGGGATATATAGTCAACAAACAGGTCATTATGCTAACTGGGTACGTTAGTTCAATAAAACAGCTGCAGTCTAGTGGTCTTGTTCTACAACAATGCAGCAGGGGGGTCCGTTCATCACGACCTACACGCGGCTAGAGGTGATCCACGGGCAGATTTATGAGTAAATAACCGCCGAAGAAAAGGCCCGAGCTACATACCAGTGGCTGATTGACAAGATGGATGATGTGGATCTGTAAGACAGCCTCAAGTTTCTGCGGGAGCGGGAGATTTTGCGTGCACTGCGGTTCAAGGAGTCGGTGCAGATTATTATTGAATATACGGGAAAGAAAAAGGTATTTTGAGTTAAGTTGACTGAGTACTATAATTCATTAATTTAAAAAAGGGCTTGCGTGCTTATGTGGTTTTCTCCATCCCACCGGACCAGTAGGAGAGATCAGGAATTTTCATTGATTTTAGTGTGAGCACGTCTCGTACCTGCTAATATAGATTAGAGGTGTTATACTCGACTGGTGTGTTAATGAAGGAATATTTTCTTTAGCAGAACGAATTGAGAATATTTAAAGCTTATTATCAGTTCCAATTCAGTTTAAATAACCAATAATAACTAAACAGAGAAAAGGTGTGTTCATATGAGTACAGCAAATCGTGGAATCCACATTGGTCCTCCCCGTTTTAAAATAGCCGTTCATTCTGTCGTATGGCTAGCAAAAAGTAACAGCGTTTTATCTAGTGCAATGATTGCGAGTCAAGTTAAATCGCATGCTACATTCATGAGAAGAGTCATGCAGTCTTTAACCATTGCAGGTATCGTGGAGTCAAAAGGTGGACGTGAGGGGGGCTACATTTTACGAAAAGCTCCCGGTCTAATTACTTTAGGTGATATTTATTATGCAGTAAATACGGATATATCAGAATCTGATTTTGATATCGATTGTGGAGATGCCGCTAAACAGCTTGATCTTGAATTGGAAAAAATTCTGTATGAAACTGAACAGCACACTATAAAATATTTGAGTCAGTTTACAATCGAAGATGTCGCTAACCGTATAGATTTATTTTAATTAGTAAAAATTGAAAAAGGCTAAGCCAAAATTTATAATGTGCTGATTCAAAGGATGTCGCCATATTGGCGACTTTTTATTTTCTTGCTGGAATTTGTTAAAACAGTACACTGATCGCTCATCTCCCCAATTGCGCATACTTGTAACTAATGTATATAGAGAACAGCACTGGTATGATAATACCAGTTAAAGTATTAAAGGATACTACCAGAATAGACCCGTTCCCAATATCTTTTAGTTAGTCATATAAATTTTGATGGTAAGTTCAATCAATAGACGAAAGTAAGTTATTTAAAACCCTAGTTGTAAGAAAAATGATTAAAAGTATCCCTTCTCATCGATCATAGTTAGTCATCTATCGTTGTATTCAGAAGATAGATAAATAAGACACGAATGCTGTGAAAGGGCTCCCCCTTAAAACGCTATTGCCCCTACTGACCAAACAATCAGGTGTCACTCCTGTACTACAACGTTATAAAGCATATTTTGTAACCTAACATTCGTACAGAAATAAAACTTGAGATTAAGGAATAAATGAATTATAATGTGCTCATCACAGTTGCATTTAAAAGTTTTAAATGTGCTTTAAAAAGGCACAATATGAAATGGACTGAGATAAATATCTTACTTTAAGGGAGAAATTACTATGTCCAATGTACTTTTTATTAAAGCGAATGATCGTCCAGCAGATCAAGCAGTAAGTGTTCAGATGTATGAGACTTTTCTCAAGACTTATAAAGATACCCATTCTTCTGATGTAATTACTGAACTTGATTTGTTCGTAGAGAACCTTCCTACTTATGGGAATACTGTGATCACAGGCATTTATAAATTAAGTCAAGGTTATGAACTTACGGCAGAAGAGTTGGAAGCCACAACAACGTCCAATCGTTATCTGGATCAATTCCTTGCCGCAGATAAAGTAGTCATTGCCTTTCCACTCTGGAACACCATGGCACCTGCACCGTTAGTCAACTACATCGCTCATATCTCCCAGGTTGGCAAAACATTTAAATTTACTGCTGAAGGTCCTGTTGGTCTTGCCGGTGATAAAAAAGTCGCATTGCTAAGCGCACGTGGAGGAATGTACTCGATAGAGCCGATGGCATCCTTCGAATCAGCGGTTAAACCAGTGAAGATGAATCTTGGCCTTTTCGGAATTCAAACTACCGAGGTTATTATTGAAGGACATAATCAGTACAAGGATCGTGCAGAAGTGATTGTAAAAGAAGGACTTCAAGAAGTGGCGAAAGTAGCATCAACGTTCTAAGACACTTTCCAGGAGGGCTTCACCTGTTTGGCGCCAGCGGCTCTATTGGGCAGATGCTGATACGGCAAGCACTTGAGAAATGTGCTCTTGTAAGGCCTATGGACGCAAATCTGCAAGCCTATTCTAGAAAATAAGAATTATAATTTTGCAAACACTATTTAAACGTAAAGGCAGCCGATTATTGGTTGCCTTTACAAATTTAACGTGATCTCTTCGGTAAATTGGCAAATGGGACTAAAGAAACGGTGGGCACGTAACTTTTAATAACGCTATTCGTGTCTTTCGGAGGAAATTTGGGATTAACCACTAAAACAAGAAGGATAGAGATGAATATGAACAGATGTAGAGGACAAGGACGTATATTTAATGGAATCCGCGCTGGCGCTTCAGCCCGGCAGGGAAGATAAAAAGTTTTTATAAAGGCCGTGGGCATTTGTGGTCATGAACGTTTATAAGGCTGCACGAGTGTTATTGAAGCTGGAGGCACAAAATTCATATGCAGGGTTGGCATGAAAACGGTAGCAAAAAAGAGCATCAAAAAAATTGAAACGTTTCCATCTTAGTGTTATTATAATTTTCATAAAGAGAGATAGGGGGAGGGAAATGCCAAGTATTAAAGATGTAGCTAACATAGCTGGCGTAGCTGTGGGAACGGTGTCCCGAGTTATATTAGCCGCCAACTATATAGAAAGAGCACGCAGGCAGGGCATTCGCGTTCCAGAGGACGTAAAGGTTATCGGCTACGACGGGATTCAGGATCATCCTTATTTTCATCCGATATTGTCTACAATCAGGCAGCCAGTGGAGGAGATGGCACGTATGACAATCAGACTGCTTTATAAGAAAATCGAAGGTGAAACTTTAGATCAGCAAGTGTATCGTCTCCCTGTTGTCTTCAAGCAAGGCGAAACTACATGATTTTATTGTGAAAATATTAGCTCATTCGGTCGATTCATAGTATGGATCTACTAACTGACGTTTTTCTTACAGTAAATTGGAAACGTTTCAAAAGTGAAAATATCCTAGTTCAAGAACTATTGAGTCGGATCATTCTGGATAAAGCCAAATCAAAAAATATGGAACCGGATCAAACGCGACTATTCCTTAAACATTCAAACTTCAAACTTTTTTCTTTTGCCAGAAGAAAGATATCTCAGTTCTTCCCGATATTTCGCCACGGTTCTGCGTGATAGATGCAGACCTTCCCTTTCCAGTACGATGGTAATAGCCTGATCCGATAACGGATTTTGCTTGTCCTCATTATCTATCAAATTTTTGATACGCTTTTTTGCACTCTCCGATGAAGCAGCATCTCCGTCCGCTGACGTCAAGGAGGAAGTAAAGAAGAATTTGAGTTCGAACAATCCGCGAGGCGTCTGTATAAATTTATTACTGACCGCCCTGCTGACCGTGGATTCGTGTAAGCCCGTCTTTTCGGCAATCTCCTTTTGGGTGATTGGTTTGAGGAAATACACGCCATGCTCAAAAAAATCCTGCTGCTTTTCCACAATGGCCTTGGCAACCCGTAGAAGAGTCAGCCGACGTTGCTCCAGGCTATTGATCAGCCATTTTGCCGTATTTATCTTCTCATGGATAAAACGTTTGGTTTCACTATTCGGTAGATCCTGCATCATTTGCCGGTAAAAAGGGTTGATCTCAACCCGCGGCGCACTAATGTCATTAATCAGGACAAGATATTCGCCGTTGGCTTTTTCGACCGTTATATCTGCTATGATGTATTGCTGCTCTTTATGAGCAAATGCTGCGCCCGGGCATGGATTTAGCTTGCGAATTCGATCGGCCATCTGTATAACCTCTCGCCTACCGATTTCAAGAGCATCCGCAATTTTTTGTATCCGATTGTTCGCCAGATCGGCCAGATGGTTGCTTACTATTCTGACTATGCATTCATCATCCATGCCAGCAAGCTGGAGCTGGAGAAGAAGACACTCTTCCAAGCTGTAAGAGGCGATCCCCGGTGGATCAAAACTCTGTATCACCAAGAGCATATCCTCAATTTCGGCTATGGGAGCGTCCAATAGTGAGGCGACTGTTGGAACATCAAGTTCTAAATATCCCATTTCGTTCAAATTGCCAATGAGGTACCGTGCCACCATACGCTGTGAATTTGTAAGCCCACTTACCAGTCCAAGCTGCCTGTTCAGATGTTCAAACAGGGTATCATTCGGATTGGGGACAAAATCCAGAAATGTAACGGGGTTTGCTCGCTGGACCGATGGATATTTTTCTCCGCCACGATAATGTTCAAGCAGCTCTCCTTGATCTTTCTGTGAAAACCGCTCTGCTTCTTCTTTGATACTGCCTATGAACATATTAAACTCCGGCAAATCAATGACTGGATTATCGTTCGCCTGTTCATGCAGATAGGATATTAAATCAGCAGAAGAATATTGCAAGATCGTGATTGCTTGTCGCAATTCGGGCGTCATGACCAGCTTGAATCCTTGTTCCTGTTGTAATCCATATCGTATCATTGACTTATTCAAACTCCTTTTCCATACATTTCTAGTTCAAATTCACAGTCATTTATGAAAGATCTACTTCTCTAAGCCTATGCGATTCTCCTGCCTAGATGTTAACGTTACCGAGTAATTTTATCTGATAGAAACGATTCATCAACAAGCCAAAGCTTGTCGTAATAAGTAACAGTTATTATGTGTGTTGCATTTTTGGTTATATACACTATCTTTCTTGTATACTCATTCATTGAATAACATAATACACTGGAGCTGGAGGAATCATTTATGGAAACTTATAAAATTGTCTGCATTGACATTGACGGGACGCTGCTTAACTCGGCGCATCAAATCACGGAAGAAACCAAAGAAACCATTCTCCAGGTTATAAATGGTAAGCAGATTCCAGTGGTTCTTGTCTCTGCGCGAATGCCAAAAGCAATTATTCCATTGCAGAAGCATCTTGGTATTTCTGAGCCTCTCATATGCTACAGTGGGGCACTTGTTATAGATAGGCACGGGAACAAGCTGAACACCCGTTATATAGATACGAAAATGACACAGCGTTTGCTTGACAGCCTGGCTGCCTATGATCTTCACGTAAGCCTGTATAAGGATGATGAGTGGTATATTGAGCAATTGGATGCATGGGTGATCCCGAAGAGATCAGCCGCGTCCTTCAAGTATTGCGACCCGTATACGGTGAAGAAGTAAATCTCTACTTATCCAAGCCTACTTATCTAGAAATCATGTCAAAAAAGGCTTCCAAAACCGCAGCCATTCAAATTCTGCTAAAAGAGTACCAACTGAAACAAAGCGATTGTCTGGCTATTGGTGACAACTACAATGATATCGACATGCTGGCCTTTGCGGGACTTGGCATTGCCATGGAAAATGCTCCACTTGAGGTCAAAGCTGCTGCCAACACCGTTACTCTCTCGAATGACGAGAATGGAGTAGCTCATGCGCTGAAAAACCATATTCTGTTCCCTAAATAAGCAGGTTGATATCAATTTCCAATGACTGATTCAGGCTGGAGGAATACAGGTGAAACGAATAGATAAGATTTTAGAGTATATTGCCGAAAGTACCAAGAAAATTTCCAAAGAGGCATTACTTGCGGGGGAAGGGATTACGGCTGCGGAAATTGCTGATGATCAAAAGATGCTGAGAAACAATGTGAGCAAAGAGTTGAATAATCTGCTGCGTGACGATCTAATCCTTAAAATCAAAGGAAGACCGGTCAGGTTTCTGCACAAGCAGATTATCGAGGACACCTTTCGGGTTCGGCTGAAAGAGAAACAAATTAAGGTCAAAAGCATCAAAGAGGTATTGCTGCCTGACGAACAGGTCGATCCATTCCATGCCTTGATCGGTTTCAGGGGCAGCATGCGTAACCAGGTTGAGCAGGGGAAGGCAGCGATTCTGTATCCTCCTAGAGGTCTGCATACACTGATAGTCGGACAGACTGGTGTTGGAAAAACTATGTTTGCCAGGTTGATGTACCATTATGGCAAGTATATGAAGCGGTTTTCAGAGAATGCGCCATTTATCGTTTTTAACTGCGCTGATTATTTCAATAACCCCCACTTGCTACTTTCCCACATCTTTGGTCACGTTAAAGGGGCGTTTACAGGCGCTGATCATGAAAAAGCAGGGCTGGTGGAGAAAGCTGACGGAGGCATCCTTTTTTTGGATGAGATTCACCGTTTACCCCCGGAAGGGCAGGAAATGATTTTCTATTTCATGGATACTCACACCTATAACAAATTGGGTGAAACGGATCGAAAAAGAGACGCGAGTGTGTTATTGATTGGAGCTACGACGGAGGATCCCGGATCATCCATGCTGAAAACCTTCATTAGGCGCATACCCATCACAATCAATATCCCTTCCCTTCAGGAACGTGCTATTGAGGAGCAAATGCTGATTTTGAAGTATTTGTTTGCTAACGAGGCCAATAGGGTAAACAAGCCGATTAGGATTGAATCAGAGGTAGTAAGAGCACTGATCGGCAGCGTCACCTACGGCAATATCGGCCAGTTAAAGTCGAACATCCAGCTGGTATGCGCGAAAGGGTTTTTAAACAGCATACATGAAAACAAAGAAGAAATAGGACTTGATTTTAAAAACCTGCCGGGCAATATCCGAGATGGTTTGTTTAATATTGATAAAACGCAATATAAGATGAAGGAAATGGGATGTATTTCCTCGTGCCTATACATTACTCCAGAAGGAAGAAAAGCTTTGGATGAAGAGGTTGTTTCCGAGCTGCCGTTTAACCTTTACAAACTAATTGAAGACAAGATTGGCATGCTGAAGGAAGAAGGGCTCGACGACGTCTACATCCACAGATTTATTGCTACGGATGTCAATATCCATATTAAAAGTTTTTATAACCGTTTTTATAACACCAAGGGGAGCAGGGAACGAATTCTGAAAATTGTGGACAAAGACATCCTTGAATTCTCCGAGCAGATTAAGGAAATGGCCAAAAAAGAACTAAACCGAATTTACAGCGAGAGATTCGTGTATGCTTTCAGTCTTCATTTAAGCGCCTTTTTCAAGCGCACCAGAGAGAAAAAATACGGTGATGCACGAATCTATGAACCGATGAATGACCATGATGAAGAGTACAGACTGGCCCAGACTATCAAAAGTTTAATCGAGTCTAAGTTCGGTGTACATGTACCGGAGGCCGAAATAACTTATATGGCGATTCTTCTGAAATCTGTTGAGGAGGAACGACAGGGTAGTGTGGGAATTATTGTGGCGGCACACGGCACCAGTACAGCGAGTAGCATCGTCGGTGTCGTAGACAGCTTGCTGGGCAGTTCTAATCTTTGCGCTGTTGATATGCCCCTCGATGTCAGTCCTAGGGAAATTTTGGAGCTTATTATCGATAAAGTAAAGAGCATTGACCGTGGTAGAGGCGTGTTGCTGCTGGTTGATATGGGCTCTTTGCTCAAACTTGAAGAAACTATTATGGAACGTGTTGGAATCAATGTAAAGACCATTGATATGGTTTCAACTCCGCTCACGCTGGAGGCTGTCCGAAAGGCCAGTGTTTTTGACATGGGGATAGAGGAGATATACCAATCGCTAAAGGATTTCAGGGGATATAACAATAGCAGCGCCGCAGTGAAAGTGGTTCATAAGGCAATTGTGACAGTTTGCTCCTCCGGCAAAGGTGCAGCGGTCAAATTGAAAGAGTTTGTGGAGAAAATTGTCTGCGATTTGACGGATGAGGAAATACTGGTTGTCCCGGCAAACGTAAGGGAGTTGGATAAAGTGGTCCAGGATATGCGGTCTAAGCGAACAATTCTTGCCGTGATTGGAGTAAAACGGCCAAGCGAGCCGGAAATCCCGTTTATTCCCTTGGAAAAGCTGATTGAAGCAAGCGGTGAGCAGACATTGAGAGAGCTACTGCTGAATAACAAACAGATCCCTGCTGTGGATCAAAGTGTAGTCGTCAGGGAGTTATGCGAGGAAAGTCTGAAAGAATTTATGACTTATTTGAATCCCCACAAAGTTCTGGGAATGGTGATGAGATTTGTGCAAGAGCTGGAACTTGGATTGGAAGTCAAATTTGATTATGCAACAAAAGTCCAAATTTCTACTCACACAGCTTATGCGCTGGAACGCATGGTTATTCGCGATGGACTTGTTTATCAGGGGGAAGTGAAAAAGCTCGACCAGCGCATATTCGAGGTGGTAAACCGTTCATGCAGCATATTTGTTTCTGGTATGAATCTTATACTTTCTGATGACGAAAAATATTATATTTGCGAAATGTTGAGCGAAGTATATAACTTTACTCCACAGTAATGGCCAAAGAGTATAAAACGCTTTCATATGTGTATGAAAGTAGCGGAAATTGATAAATGATGATCTGTTCAGACTGGAAAAAACCTCCGACGCAACGGGGGTTTTTTTGTTGTTTACAAAATTTCCTCTGATCTATACAGATGTTTGGCACAGAACTTGCATTAATAGATATATGTGGAGAGAAACAAAGGGGGTGAGACAGATGATCGGTGTAATTGTTGGGACACATGGGAAATTTTCTGAAGAAATACTGAGGTCAACAGAAATGGTTTTCGGCCGATTGGATAATGTGGCAGGTGTTACGTTTGAACCAGGTGAAAGTGTCAGCGGACTTGTAGAGAAATATAAGGCTGCGTTGGCATCGCTGGATTGGACGGACGGTGTTATCTTCCTTGTTGATCTATTCGGCGGCAGTCCTTATAATGCTGCCAGCCGAATTGCGGTTAACCATGAAAAAATGGATATTGTGACAGGAGTAAACATGCCAATGATCGTTGACCTTCTTGCAAACAGAGGGATTGAACAAGTGGAGAATTTGGTAAATCTAGCGATCCATGCAGGGCACGATTCCATGATGTCTTTTCGTGCCATTCGAAACAGTCAATCAGAGGAGGAATTATAGAATGCAAATTGCATTAGTTCGTATTGATGACCGTCTGATTCACGGTCAGGTGGCGACCGTTTGGGTGAAAGAAGCGAAGTGCAACAAGATCATCGCCGTTAGCGATGATGTCGCAGCGGATACATTACGCAAAACCTTATTGCTTCAGGTGTCGCCGCCTGGAATTAAGGCGTATGTCGTAACGATTAACAAAGCGATAGAGGCTTATAATAACCCCAAATACAGTGATTTTAAAACATTGTTCCTCTTTACCAACCCTACAGATGTGCTGCGGGTTGTAGAAGGGGGAGTACCCATACGCTCGGTGAATGTTGGAGGAATGTGTTTTAAGGAAGGGAAGACACAGATTACCGGGGCGGTATCCGTAAACCAACAGGATGTAGATGCATTTCGTAAGCTGCATGAAAAAGGCATTGAGCTGGAAATCAGAAAAGTAGCCAGTGATCCGAAAATCAACTTAATTACCAAACTGCAGGATTTGTGATCGTAAATACCAGGCGGCAACTAGAGAGGAGTTATAGAAATGACTGTTTTTCAAATTGTGATGGTAACACTGGTAGCGGCCATATGTGGCATGGGTAGCGTTCTGGATGAAGGGCAAACCCATCGTCCTCTGATTGCGTGTACGTTGATTGGCCTTGTCCTTGGCGATCTCAAAACTGGTATTATACTTGGCGGTACTTTGGAATTAATGGCTTTGGGATGGATGAATGTAGGAGCATCCATGGCACCAGACGCTGCTCTAGCCAGTGTGGTTTCAACCATTTTGGTCATCGTCGGCCATCAATCGATCGGCGCCGGAATTGCCGTTGCGATTCCAATTGCAGCCGCCGGACAAGTGCTTACCATTTTTGTCAGGACGATTACTGTCTTCTTCCAGCATTTAGCTGATAAGTATGCGGAATCTGCAAATTTCAAAGGAATTGAGCTATGTCACTTTATTGCCTTACTTTTGCAAGGTCTGCGCGTTGCTTTGCCCGCTGTTTTGGTGGCAGTTGCCGCAGAAACGGGCCTGGTGACTGCTATGCTTAACGCAATTCCGGAGGTTATCACAAGAGGACTACAAATTGCGGGCGGCTTTATCGTAGTCGTAGGGTATGCGATGGTCATTAATATGATGGCAGCCAAATACCTGATGCCATTCTTCTTTCTGGGCTTTGTCATTGCAGCTTTTACCAACATTAATCTGGTTGGTTTTGGGGTCATTGGCGCGGTTCTGGCTCTGCTTTACATCCAGCTGAGCCCAAAATACAACCAGCGTAATGAGAAGATGGCAGAAATTGAAGAGTTATAGTAACTACCTGAAGGGAGAGGAGAGCATTATGAAAGAAAAGAAGCTGACTAAAAGTGATTTAAATAAGATGTTTGTCCGTTCATGCTTCCTGTTAGGCTCGTTCAATTTTGAGCGAATGCAGTCGATCGGTTTCTGTGTCACCTTGATCCCTGCGATTAAGCGTCTGTACAGCAAGAAAGAAGATCAAAAAGAGGCATTGAAAAGACATCTGGAATTTTTCAACACTCAACCGTTTATCTCGGCGCCTATTATGGGTGTAACGGCTGCGATGGAAGAGCAGAAAGCAAGCGGCCAGCCGATTGACAATGCCACCATAAGTGGAGTCAAAGTCGGTTTAATGGGACCTCTTGCGGGAGTGGGTGACCCCATTTACTGGGGGACTTTACGCCCAGTTCTGGCTGCACTCGGAGCCTCAATCGCCTTATCCGGTAGCCTTGTCGGACCGGTTCTTTTCTTCCTTCTCTTTAACACTGCACGCTTGGCAACGAAATGGTACGGTCTGAAATACGGTTATCACAAAGGTACGGAGATTGTCTCCGATATGTCAGGAAACCGGTTGCAAAAACTCACGGAGTCAGCCTCCATACTGGGGCTTTTCGTTATGGGCGCACTTGTTTCCAAATGGACCACACTGAATGTGCCGCTGGTGGTATCAAAATATGTGGGAACGGATGGAAAAGAGGTTATTACGACCGTTCAGATGATTTTGGATCAATTGATGCCCGGACTTTTACCACTATTATTGACCTTTTTATGTATGAGACTACTGAAAAAGAAAGTGAACGCAATCGCTCTGATTTTTGCTTTATTTGCAGTAGGCATTATTGGATATGCATTTGGTGTTTTGGCTTAAAACGTGCCGGTCAGGGAGTTATTCTTGACCGGACATTGTCGGATTTTTGTAACTAAAGCAGCGTAAATATAAGATATTGAGCTATAGAGTTAAATTTAAACGCTTTATTTGTAATGTCAAGAACATTACTTGGAGTTCAAAATATTAAAAGAGGATGTGAAAGATGGTGAAGAGGAAGTTAAGTATGCTGCACAGTCAATATCCCCGAAAACACAGTGAAATCAGGAATAAAGGCTAAGTGAATACAAAATTATCAGTTCATAATTAATCTAAGTGTTCTTTTTTTATGGTGAAAAAGGATAGCCTATTTGAAAAATTACCTTTGTTCGGCTAAAATTTTGTAATATACATTTTTAGCTACAGGACAATCTAATATCTAACCTAAAAAGCCCCGTTAAAAAGGGGCTTTTTTACTTTATGTATAGCAGGTGAAATGGCTAGCTGTTTCCAGAAAAATGTTGCACTCATTCAAATCTCATCCTGCTATTTGGAGAATGCATCTTTGGTACTTAAGCTTTAACTTACGGAGATATTTGGAAAATTAACGGCCTAGTGATCCGCATGGTCATTCGTGACGGATTAGTGTATCGGGGGAATGGGAATTTATTTGATCAGCGTTTACTGGTTGCGGCGAACCATTCCTGTGAAATATTTGTCAGTGGTATTAATCTGGTACTGACCGAAGACGAAAAATATTATATTTGCGAAATGTTAAGCGAAGAATATATTGGTATTGCCTAGAAACGGTGAAAGTGTATAAAACGCTTTCAAAAGTGTATCGATGATTGAGATTATGAAAATAAGTATCTGGCAATTTAAGACCAAAACCCCCGTAGCTTAGGGGATTTTGGTCTTTTTAAATTGAACATTGAAACATACAGATGTTTGGCACGAGTCTTGCATAATAATATAGACGAAGGAAACATTGAGGGGGTGAAACAAATGATAGGAGTTATTGTAGGAACACATGGGAAGTTTTCCGAAGAAATCCTAAGATCAACGGAAATGGTCTTCGGCCAGTTGGACAATGTGGTAGGTGTGACGTTCGAAACTGGTGAAAGTGTCAGTGGACTTGTCGAGAAATATAAAGCGGCATTGGAAACGATTGATTGGACGGATGGACTGATCTTTCTTGTCGATCTGTTTGGGGGTAGTCCTTACAATGCGGCCAGCCGTCTAGCATCCATTCATGAAAATATGGATATTGTAACTGGAGTAAACCTGCCAATGATCATAGATCTGCTCACTAACAGAGCATTAGAGGAGGAGAATCTGAGTGATCTGGCAATCCGTGCGGGTCAGGATTCAATGATGTCTTTTCGTGTCATCCGAGGTATGCAAATAGAGGAGGAATTATAAATGGAAATTTCATTTGTTCGGATTGATGACCGTCTGATCCACGGTCAGGTGGCCACTGTGTGGGTGAAAGAAACGAAGTGTAATAAAATCATCGCTGTGAGTGATGAGGTTGCCGCTGATACGCTGCGCAAAACCTTATTGTTACAAGTGTCACCGCCTGGAATCAAAGCCTATGTAGTCACGATTGACAAAGCAATTGAAGCGTACAATAACCCGAAGTACAACGACTTTAAGACCTTATTTTTGTTTACCAACCCAACTGATGTGATGCGGGTTGTGGAGGGAGGGGTGCCGTTTACATCAGTTAATGTAGGCGGTATGTGCTTTAAAGAAGGAAAAACACAGATTACCGGAGCAGTGTCCATAGATAAACAGGATGTGGACGCATTCAGGAAACTCCACGAAAAGGGCATTGAGCTGGAAATCAGAAAAGTGGCCAGTGATCCGAAAATCAATTTGATGAACAAGCTTCAGGATGTCCAGATGTAATAGCAGATTGAAATAAAGGAGGGGGGTTAATATCATGAGTGTTTTTGAAATCATGATGGTAACGTTGGTTGCGGCCATTTGCGGGATGGGAAGCGTTTTGGATGAAGGACAGACTCATCGGCCTTTGGTTGCGTGCACTTTGATTGGTCTGGTCCTGGGTGATATCAAAACGGGCATTATTCTTGGTGGTACGCTGGAATTGATGGCTTTAGGTTGGATGAATGTGGGGGCGTCAATGGCTCCGGATGCTGCTTTGGCAAGTGTGGTTTCGACTATATTGGTTATTGTTGGACACCAGTCAATTGGTGCCGGGATTGCTGTTGCAATTCCGATTGCGGCTGCAGGGCAAGTGTTAACGATTTTTGTAAGAACGATTACCGTATTCTTTCAACATTTGGCGGATAAATATGCCGAGTCAGCAAATTTTAAAGGCATTGAATTATGTCACTTTATAGCTCTCCTTCTTCAGGGGTTACGCGTTGCTCTTCCTGCCGTATTGGTAGCAATTGCGGCAGAAACTGGCTTGGTTACAGAACTGCTTAATGCAATTCCCGAAGTCGTTACAAGAGGGCTGCAAATTGCAGGCGGATTCATCGTAGTTGTAGGGTATGCGATGGTGATAAACATGATGTCGGCCAAATATCTTATGCCCTTCTTCTTCCTGGGATTTGTCGTTGCCGCTTTCACGAACATCAATCTAGTTGGTTTCGGGATCGTAGGAATTGTGCTGGCTCTGCTATACATCCAGCTCAGTTCGAAATACAATCTGCGGAACGATAAAACGGCGGAAATTGAAGAGCTATAAGAAAATATTTTATGAAAGAAGGGGAGTACATATGGAAGAAAAGAAGCTGACCAAAAACGGCTTGAACAAAATGTTTGTACGTTCATGGTTCCTGCTGGGCTCTTTCAATTTTGAACGGATGCAGTCGATTGGTTTTTGCGTTACCTTAATTCCGGCGATTAAGCGGCTGTACAGTAAGGTTACTACCGCTCTTACTGACCTTCCTTTGCATGAGACTGCTTAAAAAGAAAGTGAACGCCATGGCTCTCATTTTTGCGCTATTCGCAATTGGTATTATTGGATACGCTCTCGGTGTCTTGGCTTGAATAATTCTTAAAACTATCTGGTCAAGGAGTTATCCCTCACCGGGGATAGGCTTTCATTATAAGGTGTTTTGACCTAATTTATAAAATTAATTATAAAGGGAGTGAACAAGATGAGGAGTAAAAATATGAATCGGATTTGTTCTTTAGCACTTAGTATCATCTTATTATTATCTTTAACTTCATTCACGAAAGCGTTTGCATCAGATCCAGGATATTATCAGGAAACGTACCGCAATCAATTTCATTTTTCTCCCGAGGCCAACTGGTTGAACGATCCCAATGGAATGGTTTATTACAAGGGGGAATATCATTTATTTTACCAAAATTATCCATATGGAACGAAATGGGGACCGATGCATTGGGGGCATGCAGTGAGTAGAGACCTTGTTCATTGGGAACATCTACCTGTTGCACTTTCTCCCGATATCCACGGACAGATTTTTTCCGGAAGCACTGTAATCGACTGGGGAAATACAGCCGGCTTTGGAAAGGAAGCAATGGTAGCCATCTTTACCCATGCAGGTGATAAGGGTCAGGTTCAAAGCATTGCTTACAGCTTGGATAAAGGGAGAACATGGAAAAAGTATGAAGGGAATCCGGTAATGCCTGAACCTCCCGCCGCCGATTGGCGCGATCCCAAAGTATTTTGGCATGAACAATCCAATCAGTGGGTGATGTCGTTAGTTGCTAACAATAAGGTGATGTTCTATACTTCTCCCAATTTAAAAAATTGGACTTATGCCAGTGAATTTGGTCCAGATGGTGGAATACAGGCCAATAGTCTGGATTCCACTTCTTACGCGATTTCCTCACAAGAAGGTGGATCATTCAACTATGAGGGCGACATTACCCTTAATGCAAAAAATGGCCGGGAAGGTTCGGGAGGACTGGTTTTTCGTTCTGATAAGCGTGCGGCCAACGGCTATGTAGTCAATCTGGATGCCAAAAATGATATCGTAACTTTAACTAAAAATAGGAATGGAGAAAGATTGGAAATTGCGTCCAGTTCTTTGCACCTGGATACTTCATCTACCTATCATTTACGGATCGCAACGGATAGGAATCACATTCAGGTTTTTGTAAACAACCAAACGGTTATTGAGCAAATAGATGATGAATTTGCATACGGCTACTATGGGTTAACCGCATGGAATTCAACAGCCTCTTTTCGAAATGTGAAATTCAATAATACGTCAAACTTTGTGACCAATTTGTCGAAATGGGAATTTGTAAGCGGTTCCTGGGAAGATACCTTGGAAGGAATGAGAGGGACTTCCCCACAGAATTCTTATGTAATGAGCGGCCAAACCGGGGAGAACTTTCGATATCGGGCGAACATCGAATTATCGGATGGTGGAGATGAAGTCGGCTCACTTGTTTTCCGGGCAGATACCGGGGCGAGAAATGGATATATGGTGAGTCTCGACGGTCACAACGATACGGTAAATTTGATGAAACTTGAGGACGGGAAGAAATCTGTTCTCGCTAAGGCCACTGTATCTCTTGCTACGTATACGAGTTATCCTCTCGAGGTGAGGACTTATGGAGAGAATATTAAAGTATATTTGAATGGCAAACTTACGCATGATGTTAATGATTCTACCTATTCCTCCGGCATTTTCGGCTTGCATCTTGTAAACGCCTCCGTGATCTTCCAAGATGTTCAATTGGGCAAAAATATCATCACGGAAGAGAATGGAATACTTAACCATGATTTTGAAACTGGGGATCTGACTGGCTGGACTGGTATGTATGGGGAAGCATTTACCAATGGTCATGTAACGGATCGAACGGATTGGTGGGGAGGAACTTTCGACCAGCAAGGCAAGTATCACCTATGGGGTTTTTCTGATCGCCACAAGGGGGATGATGCTACCGGAGAACTGCATTCATCCTATTTCAAACTGGGTGGCTCTGGAGAGATCAACCTGATGATGGGAGGAGGCAAAGACGTCAGCAACCGTTATATATCGTTAGTCAGAGCTTCCGACGATCAGGAATTGCTTCGTCAAGCAAATACGAGATCTGAAAAGGAGACGTATAGCAGATACGTATGGGATGCTTCCAGTTATATTGGTGAAGTGCTGTATATCAAAGCTGTAGACAATGCAACGGGAAGTTGGGGGCATATCAACCTGGATGATATCAATGTTTATAATGACAGACCCATTCCGGAAGACGTTGACCAGGTTGCACAAGAGCCGGAAAAAGGCAACTTGGCACAAAGTGGCCTCATAACGGATTGGTCTGCCGTCTCAGGTTCGTGGATACCTTCTACAAACGGAAGTATAGGCGGCGTATGGGAATGTCCTGCATTAATTGAATTGCCTATTGATGGCGACCCTTCAAAAAAGAAATGGGTTCTGCAGGTAAGTATAAATCCGGGAGGACCGGCAGGCGGATCCGGAATGCAATATTTTGTAGGAAGCTTTGATGGGAAAACCTTCACCAATGAGAATTCTTCCGACCAAATATTATGGTCCGATTACGGAGCTGATTATTATGCCGCTGTGGAGTGGAGCGGAATTGAAGGGGAGAAGGGCGAGAAATACTGGCTTGGCTGGATGAGTAACTGGACTTATGCTCAAGATACACCTACTTCAACATGGAGAAGTTCCATGTCACTGCCGCGAATGATGGAACTGACCCAGACAGAGGAAGGATTACGGTTAAAACAAACACCAATTTCTCTGGCCGGCATTCGTGCTGAAACAAAGGGAATTTCATATATAAATGAAAAGATTAAGGGAGAAAGCGACCTCCTATCCAACTTTTCTGACGATACATTTGAAATGATTGCAGAGTTTGATCTTTCCAACAACGAAGCAACTGAGTTTGGTTTTAAGGTTCGTAAAGGAACTGAGGAATATACAACGGTCGGGTATGATGTCTACAATGAAAAGCTGTTCGTTGACCGTACGAATTCCGGGAATTATGATTTCGGACCTGATATCACAAATAAACATGAAGGCCCGCTGAAGGCTTCAAACGGTACGGTGAAAATGCATATTTTTGTTGACCGGTCGGCGCTGGAGGTGTTCGGGAATAATGGAGAAACAGTGATAACTGACCAAATATTCCCGCACCCTTCGAGTAAAGGAATGCAAATCTACAGTAAGGGCGGGGATGTGGAATTAAAGTCTTTGAAAATATTTCCGTTAAAGAGTGTCTGGAAAGCGACCCCATCTAGTGTCTCCGTACTGTCAGATTGGACGACGATCAGCGGCAAATGGGCGGATACTATCAATGGAAAACAGGGGCAGGGCGTAGGGGATGCGTTTATTCTGGCAAGTAATGTCGGTGAGAACTTTATATATGAAGCGGACATTAAAGTGCCGGATACAGATTCGCATCCCGATGATCCTGAAAAAGATAACATAGAAAACCCCATCGGCGCAGGTGCCTTGGTCTTCCGTTCAGACCCTACGGCAAAAAATGCGTATGCAATTAATCTGGATGTACGGAATAATGTGGTCAAGTTAATAAAATTTGTTAAAGGAACCGGTAGTGAGCTTGCCATCTACAATAATGACGCGAAGCTGAAACTACGGACAAATCAGGATTATCACCTCAAAGTTGTAGCTGTCGGGGATACCATAAAGGCTTATTTGGACGGACAACTGGTGATTGATACCAAAGACCAAAGTTACACACGAGGATACTTTGGGTTAAATGTATGGGATACAACAGCATTCTTTAATAGTGTTCGAATATCAAGTTACAATTCCGGCCATTCCGGTGACAATTCTCAGAACAACAAGGGCAGCGACAGCCAGGCGGTAAAGCTGCCAGTCAAGGCATCTATTCCGGCTTCCGCCACTTCAGGAACATTGGAGTATGCTCCGGGTATTACACAAAAGGCTGATGGCAGGAAAGAAGCCGCAGTGGTCGTGGATGATCTTACTTTGCTTAAAGCTTTGCCGGTAAGAAAAGGTTCTGCACTAACTTTGCATGTGAAAGCTGCTGGGGCTGACGTGGTCATCGTTGAGCTGACCAGCATGGCCAATAAGCTTTGGAGCGAGCATCGAACTCTGGATCTTCAGTTGATTACAAAACTGGGGACGTACACCCTTCCAGCCAGCAGGGTGAATAGAAATACCTCACCTTCCAATAGCGTGCCAGGGCTGCGAATTACGTTATCGAAGGCAACAATGCAGCAAAATGCGGCTATTCAAGAAGCGGCTGTAAAAGCGGGCGCAACCGTGGAAACGACTCCTATAGACTTCAAGGCTGAAGCAGTAACAGGCAGTACAACAACCGCTCTTGATTTCGGTGATACCTATGTGAGCCGGACACTTCCGCTTTCATCAGCGATGGACCCAAATCGTTCCACCGCAGTTTGCTACGATGCAGCCAGAAGGAAACTTATCTTTGTACCGAGCATTTTTCGGGCTGGGGATGATGGAGCCTCCGTTGAAATAAAGCATAATTCCAATGGTGTATATACCGTTGTCAACAGCAGCCCGACCTTCGGTGATTTGCCAGCTGGGTACTGGGGCAAAGCGGACATAGAGCTGCTTGCCGCAAAAGGAATTGTTGTCGGTTCGGTAAAAGGAATATTTGAGCCATCCAGGCCTGTTACCCGCGCCGAATTTGCCGCTATGCTTGTTCATGCACTTGGGCTTAAAGAACGGGCGACTCCAGTCTTTAGGGATGTAGTCAAGGGTTCATGGTACGGCGGATATCTCAGCGCAGCCTATTCAGCTGGGCTGGTCAAAGGTTATGAAGACGGTGCTTTTCGTCCGGAATCGGGGATTAGCCGCCAGGAGATGGCTCTACTTGTCCATCAAGCATTACAATATACCGGGCATGTCTCAGTCAACAGCAAAAACGGGCAATCGCTAGATGGATATGCCGACCGCTCGTCTATCGCGGTTTGGGCGCAAAATGCAGTAGCCGCTGTTACAGCTCAGGGCATCGCACAAGGTATGGACACTGGACACTATGAGCCACATGCAACAACTACCCGCGCCGAGGCGGCAGTTATGATAAAACGTTTGCTTCAAAAGATTGAATTTATCAATAAATAGGCAAAATGAATAAAGTCCCCGGACTCTTAATGCAATATGCATGCGGACCGGGGACTTGCTATGTGAAATACACAATATAAGCAATTTGCTTATATTTCAAAAAAATACTTAAAAACACTTAACAAAAAGCGTCTAATCGCTTATAATGAATATAGGGATAGGGGGGGCTTTATATTTACCAAGAGGAACGACTTTTAAAAATTTTGGAGTATCTCCAAAGCCGTAACCAATTATCAAATTCGGAAATTTGCGATTTATTAAACATCTCGAGAGATACGGCAAGAAGGGATATTATTAAGCTTGTTCACGAAGGGGGGGTTATCAGAACCCATGGAGGTATTGCCTTGCCCTTATTAAAAGAAGAAATAAGAGCCTACAAGGAACGTGTAACTTCAGCAACGAAGCAAAAGATGCTCATTGCAAAAGCAGCTTCCGCGCACATCGCTGACGGAGATGTTTGTTTCATGGATGTATCGACTACCATTCAACTGCTCTGTGGGCAAGTGGACAAGAATCTCACGGTTTATACACACTCGTTGGATAATGCAGAAGCTTTATCAGCAAAAAGTGAAATTAACATAAACTTGCTCGGGGGCAAATTTAATCATGAAAACCGTTTTTTTTATGACCACTACACGGCTATGCAGTTGAACGATGTTTTTTTCGACAAAGCTTTTTTAGGAGCTGCCGCCATCATGGAAGACGGAGTGTATTTTGCAAACCGTGATGATGCTTTAGTTAAAAAGCTGGTATCGGGACGTGCCAGAGAAGTATTTTTACTTGCTGATTTCAAAAAATTTAATTTAACAAGCCCGTTTAAAGGCCTGAATTTTTCCGAAATTGATATTCTAATTACAAATCAGAATGCACCGGAACACTCATTGCTGATGTTGCAGGATAGCGGAGTAGAAATTATCAAGGCGCTTGAGGAAGAATCGTGATAAATAATCGCAAGGGAGCCATCGGCCATGATACAAGCAATCTTTAGCGATATTGACGGGACGTTGTTAAATTCAAAGCATCAAATTACGTCCGACACCAAAAATACAATCCAAAAAGTTGTGGGAAGAAATATCCCTTTTGTACTTGTTTCAGCGAGAATGCCAAGCGGCATTTTTCCTCTTCAGCAAGAGCTCAATATTCACGCTCCCGTCATTTGTTATAGCGGTGCTCTAATATTGGGCGGCAACAGGGAAATCCTTCATAGCATCTGTTTATCGAAAAAGAGCATTAAACGAATATACGATATTGTAATGGATCATTATCCTTCTATCAGTTTTAACTTGTATGGACATGACCAGTGGATCGTTGGCAACATTCAAAATCCTTGGGTAATTCAGGAAGCGGAAATTATTAATGGCTCCCCCATACAGAGGGTACTCCCCTCATATATAGAAGAAGATCATGATACTCACAAAATTTTATGCATGGGAGATCCCGAAGACATTGAGCGGCTTGTACAACAAATCAATGAAGAAGTTACTGGTATCAGTGTTTATAAATCCAAGGGAACCTATCTGGAAATTATGGATGAGATGGTGTCCAAATCGTATGCCATTCAGGAGCTCGAGGGGATATTTAATATTACTTATCGTGAATCGATGGCCATTGGAGACAACTATAATGACATGGATATGATTTTGTACGCAGGCCTTGGGATTGCAATGGGGAATGCGCCGGAGGAAGTTAAGAAAATTGCCGACAGGGTCACATCGAGCAATGATGAAGACGGTTTGAAAATAGGCTTGGAGGAATACATTTTGTCCGTTTGAAATGATCCAGTGACATTGGATATCCAAACACCAAAAGACGGTAGGCATTGGAAATAGAAGAGAGGGGGACACTTAACCCTGAGGATACTGATTTTGTATCTTCTCGGTATGTTAATTCGTTTTCTTTAATTCTATTGAGGACTTAGAAAGAGTCGAATCTTAAAAGCCGGAGTATCTAGAAAAAGAATAAAACGTATACTCAATACTTCACCTTAAAGGTCAATTATATTATCGGTTATATGTACAACCAGAATTTAATTCCCAAAGGTTATAAGTTTGTAGCAGAGCCAAAGTCTGAATCAGACCTTATAAATAAGTTCTTAACATTAAGTGAGCATGTTGGTGGTTTATTTAGATTTAAAATGATTTGTGCTGCAAAAAAATTAATTGGAACCAATTAGAATTTCATCAATATTCCTATACTCTTGAGATTCAAATGTATTTGATTCATAATAAGAAAAAGGTAGAAAGGATACCAAGGTATCATAAAAATTTATCGAGAGGTGTTCTAAGCTATCAAATTCAAACTTGTTGGCTCTTGGCTAAGGATTACACAGAGAAATTACTTAGGGAAGAACGGGCTTTCAATTGTCAAAATGTATACAGCTATATTGGAAAGGCTCGCATTTGTTTAAGGCAAAATTGCCCATACAATCTTTCCTTAAATTACAAATAACTTCAAATAACTTCAAATAACTACTATAGTTTCAGTCCATATGTACAAATTAGCCTGATGCAAAGTCTTGATGAGTGCTTATAGTTCGAATAGTGACTATGACCAAGCCTTTCTTGAATTCTTTTTACTACAGCAATGGAACGTTTTATTCACTTTTGTTTCGAAAAGTTTAAAGATTGATGAGGTGTTTTTGATGGAATCAAAAGTACAAAAAATCATCTTATTTACCACTAAGTGCTTGTCCTGTTGGAAGGTCAATGGGAACTGTTCTTAAAGAAGTGATTGGCACAAAAGGGGACATCAAATCGGAAACAATATATGTTCACGTTCAGATTGAACTTACTAATAAGTATCGAATTAAGACTAATCCTACTATAATGTTTTTAAATGGAAGTGACGTTGAAATTTATAGGGTGGAAGGCTTCCATGAGACAAATGAAATACTGGGGTTAATTAATGATTTGGATGAGAAACATATTACGTTAAAAACGATATACGATGAGAACTCAGAGACTAGAGAGGATTACATAATATATCTGTACCAAGACGAGTCTGTTTCCCCGATCGAAGTTATATATGTTAATAAAACGGGGGTATTTGCTCCGCGCATCACTGTAATTAACTTATTAATCCAGGCACAAAAAGAAGGATACATAAATCCATTTCCAAGTTTTTCAGTTCTTGAGGCAGTTCAGTTTAATGGAGATAATGGAGTAGTCTCTTTGAAGCTTCCAGATAAAACTATCTCAAGCGTCGATATAGAAAGGATGAGACGTTTACTGGAAAAAACGCTATCCAATTTCGGAGTTTGTAGTGCTCAGCTTAAATTAACGGATTGAAATAGAGTCGAATTGTTGTAGGGTGGTGAAATTCAAGTTGCGTTACCCGCATTACGAAGGGGGCTTTAAGAGATTAAGGGATTAATAAAATACTGCGGATGATGTATTATATAAGAGAACCCGTCCTTTTCGTTATTTAAATAGGATGAAGATTCGAAAAAGGCAACTGATAATCAGATGAAATAAGACAACAAACGGCAATGTTTTTTGATTTACAACAGAAAGTAACGCCAACCAAACGATTGACGTTATGTAATGGATATTCTTTTTATTCTACCAACTTTTATGGATGATTATAGAACATTATTTTGTTGTCCAATAGCTTTATTAATTCTTTTTAAGCCTTCCGCTAAAGTCGCTTTAGGACATGCTAGGTTCAAGCGGATAAAACTATCAGAATTTTGGACAAACATGTTTCCTCCTTCTAGTAAAACTCCTGCATTGTATGCGAAAAACAAAGGAAGGTCCTCGCTTTTATCAAAATAAGCACTTAAATCCACCCATGCAAGATATGTTGCTTCGGAAATTCGAAACCTGGCTTTCGGCAGATTAGCTGCGAAATATTCCTCTGTGAATCTGAAATTCTCATCAAGGTAGATCTGTAATTCCTCAAGCCATTCCCCGCCTTTTTCGTAAGCAGCCTGAGCTGCTGCTATGCTTAATGGATTGTCAAAGTTGTAATGTCTGTTCAGCCAGATATCCTTTAGTTTCTCATCGTGAATAATAATATTGGATATCATTAAGCCAGCAAGATTGAAAGTTTTACTAGGTGCCATACAGGTGATTAACTTCTTATATTCCGGCATTGTTTTACCGAGCGGAATGTGCTTCTGTCCAGCGCGTATTAAGTCACAGTGTATTTCGTCTGAAATAACCCATAGTTTATGCTTCTCAATTATTTCTGATAATTTATCTAGCTCCTCTTCTTTCCAAACGCGACCGGTTGGATTGTGAGGGTTACAGAAGATGAAGAGTGTGGTCTTAGGGTCTGAAGCTTTTTTTTTCAAAATCTTCAAAATCTATGGAATAATACCCATCTTCGTACATTAAGTCAGAACAAACAGATTGGCGATGACTAAAATCTGCCGCGTATTTGAAATATGCATAAGATGGTGTTAAAAACAGGACCTTTTCATCCGATTCGCAAATGTAATCAACTAACTCATACAACGCAGGAATTATACCATTCGACATAACCAAGTCTTTCTTCTCGAAAGTCCAATCATATCGCTTCTTACACCAATCTGAAAATGCTTCGTAGTAGTCATTTGAAAATACCCTTGTATAACCAAATATACGTTTGTTTAAACGTTCCTTAATCCCATCAATAACCACATCAGGAGTAGCAAACTCCATATCTGCAATCCACATTCTGATAAATTCTTCATCCTTGTAGGGAAAAGTCATTGTTTCATCTGCATGAAAAATGTAACTACGAAAGCCCTCTATATTTAAAGCATTTGTATCTCTTCGATCGATAATTTCATCAAAATTATACATTTCCTGTTTTCTCCTTTTTATTTTGTATATTTCCAATCGAAGCAGCTAAATTAACCTCCTTCGGAAGAAAACTCCCTCAAACCAACTAGCTTCCCGCATAACAGAGAAGGATTAATTTATGTTTGGTGAATTGAAATCTCATTTTCTAAATAATTTCACTGATTGAAGCCTAATAACTCAAAGTGATAGAATTTTCATTAGGATAGATTTATTGATTGGGATTTCTACTCAGAGTGGATTTTTGGGTCCTTACATGATACATTTTATGTAGTTTGGTCATTGTGCTTTACTTTTCAACTGTAAGTATATTTCTACGAAACATTTTGGAGGAAATATGTCTGAAATAACAATTGAAATTGGTAAACGAATACGGAACGTTAGAAAGGCCAGAAAAAGAACTTTAGATGACCTATCACTGGTGATATGTAAAAGTAAATCGACGATTTCAAAATATGAAAAAGGAGAAATATCTGTTGATATTGAGACTCTATATGAAATAGCTGATGCGCTGGATGTGCATGTTGAACAATTGCTTTATAATAAACCCAAGCGAGCTAATATCATGCCAATTAAGACTCCAAATTTTTTTAGTGGGGTCTCCCAGTTCTATTCGTATTTTTTCGATGGACGTAGCAATCAATTGATACGATGTGTCTTTGATGTGTTATCTAGAACAGAAGATAATCAATACAAAGTCATGACGTACATGAATTTTAAAGACTATAATTCATATCAAAATTGTGAGAACACATATTGGGGATATATTGAGCATTACGATGTTTTGACCAATATATCTCTTACCAATCAAGATTCAGCTATAGAAAAAGCTAGCGTTCAGATCCTAGCGTCTTATTTAACTTCAGATACAAAATGGGGCTTGTTTAATGGATTTTCTTCTAGACCTATGATGCCTATCGCAGCTAAAATGCTATTTTCCAAAGAAGTGCTAAAAGAGGATGCACGCCTTATCCAACAACTAAAAGTATCGAAGGATGATATCAGGATACTAAAACTCTATAATATGATGGCAGTAACTTAACAATGTTTTGTTTTAATTAAGTTAATTAGGCAAGCGCTTTCTCAAGCAATAGCTTTGCAATCCGATCAGGATAAATGCTAAGGCTGCAATATGAATTATAATGGTTTATGAGAATATCTGAGTTAATTAAAGATGAAATGTTTTCGGCAATCGAAAAACATCCTGGCCTGCCTTATATAAAAGAAAACGACTACGTAGGATAAGTACTCGTTTTCTTTTGATTAAACTCCCTCGATATGTTTTAGTTTCTCACTTCACCTTCCAAAGAATGACTAAAAAGGTGTTCAGCGACCTTAGAGATCGTCGGACACCTTTTGCTGTTCTTACGCTTCATTCCTTGATTCAACCTTGCGCTACGAAACGATTAACTTCTTCCAACGACGGCAAGGCAGCAATCGCTCCAACTTTAGTGCACACAATAGCGCCGACTTGATTGGCAAGTGTCACAAATTCCTGCTGCTGCTTCGCGTTGGAGGTAAATGCCTTAGGCTGACTCAGCTGGCTGATTTGATACAGCATTGCTCCGACGAAGGCATCTCCGGCACCAGTAGAGTCGATCGATTTGACAGCAATACTACCGATTAACGAACGGGAGGCACCACTTGAGATGAGGGTTCCTTCTTTCCCCAAGGTAACTGCCACCGTCTTGGCTCCCAACCCATGCAAAAGATCCAATGAAGCATCGCAGTCAACCAGCCCTGTAATGATGTTTAATTCCTCTTCGCTTACTTTTACCAAATCCGCATTGTGTATTCCTCTTCTGGACAATGCGATAAATTCCTCCAGCCTGTCTTTCCAAAGGTCCCCCCGATAATTGGGATCAAAGGAGGTGAACTGCCCATTGGCCTTCGCTCCATCCAATAAAGACAAATACGCTTCTCGGAAAGGATCGGCGAGCAAGGCCGTTGCCGAGCCAAAATGCAGAATGGCAGCCTGCCGGGTCCATTCTCTATCAATGTCCTGCAGAGACAGTTGACGGTCAGCTCCGCGGTTGAACACGAAATCCCGTTCGCCGTTAGCGGCAAGGGAAACAAAGGCCAGTGTAGTCGGCGTTGCCGGATCAAAAAGGAGCATGGACGTATCCACATGCTGCTCATCCAGAGTTTGCTTCAGGTACATACCGAAGGGATCGGCTCCGACTTTTCCCAAGAATGACGCTTTTCCTCCGAGTTTGGCTACGGCTGCGCTTACATTTGCCGGAGCACCACCGGCCTGCTTGGAGAAATGCTGACCCTTGGCAAGATTGACATCAATATCCGTGCAGAAAAAATCAATAAGCAGCTCGCCCACACAAAGAACCGTTCCGTCATTTTTCACATTAATTCACCTCTTGATAGATTTAGTTTAGAACAGGCGTCGAGTCCCGGTATACGATATCCGTTGCAACATGGGTCACTCGGTACGGCATGGTATTGTCTTTGATTCTGGACAATAACATTTCGGCTGAAATAATCCCCATCTGACTACTGTAAATATGTACGGTAGTCAGATGGGGCTCGACTACCCGGGATTCTGAAGCATCATCGAACCCGCAGACAGCAACATCTTCCGGGACTTTAATCCCTTTGTTTTTCAAAGATTTTATCACGCTGATGGCAATGAAATCATTGGCGCAAATAAAGACGGAAGGGCACTCCCTCAGGGCATCCAATTGCTGCTCCATCCAGTTCTCCTCTATAAAGAAATTGCGGTCCGGCGCTACAATGCTATGGGCAGGGTCCAAGGTGATTCCGGCTTCTGCTAGGGCTTTATTGAATCCCGTCCAGCGTTCATTGAAGCTTTTGCAGTGATTATAATCGCCTACAAAACCGAAGCTTTCATAGCCATGATCTATTAATTTCCGGGTAACACAGTATGTGCTGTGCTCATTTTCCATTAATACCAGATCTGCCTTCAATTCCGGATACACCATATCTGCAGCGCAATCAATAAAAATGGTTGGGATGCCAAGATCCGTGATCAGCTTGCTGTATTCCTTGCTGAACATTTCGATGCAGAAGATGCCAGCCACATTCGAAGGCTCAAAATTACCGGGTAGGGTCATCGTATTGATATCGTTCTCACGGACAAAATAAATGGATAAAGTATAGCCCTGGTTGCTGATTTCCTTCTCCAGCCCGCTGATCAGCAGCGATCCAAAGTGTGAGCTATTGGGAAGATTACAGGTCAAAAGTGCGATATTGCCCTGTTTTTCAGAGGCTGTTTCCATATAAGAAAATTGTTTGTATTTAAGCTCCACTGCTTTTTTGATCACCTTGTCCCTCGTTACGGTAGGAATATTCTCTACTCCATTAAGCGCCTTGGATGCAGTGTTTCTGGAAATTCCCAAGGCATCAGCGATGTCTTGAATAGTAACCTTTGACTTTCTCGTCATATTGTTCCACCTTATTCTCCCGAATTAAGATTCTTTATATTTCTAAATATATAGTATTTCCATGCTTTTAACAATGAAATTATTCAAATGAACAAATAAAGTTTACATTTATTCATTTATTGGATGCATTTTCAAGGAATTTGGTGTTAAAAATATTACATTCCTCTTTAATTATGCTTTTTTAATGAATTTAGTTGCCCAAATGTATTGACTTATTCAATGTTCAGCTGTTAAATTGTAAGAGAAAAAATGTTCAAATGTAAAATGTAAACCCATTCATCTTGGGGAAGGGTAAATTTCTAGTCATGTTGGAGGTGGGGAAATTACCAGTAAGGCATTTGCAAAACATCTTGCGTAATTATGTCAGAGAGATGACATAACATGGCTTAGAACTGTCTTTAATAACAAGCCGTGAACAGTAGGGGGGAAAAGATTGGCAAACTCGATCGCTCAAAAAAGGGGAGTTAAGGCTTCAGAAACAAAAAAAAGAAACCATTGGCTAAGTTACATGGTTCGAAATTATATATTGTATTTGTTTCTGCTTCCGTCCATAATTCTTACCGTCATTTTCAAGTATGTTCCCATGTACGGCTCGATCATTGCGTTTAAAAATTTCAGCCCAAGAAAAGGCATCATGGGTAGCGAATGGGTTGGATTTGAACATTTTCAGCGGTTTCTTTCATCACCAAATTTTTATGACATTTTAATGAATACGCTTAAATTAAGCGCTTACGGTCTTATTCTCGGTTTCCCAGTACCGATTATTCTGGCCTTAATGCTAAATCTGATCAGAGGAGCGAAGCTCAAGAAGAATATTCAGCTTATTGTATACGCACCTAACTTCATCTCGGTTGTTGTTGTTGCCGGTATGCTGTTTGTTTTTCTATCGCCGACTGGAATAGTGAACGCTTTGGTAACAACCTTCACTGGCAAGCCGATTTCTTTTATGACTGATCCCGCCTATTTCCGAACGGTATATATTTTGTCCGGTATATGGCAAACAGCGGGCTGGTCCTCTATCATTTATGTGGCCACCTTAGCCAATGTGGACCCGCAGCTGCATGACGCTGCAACAATTGATGGCGCTTCATTGATGAAGAGAATCTTCCACATTGATCTGCCAGCTCTCAAACCTGTCATGGCCGTCCTGTTCATTCTCGCTGCAGGGGGTATTATGTCGATCGGCTATGAAAAGGCTTACCTGATGCAGACGGCTCTGAACACACCAACCTCGGAAATCATCGCGACTTACGTATACAAGGTGGGGTTACAATCCGGCGATTATGCTTATTCTACGGCAATCGGGTTGTTCAATTCCGTGATTAATGTATTCCTGTTGATTTTCGTAAATACCGTCGTCAAGAAGCTGAATGAAGGAGAAGGGCTGTATTAAAGAAGGAGGTATTTATGGATATTCATTACACCGGGAAGGACCGGATTCTGCTCATCATCAATTATATTCTACTTGGTTTGTTTGTTCTCGCTATTCTGTTACCGCTGGTTTATGTGGTGCTTTCGTCCTTTTTAACTCCAAATACCCTGATTACCAAAGGGTTTGCCATTACATCATCAGACTGGACACTCACGGGATATGCCAAAATCCTAAGCAACAGTGCCATGATCCGCGGTTTTTTTAATGCTATTTTTTATTCAGCAGCCTTTGCGTTCGCAACCGTATTATTTTCCGTCTTCGCGGCTTATCCGCTTGCGATTGAAGAGTTGGTAGGGAAACGGTCCATTATGATCTTTTTCCTGATAACGATGTTTTTCGGTGGCGGTCTGATTCCTACCTATCTGGTGATTAAGGATTTAGGCATGTTGAATACGGTGTGGGCCATTATTCTGCCCGGCTCGATCAGCGTATTCAATATTATTCTGGCAAAGACTTATTTCCAGGGACTTCCGAAAGAGCTGTTCCAGGCGGCGAGTATAGACGGAGCTTCCGAGCTCAGTATTTTCTTTAAAATCGTCCTGCCGCTTTCCAAGCCTATTATTTTTGTTCTAGCTTTATACGCTTTTGTCGGACAGTGGAATTCTTATTTCGACGCCATGATTTATTTGGATGATCCGAAGCTGTTTCCGCTTCAACTGGTACTGCGCTCCATTTTGATACAGAATCAGGTTCAGCCCGGCATGATTGCCGATGCGATGGCACAAGCGGAGCTTAAGAAATTGTCTGAAATGATTAAGTACTCTGCCATTGTCATATCAAGTTTGCCTTTGATTGTCATGTATCCATTCTTCCAGAAGTATTTCGAAAAGGGTGTCATGGTAGGTTCGATTAAATAACAAACCGGGGGAATAGAGATGAAAAAAACATTACTAACCTTGTCTGTGTTGGTACTTTCTACTTCACTGCTTGCTGGATGTGGCGGTTCAGGCAATAATTCTGCGGCATCCGAAGATTACAAGCTGGAAAATGTTACTCTGCCGCTTAAAGAGAAAGTTACTTTGCATTTTATGACTCAAAGCTCGCCGCTGGCACCTTCCGATCCAAATGAAAAGTTGATTTATAAAAGACTGGAAGAAAAAACAGGAGTGCATATCGATTTTACCAACTTCACCTCCGATTCCTTCATTGAAAAAAGAAACCTTGCTGTTGCCAGTGGAGATCTTCCAGATGCCATACTGGATGCCGGCTATTCCGACTATGATTTGTTGAACCTCGGACAGGATGGAACCATTATCCCTCTGGAGGATTTGATTAATAAATACATGCCGAATCTACAGAAGGTATTGAAGGAAGCACCTGAGTACAAATCCATGATAACTGCACAGGACGGGCATATTTATGCTTTTCCTTGGATTGAAGAGCTGGGGGCCGGGAAGGAGAGCATTCATTCTGTAAACGACATGCCATGGATCAATGTGGAGTGGCTGAAAAAGCTGGGACTTAAAATACCAAAAACCACCGAGGATTTAAAAAAAGTTCTGCTCGCATTTAAAAATGACGACCCTAACGGAAATGGCCAGGCGGATGAAATCCCGCTGTCCTTTATACTCAATAACGGCAATGAGGACCTGAATTTTCTGTTTGGATCATTTGGTCTTGGGGACAACGGCGATCATACTGTAGTGACCAATGAGGGGAAAGTGGTCTTCACTGCCGATCAGGACGGTTATAAAGAGGGGATCAAATACCTTAATGAGCTGTATAAGCTGAACCTGATTGACGAAGAGTCATTCGAGCAGGATTACAATACGTATCTGGCCAAAGGACAGAATGAAAAATATGGTCTCTATTTTCAATGGGATAAGGCGAACATTTCAGGAGACAACGATAAATATGAATTGATGAATCCGCTCGCGGGGCCAAGCGGTGAAGTCAATGTGACCCGCACGAACAATCTCGGCTTTGACCGGGGGAGAATGGTGATTACCAGTGACAACAAAAATCTTGAGCTTACAGCAAAATGGATTGACCAACTGTATGATCCCATCCAGTCCGTACAGGACAACTGGGGCACCTACGGTGACAAAACTCAGCAGAACATTTTTGAATACGATGAAGCGAGTCATATGTTGAAGCATCTTCCGCTTAAGGGAACTGCGCCTGTCGAGCTGCGTCAAAAAACGAATATCGGTGGTCCATTGGCAATTCTTGACGAGTATTACGGAAAAGTAACGACCAAGCCCGACGATGCAGTGGGGCGGCTCGAGCTCATAAAGAAAAGACTCGTTCCTTATATGAAGGCTGACCATAATTTCCCGAAAGTCTTCTTCTCGCTGGAGGATCAGAAGCAGATCTCCACACTGGAAACCGATTTGTTTGCTTACGTTAACCGCAAACGGGCAGAATGGATCAAAACAGGCAAAGTGGAAGAAGAATGGGCGGAATATAAGGCCGAGCTGTCCAGACTGGGACTAGACAAATGGCTGGAAATTAAGCAGAAAGGCTACGACCGATATCTTAAAGATCAAGGCTGAAATATATAAAAGGTGGTTGGGGCTGTTAAACACCTTATCAACAATCAATAGGAGAGTGGATACCATTAAAGACATGTATCTAACGGACGACAGTAGCAGCAGAAAAGGATCACGAAACAGTAATTATAGGGAGACATACAGGCCTCAATTCCATTATTCACCTGAGAAAAATTGGATGAACGATCCCAACGGCTTGGTTTACTATGAAGGAGAGTACCACCTGTTCTACCAGCATACGCCCCATGATACGCAGCCTGACTTTGGCCGCATGCATTGGGGGCATGCGGTAAGTAAGAATCTAGTACATTGGGACGAACTCCCACCGGCAATTCCGCCTGGAGAGGACGGAGCAATCTTTTCGGGAAGTGCGGTGGTGGACAAGAACAATACAAGCGGATTTTTCAACGAAGAAGGATCAGGATTGGTTGCAATTTATACGAATGAGGGCAACAGGGCTCAGCCCGGCAAGCCACAGGTGCAAAGTATTGCTTACAGCAAGGACAAAGGTCGAACCTGGATAAAATATGAAGGTAATCCGGTCTTATTCCCAACGGAAACGCTAGATTTTCGTGATCCGAAGGTGTTTTGGCATGATGAATCGTCGATGTGGATCATGGTCCTTGCCGTAAGAGAACGTGTAGAATTTTACACATCTCCAAACCTGAAAGAATGGTCTTTTGCAAGCGAATTCGGTTCTGACATTCCGCATATCCACCGAGGGATATTTGAATGTCCTGATATATTTCAAATCCAAGTGGATGAGGATCCTAATACCACGAAGTGGATTCTGATGCTAAGTGTCGGGGATAGAAATGGTGTGAATCCAGATGATCCGGAACCACCGGCAGGTGGTTCTGGCATGATGTATTTCATAGGCAACTTTGACGGTAAGGCATTTGCTCTGGATGAAGCGCTGAAAACTTTCGATGCTATTAAATGGGTAGACTACGGATCAGACTTTTACGCAGCCGTGACCTGGAATGGCATTCCAAACGAGGACGGTCGAAAGATTTGGGTCGGCTGGATGAACAATTGGCGTTATGGTACCACGCTACCTTCAGAGGAATGGCGTGGCAAGATGTCAATTCCCCGTGAGCTACAGCTTAGGACTTCTCCGGAGGGACTTCACTTAATCCAAGCACCCATAAGTGAATTAAGTCAGCTAAGAAAACCGATTTTGTCTCTGCAAGACTTGACGATTAAGCCAGGTATGAACGTGTTATCTGATATTTCTGCTGCAAAGGCAGAAATTATTGCAGAATTTGAAATCAGTACTGCCGTGGAATTCGGGTTCAAAGTGCGGAAGTCTTCCAATCAGGAGACGATCATCGGATACAATATCTCGAATGGGGAGTTGTTCGTCGATCGGACGAAGTCGAGCGCCATTGATTTTCATTCCGATTTCACAGCAATACACAAGGCCCCTATGAAGCCAGAGCATGGACGGGTACAACTGAGTATTTACGTGGATTGGTCAAGTGTCGAGGTCTTCGGAAATCATGGAAAAACAATCATTTCAGACATGATTTTCCCGGACTTGGAAAGCAGGGGGCTGGAACTCTATGCCATTGGCGGAGAACTAAGGGTCGTATCGCTTCAAATCAATGATCTAGTAAGCATTTGGGGAAATGATACTGTTTAAACGTTAGTTATCGTTATCATTCAAATTGAAATTATCTCAAGACAGAACTCGTTAAGCATTGGCTTGATTCGACGAAGTATTACAGCCCGGTTGCGTGCATCCGTATCTGAAACTTGGTCCTCAAAACCAATTAAAGTAACATTTTTCTACCTGGACACGTAACACCCGGTCGGCTCACAACCGTATCGGGTGTTTTCATATCCTTGGAAAGTTAGCAGAACTCGAAAGACGACCACGGAGCAATATTCATAGCCTAGAAACATTCTTTCATGATACTTTTGTGCTACTTCCGTAATTCCCATTCTTTCCCCTCCTATTGAAGCTAATATACTTCACCAAAATAAACGATTACAATGTTGACATATCGATTACAAACCGATAACGCACATCACTCCGAATGACCTCGATCATAGGGGCGATACCATGCTCAGCTGAAAAGTCGAGCATTTCTTGTGTTTCTTTGATACCGCCAACGTTTGATGCCGTAATATTCCGACGCCCAGCAAATAAGAAGAAAACATTATATTGATCTGGCTTGTTTGGCAGACCAAGATTTACAAGTGCCCCGTCCACACTAAGGATGGACAGAAAGGCATCAACGTTGATATTTGCAGACACTGTGTTTAAAATAAGATCAAATTGACCAGCCAACTCAGTGAACGTGGTGGGATCAGGGTTACGTAACAGTGATTCGCGCCAAACGCAAGAGCTTCATCTTTTTTGTTCATACTATGGCTCAGGACAGTTACTTCAGCACCCATCCTATGGGTAAACTGAATAGCCAGATGACCAAGTCTCCCCATTCCCCAAATAACTACTTTCTTACCTGGTCTGGCGTTCAGTTGAAGCGATTTGTATATTAATGAATAGAAATATACAAATCGCTCATTATCTATTGCTCACTGGAATCGAACGCAAGTATCGGACAATCCTGCAATAGGTTAACCGAGTGGGAACAAGTTATCAATTCAACCAAGAATGGACTACAAAAGTTAGAGACGTGAGCAGCGGATAATTTGCTGAATCAAATCAGCTTTGAATGATTGGGTATGCACTTAATGGAATACCACTAGAAAAGTTGTATCGTTGAAAGTTCTTTACCTCGGTTGGTGACGGTAAAGAACTTTCAACGAGATCCGAAGGGGTTCCCTATGAGAGTGCTTCCTTGTCCCGCTCCGATGCAGTTCGGCATATTTCTGCGTGTTTGTCCCATATATTTTCCTCCTTAGGCTCAGATTTCGTTCAATCAAGAAGGAGGGTTGACACCTATATCGGGAACAAATATAATAAGGCTATTCAAAACATATGAACAGTTGATCATATGTTTATATGAATTCAATTCGTTTCTTTCAAACTGTACAGAGAGGGAATGAAAAGCCGATCGAAAAAGTGGAAAGGTATTATGACAAACCATTCAATTTGTTTAAGGAGAGGATAACGGTGTCCGTAAATAATCACGGTCATGACCATGGACATAACCATAACCATGTACATAACCATAACCATGTACATACCAACAATAAAAAAGTACTCCTGATTTCATTCATCATTATTACGGCGTATATGATTATCGAAGCGGTTGGAGGAGTGATTACCAACAGTTTGGCTCTGCTTTCCGATGCGGGTCATATGTTGTCCGATTCCATCGCTTTAGGGGTGGCTTTACTTGCATTCACATTTGGTTCCAAAGCTGTAAACACAGGGAAAACATACGGCTACAGGAGATTTGAAATTTTAGCTGCAGCCCTTAACGGTGTTACGTTGATCGGTATTTCACTCTACATTTTTTATGAGGCGATTGAGCGGTTTATGAATCCTCCGGAAGTAGCCACCTTTGGCATGTTGATTATCAGTTCCATCGGATTGCTTATAAATCTGTTGGTTGCGTGGATTATGATGCGTGGAAGTGACACCAAGGAAAACCTGAATATGCGCAGTGCCTATTTGCACGTGCTCAGTGATATGCTGGGGTCAGTTGGCGCCATTGCCGCAGCTCTTATGATGATGTTCTTTGGCTGGGGCTGGGCAGATCCGTTTGCTAGTGTCATTGTCGCGGGACTTGTTTTACGCAGCGGTTACTTTGTCACAAAATCGTCCTTGCATGTTTTGATGGAAGGGGCGCCCAAAAATGTTGATATGAACGAAATTGTCAATTCAATCCGAAGGGTAGATGGTGTTAAGGGAGTCCATGATGTACACATTTGGTCCATTACAAGCAGCATGAACGCTCTTACTGCTCATGTTGTCGTTAACGGAGAAAAATCGATCTATGAAACCGAAGTGATTCTAAAAAAAATCAAACACATGCTGAAACACAAAGAAATCTGGCACGTGACCTTACAAGTTATGTCCGAACGGCATGCTCACGATAGCTCGATTTTATGTACCGTCAAAGCCGATGTGTCGGATGCGCATGCTCATCATCAACATTGATGGACACGGAATCGTCAACATCAACCGCTGTAGACGAAATGAATTTATTCCCCCACAAGCGGCCTCTCCACTCCATAGTGTGATGAGGCTGTTCTGCTTCTTATGGAAACAAAGTCAATCAAATCAAAATGACTTTTATAATGAGTTTTTAATAAAAGGTGTTTGGCCTACATTCAAGTTCGGAACTAATTCTTACTAAAATAGTATCTCAGTGTAATAGAAAAAGTACCTTTATCCAACTGGATTGTTATTAACAAGCCAGTTTTGAGATTGTATTTGTTAAGCTGGGGTGAAAAAGTGTCCATCAGTTTTTTTATTTTGTTTATTATTTTTTGGAAAATATTAGATATGTGAATTGCGTATTTCGTTTGATATACGGGTATACTGATGACGAAAATGAAAAGGGAGGAGATTAAGATTAATTATAAAGATATATAATTTACATATTCAGCTTCTTGATGTTTATGAGAGGAAGCCTAAAATTAAGTGGTGCTCAGAGATTTATTATTCAAAACAACATGAGGATATTGAAAAAATAACAGATTGAAAGATGATAAGACCAGTGGGTGGTTTCATTTCAGCGTAATTGAAATATGGTTCTACATGATTAAATAGACAAGCCAAAGCGAAAATATTCAAGAAAAGCAAAATCACAGATGAGTTCCCAGTTTGGGATTTGATTCTGTGATTTTTCTCTTATTTCACGAGCGGAAAAATGTTTGAATTGGAGGTTATTACAAAGAAAATATAACGAAAATTACCGCTAGAAGCAGGCTAAAAGGGCTTTATTTAATCTTGGCAGCAATATGGTGTGGATTACTTGAGTTTGAAGACATGTCCTAGTTAATTAAAATCTTAAATAAGTTGAATCTTTAGCTGTTGATCTAAATCAAAAGGTCTTCGGCTTTTTGGCTTAAGAACAAAATAGACTTAGTAGTTTAAACGATCCAAAAGCGGTGCTCAAATGTACTCCCGATGAGTTCTTCGAAATGGCAAACGGGCAAGAACTGATGATGAATCGAAGCAGCTCGGATGTGTTCATACAAGGGCTGTTTTGACTGAATGGGGAACTCGTAAAAAAAGGGCGTCCAGTCAGTTCATGACTTATGGGACAACCCTAAGGTGGTGATTATATAAGCTCCTGCCGCTTTTTCAGATATCCGTAGAGAATAATTCCCGAGATCGCGCAGATGGCTGCGCATAGACCGATAACTCCATATCCCGCCTGAAGCCCGCGCAGTATGCCAAGCTCAGTGGTTGCGCCGTAGACTATCTTGACCCCTTCGATTACCCAGCCGATCACATAGTTGCCAATGACACTACCTACGCCCATCAGCGTGACGACGAACGTAATAGCTGTATCACTGTCCTTCGGATATCTCCTTGCTATGAACGCCATCACGGTCGGATAGATCATTGCAATACCTGCACCCGATACGGCAAAGAGAAACGCTAGTCTCTCTCCACCCGCGATTGCTGCGAACGTACATATCGCTGAGAAGGCGGAGAATAGAATCGTCGAAAGCACGAACCCCACCCGGTCTGTGAGTGGACCAAGCAACAGGCGCCCCAACGAGAAGGTAAGAAAGAACGCTGAGAGCATGCTGGACGCCTTCACCGTGCTCCATGAATACGCTTTCTCTAAAAAGTTGACCAGCCAGCCCCCAACTGCGAGCTCAGAGACTACTCCAAACGACAGGATCATTACCATCATCCAGAGTGCTGGATCGCGGGTTAGCGTCTTGAGTGAGGTTCGATCCTCATGCTGCAAATCGTCTCCCGGGAAGGTGCTAAGCAGTGCGGCCACAATCGGCAGCAGGCAGAGCGACAACATAGCCAGATACATCCCCCGCCAGTCCAGCATATGTCCAAATACCGTCAGTGACATGACTCCCGTCGCCAGCAAAGGGGCGACTGTTGAGCTGAGCCCATAGAAAAAGTGGGACAAATTCATCATCGTGCCGGTATTTTTCACAAAAATCCTCGCCCCCAAAATTGCGAGCGCAATCTCCAGCATGCCGTTCCCGATATACATCAAGAAGTAGGACGAGGCGAAGAACGGATACGTGTGCGACAGGTAGATGAACACTCCCGAGATGATCATGGAAGCAAAGGAAATGATGCTGACCGCCTTGATTCCCCACTTACGGACAAGGACAGCGGTGAACGAGCAGGCAATCAAATAACCAAGTGCGTTTAGAGACAACAATGTTCCGAGCTGCTGTTCATCCAGATTGAAGTCGAATTGGATGCGTGGAATGGCAGGGCCTTTAATATTTTCCGAGATGCCAAATACAATAAAGCCAATAAAAATTGTCGCCAGCTGCATCGTATACATGTGGCGGGACTTGCGGGTTTGCAGATTCAAATTTAATCCCTCCTAGATAGCCAAGCTTGATTTTCTCACCTGTTGGGTGTTCAGGGACGGAAAAGTCATAGGATAACAGCCCTCCTTCAGGATATTACAATAGTTTTGAAAAAAGTTTTAATAAGTGAAAAGTTTAAGGACATTTATATTCAATGTCAAATGTTTTTATTGCATGTTGAAGTAAGCGAGGAACCTGACCATATTACAGTAAATTGTAGCATGTCTACTTCCCGTTTAAGCTTTGTATTACCTTGATCGGCTACACTTAATTTACTGTGGATAATAAGTCGTGCATCCAAAATTGCAAAAGATAAATGATATTTTACGATACAGTCTATATATAGCGAACACACAGTCTTTTGTGTATTCTTCTTATATAGACTTTTGGATACAAGGAGGCATCGTCCGTGGATTCAATGCAGTATATTATTGGCTCTAATTTGGCTCAAATCAGGAAGACTAGAGGATTAAGTTTGGATAAGGTGGCTGAACTGACAGGGGTCAGCAAAGGGATGCTGGCTCAGATTGAGAAGGGGAAATCCAATCCTACGGTAACAACCCTTTGGAAAATTGCGAACGGTCTGCACGTATCCTTCTCCACCTTTCTTAAAGAAGACCCGCCGCAAATCACGAAGATTCGGAGGGAAGACCTGCATCCGGTTATTGATGAGGACGGTAATTATTTTGTTTACCCTGTATTCCCGTATCACGCTGAAAAGAAGTTTGAGGTGTTCACGGTAAGTCTGAAGCCAGGCTTTACACACCAGGCAGAGAAGCATTTGGGAGAGGAAACGATTCTCATGATCCGTGGGGAAATGTACTTTGAAATGCAGGGGCAACAGCTCAAGCTGAGTGCAGGGGATGCCGTGCAGTTTCAAGTATCTGACATACATACCTACCGGAATGATTCGGATGAGGATGCCGATTTTTATGTATTGATTTATTATGCGGATTAGTGGGATGATTAGCATAGTCTAAAACAGGCTTCCACATCAGGATTTTGCAAAATCCTGAGATATAAAAAGAGAGCAACGAGGAAAAGAGAGGAAAGAACCCATGGAAAGCAAGTACATCCGAGAAACCTACTGCTTCAAGACGTCCCGAGTATTTCCCAACGATATCAACAATCATAACACGCTCTTCGGCGGCAGGCTGATGTCGTATATCGACGATATCGCATCTATTGCAGCTGCTAAGCTGTGTCGTACGAACACAGTTACAGCCTCTACGGATTCGGTGGATTTTTTGCTACCTATCCATCCGAGTGATTCTGTCACGCTAGAAGCGTTCGTAACCTGGACAGGCCGTAGCTCGATGGAAGTGTTCGTAAAGGTAATTCGTGAAGGACTGATGACTGGCGACCGGAAAATCGCAGCCACCGCCTTCCTGACCTTTGTGGCATTGGACGAGAACAACCGTAAAGTGACCGTCCCGCAGGTGATTCCAGAAACAGAAGAGCAGTTACAATTGCACCAGACGGCTCCATCACGCGCAGCCATACGGCGTCAGCGGAGGGAAGAAAGCAAACAGTTGGCTAGTTTTTTGACAACAGATTATCCGTGGGAACTGTAACGTACTAGAGATTATCAATTACATCGTTTTACGTAAAAAGGAGCCGTCTTTTCCGTTAGCAGTCACCATGATCTGCTCGGAATACGGCTCCTTTTGAAAATAACTTGAGCTATTCTACTTTAACTACACGGAAATGCTGATTCGTCCCACCATTATCGCCCCATTGAATGGCTTTGGCTCCATCGGCGGTGGCGCCTTCAGAAATATCGATCAGCTTGCCGGTTGCCCGATTTTTCAGCTTGTAATAACCACCGGTTACGGATACTAATTGCCAATGCTGACTGGACCAGCCTCCGTCACTCCACTGCTCAATAACTGTACCGTCTGTTGTGGTACCGCTTTCAACACCAATTAGCTTTCCGCTGTTGCGGTTCACAATTTTATAATATCCGCTGCCTGCATCCTTGAGCTGCCATTGCTGGTTTGCTGCTCCGGAATTTGCACGCTGCTCCAGGTCTGCGCCGTCCGTCGTTGCATTGCCAATAATGCTTAGTGGCTTATTGCTCTTGCGATTCACTAGCTGATAATAGGCATCTGGATCAATGGCAATTGGCGTTGTTATCCCCTCGACCACACCACTGGCGGTGTCAATGTTAATGCTGTCGAACCAATCCATGGCTAATGAAGTCGCTGTTGGAAAACGCAGTGGCAACCATACATATTGAGAATCCTGCACAGGACCGCTCCACGCACCCGCCCAACGGTCGCCCAAATACAGGTATGAAGTTGTCTGGGCACCCTCAACAGGAATCACGTAAGCCGACTGTGAACCATAAGTCGTACCGTCCCCGAAGTTTATCGTATTACTCCAGGTTCCTTCAATGCTGGATGCGGTAGCATACTTGGCCTGATTGGGATTCCAGCCGGTTGCCCCGGATGTAATCAGGAAGTAGACGTCTCCTTTTTTGAACATCGCCGGAGCTTCACGATATTGTCCTGGCCAAAGTGTAGTCACCAGCGATTCAACTTGCAGAAAATCCGGTGTCAGACGATAAATGTTCAGATCCGCGTTTACTCGGGTAGCCGAAATGAGGTAAGCTGTACCGTTATCGTTGTATACGGTCATATCGCGCGAATCGTATTCCAGAGGACGGAAGCTGCCCTGATACGTGTAATCGCCGTCCACGGTATCGGAAGAGGCGACAGCCACTCGGGCCTCGTTGTAATTAACCCCATTCTCCTTATGCATCCATAATACGTATTTACGTGTTTTTTCATTGTAAATCACTTTCGGACGTTCAATATTCGAAACATTCAGCTCTACAGCGGAGCTGCTGGTCAGTACGTTTTTACGAAACTCCCAGTTTTTTAAATCAGAGGAACGGTAGGCGGATACCGCCTTGAACGTGCCGTTGGGATTACGATTTTCACCAAACCAATAATAGTAACCGTCTACTTTAATCATACCACCCCCATGGGCATGGACCACGTTTCCATCTGTATCTTTAAACTGAATGCCATTCACAACATTCGCTGAAGCGGCTGAAGCGATCTTAGGAGAAAACATCTGAAAAATGCTCAACGTCAGCAAAATAGAGAGCATAATACACAGCAAGCGGGCAAAATCATATTTCATTGTTTCGTCCTCCTCTGTATGCGTTATTTTAAAGCGCTTTCATTAATAGGCTCTATGAAGTAGTTTTAATAGAGATGCTTATCCCAATTGTATCCATATTGAATTGAAAGTGCTAGAGTAGTATATTGACCATGTACACGGCACACGCCATCCATATCTAACAGACTTCCATCGAACGGTGAGTGTTACAAAATGGCTGATATTCATTAGATATACAGGAGGCAACCATGAAAATATACGCGATTGATACGAGCAAGCCGGAGGCTGAGGAGCATTACGAATTACTGGTAAATCGGGTTTCGCTGGAAAAGCAGCACAAGTTAGATCGTTTTTTACATCGGGAAGATGCTTTGAGGGGCTTATATGCCGATGTGCTGCTAAGATGGTTGGCCTGCCGGCAATTGAAGGTATCTAATGCTAGTCTTCAATTTACATACAATGCGTTCGGTAAGCCTTCCTTGATAAATGCACCCGGATTCCATTTTAATGTTTCTCACTCGGGAAAATGGGTGGTATGCGCTATTGATGATCACCCGCTTGGAATCGACATTGAACAGCTCCGTCCTATTGATTTTGAGGTAGGTAGAGTGTGCTTTTCGGACACAGAGTATGATGCGTTAATGCGTCAGGACGCAGACAGCCGATTGTCCTACTTTTACGATCTATGGACGCTTAAAGAAAGCTTTGTGAAGGCCGAGGGGCAGGGACTAACCCTACCGTTGAAGTCTTTTTCATTCGAGCTGAAGGCACAACCGTTCATAGGCTTCACGACAGAGGGCTTTACCACCGAGTATTGTCATTTTAAACAGTATGAGCTGGATCAGGATTATAAAATGGCTGTCTGTGCAGCTCATGACCAATTTGCCCAGCAGGTGCAGCAGATAGATATAAATACACTACGCTTGGAAGTGGCAACACAGGCGTAATATGAAGTGGATATGCGTATAGTTGAAAAAAGGAGATGAGTGGCGTTGACATTCGTTTTGTTCAAGCACGGCCGGTTGCATGGGGATTGGGCTTCCAAAGGAGACTCCATCGTTGTACAGCAGGGTCGGATACAAGCCATCGGATATGCTCGGGAGCTTGAATTGCAGTTGACCGGTAAGGAATATGAAACTGTGGATTGGGAAGACGCCTATGTACTGCCAGGCTTAACCGATTCACATATGCATTTGTCTATGCATGGTATGAAGCTGGCTATGCTGGATTTAACATCAGCTACCTCCAAGGAAGAGATGCTGGCTATGCTGCGCAAACGGGTCGCTGTAACACCGCCGGGAGAGTGGATTTTAGGACTTAACTGGAATGAAAATGCGTTTATTCCTGTTGAAATTCCGGGTATAGCCGAGCTGGATGCCATTACAGATCAGCATCCGGTATATCTCACTCGTACGTGCTTTCATACGTTCTTGGCCAATTCAGAGGCATTTCGGCGTGCAGGTATTAGCGAGGACACCCCTAACCCGGCTTCGGGAGCCTATGGACGAGACGCAGATGGACGGTTGAACGGATTAATTTATGAGGAAGCATCCTTTGCCTTTACTAGCGTGCAGCCAGAGCCGGATTATTTGGTTAAGAAGGATACGATTCGGCGGGCTTGCCTGGATGCGCTACGGCTTGGTCTGACTGCTGCACACACGGAAGATTTACGTTTTTTGGGCAGCGTGGAGACGATGCAACGAATTTACAGGGAGTTGAGGGAAGAAGGTCTTGCTTTTCGCACACACCAGCTCATCTATCATCCATTTATGGAAGAAGCGAAAGTGCAAGGGCTGCGTGCAGGTACCGGAAATGAATGGTTTAAAATCGGTGCGATTAAAATGTTTGCCGATGGCGCTATTGGTGGAAGAACGGCATTATTGTCTGAACCTTATAGTGATGCTCCACATACCTGCGGAATGGCGATTCAACCGCAGCCAGAGCTGAATCAGATGGTGGCAGCTGCCAGGGCCGCAGGCTTTCCGGTGGCTGTACATGCTATAGGGGATGGGGCAGCGCACATGATTTTGACAGCGATGGAGGCCCATGTGCTCACGGAGGAAAGCGGTTTGCCAGATCGCCTGATCCATGGACAGGTGCTTAGGAGGGATTTGGTCAAGAGAATGGCGAAGCTGCCGCTGATTGCGGACATCCAGCCCCGTTTTGTCGCAAGTGACTTCCCTTGGGTACTGGATCGGGTGGGGAAAGAACGGACTGAATATTTATATGCCTGGAAAAAGCTGCTGGAAGCAGGCATTCCATGTGCTGGAGGTAGTGACGCGCCGATTGAGCCGTTAAACCCTTTTCTTGGTATTCATGCGGCAGTGACTCGCGCCAAGCCGGAACAAATGCATGAGGGCTATCTTCCCGCTGAAAAGCTGGATGTACATGAAGCCATTCGTCTGTTTACCACGGGAAGCGCAGTAGCAGCCGGGGAAGCTGATGAAAGAGGGGCGATAGCTGAAGGGAAAGCCGCTGACTTTACAGTCATTGACCGTGATGTATCGGAAAGCACGCAAGCTTTACTTGATGTTAAGGTACGAATGACAGTTGTAAACGGGAAAGTTGCATATCGGTCATAGGCTGGTGATAAGTATGTATGCCAAAAGCCTTCAACTTCACTTTTCACGTGAGGTTGAAGGCTTTGTATTTTATAAACCACGCTGTATAAATCGGTCTGCGTTTTTTACACTGGACCACAGATCAGAGCTTGCTCCGCCCGGATACCAGTAGGCGAAGCCAGCAAACCCAGCATCCTGCCCCAAGCGATACTTACGAGTGAAGGATCGTCCTTCTTCAAGCCACAGCTTATGAAGCTGCGTGTCTTTGTAAGACACGGTATACTGCTGAATATCCTCATTCCAGATTGGTTTGGAGACGGAACGGGATACTAGCTGGTTTTGCTGATCTAGTGATATATCAGAGGAAGCGATTGAATGTCCGCTAGCGTTAAGCGTCCAGTTCCGTGTAAATAATGGCAACGCCAAGATCGCTTTCTCCGGATAGGTGGTTTGTACAAAACGCCGCACGCTTTCACGGAGCCATGGCAGTGAGGATACAGAGCCGGGGATCGAGCTACCTCCCCAATGCTCGTCATATCCCATCAGGATCAGATAGTCTGCCGCAGCACCAAGCTGTTTATAATCAAAGGCGGCAGTCCAGTCCGTTCCGTAATCAGGAGATACACAAATCGCCAGTACCGCATTCTGACTCTTCAACTTAGCTTTTAATTGTTGGACGAACAATGTTAAATTGGCACGGTCCTGACCATCTACATTTTCAAAATCAATGACAAGTCCGTTCAAACCGTATACAGATACGGCGTTGGCAAGCTGAGTTATAGTTTTATTCCGTAGAACCTCACTGGATAGAATTTGGTGCGTCAGCACCAGGTTGGAACGGTTGCCTACCATAGCCCAGATATTTTTATGATGCTGTTTGGCCCAGGTGAGCAGCGACGAATTGGTATAGTCGCTTATACTACCTGTTTCATTTAGAAAAAACCAACGTGGTGACAGGGTGTTGATGTTGGATTGGAGCACCGTATTTTCAAACTGCTGAACGGTTTGATCATATTGCCAGCCTAGTCGGATGGAAGAAGCAGTGGAAGCAGTTTGGTTAGCATGCTTAGTTGAATACGTTAGCAGACGCTCCAGCAATGCCGCTGTTTCTTCGCGGGTTAGAGAGGATGCTGGACGAAAATAGTTACTTTCACCTTTCATAAAGCCGTAACGATTTACGGTGGTTACCGCATCAAGAGCCCAATCTGCAATTTCCCCAGTATCTGTGAAGGAGGAAGTAGCATTTCCTGATCCGCCCGAAGAGCGGATGAGACGTGCGATCATCAAGGCCGCTTCTTGACGGGTTATAGGACTATTAGGTTGAAATGTCGCAGACGTTCCCCCCTGAACGATATTGAGTTGAGAAGCTGCTTCAATCCATCCATAGTACCACGTCTTTTTGGCAACATCTCGGTAGGAAGAAACGGCCGCTTGTACAGGCTCCAGACCGAGTGTACGGTCCAGTGCGGTAACCCATTCGGCTCTGGTAACAGCCTTTTTAGGAGAGAAGTAACCAGGTTGTGTACCGTTTAAAATTCCTTTAGCGTGCAGGGAAATAATAGACTGATAGGCATAGCTGTGTGCAATATCTTGGAACGTAGCACCAGATGCTGCTGCTGGAGCAGCTAAATATGATGTGGATGTGGTGAATATTGTGATGGCTGCAGTTGCTGAAAGGGTGAGCCGGGTTAACCAACGTGATTTGGAACTCATACCAAATAACCTTCTTTTTTATGATAGATTGTAGATTCATATATTGTTACTCGACGAATAATACTATCAAAAAGAGGAAAGTTATTCATTGCTAAATTGCTGGAAAAACACCAAAAAACCCGCTACCTATGCGGCAACGGGTTTGATATTGGATAAACTATGCTTTTTTGGCATACATAATACCGATAGTCTGTGGACCACAATGACTGGAAATGACACAGCCTGCTGTCGTTAGCAGTACCTCTTGTGCGTTCGTTTCTTCTTTCAAACGAGCTTGCAGCATCAGCGCATCTTCCTCGGCCAAAGCGTGCACGACAATAATGATATCGTTATCCATCTGATCTCGTTGATTCAGAGCGTTTTGCAGCATCTGATCCAGTGCTTTTTCACGTTTGCCGCGGACTTTGTAGGCAGGCGTCATTTTTCCGTCAATCACTTTGATCACCGGACGAATTTTGAGCAGACTGCCGATCAGGTTTTGCATGCCTGAGCATCTTCCGCCTTTATACAGGTATTCAAGTGTATCAATGACAAATTCCGTGTCTATTAACGGCCTGGTTTTTGTCAACATGTCTACAATTTGCTCTATCGTATTGCCGTTGGCTGCCGCACGAGCAGCTTTCATCACAAGCAGGCCAAAGCCGCACGACAAATTCAAGGAATCAAAAACCGTAATGCGGCCTTCCGGAAATTCGGAGGCAGCGAGTAGCGCATTCTGGTACGTCGATGATAGCTCGGAAGACAGACTGATATATAAAATGTCGTCCCCTTGTTCTATGTAAGGCGCAAAGGCTTGAATAAAATCCGACGGAGAAGGTGCGGCGGTACGCGGTAAATGTCCCTCGCGGCTTACACGTTGAAATAATTGTTCTGGGTGAATGTTTACACCATCCTGCAATGCCTCATCACCAAATACTGTATACAATGGCACAATACTAATCTCGTACTGTTGACGCCAGCGAGCAGGAATATCACTGGTACTGTCGGCAAAAATTTTAATTTTGTTCATACATTGAATCCTCTCTGTGTGATGCAGAAAAATTATAAAGATTGCACGGAGGAAGGATAGATATCCGCTGTGCTATTCGGAACGGAAAGACCGATGGCAAGAAGTGCAATAAAGCCCACAATAATAAGTGCATTAATGATTAAGCCTGTAATAGCAAAGGTTTTCTTACGGTTTTTTAACGCAATTCCAATGATACCTACCACAAGTCCGCTACAATTCAGCAACAGGCTACCTAAAAAAATAAAAGGAAGCAGTACCGTTCCGGTTTGCTGCAGAGCAACTTCCGGGTTCATCGTTTGGTATTGGCCGAAATGAGCCAGCAGATTAATAACCATAATAGCCAGAATAATATATCCGATCAGGCTGACAAGCGACATAATAAAAGAAGCAATTCCGGGACCAGAATGATTGAGCTTGACCGGAGGCTGGAACACAGGAGTTTCTGAAAAAACAGGGTGCTCCTCAGGCGCAGCAGGCTTTTGCAAATTAGGATCTTGGTAACTCATTTTTTCAACTCCTTGAACATAGTCCGAACAGGTACTAATTTTCCACAAAATAAACAAAAAAGCAAGCTACCTTACACATTACCCTTCAAAAGACAGGGTCTAATCATCCAATTCTGTATGCGGTCTGTTCACACACGCTGGCTGGTAAACTTCATACGGTTTCGATAAAATAAGAAGAACATTCGACTAAAAGGATGAGATGAAAAGGAGTACACAAACATGCAACGAAAATGGATATTTGTGGGATCTATAATGATGATGTTGGCGGTAGCCATTGGAGCGTTCGGGGCACATATTGTGAAAGCCCGGATCGACGCGGATGCTTTGGCCGTGTATGAAACAGGTGTAAAATATCATATGATTCACGCTGTCGGTTTGCTGATCATTGCGTTGGCTGCTGGACAGTGGGGTTCTTCCAACCGTTTAAGATGGGCAGCGCGTCTGTTATTAACGGGTATCATTTTGTTTTCCGGCAGCTTGTATGTGCTAAGTTTGACCGGAATCCGTGTGCTGGGAGCTATCACCCCCTTAGGAGGCGTGTGCTTTATTGCAGGATGGATATTGTTGGCATGGGCTGCCATGGGGCTGAAGAAAGAGGATTAGAGTTCTTTTCGGATAATGCAAAAAAAAGAGAATGGGTAAGAAAGACGTCATGTTTTTCCTGCCCATTCTCTTTTTTTATGCTTTGTTTTTTTATGAAGTATTTACATTTACGATGTGATTTCATCGATCTCATTCATTTTAAAGGAGTACACTTGCTTCTCATCTACATGATACACACTCAGCAGGCTATTATCATGATCCAGATTGAGGATGCGGCAAGGAATGCTACGCTGTCCGCCATAGCGGTTCACGATTAACCGTACAAGCGTGTTATCTTGTATATAGCGTTTGATCCATTCATACGTACTAAGTTCTTGTTGTGTTGCAGGCTTTGGCTGTACGTGGGATTGTTTGATCTCTTGAACGACTGGCGGCTTGTTCGTAACTGCGGCTGACTTCTTTTTGGAGAACTTTTCCGCAAGCGTAGCAGCTGCGTCAGACGGGTTATTACCGGCTGACTGTTTTCTTAGATACAGTGCAGCTTCGATTAAATTCCCAAGTTCGATACCGGATTGAATCCGGCTATCCGCAATGTGTTCGTTTTGGCTCAGGAGATTAAGCAGGAACTGAAGGGCCTCTACGTTTGAACGGCCTTTAACTAATACATCTACATTAAATAAATAACTGGTTTCGTCTTGATTTGATTCCTTTTTCATACATCCTCCAGCCCAAGCCATGGGTAATTAGTCTTTTATAGTATCTATCAATATATCATTAAAACGTAATCTATCATAGTGCCTAAGGCCCTGTTGTTGGATATTAACAAAAATAAAATCTATATAAAGCCCTATCTGTAAAAATTTAATGGAGTACACTGGAATTGTACATTTTTGCATGTGTACACGAATGAGGTCAGTATGTGAGCACCAGATATAGATAAGCAAAGCCAGAGTTACATATACAGAGAATAAAGGAGGTAGGGGGTGAAATCAAGTAGTTTAAATTTAAAATATGTTAGAGTGGGAAAATATAACGAAGCAGTATCATCCATTCAGAAGAAAAGTAAAATCCCCCTTAACGAAAGGGGGATGGGGCATATCAAAAACATGATATATTATAGTAAGCGCAATTAAAGTAAATTTTATTTGCGATCAAAATGGGATTCGTTGTGATCGAATAAGGTAGTCATGTTCGACTGCCCAACTCACAAGGCCACTCCAGAAATCTTCACAGGCTGAAATGATCTTCGCTGGTTCAGCTAAATCTCCAGACATGACCAGCTTAACGACATCATCAAATCCTTCTGGACGACTCGGCAGTTCCAGGGCCTCCAGTAGAACCATTGAACCCGTTGAGAAAAGCTTCTGATTGTGCAACCCAACTAACATAGCCCCATATTGGGCAAACTGCATTACCAAGTACGGCAAGTAGGTATGAGGGCCATTTACACGGACATTTCTAAGCTTTCCTATAAACTCGTACATTTCACCTACAAGCACTTCGTTGATGGCATGCCTGAAATCTTCCTTTGTTGGGGATTCGGCCGCTTCCTTTAATATAGAAAAAAAGTTTTTAGGATCATACAGACGAAGTGGGGAAAAGAAGGGTCCATGTGTCAACGGCCAATCGCCCTCAACAGTAGAGGCAATTTTAAGAAGAATGTCTGAACTACAGACGTTCACCTCAGCTTTCCAGGGCCCCGCCGACCATTCATGGCTAAATTCTACGGGGCCGTTTGGTTCACTCAGTACACAAAACATTTCAATGTCCGAAAAAGGGCCGTCAGTACCTTTGGCAACAGATCCATAGACCCCTATAGCCAGAATTTTGTCTCTGTATACTTCATGTAACCTCGCAGCTATTTCGTGGCAAGTCTGAAGTCTCTCACTTCGAGAAATGTTGACAGGTCCATTCATGTCCATTAGTGATCTCCCTCTGTTTCCTACGGTCTAAGTGACTTGTCCAATTTACGGATTTGCCATTCAGCGAGGGTTTAATTTCACTTGTGAGCCCTTGCCGCCCGTCTGGATTCCGGTTTCCTTCACTCCGGCTTCCTTCAGATCGACCAGTAGCCGCTCTAGTACCGCTTTGGCGACAGGTGCTTCTTTTGCACCAGACGCTTTAACGACCAACTGTACCGGTTTGCCGGAACGCAGATGTTTGTCTGCCTGCCGCAGCTTCGTGTCGTAATCATGCTCCTCAATATGAGCAGTGAAGCGGAGCTCCTTGACCTTTTCTTTGCCGCTGTTTTTTGCGGTTCGGCCGACATTCGTTTTGCTTGCTGCGGCTTCTTTTTGCGCAAGCGCTTTTCCTTTGCCCTTTGCGACCAAGCTACAGGGCGGTGGACTGCTCATCAGTGAAGTGCAGACCAAGTCCACCCCTTTAGATCGGGCCAAGGCCAAGGCCTCTGACTTGGAGACAACGCCGAGCTTCTCCCCTGCGAGTCCAGTGAGTACCACTTCGTCAGCTTTAATTTGCTCGTTGATTAATACTGCCACGTAAATGTAGCCTCCCTTAAACAATGATAAAGCTATCATATACGGAACCTGTTTGCGATTCAATTTTAGATTTATCCGTATTGACAAAAGTCACTAAGCCCTATAATCTTTTACTGATAATGATTATCATTTTCCAATGCAATATACATACAGGGGTGATTGAGAGAAATGAAAAAGATGTTGAATAGCCTATTATTATTTGTAGTTTTTACTATTGTATTGGCGGGCTGCGGTGCGGCTGGGGATAGCTCGAAGACGGAAGGTACTGCTGGGTCTGAGCAGACATCCACAACGGCTGGTCCGGTTACGGTTAAGGACGACCACGGGGAAGTCAAGCTGGACAAGCCAGCGGAACGTGTCGTTGTACTCGAATGGACGTTTACCGAGGACCTCATTGCACTTGGCGTACAGCCTGTCGGCAATGCGGACAATGAAAACTACAAGCTGTGGGTAACACCGGAGGCGAAGCTGGCTGATACCGTAACTGATATCGGCACACGCGGCGAACCGAATCTAGAGGCGATTGCGGCGCTCAAGCCGGATCTTATTATCTCTAACGCCGATAACAATGCAGCGATCTATGCACAGCTTAAGGGGATTGCACCAACGATAGAATTCGATCCTTACAAGGGGAACGGCTATGATTACGACCGTATGGTCGAAATTTTCAAGCAAGTCGCTGTGGCTACCGGAAAAACGGAACAGGCTAATAAGGTCCTAAGCGAACTTGACCAGCACTATGTAGATGCAAAGGCTACATTGGAGAAGGCCGGCAAAGCAGACTTTCACTATGCGCTGACACAGGCCTTTACAGCTCAAAATGCTGCCAGTCTGCGAATGTTCAAAGAAAATTCGGTAGTAGTAGGAACGCTTGCAAAAATCGGCATGGTGAACGACTGGAAGTCTGACCAGATCGAGAAATACGGGTTTAGCACCGTTGGCATTGAAGCTCTTCCAGCTGTGCAGGACAGCAATTTTATCTATATTACGCAAAAGACGGACGATGTATTTGGAGCCGCGATGAAGAACAACTCGGTATGGAACGGACTGAACTTTGTCAAAGAAAAACGGACCTACCCACTGGACGGTACAACATGGACGTTCGGCGGCCCAATCTCATCCAAAGTACTGGTTGATCAGGTAGTTGGAGCACTGACGAAATGACCCGAGCAGACACAACGGGTTTATCGAAGACTTGGCGTGTAGGAAGCATCTTTGGGGGCGGATTGATCGTCCTCATCGTGCTTTTTTTTGTAAGCTTGTGTTATGGAGAGGCTTCAATCCCGCTGCATACAGTAATTGAGGCGTTGACCCAGCGTCAGGATACTCTTGAACATAATATGGTGTGGGATCTCCGAATGCCGCGTACGGTCATCGGAATCCTGGCTGGTGGTGCGCTAGCCATCGCCGGTGCTCTGCTCCAGGCCATCACCAAAAATCCGCTGGCGGCTTCTGATACACTAGGAATTAACGCCGGTGCCTACTTTGTGGTCGTCCTTGGCGCGGTGATGTTTCCCGGATTGCTGCACCAGGCGCCGTTTCTATTTGCCGCTGTCGGCGGCCTGTTTGCAGCGGTGCTGGCTTACTTCATGGGCGGGGGACGAGCTGGAAGTCCGATTCGGTTGGCGCTTGCCGGCTTGATTGTATCCATGGTTCTCGGTTCGTTTACCGGAGCTTTGCATATCTTTTATTCATTTGAAACGCAGGGACTGTTTCTCTGGGGTTCTGGCTCGCTTGTGCAAAACGACTGGAGCGGGACGACTTACGCCTGGCCCTGGGTCGTAGGACTCTCGATCATTGCCGTTCTGCTGTCAAGGCAGTTTGATGTTCTGGATCTGGATGAGTCCACATCCACGTCACTCGGGCAAAAGGTTAGCTTGACCCGGGCGGTGGGAATTGTATTGGCTGTCCTGCTGTCGACCATTACAGTCAGCGTCATTGGACCCATTGGTTTTGTGGGTTTGGTAGCTCCGCATTTGGTACGCTTAAGCGGCTTAAAAATGCATCGCTGGGTGCTGCCTGGTTCTTTCCTGTGGGGGGCATTACTGTTGACCGGCGCTGATGTGCTGGCGAAAATGGTCCACCAATCAAGCATGGATCTGCCGACCGGAGCAATGATGGCCTTGATTGGGGCTCCTTGGTTAATTTGGTTGATTCTGTGGAAGATGAAGCTGCCTTCTGGTATTAGTGGGCAATCTTCAATGAACATAGGTGTGCGCTCTCGGAAATTACCGTATGGCAGGCTGGTCATGTTGCTTGGGTGCAGTGCCGTGCTGTTGACCGTATTCAGCCTGATGTTTGGAGGAATGCGAATTCCGGTCGGCGATTTGCTGTCCGGCCTGTTCGGCGGTGAGAACGCAAATTCGGCTTTGCTGCAGTTTAGAATTCCGCGCACGCTGGTGGCAGCCGGGGCTGGTATCGCGCTTGCGGTCAGCGGTGTCTTGATCCAATTAGCCGTTCGTAATCCCTTAGCGGATGCCTCGATCATTGGTGTTTCTTCAGGGGCTGGTTTCGGCGCGCTTGCAGTGATTATCGTTTGGCCTGGGCTGCCTGTTTATATGCTGCCCATCGCGGCGATTGCCGGAGCGACGGTGTCGGCGGCGGTGATCTTCTTTTTATCATGGAACAAGCACCTAAACCCGTCTGTGGTCATCCTACTTGGGATTGCCGTATCAGCGATCGGAGCAGCTGGCATTCAGATACTGATTATCCAAGGTTCGCTTTGGGGCAGCACAGGCTATATTTGGCTGACCGGTAGTACCTACGCTCGAAACTGGGGGCAGGTGGCGACGATTCTGGCTTTTCTGCTCGTGTTGTTGCCAATAGCCTGGTGGCTAGCTCGCCGCTTCGATCTTTTGGTGTTTGACGATAGCAGCGCCATGGGACTGGGACTTCCGGTGCGCCGCACTCGGCTGCTGGCCATGGCAGTGGGTGTGCTGCTGGCGGGCGGAGCGGTGGCCTGTGTGGGTACAGTTGGCTTCATCGGGCTGATTGCCCCGCATATCGTCCGTACGTTGATTGGGCACCATGTACGCCGCTCCATTGTTCTGTCGAGCATCTTGGGAGCGGTGATGCTGGTGCTGGCTGATACGATTGGCCGGACAGTGCTTGCGCCGACCGAAATTCCTTCCGGATTGCTGATCGCACTGATCGGTGCACCGTATTTCCTGTACTTGATGTATCGCTCCAATAAGAGTAAGTCAGTGTAGTTGAATATGTACACAAACAGGCTGTTTCCTAGCGGATTTTCTGTGGGGAAGCAGCTTTTATTATTAATTCTCCTACGTAGTCATTGGACTTTATATTTACAAATCTAATAAAATAGATATAATATTTTATATGGAACCGTCATTGATTTATAAAGCATTGTCAAACGAAACTCGTCGTCTAATTATGCTGTGGTTAAAAAATCCAGAAGAGTTTTTTGATGAACAGGCTTATCTAAAGCAAGGGCTTAATTTTCAAATTGGTGTATGTGTGGGAGATATACAGGCTAAAGCGGGACTTGCGCAGTCTGTGATTTCAAGTTATTTATTAACGATGCAAAAATCCGGTTTGTTAGAGTCTGAGCGTATTGGGAAGTGGACGTACTATCGTCGGAATGAAAAAACAATCCGGGAATTTGCCGAGTACGTTCAAAAGGAACTATAAACTGAAAGGAGGTTTTTTTTCACATAACATATCTACAAATCTATATATATATAATTAAATTGGAGGCTTATACTTAAAATGAAAAAGGTTAACCCGTTACTTATTATCATTCTGGCTTTAGGCGTATTCGGCATTATTACAACGGAAATGGGGATTATAGGTGTTCTCCCCCAAGTAACTCAAAAATTCAATGTATCAGCTGCCCAGGCTGGTTGGCTCGTCAGTATTTTTTCTTTAGTTGTTGCCATTTCAGGTCCGTTCTTGACCTTACTCGTTTCCGGTATGAATCGTAAAGTCATTCTATTAACCGCTGTATTCAGTTTTGTCATTTCCAATATAGTCTATGCCTATACCACTCATTTTGAGGTCATGCTCATTTTTCGTGTTCTTCCTGCTATTTTTCATCCTGTCTTTTTTTCGGTCGCTCTCGTGACTGCATCTCATCTTGTCCCCCCTGAAAAGAGTAGTAAAGCGGTCACCAAGGTTTTCGCTGGAATTACAGTAGGATTTGCGTTTGGCGTGCCTTTGACTTCCTATCTTGCTGAAAAGATATCGTTAGAAGCTGCTTTCTTATTTGGTGCTGTCGTAAGCATGATTGCATTTGTAGGAATACTCGTATGGCTTCCTTCCCTGCCAGTTCAGGAAAAGATGTCTTATGGCAAACAGCTTGGTATATTACGTAAACCTCAATTGTGGTTCAACATTGTGACTGTTATTTTTATCTTTGCAGCTATGTTTTCGGTGTATAGCTACTTTGCTGAATATCTTGGAGAAGTAACTCTTATGAACGGGTCATGGATCAGTATGATGTTGATGGTCTTTGGAATCGTCATGATTTTTGGAAACTTTTTATTTGGGGGATTATTACATAAAAATCTGACTAAGACCGTCATCATGTTCCCATTGCTATATATGGTCATTTACGTATTCACTTATGCTCTGGGGACTTCTTTCCTACCGATGATTGTGGTTGTGCTCATTTGGGGGGCCGTGCATTCCGGGGGGCTTATTATTAGTCAAACATGGTTAACCACTGAAGCGAAAGAAGCTCCAGAGTTTGGTAACAGCCTGTTTGTCTCATTTTCTAATCTAGGTATTACGATGGGAGCTGCTATAGGCGGGTGGTTTATCTCTCACTTGGGAATACACCAGCTCATCTGGAGCGGAATGATGTTTGCACTGCTAGCGTTTTTATCTATGATTATAAAAATAAAATTGTTCAATTCGAATGCAACGGAAGTCAACGTGCGTTAAAATATGGATAGACATTAGAAGAGTACTCTACATTATGTATTGGGAGGAATAGATGAATATTCGAATGTATCACGATCTGGAGGCTCAATTGGAAGAAGCGATTTGGGCTCTTGGAGAGGAAGCAGCTCATATACTCCCATTAGATAGCAACTTGGCCGAGGAAAAAGCACAGAAGGCTTGGGATCTAATACCCGAGCCTAAGCATACATGGGGCATCACAGGGGTAACTTTGCATCAATACGTTCAAATTCTTAATTATAACGGGCATACTCAGCGATCAGTAGAGCTTTTAAATGAGGAGATTTTAGATTTGGAAGGTTCAGGGTACCGGATTATACATGCTGAACCTTATATCCAGATGGCGGAAACACTTCTTCATCAGAGCAAGCCTGTATTAGCTCATGAATATCTCAAGAAGGCATACTCGATTGGGAGTGCAAGAGCATTTCGGGACCAGCCCAAGCTTTATCTCAAAATGGCGAAAAGTAAAGCTCTGGATGAACAGGATATACTACTTCAATTTGCGGCGTTAAATGTGAATGCCAAACTTCTAAGCGATTTAAAGGATAATCAATAACCAATGTAATGGCCTCATACAGTCTGAGATAAAATGCTGATCTGGATACGACGGAAAATGGGTTTCAATATTATTTATGGGGAGGACCAATGCATTGAAATTAAAAGAAGTGCTCTTAGGCACCCACAGTTTCGAAGCGATAAAAGCTTTTTACGGCTCTCTCTTGGATTTGCAGGTTGTGGAGGAAAACCCTTTGAGATTGTCTTTTCAAGTAGGGGAATCGGTTCTTGCTTTTCAGGAATCCTCCCACATGGAAAATGAGTTTTATCATATTGCGGTTACGATTCCAACGAATAAATTCATAGAAGCAAAACAGTGGGTAATCGACCGTGGGATTTCATTGATCTCAAGACCCCAAGAAGATGAGTTTTTTTTCGAAAACTGGAATGCAACAGCGCTTTACTTCTATGATCCGGATCATAACCTTGTCGAGTTCATCGCTCACCATACACTCAACAACGCAGTCACTGAAGCTTTCGGGCCCCACTCTCTACTTCGTATAAGCGAGATCGGTCTTCCTGTCGATGATGTCTCCGAAGTATCTAGGATAATCACCGAAACGTTCCAACTTGATTCATGGGGAGGGGCTGGACAGAAATTCGCGCCGCTAGGGGATGTAGAAGGATCATTTATAGTCATAGACAAGCAACGGCCTTGGTTTCCTGATGATAGGCTTCCGGCCGTATTTAACACCAGTGTCTTGTTTGAAGGTCCATACTCTGCCAGTCTTTCACTGCATAATGGTTTGTATGAATTGAGATCAAACTGATTTAGGGCTTCCCCGGATTTCTGGAATAAAGCCTACACAAGGGGGAAATCCGGGGACCATAATACATTCAGGAGAGAATATATGAATATTAGACTACTTCATTCAAATGAAAAATATCCAATAGAGCTCTTGTTACTAGCTGATCCTTCGCACCAACTTGTTGAGGAATACTTAAAAAGAGGGCAGTGTTTTGTAGCAGAGATTGACCATCATATTGTTGGAGTCTATGTTCTATTACCTACAAGACCTGAAACAGTTGAGTTAGTGAATATAGCAGTATCAGAAGATATGCATGGTAAAGGAATAGGCAGACAATTAGTGACACATGCAATTGAAACAGCCAAGACACAAGGTTATAAAACGATGGAAATGGGCACAGGTAACTCTAGCATAGGGCAGTTAGCTCTCTACCAAAAATGTGGGTTCAGAATTGTTGGTGTAGATCTAGATTTCTTTGTCAGACACAACTATCTAGAAGAAATTTATGAGAATGGCATACAGTGTAGAGATATGATTCGTATGTCTCAGGATTTATAGAGCTTGGTTTGCTTGTAAACCATCCAAAAAGGGATCTTAAGTAAGGTTCTGAAAGGTATATGATATTGTTCCAAAAGATGGTACAATGAATTGCGGAAAGGCTATACAATCAATGGATTGCAATAGTCCTCTTTTTAATGAGTTGATATCCTAACAAGTTCCTGATAAGGGGTGGTTACTTTTGTACAACACAACCACGATACTCACAGAGATAACAAAACATATGAAAGATAAAGATTTAATCCTTAGTGATCTTGCCAGAGAGGCAGAGATGAATCCGGGAACCATGAGCAGTATTATTAATGGGAACCGCACTCTTTCAGTGGATCAGCTAGACCGAATTACAAAAGCAATGGGGCATCCCGTTGGCTATTACTACGAACGGTATGTGTCTGAGTATTTAACAGAGGCTAATCCGAATTGGCGTCGAATGAGTCCTTTTATACATAATTGTGCGAAATTGAACAAACTGGACTGCATTCATGATGTGGTCAATCTATTAATGGATAAGTTGGGCTATTCAGAATCCTTATTTGAGCTTGCTGAAGAATTATTTCATGAAAAGAAGTACCAAGCGGCAGCCATACTCTATGAAAATGTAGCTGTAAGTGAGAAAAAACAATACTCAGAACGCCTCGCTATGTGTCAGTACCGCTTGTTCCATACGAGGCAAGGAGACAATCAAGAGAAAAACTATGAAGCGGCAGTTCAATTTGAAATATATGTTGACCGACTAGATGAGATAGATCAGTTAGAAGCGTTAAAAGATTTGGCGAATACATACCGTTCGTTACGTAAATGGGACAAAGTAGAACTGTTCGCTAAAGCTTTGGGAGACAAAGCTAAAATTCAATACAAACTGGAACAACAGCGGAATCATATGAAAAAAGAAAATTCAAAGAAACCAAGTTTTCCTCTGTTTGCTTATTGGGCATTCTCACATTTACTTCGTGCTGAAGTTTGTGAAGCTCATAAAGATTATCAGAAGGCACTTCAACATACGTACACATATGGTGACTTAAGTTGGGTGAAAGATTCAGATGAAACTACTTTGAAGTGGAAAAGGCAATATGAAGAGTGGGCTGTGGGGAATACCTATTTGAATAAGATTCTTGCTGGCGAAATAAGCGTTCTATCTGATTATCTACTTTATATATCATCAAGAAAAGATGAGATTCTTCCTGCACTTGATATTATAGTAGATTCGGCTAATAGATACCATTTTGATGTGGATGTTATTTTAAAGCAATTCGAAGGAGAAATTTTATCTTTTCTAGAGCAACAAAAAATTGAGAGCTTTTATACTAAGCGTTTCATAACAGAACGTTTTATGCATTTTTCTAAGGAATTATCGATCTACTATTTGACCAAGAAAAGATATTCTGATGGCTTCAAATTTTTAATAAGTTGTTTGGAAAAATCTACATTAATCAATAATAAATCATATATAATTAAATGTATGAAGCTGTATGAGTCTTATCGAGAGTATGCATCATCTGATGTGAAGACAGCATACAGAAAATTGATTAATGAGGTGGATAAGGATGAAGCGTAAAATAATTTTAAGCTTATTGGTAACAAGTTTTATGTTGTTGATATTAGTAAATCCTTCAGCAGGTTATCAGGATTCTGTACATAACTATCAACCTGCACAGCATGGTGAAATGTAATTATTTCTAACAGGAAAAAGATTCTTAGTATTTAAAGTAATTAAATGGTATAGATTGTTAAAATCAATGGATAATGGAACAGGTTAGATGGAATGATCCGTCTAGCCTTTTTATTGCGTGTTTTGCTGTATATAAGCAATATGAGGAAATCTTCTTTTGAGAAATATATGTAAAAAGTGCAAAAATGTTATGTGTGCTGTTGTAAATAACTGAATGGTATATGACTTTGTTCCAAAAGACAATGATGGGCTAAAGTAATTCTTACTAACTGTTTCTCATTACATGGTTTAATTATGTATCATATGCCGAGTCTACGTTGAAAGGGTGGTTTATCTATGGAGATCACACCTACGATTAGAGCAGAAGTTCAAACCTATCTGATAAGAAAAAGCTTAACCATGACCGAGTTTGGTCACATTATTGATTTGAATGTAGGAACAGTTAGTGGCATTGTGACGGGCAACCGACCTATTTCTGTTCACCAGCTAGATCGTATCACTATGGGTATGAATTTGCCACCGGATTATTTTTATGAACGTTATATTGATGAATGTATTGAAGAAGAACCTCTCAACTGGCGAAGAATCAGCCCTTTTTTGTACCGATGCGTGGTGTTAGGACGACTTGATTGCTTGCGAAGAGTTGTAGGTATGTTGCTAGATAATCCTGTTTATCTTCCTTCACTTTTTGAAGTAGCCGAGGATTCTTTTAAAAAGGGTAATACTGAAGCAGCGGCGTTCCTTTATGAAAACGTGTCAGAAGGGGAAAAGTATCAGTATTCAGAACGATTGGCGGTTTGCCAGTATCGATTGTTTACGATTCGTATTGGAGACGATCAAGAGAAAAACTATGATGTAGCCATTCAATTTGAGCCTTACGTTGATCGATTAGATGAGGTAGATCAGTTAGAGGCATTAAAAGACTTGGCGAATACATACCGCTCGTTACGAAAATGGGATAAAGTAGAACTATTCGCTAAAGCAATGGGAGACAAGGCAAAAATTCAATACAAACTGCAACAACAGCGGCAGCATGTGCACAAAGACAATTCAAAAAAACCTAATTTTCCTTTGTTTGCGTATTGGGCATTCTCGCATTTACTTCGTTCACAAGCATGTGGTGAGAGGAAAGACTATGAAAAGGGACTTCAACACATTAAAAAATACGCTGATTTAAGTTGGGTTACTGATACAGATGAAGAAGCTTTGAAATGGAGAAAAAAGTACGAAGACTGGGCAGTAGTAAACACGTATGTTAATAAGCTTCTTTCTGGCGATAAGAGCGTTCTTTCTGATTATGTAGCTTATATTTCTTCAAGAAAAGATGAGATTCTTCCCGCACTTGATATTATAGTCGAGACAGCTAACCGATACCATTTTGATGTAGATGATATTTTAAAGCAATTTGAAGGAGAAATTATCTTCTTTCTGGAGCAGAAAAAAGTTGAAGGGTTGTATTCTCAACGATTCACAACGGAGCGATACACTCATTTTTCAAGGGAACTGGCAATCTATCTTTTACGTAAAGGGAAGTTTTCAGACGGCTTCACATTTTTGTTAAGTTGTTTGGAAAAGTCTGCTGAAGTTAATAATAAAATACAAGCAATTAGATGTATGAGGTTGTTTACGTATTTTAAAGAACATGCATCTGCTCATACGAGGACAGTCTACGGAAATCTGATTAAAGTGGTTAATGAAGATGAAGAGTAAGTTGAGCCCGCCCTCCTAGTATCCAGTTTTATGTCAGTATCGGTAGTAGTTACGATCCAACTGGACAACATGGAGGAATGTTGGAATAAAATAGTCTCAAGTTCAAGATCACAGTAGACCTAGAAAAATAACTATGATCAAGAGGTTAGATGGAATTATCCGTCTAGCCTTTTTTAAATGGCCTGTTTTGTTATGCATAAATAAGCTTCTAGAAGTGACTTAGCTTGAACTTTTATCTATAAAATGCTTATTCGATCATTGAAAGAATATACAATGTAGAAAGTAGTATTTTAATAACAAGACATATTGCCTATTTCCTCCATTTCCCTTATGATAATTGCACTACTACCAAAGAAGGAGATACATATGAAGAAAGCTATTCTACTACTATTAATGTTTGCTATCTTAATTCCATCACAAGTATTAGCAGCAAAAGCTACAAAAGCTATGTCAACAAGTGAAATCGAAAAAATATACTTTGAGGATTACAAAGGTCGTGTCAAAGAAATTAGAATTGCACAGAAGCATCTAAATGCTGTACTGGGGGCAGAAGTTCGTGAGCTAACTCAGAGATTAAGTCAAGCATCAGCGCGCTATAAAAACGAAGTGAAAAATAAATCAAGTAAAGCGGTAATAGCTCAAGCCAAGGCTGATTGTGATAAATTAAAGAAGCAGCTCGGCGTGGCTAAGGTGGAACTAAATAAAACAGTTAAAAATTACAAAAAAGAAAGCGAACAAGCATTAAAGGATATTGCAAATCAGAAAGCAGAGCTTATAAAATTCATTAAGAACCACACAGCAGGAAAAGATAAACTTACGGAGTCTCAATTTAGCAAACAAGTTAATGGAGGTATTAGCTCGATTAACGGCTCATTTACTGGCATTTTAAAAATGTTGACGGAAGCTGAATAATGGTGAGTAAAGGCAGCAGGTATCACCTGTTGTCTTTTTAATTTAGGCTTAGAATGGAAGTTATTGTTGGAGACTTTGGATTGCTGTGGAATGGGGACAAAGAGGATATATGGATATGGATGAAATGAATTTGTTCGTTTTTATATAATGAAGTACGATTAGCGAGGAGAAAAATTTATGAATCGTAAGTTTTTTATCATGGCTTTGATAAGGGGGATTTTCGGGTATTTCCCTTGTGGGCTGGGAGTTGCAGTATTATTGGAGGCTTATAGCAGATATAGTCTAAGAGGTTTTTTAATTGGAGCTACATTTTTCCTTATCGGGGGATTGGTGCTTTACTTCACAAGACGCTATGAATCATCAGATTGGTTACTATAGATAAAACAAATATTTCATTACAAGGAGTATATGATGTTATCACCAAAACAAGAAGAGAGCCTTAGTAAATTTATGAGTAAAATTCTTAGGCATACACCAGAACAGTTTGGAATTAAGTTGGATCATGAAGGTTATTGCCACGTGCAAGACTTAATTTCAGCAATTAAATTAGAGAATAGATGGTCGGATATAGGAGAAGCAGGAATTGATCAAGTCGTAACTAATTGTCCAAAGAAGCGATACCACATGGTAAATGGATACATACGAGCTAACTACGGGCACAGTACAGGAAGATTAGATTACAAAGAATCTACTCCACCAACGACTCTTTATCACGGAACAAATAGCAAAGTAGTTGATAAAATTATTACCGAGGGTATTAAACCAATGGGGAGAAAGTATGTTCATCTATCTGAGACACTTGAATTTGCAACATTGGCAGGTAAGAGACGTGGTGAATTAGTCATTCTTGAAATCGATACAGTAAAATCGATGGCTAACAATGTGAAGTTCTATATCGCTAACAATGGTATTTGGCTTGCCGATTTTGTGCCCCCACAATATTTTAAAAAAATTTAACACTGATATTTTCGTTTATATTAAAAAGAGGCATTTATACAATACTTTTGACATAGTAAATCCGTTTATATCAGTCCATTTGTCACATAATATAAAAGGAAATTTCAGGATAACAGGTGGATATCCCTAAACATCTTCCTTCTGATAAGATTATTTCCATCTAAATTAAAATGGACGTGATCAATTGGGGAGAATATTGGTTCCACCTGATAAGCTAATGGAAGTGGCTGACCAGTTCTTGCATGGTAAACACGAAATGGAACGTATGTTGAATTTACTGAATGGAAGAATTGATTTTGTCCAACAAGGTTGGTCTGGTGCTACCCGAGAGAGGTTTTTCCAAGATTTTCAGGTCTCTAGACAATCCATGGGCGTGACGCTTGAACGACTTTCTACGGTTGCACAAGAACTCATTTTTATTTCAAAAAACTTCACACAGGTAGATGGAGAAAAAGTCGTACTGGATGTGCCGGGGAATGGTGTGCCTGTTAAAACGGCATCAAGCGGTGAAGGTTGGTTACATAAAATCTTTGAACAGATCGGTAAAGCTGAGATCACAAAAGCCGAAGCTCAGATGGAAGCTAGTAAGACTCAAGGAGAAATTCTCTGGGATACGGCTCAGGGAGCAAAAGGAGCTATTCAGGAAGATTTAACATTGGGGATGCTGCCCGACAAAGACCGTAACTATGATCATCCCATGGCTGCTAAAGTAGGTGAAATTCTCGGTCACGTAGCTACGACATTGCAGGGGGCTGGTGAGGTAGTAGCTGGAATAGGTGGAGAAGGATTATCAGTTGCTGTTTCATCTACGGGTGTAGGGAGTATCGTTGGAGTACCAGGATTAATTGGATCGGCAGCTTTGGCGGCTCATGGAAGTACAACCGCAGTTAAAGGCGCAAGCGGAATAGGAAAAAGCTCAGCGGAATTGTGGCAAATGATGAAGGGAGAAGGTGGAGGTTCAGCTAAACAGACACTTACTTCCAACAAGGGAACGTCGATAGATGTTACTCCTTCATCTAATCATACAAGTACGACAACGAATCCACATCCAGCTAAAGGTGAACCTAACTCATCAATTGATATTCTGGATAGAAATACAGGTGAGATAAAAACAAGAAGATATTATGATGAAAATGGAAGAGCTACACGCGATGTAGACTACACGAATCATGGAAATTCAAAGCAGCATCCAGAGTGGCCTCATGAACATGTTTTTGAATGGAAAGAAGATGGGACATTTAAAAGAGTTAACAAGAAGTAGGAGGGACTATTTTGGAATACAATGAATTGGTGGAACGTTTTGAAATGGGGGAAGAGTTTCAGTTCTACTTTAAAAATGATAGCTATTGGATTAGCCAGAATGAAGAAGAGTACTTTCTTACTCGTGAAAGGGACAGTTTTTCGCAATCATTTGAATCAGCAAGAGAGTTGTTCATTAATGGGAAGATAGATGATAAGACTATTTTAGAGTTGTGGGATAGCATAGAGATTTAAAAAAGTACAATTTGAGCCTACTCCTTAATAATAAAAACGGGAGTGGGCTTTTTATATAGTTAGTCAATCTGAATAAAGGAGGATGACATTTACAAACACCTTGCTTCAAACGAAGGTGCGTCAAATTCAAATTACCATGCTCCAATATCAAACATTACAAGTTGTTGAGCTAGGATAAGGGAATCAAGCAGATGAACAAAATGCCCATCTAAAAAGATATTATGGATATTGTTAAGGAACTCGGTATCACGAAACAACAGCTACATAACTATAAAAAACTCCTAAAGTTGATTCCTGAGTTACATGATATGATTAAAGATCAGGAGTTGAAAGCGATGACTATAAGCTTTTGGTCATAGGTATAAAGTTATCTTATTTCACATAACAATTAGGAATTAAGTTCGTTTTCCATAAATCGGAATAATGTTACTATGTCATAACGAACTCAAACAGAGGTATATTATGACAACAATTAAAGTGACACCTGAGCAGCTTATGACTGCCTCCAAGCAGTTTGAGTTAGCACAGCAAACGGTAACTCAAATGAATAGTAATTTAGTACAACAAATTTCATCTATGGGGCAATTGTGGGAAGGACTGACTAAAGAGCACTTTTACTATTCCTTCCAAACCTCTCAGAAGAATATGAATGACTTTGTTACCTTGACGGATTCTATTGCTAGGGAATTACGTCACCATGCAGATAAATTCAGATTAGCAGATCTGATGGAAGTAGGTAACATTGACGCAAGTTGTTTACCACCTCCACCGAATTCATGTGCTGTTCCTGCTCCAGATACACGGAATGCGTTCCAAAAATCAGTAGATAGCTTAACTGAACTAGGTGAGGATTTTGTAGACGCTAACTCAGTACGCTATGAGAAAAAGTTTGATTCAGTCTGGAGCTTTCTAGATTATATGTCATATGGTATTCCAAAAGGAATGTACCAAGGGTACATGGAACGGGCAGCTAAACAAAACAATTCATGGAATGACATGCTCAATTTCGGTACATTTGGAGTAACAGGTATGATTCAAGGGGCATTTAATCCCAACAATGCCTGGTCAAAGGAACACTGGGCTAATATGATCGGTACAGCAGGATTGTTTGGAGGAGTTAGTTCGGTAATCAAGCCTAAAATTGGGTTATCAGGGTCTGTAAAATATACTCCGTTAAAAGATGGAACTACCCAAATAATAGAAGGGGCAGACAATACAAGAAAAATTATAGATACTAATGGTCTGCGTAATGAAGTACCTTTAACTGAAGCACAAATTGGGATTTTAACTCAGTATGCAAAAAAAATAGGAATGCCAGAAGAAAATATCCGTGTAGCGGGGCCTAATGATACTTCTCCTACAGGATTATTATTCGATACGATTCTCAATATAAATAATGATGTACTTCCTTCTAATGCCACAGGTAAATTAGCAGCTAATAGCCGGATTACTGGTCATGGAACAATAGCTCATGAAGTTGTCGGGCATTATGAAGCAGGACTAGCCGGAAAATCCTTTCAAGTTATGGATGATGAATTTAATGTTATAACTAGGAACTTTGCACTTGACGAAGCTCAAGCAAGTATCCGAGCTGCAAGATTTGCTCCTGATTTGACTCAAATAGAAAGAATCATGCTTTTAAGAGATGGAATTACTAGATTAAAAAACGAAGGTATCAAAATTAGGGAAGTTAAAGATATACTGTTCATACATGAACGTTAGTTAGAATGGAGATGTTCTTTTGGAGATTATGAAGTTAGACGATATTATTAAAACACCCAATAAAGGAATCATTTTAATTGGAACAAATATTGGATTAGATAAGCAGGATCATACGAATTTAAAAAGTTTGGTAGGTTCAAAAATACAAGTAGATAAGGTGGATGGGACGAAATGTGAACTGGACGTATTGGATATTAGCCTTTCTTTTTCCATTGCTAACCTTCCACTCATTGGTATTAGTGTAAAGGATTCAGAAAATATTAAAGATATAAAAAAGGGAACACAAGTAGTGCAATTACTATAGATCTATAATGTATTGCGATTTTCATAAAATAAATTAAGGCATCTGAAAAAGTGGAGTATGCGAATCGCATACTCCTATCTTTACTTATAGTGTTGTAAATATAAACAAAGAACATACGCCTACAAAAAAATTAACAGCAAAAGCGAAAAGGAATTTGTACTGATTTTTGCCAAAGTTAAGAGGCCCCTCCAGCGTAGTTATTCACCAGGATATTTTGAGCGTATCCACGGGCGTCCACACTTACCCGCAAATGCTGCATAAAATATCCCGGGTGAACAAATTGGAGGTGCATGTAATAACCATGATACACATGGAATCCGTGCAAGTGGGTGAGCATACATTTATCGGAGTCGAGGTCAAACTGCCTAAAACAACGCTGTTAACTATCTCTAACTCCCGTGGTTACATCATGTGTGGTGCGTCTAAGGTGTATCGAATTTGAGGTAGTAAAATTTTCCGCTGTCTAAGCCGTAAGGTCAAGCGGGACAAGCTTTCATAGCATTTTCAATTTACTGATCTGTACTGATTCATACTATTAAAATCTTATAAATGGCTGAATTTTGTGACCGCATTTGTGACCTCTTGGAGAAGGACAAGCATGTGACTGTGCATTGCATTTCCGTTATAATCCTTCAAAGAATAATTATACGCCCCATCATCTACTCCTTTAATGGGGGCTTGGCTATACTGAATAATTTTATCTTGCTCTTTAAAAATACCTTGCATTGGTTTCGTCCTTAAAAATAACTTGTGTACTAACTAAGGGAGCTTTACCTATTTGAGTTTTAACTGAATAAATTTCAGATGGTTTGTATCTTTGAATTTTTACAAGATAATCAAATACTTCGTTTTGAGTATCACTTTTAGTGTAACTACTAAGCATCCAAACGCTTGCGAATATCATTACTATAAAGATTGCTATTCCATATTTTCTCATAACTATCTCCTTTGTTGGAGCAAGCTAAAGTGGCGCTACCAATGACGTAATATTTGCTTCGAACCGTCACTTAAAAAAAGGAGCCGTTGCGATTTGGACAGCTTCTTTTGCTTTGGAGTTATTCAAAGAATCTACTTATTTCCTCTTATACATAAAAAAGTAATGGTATACACCACTCCAGCAAAGAGGCTTAGTAGAAACGAGGTTGATAATGTTCTGAAAATAAAAGTAGAAGTGGGTACCGTATAAAATTCAAACATACCGTTGCTCGGAGTACTCGTTGTTGTTGGCCCTTTAATAAAGGAATAGTATATTCCTACAAAAAAACCGTAAGACAAATACTTAATTAGATTTTTTTCAAATTTACTCATTTGTTAGCCTCCAATAATGTTTTTGGAAAAGTAGAATTCTTGTACTATGAAGCCATTCAAAGTAATGTAGGAAAAGTCTATAAATATAGCGATCTTAAAAATTTTTGGTAAGGATGTTTATTGATATTATGTCAATTATATTGTTTTAAATCAAGAAAAAGGAATAATGATGTAATCATTATTACTCAATCTTTGGTGTTAGCCCTATGGATAAAACCCCTGTAACTCTAGGTACACAGCGTCCAACATTAACATTACGTTAAATCCAGTCATATCAAGGCTTATGACAGTTTGTCAAAAGTATAAGGAAAAGAAAACTTCTTATAATCAGGAATTTTATTCTTTTTCTTCGTGATTCACTAAACCTGGAATGACGTTCAATAAAATGTACAACATATAAGCTTAAAAAATTGGTCTAGGCTCTTTGCATGTCTATGTGAAGCAAATGTTACAAAGAGGAAGGCAAAACAAGAAGGAATGTGTATACAGGAGTCAAGAAGAGTCATCCCCCATGAATATGAAGCTATTCGCCTAGCAATAGACGTTTCTTTGTTAACAATTTACTATACTTATCCAAAATATATGGGGAATTATCCCTATCTGTTGTATTATAAGATAGTGTGAAAAAGAGCCAAAGTAGCTAAGGAGGAACATTGTTGTCTATATTTGTGATAGTGTGTGTCGTTGTTGTATTGATTGCTTTGGTGTTGCTACGCTTATTTAAGAAGCCTAGAGTTCAGGAACCGTATAAAGTAACGCAGAATATTGACCCTTATAAAATTGGCATTAACGAAATAGACCGTATGGAGGATGGCAAGGACTTTGAAATGTATCTGTTCAGGCTGTTCCAGTGTTTAGGCTATGGTGATGCATATAAAACACAAGACAGTAGAGATTTTGGAACAGATTTGGTATTTACGGACAGAGAGGGCTACCGTAATGTCATTCAGGCTAAACGGTATGCAATAAGCAATCCTGTTGGTTTAAGCGCAGTTCAGGAAGTTTATAGTTCTATGCGATTTTACAGAGCTAAGAAATCTCTTGTCATTACTTCAAGCAAATACACAACTTCGTGTGAACAGTTAGCCAGTTATAATGGAGTAAAGCTGTTGGATCGCAACGATTTAATTAAAATGATTGAGCTATTCAAAGAACAACAGCACAGCAAGGTAAAAGATATTATTGAAGCAGAGCCATACTTGAGTTTGGATTCATGGGATGATTATAGGAATAACAGTAAAGTGATTAAAAAGGATCGCAAGGCTGAAAAGCTTATCGCTTCAGGTAACTAGATACTGGTGACTCTTGTAGTAAAACCATGATTTTATTAGGGTGCATAAGAAAGAAATCTAGTGGAGGATTAAGCGTGGAAATTATAACTAAATATTTGCCTTTAGTCGGAGTTGGATCTGTAGTCGCACTAGCCGTACTAATTTTCAAAGCTATTGCGTTAATTAACTCAACTCCTCTTGAAAAGCTATTGTACAAGAGTAACAAGAAATATATGGTAACACCACTGTCGATTGCTCTAACTGTTGCTTCTACTGCTATACTAATTGTCATCATGGGTTTTTTTACAGGTGATATCAAAACTATAAAAGACTTCAAGGGGATAATATTAGGAGCTTTAATTCTTAGCTTTTTATTATGTTTAATTATTTATGTGACTTTATATTTTGTAGCAAAGAGGATAGGAAGAGTATACTATTTCACAGATAATATAAACGGGACAGATATTGAGCTTTACTTATTAAAAACTACTGATGAGGGTTATATTTTATTGTCTGATAAACCAGACATTTATTCTAGGGATGGATTTAAGATATTAAAGAAACAAGAAGACATACTCAATAAGAAGATTTATTCAAAGACAATCAATTCATAGTATTGGAGATGATGATCTAAAAATGAATCAAAACCAGCATTACACAATGACCTACACTCTGAACAGCGGCATCAAAGGAAGTGTAAACCTATTCACCAAACAAATACAGGACTGGATAGAATCTTATCGTGTAGGCAGTAAATATGTAACAACAGTTGGCAGAGAGCATTTTGGATTGAATCCTGAGCTTGTAGCAGATTTTAAGGTACATAATGAATATTCTGAGCAAGGGAACATGTAACAGCATTACAATCTACAGTAACAAGTAAGGCCAGTGAACAGTTAACAAATGCATATAGTCAGCATAAGGTATTGATTCAAGTAGAGTGTAAATGTGGAGCTTCCTATATAGAGAAATCAACATACAGAAGGAACAAATGGGGCTGTAAAGAATGTGGTGATATTGTATTCTTGGATAGCAAAAAGGGTATGGTGGATACGAATAAAGGAAAAGCATGGTATATGACAAATAAGTATTTCGTTGAGAGGTAAGGAGGCTTCTTTGAATTTGAGAGGTTAGATTTGAGTTTCTTCTATTATATATATGACATGAACCAACTTGATAGAGTGAAAACTGATGAAAATAACACTTCCATTCCGCGATTCTTGTTACGATTACGATACGTGTTTGCTGTTTTTAAAAACATAGATATTTAAAGGATTTCTTAAATTTTAATTGCACACAATTTATTAGGTGAAAGTCTTAAAATCCCTTGATGTACCAATCTTTTTTGAAGATTTTTCTCCGATACCAACGATTGAAACCACGATGCAAAGTAATTCTTCACAATTCCCTTTATTTATCTGTATTTTCACTGTTTTCTCGATACGACAACGATGTAAATATATTCAGGCATAATTTTGAACCATAATGGCTCAAAAAGTCATATGGAATATAGTATTTATGCACATATGAGTAATTTTCACGATTGAACTTCGATACGGGTGTAGTTACAGGCTATCTGTACAGTGCCTCCAAAGTTGGTGAAACCCTCATATGGTTGACACAGCGTCAACTTCCTATCCACTTTACTGAGAACATCAAAATATTACTTTCAAACTATGATTACAAGTAGCTTGAAAAAAAGTAGATCAAATTGACTTTTGTTGAATCTATGTATATAATTTGAATATATTGGATAGGAATTTTTATCCAAAAGCTTAGAATATACATTTTTAATCAAAATTAGAGATTATAGCACATGTATAGATCGCTCAAATCTATATTTACCATTACATACTTTTTTAACATAAAGCTCTGTATTTAGCCTTAAAAAAATTGATTGTTATTGGACGGTTACTCTGCCGGACATAAACAATATATTCGCAATTGCTACTTCTTACTTAGAAGGTGATTGCGTAAGCTCGTATTTCTATTTGACTTATGGAGCTAACTAACTAAATTTAACATACATCATCCTCCAAAAAATAGACATACGAGACTCTGTCATATGGAGGGACAAAAAATGAAGTATGGATAAACATGTAGACAAACTTTGAACGGAGTATTCTCTTATATCAATTAAATCCCATTTGGAGGTATAATCATGAAAAAAGTTCTTAGTTTAGCTTTTTCCGCTAGTCTTGCTCTAAGTATCCTTCTTCTTCCCAGTGCAAACATTTATGCAGCCGATGAAACATCGCCTTCCTTCAGTGTTAATGACAATTCTTATCAGAAAATGAAAGATGCTGGAATGAGTGATAATGATATTGAGTTACTCCGTAAACATAATGAAAATGATCTTCGTATCATAAAAAGCGGGGAATTGGAAGAGAAGGCATTGAATGACCAAAAAACTAGCCAATCGCTCACTGATAGCTCGGAGAATCCTAGGTTAGCAGCATCAAGTTTAGGAACAGTTGGTGATATTTTGGTTGCCTATAACGCAAGTTCGTGGGGTATTGATTTCGGATATCCAGGACATGCTGCTATTGTTTCCTTACTAAGTGGTAAAACAGTAGAATCGTTCCCAGCTGATGGAGTTCAATATCACACAAATGATTGGAGAGGTCGCTCAAATGTTTATGGAATGAGCGTTAAAGGGGCTTCGGGTTCCCAATATAGAGCAGCTGCACAATATGCAGCTAATCAAATTGGAAAACCCTATAACTGGAATTTTGTTAATCCATGGACAGAAGCTAAATTTTATTGTTCACAGTTGGTATGGAAGGCTTGGAAAACTCAGGGGATTGATGTTGATTATATAACAATTGATCCTATTGTTACCCCAATGGAAATAGCTAAATCCGGTAATACTTCAATTTACTATAGTAACTAACAAACCTAATCACTCACAGGAATATATATTTTTTCCTGTGAGTGATTTCACTAAGGGGGGACATTATGCTCTTTAAAAAAAGAATAAGAATTATTGTTGCAACTTTATTTTTACTTGGATTAGCAGTTTCAACGTTTTGGTTTACTACAACACATCATTCATTGAAAAATATAACAAAATCAGAGACATTTACTGTTGTTTATTCTAATGCAATGGATGACGGTGCAGAAATTGTGAAATACAGCAATAAAGGCGAGATTTTAGACAAAAAAAACTTAGTTAATGCCCAGTCACTTTATTATTTTGCCAAAGTAAAGAATGACTATTATTTAATGTCTGAACGAAAAAATAGACATTACATACTTAATCAAAATGGAATTCTTCAACCATTTTTTGGACCTAATAAGTATGGAAAAGATAGGAATATCGGAACTTCATTTTTAAAAGAAAGCGACAATCATCTATTTTTCTCCATGAACGTGGGTATTAATCCGAGTTATTCTCCCACACAGTACACCAATGAATTGGTTTATTTCGATAAAAAAAATTTGAAATATAGAAATATTCTTTTGAATGGATATTTATTATCAACCGTTGAATACAATAATATGGCATACACTTTATATGTGAACAATAATGATAATTCTGTAGGTATTTATGTCATTGATTTAAAAACATCAAAGAAGATCAAACAATTCACTATAGAAAATCGTTTACATGGTTTAAAAGAATACTTTCCGGTAGGCCAAAATGGAGCATCACTACAAATATTTAAAGGCAAGCTTATTGTATTTCTTGATGGCAATACATCTGATACACAATTTCATCCTATAATGCAGATAATTGACCCTAAAAATGGTAAGTTAGAAAATGAAACATCATTGTCAGATACTTCATTTTTGTTTTATGACAGCCAAATTTACAACGATAAATTATATATTCTCTCTGAAGGCTTAAATTATACTATTTTCAATGACCTCAACAAAAATCCTAAAAAGTTGAGATTAAAACAAAGCAATTCCGTCTCCGAAAAAATACAAAATGAGAAAGGAGTAATATCTGGAGTACACTATCTTGCAGGATCTGTTTTTGTCCTATATGATTATGTCAAAAATTCTCCTGCTGATAGAATAAGGGAAATAAGAGAATATGACTTATTGACAGGCAAAGACTTACATGTCATTCCTCTAGCATTTAAATCAAACAAGGAAATGATTCGTTTTTTTCTGACTAATTAACTTTAAGGAGTGATTATTATGATTTATTGGTTATTTCCAAAACTTAATCCCCTCCTCCCTACTTTTATATTTTGCCCCATTCTGGCAATCTTGATCGGAGTATGTTTCGCCTATTTCAAAGGAAACATCTACTTAGGATTAATACTAGCCTTGTTACTGCCTCTTATATTTATTGCCACTAATTTAGAAACCATTGCAGTTAATATAGATGCTTGGCTTCTATATGGTTTTATCTACGCAATTATTACGTTTGTGGCTTATAAGATGGCGTTTTCACAGTTAGGAAAAACGAGTTAATTTTTTCACACTATTATCAATAGTCACCACGACCAACTTTTCGCACACTAACTTAGGTATAACAGGCAACGATGCATCTCTAGAGTTCAATCCAGTTTATTTGCTAATTGGAAATCATTCCGGAAATGATGGGTCTGGTTACCCGATTAAAATTTCTGGGAATGGATATGCAAATTAATTAATGAAGGGTTAGGGAAGAAGTGAAGGCTAAATTGAAATTTTTGGGGTTGGCTGCCCTTACTGTTACGTTTGCTGTAGTTATTGGTAATAATATTTTTGCTAGTGACGATGCTTCTGAAGAAATGAAGGGCGTTACAAAAGCAATAGTCCCTGATAGTGTATTAGAAGAACTTAATCATCCTGATAAAATTTATACTAAAGATGGATTATTTATAAAAAAACCGCAATCTCTCCATGATGAAGATAAATTCAATCAAGATGAAGTAGTCTACGACGTTTCAAAGGCTACTGATGAAACTAAAGCAATCATTCAATATGACGCTACTTACATCAAGGAAGAAGACAGTAAATAGATTTGTGTACTAAAGCATTTGAAAAGTTAAGCTGTATAATTGGAATATCTAGGGCGACTTCGGTTGCCCTTTTTATTATGCTCAATTTAGCCAAGGTCTTTTTCAACACTATGTCATAAAGTATGCTTTTAGACATATTAAAAAGATACCTGTTTAAGTGTGTCAAAAAGTGGTATAATGAATTTAGTCACATGACATGAATTGTGTATACTTTTTGGCACATCATTGGAATAAGGGAGTGTAAATGTATTGAAACTAGCTTATGGTAGAGTATCTGCTAAGGATCAAAATCCAGAGCGACAACTAGTAAAGTTTCGAGAATTGAAAATTGATGAAAGATATATTTTTGTGGACAAGTTAAGTGGGAAGAATTTTAACCGACCTCGCTATCAGGCAATGCGGTTAATGATTCGTGAGGGTGATTTAATTTACATAGATGCACTGGACAGACTAGGTCGAGATTATGATGGTATTATAGATGAATGGAAATACATTACGCGGGAAGTTGGAGCAGACATTATATGTCTGGATAATGAAACTTTATTTGATAGTCGCAAATTCAAAACAATGGGTGATTTAGGAAAACTTTTAGAGGATCAATTCTTAAGTATGCTTGCATACGTAGCTGCACAGGAAAGGTTAAAAAATAAGCAAAGACAGAGTGAAGGGATAGAGGTAGCCAAAGCAGCAGGGGTGAAATTTGGCCGTCCTAAGCAGGAGATCACAGCTGAATTTGCTCGTGTATATGACAAATGGAAATCTGGAGCAATCAAGGCTGTGGAGGCAATGAAAGAACTAGGTATGAAAAACAGAACGTTTTATCGTAGAGTTAAAGAATATGAGCAACAGAAACAAGTAGGATAAATTGTTCATGTGTTTAAAGCCTAGATGATTATGTCTAGGTTTCTTTGTTATGTTTGCTGATCAATACTAGCAGGTACAATAAAAAGGACGGGGGTATTTTACATCCAAAACGCCTATTAAATTTCCAAAATTGCCCCTAGCACATCCACTTCCACACTGAAGTTATTTTTTTGACTCTATATGATTGTGTAATACAATTTTGTAACTAGGTTTTTTTCGTTTTATATGTAATATTTATACTATTACAATTATAAAATGGAGGTAGTCTAATGATAGCACCTTTTAACTTTGAGCTCATATTGGATTTTCATGCTGATTGGATTAAGTTTATAAAACTCCAGTTAGAACAATTACCAACTCTTCAGAAGGAAGATTACATAGATATTCCTGAAAAAAAACTGGCTTATTATTATTTCAACTGGCTTAATCGTGCAATTCGTCCGAAGCCAAGAAAGGTACACATTTCAAAAGAGCTAAATTGCCCAGCTTCTCTAAGGGGAGGTATGGATTTAATTATTGGAAAGATTGAAAAAGGGGAAGAACTTATTCCTCATCTTAGTAGAAAAATAAAGGATATTAATTATAGTGATCAGTTACTTAATGATTGGGGAGTACACCATCTTCATCTTGGTACTTTAATTGAAAAAGATGGTTTTGTTCAAAGAAATCCTAGAGTTTCTCAATTATATAATTTTCTTCTTTACGCACGTTTTGATGAAGAAAATGCTTATCTAATCGATGTGATGGATCACAAATCTTTTAGTAATCAGAAGTTAGTACAGATAATGCATTATAATTGGCCTGAAACCATAAAACATTTTAAAGTTGATGAAGCTTTTACACTTGATGATCCCATTTCAGACGAATTTGTTAAAGAGCTTCGAAATATGGGGGGAACATACTTTTTTGAAGCCGAAAAAGGTGCAGTGTATGGACCAATTGGTGGGGGGTATTCAGTAGGTGGAACAAGTGTAAGAGCACTTACAGATGGTGATTATTACCATAACAAAGTAATGCATCTTGAGAAGCATGTTAAGGAGAATATGGGGTTTTTTCTCGGAGCAATTAGAGAAAAGATTGGGAGAGATCCAAAACAGATTCATTTCAAGCTCTTTATTGAGAACGACAATTTTTATATATATGAAGCATACTCAGAAATTTTATTTAAATAGATTAAAGTATAGCGAAAAAGAGATTTAACAAATTGGAGAGTCGATAAATATTTAGTTTATAAAAAGAGCAACCGTTGAGGTTGCTCACAGATATTAAGCTAATTGATTTTCATTACACGTTTGAAGTATATTTAGCAAGTTTCGGTTTCTGTAGCGAAGACTTCTAGATGGCTCGTAAGCAAAAGCGAGAATTGAATTCTTTATTTTTTCCTTGATTTTAGGATGTGTAAAAAGTTCTTCTAATCGCCTTTGTAAATTGTCAGAGGTTCCAACATAATCCACATCAATTTTTTTATCTTGATCCATTGAGAAGAAAACGAGGTTTCCTGGAAACTCGCCAATTTTGGAAGTATCGAAACTTAAAGATATTGATTTGATAGTTAAAGCGACATAATCGATTGTTTCGTAATCAGTCTTTGTTAAAGGTAACTTCTCGATGGCAAAATTATAACGATAATATTTTTGTGTAATTAGTTCCACCTCAGTATTTTTATAAATATTATAGTTCATAAATTTAGATTGGTCGACGTTCAAATTTAAGACCAATCGTTATTTTAATGGATTATAAAACAAAGGAAACTGCAATGAAAAATATTTCGATTTATGTAATTGAAGTAGAGAATAAGGGATATTTGAACAGAGATAAAGAGAGTTTATAAGACGTATTCAAGTAACTTAATATCGTTATAAACATGACGCAATTGAGACATATGAGAATCCTTGCCTTGACAATGTGGATGCTTATGCAAGAAACTACAATTTGCCATCAAAAGAGTGAGTTTTTTTCGAAGTTATTCAATATGAAAAGGTGTGTATTCAATTTTACAGAAGGTTGTTGGTCTGCTTCACACATTAATTCTAAGCCGAATATACCGATAGATTACAATAAAATATAAACACAGCTACACAATCTGGTAACTTTGTATTGGATGAGTTGTATTATGATTTTCTAAATAAATTATACATATGCATAAAGACGATACCCTTAATCATAAAATCATCGTAAACTATCCTAAAAGGTATCTTAACTACATATATGAAAAGTATATGATTTTGTACCAAAAGATGGTACAATCAAAATCGTTAGGGTATTTTACTACTTGTTTCACAACTACATAATAATTTTAGCTATGCATCGTATTGTAAGTTCACGCTGAAAGGGTGGTTTATAGATGAAAATTACACCCACGATTAGAGCAGAATTGGAACAATATCTAAAACAAGAAGGCTTAAACCTATCGCAATTTGGACAAATTACAGGGATGAATAGGGGAATAATAAGTAGCATAGTGTCAGGAAACAAATCTATGTCTGTTAATCAGCTTGACCTAATGACTGAGGGCATGGGTTTACCAGAAGGTCACTTTTATGATTTATTTATAGAAAACTACATCATCGACACACCTCCAAATATGAGGCGAATCAAGCCATTTTTATATCGTTGTGTAGAGCTGGATAAGTTTGATTCAATTCGTCGAGTGGTGGGAGCCATCATGGATAATCTTCTCTATTCGCCAAAGTTATTCGAAATTGCGGAAAGCTTATATGAACAAGGACGACACGATGCTGCGTTGCTTCTCTATGAGGGTGTAGCTGAATCTGAAAAGTATCAGCATTCTGAACGCTTAGCCGTCTGTCAATATCGCATATTCAAGATTCAGATTAGAGACGATCAGGAAAGAAATTTACAAGCAGCACTCCAATTTGAGTCATTTGTCAAACGACTCGACGCTATAGACCAGTTAGATGCCCTCGTAGATTTGGCTAATGTATACCGATCATTGCGCAAATGGGAACGGGTTGAGGAAGTTGCTAAGGACTTAAGGACTTTAGGTAAAGCGCAATATTCTATAGCACACTCTCTAAAAAGAGAACAACATAAGAAGCCTTTACGACCGTTATTTTTTTATATAACATTCAGTAATTCACTTATTGGAGGCGCTAACTATGAGCAAGGAAACTATGAGTTAGCACTGCAAGCAGCCTATGAATCTGCTGATTTGGAATGGGTGAAAGAGACTGATAAAGAAACAAAACACTGGAAAAACTTATTTCAGGAGTGGGGTGAGGCTAATGTGTGCCTGACCAAGCTGATGGCTGGCAATAGAGAGGTACTTCCTGCATATGCTGATCTTATCACAAGGACGAAAGATGAGATTCTTCCGGGTCTATGGAACATTATGATCGCAGCCAATCGTTATAGCATAGACGTTGATGATATTCTGAATCGATTAGAGTGTGAAGTTTCAAACATACATGATTATCACGGAGGAATACAAACTAATGACCAGCAAAATATTAATAATCAGCTTGTTGGCATATTGAGTGAATTGGCTGAATATTGTTTATCCAGAGGCCAGTACGAAAAGGGAGTTCGGTACTTATTAGATGGTATGAGGAAATCCATTATAATTAATAATGAACGCTCAATCCTTCGTTACATGATAATTGTCGAACGGTATCAGAAATTTGTCTTAGCTGAAGCCAAGACGGAGTATCATAATTTAGAAAGCTATGCACGACGACTTTCTTATTAGTATTAGTCATAAGTACACAAACAATGAGTAGTCAATTTACAACTATACCAACGGCAACTCCAAGTGTTGGTTTCAAGTTTAGGGCTGGCAGATTGGAAGTTTAGTGATCAGATTACTTTATACTATGATCCAATTGGTGGGGCTTGAACTGAAATTTGAATGAAAAAGCTTTGAAATAATGCAGTCATAAAATGGGTCTTATTACGAACCCAACAGGAATCATTCCTAATACGAACCAATGGGAAACAAGGGAGAATATTAAATCATAATTAAAGGTTAGACGAGACTGTCCGTCTATCCTTTTTTTGTATGTTAAGGAATGAATAGGGCGATAAAGATGTGAGGAATTGAAAATATTTATCTAGGGTTACCTCTCTAAGTTGCAGAAAAACAGCGGTACCGATAATGACAAAATTTAGACACTGGTTGGCACCGCTACGTATTAGGATCTAAAGTGAGTTAGATTTTGGACTGTTTATCTACCATAACTAAATGTGAAGCCTTGGCTAATTGCTTTTCTCATTTGACCATTAACTCCTACATTGTAACCGAAAACACCTAGAGAAACCCCACCAGACTCTGTTTCTATAGTATCAACCACAGCAGTTCCAGTAATTTGAACCCTTTGGGTAGGGAATTTACCAGTTATAGAAATGGTATTAGCATGTGTATTTTCCAAACTCCAAGATCCACCACTAACAGGTGTCCAATATGTTTCTGAAATATTCGAAATCTCACCCAATGAACCACTACTTATACTGACATTACCGAATATAATTTAGCAGTTACAGACCAACCTTATAGTCTTGATATACAGTACATGTTTCGTAGCCGTTTGTTGTAGTTTAATCGTATTACTTACTTTCAACTCGCCTACAATGTAAATCACATTCCCTGAACCTTTTTTCAATAAACTCCATAAAATAGAATTTGTTAACGATCTCATTATAGTACTATCTGAAATAATTATAAAAAATAATAAAAATAATATGTTATTGTAAATAATTGACTGGAGGTGTGCTGGATGGATATAGGTGAATTAGTACAGTATTTAAATCGGATGAGTTCTAGCATAAGTGAAATAGGGGATAAAACTAGTTCAGGTTTACAGGACATTGAAACCAGATTGAGCAACTTAAATAGCACTCTTACTATCACAAATGTTTTGCTCATCGTTCTAATTATTGTTATTGCCATAAATACATTTCTAAAATGGAAAAATTCAAAGAATTAATTATCAGCTCATTAAATATGTTCATACATGAATGCCCCTATACATGCCAGAAAGTTGAGGCGATCTGGTTAGGGGCATATTCTTATGGATCGAGTATTGAAGCTACTAGTACATGAAAAAGAATGCGAGCCTAAAACACAATTCAGTATTTTCTCAAGAAATTAGCACAACCAAGCAACAACTACATAATTATAAAAACTTCTGACACTCATTCCTAAGTTGCAGGATATGGTTGTCGTTACAACTATAAGGCCTTTAGACATAGGCAGAAAGATTAACTCTTCACATAACAATTAGGAATTAAGATGGTTTTCCATAAATTTGAATAGTGTTATTATGTCATAACGAACTCAAACAGAGGTATATTATGACAACAATTAAAGTGACACCTGAGCAGCTTATGACTGCCTCCAAGCAGTTTGAGTTAGCCCAGCAAACGGCAACTCAAATGAATAGTAATTTAGTACAACAAATTTCATCTATGGGGCAATTGTGGGAAGGACTGACTAAAGAGCACTTTTACTATTCCTTCCAAACCTCTCAGAAGAATATGAATGACTTTGTTACCTTGACGGATTCTATTGCTAGGGAATTACGTCACCATGCAGATAAATTCAGATTAGCAGATCTGATGGAAGCAGGTAACATTGACGCAAGTTGTTTACCACCTCCACCGAATTCATGTGCTGTTCCTGCTCCAGATACACGGAATGCGTTCCAAAAATCAGTAGATAGCTTAACTGAACTAGGTCAGGATTTTGTAGACGCTAACTCAGTACGCTATGAGAAAAAGTTTGATTCAGTCTGGAGCTTTCTAGATTATATGTCATATGGTATTCCAAAAGGAATGTATCAAGGGTACATGGTACGGGCAGCTAAACAAAACGATTCATGGAATGACATGCTCAATTTCGGTACATTTGGAGTAACAGGTATGATTCAAGGGGCATTTAATCCAAACAATGCCTGGTCAAAGGAACACTGGGCTAATATGATCGGTACAGCTGGATTATTTGGAGGAGTTAGTTCAGTAATCAAGCCTAAAATTGGTTTGAAATCATCTATTAAGTATGAGATTCCGAAGAATAATACGAATTCGAAATTGCGTAATTCAATAGAATCTGAACCTAAAACAGAAGTACAAACAGGTGGAAGAAACGATCTTTCAATTGATGAATATTTTCGTAGAGAAGCTGAAGCAGATGAGATGTATGATCAAATCAGAGCGTCTGATAGTGATGTAAGAGCAATAGCTGAAAATTCTGGAATGAAGGAAAGTAGAGTTCAAAGAATCAAAGAACACGTTTTCATAAATGAACATATAAAGTCGAGTGGTTATGGCAGATTTCATTCTGATTACGAAATAGCTCAAGCATGGGATAGATTACAAAAAGGATTACAAACAGAAAAAGATATGGATTTGCTTAATCATGAATTGTTTGAATCCAGATTTGAGGGTATATTTAAAACAAACTATGAGACTGCTCATAAAGCTGCGGTAAGGTCGGGTCGTCCATGGGAAATAGAATAGAGGAGATTTTATAATGGGAGCATTTGTTTTACTTTTTAAAGAGCATGAGGATGAGAATGTAGTTATTTATAGATATGGCCCAAGTGAACACATTATGGGGAAAATTCAATTGAACAAAGAGACTAAGCTATTCTCTGAAATTGAACCTTTACCAGATCCGAGTCATTCAAATAAATTTTATTTTGATAGGGCTGCACAGCGGATGGCACGTTGCTTCGTTAAAGAAGGTGGTATATTTCCCGAAAAGTTGACATTTGAATCATAAAGTAGCTTCAATAATACGAACCGAGCTTGCTCCTTTAACAATAAAATAGGAGTGAGCTTTTTTCATTTTTCATAGTAATTTATCTGATAAAGAAGATAATTTGCATGCACCTAAGATTTAGAGGTGGGTTTAAACAGGAGAGTCTTCAATCAGGCTACTTACTTAGTGATATGGTTAAAGTATACGGAAGGTACGTGAATGTTATGAAGTATGATACATACTCAAAGTTACGGGAAGAACAAAATAGTCTAATGAGATTATTAGAGGGGAGGGGTTTTATGAATCGGAGATTTTTATCATGGCTTTGATAAGAGTTTTTTTAATTGGAGCTACATTTTTCCTTATCGGGGGGATTGGTGCTTTACTTCACAAGGCGCTATGAATTAATAAAGTGCTTCTTGGATTGTCAACACTAAATTGTACTGATTTTTGCCAAAGTTAAGAGGCCCCTCCAGCTGTAGTTATTCACCAGGATATTTTGAGTGTATCCACGAGTGTCCACACTTACCCGCAAATGCTGCATAAAATATCCCGGGTGAACAAAGAGGAGGTGCATGTGAGAACAATGATACACATGGAATCCGTGCAAGTGGGTGAGCATACATTTATCGGAGTCGAGGTCAAACTGCCTAAAACAACGCTGTTAACTATCTCTAACTCCCGTGGTTACATCATGTGTGGTGCACTGGATGTTGGACTGCTCAATGAGCGGCTGGCGGATCGGAAAATTCTTGCAGCACGAGCTGTGGGGGTAAAAACGCTGAAAGAATTGTTGGAAGCGCCGATGGAATCGGTGACGACAGAAGCGGAGCAACTGGGGATTAAGCCAGGTATGCCAGGATACGAAGCACTTTTGAAACTGGTGTAATGAAGCCTATGTGCATATGTTGCATAAAAGTAGAGGAACAAGAACGAAAAAAAACCGGACTTTTTGGCTCCGGTTTTTTTCTGTGAAAAGTTTTATTCTATCGAGTAGAATCATTTGAATTATATACGAACTATATGACCTGCAAGAACAATTATTCGGCAAACAAATGGGTCAGGTTCTCGCTAAAGGGTGCTTGTACAATTCCTTTTTCGGTAATGATGGCGGTAATGTACTCATGAGGTGTAACATCGAAAGCTGGGTTGTAGACTTTGATGCCCTGCGGGGCGGTCCTTTTACCAAAGCTTTCGGTAACTTCCTCAGCAGAACGCTCTTCAATCGGAATATCTGCGCCTGTTGCGGTCTGCAAATCAATGGTAGATAGTGGCGAAGCGACATAAAAAGGAATACCATGCGCCTTCGCTAGCACAGCTAGGCTATAGGTGCCGATTTTGTTGGCCACATCTCCATTAGCAGCGACTCTATCTGTGCCGACAATAACGGCCTGTACCCATCCTTTGGACATCACCATGCCCGCCATATTGTCACAGAGCAGGGTGACATCAATGCCTGCCTGCTGAAGCTCGAAAGCGGTCAGGCGCGCCCCCTGCAGCACGGGGCGGGTTTCGTCGGCAAATACTTTGAGGTGGATGCCGTTCTCCTGCGCAAGGTACATCGGCGCGAGCGCTGTTCCGTATTTCGCTGTCGCCAATCCGCCTGCATTGCAGTGAGTAAGTACGCCCATCCCGTCCTCGAACAGAGGTAAAGCATGGATACCGATCTGGCGACATACTTCCTCATCCTCTGCCTGAATGGCTGTGGCTTCACGCTCCAGCCCGGCATTCCAGTCTTCGACCTGACCTCCGCTAGCTTCAACGATGAGTTCCCCAGCCCGCTTCTTCATGCGGTCCAGGGCCCAGAACAGGTTCACTGCCGTCGGGCGTGAAGTAGCCAAATGTCCGCATACGGCGTGTACATGCTCCAGCCACCCAGCAGCGTCGGTGCCGTCGTACGCGGTAGCTCCTAGCACAACGCCGTAGGCCGCAGCCATCCCGATAGCGGGCGCACCGCGTACCTTCATGGCATGTATGCCATCCCATACTTCCTCGGACGTGAATAAATCCAGCATGACAATCGTTTCGGGCAGCAGACGCTGATCCAGCATGGACAAATAGTTGCCTTTCCACACCAGCGAAGATAGAGCCTGACTGGACACTGCAGCTTTTCCAGAGGTTACGGGCGCCGATTCTTTCTTTTCACTCATATTCATTAAGCTCCTTTAGTTTGGGCAGCTGTTGCTGTCCGAACAATGTCTCCCAGTTCCCGAATCGAATGAAGCTCGCGATTGCGAAGAACCAAGGATTTACCGATAGATAACGCCAGACGTTCCGCAGCTTCCTTGATAGCAGGATCGGCAATGGTGTCGATATCTGCCACATGCGACAGGCTGATGATACGGCGAATCACTTTGCACCCTGCAAAACCAATCGTATCTTGCAGTACTTTCTGGAGATACAAGTCCTGATATCCCGCTGTACGTGCCATATGATCGGTGACATGCTCGTCCCACAGTTTGCGGAACCTATGCTCAAACTGCTCCCATACCTGAATGGCGGTCTCCAGAACCCAGTCACGCCTTTCCTTTAGAGCCTTCTCGCCAGAGGTCCATCCGGGTTGTGCTGCGTAGTTCAGCAGCAGATTGGCGATCACCGCTCCGATATCAAAGCCCATGGGTCCGTAGTAGGCAAATTCAGGGTCAATGACCTTAGTCGATTCGGTCGTTACGAAAATGCTGCCAGTATGAAGGTCACCGTGCAGAAGCGCTTCGGTTCGTGTCAAAAACTTTTCTCGCAGCAAAGCCACTTCCAGGTGAAGCACTTGATCTGTACGTAGTGCCTCTGCTTCGTCTTCGATGTACGCACCATAGTTGTTATTATCTGAGAACCGATACGGTTCATCCAGAATCAGATCCTCAGTTATTTTGCAGAGATCCGGGTTGATAAAGCGTTTAACCAGGTCTTTTTTATCCTGCTGATTCATGCCCAAATCTGAGGTAAAGAAGAGCGTGCGTGCCAGAAACTCCCCAATATGATTAGCGAAATATGGATAGGTGTTTCCTTCTATTAGTCCCTTGCGCATGATGGTGTGTGAGCTAAGATCCTCCATCACGGTCAACGCAAGCTCATCGTCATACGCCAGTACCGCAGGAACCAATTCGGGGCAAATGTGGTGTTCCTGCTGAAGTGCCTCACGTTCAATACGGGCACGATCCAGTGAAAGCGGCCAGGATTCACCCACAATTTTTACATAGGGAAGTGCCTGCTTGGCAATGATACTCTTGTTAGATTCAGAATCCGTAATATGAAAAACCAGATTTAAGTTACCATCACCGATTTCTTGGCATTCCAAACGGGCTTCCTGACTAAAAAATCCGGGGATGTTCTTCACGAATTCGATTGCTTCTTCAGTCGTTAAAGGATGATATTGGGACAACGAAGTCACCTCCATAAAATGTGCGCATGTAAATAGTTTGAAAATATCACAATATTAAACCAAGTATTTTGATAGGATAGAGAAAGTATAACGAAAATCATTGAAGTTTTGTACATTTTTTTTATGGGGATTGAAAGAGGAAGAAAGGAGTACCCTTTTTTTGTTTCGTCTCCGTATAGAGAGGGTAAATATGAAACAGACGTCCGGCAGGTGATATTAGGATGCCCGCTGGCGTCTTACCGTCAGCAATGACGGTGATGGATACGTAAACGTTCCTGAAAATCAATTTGATGAAAAAGGAAGGGATTTATGATGGCTAAAACAACAAGTAACTCGAAAAATACGCAAACCAAATCGGTGGAGGAACTTTTAAACCGTCAAGTCGCTAACCTCAATGTGTTATATGTAAAAATTCATAACTATCACTGGTATGTGAAAGGCTCCAGTTTCTACACACTCCATGTTAAATTTGAAGAGTTATACAATGAAGTGACATTGAAAATGGATGAGATCGCCGAGCGTTTGCTCGCGTTGAAAGGTTCTCCTTCCGCAACGTTGAAGGAATACCTGGAGCTGTCGTCTATTCAGGAAGCAACCGGCAACGAAGATGCTCCTAAGATGGTACAAACCTTGATCGAGGATTTTGCAACTGTATGCGAGGAGTTTCAGGAAGGTATCGAACTGGCGGAAAGCAATTCCGACCAGCCAACTGCAGATTTGCTGATTGGTTATAAAGCGGATCTGGAGAAACATATGTGGATGCTTCGCTCTTATTTGGGCTAATTGGCAGAATTTCGCTCCATCACTTAATGCCTAGTTCGGTGAATTTAATTCCACTCCATAGTGATGGGGTTACGCTCTGAAATAAACTCTCTACATGTAAAACGCTACTGACGTCATGCTGTCAGTAGCGTTTTTATGGCTGAAAAGAGATCATGCATCTCATGTTTATTGTATAAATTTATAATTATATGAACAACCACAGGATGAATTTTGCCATTTGTGTGCCCGGTAGGGTGAACATTTTATGAAGAAAGTTGGATAACGTGTGTCTGTTGGTTGCACCCTTAAAGATATTTATTATAAAATAACTTGAGAATCATTGAGAATCAGTTTAGAATGATTATAAATAAATTTTTAAATATTACTTGAAATCAGGGGGCTCCCCTGTTTAAATATACTTTCTGATTTCGACACCACACTACATTTTTTGGAGGGTATTGCGAATATGGCTACAAACTTTAAGATTGAAGGTCTCAAAGCGACCATTGAAGGCAAGGAAATTTTGAAAGGTATTAACCTCGAAATGAAGGGCGGAGAAATCCATGCCATCATGGGTCCTAACGGTACGGGTAAAAGTACACTCGCGTCTGCTTTGATGGGTCATCCTAAATATGAAGTCACAGATGGCAAAGTAACTTTGGATGGAGAAGACGTGCTGGATATGGAAGTGGATGAGCGTGCACGTGCAGGATTGTTCTTGGCGATGCAGTATCCGAGTGAAATTGCAGGGGTAACGAACTCCGACTTTTTGCGTAGTGCGATTAACGCGCGCCGTGAAGAAGGACAAGAAATCTCCCTGATTAAGTTTATCCGTCAAATGGAAAGCAAAATGAAAGAGCTTGAAATGAACCCTGAGTTTGCTCACCGTTACCTGAACGAAGGCTTCTCTGGTGGTGAGAAAAAACGGAATGAAATTTTGCAAATGATGATGATTGATCCGAAAATTGTCATTCTTGATGAAATCGACTCCGGTCTGGATATCGATGCTTTGAGAATCGTGGCTAGCGGTGTCAACGCTATGCGTTCCGAAGAGCGTGGTTTCCTTATCATTACTCACTATCAACGTCTGTTAAACTACGTTAAACCAGATTATGTACATGTGATGATGCAAGGACGTATCGTTAAATCTGGTGGTCCTGAGCTTGCTGAGCGTCTGGAAGCGGACGGTTACGACTGGATCAAGGAAGAGCTGGGTATCGTTGATGAAACTGTAGGACAAGAGGCGTAAGCCGGAAGCGAGGAGGAAAACTAATGACTACACAAACAATCCTTCCGGTAGATTCCGAGCAACTGCGTGTTCTGTCCGAACGTAACGGCGAACCATCTTGGTTGGCCGAAGACAGACAAAAAGCACTTGAGCTTGCAGGCAAACTGGAGCTTCCGGTATTTGAAAAAACAAAAATCGAACGTTGGAAATTAAACGATTACGGTCAACATAAACAGAGTGAGGTCATTGCATCGGTAGGGCAGGTTCCTGCAGCCATTGCTGATCTGGTCAAAGAGCAACAGGAGGGCGGTCTGATTATTCAGCGCAACTCCGGCGCGGTATATGTGAAACTGAGCGAGGAATTGGCGGCGCAAGGCGTCATTTTCACGGATTTGCAAACAGCGGTTAAAGAGCATGCTGACTTGGTTAAAGCTCATCTGAACACAGTTATTAAGGCTGAAGAAAATTCATTATCTGCATTGCACGCAGCACTCTGGAACGGTGGAGTATTTGCTTATGTGCCTAAAAATGTAGAGCTGAACGTTCCGCTTCAAGCTGTATTCCTGACGGACGATGCGACTGCAACGTTTGCACCGCATGTGCTGCTCATTGTCGAAAGCCACAGTTCCGTGACGTACGTAGATAACTATGTATCTGCGGATTTGGCGGCACCTGTTCTTCATAACGGTGCGGTAGAAGTTGTTGCAAATGCAGGAGCTAAAGTACGTTATGCGACAGTCCATCAGTTTGGAGAGCAAGTAACGGATATTTCGATTCGTCGTGCCACGTTGGGAAATGACGCAGCTATCGAATGGATTGTGGGCGAAATGAACAACGGTAATACAGCAAGCAATACCATGTCCGTGCTCAAAGGCAATGGCTCCAATTCGGATGCCAAGATCATTGCTGTTGGTTCTGGCTCACAAAAGCTGAACTATACGACACAAGCACAGCATTTTGGTAAAAATTCCGCTAGTCAGATGATTACGCGCGCAGTAATGCGTGAAGAAGCGTCTTCCATCATTAACGGAATTACAAAAATTGAAAAAGGTGCTACCAAAGCAGACGGTCAGCAAACAGAACGTGTTCTGATGCTCAGCCCGAAAGCGCGTGGTGACGCTAACCCGATCCTGCTGATTGATGAAGATGATGTAACGGCAGGTCACGCAGCATCGGTTGGTCAGGTTAACCGTGAACAAGTGTATTACTTGATGTCCCGCGGGATTAGTCGTGCAGAAGCTGAACGTCTGATTATTTATGGCTTCTTGGCACCTGTCGTATCTGAAATTCCGCTCGAAGGACTTCAACATCAGCTGCAAAGCCTTGTTGAAAGGAAGTTAGGCCAATGAATACTGCATTGATCCGTGAACAGTTCCCGATTTTACATCAGGAGATTAACGGTCATCCGCTGGTTTATTTGGATAATGCGGCCACTTCGCAAAAACCGCTGGCGGTCATCGAGGCGATCAAGCACTACTACGAATATGATAATTCAAATGTTCACCGTGGGGTGCATACCTTGGGTAGTCGCGCAACGGATGCTTATGAAGGTGCGCGGGAGAAGGTAGCCCGCTTTCTGAATGCAAAGCGCAGTCAGGAAATTATTTTTACAAGAGGAACAACAACGGCGCTGAATCTGGTCGCTTCTTCCTATGGCAGGGCTAATTGCCAGGCAGGTGATGAAATTGTCATCACACAAATGGAGCATCACAGTAATCTGATTCCGTGGCAACAGGTAGCCAAAGCCACAGGCGCGACTTTGAAATATATTCCACTTCAAGAGGATGGTAGCGTTGATCTTGCTGATGTGGAGAATACCGTTACAGAAAATACGAAAATTGTAGCGATTGCGCATGTCTCCAATGTGCTTGGTGTTGTGAACCCTGTCAAAGAGATTGCAGCTATTGCGCATCGCAACGGCGCAGTCATCGTTATAGACGGTGCACAAAGCACACCACATATGAAAGTAGACGTGCAAGACATCGATGCTGACTTTTATGCCTTTTCGGGTCACAAAATGTGTGCTCCTACTGGGATCGGAGCACTGTATGGCAAGAAGGCGCTGCTGGAAAATATGGAGCCCATTGAGTTCGGCGGTGAAATGATCGACGATGTGGGATTGTATGAATCCACATGGAAGGAGCTTCCTTGGAAATTCGAAGGTGGAACCCCGATTATAGCCGGAGCCGTTGGCTTGGGAGCTGCCATTGATTTTCTGGAAAGCATCGGACTGGACGCCATTGCACAGCATGAAAGCCGTCTGGTCGACTATGCTCTCAAACGTCTCCGTGAAGTGGAGGGGTTGACGATTTACGGACCAGCAGAACGTCATGTCGGACTTGTAACATTCAACCTGGATGATGTGCATCCGCATGATGTAGCTACCGTATTGGATAGCAAAGGGGTGGCTGTACGTGCAGGCCATCATTGCTGCCAGCCATTGATGCGCTGGTTGAAAGCCAGTGCGACTGCACGTGCCAGCTTTTACCTCTATAACACGGAAGAGGAAGTCGACGCTTTGGTCAGCGCCTTAATCCAAACAAAGGAGTATTTTGGCGATGCAACTTGATGACTTGTACCGACGCGTGATTATGGATCATTATAAAAATCCGCGCAATCGCGGACGTTTTGAGGACGATGCCGTTACGGTGGATTTGAATAATCCTACGTGTGGTGACCGGATTTCTCTTCAACTCAAAACGAAAGACGGCGTGGTCGAAGATGCCCGTTTTACTGGCGAAGGCTGCTCGATAAGTATGTCCTCAGCTTCGATGATGACAGAAGCGGTTAAAGGAAAAACGATTGATCAGGCACTGGATATGGCGAGCCGCTTCTCTTCTTTAATGAAGGGAGAAGCCGTCGAATTCGATGATTATGAAGAATTGGAAGCTTTGTCAGGCGTAAATAAGTTCCCGGCCCGCATCAAATGTGCGACACTGGCTTGGAACGCGCTGCGCAAAGGGATTGATGAAGATAAATAATTTAAATAGAACAGAGGAGGTTTGAGAAACATGGCCAAGAAAGCACCGGAAATGGAAGAGTATAAATATGGCTTTCGTGACGAGCACAAGTCCATTTTCCAAACAGGTAAGGGTCTCACTCCGGAAATTGTAAAGGAAATCTCCAAAATTAAGGATGAGCCAGAATGGATGCTGGAGTTCCGTCTGAAAGCACTGAAACAGTTTGAAAAAATGCCAATGCCAAACTGGGGCGGAGATCTGGATGAACTGGATTTCAACGATATCCAGTACTATGTAAGACCTTCCGAGAAACAAGGGAAGACATGGGAAGAAGTTCCGACGGAAATTAAAGAAACCTTTGATAAACTGGGTATTCCTGAGGCGGAGCAAAAGTTTTTGGCTGGTGTATCCGCACAGTATGAATCCGAGGTTGTCTACCACAGTATGCAAAAGGAACTGGAAGATCAGGGCGTTATTTTCATGGATACCGATACGGCGTTGCGTGAGCATCCTGAGATTCTGAAAGAGTATTTTGCAACAGTTATACCTCCTGCGGACAATAAGTTTGCTGCACTGAACAGTGCGGTATGGTCAGGCGGTAGCTTCATCTATGTACCAAAAGGTGTGAAATGTGAAGTTCCATTGCAGGCTTACTTCCGTATTAACTCGGAAAACATGGGTCAATTTGAGCGTACGCTCATTATTGCCGACGAAGACAGCTTTGTGCATTATGTAGAAGGTTGCACGGCTCCAATTTACAGCACGAACTCGCTGCATAGTGCTGTGGTCGAAATTATTTGTAAGAAGAACGCACGCGTTCGTTATACAACGATCCAGAACTGGGCACCAAACATCTATAACCTGGTAACCAAACGTGCGGTTGCAGAAGAAAACGCAACGATGGAATGGGTAGATGGTAACATCGGTTCCAAGTTGACGATGAAGTATCCAGCCGTTGTATTGAAAGGCCGTGGAGCGAAAGGGATGGTCCTGTCCATCGCTGTTGCAGGCAAAGGCCAGCATCAGGATGCTGGTGCGAAAATGATCCACTTGGCACCAGATACCACATCCACAATTGTATCCAAGTCGATCAGTAAGCACGGCGGTAAAGTAACGTATCGCGGATTAGCTTCATTCGGTCGTCAGGCTCAAGGTGCAAAATCGAATATCAAGTGTGATACGCTGATTTTGGATAATCAATCAACTTCAGATACTATTCCTTATAATGAAATCATGAATGACGACATTACGCTTGAGCACGAAGCAACGGTTTCCAAGGTATCGGAAGATCAGCTGTTCTATCTGATGAGCCGTGGTTTGACTGAAGCAGAGGCAACGCAAATGATCGTTATGGGCTTTATTGAGCCGTTCACCAAGGAGCTGCCGATGGAATATGCGGTAGAAATGAACCGTTTGATCAAGTTCGAAATGGAAGGCAGTATTGGTTAAAACGCAGTAATCCTTGGTGTGACAAGGTTTTTGATAGAAGGCGAACTTTTTAAGTTCGTCTTCTTCTATTTTTTCCGTAATGTCTAAAAAGACTTCGGCAGTTTTCTGAAACCGCTTTTATAAGGGGAGATGGAATTAAAAAAATTATTGTTAGGACTGCGGATAATTGCCTAGCACTTAACTATGTTTGCTTAATAGGATATTGTAAAGCCACAAAACATAGGAGGCAGGCAACGGATGCAGAAGAATAAACCTACAGTAAAGAAGAAAACAATCTCTTCTAAACAGACACAGAGGCATGTACATGAATTTGAAGGTAGTACCAAACTGGCTGAAGAAGGCGCAGACCGACATAATCACCGCTTTGCAGGTGTTACTGGGCAAGCGATTCGAGTTGGAAGAAGTCATGTCCATGAAATTGATCTTTCAAAAACTGATTTCGTGAACCATTTTCATAATCTGAGAAGGATTAGAACAGGACCCGCTATTCCAGTCGGAAATGGCAAGCACGTACATTTTGTTACAGGCCAAACCACATTAAATGATGGTCATGTACACCAGTTCAATTTCGCAACATTGATTCAGGAACCTCTTATTTAATAAACAAATGTAGCAAATAATATAGTAGTAGAAACGCGTTTTTATTGTTTTTGATCGTTGTAAATTGTGACTAGGTTAATGTCCGTAACATAAAAAGAGGCTGTCCTTCGTAGAAGAACCTACGAATCAAGGACAGTCTCTTTTTATTCGCGTAGCCTGGGCTTCGGCAAAACATTTCGTTCCACCGAAGTAACGCCGGGAGGCAGTAGCGGATCAGGATTCCAAATAAATTTCATCAATGGATACATGGCGTTCCCTAGACAAATCTACATATTCATCATCGTTAATTCTCACTAAGGGTCTGAAGTAATCAGCAGGATTGTTCAGAATAATCGTTCCTGTCTGCCCTGTAGTCAGCAGAACCTGCTTATTAATGAAATTAGGAAGCATATGTCTGATGAACACTTGGGTAGCTTCTGGGTTTAGATGTCCAAAACTCATGCTGTGTAGCTCGCGTAATACGGCGAGTAGCTCCTGCTTCGTCTGGTACACACGATTGGAAATCATCGCGCTATACACGTCTGCAATAGCTGTTATGCTGGCAAAAGGATGAATTTCTTCCTTGAACAGTCCATGGGGATATCCACTTCCATCTTCACGCTCGTGATGCTGCAAGGCAACAATTGCAGAAATCTCATCGCTGGTTGAATTGCGAATAATATCATAGCCATATAGCGAATGTTTTTTCATCTCATGGAATTCTTCGGGTGTCAGTTTATCCGGTTTGTTCAAAATTTCATCCGGTATCATGGATTTGCCTATATCGTGTAAATATCCGGCTTTACCAGCGGCATAAGCTTCTTCTTCTGTATATCCAAGCCATGTGGCAATGTAATATGACAGTACACCTACTTGGAGAGAATGATTATAGGTATAGTGATCTCCCCGCTCCATAATTAACAGCAGAGATACGACATCTTTTTGACGAGCCAGCTCTGAAACGAGAGGGCCGAACAGTTCATCAACTCGATATTCATCAAATTTTCCAGTTGAGGAAGCTTCGAGAAACATGCTTTCAAAGCCACTGATCGTCTGCTCCATGAGGGGAACGGCGCGTTTGAGGGATTCAGGGGAAGCTGGAACATCGGGGGCAAAGTCAACCGGAATGCTCGCAGAACCGGCATCAATGTCGATATAATCGACACCATGCATAATGAGTTTGGAAATGTCGTCATGCTGAAGCTCGGTGCCCTGAATCATGACAGGTACACCGTGCCCGTTGTATGTATCGGATTTGAGGCGATCTCCCGGCTTGGCATCGGTAACGTGAACTCTCATGTGCTAACCTCCTTATTGTCGTAAATTTGTCGAAAATATGAAACAACCCTAATATATCAAGAATTATATGGGATGACAACGACTAAATTACTATTATTCCAAGCTGTAAAATAGGTCCCAGGAACCCGTTTCCTATCAGATACCTACAGTAGATAACGTCAATGCTTTTCACTATGTTTATGATGTGAGATTGTTCAGAGAGTACAGCGAAGCTTAAGGACTATGTCCACTCATATGTACCATATTGCTAAATAACATGGTATGCTTAAACATTAGAAGCTCCAAAGTCGATATATATAAAGTATAGAGGAGGGCGGTTATGGAGATGACGACTCGGCAAACGTTGACCATTTTGCATACCAATGATATCCATAGTCATTTTGGCAGTATGCCTTCGATAGCCGCGATGATCGATGAACGAAGAGCCGCATCACGGGATGCGCTGCTTGTGCTCGACATAGGAGACCACATGGACCGGATGGCCCCCGAAACGGAAGGAACGCTCGGTGGGGCAAATGTGGATGTGATTAATCTAACAGGATACGATGCAATTACGATCGGTAACAATGAGGGACTGACTTTTACCCCGGATATGATTGAACAGGCATATGCGGGGATTCATTGTCCGGTCGTATGCGGCAATATGACAGAGCGTGCTACGGGGATGAGCCCTTCGTGGATGAAGGAATCCCTTATCGTAGACAAAGCTGGAATCAAGGTCGGTTTACTCGGTGTGACGGCTCCTTTTGTAGAGTTTTATCAATTGCTGGGCTGGGATGTGCTCAATCCGTTTGAGGTGCTGGGGAAGCAGATCGCGGCACTGAGAAAGCAGGTTGATGTTTTGGTCGTGATGTCACACCTGGGTCTACCTTCCGATCAAAAATTAGCGTCGCAGTTTCCTGAAATTGACGTTATCCTTGGAGGTCACACCCATCATGTGCTGGAGGAACCGCTTTGGATCGGAAAAACAGCTTTATGTGGGGCGGGTAAGTTCGGAACGCTGCTGGGTGAAGTGACACTAAGTCGTAACAATAGCCTCGAACCGTTTCGAGTCACGTCAGGCGGCGTAGTTCCTGTAGATCAGACACTACTGGACGAAAAAGTGGCATCGGCCATTGTGGTGCATCGCAGACAAGCAGAGCGTGCCATGGAGAGCACCATTGCGGTGACGGATCGGAAACTGGAGATCGCATATGATCAGGAATCCCCTTTTGGGAATATGCTGGCACAAGCGGTGTCCCATTTTACAGGAACAGAAATTGCCCTCGTCAATGCGGGACAACTGCTCGGCCCATTACCTCAAGGGGATATCAGCAAAGGAATACTACATTCCTTATGCCCTTCGCCGATTAATGCCTGTGTTATGAAGTTGCGGGGAAGAGATATTCGGTTGGCGCTGGAGCAGTCCTTGCTGCCTGAATTTACAGACAAGCCCATGACGGGCTTTGGCTTCAGAGGCAAAGTGCTTGGCACGATGTGTGTGGAAGGCTTGGCCATTCAGTATGACCCTGGCCGTGCTCCTTATGAAAAAGTGACGGACATTCGTGTAGCGGGTCAACCTTTGGAAGAGCATGAGGAATACACAGTGGGCACGTTGGATATGTTCACTTTCAAAGCAGGTTATGAAGTGCTTGCGAACGGAACAGATCTCCGATTTATGCTTCCAGAATTTTTACGGGATTTGATTGAAATGGAGTTGAAGCGTCCGGGCGCGATGGAAGAATGTTTTGCAGCTAGGTGGCTTCAGGTATCAAAACAATCGGGAGAGGATTAAGCTGCGACTGGTACCTGTTACATTATTGAGAGCCGGCATGAAGCTGGGCAAAAAAATATACAATGAAAACGGAATGGTGCTGCTCTCGGAAGGTGTTGAGCTTACTTCGCGATTGATTGAACGTCTAGGCCAAGTCGGTATTGGATATGTATACATTGAGGATGCTGTGACAGAAGATATCGTCATTCCTGAGATGATCCATGAACAGACAAGGGCCGCGGCGCTACAGGAAATCAAAAAGCAGTTTCAAGGGTTGTCATCCTACTCCGTAGATCATAAGCACAAATATTTTGGCAAGTCATTTTATAAGGTGATGGAATCCATTCTGGACGATATTGGAGGCCGTCAGGACACCATCATTATGTTGATGGATATCGGGGCCGCGGATCAGGATTTGTATCATCATTCTTTGAACGTATGTTTATATTCACTAGTACTTGGAATATCCAATGGCTACGATAATAACCAGCTCATGGAGCTGGGGATAGGTTCACTACTGCACGATATCGGTAAAATGAAAATTTCACCTCAAGTACTCTATAAGCCGGGTAAATTGACGGATGAGGAATATGAGCATATGAAAACACACACGGTGATCGGCTACAAGCTGCTCAAAGACGAACCTGGAATTCCCTTGTTGTCGGCTCATTGTGCATTACAGCATCATGAGCGTATCGACGGCAGCGGATACCCACATGGTTGGAAAAAGGACCAGATCCACGAATATGCGAAATGGATCGGTCTGGCGGACTCGTACGACGCAATGACAGCAAGTCGGATATACAAACAGGCTTTGTTGCCTTATGAAGCGATGGAAGTGCTGTACGCCGGGGCAGGAACGTTATATGAGCAGCGAATGCTGGAAGCCTTTCGTGATTGTGTAGCTATTTACCCCCTGGGACTCTCTGTGGTGCTCAACACGGGGGAAGAGGGGGTCGTGGTGCGTATACATCCCAAAATCCCGCAAAGACCCGTCATTCGCATTGTAAGGGACCGGGATGGGCAGGAAGTGAAGGCACCTTATGATGTCGATTTGTCCGTATCCCTCTCGGTTATGATTACAAACACATTGGGCGCTACTGCTGCCCCTTTCGGAGGAGTACACGTAGATTAGCAGATGATGTGGAAGAAAGCATGCAGGCACTTTACACATCATGATATGATAATTATACGTCTTTTGAGGTTAATAACAGAAATAAGGTGAAAACATAATGACAGTTCTACAAAATAACACGCTACCCCAAATATCGCCAACCTATGATCCGTGGGACCCGATTGTCTCACTGCGTACACATGGTCGTCATTTGCTAACGAGTGTGGAAATGACCGTAACGCATCTATGTAATATGCGCTGTGAGCATTGCGCTGTTGGCGACATGCTGGTTATGAAGGAGGCCCCTTTCCTGCCGTTAGACCTAATGCTGAAGCGTCTGGATGAAGTCGAGCATCTGGAGACCATCAGTATTACAGGCGGGGAACCTGCTTTACTCGATAAAACAGTGGATGAAGTGATCGTTCCACTGCTGAAATATGCCAAAGAGCGCGGTATTCGCTCGCAAATCAACTCCAATCTGACATTAGATATTCGCAGATATGAGAAGATGCTTCCTTATCTGGATGTGATGCATATTTCGTTTAACTACTTGAATGCGGACGATTTTTATGAAGTGGGTTTTGCAAATACCGGCCGACCGACTCCACGTGCGGGCGCTGTTCGCCTGTATGAAAAAATGATGGAAAATGCCCGCAGATTGAGTGAAATGGGAATGTTCATTTCAGCTGAATCCATGATTAATTATCGGACACACACGAAGCTGGAGGGCATTCATCAGTTAATCAATGAAATGGGATGCCGACGGCATGAAGTTCATCCAATGTATGCGTCGAATTTTGCCTCTGCTTTGCCTGTGCTTTCACTCGACGATATGCGAAACTCTATCCATAAGCTGCTGGATGTACGTAATCAGGACATGTGGATGTTGTTTGGCACATTACCGTTCTTTGCTTGTTCGGATCGGGAAGAAGACCGCAAACTGCTTCGCCGCTTGCGTCAGGAACCGAATATTACGGTGCGTAATGATCCGGACGGAAGAAACCGTGTGAATGTGAATATGTTCACGGGTAGCGTGTATGTGACGGATTTTGCAGACATTCCGGCTTTCGGAAACATTCAGGAAGACAGTCTGGACGATATTTTTGGTGAATGGCTGAATGAGCATCCGCTGAATCAGACTGTGAATTGTCATTGTGATGCCGCTGCCTGTTGTGGACCGAACCTGCTCGTGGCGGATATGTACTACAAAGGAATAGATTTTAAATCAAGAAAAGCATTACAATTATGAGTATTTTTGCATGATTCTAATTAGCAGCTTCCAATCAATAAAATTTGGATTGAATTGCTTGCAAACCAAAAGATGCAAAATGCAAACTATAGAAATGGGGAGTTCGTATTGGATGGTCATACCGAGTTTCATTGGGGATTGCTAGCTGTGAATCTCCTCTTGGTACTGCTGCTTGTCTTTCTAAATGGTGTATTTGTGGCCGCAGAATTTTCGTTGGTCAAAATGCGCCAATCCCGATTGACGCAGCTCCAAAGCGAGGGTCATCGCCTGGCAGGCTATGCGCTGAAGGTGAACCAAAAGTTGGATGCTTATCTGTCCGCCACCCAATTGGGCATTACGCTGGCTTCATTGGGCCTAGGTTGGATTGGAGAGCCAGCAATATCCGGCTACCTGATAGAGCCACTCATGCACAAACTCGGTGTAACTGACGGTACACTGATTACAACGGTATCCGTTATCGTCGGATTTTGCGTAATTACCTTTTTGCATATCGTATTGGGGGAACTGGCGCCAAAGTCCTTAGCGATTCAGAAGACCGAAGGTGTGGCGTTGTTTTTATCGGCGCCTTTGCTGCTTTTTTATAAGGTCTTTCTGCCTGTGATCTGGGTATTGAATGCTGCGGCAAACTTACTGTTGCGTGCATTCGGCATTCAGCCGGCGAGTGAAGCCGAAGCGGCTCATTCGGAGGAAGAGATTCGTATATTGATGAATCAGAGCGCCAAAAGCGGTGTGATTGATAAAGACGAAATTAAGCTAATGGATAATATTTTTGATTTTTCTGACTTGCTTGCCCGCGAAATTATGCTGCCGCGTACAGATATGGATTGTTTGTACACGAATTTGTCGTTTAAGGAAAATCTCAAGATTATCAGCGAGACCAAGCATTCCCGCTACCCGGTAGCGGTTGAGGATAAAGACCAGATTATCGGTTTTGTCCATATTACGGATCTTCTGCTAGCTGAGCAGGGAGAGCAACTGGATCTGGCTTCGGTGGTACGTCCTATTTTGAATGTGCCGGAGTCCATGGAAGTGAGTCACGTGCTACGCCTTATGCAGAAAAAACATTCCCAAATGACTCTCGTGGTAGATGAGTACGGCGGAACGGCCGGGCTGCTGACAGCGGAGGAAATTTTGGAGGAAATCGTCGGGGATCTCTATGATGAATTTGAGGATGAACGCCCGAGCGTGGAAATGAAGGAGAACTTCATCTCTGTGGACGGCCGTATGCTCATTGAGGATGTCAATGATTTGACTGGAGTGAATATTGAAGACGACGAGGTGGATTCCATCGGGGGATGGCTGTTCAAGGAATTGGAAGGCATTCCGGTGAAAGGGAAGAAAATTGAGTTTTATAATCTTACCTTTGAGGTGGAGGAAGCGACAAGGCTTCGCATAATGAGAGTGAAGATTCACCGCAAGCCTGAGCCTGTGATTGAAGATGAGCTTTCTACCGATTGATTCCTGATCCACAGAGATAGGTAAGATCAGTTGAGGTATGTAAGTTATTATAGAGTGCTGAAGAAAGAGCTTTTAAATCCACGTACCGTGGTTTTAAAGGCTCTTTTTTGATTAGAAACAGTTCTATAGTTATTTTCTTTGAACAATTATTTTTATCTGTGATTTTTTGTTCGAGACTTGGGCGATGCGGCATATGTTGAATAGTAAAGCAGATGGATCAATCAAAGGAGGTCCCGGCCCGTGAAATTTCCACAGCAAGGTGAGTATGCCCCGTTTGTCGGCCCGTTCGATCCGTGTCCACCCGTCCTGTGCAAGACTTATGTGCTTCCGCCAAACTTATTTGTACAATTTCAGCCCCCTGGTCTACCGCAATTCAGTCCAGATGAGGCGCTGACGAAGGGAACGCTATGGCCTTTGCTTTACAGCCCTTATGAGCCTATGAGAAATCAGGGGGGAGGCGAGTAGAATGGAGAATCCAAATCAGGGTCAGTCCCCAAACCCATTCCAACAGCAAAATCAGCATGAGAGTGGGGATTCACAGCAGAATCAATATCAAAGCCCCTATTCAAATCCGTATCCGTATCAGTATCAGAACCAGAATCAGAACCAGTACCACCAGAGCCAAACACAGGATTACAGTCAGCCCAGAAACCCGGCCCAAGGCTATACGCCCCAGACTAAGCCGGGTGATGCACAGTTTTATGCGCTGTTGGAGAAGCTTCAGGCGGTAGATTTTGTATTGGTGGAACTGAATTTGTATCTCAATACACACCCGGATGATTTACAGGCTATCGAACAGTTCAATAAGCTGACGCAGGAAAGAACGGCGATTGCTAACGAGTACCAGATCTTATATGGGCCTTTACAAAATTTTGGCCGTGCCTATTCCAAGTATCCTTGGGAATGGAACCAAACTCCTTGGCCGTGGCAGGTCTAGGTAGGTACAACCTTTTATAAAGGAGGAACATGAATGTGGGTATATGAGAAAAAACTGCAATATCCCGTACGTGTCAGCAAATGTGATCCTCATATGGCCAAACTGCTTATGGAGCAGTATGGTGGAGCGGATGGCGAGCTGGCGGCGGCTTTGCGGTATCTGAATCAGCGGTATACGATTCCGGATAAGGTTATCGGCGTACTTAATGATATAGGTACGGAAGAATTTGCGCACCTCGAAATGATTGCGACTATGATTTACAAGCTGACCAAGGATGCGAGTGTAGAGCAAATGAAGGCAGCCGGGCTGGGGGAATATTATGCGGCGCATGATCATGCGCTGTATTACCAGAGCGCAGGCGGAGTTCCTTTTACAGCGACCTATTTTCAAGCCAAGGGTGATCCAATTGCGGATTTGTATGAGGATATTGCGGCAGAAGAAAAGGCGAGAGCTACATATCAGTGGCTGATTGATTTAACAGATGATGTGGATTTGCAGGATAGTCTGAAGTTTCTGCGTGAACGCGAAATAATCCATTCGCTCCGTTTCCATGAGTCTGTGGAAATTTTGAAGGGGGAAAGAGACCGGAAGAAAGTGTTCTGAGAAAATGATACACAAGGTCTCTTGGTGAGCTTAAGCTTGCAGGAGACTTTTTTCTTTTGAAGTAATCTAAGCTATGAAATGGTCGTTCCCAAGGAGTAGCAATGGGCATTTTGTATATAAGAGGGGGCAAAAATAAAAGCCCCCAAAAATTGCAGGCTGTCAGCCCGGGTATCGTGCCGAGCACATATCGGCATGATGACTAAAAGGCCGACTACATTAAACGACCTTCCCCGGCGCGTCTTTCTCATCCCTATTGCTTCAGTTGTGCAAAATATTGCTCGTTATATAACACGCTTGGATGGGTAGGATGGTGCAACTTTGCTATGCGATGATGCGATTTTGCCTTTTCGATGTCACCGATTCGGTCGTAACACAGGCATAATTGCAAGTGTGGAAACCAGGTATAGTACGACGAATTGGTTAAGGCCATCACATCTTGTGGAGGCTCTATCAGCGTCGCCTGGCGAAACCAGTAAATGGCTAGAGTGTACCGTTTGTCTTCAATCAACAAATTGCCAAAGACACAGCAGAACTGGGCGCGTGGTACATCAAGGTTAAGTGTGCGAAGCAGAGCCATACGCTGTTCCTGTTTTTGACCCTGGTGAGCGTAGCAATCCGCTAGCTTAAAGCAAGCAGCAATCCGATCTTCAATCCATCCGAGATCTAGACCCAGATAGTGTTTGTACTGCTGGATGGCTTCTAGTATGCGGCCGTTATCATAAAGTTCATTAGCGAAGTAGTAGTGATCTCGTTCAGAAAATGCGGTGCCTTGCTCCCGATGCTTGAGATAGATATGCAAATTACGATCAGTGTAAGCACGTGTCTTTTTATGAGTCACTGCCATATTACTGTGAAAGGTACTGCCTGTCACATTCAGGAATTCGTGAACAAATCCGATCCATCTGAATTTACGATCACGTCGCACCATTCGGTTTCTTTTGAGCTTATGCAGCGGCTGCCCCTGTTCATCTACAGATAGCACATAATCCATCGTAATGCTGTCATACGAGACGGTGGCTTGTTTTTTCCAGTCGAGAAATGCCAGTCGGTCTTGCTCTTCTAAGATGTCGTCGGCATCCAGCCAAAATTGATATTCCTGTGTTGCCTGATCAAACGCATAATTGCGGGCTGCGGAAAAATCATCACACCATTCAAAAGGGTATATCCGAGCGTTGAACGATGCAGCTACCTCTTGGGTACTGTCGGTAGAGCCAGTATCAACGATAATGATTTCATCTACCAGGTCATGGACTGATTTCAGACAGGTATGAAGTGCTTCTTCTTCATTTTTGACAATCATACATAAGCTGACAGTTACCATGCTCTTTGTCCCTCCCAAAAAACTTGATATAATCTCCATTTTATGTAGGATAGCTTGCTCATTATGTAGTAATTCCGATGGAGCATTTAGAGGATGTGTAATGATCATAAATTCAAACTGGCTCTAATAAATTAGAAAATCAAAGTCTGATATGAAGGGGGAGGAGATTGTGCGAAATTCGATTTATCAAGTGCGACCGGGAAATAAATTTGATGGCTAAATGTAGTTGGAAAACAGGTGGAAAACAGAAAAAAGGCAGTTAACTGGATGTTAAGATTGTATTTTTGTATTGATGTCGTTTTCATTGATATTTCCAGGTGTAAGTCCATTCATACCACGCTCACTCCTATATCGCTTGGTCGCAATTATGGTATGCCTTAGGACATGGAGGGAGAACGGTTTATGAGGCTTCTACCTGATGGAGGCGTTGAATCATGCGTATACTAATCGGTAGCCCGGTGCACCAGAAACCGGAAATATTGTCTTTATTTCTTCAAGCTTTGGAGCGACTGGAGGCACCTGACGTGCTGCCCGATTATTTATTTGTCGATGATAATGACAATCCGACTTCAAGCCAATGGCTTGCCGATTTTTCCAATCGGCTGCCGGGCAGGGTTTTGCCCTTGTTGACAGGCTCACAGCAAGTGGAGAATCGAAGTGATGAGCACACTCATTATTGGCCGCCTGCCCTCGTCTGGAAAGTGGCTGATTTTAAAAATCGTCTTATTGATTATGCACTTCAGCATAATTATGACGCGCTGTTTTTGGTCGATTCAGACCTGATTCTTCATTCCCGTACCTTATGTAAACTGGTAGAGGCGGAGAAGGATATTGTATCTGAGATTTTCTGGACACGCTGGCAGCCGGAGGGGCCTCTATTGCCTCAGGTGTGGGTTAGTGATGAATATAATTTGTTCCATCGTGAAGAAGGCGAAGTGTTGTCGTCAGAGGAGCGAGCGCAACGCGAGTTGCATTTCATACACCAATTGCACGTTCCTGGTTTGTATGAGGTGGGTGGTCTAGGCGCTTGCACCCTAATCCGCAGACGTGCACTGGAAGCAGGGATTCACTTTGGTAAAATCAAAAACGTTTCCTATTGGGGAGAAGATCGACATTTCTGTATTCGGGCAGCTGCATTTGGATTTCCACTTTTTGTGGATACACACTATCCGGCGATGCATCTGTACCGGGAAGCGGATAGAATGAAGGCAGAGCAACTACTATTCACCCTAAAGTATTTTACAACGAGTGCTGTTCATACGGACCATTCAGAACATTTAGCATATCTGGATCACTCCTATACTTCTACTAACTCTCCTGCCTTCAATCGTTCTGCATCATCAAGTCCCTCTAAGTTCCCTGAACCTCCTGTTATACCGTATGATCTCCGTGAGTCAGCTGTCTTTGCCAAGTACACTGCAGATTCTTTTGCTGTACCACAAACATTCTCTGGTCCACGACAAAGTGAACTTCATACGCCGCCTGTCTGCAAACCCAAATTGACGCTGACCATGACGGTATACAATGAGGCAGATCGCAAGCTCATTGACGTGCTGCGGAGTCATCGGGAATATATTGATGAAGCGGTCATTATTGATGATGGCAGTCAGGATGATAGCGGAGAGTTGTGCCGTGAGATTCTAAAGGGAATCCCATTGCGTTTAATACGCAATGAAGCAGCTTCTTTTACCAATGAATTAGAGCTGCGAAAACAGCAGTGGAGAGAGACGTTGGCTTCCTCTCCCGAATGGATATTAAACATGGACGCTGACGAAATGTTCGAATCCCGTTTTGCTCAAGGGGTACATTCGTTGTTAGCGGGAACGAAAGCGGATACGATTTGTTTCAGGTTGTTTGATATGTGGAATTCCACGCATTATCGCGATGATGATTATTGGCAGGCTCATCAGTATTACCGTCCTTTTTTAATTCGATATAAGGAAGGGTTCTCTTATAAATGGAAGGAGCAGTCCTTGCACTGTGGGAGATTTCCCGAAAATGTGCTTGACCTACCCAGTGAAATCAGCAACTACCGCATCCAGCATTGGGGATGGTGTACACCTGCTATTCGCATGGCCAAATTTCAGCGATACCAGTTGCTTGATCCAAGTGCTCGTTATGGCTGGAAAGAGCAATATGAATCTATTTTGGACCCGAACCCCCGACTCACGCTTTGGGTAGATCAGGACAACATAAATGCAGAAAAAGAAACTGCACCAGAGTATGAAGCTGCCGATGATGTGAACGCCATGGATGTTGCTGAGATTGCGAGTGTCCAGGTTATTAATAATTCCGACCTACAAATAAAAAGTGAAACAAAGGACTTACTTTATAGTAAATGCAAACTGTGTGGCTCATCTGACACGGCAGTATTTCATAGCTATGAACGCTTTACCTTGATGGGATGCGGCTCCTGCGGATTGGTTTTTCGTAATGATGTGGATCATATACAGCCAGAGGATATGATTGCAAAAATTTATAATGCCGAATGGGTTGCTATGCGGGATAGTGCAGCAGCTTCAACTTATGGAGATCATGCCCTTTTTGGACTCATGCTGCTGGATATGTTCAGTACCGGTAAAGGAAAATTGCTTGAGATTGGATCAGGTACCGGAGAATTTATTCATGCTGCCCTTCAAGCCGGCTGGGATGCAGTGGGCATTGAACCTTCCATAGACTCGCGTGCTTACGCCAAATACAAATATGACGTGGATTTATTGCCGGGTTACTGGGGTGATGAAGCCGAAGGAGATACTCAAACCGAAGAAGCACATGAAATACAGGAATTGAATGAAGAACAAGAAGCAGAAGAAGATACTGACTTATCACTGGATCACAAATACGAGGTCGTAGCATGCTGGCATGTGCTGGAGCATATTGCAGACCCTGTTGCATTTTTGACAGATTTACGCGAACAGATTCAACCTGACGGAACGTTGTATATTACGGTGCCCAACAAAAATTCGTTCACCAATGAGGCTTATGGCGTTTACTCGCCTTTATTTACGGAGGAAGATCATTTGTATCATTATTCTGAGCACACGCTGGCGCTCTTACTGGCAAAGTCTGGCTTGCGCTCAGTGGCTATGTTCACCCGCCAACTTCCCTCTGGTTTGGATGCCTTGCTGCAAGCCCATCCTTTGTACGGTGATCTTGCCTTTACGGAGCAAATGGGATTGTTGGCCAAACTTCAAGGCGAGAAACGGGGTCATGAACTGTGCTGTGTCGCAAGAGTAATTTAATCATCCCTAAAAGGAGGCAGCATCCATGAATATGTCTGACCCGTATCTGTCTCGCTTTTTTGTATATTCTGATCCCAGCTCCTCCAGCATGATTTACAGACTCCCCCAAAGCTGGTGGAGTCGCCCCTATGAGTATGAGTGGTGTCTTCAATTTATGTCTGGGCAAGATACAGTGCTGGACGCAGCATGTGGAATCCCACATCCATTCAAATTTGAGTTGGCCCGCCGTTGCGCTCAGGTCTATGCCTGCGATCTGGATATTCGGATCGTTTCCGTGGATGCCATTTTGGCCGAGGTGCGGCGGGATATCGGAGAGGAGGCCGCCGAGCGCATTCAGGAGATTTTACCGGTTCGGCTCCACTCCGCACATGCCAATCTGACGGCTCTGCCCTATGAGGATGCCAGTTTTGACAAAATTGTATGTATTTCGGTGCTGGAGCATTTAACACCTGATGAATCTTTGGCAGCCTTACGTGAATTTCACCGGACCTTACGCGATGACGGAATGCTTCTGCTGACGTTTGATTACCCTACAGTGGACCTGTCAGCGATGGAGCAATGGATAGAGCAGGCGGGATTTTCGTATTGGAATGGTGTGGATCTCAAGCTTCCACGGGGTGCTTTACACACGGATATGTGGGGCGGTTTGCATTGTTTCAGGACTGTTTTAAAAAAACATAAGAGTTAGCAGTATGCGCAATGAGGTTTACACGGACCTCTCTTATTGCTTATCATGAGAGGGGTTAAAGTTGTAAACCTACATAGGAAAGGAATGACTGATAACTACATGAACAATGCACCTGTGTTGAAGAAACCTGAGGCTATGGTATTTGATATGGACGGTACACTTTTTCAGACGGAGACGCTATTGCTTCCTGCGTACCACAAGCTGTTTGATACGCTGCGCGCCGAAGGGCTTTATGAAGGAGAGACTCCTCCCGAGGAGCTTATTTTGAATAGTTTGGGCATGCTGCTGGATGAAATCTGGAGAAGAGTGATGCCGGAAGCCAGCGAAGCGGCCCATAGAAGAGCGGACGAGCTGCTGCTTCAGCTGGAACTGGAAGGATTGAAGAACGGAAGTCATGCCCTGTATCCACATGTAAAAGAAACACTCCAGACCCTTCATGAGCAAGGTGTCCGATTGTTCGTAGCTAGTAACGGGCTGGAGGACTATGTAAAGGGAATCGCTGCTGCGTATGAAATGGTTCCCATTTTTGAAGGACTGTACAGCGCTGGGGAGTACAGCACGCTTTCCAAAGTGAATTTGCTGGAAATTCTGTTGAGCAAGCACGATATTTCGAACGTATGGATGGTAGGAGATCGTTCCTCAGATGTGGAAGCAGGCAAAAAGAACGGACAGACGGTGATCGGTTGCGCTTATGCTGGATTTGGTGTGAACGATGAATTGAAGGGGTCCGATGCGATTATTACAGACTTTACGCAACTGCTTACACTTTATAAAAGCGCCGAGTAACTGTGAAACACAGGTAATTGGTTATAAATAGGCTCGACGCACCATATAATTAAAACATGCTGGTAGTGTAGGGCAGACGAAAAAAGAAAGGAAGGCAGCCACTTTACGCGGAGCCTTCCTTTGTCTTATTCTCTGTCTTATTCTCTGTCTTATTCTCTGTCTTATTTTCTGTCTTATTTTCTGCTTTATCTTCTGTTTTATCTTCTGCTTTGTAGTCCGTCTGAGGCTTAGGATTAATTTGTGTGTGGTAGACCCACAAGGCATATTCCATGGGCTTGGCGATGGAGCGGCGATAGGTTTCTTTTTCACCAATACGTGAAAAGACCTCACGGGCTGGCTTCGGGTTGACTTCCAGCACGTATATATGACCGTCCTTATTAATTGCCAAATCGAGCGCAAGCTCGCACAGTGCCCCGTAGCTTTCTTCCAGATACGCAGCAATGTCCAGTCCGAGTTTTTCCCCTTGCTTGATGATTTTCTCTCTATGGCTTTCATCACGAATCCATTGCGTCAGCAATTGGCTCATCGGTACCGCCTTGCCTCCACCATGCAGGTTGGAAGTGACACTCCGATGCGCCCCGATTCGCCCGGCACATCCGGTTAGCTCCCATACTCCTTGGCTATTTTTCTGCACCAGCATACGGTAATCATGGACTCTGCCATTCGGCAACTGCACAGGAATGCCTTCCTGAACAATGTAGTTATCCATGTTCCAGCTGCTCAGACGCGGCTCCAGACGGTCTAGACGTACCCGCTGCTGGGGAATAATATGGCGTTTGCGATTGCGGCCCTCAATCAGATACAGGCCTCCTTGCTTGTTAACAGGTTCAATACGTAAAATGCCGCGGCCTCCCGTACCGTTAATCGGCTTGAGGTACACTAGTGAATTCTGTTTGAGCATCCGTTTTACACTATGAAATCCACTGAACAGCTCTGTTGCAGGCAAATGGGCGCGAAAGGCAGACCTTCTCGCAAGCTGCTGATGAATGACCCACTTGTTACTCAGCGGTCGGTTTAAATATACAAGGTCTGTGTATTGCAATCGGAACTGCTTCAACTGACGATATCGCTCACTGCGCTGTACCCGGCAACGGTCGAAAATCATATCTGGAAACTCTCTCCATTTTCGGGTCCATTTTCCGCTGTGTGGATCATAGATTTGGGCAAGGAGCAGCCTGCGATCCTTATGGACATCTGCAGGAGTGAATACATACATATCCAGTCCCAGCCTTTTCCCTTCTGCAATCATGCGCTCATATATGTCGCGCTCCTCCAATTGCTTCTTGTTGTTCAAATACAAGGTCATGATGCCTAGGACAGGTTTTGGCACAGCATTCCACCTTCCTCTGCCGTCTGCTTATCTTGGGATAACTCCCCGTGAAATATCAGCGTGGGTTTCCCGGTCGGTCCAGTCGTCATTTCGTGCGCAACAAGTCCAGCGCGGAAACAGGTTTTGAGACTGGACATATTGTCGGCGGCTACGCTGCACGTCAGACGGCGCAGCTGTTTGAGCTGGGCGGACAGCAGTCTAGCGCCCAGTCTGCGGCCCCGGTAAAGCGGACGAACAATTACGATGCAAGCATCCTTCCCGTAATTCAGAGCGAGGGAAAATCCCGCAATCCGCAGCCCTTTCTCCGTGCGCACATAGGCGCACAGGAGGGAGGAGCCAGGGGTGTTCAATTGCTCGGGCGTTAAAACTGCCAACTGCCGCAGAGCATTACGAGTAATGCGCATGCCCCCTGAGCTACGGGCCAAAAACAGCAACTGTCGTCGTCTCAGCAGCCAGCTTCGGGCAGGCAAATGTTGAACATCGCTAATTTGCGGCATGATTCCACTTCCTTGATCATGATTTCATTCGTCCGGCCAAAAATGAGCTGTACTGGAATATGCGTCTAAGCGACTTTTGGCGGATTTCCGGCTCGTCAAATTTCATCGGTTTGGCATTGGCTTCAAAAAACCAGAGGGTTCCGAGCGTATCCACGCCCAAATCCATGGACATTTCGCCATGAGAAAGACCGGATGCGCGTTCAATTTGACGTGCAATCTGTATGGCCGTACTTTTAACTTTGTTCAGTAGATCCGTGCTGTCCTCAGGCCCAAACAGTGAGGACAGTAGCTTGAACGGGTCCTCTACACTCCCGCCACGCGGGACATGTGTGGTGATGCTCCCTTTACCCGCCAGTCTGGCACCGACCCCGGTTATACTCCAGGAGCCACGGATATTTTTTTGTACCAGGATACGCAGGTCGAAGGGTTTTTTCTGATAGGTTGCCAGATCGATACCCTGTTGAATGATATAAGGCGAGTTGCCTGCTTCCTGGCGGATACGTCCCCACAGCCGGGACAGCGATACGGATCTGTAGGTTACACTTTTTTTGTCATGCTGAATGGTCAGTCTGTAAGCCATTAGATGGTCTGGACGGAATTTAAGAATCATAATCCCCTTTCCGGCTTTACCGTTTTCCGGCTTGAGATACAGGTATGGATACGCAGACAGCATTTTTCCTAAGGAAGACAGATTGCTTAACCGTTTGGTTGCCGGAACAAGCTGACGAGTGGCTTCCGAGGTACGCAACCACTTGAACAGTTCCCATTTGTTAAAAAAGCCTGGATTGTACAGCTCAATGCCTGAGGCATGTGAAATTTCATCCAACTTTGTGCGCACAGAGGTTTTAAGTTCATAATTACGGTTGGGGATGCGATTATAAATGACCTGTGGAGGTGGGAAATTCTGTTCCTCCCACGTCTGTAAGCTCTTGTTGAAGACATAGCCCTTAACCGTCTCATCTGCCAGTTTCAGGTCCCTGACGGTCACAATGTACACCTGATATCCCATCCGTGTTCCCGTTTCAAGAATATCCCTGAAATTGCGCTGATTGCCCTTGAAAAATTGCCCTTCGTCGTGCACTGTCAATACAGCAACGACTGGCTTATGCTCCGCCCGGGTATTCATAGTTCCTCTTTTCTGCGGAATTTACTGAGGTAAAGACAGTGGTCCAAAATATGCTCCACGGATGCTTTACCCTCCGCACGCAACGATGGATGCTGAAAAATGGATCGGCCTGGCTTGGAGTTGGCTTCAAACATCCATACCTTTTCGTCCTGATCAATGCCCAGGTCAAAGCCGATTTCACCCAGTAGATGCTGGTGATGGTGTTCAATGGCTTCTGCGAGCGTAACTGCTACGTTCTTGGCACGTTGAAGCACTTCACCCGCCCGGTCTCCGAATACCCGGTTCAACGCTTGTTCAGGTGTCATAAGGGAGCCGCCATTTTTGATATGGGTTGTGACACTGCCACGTCCGGATTTTTTAGCTCCAATGCCGACAACGACCCACTGGTTATTTCCATTTTTATGCATATGGAACCGGAAATCAATCGGGCAATTGTCAATCTCGATCAGCTGGATGCCCTGTTGAATGACATAACCCTTTAGCATCTGTCCCTGATTGGAGTGAAGCATCCTGAGCATGGAGTTAAAAGAGGTGAATTTTAGCAATACATTGCTATTTTTCTTACGGTACCTCACATAATATCCTTGCTTGGGAACATGGGACAGACGGTAGATTCCTTTACCGAGACTGCCTCCACTTGGCTTGTAATAAGCAAATTGATGTCGCTCCAGCATACCTCGGATACGTTCAGAGCTGGGATTCGTGTATGATTCAGGGACATAGCGGTTAACATCTGGGTTATTCTCCAGCAGATTATAGATATCGGACTTATTGAAAAAGCTCCAGTTAAAGAAGGGAATTCGTTTGCGGGAAAAGCGTTCGCGTAGTTGATTGATCGCCGGGGAAAAATCAGAGCGACGGCTCGGCAAACGATTATAGATCACGTCTGGCAAAGGTACAAGTTTACGTGTAAATTCCCCGCTGGATGACAGAAAATAGCCGTTAATCGTATCATTTTGCCAGTTGATGTCCCGAGGGGTGAAGGCAAAAATATAAGATTTTTTGCTGCCTTCCTTCAGCAGTTGCTTAATAAAGCCTGTGCGTGATCCGAAAGGGCGAGTGGTGGAGGTGGTACCGTCAGACAGCACGCCAATCAACGGCCCTAGCTGTATATCACCATCCAGATTTCGCAAATAGATGGACCCGCTTTTGGGAACACGGATTGCGTTACGTAAGCCGGAGGTCAAGTATAGATGGCGTCCCGCCTTCTGAATTGGTTTTACTGTAGCGGGGATCTGATCCTTACCGAGCCGCAGACGAACGGACTTGGCTCCGGATAATTTAAGGCTTTTCAACAAGGCAGTGGATATATACGCCACCTTGTCGGGCTGCTGTGAGAAATGCACATTGCAATGCGTTAAACTCATCTGTTTATCCTCCTATACCGTATGTTCAAGGGAGGCGTCCGCGCCCTTTGGCCCTGTCGCTTTGGAATGGGTCATTAAATATCGAGCATATTCGAGCGGGCGGTTGACCGACTGGAAAGCGCACTCTGGCTGACGGGTCTGAAAAAAGGAGGCCCGCCCAGGTCGGGAATTAACCTCCAATAGCCAGATGTTCCCGCTCCGGTCAATACCGTAATCAATTCCCAACTCGCCAAGGCGGCCATAACGTTCCTCCAGCGCCCTGGTAATGGTCAAGGACAGCGCCATCATCTGCCCGATGATGAGACGCGTGGTGTCCGCGCCAAATTGTTCACGAAGGTAAGGCTCAGCCGGATGGGCTTCGCCCCCACCGTGCAGATTAGAAGTCAGGGTTCCTTTTCTGCCTTCTCTTACGGCAAAGCCCGTCAGGCACCAATAGCCGTTGCCATCCTTTTGCATGAGTGCACGAACATCAAAGGGATGATTGCTTTGGCTTGTTAATTTCAAATAAGGCTGCACGATATAAGCGCGTTTGTGTGCAATTCCGTGGATCCATGACAATCCTGCATCCAATTCGGAAAATAAGCGCCGGAACGGGCGGTTACGGGAGTCTCTACCCTGTACAAGTAGTCCCTGGCCTCCTTCTGCCAGCCGGAGATACAGTGTGCTCTTGCCATGTGTTCCGGTCTGTGGCTTCATAAAAAGCTCCGAATGGCGTCGTAGCCATTCCACAAGCTGAGTCGTGTCCCGGTAAGGCGCCGTAGGCGGCACAAAGGGACGCACTTTATCTACCGCATGCAAAGAGCGATACACCTGCCATTTGCCAGGTAAGTTACGCGACCAGTAGATGAGCTTGCGCGATTTTTGCTCCGCCATGTCTTCCAGTGTGCGCCTGACATTCTGGCTCTCTTGGATATGGAGACAGCGGTTATACACAATGTTCGGCAACGGAAAGCGACCGGATGTCCATACTCCGTTACGATAAACATAACCTCGTATGGAGTGATCTTCAGGTGAGACTCCTTCGGCGGTAAACGCCATTACGCTAAGACCAGAGCGCCTGCCCAACAGACTTAGCCTGCGGCAAAAATCGGCTTCGGTAATAGGGGGAGTGACAGCCTGATTCCGGCTAACAAGCACGCCCAGCGTACCTGGCACAACAAGAGACACCGACAACAGCTCCTTTGGCAGCCAGACTCTGGAAGAGATGAATTCATTTGAAGCCGGCTGAATAACAGCAGTATTCAATCATTTTTTTAACGGACGGGCGAGTTTTCTGATCATTTAACGGCGTGTTGTCATTCTTCGATGGCTTCGAATTGACCTCCAGCAACCAGATTCGCCCCGTGCTGTCTATTGCCAGATCAATACCAAATTCCGCGAAATGGGCGGGAATTGCTTTTTCCACTCCGCTTGCGATATCCAGTGCTGCTGTTTTGAGAGAGGTATGCCCATTCGATTTAACGGTTGCGGGCAGCGTGGTTTTGGCAAGTGCTTCCTTGACTGTACTCAGCGTGCCGCCTCTTGCCAGATTGGACACAAAGTGGCTTCCTCCAGCGATCCGGGCGACAATGGATGTTACGGTCCAGGTTCCGGACAAATTTTTCTGTACAAGCGCACGAAAGTCGACCGGACGCTTACCGTGATCAATCAAGGTAAGTCCCTGTTGGAGTTGAAAGCGTGTTGTTTTCATTTTTCCCGCTAAGCTTTTGTACAGCTTATCTACGTTGGCATACGTTTGCTTGCGGGGCGTGCCCGCTGTTGTGGATAACACCGAAAAGGTGCCATCGGTTTGCTTGTTAATGCGCATTATGCCTTTACCCAAGCTTCCGCGCACTGGCTTGAGAAAAACAGCGGGATACTGGTTGCACATTTTTTTGAAAACAGCAAAGGTTTGCAGCAAGTGGGACTCGGGTAAATACTTGCGCAGGGAAGAATTTGATTTAAGCGCATCAAATACTTCATTCTTATCCAGAAACTTTTCGTTAAAAATGGTCGTGCCGTACTGCGATTTTACTTCTTTCATGAAATGCTGTACGCTAGTTCTGTTCTCGAGTTTACGGGAGGTAAGACGATTATTGACGACATCGCCGGCGGGCATGACCGTCTTTTTCCAGCCTCCGTCATACACCCATCCCTGAACTCGCCCGGGCTGACTTCCGATATGCTCCGGGGTGAAAAAATACACATATGCTCCTTGTCTGCGGCATTCCCCGACTAGTTCACGGCAGAACAGGGTGATCGACCCGAAAGGCTTGTCGGGTTGTTCGGGATAGTCCCGACTGACCAGCACGCTAATAAGTGGGCCCACTCGAAGTGTCCGGCGACCTCGGCTGTAGGTTACTCGCAGATCACAATTGGCATGAAGCCCCATTTTTCGGGCTAGCACGCTTCCCACACGTAGGCCGCTGTAGCGGGGCACCGATATGACGGTAACCTCTTGGCGGAACGAACCGAAGGCGAGCTGAACGGGGTGGCCAGCGGATATTTTCCATTTGCGAAGCAGGGACTCGCCGACCATGAGTACGTCATCCTGCAAGATGCCCGATCCGATGATTTGAATCGTTGTTTTTTTGATGGACATCGTGGATCTCCTTCCGGGCAGCAACTTGATGTCTTGAAAGTAACGGGAAACGTGAATGGGCTGTAATAGCACTGATTCATCATATGAGGACATATATCCCTTGGTGATTGACGGACAATGTGAAATGTTGACACTAAACTTGTATTGGAGGAATAAACAATCATGAACATCTATGACAAAGCCCATGATTTAGCGAAAGCATTGAAGGAAAGCAAAGAGGTAGAGGAAATTACGTCAGCGATGAAGCTGATCGAAACCGATCCAGAAGCCAAGAAAATGCTCGACGATTTCCGTGAACGCCAAATGGAAGTACAGCAACGGATGATGAGCGGCGATATGCCAGCACAGGAAGAGATGGAAAAGATGGAGAAGCTGTTTGAGGTACTTAGCTTGAACCTCAACATCCGACGCCTGTTCGACGCTGAACGCCGCCTGAGCGTGATTATTGAGGACGTTAACAAAATTATTGCAGACAGTCTTCAAGATTTGTACGGTTCATCTCTGTAAGTTTGTCTCATATTCCTTCCTGTCCTCTCATAGACTAGATACATAGAGTCACAGGGAGAGGAAGGGATACGATTGGGTTCTTTTAAAAAATGGAAACACGGTTTGTACACACTGATTGCGCTGGCTATGGTCTTGGTTGCGTTACCACGCATCTCGCTTGCAGGCGGTTTGAACTGGGTCAACGGCTTTGGGATAGTATGGGTACTTTTTGCGCTGCTAGTCATCGGGGCGAACATGCATTTTTTGCTGGGTGTGGATGAGGAAAAGCGCAAAACGCTGGAGCGTGTGCGGCGGGCCAAAATGCAGCAGTGGCAGATGAAATGGGATAAAAAAGCTGACAAAGGCAGCATGCAGTGAGTTTTTTTAGCTTGTCCTGGGCTTGCCCCCAGATTACAAATCAATCATAGTAAGAAGCGGTCCTTGTAATAGAGGGGATCGCTTTTTTGCTATTTCCGAAGTAGAAAACTCAAAATGAGCAAAGGTCTAAAATAAAGGGATTTTGTGCTATAATAGATACAGAATGATACAGATTGAACGTTGGGGGTGTAACAGAGTTGGACGGGCTAGATGAAACAGTTACGAAGCATGAGCAGCTATTGCGACATATCGAGCAGTTGAAAATAGGCTCCAAAATTTCTGTGCGCAGGTTGGCTAAAGAAATGAGCGTCAGCGAAGGAACGGCCTATCGAGCCGTGAAGGAAGCCGAGAACCTGGGAATTGTCATTACCAAGGAACGGATCGGAACAGTACGAGTGGAGAAACGCCCGCGCGGCTTGTCCGAGCAGCTGACCTTTGCAGATGTCGTGAATATTGTAGAGGGACATGTGCTGGGCGGAAGTGAGGGGCTGGAGAAGCCCTTGCACAAGTATGTGATCGGAGCGATGCGCGAGGAAGCTATGGCCCGATATATTGACGCAGGCAGTTTGCTGATCGTAGGTAACCGTGAGGATGCGCATTCGCTTGCATTGGAGCAGGGGGCAGGTGTGCTGATTACAGGGGGATTCGGTACGAGCCGAGAGGTTAAGCAGCTCGCAGACAAGATCAGTCTGCCGATTATTTCCTCACGCCATGATACTTTTACAGTGGCATCTATGATTAATAGAGCCATATTTGACCGCTTGATCAAAAAGAAAATTATGCTGATTGAAGACATTGCGGCAGGCAAACCGAAAACGTTGACCTTGAAAATCAACAGCACGCTTACCGAGTTTGAAGAACTTTCGGTGACGACTGGACATCATCATTTTGCAATAGTGGATGAATGGAATCGTTTAATTGGTATCGTCAGCCGCAAAGATGTGGAGGGGCTTCAACCTGAGCATACGATGGATAAATGTCTGATCCGCAATCCGATAACGGTCACTTACCAGACCTCGCTGGCTTCAGCCGCGCAAATGATGGCGTGGGAAGGTGTGGATTACTTGCCGGTCGTGGACCGCAATCGCAAGCTGCTCGGGTCCGTTACACGGCGTGAGGTGCTGGAGGCGCTGCGTAATGCCCAAAAGCAGCCACAACTTGGCGAGACGTTCGACCAGTTGATCTGGAACGGGTTTGCTGAAGAGCGTAATGAGGATGGATCGTTATTTTTCCGCGGTTTTATCATTCCGCAAATGGCGACCAATTTAGGCACGATCTCGGAAGGCGTACTGGTCAACGTGATGACACAAGCGGGCTACCGGGCAGCTAGAGACATGACCGGCAAGGATTATGTGCTGGACAATTTGACGACTTATTTTATTAGACCCGTACAGATAGAGGATGCTGTCGTTCTTCGTCCGTTGTTGCTTGAGATGAGCCGTCGCACCTGCAAGCTAGAAATTGCAATTTCACGGGAAAATCATTTGGTATGCAAAGCAGTGATGACGCTTCAATCCATTGAACATGGTTAGTCTACCAATGGATTGGAGCAAGGCGTGAAGTCGAATAGATCGACTTAGTGGCTTTCAGGCAGTCTTTCTTTTGCCTCCAGCCAAATTTGCAGCACACCTTCCATTACAAGCATCGTTTTGACCTGGATCGTATACTCCTTGTCACGAACGGTGTATTTTTTTTGGTGCAGCAACATACGTACCAGCTTGCTGTCAGAGTCAATCTCAAACATATCTCTGCCACGCAGCACCTCCAGATCACGACTGACACGGCGTAGAAGTTCCTTTAGGTTGATAGAATCAATTTTTTCGGCCGAAGCTTCCTCTGGAATCAGCTTGATTTCTTTGACAACGGTTTGGCGCTTGCTGTATTTACGCAATGTTTTGTTGTCCTCCTCGGCTTGCTGGAGCTGGAATTGAAGATCCTGGTTGTTCGTCCATAGCTGATTGAAGCTGGCATGCCAGATGGCATTGTAGATCATTCCTCCCGTAATCATACCGAGTACAAAGACGGAGGATAATTGCATAAAAGGGCGCAGGCGCTCAAAAGGGGGGACTCTCATAGTCGTTTCACCTCACGGTCGTCCGTTGCCGCATACCCACTTGACCAGTTCTGCACCCATATGAGCGCCTAAAAAGGCGAAAATCAAATACAATATCTGCTTAATAGCAGGTGACAAATTACCATCCAACATATTGCTTTCAATGACCCGGATCGGGTCCATCGTCCCCCCCACAGCAGCGGCAAGCGCCCATATTTTAATTCTTCCAGCAACCTCCAGCATCGTCTGGGTAGGCGGCTGAAGCGATACCACAGCTCCCATTCCGCCGAGCATGGCTCCCCCGAGCACGATGCCGAAGGCAATGAAGAAGTCGAGAATCGCTTTGGATATAAAAGTGCTCATGCTCTTTTCCTCCTTAGGTATACGAATCAGGACCGCGCTTGTCCGCCGAGGTCTGTACTTTTATTCTATGGGCGCTACTAACGCGGATATGATAAAATAGTTTGAAGAAAATCAAGCGGTGAAAGGAAGAGAAGCGCATGAGTTCATTTGTCCATTTGCATGTTCATAGCGAGTACAGCCTGCTGGACGGCGCGGCTCGTACCGCGGAGTTGGTCAAACAGGCATCAGCTTACGGAATGAAGGCGCTGGCCCTTACAGATCACGGGGTCATGTACGGTGCCATTCCTTTTTATAGAGCGTGTGTAGAGAACGGCATTAAGCCGATTATCGGGTGTGAGGCCTATATGACGGCAGGATCGCGCAAGGAGCGTGGCAGCCGGAAGGATCAGCCCATATATCATTTAATTTTGCTCGCCAAAAATAAAACAGGCTATCAAAATCTGATGAAGCTGTGCTCCATCGGCCATTTGGAGGGCTTTCACTACAAGCCGCGCATCGACATGGAGGCTTTGGCTGCCCATCATGAAGGAATCATATGCCTGAGCGCTTGTTTGGGCGGTGAAGTGCCACAGCATTTACTGCATGGTCGGGAAGCTGAAGCACGACGAGCAGCGGAACGATATCGTAACATTTTTGGCGATGATTTTTATCTGGAACTCCAGGATCATGGTCTATCGGAGCAAAAACGCGTAAATCCTCTCTTGATCGCACTGGCGAAGGAACTGGATATTCCACTGGTGGCGACGAATGACGTGCATTACTTGACTGAGCCAGATGCGGACGTGCAGGACGTTCTGATCTGTATCGGGACAGGGAAGACAGTTGACGATGAGGAGCGCTTGCGTATACCAACACGTCAGTTGTATCTGAAAAGTCAGGAGGATATGGCTCGCTTATTCCCACATGTGGCAGAAGCCATCGCCAACACGGTGCGTATTGCTGAAAAATGCGAACTGGAGCTGGAATTCGGTCAATCCATTTTACCTGAATATCGTCCACTGCCGGAAGGAATGACCTCTTCGTCCTATTTACGCAATTTGTGCGTGCAAGGGCTGGAGCGTCGCTATGGAAGCGATCCCAGATGGGAGCAGCCGGAGGAACGGGAAAGGCTGAACCAACGGCTAAGCTATGAGTTAAATACCATTGACAGTATGGGTTTCAGCGATTATTTCCTGATTGTATGGGATTTTATTGCCTTCGCTCATAAGCATAAGATTGCAACGGGACCGGGGCGGGGTTCCTCAGCAGGCAGTTTGGTTGCCTATGTGCTTAACATCACGAATGTCGATCCGATGAAATACAACCTGCTCTTTGAACGGTTTCTGAATCCCGAACGAATTAGTATGCCGGATATAGATATTGATTTTAGTGATGAACGGCGTGACGAGGTTATCGACTATGTAGTACAGAAGTACGGAAATGAGCATGTAGCGCAAATCATTACCTTTGGAACGCTGGCGGCAAGAGCCGCTGTCCGTGACGTCGGTCGTGTATTGAACGTGCCATATGGCGAGGTGGACAAGGCAGCCAAGCTGATTCCGGCGCAGCTAGGCATTAATATCCGTCATGCGCTGGAAATCACCCCGGAGCTGAAAACGCTATATGAAACGAAGCCTAAGACACGTGAACTGCTGGATATGGCGATCAAGGTTGAAGGAATGCCTCGTCATGCTTCGACACATGCTGCAGGTGTTGTCATTTCGCGGACTCCATTGACCGATGCGGTTCCGCTTCAACAGGGGAGTGAAGGGGTACCTTTGACGCAGTACTCGATGGAAAATCTAGAGCGCATTGGTTTGCTTAAAATGGATTTCCTTGGGCTGCGTACGCTCTCCATTATTGAACGATGCATACACTGGATTGCGGAAGACCATGGAGAAACCCCTGATTTTAGCCGTATTCCCGATAATGATCCGCATACCTATGACTTGCTGGGCAAAGGAGATACAGGAGGCGTATTCCAGCTGGAGTCGGCCGGTGTACGCCGGGTACTCAAGGATTTGAAGCCGAGTGTATTCGAGGATATCATTTCTGTCCTGGCTTTGTATCGTCCGGGCCCGATGGGCTTTATTCCTAACTTTATACAGGCCAAGCATGGTCAGATTGAGATTTCTTATCCGCATCCTGACCTGGAACCGATCTTAAAGGATACGTACGGTATTATTGTGTATCAGGAGCAAATCATGCAGATTGCTTCGCGCATGGCGGGTTTTTCCCTGGGAGAAGCCGATCTGTTGCGCCGGGCTGTGTCCAAGAAAAAGCGCGAAGTGCTGGATCTGGAGCGCGGGCATTTTGTCGAAGGCAGTATCAAGCAGGGATACACGGAGGAGGAGGCCGGAAGGGTTTACGATATGATTGTCCGTTTTGCTGACTACGGCTTCCCACGTGCTCATGCAGCTGCTTATGGTGTGCTAGCATTTCAGACGGCTTATTTAAAGGCCCATTATCCGGTACAATTTATGGCTTCAATGCTGACAGCGGTGATGGGAAGTCATCGGAAAGTGGCTGAATATGTTGTCGAATGCCGTCGTATGGATATCGCAGTGTTGCCACCTGATGTGAATGAGAGTGGGGTGCTGTTTACTCCGTTACAGCAGGGAGGCATCCGCTTCGGCCTGGCTGCGATTAAAAATGTCGGCACACAGGCGATGGAGAGCATTCTCGCTGTTCGCAAGGAACGGCCTTTCGACAGCCTGCTCGATTTTTGTCGACGTGTCGATTTACGGGTATGTAATAAGAGAGTAATTGAATCGCTTATTCAGGCAGGGGCCTTTGATTCGTTGACGGGTCATCGGGCACAGTTGCTTGCCATGCTGGATGAAACGGTGGATGCAGCCGTCAAATGGCGCAAGGAACGGGATGACTTGCAAATTGATATGTTTGGTTTTGTGGAAATGCCCAATTGGGATATCGAATATCCCAATGTACCCCAATTCAGCGCCAGCCAGCAATTAGAGCTGGAACGTGAACTGCTGGGACTGTATTTGTCGGGGCATCCGTTGGATGATTTTGAGTCGCTGTTGGAAAGTAGCGAGGCGGATCGTTTGATGGAGCTGGGCGATGTCCCCGATGAAACGGTTGTTGTGACTGCAGGCATGGTAGTGTCACTCAAAACAATTACGACCAAGCAGGGTAAGGCTATGGCCTTTATTGAGTTGGAGGATCAGATTGAGCGCTGTGAGGTTGTGCTGTTTCCTGAGGTATGGAAGCGAAGCCAGCAGTGGATTGAAAAGGGAGCTTTGCTTACGCTTCGAGCCAAGATGCAGCAGCAGGACGAGCACTTCAAGCTCCTTGCGGATGAGACCGCCCCGCTGGCGGAAGACTCGCTGGCACGGCTCCTCCAACGCCGACGTGCCAGTACGCGTTCGTCCGCAGTAGCTGGAACATCCGTACCAGCTACTGGCTCTGCTGCTGGCGGTCCAGGCGGAAGAGCGTCACGTGTGTCGCCCCCGCCTTCGGCAGCCCATGCATCTGCTTCGCCTCAGCCGAAGGCGGCCCGTCCCGTGACGGCTGCTTCACCGCGCGGAGCCGAAGCCGATCGCGGTGAGCAGGTGCCGGGCCCGCGCAACTCGGAGCCAACCACTCGTCAGCGGGTGTTTGTCAAAATCACTCGCCAGGCCGAGGAGGACGCCAGCTTGCTGGTCAGTCTCAAGGCACTGCTACAGGAGCATCCCGGTGCTATGCCTACCGTACTTTTTTATGAGAGCAACCAGCGTCTGCTGGCGTTGAGCGATGCTTATAACATTAAGCCTTCTCCTCAGCTTTTTGATCAAATGGAGTCGATGTTGGGTGAAGGCACGGTGAAAGTCAAATGATAGGCACACAGCAAACCGCCCTTATTGTAACGGTTTAATGAACATTTTCCTTCCCTCCCGCATACACTTGGAAAACTGGCGGAACAGGAGATTCAACACGTACCCTGCACCATAAGGCCCCGTACGGTGAAAGAATAGAACTGCACGGTGAAAGCGGGAGGGAAATTATGTCCTATGAATATGCAGAAACTTTGTTAAATCGCAGAGGCATTCGGATCGAGTCCATTGCGGACATTGTTTTTCAGCTTCAGCTAAAATATTATCCTCATTTGACGATGGAAGAATGTATAGACAGTGTCAAAGCGGTTTTGCAAAAGCGCGAGGTTCAATATACGTTGCTCACAGGTATTGCGCTTGATGAACTGGCCGAAAAAAAACTTCTCCCCCAGCCATTGCAAGCCATTATGGAGGCTGACGAACCGCTGTACGGAGTGGACGAGACACTGGCTCTTGGAATTACGAGTGTGTACGGCATGATTGGCTTAACCAGTTTTGGTTATTTGGATAAGGAAAAGACGGGGATTATTGAACAGCTGAACCAAAAAGGCAATGGTATTCATGTGTTTTTAGACGATCTTGTCGCTGGACTGGCTGCCGCTGCTTCTTCGCGCATTGCACATCGGAGCCTCCATGCCAAGCACTATCCTGCATCATTGGACGCTTAATTGACCTGTGTAAACAGAGTTGATGATTTTCTAGGCCCTCCGACGGAACTTGAATGATCAGGAGGGCTTTTGTTGCGGGAAAAAAGTAAGGTATGTTATCATGAGTCTATTATATGGGCTCAAAACTTGAGGCTTAGGGGGTAGAAACAAGGCATGTGGACGGTGATTTATATTGCACCGACGGCCAGACTGGCTGACATGATTAAGCTCAAACTGTCTGAAGAAGGTTTTATGGTGCAGGCCCGGGCCATCAGCGCATCCAAGCAACAGTTTGAGATACTTGTGCCTTCGGGTGAAGTCGAAGAAATTCAGGAAGTGCTTAATTCGATTTTGCGCCCTTGAGTCCGGAACGGCGGAAGTGATACAGCAGCATGAGTGGAACAAAGGATGCACGATCGGCGGTAATGTTTTAGTAACAGGCGTTGACGTGTGTATGAACATAATGCTTAGAGGTGCCGCATAGACGGCAGAGGACCTTGTATCGGTTACGGCTGACAAATAAACGGCTGGAGAGGTGTAGTTGTGTTTAAAGATTTATTCCAAAAGAAGCGTAAATACGCGACCATCCCTTCGGAACGGGCGCTGAGCGGCGATCAAGCGGACATGCCGGATCGTCCCAAACGGGAAATTCCCGAAGGTCTTATGACCAAATGTGGCAAGTGCGGAAGTATTCAATACAGCAAAGAACTAGAGAAAAATTTGAAAGTGTGTCCGGTGTGCGGATACCATATGCGTTTGAATGCAATGGATCGTATTCGCATGGTGCTCGACGAAGACACGTTTACGGAATATGATGCCGATATGATTTCGGTTGACCCGCTGGACTTTCCAGGATATGCGAGCAAGCTGGAGCAACAGACCCTGAAATCTGGCTTGCGAGAGGCTGTCGTTACAGGCGACGGCCTTATTTATGGACATCCTGTTGTTGTTGCTGTGATGAGCTTTGACTTTTTTACTGGCAGTATGGGTTCGGTCGTAGGAGAGAAAATTACCCGCGCCATTGAGCAAGCAATAGACAAGCGTCTGCCACTAATTATTTTCTCAACTTCCGGCGGGGCACGTATGCAGGAAAGTATTTTAAGCTTGATGCAGATGGCCAAAACAAGTGCTGCTCTTGCTCGTCTGGATGAGCAGGGCTTGCTCTATATTTCTGTTATCACCGACCCGACTACAGGCGGAGTATCCGCCAGCTTTGCTACGCTTGGAGATATTAATATTGCGGAGCCAGGAGCTGTATTCGGCTTTGCAGGGCGTATTGTAATTGAACAGACAATCAGACAGAAGTTGCCGGATGATTTTCAAACATCCGAATTTAATTTGCAGCATGGACAATTGGATATGGTTGTACACCGCAAGGAACTGCGTGATACCCTCGGGCAACTGCTTGATCTGCACAGTGTGAAAGGGGTGGAATAGATGGCTGGTGAATTGCCTTATGAAAAGCCCCTGGTCGAGATGCGACAGAAGATCGAAGAACTCAAGCAATTCGGACAGGATAAGCAAATTGATTTTACAGATGAAATCAACCGTCTCGAGGAACGTTATCTCGAGATGGAAGAAGAAATATATTCGAACATTACAGCACCACAAAAAATGCATTTGGCCCGTCATCATCAAAGACCAACGTCTCTTGATTTGATTGAGCAGGTGTTTACGGACTTTATTGAATTACACGGCGACCGCTTGTTTGGAGACGATCTGGCGGTTGTGGGCGGAATTGCCAAGCTAAATGGTATTCCGGTGACCGTCATTGGTCAACAGCGTGGTAAGGATACGAAAGATAATATTGCACGTTTTTTTGGTAGTGCTCATCCGGAAGGATTTCGTAAAGGCTTGCGTCTTATGCAGCAGGCTGATAAATTCAAACGCCCTATTATTACATTCATTGATACGAAGGGCGCTTATCCGGGTAATACAGCAGAGGAGAGAGGTCAATCGGAAGCGATTGCCCGCAACTTGCGGGAGATGGCAAAGCTTTCGGTGCCTGTTATTTGTGTGGTCATCGGCGAGGGTGGAAGCGGCGGTGCGCTTGCGTTTGCAGTCGGTAACCGTGTGCTAATGCTGGAACATGCCATTTATTCGGCCATTTCTCCAAACGGTGCTGCCTCGATTCTATGGAAAGATGCTTCCAAGGCCGATCAGGCAGCTGAAGCCATGAAGATTACGGCTAATGACCTCCTGCGCATGGAAATTATCGAGGATATTGTGCCGGAGCCGAAAGGGGGCGCGCATCGTAACTATGAAGTGACCGCTGCCGCAATCAAGGAGCTATTGGAACGTCATCTGGCAGATCTTACGAATATGAGCTGCGATGAATTGAGGGAAGATCGGTATCAAAAATTCCGAAAAATAGGTCAATACACCTTCTTGAAGCCTTCGGAATCTGAGCCTATGTTGTAATACGCTGTAAACGGGTAACAATAAATATGACGAACTTCCTATACAAATAGGAAAAAGTGTAGTAGATTTAATTGTTGGAAAAAGATATAAAGAGTAGCACCTTTGAAAACGGAGGAAAAACCCAAATGCGCAAAACTAAGATTGTATGTACCATCGGTCCTTCCAGTGAGTCATTGGAAAATGTGAAGAAACTGATTTTGGCTGGTATGAACGTAGCCCGCCTGAATTTCTCTCACGGTGATTTCGAGGAGCATGGCAACCGGATCAAAAACATCCGTCAAGCTTGTAAGGAGCTTAACAAAAACGTTGCTATTTTGCTCGATACGAAGGGGCCGGAAATCCGGACAGGAAAGCTCGAAGTTGAACCTATTGAGCTTGTTCAGGACGAGTTCATTACGCTGACAACGGAAGAAATTCTCGGTACGCAAGATCGTATTTCTATTACGTACAAAGATCTTCCCTCGGACGTGGAGCCCGGCTCCACCATTCTGATCGACGATGGTCTGATCGGACTCACCGTTATTGAAGTATCAGGCACTGAAATCAAATGCCGCATTGTTAATGGCGGAACGATCAAAAGCAAGAAGGGCGTTAACGTTCCAGGCGTCGCTATTTCTTTGCCTGGTATTACGGAGAAAGATGCTAATGATATCATTTTCGGTATTGAGCAGGACATTGATTTCATCGCGGCTTCTTTTGTTCGTAAAGCAAGTGATGTGCTGGAAATCCGCGAATTGCTGGCGAAACACAACGCAAGTCATATTCAAATCATCTCCAAAATAGAAAATCAGCAAGGTGTTGACAACCTGGACGAAATTTTGGAAGCTTCGGATGGCCTGATGGTTGCCCGTGGTGACCTTGGTGTGGAAATTCCTGCTGAAGAAGTGCCTCTGGCGCAAAAATTGATGATTAACAAATGTAATGTAGCTGGCAAGCCTGTCATTACGGCAACACAAATGCTGGATTCCATGCAACGTAACCCGCGTCCAACTCGTGCGGAAGCAAGTGACGTGGCAAATGCTATTTTTGACGGAACAGACGCAATTATGCTGTCCGGCGAAACAGCTGCGGGTAAATATCCGGTAGAATCCGTATTGACGATGTCACGTATTGCAGAAAAAGCTGAGTCCTCTCTGAACTACCGTGATTTGTTCAAAAAACAAAGAACGGCTCAAGAAATTAGTATTACAGAAGCAATCAGCCAATCCGTTTCTATTTCTGCACTTGACCTGCATGCCAAAGCGATCCTGACGTCCACACAAAGCGGAACAACGGCGCGTATGATTTCTAAATACCGTCCAGAAGCTCCGATTATTGCTGTGACAACACAGGAAAGAACAGTTCGTCGTTTGGCTCTGATCTGGGGTGTACATGCAGTACAAGGCAGACCAGTCGTTGACACAACAGACAGTCTGTTTGACAATGCGCTGGAAGGCGGTCGCAAATCGGGTCTCGTTAAAGAGGGTGATTTGGTTGTGATTACTGCGGGCGTACCACTTGGTGATTCCGGTTCTACGAACCTGATCAAAATTAGCTGCGTTCCAGCACAAGCGTAATTGTAGCCTCTACGAAATAATACAGAGACTGTATCTATTCGTTACAACAAGCAAAAGAGCATTCAAGTCAATAGGACTTGGATGCTCTTTTTTTATTTTGTTCTCTAGCTTTTAATCTCTCAGTCCTTCTCGTCGTGTGAAATCAAGAAATGCCTGTTGCATCAAGTTCATGTGTGTATCTTGTTGATACACGATGTTTATTTGATAATGGCTCTTATTGTTATCAGCCTCGGGATAAGGAAGCCATTCCACCGAGGGAACAGCATTTTCATTATTATCGACTCCACTTGCAGGAAAGAAGGCAAGCGCTTCTCCGCCGCTTACGACTTGCTTTACCGCTTCCCAAGAGTTGATTTCCAGATGAGGCTTAACTAGCGAGGAATACTGATCTACAACTGATGAACCGCTATATTTTACCCATATGTGCTTGTCCAGCATATCGGGTCCATCGACCTCCTCTGATTTGGATGCAGGTGCAAGTGCAGATGCAGAACGGATAACTCCTACTTGATCTGAAGCCACTGGCTCTGCCACCGTATACTCTGGAAGAGAATCTCTATCGTCGAGAAAAGCAAAATCAATTTCTCCCTGTTTCAGTAGCTGCTTAATGGCATCCGGGGATTGAATCTCCAACTGAATACGACATTCTGGATATTGTTGAGCAAACTTAGCCATCAAAGTGGGGAGGAGATACGTACCTGATATCGACTCTGCACTCAGATGTAATTGACCCTGGGATTTCTCTGTCCATTCATCTACAGCTTGTCTAGCTTCTTGCTCCAGAGAGATGATCTGCTTTGCGTAAGGTAATAATTTTTTTCCAGCTTCCGTTAGCATAATCCTGCCTTGTTGAAGAGAGAATAGGGAAACACCCATTTCCTTTTCCAAGCTTTTCATATGAAAACTGACGGTAGGTTGTTTAACTTGCAAAGCTTCGGCCACATCCGTCGCCTTATGGAATTTGTCGATCAGCATCAAGATACGCAATTTTAGAATATTCATGGAATCCAACAGCTCTCCTTATATGTCATTCATATGTGAATTTCAAACTATAGATTAATTATATACCGAAAAATAATTTATCTATCAATATTTTATATTTGTTTTACAAAACCACGTCGTTCGTCTAACATTCCAGGCCTACAATGTAAAAGTGTTGATGGTCATAAATAAAAAACCGTCACTTAACTAAGGGGAGGACAATAAAAAATGTTGAAAAAATGGCCGTTCATTCTGATGACTCTCACCATGGTATTTGCACTTGCAGCTTGCGGATCAGGTAACAATGCTGCACCACAAGGAGAAACTGCTACAGGAACAGACAATAAAGCAGCTGCTGAACTGACAGGAAATATTCTGGCTGTTGGCTCCACTGCACTTCAACCATTGGTAGAGCAAGCGGGACAAAAATTTATGGCTGTCGATAAATATAAAGGCATTGCAGTTCAAGTACAGGGCGGCGGTAGCGGTACTGGCTTGACTCAGGTTTCCGGCGGACAAGCGGACATCGGTAACTCCGACGTGTTTGCAAAAGAAAAACTGGAGAGCGGCGCAGATGAGCTGGTCGATCACCAAGTAGCTGTTGTAGCCATGTCAGCGGTAGCGAATCCTAAAGTAGGCGTTACAGACTTGAAAAAAGATCAATTGGTACAAATCTTTACAGGTAAAATCACGAACTGGAAAGAGGTTGGCGGCGCGGATCAAAAAATCGTTATCGTGAACCGTCCAAGCAGCTCCGGTACTCGTGCAACATTTGAAAAATATGCTTTGGGACAAAAAACGGAAGATCTGCCGGGCTCCATTCAAGAAGATTCCTCCGGTACTGTGAAAAAGCTGATTGCTGAAACACCGGGTGCGATTGGTTATCTGGCTCTGTCCTACATCGACAACACAGTAACTACTTTGAAATACGATGGCGTTGAAGCTAACGTTGAAAATGTAGAACAAGGTAAATATCCAGTATGGGCTTACGAGCATATGTACACTAAAGGTGAGCCAAAAGAGCATGTGAAAGCATTCCTTGACTACATTCTGTCTGATGAAATCCAAAAAACGGATGTCGTAGACTTGGGATACATTCCAGTAGCAGGTATGCAAGTGAAACGTGATGCTGACGGTAATATCACGAAATAAGGAGAGCCACAATCTCCTGTTCGGATGAACGCAGCTAACGCGAGTATATTCACGAAGAAGAGGCGGACTAGCGTCCGGCCTCTATTCTTCGGTTAAAGGAGTTACAGTATGGAACCAATTGAAGGGAAGGCATACATGGAACAGAATAAACGATCCCGAGTTATGAAAGAAAGACATTACTGGGAAGAATGGACCGGCCGCATATATACGTCGGTTTGTGTCGTTTTTTTAGTTGCAGTCATTGTCTCCATCGTATATTTTGTTGCCTCCAAAGGTGTAGCTACATTTGCGGTGAATGGAGTCAGTCTGCGAGAGTTTTTCTTTGGAACCAAATGGAGCCCGGATGGCGAGCCTAAGTCCTTCGGCGCGCTTCCGTTTATTACGGGTTCTTTTGCAGTAACCATACTGGCGGCTTTAATTGCCAGTCCGCTCAGCTTATGTGCGGCTTTATTTATGACGGAAATCGTGCCGAAATCGGGTAAACGTATCCTTCAACCCGCGATTGAATTATTATCTGGTATTCCGTCGGTTGTATATGGCTTTGTCGGCTTGACCGTGATCGTCCCGCTGCTGCGGAACGTGTTTGGAGGACAAGGTATCGGCATTCTGGCAGGGTGCCTAGTGTTGTCAGTCATGATTTTGCCGACGATTACGAGCATTATGGCGGATGCGTTGTCTTCCTTACCGGGGGGGCTGCGTGAATCCTCTTATGCTTTGGGTGCTACCCGCTGGCAGACAATTGCCCGTGTTATTATTCCGACGCTGTTGCCTGCTCTTTTAACAGGAATTATTCTCGGTATGGCTCGTGCGTTCGGAGAAGCGTTGGCTGTACAGATGGTAATCGGGAATGCTCCGCATATACCGCATTCCTTGCTGGAATCCGCTTCGACCTTGACCAGCGTCATTACACTTAGCATGGGGAATACAGCAATGGGCTCCGTTCATAACAATGCTCTCTGGAGCATGGCGCTTGTTCTTCTGCTCATGACATTCATTTTCGTGCTGCTGGTAAGGCTGCTTGAAAGGAGAAACCGGGTTTGATGAAAGCTAAAACGACCGACAAGATCGCTACATTTGTAATCTGTTTCTTCGCCTTGTTCATTGTTGCACTTTTGGTGGGATTACTGGGCTTCATTTTGGCCCGCGGAGTCAGTCATATTTCTTTTGACTTTTTAACTAGTGCTCCCCAAACATTACGTGCAGGCGGTGGCATTGGCCCACAACTATTTAATTCCGTATTTTTGTTAATCTTAACTTTGATTATCACCATTCCGATTGGCTGGGGCGCAGGTATTTACATGGCGCAATATGCAAAGCCAGGGAAAATTACGGACTTTATACGACTTGTCGTCGAAGTATTGTCCTCGTTCCCGTCTATCGTCATCGGATTGTTTGGACTACTACTTATCGTAAATACGTTTGATTTTGGCTTTTCCCTCTTATCAGGAGCCTTGGCTTTGGCCGTATTCAACCTGCCGCTGATGGTTCGCACAACTGAGCAGGCTTTCCGAGCTGTGCCGAAGGAGCAAAAGGAAGCTGGACTTGCGCTTGGATTGTCCAAGTGGAAAATCATCACCTCCATTTTGTTGCCAGCTGCGCTGCCAAGCTTGATTACGGGTACCATTTTGGCCGCAGGCCGTATTTTCGGGGAAGCCGCTGCATTGCTGTTTACAGCAGGGATGAGTACGCCGCCGCTTGATTTTACCGATTGGAATCCATTGCATGCCAGATCGCCTATTAACCCGATGCGACCTGCTGAAACATTGGCTGTTCATATTTGGAAGGTCAACAGTGAAGGCATTGCTCCTGACTCCAAAGATATTGCCGCAGGCGCTTCTGCAGTATTGGTACTGCTCGTACTTGTGTTCAACCTGAGTGCAAGATGGTTCGGAAGAGTTGTATACCGCCGCCTGACAGCAGCCAAACGAATGGATTAGAAAGGGGATGGAGAACAATGGAACATGTGATTACGCGAACGGCAAAAACCGCCACACCAGCAACATCCGTTCAGTCTACGCGTTCGGAACAGCTTGCGGGGCAACCACCGCATCCGTTCAGTACTGAGGATTTGAGTATTTATTATGGCAGCTTTGAGGCTGTGAAAAAAGTGAATCTGGCCTTTCCCGAGCAGACAGTGACTGCCCTGATCGGGCCTTCCGGCTGCGGTAAATCGACCTTTTTGCGCTCCCTTAATCGGATGAATGATGAGATTGCGTCTTCCTCTACAACGGGGCACATCTGGATGGATGGACAGGATTTGACGGCACCGGAAACGGACGTGATCAAGCTGCGTCAGCAAATTGGCATGGTGTGGCAGCGTCCCAACCCTTTTTACAAATCCATTTACAATAATATCGCCTTCGGTCCCAAATACCGTGGGGTGCGCAAGAAGAAGCAGCTTGATGAAATCGTCGAAAGCAGCCTACGTAAAGCAGCATTATGGGATGAGGTCAAGGATCGCCTTCACGATTCCGCTCTGGCGCTGTCTGGCGGGCAACAGCAGCGGCTTTGCATTGCACGTGCACTATCCGTTCAACCGAAAATTCTATTGCTTGACGAGCCAGCCTCCGCGCTGGACCCTGTGTCTACAGGCAAGGTAGAAGAGCTCATTACCGAATTAAAAAAAGAACTGCGCATCGTTATTGTGACGCACAATATGCAGCAGGCTGCACGAATTTCCGATTATACTGCTTATTTTTATATCGGAAGTCTGGTTGAACATGGGAAAACGAACGATATTTTCACGAATCCTGAAAATGAGCTGACTCAGGAGTACATCATGGGTCGATTTGGTTAAGCGATGTTGCTAATCGACCTATTTTATATTAGCTCCACGTAAAATCCTCTTACTAATCCAGCATTAGTAAGAGGATTTTTATTGTTTTCAACGTTTTGTAACTTTTTTAATCTATTAGTAAATTAAAATATATTGATCGTTTGGGTATATTTTCATATAATACAACTAACTATTTATCATGCATAAATAGTGGTTCGGTTCCCTTCGCTATCAAAAAGAATCTTCAGCAAGAATATATAGGGTTAAACTGAACGCAAATACCCAATTCAAAATAAGGGAGAGGTTCAAATGAAGAAGAAGATGTGTCCAACCGTAAAGATGATAGCGCTTTCAAGTTTGGCGATTACAGTAACGTCAGGACTCCTAAGTCCCTCATGGGCTGCGGCACAGGAGATGGTGCCGGCTACATATGATTCAGGACGTGAATCGGCGACTGCTTCTTATGAGCTTACCACAGATTCAGCTGTGGGACGGGACGTTTATGGTGGCGATGTAAATTCAGGTGTTTTGGATCGTGAGCAATTATTTGGGCTGTCGGCTGTGGCGAAGCCAACCGCTGTTGTGAATACAGACAGCCTCCTGAACAAAATGCGCGACTTTAGCAAGTTCTCTACGGGGAATACATCGAAGGATACTACGCTTGCCTTAAATATTGTATCCTGGCAATTGCCACATGGCGGATTCTTCAAAGCTATGGAAAAGAATTATAAATCCAAATGGGATGGCAAAACTGCACGCTCCACATGGAAGAGCAAGGATGGTGTTGAGCTCGGAACGTTCGATAACGAGGCCACGACAACCGAGATTCGCTTTTTAGCGGATGTATACAAAAAAACCAAAAATAAAGACATTAAGAACAGTGTACAAAAAGCAGTCGACTTTGTTCTAACCTCTCAATATTCCTCCGGTGGCTGGCCTCAGGTATACCCTAAACGTGGTAATTATTCCGATGCTGTAACTTATAATGATGATGCGATGGTTAGAGTTATGGTTTTGGCTGACGATATTGTGAACAAGAAGCAGCCGTTTGATAGCGATATTTTGGACGATGCATCTCGCTCCAGACTTCAGCAAGCGCTAAACAAAGGTGTCCAGTACACAATTAAGTCTCAAATTGTAAATAATGGTACACCGACAATCTGGGGTGCACAGCACGATCCGGCTACTTATGCATCTGTTGAAGCCCGGGCATTTGAGTTACCTTCCAAAACAACTACGGAATCAGTAGGCATTACTGCTTTTCTCATGTCCCAGCCGCAAACCGCTGAAGTGAAAAAAGCGGCTCAGAGCGCTTTGAAATGGTTTGACGCGAACCGAATCGACGGTATCAAATACAATCGTCAAGGTCCGGAGTTTTTCCAAAAGGACGCATCAAGCGTAATGTGGTATCGGTTCTATAATGTGGAAGACAACAAGTATTTCTTTTCAGATCGGGATGGTAAAAAGTATACTGACATCATGAAAATTAGTGAGGAAAGACGACTTGGTTACGCTTGGGCGGGAAGCCAGGCTAAGAGCTTGCTTAAGCTGGCTTCGGATAGCGGATATTATAAACTGTCCAAGCCGTTGCCACAATAATAAAGGCATTATTATATATGATTTGCGAGGGTGGACCGGTCGGTCTGCCCTCTTTTTGTTCCTGGGCTGTAAATATGGTTTAATGGAGAGAGGGCAAAATAGAGATAAAGATGCACAAAGATAGGAGAGCTTGTATGACTCAAGAGGAGAAACAAACGGAATTACGCTGGTATGGCGCACCGCTACGTGTCCGTTATCAGGAAAGCGACCAGATGGGGGTCGTATATCATGCAAATTATTTGAACTGGTTTGAGATCGGGCGCACCGAAATGATCCGGCAGGCGGGCTTTAACTATCGGAGCATGGAGGAACGAGGAGTCTTGCTGCCAGTTATTGAAATCAATGCGAAATATGCGAGTCCCGCTCGATATGATGATTTAATTACCATTTATACCGCAATTACGGACTTCTCCAGACTACGTCTAAACTATATCTATGAGGTTCGACGGGTAACGGACGATGAGCATCAAAGGTATCTGGGAAAGGTATGGACCCAGGCAGACACGCTGCCGGGAGAGCTGCTTGTCACAGGGATGACACGTCACGTATGGTTGAACACCGAATGGAAGCCTGTTCGACTAGATCAGGCGCTACCTGAGCTGTACACTGCATTAAGGTTTGCTTTTACAGGCGGGGAGGGGCAGAAGTCATGATGATGCGTAAACGTCTGTGGCTGTTGCTGCTGCTCATTCCTTTGGTGGAGCTGTACGGGTTTATATGGGTAAGTCATTGGATTGGAGCTGGCAAAACGATTTTACTCATCATTCTGACGACCCTAATCGGGGCTGCCATGATGCAATTTGAAGGTCGTAAGGTGATTGCCGATGCGAAAAATGAGATGAACCGGGGACAAATGCCCGGCCGTAAAATGCTGGATGGATTATGTGTCTTTTTCGGTGGAAGCTTGCTGCTTATCCCCGGATTTTTAACAGATATTATTGGTTTTACGTTGGTATTCCCTTTAACACGAGCGTTGTACCGACGCTTTTTATTGAAGTGGCTGGAGAAAAAAATGAAAAACGGCAGTATTACGTTTCGGCGGTTTTGACGTGAACTGCCGTTTTTCCTATCCATGATCTAGCGGACTCTTCCAGCGAGAATATAGTTGCGCAAGTCCTGAATGACATTCGCGCGATTCAGTGCATCAACGACAATCAGTGATACAGGTCCGATAATTAATCCTAAAACGCCAAATAGCTTGAGCCCGATGAACATACCGATGAGGGTGGGAAGCGGGTTCAAGCCCACGCTGCTGGCCAGCACCTTAGGCTCCACGATCTGTCGTCCAATCAACAGGGTGATATAAAGGATCGACAATCCTACCCCTAGTGCCAAATTACCAGACATATACGCATACAGTATCCACGGAATCATCACAATGCCAACCCCCAAATAAGGTAGCAAGTCCACCAGCCCGATCATCAAACCGATGGTAAAGGCGGATTCCACACGCAATATGAACAGCCCAACAATGACTGTTAATGCCGTAATGGAGATGATAATAAACTGTGCACGCAAATAGCCGTAAAGTGCTTTACGCAGATCGTGCCATATATCCGACAATGGTTTGCGAATTGTATCAGGAATCGTGTTTGAGAGCATCCGACTATGTCGGTCCCAATCCTTACTAATAAAAAAGGCTGCTAATACAATAACCATTAGAACTGCTCCCATATTAGGCAGAGAGGTTAGCAAGTTCAAAACTCCATTAAAAAATTGAGCGACTAGCGTAGTGACAGCCGAACTCACGGTTTGAGTTGTCTTATCAATATTACTGTTAATGGTATGTTGGTAATCCGGATTATCCCGGATAAAATGGTTAATTTCAATAATTACATTTTGAATCAAATCGCTTTGTGTCCAATCGATAAACAGACTTTTAAAACGCTCAATATGTCCGTCGAAAGTCATGGCCAACTTTATAACTTCTCGGACCATGCGGGTGATTGCCGCAGATAGGATAATTGCAATTCCACCTAAATATACAAATAATGAGACCGTGACAGCCGTCCAACGCGGCATACGGGCTTTGTTACGCAGAAAACCAACTAGTGGATTCATGGCATAAGCCACAAGCCAGGCGAATAGGAAAGGATAGATGAGAGGGAAAAGCGCATATATGCCCAGTAACAGAGCTACAATCACGATTGCCACCCATAGAGCACGAAATATGCGATTCAGGATTAACCGGCTCAAGCTCTCACGGCTCCTTTCTTTTACGATAGTTTTTCATAAAATAAATGCTCTACTATACATATGCGGGAAAGGGGGGAGACAAGACCTGTGTAAAAAAGTGCAAATAAATCAATATTTTTTGTAAGGGGTTTCAAAAATTTCTTTATGGAAGCGATAAAACATTTGAATGTGTTGGAATAGCCCTCAATGTTCACATAAACGACAAAATCCAGTATAGTGAAAGAAGGTTTAAATATTGACATATGGCGTTAACATTACTCAGCTATTTAAAAGACATATCTTACTTTTGAAAATGTTTACATTGCAAGTCCGTTCACAATGTTTTTACAAAGGAGAGATGTAACGATGACAGCGACTAAAGGTCTGGAAGGGATTGTAGCGACCACTTCCTCCATAAGCTCTATCGTAGATGGCGTTCTCACGTACCGGGGTTATAACATTGATGATTTGGCTGTTAACGCCGATTTTGAAGAGGTAGCTTATTTGTTGTGGTTTGGAAAATTACCTGACCAAGAGCAATTGCAGGAGCTCCGCAACCAGTTAAGCGATTACGCTGCTATTCCGGATGAAATTGTTACTCAATTAAAGTTATACCCGAAAAATTTGAGCACGATGGCTGCCTTGAGGTCAGCCGTATCGTCTCTCGCTTTGTATGACCCAGAGGCGGATGATATGTCGAGAGAGTCTAATGTGACTAAAACCGTCAAGCTTCAGGCGCAATTGCCCACCATTGTGGCAGCCATAGCACGTATACGCGAGGGCTTGGAGCCGATTGCGCCTAAAAAAGGTATTTCCATCGCTGAAAACTTTTTGTATCAGCTGACTGGCAAGGAGCCAGAGGAGACAGCTATTAAAGCGTTCAATCAGGCTCTCGTGCTGCACGCCGATCATGAATTAAATGCTTCTACCTTTGCTGCGCGTGTAACGGTAGCCACATTGTCGGATATTTATTCCGGAATCACGTCTGCAATTGGAGCTTTAAAAGGACCACTGCATGGTGGGGCCAATGAGGCTGTGGCCAAAACGCTGGAGGAGATTGGTGGTTTGGATCAGGTGGACTCCTATATTCAGGCGAAACTGGATAACCGCGAAAAAATTATGGGCTTTGGACACCGTGTCTATAAAAACGGTGATCCACGTGCCAAGCACTTGCACAAAATGTCCCGCGAGCTGGGGGAAATGAACGGCGACACAACGTTGTTTGATATGTCAGTTCGAATCGAGGGAATTGTAACAGGGCAAAAAGGCTTGAAGCCCAATGTGGATTTTTATTCTGCCTCTGTGTATACCCAGCTGGGTATCAAGAGAGACCTGTTTACACCTATTTTTGCTGTGAGTCGTGTATCCGGGTGGACCGCACACATTTTAGAACAGTATGAAAATAACCGCCTGATTCGTCCTCGTGCCGAATATACAGGTCCATTGGATCAAAAATATGTATCACCAGAGTTGCGCTAATCCCTTGTCGAAGGAAGATTGAGGTTGTATACCCTGAATTTAAAAAATAAGGTACAATAGAGGGGACGACGAAAGATGTACGTTTTTGTCTGTGATAAAGATCATGTCTTTCGTCCTGTACCCATTCATATCTGAGGAGGAAAAGGAACTTATGGCGAAATTTGAAAAGTTTGAGCTCCCAACTGAAGGCGAAAAAATTACGATTGATAACGGTCAACTACAGGTTCCAAACCATCCGGTAATTCCGTTTATCGAAGGTGACGGCACGGGTCGCGACATCTGGAAAGCTTCCAAGCGTGTACTGGACGCAGCTGTAGAAAAAGCATATAACGGCAGCAAAAAGATTGCCTGGTATGAAGTATTCGCTGGTGAGAAAGCTTTCAATACATACGGCGAATGGCTCCCTAACGATACTTTGGAAGCCATCCGTGAGTATATTGTAGCCATCAAAGGTCCACTTACAACACCTATTGGCGGTGGTATCCGTTCGTTGAATGTGGCATTGCGTCAGGAACTGGATTTATACGTATGTCTGCGTCCTGTTCGTTATTTTAACGGTGTTCCTTCTCCAGTGAAACGTCCTGAATTGGTAGACATGGTTATTTTCCGTGAGAACACAGAAGATATTTACGCGGGGATCGAGTATGCTGAAGGGTCCGAAGACGTGAAAAAGGTTATTCAGTTCCTCCAGCAAGAGCTGGGTGTGAACAAAATCCGTTTCCCTGAAACCTCTGGTATTGGAATTAAGCCAGTTTCTTCCGAGGGTTCAAAGCGTCTGGTACGGGCAGCCGTTCAGTATGCTGTTGACCACGGACGCAAGAGTGTAACGCTCGTACACAAAGGTAACATTATGAAATTTACCGAGGGTGCCTTCAAAAACTGGGGTTATGAAGTGGCTGAGGAAGAATTTGCAGATAAAGTATTTACTTGGGCTCAATATGATGTAATCAAGGAAAAAGACGGTGAGGATGCGGCAAATGCAGCTCAAAAAGCAGCTGAAGATGCAGGCAAAATCATTATCAAGGATGCGATTGCTGATATTGCACTTCAGCAAGTACTGACTCGTCCTTCTGAATTTGATGTGATTGCTACGCTCAACCTGAACGGGGACTATCTGTCCGATGCTCTTGCTGCCCAAGTTGGTGGAATTGGTATTGCGCCAGGTGCAAACATTAACTATGTAACAGGGCATGCTATCTTTGAAGCTACACATGGTACAGCTCCAAAATACGCCGACAAAGACGTAGTGAACCCTGGTTCCGTAATTCTGTCGGGCGTAATGTTGCTTGAACACTTGGGTTGGAAAGAAGCGGCTGACCTGATCTACAAAGGGCTGGAGACGTCCATTAATAAGAAGATTGTAACTTATGACTTTGCTCGTCTGATGGATGGTGCTACACAAGTGAAATGCTCCGAGTTCGCAGATACCATTATTAGTAACCTGTAAGGAAGGGGAATACCACTTGTCCATTCAACGTAAAAAAATATCCATTGTTGGTGCCGGTTTTACCGGTGCCACTACCGCATTGCTGCTGGCTCAAAAGGAGCTAGGTGATATCGTGCTAATCGATATTCCGCAACTAGAGAATCCGACCAAAGGCAAGGCGCTTGATATTTTGGAGGCCGGTCCGGTACAGGGATTTGACAGCCAGATCACGGGCACTTCCAATTACGAGGATGCAGCTAACTCGGATATCGTCATTATTACAGCCGGGATTGCACGCAAGCCGGGTATGAGCCGTGATGATTTGGTAAATACGAACGCAGGAATTGTAAAATCCGTTTGTGAGAACGTAAAGAAGTATGCGCCGGATTCTATCGTCATTATTCTGAGTAATCCGGTAGATGCTATGACCTATACTGCCTATCAAACGCTTGGGTTCCCGAAAAATCGGGTTATTGGCCAATCAGGTGTGCTGGATACAGCGCGATATTGTACCTTTATTGCACAAGAACTGAACGTTTCCGTCGAAGACGTGCGCGGCTTCGTTATGGGTGGTCACGGTGATGATATGGTGCCCTTGGTACGCTATTCCAGCGTTGGAGGTATACCTATCGAAACCCTGATTTCGCAGGAACGTATCGAAGCGATCGTACAACGTACACGCGGAGGTGGCGGAGAGATCGTTAACCTGTTGGGTAATGGTAGCGCATATTATGCTCCGGCAGCTTCGCTTGCACAGATGACAGAAGCGATTGTAAAAGATAAAAAACGGATTATTCCGGTCATTGCCTACCTGGAGGGAGAGTACGGCTATCAGGATTTATTCCTTGGCGTACCGACACTTCTTGGCGGCAATGGCATCGAAAAAGTGTTCGAGTTGGAATTGACAGCCGAAGAAAAAGCAGCGCTCGATCAATCCGCCGAATCGGTCCGCAGTGTGATTAAAATAGTTACCGTATAGATTCAACTTTCTACTAAGACGGTATACTTTTACTTGAAGAGGTGTCCCCAAGCCATAGTCATGGCCGCCGGACACCTCTTTTACTTTTAAGTAATCTATTCGTTTTCTTCCTTATTCCTTTGCTTTGACCCACTTCCCCGGTATAATAGAGTTCATATGTATTGATAGTTGCATGAGGATTTTGCAAAATCCTGGCATAGAAAAGCATGTCCCAAAACACTGAAAAGATGGTAGTCATTCGTTGGAATATGATCGTTCTATGGAAAAAAGTTTGTAAGAAAACAAAGAAATGGAGGTTGTAAAGAATGTTTTTTATTCACATTATTGGATCACTGGCGATGGGTTTTTATTTATTGCTCCCCTTCGTTGTGGGCAAAATCGACAAATTGGCTCCTAGCGTGCAGGAAGGAACGATATCGGCTGTTCAGCTATTGAACCGGTTGGCTCAATTTGCACTGATCCTTGTGCTTGTTAGCGGTATCTATATGATTTTTCCCTGGGGTTCTTATTCGGTAGCATGGATCGTTGTTGTTTTGCTGCTGTTTCTCTCCATTTCTGGTATCGCGGGAGCCATGGGTAAGCCGTTACGGCTGTCGCTGGAAGCGATTCGTAGCCAACAGCCTATTACGCAATACGCTGGCAAAATGCGAATGTTCAGTACACTGCTTGCCGTCTTCCTGATTTTAATTACGTTTTTAATGGTATACAGCCATATTATTTAATTATGCATTTGGTGAGAGCCTATAATCGAATGATGACAAATGCTAAGTTGAAAAAACGGTCTGTGCTGAATAAGCATAGGCCGTTTTTTTTGTGCGCTCAAATAACTACATTTTTCTTTTTTCGTTTAACGAATAACTTTGTGTGGTAAATCAGGAGTAGAGTGGATGCAAATGTTGCATCCTATAAAATATCTGATTTTGAAGGGAGAATGTACAATGCCTAAAAGTAATCAACCTCAGCAAACCTTGCCCCCACAGCATCAGGACCAGCAACCGGGGATTGAGTCCAAAATGTCGCCTGCACCCCAGTTTGAAAAACCAACTTATAAAGCCGCTGGCAAGCTAACAGATAAAGTTGCACTTATTACTGGTGGAGACAGTGGAATTGGACGGGCTGTAGCTGTCACGTATGCCAAAGAAGGTGCGGACGTAGCTATCATCTACTTGAATGAGCATAAGGATGCGGAAGAAACAAAACGTCAGGTAGAGCAGGAGGGACGCAAATGCGTGTTGATTCCTGGCGATATCGGAGATGACCAATTTGCCAAAAAAGCGGTTCAACAGACGGTTAACGAGCTGGGCAAGCTCGACATTGTCGTAAACAATGCGGCAGAGCAGCATCCACAACAAAAGCTGGAGGATATCACCAAAGAACAGTTGGAGCGCACTTTCCGTACGAATATTTTCGGTATGTTCTTCCTGACGCAAGCAGCATTGCCGCATTTGAAGAAAGGGAGCACTATCGTCAACACTACATCGATTACCGCGTATGCTGGGAACAAGACACTCATTGATTATTCATCGACCAAAGGGGCAATCACATCCTTTACTCGTTCCCTTTCACTCAATTTGGCGGATCAAGGTATTCGGGTGAACGCTGTAGCACCAGGGCCAATCTGGACGCCCTTAATCCCGTCTACATTTGATGCCAAGACGGTCAGCGAGTTTGGAGGAGCTCAGCCAATGAAGCGTCCGGGTCAGCCGGAAGAATTGGCGCCAGCCTATGTGTACCTTGCTTCAGACGATTCTTCATATGTAAGCGGACAGGTTATTCATATCAATGGCGGTGAAGTTATAAACGGATAAGAGGACAAGAGAAAGGCTGGGGCCGTGTTATGCTCTGGCCTTTTTTCTTTTCACAGTGGAACATAATGAAGGTAGCCTGTAGAATGAGACTTAACTTACATAAAGGATGGGCATATTTTATGAAATCGTTTCGTTTCAGGCTTACCCTGATCATGCTGATTTTGATTGGCGTATCTGTCCTTGCTGCTGGAATCACGATGGGACAAATTTTTAAAAATTCGAATATGAAGGTGCTAGAGGAGAACATGGGACGGGAGATCGACCTGCTTCGCGCTACATTCCCTTTTGTAAATGCAGATGCCCTATCCAGCACGGATTATGTCTCTTATTATTCTCAAAAGGCGAAGGAAATTGCTCGTCTGACGGAATCTAGGGTGACCTTCATTCGCAAGGACGGGACGGTGGTTGGCGATTCGTTAAGCGATCCGCGTAAGATGGAAAACCACGCATCACGTGATGAAATACGGCAAGCCACGGCGGAAGGAATCGGTCGGACAATACGCTACAGCGAAACCTTGCAGCGGAACATGCTATACGTTGCAGAGCCTGTTGTATCGGACAAGGGATTTGACGGATATATCCGTTTGTCCATGAGTCTGAAAGCGGTGGAGGAGGGAGTACGGCGCGGCTGGACGGCCATCGGGATTGGTCTTGTGTTGCTGTTTATTGCTGCTGGATTGGTGAGCTATCGTATTGCTCGCAGCCTGACCTCGCCTATTGAACATATTACAGGGGTAGCCAACCGCATATCAGGACTGGATTATGACGCAAGAGTCGGTGTACAGCGCCGGGATGAGGTAGGGCAATTGGGTGAAGCCATTAATCGTATGGCTGACAGTCTCCAAAACCAAATGAAAACGATACGTGACAATGAGGATCTCCTCCAGAGCGTTATGAGTAATATGACAGGCGGGATTCTAATGATTGATGCAAGTGAGTGTATTGCGCTTGTAAACCGTGAGTCTGAGCGAATGCTCGGTGTCGTGGGTAAACGGGTGACGGACAAGCCGTATCATGAGCTGAAGAAGCACTATGAGCTCACAAAGCTAATTGAGGGCAGCATACAAAGCCGAGAGAGGCTGCATGGTGAGGTTCATTTGTACAATCCCGAGGAGAGACTCGTGTTGCTGGACGGTGTCCCGATGTATGAGGATGAAGGCGGATACCGCGGGATGCTGTTCCTTTTACAGGATATTACGGCCATTCGACGGTTGGAAAATATGCGGAGCGAATTTGTGGCTAACGTTTCTCATGAGCTAAAAACACCGATTGCCGCGGTCAAGGGCTTTGCCGAGACGTTACTCGGTGGTGGGGTTAAAGATGAAGAGACGGCCCGTTCATTTTTGCAAATTATATATGATGAAAGCGAACGATTGAATCGGCTGATCGGTGACATTCTGGAGCTATCCAAAATTGAATCCAAGCGTTCTCCGCTGGATTGCTCGCCGGTGCACGTTTCGTCGTTCATAGAATCATTGCTGGAAAAACTGAACAATGTTGCGGCCAAAAAAAGAATTACGCTACACATGGATATCCCGGATGAGCTGTTTATGGAGGCAGATGAAGATAAGCTTCAGCAGATTTTCCTGAACCTTTTGTCTAATGGCATCAACTATACACTTGATGGTGGCAAGGTAAAGATTAAGGTTCTAACGATACAGCGGGAGAATGACACGGAAAAGGTCGTATTTACAGTCAGTGATACAGGTATTGGAATTCCGAAGAAGGACCTGCCACGTATCTTTGAGCGCTTTTACCGGGTGGACAAAGGACGCTCGCGCAACTCTGGCGGAACGGGGCTGGGATTGTCGATCGTCAAACACTTGGTCGATTTGCATCATGGCACCCTTTCGGTGGAAAGTGAGCTTGGATTGGGTACCACATTTACAGTTGAATTACCGCTATTGCAACAGGAAGAATGAACTAGAACATTTTTTACATTCTGTTAACAATGCCGTGATAAAATAAACGGGTGTCGCATGAGTATGGAAAAGGTTTCAGGATTTTGACCAATGCGCCTTTAACAGGTAAACAGGAGATGAAGTTATTTATGGGACAACGCTTGCTGGTTATTGAGGATGAACCAACGCTTGCCAGATTGCTATCCTACAATTTGATACAAGAAGGCTTCGAAGTGGACACGGAGGATCATGGCAGTGCCGGGTTTGAAAAAGCTTCCAGAGAGTCCTACGATTTGATCCTGCTGGATTTGATGTTGCCGGGAATGAACGGACTGGACATTCTGAGCAGACTTCGTCATCAGGGGCTGACGACGCCTATCATTATCTTAACGGCCAAAAACGGTGAAGCCGAGGTTGTCCAAGGGCTGAAGTCGGGTGCGGATGATTACATCACGAAGCCTTTTGGCGTTTCTGAGCTGTTGGCCCGCGTGACGGCTGTGCTGCGAAGAACTTCCGGCGGGGATGAAGGAGTGTTGTCTGATCAGAAAGATAGCTCCAAAATTCAATTGGGCGAGCTGGAGATTTACCCTGAAAAATATGAAGTCATTCTTGGAGGTCAGTCCATCAGCCTCAGACCAAAGGAATTTGAGGTGCTTCTTTATTTGTCCCGCAAGCCGGGTGTGGTATTGACCCGAGATGATCTGATGAATGCTGTTTGGGGTTTTGACTACATTGGCGGTCAACGGACCGTGGATGTGCACGTCAGTTCCTTACGTAAAAAGCTGGAGCTAGATCCCGACTCGGTTCATATTGATTCGATCCGTGGAGTGGGATATAAGCTGGTTGTAAATAAAAAAAGAAGCGCTTCTCATTTATTATAAATGAGGAGCGTTTTTCTTTGTCCAAAGCAGTTTCCGGCGACTTTTGTGTCCATTTCGTGATTTTACATTTCATTAACAAAACTAGTCGCCAGAATCAACAAATGACCGATATGATGTTCCCGTCACTCCAAGTAGTTAAAAAAAGGGGACTTCAGAACGATGATAACGGAACCAAAGACCCAGCCGAGTTCCACTGCCGTGATTGAACGTGAAGCATACAAGCCGATTACTACCTATGTGCCATGCCGGGAGGTTCCGATCATTGGTACGGACATGTCTTGTAAAGAACTGTTAGCACTTATGAAAACACAGGAAGATATACCTTGTGTTATTGTTGTGGATAAAAATGATCTTCCACTGGGCATTATTATGAGAGATGCGTACAATCGCCATTTTACGGGCAGATTTGCTGCGGCGTTGTTCTATGACAAGCCTGCGGCCATATTTGCTGACCCCGATACATTAATTGTGGATTTGAAAAGCCGGGCATCGGACATTGTGGAACTGGCGATGTTGCGCGAAGAACAGCGTTTTTACGATTGTGTGTTGGTTAAGAAAGGCACACAATTACTCGGCGTACTCACGATTCGAGATATCCTGTCCGTCGTGCAGCGAATGCAAAGAGAAGCGGACGAAGAGCGGGGCGATGTGATTCGGCATAGCTATGACGGAGTCCAGCGTATTCAGCTGACCGTGCTGGATGCAGCTAAAGAGGCCGATGACAGTGTGCGGCTAACCCGCTCAATGAGTGAATTATCCCGCCGTGGCAAAGTAGAACTGGAGGATGTTCTGCTCTCCTATCGTGCAGTCACGGAGCAAATGAAGCGTCAGCATGAGCAGATGACGGCGCTGACCCAATCGCTGAATGACATTGCGGGTATGGCTTCATCCATTCGTGCACTGGCAGATCACAGCGGACTGCTGGCGATTAACGCGTCCATTGAAGCGGCGCATGCTGGCGAACACGGGCGAGGCTTCCAGATTGTGTCTCAGGAGGTGCGGAATATGTCACTCCAGACGAAAGCCTTTTCCACGCAGATTACAGGCTTACTCACCCATATTGAGCAAATGCTGCGTGACACCGCTGAACTGACGGATACGAGTATGCAGCAGATTCATACAGGCTCTCAATTTATAACTGCTGGAACACAAACATTTGCCAGACTATTGCAGGCTGTCGATGAAATTGAAGCCAAAAACAGCGAAATGTCCCGTTCCGCAGAGGAAGCGGCTTTGAATGCAGCCGGAATTGCGCAGGAGCTTGAGCTCATGCTAAGTTCTTGATCATTTTACATACCGTTAACAAATCCACCACACTGAATTTACACACAGCTTATATAATCTTCATATTGTGCAAATCAGGTGCAATGCTTGAGGCTCATAACTGCAACACGAAGGAGATCATAAATCCATGAATGATTCCGTAATCCGGATAGATAAGCTGAATTTATATTATGAGAAATTTCACGCGCTGAAACATATAAACCTCGATATTCCTGAAAAAACGGTAACTGCCTTCATCGGTCCGTCCGGCTGCGGCAAATCAACCCTGCTGCGTACGCTGAACCGGATGAATGACATGATACCGGGAACGCGTATTGAGGGCACTGTGAGTATCGCAGGCCAGGATATATACGGCGATACAATGGAAGTAGAAGCCCTGCGCAAGCAAGTAGGAATGGTTTTTCAACAGCCTAACCCGTTTCCCAAATCCATTTATGACAACGTGGCCTACGGACCGCGTCTGCATGGAATTCGGCAAAAGGACAAGTTGGACGAACTGGTCGAGCAAAGCCTGCGGCAGGCGGCACTCTGGGAAGAGGTCAAGGACTTTCTGAAGCGTTCAGCTCTGAGCTTGTCCGGTGGACAACAGCAGCGGTTGTGCATTGCCCGGGCGCTTGCTGTACAGCCGGATATTTTGCTGATGGACGAGGCGACATCTGCGCTAGATCCGATCTCCACGATGAAAATTGAAGAACTGGTTCAGGAATTGCGAGATACGTATACCATTGTCATGGTGACGCATAACATGCATCAGGCAGCGCGTGTGTCCGGTCGAACTGCGTTCTTTTTGAATGGTGTTGTGGTGGAAGCGGCGGATACAGAGACGATGTTTTCCACGCCGCAAGATTCACGTACAGAAGATTATATTTCAGGGCGATTTGGCTAAAGCCTACCAGATGAATATGCCAGAAGGGGTGACTTCGAAATGATACGTAGAAAAGGTTTTGATGAAGGGTTAGATGAACTGAGAGCCGTACTGCGCGAAATGGGTGCACACGTTTCGAAGGCGCTCGATCAGGCCATTGAATGTTTGCAGACCAAAAATATAGAATTGGCTCAGCAGGTGGTCAAAAATGATGCATCCCTCAATACGCTGGAAGAGAATATTCTCGATATGGGTTCCAAGCTCATTATTACCCAGCAACCGGTAGCGAAGGATTTGCGCCGGATCATTGTTGCATTTAAAATTTCCAGTGATCTGGAACGAATGGGCGATCTGGCACTTGATATTGCCAAGGTGACACTTCGTTTGGAAGGGCAGCAGATCATTAAGCCGCTGGTGGATATTCCGCACATGGCTTCCATTGTTAAAGAAATGATAGATGATGCGATCAAATCCTATTTGGATGAAAATACAGATCTGGCCTACAAAATGGCCAAAGAGGATGATCGTGTGGATTCCATGTATAGCCACATGATCAGCGATCTCTACGCCTTTATGGTAGAAAAGCCGGCAGAGGCTTCACAAGCCATGCTGCAACTGCTTGTAGGACGATACATTGAACGAATTGGTGACCATGCTACGAATATCGGTGAAAGCACTGTATATCTCGTGACAGGGGAGAGACCAGATTTGAACCAGTAGAGCTTTCAGGTATATAGCGGTTGTTTCTGACCCAGACTTGTCTTTGAGCAAAAGGCAAATTTGGTTAGGAAGCAGCCGTTTTTTTCTGAAAAAGGAGTCTTGTATGTTAAGATAGGAAGAGGAATGCGTAAAACGTAAGAACGTTACGAATGCATTGATGAACTTGCGAGGTGCTAAATGGATAAACTCATGCTTATAGATGGTAACAGTATCATTTACCGGGCGTTTTTTGCTATGCCACCGTTAACGAATTCGAGCGGGCAGCAGACGAACGCGGTGTACGGATTTACGACGATGTTATTGCGGCTCTTGGAGGAGCACAAACCAACACATATTCTGGTTGCCTTCGATGCCGGTAAAATAACGTTTCGCCATAAAGGATACGAGGATTACAAAGGTGGACGGGAGAAAACACCGCCAGAGCTGTCCCAGCAATTTCCGTTGCTGAAAGAGCTATTGACCGCTTTCGGCATTGCTCAGTTTGAACTGGATGGCTATGAGGCGGACGATATTATAGGCACCCTGTCCAAGACAGCGGACGAAGCCGGTTTTAATGTGCTGGTCGTGACCGGGGACAAGGATATGCTTCAATTGGCTTCAGACCATGTCACAGTCGGCTTGACCCGCAAAGGGGTTACTGAGGTGGAGACGTATGGACCTGAGCAAATTCAGGAACGATATGGCCTGAAGCCGCTGCAAATTATTGACCTTAAGGGTCTGATGGGCGATACGTCGGACAATATTCCTGGTATTCCCGGCGTGGGTGAAAAAACAGCGCTCAAGCTGCTGCATCAATACGGTTCAGTCGAAGAAGTGCTGGCGCACACGAATGAGCTGAAGGGCAAAATGAAAGAACGCGTAGAGACACATGCTGACGATGCGCGAATGAGCAAAGATTTAGCGACCATTTATCGGGATGTAACGTTGGACAAGCAGCTGGAAGATGTGGCCTTCGGCGGGCTGCAAGCAGAAACGGCCGGGCCAGCTCTGGCGAAGCTGGAGTTCAAGTCCTTGCTGGAGCGTTTATCCTTTTCAGGTGAGGTTGGCAGTACTGGGGTAGACGTAGAGGAAGCCGCGGCTGACGTAACAGTGCTGGATGAGCAGCGGATTAGCGAATTGGTAGAAGTGTTGGATCGTGTGGATGTGCTGCATGTTGAGACGCATGGTGATAATCCGCATCATGCTGACATCGTAGGTCTGATATTTGCCGCAACGGGACAGCAGTTTTTTATGACACTGGATGTACTGCAAAGCGATGCAGCTACACCTATTCGCGCATGGCTTGCTGACCCTGAACGCAAAAAACGCGGTCATGATCTGCATCGAACGGATTTGGCTTTACACTGGCATGGAATTGAGTTTGCAGGTGCCGAGTTTGATGTGCAACTGGCAGGGTACTTGCTGGACCCAACCGATGCAAACCAGACATTGAGCGGATTGGCAGCCAAATATGGCTTGTCTTCGATCCGTCCAGACGAAGAAGTGTTCGGCAAAGGAGCAAAATATAAAGTCCCTGATGTGGATGTACTGTCCGATCATGTGGCGCGTAAGGCAGCGGTGATTGAAGCTTTGGTGCCTGTGCAGCAGGCTGAGCTGGAAAAAACGGAAATGCATAAGCTGTTTCATGAGCTGGAGATGCCGTTGTCCCGCATTTTGGCGGATATGGAGAAGCAGGGTATTTTGGTGAACGTAGAAGAACTGCGCGCTTTGGGGAAAGAATTTGAAGCCCAGATTGCAACGTTGGTGGGTGAAATCTACAGCATTGCCGGAGTAGAGTTCAATCTAAATTCGCCCAAGCAGTTGGGTGAGATTTTGTTTGATAAACTGGGTTTGCCTGTCATTAAAAAGACGAAAACGGGTTACTCGACTGATGCAGAGGTTCTGGAAAAGCTGGCCCCCTATCATGATATTGTACAAAACATTTTGCAGTACCGTACAATTGCCAAACTCCAATCGACGTATGTCGAAGGATTGCTTAAAGAAATTTCGGAGAAAACGGGTAAGGTGCATACGTATTTCCGGCAGACGGTTGCAGCAACTGGACGCTTGAGCAGTCAATTTCCGAATTTGCAAAACATTCCGATTCGTCTCGAAGAAGGTCGCAAAATCCGTAAAGTATTTGTTCCGTCCGAACCGGGCTGGTCTATTTTGGCGGCAGACTACTCACAGATCGAGCTGCGGGTGCTGGCTGATATTTCGGATGATGAACGTTTGAAGGAAGCCTTTGTCCACGATATGGACATCCATACCAAGACCGCATCCGATGTGTTTGGTGTAGCAGCGGAAGATGTAGACTCCAACATGCGGCGTTCTGCGAAGGCAGTCAACTTTGGGATTGTCTACGGAATCAGTGATTATGGTCTGTCACAAAATTTGAATATTACGCGGAAGGAAGCGGCTCGCTTTATCGACCAGTATTTTGACGTGTTCCAAGGCGTTCGCCGTTACATGGATGATATTGTGAAGGATGCGAAGCGGGACGGCTACGTAAAAACGCTGTTGGAACGCAGACGCTATTTGCCGGAGATTAACGCCAGTAATTTCAACCTGCGTTCATTCGCTGAGCGTACAGCGATGAATACGCCGATTCAAGGTACCGCAGCCGATATTATCAAGTTGGCGATGGTACAGATGGATAAGGCGCTACGTGAACGTAATCTTCGCAGCAGAATGCTGCTCCAAGTACATGATGAGCTTGTGTTCGAGGTTCCGCCTGAGGAAATGGAAACGATGAAAGAGCTTGTCCCGGCTACCATGGAAGCTGCATTAAAGCTGGCTGTGCCGCTCAAAGCCGAAGTAAGCTATGGCAGCAATTGGTATGAGGCCAAGTAAGATATTTCAATGAGTAGATAGTCCCAATTTGACGCTGCTTCCGTTATAATATAGGGTGAGGTGAAGACATCATGCCGGAATTACCGGAAGTAGAAACAATTAAACGAACGCTAAACGAGCTTATCGTTGATAAACATATAGATCATGTCACCGTGAATTTACCGCGGATCATTCAACGGCCCGATGATATCCATGCTTTTGCGATGGAATTGGCCGATCACCGGATTACAGGGGTGGAGAGACGCGGAAAGTTTCTGCGGATTTTGCTGGACGGGCTGGTGTTGGTCTCCCATCTTCGAATGGAAGGGCGATATGGATTGTATTCGCAACATGATCCTGTGGAAAAGCATACCCATGTCATCTTTCATTTTAAAGATGGTACGGAGCTGCGTTATCAGGATGTGCGCCAGTTTGGCACGATGCACTTATTTCCGGCAGGACAAGATTTGCTGGAAAAGCCGCTGAACAAGCTTGGTTTGGAACCGATGGACGAGGCCTTTACACCGGAAATGCTGCGTGCCGCTGTTGGAACTCGTTCGACTTCGATCAAGGCAGCGCTGTTAAACCAGTCATATGTGGTGGGCATCGGGAATATTTATGTAGATGAATCGTTGTTTAAGGCGGGGATTCATCCAGCACAGCCAGCCAAAAGCCTAACGGATAGCCAATTTCATGTCTTGCATGAAGCTATTGTCTCCACGCTGGGTGCGTCAATTCAGGTTGGAGGCTCGTCCATTAAATCGTTCGTTAATGGACAGGGCAAAACGGGCGACTTCCAGCATCAATTGCAAATCTATGGACGTAACGCGAAGCCTTGCATTAACTGTGGCACATTGATCGAAAAATCTGTCGTAGCCGGACGTGGCACACATCATTGTCCGGTCTGCCAACCTCTGCGCTAAACAGGCACAGTCACCCCAAGCCCATCCCTCTCATATATTGTTCCAAGTACCAATACTGCGGAGGGTTTCGGTTGTTATAAGGCCCTGCCTTCGCAATGGGAGGGAATTGGAGTGGCTAATCATTGGGGAGCCCTGCTGTTACTGGCATTTGCGCTAAGTTTGGACAGTTTCGGAGTCGGTGTTACATATGGTCTGCGCAAAATGAAAATTCCACTGTTGTCGATTGCTATCATCTCCGTATGTTCAGGTTTGGTGATTGGCATATCCATGCAATTGGGCGCATTACTATCTCGTGTCCTGTCTCCTGTATATACGACCGTTTTCGGCGCTGTCATCCTGATCTGTATCGGCTGTTACTCTTTGTTTCAAGCTCTGCACCGCAAAGAGGATTCGCTAGAGGATTCAGCGGAGGCCTCTCGGGGGCTGCTTCTTACAGAACAGACTGAGCCAGTGAGCAGATCTGTTCTTGGAGAGAAGAAGATTATAGAGGATGCTGATACAGAGTCTTTCCTTAGCTCAAGAAAAGATCTGTCGGCAGAAGCTTCTATAGAGCAGCAGGAGAGAACGCTATTTTCTCTGGAGTTCCGCAAATGGGGACTTGTTATTCGGATTCTTCGAAGCCCGTCTGCTGCGGACATGGACCGTTCCGGCAGTATATCTGCTACCGAAGCGGTTTGGCTGGGTATTGCATTATCGGTCGATGCGTTCGGAGCGGGATTAGGGGCAGCTATGCTTGGTTTTCAGCCATTGTCTACTGCGCTGGCTATTACGCTATTCAGTGGAACATTTTTGATTGCAGGGATGAAGGCAGGCTTCTTTCTATCAGCATTTCGATTTATGAAGGCGCTGGGTGTATTGCCGGCATTATTACTGATTATGATGGGCATATTGAAGCTGTTATGAGGTGAAAGAGCATGAATATCGGATTAACCGGAGGTATTGCTACCGGAAAAAGCACCGTGTCGGCTCTTTTGGTCGCCAAAGGTGCGCTGCTGATCGACGCAGATGCCATTGCCCGGGAAGTGATGCTTCCGGGGCATCCGGTGCTGGCGGCGGTCATACAGCATTTTGGACAAGCTATAGTGAACAGTGACGGAACCCTGCACCGCAAAAAACTGGGTGAGATTGTATTCGGAGACCCTGCCCAGCGGCAGGCACTTAACGATATTACACATCCTGCTATTCGTGAGGAAATGCGTCTGCGTATGGAAGCATATGAACGGGAACAGCCGGACAAGCTTGTTTTGGCAGATATCCCGTTAATGTACGAGTCCGGGCTGGAGAGCTTGTACGAGGAAATTATGGTTGTGTACGTACCACGTGATATTCAGCTCCAGCGTCTGATGCTCAGAGACGGTCTGACGGAGGAGCAAGCTGGACTTCGGCTGTCCGCACAAATGGATATTGAACAAAAGAAAAACTTGGCCGATATCGTTATCGATAATAGCGGAACACAGTCTGAGACGAAACGACAAATAGATCAATTTTGGCAGCGGAAGGGACTTGCATGAATATTTTGCGAAAGAAAAGAGTCCTGCTCACTTTGTTTGTCGGGTTTGTCCTGATTCTGTTCCTCAATTCAAATTGGATGTCTTGGTTCTATCCGATTCAATATAAGGATGAGATTCGGCAGTATTCACAAACGTATGAAGTGGACCCATTTTTGGTGGCGTCTATTATCCGCGTGGAAACCAATTTTAAAACCAGCAAGCAATCGCATAAGGGTGCACTGGGCCTGATGCAGATTATGCCGAATACAGCAAATTGGATTATGGACAGCGCCCAGATTCAAAAGGTTCCGCTGGACAGTGTCAAGCACGAGCCTGGCACCAATATAGAGCTGGGAACCTGGTATTTGCATAACCTATCCATGAAGTTTCAGGATAATCCTGTAGCGATCGTAGCTGCTTACAATGCAGGGCCGGGTAAAGTTCAAGAGTGGCTCGATAAGGGAGTGTGGGATGGAAAAGAAGAGTCCATTAAGCAAATCCCTTTTGGTGAGACACGACATTATGTACAGCGGGTCATTTATTACTACAGGCAATACACGAAAATTTATAATGATTTTTAAATGACAAGTTAATGACATGATGAGCCTTTTCGCTTTAAAATGAAAAAAGCGCAGGACAGGCTGTTTTTAGCAGCCCGTCCATACACTTTTTCTTGTTATTTCTGCATTATTACCGCGATTATTGGTATTGACCTGCCAATTGTTGTTCGGCGATCGTTACTAGGCGTTTTGTGATGTAGCCCCCGATCGAACCGTTCTCATAGGAAGTCATGTTACCTTGGTATCCATCTTGAGGAATGCTGATACCCAGCTCTTGAGCGATTTCATATTTCATTTGCTCCAGAGCACCGGAGGATCTGCTGACTACCAGATTGTTGGAGTTGCCATTGTTTCCTTGTGCCATTGTTGTTCACCTCCTCGCGATGTGGTAAACATATTATGATCCGTTTTGACAAAATTATTACTAAAAATCTTCGGGAATTTATTGGAAAAAGAAAGTGGTGAGATTATGAAATGTCCGTATTGTGCCTACAATGGCACGAAAGTGTTGGATTCGCGACCTGCGAATGATAACAAGTCCATCCGTCGCCGCCGTGAATGTGAGCAGTGTGCCAGGCGTTTTACTACCTTTGAAATGGTGGAGGAAACCCCACTCATGGTCATCAAAAAAGACGGCAGCCGTGAAGAGTTTAGTCGTGATAAAATGCTGCGCGGTCTCATTCGAGCCTGCGAGAAGCGCCCAGTATCCGTCGAGCAATTGGATATGATCGTATCCCAGGTGGAGAACGCTATCCGCAACACAGCAGCCACAGAAGTGGATAGCCAGCAGATCGGGGAGCTGGTCATGGAACAGCTTTACCCAGTGGATGAAGTCGCCTACGTACGTTTTGCGTCCGTCTATCGTCAGTTTAAAGACATCAATATGTTTATGAAGGAACTGAAAACACTGCTATCTAAAGATACAGCCAGCGACTGATCGCTGACTGTATCTTTTCTGGGCCATGGAGGGAGAAAATTATATTTTTTTATAAAAGTATTGACACAGGGTTGGAAATTTTATATGATATAGAAGTCGCTTGAAACAGTTGATTCACTTACATATTTGGGGCCTTAGCTCAGCTGGGAGAGCGCATCGCTGGCAGCGATGAGGTCAGGGGTTCGATCCCCCTAGGCTCCACCAAACTTTTATTATGGACTCTTAGCTCAGTTGGTAGAGCAGTTGACTCTTAATCAATTGGTCCAGGGTTCGAGTCCCTGAGAGTCCATCCTTTAGAAAAACGGCAGAAATGCCGTTTTTTTGTCGTTGATTAGCATGGTTTATAGAATTTTATGGAAGGTTAAGACTCAAAATCTGTTAGCTACATGCATTTCTTGAATGAAGAGTAGTTCAATGAAAACAATATTTTAGTGAATTGCGTCATAGGGCATCTATCGTATTTTAGTGTAATTTAGATAAATAAGAAAGATAAACAAATTCATCCTGAAAACTGCAAAAGACAAAATTGATTTTAAAGTCTGGAGTGCTGAAAAGTGATTAGAAAAGCGAGTATTATGCATGTTTTTCCTGATTATTATGAAGAGTATAAGCACCGCCATGACAAACTTTGGCCAGAAATGGCTGAAATGCTAAAAAGGCACGGTGCACACAACTATTCAATATTTCTTGATGAGGAAACGGGGAGCTTATTTGCATTCTTAGAAATTGAAGATGAAGAAAAATGGGAACAAATTGCTCAAACAGATATTTGCCAAAAATGGTGGACTTATATGGAGCCTTTAATGGAGACCAATCCTGATGACAGTCCTGTGTCAAGAAATTTAAAGGAAGTATTTTATTTGGAATAATAAATATAAAGAAAATGCTAAATCCGAATTTGTATCATTCCCGAACTGAGGGAGCTGTTTCATGTTCATGAAGAAGATATGGTTTTACTTTGCGAATTTATATATAAATTCAAAGCTAAACGTAAAGCTTTTCTTAACGATTACATTGATTATGCTGACAACACTAGTATTTGTATTAGGGGGCCTTCAATATGCCTTTTCCCTCTATGATGAGCAAATCTATGCAAAATCCTCACAAGTGCTGATGATGTCGTCCAACAATGTAGAAGAGAAGCTTGAAAGAGTAGAAGAAGTTAGTTATAACATAGCAGTCGATCCGTATATTCAAAAAAATTTATTAGATCTTCAAGGAAATGTAAAAGGCTATGATTTCTATCGTCTTGAACAGAAAATTGGAGATGAATTGGAGAAATATGTGGATCCGGCAAATTACGTTCATTCCATTTATCTGTACGATTCAGCAGGTAGGGAGTTTGTGGCCGGGGATAGTAGCGATCCAATAAAGAATAAAGATAGGGAACTTGCTCTTAGTCAGGCGGATAAGGATGAGGGTAAAAACCATTGGATGGAGCTGGAAGGATATAATGGGGATTTAATTTCTGTTCGCCTTATCCAGTCTTATGAGAACCTAAACTTTGAAACCATTGGCAAACTGCTTATTCGTGTTGATTTAGACAAGATTGTAAGCGGTTTACCAAAACCTCATGGAGAAATAGCAGGAAATATTGTGATTACAAAAGAAGATGAGGTTTTTTATTCGGAAAAAGGAATAGATGATTTTAAAGAATATCATTTCAATGCAAAAAATGACCAAGGCTATAGTATTGAATACATTAATGGGGAAAGAACCTTTGTCAGCCATATTACAACCGATTTTAAAGACTGGACATATTGGAGCATCATTCCCTTTAACATGATGTTTTCCAAGATTACTGCTGCGAAATATACCTTGGTACTGGTTTTTATGTTAATGTTTGTTTTTCTTATTTCCCTTGGTTTTAAATTTTTAAGAAAGTTTACGAATCCCATTCAAGAATTAGCATCTACCATGCAGGAAGTCCAAAAGGGGAACTTTCACGCAGTAAATTTATTAAATCCCTCTATAATTAATGAAGGCGAGATAGGGATTCTTTATCGGAATTTTATAACAATGATCCAAAGAATTGATGAGTTGATCCAGGAGAACTTTTCTAAGCAGTTGCTGATAAAGGAAACTGAATTTAAAGCACTGCAGGCTCAGATAAACCCACACTTTTTATACAATACACTGGAATCTGTTAATTGGTTGGCTAAAACAAATAAACAGAAGCAAATTTCAAGCATGGTAGAAGCCCTTGGTCATCTTATGAGATACTCCACAAATTTTAACCGGGATATTATCACTTTCGAAGAAGAACTTGAGATTTTAAAAAGCTATTTAACAATCCAAAAATACCGGTTTGACGACCGGATTGATTTTCAGATGGACTTTCCCTCCCATATTGCAAAATATAAGATTCCAAAGTTAATATTGCAGCCGCTTCTGGAGAATTCGTTCAAGCATGCAGTTGAGCCTTCCATCTATTTGTCAGTTATTAAATTGCATGTTTATCAGGAAGAGGACAAGCTATTTATTCGGATAGAAGATAACGGGCCTGGCATAGATCCTCTAATCCTTCAAAAAGTAAAAGAAGGCAAAATAAATCCTATAGGTACTGGAATAGGATTGAATAATATCGATGATAGGATCAAGCTTTATGCTGGTGAACAGTATGGTTTAAGAATTGAAAATCTTTCGGGAAAAGGGACCGCAATTACGGTAGTTTTACCTGTTCAAACGGGGTGATAGAATGTCATATAAAGTGTTATTGGTAGATGACGAAAGAATTATTGTCGAAGGTATTTCCAGTGTGGTCGATTGGGCAGCATTGGATACGGAGCTTGTAGCAACGGCGAGAAACGGGATTGATGCTTATGAGAAAATTGTTGAACTAAAACCTGATATTGTTATCAGTGATATTAAAATGCCTGGTATGGACGGACTTAGTCTTATTTCAAAGGCGCATAAGAAATATCCTTCTATAAAATTCATCCTATTGTCCGGATACAGTGAGTTTGAATACGCGAGAACCGCCATGCACTATGATGTTAAAAATTATTTGTTAAAGCCATGTAATGAGGATAAAATTACAGCTGCACTTAACGATACCGTTAATGAACTAAATGAAAAAAAGGTTCAGGAAACCTTTATTAATGAAACGTGGGAAAAATATCAAAACGCTCAACCTTATATCAAAGCACATTTGTTAACCGAATTCTTAACGAGTAAAAACTACTTAGATAATGATTTATCATTCTATGAGCAGCTTTTTGATTTTGAAATAAATAATCAGCAGTTAAGAATCGTTCTTTTTATGATGGAAGGTTATTTTTCTTATGAACATTTGTTTGCCATCAAAAATATTGGAGCTGAGATCCTCGACTCTGTCTTGGTAACTACCAATATTGGTGAATATGCACTGTTCCTTATCAAGGATGATCATGACTCGGAAAAATTATATCAACAAATTAAACAAATAAGAAAGACCATTTATCAATATTTCAAAAGAGATACCACTGTTGCCATAAGTGAAGGGAACTATTTCCGAAACGCTAGGAACTTGTACCTTGAGGCAATGGAGTGTTTGGAGCATCGTTTTTATTTGGGGGAAGGAAGCATTATAACGAGAAAAGATATTTTACCGGCAAATACAACCGTCCCCAATGATTTTATTATCGATGAGCAGCAACTTGTTCTAAAAATCAAATCCGGGCATATCCAGGATGTATGTAAAGAAATAACCAGTTTTTTTGAAAAAATGACGGATTTACGGCTAGGGATTGATTCGACAAAATCCTTTTATATACAGCTCTATATTGCAATTGTGCAGACGGTAGATACAGATCGCATGCAAGGTTACCTCAAGGGAACATCTGCACTGTTAGAGATGGAAACTGTCCAGCAGATGAAAGACTATATCGAAGCAATAGCCAGCAAAATGACCAATGAGTACTATAATCGTCTCAAGTCAAAACAGTCTTCCGTAATTAGTAGAGTAATAGAAATTTTAATCGAGAATCTAGGTAATCCTGATTTATCACTAAAAATGGTAGCCAATGATATTCTATATATGAATCCAGATTATCTGGGAAAACTGTTCAAACAGGAAACGGGCCAGAGATTCTCAACCTATCTTACTAAATTAAGAATTGAAAAGGCAGTGGAGTACATTTCAAAAATGGACGATGTGAAGGTGGGCACGTTGGCCAAAATAATCGGTTTTGGTGACAACCCCCAATACTTTAGTCAGGTTTTCAAAAAATATACTGGTTATACACCTTCTGAATACCGAAAAGGTACATGAATCCACCGCTTGTTTTGCCAGCTAAGAGCTAACAACGAATAATATAGGCTCACTCGCAAAAGGGAGGCTAAAGCTTGAAAAAGTTTGGCTTGTTATTATTTGCTTTTATAATGTTCCTTTCAGTCGCTGCTTGCAATTTAAACAATATAGGAAATAATGAAGAAGAAAGTGAAAAAGTAACCCTGCGCGTGGCATGGTGGGGTGACCATTCCAGACATGAATATACGTTGAAAGTTATTCAAATGTATGAGAAAGAAAATCCAAATGTAAAAATTGTAGAGGAATATGCCAACTGGGAGGATTATTGGAAGAGGCTTGCTCCAATGGCTGCCGCTGGCCAATTACCAGATGTGATTCAAATGGATAGAGCCTACCTGTTTCAATATGGTGAAAAAGGTCGACTGGATGATTTAACTCCGTATATAAAAAATGGGACGATTGATATTCGATCCATTGATGAAAACGTCATTTCCGGTGGAAGGATTACAGATAAATTATATGGCTTCACACTTGGATCGAACGTTCTTTCTGTTATTACAAATGATAATCTGTTAAAAGAAGCTAGTATTAAAATTGAAGATGAAAATTGGTCTTGGGATGACTTCGAAAAAGTAGCAATCGAGGTCAAAAATGCTACAGACGTATACGGTACAAATGGAATGTACCCTGCCGATGTATTTTTCCCTTACTATTTAAGAACACAAGGTTCGCGTCTTTATAATGAAAAGGGTACAGGCCTTGGTTATACGGACGATCAATTATTCATTGATTACTTTAAAAGGCAGCTTAGGTTAGTTGATGCAAAGGCCTTCCCTACTCCAGAAGTTCAAGCACATGTAGCAGGAATTCATGATGAATTTATCGTAACAGGAAATGCAGCAATGAGTTGGAACTGGTCCAATCAATATTCAGGATTTGCCGAATCGGCTAAAGCACCCTTATCAATCAAACTGCCTCCTGAGTACGGGAAGGAAACTGCTTTATTTTTAAGACCGAGTATGTTCTTTTCAATCCCTAAGAGTTCAAAACAAAAAGAACAAGCGGCTAAGTTCATTAATTTCTTTGTAAATAATATGGAAGCCAATAAGTTGATCAAAGGTGATCGAGGTGTCCCCGTATCTTCAAAGGTGATCAAAGGAATCAAGCCAGAATTATCCGAAGTTGAAACCAAAATTTTTGATTATGTTGAAAAAGTGTCTCAAAATGTACACACCACGGATCCGATTGATCCACTGGGCCATTCGGAAATAATGAAAGCGCTTGATAATATATCCGAACAGATTTTATTTAAGAAAATTACTTCGGAAGATGGAGCGAGGTCCTTTAGAAAACAAGCTGAAAGGATTTTAGGAAAAAATAAGTAATCAAAACACCTTCAAGAGAATTCATCCGTATCGTCAGATATGGAGATAACCTTGGAGGTGTTTTTGCGTTGGCAACCAGAGTGAGTTTCCCCGTGGGCATAACAATGAAAGCAATCAGTCTATTGAAACAAGTATGTTTTTTAAACGTAATCCACTGTTTTTTTTATAGTTTCAAGAAAGCACTTTCAATACAATAACAGTATAAGTGTAAGCGATGACAAATGAAGATAAAGAGATCATTATTTGGAGGGATTGTTGTGTTGCAGGTAAAAGCTTTCGAAAAGAAAGAGGTCATTGATCGTATTCATTTATTAATGAATAATCTCACACAAATCAAAGACCAAAGCGGTGAATTTTTACTCAATTTTGACGGGTTAATTGTGGATGATAAAAGCTGGAATATTTGGAACTGGCCTCAGGGTGTAGGGTTATATGGAATCTATAAATATTGGAAATTAACTGATGACCCAAGAGCTTTGGATATTATCAATGAATGGTTCAATGCAAGGATCCAAGAAGGTGCACCGCCGAAAAACGTCAATACGATGGCGCCGCTATTAACATTGGCATTTTTATATGAAGATACCGGAAACCAGACATACCTGCCGTATTTGGAGGATTGGGCTGAATGGGTAATGCATGATATGCCTCGTACAAAAGAAGATGGGTTACAACATATGACCTATGGACCGGAGAATAAAAATCAGCTTTGGGACGATACCTTAATGATGACTGTGTTGCCTTTGGCGAAAATCGGTAAGCTGCTAAACAAACCTGAATACCTGCAAGAAGCCAAAAAGCAGTTTCTAGTCCATATCAAATATTTAACGGACAAAAAGACAGGCTTATGGTTCCACGGCTGGACATTCGAAGAAAACCATAATTATGCCGAAGCACTTTGGGCAAGAGGAAATTGCTGGATTACCATTGCGATTCCCGAGATTATTGAGATATTGGAATTGGAAAAGGGGGATTTTCTTCGTGAATTCCTAATTGATACATTGAACAGGCAAATTGAAGCTCTTGCCAACTATCAGGATGCAAGCGGATTATGGCATACACTAATTAATGATCAGACCTCTTATTTGGAAGCCTCAGCTTCAGCTGGATTTGCATATGGAATTTTAAAATCCATTCATAAGCGGTATATCGACCAGGACTATAAAGAAGTCGCCCACAAGGCTATTTGCGGAATTATTAATGAAATTAATAAAGAAGGAGCATTGCAAAGGGTATCTGTAGGAACAGGTATGGGAGATACTTTAGAATTTTACAAGGAAATCAGACAGACTACCATGCCTTATGGACAATCGCTGGCTGTGCTTTGCCTATCCGAATATCTTCATACTTATATCTAATACAACCCCAAAATGGAGGAGAGTAAAGTGGTTAGACAACCCAAATTTATTAATTATTTGTCCTATGGGTTAGGTGATTTCTTAGGGGCAGGCGCGTTTGCATTGACAGCAGCATGGTTGCTTTTCTTCTTAACAACTTTTTGTGGACTAACTGCCATTCAAGCAGGTTCTATTTTCGCTATTGCTCGGATTGTTGATGCGATTGCAGCGCCAACTATGGGATATATTACAGATAATTTTCATAAAACAAAACTTGGCCGTCGCTTTGGAAGACGAAAATTCTTTATATTAGCCGCCATTCCACTTGTACTTGTCTATGCAGCCATTTGGGTTTCCGGTTTTTCTTACTGGTATTACTTATTAACCTATATTTTGTTTGAAATTGTATACTCCATGATTTTAATTCCTTATGATACACTTGCCGCTGAAATGAGTAACGATTATAAAGTGCGTTCGAAGTTTACAGGTGCAAGAATGTTTGTTGCTCAGGCTTCAGCTGTATTCGCTGCATTTATTCCTGGCCGTCTTGTGGAAGCATTGGGTAAGGATGATCCTCTTACATTCCTGTACTCAGGTATTATTTTCACTGTCATATTTGTAGTGGTATTGTCACTGCTTTACAGAAATACATGGGAACGTCCTCTTGAAGAAATACCTGAAGAGGAAGTGATTGGTAATAGAACTTTTTTACAAAATGTTCATAAGATCTATGCGGATTTATTCTCGACTTTACGAGTAAAAACATTCCGTCACCATCTGGGTATGTATTTGGGTGGATATTTAAGTCAGGATGTATTCAACGCCGTATTTACATATTTTGTTGTTTTTGCTCTCCTGCAAAATGCCGTTGCCGCATCCAACTTATTAACCTTTATGTATGTCATGCAGCTTTTTGGCGTATGGATTGCTCTTACCTTAACGATTAAATTGAATCCTGCACCCGCGTTTAGAACTGCAATTTCTCTCTTTATCGCAGGAGTTATTGGATTTATTGTATTAAAGGTCACTGGAACGCTAAATAACACTGTTTTACTGTTTGCTATGATTGGAATTTGCGGGTTGGGACGCGGTGGTTTGAACTACATCCCATGGAACAACTACGCATTTATTCCAGACGTAGATGAAGCTTTAACTGGTCAAAGACGTGAAGGTGTGTTCGCCGGTGTAATGAGTTTGATCAGAAAAGGGACTCAGGCGCTAGCAGTTTTTTTAGTAGGTGTTGCATTGCAAGAAGCAGGCTTTGTATCCGGGCAAGCATCACAACCGGATTCAGCTGTAACAGCTATTATTTCTATCTTGCTGTTTGGTACGCTCTTCTTTTTGGTGGGTGGATTGATTATATCCTATCGTTACAAATTAACTAAAGAAAATCATGTCGTTTTGATGGATGAAATTAAACGCTTGAAAAATGGCGGCTCTAAAAAAGAGGTTACATCGGAAGCCCGACAAGTTTTTGAACAATTAACAGGTTGGGAATATGAAAAAACATGGGGAAATAACCCTGTGGGGTATGAAAATCTTAAAAAATATAAAGATAATCATGAAACCAAACATGAAGTAATGGTATAAGTTTGAAGCTGGTTTAATTGAAATGATCAAGTCAATAAAGCAGGTCATTGGATTTCATATGATACGGCTTTTTGAAATCTAAAATGGAGGACGGCTATGAATGCAAATTTAGGAATTCGGGCACACGATATTGAAAACGTTTCTTTACAAGAAGCAGTGAATATCATATCAAGTAAAAGTCTAACATCCGTTCAGTTAGCCGTAAGTAAATCACTACATGAAGTGAATACAAAATTAGGAAGTTTTAGTCCTGGCATTGCTCACTATATAAGTAGTATTTTTCGGGAAAAAGATGTGCAAATAGCGGTTTTAGGTTGCTACATCAATATGATCCACCCTGACCCAAGTCAAAGAAGAAAAGAATTGGATCGATTCAAGGAGCATATTCGGTTTGCACGTGATTTTGGCTGCAGCATTGTTGGAACCGAGACGGGCAATGTAAACCCGGAGATTGTCTATACCGAAGAGAATTTTACTGAGAAGCCTTTTTTGGATGTAGTGGAAAATGTCAGAGAACTTGTAGCGGAAGCAGAAAAGTTCGGTGTAATCGTAGGAATTGAGGGGGGAATTAATCATCCTATTCATACACCGGAGCGAATGAGAAGATTGCTGGATAGTGTTCCGTCTAATAATCTTCAAGTTATCTTTGACCCGGCTAACTTTATTTCCCTAAATAATTATCAAAACCAGGAATCTGTTTTCCAAGAAGCATTTGATCTTTTTGGAGACAAAATCGTGATTATACATGCAAAGGATTTCATTATTGAGGATAATGCGATAAAGTTTGTGCCTGTTGGAAAAGGGATATTAAACTATAATTTTCTACTGAAATTATTAAAAGATAAGAAACCTTATATAAATATTCTATTAGAAGAAACAAAGGAACAGGATATCGACAAGAGCGTTGCTTATATAAATGGGTTATATGCTTCTTTCCATGTTGACTGAACGTCTCTGCAAGTAGCACTAGCAACCCATTGTTCGCGAGTGTAACTTTGATCTTTGTTTCATCGCAGTTCGCATTTTACAATAACATGAGTTGAGTTCCTAATCATTGAACTGGACTAAGTGAAAACCAATATGATGTCAAAAAGAAGGGGGAACGATGTATCGTATCATTGATTTCGTACTCAATCTGCTCCATGCAAAGCCTGCGGAATAAACAAGGCGAAGCTTGGTATGGAGCGAAATATTTCGCCTGTAGGGATTAGTTATTGGCAGACGCAGGCTTTGCCCTTAAAATGTAAAATTTATTTTAAGGAGCGAGCCCTACATGAATTATTTGAAGGTAACTGATCTACTTCCTGATGATTTGCTTAAGGAAGTAGAGGGTGCCCATTGACGAACTCTCAGAACAATACGGACTCTCTGTAGACCGCATTAAGAAAATCGTATATTCAAAAAAATAAAAAATGTGCCCGCAGAGATGATCTGTGGGTTTTTGTTGTCCTCTTATAAGTATAACGTTACAAATATTTGATAAAAGAACTTGGCATATATCCGAACTTCCAGAATCTTTACAATAAGGTTATTACAGAAGAGCAGGAGGTAAATAATGAAGTATACTCAGAAAAAATTTGAAACACATGACTTTTTAAGGATTAGAGATTTTTTAAAACACTCCCGGAAAAGTAGCCCTTACCTCAAAAATTGGTTTATAGATCGATGGAATTTTTGTGGATATTGGGGACAAATCATGCACAATACATTTGAAATGTGATCTGAGACTGTTGGGATTTGGGAGGATGAGCATAAAGAAATTGTTGCTGTTGTTGCTTGGAAAGCAGTTATTTATGAAGCCATAAAAAGAGTCAAAGACAAAGGTGTAGAAAGAATTTTTGTGGGTTCTGATCAGTCCTTTTATCTTTCGGTGGGGTTTTCATTAGCATATTCAAAAGAAGTATGGCAAAAAAGAACAACCTTGTTTAACGCTGACTGACATAATCGGCAAGTGATTTGAGATACTCGTCATTCACCAATTTTCTTGGGGCGAATACGGCTGTTAAGAAAATTAGAGATTTTGAACGCGCGATTTTTTCATCCATCATGGAATGGTCGGCTTCAGGTAAATGAATCACGGACAGCAGTTCTGGAGGTATTTTCTGGCGATAGACTCGCTCGGTATCCTTTACATCAACATTAATATCTTTGCCAGCCAGAACCAAGAGTATAGGAGAATGGAAGTGACTTAATTCTTCGGTGGAATCAGACAGAAAATTTTTGCCTATAAAGCTCCATCTTTCTTTGGAAATCATATCGTCAGGATCGGCTATGCTTAGATATTCTTCATAAGAAGCATGTTTTTTCAGTAACTGTAGAATTTCTTGATCGTAGTTCAATGTCTTTTGAATTTCTTGCGGAGTAGCTCCTTCTTGTTCCATTTCTTTTCTGGTATTAAATTGTCCTTGGGAAATCCAGTTCACGGCAGGCGATACAAGGATGCTGAATGCAATATCATGCTCCTCTTTAACGATCTTCGGAATGACCCATCCTGCTTGACTGGCTCCCCATAGGCCGATTTTTTGCTTATCAATCATCGGTAAGTTTCTTGCCCAGTCTATTGCATATCGGATCTCCTGTGCACGGTCCTCCATGCTTTGGTCCAGCCAATTGCCAGGAGCGCTGTTAATACCGGGCTTATTCAGTGACAGGGAGGCATAACCCTTGGAAGCGAACTTTTCCCACAGTGGTTTGTATCCATCATCATATGTGTCATTAATAGGACCATCCCCATGGACAAAAACAACCAATCCAACCTTTCCCGAATAGTTCTTAGGCAAAGCTAATGTACCTGTTAACAGCCCTTTAGGTGTCGTAATTTGTATTTTTTCTTCTGTCATCTTGTAGGAATTTTGATATAGAACAACTAGTATCAAGGCAACAGCCAGAGCTGCCGCAATACCAAAAGTAAGCTTGAATGTTTTTTTCAACGATGTTCTCTCCTCGAATGCAGATTCTCTTTCCAACTCATCAGATACCATACAGGCTCCTTGAACCAAAAATGCCGTAACCCATTATACTTGGATTGTTCTACTTTAAACGCCAGTTTGTGATACAAACGGATAGCCCCTTGGTTCTTATGCGCTACATGAAGCGTCAATGCATGAAACCCAGATTCAACCGTAAATTGCTGTGCGAAAGCTAGAAGACGGCGTCCTATTCCCTGGTTACGATGACTTGAACGAATCGCCAAATGATCAATGTAACACTCATTTGCAGCGGGGGTATACTCCAGCGCATGCATACCTGTCAAAAATTTAAATACATTGAAGCAACCAAACTGTTTTAGGAGCGGAGCTAAAGAAATGGGGTTTGTTTCAGGAAGTGAAGAGGAGGTGGCCTTCCATTTGAGGGAAAGAACACCGACAACATCTTCGTTCTCTTTGGCTACAAATTGTTTCATAGATGAAGAATAAGGATTTTGAACCCAAATCTGCATTAACAACTGCTGTATAGCTTGATCCTCCAGTGTAACAAGAGATTGGAATTTTGCTTTAAACGATTCGACTAAAAGACTGCAAACAGCTTCATGGTCTTGTTTCTGGTATGCAACAATGTCAAAGGATTTTGCACTCATTTAACGCCCTCCAAGATTTATTCTACTTTAACCTGAATTTCGTATTGCAGCTTGTTGTTGTCGAACATCGAAAGATAAGATTTTTCTACTAGAACAATCTTGCTTTGGCAGTTATATTGGTGATGAGCTACATATCGTTCCATTTGTTTGATTTCATAATCAATCTCAGGTTCTTCAATGACGGAAAGATGCTTATAAAGATAGTTGCCCTCTTCCAGAATATAGTCAGCCACATCCGCCGTTTCATAACATAGCTTCGCCTGTCCAGCATCTGACAAGTAATGCAGGTCATTTTCAAATAATCGAGGTGGGGCAGGGCGGTGTTCAAATAGGTTTCCGGCAGTGAGCTCTTGACCATTCTCCAATGCAAACCATAGCTTTAAATGACGGGGACCTAATCGTTTGACCTGATACTCATCGTCCTGCTGGGTCCGATTATTATGTTCTTCTAACACTTTATGAATAAACTGTTCATGCATCTTCAAGTTAGCTATTTCAGCCTGTACCTTCTGCAACGAATGCTCTAAAAGCTGGTTATAGTCATCGGCAGCATAGGAAGTCATACATTCTTGAATCTGACCCACAGGGACATTTAATTTGCGTAATAATAAAATATGCGAAAGCTGATAAATCTCATGAAGACCGTACATTCGATATTGATTTTCTTCTGTATGTGATGGATACAGGACTCCCTTTTCTTCAAAATAACGCAGTTGATGTACAGATACATTCATGAGCTGAGCAAGCTGGCTGATCGTAATGTGTTCTTTCAATGACAGGACTCCTTACTGATATTTGAATAACTCCACTATAAACCTTAGGTCAGACCTAGGGTCAATCGAAAATATCAAATCAAATCTTGGATAGGCGTAGGTGTCGAGCATTTGATGCCCACACCAAGGGGGAGACTGGAGAGTTTACCTGTCGGTGATAACCCGTTATAATCATAAGATTAGTGAGCATAAACAAGATGCTCCGGATGAAGGTTAGAATGGGGAAATCATGTTGAAAACTTTTAAAAAGGTATACATTGAGATAACGAGCATTTGCAATCTCGCATGCAGTTTTTGTCCTCAAACACAGCGTGTCAAAAAATTTATTGATCCGGAAGTCTTTCGAAATGTGCTTGATCAGGTCAAACCACATACGGATTACATCTATTTGCATGTAAAAGGGGAGCCGTTGCTCCATCCGAAAATTGATCTTTTGCTGGAAAGTGCTCATGAGAAAGGCTTGAAGGTCAATATAACCACCAATGGTACCTTGCTGCCGAAGACCGGACATAAGCTGCTTGGGCAACCAGCGCTGCGTCAGATGAACTTCTCTCTCCACAGTTTTGACGGGCATGAAGGCTCCGTGGATCGAGAAGGATATTTGGGTAATATTTTCATGTTTGTAAGAGAAGCGGTGAAACACAATGTCATTATTTCGTTCCGTCTCTGGAACTTGACTGAAGATAATTTGACTAATGTGCAGCGTCAGCGCAACCGGGAGACACTTGAACGACTGGAGCAAGAATTTGGACTGGACTATCGGATTGAGGAAAAGGTGATACCGGGCAGTGGGGTCAAAATCGCACCAAACGTTTATTTGAATCAAGACCATGAATTTGAATGGCCGAGCCTCAGTGCCCCGGAAGATGACGGAAAAGGCTTTTGCCATGCACTCCGTAGCCAAGCGGCGGTATTGGTGGATGGAACGGTGGTCCCTTGCTGTCTGGATGGAGAAGGTGTCATTAATTTAGGTAACGTGCATGAGCAATCTTTTTCCGACATTGTGGAAGGGGAGCGTGCAAACCGTCTGTACTTCGGGTTCTCTAAGAGAGAAGCGGTAGAAGAGTTATGCCGAAAATGCGGGTACCGCAAACGATTTGGAACATAACGGAGATTTGGCAGGTGGAGACCTCGAATCTCTGACAAATATTTACCTCCGTTTTGAGTTTAGATCCTTAGGGAAAATCCGCTAAACATCAAGGATTTCTTGGTGTTTAGCGGATTTTTTGCATACGTAAAACATATTTACATTCAACTATTAACCAGCGCTTTGGCATACTGTTTGCCTGCCGAGAGAAGGCTGTCACTCAGTTTAGGATCATTAACAGAACGTGCAAGCACAAGAGAACCGACCATACTGCTGAACAATGCGCTACTCTTGGACAGATCCATTCCTGCCAAATTGGAGATAAACGTAATCATTCGTTCCAACTCCTGCGTGAATATCTGCCGGATTTCTTCGGAAGAACGGGCTATTTCTACGGAAAGGGCAGGAATAATACAGCCTATTTCGGTTCGATCGCGGTGATGGGTGCTTAAATAGTAGTCGATGACAACATTGATTTTGGGAGCTTGCTTTTCTTGGTCAATGGCCTCCTGAAGCAGTGCGAGGGTATCGCTGACGGCATAGCGACAGGCTTCGGCGACTAGCTGTTCTTTGTTATCAAAGTGTGAATAAAACCCGCCGTGAGTTAATCCGGCCCCTTTCATAATAAAGGGAACACTTACATCGTGAATACCGTTGGCGCGGAAAGCCTGGGCAGCACTTTCAACGATCTTACTCCGCACTTTCATCTTATGGCCTTTTGGATAAGGCATTGTAATCACTCCACGGGTTCATAATGCTAACTTTAAAATATTATAATCATCATAATAAAACGTGTCAATTTGTCTTCCTATAACGACAACTTCAGAAAGGCTGATCAAGACTATTGACGCATTTAAAATATGATGACTATAATATATTATGGTCGTCATATTTTGAATCATGCTATTTAACAGGAGGTATTAATTATGAGCAAGCTTGAATCTGTAGAAACACTGGTCATTGGATCAGGGCCAGGAGGTTATGTGGCGGCATTGCGTTCTTCTCAGCTTGGAATGAAAACGGCGATTGTTGAACGCAGTCAGCTAGGTGGAGTGTGCACGCATGTGGGCTGCATTCCATCCAAGGCTTTGATTGCAGAAGCACATCGCTATGAGATACTCAGGCAGGTAAATCAGGCAGATGCAGCGGTGTCATTCGTGAATGCTCAGGCTTTCAAACAGGGGATTGTGAATAAGCAGGCAGGCGGAGTTGGCTTTTTAATGAAAACGGCAGGTGTGAGCATTCTGGAAGGGGAGGCAAGCTTGGTTGATGGGCATACAGCCATCATCAATCAAAATGGAGCGGAACAAACGATATCCTTTAAGTATGCCATATTGGCAACCGGCTCCCGTCCAATCGAACTGAAAGCATTTCCGTTTGGCGGACGTATTTTGTCCTCTACAGAGGCGCTTTCGCTTTCAGAGGTTCCGTCCAGCCTGATCGTGATAGGTGGTGGATATATTGGCATTGAGCTTGGACAAATGTATGCCAAATTTGGAACAAAGGTAACGATCCTGGAGGGAGGGGAGCGGGTGCTGCCGGGATTTGAGACGGACCTTGTGGCCCCTGTTGTTAAGCAATTGAAAACAGATGGTGTAAGCATCGTAACCGGGGCGATAGCCGAAAAAGTCGTGCAGAATACGGATACTATTACGCTGCATTATTCAAAAGATCAAGAGCAGCATCATGTCACCGCTGAGTTTGTATTAGTTACTGTAGGCAGAAAACCGAATACGGATGGCAGATTAGGATTGGAGCACATTGGCTTGCCACTGACGAGCAGGGGGTTGATCGAGACAGACGAGCAGTGTAGAACGGCTATTCCGCATATTTTTGCCATTGGAGATATTACGGAGGGTCCAGCCCTTGCCCATAAGGCTTCCTATGAAGCGAAGATTGCGGCAGAAGCGATTGCAGGTCAAGCTGCTAAAGTGGATTATAAAGCCATGCCGTTGGTTGTCTTTTCTGAACCAGAGCTGGCTAGTGTTGGCCTAAGTGAAACAGAAGCAAAGGAAAAAGCTTTACCGATTGTCATTGGCAGGGCTTCCTTTGCAATTAACGGCAGAGCATTGGCGCTAAGGGCAGCAGAGGGGTACATCAAAATCGTAGCAAAGCAGGGGTCGGGGATCGTACTGGGGGCGCAAATCGTCGGCGTTGAAGCTTCAACACTCATTTCCGAGCTTGCTCTGGCTATCGAGATGGGAGCAACCGTAGAAGACTTAGCTCTAACCATTCATCCCCATCCTACATTGGGAGAAGTAATCATGGAGGCTGCGGAGAATGCGATCAGAAAAATGGACCGTCCAAAGTAGAGGCTCCGTATGAAATCACTTCATTGCCTGTGAGAATAATTATCAACTATAATATATTATAGTTTGAATATGAGTTTGAGCAGGTACGTGGATGGTTTGGATCGGGGGCTGAACAAAAGCAATGAAGTTGAATGATCACATTTTGCTGTGGAATCATGTTTTTATACAGGTGATGGATGTTCGTCATAAGAAGATCGAAGAAGGGGAGGAGCTAAGAACCTATCGACTTCCTGCCAGTGCGTTCTTGTATGCCGTTCGTGGAAACGCACGGGTACGGTTGGATAACAGTATTCACAGGGTAGAGCGTTTCCATGTACTGCATGGCGGAAAAGGAATGTGCCTGAGTATCCTGGCGGAAGAGGTGCTTGAATATTACATCATTTTGTACAAGGCAACGTTGGCCCTGCCTAGCCGCAAAGAGATTGCACAATTGCTGGAAAAGGAAAATCCTTTTCAGAACCAGTATGCTTTCGCACCTCATTACCCACTGCCCCTGTACGATAAAGTGAAGCTGTTGGAGCAAGAATGGCGTGAAGCTTCCGGACTTGGCAAACTGCATGTCAAAGCCTTATTTCAACAATTTGTATATGAGTTGTTGCAGCAGTTGTATCGGCAGGGCATTGAGCCTCTTAAGCCCGACCTGGTGTCGCAGGCTGTAGCCTATATTCGTGAGCATTTTAGTCGGTCTATGACACTTGAGTCCATTGCGGAGGAGCTAGAGTGCAGTACCGGACATTTATCAAGGTTGTTCAAAAGTAAAATGCATACCAGTCCGATTCATTACTTGGGCCAAGTAAGAGCAGATCGAGCGGCAGAACTGCTAATGCAGACGGACGCCACTTTGCAGGAGATCGCAGAGCGTGTGGGATATCCAGATGCCCATTCTTTAAGTCGCAGCTTCAAGAAATATAAGGGACTATCTCCCGTACGGTTCAAAAAGGAGCGGGAGCATCATGCCCAGAAGCAAGATCAGGATTTGCCCCAAACGATGCTTAAATATGCCCTTCAGCGGACATCTGTCGCACGTTATACTGATATTGATTATCAATATCGGTATCATACGGAAGGGGATTTATTCATGTACGGAAGAGTCAAAATAACGGCCATGATGATTATGCTGTGTTTATCATTGATGCTGGGAGCTTGCTCGGCTCCGACAAATACAAATGGAAGCTCGCAAACGAAGGCTAATCATACAGCGACATCATCCAGCAGTGATGGACAAGCGACAGTGCAAGCACAGACAAGAACGGTTAAGACATTAAAAGGCGATGTGGAAGTACCTGCAAACCCGAAACGAGTGGCATCGGATCAGTATATGGGTCATCTTTTGAAGCTGGGGATTATTCCGGTGGGGGTCAGAAGCTTTATGCTGAATGAGGCTTGGATTGATCAATCGGGATATCCCAAAGAGAAATTGGCCGGAATCAAGGATCTCGGTGAATTTCCTATGGATTTGGAGGAACTGACCGTTCTGCAACCGGATTTAATTATCGGTTCAATCGAAAAGAACATCGACAGCTACCAAAAGGTAGGAACGACCGTGTTCCTGCCGTATTGGGAGGGAGAATCTACAGCGGGGCCGCTGGATAAATTTCGCAGAATTAGCGAAATCTTTGGCAAGCAGAAAGAAGCCGAGCAGTGGATTACTGAATATGAGAAGAAAGCTGCAGAGGCTAGAACGAAAATTCAAGGTATCGTTAAAGACGGAGAGACGGTTTCAATTGTACAAGTCGCCAATAAATCGATATATGTTTTGGCAGCGAAAGGCGGCAATTACGGAAGTCCAACCATTTATCAAATGCTAAAGCTGCCACCTACAAAGAAAGCACAGAACATGAAAGAAGGATTTGAAAATATCTCGCTTGAGGTTTTACCCGAGTATATGGGAGATCACATCTTTGTATACGGTTCAGAAGATGAAGGGGATAATCAGATTCTGCATAGTGAGCTATGGAAAGGCCTTCCGGCTGTAAAAAAAGGACAGGTTTATATGTACGGTTCATTCAGCGATAAAGGGGATGAGTTTGTGATGGAAGACCCTTATTCATTGGAGCTTCAATTGGATACCATAGTTAATCTCTTACTAGCCCACAAAAAATAAAGCTGAATACAGCTATAAAAATCGAAAATACGTTACCGATGAAACACTTGATTCATAGACAAAAAAAACTGCTAAAACGAGGGTAAACCTCTGTGTTTAGCAGTTTTTTTGTCGTAATTCAACAGAGGCACTCACCTCAGTCGCTTATTGTAGTCGTCACCACGCCATTAATGACTGCCGTTCGCTGCAACGTCCTCGTTTACAAAAAACAGTGACTATTCTCACAAAAAACGACATCTTCCGACACTGGAATGCCATATTATAGTAAGTGTTGATAGGCTATAATCGTAGCAGTGAAAACGGATTGTCACAAAAATTTATTAGAGTCAGGATTGGTGGTTCATATAATGAAGCTGGCAACAAAATTAACCTGGATGATGCTCATCATACTGCTTCTCGTAGGCTCCTCCATTGGATACTTCGGATATCGTACTGCTTATCATCAAGTGGATGAAGCTGCTGGGATCGAGCTGGTGGGTTGCGCCAATATTACGACTGGCCTTATAGATCCTGCGGATATATCGGCTCTGGTCAGTGGAGATAACAGCAAACTTGCTGCCATTGAAGACCGGATCGGCTGGATTGTAGCACATAAGCCTATTTTTAAGGAGGCTTTTATTATCTCTTTGGATGGAAAAATTTTGGCCGCTGATGCCAACTTCAAGCAAAGAGGCTATCAAGCTGGCGATTCCTTCTACTTCACGGACGAAGACAAAGAAATGATAACTACCATGAAGCATTCAGCATATTCCAAGGTTTATACATATGAAGGAACCTCGCTCAAAACTGGATACGGTCCCATTTATCAGGACCATGATCCCACCAAGCCCATTGTTGCACTGATGGCCATCAATTTTGACGGCTCGTTAATTCAGGAACGGACGTTGGATATTATTGTTCAGCCCTTTATTATTGGCGGCTCCATTTTCATCGTGGCTATCCTTGTTGTTTACCTGTTGATTCGCCATATGGTAAGTCCGCTTACCAAGCTGTCAGCCTCTGTGAACACCATTACCAAGGGCGACCTTACCCATGAACCGCTTCTCTTCAAAAACAGGGATGAAATCGGGACGTTGGCCCGCGACTTCAACGATATGACCATGAACCTGCGCAACCTGATTACTCAGGTCAATGACACCTCTATGCTGGTCGCTTCTTCCTCTCAAGAGCTGTCTGCCAGCGCACAGGCAACGAACCGTGCTGGAGAGCAGAGCGTGAATGTTACGATTGAGTTGGCTGATGGGGCGCATACCCAACTGCAAAACCTGGAAGGAAGCTATAAAGCTATTCAGGATATGTCCCGCTTCATCAGCGATATTGCTGGCAATGCGGACATCGCAATGAACAAGGCCGCGGATAATGTCCAGAAAGCACGCCTTGGCCGGGAATCGATGGATTCCACCACCTCCCAAATGGGAGTTGTCAGCGAAAGCATCGGCGATCTCTCAAGCATTATTCATACGCTTGGCAGCCACTCCAAGGAGATTGAGAACATTGTCGGCACCATTGCCAGCATCGCCGAGGAGACCAACTTGCTGTCTTTGAATGCAGCGATAGAAGCTGCGCGCGCCGGAGAAGAAGGTCAGGGCTTTGCCGTTGTCGCTGGCTCTGTCCGCAAACTGGCCGAACGTTCTGCCCATTCTGCCACACAAATCAGCGAGCTGATTAGTCTGATTATCGCCCAAATGGACAAAGCAGGCGAAACTATGAAGCGTTCCACGGACGAAATGATGCAGGGCAAGGAGTTGATCATATCAGCCGGGCGCTCCTTCTCCGAAATTGAAGTCTCCATCTCCGACATGTCTTCCCAAAGCGAGCAAATATCAGCCACAGTTCGGGATCTGGCGCTGATCTCTGAAGGGCTCGTTGAAGCCATTCAGAATACCGTAATGGTCTCTAACCATACGGCTAAAGGGGCAGAGTCCCTGTCCGCCTCTTCGGAGCAACAGCTTGCTGCCATGCAAGAAGTGGAATCCTCCGCAGCGCTCCTCTCATCACTGGCCGAGAAGCTTCAGGTGCTTGTGGAGAACTTCAAGATTTAAATATTCGAGGTTCAAAGAGAAATAAACCGCTAAAGACGAGGGGAAACCCTGTGTTTGGCGGTTTTTTTATAGTAATTTTACGAAGGCTTTCTCTCAGTCGCTTATGGTAGTCGTTACTGTGACATTGTTGACAGAGGTTGAGGAAGCACTAGAGTTGAAATTAACAATTTCAACGACTACTGTTGCACCAACAATCAGGCCTGTATTTATAATTAGATTTGTAGCAGAAAGCGTTGTTAAGCCGCCTCGCTGCAACGTTCCATTTACAAATACATTGTAGTATCCACTACTGGTCGGAACAACAAGACTGTTTGCCGCGACTGAAGTACCACTATCATTCGTAAAACTTTGTGCCGGGATAGTAGTCACTCCACCTAATATATTACCAAGCACGACGATAGCTGTGTAACGATTAACCACTGGAGTGACATTGATACTTGTTGTAATAGCAATGTTTCCAGATACGATACTGTCTGCCTCCAGATAGATTCGAATAATAGACATAGGAATTCCTCCATTCCTAATATTCCAGATAAATATTATAGTTTATGTGAATATTCTAGATATGGATTGGATGGGGAGGAGTCTTCCAATTATTTCTCTTTGTTCAAGCTTCTTTGGGCCCGGGTTACTATTCGCTTCGTTTCTTTGGTATCCGAAGTCATCAGCCAAGTATTGCGAGCTCCTTTTCGTTGCACAGGGTATACAGAATCATAATACAATTATAGCTTCTCTAAGGTATTTTGACCTCTATTACTCACTTGTTTGCGCTAGAGTGAATAATGAATTTTGGGGAATCTGTCGGATTTATGTAAAGGAGAGGTTGGTATAAAATAGATATGCATGTCTGATAGTAGTTACATAAAGAGTGAGGGAATAACGATGATTAAATTAAAAGATGTAGGCAATTTCGAGGTTATTCCTGAGATAGCGATGCATATCGTTCAAGGCAATATATTTGCTTTACGTCAAGCTCTGACCGAAGGCTGGGATATAGAACAAGGAATCGTACTCAGCAAATATACGACATTAAGTCCATTGGATATTACACTCATCACTGAGCAAATGGAAGTCTTGAAGCTACTGGTCGATGAGGGGGTTCAACTTAATGTGAAGGATAATCCCGCATTCCTGACGGCTGTTCGCTATGGTACCGAAGAGATTGTCCGTTATGTGGTTGCTCATGGCGCCAAGCTGGACGGGAAAAATCATGTCAAATCCGGTGCCTATGAGCAAGCCTACTACGGTAACAAAAGCAATATGCTGCTTATCCATGAGTTGGGCCTCGATATGAAGCAGCATGCTGGAGCAACACTCCGCAACGCAGTTAGTAAGCATGACCTGAAAACAGTAGCATTACTATTGGAACATGGCGTAGATATTAATTTCAATGCCCCTAATATGGTATATCCTTATAAAGCCACGCCTTTGACAGTGGCGGCACGCAACAATGATTTTGCGATGGTGAAGTATTTGGTTCAGCAAGGAGCTGATGTGACGCAGGCAGAAAAAGATGGAGAACGGGCATATACAATTGCACTAAGTAATAAAAACGTAGAAATGGCTGAGTATTTAAAGTCTGTAGAGCCTCCAGCATTTCATAATCTGGAAAATAAACGGCATGCTTTGAAAAGCTACAAGCTTTCAAAGGATATTGTTGCCTTTCTGATGGGGGATCAGCTCCGTGTGGATCTGCCAGAAAATGATCTTGATATTCAATTTGTTGAGTTCTTCTCATTCATAGATACGGTTGAGATGAAGGTGGGTCGGCAAAAGCTGTTGCGTCTGTCTCTAAAAGTAGATAATTACTCGGATATTATATTGGTGTGGAATCCGAAGCAGAAGTGCCTGGGTTATTATGACGAGGAGCATCAGGAATATGCGGATGTGTGCAGCTTTGCCGAGTTTCTTGCACAGCCGGAAGATTATCTGGAGAAGATTATTGAGGGTGAATATTTATCATAACGAGGTGAGCCATGAATGCGGTATGCACGCAGTCATGGCTCTTGTTATTTTAAAATACAGCGCTAGTGTACACAGGTGCCTAATGCCCATCAGGAATGGTTACGTATGAGCTGAATGAGATTTAGAGTAGCGGTAGATAGGGGTTCGTTCTTGCGGGTACAGATGGCGATTGAATTGAGAAGCTGGATGTCTTCTACATATACCCGGCACAGCTCGCCGCGTTCTACATATTCACGCACGACCAGTGAGGACACAAAGTTGGCACCATATCCGGCAATAACTGCGGTAATCGCCTCATGCAGCCCTGTGAAGTTTAGGGTGACTTGGGGTGCGGGGGCATTATAGGTTCGACATAAGGAAAATAATCTCTCCCGTGTCGAGCTTCCCTTTTCACGCATAACAAAGGGTTCATGCATCATTTCCAATAAAGAAACCTGCTGATTTGCATACCGATGATCTGGAGCTACCACGAACCACAGCTCATCACGAAATAGTTCTTCGGTCTGAATCGTATCGGGATATTGCTCCGGCAGTCCCCCATAGATAGCCAAATCCACTTCTATATTCAATAGTTGCTGCAAAGCATCGTTGGAATTTGTAGTGTTAATCGTCATTTCAACATGTTCATATTGCTGTTTGAATTTTGCAATCCAGGCCGGAATGAGAAAATGAGCCGGTAAATAAGTAGCCGCTAGCCGGATATGACCATGGGCTCCATCACGATAATCTTGTGTAAATTTTTCGATTTGCTGTTCGACAGCAAAGAGCCGTTTGGCGAGTACAGCAAGCTTTTTACCAGCATCCGTTAAGGCAATCCCTCTTCCTTGCGGCATGAGCAGTGTGAGGGATATTTCTTTTTCAAATTTTTTAATCTGGGCGGTAATCGCAGGTTGGCTAATATTTAAAAGTTCAGAGGCACGTGTCACACTCCCTGTAGAGGCGACCACGTGAAATAAGCGTAATGCATGCAGGTTCAAGACCATACTCCCTTTCCGACAGATTCATAGATGTAGATTATGAATAGAGCAAAAATATATATTATTTTTATAATAATAATTCATTTACAATCAAATTGTAAGTTAATCCAAAGGAGAGTGGAGCGAATGAATCAAACGAACACGTGGGATCAAGTAGACCAGTATATCTCGGAGAGTCTCATTCCGCATGATGCTATCTTGGAACAAGTATTGGCTACTAACCAAAAGGCGGGACTACCTCCGCATGATGTATCCCCCAATCAGGGAAAGCTATTAAATATCCTTGCTCAAATGCAGGGAGCGCGACGTGTGCTGGAGATCGGTACTTTGGGAGGCTACAGTACAATCTGGTTGGGAAGGGCGTTGCCGAAGGGTGGAAAAATAGTTACGCTGGAAGCCAACCCGATCCATGCTAAAATTGCCCGGTCGAATATATCGTTGGCTCAGTTGGATGGAATGGTGGAACTTCGGGAGGGAGAAGCTTTGGAGCAGTTAGCACAGATGAAAGAGGAGGAAGTTGACCCCTTTGATCTTATTTTTATCGATGCGGATAAACCCAATAATCCATTTTATCTGGATTGGGCACTTTGCTTCTCGCGTCCTGGCACCGTTATTATCGGTGATAATGTTATCCGTGAAGGAGAAGTAATTCAAGCTTATAGCACAGACCCTCGCGTGCAGGGAGTAAGAAAGTTTTATGATATGCTGGCTGAAGAATCAAGAATTACAGCTACAGCTATCCAAACCGTGGGGAGCAAGGGGTATGACGGTTTCGTCATTGGAATCGTTAAGGACTGAGCATGAAGCGTCTCGATTAGCTAAACACAGAGGAGAGCGTTCCCAGTGTTTAGCTTTTTTCTGAGTAGAGAAGGTTGGGACGATTTGTGCGCTTAATGGTAAAATGGTGCTGATGGATGCATCAGAACGTTTTTGAACGTTTATTGCTGAATTCCTATGTAAGAAGAATGAATTTACATAAAAGCAGATGGATTTTCTTTAAAATGTAAACGCAATCATGATGATTGGAGCGGGAATTCACCATTTTGTAAAAAAATGAAGCAGATATGAATTTTTTTGAATCTTTTTGAAGAAAAATGATTGTTTTTTGTCAAGTTTGTGGTACGATATAAACAGTTGGAGGAATGAAAATGCTGACGGAAGAAAGATACAATTTGATAATACAGCGCTTACAAGAACGTGGTGTTGTAAAGTTGCAGGAATTGGCTGATTTGTTGGGAGCTTCTGAATCAACAATTCGGCGCGATTTGATAGATCTTGAGGGCCGTCAGTTGTTAAAACGGATTCATGGTGGGGCAACCTTACTGAATCAGAAAAGTCAGGAACCTGGCATGGAAGAAAAAACATTCAAAAACGTTCAACAAAAAAACGCAGTCGCCCGTATGGCAGCCAAAGAAATTTTGGATGGCGAATGTATTTATCTGGATGCGGGAACAACAACGATGGCGATGATTCCTTACATTGAAGCTAAAGACGTGACGGTCGTGACGAATGGTCTATCTCACGTAGAAGCACTGGTAAGCAAAAGAATCAGAAGCTATCTACTGGGAGGGATGATGAAAATTCATACCAAAGCCGTAATTGGGAGTATTGCCCTACAAAATTTGGACAATTTTCGATTCGACAAGTGCTTTCTAGGAACGAACGGGGTGGATATGGAAATGGGGTATACGACTCCTGATCCTGAAGAGGCGCTAATCAAGCGACGAGCCCATCAGCTGTCTGGCAAAACGTATGTGTTGGCCGATTCTAGCAAAATTGGAGAAGTAACCTTCGCCAAACTATTCGAGCTCAAGGAAGCTATACTTATTACCGAATCGATGCCAGAACGCTCACGCCGATCCATCGCTCAGAAAACTAAGATAATCGAGGGATAACAATGATATATACAGTAACGCTGAACCCTTCCATTGATTATATCGTGGAAGTTGACGATTTGAAGCTTGGTGATTTGAACCGGATGAAACGTGATTTAAAATTGCCAGGTGGTAAGGGGATTAATGTATCACGTGTACTGAACCAGTTGGGAGCAGATAGCACGGCGATTGGTTTTCTCGGAGGATTCACAGGCAGGTTTATCGACGATACATTGCGGGAAGAATCCATTAAAACTGATTTTGTAATTATCGAAGATGACACACGGATTAACATTAAGCTCAAGCATGGCGATGAAACGGAAATTAACGGTTTGGGACCTGCGATTCGTGAGCAAGAGGCCGATGCGTTGGTGCAAAAGCTGGCGGGACTCCAGAAAAATGACATTGTCGTCTTGTCAGGAAGTATCCCGCCGTCACTTGGAGGAGACTTCTATGATCGGCTGATTAGCGTATGCCAGCAAACTGGAGCTGAATTCGTCATCGACACCACAGGTGAGGCGCTGATGAAGGCACTGATTCATAAACCGCTGCTCATCAAGCCGAATCACCATGAGCTGGCTGAGTTGTTTGGCGTAACTATTCATTCAAAGGAGGAGATCATCACTTACGGTCGTAAGCTGCTGGAAGCAGGTGCAAAAAATGTACTGATTTCCATGGCAGGAGAAGGGGCTTTGTTCATTACGGCAGATGAAGTGTATCACGCAAATGTACCAGCAGGAACGGTGAAAAATTCTGTAGGCGCAGGTGATTCAATGATTGCTGGATTCGTGGGTACGCTGGCTCTTCATGGCGATCCGATCGAAGCATTCCGTGCAGGAGTGGCATCCGGAAGCGCAACTGCGTTCTCCGATGATCTGGCTACTAGAGAGAAGATTGAACAATTACGACCGCAAGTCACGATTTCAAAACGGTAATCCAGCTGCATCATGAGCTTATTATGCGTGTCTCGACACGCTGATCGAACTTAGGAGAGTGTGAAAAATGAGAATAACAGACCTGATGATTAAAGAAACGATGATCATGGACCTGCAGGCGACGACAAAAGACGAGGCGATTGAGGAGCTCATCTCTAGTCTCGAAGCAAGTGGACGTATTAATGACCGTGCCTTGTTTAAAGAAATGATTTACAAACGTGAAGCAGAGTCCAGCACTGGAATCGGCGGCGGCATTGCGATGCCGCATGCCAAGACCAAAGCCGTGAATGAAGCGACTGTCGTTTTCGCCAAAAGCAGTAAAGGTGTAGAATTCGAATCGTTGGACGGTGAGCCGGCAAAAGTGTTCTTTATGATTGCGGCTCCGGAGGGAGCAGCAAATACGCATCTTCGCACACTGGCTGCCCTTTCCCGGCTGTTGATTGATACCGATTTTATCGGGAGCCTTATGAAAACGCAAACACCGGATGAAGTAGCTATGCTGTTTGATACCAAGCAGGCGGAAGAAGAAGCTGCCAAGAAAGCAAAAGAGGCTGCCAAAGCACAGCAAACGCCAGACGTTATCGTTGGCAATCCGAATTCTGACGAGTTTGTGGTTGCAGTGACCGCTTGTCCTACAGGCATTGCACACACGTTTATGGCAGAAGATGCTCTCATTAAGAAAGCGAAAGAAATGGGTGTAAATATCCGTGTAGAGACGAATGGCTCGGAAGGCGCACAAAACGTACTGACAGCGGATGAAATTCGCCGTGCCAAAGGTGTAATCGTCGCAGCTGACAAGAAGGTTGAAATGGCCAGATTTGACGGTAAACCTGTATTGCAAAGACCGGTAAGCGACGGTATCCGTAAATCTGAGGAACTGATCCGCAAAGCGCTGAACGGCGATGCCCCAATTTATCGAAGTGAAGGTAAAGGCAGTGCTGAAGAGTCGAAAGCGGAGAAGAGCAGCGTGGGCAGCAAAATCTACAAGGATTTAATGAACGGTATTTCTCATATGCTGCCATTCGTTGTAGGCGGGGGGATTTTGTTAGCAATTTCCTTCTTGATTGAACAAGTGGCAGGAGAAGACAATGTATTGTTCCAACTGTTGCAGACAATTGGCGGTGGAACAGGTGCGTTCCACTTCCTGATTCCGATACTGGCCGGATTTATCGCGATGAGCATTGGAGATCGCCCGGCACTGATGCCAGGTATGGTTGGGGGTCTGATGGCTGTAAACTCTAATGCAGGCTTCCTTGGCGGTCTGGCAGCTGGTTTCATGGCTGGTTATGTGGTGATCTTCCTGCGTAAAGCTTTTGCAGGTCTGCCGAAAGCGCTGGATGGTTTAAAACCAATCTTGTTATACCCTGTATTTGGACTCCTAATTTCAGGCGCGATTATGTTCTACCTGTTCGATCCGATTTTTGGTGGTATTAACACGTGGCTTGTCAATGTTCTGAACAATTTGGGAACAGGTAATGCAGTTATTTTGGGTCTGATTCTAGGCGGAATGATGTCGATTGACATGGGTGGACCTTTTAACAAAGCAGCTTACGCATTTTCGATCGGTGTCTTTACTTCCAGTGGTAACACGAACGGAGCTATGATGGCGGCTGTTATGGCGGGTGGTATGGTACCTCCGTTGGCGATCGCATTAGCTTCGACGTTCTTCAAAAATAAGTTTACTGAGCAAGAGCGCAAGTCTGGCTTGACGAACTATGTACTTGGATTGTCCTTCATTACGGAAGGAGCCATTCCATTCGCAGCTGCTGATCCTCTGCGTGTCCTGACCTCTTGTATTGTAGGTTCAGCGATTGCTGGTGGTCTGACGCAGTTCTGGCAAATCAATCTTCCAGCTCCACATGGCGGAATTTTTGTAGCAGCTCTTGCCAACCATGCATTGCTGTTCTTGCTTGCAGTCGCGATTGGTTCCGTGATTTCCGCGCTCATTCTGGGATTGTGGAAAAAACCGCTCGAAGCGAAATAACGGGTATCACAGGAGTAAAAAAATAAAAAGAGGGCCACATTTCCTTAGGCCTTCAAAATAGTAAAGCCGCTAAACACCAGGTTTCTGAGTGTTTAGCGGCTTTTTCTTTATGCAAAGGTGTCGGCTTTGCCTATATAGCTTATTAGTAGTTATTGCATTGAGCTATAGCCTACAAAGCTCCTTAACCAACTGCATAAACAGCTTTCGGGCCGAAGACATATACTGCTGGTGATGGTTGTTTTGTAGCAGTCCAATGGGAATATTCGAGTCTGTTAATTGGAGGGGGACGGTGATCAGTTCCTTCGGCAAAGGCATTGACGATAGAACCACTCCAACTGAAGGAATCGTTTTTACGAATGAGGGGATCGACGAAATTTGGCTGACAGTATAAAAAAACGGCATCGACGGGAAGCGGGAAAGCTCTTTTTCCAGTCGGATATGGTACAGGCAGTTTTTCCCTCCCGCTATAAGCGGATATTCATACAAATCCTCCAGCTGAAGCTCACTTTTTGCCGCGAAGGGATGATTACGGGACACAATAAAGGCGATGTGTTCGTTATACAAGGGTTCAAAGTGTAAGGAAGGAATCGAGTGAGGTTCCCCAGAGATTGCAAAATCCAGTGTACCGTCCACCAAAGCATTTGCGAGTGCATCCGTGTTTCCAACTGTAAAATGGCACGTAATATTCGGTTTATGCTCTCGAAACTGCTGCAGAACCAAGGGCAGTACAGTAGCCGCCACCGTTTCAATCACACCGATATGGAGCGTGCCAATCTCCTCCTTTTTCAGAGACTTCGCCTGGTCCATTACAAAATTCCAATGCTGAATAAGCCCGTCTATCTCCTCGGCATATAGTTTGCCTGGGGACGTTAACTCTGCATCCCAACCCCTTTTAAAAAGTTGAAATCCCAGCTCTTTCTCTAGCCTCTGGATTTGGCTCGTGACTGTAGACTGAGCGTAGTTTAATTTGGCAGCAGCTTTTGAAAACGTTCCTTCTTCGATTATGGTACGAAATGTAGTTAATTCTTTCAGATCCACGCATGCTCATCTCCATCGGTCAAATTGAATATATTTATGATTATTTTCAATTATACAGATGAAAGCAAGGGGAGTACAATTATCTTATCCCAACGGATAGGAGAGATGAACATGCCATTTGTACGAGTTGGCTACATGGAGCAGCAATACACAGAGCAAGAGCTGCCTTGGATTAGCCGCTGTATCATGAACGCTTTGATCGAACATTTTCAGGTTCCGGAAAAAGATTACTTTCAGGTTTTTCATGCTCATAAGCAAAGCGAGTTTTATTATAGTCCCGATTATTTGAATGTACCCAGAACAGACAAGCTGCTGTATATCCAAATTACAATGGGGACGGGTAGAACTACGGAACAAAAAAAGAGTTTCTACCAAAAGTTAGCGGAGCTCTTATCTATTGAATGTAAGATTAGACCGGAGGATGTATTTGTGACACTGATAGAGACTGAATTAGAGGATTGGTCCTTTGGCAACGGACTTGCCCAGATGATTGTATGAAGCATAAATTGATCAGATCGAGTGTTCGGGAAACGATCGGTGATTTTGCTCCCGCTTTTGTAGGTTATACAGAGGATGTTCTTTTTGGAGATGTATGGAGAAGAAGTGAGCTATCTCTCAGAGAACGGAGTCTCATCACCGTCTCCGCATTGGTAGCGGGTGAGCATGTAAATCAACTTCCGTATCATCTGAAACTGGCCAAGGAGAACGGGATTTCGGAGGAAGAACTGGTTGAGGTCATTACACAGCTTGCCTTTTATGTAGGATGGCCCCGGGCAGCCTCAGCTATTCAGGTTGCCAAAGAGGTGTTTTGCAAAGAGAAAGAGAGTTAAGCATGAACCCAAAAGCTGCTAAGCACAAAGGATTCCGAGTGTTTGGCGGTTTTTTGGCATGTTTGTATTGTTATTCTGTATTGAAAGCGGTATAGTAAGGGTAATTGAATGAGGGGTGAAGTGCCCTTCGGGATTGTTACTGGTAAGCAGGCGATACCCAAATAATGACTAATTGATTTAGTCGTTATTTGGTTTTTTTTGTTATTACAAACTTTGTCATTACATCAATGAGGTGAGCAGATAAATGATCATCCGGCAAATTTTTAACAACAATGTCATCCGAGTCGAAAATCAGGTGGGTCATGAATTTGTTGTCATAGGGAATGGCCTGGGCTTTAAAAAGAAAAATGGTCAGAGGGTCGATGAGGAAAAAATAGAAAAAACCTTTGTATTAAAGTCGGATAAAATTCCACAAAAATTAATAGATCTTATTGGGGAAACATCTGTAGAGTATTTAAAGGTGGCGGATGAAATTGTAGGCGGCGCAAAAAAGGAAATGGGAGATATTTTTAGTGATAATATCTATATTTCTCTGATTGACCATATTCAATTTGCCATCTCTCGATACAGAAAATCCGTGGGACTTAAAAATTCACTCTTATGGCAAATTAAAAAATTTTACAAAAAAGAATTTATGATCGGAATGAATGCATTGGACATCATCCATGCTCAATTTGGCATCCAAATGGATGAGCATGAAGCAAGCTTTATTGCTATGCATTTTGTAAATGCAAGACAAGACGGTCAGGGAATGAAACAAACGGTTGAGATCACCGAGGTCATTGATGACATTTTCAACATTGTAACCGATTACTATCAGATTACACTGGATGAAACTTCGTTCAATTATTCCCGGTTTATTACTCATTTGCAGTACTTTGCCCAACGATTGCTGAGCAATGAACAAGAACAACTAGCTTCAGGGGATAATTTCTTGTATGACCAAGTCAAAGATAAATATGAGAGGGCTTTTCAATGCACCCAATTAATCAATCAATATCTGGAATTAAAGCATGAAAGTGCTATGTCAATTGACGAAAAAGTGTATTTGACGATTCATATACAGCGTGTAACCTCCAGAAACGATATGGCTACTTCTTAGAAAAAAAAGCTTGCAAACGATTTCTAAGTGATTTATAGTAGGCTCACAACTTAAATATAAGGATTGTTACTGGTTAAGCAGGCGATACCTAAATGAATGGCAGTGATCATTTTCTTTGATCATATAGGCCTCTCGTTTAGGTATTTTTTTGTTTTCAGGCAATCTGCCCAAGAGGAGAATGAACATGGACCATAAGAAAATGGGCGAAGACATCGTACGTCTCGTTGGAGGAGAAGAAAATATCAATGGGCTTGTCCATTGTGCTACACGACTCCGATTTGACCTGAAGGACTCACGAAAAGCTGAAAGAGAAGCGCTTGAGAAGCACGAGGGGATCATTACAGTTGTTGAAAGCGGAGGACAATTTCAAGTTGTTATTGGCAGCCATGTTGCCTATGTATATGCGGAGATTATGAAAAACAGGGATTTTGGATCGAATTCCTCTACAGCGAGTGAATCCAGTGGTAAAAAAACATCGGTCATATCCACAATCTTTGAAGTTATTTCCGGCAGTTTCTCCCCGTTGATTCCGGCGATGGCGGGCTCGGGAATGATAAAAGCACTCCTGACGGTTTTGACCTTGCTGGGATGGATGTCTGCAACAAGTGATACTTATATGATCCTGTCTGCTGCAGGGAATGCTGTGTTTTACTTTTTGCCGATTTTACTTGGGATCACGCTTGGTATAAAGCTGAAGGCGAATCCTTATGTAGCTGGTGTGATCGGTGCGGCTCTCATGGAACCCAACTTTACGGGGCTGATGGACAAAGGCTCTGATGTATCGTTTTTAGGAATACCGGTGGTCATGATGAACTACTCCGCCAGTGTTTTCCCGATTTTCATATCCATTAGCATATATGCGTTGGTGGATAAGTTTTTGAAGAAGATCATTCTTAAGGATTTACAACTATTTTTAGTTCCGATGCTGGCTTTAATGATTATGGTTCCGCTATCTGCGATGGCTTTCGGACCTTTCGGTACAGGGGTAGGAGATTGGATTTCTTCAGGTGTGACATGGTTAATCGGTGTAAGTGGAATTTTATCAGGGATTGTTCTTGGCGGTTTTATGACCTTTATGGTCGTCTTCGGACTTCACTGGGGTTTTACACCCATTACGATTCAAAATATCGGTGTTGGCGGTGATCCGATTGAGGCGATGGCTGCAGCAGCTGTATTTGCTCAAATTGGTGTCGCATTTGGTATCTTCCTGAAGGCGAGAAAAGATAAAACACTTAGAACTCTTGCCGGTTCCACGAGTATTACAGGATTGCTGGCTGGTGTGACAGAGCCGATTGTGTATGGTCTGGTGCTTCGTTATAAACGTGTCATTCCGATTGTCATTATCGCAGGCGCTCTAGGCGGAGCTATCAATGGATATTTTGGAGTGAAAATGACGGCTTATGTTTTTCACAACATTTTTGCAATTCCAGTATATACGCCAACCTTAGTTTACGTTATCGCCATTGCATGTTCATTTATAGCTGCAACGATGCTGATCCTTATTTTTGGATATGAAAGCAAGGTGAAGGGGGAGGCCCCAGAAACAGTTGAATCCGTGAAAACAGCAGAACCAGAGCCTGTTGTTACAGCAACCAAGGCCGTTGATATCAAGAAAGAAACGATATACAGCCCGATCACAGGCAGGACCACACCATTGAGTCAAGTAAATGATTCTGCATTTTCTACAGGGGCCATGGGAAAAGGATTAGCCATTGAACCGTCTGTCGGTGAGGTTGTAGCCCCAATAGATGGAGTCGTAACCTCGCTGTTCCCCACAGGACATGCCATAGGATTGACTTCCAATGCGGGTACAGAGATATTAATTCATATCGGAATTAACACCGTTGCGCTGAAAGGGAAGCATTTTAATCCAGTGGTTAAAGAAGGCGACAGCGTGAAACAGGGTGATTTGCTAATTCAGTTTGACAGGGAACAGATTATAGAAGCGGGATACGAAATCGTAACGCCTGTCATCGTCACACTTACGCAACATAAAGTGGACGTATTTGAGACAAATCAGGAGCAGGTCCAGAAAAATGAAGTATTGTTAACTTTGGTTGTGTGATATTGGCAAGCATCATCATGACATATATGAATTGCGAACATCAGAAGGATATAACTATAACTGGAGGGACTATATCATGAAACATAATCAATTGAAGGCATTTCCTGAAAATTTTTTCTGGGGAGCTTCCACTTCCGCTTATCAAGTAGAGGGTGCATGGGACGAAGATGGAAAAGGACCTTCTGTCATTGACATGGCTAATCACGTCGAAGGGGTCACTGATTTTAAGGTAACCAGTGATCATTACCATATGTTCAAAGAAGACGTAGCTCTGATGGCTGAAATGGGCTTTAAAGCATATCGTTTCTCTATTGCTTGGACACGTATTTATCCCCAGGGCGCAGGTGAAGTTAATCAGAAGGGAATCGCGTTTTACAGCTCATTAATTGACGAACTAATTAAATACGGAATTGAACCGATTGTTACTATGTATCATTTTGATCTGCCTTATGCTCTTGAAAAACAAGACGGTTGGTCGAAGAGGGAGACGATTGATGCCTTCGAACAGTATGCCAAAACATTGTTTGAGAACTTTGGAGACAGGGTGAAATATTGGTTAACCATTAATGAGCAGAATATGCTGATTCTTCATCCCGGTTCTATTGGCACATTAGATACAAGTCTGGAAAATCCACAAAAGGTACTGTATCAACAAAATCATCATATGTTAGTCGCGCAGGCGAAAGCAATGGTATTGTGCCATGAAATGCTACCTGACGCGAAAATTGGACCAGCGCCGAATATCGGGGTTATCTATCCAGCCAGTTCCAAGCCGGAAGATACACTGGCGGCTGATAACTATGCAGCGATTCGCAACTGGCTCTATCTGGATATGGCTGTATTTGGCCGTTACAATCACATTGCGTGGAGCTATTTGGTCGAGAAAGGCTATGAGCCTATCATTGAAGAAGGGGATATGGACATTTTAGCGAAGGGGAACCCGGACTTTATCGCATTTAACTATTATACCTCTCAAACCGTAGGAGAAAGCTTAGATGACGGAAATGATTTTTCACATACAGGAGATCAGCATGAAATTGTGGGTGAACCCGGAGCATATCGAGGTTCCGTCAACCCCAACCTGCAAACGACAGAGTTTGGTTGGGAGATTGATCCGGTCGGTTTTAGAACCACATTACGCCAAATTTATTCTCGCTACCACTTGCCTTTAATCGTGACAGAAAACGGCTTGGGCGCTTTTGACAAGCTTGAAGAAGGGGATGTAGTGAATGATCCTTACCGCATTGACTTTTTCAAGAAGCATATTGAGCAGATTCAACTGGCTATTACAGACGGTGTAGAAGTATTCGGCTTCTGTCCGTGGTCTGCGATTGATCTTGTTAGTACCCATCAGGGCTCCAGCAAGCGTTATGGGTTTATCTATGTGGATCGTGAGGAGTTTGATCTCAAGGATCTGCGTCGTATTCGTAAACAAAGCTTCTATTGGTATCAAAAGCTGATCTCCACAAACGGTGAAATTCGTTAATTAAAGCAGCCGTGAAAAAGCACCTCCTTGAAATGGAAGATTTCCATTTAGGGAGGTGTTTATATTTTTTAAACCTTAGGGGAGAGGCTGATTTCATTTAAGCAACAATTATCCCTTTTCCAGAAGTGTGATTATGTATTATATAATAGAAGAAACACAAACGGAAAGGACATCATGCATTGACCTTACAACAATTAAAATATGTCATTGAGGTTGCCAATCGTGGCTCCATGAATGAGGCGGCGAAGCGGTTGTTCATTTCCCAGCCCAGTCTGTCGAACGCGATTCGTGATTTGGAGGAAGAAATTCATATCACCATTTTTGAGCGTACCAATAAGGGGATTTCTTTGTCCAAGGAAGGCGTGGAATTCCTCGGTTATGCACGCCAGGTCGTTGAGCAGGCGGAGTTACTGGAAAGTCGCTATCTGGATGCCAAGCCTTCACCACAGCATTTTGCTGTGTCCACGCAGCATTACGCTTTTGCTGTAAATGCATTTGTGAATCTGGTGAATCAATATGGTCAAGAAGAGTATGAATTGGCTTTACGAGAGACCAAAACCCATGAAATCATACAGGATGTCAAAAGCCTGCGCAGTGAGATTGGAATCCTGTATCTGAACGAATTTAACGCCAAGGTCATTAACAAGCTGCTAAAAGATGCGAATCTGCAATTCAATAGCCTGTTTACGGCCAAGCCGCATATTTTTATCAGTGCCAATAATCCGCTATCCCGACAGTCTATCGTGACCATTGATCAGCTTCATCCGTATCCGTATTTGTCCTTTGAACAAGGGGAGTACAATTCCTTTCACTTTTCCGAGGAGATTCTCAGTACGTTGTCACATCCCAAAAGCATTCGTGTCCATGACCGGGCGACCCTTTTTAATTTGCTCATTGGCTTGAACGGCTATACGATTTCTACCGGGGTGATCAGTGCGGATCTGAACGGTAACGACATTATTTCCGTCCCTCTGGAATGTGATGAGTCTATTAATGTGGGATGGATTTGCCATAAAAACGCTGCGCTCTCCAAGCTGGCTACCGTCTATGTAGAAGCGTTGCATGAGGCGATAGGGGAATAAAAGGTTGGATATAGCCTTAGGCTATAACTAGCTATAGTTTATTGGAGTTACCTTATAACTGAAAATGTATGTTATCTTTCTTACAAGAACTTCACTACAGAAGCGAAAAAGGAGATAACCCTAATGAGCAGCATCCTTGACAATGCATCCCAACGTAAAGTGACCCCTTTTAGACATGATATGGTCGGCAGCTTTTTGCGCCCGCAAGCGATTAAAGACGCCAGAATTCAATTTCAAAATAATGAAATCTCTGCGGACGAGCTGAGAAAGATTGAAGATAACGAAATTATCAAGCTAGTGGAAAAGCAAAAATCCGTAGGACTTCAAGCTGTGACAGACGGTGAATTCAGACGCTCCTGGTGGCATCTTGATTTTATGTGGGGTCTGGACGGCGTGGAAAAGGTACAGCTTTCGAACGGTTACCAATTCCAAGGTGTGGAAACAAGAGCGGAAACCGCACGCTTGTCCGGTAAAATCGGACATTCCCGTCATCCTTTCATTGAAGATTTCAAATTCCTGAAGCAAGTAGCAGGAGAGGATGCGATCGCGCGCCAAACAATCCCGGCACCTGCGCAATTCCTGGCCGAGCTGTTGCGTGGAGAAAATAAAGAAACAACCGATACGTATTACAGCAATCTGGATGAGCTGGTGACGGATATCGCCAAAGCTTACAAATCCGTGATTCAAGCGTTGTACAATGAGGGCTGCCGCAGCTTGCAACTGGATGATTGCACATGGGGTATGCTCTGTGATAAAAACTATTGGGAAGCTAGACAGCATGCGGGTGAGAATGTGGAAGATACCAAAAAGCTGTTTGCCCGTGTGAATCAGGAAACGGTGAAGGATCTTCCAGCCGATTTGGTCGTTACGACTCACGTATGCCGTGGTAACTACCATTCCACCTGGGCATCTTCTGGCGGCTATGAGCCTGTAGCCGAAACTCTGTTCGACATCGACAACATCGACGGCTACTACCTCGAATTCGATACCGACCGTGCAGGTGATTTCACACCGCTTAAGCATCTGAAAGATCAAAAGCAGGTCGTACTGGGCCTCGTTTCCTCCAAAACGGGTGAACTGGAAGACAAGCAGACGGTTATTAACCGTATTAAGGAAGCGACTCAATTCGTCGACATCAACCACATCTGCCTCAGCCCACAATGCGGCTTCGCTTCGACAGAAGAGGGCAATATTCTGACAGAAGAACAGCAGTGGAAAAAGCTTGCTTTCATTAAAGAGATTGCAGACGAGATTTGGAAGTAAGGGTTATAGGGGGATAAATAGGTTTTATTAACCAAAGGTTTCTGCTATATAAAAGACTAGGTGAAGGTGTCATTCATCATTAGCCTTGGACATTATTGAAAAAGAGTGTCTCATGAGTCTGTAAAATAGATTGTGCAAACTCCTAAACCTAGTAAATGGAAGTAATCGAATGGTTACGGTGGGGAGTGAGTACGGCGAACAAGAGATTGCTGTTCCTCGGGATCAATTGGATGGATTTGAGACTGTCGTTGTTAAGAAGCATCAGCCCAACGTAACGGGCATTGAAGACCAAATCATGGCCCTGTACGTCAAAGTAGTCAGCATCCGTGAATTCAGGATCACTTTCAGCATCTGTACGGCGTCGAGGTGTCCCCGACGCCCATTTCCAGTGTCACGAACAAGATCATTCCGCTCATCAAGGAAAGGCAGAAGCGGCCACTTCAAGGCGTGTACGCCATCGTATACATGGACCTACCGACTTCAAGGTGAAGCAAGATGGGGCCATTGCGGACAAAGCGGCCTACATGGTCATCGGCATGGATTTGGATGGTAATAAGGATATATTGGGCATGTGGATGGACGAAAACGAATCCTCCAAGTTCTGAATCAGCGTGCTGAATGACTTGAGAAATTGCCGGGTTCAGGACATTCTCTTCATCTGTGTGGATAACCTGAGTGAGTTCTCTAGGGCCACTGCCGCCTGCTATCCCGAGACTGAAATTCAAAAGTGCATCATTCACTAAATTCGCAATTCCACCCGGTACGTGACTTACAAAGATCTCAAGAAAGTCACCGCCGATCTGAAGCCGATTTACAAGGCAACTACCGAGGAAGGCGCACAGTTGGAGCTGGAATGTTTCGAGGAAATCTAGAGTGTAAAATACCCGATCATTGTACGTTCCTGGCAGAACTACGGGGAAGAACTTTCGCCCTTTTTTAGTTATCCACCGGAGATCCGTAAACTGATTTACACTACAAACATGATCGAAAGCTACCCTGGCAGTTGCGTAAAGTGACGAGAGGCAAGAGTATCTTTCCCACCGATAAAGCTCTGCTTAAAATGCTCTGCCTGGCGACGATGGATGTCACCCGCAAATGGACGGGGCGCATTCAGAATTGGGGCCAGATGTTGCTACAACTTTCCATTTTCTTCCCGGAAACGAGTTGGCGACCACCTACATTAGAAATGCGAAATCCCCCTCCCGGGGGATTCAATCAATAAGAGTTTACATAAAAATTTTGAAAGACTCTGCCTCATCAATCGTAAAAACCAAAATAATGATGGATATTTTGAACTGTGTGATTTTGAAGGCTAGATTTTTGTCCTTTGGCACACTATTTTCGTGTTATAAAATATCTAGAGTCAACTATTTCTTTGCTAATAACTCATCAGCTTTAGCAAAGTTTTCCCCCTCTCTCACTAGTCAATTGTCTGTTTTCTTTCATACCGTGCCGGTCAACATCTTCGAAAAAAGAGTATCCTTCTCTATGTAGTAATATATAACAAATTTTTACATAAAATTATTGACAAGCCCTCTTACCTGGGGTTACATTGGCAATCATTTAATTTAAATTCAGTGGAAGAACGAAATAGGTGATCCTCCCTTTAGGTCACTTTTTTTCCCAATCAGCAACTACATCACAATTCTCTTCTTGTCGCAAGTGATGGTTGGAATGTAGTTCAATCCAGACACGCGCATGTTATTGATTATCGGGGCATCATTCATTGCGATCGTCTTTGTTGGATATTTTGTCTCTAGCATAGAGGAAAACAGTAACAATTGAAGAATTAGAGAATACCTAGGAGGCTACTAAATATAGATCCTACCGAGGACATTCAGTTCATCTCCTGGATTCGCCCGGTTTTTTGCCAAGGTAAGCCATAAGTGGCTTGGAAAAATGAGACGTGGTCTACGCGAGAACATTCGAGGGGCCCTTTCGTGATTGGTATAGACAATGTAGTCCTTGGCACCGTTACTAAAAATTCGCATAATGTTCAACAATTATAATTGATAGTGTGAGGACTTTACTTTTAAATTATTTATTAACTAATAAACGGGAGACTAATCGGGAAAAACTATTTTTTGTGGTTTGCGGTTAATTTACGGTGATTTTCCCGAAAATTAATGGTAAAATATAAATATATTAATATATGAATGATTATTATCCGCTTAATGGAAATTTTTTTATGCGCTGAAAATGAAGTCAATCTAGTACCTAATACTAAGATTGGGAGGAATGAATATGGAAATCTCATCTTACAACGAGTACTTGAAACTGGATGGGGTAGATGATGGAAAGTATTTAATATATAACAGTTTAACTAACGGTTTGGGAGAAATAAAAAAGGATTTGTATGATGCTCTTGTTAATAAGGATTTTTCTCACCTTATACATTGTGAAGAGTTGGAACATTTAATTCAGGGACAATTTATATACATGCATCCCATTGATGAGTTGGAGACAATGGAGAAACTGTTTACTGCAACAAGGTATCAGAAACACACATTACACCTCACTATTTTGCCTACCTTTAATTGTAACTTTAGATGCTCTTATTGTTTCGAGAACCTAACGGAAAAATCGGGTAATCGTTCATTTACAACTCAAGTACAGCAAGATATTTTGAATTATGTACAAACCTCTATGGAGGCTTCAGATTTGAAGCATGTAGTTGTAAATTGGACGGGGGGAGAGCCGCTTCTTGAGTTTAAGAAGGTCACCCTTCTTATGGAGAAAATGAATGCAATGGCTGCGGAAAAACACATCGAAGTGTCACACGATATGGTAAGTAATGGATATTTACTTACTAGGAGGCGTGCTGCTGTTTTGAGGGATTTGGGCTTGAAAAATATTCAGATTACAATAGATGGTAACAAATCAAATCATGATAAAAGAAGAGTTCTGGAGAACCGACAGGGGACATTTGATCAAATTATAGAAAATATTAGAGAAACATGTGATCTAATTCACATAAGTATACGTTCAAATGTGGATCTCCATAATGTAGATTCATTAGAGGAATATATGGATTATATAATGCAACAAGACTTCAAGGAAAAGGTTAGCATCTATTTCTCTGCTACCACCGACTACGTTGCGGGAGGCTGTTCAAGTAGCGGTAGCTGCTTTGCGAATCAGGAGTTTTCGGGAATCATCCTGAGCTTGTACGAGAAAGCGTTAAGAAAAGGGCTAAACATTTCCTATTACCCTCAGTATGCTCCTGTTATCTGTGCTGCTATTGCAGCCAATTCAATCGTTGTGCAGCCAGATGGATGGATTCAAAAATGTTGGAATACCGTAGGAAACCCCAAGTATACCATAGGTCATATTAGTAATTTAATAAATTTAGATCAACGTGCAGAGAAGTGGCTTGATTATTCACCCTATAAAGTTGAAAAATGTCGAAGTTGTTCTGTTCTACCTTTGTGTGGTGGAGGATGTGCGCAACAAGCATTTGAAAGTAATGACAAGCAGCCTGTTTGCTGTGAATACAAATATAATTTAAACGAAATGTTAAGATTTAATTATTATCGACTTGAATTGTAAGCCTCACCTTTGTCTGTATCTAATCTGTTGTGACTTGAAAGGAGGTGAGGAAAATGCGTTGGATTATTGAGCCTAAAGCACTTCAAAGCTCAGTTGTACCAGCTGGTTTTTGCTGGGTAGATAATAAACATGGCTGTATTATGTATAAATCTTAACCTTAAACATCTATGGCCGCCTGTCTTATGTTAACAGGCGGTTATTTCTCTACTCGAAAAATCGAATAAGTATGTATACAATGCATAGGGGGTTAGATGAATGTATAGCATATTACTTATGGATGATCATCTTGAATCAGGTGAGGTTACTAAGTCATTTATTGGACAAGAAGGATATTTTTGTGTCACACGTGTCGCCTCTACAATCGAAGCTGCAGAGGAAATGGTGAAATATAGTTTTAATCTCTGTATTTATTATCTGAATAAGATTATCTTGGAAGAATTAGAGCATATACGTGGGATTCAGGCTATACCTATACTATTTGTCGGTCAGGTTCATACGTATACAATGATAGATAAGTTATTACACATGGGAGTTATAGCATTTATTGATAAAGAATTTTCCTCAGAACAATTGATTCGAGCTGTTCGAAGTGCATTGGATGGAATCGCCGTTTTACCCGTATCTCTGTTACAACAGCTGCATCACCATGAAGGAATGATGGATTATGTACCGCTTAACAACAAGGAGCGTTCTATTTTAGAGTGGATTGCTGAGGGAAAAAGTAACAAGGAACTCGCTACTATTTTCTGTGTCAGCCAACGGACAATTGAATATTATTTAACTAATATTTTTAATAAATTCAAAGTTAGTTCCAGATTAGAGGCTGTAATTGCCGCAAAACGTAGAGGGATTATTAATGTGTAAGGCTACAATTCTTCAGCAAAATAGTAATATAAATATATCATAGCGTGGCGACCAGTGAAATAAATGAATACTATGTTTATTATGACGGGGGCTAAGTGATGATTGTATTTTTACTAAAGTATAGATACAAGTTAATGTTGCTCATCACATTTATTATTCTGTCGAGTCTAATGAATATGTATATGGCCTTTATCTTCAAAGACCTGGTAGACGTTGTTACCGTAGGGAGCGAGCAAGAGTTTGTCGGGACAGCTATTTTGGCCTTATCTTTTATTGTGATAGGTGCAATTCTTAGGCTATTAACTAATTTGTTCCATGCTTCTTATATTCAGAAGACGATGTTATATTTGAAAGAAGTTGTTTTCGGACATATTATGAATAAAAGCCTGACTCAGTTTTCTGCTTATAACAGTGCTAAATATATATCTATTTTTAGTAATGATATCAAGATGATTGAAGATGACTATTTTAAAAACATATTCTCGTTAATTGGAATGTGTATCTCGTTTTCAGCATCCTTAGTTGGCATGTTTCTGCTCAGTCCTACTATTGTAATTTGTCTTCTTTTGTTAACGCTCTTATCCATGTTTATCCCTCGTATGTTTGAGAAAAAACTGGTAAATCGAAAGAGAAAAGTGGCCGATGCTGTAGAGAAATTCATAATTAATACGAACGATATGTATTCAGGATTCGCAGTAATTAAGAGTTTTGGCATTGAGAAGTATGTCAAGGGGCAATATGATCATCTTAATAGGGAAGTAGAAAAAAATAAATATGCATTTTTGAGATTGAGTGCATGGGTTACCTCTATAAGTGAAGTTTTCGGCGGCTTTATGTTTATTTCGGTGTTTATCATCGGTAGTTTTCTCACATTACGGCAGCTTATTACCTTAGGGACCATGATTGCTTGTGTACAATTGACCAATAGTATCGTCAATCCAATACAAATGAGCATTCAATATATAACTCAGATTAAATCATTACGTGATATATCGGCAAAGATTACAGACTTTTTACATACAGAGCATCAGGATGTAGCGTACATTCACAAACCGACGATTAAGAATAAGATTTCACTAAAAGAAGTATCTTTTGGTTATAAAGAAAACAGTTTTAATGTTCACAGGTTGAATATGGAATTGCAACAGGGAAAAAAATACGCCTTGGTAGGGCCGAGCGGATCAGGAAAATCAACTGTGTTACGGCTCCTTATGAAACAGTATGAGAACTATGAAGGTACGATTAGTGTGGACGATGTGAATTTAAAGGAGATTGATGTTGAGGAGTGGTGCCGATTGGAGTCTGTACTACATCAGGATGTTTTTTTATTCGATAGCAACATTAGGGATAATATTTTACTATACCAAACGTATTCAAATGATGAGATCGCTGACGTAATCCTAAAATCCGGTTTGATTACATTAATAAATAAGTTGCCAGAAGGTATAGATACCCAGGTTGGAGAGAAAGGAAGTATACTGTCTGGGGGGGAGAAGCAAAGGATAGCGATTGCAAGAACCTTGATACGTCATACTCCCTTATTGCTAATGGATGAACCGACTTCGTCACTAGATTATGAAACGGCAAATGCTATTGAAGAAACTGTACTGGATTTGGAGAACACTACTTGTGTGATGGTTACTCATCGGCTGTCAAAATCAGTGCTAGAACGATATGATATGATCTTTGTATTCGCTGATGGAACAATTGTGGAGCGGGGAACATTTTGTGAATTAATTGAGCTTCAGGGGTATTTTTATCACATGTATGGGATGGCTGAGGAATCAGCTATGATACGAGATAAATGAAGTTTAGTGAATTAATGAACTTTTCTTATTTGTTCTAACCTTCTGGCAGCGGATACCCAGCGTCTGCAAGAGCCACAGTGCCTTCTTGTGGTTCATCCAAACTCAGTGATCGTGAAGCAGTAACAATTGGAACTGGCGGTATCCATAAATTCATTCGTAGCGTCGATATACCGCTTGAATCAGTGCCTTTGCTTGCCATCCCGGTCGGTATCCTTGCGCTTCAAATAGGCGTAATATTCACCTCTAGACACCCCGAACAACAGACAGAGTTGGATCACCAGGTATTCGGTTGCTAACTTTGCGATCATAGCATTTTTTTGTTGCTCTCCTCCTGCTTCCAGTTTTCCAAACACTTTTTAGCATTTCATTCTCCCGTTTCAACTGTTGCACATACTGATCTTGATTCTTGTATTCTTCATGTTCCCCCTGTTGGACTAACAAGCCGAATTCGCCTTGCTCACGATACTTCTTATCTATCGCTTGACCTGATTCTGAATCTCCAAATGCTTGGTAATCTGTGGATAGGTCCACTTTTCTTCGAGATGTAGGCTAAATGGCCCTTATTTTACAGTGTCAGCATAAGTCTATAATTTTCTCCTTTTTTTGCGGGCATAAAAAATGCAACCCTAGAATTTCTCTCGGTTGAACCCGGGGATTTTCCAATGTTCATTATAGAGGACACTTTATAAGCCACAGGTGGGCTAGCTTGGTTTTCTTAATTGAAACATTTCATTCTTCTTTAGTTGATAATCTCCCGTATCACATTCTTCGCCAAACGTACTTTCTCAGGACTCGATTTTTTGAGCATCGTAATAATTTGTATAACATCTTCATCAGATTCCACGATTTTTGGGTCCTCGCTTACATATGAAAACAACTGAACTAAGTTTACGTCTAGTGCTTTTGCAATTTTAGCTACATTTATCAAAGAAACATTCTTTTCTCCACGTTCGATCTGTCCAATGTATGTAAAATGAAATCCACCTTTTTCCCCAAGAGCTTCTTGTGAGAGGCCTTTTTCTTTGCGTAACACTCTTATTCTAGCCCCAACTAGCTTTAGTACTTCTTTGTCCTGCATTTATCTACACCCCTTCATACTAAAAAGTGTAGACAAGATTTTCTTGGGTAAACATGAGATTAAGAATCGTATATTTAGCATTGATTATATCTATAAGTATTATTTTAGGGTGTAATAAGACTAATATTGAAATTCTCTGGAGGAATAGATATGAAAGAAGCTCCTTCTACCTTTATTCCAAGTTCCACTCAACCGTCCAGACCCTCACAACACCTACATAATTCAATAACGGATTTTCACACTCTATCCCAATACCACATGAAACTAGCCCAAATCCTGTACAAGCACAATCAACTCCAATGCTGCATAATCCTATGTGACTGGGCGTTAACCTCCATGTTAAAAGCTCTATATATGAAAGAAAACAACAGCCTTTTCCCTCCCGGATTCCTGTCTATGAATGATCTGCTGCACTTATTACATACCGAAACCAACCCGGGATTGGATGTTGTCGTATTTATAGGCACCACTCAATTTCTTTCATCCCAGTTAGAAACCCCGCTCCTTCAAAAAATGAAGTACAAGGATGTGAGCAGGTTACTGCGAAGAACGGACGACATTCTCTGCCAGTTGTCATCCAGAGTGACTAGCGATTCATGCGAGACGTATCAGTCCATTTTCTGAGAGGCTCCTCCATGCCAAATAAACTTGCCGATTCGCCCTGTCGTTATCCGCTTTTCTACATACGATAAGAGTAAGCTTTAACGCAAGGAGGGATTCAGACATGGGTGAAGTAGGTTACGGTGGAGCATGGACATCCACAGGAGCGATTTTGGTATTGTTCATTTTGCTGGTAATTATTACTAAGTCTTTTCTGATCTAACAGCAGGTTAGCATCGCTTAAATCCACAAATCGGCCTTCTTTCACGACATCGTGAGGGAAGGCTTTTTTATGCAGAATGGGTGTTAGTCCAGCATGTTGTCTGGCTCTGCAAGCATTGTTATACTTTATATACAGGGAGATTTTCCCTCAAATATTTAGCAATACGGATAGCGTAAGACGTGGAAAAACGGAAAATCGCTGACTGAAATCAGGAGGATCGCATGATGAATACGGCAAGCAGTCCATTTCAATTTACAACAGATACGGCGACTCTTTGCCTATTTGATACGCAAGCTCTTAAGCATCGTTTGGACGATGATCCGGATTGGTGGTCTATCGAAGAGGACGAGCTGGGTGAGTTGAATGCGGGAAATGTAGCTTTTTTGAATCTGGGAGCCGACGGGACCTATGAGGTTTTGATGACAGATCATATTGACAAGCCTGCTGTACGACTGTTTTTGAAGGTTCCCTCAGGCAACCTATTTATTGGAGCAGGGGAGGAAGCCACAAGTGGTGGACTGGAGCCTGAATGTGTATGGGGAGGGACGTTCCTTTCTGTGCAACCGGGACTTTATGAATGCTTGGCGAGCAAAGAAGACAACCGTATTTATCTTTCTTTAAAAAAAGGAAGCGAAGGCAGCAATAGCTTTACAGGTCTGATTCGATTGTAGGTTGCAGGATCAACCCGTAACGGCCCATACAAGCCACCTGAAAAGGTGAAAGCAGGAACAACCGGAACCGGGGAAAATGGAAAAAGGGCTATCCCCACGGCTTACACATCCGTGAAGACAGCCCTTTATCCGTCTATTGATACTTTACAATAATGGCATTGCTGATTTGGCGGCCGGGTGTGGTGAGGTAGGAGCCGTTGTAATACAGCCCGCTGGAAGCACCGCCGTCTAGATTCATGGCCTGATAAGCGCCGGCCTGCTTCATCATTTGGGCGAGTTGCGGTATAGTCGCTCCACTCGTGGTCAGGAGGATCAGCTTATGATCCCGACTCATTCCTATTGCGCTGCGGGCGCCGCCGCCTGTTAATATTTTTGGGTCCTTGAAGCCTTCGGCTTTGACATTTAGGGAAACCTGTCCATTTGTGACCAGACGAGGCCCAGCTTGCAGGGCACCTTCGACGTTACCTTGGCTTAATCTTTGTTCAAAGGCAGAACCCGACACCAGTTCAGCTAAATGATTAGCATCGTAGGTGAAGACCGTCCGTTGGTCACCGGAGCTTTTTTTCAACATCTTTCCGTGACTGACCAGGTAGCCGTAAGGCGTTTTGTAGGAGCTTTTGGTATAGGCGTCAAAGAATGTGCCATTTATGGCTACAACCGCTTGATTACGTTTGGCGAGACTGCTTAAGTCTTCCACTTTGCCGATAGTATTGCCTGCCAGAGCCACATCCAGGCTTACCTTGGGATGGAGCATAGAGATGGTGACCACCTTAGCGGAAAAGGTACGAGATCCGACCTTGAAGCTTTTATGAGCCGTCGTAATGGGTGTAGTATTTCCGGGTAGCTTACCGGTAAGTACCGGAAGCGTGACGGACGTTGTACCCTGCTTAATGCGTACAGCTGAGGTTTCCTTTTGCCATGAGACTTGCAGGTTTAGATATTGGCTGATGAACTGCAAGGGGACATAGGTCGAACCATTATCGGTAAAAGGAGCATTTTGCAAACGGACCGTTTGATCGTTCACTTTGGCAGTAGATTTTCCGGTAAATAGGGTGATCCGAGTATTGCCTTGCACAATTTCTATTTTTTTGTCCGCTGCCGTCATGTTGAGTGTGATTCTTTCATAGCTGTTCAGGAGGCGGAGCGGGATGAAGGAGTGGTTACTCTGGTCCACATAGACCAGCATAGGTGCCGGGGCAGCAGCGTAGATCGGGGTTACAAGTAATAGCAAGGACAGGATAACAAGTGCGATGATTCTTTTCATGAATAGATCAATCTCCTTATGTAGTCTTGACACTTTACGAGGTGCTTGTACTTATATCGGGTTTTATGAGTTGTAAATGTATGTTATGCGAATTTTGAGTGTTTAGCTGATATAGGAAGCGGGAGGTTGGAGATGAGCATTGGCTAGTGGAATGTGCAGAGGAGGGTACAGCCGTAACCAACGAACAGGACGAGTATATTCCCAAGTGGGTGCCGGATCGTCAGGTTCAAACCTGGTTTGAGCTGGCAACCTTCGAAAGTATTGTAGAAGTCCTTAAGGCTGCCGGACAGCCAGTGACGCTTCAGATGGTGATTATGGCGGTAAAATACTATGACAAACGAGATGCCTTTCTGGACTATGAAGAGGTGAAGGCAGTGACAGACCTGTGGTCTGTGCTGACAAAGGTGAGAAACCACCCTACATAATGAACAAAGCCTGTAGAACAAACGGGGCATACATACACTGGATGGGGGAAGCGAATGAGTTGGTTGAATCATGAAATGGCAGCAAAGTGGCGACAGGAAGGAAAAAGGTATGCCGCAGATGTGAATGAATTTGTCAGAGTCGGCATGGAAAGTGAATGGCAGCAGGAGCAATCAGAGCCAAAGCAGGACGAACGCCCCAAGATGGCCAAAGATATTTTTCGTATGATTCAGGAGGCAAATCAGGCTGGTGAAATGGAGCAGTTACGTCGAGAGATTCCAGCCGCGTCTTGGCCGCTTACACCAGCGTTCGAGGAGGCTTTGCAAGCCGTTAGGCCAATAGCTTTTGTGAATGGAGGCAATGAAGTCATTCTACATGCGGGCAATCCTCGGGAACGTGGGACGATCTATGTGACGGGAAAAGATGGAATCTTGCAAATCCCCGGACTGCATCGAGTAGGCTGTTCGCCGGACGGGACTTATTTTGCGTTGGTGGATGAACAGGGGATTCGTATTGTTCGTCAACCGGACCGAAATCTGCAAGGAGAAGAGACAGCACATTTTCAGTGGAAGGATATACAAGGCCGCTTAAAAGCATCCATTCCTGATTTGGAGTGCTTGGGAGATGAGGAGCACCCTGAGGATATATTAGATGAAGTGATTCCGTTTGGCGATGGACAGCGACTTCTGCTGGTTTGCGGTTACGGCGTTTATTTGCTGGGTGTTGATCAGGTGGATTTGATCCATCCCCAGGCGTCTGAACGAAGAAAACTAGAGCTGGAAGACACGATTGTGGATATGGCCCATGGAGCTGTGTCGAGGGATGGACGCTGGATCGCTTACGGCAGCCAGATGAGTGAGCATATGCTTATGGATCTGTCCGATAAGACGGTGCATACATTGGAGCCAAGTTCTAGTTATCCGCATTATGCTCTATTTTCCAAAGATGATCTGGACGTCTGGTACAATGCCTGTCATTTCTACAACGGTGCCACCATTCAAGTGTCGATTGCTGAGGTGGAGCAGGGTCTTGCTCAGAATAAGGAAGAATGGCCGATAATGAATGAAGAAATGCGAGTATACGCTGCAACAGCGCTGACGCAAGGATCTATTTTGGGTGATGCCTACGGTTATCTCCGTCTGATTGACAGGGAGGGTCGTGAACTTTGGCGCTATTTTGTCGGCAGTACGATATCCGGGCTGGCAGTTACACCTAATGAAAGTATGTTGGCGGTTGGAACGTATGGCGGTATGCTTCATTTGATTGATTTGCAGAGCGGCACGAAGGACGAATATAGCATTGGCACCGCGCCAATTCACGAGACAGCGCGTTGGGTGATCTGGTGTAACTATGAGCCATTGCGCTGGTAATACTAATATTCCGCAAATGGTGATAAAAGCAAGTTCTGATAAGCTGAACTTAAAAAGTGTAGTAACACATGATTACAATGCTATTTTCAGATAGAGGGCTTTGGCATTAACCCATGATGCAAAATGTGAATAGAGAGGAAAGAGGTGTAGGACATGGACAAGAAAGCGGATATTCGTACATCCATGAAGGAACTATTTGCTCAGATGGATGAAGCCTTTTTTATGGATGTGGAAGAAAATGTACCGATTGAAATGCGTGATGGGAATGTCGACGAGGAGGGATGGATCAAGTGGAAGCCTCTCCCTTCGCAGATTACTGAACAGGAAGTTCGGGAGATGGAGGAAAAATACCATTTTGAGCTACCGCCCCTGCTGAGGAGTTTTATCATGTCCTACCATTATGTATCTTTACAATTCGATAATGAATCCATTCCGGGAGTATACTGGAGCGATTGTACGTTTGTTGAGTTTCCACGTCTGCCTGTAGGTCAGGGCTTAAAGGCATTTTATGATTTGATCGATCAATGGTCACCTCTGCTATCAGCAGGCTACATTCCTTTTGCAATAGCAGAGGACGACCAGGGTCCCGTTTGTTTAAATGTAGGCAGCAGACATAAGGACGGCGATTATCCTATTGTTTGGTTCTTTCATGAGGACCTACAGCATTTGGATGAGGATGAGCTGCGGATCAGGAGTAATCTGCTTCCCCATGTACAGGGGCTGTTTCCATCTTCTGTTGAAATGTTTAACGTTATGTTTAAGCACATTAGACACTAGCGATTTCCTAAAATGTAATTTTACTGCTCAGTCGACCGAGATATTGACATAAAAAATGAGGAATGTTATAAAAAAGGTAGGCTAGCACTCGAATGATGGGAGTGCTAACAAAGTTGAATCGTTTGCATAGCTCATATCTGCTGGCCTTACATAGGTTCATATCTGAAAGGAGATATCCGAATGGAGAAAAAACAGTTTCAGGCTGAGTCCAAGCGTCTGCTAGAAATGATGATTAACTCGATTTACACGCAAAAGGAAATTTTCCTAAGAGAGCTGATCTCCAATGCAAGTGATGCGATTGACAAAATTTATTACAAAGCATTGACGGATGATCAACTGGTCTTTGACAAAGAAAATTATTATATCAAAGTAACTGCCGATAAGGATAACAGAACGCTAACCCTGCGTGATACCGGGATTGGTATGACCAAGGAAGAACTAGAAAATAACCTGGGTGTTATTGCTAAAAGCGGCTCACTGGCATTCAAAAATGAAAATGAATCCAAGGATGGTCATGACATCATCGGTCAATTCGGCGTCGGCTTCTATTCAGCTTTTATGGTAGCTGATGTGGTTACCGTGACTACCAAGGCTTTGGGAAGTGATACTGCTTATAAATGGGAATCCACAGGTGCAGACGGGTATACCATTGAAGCAGCTGAGAAGGACGAGGTTGGAACCGAGATAGTTCTGAAAATCAAAGCAAACACCGAAGATGAGTCCTACGACGAATATTTGGACGAGTATCGTTTAAAAGCACTGATTAAAAAATACTCCGACTTTATCCGCTATCCGATTAAAATGGATATTACAGGCAAGCGTCTGAAAGAGGGAAGCGATAACGAGTTCGAGGATTACGAAGAAGAACAGCTTATCAACAGCATGGTTCCTATCTGGAGAAAAAACAAAAGCGAGTTGACCGACGAGGATTATCAAAATTTCTATGCGGAAAAACGCTATGGCTACGACAAGCCGCTCCAGCATATCCACGTCAGCGCGGATGGCGCGGTAGTGTACCAAGCTATTCTGTTTATTCCTGAAAATATCCCGTTTGATTTCTACTCCAAGGAATATGAAAAAGGGCTGGAGTTGTATGCCAACGGTGTGCTGATTATGGAAAAATCTCCTGACCTGCTGCCGGATTATTTTAGCTTTGTCAAAGGTATGGTTGACTCCGAAAGCCTGTCACTCAACATTTCCAGAGAAATGCTGCAGCATGACCGTCAGCTGAAGCTGATTGCCAAAAATATCGAAAGCAAAATCAAAGGCCAATTGCTGACCTTGCTCAAAAATGACCGGGAGAAATATGATCAATTCTACAAATCATTTGGCAGACAATTGAAATTTGGTGTCTACAACGATTACGGAAGACATAAAGAAACTCTCCAGGATCTGCTCATGTTCTACTCTTCTACAGAGAAAAAGCAGGTTACTTTGGACGAATACGTATCGCGTATGCCAGAGGATCAGAAGTATATTTATTATGCTTCCGGCGAGTCCAACGAGCGTATTGAAAAACTGCCGCAAACCGAAATGGTGGCCGATAAAGGCTACGAAATTCTGTACTTCACCGATGATATTGATGAGTTCGCTATTAAGATGCTCTTAAGCTACAAAGAGAAAGAATTCAAATCTGTATCGAGCGGCGATCTGGGCATTGAGCCTGACGAAAACGAGAAAGAAACAGAAGCAGAACAAAACGACAACAAAGAGCTGTTCGAGTACATGAAGGGCTTACTGGAAGGCAAGGTATCCAGTGTTAAAGCCTCTAAGCGCTTGAAGACACATCCGGTATGTCTGTCCGCAGACGGCGAAGTGACGATTGAGATGGAGAAAATCTTGAACGCCATGCCTAATAACGCCGATGTCAAAGCGAATAAAGTGCTGGAAATCAACGTAAACCATGCGGTGTTCAACTCTTTGAAAGAAGCTTTTGCCGAGGATAAGGAGAAAGTAAACCTCTATACGGCATTACTGTATAATCAGGCTTTGCTGATCGAAGGCTTGCCGCTGCAAGATCCGGTTGAATTCACGAATGATATTTGCAAAATCATGGTTTAAAAAGCTTTACTGTATAGAGCCGTTCCCATACTGGGGGCGGCTTTATTTATCATAAACGCTTCTTAAAGCTCCATAATAGGTCATATAGCGCTTACAGAAAAAGGGATGGGCCCACACAATGCCGATCATACTCAATACAAAGGAGGGCGATTACATGAGTCTGGATCGAGCCAGCGAGGAACTCCAAAATTTAAACCGAAGTGAGCTTATACAGTTGGTGGAAAAAATCATCAAAGGTGAGGGAACAGAAGAGGAAATCGACAGCATGCTGACCATAGTGATGCAAAATACGCCCCATCCGGGGATCAGTGATTTGATCTACTGGGATGATCGTGATTTGAGTGCGGCAGAGATCGTAGATGAGGCATTACGCTATCAGCCCATAATTTTACCCCCACATGAATCTTCTTCATAGGATGCGGAGGGGTGGTCTTTTGTTTAGAAATAAGATAATATTAACTCTTTAGGGCTATGAGCACTATATTTAAAAAAACTTCCGTTAAATGCGTGCTGACTTCCCTGGAGTGTATGGGGTAATGTTTGTTTTCTGCACACTTTACGGAGCTTTTATTCCTGATTTTGGGATTTGTAAAGTTTTTGTGACATGCTCCTGTGAATTTTGATACAGCAAATTGTCGTTTTTCTTGATTATTTGGTGGGATGTCTTTATAATCATTTTGTTTGCAAGAATGATTAGCGATTAGCGTATGGAATAAGGAGGTTATTTATTTTGGGAAAAGCATTGATTATTGGCGCCGGTGGCGTGGCCAGCGTTGTGGTGCATAAATGTTGCCAAAACCCAGATGTATTTGAAGAAATTTGTATCGCAAGCAGAACTGTTGAGAAATGCGATGCGCTTAAAGAGAAGCTGGGTGGAGGTCGTACGAAGATACAAACGGCTCAGCTTGATGCTGACAACACCGACATGGTCATTGACTTGATTCGAAGCTTTCAACCGGATGTAGTTATCAATGTGGCTCTCCCTTATCAGGATTTGACGATAATGGATGCTTGCCTTGAGACAGGTGTTCATTACGTTGATACGGCGAACTATGAACCGCCGGATACGCCGAAGTTTGAATACAGCTGGCAATGGGCCTACAAAGAAAGATTCGAAAAAGCAGGAATTACAGCTCTGCTGGGCAGCGGTTTTGATCCAGGCGTAACTGGAGTATTTACGGCTTATGCTCAAAAGCACTACTTTGATGAAATTCATACGATTGATATTGTGGATGCGAATGCAGGGGACCACGGATATCCTTTTGCAACTAATTTTAATCCGGAAATCAATATTCGTGAAATTACGGCGAAGGGCCGTTACTTTGAAAACGGAGAATGGATTGAAACTGAGCCACTTTCTGAGAAAAAGGTATACGACCTTCCTGAAATTGGACCGAAAAATATATATCTTTTGTACCATGAAGAACTGGAATCTCTTGCAGTGAATATTAAAGGCGTGAAAAAAATCCGCTTCTGGATGACGTTCTCGGACAATTATCTGAATCATTTAAATGTACTTCAAAACGTAGGTATGACTTCGATCGAGCCTATTGATTACGAAGGACAACAAATCATTCCACTGCAATTCCTGAAAGCTATTTTGCCAGACCCGGCTTCTCTGGGACCAAGAACAAAAGGCAAAACGAACATTGGTTGCATCATCCAAGGCGTGAAAGATGGGAAGCCAAAAACATATTATGTTTACAATGTTTGTGATCATGAGGAATGTTATGCAGAGGTTGGCTCCCAAGCCATTTCTTACACAACTGGTGTTCCTGCCATGATCGGCGCAATGCTTATCATCAAAGGTATCTGGAAAAAACCAGGCGTTTACAACGTTGAGGAATTTGATCCAGATCCATTTATGGAAGCACTAAATAAACACGGATTGCCATGGCAAGAGAACTTTACGCCAACGTTGCTTGATTGAGGTCTGCGATGAATATTGATATTACAGGACTTCCATCACCTTGTTATCTTGTTGACGAAAGACTTCTTGTCAAAAACCTTGAGGTTTTAAATTCCGTCCAAGAGCGGACAGGCTGCAGTATTTTGCTCGCTCTTAAGGGATTTTCGATGTTTTCGACCTTTCCTCTGGTTGGCAAATACTTAAAAGGCGTAACCTCCAGTTCGTTGTTCGAGGCACGACTTGGTCGCGAAAAAATGGACAAGGAAGTTCACGTATACGCACCTGCTTATGTTGACAGTGAATTTGATGAGCTATTGGAGTATGTTGACCATATTGTTTTCAACTCCTTTGATCAACTGAAACGCTACAAAAGCAGAGTGCAAGGCGTAACTTCCAAAAAAATTGACATCGGCATTCGGGTTAATCCGGAATATTCGGAAATCGAAACGCCGTTGTATGATCCTTGCTACAACAACTCCAGAATGGGTGTGACCCTGGCTAACTTTAGACCTGAGGATCTGGATGGCGTGGACGGTATTCATTTTCATACGATGTGTGAACAGAATTCAGATACGCTGGAGCGCACCATTAAAGTTGTGGATGAGAAATTCGGGCCATACATTAAGAACATGAAATGGCTCAATTTCGGCGGCGGTCACCATATTACCAGAGAAGACTATGATCTGGACACGCTGGTACGCTGTATTCAATATTTTCAGGATAAATATGGTGTGCAGGTTTATCTGGAGCCAGGCGAAGCTATTGCTTTGAATACTGGATATCTGGTGGCTACCGTATTGGATACGATGAAAAACGGAATGGATATTGCCATTCTGGATACTTCGGCTGAATGTCATATGCCTGATGTGCTGGCTATGCCATATCGTCCGAATATCATTGATGCAGGCAAGCCTGGTGAGTATGCTTACACCTACAGACTTGGTGGACTTACGTGCTTGGCTGGAGATGTGATTGGAGACTATTCCTTTAAAGAGCCATTGAAGCCGGGAGACAAGCTTGTATTCTGCGACATGGCCCATTACACGATGGTCAAAAACCACATGTTCAACGGAGTCAACCTGCCAGCCATCGCCAGCTACAACGACGAAGAAGGCATTAAGGTAATCCGTCAGTTCTCCTACGAGGACTTTAGCTCACGTTTGTCGTAAGACAAGGGTAATGTGAAATAACAGAGTGTACCGAATGAAATGACTGAACTACAAAAGCCTCGCCCCTTGAGATAGGGACGAGGCTTTTTGGCGTAGTTAGTGATTTATTGATTTTTATTTGCCTTCTGTATGTATCCAATATAACAGCAGGCATTAAATAATGATTAACAATTTGGTAAGTTACATAAATTTAATTAGTCTACCTTACAACTTCAGAAGAGATTTTATAGTCAAATATATGTCCTCCAGGTTGAAGCCCTAGCGCAGAGACTACTAGGTAGTATTCCTTACCTTTTTCAAGATTTACATTAAAAGAATATTGACCGTCTCTTGATCGTGTAACATATTTACCATTACTATCGTAAATTCTTAGTTCCAACCAAGAATCAGAATATCTATCTCCCTGAATTGTAAATTGAACATTGTTTGATTCAAAAGCCTTAAATGTAAATACATCATAGTTTTCCCAAGTTCCTTGTACTTTTTCCCCGAGGGTTCCAATGACAGCATCACCTATAAAATAATAGTTAGCTTGTTCAAAACTATTATTTGGCTCCTGTTCATGATATTCAAGTACGGAGGCAAGAGTTGATTCCCTTTCTACTGGTACAGGATTTGCCTCTTCGGCTAAAGCGACACTGGCAGTAGTACTCAGCATAAGTGTAAGGCCTAATGATGCTAACAACATTTTTTTCATGAATAAGAGTCCTCTCTTTTTTAGGATTTATATTCATTTATATGAATATATTAGTAACCGACATGAGCTATTGTATATTATTTACCAGCAAATTGGAATAATGAAAAGGGATATTTATCAATAAAATAAATATAATAGAATATTTTGTTACAGAATTGCATTTCGCTTGTTTACAGGTTTTTTCCAGGGCTTCTGTTTAAAGGTTAGGTTTCTTGGAGGAAAATATATATGGTATACTCATTGGATTAGGAACAAACTTCGACATGAGTTGGGGAAATAAATTGTAACGATAGGCAGAGGTGAATTGCACATGTTCGATCCGACCGTTTTTGATAATTTAAAAGTGGCGATGGAGAATGCAGTATACGATCTGGATAATTTGGATTCACGTATTGACATTACACAGCGGATTGACAGATTGGAAATGTCTGTGATGTCACGTGAATTTGCTGTCCAATTCAGACTGAGAGAACACCCGAGTGTGACAGCAGAGATTCAACTAAAGGCGGATTTAAACAACTTGGCTGCGGAAATTTTGGAAATCAAAGATCAAGTTCCGGGATGTGTCTTGTTGCTGAGTTTTTACATGGAAATTCGTGAGATTGAGTCACAATGTAGCCGGATTGAAAATATACTGACCGAAATTTGGAAGCCCGATCTTCGACCGGTACAAACGCTTAGTCAGATTTACGGAGAAAAGATGTCTACATACCAAAACAGGATTGAACTCCGATTTTCCAGACAAATTAACGAAGATCAGATGGAAGACATTCCAGAGCTGTTGGAACACATATTGCTGACGCTTATGGAATTAAACAAGGTCTAAAGGGTTAAGGCTCTAATGTAAATGACATTAGTAGACCAACAAGTTAGTTAGAGGAGTTGAAAGTATAAATGAATGAACTTGAATTCTCTCAAGTGTATGCGATTATGGAGGCTTCTTTTCCTGAAACGGAATGCAGAACATCCGAGTCACAGAGGGCTCTGCTTCATCATCCGTGTTATCGTTTACTTACCAAAAAAGACGAACAAGGGCAAATAATTGCCTTTCTGGCGGGATGGGAGTTTACAGATTTTCGGTTTGTAGAGCATATTGCCGTAGATTCGGCTATACGAGGTGGCGGGTTAGGTAAAGAGCTTATGAGCACGTTTATTTCACAGTCTGGTAAACCGGTAGTACTGGAGGTTGAGCCGCCAGTGGATGAATGGACTCGGAGAAGAATTGGTTTTTATGAACGTTTGGGGTTTCATCTGAACCATTTTGGCTATGTACAGCCCCCATTAAGAGAAGGACAGGCTGATCTGCAGCTTCAAATTATGAGCTATCCAGGTGCGCTGGCTGAACAGGATTTTGCTCCGTTTAAAGAGATTTTATATACCGAGGTCTATGGGTTAAATAAGAAGACTATATAGCTAAAGGTGCTTCATTATCGTTCATGTTTTGTCCATGCCATTACAAATTCTTTCTCGTTAGTTTTGGTATCAACAGATTCCGCTTGAATGGTAAATCCATTTTTAGTATAGAAGTTGAATGCTTTCGTGTTCGACTGGTATACCTTTAATTGAATCTCATTATGTTGCTTTTTGATCCAATCTAGTAGTAACTTGCCATAGCCTTTTCTTTGAGAATCAACACGTATAAACAGAGCCGCCAAGTATCCATCCAACATGGAAATGAAGCCGCCAATGCTATGATCATCTTGTATGATAACGTAGTTTTGAGCGAGAGGAAGGTACCTGTTTTCCATCTCGGTAACTTGTGATGCCCAATACTGCGGAGCAATAAAATGATGGGCTTCTATAGAAGCATCTAGCCAGATGGCTGCCAACTCGTTGAGCTCTTCCACATTTGCGGGTCTAATCGACATTGCGTCTCCTCTTTCACAGTGAAGTATGTAATCTTATAGATGATGTTGAAATAAAAAAGACCGTCCGAGGACGGTCTTTCTACCCGTGGCGCTTAATTAAAGCTTTGATCCGTATCCCGCGCCTCCGTCAACTCTGTAAATTAGAGAAGAACGGACCGGGTAAGGGATACGCTCAACATGTGATTATTGATGTTGACGCACCTCCTTTCCTGATGGACCCATTTTACCATATATGGTTTGCGATATCCAGTGATTTTCTTATATTTGCGGAAATGATTCATAGAAAATATAATATAAAAATAGCTTGATTTTATGTTCTATGGGAGATATAATCTAAATTATCGTGATTGAAAAACATCGGTGTGAATACATAATATGCGGTCGTGGCGGAATTGGCAGACGCGCACGGTTCAGGTCCGTGTGGGCTAACCCCCCGTGGAGGTTCGAGTCCTCTCGACCGCATCATAGCCTAACATTTACAGGTTCTTGGATTGGCTGGATGCCACCAAGAGCCTGTTTTTATATGGTTAAGATGCGCGTACCATTATAACTATTTTATTTATACTGAAATATATATTTAATATAGTCTTTTGCACTCTGATCAATGTCATCGTCGCTTGCTTGAAACGAGGCTCCGAAGACAGCGAAATAGGGTAATGTTATGGCGCCAACATGCACTGCGCTTGCCTTAAAAGGTGCTACAACTTCTTCTACAGTAAAAGAAACGGAACCAGTAGGTGAGTAATTTTCTTTTTTATCGCCAATGGACATGGCTATCCCTAGCTTCTTTCCTTTTAGCTTATCACCTTGTGAAACATAAGCCCATCCATGAGTAAAAACATCATCCAACCACTTTTTTAATAAAGGTGGGTAACTATACCAATATAAAGGGAATTGAAATATGATATTACTATGTGCTTCAAGTAACTTTTGCTCTTTCAAAACATCAATGCTCCAGTTTGGGTACTCTTTATAAATTTCGTGAATTGTAATTTCATTGGTATATTGAAGTAATTCTCGTTTCCATTTGTTATTTACTCTAGAATCTTCGATATTGGGATGAGCTAAAATCACAAGAGTTTTCATCATAAATCACCTTTCTTACGTAACATATTTCCCTTTGTAGATGCTCTATTATTATTCTGTATGCTTCAAAAAAAGTAAATACACACAATAAAGTAAGATAGTTACTTGAAAGTGTGCATTGGACTTAGAGTGAAGATATGCAATTATAGATTTAATTAGATAAACTTGTTATTTTAGTGTTGAAGAGGTGGTACTATGAAACAATATAATTTAGGTATAGAAGCAACACTTGAGATCATCGGAGGTAAATGGAAATCACTAATCATTTGTTTATTAATATCTGGTAGAAAAAGGACAAGTGAATTACAGCGTAGTATTCCGGGCATTTCTCAAAAGGTTCTTATACAGCAACTTCGCGAACTTGAAAAGGATGGTATCATAGGTAGACATGTGTATAATCAAATGCCTCCAAAAGTGGAGTATTATATAACGGAATATGGAATTACAGCAAATGAAATTATTGACTTAATGTGTTCTTGGGGGAGAGCTAATATCAAAATAAGACAACAGCAGGGTGAAGATGTGATGTTGTTAGATAATGATTCAAAATGAATAGTGGAGTAAGAAAGCGTTGTAGACTATGATGTTTACGACGGTTTTCTTCGGTTGCCTTCAAGTGCTAGGTTATATGTTGAGCCGCGAGCTGATTTGCTATATAGTTATGACTGGACAACCATTCCATCCATATTAAATGAATGCCAAAGTAGGGGGACCCTTGCAATGATTATCAAACCGAAAATTCGTGGTTTCATATGTACGACTGCACATCCTGCAGGATGCGCGGCTCATGTTAACCGTCAGATCAACTACATCCAAGACAGCACATCAATACAAGGAGCTAAAAAGGTACTTGTGATTGGAGCATCTACTGGATATGGGCTGGCTTCTCGTATTGCTGCAAGCTTCGGTCTGGGAGCGGATACCATAGGGGTATCCTATGAACGTCCCGCATCAGAGGGGCGCACGGCTTCAGCAGGCTGGTACAATACGGTAGCCTTTGAAAAAGCGGCCAGAGCAGCTGGCTACATAGCAGAAAGCATTAATGGAGATGCTTTTTCTCATGAAATTAAGCAGGAGACGTTGAAGCTGGTAAAGGAAAAGCTGGGCAAGGTAGACCTGATTGTGTATAGTGTCGCTTCACCGCGACGGACACATCCCGATACGGGTGAAACCTTTAATTCCGTTCTCAAGCCTATCGGACAGTCTTTTTCTAATAAAACAGTGAATACCAATACAGGTGTCGTATCAGAAATTACGCTGGAACCGGCTACGCAGGAGGAAATTGAGAACACCATCACGGTAATGGGTGGCGAAGATTGGTCCTTGTGGCTAAAAGCGTTGGAAGAAGCTGATCTGCTGGCTGAAGGGGTAACCACACTGGCTTACTCGTATATTGGTCCCGAAATTACGGAGGCTATCTATCGTAAAGGAACCATTGGCCAAGCTAAAAATGATTTGGAAGCTACAGCACATACTTTAACAAAGCAACTGGAGCGTTATCATGGAAAAGCTTACGTTTCTGTGAATAAAGCTTTGGTTACACAATCCAGTTCGGCTATTCCAGTCGTACCTTTGTATATTTCTTTGCTGTTTAAGGTCATGAAGGAAAAGGGACTGCACGAGGGATGTATTGAGCAGGCACAACGTCTGTTCGAGACGCTATACAGTGGGTCCACTGTGGAAACGGATGAAGAAGGACGCATACGTCTGGATAACTGGGAAATGAGAGACGATGTGCAACAGGCTGTCAAAGCAGCTTGGTCCGAAATCACTACAGAAAACGTATCTGAATTGGGCGATCTCGAACAATACCGTCTGGATTTCCTCCAATTATTTGGATTCGGGTTTGATGAAATTGATTATGAATTAGACGTTAATCCAGAAGGTTGATACAACTTTATAAGTGAATATTTGTAAAACAAAAACGGGTACTCTCAAGCGATGCAATTGCTTAAGAGACCCATTTTTTATGTATACTGTCAAAAAAACAAACTCACTAACAGCATTTATCGAGAATTAGACGTGGAAAGTGACTTACGGTGCAGCAAGCGAAAAACGGCAATGGTTATGATAATCCCCGCAACGCCAAAGACTGTAACAGAAGTCAGGGCCCGATAAGCTTGCCAGCCGAACAAAAATGCAATACCACTGCCAAACGTTGTACCTGCCAGTAACCCAAGTGCGCAGGCAATATCCGTTCCAAATTTCATAAACATGTTCCTTTCGAATATATAAATTAAAAAGTAACTTGTACTTTTTCTCTGGACTTGGACACACACTTGTGCGTACAATTAAATAGTAATCGTTTTCAAACGGAATCTATTAATCATTATGGATCATTCTTGTGCAAATTATTCCTTTTTCAGGAGGCTGATGAAATGAATATGAATGAACAGATCAAGCTGTGGAACGAAGAGGCGCAGGCTAGTAACGCTGACCATCCTCACCGAAAGGTTGAATTGTGTATCGAGGTACGAGATGGAGCACTGGAGTCTGTTGTTCCTTATTTGAACCAGCTGGATTATCGTCATGTAACTCTGGTAGAAGATGAGCATACTTCGGCAGCGGCAGGAAAAAAAGTGGCTGAGCTGATCCGTGAGGCAGGTTTGACAGTTGATGTAGTTCGCTTACCTCCGAATGCTGTAGGGGATGTCATTGCTGATGAAACCTATATTATGAAAGTGCTGCTGGGTGTGGTGGATAAGAGTCAGGCTGTACTTGCTGTAGGCTCCGGCACGATTCATGATCTGGTTCGCTTCGTATGTTATAAAATGAATCGTCCGTTCTTGTCAGTACCGACGGCTGCTTCGGTGGATGGTTTTACCTCCGCAGGCGCACCACTAATTGTGGACGGCAGCAAGCAGACATTCCAAGCAGTTCCGCCAGAGGCGATCTTTGCTGATTTGTCCGTGCTGGCAAATGCGCCACAGACGATGACTGCCGCGGGTTTTGGCGATATGCTCGGTAAGTTCACCTCACTAGCGGACTGGCATGTTTCCAGAGATTTGGGAAACGAGCCATATTCACCTGTGGCTAATCGCATTACTGAGGAGGCTCTGCGTGATTGTGTAGAGCATGTCGATGAGATTGCGGCAGGCAGCAAGGCTGGTGTCGAGGTATTGATGAATGCGCTGATTGCATCCGGTATTTCGATGCTGATGATAGATCATTCTCGTCCAGCGTCAGGGGGAGAGCACCATATTTCCCACCGAATTGAAATGGATTTTATTGCAGAGGGACGCAAGCAAGTTTTGCATGGTGCTAAAGTAGGCGTAGCATCCGCATTGCTGTCTGACCTGTACAGGGATTTAGCAGCCAGTCAGGATGTAGAGGCTTTTAAGGTGTATCGGGCTTTGCCTACGTCGGAGCAGATGCGTGCATGGCTGTCTCAGGTTGGAGGCCCATCTACCATTGCCGAGCTGGGGGTTACGGAGGAACAGCTTGCTCGTGCATTGCGCACGGCTCATACCTTGCGTGATCGCTATACTGGACTCAAATATATGAATGAACATCAATTGCTTCGTTCGTAATGTGCAACATTTACGCAAATTGTCCTTAGATATCCGGCCAGTTATGTGTGGCAAGGAAGGGATAAGTGAATGGGTTTACACCTCCGGCAGCAATACGACGATATCCTCCTCCTGTAACATTTGTATGTACAAATGAACGGTATGCTATAATCGTGGAATATGAACAGGTACACGATATTGCAAGTACGGAGGAAATTATGGCGCCCAAATATATACAAGTTAAACAGGAAATTTTGTCCTGGATTCATTCATCTAAACTGGAACCACAAAGCCAGCTTCCATCTGAGCATGAAATGTCTGAACAATTTGCCGTTAGTCGGCAAACGGTGCGTCAGGCGCTGGGTGAGCTGGTGCAGGAAGGCTGGCTGTTTCGGATGCAGGGCAAGGGAACCTTTGTCGCGACACGGGACAGCAAGCAGCCCGAAGATCCAAAGACGATTGGAGTCATTACAACCTATATATCGGATTATATTTTCCCATCCATTGTACAGGGAATTGAATCTAAATTGAGTCGCCAGGGCTACAAGATGCTGCTGTCAAGCACAGGTAATGACCCTGAGCAAGAAAGTCAGTGCCTGGAAATGCTGTTGAGTCAACCGCTGAGTGGAATTATTATTGAACCGACCAAAAGTGGAGAGCGTAACCCTAATCTGAACTATTATTTAACCGTGGAAAATCGCCAAATCCCTTATTTAATGATCAATGCGCGTTATGAGGAAATGGATGCGCCATGTCTGCGAGTAGATGATGAAAAGGGTGGTTTTTTGGCGGCCGAGCATCTGATTAAGCTGGGACACCGACGCTTGGCCGGATTTTTCAAAACCGATGATATGCAAGGGATTCTTCGTATGAAAGGATTTGTGGCTGCTCACCGCAAATATGGAGTGAAATTACACCCGAACGCAGTAACGACTTACCGGACAGAAGAAAAAAATGAGATTCCGCTACAACGTGCGTCGAGGCTGCTGGCGATGGAGGCGGGAGAGCGTCCTACTGGATGGGTGACCTATAATGATGAGCTGGCTATTCGACTCCTGGATATTGTACGTTCGGCGGGCCTGAACATTCCCAATGATCTATCGCTGGTTGGGTTTAATGATTCATTTTTGGCGACAGCAACGGAAATCAAGCTAACGACAATTCGGCATCCAAAGGAAGAATTGGGGTTACGTGCTGCCGATACCATGCTGTCGATGATTGAAGAAAAGGGGTATCATGAAGAAGATCGTCAGTTAATTCTACCGCCTGAGCTCATAGTTCGTGAATCTACGGGGCCTGTCCAGGTAATGCCTGGAGAACACTAGGCTGGAAGATCAGTCGCTTTTATTTCTTAACATGTAAGGACAAGTTAGTAAGTATACAGCTTCAACGCTTAATATTTGATGGCATGTTTCTCGTCATACCGAACAGTCTGTTTTCTGGATTGCAGAAATAGGCTGTTTTTGTTATATTTTTTCTGAAAATGAGTATATAAATCTATCGAAAAAATACATAAAAAAGACTAGCTAAGTTGTACGTACAAGCATATAATGAAAGCGGAACCAAGAATAAAGGGTCGTTACAACCCGCCTGTAATTTCCCATATGAAGCTGGTTTTAGTCACCTCCTCCATTGCAGATTTCAGAAATGATAGTAAAAGGTGTGCCTTATACATAGTAGAACAATTGAAAAAGGAAGTATGGGTGGCCAATTGGCTCTTCCAAGGCGCGGCCTATGAAGAACTGAAAGCGGAGCAACTGGTTGTAATGAATCTACAAGGCGATATTGTCGAGGATGACCTTCGGCCTTCGTCAGATACGCCTACACATCTGGCATTGTACCGTTCTTTCGTTCTGAATACAGAATTCACCTCAATGGATCAGGCGCTGCTGGATAAGCATTTTCTGCGCAAGCATGGGGCCGAACGCTTATGATGGTCAACGATAAAGGAGGAGGCACACAAATGAGCAAGTATACTATTGGTGTCGATTATGGAACGGAGTCTGGCCGTGCGGTCATTGTTGACCTGTCTGACGGAGCTGAAATTGCTACACATGTAACACCTTACCGTCATGGAGTTATTGATGAAGTATTGCCTGGTAGCGGACGCAAATTGGATATGGATTGGGCGCTGGAACATCCGGCTGATTATATTGAAGTGCTTACTACTTCCGTACCTGCTGTTATGAAGGAGACAGGGATTTCTCCAGACGATATCATCGGGATTGGAATTGATTTCACAGCATGTACGATGCTGCCGATTGACGCGCAGGGACAACCGTTGTGCTTTGACGAGAACCTGAAAGATAACCCGCATAGTTGGGTGAAGCTGTGGAAGCACCATGCAGCACAGGATGAAGCGGACCGTTTAAATGACATTGCCTCGCAGCGCGGAGAGGCGTTTCAGCCCCGCTATGGAGGGAAAATTTCTTCCGAATGGATGATCGCAAAAATTTGGCAAATTCTGAACGAGGCACCGGACATTTATGATCAAACAGACCGCTTTGTAGAAGCGACCGACTGGGTAATTTCCCAGCTCAGCGGGGAACTGAAACGTAATCAGTGTACAGCTGGCTACAAGTCTATTTACCATCATCGCGATGGTTATCCGGATCGTGAATTTTTCAGAGCGCTCGATCCGCGTCTAGAAAATTTGACGGATACGAAGCTGCGCGGTGAGATTTATGAATTGGGTGCCCGTGCGGGTGGATTAACAGAGGATATGGCTGCAAAACTCCGACTGAATCCGGGAACGGCAGTAGCGGTAGGCAATGTGGATGCACATGCGGCTGTTCCGGCAGTAGGCGTCGTCACACCAGGCAAGCTGGTGATGGCGATGGGAACTTCCATTTGCCATATGCTCCTCGGTGAGGAAGAAAAAGAAGTAGAGGGTATGTGTGGCGTTGTAGAGAACGGAATTATTCCGGGCTATTACGGGTATGAGGCTGGACAATCGGCGGTAGGAGACATTTTCGCATGGTTTGTGGATCATGCTGTTCCCGGCGAAGTGAAGGAGCAGGCAGCTGCGGAAGGTGTGAACGTCCATGTATGGCTGGAGCGTAAAGCGGCTGAGTATAAGCCGGGTGAAACCGGATTGCTGGCCCTGGATTGGTGGAACGGTAACCGTTCTCTGTTGGTTGACACCAACCTGACGGGGCTGATTGTCGGATATACGTTGCTGACGAAGCCAGAGGAAGTGTATCGTACATTGCTGGAAGCAACTGCGTTCGGAACACGTAAAATTGTCGACGCGTTCCATCATAACGGCGTGCCGGTAGACGTATTGTATGCGTGCGGTGGATTGCCGCAGAAAAATCAACTGCTGATGCAAATTTATGCCGACGTAACCGGACGAGAAATTAAGGTTGCTGCTTCCACCCAAACTCCTGCGTTAGGCGCTGCTATGTTCGCAGCAGTGGCTGCGGGAGCTGAAGCTGGAGGGTACGACGATATTGTCGTAGCAGCGCGTCATATGGCACGTGTACGGGACGAGAGCTTCAAGCCGATCCCTGAGAACGCAGCCGTGTATGATAAGCTGTACGAGGAATACAGCCGTCTTCACGACTACTTTGGACGTGGAGGCAACCCGGTGATGAAAAAGCTAAAGTCCATCAAGGAAGAAGCCGGACGTTCAACTGAAACGGCAAGCATTCATTCTTAAGAAACTGACAAAATATAAGCAAGCAGTATTTAAAGCTCTGTTATCTAAAAAGCACAGTACGCCGAGGAATCGGCAGACTGTGCTTTTTTGCATTTTATATTCTGTGAATTACATGATGTGAAAGTCTCAGCGGATGAAAGATGGTAATGCGTTCCTTTCAAAGACTTTCATGAAAATTACAAGCGTTTCTCTTTTACGGACATTTTTACTTTTTCAGCATGGCATCAGCAAACAAAATGGATTTTGGAATACGGAAAAACTGTTCCGCCTGATCCTGGAAGGTTTGCGAAGGAACGGTACCCTGATGCAACCATTTCCGAAATGTACCGGGGTGAACGCCAATCCAATGACTCACATCGGTCACCGAAATATCATGTACCATGCATAGACCCGCCAAGATCCGATTTTTAACCGGAGAACGAGTCACAGTCCGTTTCATAAAACGGGACGGCGCTGGTTGACAGATGAGTGGTGAACGCCGGACAACCTCTTCATTAAATAGAATATGGTGCGGATAACCAAGTGTATTACACGTCTTTTCCAGATTAGTGTTGCCGGGAATGCGACCTTCATATACCCACGCACTGACACTACGGGAGGAAATGGAAAGCTCCTCGGCAAGTTGGGACAGTTTAATGTCATTAGCCATCAAAACGGCAAGCAAAACGCGATTGCGCACTTGACAGCGTGTTGGTTTACGAAAACGTTTGACACGCACGCCTTTTCCCAAATATTTGCGATTGATCAGAGACCACGCCTGAATGGAATGTTTATCTTGTTGTTTAGGCATATACCCTCCGATTTTTTTAACCACATACTACTATACCCGAAGGGGGGTTTGCAAGTGACTCCTCTCCTGATTTTCTTTTAATCCCATGGGCTTAACCGGTTTATGGAAAATAAGGTCCATTTGTCCTATAAAAGTGGAAGTTTAAGGTGTCGATATATTAAAATGTGACATTATTAATGGAAATGGAGGTAATATGTTCTTCTCTTACGATTGTAAGGATGTACAGAGAGAAAAGTGGGTCTTTACAGCCCAATATGCATTTTTTTGACGAGAAAAGGGAGGTTATACAGCTAGATGATTTGTAAAAAGGTAGTGATATGGTTTCTGACGGCGATTTTAGCGATTAACACCTTGCTGTGTCTGCCTGTTGTAGCAGGAGCAGAAAAACAAGATGCAACGGGCGGAATACAACAAGGTCATGCAGGTTCGGTACAGAAGGAGCTTTCTGATGGAACAGTTTCTTTCAATCCGCCCACTTCTGTAACAAACAGCGTTTATAATGCACTCATGATGAGCTTGGCGGCAACGGTGGAGTATACGTCAATCGTTATCGAACCTGGGGAAACCTATGAATTCGAGAATACAGATACGATCAGTAAGTCCATATATAGCAACGCTTCTCAATCAAAAGGCATTTTGTACGATAGTGTAAGTTACAAAGAGGACGGAGACATCAGCACTGTCCATATGGACTATGGCATAAGCCCCATTGGTGTTCCTGGGGGAGGCACAGCGTTTATTACGAATACAGGAACAGCAGCATTAACCGTAAAAGTAACGGATGTCTTCACCTACAGTACATCGGAGGACCCGGCACTAGAGCGAGTTACGGTCTCTAAAAATGAAAGCTATCGGATTGTGAATGAAGGATGGACTGCCCGTTCGATTCAGCATGATGGGTCAAATGCAGACAATCGCCGTTTTGATTACGCAAAATACAAGGCAGACGGAACTTTATCCGCATCTGATCTTAATAGCATTGCTCATCCCTCTTTGGGTGATGGCGAGGAACTGATTATTACAGGTTCCACTGCCAATGCGGTGACCTTCGGATTTCCATACGGCAAATACAGTATAGAAAGCACCGGCGAGCCGGCTTATGCACGGGTTACCCTAAATCAGGGGGAAAGCTACCAATTTATCAATGTGGGAACCCGATTGGATACGGTGGAAAGTGACGGTACATCTAAAGATAAGCTTGACTATGTTGTTTATCTGGCAAACGGAACAGAGGCTTCACGCGGCAGTGGCACTACGGCGAAGCCGCAGATTGCTGTGGACAGATACGCGGTAATTACCCAGGTCACTGCAAACCCGGTGACATACGGGGCTCCGTATCGCAATTTTATTGCCCGTCCAGTGGGTGGAGATGCAATCAGCCGTGTGGAGCTTGAGGTAGGCAAGAGCTATATTTTCCACAATAATGGTACGCTAATGAATCCGATCTACAATAACTCCAAAAAGATAGGAAGCTTGTTCGACTATGCTATTTACAAGCCGGATGGAACGGTAAATTCCTCTGGTTTTAACAGCCAGTCTGGTCCCATGATCCCGCCTTCGGGATATGCCATTGTGACTGTGATCGGTCCGAGTCCTATTATCTTTGATTATACAGATGATTTTTCCTGGGAAACTAGCAATGATCCTGCCTTTTTACGCGTAACACTGTCTAAAGGCGAAAGTTATGCTTTTACTAATATTAGTGATCATTTGAGGAATCTGCACAGCACAGCCAGTACCGTTAAAGGAAAATATGATGTGGTTCTGTACAAAGCAGATGGTACAGAGCAATCCAGGCGCAATACCGGGAACTCAACCTTTTTGGTTGGTGCAGGTAAAAAGGCCAGTGTGACGGTAACCAGTGACACGCCAATCACGTTTGGTGGTATCTATAGGAGTTTTAAGGCCAGTGAGGATGACGATGGTATCGGGCAAACGACGCTGGAGCCGGGGGATTCATATGAGTTTCGTAATCATGATAGTCAATCAAATTCATTGCGGCATGACAAAAGCAGTGGCAATGCACACTTTGATGCTGCAAGTTATAAAGTACTTCGATTACTGACATCAGATCATTTCAACAATACAGTGGACCCAGAGATTGTCGCTGGCGGTAAAGCAATTGTCACCAATGTATCAGATCGGCCAATTACCTTTACCTATAGCAATAAGGTGGAGGCTTTGCTTAGTGGGCAGGCAGCCTTCCATCGAATTACATTGAAACGCGGTGAAAGTCGGAAATTTATAAATGTAAGCACTTTGGACAAGGCCTTGGATGTCATTTCAGTCAGCGGTATGAAGTGGAATTACATGAATTACAAGGCAGACGGGACGGTGTACAGCCAAGCGAATGATACGACTCAATTGCCATTAGTACAGGCTGGAGGTTATGCCATTGTAACGACGGTTTCGGATGTACCAGTGACTTATGGAGCTGTGTTAGGAATATTCGACGTTGAGGATGCTCAGGTGCCGACAGGCAATCAGATTACCATTAAGCAGGGAGAAAGCTATGTATTCCATAATACTGGTTCACAGGCTTCCTCATTAACCACAGATGCTTCAAACGAAAGCCGCCGCGGAAGTCAGGAGGCCCCTATCGTGACGAATGCGAAGGCGGCTGGTGGAACGTATCAATATACCGTTGCGGATCAGGCTGGAAAAGTGATTCGTGAACATAAAGAGGCTACAGATACTCAACAGCAAGTGCCAGCTAACGCAAATATTCATCTTGCCGTAGCTGCAGCTGCTCCTGCTGTTAACTTTGGAGCGCCATATCGTGTGTTTGCTGTAAAAAATAACGATGACAGCAAGCTGGACGAGCTAATTGAGCTTATAGATAAAGAAGCTGACTTTACGGTAGGCCAACAAGGGAAATATCGGTTTACACCCAAAGAAGACGGGATTTACCGTTTTGCGGTGAAGGAGAAATCCAACTTTGCTGCGCAGCAACCAATTGTAACCTTGTTTACGGACTCTGATTTTAGTAACCAGCTTGTCTCTTCAACAGAGCAAGCACAAATATATGGTTGGGATTACACAGTCTTAGAGTACGAGATGAAGGCAGGCCAAACCGTTTATGTGAAGCTGACAGAAACCAATAGCGGCGCATTACAAACCGTAATTAAGGCAGCACATATGGCGCTTGGTAAGGATACTTCATATGAATATGGAAAAGGGAACCGATTGAAAAAAGTTATTTTGTTCACCGGTGATCAAATTCAACTGGATTATGACTTAAACGGAAACGTCATTAAACGGACGAAAAAGGTATTTCCTTTTACAGATTAAAAGGATGTCTTTGTTTCGAAAGAACATTACAGATAGTTAGATGTACAGGCATTATTAAATAGGGGTGAGCGAGTGTTTAAACGTTATATTTGTAGTCTACTATGTGTGCTGATGTTGCTGGGTCCATGGAGCACATGGGCATATGGAGAAGAAGGGAACGAAGATGCAGCAGCTTCTCAGTCTTCTACTCCACAGATTATTACCAGAGCATGGCTTGCACAGCAAACAGGTAAGGATCAGGCTTGGGTCAATGCACAGTTATCCAAAGGCTATACTTTATATGATATTTATAAAGCTTGGCAAAAAGATGGTGGAGAAAACTCATTACCGGAACAAAGTCCAAGCTTGTGGGTACAGCAGAATGGACTGACATTGAGCACAAATGCAAAGGCGGAACCGTCTGATGAGTCGGCTGAGCTGAAGGAAGGTGAAAAGCCCACTCAGGCCGCCCAGGATGAAAAGGCAACTCAACAACCGCTAGATAAGGAAGAGGATAAAAGCACCGGCTCCAGACACGACTGAGATGGTTATACCATCCATACCCCGTGTAAATGATTCCGTATATGCGCTGATTCCAGGAGAAAACAGTCTGATCGGGCAGGATTTACTTCAACAAAGTTTGTTGCAGGTATCTGCTACAACAGATGTGTATGCTCCTTTTGATCATAAGTTCTTCTATGGAGTTGTTTATTCGACTAATGAAAGAATTAATTTGAGTGCCAGTGCTAAGGCAAAGGCAAAACTGCAGTTCTATACTCTCGATGAATGAACGATAAAACATCACTTTCTCATAAAGGAGTAATAAGGGGATATTGTCATATAGAATATGGGAATACTGGTAAATGGAGAAAAGTGTATTTAGCACACTTTTTATTTACTGATCGTTCTCAATATGTTAAATTAATTGAAGGAGGGAAATGAAATGTCGAGAAGTAAGGAGTTTGATGAGACCGAGGTATTGGATAAAGCGATGCAGCTTTTTTGGGAACAAGGCTACGAGAAGACCTCAATGACAGACTTGGTTAAGCATATGGGAATCCATCGCAGAAGTTTATATGACACATTTGGAGACAAACATACCCTTTTTCTGATGGCGCTGGATCGTTATGACAATAAAATCAGTGATTCTCTTTCAAGAGGAGTTAATCGATCCCAAAATGCTAAGGAAGCACTTCAATCTGTTATTAACATTATGATCTGCGGAGAAGAAAATTCGCCAACAGGATGTCTAATGGTAAATTCGGCAGTGGAGTTGGCTGTGCGTGATGCTGCTGTTAATGAAAAATCTATTTGCGCGTTCTTAAAAGCAGAGCAACTCCTCAAGGAAATCATTCTTTGGGGGCAGAAAGAAGGTGAGTTCACCTCTGAGTACGATGCTGAGGAATTAGCGGAATATCTGCATAATGTAGGAGTTGGGTTAAGAAGTATGCTAAGAACTTCAATTCCTATAGAGAAGCTTCAGCGCATAGCCAATATGTCAATGAGGATTTTGGAAACATGAACAACCCTTTATTTTTCATTTTTTAGAATGAATGTTCTTGTATTTTGTGTTATTTTGAGCACAAACTAAAACCCACAAACAAAATTGTGCACTCAATTTGATACCATTATTATTGCTAATATTCGCTGTGACTTAGAAAATACCATGAATCGATAATTGTTCACACAAAAAATAGAGGTGAAATTGTAGAATGAAAAAAACTGTACTTATTACAGGAGTATCAGGTGGAATTGGGAAAGAGTTAGCGGATCGTTTCGCTAAGGATGGATTTAATTTGGTGTTAGTGGCTCGTAGTAAGGGGAAACTTCTTGAGCTTGCAAAGGAATATCAGAAGAAGCATGGAACCCATGTGGTAGTCATTGCCAAGGATGTTGCGTCACCTGGCGTACCTGAGGAGATTTTTACAGAACTTAAGGAGAAAGGGATCGTAGTTGACTACCTTGTTAATAATGCCGGCTTCGGCTTATATGGAACATTTTTGGAGACGAACCTGGAAGAAGAAACGAATATGATTGATGTTAATATTAAGGCTTTGACAATTATGACAAAACTGTTCTTGCCGGACATGGTCAAAAGAGGTCAGGGCGGCGTGATGAATGTAGCTTCCTTGGTGGCTTTCTTTCCGGGACCTATGATGTCCATTTACTACGCAACGAAAGCATATGTTTTATCATTCACCGAAGCTCTTGAAAACGAACTGAGTGGTACGGGAGTGACTGTGACGGCATTATGCCCAGGAGTTACGTCAACCGGCTTTGTAGACCGTTCGGGCATGGGCGATTCAAAATTGATAAAGAATGGTGCAATCATGGAGGCTGGTCAGGTGGCTGAGGAAGGGTATAGGGGCTTCTTGCGTGGCGATACTATCATCATACCTGGGACTCGCAACCGACTAATGGCCTTTATTCCGCGGTTACTGCCACGCAAATTGGTTACCCGTATGGTTAGATCCACACAAAACAGAACGGGGCACTGATTTCACTTTCTACAAGCTAAATTCGCATTCTGCAATAATTATCAAAAGCTTTTTATCAAGTATGAAGAATAATTGTGCTCTGTCGTGGGGAAGATGTAAGTTTTCTTAAGAATTTCAACCGCTTAAAAGTTAAAGATACAAGTCAAATTCCCTTGATAAAAATACTTTACTGATCGTTCTAAAAATGATAAGATTGCTCTAGGTTAAAAAAACCTTCATTATGATCAAAATAGAACGATCATTCTCTAACGGTCGTTCAATTAAAAGGAGAGAATTGCATGAAGTATACAGTAATTACAGGAGCAAGTTCAGGAATTGGTTATGAGACTGCGTTGGCGTTTGCTGCTCGGGGAAAAAACTTGATCATTGTTGCCAGAAGATTAGATAAGTTAGAAGAACTTAAATCAAAGGTTAAGGAGATAAATTCAGATCTTGATGTTGTTGTTGTTACAAGTGATCTCTCGGTTACTGATCAGGCATACAATTTATATAAGGATTTGAAGAGATATCAAATTGAAACATGGATTAATAACGCAGGGCTTGGAGAAGGAGCCTTTGTTGCTGATCAAAAATTGGAAAAAGTAGAGAATATGCTGAGAGTGAACATTGAATCCTTGACTATTCTTTCTACGCTCTATGTTAGAGACTATGCTGATGTAGAAGGCGCTCAGTTGATTAACGTATCTTCAGCACTTGGATATGCTATCGCTGTAGGCAGTGTCACATACTCTGCATCCAAATATTATGTTAGTGCCTTTACTGAAGGGCTTGCTAAAGAATTGGAACTAAAAGGTGCAAAATTAAAGGCGAAAATTCTAGCACCAGCTATTACGGAGTCAGAATTTGCACAAAAATCAATAGATGCTGAAGCTTTTGATTTTAAAGCAAACATGCCTAAATATCATACTTCTAAGCAAATGGCTGGTTTCATGGTGGAGCTGTATGATAGCAACGAAGTGGTAGGAATTGTAGATCAAAATTATACTTTCAATTTAAGAGGACAAATTTATCCAGTAATTTCAGAATTTTAAATCTAGTTGTAAATCTGTGCAAACTCAATTAATCTCACTTAAATAGGAGGAATAAAATGGAAAAATTATGGAGTAAAACAAAAATTGGAAACATGGAATTGCCTCATCGACTAGCGATGGCGCCAATGACACGCAGTAGAGCACAAGAAGATGGTACACCTGGAGAGTTGGCTGCACTTTATTATGCTCAACGTGCCTCCTTGGGACTTCTAATTACGGAAGGCGCACAACCATCAGACGATGGTCAAGGATACTTAATGACACCTGGAATCTATACAGAAAAGCATATTGAAGGATGGAAAAAGGTGACCAGTGCCGTACATGAAGCAGGCGGATACATCTATATCCAGTTAATGCATGCTGGTCGTGTGTCACACCCTGACAATACACCGCACCATCGACAACCTGTCGCGCCATCTGCAATTGCTCCGGGGATAGAAACGTTTACAGCTACAGGTATGCAGGAGATCCCGGTACCACGTGAACTAAGTAAAGAAGAAATTCAAACAACCATTCAAGATTATCGAAAAGCCGCGGCTGCAGCTATTGCAGCAGGTGCAGACGGTGTTGAAATTCATGGAGCAAACGGATATTTAATTAACCAATTTATTGGAGAAAATTCAAACACGCGGACTGATGAGTATGGTGGTTCTATAGAAAATCGCGCTCGCTTTGCGATTGAAGTAGCCAAAGCTGTCGTTGATGAGATTGGCCCAGAGAGAACTGGCTTCCGCATTTCTCCAGGGACGCCTCTTGGCGGAATTCAAGATGGTGAACAAGGGCCAGAGCTTTACCGTTACTTGACGAAAGAATTAGCTAAATTGAATTTAGCATATCTTCACGTCATGCACCTTGGAAATGATGAATTGCTCCAAGACATTCGTTCTTTATGGACTAATCCGCTATTAGTCAATCGGGCTGGGCGGACAATAGACAATATCAGTGTTGATATTGACAGCGGCCTTGCTGATTTAGCACCTGTTGGAGTATGGTCATTAGCTAATCCGGATTTCGTAGAGCGACTTAAAACAGGCGCTCCATTAAATGAAGCAGATTCTGCAACATTTTATGGCGGCGGAAGCAAGGGGTACACGGATTATCCTACCTTGAAAGAATTAGAGCACAAGGAAAGTAAGTAACTGGATTTAAAATAAAATTGACAATTATTGAAATGCTCAAAATGGCGTACAACTGAAAAATTGTACGCCATAAATTTATCTATGAAAAAAACGACTTAAAGAACAATTTTTTAGAGAAATCCTATTTGGATACAGCCTCTTGGATCAGCATAAAGATCAGTGCTTGACAAGTAAATTGTTCTATGCCAATAAGTATTTGCTGCTTTAAGGAACTACTCCAGGTCATTCTAGAACCTGATATTTGCTTCATTAAAATTAGTTGTGCACATACAAATATTAACTGATTAATTATGGAAATATCTTTTATCAAGCATTGCTTTTTGTGCTTTGATCCATCTGCACCTCTATAAGGAAACAAAAGGAAGGATGTCAATTAACAATGAAAACACTTATGAAAGCAGCTCAAATTACTAAATATTCAAAAAAAATCCATGCTCAAGTCAATGATATTCCTATTCCAGAAATTGCTGACAACGAAGTTTTGGTAAAGGTCAAATCTGCCGCCGTTAACCCGCTCGAAATGTTAGTTATTACAGGTAGCGTGAAACTGATTCAAGATTATAAATTCCCGCTGACACTTGGTAATGAATTGGCAGGGATTGTTGAAAAAGTAGGTAGAAATGTAAAAGGATTTTATATAGGTGATGAAGTGTACACACGACTACCACTAAATAAAATTGGTGCTTTTGCGGAATATGCTGCGATTGATGCTGATGCAATTGCGCCTATGCCTAAAAATTTGTCCTATGCAGAAGCCGCTGCAGCAGCATTGACTGGGCTTACGGCGTATCAAGGCTTGCATGAAGAACTTGAGGCACAGTCTGGAAAGTCTGTATTTATCCCAGGTGGATCGGGTAGTTTTGGTCAAATGGCTGTCCCGATTGCAAAGGATATGGGGCTAAAGGTTATTGTTAGTGGTAACTCACAAGCACGCGAACGTACTTTAGAAATTGGTGCAGACCAATATTTAGATTACACTAAGGAAAACTATGTTGATTTGTTGTCAAATATTGATTATGTGATAGATACCTTGGGAGCCAAGGAATTCGACAATGAATTGAAAATTATTAAACCAGGGGGAAGACTGCTCTCTCTGAAAACGGGACCAAATAGACGTTTTGCAGAAGATCATCATTTTCCATGGTGGAAACAAAAGCTATTTTCTGTTGTTGGAGCAAAATATGATAACAAGGCCAAAAAGAAAAATGTGGAATATCGTTTTATCTTCGTTCGTTCTGACGGCGCACAGTTAAAAGAAATTACCAAAATTATTGAAAAAAATAATATTGTTCCACCGCTGCATCCAAAACAGTTTACTATTAGCGAAATAAATGAAGCGTTAGAATTAGTCGCAAATGGACGTCTGAAGGGGAAGGTGATTATAAATTTCTAAGGAGAACACGATGAAAGCAGTCCAAATAAACGGTTACTCGAAAAAGCTGGAGGCTCACATCAATGATATACCCATCTCCAGAATAGACAAACATCAAGTACTAATAAAAATGTATGCTGCAGGTGTTGATCCACATCTCAAACTAGCGATTAATGGAAAGGTGCGTGTATTTGACCAATATAAGTTTCCATTAACCCTAGGCATTGATGTTTCAGGTGTAATTGAAGCGGTGGGTCAAGAGGTTAGAAATTTAATAACGGGTGACAGAGTATATGCGCTACTGCCCCTGAATACAATGGGAGCTTTTGCAGAATACGTTGTTGCTGATGCAAGTATTGTTGCGAAAATGCCCGGAAATCTTTCTTTTGAAGAAGCCGCAGCAGTTCCATTATCAGCTTTGACGGTTGTGCAGGCATTGAATGTACTGAAGGTGAAAGCTGGCTCGAAGCTGTTCATTCCCGGTGGAACGGGGGGCTTCGGACAAATTGCCATTCCGTATGCAAAATCAAAAAAACTTTTCGTAGCTGTCAGTGGTGATGAATCGTCTCGCCATGTAGCATCATCTATTGGTGCAGACCATTTTATTGATTATCAAAGGCAAGATTATGTTAAGCTACTGAAAGATTTCGATTACGTGATTGACACCCGAGGTGCAAGCGAGTTCAGGAAAGAATTAAGTATATTAAAATCTGGTGGGAAATTGTTATCATTGATTGCTGGGCCCAATGCAGGTTTTGCAGCTCGACAAGGTGGATTTTCAACGATACAGAAAATTATTTTTAGTGCGATTGGAATGCCATTTGACATAGCGGCGTATCTTCAGCATAAAACATATGATTTCTTATATGTTCAGCCCAATGGCATTCAATTAAAAAATATTACTCAATGGATCGATGAAACAGGTGTGAAACCAATAATTGATTCGACATTTCCATTTTCACAAGTGAATGAAGCTATTGCAAAAATCGCACAAGGAACTGCAAAAGGGAAAATTATTCTAACTACCAAGGAGGTAGAAACAACAAATATTTGACAAAGCTTATTAATTTTATTGTCAAATGTTATCCATGACTCAGATATCCCAAGAGTAGGTATTTCACGTTATACCTATAAGTTTTCTGAATGCTCACTTCAATGTATAATGAATGCACGAGGTGATGATTATGGCAAGACATAAAGAATTTGAGGTAAATGAAGTATTGGATAAAGCAATACATCTTTTTTGGGTGCAAGGTTATGAAAAAACTTCGATGCAAGAATTGGTTGAATATATGGGGATTCATAGAAGAAGCATCTATGATACTTTTGGTGATAAGCATGCTTTATTTATGAGTGCACTTAAAAGATATGAAGCTATTCAAAATAACAAAATGAGGCTATTGGTTGAGAAGCAAGAGCCGGTTAAACAATTATTACAATATTTTTTGCAGACCACTTTAGAGAAAGAAGGAGATCCTCAAGGGTGTTTCCTCGTGAATTCTGGTGTGGAACTAGGCATGTTAGATCAAGAGGTATCTTCTTTTGTTGAAGATAGCTATACAAAAACTGAAAAATTATTATACGAACTTATTCTTATTGGTCAGCAAACAGGTGAGATCGCAGCTAAACTTGACCCTGAGGTCCTTTCCCATTACTTTATGAATGCTTGGCTAGGATTACGTACAATGGTCAAAACAGCAACCAATCAAGAGAAGTTATCGGGTATTATTAATACAACACTAAGTATTTTAGATTAAAAAACGAATCTTAAAGCCCCTGATCTGAATTGGGTAGGTCAGTGGTACTTTAAGAACGATCTCTGCGCGAGAAGTGAATAAAATTCAAATTATGTGATGAATGAAGGAAGCTCGACTTTATTAAAGATAATCTCAAGTAATTATATGGAAATAATAGAATGAACATTCTATATTAGATAACTTCGTTAGCTGCATGTATGGCATTATGAATAGTTCGAAAAAGTAAGATGTTCTGCTCAAAAAAACTAAAGGAGTAAAAAAATGAATATTTCTGAACAAGTCGCTTTTGTTACTGGTGCGAATAGAGGTCTTGGTCGCCAACTTGTACTTGAACTTCTCTCCAGAGGGGCTAAGGTTTATGCGGGGGCTAGAAATCCTGATTCAGTTGACATTCCCGGAGTAATACCTGTAAAACTTGATATTACGAACCCTCAGGAGGTATCAGCAGCTATTCTAGCAGCAAAGGATGTTACGCTTCTGATCAATAATGCAGGCACGTCTACCGACACTTCTTTACTTGACGGAGAACTAGATAAAATACACTTGGAGTTTAATACACATGTCTTTGGTACATTATCTATGGTCCGTGCTTTCGCACCTATTATAGCAAAAAATGGTGGAGGTTCAATTCTGAATATTCTTTCAGTGTTATCTTGGGTTAGTATGGGAAGGGAAGGCGCTTATACGGCTGCAAAAGCGGCAGAGTGGGGACTGACAAACGTATTGCGCTTAAATCTGTATCCCCAAAAAGTGAGAGTCGCTAGTCTTCATGTGGGATTTATGGACACAGATATGACGGCAGGCGTTGAAGCTCCTAAATCCAATCCTGCGGATATTGCCAAAATTGCTATTGATGGTTTAGAGTCAGATAGCTTTGAAATTATTGCCGACGATGTAAGCCGCACTGTACAAAGTGGTCTTGCAGGCGGTGTTGCTGCAATATACCCACAGCTCACCTAAAACACGCTGTAATGGGTTCTAAACTTTTGACTAACAAAGCAGTTGAAAAAGGTTTCAGTGTTTACATTAAGCTATGTTTGCAGCATGTTAGTAGAGACTATTTCAAGAAGTTACATCGGGTTGCTTTCCATGTAAGACCGCTTGAGAAAGTGAAAGGTGAGCCCAATACTAAACATAACTTCTCTGCAGATAGCCAATTACCGATAGAAGATTTAATTATTCTCTCAGAAGCTATTAAAACATTGAGACCATCCGAAAGAAAGGTACTTTATCTTAAATTTATGCAGGACCAGACAGATTAGGAAATTGCAGAATCTCTGGGGAGTACTAGACAAGCGGCTACCAAGTTAAGAAAGAAAGTATTACTAAAATTAAAAAGCCACCTGGAGAAACTGAAGTGCACCCCTTAGAATAGACATTGGAATAAACCCCTGGTTTATCCGATGAAATCTAGGGGGTGCATTTTTTATGCCAGGAAAAAAAGAACAAAGTTTAAGGAGTGAGTATACGTTTGAAACCAAGATAGAGGCTATACGACTCCATATCGAAGAAGGTTGGACGTATCGTAGACTGATGGAGAAGTTTGGGATCGCAGATCGACATCGATTAAAAGAATGGATGCGCAAATACAAGGAACTTGGTGAATTCGGGCTAATGGACCAGCGAGGGCGACGTAAGGAGTACATTGATCAGGATAGGTATGTACAGAAGTTGAAACGGGAAAATGACATGCTAAAAAAGTGTTTGGAAATCTGGATACAGGAGATGAAGCGCACAAATATGTAACCATTGAGAAAGCTGCGAAAGACTATCCCATTAGCAAACTATGTACGCTTTTCAAAGTCGCAGGTCTTGGGAATCCGCTCACAAATTCGCCGGAAGCATCGCTGCAACTATGCTTCTTCTACGGAAGGTCGTGTGGCGAAAAATCTGCTAAAACAGGATTTCAAGGTGGACAAACCTAATCAAAAATGGGTCACAGATATCACGCAATATCGTGTGGGGGATTGCTGGTTATATTTGTCTGCGATTAAAGACTTGTTCAATAAGAAATTATCGCGTACCAGTCGAGCCATAGAAATGATAACGAACTGGTTTTACAGACGTTTCGACAAGCCTGGAAACAGCAAAAAGACGTGACTGGCCTCATCGTTCACAGCGACCAGGGATTCCAGTACACGTCCCATGCGTACCATGACATGTTGCCAAAGGTTGGCGCCCGGATCAGCATGTCTCGCCGAGGCAATTGTTATGATAATGCCTCGATGGAGAGCTTCTTCTCGCATCTCAAAACGGAAGGGCTCCTATCCATATGATATCCGAAATATGGACGAGGCACAAAGGAGAATAGAAGAATATATTCGATTTTACAATCAAAGTCGACCACAACGAAAGTTAAATAAGCTGCCTCCAAGAGAGTATTCGGAAGCAGCTTATAGCCTAGGGTCTTTTTCAGTGTCTATAAAATGGGGTCTTGACCAAAGGAACAGCTACGAATACAGGGGGCATTTTTATTCAAAATGTTAGCTATGGTTATAATGGACAATTAGTTTTCAAAAATGTTTGGATAGCACCGACGAGTATCAGCAAACCGTTGCTGACTCTATATTTATTGAACAAGAAGGCATTATCATTAAAAAAGATGGAAGGACTATTAACACTCAATTTTCCAATTCAAATGAATTACTTGATAAGTACCATATTAAACTGATAAGCTGGGACTCTACCCCACCAATCAAGGATAATTTTCCTGAAGCCAAATAATAAGGAAGATGAAAAATTCCTTTTTTCGAGAAGGGGCTTTATTAGACCACAAACGAGACTAATTCTCGCTTGTTTAGCAATAATCAGTTTTCAACGCGTGTATATTATGTCATTATCAAAGCTGCAAAGGACGACTACACGAGTAACTTAAAACAAAATTATAAAGCACTTGAAATTCCTTATGGTGATTTTTTTTGCGTCCCCGTATAATTCTATAAATCTAGTAACATAACTATGACATTTGGGGGATATAGCTTCTTTACAGGAGAAGGCATAAAATCCATTTCCGTTACTCGGGAGCTATGAAACAGCACCACAGAACTTCAATACTTGCGAGCCAGATGGTTATGATTCCGCAAAGTGCAGGTTTATTAATGAGGCGATCCTTACCTTCATTTTCTTCTGGTAGGTTCTACTTCCATCAAAAGAATCTACTAATCGCTTGTACTCTTCTTAACTCCGGCCAATTTATTCACAACTTTGTAACCTTCTCTGGCAGGGGGGTTGCGAGATTGTTTTCAAATTGTTTTACTATATTTACCTACTATAGTCTGGTAATCTATTAATATATATAGGGGGAACGAAAAGACGTCCGGTTCAGTCGGTTCAGATGCGTTTATGTTCTATATGTTGAGTGAATGTCTATATTGCCATGTCCATATCGTCATGTCTGTATAACTTCATAGACAAGCTAGAGATAGCTCCCGCACATTATAAAATACAGCACAGGATGGTGTAATGAATGAAGCTTTTAAAAGTAAAATGGATGGCTGTATGCTTGATGGCAATCTGTTGTTTGGGGTTGCTAGGTATACATACGAATACGGCGAGTGCACAAGCGAAGGCTCCTTTGCTTGGAGTCAATGATGTGTTGCTAGATTCGAATACCATTCAGCCTGTAATGAAAAATGATAAGTTGTATGTTCCTATCGTTACATTAGGGCAAAAGATGGGGATTTCTACTTCGGCCAACGGAAATACATTGGTACTGACTGGACATAATCGCAGCTTTACGCTGGATTTGAACAAGGGGGATGTGTTCGAGCGTGGAGATCGTACAATGGTGCCAATTCGCACTTTGACCGATGCGTTCGGGTTCACTATTACGCTTCCAACAAGTAATCTGTATCGAATTCAGAACGCAAATGCTAGTTTGTCTGATGCACAATTTTTAAATACATTCGCGACACAAATTAAACAGTACGCAGCTGTCAAACCGGGCAAATCCAGCAATACAGGCAACAAGGGAACTGCCTCATCATCCAGCCGTACGATTTATTTGAGCTTCGATGACGGTCCTACGGCGCATACTTCGCAGCTGCTGGATATTTTGGACAAATATAATGCGAAGGCTACTTTCTTTATGCTGGGACCTGAGATTCGTCAACATAGCGCAGTGATGAAAAGAATGGTAGAGGCGGGTCACGGTTTGGGCTTGCATGGGATGACGCATCAGGTGAAGAAAATCTATGCATCCCCGGCAGCAGCACTCGCAGAGATGAATCAGGATAACGAGATTTTATTTCAGGCCACAGGGAAACGCACTTCTTTGATTCGTACACCTTATGGCAGCAAACCATATTTGAAGAAAGCATACCGCGATCAACTGACGGGTGCAGGCTATCATATTTGGGACTGGAATATCGATTCCAATGATTGGCGTTATACTAAAAATCCAGAGCATTTTGTACAGACTGTCCTAAGTGATATTAGAAGATTGAAAAAGCAAGGCAGAACACCAGTCGTTCTTATGCATGATAAGCCATCTACGATCAAGGTTCTTCCACAAATCATGGCCGCTTTGCAGAAAGAAGGATATTCGTTCGAGCCGTTGAATGATAACCTGACTCCGCTTAATTTTTGGAATGATCATCGTTAATTGAATAGCATGAAAGAAAAGACACCTTTTCAACCATTATATAGTGGTTTTGAAGGTGTCTTTTTGTTGTATTCGCTCGGAATTGTGAAGTTTGCAGCATTCTTTATATGAATCTATGAATTCATGTCTATGCACAGGTCATATGACTTTACGGGTTACCACGTCGCTGCATATATTACAGTAACCGCCCCGAGAGGAGGAGAGGTATGAATATTAATCCGAGTATGTTTAGTATGATTTGTGCTACCGCAGGAGCCCTTATTACGTTTGCCTTTGGCGGCTGGAATCAGCTAATGGTGCTATTCACGGTTGCAATGGCTGTTGATTATGTGACTGGAGTCGCCGCAGCAATTAAGACTGGGCAAGGTTTAAGCAGTAAAGCCGGCTTTTGGGGGCTGGCGAGAAAGGCTCTAATGCTAATGGTAATTTCTTTGGCGCATCACGTGGATCTCCTGATGGGTACCGAAATCATGAAAGGGGCAGCGACGTATTTTTATTTATCCAATGAATTAATCTCTATTACGGAAAACTGTTCACGAATGGGTCTGCCGCTCCCACCGAAGCTCAAGAATTTTTTTGCCCTATTAAAGGACAAGGAGTCTGATGGTAAAAATGGCGGAAAAGATCACTAGAATTACAAAGTTTCTTTCCGTATGTGGGGCGTTATGATAAAATTTTCAAGAGAACATTTTAAGATAAGGAGCCTATACGCATGATTAAACATATTGTTTTGTTCAAATTGAAAGACCGCTCCCCCGAAAGCATTGAGCACACAGCATCCATCTTGCGCAGCATGAACGGCAAAATCAAAGAGCTGCTGTCACTCGAAGTAGGTGCGGATGTGATTCGTTCGGAACGTTCTTATGATATTTCCCTTACCGCTGTTGTCGAAACACTGGAGGATTTGCAAACGTATCAGGTACACCCTGTGCACCAGGAAATTATTGTACACATGAATGAAGTGAAGGATGTATCTATCGCAGTTGATTATGAAATCTAAAGCGATTACTGGAGGTGCAGGACCTTGTATTATGTCAACCGGGAACAAATTGAGCTTCGACTAGGGGCTGTTCCCGACATTGTCGCCGGACTTCGCCAGACTTCTGCTGCCTGGAACGGCGATCTGTTGCAGGGGCTAGTGCAGGAGCGCTGTCTTCATCTGGCAATTGAGACGGTAACGGACGTAGGAAGCTATATCATCGACGGATTTATTATGCGTGACGCTAGTAGCTATGAGGATATTATCGGTATCATTCATGAGGAAGGTGTACTGGATGATACCGTATTTCATTCGCTAGTAGAGCTGGTAGGCTTACGTAAACCCCTAGTACAGGAGTACTTCCATTGGGACCGGACAAGCCTTCACCCGCTTACACTAAAGCTGCCTGGGTTGCTGGAGCTTTTTGCATCTAACGTGCATGATTATTTAAATAAGGAATTGGGTCCCCAGCCCGAGGGAGTGTAAAGGCAAAAGTGACGGATAAGTATATCGTACCCGAAATGCCCACTAGGCGCATGATCATGACATTATTAAAAACCCAGGGACCTGTGGGCGTCGGAAGCTTGGCAGCTCAATTGGGCATTACCGAAATGGGAGTGCGCAGGCATCTCAAATTGATGGAGCAGGATGGTCTGATCGTGGCTACGATCGTGAGACAGGCTATGGGACGCCCGACGTTTTTATACAGCCTGAGCGAGCAGGGAAGCGAGCAGTTTCCTCGTAATTATGATCATCTGTTACTGGAACTGTTAGAGGAGCTGGACGAAGAGCAGGGAATGGAAGCTGTTTACTCGCTGTTTGATGGTAGAAAACGTAAAATGATGAAGCGCTACGCCCCTCACATGGAGGGGAAGACTACACTGGCCTCACGTGTGGAAAAGCTTTCGGGCATCCAGAATGCTTCCGGATATATGGCAGAGTGGCGCGAGGAAGAGGATGGTAGCTACTCTATTGTGGAATACAATTGTCCTATCTCTCAAATTGCAGGCCGTTACCGCAAGGCTTGTGAATGCGAGCAGCAAATGTTTGAGGAGCTGCTTGATGCCGAGGTTGTTCGTGAGGATTGTTTGGCGGATGGGGGCCGTTGTTGCCTGTATCGTATCCGCTCTAAAAAAAAGTAAAACTTTTCAGGCTTGTTTCCTGTATCATGACAAGCTCTCCATGCTTATAATGCACTAACAGATGGGCATTCGCCCGGGCACAAGGGAGAGATGATGATGAAGGAGAACTGCAAAAGTTTTATCCGAGGCGCGTTGGCAGGCAGCATTGTTGGTTCGGTTGCTGCTTTGTTATTTGCCCCTAAGTCAGGTCGTGAGCTGCGTCAGAATATTACAGATCAGGCGCGCAACGTAAGTGATAAGGGACAGGAGCTAGCGGGGAAAATTTCAGACACCTCAATTGAGTATACTGACAAAATTAAGGAGACTGCCTCAGCCGTCATTCATGAAATTGGGCAATGGCGTAAAAAGGGTGAAATTATTCCTGAGGTTAGTATTTCATCAGCGACTGTTCAAGAAGAAACGGAAAAAGATGCTCTGTAACGGTCTGTAAAACGTAGGTGAAACACTGAATACAGTTTGAATTCGTGGCTTCTCCCGTTGGGGTGGAGCCTTTTTATTGATCACTTCCTCGTTTTAGGGTAATCTTTTGGGGTACCTTTTACACGAATACGACATAAGGTATGTAGCAACGGATAGCTTTCCGAGATGAAACAACTCATATTTGAACAAAAAAGGAAGCGGTGTGTACGTGCAGCAAGCGATTGCAATATTGGATTCCGGTGTAGGAGGTTTGACGGTTGTAAAAGAAGTCATGCGTCAGCTTCCACGGGAAAAAATCATTTATTTTGGAGACACTGCGCGCACTCCGTATGGCCCCCGACCATCGGAAGAGGTTAAAAAATTTACAGAGCAAATGGTTGATTTTCTGATTCAATTTGATCCGAAAGTCATTATTATTGCTTGTAACACGGCTACTGCCGCGGCATTGGACTATATAAGCCAAAAGGTATCCATTCCGGTGATCGGAGTCATCCACCCCGGGGCTCGTGCTGCGATTAGCGCGACTGCTACCGGGCATGTCGGGGTGATTGGGACTGTCGGTACGATTCGAAGCGGAGCGTATACAGCTGCGCTCAAGCAATTGTCTCCTTATGTAGACGTGGTGAGCCATGCTTGTCCTGCGCTTGTTCCATTGGTGGAACAAGGGTTATTCCGCTCCAAGATGACATCGCAGGTTGTGGAGGAGACATTGAGACCTATTCAAACGTATCCGATTGATTGTCTGATTCTTGGTTGTACGCATTATCCTTTTTTGAAGGAAACGATTCAAGAAGTCATGGGGCCTGCAGTAAAGCTCATTAGCTCGGCAGATGAAACGGCGCGTGAGACGAGTACTATTTTGTATAACAAAGGCAAGTTGGAAGCTGGGGACGAAACGCCGGTACATCAGCTTTTTTGTTCCGGCGATCCTGAATTGTTCCAGCGCATTGCCGCACAGTGGCTCGGGGAGCAAATTCGCCAAACGCCTGTCGTCTGGCAAGTCACCAATTTGGATTAACGAGACAGCCGACTTTTTTTGTCATTGGACAAAAGAAGTCGGTTGTTTTGCTTTTCGCTACATCAAGACACGCCGCGTCTGCATAACATGCAGTAAGGCAGATGGAAGGGGCGTAGTAAGATGAGGGAATATATCGTTCAAAAAGGAGATACATTGCACCGGGTCGCCTCGGCTTTTAAACTATCGGTGGATACTTTGATCGTAGATAATCCGTGGGCCGCCACGCAACCCTACCTGATTAGTGGTCAAGTGTTATATATTCGTCCGTCTACGGATCGTAAATACGTTATTCAGCCTGGTGAGTATGCAAGACAGATTGCCAAGCAGTTTGGTGTGGAGCTTGATGAGTTACGGCTAGCCAATCCAGGACTTGCGGAGCATGATTTTACGGAAGGAAAAACAATTGTTATTCCTGAAGACCATCAGGATCAGATTGTACGATTACGTGGAGAGTATGGATATGAAGATTTAAAGGAAGACCTAGCGACCTTGGCCCGCAGATATCCGTTTATTGAAGTTGGCAGCATTGGCACCAGTGTCATGGGGAAGGATATTCCTTATGTACGTATTGGGCAGGGAGCGCGTAAAATTCATGCCAATGCTTCTGTTCATGCTAATGAATGGCTGACGACGCCTTGTTTGCTGCGTTTTATAGAGCAATATGCACAAGGGATCGATGGGACTGAAGAACATATAGGGACCTCTCAATGGGTGTATGGAGGTTCTCCGCAGGATTTGCTGGAGCATACATCCCTATGGGTGGTTCCGATGGTCAACCCGGATGGAGTAGAGCTGGTGCAACAAGGTGTACTCCCAACTCATCCGTTGTATCATGACCTCAAAAAGTGGAATGAAGGACGTGCTGATTATCGCGGTTGGAAGGCCAATATTCGTGGTGTCGATCTCAACGATCAATTTCCGGCATATTGGGAAGAAGAGGTACGCAGACGCGGTAAAATAGGTCCGTCTCGACGAGACTATGCAGGACCTGCACCTTTGTCTGAACCAGAGTCCAAGGCGCTTGCCGATCTGACGGAGCGCGAACAGTTCGACATGGTGTTATCCATACACAGTCAGGGACAGGAGATCTATTGGAATTATCGGGATCTAGAGCCTAAGGAGAGCCGAGATTGGGCCTTACGGCTAGCTGCCGCAACAGGGTACCGGGCGGTAAAGCTGGGTGGGAGCGATGCAGGGTACAAGGATTGGTTTATACAGCGATTTGGTAAACCAGGGTTTACCGTTGAAGTCGGTCTAGGTGTAAATCCGCTGCCCATGCGTGATTACGATGATATTGCAGCAGAAGTGGGCATGTTAATGGCAACAGTGCTGTCATGGTGAAAAATTCGGCCTACTGAAACGTATCGAATCATTTGCGCGTATTAGGAGGAACACGTTTTTTTATAAGTGTTCCTCTTTACATGTCCCTTCAATGGGGTATATATACTTAGGAGCATTGGAAATGGAGTGAACAACCTATGAAGTGGAAAAGATTACTATCTCTCCGTCAATGGTCACATGTATTTCGTCGTATGCCCCGATTTATTACTTCATCAAGGATTCCGCTGGGAGAAAAATTACTCTTTGCGGTGCCTGTGTTGCTCTATTGGGTATTACCTGATGTCATGCCATTTATGCCCATCGACGATATTGGTGTGACTCTATTGCTTATGAATTGGTTTGTCACCCGTGCCGAACGAAAATATCCAGATGTGCTTGAAAAGCAGCATGTGCGTGTTCGGTAGATAAGCTTATGAATTTCGTGATTGCGATTTTTCACGATTTTCTTTACAATAGGAATATTGCCTTTTGCTATGCTGAATATAATTGTGATCTATTGGCTCATGATGATGTTTCAGACGCAGCTATGCTGCCATAGTACCTCTTTCCCTCTGGGATAGAGGCTAATTATTTGAGTTGTTGATTTTACCCGCTAGGTTGTGTGGTGTGGATATGTATCCAATGAACCACATTTCATTTAATGAATATGAAGGAGATGAAGTTTGATGAACTGCAAAATCACTCGTAACGCAGCTAAAGTATTGAAACTTGAACTGGATAAGGAAGAGAACCAAGGGAAGAGCCTGCGCGTTGTTATTACTCATGCTCATGGAGATCATGCTCATTACGGGCTGGATTTGGACACGCCTAAAGAAACAGATACTGTCGTATCTACAGATAAAGGCATTGACGTAATTTTGGAAAACGGCCAGCCGCTGCTGGATGGTGTAAAAATTGATTACTTGTACTTCCCCGAAGAAGGATTTGTCATTACTAACCCTTCCCAAGGTAATCACGGCGACCACTAAGCCGGAGCTCGGAGGGATGACAGATGGCCAATGATATTCGCGTATGTGATGAATGCAATCATATCCGCTTGAAAACGATCTTGCCCAAGTTGCAAAAGATGGCACCGGATGCCGAGATCAAAATCGGCTGCAAATCGTATTGCGGTCCTTGTGGGAAACGAGCGTTTGTATATGTGAACGGACGTTATGTGAGTGCGGCCACAGAGGATGAAGTATTGGAGAAGGCTGCGCGCTTTATCAAATAGTTCCAGTACGCCAGCATTCGCAATTTTTGAATAGTTCCCCTTCTTCTGATCCATGCTAATGGATGTAGACCACTGCCCAGAAGGAGGAGTGACACATGGCCCAATATGATTCTAATCTCGACAATCACAGTGTTGAGGCTCAAACACAAAACTCGGTGGACAGGCTCCACAATGCCGTCTCTCAGGCATTGTCACATCCGGCTGAGCAACTGATTGAGCAGGCGGAGCAATCTCGCACTCATGCTGAACATGCCATACAGCAGGCAAAGGATAGCCTTGGTGACGACTCAGTAGAAGTTGCGGAGGACATGCTTGGTGAAGAGGTACAACGGCTTGAACAAGCTAAAAAAACGTTGCGTTCCTAGCGCAGTCGAGTGACAATCCATATAAAAAAGCACGATCCACAGCACTTACAAGCTGATGGATCGTGCTTTTTTGTTATATACAGGGCAGTTATGCGATCAACATCCTTCAAGGAGTCCGGGGAGGATGCTATGTTAGCAACCTCCTACAGAAAGTCTATTAGATAAAGAAGGAGTTACTTCTTTGTTTGTGGTTCCCATTCGCGAATAAGATCGTAAGTGATAACCTGATCGGATATGTTCAACCGATTGAGAGCTTCGGTATATCCCGGTCCGCAGGCGTTAACATCTGTAGGCTGGCCTGTACTCAGGTTGTAACAGGTCCCTTTGGAAAATGTACCGTCCTCAGATGGAATGTAGTACACTCGTCCATCTGTGAAAGCACCAGTACGCAGTACAACCATACGAGGCTTCCCGCTAAACAGATCGTTTCCCATAAAATGATATGGTTTTGTAGAAATCCCAAGTAGGTGCATTACGGAAGGCGTCAGATCCAACTGACCTGCCGGTTCCGTATACGTGCCCGCCTGACTTCCGTCAGGAAGATGCACAAGCAATGGCACCTGATTCATGATTTTCTGCATGTCCAGATCCGTAAGTGGCTTGCCTAAAAACTTCTCATACAGTGCTTTGTCTTTAATAGAATTGTCATGATCCCCATAAAACATCAGGATCGTATCATCCCACAGTCCGTCTTTCTTCATCTGATCTACCAATTCGCCCAGTGCTTCATCTACATAATGGACAGATTTCAGATAGTCTCCGAACATGGTACCTTCAAACTCGCCAACGTCCAAATCTACCGCGTCAGGTGACAGGTTGTACGGATGATGGCTGGAGATACCGACCATATAGGCGTAGAACGGCTGCTTAACTTCGGTGGTGAGATCATTGAGCGTTTGACGGAAAAAGGATTTATCTCCCAGGGACCAACCCAGTGGCTCATCTATTTTAAAATCTTTTTTACTGTAGAACTTGTCATAGTTCATTGCCTTATACATGGTGTAGCGGTTCCAGAAGCTGCTGTCGTACACGTGAAACGCATTGGGACTATACCCAGTATCCTTCAAAATGGAAGGTAACGTATCGAATTTATGGTCCGCATAACGGATAAATACCGAGCCAGTAGGGAGCGGATGCAGCGAAGCATGTGTAGAGAAGTCCGCGTCCGAAGTACGACCCTGCGCAGTCTGGTGAAAATAATTATTAAAATACATGCTTTCCTTCGTCAGTTTGTCAAAGTTAGGCGTAATCGCTTGACCGTTGATCTGTTTGCCGATAAAAAAGTTCATGAACGCTTCAGCTTGAATGACCATCACGTTTTTGCCCTTATACTTGCCAGATAGATCATTTTTAACCTGAAGCAACTTCTGGTGCTGATTAAACCATTCCTTATCCTTATCGGATTCTGCTTGAGCCAATGTTGGCTGGGGACCAAGATGATCCTGACCATAACGGTAGATGTCATATCCATGAAATCCGATCAATCCGGTTACGTTGTACAAGGCCATCGACCACCAGTTGCCGACAAATATGCCAGTTGCCCACGTGGAGGTATAATATTTGATCGGCCCAAATGTCAATACATAGCCAATCAGGAAGGCCAATGCTCCTTTGGAGAAGCGAAGCAGGAACCTCTTTGTGAACGAGCTTCGGGAAGCTTCTAAATAAGTATCATTCGTTGTAAGTCGACGTCGTAAGGAAGCCACAAATATGGCATACGGAATGAATAGAATCCAGTCTGCAAAAAAGAAAAGGTCCCACCAGTACATAAGGGATGCGATACTTCCGCCCAGAGAATCAACTTGTCCGGCTTGAAGTAAGACGGGAATCGTAATGAAATCCTGGAAATACCGATAATAAACCATGTCGGAATAAATGAGCGCGGTGAGCAAAACATCGAGCACCACAAGAGCAATCAAACGTCCGCGACGTGGCAGCCATAAGGTCCAGAAGCTCACAAGTAAAAGCGAACCAATAGCGATGACATAATCCAGCGGATTCATGTCAATATTTTGGGCATGCAAGTTATAGTGAATCAGTACGAGCTTGCCGATCATAAGTACAAAAAACAGACCTAATCCAAAATATCGAGACAGCAGCATTCTGCTGAACGTGTTACCAGTGCGACTTGCACTGGACGTGCGAATAACCAACACTTTACCCCCTCCGGCAGAAATGTTCGGCTAGTATAAACTATATATTAACGTAATGTTAAAACCGAAATGCCTTTAATTATTATAGCGCTCATCTCGCGCATTTCAATGATTAAGTAAAGAAAATACAGCACAAATTAGGCCAGAAGAACGAACAGAGGGTTCGTTTCCTGGCCTAAACTTCATCATATTTAAGGCTGCAACGGCGAAGTATCTTTGCGGCGCGGAGGCAGAGGGCCCAGATACTGATAGTATTGGCATTCGATCCGGCCGTTAAACAACTTCCGGCGCTTGTCTGCTTTACGGCCCCAATAATGCTCAAATTGCTTGGTGGAGCTGATGGCAAAGAAGGACCAAGTCTTCATCTCGGCTGCCGTGCGTGCGAGTGAACGGATCAGCTTTTCCACCTCGGATTGCTCGCTCAGTCTCTCGCCATAAGGTGGGTTTGTAATCATCACACCATATTGTCCTTCGAGTCTGACTTTAGTTACAGGCATTATCTTAAGAGGGATGTCTTTAGCAAAGCCTGCTGCTTTTACAGCTGCCTCAGCAACTTGTATGGCATTTGGATCGATATCGCTACCTGCAATCTCAAAAGGAATGTCATCGCGGGTCAAATCCATCGCTTCGTCGCGAGCCTGATCCCATAATTCTCTGCCAATGACAGGCCAGTCTTCCGAGTTAAAGGTACGTCTCAGGCCTGGCGCAATGTTCCAGGCTTGCATGGCAGCTTCGACCAACAAAGTACCGGAACCGCAGCATGGGTCATAGAATGGTCGGTCAGGGCTCCAGCGACTAAGCTGAATAAGAGCAGAAGCCATTGTTTCTTTGAGAGGCGCCTCTGTAACGAGCTTACGGTAGCCGCGTTTGTGCAGTCCTGGACCGGTCGTATCAAGTGTCAGCAACGCACGATCATTCAATAGAATAACCTCAATGACGTAACGAGGGCCATCTTCAGCAAACCAATCTGTGTGGTAGGTTTCCTTGAGCTTCTCTACAATCGCCTTCTTGACGATTCCCTGACTGGCTGGTACGCTACTAAGCTGTGATTTGTGCGAACGTCCCTCTACGGGAAATTCACCATCTACAGGAATCCAATCCTGCCAAGGCAATGCTTTGGTACCCTCGAACAGCTCGTCGAAGGTAGTTGCAGCAAATTCACCCATTTTTATAAGCACGCGGTCTGATGTGCGAAGCCACAGGTTACACCGGCATATATCCATATAATCTCCGGTAAAAACGACGCGGCCATTTTCAACGGTCAGATCTTCGTATCCGAGTTCTCTGAGTTCCCGGGCCACGACGGCTTCAAGTCCCATTGGCGCAGTTGCAATTAGTTGCAGTTGAGTCATTAAACGTATTCACTCCGTCCCCATAATCATGTAAGCTTGGTTCAATCCCTATAGTATAGGTCATTGTACTCGAAGAGACAAATCATTAAGGTAAAAAATTTACGAAGGACACCACGTCCAACCTGCGCTATGATTAAGCAAGAAGGAGAGATGAACCGTGGAAATTACACCAAATATGACGCCTGAACAATATGTAGACCAGCTGGTACAAGAAGATGAAGCACTGCGCAGTATTAGGGAGGCTATCGTTAAAGAAGGTATGCCAGAAGTATCCGTTGCTCATCCTTACGGAAAACTGTTGACCTTTCTAATTGAAGTATCTGGCGCACAGCATGTACTGGAAATCGGCGCATTAGGCGGCTACAGTGGATTATGTCTGGCCCGTGGGCTAGGAGAAAAGGGCCGCATTGTGTCACTTGAGCTGAAAGAAGCGTACGCAGCGCTGGCACATCGACATATGGAAAACAACGGCTACGGTGACCGTGTCGAATACCGTATCGGACCCGCAGCGGATAGCTTGAAGGAACTTCAGGAAGAGGGAAGAACTTTCGATTTTTTCTTTATTGATGCAGATAAGGAAAATTACCCAGTGTATCTGGAATATGCGATTGCTCTGGCGAATCCGGGTGCCATTATTGCGGGAGACAACTGTTTCCTTCGCGGACGGACGCTGAATACGGATAAGAACGGCCCTGCCGTCCAGGCCGTGAGACGTTTTAACGAAACGATAGCAACAGATCCGCGGCTGGTCAGCACGCTTTTGCCAGCGTACGATGGATTGGCGCTAGCTCGAGTTAAATAGCGTTTACTCCCTATGTATGGCTATACAAAAAAAGAACCTCTTGTCCACGGCGGCGTGGACAAGAGGTTCTTATCTGTTAAGGCAGGCTTGTCTTACCTGGAGGTTATCTTACCTAAAATCAGGTGTAGCCTTACGATCAAAAAGCTTCATGCGTACCCAGAATATGTTGACGATTAACAGGACACCTGACATGATAAACAGTCCTTCGATGCCGATAAACCCGGATAGCACCCCGCCAATGACAGCACCCAGCATATTTCCGAGCGCTAGCGAACTGGTATTGAAGCCGAAAGAACGGCTTTCCATTCCTTCCGGTGTATACGTGCGAATCAACGCATTTACGCTTGGTAGCAGACCGCCCATAAATACACCCATGAAAAAACGGATAATGACAAGTTGCCATACTTCATTGACAAAAGCCTGTGGAATGAGCATAACCGCCGTTCCGAGCAGTGCAATGGTCAAGATCTTGTGCGCCCCTATCTTGTCACTCAATCTTCCAAGGAGCGGTGCAGCAACCATATTGGATACGCCTGTAATAGCCGTAACGAATCCGGCAATCAGCGCAATTCCTTCTGCCGATCCATACAGCTTTTGCACATACAACGGCAGCAGAGATACCGTACTGATCATGGCAAACTGGAGCAGAAACGTTACGGTGAACAAAGCCGGAAGCTGGGGCGTATGGCTTAGCTCCTTTAATCCGGCAAGAACCGAAATTTGCGGTATGCGTGCAGCTTCCGTTTTGCTGAAATTTTCTTTAACCAGAAACATTGCGATAAGCGAGGCTATAAAAATTAGAGCGCCTGTAATATAGAAGATCGGTCTGAATCCGACCCAGTCAGCCAAAAATCCGCCTAGCAGAGGGCCGAGAATCGTGCCAGCCATCTGACCGGATTGCATAATCCCCATAGCGAATCCGGTTCGCTCTTTGGGAGTGGTACCCGACACTAGGGAAATCGATGCCGGATTGAAACCCGAAATCGTACCGTTCAGCAGGCGAAGCGCCAGCAGTTGCCACGGGTGGGTGACCAAACCCATACATCCGATGACCAAAGCCATACCAAAGCCTGAGCGAAGCAGCATGACTTTACGTCCATATCGGTCAGCCAGCTTGCCCCACAAAGGCTGGAACATAAATGAGGTCAAAAAGTTAGCGGCAAAAATAACTCCGGCCCATAGACCAATATCGTGCTCTCCCTTCACATGAAGGTCCTGAGCCAGATACAGGGCGAGGAACGGAGTAATCATCGTAATACCCGCATTGACCAGAAACTGACCGAACCAAAGCACAATGAGATTGATTTTCCACGTCTCCCACGTTTTCAATGTGCTTTCACTTCCTTTCTGCCCATTCTCATCCTGTTGTAAATCCTACTTATCAAAGCATAACTTCTCCGGAGCTTTAAAAAAGCCATTTCTCTAGTATAGCACACTTCATTGAAACTTTATCCAAATGTCATGGGTTTGTCATGGTTTGTTCGAGAGCTGCGGTTGTTACGACTCTTGAAAAAGGGCATAATAAAATATAGTATTTATGATTCGAACTGGAGGCTGAAGTCATGACCTACAATGATACTTTTATCCGCGCTTGCCGCAAGCAAGCTGTGGATCATATTCCCGTATGGTACATGCGGCAGGCTGGAAGGTATGACCCTGAGTATCGCAAAATTAAAGAAAAATACACGTTGCTTGAAATATGCCGCCAGCCCGAGTTGGCCGCAGAAGTGACTTTGATGCCCGTGCGCAAGCTTGGGGTGGACGCTGCAATTTTATATTCTGATATTATGAATCCGGTAGCCTCGCTAGGGGTTGATTTTGATATTGTCAAAAATATTGGCCCGGTTATTGATAATCCGATCCGGTCAGCTGCAGACGTAGATAAGTTGCGTCCAATTGATGTGGAACGCGATTTGGGTCATATTTTGGAAACGATCCGTATTTTGGACCGTGAACTAAACGTGCCATTGATTACGTTCGCTGGAGCACCTTTTACTATTGCAAGCTATTTAATAGAAGGAAGACCCTCCAAAGGATATATTCGCACCAAAGCGATGATGTATGGAGAGCCTGAGCTGTGGCATCGCCTGATGGATAAGCTAGGGGACATGGTTATTACATACGTGCGAGCCCATATCGCTAATGGCGGTAAGGCTTTTCAATTGTTTGATAGTTGGGTAGGTGCGCTCTCGCCTTATGATTTTCAAACTTTTGTGTTGCCGACTATTACACGTATTTTCCATGAACTATCTGATCTGGATGTACCTAAAATTTATTTCCCGGGCGTAAGCTCTGGTGAATTGCTCCCACACTTGAATGGGTTAAAAGCCGATGTGATTGGACTGGACTGGCGGGTAAGTATACCTGAAGGACGTCGTCGCTTGGGGAACGGTTTTGGTGTACAGGGAAATCTGGATCCTTATGTGCTTACTGCGCCAATCGATGTTATCAAGCAGTATGCGAAAACCATTGTAGATGAAGGCATCTTGGAGCCAGGTTACATTTTCAATCTCGGTCACGGTTTATTTCCTGAGGCCTCGCTAGATAAGCTAAGAGAGCTTACTAATTATGTACATGAGTATTCCCGCTCGGTTTTGTCAAAAAATGAATACATTAGAAATGTTAAGAGGTGATCTGCTAATGAAAACCAAAGTGGGTGTACTGGTCATGTCCTACGGGACGCCGGAGAGTCTGGATCAGGTGGAAGCCTATTATACACATATTCGTCGCGGTAATGCTCCCTCGCCGGAGCAGTTAAAGGAATTAAAGGATCGTTATGAAGCTATTGTGGGCGGTGTGTTTCCGTTGCGGCAGAATACGGATCGGCAGGTTCAAAACCTGCAGGAAACCTTAAATCGGGAAAATCGCAATCCTGACATTGAATTTGTCTGTTATCAGGGACTCAAACATGCCAAACCGTTTATTGAGGACGGTGTGGAAGCCATGGTGCAAGATGGCATTCGTGCAGCGGTGGGTGTCGTGCTGGCTCCACATTATTCCGTTATGAGTGTAGGCACTTATATTAAGCGCGCACAGGCTAAGGCACAGGAACTGGATCTGGCCATATCATTTGTGGAGAGCTATTATCTTCATCCAAAGCTGATTAAGACGCTGACTGAACGTGTAAACGCCAAACTGGCCCTTTTTGAAGAAGCTGGAGCCAAGCGGGATGAGGTTCGTGTTCTGTTTAGTGCGCACAGCTTGCCTGAACGGATTTTGGCTATGGGTGATCCTTATGTTGAGCAATTAATGGCTACATCGCAGGCTGTTGCGGACAAGGTGGGAATTACCAACTGGCAGTTTACGTGGCAAAGCGCCGGTCGTACAGCAGAGCCATGGCTGGGGCCAGACATTTTGGATACCATGCACAGTCTTAAAGAGGAGCAAGTGGAGTATGTGCTGGCTGCGCCAGTTGGCTTTGTTTCTGATCACTTAGAGGTGTTATACGATCTGGATATCGAAGCACAGGCGTTGGCGAAGGAATTGGATATGCGTTTTCAGCGTATTGATTCACTCAACAGTGATCCACTGTATATGGAGACACTTAGTGATGTCATCATAGACCAATGGAAAAAGGGATGAGGACATAATGGAGCAAAAGTTACGTAATATTGTAATTGTAGGCGGAGGCTTGACCGGTCTTAGCACTGCTTTTTATACACGAAAAATGTACAAAGAAGCTGGCTATACACCTCGAATTACGCTGGTGGAGAAAGCTTCCGTGCTGGGCGGGAAAATTGAAACGCTGCATAAAGATGGTTTTGTAATTGAAAAGGGGCCAGATTCCTTTCTGATCCGTAAAACGGCCATGATAGACCTGGCAAAAGAGCTGGAGTTGGATCATGAGCTGGTGAGCACAAATCCTGAGGCTAAAAAGACATACATTTTGCATGAAGGACAGCTTCATCCGATGCCTCCTGGGCTGGTGCTGGGGATTCCAACAGAGCTGAAACCCTTTTTGCGCAGCGGCTTGATCTCTCTAGGCGGGAAAATACGGGCTATGATGGATTTTGTCATTCCGCCTCGCCGTGTACCGGGAGATGAGGCATTGGGTGATTTTATTGAACGCCGACTGGGCAAAGAAGTGCTGGAAAATGTAACCGAGCCACTGCTGGCGGGGATTTATGCTGCCAACATGAAGACACTAAGTTTGCAGGCGACCTTCCCACAATTTGCTGAGGTAGAGCAACAATACGGAAGCCTCATTCACGGGATGATGACAGGCCGAAAACCAGCTGAAACACATACGGGTACGAAAAAAAGCGCCTTTTTGACCTTCCGTCAAGGCTTGCAAAGTTTGGTGCATGCGTTGCTGAATGATTTGTATGACTGTGATTTACGCACCGGAATTGCTGTTACAGAATTCGCAAAGACAACGGATAGTGGAGACAGCCCATATCGCGTTATGCTGGACAATGGAGAGACGCTAGAGGCAGATGATATTTTTGTAACGACTCCCAACTTTGCTGCTGCGCCGCTATTGCGAGATCATGTCAATGTGGCTGCACTGGAAGCCGTTAATTACGTCTCCGTAGCAAACGTGGTCATGGCCTTCGATAAAACAGATATTGAGAATGTCTTTGACGGTTCTGGTTTTCTGGTCCCTCGCAAAGAAGGACGCAGCGTGACCGCTTGTACATGGACGTCTGCCAAGTGGCTACATACTAGCCCGGATGATAAGGTGCTGTTGCGCTGTTACGTAGGGCGAGCAGGAGCTGAAGAAACTGTAGAGTTACCGGATGATGAGCTGATTGCACTGGTACGTAAGGATTTGAAAGAGATGATGGGAGTTACAGCAACTCCGTTGTTCACGGAAATTACACGTCTTCGCAATTCCATGCCGCAATATCCGGTAGGGCACCCGCAGGCTATAGCTGATTTGCGGGAAGATTTACGCACTGCCATGCCGGGAGTGTATGTGTTGGGTGCTGGCTATGATGCGATTGGTTTGCCGGATTGCATCCGTCAGGCTAAGGAATGGGCCTCCCATGCCGTCCAAACGACACAGCAGGAAGCGGTCAAGGTACAGGTGTAAATGTTCAATGATGAACCCTTCGCGATGCAGGCGAGGGGTTCTATTTATATTGAAATTTGATATATAATGGAGAAGGTGTAAAATTCGCCAGCTAATAATGAAGTTATGCATATGCAATAGCATAGAAGGAGTGAAGAATGTACCCTCCCAGATCACAGAGAAATGAAGGTCGCAAGAAAGCAAGAAAACCAAAAATAGGCAAGGCTTGGATCATTACGAATCTGGTCCTGCTGCTTATGATCGTAGGTCTTTTCGGTTATTATTACATATTTGAACACGACAACAGTGGATCTCTTGCGGAAAATGCAGGGTATTCGCAAACGGAGAAGAAAATCCAAACGGAATCTGCTAGTGAAGAGCGACCTACTCCCTCGGTCAGTGAAAATGTTACAGACTCGTCAAATAAACAGCTGGACGAAGGCCCCCATGCAGATAAGCAATTTGCTGACGATGAAACGAAGCAATCTGCTGCTTCAGACACAAGCCATCGTCCCGCGGCAACGTCTGACACAAATGCTCCCGAAGGCAGCTCTTCAGGAGCAAAATTATCCTCGGGGAAAGACGGGCAGGCAGGGAACGAAACGTCCAAGGATGTATACGACGGTAATCCATCCGCCGATAAGGGAGGAACGGAGGATGTAAAAAAATCCAAAACAGACGGTGCAGATTCTCCGACAGTCACGCTTCGCTTTGTAGGGGATGTGCAATTTTCCGGTAAAGTTGAGCAGCGATTGGAACAGAATGGGTTTGATTTTCCGTATCAATATCTCGGAAACTTGTTTCATAAAGACGATCTGACGATTGCCAATCTGGAAACGCCCGTGACAACGAATGGTGTGGGTGCGTTAAATAAAACGTATGTGTATAAATCTTCGCCCAAGGCGTTAACTGCGTTGGCTGCGGCAGGGATAGATGCTGTCAATTTGGCCAACAATCACATTTTGGATCAGGGCACAGGCGGATTACTGGATACACTGAAATATCTGGATGAAAAAGGTATTGCCCATGCTGGAGCCGGACGTAATGCAAAAGAAGCGTATGCGCCGCATTATTTTGAACGTAAAGGGATCAAAATTGCGTTATTAGGGACTACACGTGTCATGCCTGAAGCCAACTGGAATGCGGGCGCCAAACTGCCCGGTGTAGCAGGAGCCTATGATTCGACCGCTATCGTAAAGTCCATCCGTGAGGCACGAATGCAGGCCGATCTGGTGATTGTCATTGCCCATTGGGGGAAGGAGCGCGCTACTGCACTTGAGCCCCATCAGACCGAGTTATCGCACGCTTTTATTGATGCTGGAGCTGATCTTGTCATTGGCGGTCATCCACATGTGCTTCAAGGGATGGAGCAATATAAAGGTAAATGGATCGCATACAGCACAGGCAATTTTATTTTTTCTAAATCAACGGTGCCAGCCACTTGGGATACAGCGATATTTCAGGCAACCTGTACCCGAAAAGGGGCTTGCGAAATGAAGCTGACCCCTTACCGGGCGGAGCTGGGTCAACCGATCCCATTGAAGGATACGGAGGCCAGCAAAATTTTGCAGAGAGTGGCGGCACTGTCACCGGGAAATGTCTCGATAGGGACGGATGGTACAGTAAGCGCTCAATAGAAGTTCGAAAAGAAACTTTTTATATGGAAATTGACGGAATGATCGTATGAGGGACTCCTTTGTGGATGGAGGTCATAACAAGATGAATCATTTGTGCGTGGCTCACCGCGGTTTTTCGGGGATTGCTCCCGAGAACACGATGGCAGCCTTTAAGCTTGCGTTGGAGCAGCCGTTTGTACACTGGGTTGAGCTGGATGTACAGCTGTCAAAGGACGGTGTTCCGGTGGTAATTCATGATTTTACGCTGGAGCGAACGACGAATGGTACAGGGAAAGTAAAGGATTCAGACTGGAAAGCATTGCAACAACTTGATGCTGGTAGCTGGAAAAGTGCAGAATACCGTGGAGAAATGATCCCTTCCCTTGCACAGGTACTGGATTTATGTCGTGGCCGCGTATCACTCAATATTGAGCTTAAAACAGCGGGAGATATGTATCCGGGACTGGAGAAAGCCGTACTCCGTGAAATTGTGATAAGAGGGATGGAGGAAGAGGTGGTATTAACCTCTTTTGAGCGTGCCGCATTACGCCGGGCTAAGGAGCTGTCTCTTGAGATCCGTACCGGATTGATTATCGACGCACGTCCAGATGATTTGGCAAAGCAACTGGAGCAGCTACAATGCACTTTTTTATCCATGGGCTATCCGCGTTTGGATCGAAACCTGATGAAAGATCTCACTGGACGCGGTATTACTGTCATGGCGTGGACGGTGGATGACCGCCGTATAATGCGGAAATTGTCCTCATTGCATCCTGAATTGATGATTTGCACCAATTGGCCGGATCGCTGGGAGCAGGTTTTTTTGCTTTCCAAGCACCGGATGTGGCACTATATACGTAAACTTATTCGTTAATCAATTGGACTACATACGCGGGAAGGGTGACGGAACGTAATGAACGTGGAAATTCGTAATGTTTACTGTGTTGGGCGCAATTATAAGCTGCATGCGGAGGAGCTGGGTAATGAGGTTCCCGCAGAACCGATGATTTTTTTGAAGCCGTCTCATGCGGTTGTGCCGCTGGATGGCGCCACACTGGAGCTTCCTCAGGGGCAGGGAGATATTCATTTTGAGACTGAGCTGGTCGTGGCTGTAGGACGTAAATACGAACCAGGCATGTCCGCAGATACATGTCTGAACGCATTTGCATTCGGCATTGATTTTACCCTGCGTGATGTACAAAGTGTTCTCAAGAAAAAAGGCCATCCATGGACCGCCGCCAAAGGCTTTAAATCGTCTGCTCCCGTGACACCATTCCTGCCTTTAGAAAAATTGGACATGCTGGAGCAGCAGGATTTTTCCTTGATCAAAAATGGACAGGAAGTCCAGCGTGGACATGTTAAGGATATGATTTTTTCTATCCAGCACATCGTCGAATATATAGCGACTCATTATGGGCTGGGTGAAGGAGATATTATTTTTACAGGTACTCCAGCAGGAGTAGGGCCTACAGCAAGCGGGGATCGCTTTGAGCTTTTCTGGGGGAGTGATCGTCAGGGGAGCTTCACCATCGCATAAACTTGTGAACGGCATCTTGAAGAGGATTAAAAAAGGGAATGTTCTTGGTAGTTGGGAAATAAAGAGCGATTCCCTTAGAAAAGCATTGTGAAGGCCGTGTCCTGTGCCAAAGCATGGGACACGGCTTTTATATAAGTGTAGAGCATTGTACAATAATATACAGAACGAAAAAAGAAAAACGGAGATTCATTTCAAAAGCGGGGGTATATCATGGACTGGATCATCGGATTGCTTTGTGCTGCTGTGGTGGCGGGAGCTGCATTTTATAAAAAATCCTTAACCTTATCTGGCTTTGCCGCGGCTGTACTGATGGGAACCGTATATTATGGGGCGGGTAACCTGTTCTGGTTCGGCACATTGCTCTTGTTCTTTATCACGTCGACCCTCCTGTCGAGGTTCAAAAAGGAGCGCAAGGCTGAGCTGGAAAAATCGTATGCCAAAACCGGAAACCGGGATGCAGGCCAAGTATGGGCCAATGGGGGATTAGGTATGCTGTTATGCCTGGGCTATGCGATATGGCCTCATGTTACGTGGCAGCTGGCTTTTGTCGGTGTCATGGCTACGGTAACATCCGATACGTGGGCAACGGAATTCGGCAGCCTGAGTCGTAGGCCACCCCGTTCGGTGCTTAACGGGAAGGTGTTGGCACCCGGAACCTCAGGAGGAGTATCTGTATTGGGAACGGCTGCGGCCTTGGCTGGGGGTGTACTGATCGGCATAGGTGCATGGGGCTTTGGACACGCCATAGGAACGCCGAGCTTGCCGTTATGGCTGTGGGCACTGGTTGGAGGTATATCCGGTAGCGCCGGGGCCTTTGCTGATTCCTATCTAGGTGCTACGGTGCAAATGATGCGTTCCTGCACGGTTTGCGGACGGGAAGTAGAAGTAGACTCACATTGTGGACAAACGACGGTCTATGTACGAGGCTGGCGTTGGATGAGCAATGATCGAGTGAATAGCATTAGTTCTATTTTCGGAGGATTGGTCGCTCTTGCAGGTATTTTTTTTATACACTGAACACAGGGCTGGAGATCATTAAAAGGAAAAAAATTGTGTTAAGAATTGACCGTGTTTCAATCCTTGTATAAGGAGGTGCTAAGATGGGCGATATACACGGAGATAAATATGAAGCTATTTTGGACGCCGCTTACACCGTCTTTGGCACCAAAGGCTTTTATGAAAGCAAAATTTCCGAGATTGCAGAACAAGCGGGAGTTGCCAAAGGCACAGTATACTTGTACTTTAAAAGCAAAGAGCAGCTATTTACAGCAGTCACACGTAGAGATTGCGAGCGATACCTAGCCGAAATGCAAGGCGCATTAATCAATCGTACTTTGGGAGAAGGACTGCTGCGGATGGCAAATTTGCATCTGCACTACTATTTCAAGCGCAAGCAGCATACTAAATTATTTTTTATGACCCCCAACAGTGACCCCGATTTAATGGAGTTTATGTGGGGATTTATTCAGGACTATACTGATTTGGTCAAAAATAAACTGGCGTCAGAGGGTGTACAGCAGTCCGAGTTTCATGCGAAGGCATTCATTGGTATGTTGGAACGCCTAAAAATGGATATTTTATTGAATAAAGATTTCCGCGAATGTGACGTGGATCAGACGGCTGAATTAGTGGCGAACTTATTTATGCATGGCTGTAAAGCCGGGGTACAAAAATCCTGACATCTTGTTGCTAAAAAACCGTACTGACTTCGTTCAGGTAACGGTTTTTTTAATCATTGGCTGTGTCTGTGTTAAAATAAAAAGGATGCATCACAAAATTGGGGAAGAGTAGGGAATCCGTATGAATATTATGACCGTTGAACATATAACGAAAAGCTATGGCGAGAAAATGTTGTTTGAGGATGCTTCCTTTGGTATGGATGAACGTGACAAAATAGGGGTGGTCGGTGTAAATGGTACCGGCAAATCAACGTTTTTACGGGTAATTTCCGGCTTAGAGCCGCCAGATGATGGCAATATTGCAGTGAACAACGATGTGCGAATTCAGTATTTAGCACAAAATCCGGAGTTTGATCCCGAGATGAAGGTACTCCAGCATATTTTTCATGGCAACCAGCCTGAGATGAAAGCGGTGCGTGAATATACGGAAATCATGGAGTTGTTGGAGTTAAATCCGGGTAGCGAGGAGCTTCAAAACCGTCTATTGCGAGCGAGTCAGCAAATGGATACGTTCCAGGCATGGCAGTTGGAGAGTGAGGCCAAAAATATACTTACCCGACTGGGGATCACCCAGTTTGAGTCTCGTATGGGCGTTCTATCCGGCGGGCAGCGTAAGCGGGTGGCTTTGGCGGCGGCTTTGATCCAACCCTGCGAGTTGCTCATTCTGGACGAGCCTACAAACCATATTGATAATGAGTCCGTTGAATGGTTGGAGCAGTATTTGCAAAAAAGACGTGGTGCGTTGTTAATGATCACGCATGATCGCTATTTTCTGGATAGAGTTGCAAATGTCATGCTGGAGCTGGATCATGGCCGCCTTTTCCGTTATGAGGCTAACTATACCCGTTTTCTGGAGCTGAAGGCAGAACGCGAGGAGCGGGAAGCGTCTACGGAACAAAAAAGGAAGAACCTGCTGCGTAATGAGCTGGCCTGGATTCGTCGTGGAGCAAAGGCTCGTTCCACCAAGCAGAAAGCGCGTATTGACCGATATGAGCAGCTTAGGGATCAGCAACCGGAAGCTCGTTCTGGATCTGTAGATATGTCTGTCGCCTCCACACGTCTGGGTAAAAAAATATTGGAGATCGAGCATCTGTCCAAATCGGTAGATTCCCGTAAGCTGATACAGGATTTGAGCTACATTGCGGTTCCTGGTGATCGTGTTGGTATCCTAGGTCCTAACGGTAGTGGGAAATCCACCCTGCTCCAAATGATTGCACAGCGTGTAGAACCGGATTCCGGCAGTGTTGTGCTGGGGCCGACCGTGAAGATAGGCTATTTTACTCAGGAACATCAGGAAATGAACGAATCACTGCGTGTTATTGAGTATATTAAGGAAGAAGCCGAAGTGATTCGTACAGCAGACGGTTCGACGATTACAGCTGCACAAATGCTGGAGCGTTTCCTGTTTGCACCAAGCGCGCAATGGACGGTTATTTCCAGGCTGTCCGGGGGTGAAAAACGGCGCTTGTATCTGCTTCGTGTTCTGATGTCGGCACCGAATGTGCTATTGCTGGATGAACCAACAAATGATCTGGATATTCAAACCCTTTCCGTTTTGGAAGACTATCTGGATGAATTCCCGGGCGTGGTGTTTATTGTTTCTCATGATCGCTATTTCCTGGATCGGACAGTGGACAAAATACTGGCGTTTGAAGGGGATGGACAGGTACGTGTACATGTAGGCGACTATAGCGAGTATGCAGAATGGATCAGTAAAAATGCTCAATCTTCTGTGAACACGTCTGTCTCGACGAGTACGGCTTCCTCGAATCGCTCTTCCGCGCCTAAGTCTGCGGGTCCTTCCGATTCAGTCAAGGAGACAAGTAAAACCAAGCTTAAATTCACCTTCAAGGAACAGCGGGAATATGAGCAAATTGATGAGCTGATTGAACAAGCCGAACAGAAGTTGGCCGACATTCAGCGGCAGATGGAAGAGTCTTTCAGTGATTCAGCACGACTACAGGAGCTCATGGCTGAGCAAGCAAAGGCCGAACAGCATCTGGAGCACCAAATGGAACGCTGGACCTACCTGAATGAGCTAGCCGAGCAGATTGAACAAAGTAAATCTTAAAAACACAAAAGCAAGTCACCATTCAGAATGGGGCTTGCTTTTTTTATCGAATTATTAATACGTTTTTCATATTAAAAGCAAGTGAATTATATATTTCTAATATTAAATTACAGTGGGTATAATGGATTGCATATGGAGGGGAGGAATTGAAAATGGAATATCGTAAACTTGGAAAAAGTGGTTTGATGGTAAGTGAGATTGCATTGGGAAACTGGATCACCCACGGTGCTCAAGTGGATGATACCATAGCGCAAGCCTGTGTAAAGGCTGCACTAGACTCAGGGATTACCACGTTTGATACCGCTGATGTGTATTCGGATACCATGGCGGAAACAGTTTTAGGTCATTCTTTAAAGGGAATACGCCGTGAAAGTATTGAATTATGTACTAAGGTTTTTCATCCCACAGGTACCGGACGGAATGATAAAGGGCTGTCTCGCAAACATATCATGGAGGCCTGCCATGCCTCTCTTCGACGCCTACAAACGGATTATATTGATGTATATTATGCACACCGTTTTGATCCAACCGTATCGCTTGAAGAAACTTTTATGGCCTTATCCGATTTGGTGCGGCAAGGGAAGGTTTTGTATGTAGGAGTAAGCGAGTGGACAGCAGAGCAGATTAAGCAAGGAGCTGCTCTGGCTAGGGAATTAAAGGTCCCTTTCGTGGCAAGTCAGCCCCAATATTCCATGTTGTGGCGTGTCATTGAAGCTGAAGTGATTCCCGCTTGTGAGCAGGAAGGAATTGGCCAGGTGGTTTGGTCACCTCTGGCACAAGGTATCCTTTCTGGTAAATATGCAGCAGACAAGCCGTTACCCGAGGGTTCACGAGCTTCTACGACAGCAGGGTCACCATTTTTCGAACGTTTGGCTGGACAATGGTTACGTAAAGAAGTCCTTTTGGCAGTAAAGAAAATTCAGCCGATTGCAGAAGAATGCGGACTGACGCTGCCCCAGCTTGCAGTCGCATGGGTTTTACAAAACCCGCAAGTGTCCTCAGCTATTATCGGTGCTTCCAAGCCCGAGCAGGTTAAAGAGAACGTAAAAGCTGCAGGTGTCCGTCTAGATGGGCAGGTCATGAGACAATTGGATAGCATTTTAAATGGTATTGTTGAACGTGATCCGAGAAAAACAGGTTAAGATATACAATCAAGGAAATTTACATGTCTAACTCTTCGTTACAAGCTGTTTCTTCAACCACTTCCAGAAAATGAGTCAGAACAGTTTCATGTGCACCTGTTTTCCATGCAGCATAAAGTGGGATGGACGGAGACTCTTCTTGAAAGGAACGAAATACGACATCACTGCGTTGAAAGACAGAAACGGAAGTAGGGACAATGGAGATACCTATACCAGCCGCTACCAAGTTAACGATCGTATACATTTGAACGGCTTCCTGTACGATTTGAGGCTGAAATCCGTGTTGTCCGCAAAAGTCGAGTATGAGATTATGAAAAGAAGCTCCCATATGAGGCGGAGACAGGATAAAAGATTCGTCCGCTAAAGAACGTAAAGACAAGGTTGAATGGTGGGCTAACGGATGTGCTTGAGGAAGAACGGCCATGAGTGATTCGTTGGTGTAAAGACGAGAAGTGATATGTATAGATGGATCTGTACTGCGCAGGAAGCCCACATGAACTTTACCATCGTGTATGGCTTTCAGTTGTTGGACAGATGTCATTTCAAATAATGTAAGCTTCACATCTGGGAAGCGCTCTCGGAATTTCTTCAAGGCATTAACCATCAGACTGCCAGAGGCTGAATCTACAAAAGCGATGGATAATTGTCCGAATTTCCCCTGACTTGCAAGCTGTGTGATCTTAATAGATCTTTCCAATTGTGCAACCATATTTCTGGATTCTTCTAAAAATATCGCTCCTGCTGACGTAAGTCGAACTTGTCTTTTAGTTCGTTCCAAAAGCTTCACACCAAGTTCTTCTTCAAGGCTTTGAATTTGTTGGCTCAAGGGAGGTTGGGTGATATTCAGTTTTTTCGCAGCACGGTTAAAATGCAGTTCTTCCGCTACTGCGATAAAGTAACGTAGTTTTTTCAGATCCATAGCTGTGATTTCCTTTCACTAAGCCTTCACCGACCTATTCTCCAGTGGAACAGGTCGGTTTTTATCGTTCGAATTAAACTGTCACATAAGCTGCAAGCAGACGTGCAGTGTTCACCACGGCCTGCTTGTGCGTGCGCTCCATTGCATGGGAGGCGTGTACGCCAGGGCCGATCAAAGCAGCCCGGATGTTATTACCTGCTCTTAGTGCAGCCGAAGCGTCCGAACCGTAGTGCGGATAAATATCTACCGCATACGGAATATTTAGCTCTTTGGCCAGTTCAATCAGACGGGTCGTCATATTATAGTCGTAAGGCCCGGAGGAATCTTTGGCACAGATAGAAACATCCGTTTCCTTGCAGCTCAGATCTTCACCCATACAGCCCATGTCGACAGCTATCATCTCACTGATTCCTTCAGGTATGTAAGCCGCTCCGTGCCCCACTTCCTCGTAGTTGGAAATGAGCAATTTAACGGTATGTCGAGGCTTCCAGTTTCCATGTACAGCAGATTCCAGTAGACCAAACAGTGCAGCTACACTAGCTTTATCATCCAGATGCCGTGACTTGATAAATCCACTCGGTGTTACGACTGGACGCGCATCGAACGAGATAAAATCGCCCACCGCAATACCGAGCTGAAGCACGTCTTCTTTTGACTCAACAAGCTCGTCAATCCGAACCTCCATGTGGCTCTCCTTGCGCTCAAAGCTTCGTGCATCATCATAGACGTGCACGGATGGATGGCTGGACAGAATAGTGCCCGTAAACGTTTGTCCGCTTCGGGTATGAATAAGGCAGTATTCGTTCTCAATACTGTTCATCATGAAACCGCCGACGGATGTCAGACGTAGGGTACCTTGTGCTGTAATCGAACGTACCATCGCGCCCAATGTATCCACATGTGCGCTCAGCGCCATCGTACGGTCCGTTTCCTGACCTTCCAGAGTCAAGATGGCACCGCCTTTTGCATTCCATTCGATGGGTACCCCGAGGCTCTCAGCTTCCTTACGAATCAGCTCCATCACATGGTGTGTGTACCCACTGGGACTGGGCGTGTTCAGTAGCTGATTTAAAAAGTTCATTATATAATTCTCATTTAATTGAATCGTCATTTGTTGCTCCTCCTCATTTGGACAACCGATCAGGGTTAGAGGACGGTTGCTCTATATCTTGGTCGAAAGTAGACCCTGTGCTGGAAGAACCAGTCTTGTCATAGGTCACATCCGCGTTTGCTTCCACCGTGGATGTGTGCTCTTCTTGTAATGTATGAAGCTGAGTAGTCAGACGTTTAATCTCTCTCTGAAGCCTATATTGGCGGAAAATACCGAAAGAACCGACAATAAGTCCACCTAGAAGAGTGCAACCAAGAATAAGCAGAATCAAAGGAATGCTAACCATACTGAATAGAAGGTTCACTTGAACCGAATTCACATTAATAACAGCAAATACAGCTGTTAACAGAGCAATAACAAGAGCTGCGATCAAAGACCATTGTGTTTTCAAAATGCCACCTCCTCCCGTTACATTATAAAATCCCTTGCCCGCCATGGACAAGGGATTTATCCGTGCATCATTTCAATGCTGGATTTTAAGTGCGCACGGTTTTACTTTCCTTCAGTTAGCTTTTCCATTTCTGTAATGACTTCTTCGAATACGCTCATCGCTTCGCGGATCGGCTGCGGAGAGGACATGTCAACGCCAGCTTTTTTCAAAATATTAATTGAATAATCACTGCCACCGCTCTTTAAGAAGCCCAAGTAACGGTCAACGGCTGGTTGGCCTTCTTCCAGAATCTGTTTCGAGAAACTAGTTGCTGCCGAGAAGCCAGTAGCATATTTGTAGACATAAAAACTGTTATAAAAATGAGGGATACGTGCCCATTCCATTTCAATGTCTTTGTCTACCTTCATGCCAGGCCCGTGATATTTCACATTCAGATCATAGTAAATTTCCGATAAAAGCTGCGGTGTAAGGGATTCCCCCTGTTCAGCGCGTTCATGTACAATTTTCTCAAATTCCGCAAACATGGTTTGACGGAATACCGTTGTGCGGAATTGATCTGCATAGTAGGTGAGAAGGTACATTTTCTCTTTCGGATCGGTTGATTTGTTCAGCAGGTAGTCCATTAGCAACGCTTCATTGGTTGTGGATGCCACTTCAGCTAGGAAAATGGTGTACTGTGCATCTCTATACTTCAATGCGTTGTCTGAATAGTACGAATGCAACGCATGCCCCATTTCATGAGCAAGTGTGAACATGCTGTTCAGGTTATCTTTATGGTTCAGCAGCACATATGGGTGGGTACCATAAGCTCCCCAACTGTATGCACCAGTACGTTTGTTTTCATTTTCGTATACATCGATCCAGCGCTCATCATAGCCTTTTTGCAGCGAAGCCAGATAGTCCTCGCCCAGTGGCTTAAGGCCTTCTTTTGTTTGCTTTTTGGCGTCTTCATACGTAATGTCCATCTTGTATTCGTCCACAAGCGGAGCGAACAAATCATACATATGGAGCTCATCCACACCTAACAACTTTTTACGCAGCTTGATGTAACGATGGAGCAGGGGCAAGCTTTCATGAATGGTGTCAATGAGATTCGTATACACTTCCTTCGGAATATTGTCACCGTACAGTGACATTTCCAGTACAGAAGGGTATTTGCGAACACGAGAATAAAAAATATTTTTGTTTACATTGGCACTTAGTGTAGAAGCAATTGTATTTTTATTTTTGGCATATGTGTCATATACCGCTTTAAAAGCACGTTCGCGTACTTCGCGGTGCGGACTTTCGAGGAATTGAATGTAGCTGCCATGAGTCAGTTCAACCTCTTTGCCGTTCTCATCCTTAATTTTTGGAAACTTCAGATCAGCGTTGTTGAGCATGCCAAAAATCGTTTGCGGGGCTTGAGCCAGATTGCCAACCTGAGCGAGCAGCGCTTCTTCTGTCTTGCCCAAAATATGTGCTTTTTCCCGCTTCATTTCTTGAAGTGTAAACCGATAATCTGCAAGCTTCGGATCTTCAATGAAGGCATCGAGCTGATGATCCGGCAGTGCCAAAATTTCAGGCGTCACGAAAGAAAGAGACTCGCTAACCTCAACGCCTAATTTTTTGGCTTTTTGCGAAAGACCCTGGTATGTAGGTTCAGCTGTATCCTCATCATGATGCAGATGTGCGTACACATATACACGCTCGGTTTTAAGCGACAATTCATCTTCCAATTTAAAGCAGCTGCCAATCGACTCTGCTGAATTGAGCTTGCCTTGGAATTGTTCAGCCTTTTTGGCTAGTTGTTCGACTTCTTCGTATTCTTGATCCCATGTTTTGCGGTTGGGAAACAAATCTTCCAGTTTCCATGTATTTTCCACTGGCGCATCAGCGCGTTTTACAATTTCACTCATGGAGAGCCTCCTCTGATCGAACGTAATGTGGGGTAGGGCTGCGGCAGTAAGGGACGGATGCCAAAACGAAGAAACCGCCACGCTTACCGTAAGCAGCAGGGCAAGAGGTTTTACAGGATGCATGTAACGGCAGATCCTCCTTATACCATGGCTTGTTATGCCATAGTATGACCTCTTACGCCCGAAAGTATAATTTTCCTTACTGTGGGTTGGAACCTATATTTAATAAGCTGTATACAATAAGATAAAAGGCAAGGCAAACCATGATTACAGCAGTGAGGGCCATCCACTTTTTGAGAGGAGTCGGTATCGTATCACGCTTCATGATCAGCACTCCGCCCAGCGTGAAGGCCAGAATAATGAAGATGAGATAGCTGTTGGACACCATGAATAGGCTAGACCTGTTTGAAAGCGTTCATGATCCGCTGCCACTCTTCCTCATTATCTTGAAAGGACTGCTTGGGAAACCGATTTTGAGCCCAATGCATCAGCGCCGGACGGCTTAAAAACGTGTGGGCTTCCTCGCCCCAATCATCGGATATTTCCCGTAGAACGATGTAACGGCCCTGCACCTCGACAGTCATCATGTTCCAATTGTCTTTTTTGTATATTTCGTGTTTTTTCATCATATGCATGTCTCCGATTTTATAGATGTTTTGGTTCATGATACCGCAGTTTCCGCCGCAAAAGCAAATCATTCCAGCCCGAAAAACCAGGAAAAACATCAATTGCATTGTGAAAAAGCATGAAGTATAATATGGATATTCGCCATAGATGGCGGTATTTTTAGGAGGTTGTTCACTTGAAAGGTACAGTTAAATGGTTTAACGCAGAAAAAGGTTATGGCTTCATTCAAATGGATGGTGGCGAGGACGTATTCGTACATTTCTCCGCAATCCAAGGCGACGGCTTTAAAACTTTGGAAGAAGGTCAAGCGGTTGAATTCGAAATTACTGAAGGTAACCGTGGACCCCAAGCAGCTAACGTAATCAAACTGTAAGTGTAACTGAATTGTAAGAATGGTTCCGTTTCTACGGATGTCTTATATATTACGGTTAAACTATGAATTGAGAGCGCAGTTCCTTAAATTTAAGGAACTGCGCTTTTTTGCGTAAATACGTTTATGATATGAGAAGATTGAGCAGGAATGGGGTATTATACGTAATAAAACTAGGCAGAAGACATCTTAAATTGAAGGAGTTGAGAAAATGAGTGCAGCAGAGGCTAGTCGTAAGCCTTCCCTGATTGAAGGTCCTATTGCCAAAACGCTGTTTATGTTCTCTTTGCCGATGCTGTTCGGAAACATTCTGCAATCCCTGAATGGAACGATCAATTCGATCTGGGTTGGAAAGTTTCTGGGAGAAGCCGCATTGACTGCCGCTTCCAACGGAAATATTATTATGTTTTTTCTTATCAGTTCAATTTTTGGCGTCACCATGGCGGCCACTATTATGATCGGACAAAATATCGGAGCAGGAGACGTAGCTGAAACCAAGCGTGTAGTAGGTACAAGTGCAGTCTTTTTTCTGGTGCTCGCTTTTGCTATAGGTATTATCGGATTTTTGAGTGCGCCTTGGATTCTTCATGTACTCAATACACCTGCCGAATCGGTGGATATGGCGATCACGTATACACGTATTATTTTCGCAGGTATGCCCTTTTTGTACGGCTATAACTACATAATGACTGTAATGAGAGGGGCTGGAGATTCCAAAACACCATTTTATTTTCTAATTGTTTCCGTCGTACTGGATGTACTACTCAACCCGCTGTTAATATTCGGATGGGGACCGATTCCTGCTATGGGCATTGGAGGTTCCGCTACTGCTACCCTGATCGCTCAAGGGATCAGCTTTGTGTTGATCCTCATTTACCTATATCGAGTAAAATATTTTTTGCGCATTACTTCTTCAGAGCTTCATTTACTCAGATTTGATTGGAAGATTATTTGGACCCTAATCCGTAAGGGAGTGCCGATGGGGTTGCAAATGATTGCCGTCTCCACCAGCGCGATTGCTTTAATGAATCTGATTAATGGCTACGGAACAGTGGCAGCAGCAGCTTATACAGCAGCCAATAATTTGTCCAGCTATGTGCAGATGCCGGCAATGGCGTTAGGTGCAGCTGTATCTTCCTTTGCCGCTCAAAATATCGGAGCCGGACGTTGGGATCGAGTGCGCATGACAACCTGGATTGGGATTGTGTATAATTTTGTGTTGACTGGTGGAGCTGTGGTATTAATTTACATGTTTAACCGTCAGGCCTTGCTCATGTTCCTTCCTTCTACGGGGGGTGCATTGGAATTGGGTATGCGGATTAATCTGATCACTTTGTGGTCTTTTGTTATATTCGGTGTTACCAATGTCATTACAGGTGTTGTTCGATCAACGGGTTCCGTAATGATACCGCTTTTAATTACCATTATTTCATTATGGGGCATTCGTATACCTTTGGCCTATGTATTTGTTGATGAGTATGGTCTAGATGCTGTATGGTGGAGTTTTCCTGTAGGTTTTGCTATCTCTGCCGTAGCAGTCATTTTCTATTATGCTTTCGGGAAATGGAAGCAGGCAAGCATGGGAGAGGGAATCCAAGGCGTGAAGCCAGCAGATGACAAGGGATAGGTAGGCCATTTATACTATTTGCGATTAAAGTCTTATAAGGATAGATTTTGTGTAACTCCTATTTTTGACTAATTAAACATTACAGGTATAAAGTCTTTTTGTGAGAATAGCTCATTTTTCTTGAATTTTAAAGAAAAAAGTGAGGTTGTTCATTTGTGCTAAAAGGACGAACATATTATAATGGATATGGTTTGGATAGGTATAATTACGTAGACAACAATGTGGAGGCACCGTCATTTGAGTTATGTTGAGCAAGGACGTTATCAAGTACCGAGAGGCCCCATAGGTCTAATGAGCCGAATGTACAAGCACATTCTCCCTGAAACGAAACTAGAATTGAGTAACTGGAAGAGCAAGGCCGAACAAATTCCGGACCCTGAGCTGCGAAGCCAGGCGCTTGCGAGCATAGCGGATAAGACGTTTCACTGCGTGGGTGGGGCGGTTTATGCCGCAGCCAATATGTCTGCCCGTCAGACGCTAATTCCGCTGATCGTAGCGTATCAGACCATTAGTGATTATCTGGACAACCTGTGTGATCGCAGTACGTCCATGGACCCGGATGATTTCAGGCTGTTGCATCAGGCTATGCTGGATGCGGTTAATCCGACGGCTAGGCCAGTGAATTATTATGAGTTGCGTCGTGAGCAGGAGGATGGCGGTTATTTGACCGGGCTGGTGACAACCTGTCAGTCTTGTGTAAGCAGGCTTCCGGGCTATGAGGCGGCAATGCCTTACGTTCAGGATTTGGCGCGATTATACACGGATTTGCAAGTATACAAGCATATTAAACCCGAGCTGCGGGAACAAGCGCTTTTGGACTGGTGGTCGCTTCATAAAGACCGTACACCAGAGTTGCGCTGGAATGAGTTTGCTGCGGCTACCGGTTCAACTCTGGGGGTCTTTATGCTGTTTCTTGCTGCCAGCGACCAGCATCTGACCGATGCGGGGGCTGCCTCAATACATGCATCGTATTTTCCACATGTGTGCAGTCTTCATATTTTGCTGGATTATCTAATCGATCAAGACGAAGACCGGAAGGGCGGAGATCTTAACTTTTGCAATTATTATGAAGATACCGACATGATGCTAGACCGGATCGCCTACGTTGTGAATCGGGCGCGGGCTGATATTGCAGATGTCCCTGCCAGCTCCTTTCACCGGATGATTATCGAGGGATTGCTGGCTTTATATTTATCCGACCCTAAAGTTAGCGAGCAGCAGGACGTTCGCGCTGTTTCGAGACGTTTAATGAAAAATAGTCCGCTCATGCGTTTGTTTTTCTTATTAAACAGTCGATGGATAAGAAGGCTTATATGATTATTTTGAGGAGGTCATAAATCATGACAGCAGTTAAGAAAATTGCAGTATTAACAAGTGGTGGAGATTCACAAGGGATGAACGCGGCAGTTCGCGCCGTCGTACGTAGCGGATTGTATTTTGGACTGGAAGTATTCGGGATTCAACGCGGTTATCAAGGCCTTTTGAACGATGATATTTTTCCAATGGATCTGAGAAGCGTCGGAGATATTATCCAACGTGGGGGTACTGTACTTCAATCTGCAAGATGCCTGGAATTTACGACTGAAGAAGGGCAGAAAAAAGGCGCTCAAATCTTGCGTAACCGTGGAATTGACGGCGTAGTCGTGATTGGTGGCGACGGTTCCTATCAAGGAGCTAACAAACTGACCAAGCAAGGCATTAAAACCATGTGTCTTCCGGGTACGATTGACAATGACATTTCCTTCACGGACTACACTATTGGTTTTGATACAGCGGTTAGTATCGTAGTGGATGCAATCAACAAGCTGCGTGATACGATGTCATCCCATGAGCGTTCATCCATTGTGGAAGTTATGGGACGTCATTGTGGCGATATTGCTCTGCATGCAGGTCTGGCTTCTGGCGCAGAAACGATTTTGGTGCCTGAGGTAGAATTTGACCTGAATGAAGTATCCGATCGGATGAAACAAAACTTTAAGCATGGCAAACGCCATAGTATCATTATCGTTGCTGAGGGTGTAGGCAAAGGCGAAACAGTAGCACAGGTTATCCAAGAAAACTGTCCGGATTATGAGCCTCGTGTTACAGTGCTTGGACACATTCAACGTGGAGGCACACCAACAGCGTTTGACCGCAACCTGGCGAGCCGTTTGGGTGACTTTGCTGTTCGCCAATTGATCGAGGGCATATCTGACAAGGCTTGCGGAACGATCGACGGTAAGTTGGTGGCTACAGATATTGACAAGGTTGTAAATACCAAAAAAGATTTCAATATGGAGCTTTATGAGCTGGCCTTGCGTTTGTCCCAATAATAAGAGCCTTTATGTAAAATAGATCGGCTCTGATATTGGAAAAGATCAAAATTATGCGGATGACCCGAGTCATCCGCTATTTTTTTAGCTTTGAGTCCTATCAGGAGGTAGTCATACATGTACCTATTCAAAATCGAAGTGGACAGTTCGGAAGGAGCGCTGACCGTCATTCTCGCTGCTGAAAATGAAGAACAGGCATTTGAAGAGATTGAACAACATGTGGAGAGACACTTTCTTTATCCTCCCAAGCTGAACGAAGTGGCTATTGTGGAGAAAAAACGAATAACTTTAGGCGCAGCATATGTAATTGAGACACGCAAAGGCTAAATAGCCTCTGCGTGTTGTTTTTTTTCGGAGAAACGACGTTGTACTTTTACCAGACGCCAGAGAAGTAAAATAGCACCTACTGCCAACCCTGTAATCAAACCGATCCAGTAGCCGTAGGGCCCCAATGAAGTCCAGCGTGCCAGTATATATCCTACAGGAAGCCCAATGACCCAATAGGAGAGGAATGTGAGCAAAAAGGCTGGATTGACGTCTTTATACCCGCGTAGCGCTCCTTGTGTAGGTGTAGCGACAGCATCAGATATCTGAAAGAAAATCGCATAGATTAGAAAATGCTGTGCCAATTGAATGACCTGCGGATCGGTGGAGTAAAGTCGAGCGACCTGTTCACCCCAGATAAGCAGTACAATAGCTGTAATCAGTGATAAACCTACTGCGCTGCTGATACCCATTACACTATAAGCTTTGGCATCCCGTGGGCGAGTAGCTCCTGTTTCATAGCCAACCAGAATCGTAAGTGCCATGCAAATGCTGAGTGGAATCATATACAGCGTAGATGCAAAGTTCATGGCGGCCTGATGTGCGGCTATGGTAGCTGTATTATAGCTGCTCATGAAGAGAGTGACAGCTGAAAAGACGGCAGTCTCAAAAAATATAGCAAATCCAATCGGTACTCCAATCTTGATGAGCTCTTTCAAAGCACCAGCAGCAATCCCATATATTTTGTTAAAGATTCGGTACTCGGCAAATATTTTTCCACGATGCACAGTGATACCGGCAACCAGCATGATGATCCAGTAGGTGGTCGCCGTTGCTACCCCTGAGCCCACACCCCCCAGACGCGGAAAACCCCAGTTTCCATAAATAAGTAGATAATTTAACAATACATTGATGGGTAACGACATGAGCGTGATTAACATCGTAAAGCGGGTTTGTCCCAATGCATCCATAAAGCTTCGGAGCACAGTGTAGGCAAATAGAGGAACAATCCCGAAGGCCATGGCACAAAGGTAGTATAGGGCCACATTATGAACTCTCAGTTCCAAATTCATACCGTTCAAAATAGGTTTGACCAAAATAATGCCAGCAATCAAAACGACCATAGACAGGGCGAGAGAGAGCCAAAGTGCTTGAATGACATAGTAGGAGACTTTATCTTTGCGCTGTGCTCCCACCAATTGAGATACAATGGGCGTGATAGCCATAAGTATTCCGTTAAGGCCTGTTTGTACAGGAACCCATAGGCTTACTCCAATGGCTACTCCAGCCAGATCGGCAGGGGAAAAGTGTCCCGACATATTCGTATCAAAAAAAGTCATGGCAGATAGTGCAAGCTGGGTAATCAGGATAGGGAGCAAAATGTAGAAAAGCTGCTTCCATTTCTGCCCCGTTGTTAGTGTCAATTGCATTTTTGTTTTCCTCATTTACTAGGGATTGATTATTTGTATATATCATAACATGTAAGTATTTATTGTAAGGGATACCGCTACATTTGAACAGTAATAAAAAAGACTGCACCCATTCGCCAAACAACGGGACAGCCTTCGAAATAATTATATAATTTCTAAATTTTGTATAATAAAACGAGAAGTCCGGAGAGATAAATTATTTGTACGTTACTCCACTTGTATAGCGGTTTGTGGCATTCCAGAGTAAATATTCATCCACTTTCATATCCTTAAGCGCTCGAATTTGATCCTCTACTTGAGTTTTCCCATACTTGGCATAATGTCCGCTCCCCAACCAACTTGCGGTAAAATCCTGGATCCAAGGACGAATAATTGGCTTTAGCTTGCCCGTCGGATCGAGCTTTTTGTGTGTATCGGCCATGGAGCCTTTAATCGTCTGGTAAGGATTCTTATCGGGGTCTTTTACTCCGAACCAGCCTGTGGTGTAGTGACTTGGATAAACCATGGGCGAAATGACATCCACATTTTCGGAGATTTTAGTGAAATCCTGTCCGATCCCCTCCGCAGCAGGAACGGATGCGGCATATCCGAAAATATCTACCGATACTCGCACACCTAATGGAGCAAGCTCTTTGCGGGCATATTGTACGAATTCAGCGACTGCATCCGAGCGGGATTGATCTGATTTGGTATATTTCAGCTTGTCTGCTCTTTTCTCAAAGCCTTCGGGAAAACGTACATAGTCAAATTGAATTTCCTTAAAACCAAGTTTGGCTGCTTCCTTAGCGATGGCGATATTATAATCCCATACTTCTTTATTATAGGGATTAACGAACCCGTCTCCTTTGCCGTTTTTCCAGACAGAGCCGTCAGGGTTACGGAAAGACATCTCGGGATTTTTGTTGGCCAGTACCGTATCTTTAAATACGACAATACGAGCAATCGGGTAGACACTATGCTTTTTTAATCGGTCCATCAAACCGGAAATATCCCGAATGAATTTTTGCGGCTTGCCCAATTTGAGCAGCTCGGGATTGGTTGTTGGATAAGTGATGTACCCTGCATCGTCTTTAATATCGATAACCATGGAATTGAGCTCTGTCTTGTCAAGCAGTTCAAGCAACTGGGTCATACGCGAACCGCCTGCGCTATAAGCCGTGACATAGATGCCCTTGATAGCAGGAGTCGTCGGTTGTGGGTCAATTTTAACTGGAGGATTGGAGGCATCCACCTTCATATTATTGTGCTGAGCCTGAATCATGGCGCTGCTAATTGTTGTTGACACCGTATCTTTTACATTTGGAGCGTTGGCTGACTGATCCCCGTTTCCGCCTATCCCCATCGCCAATAGCATAATTGCCCAAATCATATTCATTTCCTAACTCTCTCCCTTATGTATGTCGCTTACCTGATTATACGTAAAGTTATGTATCGAAAAACAACACGCTTGTAACCAATACTGGAATCATCAGGCACAGTCTTACATGATTAACCCAACCGGTGCTCATTGAATCCATAAAAATGCATAAATAATGCCGCTCTCTTCGCGGTCGTAGATGCAACCGGAAGAAGCGGCACTTGGTAAAGAAATTTATTGAAGATAATTATTGTCTTGATGCTCGCAAATACTGTACTGAATAATTTCTAGCGCATCCGTTGGCTTGAGTATGGCCATCCCGTCCCGAAGCACAATCATCGAGTTCAGCTCATCCTTTTTGAGAGAAGGGAGCATTTCCGGGTACCATCTTAAGACAATGTCGGACAGTTTTACCGTTTCCATTTCCACAAAAATCACCCTTTCCTGCTCGGAATCATTCCAAAAGAATCATCCAATACGATTCGGAAAAGCAAAGTGCCTGTGAAATAGCAGGTAAAGCTGGTCTTTATATACTATGGGAACAGCGCAGATATAGTGTACCACAGAAACTGTATTTTGACACTTGGGTTTGTGCTTATCTTCGGCGAAATGAACCCATCACCCCAACCGTTTCCACAATATTGACAAAAGCAGAAGGGTCCACTTCTTTAATGATGCGTTTTAATTCAACTAGCTCGTAGCGTGTCGTGACAGTCATCAGCATGTCCTTTTCGGTATGTGAAAATGCGCCTTCAATTTTTATTTTGCTAACACCGCGTGGTGTGGTCAACATCCGCTCCAGTAGCTTGTCGGTGTGTTCTGTAATAATGTAGACGGTAATCTTCGTGTGACTGACATAGATTTGATCCAATACCTTGCCAGTCACAAAAATAGATAGCATCGACGCAAGTGCAATATTCCAATCATCGTTCAAATATCCTGCTGCAAGAATGACCAGTCCATTCATGCCAACAAGTACAGTTCCTACGGGGAAGTCACGATAACGAGTGACGATGGAACCGATAATGTCAAAACCGCCCGTAGACCCCCCTACCCGAAAGGAAATTCCTGCTCCAACGCCGATCATCACCCCACCAAAAACGGAGGCCAGCAGGGGATCCGACACGACAGATTGCACCGGTACCCACGCCAAAATCCACGTTGTAACGACAACGGATAGAATGCTGAGGCTAATAAAACGCTTGCCTAAAATAAACCAGCCTGCAATAAGCATCGGGATATTGATAATAAAATACATCGCGCTGATATCAAATTTTGTGAAGTAGCCGATTAACATGGAAAGCCCGGCTACTCCTCCGCTCAGCAAGTGGTGTGGCACGAGAAACAGATTAAAACCGCATGCAATGGCAGCGGCTCCAAGAATGACAGTTAAGCAGTTTAACACTATTTTTAACAACTTAATTTCACCTCATTTAAATTATACGGGAAGCAACTTGCTGGTATTCATGAATTGTTCTGTGCTATAATGCGATGTGGATATTCTTGAGTAGGGACCTATGTCCAGAGAAACACTTAAAATTTAAACTGTTTTAAAAAGGATAAATTCGTTTAAGATGTATCGGATAGGTTCCCCAAATTCATTACAGAAAGATGCAGTTATAGGTCTAAATAAACTGTCACTGTATTGGGGAAAACTTATACAATAATATCGCTACTTAAGAATACAGACAACATTGTGGATTGTCCACCACATCCACCATTATGAAGGAGTTTGAATAAATTTGACGACATTTGCAGAATTTGATCTTGAACCGAAAGTAATTCAGGCGATTACAGAACTGGGTTTTGAAGAAGCAACACCAATTCAATCCCAATCCATCCCGATTGCACTGCAAGGCAGAGACATGATTGGCCAAGCCCAAACAGGTACTGGTAAAACTGCTGCGTTTGGTATTCCGCTGATCAACAAAATTTCTAAAAGCGACGAAAAAATCAGAGCCCTGATCATGGCACCAACACGTGAGCTTGCTATCCAGGTAGCTGAAGAAATCGAAAAACTCTCCCGTTTCAAAGGTCTTCGTACTTTGCCAATCTATGGTGGACAAGATATCGTACGCCAGATTCGTGCTTTGAAAAAGAAACCTCAAATTATTATTGGTACGCCAGGACGCTTGCTTGACCATATTAATCGCAAAACCATCAAGCTGGAAGATGTAAACACAGTTGTTTTGGATGAAGCAGATGAAATGTTGGATATGGGCTTCATGGAAGATATTCAATCCATTCTGAAGCAAGTTCCAGACGAGCGCCAAACGATGCTTTTCTCGGCTACAATGCCTCCTAATATTAAAAGATTGGCTGAGCAATTCCTCAAAAATCCTGAGCATGTTTCAGTTATTCCTAAACAAGTTAGTGCTCCACTGATTGATCAGGCCTATATCGAAGTTCCTGAGCGTCAAAAATTCGAAGCATTGAGCCGTTTGATCGACATGGAATCCCCAGAACTTGCTATCGTATTTGGTCGTACCAAGCGTCGGGTAGACGAGCTGGCTGAAGCTCTGCAAAAACGCGGATATTCTGCAGACGGTTTACACGGTGACTTGTCTCAAAATCAACGTGATGCTGTAATGCGTAAATTCCGTGACGGAAGCATTGACGTGCTCGTAGCGACTGACGTAGCTGCCCGTGGTTTGGACGTTTCCGGCGTAACTCACGTTGTGAACTTTGACCTTCCGCAAGATCCAGAAAGCTATGTTCACCGTATTGGACGTACTGGACGTGCAGGTAAAGAAGGGGAAGCTTGGTCTTTCGTAACGCCTCGTGAAATTGACCATCTGCACTTTATCGAACGTGTAACTCGTCACCGCATTCCACGCAAGCCGCTTCCAACGTTGGCTGAAGCTCTGGAAGGCAAACAACGTATCATTGCTGAACGTCTCCTAGAGGCTGTAGAAAGCGGTGAGCTGAACGAGTACAAAGGTTTGGCTATTCAAATGCTGGAGCAATATGATTCTGTACAACTTCTCTCCGCAGCTCTGAAACTGATGACTGGTGAGAAAAGAGAAGCATCGATTGAGCTGACTCCAGAAGATCCGATCCGTGCAAAACGTCGTAAACCAGACGTGCGTTCTGGCGGTCGCAAGCCTTCCAACTATAGCGGTCGCAGCAACGGTGGTTACAATTCCAACCGTTCTGGCGGTACCGGCGGTAGTGGAAGTAAAGGTGGATATGGCGGTTACAACCGCGGCAAAGAAGGCGGCGGTGGCTACAACCGTGATTCCGGAAGCCGCTACAGTGGAGATCGTAAACCACGCCCGAGCAGCAATGGGGAAACTCGTCGTCCTGCAAGACGTGAAGATTCCTCTTCCGAATAAGAAATGAAATAATGAAAAGTCGAAGCAGATGAAGCTTCGGCTTTTTTGTTATGATTGATCAGTATGAATGAACCTTTTAGCGATCTGCTTTAATGGGTCACGTATTGATTTCTCTGGCGTATTAGGGCTGAAATACGGTATGATATAGTCAAGAGCCGGAATTTATAGGCATAGCAACATGAGTCTTGGAACTGCCAAGGCTTGCGGAGGGAGAGACTGACATTGGAGTTTAAAGGAGCTATGGGTGGTATTTACCGCCTCACCGAGTGGATTACCCGACTGGCGGCTACAAATTTATTATGGGTGTTATGTTCGTCGCCTTTTGTATTCTGCCTCATACTGAAACTACTTGTAATGAATCAGAATTTGGCTAATGAGTCTTTACAAATGAATTGGGCGATGGCTGTTTTGGCACCGCTTACTTTATTTCCAGCCACATCGGCTATGTTCACAGTGGTTCGCAAATGGGTAATGGGGGATACCGATACGGGCGTGTTTCGTACCTTTTTTAAAGGGTATAAAGAGAATTATAAGCAGAGTCTGATCGGGGGTATCTTTTACACATTGCTGTTTGTCATCATGTATGTGGATTATACCGTATATATGACACAACTCAGCAACTTGCAAATCGTGGGCGTTATTATGCTTATTCTTATCATTATTTTGCTTGTGTCTATGTTTAACTTCTTTTCGATGGTAGCTCATTATCATATGTCTACCGGACAAATTATTAAAAATGCGGTTTTACTGACGCTGATTCGACCATTCCGTGTATTTTCCACCATGCTCGGCAGCGCCGTTGTTATATTTATCGGAGTCAAATATCCTGTGCTTTTCCTATTCTTCATCGGCAGTGTGGTGGCCTGGTTCGCTTTCTTTAATTTTTATGGAACATTCCTCAAAATGCAGGATCAAATGGAAAAGATGAAGCAGAAAGATGAAGATACGGCAACCATTGAAGACAAGAAAAGTGATAACCTCTAAAAATAAAACATATTTCTCCTAGCATTTACTTTCTGAGTGAGAAGCGCTATAATAAGGTCACATCCTGCGATGCACGTTACGGTCATTTGTTGTTTTGAACCAATGACAATGTCTAGGGAGATCTATACGGATGAACAGCTGAAAAGCCCTGTCAATTCCTGACAAGGGGACTTCAAAAGTTTATTCTGCGGTCACCCACCTGCTAAAGCAGGTTCAGAAGACGCTATGGTCGGACGGCATCGGCGGGTACTCCAAAGATAACGAATACACTCTGTTCATGCTTCGTGCAGAAACAGGGTGTTTTTTGTATGCAACAATGTTAAACTAAGACATGAGGTACTAAGGTCGCATACCACAGGTATGGTCGGTTAACTTTTTGTTGTTTAACGTTTTTATAAAGCGCTTGCAGCAAAAAAACCGATGTGCTGCATTATGGCAACGATTATCGTGAAGGAGGAAATGTCTTGTCGTTGAAGAGGACTCTGGTAGGGATTGTGCGCAGCCAAGAAGGTACAAGCGACCGGGTCAAGGACCCCCAAATGAAGACACGCTATTATAACTTATCGAGAGACAAGGCTTGGGAAGAAGTATCATCTATTTTGAAAAAAATTCCTGGCTACAAGGTACTCCATGAGGTAGCATCTGTAGGTGAGATTACGTTAGAGAAGCGAACGGCGTTCGGTAGAACCGTCGACATTACCGTTTCTATATTGTCCGTCTCGCCAGTTCGGAGTGCGGTGGATATTTATTCTGCTTCACGCGGATCGCTAGGGGACTTGGGCGCGAATTACCGCATCATTTTGCAATTGTTCGCTGTGATTGACAAGAAGCTGTCCGCTCATAAGGTCGTGCAGTGATTGTAGATGTGTGAGCAGTGTTGTGGCAGCCAAACGTCAAAAAAAGCGAGGAAGGCAACCCTTCACTCGCTTTTTTAATATTCAGTCTTGATTTAGACGAGTTTTTTCACTGCTGCAATCGCTTGCTCATAGTCAGGGTGCTCGGACATTTCGCTCAAGTATTCTACGTAAGCGATTTTGTCATTTTGATCAATCACAAAAATAGCTCTATGATCCAAATGGAATTCCTTAATGAACACACCATAAGCTTCGCCGAAGGAATGATCCTTATAGTCGGACAGTGTCAATACGCGGTCGATACCGGCAGCACCGCACCAACGAGCTTGAGCGAAAGGCAGATCGACGCTGACAGTCAGCACCACGACTTGATCCCCAAGGGAATCAGCTTCCTGGTTAAAACGTCGAGTCTGTGCGTCACACACGCCTGTATCCAAAGAAGGAACAACACTGATCAATTTGACTTTGCCTGCAAAGTCTTGGAGCGTAGCTGCTTCTAGCAGGTTTTTCTGTAATTTGAAATCAGGTGCCTGATCTCCAACCTTCAGTTCAGGACCTAAGAGTGTCAAAGGATTGCCTTTAAAAGTAGCAGCTCCTGTACGTTCTTGTGCCATATGTAATAGCCTCCTTGGTTTTTAGCATTGGTTATCGTTGCCGAAATCTATTATAATCTTTTATAAAAGACATTGTCCAATTTGAATAAGGTGGAGACACCCATGAAGGAAGGATTGCCTTGATTTTTTTACGTTATGAGAACTGGAAAAGTTATTTGCGGTTTTACCCAGTAACCTGTCTGATTTTGCTCATTAATATTGTGATGTTTATTGTACTCACCGTACAGGGTGGATCGGAAAATAGTTTGACGCTGATCCGATATGGAGCTTTGATTAATGAAGCGCCATTCACTGATCAACTGTGGCGATATGTATCAGCCATGTTTTTACATGCAGGATTTGATCATCTTCTGTTCAATTCCTTCGCCATACTCGTCTTCGCTCCTCCGCTGGAGCGTTTGCTGGGGTCCTTCCGCTATGTGTTATTGTATCTGGTCACGGGCATTGTAGGGAACATACTGTCCATCGCGCATTACAATATGATGACGGAAACGACAGTCTCTGTAGGAGCTTCAGGAGCGATTTATGGCATCTATGGAGCATTCCTATACGTTGCCCTGTTCCAGCGGTCACTGATGGATGACGCCTCGCGCAAAACGCTGTACACGCTGCTTGGGTTTGGTATCCTGTTTTCTTTCGCTGTAGCGAACATTAACTGGACCGCTCACTTCGGGGGATTGCTCAGTGGGTTTTTCCTTTATGGATTAATGATCAGATTGACTGGCCAACGCAAACGTCACTAAAGACAGTTTTACCGTTAGTTAGTAGGGGAAGAAAGAGGATGATGTTCGATTGACGTCTTCTTCCGGATGTTGAAAAACAGATTGGAGCGAATATCGGAGTGGAATTACGACAGTTACAATACTTCATGAAGGTAGCGCAAAAAGAACATGTCACTCAGGCAGCCGAGGAGCTACATGTGGCGCAATCTGCGGTAAGTCGGCAAATTCATCAGCTTGAAGAGGAGCTGGGAGTCAATCTTTTTATGCAAAAGGGTCGCAATTTGCAGCTTACGCCAGTGGGACAACTATTTTGCAAACGGGTTGAGACGATTATAAAAGATCTAGAGCGAGCTGTTTTGGAAGTTCATGAGTTTTTGGATCCTGAGGGGGGCGAAATCCGCATCGGTTTTCCGCACAGTTTGGGGATTCATCTTATTCCTACGGTGGTGGCTGAATTCCGAAAGCGGTATCCCAATGTTAAATTCAGATTTAAACAGGGGATGTACCCGAGTTTAATTCGTGATGTGTTAGCGGGTGAGGTGGATTTGGCTTTTGTATCTCCTTTTCCGGATCGTCATGATCATGTAGAGGGGGACGTGGTACTAACCGAGGAGCTGTTTGCTGTTCTCCCGCCCAATCATCCTTTAGCTACGGCCAAACACATCACGCTGAGTCAGCTTAAAGGAGAAAAATTCATCCTGTTCAGAGATGGGTATTCGTTACGTCCGATTGTCTGGCAGGCTTGTCTGGAGGCGGGATTTACGCCGGATATCGCTTTTGAAGGTGAAGAGACAGATACGATTCGCGGATTAGTTGCGGCCGGTATGGGAGTCAGTCTTTTGCCTGAAATGGCGTTGTTTCAGACCAACCCGCTTCAACCTGCAAGAGTGTCGATTGTTGATCCAGAGGTCACGCGAACTATTGGCTTGATTCATCGCAGAGATGACAAACTACCCTTAGTTGCAAAGTCATTCCGAACTTTTTTGTTGCAATATTTTGGCCTTAAAGGTAGTGCTGCTACTCCGAATGGAAGTGCTAAAGCGGATTTAGGGCAGTGAGTATAGCTGATTGGTTTTAGATAAAGGAAAAAGGTTGTTCCTCTTGGTGGAGGAACAACCTTTTTTTGTAATACAAGCAATTAATCCCGGCTGTTAAAGATACCGATTAAGCGGATTAGTTCCAGCAATGAAACGAGAGCTGCAGCCACATAAGTTAATGCAGCAGCATTTAATACTTTGGCTATACCCCGTTCTTCATCACTACGGATAAACCCTTCGGAAACCATAATTTCTCGGGCACGGTTGGAAGCATTAAATTCAACCGGTAATGTAATTAATTGAAAAGCAACAGTAGCCGAGAAAAAGATGATACCCAAACCAATCAGGTTCGTGTAGCTGAATAAGAAACCGGCAATCAGCAGAAACGGTGCAATCCCGGAAGCGAAGTTTACGATCGGAAAGATCCGGTGACGGAGTGCCAGCATGGGGTAATGCTCTTTATGCTGAATGGCATGACCAACCTCGTGACAAGCTACGGCAACTGCAGAAATGGATTTTTCATAATAAACGGGCTCGGACAGCCGTACGACTCTTTGTATTGGATCATAATGGTCAGATAAAGCACCAGGTACTGGTTCAATAGGTACATCATGCAAACCATTGCGATCCAGCATATGCCGAGCAGCATCATAACCGGTCAACCCATTTTCATTTGGGACATCAGACCATTTATTAAAAGTACCTTTTACACGGAATTGCGCCCATAAGGATAATCCGAACGCAAGAATAATCAATATATACATACCCATCATAAAGCAACCCTCCATTATTGTTCATCACTAGCCCGGGCATCTACATCATAGAACTATGCTCCAGCAGATACTTCAGAGCTTCGATACAAGCGGCACTTTGTGGTAGTAGACCAGTAAGCAACTTGCGCGCTTGAACGGGTTTGAGCTGCCCCAGAAGAGGCTGTAGTTCATTGACTTCACGTTCTAGACGCTGCATGTGCATCTCTAGACTCGTTAGTTTGTCCGTGACGTGCTCTTCCCCCGCGACCGAGTTCCATTTAATCAGTGTCTGTCTGATTTCCTCGAGGCTATACTTCTCTTGTTTCATTTGGTTAATACGTTCAAGCCTGTTTAAGGTTTCATCATTATAGAGCCGATAATTTTTCAATGATCGTTCTTCAGGTGTGATCAAACCAAGCTTTGTGTAATAATCAATAGTTCGTTCGCTGACACCAGCCGTCTTGGCTAGCTCACCAATTCGATACAGCTTCATATCCCCATCTGTCTTCACCTCGCGCTCTTCGTTCAACCTTCAATATTAGCATTTGCAAACGGAGTGTTTATAAAGAATATTTTACATGATTCCCAACCATACAGTCAAACGTCATGCTTTTTTTTGGATAGAAACAAGCTACTTTTATGGTTAGTAAATGTGACATGGAGTGTTTGGGACCACGTTTTTTTAACATAATAAAAAAAATCTTGTCAACTTTCATGTATTCTGATTATAATGACAATAAGAATTTCACGAAATGTAAAGAAACTTAACATTCGAGGGAGTGGGCTTCATGAGAAAAAAGTGGTTAGTTGTATTATTGGCCATGCTGACAGTATTAGCTTTTCCGGTAGGTGCGTTTGCTGCTGACGGTCCGACAAATATTCAACTTCAAGCTGGGCTAAACACGGCCTTTACGTTCTTGGCATTTATACTTGTATTTTTTATGCAAGCGGGATTTGCATTGCTGGAGGCAGGCTCGACACGAATGAAGAATGCGGGCCATGTCGCTGGTAAAACGATTCTCACCACGGGTGTTGCGGCTTTGTCCTTCTGGGCACTTGGATTTGGATTCGGCTTTGGTAATGATGACGGCAACGGATTTATGGGACTGACGGGTTTCTTCATGAGTGGTACGGATGCTGCAGTATCGTTTGATGCTCTTTCAGGTTTGGATGTTCCGATTACAATTATGTTTTTGTTCCACTTTGCTTTCGCTGCGGTATCACTTTCTATCGCATGCGGGGGGATGGCAGAGCGTGCAAAATTAAGTGTATACATTATCTTCGGTATTTTATTCTCCATCGTAATCTATCCGGTTGTAGCTCACTGGGTGTGGGGCGGCGGATGGCTTGGTAAGTTGGGAATGCAGGATTATGCCGGTTCGACGGTAGTCCATTTGACAGGCGCTACGGCGGCACTTGTCGCTACACTGCTGCTCAAACCGCGTCTGGGCAAGTTCAATAAAGATGGCAAGCCGAACATTATCCCTGGTCATAATCAGGTGTACTCTATCTTGGGTGTTATTATTCTCTGGTTTGGTTGGTTTGGATTTAACCCAGGTAGTGCTGTATCGGCAATGAACGACGGATTCTTTGGATATGTGGCCTTGACTACCAATATTGCTGCCGCGGCAGGTGGAGTTTTCGCTTTGCTCGTATCCTGGATGGTATACGGAAAGGCAGATATTCCTGCTATGCTAAACGGTGTGCTGGCGGCTTTGGTTGCCATTACTGGTTCTTGTGCCTTTGTAGCACCTTGGGCGGCACTGGTCATTGGTGCAGTTGCAGGGATCGTCACTTTCTTCACAGCGCAATGGTTCGAGCGTGCAAGAGTAGATGACCCGGTATATGCTTTCTCCGTGCATGGTGTTGCAGGGATGTGGGGCGCAGTGTCCACAGGGTTCTTCGCTACTCCTGAGCTTGTAAAAATAACAGGTGTAGGTCAAGCGGGTCTGTTCTATGGTGGTGGATTTACACAATTAGGAGTACAGCTGCTTGGACTGATTGGCACCTTGGCTTTCGTGTTCGTCATTTCCTTCATTATTTTGGGTGCGATGAAAGCAATTATGGGTATTCGCGTTACGGAAGAGGAAGAAACGATGGGACTGGATATCAGTGAACACGGTACGTACGGCTATCCTGAGCAAATGAAGTTGGTTGCCGAGGCTGAAAAGCGTTCTGGAATTGTGAACTAATATGTAAAATATAAAGAACCAGTATGGATGAGCGGAGGAGATGGAAGTATGGAACTGCAAAATATGGCCCCTTGGGTGAGTTCCGCCGAAGCGATTGATCATGCAGATACACCTGAATCGCTAAGGCAGGCCAGGGTCGACTCTCAAAAATGGCTGCTGGCTTCCCAAGCCTCCGCTCCGTTATCAGACTGGTTACGAACGGCGAATGAAATGCATGACCGCATCGCGGCCAGAGCTGTACAAATGTGCGAAAAAGGGATGGTTGAGGATGGCTTCGGCCCTCCTCCCGTCCCTTACGCATTTATAGCCTTCGGAAGCATGGGGCGCTCGGAATCGACGCTGTGGAGTGACCAGGATAACGGTATGATTATCAGTGACACAATTTCTGCTGACAAAGAATTGTATTTTAGAGAGTTTGGTCGCAGAGTGTCTGCGATGTTAGAGTATTTGGGATATCCCAAATGTGAGGGGAAAGTAATGTGCTCGGAGCCGTTGTGGCGTCAAACATTGTCTGGATGGCAAAAACAGCTAACGAAATGGTCGGATGATTTTGCTTGGGAGCCGATCCGTTATCTGATTATCTCGTCTGATATGAGGCATATCGCTGGAGATGAGCGACTATCTGCAAACTGGAAACGAAGTTTTTATGAGTTGTTCCGAAAACATCCTGATTTACCCTCGGCGGTACTTAGGAACACAGTGAGGCATAAAGCGACACTTAATATTTTAGGTCAGATCGTTACCGAGCGCTTCGGTGAGCATGCGGGCGATTTTGATGTGAAATACGGGTTGTACATTCCGCTGGTGAACGCAGTCCGTTTTTTGGCGTTGCAACATGGTGTAGAGGAAACCTCCACCTTCAAAAGGCTCAGTCGTCTCGCATCTCTGGAAGCGGCACCGTTGCCTTTACTCGATGCTTGCGAGCGAGCCTTTCGGATTGCGCTTCAGCTACGAATGGCTACGCCAGTGAAGGAGAATGATGGATTGCTGGTCAGCAATGGCTACCTGGCTGTAAAGCCGCTGAAACAAAGTAAAGGCTGGCATGAGTTGCGCGAGGCGCTTTCGACGGTACGACGGCTGCATCGTGCGTTGCAAAGGCAGTTGCGATTTATGGAAGGGAGAAGGTCATGAAGGAACCAGCGCAGGGAAGTGGCTTCTGGAGCGCTCTCCGCAGAGGAGGAGTGCCGTCTGCGATCGCGTCTGTAATGGGGGCTCCTACGGCTCAGCAGATGGCGTTTATTCGCTCCTTGACCCGGGAGCAACGGCGCTCTGAAGTATTGCGGACCCCGCTGGATCGTTTGGAGACGGTAGTTTTTGATCTGGAGACAACGGGATTTTCAGCACAGCATGGAGATGAGATTTTATCGTTCGGGGCGATTCGGGTTGTCGGGGACATGATTATGGAAAAAGAGCAGTTTTATACGCTTGTTAATCCACGGACTGTGATTCCTGAGCACATTACCGAGCTAACTGGGATTACCCGGGAAATGACGGATCAAGCTCCACCACTTATGAATGGACTGCACGACTTTATGTCCTTTGTAGGTGGGCGAGTACTTGTAGCACATGCTAGCGCTCATGATAAGGCCTTTTTGAATGCTGCATTATGGAAAACATCTAAAGTCCAATTGACTCATCGTGTTCTGGATACGATGATGCTTGCCAAATGGCTCGAGCCACAGCAACATCAAACCTACAGTTTGGATGAATTGTTGGCCTACCAATCCATTCCGATTGAAGGGCGGCACCATGCGTTAGAGGATGCGAAAATGACTGCTAAGCTGTGGGTTGCGTATGTTCAGGAAATGCTGAAGCGTAACGTGACCAATTTGGCAGATGTCTATGCGCATTTAAGTCATGCCTGATTCAGTACAGGGCATAGCATTTATATACACATAAAAACAGCAAGTTCGCGATTTCGTGGGTTTGCTGTTTTTTTGCGTCCTGTTCAGATTTAGAAGGTTAGAGGTGGGAACAGTATGGGCATCCTATGGAGAAGGTAAGGGTCATTTAGATGAAAGACAGGTGATAAGACGTGAAAAGATTTCTTTTCATCAGAGCGATGGTTATGCTGGTTGTGGTTGGGGCTTCATGTGGATTTATTGCAAACACAACTTATGCAGCAAGCCTGTCCATAAAAAATGTACCATTAAAAGAGGAATATGGTAGAGAAAGACTTGAAGCTGAGAAAGAGGTAGAAGCTAAAACACAAGCGGTAGAGGTAATGAAAAAGATAAAGCCTGGGCAACGGCTTCCTTCTATGATTTTAAAGGGGTTAAATGGCAAGTCCTACGATGTAGGGGCCACGCGCAATAAAGCTTTGGTTATTAGCTTTTGGGCTTCGTGGTGCGACCCGTGCCGATTAGAAGCGCCTATGCTGAATGAGTTGTATAGTAAGTACAAAGATGATGTGGATGTTTATGGTATCAATGTAACTCGCTATGATCGATTGGAGGATGTACAGAAGTTTTCCCGCTCTTTGGATCTCCAATTTCCCATTTTACTTGATGAGCAAGGAGCATTGTTTGAACGATTTGGAGGGGTGGCTTTTCCGACCCATGTACTGGTTGATCATCATGGACAGGTCCGCGAAATCATAATTGGTATGCTCGATGAGCAGGAGTTGGACCGCAAAATAGAAACTCTTCAAAAAAAGAAGGTGTCTTTGGGAGCCGAGTAGACAGCCAAAGGCACCTTATAGCTCATGCGAGCACCTGATTAGTGATTAACTAATCCATGATGAGTAAGCTCTGCCTGATCGTTTTTTGGAGTTGGTGCTTCCAACAATGCGTAACGGAAACTGTCCAAGAGAGCTTCCCAGCTGGCTTCAATTACATTTTCGGATACACCTACGTTACTCCAGACGTCCTCGTAATTTTTAGACTCAATGAGCACACGTACCTTGGCGGCGGTGGCATCCTTTTCGTCAAGCACACGTACCTTGTAGTCAGCCAAATGCATGTCCCGCAAGGCAGGGAAATATTGAGAAAGAGCCTTGCGGAGTGCGTTATCGAGCGCGTTGACAGGACCGTTGCCTTCAGCTGCGGTATAGACACTCGTCCCTGCGACATTCAGTTTCAAGAATGCCTCGGATACGACCGGGCGGCCGGCTGTTTTCTCTACCAGCACTTTAAAGGACTCAAAAGAGAACATTTCCTTCACTTCACCACCTGCTTCACGAATGAGCAGTTCCAGCGAAGCATCTGCACCTTCAAACTGGTATCCCTGATGCTCCAGTTCCTTGATGCGGCTAATTACGCCACGTGCCTCATTACTGGACGGGTCAAGGGTGATGCCCAGCTCTTGCGCTTTGGATACCACGTTGCTTTGCCCGGCCAGTTCGGAGACCAAAACCCGCTGCTTGTTCCCCACGAGTTCAGGAGCGATGTGCTCATAAGTTCGCGAGTCGCGTAGAATGGCTGACACGTGGATGCCCCCCTTATGGGCAAAAGCTGCATTGCCAACATAAGGCTGGTTCACAGGCATATTGACGTTGGCGACTTCGCTCACAAAGCGGGCTGTATTGTGGAGTTGATTTAACTTTTCAATATCTAGACAGTCGTAGCCCAGCTTGAGCTGCAAATTAGGAATGACGGAGCATAGGTTAGCGTTACCACACCGTTCACCGTAGCCGTTGATGGTACCCTGGACCTGCCTTGCGCCTGCTTGTACAGCACTTAGAGAGTTCGCTACTGCCAATTCGCAGTCATTGTGTGTATGAATACCCAACTGTGACCTCGTTATCTGGCTTTGCAGCATGGTGACAATTTCCTGAATCTCATGCGGTAGGGTACCGCCGTTTGTATCGCACATCACGAGCCAATCCGCGCCTGCTTCCTCAGCTTTTTTCATTACGGCCATTGCATACTCGGGATTGTTTTTATATCCGTCGAAAAAATGTTCGGCATCAAAAATAACCTCCATGCCCCCTTGCTTTAAAAAGGCGATGGAGTCGTAAATCATAGACAGATTTTCCTCCAGTGTCGTCTGTAAGGCGGTGTGTACATGAAAATCCCATGATTTACCCACAAGTGTAGCAGCCTGAGCGCCGGATTCCAGAATTCGTTGCAGATTGACATCCTGTGCTGCGATGCTATCTTTGCGTCGCGTGCTGCCGAAGGCGACAATCTTTGCCTGAAGGCCCAGCTCTTGTACCCGTTTGAAAAATTCGATATCCTTGCTGTTGCTTCCGGGAATCCCGCCTTCAATATAATGAACACCGAGATCATCGAGTTTTTTGGCGATTTTCAATTTGTCATCAGCAGACAAGCTAATTCCTTCTCCTTGAGTGCCGTCTCGCAGCGTTGTGTCAAAGATAGAAATAGCGGTGGACATGAGGGACTCCTCCTTTGCGGATTGCTCAGATTGGTGATGCTCTGCTTTTTTAAGTATATTAATTTAGTTGTTTAACGCTTAAAAACAGGAAAGCGTTAGTTTGTCGTGTTCGTATGTTAGTCGATTATATCAACTTATGACTTCAATTGTAATATATAATTATCATTTTTAGCCGCAAAACCATTATTTTTATGTAAAATAGAAATAGCATTTAAAAGTGCCTCAAGTATAAAATCAAAACACATATTCCCGCGATGACGGGTGAATTTACAGTTAAAAAGAAGGGTTGAGCATGAAAGATGTCAGTGCTTATTATCCGGCTGGTGGGCGAGTTATTCTGCATGTGGATATGAATGCATTTTATTGTTCCGTTCATGCAGCGGAGGAGCCGGAGAAATATAAGGGACTGCCTACCGCGGTGGCAGGCAGTAGTGAGCTGCGCAAAGGTGTAATTGTAACCTGCTCTTATGAAGCCCGACGATTGGGCATTTCAACAGGGATGGTCGTTCAGCAGGCTCGCCGGATCTGTCCACAGCTCATTGTAATACAGCCTGATTTTCACTTGTATCGTCGTTATTCCAAAGCATTTATGAGCATTGCATATTCGTATACGCCTATGCTGGAAGCGACTTCAATTGATGAGTGCTATCTGGATATTTCTGGCTCCAAACAGTTTGGAACACCTATGGAAATTGCTGAGGAAATCCAGCGCAGAGTAGAAGACGAGTTGGGTCTGCCCTGTTCAATTGGAGTTGCTCCTAACAAGTTGCTGGCCAAAATGGCTTCTGATCTGAAAAAACCACGCGGGATATCTATTCTACGTTTGCGTGATGTACCCAATATTTTGTGGAACCTTCCTTGTGGTCAATTGTTTGGTGTGGGCCGCAAAACGGCAGATAAGCTTCTACAAATGAATATTCGTACCATTGGGCAACTGGCTAAGGCCGATGAGCATATGCTGGTTGGCGTATTTGGTGTGACGGGTTCGTGGTTAAAATTGGCCGCTAACGGAATTAACCATTCACCAGTCAGCACTGAGCGGGAGCCAAACAAGTCCATTGGTCACACGACTACCCTGCCTATGGATGTGGTAAAGCTGGAAGAAGCCCAACGGGTACTTCTTAACATTAGTGATCAGGTGGCTCGGCGGCTTCGACGACACGGTATGCTGGCAGGAGGTATACAATTGACGATTCGGACGCCGGATATGAAGACCTTTACGCGTTCTCAAGTCAGGAGCACTCCTACGGAAAGTGCAGAGGACATATATAAGGAAGCTTGTGCGTTGTATCGTCGCCATTGGGGAGAAGATAAGCCTGTGCGCTTACTGGGGATTACGTTACAGCAGCTCATTCCAAAGGAGGAAGCGGCCGTTCAAATGGATCTATTTGAATACCAGGATCAGCCTAAGAAAGAAAGCTTATTGAAGACGATGGATGCGCTGCGCGACAAGTTTGGTGAAAATGCAATTTTGACCGCTGGGATGCTGGGAGATGATCCCTCGGTACTTCTTCGCAACTCCAAGCTGCGCGGAACTTCGCTGCAAAAAGACAATCTACCAACTCCGGAGTGAGCTTTTGGATAGATTATTGCAAGCATCAGAAGCTTACGTTATAAGCATTTTTTACACGAAGGATAAAGGAAAATAATTTGTAATAATATTGGGTTTGTATTAATATGTGAATAGAATGTAAAAGCTGGTTTGTTTGATTGTATAGGAGGAAGAGAAAAGTTATGGCTAAATACACTTGGGTAGAAAAAGATACATGCATTGCTTGCGGAGCCTGTGGCGCTACAGCACCTGACATTTATGATTATGATGATGAAGGTTTGGCTGAAGTGATCTTTGAAGGGGATGCAAACCAAGGCATCAAGGCAATCTCGGATGATTTGTTTGATGATATGCAGGATGCTTGTGACGGTTGTCCTACAGATTCCATTAAAGTAGCAGACGAGCCGTTCAATAAAGAAGGTTAAGCATAAGCTTCTTTGATAGGCACAGCACCGACAGCTCCCTTCGCCGTATAACGGTGAAAGTAAGCTGTCGGTGCTGTTTTTTTTAGATTATAGAATGGTTCAGCGGAGCTGAGCCATTCTATAATCGCAAGAAAAACTTCTGCCAAACGCGGTCTGGCTTCCATGAAAGTCCATCTATAGACGTTTTTTTTATGTGCTGTCCATCGAGTCTATTTTTACCGATATACATAATAGGAAGTATGCAAGATTACACGATCAGGAGGATCCGATGAACCATTCGCCTCATCTTAAATCGTATGTAAAAAAACACCCTGATAATAAAATGGCCTGGTATTTACTCGGCAAAGAGTATGAGAGCAGCGGTCAGGAGGGGAAGGCAAATTATTGCTTCAATCGCGCAGGAGAAGTGTTCGAAGCCTTCGAGCATAAACAGATTCCGGCAGACGTATGGATGGAATATCAGGATAAACTGGTTCAGATGTCCAAGGAGAAGGAGCGAAGGACGGCTCGAACACGTCACCTGTTAACTGCGTTAATGGTACTACTGCTCATATGGGTTCCTTCAGCCAATTCACCGAGACCTTCAAATGAAAATACATCTGTTCCATCCGGAACTGAGCAGGCAGCAATTGATAATATTGAAGTTACGAAAGTGGCCACTGCTGATCCGAAGGAGATGGCCCAGATCGGTGTGGTTGGTGGTGTGTTTACGGCTCAAGCTCGAAAAGGGAGTGGAGCTGGAACGGGGCTTACTGATATGTTGGCTAAGACTAGCCGATTGCCGTCCAAGACTACGGTGTTGGGCATGGAGCAAGGGGGCTCGTGGCTGCTCTGGAGAGAGGGCATGAAGCCATTACTTAGTGTACAGAACAAAGGAAACGGCGGATTAGCTGTTCAGTCTTACGACGCCACTGCGTGTGCTTGCAAGCCGTCAGACAGTGAAAATCTTCGCAAAGCAGGTCTAAAATGGGCTGCTGGACAGGAGGAATTAGCTGTGTTGAATAGCTCGATGCGTGCTTTTCGCTCACAGCATCAACGTCTTCCCCAGAGTCTTGATGAACTGACTCGAGACTTTCCCGCTAACACGATGTACGGTACGACAGACGGGATGAAGAAGGCTTTTACACCTTTGCGTAATTTACTTGCTTCACCTGGACAGGGAACAGGGAAGGCAGTAGATTTAGACGCTGACTCGTCGGCCGAAAGCAGTCCATTACTGGCATCGTCATTGCACGGACGACCTTTTCTAGGGCAACCGCTGCGAATTGTGGTGGACAAATCCAAGCACAGGCTCGCTCTGGTAAGTGGCAATGTACTTATTCGAAATTATCCTATCGGTTTGGGTGGAGAAAGAACACCAGAAGGGAAATTTGTGATTACCGATAAAGTAGTAAATCCGAACGGTAAATCCAACGGTGAGTTTGGTAGTCGTGGAATGCAACTGTCTGCAACGAATTATGCCATTCATGGCACGAACGAGCCGGACAGCATTGGCAAAAATGAGTCGTTGGGTTGCGTCCGAATGGGTAAAGAGGATGTGGAGGAATTGTTTGCACTCGTACCTTCGGGTACGGAGGTGGTCATTGGTAACGGGGGATTGCCTGATCAAGTGATTGTGCCTGGTTCTCGATTTACAAGTGAGCCGCAGCATGACCAGACAAATCCCCGCAAAACCTATCACTGGCTAAATTAACGTTTTGATGCTATTGCTACTTGGTGTTTAACGATTTCCTGCTTGTGCTAAAACAATGACCAGAATAATAACAATGATGAGGAGAACAAAGCTGACGGCGGTCCATACAATCGCTTTCTTGTTCACCTCATCCTTTTTCTTTTGCAGACTGGGCGGCTTGCGCTTGGTCTTCATATCAGCAATCCCTCTTTTCTAACGGGCTAAGGTCTTGTCTTACTATGTCCATTGTAAATGGTTTGATTATACATTTTCAATGACATCTCCATGACAACTGAATTGTTCTGATACTGCACCTCGCAAATTACTTTCTTTTTGGTATGGAAAAAGCTAAACTATTTTGTAGAGATGTTTTTTTAGGATTGTGCAAGGGCATAGAACGGAGTGGATGAATCGTGTTGTATCGAAGGATTGCGAAACCTGTTTTTTTTAAAATGAGTCCAGAGACGGCCCATCATGTAGTGATTGACGGTTTAAAACATGCGGGCTCACTTCCTGGTGGAGCAGCGACACTGCGAGGGATGTACGGAGTCAAGGAAACGGAGGATCTTGCCGTTGATCTGTTTGGCATTCATTTTCCCAACCCGATTGGACTGGCTGCAGGACTGGATAAAAATGCAGAAGCGGTTACTGGTTTTTCTTCTATCGGGTTTGGATTTATGGAAGTGGGAACGGTGACACCTGTGGGACAGCCCGGCAATGATCGGCCCCGTTTGTTCCGACTACCTCCCGATGAGGCGTTAGTCAATCGGATGGGCTTTAACAATCTAGGTGCTGAGAGCATGGCCAAACGTCTGGCTGCACTCAAACATCGACCTGTTCCGGTCGCAGTTAATATCGGTAAAAATAAAATCACGCCCAATGAGGATGCTCATAAGGACTATGAAAAGTGTATTTCCGCACTGTATCCGTATGCGGACTTCTTTGTAGTGAATATTAGCTCGCCGAATACGCCGGATTTACGAAAGCTCCAGCATGGTCATGAACTGAAGTCGCTATTGGAAGCGGTTCGGGCAGAGATGGGAGTCCAGGCGAAAAAGTATGGCAATGCCAAGTCTGTACTGGTTAAAATTGCGCCGGATGTATCGGATGAGGAATTGGAATATATGACAGACGCGATTGCTGCCAGTGGAGTAGATGGCATTATTGCGACCAATACAACAATATCCAGAGCTGGTCTGACGCACCGAAATGCGAGTGAAACAGGAGGGCTGAGTGGTAAGCCGCTGCGTGACCGTTCCACAGAGGTCATCGGACGGGTGTACCGCCAGACGAAAGGGAAGCTGCCTATTATCGGATCAGGCGGCATCTTCACGAGTCGTGATGCCTATGACAAAATTAAAGCAGGCGCAAGCCTGATTGAAATTTATACAGCATTGATCTACGAAGGGCCGGAAGTGAATAGGGCTATACATGCTGGCCTGCGTGAGCTGCTTCGAAAGGACGGCTTTAGACACATTAACGAGGCTGTTGGTGCAGATCACAGATAAAAAAGTGTTGTCGGAAGAGACAGGAGGTACGGGGATGGACGGAAGAGACTGGGGAACATTTTTACTGCCATACGATCAGGCGGTGGAAGAGCTTAAGGTCAAGTTCAAAACAATGCGTGCGGAGCTGAAAAAGCGCGAGGAATACGCTCCTATCGAATTCGTAACCGGACGGGTTAAAAAAATATCAAGCATCCTCGATAAGGCGAAGAGATTACAGGTTCCTTCTGATCAGCTGGAGACGGGAATCGAGGATATTGCAGGTATTCGCATTATGTGTCAATTTGTAGAGGATATTCGGCGGGTGGCCGAATATATCAGAAGACGTAAGGATTTGACCGTACTGTATGAAAAGGACTATATCACCAATTATAAAGACAGCGGCTATCGCAGCTTTCATATGATTGTGGAGTATCCGGTTCAGACAGCAGTGGGGCTGAAAATCGTGCTGGCAGAGATTCAAATCCGTACTTTGGCTATGAATTTTTGGGCAACCATAGAGCATTCTCTTAGCTATAAGTATCGTGAAAGCTTGCCTGATAATATGCGCACACGATTGAAAAAGGCAGCTGAGGCAGCCTTTGTATTGGATAATGAGATGTCTTCTATGCGTCTTGAAATATTGGAAGCGCAGAAAAAGTTTGAGGATGAAGCCAATATCGTATCTAAAGTGCTAACAGGTATGCACCGGCTGTATTTCTACCATAAGATCAGTGAAACGATTGATGCGCAGCGCAGATTTAATGAACTGTGGGAACGGCACGACATGGAAGGAATCAAGCTGCTTCACGATGAGGTTAAAGAGATGCTAGAAGCCTCTACCAAGGAAGAAGACAGGGATGAATATTAAATGGCAAACCTTTCCTACGAACCGCTATACGTGACTTATTTGGTATACTTCAATCGGGATCGGGATTACTTTGAATGTCATGAGGTACTGGAAGAGCTGTGGCTTAAGCTGGACCGTGACCCTGTATATAAAGGTTTGCTGCAAGTTGCTGTAGGACTGTATCATTTTCGAAATGGTAACTATCGTGGTGGACATATGATGCTGAATAGTGCGGTCCACCGGCTGGAGCATGCTCCTTCCCAGGCGCTGGGCATTAATATGGCGAAGCTGGTGGACGAGGCGCGCGTTTGCGCCCGTCAGCTTGCTGAAGCTGTTATGATCGGTACGGAAGAGCTCCAGCATCAACCGCCGGTTTATCGGGATTTGACGATTGAAATCGTCGAGCCTGGGCTGCGCCGGGCCGTGGAGAAGGCATCGTCGTCCATTCCAGTTAACATCCCGCAGCAGAGAGGTCCTCGGCGTGGGGAAAAGCATGAGCAGCGTCAGCAGGCGCTGGAAGCTTCAATTAGGCGAAGACAGGCCGCTGAAGGCTTAGGCTCTGTCTCGGCGGAAACGAAGGATGCGCCTTGAGTTTGAAGCACATGATAAGCAAGCAGCCCGATCCGTTTCATGGGGATCGGGCTGCTTTATCGTTTCAGGTGTGTGAACGTTTGACTAGGAGGTTACGTTCTTTTTATATTTCTCAAAGAAGGCTTTGAAATCGTCGAGTGTGTACCCATTGTCCGAAGGACTTTCCTTCAACCCGCCTACCATACGTTCCTTTTCCACGCCTTTTTCGTAATAAATGAGCGTAGGGGTATACTCAATCTTATACTTGTCCCAGCCATCCTCATACTCACGCAGGTTAAATTCGTGCATCGTAATGTTCTCCTGCTTGCTCAAAGGCAAGAGCTTGGGAGTAGTGGCGCGGCAATGCACACAGTCGGACGCGAAATGATAGACGAAGAAGTTTTCCTTTTTGTCAATTTTGCTCTGTAGATCTTCCGGCTTAATAATTTGCTGATAGTTCGGGTCATTCAGCAGCTCTTGAGTAGCAGGATTTAACGAGGCTGTGGAAACGCCATACAGCTTGTTTTTAGTGCCTGAATTTAAAGCGAGCAGCACTCCAAGCAAAATGACCAGCACAACAAAAAAGCCGATGACAGGTATAAGCTTTTTTTTGTTGGATTTTTGTGCGTTCAATGCAATCTCTCCTATCAAAATTCAAAATATGTAGCTATGAATCTCATTATTATACAACATTACAGCTTGTAGTGAAAGTTTGTAAATCACACCGATATTGCAGGATAACAGGTTGAATATGGTACAATAAAATTTATTTTAAAAGGACAGGATGATTACGATTATGGGTGTACAGCTCCCCACAGCATTTGTAAAGCGCATGGAGCAATTGCTCGGCGATGAATTTGAAGCATTTATGACCGCCTATGACCACACGCCCCATGCCGGGATTCGCGTCAATACGTTAAAAATTCCGATGGAGGACTTTAAGGAACGTTCTCCGTTCGAACTGCGGCCGATTCCGTGGTGTGCCACGGGTTTTTACATTCCGCACGGTACAAAGCCGGGATTACATCCTTACTACCATGCGGGGTTGTACTATGTACAGGAACCGAGTGCAATGTCTCCAGTTGAGCTGCTCAATGTAGCTGAGGACGAAGCTGTATTGGACTTGTGTGCTGCACCGGGCGGGAAATCGACCCAAATAGCTGCCAAACTACAAGGAAGCGGCGTATTGGTGACAAATGATATTAGCACGGACCGAACCAAAGCGTTGGCTAAAAATGTGGAATTGTACGGTGTGCGTAATGCCGTGGTACTGAATGAAAGCCCGGATCGAATCGCCGCTGCCTTTCCACATTTTTTTGACAAGATACTAATTGACGCACCTTGCTCGGGAGAAGGTATGTTCCGCAAGGATGAGGATATGGCAAAACAATGGGAAACGCATTCGGTGGATAAATGTGTAGTCATGCAACGGGACATTTTGCGTGTAGCGGCCTCAATGCTGAGCGCAGGAGGGAGAATTGTCTATTCGACCTGCACCTTTGCGCCAGAAGAAAATGAAGGAATGATCGCAGAATTTCTGGGGGCTCATCCCGATTTTGACGTAGTCCCTGTTCCATCGGAAGCAGGCTTTGCACCGGGCCACCCGGAATGGATGAGTGAAGAGGTCGCGGCAGCACACCCCGAACTGCGGGGAACAGCACGCCTTTGGCCGCATCTCGTAGAGGGAGAAGGCCATTTTATCGCTGTGTTGCAACACCAGGGTGGTCGTATCACTGGGACGGAAGATCACACTGAATCAGAGGATTTGACTCCATTTGAGGACAAGAATGACAGGGTGTTGAACATAGATGCAGCGTATCCACGGAAGAAGCAGTTTTTGTCCGTCAAGGAAGCGCTGACGCCAAGCGGTCAAGGAAGACATGCGACTGGTGAGCCTAAACGAAGTGGTAAAGGAATGGACGGGAAGTCCGGTAAAGGAAAGTCCGCGCGCGGCTTGGGTGGCAATAAGTCTCGTTCTGGCAAAGAGAATGTAAAATCCGCTGCATGCTCCCCACAGGATGTGCTGGAGTCCTATCACCAATTTGTGAAGGAGCAGCTGGAGGTGTGCTTAACAGGCTATACGGTGGTTTACGGAGATCGCATTTATCAGTCGCCACTGGCATCACATCGTTTGGATGGCCTTAAGGTGGTGCGACCAGACTGGTTTATGGGTACCGACAAGAATGGTCGCTTTGTGCCTTCACACCCGCTGGCGGTGGCATTACGCCCTTCAGAGGCGGTTAGAAGCATCAATCTCTCCAGTTCAGATGCTGAGGCCATCCGGTATTTAAAAGGTGAGACCTTGTCCATCCCCGTTGAGAGAATGGCACTGCGGAACGAAGTCCAGCCCAAAGGCTATACTCTCGTGTGCATTGATGGTTATTCGGCTGGGTGGGGCAAATGGCAGGACGGCATGCTCAAAAATGAATACCCTACAGGCTGGAGGTGGACATCGGTATGAGTGGAAAAGGGAGACAAACGCAACGTTTGGACAAAGTTTTAACCCATATGGGATATGGCTCCCGTAGTGATATCAAGAGACAGGTGAAGCAAGGGATGATCACGGTAAACGGGAGAACCACCAAGGATAGCGGCTTACAGGTTCATCCCTACCAGGATCAGATTGAAGTGAACGGGGAACGTGTTGTTTTTCGGGAGTATATATACATCATGCTGCACAAGCCACCGGGCGTCATATCTGCAACTGAAGATACAAGGGAGCGGACGGTGCTGGATTTGCTGAGTGCGGAAGAACGACATTTTGAGCCCTTTCCAGTAGGACGCTTAGATAAAGATACAGAAGGACTATTGTTGTTGACCAACGACGGTAAGCTAGCGCACGAACTACTTTCTCCACGGCGGCATGTCCCTAAAACGTATGAGGCTACCGTGTCGGGTCATGTCACGGAGGAGGATATTCATCAATTTACAGCAGGAGTGGAACTGGATGATGGGTATGTTACCCTTCCCGCGCAGTTGACCATTCTTCGTCACGAACATCCGTACCAGGCAGATGGAGAAGTCATTTCCTATATTTCGCTTGTAATCCATGAGGGTAAGTTTCATCAAGTGAAGCGTATGTTCGAGGCGGTTGGTAAAAAGGTGACCTATTTGAAAAGAACGGCCATGGGGCCATTGAAGCTGGATGAACAGCTTCCAATGGGCAGCTATCGAGAGCTGACTAGTGAAGAACTGGCATGGATCGGCCGGGATATAGCATCTGCGACGTCAGAAGTTTGATAGGCAGATTAAATATAAATAACGCACAGGCTCTTATGAGATTCCTGTGCGTCATTTTATGATATAGACAACCAGACAGAGAATTATTCAAACTTAACGTTCAACACTGAATCGCAGTTTACGAATTATTGTGCGCGTGCTGCCCGGCTTTTTTTCACTTCGGCTGCTTTATAAGCTGTAACCTTGTTTTTACCTGTCGTTTTGGATATGTACATTGCTTGATCGGCCTGCTTGACCAGTTCATCCGGGTTCATTTCCTTCTTCACTATACTGTATCCGACACTGATCGTGACAATGCTTTCTTCCGCGACCCGCTCGCGGATACGTTCTGCGACATGTCCAACCTTGGCACGTCGATCCACAACCATTGCGACCAGTTCCTCGCCACCGTATCGTCCAGTCAGTCCGATTTCATCCAGTTCATCCTCCATAATCTGTGCGACCTGTTTGAGTACTTCATCCGCACGAGCATGGCCCTGTGTATCATTCAGCTTTTTGAAATTGTCAATATCGCAAAAAATGACCGAAACGCGGATTCCTTGATCCATATATCGCCGTAGTCGTCCCGAAAAATATTTACGGTTATATAGCCCTGTCAGGCCATCGGTGATGGAAGAACGGTAAATCCTTTGGAGCAGCTCCACAATCCGTTCAAACAGGATGATGAACAACGTAGTGTAGTACAGCAATGGTAAAAATGACATATATAGGACTGCGTTTGAACTGCCTGCTTCTTCAGGGATGTCATTTCGCAACCACAAATAGCCGAGCCAGAGCAAATACATGAATAAGCCCGATACATACTTCTTTGGCTGCCCGATTCGTGGGGTTATGAACACAAGGCTCAGTATAAGTACCAGTACTCGATAAAACAGAGTGAACCCAACGAGTTTCGCTGCGCTGATCCAAGCGGGCAACAAACCTGCAGTCCAAGCAATAACCGGCAATATCAATAACGCACCCAGCAGCAGCAAAGTCCATGTCTGCACACGTTTCAGCTTCCGGTAGAGTTGAAATACGGCGGCATTGATGAGCACGAAGGCAGACGCCTCCAGCGCATTTTTCCACACGATTCCTTGGAGTTGCATCTTGCCTCCGCCTGCTGAATAGAGATTCATGGCTTCATATGTCATAATAATAATAGCGGCAACCGAAAAAAGGATATAGGCTTTTTTTCGTTGTCTGCTATATATGATCACGCACATCAGTGCCATCATGAGTATAATATACAAACCGCAGGCTGCACTTACGGCCCCGGCCAGAGATGGGAAACCCAAGGTTCCCGATAAGGACAACAACGTCAACATCACCGACTCCATTTGCAAAAATAGTCAATCTATTGAACGGATGATATCGTTCCGATACAATAGACAGGATTTATCCCATTTAAAATGTTATAATTTTCTTTTGTGACTAACATTTATTCTCAATATATCATCTTTCAGAAAATCCGGAAACCTATACATACAATCTGTGATCCGGGCAGTTTAATGCTTGAAAGGGGAAGCACGTCATGAAATTGCTACAGGCTCTCTTTTTCCCACCCGAGCAACCGGGAGGCGTTTCATCCATGATTCCATATCTGCAAGAGCGATTTACATCCCCCCGTTGGGAAATGGAGCTATTTTCAATCCCTAAACGGATTCGCAACAAGGGTAGGGACGAAGTAACTTTTGATACCTTTGACTGGACGAGATATGAACAATATCCAATTGTCCAAAAATATATTCAGACGTACCGTGACTATTTGTGGTGGACACGGCTTCGTATTCAGAAGCCCTATGACCTCATTCATGCCCATCATCCTATTGCCGGAATCGCCATGAAAACTGTTTTTCCTGACATTCCGCTCGTACAGACGATTCACTCTTCCTATGAGAAGGAGTTAATTCTAAACGGGAAAATAGAGGAGAACGGGCCTGAACACCAATTCTTGGTGTCACTGTATGGGGAAATGGAGCAGAAGGCGGATCGCTTGATAGCGGTATCTCATTCTTTTCAGCATTACTTAACTCCTTACGTTCAGAATCCGCAAGACATTGCAGTCATTCCGAACGGATATGATGAGAAGCGCTTCAAGCCCATTCCACACGAAAATGAAGTAACACAGCTCATAACCGTTTGCCGCCTTGTTCCGGCGAAAGGACTGGATATTTTATTGCGGGCCTGTGCTGAACTAAAAAAAAGAAATCTGGAATTTGTGCTTCATATTATTGGAGACGGTCCGGTTCGCCCTGAGCTGGAAGAGATGGCACGACAGCTCGATATATACCATGAGACGATTTTTTATGGATATACCCTTCATCCAGAAGAGTTTATGCCTTTCTTTGACGTATTTGTTTTGCCTTCTCGGGCGGAGGCCTTTGGTTCGGTATTTGCGGAAGCAGCGTTGAGTTGTCTGGCATTGGTAGGTACAGAAGTGGGAGGAATACCGGAGCAGATTGAGGATGGGGTAAATGGCCTGCTCGTGCCACCCGACAATCCGAGGGCACTGGCAGACGCTTTAGAGAAGGTCATTGCTGACCCTGCCTATCGTTACGAGTTGGCTAGATCTGCCTGCGATAAGGCTAAATCAAGCTATTCTTTAAGTCGGGCGGTTAACGAGTTGAAGAAAATGTATTTGAAATTTCCACATTAACCATGACGAGTATCACCTGGTTTGGAATCGGAATGCCGAAAGCTGGAGCGAGGACGTGAGGAACGGAAAGGTCTCCCGCGTCCTGCTATGATCAGTTTACTAACCCACATCAGACTGAGCATTCCGAAAATAGGATAAAGGACAGATAACAGTGAACTGAAGCCGAACTGACTGATTAAAAAACAGGTGAGCATAATGAATAGTGTGATAAGCTTGGGCGAAATTTGGACATGCTGACGAATTTGCAGACTGACTCCATAAATGTCGGCTACAAAGGTACTGAAGATTTCCATGAAAATGAGTAGAATGTATATGATTTCGACTAAGGCACCCAGACGGTAAGCAATGCTTCCCATAGGGATTTCAAATTGCTGAATACCCGGCATATGTGCTGACATGGCAAAGTGCGCAGCCATCAGCATAAATCCGACACCAATTCCTCCCAAAACTCCGCCCCAGCGGATGGTTCTTCGGGAAAAGGTTTGGCTGCCAAGTGGTACAAGCACGGCTTGGGCCATAGTTAGGTTGAAGGACGTGTACAGCAGTGGAGAGAGCAAGGTTCGAAATGTACTGTGATCTGTCGTATTCGTAATAAAACTCTGAGGATTGGGCATGGAGAGCGTGCTGTGAACGAGCAGAAGAGACATAATGATCATCAAAGGGACAACCACAGTGTTCATGTGCAAGATGGCTTTAATGCCTTTACTTAGCAGCAAATAAGTTCCAATCAGTGTAATAAGCAGTCCGGTTTGGTAATGCAGGTGAAGGTGCTCTACAAAAACAGAGCCGGCTCCTGCCAGCATGACGCTGTTTACGCCAATCAGCACGATGAGTGTGAACCAGCTAATCCATTTCCCGGCATTGGCGCCAAAAAGATGTTTGTTCAGGTCCTCGTAGGATTTGGCTGAAATATCATGAGCGATCAGCATCATTTTCGTACCCAACCATACAAATATGATTGTGGATAGCATAATAGTGAGTGTAGCCCAACGACCGTACTGCGTAAAAAATTGCAGAATTTCTTGTCCGGTAGCAAATCCGGCACCGACGATTGTACCGATGTATGTAAAAGCAATCTGAAAAACATGAATATTACGTTTCATCCCCAGTCCCTCCTTGCCTGCTTGAATAACGCTGCAGCGAGCATATAATACAAACTATGTTCAACTGAAATAGGACATGACTGGATGAGACTGAAAATAATTAAAGTGAATTAATGAATAGCTTGACGGGAGCGTAATTTATGGGTCAAATCCTTGCATGGATACTGGAATACGGATATTTGGCAATGTTCGGCTTGCTTGCACTTGGAGTAGCGGGTATGCCGATACCCGACGAAGTGCTAATGATCGCCTTCGGCGGGCTCGTGTCTCAAGGGCACTACAACTTCATTGCTGCACTGGCAGTCACATTTTTCGGTAGTATGACGGGTATGATGCTTAGCTACACACTGGGGCGTCTGCTGGGCAAACCACTTTTGCATCGATACGGAAAATGGGTGAGGCTTACGCCTTCTAGAATTGCCTCTTCTGAAAATTGGTTTGGGCGCTATGGTACCTGGGGAATCCTGTTCGGATATTTTGTCCCCGGCTTGAGACATGTATCCTCATATCTGGCAGGTACAACCCGTCTAGGCGTTTTTCGCTATATCAGTTATGCGTCAGCAGGAGCTTTGCTGTGGTGTGGTACATTTTTGGGGATTGGACATGCGGTGGGCATGCATTGGGAGCAGGTGGCGAAGCTAATGGAGAAGGTGACGCATCGGATAGGGCTGGTCGTTATTCTTTTAATCGTTGTGGGAGGAATCACCGCATGGTTCTGGAACAAGCGTAAAAAAAATGTCACATGACCGCATGGAAAGCAGCTATAGCTTGAAAGCGGCGGGTGAAGTATGGTACTTTTACCGCATAGGAATGCCGTGGGAGGTCATGTAATGGAAGTATTAAAGAAACGAATTTTAAATGAAGGCGTGATTGCATCAGATCAGGTGCTGAAGCTGGATGGTTTGCTTAATCACCAGGTTGATCCAGAGCTGACAATGGCAATGGGACGAGAGTTCGCAGCACGTTTCCGGGAAGAGAAGATCACCAGAGTAGTGACCGTGGAGTCCTCAGGCATTGCCATCGGGTTTGCGACAGCATTGGAATTGGGTGTACCGTTGGTATTTGCTCGTCGTAAAAAGACCCTATTAGCTGATCCAGACGCGCTATGTGAACGCGTACCTTCGTTTACTAAAGGTATTGTTACGGATATTATGCTGTCTCGTCAATTTATTCACGAAGATGACCGTGTTCTGTTCATTGATGATATTATCGCTAATGGTGATGCGGCGCGAGGCATGGTTAAAATCATTCAACGCTCTGGAGCGGAGTTGGTTGGATTCGGTGTCGCGGTGGAAAAAAGCTTTCAGGCCGGAGCGAGAACCATCCGTGAGCAGGGTATTCGTGTAGAGTCATTGGTCAAAATTTCGTCGTTAGCTGACGGCAAGATTGAGTTTGCTGAATAGTAACAATTCAAAACTCCTGATCCTTATTTCTAATAATAACCTTTGCATGAGCTTCAATTTCGCTTATAATATAGATAAGGTTTTGGAGAGGAGGCAGCAACATGGGGAAAGAACAATTGACCGAACAGTTTTTTCTGGAAAAACTGGCAGCGGCTAAAGTACACTTTGAGCGTGCCTTGGATTGTAAGCATACGGAATTCGACGATTTGTATCCCTATATGATTGAACATCCTCAGTTTTTTTGGTATAAACGCTATGTGGCCTGGTCTGAGTTGTTGACGTTGGTTAACCTATGCGAAGAATTGTCCTTCTCTTGGAAAGAAGAATTTACTGCTCACCAAGTGGAGTATGTAGATCAGCGAGTGTTGTCTGCACAAGTGCTGGACTTCTGGTACGAGAAGAATGATACAAAAGAACATGATCACAGTGTAAATCAGTCGGGATAATTTGTCGCTCTGTTGGCAATCCATATAAGTAGTAAGAGAGAAGAGACCTAAATGATTCGCTTAGGTCTCTTTTTAAACTTTTTTCATGTATATAGAATCATGGTTGCTGTGTTAAAAAAGTGAATAAGGAGGGGACAAGGATGATTATGGACGAAGAATTGGATGCTTATCGACTCTCCGGTGAAAAGGTGCGTGTCGTACGCGATGGATTGGAGTCCAACGATGTTGTTGGCATTGTACTGGCATGGGATGATGAACAGGTGCTTATTCGCCGCCAGAATCGACGTGTGGTCAAATTGGATCGCAGCTATACATACCAGCCGTTCAGCGAGCCGCGTCACAATCCGATAAATCTGGATTAGGAATGGGTTGCAAATGGGTGTTGGATAAAAATAACTGGGTGATCCATTAGGCATACAGAAACTCTAAATCGGACACAGTAATGAAGGAAAATACAACAGAGAGGACGTGCTGTGTCAATGACGGTTATGGACGAAAAAGTACATGCATACAAGGATCAAATCAGCCATTTGGAAGATCAGTTGCCCGAGGTAGTTCATGCATATCATCGCTTTACCGGAGAGTGCTTTCAAGCCGGAAGCTTAGATGAGAAAACCAAGCAACTGATTGCGCTAGGCATTGGCATATTTGCCAACAATGAAGTATGTACGTTTTATCACGTGGACGAGGCGCGGTCCAAAGGAGCCAGTGATCAGGAAATTATGGAGACCATTGCTGTAGCCGCAGCGGTAGGTGGAGGACATGCTCTAAGTCAAGGGGTTACGCGTGTACAGAAGGCGTTGCAATAAAGCGAATCATTAATAGATATGCTTATATTTCTTCATAGCGAATATAGATCGATTTGGATATATGATGAATATGGAAAGGAGCTTCCGAGCACAGTTGGTGTCTGCGGAAGCTTTTTTCTTTTGCGTGGTTGTTGTGCGGGGATTATGCTCTTCTGCTTGCAGCAAAAGCAGCAGGGCGAGACGTTTTACGCTTATAGGCCAAAGAGGATGTAACCAAACTTCGTTCAACGATGCGTAGAGGTTTGGAAGTTGAATTGTTTGGTAATTCGGGGCGATGTTTCTCTAGTAAAGGAAGGGCAGCTGTATGAGGCATAGAGGTCGAGAGCCCCAGATATGCTCGCATCCGCTCATACATTTCTTTACGGAATGCTGGCATTGCCATACGGAACTGCTCTTTATTGCCTTTACTTATATAGGTGGCGTGAACGCCGGAGTGGTTTTGTTGTATGTCTAGAACACGAATGTGATATTTATTAAATTCATGTTTTATTTCAGATAGCAGGATTCCGGTACGATCTACACCTGCGTTAACCATTTCGACATAAAGATCAGGGGTTTTCAGCATACCGCTTTCTTCAAGAATTAGGCTGTCCCGCTCAAATACTTTTTGAATAAAGGTAAGGAGCAGATAACTTTTCACAAGAGACCATTCAAGCTGAGTAGTATCTAAAGAGGTCATTACCATTCACCGCCTTAGGAAAATGTGATGATAATTCATAACCGATTGAAGAAAAGGAACCTTCGTTCCCAAGAACCTATGTTCTTATTTTAGTTTATTATTCCTTTTTTATCAAGAGGAAATTAACGAACATAAAAGGTTTGACATCTAGATATGACCATGGTATGATCTATCTTGTCGCTAAGAAAGATTGATCTTTCGAGGTATATGACAACATATATGCGGTCGTGGCGGAATTGGCAGACGCGCACGGTTCAGGTCCGTGTGGGCTAACCCCCGTGGAGGTTCGAGTCCTCTCGACCGCATCATCTTATAATATACAGGTTCATGAATTGCTTTTGTAGCAGTTTATGGACCTTTTTGTATGCTTAAAAGATTTAAGTTGTTACTGCAAGACCTGTGTCGAAGAAATTTCTCCGAAGCTATGAGAACAGGATAATAAGTCTACTGTTGGAATGACCTTATAAGCGCATTCCGGTGGATTTTTCCCCATTTCTATTATGAAGTCGATATTTTCACCTCTTCTATCTCTTTTCTTCCAGCCTTGCCATGCTTGATCTTCTTTCAGTTCAATCTACTCAATATGCTTACCAATGGCTGTGGAAATTTTCCTAATTGAATCTACTGAATACGAGACTTTTGGAGGCACTCAAAAAATAACAAATAAAACAACCGCCGCTCGTAAGATGTAGCGGCAGTTGTTTAGAATTAACTACATGGAATAACTGTATCAAAACTCAACATCTCTTTTTTTCTTGGAGCGCGCCCCTGCCAAACGGACAACTAGCGAAGCTACCACCAAAATTGCAGTTACACCCACAAGGATAACAAAAAAGGATTGATCAAAAGCAGAACGGCCCGCATCTTTCAGTGCTTCTGCAGCCTGGGCAGGCAAACCCTCTGCAGCTATGAGCGCTTCATCCAGGCTGTCTTTCACATTCGCTGGAACGTGGAGTCCCGTAGGGACTTTCATAGCTAGGGAATACGCAAGAGTTGACATGCTTCCGATGATAGCAATCCCCGATGCTCCCCCCATTTCATAGGCAACTTCTTCAATCGATGCAGCCATGCCTGCTTTGTGTGCCGGGGCATAGTTCATAATGGAGTGAGATGCTGCTGTCATACCTGCTCCCAAACCCACACCAAGTAAAGCCAATCCAAGAATCTGCCCGGCCATGCCTGAATTAAATTGCGTGAGATAGATGCCCATTCCCAGACCGGCAATCAGAAGAGAGAAGCTTTTAATACGGATAACGTCATAGCGATGCAATATGGACCCGGTTAAGGGGCCAGCAATGAGAGATGCAATCGGTATGCTGATCGTGTACAGTCCTGCTTGGAGAGGCGACAGACCTTCCACCAGTTGAAGACGCTGGGTTACAATATATTGAATCCCCATCTGTGTAAATGCACCCACCAAGGCAGTTATAAATCCGGTGCTGAACCTTGTAATTTTAAATAAAGTAAGATCAATAAGAGGGCTAGCGCTTTTATTTTGACGACGGATAAAGATGATAAGTGCCAAGACGCCGATAACCGCACCTATTACGGCCAATATTGGAGACCCGTCACGACGGGCAAACTCTTTGATGGAATAGATGAGTCCCACCATGGCGATCATGATTTGGATGGAGCCGGTAAGATCCCATTTTTTCTCTTTATTGCCCGCATGTTTTGGAACATAAATCAGAGTTAATGCAAAAGCAATGATCGCAATCGGCAGGTTAATCAAAAATACAGAACCCCACCAAAAATGCTCTAAAAGAAGCCCCCCGACGATAGGACCTAGTCCTGCTCCTCCTGCAGAAACGGAGCCCCAAATGCCGATCGCGAATCCACGCTCGCGTTCATCTGTAAATGTAACCCTAATGATTGACAAGGTAGCGGGCATCATCATAGACGCTCCGACTGCAAGAAGAACTCGAGACGCCACCAATACAAAGGGCACGGGGGAAAAGGCGGCAGTAAGCGAAGCAGCAGCAAATACAAGCAACCCGAGGGTAAAGATTTTTTTATAACCCAAGCGGTCCCCAAGCGTTCCCATTGCTGGCAGCAGACCCGCCATAACGAGCGAGTAGCCATTGAGAATCCATAATTTTTCTGACGCTGATGCACCGAGGTCATGGGTTAAGCTCGGCAATGCGGTATACAGGATGGTCATATCCATCACAATAAGCAAAAGAGCGCTTGATACGATAGCCAGAACCAACCAGCGTTTGAATTTAGACATGTTGTTCCTCCGTGAATACAAATTTAAGTTATTACAATTTAAAACCTTAATCTATAGGGTTACCCTATAGTCAAGTGCTAATTCTCGGGATAAAATAGACATACTAAACTTCTAAAACATAACGGAGGAATGAGTTATGTCAAAAAGTCACAGCCCATACTTTACTACCAGTGAGCTGGCCAAAACTTGCGGAGTCACCAAACATACCCTGTTCCATTATGATGAGATCGGGCTCTTGAAACCAGAATTCACAAACTCAAAAGGCTATCGTTTTTACTCCATTCAGCAATGCTATGCGCTTGATATTATTAATGTACTAAAGAAGGCGGGGAGCTCACTACTGGAAATCAAGGAATTTATTCAGAATCAGAATACGCCTCTGCTCATAGAGCTATTCAAACAGAAACTACATGACCTGGAAGTGGAACGGATTAGAATAAAACGGATGCAAAGCCTATTGAAAGGTGCCATTGAAATGACGGAGCAAGCCAAGGGAGAGTTACACGATGGACCGTCGATAGAAGAATGTGAAGAGGAATATTTCATTGCCACTCAACTGGAACAGGGTGATGGTGATAAGGAGTTTGCTCACAAATTAAGTGAACATCGAGATTATTGCGAAAATCACTTTACTGATTATGAGTTTCCGATCTGGACTATTTTATGTAAGGATCGGGTAGTGTCAGGGGATTATTATTCGGACTATATTGCCAATAAGCTAAAGGCTCCGACTGTAGGAGAGAGAATAGTTGCCAAACCCAAAGGCCTCTATGCTGTCTTAAATCACAGAGGATCATATGAAACAATGTCTGAAGCGTACTCCGTTATAAAAGAGTATATAGCGAGTAAAGGGATGACTGTGTGCGGGAGTGCGTACGCAGTGGATTTGCTCAACTATTTCGCAGAAAAAAATCCAGACGACTATGTAATACGGATATCGGTTGAGGTTTGTAAAGGGAGAAAATTTCTTTTATAAGGCTATCTTTTAAGATATGATAGAAAATAACGCACTTTATGATGAAGCTATTGAAAGGTTGGATGTAAGATGGAGAAAGCAACTTTTGCAGGTGGATGCTTTTGGTGTATGGTGACTCCGTTTGAGGAGCAGCCGGGCATTCATGGCATTGTCTCAGGCTATGCTGGAGGGACGATTCCCGATCCGACCTACGAGCAGGTTAAAACAGGAACTACAGGTCACTACGAGGTGGTGCAGATTACTTTTGAGCCTGAGCTGTTTCCTTATGAAAAGCTGCTCGAATTATATTGGCCGCAAACAGATCCTACCGACGGGGAAGGTCAATTTCAGGACCGAGGTACACAGTATAAACCCGCAATTTTTTATCATACAGAGCAGCAACGTGAGCTTGCGCAACAGTCCAAGGAGCAGTTGGCACAAAGTGGACGTTTTGATAAGCCAATTGTAACGGAGATTCTTCCTGCTTCGATTTTTTATCCGGCAGAGGATTATCATCAGGATTACCACAAGAAAAACGTGAAGCACTATAAGGAAGATCGGGCCCAATCAGGCCGTGATGAATTTATCGACAAGAACTGGTAAGCAGTTTTAATATACGTTTCTACGCACTGTAAGGCAGATCAGGGATTATTCCATGAGTCTGCCTTATACATATTTAGACGAGGTTACTCACACAATGAAGGGACAGAGAAGGAGGCTGACCCGCAATGAGTACACGACGGAAGCTACACATGAGAAACATAATAAAAAAGGCTTTAAAGGCATCTCGCGGCCGAAAAGAGCCAGCTTATGTACCTGTATTCCATTCAAGCTCCAAAATACGAAGAACTGTAGTGCTCTGTATTTCAGTCTGTATGCTATTCATGGTTTGTAGTACTGGTGTTGCAGAAGCAATAGACAAACAGGACCAGCGGCAAAAGATGGTTGCCGTCATTATCGATGATCTGGGAAACAACATGAAAGGGACTGAGCAGATTTTAAATTTACCCGTTAAAATCACCGTTGCTGTAATGCCCTTCCTACCTACAACCAAACAGGACGCTATGGAAGCGCATAAGCACGGTCATGATGTCATCGTCCATCTTCCAATGGAGCCTAATCAGGGAAAGCCCGAATGGCTTGGACCCGGAGCAATTAAGGCTAATATGACGGATGAAGAAGTGCGCGCCAAGGTGACAGCAGCCATTAAGGATGTTCCTTATGCGATAGGGATGAACAACCACATGGGTTCCAAGGTCACTTCAGATAAGCGCATTATGTCTATTGTTCTTGATGTTTGTAAGGAGCATGGACTATTTTTTGTCGATAGCCGTACTAATTATTGGTCAGTGGTGCCTGAACTTGCCGCTAAAAAAGGAATGCCACCGGTGCGCAATGATGTTTTTCTGGATGATGTCCATACACTCGCTCATGTGAATCGGCAACTTACAAAAGTGGTTGAGTGGCTGGACGAGCACGATACATGCGTAACGATTGGGCACGTCGGTGTTTCTGGCATGTATACATCCTCTGCTCTTCATTCATCGGTCCCCAAGCTAAAGGAGCACGCCAAATTTGTGGGTATTAGCGATTTGGTGCGTGCTGTATGGGGATGGACTGGAGACCCAGCCACTAACACTACCATGCCGTCAGATGCGCAATAATGCCTTCGGCAACAGCTTCAGCAATGCTTTTTTGACCGCGATCCCCGGAAAGCATGGCTCTGTCCTGTTCGTTACTGATAAATCCGGTTTCCACAATTACAGCGGGATGCTGGATTTTATTCAGAAGATAAAAGGGTTTTCCGTACACTGTTTCTCTATTCATGCAAAATAAGCGGTTTAATGAATGCTGAATCCGTTCAGCCAACAGATAGCTGCTGCCTTCATCCTGATACAGCACAATGGGCCCCCGTTTTTCGGTACGTTTGGTCCAATTGACATGCAGGCTTACAACCAAAGCGGTCGGCAGTTGTTCTGTTAGACTTTTACGTTGAGCCAGGTCTTTAAGGTGCCGGGATTTGGACTGCAACCAACGGTTATCGTCACTCAGTGCGTAGTCCTTGTCCCGATTTAGGACAGCAGGGTAACCCTGGGAGCGTAAGATCAAGTACAGCTTTTGAGCAATGGCGAGATTGATATCTTTTTCCAAAAGCCCTTTGTGACTTGTTCCACCATCCACACCGCCATGACCTACATCAATCAGGACAACGGGCTTGGCAAAAGCGTGGTAGGACGAATGTACGTTGGATGGACCCTCTGTATACTTGTTCGGTTCGTTACTTTTCTCGTTGGGCTGAGCAGCTATATAGGTAAATGGGGCAAATACAGCACTGCAAAGGATGCATAGGCTCAACCCCAGCCCTTTCAGCCATATCTTGTTTAACTTTTTTTTTCGCACGTTCTATTCCTCCAGTGGACGAATTAATTGTTTACTGAAAAACCAGGCATAACAGACATCAAACCTAAAGCAACGTAGCTGCCTTCAAAACATAACAATTAGCCTTGAGGTAACTGTTATGTTGAAGATAGTATGTTCCATTTAAGGGAAACCATGCATAGTTATTCCCACAGGGGTTAGACCTTTTGGAAAATGAGCAAGCTAGTTGTATCTTCACCTAACGTGTAAATCCGATATTTTCAGGCAATGTGAATGGACATGATAGGGGCAGAATGGAGGAGGTCATGGAGGATGGCGAAGAGTGACGAACTGGTGACGTATATTACGCAGCGGATTGTTCGCTATATGGAAACGCCGCGTGATGTTCGGCGCAGTCAAAAACAAGCCAGAGAGCCGTGGGTGAGCAAATGGTTTGGCATGTTGCCTCTGGCTCTGAAAATGTGGATGAAATCCACACGCAGAGAACGAAGAGAGCGACATTAAACTCGCCAAAGAGACCACAAGAGGCATAGGGTATGCCATTTGAGGTCTCTTTTTGTGTTGTAGGGATCATTCCGAATCATTTTGCGTGTTTCTTAATAACTAAGAGTCCAAACGATAAAATTCACCAGCTGACAATAACTGTTTTAATGGTACAAATCGGGACAGTCCATGATGGTAGGTTAACGCATATAAATTGGGTTGGGACGGATGATCTGGGGATATCCAGGACTGATACCCACTAATGGATAAGGGCCCTCCAAAGGCAAAATTGATATTTGTGGCAGAAAATATAATACGCGGTGAAATGCTCAGTGTATCCATAAATTGGGCTGTGTTATGGACAGAAAGTTTTTGCTTGGGTTGAAGCCAACCCAGATCGTCATAGGGACCAAAAGGATCAGACGAGACTGCAACCGCTTGCGCCTGTGTTTTCAAAAAGGGTACAGTTGAAGAGAATGCGTTGTTCTGAAGCTTATGTTTCCAACTCCCATCTGCCACTTCTACAGGTAACGGATCGCCAGTTACAGCATCAATACATATTTCGCTGCCTGTAGAGGAACGCACCAGCCAGTAGGCTAGTAGCGGTTCCTCATACATAGGTGTGATTTGCAGCTTGTCGATAGATGAAAGATCAGTATCTGTGAGCGACACCAGGGATTGACGAAGTACATCCATACTATAAGGCCCGCCAGGACCATTCCCGTATTCGTTGAGTTGATATGCGCCATTGGAGTCTGATCCGATAATCAGGTAGCCGATGTATTCTCCCGCACGGTTTACTTGAACAAGCCAACTATGGGTTCCAGGTCCGAGCGGATGATAGCTAAGCTCAGCATCTTTCCACGAGGCAAAAGGGGGCTGCGACGATAGGGATTGTACCGTGTTGTCCGCAGTCTGTTTTACGTCTGCGGGCACGCCTTGCTCCTCAGTAGGAAAACTTGCTGAAACGTCACCCGGGGAAGGGGTAACAGGACTCGTGGAGTTCAATGGAGGAACCCACGAGCTTTCGTTGTAGAGAGACACCGAGTTTAATTTGTTGCCTTGTGCGACTGAGGGAGCCGCATGAATGGAAGTGAACGGACAGACTGCGGACAGGCCGATCAGAACAGCTGCGATCATACCTATGCTATAGTGCCCGGAATGACTCTTATTCAATGTAATCCACCTTTCTGTCGGCTTGATTGCCCGACGGAGGCATTCTTTTTTATCCAGCATACAGCCTGTCCGATAAAAAGACTGCTGCACCTTGTCGGCGTAAATGTCGTATCCAGGTTCGTTTTTTGCTGTCGATACATAGGAGACATGTTTAACCAAACTTGTGGTTACAGCAGCGGAAACTGATGTAGGCTGAAGCAAGATGTTACAAGCTGACGATACCTCTGCAACTCTCCTGCGAAGGAGCGAGAGATATCGGTTACCGCAGATGAAATATCCCGCAGTTAATGGCGGATACGAGTACCTTAGGCTCATATTGCCATACCATTTCTTTACGACGGGCTTGATACTGCTCCGATATGGCCTCTTTTTTATCCTCTTCCTCTTTCTGCTCCTTGATTAGATCATCGTAGTAGTGGTCAATAACCTCCAATTCCTCGCGCAATCGTTCCTTCGCCTGCTCAGCCCAACCATAATCTTGCTGACGGAGTTGTTCAGTGAGGTAGCCTTCAAGCGAGGTGGAAGCTTCAGGGACAGATAGCTTGGCGGGCTGTACATGCATATTGCCTGCCAGCAGCGGGCTGAGCTGCCGGGTTTCGAGCATGGCGCCAAAATCGGTTACAATGGTGCCGCTTTTGAGCGAAATACCTAGCCACTGAAGTTCCTCACGCTTCAAATCGCAGGCGAATTCAATCTTATAGCAAATGCTGAGCCAAGCTTCATAGACTACGGGAGAGCGGGCAGACAGCTGACGGGCATCAGGTTGCTCAAACAAATAAACATATTTCCCTCCATCCCGTGCGGCTTCAAAAATTTGATGCAGCCGACGGCTTCCGTATCGAAGCTCCTCCTGCAAAATACGTCCAGGTCCTAATTGTGGTAACGTCGGTACATGACCGAAGTAACGCCCCATGACCTGATCCTGTGCTGTGTTGCCTGATGCTGGAGTTGGCGGCGTATGATCGGCTAAACGTTCCTGTTCTGTGCGATAGGCTTCCCCATCAAAGATGAAAGTGAAGGACATCGTCTGCGCTGGAACGCCAGTACGCTCTACGTATCCCCAATAGTAGGGGCGGTTTGTTAGGGCTTTATCCGCTTCTGGAGAAAGCTTGACGGTTACATGGTGGGGCGACCTCTCGATGACACTACATCCGGTAGCTTCCAGATAGGTGTGGACAAAACGCTGGACTTGCTGTACATTCATGGTCAAACTAGCGACCTCCTTTCACACTGCGTCGAGCTTTGCCCGGAGGAACCGTATTGCCTGCTAAGCCTAATAAATTCTCGGTGTTTGGCTGCTCTGTGCGCAGTTGTTCCATCTCCTGTTTGATGGAATCTAGCGAGTGGCCCAGATTTTGCATTTTTTTGCGAATTTCATCATCGCTACTGGATTCAAGCATAATTTTATACAAACTTTTTTCAATGGATTCTTTCTTCTCAAACTTCTCCAGAATAACGTCCAATCCGCCAATGACCATCTCAAACATATTTATCTTTTCATGCAGCAGATGCAGGATATGCTCCTCAATCGTTCCAGTTGTGGACAAGTTAAAAATATTAACATCATGCGTCTGTCCAAGTCGATGTACCCGTCCGATCCGCTGCTCCACGCGCATGGGATTCCACGGTAAATCGAAGTTAATCATATGGTGACAAAATTGCAGGTTAATGCCTTCACCACCCGCTTCGGTGGCAATCATGACCTGAATGCGCCCACGGAACAGATCCATCATCCAATCCTTGCGTCCACGGTTCATACCGCCTCGGTAAGGAACAGCAGATAGGCCACGGTCACGGAAATAGTTCAGCAAATACTCCTGTGTGGCTCGGTATTCTGTAAAAATGATCACTTTTTCGTTCATCTGACGGATAAGCTCAAGCGCTTTTTCTGCTTTGGAATTGGCCTTGATCGCTTTAATGTGTGCAACCAAATCCCAGACACGATCGCGTAGAGGAGAGTCTGGAGCCATCTTTTTGGATAAATTGACCAGCGTCACGAACACAGCGTCCCGGCTGCTGCACACTTCCCGTTGAAGGGTGACGAGAGACAGCATGCTACTTAAATTTCCGCCATTCGCCTGGTATTGCTCTTTGACAAAAGAGGTCACCCCATCGTACAGCGCTTGCTCTTCCGGCGAAAGTTCCAAGTGAATGTTAGAAACATTTCGTTTGGTGAATTGAACCGGGCCTTCTCCGCGACGATTGCGGATCATGACTTTAGACAGCTCATCCTTGAGCTGATCTTCATTTTTAGGCAGACGTTTATCTACAACAAAGTTGGCTGAAAAATCGCCATGTCTTCCCAATTGACCGGGCTTGAGCAGTGTAATCAGGTTAAACAGCTCAGACAGATCGTTTTGTACAGGTGTTGCTGTCAGGAGCAAACAATATTTTTTACGCAGCTTCATAATGAACTGGTAGTTGGATGTCTTTTTATTTTTCAGCTTATGAGCCTCGTCTATAATGAGCAGGTCATAATCGGTATCTAGCAGGATGTTACTATGGGGCTCCCGCTTGGCGGTATCCATAGAGGCCACGACGACCTCGGAAGACCAAGAATACGCTTTCTTCTGGGCGACAGCGGGAATACCGAATTTGCTGTTCAGCTCACGCACCCATTGTAGGACCAGGGATGCGGGTACAAGAATAAGCACTTTGGAAGCCAGCCCGCGAACCAGATATTCTTTTAGGATCATTCCAGCTTCGATCGTTTTGCCTAGGCCGACTTCATCGGCAAGAATGGCACGTCCGGACATTTGAAACAGTACCTTCCGAGCGGTATCCAGCTGATGGGGTAGTGGAGTGAGGTCTTGCAAATGCTGTAGACATTGAAGCTCATCGAAGCTCGGCACCAGCTTGGCTTTTTCAGCCTCAATGGCCAGCTGATACAGATTCCAATCTCCCCAAGGGCCACCTTTGCGTAGGCGTTGGTCCAGCTCATCCTGCCAGCTTCGATCAAATTGCACCGGAACAGGCAGTGGCGCTTGATTGTGTATATGCGGGGAACTTGTCGATTTGGCTTTCATGATGATTCCCTCCCTCCTGGTAGTAGCACAGTTGAAGCTCTTGGTTCTGTCACATATGTGGCATCTATTTAGCACAGATCGTAGATGTAGTATGGACGGAAAAAGATATCTTCATAACAGGAGGGATGAAATCCTTTAGCTGCCTTCCATTAACTTTTGGAGTTTACTTTCCGTAGAGGTTTGCGCATTGGGGGTGTAAATGCTACAACGGAGATCAACACTGCCTTGTACCTGAAGAGAAGTCAGGTCAAATAGCATTTTGCCAGCCTTGGCATGTCGAAATTCAATGAGCACCTCCGGTGCGGAGCTTACTTCGCTCTGATTCCAAAGCTCGTTAAACTCTGGGTAGGCCTGGCTCATATTTTGTATAAATTGTGCATACCAGGGGTCTGTCACGTATTGCCCGTAATAAGCGCGGAAAATAGCAAGGAATCCCTTTACAAAGTGTTCCCAATTCACGGCTAGACTTTTAAACTCCTTTTTGGTGAATAGCAGTTCAATCATATTGCGTTGCTCATGGGGTAGCTCGGCAAAATCCAAAAAAACATGAGCAGCAGCGGCGTTCCAGCCGACAATATGACAGCGCCGATCTGAAATAATAGCAGGGCAGTAGTGCAGCTCTTGTACGATCTTTTGCAGAGAGGGGGAAATGACGGCTTGCTCTGCAGGAACAGGAAGGCTGTGAGACCCGGCCTCGATCGCCAAATCATACAAATATTTGCGCTCGTCTGTGTTCAACTGCAATGCGGCAGCAATAGCATCCAACACAGAGGCGGACACCTTAATATCTCGTCCTTGCTCCAGCCAGGTATACCAGGTCGTACTGACACCTGCCAGTTGAGCGACTTCTTCTCTGCGCAAGCCTGGTGTTCTGCGACGTGATCCTTGGGGGAGACCGACCATATGTGGGTGTAGGCGGGCTCTTTTTGTTTTTAGAAAAACAGATAGTGCTTCCAGACGTGCTTCCGTTTTCATAGGTATTTTCTCTCCATTCAATGGGTATATCCGAAGTGAGCAAATAATGCGTTTACTATAGTAGTGTTCATTATACCAGGATAAACAAACACTTGTAATAGGATAAGACAAGGTTAAAATGAGGATTATAAGTAAGTCACCGAGCAGGAGGAATGAATAGCTTATGCAAAGAGTAGTGATAACAGGTATGGGTGTCGTTTCCCCACTGGGTAATGAAGTGGACACGTTGTGGAAGAATTTGCTGGAAGGCAATTCAGGTATACGTAAAATTGATACATTCGATGTGTCCGATTTGAAAGCACAAATTGCTGGACTGGTACAGGATTTTGATGCAGAAAAGCAATGGGGACGTAAAGATGCTAGACGAATGGATCGGTTTACTCAGTTTGCATTATATGCGGCAGAGCAAGCGCTCAAGGATTCCGGTCTGGAACTGGATCACACCGATTTGGAGCGTGTTGGTGTTTATGTGGGATCGGGAGTCGGCGGTTTGGATACGTTGGTGGACAATGTAGATGTGCTGCTACATCGTGGACCGGGTAGAGTTAGCCCAACGCTGGTACCTATGATGATCTCGAATATGGCTGCTGCTCAAATTAGTATCGCGTTTGGAGCGATGGGACCTACGCTTTCACCCGTGACGGCTTGCTCTATTGGGAATACAGCAATTGGAGAGGCGTTTCGGACGATTCGTACAGGAGATGCGGATGTCATTTTTGCCGGTGGGGCTGAAGCGGCGGTAACTAGATTGGCCTTGGCGAGTTTCGCTAATGCGACTGCCTTATCCACACGTAACGAGGAGCCTTCTATAGCAAGTCGACCTTTTGATCAGAATCGGGACGGCTTTGTCATGAGCGAAGGTGCAGGTATTCTGGTACTGGAGTCACTGGAACACGCTATCCGACGTGGTGCGGAAATCTATGGTGAGGTCATCGGTTATGGAGCCAGTTCGGATGCTTATCACATGGTTGCACCGCATCCCGAAGGAACCGGAGCTTACTTGGCGATGAAAGCGGCCCTTCGTTCGGCTCACATCTCCCCTGAAGAAGTGGACGTGATTAGCGCCCACGCGACGAGTACGTCTGTCGGTGATGTCGCTGAGACCCTTGCAATCCACAAGCTTTTTGGTGATTATGCCTATCAGATTCCGGTTACTGCGAATAAGTCCATGCTGGGTCATATGCTGGGGGCTGCGGGCGGTGTTGAAGCGATTGCACTTGTGCAAAGCCTGCGAGAAGGTATCATTCCGCCAACCATGCATCTGGATAATCCAGACCCTGCTTGCGATCTGGATTATGTGCCTCACGAAGCGCGCAAGGTTCCACTAAATATTGGGCTATCTAATTCTTTCGGCTTCGGTGGTCATAATGCGGTTATTGTGCTGAAGCGCTACGAGTCATAATTTGTAAGGAGTTATTGAAACCTCAGGCATTCTATCCGGCTGGATAGAGCACCTGAGGTTATTTTAATCGAAGAATAACAGATTCATTTTAGAGAAGAGATAGAGTAAGATGAAGGAAACATTTGGAGGGACGGGAAACCATGATTTTAATCAGGAACATACAACCAGCAGACGCTGAAGCGTATTGGAATTTGAGACTGGAAGCCCTGCAAATGAACCCTGAAGCTTTTGGAACCTCCTATGAGGAAGCTGCACAAGTTCCATTATCTGATGTGGTGAAGCAGATACAAAATAAACGAGATCATTACATACTTGGCGCATTTACACAGGATCATCAGCTGGCTGGTATGACTGGGTTTAGAAGAGAGCAAAAAATAAAAACGCAGCATAAAGGAACGATTTGGGGAGTTTATGTACCATCGACCTACCGAGGTCAGGGGATCGCTAAAAAACTTTTATTGGAAGTCATCAGCCAAGGTAGAAAATTGGAAGGTTTGAAGCAAATTAACCTGAGTGTGGTAACTACCAATCAAGCTGCTGTTAAGCTGTATAGGAAGTTGGGATTTGAAACCTATGGTATAGAAAAGAATGCTTTAGAATATCACGGACAGGAATATAATGAGGAGCTCATGGCTTATTTTTACTAAGGGTGAAAGGTTTTGAAAAAATGAAAATTGACCGATTGCTTTCTATCGTCATTTTGCTGCTAAAGAAAAATAGAGTACAAGCGAAGGAACTGGCTGATTTATATGAGGTTTCGATCCGGACGATCTATAGAGATATTGAAGCGATTAGTATGGCAGGTATTCCGGTGGTGACTTATCAGGGAGCCAATGGGGGAATCGGTCTGATGGAAGGATACCGCCTGGATCGCAGTATGCTGACGGATAACGATGTCAAGGACATTGTGATGGGGCTGCAGAGTTTGTCCTCGTCGTTGGGCGGCCCAAATGTGTCGCGGTTACTTCATAAATTTGAAAGTATTATACCGGAGTCCGGGAAAGAGCAATTTAGTGTCCAAACCACACAGTTTATCGTTGATCATTCGGGATGGGGAAATCAAGCTGCACAGGAAGGCAAATTGAAAAAGGTGAAAGAAGCAATGAGCCAAGCGCGTACTCTCGCTTTTACCTATCGAAATGCGGAAGGAGCCATAACGGAACGAAATGTTGAACCGCATACGCTCGTTCTGAAAGGACAACAATGGTTTGTATATGCGTATTGTCCCGATAGGGAGCAGTTTCGTCTATTCAAACTCTCCCGCATGAGTGACCCTGTGGTTACAGAGACTGTTTTTGCTCGCAGGGATCTTTCTTATGAAGTGCTGCCGTGGAATGAGGGACGGATGGAGGCATCCAGAGCCGTACAACCATTTACGCTACAATTTAACCGTAACTCAAGGCATTTGGCGGAGGACTGGTTTGGTGTAGAAGCATTGACCGAGCAGGAGGAAGGGATCTATACGGTTTCAGTCCCGTTTCCCGAGGATGCATGGGCGTACGGATTTATTTTAAGCCTGGGGCCGGATGTGGTTGTCAAGGAGCCAGCCCATTTGCGAGACAAGATTCATAAGATGGCGCTACGTATTGCGTCTAATTATGAAGAAGTTCGGGAATCATCTTAGATTAAGTAAAACAAACCTGACCCATAGTTGTCAGGTTTGTTTCGTTATACTGGTGGCATACCTGATATCAGTTAGCGAAAGGGGATTTACAAGGATGGATAAAGTTTGTCAAAGTTGCGGGATGCCGCTGGAGCATGAGGATCAATATGGAACGGATGCACAACATCATAAAACGGATGAGTATTGCAAGTATTGTTACAAGGAAGGCGAATTTGTACAGCCTGAATTGACTATGGAGGGAATGATTCAGCAGTCTGTGCCTTTCCTGGTAGAGAAGGGGATGCAGGAAGAAGAAGCGACTTCGATGCTGCGTAATTACCTGCCGTTTTTGAAACGATGGCGGTCCTCAGAGGATACGGGGCTTACACTAGATGGACCCATTCGGGAAGAATATCGAGGTGAGATCCGTTTGATTGGGTTGCAAGCACGTACCAGTAATCAGAATGAACAAACATCTCACGGGATCATTCCAAACATGTGGGAACGTTTTTGGAGTGAGGACGTGCCTGGTCGGATAAAGGAAAAAGCAGGACATGCTTCTGTCTATGGTTGCTATACTGACTATGAAAATGGAGCTTTGGGCGAGTATACATTTTTTATCGGGAAGGAAGCGGCTGTAGATTTCCAGACTCCTGACGATCTTGAAGAACTTGTCATTCCGGCTGCACGCTATGCTATTTTTCAGGCAACTCAGGAACCTTCTTCTGTCTTCCATGTATGGCAGACGATTTGGGAGTGGGCTGCCATGGGACAAGGGGAGCGGACATACACAGGTGATTTTGAAGTGTATGGCAGTCCAGATGAACCTGTTTTGATTTATATTGCAATCAAGTGATGATTTTGTCGTGACAGAAGAGAACCGCCTGGCCATTATTGTGGACCAGCGGTTTTTTCTGATTCAATCAATAGCAGTCTCCCCATCAAGTTAAACGTCGAGTTACAGCCCAAAAGATGAGAGCCAGAGCACTGACACCAGCTCCTAATAGACACACCCCGTTCCATCCGGCATAGATGTACATATGAGTGGAAGCAATGGCCCCGGTGGCGCTACCGATGGAATAAAATATCATGTAGCCTGCAGTAAGTCGGCTCCGTGCCTCAGGGCGAACATTGAAAATCAGGCTTTGGTTGGTGACATGTACAGCTTGTACGGCCAAATCCAAAAGTATTACGCCAAGAACTAAAGCGAACAGAGAATGCTCGGTGTAGCGGATAGGTAACCAGGATAGCAGCAATACAACTAGTGCGATACCCGTCGTCCGTTGTCCCAAGCCCTGATCGGCAAGACGCCCTGCTCGTGCTGCTGCTAATGCCCCGGCGACTCCAGCCAGGCCAAAGGCTCCGATGGCTGTATGTGAAAGAGATAGAGGCGGGGCACTGAGAGGTAACACAAGCGAAGTCCACAATATGCTGAACGCCGTAAAAATGAGCAGCGCAAGGACAGCACGAATGCGCAAAATTCGTTCTTGCACGAACAGTACGATAACCGAGCGGAGCAGTTGCGGATAGGAAAGTGTCACACTTGTGGGTTCGTTCTTTGGCAACACCCGCAACAGAGCTACAGCCATAAACAGCGTAAGTATAGCAGAAACAAGGTAAACTGAACGCCAGCCTGCCAGATCAGTTAATACACCGGCCACGGTTCGTGCCAGCAGAATGCCGATAACGACTCCACTGGTCACCAGACCTACGATACGCCCACGTTCAGTCGGATTAGCCAAGGTAGAGGCGAAAGCCACGAGTGTTTGAGTGACTACAGCCAGCAGTCCAACCATTGCCATTCCCATAAGCAGTATTGTACGGGTAGGAGCAAAGCTAACCACGATTAGTGCCAGCACGGATAGCAGCATTTGCCCTGTAATCAGTCGCCGTCGATTCAAAAGATCGCCAAGCGGGACGAGCAGCAATAATCCCAACGCATAACAAATTTGCGTGATGGTAATGACCATGCCTACCGATGAGTGCGTAATGCCAAATTCGTTTGCCAGCGCATCCAGCAATGGCTGTGCATAGTAAATGTTAGCGACAGCCAGCCCGCAGGCTATGGCAAACAAGAGTGCCACAGATCGGGACAAGGAGGGAATGGGGGCTGTTTCGGCAGCATTTGCTACCGTTTGATGAGGGAGGAGTACCGCTTTTTCTTCTGACGTCTTCATTTTCACATACCACGTCGCTTTCTGTAAGTTACATACCGTTGAGTATAATATACCGATTGGTATGTAATGAATTTAGGTCAATATAACTCGTGTATATATAAAATGTCAAGAGTTTATCGTGTACATATTTGACAGTTTCTTTTCCTGATCATACAATCTTAATATACTGAACGATATGAAAAGAAAAGAAAAGAAGGAGCTGCTTATGGTTCGACCACGGGAATTTGATGAAGATCAAGCGTTGAATGCAGCGATGCAAATTTTTTGGGAAAAAGGATTCGAGGCTACATCTTTAAGTGATTTAACCTCCAAAATGGGAATTCAGCGCCCTAGTATTTACGCTGCTTTTGGAGACAAGAAGCAATTATTCGAAGCCGCGCTGCGCAAATATACGCAATCCCACGCTGCTTATGTACGCTCTAGACTACAAAGTAATTCTTCTGTAAAAGAAGCGTTTTACAATTTTTTTGGAGGAATCGTGGCAGAAGAGTACGAGGATGGGTCTAATAGGGGATGCTTTTGTATTAATACGATGGTAGAACTAGCCCCTCATGATGAGAAATTTGAAATTTTAACCAGAGAACATCAGATGTATCTATCTGCCGTCTTTCAGGAAACCCTTGAGCGTGGTATACGATCAGGTGAGCTGGAGGCTAGCATGGACGCACGAGCTCTGGCCCATACGATGGTCTCTTTGTTAATCGGGATTACCGTGATGATGAAATCACGTCCAGCGCGCTCTTTTGTAGATCAGGCGGTTGCGACTTTACTTATATTACTGGATGGGAAATAGAGATGAAGGGAAGAAGCAGGGATGCCACAGATAAAGGCCGTTCAAACCCCGATTGGAGCATTGTATGGACGAGATGCGATCTATTTGGACCATGTGCATATGAATTATTCGAAGAAGGAGCTAGTTTTGAAGGGAGAGATTAATGGGGGGCTGGCAGCGGAAGCAACAGATGGTTTTGTGCCCTACGAACTGATATTCACAGAAGTCTACTACTTCAACATGATTGAACTGGACGTCGCTTTGCACCTGTCTGATCGGGAATATACGCAGGGCAGCAGCTTTGATGAGCTTACAGATACGCCGTTATTGGCTACAATAGCAAGCGCACGGGGGAAAAATCTAAAGCACCTCATGCTGAAAACCTATGACGATATTGTAGAAATTGCCTGTGGAGACTATAAGATGACTATATAAACGAGTTAATTTTTAGAAGAGGAGCAGGATCAATGGATACCCAAATTGAACTATTAAACGTGACAATACGTGTGATGCAAGGGGATATTACCCGTTGTATGGCGGATATTATTGTCAATGCAGCAAATACAAGCTTGCTGGGTGGCGGTGGCGTAGATGGCGCGATTCATAGGGCTGGCGGTCCGGCTATCTTAGAAGAATGTGTAAGTATCAGAAACAAGCAGGGTGGATGTCCCGTAGGAGGTGCGGTCTATACAACAGCTGGCAAGCTGGATGCCCAATATGTTATTCATACCGTCGGCCCTATGTGGAATGGTGGCGACCATCGGGAAGAGGAGCTATTGGCGAAATGCTATCAGAATACACTTAAATTGGCTTTAAAACTGAATGCAAGAAGCATGGCCTTTCCGAATATCAGCACAGGCATCTACCGTTTCCCGAAAGAAAAGGCGGCGGATATTGCTATACAGGAAGTGACACGTTTTGTACGTGAACATGCAGCTTTGAATGAGATTATTTTTGTTTGTTTTGATGCGGAAAATGCTCAGTTATACAGCCGTAAGTTACAAGATGGTGTTAAGGATATTCAAAAAGATACAGTTGAATGAGAGAATACATGCGTGGAAATTAGGGGGGATCATGAATGCATGAGGAGCAAAACCAGAAACATTGGCCGGTGTGGGCTACGGAGCCTGTAAAAATAGTGAATCCTGATCCTGCCTGGTCAGAGCAGGGCTTAAAGATCATTCACCAGTTGCGGGAGTTATTACTGCCGTTTAAGGTGACGGAAATCGAACATATAGGAAGCACGGCAATTCCCAATCTTTCCGCTAAGCCCATTATTGATATTATGGCAAAATTAGAATCTTGGGATCAACTGGAACAGATCGTATCTGCTTTACAACCAGCAGGCTGGAACTATGTTCCGCCTGAATTGGACGGTCGGGAATGGAGAAGATTTTTGGTTAAAGTGGAACAGGATCAAAGAAAGGGACATCTGCATCTCATACTGAAATCTGATGAGCATTGGGATCGGCAGCTATTGTTTCGGAACCGACTTCGTGAACAGCCTGAGCTGATTCAGCAATATGATGTATTAAAAAGGCGGCTGGCGATGGAAAATCAGCATGATCGTGAAGCGTACACGGAGGCCAAGACTGATTTTGTGCAAAACGTTCTGAATACCGGACATCCTAAAGATTAGGATGTCCGGACTCCCGAGTACTTTCCGACCAGGCGCCGAAATCTCCGACATTTGTTATTGCCGTGTAGGGGAATGGCCGGAAGGCTTGCCAGCACACCAGAAAAAGCTTATTCAGAAGTTGCTAAAGTAACTTTCATCCAGTACTCATGTTCATTTCATGATAGGAAAAATCGTATTTATAGACGTTTTAAGAATACGCTGATGCGTTCCAAAGCCATTTCCAACTGTTCTCGTGATGATGCATACGAGCAGCGGATAAAGCCCTCGCCGCCTGGGCCAAATGCGGAACCGGGTACAGTAATGACTCCTTCTTCTTCCAGCAACCGCTTGGCAAACTGCTCTGAGCTTAACCCTGTGTGCATAATGGAGGGAAAAGCATAGAAGGCACCGTTTGGTTCGTGACATGGCAGTCCTGTCTGACATAGGCCTTCAACGAACCATTTTCTACGCAGATTGTAGGATTCCATCATACGATCTTTTTCCTCCAGCCCGTTACGCAGGGATTCAATTGCGGCAATTTGCCCGATAATAGGAGCGCACATGGCGGTATATTGATGAATCTTCAGCATAGCTGAAATTAACTCTCTTGGGCCGCACACGTAGCCGACCCTCCAGCCTGTCATCGCAAATGCTTTGGAAAAGCCGCTGATGAGCAGGGTGCGCTCTTTCATTCCCGGCAGAGCAGCGAAGCTTACATGCTTCTGTCCATAGGTCAGTTCAGCATAAATTTCGTCTGATATGACGACAAGATTATGCTCCTCAACCAGGCGGGCAATCGGTAGCCAATCCTCATAGGTCATCACCCCACCCGTCGGATTATTCGGATAACAGAGAATAAGCACTTTGGATCGTGGAGTCAGCTTGGCTTGGAGTGCCTCAGCTGTCAGCTTGAACTGCTGATCCGCAGAGGTTTCAACCGTTACGGTATGTCCTCCGTTCAGAAACGTGATGGGCGAATACGAAATATAACATGGAGCCGGAATGAGTATTTCATCGTGTGCGGTGATCAGGGCGCGTAGTGCCAAATCCAGTGCTTCACTGCTGCCAATGGTAACCATGATTTCATCTGTTGGGTTGTAGGATGTGCTGAAGCTGCTCTCCAGATACCCGGCAATCTCTTCACGAAGCTCGGGAAGTCCAGCATTCGGTGTGTATGATGTTTTACCATTTTCCAGTGCTGTGATACAGGCCTTTCTGACATGTTGAGGGGTCACAAAGTCAGGTTCACCGACACCAAGCGATACAATATCTTTTCTGCCTGTACTATATTCAAAAAACTTACGGATGCCTGAAGGTGGCATTTCCCGTACAGCTGGAGTCAAAAAATCGGTTATAGATACTACTGTCGATACATTTGTCATGATGATTTCCTCCTTTTTGAAAAACAAAAAAACCCGCCCCTGTAAAAGGGACGAGTTTATACCCGTGTTACCACCCTAGTTTCATTCCATAGGAAATGACACTCTGTTCACGTATCCATCAATACGTGTTCCGGTTAACGCTGGAAAGGCGGCAGAGCTTACTTCAGGTTCAGCCCGCTTCTCAGAGATGGCGTTCGGCTACCCTCGGAATGTTGGCTTTCACCTGCCCCAACTCTCTGCAAATCCGCTGTATAGCTTACTCGTTCTCGTCATTGAAATTTGTTACTGTATCAAGTTAGGTGTAATTATAAGCACAACATTTTAGGATGGCAAGTCTTTTTTTTATAAACTTTAAAGACACATCATCATCATTGACGACTGGAAAATAACGTATATAGTGGTATCAAGGGGAATGTGCCCCGGATTTCAATGTGTTATATGACTATATTGCCAGAGAGGAATGGTATCCATATGAACGTATTTGAACGCTTTAGCAGTGAAGTTTTGCCGGCGGATTGGAGCTGGATCAATGAGCCGGCTGAATGGAGATTCGATGATTCCAAGTCTTTGCAAATTTCTGCACCTTCACAGGCAGATTTCTTTAGGGATCCGTCAGGCGCAGCGACTAAATCGTCCGCACCCTTTTTGCATACAACGCTTCAAGGTGATTTTACAATATGGACGAGGGTCCGTGTTGATATGAAGCAGCCTTATGATTCAGGATGCTTGATGATGATGGCGGATGATACCCACTGGGCTAAGCTGTGTTTTGAATATTTTGAAAGCACTCCATCTATTCTTAGTGTGGTCACTCGGGATACATCCGATGATTGTATCTCTGGGGCGATGGACGTGTCCAATCCGTATTTACGAGTGGCACGAGCTGGAAATTGCTTTGCATTCCATTATTCATCAGACGGTCAGCATTGGAAGCTGGCGAGATATTTTGGTATGAATGTTCCTAACCAGCTAAAAGTTGGAGTTGTTGCTCAATCCCCGGTGGGGGAGGGCTGTGCTGTTACCTTTGATGCCTTGACGATAACAAACCATGTATCCGAGGACATACGAAACGTGGAGTAAATAGACAAAGGCTTTCTCTCTAAGTATGAAAGCGCTATAAAACAGGACTTAAAAAGACGTATATACGCATACTCAGGCAGGAGGTAGATGGAAACTTGCTGTTAAGAAGGAATGGCTACAAGCTGCCCAGTTTGTTGGGAGTGCTGCTTGTAGCTACGTTGGGCTGTTTCGGACTCATTATGTATTTACAGTCCACAAGCGGAACGAGGATGTATCAATTTCTGTATTGGGATATATTCCTGGCCTGGGTTCCGGTCTTTATCACTCTGGGAATGATGGCTTTATCCAGACTGCAAAGTACAAAAGTGAGAAGTATTCTTTTATTTTTCTCTTCAATTGTATGGTTGTTTTTTCTGCCGAATGCTCTTTATTTGGTAACTGAGTTACTTCATGCGTTTCGTTTTTACGATGTGAATCCTGATACACGTTTTTGGTTGAACACACAATTTTGGTTAATCTTATTTACGTCTTTTTCAGCAGCAGGGCTGGGCCTTTTTCTTACATCCCTTTGTGTATTGGTAATCCACCATATGTTGAGGAGGATTTGTTCAGGTGGGCTCGCATGGACTGTAGTTTTTGTGTTGTTGTGGCTGGCCAGCTTAGGCGTATATATAGGCAGATTTGCTCGCTGGAATAGCTGGGATGTATTATTGCAGCCACTGGTGCTCCTTGCGGATATTTGGAGATGGGGAGTACATGCAGGACCAAGGCTTCATTTGCTGTCCTTTTGCTGGCTGGTGTTTGGGATAGCAGTCATTTTTTATTTATTGATCTATATCTCTTTAAGTGAGAATCAGGATGTTTAGGCCGAGGACATGTATTCAATGAATACAGGCTTCGGCCTATTTTTTACACGTGTAGTGTCAAGAGCTGGTATTGTCCTCCCCATGCACATCGTAAAGCACGCGCACAAGCAGATCCTGACTGAAATTCCCGAATCTTTTGCCAAAAATAGTGAGCCCTCCTTTGTTTTCCGATTGATCGGTTACAGATAAACGGAGTGTAATGTCGCTTTTATAGTTAAGGTTAATATCGTCTATTGTGACTTCGGATATGCGGCACCCGTCAATGAAGCTGCCATGCTGATTGATGCGAATTAATTTGAGCATACCATATTGATTCAAATGCGGTGGCCACCAATCTGGATTCAGAACCCCCGGCACTTCTCCAAAATCTCCGGCGCTGGTCCAGTGCCCAATAGGGATACCATTAATATGAAAACAAATGTCAGAGGGATATTCCTCACAATAGCAGGGTGCTTCTGAGCCCAGTTCTGCGGAGAATTGAATTTCTTTAAAGGACTGATTCGCTTTCAGATAGTTGGGGATGCGGTATTCCAAAAAGCCTTCAGCCATCCAGATCATTTCCGACTCCAGCCGCCCGGGATCTGCAAAATAGCGTGGATCATCAAAATCGCCGATAATGCTGTCTCGGGTCACCAATCCACAAGTGGGGGACGCTTGGTAGTTACTATAATGACCTACGCGAATCTCAACCTCATACACATTTTTTTGTTCTCTACTGCGCAAATCTACCATCAGCTTATCCTTGTTCAAATAACACATTTTTCGGGTACCGTGCTTGCCGCTCACGGTATTGATCTCCACAAGGCCGCATTCTTCCAACTTTCGAATATGCATTGTAATGGTACCGTTGCTCAAATTAAGTTTGTTTGCAATGTCATTCATACTTTGGCCCTGATAAGCAAGTAGCTCGAGAATTTGAATGCGGATTTCGGAACCCAGTGCTTTAAAAATATCTAACCCTGACATTAAGTCCTTAATATAAATCATAGCTATAGACCATCCTTATCTATAAAAATTGTGATGTAAGCGCTTATATTTTTTACTTTGATTTATGTTAAAATAAAATCAAAAAGAAGTAAACTGCTTTTTTGTAAATTTTTTTTACTAAATAAAGAGGGGAGTGAATTAGACTCCAAATTAGAGATTATTTCATAAATAAATCGTATTTAAGTTTTATTGCTAGTTTTTTAGATGAAAATTAACTTAAATACGATTTGATTTTACTTTTCATGTTACTCTAATCTATGTTTTATAATTATTTAAAAAGATTGAAAAATACATTGACGAACTGAGGAAGAGCATGCTATATTTTGTTTGTAAACGAATTCATTATTGATAAAGTAAAATGTTAATTATATGGTACATGAGAGGGATGATAATCACAGCGGCAATCAACAACGGGTTGTGTACCGCACAGTTAAAGATTAGGCCGAGTGGTATAAAGTTATTTTAGCACCAAATGTATGCGGTTTCATTTAAATTTAGGAGGGGTCGCGTTGATAAAGAAAAAAAGTTTTGCAATAACAATGGTTGTTCTGTTGTTAATGGTGGCTGCACTGGCTGGTTGTAGTGGGGGAAGTTCCAGTAGTGATGGAAGCAAGGAACTGACATTCATGTTCCGTGGTGGAACTGATGAACAAAAGGCATATAAGGAAGTAATTAAGAAATTTGAAGAGGAACATCCTGGCGTAAAAGTTAAAATGGTCGTGACGGCAGCGGATCAATATGCTACAAAGCTAAGAGCTGCGATCACAGGAAACAATCTTCCAGATATCTTTTACTTTGCCCCTGGAGATGTGAAAGCTTATGTAAACAGTGGGGTGTTGAAGAATCTCACTCCTTACATTGAGAAGAACAAGGACATTAAACTGGATAACATCTGGAAATACGGTATAGATTTGTATCGCTATGACGGTAAAATGGCCGGTCAAGGAGATATTTACGGTATGCCGAAGGACTTAGGTCCATTCGCACTCGGCTACAACAAAACGATGTTCGAAAAAGCGGGCGTTCCCTTGCCTGACAAAGACAAACCGTATACATGGGATGAATTTATCAAGGTTAGCCAAGAGTTGACTAAGGATACCAATGGTGACGGCAAGCCAGATCAATACGGTACAGGCTTTAACGTTCAGTGGGCATTGCAAGCCTTTGTTTGGAGTAATGGGGCTGATTGGCTGGATGAGAGCAAAACTAAAGTAACGATTGATGATCCGAAATTTGCGGAAGCGCTTCAGTACTTTGCTGACATGCAAAACAAATATAAAATCACACCTGGTATTGAACAATCACAAACATTGGACACATACCAACGTTGGATGAAGGGCGAAATGGCATTCTTCCCGGTAGGTCCTTGGGATATGAGTACATTTGAAAAACTGCCGTTCGAATATGATTTGCTGCCGTTCCCAGCCGGATCGACTGGCAAATCGGCAACATGGATTGGTTCTCTGGGTATCGGCGTTTCCTCTAAAACAAAATACTCGGATGAAGCTGTTGAACTGGTTAACTATCTGACGACTTCTAAAGAAGGAATGAAGCAGCTCGTAGATGCCAAGGTACAAATTCCGAATCTGCTGGACATGGCTGATGAGTGGTCCAAAGATACAAAAACCAAGCCTAACAATAAACAGGAATTTATTGATATCGTAAATGACTATGGACGCTCATTACCAGGCAACTATACGTATAATGCAGAATGGTACGATATTTTCTTCACAGATATTCAACCTGTGCTGGATGGTAAAATTACGGCGGCAGATTATGTGAAACAAGAACAACCGAAGATGCAGAAACTGCTGGATAAAGCGGTGGAGCAAGAGAAAAAATCACAGAAATAATGCGTAAATAGAGGAAAAAAGGATGATGTTAGTGGCTGAATATCATGCTGCTAACATCATCTTCATTCCAAATTAGAAACAGAGGTGAGCCCTGTGATAACCAAATCTAATCTCTACCGCAAAGAGAAGGTATATGGATACTTATTTATTCTTCCACCTATTCTCGGTCTGCTAATCTTTACGTTATTCCCGTTTGTCTATTCGTTATACGGCTCTTTTACAGACTGGGACGGATTGGGACAAATGAACTTTATTGGTCTCGACAATTTTAAAGATTTATTTAGCGATGAGCTCTTTTATAAATCGATGTACAATACTCTTTTCTTAATGCTGGGTATTCCAATCGGTCTTGTACTAGCTTTACTGCTGGCACTAGGTTTGAATCGCAAGATTCCAGGTACGACAACATTTCGTGTGATTTACTATATCCCGGTTATTTCTTCATTGGCTGCCGTTTCTATTATGTGGAACTGGGCGTACAACGGAGACTACGGTTTGGTGAACCAATTCCTCGAAATATTCGGTATTAAGGGTCCTAACTGGCTGATGGATAAGGATACGGTCAAACCAGCCTTGATTCTCATGACCGTCTGGAAGGGTCTTGGATATACGATGTTGCTATATTTGGCAGCCCTGCAAAGCGTGTCTCGCTCTTATTATGAAGCAGCAGAGCTAGATGGAGCTAGCGGATTCCAAATGTTCCGCAATATTACATGGCCAATGGTGAAACCAGTAACCTTCTTCCTGGTCGTAACTAATATCATTGGTGGTTCGCAAATCTTTACTGAAATGAACATTATGACACCTACAGGGGGTCCGGAATACTCATCCGCCTCAATCGTCTTTTATATTTGGGATAAGGCATTTAAAAACCTGCAAATGGGATATGCCTCCGCGATGGCTATGATTCTCGGCATCTTCATTTTTATCGTAACTTTGATTCAATTCAAAATGAATGAAAAATCATCCTTTGATGGGGATTGATTTTCGCGGAAAGGAGTGAGTCTGATTATGTCCCATAGTCAAAAAACGAAAGTTACCAATATCATTATCTTTATTGTACTAGCGATTGGAGCGATTGTGATGATCGCGCCGCTGCTTTGGATGCTGTCCACTTCGGTGAAAGAAAAGCAGGATGTCTTTGCTCTTCCACCAGTATGGATACCAGAGGTGTTCCAGTTTGGCAAGTATAAGGAGATTTGGGAAGCAGGACCTTTGTTAAGCGGGATCAAGAACAGTGTGATTGTGGCTGTAAGTGTTACCGTTGTGGGTACCTTTACATCCAGTGTGGCCGCTTTTGCATTTGCAAAGCTGAGATTCCCTCATAAAAACAAACTGTTTTTGGCACTCATCGCATCTATGATGATTCCATACCCAACGGTTATGATTCCACAGTTTATGATGTTTTCCAAACTTGGCTGGGTCGATACACTTTTGCCTCTGATTGTTCCAGGTTTGTTCGGAAATGTAGTTATGATCTTCTTCCTGCGGCAGTACTTGCTTAGTGTACCGGATGCCATTATCGAAGCTGCGAAAATTGACGGAAGTTCTTATTTCCGACTCTACTCGTCGATTACGTTCCCGCTCATTAAGCCAGCAGTTGCGGCACAGCTTATTTTATGGTTCATGGGGATTTGGAACGATTATTTGGCACCTATTATTTACTTGAACTCACCAGAAACGCAGACACTGCAGCTGGTTATCGCGAATTTTAATGCGACTTACGCCATTCAGACGGACTATCCGCTTATCATGGCAGCATCGATTATAGCCTTGTTACCTGTACTGATTATATTCTTGATCTTCCAGAAACAAATTATTGAATCGGTTGCCATTTCGGGTGTCAAAGGCTAATTGACACTTGGAGGGTACGGATGAAATATGTAAGGCAGTCACAATATGTAATGGGTAAAGGAAGGAGGAGAATAACAGTTATGGTTATGCTGCTCATGCTGGGTCTATCCGGCTGTGGGGATAACACTCCGGACCCTGTGTATCCGCAGGCTCCGCCTCCCGATCACTTGTATGATCAAAGTTCGATTAACGATGAACAGCGCTGGACCATTAACAATGCACATGACCCGGCGATTATCAAAACAGATCAAGGCTATTATGTCTACTCAACGGATGTAAAGACAGGTGGAGAATTGAGACCTGGTGTTATGGTACGCAAATCGACTGATCTGATTCACTGGAACTGGGTTCAGTATGCACTCCCCGGCATTCCAAAGGAAGCGGAGGCGTGGTCATCAGCAACCAATCTGTGGGCACCGGACATCATCAAGATGGGTGATACCTATCGGATGTATTACTCCGCTTCTACCTTTGGCAGCACACGGTCTGCGATCGGATTGCAGACATCCAACTCCCCAGAAGGCCCTTGGAAGGATGAGGGGCTGGTCGTTAAAACAGGAGAGCATGACAAGCTGAATGCGATTGATGCCAATCCGGTGCTGGATGCAGAGGGAAATCCATGGATGGTATACGGCTCTTTTTTCGGCGGTATTTACATTACGCCGCTTGATCCCCTGACTGGAAAGCTTAAAGAGTCCGGCTATGGCAAAAATATCGCTGCCAGAGATCGGGCAACTGAGGACGGTGCTGTAGAAGGGCCTTACATTGTGTACAATCCAATGTTCCGTAAATACTACTTGTTCGTCTCGTATGATTCTTTGTTCGAGGACTACAATGTTCGCGTTGCTCGCTCAGATTCTATCACAGGGCCTTATGTGGACATTAATGGACATGACATGGCAGATATCAGCTATTTGCCTCAATACGAGATTGGAAACAAGGTATTGGGCGGTTATCGGTTCAGCGAAGGAGAAGGCTGGGTTGCGCCAGGTCACAATTCTGTCCTGAAGGACGGTGCGGATTATTATATTGTACATCATGCGCGGGGAGAAACGGACAAGAGCTGGCCGTACCTGCATGTACGCAAAATATTATGGACGGCAGAGGGCTGGCCGGTCGTCTCTCCGGAGCGCTATGCGGGCGAAAAGGAGCAGGATATACCCAAAAGGCTATTATCCGGCAACTGGGAGCGCATCGTGATAAGGCAGGAAGTAGATGGTCAGGTGGAAGCTGAACCGCTCCGTCTGGAAGATGGAGGTCGGGCAACCAGTGGTTCTCTTGAAGGTCACTGGAGCTTTGATGGCAAGCGTACTCTAACAATGGATTGGGGCGATACATCCGAAGGAACAAAGGAAGAACTGTTATTGCTTCCTTCATGGGACTGGGAGCTCGGCCGCCATACTCTAATTTTCACGGGTATGAATGAAAAGGGAGTTTCCATTTGGGGAAAGCGTATCAGCGATTAATTGTAGGAACTACATACTACACATAGAGGAGAGAAAAACCATGAATCAATCTGTACCCTTTAATAATCCGGTCATTGAGCAACGTGCAGACCCTTGGATTTACAAGCATAGTGACGGATACTATTATTTCACCGGATCTGTGCCAGAGTATGACCGCATTGAGGTTCGACGAGCAAGTACTATTCAAGGCTTGAGTACAGCAGAGCCTGTCGCAGTATGGCACAAATATGAAACGGGCCCGTTAAGTGCGAACATTTGGGCACCGGAAATTCATTATATTAACGACAAATGGTACATTTATTTTGCAGCAGCTCGTACAACGGAAACGAAGGAAGGCCTGTTCGACCACCGGATGTTCGTGCTGGAAAATGATTCAGCTAATCCTCTGGAAGGGGAATGGGTGGAAAAAGGACAGATCAAAACCCGTTGGGAGACGTTCGCCCTCGATGCGACAACCTTCCAGCATAATGGAGTTCTGTATTATGTGTGGGCTCAGAAGGACCCGGACATCGTCGGTAATTCCAATCTGTATATTTCTGAAATGAGCAATCCATGGACGCTGCGCGGTGAGCAGGTCATGATCTCCACTCCTGAATATGATTGGGAAATCATCGGTTTTAAGGTGAATGAAGGAGCAGCGGTTCTGAAACGGAACGGGCGGATCTTTATCAGTTATTCAGCTAGCGCCACAGACCACAATTATTGCATGGGCCTGTTGACAGCAGATGAGAATGCGGATTTACTTGATCCGAAATCATGGACGAAATCACCTGAGCCGGTATTCTGCACCAATGAGGAAACAGGACAATTCGGGCCAGGTCATAACAGTTTTACGGTTGCTGCTGACGGTAGCGATGTAATCGTATATCACGCCCGGAGCTACAAGGAAATTACAGGTGACCCGTTGTATGATCCGAATCGTCATACACGTGTTCAGCCGTTCAACTGGAAGGAAGATGGAACACCTGATTTTGGTATTCCAGTACCAGATGGCGTTTCTGTTGGTAAATAAGCGAAATCTGTTATAGATGGTTGACGTGTTGCACAGCGGCACTGTAACTTTCTAGAAATCATAGGTAATTATGATTCGACTGCGTATAACAAGAGTAATAAGATATCTTCTGAGCCTTCAGGCTGGAGGATATCTTTTTGCTTTTGGGACGGCAAGGAGGACTCTTTTCAAAAACTTCGATTTCTGCTATATTTAAATCGTAATATTTACGAATTGATCAAGGGGTGGAAATCTCGTGAACGAACGGATCGATCCGTTTACCATTAAAAAGGTTGAATACCTGCTGAATGGCTATATTGCGCTAAAGGTGCCAGGCTACGTGCGTTCTGACGTGCGGCTCATTTATCAAATAGAGGATAGTTGTTTGATCTTGACGGAAGAAAGGCCTTCTAATGAAACTGAGTTGTGGGATCGCACGGACATTGTCCAATTTCGCTGGGAAGAAAATCATTGGCATGTATATGCCCGGAAAGAGGCTAAAAGCTGGCAGCGCGTAAAAGAGATTGCACCTAACCCGTGCTTTGAAGAGCAGCTCGAACAGGTAGAAATAGATCCAGCAGGTATTTTTTGGACAGGTTAACGAAGTGCAGAATGATAAGTTCGGAAGATGGAGGTAATGGGAGTCGTCCCGTTAAACTGTATATGGAAGTAAACAGGCTGACCGTAATTCCTTATATGGAAGTTACGGTCATTTGTTTTGTCTGGGGTGGCACTGTCTAGTTTTCCGTTTCCATGTCTTGTTATGAGATTTGTTACGGGTACTGTAAATCAGGGTATGTGAACACAGAGCGTAATTACGAGTGGGGAGCGGTGTGTAGTGAATGAGCAGCAACGTAATGACAGACAAGGGCGCGTAGGTGAGCAGAATCAACCGGAACATGAGATAAGACAAGTAGAGCGGGAGTGTGAAGCATTGTATCCAAAAGGCAGATCCCGAATTGCACTGACAGGCGCCAGTGGTTATATCGGGCATAATCTGCTGCAGAGGCTGACTGAGCATGCAGATGTCATTGCCTTATCCCGCAGTGGAGATCAGCGTGAAAATACAGAGCACGTGGAATGGCGATCGTGTGATTTTTTTTCCATGGAGGATGCAAATCAAGGATTACAAGGAGCAGATTATGCCGTATATCTCATTCATTCCATGCTGCCCTCGGCGAAGCTGACACTTCGCAGATTACCAGTCATGATTCTGCCTCGTTGGACCCGAACCAAGACCCACCCGATTGCATTGGAGGATATTTTGAATGCGCTGGATCGGAGCATCGGCAACCGTACTCTTGATGAACAAATTATAGATGTAGGCGGGCCGGAGGTTATTACATATAGAGAAATGATGCAAAGAACAGCAGAAATAATGGATAAAAAGCGTCGCTTTTTTAATTTGCCATTGCTGACTATCAAACTGTCCCGCCTTTGGGTTACCCTAGTGACTGGAGCCCCCAAAGAGATGGCTTATCCGCTGATTGAAAGCTTGGCTCATCCGATGGTGGCGCAACGGAAACATAAGGTTCAAGGCATCAGCGATGGGAAGATTTCCTTTGACAAAGCAGCTCGAACCTCACTCGAGCAGGAAGAAGAATATCGGCATAAGAAGAATTCCCATAGCAAGTCCAAAAAGCCGTTAAAATCAGCAATTCGATCGTTAAAATCTGATGTACGCTCGGTGCAACGGATCAAACTCCCGCCTGGTAAGGATGCAACATGGGCCGGGGAGCGCTATTTGGCCTGGCTTCCGGTCTTTGCGAAACCTTGGGTGCGTGTCGAGACAGGGGGCCCGGATACTTATCAGTTGTATCTCTTGGGTAGTCGAAAGCCGTTGTTAGAAATGATTTATGACCGTGCGCAGAGCACCTCTGAGTTTGCACTCTATCGAATCACAGGTGGTACTTTTGCCACTGTAAAGGAAGACCATCGCGGCAGGCTTGAGTTCCTGCAAATTCCCTGTACAAATATTTGCGTCGTAGCCATTCATGATTATGTGCCATCGCTGCCTTGGTTTATTTATAAATATACACAGGCCAAAGTACATTTGGGGGTTATGTATGCGTTTGGCAAGTATGTCAAGCGGTTGATTGATACAAATGTTTAATATTTTCCACGAGATGGAAGCTACAAATGTATGGTAAAGTGTAATATATACAAGGTTTTATCCAAATGTCCTATCCAAAGTCTCCTGTGCATACCGAATCCGAATCACACGAGGTGAGAAAAATGCTGCAATCGTTAAAAGCCATTGCTAATTACAGGAAAGAAAATGATCTGGCCTGGGATACACCGACTTGGTTAAAGCTGCTTGTTTCGGCTGAGGAGCGTATTGTAAATTTGGAACGCATTCGATCTATAGGTGAGTTAAAGGATGCCAATCCTGTACTGGATTACGTGGAGCGTACGTTGCTTATTTTGGACGGACTTCCATTGTCATTCTGGGTTAAAGAGCTACTGGAGGATGTTTTGGTATGGTCTGAGACAGCCAAAGGAGGCACAGTCCGCGAGCGGCTACGCTGGCAGCATGAGGGTATTAATTTATTTGTACATAATATCGGCTCCTCCCAACTGTATGTCAGACAGGCCCAAGCGGAGTCCCCTGCGTACCCTCGCAATAGCATGACCCGAATTCTGATTGAGACGCATGGATTGATCGGGCAATATATACGGGGAGAAATTCCTTTTGCGGAAAATCGACTGCTGCTTGAAATTACTCGTAAGGGCTGGCTGAGCTCTGAGGAACTGGAGCTTGTTTTACGGGCCCTGAACGAGTGTATTATCGCCGGGGTAGAACCCGCATTATGGGACCAAGTACGCAGTGAAGTAGAGCAGCTGATCGGCTGGATTGCATGGGATAACGCACCTGTAGTCTGGAGTGTAAAGGAGCGACTGGAGAGATTACGGTCGGTTTCGATTCATGAAGGAGAGCCGTTCGAGCAGGCTTACACAGAACTAGAGCGGGAGTTGAATGTAGAGAAGGCGCTGGCTCCGTTGGAGAATCGGACACTTTGGTATGTAGAATCAGCTTTGCAGGATTTTTCACTTCAAGAACTGGTAAAGGTATTCTTACTCACATTGAGGGATGGCACGGGGCAGGAACAGCCTGCAACCGTTCGCCATATCAGTTTCGAATCGCTCATGAATACGATGTATTATGACTATCGTGGTGTCAAGAAAATTAACGTATATAAAAAACGAATGATAGAAAAATATTTAAGTGCACTGTCTTGGCAGGACATTTCAAAAGGAAAACGGAAGCATAATCCTCACTTGAGTGTGATCGTGGAGCATAAAGAGGAGCTACCGAGTACTGTATTTTTTAATTTTGTATTTTCATCTGCGGCTGAGAAACTGATCGATTTTTGTATTGAGGCAGAAAAAACGCCTCTGTATGACAAAGCAGTCCTGCTGCTGTTCGATCTGTTCGGATTACGGCGTGATGCTTATGATCGCTTTCACAATGAGGAAACGTATCTTACAGATATGAACCAGACCGTAGATTACAAAAGGGTCATTTTAGATTATGTGACGGGAACCCGCATACTGGATATTGGACCCGGCGGGGGCGTGCTGCTGGATCTGATCGAACAGGAAAGACCAGACGCGAAGCCATTAGGTCTTGATATTTCTGTGAATGTCATTGAGGCACTTAAACGTAAAAAGCAATTGGAGCGCCATCGTTGGGATGTCATCAAAGGAGATGCGCTTCGGTTGGAGGAATATGTGGAAACGGAGAGCATGGACACGGTCATCTTCTCTTCGATTCTTCACGAGCTCTATTCCTACATTGAACGAGATGGAATTCGGTTCAATCCACAAACGGTGGAGGCTGCTTTGCAGAGCGCCTATCGTGTGCTTGCACCCGGCGGGCGTATCATCATTCGTGACGGTATTATGACCGAACCAGTAGAGCAGCGCAGACGAATTCGATTCTTGGAGCCGGAGGGAATGGAATGGCTGATGCGGTATGCGCAAGATTTTGCAGGCCGCCACATTGAAATAGAGCGTGTGGGGGAGCATGAGGCTGTTTTGCCAGTAAACGATGCGATGGAATTTCTATATACCTATACATGGGGGGCGGAAGCCTATGTGCATGAAGTGCAGGAGCAGTTTGGTTATTTTACCCCGTCACAGTATGAAGAGTGTATCCGTAACACACTTGGATCACAAGCGATTATCCGGGTGAGCCGCCATTATTTACAGGAGGGCTATGCCGAGGCGCTGTCCAGCCGTGTTGAGTTCATGGATGAGCAGGGCCAGCGGGTTCCTTTGCCAGACAGCACCTGTCTGATCGTGATTGAGAAGCCGAATAATAGGGCTGGAGTTGCTGAATGATTTTTAATTTGAACAAGAGAATGCCTTCTGATTTGTGCCAAGCACGATTAGAAGGCATTTTTTAGAAAGCTAGTGGAGGTGTGTTCATGTATGTCCTCGCAGGTGGAAATATCTGGGTATGACCCGCAGTGGACTGAAGAGTATATGCAAGAGCAAAGGAAAATTGTAGAGGCTCTCAAAGATGTATGTGTCGGCATAGAGCATATCGGTAGTACGTCCGTTCCTAATCTGGGAGCCAAGCCTATTATTGATATTATGGTTGGAGTAGAAGAGTTGGCAAGTCTTCAATCCGAACATCGAGAGCGTCTACAAGGGTTTCAATATGAATATGTACATAAGCCTGATTTTCCAGAGAGAGCTTTCTTTCGCCGTGGAGAATGGGGAGCTGGAACTCATCACTTGCATATTTACAAGTATAAAGGTGAGCATTGGGAAAACCATCTATTGTTCAGAGATTACTTAAAAGCGCATCCTGATAGCCTGCGAGCGTATGATACTTTAAAAAAAGATTTGGCGTACCAATTCAAATATGACCGTGCAGCGTATACCGAAGCCAAAGGACCATTCATTCGGCAGGTGATTGAGCGGGCGAAGCTTGAAAGATATAGGCAGGGACAGATGAATTCTTAGTACGCATGGACAAGGTGGAGGAATGATGAAGAATATGATGCTTGATGCACAGGTAACGCCGAATGGTTTAAAAGACAGAATGATGCTGCTGTCAGCGCTGGACATTATATTGTCCCCAGAAGATTGGTTACGCACGTATCGTATGCAGTCTGAATGGTCTGGTGATGTATGCCTGGGTGAGGTGAACAACGGCGCTGGAGATACGATTCATATGCTATGGACGCGTGGAGGTGTGCTGTTGAAGGGTTTTGACCACGAATCCCCTGTAAGTCCTCATGCGAGAGACGAATATGAGGTCTGGCCGGGCATGTACGACGGTGTGCCTGATGATATGATGGAGCTTTTGGAAGACGAAGCGCTGGAGAAGGAGGACGTTACCTTTTGTATGTGGAGGGAAGCGGAAGATAAGGAGTGGCGTATGGGCAATGCGAACATTCCCGAGGCGTATGACGATGGCGCATCCTTTTTGCTGGGGAAAATTATAGTTACACCGGAGGAATATCAGGATTGGGCTGAAAGTTACTATGAGTTGCCGATTTCTCTAGGGGTGGTAAGCCAGATTTTCAACGGCGTTCCGATCACTGCACAGATGATCTCTGTGCTTCATCCACAGCGTAACGTTACGGAAGCGATAAAGGAGCTAAAGCAGCATGGCGTTCAGGTGCACGAAAGCTAAGAATACAGATTTGTTTTTCTTGACAAGTTTTGTATATAATACAGGAGAAATGGCTGGGTAATCACCTCGAATTAAAGGAGCTGTGTTGAAGATGTCCAAACGTTTGATTCCTTACATCACGATGGATGGAAATGCAAAAGAAGCAATCGAATTTTATGAAGAGGCATTGGATGCTCAACTGCTTTTTATTCAAACCTTTGGGGAAATGCCGGAAAACCCCGATTTTCCCATTCCCGCAGAGGTCAAGGAACGTGTGGGACATGCTACCCTTAAAGTGGGTGAGACAGAGCTCATGTTTTCTGATACCTTTCCTGGATCACCGTTTAGCAGCGGAAATCAGGTGAGCATCTGTATTACAACCGATAGTGTGGAGCAAGCTCAAAAAATGTTTCATGCTCTACAGCAAGGAGGACAGGTGGGAATGCCTTTGCAGGAAACTCATTTTAGTCCCGCTTATGGAAATGTAACAGACAAGTTTGGTGTCACCTTTCAAATGTTCACAGAGGCTCGGTCTTAAGAAATGGAAAACGGCTTGATTCCGCTACTTTAGCGATCTGGCCGTTTTTTTTGCGTGCATGTCCTCGTTTGAAAAATAAATATACATACATAAAGTATGGGAAGTGATATCTTTTTTTACGTATAGTTCATTTCCTAGAATAAATAATGATTTTATTAATGTTGAAATAGAAACAAAAATATATTATATTATGTTGTTAATGCACCAACGGGTGGGAGGACAGGCCATGAACAAAGAAGAACAGGTCATAATGGGTTTCAGGGACTTATATAACAAGATGGTTTGGCTTAATAAAGATAAGATGGAAGATAGTCTTAAGGGTTATAAGTCTTCTGAAGTACATTGCATCGAATACATTGAAAGAAATGTAGATTCCAACGTGACAAAACTTGCGGAGTCCCTTTATATGACTAGCGGTGCCATAAGTAAAATAACTAAGAAGCTCATAAAAAAAGGCATTATCGAAAGCTACCAGAAGCCGGATAACAAGAAAGAAATCTATTTTAGGCTTACGGAGCAAGGGAAAGTAATTTATAAAATCCATGAGGAACTGCACAAAGAGTTTCAAGAGCGGGATAAAGCTGTATTTGAACAGGTAACCGAGGAACAATTTGATAGTATGATTAGCTTCCTGGAAAAGTATAGTAGGCATTTGGATGCAGAAATAAAGAAACAGGGTATAGATATTAAGTCGGAATAAATTTGAATAATGAAAATCAAACCACAGGCAGCCGGGCTCTATTGAGAACGGGCTGCATTTTTTTTGCCACTATTTTGTTGCCGAGGAAGCAAAACTGTGATACGATATTTTTGCTTCCTAGGAAGTAAAATGACAAATTTTTAAGGGGAGAATTTAAGTGTTCAAATTTAGATCACACAATGAACAGAACACAGAACAAATTGTAGATAAACACGCTTTAATATTCGGTCTTATCTCTGTGTTTCTTTGCGGAATAGGCTTCAGTATCATAGCACCTGTCGTCCCATTCTTAGTACAGCCTTATATAAGCAATCCGGGAGAACAAGCTATCGTTGTTACGTTGCTGACCTCTGTTTATGCATTCTGCGTGTTTTTTGCGGCTCCCGTACTTGGAGCTTTGAGCGACAAATATGGCCGTCGTCCATTGCTCTTAGTATGCCTTTTGGGTTCCGCAATCGGGTACTTGGTTTTTGGCATAGGAGGAGCTCTATGGGTACTATTTGCTGGGCGTATAATAGAAGGTATAACAGGCGGGAGCATAAGCACGATCTTCGCATATTTTGCAGACATCATTCCTCCAGAACAGAGAACCAAATACTTTGGATGGGTGAGTGCGGTTGTAGGTGTAGGCACTGTCATTGGCCCAACTCTAGGCGGATTACTCGCCAAGTTTGGTTATTCTGTACCCATGTATTTTGGAGCAGTCATAACTTTATTGAATGTTGTTTATGGATTCTTTTTTATGCCTGAGAGCCTTGACAAGAATAATAGACTGAAAGAGATTACCTTTGTAAGACTGAATCCATTTACACAGCTTGCAAACCTGCTTTCCATGAAAAACTTAAACAGGCTACTTGTCTCAGCGTTCTTACTTTGGATACCCAACGGATCTCTACAGGCCGTTTTTTCTCAATTTACAATGGATACCTTCGGTTGGAAGCCTGCACTAATCGGACTTATGTTTTCAATTATGGGCTTCCAAGACATCATTTCACAAGGTTTCATCATGCCAAAGCTTTTGATAAAACTTAATGATAAACAGATAGCCATTCTTGGAATGGTTTCGGAGATTATAGGCTACAGTCTTATTGCGCTATCTACTTTGTTCTCATTCTATCCTCTTTTTATCGCTGGAATGTTTATATTTGGTTTTGGTGATTCGATCTTTGGGCCTTCATTCAATGGGATGCTCTCCAAGTCTGTCGATTCTAGTGAACAAGGAAGGATTCAAGGAGGTAGTCAATCTATTCAGGCTTTAGCAAGAATGATTGGGCCTATCATTGGAGGTCAAATCTATGTGTCACTTGGTCATGCCGCACCCGCTTTTATGGGTATGATCCTTATAGCAGCGGCAATACCAGTTTTATATAAGCGAACGAATATAAATGAGGATTTTGCAAAAATCTCATAAGCGACTTTCAATGAACAAGATATAGATCGAAATGGTTTAGTTCGTCTATATCTTGCACTTCGGAGCGACTGGAATCGAATTTTGCAAAATCCTGAAATATGTAAACTATCAACTTTCTTTAGGCAATAGGGTTTCAGAACTTAGGGACAAGTTCTGAAACCCTATTTGTTTACAGTTTGAGCCATCCGCATGCGGATGGCTCTTCATAGTATCACCTTGCTAAATTAATTTCATGTATTTGTACTTATACGCCAAAATTAAAATCATCATCTGTCAGCGGCTCTACATTCATCGCCCGCACATAGCCGTTTCCTTTTTTAGAGAAGAAATCATGCTGCTTAGTGTGGGTGCTGATGCCGTTGAATACAATGGGATTAACTTCTTCTTCTTCAAACAGTGGATCAAAGCCCAAGTTCATCATGGCCTTGTTGGCGTTGTAGCGCAAAAAGACTTTCACATCGTCTACGAGTCCAATAGGAGTGTAAATTTGCTCGGTGTATTGTTCCTCGTTATTGTGCAAGTAGCGGAGCAAGCCTACCAGCGTCTGGTAAAGATCACGTTGTTCTTCCTCGGCCAATTCTGCATAAATCTCCTGTGCCAGTACACCTACGTACACACCGTGAATACTTTCATCCCGCAGGATCAAATCGATAATTTCTCCACTGCATGTCAGCTTGCCTTGGCCCGCCAGATAAAGAGGGTAGAAGAAGCCGCTATAAAATAAATAGCTTTCTAACAGCACCGACGCTGCCATCGCGAGATACAGGTCTTTGGGAGTGTGGATATTCATATAATACTGACGAATGGTTTCTGCCTTGGTTTGGAGATGTGGATTCTCTTCCACCCAGCGGAATACACCGTCAATTTCTTCCGTGGAAGCTAGCGTTGTAAAGATGCTACTGTACGACTTGGCATGAATTTGTTCCATCATCGCCATAAAGCTTAGTACGGCTTTGCGTTGCAGTCCGTCCACATGCTCCATAATTTGCGGCATGCCCACGCCGCCTTGAATGGTATCCAGTAGCGTCAATCCGCCCAGCACCTTCATGTAGGCTTCTTTTTCGATATCACTGAGGGTTACCCAGGACATTTTATCGTCAGACAACGGGATTTCATCATCCGTCCAAAATTGCATAATGTTCTGGTTCCAGAACATCAGTGTGAAATCATCGTCCGAGCGATTCCAGTTTACAGCTTGTATACCTGTCATTGTTAGCATTCTCCCTTCAGCTTGCGAGATTCCCTGGAAACACATATTGAAATAGTGCAGGCGAATCATCGTATGCTTGACATACGGAAGCTGTATCCGCGAGGGTCTTGTCCAGTCCCGTAAAGGTCTGAACCACACGCTGGATACAGCTTCTAATGCAAAGCATCCATATCTATTCAAAATCTAATTTTTATACTACAGCTTGTTACCATTTATGCTTTAGATGGAGCAGGTGAGGCACTCTTCTACAGACAGCTTTTTGGTGCGTGTGTAGTATAACGATTTAAGTCCTTTGTGTGCGGCGTACAGATAGCAACGTGCTAACTGACGCGTAGTCACGTCACTGTTCACATGAAGCACGGTCGAAATTCCTTGGTCCACGTGCGGCTGGATTTCTGCAATCAGATCAAGCACTTTGAACTGATCCATTTGATAAGCGGATTTATAGAAGAACACGTTATCCTTTTGCAAATAAGGCATTGGATAGTAGGTCGTCGAATTGGCATAGGTACGGGTTTCAATCTGCTCAACAATCGGCATGACGCTGGATGTTGCATTTTGAATGTACGAAATGCTAGCAGTCGGCGCAATTGCCATACGATAGGCGTGGTACAGGCCATTTTTCATCACATCTGCTTTTAATTTGTCCCAGTCCGCTGAAGTCGGAACATAGATGCCTTTGAACAACTCTTGCACACGTGTAGTTGTCGGACGATAATCTGTGTTCAGGTATCGGTCAAAATATACGCCTGTCGCATAATCCGATTCCTCAAATCCATAAAAGCTTTGTCCAGCTGCTTTCGCAATTTCCATACTCTTTTCGATGGAATGATAGTTCATCGTCATGAAGAAGGTACGGACAAAGTCTTTTGCTTCATTGCTTTCATACGCAATTTTGTTTTTGGCAAAGTAGCCGTGCAGATTCATAACACCCAGACCGACGGAGTGCATTTCACGATTCGCTTTCGCAACACCTGGTGCATTAGCTACTTGGGTCATATCGCTGACTGAAGTGAGCGCGATCATACCCTCATGAACGGATTCGCGAATTTTACCATGTTCCATCACATTTACAATGTTCAGAGAAGCCAGATTACAGCTCACGTCCCGGCGGATAGTATCCTGTTGTCCGTAATCTGTAATTTCGGAAGTTTCCTGCAACTGGAAGATTTCCGTGCATAGGTTCGACATCTTGACTTGACCCACGTTTTTAAGAGCATGTGCCTGGTTCGCGTTACTTTTGTTCATGATATATGGATAACCAGACTCCAACTGAATCATGGCAATTTTCGTCAGCATGTCACGTGCGCTCATCGCTATTTTTTTCTTCACCCGATCGTCAGCGAGCAGCGTGTCGTACATTTCATCCAAATCCATGTCGTCCAGATGCGTTCCATAGGCTTTGAACACACTGTAAGGAGCAAATACATGCAGCGGTTCATTATCTTGAGCCAGCTTGTAAAAGCGGTTTGGCACCAGTAATCCAATAGAAAGTGTCTTGAGACGTACTCTTTCGTCAGCATTGATTTTTTTGCTATCCAGGAACTCAAGCACGTCCCATCCGAAAATGTTGTAATAGGCTGCGCCAGAACCTTTACGTTGTCCCATTTGATCTGCGTAGGAGAAGCCGTCTTCCATCAGCTTCAGCACAGGCATTATGCCTTTTGCTGCGCCTTCTACACCCTTAATTGCTTCACCGCGTGCCCGCAGCTTCGAAAGGTTGACCGCAACACCGCCGCCGATTTTGGACAACTGCATGCAAGTGTTCAGCACATAGTTGATTGAGTTCAGGGAGTCGTCCATTTCGAGCAGGAAGCAGGATACCAATTCCCCACGGCGGCTTTTGCCTGCATTCAGGAAGGTTGGCGTCGCTGGCTGGAGACGTTGCTCCATCATCGAGCGGGACAACAGGCGTGCCGTATCGGCGTTACCGCGTCCTAAATGCAGCGCGACAGCAGCAACCCGGTCAGGGTAATGTTCCAGATAGACTTTACGGTCGTTACTCTTCATTGCATAGTCAGTATAAAACTTGGATGCTGCCATATAGGAAGGAAATTTAAAATTATAGCTATGAGTGATATGGAAAATATCATTAATTTCGTCAGCCGTGTAGCTGTTATAGAAATTTTCGTAATAATCATTCTCAATCATATACAGCACTTGAGCGGCTGTGTCAGCAAACTTCAAACTCCGTTCCTGAACTTCCTTCATAAATTCTGCTACAGCCTCTTGGTCCTTTTCCAATTGGAAAAAGCCGTCTGTATCGCGTTTCATCAACATGTTGTTCAATTCAATATGCCGCAACTCGGCTCACCTCCTGTTTAAAACGCTCTACATCTCCGAACGTTCCAGATAATTCAAATTTACTAATTACGGGGACATTATAGTGGTCGGCAATCAAATCCGCACTTTTGGCAAATTTCTCACCCCAGTTACGGTTGCCGCTTGCAGCTACACCAACAAGGTTTTGTGCATTTTTTTTCAAAAAGGAAGATACCCTCTCAGGTATCTGCCCAAACCCGGTTGTATATGTAATAAGTACGTAAGGTTCTTCTATAGTCATTTGCTCCTCAATCTGAACCGCTGGAAGCTTGAGCTTGTTTATAAATCTTTTTACATTGCCGGTCTTGGAATCATATGCAATCAGCATGGTATGCAACCTCCTTAAACAATTAACGAAAAAAGAAAACGGCATTGCCCGAGATCCATCATAGCTGGAATCCCTTGCTGGCTGTGCCATTTAAAATTTTTGACTCTATATTTACATGTATTTTCATACCTGTATCTTCAAGGTATCGGGCATAAATACGTTTTTTACACTATATTTAGAGTACATTCTCTATTTTATATCTATATATAGTTTTGTCAATCGGTCTAGAGGGGATCAGCGGACCCAGATCGGGTATAAGTCCAAGCGGGGTGCGGAAAAGAGCGAAAGAACTTTTTTTTCGTAAGTATGTTAAAAAAGTATTGGAGTTTTTGAGGGTGAAGATGTACGATTTGTCAATGGGCAATAGAATGGAAAATTTACATTTTACTGTAGAAAGGATGAAGCAGATGGGAAGTGATTTTATGGAATTTCAATCGTTTAATATGATCTTTTTTATCGTATTTGGACTCATTGCTTTTGTAATGATAATGGGAATTGTCAAAACGATAGGAGCGGGCCTGTCCAATCAAGCAGCCGAACGGGTACAACGTTCATGTAAGGTTGTGGATAAACGGACGAGAGTGCGTGGGGGATCAGGCGATTTTTCAGCTTCGACATATTATTATATCACCTTTGAGTTTGACGGGGGTGAGCGTATGGAGCTGGAGGTGAAGGATACAGACTTTGGTATGATTGTGATCGGGGATCGTGGGGAGCTTCATTATAAAGGTACACGTTTTCTGGAGTTTGTGAGAGTAATGGAAGCGTAAAGGTGTTGGCGGGGAGTTAGTATTGCCAAAACAAATACATAATTGGAGGGAAGATTACGATGCCGCATATCATTGGAAAACGAATAGTATTGAGAGAATACCGTCAAGAAGATATACCAGCTATCCGAAAATGGGTCAATGACCCGGAAATCACACGTGGTTTAAGCGACGTGTTTATCTACCCGCATTCACAGGTGAATAGCGAATCCTTTGTACAGATGATGATTGACGGCAACCCCGAGATCAAAGGTTTTGTCATTGCGCATAAAGACACACTGGACTATATCGGACAACTGGACTTATTTAAAATTAACTGGGTGAATCGGCACGCCACCCTTGGAATTGTGATCGGACGTGACGGTGACCTGGGCAAAGGCTACGGTCGGGAAGCAATTCGCCTAATACAGAAATTTGCATTTCATACGCTGAATCTGCATCGGCTGGAGCTGGAGGTCTATGCGTTCAATGAACGTGCACACCGTTGCTATTTGGCATGCGGCTTCAAGGAGGAAGGGCGGCTACGGGAAAAGCTATTCAGGGAAGGGCAATATTATGACATTATTCAGATGGGGATTTTGCGAAGTGAATATGAGGCTGCAGAGCAAGCGACGGAATCCTGAGAGTGCAACCACATAAGCTATTTTACTCCGTCAGCTTTCTTCAATTTTTTATGAGTGAAATCACGGGGACTACACTCATCCTTTTTCTATTAGCTAAAGGACTTTCTTTGCAGAGTGCGAACTTCTTACTAGTTGTATTCTTTGTAAGTATTTTTTTGTTTGAGATACCCACAGGGGCTATTGCAGATAAGTATGGAAGAAAAATTTCTGTTATTTTGGGACTTTGTTGTTTTCTACTCTATAGTGTGTTGTTCGTTTGGACAGATCATATCGGGGTGCTTGTGTTTGCGCAAGTCTTTGGGGGTCTGGCTATATGTTTACAATCAGGTTCGTTGGAATCATGGGTTGTGGAAAATAGTGATAAGCCCATGGAAGTTCTTTTTACAACCTCTAACAGTATACAGTACATTTCGGGATTTATTTGTGGTCTGTTGGGAGCCTTCCTCGCAACTTTTAACTATTCACTTCCATGGGCGGCCAGTATTTTATCTATTATTGTATGTATTTTTCTATGTTTCTTTTATATGGATGAGGAGAACATTGCTCATCGAAAGACGTCTACTACCCGTATTAAAACGATTATCGGAGAAAGTGTCCGTATCGGTTTTGAAAATAAGTCTATCTGGATTGTGTTTATGATTGGCTTATTTATCAGCTTTTCGAACTCGGCGGGGAATACATTTCAACAGCCACGTCTGGTTGGCCTTTCTGAACAAGGGATTTGGATTATGGGGTTTATCAAGGCAGGGTATTCACTATGTATGACTTTGGGAAGTTACCTGGTTCGAAAGCTAGGCGCACGATACAGTGATGTACATATACTCATGTATGCTTGCGGTATGATTGGGATATGGCTCATTTTAGCCGGTGCGTTCAACACATTTTATCCTGTACTGCTTACCTTTTTAATCTATGAAATTGGGCGCGGCATGTATCCGGTTGCCAAACAAATTTTTCTGAACAAAAGAATCTCTAATGAGTATCGTTCTACACTACTATCTCTGGATTCTGCGATTTCACAATTAGGCATGTGCGTAGGTTTAATCGTGACAGGTATCATCAGTCGTAATTTTACGGATTTGTCTTCCGATCAAACACCTATTCAAATATCTTGGGTGATGTGTGGCGGGATTGCGTTGATTCCTATTATTTTATTGTTTTACGTCAATCGTGTTTCAGGGAAAAGTAATTCTTGGAAAGAAAAAGAAACCAAACAGAATGTTTAATGTAAAAGTTAATATAGAAGGGCTGAACAGCATTGTCTGTCAGCCCTATAATATTTCATTAAAAGACAAACCCTATTTTTCGCCGTACCACAACTTCAGGCGATTTTGGATTAGTCCAGTGTAGATTTCTTCAGCTTTTGGCACACCCGCCTGATCCAGCTCTTGGAGCATGCGGTCATACACAGCGTCGAACTGATCTGGCTTGGCAAGTACGGCCTCAGGAATCCGTTTGCGTACAATGTCCTGTGACTTCTGATAAATAACATTGTAATTCGTATTAGTCGGAACGGGCATGTTGTAGGCAGCCCCCCACTCTTTTACCGGAAAATCCTTTTCGTTCGGGAACAGGTCTTTCCACGTCTGGGCTTTGTATGCCTGAAGGGACTCCTTTTCGGCTTGACTATAATTTTCGGTAATCATCTCCGGATAATTGGTTGTGTAATAGTTGCCAGAAGGGTCCTTTACGCTATCGCCGTAATGTGGCCCCCATATCCAGTACAAACCGATACCTGACTCTCTGCTAAAAGAAGCATTATCGGTGTTTTTACGTTGTTGCACATCTGCCGGAATGACTCGTTTGCCGTTCTCTACGTTGTAATGCTGGCCTTCAATTCCCCAATTGCGTAAAATTTGTCCTTCGTCGGAGGCCAGAAAATCCAGAAACTTGATAGCTCGCACCGGATTTTCACATGAGGTTGTAATTCCGATCCCGGATGCGGTATCGAAGCCAATGGGCTGAAGGGAATGATCCTCGTATTTCTCATTTAAAGTGACTGGAAAATGGGCGTAAGTGAATTCATCCTTACCTGCTGCCTTGAGCGCATTTTCGGCATCTTGATAGTTCCATTCCTGATCAATGAGTCCGATGACACGGCCTGCGGCGATTTTGGACTTATACTGATCACTTTTTTGCACAAAAGTATCCTTATCCAACAGTCCTTCATTGTACATATGGTTCAACCAACGGAAATATTCACGTTCTTCTGGGCGCTTGTAGTGAAGAATTGCTTTGTGTGTTTTAGGATCAATATAATATTCGCCATCGTCGGGTCCACCTGTAGCAGTAACAGCCGGGTTAGTCACTGTAATTTGAATTTTCCAGTCTTCGGCATCAAGTGATAGGGGGATGGTTCGCTGGCCATTGGTGGTAGGGTATTTGGCGACATAATCTTTAAGTGCTTTTTCAAAATCTTGAACGGTGCGGATTTTAGGATATCCAAGCTTCTTAAGTGCCTGATGCTGGATTTCGAAGCCGGCTTGTGCATCAAACGCGATGTGATCCACACCCAAATTGGTCGGGATCGTGTAGATGGCTGGATCTTCACTACTATATTTAATACGATTAAAATAATCTCCATACACTTTCTTAATGTTAGGGCCGTATTTGTCAATGAGGTCGGTTAGGTCAATGAGTGCCCCGGCATCGACCAGCTTGCCAATGTCTGATTTGGGGTACACGAGATCTGGATACTCTCCGCTCGCTGCCATTAAAGCAAACTTTTCCTCGCCTCGGCCATTGACAGCATGTTCAGCATTTAGCGTAACGCCCGTTTTCTTGATAATTTCCTGCCCGACAGCATCCTTCATGTTGTTCCAGTTGGAGCTGGAATCACCGCCAAAGAAAGTAAATGTAATAGGGCTGGTGTCATTAGGATCTTCCTTTTCTGCCTTACTGCCTGTTCCGTTCGCACAGCCCGTTGTAACGAGCAGCAGCAAAGACAGGAGCAGGATGGAGCTCTGACGTACCGACCTGTTCATGAACATTTGCAAATCCCCCTTAATAAGTATGATTTACACAATGTAAGTGCTTTCAATAGTAAATTGTAGGAAATAAAAAACCTCACGTCAAGTTATTTATAATTGTTTGTTATGTGGTTTGTTTTTTTATTAAGCAAACATATTTTGGTGGAGGGTGTGGATTTGTACAAATCTATCATTTGATGATCTAAAACAAAGTATGCTACGATGGTACCAGTTTATAGGTACACCCGTGTATTAGAAAGGTTAAGGTAGAAAAAGATTCCGAATAGGGTTGGGTGAGAAGATGCGTGGAAAAGTAACGTTGCAAGAAATTGCGGATGCGGCGGGCGTTTCAAAGTTCGCTGTTTCGCGTGCACTGTCAGGCAAACCCGGTGTAAGTGAAGAGACAAGGGCGGCTCTGGTCAAGCTTGCTGCCCAGATGGGCTATTTTCGCAGTCATCCCAAAATGACAGGGGTAGAGCCTCGGGACACAGATCCCAGAGAATGGTCGGGTACCGTGCTAGTGTTATTTCCGAATATTAGGTACCAGAACAGGGAATCCAGGTACTGGGGGCCTGTATTTGAAGGGATTTCCGAGCGTCTGAACCGTAAGGGTATGGATATGATCACGTTAACGGAGCCCTCGACTGAAGATACGTTTTCTCTACTGAACCCGGAGGCGATTAAAGGGATTATCACAGTAGGGACGATTTCAACTTCGTTGTTGCTAAACATTTATCGGATGGGTATTCCGGTCGTTATGGTAGATCATTGGGATTCTGCATTTTTAAGTGATACGGTGTTTACAGATAATCGCACATGCATGAGTGAATTAATGAAGGACTTGCTGTGCAGGGGCTATACCCGCTTTCAGTTTGTGGGTCATATTGATGACGCTCACAGTTTCTACGAACGCTGGGAAGCTTGTCGTTCCACACTGGAAATGAGCGGAGTAGAATTGCGGCAAAATAAAGCCCTTCTTCACGGAGGAGCGCAGGCGCTTGCCGAGGAAATGGACAAGTTGTCTGAGGACGAACTGCCTGAGGTTTTTGTATGTGCTAATGATGTGACTGCTGCGCAGGTCGTGGATGTGCTGAAAGAAAAGGGGATTGACGTTCCAAGGCGTTGCGGAGTGACCGGGTTTGACGATACGAATGAACAAATGCCGATTTATGCCACGGTGAGAGTGGATAAGGAATTGCTGGGAATGCGTGCAGTGGACCAGTTGTTGTGGCGCATAACGAACCCGGACTCGCCTGTCGAGAAAAAGTTGCTACATGCTGAGCTATTCGTACGGGAAGTTCATGCACCCCGGATCAGTCGGGAAAATGATGACCGTGAGCGTTCCATCAGCACAATCACATATAGTTAATGTCCAGATACGTGTTTGACACCATACACCGTGAAGACGAAGGAGGTCGCTTTTAGCCTGTTTAGGGGCAGAGGGCGACTTTTATTTTGTATTTTGTCATTTGTTCCAAAAAACAATTGACTACTTTGTTAGCTTGGTGTTATTTTTGTTATGTTACTTACAAATCCAGATGTTCCCAATCATGCTTATAGGGAGGCTTGTGACGATGGTTAATGTGATAGGGTTGGATGGCTGGAGGTTTAGGGAAGCACAGAGTGATGAGTGGCTCAGCGCGAAAGTGCCGGGTTGTGTACATACCGATCTTTTACGACATGGCAAAATTCCTGATCCGTTTATCGGTATGAACGAGATGGAGGTACAGTGGATTGATAAGCAGGATTGGATATATGAAGCCCATTTTGAGATAAATGCAGATCAGCTTCAATGTCAATGTGTAGAGTTGGTGTTGGAAGGTCTAGACACATACGCGGATGTAAAAGTGAATGGTCAATCTGTCTTGTCAGCCAATAATATGTTTCGGGTATGGAGACAAGATGTGAGGGCATTTGTTCAGCAAGGGGAAAATCGGCTGGAAATCAGTTTTCGTTCTCCGATTGCTGAAGATGTACCCAAGCTGGAAAGCTTAGGTTATGGACTCCCTGCACCCAATGATCAGTCCGAGATAGGTGGTTTGTCCGACAAAAAGGTAAGCGTTTTCGCACGCAAGGCTCCCTACCACTATGGTTGGGATTGGGGACCGAGGCTGGTGACGAGCGGTATCTGGAGAGAGGTCCGGATCGAGGCATGGTCCGGTCTGATCGTGAGAGACTTGTTTATTCGACAGGACGAGGTGAATTCGGTAGGGGCTAAACTCATGGCAGTGGTAGAGATCGAAAATGCAGATGAGATTAGAGATGCCGAGTTGCGTATTTCCGCTGACGGGAAGGTGTGGTCCAAGCCAGTTCGGCTGCTGAAGGGGAAGCAGCCGGTGGAGCTGGAGCTGGAGATGAAGAAGCCGAAGCTGTGGTGGTGCCGTGGACTGGGGGAGCCGCATCTATATACGTTTGTGGCCGAATTGGTGGAACAAGAACAAGGAGCTGTAATCGCGGAAAAATCGGTAAAAACGGGACTGCGCTCCATCCGTCTTGTACGTGAACGGGATGCAGCAGGAGAGAGCTTTTATTTTGAGCTGAACGGAATTTCGGTGTTTGCAAAAGGGGCTAACCATATTCCGAATGACAGCTTTGTCACTGAAGTTACGATGGAACGATATCGGTATGAAATTGCCAGTGCAGCAACCTCGAATATGAATATGTTGCGGGTGTGGGGTGGCGGTATTTATGAACAAGACGTATTTTATGAGCTTTGTGATGAATACGGTTTGCTCGTGTGGCAAGATTTTATGTTCGCCTGTAGCATGTACCCAGGGGATGAGGATTTTATGGACAATGTGGCACAGGAAGCCGAGGACAATATCAAGCGGCTGCGTCATCATCCCTGCATTGCCTTATGGTGCGGCAACAATGAGATCGATTCTGCATGGGCGCATTATGAAGAGAACGGAGGCTGGGGCTGGAAAAAGGACTACACACCTGAGCAACGGGAGCGCCTGTGGGATGATTATGAAACGCTCTTTCATCGGATTCTACCGGAGGCTGTACACACCTGGTCTGCGCAGACAGCATATTGGCCCTCCTCCCCACTGATTGACCTGACGAGAGATCGGAACCAGCATGCCCATCGGTCTTCAACTGCAGGTGATATTCATTATTGGGGTGTATGGCACGCGTCTGAGCCGTTTGAGAATTACCATGTACATGTGGGCCGTTTTATGAGTGAATATGGTTTTCAGTCCTTTCCTGAATACAAGTCCGTTCGTACTTATGCGGAAGAGAAGGATTTGGAGCTGGAATCTGCGGTGATGCTGGCACATCAGAAGAACGATGCGGGCAATCGTCTGATTAAAGAATATATGGGGCGGTACATGCGAGAGCCAAAGGATTTTACAAGTTTTCTTCCCATGAGCCAAATTTTACAGGCAGAAGCAATGAAAGCAGCTATAGAGGCGCATCGTCGTCACAAGCCCTATTGCATGGGAACATTATACTGGCAAATGAATGACTGCTGGCCCGTTGCCTCCTGGTCGAGTATGGACTATTTTGGTCGTTGGAAGGCGCTCCAATATACGGCTAAGCGCAGCTTTGCCGATGTGCTGTTGAGTGCAACAGATACAGAACAGGGGAATAAGGCACTGCATCTGGTCAACGATACACTAGAGCCGATATCAGGTACGCTGCGGCTGACGCTTTTGCATATCCGTAGCAGCCAGGCTATTCGTGAAGAGAATGTTAAGGTAAAGCAACCAGCAGGCGGTGCAGGAATTGTACATATACTGCCTATCGACAAATGGCTGAGTGGCCTGAACCGGGCGGAGCATATGCTGGTCGCGCGTCTGACACAGAATGGTGAACAGGTGGCCTCTGGTGAAATTTATTTTGCAGACACAAAAGAGATGGATTTACCGCAGGCAAAAATTGAAGTGACAGAGATTCAGGGAAGCGGAGGCAGCAGATTCATGCTGTGTTCGGATGTACTTGCCAGACACGTGTGGCTATCGGCAGAGCAGGAAGGTATTTTCAGTGACAACCATCTGGATCTGGCTCCCGGTATTCCAAAAACAGTGGAATTCTTGGCCTTGCGCAACGGTTCATCAGCATTTGTGGCAACTGCGCCGGGTACATTGACAGTACATTCATTGGTCAATTGGATACAAGGTTAGACAGCAGTAAAAGCTTATCCGTCTTTAAGTAGATGATGGATAGGCTTTTTTTATAATATAAATTTATGTTTATGATATGTAAAGCGTTTTCATAATGTTAATATACATAACAAAAGAGGGCTTTCGATTTAAGCGATAACAGATCATTTGTAAGAAATCTATCTATTTAGCATCTAATTTTGGTAGAATAGGTTCAAAGTATAATCAAAGCCGTATTAAAACTGACATCGCGAGTATGCTTAGTGTTGAGCGGAGCCCTATAGAGAGGGTCATGAAAGCATTAGGCGGCAGGGGGGAGGACATGATGCGAAAGAGCTGGTACAGGAGATTGCTTTTTTCCTATTTCCCGATTTTTATGTTAACGGTGTCGATCCTCATTTTTTTATCCTTCCTGATTGTAAACGAAATATCGCGCAATGAAACTGGAAAGGCGAATCGGATTACAACCGGATTTGTGATGGACAGTGTGGAGAAGTCGCTGACAAAGGTAGAAATGGACGTATTAAGCGAGGCGGAGACGAACAAGAGCTACAGTTCTTTTCTGAATGGGCAGGCGCAAAGTGGCAGCACGATGCTGTATGGGCTAGTTGGAAGCCTGCGCGCGCTTAAGGATAATCATGAACTGGTACATTCCGTTTATATTTATCGAACGAAGGATCACACGGTGTTAACGAGAAGTGGACTTCAAGATGCTTCAACATTCGGTGATTATCCGTATATTGAGCAGGCTCTTCGGTCGGAGGATCGGCAGTGGTCACCTGTGCGGGAATGGACGGAGCCGGGAACACATACGTCAGAACGTGTGATTTCAATGCATAAGCGCCTCCCGTTGCCTTTTGGAGGACAAGGGCTGCTGGTAATCAATATCGGTGTGTATCCGTTGCAGCAAATGATTGGTCAAATGACGAATCCGACAGTTTCCTATCTGGTGATTAATGATGCTAGCGGTCAAACCATTTATCCAGCTGCATCCGGTACAAAAGATGCTGTAAAAGCAGAGGACGGGCAGCAACTGACTCATCTGATGTCCCCCCGGCTGGGATGGAGTTTTGAAAGTGGTATTCGTGCCGGACAGTTGTTCGAGTGGGTGTCTGTTATCTCTTACGTCTGGATTGTAGTTGGATTGGCTGTTGTTATATTAGCGGTGATCTACATTATTTATGTGACTCGCAGAAATTACAGGCCAATTCAGCTGATGATGCAGCGTATTCAACAACTGCCCAGTCGTCCGGGTGAAGAAAACAACAAGGATGAGCTGTGGATGATTGATCATGCGTTGCAAAGTCTGATTCGGCAAACGATCGATTATGAACAGCAGGAGCATGCGAATATACTCATTCGGCGGCGGCAGCTGTTCCTTGATCTTATGGAAGGTACAGGCACCGAAACGGTAGAGCTTCGGCTGAATAATCTTTCTCCTTTTGCGGATGGCGGGAAGAGAGGTGTTACTCTGGTCTATGCTGTCATGGTGGTAGAGTTGCACGATCTGGATCTGCCACAAACAGCAGACGGTAGCAGACGTTTAGAGGATCATGGGGGCGAAGATCAGCGTTTAAGCCTGTCGTTGCTTGGTATGGTACAGGAACTAGCAGCTACCTATGGATGGCAGGGCTGGGCAGAATGGATGAGTCGTAAAAGAATCTCCATTTTATTGCGGAAAGAGGTAGAAGATGGGGAAGGCTTACTGGGTGTGAAGCTGCAAGAAATGGCACAAACAGGCTGTGAGTGGCTGCATGGGCATCTGGGTGTACAGCTCACGATTGGGATAGGTGGCCAGATTCACGAGTTGGAGCATATTCAGGATTCTTATCGGTCCGCCATTTCTGCCCTAAGGTACCGGTTAACGCTGGGAGTACGTGATATTGTGACCAGTGATCAGGTTCCGCAAGCCAATGACATTCCATTATACTCATATTTGCCGCTGATTTCGGAGACGATTCGTTCTTTTCGGCTGGCGAGCCACGATTGGCGTGTACAGCTGGAAGGACTATTTGAAGCGATGGAAACAGACAAGATGAAGGATGGAGATATTTTAACGGTAATGCAGTGGATGCAAGAGCTGCTGGAACGGGAAATGCGTGAGATGAAGGATGTATCGGGGGCGCTGGATCGTTATTTTAACGGACCGGAAGCAGAAAGATGGAAATGTGAGGTCGAGTCTGCGTCTTCATTGGCTGTGATGCATACGCTAATGCTGGAGCACATGACCACTGTGTATCGGACTTATGTTGCCGCCAGTGAAACCAAAAGCTACCGGGCTATGGTTAGCGAAATGAAGCAATATATTGAAGAGCACTATACGAATCCGGATTTATCGTTAAATCATTTGAGTGAACGTTTTGATGTGTCACCTAAATATGCTAGTCATCTATTTAAAACAGAATTTGATATGAAATTCGTTGATTTTTTGACTCGGCTCCGTATGAATCATGCCCAGCAAATGCTGTGTAATACGACCGAAACAGTTCAGCATATTGCGACTCAGGTTGGTTATGCCAATTCGATTACCTTTGGGCGGGTATTTAAGCGGGTAGTCGGCGTAACGCCGGGAGATTATCGCAAGCTGAGATTAAAACCGGAGGATTCATTAACAGGGGGAGCGCTATAGGCGCTCGCCTTTTTTGTTTTTTCATTAAAAGGGGGAGTAAAGCGCGTCAGTTTATGGGGCGGAATTTAGTTTATTGCGGCACAGGTGTTCAAATGCGATACTTATGTCCATATCTTGAACCTACAGGGCGTCAACAGCCGATGTATTGGCAGGCATGATGGCGAACCGGAATGACGGAGGATGGCTATGGCGGACATGTATGTACAAAAGCAACACAGGGATGAGCCGAAGGCTTCCGGCTGGGCCGCAGGCATTGATGTTGGCGGGACGAAGACGCTGATCTGTATCGGCACAGCAGAACAGCAAGTAGTGGTGAGGCATAAATTTCCGACGATTCATACGAAGGATGCCCATTTTTTCTTTGAGAGTTTATTCGAGGAGCTGGAACATTGTCTAAAACAGGAAGGCTTGTCGCTGGCACAGTTAAAAGGCATAGGTATCGGTTTCCCCGGTGTGGTAGATAACGATAGCGGAACGATTACCCACGCCCCGGCAATTCCATGGAGTGTTCAAGATCGTATACATGGCGACAGTACGCATGGCGGTAATGCGCATGAAAGTATACGATCTATTGTTGCACACCGATACAGTGGTCGCTTGGTGCTGGATAATGATGTGAATATGGCTGCTTTGGGAGAACAATGGTTAGGGGCAGCTCGGGGATTACGGCATGTGATGATGATAACGGTGGGAACAGGTATCGGTTGTGGCCTTATTTTAAATGGAGAGATGTATAAGGGAGCCGCAGGCGGAGCAGGTGAATTGGCTTATTGGATTGCAGGCGAGGAACAGGCACGGCAAGCAGCAAAACAAAAAGGGACGGACGAGTTCGGTGTGTTCGAATCTTTGACATCGGGTACGGCGATCACGCGCAGTGTAAAATCAGCACTCGCCTCTGGCATACCAGGTACACACATGATCCAGCTAGCAGGAGGAAGCAGAGATGAGGTAGGGGCGAAACATGTTTTGCAAGCGGCGTCCGAAGGGGATGTAGAAGCACGGATGATTTTAGAGCCTGCACTAGTGCATATGGCGATGGCTTTGACGAATGTGATCAGCCTGCTGAACCCGGAAATGATCGTTGTAGGTGGCGGTGTAGCAGAAGGTAACACGTATTATTTGGATGAAATTCGGCAAAGAGTAGCCTTATGGACGGATACTCCTTGTACTATTGTACCTGCTGGTCTAGGTAATGAAGCCGGGGCCATCGGAGCATTGGCTACGATTCTGGACAGCTCGGTACGCTAAACAACAGGGAGGTTTCCAGATGGTGGGCTCACAAATGCTGAAGCTACGAAGCTTCTATTTGTTTATTGGCTTGGCAGGGGGCATGTTTAATCCGTATTTGACACTACTGCTGGTTCAGAATGGATTAACGAGCAGCAGTGTCGGTGTTCTGATGGCGATGGGTACGCTGGTATCCATTTTGGTTCAGCCGATATGGGGAATTATTGTGGATCAATATCGTCAAATGCGGCTGGTGCTCATTTTGAGTGTAGCGGTTCCGGGAATTATGGCTGTATGTTATCATTCGGAGCGTTTTGTTCTGATGGCGCTTGTGTATTCCATTATGGCAATATTTACGGCAACGCAGGCGCCGATTGCGGATTCCTATGCGATTGTAGCGGCCAAGAAGGCAGGAACGACCTATGGCAGTATACGATTTATGGCGAGTATAGGCAATGCGGTGGGCGGTTACGCCGGGGGGCTATTTGTATCGCTGTTATCTGTGACTATGATGTGGGTGCCTTTTTTGGTGCTGAACAGTCTTGCGGCCCTGACGGCGCTAGCGTTGCCGAAAAATACGGAGGAAGATCTCGTGCTGCGCAAATCGTTTTCGGACGGCATTGGTCAATTGATCCGCAACAGGACATTTTTAATATTTTTGGGGGGCAGTTTTTTAGTAAATCAGACGTTAACCGCATTCAACACCTATTTTGTATTGGCCTTTAAGATGTCGGGAGGACTTACGAGTTTGGTCGGGGTTGCTCTGCTGATTGCGTCCATTACGAATGTCCCCTCAATGCTACTCGCTTCACGAGTGATTCGAAAGATTGGGTTAGAGAGAACTCTTTTGCTAGGGGCAGTCGCTTATATGATTCGATGGGGAATTCAATTAGCTTTTCCCGACCCTACCGTTATGATTGCTGTGCAGGTGCTGCACGGATTGTCATTTGGTTTTTTCTACATCGCAGCGGTCGAGTATGTTTCACATGTAACTGAAAAGGATATGCAAGCGACCGGACAAAGCGTGTTCAATATGGTATTTGCCGGGCTGGCAGGGATTGTAGGTAATTTGTTAAATGGCTTTCTTCTTCACGCTGGAGGACCGCAATTAATGAACCTGGCGTGTCTGATCAGCGCAACCTTGGGGGCATTAATGATGGTTTATGTATCACGTAGCCGTAAGGATGGGAAAACAGGGAAGGTACGCAAGCTATCCATGAGCCTCCCTTCAGAGACTTCACAGTAGGAGTAGTGACGTTAGTATTTCATTGAAATTAACAAAATGTAGTGTGAGCATCGCGCCCCTGATGAGGGTGAGGATGCTCTTTTTTTTGTGTTAAATAACGTGATATGGAATTATAGCTCACACAAAACGAACAAAGAAAATGGTTTATTCACAGGAAAATAGTGATTTTTAATAAAAGTAAGCGCTTCATCATATTCAGTAATCGCTTTCAATCAACCGGTTTATGATTGGAAACTAGTTTATTGTCAGTTTTCCTGCGGTCATGTCATACTAAGGCACATCCCGGATCAAAAGGGACAGACTCATGCCGATGCATGATATGCCATAATCTCCTCATCAGAAGAGGCGACGAACGGGAAAAGCAGACAAAGGGGTGTTCAGGAATGAGTGGGAATAAGGCTGGAGGAACATTGAAGAAGCTTCGTCTGCTGCTTGCAGCTACGGTTGCACTGTCGGTTGTATTGAGCGGATGCTCGTCGGGTGAGGCGGACAAGGCTTCGACCGCTACCGGAAACAAGGGTGGTTCATTGAAGGTTGAAATTTTTGACAGAGGCAATACACCTCAGGGCTATACCATTACTGACAGCTATTTAACCCGATATGCAAAAGAAAACTTTGGCAAACCCAACGATATTGATCTGACGTACGTACCCGTTCAGCGCTCCGAAGAAGTAACCAAGCTGAATGTTCTGATGGCTAGCGGTGGTGATGTACCTGATATCGTGTTCACTTATGATTCCGGAACCTTTGAACGGTATGCGGAGCAGGGTGGACTGACAGACTTGACCCCTCTGCTGAATGAGTACGGCCCAAATCTTAAAAAATTCCTCGGTGAAGATACGCTCAGCTACGGTCAGGTGGGGGGCAAGCAGTTCGCCATTCCCGGCAAGCGTACCATATTAGGAAAATATTCCTCTTTTATTCGCCAGGATTGGCTCGATACGCTGAATATGCCTGTTCCTAAAACGACAAATGAACTATACAACACGCTAAAAGCGTTCAAGGAAAAAGACCCTGGCAAGACCGGCGGCAAGGTAGTTCCACTGGGGATGACGATGGAGCCGGGGCAATATGATCCGCTGTTGTGGTCTTTTATTAAGCCAGTGACAGATGAGCAGAAATATACGCTAACCCAAGAGCTGGGTTCCCGTGACTATCCAATCCTGCTACCTGGATTCAAGGATGGAGTTCAGTTTATGAACAAGCTTTACAATGAGAATCTGATCAGCAAGGACTTTGGTCTGGATAAGGACAAAAAACAGCTGACTCAGGATATTCAGAGCGGAAATACTGGTTTTTTCAGTGAAGATTACGACAACATCTATTATAATGACTCCGCCTATCCGAATCTGTTGGCTAACCAGTCCACAGCGAAGCTGACTCCAATGGACCCTTATACCAACAGTGAGGGTAAACACGCCAAGCCAGAATTTGCATCCAATGGACTCTACATTATGGTACCTAAATCCAGTGAGCATGCCATTGAGGCGATCAAGTATCTCGACTGGATGTCTTCCGAGAAGGTGCTGCTTGATATGCAAAATGGTGTGGAAGGCGAGAACTATACCTTGAAAGACGGAATTCCAGTTGCCAAGGAGAAACCGACACAAGAAGCTCAGGATCGTATCTATAATCAGGGTGATGTGGTCATTATTGCGAATGGCAAGATTGCAGGAGACGATAACAAAAACAAGGAAGCCTTTGTTTTGGGTATGCCGTCCCAATTCCAGGAGGATGTTCGCAAGGCGATGGATATTTCCAACACGGACACAATTTCACCAGTGAAATTTGACCATCCGATTAAAGCCGAGTCCAAATACAGTAACTCATTGCTGGATAAGTTTGACGAAATGGTCGTTAAATCCGTGATGGTGCCTCCGGCGCAGTTTGATGCAACATTCGAAGCGGCGTTGAAGGATTATATGGTGAGTGGCGGTCAAGCGATACTGGATGAGCGTACCGAAGCTTATAAGGCCATGACAGGCAAGTAAGAAGGCGGAAAGTAAAGGAGGAGACAGCGCATGAAAGGGAACGTTTACTTCCGCAGATATTGGCAATTATACGCGTTGCTTGTGCTGCCCCTGGCCTACTTCATTGTGTTCAAATATGGTCCGATGTGGGGCGTACAGATCGCGTTTAAGGATTTCAACTTTTTTCAGGGAATTACAGGGAGTGAGTGGATCGGGTTCGATGCGTTTAGAGAAGTGTTTCGTATGGACGATTTTTATCGAACGCTGCGCAATACCATCGTTCTAAATCTGCTTGATTTGCTGGTATCTTTTCCAGCACCTTTAATCTTGGCGATTTTGCTCTATGAAATGAAAGTAGTCTGGTTTAAAAAGCTGTCACAAACGATTTTGTACGTTCCCCATTTTATTTCGTGGGTGATTATCGGCGGGATTGTGTACCAGGTGTTTGGTACGCAGTCCGGCATGATCAACAATGTGCTTACTTCACTCGGGTTTCAGGCGATTCCATTTTTGACAGATAAAAATGACTGGGTACTCACCTACCTGCTGACAGGGGTGTGGCAAAGTGCAGGCTGGGGAACGATTTTGTACCTCGCAGCCTTGACCGGGATTAACCGGGAATTGTTCGAAGCTGCCGAGGTAGATGGTGCAGGACGCATGAAAAGAATTTGGTATATTACGATCCCTGGCATGAAAACGACAATTGCTACGCTGCTTATCATTAATTTGGGTAATATGATCACCATTGGCTTTGATCGTCCTTATGTAATTGGAAATGTGGCGGTTCGAGATTATTCTGATGTACTTAGCACGTTTGTATATCGCATCGGGATGGAGTCCGGGCAATATACGCTGGCTACGGTGGTGGGCCTGTTTCAGGCTGTGGTTGGTCTCATCTTCGTATTAGGCGCTAACTATGCCTCCAAGAAACTGACAGATGAAAGTATTATGTAAAGGAGCTGACATCTGATGAGTGAACGTACTGCAAATCGCACCTTTGATATCGTAACCACCGTGTTGGTGGCTGTGGCTGTACTGCTGTGCTTGGCCCCGTTTATTCACATTTTGTCTATTTCCTTTAGCTCAAACCGGGCCATTACATCCGGTGAAGTTACTTTGTTCCCGGTTGAGTTCAATTTAAAAGCATACGGAAAGGTCTTTTCCGATATGAGCATGATCCGTTCGCTTGGGTTTACGGTTATGCTGACGGTGATCACGACAGTGCTGAGCATGTTAATGACAATTATCGCAGCATATCCATTAACGAAGAAACACCTAAGAGGTCGTAAAACGATTATGTTCATCATTGTAGTAACGATGTTTTTCAGCGGCGGCATCATTCCTGAATACATTCTGGTGCGCGACTTACATTTGTTGAATAATATGTGGTCCCTTATTTTACCCAGTCTGATCAGTCCGTTTTATTTAATTATTCTAATTTCTTTTTTTAACGGGATTCCGGAAAGTTTGGGAGAAGCAGCAGAAATTGATGGCAGCAGCCAGTTCGGCACTTTGATTCGGATTGTACTGCCGCTGTCCCTGCCCGTGCTGGCGACATTAAGCTTGTTTTATGGTGTAGGCCGTTGGAACGGATTTCAGGATACGCTGATGTATATTCAAAACCCCGATTTGTTCCCTTTACAGCTCAAGCTGTATCAAATGATTCAAAATAATATGGTATCCGAGCTAACCAGGCTGGAAGGAGCCAGTGGCGCAAGAATTACGCCCGAAGGGTTGAAGGCAGCAAGTGTCATTTTTGCAACGGTTCCAATTCTGCTAGTGTATCCGTGGCTGCAAAGATATTTTGTCAGCGGCGTGATGGTGGGAGCGGTGAAAGGATGATGACAATGAAGGCGAAGGGGGAATATTCCTTTTCCACCTGTTGGAATATTAAAAAGCATACGGTCGGCCGAGAACTTGTAGAGGAAATCCGTCAGTTGGGCTTTAGCAGGGTGGAGTTGAACTATAACATTACCCGGGAAATGCTGACGACGATTGAGCCTATGATTGAGCGGGGAGAAATCGGCATATCGAGTGTGCATAATACATTTCCTCATACACCAGACCCGGATTACGGCACGGATTCCGTTCTGCTCGGGTTTGACGATGAAAGCAAGCGACAACGTGCGATAGAGCTGCTGGTGCAATCTGCGGAATATGCGCATCGTTATGGTGCAAAAGCGGTAGTTGTGCATCCCGGAGAGGTTCCATTTCCATATGATATCAGTGAGGAACTAGAGGATATTTTCAATGAGCAGGGCAGGGATTCTGCTGCTTATCAAACGTTATGGGGCCAAATGCTGGAGCGTCGGAATTCACTGAGTGGGCACTATGTACAACGCATCCGTGATAGTCTGGAAGAAGTGTGTGACCGCATCGCATCCAAGGGATATGATGTAGCCATTGGCATTGAAACGCGTTCACGTTGCTATCAGATGCCTACGTTGCAGGAGGCAAAGACGATTATAGATCGTTTGAAGGGTGCACCTGTCTATCTGTGGTATGACATTGGACACGGTATGATTATGGACCAAATGGGACTGTACGACAACGCCAAGGAAGCCAATGAAATGATCGACTATATTCTCGGTGTTCATATTCATGAAACCATTGGATTATCCGATCACTGGTGCCCTTATATTCATAGTGGTGATCTGGAGTTCTTCGATCGTTTCGTGAATATTATCCGGCAGGCCCCTATTAAGGTTTATGAGCTGAAAGCAGCTTGTCAGCCGGAGGATATTGAACGTAGCCATGAGTTGCTGACAAGTAAGATAGCGAAGCTTCAGCCGCAAGGATGATAAACGATTATGCATATTACAGGGGTTGAGAGGAATGTATAGTAAAATCGTAGCGATCAACGATGCCTGGGTAAAACCAGGTATGGACCATCAGGTACTGGATGCTGACAGCCGTTATTACGGCGGAGTGACTGATGATGATAATGGAATCGCTTGGCCTAATCATTCGGTCGGTACTCCTGCCGCAATGGCGATCTGGGCGGCAGCGCTCGTCAATCCAGATTCTGCATATTATCGGAATGAGGATGTACTCATCCGACTGGAGCTGGCTGCGCAGTACATGCTACGTGTGCAGCATGAGGACGGTTCTATTTCACCGGGCTGGACCAATTTTCACTCGCCACCGGATACAGCGTTCGTGGTGGTAGGCTACGCCCAGGTCTATCAGCTGCTGGTTGGTGACGACTGGCTGGAGCTGCGCCGGGTGATTGATGCGATCCGCTTGTTTCTGGAGCGGACGATCCCGGTCATGCTGACCGGAGGTTGCCATACGCCAAATCACCGTTGGGTATTGTGTGCTGCGCTGGGATTTCTACATGAGCTGTTTGACCTGCCCGAGACGCTCGTGCGGGCTGAGGCTTGGCTAGCCGAAGGGCTGGACGGGACGCCAGATGGCGAATGGACGGAGCGCAGCAACGGAATTTATAATGCCGTTAGCGATATTATGCTGATTCATGCTGCCCGATTATTAAAACTGCCGGAGCTACTAGAGTCGGTGCGCCGTAATTTACGCATGATGGTGTACCTTGTCCACCCTGATGGCGAAGTGGTCACAGAGTATTCAGGGAGACAGGATTTTGGGGTGATCATGAACTTATCTTCTTATCTTCTACCATATGCCATGCTGGCTACAGAGGATGAGGACGCTATATTTGAAGCGATGGCTGTCGCCGCTATTCAAGTCATGGATCATCCTGGCGGTGTTCCTATCAATGCAACTGTGCGCTTTTTACTAGATCCGCGTTTGCAAATTCGTGAAGTATCGCCGGCTACATTACCTGTCACCTATAACCAACTACTGAACGGAGACTTCCCAAGGGCTGACTATCTGAGTCGAATGGATGAGGCAGGCCATCACCAGCAGATTTATCATAGCCGACTGCATACGGACTTTGGCGCACCAGTCGTTCGATATCGGCAGGAGGACACCAGTGCCACGCTGATGACCGAGGCTTCATCGTTCCTATCGTTGCGGCACGGAGATGCACGATTATTGGCAGTTCAGGCTGCATCGTATTTCTCGCCTGGTTTTGTACCCATGCAGAAGCTGACAGCTCACGAACATGGTTGGGCTCTGTCGGGCACACAGGTCAAAGGTTATTATGGCCCTGTAGCGACCTTAGATCTGCCGCCTACCTCGCAGGAGGAAGTCAGTCCGTGGTACTTGCTTCCGCATCACAAACGGCCATTAACCCATGAACAAAAGCATGAAATTCGGGTCGATGTGGATCGTCAGGGTGATGTGTGGACGCTTCGTTTTCGCTCAGAGGGTCCAGTAGATTGCATGGCACAGATTAGTTTTATTTTTGGGCGCGAAGGACGCTTCACTTGCGGGGAATACCGGCTGATTAACGAAACGGTTCAATGTTGGACTGGTGGTATGGCGCGCTATGAATCTGGGAATGCGTGGTTTGAGCTGATGGGAACAACCGTAGAGCATATGGCTAATTCGGTAAGGGGAGCCACTCTCCCCATGGATTGCCATACATTGCTGGTCAACTGGATGGCTCCGTTTGATCAGACGATCCGCATTCGTATGTCGCCTTTACCTGTGAGTGAAGTCTAAAACACAGTAAGCATCTATTTTTCGGGGATGAGGTCAATTCCCGGAGAACAGATGTTTTTTTATGTTCATTTATGCCGAGGTAGAGCGCTTCCATTGAGCTTGAAGCCATTGTGGTGTACACTGTCCAGAACAGGTGTAAATTGGAACGTCAGGAAGGCAGGACGGTTACAAGGAGGAAAAGACACATATGTATGCCCGTTTAAGATCGTTAAATTATCCGCTAAAACTCTATGTTTTTTTAGCACTGGCCTTATGCTCCGTAATCAGTACATTGTGGATCATTAACGTGCGACTGCCCTCAGGGGGCCGCCCTTATCTTTTTATTTGGTGGAATATGATGTTGGCCTGGATTCCTATGCTGTTGACGCTACTGCTTGATGTAATGTACAGCTCGTGGAGGCGGGGAACGAGAACATTTTTACTCTGGGTTACGGGGGCGGCATGGCTTTTCTTTTATCCCAATACACCCTATTTGATCACAGATTTGCTGCATGTATTCGCCAGATATCCATTTCTCGGGGAGCAACGTTTCTGGGGAAATCCGTACTTTTGGAATCATGTACTGGGAATGCTGCTGGTAGCCGTACTTGGCCTGACAATGGGTTTTGTATCGCTCGAATCCGTACGACAATTGGTACAGCGTGCACGGGGTGGGCTTGTTAGTTGGCTGTTTATGCTGGCGGTACTCTTGTTGAGTAGCCTGGGTATTTACATTGGCCGTTTCTTTCGAGGGAACACATGGGATATTGTTTCTGCGCCCTCTCAACTGTATGCACAGGTATCTTCCATATGGGCAGACTCCTTGCAACGTACTCATTTTGTGGAGTTTAGTGGGATGGTATTCGTCATTTTGCTCGTCAGCTATGTATCCACGATGTGCGTAGTCTGGATGGGGAACAACCGCCAGGACGAATGGCGTCGCTGGTGATTTGATTGCAGCTGAGTGGCTGAATATCATCAAAAAATGTAAAAACAAAGGAGGAATAGCTACAATGAACGGACAGAATCGATCCGATATCCGCGCTGGTCTTCAGGTAGATATTGTACTTAAAAAGGATCAGCCTACCGGTAAGCTGACACGCGGAACGGTGAAAGATATTTTGACCAATTCCCCGCGTCATCCGCATGGAATCAAAGTGCGTTTGACAGACGGACAGGTTGGGCGTGTCAAACATATCGTAACGAACGAAGGCTAGAGCTTTGGGCTGAGGAGGAATGAAGATGAACCAGGCAACGGCATGGTCTAAAAATGATCGCTACCCGCTTGTTTTACTTGTATTGCTGGCGCTTGCCCTCATTTGGTCCTTGATTCGCCCGGCGGATTATTTTACATGGGTACTGGAAGTTCTCCCGGCGGTTTTGGGAGCTGTGCTGTTGGCGGCTTTGTACCGTAGATTTCGGTTTACCAATCTGGTATACACCCTAATCTGGCTGCACGCATTGATCTTGATTGTCGGTGGACATTATACCTATGCCGAAATGCCACTGTTCAACTGGATTCGGGATACGTTCGGACTGGAGCGCAATTATTATGATCGACTTGGGCATTTTGTACAAGGTTTTGTACCCGCACTCATTGTCAGGGAAGTGCTGTTGCGTAAAACGGCCTTGGGAAGCGGGAGCTGGCTCACTTTCCTCACGGTTAGTGTATGTCTTGCGATCAGCGCTGTGTACGAGCTGATTGAGTTTGCTGTAGCCAAGGTAACCGGAACGGCAGCAGAAGCCTTTTTGGGCACACAAGGAGATGTATGGGATACCCAATGGGATATGCTTCTTGCGTTCATCGGTGCCTTGACCGCAGTGATTTTGTTGAGTGGGGTACATAACAAGCTGCTGAAACAATTAAGGTATTAGCAGAATTTATTTACCTCGCCTTTTTCATGCTATCTGGAATTTCGCTGTTTTTGAAGGCTACATTCGCGTCATGGGACGGCTGTCAAGGTGTAGGGTTGCTGCGTCCATGTAGCTGTCCAGTAGCCGTTCAAAAATACGGTCCCACGTCTGCTCCAGGCTGTAGGCTCTACCCGCTCTGGACATCGAATCGCGAAGTGAGGCATCCTCGTACAACAGGTGTACAGCTTTGGCAAAGGCAGCGGCGTCCCCAGCAGGACACAAAAGCCCTGTTTTTCCATGGATTAGATTATCTTTTACCCCGCCTTCATTGGCACCGACCACAGGTGTACCGCTCGCCATAGCCTCCAGTACAACGTTGCCGAAGGTTTCCGTGGTGGAAGGGAAGAGAAATACGTCGGCTGCGGCGTAGAGTTCAGCTAATTCCGGGCCTTTCACAAAACCAAGCCAGTGGACTGCATGCTCCGGCACTCCTATATCCGCTGCAGTTTTGACCTTATACAATGGACCATCTCCTGCAATGACCAGCACAGAGGCTGCGCGGACGTCGTCGGGTAACTGGAGATAGGAATCCAGTAACGTGTCTATCCCCTTTTCCGGTGCAAGCCTGCCCACATACAAAATAACAAATGCATCTGCATGAACGCCCCATTTCTTCCATACTGCATACCGGTCCACCTTTGGTTGAAATCGGTCAGTATCAATGCCTCTACTCCAGATTTCGAGCTGCCCCATTCCTTTATTGCGCAACAATTCCATGGTTGATTGAGAAGGGACATACACCCTTTCGCAATGTCTGTGAAACCAGAGCATGTATTTCCATAACGCAGGTTCAAGCCAGCGAAGCTTGTAATATTCGAGGTATTTATCAAAGTGGGTGTGATATGAGGCGACGAGTGGAATATGGTGTTTGGCTGCGTAGCTTGTTCCATACAGGCCAAGGTTAAACGGAGTAGCGACATGAATCAAATGCGGGGAAAAGGCTAACAGACGCTCGTTGATCTGTTTGGCGTTGGGGATCGCAAGTCTGCATTCCCGGTACAATAAAAAGGGAATACTTCGAAATCGCTCCACACCCGGCCCAGAGGGCAGATGATGATCTGCCTCCGGTGCGAAGACGAGCGTAGATACTCCATGTGTCTCCAGATAGCCAATCCATCGTTCCAGGGTCAGAGCAGCGCCATTCACGTCAGGCGTATACGTGTCCGTAAATAATGCAACTCGAAGCATGCCTTCATTCCTCCTCCGCCATTCTCATTTATCCTATGACGTTCCAGGGGAGTCCGCTTGGAGGCTCCGGCTTTTATTGTGTCATGATTTTGTTTACGGGCTTGCCGGGTTTTGTAAAAGCTGGCCCGCGGACGGGCGCTTTTCTCGGAACATTCTGTAATAGACGAGGGAGGACAAAATATAGAAAACACCTGTCATGCTGAATGTGATGGCATAGCCCCAGTAGTTGCCATAAGTTGTAACTAAATAGGCTTGTACAGGTCCCATACCTGCGGTGCCTAGCATCCAGGTCGTCTGGAGAATGGAGTTGGCAATGCCACGATTTTTATCTGACACACGTTCGACGAGAATGGCGGTTTGCAGCGGATTGGCTGCATTCATTAGTGCTTGCCTGAATAGAAAGCTGATGGAAGCGATCCATAGCACGTTCGTAAAGCCTGTAATGAGAAGGAACGGTAGCGAAAGCAGTTGGAAGCCAACTACAGCTCTGACCAGTCCAATTCGGCTGCCGAGGGTAGGTCCGATCAACATGGAGAGGATGGTCATGAGCTGGCCGAGTGCAATCAGTAAACTCATTGCGCTGAGCGATACGGAGAAGCGGTTCGTAAAATACAAATTAAGATACGGGATGACCAGACCTGAACCCAGTCCAAGAAAAAACTGGGCAAGAACAAATTGTCCAATAACCCGGCGATCAGAAGCAGCAGCAGGCGTCTCCGAGGCAGGTATATCGGATGTACTGTGCGGCGTATGTACTTGTTCTGTTTGAGGTGAAGATTCGGCAGGAGCTGGTGCTTCTAAGGTTGCCGTAGTTTTTGTGATGAATAATAGAGGAATAAAGGCGGTCAATGTTGCCATTCCTCCAAGGAACAGAGCAACCCGCAGACTGGATAGTGGTGTGATTCCCCACGTCTGCAGCCCATCTGCGAGTACGCCACCCCCGAAGCTGCCTAGGACTTGGGCTGCCAGTACAAGAGCTGAGTAATAGCTGAATATTTTTAAGCGTTGGGCTTTACTTATGCTTTCCGCTAAAAAAGGCACAGCCAGCACCTGAATAAAGGCGGCGAATACACCTGAGATTACGGCAAATACCAACATGCTTCCGCTGGTATCTGTAAAGGTACGGGCGAGAAAGGCCAGGCCGCTGAATAACGCGCCGATGACCAGCATATTTTTGCGGCTCGTCCGATCCCCCAAAAATCCGACCGGAATGAACAGTAACGCCGTCGCTAGCGCCTGCATGCTGACCACTTGGCCGTTCATATCATCGTCAAAGCCAAGCTTTTGGACATACAGGTTGTACAGCACAGAAAACATTCCTGTACCCATCTGGTACAGCAGATTGGCCATAAAAAACAATCGGATATTACGCGGCCACTTTCGGGGCTCTTCTAACATTTTGCTAATCCATGACACGATGAGTTCCTCCTGTGACGTTGTTGCAAATAAGTTAATTCTGTTGATATGTATTCTATCAGGAACTGTACATTTCATAAATATTCCTGATCTCCGATTGTTTTGGGTAATAATAAAGCATGGACTTTACATTGAATTTTCATTATAGTAATTCGGTATGAATAAATTTGAAAGGTAAGCAGGAGGGATGGCTTTGGCTTTTGGAGCACGGGTGTTAAAAACGGGAATCGCAGTGACGCTCGCCCTTTTTCTGAGCACGCTTTTGAACACCCATTCGCCTGTGGGGGCAGCGATAGCCGCTATTTTTGCCATGCAACCGTCGATATATAGGTCGTGGCGTTATTTTCTGGATCAACTCCAAACAAGCACACTAGGTGCAATTATGGCGTTGCTGGGCGGAATGGTATTTTCGAATGAGCCGATTGCAGTCGGACTGGTATGTGTATTGGTACTTATGATATGTCTGAAAATAAATATGGCGGATACGGTTGGATTGACACTTGTGACCGTTGTTTCTGTAATGGAAGCCTCAGGGGACTGGAAATTTGCGGTGACCCGCTTTGCGCTAACTTTGATTGGGATTGTGTCTGCTTTTGTCATCAATGTTAGCGTTTTTCCCCCGAAACCGAAAAGGCAGTTTATTAATCAGATTCAAAATGTATTTAACAGCATGTCTTTGTTGCTGCGTACTGCCATTTCCGATGAGATTAAGGAGTCTGTCTTTAAAGAGGAAAAAGGAAATTTGGAGGGAGCCATTAAATCGTTGTCGGACAAATATCATTTGTTCGAGGAAGAGCAGAAGAAGCTCAATCGCTCTAAGTTTAGTCAAACGAGACAAATGGTAGTATACAAACAAATGCTCGGAAGTTTACACAAGGGATATGAGGTACTGGATGCAGTGGAAAGGCACTACTTCCAGTCTTTACGGCCAAAGGGAACGGATGCTTTTTTTGACAGTCATCTGGAGCTACTGATTCGTTTTCACGAGCATGCTCTACTGAAATTCGAAAATAAGCTAAAACCGAATGAGGACGAAAGTGAATTGTTTCAGCAAGCCAACGGCGAATTTATGAAGCATGCGATTACACGTTTTGACCATTGTCAGGAAGGAATGCTGCGGCTTTCCATTGTGGCTGCGGCGATGTACGACTATGGTCATCAGCTGGAGAGGTTGAGCAGACTGGCCGATCATATTCATCCTGTAGAAGAGAGCAGATAGGCGAATTTCCTAAAAGAAAAGCGACCACATTCATCAATCAGATGGCTGGTCGCTTTTTTATGTAATGAATTCAAGTGTGTAAGAACAGGTTAATAGAAGGTTGCCAGAACGCACAAAAAAAGCCCGCTGGTTGCGAACAGGGACTGAACTTGCTACAATAGAGGATGCTCTGTTTTATGGTGAAACCATATGCATAAGTTGTGAATCACACTTCTTTTTACATTATAGCATGCTTCAAAGGATTAGTCAATTTTCCCGGATCAGGGGGATGCCGCGAGTATGCCCGGGTCCATAATAGAGCATAGTTTGTACGCAAGGGAGCCCTGCGTGGAGCAGGAGGAAACGGAACAGGAGCGATGTCAGTGACTACTGAACAGCAATGGAATGAAGAACAACGAAGAGTAGAAGATGTGACCGCAGTGATTAGCGGGCGTATTCGGAAGCTAGAGACAGAGGTTGGTTCTGTGCGCGGAGATGTCGTCGATATGCGTAAAGACTTCTGGGATGAGGTAACGATCAATTTCAGTGAGGCAGATGATGTGGGCGAGACGTCCACCAGTTTGCGTCAGCAGTCTGAGATTTTGTCTGAGCGGGAACGAAGACACAAGCACTCTACAGAGGCGTTAGGTCGTTTGAAAAAGTTGCTTGATTCACCGTATTTTGCACGCATTGATTTTGCTGAGAAAGGGCAGACTGCGGAACGTGTTTATCTGGGGATTGCCTCCCTGCTGGATAATCAAGATGAGGAGTTTCTGATCTACGACTGGCGCGCGCCTATTTCCAATCTTTATTACGATAACATGCCGGGGCCCGCTTCATATAAGAGCCCGGCAGGGGAGATGGAAGGGGAACTCACGCTCAAGCGCCAATTCTCGATCCGTGATGGACAGATCCGTTTTATGTTCGATACAGGGGTGACGATTGGAGACGAACTTCTTCAAGCAGTATTGAGCCGCAGCTCGGATGCTCAAATGAAAAGTATTGTCGCTACCATCCAAAGGGAGCAGAATCGCATCATTCGTGATGATCGAAGCCGGATGCTCATTGTTCAGGGGGCGGCAGGAAGTGGCAAAACCTCTGCTGCGCTTCAGAGAGTAGCGTATTTGTTGTATAAGTACCGGGATCGCTTACGAGCAGATCAGGTCGTGTTATTTTCGCCTAACCCGATGTTCAACAGTTATGTATCGACAGTATTGCCTGAATTGGGTGAGGAAAATATGCTTCAGGCCACGTTTCAGGAATATTTGGAGCGGCGTTTGGGCCGGGAGTTTCAGTTAGAAGATCCATTTGAACAGCTGGAATATGTGCTTTCAGCGTCGTTACAGCCTGGGTATGAAGCCAGGATGGAGGGTATCCGCTTTAAGTCGTCCAAGACATTCTTGCATGTGATTACAAGCTACAAGACGTATTTGGAACAGGAGGGAATGCGTTTTAAACCCATCCGCTTTCAGGGACGTGAGGTAGTTTCAGTAGAGCAAATGGCACGCAAGTTTTATGAATTCGACTCTACGGTGCGGCTGGCGAACCGATTGGAGCTGCTGCGGGATTGGATGCTCAAAGAGCTGGCCCGCTTTGGTAAGGAAGAATGCTCCGCCCCATGGGTGGATCAACAGATGGATCTGATGGAGCCGGAGGATTATCAGCGTGCCTATAACCGCATGCGCCGTAAATCCAAGAATAAGGGCGATACCTTCGACGATTTTACGCGTGAAAGAGAAATATTGGCGCGTATGGTGGTCAGTGACCGCTTAAAGCCCCTGCGCAAATGGATTAAGGCGCTTCGCTTCGTAGATACGACCCGGCTCTATAGCGAGCTGTTTATGAACGAGACGCTGCTGAGCCAACTGGCGAATCATGCAGAGCTGCCCGTCATCTGGGGTGAAATTAGTCGACAAACTCTGGAACGAATTCAGGCTGGGGAGTTAGCGTATGAGGATGTGACACCCTTTTTATATTTGCGTGAGCTGATGCTGGGTTTCCGTTCTAATAGCAACATCCGTCACGTGTTTATTGATGAAGCACAGGACTATTCCCCATTCCAACTGGCTTTCTTCAAGCGCTTATTTCCACAGGCTAAAATGACGGCACTGGGTGATTTTAATCAGGCTATCTATGCCCATGCCTCGGTGCTTCAGGATGCAGAGCCATTGTATGACTTGTATGGTGCAGATCAGACCGAAATGATTTCCCTGACACGCAGCTATCGCTCAACACAGGAGATTGTTGAATTTACCCGGGAAATGGTCGCTGAGGGAGAGCACATTGTACCGTTTAATCGTAAGGGTGAGAAGCCTCTTGTAACCGAGGTGCGTTCGCGTGAAAAGTTGCATCAACAGATAGCTGGGAATGTCACAGAATTGTTGGCAGAAGGCTATGAATCCATCGCAGTGATTTGTAAAAATGCTGACGAAAGCGCGGCAGCCTACGAAGCGCTGGAAGGAAAGCTGTCAGTGAAGCCAAAATTAATTAAGAAAACAACTCCTGCTTTCGAAAAGGGGATTCATATCATTCCGGCCTACCTGGCAAAAGGCGTGGAATTTGATGCGGTCCTGATTTATGACGGATCAGCGAAACAATACCAGCGTGAGAGTGAGCGTAAGTTATTCTACACCGCCTGTACGCGAGCGATGCATCTGCTGCATATTTATAGCATAGGGGAGATTACGCCATTCGTGAGTTTACGGGATTCGGATACGTATACCCGCAAAGTGGAAGAAAGTGATCGTGTTCTATAGAGAGGACATTGTGCAATCAGCTGGGGACCAATGCCTTAGAAACCCTTGCGATGATTGAATAGATGTAGAGTTGGCTGGCATTATGGAGCGTATTCCAGTAACATAAGCAAATAAGCAAAACAGGTAAGAAGCATAAACGGAGGTTACAAACGTAATGGACATGAAGAGTGTATTTCAACGCCCGCCGCTGGCGGACTGTGTACCCGAGTTGGTAGCTACAGCTAGAGGAGAGCGCAAGGCATCGCTGGTGATCCGCGGAGGAACACTGGTCAATGTGGTATCGGGCGAGTTGCTGCCGGGCATGTCTATTGCTGTGCAAGGTTCTCGTATCGCTTACGTCGGTAGGGACGTCAGTCATACGATTGGAGAAGACACCATAATCATTGAAGCGGAAGGCCGCTATATGGCACCGGGGTTACTGGACGGACATTGTCACATCGAAAGCACACAGCTGACCGTAACTGAGTTCGCTAAGGCTGTACTGCCGCTGGGAGTGACGGGTGGTTTTTTTGACCCGCATGAAATTTCTAATGTACTGGGTCTAAAAGGGCTTCGTCTGATGCTGGACGAAGCACGTACGACACCGCTGGCTGCTTACATGCAGGTGGCTTCTTGCGTGCCGTCCACAGGTCCGGAGCTGGAAACGACAGGTACCTCCTTCGGCCCGGCGGAAGTCGCAGAGGCGTTAAGCTGGGGCCCGGATATGATCGGGCTGGGCGAAGTCATGAATTTCCCTGGTGTCGTCTATGGAGACGATGTGATGATCGGGGAAATTCAGGCCACGCTGCGCGCGGGCAAGGTGGCGGATGGCCATTTTACATGGGCCTCCGATGATTGGCGGCTGCCTGTCTATGCAGCCGCGGGAATTACGGGCGACCACGAGTGTGTCACGCCCGAGGATGTAGCCGAGCGTATCCGGCTCGGCATGTATGCCAAGATGCGGCAAGGCTCCGCATGGCATGATGTGGCCGAGACGATCCGAGCCAGCACGGAAATGGGTCTCGACACGCGCCGTATGATGCTGGTAACGGATGACCGCAGCGCAGAATCCTTGCTCCATGAAGGGCAGATGGATTTCGTCGTGCGTCATGCCATTGCACAGGGCGTCAAGCCCGTAACCGCGTTTCAGATGGCCACGCTGAATACGGCAGAGCGCTTCGGCGTGGCACGGGACATCGGATCGATCATTCCGGGTGCGATTGCCGACATTATTTTGCTTGATGGCCGATTGGCCGAAGTGAATGTGACGGCTACCATCGCAGCGGGCCAGCTGGTGGCCGAGCACGGTCAAATGGTCGCCGATTGGGACGGCTTCGTTTATCCTGCGGAAGTGATGGACACCGTCCATCTGGGGCGAGAGCTGAGTGCTGCAGATTTCCGCATTGCGGCTCCAGTACAGGAGGGAGATGTACCTGTACGGGTGATTCGTGTTACGGAAAATCACGTGGACACGAAGGAAGTGCGGATGACGGTTCCGGTCCGTAATGGAGAAGTCACGGCAGATCCTGCACAGGATTTGTGCAAAATAGCCGTTTTTGAGCGCCATCATGCCAGTGGCAGTCACGCGGTTGCACTTGTAACAGGTGTGGGCTTCACCGAGCCGGCTGCGATTGCCATGACCGTCGCGCATGATAGCCACAACCTGCTCGTCATTGGTAATGATGACGAGTTCATGACCCAGGCGGCGAAGCAGGCTGTTGCCCTGCGTGGTGGCGTGGTCGTCGTATCCGCCTCGGGTGAGACGCGCTTCCCGCTGTCTATCGCCGGGCTGATGTCCCCAGCTCCGTTTGCAGAGGTGGCTGCGCAGTCCGAAAGTATCAGCCGGGCGCTTCAGCAATCCGGCTGCATGCTGAACAACGCGCTGATGACACTGTCACTGCTCGCATTGGTCGTTATCCCTGAAATCCGTCTGTCGGATCAGGGGCTTGTCGTGATCGGAGCGGATGGCATCCGCAAGGTATCTCTTTTCGTGGAAGAGGATGCTGTGGAAGTCTGATAGAACACGTCGCTGGGGGTTATCCTGCAGGTCTGCCCAGACCTGAGGGATAACCCCTGTTTTTCATATACGAAGCCAAAAAAGTTACCTTCGATTCCTTTATAAAAGTCAAGGAGCGGTGAGCAGATGCATCCCTATTATCGTTCATTAGAAAAGATGGCTCATCATGCCTCGATTATAGAGCAGGATTGGAACAGGTTTGTAGAGCAAACCCGTGTGAAGCATGTTCAGCTGGGAATTTGCCTTTTATCTTTTGGAGACGAAAAAAGTGTAATAAGAAAAAATCACATTATACAGTTGTGTTACTTATAATCTTCAGAAAACCGTTCTTCCCAGCGGTAAACATTAACTGATTAATGGATTTTCTTGCGGTATCGTTAAACAAATACCACTCATCTTTCGATACGTCATGAACTAAAATCTCTGGATATTCTGTTGAAAGTTCAGATGGAACAGGACTAATTAAAGAATAAATATCAAAACGAACTAAGCTTTTCCCTTTTTGGTCTAAGAAATCATATTGTGCATTTTTATAATAAGACCCAAATGTGTCAATAGTGAAGCTCCAAGAGTAGTTTGCAGGTGCTTCAACCTTTTCACCTATGTTTTTTGCGAAAATATTATAAATGGTTTCATTAAATGCATTTACATTAATTTGCTGAACTACGCCGCCCATAAACATATGGTATTCATATTGCAATGCTTTTACTTGTACACCGTCTATGAACAATGGTTTAGTATCAACAGTCACTGCAAAGTTGTTGTAATTGACATTACAGCCAAACGTCTCTGCAATAAAACGAAGTGGAACATATATGCGATTATTTTTCGTGTATGGTTTTACATCAAGCAGTATCTTTTCTCCGTTTTTTTCCGCGGTGCTTCTATTTATTGCTAATTTCACTTTCATATCGCTTTTAGCGAGAATAACCTCGGAATTGGACCATTCGACGCTAGCCCCCAAACTTTCACTAATAACACGTAGAGGTACCATTGTGCGTTTGTTCTTCATTTCGGGCTTCACATCGGATGTAGTAGTCACACCGTCAACTTTGATTTGATTTTCTGCTGCATAAGTAGTGGAGGATGAAATAAATAAAAAAATTATAAGAAAAGCCCCAAAGAAAGCTTTTTTCATAAATGATTGCTCCTTTCTTGGTTAAATTTGTTGCGCAGCAACTTTACCCCATATTAAGACGCAACTGGATAAAGATCGTTGCGCTGTCCTGTCTGTTAACTTAACGTAACAACCAGTTTGTACTATTTAATTAACTTCCTATATTTACCGTTTTAAAATTTCTAACCTTCCCGGGGAATTATGTCGATAACATTGAATATTATTCATAAATTTAATCAAAGTAAATCCTTAGGGGGAAAGATAATGAGAATACAGCTAAAAGTTGCGATTTCTCTAGCATGTTTAATGATGCTTATAGGTTGTTCAGCCTCACCAGTATCACAGCAGACGACCAAGATTACACTTTTGAATTCCAAAGCTGAAATAAAAACTCAATTAGAAGAAGTAGCAAAACAATACAATCAAGAGCACCCCGGAGTATCTTTAGAGATTATTACCGCTCCAGAGGGAACGTCTGCATATCAAAAGCTGATGTCGATGTACGGCTCAGGAAGTGCAGCAACCATGTCGATGCTTGATCCGGGAGACACTCAGCAATTTCTGGATAAGGCCCTTGATTTAAGTAAAGAAAAGTGGGTAGCCGATACAATAGAAAATGGACTTGACACCGTTAAGAAAAGCAATGCTGTGCTGGGATTTCCATTCGCAGTGGAAGGCTACGGATTAATATACAATAAGAAAGTGCTGGACAAAGCGACAGGGGGTTCTTTTGATGCTTCCTCGGTAAAAAGCAGAAGCAGCCTGAACTCATTAATGGCTAGGATTCAGAAGACGGGAGTAGCACCGGTCATGCTTTCGCCAATGGACTGGTCTCTCGGCTCTCATCTTTTAGCTTTGTCTTATTCTGTTCAGCCTGGGGGTTTTTCAGAGTTTGTTAAAGGTATGCAGAACAACTCCATCGATATGTCCCAAAACAGTGTAATGTCTGGATGGGTACAAACTTTAGACCTGCTCAAGGATAACAGCATCAATAAGCACTCGCCTTTGGACAGTACATATGACGATGGAGCCAAAGCTTTGGGAGAGGGCAAGGTAGGGCTTTGGTTTATGGGCAACTGGGCGTGGGCTGGAATTAAGAGCAATGATACAGCAAATGAGGAATACGGCTTTTTGCCCCTTCCATTAAGCGATAATACGGATGATCCTAACAATGCTAAGATTACAGTCGGTGTGACAAAGTATATATTCATCGACTCCAAAACTACCACACCTCAGCAGCAAGAGGAGGCAAAGAAGTTTTTGAACTGGCTGGTATACGAAAAGTCTGGACAAGAGTTTTTAGTTAACAAGGCCAATGTTATAACGGCGTTCAAGAATATTGACTTGGAGCCTACCGATCCCTTGAGTAGATCGATCAAGTCATATATGTCGAGCGGAAAGACGCTGCCGTTTATGGCAACCCTCCCACCTGATCATGGGGCCATCACAGGAGCATCTATCCAAAGCTACATCAGTGGAAAGATAGATAAGGCTGAGCTGTTGCGCCAAATACGCATATACTGGAAAGCTCAGCAGTGATGACACGAGACCAGTCACGGGAGGAAGATAAAGATGTTTAAATTAACGCTAAAGAAAAAAATAATTAGTGCAGCGCTCATACTGGTTATCGTACTGTCCCTTTCAAGTGTAATAGGCGTCATTAAGATGTCGGAAATGGGGGAGGCTTCTGATAAGGTAAATAACAAGTCTTTGCCTGCGGTTATTCTTCTTCAAGGTATGGATAAGCAGATTACAGAAATCGATAGACTCACCGTTCGAATGATACTCGAAGAGGATGCTGCTGTTCGCAGCACTTATCAAGAGGAACTAACCAAAGCTACAGCTTCAATGGATAAGAGTGTAAATGAATATCAAAGTTTAGCCTCTACGGCAGAGGAAAAAGAACTGTTCACCAACTTTTATGGTCAGTGGGCAATGTATCTTCGCCATCTCAAAGTGGTTTCCGCTGCCATGGAAGAAAACGACAAAGTGATGGCCTACATGATCATTCATGGAAATTCTTCTATTTATAAGGCAGCATTAGACGATGTAACTAAACTGAAGCTACTTAATGAGCAGTACGCCACGGATGCAGCTAATCAATCGAGTGATTCCTACTATTCAGGTAAACTGTTTATGATTTCTCTGACTATCATATGTACAATCCTTGGAATTATCGGTTCTTTTTTACTGGCTCAATCGTTCACTAAGCCCATATTAAAGATAGCGGAACAGATGAAGCTGGTAACCGGGGGGAACCTACAAGTGGAACCCCTTAGGGTCCGATCAAAAGATGAGGTCGGGGAACTGGCATCCGATTTTAATGAAATGTGCGATTCACTGCGTAACCTTTTAAAGGAAGTCGTGGATAACTCTTTACTGGTTGCCTCTACAGCAGAACAGTTAACGGCCAGTGCGGAACAGACAAGCATTGCAACCGAGCAGATAGCAGTAAGTGCCACTCAAGTCGCAGAAGGATCTCAGACACAGCTTGCAGATATAGCTGAAACGCTGAATTACACGGTAGGCGTTTCTAAAAGTGTAGAGAACATAACCAATCGCTTTGTGAATGTGGCGAATCTTACAACCCAAGCACAAGAAAAAGCAAACAACGGGAAAACCCAAATGTCTTCCACTGTCTCTCAAATAAGAGATGTGCATACCAAGGTAACTCAATCCGCTGAAGTGGTAAATATTCTAGGAGAAAAGTCTGCGGAGATCAGACAGATCACAGCTATGATCCGTGATATATCAGCCCGAACCAACTTGCTTTCACTAAATGCGAGTATAGAAGCTGCGAGGGCGGGAGAGCAGGGAAAAGGGTTTGCGGTTGTTGCTTTTGAAGTACGCAATCTGTCGGCACAAGCAAGTGAAGCAACAGGCAAGATCTCTTCTCTGGTCAACGAAATCACCTTAAGAACAGATGAAGTTGTGATTTCAATGAATGAAGGTGTTCAATCTCTGAATGAAGGCATGATGCTTGTCGAAGGTGTAGGTAACGTTTTTTCTGAGATTGTAGGTGCCGTTGAAGAAGTGAGCGGTGAGGTGGACACAGCAGCTGTAGAAGCAAGATCCGTAAATGAAGGAACCGTTTCTATGGTGGAATCTATGAGAAAAATTGCTGAAATCTCCGAACGTGCAGCAGATTCTACTCAAACAGTCGCAAGCGTAGTCGAGGAAACTACTGCATCCATGCAGGAAGTGTCTGCAGGTGCTAACATGCTTGCCAAGAGGGCGGAAGAGATGAATCAAACGGTGTCGGTATTCAAGATTTAAAATAAGCTTCAAATCAACTGGAGTTAAGAGCGGCAGCCTTGGACGAGAAAAACAAGTCCTAGACTGCCGCTGTTTTTTTAAGCTCAAACCATTAGATTACGAATGAACTGCTTCAGCTTTTTTGGCTGCTCTTTTCAGATCTTGTTTACGGCGTTCCTCCAGATACCGCTCCCCATTCTTCTTGTCTGCTGTCAGTGTAAAGCAGGATATGATGGTGAACAGGCCTGCAATGGAACCCAGAATTACATAAGTAATCGGGAAATTTAATACTTCATACATATGCCCCACAATGGGCGAGAAAATGGAAACCACCAGGGAGCCCATAAACAAATACAGCAGGTACATGGTGGAGGACAGGCGCTGGTCAAAGTTAACGGTAATGTATTTGAAGATGGCCACCAGAATAAGAGGTTTCTCCAGGGAGTGAATCATCTTCATTGCAGCTACCCATATGGAACCGAATGGCAACGAAGAGCCGATAATACGCAAAGACATAATCGACCCGGCAATAATTAATGCCCATTTGGCGGTCGTTTTGTTTACAAACCAAGGGGTAACGAAAAGGAACACAAATTCCAGGAAAACCTGCACAGCGCTCAAATCGCCAAGGAATTGATTTCCTTCCGCTTTGGAACTGAACTGTGATACGAAGTATGTGGCAAACTGTTGGTCATATACCTCATAAATTTGGGTCACCCCAACCATGAATAGCATAAGAAACCAGAACTTTTTGGTACGTACGAGATGCAGCACATCAATTAGCTTCAACGATTCTGTTTTCTGTTGCTCCTGTCCGGAAATTTCGACTTTGGTCAGGAAGATGCAGATCATGGCAACAACGGCAGATACCGAGGCAATCCAGAAGGTCAGATTTACATTGATATTGATGACTCGTCCCGCAACAAAAGTAGCCGCCGCCCACCCGAGTGAACCCCACATACGAACCCGCCCGTATTCAAAGCCATATTTACGCGAAACTTTGTCCATATACGAATCGACGACACCGTTACCTGCATTAAATACTAGGCCGATAAATAGCGCACCAACAATGGCACCAATGACGAACTGCGTTTGAAGCAATGGACCGTACACATAGATAAAAAAGGGTCCGACGAGCAAAAGGATTGTAAAGAGTATGTACAGCAGATGTTTTCTCAAGCCCAGCTTGTCAGATAAGTAACCGAACAGGGGCTGCATGATCAAGGCGACGATTGAATTAGCCGCGTATAAAAATCCCGTATAGGTTTCTGAAATTCCCAGGCTTTGTCCCAGCCAAATGACAAAAAAAGACATGGCGGCAGACCATGTAAACAGATAAGCGAAGTTAAAAATACTCAGAGACCAATAGTTGCGTTTTGCCAAATTCATCATGTTTAAGCACCCCTTTAAATTGTAGCGGCTCCAATTGTATACAACGTCAATATGCATTGTCTGTACTATTAATTGTAAGGATTATTCAGATGCTTCCATAGGGCATTTTCCCAAGATTTCCTGTGCTTATTACAATCAGTTGATAATTCGAATAAAACAGCCGATCCTGATATGGATTATATATGGTAAAATATACAAAATGGATATGTATTACTCTTTCGAACAGAGATGAAGAATGTGATGATTTTAAAGAAATCTAACATAGCGAACGCTTGAGAGTTAACTCACTTTCCTTATCCCAAAGCAACCCGGTAGTTCTTGATGTAAGCGATATGACAGTAACATGAGAACATGCTGTTACATGGGTGTTTGAAGTAATTAAAAACTTTTCGAAACCTACCGGGTGTGTGTAACTACATCTACGTCTTATAAGAAATAAGTCCTAAGTGTAAAATTCCCTTATAGTTCATTAAGCTCACTAAGTAGGAGGAGAAACATAGGGGGCATCATAATTGTAAAAGCAAGGGGATGAAGTGATTTATTTTGCAAGTACAAAGTTACTTGAAACAGTGATCGTATATGGAGTATTGTGTAACGACGAGTTATGACGAAACCCACTCACCCTAAAGGCACAGGTTATCACTGGGCTCAATAGACATTGCTAACATCCAGATAGAAGTAGGTGCGAATCGAGGATACGGCAGTCTTTATAGTTGCCATGTTTACGTTGATTAAAAACTTTCCTACACTAGTCAGAAGGGGGAGCGGATGGCTGTCCCTGATTGGTGCTGGTCATTTAGATCGAACTGAGCATTATTTGTGAAAAGAAAAGCACCAGATTACATACTCTAGGCAATCAGATACCGTTCTTTGGATGCAACAATGGGCTACGTCCCTATTAACATATATTATACAAATTAAAGAGAAAACGAATAAAAACAAAATGTTGTGAATTCGTAGTTGGAGGATTTATTATGTCGAAAAGTGTTTCTTCGTCCTTTATTATCATTATAGGATCAATGCTATTTGCCTTATTTTTTGGTGCAGGGAATCTAATCTTTCCACCTATGCTTGGGCAAATGGCTGGGAAGAATGTATGGATAGCCAATGCAGGTTTCTTGGTTACCGGAGTTGGCTTACCATTACTAGCCGTCACAGCCTTTGTTTTTTCGGGCAAAAGCAATTTGCAAACTTTAGCGAGTCGTGTACATCCTGTATTCGCCATTGTCTTTACAACCATTCTTTATCTAGCCATCGGGCCTTTATATGCAATTCCTAGAACCGGTAGTGTGTCATTTGAAATTGGAGTAAAACCTTTTTTTTCAAACAATGCAGATCATCCTGTCGCACTTTTTGTATTTACTATCCTTTTTTTTGCAGTTGCATGTTTGTTATCACTTAATCCTACAAAAATTATTGATGTAATCGGAAAGTTTTTAACACCCATTAAATTGACATTCATTGGATTACTTGTGATTGTAGCTATTATTCACCCAATAGGAAAGTTCCAAGAACCTGCGGAGGGTTATACATCGAATGTCTTTTTCAAAGGCTTTCAAGAGGGTTATTTAACATTGGACGCTCTTGTAGCCTTTATTTTTGGAATTATCATTGTGAATGCAATTAAGGATAGAGGAGTTACTTCCAAAAAAGAGTTGATGATCATTTGTGCCAAAGCGATAGCAATTGCGGTTATACTCTTAGCTTTTATCTATACGTCTCTTTCATACATGGGAGCTTCTAGCGTTGAAAAATTGGGTGTTTTAGGAAATGGCGCTGAGGTGTTAGCTAAGGTTTCCTCCTATTATTTTGGATCATATGGTTCTATTCTATTAGGCTTAATGATTACAGTAGCTTGTTTAACGACAAGTGTGGGGCTTATCACTTCCTGCTCTTCTTTTTTTCATGGATTATTTCCAAAAATCTCTTACAAAAGAGTTGCTCTCATGTTATCTATATTTAGTACCCTTGTAGCCAACATAGGTTTAACACAGCTCATTAAGGTTTCAACGCCAGTATTAATGGCAATATATCCTATTGCTATTTCTCTAATATTTTTAACTTTTTTACATCCCGTATTTAAAGGAAAGTCAGAAGTATATCAAGGCAGTTTGATATTAACCTTTATCATTAGTTTATTTGATGGCTTGAATGCTGCTGGAATAAAAATTAATGTAATTAATGATTTTTTCACTCATCTTCTTCCATTATATAATGTAGGGTTAGGGTGGTTAATTCCCTCTGTTTTAGGAGGCGTAGCTGGCTACATATTTACTAAGTTAAGAGGAAGAAAAATAATTTTAGTACTTATGAAGCCCAAAAAAAATAAATGATTTATCCTATGCATATTAGTCTGTTATATAAGGGACAGCAAGCGCCTGATCTGCTTCGTGCTGCTTACGGTACTGCGAAGGGGTCAGGCCGTTCCATTTTTTAAAGGTCGCAATAAAATAGCTTAGATTGTCAAAACCAACATCCAGCGCAATATCAACCACTTTGCGATCACTTTGCTCCAGCAACCTGCAAGCCTTTTGAATCCGATGATAGTTAATATATTCTACCGGGCTTTTCTGAACCATCTGCTTAAAAAAACGGCAAAAATGCCCCTCACTCATTCCAATCTCATCTGCGATCTCCCGTAAACGTATAGGCTCATGAGCATGACTGTTAATATACGCCAGCGCTTTTTTGATCCGTTCAACTTTATTGCGTTGCCCCGCCATAATCACATCCTCTCCGTTAGCGGGGGTCATGTGTGGGTACAGACAGGCGATCGTGCTATAGAGCTGCGCCTTGGTCGCCAGTTCACGGGCAGGCGCATTCTGCTCATGGCTGGTGATAATGTGTCGCAATGCAGCCAGCACCTCTTGCTCCCAGGGCTGCACGCCGCGAATGTGAGGGGGAGGGACAAGCTTTTTACTGATAAATGGGTCAATAAACTGCGTTTGCACCGTATCCTGCGTGCGGCTGTGCAGCATGTCGGGGTGAAACACCACCGCAGAGAATACGCAGCGAGCGCTTTTTTGTAAATAACCTGCGTGAAGCTCACCGCTGTTGACAAAAAGAGCTTCACCTTCGTTCACCTCCGTATAGACCATATCCGTCTGAAATACGGCGCTCCCCTGTTCCACTACGATAAACTCCATCTCCTCATGCCAATGGGACTCCAGTACACTATTTCCATTTAGCTGCTCTACGCTCGGATATACGCTAACCGGATACATGGGATTGCCGTGAATGCGATTTTCCCGCAACATTTCTCTTTGCATTTCTATGACTCCTTTTCCGCAAACTGATTTATATAGAAAACATCAAAATATTGATACAATACGTCAAAATAAAAGAAGTAAACCCTTACATAAATCAATATTATTATAGTAAGGATTTCGAAAAAATCCAACAAGCGATTTGGAATCAAGAATATAAAGATCGAGACGGAGGAAGGAACAGATGAAATTTACAGATGGCTATTGGTTGGTTCGTAAGGGCTATGAAATACAAAATCCTGCTGAAATCCGTGATATCGTGACGGACGATGCTTCCATGACGGTATATGCAGCGACCCACCGGATCGAGCATAAAGGAGATACGCTGAACGGAGCGTTGCTGAAAGCGACCTACAGCTCGCCTATGCCGAATGTCATTCAGGTGCGTCTGAACCACCATAAGGGACGGGTCCATCAGGGACCGAATTTTGAAATTCACACCTTGCCAACAGAGGTAGACATTACGGTGGATGAAGACGTAGCGGTACTGAAAAGCGGCGATCTGAGTGTGCGAGTCGACCGTGGGAAGAGCTGGGATGTAGGCTTTTATGTCGAGGATCGCAAAGTCACAGGCAGCGGACATCGGGGACCAGGCTATATTACAGACCCGCAGGATCAGCCTTTTTTCCGGGAACAGCTGGAGCTTGGCATCGGTGAGTACGTATACGGACTTGGAGAGCGTTTCACTCCGTTCGTAAAAAATGGCCAGGTGGTTGATATCTGGAATGAAGATGGCGGGACTAGCAGTGAGCAGGCATATAAAAACATTCCATTCTATCTATCTAATAAAGGGTATGGTGTGTTCGTCAACCATCCAGAAAAGGTATCCTATGAGATTGCATCGGAAAATGTATCAAAGGTTCAGTTTAGCGTCTCCGGCGAATCGTTAGAGTATTTTATTATTGGTGGAGCTAACCCTAAAGAGGTACTGGACAATTACACCAAGCTGACGGGTAAACCTGCATTACCACCAGCCTGGACCTTTGGTTTGTGGCTGACCACTTCGTTCACAACAGATTATGATGAAGCGACAGTGAACCATTTTGTGGACGGGATGGCTGAGCGAGATCTGCCACTCTCGGTATTCCATTTTGACTGCTTCTGGATGAAGGAATACCAATGGTGCGATTTCCAGTGGGATCAAGATATGTTCCCAGACCCGGAAGGCATGCTGCAGAGATTGAAAGCAAAGGGCCTCAAAATTTGTGCATGGATCAATCCATATATTGCGGAAAAATCCACTTTGTTCGATGAAGGCATGGAGAATGGCTATCTGGTCAAAACTGCCGATGGCGGTGTGTGGCAATGGGACATGTGGCAGGCGGGGATGGGGCTGGTTGACTTCACGAATCCGGCTGCAGTCGCATGGTACCAGGATAAGCTGAAGGTGTTGGTAGATCAGGGGGTGGATTGCTTTAAAACTGATTTTGGCGAGCGCATCCCTACCCATGTGGTATATCATGACGGCTCTGATCCACTGAAGATGCATAACTATTATACGCATTTGTACAACAAGGCTGTATTTGATGTGCTGGAGGAAAAGCTGGGTAAAAATGAAGCAGCGTTATTTGCGCGTTCCGCTACAGCCGGGGGGCAACAGTTCCCGGTTCACTGGGGCGGAGACTGCTCGTCGACGTATGAGTCGATGGCGGAATCCTTGCGAGGCGGTTTGTCGCTTGGTTTGAGCGGCTTCGGCTTCTGGAGCCATGATATTAGCGGCTTTGAGTTAACGGCTGCGCCGGACGTGTACAAACGGTGGGTACAATTCGGGCTTCTGTCCTCTCATAGCCGTCTGCACGGAAACGAATCCTATCGCGTGCCTTGGCTGTTTGATGAAGAATCAGTCGACGTGGTGCGCAGCTTTACAAAACTCAAATGCTCGCTAATGCCATACCTGTATCCTTCTGCTGTGGAATCCTCGGTAAAGGGACTGCCGATGATGCGGGCTATGGTATTGGAATTCCCGCAGGACCCAACCTGTGCAACGCTGGATCTGCAATACATGCTGGGGGATTCCATTCTGGTAGCCCCGATCTTTAATAAAGAAGGCAACGTGCAGTATTATGTACCAGAGGGTAAGTGGACAAATTTACTTACGAATGAGAGCGTGTCAGGTGGTCGTTGGGTTAACGAGCATCATGATTTTACAACTTTGCCTGTGCTCGTGAAGCCGAACACACTGTTGGCAATCGGTCATGAGAACAGTCGTCCGGATTATGATTATGCTGATCAAGTGGCGCTTCATTTGTTTGAACTTGGTGAGGGGCAACAGGCTCGAACGTTTATCGTGAATACGTCAGGTGAAGAAGAGCTAACGGTTACTGCTAGCCGCAAGGATTCTGTCATTACGGTGAAGGCAGAAGGTGCTGTTAAACCATGGTCGATAGTCCTGCGCGGTATCCACGAGGCTGTTCAAGTGGAGGAAGGCAGCAGCCAGTCGGGAGAACAGGGTGTAATCATTACACCAGCTTCCAGCGGACAGCAAGAGCTTACTATTCACTTGGGCTAGGTAAGGCGCTAGAAAGTGGATGAAGTATGTCACAATGTAGCGATTATATGCAAAAAAGGGTTTGCCTGATCCAACAGGCAAGCCCTTTTTGATGCAGATTTTTGATAGAGACCAGTTGCAACTTTTAGCTTCGGTATTATTCCTATTCATTCTGCTGGAGTAGCAGCGGTACAATATACTGCCGGAAAATATCCACAGGAGTCCGTTTCTTTTTGAATTTATCAGCGGTAACGACAACAACCATGTCATACGACGGGACGACAACAATATATTGCCCACCAAAGCCGAGAGCGTAAAAATAGTCCGTTTCAGTTCCTGTCTCTGTTTCATCTGAAAAGGAAGAAGTCCACCAGTGCCAGCCGTAAAATGCTTTTTGTGGTTTGGCAGCGGGAAGAAACGGACGGGTTGAATATCGGACTGTCTCTGTTTGGATGATCTGCCGTCCTTCCCAGCCTCCTTCGTTCAGATAAAGCCGCCCGAATTTGAGCATGTCCATCGGCCTGAGATGCAGTCCGAATCCACCCGTATGAGTACCCTGAGGATCGGTTTCCCAATGATAGCTTTCGATACCGAGCGGTTGGAATAATTGCTGCTCGGCAAATTCAGCAACTGTTTGTCCAGAAACATTACGTAGTATGGTGGCCAAAAGTTGAGAACAGCCAGAACTGTATTCCATTCGACTACCTGGCACATCTGATAATGGCTGTGAAAGCACAAATTGCACCCAGTCTGACGTTTTGCTCATGGTAGGAAAAGAATTTTGTCCGCCAAATTCCGTCCAGTTAAAGCCTGCGGACATCGTCAGCAGATGTTCAATCGTAATATCACGCTTACGAGAATCACTATCTGTGGCCAACTGGGGAAAGAATTCGAGGATCGGCGTCTCCGGTTTCGGTCCCCGTTGCTGGTCCATAGCGATACTAACTAATGCGGAAATCACGCTTTTGGTACAGGAATTTATTTTATAGAGTTCATTAGCAATTTGAGGTTCACGATAGTAATTCATGATCATGTTACCCTGCTGCTCAATAAGGCAGCTGCGGGTTTCCAATTCGTTAAGCACGTGAATAAGCGGTTTGAGTTCCAGACTTTTCATGCAGATCCTCCTTGAGGCTTATGGCATAGCAATACATAGTATATCATTTTAATAGTCCAAAATTCGAAGAGTACAAACTGAAAACAGTTCATTTACTAATTTTGAATTTTTTTGTTCTTTCATATTAAAAAAGATATATATGTTCACTAAATAGACACAAATATATTTAAAAATCTATACACTTTTTCTGTTTCATTCAAAAAAACAATCGAATAAAACGATATATAGTAAGTTGGACATTTTATTCAGAAATAACTGGGGGACCGATTCATGAATTTAACAATTAAGGCCAAAATGATTCTTAGCGCGATACTGATTCCGAGTGTGATTGCGGCTATGCTGCTGACCAATTACATTTTAAGCGTACATAGTGAGAATGAGTACAAGGATATTATGAATCGAGAAGAGGCTATTGCGTATAACTCGAAGTCTCTTCAATTTTTGTTAAACGGCATATCTAATGATGAGCGGGCATATTTGCTAACTCGTGATGAACAGTACGGGCGAGAGATCGGAAACAAGCAAAGTGAAGTTGCAAAGTTGCTACAGGAGACAGAAGCTCTGCTTAATACAGGTAATGAGGATTCTAAGAAAAAGATGACTGATCTCAAGACAGGGATTAATACTTACATGAATCAAGTTCATCGTTTACTGACTACAGCGGGGTATCAGAGTACAAGAGACGATGCTTTCCCGCCATTTTCTGATTTGCTCGATGATTTTGAAAACGAACGGGTGTTGCGTAAGCAACTTGATACCAAGGTAGTAGCCTTTGTCAAAGCTCAAGAAGATATGGTAATGGTGAAAGTACAGCAAGCGCATCAAACGATGACGAATACATCTTTGATTACGAGTATTGTAGGACTTCTAGTTATCATTTACAGTATTGTTCAATCCATCGTTTTGATTCGTTCTATTCGTCCATTACACCATATGAATGAGCAGCTGTTGGAAATGTCTGAAGGAGGGGGAGATTTGCGTAGCCGACTGGATATTACGTCCAAAGACGAAATCGGTATGATTGCAAGCTCCTACAACAAGCTTATTGAGGGGTTCCGCAGTATTATTGTGGATGCTCAGGATACGGCGCGTACATTAACCGTAACCGCAGAGCGGGTTAGCGTAAGTACAGAGGAAATGAATCAGGCCAATCGTCATACTTCCGGTGTAATGGAAGAGCTAGCGGCTGGTATGGAGCATCAGGTCGATGATATTACACAAACTACAGATACCGTAAAAGAGCTAGCCCACGAACTGGAGCATATTGCAGCTACGAGCCAGCAGGTGTATGAGTTGTCTGATACAGCCGCTAAAGATGCAGAAGCAGGAGAACAATCTATAGGTCAGGCTATGCGTCAGATGGAGAAGGTAAGCGAAAGTGTAGACAGCTCTGCACGTGCTGTACGTTCACTTAGTGAACAGGCCGAACAGATTGGCATGATCGGAGCTGTTATTACCGGAATAGCCAAACAGACAGGAATGCTGGCGCTCAACGCGTCGATTGAAGCGGCAAGAGCCGGAGAGCAGGGCAAAGGATTTGCAGTTGTAGCCTCTGAGGTAAGAAGATTGGCCGAGCAGGTATCGGTTTCAGCAGCAGAAATCACACAATTTGTGCAAAATATTCAAGAGCATGTTGGAAATGTGGCTTCCAGTATGCAGACAGGGACGGTTGAAGTGCAGTCTGGCGTAAAGGTTATGCAATCCGCAGAAACCGCATTTCGTCAGATTGGAAGTTCCATTCAACTGGTCAGCGAACAGATTCACAGTGTAAATCGGTCTGTAGAACAGATGTCCGGCGGATCCGAGCGCATGGTGGAAGCAGTAGAACGTATTCGTGAAGTAGCAGAGCAGTCGGCAGGGGGAACCCAGAGCGTCAGTGCGGCAGCTGAAGAGCAGCTGGCTTCCATGGAGGAAATTGCATCATCCATTCATACACTGGCGGATATGTCGCAACTGCTAAATGCAAGAGTCGGTGGATTTAAAGTGTAACCGCATAAATCCCCACCAATGTAAACACAATAACATTTGTTGAACGAATCAGAACAGCTGTGTTATTACTTTTGCAAAGGTGGTAACGGGATGCAACAAAATAAAGGGAATCTGCTTGCGTTAGGTTCCATCCCGCTGATGATGACGCTGGGTAATTCCATGCTGATTCCTGTTTTACCGGAAATCGGACGTAAGCTACATGTAAGTTCTTTTCGGATTAGCATGTTGATTACAGTATATGCGGTGGTGGCCATTTTACTGATACCGATTGCGGGCTATCTCTCCGACCGATTTGGCCGTAAGGCGGTGATTGTTCCCTGTCTGATTCTGACTGTGATTGGAGGGGGGATTTCTGCGGCGGGAGCATGGCTGCTTCACGATTCGGCAGCATACTGGACCATTATTGGAGGCCGTCTACTTCAGGGTGCGGGAGCGGCAGGGGCTTTTCCTATAGTCATTCCGCTTGTAGGTGATCTGTATGAGAACGAGGATGAGGCCAGCAAGAACCTGGGCGTAGTCGAGACCTACAACACATTCGGTAAAGTGTTAAGTCCGATCCTCGGTGCCTCGTTGGGAGCAGTTCTATGGTTTTTGCCATTGGCAGTAATTCCAGGCCTCTGTCTGATTTCGCTCATTTTGGTGCTTTGGCTGATCCATGCGCCCAAACGTAAGAACCAACCGATTATGTTTCGAGAGTTTGTGGGAAATGTGAAGCGGGTGCTTGCTGAAAAAGGACGCTGGCTCTATGCTATTTTCGCTATGGGCGGTATTTGCATGTTTGTCATTTTTGGCGTCTTGTTCTACTTATCCGACATACTAGAAAGTCGTTACAACCTCCGTGGAGTCTGGAAAGGTTTTGTGCTGGCCATTCCGCTTATTTCCCTCTGTCTGTGCTCTTATGTAGGAGGCAAGATTATCGGCAAGCACAAAAAGCGCATGAAATGGATCGGTTTCAGCGGTTTGGCCATATTGACGATCAGCTTTGCCATTCTCGGATTTTTTCAACATATTTATGCGGTGATTGGGTTGTTTACGTTAGGGGGCGGCGGAATTGGGCTCGCATTGCCTTGTTTGGATGCCCTGATTACGAAGGGAATTGAAAAAGAGGAGCGCGGAACCATTACTTCGTTGTACAGCAGCATGCGCTTTGTCGGGGTATCGCTAGGTCCTCCGGTTGTTTCCTTGCTGCTGGGTCGCAGTGGACATGGTCTGCTCTTTGGCGTGATGGCCGCAGTGGGAGGCATTGCAGCTCTGCTGATGCTGTTTGCGGTCAAACCCAAGCAGGATGAACCCACAGATGACAAATCCAGTGACCGTATGAGTGTAAATGAGGAGCTAACAGGGGTGGCCCGAGAAAAGCCTCTTTCTTCCAAGCTAAGACGCAAAACTCCTGCGAAATAAATGAAAAAGCACCCGTTGTCCATGAAATCATGGCAACGGGTGCTTTTGATAACTGAGCAAGTATATACTAATATTCATTTGTAAATCATAGTCTTACCCTTCTAGAGGGACATGCGTCTTAGGCCTACGGCTTGCGACGATTTGTATGACATAGATTAATAAGAATAGTACAATAAACAGCGAGGAAAGACGGTACATCCACGCATAATCACTTGCTTTGGCGATAATGCCAAGTATAAGCGCTCCGGCTGCAACCCCGAAATCGAGGGAATTGAGAAACATACCGTTTGCCATGCCCCTCTGTTTAGGAGACACGACCTGAATCATCCAGGTTTGCAGGGTCGGCTGCATGACACCAAACCCGATACCGTAGCAAAGAGCAGACATATACATGAAGACATCACTGTGCGCGTAGGAAAGTAGGATCAGACCGCCAATTAAAAACAGGGAGCCGGGGATGAGCAGTGCTTTTGCCCCTTTTTTGTCATAAATACGGCCTGAGAAGGGACGCACGATAAGCACGGATACTGCATTAAACAGGAAAAAGTAGGCCGGGTGCGCCAGATTTGCTTCATCCCCGTAAAGCGCCATAAAGCCGAGTAACCCACCATATGTGATAGACATCAGCATGTTCAACAAAGCGGGAACCCACAATTTACGGTTAAATGCCGGTTTTCGCCCTTCTTCCAAAGGAACCATAGGTGGTTCGATGTGCCCTTTGGGTAGTGTACGAATGAGCCAGTAAGCCAAAGGGAATATAACAATAATGACAGCTGCTGTTGTATAGGCGAGCAGGTTAAAGCTCCCGTATTGCAGCATTGAGATGCCAATGGTCGGCCCAATCGACATCGCTAGACTGGTGGATAAACTAAAATACCCCATTCCTTCACCAAGGCGCTTGGACGGGATGACGTCAGAGGCCATCGTTGGAAAAGCCGTACTGCTCATACCGAAGCCGATCCCGAATAACATCCGCATGAGCAGCAGCACTGTAATCGTCGGCGAAACACTGTACCCCAGCGTTCCTGCCAATGCAAACAGCAGCCCCACGAAGATCAGAGTGCTGCGATGCCCTTTTTCCAGCATACGGGCGGAAAAGAGCCGTGCCGCAATCGCACTTAAAGCAAATAAAGTGGTAACGAGACTAACCTGAACGGAACTAGCGTGGAATGTATTTTTCACATAAGAAGGAATAGAGGATAGAATCATCTGTAATTCCAAAAACAAAAATAAATTGGAAACCGTAAGAACAATAAATTCCTTGGTCCAAAGAGGTTGCTTGCTTTGTTGCATATTAATCGTTATCTCCTTGTTTTTCTGATTCGGTCATGTTGGCGTGAATTTGTAAAAGAGTCTGGCGGAATTGCTCCAGATCGGCTGAGGAAATTCTTCTTACAAAATCGTGATTGGCATCATATTCGATAGGAAGAATCTCTTTTACAAGCTGTCGGCCTGCTTCAGTCAAATGAAGTAAATAGGCTCGACGATCCTGAGGGCTATTCACACGCCGTACCCAGCCCTTCTTGTCTAATAAATCAATAATTCGAGTCGTGGTCGGCTGGTCCTTCACGGCCTTAGCTGCAATTTCTTTCTGATTTAAACCCTCAGCCTGATAGATTTGGTACAGAACCGACCATTGCTCTGGGGAAATATCATAAGGTTTGAGGCGCTGTAGGAGCTGCTGACTCATTTTGCGGTGAGTAATCCCGAGCAGCATCCCAATGGAACAATCGGGAGGTAAGTTATTCATAAGGTACTCCTTTCTGTTTCCCGTACATAAATTACTTTGAAATTAATTAGTTGTTACAACAATTATATGGATAACAAGTTGTTTTGTCAAAAAAAGTTGTTCAGCATTTTTGGTTCTTGCCCTCGCTAAAGGCAAAACAAAAAAACAGCCCGTAAATTACGGGCTGTTTGGGTTTTAAAAAAAATCGTTTGCCATGACTGGCAAATTAAGCTTTAGGCACGGATTCCCAATCCTTCAGGAAGCGTTCGATGCCACTGTCTGTCAGCGGGTGCTTCCACAGGGAAGGGAGCAAGGAGCCTGGAATGGTGGCGATATGAGCACCAGACAAGGCAGCATCTTCTACATGCTTAATGTTGCGAATGGAAGCCGCAATGATTTCGGATTTCAGACCATGAATGTCCAAAATTTGTCTCAGTTCACGAATGAGCTTCATACCGTCAACAGCAATATCATCCAGACGTCCTACGAACGGGCTGATAAAAGTAGCGCCAGCCTTGGCTGCCATCAAACCTTGAGCCGCGGAGAAAATCAGGGTTACATTCGTTTTGATTCCGTTCTTGGTCAGCTCGTTACAAGCGTACAAGCCGTCCTCGGTCATAGGCAGCTTGATAACCACGTTCGGTGCCCACTTGGCGATATCATAAGCTTCCTTGAGCATATCTTCAGCCTTCAGACCAATAACCTCAGCACTTACGGGACCTTCAACGATACTGCAAATCTCCTGAATGACTTCCTTGAACACTCGACCTTCTTTAGCGATCAGTGAAGGGTTCGTTGTTACACCATCAACCAGACCCAAACGTTCAATACGTTTGATTTCTTCAATGTTACCAGTATCCAAGAAAAATTTCATTTGATTTCCTCCTCAGGTTTATATAATACATAATACATATCACATGCGATGTACAATAGTTCATTTAAATGTAGCATATTGCACACGTTAAACTTATAATTAGTATGTATTACATTCTTAATTGTGACACATTTTAAATTTGAAAACAAGCTGTGTATGATTAAAATTTGATGAATTGTCGGAAGATGCTGAAATTTACCGATCCATGCTCACTTATAATATATACTACCCCACTCCATAAGGAGGTAATCATTATTCAACTGTCTGAAAGACAGCAGGAAATTGTTGATATTGTCCGGCGTCTGGCACCTGTTACGGGGGATAAAATTGCTGAAACACTGGGACTGACACGTCCGACTCTCCGTTCTGACCTTGCTCTGCTCGTTATGCTCGGGCTGGTGGATGCCAAGCCGAAGGTAGGCTACCTTCCAGGACGTTACCCCAAATATGATAGTCATATCGGCAACATGCTCAAAAAGCTGACTGTGGCGGATATACTTAGTGATCCGATTTTGATTTCCGGTGACGCTACCGCCTATGATGCGGTGCTGATGCTGTTTCAGCAAAATACAGGCACGCTGATGGTCACAGGGGAGGAACAGGAGCTCATTGGAATTGTTACCCGCAAGGATTTGCTGAAGGTCATGCTGGGGCATACCGATCTTCACACCGTCCCGGTGACCATGGCAATGACGCGCCGGGCCCAAATGACGACGCTTGCTACAGAAGACACTTTACTGGAAGCGATATCGAAACTGATTCGGCATCAGGTCAATTGTCTTCCAGTTTTGGACGAGCAATGTAGCTCCTCAACTCCAATTCGGGAGTTGGTAGGGCGGGTTACGAAAACGGACATCATGAACGCCATTCTGAGCTTGACAGAAGAAAAAACGTAAAACATGAATAAGGGGGCCTTGTATGTACTGGTTGGCCATGCTGACGATGCTGATTGACCATGTCGGACTTGTGTTTTTTCCGACGGATCCGGCTTGGAGAATTGCTGGCAGGCTTGCTTTTCCAATCTACGCGTACGCGCTGTATTTGGGATATACTCATACCCGAGACATGCGGAGCTATATGCTCCGTCTACTCGGACTGGCTCTGATTTCTCAGGTGCCCTATATGCTGGCGTTTGATGTACTTAGACCGAACGTAATCTGGACGCTATTGGCCTCGTTGCTCGCGCTGGCTGCTGCATCCCACTTGAAGCATTGGACGGCTGTAACGGGTCTGTACGTCCTTTCAGCTCTGGTTATGGAGCTCAGCCAGATGGATTACGGAGCCTATGGACTGCTGTTGGTTCTCATTTATCGATACACCCGTTCATACATGATGATTGCAGCCCATTTTGTTTTGAACGTAGTGTATGATATGGTGCATCACGCGAATCTCCAACACTTTAGTCTGCTGTCCAGCATTCTGATCGTATGTTTTGCAACTGGAGAAAGCGGATTTTATAGTCGGGTACCGCGCTGGTTGTGGCGTAGCTTTTACCCGGTACATCTGGCTGTTATCGCCACAATTCGCATCTGGTCCTAATCTACATCTCATACAACAAAAGAACCTTTAAAACCACGACATAATTGGTTTTAAAGGTTCTTTTTTATCCTTCATTAAGCTAGCCAATGTTTAGGATACCTTGTTGGGACCTTGGGCAAAAGGAAGTGGGCGAAGAGGAGCACCTTCCTTCATGTATTGCACCAATACTTCTGGAATATTGTGTATTCCACCTGCATTGACACGATAGCCGTTCATTTGCCCCGGCGAGTTAATCCCCCGTTTGACCGTGAATGTAACGTCAATTCCCAAGGAACGGCAAATTTCCAGCGTCTCCTTGGTATACCCACCATAAGGGAAGGCAAGTACATTCTGATCATTGTGTAGATGCTTGAACAGCTTCTTGTCAGCCATGTCCAAGTCGGTATAAACCCGCTGTTTGAACTCATTCTCTGTTTCCATTCGCCCCAGCTTTTTCGAATACACAGGCCCCATCAGAAGCGGCTTTTGTTTGGTGCGCGCTGTGTTGGAGTATCCGTAAGCATGCTGGTCATTGGTATGATTGTAAAAATCAATGCCTTCGGCATGCATCTGATGAATTTGATCCCATGTCAGCTTTGGAATACCAATGTGTTTGGGATTGCTGATCGTGGACGTAATGAGAAAATTGGTTGCCGGAACCTGATACTTTTTCAACACGGGAAAAGTGTCCGTATAAAAGGACTCATAGCCATCGTCGAATGTCATGAGTACCGCATTATCAGGAACCTTGGCTTTATGTAAAATAAAGTCCGTATACTCTTTCATCGTGATCCAGTGGAAGCCGTTAGCCTTCATCTCATCCAACTGTCTCGTTAAATTACTAAGCTTGAGAGCGCCGGGATCAGGTGGAGTCTTGGTCACCTCATGATACATCAGGACAATGACTTTGTTTTGGTAATAAACTTTATCTGGCGTAGGCGTCAGTGAGAATAAATGGCGCACCAGTCGATCTGCATTAGCTGTACGTGTACGATGAGTCCCTTTAACTGTAGGTGTGTGGTATATGCTACGTGCTTCATACAGCAAAATCCCTAAAATAGCCAACAAACTTATGATTAGCAATGTTCTTTTAAAAAAAGTGTGTTTCATTGAATGACATCCCCCGCATGCAAAAAATTCTGAAAGTATAGAGGTTTATACTAAATATGAAACTAGCAAAATCTAGTCTATCATACCGAAAACATGCGGGAGAAATATCACAACTTTGTTACCTCTGTGTTGCTTTTACAGATACCGATGAAGAGGTCGGGAAGTAACCGATCTCGACGGCATGCTGGATCATGTTCTGAATAAAATTCAGGTCGGTTGCCGGGCATTGAACGCCAGCTTGTTCCAGCAGAGCTGCGGTTACAGAGCATCCGTAACGATAAGCTGAATCCTTGGCTCCATCACCTTCCAGTTGTCCCATAGCAAGATGAAGTGCATCCTCCTGGATGCCGGAAGACGGATTTAGCAGCCAGACGCTGTAATCGTCAAAAGGCAGGGTTTCTACTGCGTAACCGAGTTGGTTTACCATAGCGATCAGTTCATCATATGGCAGTGGGTTCGGATTGCAGATATGGAAAATGCGGTTTGCGCTTTTTTGATGAACGGACAGCTCTACGATAGCACGGCTGGCGTAATCAATCGGCGTGAAGTCCGTATGCCAATCGGCTTGTGGTGCTTTACCCAGCAGCAGCATCGCCTTCATCATACGATAATAAGCATTGCTGTCGATATTTCGCTGGAAGCGTCCGTTGGCCGAATGAGCTGTCAAATTACCCGCGCGATAGATCGAGACAGGCGTACCCGCTTGAGCTGCTTGGAACAATAGCTTCTCTGCCGCGAGTTTACTGTTCGTGTACAGGTTGTCCACGTTCAATTCGTCTGGGGAGGCAGAAAGCTCCAATGCCGACTCCCATTTTCCCTCGTTTGCAAGATCCTCCGGTATCCCCATAGTGGAGACATGATGGAAGGACACTCCCGGCTTGGCTTGGGCAATTTTCAGCAGTTCCAGTGTACCGATCACATTCGTGCGATCGAAAGCTGCCGAATCACCAAAATGGCGAACGTCAGCGGCGCTGTGAATGATGCCGTCGATTTGGTGCTCCAGCATATGGCGGTCGACGGAAGAGAGACCAAGATCAGCTTGCTCCAGATCCCCATAGACAGCCTTTACCCGTCCTTCGATCAAGCTGGAGATATCTTGTCCAAAATATCCCGTCAATACGGACTGAATACGCTCGATACCGGATGGACCGTCCTGAGAAGGGCGTACCATCGCGTATACTTTGGCTTCTGTCCGTTGTAGTAGGTCATACAGAATGTGCGAGCCTAGATAGCCTGTAGCTCCGGTCAACAAGATCACGCGCAAGTCGCGGACTTCAGCTAAGTCAGAAGCACCAGACAACTCAATAGGATGCTCATTCAAGTCCATTTTTTCTTGAGGAATCGCGAGTGACTTGCGTTGCGGCGTTTGTTCCGTACCTAATTGTTCCACGTATTCAGCAAGCTCACGAATGGTTTTGTAGCGGAAAAAGTCTCCGATGCGCAGCGCGCCATAACGCGGCTTCAGAATAGCCAGCACATGAATGACACGAAGCGAATCGCCCCCGATCAGGAAGAAATCATCGGTAGCGCCGATGTTATTTTTACCAAGCACTTGAGTCCATGCTTCGGCAATAAGTGTTTCGGTTCCTTCTCGGAGAGGTTCCCCGCCAAATGAAAGATCAGACGCTTCCGGTAGTGGCCGCAGGGCCAGCTTTTTGCGATCGATCTTGCCAGTTGGTGAAATTGGCATAGCTTCCAGATGAACGACATGGCTTGGTACAAAATACGAAGGCAGCTTGCCCCCAATATAAGACTGAATAACGTCCTGTGGAATGAATTGTCCATCCGAAGTGGTGAAATAGCCAACTAGCATGTTCTGATCTGTGTGATCTTTGACGGCTACCACAGCGACGTCCTGAACACCTGGATGTTTGGAAAAATGGTCTTCAATTTCTCCAATTTCAATCCGATTTCCTCGAATTTTGAGCTGCGAATCCTTGCGGCTTACGTATTCAATCGTACCGTCTGGCAGCAGCTTGGCGATATCACCCGAGCGGTACATTTTTTCACCCGGAACAAAAGGATTGTCCACGAACGATTGGGCTGTACGTTCTGGCTGATGGAGATAGCCATGGGCCAATGCAGGAGTAGCAATGCATACTTCACCCGGAATATTGACAGGGCAAAGCTTGTTATCATCGTTAACGATATACACTTTGTAATTGTAAATCGGCTTGCCGATCGGAATATTGACGACATGCTCAGGCACGGCACCACGGACCCGATGGGTCGTCGTCGCTACGGTGCATTCGGTCGGTCCATATACGTTTACGATGTCGGTATCTGTACCGAATTTGCTTTGGAACGCTCGAACTTGTGAGCCGTACAGTGCTTCGCCTGCTACAGTAACAATCCGTACCTTAGCGAGTTTGCGATAGCCTTCGTCTGACAAATACGTAGATAGCTGATTAAAGAATACGGTCGGCAAAATGGTAATAATCGTCGTGCCTGTACGTGCAATGGCTTCAGCGAATTCTTCAACAGATACACGTTCTTCGGAAGACAGCAAGTACAATTTTGCACCGTAAAACAAGGCTCCAATTGTATCCCAAACGGATGCATCGAAGCTGTAGGTCGCAAATTGGGTCAATACATCCTGAGGTGTAATGTCGCAATCGCGTTGCACGACAGCTCCTAGGTTAACGACACCGCGGTGAGCAATCAGGGCACCTTTCGGTTTGCCTGTAGAGCCGGATGTATAGATGACATAAGCTAGATCATCCGGACTTACATTAACGTTCGGATTGCTTGCAGCATAGCCTGCCAGTGGCCCGTTAATCGCTAAAATTTCTTTTACCGTCTCAATGGAACCGCACAGTTCAGTCGCTTGTTCCATGAGTGCGGAAGTTGTTAAGACAAAAGGAGAACGCGTGTCTTCGACAATGTAGCTACTCCGGTCAGCGGGGTGGGCGGGATCAACAGGTACATATACGCCTCCGGCTTTCAGGATACCAAGCAGTGAAATGACGGTCTCTAAGCTCCGTTCCATGAAGATGGTCACGAATTCACCTTTGGTAAGGCCTTTGGATAACAAGACACGTGCGACTTGGTTAGCACGTTCGTTCAACTCACGGTACGTGTACTCTCCAGTGTGTGAAGCAATAGCCGGACGATCAGGGTATTGTGAAGCCGCCTCCTCAAACATTCCATGAATAGTTTGGTGCTCAGGATATTTCACGACTGTATTATTTAAAGCTTCGTGAGCAGCTCGATCCGCATCCGATAATATATCAATTGAATTCACAAGTGCATGGCTGTTGGTTAGCGCGCCACGCAAAAGGGTTTCAAAGTATTCTGCGTATCGGACAATCGTTGTTTCCAGCAGGAGTGATTGATCATATCGTATCTGTATTTGATAAGCGCCATTGTGTTCACTAACAGCCCAGTCCATAATACGGGATTCTACACCGCTGTCCGTAGGCAGATTTGCCGAAAATGAAGTATCGGCTTGTGGTTCCGCAAGGTATGCATTAGGCTCACGGAGCATCTCCTGAAATAAGCCTGCTAGTTCATGAAAAGTCGTTTCCTTTTCGACTGTCAGCGAAGCTGTAAGCAGACCGGTTTGCGGCACAAAAGTAGAAAAAGAAACTTCTTCTTCTGCGGATAGGCGATATACCCATGCAGTATATGCTGATAAGAGCAACGCTTGTTTGTCTTCCGCAGTTTTTTGCTGATTTAATTGTTCCGAGATGGACGCTTCTAGCTCTACTTGATAAGTAGAGGATGTATGCTTGCGTTGTATACGTGCACAATCCAAGGGAACTAGGAATGGGGATGGGGTTGTTTGTGTGCTGTTTTGTAGTAATGAAGCCATTACGCTAACCTCCTGAATGTATGATGTCTTAATATAAATGGTAAACTCAGTAAATGCCTCCGATCCCTTCAAATGCATGAACAGGTGGGAGGCATTACCGAATGATTTACTTATGAAAAAAATTTTGGAGTCGATAAATGGTTATTATGATTTGGTACGGTTGGTGTCTGCAATTTTGAAATAAGATGTAATTTCTTGAAGCTCTTCAGACATGGATGTCAATTTATGGGATGAATCAATAATCGAATCCAAAGAAGCTTTTTGTTCCTCCACCGTTCGCACAATGTGAACACTGTTATTGGCTGTTTTGGTTACGGTGGAAGAAAGATCGTCTGCTGTTGCTGTCATTTCCTGTGTACCCGCAGATATTTGCTCAGTAGCACTGGATACTTCTTGGATTTGCCATGCTACATTTTTAGTTGCTTGAAGAATATCATTGAACAGCACGCCTGCTTGTCCGGCAACGACGATTCCGTTTTGAACTTCAACGTTTCCTTGCTCCATCGACTTCACAGCTTGTCCGATTTCACTTTGAATTTCTTCAATCAGGGACGTAATTTGTTTGGTTGCATCCGCAGATTGTTCTGCCAGCTTACGTACTTCACTGGCAACAACGGCAAAGCCTTTACCTTCTTCACCAACACGGGCAGCTTCAATAGAGGCGTTCAGAGCGAGCAGGTTGGTTTGACTGGAGATGCCTGAAATGGTACTGATGATATTGCCAATTTCCTGCGAACGACTGTCCAGCAACTTGATGATACGGGAAGTATTGGTTACTGTATCGGTAATCAAGTGCATTTGGGATGATACCTTACCTACAATCTCGTTGCCTTCATTAGAACGTTTCTCTACCGAATTGGCTTCCTCCGCAACATTGGAAGAACTAGTGGCAATATTTTGAATTACCGAAGCCATTTCAGCCATGGCACGTGCACTATCACCTGTTGCTTTTTCCTGCGAACGGATATTCTCCGTGATTTCACTGATGTTTTGATTGATGATGTTGGAATTGATTCCGTTTTGCTCGCAGATTGCGAGTAATTCCTTGGCAGATTCATTGACTTCATCAGTTGTCTGCTTCACTTTGGTCATAATGCTGTTAATATGACTTACCATATTGTTGAAGTTCTGATTCACGAGTCCCAAATCATCATGACCTGCATGAATTTGAACATCCAGATTTCCTCTGCTTACTTCACTGATACCGTACATCAGTTGCTTAATCGGGGACAGCGTGCGTTTCACAACCCAATATTGAAGCGCCAGGCAGATCAGTAGGAAAATCACTAAAATGGTAGCGCCGCTAATGAGCAGCTTGGTCAATCCTGCAGGTACGGCACCGGCATCTGCATCGACTGCAAAATATGCAAAGATTTTGCCACTTGGATCTTTAATTGGAGTCATCAAAGTCGTCCATGTACCAAAAGAATCATCGTAGAAGCTGGTGAATGTTGGTTTGCCACTGTCCAGCATACCGGTTACGCCTACTGCCACAACATTGGGTTGCTCGTACATGGAGCCAACGAGCAGCTTATCTTTTTCAAATGCTTCTCTGAGATCCGTTGGCATCGCCACAATAGATGTTAGATTGCCATTTTCGAGCTCCGTCCCGAAAATATAGGCATGAGAGATATTCGGATTCGTCGCCATGATGTTATCTAGGTATGCGCGGAGTTTGGTTTGAACGGGTCCATCATAATTTTTCTCTTGAACCGCTTGGGTTACTTCATCGGAATTAATGCCCTGGGCCCACTTCAATGTGATTTTTTCCACTTGCCCATGCAATTGGTCTATCAAAATCGTACGTTGGATCAAATAACTGGACACAATAAGGACTAGCCCAATCAATACGATGTTGAAGAAGGATAATAATAAGTTTTTGGTGAAGAATGATAAGCTACTCCACTTTTTCAAAATGTTCCACTCCCTGGTTGTATTTTTGTATATGGTGTTGAACCGCTTATCGAATGAGATAATCAAGTCCCCCTTACAAACATATTAATCGAGATAATAGACCCTTGAATTTTATGTAATAGGTCTTAAGTCCTTTTATAGACAAGTATGATATCCCTATATATATGTCGTACGAAAAGCCCTTGAAATGAATACCTTACACAATAAAAAATTAATTTTTAATAGGTAAACGCTGTCTGTGTTTCAGTATATTCCAATTTATACTTCTACTTGAAATTCGACTTCATTACAGTCCATAAGCAACTATTCAACAGAAACCATCATACTTTATAATAGAGTCAAATGCACTTATCAATTTGGGACATTTTTCATATTTGACGTTGGAAATGCTTGATTTATCGCGGTTTTTGTGAATTGTTTGCGAAATGAGTCCTTATATCCATGTAAAGAGAAGAGGGATAAGAAGAATGTCCAAGCTTACGATTTTAAAGGTTGAGAGTAATCATGAGGATCTGCATGAGTTGATTCAAAGGCTGGATGAGGACTTGCTGGAAAGGTATCCTGCCGACGAAATTTACTTGGTCGATTTTTCCAATCCGAAAGTTAAAGAAATGGTTTTCGCTGTTGTGTATGTGGACGAAAAACCGGTGGCTTGTGGAGGGCTTAGGCCTATAGATGCGGAAGAAATGGAGCTCAAAAGGTTTTATGTCGATTCCTCTTATCGCAGACAAGGAATTGCGGTGAGTCTATTATCTTTTTTGGAAGAGGAAGCCAGCAAACGGGGAGTTGTAAGAATTAAACTGGAGACCGGAGCGGCTCAACCTGAAGCGATTGCTCTCTACACCAAACGGGGATACGAACCTATTGAACGGTTTGGGGAGTATGAACACGATGAAAACAGCCTTTGTTATGGTAAAAAGCTGTCTCTGTTATTATAAAGCGTTCTCTTATAAAATGGATGATGATCAATACTAGCCTATATAGCGGGAGAGATGATAATGAATTTGAAGCAAAAAGCGGCCGAAAAAGCAGTTGAGGCGATTCAGGACGGCATGAAAGTAGGACTTGGTACAGGCTCGACAGCCTTTTGGGCTATTCAAAAAATCGGTGAGCGTGTAGCGCAAGGATTACATATACAGGCTGTAGCTACATCCCAAGCCTCGGAGGATCAGGCCAGGGAGCTGGGAATTCCCATCATTCCGTTTGATCAGATTGGAAGGCTTGACGTTACCATCGACGGTGCAGATGAAGTGAACGAGCAGCTGGTACTGGTGAAAGGTGGAGGCGGAGCCCTGCTGAGAGAGAAAATTGTGGAAAGCAATAGCGACCGATTAATCATTATTGTCGATGAGTCCAAGGATGTGAAGGTGCTGGGTGCATTTCCTTTACCCGTTGAGGTCGTACCCTTTGCCAGTGAATGGACGTTGGCGGCCTTGCAGCAGACGGGCTGTAAAGCAGAATGGCGTATGAAAGACGGCGGGCGCTTCCTTACGGATAACGGTAATTATATTGCCGATTGTCGCTATGGTACGATTGAGAATCCGCAGGAGTTGGAAATCCGCTTGAATCAAATTCCGGGTGTAGTCGATAACGGACTGTTCATTAATATGGCGGACCAGGTTATTATCGCACGGGCCAATGGACAGATCGACGTCCGTAACAAGTAATGTCTAGGACCCGCCTGCTTCATCATGTGGCATTGATGTTATTGATTTTATATACAGGGCTTCTATTATATTGGATGTTTCTCGGTTTTGGTCGTACATTACGACCAGGACCCCCGTATTCGTATAATATTGTTCCGTTTGATACGATTAGGCAATACTGGCGGGCAATGGAGTCGTTTCCTTTTCGGGTATGGGGTGTTAATTTGCTCGGTAATATTGGCGTATTCATTCCCTTCGGTATCCTTGTGCCTATCATTTGGGTGTCCATGCGAAGTATAGGCAGTCTGTTGTTAACGATAGTGATCGCACTGGTCATTCTTGAGGTGTCCCAAATGCTGCTGGGCGCAGGTACAATGGATGTAGATGACATCATACTGAATGTTCTGGGAGTATTATGCGGCCGTGTCGCCTACGTATTTGTACGTAAGAAGTTAGGGATAACAACATAATCGTCCCGCTCTCTGGATCAGTGCTTTAAGACTGGCTGAGAGCGGTTTTTTTTACATAATGAACTGTAACTTTCACATTAAAGCCGGTAATCCTCCATTAATAGGTGGCAGGAGCAGGGGAGGAACGCTTAAACTTGACAAAAGTGAACAATTAAGATATCTTGGAATAAAGATATGAGTAACGGAGGATGTTAATATGTCTGTAAAACCAGATGATCAGGACTTAGCACTTAATTTGTTCGTTGTTCTGGCTCGTGCTTATAATTCGGTCACGTCCCGTACGAATCGGGACATTCATAGTCATGGATTAAATACAACAGAATTTGGAGTGCTTGATCTGCTGTATTATCGGGGACCACAGCCTTTGCAGAAGATTGGAGAAAAGGTACTAATCTCTAGTGGGAATATTACGTACGTGGTAGATAAACTTCAGAAAAAAAACTTGCTTACCCGTCGTGCATCACAAGATGATCGGCGTGTGATTTATGCAGAATTGACTGATGATGGACGTCATTTCTTTGAGCAAATATTCCCGCAACATCATCGTGTCATTATGGAGACCGTGGATGGCTTATCTGTGGAAGAGAAGGAGCAGGCTATTCATCTGTTAAAAAAGCTTGGACTAACTGCTGAGGGGCAGAAGAGTAATGGATCATAAATTGTGCGTGTGCAGGTTAAATCTGTTTTAGATAAAATACCGACTTCTCGGTATTTTATTTTTTTGTCGTATTTTGGGGAAGTAGGGTTAATGTAGAGACGCAAATCAGGTATAATTGTCTAATAGTCACGTCCGGAACCAATCCCCAGTACCTGTTTCGAATACAAAACCTTGTCGGGGAAGGAGCTGTACATGAGCATACAGCAATATACCGCAGGTGAGTCGCTATTGATGCAAGCAGGAGCTTTGGCTGAATTAGTTACCCATAAGCAATACGAATTACAGCCTGATCTTTTGCAGCGTTTTGGGGATAACGGTAAAATAAAGACAAAACAGGATTCTATATATAGTTTGAACTATTTAGCTGAAAGTGTAATCATGAACAGCCCTATTTTATTTACACAGTATGTTTCCTGGTTAAAAAAGCTTCTGGAGGGTTTCGGCATAACTCAAGAAGATTTGAGCATCAATTTCAGATTAATCCAGGAGACGTTGGTAGAGCACTTCGATCATACGGATAAAACCATGGTGCTGGAGCATCTGAATTTGGGGATACAGCAAATTGGGAAGAAAGAGGAGTATGCCTCTTTTATTACAGATGATAATCCCTATGCTGCTGACGTGGCTCAATATTTGAAATATTTACTCTCAGGTAATCGCAGACAGGCTTTGGATTGGATCGTCCGTTTGCTGGATGAGGGTATCTCTATTCAACATACGTATAAATATATTTTTCAAATTTCGCAATATGAAATAGGCCGTCTATGGCATGAAGGCAAAATCACCGTCGGCCAAGAACATTTTTGCACTGCCGTGACTCAATTTATTATTTCCAGCCTGTACCCCAGATGGATGGGGAGTGGAAGTAAGGAACGCTGCCTCGTGGCGTCGTGTGTAGGCAGCGAGCAGCATGAAATTGGTCTGCGTATGCTGGCTGATATATTTGAAATGGATGGTTGGGATACGTATTATTTAGGCGCTAATGTACCTAACCGGAGTCTGGTTCAGGCCATTGTGACTTACAAGGCGGATGTGGTGGCTATCTCAGCTACCATGGCTTACCATGTCCATTTAGTGAAAGAGTTGATTGCTCTCATTCGACAAGACCCAACTACTAGCCATGTGAAAATTATGGTCGGAGGCTTGCCTTTTAATCTCGATTCCCACTTGTGGCAGGAAGTAGGGGCGGACGGATACGCACCAGGTGCGGAGGAAGCGCTGGAGGTTGCAGGGGACTTACTTTCGCTCAGGAAATAAGGTTAGTTTTGTGAACCTGTAAGTCATTTTGTAAAGGGGGCCTTTTAATATGAAGGAACCGACAGCAGAAATGGCTGTCCTGCGGAAAACGGTCGAACAATTAACGGATGAGATTGTGAAAAGCAAGGCTGAGGAAGAAAAGCTGCTGAATGAATTTTCATCAATGAACAACGAACTGGTCAATCTGCAGCGTCAGCTTGCCAAAAGTAATGCGGAATTAACACGGACGAAGGAAGAAGCGGTACGGGCTAATGACCTAAAGAGCACTTTTCTGGCTGTGGTTAGTCATGAATTCAGAACGCCAATGAATGGAATACTTGGAATGATCGAAATGTTAGGTTCATCCAAACTTTCCCCAGATCAACGGCAGGCCATCGGTGTGATACGTGAGTCAGCCTCCCTGTTGTTGAACATGATTAATAATCTGCTTGATATATCCAAAGTGGAAGCAGGACAGATGGAACTGGAGATCGGAAATGTCAGAGTTCAGGCGATTATGAGCCACGTTGCTCAGTTGTTGGAGCCGCAAATCTATCAGATGGGTAACCGGTTAAGTATAGAGACCGATACCAGTGTGGCAGAGCATCTGGAGGGAGATTCGGCAAGGATCATGCAGATCTTGCTCAATCTGTTGAACAATGCGAATAAATTTACGAGTGAAGGATTGCTCATCGTTCGAACAAAATTAGTGGAGGAAACAAAAGTTTCCCAACGTGTTCGATTTGAGGTGCAGGATTCGGGTATTGGGATTTCACCGGAGGATCAGAATAAGCTGTTTCAGCCCTATGTACAGGCCGGTGAAGGAAGCGCCTCCCAATATGGAGGAACAGGTCTGGGGCTATGGATATGCAGTTCATTTGTGGAACTCATGCAGGGAGAAATTGGGGTCGTCAGTGAAGAAGGCCAAGGCTCTACGTTCTGGTTTGAAATTCCCTTCATGAAAGGATCGGAGCAGGCAGACGAAATGGAGAAGCATGAAAATGGTGATTTGAAGGTATTTAGCGAGTTGCTGCGTGAGCACAGTCATTCTCAAACTATTTTGGTGGCCGAGGATAATCGGGTGAACCGTCAGGTGGTGCAATTACAGCTTAACCACTTGGGATTCCAGCATATTGATTTTGCTGAGGATGGACAAGCTGCTGTAAGAGCGGCCTCCGAACGATCCTACGCTTGTATTCTAATGGATCATCATATGCCTCTGCTGAATGGTCATGATGCGGCGAAAGCGATCCGCCAGCGGGAAGCAGAAAACCAGCAACCACCTGTACCGATCATTTCTTTGACCGGAAATGTGTCCGAGGAGGATCAGGCACGGAGCCGGGAGGTTGGAGTGAATGATTACTTGATGAAGCCAGTAACGATTGAAAAGCTCTCTGAAAAGCTTGTCAAATGGCTTCCAAAGCCGGAAACCGAGCCGATTTTGGATGAGGAAGTTATACGTGAAATTATGCTGCTGGACGAGGATGGCAGCACGGGACTACTGGAGTCATTGGTCGAAATGTATACTAGTGATACACCTGCCAAAATCAATAGGTTAAGAGAACTGGCTGCTGCGGGCGAAGCCACAAAAGTAGTAGAGGCTGCTCATGAGTTGAAATCAGGCAGCGTGAGTCTGGGTGTCGGGCGTTTGTCCTCGTTGCTGTCCGATATTGAACAGCTTGCACGGGAGAACCGACTTGAGAATGCGAAAGCGAAGTTGTCTGCGCTCCAATCTGTCTATCAAGCAACGTGTTTAGAACTGGAACGCTATATTCACCACTGCTAGACAGGTTTCCCCCTTGTTAGACTTGCATACGGAAGGAGGACGTAAGAGACATATATGAAAGAACAGTTGCGTTCCATTCACCCGCTGGCCTGGACGATTATTGTCGGTACTATTTTTGGGCGGATGGCGACATCCATGAGTATCCCGTTTTTGTCTATTTACCTTACCACCCGTCTAGGGGTGTCCCCCTTTCATACGGGGGTGATCGTATCGGTCAGCTCGTTGGTCGGCATTTTTGCCAGCTTTTACGGTGGATATATTTCAGATCGAATCGGACGACGTAAGGTGATGCTGGTGTCCATTGCGAGCTGGGCGCTTGTATTCGTTGCTTTTGCGTTGGCGGAAGCGGCCTGGGCCTTTTTTGTCATTAATGCTCTGAATGGACTGTGCAGATCCTTGTTCGAGCCAACCTCACGGGCACTGTTATCAGATGTAACCCCGAAGGAGAAAAGACTGCTTATCTACAATATGAGATATGCAGCCATTAATGTTGGGGTGGTGGCAGGGCCGTTGCTTGGTTTAATGTTAGGATCTGCATCCACTGGTACGCCGTTTATGGTAGCTGCTGGTGTGTACGCATTGTACGGGGTACTGTTGTTGATCCAATTTGCCCGGTATGCATCGGATCTGCATATAGGTACAACGGCGGGAGAGGCTCCACTGCGGATGGGCGAGGCATTCCGTACAGCCAGCCGTGATCCGGTGTTTATGCCGATTTTGCTGGGAACAGTATTTTGTGTGATGGGCTATGCTCATTCCAATTCCACAATGCCTCAATTCTTGTCCTTATCCTTCGAGGAAGGAACCCGGTGGTTTACATACATGCTGACGGTCAACGCGGTTTGTGTATTGGCATTTCAATATCCGCTGGTGCGACTGGCAAGTCGATTTTCCCCGGTGAATTCCTTGATTGCAGGGAATATATGTATTGCGGTCAGCCTGTTGCTGTGCGGTATGCTAAACTCAGGCTGGATGTTTATACTGGATATGGTGCTGTTTACGGTTGGTGAAGTGTTATTGTTCACGATGTTGGACGTACTGATTGACCAAATTGCAGATGCTCAATATAAAGGGACCTACTTCGGTACAATCGGCTTTAATAATTTGGGAAGCGTGCTGGCTCCTTTATTTGGTGGCTGGTTGCTGGATATCTATGGTCAAACGGCGCCGCTTGCCGTTTTTGTTCCGGTTGCCCTGTCGGTTGTGATTGGCATTCCGTTCCTTCTGGTCGCACGCCGCCGTCTGGTGCAGCGTACAGCACGGATCGCGGCTCAAGGAGGAGAATCGGTGCAGCAACTGTCATCATAAAAAGGGAGTTGAGTGCAGGATGAAGTCGGAAGAAAATGTGCTACGAATCATACAATATATGAATGATCCGCAGGTACTGCAAGACTTGCACTATGTGCGAGAGCTGAAGTTGCCGCAAGGATGTATTGCCGCAGGCTATGTACGTAACCGGGTTTGGGACAAGCTCCATGGCTATACAACTGCTACACCTTTAAACGATATTGATGTTATTTACTTTGACCCGAAAAATACGCTAGAGGAACGAGATGAGTATCTAGAATTGTCCTTGAACCGTAAGCAGGCCGGACGTAACTGGTCTGTCAAAAATCAGGCTCGGATGCATATTCGCAACGGAGAGGCTCCTTATTCCTCGATAGAGGATGCGATGAGCCGCTGGCCAGAGACGGCAACGGCTGTGGCGGTTAGATTGAATGACAAGGATCAAATAGAGGTCATTTGTCCGCATGGATTGGAAGATCTGCTGGATATGCGGGTACGGCAAAGCCCTTTGTTTCGTCACACAACGGCTTTTCGTCAGCGTGTATTTGAGAAGCAGTGGCTTGATAACTGGCCGTTGCTTATTATGGAGAATTAGAGGTAATCCTAATTTCAGGATATTAAGGAGAGACGACAAATAATGTTTAAAAATATAAAAACAGATTCAGATCGTGAGGAGGTTCTGGAGCTGTTAACCTACGCTGTGCTGGATCATCCTGAACGCGGAGAAGCAGCTTTACGTACCTATCAAGCCTCGGATGACTGGAAGCTGTTCGGTGTAGAAGATGAAGGACTTATTGTAGGTATTGTTGGCTTTGAGGAGCAGGAGGATGGAACAACCGTAATTCGCCATCTGGCCGTGTTGCCTGAAAACCGTCATAGAGGGTATGCCAGAGGTATGCTGCTTACGCTTATCCAGGAGCGTAATCCGAAACGGCTTACTGTGGACACGGATGCGGAGGGGGCAGATTTCTTCCGCAATGTGGGCTTTGCCGTATATGGATCAGAGGATTTGCCGGATGGTGGGCAATTCCATTGTGTATATGAAATAGACGAAGAATAAGCGAATCTCCGGGTCCCGCGTTCCTCTTTCTACATAAGATATGTTATGTAGAAAGAGGGAGGTGGGTTTCATTGGCGTACCAATATACAGCGATTGGAGATTCTTTAACAACAGGTGCGGGGACGTTGCTGAGCGGCGGATTTGTACCTATCTATCGGCGAATGGCAGAAAGACATCTCCGTACGCCAGTCAGTTACGAGAATCTGGGAATCAACGGGCTGACATCGCAGGAGTTGCTGTCAATGGTCCGTAACAATCCGCTTTTTCGGTCGGCGCTCAGCCGGGCTGAACTTATAACGGTAACGATCGGCGGGAATGATCTGCGCCCATATATCAGCGCTCTTTCTGGAGGTTCCGGCTTGTCGGGTTCTTCCATTCCGCAAGCACTGAATCACACCAAAGAACATGTGCGCCAAATTGTACATGCTCTGTATCAGATAAAGTCCGGTCAGCGTGAGCCATTTATCATCCGAATGGTGGGATTATATAATCCTTTTCCAGGGGTAAGGGAGGCAGGAGTATATGTGCGCCAGTACAACTCGTTTCTCTATACATTGGGCGGACCGAATTACCAGGTGGCGAACATTTATCCCGCATTTGAGGGCTATGAACGGGCACTACTTTCGTTAGACCGGGTGCATCCGAACAGTCGTGGTTATCGTGTGATTGCGGAAGAGCTGAATCGGCTTGGTTATGCGCCGTTACGCTGAGCGTGAGAGGATGCTTTGGATCGGACAAAGTATATTAAAGAAAAAGGTTCATCATGGCAGTAGAAACTGACCATCATGAACCTCTTTTTCTGCATTGGGCATGCTACATTTCTAAAATAGCTTTCAGCTTGGTGCAGTCCGCCTGTAACTCGGGCAGCTGACCCAAAAATAGAAGGAAGGCTTTCACGTGAGCTATTTCCACGTTTTCTTCCGAGAGTTCACCCTTTAATCTGCTTAGGATTTGCACATATTCATTCCGGGGAGCTTCATTTAATTTAGTTTGTTTCAGAACCGTATCCATACATTGCAGTGCATAGGAGATTTGTTTTCCCTTGGTCCAGATTTGATCAGAATCTTCATGGAATACGGAATCGCGGCCCCACATGATTTGATGTTGAACATCAGGGCTCAGCATTCCTTGTGCCAGCATATCCGTAATGCTGAGCATAAATTCAGCCAGTGTTTTATGCTCCGTCGAGGACAGTTCTGAATCGCTCATTCGGAAGGAATTAATAATGATACTTTTGATGACAAAATTGATATCGTGCGCATAGTCACGTATAGATTGTCCATAAGCATCAATTAAGAAATCAACCATCACGTTAGACAAATAATGTTCAACACGATCAATGGCTTGTGCGATTTTTTCTTCCTTAGAACCGATTAAAGGGACGGAGTATACCAGCAAATGAACTTTATTCTTATAAATCCGGCCCAGCGCAATCAAATACAGTTGTCTCAACTTTTCACGGGAAGGTAGCTGGTGCTTCAAATAAAGTTCTTTAATATCTGCATCAAGAAGTTTTTCAATCAGGACGATTGTCCCCAGCAGCAACTCTTCTTTACTTTGAAAGTATTTATAAAAGGAAGCCTTGACCATCCCGCTTTTGCGGGCAATTTCATCGACCGAGGTGGCATCGTACCCTTTTTCAGAAAACAGGGAAAGGGCGGCATAGATAATATCTTCACTCGTTATTTTTTTCATTGTACCCCCAATTTTTTGCTCTGTCTCTTTAATTTCCAGCGGGCAATAACCATATACAGGGACGGAACCACAAACATCGTAAGAATGGTCGAGTACATCAATCCAAACATAATGGTATACGCCAGCGGTCTAAACATAAGCTCTCCAATAAGCGCAATCGGAATCAGACCGACAATGGCTGTCAGTGAAGTAAGCAATATGGGACGGAAACGCGCTTTGGTCGCTGCAATAACCGCCTCCTTCAGTTCGATCCCTTCACGTCTTGCATCCTCAATAAACTCAATCAGCACAATGCCGTTACGTACGACAATACCTGCCAAGGTCATTAAGCCCAACACGCCCATAAAAGTAATCGGTGTATTTAGAATGAACAAGCCAAGAAATCCGCCTGCTGCTGCCATATACACGGTAGTCAATATGATGAGTGGAGTCGAGAAAGAATAAAATTGCAAAAAGATCAGCATGAAGATTAATAGGATGACGACAACATATAACCATCCTATTTCTGATAAAATGTCATCTTGTCCTGAAATCTCGCCGCCAATTTCCCAAGTGTAGCCTGGAGGAAATTTAATGTCCTGCAATTTAAGCTTGACATCCTTCATGACTTCGGAAGCTGTACGGCCGTGAACTTCAGCTTCAACAGTAATCGAACGCTTTAAATTATAATGGTTAATTTTTTGTGTTGCAAAGGATGGTTTCAACTCAGCCAATTGAGATAAAGGGATTTGAACACCATTGGCATTGGTCACATTCAATTGCTGAAACAAAATTTCAGGATTTTGATCGGTTTGGCTTAGCTTCAGCTTAATATTTATCAAATCTTTCCCCGTATCAAATCGGCTAAAGCTCACGCCATTACCCATTAACAAGAGTGTACGTGTCAGATCATTATTGCTTACCTGATATTGATCCATCGCTTGTTTGTTGATTTGGAAATCCAACGTATAGCCTTCATTTTCCATATTGTCTTGTATGTCCTGTGTTCCTCTGGTAGCCATAATGCCTTCTTTTAACTGCTGTGACAACGAACGCAACTGATCTACATCATTGCCTAAAATCCGAATGGAGATCGGCTTACCGAGAGGCACCCCCACTTTGGCTATTTTCAAGGAAATGGATTGACCCGGATAACGATCCTTTAAGATGGAGGGCCATTTGTCTGCCATTTCATCGGGATCAAATGCACCTTCTTTCCCAATAATAGCAATTTGACCCACGGTTGTGCCTGTTTTGGCGTCAGCGGTCATATCTTGAAACAACCGGGGAGCGTCGCCGCCAGCCGCATAACTGATCGTTTCCACATGAGGTTGCTGCTTCACCCATTTGGCAATATCCTCGGTGACCCGCTTGGTTTCTTCTATAGAAGTACCTGTAGGCATACGCACATTAATGCTTAATTCCGGATCGTTGGTTCTGGGGAACAGGTCGATCGGAATCAGAGCAAGTATGCCGTACAGCGTGGTACTGATCAATAATCCTAATGCAGCATATAATCCAGGTTGCTTAGTGACTCTCGGAATCAGCTTGCTGGTATATACGTTACGAAGAGCATCAATTTGTTTTCCCAGCAGTCCCGACGGCTTCATGGTGGAGTTGGGCGTTTTTTGATTTCGTTGTCCATACCATTCTCTAAAGATTGGGATGACGGTAAAGGACATGAGCATGGAAGCCAATAACGTAAAGATAACAGCAAACGGTAATGGTTTGATAAGGGAGCCTGCATCGCCTGATAAAAAGAACAGCGGGGCAAAGGAGGCTACAGTTGCCAGGGTTGCGGTCAAAATGGAAATGGAAACTTCTTTCGTTCCATTTAATGCTGCTATCTTGGGACTCTCGCCCAAGGTCATCATTCTGCGTTCAATATTATCATTAACCACCACAGCATCATCGACTAGAATCCCCATTACAATAATTAAGCCAATGACCGTAACCTGATTCAATGTTATTCCGAGCATAGGGAGAATAATGAGACCTATGGCGATTGAAATAGGAATAGCCAGTGCCACAAAAGAGGATGTAATCAGATTCAAGCCCAATGTACATACGATCACAACCGCCGCAATGGCAAACAGCAATTCACGGGTCAAGCCATGAAAAATATGATCAATCCGCTCGGTCTGTGAAAATAACGTATTTAGTTGAAACGTATTAGGCAGATTTGGTTTTAACAACTGCATTTCTTTATTTACTTTGCTATAAATCGTGTCTACGTCAGAGCCGGTATTACCGTTAATCGTCAGTGTAATAGCTGGTTTACCGTTAAAAAAGGCCATATAGCTGCTGGTGTTATGTGTAAGCAATACGGTGCCCACATCACTGAGATACACAGGAGCGCCGCTGTCTGTTCTGGAAATAATGACTTTACTCAAATCCTGAGCATCCTTGGACTGCTTTACATTCAAGCGATAGGTACGTTCATTGTAATCCAGATTGCCTATCGGATATTGATCATTTTCCTTCTGCACTGCACTCATGAGCTGTTCCCAACTGATATGGTACTGCTGGAGCTTTTGAGCATCAATTTGAATCTGAACCTCTTGATCCGGTAATCCCTTGATTGTTACTTCCGATACACCGGGAATGGTTTTTAATTGATCCTTCCACGATTTCACCATATCATTTAGTTGATACAATTGCTCCACAGAGTCCCCCGTGATGGCGTAGGAATGGATAAATACCTTATTCAAATCATCGTTAACGAGAGGCTTTTGAGCATCTGTGGGCAGAGAAGACTGGGCATCGTTCATTTTTTTGCGTAATGTATCCCAGGCTTCTGTGGCATTGGCGTTGCCTTCTGTCTCAATGATAATCGTCGAAAGTCCATTTTCGGATGTAGAAGAAATCTTTTTAATATGATTGATTTCTTTCATTTTTTGTTCCAGAGGCTTTGTGACCGTTTGTTCTACCTTTTGGGGTGTAGCTCCAGGGTAGAGGGTCGTGACCACAGCGGTTTTCTTGATAATATCCGGCGTTTCCTGCCGGGGAAGCTGAGAGACACTATACAGCCCGGCAACAATCGACATGATAAAAATAAAGAGGGTCAGTTTTTTCTTTTTGATAAAATATGCAATCATTTGCTCGTTCCCCCCATGATCTGAACGAGCAGCCCATCGTAGATCAGGTTTACTCCGGTGGTAACGATACGATCCCCGACATTCAGCCCCTTGGTAATTTCGAGCTTATTGTTGGACATCTGACCGACATTCACGACCGTCTTGACCGCTTTGTTGTTCACCACTTTATAGACAAAAGTATCTGTACCGTTATTAATGACAGCCTTGGCTGGGAGCAAAATTCGCTCACTTTGGGTCAATTGGCGTCCTGCCTTTACGACTTGTCCCGGGGCCCAATCATGCTGGGTGTTAGGAACAATCACTTCCACGTTGATACTGCCCGTATTGGTGTTGGTGGCCGGATAAATTTTACTGACCGTTCCTTCTCTGTTCTCATCGTACAGTTGAAGCTGGACGGTCTGACCTTGCTTCCAGTTCGTGATTTCATGATCGGGAACAGGGAGTAGCACCTTGAGCTTGTCGATTTGTCCGATACGATATATCGGCTGTCCAGTGCTCGTCAATTGTCCCACCGTTGCCTTTTTCTCCAGAATAACGCCGGAAATGGGGGCTTTTAAAGCTGTCTTGGAGAGGGAAAGTTCGGCTTGCTTTTTGGCAATGACCGCCTGTTGATATGCCGCAGTTGAGTTATCTCGGGTGGCTTCTGCCTGTTCTTTCGCAGCGATAGCAGCTTCTTTCCCGGCTTGGGCTTGCCGCAAGCTGGATGCTGCCGATTGCCGATCTTCTAATGTGGCTCCCTCCTGTATTAAGGAGAGGGCTTCTTGCGCATCCTCCAGATCCTTGGAGGCGTTGGTTAAAGCGAGCTGTGCATTTTCATAATCGTTTTTGGTTGCAGCTCCCTGATCATATAAAAGCTTGGTGCGTTCAGCGGTAGCCTGTGCTTTAGTCAAAGCGGACTGTGCTCTTTGCACTTTGGTACGGACCTGTGCCCTTTCCTGCTCACGGGCACCCTTGTTCACTTTGCTAACTCCAGCTTGAGCTGCTGCCTTTTGCGCGTCGGCGGATTGAATGGAGGCATCTGCACTTGAAATGGCAGCTGTAGCATTTTTGATACCTGCCTGTGCTTCAAGAATAGCTGTACTAGCCTGCTCCAGTTGTAGCTGGTAGCTGGATGAATCAAGCATCGTCAAGATCTGCCCTTGGGATACGGAGTCTCCCACATTGACAACTGTGTCGCGAATCAGTCCGGATAACTCAAAAGATACGGAGGTATCCTCATAGGGCTGTAGTGTGCCTGAAAGGTCAAAAGAAGCAGACAGCGGTTCTTTTTTTACAACCATCGCTTCCACCTTTTGATTTTGTTGTTCCACTGCTTCTTGATCACTCGATCCTGTAGATGAGCAAGCTGAGGTGAACAGAAGAATGAATATAGCAGATATGTAGAGACTGTGTTTCAACAAGATGATCGTCCTTTCCGGTTTTATACTTTTGAGTTTATTTATAAACTCTAAGGTTTATAAGCGGATTATATGACCAGATTTGTGGCATGTCAATAACAGGTTACAAAATAAAACGCTGATCAGGAGGAACAAAATGATTCGATTCAGGTCGATGGAGGAGCTGTGTGGATAAAACGTAAAAACGACCTTTCTCAAAAGAAGAGAAAGGTCGTTAAGGTAAAATATAGATCCGTCTAGCCTATTAATTTACGGAATAAGCTGCGTACAGCCCACTTGCGCTCACTTCGTTTACGGTATTTGGGCAGGGAACGATAGACAGCAATGGACTGGTTAAAGGCTACAGTGGCTTCATCCTTGCGTCCCAGCATACGGTACATCAAGCCTGTCAGATAATAGCCCTCGCTGGAAGAAGACTGAATCTCCTGAAATTGCTGCAGATAATGAAGTGACTTATTTACGTCACGTTCTTTGAAAGCAGCGGCTAAATGCAAATAAGGCTCACCGTATTGCACCCGCGGGTTAATGTCCAGTGCTTTCAGTAAATCCTGTTCTCCATCCTCCAGATGGTTTGTGTGTACTTCAGCCGTTCCCCGTGCGTTCCAATAGTCTGCTGATTCTTCATAACGGGATTGAATTTCCAATAACAGCTCCAAAGCCTGAGGATATTTCTTGCTTTCGATCCAGATACGAGCCAAATTGAACTTGGCAGCCACATCGTTAGCGTTTAGCGTAATCTGTTGGCGCAATCGAGCGGCATTGCGTCTTCTTTTCCATGGTTTGCTGATGCTGGGCAATACACCGACAAAGCTGCGGTCCAATATGTAGATCACGATTAGAAGTACGAGCATTGCCAAAAACGGGTTGCCGAGCAAACTCCATAGTAGAGAGAAAATTAAAAATTTCCCAATCATTCTGCTCCAATCCTCCTGTGCATGTAACAATCCATACTTTCCACATTATAGCATAGGGTCACTTTAAGGGTCATTAGCATGATGAGATTTGGAAGGATGGTAGAGGGGGCGAGAAGAAAAATACTTATTTGTGATGCTCGATGTATAGTTTTACGAGAAAAGGAACCTTTTTTTATTCCCGCCAAAAGGTTGAACAGTCTGCCTTATCCAAAATATTAAACTCGATCATTTTCTCAAGTAATGAGAAATCAACTGGACTATCCCACTGGATACGTACCAACTGCTTGGTGTGATCATAGCCAGCCTGCACAATTAACTCAGAAAAATGATTAATCCCTGCCTTTTCAGGGGCAACGGCCAAATGATGTTTGGCTACGCTAAAGCCAATAATAAATGTGCCGTGATCCGTAAACATAGGCTGACTCCACGCAATTTTTGCCATTAAATTTGGAAACTTCTTGGTTACCCAAGCCAAAACTTCTTGCGTTCGGGCCCGATGTTGGGGGTTATCAATATGCGCTAAATATTCTGCAAAAGCTTCCATGTTGTTCCCTCCTTAATAAAAATTTTATCGTTCAGAAAAGTTCCTCAAACCTATTTGTCATTAAATGATTTAACTATCATTTTATCGCAGCAACATGTTTCTCAAGGAGTAATTGTCTGTTGAAAAATACAAAAATATATTTAGATATAAAAAATACCTTTTATGCCCTGTTATATTCCTCAGCAAGAATAGAGTACAAATATGAATCATGAAACTCGCCTTTGTAATACCAGTGTTCACGCATTAGCCCTTCACGTTGCATTCCGATCTGTTGCATAACCTTCTCAGAAGCCTTGTTTTCTGGACGACATGTTGCATAAATACGGTGGACAGCAAGTGTGCTAAATCCAAAGTCTAGTAACGCTAGTGCTGCCTCTGCTGCATAACCCTTCCCTTGATAATCTGGGTTCAAAACGTAACCCAATTCTGCATTAGTATCTTTGACATGAATACCCATACCGCCGATCAGGATTCCATTGTTTTTCAGACAAACGGCTAGTTCGTAGTCTTGTCGTGGCTGTTCCTGCTGTGAAGCTAGAACTTGTTCTATATATGCCTTTGTATCTTCTTCTGTATTCGGTCCCCAGGCTGTATATCTAGTAACTTCAGGCAATGACGTGTACGTATGTATACTTTCCCAATCAGATCTGCAAATATCACGAATGATGAGCCGATTTGTCTCAAATTGCATAATTATTTATTCCTCCTGTCTATAGTCAAAAGACTCTACCTAGTATTTCAAAACGATTAATACCTCAATCCAATTTTTTAAGCGATCGTAGCCTTTAACGTTATGACCTCCATTTTACAATGAATCCCGACCTTTTGCCGCCTGAACGCAATCCGCAAGGGAGCGTCCAGCAAAAGGCAATTAGAAGATAATGAATGTGGACTGGAATAGCCTACTGTTATTGACTATCTGGTTCGTCCTAAAACAGCCTGCGCGCTGTTACGAAACGTTTCTGCCATTTATCGTCAAGCGTGTCAAAATGAACGCCGCGTTCTTTGGAGAATGTATGCAGCAATTTGTTGTTCCCTGCATAGATAGCCACATGGCCGATCTCTAGCCCGCGTGCGCTGAAGAACAGCAGGTCGCCTTTGCGCAGCTCGTTCAGCCCGACCTCCCGCCCTTCTTTAGCCTGATCGTAAGAGACACGGGGGAGGTCGATAGAGAGCGTATGCTGGAACACTTCCCCCACAAAAGAAGAACAATCAAAGGTCGATGTCTGTCCGGTTGCTGCGCCGAATTCATAAGGGGTACCGAGAAATTTCTCTCCGTAGGCGATGAGTTCATCTCCCTGCCGTTCCGCCAGGGATGGGCTGGAATAGTCGCTGTATTTTGGTTTTGCCGATATGTATCCAGTCAGGTTGTCTTTAGTGCGCACTTCCAGCCAGAGAGCATTGACCTCGCGGATGACGTGAACCTTTTCGCTGGCTGGAATAAGCCGCAGGGAAGGGGAAGCTCCCGATGAATCCGGTTCGCTGCGCAGGTTGACCCTGGAAAGAACTGTTGTGAAAAAATCGTCCCTGGAGGCAATCCGGATTGTCCGGGTAAGGGCATCCCACTTCACTGTGCTCCCAAGTGCTTCGCTCACAAAACGCAGTGGAATCATCGTGTTGCCCTCAACGATCTGTCCCGGAACATTCAGGGACATCGTTTTGCCGTTTAGGGTGGCAGCGAGTTCCCCAATGTGGTAGGTCAGCACCGTGTCGGTTTTGGTTGCTGTTACGGTTTTGCTGAATCCGTTCCAGGAAAGCACAGCTCCTTGCGCCTCAAACAACTGACGCATGGGGACGAGCGTTGTCCCGTCTAGCAGCAGCGGCTGGGCGGCAAGCTGAAGCGGGTGGTCATCCACATAAACGGTCGTCACCGGAGTCAGCGGTTCCGACTTTGCATAAGACGGGTTTGCTTGGAGCAGCGATACTGCCAGCAGAGCCAGCAATACTCCCTTGTTGATTGTCATGCTATCATCACCTCGTTGTTAATGTGTTCATCAAAGTTGTACGAGGCTTCCTCCGATTAGTTGTGTACCAAATATTGGGTTCACTTAAAAAACAAAACAAACAAAAATAAAACCAACAAATATCTGTGTTTTATTATTGACATCAAAATAAAATAAAGATAACATTATAAATGTGAAATGTTTCACTTTAGAGAATAATTCCATATTTATCGAGGCAACAAGAAGTGAATCCTTTAGGAGGCCGATTTTATATGAGCGCACATGTATTTTTTGTACCATCTATCAATCTTATGGGAACAGGCTGTTTGCATGAAGTTGGGCCGTATATAAAAGAACTAAATTTAAACAAAGCTTTAGTCGTTACGGATAAATTTTTGATGAAGAGTGGCATTGCAGGCAAGGTTACATCTTTGCTAGATGATATTGGATTGAACTATGCGGTATACGATGAAGTAAAACCAAATCCGACCTGTAAAAATGTACATGATGGTGTTCAGTTTCTGCAAGAAAACGGATGTGACTTTTTAATTTCGATTGGCGGAGGATCACCACAGGATACGGCTAAGGGAATCGGCATTATTGCTACCAACGGGGGACATATAACCGAGTATGAGGGCGTTCATAAATCCAAGCATAAATCGCTTCCTATTGTGGCTATTAATACCACAGCAGGAACATCGGCTGAAATCACGATCAATTATGTCATTACGGACGAAGAGCGCAAGGTCAAGATGGTTATGGTTGATAAGAATAGTGTAGCTACGATTTCGGTCAACGACCCTGAGCTGATGGTAGACAAACCCGCCGCGTTAACGGCAGCTACAGGGCTAGATGCTTTGACCCATGCTATTGAAGCTTTGGTTACGCCAGGTTCCTATCCTGTAACGGATGCGACTGCGTTGGCAGCAGTAGAGATTATTTTTAATCATTTGGCTCGTACAGTGAGCAACGGTCATGATATAGAAGCACGTGAGCAAATGGTATACGCTATTTTCTTGGGAGGACTTGCATTTAATAATGCCGGATTGGGTTACGTTCATGCGATGGCGCATCAGCTTGGCGGCGTATACGATTTGCCTCATGGTGTTTGCAATGCCATGCTGCTGCCAATTGTGGAAGAGGAGAACGCCAAGCATGTACCAGAGAAGTTTCGTGCCATCGCTAAGGTCATCGGTTTTGAAGATAAGGGGAAAACGGATAAGGAATGCGCAGACTATGTAATCCAAAGAATCAAAGACCTGTCGAAGGAAGTAGGGATTCCTTCCAAACTTTCTGAACTGGGTGTAAATGAAGTGGATTTGGATCTGCTTGCCGAGAACTCAATGAAGGATGCTTGCGCTCCGGGCAATCCGTTCATACCTAGCAAAGAACAAGTTATCGAGATGTTTAAGAAAATTCTTTAAATAAAAGAGGCAATTATTTTACTATATACTATAAGGGCTGTCCCAGGAACTGATCGAAAAATACTGGGAACGGCCCTTTTTATTCGCATTTTCTGCTAAGAGATTTGTGAGACTAGAGATAAGACAACCCCATTGAAGATTAAAGGCACAGCTCTCTCGGCTAAATCTGTAGGAGACTCTTTTTTTCCTTCCACATTCCAGCGAAAGGTTACACCATAAATGGACCAGCTTAAAATGGTCGCGGCAAGTTCTAACGTTCTTTGGTCTGTATTATTGGCTTCTCTTGTTATGAGTTGAAGTATGAATTGCTCTAATTGATTTTTAATATGTTCTTCCAGGATCGGTGCGACTGAATTATATTTATGAACGCATTGGTTACTTGAGTCGTGATAGTCACATAACGAAAGAATAAGTTTCTGAATGATCTCCTCCGACAAACGTGCCTCAGCATCAATCCTCTTAATAACATACTCCAAAAATGCATCTGACAAAAGGGTTTCAAGCAGTGCATATTTATCTTGAAAATGTGCATAGAACGTGGCACGGTTAATGGTGGCTTTTTGGGTAATGTCATTGATCGTAATCGTGTAGAAGTCTTTCTTATTTAATTGGTCAACGAATGCGTCGAGAATTAATCTACGTGTTCGAATGACGCGCGGATCGTTTGGGTTGGGTGAGGTTACACCAGGCATCCTCAAGACACTCCTTTCAGGTAAATCAAATGATTCCCCCATTATAAACATGTGTTGTTTTGTCAACAAGTGAATTTAGATATACAACAATTTTATAACCCTTTTGGTTAAGCAACAGAATGAACATTTTGTCGGTTGAATGATAAATTAAACATTGCTAACATTTCACTTGCACCCCGTTTGATGGTGCACGAGCCTTTTATAGAATCGCTAAAAAGCGATAAAAGAAAATGAGGAGGTACAATCCTTGAGTAATCAACCGCAAAATGTCCATTCAACAGAAGCTTTATTTCAACCTTATACCATTCATAATCTGACCCTACAGACTCGTATTGTAATGCCAGCAATGGGCCGCGCTTTTTCACCACATGGTGTGCCAGGACCGGATGTAGCCGCTTATTATCGCCGTCGCGCAGAGAATGGTGTAGGTCTTATTATTACTGAAGGTGCAGTAATTGACCATCCGGCTGGAACAAGTGAGCCGAGGATACCTAATTTTTATGGAGAAGCGGCTTTAAACGGTTGGGCTGAAGTGGTCAGACAGGTTCATGAAGCCGGTAGCAAAATTTTTCCACAGCTTTGGCATATGGGGATGGCTCGTCCTTTGGGATCTCAGCCGAATCCCGAAGCGCTATCGATTGGTCCATCGGGGCTGGATCTGGAAGGCAATAAAGTGACCGAGCCGATGACAGAAGAAGAAATCGCCAAGGTCATTGGCGCCTATGTCGATGCAGCTGCGAATGCAAAACGACTAGGCTTTGACGGCGTTGAAATTCACGGAGCACACGGCTATCTGGTTGATCAATTCTTTTGGGAGAGAACGAACCAACGTACGGATCGCTATGGTGGTGATATCATAAAACGTGCTCAATTCGCCATTGAGCTTGTGGAAGCTATTCGTGCTGAGGTTGGCCCTGACTACCCTATTGCCATGCGCCTATCCCAATGGAAAATGAATGATTACAACGCAAAACCGTTCGATACACCGGATAAACTGGGGCAATTCCTGAATGTGTTGGTACAAGCGGGCGTGGACATCTTCCATTGCTCGACACGTCGCTTTTGGGTACCTGAATTTGAAGGCTCCGATTTGAGCTTTGCCGGATGGGTGAAGAAGCTGACTGGAAAAACTACGATTACGGTTGGCTCTGTAGGTCTGGATGAGGATTTTGTAAGTTATACGGAAGGGAAAGGGGCAGGACACCAAGATATTAATGAACTTCTGGAACGGCTGGACAACAATGAATTTGATCTGGTAGCTGTTGGGCGTGCGCTTCTGGGCGATCCTGCATGGGCTACGAAAATACGTGAAGGCCGAATTCATGATCTTCAAACCTTTACACCTGAGGTACTTCAAACGCTCAACTAAAACATATCATACTTTGAACACCTCTTCATTTCATAAATAAACACTGTAAGCCAAAATACTCAAAGTCAGGTAAGGAACTTTGGTGTTTTGGCTTTTTTATGCGTCTGCAATAGTAGTCCACCATGAACCATTTTAGATTAAGTCATCACAGATTCCCATTTGTTCACTTTTTTATTCAAGAACTCCTGGAGTTCTTCTTCATTGCTGCTTAACTTATAAAATAAGGAAAGGGCAACCAGAATCACGTCTGCACATTCTTCTTTGACATCAGATATACTCAACTGCTTATATTCGCTTCCGCTTGCATTCACATAGGAGAGCATGGCTTGAGAAGTTTCTCCTACTTCTTCGGACAATTTAAGAACCATCTGCTCTAAAGTTTTCTTTTCTTGGGTACTCAAGTATTTTAATCCTAGTTCTTTGAATCATTCATATACTAAAACCAGATCAGACTGAAACCAACACTTGATATATATAGATGTCTATGTAATAATGCTTGTATGTTAAAAAATAATGCAGCTGCACTGATAGGAACCATTAGAGACTCGATCAATAAATTGATTGTGTCTGAGCTCGAATCGAATGGAATTGAAGGAATTGTTCCTACTCATGGTGGAATTCTAATGTTCCTTTATCAAAAGGACGGGCTTTCCATTAAGGAATTGACGCAAAAAATTTCTCGTCAGCAACCCACTGTCACTGTTTTGATCGACAAGCTAGTGAAGTTGGGGTATGTCGAAAGAAAAAAAGAAAGGGAGGATAGTCGAGTTACCCTGATATTTCTGACCGATAAGGGAAGAGAAATAGAGCCTGTATTTGAGATGATCTCCAATAGATTACAAGAAACCATCTATGATGGTCTCAAAGATGAAGAAAAAGAACAGCTGGAATATTTGCTGGAGCATGTAAAAAACAGATTATAATTTTTTTGAATAAATGTATAGATATCTATATTAATATCAAAATAACAATAAAACATCTGGAGGTTATTAAAATGAAACATCTTATTATCTATGCTCACTCTAACGCAGAAAGCTTTAATCACGCGATACTCGAAACGGTTGTAAATACTCTGAAAGAAAAAGGTGACGAAGTCGTTGTACGTGATCTATATGCCCTTGATTTTCAACCTGTATTAAAACCTGAGGATACTGCCGCTATGAGAGCAGGGCAAACTCCGGCTGATATCAAAGTGGAGCAGGAATACATCTCACAATCGGATACGATTACTTTTATTTCTCCCATCTGGTGGACAGGTCTTCCGGCTATCCTGAAAGGTTACGTTGACCGTGTATTTGCATACGGATTTGCATATACGGCTGGTGCGGAAGGGATTAATAAGCTGCTTACAGGTAAAAAAGGTTTTATCGTGAATACACATGGTACTCCCAACGCGATCTACGATGAAATCGGTATGACCGCAGGATTGAAGATCACATCAGATACGGGAATTTTTGATTTCGTTGGAATTGAATCCGTCGGTCACTTGCTGCTTGGAAGTATTGGTTACCTTGATGAAGATGGCTATAAAGGACTGCTGAAGCAAGTCCAAGACACTGTTAAAACGGTGCTGTAAAGTCAGCTCATATTCTTTTAGAAACGTAAGAGATTCTTTAAATGATGAGGTCAACCCGTATTTAGTGGTTGGCCTTTTCTTGTAAATGCTAATACTTCTCCAACATCCCGGTTCATAGATCTTTTGAAGTTTAAATAGCATCTTGGAGCAGATGTAACTGGACATTCAAGGGTGTGTTGAAGCATGACTCTATGATCTTTCGACGGTTTTGGAATGTCCCTCTACGATTAAGTACATGTAAACGTCAATAGGGTCCTCACGTTCAATTTTAAAACCAAACCGTTCATAAAGACGTCTGGCTGAGCTTCCTTGCAGAACATTTAAGGTTACATGTTTTCCTTTTACATGATTTTGTTCTAGCAGATTTTTTAATATTTGACTGCCGACCCCTTTACCTTGGTAACTGGGATGAATATAAAAATGCTCCAATAAATAACCGTCTAATTTCGGTTTAAAAGCTATGCAGCCCACAAAAAAAGAGTCTTCCTCAATGATCCAGGTATGGACAGAATCGAATGCATCACGAAAGCGTTGACGAACTTCCTCTTCATCAAACCTTCCTAATCTGGTTAAATCGTTCCGCAGTACAATCGCCCGTAAATTAGCAATGCTTTCAACATCCGAATTGTGGGATTGGCGAATAGTAAGCTGTTTCATCTTATGTAACAACTCCTTTATCGTAAACAGGCAAGAGGTGATCAAGCTTATTTTTTCTTATTCGACGCTGAGCTCATTAACCCTTGTATTAAAATTCACAAATATTTCATTGTTATTATCGTGGGCAATTCATTATAGTACATAGTATTAATAGTTAACTGTATGTATTATGTGTTTTGCGGAGGTTCACTATGAAAGATTATGAACTAAGGGACGAATTGAGAGAATCCGTTAACCGGATTTATGACATGGAATTATTCAGTAGCCTGACGGAGCTTGTTCAGGGGGAAAACCATGTGCTTCAATATTTAGTTCAGCATCGGGATGATGAAATTAATCCTTCCTTACTCAGCGATCATCTGCATGTATCCAGATCAAGAATTACGGCAGCGCTTACGGGATTAAGGAAAAAAGGCTATGTGACTATGGAAATGTCTGAGCATGACAGACGACGAATGTGTGTAAGGCTCACAGTAGATGGTGAATCCTTGATCAAACAGAAGCAACAGAGAATTGAAGGTTATTTTGAAGCGCTTGTAGTAGGTTTGGGTGAGAAGAATGTGAAGGAATTTATACGGTTAATTGAGCTTTCTTTGAGTATTATGAATGCGGGTTCTACTGAAAAATAACATAATGTGAGGGTGTACCGGGTGAGATATAAAATAATAGCAGACAGCTGCTGTGATTTAACGAGAGAGCTTAGAGAAGAGATGCAAGTTACTACGATTCCGTTAAATATGACGCTGGGAGATAAATGCTTCGTAGATGATGACACATTGGACTTGCCTCAGTTTATGGAAGAAATGAAAGCCTGTACTACCAAAATTGGATCCGCATCACCGTCACCTATGCTGTATAAGGAAGCCTTTCAAGGTGCGCATACTTCTTTTGCCATTACATTATCCAGCAACCTGTCCAGTTCGTATTCCAGTGCATTGGTAGGAAAAGATATGGCGGAAGAAGAGGGGGCGGATGTTCATGTATTTGATTCGAAAAGCGCTTCGGCTGGACAGCTCTTGTTAGCTCTAAAACTACGCAAGTTGATTGACGAGGGGTATCATAAAAGCGAAATTATTTCTTCCTTGGAGAGCTTTATCAGCAAGATGAAAACGTACTTTGTTTTAGAAAATCTGGATAATTTGGTTAAGAACGGACGGATGAATAAAATCACAGGAAAGATACTTTCACTCTTGCATATCAGGCCTATTTTAGGCTCGGATGGTGACGGGAATATCGCATTTTTTACTCAAGCACGCGGTCAGAATCAAATTATCGAAAAGCTGGCAGATACTATTGAAAAAAGTGGCCGGGCTACCGAAGGAGAAAGCATCGTCATTACTCACTGCAATAATCCTGGGCTGGCGGAAAAATTAATGAATGCGCTGAAGAAACGCTATCAATTTAAAGATATTCATATTGTGTCCACCAGAGGGATTAGTTCAATGTATGCCAATGACAAAGGGATCATTATGGCCTTTTAAAAATATTCAGGGTTTATCCTCGCTGTATGGATAAACCCTTTTTAGTACACTGAAACTTTGCGGGAGTTCAAGCCTATCTCAATTTTCTAATGAGGACAGAAGCGTTTATGCTGGCTTGAGTTCCTCCGGCTTGTGTTTGCAGGGTAACAGCAGTAGTAGAGCTATGGTTTCGCAGAGTAAGGACGTCACCGCATGCCAGAGCGAGGATGGCTTGCCCTGTGTTCTGTTGTGTCCCGGCTCCTGAGCCGTATACAGTTCCCACAGCCAGTGCGCCATTAATAAAGATGGCGAATTGGTTAGGTTCCACACTGGACACCGAAAAGTGAACTTCATATTTTCCAGCATCGGATACAGCAATCTGTGTAGTTCCTGGAACATGAGCAATTCCAGGTGTAAGTATACTGTTCGTATCCAAAATGACATCCCCTTCAATCGGAACAACTTGGGGCTTCACATTATAAATATAACCGAACTGCGCTAAATCACCTATGGTTCCAGAATCCCCTTCAGGCCCTAAAGCGCCATGATTAATATTCACACTTACAAGTTGCTTTTTGACGATGATATCTTTTCCAAACCCTTTCCGTTTCGAGCGGACTTTTCTCTTTGGGGGCTTCTCCTCAAACTTTTTTTCTAACTTATCAAACCAGGCACGGACAAAAACATTTTTTTTACGGCCTTTTTTTCGTTTTAATTCAGGATGACCCAATACAAACACCTCCATATGGTTTGTTGTATACTACTCCATTCATCTAGAGGAGGCATGGATATCTGTCCTGTGATTCATAGGAAACGATCTATTTTGACTAAAAACAGGCTGCTGTACATGGTGCATTCGTCTAGTATGTAAAAAAGCACCTTTGAATGTGCACTTGGATGACAACCAAGGAACAGACAAAGGCGCCAGTAGAGACGTGTCTCATGATGAAGCGGTTTGAAGCCGTTTTTTGCGCACATATAGGGCGTACAAGATGCCCCCAAGCAGGCATAGAATACAGGCGAAGCCTGCCAGCAACCACGCCGAAGAGACTGCTCCACCACGATCCATGCTATTTCCGAGCCATAATGGCAGCAGAGCTCCCCCAACTCCACCTGCGCCGATAAGCAGGCTAGTGGTAGATTCTTCTGTACCCGGCATCATTTTGCTGGCAAAAACAAGTGCGATGGAGAAGATGCCGGACATGCCCAGCCCCAGCAGTACAATAAGGATAAAGGCGCCGGCAGTGCCTTTGATCAGTGGGAACACGCACAGCAGCACGGTCGCTGCCAGCGAGCTCAGGGCGACAAAGACACCGTAGCCGTATCGATCGGCAATGTAGCCTGTGAATAACCGGCCGGTAGCCATTGCTAACCAGAAGCAGGTGACACTAAGTGCTGCTTCGGCTTGTGTGAGACCCAGCCGTTCGATGAACATGGAGGGCAGGAAATTAGCCAGGCTCATCTCTGTCCCTACATAGATAAAGAAAAAGACGATAAATAGTGCAAGTAGCTTCCAATTGCCTATAGGGCTACCCTTAGAAGCCTCCACCGTGGGGGAGTTGGGTGAGCTAGTGGAACGCGTATGGTTATCACCTTGATGTTCCTGTTGGTCTAATACAGCGTCCAGCGTGCCGAAGGACCCGCGCAGCCAAGCTATGACGGTGACGGCTGCAAACATGGAAATGATGGGAAAGGCCAATCGCCACCAACCGAGAGCAATGAGCTGGCTGGCGATAGCGGGCATAGCCAAAGCGCCAATCCCAAAAAAGACTTCCAGACGGCTCATAGCCGCGCCCGTTCCTTGAGTAATACCGCTAATAATAATAGTGCCAATGAGTGTTTCTACCATACCGAAGCCAAACCCGGCTGCTGCCCCGACGGCATATAGCCAACCCCAAGGCGGCAACAATGAGTACAGCACTTCAGCCGCGCACAGCAGGAGCAGGGCGAATACCAGACTTCGGCGTTTGCCGAAACTCCGGGCAAGCCACGGCGACAGCAGGACTCCAGCCAGAAAACCGGAAAATTGAGCGAAGATTAGGCTTCCGCCGTCCGTATAGTTCCTACCGTAATGCTCTAACAACACAGGCAGTAGGGAGCCTACAACCACGTGTGCCAGGCCGATTAAAAAATAAGATAAGCTGCCGATCCATAGCAGTCGTTTCATGATGAACTCCTTTGATACCTAGATTTGACTCATGCAGCAAGCTGAACTGCATGAGTCAAATCTGAGTGATTATGATAGCTCCAGTACTTGAAAGCCGTAGCCTTCAATAGAAATATCTCCTTCCAGGTATTTACCACTGATCAGCTCATTCCCTTTCTGATCATCCAAATGATATTGCTGCGTCTGGGCGTTATGATTCAGAACGAATAGATATGATTTTCCATCTTTGGTCCGTACAGTGGCTTCTACACCCGCAGGAGCGCGCAGCAGGGATGGAATCCCTTTTTGCTCACAAACGTAGCCCAGCAGGCCATCAAGGAAAGTCTCTTCAGGATCTGAAGCAACGTACCATGCCTCACCTTGACCGAAACGATTGCGTGTCAGCACTGGCATGCCCTGATAGAAATCATCGCCGTATTCGGCCAGCACCTCGGCGCCTTCGCTATGCAACAAGTCGCAGAGCAGACCGCATTTATATTCACCTTGTAATACGCCCACCTTTTCTTTCAATACAATGCGATTGTGTGATTCCGGCAGAAGCGCGTCAATTTCTTCCACCCAGATCCCGAGCAAGTTACGTAGTTTACCAGGATATCCTCCGGTTGTGACCAGATCGTTTTCATTTACAATGCCACTGAAAAAGGTCGTTACGAAGGTGCCGCCATGCTCTGTGAATTGTTCCAGCTTCTCGGCGGTACCCGGCTTGACCATGTAGAGTACAGGCGCGATAATGAGATCATATTTCTGGAAATCTGCATCAACAGAAACCAGGTCTACCTGTACATTCCGCCGGAAGAGGGGAGCATAATACTTGTGTACCTGATCCATATATTTCAAGGCGACAGAAGGGCCGCTTGATTTTTCCAAAGCCCACCAATTATCCCAATCGAATAAAATGGCTACTTTGGCATTAACGGTCGCGTCAAGTAGCGTGTTGCCTAATGCGCCAAGCTCACTGCCAAGCTGTGCCACTTCGCGAAATACACGTGTGTTCTCATGCCCGGCATGCTCAATGACGGCCCCGTGGAATTTCTCACAAGCGCCGATCGAGCGGCGAAGCTGGAAGAACATGACCGTGTCCGCGCCATGCGCGACTGCCTGATAGCTCCATAACCGCATAACGCCGGGCCGTTTAAGCGAATTATACGCCTGCCAGTTCTGCTGGCTCGGTGTTTGCTCCATCAGCATAAAGGGTTGCCCATCCTTCAAGCCGCGCATCAGATCGTGCGCCATCGCCGTATAGCTTATCGGAGTATTGGCCCCGGGATAGCTGTCCCAAGATACAATATCCATGTACTTAGCCCATTTAAAATAGTCCAGTTGCTTAAAAAAGCCCATCAGATTGGTTGTTACCATGGCATCGGGAACATGTTTTTTAATCGCGTTATATTCCAATAGGTAGCAATCCAGCATACTGTCTGAATTGAAGCGCGCATAATCGAGGGATATGCCCTGAAAGCAGGAGTGATTTTCTCCCCAATGCTCGCTCAGATTATTTGGCGGTACAATTTCATCCCAATCATAGAAGGTGTGACCCCAGAAGGAAGTATTCCACACCCGGTTTAGCTCTTCCAGTGATCCGTATTTTTGTTTGAGCCACACACGGAATGCGGCCGCGCAGTTATCACAATAGCAATCCCCGCCGTACTCATTGGACACGTGCCACACGAGGATCGCGGGATGGTTTTTGTATCGTTCTGCCATTCGGTCAGCCATCTGCTCCGCGTATTTACGATACGTTGGACTGTTCGGACAGGAGTTGTGGCGGCCACCGAATTTCCGCTTCCGTCCGTCAGCGTCCACCCGGAGAACGTCGGGATAGCGGGTAGCCATCCAAGCAGGGTGCGCTGCCGTGCTAGTAGCTAGACAAACGAAGATATCGCTTTCAAAAAGACTGTCAATCAATTGATCCAGCCATTCAAAATGATATGTGATTTCGTCGGACTGAATTTTGGCCCATGAGAATACGTTGACCGTGGCGATATCAATCCCTGCTTGCCTGAACATCCGTAAATCTTCCTGATGCGTGGCCTCATCCCATTGCTCAGGATTATAATCTCCACCGTAAAATACTTTAGGAAGTTTGCTGCTTATCATGCCAATCACCTCTGTATATAAGAATAATTCTATCTTATAATACAAATAACTGCTTTTTAAATATAATAAAATGAACGTGTATATAACAATATGGATCTACATGTAAAATACATACCCGCATACGCCGGAGGTGCTTTTTATGATTTTAACTCCCCATCATTTAAGATTTTTCCTGACTACGCGTGAGCACTCTTTACCCCTTTTTATTGAAAGTATCGGATTTAACAGCAGGCAGGAGGATGTGTCCCGTCCAGAGGGCTATCCGTGCTTTCACTGGATTCAGACGGTGTCCGGTGAAGGGATGTTTACATTTAAAGGGGGGACCTTCCGTCTGGGAGAGCAGTCCGGGGTTCTGCTGCTACCCGGGGAATCCCATGCATACAGACGGGCGACCAAGGTATGGCGAACGTTATACATTACATTTGACGGCCCCATCGCCGCTGCTGTATTGACCGCACTGGGATTAAAGCATACGCGTGGGTATCATTGGGACCCGGATAGCGAGCTACACAGCTTTGGGGAAACTATGCTCCATTCCATGGTTAGTGAACGTGATTTGTCTGGATTAGATGCTTCGGCCAATATGTATCGTTTTCTGACTCTACTGCGTAAACATGGACAACATAGCTCGATGCCTTCCCTATCCCATAATGTTGAACGTTTAACCCCTGTACTGGCCTTTATGGAGCAAAATTATGCCAGTCCAGATGTGGGCCTAGGTGATATGGCAGTTATGATGAATGTCAGCTCCCGTCATTTAAATACATTATTTAAGCAAGCGTTTGGTGTGACTTCTTATGCTTATCTGATTGTAATTCGGCTGCGTAAGGCCAAGGAAATGATGACGGAATATCCGCAATTAACAGTAAAGGAGATTTCGGAGCGAGTAGGATTCCGAGATGCCAGTCATTTTGTGGCAACTTTTCGCCGAGCTGAAGGAATTACCCCGGAAAGGTTCAAATTACTGTATACATAAGGGTATTTTATCGAAATACTCTTTCTTACTCGGGAATGCTCTTTTTAGGGAGCATTCCTTATTGTTTTTTTCAGGATGAGGGAGTATAAAATAATAGTTCATTTGTTTCATCAATCTGATGTGCAGGTGACATAATAAACATAAGATCCATAGTTCTTTTGCAAAACCCTCATCCAAAGAAGGAGTCAACGAAATGCTGAGTAAAGTCAAAAGATTATTAATCGGTCGTCCGCGAAAGTCGACGGCCCTTGAAGATGAGAAACTGAATAAGCTCAAGGCACTGGCCATTCTGTCCTCAGATGCCTTGTCCTCTGTAGCTTACGGAACGGAGCAAATTCTGCTGGTTTTAATTACAGCTGGCTTCGCTGCCCTATGGTATTCCATTCCTATATCCATTGCGGTATTGGGTTTGCTGATCATTCTGATCCTGTCCTATAGACAGACCATATTTTCCTATCCTGGTGGTGGCGGAGCGTACATTGTTGCACAGGACAATTTAGGAAAGAGTCCGAGTCTGATTGCAGGTGGTTCTTTGCTGGTCGATTATATTCTGACGGTAGCAGTTAGCTCATCAGCAGGTACAGATGCCATTACATCTGCGTTCCCGTCGTTACATGATCATCGGATCGCCATTGCTCTGATTATGATTATCTTTTTGACTATTATGAACTTGCGCGGGGTGACAGAATCTGCCTCGGTGCTGGCTGTACCGATTTATTTATTTGTTGTTGCCATTTTTGTTTTGATTATTAGCGGTATTATTCATTACGTGGCAGGGGGAGCTCATGCTGCAGCACCGCAATTTGGAGCTACGGTATCCAACGTCAGCCTGTTCCTGCTACTGAAGGCGTTCAGCTCGGGTTGCTCGGCGTTAACTGGGGTAGAAGCTGTCTCGAATGCCATTCCGAATTTCCGCAAGCCAGCTGCGAAAAATGCAGCAACTACACTAATGATGATGGGTTTGATTCTCGGATGTATGTTTATCGGAATTAGTTTGCTGGCTTATTGGTACGGTGTTCGTCCTAATCCGCATGAAACGGTCATTTCGCAAATTGCGAACGCCACTTTCGGGCGTGGTGTGATGTATTACATCATTCAGGGCGTAACGGCGCTCATCTTGTTTTTGGCGGCGAATACAGCCTATTCGGCCTTTCCATTACTTGCTTTTATGCTCGCGAAGGACAAATACATGCCGCACATGTTCATGGTTCGTGGAGATCGACTCGGATACTCTAATGGTATCCTGTTTCTGAGTATCTTCTCGGCATTGCTGGTCATCGTATTTGGCGGCAACACAGAAAATCTGATCCCGCTTTATGCCGTAGGGGTATTTATTCCGTTCACGCTCTCGCAACTTGGCATGATGATTCGCTGGATACGGCTCAAACCGCCAGGCTGGATCGTCAAGCTTGCTATTAATACGGTTGGGATGCTGACCACGCTGTCGATTACGCTCATTTTTATCTTTACTAAGTTTAGCCAGGTGTGGGTAGTCTTTATCTTTCTGCCTTTGGTACTGTATTTCTTTATGAAGATCAACGGGCATTACAAAAATACGGCTGAACAACTGCGCATTGATATTACCAAGGATAAACCCATGGTGAAAGGCAATACGATTATTATTCCGGTGGCAGGTATTACGCGAGTCGTTATGAATACGATCAGCTATGCCAAAACCTTGTCGGACAATGTGGTTGCCGTATATGTGGGTGTGGATGATGAAGCGATTCAAAAAATGGAACAGAAGTGGGAAGAGTGGGATGTGGGCATACGTTTAGTAGTGCTGAGATCCCGTTATCGCAGCATCATTAATCCGCTCCGCAAGTTCATCGATACAGTAGAGTGGAAAAAAGCAGACGAGGACCATATCACTGTCCTCATTCCACAATTCATCACCAAGCACTGGTGGGAAAATATTCTACACAATCAGACCAGCTTACTGATGAGAGCTTATTTGATTAACTACAAAGACGTGATCGTAACGACCGTACCTTTTCATTTAAACAAATGAGGATTTTGCAAAAATCCCATAAGCAACTTCCGATGAACAGGATATAGATCGAAATGCTTTAGTTCGTCTATATCTTGCACTTCGGAGCGACTGGAATCGAATTTTGCAAAATCCTGAAATAAAGTCACTGCCAATTAGCCCATACTCATTTGCGTGAGCTGACTATAGCAAGGACAAAATGAACATCTTTTGGCCGCATTTCTTTGCGGTCGGAGGGTGTTTTTTTTTTGCATAACAGAGATATTTACTTTAGTGATACATTTTGTGTATTATAGATACAAAATGTATCATTTGAGACTGTTATGGAGGGATACGATGCCCGAAGCCAAGGGGAAAATGGAAGATGACAAGCTGCAATTTGTAGATACGCTGAGGGCGCTGGCCATTATTGGAGTTTTACTTGTGCATGTCAGCCAGCATGTAGACGGATTAAGCGGATGGTTGCAAAAAGGCTTGAGTGTAGGAGCTAAGGGTGTCGCTTTATTTTATATGGCCAGCGCTTTTACGCTATTTCTGTCCTTGAACAGACGTTCGGGTGACAAGAGGGAAAGAATTTCAGCTTACCTGTTGCGTCGTTTTTTTCGAATTGCTCCTTTGTATTACGTGATGTTAGGAATCTATTTAGTTGTGAACGGGACAGGTCCACGATTCTGGCTTGGAGATCAGGAGGGAGTCACTGCCGCCAATATCGCAGCTCATGTCCTGTTTTTGAATGGTCTGAATCCGTACTGGATCAACAGCATTATTGGTGTGGAATGGTCCATTGCGGTGGAATGTATGTTTTATCTGTTTATCCCCCTATTATTTAAGCTGATCCGATCAGTCCGCCATGCGACCTGGTTTGTTGTGATGGCGCTTGTGGTAAGCTTCGGGCTAAATACGGTATTTGTTCAATATCCGTGGATTAGTGATCACTCATTATGGGGGCACTATCTGTATTTATGGTTTCCGAATCAATTGCCTGTCTTTGGGCTAGGTATATTGTTGTTTTTCATTTGGAAAGACGAGCGGCACTGGAAAAGTATAGACCGGCTCAGTGGGGGGTTGCTGCTGGTTTCTGTGCTATTTGCGTTTTTTGGAGGCATGACTGATTATCTCATAGGTGTAGGGTTGCTGCTGGGAGCGTATGCTTTGTATCACTGGCAGCCGATCTGGCTACTTAATCGGGTATGGTCATGGATCGGCCGTTTTAGCTACAGCATGTATTTGACGCATATGCTGGTTCTGGGGCTAATCGTACAGGTTAAAATCCCTTTTGCTCCCCTAGTCAGCCTCACACTTATGTTTATCATGACGTTACTATTCACCATCGGACTATCCTGGTTTACCTACTCGTGGATTGAACAGCCCGGCATCCGTTGGGGGAAAAAGCTTATATCACGTATGAAGCCTGTGCACAAGCAGGGAGATTCGGTCAAAGAAAGTGTTGCCTAAGCTGCAACTTGAAGTAGCATCCGATAACATTTGGTTGAAGTGCTTGAATAAATCTATGAAATAATTGAAAAGACCTCTTGAAAAGTAGCTCCCAGCCCTTTATATTCGATGTACATCCAAGTTTTTGAATACACCGATGAGGTTTGTTGGAATTGTAAAGGAGATGCATGCATGCTTTTGAAGCCAATCGGCTTTTTGCTTTTCTCCACGCTTGAGGGAGTAGCTGTTTTTGCGCTGATTTTGAGTATTTTTAAAGTTAAAATGACCCCTTATCTATGGCAGGCCATTTTTGTTAACCTGATTATGAATTTGCAAAGTTATATGCTCCGAGAGGAGTTCTCCTTTTCGTATTTGGTGCCTGTCGTAAATATGCTGCTTTTTATTTTTTTACTCGCTACGGTCGTGAAGATTCCGATTGTGTGGTCCGGTATTATGACGGTTACAGGTTATTTTGCATATGCCGTTGTTCAGTCGGTATTCCTAAAAGTCATGTTCGGCAACCTTCCGGTTTCTGAGTTGCAGGATGGGTCCTTGAAGGGCTATCTGCTACAAGTGGTAAGCGCGGCAGTAGGACTGCTTATTTCATTGATGTTGTATCGAAAAGGGATCGGCTTTTCCCCTAATTTCAAGAAGCTAAAGTTCAAAGAGGAATATGGCATTGTCATCACGCTGATTATCCTGTCGCTCATTTCAACTTCTATTGTGCTCTACTATAACGAGGTATGGTTAAATATGATATTTTTTGCACTGGTTTCGGGATTTTTCATCTATTATGCAATCGGAAAGGAATACCGGGATGATTGAAGCGATGGCTTTCAAACTTGCTAACCAGATCAAACGTACCGTGCCTGATCATCCTGCCTCTGTCGCGGTCCTTAAATACGCACTTGCTCTCATTCTGAATGCGTCCATGATCATCGTGTTAACACTATTCGCCTCAATCTTCACGGGGCGGATGGTAGAGGCTGTAACGATTCTCGTCGCTTTCGCCCTACTGCGCCAAATATCAGGAGGCATTCATTTGAAAACGGGCATGGCATGTGTGTTGGTGACCTCAGCAGCTTTTACTTACATATCCTGCATTGCCTTAAATAGTTGGTGGACAAACCTGTTTACCGGAATAGCTCTCATTCTCATTTTATGTTTTGCCCCGTCCAGAATTGAAAAGCAGTCGCGCATACCAGTACGGTTTTATCCCCTCTTGCGACTGTTATCCTCTTTGCTTGTATGTACTAATTTTGTAATCGGTTCCTCTGTAGTGGCTGTTGCTTTTTTGGTCCAAAGCCTAACATTGATCCGGGGAAGGAGGTGAGTGGAATGATGAGGAAAATGGTATATGGATTAGCTACATCGTTGTCTATGTTTGCAACATTTGCTGTATCAGTGGCGAGTTACGTGTATGTTTATCAAGGGGATACACCCGAGGAACTGCTGAAATAAACAAAATGCCGAAATAGAAAAATGATACATAGAGCTGCTATTAAGCAGCTTCTTTTTATGCAAAAAAAATCAGGCGCTCCATTAAAGAGCGCCCGAATGGGAGAGGAGAAACCGGACGAAGAGCTTATGGGGAAACGTAAGTCTTCTCCGCGGTTGTCTACGACATTGGTTGAATGCCGATATCCTAAGGATGCCCAGGGAATGGTTTTTTATACCTGCCTCATCCTAAGTTTTTCAAACGGCGGTGCATGTGGTACGATAGCGTCATAATCTTATATGGTTATGAACACATATAGAAAATAGGTGAGTTTCAGCGTGAGAGTGGTATCGGGTAGTGCCAAAGGAAGGCCGTTAAAGGCAGTTCCCGGCACAGGGACGCGGCCGACCACGGATAAGGTCAAGGAAGCGCTATTTAGCATGATAGGTCCTTATTTTGATGGGGGAGTCGTACTTGATCTGTTTGCTGGCAGTGGTGGCCTGGGTATAGAGGCGCTTAGCCGGGGAATGGACAAGGCTGTTTTTATTGATATGGAATCCAAAAGCATTGATGTCATTAAAGAAAATTTGCGAAAAACTGGATTGGAAGGGCAGGCTGAAGTGTTCCGCAATGATGCCGGACGAGCGCTCAAGGTGCTGGCAAAACGTGGAGCTCTTTTTGATGCTGTTTTTCTGGACCCACCCTATCGTCTCAAACACGGAGATGAATTAATGAGCCGTATGGCTGAGTTGAACTTGCTTCGTTCAGATGCAATCATCGTGCTGGAGTATGAATCAGGACATGAATATCCGGAAAGCTTTGGGCCGTTCGAACAGGTCAGAAAAGCAGTCTATGGTGAAACGGCGTTATCTATTTATCATTTTGCAGCCGATGCTTTGTCGGATGTCGTAGAACATACAGAAGCCGGAGGGGTCAAATTCGGCATCAGCGAATCAGACGGGGAGGATCATCATGATTGAGCACAAACCACGTATTGCCGTATATCCGGGAACCTTTGATCCCGTGACGATGGGGCACCAAGATATTATTCAAAGAGCAGCCAGACAGTTTGATCTATTGATTGTCGCGGTTCTTAACAATATTAGTAAAAATCCGCTGTTTTCACTTGAGGAACGAATGGAGTTACTGCGAACGGTAACTCGCGATATCCCCAACGTTGAAGTGGACAGCTTCCGTGATCTGACAGCTAATTATGTACGTCAAAAAGGGGCCCAGGTTATTGTCAGAGGAATCCGGTCGGTGACTGATTTTGAATATGAGCTGCAATTAGCCTCTACAAATCATAAGCTGAACCCGGATGCGGAAACAATCTTTATGATGACTAATCCGGCTTATTCATATCTGAGTTCCAGTATGGTGAAGGAAATTGCGCATTTTGATGGCAAGGTTGTAGATCTGGTGGCACCGGAGGTGGAAGACGCACTGCGTGCGAAGGTCAACGCGAATCGCGGCGGCTCCACCATGAAGTCATAAAGGAAAAGGCCAGCAGGGTAACTATAATTGTACCTAGCAGTGCAATGGACAGTACGGTTAGTTGCCAGGGGTACATAGATGTTCCTTCAATTTGTGTTAATAAGCCGCTGGCTCCGGCCATGACAGGATGCGTGGCGGATTCATTTACGCTTTCCGCAAAAGAAGACACAGAACTGCGACTGACGTAAGCGGGAGTTGTATTGCTGAAGATGCGGCTAAGCGGGACCCATGTCGCCAAGGTAAGTCCAAAAGCAATGATCCCATGGAGCACTCGTGACAGGGTGAAGGTGATACCCTTGTCGGAAGGCCTGGTGACGGCGGTAATTTGAAGCCAGCCGCACAGGCCGCCCCAGCCCAACACAGCACTGATCAGGGCTGCTTGTGTACGGAGATCGTAGGGAAGACGGCTGATTTCATAGGAACCCAGATGGATTTCCATCCAGGCAGGCCATATGAAAGAAAGCGATCCTTGGCCTGTATATATGGACAGCAGTCGAATCAGTACGGAAAAGAAAATAATGAATCCACCTGTCACCATCAGCGTCTGTACAGCATGGGATACGGTTTCGCCCAACAGTTTTCCGAAACTGCGGCCGTCCCGTTCTCTGGCAGAGCGGGTAGCTTCCCATGCGGATCGGATCAGGGAGGGAGAAGTACGGGAAACTGAGGTGCGCCGGAGGGCAGCTGGCGTTTCCCGTTTTTGCAATTCTTTGGACGGTACAGGTAGTCTGGCTGTGATCCAGCCTGCCAGCAGCCCGGAAATCCAGTGAATGGCAAGTAACATCACGCCTGCGGCAGCATTGTGCAGTAGCCCTGTCCCGATGACGAGCAGGATGGTAATCGGATTACAGAAATGAGCGATAGCGGTTAGACGTCGAAGCTGAAACGCGGTCATATCCTCCTGCTGTGCCCATTGGCGCACTGCTTCCGCAGCAGCCGGGAATCCTGCGGTCAGGCCGAGGGCCAACACCCAGCCGCTTCGCCCGGGTAGACGGAACCAGAATCGCATAAACGGCTCCAGCAGGACACCTAGTCCATGTACTAGACCAAAGGCGATGAGCATTTCGGACAGCATCAAAAAAGGCAGCATGGCCGGGAAAATAATACTCCACCATAGCTTAAGGCCTTGAGTAGAGGCTTGAAATACTTTTTCTGGTGAGGCGACAACAGCCAGTACAAGTAAAATGGCTCCAAGGCCAAGCAGTACGGTTGTCCAATAAGGAGCGGAATGGGCTTCCTTTTGCATCAAAGAATTCACCTCTCATAAATATACTAAGGAGAGTCGGATGCTGTCTCCAGCGTTTATTCACGTTCGTTGTCTTGGGATAGGTTGTTCGTATACGTTGTCGTAAACAATGTATGCTTTTTCGGAAGGCTTGAGAACATGTGGTGCAGAGGCACTTGGGTAGGATAGGAGAAGTTAGGCTGCAAGGGGGGAGAAGCAAATGAAACGAATAAACCGGAAAAAAGTTTTTTTTACAACCGGTTATGTCTTAATGCTGGCTGCAATGGTCTATGTGCTGGTCTATATGCCAACCCCTTATCTGATCTATGGACCAGGTGGGGCAAACGAGATCAAACCGATGGTTAGAGTCCAGGAGGGGGACAGCATCGAACGGGGGACCTTTATGATGACGACGGTATCGGCGCGTTATGCCAATGTTATCATGTTGGGAATGTCCAAGCTGGACCGCAATTCGGAGATTCAACGCAAAGAGGATCGTCTGCATGGAAGAAGTGAAGACGAATATGCGGCAGAACAGGTATGGTATATGGGGGATTCCCAATCTTCCGCAATGGAGGCTGCCTACACCCGTGCCCATGTCCCCTATCGGATTGTGCCAGATTATGTATATGTATTTAAGATCCCGGGATCGAACAGCGTTTTCGAGCCTGGAGATGAAATATTGGAGCTGAACGGCGTGAGGGTGACCGATAATCGGTCCATTCGGAAGGCTTTGGAGGACGAAAAACCGGGAACAATGGCTAAAGTGAAGCTAAAGCGCGATGGAAAGTTGCTGACCGTGCAAGCTCCCTTAACGACCATCACGGACAGTGAGACAGGCAAGCAACGTTCCGGATTTGGCGTCAGTATTGCCACGGTACAGAAGGTAGAGCCGAAGGATGGACGTAAAACGATTCATTTTACATCTACGGATGTTGGCGGTCCTTCGGCAGGTTTGATGTTTACCATGGAAATCTATAATCAACTGACACCAGGTGATCTGAGTAAGGGATATCGTGTAGCAGGTACGGGTACTATTGATAAGGACGGTCAGGTTGGAGCAATTGGTGGTGCAAAGTATAAAATAGTTGCTGCTGACCGTCAGGGTGCGGATTTGTTTTTCGTCCCTGCGGATAATTATAAAGAGGCGAAGGCCAAAGCTGAGCAAATTGGAACCCGGATGAAGCTTGTTCCGGTTCGCAAGCTTGGCGATGCGCTGAATTATATGGAAAAGCTGCCCATCAAACCATAATGGGCGGTCGCAAGTAATCAGCATACATGTCGCGGATGGCGGGACGTGGCATCCCGGCTGCGTGTATGGCGGCTGCGGCTGTATCCCAGTCCAGCTGAGGATGTGATCCGGCAGACAGCTTGACCCATACCGGAAGGGTGGCTGTCTGCTTCATACGTGCCAGCAGCTCGCGTCCAGCCCTGTTAAAGCCGAGCACGCGGATATAGCCCGGACCTTTCGCCAGCTCAGCCGGAGTCATATCGGCTTTGGCATGATTCAGCAAAATATGTGTACACATCCGCTGAAGCTTCGTACGAGTATAGCGCCTTGTCTTGATTGCGACGAGCAGGGCCTCCACAGAAGGCTGGGGCAGCGTGTACAGCGATTGCCGCAGACGATGCTCCAGCCCTTCGGTGACCTCGTGCAGCTCCGCCAGCTGCTGCGGGCTACGTGTGATCAGGGCGTTCAGCAGCGGCTGGCTGAACGCTTCCCAATGCAGCGGCGCGCGTTCGGCTTGCCACTCGCGCCGCAAAATCTCCAGTGTCGCCGCAGGTATGTACGGCGACGCAGCCACCGGCCCGCCGTCCAGCAGCAGACGGCGGATGGCCGTGGCGCTGGCGATGACTCCGTCCGCAGGGGCCACGGCTTCATGGTAGCCTGATCCCGTGCGGGCTACCGTGAAGGGCTTGATTGTGCTGCCCAGCCGTTCCAGCGCAATCAAGTAATGCAGCCCCAACGTATTGTTGGGCTGCTGCATGAGGGCGGCGAGCGCAGCGCCGTCCTCTCCTTCGGCCGCCAGCGCGGCTGCGGCTCCCGCGTAGGCAGCGGGATAGCTCGTGCCGCTGCTTAGGCGCTGCGCGATGCCGGCCTTGAGCTCGGCCGGCTCTGCCGCCAGCACGCGGGCCAGCGCGCGCAGCGGGGCGATGTCTCCGCTCTCGCTACCGAAGCAGAGTGCGTCGACGATGCCCGTCGCATGGAGCAGGGCGACCGCTCCGCGGGCAAACCATTCTGCAGGCTGGACGGCATAGGCCACAGGCAGCTCCAGAACTAGGTCCACACCCATGGCGAGTGCCATTTCGGTGCGGGACCATTTGTCTGTAATCGCGGGTTCGCCCCGCTGAAGGAAAGGGCCACTCATCACAGCCACTGTGCGCTGTGCACCAGTGATGCGAAGAGATTCCTCCCAGTGATGGACATGTCCGTTATGCAGGGGGTTGTACTCTACAATCATACCGAGTGTTTTCAAGACCGTATGTCGGCTCCTTTCTTAAAGTAGCTTATTGGGTAACTATTTTGATAATAATGGTTAAGTACCCGTGAATGATTGTTTTCAGGGCAGCTATACTGATTTTTCATCGTCGGCATGAACAAGACCATTGAGACCTGGACGAAAAAGCTTTATACTCGCATTATTGTACACGAAGAGTGGCGGGGGTACGAATACTCATCGGTACATGTTTAGCACAATACATTTTTGCTTCTGCATAAAACTTGTCGAACCATTGGAAAACCGGTGGATTTGTGAGTGGTGTAAAGTGAAAGGTGTTGACAAACGACTCGATCAGTCGGTATAATAATTTTTGTTTGTTTGGAGTGATAGTGATGCAACTATTTTTTCGCAAAGTAGCAACAAGTGACGGTCCTTTTCCTATCCGTGAATCTCTTAATGTGAGTGAATTGGTGGATGATCGCGCTGATGTTACGGCCGTTTCCCCGCTGGAGACCGACATGGTCGCCGTTAGTCTGGGTCAAGGCTTGATGAGCGTGGAAGGCACGTTGACCGCAGGTCTGGACATGCTGTGCTCACGCTGTTTAAGCCCGATGCACGAGGATTTAAAGATTGAATTCCGTGAACGGTTCAAGCAAACCTCTTCGAGTGTTGAAGAGGAGGATGAAGATGGCGATTTTATCGCAGTGACGGAGGACTCCTTCGACATTGCACCGTATTGTGAAGAACTGTTTGTACTGCATGTGCCGTTTGCGCCTTTGTGCAGTGAGGATTGTCAGGGAATCGCACCAAAGACCGGACAAAACTGGAGTATTGGCTCCGATGACAGTAACGATGGCGATACGGAAAAGATTGATCCGCGTCTGGCAGGGCTTAAGGATTTTTTTAAATGAGAATTGAGTTCAATTCTGAAAAATCATCATCCGCTTGTGCCGGAGAGTTACTGAACCGATGCGTGGATGTTGCAGGCTTGATTCACCGGCTGTAAGATAATTGCTTATGGCATTTTCTTCCAGTCTTGAATGAGATAAGAAGTCATACCCGTTATGCGGGTTGATCTGGTTAAGGAGGTGGGAATAATGGCAGTACCTCAACGGAGAACATCCAAAACTCGTCGCGACAAACGTCGTACTCACTTTAAACTGGCAGTACCAGGTATGGTGAAATGCTCCGAATGCGGCGAATTGAAACTTGCTCACCATGTGTGCAAAGTTTGCGGAACGTACAAAGCTAGAGAGATCATCTCTCAATAATGTCCGATAAGCGGATTCTTTGGAATCTTCGCAGGAAGAGTAGCGCTTCACTTCAGTGAGGCGCTACTTTTTTTTGTCTGCATGCTTCCTTTTTACGTCAGCATGCTATATACTGTTTTAGTACCAGGTTCTAAGAAAGAAGGGCCGAAGAGGTTCCTTTATACATACAAGAAGACAAATCGGCTTGAAGTTTCGCCGTTAGAAAGTGAAGTAAAGTAACCCGAACTGTCGTCTGAACGACAGTTTATTGTAGGGAAAGGAGGCATCACTGACATCGAACGTTTGCCGAAGAGACAGAGACAGCAGCGGCTGACTCAATTAATTGATGATAATCCGTTCGTAACGGATCAGGAATTGACAAGACAGCTGAAGGTAAGTATTCAGACTATTCGGCTGGACCGGATGGAACTGGGAATCCCAGAATTGCGGGAACGGCTAAAGCTGATGGCTGAGCGCTCCTACGACCAGGTTCGTTCCTTGCCTTTGCATGAAGTGATCGGGGATATCGTTGATCTACAGTTGGATCGAAGCGGTATTTCGATTTTTGAGATTAAAGAGGAACATATTTTTTCGCGTACTGGCATTGCGCGGGGGCATTATGTATTTGCCCAGGCCAATTCATTGGCCGTTGCCGTGATTAATGATGAGATAGCATTGACTGCGTCAGCGGATATACGCTTTGTCCGCCCGGTTCATTTAGGTGAGAAGTGCATTGCCAAGGCATATGTACGCTCAAATCCAGAACAAAAAGGCAAGGCTAAAGTGGAAGTCTTTGCCTACGTAGGAGAAGAAATGGTGTTCCAAGGCAACTTTGTCATTTATCGCTCCACGGAGGAAGAGTATAGCGAAGGAGGAAGTCAGCATGCGGATCGCCATTGATGCCATGGGGGGAGATAATGCTCCTGAGGCGATAGTAGAGGGCGCGCTATCTGCGGCGGCGGAATGGAAGGATACGGACATTACGCTGGTTGGTGACCGGGAACGAATTGAATCGGTTCTGAACGGTAGGGCGTTGCCGACGAACCTCAGCATTCGCCATGCATCCGAAACGATAGATGCGCAGGACGAGCCTGTAAAGGCAGTGCGCCGTAAAAAGGATGCCTCGATGGTCGTAGCTGGTCGAATGGTCAGAGAAGGCGAAGCGGATGCCATGATATCCGCAGGTAATACAGGCGCGCTAATGACCACAGGGTTGCTGGTGGTTGGAAGAATGGAGGGCATTGAACGTCCGGCTCTCGCGCCGATGATACCAACGATAGATGATCAGGGTATTCTGGCGCTAGACCTGGGAGCCAATATGGATGCCAAGCCTGAGCATCTTGCCCAGTATGCACTGATGGGGAGCTTGTATCGTCAGAAAGTTCACGGTGTGACTTCTCCAAGGGTGGGTCTGCTGAATGTGGGGACCGAAGCTGGGAAGGGCAATGAACTGACGAAGTTGGCATATCCACTTATTGAGCAGTTACCTGTCAATTTTGTGGGTAATGTTGAATCGAGAGATGTGTTAACCGGGAATTGCGATGTACTGGTGTGCGATGGATTTGCTGGAAATATCATGCTAAAATCGCTAGAGGGTACAGCCGGGGCCATATTTTCTCTCTTAAAAGAGCAATTCACCAAATCCTTGAAGACCAAGCTTGCGGCAGCCTTGATTATGCCTGAGCTTCGCATTCTGAAAGGTAAATTGGATTATAAAGAGCATGGCGGGGCTCCTTTGCTGGGTTTGAGTGGACTCGTCCTGAAAAGTCACGGTTCGTCTGACGGCGTTGCCGTCAAAAATGCGGTAAGGCAGGCTCGTACGGCCTTGCAAAACCGGTTGGTGGAAAGTATATCCAAGGAAATCAGCAGGAAGTGAGTGACGATATGAATAAATTACGGCCGGTTGGTGTTATCGGAACAGGGAAATACGTACCTGAGAAAATTCTGACCAATAAAGATTTGGAAGCAATCGTAGAAACGAGCGATGAATGGATTGTCAGCCGTACAGGGATTCAGGAGCGCCATATTGCGGCTCCAGAGCAGGCTACATCTGATTTAGCTTATGAAGCAGCGATTAAGGCGTTAGAGTCCGCGGGTATGACGGCACAGGATCTGGATTTAATTATTGTAGCTACGGTTACACCGGATATGGCGTTTCCGTCAACTGCCTGCATTCTTCAGGACAAATTGGGAGCCAAAGGCGCAGCAGCTTTCGATTTGTCTGCGGCATGCTCGGGTTTTGTATACGGACTTGCTACGGCAACGAGCTTCATTAAGACAGGTATCTATAATAATGCATTAATCATTGGGGCAGACTGTCTTTCTCGGATTACAGATTATACCGACCGCAATACCTGTGTTCTATTCGGAGATGGTGCAGGAGCTGTAGTGATTGGCGAAGTGCCTGAAGGTAGAGGATTCCAATCCTTTGATCTCGGGGCTGAAGGTGCCGGAGGCAGCTTACTCAAGTTGGAAGCAGGAGGCTCGCGTTTGCCTGCGAGTGCAGACACACTGGAAAATAAACAGCACTATATTTACATGAACGGACGCGAAGTGTTCAAGTTCGCGGTTCGTGTTATGGGAACGGCAACGGTCGATGTGTTGGAAAAAGCAGGGCTGTCCAAAGATGATATTGATCTGTTCGTTCCGCATCAAGCCAATGTTCGCATCATCCAATCGGCGATGCAACGTCTGGATTTACCAGAGGAAAAGGTAGTTGTTAATGTTCATAAATATGCGAATACATCGGCAGCATCAATCCCTCTCGCTCTTGTGGAAGCAGCTGAGGAAGGCCGCATGAAGGAAGGCGACCGTGTATTAATGGTGGGCTTTGGCGGTGGCTTGACCTGGGGAGCGTCGGTTCTTGTCTGGTAATAAGATGGAAGTTTTGATATAATATTGAATTTGTGTAGTGTTTTACAGGACAAGCATTGGATACAGAGAGGTGCATACACGATGGGCAAAACGGCATTTATATTTCCCGGTCAGGGTTCACAAGCTGTAGGTATGGCTAAAGATGCTTATGAAGCAGTTCCAGCTGCAACAGAAGTATTTCGCCAAGCGGACGAACGGTTAGGGTTCGCACTAAGCACACTGATTTTTGAAGGGCCGGACACAGCTTTGAAGCAAACATCCAATACGCAGCCTGCACTGTTAACAGCGAGCATTGCGTTGTATGAAGCGTTCAAGGAAAAAATGGGCATTCATCCCGATTATGTGGCTGGACACAGTCTAGGAGAATACAGCGCGCTAGTCGCTTCCGGTGTCCTCGCATTTGAGGATGCGGTTGAAATCGTTCGTACACGTGGCGAGTTCATGGAGCAGGCCATTCCTGATGGGCAAGGCGGGATGGCTGCTGTGTTGGGAGCTGATCGTGAAGCATTGTCAGCATTGTGCCGTGATATTACGGAGTCTGGTCAACTGGTCGAACTAGCCAACATCAATTGTCCCGGACAAATTGTTGTATCTGGTACGAAGGAGGGCGTAGCTGCTGTCGCTGAACGTGTGAAGGAAGCAGGAGGCAAGCGTGCTATTACTCTGGAGGTTAGCGGTCCTTTCCACTCGTCATTGATGAAGGAAGCAGCGACCAAGCTCTCCGGCAAGTTGGGGGCTGTAACTTTCTCCAGAGCTCAGGTTCCGGTTGTTGCCAATGTAACAGCTAAACCTGTACGTGAGGGGAGCGAAATTCGCCAACTGTTGGTGGATCAGGTCTATTCTCCGGTACTGTGGGAAGACAGTGTAACATGGCTACTAGAACAAGGTGTTGACACCTTTGTTGAGTTTGGACCGGGAAGTGTATTGACTGGACTGGTTAAAAAAATCGACAAAACGGTTAAGCTGTATAATATAAGCAGCCTGGAGTCGTTTGCTTCTGTAACGGAAGCCTTGGAGGCCCGTTAAAAGTATAATCATTGCCTTAACGGGTTATATACTTGCAAGGGGGGACTATGATGTCTAAGCCATTGAGTGGAAAAACGGCGCTCGTTACGGGAGCGTCGCGCGGAATTGGCCGTAGTATTGCGCTGGCGCTGGCTGAAGCAGGTGCTAATGTGGCGGTAAACTATGCTGGTAGTGAAGCGGCTGCGACTGAGGTAGCAGAGCAGATTCGTGCCAAAGGTGTAGAGGCTATTACAGTTCAGGCTAATGTCGGTCGCGCTGACGAAGCAGATCAGTTGATCAAGGATGTGATTGGCGCTTGGGGCAAGATTGACATCCTGGTGAATAATGCTGGCATTACAAGAGATAATTTAATCATGCGCATGAAGGAAGAGGAATTCGATCAGGTGATCGAAACGAATCTGAAGGGTGTGTTTAATTGTCTTAAGGCGGCAACACGTCCAATGATGAAGCAACGTTCTGGCCGAATTATCAATATCTCCTCCGTGGTTGGTGTACTTGGCAACGCAGGCCAAGCCAACTATGTTGCTGCTAAAGCAGGGGTAATTGGTCTTACCAAATCCTCTGCTCGAGAGCTTGCTTCGAGAGGTATTACAGTGAACTGTGTGGCTCCTGGATTCATCGATACTGAGATGACGCAGGTGCTGGCTGATGATTTGCGTGACAATATGCTGAGCGGTATTCCGCTGGCCCGTCTTGGACGGCCTGAGGAAATTGCTGACGTGGTGCTGTTCTTGGCCTCGGATGCTTCCTCATATATGACGGGCCAGACTTTGCATGTGGATGGCGGCATGTATATGTAGTAGCATGTTGCAATCCGCATGCCCCGATGAAGAGTTGTCAATGAAAACTCTCTTCTATGGCATTTTAATTGTAATTTTCGTATAATACCTAAGAGGAGGTGAGCCGGATGTCCGATGTATTGGAGCGCGTAAAACGCATTGTCGTTGACCGTTTGGGAGCCGACGAAGCCGAAGTTACACTTGAAGCATCTTTTAAAGATGATTTAGGCGCTGATTCTCTCGATGTAGTTGAATTGGTAATGGAATTGGAAGATGAGTTTGATATGGAAATCTCTGATGAAGATGCAGAGAAAATTACAACTGTAGGTGAAGTTGTGAAGTACATACAATCTCATACCTAATTCATGTCATCAAAAGTCCCGTTCTGTTACAGGCGGGACTTTCTCCTAATTATACAGATTGAACTAAAGACGGAATTGCCGCGTGTTTTTGAGTCTGGCTCAGCTTCACTTAGTCAAAGGCTGAGGAGTATGCGGCATTACTAACTTTAGTTGATTCTATATTATTTTTACGCACAAGAGAGTGCGGTCTTAAAATACAATATGCAGTAGACATAGAGGTGATTATCTTTGAAACAACGTGTTGTCATAACAGGAATGGGTGTAATCACTTCGCTGGGACAGGATTTGAACACACTATGGGATAATCTGATGGCTGGAAAATCCGGCGTCAGTGAAATCGAAGCTTTTGATACAAGTGAGTACACTACGAAAATAGCCGCTTCCATTAAAGATTTTAATCCAGAGGATTATATTGAACGTAAGGATGCGCGTAAAATGGACCGCTTTGTGCAGTTTGCGGTTGCTGCTAGTAAATTGGCGCTTGAGGACAGCGGACTTGTAATCGGAGAAAATGCGGATGCTGAGCGTGTTGGTGTATCTGTCGGTTCCGGTATTGGCGGATTGGGAACTTGGGAGGATCAGCACAACGCACTGATTGAAAAAGGACCTAAACGCGTAAGCCCTTTCTTCATCCCGATGATGATTGCTAATATGGGTTCCGGTCAAGTGTCGATTTCACTCGGTGCTAAAGGCCCCAATACATCACCAGTTACGGCTTGTGCCACGGGCAGTCATGCTATTGGTGATTCCTTCCGCATGATTCAGCGCGGTGACGCAGACGCCATGATTTGCGGAGGAGCTGAGGCGACTATTCGTCCGATTGGTATGGCTGGATTTTGTTCCATGCGAGCAATGTCCACGCGTAACGACGAGCCTGAAAAGGCAAGCCGTCCTTTTGATACCGAAAGAGACGGGTTTGTTATGGGCGAAGGCTCTGGTGTTCTTATTCTGGAATCGTTGGATCATGCTTTGAAGCGTGGTGCGCGTATTTACGGTGAAGTGATTGGCTACGGTCTTTCTGGCGATGCCCATCATATGACGGAGCCTGATCCAGAGGGAGCGGCACGCTGCATTAGAATGGCGATCCGTGATGCTGGATTAAATCCTGAAGAGATTGATTATATCAATGCACATGGTACATCTACGCCAGTCGGTGATAAATCCGAAACGGAAGCAGTCAAGAAAACGCTGGGAGAGCATGCTTATAAGGTAGCGATCAGCTCAACTAAGTCGATGACAGGGCATTTATTGGGTGCAGCGGGCGGCGTTGAAGCCGTGATCTGTGGTCTCGCCCTTCAGCATCAGACGATTCCGCCAACGATTAATTTGGATAATCAAGACCCGGCATGCGATCTTGATTATGTACCTAATAAGCCGAGAAAAGCGGAACTGAATGTGGTTATGTCCAATTCCTTTGGTTTTGGCGGTCACAATGCTACGGTTATTCTAAAAAAATATGAAGCATAAGGGGTCAGTTCGTTGAGTGGAGACTTGAAGCAATTACAGCAGAAACTTCATATTCAATTCAACAATCGGCAGCTTCTGAAGCAGGCCTTTACGCACGCTTCCTACGTAAACGAACATCGGTTCAGTCAGCATGCAGACAATGAGCGTCTTGAATTTTTAGGTGACGCTGTTCTGGAACTGACGGTGTCCGAGCAATTGTACAATCAGTACCCTAACCGACCCGAAGGCGAACTCACCAAGCTGCGTGCAGCTATTGTCTGTGAGCCTTCTCTGGTGAAGTTTGCTGTCGGGCTTGAGTTTGGGCAATATGTACTGCTTGGAAAAGGTGAAGAGTTGACAGGTGGACGTACTCGTCCGGCTCTGTTGGCTGATGTATTCGAAGCGTTCGTAGGTGCGCTTTATTTGGATCAGGGTCTGGAGGCCGTCCGGTCGTTTCTGGAACGTTATATTTTTCCTCAAATTGTATTAAACGGTAAGCTTCAGATGAGTGATTTCAAAACAGAGCTTCAGGAACTGACGCAGCATCATAACATGGGGATGCTTGAATACAAGATTGTAGAGGAGCGCGGACCAGCCCATGAGCGCGAGTTTGTAGCTGAGGTATATATGGACAGCGAACGGCTAGGGGCAGGTACGGGACGCTCCAAAAAAGAAGCTGAGCAGCAAGCGGCGGCAGTAGCTTTAAACCGTTTGAAGCTGGCAGAATCGTAATCGGTACCTGAGCAGCCCGGACGGGTTACGCAAGCAGGGGACACAAAGTAAGAGCAAAGGGCAGTCCGCGGGGAGTCCCGGCCCGTAATGGCGAATGGACTGCGTTTTGCTCTTTTTTCGTGGCTTTGCTGGTGTAATGTGAGTGTCGGTACTGTGCTTTATACAAGCTAGTTTATGCTACAATAGGGATAATTCATATCAATCAGGTATACGGTGTTGTACAAGCATATTTGAAATGTTAGAGGTGAGATTGAGCATGTTTTTAAAGCGCATTGAGCTGGCGGGCTTCAAATCATTTGCAGATAAAACGGAAATGGAATTTGTCCGCGGCATTACGGCAGTCGTCGGACCCAACGGAAGTGGAAAAAGTAATATTTCCGACGGGATTCGTTGGGTGCTTGGCGAACAGAGTGCCAAATCACTGCGTGGCGGCAAAATGGAGGACATTATTTTTGCGGGTAGTGATGCTCGTAAGGCTGTTAATTACGGTGAAGTATCGCTTACGTTGGATAATGAAGATCAGGCGTTGCCTCTGGATTTTGGTGAAGTCACGGTAACACGACGTGTACATCGAAGTGGAGATAGTGAATATTTCATTAATCGGCAATCATGCAGACTCCGAGATATTACAGAGCTGTTTATGGATACAGGGATTGGTAAAGAAGCTTATTCAATTATTGGGCAGGGACGCATTGAAGAAATTCTGAGTACCCGATCTGAGGATCGTCGAGGTATTTTTGAGGAAGCTTCGGGTATCGTAAAATATAAATCGCGTAAAAAAGATGCGGTTCGCAAGCTGGATGAAACGGAGCAAAATTTACTGCGAATTCACGATTTGGTTAGTGAACTGGAGGATCAGATTGGACCGCTTAAGGAGCAGTCTGAAAAGGCGATTCATTTTAAAGAGCTGCGCGGTGAATTGAAATCCAAAGAAATTTCAATGTACGTCCATCAAATTGAACAAATTCATACTTCGTGGAGCGATGCGACTTCCAAACTAGCTTTGCTGCAGCAAGAGCAACTTCAGTTGTCTACGGTGGTGTCCCGCCACGATGCGATGCTGGAAAGCGACCGCAACGAATTACGCCAGCTGGAAGAGCAAGTAGAGCGGTTGCAAAGGGATCTGCTGCAATACAGTGAAGCGACGGAGAAAAGTGAAGGCTACGGCGAATTGCTCAAAGAGCGCACACGCAATCTGGAGGCTAATCGGGAACAATTGATCTTATCACTTAGCACAAGCGAATCACGGCATTCCGAGCGCAGGAGTGAACTGGATCAACTGAACGAAAAGCTGTCTGCACTGAATGTAGAGCTTGACGAGTTGCGTGGGCGGCTGTCTGACGAAGAGGCCAAACTGATTGGTGTTACAGGCGGAATCAGCCAGGAGCAGGAAGAAAGCCTAAAGGGTGGTCTGCTGGAGCTGATGAATCAGATGGCACAGGCGCGTAACGAAATTCGTTATACAGACCAACAGAAGGAAGCATTGGAACGGCGTGTGACTCGCGTAAGTGACGAATCCGGCAAATGGGAAGCCCAGAAAGTACAACTTGAACAGCGCAAAAAGGGATTGGAAGCTGCTGTTCAGAAGCTGGGGCAGGAAATCAGTAGTTTGCGTAGTGGCTATATTCAGGGAAGTGAAAAGTACCAAGCCCTGCAAAAACTACTGGAAGAAAACCAGGGTACGGTTCGTAAATGGGAACAAAAACGAGAGGCTCTAATTTCACGGCGAGATACGATGAAGGAAATGCAGGATGATTTTGACGGCTTCATGCTTGGAGTTAAAGAGGTATTGAAGGCTGCACGAAAAGAAACCTTGCACGGTGTACATGGAGCGGTAGCGGAGCTGATTCGGGTGCCTGAGCATTTAGAGCAGGCGATGGAGACCGCTTTGGGTGCTTCAGTTCAGCATATCGTGATGGAAAATGAATCCGTATCCAGACAGGCGATCAGTTTTCTAAAGCAACGTCAACTGGGCAGAGCGACATTTTTGCCTATGGATGTTATCCGCCCGCGTCAAATCGGCGCAGGGGAACGCCAAATTGCAGAAGGCGCTGAAGGCTTTGTCGGGATCGGTGCAGATCTTGTTCAGTATGATGATCGATATGCCGGAATTGTAGGCAGTCTCTTGGGGAATGTGGTCATTGCCCGTACGTTGGAAGATGCAAACCGTATTGCGGCCCGTTGCCAATATAGATACCGCGTGGTCACTTTGGAAGGCGATGTTGTCAATGCAGGGGGTTCCATGACTGGGGGAAGCCAGTTCAAGAAAAATGCTAATCTGCTTGGACGTAAACGTCAGCTGGATCAGTTGGATCAAGACATTGTAGATACGGAGCAGCAAATTGCAAGGTTGCGCCAGAGTGCAATAGATACTAAACGCCAGCTGGAGGAGACACAGACCCGTCTGGACGAGTTGCGTCAGGGCGGCGATGTGAAGCGCGGTGAAGAGCAGCAGATGGCAATGGAGCTCAAGCAACTGGAGCATGAACTTCGTCATGTTCTGGAGCAGGTCGCAGCGTCTGGTCAGGAGAAAAAGGGCTTTGATCAGGAAATCAAGGAGCTGGAAACTTCCCGTGAAGAAGCGTTGATAAAGTTGGCTGCGCTGGAGGAAGAAGAGAAGAAAACGCATCAGGCCATTCACGCTGCGGAATTTGCCCGTAAAGCCAACGAATCTGCCAAAGAGCAGCTGCAGGGAGAGCTCACGAATCTTAAGGTAAGAGAAGGAAAGCTGGACCAGGAGCGCTTTTCATTGGAAGAGCAGCTGCGCAGATTGCGTGGGGATTATGATACTCTTGGTAAGGATTCGAGACAAAACAAGACCTTGCTTGCTTCCATCGAAGCAGATTTGCTGACCAATGAGCAGGAGACCGTGAAACAGATTGAAAATCTCAATCAATACCGTTTGAAAAAGGAAGAAGCCGCACAGCAACTGGAATTCAAGCGGGCTGCACGCAGCAGCTTGTCCAAAAAGCTGGAAGTGGCTGAGAACGACACGAAAGAACAGCGAATTCAGCTCAAGTCAGTGGAGGAGTTGCTTCGTCAAACGGAAATTGGAGTAAATCGACTTGATGTGGAACTGGAAAATGTTCTGAAAAAATTAAGTGATGATTATGAACTCAGCTATGAGTTAGCCAAGCAGCGTTACCCTATACCGGAAGATATTGAAGGTACGCAGAGTGAAGTAGAAAGGCTCAAACGGGGTATTTCCGCGTTAGGTGAGGTGAATCTAGGCGCCATTGAGGAATACCAGCGTGTGCATGAGCGTTATACGTTTCTTGATGAGCAAAAGTCTGATTTGGTGGAGGCCAAGACAACACTTTATCAGGTTATACGTGAAATGGATGAAGAAATGTCCAAACGCTTTAAGACTACGTTCGATGCTATTCGGCGCGAATTTGGAACGGTATTCTCCAAGCTGTTCGGAGGCGGACGTACTGATCTCGTGCTGCTTGACCCGGAACGCTTATTGGAGACGGGAATTGACATCGTAGCTCAGCCACCGGGCAAAAAACTGCAAAACTTGCAGCTACTGTCGGGCGGTGAGCGTGCGTTAACAGCGATGGCGTTACTATTTGCCATTTTACACGTTAAACCTGTTCCATTCTGTGTACTCGATGAAGTAGAGGCTGCATTGGACGAAGCAAACGTGGTGCGTTTTGCCCAGTATTTACGAGAATTCTCGGAGCAGACACAGTTCATTGTAGTCACACACCGCAAGGGCACAATGGAAGAATCTGATGTGCTGTACGGGGTTACGATGGAGGAAGGCGGGGTTTCCAAACTCGTATCTGTCAAGCTGGATAATGATGAAGCTGAGATTGCCTGACATTAAATAACATACTTTCAGACCAACGGAGGGAATCCATGAGTTTCTTTAGGAAATTGAAGGAAAGCATTGCAAACAAAACTGAATCTGTCACAAAACAGTTCAAAGATGGTTTGGAAAAAACACGTAAAGGTTTTGTTGAAAAAGTAACGGACTTGATGATTCGCCGTAAAAAGATTGATGAGGAATTTTATGAGGAACTGGAAGAAATTCTGATCGGAGCAGACGTAGGCGTCAACACGGTTATGAACCTCATTGAAGACCTGCGAGTAGAAGTGAAAAAGCGCAAAATCGAGGACGCATCCGAGTTACAGCCTGTATTGTCGGAAAAGCTGTCCGAGTTGCTGCGGGGTAATGACAATAGTCAGCTCAAAATGAGTCCTGACGGGATTACAGTCATCTTATTCGTGGGAGTCAATGGCGTCGGCAAAACGACAACCATTGGCAAGTTAGCTCATCGTTTTAAACAAGAGGGCAAAAAAGTATTGTTGGCTGCTGGGGATACGTTCCGGGCGGGTGCGATTGAACAGTTGGAGGTATGGGGCGAACGGGCAGGTGTAGAGGTTATTAAGCAGCAATCCGGTTCCGATCCGGCTGCGGTTATGTTTGATGCCGTACAGGCTGCCAAGCAGCGTCAAGTGGATGTTTTGTTGTGTGATACCGCAGGACGTCTTCAGAATAAAAGCAATCTAATGGAGGAACTGAACAAAATTTTCCGTGTGATTCAACGCGAAATTCCAGATGCTCCTCATGAAGTGTTGTTGGTACTTGATGCGACGACTGGACAAAATGCACTTAACCAAGCCAAGCTGTTTGGTGAGAAAAGCGGTGTAACCGGACTGGTACTAACGAAGTTGGATGGTACAGCGAAGGGCGGGATTGTTGTGGCCATCCGTCAGGAGCTGAATTTGCCTGTTAAGCTGGTGGGCTTAGGTGAAAAAGTGAATGATCTTCAACCGTTTGATTCCGAGCAATTCGTTCATGCGTTGTTTGCGGGGTTGATTCAGGAAGAGACGGTCGAAGCAACTGCTACAGGCGAAGAAGAACAGAACTGATACGTTTAAAGTAGGCCTTCATGCCACGTTTGGGACTAAGTAGTCATCCTGTTGCTGCTCAAGCTCGCCCAGATGTATAATGAAAGCAAGAGGTCTGTCGATGCCGTATATGTAATGTATCTTGTATGTAAAATATAAATAAGGAAGCCGGGTGAAAAACCGATGGCAAACACCTATACCTACTCCCGACGGGAAGAAGTAGCCAACGCCATTACACATGGAATTGGAGCCGTTTTAAGCGTGGCAGCGCTTGTGTTACTCATTGTTTTTGCTAGCATGAAAGGAACCACTTGGCATGTCGTCAGCTTTACGATTTACGGGATTACGATGCTGCTGTTGTACACCAATTCAACGTTGCTTCATAGCCTGCGTGAAGGGAAAATGAAGGATTTGTTCGAAATATTCGATCATTCTTGCATTTACCTGTTCATTGCAGGTAGCTATACCCCGTTTATGCTCGTTGCACTGCGAGGTACTCTGGGATGGACATTGTTTGGTGTGATTTGGGGGATTGCACTGTTTGGTGTGTTGTTCAAGGCGTTCTTCACCAAGCGCTTCCTGTTTATGTCTACCGTGTTTTACATTGTGATGGGCTGGCTCATCACCATTGCCTGGAATCCTCTGGTTGCGACTGTTCCCGCCGGAGGGATGACGTTATTGTTTGTAGGTGGTCTTATGTATACGTTGGGCACGATTTTCTATGTGTGGCGGGCATTTCCATATCACCATGCGATCTGGCATCTGTTTGTTTTGGCAGGCAGCATACTTCATTTTCTGGCTGTTCTGCTGTATCTCACTCCGGTAAGGGTTTAAGTAACAGTGGGCAAAAAGCCGATCCGTACTTCCGTTTAAGGGTAGTGGATCGGCTTTTTTTTGTATGACAAGGGATAACGCTTGACATCTTCTTTTCTTTTATGTATCATAAGGAACGTTGAAAAGAACTGTAAAGTGTTTTTCCTTGACGATGGAGGTATACAAGATGAGTCAGGAGAATCGGCTGGAAAAGACAAACCGGATTAACCGACTGTTTGACTTCTATGAACCTCTGCTTACAGAGAAGCAACAGATGTTTTTAAAATATTACTTTCATGATGATTTTTCTTTAGGGGAAATTGCATCGGAATTTCAAATTAGCCGTCAGGCAGTATATGAACATATTAAACGTGCTGAACAGGTATTGGAAATGTACGAGGAAAAGCTTGGTTTGCTAAGTAAGTATGAGCGTAGAATCCAAGATCTCGAAGAATTAAATAAGACGTTGTATGAGGCATTCGGTAAAATCGGTGAGTCCGATGAAGGCATTCTGCAACATGTCCATCAAATTGTAAATCGCCTGCAGGAATTGTAGGACATATAGATATAAGAACAAACAACCCTGGTAGACAAGGAGGTGCGAAAGTATGGCATTTGAAGGATTGTCGACTCGCTTGCAAAATGTATTCAGTAAACTGCGCGGCAAAGGAAAAGTGTCTGAGGATGATGTAGCTCAGGCGATGCGTGAAGTACGATTAGCTTTGCTTGAGGCGGACGTTAACTTCAAGGTTGTAAAGGACTTTATTGCCAAGGTAAAGGAGAAATCCGTTGGTAAGGAAGTGATGGACAGCTTTACGCCAGGCATGGTCATCATCGACATCGTGAACAAGGAACTGACCGAGTTAATGGGTGGCAGTCAGGCCAAGCTTGCCAAAGCAAACAAACCGCCTACGGTCATTATGATGGTGGGTCTCCAGGGCGCAGGTAAGACGACGACGTCTGGTAAACTGGCGAAATTGTTGCAAAAGCAAAATCATCGTCCATTGCTTGTAGCTGGTGATATTTATAGACCAGCCGCGATCAAGCAGCTTCAGGTCCTTGGTGAGCAGATTAATACTCCTGTATTTACTCTGGGAGATCAGACAAGCCCGGTAGAAATTGCAAAACAGGGTTTGCAGCATGCTAAGGATAATGGTAATGACTACGTTATTATAGATACTGCGGGTCGTCTTCATGTTGATGAAGAGCTCATGGAAGAGTTGCGCCAGATTCATACCAACGTCAAGCCGGATGAAGTTCTACTGGTTGTAGATAGCATGACGGGGCAGGACGCGGTTAACGTTGCAGAGCACTTTAATAGTAGCCTCGAGCTAACGGGAGTTGTACTGACGAAGCTGGATGGTGACACTCGTGGTGGTGCAGCTTTATCGGTTAAGGCTGTGACGGGATGTCCGATCAAGTTTGCTACATTGGGTGAAAAGCTGGATGCGATGGAGCCGTTTCATCCTGAACGGATGGCTTCACGGATTTTAGGTATGGGTGACATGTTGTCCCTGATTGAAAAAGCGCAGTCCAATATCGACGCCGATAAGGCGAAGGAAATGGAACGGAAAATGCGTAATGCCGAGTTTACTTTTGAAGATTTTCTGGAGCAAATGGATCAAGTTAAGAAGCTTGGCCCAATCGACCAGATTCTTGATATGATTCCCGGTATGGGCAACATGAAGCAAATGAAAGATATCAAAGTGGATGACAAACAGATGGGCCGGATTGAGGCTATCGTTCATTCTATGACCACACAGGAAAAGCAAAACCCAGACATGATTAATCATAGCCGACGCAAACGTATTTCTGTAGGCAGTGGAACATCACTGGCTGAGGTAAATCGTCTGATAAAGCAATTTGACGAAATGCGTCGCATGATGAAGCAGTTTTCAGATATGATGGGACCTAAGGGTGGCAAAAACAAGGCTATGAAGCAGTTGAAGAGTATGGGTAAAGGTATGAAGTTTCCTTTCCGCTAAGGCCATTAGGCCCTTGGAATTATGGGATAACAATATACAGTCTACTTTTTGAAGGAGGTGAATTTTCGTGGCAGTTCGTATTCGTCTGAAACGTATGGGTGCACATAAAGCTCCTTTCTATCGCGTCGTGGTATCTGATTCTCGTTCCCCGCGTGACGGTCGTTTTATCGAAGAAATCGGTTACTACAACCCAATCACAGTACCAGCGGTTGTAAAAATTGATGAAGATAAAGCGCTGAAATGGTTGCAAGATGGTGCACAAGCATCCGACACAGTCCGTAACTTGCTTAGCAAAGCGGGCGTAATGAAAAAGTTTCATGAGTCTAAACTACAGAAATAAGGTGCTGATACGGAGGGTCAACCATGGAAGAATTAGTGATAATCATTGCTAAGGCTTTAGTCGATCATCCGGAAGATGTAACCGTGAAGACCTTGGAGAAGGATCGGCTTGTTGTATATGAGCTTAGTGTGCATCCTGAGGATGTAGGCAAAATCATTGGTAAGCAGGGTCGTATCGCCAAGGCGCTTCGCACTGTGGTTGCATCAGCAGCCGTTAAGATGGATAAACGGGTTACCGTAGACATCATATCTTAAAGATATACGAAAGTGGGTTAGGATGTATGTCCTAACCCTTTTTCGTACATGATGAAGATGATATGGAGCGGGACCGATTACAAGCAGGAGGAACACGATGCAACAATTGTTTAATGTCGGAAAAATTGTGAACACCCATGGAATCCGTGGGGAGCTTAAGATATTAACGACGACAGATTTCCCAGAAGATCGTTTTGCTAAAGGTAGTGAGCTTTTGATTGTTCCGGCGGAAGGTAAAGCGCCGATCCCCGTAACTGTTGAAACAGCGCGTTTTCAAAAAAATATGGTTGTCGCTAAATTTAAGGAGTATCACAATATTAATGAAGTTGAAAAATATAAAGGTACATTGTTGAAGGTATCTGCTGAGCGGTTAGGCGAATTGGAAGAAAATGAATTCTATTTTCATGAAGTAGTCGGCATGGAAGTGGTGACCGAAGACGGAAATGAGCTCGGCGTGGTCAAAGAAATTTTGACTCCGGGAGCCAATGATGTATGGGTAGTCAAAATGCCTAAAGGCAAGGAACTGCTATTGCCGTATATAGAGGATGTTATTTTGGATGTAAACGTGCGTGAAAAACGGGTTACGGTACGCTTAATGGAAGGTCTGCTGTAATGAGGGTGGATGTGCTGACCCTGTTTCCAGAGATGTTTGATGGAGTATTTAATGCAAGCATTCTGGGAAAAGCAAGGGATAAGGGAATTGTATCACTGCAAGCGGTTAATTTTCGTCAGTATGCCGGCAACAAGCATGGACAAGTGGATGATACGCCCTATGGCGGTGGGGGCGGCATGGTTTTGAAGCCTGACCCTATTTTTGCTGCCGTGGAAGCGCTGTTGGATAAATCAGAGCAACCAACATTAGAGACAGCCGATGAAGTTATCCAACATGTAGGGGTAGAAAGTAACACAGACATAAAATCTCCGCGTATCATTTTGATGTGTCCACAAGGCGAGACTTTTACGCAAAAGAAAGCGGAAGAGCTGGCTAAAGAGGACCATCTTATTTTTATATGTGGGCATTATGAGGGTTATGATGAGCGTATTCGAGAGCATTTGGTGACGGATGAGCTTTCTATCGGAGATTATGTATTGACTGGTGGTGAGCTTCCAGCCATGGCCGTCATTGACAGTGTGACACGGTTGCTACCAGGAGTGCTGGGGAACGAAACGAGTGCGGTAACGGACTCGTTTAGTACGGGGCTGCTGGAGTACCCCCATTATACCCGGCCTGCGGAGTTTCGGGGCTGGAAAGTACCCGATGTACTCCTGTCAGGGCATCACGTCAATATTGATTCTTGGAGACGACAAGAGGCGTTACGTCGCACGATGGAACGCCGACCAGACCTGTTGGAACAGGTTGAACTGACAGGCAAGGAGCGCGTGTGGATTGAGAAGCAGCGCAAATCTGACTGTTTGGGGGATAAGCAATAAAGCGCCTTAGACATGAGTGGATTTGAAAGCAGGCGGTGACCTGTTTTATAATGGAGTCAATTAAATAATGTTTGGTCAAATCCCTTTTTGTTGTTGCAATGCGGTATCCTCCATGATACAATACATCTGTTGTGTGTAATACGGTGGTCCTCTGTGGATGATGAAGGAAACGGTTGTGTTTCCAGAAGAAGCATGAACACCTGTACGGAAGGAGGGAGTCATAGATGAATATCGTCCAAGCGATCACTGAAGAACAACTGCGTAAAGATTTGCCTAACTTTCGTCCTGGTGACACTTTGAAAGTGCACGTGAAAGTTATTGAGGGAACTCGTGAGCGTATCCAGTTGTTTGAAGGTGTTGTAATTAAACGCCGTGGTGGTGGAATCAGTGAGACTTTTACAGTTCGTAAAATTTCTTACGGTGTAGGTGTGGAAAGAACTTTCCCGCTTCATTCCCCGAAAATCGATAAAATCGACGTGGCTCGCCGTGGTAAAGTGCGTCGTGCGAAGCTTTATTATCTTCGTGAACTGCGCGGTAAAGCAGCGAGAATTAAAGAAATTCGTCGTTAATACAACGAATAACGAAAGGGGCTTGGTTACAAGCTCCTTTCGTTTTTTCTACGTACATAGGGAACTGTGGATTATTGACCGTAAAGAGAGGACAGTGAGCTATGGAGCAAGAAGTAGGACAAGGAGCTGTACAGCAGCCAACTGATCAGGATGGTACGCCCAAGCGTAAACCAAAAAATGAGATTTTTGAGTGGCTCAAGGCCATCATTATTGCGTTAGTGCTTGTCTTTTTAATCCGCTGGCTTCTCTTTAAGCCGTTTATTGTGGATGGCCCGTCGATGCAGCCTAACTTTCATACCGGAGAACGCGTCATTGTAAATGAGATTTTGTATGATTTTCGTGCCCCTAAACCAGGCGAAGTGATCGTGTTTCATGTGCCGGAGGAAGGAAGAGACTTTATCAAACGCGTCATTGCCGTTGAAGGAGATACGGTCAAGGTAGAAGGTGACACGATTACAGTAAATGGTAAGCCGATTCAGGAAGCTTATTTGAAAGCTCCTTTAGAAGAAGCGCATCAGAATGGCGAGCTTTACAACAAGTTTACAAATTTTCCAAATGAGAAGTTTAAGGATGGAAAAGTTCCGGCAGGGCATATTTTTGTAATGGGAGATAACCGTTCCAATAGTACAGACAGTCGGATGATTGGATATATTGATTTGAAGGAAGTCGTAGGTCGGGCTGACGTTATTTTCTGGCCGGCGAAAGATATGCAGTGGATTAACCACTAGAATAACTAATAAGCAGCATAGCTGCCGTAATCCTAACTAAGAGCTTAAGGGTAAAAGTAGGAGTTACGATCAATGGGGTGATGACGGTGACGATTCAATGGTTTCCTGGTCATATGACCAGAGCGCGCCGCCAAATTGAAGCAAAATTAAAGTTAATTGATTTGGTCATTGAGCTGATTGATGCTCGATTGCCGCTCTCCAGCCGAAATCCAATGATTGATGATATTTTGCAAGGTAAGCCGCGGATGATTATTTTGAATAAAGCAGATTTGGCGGACCCGGTAGTATCACAGCAATGGATTGCCTATTTTAAGGAGCAGGGGCATGTGGCCCTTCCGGTGGATGCCACAACTGGGACGGGACTAAAAGAAATTCCGATTCAGGCTAAGCTGCTGCTTAAGGAAAAGATAGATCGGCAGATTAGGAAGGGAATGAACCCGCGTCCTATGCGTGGGTTGATTGTTGGTATTCCGAATGTCGGTAAATCGACACTGATCAACCGAATGGCGGGACGTAATATTGCAGCTACGGGTGACCGTCCAGGGGTAACGAAGGCACAGCAGTGGATCAAGATCGGAGAAATTGAATTGCTGGATACACCAGGTATTCTATGGCCTAAATTTGAGGATCAGAATGTAGGCTATCGTCTGGCAGTTACAGGTGCGATCAAGGAAGAAATTCTGAATGTCGAGGATATTGCCTTTTTTGCGACTAAATATTTGGTTCAGTACTATTGGGATGCAATGGCAGAGCGCTTTGAGCTCACCGAACGTCCTGAAGATACAGAAAATCCTGATGAAATTGTCAACGTTATGGAAGCGATCGGACGTAAACGTGGCTGTATTGTTAGCGGCGGACGTGTAGATCTCGAAAAGGCGTCAAAAATCATTTTGCGTGAGCTGCGTGCAGGGAAGCTGGGACGATTCAGTTTGGAAGCTCCTTACTGATTTTACTGGTACACCGATGCAGAACATAGCATTTTGTGGCAAGGAAGAACCTTCCCCATCTCTCCGGAGAGGAGGAAGGTTTTTTTTGGTATTTGAAGGTAGTTAGAAAAGGGTTTTGGACGGTGAAGGTCTGTGGTAAGCTGAATTCAATCGCTAGAGCTACGGCATGAATGACGCGTTAAACTACATATAGATGGGCAGGTATTGAATATGGAAAATAAAGAGATTGTAGTGAAGGACATGCTACATTATGAAAAAAAATGCTGGGAGCAGTCTTGTGAGCGGATTGCAGGTATTGACGAGGTAGGTCGTGGATGCCTGTTTGGTGATGTTGTGGCCGCAGCAGTCATTTTACCAGTGGGTGAGTTACTGGAAGGTGTGGATGATTCCAAAAAATTGACGGACAAGAAGAGAGAAGCTTACTACGAGCTGATTATGGAGAAGGCTATTGCTGTAGGAGTTGGCTATGTAGACGCGCACACGATTGATGATATCAATATTAAGCAGGCAGCTCGTTTGGCTATGAAGCAGGCTATTGAGGCTTTACATGTATCTCCTGATTATTTACTGGTGGATGCAGAAAAGGTAGATGTGCCTATTCCTCAGCTCTCTATTATTAAAGGAGATGCGAACAGTCAGTCCATTGCGGCGGCCTCTATCATCGCCAAAGTAACCCGTGATCGGCTGTGTAAAGGTGAATGGGATGCGAAGTATCCGGAATATGGGATCGGTATACATAAAGGTTACGCTACCAAGTTGCACAGGGAACAAATTTTGGCGCTAGGACCTACAAAGATGCATAGACGCAGCTTTCTGGGCAATTTGTTGACGGAGCAACCGACGCTGTTTGATCTGTAGTTACTTATTATGAATCGGGACAATGCCGATATAAAGTATAACTAATACCATAAGCCCCTTTGAATGGGGAGAGTGAGAGGAGGGGCGATATGAACATCGGATCTGTATTTCGTGGATTACTTGGAGATGTGAAGGCTGGAGAGGCTAAAAAACTTGATATGCAGCCAGGTCAGGTCGTACGAGGAGTCGTGCTAAAGGTGTCTGAGGACGGCGGTGAGGCTGTGCTGCAAATACAAGGTTCTCAGGTCAGGGCAAAGCTGGAGACCCCTCTTCAACCTGGACAGACTACAACGTTTCAGGTTCAACCGGCTTCCCCCAGCGGAATGACGGTGCTTAAGCCTCTGAACGATGTGGCCAATACACCACAGCAAACCGTAGCGCTGACAGATGTATTGGAATCGGTGGGACTGCCGGATACAGCTCAGAACAGGGAGCTTATACAGGCAATGCAAAAGAATGGTGTGCCGTTGACGTCGGAAAATGCGGCTTCTTTGCGAGAAGCTATGGCGAAGCAAAGCGGCAATGTACAATTGGGAACGTTTGTGCAGGCGGCGGCAGTTGCCTTTCAGCGGGGACTTCCATTGACGGCAGAAAGCATAAACGGATTGCGTCAAGCGATGTTTGGGCCTCCTTTAAATGATCTGTTGTCTTCGCTGGAGCAAGAGCTTGAAATGGTATTAAAACAGCAAGCACAGGTAATATCCACTGACCGTTCAGTGGGGGAATCGACAGCTATAAAGAACGCTGACCGAATGTCTGCTAGTCCAACAGGTGCTTCTTCTGTGGTGGTAGATGGACAGGAAGGCCAAGCTCCTCTATTGTCTAAGGATGCTTCTACCGCTGCAAAGCAGGCAGAAGCTGGACAAACCACAGGCGGCAAGGAATTGTTAAAAGGGACTCAAGCAGCCAACCTTGCTGCTGCAGTGAGTGAAGCGAGTGCTTTGGCAACAGATTCAGATACTGCGACGGGGGCTACATCTGCAGCCAAAGGGACTGCTTCAGGAGAATCGGAGGCAGCCAATGGACGCGGAGTGACAGTGGCATCGGAAGCTGGCGTAAATGCGCCAGAATCGAGTGCTGATGCATTAAATGGTCCCCGCACCAGAGTGGAGCAGTCACAGTCACAGCAAGCTACTGCGGCAAGCACACAGGATGCGGATGGCGCTCCAGCGGCTGCCACGGCAGAGCCTGCAGGGGCAAAGCCCACCTTAACCGCAGCCACGGCTGACCGTCTCTCCACACAGCAGGCTGGTGCCCCTGTGCCGCAATCCACAGCAGGCAACACTGCTGCGCCAGAGGTGCCGCTCCAGCGGCTGCGCACGTTGCTGCAAGAGCTACGCGCGGCGGTGCCGCCCGCACTGAGCACCGCTACGCCAGAGCCGCCCGCAGCGGAAGTGGCGCAGCGGGCGGCTGGCGCCTCGCGGGCCGCAGACGCCACTGCATCGCAGCCTGCAGCGTCCAGCCCGCAGCTCACCCCCACGGAAGACCCGTGGGTGGGCCGCGTACTGAAGCTGCTCGGTGCAGAGCACGAGCAGCAAGTGCACCGCGCGACTACACAGGTCGCGCAAGGGGCGGCGGCACGTATGGAGCCGCCAGAGGGAATGCCCCAGACGCTGCCGGGATTAGCGGCTGCGTCTGGGGACACGGTGTCAGCAGACGCAGACACCGTAAAAGGGGCGCTGCTCCAGCTGATGAGCAGTGACGATCTGCCGCCCGCTTTGAAAGAGGCGGCCCAACAGGTTGTACAGCACCTGACAGGTCAGCAGTTGCTGCTCAACACAGACCGAACGGCGCCTTTTGCGCAAGTACACATGTTTATTCCGTTCGTTGGACCGGACGGTCGTGAAACAGCTACGATCCAGATTCAGTCACGCCGCGGCAAACGAGGAGAGCTGGACGCCTCCAACTGTCGTCTTTGGTTTGATTTGGACATGAAGGGGCTTGGACCGACCCTGGTAGATGTCCAGGTTGTAGATCGGATTGTAAGTGTCAAGCTTCATAATGATCATGAATGGGCGGCTTCGTTGTTAACCAGTGGGCGTGAATCCATTCACACAGCGTTGGAGTCACTAGGATACCAGCTTCTATCGCTTCGTACCGAGCCCATGCCCATAAGGACTGAACAGAACAGCCTCGCCTCTTCTGAAGTACAAAGCTATGTGCCTCAGCCGTATAAAGGAGTCGATCTTAAAATATGAAAGAGCCGTTGGAACCTCCTTCTCCTTCCATAAAGAAGGCGGTCGCCCTTAAATATACGCCTGGTGAGAGCGAAGCACCGATTGTCGTTGCCAAAGGGAGCGGCCGTATTGCGGATAGCATTTTAGAAAAAGCTAAAGAACATGGTGTTCCAGTACAGGAGGATGCTGCGCTGGTAGAAGTACTATCCAAACTTGATTTGGACGAACAAATCCCTGCTGAGCTCTATCAGCTGGTAGCAGAGGTGCTTACCTATATATATCAAATGGATCGGCTTGCATCAAGGGATGACTGGTGATGCGTAATGAGATGAAGGCTGGAAGCAAGGACCAACGGAAAGCCAAAGGAGCGATGGGCGAAGAGGCAGCAGCTTTGTTTTTAGAAAACTTGGGTTACCGAATCATAGAGCGTAATTGGCGATGCCGCAGTGGTGAAATAGATCTGATTGCCAAGCAGGAGCATATACTCGTGTTTATTGAGGTACGTAGTCGAAGTAGCTCCAAATATGGAACGCCAGCAGAATCAGTTACTGCGCGTAAAATAGCCCAAGTTCGCCAAACAGCCGCTGTATATTTGCATATGAACGGGATTGGAGAAGCTCCAATCCGCTTTGACATGATTTCTGCACAATTAACTGACGAAAAGGCAGTTGTTACAGACCATTTAATAGGCGCATTTTAAAAGAGTAAGAGCTTTTTCGAAGGTAAGAGTGCGGGACTGAATTCATATGTACAGGTTGACAGGAAGGAAAGCTACAGGTATATTTTATTGAGAATAGTTATCATTTTCATCTGAAAATGAATATCGAGAAGTTGTACCTGTGAAGGAGGATTTACGTGACAAAGCATACCTTTAGTGAACATGTCATAGATGTAATTCAGGAACGCCGGACGATTAAACGATTTAAATCCGACTCCATTCCGGTAGATACGATCAAAGAGCTGCTGGACGTCGCTGTGTGGGCTCCTAATCATAAAATGCGTGAACCGTGGCGTTTTCTGTTATTTGCTGGTGAAGGACGGAAAAAGCTTGCAAAAGCAATTGCAGCCGACATCGGTAAGGACAACAAGTTTGAGAGCGGCATTTTGCACAACCCGATTCAGCTTTTAGTAGTGCTGGAAGAAGACCCGCGTCAAGCGGTTTGGGATGAGGATTTTGCAGCGGTCAGCGCGCTTGTACAAAACTTTATGCTTGCCGCATGGAGCAAAGGAATCGGAACGTTTTGGGTGACAAAGCCATTTTTGTATTCGCCTAAGTTCCGTGAGCACTTGGGAATTCAACCGGGTGAGAAGGTAATAGGAATGATATATGCAGGCTATCCTGACGTTATCCCGGAATCAAGACCACGTACTCCGGCAGCCGATAAGCTGACCTTGTTTGACAAATAATCTGTCGTCAGATAAACTTAGTCAAGATTTTTGAAAGCATGGTTCGGAGCTAAAATTTCGAACATCACATTTGCAAAGAATGAAAATTTGGAAGCACCTTTTTTCATATATGCAATGATTCCCGAAAGGGAGCATTCCAATATGAGGAGAGGTGCTTTTTGATATGTATGGAAAATTACATGGAGCTTGTCTGTATGGAATAGATGGCGTTCTGATTGAAGTTGAAACTGATTTGTCCAATGGCTTGCCTCAGACAGCGATTATAGGATTGCCGGATTCGGCGATTCGAGAGGCAGTGGAGCGTGTCAGAGCAGCAATTAAAAACTGTGGCTTTAAATATCCCTCCCAGCGTGTCACGATTAATTTAGCTCCTGCTGATTTGCGTAAGGAAGGTTCATCTTTTGACCTTGCTATCGCTTTAGGGTTGCTGACAACCAGTGAACAGGTCGTTTTACCCGTGGGAGAACGGACGCTGTTTATTGGCGAGCTGGCGCTGGATGGCAGTATTCGCCCTGTGAATGGGGTACTGTCCATGGTTGATCTGGCCAAGCGAGAAGGATTCAACTCCGTGCTGCTTCCCCAGGAAAACGCAAGCGAGGCTCGTCTGATTACGGGTATACGTATTTACGCTATACGGCATCTAGCAGATCTTATTCCGATTGAAGATCGTGCACAAGGGACTGTTGATAGGCAAGCGACAAATCAGAGTTGTACTGCCAGTAAACAAGTCATGATCTGTTCCTATGACCATTTACCTCAGGCAGAGCAAATACCGTTGTGTGAGAAAGAAGAGATAACTAGTAACATGGAGGATTACAGCGATGTGCTGGGTCAGCTGCACGCCAAGCGTGCGTTAGTCATCGCTGCAGCCGGAATGCATAATATCCTGCTTATGGGACCGCCGGGGGCTGGGAAAACCATGCTCATCCGCAGGTTGCCATCTATCCTTCCGCCTTTGACTGAAAAGGAGGCGCTTGAAGTCACCAAAGTATACAGCGCTGCCGGGAAGTGGAAGGAGTCATCGCCTCATCTGATGAATATTCGTCCCTTCCGTTCGCCTCATCATACGATCTCTGCTGCTGGTTTGGTGGGTGGGGGAGGTATACCCAAACCAGGAGAAATCAGTCTTGCACACCGGGGGATTTTATTTCTGGATGAGTTGCCTGAGTTTAGCCGTCATGTACTAGAAGTGCTGCGCCAACCATTGGAAGACCACAATGTTACGATCAGTCGTTCACGTGCTGTTTTTAAGTATCCGGCGCATTTTTTACTTGCTGCCTCTTTAAATCCATGTCACTGTGGCTTTTTCGGAAATGATACGGAACATCAGCGCTGTACCTGTTCACCTGCAGCAGTAGCCCGCTACCGTTCACGTATTTCCGGTCCACTGCTGGATCGGATTGATCTTCAGCTTGAAGTATCGCAGCCGAAGGATTGGCGGGAGGAAAAAGAATCATTGTCATCCGCTGAAATGCGAAGGCAGGTACTGGCTGCTCAAGCGATACAAATCCATAGATACAGCAAGCTTCCCTTTTCATGGAATAGTGAGCTGTCCGGTCAGATGCTTCGTAAATACGCCGTATTAGAAAAAAATGCAGCAGAGTTGCTTGACCAGACAATGGACGCACTCGGTTTAAGCATGCGCGCGTATGATCGAATTCTCAAGCTTTCGCGTACCATTGCAGACTTACATGACTCAGAGAAAATTTTGACTTCACATGTGGCTGAAGCTATTCAATACCGCCATATGGATAGAGCAAATGCCAGTTTTCCCAAAAATTAAAAAGGCGATAAAACTTAGTAGTTATAACACGATCATTTTTATGAAAGAGTTTTTCCAAAGGGTATGTACAATAGAAAATGGAAAAAAGGACAAAAAAAGCTCCAGACAATAAAGATCTGGAGAAGAAAAATAAGATTATGACATTAGTGATTATACTATGAGTATATCAGTTTCGTATATACGTTTATGCAGCATCTCCCATGTTACTTGATGGAAAAAAACAAACAGTCTTTAACGAAGGGATAGCTGAAAGGATAACAAGCCCCTCGACAAAAACGGTTGAGGGGTTTGTTGTGAAATTCATTCTAACGAAACTATTGAATCCATGAAGAGAGATGAAGACGTCCCCCTACATGTACTAAATAAAATCTAAGTTACAAAACGTTCAGTTTCACTTCAATATTACCGCGGGTAGCGCGGGAGTATGGACATTGTTCGTGTGCGCCTTCCACCAGTTTTAATGCAGTTTCATGATCTACGCCTTTTACCAGTACATCGAGGTTTACTCCAATTCCGAAGCCGCCGTCTTCCACTTTGCCGAAATGGACCGTAGCTGTTACTTCAGTACCTTCATGCTTAACACGTTGCATGCGAGCAACCATATTTAAAGCACTGTCAAAGCAAGCGGAATAGCCTGCTGCGAACAATTGCTCTGGATTCGTACCTGCACCGCCTGCGCCGCCCATTTCTTTTGGGGTATCAATATCTAAACGAAGTTCAGGGGAAGAAGACTCGATATAACCGTTACGTCCACCAACCGCTTTTACTGTTGTTTCATACATTTTTTGTTGAATGGTCATCATAATCCAATCACTGCCTCTCGTTCAATTTATATTTTACACAATTTAATTTATCAAAATAATTATTGTTTGTAAAGTATTTTGTGCAATTAGCATGTATTTTATTATATAATGTGCTAAAATAATGACGAAAGTAGGTGATCAGACAGCATGGAAAACAATCCTAATGAAGGTACAGCGTTGAAACTTGATAATCAGTTATGCTTTGCCATATATGCATGCTCCAGAGAGATTACGAAGCTATACCAGCCTTATCTGGAAAAGCTCGGTGTGACGTACTCGCAATATTTGGTACTTATCGTGCTCTGGGAGCGTGAAGAATGTACAGTGAAGGAATTGGGGGAGGCACTATATTTGGACTCCGGCACACTAACTCCGCTATTGAAGAGATTGCAGAACGCCGGGCTTATCGATCGAAAGCGTTCCACTCAAGATGAGCGTAAGGTGCTGATTTCTTTGACGACAGAGGGAAGCGCATTACGGGAAAAAGCTCTGTCTGTACCAGGATGCATCCAGGAAAAAACAAGTATGACTCATGATCAATTTGGGTCGCTTCTGCTCCAGTTCAATGATCTGCTTGATCGTGTTCATCAAGCGAATGTACAAATTGAAAAATCATAAGGTATTTCCAGTTGCTCTTGCGAATCTTATGGCATGAGTTGTTCTCAGCTGAAAGAAAAAATACCTAATAATGCTTGAAGAAATAAAGTGCCTCTTAATGCGGATTAGGTAATCCCATGTTGTAGAGGTGCTTTTTTTTGTGTGAATTTGTATTAATGGTAATATCCAATAATATCCAAGTATTCGATTTTTGGAATGATATTGATATCAAAATACTGTAATTCATGAGGTTAAATTATAAGGAAAGCGTTTTAAAAACATGTTACAATGATGTAGGTTTAGTATAGATTTCCTTGTGAACCGCCCTTGTTGCAGTCATGTTGATAGGAGGATTCCAGAATGAATATCCATGAATATCAGGGTAAAGAAGTATTAAAGCAGTACGGAGTGGCTGTACCGAACGGTAAGGTTGCCTATACGGTGGAGGAAGCCGTTGCTGCGGCAGAATCGCTTGGAAGCGCTGTTACGGTGGTAAAAGCACAAATTCATGCTGGTGGACGCGGTAAAGCGGGTGGCGTGAAAGTTGCCAAAGGTTTGGATGAGGTGCGCACATTTGCTTCTGAAATTTTGGGTAAGGTGCTGGTGACGCATCAGACCGGACCTGAAGGTAAAGAGGTCAAACGCCTTTTGGTTGAGGAAGGCTGCGATATTCGTAAAGAATATTACGTCGGCGTTGTCGTAGATCGTGCGACTGGACGTATCGTAATGATGGCCTCAGAAGAAGGCGGTACGGAAATCGAAGAGGTGGCTGCAGCCACTCCGGAGAAGATTTTTAAAGCGGTTGTTGATCCAGCGATTGGACTTCAAGTGTATCAGGCCCGTAAGTTGGCGTATGACATTAATATTCCCAATGAACTGGTAAACAAAGCGGTCAAGTTTATGCTGGCGCTATACGAAGCTTTTGTGGACAAGGATTGTTCGATTGCAGAAATCAATCCCTTAGTCGTTACGGGTGATGGGAATGTACTGGCGTTGGATGCCAAACTGAATTTTGATTCTAATGCGTTGTTCCGTCATAAGGATATTTTGGAATTGCGTGATTTGGATGAAGAGGATGAGAAGGAAATTGAGGCATCTAAATACGATCTAAGCTATATCGCTCTGGACGGAAATATTGGCTGTATGGTCAATGGTGCGGGTTTGGCGATGGCAACCATGGATATTATTAAATATTACGGTGGCGATCCGGCCAACTTCCTGGACGTAGGGGGCGGTGCGACGACGGAAAAGGTAACCGAAGCGTTCAAAATCATTTTGTCCGATCCGAAGGTAGAAGGAATTTTCGTGAACATTTTCGGCGGAATTATGCAGTGTGACATCATTGCGAACGGCGTCGTGGAGGCTGCCAAACAGTTGGGGCTGACTCGTCCGCTTGTTGTCCGTCTTGAAGGGACGAATGTTGAGCTCGGCAAACAGATTTTAGCAGAATCCGGTTTGAATATCGTGGCAGCCGATTCTATGGCGGATGGTGCCCAAAAAATCGTCGAACTTGTTCAATAGCCTGTTTGCATTCCGATATGCCGAATAAACGATAGGGGATGTGAAGATCGTGAGTATTTTGGTCGATAAGCATACAAAGGTGATTACACAGGGGATTACGGGAAAAACGGCGTTGTTTCATGCCAAGGGTGCACTTGATTACGGTACACAGATGGTAGGTGGCACCTCTCCAGGCAAGGGGGGCACCGAGGTAGAAATTACACTGGAGAACGGACAACAGGTCAAATTGCCAGTGTTTAACACAGTGAGCGAAGCCAAGGAAGCTACTGGCGCAACAGCGAGCGTGATTTACGTGCCACCGGCTTTTGCAGCAGATTCCATTTTGGAGGCTGTAGATGCGGATTTAGATCTCGTGATTTGTATCACGGAGGGCATTCCGGTGCTTGATATGATCAGAGTCAAGCGTTTTATGGAAGGTAAAAAGACCGTTCTGATTGGGCCTAACTGTCCAGGTGTTATTACACCAGGAGAATGTAAAATCGGTATTATGCCAGGTTACATTCATCTACCAGGTCATGTAGGCGTTGTGTCACGTAGCGGTACTTTGACCTATGAAGCAGTGCATCAGTTAACGACCCGAGGTATAGGACAATCTTCCGCGGTTGGTATTGGCGGTGACCCCGTTAAAGGTTCAGAATTCATTGACATTTTGCAACGTTTCAATGAGGACCCCAACACTCACGCTGTCATTATGATCGGAGAAATTGGTGGTACAGCCGAGGAAGAGGCTGCCGAGTGGATCAGGGACAATATGACGAAGCCAGTGGTTGGTTTTATCGGCGGTGTGACTGCGCCTCCAGGCAAACGGATGGGGCATGCAGGTGCCATTATTTCTGGCGGAAAAGGAACGGCCAAAGAGAAAATTGCCACGCTTGAAGCCTGCGGAATCAAGGTGGCACCGACTCCTTCCGAAATGGGCTCGACACTGGTAAGTGTGCTGGAAGCACGTGGTATTTTGAATTTGTGTACGACACATTAAATCGTGTTCCTTCATTAATATAGAGGCCATAAAACTGCATCGAAATTTGCCGCAGGCTAGTGTATAATGAAAGAAAGGTAAGCAACCTTTTTATCTTCTGAGACAGGGGATGAAAGGGTTGCTTTTTTTGCGTTAAGACAGGCTTGTCAGGGAAACGCTTGCAAAATGATTCATTGTGCCACAAAATAAGGGAGGGTTCACTCTTCCGTGAATGGGGGAACCATAGTTTGGAAGAAAGATGGCTTTTGTTAGGCTTACATGAGTTAGAGGGAATCGGAAGAAAAACAATTCAGCGTATTTGGTCGAGTGACTATCAATTGCATGAGCTACTGCATTTTAGCGAACAGAAGTGGATCGAGATAGGGTTAAGCCCTGCTCAGGCACGCATTGCTGCTCAGTGTTATGATGAAGAATGGGTGCATGAACGATATCAGCGAGTTCAATCCGGTGATATTGGAACGGTAACTTATGTGGACGAGGATTATCCCCTATTAATGAAGGAAACAGTTGACCCACCTTGGGTAATGTATACAAAAGGGGATAAATCACTTTTGCATACATGTTCTGTAGCCATGGTAGGAACTCGCGTTCCCACCGCTTATGGACGTAGAGCAGCGGAGATACTAACAGAGGGATTATGTAATGCAGGGATTACAATCGTTAGTGGATTGGCGAGAGGGATTGACAGTATTTGTCATGAAACAGCCCTGCGCCGGGGAGGAAACACGATTGGTGTACTGGGAACAGCGATTGATCAAATTTATCCTCCCCAAAATGCGTCTTTATTTGCAGAGATGGCTAGCAAAGGCTTGATCTTATCAGAGTATCCTCCAGGCACGAGGTCGCATCCAGGAATGTTTCCACAACGTAATCGGATTATAGCCGGTCTAACGAAGGGAACACTTGTTGTCGAAGCAGATGCAAGAAGTGGCTCCTTGATTACAGCTGATGCTGCACTGGAGGCAAATCGAGATGTGTTTGCTGTTCCCGGACCCATTACGTCACCGAAGAGTAGAGGTACGCTGAGCTTGATTAAGCAAGGGGCAAAAACGGTCACTGAAGCTTCGGATATTATTGAGGAGTATGAAGCAGATTTGCGTACAAGGGAGGTTTCTTCATACAATAGAGAGCAGAGTCTTAATCTGAAGGAGGTCTCCAAAGTGCCAGAAAGTGAGACTTCTGAGGAAAACCGTGTCATACTGTTGCTTGAACAGGGAACCATGACACTGGATGAACTGCTTGATGCTACGGCATGGGAATTTGGACTTTTACACGCAGTTCTGTTATCGTTAATCATAAAAAAAAGGATCGCCCAGCTAGCGGGCACAAAATACAAGCTTATTTAGTAGTTGTTTTTGCAAAGTCCTTAGTTAGTAAATGCACAAATTCAATTTTAAACATCAGGTGGAGGGCAGTATGGCATTCATACGCGTCGCGGATTCCTACTCCTTCCCCACTTCCTGAAATGTGTTGACATTATGACTCGCAGCAGCGGAGCAGATGGAATCTTTCTGAAGAATCTCAACGATCCGGAAGAATGACCAATCTGTGAAGCTCTCTATCGCGTCATAACTCACCACATTTCAGGAAGTCTATCATATTCATGTGTGTAATTGAGAGGAGGAAGAGCCTATGGCGGATTCACTCGTCATCGTGGAATCGCCTTCCAAGGCGAAGACGATCGGCAAATACTTAGGCAGCAAATATATCGTCAAGGCTTCCATGGGTCATATCAGGGATTTACCGAAGAGTCAGATTGGCGTAGAGGTCGAAAATGATTTTAATCCCAAATACATTACCATTCGAGGTAAAGGCTCAATTTTAAAAGAATTAAAGGATGCCCGAAAAAAAGTAAAAAAAGTATATCTGGCGGCTGACCCGGATCGCGAAGGTGAGGCTATTGCCTGGCATCTGGCGCATGCGCTGGAACTGGACGATACAGCAGATTGCCGTGTTGTATTTAATGAAATTACGAAGCAGGCTGTCAAAGATGCTTTTAAAACACCCCGTAAAATTAATATGGATTTGGTCAATGCTCAGCAGGCACGACGGATACTGGATCGACTTGTTGGCTACAAAATCAGCCCGTTGCTCTGGAAAAAGGTAAAAAAGGGCCTATCCGCTGGGCGTGTGCAGTCGGTTGCGGTGAAAATTATTTTGGACCGGGAAAACGAGATCAGTGAGTTTGTACCAGAAGAATACTGGACGATTACAGCTAAACTAGCTATTAAAGACAGTACCTTTGAAGCGAAATTTCATAAGCTACGCGGTGAAAAGAAAGAGCTCTCTAGCGAAGCGGATGTACAAGAAGTGTTGGAGGCTATCGGAAAATCGTCTTACAAGGTACGCGATGTTAAAGAGAAAGAGCGTTTACGCAATCCTTCTCCTCCATTCACAACAAGTTCCTTGCAGCAGGAGGCGGCTCGGAAGCTCAACTACCGTGCATCTAAAACGATGTCTGTAGCTCAGCAGCTATATGAGGGTGTGGATTTAGGTAAAGAAGGGACCGTGGGTCTGATTACGTATATGCGTACGGATTCCACACGGATCGCCGCTTCAGCTCAAGAGGAAGCGAAAGAATTAATTATTCAAAAATATGGCGAAGCTTTTGTACCTGAAACTCCTCGTCAATATTCAAAAAAAGCGGCCAACGCTCAGGATGCGCATGAAGCGATTCGTCCAACCTCTGCGTTACGCGATCCGGAAACAGTTAAGCCGTTTATGAGTCGGGATCAGTTCCGTTTGTACAAATTGGTATGGGAACGTTTTATGGCCAGCCAGATGGCTTCTGCTATTATGGATACTTTGTCCGTAGATATTGAAGCGGGTGAGACGATATTCCGGGCAGCAGGTTCTAAGGTTCGTTTTCCAGGTTTCATGAAAGTGTATGTAGAGGGAAATGACGACGGTAAAACCGAAGAAGATAAACTGCTGCCACCACTTCAACCAGGCGATAAATTAAAAAAAGAAGCGGTTGAGCCGAAGCAGCATTTTACACAACCGCCTCCCCGTTATACGGAAGCGCGACTGGTGAAGACGCTGGAAGAACTGGGTATAGGACGTCCAAGTACGTATGCGCCAACGCTGGAAACCATTCAGAAACGTGGGTACGTTGCTATTGAAGAGAAGAAGTTTTTCCCTACAGAGCTGGGCGAATTGGTCATCGAACAGATGGAGGAGTTCTTCCCAGAGATTCTGAATGTGGAGTTTACAGCTAATATGGAAGGTGATCTTGACCACGTCGAAGAAGGCGAAGGTAATTGGGTCAAGGTGTTGAGTGACTTTTACGAGTCATTCGAGAAGCGACTTGAAGTGGCTGAAGAAGAAATGAAAGAAATTGAAATAAAAGATGAAGTATCCGATGTCATTTGTGATAAGTGTGGCAGCCAAATGGTGTATAAGCTTGGCCGATTTGGTAAATTCCTGGCCTGTTCTGCTTTTCCAGATTGCCGTAACACAAAGCCAATTGTTAAGGATATCGGGATTAATTGTCCTACATGCGGTGAGGGCCATGTCGTCGAACGACGGAGTAAAAAAGGACGTGTCTTCTATGGATGTGACCGCTACCCGGAATGTGATTTTGTTTCCTGGGATAAACCGTCCATTAAGCCTTGCCCAACTTGCAGTAGCCTAATGGTCGAAAAACGTACAAAACAAGGAACGAAGCTCAACTGTACTGTCTGCGATCACAGCGAAATGCTGGAAGAGAGCGATGAGAGCGTAGAGACTTCTTAAGAACAACAATAGCAGGGGGATTTAAACGTGAGTGAACTACAAAAGGTAACGGTCATCGGAGCAGGTTTGGCGGGCAGCGAAGCTGCCTGGCAAATTGCAAGCCGTGGAGTGCCAGTCAAGTTATATGAAATGAGGCCGGTTGTAAAAACACCAGCACATCATACAGATAAATTTGCCGAACTGGTATGCAGTAATTCCTTGCGGGCAAACGGCCTAACGAATGCAGTAGGCGTACTGAAGGAAGAGATGAGAATACTGAACTCCTTGATTTTGAGTGCAGCAGATCGTCATGCAGTTCCGGCTGGCGGTGCATTGGCAGTGGATCGTGACGGATTTTCCGGTCATATTACTGATACGCTTCATCAACATCCTTTGATCGAGGTTGTTAATGAAGAGCTTCAGGAAATCCCACATGACGGTATTGTGGTCATTGCGACGGGGCCTTTAACTTCTCCAGCTTTGTCGGAACAGATTAAATCGCTGATGGGAGAGGAGTATTTTTATTTTTACGATGCGGCAGCCCCGATTGTAGAAAAGGACTCTATCGATATGAGCAAGGTTTATCTGGCTTCCCGTTATGATAAGGGGGAAGCAGCGTACTTGAATTGTCCGATGAACGAAGCGGAATTTGATGCTTTTTATGAGGCTCTGATTACAGCTGAGGTAGCGCAAGTCAAGGAATTCGAAAAAGAAATTTATTTCGAAGGCTGTATGCCCATCGAAGTGATGATGCAACGTGGGAAACAAACGGCATTGTTTGGACCGATGAAACCTGTAGGTCTCGTAAATCCACATACAGGTGAACTGCCCCACGCAGTTGTTCAGCTTCGGCAGGACAACGCTGCAGGAACGCTGTACAATCTGGTTGGTTTTCAGACTCACCTCAAATGGGGGGAGCAAAAGCGTGTATTTTCAATGATTCCGGGTCTCGAAGAGGCGGAGTTTGTACGTTACGGTGTGATGCATCGCAATACCTTTATTAATTCTCCGCAGCAACTTCATCCAACCTATCAGTTCAAGGGAAGAAGCAATCTATTCTTCGCCGGACAAATGACCGGTGTAGAGGGATATGTGGAGTCGGCGGCTTCTGGTCTGCTGGCCGGGATGAATGCGGCACGAGCAGCGCGTGGACAGGAAATGTTTGTATTTCCTGCAGAAACGACATTAGGCAGCATGGCGCGGTATATTACGACCGCTGATTTTAAGCATTTTCAACCGATGAATGCAAACTTTGGTTTGCTTCCAAAGTTGGAGAAACGGATACGTAACAAAAAAGAAAAAAATGAAGCTCTCGCTAATCGCGCGCTGGAAAGTTTGCACGGTTATATCAACGAAACGGGAGTTATGTCAGCTGAAGTACAGGCATAAGGATGAAGGAAAAGGAGGAGCGCGTTATGGATATGTCCTTTCATGCTACCACCATCTGCGCTGTACGCCACAATGGCAAAGGAGCTATTGCGGGTGATGGACAGGTAACGTTCGGCAACAGTGTTGTAATGAAGCAGACGGCAAAAAAAGTGCGCAGATTGTATCGTGGTCAGGTCGTTGCGGGATTTGCGGGTTCGGTGGCAGATGCTATCACGTTATTTGAAAAGTTCGAAAATAAGCTAGAGGAACACCACGGAAATCTTCAAAGAGCAGCCGTGGAACTGGCCAAGGACTGGCGTCAGGATCGTATTCTGCGCAAGCTGGAAGCTCTCATGATTGTGATGGACTCATCTGGAATGCTGCTCATTTCTGGAGGTGGCGAAATTATCGAGCCGGATGATGATGTGCTTGCGATTGGCTCAGGTGGTAATTTTGCTTTGGCGGCTGCCCGTGCTTTCAAACGCCATGGCTCTGGCATGGAAGCAAAGGACATGGCACGGGAAGCGCTAGAGGTTGCTTCGGAAATATGTGTGTATACGAACAATCAGATTATCGTGGAAGAACTGTAAATCGGCTCTGAGTATTCAAGGGTGGAGGAGTGCAAAATGAATAATCAATCGTTGACGCCCAGACAAGTGGTATCCGAGCTGGATAAGTATATTGTCGGACAAAAGGAAGCTAAAAAATCTGTTGCTGTTGCCTTGCGTAACCGTTATCGGCGTAGTAAGTTGCCGGATGATATCCGGGATGAAATTGTGCCTAAAAATATTTTGATGATCGGGCCGACTGGTGTGGGTAAAACTGAAATTGCACGTAGACTTGCACGGCTCGTGGGAGCTCCTTTTGTCAAGGTAGAGGCGACCAAATTTACAGAAGTGGGTTACGTGGGTCGTGATGTGGAATCCATGGTGCGTGATCTGATGGAAACCTCCATTCGCATCGTTAAGTCGGAACGAACAGAGAATGTGAAGGACAAAGCGGAGGACATGGCAAATGAACGGATTGTCAGCATTCTTGTACCTGCAGAAAAGTCAAACAAATCGCAACGCAATCCCTTTGAAATGCTGTTTGGCAATAACACGGGAACTTCGGTAGAAGAAGAACCACCACAACAGGATGGATCTTTGGCAGAAAAGCGCCGTAAGGTTAAATTCGATCTGTTGTCCGGTAAGCTTGAGGATGATGTTATAGAGATTGATGTGGAGGATACTGCACCCAATATGCTCGATATGTTTGCTGGGCAAGGGAATGAACAAATGGGTATGAATATGCAGGAGATGTTCGGAAGTTTTCTGCCTAAGCGGACGAAGAAGCGCAAGCTATCAGTCAAGGAAGCTCGCAAGGTGTTAATTCAAGATGAAGCTGCCAAATTGATCGATATGGATGATGTGATTCAGGAGTCTGTGAAGCGTGCTGAGCAATCCGGTATTATTTTTATTGATGAAATAGATAAGATTGCCAGCCAGGGGAAGGGGAGTGGCCCCGATGTGTCGAGAGAAGGCGTCCAGCGCGATATTTTACCTATTGTCGAGGGATCTACCATCATGACCAAATACGGTCCGGTAAGAACAGATTACATTCTGTTTATTGCTGCAGGAGCTTTTCATGTTGCAAAACCATCTGACCTGATCCCTGAGCTTCAGGGCCGTTTTCCAATCCGTGTGGAATTAAGTAGCCTGACTTTGGATGAGTTTGTGTCGATACTGACGGAGCCTAAAAATGCGCTGACCAAGCAATACACTGATTTACTCCGTACTGAGGAGATTGAAGTCGAATTTTCTGCGGAAGCGATCCGTGAGATTGCCAGCATTGCTGAGTCTGTAAATCGCAACACCGAAAATATTGGCGCACGTCGTTTGCATACCATTCTAGAAAAGCTGCTGGAGGATCTGTCGTTTGAAGCACCAGAGCTTACATTGGATCGTATGATCATTACCCCGGAATATGTACGTGAGAAGCTGGGAGATATTGCCCAAAACAGGGACCTTAGTCAGTATATTTTATGAATAGGGTTTCTAAAAATAAGGTGTGTGGTCCAGAATAACACTATCTTGCACCGTCGTTTAGACCTAGATAATGGTCAAGTTGATGATTTTTCTGTCTATTCCAAAAGTAGGACGTATAATCTTTTACAGGTGTAAAGTGCTAAAAAAACATTCATTTTCTTGAAATAAACCTGAAAAATTTAACATTTTATGCATCTAAAGCCCTCTTTTTTAAAAAAGATAGGGCTTTTTTCTTATTGTAATTAGGTCCCAACTCTACGAAACTTAGAATATATGACAGAAAGTTATTATTTTCTACTTAAGACCTAAAAGAAATGTATAATTATGAAATTTTATTGTCGAAAAAAAGTGAAAAATCTTGTTTTATTGAATCTTACTTTGGAGTAGACGCTGGGAGGGAGGAGCTAAATGAATCTGCTGGGTGATATGAGCTTTCAAAAGCTTCAGGCAGGTGTACAGGCGGCAAATACGAGACAACGTGTGATGGCCGACAATATATCCAATGCGGATACCCCGTATTTTAAGCGTTCGGAGGTTTCATTTGAAGAACTGCTTCAGCAGCAAATGGACGGTGATGTCACACCACTACGTGGAAAAGTAACCAATTCAAGACATTTTCAAATAGGACCTGTGAACTCCATTCCAGATGCCACGGTCACCAAAGATGGGTACTCAGTCATGAATAACAATATGAACAACGTAGATATCGACAGAGAAATGAGTCTTATGGCTGAAAATCAACTAAGATATAATACCTACATCCAAGAAATTAATGAGCGCATCAAAATGATGAGAACAGCGGTAGAAGGGAGATAGGACTAGGTGAAGATTAACAACGGCTTTGATATTAGTGCATCTGCTCTTACGGCCCAACGGTTGCGGATGGACGTTATATCTAGCAACATTGCCAACGCAGAGACAACTCGGGCGAAAGTAGAGAATGGACAAGCAGTTCCATATCGGAGAAAAACGGTTGTTTTGGAGCCGAACCAATCTGGCTTTGCCGATGTTTTGAAGGCTCAAATGGAAGGAAGTAGCACAAGCGCTGCTGGCGTTAAGGTTTCGCAAATTCAGGAAGATCAGTCACCTTTGAAGCCTGTGTACAATCCGGGTCACCCGGACGCTGATAAAGATGGCTATGTATATATGCCTAATGTAGACATTATGAAAGAAATGGTCGACATGATTTCCGCAACACGCTCATACGAAGCCAATGTAACAGCTCTGAATGCATCAAAGGCTATGGTTTCCAAAGCGCTTGAAATCGGTCGCTAAGTTCTAGGACTACTAACTACTTAATAGGGAGAGTAAAACATGATTCAGAACGCCATGTTTAATGTACAGACACCGGTAATACAGCAGATTCAATCGCCTAACAATGAGTTGACGAAAGCGACGCCTTCCGAATCCTTGAAGGATTTTGGTTCCTTCCTAAAGGATGCTCTCAATGAAGTAGGGCAGCAGGAAGCCGCTACGCACCAGATGTCCGACCAATTCATGGCAGGCAAAGTTGATGTAGATCAGGTCATGATCACTTCCCAACAAGCGCTGCTTTCCCTGCAGCTTACTACACAGGTCCGAAACAAAGCGATCGAAGCCTATCAGGAGATCATGCGTACACAGATGTAAAGAGGGTTTAGCAAAGTTTCGGATGGGGTGACGGAGTGAACGAGAGAATCGCCCAATATCGGGATAAGATTTCCGGGTATTGGAATAATTTCAGCAAAAAACAGAAGATATTACTTGTTTCGACATTAGCATTCATCATTATCGCCGTTGTAGTGCTAACGATGCAGTTTACCAAAACCGAGTATGAAGTGGCTTTCCGAGATTTAAATGCTAACGATGCTGCCGGAGTCATTAAATATCTAGATTCTGCGGGAATACCGTATCAACTTAATGCTGGTGGGACACAAATCTCAGTCCCAACCGCTAATGCGGATAAGGCGAAGGTAGATGTTGGGTCTCAAGGCCTGATTCAGAAGGGTTCAATCGGCATGAGTGCTTTTGATCAGTCCTCCTCTGCCATTGGTATGACGGAGAACGAGTTCAATGTGAAGTACAATAATGCATTGAACGGCGAAATACAGCAACTGTTGGAACGGATGGATGGTGTCCAAAGCTCCAAAGCTGTCATTAACATGCCAAAGGAAAACATTTTTGCCGGACTTGAAGAAAAGGACAAAGCCTCCGCTTCGATTCAAATGGAATTCGAGCCTGGCTTTACTCCAAATCAGCAAGCGATCGACGGATATTTTAATCTGGTAAAAACGGCCGTACCGAATTTGCCAGTGGAAAACATTACGATCACCAATAAGGAATATGAGTTGATTCCAACGGCCAAGGGCGGCCAAGGTGGGCTCACTAGTGGTGTTCAGGAAAACATGGCTCTACAGAAGAAGTTTGAGAGCGATGTAAGGAATAATGTTCAACAATTTTTGTCGAAAATTGTTGGAGACGACAAGGTAAATGTGCTGGTTATGTCCCAGCTAAATTTCGACAAAGTAACATCAAAGGAACAAATGGTCACACCTGTTGATCAAACGAAAATGAAGGGTATTGAAATTAGTGCCCAACAAATTCAGGAAAGCTATACGGGCAGTAGTGGACAAACCGGAGGAGTTGCAGGAACAGGAACACAGGATGTTCCAGGCTACCCCGGAGGAGCTAATTCCGGCAATACCAGCTCAGATAAGAGCTCAAGTACGATTAACTACGAAGTTAACCGAATTGCAAGGGATATTATCCAAAGTCCGTACACTGTAAAAGATTTAACCATTAATGTAGCAGTTGAACCACCAACAGGTCAGCAAACGTTAGATACTGCAACTCAGACAGCAATTCAAAATATTTTGGTTAATATTGTAAGAGCGTCATTGGCGAATTCCGGTACTACTATTACAGACGCTGATTTGGCTAAGAAGGTTTCAGTGTTCTCACAAGCTGTTCCAGCGCCTGCGAGCACGAATACATTCTTCTCAGCTTCCAACCCTTGGCTATGGGGAATCGGAGCTGCTGTTCTGGCACTGCTGGCGGGTGTAATCTTCCTCATCGTACGCGGTCGTCGTAAGCAGGAAGAAGAGTTGGATGAAGAATTGCAACTCATGCCAACGCCGACGGAGTTCCCGTCTATTACCATGGAAAGTGTGACAAATGAAAGTCAAGTGCGTAAACAGCTTGAAAGTCTGGCGAAAAAGAAACCCGACGAATTCGTCAATCTGCTTCGTACATGGCTGGCTGACGAATAGAGGTGAGTTCATTGGCAAAGGCAAGCAGTCAAGGTTTAACGGGAAGACAGAAAGCGGCTATACTTCTGATCACAATGGGACCAGAGGTATCTGCTCAAATATTCAAGCATTTGCGTGATGAGGAGATCGAGCAACTTACATTGGAAATTGCCAATGTGCGGAAGGTCGATGCCATTGAGAAGGACTCCATCATGGCCGAGTTTCATCAAATTTGTTTGGCTCAGGAGTACATTTCCCAAGGCGGTATTAATTACGCTAAAGAAATATTGGAAAAAGCACTCGGATCGCAAAAAGCAGTTGAGGTCATTAACCGTCTAACAGCGACGTTACAGGTAAGACCGTTCGATTTTGCTCGCAAGGCTGATCCAAACCAGATATTGAATTTTATACAGAATGAGAATCCGCAAACGATTGCTCTCGTGCTTTCGTACTTGCAATTCGAGCAAGCGGCTGCAATTCTGTCGTCTCTGCCACAAGAAAAACAGGCAGATGTGGCCCGGCGTGTCGCTGTCATGGACAGTACATCTCCGGAAGTTATTTCCCAGGTGGAACGAGTATTGGAGCAAAAGCTGTCGGCAACCGCGACGCAGGATTACACGAATGCGGGCGGTATCGAGTCTATTGTTCAGATTTTGAATGGCGTAGACCGCGGAACCGAACGTACGATTCTCGACTCGCTTGAAATTCAAGATCCAGAACTGGCTGAGGAAATCAAGAAAAGAATGTTCGTGTTCGAGGATATCGTCAATGTGGACAACCGTTCCATTCAGCGCATTATCCGCGATATCGACAATGCAGATTTGCAATTGGCGCTTAAAGTGTCCAGTGAAGAAGTACGCGATGTGATTTTCCGAAATATGTCGAAACGTATGGCAGAAACCTTCAAAGAGGAAATGGAGTACATGGGACCGGTGCGGTTGCGTGATGTGGAAGAAGCACAGACACGTATCGTATCGACAATCCGCAGATTGGAAGAGGCCGGTGAGATTATAATCGCACGCGGCGGAGGAGATGACATCATTGTCTAACTTGATCAAATCTTTCCAATATGTTCCTGTAGAGGCTTTGAAAACAATTGATGTGGCACATACGTATGCGCCAGAAACGACGGATGAAGAAATCACAACTGAATATACGGAACCGGAGCCTCAGCGAGATCACGAGGCTGAACGGCTGCGGGATGAAATGCTGAATGATGCTAAGGATTTTGCCGAACGTCAGGTTCGCGAGGCAGCTGAAGAAGCGGAACGGATGCTTCAGGAGGCACAGCAGCAGATTGAAGCTTGGTGGCAGGAACGACGCGAGCATGACGAGCAGTTAACTCAGTCGTTAAAAGCTGATGGGTTTCAGCAAGGATATGAAGAAGGTCAGAAGCTGGCTGAGGCCGAGCTCCAGACGAAATCAGAGCAGATGATGGAAGAAGCACAGGATATTCTGCGTCAGGCCTATGAGATCAAGGAACAACTGATTCAGGAAGCTGAGCCTTTCCTGGTTGAACTGAGTAGTGCTATTGCTGAAAAGGTCATTGAGAAACAGCTTAGCCTTGAGCCTGAATACACGATTGAATTAATTCGTAAAAATTTGGCTCGTAAGCGGGAAAAAGGAACCATTACATTGTGTGTGTCGCCTCAGCATTTCGCATTTGTGCAAGGTGCGCGAGAAGAATTGTCATTAACTGTCGATTCGCAGGCAGAACTGCAAATTATTCCTGATGGTACCGTGAAAGATCGCGGTTGTGTTATCCGTTCTTCCTTTGGAAGTGTGGATGCGCGGATTGATACGCAATTAGCTGAGATCAAAAAGGAATTACTGCGTCTGGCACATGAGAATGAGGAGCGAAGACATGAAGGGGCTTAATGCGCAGCGCTACATGGATCATTTGCGCCAGCTGGACCCGGTTCGGGTAAATGGCAAGGTTACGCAGGTTATCGGCCTGATGGTTGAATCGGAAGGTCCAGACGCCAGTATCGGGGATGTTTGTTACATTTATCCGGGTAAAACGGCAAAGCCGTTGCAAGCGGAGGTTGTAGGCTTCAGGGACAATAAAGTGCTTCTGATGCCACTTGGAGAACTGCAATCCATTGGTCCCGGTTGTGATGTAGTAGGAACAGGGAAGCCGTTGAATGTGCAGGTCGGGTCTGAGCTGTTAGGCAAAGTGCTGGACGGCTTGGGTCAGCCTCTGGATGGTTCATTGATTCCCTCGCGAATGGCGAGATATTCAACCTTCAATATTCCGTCCAATCCGTTGAATCGTCCGCGTGTGCAGGAACCAATCAGTATCGGGGTGCGCGCTATCGACGGGTTGCTTACTATCGGTAAAGGACAACGGGTTGGTATTTTTGCAGGTTCGGGTGTAGGTAAAAGTACCTTGATGGGAATGATTGCTCGTAATACGGAAGCCGATGTGAATGTAATTGCCTTGATCGGGGAACGTGGACGCGAGGTGCTGGACTTTATTGAACGGGATTTAGGTCCGGAGGGACTAGAACGTTCCGTGGTCATTGTGGCAACTTCCGACCAGCCTGCGTTAATCCGTATTAAGGGTGCACTTATTGCAACGACGATCGCGGAATATTTTCGGGATCGCGGGTTAAATGTCATGCTGATGATGGATTCAGTTACCCGGTATGCGATGGCCCAACGTGAAGTGGGACTAGCCGTAGGGGAGCCACCAGCAATGAGAGGGTACACACCTTCCGTGTTTGCTAGTCTACCTAAGCTTCTAGAACGTGCAGGGACTGGTCCTACTGGCTCCATAACCGCTTTTTATACGGTACTGGTCGATGGTGATGATATGAACGAGCCCATCGCGGATGCAGTGCGCGGGATTTTGGATGGACACATTGTCTTGAATCGTGGGATTGCGAACAAGGGACATTTTCCCGCAATTGATGTGTTAGCTAGTATTAGCCGGGTTATGAAGGATATCGCACCACGAGATCAGATAGACGCTGCCGAGAACATTAAGCGCTTGATGGCCGTTTACAAAGATTCGGAGGACCTGATTAATATCGGGGCCTATCAGCAGGGTTCAAATGCAGAAATTGACGAATCCATGGAGCGTATACGGGATATATGGGATTTTACAAGACAAAGAACAGATGAAAAGGCTGAGCTGGACGAGGTAAGGGAGCGTTTGATTTCTGAATTTACGAGGAGATGAAGGTTGAACGATGAGATTTCAGTATTCCTTTCAGAAAGTTGTAGACTTGAAAACCAACGAAAAGTCACAGGCCGAATGGTTGCTTTCCAGTGCTGTCGGACAATTGCAGGCTGAGGAGCAGACATTAACACAGCTTGTAGGCGAAAGGAATCGGGTCATATCAGCCATTCAAAAGGCTGCCGAGGATTGCGCGCCACTCTCTACCATTCAGGAATTACAGGCTTATGTTAATCATCTGGACCAATGTATTACACGCAAGCATAGGGATGTTCAATATGCGCAGCAAAATGTGCAAAGCAAACAAACCGTTTTGACCGATAAAATGCTGGATGAACAGGTTTGGCTGAAAGCGAGAGAGAAGGCCAACGTGAAATTCCAACAGGAAATGCTCCTGCGCGAGCAGAACGAGCTGGATGAAATGGCTTCCGTGCGATTTGCCATGAAAGCCCGGTAAGCGGAAAGTCATAGGATACGCATATCAGCTGCCTGAGGAGGAAGACGATGGCACAGAAGTTAGCAGAAAATGAACTGGATATGGATTTAGGTAAAGAATCAGGCGGGGGATTTGAACGGTTTATGTTTTTCCTGATTCCGATTGTGTTCACAATCGTTCTGGTCGGGGTCCTGCTTACATTGTTCAATATGGACTTCAGAAGCGAAATGATTTCATTAGGAAACAAAATACCAGTTGTTAAAAATTGGGTGCCTGAACCGAAAGATAAGGCTACCCAGACGAAAGAGGCAGATCAGAAGGCACAGTCTGAAAGTTCTGAAGCAACCATTCAGCAGTTAAAGGCAGATTTAGCCAAGCAGACGGAGGAGCTTAAAAAGGCTACCGCTGCTAAGACGACACAAGATAAAAAGGTTACTGAACTGCAGAATCAGATCAATACGCTCCAAACGCAACAGGAACAGCAGCCACAGGCCAGTCAGCAGGGACAGGCTGGTACGCAAACTACAGGTGGAACAACAAATGAAGATCCTTATGTAAAACAGGCCAGAGATCTTGCTAGCATGTATGAAGGAATGACAGCTAGTAAAGCGGCACCGATTATGGAGAATCTGACTACGGAAGAGACTGTGCAGCTGCTAAGCTACATGGACCCTGCCAACAGTGCAAAGATTTTGCAAAAGATGGACGCTAAAAAAGCAGCCGATATTACTATGGCTCTGAAAAACGTAACGCCATCTACGGATTTGTCAGTTGCTGCGTTGCAGTCTCGTCTGAAAAAGGATCAAGGTACCACAGCTGGCACGACGAGTAAGAGTTTGCAAAGCACTCAAATCAGTAGCACATTTGCTTCCATGGACAAGAAGAGCGGTGCCGAACTTATTTTACAAACTTACAAAATCAGTCCAGACAAGGCATTAAACATATTAAATACAGTAGATGATTCGACACGTGGTTCTTTACTACAAAATATGTCTGCCAAGGATGCGGCTCAGACCGCAAAAATTTTGAACAAACTGATGGGCAGTAAGTAATTTAAATGAAGGGAGGTGAAAAATAAATGACCCTTATTTCTCAAAGTGTATCGCTCAGCTCCAGTCAGACAGCTAGCAGTACGACAGCCTCAACAACGAGTACAGCCACGGCTGCCGGAGCAACCACGGGTGCTTTTAATCAAACACTTACGCAAATGATGACAGGCGGGCAAACGGGCTCAGCAGGCACAGATGCGAACGGTTCTCCATTAGTTATGGTACTTCCGTTGATTGCAACCGGAGAATCCGCAGAAGCTCCAACCGAGCCGCTGGTCGAAACACTGGCTCCTTTGCTGCAAAATCTCGAAAAGCTGGATGATCAGGTAGCTGCCGATCCTGCACTGCTTGCAACTCTGCAAGCGTGGATTCAGCAAGTACAACAGTTTTTGCAAGGCGACGGAACAAATCAACAGTTAAACGGTGGAGAAACGACAGAGGCGACAGGCTTAACAGCCTTGGCAGCCAACCCGGCTACTCTTCGATTTGCATTGCAGGACGCTTTGTCACAACTAGCCAATGTAGCAGAGCAGGCTTCTGGAGACCAAAAGTCCCAGGTGGCACAGTTGCTACAATCGCTCCAAAGCGCAACGGCAGGGACGGGAGCTATTTCCGATGAGCAGTGGAATGGTGTAATGAAAGCTGTGGAACTTGCTGATGGTGGGGATTCACAAGCGGTTCAGCCTTCTGCAAATCGAGCAAATGGTACTCAGACCGTAGCTACAGCTACTACAGACAAACAGGTTGTTGTTTCTCAGCAGCAAGCAAGTCAGGGCGAAACTAATCAGCAAGGTTCAGAAGGGCAACGTTCATCAACTAATGTTCTCGTTCAGTCTACAGTTAAAACGACTGGAGCGGATGAAGCGAGTGCATTCGTAGATGCAACTGAGCAAGCGGATCCGACAGCAACTGACAATCAGACTCCAGTGATCACGACTGCGGGACAGCTTTCGGTACAAACGCAAGGAACAACACCTTCGGCTCCGGCTCAACCAGTCGTACATGTACGGCAATTTGCCAAGGAGATGACCGAATTTGTAGTGCAGAAACTTGACATTGTAAAACACACTGGTTTGACGGAAGCGACTATCATGCTTCGTCCAGATCATCTGGGCCAGCTGGAGGTTAAGCTGACAATGCAAAATGGTCATCTGGTTGCCCAGTTCATGACTGAGCATAGCGGAGCGAAGGATTTGCTGGAACAGCAAATGTCGCAGTTGCGTTCGAGTCTCCAGAGCCAAGGTATCCAGGTGGATAAGGTAGAAGTAACGCACAATGAGTCGCTTTCCTCCCATATGTATCAGGATGGACGCGGATCTGGAGCTAATCAGCAGCAGCAGCAATCCAATCAACGTTCCAAAGCTCGAGGTAGAGAAGAGAGCGAGGATGCTTTGAAGGTAGCTGAAATGGCAGAAGAGCTTCGTAACTGGACAGCAGAACAACGCGCAGATGATATGAATCGGACAGGCTCCTTTACAGCACAAGCGTAATGATGGAGGTGAGAACACAATGACGACTACAGACAACAATGTATCCACCAGTAACGTCTGGCCGAATTACAATGTGAACAATGTCAAAACAGCAAGTGCCAAGGATACTAAAACGATGGGTAAAGATCAATTTTTGAAAATTTTGATCACCCAGCTACAAAATCAGGATCCGATGCAGCCTTTGGAGGATAAAGAATTTATCGCTCAAATGGCCCAGTTTTCCTCGGTGGAACAACTGATGAACATTTCTACGCAGTTGAATGCATTGGGACAGTCTTTAGGTACGGCTTCCGGTTTGATAGGAAAAGAAGTCAGCTGGATTGAGGCAGGTAAAAAAGACTCCATTACAGGTGAAACAGGTGCGGGTACAGTAAAAAGTGGAATCGTGGATTCCATCGTTATTCGCGACGGTGTGCAGTATGCCAAAATGGGAGCAGCTGAGGTGGCATTAAAAGATGTAACATCAGTGAGCCAGGCTAACACAACGACTCCCGCTACGGATACATCGGATACTTCATCTTCTTCCTCTACTGGAAGCGGTGAGAACTCATGAATGACAGGATAACGGTCGGACGCCTTTTTCCCGCCAATGTGCCCCCGGCAGCAATCACACAAAACCGAGTAAATTCGGTATCCAAGGATGCCAGACCGTTCGGTCAGGTGTTGCAGGATCAGGTGCTCAAGCTGAGCAATCATGCGGCCAAGCGTCTGGAGCAGCGGGGAATAGAGTTGAGAAGTGACCAAATGGCGAAAATTAACTCTGCTGTGGATAAAGCAGCTGCCAAAGGCGCCAAAGAATCATTGATTTTAATGCAGGATATGGCTTTGATTGTAAGTGTTCCTAATCGAACCGTTGTTACCGCGATGGATAAGAAATCCATGGAGGATAACGTATTTACGCAGATAGATAGTGCTGTAATTATTTCATGAAAAATGTATACGAAGTGGCTGGCCCGAATAGGAAAGCCATGAAAAAGCCGCGGATCGACTGATGCGGTCAACTAAGCAACCAATCAGAGGAGGATTTATACTCAATGTTGAGATCAATGTATTCAGGTGTATCGGGCATGAAGGGCTTTCAAACGAAGCTGGACGTTATCGGTAACAACATTGCAAACGTAAATACTACAGGCTTCAAGTCCAGCCGAGTAATGTTCAAGGATATCTTGAGCCAAACGAGTTCAGGCGCAAGTGCACCAGACGGAACAACAACCGCCGGGCAGAATGCCAAGCAGGTAGGTTTGGGGGTATCGGTCAGCTCAATTGATACACTGCATCTTCCAGGTAGTGCAATGACTACGAACAACCCAACGGATTTACGTATTAACGGTGACGGATTTTTCCTGGTCAAAATGAATGATGCACAGGAAGTCCCTTATCTGACTCGTGCGGGTGATTTCCACATAGATGCAAACCGGAATCTGGTTACTTCCGATGGATTTTTTGTGGGAGATTTGGGTGGAGATCCCATCACACTTGCTGACAATGTTACGGCAGTCTCTATCTCACAGGATGGCACGATTGTACAGCAATTAGATGATGGTACAGTGGATAATGGCACGCAAATTGGTATAGCTAGAGTTACTAACCCGGAAGGTTTGGAGAAAATTGGAGGCAGCCTGTATCGTACAACGGTCAACTCCAACATTGATGCACTTGAGCCTGGAGCAGCCAACTCAGAGGGGCGTGGAGCTATCATCGCGGGTCAGCTGGAAATGTCCAACGTTGATCTGACAGGTGAATTTACCGAAATGATCGTAGCTCAGCGCGGATTCCAGGCGAACTCGCGTATCATTACGACCTCGGATGAAGTGCTTCAGGAAGTTGTAAACTTGAAACGATAATCTCATTTAAACGCGGAGGAGTAGTAGCTCCTCCGCACCTATCAGGAGGTTGGTGTTACGATGATCCCGTTAACGCGGCTGAACGGCTCGCCTATGTGGCTTAATGCGCTGCTCATTGAGACTGTGGAGGAAACACCGGATACATACGTCACTTTGGTGACGGGGAAACGGTTGATTGTATTGGAAAAAGCGGCAGATGTCGTCTCCTTGATCAAGGGTTACAGCCGTGAAATCGGCATGCATGCCGCCACGATAAAAGTGCAACAAATGGAGGAAGACGAATGAAGAAGATGCTGCCATGGCTCATTACAATTTTACTCGCGATTACTTTGATTGCAGGCGCGGCCTTTGTACTTATACCAGCGCTTAGCGGGAAGAAGTCGGAAGTCATACCGAATGCGCAAGCTGCTCAGGCAGAACAACTTCCAAGATTGTCAGCAGATGAATTGGTGGAAGTGAGTTCTGAAATTACTGGTATCAAAACAAATCTGGCAGATGCAGATTACATTGTTCAGATGAACCTATCTTTTCAATTGAACGATGCCAAAGCAAAAGAATCTTTTGAAAAAATCAAAGACATCAGTATTAAGCCCATCGTTATTCAATTACTTGCAGACACCAAACCTGATGAGCTCAGAACGGCTAAAGGCCGGGACCAGTTCAGTGACAAGCTGACGGATCTCATCAACAAGTCGCTCCCTGAAGGTCACCTGGGGAACGCCAAAATTACAGACTTTTTGCTGGCAGCCATTTGATTCCAGGTGAACTTGTCAGGAACACGTAAGGGGGTGAATAACATTGGTGGATGTACTGTCACAAGGGGAAATTGATGCCCTTTTAGCAGCTCTTTCGTCCGGTGAAATGGATGCGGAAGAACTTAAAAAGGAAGATACCCAAAAGAAAGTTCGCGCTTATGATTTTAAAAGAGCGCTTAGGTTTTCCAAGGATCATATACGGAGTCTGACGCGGATACACGAGAACTTTGCACGGTATCTGACCACATATTTTTCAGCGCAGCTTCGTACTTTTGTCCAAATTAATGTCGTTCAGGTGGAGCAGCTTCCTTATGATGAATTCATTCGCTCCATTCCGAAAATGACCATTCTAAACATTTTTGAAGCTGAACCGCTGGAAGGCCGTATGGTGCTTGAGGTTCACCCGAACGTAGCTTATGCCATGTTGGACAGGCTTCTCGGAGGAACAGGTTCGGCACCGTCAAAGGTTGCTGCGTTGACCGAAATCGAGACGACGATCATGGAGCGAATTTTCAGTCGTACCTTTGATAGCCTGCAAGAGGCTTGGAAAACGGTACTGGACATTGAACCGCGCCTAGAGGCGATGGAAACAAATCCGCAGTTCATGCAGATTGTTTCGCCGAATGAAACGATTGCTCTGATTTCGCTTAGCACCAAAATTGGTGATACCACAGGGATGATTAACCTCTGTATCCCGCACGTGGTATTGGAACCCATTATGGCCAGACTGTCCACGCACCAGTGGTTTACATCCGAAAAGAAATCAAGGGCGCCCGAAGAGATCGACGCCTTGAGATTACGGGTCACCAAAGCAGAGCTCCCTATTATTGCGGAGTTGGGTGAATCCCGGATAAATGTAGCCGAGTTTCTGGGTCTTTCGGTAGGGGATGTCATTTCATTGAACAAGCCTGTCAAAGAAGGACTATCCATCCGGGTAGGCGAGAAATTGAAGTTTATGGGAAGTCCCGGCATGGTAAGAGATCGTGTTGCCGTACAAATTGATGAAATTGTCAACGAAGGAGTTGAAGAAATTGACGAGTAAAGACTATTTGTCCCAGGAGGAAATCGATGCCTTGCTGAAACAGTCTGAAGCGGGGACGGATTCTACTCCCGCAGGCAAGACCGTTGACGATTTTCTGACTCCTCTGGAGCAGGATGCTCTCGGGGAAATCGGTAATATAACGTTCGGCAGCGCAGCTACGGCTCTTTCCACACTGCTCGGTCAAAAGGTGGATATTACGACACCTAAAGTTTCAATTATTACCCGTTCTGAATTTGAAACTGCATTTCCAAAGCCACACGTAGCTGTACATGTAAATTATGTCGATGGATTCGAGGGTATTAACTCACTCGTAATCAAAAAGCGTGATGCACAAGTGATAGCGGACTTAATGCTTGGTGGTGAAGGAAACCCAGTAGATGAAGAATTGAATGAAATCCACATCAGTGCCGTGCAGGAAGCGATGAACCAGATGATGGGATCTTCGGCGACCTCTATGTCTACCATGTTTAATCGTTTTGTTAATATCTCTCCACCGGGGATTGATATTTTGGATCCTATGCACGGTGATGGAGTATCCAGTCTGCCGGATGAAGAGACGCTTATTACAGTATCCTTCCGGTTATTGATCGGGGATCTTATTGACTCTACGCTGATGCAACTGTTACCTGTTAATTTCGCCAAAAAAATGGTGAGCATCCTAATGAATGGCGGAGAGGATGAGGAACAACCGCAAGCGTCCGCACAGCAGGTAGCTGCAACAGCAGCTCCTGAAGCGCCGCAACAAGCTAGCGTTCCGCAGCAACCGCCTGCACCAGCCTATCAGCAGCCGCCTGCAGCCGCGCAGGCGCCGCAAGACCCAAGCTATGGGCAACAACCGCCAATGTATCCTCAAGACCCGGGATACGGGCAGCAGGGCGCTCCAGGCTATGGAACACCGGGTTATGGAATGTCAGCTGGTGTACCACCGCAAGCTCCTTACGGAACGCCTCATCACTACGGCGCAGTACCGGGACGTAATGTAAATGTACAACCTGTACAATTTTCTAACTTGCAGTCCGGTGCATTTGCGCAAGTGGATGAAAACAATTTAAATTTATTGATGGACATTCCCCTTAGAGTCACCGTAGAATTAGGAAGGACCCAAAAGCAAATTAAAGATATTCTGGAGCTCTCACAAGGTTCAATTATTGAACTGGACAAGCTTGCTGGTGAGCCGGTGGACATTTTGGTTAACAACAAACTGATTGCCAAGGGCGAGGTTGTCGTAATCGACGAGAACTTTGGCGTGCGTGTAACAGATATTGTAAGCCAATGGGACCGTATTCAAAAATTACAATAAAAGCATAATTTAGGGAGGATTTATTTCAGATGGCAAACCGTATTTTGATCGTGGACGATGCTGCATTTATGAGAATGATGATTCGGGACATCCTGTCCAAAAATGGATTTGAAGTAGTAGGAGAGGCCCAGGACGGATCACAGGCCATTGAAAAATTCAAAGAGCTTCGTCCGGACCTGATTACGATGGATATCACGATGCCTGAAATGGACGGCATTGCCGCTCTGAAGGAAATCAAACAAATTGACGCGAACGCAAAGGTTATCATGTGTTCCGCGATGGGTCAGCAAGCAATGGTTATTGATGCCATTCAAGCTGGCGCAAAAGATTTTATCGTTAAGCCTTTCCAATCGGATCGGGTTATCGAAGCCATCAACAAAACACTGGGTGTGTAAGGCGCACCCAGTATGGATACACAACAGGGTGCTTCTGACGCATTGAGTACATCCAGCAATATAGGCAACATTGCCTGGGTCCTTTTCGTGCTAATCTTTATCATCGTACTGATCGTGTACTTGATACGGTTTTTGAGTAAAAGAAATCAGAGCTGGTTCAGCAACCGCTCCGTTCGCATACTGGGAGGCGTGGGACTTGGTCCCAATAAATCCCTTCAGCTTGTTGAAGTTGGTAGCAGTGTGTACCTCATTGGTGTGGGAGAAGATATCCGGCTTGTTGACAAAGTATCCGATCCTGAAGAAGTGGAGCAAATTTTGGCCGCACTGGAGCAAGAAGCTTCTCTGCAGCGCGGCCCGATTGCCCCGCTGTTCGCTAAAATTGCGGATAAGCTTCGCCGGAACAACGCGGCACAGCAGCAGCCTGAAGAGGAAACATCTTTTCACGAGATGTTTGAATCCAAGCTTCGGCAAATGCCGAATCGCAAGGATAAACTTGAAAAGCTGCGCAATGAGGAGAATACTACAGATCGGTCGGGAGATTCATGAGAAAAAAGATTATACTTGCATGTTTGCTGCTTGTCTTGTTCAGCTTCATTTCGGTGACGGCGGCCTCTGCGGAACCGATTCCGAACATTGATATTCAAGTCGGCAATTCGGACAAAGGACAGCCCGGTGCCACCTCGCTGTCTATTATTTTACTTATTACTGTCATTAGTGTAGCGCCCGCGTTGCTTGTACTTATGACAAGTTTTACGCGAATTGTGATTGTGCTTGGCTTTGTGCGAACTTCGCTGGGAACCCAGCAGATGCCGCCTAATCAGGTGCTTGTCGGACTGGCTTTGTTTCTCACTTTATTCATTATGGCACCGACGTTCTCAGCTATGAATGAAACTGCCCTTCAGCCGTATCTCAAGGGGGATATAACACAGTCTCAGGCGCTGGATAAGGCATCGGTACCGATCAAGACCTTTATGTTCTCTCATACACGTGAGAAGGATCTACTGCTCTTTATGAAATACACCAAGATGGAAAAACCAAAGAATTATCAGGATATTCCACTAACGGTGATGGTTCCGGCTTATGCAATCAGTGAGTTGAAAACGGCATTTCAGATGGGCTTTATGATTTTCATACCATTTTTAGTTATAGACATTGTGGTGTCGAGTACACTCATGGCTATGGGGATGATGATGCTACCACCGGTAATGATTTCACTTCCTTTTAAAATACTGCTTTTCGTACTTGTAGATGGTTGGTATTTGGTTGTCAAATCATTGCTTCTGAGTTTTAACACATGAATACTTCATGCAAGGACAGCAATCAAGGAGGACGGCAATGACTTCGGAGTTTATTATTTCCCTGGCTGGGCAAGCGGTGTACATTGTACTCAAGGTGAGCGCTCCGATGCTGATTTTGGGGCTAGTCGTGGGTTTGATTATCAGCATTTTTCAGGCGACAACCCAAATTCAGGAGCAAACACTGGCCTTTGTTCCGAAGATTGTCGCCGTATTGCTGGCATTGCTTTTGTTCGGGCCCTGGATATTGACCACATTAGTGGACTTTACGTATAACATTCTGGACAATTTGTACAAATATATAGGTTAGGCTGAATGTTATGAACATATTGTTACAGAGTTTTCCTGTTTTTTTGCTGATTTTTTGTCGGATTACCTCATTTTTTGTAGTAGCGCCTATTTTTTCAACCCGAGGGGTACCTAATATCTTTAAGGTCGGAATTTCAGGATTTCTAGCTTTGGTCGTGTATCTTACATATGGTACTCATCAACAGGTACCGACCGATGTAGCGTATGTGCTGTTAGTGGGCCGTGAAGTGCTGATTGGGTTGTTATTGGGGTTTACTGCATATCTGTTCATGACAGCGATCCAAACCGCAGGTTCATTTATAGACCTACAGGTAGGTTTCGGAATGGCGAGTGTGTTTGATCCCATGACAGGGGCTTCAACGCCTTTAACGGGGAATTTCAAGTTTGCCATAGCTGTATTGTTCTTTTTAAGTATAAATGGGCACCATCATCTGCTAAATGCTATCTTATACAGCTATGATTGGGTGCCGTTGACAAATGATTTTTTTGTAAAGCTGTATGGTGGCAGTGTAACTGAATTCCTGGTACGTTCTTTTGCGGAATCATTTATGCTTGCTTTTCAAATTGCTGCTCCCATTGTAGTGGCTACCTTTTTAACAGATGTGGGACTCGGTTTTTTAGCTAAAACAGCGCCACAATTCAACATTTTTGTTATTGGTGTACCTCTTAAAATTATTGTGGGACTGTTCATGTTACTGCTTCTCATGCCAAGTTTTGCTTTTATATTCGAAAGATTGTTTTCTGTGATGTTCGAATCCATGCGCAACTTGTTGGATATTATGGGTAATCGTCCTTAATGTCTGGTCTGGAGGAACGTAGTTTGTCATTTAAATATGCTATGAACCTGCAGTTGTTCTCAGGGGAAAAAACGGAAAAAGCTACACCCAAAAAGAAACAGGATGCAAGACAAAAAGGGCAGGTTGCCAAAAGCATGGAGTTGCCCGCCGCTGGTGTCCTGCTGGTTACGTTTTTTTGCCTCATGATTTTCGGCGGGTATTTTAAGGATCATGCAGTTCGACTATTTCGAGATATTTTTGTGAATCGGCTCTCTATGGAGGTAACGCCGAACACAACGCTACTGATGATGGGCGAGTACGGCGTGCAAATCTTGATTATGCTGGCACCTATTTTTATTGGGGCTATTGTCATCGGGATAGTAGCGAATTACATGCAGATCGGTTTTTTATTAACCGGAGAGGGTATTACGCCCAAGTTTAGCAAGATTGATCCGATTAAAGGATTCAAAAATATTTTTTCCATGAGGTCATTGGTTGAATTCCTGAAATCTGTTTTAAAGATGACCGTAATTGGTTATCTGGTGTACAGCGTACTCTGGAAAACAAAGGCTGACTTACCCAAACTAGCTGAAATGTCCGGCGATCAGATGTTGAGCTTTACAGCTTCATTAACAATGGAACTGGGGCTCAAAATTGGTGTAGTGCTGTTCGTTTTAGCGGTATTGGATTATATGTATCAACGTTACGAGCATGAGAAAAACCTGAAAATGTCCAAGCAGGACATTAAGGATGAATACAAGAAAATGGAGGGTGACCCGCTGATCAAGGGGAAAATTCGCGAGCGTCAGCGCCGTATGGCTATGCAGCGTATGATGCAGGAGGTTCCTAATGCAGATGTCATCATCACCAACCCTACGCACTTTGCTGTGGCATTGAAATATGACGGTTCGGAGATGGAAGCGCCGCAGATTATTGCGAAAGGGCAAGATTACGTTGCACTCCGAATTAAAGAAATTGCCAAGCAAAACGGCGTAATAACGATGGAAAACAAGCCGCTAGCGCGGGCGCTGTTTCAACGAGCTGAAATCGGGGATGCGATACCAGCTGATCTATTCCAGGCCGTTGCCGAAGTGCTGGCGTATGTATATAAATTAAAAGGTAAAGTGAAATAAAGGGATCGGAGGGCTAGAGACCCGTGAAAATAAAAGAAATAACTGTCCTTGCAGGCGTCATCGGTATCGTTCTTATGATGATTCTCCCGATCCCATCATGGCTGCTGGATATCCTACTCGTCATTAATATTTCTATTGCTTTGATGATTCTACTCGTTTCTATGAACACGAAGGAAGCATTACAGTTCTCTATTTTCCCTTCATTGCTGCTCATTACAACGTTGTTTCGTTTGGCACTTAATATTTCTACAACCAAACTTATTTTAGGTGAGGGCCATGCAGGGGAAGTAGTTGCAACGTTTGGTAGTTGGATTGCAGGAGGGCAAATTGCCGTCGGTTTTGTTGTCTTTCTCATTCTCGTGGTTGTACAGTTCATTGTTATCACCAAGGGATCTGAGCGGGTTGCTGAGGTAGGCGCACGGTTTACATTGGATGCGATGCCGGGTAAACAAATGAGTATTGATGCTGATCTGAATGCAGGTTTGATCAATGAGCAGCAAGCCCGTGAACGACGCAGTAAAATCGAACGGGAAGCAGATTTTTACGGAGCGATGGATGGTGCGAGTAAATTCGTTAAAGGTGATGCCATTGCTAGTATTATCATTTTGATCATTAACTTGGTTGGCGGCTTTATTATCGGTATGGCCGTTCAGGGAAAAGGATTTCAAGAGGCGCTGTCGACTTATTCTGTCCTCACCATCGGTGACGGACTGGTCAGCCAGATTCCCGCACTGCTCATATCCACGGCGTCAGGCTTGATTGTTACGCGGGCTACGTCAGATGGCAACTTGGCAGAGGATTTAACTGGACAGCTCTTTTCTTATCCAAAACTGATCTACATTGTGGCTGCCACAATTGCATTATTGGGGCTTTTCACACCTATTCATATCATTACAACTCTCCCACTGGCGATTCTGCTGTTTTTCGCGGCTCGAAGAATGCAGGGCAATATGGAGCGCAAGCAGATAGCTGATGAACAGCTGGAAGAGGAGCAACAAATTGAAGAAGTCCGTAGTCCGGAAAGTGTCATTAATCTGCTTCAGGTAGATCCAATTGAATTTGAATTTGGATACGGGTTAATTCCGCTGGCGGATACACAGCAGGGCGGGGATTTATTGGATCGGATTATTATGATCCGTCGTCAATGTGCTTTGGAGCTGGGTTTGGTTGTGCCGGTCATTCGTATTCGGGACAACATTCAGCTCAAGCCTAACGAGTATGTAATTAAAATTAAAGGTAATACCGTGGGCGGCGGAGAGCTTCTGTTGAATCATTACCTGGCTATGAGTCCAGGATACGACGATGATTCTATTACAGGAATCGAAACGACGGAACCAGCCTTCGGATTGCCTGCGCTCTGGATTGATGAGAACACCAAGGATGTTGCGGAACTATCGGGTTATACCGTAGTTGATCCACCTTCAGTTGTAGCTACTCATCTTACGGAGACGATCAAGAAACATGCTCATGAGTTGCTTGGCAGACAGGAAACACGGTCGCTGGTCGACAATCTCAAAGAGAATTATCCAGTGCTGGTGGACGACCTTATTCCTTCTGTGCTTGCGATTGGGGATGTACAAAAAGTGCTGGCCAAGCTGTTGAAAGAAAAAATCTCCATTCGCGATATGGTGACTATTTTCGAAACGCTAGCTGACTACGGTACTTATACAAAGGATCCCGACGTGCTGACTGAATATGTCCGTCAGGCGTTGTCCCGCCAGATTACGCAGCAATTTGCCCAACAAGGGGAGACGTTACGCGTTATTACAGTGGGACCAGGATTGGAGAAGAAAATTGCTGAAAGCGTGCAACAGTCAGAGCAAGGTAGCTATTTGGCTCTTGATCCGGTGTCTACGCAAACGGTGTATCAAAGAATGATGGAGCAAATCAACCGCCTTATTCAATCTGGACAGCAGCCTATTGTGTTAACGTCACCGACAATTCGTATGTATTTGCGGCAAGTGATGGAGCGGACGATGCAGGATGTCCCGGTGCTGTCGTACAGTGAGCTGGAGCCGAACGTTGAAATTCAAAGTGTCGGGGTGGTGAACTTATGAGAGTGAAACGATATGTAGTGGATACCATGCCAGAAGCTATGCTGCAAATCAGGGGTGACTTAGGAACAGACGCCGTCATTTTAAGTACAAAGGAAATGAAGGTCGGCGGTTTCATGGGAATGTTCAGTAAAAAGAAAATCGAAGTGGTTGCTGCGGTAGAGGAGAAGCAACCTCAAAAGCCACGACGGTTTGGACCCTCTTCACAAGAGCTTGCCCAGGCGGCTTCACCTCTAATGAACGCTCCTGAACAGCCAGAAAAACCATTTATGCCTGTGGTTCCCAGACAAGCTGCTCCAGAAGCTTATCGACGGGTAACGCAGATGACGGGTAGTTCCAAAGAAGAACAAGCTGAATTAACGATTAATGAAGAACAAGCTGCTTCAACAACTGAGCATTTGTCATCTAGGTCTGCTAATAATCTGGAGACTATATCTCAAGCACTTGATCATGAAGCATTGCTTTCGAACATGAAATCATCCAGTGAACTGTTTAAACAGCCCATTGAAGTAAGTGCTCCAGATAAGAGCGGAGTAGAGGAAAATCAGGCTCTGCTTAATGAATTGCGGGAAATGAAAGCCATGATGACTCGGTTTTCCCGAAATTCTTCATTGGAAAGTACTTGGCCGGAGCCGCTGCAAGAGATTTGTGAGCGTGTGCTGGAGCAGGAAGTGGAACGAGATTTGCTGGAGTATTGGCTCGAACAGGTATATGTGCGTCGGAGTGAGCACCCTTTTGCGCCTGAAACTTTTGATTGGGAACAAGCCTTTCGTGATGAAGTGGCCAGTTTTATTCAGACAAGACTGGACAAAGGGATCTCCAAAGATACCAAAATTGTGTATGTGGCAGGTCCTACCGGAGTAGGGAAAACGACGACCATTGCCAAGTTAGCAGCAGAGCAGTTGTTTAAGCATCATCGCAAAGTTGGATTTATTACTTCTGACACGTACCGGATTTCAGCCGTCGAGCAACTGCGTACATATGCTACGATTTTGAATGTACCGCTTGAAGTTGTGCAATCTCCTGGTGACGTCCACAGAGCCATTCAACGTCTGGAACATTGTGACCTGATCCTCATGGATACCGCAGGACGAAATTATCGTAATGAATTACTTGTTTCGGAACTGCAAAGTCTGCTTTCGCCTATTAATGAAAGTGAAACGTATCTGGTACTCAGTCTGACATCCAAAAGTAAAGATATGCTCAATATAACTGGACATTTCAGTAAGTTTGGTCTTGGTAAGGTTGTATTTACTAAGATGGACGAGACAGGTAGCTGTGGTGGGATGTTTAACCTTTTGCATCATTTTCCGATGCAGCTGGCCTATATTACCAATGGACAAAATGTTCCTGACGACCTGCTTCATCCTGATACAGAAATGGTGACAAGCATGCTGCTTGGACCCAAAGCATCAACAGGAGTTAACGGAGATTCCATATGAGTGACCAAGCCCAATCACTTAGACAAATGGCTTCTTCATTGGATAAATATCGATTGCCCCCACGTAATCGTCAAGCAAAAATTATAACGATCACCAGTGGTAAAGGCGGGGTGGGCAAATCCAATTTCACGCTGAACTTTGCTCTGGCTTTGCAATCCCTTGGTCGAAAGGTACTTGTGTTTGATGCAGATATAGGTATGGCCAATATTGATGTATTAATGGGAGCCAATTCACAATACAATCTTCTTCACCTGCTAAAACGTGAGAAATCAATTGATGAAATTATTCAAACGGGTGTAGGTGGTTTGCCTTATATTGCTGGAGGATCGGGCTTGAGCGAATTGTTTACGTTATCGGATAACGATCTGAATTATTTTGCCGAAGAAGTAGAGAAAATGGCGGCAGATATGGATTACATTCTATTTGATACAGGTGCAGGTTTATCCAAAGAAAACCTTAAATTCATCACTTCAGCTGACGAATGCCTGGTCGTAACCACACCGGAACCGACGTCCTTAACAGATGCGTATGCGCTAATTAAAGTCGTCAGCGGGTTACAAAAGGATACGGTATTCAAAATTATAGTCAATCGTGCCGATAACGATAATGAGGCCCGTCAAGTTGCCGATAAGATCGCACTGGTTGCGAAACGCTTTTTGGAGATCGAAATCCCGTTGCTTGGACATATCAGTGATGATACTCATGTCATGCAAGCAGTCAAAAGACAAGTACCTTTTATGGTTGCTTTTCCGGGATGTGCGGCTTCAAGAGATGTATTGAATCTGGCACACCGTTTTGCAGCAATGCCACAGATTCCGCAATCAGATGCATTAAGTGGAATTAAAGGGTTTATGCAAAAATGGTTGCGGCGTTCTGTACATTGATTTTGATGAGAGGAAACAGAGGTGTTTAACATGTGTGCTTACCAGGTGCTGGTTGTAGATGATTCGGCCTTTATGCGCAAAATTATTACAGATTTAATTGTAAGGGATGAGTCGTTCAACATCGTAGGTACAGCCGCCAATGGCAAAGAGGCTGTAGAGAAAGTGAAGGAATTGCAGCCCGATTTGGTCACCATGGATGTCGAGATGCCTGAAATGAATGGTCTTGAAGCATTGCCATTGATTATGGCAGCCCATCCGCTACCTGTTATTATGCTGTCAGGCATTAATGAACAAGGTATGAAGGAGACCATCATGGCTCTGGAGGCAGGAGCTTTCGATTTTATAAGAAAGCCTTCCATTGCTCATGCGCAAGATATTGAGCAAGTGAGCAAGGCGCTGCTGGAACAGATGCACACTGCTATGCAAGCAGTGCGGAGCCGCCTGGAACGCAAGGAAGCTAATGAGCGCAAAGCTGCATTGGAACAAGCGAAAAAAACGCCGCAGGAAAAGCCTCCAGGACAGGCTGTGACTGAGAAACGAACAGGCAGTCAAGCTTCGACAGACAAGCCTCCTGTTGTTCCGCTTGCTCCTTCACCTGCTGCATCAGCTCAGCCGAAGCGTGATGCTGGCAAGTCCGTCCCGGCAACAGCCAAGCAGGAAACTAAGCGACAACAGTCTGGAACATCCGTTACAGCGGAGCGCATAGAACAGCCAGCTGCTCAGCCAAGCAAGTCAGTCCAAGCACCTACTGTTCAGAAGAAGGAAGACTTGTCCAAGGGGATGGGACGAACACCAGGGCAACTAAACAGTTCTAATACGGCCGCTGGCAAATCGCTGCATGGTAAGGATAAAGCAGGGCTGGTTAAGCCGGAGCCCCGTAAGACGGTGATTTCATCAGCTACGCCTACTCCTGCGGCTGCTACGCCTCCAGTAACGGCACCTACAGTTCCTGCCACATCTAAGGGATTTTCTCTTAAAAAAGGTGTGCACACGTCCAGCTTTCGCAAACTGGTGGCGGTGGGATGTTCTACGGGCGGCCCGCGGGCGCTTAAGACGCTGTTGGAACGCATTCCTGGTGATTTTCCTGCTCCAATCGTTATCGTTCAGCATATGCCGCCAAACTTCACTCGTTCGCTGGCACAACGCTTAAACACGTTAAGTCCACTCCGAGTTGTGGAGGCTGAGCAGGGAATGACACTGGAGACTGGAACGGCCTACATTGCCCCAGGGGGATATCAACTAAGAATTGTGCCAGGAGCCGGTGGTAAATACACTGTGTCACTGAAGATGGAGGAAGCTCGCAATGGTCACCGTCCTTCCGTAGATACGATGTTTGAATCGTTGCTCTCGTTAACCTCGTTGGAGCGGCATCTAGTATTGCTCACTGGAATGGGGAGCGACGGGGCCAAAATGATGAAAAAGCTTTATGATGCTGGGGTAAAATCCACATTTGCTGAAAATGAGGAAACTTGTGTAGTGTACGGAATGCCCCGCTCTGCAGTAGAGTTAAAATGTGTGCGTCACCTTCTGCCAATGCAGGAGATCGCCCCCAAGCTTGTACAAGTTGTGAAATAATCGGAGTGTAACTCATGGAGGAGGTGTCTCACAATGGACATGAACCAATATTTAAACATGTTTATTGATGAGTCGAATGATCATCTGCAATCTCTTAACGAAAAAATGCTTCAACTGGAAAGCAATCCAACCGATCTAGGCATCGTTCAGGTGATTTTCCGTTCTGCCCATACCCTCAAAGGAATGGCTGCTACAATGGGATTTGAAGACCTAGCATCGCTAACTCACCAAATGGAAAACGTTCTTGATCTGGTACGTAACAACAAGCTGGCGATGCATGAATTTATATTCGATACCTTATTTAAAGGATTGGATGCTTTGGAGTCCATGGTGCAGCACATTACAGAGGGAGGCGACGGAAAAGCGGATGTCTCCTCTATTGTATCTTCACTACAATCCATCGTGAGCGGGGATTTCCAAAAGTCCGGCGCAAATGCTGCCACTGAGGAGCCTCCATCTAAAAAAGTGGACAAAAACGATAGTGCTGGGCTTGTCTTGGATCAGTTCCAGTATTCTGTACTGGAGCAATCTATTTCCGAAGGACATCGTGTTCACTATATACAGGTAACAATCAGCTCAGAGAGCCAGTTGAAGGCGGCGCGTGCTTTTATGGTGTTCAATACGCTGGAAAACTCTGGTGAAATCGTCAAGGCCTATCCGTCGGTACAGGATATTGAGCAGGAGAAATTCGAGCAAAGCTTCTCGTTATATTACATAACGCAGAAAGAAGTTGGGGAGCTGGAAAAGGAAATCGCGGGTATCTCTGAAATTGACACTGTCTCAGTGGTACAACTAGATCAGGAATCGCTTAAACAAATGAGCGAAGTTACTGCTGGACTGGCTGAGACTGCTGCGGTACAGGAAGCTCCTGTTGCCGTGCAACCACCTGCTCCATCCCAGCCGCAGTCTCCAGCTGCGGCCTCTGTGGCTAAGCCAGCTGCAGGTAAGGCACCAGCAGCTAAGGCAGCTGCGCCTACGCATAACCGTACGATTCGTGTAGATATTGAACGTCTGGATGTACTTATGAACTTATTTAGCGAGTTGCTCATTGACCGTGTGCGGTTAGAGCAGTTGGCAAGTGAAGCTTCCAATCCAGCACTGACAGAAACGGTAGAGCACATGAGTCGTGTGAGCAGCGATTTGCAAAACGTCGTTCTTAAATTGCGGATGGTACCAGTAGATACTGTTTTCAATCGTTTCCCGCGTATGGTGCGCGATCTGGCCAAATCGCTGGATAAAAAACTTGATTTGGTTATTACTGGAGCAGAAACTGAAATGGACCGCACTGTTATCGACGAAATTGGCGATCCTCTGGTGCATTTGCTTCGTAACTCCGTGGATCATGGCATTGAGTCGGTAGCCGATCGGATAGCAGCTGGTAAACCTGAGACAGGAACGGTTAACTTGCGTGCTTTCCATAGCGGAAATAACGTATTCATCGAGATTGAAGATGACGGAAATGGTATTAATCGCGATAAGGTACTAAACAGTGCTATTTCTAAAGGGATTTTGACGGCAGAGCAAGCAGCGGTCATGACCGACGAGGAAGCCTATCAGGTATTGTTTGCTCCGGGCTTTAGCACAGCTGCAGTCATTTCAGACGTATCAGGACGCGGTGTCGGTTTGGACGTTGTTAAATCCAAAATCACCGCTTTGGGTGGCAATGTTACGGTTCACTCTACACTGGGCCAAGGCACAAATTTCTCTGTGCAATTGCCGCTGACTCTATCCATTATTGCAGCCATGATGATACAGATCGGTTCTGAAAAATATGCGATTCCATTGTCCTCCATTGTAGAGACTGCGATCGTCAAACGGACACAAATTCGTTCTGTACATGGCAATAAAATGATTGCTTTCCGCGATTCTCATATCCCGCTCATCTCCTTGAGTCAGCTGTTTGAGGTACCGGACTTCAATGAAGATGAAGAAGAAGAGACAGAGGTCGTGGTCATCCGCAAGGGAGACCGTCTGGCAGCTCTTTCCGTACAGGACTTTTTGGGACAAAGTGAAATTGTGCTTAAAAATCTGGGCAAATATCTTCCAAACATCCAAGGAATTTCAGGCGCCACGATTCTGGGTGACGGTCAGGTTGCTTTGATCATTGACCCGAATGTTTTCATTAAATAATGTCTTCATCAGAAATGAAAGAAATGTGAAGTTGCTGACATCAATAAGGAGGGTTTTTAGACATGGGAGAAGAAATTAAAGTTATCGTATTTAAGCTTGGTGAAGAGGAATACGGTGTTGAAGTAGAAAAAGTCCAATCTATTGAACGCATGGTGCCGATTACACGGGTTCCAAGAACCTACGATTTTGTTAAAGGCGTATTCAACATGAGAGGCGTAGTCATTCCGGTTATTGATCTTCGTGGCCGATTTGGATTACCTGAAGCTGAATATACCGATCAAACTCGCATCATTATCGTTGCAGTGGGCGAAATGCAAGTCGGCTTTATCGTTGATTCAGCGAATGACGTTATTGACCTGAATACTGACAATATCGAGACACCACCGGAAGTGATTGGCGGAGTTAAGGCTAAATACCTTCGCGGAGTTGCTAAAATTGGTGAAGAGCGCTTGTTGATTATGCTGAACTTGTCCGAAGTCCTGAATCGTAGCGAAATGAACCAGCTGGAAGGCTTAGAGGATTAATATATGGAGAACCTTGGAAATCTCGAAGACTTCAAATTGGATGTTTTGAAAGAAGTCGGCAACATTGGCTCGGGGAACGCTGCTACAGCGCTCTCCCGGCTTCTCAATAAACCGGTCGATATGGGTGTGCCCAAAGTACAAATGCTGCCCTTTGAGGAAATTGCCGAGAAAGTCGGCGGCTATGAGCAACTTGTTGTTGCAATATTTTTTAGGGTAGAAGGGGAAGCCCCCGGCAATCTATTCTTCATATTGCAGCCTCAGGCGGCAAAAAGCTTACTTTCCCGTTTGGCGAATATTCCTTCAGATGACGAGGACAGTTTTAACGAAATGGAGCACTCAGCCCTGTCGGAGATCGGAAACATTTTAGCAGGCTCATACTTGTCTTCGCTGGCAGACTTTACGCGTTTATCTATGTATCCAACAGTCCCTGCGCTGGCGTTGGACATGGCAGGAGCAATTCTCAGCTATGGACTGCTGCAGTTTGGGCAGATGGGGGATGCTGCATTATTGATTGACACATCGTTTCTGGAAGGGCAGAATCAGATAGAGGGTCAATTTTTCCTGATTCCTGATCCAGAATCGTTCGGGAAAATCTTTAGGTCGTTAGGAGTCCCGATGAACGATGATTGAGGATAAAAGCATCATTAAAGTCGGTATGGCTGACTTAAATGTTACCAGTAACCCGAACTCGATTCGCACGACAGGACTTGGCTCTTGCGTCGGATTGACTCTCTACGATCCTCACTTGAAACTGGCAGGTATGGCACATGTGATGCTACCATCCTCGGATATTGCACGTGAAGGGCAACTGAATATTGCTAAATACGCCGATACGGCGCTGCCCGAGTTATTTGAGCGGATGCTGAAATTGGGTGCTGAACGACGCAGACTGATTGCCAAAATGGCAGGGGGAGCGCAGATGTTCGCCTTTGCCGGTAGTGGAGATACCATGCGCATTGGTCCACGCAATGTAGAATCATGCAAAGAGATGCTCGTAGATCTCGGCATTCCTTTGATTGCGGAGGACACAGGTGGTAATTATGGACGAACGATTGAGTTGGACTCTGAAACTGGCGTTTTGAATATTCGAAGCGTACAAAAAGGTGTAAAGGAATTATAAACATGTTATTTGGCAGCTTACGCATTAATCTTTGGTCTGGAGTAGTCGGATTTATTCTGACTTTTGTGTTGTCCGTTGGCAGCAATCTGCTGACCACGAGCTTAATTCGTGGCTTGATCGCCTTCGTTTTTTGGTTCCTACTTGCATTTGTGCTGCGCTGGACACTAGGTGTGGTAGCGCGGCCAGATCTGGGGAATGCCCAAAGCCGGGCAAGCTCTCAGGTAGATGGCGTAGGGGGGAATCTGGACCTGACAACACCAGACGAAAATGAAGACCTGAATGAATTGCTGAAACCGAAACCAGAGCAGACGGACGAGGGGAATAATGGTTTTGCACCTTTAAACCCACCTAAGCTGGTTTCCAACAAGGACCCTGAAGAATTGGCCAAGGCCGTTCGTCACCTGACAGACAAATAAGGAGGGTGAAGCCGATGAACGAGCGAAAAGCCGCTCATTTAAACCATTCCGAACTATGGGAACAATGGAAAGAACACGGTGACAAGGAAGCAAAAAAACAGTTAATTGAAAAGTATCTCCATATTGTGGAATATGTGTCAGGCCGTCTTGCAGTAGGCTTGCCTAAAAATGTATCCAAAGATGATCTGGCGAGCAACGGCGTTATGGGTTTGATTGACGCTTTAGAGAAATTTGACTATGAGCGTGGCTTGCAGTTTGAGACCTATGCTTCTTGGCGTGTTCGTGGAGCGATTTTGGATGGTCTTCGTCAAGGGGATTGGGTTCCTCGTTCAGTTAGGGAAAAAGCGAAAAAAATCGAGGATGCCTACCAGCACTTGGAACAAAGATATCTACGCACGGTAAGCGACGAAGAGATGAGTCATTATTTGGACGTTTCTGAGAAAGAGTTTCAAAATATGATCCAGGAGGTCGCCGTTATGTCGATTGTCTCCCTGGAGGACCCGATCCGCGAAGAGGAATCGGAAACACGGCTTTCCCTTTTGGTGGACGAGAAGGCGAAAAATCCGGATCATAAGGTCAATGAATTTACACTTCGTGATGCCCTTGCACAAGGCATTGATAAATTGACTGAAAAAGAGCGTATCGTTGTTTCTTTATTGTATTACGAGGATTTGTCACTCAGCGAAATCGCTGAGGTCATGTCGCTATCTCCATCGCGAATTTCACAGTTGCATTCCAAAGCAATATTACGTCTGAGAGCGACATTGGACAAACAACGGGATTTGCTAATGCGTAAAGATTAACGTACGGGAGGTTACAGTAACAGTTAGACGGAAGGAGCACCCTTGTGGAGAAGCAATATGCTTTGGACCAGTTTTTAAAAGTGGTTGTCTCACCTGACAAACAAACCGCCTACTTGGAGTTTGCCAAACGTGAAGAAGGCTTTGCCTGTTCTGTGGAAGAATTAGAGCGTTTTCTAAGCAACCAAAAAATATCCTACGGTTTAATGACCGATGCAATTCGCGTATTTGCGGCAAGTCCGGAAGATCATTTCTTCGGAAAATTACTGATTGCTCAGGGAAAGCAGCCGATTCATGGCACAGACGGAAAAATTAATCTGGCTGATATTGTGACTGGCGAAGATGCACATAAACCGCTTGAAACCGTGGATGGACGGGTGGATTATAAAGAATTAACTCGTTTAAGAAATGTGAAACGTGGTCAACTGATTGCCGAACGGGTTGATCCTGTGCCGGGTGTACCGGGGATTGCTGTAACCGGAGAGGAAATTCCTTTTCTTCCAGGTAAAGAGGCGCGTTTTAAAGTCGGAAAAAATGTAGTGATCCATCCAGAAGGTGTTGCGATGTATGCGGCTATTGATGGACTGGTGACTACGACTGAAAAGGGCAAACTTAATGTATTCCCTGTATATGAAGTGAACGGGGACGTCGATTATAGTGTCGGTAACATTGATTTTGTTGGAACCGTCGTCATTCGTGGGAATGTCTTGACTGGTTTTCGAGTTCGGGCGGCTGGCGACATTCGTGTCATCGGTGGTGTGGAAGGCGCTGAAATTGAGGCGGAAGGTTCAGTTGAAATCAGTGGCGGTATTATCGGATATCATAAGGGGTTCGTGAAAGCTGCACAAAATGTCAAATGCTCATTCATACAAGATGGTAACGTGATTGCCGGAGGCGATATACTTGTATCCCAGAGCATCATGCATTCCCAGATTAAAGCGAGTGTAAATGTACTCTGCGAGGGGACTAAAGGGCTTATCGTAGGTGGCAGTGTACAAGCTGGTAAAAAGGTAGTGGCTCGTACCATCGGTAATACGATGTCCACAGCTACTGTTATCGAAGTGGGTGTGCTTCCCGAACTGCGCGATGAACTGACAGAACTCCGCGCACGTTTGAAGCAGCAGACAGACAGTCAGGATAAAACGAATAAGGCTCTTACCATATTGGATCAGCTTGCCGCCGCCGGACAGCTTGCACCTGAAAGAATGGCTATGCGAATCAAGCTGACATCTACTAAAAAATCTAATGAACAGGAGCTTTTGGAAACCAAGTCCAGAATGCTTGAAATTGAACGAACATTAGAGGATACAAGCCGCGCACGGGTAGAAGTGAAAAATGTAATTTACGGTGGCTCTAAAATAGTTATCGGCAGATATACAAAATTTATTAAAGATTCAGTGGAAAGAATGGCGTTTTATTATCACGAAGGAGACATCAGCATGTCCTCCTACGTGTAATTCGGCACACTGAAAAACAACATTCAACATTGTATTCCTTGAAAGACAGAACGGATGCCCAATCGGAAAGGGTGTGGTCCAATGAGCTTGAAGGCTGTTGAATTGCAAATTGCCGTACCTCGCACCAGCGAAGCAGGAAAATACCAAAGTGAGTCCCAGCAGCGGCCGATGAATGATCAAGCATTGCTTGGACAAAAGGCCGCGTTGGAGACGGAAAACATGCGTCAGCGAAGCAGTGCCGTAGACCAGTCTGCGGAAACATTCGTCGGTGAGCGACAAACAGGAGGACAAAGCAGAGATTCTTCCCAGCAGAGCCGCTCCCGTTCAGATGAGTCTGAGCTACCTAAGGAGCATCCGGCAGAGCATCCGTTCAAGGGACACCATATTGATTTTTCGCTCTGATCCGACAGGTGGAGAAGCGTTATTAAAGGAGACGATGGGCAGTGGATCAACCATGGATTTATATTGTTCTGCTGGGCGCCGCAGCTGTTGTCTACGCCTGGCTTCTGCCTAAGCGTCAGCCAGGCCGGGGAACAGAAGAGGCCGTTGTCCAAAAGGTGGAGGCCACATTGGAGCAATATATGGCCGATATTGAAAACGATAATGACGAGTTGATTGAGCTCGTTTCGGGTATGAAGCAGGAGCATACAGTTAAACAGGTGGCATTACAGGAGCAAGTAGCTGAGCTTCGGAGCCGTATCGTGGAGCTTGAGCGCCAGGCTATGTTTGCTACTGTCTCTATGCAAACCGAGCCTGTATCTAAGGAAATACAACATACAGCTACTTCTCATCAGGCAGCGGTTGCATACGGTCAATTTCAAAGTCCGCAACCTGGAATGTCTGTGCAGGAAGGCTACTCTGGTTCAGAAGCTCCCCTCATAACTATGGAGGAGCAGACGGTATTACAAGACCCTGAAACTGAGCAGGAAGCAGAGTCCATCCGTGATCGTTATCAAGAGTTGTTTGCGCTGCATGAGCAAGGCAAGTCGGTGGACTATATAGCCAAGCAATCAGGCATTCAACGGGGTGAAGTACAGCTCATATTGCAACTCGCGGAGCGGGAGGATGTAACGTGATCAAAAACCGTTCATTTATGCTAGGCATGGGTACTGGTCTGATAACGGGGGCATTGCTGTTGCAACTGGCAATGATTGGTCAGGGACAATCGCAGCAATCTTCCGCAGACCCGAAAAACATGACGCGAGAGCAATTAGAAAAGGCAGCAGCCGAATTAAATCTTCAGATCAGTGACAGCTCTGATCCGAAAATGACAGAAGAGGAATGGCGTAATAAGGTGATCAAGGAAGGTAATAAAACTCCGGTTGCACCCCAAAAGGCTAAACCAGCTCAAACGCCGGCAACACCAAAGGCACCTGCAAACAGCACATCCTCGGCTGCGTCTAAACCTTCGACTAGCACATCGGTTCCACAAAGTCCGACTAAGCCGCAAACTCAAAGATCTGGCACTACAACGACTCCCAATATCCCCAAGCAGCCTGCCACCCCACAAGTGCAGTATAGCATTGCATCGGGAAGCAATTTGAGAAGTGTGGCATCAGGATTGCAACGGGCAGGGGTCGTATCTGATGCTAGTGCATTTGAGGCAGCAGCTAAGGCTCAAAAAATCAATACCAAAATTCGTACCGGTACCTATCAGTTTGCTAAGGGTGAGGATTTCAGTTCTATCATTACTAAAATTACGAAAAAGCCGTCCAACTGACCAGACTGGGAAGTGGGCGGCTTTTATTCTTGCTGACAAGTTCGATGAGAGGCGTAAAACGTCACATTTTGCGTTGTTCCAACTATTGTCGAAAAGTTGGTTGCAACGATGCAAGTGTTATGGTATATTAATTGACGGTGTTAAAAACGCACGTCGGTTAATTTTATAAAGGGTGCTTTCCAATGGAAAGTCTTTATGAAAAATGATGTCGGCGGAGGACACACAAAAAACCAAACTTAGGAGGTGCGTGAAGATGGCAGTAATCTCCATGAAACAGCTTTTGGAAGCTGGGGTTCACTTTGGTCACCAAACACGTCGCTGGAACCCGAAAATGGATCGTTATATCTTCACTGAAAGAAACGGTATTTACATCATTGACTTGCAAAAGACAGTGAAAAAGGTTGAGGAAGCTTACAACTTCGTAAAAAGCATTGCAGCTGAGAATGGTACAATTCTGTTCGTAGGCACGAAGAAACAAGCACAAGATTCCGTTAAAGAAGAAGCAGCACGCGCTGGTCAATTCTACATTAACCAACGTTGGTTGGGTGGTACGCTGACTAACTTCCAAACGATTCAAAAACGTATTGACCGTTTGAAACAACTGGAAGCTTGGGAAGAAGACGGTACATTCGCAGTTCTTCCTAAAAAAGAAGTTATCATTCTTCGCAAAGAAAAAGATCGTCTTGAAAAATTCTTGGGTGGTATCAAAAACATGAAGGGCCTTCCAAGTGCTCTGTTCATCATTGATCCACGTAAAGAACGTATCGCGGTTGCTGAAGCTCGCAAATTGGGTATCCCAATCGTAGGTATCGTTGATACAAACTGCGATCCAGACGAAATCGACTATGTTATCCCAGGTAATGACGACGCAATCCGCGCTGTTAAATTGCTGACAGGTAAAATGGCTGATGCAGTTATGGAAGCAAACCAAGGCGAAGAAACTACAGCATAATATTTCCATTAGGAAATACCTATATGAATTAAATGAAAAGGGTGGTTGGCAGGTGTATAACCTCTCACTACCCTTTTTTTAAGGAATAAAGCACGGTATACCACTGAAAATCAAATTTGGAGGGAAATAATATGGCAGTTAATGCTAGCGCAGTAAAAGAGCTTCGTGAAAAAACAGGCGCAGGAATGCTGGATTGTAAAAAAGCGCTTGAAGAAGCAAACGGTGATTTGACAAAAGCGGTTGAAGTTCTGCGCGAAAAAGGACTTGCAGCTGCAGCCAACAAAGCAGGTCGTATTGCTACTGAAGGTGTTGTTGAATCCTACATTCATGCTGGCGGCCGTATCGGCGTACTGGTAGAAGTAAACTGCGAAACAGACTTCGTAGCTAAAACAGACCAGTTCAGAGATTTTGTACGCGACATTGCAATGCATATCGCTGCATCGAACCCTCGTTATGTTCGTCGTGAAGAAGTGCCACAGGAAGAAATCGAAAAAGAAAAAGAAATCCTGAAAGCACAAGCTCTGAACGAAGGTAAACCAGAGAAAATCGTTGAAAAAATGGTTGAAGGCCGCATTGGTAAGTTCTATGAAGAGTTCTGTTTGTTGGAGCAATCTTTCATCAAAGATCCGGACAAAACAATCTCCACGCTTATCAACGAAAAAATCAGTACAATTGGCGAAAACATCTCCCTGCGTCGCTTTGTTCGTTTTGAACTGGGTGAAGGTCTGGAGAAAAAAGAAGACAACTTCTACGAAGAAGTTATGTCTCAAGTGAAACAATAATTACCAACGAACGGTAATTGCATATGGAAAAAACGGAAATGGAACACATCAGTGTTCCTTTTCTTGCAACAGGACACCTATCCTGTTACATAAAGTATAAATGATATTGGAGGGTGATCATTTGGAAAAACCTGTGTTTAAGCGTGTTGTCCTGAAAGTTAGTGGTGAATCGCTGTCAGGTCCTAACGGTTACGGTATTGATGCGGATACGATTGCGTCCATTGCCGAACAAGTCAAAGATGTGGTGGAACTGGGAGTAGAAGTTGCTATCGTGTGTGGTGGCGGTAACATCTGGCGTGGTATTGCTGGAAGTGCCAACGGAATTGACCGGGCCACGGCAGATTACATGGGTATGCTGGCAACAGTGATGAACTCACTGGCCTTACAGGATGCTTTGGAACAGATTGAAGTACCTACGCGTGTACAAACATCCATTGCGATGCAACAGATTGCAGAACCATACATCCGCCGTAGAGCTATCCGTCATTTGGAAAAAGGTCGGGTTGTAATTTTTGCAGCAGGTACAGGTAATCCGTTCTTCTCGACTGATACTACAGCTGCACTGCGTGCCGCTGAGATTGAAGCGGAAGTGATTCTGATGGCTAAAAATAAAGTGGATGGCGTATATTCTGCTGATCCGTTTAAAGATAGCACAGCTGAGAAATATGAGCAGCTTACGTATTTGGATGTGCTCAACAAAAATCTCGGTGTCATGGATTCTACTGCTTCCTCGTTGTGCATGGATAACAATATTCCGTTGATTGTCTTTGCTATTACAGAGCAAGGTAACATTAAACGTGTCGTGCTGGGTGAGAAAATTGGTACGATCGTCAAAGGGAGTGTAAATTAATGCCACAATCTGTGAAAAAGAGTGCTGAGGAGCGCATGCAAAAAGCAATCCAAGCATTGCAACGTGATCTTGCATCTTTGCGTGCAGGACGGGCGACACCAGCTTTACTGGACCGTGTGCAGGTAGAGTATTATGGTGCAATGACTCCAGTCAACCAGCTGGCGAATGTCAATACACCTGACAGCCGGACCTTGATGATTCAGCCTTGGGACAAATCTTCCTTGGCCGATATCGAGCGTGCTATACAAAAGTCCGATTTAGGTTTGACACCTTCGAATGATGGCAACACCATTCGTCTGAGCATTCCTGCTTTGACGGAGGAGCGCAGAACTGACTTGGTGAAGTTGACGAAAAAGAACGGTGAAGAAGCGAAGGTCGCTATTCGTAACATTCGTCGTGATGCAAATGATGACATCAAAAAAATGGAGAAAAGTGATATTTCCGAGGACGAATCTCGTAAATATCAGGAAGATATCCAGAAAACAACTGATAAATTTATTGCTGAAGTGGATAAAGTTTTAGCTGCAAAAGAAAAAGAAATTATGGAAGTTTAAAAGATTGGCAGCCCCTCCCTTACGGTGGGGTTTGTCTCTTTTCAAGCCTGAGGCACATTTTCAGAGAATGCTGGAGGAACTGGAATGATCAAACGGGTTCGGTCTTGGTGGAACGGGGAACAAAAACAGCAAACACCGGCCATTTCAAAAGACAATATTCCGCAGCATGTTGCTGTCATCATGGATGGGAACGGCAGATGGGCCAAACGGATTGGAATGCCGCGGATTGTAGGGCACCAAAATGGAATGAAGGCAGTGAAACGCACAGCAATTGCGGCGGATGAACTGGGTATTAAGTATTTGACTTTGTTTGCATTTTCAACTGAAAATTGGACGCGTCCTAAGGACGAAGTTGATTTTCTAATGCGCTTACCCCAGGAATTTCTGGCTATTGAGCTAGATGAGCTGATTGAAAAAAATGTGCAAGTGCGTATGATGGGAAACAAGGAACATTTACCTTCTCATACCGTTGAGGCGCTGACTGAAGCGACTCGACGAACTGAAAATAATACCGGACTTGTTCTTAATTTTGCATTAAATTATGGTAGTCGGTTGGAAATCACAGAATGCATGCAAACATTGGGCCGTCAAATTGCGGATGGGAAGCTTAAAACAGAAGATATAACATCTGAGCTGATCGGTAATACGTTGCTTTCTAGTGGTATGCCAGACCCTGATTTACTGATTCGAACAAGCGGTGAGCTTAGACTTAGTAATTTTATGCTCTGGCAGCTTGCCTACAGTGAGTTGTGGTTTACTGATATTTATTGGCCTGAGTTTAAGAAAGAACACTTATACGAAGCAGTGATCGAATATCAGCAAAGAACACGGCGGTATGGCGGACTGAAGTAAATGGAGGATGAAAGCCGTTGAGACAGAGATTAATTACCGGTATTCTGGCAGGCATATTCTTTTTGGCGATGGTCCTGTGGGGCGGCTTGGCCTACCATTTGCTTATATTGGCGATGGCCCTAATCGGATTTTATGAGTTCGCACGAATGACGCAGGTATCTCCTTTTGGAGGTACAGCAATACTTGGATACGTAAGCATATTTGCTTTTGTATTCCCATATGAACCTTTTGGTTTGCACTCACCCTTACCCATTGCCAGTATGCTTTGGCTGGTAATGATAGCTTTTATGATCATCACGGTAGGAACGAAAAATAAAATCCCGATTCAAACGGTAGCTATACTATTCCTTGGTACCGTTTATATAGGGTTTGGATTTTCGTATATAGCGGAATCACGTCATATGGAACATGGACTGTTATGGACTTTTTTATTGTTGGCTTGTATTTGGGCAAGTGATGCAGGGGCATATTTTGTAGGCAAAATGGCAGGGAAGACGAAACTATGGCCTGCGATCAGTCCAAACAAAACGGTCGAAGGATCCATTGGCGGCATTGTTTTAGCGTTGGTTATAGCTCTTGTATTCGCTGGATTATCAGATGGACTGCTGCCATGGGGCAAAGCCATCGGCATCGGTTTGTCATGTGCAGTTGTGGGACAACTGGGCGATTTGGTACAATCTGCATACAAACGAGTGTACAGCATTAAAGATTCCGGTAATCTGCTGCCAGGGCACGGTGGTATACTAGACCGCTGCGACAGCTGGATTGTCGTTTTTCCATTTGTACATATGCTGATGCTGCTTCCATGAGTCTGTTGATTACAGTTTATGCTCAGGCTTAATCTCTATGCTGTCACTCTGCGCTACTAGAAGGATGGAACCAGTAGCATAGTTGCCTGAATAACAAACAATGAGCTCCTGGCTAAAAGTGATTTTCAGGATAGGAAGGTGCATCATGAAAAGAATTACAGTACTTGGTTCAACCGGATCTATTGGAACTCAAACGCTGGATGTAGTGTCCATGCACCCGGATCAGTTTACTGTTGAGGCTTTAGCAGGTGGCTCTAATATAAAGTTACTTGCTGAGCAGGCGCATCTCTATAAACCCAAAAAAGTGTCTGTGGGTACTCGGCAGTTGGCGGATGAAATTCGTCCTCTACTGCCTTCTGGAATGGAACTGTATTGGGGAAATGAAGGACTCGTTGAGCTTGCTGCGAACACAGAGGCGGATATGGTTGTGACGGCTGTAATGGGCAGTGTCGGATTGCACTCCACGCTGGCCGCGATTGAGGCTGGAAAACAGATCGGTTTGGCCAATAAGGAAACACTGGTTACTGCTGGTCATCTGGTCACAGCGCGGGCTCGGGCGAAAGGAGTGCCGTTGCTGCCGATTGACAGTGAGCATTCAGCTATTTTCCAATGCTTGAATGGTGAGCGTATGAAAGATGTGGCACATATTACCCTCACAGCATCAGGGGGTTCTTTTCGAGATTTGACAAGAGAACAGTTGCTTGAAGTTACAGTGGAAGATGCACTCAAGCATCCCAATTGGTCAATGGGGGCCAAAATTACGATTGATTCAGCAACGATGGTAAACAAGGGGCTGGAAGTCATTGAGGCGCATTGGCTATTCGGACTTGATTATGAGCAGATTCATGTGTTGCTTCATCCAGAAAGCATTATTCATTCCTATGTTGAGTTTCAGGATACAAGCATTGTTGCTCAACTTGGGAATCCGGACATGAGAGTACCCATTCAATATGCATTGACTTACCCTGAGCGTATGAAGTCCCCGGCGAAGCCGTTGTCGCTGGCTGAAGTGGGTAGACTCCATTTTAAGGAAATGGATTATAATCGTTTTCCTTGTTTAAGGCTTGCCTTCGAATGTGGTAAAATGGGTGGTACAGCACCGACCGCATTTAATGCTGCTAATGAGATTGCTGTTGCCCGTTTCCTGCGTGGAGAAATTTCTTTTCTGCATATTGAAGCTATTATTGAACGTGTGCTGGAGCGGCATGTCAATGTGGCTAATCCTGATCTTTCTGTGATTGAAGCCTGTGACGGAGAGACTCGTAGCATAGCTGCGGGGTTATAGGCTAATGTTGGGTTAGAAACGAAATGTGATTCTCTTGTGCGGGATCGGAGAATAATGATAATCTAGGAAGACAAACTCGATCTCATTGAAAGGGGAACGGAAACGATTGGAAACGATTCAAATAGTGTTGATGACGGTGCTCATGTTTTTCGTCATAGTGACGGTGCATGAATGGGGGCATTATTATTTTGCCAAGCGCGCCGGGATTCTGGTACGGGAGTTTGCGATCGGTTTCGGTCCGAAACTGTTTTCTTATAAAAGAAACGAGACGCGATTTACGCTGCGTTTGTTGCCGTTCGGTGGCTTTGCCCGCATGGCGGGAGAGGATCCGGAGATCAATGAAATTGAGACCGGACAAACGATTGCTGTACGCGTAACGGATGACGTCGTTAAAACCATCTATCTAGATCAACTGGATAATCGCAAGAATGTGGTACGCGGCGAAGTGTTGGATATTGATCTGGAACAGTCGTTAACTTTAAAATTGGATGTAGATGGCGAAGATCAGCAATACACTGTACACCCGCAAGCGATGATGGTAACCAAAGGACAATCCATTCAGATTGCACCAAAGGATCGGCAGTATGGGAGTAAAACAGTAGGACAGCGTGCGATGGCTATTTTTGCTGGACCACTGATGAATTTTATACTTGCCTTTATTCTGTTTGGTCTTCATATTCAGATGGTCGGCATACAAGTGGACAACCCGACTTATGTCCAAATTAGTGAAATTACAGCAGGTATGCCCGCTGCTGAAGCTGATTTGCATAAGGGAGATATCATCGAATCGGTGAATGGAATAGCCATTGGTGCGAATGTTGAAAACATGATCAAACTGATTGCGGATTCTCAAGACAAGCCGATGAAGTGGACGGTTCGCCGTGATAATAAGACCTTTGATCTTACTATTACACCTCGTGCAATGGAAGGACAAAAGGGTGGCAAGGTGGGCATTGTGCCTGAACTTCCAAAACGCCAAGCAGGTGTGGGTGAAACGTTCAAATTTGCCGGACAATCCATGGTCAGAACGACCGATATTATTTTCCAAGGATTTAGCCAGCTCATTCAACGTTTTTCTATCAATGACTTGGGAGGCCCGGTACGTACTTTTGAAGTGACAGGGCAAATTGCCAAGCAGGGGATTGAGCAGTTGACGTATTGGACTGCTATAATGAGTCTTTATCTGGGGATATTTAATTTATTGCCTATTCCGGCGCTGGATGGAAGCAGACTTGTTTTCCTTGGTGTGGAGGCGGTAAGAGGACGTCCCGTTGATCCGAGCAGGGAAGGAATGGTCCATTTCGTTGGTTTTGCTATGCTATTCCTGCTTATGATTGCGGTCACGTATAATGATATTTTACGCTTAATTAATGGTTAATTAGAGACGGACTTATATAAAAACGGTCTGTATGGGAGGACATGCATTTCTATGTCGAATGATAAACAGTTTGTCGAGGAAATTACGCCGCAGAGCGAAGATTTTTCCCGATGGTATATTGATGTTATTAAAAAAGCAGAACTGATGGATTATTCCCCTGTTCGCGGATGTATTGTATTCCGCCCCGATGGTTTTGAAATTTGGGAGCATATCAAGGAAGCCATGGACGTGCGCTTCAGAGAAACAGGCCACCGTAATGCCTATTTTCCAATGTTCATTCCCGAAAGCTTTTTTCAAAAGGAAAAAGAGCATGTCGAAGGGTTTAATCCTGAACTACCTTGGGTAACCGAGGCTGGTGGAGAAAAGCTGGAAGAGCGTCTTGCAATACGTCCGACTTCGGAAACCATGATAGGTCATATGTACTCCAAATGGATTCAATCCTATCGTGATCTGCCGGTGCTTATTAACCAATGGGCTAACGTAGTGCGTTGGGAAAAACGCACGCTGCCTTTCTTGCGCACAAGTGAATTTTTGTGGCAGGAAGGTCACACGGCCCATGAAACAGAAGAAGAAGCACGTGAAGAAACGATGAAAATGCTGGAAGTATACCGTGAGGTTATTGAGGAAGTTCTAGCTATCCCAGTTATTACTGGACAGAAAACACCTTCTGAAAAGTTTGCAGGTGCGAAGGATACATTTTCACTGGAAGCGATGATGAAGGATGGACGGGCGGTACAAGCTGGGACTTCCCACTACATGGGGACTAATTTTGCCGTTGCATTTGACATTAAATATTTGAGTCGTGAAAACAACCTGGAATTCGCGCATACGACTTCATGGGGAACAAGTACACGTTTGATCGGCGCACTGATTATGGTCCATGGAGATGACCGTGGTCTAGCATTGCCTCCTAAAGTTGCGCCTACGCAGGTTATTATGGTTCCAATTGGACCACCTAAGAAGCGTGATGCGGTTATCGCTCGTGCAGATGAACTATTTGCTGAGTTGAAACAAGCGGGAGTGCGTGTTAAAATGGACGACCGCAGTGATGTAAGCCCAGGCTGGAAATTTAATGAATATGAAATGCGCGGTGTTCCGGTTCGTATGGAAATAGGGCCTCGTGATATGGAAAACGGCGTCTGTGTGCTCGTATCCCGTATCAGCGGTGAGAAAAAAATCGTGCAGCAGGATAATCTGGTTGAGGAAGTACACGCGATGCTCGCACAGGTACAGCAGGAGATGTTTGATCGTGCGAAAAATTTCATGGAAGAAAATTTCTATTCCGTCGATACGTTGGACGAAATGAAGACTCTCATGGAGGAAAAACGCGGTTTTACTTTGGCAGGTTGGTGCGGATCTGAAGAATGTGAAGACAAAGTTAAAGAAGTGACAGGTGCTACAAGCCGTAATATACCGTTTAAAACAACCGAGCAAAAGTCCACATGTTTGTGCTGTGGCAAACCTGCCAAGCATACAGTAGTGTTCGCACGGGCGTACTAATATAGAAGTAGGGCAATATCACTATACTCACTTCATTCTTTTCGCTGACATGGTAGCTGTTACGGGACAATGTTCCAAAGGATCTATGTCGTTGTGAGGAGGATTGAAGAGGGTTACGAAAAGCTTTTGCGGTCGGAGATGTTTTTGACGCAGAAGCTTTTCATGTTTTCAGAATGGTAGATTTGAAATTGGGGGGAGAGCCATGGGCGGAGCTGAAGAAAAGAGAAAGCGGCTGGAACTGCTGATGAAGCAGGTTGTGATGCCGACGGGAGTGGTTGAACCTTATTTTTTGGACGGTTGGATTGATCAAGTGGAGATTAGCCGTACCAATAAGGATTGGAATATCACTATTGCCAAGGAGACACTGGTCCCCGCTCAGGTGTATCGTACGTTCTGTATTCAAGTACAGGAAAAAATGAGTCACATTGCAAAAATTACGTTCCGTTTTCAGTATAGTGAGCAGATTCAGCCGGGTGATATCATTAGTGAATACTGGAAACTTTTTCTAGAGTGGGTACATCGTGAGATTCCTTCTGTTAACGGTTGGTTGAATCGGGCTGTGCATGAGTGGGAAGACGGTCTATTATTGCTAACGATGAGCGACAGTATGTCATTGGAACTGGCGCGTAAAAAGCAGATAGATCAAGCTATCATCAAATTTTACAATAAATATTTCGGGCTCTCTATGCGCATTAAAGTCCAGGTGGGTGAAAGTAACCAGGAGGCATTACAGCAATTCCAAGAGAAGAAGATGCAGGAAGAACGCGAAGTTATTCAGCAGATGATGGAAAGTATGGAATCCGAAATGCCGCCTTTGGATGAAGAAGAAGGAGACGTACGGCTTCAATTTGGTTATGACATCAAAGAACCGGCTGTTCCGATGCAAGATATTCAGGACGAAGAAAAGAAAGTCACCTTACAAGGGACAATCTTCGGTTTGGATAGTAAAGAATTGCGCAATGGCAGTACGTTGTTTACGTATTATTTGACCGACTTTAGTGATTCCCTGCAAATGAAAATGTTTGCTAAAACTAAAGAAGATCTGAAGATCCTCAGTTTGTTGGCTAACGGGAAATGGGTCAAAGTGCGGGGGCGAGTTGAATATGATCGTTTTATGCAAATTCCCGAGCTGGTTATGATTCCTTCCGATCTAGTTGAAGTACAGGCTCCACCCACACGTAAGGATAAGGCAGAGGAAAAACGGGTTGAGTTCCATCTACACACAAAGATGAGTGCAATGGATGCTGTCGCCTCGATTGATCAATACGTCAAAACAGCCGCCAAATGGGGGCACAAAGCGATTGCGGTCACCGATCACGGTGGTGTGCAATGCTATCCTGATGCAGCAAAAGCAGCAAAGAAAAACGGAATTAAAATGATCTACGGTATTGAGGCCAACGTGGTTAATGATGCCGTTGAGGTTGTAATGCAGGCACAACCATTAAATTTGAAAACAGCGACTTATGTCGTTTTTGATATTGAAACCACCGGTTTATCGGTTACACAGAATAAAATTATTGAGATTGCGGCTGTAAAAATGCATGATGGCAAAGAAGTTGATCGTTATGCTACCTTTGTCAATCCGCATGAGCGTATACCATATAATATCCAGCAACTGACCAACATTAACGATGAAATGGTCAAGGATGCTCCGGATGTAGAACCTGTTATGAAGGAGTTTGTAGCTTTTGCTGGCGATGCTGTATTGGTTGCCCATAATGCGCGATTTGATGTCGGCTTTATCCAGGCCACCCTTCGAAATATGGGTTTACCTGAAATGACCAATCCGGTACTGGATACGCTCGAACTGGCTCGTTTACTGTTTCCAACGATGAAAAACCACCGTCTGAATACGCTGACGACCAAATATAAAGTGGCGCTCGAAAGCCATCACCGGGCCATTGACGATACAGTCGCACTGACTGAAGTGCTGAATGGCTTGCTGAATGATGCGGAACAAATTAAGGGTTTAAAAATGCTCGATCGTCTGAATGATTATGTGGGTAAGGATTTATCGACCGTTCGTCCTTTTCACTGCTGTATTTATGCCCTCAACCCGATTGGTAAAAAAAATCTGTACAAGCTGGTTTCGATGTCTCATACCGAATATTTCAAGCGTGTGCCTTGTATTCCTAAATCAAAATTGTCAGAAATGAGAGACGGATTGCTTATTATTTCTGGCTGCGAAAAAGGAGAGTTCTTCGAGGCTGTGTTGAACAAGTCCGAGGAAGAGGCCGAGGAAATTGCACAGTTTTATGATGTGTTGGAGATTCAGCCTTTGACAATGTATATGCATCTAGTGGAAAAACAACTGGTAAGCGGTCCTGATGCTCTGAAAACGGCGATACGCAAAGTATGCGAAATTGGACGGCGACTTGATAAGCCCGTAATTGCCACAGGTAATGTTCACTATTTGGAAACTCGAGATAAGCTGTACCGTGATATTACGATACACGGCATTACGGGATTTAGCCCGCTAAAAGATATTCGTAAGCCAGATGCGCATTTACGCACCACAGACGAAATGCTGGCAGAATTCGAGTTTTTGGGCGAGGAGAAAGCCTATGAAGTCGTTGTGAAGAATACCATTGAGCTGGCGGATCGGTTTGAGGAGCTGGAGCTGTTCCCTGACAAGCTGTTTACACCTTTGCTGGATGGGGCGGACGAGGAAATCCGTAACACTTGCTACGAGACGGCTAAATCCATCTATGGTGAGGAATTGCCCGAGGTGGTTGTAGCCCGCCTTGAAAAAGAACTGGAGCCGATTATTAAATACGGTTTCTCTGCCAACTATCTCATTTCCGAGCGTCTGGTTAAAAAGTCTAATAAGGATGGATATCTGGTAGGTTCACGGGGTTCTGTTGGATCTTCTGTGGTCGCTACCTTTCTCGGAATTTCCGAGGTTAATCCACTGCCTGCACATTATATTTGCAATAATCCTGATTGCAGACATAGCGAATGGATTTTGGACGGTAGTGTGCCGAGCGGATTTGACTTGCCGGACAAAAACTGTCCGAACTGTGGCGGCAAATTAAAGGGTGAGGGACAGGATATTCCGTTTGAAACGTTTCTTGGGTTTAAGGGAGATAAAGTTCCCGATATTGACTTGAACTTCTCTGGCGAATATCAGCCTGTCGCACATAACTATACGAAAGTATTGTTTGGTGAGAAAAGTGTATTCCGTGCTGGAACCATAGGTACAGTTGCCGAAAAAACTGCCTTTGGCTTTGCAAAGAAATATGAAGAGGCGCATCATAAAAAATGGCGTGGGGCTGAGCTGAACAGGCTGGCTTCGGGCTGTACAGGGGTCAAACGTAGTACAGGGCAACATCCAGGCGGAATTGTCGTTGTTCCCGATTATATTGAGGTCGAGGATATTACGCCGGTACAGTATCCCGCCGATGATACAAGCTCAGAATGGAAAACAACGCATTTTGATTATCACGCTTTTGATGCGAATCTACTCAAACTCGATATTCTGGGTCATGATGATCCGACTATGATGAGAATGCTTCAGGATTTGACCGGTGTCGATCCTACGACCATTCCAATGAATGATCCTAAAGTGATGAGCATGTTCAACTCCACGGAGGCGCTCGGTGTAACACCCCAGCAAATCCGCACGCCTGTAGCAACCTATGGTGTACCAGAGATGGGGACGAAGTTTGTACGCCAAATGCTAGTAGAGTCGCAGCCAAGTTCTTTTGCTGATTTACTGCAAATTTCCGGACTGTCTCACGGCACGGGCGTATGGTTGGGGAATGCACAGGAACTGATTAAGAATAATACCTGCAACATCAAGACTGTAATTGGTTGCCGTGATGATATCATGTTGTTTCTGATTTACAAGGCAGGGATGGACGCAGGTCTGGCCTTTAAAATTACGGAGAGCGTACGTAAAGGTAAGGGGCTTAGTGCCGAATGGATTGAGGAAATGAAAAAATGCAAGGTGCCACAGTGGTACATTGATTCCTGTCTGAAAATCCAGTACATGTTTCCGAAGGCGCATGCTGCAGCCTATGTTATTTCAGCAGTGCGCACAGCGTACTTTAAGCTGTATCATCCGATTGAATATTATGCGACTTACTTTTCAGTACGTGCAGCTGATTTTGATATTGAACTGTGCTGTCAGGGATATGATGCAATCGCGCGGAAGATTGTCGAAATCGAGCAGCTCGGCTTTCAGGCACCTCCCAAAGAAAAAGGGATGCTTCCGATCCTAGAAATGGCTCTGGAAATGACGGCTCGCGGGTTTAGTTTTAAATCCATTGATTTGTACCGTTCCGAAGCTACACGCTTCAAGGTCGATGGAGATTCACTCATTCCGCCATTCGGAGCTCTTCAGGGAATTGGAGACAATGCAGCACGTAACATCGCAGCCTCCCGTGAACAGGGTGAATTTTTGTCTGTCGAGGATTTTCAACAAAAATCGAAGGCAAGTAAAACCATTGTCGAAATGCTATCCCAGTTGGGATGCTTTCGAGGTCTGCCAGAGAGTAATCAGCTGTCTCTGTTTTAATCCGAACTACAGTAGTCAAGCTCTGGCACTTGTCACATAACTATGGTTATGTTATAATTTTTTTGGTAATCATGGAGATAAAACCGTTGCTAAAAGAGTGGGGAAACCCACTCTTTACTGTTTGATATACAGTTACAACGTGAAAAGGTTATTTTTGGGCACGAAACCGGTACGCCGGTTTATTTGCAGTGAGCCCGAAATGAACATTACATCAAATGAAAATGAAAATGCCGGTGATGGAGAAGCATTGTCCATGGCAATAGGGCGTCTTTTTTTCACCACAGGAAAGTTCACTTTTGGAGGTTATAATCTTTGAGCACACCAAAGATCAAGTCAGTAGTAGAAGAAATGGCCCAACCTTACCTCGATGAGCATGGTTTTGAACTGGTCGATGTCGAGTATGTCAAAGAGGGCAGCAATTGGTTTCTTCGCGTTTTTGTAGACAAAGACGGAGGAATTGATCTGGACGACTGCAGTATGATCAGTGAATATCTGGGTCAAAAGTTGGATGAAAATGACCCTGTTTCTACAGCATATTTTCTGGAAGTGTCTTCACCAGGCGCCGAAAGACCGCTGAAAAAAGCGGAGGACGTTACTAAAGCGGTAGGCAAAAACGTATTCGTTACTACATACGAGCCGATCAACGGCCTGAAGGAATTCGAAGGTCGTTTGCTTTCTTTTGAAGATGGGGAACTCACCGTTCAAAGCGGACAAAAGAAGCATGTTATACCTTATGACAAGGTAGCTGGTGCAAGGCTCGCGATCATATTTTAATTCAGATTTGACTGTTGCTGTTTGACATGTACTACATGTTTTTTTTACCTCGTGTGCCGACCAGTACGCAGGTGCATCATTTGAAAGGGGGAGCAGTAATCCATGAGTATGGATTTTATTGAAGCAATGAACGAGTTGGAAAGAGAAAAGGGGATCAGCAAGGATGTGCTGTTTGAGGCCATTGAAGCAGCCTTGATTTCCAGTTACAAACGGAATTTCAACACCGCACAAAACGTGCGTGTTGATATGAACCGCAACTCGGGAGTCATTAAGGTATATGCCCGCAAGCTGATCGTTGAGGAGGTATTGGATCCTCGCACCGAGATTTCGTTGCCTGCGGCCCGTGAGATTAACCCGCATTTTCAGTTGGAAGATATCGCTGAAATTGAAGTCACACCACGTGATTTTGGACGGATTGCTGCACAAACTGCGAAGCAGGTCGTGACCCAGCGTATCCGCGAAGCGGAACGGGGACTGATCTACAACAAGTTTGTGGACAAGGAAGAAGATATTGTAACAGGAACTGTACAGCGCCAAGACCCACGTAATATTTATATTGATCTTGGTAAGGTGGAAGCGGTTCTTCCGTTGGGCGAACTGATGCCTAATGAGAAATTTAGCCATCTGGATCGGATTAAGGCTTATATTACCAAGGTAGAGAACACAACCAAAGGACCGCAAATTATGCTGTCCCGATCACATCCGGGTCTGCTTAAGCGTTTGTTCGAACTCGAAGTGCCTGAAATTTTTGATGGTGTTGTAGAGATTCGTTCCGTAGCGCGTGAAGCAGGCTTCCGTTCTAAAATCGCGGTTCATTCCCGTAACGCCGAGGTTGATCCGGTCGGTTCTTGTGTGGGTCCGAGAGGAACACGTGTACAGACCATTGTGAACGAGCTGCGTGGCGAAAAAATCGACATTGTACGCTATTCCGATAATGTTGATGAATACGTGGCTAATGCGCTGAGTCCGTCCAAGGTGCTTGAAGTGCAGGTATTTGAAGAAGAGAAAATGGCGCGTGTTATTGTGCCTGATTATCAGCTTTCTCTTGCTATTGGTATCAAAGGGCAAAATGCTCGCCTAGCTGCTAAGCTTACGGGCTGGAAAATTGATATTAAGAGTGAAACACAGGCGGAGGAAGAACTCGGCAGACCGAGAACATCCACCGATGAAATGCATCAGGATTCCGTTTCTGTAGATTAAGCGGAGTGTAGGGGGGTTAATGCATGAAACAGAGAAAGATACCTTTGCGCAAATGTGTGGCCTGTCATGAAATGATGCCAAAGAAGCAGTTGATCCGTGTCGTCAAAACCCCTGAAGACGAAGTGTTGATTGACTTGACTGGCAAAAAGTCGGGACGCGGCGCTTACTTGTGCGGCAAAGCCGCCTGCTTCAAGCTGGCTCAAAAGAGCAAGGCACTGGATCGAGCATTGAAGCACTCGGTTCATCCTGATATTTATGAGCAGCTAAGTCGTGATTTTGCTGCCGTCGAGGAAGAATTCCTGGCGGCACAAGGCAGCGTGCAGGATGAATAAGGCGCTGTCTGGATTGGGTCTTGCCATGAGAGCTGGCAAGCTGCTAACAGGTGATGAGATCGTTTATAAAGCGATCAGGTCTTCAGAAGCCAAGCTGGTCATTCTTGCGAAAGATGCTTCAATGAATACTCAAAAGAAATTCCGCGACAAATGCGGGACGTACAAAATCCCCTTATTGATAGGATTTGACCGGGAAAGCTTGGGAAGCAGTATCGGCAAACCTGAACGGGTTGTGCTGGCTGTGACGGATCAAGGATTCGCGAAATTGATCAAGAAACATGCGGGGATAATGTCGGAGGTGGAGTATATTGAGTAAACAAGAAAGCAAAGACAAAGTGCGGGTATACGAATACGCCAAATCGTTGAACATGAGCAGCAAAGAAATTATCACCATTCTTAAACGGCTGGATATTCCCGTGAACAACCATATGAGCGTCATGGAACATGATGCCGTAGGTAAAGTGGAAAGTTTTTTTAAGAATATTAAATCCAATGCTGCGGCCAAGCAAGGCGGAGCAGGTACGGCGCAAGTAAGCTCGAATCAGGCCGGTTCAAGCCAGAATAGTAATCATTCAACTGAACAAACCAAAAATCAACAGGAAAAGCAGGTAAGTATGAATAGGACAAACAACAACCAAAACAGTAACCGAAGTAGCGCTCCAAAAGCGCAAAGCAGCCAGCAGGGCGGTCAAAACCGCAGCCAACAAAGTACTAGCAGACCAACTGGTCAGCAAAGCACACAGAACCGCAGTAACGGTCAACAACAGGGAGGACAACAGCGTCCCGGCGGTAACACAGGTTCGCGTCCTCAAGGCAACCAGAGCACTAACTCACGCCCTCAGGGAAGTAGTCAGGGTGGTACGGCAGTAAGAACGTCATCCTCCACAGGAAGCAACAATGCAAACCGTAGTGGTGGCAACCGTACAGGTAGTAACTCCAACAACGGTGGTAACCGTTCCGGTCAAGGACGTTTTGACGATAACCGTCAAGGCGGCGGACGTGGTGGTAACGGTGGTCGTGGAGGCAATAATCGCGGCGGCAGCAATCGTGGCGGGAAATTCAACAATCGTGGTAAAGGTCAACAACAGGAGCGTCGCGAGAAAATCGACAACACGCCTAAGAAAATTATTGTGCGTGGTGAGATGACTGTAGGCGAAACAGCCAAGCTTCTTCACAAGGATGCGTCAGAAGTCATCAAAAAGCTGATTGTGCTCGGAACAATGGCGACCATCAACCAGGAACTGGATATGGATACCATCCTCTTGCTTGCCGGAGACTTTGGTGTCGAGGTAGAAGTGAAAATTCCTGTCGAAGAAGATCGTTTTGAAACCGTGGAAGAAAATGATGATCCTGCGGATCTCAAAACACGTCCACCGGTTGTAACGATTATGGGTCACGTCGATCATGGTAAAACAACTTTGCTGGATGCCATTCGCTCGACTAATGTAACCGGTGGTGAAGCTGGCGGTATTACACAGCATATTGGTGCATACCAAGTTGAAATTAACAGCAAAAAAATCACTTTCCTGGATACACCGGGTCACGAAGCCTTTACTGCTATGCGTGCACGTGGTGCCCAAGTGACAGATATGACGATTATCGTGGTTGCAGCTGACGACGGTGTTATGCCACAGACGGTCGAAGCTATTAACCATGCGAAGGCGGCAGGTCTGCCAATTATCGTAGCTGTGAACAAGATCGACAAACCGGATGCCAACCCAGATAAAGTGAAGCAAGAACTCACTGAATATGAATTGGTACCTGAAGAGTGGGGCGGCGATACAATTTTCGTCAACGTTTCCGCGAAACAAAGAATGGGTCTGGAAGACCTGCTCGAGATGATTCTGCTCGTAGCTGAAGTGAATGAGTACAAAGCGAACCCGAACAAACGGGCACGTGGTACCATCATCGAGGCAGAACTGGATAAAGGTCGCGGTTCTGTAGCCCGTATCCTCGTTCAGAACGGTACACTGAAAGTCGGCGATGCTTTCGTAGCGGGTAACTGCTTCGGACGTGTGCGTGCCATGGTCAACGATAAAGGTCGTCGTCTTAAGGAAGCAGGTCCTTCCACTCCAGTTGAAATTACTGGTTTGACAGAAGTTCCACTTGCTGGCGATCCATTCATGGTGTTTGAGGATGAGCGCAAAGCTCGTGCTATTGCTGACAGACGTGCGATCACGCAACGCCAATCTGATCTGGGCAGTAATACCCGTGTAACACTGGATGACCTGTTCCAACACATCAAGGATGGCGAAATGAAGGATCTGAACGTCATTATAAAAGGTGACGTACAAGGTTCCGTCGAAGCGTTGAAAGGTTCCTTGAACAAGATTGAAGTCGAAGGTGTGCGCGTTAAAATTCTTCACAGTGGTGCAGGAGCAATCACCGAATCCGATATTATTTTGGCAGCAGCTTCCAATGCTATTGTCATTGGTTTTAATGTTCGTCCGGATAACCAGGCGAAATCTACAGCGGAAGCTGAAAAAGTGGATATTCGTCTACACCGTGTCATTTACAATGTCATTGAAGAAATAGAGCAAGCCATGAAGGGCATGCTGGATCCTGAATATAAAGAAAATGTGATTGGGCATGCTGAAGTACGTAACGTATTCAAAGTTACTAAAGTCGGTACGATCGCTGGTTGTATGGTGACATCCGGTAAAATTACTCGTTCAGCAGAAGCACGCCTGATTCGTGATGGTATCGTCATTTTTGAAGGTAAAATCGACTCACTGAAACGCTTTAAGGACGACGCAAAAGAAGTTGCCCAAGGTTACGAATGCGGTATTACCCTTGATGGCTATAATGATGTTAAGGAACTCGACATTATTGAAGCGTTCGTCATGGAAACAGTGGAGCGCTAACGGCAGAGAGGTGAGCATCCATGGCTAAAATACGTACAGGTCGGGTTGGCGAGCAGATCAAGAAGGAGCTAAGCCAACTCATACAAACTGAATTAAAAGACCCCCGCATCGGTTTTATCACGGTAACGGGTGTCGATCTTACAAATGATTTGTCCCAAGCGAAAATATACTTGAGCGTGCTCGGGGATGAAGAACAAAAAAATTCTTCCCTGAAGGCATTGGACAAAGCGAACGGTTATCTTCGTTCTGAACTCGGCAAACGGATACGGCTGCGCCATATTCCTGAGTTGATTTTCAAAATTGACGAATCTATTGCTTACGGCAGTCGAATTGAAAAACTGCTGAGTGATATCGACAAGGATGAAAAATAAAACTTTTAGTTTATCTGAAGGAACCATGAACTGAATGTAAAGGAGAAGGCAATGCATACCTATGAACAGGCGCTTCAACAAGCGAAGGAATTTATTCTGGAGCATGATGATTACCTGATCGTATCGCATGTACAGCCGGACGGAGACGCAGTCAGCTCCACCGTAACGGTGGGCTGGCTTCTCTCATGTCTGGGGAAGAAATTTACCATGCTAAATGAGGGACCTATTCCCAAGCGTATGGATTTTTTATGGCATGCCGATGAGATTATGGATATGAGCCAGCAACCGCCAGAACGGAAATACAACCGGATCATTTGTGTAGATTGTGCGGATTACCGTCGTGTTGGTTTGACAGAGCAGTTTTTTACGGAAGATGCCATTATCCTGAATATTGATCATCATCCAACGAATGATGCGTATGGTACAGTTAATGTGATTAAGTCGGATGCTGCGGCAACAGCAGAAATTCTTTTTGACCTACTGAAAGAGTTTGCAGTAACCTGGGATGTTGAAATAGCTACGGCTTTATATACAGGGTTGCTAACGGATACAGGAGGTTTCCGTTACTCCAACACTTCACCGAAAGTGATGTCTACCGTGTCACAGCTACTTGCTTACGGTGTAGATGGTCCATCTTTATCCGAGAAATTGCTCGAGGAAATGACTTTTCCACAAATGAAGGTGCTGACAAAAGCATTGCAAACGCTCACGATGTCGGAGGATGGAAAAGTTGCTTGGGTCGTAGTATCACCTGACGACATGACGGAATGTGGCGCTGTAAATGAGGACTTGGAAGGCATTGTGAATTATCCAAGAAATATTCGTGGAGTTGAGGTAGGCATTTTCTTTAAGGTTATTAATGATCAAGCGGTCAAGGCCAGCTTGAGGTCGGCAGGGAATGTTGATGTAGCTGCGCTGGCTCAATCATTTGGGGGCGGTGGACATGTACGTGCGGCTGGCTGCCGTCTTGAGGGTAAGCTGGGAGATATCATTGAGACAGTTGTAGGGCGGGTGAAGTCTGAGCTATGAACCCGATAAAGAAGGAACAGGCAACTTGGGAAGGCGTTCTACCTGTCTATAAACCTGCTGGATTTACCTCTCATGATGTGGTGGCCAAGGCTCGCCGTTTATTAGGTATGAAGCGAATCGGACACACTGGAACGCTTGATCCGCAAGTAACTGGTGTTTTGCCTTTGTGTCTGGGACGTGCCACCCGTGTGGTGGAATACATGCAAGAGCGGCCCAAGGAATATCGGGCTACACTGCGATTAGGAATTGCCACGGATACCGAAGACCTGACTGGGAAAATCACGGAAGAGAGTGAACGTCCAGTAGAGGTGACGGAAGTGGAAGTCAAAGCGGTTTTGAAGCGTTTTGTTGGTACGATTTCCCAAGTACCTCCAATGTACTCCGCACTAAAAGTGGATGGCAAACGTCTATATGAGCTGGCTCGAGAAGGCAAAACCGTGGAACGCAAAAGTCGTGAAGTGAGCATTTACGAGTTGGAAATGACGGGATTCGCGGAGACGGGGACGTATGTGGATATTTCTTTTCGTGCCTTATGCTCCAAAGGTACTTATATCCGTACACTATGTGTTGATATTGGTCGTGAATTAGGATATCCTTCAACGATGGTTAAGCTGGAGCGAACCATGTCTGCGGGAATTCCTGCGGAACGTTGTCTGACTTTCGAAGAGATAGAGCGTTTCGTAGCGGATGGCAGTCTTGGAGAGCGACTTATTACAACTGATCAGGCGATTGACTATATGCCTGAGCATATAGTGGCTGAAGCCAAGGTAACTGCGGCTCTGCAAGGCCAACGCCTGTCGCTGAATATGATTTCACCACCTGTGACGGACAACCAGCCCTTCCGTTTGTATAAAGAGGATAAAACGTTTTTAGGCATATATGGTCGGGATGAATCAGACGCGATCGCTCCCATTAAAGTTTTTTTACCTTGAATTGTGCTATAATTTTGACGAAGTTAGTCAAATGATGTGAAATGCAGGTGAATTAATAATGATTACCGTATCGTTATCTTATCCATTGAGTGATGAGCTTTTGCAGCAATGGGGACATCCACAGGTCACGGCGATCGGTCAGTTTGATGGTCTTCATCTGGGACACGCAAGCGTGATACGTAAGGCCGTTGCGCTGGCTCGTGAACAGCAAGTGCCGGTATCTGTCATGACATTTCATCCTCACCCAAAGGAAGTCATGAAAAAAGGTGATTATGAAGGTTATTTAACACCGCTTGCGGACAAGCAGACTTTTCTGGCTGATATGGGTGTGGACGTACTTTATATTTTGAGTTTTAACGAAGATTTTTCCAAGGTCAGCCCTGAGGCGTTTATGAGCGACGTGCTGCTTCCATTGCAAATTCGTACAGCGGTAGTAGGCTTTGATTTTCGGTTTGGCCACCGGGGAGCCGGGCATGAGGATACCCTTCGGAAGCTGGGAGGAGAGCTGATGTCTGTACACACCGTATCACCGTTCGAACTGGATGGGGACAAGGTGAGCAGTTCTGGCATTCGCCGTGCTTTACAGAACGGGGATCTAGCGCATGCCTCTCGCTGGTTGGGACGTCCTTATCGTATCCAAGGTACTGTAATGGATGGAGAGAAGCGCGGACGTACGATCGGTTTTCCGACCGCTAATCTCAAACTGAATGATACCTACGTGATTCCGATCAAGGGTGTTTACGCTGTACGGGCGCTTGTAGGCGATCGTTGGATAAATGGTGTAATGAATGTAGGGGTTAAGCCTACTTTTCATGAAGGTGTGCTGAATCCGTCGTTTGAAGTACACCTATTTGATTTTAATCAGCAAATTTATGGGGATTCTGTGCTTGTGGAGCTTCACCATTACATCCGCCCTGAACGCAAATTTTCTTCGGTGGATGAGCTGATCAGCCAAATTGGCAATGACGCACAAACGGCTAAAAAGCTGTTAGGCTAATTTATTTACATAAGACAGGCGCTGTGTTATACTGACTTATGTTGTGTAAACAACGATGAACCTTAGCTTGGTTGTCCGCTTTCACCGGCGGCTACGAGGCTAATGGCGATTATAATGAAGGAGGTGAACAGGATGGCATTGACTCAAGAGCGTAAACAGCAATTGATCGAGGAGTACAAAACTCATGAATCCGATACAGGATCACCAGAGGTACAAATCGCTATCCTTACTGAAAACATCGTCAACTTGCAAAGTCACTTTCGTTCGCACAAGAAAGACCATCACTCCCGCCGCGGGTTGTTGAAAATGGTCGGTCAGCGTCGTAAACTTTTGGCTTACCTGAAGAAGACTGATGTTAAACGTTACAGTGCGTTGATCGAGCGTCTCGGACTGCGTCGTTAATTTTCAGACATGTAATGAGAAAAGAAGCCTGGTTGTTCACCGCTTGTCCCTGCTAAGGCGACGGCGGACAGCAGCCGGGTTCTTTTTTGAAATGAGGAATCTTTTTTTGAATTACATATCCTAATTTGTCTGCTAGCTTCTTATGAATAAGCCCTGCGCAGGAAATACTGGATATGTATAGAACTTTTACAATGAAATGAAATGGAGGGATACCATGGAGCAACGCGTAGAAATGCAGCTCGGCGGAAGAAAGCTGGTGCTGGAAACAGGACGTCTTGCGAAACAAGCCAATGCGGCAGTTAAAGTGAGCTACGGAGAAACAGTTGTGCTTTGTACCGTGACCGCTTCCCGTGAACCGAAAGATTTGGACTTTTTTCCCCTGACCGTAAACTATGAGGAAAGATTGTATGCTGTAGGGAAAATTCCTGGCGGATTTATTAAACGTGAAGGACGTCCGAGTCAAAAAGCGATTTTGTCGAGCCGTTTGACAGACCGTCCAATTCGTCCATTGTTCCCGGAAGGTTTCCGGAATGATGTACAGGTGTTGAACCTGGTTATGAGTGTCGATCAGGATTGCGAACCTGAAATTGCTGCAATGATCGGAACCTCGGCAGCACTTAGCATTTCGGATGTACCTTTTAATGGGCCAATCGGTGGAGTCGCTGTAGGACGTGTAGACGGGCAATTTGTGATTAACCCGGATATTGCACAGCAGAATGCAAGCGATCTGTACCTGGTTGTAGCCGGAACGAAAGATGCCATCATGATGGTAGAAGCCGAAGGCAATGAGATTCCAGAGGAAGTTATGCTGGAAGCTATTATGTTCGGTCATGATGAGATTAAGAACATTGTGGCAGTCATTGAACAATTGATGCAAGTAGCAGGTAAAGAGAAAATGCAGGTTAAACTGCATGCTGTTGATGAAAAAGTGAACAGTGAAGTACGTGCTTATGCAGCTGAACGTTTAATGGCAGCTGTTAAAATTGCAGAAAAACATGCCCGTCAAGAGGCGATTGATGCAGTCAACGAAGAGACAGTTGCCCATTTTGAAGCACAATACATAGAGACACCTGAGCTTTTGAGCGACGTGAGCGAAGTTCTCTATGATATCGTCAAGGAAGAAGTACGTCGTTTGATCACGCATGATAAAGTGCGTCCTGATGGTCGTAAGCTTGACGAAATTCGTCCGATTGAAAGCGACACTAGCATTTTGCCGCGTACTCATGGTTCGGGCTTATTTACACGCGGTCAAACGCAAGCGCTTAGCATTTGTACACTTGGTGCATTGGGTGATGTACAAATTTTGGACGGTATTGATCTGGAAGAAACAAAACGTTTCATGCATCATTACAATTTCCCGCCATTCAGCGTAGGTGAGGCTCGTCCTTTGCGTGCGCCAGGCCGTCGTGAAATCGGACATGGTGCTCTTGGTGAACGTGCACTTTCCAAAGTAATTCCTTCCGAAACTGAATTTCCATACACCATCCGTTTGGTTTCCGAGGTACTGGAATCAAATGGTTCGACTTCACAAGCTAGTATTTGTGCAAGTACACTGGCTATGATGGATGCAGGTGTACCGATTAAAGCTCCGGTTGCAGGTGTAGCGATGGGATTGATCAAGGATGGAGACCATGTTTCCGTATTGACTGATATCCAAGGGATGGAAGACCACCTGGGCGATATGGACTTTAAAGTTGCTGGTACCGCGGAAGGCGTAACTGCCATTCAAATGGATATTAAAATTAACGGTATTGACCGCCAGATTTTACAGGATGCGCTCAAGCAAGCTAAAGAAGGACGTTTGTTCATTCTTAGCAAAATGATGGAAGCGATCCAGAAACCACGTGAGCAGTTGTCTCCGTATGCTCCAAAAATTATGACGATGCACATTAACCCGGACAAAATCCGTGATGTTATTGGAGCTGGTGGTAAAATCATCAACAAAATCATCGAAGAAACCGGCGTGAAAATCGATATTGAACAAGATGGTCGTGTGTTCATCGCTTCCACAAATCAAGAGATGAATGAAAAAGCACGTTCCATTATTGAGGGTATCGTAAAGGAAGTCGTGGTCGGTGAGATTTACATCGGTACAGTAAAACGGATTGAGAAATTTGGTGCATTTGTTGAAATTTTACCGGGCAAAGATGGTCTGGTTCATATTTCTCAACTGTCTACTGAGCGTGTAGCCAAGGTTGAAGATGTAATTGCTATTGGGGATACAATTACGGTGAAAGTAACCGAAATTGATCAACAAGGTCGTGTCAATCTGTCCCGTAAGGCTGTTCTGACTGCAGAAGCACCTGCAAAATCCTAGGTACCTGCAGTTGCAGACTAGAAAGGCAGGAGTAGCTTTTCGTATTAACAGTACAAGGGATTTGAATAGCATTGTTTAAGCTTTTGGAAAGAGGCAGAGCTACGTTTCTGGCTCTTTTTTCATACATATGCACAAGCTGCGCCAAAGTAGGCTACTAGAGGCTACTGCGTCATAGTTCTTGTCCTCCCCGCATACAATGTGGACAAACGGGCGGGAGGATGAAGGAATCATGAGTAGGGCAAAAAGAGCAGTGTGGGTGGTAGCCAGTTTAGCCATCACACTGGTAATCGGACAGTTTAGCGGGGTTCGTGACTTCGCTAATCAATTACGCAATGGAGACGCTATAGGAGTTGGGGAGCCTAAAGCTGAAACAACGATGGCGATGGCGGCTTTACCCGATAATGCGCTTATGCAGCGACTAAGAACAGAAGCAGCCCGTCAGCGACGGGAACCAGTTGATGCCAAGATCGACAGGGTATGGAAGGCTATTCCAGGCTATAACGGACTGGAGGTGGATTTGGATGCTACCTATCGCAAAGCGATTGCATCTCCGGATCGACCCATTCAATATGTATATCGGCAATTGGCACCTAAAATACATTTAAATCAGCTTGGTAATGTTCCAATTTACAGGGGCAATCCCGAAAAGCCAATGGTATCCTTCATGATCAATGTAGCATGGGGGAATGAATTTATCCTGCCGATACTGAACACGCTGGATCAGGCAAAGGTCAAGGCCACATTTTTTCTTGATGGAAGTTGGCTGAAAAAAAATCCTGAACTCGCCAAGGAGATTCAAAAAAGAGGACATGAGCTTTCGAATCATGCTTACTCTCATCCGAATATGAGCCGTCTGAGTCGGGCCAGAGCCACACAAGAAATTGAAAAGACACAAGAGCTTCTTCAAGAAACTTTGGGCGTCAAAAATAACTGGTTTGCCCCTCCATCGGGCGATTTTAATCAGCAAACGGTGGATATAGCAGCAGAACGTGGGCTCAAAACAGTGTTGTGGACATTGGACACTGTAGATTGGAAACATCCGTCACCAGAATCGGTGATTAACAAAATCAGTAGTAAGGTTGAATCAGGCACACTGATATTGATGCACCCAACAGATTCCTCAGCGGCTGCTCTCAAAGGCATGATCCATGCCATTCGTAGTAAGGGACTTGTGCTCGGAACTGTCAGTCAGACACTTTCCCCTGATCGACAGCTACCTGCTCCGGTTGAGTGAACGTCTTTTTTCTGTTAGGATTGAACATTATGGCTAAGTATGCAATTCAGTTTAGGAGGGCCAATCGTGGAAAGAATTCAACTCAAAAACGGCCTAAGAGTGGTCATTGAAAAAATTCCAACCGTGCGTTCTGTTTCTTTCGGTATCTGGGTTAAAACCGGCTCCCGGAATGAAACGCCGGACAATAGCGGTATTTCTCATTTTATCGAACACATGCTTTTCAAAGGAACAGAGCGTTTTAACGCTAAGGAAATCGCTGAGCAATTCGATGCCATCGGAGGAAATGTTAATGCTTTCACTTCGAAGGAATATACATGCTATTATGCCAAGGTGTTGGATGAGCATCTACCGATCGCAGTTGATGTGCTGTCTGATATGTTTTTTAATTCCAAACTAGATCAGGAAGAATTGGCAAAAGAGAAGAATGTGATTTTGGAGGAAATCTCCATGTACGAGGATACACCGGATGATATGGTGCATGATCTTGTATCTCGCGCGGCCTATGGTGAACATCCACTGGCTTATCCGATTCTCGGAACCGAAGATCACCTGCTTGCTATGAATAGCTCACATCTCAGCCGTTATATGAGGGAGCATTATACAATTGACAATACAGTTATCAGTGTGGCTGGTAATGTTGATGATCGCTTGGTAGAATTGTTGGAGCGACATTTTGGACATTTTGATAATCATGGAACCGTTTCGCCGCTGACAGTACCTGCGTTTAACGGTGAGCTGTTGTATCATAAGAAAGCAACGGAGCAAAATCATATTTGTTTATCCCTGCCTGGATTTGCAACGGGTGACGAACTCCAGTATGCTATGGTTTTGCTGAATAACGCGATCGGCGGTGGCATGAGTTCACGTTTGTTTCAAGAAATTCGGGAAAAGCGTGGACTGGCTTATTCGGTCTATTCCTATCATAGCTCCCATGCGGACAGTGGTATGTTCACGATCTATGCAGGTACGGCTCCTAAGCAAACAAAGGACGTGCTGGATTTGACGCTGGAGCTTTTACGAGATGTGGCTGTCAACGGTTTGGACGCTAATGAGCTTCGTAAAGGTAAGGAGCAATTAAAAGGAAGTTTGATTTTAAGCCTTGAAAGTACAGGTAGCCGGATGAATCGGCTTGGAAAAAATGAATTGATGCTTGGTCAGCATTATACGCTGGATCAAATGATCGAACATATCGAACAAGTGACGGCAAATGATGTGAACAAAGTGCTGGATCGTATGTTCTCGGAGCCGTTTGCCCTGTCGATGGTGGGAGCGAGTGATTCAGCGGTAAAGGATATGAGGAGGGACTATTTTGTTAACTTACGTGGAAATTAACAGACTCGCGGGCAATGAAGATATTGAGCTGCCCCGCAAAATGTCAGAGCTTGCATCAGGGTTTGACTTGTATGCAGCAGTACAGGAAAATCTGGTACTGGAACCCGGCAAACGTTGCCTCGTTCCAACTGGATTTGCAATAGCTATGCCAGCGGGATTGGAGGCACAAATCCGTCCGCGAAGTGGACTGGCTCTTAAGCATGGTATTACTTGTCTCAATACACCGGGAACGATTGATGCGGATTATCGTGGGGAGATTAAGGTACTTCTTATTAATTTGGGTGAGGAATCGTTCACGATTACGCGCAATGAGCGAATTGCACAAATGGTATTTCAGGTTGTACCTGAGGTAGAGCTGAAACAAGTAGACCAATTATCTGAAACAGTGCGTGGTGCTGGAGGCTTTGGCCATACAGGACGCTGAGGCTATGGTTGGTTTGCGATGTACGAATGTCTATTTTGTAAAATCTTCAAATTTACTTGCTTAAGAGTAAGCATGCAAATAAAGGTCGCCTCATAAAGGGGCGGCTTTTTTTGTGTTTTTTCACCCCTCTCCGGGCACTCGCATAGACTAAAAGCATATCGTGTCTCGGAAAGGAGTGATCCGGATGCTAACAGGAATACGCGTCGTTGTTTTGGGTGGCGATGCGAGGCAGCTTGAGGTAATCCGCAAATGTGTGGACATGGATGCTACCGTCAGTGTGGTCGGTTTTGACAAGCTTGAAGTACCACTCAAAGGAGTGACACTAGAACCAATGTCTGTCAAGCTGCTGGAATCGTCAGACGCACTGATTTTACCGGTGGTGGGATGCGATGAGGAAGGCAACGTAAATGCACTTTTTGGAGCACAGAAGCTCCAGTTTCTGAATGAGCATGCTGCTGCTCTTCCACCGCATTGTGTTGTATATACAGGGATGGCGCGGGCGTACTTAAAAGAAATTTGTACCAGACATGAGTTAAAGCTGGTAGAGCTGCTGGAGAGAGATGATGTGGCCATATACAACTCTATACCTACGGCCGAAGGCGCACTGATGATGGCCATTCAGCATACCGATTTTACGATTCACGGTGCAGATTGTATGGTTCTAGGCATGGGACGGACTGGATTTACCATGGCAAGGGCACTACAGGGGTTGGGAGCCAGAGTGAAGGTTGGAGTACGGCGGGTAGAGGATGCAGCGAGAGCCGTGGAAATGGGTTGGAAGCCTTTTATGACAAGGGATTTAGCGCATGAGACAAAGGGAGTTGACTTGATTTTTAATACAATACCCTCTATGATTATCACAGCGCAAATCCTGTCTAAATTGCCATTGAGCACCGTGATTATAGATCTTGCTTCCGCCCCGGGCGGATGTGATTTCCGTTATGCGGAAAAGCGTGGAATCAAGGCTATGCTTGCCCCTGGTCTTCCCGGTATTGTTGCTCCCAAAACTGCTGGTGCCATTATAGCGAATACGCTGGTGCAGTTGTTAATGGAAGATAATCCTGATCGGGGGGATGCACAATGAGTTGGCAAGGGAAAACAGTAGGTTATGCAATTACAGGCTCACATTGCACATTTGAAGAGGTAATGCCTGTTATACAGCGCTTTGTTGATGAGGGTGCGAAGGTCGTTCCTATTATATCCAATACAGTACTAACAACGGATACTCGCTTTGGTACTTCGCAAAGTTGGCAAAAACAGTTGAAAGATATAACAGGGAATGATATCATTTCTACAATTGTGGAGGCTGAGCCACTGGGTCCCTCCCAACTACTTGATGTGCTAGTGATTGCACCTTTGACGGGAAATTCGATGAGTAAGTTAGCGAATGCGATGACAGACAGTCCGGTTTTGATGGCTGCCAAGGCGCAATTGCGCAACGGTCGTCCACTTCTTTTAGCCATATCTACTAATGATGGACTGGGTCTAAATGCTGCCAATATCGCCAAATTACTCGTAGCCAAAAATATCTTTTTTGTGCCGTTCGGACAGGACAATCCAGTTAAAAAGCCGAACTCGCTTGTAGCTAACATGGAGTTGATTCCAGAGGCTGCTTATGAAGCATTGCAAGGCAAACAGCTTCAGCCGATGATTGTGGAACGCAAGACCCCATGAAGTACTATAGTTAACTGCTGAGCATCCCTCGCCTAGAAGATGATTCGATATTGTATCGGGTCTAATTTCTTGTTGGCGGTGGATGCTTTCAGAATAAAAAATGGTTTTTTAGTCGAGAAGGGGAGATACACCAGATGAGCAATAGAAAGTTTAATGTAGCTGTCGTTGGAGCGACAGGCGCTGTAGGAGAACAGATCGTAAATCTGCTGGAAAAACGGGATTTTCCTGTGGACAAAATCAAATTTCTTTCTTCGCCTCGTTCTGCCGGCACGTTAATTAGCTTTAAAGGTCAGCAAATTCCAGTAGAGATTGCTACCCCCGACAGCTTTGAAGGAATCGACATTGCTTTGTTTAGTGCAGGTGGAGACGTAAGTAAGGAATTGGCGCCGCATGCTGTTCGTCATGGGGCAGTTTGCATTGACAACACCAATGCATTCCGAATGGATCCGACAGCTCCTCTTGTAGTGCCTGAGGTGAATAGCGACAAGATTGCCGAGCATCAAGGAATTATTGCGAACCCGAACTGCTCCACCATTCAGATGGTAGCTGCTTTGAAACCATTATATGATCAGTATGGCATCTCTCGTATCATAGTATCCACATACCAGGCCGTTTCCGGGGCTGGAAGCCGAGCTATTGATGAATTGAATCGTCAAAGCGCAGCGATTCTTAACGGTGATGAAGTTCAGCCTGATCTGTTGCCAGTAGGCTCGTTGCCAGTAAAGCATCAGATTGCTTTCAATGCTATCCCGCAAATCGATAAATTCCAGGACAATGGTTATACACTGGAAGAAATGAAAATGGTACGTGAAACGAAAAAAATACTGGGTGACGAATCTGTGGACGTAACAGCAACGTGTGTACGTATTCCTGTTGTATACGGTCACTCGGAATCTGTATATGTAGAACTTAAAAAAGATTATGATTTAGAAGAAATCCGCAATCTGCTGGCTTCGGCACCGGGAGTAACGCTAGTGGACGATCCTGCTGCTCAGCTTTATCCACTGGCATCCGAAGCTGCTGGAAAACCTGACGTATTTGTGGGGCGTGTACGCCGTGATTTGGGCAATAGCCGTGGATTGAATTTGTGGGTTGTATCCGATAATCTGCTCAAAGGAGCGGCATGGAACGCGGTGCAAATCGCGGAAATTATTGCTGCAAACGCGGAGTAACGTTCCGATATGGGGGAAGAATAATGGGTATTTTGGTGCAAAAATTTGGGGGAACCTCGCTGTCCACACCTGAAGCACGTCAACTTGTGCTGGCACATGTGAAGCGGGAGCTGGAACAAAATCTTCAATTGGTTGTTGTTGTGTCGGCCATGGGGAGAAAAGGAGAGCCTTATGCCACCGACACGCTGCTGGATTGGGCGGCGTCTAACGGCGACAGTCTTCCGAAGCGCGAGCGGGATTTACTGCTGTGCTGTGGTGAAATCATTTCTGCTGCTACATTATGCAGCCTGATGGAGAAGGAAGGTATTCCTGCTACGGTGCTAACTGGGGCACAGGCGGGCTTTATTACGGATGATCAATACGGCAATGCTCGTATTTTGGATATAAAGCCAGACCGTGTTGTTGAAGAGTTGAACCAAGGCAGAGTTGTCATTGTGACAGGTTTTCAGGGACAAACAGCAGACGGTGATATGACTACCTTGGGTCGGGGAGGCAGCGATACGTCAGCTACTGCTCTGGGTGCTGCTCTAGATGCGGATATGGTTGATATTTATACGGATGTGAATGGTATATTAACCGCCGATCCGCGCATTGTGGAAAATGCAAAGCCACTTACACATGTTAGCTATACGGAGATTTGCAATATGGCTCATCAGGGAGCAAAGGTTATCCATCCTCGTGCTGTTGAAATCGCCATGCAGGCTAATATCCCGGTCCGTGTTCGCTCTACCTTCTCCGAAGGAGAAGGTACGTTAGTTACCCACCCGGAAGGCTTTAAAGACGTGCAGGCAGACATCGTAGACCGTTTCGTGACCGGTATTGCGTATGTCGGCAATGTCACTCAGATTAATGTTGAATTAAAGCCGGGTTTGGAGCACTTGCAATTACAAGTATTCAAATCTATGGCTGAACATGGAATCAGCGTTGACTTTATTAACGTAACTCCATCGGGGGCAGTTTATACTGTGTTCGATCATGATGGAAGCAAAGCGGTTGAAGTATTGAACGGTTTGGGTCTAGAACCTAAGATACTGGCCGGGTGTGCTAAAGTTTCTGTCATAGGCGGTGGTATCAACGGGGTACCGGGCATTATGGCGACGATTGTGGAGGCATTGGCAGAATCAGACGTACAGATCCTTCAATCAGCAGATTCCAACACAACGATCTGGGTACTTGTTAAAAAAGAAGACATGGTGCAGGCTGTACGCGCATTGCATAATAAATTTGAACTCCATCAATAGGCGCATTGTCCGTGCTCGGACTTGCAAAAAGGAGGCAGCATGGTGAACTTCGGCAGATTGATTACCGCAATGGTGACACCTTTTGATTCGCAAGGAGAGATTGACTGGACTGCATTGTCCTCGTTGATTGATTACTTAATAGAAGAACAGCACTCAGAGTCACTTGTTGTATCTGGAACAACAGGGGAGTCTCCTACCCTGAGCGATGATGAAAAAATCAAGTTGTTTGCATTTGTTGTAGAAAAAGCAGCTGGACGATGTAAAATTATTGCCGGGACTGGAAGCAACAATACGCGTCACTCTATTCATCTAACTCGTGCCGCGGAGCAAGCAGGAGCAGATGGTGTTCTACTGGTAGTGCCATATTATAATAAACCGAATCAGGAAGGGATGTATCAGCATTTCCAAAGTATTGCAAACTCCACATCCCTTCCAGCTATACTGTATAATGTTCCAAGCCGTACTGGAGCGAGTCTAACAGCTGAAACAACGCTGCGTCTTGCACAAATTCCGAACATTGTGGGAACCAAAGAATGTGCATCACTTGCGCAGGTCACACAGATTGCAGCGGCAGCGCCAGAAGGTTTTCTGGTTTATTCCGGGGATGATGCTTCTGGGTTGCCTGCTATGGCTGTAGGTGCTTATGGTATTATCAGCGTAGCGAGTCATGTGGTAGGTGCTGAAATGAAGCAGATGATCGATTCACTTGTAGGAGGACACTCGCAGGAGGCAGCAAAGTTGCATCAGCAGTTGTTCCCGATTTTCAAGGGTTTGTTTGGCTGTCCTCATCCTCTGCCTAATCCTGTGGCAGTAAAATATGCATTGGAATTACGGGGGATTAAGGTAGGTTCGGTTCGGTTGCCACTCATTCCTCCAACTGAGGATGAAGCGGAATTTATTAAGAAATTATTTACCCGCTAAAGAGAAATAGGAATGTAAGCTGTTAATTAATACTAAGGAAGTACCCTTGTTAAGGGCAATCGGTAGGTACAAAACCGATAGGGCTTATTGTCTGACAAGGTTCTCCAGCGTGAAGGGCGTTCTTATAGGACGTCCTTTTTGCTGTGCTTTTAACCATGCATGTAGATAAAATGACAGATACTAATGGTTTCAGACGGCAATGGGAAACCTAGCGTAACGAACAGGATGACTTGTTTTTTCTTATTTTAATCATGTATAATGGGGTCAAGTGACTGGGTGCGGTATTTTTTTGAAAATTAAATAAACAAATCAAGGTACGACGTCCAACTACCATAGGAGGTTTAGATTCATTTGTCTAAAAAAACAAACAACGATAAATTGATGATTTTCGCTTTGGGCGGCGTCGGTGAAATCGGGAAAAATATGTATGTCGTTCAATACGGCAATGACATTGTCGTGGTGGATTCCGGTCTGAAATTCCCGGAAGAGGACATGCTGGGCATTGATATCGTTATTCCTGATATTTCCTACCTTACAGAGAACCGCGACAAAGTAAGAGGCATTGTGCTGACTCATGGTCACGAGGACCATATCGGCGGTTTGCCTTACGTGTTGAAACATTTGAATGTACCAGTATATGGTACCAAATTGACGCTGGGATTGGTGGAAAATAAGCTGAAGGAAGCGAATCTGCTTGGTGAAACCAAACGTATTTTGATCAATGCTGATTCTGAAATCAAGCTGGGTTCCACATTAAAAGCAACTTTCTTCAGAACCAACCATAGTATTCCGGATTCTGTAGGTGTATGTATTGATACTCCTGAAGGCGCTGTTGTTCATACAGGTGACTTCAAATTTGACCATACTCCGGTGAACGGACAATATGCAGATTTGCAGCGTATGGCTGAAATTGGCACACGTGGCGTACTGGCTCTTTTGTCAGACAGTACAAATGCCGAGAAACCGGGCTTTACACCTTCGGAAAAGAGCGTTGGTATTGTCCTGGAAGACATTTTCCGCAAGTCGAGACAGCGTGTAGTCGTAGCCACTTTTGCTTCTAACGTACATCGTATTCAGCAGGTAATTAATGCTGCTGAAGCTACGGGACGTAAAGTAACAGTTATTGGTCGAAGCATGGTTAATGTCGTAGGTATTGCTTCGGACTTGGGCTATTTGGAAATTCCAGATGGAATGCTGATTGAGCCTGAAGAAGTTGGCAAAATGTCAGCGGATCGTGTAGTTATTCTCTGCACAGGCAGTCAGGGTGAACCGATGTCCGCTTTGACAAGAATGGCTCGTTCCACACATCGAAAGGTTGACATTCTTCCAGGGGATTCAGTCATCATCGCAGCTACTCCGGTACCGGGTAATGAAAAATACGTTGGACGCACAATTGATGAACTGTTCCGTCTGGGTGCCAATGTATATTACAGCGCAGCTAATCCAGGTATCCACGTTTCTGGACACGGAAGCCAGGAAGAACTCAAGCTGATGCTGAATCTGATGAAACCAAAGTTCTTCTTGCCAATTCATGGTGAGTTTAGAATGCAACGTCGTCACGCTCTTCTTGCTGAAGGCGTAGGTATAGAGCCTGAAAATATCTTCATCACGGATATCGGTGAAGTCATTGAAATTCAGAATGGCGGAGCACGCAGAGCTGGTAAAGTTACAGCAGGTAACGTACTGATCGATGGACTAGGCGTAGGGGATGTAGGAAATATCGTATTGCGCGACCGCAAATTGCTGTCACAGGACGGTATTTTGGTGGTGGTTGTCACGCTGAGCAAGCAAGACGGAACGATTAAATCCGGACCAGATATCATTTCCCGTGGTTTCGTATATGTCCGTGAATCGGAAGGTTTGCTGGATGAAGCGAATCGTATTGTCTCAAGTACACTGCATAAGCTCATGAGTGAAAATGTAAATGAATGGGCTTCCCTCAAGACAAATGTCAAGGATGCACTAGGTCGCTTCTTGTATGAGCAAACTCGTCGCAGACCGATGATCCTGCCAATTATAATGGAAGTGTGATTCAATTGAAATTTGTTCAAAAACCTGAATTAAAAACTTAAGTCACAGGCACACAGTCGCCTCTCTTCCCGCAGGAAATATTGGACGGTTTCCGCGGGAGGAGAGGCTTTTTTGATTTTGCGGGACAAGGAAAAGCATGGGGGCGGGTATAAAATATTCCATTTCCATCCCATACTATAGGGTGAATACGGGTCATATAGATGCGTAAAGCGAAAGGAAGATCACCCATATGGAACAATACAGCAATCTAACTTCTGGCAACGAGGAAACGGAAGCGCCAGATCAACCAGAAATTGGGCAAAGACCCGCTTTACCTGCTATGGAGGCTTTGCAGCAACTGGGTCAAACCTCCATGCCTGGAGGCGAGTCCAATATTTTTTGCATGACGATTATCGGTCAGATTGAAGGGCATCTCATTTTACCGCCTCAAAACAAAACGACAAAATATGAGCACATTATTCCCCAGTTGGTAGCGGCAGAACAAAATCCTCGTATCGAAGGATTAATGATTTTGCTGAATACAGTTGGTGGTGATGTAGAGGCAGGACTGGCTATTGCTGAAATGATCGCATCGATGAGTAAACCAACGGTGACTATTGTCATAGGTGGGGGGCATAGCATCGGTGTGCCCATTGCTGTGTCTTCCACTTATTCCTACATTGCGGAGAGTGCGACGATGACCATTCATCCCATTCGTATGAACGGTCTGGTCATTGGAGTACCACAAACTTTTGAATACATGGAAAAAATGCAGGAACGTGTTGTACGCTTCGTCGTTTCTCATTCTCGTATTACAGAAGAGCAGTTTAAGGAACTGATGTTTAAAACCGGTGAGTTAAACCGCGATATTGGTACAGCGGTTGGGGGAGCCGATGCAGTGAAGTATGGATTGATGGACGCGGTTGGAGGTATCGGAGAGGCTTTAAAACAGCTGAACACCATTATTGAAACGCGGCGTCAGCAAAACGGGATCGCTGGGATCCAACAGCAGGCCCCGTATGCTCCTTTTTCTCCCAGTGCCACAGGAACTCCTACAGAGACACTGTCAGGGGAGCATAGCGGGGAGCTACCTCAATGACACTATATACTGTAATGCCAATGGAAATGGTATGGCAAGGGATGTGGAAAGAGGCTGAGGAGCTTGCAGAGGTTCGGGTAGACGGTCTACTTATGCAGGTACAGCCGCTTGAAAGTCGTCGGGGGATCATTGTACGGTTGTTGGACTGTCCGCTGGAAGCCTACCTGAATCCGCGTTATGGACCAGGTCAAGTCATCGAGTGGTCGTAGAAGGTGTCGAATAGTATAGAAATAGGTCATTTACTGCTGAAAAAGAACATATGTGCGGATACCGGGTGACGTGGTATAATATTCTTCTGGGGGGTGACCTTGTATGTCCAGAAGAAGAAAAAGAAAAAAGAAAGCCGCATTTGGCGGAGTTCTAAAATTTGAAATTTACGGCATTGTGCTGATTACATTAGCGGTCATTGCGTTGTCGGGTGAAGCGGCAGTTGGTCGGTCGCTATCCAAGATGTTTGGGCTCGTACTGGGGAAATTCTATTTTGTTATCCCTCTCATTGGCATTTATTATGGTCTGATGGTGATGATTCACCGCAAGTGGCCGAACCAGTGGAACTCGCGTAAAACGGGTTTGCTCCTGTTGGTGTTTGCCTTTACACTTATGAGTTCAATTTCATCTATGGAGCAGCGTTTGGGGCCGATCAATGCGCTTCAGCCGGGCGGAGTGATGACCCAGATACATATAGATATGCGTGAGCAGTTGCTGTCGCCTGACCAGCAGGGCCATACCTCAATGCTGAACAAGGATATCAGCGGGGGGTATGTAGGCGCATTGCAGCTTACTGTTCTGTTGTGGCTGTTTGGTCTCACAGGAGCTAAACTGATCATGATTGTTATGTTCGTCATTTGTTTCATGCTGATGACCCAACTGTCCTATGTGGATTTGGTACGGATTGTAAAGACCAAGCTGCTGACAGTCGGGGGAAGCGTGCGCAAAAAATGGACTGGTAAAGCTACTCCGCTTTCGGCATCTAGCAAAGGTAGTGGAAATAGAAAAATCAAGTCTGAGCCGATTCCTGCCTATGAGGAAGACATGGATGATGACTTTGACGAAATGCAGCCTCCTGCACGCAAACAACCGATTTTCTTTCAGTTGTTTGGTCTCAAAAATTCAGATAAAGCGGACAAGGGGGAGCATTCCGTCGATACGGATGAGGATGATCATGATCTTTCATATGAAGCTGAGGACGCGCAGGCCCAGTGGAGAAACGGAAACCAGAGTGAAGAGCTGTCTGACGTAGTCGAACACGCTGAGCAGGAAGCTGCAATTCCGGTAAAGAGGTCGCCCATTATTAGGGATTTCTTCGAACAAGTAAAGCATGAGGAAAGAAGACCGGAAGCTGAATTTGGTGAGTCCCTGACAGGGGCAGAGCAGACAACTTCCATTATTGATGAATCCCTGGATGATGACTTTGTGGATGCCCATGCGAATACGGATATGGATGATTCGACAACGATCCAGGGGACATTAGAAGGTGCTCAGGGACAAGCTCAGACGATTGCAACTGGGGTTGCAGGCGAAGAGGCTGAAGGTACCCATACAGCTATTCCGGCTCCGCCGCCGCCTAAACCGTACAAGCTCCCATCGTTTCGTTTGCTTGCTAAACCACAAAACGCAGGCAAAGGTATGGGACAAAAGGATTACATGCAAACAGCACGCAAGCTGGAAGCAACGCTGGAAAGCTTTGGTGTGCGTGCGAAGGTGCTGGAGGTTGTCCGTGGCCCTGCCGTAACGCGTTATGAAATTCAGCCGGACATTGGAGTGAAGGTCAGCCGCATTGTGAGTCTGACGGATGACATTGCGCTTGCGCTTGCTGCCAAAGATATCCGTATGGAGGCTCCGATTCCTGGCAAATCTGCTATCGGAATTGAGGTTCCGAATAATGAAGTTTCTATTGTCACGATGCGTGAGGTAATGGAGACAACCGTTTTCCAGGAGTCAACTTCCAATTTATCCATTGCATTCGGACGTGATATTGCAGGACAGACGATTGTTGGTAATTTGGCCAAGATGCCCCATCTGCTTGTGGCTGGGGCAACAGGTTCGGGTAAATCAGTGTGTATCAATGGGATCATCACGAGTATTTTGTACAAAGCAAAGCCGGATGAGGTCAAATTTTTGATGGTCGATCCTAAAATGGTGGAGTTGAACGTGTACAACGGAATCCCGCATTTGTTGGCTCCGGTCGTGACTGATCCAAAGCGTGCCTCACTTGCATTGAAGAAAATTGTAGTTGAAATGGAAAAAAGATATGAGTTATTTTCCAAATCAGGAACCCGTAATATTGAGGGCTATAATAATCTGATGAAAGATAACCCGGATGCATTTCTGCCTTACATCGTCGTTATTGTGGACGAGTTGGCAGATTTAATGATGGTAGCTGCGGGAGATGTGGAGGATGCGATTGCACGACTTGCCCAAATGGCGCGTGCAGCAGGCATCCACCTTATCATTGCAACCCAGAGACCTTCGGTTGACGTAATTACCGGGGTGATTAAAGCCAATATTCCTTCACGTATTGCCTTCGGCGTTTCCTCGCAGGTAGACTCCCGTACCATATTGGACATGGGCGGAGCCGAGAAGCTACTCGGACGTGGTGATATGCTGTTCATGCCAATGGGTGCTTCCAAACCTGTCCGCGTTCAGGGAGCGTTCATGAGCGATCAAGAAGTCGAAAATATTGTTAACTATGTACGTGAACAGGGTGAAGCGCAGTATGATGAAACGCTAGTGCCGGAGGTGGAAGAGGTATCGGCTGATGCAGATGAAATGCTGGATGAGCTGTACGATCAGGCTGTCAACATCATTTTAGAGGCTAAACATGCTTCCGTTTCGCTCCTTCAGCGCCGTATGCGGATCGGTTATACACGTGCTGCTCGACTGATTGACTCCATGGAAGCTCGCGGAGTCATCGGCCCTTACGAGGGCAGCAAGCCCCGTGAGGTCCTTATCTCAATGGAGCAATATCAGCAAAATAAAGTTAGTTCCTAAGCATGATCTCTATCCAGCACTACATTAAAACGCTGTTTGTTCGCATGGTGGTTGTTCTAATATGACAACTCTAAGTGAACAAACAGCGTTTTTTTGTGATGTTTGTTTTTTTGAGGTGTGGCGACTACCTGCTGAAAGAAGATTAAAAGGGTGAATAGCTTTAAGCGGAGCTTGTCATAATAAACGTAGCCATCCTGTTAATCCCACAAAAGAAAGGTAGAGCGCAGCATATGAAAAAGACAATGGTCTGGATTTGCACGGGTATCCTCGCAGCCTCGGCTATTACGTACACAGGACTTTTTAAAAATGACTCTGCACAGCAGCAAGCAGAGCCGCTGAGCACACAGCAGAAAGTACAAGCGGCGCAACCTTCCCAGCCGACATTCAGCTCGGGAGCGGTTGATTTTGGATCTTACGGTCAGGATGTATATGAGTTGCAATCACGTTTGAAGTTGCTGGGCTTTTTTGGCGGGAAAGTGGACAGCCATTTTGGCAGCAGTACACTAAAAGCTGTCAAGGGTTTTCAAAAGGAATTTGGCATCCGTCCCGATGGAGTGGTCGGAGCAAAGACGAAATTAAAGCTGGTGAATGCTACTCCTAACTGGAAGCCAACGGAAACTCCTATGCATCGTAACAATCAAGGTTCCGCTCAGGGACAGACAGCGGACAATAACGATAAAGCGGATCAAAATGATGAAACGATGGGATCGGCCAACACCATGGGACTATCTGAAAATGATCTTAAAATTATGGCCAACGCGGTCTACGGTGAATCCCGCGGCGAGCCATTTGAAGGACAAGTTGCCGTCGCGGCTGTTATTTTGAACAGGGTTAAGTCACCCAGCTTTCCCAACTCACCATCTGGAGTGATCTTTCAGCCAGGAGCTTTCACAGCTGTAGCAGACGGCCAAATCTGGCTCACACCGAATGAGACTGCACAAAAGGCGGTACGCCAAGCCCTGAACGGCTGGGACCCAAGCGGAGGATGTCTTTATTATTTTAACCCAAAAACAGCCACCTCCAAATGGATTTGGTCCCGTCCGCAGGTGAAAACCATCGGGGAGCATATTTTCTGCATGTAAAACGCCGAAGCAGCCGGGAGCTTGTCTCCGGTTGCTTCTTGGCTTTTGCATGGTTAGAATAAAGATTGGTACACTTTACCTCTTTACAGGAGGATGATTTACAGCAGCTAATGCTAATCAAAGGCTAGACGCAAATTGACGTCACAAAGGAGTTTTGGACTTGAACAAAACAGGTTTCGAGCGTGGCACACGCAGACAACTGAGGATTCATGTACTGCCGACCAAGCGCTTTAAGACGTTTGCCATATCGTTGTATGTAGGTACTCCGCTACGTGAGGAAACCGTAACCCGAGTGGGGCTGGTACCTTTCGTTCTGCGACGGGGTACAGAATCGTATCCGCAGACTACACAATTCAGAGAACAGTTAGAACAATTGTATGGCGCGGGTTTCGGATTCGATGTATACAAACGTGGAGATTATCAGATCGTGCAATTTCGCATGGATACGATTAATGACAGCTTTGTAAACAGTCCGGATAGTTTGCTGGATCGTTCGTTTGCTTTTCTCGGAGAAGTGCTGACGAAGCCTGCATTGGAAAATGGTGCATTTCAAACGGGATACGTCCAGCAGGAACGAGAAAATGTGCGTAAAAAGCTGGAATCTATAGTTAACGATAAAATACGTTATGCTGGCGAGCGCTGTATGGAGGAAATGTGCAAAGATGAGCCTTATCGTCTGCACCCTCTTGGTCAACGATCCGATCTGGACAGCATAGATGCACAGAGTTTGTATCAGGCTTATGGAGAATGGCTGAATCATGCTAGCATGGATTTATACGTTGTGGGAGATACGACGCTGGAAGAAGTTGAGAAGTTTGTTGATCGTTATTTTCAATTGAACCGTTCAGCGGAAACAGGGTATGTTCCTGAACAGCCCAAGTCAGTAGAGCGTGAGGTTCAAACCGTTGTAGAGCGTCTTGATGTGAACCAGGGCAAGCTCAACATGGGGTTGCGCACCCCTATTACGTATGGAGACGATCGCTATGCTTCTGCTCTGATGTACAATGGCATTTTGGGCGGGTATCCGCATTCAAAGCTGTTCGTTAATGTAAGGGAAAAGGAAAGTTTGGCGTATTACGCTTCATCGCGGTATGACGGGCATAAAGGGATTGGTACGATTCAATCTGGTATCGAAATTCCTAATTATGAAAAAGCGGTTACTATTATCCGCAAGCAACTGGAAGATACGCAAAATGGAGCGATTACCGAGCTGGAAATGACCCAAACGCAGGCGATGATTCGCAACTTGCTGAAGGAGATGCAGGATTCCGCTTTTGAAATGATCGCCTATGATTTTAACAGACAGCTTTCCGGTAAAGAGCGGACGGTAGATGAACTGCTGAGTCAGGTGGAGGCAGTCAAGGTGCAGGATGTTCAGGATGCCGCCCGGACGTTCCGACTGGACACTATTTATTTCTTGAGAGACCAGAAGGGGGAATAGCGGTGGAGCATATACCTTATGAGCATTTGCAGGAAACGCTGTACTATGAAGTAATGGATAACGGTTTACACGTTTATGTGTTGCCCAAACCGGGTTTTCAGAAGACGTACGCCACATTTGCGACTAAATACGGCTCGGTTGATAATCATTTCCGCGTAGAAGGTCAACAGCCCGTAAAGGTGCCGGATGGCATAGCCCATTTTTTGGAGCATAAAATGTTTGAAGAGCCTGAAGGAGATATTTTTGCTACCTTTTCCTCTAATGGGGCATCGGCGAACGCATTTACGAGCTTTGATCAAACAGTATATCTGTTTTCGGCAACTGAGCGTATTCAAGAAAATTTGACCACGCTAGTCAATTTTGTGCAGCATCCTTACTTTACAGATGAAAATGTAGAGAAGGAAAAAGGCATTATCGGCCAGGAAATCAATATGTATGAAGATAATCCCGATTGGCGGAGTTACTTTGGTCTTATCGAGGCGTTGTACAAGGTACATCCGGTGCATATTGATATCGCAGGTACTGTTCAATCCATCAGTACGATTACAAAGGAAACGCTGTACAGTTGCTATGAAGCTTTCTACCACCCAAGCAATATGATTCTTTTTGTAGTGGGCGGAGTGGATCCAGCTGAAGTAATAGAACTGGTACGTAACAATCAGGCTAAAAAGGACTATAAGCCGCAGGGAGAGATCGAGCGGATTTTCGACGATGAACCCACTACAGTTGCAGAACCACGTCGTGAGGTAAAGCTGGCCGTTTCTCTGCCAAAGCTACTGTTTGGATTCAAGGAGGCTGAAGTAGGCCTAACGGGTGAAGAATTGCTCCGTCATGATCTAGAAACCAAGCTGATGCTAGATCTCCTGTTTGGCTCCAGTACACAACTGTATCAAAAGCTCTACGATGAGGATCTGATTTCGGATAGTTTTGGTCATGAGTACAATAGTACGCAGCAATATGCATTCTCTGCAATCGGTGGGGATACCAAAGACCCGGATCGGCTGTTGGCGAGAATACGTGAAGAGGTGGAGTCCATCCAGAAGCAGGGCTTTGCAGCAGAACATTTTGAACGGGCGCGCAAAAAGAAAATCGGTGGTTATCTGCGTACACTCAATTCACCAGAAAATATTGCGCATGAATTTACAAGACATCGCTTTCGGGGCAGCGATTTTTTCCAACTGCTTCCGATTTATGAAAGTATCACGCTTGAGGATGTAAATCGCCGTCTGAAAGACCATATCCAGTGGGATCAACTCGCAATATCACTAGTGGTGAGTCCGTAATGTCCAGGGAGAGGGAAACGATGACCACCGAGGGCGGAGAATTAAAAGCGATTGGCGATACAACCGTACTGATTACAGGAGCAAGTGGCGGAATTGGTGCGGCTATTGCTGAGCGTTTTGCAGCTGTAGGGATGAATGTGGTTATTCACTACATGAAGTCCCATGAAAAAGCAAATGAAGTTGCCCGTCGTTGCATGGCTTATTCAGGCAAGGTAATGACCGTGTCAGCGGATCTGCGGAGCAAGGAGCAAATCGAACGCATGCGTGAAAAGCTGGATAATCACGGGATGAAGCCGGATATTCTTGTGAACAACGCCGGACTATCTCATTATGGGCTGTTGACAGATGTTTCGGAAGAGGAATGGGACGAAGTGATGGCTGTCAATGTTAAGGGAACCTTTCTGTGCACGCAGGTTTTTATGCCGCATATGATTTCCCAACGCTATGGCCGCATTGTGAATGTTTCATCCGTGTGGGGGATATGTGGTGCTTCGTGCGAGGTGTTGTATTCCACCACCAAGGGAGGCATTAACGCTTTCACTAAAGCGCTGGCTCAAGAGGTAGCACCTTCCGGGGTGACAGTGAATGCTGTAGCTCCAGGTGCAGTGGATACGTCGATGCTGGATCATTTGGATGAAGGCGAAATTACCAGTTTGGAAGAAGAAATTCCTGCCGGACGATTGGCTCGACCTGATGAAATATCGTCCCTGGTTTATTTTCTTGCGCTTCCTGAGTCAGGTTATATTAATGGTCAGGTCATAAGTCCTAACGGAGGATGGGTGACTTAAGGGAAATATCGCTTGGAGGAATCCACCAGTATAGTAAGCGTCTGAGAAGAGCATATTACAACTGTTGATTTTAAATCTGAATCATCTAAGGAGGATTTAAGTATGTCAACAGTTGTTCAGAATTTTGATGTTTGGAAAAAGTTCCTTGGTCAGCGTGTAGAGCAAGCGGAGAAGTTGGGAATCAGCCAAGATACCATTTCAGAGCTTGCTTATGAAATCGGTGATTTTCTGGATGAGAAGGTCGATCCAGCCAACCACTCCAACCGCGCACTGAAAGAACTGTGGGGAGTTGCCGATGAGGACGAGCGTCACACCATCGCCCGGCTAATGGTTAAATTGGCCAAGAGCAACGCATAAGTAGGAACCAACATGAAAAGCTCCCTTTTGGGGGCTTTTCTGTAATGGTTACAGAGCTGTTCTTGTAATTCCATTGTAATTTATATATCATAAACGTGATTGAGGCTTACAACACAATGCAGCCTATCAAATTTCAATAATTGGTTTTGTCGAAAGATGTTATTTTATGATACAATAATGCTTTGATTTGGAGTTGTTGACGGTTTGAATGTGAATGAGGTGCTAACGTGACGGAAGAAACGAAACAGTGGTACATGGAGTACAAGATACATAAAAATCGACCCGGACTGCTGGGAGACATTGCTTCCATGCTTGGTATTCTGGGGGTTAATATACTGACGATCAACGGTGTTGAAGGCGAAAGACGGGGGATGTTGCTTGAAACGGACGATGACGAGAAGATACGTATTCTCGGAGACACGTTAAAAAAAGCGAGCAACATTACAGTCACGGCCTTACGTGCTCCGAGACTGGTTGATATATTGGCAGTAAGACACGGCCGTTACATCGATCGGGATTCGGATGATCGTAAAACATTTCGCTTTACACGCGATGAGCTTGGGTTGCTGGTCGATTTTTTGGGTGAAGTATTAAAGAGGGACGGCAATCAGGTGATCGGTCTTCGCGGGATGCCACGTGTGGGCAAAACGGAATCCATTATTGCCAGTAGTGTATGCGCAATGAAGCGTTGGACTTTTGTGTCTTCAACGTTACTACGACAGACGGTGCGCAGTCAGCTCTCTGAAGAAGAAATGAACCCAAACAATGTGTTTATTATTGATGGTATTGTGAGTACAATTCGGTCAAATGAAAGACATTATCACCTGCTTCAGGAAATCATGAGTATGCCAAGTACTAAAGTGATTGAGCATCCTGATGTATTTGTACGTGAATCAGGATACAGCTTTGACGATTTCAATATCATTATTGAACTTCGCAATAATCCGGCTGAGGAAATTATTTATGATACCTTTACAGCCAGTTATACAGAAGATCTTTAAATAAGCGTAATTACACAAGGAGATGATGACATGTCAGAACTGGGTCAGCAATTAAAGGAGGCCCGGCTGCAAAAAGGATTGAGCCTTGACGATGTTCAGGAAATGACGAAGATACGCAAACGTTATCTGGAAGCCATTGAGACGGGCGATTACAAAGTGCTGCCGGGAAGCTTTTATGTCAGAGCTTTTATTAAAACATACGCTGAAACGGTCGGGTTGAATCCCGATGAGATTCTGGAAGGGCATCAAAGCAATGTGCCTGAACCTGAGCCGGAAGCAGTCATGGAGCCTGTTACACAGAAACGCTCCAGCCGTCCCGCCACGATTGGTAATCTTAAATGGTTGCCTACAGCGTTAATGTGGCTTTTTCTAGTTCTCATTGTTGGGGTTATTTATGCTTATTGGGTGAGCAACAACCATTCAACTCCAAAAACAGCAGAAAACACAACGCCGATTACAACACCAAGTACAACACCAAGTACAACACCAAGTACAACACCAAGTACAACACCAAGTACAACACCAAGTACAACACCAAACACAGCACCAAGCACGTCTACTCCTGATACCACTACGACACAGCCGAACAGTGGTCAAACGACGGCTCCAAATGGTGCTGGCGGGCAGACTCCTGATGCGGGTCAAACTGGCCAAACTCAGCCAGATGGTACCGGGAGTACGGATGCTACTACTCCAGATACTGGACAGCAGCCGGGTACGACTACGCCACAACAAGGTGTAACTGTGGCACAGGACGGCAAGCAAGGCAAGACGACGATTTTCAAAGTTTCCAGTTCAACGGGAGCCGCGGTCAAGGTTGATATTAAAGCGACGGGCGAAAGCTGGCTTGAAGTGTACAAGGGAGAAAATTCCCGTGGAGAAAAGCTGAGTTATGGTATGACTAAAAGTGGAGATGCCATGTCTTTCGATATTGGTCCAGAAGGTTTATATATCAAATCAGGACGGTCTTCTGCCACAGATATTTCCGTAGCAGGTCAACCGATAACCGATAATAAATCGACTACTCGTGTACTGATCCAGCAAGGAGAAGCTTCTTCGACCGGAACGAGCGCAGGAGTGACGGGTTCACCTGCAGATTCTACGACAGGTAGCAGTACGGATTCAGCACAAAGTGGTACAGATTCTACAACTACTGATGGTGAATAAACGCCTTGGTGCGAGGAAATACTAATGACTGTAATTCCTGGAAAGGCAGTCATTTCATTTTCCGCAAAGTGAGGTGTATACGTTATGACCGTCAGCTGGATTGTGACTGGGCTCGGTATAATTGTCAGTTTACTGGGCTATTATCTGACACCGAATGCATGGGGCTATGGCATACTGGGCTTTGGTCTTGCTCACATTGTGCTTGGACTTTTGGATATGTTCCGAACTCCAACACGAAGCCATAATTAGATATTTTGACCGTAAATGAAATAAAGGCGTTTTTGTCAGGAAAACTGGCAAGAACGCCTTTTTAGTCAACGGATTATTGGATTTTTGTAAATGACTAGCCTATAATTAGATATTGAACTTTGTTGTGGAAAGGAAAGTGAAACGATGGCTTCAGAAAATTCATTTGATATCGTCTCCAAAATGGATATGCAGGAATTAACGAATGCGGTTCATCAGACGGAGCGTGAAATTGAAACACGATTTGATTTCAAGGATAGCAAAAGTAGCCTCAAGCTTGAGAAAGAAGCTCTTACGATTGCATCGGAAGACGAATACAAGCTGAATGCGGTGATTGATATTTTGCAATCTAAAATGGCCAAACGAGGTCTGTCCCTTAAAAATGTGGAGTATGGCAAATTGGAACCCGCCTCTTTAGGTTCAGTGCGTCAGCGTCTTTCGCTTAAGCAGGGAATTGATCAGGATAATGCCAAGAAAATTAACATTCTTATTCGGGACTCCAAGCTAAAAGTTAAAAGTCAGATTCAAGGTGATCAAATCCGAGTGACTGGAAAAAACAGGGATGATTTACAGGCGATCATTCAATTGCTGCGTAAAGCTGATTTGCCATTGGAGCTTCAATTTACAAACATGAAATAAAGCCGTTTTCCCTCATACATTTTGTAGGAAAAAATGTTGCTTGATGTGCGGCAGGTTATTTTGACATGCGTTTTGCGCCATATTATACTTGTAACGAAAATGCAGACAATTCAGGTGTATAGCGCTCGTCGATAGCGATTTACATAGGATTGAATTTAATCCGAAAACTGCCATTTGTAATCAAGTACGATAATCAGGGGAGAGTGTGTTGTGAATTTACCCAACAGAATTACAATAACGCGGATTTGCCTTATTCCGGTGATGATGCTGGCTTTGCTGGTGGACTTTGATTTTTATCCGCCGCCGATTGAGATCGGAGCTTTCAAGCTGCCGTATAATCAGCTGATTGCGGCTATCATTTTCCTTGTAGCAGCCAGCACGGATGGTCTTGACGGATATTTGGCACGTAAAAATAATATGGTCACCAATTTGGGCAAGCTGTTGGACCCCCTTGCTGATAAGCTTTTGGTAACCGCCATTTTGGTTTCCTTGGTAGAAATGGGAAAAATCGATTCATGGATTGTCGTTGTGATTGTTAGCCGTGAGTTTGCGGTTACGGGTCTGCGTCAGATTGCCTTACTGGATGGTTCTGTGGTTGCTGCAAGCAATTGGGGCAAATTGAAGACGATCATCCAGATCGTTGCTATTGTAGCGTTGCTCATTAATAATTTCCCGTTTGTTTTTCTTGGTATCCCGTTTGATTTAATAGCGATATGGGCAGCGGTGTTGATCACGATTTATTCGGGTATTGATTATTTTGTGAAAAATATCCACTTGCTGAGCTCCTCCAAAGTTTAACAGGATAAATTTTATGGAAGCAGCAATAGGGACTAAACTTATTGCTGTTTCTTTACATAATTCCCATAATATTCGCAGTACAGGAGGAAGAATTGATGAAAGCTGAAATAATTGCAGTAGGTACAGAGTTATTGCTCGGACAAATAGTGAATACAAATGCTCAATATTTGTCACAAGAGTTGGCTACAATCGGAATCGATGTATATTTTCAGACTGTAGTTGGCGATAACATAGATCGGCTTCAGGAAGCGATAAGAATTGCTCAGAAGCGTGCGGATATTATTTTGTTTTCGGGCGGTCTGGGACCGACTCAGGATGATTTGACGAAAGATGCGATAGCGTCTGTATTGGGGCGAAAATTGCACATTGATCGTCTTGCAATGGACAAGCTAGATCAGTTTTTCCGTAACCGTGGGGTAGAAATGACCGAGAATAACCGCCGGCAGGCACTTTCTATCGAAGGCGCTACTCCGCTTGAAAATGAGACAGGGCTAGCTGTGGGCGACGCAATTGCACAGGACGGTAAATTTTATGTAGTTTTGCCTGGACCGCCTAAGGAACTTAAACCCATGTTTGCAAACCAGGCGAAACCTTGGTTGCTTCAGCAGGCATTGAGTGGTGAGGAGATGCCAATTTATTCAAAAATGCTAAAATTTGCAGGGATCGGTGAGTCAGCTCTTGAAACCCATTTGTTAGATCTGATCCAATCCCAGACAGACCCCACGATTGCTCCTTATGCCAAGGAAGGGGAAGTCACGATCCGTATATCCACCAAGGCGGCTAGCGAAAGTGAAGCATTAATTAAGCTGACGGCTACAGAAGTAGAAATTCAGCAGCGTCTTTCGGAATATATGTATGCAAGCGAAGATGTTACGCTGGAGAAGGTTATCGTAGATCTAATGGCCAAACGCGGACTCACTGTGAGTGCGGCAGAAAGCTGTACAGGTGGAATGCTGATGGAACACATCACTTCTATACCTGGCAGTGCTGTTATGTTTCAAGGTGGCATCGTGTGTTATTCCAATGAAATGAAGATGAAATTGCTCAACGTGCCTAATGATTATTTGGAAGGGGATCATGCGCCAGGCGCAGTGAGTAAGGAAGTAGCCCTTGTGCTTGCAGAGCAGGCGAGAATGATCATGGACAGCGATTTTGGACTTTCAGTTACTGGTGTAGCTGGGCCCGGGTATTCGGAACGGAAGCCAGTTGGTCTGGTGTATATTGGCATTGCTGAGCGCGACAAAGAAACGGAAGTACATGAGCTGAGACTGGGTGGTAACCGTGAAACAATCCGACTGCGATCAGTCAAAGCAATTCTGTACAGATTGTGGCGCAGACTGGTAGAGAACGAGAAACTCTCTTAATTATCTATGTACAGTGTGGCTCATAGAGTTGTTTTAGATAGATATTCATGATATAATCATCTTATCGGAAGAACCGTTGCAAAGCCTTTTGCCAGCGGTTCTTTTTTTATTTTAAGAGACAGGTGTAATTATAGAAGAGTTGCATGAATAAAAAAACGAATGTATGTTCGAAAAAATGCTTGGCAAGCGTGTCAAAACAAGGTATTATTAAAGCACAAACAATGAAGGATGTGAGTTTATTGTCAGATCGTCGTGCTGCGCTGGATATGGCGCTCCGTCAAATAGAAAAGCAATTTGGTAAAGGTTCCATTATGAAGTTGGGTGAGTCCACCCACATGCAAGTGGAAACGATCCCCAGTGGTTCGATTGCTTTGGATATTGCGTTAGGAACGGGCGGCTTCCCGAGAGGCCGAATTATTGAAGTATATGGACCAGAATCATCCGGTAAAACAACAGTAGCTCTTCACGCTATCGCAGAGGTGCAAAAAACAGGCGGACAAGCCGCTTTTATCGACGCCGAGCATGCTCTTGATCCGTCGTATGCCAGCAAGCTGGGTGTCAATATTGATGAGTTGTTGCTATCGCAGCCAGATACAGGAGAGCAAGCACTTGAGATTGCCGAAGCGCTTGTACGTAGTGGAGCGGTAGACATTGTTGTTGTTGACTCTGTAGCGGCACTTGTGCCAAAAGCGGAGATTGAAGGTGAGATGGGAGATTCCCATGTTGGTCTTCAAGCTCGTTTAATGTCACAGGCATTGCGTAAGCTGTCTGGTGCTATTAACAAGTCGAATACCATTGCTATCTTTATTAACCAATTACGTGAAAAAATAGGTGTTATGTTCGGTAACCCTGAAACGACACCAGGTGGACGTGCTCTGAAATTTTACTCTACAGTTCGTTTGGATGTCCGCCGCATTGAAAGCTTGAAAAACGGTAATGACGTTGTAGGTAACCGCACACGTATTAAAGTGGTGAAGAACAAAGTCGCACCTCCTTTCCGTCAGGCGGAAGTGGACATTATGTACGGCGAAGGCATCTCCAAGACAGGCAGTTTGATTGACATTGGTACGGAGTATGACATTGTCGATAAGAGCGGAGCCTGGTATTCCTATGAAGGTGAACGACTAGGTCAGGGACGTGAAAATGCGAAGCAATTTTTGAAGGAAAATCCGAACATTGCTAGTACGATTGAACAAAAAATTCGGGTGGCCAGTAATTTGGTAACGACGGTTGTTCCACCTACAGAAGAAGAGTTGGCACAGCAAGCCAAGGAAGAACAGGAATTGCTGGAGCTTGAATAAAGCTTGGTGAATCCTGGTTTGTGAACTGGAGCCAGGGTTATGACACAGTCCGTTTGAATAGCATGATTCTGATGCCCTGCACAGTTGTGCAGGGCATCTTTGCATTGAATATGGCCTGCGTGTCAGCTACATTTTACTTTTGCGTGGCGGGCGTTCTCAGCTTGCTTTCGTGAATATCAAAGTGAGGGAAGCACATTGCAATTGGAAGATGAAGATGAACACACTTCGAAAGAAAATGAGCAGCAAGGCATTTCCCTTTTTCCTGATCATGAGGAATTGATGGTTACTAGGGTGGAACAGGGGCAGGGCAGGAAACGCGGAAGATACACGATTCATTTGGGTCCGTATTCATTGTCCGTACTGGAAGATGTAATGATCAAGTACAATATGTTCAAAGGAACGACTTTCGTCAAAAAGGAACTGGAAGAAATCGTTCTGGCGGACGAAAAGCAACAGGCATACGTGCACGCGCTTCGTTATTTGGGACGAAAGCCGCGTACACGTCAGGAGATTGAGCAGCGTTTGACACAAAAGGAGATGGGACAAGCTGTTATTGATGAAGTGCTGAATCGTCTGGAGCGGGAACGACTTGTGGATGACGATCTGTACGCACGTCAGTGGGCAAGGCAGCGCATAACAAGCCAACGTAAGGGGAAGATGTGGGTTAGGCAAGAACTTCGTCAGAAGGGCATCTCTAAAGCCTCTATTGGGGAAGCGTTAGGTGAGATCACCGACAATGAGGAGTGGGAGAGCGCTTTGACGGTCGGACGAAAGAAATGGAATCAGGTACGTGGTGATATAATGGAGAAAAAAAGGAAAACCTACCCTTTTCTCATGAGACGCGGATATTCGGGAGATATGACACGCCGGGTAGTCAATCATCTTACTGCGGCCGAGCATGACGCTGCTTCAGATGACGAGGAATTGTTACAGTGGGAGGAATAGTTGCCAAACGGCTGCTGAACCTTTGGCTAATATGAACGGACAGGATGAGCCGGTTATTACATGGAAAGCTACACGCTAGTCTACTAATGTTTGCATTCCCTTGACAATGCCATTTGTCAAATAATAAAATATATATGAAACGATACTCGTGGAACGCCCTTTTTCCTTCCAAAAAAGCGGAATCCACGGGTGAGTTCTCATCGCCAAATAACAAGTGATGCCGCTATGCCAGGCGGAATTGTACATGTGAAAGCATGTGCATATGAAATGAAACGACCTTGTGTCGTAATCTTAGTTTGACGATCAAAGTAAATGTGACAATTGCAAAAAGTCCCAAGGAATGCCTTGGAGGAACCAACGGGGAGGTGAACAGTATGATGACTGCGATCTGGTTCGTTCTCGTTGCTGTAGCCGCGTTATTCTTTGGGTTCGGGATTGGTTATTTTATTCGCAAATCTATTGCAGAAGCTAAGATCTCCAGTGCGGAAGAAGCTGCCGCGCAAATCGTGGAGAACGCGAAAAAAGAGGCAGAAGCGCTGAAGAAGGAAACGGTATTGGAAGCGAAAGATGAAATCCACCGCATCCGTGCCGAAGCTGAAAAAGAAACTCGTGAACGTCGCAATGAAATTCAACGACAGGAACGAAGATTGCTGCAAAAAGAAGAATCGCTGGATAAAAAATTGGAATCACTGGAACGCAAAGAAGAACAAGTGGCCAACAAAGAGAAACGAATCGATGAAACCCAGCAGCAAATTGATTTGATTTACAAGAGTCAGGTAACTGAGTTGGAGCGTATTTCCAATCTGACGATGGAGGATGCAAGAAGTATTATTCTGACCAACGTAGAGCAGGAAGTTCGTCATGAAACAGCTCAGATGATTAAAGAAATTGAACAGCAGGCCAAAGAAGAAGCGGACAAAAAGTCTCGTGAAATCATCACACTGGCCATCCAACGCTGTGCGGCAGATCATGTAGCAGAAACGACGGTTTCTGTTGTTACATTGCCGAACGAAGAAATGAAAGGCCGGATTATCGGGCGCGAAGGCCGTAATATCCGTGCACTTGAAACCCTTACAGGAATTGACCTCATTATTGATGATACGCCGGAAGCTGTTATATTGTCCGGATTTGATCCGATTCGTAGAGAGATTGCGCGTACTGCGCTTGAGAAGCTCGTAGCGGACGGACGGATACATCCGGCTCGTATTGAAGAGATGGTGGAAAAATCTCGTAAAGAGGTGGACGAACGAATCCGTGAGTATGGTGAACAGGCCACCTTTGAGGTGGGTGTGCATAGCTTACATCCGGATTTGATCAAGATCTTGGGACGTCTCAAGTTCCGTACGAGTTACGGACAGAACGTATTGAAGCACTCGATGGAAGTTGCATACTTGACAGGTCTAATGGCCGGGGAACTGGGCGAGGACGTTGTACTGGCAAGACGGGCAGGCTTGCTGCATGACATCGGGAAGGCGCTGGATCACGAAGTGGAAGGATCACACGTTGAAATTGGCGTGGAACTGGCGAAGAAGTACAAGGAACACCCGGTCGTCATCAACAGCATTGCTTCACATCACGGCGACTGCGAAGCGACTTCAGTGATCGCCATGCTGGTTGGGGCGGCAGATGCCCTGTCAGCAGCAAGACCGGGAGCGCGGCGTGAAACGCTAGAGACGTACATCCGTCGTCTTGAGAAGCTGGAACGCATCTCCGAATCTTTTGAAGGCGTTGAAAAATCATACGCGATTCAAGCCGGACGCGAAGTTCGTGTCATGGTACAGCCAGAGAAAATTGATGATGCGGAAGCATTCCGACTGGCCCGCGATATTACGAAAACGATTGAGAATGAACTGGACTATCCGGGACATATCAAGGTTACCGTCATACGTGAGACCCGTGCGGTAGAATACGCAAAATAAAAGTATTTCAATGAAAAGTGGCCGCTGCTTGTAGGGCCACTTTTCATTATGTAAGGCAGACTAGGGAGGGCTTTCTATCAACGTATTATTTATTGGAGACATCGTCGGCAGTGTAGGCAGAAAGGCACTGAGGGAGAATCTCCCTTCGCTAAAATCAAAATACAACCCGCATGTTATTATTGTGAACGGAGAAAATGCGGCATCGGGAAGAGGAATTACCCCAGCCATCGCCAGAGAGTTTTTTGATTGGGGCGTTCATGGGATTACGATGGGAAATCATACTTGGGACAATAAGGAAATATTTGATTTTATAGATGATGAGCCGCGGATCATCCGCCCGGCTAACTTTCCACCAGGAACACCGGGCCGGGGTTATACCGTTGTAAAGGGTGGAGGTAAGGAGCTGGCTATTGTTAATCTGCAAGGTAGAACCTTTTTGCCAGCTATTGACGATCCATTCCGTGCAGCAGATGAAATTGTCGATGAGCTGCGCAAAAAACATAAACATATCCTAGTTGATTTCCACGCCGAAGCAACCTCGGAAAAAATCGCTATGGGTTGGCATTTGGATGGACGTGCTTCAATCGTGGTAGGTACGCACACACATGTACAGAGCAATGACGATACGATTTTGCCACAAGGAACTGCGTATCAGACAGATGCGGGAATGGTAGGTCCTTATGAGGGAGTGCTTGGGATGCAGAAAGAGGCTGTGTTACAGAAATTCCAGACCCAGCTTCCGGTACGTTTTCAAGTGGACATGGGCAAATGGCATTTTCATGCCATCAGCGTAGAGCTGAATGATAACGATGGAAAAGCTCGCAAAATTCAGAAAATCAGACTCAAAGAAGATGAATGGCGGATGGATTAACCTTTTTGTGAGCTACTTAAGGAAAGAATAAGGAAAACTGTCACCAAAAAGCAGGAATTTTTTGCTGACCCTCGAATAACATCTAATAGTGGAATCAAACCATCATCATTCCCAGGGGAGGTACTTACTATGGATGTATTAAAAGTATCAGCAAAATCCAATCCCAATTCAGTTGCAGGCGCACTCGCAGGAGTACTGCGTGAACGCGGAAATGCAGAATTACAGGCGATTGGAGCGGGTGCACTAAACCAAGCCATTAAAGCGGTAGCCATTGCCCGGGGATTTGTCGCACCAAGCGGAGTGGATTTGATTTGTATTCCTGCTTTCACAGACATTGTTATTGATGGAGAAGATCGGACTGCGATCAAATTGATTGTAGAGCCAAGATAATAAATGTAAGTTGCCTGAGCCTGTTTACGATTTGTAAACGGGCTTTTTTGCTTTGTGAGTCTGTTACTATGATTTTTAAAATAAATTTGTGGTGCTTCAATCTATAGATGGAGGTAAGGTGCATGAATGATAAGCTAAAAGTGAATTGGCCAGTTGTTGACTTTCATTGCGATGTGTTATGTAAAATGCAGCTCGATGCGCAGATCGATTTCAGTCATCCATCGCTTGATGTCACAAAAGAACGTTTGCTAGAAGGTAACGTGCGGTTGCAAACGTTTGCTATATATATTTCTCAGGTATTGGGCACGCCAAGATTTGAGCATGTGGTTCGTCAAATTGAGCTGTTCAGGCAGCATGTTACCTCTATCTCCGGTGGGTTGAGACCATTGCTGTGGAAGGAAGACTTGGCAATGTGTAAAAATACGTCAACAGTGCATCAGGAGGAGCAAGTAAAGCAGGCAGGAGAAGAGAAGCGCATGGAAAAGATAACGTATGTGGATGGTAATGGGACGGATCATACATGGGCACCTTGGGCTTTGCTCTCACTGGAGGGGGTAGATGCGCTGGAAGGGAAACCGTTTTATGCAGAATTGTGCTATGCCATGGGAATACGATTGATTGGGCTGACATGGAATTATGCGAACTGGGCAGCTGACGGCATTATGGAACATAGAGGTGGCGGGCTGACTAGCAAGGGGCGCGATTTGGTCAATCGCTGTAATGATCTGGGACTGCTGCTAGATGTATCGCATTTGTCCGTACAGGGCTTTTGGGAGGTGCTGGAGGAGGCCACTCTACCGCCCATCGCTTCGCATTCGAATGTTTTTGCGAGATGTGCTCATCCTCGTAATTTACGGGATGAACAGATTCGTGCACTGATCGCCCGTAATGGACGGATTGGTTTGACCTTCGTCACAATGTTTCTCAAAGAGCAGGGTACGGTAACCGCTGAGGATCTGCTACCGCACATTGAGCATATTTGTTCATTAGGCGGCGCAAGGCATTTGATGTTTGGCTCTGATTTTGACGGTATCGAGCACCATGTGCAAGGGCTGGAGCACTCGGGGAAATATCCGGTTTTTGCAGAACTGCTGCTGAAGTATTACCCTGAGGAGCTAGTCAAGGGATGGCTGGGAGGACATGCGCTGGAATACTTGCAAACGAATTTGCCTTCCAAAATGTCTTCTTAAATAGCTATTTACTAGGAGTTGTTTTTGGCTGCGAATAGCTTGACAAAGTGAGAACGATTACGAAATAATTGGAGCATCTTAGAATTTCATGGTGCTAAAATAAGCATAAATACGGCAGACGTTGGAGCAAGACTGACGGTACACTATGCTGCACCGCCATATCAGAGGGGGCTCCATTACACAATGTTAATAAAAAAAGTTACCTGGCTTGAGCTCTTTTATGACTTATTGTTCGTAGCTGCTGTCTCTAAGGCCACTCATGTTTTACTACATGTTGAGCATGGTAGTATATCGTGGGAACATATGGAAAAGTTTATTATGATTTTCATCCCGATATGGTGGGCTTGGGTGGGACAAACTGTCTACAACAACCGTTTTGGTCAAGACAGTATAACGCATCGAATCTTTATGATCCTGCAATTGTTTTTCGTGTTAATCATGACCGCCAGCCTTAATATAGATTTTGATGCGTATTATGTATCTTTTTTTGTTGGCTATATTGGGTTAAGAGGTTTGACTGTCGTTCAATATTTACTTTCGGCACCTAGAGAAACGGCTCATAAACAGGAAACAGCTCGTTTTTTCGGAACCTATTTTTGGATTGGAATAGTCATCTCTAGTTTCTCCCTCTTCTTTGACTCTTGGGTTCGATATTTGATTTTATATACCGGTATAGCTGTTGATATCCTCGTTCCTTTGATTGGTCGTAAAAAGTTGGTGATCACACCAATCCATACGGAGCATCTTTTAGAACGCTTTGCACAGTTCACCTTAATTCTGCTTGGCGAATCTGTGATAAGCATGCTTTCTGTTTTACAATCCGATCATTTTACGGTTTCTTCTGTTGTATTTGCTGCTTTGGCTTTTGTATTAGTCATTGCAATCTGGTGGCAATATTTTGAGAATATGGAGAAGCGCGTAGATAAATCAAAACAATCAGCAGGACAGACTATTATTTATGGTCATTTGTTTATTTATCTTTCCCTTAGCATGCTAGCTGCTTCGATTCAGCTCTTGTTTTTGGGACAAGCAGACTATATCTTTGTGCTTTGCTTTACCTTTGCTTCTGTTTTTATTTACTTTTTGTCGGTTTTGCTGGTATTTCATCAGTACCGATTAAGTCATCTTAAACCTCGTCTCAGAGTCATTATTTTCTTAACTGGAATACTCTGTGTCCTGTTTATCCTTAATATATTTATTGTCGTTCCCCCTCATCTCATCGTAGCTGAAATCATGCTTTTCTTTCTCTTGTTCGCTAAAACGACGGTTTGATCCGATTTCTATGGACGATATTTAACGCTGATTGGGGCGAAAAAGGAAACTTTATACGCTCTCCTTTTCTTTCTTGGCAAAATAGGAGTATAATAGCATAGATGTGTAAAGTATTGTATAGAGAAAAAGGAGTGACCACACGATGAGTAAGATCGTAACTGTCGGCGTTTCAGCCCGTCATATTCACCTGACTCAAGAGCATATTGAAATTTTGTTCGGAGCAGGCTATCAATTAACTGAATTTAAACCTTTGTCCCAACCAGGACAATTTGCCGCAAATGAAACGGTAGCTGTAATTGGTTCTAAGGGCCAATTTGATAAGGTTCGCATTTTGGGACCTGCTCGTCCCGCATCCCAATTGGAAATCTCTCGCACTGATTCCTTTGCTATTGGTGTAAAAGCACCTGTACGCGAATCTGGTAGCATTGATGGTACACCAGGAATCACGGTAAAAGGACCAGCTGGTGAAGTGGAACTGCAAGAAGGTGTGATTGTAGCAGCCCGCCATATTCATTTCCATACATCTGATGCAGCTAAATGGGACATTAAGGACAAGCAGTTGCTGAAAGTACGTGTCGGCGGCGAACGTGGCCTTGTATTTGAAAATGTTCTTGCACGTGTGTCCGATTCTTTTGCTTTGGATATGCACATTGATACAGATGAAGCGAACGGAGCCGGTGTGAAAAACGGTGACAACGCTGAAATCGTAGACTAATATACACGTATTTAAATGCCGGAAGGCTTAAAGAGTCCGATTCTTGCAAAAGAATCGGGCTTTTTACATACTATATAATTCACAAATACTTCACTTATGTACAAAAAGAACATGAGTTCAAATTGCACTCAATGGTATCTGCGGTTGATCTATGGCGATGGCCTATAAATCATGCTATAATTTAGTGTAATGCCTTTTTTAAAGGTTTTTTTAGAACTTAAAATAAATTTACCCATGCCTGAAGATACAGTAAAATCACAAATTAGCTCGTGAAATAGATAGTGTAAGGAGTGACTAAGGAATGGAAAAGAAAACAAAAGATTACTCCAAATATTTTGATTTCTCGGATGCGAAGATTATTTCTGAAGATGAGCATAGCAAAAAGATCCGTATTCGCGGACGTGAAATCAACATTATGGCGGAGCCGAACCATAGAAAAGAAAAGCAACGCGGTAAAGAGGATGTACAGGTATTATATGATAACGCAGTCCCGGATGAGCTAAAGCATATCGGTGAGGGAAAGCATTATATCGTATACACATTCGGTTGCCAAATGAACGAGCATGATTCCGAAACCATAAAAGGCTTGCTGGAGCAAATGGGCTACCAGGCAACCGAGGATCGGAAGGAAGCAGACATCATTTTACTGAACACTTGTGCTATCCGTGAAAATGCGGAGGATAAAGTGTTTGGCGAGCTGGGTCACCTCAAGCATCTCAAAACAGAAAAGCCAGGACTGCTGCTCGGCGTGTGTGGCTGCATGTCACAAGAAGAGAATGTCGTTAACCGGATTATGCAAAAACACGGTTTTGTCGATATGATTTTTGGTACCCATAATATTCATCGTCTGCCTCAGCTCGTCAAGGAAGCACTCTTTAGCAAAGAAATGGTGGTCGAAGTGTGGTCTAAGGAAGGCGACATTATCGAAAACCTGCCGAAGAAGCGCGAGGGTATGCGGGCTTGGGTGAACATTATGTACGGTTGTGATAAATTTTGCACCTATTGCATCGTTCCCTTTACACGGGGTAAGGAAAGAAGCCGCCGTCCAGAGGATGTTATCGCTGAAGTACGGGATTTGGCACGTCAAGGCTTTAAAGAAATCACCTTACTGGGGCAGAATGTTAATGCTTATGGCAAGGATTTGAAAGATTTGAATTACAGATTCGGGGATCTGATGGATGATATGCGCAAAATTAATATCCCGCGTGTACGTTTTACGACATCACATCCACGTGATTTTGATGACCATTTGGTTGAAGTGCTTGGTAAGGGTGGCAATTTGGTGGAGCATATCCATCTGCCTGTTCAATCCGGTAATACGGATATATTGAAGAAAATGAACCGAAAATATACCCGTGAGCGTGTTCTGGAACTGGCTGCGAAGATTAAAACAGCTGTTCCGCATGTTTCTCTGACAACAGATATCATCGTAGGTTTCCCGGGCGAAACAGACGAGCAGTTTGAAGATACTCTATCCCTGGTGCGCGAGGTCGGCTATGACTTTGCCTACACATTTATTTATTCACCACGTGAAGGTACGCCAGCTGCTTCGATGGAAGATAATGTGCCTATGTCGGTCAAAAAAGAGCGTCTCCGGCGTCTGAACATTGCTGTGAACCAAAACAGCCTTCGCTTTAATAGTCGATTGCGTGGCGAAGTGGTTGAGGTGCTGGTGGAAGGCGAGAGCAAAAATGACAGCAAAGTGCTTGCCGGTCGGACCCGTTCCAATAAGCTTGTACATTTTGAGGGTTCTAAGGACCTGATTGGTTCCTTTGTTCAAGTGAAAATTACGGAACCTATGACCTTTTACATCAAAGGGGATCTGGTTGAAACGGCTGTAGCAGTTAACGGATAAAAGAATATTCTAGCGGGTTGCATGCGGTCTGAGTAAAGGGCTGTGTGCAAGGCCGTCTAAGTGAGAAAAGGAGCGATGGACAATGACAGAGGAGCGGTTGCAACAAACAGAACTTCAATCGGCGGCGCGCCAGCATGATCATTTGGTCAATCGCGAAATGATATTGGCAAAAGCCAAAGAATTGGCAGGTATTTTGGGTAGCAGTGAGGAAGTACAGGTATTCCGAAAAGCAGAAGAAAAGATTCAGGATCATGGGCGCATCCAGCAACTGATTGCAACGATGAAAAAGAAGCAAAAGGAAATTGTAGCATTTGAATCCTTGAAGAATCAAAAAATGATTGCCAAAATAGAGGCCGAACTTCAGGAGCTACAGGAAGAGCTTGACGGTATTCCAATTGTAACCGAGTTTCAGCAGAGTCAGGTGGAAATTAATGAGCTACTGCAAATGGTGATTATGGCGATCCGTGATACCGTTGCCGAGAAGGTAAACGTAGAAGAGGGAAAAAGCACTTCCTCGTCGAATTGCAGTGATTAGAATGAAATCTATGGTGTGGAGGCGTAGCTTCCACGCCTTTTTTTCGAAAGCGTTTTGCCATCGTATATGGTTATAGGACATCAAGAGAAATGGGACAACATAGAAGGGATGGAAGCAAGGGAATGGATAAGTTGGGTAAGATGCTAGAGGGAGAGAATAATACTTTTTGGGAGTATTTAGGGTGTGAACTGATTGCAGCTGATGCAAACGAGGTACAGATCGCTTTGGAGGCCAAACAAGAGCATACCAATGTGATGGGTATTGTCCATGGGGGTGTACTTACTTCATTGATGGATCAGGCGATGGGGATGGTCAGTATGGCTTCACGAAATATGGATCCATGTGTAACGACGAACCTGAATGTTCATTTCTTGTCAGCCATGAGGCAAGGACGACTGGAGGTTAGGGCGCGAATTCTCCATCAGGGAGGTCGCACGATAACTACTGAGGCGGAAGTAAGAGATAGTGAAGGCACACTCGGTTCTACATCTACAGCAACCTTCCGAGTATTACGTACACAAGCAAGTGATTCAGGCAAGGCCTGACACTTGACAAAAATTTTTATTATGTCATAATGAATTTATCAAAACGATATAATATGGTGATGCCAATGGATAGCAATCGTATAAACGAAGAGGCGCAAAAGGCGTCGTACAACATTAAGAAATACCGCACCCCGGATGGAGCTCCAGCGGATATCGTTATGTTTACCTTAACGAAGCGGGAGCGCAAGACGGTAACAAAGACATTGCCGATTCGGGAGCTGAAAGTGATGCTCATCAAGCGCCGCAGTTGGCCTTTTGCAGGACGCTGGGCGTTGCCTGGAGGGTTTTGTCAGGAAGATGAATCCATGTATGGAGCTGCCAAGCGGGAGCTGTTAGAGGAAACGGGTGTGGACGGCGGGCATCTGGAGTATTTGGGTGTATATAGTGGACCGGGACGTGATCCGCGCGGGTGGATCATATCGCATGCGTTTTTTGCGCTGGTAGAAGAATGGATGTTGGAGCAGCGTCAGGCGGCCGATGATGCTTCCGAGGTCGGGCTATTCACGATCCGCGAAGCGTTGGAGGAATTGGAGCTGGCATTCGATCACCGGGATATCATAGTAGATGCTTATCGCAAAATTCAGTTGCAGATGCTTCAGACGACGATAGCCAAGCAATTTTTACCGCTACATTTTACACTGGGTGAATTATATCAGGTGATTCAGAGTGTCGTACCGGATTTCGAAGAGCCAAACTTTATTCGCAAAATAACATCGACTCGTAGCAGGCAGGGAATACTGGAAGAGGTGCGTGATGAGAACGGCAAACCGCTCAGTTCCAACCAGTATTCACAAAGACCGGCACAGTTGTACCGTTTTAGTGACAGAGTACCGCGTTTATCTATCTACACGTAACGTCTAATGTAATAGGTTACGCATAGAACGTACAATTTCACTTTGAGGATAAGGAGCTGACCGTACGATGCAGGCACTAATTGTTATTGATTACACGAAAGATTTTGTGGACGGTAGTTTGCCTGTAGGACAACCTGCGATTGAGTTGGATGAACGGATCGCAGCAATTACGCAGGCATATGTGGATCAAGGGGACTTTGTTGTCATGGCTGTGGATTTGCATGAGGAGAACGACCTTTATCATCCGGAGAGCAAACTGTTTCCTCCACATAATATACGTGGAACCAACGGACGACATTTGTATGGCAAGCTTCGTAGCCTCTATGAGCAACAAAGTGATCTTATCTACTGGTTGGATAAAACACGGTACAGTGCTTTTACAGGCACAGATCTGGAGCTCAGGCTGCGTGAACGTGGTATTCTGGAAGTCCATCTGATTGGTGTGTGTACAGATATATGTGTGCTGCATACGGCTGTAGATGCTTATAACAAAGGTTTTGCTATTACTGTATACAAGGACGCTGTGGCGAGCTTTAATCAAGCTGGACATGATTGGGCTTTGGGTCATTTTGAGGGAAGTCTTGGAGCTGCGGTACAGTCGGCTGAGAATACGGTTTTACGCCAGAAGAAGTAAAATAACTTAACGATTGTGCACCAATGTCCGATAACAAAATGGAGCCGGATATTGCTGAATCTGGGCAGATGAGGCGGTCGCCGCCACAAACCTGGGGACAGTCAGAGAGGATGATTACGATGCAGTCAACGAGCCTCGCATTACATACAGATAAATATCAGATTAATATGATGTACGCCCATTGGGTGAACGGAAGTCACCAGCGTAAAGCTGTGTTCGAGGCGTATTTTCGTAAACTCCCTTTTGGTAATGGATACGCCGTGTTTGCTGGTCTGGAACGCATTGTGAATTATATTGCAAATTTGCGGTTTACAGAAGAGGACATTCGCTACCTATCTGAACAGGAGGAGAAGTACGATCCCATGTTCATGGAGGCGCTTCGCCAGTTTAAGTTTGGTGGAACGGTCCATTCGATGAAAGAAGGGGCACTTGTTTTTCCAAACGAGCCTCTGGTACGTGTCGAAGGAACGATTATGGAAACGCAGCTTGTTGAGACGGCGTTACTGAATTTTATGAACTATCAGACACTCATTGCGACAAAGGCATCGCGCATCAAGCAGGTGGCAAGTGACGATACACTGCTCGAATTTGGAACACGGCGTGCGCAGGAAGCTGACGCAGCGATTTGGGGAGCACGGGCAGCTTATGTTGCAGGTTTTGACGCGACTTCTAATATGCTGGCAGGCGAGCACTTTGGAATCCCGACGAAGGGGACACATGCCCATTCATGGGTGCAGACCTTTATGACGGAGCAGGAGGCGTTTGACGTGTATGCGAAGGTTTTACCAGACCAGGTTACACTGTTGGTAGACACCTTTGACACGCTGGAAAGCGGTGTTCCTCATGCGATTCGGACAGCAAAAATGCTGGAGAGCCAGGGCAAGCGTATGAATGCAATCCGTCTGGATAGCGGTGACTTGGCTTATCTATCCATTCAGGCGCGGGAAATGCTCGATGCTGAAGGCTTAGATTACGTACAAATTGTAGCTTCCAATGATTTGGATGAAAATACGATTTTTAACCTGAAAGCCCAAGGGGCACGTATTGATGTATGGGGTGTAGGAACACAGCTTATTACGGCTTCAGATCAACCTTCGCTTGGCGGGGTGTACAAGCTGGTTGAGCGTGAAGTGGATGGCGAAATGTTGCCGACGATTAAGATCTCGGGTAACCCAGAAAAAGTATCCACACCAGGCAAGAAGGATGTATATCGCATTGTGGATAAGAAGAAAGGGAGAGCTGTGGCCGATTATATTTCTTTCCCGGATGAAGAGCGTCCGCGTAATGGTAAGCGCCTGAAGCTGTTTAACCCTTTGCATCCGTATATGAAGAAGTATGTAGAAAATTATGAAGCTGTACCAATGCTTGAGCCTATTTTTATAAATGGACAGAAGGTATATGAGCTTCCTGAGCTGGATGAAATTCGTGCCTACCATACTTCACAGTTGAAACTGTTTTGGCCAGAATATTTGCGGAAGCTGAACCCTGAAATTTATCGTGTAAATCTGAGCGAGAAGGTATGGGAGCTGAAGCAAAAGCTGATCGACAGCTATATGCAGCCCGAAGTTGAAGAAAAAGAATAGTTGGAAGAGGCACCTCATGAATGTATGGGGTGCCTTTTTGTGTCGCGGCATGTAGGAAATAGGAGCTTATTTATAAATTTCTCTCATCACATGTCGTAGCTCAGGGACAATAATGCGTTCCATTGCCAAACGAACGGCTCCGCGTGAGCCAGGCATAGAAAATACAGCTGTCTGGCCCACAGTGCCAGCTACAGCCCGGCTTAATATAGCTGCTGAACCAATGTCCTCAGCAAAGCTTAAATAACGAAAGATTTCTCCAAAGCCAGGTAGTTCCTTATCCAGTAGAGAGGAGACGGCTTCATATGTAGTATCACGTGGAGAAATACCAGTACCGCCTGTCAAAAGTACAGCCTCGATGTCATCCTGTGCCGCTGCTTCGGATACTAACTGCTGAATACCTTCGTAGTCATCCTTGACGATGACATATCGAACAACCTTATATCCATTGGTTTCTAGTAGATCCATGAGCAGTCGCCCCCCAGTATCTGTTTCCACGGTGCGTGTGTCCGAGACAGTCACGACCATGCAATTAACCTGTTGCGGGGATTCCTGTCGATGCTCCTCTACAGAAGACATATTCATTGAAATGCTCACTCCTTGATCGGTGGTTAGACATACACTTTTTACAATAGAGCAATGACTGAGTGTATGCAAGTCAGAAACAGGGGCTAAAAATCCATGTGATTAATATCCTTGCACTTGCACACTGGAATATAGTACACTTCCTTACATAAGTCGGGATTACTTTGTTTTTATTTTATTGAAAGCGCGCACATCAAATGATTAATCTCAAGGGTCAGCGGGTAATAGTACAGCAGGGTCAACAACTGGGAGGTAATGTAATATGAATCATTCATACCAACAATGCGTGGATGCTTGCCTGGAATGTATGAACGCTTGCAATGTATGTTACGTAGCGAGTTTGAAGGAATATGATTTAGCTATGCTGCGTGAATGTATTCGAGTGAGTAGGGAATGTGCAGAAATATGCGGATTTGCTGCTCAAATGCTGCAGCGTGGAACGGATTTTGCCGAGCAAATCTGTGAGCTGTGCGCCAAGGCCTGTGAGGTATGTGCTGCTGAATGCAGCAAGCATTCCCATGATCATTGCAAACATTGTGCAGAAGCCTGCCGTCGTTGCGTTCAGGCATGCCGCCAATTGGTGGCAGTGTAATTACATATATGGAACCAGTGCCTGAAGAGGAAATAAAAGGTTGCTTTCTACTGAATAGGTTTGTATAATGGTTGGAATTAACGTCATGGAACGGGAGAGTAGCAGCGGAGCCGTATCATTACAGCGAGCCGGAAGAGGTGGAAGCCGGTATGAGGTCCGATGTGAAGCGCACCTGGGAGACGGTTGATCCAACGAACAGAACTTCTAGTAGATCAGCCCGGCAGACACCGTTATTAGTCATTGGAGTGAAATCGCGATTTGTGTAAGTTAGCTGTAGCTACACACCGATTTACGAAGAGTGGTACCGCGGGGATATTAAAGTTCTCGTCTCTTGAATTATTTCAAGAGGCGGGGGCTTTTTTTGTTAGATTCTATAAAAAGAGGAGAGAGATCATGTTGATGAGGATTGCTGCTCAAGCGATATTGGCCCATACGGGCTTGGAGGAGAAAGAAATTTTATCATTATTTGAGGTGCCTCCGCAGCCTGAATGGGGAGATGTGGCGTTTCCCTGTTTTGTGCTGGCTAAAAAGTTTCGAAAGTCTCCACAGCACATTGCACTGGAATTGGCGGAGCTAGTGAATCATGAAGAAGGTTTAACTGCTACAGCATCGGGTGCCTATGTAAATATAACATTGGATCGATCTGTTCATATTCCGCTTATGCTTGCTGAATTGAGCAAGGCCGATTTCCTGAGGCCCAATATCGGGCACGGACAGCGGGTAGTTATTGATATGTCCTCGCCCAATATTGCCAAACCGTTTGGTATCGGTCATCTTCGCTCTACTGTTATCGGTGCTGCCTTGTATCGCATTCTTGGTGAAACCGGATATGTTCCAATTAGTGTGAATCATCTTGGGGATTGGGGAACACAGTTTGGCAAGCAAATTGCGGCCTATAAAAGATGGGGAAATGAGGAGCAGCTACAACATGATCCGATTGGTGAATCGCTGAAGCTATATGTTCGTTTTCATCAGGAGGCCGAGCATGATCCGACTTTGGAGGATGAAGGCCGCGAGTGGTTCCGACGTTTGGAGCATGGGGATGCTGAGGCTCAACAACTATGGGAGTTTTTTGTTGAAGTTAGTCTGGGTGAATTTGATCGTATGTACCAGCGTCTAAACATTACATTTGACCATGTGCTGGGAGAAAGTTTTTACAATGATAAGATGCAGGTTGTTGTTGCTCAATTAAGAGCAAAAGGATTGCTGGAGGAAAGTGATGGCGCGCTCGTGGTTCGTCTGGAAGATGAGGAACTGCCTCCGTGTCTTATTCTAAAAAAGGATGGGACCACCATTTATCCGACACGTGATCTGGCAACAGCGATTTATCGTCATGAAGTGATGAAGGCTGATCGGTTGCTGTACGTCGTTGGTGGGGAACAGAAGTTGCATTTCCAGCAGGTGTTTGCGGTGCTGAAGCATGCAGGGGAGGCTTGGGCGGAGCAATGTGAGCATGTGCCGTTTGGATTAATGCGGTTTGCAGGTAAGAAAATGTCCACAAGACGCGGAAAAGTTGTCAAACTGGAGGAGGTGCTGGATGAAGCTATAGCGCGTGCACAAGCCATCATTAATCAGAAGAACCCCGATTTGCAGGAACAACAGGCAGTAGCTGAGGACGTTGGCATTGGGGCGATTATTTTTGGTGATTTAAAAAACAACCGGCTGAATGAAGTGGATTTTTCGTTGGAGGAGGCGCTGACCTTTGAAGGCGAGACCGGGCCTTATGTGCAGTATACTCATGCGCGCCTCCGCAGCCTTTTGGAGAAAGCTCACGCTCGCGCCGATGTTGATGTTAATACTAATCCTAGCGACAACGACCTTGTCCAAGATAGCCATTCTCGTGATTTGAATGACGTATCGGATGAAATGTTGGGTGACGCAGGTTGGGCGCTACTTAAGCAGTTGGGTCGATATCACGGACAACTGATACGTGCGGCTCGCCAACTGGAGCCTTCGGTTATTGCGAGATTTGCATTGGATACGGCCCAGGCGTTTAACCGTTTTTACGCCAAGGAAAGGATTGCCGATGGTGGACAGTGGCGTATTCAGTTGGCGGAACAAACTGCCGATATTCTGGCATGCGCGCTGCAACTTCTTGGTCTGAAAGCACCGAATCGGATGTAAGCAAAGCGAACAAAGGGGAGCGAGTTTTTGCTGGCGGGATGACTGTTACCCAGACCCGGCTCTTCCAAAGGAATACTGTAAAAGATTAATCTGTTACAGGCACTTTTGGGTATGTATAAAGATTGTGAGCAGAAAAGAGTTAGACGGGTTACACTAATCGCAGGTATTCCACTGTTTTGCAACCAATTTGTGCATATTTGAAACATTTGATGCTTTTATTACGTCGGTAAGTGTAGAAGCAAAGTAAACATGGAGGTGTATCTCATGAAAAAGAACAAAAGCGTGACAGCTGCCCTGCTTGTCATCTGCTCATTGGCAGTAGCTACGTCGGCTTCTGCTTTTCGTGATATAAAGGGAGCTGAACAGGAAAAGGTCGTAAACTCACTTCAGGACAAAGGAATTATTCAAGGAATAACCAAGGATAAATTTGCACCGGATCAAACGCTCACGTATGCACAAGGAGTACACTTGGTTGTTCGTGCAATGGATCTTCAGGTAATGCCTGATTTCACAACGGGTTCCTTTGCAAACATTCCGGCTTCCGCATGGTATGCTCAGTCCTATCGGATTGCAGCCCAACACCAAATCCCTTTGTCACCAGATATTGATCCAAGCACCCGTATGACAAGAGAACAATTTGCGAATATTCTGTATAAAGCAGTGAGTGCAACGGGCGAATATCCAACTGTCCGTATGTTAATTAATGTAGCAGATGGCAAAAAACTAGACCAGGAATCAAATGCAGCCGTTCAATTCTTGCTATTGACCAAAATTGCAAAATTGGACGAACAGAGCAACTTTAACCCGGATCGTAAAGTAACGCGGATGGAGGCAGCAGAAATGGTCTATAACGCATCCGAATTTGTACAAAGTCATAAAACGGTTGAAGCTACTCCTGAAAATCCGGCTGAGCCTGTAGATCCGGTTCAACAAAATAACATTAGTATGAGTATAGAGAAGGCAAATGACCAGCAGAACAAAGTGACAATCACCCGTCTGCAGGCACCTAATCCAGGTTACGGCATTGAAGTGGATCACATCGACTACGTAGATGATACGAATGCAGTAATTTACTACAAGCTGACTAGTCCAAAGCCAGGGGAAATGAATATTCAGGTCATTACGGATACCCACACAAGTACATTAGTAGACAGCAAGTATAAGGTTACGCTTAAAGCAGTAGATGGAACAGTGCTTCCGCCCACAGGAACAGGCACGTCTGTAGCTAAATAAAATTACAAGCCATATGTTATAGATATAAATAAAACCAGCGAGCCTCCAATTTGTAGGGGAGACTTGCTGGTTTTTTTATACCAAATGTTAATCGTTAGCCCTAAGCAATAGGGCTTTCAAGCTTTAAATGCTGACTTTGCCTGCAAGTAGGTCATCTTGCGCAGCATGCGTAGCAGAGGATGAAGCCGAATCTGTTGCAACTGTTCCCGACTGGAGCTGATACATTTGGAAGTAACGACCACCTTGGGCCATAAGTTCGTCATGGCTACCCCGTTCAACAATTTCACCCCGATGCAGCACCAAAATTTGGTCCGCACTGCGAATGGTGGACAAACGGTGAGCAATGATAAAGGTCGTACGTCCCTTCTTGAGTACCTCAAGAGCGGATTGGATGAGCGCTTCCGTTTCGGTGTCAATATTGGCAGTAGCTTCATCCAGAATTAAAATTGCGGGATCAAAGGCTAGTGCACGAGCGAAGGAAATAAGCTGGCGTTGCCCGGCTGATAAAGTGCTGCCTTTTTCAATAACAGGCTCATCGAATCCTTGCGGCAAATGGGCCAGCAATTTGTCGGCTCCAACGTCATGCAGCGCTTTATTCACCTGTTCTCTCGTGATTCGGCTGTCTTCGAGACTGACATTAGAGGCTACCGTACCAGTAAACAAATATGGATCTTGAAGAACAATACCCATATGATGGCGAAGCCATTGCTTAGGGATGTCTTTGACAGACGTTCCGTCAATGGTGATCGTTCCTTTTTGCGGATCATAGAACCGGAATAGCAGGTTGATAATCGAACTTTTGCCTGATCCGGTATGTCCGACAAGGGCAACTGTTTGCCCGGGCTGTGCTGTAAAGGAAATATGTTTAAGTACATCATCCTTTTTGTAGGCAAAGGAAACGTCGTTAAACTCTACCTGGCCTTTGTAGCGCGGCATCGTGCCATCCGTCACCGGCTCTCCAGTTTCGTCCATCAACTCAAATACGCGTCCTGAGGATACGATGGAAGTATCCAGTACGGCCAGTTGGTTAACCATACCCGTCATAGGTTGGAACAGTCGACCCAGCACATCGACGAAGGCATACAATACGCCTAGTGAAACAGCACTACCTGTAGTTCCGAGCGCCTCAGATCCGAAATACCACAACACGACGGCAAAGGCGAGATTTCTCAACACGTTGACTAAATTGTGCGAAGTGAAGGCGTTCAAATTCAGCATTTTATTCTGATGCTTCATATAGTCATCATTCAGTTCTTCAAACTCTTGCTGCGTTTGTTTCTGGTGCCGGAACACGCGAATAATGGACATCCCTTGAATCGATTCATTGATAATCGCATTAATTTCACTGAGTCTGGACCGAATGATCGTATTATAGCGGGTGGCGACCTTGCGATACAATATAATCCACAAGATCAGTAACGGTACAATAAACAGAGAGATAAGACCCAGTCTGAAGTCCAGCAAAAAGAGTGCAACATATACTCCTGCCATCGTCACAATCCCTGAAGTGAAATTTGAGAGCACAGCCACAAACAAATCTTTGACTGCCTCAGTGTCATTCGTAACACGGGATACGACTTTGCCTGCAGGCAAGTTATCAAAAAAGTAAACTGGCAACCGCTGGATGTGCGCGTAGAGATCAAGCCGAAGCTTTTGAATGACCTTGTTCGCCGAGGATTGCAGCCAGTATGTTTTGCCGAATTCAGCAAAAATGGAAATAACCAGGAAGAAGCAGTACCAGCCAATCAGCTGAAAGATACCGGGCATTTCCGGTTTGTAAAAGCTATACAGTTCATCAGCAGTCAGAGCCTTAGCTTCATAGCGAAAGGTGTCGGAACCGCGTGTCACAGTCAGCGTTCCGTTCGTAAAGGAGCGGTTACCGTCAGCCACTTGAACCGAGCCATCGACAAATACGAAAGATTTCCCAACTTGTAAAATCCTCGCTTCGCGACCTTTAGTCTCCCCGGACTCAAAGCGATCTTCACGCTTAAAGTGGGTTCCAGCATAGCTTACAGTGCTGTCCACACTAGTTGTTTCATAAAATGGTTTTTCAATAGCGAGCATATGGTCGTCAATCATCGTTTTGGCAATGAAGGGACCAGCCAGCTCGGCGGCTACTCCGATAGCCAAAGCGATGAGAGCGGCAATAAAGCCTGCTTTGCTCGTCAGCGCGTACTGGAATAGCCTTTTGCCGATATTAGGTTTCATTAGGATACCTCCCCTGAGGTCAGATCAGATTCCACTTGTTGCCGTTCATACTGTTGTCGGTACCATCCGTCAGCCTGAAGCAACTCGTTGTGGGTCCCTTCCTCAATAATGCGTCCTTGCTCCAGCACGACGATCCGGTCTGCATGTTCTACAGCAGAGAGGCGGTGGGTGGAGATCAAGGTTGTTTTACCCGAGCGCTTACGTCGGATATTGTCAATAATCCTTGCTTCCGTCCGGGCATCTACTGCAGATAGTGCATCGTCGAGCAATAGAATATCCGGATCACCGATAAAGGCACGTGCCAGCGAAACGCGCTGCTTCTGGCCGCCGGACAGGGCGATACCTTTTTCTCCGACCAGTGTATCCAGCCCATCAGACAGAGTACCTAAATCCTGGTCGAAGGCAGCAGTACGGATAGCTTCCATAATGTCGTCATCATCTGCACGAGGTTTCCCGAACTGAATGTTCTCGCGCACCGATTTGGAAAACAAAATTTGCTCTTGTGGCACGTAGCCGATCCAGCTGTGTAGTTGTTCTACTGCAATGTCCTCCAGACGTATGCCGGAGATTAAAATATCACCGCTACCTGTTGGATATTCATGCAGTAGCTGTTTGAGCAGAGTGGATTTCCCGCTACCGGTTCTACCGACGACGCCTAGCGTTTCTCCGCGTTTGAGCTCCAGACTCACATGTGACAGATTGTCAATAGTAGAGGTAGGGTAACGGAAGGTAACGTCTTTCATCCTGATGGATTCGAGGCGGTCCACTGGAACTGGTTGAGCTGCATCCTGAACGTCTGGCTGGACATCGAGAGTTTCATTGACCCGGTCCAGGGAAGCGCTACCGCGCTGCATAATGTTAATCAGCTCTCCAATGGCAAACATCGGCCAAATCATCATTCCTAGATACATATTAAAGGAGACCAATTCGCCTAGCGTGATATCGTTATGAAATACCAGATAAATACCATAACCGAGACCAATGACATAGCTAAGTCCTACACATAAACGAATCGTTGGTTCAAAGAGAGCATCCATCCGAGCGACAGCCAGATTTTTACGAAATACATCGTCGGTAATATCAGCGAAACGCTTTTCGTCCATTCGCTCTTGCACATAGGCGCGAATGACTCGGATACCTGCCACGGATTCCAACACCTGATCGTTCATATCACCAAATGCATCTTGTGCCAGTGTGTAACGCTCGTGAACGGCTTTACCGTAAATGCTCATAGCCAGTGCAATAAAAGGTAGGGGCAGGATAGCTGCCAGTGTCAACTTCCAACTTATTAGGGTACCCATGGCAACTAATACAACGCTCAGATAGACCGTAGAGTCTGTCAGTGTCAGCATGCCGAAGCCCGCCGTACTTGCTACGGAGCGAAGGTCGTTCGTAGCACGAGCCATTAGATCGCCAGTGCGATTACGTTCAAAAAATGGAGGGGTCATCCGCAGTAGATGATTCATAAAGCGTGTGCGCAGTAAGCGCTCCACCAGATTGGCACCACCAAACAGCTTGTGCATCCATATGTACGTAATGTAGTAGATGACGGCTAGAATGCCTATGATGTACAAAATATAACGCCAAAGTGAGGACCAGGAAATTGAACCGCGCACAATCTCATCAATGGCACTACCTAGCAGCCGAGGTGGAGCAAGCTCCAGCACACCAACGGCTATCAGCAAAAACAATCCAATGGAGTATCGGCTTCGTTCTCTTTTAAAAAACCAGCTTAAATTTTTAAGTACCGAAAACAAGAGGAATCCCATCCTTTCATGACAAGTTCATTCGAGAGTTGTGTACCATTTTGAAGAAACAACAGGCCTTGCTGCCACAAGTATGATCCGGCAACAGGCGCAAAAAAGGCATACCGTCCGCAGACGATATGCCTTAAATCTCAATATCATATGGCGCGCAGGTATTTTCAGCACACTCACCACTGAAAAACTGCTCAAACGCAGGCAGCCACTCGTATTAAACCATACAACGTGAATGGCCCAATTCTGAAGGATGCAACAGGGGAGATGCTCCGGTATGAAGTTGTTGTGTTTGTAGATGTGGGTAAAATGCAATAGGAAATTTTAGCACCGGTAACACTCCTTTCTTCCTCAAAATGGGTTCATTCTAACATGAGTAATCGTTCAAATTGGTAATAAATTTCAAAATGGATCTCGTATGGTTGAATCTTAACACCCTTTTTTGCGAATTGTCAAACCTTTTTCAAAAAAATGTATATGACTTGTCCAAGAAGCTCGCTGGGTTGGGAAGGTTGGTGGTCATTCTAAAAGATGCTATGATATAGTTGGCAGACGTCATTGTACAAGGAGATGAGCATAACGTATGAGCATACAGGTAACTGAACCTGCGGCACAGTGGTACATTAAGGAACTTAGTTTGAATCGTGGAGATTCGATCCGTTTTTTTGTTCGCTATAGCTCTGGCGGCGGGTTGCATCCAGGCTTTTCTCTGGGAATTGCCGTAGAGCCTCCGCAGCACCCCGTATTAAAGCATGAAGCGGCTGGCATTACGTTTTATATGGAGGACCAGGATTACTGGTATCTGAAGGGCCATCATCTGGAAGTTAAGTATTTGGAGGAACATGATGACATTATTTACACCTATGTTGAGGATGGACAAGCTTAGCGCTCCACTGTCAATCATAGCGTGCAAATAGTTGTTCTTGGACATGAAAAGCGACGGAGTATCGTGTTACAGGAGATGAACCTGTACATGATGCTCCGCCGCTTTTTTGTGGTTAAGGCGGGTATGTCGTATGTTAAGGGTTGTTAAGTATTGGGCCATCGAGTGCAAAATCAAAATCATCAATGTCGTACACATGTACAGGTACGGAAGCTTCGATAATGCGGTGGATCCAGTCCAATTGATCCGTCAGAATAGGTAATGATTCACGCTGAGCTGTCAACACCAGTTCAGTCTCAATTGGATCAAAATATTCTCCGTAATGCGCAGTATCAACAGCATTAATGATAATGAGTGATGTATTGGCATCGAATAGAATAGGCAAGCTCTTGCCCCAAGGCATCTGAAGGGCACGCCGAATTTTCTTCTGATTCAACGGTTCCTCAAAATAACTGATCAACTCGCTTACCTTCCGCTTCACATGTTGATCGTCCATAGGATTATCCATGAGCGGCTCTGTGCTATCCTGGAATTCGTATAGCTCTAGCAGTGATGTGTAAGGCACTATATATTCCACAGGGGCGGGAGATGTAAGTAGTTGGCCGTATATAGCCACCATTACAGCTTCCGTTACAAATTGTCGAGACATCGGTCAAGCCTCCTGCATTTACCAAATTATGCGATATGAGTATACCACAAAGCGGGACTGAATTCAGCCCGACATGCAGATTGCTATCATTTATTCCTATATTTGTTGTGCGAATTTAGCTGCGGCCGATTAACAAGGAAAGCAATCCGGCAGCAATCAGAGGTCCAACAGGAACTCCTTTAAAGAAGGCAACGCCAATGACGGTCCCGATCAGTAGACCTGTCACAATAATGGGCTGTCCAGACATCAAAGTTACTCCGCGGCCGCCAAGATAGGCTACCAGAATTCCGATACCAATCGCGAGCAGTGATTTCCAGTGCAGGAAAGACTCCATCACCTGATTGATACTGATTTTACCGCTGGCTAGCGGGGTCATGACCCCAATCGTCAAAATAATAATTCCGATCGTCAGGCCATACTTTTCAAGCCAGGGAAAAGCAGAATGAAAGCTGGTTACCCGCAGCAGCAGTAATACAACCATGGCAATAGTCACGGTAGAGTTGCCACTAACAATCCCAAGACCAGCCAATACCAGTAAGATAAGTGAACTGTAATCCATACAGATGTTCTCCTTCGTTTATTTAGCTTTGAATATGTTCGGCGATTTGACGCCCGTGCCAGCGGCCTGTTTCAATAAACACTTCATTGGCATTGCTGCCTGAAGCGATGACCCCAGCGACATATACACCTGGGATGTTCGTTTCCATCGTGGCAGGATTAAATTCTGGTTTGTCCAGATCCTCAGCCATGTGGACGCCAACAGACTCCAGTAGTTTTCGTTCTGGGTGAAATCCAGTCAGTGCCAGTACAAAATCATTTTCGAGCCGGAACGCTTCAGTGTCCAGTGGAGTGACTAAGACATGGTCTGGATGAATTTCGGTAATACGTGCGCCTAAGTGCAGCGTGATTTTCCCTTTTTGTACCATACTGTCAAACAGTGGACGAACCCACGGCTTGATGTATTGGGACAACTCGCTTCGACGATATACCATATCAATCGTAGCTCCGACCCGCACCAATTCCATTGCAGCATCTACCGCAGAGTTACTGCCACCGATGACTGCGACCCGGGTTCCTGTATAGGGATGGGCTTCGCTGAAATAGTGCGTGACTTTATCCAATTGTTCCCCGGGAATGCCCAAATAGTTCGGATGATCAAAATATCCTGTAGCCACAACGACATAGCGTGACGAATACGTTTTGGCTATTTCCCCTTTACTCAGAGTATGTACGGTAAATGTACCGTCATCCTGGCGATGAATGGACTGGGCCTCCTCATAATGCTGAATGTTCAAGTTATAATGAGTGGCTACCTTACGATAGTACGCCAGTGCTTCATGACGAAAAGGTTTATCATTAGGGGTGCTGAATGGAACATCACCGATTTCCAGTAGTTCGGCGGTGCTAAAAAACTGCATGTTCGTCGGATACAGAAAAATGGAGTGAACGATGTTGCTTTTTTCAATAATGACAGTTTGCAAACCTCTGCGGCTGCATTCGATTGCAGCGGATAGTCCGCAGGGTCCGCCACCGATAATGATTACGTCGTACATTTGGATGAACCTCCAGTTGTATTGGTTTATTATGCCAGTTTTGTAGGGTTAACATTATTTTGACGATTAAAAACGGATCTTAGGATTGAAGCAAATAGCTCAGTATGTGAGAAGTTTTCAAATAATAATCCTACCGCAATGCGAACACAATATCCAGCCGTTTTCAGAAAGTGATGATGGAAGGTGAAGATTGACAGCTACTTTTAGTAAACATATAATTAGATGTATATCTATTTTGTGTGATTAAATTCGCTTGCATAGCAAGTATGTACTAGTGAAAAGAGGTGCAATAACGATGCAACTGGATAAAATGGTCAATTATCATAAAGCACTTGCTGATCCAACGCGTATGCGAATATTACTTCTTTTGTCCCGTGGGGAGATGCATGGCCAAGCTTTGGCGAAAAAGCTGAATTTGTCCCAGCCGACTGTTACACATCATGCTTCCAAACTCCGTGAGGCTGGGTTGATTAAGGAACGACGTGATAAAAACACGGTGTATTTTACACTGAATCCAGAGCTGATCCGGCAGCATGCCGAGGCGACGGTGCGATTTATTTTCGAAAAAGGAGAGGGGGAGGAAGAGATGTCAGAGTTGAATGAAACGCTGGAGGCGTCGGTCTTACGCAATTTTTTTTCCAAGGACGGCAAGTTGCGCCAAATCCCTGCGCAGTATAAGAAAAAATTAATCGTACTTCAGATGCTGGCAGAAAAGCTGGAGCCAGGCCGCATGTATCCTGAACGTGAATTAAACGAGTGGATCAAGCAATACCATGAGGATTTTGCAACGATTCGGCGTGAGCTGATTATGCATCAGTTTATGTACAGGGAACGGGAAATGTACGAATTGAACCCGCGTGAGATGTGGACGCGCTGGGATCAGGTACACTAAACGAAACTTGACAAAGATTTCAAAAAAGTTTCGTGGGCAGCCTTGACAGACAATTGATGGACTTGTATGATAAAGGAAATTTTAGGAGGAGGCGATGTTATATGCGTACGAACATGAATGGATGGGTTCAGCAGCAGAATGACTTGTCTCCCGCACGGACGATGCACGGTTAAAGACTGTATAGATCTATAGTCTTGGCTTAGCAGTTGGTTGGCAGTAGAACCAACGAAATCCGCAGGGAGTGATTCCCTGCGGATTTTTTATGGTTAGGCATCTTGTTATCCAGTTGCTGGTTCTGGGGAGTGGTCTGTGAAGACTGCTTGCTTAAGTGAACGAACGGATCACATCGGCCTGAATCGTATACCCTCCGCAGGGAAACCCCTGCGGATTTTTTGCGTTGTTTGCATGCGGGGAGAAAAATGTATACCGATCGAATAACACTACGCTCAAAAAATTAACAATGATTTCAGGAGGAAAACAATGAGTATACATGAATACGGTTGGTCTGATTACTGGAACGGTTTTTGGGACCAATGGAAGCAAAGTTTTGAGGAACGCGCAGGAAATACACAGGTACGTCCTGCCCGCTTGATTGCCGATTATGGACAAAAGGTGAAGCTTATCACAATGGATGGAGAACGCTGGGGAGCAGCTTCAGGTAAGCTACGACATGCTATTGTCGATCCGGCGGAAATGCCTGCCGTAGGGGACTGGCTAGCAATCACTACGCCAGATGAAGTGTCGGATGCAGTCATCCATGCCGTCTTGCCACGGAAAAGTCGAATATCTAGACAGGCCGCGGGCTTTGAGACGAAGGAGCAGCTGATCGCTACCAATGTGGATACGTTGTTCCTTGTTAATGCGCTGAATCATGATTTTAATATGCGCAGACTGGAACGGTATTTAATTATGGCTTGGAACAGCGGGGTAAACCCGGTTGTCGTTTTGAGTAAGAGTGATCTTTGTGAAGATGTCGAACAACGGGTTGCTGAAGCGGAGGGAGTTGCCCCTGGTGTACCTGTTATCGTTATTTCTGCTTTGCAGAACGAAGGCAGAGAGCAACTGGAGGCGTTTCTTCAACCTGGCTGTACAGTTGCTTTGACAGGCTCTTCCGGTAGTGGAAAATCCACGATAGTAAACTGGCTCTCCGGGTCTGAAGTTCAACTGACACAGGATGTGAGGGAGGAAGACAGCCGGGGCAGGCACACAACCACTCACCGACAGCTTTTTCCCATCGCAAAGCAAGCCGTTTTGCTGGATACACCTGGTATGCGCGAGCTTAATCTGTGGGATGATTCCATGGGTGTCGCTCATACCTTTACGGATATTATGGAAACAGCGCAGCAGTGCCGTTTTGCAGATTGCAAGCATAAGGGCGAAGCTGGATGTGCAGTGGAGGAAGCTATAGAGAGAGGAGAATTGTCGGAATCCAGAGTAAACAATTATCGCAAAATGCAGCGGGAACTGGAATATCAGGCGCGTAAGGAAGCAGACCGGCGCAGGAAAGATAGCCGTTCAAGCACAACCCCGGGTCGTAGGGATCAGCGAAGCGGCTGGCGACGTGATGTGGAGTGGTAAGCCGAACTGCAGTGAAGCATCAAATGTAAAAATATAAGAAAATCTATGTTGTAGTCGGCATATGGTATAAAGGGGTGAATATATGCCGAACTACAGCATTACGGTGGATTTATCGGATCGTCGTTTATATTTGAAAGATGGAGATCAGATTGTTCTTAGTTATCCAGTCGGTATTGGCAAGCTGGCTACACAGACACCGCATGGGCAATTTACGATTATTAACAAACAGCCCAATCCCGGCGGCCCTTTCGGAGCGTTCTGGATGGGGCTGTCCAAGCCGCATTATGGCATTCACGGCACCAATGAGCCATGGTCCATTGGCAAGATGGTGTCACATGGCTGCATTCGAATGCAGAATAAGGATGTGCTTGAGCTTCAGGAGAAGGTAAGTATAGGCACGCCAGTCACGATACAGCCGTAGCGGTTAGACAACACTAGATACTGTACCTGCTCAGACGTGGAAACCGCGTCATAGGCTGTATCTGTGAAGTGTATTTCATGGCGAACGGCCGTAACTTTAAGTTAGATGCTGCGTTTTGTTACGATTTGGGTTGGATAGGGATACGGGCTTCAATCTGTTTGGAGCCCTCTTTGTCGTCTGCGGATTTGACTAACGGTCCCGAAAGACGTTCTCCTTGTGTACCGTACGCCTGTTTGGCGTTGGTCCACATATCTTCGTTTGGTTCGAAACTTATGACTATGGTGTAGCGGTTGGCAAGGCTCGGCTTTTTAACCCTCATGCTGAAGGAGCCGTCAGGCATAACTTTGGTTTGATCATCGTAGCCAAACTGCCATCGTCCCGGAAAATCAATCGTGAGTTTGACGTCCGACCCTTCCAGCAAATTGCTGCGCGCATATACATGATAATAGTTACCTTCTTGCTTCACATCAGGCTTAATCCACACTTGAGGGCCACCGTAGTCCTTAGGCTTGTTCCAGACGGGCTTAACTAAAGGAGTATTGCGTTCTTGTTCAGGATCAAATTCAGCCCCAATCCGAACTTCATGCAAAAGCTGTTTGTTTTCTTCGTATTGATATACATAAGGACCTTCCAATTTGTTTCCACCGCTACCATACAGATTTCGTATCTCATTGTCTTGGTCATCCGGACGGAACAGAACAGTCAGATCCATACTGCCCTGTATTCCAGGGCGTTGTACCTGAAGTACAAAACTTCCGTCCTTTTGAATGGTGGTCTCATCCGTGTACCCAGTTAACAGGGAGTTTTTGACCGCAAGATTCCCTTTGATCCGTGCTCCGGCCGGGAGGTTGGAATGTCCTGTAACCTTCACGGTATTTTTATCAATGCTAACGCCACCTGATATTTCGACATAGCTGCTGCCTTGCTGATGAACAGGTGTATGATTGGCAGCTCGTTCATCAAGGGATGATGCGCCTTGGTTGGGATTACCCGTTACAGTGTAGGCACGTGCTTCAGCTTCATGTTGGGCCATACTCCGGGTTGAAGCTTTTTCCCTGCTGCATGCAGCCAGCATCGTTAGGATTAAGAATGCACATAAAAGGTTCCAGCCTATTTTTGTAATCATGTGTTTACTCATGGTTTTTGCTCGCTCCTTGTCCATAGCTTCCAGGCTTAACGTGATAAAATTTTCGAAACTTTATGTATTTACCCTAATTAAAGGGTATGTAATCCCGCCTGCTTTATCCTATAAGGAACGTACCTGTTTAAACAACGTACAGAATGGTTAAAAATGGATAGCCTGATCATCCCCTTAAAAAGCAGGGGCAGCTTGCTGTAAAGGAGCCTGAGTCATATGTCCATTGACCGTTTTATCTTAAAAAAGCTGGACAACTGCCGGGAAGAGCATACACGCGCTAATTTACTAGAACTGTTTAGAATACGGATTGAGAAGGCGCAGAATAAGGAACGAGGCGGTAAAAAAGGTTATCGCAGAATACTTTAAATAGAGTCTGATCAAATGCATAAGCTGCGGTAAGTCACATGTATCATGTTTCAAAGCTGCTGATATGGAGAGGGTGCTGAAATGCCCCTCTCTTTTTTGTGTCTAATGTGGACAAAAAAAAGTCCCTCTTAATAGAGGGACAATGCCAATGAATCATTTTCACTAACGCTATGCAGGATGGCTTCACAACCGACAATCTCTATACTGATCAAAGAGTTAAGACATTTTTGAAGGGCACGCTTGCCGCTGGAGATTTTATTCTCCAAAGTGTTACTTAGAAGTTTTAAAGTTTTTTGTACCGGTTGCTTATTTTCTTGATTGAAGTATACGGGAATACGTTTGTTTTGAAATGTAATTAATGTTCTCACAAAAATCACCTCGCCTGAGTTATTTCATGGCTTTATTGTAGTGCCCGTTTCTTAAAATTACCTTAAAAACACCTTATAAAAACATAAAGGTCTGAAAAATTTACAAAGTGTTCACAACAATCTAGGGAACAATCGAATTTAGTTCTAACTAATCGACAAAATGACGTATATAGCCGTATTAGAAATGATTAAATACATATTATTGATACCAATGACTCTACTAATGTGAGAGAATATGACTAAAGTCGCTGTTTTATTTTTAGAGTGGGTATTTTGTAACAAATTGACAGTCTAATAGTCGGATGCTACAGTTACGATAGCCATATTTCCGTTGAAATAGGCTTTTTGCGTGAACTTTGCTATATATTAAGGATCGGGAGGGATGACAGATGATCCTGACCGTGCTTTCAGGACGACAGGAAACAGAGTGGTTTGACATCGAGGTAGCTGATGAATACTCGGTGGAACATTTAAAGCTGATGCTGGGTGTGCGCATTTTCGGCGAACCTCCGGTGGAAGGCATGCAATATATTATGGAAGCAAAGTTCCCGGGAGGGCTTTGGTTCAGGGTGGGGGATAACCAGCTACTCACAGGATCAGGCTTGCGGGAAGGATGTACTGTGCGTATTCAGCGCGCTTTTTCGACAACTCAGGACGAAGCGCCTGTGTATGGAAGGCGTTCTCTGTTTCAAAGTGAAAAAAATGGGTAAATACACACATGAAATTATATGAAACCTTGGTAAAATGAAATAGTAAGCGAAAAGGGGGACTTTTGTCTTGAATGCATTATACCAGCGATCCCCGAGATTAAGGCCGGCGCTCCGAGAGGAGAAGCTGGAGATTTTACGGCCTCCGGCTGAGCCGAGCAAGCCGTCTTTTTCTATTATATCTATACTTATTCCGTTAATGATGACGTTGGTGACTATAGGCTTTTACGTATATATAAGCAAAACAGGCAAGATGGGTAACAGTAACTATTTGATGTTCCAGATGGTCACCGTGGTCATGATGCTTACATCTTATACGATTCCTTTTTTCGTCTATTTAAATAATAAGAAGGAATACAAGCGTAAGCTGGAGGAACGGGACCGGATGTACCGAGAACAACTCCAAAAGCATCGTGAAGAACTTGAAATGAAACGCGAGGAGCAAATTCGCACACTATATGAAATTCACGGTGACCCGCAAATATGCACTCAAATCGTCAAAAACCGCAATAGTTCACTCTGGGAACGATCACCTGAGGATGAGGACTTTTTGCAGGTGCGTATTGGGACTGGACAAGTTCCCTTTCATATTAAATTGCAAATTCCACGCCCAGACGGTTATGACCGAGATCCTTTGTTGGGAGCTGCGGATGAACTGGAAGAAGAATTTCGTCTGGTAGACGCCGCTTCCATTGCATTACCACTGTTTCAATCCAAAGTGGTTGGATTGGTCGGCGAACGGGAGCATACCCTTGCTGCGTTAAGAGTCATCTTGGCACAAGTGACGGTTCGCCACTCGCCAGATGAAGTGAAAATCGCTTCCTTCTACGACGAGCGAGAGGAAAGTGAATGGACTTGGATGCGCTGGCTCCCACATGTGTGGGATGATGACCGAATCCAGAGGATGATGTCAGACCGCAGTAGTAGTGCACATCAATTAGCTGATTTTCTGTTTGCCAGACTGAACCGCCGTAAAAATAATCGCAATGATCGCCAGGGCAAAGGGATGGAAGTCCCGTGTTATATCGTTGTTTTATCTGACACCCAGCTGATTGAGGAAGAACCGTTGCTGCCGTTGTTACTGGAGGACGGTCGAGCCATTGATGCGTGTACGATTGTGCTGGCTTCTCGTAAAGAGGCTTTGCCGATGCAGTGTCAGCTGATTGTGGAAGCTTCCAAAGAGCAGGGCGTATATGCCCGCAAATCAGAATCGGCGGAGGTTGAACAGCAAAGTTTTAAACCGGATCGTTTGTCAAAAGAGGAAGCCGATGCATTGGCGAGGTACATGGCTCCTATTCGCTTGAAGCGTTCCTCTGCTTCTGACATTCCCGCCGTGCTACCTCTGTTTGATATGATGAGCGTAGCGAGTGTGGAAGAACTGGACGTGGCAGATCGGTGGCGACGTAACCGCCATCCCGATACCTTACCTGTGCCGATGGGCGTGCGAGCAGGCGGTAAGCGGATTATGATTAACCTGCATGATAAGATAGAGCGTCAAGGACATGGTCCCCATGGCTTGATCGCCGGTACAACGGGTTCAGGGAAGAGTGAGGTTATCCAGTCCATCGTAGCCTCGCTTGCTGCCGAGTTTCATCCGCATGATCTTGCTTTTATGCTGATCGATTACAAGGGCGGAGGCATGTCCAACACGTTCGTTAACTTGCCGCATGTTGTGGGTACGATCACGAACTTGGACAATAATTTGATTGAACGCGCCAAAATATCTCTTAAAGCAGAACTGGTTCGTCGACAGAAGATATTGAACGATGCAGGCAATTTACAGCATATTGATGAATATTACAGACTACTCCGGCAGCGGCAGGAACAACCGCTGCCTCATCTGGTTATTATTATTGATGAATTTGCACAATTAAAGCGGGATCAGCCAGAGTTTATGGATGAGCTAATCAGTATTGCCGCGATTGGGCGGACACTAGGTGTCCATTTGATTTTGGCGACGCAAAAGCCCGCAGGTGTCGTAGATGATAAGATCTGGAGTAACTCCAGGTTCCGCATCTGCTTACGGGTGCAAAGCGAAGGTGATAGCCGTGACATGTTGAAAATACCGAATGCCGCGTGGATTACGAAGCCGGGACGAGGATATTTCCAGGTCGGTAGCGACGAGGTGTTTGAAGAGATGCAGTTTGCTTGGAGCGGTGCGCCGTATATAGGCAACAGCGATATTTCTTCTGCACTACCTGTACATGAAGTGAGACTGAACGGGAAACGTGAAGCGCTACTGACGGGCGGCGAACGGGCAAGCTCAGGCTTAAAAGGAGAAGAAGCCCCTAAACAGCTTCAAGTATTTATTGATTATATTGCGAATGAGGCTGCTAAGGCAGGGATCGAACGACTTCAGGGACCGTGGCTTCCGCCGCTGCCTGAATTGCTGGATTTAACAAATCTGCCGGCATGCACCGAAATAGATAGTACATCATCACCTTTGGAGTTGAAGGCCCTTATTGGTCTGGTCGATGATTTGCCGAATCAGCGGCAGGACCCAATTTATGCATCGCTGGATCATGGTCATTGGGCTGTGTATGGCATGCCGGGCATGGGAAAGACGACCTTTTTGCATACATTGCTGATGTCCACGGCTCAGCGTTTTGCAGCGAATCATTGGAACGGTTATATCATTGATATGGGTCGAACGATGCGCGACTTTGGGGAACTTCCCCAAATCGGGGCTGTTATGATGGCTGAGGAGGATGACCGGATCAAGCGACTGTTCCGTTATCTGTTCAAGATGGTGGCCGTACGCAAGGAAATGCTTTCCGAGGCTGGTGTCAAAACAATAAGCTCTTATCGACGTTCTGCTGTTGAGGATGTTCCGCAAATTGTCGTAGTTATTGATGGATATCTTAATTTCCGTAATGCTTATCCAGATGAAAATGAACTGCTGGAATCTCTTTTGCGAGAAGGAGGCAGTCTAGGTATTACGTTTATCATTACAGCGAACCGGATTACCGATGTGTTTGAGAAATTCCGCAGTAACATACCGAACGCTGTTTCTTTTGAAATGTCCGACCCGAGTGACTATTACTATGCGGTAGGACGACCAGCCAAAACGCCAGGACCGTTAATTCCAGGCCGCGCTCTGGTTAAAGGGCATGTTCCTCCGCTGGAGTTCCAGACGGCATTGCCTTCACCAGGAGAAGATGAGGCGGAGCGATCAGCACGGTTACGCCGCAATATTGCTGGCATTGTGCAGGAATGGAAAGGCAAGCACGCACCAGCCATCCTCCCATTACCTGAGCGGATTCCATTGTCGGAACTGCTTCAGCAGTGGGATCGGACGAGTGGACCTTCGGGTGCACTTCCTTATGAAGTACCTGTAGGTCTACAGAGTGACGATCTTGAGCCTTTTCTCCTGAATCTGAAAGAAGGGCCCAATTTTATAGTGGGTAGTCCAATGGAGGGTGGAAAAACCTCTTTTCTAATGAGCTGGATTATATCGCTTGCTTATTACACATCACCCGATCAATTGGAGGTCTATACGATCGATACACGCTATGGAGGCGGAGGACTATCTAGATTACGGCATCTTCCTCATGTTAAGGCTGCTGCCGAAAGCGAGGAAGAAATGGGACCTCTGGTACAGAAAGTGTATGATATCGTTCAACAGCGGAACAAGGAGGGGAATGATCCCGAATTGCTCCTGGTCATTGATGATGCGGATATGTTAAGTAAGCAACTGAACGATTTTATGATAAAGGATCAGCTCTCCGCCATTGTACGGTTGGGACGTGATCGCAATGTGCATGTCGTGCTATCGGGTGTGCCATCTGATTTCCCTACCTTTGGTGTGGACTGGTTTAATGATGTCAAGGCAAGCCAAAGCGGTATGCTATTTGGAACACTAGATTCGAATGATCTATCGTTCTTTCGTATCCCTTATTCGGAGGCGAACGCCGCTGCTGGTGGCCTAAAAGTCCTGCCACCTGGGCAGGGATACTACGTACGGCGCAAATTTACCAGGATAAAAGCGGCAATTCCCTTCTCAGAGCAAGTGAGCTGTGAGGATTGGATAACGAAAATTCGTGACCGATGGCATGTTGTAGTTTGAAGGGAGGTGGCTCATAATGTTAACGTTTCAAGCTTCCAAGCAGAAGTTAATAACCCTCAAGGCGAAGGAACTGTTTTTTCTGGCAGGCGTACTGGGTTCTGACAGACTGCTTGGGGTGGAAGATCCGTTTAAGGGCTATCTAGCAGAGGAGTTGGCGGAAGAGTGGGAGCAGGTAAAAGCTACTCTTTTGGAAAAGGGTTATCTAAAGCGGGTAGATAAGGGCAAAGAGCTAGCAATGCCTCCTACCGTTTTTTCAAGAGTCGCTATCGCGGGATTATCCAACAGGGCTTGCCGTATACGCTATGTGCGGGGAGGTAAGCAGTTTGAAGGCTATCTCCATTGCACGAACGAGCGTGTAGTGGAACTCGTGAAATCCGCTGATGAACCCGATGAGTATCGACTGTATGATCTGGGTAATGTGGAAAAGGCTTGCGAGACATTGATTGATAAAATGGGTTGGGTAGATCGACTTGTGCCTGAATCCCCCGCACTTATGTTCTCCAAGCAGGCATTTAATAAAATTTACGAGCAATCGGCAGGAGAAAGTGTGTCTCTGATCAGCAGTAAACTGACCGAGGCTAGCGGAGATGCAGAGGGGGCTGCAAGACTGGCTCAGTCTTTGAGTTCCCGTGTAGCCGAGGGAGAACTGCAATTGCTGGTATGGAACGGCAGGGAGTGGGAATCACAACGGGCAGCCTTTGTCCTGTGTCCTGCAATGAACTGGATATTTCGGATGAGCTCTAGTGGTAACGGAGACTGGCTGATTGCAGCTATGGCTTCAAGAGATCAGTTTGTGGATTTGTTATTAAATTGGTTGAAAAAGTCGGCAGTGAATGAAGAAGTGACAGAAGAAGGGTGATGGATATGCGCATTCGAGTTGAACCGGATGTGCTTCGGGGGCTTAGCGGGCAGCTACAGCATGCGGCGGAGCAAATTCAACAGTTAACAGCAGGTTTGGAGCAGGCGTTACAATCGCTGGATTGGGATGTATCTGCACGCGAGGCGATCTTAAATCATTGGATGCAGGCCAAGCGGATGTCAGAACAGATTCATGCTTACCTCCATACATCAGGTACACAACTGAACCGAAAGGCAGAGCAGTTTCAGTCTGTTGACCACAACTATCAAACGATTCTGTCATTTGCCAGCCAACCATTGGGACGACCCGTCACGATGCTCGATTGGTCGAATCAGCAATCACCGTCTATTCTGCCTGGGCAAGCTTCGGAAGCAGGCAGTCTGATTTCAAACCCGCAGTCTGTCGTACATGCCATTGCTGGTGTACAGTCTTCGGATGTAGAAACGTATCATCAGGATATTCTGATGCAGGCGTCTTCTAGCAGTCCGCAGGATTGGTATTTTACTGATCCGTCTACAACAAGAGATCAACCTGTCGCTTAGTTGGGATCGCGTTCCAGGACATTCTGGATCGACTGCACAATTTACTTGATTCGTTTCGCAATTCCCGACTTTATGGGACTTATTAGGTGGTTGTTTTGTTAATATTATACTGTTAGGTGCTGTTTTATAGTTAAAAAGTGGGATTGTTACAATTAGGTCCTTTGCCTTTTGTAGGGAATTAAATAGCCATAGTACAATTTGAACTAGATAAAACAAAAACATTTTTATCATCAAGGAGGACGCAAAAAATGGCAGGACGCATTTTAATTACCCCAGAACAGGTTGATCAGGTGGCTAACCAATTTAAACAAAGTGGTGAGCAAAGCCAACAGATCGTTTCCAGTTTGACACAGTCCATCTCAGGTATGGAAGGTCAATGGGAAGGTATGACTAAACAACGCTTCTTCCAAGAGTTTCAGGAAGCTAGCAAACAAATGCAAGCTTTCGTAACGACTTTGAACAGCATCAGCCAAGAATTGACAGCTATCGCTAACAAATTCCGTACGGTTGACCAAACGAAATAAGTTGCCTTGCCTGATAGGCATTAACTTATCATATACCACTCTATAAGAAGCAATATGTGAGCCATTCCTCACGGTTTGGCACAGGATGTTCAGGAAAAACCGGGCGATCTTCGGATACCCGGTTTTCTTGCCATCCATAGATGTATATAATAAGGTGAGGAAAACTAGCATACTGAATGATGTAAGGAGAGGGATGTTTCATGTCTTTTCAACCGAATCCGGGAGACGAATTGATCATAAACGGCACAGCTTATGTGGTTGGACGACATCCCGCTGCACCCGGTTTAGCCTATGCTCAAGCAGGGCGGCAGGGAATTGTATACCAGCTGAATGCCAAAAATGGAGCGCCGCATGAGGCAAAAGCCCTTAAAGTGTTTTTTCCGAAGTTTCGCATCCCGGCTATGGTTTATCAATCTGAGCATATGGAAGCATACGGGGATATTCCCGGTTTGCAGGTATGCAAGCGTGATGTGCTCACTCCAGAAAGAAACGGAAGTCTGATCGCCGAGCAGCCTGATTTGCTGTATGCGGTGCTGATGCCATGGGTTCACGGTATGACATGGTTCGATTGTCTCACAGATCAGCGTCAGCTTGAGGCTTCCGATAGTCTGGCTTTAGCCAGAGCATTGGCAGGGATCGGTTCAGCTATGGAGCAAAAAGGATTGGCGCACTGTGATTTATCGGCGCCGAATGTGATGCTTCCGTTTTTTTCTGAAGTGGAACTGCCTCAAGGCACGTCAGCTGTGGAATTGGTGGACGTGGAACAAATGTATAGTACTAAAATGGATCGTCCAGACGCTCTATTGGCAGGTTCGCCAGGGTATGCCGCACATCGTACCGTCCACAGCGGGTTATGGAGTGCGTATGCAGACCGTTTTGCAGGGGCAATTATTATAGGAGAAATGCTAGGCTGGTCTGACCGTGTAGTAGTCGACAAAGCGTGGGGCGAAAGTTATTTTGATCAGCATGAAATGCAGACGCCTTGCGAACGTTATTTTATTTTACGAAAATCACTTGAATCCCGTTGGGGCAGCAAGGTGGTAGAATTGTTCAGCCGCGCCTGGGATAGTCAGGATTTAAGCAGTTGCCCTACTTTTGGCGAATGGCTGGTTGTACTTAATGCGGTTACTGAGCAGGAAATTCCAGTTGAGGCTATAGAACCGGAGCCTGCTGTGACAGAAACAATAGAATCGGTATCGGTGAGTGGCCTTTCCAGTGAAGCTGCATCTTCTTTGTCAGCGCCTGCACCGCTCAAGGCTGAACAGGCTGCACTGCTAAATCAGGCTGCCCTGGAGCAGGGAGAGCGTGGGGTAACGGACAAGCTGTTCCGACAGGCACGTGATTTGGAGCAGCAAAACAAACCTGCTGCAGCGCTGGAAGTATACCGGTCGTTGTATCATTTTGTAGAAGACGGCAGTCCTCTGCATGTGGAGGTGTCGGCTGCGATCACAGGGCTAGAGGAGCAGTTGAATCCCAAGACGCCGGAGCAACCTGAACAATCAAAAGCCTGGTATCGCTCCAAAGCGTTTATCGTGACAACTGCGGCCGCAGTCGTTCTGTTGGCAGCTGGAATCCCAGCCGTGAATATTCTTGCAGATCAGTCCAATCAGCGACAAATCGAGGCAGCCAAGCAGGAAGAGGTAGAGAAGGCTGCAAAGGCGGCCGAGGAAAAGCTGGCAGACGAGCAGGAAGCCGCTCAAAAATTGCTGACGGAGAAACAACGCCAGGAAGCGGAACAGCAGACCAAACAGCAGGTACTTGTCGCTCAAAAGCAACAGGAAGAGCAGAAGAAACAGCAAGCCCTTATTGCTCAACAGGTTAAATATGAAGCTTATCTTGCCCAAAAAGAACAAAATAAGCAGGCGGCTGCCAAGTTGGCGAAGCAAAAAGCGTATGATCAACAGGCAAAGTATGAAAAATACTTGGCTTTGAAAAAAGAGCAGGAAGCCCGTGCCGCCCAGGAAGAGGCAGCTCGTAAGGCAGCAGCCGAGGCGGAACAAAAGCAAAAAGAGTCCATGCATGCACGAAACAAGGAGAACGTTCTTCAGCTTATTTCCCTGTACAACAAGGCATATGCCTCTCAGGAAGGTGGAAGCGCTGCGAAGGCAAAGAGCTTTGCGAAGCGTTTTAGAACACTATATGATAGTAATCCTTCTTATTATCGTTCGGTAGGTGAAGTGGGATATCGGGCTTCCTCGATCTATAACTTTTTAGGAGATACGAATTTTAGACTGCCTAAAATTTAATATTTCATATGTTTATATATGGGCGGAATGATAGATACGAAACAGATGGGGATAGAAGGTAACTGAGGGGAGCATGTACAAACCATGAATTATACAATACAGGCTTCACAACGCACTCCCGCCCTGATCATTTACCTGATTGACATCAGCGCGTCGATGAACATGCTGATGGAGGGGCGGCGGCGTATTGACGTTGTATATGAAGCTATATCGTTAGCGATCCGGCAGATGGTTTTCCGATCAACCAAAGGAAATCGGCTGACAGCACGCTATCGGATTGCGATTTTAGCTTATAGTGACGACGTGTATGACCTGCTGAATGGTGTCAAGGGAATTGATGAAATCGCGGCCATTGGTTCGTTGCCCGATTTGACACCCAAACGATTCTCAGATTCAGCAAAAGCCTTCTTGCAAGCTGAGCGTATTTTGCAGGCAGAATTACCAGGGATGCAGGACTGTCCTGCACCTTTGGTCTGTCATATGACAGATGGGGTTTCCACAGGCGATGATCCGGAACCGATTGCGAAGCGCATTATGAGCATGAGTGTACCGGACGGTAATGTACTGGTGGAAAATATATTTTTATCCGACAGGTTGCTGGAAACGCCTATTCAGGACCCCCGTCGCTGGAAAGGTCTGACACATAATACGCCGTTGCAGGATGAACATGCTGTGAAATTGCGTGATATGTCTTCTGTACTGCCTGAAAGCTATCGAGAAATGCTATTTGAGGCAGATTATCAGTTAGGTGAAGGAGCCATTATGATGCTGCCCGGAACCTGTGCGGAACTGGTGTCCATTGGGTTCCAAATGTCGGCCGCAACGCCTGTACGGTAAGGAGGTAAAAGCATGAATCCACTGCTGTCCCTGCTCCCCGCGAGCAAAAAAAAGGGAATGAATGCAAGGCTGACTCAGCAATTTGCTTACATAAGCTCTCAGACAGGCGATCAGCCTTTATCATCTCATCACAGTCGTTTTATGTGTCGTTATGGCTATGGAAGATCTGCCGAATCTGCCAGTATGGGAGAAAGCGGACAGGATTTCGCCGCAGTACGTATTCATAAATCCGTCTGTTGTTTTGTCTTGTGTGATGGTGTCGGGCTCAGTTACCGAGGAGATTTTGCAGCCCGCTATCTGGGTTCTTCTTTACTGGATTGGATGGAACGGGGACAAGATCTGTCTGCTGATCAGTTGAGGGTGTACCTTGAACGTTTGGCAGGTACAGCGGCAGAGGAACTGGATCGGCAGCCTTTGGATCACGAATCAGGCTTAATGCGTTCGGTATTGGAAGATAAACGTCGTCAGGGAAGCCAGTCCATGTATATTTGCGGTAAAATCGAACTGCCGAAGCGTGGTAGCCGTGGCCGTCTTCGACTTGCCTGGCAAGGGGATTCACGTTTGCGACTATGGAACGGTGCCGAGGAAATCAGCGAGCTGTTCGATCATACCTTTTCTACAGCGGAGCGCTGGTCTACAAGTCGTGGGCCAATTGGTGGGAAGCCTCATTGGTACGAAAGAAGTATACCCGCAGATATGCCGATGAGATTACAGGTGTATACGGACGGTTTATCCGATTTGGACCCCATTCGCGAGCCTGTCCCTGATGAGCAGATACAGGTATTGCTGGATGCATCCCATACCGGGGGACTTGATGATGATGCTGCATTTATTGAGCTGCAGTGGTGAATAAATAAGCAAAAGGACGTTATACAACCGACGTTATACAACCATGGATATGGATGTATAACGTCCTTTTTTTGATGAATACATAGAAAATTACGATTCGTTAAGATATTTATAGAATGTAACGAGGAGGAGAAGGAAAGATGCGCTAATGCGCGTAATATTGGTCCTTTTCTTAAATATCGCAAAGGAATAGCAAAAAATGCGCAAAAATGGTGATTATAAAGTATATCCTTTTGGGTAATCTTGTGATTATACAGATTACTGAAAGGGAGCGATACATATGAGCTACACATATGCAGGAGGCGCACGCTTTGAAGGCAAAACGGCTCTGATCACGGGGGCTGGTTCTGGGATTGGCAAGGCAACGGCCATTCAAATGGCTAGAGAAGGAGCGAATGTCGCTCTTTTTGACGTAAGTAATGAGCGTATTTTGGAGACAGAAAGAGAAATTAATGCTATACGTGAAGGGTCAGCGCGGGCATTTGACGTGGACATTGCCGATCCGGTGCGTGTGGAAAAAGCAGTTCTGGAAGCGGTTGAATTATTTGGCGGTCTGCATATCATTTTTGCTAATGCCGGGATTAACGGGGTCGTCGGACCGATCGAGGATCTGAGCATTGAGGATTGGCGGCAAACATTGTCCACGAATCTGGATGGTACCTTCCTGACGGTGAAGTATACAATACCACATTTGAAAAGGAACGGTGGCGGCAGCATTATTATTACCAGCTCCATTAATGGAAATCAGCGCTTTACCAGCTTTGGAATGTCAGCCTACAGCACATCGAAGGCGGGTCAAACCGGTTTTGCTAAAATGGCTGCGCTGGAGCTGGCTAAGTTCCGTATTCGTGTGAATGTCATCTATCCGGGTGCCATTTCGACGAATATTGATGAAACCACGGAGAAATCGGAAGGGTTAAAGCAAATTACCATCCCCGTCAAGTTTCCCGAAGGAGGACAACCGTTGGCTGATGGGCCGGGTCAACCCGAGCAGGTAGCTGATTTGGTGACATTTTTGGCCTCTGATCATTCGCGACACATTACTGGCGCACAAATTGTCATTGATGGGGCAGAGTCGTTATTGTTTTAGAAATAGAGCATTCTCTGGGACAGAGAAATGTTTTGTGGTATCCTGAGTGTATTGTCTTGGTTACGGTGCGAATGTGAAGCTCACATAAAAACCCCGGGTCCTTCGCACCTCGAAATTTGTCGAAATGGTTTTAAATTAGCTTTCTTCGTTAGAAGTCAATAGTCGATTCAAGCTTTTTTAGCATCGTTTTTTTCGAAAATGTATGGAATTGATATCATTAGGGTATTAATTCCTGCATTTTCGCTGTCGCACTCTATGTGAGTGCGTGGATTGAAATTTGCTAGGACTTGAAGAATTAACAGTAGAAGCTAAAGTCGCACTCTATATGGGTGCGTGTTGGAGACGTAGTATATTTCATAAGGAGGTTTTGTATTGGCTCCGGCGCATTATCGCTACTTTTTGGAGTACGGAAGAAGACAATGACGCTTTTTAGTCAGGTGTTCAATCTCTTCTAATGAAAATCTCAGAACAATACAAACTAACGTATGGCGAAAAAACACAGCTGCTTGCTTCAATGATACTAGAGTATTCTAAATACGTAATAAGATGGGAACGTCACGGTACAATGAATGAAGAAGGAGAGTGGGAGTAATTGAGACAAATGCGGCTCTGGAGTTGAACGAGCTGGACTTGATAGAGGAGAGATTGAAATCTTCTGTATGGCTACATAATTATACTCAATTCACAGCCCTAGGACCTATTAGCACCGAGAACAGTACCATTTTGCGTGGCTCTAAGGGGGAAGAGCGGCCACCTTAGAGCCAGTACATCCCGCCAAGGAATTTAGTAGCAGGACGGCGTGTTTTTATTGAGTGAGTTAATTTGTCCGAAAAGGCACATATAAGTTATTACCTGCCAGTCATTATTTATATTTTTCTAATACACTTTTCTTTAGCTCATTATACTGATTATTAGTAGCTTGTAATGTTTTTTCTTCTGCATCAGTCCCAGATAAATCATGCTTTCCTTGTTCTAAAGCATTAATCCAATATCCACCAAGCGGTTCACTCCATACTAAAAATAAGATGTATTCCTTCCCTTCTTGCATTGGTGTGTAATCTTCATAATTCATTCTAATACTGCTCTGCTTGTCTTGGATCACATAGGTAGGCTCGAATGCTACAAGTTCAGAACCGATTTCCTTTTTTATGGAATCTTTATATACTTTAGTTACTTTGACCTTAGTTTCTGTTCTACCTGAAGGCCCCCAATCAAAATTTTCAATGACATTTTTGCTTTCTCCGGTTGCAATGACTTTAACTACAGCATCGGATTGAGCTTCCGCATCATCTGCATTTGTGAAAATTGCATGGTTGGCTTCAATTTCACCTGTACGTAATATAGATGAAGGGTCTTTCATAGCAATTGGATTAGCATTATGTTGGGCTTGCTTATTTATTGCCGCACTATTTGAATATGAATAGGAAAAAATCCCCATTCCAAGTGCTAGAGAAGCAGCGACCGTCAATACCAGTTTTTTCCGCATGTTTAATCCCCCCATTTCTTAACCACATGTGAAGTATCTGTTGATGTAGGTGATGAGAGAGCATATCTACCTGATTTCATCCAATGTTCTCCTGCATGAGCAGGAGCATTTTGAAAGTGGTTTAAGCCAAGTACATGACCAAGTTCGTGACCAGCATTCATAAATCTTTCTGATTGTGACCAGCCGCTTGTCCAGCCTGCATCTAATACAACTCTAGCCACATCATAATTTGACCCATTTGTTATGGCTCCAGCGTCAACTTGCTGTCCGTTAGAAAGAAAGTAAGAGGTTGATCCGTAAGTACCTCCAGGAAGTGAGTAATTCCCGGCATAAACTTTTAATTTTGCACTTGAGGAACTTCCAGAACTCCATCCAATTCTAGATGATGCTGCATCCCACTTACTTCTCGCATTGTCTACAGCACCAGTTTGGCCGTATGTTGAAAGAGATGAATCGTACCAATAGGAGATATTACTTGCCCCACCTGATATAGAACCAATTTTAATATGCGCGGTTCCAGTGTCAGCGCTTACTGTTGCTGCCATTAAAGATAAAACAAATGTCATTGAAGTGATCATCAATTTCTTTTTCCATTTCACTTTTCTCAATGTTTGTTCCTCCTATGGAATTTTTTATAAATCAACGATCAACTATATAGACGTTGTTATTCAGCAAAAAGTTTCCATATTATAATATTTTTTGTCATTTTTTATTTCAGTAGCCTTGATAAGAGGAGGAGAATGAAAACCTCTGTATGGCTACATAATTAGAATGGCAAAAGTAAAGCTGATCCCTTCTTAGATCAGCTTTACTTTAACTCAATTCACACCCTACGACCCATCTGCAAGGAAAACAGTACCATTTCACTTAAGGGATTTTATGGTTTTAGCGTTCTTCCCTTAAAGAGAATATACGACAGCTCATTTTTGATGATTTTATTATTCTCAATTGTTTTCACATAATCTATGTCATATTCGCGAGTTACAATTTCATCCTTATCTATATTGGGTCTTTTACGATTTCTATTTTCCCCGGCTATGCTATTGTCAGAAAAAATAAAAGTAGTATTTAAATCTTCAATGCCCTCACTAATCTTTTTCCCTGTCATATTCTTAGCTGTAATAGCCAGATGAATTTTTTCTCCCATGGTCAATTTGTACGATAACAAATGGAATGCATTTTCATCATCAACTTGTTCTCTAAAATGATCCAAATCTTCTACATTCTCCATCATAGGTGTCTTCATTAATTCCTTCCCAGAGAGGGAATACAGTTTATTTTGTTGATCCCATTCCTGGTATATATCTAAGTGCTTAGTAAGTACCCCTAAAGGAACAAACATCGCATTTTTATAAAGTACAGGGACGGTATCCATCACGGACGTGTTCGAGTCGGTAACAATCTCAGTGGAGTTCATTTTAAACTCAACCTTGTGCGTTCCAAACTTAATTGTGGCCGTATTAGAAGTTGGGTTATACGTAGTCTGTCCTCCCAACAAATCATTAATGGATCTCAAAGGCACCATATAGCGATTGTTCTGGTCAATATAAGGGGCTTTGGGGGCTGTGAACAAGACATAGTAATTGTTAATCTTCAAAAATTGAGTGCTTGGAGCTATACTCTGAGCTGACATTTTTCCTGTATAGGGTTGAGAAAAGCAAAAAAACAATGCGCCTATAAGTATAATCCTGAACAACATCTTTCCCACAAAATTTCCTCCTTAAAAGAGAGGGGCGAGCAGCCCCTCACAAAATTCAATCTAAAAATATACTATCTGTCTCCTCTCCTCCATGTACGTAATCCACTTCAACTTTACTCCGTGGCATAGAACAATAGTCATAAGTTTGACTGTTTCGCCAAGGGATATTATCTTCTGAATTTGTACCGATATAGGATGTAGCCCAACGAACTCTTCTAATGTAAGATCCGTCATTATAGTCTTGTCGATCTTGTATCTGCCCTATACTTGTCGTTCTTTTGATAAGGTTACCGTTGCCAGTAGCGGTCCAACCTGGGGCCGGCTCGACATAGCTCCTACTTATCTTTTCACCGTCTGCATAACCTGTTACAGTCAAGGCAATGTTACCGTCAGAAGGAATATAAAATTTCATTTGTACTTCCTGATCGGGTTCAAAACGTGGCTTAAAAGTATAAGGGTTCTTCACACCTTCAATAAGCATAAAAGGAGCCCAGTCATTATATTTTGTACTATGCTGCAATCCAACATCAACCGCCATATTGGTGTTGCTCCAACCACCCATATAGATGAATCCTGTGCTTCCATTATAACCACTATTATTATCACGAATCTGTCTAGCACTTGGTAAATGAACTCGTGTACTAGCCCATGCAAACCCTATATGTGACCATACTGAACGATACGGACCGTTTCTCAGGTCTCGACATTCAGGGAAGCTCGCGGAGTTAGTGTTAAAATCCATTGGTGTTAATGAGTGATTTCCCATACACGCTGGTTTAGGCTGTAAGACGGGTAAAGTATATAGCTGCCCCGTTGAATCTTTATACCTATTATTTTTATACGTAGTATCAGTTACGGATGTGAGGGATGAATTCGAATTCTTATACGTAACCTGACTCACTGGTTCCAGGGGGATAACTTCCTGCGTTAAACTTTCCTTGTTTACCAGCACTTATGATGTACATTCAATCTCGTATGATGATGATATAAACAGGGACTATTGAGGTATTTATATGAAAACTGGATTATATTATCATCCAGGCAGAATTAAATCTGACCAATGTCCTGTCATCATGAACGCATGGCATCACAGAGAAGTGGAGGAGCTGGTGATTTTACGCTGTTTGGAGGGGAGGGAGGCGGTTCAGTACAATTCCGTTTGGGATGAACTGATTTTGTAGTGAAAAATTGATTTTTACTTCCATGGACGCCATAAGCGCCCGCCGTTAGATCATGTGAATGCTTTGTTATCTTTTGCCTATACACTACTGCCCAACGATATGAAATCAGCACTGAAAGCCGTCGGCTTGGATGCTAATGTAGGTTATCCGGGATGAGCCTCCTTGACACTGGATATGATGAAAGAGTTTCGAGGCGTATGCCGGCTGTTTTGTCCTGTTTTTGATTAACAAGAAAATGATTAGATAAAGGATTTTACAAAAAAAGAAAATGGGCTGTCATGATGAAACGATGATATAAGGAAAATCGTAATGAAGGCATGGTACAATGAAACAGGATAGGATTATGTATCTCTATTTGAATGTATTTTGGATTTGACCCAATTTAGACGTTTAAAGTATGAACTAGAAGAATTAATAGACGAAAGAGAACTTAGCCTGCATTTCTACAATTTGGGTGATAGCTATAAAAAGAAGAAGAGCATATAGGGGCTAAGGAAGCTTCCAATATGGAAAGCTCACTGATTTTATAAGGTGCGAATGTGAAGCTCACATGAAAACCCCGGGTCCTTCGCACCTCGGAATTTGTCGAAAAGTATAGAAAATGCTATCAGTGAGAAAAAGTCAATGGTTAATTTAAGCCTTTTAGACATTGCTTTTTTCGAAAATGCATGGAAATGATATCATTAGATAATCAATTACTGCATTTTCGCTGTCGCACTCTATATGAGTGCGTGGATTGAAATTCAATCGCCGCTTGCAACTCCGTAGGCGATACCAGTCGCACTCTATATGAGTGCATGGATTGAAATATGATGAATGGAGGACGTCCTCAAGAAAGAAATAGGCGCACTCCATGTGACAATTGACGATGCGGCAGGATTCACGGTCAGTCGTTACGGCATATGGTTTTGTTTGACTGGTATGCTTTGCATAGTTCTCAGGGCTTCAGCCGCAGAAGGAAGAAAATAAAATCGAAGTGAAACGATCTTTGTGATATGTACAATGCTCGCAATGGGCGCGATGAGAGGCAATGATGCGGGGGAATGAGGCAAGAATATGAGGGCGTACAGGGGATAAAATGCGGAAGAACCACCGAAGGATGAAAAATCCAGTGCGGTGGTTCTTTTTTTTCACTCGTCTTGTATGCCATCATTATAGGGGGAGGGGATGAAGGATGTTCCAGGATTTCAAGCTCGTAAGTGACCGCCCGGTCTCGATACAAGTAAAAGAATACGTCAATCGTTTAATTATAAAAGGGGCGCTTCAGGCGGATCAGAAGCTGCCTTCCACACGAGAAATGAGCGTTCTGCTTAAGGTGAGCCGCAATACAGTCATTGCAGCCTATGAAGGCTTGGAGGATGACGGGTTTACGTATGCAATTCCCGGAAAGGGTAGTTATGTGGCCGCCATGGTGGGCCAGTCGGCCGTAGATAACGGAGGATCTGACGGCTCTGCCACCTGGGAGATCGACTGGAAGGCAAGAATGAACGAGTATGCCGTATTGGCTGTTGATCTGGATATGATGAAGCAGGGCATTCGTGCCCAAAAGGGAACTATCTCGTTCACAAGCATCGCTCCGGATGAGCAGCTGTTTGATCTGGGGGATGTAAGGCGAGCTTTTATGGATCGGATGGCAATCGAAGGGCAGGTGCTGCTCAACTACGGCTATGCCAAGGGCTACAAGCCGCTGATTGATTATCTGATTCATTATATGGAGAACAAAGGCGTTGATATAATTGGCAAGGATATGCTGATTACAGGCGGGTTTACAGAAGGCTTTGACATTGTGCTGTCGGCTTTACGCCCTTCTGCACGCCGTGGAGCGGCAATTTGTGAAAATCCGACCCATCACACAGCGATCAAAAATTTGAAGTTGCAAGGATTTGAGATTACCGGCATTCCGATGGAGTGTGACGGTATTGATGTAGAGCGGCTAGAGGAGGTATTGCAGAACAATAGCTTCGATTTGGCCTATTTGACTCCTTCCTATCACAACCCGACAGGCATCGTCATGTCGCCGGCAAAGCGCAGCGCTGTTATGAAATTAATGGCGCGCCATCAGATTCCGGTGATCGAGGATGGATTCAATGAGGAGCTACGCTACTCGGGAGCGCATGTTGCGCCCTTAATAGCGACAGCAGGGCAAGGGAACGGAGTAATCTATATTGGCAGCTTCTCCAAGGTGCTGTTCCCTGGCTTGCGTGTAGGCTGGGTGCTTGGAGACCGAGCACTGATTGACACTCTGGAAAGCATTAAGCGTGCGCGCACCATTCATACCTCAACAATCGATCAATCGATTTTATACCAATATATGCTTAACGGAAATTTCGATAAACATGTAAAAAAAGCACGTACAGAGTATAAGCGCAAATATGAGTTGACAAAGGCATGCTGTGAAGCACATCTTCCTGAGGCGCAGGTGTCTGGTGACGGGGGCTTGCATTTGTTCCTTACCTTCCCGACAGGCGTAAATACGCGCCAGCTGCTAGAAGCTTGCACTGAACAGGGCGTCATTTTCACACCGGGAGACAAGTTTTTTATTCAAGAAGGCGAAGGGACGAATACATTGCGGCTTGGGTTTTCACGAGTAACAGATGAAAATATCGAACGGGGTATTCAAATAATCGGCAAACAGACGCTTAACTTTCTTAAGCATAATGGTTAGAAAAGAGCTACAGAGACGGAATATTGTTCTGAAGAAGCACCAGCGATCAAAAGAACAATCCGTAACCACATAAAGATTTTGAAGAAAAATGAGGTGTCATGATGAAAATTGGTGTTATTATGGGCGGTATTTCCTCTGAGCGTGAGATTTCTTTGCAGACAGGTCAAGAGATGATCAATCATTTGGATCGCAGCCGTTATGAAGTGGTTCCAATGGTGATCGAGCAGCGAGTGGATTTGATCACGCAGGTCCAGCAGGCTGGCATCGATATCGCGCTACTGGCACTACATGGTCAGTATGGCGAGGACGGCACGGTGCAGGGAGCGCTGGAGACGCTCGGCATTCCCTACACAGGCAGCGGTGTCCTGGCAAGCAGCTTATGCATGAATAAGCAGTTGTCCAAGACGCTGCTGAAGGCAGCGGGTGTGCATACGCCTGAAGGCCTTTGTTGGCAGGGGATGGACGATTATGATCCGCAGGTGGTGGAGCGTTTGGGCTACCCGGTAATTGTGAAGCCGAATACGGGGGGATCCAGCATTGGCATCCAGCTTGTACAAAATGAGAAGGAGCTGCTACCAGCTGTTCAGGAGGCTTGCAGCTTGGATCAAGCGATCTTGATTGAGCACTATTATAAAGGGACGGAGATTACCTGCTCCATCGTAGATGGCGAGGTATTACCGATTATTAGCATTAGCTCCGCTCGTTCGAAGTGGTTCGACTACCAAGCGAAATATGAGGTCGGCGGCGCTGAGGAGAAGGTGGTCGAGCTTCCCCCCGTTATTGAGCAGCGTGTGCGTGAGGCGGCACTGGCCAGCTACCGGCTGCTGCAATGCAAGGTCTATGCAAGGGTCGATATGATTTTGTGTCAGGATAGGCCTTACGTGCTGGAAATGAATACATTACCGGGTATGACCGCCAACAGCCTGCTTCCGAAAAGTGCCGCAGCTGCGGGTATAACCTTTACACAACTGCTGGACCATATTATTGCCAGCTCGCTCCATGAGCGTAAACAGGAATGGGGGATGGCATAATATGTTTAATGAAAAGGGTACAGGGTGGTTTGTATCCTCGCGTGTACGGGATATTCGGCCATCGGGAATTCGCACTTTTTTTGATCTGAATGCAGCAGGAGGAGATACAATCGCCCTTGGGGTCGGAGAGCCTGATTTTGTTACACCGGAAAAGGTACGTGAAGCTTGCATTCAGGCATTGCGTGAAGGGCAGACGAAATATACTTCGAATGCCGGCTTGATGGAGCTGCGGGAGGAGATCTCTGCTTATTTTTCCGGCAGCTTCGCGCTTTCCTATGACCCTGAGCAGGAAATGATTGTGACGGTGGGGAGCAGTGAAGCCGTCGACCTGGCGCTGCGAGCAGTGATCGATCCGGGTGACGAGGTGCTGATTCCAGCACCAAGCTATATTGCCTATGAACCCATTACCCATCTGCATGGCGGTAAAATTGTAGAGGTGGCGGCTACGGCAGAGGAGCAATTCAAGCTGACCCCGCAAGCGCTGCAAGCGGCAATTACTCCTCATTCAAAGATTTTAATGATCAATTATCCCTGTAATCCGACTGGAACAGTTATGACGGAGCAGGATTGGCTGCCGATTACAGAGCTCATTATCAAACATAATCTGGTCGTCATTTCGGATGAAGTGTATGCCGAACTGACTTACGGGAGAAAGCATGTCAGTATCGCCTCTTTGCCGAGCATGAAGGAGCGTACGATTGTCATCAGCGGTTTTTCCAAAGCATTTGCGATGACAGGCTGGCGGGTAGGCTATGCGTGCGGTCCGCATGAGCTGATTGCCGGCATGCTGAAAATCCACCAGTACACAGCCATGTGTGCGCCCACCATTGCACAGATTGCCGCGCTGGAATCATTGCGTCATGGCTTGGCTGCCAAGGATGAGATGATGGCGAGCTACAATGAACGTCGCAAGCTGTTTGTGGCCGGCTTGAATGCAATCGGGCTCGCTTGTCATGAGCCTGAGGGGGCTTTCTATGCCTTCCCTTCAATTACTTCTACTGGCATGTCATCTGAGCAGTTTGCACTTCGTATGCTGAAGGAAGCGAAGGTGGCGGTCGTACCGGGACATGTATTCGGATCAGGCGGAGAGGGCTTTATTCGCTGCTCATATGCAGCCTCGCTCGTCGATTTGGAGAAGGCGCTGGAACGGATGGGAAGGTTTATGCAGGTAATGCAGCCGGTATGATGAACAGGGTTAATAACTCAACTTTTGCCGAACGTCTTCATAAAATATTTTACAAATACCTTTATGTTTTTTTGAAAACATAAAGGTATTTTTCTAGGGCGTGTATTCAAACTATAAATCATAGTTAAATGATGGTAAATTGAGATATGAAAAGACGATACGAAATACGCGACGATCAATGGGATCAAATTAAAAAACGATCTAGAGGCGGATTAACTACCTTTTGGTAGTTAATCCGCCTGCCATTTTGCATTAATTGAACATGTGGAACCCGTCGGTGATCAGCGGCATTACCCGCACAGCCAGCTCGGAGGGGGGCTCTGTTCTTCCCTCCACGTTCCAGCGATAGGTAACACCGTATAAAGACCAGCTTAACAGGGTTGCTGCGGTTGCGAGCGACTTCGAGTCCGCAGCGGCGTCTGCTCCAGAGATCAGCTGAAGGGTGAGTTTCTCAAGATGCAGCTTGATATTTTCTTCAAGCAAGAGGGCCACTGAATCGTATTTCTTGAAGCAGTGGTGGCTTGTTTCATGGTAATTACATAATGCCACAATAAGCTCCAGAAGCGTCTTCTTCGTCAAAGGTCCTTTCGTATCGACTTTACAGACTACCATATTCGTAAATGCGTCCAGCAAAAAGGCTTCGAACAGCGCATATTTATCCGGGAAATGTGCATAGAAGGTCGCCCGGTTAATCGTGGCTGCCTTGGTGATGTCACCGATAGTTATCGAGTTGAAGTCCATGATGTTCAACTGCTGAATGAAAGCATCCAGAATTAATTGACGTGTCCGAATGACGCGCGGGTCGTTTGGATTGGGAGGAAGTACACCAGCCATCCTTTGAACACTCCTTTCAGTAAAGATACTAATCTCTTATTATAAACATGTGTTGAATAGACAACAATTATTATCTCCCAATACGACAGTTTTTTTCACTTCTTGCTTAAGCAACAAATTAGTCGGATTGTTGGTTGAAGCGGGAACAGGAGCTTGATACTATTGCACTCATATCCACTTTGAAAATAATTATTGAAACTATAGGAGGCGTAATTCTTGACTAAAGAGCAGCAGCAAACTCATTCACTGGAGGCCTTATTTGAACCTCATACGGTTCATCAATTAACTATACCTAACCGGATTGTAATGTCGCCGATGGCGCGTGCTTTTGCACCGGAAGGAGTGCCGGGTGAGGATACTGCCGCCTATTACCGACGCCGCGCAGAGAACGGGGTAGGGCTCGTCATCACCGTAGGCATGATTGACCATCCGGCTGCAACAAGTGAGCCCGGACTTCCTAGTATCTTTGGCGAAGCCGCTTTGAACGGCTGGAGGGAAGTGGTCAGACAGGTCCATGAGGCTGGAGGGGTCATATTCCCGCAGTTATCGCATATGGGGATGATTCGCCCCGTGGGTTCCCAGCCTTACCCGGACGCTCCGTCGATTGGGCCTTCGGGACTGGATATGCAGGGGAACAAAGTAAGCGAGCCGATGACGGAAGAAGAAATTGCCAAGGTCATCCAATCCTTTGCCGATGCGGCAGTAAATGCACAGCAGGTTGGCTTCGACGGAATTGAGCTGTCGGGCGGTCACGGCTTACTGATCGACCAATTCTTCTGGGAGAAAACCAATCAACGGACGGACCGCTATGGCGGCGATTTCCTGAAGCGTACCCGGTTTGCAGCCGAGATTGTCCAGGCAGTCCGCGCTGCCGTCGGCCCGTATTATCCGATCTCCATGCGCCTGTCCCAGTGGAAAATGGCAGATTATACGGCGAAGCTGGTAGATACGCCGGAGCAGCTGGAGCAATTCCTGACTGTGCTGGTACAAGCGGGCGTAGACATTTTTCATATCTCGACGCGCCGATTCTGGGAACCGGAATTTGCAGGTTCGGAGCTTAGTCTTGCCGGATGGGTGAGGAAGCTCACCGGGAAGACAACGATTACTGTTGGCTCCGTAGGCATGGACAATGATCCCGCAGATGGAGAGGAGGCAGACAACCAAGGACTGAAGGAGCTGCTGAAGCGGCTGGATAACTGTGAGTTTGATCTGGTAGCTGTCGGACGCGCGCTCCTGGGTGATCCGGCATGGGCGAAGAAAATCCGGGAGGGACGGACAGAGGACATTCTAGCCTTTACTCCTGAGTCTGCAGCCAATCTGTATTGATTGCGTGCTTGTCATAAGAAGGTGACATAAGAAAATCAAACAAGCAGGTTAAGACATCCAGCCTTGATCCGCTTGTTTGATTTCATAAATTAGGGTGATGGTATATTTGTATAAAGACAATGTAAACAACCAAACGAAAACAGATGGACGATAAGATCAGAAAAAGAATACACTGACGAAGACGATTGCGGCCTGCTATCCCCAAACCGAAATCCAAAAGTGTATCAGGCTGTGCGGTTTGGAAGGGACGGCGACGGTTCAGTACAATTCCGTTAGGATGGGCTGATCTTACAGCAAAAAGATGATTTTCACTTCCATGGACACCATAAACGCCCGCCGTTAGATAATGTGAATGCCCTATTATCTTTTGCCTATACACTGCTGTCCAACGATATGAAATGGGCACTGGAAGCTGTGGGCTTGGATGCTTATGTAGGTTTTCTGCATAGAGGTTGTTCAGAGTGAGCCTCATTGGCATTGGATGTGATGGAAGAACTTCGAGAAGTATATGCCGGCCGTTTTATCCTTACATTGATTAATAAGAAAAATGATTAAATAAAAGATTTTACAAAAAAAGAAAACGGGGCTGCCATGATGAACGATGTTACAAGGAAAAATCGTAATGAAGGCATGGCACAATGAAACAGGATAGAATTATTTATCCCTATGTGAATGTATTTCGGATTTTACCCAATTCGACGTTTAAAGTATGAACTCGAAGAGTTGATAGACAAAACAGAAGACAGCTTGCGCTTCTACAACTTAGAAGATAACTACAAAAAGAAAGTGGATCATATAGGGGCCAAAGAAGCTTACGATATGGAAAGTCCGCTGATTCTGTAAGGTGCGAATGTGAAGCTCACATAAAAATCCCGGGTCCTTTGCACCTCGAAAAATGTCGAAAAGCAATTGAATCGGTTGCCTTCAGAAAAGGGCAATGGTTGATCCAAGCCTTTTTGGCATCGTTTTTTGCGAGAATGTGTGGAATTGATATCATTAGGGTATGAATTACTGCATTTTCGCTGTCGCACTCCATGTGAGTGCGTGAATGATATGAAAAAAGAAGTCTTATTTCGTGGTCTGCCCAGCAGTGAATAAGTGCAAATTTCTTTTTAACGGATTATTCGACAAATTCCCCCTTACTTTTATACAATAATGAACTAACATTTACTATGTTGAAGTATAAAATAAGGTGGGAGTTGCTTATGAGGATTTCCATTAGTAAGTTTCTAAAGCGTTATGCAACGATTCTATTGAACTACGCAATAGTTATAGGGGTATTTTACGCTTTGGGATATCAGATGAGTGCTATGGGAATCTATGCAATTCTGACAGGAATTGTGAGTGGAGAAATAATCAATTTGGCAATATCAAAGCGAGAGAAATGAACCTATGTATCCCTTGATTACATCAAAATCGGGGGATTTTTCATTTGATTAAAAGGTTCAACAGAGTTTCTACCTGGGAACTCTATATCATTTACTAATAGTAAGAATATGGAGAAATGAAATAGTCATGTCAACTCTGTGAAACCTTTTATTTCGGCAATCCAATTTTACTTTTGCTACTCGTTTTCACAATCTTCCCTTGTGTGTAAGTTATGCTGAATTTTCGCTATAAACATTAGTTGCATAATATATTGACAGATGGTTAATTATGGAGAAGAATAGAGGGTGATTTTTAAAATAATGGAATTTTTATGTGAAGGGTGGTTATGACTTGAAGCATACACCTACGATTTCAGCGGAGTTTGAGGATTATCTAAAACAAAATGATATGACATTGAGTCAATTTGCCGAATATTCAGGGGTTCATCAAAGAACGCTTAGTAATTGGATAACTCAGCATCGTCCTGTTTCCGTACAGCAGCTAGACCGAATCACTGTGGCTATGGATTTGCCAGAAGGCTATTTTTACGATCTATACATAGAAAATTACATCATTGACCTTTCCCCGAATTTTAGGCGAATCGAGCCATTATTGTATCGTTGTGCGGAGCTGGACAAGCTGGATGCAATCCGTCGAATGGTTGGACATATCATGGATAATCCGCTGTATGCGACTAGGCTATTTGATGTTGCAGAAGCATTATTTGAACAGGGACGACATACTGCTGCGCTGCCTCTCTATGAGAATGTCGCAGAAGTGGAGAAATATCAGCATTCTGAACGCTTGGCCACCTGCCAATATCGTATATTCACGATTCAAGTTGGAGATGATCAGAGCCGTAATCTCAAGGCAGCAACGCTATTTGAACCCTTTGTGGAACGTCTGGATGAAATAGACCAACTTGATGCGCTAAAAGATTTGGCGAATGTGTTTCGTTCTTTGCGCTTATGGGACAGGCTTGATGTGACCGCTCGAAAAATGAGAGTTAGAGCGGAAATTCAATATACATTAGAGCATCAGCAGAAAAAACGAAAGCCTGCGGAACTTGAAAAGAGGCTGAGCCGTCCATTGTTTGTGTACATCACCTATTCTGATTTACTGTGTGCCAGTGTATATGAGGCCAAAGGAGATTATGAGCAGGCATTAGAATATACATACGCCTACGCTAATTTAGATTGGGTCAAAGAGACTGACGAGGATACTCTGCATTGGATTAAACAGTTTCAAGATTGGGCGTTATGTAATACGTATGTTAATAAACTACTGTTTGGAGATATAAGCGTGCTTTCGGATTATGTTGAATATATTGCTGCATCAAAAGCCGATAAAGAAATGGTTACTAAGTTACTGAATGTAATGTTTACTGCTAACCGGTATCAGTTAAATGTGAATCACGTACTTGAGCGCTTTGAAACCCTTATTGACTTTTTCGTGAAACAGGGGCAGTCATCATCTGACATGTATACTAAACAAGTTATACCTGAACAGTTTGCACGTCTTGGATATGAGTTAGCTTATTATTATTTGTATCAAGGAAAGTATAACGATGGCTTTAAATACTTGATGTATGCAATGCTAAGGTCACATATAATAAATAATGAGACTTATTTTATAAATTGTATGGGTTTGTTTTTACATTTTCGGGAATATGCGATTACTGAAACTAAAGCGGGTTTTTTAAATCTTATTGAAAAGGTGTGGTTAGAGAATGTTGAAAAAAATGGTACTGCTGATCATCGCGGCTAGTTTTTTGTTTATTGTTACTGTGCCGGTTCATTCGCATAGTCACATCCAACTTAATGACCAAGTCGGAGGAGCCTAAAGGGAATTGGTTAACCTTGCTGTTTAACGGGTGTTGTTGGTTGCAAGTTTAACTCTGAACAACTTGAAACCAACTGAAAATAAACATATACCGACAAAAAGTGCCTCTGGAATATTCCAGAAGCACTTTTTTTGTTAAGCGTATTTTAAAAAAATCCAAAAATTTACGTTTTGCATTAGGATATGACACAGAAGGGGGAATCATGCTGATGAATCCAGGTGTGACTTTACTTCGTGTCGAACGGGCCAGAAAAAGACTGTACCAAGTCCAGAAGAAATACGGATTTTTAACGCATCCCAAAGTGATTGAACAATCCATGAAACTGGATGAACTATTGAATCAATACCAAACCTGCAAACTGAAATCTTAGCTAATTTGTGTGCATGACGCTTTTAAAGGAAGAAGACGAACTCCAATCTCCAAACCCCAATCAAAATTCTAAATCCTATACTTATGAAGAGGCGATAACTTTGTTGAACAAACGAAATCCTGTAACCCCTTTTGGCTGGAAAATCAAAGAAAAGCTAGTCGAGAGGCAAATGGATCAGAGAACATTTTGTGATACCTACCATATTCCTGCTAGTCGCTTGTCTAATCTCATTCATGGAACACGTAAGGCCAAAAAATATAGAGTACAAGTATGTCAATTGCTTGGGATCGAAGAATAACCCTCTTTCTCCTTTATGGAAACAGGGCATCCTAATGATATATAAGCTACAGTGGCAAAGGACTCCAGGTTTCTTTAATATAGATTGTACATAGGATGTTTAATACAAGGAGTGGAAAGGGGCGATGGGGATGTTCTCCAGAATGGCAGAGCAGAAGATTGCCGAGGCGATGGCCAAAGGTGAGTTTGATCATTTACCTGGAGCGGGAAAGCCATTGGTGATCGAGGATTTGTCACATGTTCCAGAGGAGCTGCGGATGTCGTACAAGCTGTTGAAGAATGCAGGCATTTTACCGGAAGAGCTTCAGTTACAAAAGGAATGTGTCCAGCTACGTGATTTGCTTCACGCTTGTCATGAGGCAGGAGAGCAACAACGGATCAGTCGCAGGCTGACTGAAAAATCACTTCGTCTCCGTATGCTGCTGGAGGAAAGAGGGCTGAATACGTCGTCTGTATTTTATGAATATGAGTCCGCTATGCGTAAGCGACTGGAGGAATAGAAGCGAGAGGAGCAAAGGGCGGAATACCCTTGCCCGTACACTTTGATTTCCGTGCTTTACCTCATTACCGTTGCAGTGCAGATAATCTCGTGAGGCATTGCTTCGTCAGGATGACGGGCTCTTTGGGCAGTTTGTCCAAATGAAAGTCATCGATTAAATCCACAGCCTTCACAGGCTCAGGTGAATCCAGCAGCCCGGAAAAATAGGCGAGCCAGCCAATGACTGCTTCCGGTGTGACACCTTGTCGGCGCATAGCTCGGAGTGCTACGCCACCATGTCGTTTGGCAAGCCTTCGTCCATCAGGGCCCAGGACAAGGGGAACGTGTGCGAAACGTGGCGGCTGCAACCCCAAAGCTTGGTACAGTAATAGCTGACGGGGCGTTGAATCGAGAAGATCATACCCGCGTAGTACGTCGGTCATATGCATATCCGCATCATCGACAACGACGGCAAGCTGATAGGAAAACATGCCGTCCGCCCGTTTGACGATAAAATCGCCCCCATCTGCCGCACCAAAGGCCACATGACCTGCTACCTGATCATGAAACGAAATAACGGCATCTGGATTTTGCGGTACTTTAAAGCGAAGTGAAGGGAGTTTATGTTGTGCTTTGGCTACGACATCTTGAGAGCTAAGGTTACGACATGCCCCCGAATACGCAGGCCCTTCACCAGACAGTCCATGTGGAGCATGAGCGGCAGCCAGAATGTCGGCCCGACTGCAAAAACAAGGATACAGTAAATCTTGCTCCTGTAGTATCTCCAATGCAGATTGGAAGCGTTCCAGCCGCTGGCTTTGAGTATAGGGACCGTATGGACCGCCTACGTCGGGTCCTTCGTCCCAATTCAGCCCGATCCAGCGCAAATCTTCCATAATCCCTTGCGCCAACTGGCTGCGAGCTCGCGTCATATCAATATCTTCCATGCGCAAAATATAGGTTCCGCCCAGGGAACGAACGTGCAGCCAGGATAATAAGGCAGTACGAGCGTTTCCTAAGTGTATCCATCCCGATGGTGTTGGGGCAAATCGCCCTCTGATGGGTTGGGCTTGTAATTCCATACGAAAGTGACCTCGATTCTATGTTCCGTCCTTCAGCAATCCATATCAACCATATTATAAAACGAACTTGCCGCGAGTGCATCCCGACAGGTATAGGAGCTAACACAGGAAACTTACATAGCCGCGATGGCCAGACGGGAAATTTAAATATCTGTATAATAGATTTAGAAGGATTATGCACGACAGACCGAAGAGAAGTCCCAGAGGGGTAGCTTAACTTTTTCTATTCAGTGCTCGATAATTACAGGTAATGAAAAATTCACAATAATAAGAAATTAAAACTTAGATTCTACGCATCAAGCGTATCATTGGAGAGATTTCATTGACAGATAAACAACTGCCTATTATGCAAGTGATCCCCGAGCTTAAACATATACTGCAATCCCATTCGGCGGCGGTACTGATTGCCCAGCCGGGAGCGGGGAAAACGACGGTAACACCGCTGGAGCTGCTGCATGAGCCGTGGCTGGCAGGGCAAAAGATGATTATGCTGGAGCCGAGGCGTTTGGCAGCACGTGCAGCAGCAGCGCAAATGGCGAAAGCGCTGGGAGAGCCCACCGGGAAGACCGTGGGTTATCGGGTTCGTATGGATACAAAAGTAGGGCCAAACACGCGGATTGAAGTGGTTACGGAGGGCGTACTGACCCGGATGCTACAACATGACCAGGCGTTGGAGGGAGTCGGCCTGATTATTTTTGATGAGTTTCATGAACGCAGCCTGCATGCAGACTTGGGATTGGCACTTGCCCTGCAAAGCCAGGCGCTGCTGCGACCGGATTTGAAGATATTGATCATGTCTGCCACCCTGGAGGCAGAGCCTGTATGCAGACTATTAGGGGATGCGCCATTGCTGGAATGTCCAGGCACCGTATTTCCAGTAGAAACCTTTCATATGTCCAAACCTTCGTCAACTTCATTAGAGTCCTTTACGGCTGAGACGGTAGAAAAGGCGCTTGATGCTCATGAAGGCGATCTGTTGGTGTTTTTACCAGGGGCTAGAGAAATCCATAGAACGGAACGAGAATTGGCTTCAAAGCATTTACCCGCACACGTCAAGGTAATTCCGCTGTACGGCAGCATGAAGCTGGAGCAACAGGATGAGGCAATACGCCCGTCGGCTCCGGGCAGTCGAAAAGTGGTATTGGCCACCTCGATTGCCGAGTCCAGCTTGACCATCGCCGGGATCACGGTGGTGATCGATAGCGGACTGTCGCGGGAATCGGTGTTTTCCGCGCGAACTGGCATGAGCCGTTTGACCACCGTCAAGGTGTCCAAGGCCTCCGCCGACCAGCGGCGCGGACGGGCGGGCCGCCTCCAGCCGGGCGTATGCTACCGGCTGTGGAGCGCGCAGGAGCATGCGGCGCTCCCCGATGCCAGCCGCCCGGAAATCGTGGCGGCGGATCTGGCCCCGCTCGCGCTGGAGCTGGCGGCCTGGGGCGTGCGCGAGCCCGCCGAGCTGGCCTGGCTGGATGCCCCGCCTGAGGCCGCGTACCGCCAGGCCACAGGTTTGCTGCACCAGCTCGGCTGTCTGGATGCAGCAGCCGATGGCACTACAGGCGGCATCACCGCGCATGGGCGCGAGGTGTCCGTCCTGGGCACGCACCCGCGCCTCGGGCACATGCTGTTGCGCGCAGCCGCCCTTGGCCTGGCCCCGACTGCCGGCCGTCTGGCTGCGCTGCTGCAAGAGCGGGACCCGTTCCGCGCTCATGGCGGAACGGATTTGCGCCCGCGGCTGGATGCCCTGCGCGAGGCGGCCCATGCCCGCGGTACGCACAGCCTGCTGCGGGCAGCAGACGATACGGTGATTCGCCGTATTGTGCAGGAGAGCCGGCAGCTGCTAGCCACGCTGCCAACAGCAGCCGCAGTGCAGGACGAGCCTGACGGCTCCGCGGCTTGCGGGCTGCTGCTGGCCTTTGCGTATCCGGATCGGATCGCGCAGGGCCGGGGGGACGGCCGCTTTTTGCTTAGCGGCGGCCGGGGAACGCGACTCCGACAAGTGGAGTGGATGTCGCGTTCGTCTTATCTCGTCGCCGCTGAAGTGGACGACGAGGGAGCAGATGGCGCCATTCAGTTGGCGGCACCGGTTGAACTGCAAGAGCTGATCCAGCATTGCAGCGAATTGCTGCTAGAACAAGCCAACGTATACTGGGATAGCTCCGCCTCAGCAGTGAGAGCCCGCAAGGTACTGCGGCTGGGCTCACTCGTCTTAAAGGAAACGTCCTATGAGCGACCTCCGGCAGAGGAAGTAGCTGCTGCCTTGATGCAGGGTGTCCGTGAACGAGGTCTGAAGCTGCTGTTATGGAATCGGCAAACCCTCCAGTTGCAGGCTCGTTTGATTTTTATGCACTTCTCGGCGCCTGAGGACTGGCCGGACTGCACGGAATCGGCATTGCTGGATTCACTGGAATCGTGGCTGTTGCCTTTTGCTCTAGGAGCCAAAAATGTATCCGATCTGCAACGGCTGGACAGTGCTGCATTGCTGCTTGGCAGGCTAGATTGGGAACAGCGGCAGCAGCTTGATCAGGAAGCGCCGACGCATATCCGCGTACCCAGTGGTTCCCGCATTCCTGTCGATTATTCGAATCCTGAGGCACCAGCGCTGGCCGTACGACTACAAGAGTTGTTCGGTATGAGGGATACGCCTCGTATTGGACGCGGACGCGTACCCATTGTATTGCATTTACTGTCACCTGCCCAGCGACCTGTCCAAGTGACTTCCGACTTGTCCAGCTTCTGGAGCGAGGCTTACTTTGAAGTCAAAAAGGACCTGAAGGGCAGATATCCCAAGCATTATTGGCCGGATGATCCACTGGAAGCTGTGGCGACCAACAGAGCAAAGCCAAAGCGTTGACCAGCAGCTGTCTTATTATGCGACAGAACGGTGTGAGAAGTAGTGAGCTGAATTCAAAAAATTCACATAAAAACGGAGTAGGCAGAATGGTGCTGTACAAGCGGAAGCGGTCGCCTTTGTCCCCAGGTTTCTACTCTTGCACGTTCATTCAGGAAATCTGGGGACAACAGCGATGGGAAGCACCATCTGACTGAGCAGTGGCTCCATATGTAACTTTTATAGAATGGGTTCAAATTGAAGGGTATCGACTTTTGAATTTTCGTAAAATCGTTTAAACGTCATAATGGCGGGGTAATGAAAGACGAACCACTCAACACCAAAATATTGGGAGGTAACTATCATGACTAATAACTTAAACGATTATAATGAAAAGAAAATTGTTGGTGTTTTTGATACAGAGCAGGAAGCATCTCGTGCGATAGGACAATTGCAGAGCAAAGGAATCCCAAGCAGTGAAATTTCTGTGATCACCCGTGACCGTGACGAGCTAAGGACGATTAGTGAAGAGACAGGCACCAAAGCACCGGAGGGTGTAGCGACTGGGGCGGCTACCGGCGGTATTGTGGGAGGCGTTGCTGGCTTGCTGGCAGGCATCGGGGCCTTGGCTATTCCGGGTATCGGACCGATCCTCGCTGCTGGACCTATCGCGGCTACTCTTACCGGAGCAGCTGTCGGAGCGGGAGCAGGTGGCTTAGTCGGTGGACTGGTTGGGCTAGGTATTCCAGAAGATGATGCACGTCAATACGAGACATACGTCGATCAGGGCAAGATTTTAGTGCTGGTGGATTCAGCTGACCATCACAGAGATGTTTATGATATTTTCCGCACCAACCGTTCGCTGAATGCGGATCGTTACAGAACGTATGATGATACGGTGGCGGAGACGCGGACAGATGCGTACACAGATACTAGAAGGAACCTCTAAACAACTAACGGCTAGTTGAGAACGTGATTTAACAGGCTTTCCTATCTCCTTTGTATATAGGTTGTTTCTACAGCAGCAGTCTTCCCTTTCGGGGAGACTGCTGCTTTTACATGTTAGTGAATCATAGAATAAACCTGAGATAAATGATGCTTTGCTTGCTGTTGGCACGTTTATCCTTCTATATATTTTTACAGAATTGTCGTTATAATAGATTTGAGGATTTTGAAAAATCCTGGATTTATAAATTGCTAGATGTAACAGGAGAGTGACATGAGTCAAAAAGAGAGAATTTCCGAAGTCGCTTTGCTAAGAGGGCTGGCTTTTGCCGCCGTTGTTCTTCAGCATTCCGTCGCACATTATGCGGTTGCGCAGGGGGCGCGCATCCAGGACGGGGTTTTGATGACACTTTTACTGCTGTGTTCCAAATTTGCAGTTCCTGTGTTTGTGTTTATCACGGGCATGGTGCTATTTTACAATTATGACGGGGTCTTAAAGTACGGAACATTTTTACGTAAAAGATTCATGGACATCATCGTTCCTTATATCATATGGTCTCTTTTATACGAATTGGGAAATCAGCTTACCCAAAGTGGAGGATATATTCACCCGCTAGATTTTTTTCAGAAGCTGTTGAACGGGAAAAGTAGTTATCATCTGTGGTACATCGTAATGATTATCCAATGTTATGTGTTATTTCCTGTGTTTCGTTATGCTGTCCGTCGTTTATCTGCGTTACTGCCATCAAAATGGCGACCCGCTGTATTGGCTGGATTCGGCGCGCTATATGTTTTGCTCATGTTCGCCGTTGGACCCGTATACCAAGTGATGGATAAGCTCCAGCTCCCGGTCATTACCTCTTGGTTTACCCTGTACGCTGACCGGAATGTGATCTACTTTTTCTTTTATTTTGTGTTAGGAGCGGCAGCCGGGATGAACGTCAAGCGTTGGAATGCTTGGGTAACCAAAGCACAGATGATATACTGGCCGTTGTTTATCGTGATTACAGGTTACTTACTGTATGAGATGATCGGTCAGTTCCAGACGCCGCGAGGTACAATTCTTTCCTTTAACTATCTGTCTCTACTGCGTCCGGTCATGGCTGTATATTGTGTCGCGTCTATTTTTGTAGCTTATCGGGTAGCAACGTGGATTGCTCATAAGGGGGGACGTGCGGCGAGTATGCTGACGGCCATCGGAACGTTGTCCTATGGAGCGTATCTTCAGCATGCCTTTATGCTGCGTGTGACCTATTATTTTGACGAGACGTTGTTTGCAGACTGGAGCCACGTTCTTCGTATGCTGGCTTCGTTCGTTCTCTGTATGATCTTTTCCGTTGCCGGAACATGGCTGCTGGCACGTTTGCCTCTGGGCAAATGGATCGTGGGGCTTCGGGTTCGTCCTCGCCCGACTGGAGGTCCGCCAGCCTTACAAAAGCAAGCCTGATTTGATAACCCAATCACATATGTTCACAAGAGTATCCCAAAGCCAAGAAATAAGGCCAAGGGATACTTTTCTATCTACATTTGTTTAATAGTATACATACTGATAGACTGGATGTTCCTTTACCAGTAAGGTGAAGGAACATCCATATGGGAGGGTCGCAAAATGAGTGGTCCAGATACAAGAAGCGTTTTTCCGATGAAAAATATTAGAAGTCTGTGTTTTTTAAAAAATGTAGTGGTTAATCCATATATCGAAATCGGGGATTATACCTATTATGACGATGATGATAACCCTTTGGATTTTGAGAAAAATGTCCTTTATCATTTTGATTTTATAGGGGACAAATTAAAGATTGGAAAGTTTTGCGCGATTGCAGCCAAAGCCAAATTTATTATGAATGGCGCTAATCATAATACAAATGCGTTTACCACTTTTCCTTTTGGAGCGTTTGGCGGAGATTGGGAAGTTGGTTTACCCAATTTAAGTGGGGGCTACAAAGGGGACACTGTGGTTGGAAATGATGTTTGGATTGGTTACAATGCTACCATTATGCCCGGAGTTCAAATTGGTGATGGCGCGATCATTGCGTCAAATGCCGTGGTGACTAAAGATGTTCTGCCATATTCCATTGTAGGAGGAAATCCCGCGAAGTTAATTCGTTATCGGTTTGATGAGGAAACTATAGCTATGCTCCAAACCCTGAAATGGTGGGACTGGGACATCCAAAAAATAACAGAATATATTCCTGTTTTGACAAGTAACGATACGGAGGCCTTAAAACAATTAATCCAGTCTTAGTAATCTGTAACTCTATTTTTTAGCTTCAATTACATTATTTCAACATATGAAAAATTCATAATAGTAAAAACAATAAAATCATTTCTCAGCGTTTCGCACACTACTCTATATCGCCTCATTCTATATCTCTCGCCATCTTAAAACAGGTCACAAGGGATGAAGGATTCTCATACTCTCTCATATCATCAAAGGAAATAGTGTATGGACGCAGAGTGGTTTATAATGGAAGATAAGGTGCACGAATAAGGTGTGGAGGAGGCTGTGAAATGGCGTTTATGATATCCCAGCGGGCTTTTATCAAAATTTATCTGATCACAATGGTGGAGAGGCATCGCGGTTATGGATATCAGATGCTCGAATCGATGAAGGATGAGTTTAGTGGCTTTGGGTATGTTCCGCCTCAGAGCGAGGTTTACCGGGCGCTGCATGAGCTGGTACAGGAAGGCGTTTTTTACCGTACTAAGCGATTGAAAGGAACAGACCCGCGCGTGGATTTTCAGGAGATTGTACTCTATCACTTTACAGATGATGGGGAGGAGAAAGCCCGACTGTACAAGAAGCAGGTCAAAGCCGATTTGGACCGTTGCTTAGGTATGCTGCATAAAGCGGAACAAGACAACTATTCCTAACCACGAAAGGATGAGAATGATGGGTAGAAAGCTGAAATGGGGAATTTTAGGCACTGCGGAGATCGCCCAAATCGCTGTAATTCCTGCGATTCAGCAATCCGAACGCGGAGAAGTGCTTGGGATTGCTAGTCGTAATGCGGATAAAGCAGCTGAGGCCGCCCGGGAGTTCGATATTCCGAAAAGTTATGGAAGCTATGATGAACTGTTGGCTGATTCCGAAATCGGAGCGGTGTACATTCCGTTGCCGAACCATCTGCATGAAGAGTGGACCATTCGGGCAGCAGAGGCTGGGAAGCACGTTTTGTGTGAAAAACCATCTTCTCTTAGCTCGGCCGGGACAAGCCGCATGATTGAAGCATGTCAACATGCAGGAGTGATCTTTGCAGAGGCTTTTATGTATCGCTATCATCCCAAACATCGAAGAATTAAGGAAATTATCAATAGTGGGGAAATTGGTGACATTCGCGGCATTCATTGCACGTTTACGTTTAACAATACCGATCAGGCAGATAATGTGCGCTTTAATAAAAACATGGGCGGCGGCTCGCTATATGATGTGGGCGTCTATCCGATATCAGCCGCTCGTATGTATTTGGATCGGGAGCCGGAGGCAGTGACGGTACATGCCTTATTTTCCCCGGAGCATGACAACGTCGATATGATGGCTTCCGGTTTGCTGGAATTTCCGGGTGGAGTCAACCTTACTTTCGATTGTGGCATGTGGGCAGCCAATCGTTCCAACATGGAAATTCTCGGTAGCAAGGGTACGATTGCGATGCCCAAAATGTTCGGTTGGGAAAGAACGTCTGTTGTACCGCAAATTTTCGTCCACGTCGGTTCGGTCACGCGTGAGGAACGTCTGAAAGGCTTTAATTCCTTTGAACTGCAAGCGGATGCTTTTGCTAAAGCGGTGCTTGACGGTGTCCCGTTGCCGTATGAGCCAGAAGATGCGGTGAGCAATATGAAGGTGATCGACGCTTGTATTGAGTCAGCTCGCAGTCGGAAACGGATAGAAATTAGATAAACGGGATCACCGTATTCCTGTAAGACATAAAAAGCAGCCTGTCCAAAGGACAGGCTGCTTTTTTAGATGAACGAATACATAAGCATATAGCATTACATATTTTCATCATAATCGGTGACATCACGCTTGGCGGCAGTTGCAGGCGAGTTTGATGTACCGTATTTTTCCACCGCATCCCATGCGCCCGCATCGTCAAATCGTCCTGCATTCCGTTGGCGAACCTCACCTGCACCCTTGGGCGGCGGAGTCATAACCTGTTCCTCTACAGGACGGTCATTCGATAATTCTCGAGTTGGCGTGTGCTCGATTGTATAGGCTGTATATGGAATGGCTTGCAACCGTTCAAAAGGAATTTCTTCCCCGCTCTCCACACATATTCCGTATGTCCCATCCTTCATTCGTTGAAGGGCTGCATTGACCTGCTCCAGCTCGTCTTGCAACGAATCATTAATCGCCAGATCACGGGACCGTTCAAAGGTTTCTGTCCCTATATCAGCGGGGTGGTTATCATAGGACGAGAGCTCACCTGTAGAATCTGTCAGTGTTTCTCCCAATTGAGCGTTTTCCTGCCCGTTTTGTTCAAAATGCTTTTCTAAATCCTTTTTCTGCTCCAGCAACATATGTTTCAGCTCTGCAAGCTGCGAATCGTTCAAATGGTTCATGATCATCTCTCCCCTTCGTGATCTGTATAAGTGACACGTATGCTCTTTTATACCCGTTCATAGGGCCGGGCAATCAGCAGAGACTTTTATTCCCAGCCTAGAATGTGATATAAAAAGAATAGTGTGTTAAGGAGGGAATAACCGATGGATGAACATATGAAGCGTCGTCTGGATAAACAAAAGCAGTTATTTAAACAACTGGGTATTCAGCTGGACGCGCTCTCCATTCATGAGAAACAGTTTAAGAATAAAATGCGCGGCTATGATCCGGACGAGGTGGATGCCTTTCTGGATGAAGTGATCAAGGATTATGAACGCTTTTATGCGAATATAGCCGACCTGATGGACAAGTGGCAGGAGCAGCAGGCAACCATACGTGATTTGAAAAATGCACCCAAGCCTGCCGCCGACCTTAATGGACTTGACCGTCGTCAACTGGAGGATATCGTTAAGCAGTTGGAATATAGTGTACGCCAATTAAAAGTGCGAGTACGTCCTGAAAATGACTATTTTCCGGAGTAAGATGCAGTAAGCACTGTGTTGGTGCCTCTATTGTGGTATGATGGAAACAAGCATTTTACCAAACATTTAATGAGGCACACACATAAAGGTGGTTAACATGAGTACCCATTTTTCCGTTAGTATCCATTGTCTGCTTCTTCTGGCTGAAGGGGCACCGGAGCGAATGACATCGTCACTTATTGCTTCCAGCATCAATACAAATCCGGTAGTTGTGAGAAGGATTATGAGCCGACTCAAGCAAGCGGGTTTGGTAGATTCGTCACCTGGAGCACGCGGCTTTCGTCTAAGCATGTCCAGTTCAAACATCAATCTGAAAATGATCTATGAGGCGACCAAGGATGAAGGTCCGTTGTTCGCCATCCATACCGATAGTAATCATAATTGTGAGGTAGGCAGGAACATAGACGCATTATTGGATGGTTTATATACCGTGGCAGAGCAGAAAATACAGGCGTTTTTCGAGACCGTTACGCTGCGAGATCTGGAGCAAGCACTTCAGCAGCGCGTGGGGCAACAAAGTTCATCTGTGTAAAGACGCTGGTAAGGAGTAATTGATATGAAAATCATCGTACTTTCAGACACTCATATGCCGCATAGAAGCAAAACGTTGCCTAGTCGGCTTGTACAGGAGTTAAAAGGCAGTGACCTCATTCTCCATGCCGGAGACTGGACGGATTGGTTCGTATATGAACGTCTAGCTGAATTTGCGCCTGTGCAAGGCATTGCTGGAAACAATGATGGAATGGACATCGTGGAGCGTTTAGGCTATCAGCGAATCGTTGAAGTTGAAGGCAAGCGGATCGGTATGGTTCACGGTCACGGCTGGCGAGGAACGACAGAAAATATCGCATTGAATACGTTTAAGGGAGAAACGCTGGATTGCCTGATTTATGGACATTCGCATATTCCGGTGGTCAAAACGATTGACGGTCAGCTTGTCCTTAATCCGGGGTCTCCGACGGACAAACGCGGCGAAGACGAATATTCATTTATCGTGCTGACGATTGAAGCTGGTCAGATGGAAGCACAGCTTGTTCTTTATCCAGATAAACATTGATTTAAAACCAACAACTGTTGATTAAAGGGGAAGCTATGGCCATTTTTGAATTAGAACCGATGAAGCATCATGTGTTGATCTGCAATGGAGGCACATGTATGCGACATGAGGGTGAAGAAGTTACACAGGCAATTCGGGATGAAATTCGTAAACAAAATGCTGAAGCATATATTCACACGACCAGAACTCGCTGTAATGGGCGTTGTCATGATGCTGCGGTTGTGATCGTATATCCTCAAGGGGACTGGTATGGTCAAATGACCCCCGACTCGGGGACTCAACTGGTGCAGAAGCTCGTAACGGGAGAGAAACTGGAACCTCATCTTTTTTATGAGTGTACAGGTAAATCCAGCTCGGAATAATCCAATCAACCATTTATAAGAACAGAGTAGAGAAAATCTTTGCAGAGATTTTCTCTTTTTTGCGTTTAATCCCCGATGTGAAAGGTAAAAGTATACTGTGGACACCAATCCGATAGGGAGGGAAGTAAAATGGCCCCATTTGAAGATAACCTGCACGATCAGAATGAGCAGAAAGGACAGACGGGGAGAGGAACAACGGAGTCTAAACATCAGGAACAGTCGATCAATCGAGATCATGCAGAGCAGTATCCGACAGAGCAGGAAAGCTTGTTTGACCGTTTTGAGAATGAGCAGACGGTAGACGCCATTCCCGTAGAGGATTTGAAGATGGAAAGGCAGGAGGAGAGAGACAAGGATGCAACCAAGCACACCTCTTCCAGTGAGAAAAAATATAATGGTGGCGTATAATCATCAACTAACTGGTAATATTTAAAAAGAAATCTCTTGACTTTAAGATATATGTAATGTATATTAAGTTACGAAAAGTAATTAATTTTTCTCAGGAGGTAACAAAATGGCTAAAGACTTCTTCACAGCTCTGAAAGACAGACGCTCCTATTATGGTATTAGCAAAGAACAAGTCATTTCTGACCAACGGATTCAAGAGATTGTAGAGGAAGCTGTTAAGTACACACCTACCTCTTTCAACTCCCAAACTTCACGCGCTGTAGTGCTGCTTGGAGAGCATCATGACAAACTATGGAATATTACAGAAAATATTTTGCGTGAGGTTGTAGGCAATGAGGAGCAATTCAAGTCTACTGCCGAGAAAATGAACGGTTTCCGCAGCGGATACGGAACAGTCTTGTTCTTTGAAGACAATAACGTGGTGGCTGGTCTACAACAACAATTTGAAGCCTATGCGGACAATTTCCCGATCTGGTCCAACCAATCTAATGGTATGCTGCAATTGGTTGTATGGACGGCTCTGGAGCAAGAAGGACTGGGGGCATCCCTTCAGCATTACAACCCATTGATTGATGAAAAAGTGAAAAACGAATGGAACATTCCTGAGCATTGGAAACTGATTGCTGAAATGCCATTTGGTAAACCGACATTCCAACCAGGTGAAAAAGAATTCCAGCCTGTTGAGGAACGCGTAAAAACATTTAAATAATGTTCACGATAAAATGACGTTTCAGGTTCAGCCTGATTAGAGCACTGTGGTTATCTACAGTGCTCTTTGTCATTCTATTTTTAAGGCATATAAGCTTTTGATATATACGGACACAGGGGTTAATTCATCCGTTAGTGGGTGATATTATGTTTAAAATTGGATGAGAAGTTTACATAGGTGTTATTGCGATTTTATGCAGATGTCTAGGATAACGCGCATTCAAAGGAGGAAAAGTGATGAACTATGATTGCATTATTGTTGGTGGGGGAATTGCCGGATTGCAAGCAGCGATTCAATTGGGGAGATACAGCAGTCATCGAGTTCTAGTGATAGATTCGGGCTATGGTCGATCTACGCTGTGCCACCAGTATCATAATATTTTGGGCTTTCCTGACGGAATTTCTGGTGAAGAGCTGCGACGGCTTGGACGTAGTGAAGCCACGAAACTAGGTACTGAATTTGTTGAAGGGAAGGCGGTAAAAGCCGCCAAAAGAGATGAGCTTTTTGACATTCAAGTGGAGGGAGGATCCGTGTATTCGTCAAAAACGCTGCTGTTGGCGACAGGGCTAACGGACCGTTTTCCAAAGCTGGATGGGTTACAAGCCTGCTTGGGCAACAGTGTATATGTGTGCCCGGATTGTGACGGTTATGAGGTTCAGGATCGCAGTACGGTCGTTATGGGGGCAGGCAAAGCAGGAGCTTCCATGGCTCTGATTTTATCAGCGCGCACCGATCAACTTGTTTATGTCAATCATGAGCGTTCAGAGGTGCCGGACGAGCTGATCGTAAAGCTGCGGGAAAAAGGGATTGGCTATAAGGAAGCAGCCATTTCAGAGATTATAACCGGAGAATGGGGCTGTTTTGAAGGAGTGCGGCTGGCTGATGGACATGTGGTTCGAGCAGAGCGGGGCTTTTTAGCCTTTGGCAGCAATCACGTTCATTCAGAGCTGGCGGAGCAACTGGGTGTACATCTGCTGCATAATAAGCATATTGAGACTCATCCTCGCAGCAAAATGACAAATGTGGAAAATGTATGGGTAGCCGGGGACTTAGGAGCTCATGCCGAGCAAGCGACTGTGGCGATGGGAGAAGGAGCTATGTCAGCGATTTGGATACACAAGGTATTAACTGGTATGAGAACAAAAGAACCGCAGCTCTGAGAGCTGCGGTTTAGAACGATGGGTGTGTACTCGTTGGGAGTTGAAGTTCGAAGCGTTTTAATTGATCGCTCATGCCGTACTTACGTAAAATTTCCGTCTGTTTGTTGCCGATAAGATCAAAATGCGGATAGGGCTGACGCTGATGAATATATTGGGGGTTCAATCCGTTATGGTTGCACCATAAGCGCAGCTTGTCCAAATCAGAACATCCCACCTTGGTGACGGTTGTAATGCCTGGAAAGCGATCATCCAGCCAGTAATGTGTCAGGAAAGCAATTTCACCACGACTGACCTCTCTTTTCCAGGCCATAAGCTCCTGCCGGGTAATGCCAAATGCCATCGTTCTCATCCTTCCTTGGCTCATTCTGAAATCATGAGCTGCTGCGCGGTTGTTCCATTATTTTCGTACTATAGTTTGTATTATGATCCACATGGGGTAACACAATAACAGGAGACCCTGTGTGACGACCTCCTGTTAGCGGTTAAAGCCATCTCTCGGCCCAGCTCTCCACACCATTTAATGCATCACCTAGCTCTTTACCCTTGCGTGTCAGCGAATACTCGGTACGCACAGGCCGCTCTGTGATGACATTGCGAAGGATCAGGCCGGAAAGCTCTAGTTCCTTGATGCGTTCGTTCAGCATGCGTTTACTAAGATCAGGTATGGAGACGTGAATTTCACTAAATCGTTTGGGATGTTCCATCAAAGTATGAATGATGAGAGCGGTCCATTTTTTGCTGATGATCTGAAAGGACTGTTCCACCTTACCGCACAAAAGCTTAGGCTGCCTGTCGTCGCTCATCTGAATCCCCTCAATTTCATTGTTGTTTTAAACAGTATACTAAAAGTAACTCTGTATACCAATAGTAACTATAACGCTTTGTATCAACTGTGACATATTTAACAGTTTTTTTCTCTTTCCTTTCGTCAATCATACCACAGAAAACGTTATCATTACAGGATATATCGAATGTTCACGATTTCGCTAAAATTTGATTGACTTGCCCCTTATTTTGGGTGTATTATGGGTTACGTTAATTCCTCAGGTAACTTTTAATAACCTCATCTTTATAATGGGAAGAAGGAATATTTCATGGATTCAATGACATTTGTCTTATTTGGAGCGACAGGGGATTTGGCGAAACGCAAAATTTACCCTGCCTTGTATAATTTGTTTGTAGAAGGTAAAATTCCGGCTTCCTTTTCTGTAATTGGGATGGGGCGTCGTGAAGTGGCGGATGAGCAATTTCAAAGTAATGTAGAGCAATCCATTAAGGATTTTTCCAGACACGTGAATGAAGACCGTGCACAGATGGATCAGTTCTTAAGTGCTTTCCGTTACAGCGCATTGAACGTCAACCACCCGGAAGATTATAAAAAGCTGCTACAGCTTGCTGAGCAACGTGAAAATGAATTGGGAATTCCGGGGAACCGCATGTTTTACTTATCGGTGGCACCGGAATTTTTTGATGTGATTGCCCTCAATATTCGGGAGAGTGGTTTAGCTGAAACAAAGGGTTGGAAACGGCTCATTATCGAAAAACCATTTGGACATGATCTGGAATCAGCACGTGAGCTGAATGATCGCCTGAGCAGAACCTTTGCTGAGGATGAGATTTATCGTATTGACCATTACTTAGGTAAGCCCATGGTGCAAAACCTGGAAGCCTTAAAATTTGCTAATCCATTGCTCCAAGGGATATGGAACAATCAATACATCGCCAATGTGCAAATTACCGCTTCCGAGACTGTAGGGGTGGAGGAGCGAGCGGGATACTACGATCACTCCGGCGCTATTCGTGATATGGTACAAAATCACATGCTGCAGGTGTTGATGATGACGGCTATGAACAAGCCGGGACATGTCACGGCTGACCAGGTGCGTGATGAAAAAAGCAAGGTGATGGACGCGCTTCGTGCGCTTGATCCTTCCGATATTGCTTCCAACGTGGTTAGAGGCCAATATACCAACGGTGAGATCAACGGAAAAGCAGTTCCTTCCTATAAAGAAGAGCCGGATATCGGACCTGATTCGCAAAATGATACTTTCATTTCAGCTCGCCTATGGATTGACAACGAACAATGGTCGGGTGTGCCTTTCTATATTCGTACTGGCAAACGCATGAAAGAAAAATCTACTCGTATCGTTGTGGAATTCAAAAAGGACAGCACAGATCCTTATGCCGCTCAAGGGCAACCGACTGACCCGAACTTGCTGATCATCCATGTTAACCCGGATGAAAAGGTAACGCTGCGTCTGAATAGCAGAGACCCGCTAAACGCTGGTCAACTGGAAACGGTTCTGATGAATTATCATTCCGAGGCTAAGGATGTACCAGAAGCCTATGAACGACTCATCTTTGATGCGCTGCGCGGCGATTCCACCTTTTTTGCTCATTGGAACGAAGTTGAGCTTTCATGGGTGTGGGTTCAACCTGTACTGGAAGCTTTTGCTCGTGGTGAGGTTCCACTTCACACGTATGCAGCAGGCTCTTACGGTCCAGAAGCTTCAGATCAATTGTTGGAAGAGCAAGGCTTTACATGGTGGTTGGACGAAAAGTCCGAAAGCACTGAAAAAGCAGTCGTTCGTTCTTAACACCAACAAGAAAGTATATACAAAATATATTTGCTACGGCAGGAGGCCTTTACTATGCAAGTAGGATTAATTGGTTTGGGGAAAATGGGCTTGAATCTCGGGAAAAATTTGATCGATCATAAGCATGAACTTGTCGCTTACGACGTCAATGCAGCTGCCATCCAAGAAATGAAGGATTATGGAGCTACAGGTGCTTCTACATTGGAAGAGCTTGTACAGGCAACTCAATCCCCTAGAGTATTGTGGATTATGGTTCCTCACCAAATTGTTGATTCTGTGCTGGATCAGCTTCAACCGATGTTGTCCAAAGGGGACATCATTATTGAAGGTGGTAATTCTCATTACAAAGAGTCTATTGCTCGTCATGCCCGTCTTCAAGAATATGGTATCAGCTTCATGGATGCTGGAACCTCAGGCGGGATGGAAGGCGCACGCAATGGCGCTTGTTACATGATCGGTGGCGATTCGGAAGCTTGGGCGGTTGTTGAGCCTATTTTCCGCGACACAGCAGTGGAAAACGGATATCTGTATGCAGGTAAATCCGGAAGCGGACATTTTCTGAAAATGGTTCATAACGGTGTGGAATACGGCATGATGGCTTCCATTGGTGAAGGATTTGAAGTGCTGGAAAAAAGCAGCTTTGACTTTGATTATGAACAAGTAGCGCGTGTGTGGAACAACGGTTCTGTTATTCGCTCTTGGCTGATGGGCTTGACTGAACGTGCATTCTCCAAAGATGCAAACCTGGACGAAATCCGTGGGGTTATGCACTCTTCTGGTGAAGGAAAATGGACGGTTGAGGAAGCACTGGACATTCAGGCTGCAACTCCAGTCATTGCTTTGTCCCTGCTGATGCGCTACCGGTCTCTTGATGCGGACACGTTCAACGGGAAAGTGGTTGCTGCGCTGCGCAATGAATTTGGCGGTCACGCGGTAGAAAAGAAGTAATAACAATATAAGCTAGTATCTATCCCCGTAGCTTCACAACTGCGGGGATATTGCTATATGTTTTGTCGTTTATTGGAATTTTGCAAAACCTGCATATGCATATTTTTCCTTGTATATCCGCACAATAGGTGAAAAAGGCGGAAGGATGAATAGCATATGTGCAAAAGGTTTTCGTTATCGGCTGATTTGGATGAGGTAAGGGATCATTTTGGTATACAACGGGTGATGTATTATTACAAAACACGCTATAACATGAGCCCCACCCAGCATGTTCCAATTGTGCTGCATCAGGATGGAGAACGGGTACTTGATGAATTTCGCTGGGGATTTATTCCCTACTGGGGCAAGGATTGTGTCAATGCAGACTTGAATACGGTTCGGGTAAATCCGAGTTATCGCAAGATGGCGGAAACCCGACGCTGTATCATTCCATGCAATGGATTTTATTATTGGCGCAAATTGGGTAAACGCATGTGTGCTGTACGGGTGGTATTGCCGGAACAGAAGATGTTTGCGGTCGCGGGGCTATATGAAGTATGGCAGGATAGTCGTAAGGAGCCTTTACGCACCTGTACGATGATGACAGTTCATGCCAATACGGATATACGTGAATTCGATACCCGTATGCCGGCTATTTTGGAAGCTGATCATATAGATTCATGGTTGGACCCGTCTGTCCAGAACATAGATGAGCTGTTGCCTCTACTGCGCACGTATGAGCAAGGAGACATGAGTATCTATCCAGTGACCCCACTGGTGGCCAAGGATGAACATGATAACCGTGAATGTATTCAGGAAATGGATTTGCAGTGGTCCTGGATTAAACCTTAAACGTATGGAGATTTTCATCCATTATTGATCATAAGCTTCCCGCCACCTGCATAGGTATGTATTGGGGAACAAGCGTCATGATCCGGGGAGAGGGGAAACGGCCGAAGGAGTATCTCATATGGGATGGAGGCGATTGGAATGAGTAACGATACACTCATCCAGCTGCTGGTGCTCATGGTGACGATCATCGGTCTGGTCCAAAACCGGTAAGTGGCAGGTTCCAGAAGGCGGGAGAATTGCCGTAGGCAATCTTCCGTTTTTTTCTGTGTTAAAAAGCTCGCAGATTAAGGAAGCTTACGGTACAATAGATGCTAGGCTACAGGTGACAAGACACCTGAATATACGTCTACATACGATATATTTTTAAGGGAGAGCGAATCATGAGTGAATTAACTTCATTACCACCAGCCAAAAAAAGAAAATTGCTGTTTAGCGCAGGGCTCAGCTGGTTGTTTGATGCTATGGATGTGGGGCTGCTTTCATTTATAGTCGCAGCGTTGGCAAAGGAGTGGCATCTGGGATCTGAGCAAATTGGACTGCTGACTGCAATGAATTCTATAGGGATGGTGTTCGGAGCCGCTTTGGCGGGGATTTTGGCTGATCGTTACGGCAGACGTGCTATATTAGTGTGGACATTGTTGATCTTTTCTATTGCCAGCGGCTTATCAGCTTTGGCGACAGGACTCGGAATGCTGCTGGTGCTGCGTTTTATTGCTGGTGCAGGCTTGGGTGGGGAATTGCCTGTTGCTTCGACGCTGGTGTCAGAATCAGTGCCTGTGAAAGAACGAGGAAGAGCGGTTGTGCTGCTGGAAAGCTTCTGGGCGGCAGGCTGGATCCTTTCGGCTCTTATTGCTTATTTTGTTATTCCAAAGTATGGTTGGCAAATGGCATTTATTCTCGGCGCAGTACCTGCGCTGTACGCTCTTTATCTGCGCAGAGCTATTGATGATTCACCGCGTTACAAGCAGCAAAGCGTTAAACTTCCGCTGCGTGCACGATTGGCTTCGATTTGGTCGGAACCCAATCGCAAGTCTACGCTGATGCTGTGGATTTTATGGTTCACAGTTGTATTTTCATACTACGGCATGTTCCTTTGGCTACCGAGCATTATGTTTATGAAAGGTTTCGAACTGGTTAAAAGCTTTGAATATGTGCTGATCATGACGCTTGCGCAACTACCAGGTTACTTTACCGCCGCCTATCTAATTGAAAAGCTGGGGCGAAAATTCGTACTGATCATCTACTTGCTGCTCACAGCAGTGTCCGCCATTTGGTTTGGCACCTCGGAAACGGCGGGAATGCTGCTAGCTGCTGGTATCTGCTTGTCCTTTTTTAATCTTGGTGCATGGGGAGCCATGTACGCCTATACTCCGGAATTGTACCCGACAGCTGTACGTTCAACTGGTGTGGGTATGGCGGCTGCGTTTGGCCGTATTGGAGGCGTTATCGGGCCTTTTGCGGTCGGTATACTCGTAGGACAGGGCGTAGCGTTACCATCTATCTTTGTGATTTTCTTCGTAGCTATCTTGATTGGAGCAGCGGCTGTATGGTTGCTGGGTACGGAAACTAAAAATCAGGAGATTGACTAACCTTTACATTCACCTGTGTAAAGATTCATAATATAAGAGAGAGGAGTGACCTGAAATGGAGCATACCTTTCTGCTCAAGGCAGACTGGAACGGGGGGCGCAACAGCGACGGCCGTATTGAGGCTGGACAGTTGCGGACTGCAATTTCGATCCCGACTGAGATGGGAGGCCCTGGTGTGGGCACCAATCCAGATGAAATGCTGCTCGGTGCCGCCGCTACCTGCTATTTGATTACTTTGGCGGCGATGATGGAGCGCGCGAGTCTCCCGGTGGCATCACTGGCGCTGGAATCCGAAGGGATTGTCGATGTAACGAACAATATTTTTACATATCGCCGAATTGTGCATCGTCCGCAGGTTCAATTGGCCGCCGATGCGACAGAATCGCAGATCGAACAAGCATTGCGACTGGCAGAGCAGGCAGAAACCTCATGCATGATCTCGCGTGCCGTAGCGGGAAATGTGGCGTTGTCCACAGAGCCCGTGGTGGAGCGCGCCTCTTAAAGCGATATTTGTAACAGGAGCAATCATTCCAATTGCCCATCATTTTTTTAATCCAAGGAGGACACAACCATGACAGCACAACAAAAATTGCTCGTATTCGCAGGCTCTTACGCCGAATTGGAAGGTAACGGAGTTTATTCGTACACTTTTAATGAACAGACAGGAGCACTTACACTACAGGATGAGTTCTCCGGCTTGAAAAATCCTACATTCCTGAATGTGGACGTCAAAAATCGGAAGCTGTATTCCATTGGAGAGACGACTTCTGCTGCAGGAGCGAAAGTAGGAGAAGCCTCTGCTTTCGAAATTGACCCAGTTAAAGGAACATTTACATTACTGAATCGTGCGGAAAACGTGGGTGCAACAACTTGCCACATTCAGCGTGACCCATCTGATCGTTACCTTATTGTAGTCAGCTACCACGGAGGTATGGTGGGACTGGTGTCTCTGACTGAGGACGGACGTATCGGTGAGTTGCTGGATGTTAAACAGCATGAGGGCAAAGGAGCGCATCCTGAACGTCAGGATCGTCCACATCCACATTCCAGTTTCTTTAGTCCGGATGGCCGCTTCCTGTTCGTACAAGATCTCGGTCTGGATCTGATCCGCGTTTACACCATTGATGACAGCAAAGGACAACTGGTGCTTCATGGTGAAACGAAAACCCATGCAGGTGCAGGTCCACGTCATTTGACGTTCCACCCGAATGGTAAATTTGCTTTTGTCATTAACGAAGTGGATTCTTCCATTACTTCTTTTGCATATGATGCAGAGGCTGGCAAGCTCACTGAGCTTGAGAGCGTACCGACATTGCCGTCTGACTTTACAGGTGAAAACACAACTGCTGAAATTGCGATTTCGGGGGATGGAGCTTATCTGTACGGTTCCAACCGTGGGCATGACAGCATTGTGATATACGCTGTAGACGGAGCAACTGGCAAGCTGAGCTTGGTTGAGCATGTAGCTGCTGAAGGAGAGCATCCACGCCATTTTGCTTTGACTCCAAATGGTGATCATATGCTCGTGGCCAACCGCGATACCAACAACATTGTTACGTTCAAAGTGGACAAGGCAAGTGGACGTTTGACCTACACTGGGCAACAAGTAACCGTGTCCAAGCCAGTATGCGTACAGCCTTTTTACTTTTCTGTATAAAAGGAGCGCTACATTTATATCATGCGGAGTGGTTAAGTGATAGTGATGCGGATAATGGTCGCTACGAGGACGGATCATTCTTCCGATCGCTGTTGCCCCCAGATTTCTTGTTTGTATGTTCAAGGGTAGAAATCCGGGGACAAAGGCGAACGCTCCGCTTCTTCAGAACAATTCCGTCCTCTCCGCTGCTTTAGTGCTTTTGGCGACCATTTTTTATGCAGAAACAATAAATGAACACGTATATGTTGATGGTACTGATAGATTAACCAAGCATTGAAAATTTTTTAGTGAAAACGGCTCGTAGGATAACCTACAGCCGTTTTTATGTTAGGGCTTAGTCATTTCAAAAGAAGTCACTACCTACAAAAATAATATAAAATTTTATGGTTACAAATAAGATACGAATAATCTCGGCAGGAAAAGGGTACATATGTTATAAGCGGGACAAGAATCTCTCAAGCACTCCGATAATGCAAATCTAGGACAAGCATTGTGAGTTCCATATAAGGGTTAGAGGCTTTAAATAAAAGTATTATATTTGGCCTAAGTATTAGTTTAGGTCGTTGGCTTTTTTAGAGGCAAACTCATGAAAAATGAGCAATGGCAAGGATAAACTGAGTAACGAAGCGGGCAGATGGATTTCGGAGAAGCGATAGCGTTCGCCTTTGGAACTTGATTTTAACCATTAAAATATATTCAAAAAATCAAGCTCCAACAGCGATGGGAGAAACCATCTGATCGCGAAGTGGGCCTCACAGACCGATAAGAGTATATAAAGGAGGAAACGAAATGAAAATTATCATTACGCAAAAGGAAGCCGTTGACAAAGGAATATGGACAGAGATCATGGGGATGTTTGCTGTAACCAAAGAGGACGAAGTATGGCAAAATGAAGAGTTTATTCTCACCGAAGAACAGGCACGTGAGGTCGGGTTATTAAGATAGCAAAGATAAATAGGACATGTTATCAAGTTTTAAGACCAAGTCTTAAAAAATCGTAACTTCTTTTTTATGTATCTGATACACTTTTTAACCGTGCAACGTTTATGATAAGTACACAAGGGTAATGAAGCTTACAGACACCGTGTACATACCCAAACGGCAAGGAGAGATCAGACATGATGAAACTAGCTTCGAAATGGACCGTATTGGCTTTAATGATGATGCTGATTACGACGGCAGGGGCAACAGCGCAAGGCTACACGCCTGTAGCAGCTGCTGAAAATCAGGAGACCGTATATATAAACCAAATGGAGATTCGTGACGGACAAATTTATTTGTCGGCAGACCCGATTGAATGGTATGAAGGCGCGGCAGCTGACAAAGCATTATTGGAGCATGAAGGAAATACAGGATTGGATGGAGCTCCAGATGGCTACTACATCGTAAACAATTCCGTGCAAAATGACGTGTATCAGGTTGCGCCAGATGCTTCGGTAGAGGTGCAGATTTATGATCACACGGGTAACATAGAAGATACAGACGTGCAATGGAACGAATCGATTCCTCTGGCACAGTTTGAGAAAGATTTTGCTAAAAAGGACGTTCTGGACCTGAGTCAATTTCCATACCATATTACGCTTCGTGAGGGTAAAGTTGTAAAAATCGTGCAGCAATTCATTCCCTAAAATAGAAGTAATCTCATTTCACAGACACGTGCTTTCTCCTGATTACAGATCAGGGGAGCACGTGTTTTTATACTTTATAACAAAAAAAAGAGGATATCCAGCCCATATAGGGCGCGGATATCCTCTTCTCTTCATAATATATGATTAGAACGATTTTGCTGTGTCTACTGCACGTTGTACAGCAGAAGCAACGATTTCTTGTGCTTGATCTGGGGATTGATTATGTCCTTCCAGTACAACTTTCACGATGTCTTTCACTCCGAAGAAGGATAAGATGTTGTTCATAAAGTTCAAAGACATTTCAGCTGCAGCAGCTGGTCCTTCGGAATAAACGCCGCCTCTTGCATTCAGCAGGGCTACTTTAGTTTCAGTAACGAGACCAACAGGACCTTCAGCAGTGTATTTGAATGTTTTACCAGCTTGGTTCAGGTAGTCAATGTACGTATGCAGTACAGCTGGAATCGTCATGTTCCAGAGCGGGAAAGCAAATACGACTTTGTCTGCTGCCAGGAATTGATCCAGGTAGCCATTAGCGATGTTTGCCAGGCGAGCTTCTTCTGCGTTCAGCTCCATGCCTCTAGCGGATTTGAACGTGCCGTTGATCATGTTAGCGTTCAAATAAGGAAGCTCGACGGAGAACAGGTCCAGCTCAGTGATTTCATCAGTTGGGTGGGAAGACTTGTAGCTTTCTACGAAGGCGTTATACAATTTAACTGTTGCAGATTCTTCAGCTGTACGATCATTAGCTTTGACAAATAATACTTTAGACATGATTTATTTCCCCCTAAGTAAGTTGAATAAGTAAGTTAAGTTAGTAAGTTACCACGTAATATTACAATATAAAGATAATATCTGTCAACACTTTTATATTAAATTTACTTTGAAAAGCTACTTTATTTTTTACACTGTGAATTTAACTTGTTTCTTTTGCAAAATATCAGTTTTGCGGTAAAATTTAAATGTAAAGTTTAATGAAGAGAATGGTTTGAGTAGGCGAAGAAGAAAATGAACATGGTGCCAGCAAGATATGGCACAATAGTTGAACGAAAAAAGGTGAGTAGCTTGAAGATAGGTTTTTTTGATTCAGGATTGGGTGGAATTACAGTATTGTCCGAGGCACTAAGACGTTTGCCAAACGAAAATTTTGTATACATGGCGGATACCCTTCATGTGCCTTACGGGACGAAAACTCCCCAAGAGGTGCTTGGTTATGTCAAGGCTTCAGTACAAACGATTCTAAAAGAAGATGTTAAGGCATTGGTAATTGCCTGCAATACGGCTACAAGTATCGCGGTTGCGGAGCTAAGGAAAGAATATCCTATTCCGATTATTGGTATGGAGCCAGCAGTGAAGCCAGCGGTCGAGATGAACCGATCCAATGGTAAAAGAGTTCTGGTGTTAGCCACACCATTGACGTTGAAACAATCCTGTTATGCAGCGCTGGTATCCAGGGTTGACGATCATGGGAGCGTGGACTCACTACCTCTGCCGGAGCTAGTACAGTATTGCGAACAGTTGAATTTTGACCGGGCAGAAATGTCCGAATATTTTAACCGTGAGCTGTCTTCGTTCAATCTCGACATATATGGTACGGTGGTATTGGGATGTACTCATTATCCTTTTTATAAGGAAATTCTCAGGGAACTACTGCCTTCTCATATTCAGTTAATTGACGGGAGCCAGGGAACAGTCAGACGGTTGAAACAGGTGTTGTCTGAGCGTAATTTGCTGGAGCCTTCGCCAAAATCCGGTCCATCACAGGAGGGACACATTACATTTCTATGTTCTAGTCAGGATGAGGCCTATGTGCATAAGATGGAGCGGGCGCTTGAAATCTATGCGGAGCATGAAAAGATTTATTTTTAAAAGAAGAGCGGCTGGCGAACGTGTTGGATCTTAATGAAATATCCAAATCGCCAGCCGCATTGTCGATCAGACGCATGGAGGGAGGGCGTAAGATGGATGTTCAACTGATCCTGAACGAGCTTCACGAAACGGGCGTGCTTGAAAGCCATATGCGAAATCTCAAACCGCTGACCGGCGGAACTTCGAGCAAAGTGGTTGTTGTCATGGACGAAACTAAGCCGCGATACGTGATTAAGCAAAATGATCCCGCTGTCGTAGAAGCCGAGGCGGAATTCTTACATACCTATGTACAGGTTGAGAAAATATCGCGTTTGGTTTATGTAGATCCGTTGCACCGTTATTTGGTGTACACGTTCAGGTCGGGGCTCACACAGTATCATGGACGAAACAAAAGCGATTTGTTGCTTCGTCTGGCGACGGAGGTGATCTCGCACTACAAGCCTATTGGAGAGGAACGTCATTATGGTTATTCGGATCATCCGTTTGTGGAATGGAGAGATTTTTTACTGCACAGAATGAAGGAATCCGAAAAAATTATACAAGACGTTTTACCCCCAGAGGATCATCGGTTCGTCCATACCCTTGTGGCCGGATCGCCGCAACGGAATATTAAATATTTGCTTCATGGGGACTGTGGAGTACATAATTTTGTGTTTGCCGAAAATGGTACGTTGACAGGCATTATTGATCCTGACCCAGTCGTGGGAGAGCCTCTGTATGATTTGATATACGCCTTTTGTTCTTCACCCGATAGGCTGACCGTCGATACCATTTTGCCTGCGGTAGAGAAGCTTGGGCCTGAAATGACAGGGGAATACGAGCTGAACAGGGAGGTACTACAAGGATTATACTTTCGTATAGCTACCTGCATTCGCCATCATCCGGGAGATCTAGATCAATATACAGAAGCGTGGACCTATTGGCTAGACAGGGTTCGCTGAAAGGAATAGGGAACATGAGCATACAAGGGTGGAATCATATTTGCTTTTCGGTGTCTAATTTGGAGAAGTCTATACATTTCTATCAGAATATACTAGATGGAAAACTGCTCGTTAAAGGACGTAAGTTGGCTTACCTGGACTGCTTGGGAATGTGGCTGGCTCTCAATGTGGAAGAAGATATCCCAAGAAATGATATTCATCATTCCTATACGCATATTGCATTTTCGATAGCGGAAGCGGATTTTGAGCGCATGCTTAACAAGCTGAGAACTTTTAATGTCACCATTTTGCCCGGACGAGTGCGGAATGAACAGGACAAAAGATCGGTCTATTTTACAGATCCAGACGGACATAAGTTTGAATTCCACACAGGACAATTGCAGGACCGCTTGGACTATTATAGAAACGATAAAAAGCATATGACTTTTTATGAATGAGTAAGCGTTATCAAGAATGATGTGTGAACAAATATTGGATTTACATACAGGAGGAATACAGAAAGTATGTCACTGTCGCAGGAAAGCGGCTCCAAGCAAGCACAAGCCGTTAAAACGATGACGGTTTTTGCAATCACTTGGCCGATCTTTATAGAGATGTTGTTTCACATTTTGATGGGTAGCGTGGATACGTTCATGCTAAGCCATGTTTCTGATGAGGTTGTATCGGCTGTAGGTGTATCAAGACAGTTGATTGAATTTACGATTATACTTTTCAATCTGCTTGGTCTTGGTGTAGGTGTGATTATTGCTCAGCTATTGGGGGCGCAAAAGCATGTGGATGCAAGCCGTGTTACGGCTTCGGCACTAACCTTTAATCTGGTGTTTGGTCTGGCGCTGAGTTTGATGTTTATTGTGAGCCGGGATTTTTTACTATCCTTTTACCATATTACCCCGACGATTAAGGAAAATGCAGAGATTTATATGATGCTGGCAGGGGGTTCGTTGTTTCTGGAAGCACTCATGCTAACTGCAGGTCCGGTTATTCGATCGCATGGTTTTACTAAAGATACGATGATCGTGGGCATTGGTATGAATATATTGCATATCGTGGGAAATGCGCTGCTCATTTATGGCTGGTTTGGTCTGCCGCAGATGGGAGTGGCGGGAGCAGCGATTTCAACGGTTATTAGTCGTGCTGTAGCATGTGTCTGGATTTTTCTACTGCTGTACAAGCGTGTAAGTGCGCCGATTCGCATTCGGTATTATGTACAGCTTCAGTGGAGTAAGCTGGTAGCCATCCTGAAGATTGGTATTCCTGCCGGGCTGGAATGGTTGTCTTATCAGCTTAGCCAAATGATGGTGACCCGGTTTGTCAGCTTTATGGGTACAACGGCGATCGCAACCCATTTTTATACGAATACAATTGTGTACTTTTTTATGGTATTTGGAATGGCTGTAGGTGAGGGGACAGAAATTATTGTTGCCCGCCTGATTGGAGCAGGAGACAAGGAAAAGGCCTATCATCAACTTTTACGGAGCCTGAAATGGTCTTTGGTCATTACAATTGCTGTGATCGTGGTAGTATCCTTTTTCCGATATGAAGTGATGGCGATCTTTACAGATGAGCCGGCGATCATTCAATTAGGGGCAGCGATTTTGCTCTTCTGTATATTGCTGGAGCCGGGCCGAGTGTTTAATCATGTTGTCATTAACTCCTTGCGAGCAGCGGGAGATGTTCAGTTCCCGTTAATGATGGCTATTATTTCAATGTGGGGGATTAAAATCCCGCTAGCATATGTGCTGGGCATTCATATGGGATATGGTGTGCTGGGTGTGTGGATTGCACATGCCTGCGATGAGTGGGTACGAGGCATTTTCCACTATTTACGCTGGAAGGGGCGGAAATGGCAGCACAAATCGCTGTTATCTAAGGCTGAACTTCAGGCGGAATCAGCCTAAGGCTGAAAGAGATTCTACAACAGACATTCTCCAAACGAATTGGAGGATGTCTGTTTTTTTTACAAAAATAAGCAAAATGGGGATGTTCAAACTTTTCAAAAATTGCTAGAATATAGTAACCTCGAATGTAGTAGAGGTTTTCAAAGTTTCAAAGACGGATGGTTTCCGATTGAATCCATGAAGGAGGGAATAGGATGGAACGTAAAGTGCATATCATTCCTTACCAAGTGATCAAGCAGGAGCAACAAGTGAATGAAATACCGCGAGGTGTAGAGCTGATTCAGGCTCCTGCGGTATGGAACCAGACTCGAGGCCGAGGCGTGAAGGTGGCGGTGCTGGACACGGGCTGTGATTCGGACCATCCTGATTTGAAGGCGCGCATTATTGGCGGCCGGAATTTTACGGATGATGATCAAGGTGATCCGGAAATTTTCAAGGATTACAACGGTCATGGTACGCATGTGGCAGGAACCATTGCGGCAGCAGAAAATGCGGATGGTGTCGTGGGTGTTGCTCCAGAGGCAGACCTGCTCATCATCAAAGTGCTAAACAAGCAGGGCTCCGGTCAATATGACTGGATTATTCAAGGCATCTATTATGCGATTGAGCAAAAGGCAGATATCATATCGATGTCACTTGGCGGTCCTGAGGATGTGCCAGAGCTTCATGAAGCAGTAAAAAAGGCTGTAGCTAGCCAAATCTTAGTCATCTGTGCAGCTGGAAATGAGGGAGACGGTGACGACAGAACGGACGAGCTCGGCTACCCCGGCTGCTATAATGAAGTGATTAGCGTAGGTGCTATCAATTTTGACAGGCACGCCTCAGAATTCAGTAATTCTAATAATGAGGTGGATTTGGTTGCACCGGGAGAAGATATTTTGTCCACCGTTCCGGGCGGCAAATATGCGACCTTTAGCGGAACTTCGATGGCTACTCCGCATGTAGCAGGTGCATTAGCGTTGATTAAGCAGCTGGCGAATGCGAGCTTTGAGCGTGATCTCACGGAACCGGAATTATACGCACAACTCATCAAACGCACGATTCCACTTGGCAATTCTCCTAAGCTGGAGGGCAACGGTCTACTGTACTTGACGGCAGTGGAGGAGCTTTCTCGTATTTTCGACGCGCAGCGTGTAGCGGGAATACTAACTGTAGGATCATTGAAGGTTAAATAAACCGTAACTTCAATTCGGATATATAGCGGCTCTCCTAAAGGGAGGGTCGTTTTTTTGGATTTCAATCTTAGGAAAAACTCCATTTACATTGCATTTAAATGTCGGGTAACATATATCTCAAAGATAGGCATGAGTCAGAAGTGGAGGAGAATATGAACGATATCATGGCGCAAGCTGACGAGCTTAGACGAACAGGGCAAGCAGAGAAAGCACGTAAGTTACTTTTAAAGGCAATAGAACAGCAGCAAAATGATGCAGAATTGTGGTATCAGACAGCTTGGACGCATGATTCATTGGGCTTAGAGCGGGAAGCGGTTGCCTATTATGAAAAAAGCCTAGGTATGGCGTTATCTGCAGAATCAAGGAAAGGAGCTATCCTGGGATTAAGCAGTACATATCGTGTATTGGGAGATTACGCCAAGGCGAAAGCGTGGTTGGACACAGGAATGAACGAATTTCCGGATTACAGACCGTTTCGGGTATTTTACGCGATGGTGTTATACAATCTGGGGGAATACGGGAAAGCCATGCAGGAGCTGCTAATGGAGGTGGCTGAGACGACCTCGGATTTATCTACACAGGAGTACTCACGTGCCATTCAATATTATGCAGATAAACTGGATCAGATCGAGGCATAGGTGAACCGGAGTGAGAGCATAAGCAGTAACGTGTATATACGCTCGTACATAAAAAGATCACAGACAGAGAGCACTAATTCTCTTCCCTGACTGTGATCTTTTGCTGTTTATTGTTTAGCTATAGAGTCCGTTACTTGATGAGTTATATAACTGCGATTACTGCGCACCTTCAGTAACGGCGATTTCCTTCTCCAGGTTTTCTCTGGACAGGTTAGCCTTCAAGTAATCCGGGGTATCGGGCAGGACCAGGTGCAGATTGGATTTTTGACAAATGCGGATGGTGCACTTTTCGACGATAAAATCAAAGACATGCCCGCCTCCGGTGCGTTCATCGTTAATAAAATGCAGATGAAATCCGGCTACCCCAATACCTTGAGCATAGGCAGGTGTCCAAAAACCTGTGATCACGCCGGAAGCCTCATTAAAAGTGAAGGTAGGCTGTGACTTGGTCGCTTCGATAAACGGTCTGTATGGTTTAACTTGGTGAGGCACGGTCCGTGTCTTTACTTCACGAAAAGTACCATCCATACGGAAGGCATAGAACAGATTACGGCTTGGAAACAACGTTAACAGCAGAGCCTCCAGCTCTTCACGATGCATGGGACGGTCAATAGTATATGTGAAATCTTCATGAAAAAAGGTGACGGTGGAAAATGGAGTAGTTTCTTCTGGTTTTACGCGATGGGCCGTACCGTCTGGAAGCAAGTGATAAAATTCACCATCGAACGCGATCATCTCGCCATTGAGTTGATCAAAGGTACCGAGTCCGAAATCCCCGTGCTTTTGCAGTTCCTCGAACGCAACGACTCCGTCATAAAGACCATCTAATAAAGCAAGCATGGTGGACGTTTGGTAAATATCATGATCAGTTTCTTGCTTGGTTTCCAATTGTGCAACGGTCATGGCAATACACTTCCTTTTGTAATTGTATGCATTTATTTTCTTTCTTTTTCAATAATAAACGTAAATTTTCAGTAAATAACATGAATAACTCAAAAAAATCATAAAAAAAACGTTATACTCCATAATTGTCATTAAGCCGTCACGAGTGAGTCATGGTTAAGGTTAGTTTAATTGGTTAGGCAGCAGTTTACGTCCCAATTGGATGTTATCCTGGTAATCAATCGGAATATCGACAACCACAGGACCATCGGTATGAAGTGCCTGTTGCAATACACTTTCTAGTTCTTCAGGTGAGTGCACGCGTAATCCAGTGGCCCCGAAGCTTTCAGCATATTTCACTACATCAACATCTCCAAATTTTACACCAGACGTTCTTCCGTATTTAATCTGTTGTTGAAAAGCGACCATGTCATAGGAACCATCTCTCCATACGATATGCACCAACGGTGAGTTAAGACGTACGGCGGTTTCGAGCTCCATAGATGAAAAAAGAAATCCTCCGTCTCCGGAAATAGAAACGACTTTTTGACCGGGGTTGACGAGTGTAGCAGCAATCCCCCAAGGAAGTGCTACGCCTAACGTCTGCATCCCGTTGCTGAATAGAAGGCGACGGGGCTCATACGAACGGAAATATCGTGCCATCCAAATGTAGTGTGAGCCGACATCACAAGTGACTGTGACGTTATCGTCAATCAGGCTGCGCAGTGTGCGAATGAATTGTAATGGATGAATCAGATAGTCATGCTTGTGTACAGGAACAGCTGCTTGCTCGTTTAGATCATGATGAAGACGTTTTAATTGGTTGCAGGAGGTTCTAGATAGCTTTAAGGTAGGCAATTCTTCTGCAAGGCTACTCACAATCAGGGCTATATTCCCGATAAGCTCGTAATCAGGTTGATAATCATGATCAATATCTGCTTGATGATCATCCAGGTGAATGAGGGTTCGGTTTGCAGGAATGTTCCAGTTTTTTGGATCATATTCAATAGGATCATAGCCAATTGTCAGTACCAGATCTGCCGCTCCAAGAAGCATGTCACCCGGCTGATTATGGAACAGACCGACTCTTCCAAAATAGTGGCTTTCCAGTTCCCGGGAAATGGCTCCAGCGGCCTGAAAAGTTTCAACTACAGGCAAATCCGTGTTTCGAATCAGTGCACGGATGGCTGCTGTGGCTTCGGGCGTGCTAGCTTTCATGCCGAGGAGAAGTACGGGCAGCTTGGCTTTTTTGATTTGGCCTGCGACTTGTTTGATGAGCCCGGCTGGTGCGATTCCAAGCTGGGGAAGGGAAATTTTCTCAATGGCTGTTACTTCAGATGACGAAGTCAACACGTCCTGCGGCAGACTGACAAAGGTGGCTCCAGGCTGGGCTGAGGTCGCAATCCGAAATGCGTTAGTTATAGCTTCCGGTACATTATCAGGATGCTCTACTTCTACACTGTATTTGGTAATAGGCTCGAATAGTCCGGCGTTATCCATGGATTGATGCGTGCGTTTCAGGCGTGCGGATCTTGGGACTGCACCTGCAAGAGCGACGACAGGATCACTCTCGGCATTCGCGGTGACAAGTCCTGTCGCCAAATTGGATGCGCCGGGGCCAGAGGTGACAAGACATACGCCCGGCTTTCCAGTTAATCGACCGACTGCAGCGGCCATAAAGGCAGCATTTTGTTCATGACGGCATATGATTAATTCTGGACCCCGATCTTGAAGAACATCAAAAACAGAATCGATCTTGGCACCTGGAATGCCAAAAATATGCGTCACCCCTTGCTTGATTAAACAATCGACAACAAGGTCTGCTCCTCTAGTATCGGTCTTTGCTTGGACAGCTTGAACTTTGGTACTCAATGCTACCACCTCTTCTTCTCATCTTTGAAATAAACTAATGAAATACTTTCAATGTAAAACAATGGATGTATATGACAATTATAATACAATAACTGGTATTTTCAAGAAGGAAATTTTCTGAAAAAGATTGAAAATATATAAAGCGTTTTCAAAGTTTGATTCTTCGGGGAAAATAAAAAATGTGGAGATTTGGAATGGGTTGCTATTGCAATGGCAGATTTCTCGGCGGATGTGAAGGAAAAGGCACCTATCACAATGAGTCTTTTGAAAATTCCTTTTTGCTGTTGGCTGGTGCAAGACATAGACGAAATGCAAAACAGATCTGCCCCAAAGGGTGGAAGGTCGGTTTTTTTGTCCTCTCACATGATAAAAATCACTTTCCTCTACAAAGGATAGCGGTTACAATGTAATTGTTGTTAACGTAAACATTAAATTTAAGGTGAAGTAATCCAACTTGAAATGATGTACAGGTATCTTATTATAGCTATATTATCTTGTGTAATCACGAGGCCTGCTATGTGGTGGCGAATGTTATTGTTGAAAAACAAGTAGAGTACGAACATTTTTGTTAACGTTAACAATTTATTAGGAAACACGATTATAGAAGGGATGAGAGAGTAATGACTAAAGCGTTTTTAGACGAAAACTTTTTGTTGAGCAATCCAACGGCTGAAATCTTGTACCATCAGTACGCCAAGGATATGCCGATTATCGACTATCATTGTCATTTAAGTCCACAAGAAATTTATGAAAATAAAGCGTTCAAGAATATTACGGAAGCTTGGTTGTACGGAGATCATTACAAGTGGAGACTTATGCGGGCCAATGGGGTTGAGGAACGCCTGATTACGGGGGATGGTGAAGATTATGATAAGTTTTTAGCTTGGGCCAAAACCGTACCTACACTAATCGGCAATCCGCTGTACCATTGGACGCATTTGGAGCTTCAACGCTTTTTTGGTGTCTATGAGCTGCTGAATGAACAGAACGCACCAGTGATCTGGGAAAAGGTAAACCAAAAGCTGCAGGGAAAGGGCTTTGGCGCACGTGATCTGATTGTGAACTCGAAGGTAACTGTGGTGTGCACCACGGATGATCCGACAGACCATCTCGAATACCACAAACAAATCAGCAAGCTGACCGATTTCCCAGTGGCAGTGCTGCCAAGCTTCCGCCCCGACAAAGCTTTGGAAATTAATCGTGAAACTTTCCAGCCTTGGGTGGCTCGGTTGGGTGAAGTCAGCGGACTGGATGTTTCTGGCCTGGAAGGATTTTTGAATGCGCTGGCGAGCCGGGTGCGCCATTTCCATGCTGCCGGAGGCCGGGTATCTGATCATGCGCTGGATACTGTAGTCTATGAAGAAACGACACTGGAGGAAGCGGCAGCCATATTCAGCAAGGCGCTGGAGGATGGCCATGTGACTCCTTTAGAGGAGGCGAAATATAAATCATACGTTCTGGTTTTCCTTGGCAAACAGTATGCAGAACATGGCTGGGCTATGCAATACCACATTCACGCTCTGCGTAACAACAACACGGCTATGTTCCGTCATTTGGGACCGGATACAGGCTATGATGCCGTAAATGATGGCTCTATCGCTCGTCCATTGGCGGCATTGCTGGACGCACAGGAGCTGGCAGGAGGATTACCGAGAACCATTTTGTATTCGCTTAATTCGGTTGATTATCCAGTACTGGCAAGTCTCGCGGGCTGCTTCCAATCCGGTGGAACTGTAGGGAAAATCCAGTTTGGCACGGCATGGTGGTATAACGACCATATCGAAGGCATGCAGGAGCAGATGAAGTTGCTGGCTAACTACGGGGTGCTGTCCCGCTTTATTGGTATGCTGACGGATTCCCGCAGCTTCCTCTCCTACACACGCCATGAATATTTCCGCCGTATACTCTGTGACTTAATTGGGACGTGGGTTCAGGAGGGTAAGGCGCCTGAGGATCTGGAACTGCTCGGAGCAATGGTACAAAACATTTGCTACAATAACGCTGAGCAATATTTTAATTTCCCAACGGTTGTTCATAGTAAGTGAAGCTACCGCCTAAGGTGAGAACTCACTAACTTTATAAAAATAGCTCTTGCCAGGAGCTTGTTTCAAACTCCCGGTAAGAGCTATTGAAAACAAAATAGTTATCAACTGAGGATTTTGCAAAAATCCCATAAGCGACTTCCAATGAACAAGATATAGATCGAAATGGTTTAGTTCGTCTATATCTTGCACTTCGGAGCGACTGAAATCGAATTTTGCAAAATCCTGAACTAAATATGTGAAAATAATTACAAACATAGAGGAGTGTGTAGGTATGGGAGTGCCTATCGTGCAGGAGAGCGTCCAAACTGACAACAAGACAGGCGAGCATATTAGCCTGAAAGAAAAGATTTCGTATGGTATGGGTGACTTTGGAAACGGATTCATGTTTGATTTGGGGCAGTTGTATTTGCTGAAATTTTTTACAGATGTAGCAGGGGTTTCTGCAGGAGCCGCTGCAGGCATTTTCTTGGTCAGCAAGCTGTTTGCCGCCATCTGTGATCCCATTGTCGGGTCCTTTGTTGATTATCGCAAACATATCGGTGCACGTGGAAAATTTAGGCCTTTTCTTATCGTTGGAAGCGTTATCCTTGCAATTCTTACGGTTCTAACCTTTATTTCGCCGAATATTTCACCCACAGGCAAACTCATTTACGCCTATGCGTCCTATATGATCTGGGGGATCGGCTACTCTATTGTAAACATTCCATACGGCTCGCTGGGTGCCGCCATTACGCAGGATACTCATCAGCGTGCTTCATTGTCATCTTTCCGTCAGGCAGGATCTCTGGGCGCATTATTCGTCACCAGTGTCGTTGTCATGCCGCTTATTTTACTGTTTCCTAACCATCATGTTGGCTATCCAGTTGTGATGGGGATTATGTCACTCATTGGTGTGATCGCTTTCATCATATGTTACCGAGGAACGAAAGAACGTATTATTAGCCAGTCCGGACCAAAAGAGAAGCTATCTATAGGCGTTATCGTCCATACCTTTACGAATAACAAGCCTTTGCTGGTACTCGTTTTGATGACGATTTTCACCATATCCGCGTACAATATTAAGTCCGCACTGCTGATCTATTTTGCCGAATATAACTTGGGGCATGTAGAATTAATGGCTTATATGAATTTTATTATTATCGGTTCGTCGCTACTGGGTGTGTTGTTCCTGCCTAAGCTGGTACGGCGCTTCGGTAAACGAAAAACAGCTATACTGGGGATGATGGTTAGTGTCATTGCCGACTCCATTAACTTTTTCATGCCTTCAAATGTATATATTTTCACAATCCTGGCCAGTATTTCGTTCATTGGTATTAGTATTCCTAACGGGGTTACCTGGGCATTCGTGTCCGATATCATTGATTATGGCGAATGGTCATCCGGGGAGCGTAAGGAAGGGATTACTTACTCGTTATTTAACTTTTCACGTAAGCTGGCTCAATCCTTGTCTGGCTTTCTATCGGGTATTGGACTAGCGCTCATCGGCTATGTTCCGAATGTGGTTCAGTCCTCTGGAACGCTGCTTGGGATCAAGGCATTACTTTGTCTCTATCCGGCTGTTGCCCTGGCTTTGGCCATGCTGGTCATCGGTAAAATGTACAAGCTGACTGACAGTAGACATGCAGAAATGGTTCAAGAGTTACAGCGTCGACATGCGGACAACCGCGTATAATTTGTGAAAGTCTTCTTTTCCGGGCGGCTCCTGTGGTATGGTGGGTATATAATTTTTTTAGAGCCTCACTAAGGAAAGGATACGTATATGGCAGCTACCATTAAAGACATTGCCAAATTGGCTAATGTTTCCCATACAACCGTCTCCCGGGCGCTCAATAACAGCCCGCTGATTAAAGAAGATACGAAACGCAAAATTATGGAGTTGGCAGAGCAACTCAATTACATTCCAAATTTTAATGCCAAAAGCCTGGTTCTCCAGCGCTCGCATACGATTGGCCTGTTTTTCACCAGTATTTCAGAAGGCACCAGCTCCAGTTTTTTTGCGGATACCATCCGCGGAGTTAATCATGTCATCGGGGTGGATTACAATTTGTTTGTGCGAGGAATTGACGATTACGCCGATTTTTCGGCCATTCACCGCAAGCGTTTTGATGGTATCATTCTGATGAGCCAGAGCGAGGCGGACAACCCTTTTATTTATCATGTGCTTGGTCAAGGTATTCCGCTTGTTGTACTGAATCGGCAGGTGTCCGGTGCGGGGATTGTAAATGTGATTTCTAATGATAAGGAAGGGTCCTATGAAGCGGTCTCCTTTCTCGTTGAAAGCGGGCATGAACGCATTGCGATCATTGAAGGGGTAGAAGGTTTCAAGTCTACCCAGCAACGCCGCGAGGGTTTTATGAATGCGTTGATTGATAGTGGTAAGCCGATTCGACATGAATATATCGTGCAAGGTCATTATGATACTGAAAGCGGAAGCCAGGCCATGAAGCAACTGCTTTCCTTGCAGGAGCCGCCGACAGCGGTATTTTGCTCTAACGATGATATGGCTATTGGGGCCATGAATGCGGTATTCGAAAACGGCTTGAAGGTACCAGAGGATATCTCAGTCATTGGTTTTGACGATATCGGGTTCTCAATGTATACGACTCCACCGTTAACAACGGTCAAAAGACCGATTGAGCAGATAAGTGAGCGCGGAGCCGCCTGCATTCTGGAACGAATTCAGTCACCGTCCAATGAGGGTGAGCTTATATTTATGGAGACTGCGCTTAAGAAACGGAAATCAACGGCAGGCAGACCACGCTGAGTTTCGATTTATTAACAGGCAGGCCAAAGGGGCAGAAACCATGCTAGATGTATGGCTTCTGCCCCTTTTAGGTTGAAATGAGCTCTGCCTCGTCTGTATTTAACGAAAGAGATTGGTTTTAGCCAGTTCTACAATCTCGTCACCGCGTCCGTTCAGCATCGCTTTCATCATCCACAGTGTAAATCCTTCTGCTTGTTTAAGATTAATTTTGGGTGGCATGGATAGCTCTTGACGGTTCACCACCACGTCTACCACAACAGGGCCATCATGAGCCAATGCTTGCTGAATGGCATCCTCCAGCATTGTCGGATCTTCAACCCGGATGCCCTTGAGTCCCATGGCTTGCGCTACAGCACCAAAATCAGGATTCACCAGTTCAGTGCCGTTTTCCAGGAATCCGGCCGCTTTCATTTCCAGCTCGACAAAACCGAGAGCGCCATTATTGAAAACAATGACTTTAATAGGCAGCTGATGCTGCTTCAGGGTGAGCAGGTCGCCCATCAGCATCGTGAGCCCGCCATCGCCTGAGAGGGCAATCACTTGTCGGTCAGGCTCAGTGGACTGCGCTCCGATTGCCTGCGGCAGCGCATTTGCCATCGTGCCATGGTTGAACGAGCCGAGCAGCCGACGCTGACCGTTCATCTGCAAATAACGCGCCGCCCATACAGTGGGAGTACCGACATCACAGGTGAAAATAGCATTTTCCTGCGCGGCGTCACTGATGACCTTGGCGAGATATTGTGGATGGATCGGCGTATGACCTGGTTTACCGACGGCAAGGCCATCCAACTCATGGCGTACCTTGGTATAGTGGGAGACGGTTTTCTCTAGATGCTTGGAATCATGCTTTGACGTTAAATGCGGTAGCAGCATTTCCAATGTGGCTTTTACATCCCCGCATAAACCATACGTCAACGGAGTACGTCTACCGAGATGGGCTGGCTCTATATCTACCTGTAGGATAATCGCATCTTCAGGGTAAAATTGTCTGTAAGGGAAGTCTGTTCCGAGCATAAGCAGGACGTCACAATCCATCATCGCATGGTATCCGGAAGAATACCCGATCAGTCCCGTCAATCCAGCATAATAAGGGTTGTCATACTCCAGATATTCCTTGCCTCGCAGAGCGGATACCATAGGGGATTTTAACTTGTCGCATAGCTGCATGAGCAATTCATGAGATTGTGCACAGCCGGCGCCGCATAGTAACGTAATTCGTTTGCCTTTATTCAAATATTCGGCCAGTCGGGAGATTTCGGAAGCTGACGGATGCACTACAGGTGCAGTGGGATGGTAGACATGTTCAGGCACGGGTACCTTTTCCGCCTCCAAAGCTGCTACATCTCCGGGAAGAACAATGACGGATACACCTGAACGTGAAATTGCCTGTTAAATGGCCATGGTCACCGTTCTGGGAATTTGACGCGGTGTCGTAATAACCTCACAGAAGTGACTGCATTCTCTGAAAAGATGCTCAGGATGGGTAGCTTGAAAATATTCACTTCCGATTTCGTCGCTTGGAATATGAGCGGCAATAGCCAGTACAGGCACCCGATTGCGGTGGCAATCATATAAACCATTAATCAGATGTAAATTTCCGGGACCACTGCTTCCAGCACATACAGCAATGCTGCCACTAAGGTCAGCATCTGCTCCAGCTGCAAAGGCAGCCACTTCTTCATGCCTTACATGAATCCATTCGATTTGACCGTTGCTGCGAATGGAATCAACCATATTATTTAGAGAATCTCCAACAATGCCATAAATCCGCTTGACCCCTGCATTGACCAAAACTTGTACAATAGTATCTGCGATTGTCTTCATAGATGTTCCTCCTGCCTAGTAGGTAGTGTTATCCTGCCCGTGCTTTCTTGCGTCTATTCTCCTGAAATGTATATAAGAACAAGGTCTCGGGATAGGGTGATAGTTAGCCTTAACCGTCTTGGATCAGGTGCGAAACAACAGAAAAAGGACGATATACTTGCAAATTTTTATATAAACGTATATGTTAACGTGTTCATATTATTGTCATTATTATTTTTTTAAACTAAAAATATTGATAAAACTATTTTGTTAACGTGTGCATTGTGATAAAATAACGATGAAATCATTATGGTAATTGTGGGAGGTTACTCCGGATGAAACAAGTAGATGAATTAGACCAATTAAACAGAAAAAGCTTTATCGTTACTGAACCACATCCCGAGAAGGTGCTGCAATTTGGGGAAGGGAACTTCCTGCGTGCTTTTGTAGACTGGCAATTTGACAAAATGAACAAGCTGGCCGAATGGAATACGGGAGTTGTGATTGTACAACCGCAGCCAGGAGGTCTCGTGGAGAAGCTTAACGAGCAGGATGGCCTGTATACGGTTATTCTTGAAGGGATTAAGGATGGGAAGGCCATGAAGGAGCATACCGTTGTGGAGTGCGTCACTCGTGGGATTAATCCGTACGGTTCGGACTTTTTGGAGTATGAAGCATTATCCCAAAAGCCGGAGCTACGTTTTGTCGTGTCAAACACGACGGAAGCGGGGATCGCTTATGCACCAGAGGATCAGCTAGAAGATCGTCCGCAAAAGAGCTTCCCAGGCAAACTGGCCGCCTTTCTGTACAAGCGCTTTCAATTTTTCGGGGGCGATCAGAGCAAGGGACTAGTGATCATTCCGTGCGAGCTCATCGACCGTAATGGAGACGCTCTCAAGGAAATCGTATTGAAATATGCGGACCAATGGAAGCTTGGGGCTGATTTTATTGCATGGTTGGAGGAATCGAATACGTTCTGCAACAGTTTGGTCGATCGGATTGTACCTGGTTATCCCAAAGACCGGATTCATGAGATTCAAGCAGAATTGGGTTACAAGGACGATTTGGTTGTTGTGGGCGAACAGTATCATTTATGGGTTATTGAAGGGCCACAGTGGCTTAAAGAAGAATTACCTGCTCATTTGGCCGGATTGAATGTACTGATTGTCGACGATATGGCGCCATACCGTACACGGAAAGTACGCATTTTGAATGGAGCACATACGGCGCTTACACCTGTAGCTTATTTATATGGCCTGGACACGGTGGGGCAGGCGGTCGAGCATGATATTATGGGAAACTTTATCCAGTCGCTGATTCGAGAAGAAATTATTCCGACGCTGGACTCGCCAGAAGCGGAATTGAATGTATATGCCGACGATGTTATTGAACGATTCCGTAATCCATATGTAAGTCATTATGTCATGAGTATTGCGTTGAATTCGGTGTCCAAGTTCAAGACACGGAACTTGCCATCCTTGCTCCAGTATGTGGCTCAACGTAAGGCGCTGCCTGTCAAAATCGTGTTTTCACTGGCGTCTTTGCTCGTATTTTACCGGGGTGACAGAAATGGCGAGTCGATTGCGTTGGCAGACGAAGCTGAAGTGTTGAGTACGTTTGGTGAACTGTGGAGTCAATATGACGGTACTCTCGCCGGGGCGAAGCAATTGACTGCGCTGGTACTTGGCCGGCAGACATGGTGGGGGCAAGATCTGAACCAGATCGAGGGGCTGGCTGAACAAACGGCACAGCACGTGTATGAAATTACAAGCAGAGGAATGAAGGAGACGCTCGATTCTCTAACCGGGAACAGCGTGCCCAGAGCATAAGCAAGGAGGAGACCGGAATGCTGGAATTCATTCAAATTCATGATCAAGATAACGTGGCTGTCGCCTTGCGTGATTACAAGCAGGGAGAGACACTGGCGTGGGGAGCACAAGAAGAACAACGGGTGGAGCTAGCCGAGGATGTAGCACGTGGGCATAAAATCGCCTTGCAAGATATAGCTGAAGGTGGGCATGTTCTGAAATACGGATATCCCATCGGTCATGCTATTCAGCCCATTCAGGCAGGTCAGCATGTGCATACGCATAATACGAAGACGAACCTGACGGGCGTGGAGGAGTACACTTATAAGCCTAAGCCAGCTCCTCATTTATATGAACAGGAGAGTCGTACGTTTCAAGGTTTTCGGCGAAAGGACGGCCGTGTGGGGATTCGCAATGAGTTGTGGATTGTGCCGACGGTCGGCTGTGTGAACGGGATCGCTGAACTTATTTTAAACCGTTTCAAGCAGGAAGCGGGAGATATTTCACCTTTTGAAAATGCACTTGTGCTCAAGCATAACTATGGTTGTTCTCAGTTGGGTGACGATCATGCACATACGCGCACGATTTTGATTGATGCCGTGAAACATGCGAACGCAGGTGGCGTACTTGTACTGGGTTTGGGCTGTGAGAACAATGAAATGAAAGAATTTAAGGAAGCCATCGGGGAATATGATTCGGAGCGGGTAAAGTTTTTGCTTTCCCAGGATGTGTCGGATGAAGTAGAGGAAGGGGTAAGGTTGCTTCATGAAATTTTTGCGGCCGTGCAAGAAGATCGGCGGGAACCTGTACCTTTGTCTGAGCTGAACATCGGCTTGAAATGCGGTGGATCTGATGGCTTATCGGGTATTACTGCCAACCCACTACTCGGACGATTGTCGGATTATATGGCCGCGCAAGGTGGAACAACGGTCTTGACAGAAGTACCTGAAATGTTCGGCGCGGAGACGATTTTAATGGAGCGCGCTGCCGATGAGCAAGTATTTAATAAGATCGTACATCTGATTAACGATTTCAAACAATATTTTCTGGATTACAAGCAGCCAGTATACGAAAATCCGTCACCGGGCAATAAAGCAGGGGGCATCACGACGCTGGAGGATAAATCACTGGGCTGTACGCAAAAATCCGGGTCTTCCACGGTCACTGATGTTATTCAGTACGGGGAGCGTCTCAAGACCAAGGGACTCAACCTGCTCAGCGCGCCGGGGAACGATCTAGTGGCATCTTCAGCTCTCGCCGCAGCGGGCTGCCAGCTCGTCATTTTCACAACCGGACGCGGTACGCCGTTCGGCTCCTTTGTTCCGACGATGAAGGTCTCAACCAACTCGCCGTTGTATAAGGCTAAACCTCATTGGATCGACTATAACGCCGGTTCATTGGTGGAGGATGTCAGTATGGAAGATGCGCTCCGCAACTTTGTCGATTACATCGTCGATGTAGCCAGCGGAACTTGGGTGAACAATGAGAAAAACAATTTCAGAGAGCTCGCTATTTTTAAAAACGGTGTTACGTTGTAAAAGGCTGTAGTGTAAGGGAGCGGAATTATTCCGCTTCCCTTTTTGAGTTTGTATGCTTCTAAATAGGCATGTTAGAAAACTGGAATATATTATCATAATGTACTTGTCACATGCTTGAATTTATGATATAACTTAATTACGTAATAAATACGTAATTAAGTTATTTTTAGTTAGGATTTAGATCTTACTTTTGTTTGGTGAATATAAAAAGTCGGACAAGGAGGCGGGAACGGTGGATGATCTTGTTCACTCCGACATCACAGATCTAGACACACTTGTTAACATGATTAAGCTGTCTTTTTCATTTGCGGATGGTGCCAATATGATTGCTTTATGCGACCGGCTGTATAGCCATGTCAACCAAAAGTATCAGGAATTGCAGCTCTACAAAGCGCGCAAGAAACCTATACAACCCATACATACCAAACGGCCGCTAGTCTACTACTACGGCTACAGTCATCTCATGAAAGGCATGGCCTTCCAAAAACAGGGCAAGTATGAGGCCGCTCGCGATTGCATCGAAAAATATGCAGAATTGGGCTGGTTTAATGGTCTCGACCAATATGGGGAGGCAGAGGTAGAATATTACCGCTATGCTGCCAGAGCTAATTTGTATGCCCTTGAAATTTTGTCAGGCCATGCCGAAGTGTTGCAGGAATACGTCCAATTTCTTCGTAACAATCCGGAAGAGCTGTTACCGGGGCTTCTTTCCATCGTTGAGGGAGCGTCGAGATACGACTATCCTTTAGAGGCTGTGCTTAAATCATTTGCCGAACAAATTGAAGGTTTTAAATATTTTGAAGAGCCTGTGAATGTATCATATTATTTTCGCTTCTGTTATCAACTGGCTCTTTATTATATCAAGCAAGAACAGTTTACGGTTGCGTTGGGCTATATCCTGCAATCTCTCATGCTGTCCGATACCCTGGGTATGGAACATGAGCATGAGTTTAGGAAATGTACCGCTATATTTGAAATTTTCAGATCCCAAGCTACAGCAACACAGCAAGACCAATATATAACTATTTTAAAAGGAGTGTTAAAGGATGAAAAAATTGATTTCACGCCCTCTGTCGCTCAGTCTGTTTAGTTTGCTAGTGTTTGTTACAAGTCATGACCTCATCACGGTGTTCTATCATGGAGCCAATCATTAAGAACGCAGAAGTAAAGTAGAAAATTAGTTGTTTTTGCAGGTAGGCAGTTGATTTGAAAATATGATGTGGAAGTAAACCCAATAGCAAGTAAGCTCATTAAGATCAGGGCTTACTTGCTATTTGGCGTATTATAAAGACCGATCATAATGTATTTATAACGTGGCACATGTCCCAAAAATATTTAAGCTGTTGTAGGTTTATGCAGCAAACCCTGTTCTGATGGATGCAATGAAATCCTTGTCTGTTGGTAAACGGGGAATGGTTCTTCCGTACTGTATGATCTCCTTTTTAACGCTGCATCCAGTGCCCGTAGCAAGGAACCTATGAATTGCTCTGGAGAATAGAAAATGCTTTTCCCGACCATATGAATGTGAAGCTCGTTATGGTCACGGTTGCTTACAGACAGCAATATACCTTGACCCTGAAAACCCGTACCGATTGCGCGTATTTTGTTTATTCCCGAGAGTAGCATTTCCGTTTTCACCGCACGCCCCTGTTCCTCTACAAATACAGAAATCAGGCGTTTGTCTGTAACGATAACAATTTGGTTACCCCGAAACGTATGGCTCAGGTGTAGAAAATCTTTATATACCCCAATAGTCTGCTCATGCGGAGAAACAATCCCCATCCGTACAAACTCCTCCAGCTCAGTGACATCGGGTTCCTGATGATTTTTAATTCGTTTTTTGATACTGAACTGAATAGTCAGGATGCCCAAGATAGCTATGAGAAAAGCGCTAAGTCGGACGTTAAATATAAAGAACATCAGGACAATAAGGCTGCCTACTAACCACTGTCCCCAAGTTAGATAGCGCAGCTTTTGTTGTACCGTACGGCGATAATAACCGTAGCCCTTTCCCGGTTGATACTCTTTAGTAAACTTTGACATACCACGCATCATGGTTAATCCATAGACGGATAAAATTGTCATCGCGAGCGCCAAGAGCGTCATAAGCCATTCCTGAGCTGCAACGCCAACTAAAGTACACAGACCAAACATGATGAGCCCCGCCCAGCAGGCAACCTTTTTAATTCGAACCTGTTTCTGAATCGAACGAACCAATTCTTCCATTCTTAATCCTCCTGATCTAGGTAAATAGGTAATGATTGGAATCACATATAGTCTTATCGTACCATCTGATACTCTTCTTCGTAAATTAATAGATGTAAAAAATCCAAAGTATGGAAGAAGATTTTTGCGTATTGTCAGATCCCCACCTGAACTTTAGATACCAAAATCAAAAAATCCAGTACTACTCATTCGAAGCAGAAGCCTCTAAAATAATAAATGTAAGTGCTTACATTACAAAGAAGGGAGGTCTTCGTATGAGAACAGGATGGAAGAATCCGCAGCCACAGCCGCCGGTTCGATCGGGTAGAGGGGCATCACTAGCGCGCAAATGGGTTCAACAAAGACATTTGCAGACTATGGCGCTGCTTGGGGTGGTTTGGATGATTATTTTCCATTACATTCCGATGTACGGCATTTTGATTGCTTTCAAACATTTTGATATTATTGGTACCCTATCAAGCGCACCTTGGGCGGGGTTAGAGCATTTTCGTGCCTTTGTGGAGGATGATAACTTTTGGTACATTGTCAAAAATACACTGGGCATTAGCCTGCTCAAGCTGGCCATTGGGTTCCCATTGCCCATTGTATTTGCTCTGTTCCTGAATGAAATACGATCTACTCGGTTCAAAAAATCTATTCAGACCATTTCATACCTTCCTCACTTTTTATCTTGGGTCATTCTTGGTGGGATCTTAACAACGTGGCTGGCAGATACCGGGATGATTAATCAACTGTTGCTAGCCTGGGGTTGGATTGACCAGCCGATCAGTTATTTGGCAGAACCGAGCTATTTTTGGGCTATCGTCGTTAGCTCGGATATCTGGAAGGAGCTTGGATGGTCAGCTATTATCTATTTGGCAGCAATGGCGGGGGTATCTACGGACATGTACGAAGCGGCCACCATTGACGGGGCCGGACGGTTTCAGAAAATGTGGTACGTCACACTTCCCGCTATCAAGGGGACAATATCTATTTTGTTTATTTTGGCGGTTAGCGGCATATTGAACTCCAACTTTGATCAAATTCTCGTCCTGCGTAACTCGCTGAATGAAAGTGCAAGTAATGTAGTTGATATTTATGTATATCAGGTGGGCATTCAGCAGGGCCGTTTTTCGTATTCTACCGCGGTGGGGTTGCTGAAATCGGTTCTTGCTCTCATTTTGCTGCTAATTGCCAATTCGGTGACCAAACGGGTAAATAATACATCCCTATTTTGAAGGAGGACGGCTGCATGCAGCTATTGCAACGCAGAACAGCAGGCGAAGCGATATTCGACTTCATGAACAACGTCTTCATGCTGATCATTTGTTTTGTCACGTTGTATCCCGTGTGGTATGTGCTGGTGAACTCCTTTAACGAAGGAGCAGACGCTATGCGGGGCGGCATTTACTGGTGGCCAAGAGTATTCAGTCTGGGCAGCTATCAGGCCGTATTTGCTAACAACGGTATTATGACTGCGATGGGAGTGACTATTGCCAAGACGCTTATCGGCACGATTGTTCATGTGTTTTTTACCGCTATGATTGCATATGCATATTCCCGTGGGGAGTTGATCGGGCGCAAGCTGTATATGCTGATTGGCACCATTACCCTGTTTTTCGGTGGGGGATTGATTCCGACGTATTTGCTGATTCGTGATCTCGGACTGCTGGACAGCTTTTGGGTGTACATCATTCCTGCAATGTTCAGCTTTTTTGACCTTATTATTTTTATGGCTTTTTTCCGAGAATTGCCGGATGCACTGGAAGAGGCGGCGAAAATAGACGGTGCGAACGATTTCGGTATCTTTTGCCGGATCGTGCTTCCTGTATCCATGCCCGTTGTAGCGACGATTGCCTTGTTTCATGGGGTATACCAGTGGAACGATTATTTTACTGGAATGATCTATATTAATAATACGGATCTTCAGCCGATTCAAACATATTTGTACCGGGTTGTTGCCCAATCCAGCTCTAATCAGATGATGGCTGCTGCACCGGGGGTCGTTGCCCAGTCCGTCACTTCGCAATCGATCAAGCTGGCGACAATGGTCGTGACGACACTGCCCATTGTACTGGTATATCCTTTTCTGCAAAAGTATTTCGTCAAGGGTCTGATGATCGGCTCGATTAAGGGATAGCACATCATCCAAGGGGGAGATTATGATGAACATTCGCAAATGGCAGAAGGGGCTGTTGGCTTCTGTTCTGCTGGTGGGTTTGCTCGGGGCATGTACGTCCGGCGGAGGCGGTACTATCACGGAATTACAAGACGAGAAGACCAAGGCTACCGCAGATGCACCGGGATGGAAGGCGGATATGGAGCCGATTACGTTTGACTGGTATTTGAACTTTTCCTGGTTCCCGAACAAGTGGGGAACGGATATGACCTCGAAGTATGTTACGCAAAAGACCGGGGTCAGCGTCAATTTTATCGTGCCCGCAGGGAATGAAAATGAAAAGCTCAACACCATGCTGGCCTCCGGCAAGCTGCCTGATTTTGTCACGCTTGGTTGGGGAGAGGACGCGGTCAAAAAAATGATTGAGGGCAAGATGGTGCTTCCGCTCAACAAGCTGGCCGAGAAATACGATCCGTATCTGATTAAAATAGCTGATCCGGCGAAAATGTCCTGGTATCGCCAAACGGACGGGAATGTATACGGGTATCCTAACGCTTCTTCTTCGCCACAGGATTATCAAAAATACGGCCAAAATTTTGTTTCCAACCAGACGTTTATGGTTCGGAAGGATATGTACGAGGCAATAGGTAAGCCGGATATGAGAACACCGGAAGGATTTTTGAAAGCGCTTCAAAAGGTGAAAGAGAAATTTCCGGAGGTGAACGGTCAGCCTCTTATCCCGATGGGATTCCACGAATTTACGGATAACGGAAATTATTCTTTTGAAGACTATTTACTCAATTTCCTAGCCATTCCTCATGAAAAGAACGGCAAGCTGGTCGATCGTCGTTCGGACGAAGAGTATATTCGCTGGCTCAAAACATTCCGTCAAGCAAATGAGCAGGGCCTGATCGCCAAGGACGTATTTATCGACAAACGTCCGCAAATGGAGGAAAAGGTGGCACAGGGCCGATATTTTGCCATGTTATATCAGCGCTCCGACTTTGCCACACAACAGGTAATGTTATATGCGAAGGACCCGAACTCCGTCTATATCGCGGTGGATGGACCTTCGAACAGTAAGCTGGACCCGCCGACGCTGGCCGGGCCGGGTATTTCCGGCTGGACGGTGACGCTTATTTCGAAGGATGTCAAAGACAAGGAGCGGGCTATTGAATTTCTGACTTATCTGATTAGCGAGGAAGGAAATCGCGACCTATATCTGGGGGAGCAGGGCAAGCTGTGGGACATGGTTAACGGTAAGCCAGCCTTCAAGCCGGAGGTGCAGGAGCTGCTGAACAAGGATCGTTCTGCTTTTGATAAAAAATATGGCGCCTCCTTTACCTTCTGGATGCTGATGGATACGAATATGAATTTGCAGTGGGCGCCCCCCAGCGTCGAGCCGTATAAGCAGCCAGAGGATTGGACGAAAGGCAAGACGAAAGGCTTCTCCCAATATGACAACATCAAACCGACCGGAACTTCGGCAGAGGGCATTGCGTCAGGCCAGATAGATAAAATTTGGGGCAAGACATTGCCGAAGCTGCTGCTGGCTTACTCAGATGAGGAATTCGACCAGCTGTTTGCTCGCTTTTTGGAAGACCGCAGAAAAGCAGGATACGACAAAGTTATGGCCTATCAGCAAAAAGCCTATGAGGAAAACCTTAAGAAAATTGAACAGTTCACCAAATGATCTAATTCAATGACTTAATCTATTGAACCCCTAAGGATGTGATTTCATGCCAGGCCGTGCACGTTCACAGATGAAGAGCCTGCTGCGCCGCACTATATGGCAGTGGATGAAGGGGACGGCCGATCGGCTTGGCGGTTGCTCCCTTCAAGTTAAGCTCATTGTCGCGTATATCGGAGTCATTTTAATTCCGGTGGTATTGTTCTCGCTATATACCTTTCACCAACTGTACGAGAATACCATGCAAGACATTACCGTACAAAATCAGTATGTGTTGGATACAGAGCTGGCCCATATTCACAGCAATATGGAAATTATGGAGCGAACCGCACAGCTTGCGATCTCAGATCGCAACGTACTTCGTTACCTGACCGAGGAACGTGAAATAAGCAGCGATGAGCTGGTCCAATTCAACTTGAATGTGTTTCCAAATTTACAGCACTTACTGTACAGTAATCCCAATGTAGAGAACATTCGACTGTATACGAGTAATCCTCAGGCACATGAAATATGGCCGATGATTTTCAATGAATCACGACTGCCTAAAGCCTCCTGGCTGAAAACGGCCCAACTCCGACAAGGGAAAATATGGTGGGAAATGTACAAGGGGCCGAAAAGCTTACTTCTGGGGCAATCCCGGCAGGAAAGTGAGACAGTGCAGTATATGGCACTGCTGCGTGAAATTCAGTCTACCGGAGGAAGACACGCAGGGTTGGTAGAAACAAACATGAGGCTGGAGCTATTTTCACCTAGAGTATTTGGAATCCAACAGCGTGATCGCGCATGGCAAATGTTCATTCTGGACGGCGACGATTCCAGCTCAAGGAACGCTGATAAACCAATGTCTTCTACCGATATAGCTACAGCTTCCGCTCAATCAGATTCAATTTCGATCCCTCTGTCCCATGTGCACCATCTGTTTCAGTCCCAAGTTCAGGGACCGGGTGGTGCTTTTGATTTTTCCTATGAGAATAAGCCTTATCTCGGTATGTACCGTTATATAGAAGGGTTGAACGCCTATCTGCTAAATGTGGTGGCGCTGGACGGTCCGCTAGGTGATCTCCGTCAGAAACGCAATGCCATGCTACTCATTATTAGTATGCTGATTTTGTTTATGTCCGTCATTTCTTATACCCTGCATGCCTTCATTCTCAAACAGCTACATACACTGCGTGAATCCATGAAAAAAGTAGAGCAGGAGGGTGACTTTCAGCTTAGAATTCCAGTATATGGGCGGGGAGAAGTGGCTGAGTTGGCTCTATATTTTCGCAGTCTACTGAGTCGGATTAACGGACTCATTGCCGAGGCAGTACACAAGCAGGCCGCTGCTCAGGAGGCTGAACTGCTAGCGCTCAAGCATCAGATTGATTCCCATTTTCTCTATAATACATTGGAAAATTTAAAAATGATGGCGGAGATAGAACGACAGTATCCGCTGTCGGATGCCCTTACCTCCCTTGGCTCGATGATGCGTTATAATCTCCAATGGTCGGGGTCGTGTGTTGCTTTGCGGGATGAAATCCGCCATATTCAGCATTATGTGGCCATCATGAACATTCGCCACGATAACCAAATTGGATTGGAAATTCATCTATCGTCGGCGTTTATGGAACTGGAGATGCTGAAAATGTCGCTGCAGCCTGTAGTTGAAAATGCTATCAAGCACGGTTGGAGTGCATTGCAAAGCCCATTCAGCATCACGATTGAAGCCTGCCCTAAGCAGGATATTATAGAATTGCGCATACAGGATAACGGAGTAGGGATATCTGAAGAAAGAAGAAACGCCATCATGGCTGGTCTAGCGCGAACGGAAATGGATTCCCACGAGCCCGGGATGAATGGGGGAATCGGTTTGTATAATGTGCATCGCCGTTTGAGTATGCAGTATGGCGAAGAGTATGGCATAAGACTGGACAGCATCCACGGACAATCGACGACAGTGACCTTGATTTTGCCTAAACGTTACATGATGAGGGGGGCAGACCATGACGACCAAGCTGTTGATTGCGGATGACGAGAAAAATATTCGAATGGGACTTCAAGCTATGATCGAACGGGAATTTTCCGGTCTCTATGAATGTGTACTGGTCAAGGACGGAATGGAAGCCTGGCAGCATGTGAAGCAGTTTTTGCCCGAGTTGGTGATAACGGATATCCGTATGCCTGTTATGGATGGCATTATGCTGATGCAGCATATTCGCGAGCTAGAGCCGGGTCGCAGACCTTTGGTAATCATTCTCAGTGGATATGACGAGTTCCAGTATGCGCGTGAAGCGATTCGCTGTGGGGCACGGGAGTATTTGCTCAAGCCGATAGTAAGGGAGGAACTGTTCGGTGCGCTGGCAGTTTTGAATGAGGAATTGAAGCAGAGGAACCACCTCATATACGATGGTGTTGTCAGCGTAGAGAAAGATAGACCAGCTGGCGCGAGTGCCATCGTCGATAGAAGCGGTAGCATGACACGTGCTATCCAATACATCCATGCTCATTACAGCGAGGATTTGAATATGGCAGTAGTATCCAATTCAGTATCCTTAAATTATACGTATTTTAGTCAGGCGTTCAAAGCCTATACAGGCCTTAGCTTTGTTCAATATGTAAAAAGGCTGCGCATTACAGAAGCCAAAAAGCTGCTGGAGTGCCAAGGGGGCAAGATTTATGAAATTGCGGCTAACGTGGGCTTTGACAATGCAAAGCACTTTAACAAAGTGTTTCGTGAGCTGGAGGGGATGACCCCGCAGCAGTTTCGAGTGCAGAATCAAAGGGGTAATTAGATATAAAGAGGGGGAAAACTCCACTGCCTTTTTACTCTTATCCTGATATAATATACGTATGCATAACCATGGCCTTCAATCAGAGAGTTTGTATACAATCACACGAATTGCCGAACGGAAGGGGAGAGCATATGGTTATTTATGAAACGGACCAAGCTTACATCATGACGACGCAGCATGACCATGCCCATATTTCAGGTGAGTTGGCTTCACAATGGGAAGAGAGTGCCTTCAAGAATAGACGTCATAAGCAGGATTTTGTATATGCAGCAAGGGAGCATGACCGGGGCTGGATACAGTTAGACGCTGCTCCTTTCTGGAATGATCATGTATCTGCACCTTATACGTTTATTGATTTTCCGCTCAATCCGCGTTTTGTTTTCTATCGTCTTGGGATTGATGAAGTCGAACAAGGTAATACGTATGCGGCGTTGCTGTGTAGCTTGATGTACAAGGAGCTAGTCGGACGGACCGAGCATCAAAACGCTCAGGACAAGCAGATTACGCATGCTTATCAGGAAGCGGAGGCACAGCGTCGTCAGAGGCTCAAACAGGAGCTGGCATGTGGCGTAACCTTCGACCATCAAGTGCGGACGGATGTACGGAGAATGTTGTTTTGTGACGAATTGAGTCTGTTTTTGTGCAGCCGAGAGCCGGGTACGCCTACAGCAGATTATGAATGGTTTGCTGAAGGTTTAAGCTTCCCGGCTGTTCGACATGAAAGCGGGCGAGTTTGGGCCGAGTGGCTATCGGATCAGACTGTAGGTCTTTCCTTTTTTCCTTTCAGGGGCAAGGTAGGGATTACTCATACCTTTAAGAAGGTGGACAAGGAGAAAATTCGTACCTTTGGTCTCCTAGAGGCTTACCGTTCTTCTGAATGGACGCATCGAACCTTTACCGTTGAACATATCATGGAAGTAGAAGAACATAAGGAGAATGCCTGACCGTCTACGGATACAGCCTCGAACAATATTTTGTTCGTAGACGCAGAGAAAAGTCAGAGCAAAGCCTCCCTGAAACCATGCTTCAGAGAGGCTCGCTTTTTTCTAGCTTTAACATTTTACGATTTTGCAGATGTTTTCGCACGATTGACAATAGTCTGTACTTTATTCAATACCTTATCGCGTGCCCCTTTATTTTTCATCAGATACGTAACACCCATTCCCAATGCTGCTACCACCCATTTTTTATTCTTCATGAATAACGCCTCCTTATGATCATGTTGTCATACACGATTGCTTTAAAAGCATCCAAAATGTGAAAAGATGAACGGGATTTTACGATTTAGTGATTCCTTGCACTCGTTCCGCATAACTATGATTTTACCCTTCTCCATCAAATCTTACCCGTTCCTTCGCCAATGAAACGATTACGACTGTCTTTTCATGTTTAATGGATATTATTAAATATCCCGCCACAATTGCTTCAGACGCACATGACAGGGAGGTCTTTGTTATGAGAAAGAAGGAAGTGGTTGCCATGCTGCTCGCCGGCGGACAAGGCAAAAGACTCAAAGGACTTACCCGTACACTAGCCAAACCGGCAGTATTTTTTGGAGGAACTTACCGCATTATTGATTTCCCTCTCAGCAATTGCACTCATTCTGGTATAGACACTGTAGGCGTATTGACCCAATACGAGCCGTTGGTGCTTCATTCCTACATCGGCGTTGGGAGCGACTGGGATTTGGATCGCCTGGATGGAGGAGTTTTTGTTTTACCACCGCACGAGAAAGAAAATGGAAACAACTGGTACAGGGGCACGGCGGATGCAATTTATCGAAACCTGCATTTCTTGGATCAGTATGACCCGGAGCATGTACTCATTCTGTCAGGGGATCACATTTATAAAATGGACTACAGTCGAATGCTTCACTATCACAAGGAGAAGGAAGCAGACTGCACCATTTCTGTCATCAATGTCACGATTCAGGAAGCCAAACGATTTGGGATACTTAACGCCGATGATGACCTGAAAATATATGACTTTGAGGAGAAGCCTGAACAGCCGAAAAGCACATTGGCCTCCATGGGCATTTATTTGTTCAAATGGGAGGTGTTACGTCGCTATTTACTGGAAAGTGCAAGCGATTCTGAATCCTCACATGATTTTGGCAAGGATATCATTCCATTGCTGCTTCAGCATGGCCGGTCGTTGTATGCGTACCCGTTTGCTGGGTACTGGAAGGATGTAGGTACCATTCAGAGCTTGTGGGAGTCCAACATGGATCTTCTGGTTCAGGATCCGCCTTTGGATCTGAACGATCCTTTCTGGCGCATCTATACCCGCAGTCCCAATCAACCGGCCCAGTATATAACCCAACGGGCGATCCTGAAAAACAGCATTGTAAATGAAGGCTGCATGGTGGATGGAGAAGTAAGGCATTCTGTACTATTTTATGGGGTCGAAGTAGGTGAAGGGAGCGTTATTACCGATTCTGTCATCATGCCAAACGTAAAAATTGGGCGCAATGTACGTATCCACCGGGCTATCGTAAATGAGAACATCGTTATTGAAGACAACGCGTTTATCGGACCTGAAGATAGTTCTGATGAGATTATTTTGTTCGATCAGGAAAGCCAGCTTCATGCACGAATTTAACCCGGATAAGGACGGTGTCTGCTATGAGCCGACTCATTGGAGTTATCAACCTGGATCACGAACTGGATCAGTTGAAGGAGTTGACCTATTTCCGGTGCGGGGCCGCAGTCCCCTTTGCCAGTCGATATCGGCTCATTGATTTTACCTTATCCAACATGATGCATGCAGGGGTGCATGATATTGCACTGTTTATCCGCCGCAAATACCGTTCGCTGCTGGATCATCTGGGTGAAGGTCGGCCTTGGGATCTAGACCGCAGACGGGGAGGGTTGTTTATTTTGCCACCGGACTGGAATGATCCGACGGATGCATCACGTGGGGATTTGCAGCATGTGCACAACAATCTGGACTTTTTCCATCGCTCATCGGGGCAAACCATTATTCACGCAGGAACTCAGCATGTCAATAAGGTTGATATCGAGGATGTATACCGTTATCACCGGGAGAAAAATGCAGATGTTACCCTCGTATATAAACCCATCGACCAGCTCGAATCTGAGCATGCTCCTTGTGCACGACTGGAGATTGATGAGAACGGACGAGTAACTGGTATTCATCAGGAGCAGGATCATCATAATATTTATCTGGAAATGTTCGTAATGGACAAAGGCTTGTATCTGGATCAGGTGAAGCATTGCATTGCCCATCAGGATAATCATTTCTTTCGCGATGCCATCCAGAAAAACCCAAGTGGACTGCGCATTTATGCGTATCGTTATGAAGGTTATCACGCGGTCATCAATTCTATCGAGAGCTACTATAAAAATAGCATGAAGCTGCTGGATCAGCAGCAGTATCAAGCACTGTTTCAGAATCAGCCGGTGCATACCAAAATCAAGTATGAAGCCCCGACCCGTTATACGCATAGCGCCGAGGTGGATCATTCACTTGTTGCCAATGGCTGCACCATTGGGGGCAAGGTCGAGAACAGTATTCTTTTCCGTGGAGTGCGGGTAGAGGAGGGCGCGCGGGTAAGCAACTCGATTATTATGCAAAAATGTGTCATCCGTAAAGGGGCAGTTGTGGAGAATGTGGTTTTAGATAAAGATGTACAGCTTTCACCAGATCGAACTCTGATTGGAGACATTAGAGTTCCCTATGTCATTGCCAAGAATAGCGTAATTTAAAGGATATACTTAGCCATTAAAACGGAAATAACAGGAGGTACAACTTTGTTCAGCAATAAAGAAGCATTTAAGCAGGCTTTTCGAGAGCAACTGGTCGGAAGGCTGGGCAAACCGATGCAGGAGGCTCAGTCGGAAGACGTATATAAGGTTTTGGGTGGCATGATTCGTGAACAAGTCGGCAAAAATTGGGCAGAAACGAACCAAGCCTACAAAGAAGGACAAGAGAAGCAGATTTATTATTTTTCACTGGAATTTTTGATAGGTCGTCTACTGGGCAGTAATCTGCTGAATTTGGGCGTACTGGATATGGTTCGACAGGCATTGGGTGAACTGGGCTGGGATCTGGAGGAAATTGAAGAACAGGAGGCAGACGCGGGGCTAGGCAATGGTGGTCTCGGCCGTCTGGCGGCTTGCTTCATGGACTCGCTGGCATCCCTTGGCTATGCAGGACATGGTTGCGGTATCCGATATAAATATGGTCTGTTTGAACAGCGTATTGTGGACGGCAATCAGGTTGAACTGCCGGATTACTGGCTACAGAAAGGGAATGTCTGGGAGGAACGCCGTCCTGACAAAAAGGTTGAGGTTCATTTTTGGGGAAGAGTGGAAACCCGTGAACAGGAGGGACGTCTTGTATTCGAGACAAAGGATGCTGAAACGGTCTGGGCTGTCCCTTACGATATTCCGCTGGTAGGCTATGGTCATGCGCAGGTGAATACGCTGCGGATTTGGAGTGCGGAATCAGCGCTTGATCCCGTTCGAGGACCGATTCGAGGCGAGGGCGGTTATTACCGCTTTCTCGACTACAATCGATCGGTGGAATCCATCTCGGCATTTCTATATCCGGATGACTCCAATTATGAGGGAAAGCTGCTTCGCTTGAAGCAGCAGTATTTCCTGTGCTCGGCCGGATTGCAAAGTATTTTGCGTACGTTTGAGAAGCTTCGTTTACCTTATAGCCAGTTGCCCGATAAAATAGCACTGCACATTAACGATACACATCCGACGCTGGTTATACCGGAACTGATGCGTATTCTGATGGACGTGAAGGGCTTGGGCTGGGACGAAGCATGGGATATTACGACGCGAACCGTTTCATATACGAATCATACGATATTAAGTGAGGCGCTGGAACAATGGCCTGTCAATATGGTACGGGAGCTACTACCTCGTATTTCCTTGATCATTGAAGAAATTAACAAACGTTATTGCGCTATGCTACTGGAGCGTTACCCAGGCCAGGACATCAAAATTGGTGAAATGGCGATTATTCACGGTGAACAAATCCGTATGGCTCACTTGGCAATTGTCGGCAGCTACAGCGTTAATGGGGTGGCTGCGCTGCATACGCAAATATTAAAGGAACGAGAGATGAAGTCGTTTCACGAGCTGTACCCTGACCGTTTTAATAATAAAACAAACGGGATTGCCCATCGCCGCTGGCTGATGCACGCCAACCCGGAGCTGACAAGCTTATACGATGAGACTATTGGCACACGCTGGAGGACCCGTCCAAGGGAGCTCATCGACCTGCTTCGTTACAGTGGGGACGAGTCGTTCAAAGAACGGATACAGGCGATTAAGCGAAATAATAAAGTCAGGCTCGCTGAGCATGTTTTTGCAAAACAGGGCGTGCGACTGGATACGTCCTCCATTTTTGACGTACAGGTCAAACGGTTGCATGGTTATAAGCGACAGCTGCTCAACATTTTGCATGTGATGCATCTCTACAGCCAGCTTAAAAGTAATCCTGGCCTAGATGTGACGCCACGCACGTTTATTTTTGGAGCCAAAGCCGCTCCCGGTTATTTTCTCGCCAAACAGACGATCAAGCTTATTAACAACGTGGCGGACACGATCAATCGGGATGTAGAAGTCAAGGACAAGCTGAAAGTCGTTTTCCTTGAAAATTATTCGGTCTCGCTAGCGGAGCTGATTATTCCTGCGGCGGATGTCAGTGAGCAGATTTCCACGGCAGGCAAGGAAGCCTCAGGCACAGGGAACATGAAATTTATGATGAACGGTGCGCTCACAATAGGTACATTGGACGGAGCCAATGTTGAAATGCATGAAATGGTAGGGGATGCCAATATGTTCATTTTTGGATTGAAGGTGGATCAGATCGAGGCATATTACCGGGACGGCCAGTATTCGGCGCGCAAAACAGCCAATAGTGACGAAAGACTGCGTGAAGTGTTGGATCAACTCGTGAACGATGCTCCTTTTACGCGACATGAACGGGAATTTGAGGCCATTTATCAATCCCTGATTGATCATAATGATGAATACTTTGTGCTCAAAGACTTTGCATCCTATGTGGATACACAGGTTCATATTGAACAGGTGTATCGGAATCCCTCGGAGTGGACTCGGCGTGCTATTGTCAATATGGCGCACTCTGGTAAATTTTCTAGTGATTGTACGATTCAGCAATACGCGGCTGAGATTTGGGACATTGTGCCTCTCCAAAACGATGTCAACAAGCGAATTCTGTCCTAAAACGGCGAAACAGGCGGAATAACATTGCTTTTCGAACGCTGAGGGTTATAATGACAGTATAGACATAAGTAAGGATGGGAGCTGTTTATACTCATTCCTGAACTTGAATTGTACTGTTGAAGGAGTCCTCCTATTGATAAAGCTCAATCCGAAAAGGCTCAAACCTCATAAATCGAAGAAGAAATATAATATGTTTCAAAATATATGGCGTGCGATTCGGCTGAATTTCATCAAGCTATTGCGAGCCCCTGGTGGAGTTAAAAAGATCTCTTTGGGCTTCGCCATTGGCTTTGCGCTGGAGATGATTGTGATTTCCACGGCTTCTCTGGTATACCTTGTTTTTTATCCGATTGTTCGTCTGTCCGGAGGCTCGCTGCCTGCGGCCATTGTGGGTAACGTTGTAGGTAAGCTAACCTTTTTGCCAATTGTACTGATGCCATTCGCCAAGCAAGTGGGGGCTTGGATTTATCCATCTCATTATCCGGTACATGTCAGGGGCGGACGACTTCACGAGCATTCTTTTATGGAGCTGTTTCACGGCAACTGGTCTGTATTCAGAGACTTGCTGCACGGAGGCTTGCACATCCTGATCGGTATGTCGATTTTCGGTGTGGTGCTGGGCATTATCTCGTATTTTGTCATTCAGGTTCTGTATAATCGTTCGCTGCACAAACGGTTGGAGAAGCGGAAGTTGCGTCATGGTGCAGCATTTTCGGCGGCCAGACTGCTGAAGAATGGATAACGATGCATAAGAAAGAAGCTCTTCGAGCCTATTTATTAGGTCCGAAGGGCTTCTTTGAGTTGGGGCAAGCAACTTTTATTTTTGTATTACGTCTAAGGAATATATGTATCCATTCTTTTAAGTCTCTTTTGAGACATCAGGAGGAATTGCCCCATGAAAAAATGGAATTCTATCATTGCAACAGTTGCGGCAATATCCATGCTTTTGGGAACGGCTCTAGTTGCATGGGCACAGCAGCCCGCCGCTGCCATAGCTCAAAACGCACAAACTTCTGTTAACTTGGACCCAACCGCCACTAAGCGTTTAACAGATGTGCTGAACACATTAGCGGAGAAACAAACGATAGAGTTTACAAGTGCAGACACTTCTTTTGACGCTTGGACGGTAAACGGTACTTTGAGCGGGACAGCTAATGCTGATTTCATCCAAAATTACGATTCCAAAAAGGGAATCGTGCAATCCACCAGCATTATTTATGATGCGGCTGATCTCAACAAAGTGATGGACAATAATCTACGCAGCAAGGTTGCATCGTTCCTGAAAACATTTGATTCTGATGGAGTGTTTAAAACGGAGGCCGTCTGGCGTGCATATTCCCCGAATGACGAAGGAGAACTCAAAAATTATTGGGTACTATGGGGGCATGACCAAAGTCTTTACATTGACCTTGATCAAGGAAATAAAATAACGGCCAGCATAATGTATTCGCTCAAAGACGTTAAAGCTTCACTGACCAACAAAGCGAATCGTTCGCTCAAAACACTTGGTATTCCTTCGAGCAATCCGTTCGAATATGTGTTTCGTCAGCATGAAGGCAATGATACCGTTTGGAATTTCCGGGACGATAATGAGTTAAACAACGTGCTGATTGGCGTGAAAACCGGTAAAGTGTGGGCCGTAAAAAACGAGCTTGGCATGGATTGGACGGGGGAAAAGGATTTTGTCAAAGCATTCGCTAAGCCAAAGCTCAGCCAAACTCAGGCGCTTTCAGCTGCGAAGTCGAAAGTGCAATCCCTTTTTGGAATTAACCTAAAAGGATATAGCGTAAAAATTAAGGATAACGAGTATACGTTCTCGCAAAAAGGCGCAGTTACTGTTGTGGGAAAAATCAATAAAAAAGGGGCATTTTATTCCCTAGAGGCTATACCTGCGAATGGAGTTCGAAATTAAGCAGATTGATTTTAATAAAAAGCGTATGATCTCTATAAGAGACATACGCTTTTTACATATTTTGTAACAGGATTGGCTTCATTCGCTCGAATCGTTTACAATACGTGTGCATACAACAATGGACGACAGGTTAATGTACATACAAGGAGTGATGAAGTTGCGGAAGATATGGCAAATCTACTTAACAGACTGGAGAAATGTATTCAAAGTATCGACCGGGACTTTATTAGTCATTGGCATCATTCTTTTGCCTTCTGTCTATGCATGGGTGAATTTGAAAGCGATGTGGGATCCGTATGCGAATACATCTGGGATTAAAATTGCAGTAACCAGCCAAGATCAAGGTGCAGAAGTGAATGGTAAAAAGATTAATATCGGCGATGAGGTTTTGCATAACCTTCAAAATAACAAGAAGCTGGGTTGGACTTTTGTCAATGAAGCGGAAGCACGAAAAGGTGTGTTGAATGGTGATTATTATGCCAGCCTGCTGATCCCGAAAGATTTTTCAGAGAAAATTACGAGTGTGCTGACGGAAAATCCGCAAAAGCCGGAAATTGATTACGCCGTAAATGAAAAAATTAATGCAGTAGCTCCGAAAATTACATCTTCGGGGGCAACCTCTCTGACGAATCAGATTAGCCAAAACTTTATTGAAACTGCCAGCCAGGCGGTATTGACGAAGTTGAAGGAAGCAGGAGTCAAGCTGGAGGAGGAACTCCCGACGATTCGTAACATTGAGAACCGGGTGTTGGAGCTAAATAATCGATTACCGGATATCGATAGGTTGGGCAAACAGGCATTGGAGCTGGAGCAAAATCTGCCGAAAATTAAGGCACAGGGACAAAAGATCATTGCATTGAAGGAGAAAATTCCTGAAATTAACCGTGCTGGTGACCTGGTGCTCAAAATTGACAAAAACATGCCTGAGCTGGACAAGGTAGCCGCTGTTATTTTGGATATCCAAAAAAGACTACCTGATATTCAAAAGGCCGGTGATCGAATTGTTGAACTGGATCAAAATTTCAGCAAGGTAGAAAGCGCACTGGCCACCGCCCTAGAGGACACGCAAACGGCTCTTAAAGTCATTAATGCTGCCCAGAAAGCACTGCCAGAAGTAAAGAAAATAGCGGACTCAGGCAAGGATTTTACAACCGGTTTACTTGAATTTCTGGACAAAAACGAGGGTGCGCTTGATTCGATTGGTACAGTAGTTAAAGAAGACTTACAACTGGTACAACAAATCGCGAATGAAGTTTCTCAGATTACAGACATTATTCGTGGTGTGGATTTTGATCCTAAAGCAGCACAAGCTGCGGTGAATCGTGTCAGCGGTAGGCTGACAACTGCCGTGGGAGTGTTGGATCATATTTCTCAATTGCTGAACCGTGTGAACGGATATTTGCCAAGTCAACCTCTGGATTCACTTATTTCGCGTGTGAGCGGGGTAGAGGATCGTTTCCGTCGTTTGAATAGCACAGTAACTAGCATCGGGGATGCCATTCAGCGCGGCGAAAAGCCTGCGCAAAATCTGCTGGATGACACTGATCGCCTTGCAGGAGAAATCAGTAGCGGAATTGACAGCATTTTGGGCAATTATGATACGGAGTATGCACCCGCCATTCAAAAGGCGCTGGACCAGATCAAATCCGTTGCCCGCAATTCTGCCAATGTGCTGACTACAGCTCAAGAGCAGCTACCGAATATTGAAAAGCTATTAAATGACGCACAGGCTGCAGCAGAATTCGGTCAGCAAGAGCTAACACGTCTCCAGCAGGATCTGCCACAATACCGTCAAAAATTGCATGAAGCGGCGACGACGATTCAGGGGCGCATGGGCGAGTTTACGAATGCTGTGAACAAAGCGGCAGACTTTGTAAATAACGATTTGCCAGCGGTTAAAAGTAAAATTCATCAGGCAGCAGATTTTGTGCGTAATGATTTGCCTAAAGCGGAACAACAGTTTGTCAAAATGGCTGACTTAATAGAAAATAAATTTCCTGAAGCAGAAAAAGCGGTACACCAAGTAGCCAATTTTGTAAGGACCGATCTTCCAGCCGCCGAGGATTCCATACGTCAGGCTGCAGACACAATTCGCAAGCTTAAGGGCGAAAATGCACTCGGACGCGCTATTGCATTGCTCAAGGGGGATGTGAAAAAGGAAAGTGATTTTCTCGGCAGTCCGGTATCGTTGAAGCAGGAGCGGATATACCCAATCCCCAACTATGGTTCTGCGATGTCACCTTTTTACACTACATTGTCGATTTGGGTAGGTGCGATGCTACTGGTCTCGATGTTCAGGGTAGATGTGGATGACCCGGAAGGACAATTTAAAAGCTACCAAGTGTATTTCGGACGGCTTATGACATTCTCCACGATTGGCATTTTTCAAGCGCTGAGCGTATCTCTCGGTGACTTGTTCCTGCTCGGGGCGTATGTGGATGCCAAAGTAGCTTTTGTACTATCCTCTATGCTGATCAGTCTGGTGTTTACGGCGATGACCTATACACTAGTTTCTGTGTTCGGCAATATCGGCAAGGGACTGGCAGTCATCCTGCTGGTGCTTCAATTCTCCAGTTCAGGAGGGACATTCCCGATTGCGACGAGTACACCGTTCTTTCAGGCGCTGAATCCGTTTGTACCGTTCACCTATGCGGTTAGTCTGTTACGAGAGACAGTAGGAGGGATGTTGCCTTCAACGGTGATACGGGATGTGGTGATGCTGTTTGTATTTATCGGTGTTTGCTTCCTGTTTGGATTGGTATTTAAGAAGCCGCTCAGCAAGCATACGAAAAAAATGGCCGAGCGAGCAAAAGAAACGAAATTGATTCCTTGATTGTAAAAAAAGAATGAGTTACGGTGGCTGAAGTGAGCCGCTCCGCGAAGGATTTGATCTTACGATCGCTGTTGCCACGGAATTCTTTGGATTGGATAGGACATGACAAGGTAAGAATCCCATGGCAAAGGCGAGCGCTCCGCTTCTCCAGATTCAAATTCTCCGCTCCGCTGCCCAACCGCCGTAAAGTCACTATTTTTTCATATGGAGTAGGTAGTATGGTAGGAGATGCCTCGCGCTTGCTGCTTCGGCGGTGCGTGGGGCTTTTTTGCATGCGCTATCCAACCTTAAATTGCATTTGGGGTTGTTTCAATGTGGTTTTTTCTGGTGAATAAACGGAGTATGGTCTTTTTTGGCATGTAATTTTGCGGAATTTTAAAATCCTTAGGCAAAGGCGGGAAGCAGTATGGAGTATTCATACTTAGGAAAGTCAGGCTTGAAGGTTAGTCGGTTATGTCTGGGGACGATGAATTTCGGACCAGAAACCGAAGAAAAGGATGCGTTTAAAATTATGGATGCTGCACTGGATGCGGGCATTAACTTTTTTGATACAGCTAATGTATATGGCCATGATCGTAAAGGCTGGACAGAGGAAATTATCGGACGCTGGTTCCAGCAGGGCGGCGGAAGACGCGAGAAGGTCGTGTTGGCAACGAAGGTATACGGAGACATGAAAAATGAACATGACGGACCCAATGCAGGATCAGGCTTGTCTGCTTACAAAATTCGCCGTCATTTGGATACGTCGCTGAAACGTCTTCAAACCGACCATGTAGAGCTATATCAAATGCATCACATTGACCGAAATGTGTCATGGGATGAACTGTGGGGCGTATTCGAGTCCGTGGTGGATCGGGGACAAGTTGATTATATCGGTTCCAGTAATTTTGCAGGCTGGCATATTGCGGTGGCGCAGGCAGAAGCGAAGGCACGGCGTTTTCTGGGGCTTGTATCCGAGCAGCATTTGTACAACCTGAACGAACGTTCCGCCGAGCTTGAAGTATTACCAGCAGCTCAAGAGCTGGGTCTGGGTGTGATTCCATGGAGCCCGCTGGCGGGCGGACTGCTGGGACGGAATGCTTTAGCTGGTACGGGTTCTCGCAGCGCACGCGCCAAAGAAAAGGTGGAGCAGAATCGTGCGAAGCTGGAGCAATTTGCAGCATTGTCCCGCGAGCTGGGTGAAAAGGAAGACGTGATTGCACTGGCTTGGGTACTGTCCCATCCGGCCGTAACGGCTCCAATTATCGGACCACGAACCTTAGAACAGTTAGAGGATGCTCTACGGGTACCTGAGGTCAAATTGAGCGAAGATGTGCTTGCCAAGCTGAATGAGATTTTCCCCGGTCCGGGAAAACCTGCGCCAGAAGCCTACGCTTGGTAATAATACTTCGTACTCGTAATAAAACATCATTCTTTGTGAGAAATAATCGGCAAAAAAGCAGCAGATCAGGAGCTTCCTCTTTGATCTGCTGCTTTTTTTCTGGTGCCTGATCCACACTTGAACGACCGTAACAAGAATAAATATGCGCTAAATGGGATCTATCTTTTTAGATATGATTTTCTGAGTGGTTTTCTTATGATGTGTTACATAACTGTGCAGAATCATGCCGAGGATGACGATGAACATACCCATCCATGATAAAGGAGACGGCATGGGGATAGACAAAAAGATTAATTCTCCCATTAATGCAAAAAGAACTTCCAGCGATTGTGTTGCTTCTACGGTCGCCAGCTTTTGCATATTTTCACGAACCTGATCTGTAGCTTTAAAAAATAAAACCGTAGCGATCACACCTGAAAACATGGCCACCAAAGCAGACTGTATCGTCTGTTCCTTACTCGGCATTCCCGCGCTGAAAACTCCATATAACGAAAGCAATAACCAGAAGGGTAAGCTGGCTAATGTCATCCCGAGCACACGTTGATAGGCATCCAATCGTCCCGCACAGACTTCCATCATTTTACGATTACCTAATGGATAGGCGAATGAGGCGAGTATGACAGGCAGAATACCGAATAAAAAATCTTGGGTAGAAATAGATTGCGACTGTTCGACTTGCATAACAATAATGCCGATTAAAATAACGAGAGACATCAACAGTCCCTGGAGGGGGATTTTTCCTCGTATTTTGACAGGGCCGTTCTCCGTTTGGACAACCTCAGCAAATAAAGGGACAAGCAAAGAACCAGAAATAATGGTAATTTGCCAGGTTCCCGCGATCAACCAACCCGGTGAATAAGCCGATGCGAAGCATAACGGAGCATAAAATAAGCCAAATCCGATGAAGCTCCACCACAACCACGTTCCTGGTTGTTCCTTCATGACTTTCCAAAGAGGCTTAAGCTTTTGTTGGGTCATCACAATGACGACTAGAATAGGAACCATAAACAGATATCGCAATGAAGCACTCCAGATCCAGCTCCCGCCAGACAGCTCCATAGACCGGTTCAGAACAAATGTAAAAGCAAAAAAGAAAGCCGCCAACACACCTAACCAGATTGAGCGCATAGCAATCACCTAATTCTTTAAGTATCGTTATTTCTCATATTAATAACTTTAGATCATTCAATTCAAGAGTTTCTTACAGTTGACAAGGTAAAAGGGATGCTGTATATTACTGAAAGTTGATGTTAATAGTAATTATTACGATTTAAAAAATGAAAATGAAAAGCCAATATTCAAGGGAGCGTAACTGCGATGAATAAGAAAGCAATACCGGTAACAGTGTTGAGCGGATATTTGGGTGCAGGAAAAACAACGATTTTGAATCATGTATTAAACAATCGGGATGGAATGAAAGTGGCAGTCATCGTCAATGACATGAGTGAAGTGAATATAGATGCTGAGCTGGTTAAAAAAGAGGGCGGCTTGTCCAGAACAGAAGAAAAACTGGTCGAGTTGTCTAATGGTTGTATTTGCTGCACATTGCGTGAAGATTTATTGCTGGAGGTCAAGAAGCTGACGGAACAAGGCGATTTTGATTATATTTTAATCGAATCTACAGGCATCAGTGAACCCGTGCCAATCGCTCAAACTTTTACATACGTTGATGAAGGAACGGGCATTAATTTGGCATCGCTGGCAAAACTGGATTGCATGGTGACCGTAGTTGATGCGAACCGTTTCTGGCATGATTTTGAATCAGGAGAAACGTTACTGGATCGCAGACAGGCTACTGGTGAAGACGACACGCGTGATATCTCGGACTTGCTGATTGACCAGATTGAAACCTGTGATGTATTGATTCTGAATAAGTGCGATCTGGTTCAGCCTGCGGAGCTGGACAAGCTGGAGGGTGTGCTGCGGAGATTACAGCCTGAAGCCCGAATCATTCGTACTTCTAAAGGAAAGGTCGCTCCTTCGGACATTTTGAATACAGGGCTGTTCAATTTTGACAAGGCTAGTCAATCCGCTGGATGGATTCGTGAGCTGGAGCTTGAAAGCCATACGCCGGAAACGGACGAATATGGGATCAATTCCTTTGTATATCGCCGTAGAAGACCATTTCATCCTGCGAGATTGGCTGAATTTATGAACTACTGGCCGGAGGAGGTCGTTCGTGCCAAAGGTTTGGCCTGGATTGCAACCCCGCAGGATTGGGCAGCGAGTATTAGCCAGGCAGGACCATCTATTCAATTTGGCCCTGCGGGAAGCTGGCTTGCTGCGTTATCTGAAGAAGAACGGCAGGAGATCGTCGCAGCCGACCCTGAGGCTCTGGACCATTGGGATGAACAATGGGGCGACCGCATGAACGAAATCGTCATGATAGGTATCGGAATGAATCGATCGGACTTGGAAGAAGAGCTAGATGAATGTCTACTGAACGATAACGAAATGGATATGGACTGGTCCAGTTTTGAGAATCCGCTTCCTTGGCCGACATGCTGAAGCTAGTTGATCCATTCAGTAATAAAGTCCATACATTTTTTAGCTGCTGGAGAAACATTTTTTAAGGAAGCGGTAGCGATACCGATAGTACGAGAATGCCTTTCGTCCAAAGGCCGAATAGAGATGTCGTAAGGAATGTGAGACAGGATCATTTCAGGAAGAATACTCACGCCTAGGCCATTCTGCACCATAGCCATAATCGCATGGTCATCTTCTAATTCATATTTGATTTTAGGTGACATATTATGCTGTGAAAAAATATTTCTTACATCGGTGTCACAGCCTGCAACAGGCATAATGAAAGGCTCGTCTCTGAGCTGTTCTACTCGAATTGAGGCTTGCTTTCCAAGAATATGATCGGAAGGAAGTAGACAAAGCATGCTTTCTTCTTTTAATGGCAACGCCTCTAATGTGTCTAACGTGGGTAGGTTCACAAAGCCGAAATCAGCTTCCCCACTGACTATCCAGCTCTCAATTTCATGGTAGTTCCCATCGAGCAGTTTTACTTCAATAAGAGGAAACTGCTCATTGAATTTTTTTAGAATACGGGGCAGCCAATGAATAGAGACGCTTGAAAATGTGCCGATCTTTACGGTTCCGATTTCCAATCCTTTAATTAAAGCTACCTCTTGGTAAAGCTTTTCGTCCATTTGTACAATCTCTCTAAATCGCTTCATTAATCTTTCCCCGTTATTGGTTAATCTGATGCCTGAACGACCTCGGATCAGAAGAGTCAGCCCTAGTTCATGTTCCAATCCAGAGATCGCATGGCTGATTGCTGATTGTGTAAGATTTAAAACTTCCCCGGCCTTTGTGAAACTTCCCATTTCAACTACGCAAAGAAAAATCTTATATTTAAACAAATTCGTGTTCACTCCTATTTTTTTATGAAATATATTCATGAATCATATCAGATATATTCATTTTTTTTATTTATTATTTATGATTATAATCAAATTAAAGAAAGGTTATTTAATTTTGTTTTAGGAGGGTCATATGAATTCAATTGCTAAAACTCCTCGTCCGCCCTATTATGCGGCTATCTTTACTTCTGAACGTACGGAAGGAGATGGCGGATACGGAGTAATGGGAGACAAAATGGTGGAACTGGCTGCCCAACAGCCTGGTTTACTAGGTGTGGAAAGTGTTCGTGACCACAATGGAGTAGGCATTACAGTTTCCTATTGGGAGTCTCTGGACGCTATAAAAAATTGGAAACATAACGAGCTGCACAAGGTAGCGCAGGAAAAAGGGAAATCCGAGTGGTATAAAACATTTGGTTTAAGAGTGAGCAAGGTAGAACGAGATTATTTTTTTACAGTGTAAATAGGTTCAATATCAACGTTAGTGCTTAGCATGAAGCCGAATCTGGAAATAAAGGTTTAATTCCATTATTCCATTAAAAGGACATCCATGAGATGAAGCCAAAGAAGTCCCATATAGGGACTTCTTTGGCTTCTCTGTCAGAAAGGCATCGTCGACCATTTTGGAAAACGTAAACGGTTCTATTCATATTCAGTTCATAAACGTGGGTTATCCTCTCTATAGAAACCGTACAGGGAGGATATGAATGTGGATTATACAGACAGAAAAGAGACCTTGGCCATTGAAGCAAGGGGACTCGTAAAAGCTTTTGGTGACAAGCAGGCGGTTGACGGTGTCGACCTGAACGTGCGTGCTGGCACGATCTACGGTGTGCTTGGTCCTAATGGAGCAGGCAAAACGACTACCATCCGAATGCTGTCAACGTTATTGCGGCCCGATGGAGGATCAGCCCGTATCTTCGGGCACGATGCAGTAAAGGAGCCGCAGGTTGTGCGTCAATTGATCGGGGTGACAGGCCAGTACGCATCGGTCGATGAGTCACTTAGCGCTACCGAGAACCTGATCATCTTCTCCAGACTGCTTGGACTGGGACGTGCCGAGGCGCGTCATAAGGCAGCGGAGCTGCTGGAGGAATTTGGCTTGGCCGAAGCGGCCAAACGACCGCTAAAGCATTTCTCCGGAGGTATGCGCCGTCGGCTGGATTTGGCCGCAAGTCTCATTGCCAAACCGCCGCTGATTTTCCTGGATGAGCCGACTACCGGACTAGACCCGCGCACGCGTGTCCAGATGTGGGACACGATCCGGCGTCTGGTCAAGACCGGTTCCACCGTACTGCTCACAACCCAGTACCTCGACGAGGCGGATCAACTTGCTGACCGAATCGCGGTGATCGATCATGGCCGGGTAGTCGCTGAGGGTACGGTAGATGACCTGAAAGCGGCAGTGGGGGCGTCGACTCTGCAACTCAAAGTGCAAAATCAACAGGACATCGAGAGAGCTGTTCAGATCGTTGAACAGGTGCTTTCAGTTAAGTCCAGCGTGTCAGTGGAAGCTGGAAAGATTATCTCTCCGATGGCCAACGCAGATCGGGTAACGGACCTGCTGATCGCCCTCCGTACCGGAGAGATTCGTCTAGCAGAGATGAGTGTGCAGAAGCCGACGCTCGACGAGGTGTTTTTGTCCATCACTGGTCATGGGGCACAAGTAAACAGACAGCAGACGTCCCAAGGAGCGCATGCTATGGAGGGGGCGAGAGCATGAAGAGTATTACTATTATGACAGGTTCTGATCGCACATTGAAGAAGTCTGTGAGTTTCAGGCAGGCGTTCTTCAATTCCATGACGATGGCCTACCGGGGCATTCTGAAGATCCGGCATACTCCCGAGCAATTGTTTGATGTCACGCTCCAGCCAATCATTTTCACCCTTATGTTTACCTATATCTTTGGCGGCGCCATCTCAGGAGACGTGCAGCATTATTTGCCGGTTATTATTCCAGGCATCCTCGTGCAGACTGTGATCTCGACCTCCGTCGTTACCGGCGTCCAACTACGTGAGGATATGGACAAAGGAGTGTTCGACAGGTTCAAGTCACTCCCAATCGCACGCATTGCGCCTTTGGCTGGAGCTCTGCTTGCTGACAGTATCCGATATACTATTGCGACTGTACTTACCTTCGCCATGGGGTATATTTTGGGGTATCGGCCAGAGGGAGGACTGCTGAGTGTCGCTATCGCCGCGCTTTTGGTCATCGTGTGTTCCTGGGCAGTCAGCTGGATTTTCGCCTTCTTTGGCGTGATTGCCCGCACTGCTTCCAGTGTACAGGGCATCTCCATGATTGTTCTGTTTCCGCTCACTTTTGTTTCCAATGCATTTGTGCCTGTGGACACAATGCCTGGTTGGCTGCAGTGGTTTGTGAACGTCAACCCGATTTCACATCTTGTGAACGCAGTCAGGGAGCTTGCGAATACGGGAACGATTGGCGGGGAACTGGCGATCTCCCTGCTTGGCGCTACAGTCATTGTGGCGATCTTCGCGCCGCTTACGGTGCGTGCTTATATGCGTAAAGCATAAGATGGCGGTCTTCTTGACGAGGATGAGAGATTTAAGGCAGAGTTAGTTAGGGGGGATTGGAATGACGCGTGTATTGGTCGTTGATGATGATCCGCATATTCGTGAACTGGTCGGACACTTTTTGAGAATGGAAGGTCTGGAGGTAGTCGAGGCGGTGGATGGTTTGGACGCGATGCGCATTTTTGATGAAATCAAGGTTGATTTGCTTGTTCTTGATATCATGATGCCGGGAATGGATGGTTGGGAGCTGTGTCGTAAGCTGCGAGAGCAGACCGACCTGCCGCTGCTTATGCTTACAGCCAAAGGCGAGACGTCACAGATCGTGAAAGGCTTCGCGCTCGGAACGGACGACTATCTTGTCAAGCCATTCGACCCCATGGTGCTTGTCGCACGTGTGAAGGCTTTATTAAAACGTTATCGTATCATGGCTTCAAAATCAGTGACTGTCGGAGATCTTGTCCTGCGCAGCGATACATTTGAGTGTCGGGCTGGAGAGAAGGAGATTACCCTGCCGCGCAAGGAGTTTGAGCTGCTCTTCAAGCTGGCCAGCTATCCTGGCAAAACCTTTACCCGCGACCAGTTGATCGAACAGATCTGGGGTTATGATTATGAGGGAGACGAAAGAACAGTTGATGTCCATATCAAGCGCCTTCGGGAACGGTTTCCGGAGGCAAGGCACTCCTTCCGGATCAGTACGATCCGGGGACTGGGTTATCGGCTGGAGGTACGGCAATGAAGAGGGAACCGGGATTCCTCCATATCCTTGCGAGACTCATGCTGGTGTTATTGGTGCTGTATCTCAGCTGGACTGCCGCGTACTTTATTACGGCGGCGATCTATTCGCGCATGTCATGGGCTTTTCATGATTTGTTCGTCTTTCTTATTAATGCGACGCTTGGCTTTTTCTTCTTCGGTATTATCAGTATGACGGTAAGACGCTTCATCCAGCCTAGAGAGCAGCACGCTTTTACCGAAATGATCGATGCTTTAAAACGTATTTCGCAAGGAGACTTTCACATTAATCTGGATTGGGACCTCGGCGGGCGGAACGGAAAACATCGGAGACCGCATCCTTATGTACAGTTGGTGGACAGTATCAATGAAATGGCTGCAAATCTGAAGGCTATGGAAAAACTGCGGGAGGAGTTTATTTCGAACGTATCCCATGAAATCGGCTCACCACTGACCTCGATAATCGGATTCGCCAAGGCGCTTAAGGATGAGAATCTGGATCGTGAGCAGCGAGATCGGTATTTGACGATCATCGAGACGGAGTGTATTCGTCTATCCAAGCTAAGCGATAATCTCATGAAGCTGGCGATTCTGGATTCGGAGCGGCATCCGTTTCGTCCGTCCCTTTATCGGCTGGATAAGCAGCTGATTTCGCTTATTCTCGCCTGCGAACCGCAATGGGAGGCTAAAAAAATCGATATGAATGTTGAGGTGGATATAGTTGAGGTCAACGCGGACGAGGATCTGATGAGCCAGGTTTGGGTGAATCTTCTTCACAATGCCATTAAATTTACACCACAGGGTGGAAGCATATCTATTTCTCTTTCAAGTAACGGTGATCAGGCGGTTATCTGCATTGCGGATACGGGACAGGGCATCAACGAACAGGATCAGCAGCGCATTTTTGAACGTTTTTATAAAGCAGACCAGTCACGGGCCCGAACCGCAGGAGGCAGTGGCTTGGGACTTTCCATTGCTTATAAAATAACAGAGATGCATACCGGCTCTATCTCTGTATCCAGCATGGTGGGAGAAGGAACGGTATTTACAGTTATGCTGCCGCTGCGCAAGAAAGTAATGAAAGGCAGCAGCAACTGTGAAACGTACACCGGCACAGTAATTTAAAAAGGAGCGTCTTCAAAGCCACAAACGGCTGAAGGACACTCCTTTTTAGTTCCCATACTTATACTCTTATGGCATATGCGTATGTGCTCAGGACTTAGATGTATTCACCGGCTGCATCTCCTGTATAGCTTCTTTCAAGCTTTGTGAGCATTGCTCATATAGCTGTTTTCTTTGTTGCTCACTGGAACCAGATGCGAGTTTTTGCAACTCCGTTGTGCATTGTTCCAGCAAAGTCAGCACGGCTTGATTCGAATCCTGCACCTTGTTTAGCTGTACATTATCACTATATTGGTCAATGTACAGTTCTCCTTGCGGGTCCACCTGCGCGAAAAACACATCTTTGACCGTTAGACTCTTTTCCTTTAGCTTGGCATCCAGCCATTGTTGAGTGATCCCCATATATGCCATTTGTTGCTCCATAAGTTGTCCATCCATAATGACTGCTGTTGGTTCCTTCTCCGGTAATTGCTGCATATTCAGATCCTTAAGTGTAACAGGCTGCTTGTCTTTGGTTAACAGCACATTGACTTCGCCACTGGTTTCCATAAGAGCAAATTCCACGTCAGATACTTTGAATACATTCTTGCTTCGAAGCTGCTCCATGAGTTCATCCAGGGTAAGCCGTTCTTTTCTCAGATTATCCTCTAAAATTTTGCCGTCTTTGATCAGGATTGTTGTCCTTCCATCTGTTATATCTCTGATTTTCTTGCTTTTAATTTGCAAATATTCAATGCCAAGTGTTGTCAGTACCCATACTGACAAGGCTATGAGGCCTAGATACCAGGTGGATTCACGCTCCATAGGAATGGTAGCAGCCAGGTTACCTATCGTGATTCCTGTTATATATTCGAACAAGGAAAGCTGGGATACCTGACGTTTTCCAAGAATTTTGGTGATTAAAAATAATATAGCGACAGCCATTAATGTGCGTATAGCAACCTCGGCCCAATCCTGCATTTGCTCAACCTCATTTCATTTCGCCACAAGGGCGCTACTATTCCAAGGATATCCGCGTCAAGGCACATTTAAACTCCAATTTCCCTAAATTTAAATAACCGAGCTGCCAACAAACCGATTGATTACGATATGAAATTAAAATTTTCTATCGTTGAATTGTCAATGTCTATTACACAAGCGATTGACGGAAAAGGGACGGCAGGATACATTATAAATATAATTCTTATTTAATTCATCGGGATTATAAACATTAAGCTCACGGAGGTATGTATATGTCGTCCAAACCTAAAGTTGTATTGTGGAGTAAAACCGGCTGTCATTTTTGTGGAGAGATCAAATCGTACCTGGAATCCCAAAATCAGCCGTATGAAAATATCCAAGTGGACGGAAATGATGCGCTGCGTGACGTGCTGGAGACCAAATATGGTATTCGTTATGTCCCTGTCGTCGAGGTAGGCGGGGATAACAAATATGAAGCACTGCTCAACCCGGATCTGGAAGAGTTGGGTAAAGTGCTGGAAAGTTACAATCAAGTGGTATAAGCCGACGGGAAATCATTATTTTCAAGAGAGGTGGAAGGGTTATGGCTAAGAATAGACAAATTAAATTTGGTGCGATTATTCACGGTGTTGGGGGAAGCATGACGACTTGGCGTCACCCTGAAGTACCTGCGGATGCGAGTGTTAACTTTGAATTTTATAAAACGCAGGCGCAAAAGGCAGAGGAAGGAAAGTTTGACCTCGTATTTATCGCAGATGGCCTGTTCATTAACGAAAAATCCATCCCCCACTTTCTGAACCGTTTTGAACCAATTACGATTCTGTCCGCTTTGGCTGGGGTGACGAAGCATATCGGACTGGTCGGCACACTGTCGACCTCCTATAGCGAACCGTTCACGGTAGCACGCCAGTTTTCTTCCATTGATCATATTAGTGGAGGTCGTGCAGGCTGGAATGTGGTGACTTCTCCGCTGGAAGGCTCTGCCCTTAACTTTAGCAAAGGCGAGCACCCGTCGCATCCGCAGCGCTATAAAATTGCAGAGGAGTATTTACAGGTTACCAAAGGACTGTGGGACTCGTGGGAAGAGGATGCGTTCGTTCGTGATAAGGAAGCCGGCGTATTCTTTGATCCTGAAAAGCTGCATACATTGAACCATAAAGGTGAGTTTTTCTCTGTGCAGGGTCCACTGAACATTGGACGATCCAAGCAGGGACAGCCGGTTATTTTTCAGGCAGGTTCCTCGGAGGATGGCAAAAACCTGGCCGCCAAGGAAGCGGATGCTGTATTTACAGGACATGAAACGTTAGAGGAAGCGCAGCAATTTTATCGTGATGTGAAAGAACGTGCGGTACGCTATGGTAGATCAGAAGAGGATATTGTCATTTTGCCGGGCATATCGCCGATTATTGGCAGCACGACGGAGGAAGCGGAACGTAAGTATGAAGAGATCACTAATCTGGTGACGATTGAGGCTGCGTTAAAATATTTGGGACGTTTCTTCGATCATCATGATTTCTCACAATATCCGCTGGATGAGCCATTCCCTGAGCTTGATGGTATTGGCAGCAATGCGTTCCGCAGCGGTACAGATAAAATCAAACGAGTAGCCAAGGAACAAAACTTGACCTTACGCGAGGTTGCGTTGCGTTCAGCTACGCCGAGAACCTCTTTTATCGGAACCGCCGAGCAGGTAGCGGATCGAGTGCAGGAGTGGTTTGAAAGAAAAGGAGCAGACGGATTCATCATTGGTTCTGATGTACCATCGGGTCTGCATGACTTCGTAAATCTGGTTGTGCCTATTTTGCAGGAACGCGGTATTTACCGTCAGGATTATGAATTTAGCACACTGCGTGAAAACCTGGGCGTGCCTATTCCTGAGAACCGCTATACAGCAGCCAAATCCAAAGTGAAGGTTGACGCATAACAGAAGGAGGAAAAAATATGTCCAAGGTTGTCATCCTATCAGGCAGTCCGTCTACACAATCCCGTTTATACGGCTTGATTAACTATACAACAGAGCAGTTGCAGCAGGCTGGAGCGGAGGTCACATTACTGAATGTGGTCGGCTTGCCAGCTGAGGATTTGATAAAGGCTAACTTTAATAGTCCCGACGTCACTGCATCACTTGCGCTGATTGCAGCAGCGGACGCAGTTATTGTGGCTTCTCCAGTCTATAAGGCGTCCTATTCAGGACTATTGAAAATATTCCTGGATTTGGTTCCGCAGGAGGGGCTAAGAGGGAAACCTGTCTTGCCTTTATTTATCGGAGGCACGCTGGCTCACCTGCTGGTCATTGACTATGCCTTGAAGCCGGTTATTAATGCACTGGGCGGAAGACATATTCTTGGCGGGGTGTACGCAGTGGATCAGTGGGTCGAACGTCTGCCGGATGGACTATACGGGTTGTCCGAAGAATTGGTGGCACGGTTGGAACGTTCTGTTAAAGAACTAAATGAGCTATTAAAGTTATAGATATTTTCAATATTTCCATTGACAGGTCGTTCAGTGAGTTTTATGATACAAAAAAACCAAGTTAACGTATTGGATAAATGTATATAAAACTTACTGGGGGACTTGCGTATGAATATCGAGAATATGGAAGCCTTTGTATACGTGAATCATTATGGGAGCTTTAACAAGGCGGCAGAAGCCTTGTTCTTGTCCCAGCCCTCTGTCACAGCACGGATTCAGACGCTAGAGCGCGAGCTAGAATGCAAGCTGTTCGACCGCCAAAGCAAGCAAACGGTTCTGACGGAGGATGGACGAAAGTTTCTTCCTTATGCGGAGCAGATGCTTCAGGTGCTGCAAAAAGGGAAGCAAAAGCTCCAACAGCGTAAGAAAGCCCCTCAGCAAATTCGAATTGGCTGCACGATATCGGTGTCGAACTACATCATTCCTGAAATATTAAAGCAGCTTCGTGCCCGTTATCCAGAGGTTAACTACAAAATTGTGACGGCTACGACGGATCAACTGGTACATAAACTGTTGAACCGTGAAGTAGACATTAGTTTTGTCCGTAAAGTGATGCATCCGGCTATCCGTACGCTTGCTTTTTATGAAGATCCGATTTCCCTGTATGTATACGACGGCCATCCGTTTATGAAAACAGGAAAGGCCAGCATACAGGATATTCAACGTGAAACACTGGTATTTTTCGAATGCGGATCACTAGATTGGATGAGGATTCATCGCGCTTTTGAATCACTGGAGCAGCCACCGGACATTGCTTTTCAGGTAGACAATGTGGTCACGGCCAAAAAGCTGGTATTGGAAGAAGCGGGTATAGCCTTTTTGCCGGATGTCTGTGTGAACCGTGAAGTGAAAGATCAGAAACTGTTCCGTATCCATGTTCCAGAGGTAGCTGGGGTGTCTATGCAGATTAGCATAATAGCGACCAAAGAAGACTGTGCAGTGACCTCGGATTTTGCAGATGCACTGACAGAAGGTTTCCGGGGTGCTGTTTTGTTATAGAAATGTTCTATAGCTTGGTGGATTGACGTATAGGTTTCCAGGTGTTAAATTAATCACATCCTAAAACCAATTAAACTTATAGGAATTATGAATTATTAGATGTTGTAGCTACCATGTATGTCGCAAACTGCTGATATACAAAGAGATGAGGGGGATTCATATGAAAAAGTGGTTTGCAATATTGTCTGTTATGGCAATCATCCTGGTGTTGGCAGGCTGCGGTTCCTCAGATAACGAGTCTAGCGCGTCAGGTTCAAGCGGAGACGTGAAGAAAATTATCGTAGGCACAGGTACTCAATTCAAAAATGTATGCTTTATTGACGAAAACGGAAATTTAACAGGTTTTGATGTGGAGCTGATTAAGGAGCTGGACAAGCGCCTGCCTCAATACGAATTTGAATTCAAAACGATGGACTTTGGAAATTTGCTGCTAAGTCTCGATGCCGGCAAGATTGATCTGGTATCGCATCAAATGGAAAAAAACCCGGAGCGCGAAGCCAAGTATCTGTTCAACAAAAATCCGTATAGCATTTTTCTGAACAGAGTCGCTGTAGCGAAGGATAACAATACCATTCATTCAATTGATGATTTGAAAGGGAAAAAGGTACTCACCAGCCCAACCAGTAATGCGGCGTATGTGCTGAAAGAGTATAACAAAACCCACGGAGATGCACTGAATATCGTTTATACGAGTGGTGCAGCCAATGATACGGTGCAACAAATTACGAGCGGCCGTATAGATGCTACCGTTACGACAGACTTTGCGAACCGTTTTAACACCGATGAAAAAGGAGAAGTAGCTCTGAAAACCGTTGGTGATCCTTTGACTCAATCGGATGTACTGTATGTACTGAACAAAAATGAGCAAGGGTTGGCGGATGACCTGGACAAAGCCATTCAGGAAGTGAAGGACGACGGTACGTTGTCGAAGCTGAGTATTAAATGGCTTGGAGAGGATTTCACTAAGTCTCTGGAAGATGTGAAAAAAGAAGGTAGCAGTAAGAAGTGAGGATAGACTTGGACATTTCAGCGGTCAGGGTACTCTATGTATTCTGACCGTTGATGTATAGAAAGGAGGCAGGCATATGAGCAGAGAGTTCAATATTGACTATGTTTTTAGCTTTATCCCGAAAATGCTGTCTTACTTACACATCACCTTATTTATTGTGGCAAGCTCGCTTGTATTGGGGCTTATCATTGGTCTGTTGGTTGCGCTGCCTCGCATGTATAACATTCCATTTCTCAAACGTGTTTCTCAAGTGTATGTTTCCTTTTTTCGCGGAACACCTATTCTAATCCAATTGTTTCTGGTGTATTACGGCCTGCCAGAGCTACTAAAGCTGGTGGATATCAATTCCTCTAGATGGGATGTGCTGTGGTTTGCCGTAGCGACCTACGCGCTCAATAGTGGAGCCTTTATTTCCGAAATTATCAGGTCAGGAGTAGAGGCAGTAGATCGAGGACAAATCGAGGCTGCGCAGTCCGTCGGCATGTCAGGCTATCAGACCTTTACACGTATCATAATGCCGCAAGCGCTGGCTGTGGTGGTTCCGGTATTTTCCAATCTGGTGATTGGCAATCTGAAGGATACTTCGCTGGCATTTACGATCGGAGCGATGGAGATGACAGGGAAATCACAGACATTAGGGTCGGCTACCCAGCATTTTGTTGAAACCTATATCGCGTTATCCCTTATCTATCTGGTGATCAGTCTGATTTTACAAAAATTGTTCAAGGTGCTGGAAAATACGCTTCTCCGGCATGAGCATCGGGATGCAGTACAGAAAGAACCCGAAAAACGAAAAAGTTTTGTGGTGCGCTACCTGAGAAGTCCTCGTCTTAGTAAAGGAGGTAAAGGCATATGAGTCTGGATTTTGGATTTATATATACTGCCTTTTTAGGGTTGTTCTCCGCGCTGCCCAACACTTTAATTATTACGGTGGTTTCCGTACTGGCAGGGTTGGTCATCGGTATTATAACGGCACTGGCGCGAATCTATAAGGTTCCTGTGTTGTCCCAAATTTCTCACGGTTACGTTACCTTTATCCGTGGCACACCGATGCTGATGCATTTGCTGCTTATTTATTTCAGTTTGCCTTTGTTGATTGATGCGGGAGCGAAGCATTTCGGCTGGCCTCTGCATTCCAAAGATGTTCCTTATATGGTATTTGCACTCATTTCGTTTTCCATTACCAGTGGCGCGTATATGTCAGAGGTCGTCCGTTCTGGAATCCAATCGGTCAACAAGGGGCAAATCGAGGCGGCTTATGCCGTTGGTATGACGACGTGGCAAGTGCTGAGACGGATTGTATTTCCGCAGGCGTTCGTGGTGAGTTTGCCAAACCTGACGAATTCCGTTATTGGAATGCTTCATGGCTCTACCTTGGCCTTCACGGTTTCGGTCACAGAAATCCAGGCACAGGCTGAAATTCTAGCATCTACCAACTGGAAATATTTAGAGGTATATATCGCGGCTGCACTGCTATTTTGGGGCTTGACGGTATTAATTGAGCGAATATCCGGCTTGGTGGAGAAGAAAATCAATGTGTTTAATGGAGGTCGAGCATCATGATCCGTCTGCAAAATATAACGAAGTCGTTCGGCAAACATGAAGTGCTCAAAGGCATTGATTTGACCGTGAACAAAGGCGAGGTCGTCGTTATTTTAGGCCCGAGCGGTTCAGGAAAAACGACTCTGCTACGCTGCATTAATTATCTGGAAAAGCCGAATGATGGGGAAGTCAGCATTGGCGATTTTACAGTGAACTGCAAGCGACCTGCGAAGAAGGATGTTTTGGCTCTACGTCAAAAGACGGCTATGGTTTTTCAGCAGTACAATTTGTTCAAGCATAAAACAGCACTGGAAAATGTCATGGAGGGACTTGTCGTTGTCCGCAAGGTCAAGCAGGAGGAAGCGAAAAAAATTAGCATTGAAGTGCTGGAAAAGGTCGGTCTGGGTGAAAAGCTGAATCATTATCCAAGCCAACTATCCGGCGGGCAGCAGCAGCGTGTTGGCATAGCGCGTGCCTTGGCGCTGAACCCAGAAGTGATTTTGTTCGATGAGCCGACTTCGGCGCTGGACCCTGAGTTGGTGGGTGAGGTGCTGTCGGTGATCCGCAAGATTGCGAAGGAAGGCATTACAATGATTGTCGTTACACATGAAATGGGTTTTGCGCGCGATGTTTCAAATCATGTGGTATTTATGGATGGCGGTCATATTATCGAGGAAGGCACACCGGACGACATTTTTAACCACCCCAAAGAGGAACGTACCAAACAATTCCTGAAACGGATTACACCGGAATATAACTATTCAATTTAGACGGGAGAGGGAGACATGAGTATTAAAATCGGAGTATTGGATCAAAGCCCTATACACGAGGGGGAAACAGCAGCGCAGGCCCTTCGTAATACGATTAAGCTAGCACAGCGTGTAGAGGAATTGGGGTTTACGCGCTTCTGGGTATCAGAGCATCACGATTCCGAGCAGGTTGCGGGCTCTTCGCCAGAGGTACTCATTTCCCATTTGCTGGCACGTACTGAGCGTATTAAAGTCGGTTCTGGTGGAGTGATGCTTCAGCATTACAGCCCTTATAAAGTAGCTGAAAACTTTAATGTGCTGTCCTCTCTTGCACCGGGTCGCGTAGATTTGGGAATCGGACGCGCGCCGGGCGGGTTGCCGAAATCCACACAGGCATTACAACGAAACGTTCATGATGCCCCTTCTCTCGAAGAAAAAATTGATGAAGTAAGTCGCTATATTCATAATATTCCGTCTGAAGAAGGACCGTTAGCCGGGTTACAGGCGAATCCGATTCCAGAAATACCAGCGGATATTTACGTTTTGGGTACAAGTACAGACAGTGCTGGAATTGCTGCGCGTTTGGGGTTGCCCTACGTTTTCTCGCAATTTATCAATAGTAATGAGCAGGTTGCATTGGAATCATTCCGTACGTATCGGGAGTCTTTCGATTATAGTTATGGACGTGAGCCGAAAGCTCTTTTTGCGCTTTCAGTCATCGTGGCGGACACTTCCGAGGAAGCTGCGAAGTTGGCAGGTGAGCACAAGCTGTACAAAATTCATCTGGCCAGTGGCAAAACGGCTACGGTGGGCACGCTGGAAAGTGCAGAAGAGTTCGGCAAGCAATCAGGTGAAGAATATACAATTGAAGCTACACAAGCACAAATTAACAAAGGGAATAAAGACGAAATCTATGCTGTGTTGACGGAAATTCAAGCGAAGTATCAGGCCGATGAGCTAATTGTTACGACAGGAATAAGGGATATACACAAGCGCGTGCGCTCGTTCGAGTTATTGCATGAAGCTTTTGCTGGGTTGCCTGTGCAGTCCTAGATGTTGTTGGTCTGAGAGAATTGTAACTATTTTGGGTTCACGAAGGAGGAATAGGGATGAGTGGATCAACCGGGACGAAGGAGCAGGTTTTGGAGCAGAAGCTGGTGGACATTCGCCGCCATCTGCATCGAAATCCCGAGTTATCTAACGAGGAGGTTGAAACTACCGCCTTTATCCGCCGTCTGCTGGAAGAACAGAACATAACCATTCTGGATGTGCCGCTGCGTACCGGATTAGTAGCGGAAATCGGCGGACAGCAGGAGGGACCAACTGTCGCGCTTCGTGCAGACATTGATGCGTTGCCTATTCAGGAGGAGACGGGATTGCCTTATGCTTCGGTGCATCCCGGCAAGATGCATGCCTGTGGGCATGATTTTCATACCGCATCCCTGTTAGGAGCAGCCGTATTGTTGAAGCAGCGGGAGCAGGAGCTGAAAGGCACGGTTCGGCTGGTGTTCCAGCCAGCTGAGGAAAAGGCCAAAGGCGCTGTCCAAGTGCTGGACAGCGGTGCGTTGGCAGGGGTGCAGGCCATATTTGGCCTACATAACAAGCCAGACCTGCCCGTAGGCACGGTCGGCATCAAAGAAGGTCCGCTAATGGCAGCGGCGGATGGTTTTTACATCGAGGTGGAGGGTCTGAGCACACATGCGGCAGTGCCGCATGCAGGGATTGACCCCATCGTGGTATCGTCACATATCATTACGGCGCTGCAATCCATTGTGAGTCGGAGCGTTAATCCACTGGATAGCGCGGTCATTAGCGTCACGAAGCTTCACAGTGGCAACGCCTGGAACATCATTCCTGACCGTGCACATTTGGACGGAACAATTCGCACATTTGATGAGAATGTTCGCGCCCAGGTGACTGAGCGTTTCGAGCAGGTCGTAAAAGGCGTTGCCGATGCTTTCGGCACGAAAGCAACCATCCGCTGGATCGAGGGTCCGCCACCTGTGCTGAACGACGGTAAGTTGGCCGTCATCGCGGAGGAGGCGGCCGAAGCGGTCGGTCTGGAAGTCGTTCGTCCCATACCATCCTCGGCGAGCGAGGATTTTGGGTTTTATCAGAAGAACATCCCCGGTGTGTTTGTCTTTGTCGGCACTGCGGGAAGCCAGGAATGGCATCATCCTGCCTTTGATCTGGACGAACGCGCGTTGCCCGGAACAGCGAAGCTACTGGCTTCACTGGCAGAATCGACATTGATATCCATAGAGTAGGAGTGCGAGCCTAGTCTATGGATACTTATCCCCTCCTTGTAGAGGGGATATTTTTGTTTGACGCTATATCATTCCAATGATAGTATAAAATTGTAATTTTATTCAAAATCGAGAGTGGGTGTAATAAGAGAGTAGGCGTTGTCGTTTTAGATGTCTCGTAAAAATAAAAGGTATGGAGGTTAAATAAATGCCGAAGAAAAAAGGAATGATCATGGCTTCTTTTTCATTGGTAGTGGCTGCTTCTTTACTGGTTGGCGGGGCTAACGTGGGTTCAGCAGCCTCAGATTTGGAAAGCACTTCTGATATAGAGTCGACAAATATTAATTTGGCAGCTGCTGATATACCTGCTAAATTTAAGCCATCGGTAGAATGGGTTTGGAAGAATAGAATGGTCAAAGAAGGCTCCACCAACCGTGAAAATTTGATTTTTGATCAAATCTATGCGGGAAAAGGAACGCTAAATTATGTAGTGCGTTGGCAATCCTCTAAAAATATCACTCTTCAGCAGCGTAAAGATATGGCTTCCATGCTGAGTCGCCAAATCAATAATTGGAATAAGCAGTTGAAAGGGTATGATGGCTGGCCTTATAACAATATTACAGTAAAAATAGTAGGCTGGGCCGTTGCGAATCCATCACAGATTCTTAACAAACAATCTAATGAAATCGTTTACACGGATACCATTACGGATGACTTAAGTAAAACAGACCCGAATATTCCAGCTAAACTTCCGGTTGCTCCTAACGCACTATCGAGATTTGAACATTTTATGGACCCTAACTATTCTTACCCGGGTGGACTGGACAAGCGGTTTGATATGTACTTATGGGGAACGTCCAATTTTCAAGGCGGAGCCGGCGGGGATTGGGGGCAACGTATGCCTGATGATTATATCCTGAACACCTTGAATTCGGATGAAATCCAGATTACAGAGCACGAGATGGGGCATGGATTCGGGTTGCCTGACTTCTATGAAGAACATGAGCGTCCACCCGGTGGTTTTCCTGTGCCAACTATTATGTGGGCTGGAAATTCTCCCAAAATAACAGAGTGGGATACCTGGATGTTGCGTTATACCTGGAGCCAGGTCAAGAAGGATACTACTCGTTTTCCTACCCGCTAAAAAATGCTAGAGTAGTGTGAAAAAGCTTATAAATAGAGCCGTTTGTTCCAAAATCAAATTCCGTGGTGGAATTGATTTAGTGAATAAACGGTTTTTTCATTTTATAAAATACCAGTTTTGTGCATGCAAAGATCAAGTATATGTTCCAATATACGATTAAAATGACTAATTTAAATCATTAAGGAAAATATTGACGATGCAATAATCCAGTGATAATATGATTTGTGATTATTTACAAAAAACGACAAGGAGGATTGATAGTGTACTCTTGATCTCCTAGATTAGTTCGCAAACACGAAAAGAGAGGTGATAGAGATCATCGTTTCAAGAAAACTATTGCAATAATACCAATGGATATGGAGGTACATACATGTTGAACAGAAAAGGAATGATGATGGCTTCTTTTTCAGTAGTCATTGCTAGTTCATTACTGATGGGAAATGCTAGTTTTGTATCAGCGGATTCTCATCTAAACGGGGATTCTGTGGTTGCGGCAACGGGTGATTCGACGTTAGCTGATATGCCAGCTTATCTCAAATCCTCAGTGGAATGGGTTTGGAAGAATAGAATGTTGACCGAAGGCTCGACGGCTCGTAAAAATACGATTTTTGATCAAATTTTTGCGGGAAAAGGGACTCTTAATTATGTTATACGCTGGCAATCCTCTAAGCCCGTCACACTGAAGCAACGCCAGGATATTGCTAAAATGATAGATCGGCAGATGAACCATTGGACAGAGCATCTTCAAGGATATGACGGCTGGCCCTATAAGAATATTAAAGTAAAAGTGGTAGGCTGGGCTGTTGCCGATCCTTCACTGCTCCTGGACAAGCAGCCTGACGAGGTCATTTATACGGATACCATTACAGATACACTAGCTTCTGAAAAACCGGAAATTCCTGCTGCGCTTCCGGTTGCGCCTAATGAAATATCCCGATTTGAGCATTTTTCGGACCTGAACTATTCGTATCCAGGTGGATTGGATAAACGCTTTGATATGTATCTCTGGGCCACAGAAAATTTTGGCGGGGGAGCCGGCGGCGACTGGGGACAGCGTATGAATGATGAATACGTTCTGAGTACGGTGAACGCTGATGAGATTGAGATTACTGAACATGAAATTGGGCATGGATTTGGATTAAACGATTTTTATGAAGAACATGAGCGTCCACCAGGTGGATTCCCAACGAACACCATTATGTGGGCCGGCAATTCCGATCATATCACCGACTGGGATGTTTGGATGCTGCGGTATACCTGGAGTCAAATCAAAAAGGATACGGCTCGTTTCCCAATCACGACTAAAGACGACGATGGCCCAATTGAAACAGATCCTGATGAAATCGTGAACATAGCACCTGCGGCAACGGCTAGCAGCTCTTATACTTCATCTTGGGAAAATGTAAGCGCGCTAAACAATGGATTTGAACCTGCCAATTCCAACGATAGAAGTCATGCCGTGTATGGTAACTGGCCTGAGACGGGTACACAATGGGTCCAATATGATTTTGATCAAGAATATATGATATCCCAAACCGATGTATATTGGTTCAAAGATGGCGCTGGCATTGATGTTCCTAAGTCTTACAAGATTAAGTACTGGAATGGTCAGGGCTGGTCTAATGTCAAGCAGGCCAAAGGGCTGGGCACCGTGGTAGATCAATATAATACGACTACTTTTACGCCTGTAAAAACAGCGAAATTAAGAATTGAAATGGTATCCAAAGGATCGGCATCTACAGGAATCTTGGAGTGGAAAGTAGCAGCTAACAAACATTAAACATCATACTATTTGTCCAGAGGTTGTCTCCTACAATATTTGTGGGAGACAACCTTTTCTAATTCATAGCTGAACAGTTAGAGGTTGATGAGATCAGGCTTTTTTTCGTCTTGATTATGACGTTTGTTTCCTTCATATTTGTATCTATGTTTTGCTAAATTCTCGTATAAATGGATCACTAAGAATGAACGGGTGTACGATAGTATGTATAATGGACATCAGACATGAAAGAAAAGAGGACAGAAAGCGATGAGTCACGACGTGAATGCTCCTTACGATGTACATGTAGCATATGGACCGGTGTTTGAGCTGCTCAGCAGCTTACACACCTTTATTTGCCGCAAGGCTTACAAGAAGACCGATTTATCAGCCGGGTGGGCGGAGCAAGTGCGTGGAACGCTGTCCCCAGGCTTGTCCAAATTGCTGGAGTCCATGGAAATCAATGCAGATTGGAAGGTTATTTATGGACTCGTCTGTATGCTTTCTGATCACGGGAAGGTTAAAGAGGTCGTAGACCGTCTGGAGAACCGGAGTGTACAGGAATTAAACGAACTGGCATCAGCCCATGGGATCGAGCTGCCTGACAATATGGAGAAGCTTCGTAAACTTGCTTTGCAACTGCTATCTGGCTGGGACGAGGAGTATTTTCGCCATGTGGATACGAGTATTCTAAGCGGTCTGGAACAGGAAGCTGAACGGAGAAATAAGGAGAAGGGCGTATATAGCACTATGGAGTGGGTGGATCGTACCACTAATGGCTTCCGGTTCGAGCCTTCCAAAGGATTGACGCGGGTGTTGCTGGTGCCTCAATACCATTTTCAGCCGATTAATATCATTTATCGATTTGGGTCGCTCCTGTTGTGCCATTATTCGGCAGGGATTTATGTTCAGGAGGATGATTTTTTATCCCCACAGGAATATCGAATGATCCGAAGTTTGGGGGAGAAGAGCAGGCTTAAGATTTTAAAATATTTGTATCAAAGCCAGTCTCCACGAACCTTTATTGAGATTGTCCGTCATCTCAAGCTGTCCAAGGGAATCACGCACGATCATATTTTCAAGCTCCGGGCCTCTGGCTTCATCCATGCACATTTTGATGGCGAAACATTACTCGGATATAGCGCACGGCTTTCGGCTGTGGATGAAATGCATCGGAGCATTCTTGGCTATATGGAGCGAAATTAGGCTGCACGCACCAGTTAGACTTTAACACTTTAAACAAATAGACGTCGATCATTTGGAATCCAGATGAGTTCACGTCTATTTTTTTACATAAAAAATGGAGTTCTCTCTTTACAGAACCGGAATAGATTCCTATAATGAGATTTATCTTATTAATTACAACTTGTTTGATCGGAATTTACTAAATTAACTCGGGGGGATTATTTTGAAAAAGGGAATTATTCTACTCAGCAGTCTACTTCTGGCAAGTTCTACCTTATTAGCAGCTTGCTCTAGTGGTGGATCAGATAGCGCTAGCGATGCTACTTCGCAAAATAGTGATGTCGCACAGACAGCCGCTACAGCGCAGCCATTAACAAGTCTGGTACAAGCTTCAGATTTATCCAAATTGCCGGAAGTTTCCAAAAAGAGAAGCGACACGATTATTGTTGGTCTGACTGACCCAGCCGGGGTGTTTACTCCGTATTTTAACCAAAGCGGCTATGACGGCAACGTGATTTCGCAGTTGTGGACTCCGCTGGTCACGGTAGACGAGAAGGGGCTTCCGCTGCCCAATCTGGCTAAGAGCTGGGATATTTCTAAGGATAATCTAACGTACACGTTTCATCTGGTTCCCGGTACAAAATTCAGTGATGGCTCTCCTTTGACAGCAGAGGATGTCGCTTTTACCTGGACGTTGATCTATGACAAAGCCTATCCTGGTGACAGCCAAATCCGAAAGCTGAACATTAAAGGCGGCAAAGACTATACGGAAGGCAAGGCAAAACAAATTGAAGGAATCAAGGTGATTGATGCGCAGACCATTTCTGTGACGTTGGAAAAACCAAACGCGCTGGCTCTGCCGATTCTGGGTGACTATGTACTGTCCAAAGCCTACTACGGCAAGGATTACAAGTTCGGACAGCTGGATTATTTTAAAAATTTACATAGTAGCCCTCTGGGAAATGGGGCTTATAAGTTGGAAAAGTTCATTCCAGGGCAAGAAGTTCGTCTGGAGGCGAATGATCACTTTTTCAAAGGCAAACCTAAAACACAGCATTTCATTTACAAAACAGCAGAAGGCGACGCTTGGCAATTCATTGAAACAGGCGATACCGATTTTGCTCAATTCACCGCAACTCAGGAAAATATCGACAAACTAAAAGGGCTTGGCTTTTTAAACATTTTGCCGTATACCCCTAGCACTTACGGATATTTGCAAGTAAATCTTGAAAATGAAAAGCTTAAGGATAAAAAGGTTCGTCAAGCATTGACCTATGGACTGGATCGGAAAAGCATTTATGTCGACGCAGCTCAGGGAGCAGGGGCGGTAGCAAACATTCCAGCTTCCCCAATATTCTGGTCTTACACCACCGATGGAATCAATCCATACAACTACGACCCAGAGCAAGCGAAAAAGCTGCTGGATGAAGCGGGTTGGGCAGAAGGTAGTGACGGCATCCGTGAGAAAAATGGTCAGAAGCTGACCATTCACCTGCTGACCTCTAAACGTCCAGAAACAGACACCTTTATTGCGCTTGCGGCTGAAAATTACAAAGCGATTGGCGTTGACCTACAGCCGGAAATCTTTGCAGACTTTAATGCAATGGTCGCCAAAGTAGAAGGTAAAGATTATGATCTTGCCGCCTTCTCGACAGGCATGCTGACAGATCCTTCAGATGGAATCGAGCAATTCGTCAATGGAGAAGTCAAGGGATATAACAATCCAAAGGTAAAAGAGCTATATGAAAAAGGCTTGTCTACGACGAATATGGAAGAACGCAAGAAAATATATCAAGAATTATATGTGTTGCTAAACGATGAATTGCCCGTAATTTTTACCAACTATAAGAAGACGGTGTATGCCTACAATGGTCGGATGGAACATGTAAAGGTCAGTCCGTTCATTGGCTTGTCTGGTAATCTGTTCGAATGGTCCCTTAAATAAGCCACATTTGCGGGCCCCTTGTGAAGAACATCAGGTTCGGATCAAGGGGCCTCCCAAATGGGGAAACGTAATGAGTAGCCTGACCTTGAATTGAAAGGAGTCTGTCATGAGCTCGTTTTTAACGAAAAGACTGACGTATATGGTTATTATTTTGTTGGCCGCTTCGATGATGATTTTTTTCCTGTATGCCATGACACCGGGAGATTTCATTAGCGGCAACCTGAAGCTGTCGCCAGAGAGAAAGGCGGAGCTGAGGGGAATTTACGGCCTGAATAAGCCTATTCTTGAACGCTATGGAAATTGGCTGGGCAATGCGCTGCATGGAAATTTTGGTTATTCACTTGCCCAGCAGAAGCCGGTGCTGACCTTATTTAATGAGTATATCTGGAACTCGTTTTTGTTGGCCGTTGTATCGACCTTCCTGACCTGGTTTATCGCGGTCATTATCGGTGTGGTTGCTGCTTATAAGCAGTATTCATGGTTTGATACTTTGGTAATGGTGGTGATTTTCGCTGCCATGTCTGTGCCCTCATTTTTTATCGGGTTGTATCTGATTAAAATCGCAGCGGTTGACCTGAAGTGGTTGCCACCCGGTGGCATGCTCAATACGGGCAGTAACGCTACAGGTATGGAATATGTGAAGGAGGTTCTCCAGCATATGACCTTGCCAGTGATCGTTATGACGCTGCTGGGACTGGGATCGTTGACCCGCTACTTCCGTAGCAATATGATCGACGTGATCCAGCAGGATTATATACGCACAGCCCGTGCAAAGGGCTTAAAGGAAAGAAAGGTACTTTTTACGCACGCATTGAGAAATGCATTGCTGCCTGCCATTACGCTCGTTGGCTTCGAATTACCTGCGCTGTTTGGCGGGTCCCTGATTATTGAAAAGATTTTTAATTGGCCGGGAATCGGCCAGTTGTACATGCAATCCTTTTCGCTCCGGGATTATCCGCTACTTATGGGCTTTACGATGCTGATTGCCATATTGAGCGTTATCGGGACACTGTTGTCCGATATTTTGTATCGCATCGCGGACCCGCGTGTGAAAGTGTAAGAAGGGGGCTAAGGAATGTCATCCGTGAGCAGTAATTTGAGCAAGAGCAACGGCAGACTGCGAACAACTGTTAAATCTTCAATGTGGCAGCAAGCGCTCCGGCAGCTGTTCAGAAACAAGCTTGCTATGGCTGGTCTGCTCGTCGTGGTATTTATGTTTTTGCTCTGTTTTATCGGTCCGTTATTTTCTCCTTATTCCGATAATAAAACAAATATATTAATGATGAACAAGGCGCCCAATATCCATCACTGGTTAGGAACTGACAAGCTGGGGCGGGATGTGATGACACGCGTGATGCAAGCAGGTCAAATTTCTCTTACCGTGGGTTTAGCCTCAATGGTATTGTCAGTCTTTCTGGGGGCTACGCTGGGGGTCATATCCGCATATTTTCGCGGGATTGCGGATCAGATTATTATGCGTGTTGCTGATTTGCTGCTGACGATTCCCAGTTTGCCCCTGCTATTTATTATGGGCGCGCTGCTATCGGACTGGAAGGTTCCACCCGATCAGCGGATGTATATTGTCATGTTGATGCTTAGTCTAGTCAACTGGCCGGGGATTGCACGGATGGTGAGGGGCCAGATGCTTAGTTTGCGGGAACGTGAATTTATGCAAGCCGCGACGGTACTGGGACTCTCGAATCGTCGAAAGCTGTTCAAACATCTGCTGCCGAATATTTTACCGTTGTTGATCGTTATCGCTACATTGAATATTGGCGGAGCTATCTTGAGTGAATCTGTACTCAGCTTCTTTGGCCTTGGCGTGCTGCCCACGACACCGACTTGGGGCAATATGATTGATGCCGCTAACAATGTGCTGGATTTTCAGCAACGTCCGTGGTTGTGGATACCGCCAGGACTGTCTATTTTTGCTACAGTCATCGCTATTAATATTTTTGGTGACGGGCTGCGGGATGTACTTGACCCGAAACATAAGAGGTAGGTGATCATACACCATGGACAATTTACTTTCTATTGAACATTTAAGCACTCATTTTTATACAGAAGAAGGAACGGTTAAAGCGGTGGATGATATCAGCTTCCGTGTGAAACCCGGGGAAACGGTATGCATTGTCGGTGAATCGGGATGCGGCAAAAGTATTACCGCGATGTCGATCATGGGTCTGATCCAGAGTCCCGGTGGTAAAGTGGCAGGCGGAAGCATCCGCTTTGAGGAAACCGATCTGCTAGAGCTTAGCAGAAATGAGATGCGCACGATTCGCGGACATGAAATATCCATGATTTTTCAGGAGCCGATGTCTTCATTGAATCCAGTCATGACCATTGGTGAACAGCTATCCGAACCACTGATTGAGCATTTGAAAATGGGCCGTAAGGAAGCTCGTAAGCGAGCACTGGAGCTGATCGAACAGGTCGGTATATCCCGGCCGGAGCAGATTTTAAAAAGTTATCCGCATGAGCTGAGCGGGGGGATGCTGCAGCGAATTATGATTGCCATTGCTGTTTCTTGTGGTCCCAAGCTGCTTATCGCGGATGAGCCAACCACGGCGCTGGATGTAACGATTCAGGCGCAAATCCTGGATATGCTGCGTGAATTTAAAGCCCAATCCAATATGTCGCTCATGCTAATCACCCATGATCTGGGTGTTGTCGCCGAAATGGCTGATTACGTCATTGTGATGTATGCAGGCAAGATCGTCGAGGAAGGCGAAGTGGTACAGCTGTTTAATCATCCCAAGCATCCTTATACACAAGGGTTACTAAAATCCAAACCGGTGCTTAATCAGCGCCAAGAGGAACTGTATTCCATTCCCGGGCAGGTACCTAATCCGCTGGAGCTGACGACTTCCTGTTATTTTCATGACCGCTGTGGGCAGTGCATGGACATTTGTCGTGTAAAGGAGCCTACATTAAAAGAAGTTTCAGCTCAGCAGAAAGCATCCTGCTGGTTATATGAGGAGGCGGTTGTTCATGGCTGAGCCGTTGTTGGAAATAGACCGCTTAAAAACGTACTTTCCGGTGAAGTCCGGGTTTATGAACCGTACTTCAGGACATGTGCGGGCGGTAGACGATATCAGCTTTACGATCCGTCAGGGTGAAACCTTCGGATTGGTAGGGGAATCGGGGAGCGGTAAAAGCACGGTGGGCCGCACGATTGTTAGATTGACGGATAAAACGGACGGTACCGTAAAATACAAAGGGGTGGATCTACACAGCTTGTCAGCCAAAGGGATGCAGGAACTTCGTCCCAAAATTCAGTTGATCTTTCAAGACCCATATAGCTCGCTGAATCCGCGTTTACGGATTGGTGATGCCATTGGTGAGGCGCTACTGGATCACGGTATAGCAACGAAGGAGGAGGTCCGGCAGATTGTGCTGGACGTGCTCAAGCTATGTGGATTGTCAGAGTATCATATCGACCGTTTTCCCCATGAATTTTCGGGAGGTCAACGCCAACGGATCGGCATTGCCCGAGCGCTGGCGCTTCAGCCGGATTTAATTATCGCTGATGAGCCGGTATCAGCGCTGGATGTGTCCATACAGGCGCAGATTATTAACCTATTCGCCAAATTGCAGGCCGAACGGGGTCTGACATATTTGTTCATCTCGCATGATTTGAGCGTGGTGGAACATTTGTGTTCCCGTATTGGCGTGATGTATTTAGGCTCCATGGTCGAAACGGCATCGCGTGACGAGCTATTCGGGAATCCGTTGCATCCGTATACGAAGGCGTTGCTGTCGGCTGTACCTATTCCGGTGCCGAAGCTGAAGAGAGAACGTATTTTGCTCAAGGGGGATATTCCAAGTCCGGTTAATCCGCCTTCGGGCTGCAAGTTCCATACTCGCTGCCCCTTTGCAATCGACCGTTGCTCCAAAGAGATTCCACTCTATCGTGAGGCTCGTCCAGATCATTGGGTAGCTTGCCATTTGGCTGAATGAACAAAGTCAGTCAGCAAATTTTAAAGCCGTTGAAACGACAGACCGTTCACAAGAGTGAAGGGGGCTGCTGTTTCAACGGCTTTTTAATGTCGTGATTCAAACCGCTTGGGTTGACAACACACCTGGAGCAGCGTTATATTAAATAGTAATCGTAATGATTACTATTTAAGGTATAAAATCATGTCCATATCCGTGTTCATCAATCTCGCGGTAGTGATGGTGAACCTTCATGATTGGCATATATCACAAGGAGGAGCTTTACATGGCCAAGAAGTCAAAAGTCGTAAAAGAGAAGAAACGCCAGGAAATTGTAGCTAAATATGTGGACCTGAGACGTGAATTGAAAGCAAAAGGGGACTACGAAGCTTTGCAAAAGCTTCCGCGTGACTCATCTCCAACCCGCCTGAAAAGCCGTTGCGAGCTGACAGGCAGGCCTAGAGGATACTTGCGCAAATTCAAGCTGTCTCGTATCGCGTTCCGCGAGTTGGCACATAAAGGCCAAATTCCAGGAATTACGAAATCAAGCTGGTAAACAGGCACTTATGTCGATCGTCAGCGCATGGAGATTATCTGTGTTGTTAACCTGAGGGTATGTCTGATAGAAGGTTGTAACGGGAATGCTTCATGTCGTAGGGGGACATGGGGCATTCCTTTTCCATGGAAAATATTATCGTTTGTATTGATTCTCCTCAGATGGTTAGGTAGAATATGGACGGGTTAAAAATATACATAACAAACGATTACATAATGTGGATATATCAGATTATGTATACCTCAGGAGGAGCTACAAGATGGAAGTGAAACAGAGAGAGGACTCCTTTTGGAGTATGGTCAAAAAAGGAAACAAATCCTCGGGCTCGGCGGCGTTAGGTAATACCGGCATTGCTCTGATTAAGGGGATTGCTTTTGCCTTGACAGGCAGCGGCTCTATGTTTGCTACGATGATGCATTCCATTGCGGATGCAGTGAATCAAATGTTTGTATTCGCGGGCAGTGTATTGGCAGAGAAAAAACCGACAAAACGCTTTCCTACCGGCTTTGGACGAGTGATTAACCTGTTTTGTATGGTTGCCGTTATTGTTGTAACGATTATGGCCTATGAAACCGCATTGGAAGGCATTCATTTGCTGCAGCATCCGGCTGAATCTACACATGGATTTTGGATTAATGTAGTAGTGCTGATTTTGTCACTAGTGGTGGACGGATTTGTATGGAGCAAAGCGATGAAAGAAGTGCTGCATGAATCCAGAGTAGAAGCGAAGGGGCTAAGCATTTTCACCACTGCGTTCCGCCATGTGGGGCGTGCTGCACCGCCAACCCGTCTGGTGTTTTATGAAGATTTGGTAGCAACAACGGGTGGAGTACTTGCTCTGCTAGCAGTAGTGGTTACATCGCTGACAGATTTTAAACTGCTGGACGGAATTTCGAGTATACTCATCGGTTGTCTGATGGTCGGTGTTGCTTTCCGGGTCGGTTACGACAACATGGTAGGTTTGATCGGTGTATCTGCTCCTCCTGATATCGAAGAACGTGTGGCTTCCATTATTCTAGCAGACACACATGTAACGGATATTTATCAAATGCGTATTTTACAGGAGGGACGCTACTATCACGTGGAAGGGTTGATTGAGCTTACACCGGGCATGACGCTGGCAGATGCTGACGATATTAAATTTAGAGTCGAGGACGCTTTGCTACGTGATCCTAATATCTCAGATGCAGCATTGGGTATTCTGGAAGATGACGGGATTAGAAAATGGAAACAAGAGAAACCCACAGTTTAGAAAAAATGATCAAAGCGAATCTGGACGGGGATTGGCAATAGTGTAAAACAAGAACTTCCATGACCACGGCAACGGGGCATGGAGGTTCTTTTATTTTTTCTCAATTGTTTTACTACCCCTTTGAATTTAGGATGATTGTTAGATACAATGAAAGCGTTAACAAAAAAAGGTGAAACAAATGCTTCTCATGGGGAGGAAATGCAAATGAGTCTTCTGAGGGAGGCTTGGCCTGCTTCGCGGCTCGTTAAGGCGCTGGCTGGCGGCATACAGGATTCAGCAAGGCAACGGTTAAGGAGTAATTGGACAAAAAGGCTGCGGACGACTGTCTCTGAGCCGATATACGCCGAGCTTTGGATGGATATTGAGCGTGTCTGTAAAGATAATCGGGAAGCATCATGGCCTGAACTGCCGTTGTCTCTGTTTCGGGAATTTGCTAATACAGGAGAGCGCAAGCCGTATGAGGATGTGTACTTTGAACGGCGTGGACGACTGGTTGCTATAGTGCTGGAAGCTGTTGTCAAGCCGGAGCCTCGAAAGATGAAAGAGGTGGAAAGCGGTCTGCTGGACATATGCAGCGAGTACACATGGGCGCTTCCTGCACATGTCAATGAAGAGGGCACAGTAACACCGCCTTGGCAGCAGGTGGATTTATTCGCGTCCGAAACAGCACAAACGCTGGTTGAAATTTTATTGCTGCTAGGAGAACAACTGGCTAGCCATGTGGTCGCTAAGGTGCACGAAGAGATTGAACGTCGTGTGCTGGAACCCGTTTTTTGGAAGCCTCGTCATTTTGGATGGGAAACCGCAGATCATAATTGGTCGGCAGTATGTGCTTCCGGTTGCGGAATTGCAGCATTGCTGCTGGTAGAAGACGACTTTTCCAGAGCGGTAGCCATTGAGAGTATGCTGGGCGCGCTGGATTGTTTTTTGGCAGGCTACAGAGAGGACGGGGGATGTCCCGAAGGCGTAGGTTACTGGGTATACGGCTGTGGTTATTTCACTTATTTTGCCGATATGCTGCGTGAGTTTACCGAGGGAGCTGTGGATATTCTGAACTCGGAAAAGGTTAGGCAAATCGCAGCCTTTGCAGAGCGGGTTCATCTGTCGAATGGAATTTTCGCTAATTATTCGGACAGTAGTGAAACTGAACGATTGCCTTCCGGACTCATCTCTCATTTGAATTCATTGCAAGAACGACCATCTACACTCCCTTTCCGCGTACCTGGTCTGTTGGAAGACCCCTGTCGCCGCTGGGCTCATGTATTGCGCAACTTGGTCTGGACGAATCCTCTGGCATTCGGGAGCGGTGAGACCGTTACCAATTATTTGCCGCAACTCGGTTGGCTGATGTGCCGCAACCGCAGTTCCAGCCATAGTGGACCCGGAAGCCAAAAGGGTGAAACAGGTGTCATGCTTGCATTTTCAGCGAAGGCTGGGCATAACAATGAACCGCACAATCATAACGATCTTGGACATTTCATCCTTCATGGCGGTGGCGAAAATATATTGTGTGATCTGGGAGCAGGCCTGTACACGAAAGCCTATTTTTCATCGGGACGAGAGTCGATTATCAATATCTCCTCCGGCGGTCATTCCGTGCCTGTCATCAATGGGACTATGCAGCAATCGGGCACACAGGCAAAGGCGGTTGTGCTGGATATTGCTTTGGATGAGCAGGAGGAGGTACAGACGGGCACAAGGCTTAAGCTTGATTTGACATCTGCTTATCCTGTAGAAGAATTGGCGGTCTTCACCCGCTCCTTTACATGGAATGTGCTGGAGGGAAACGAGGGGGCAAGGCTTACCGTCACCGATCATTTTGAGTTTGAAACGTCAGGTGTGAGTATGAAGTCACGGGATGTGGAGGAGGTTTTGATCAGTCGTATTCAGCCTAATCTGGGAGCAGGCTTCGTGGAATGGAAGGGAGCGAACGCAGTCGTCAGGCTAGATTATGATGCCGGCGTGCTGCGGGCGGGGTTGGAGGCTGTGAAGCACATAGATCATGACGGAGCTCCCTTTGTGTTTTATAAAACATCGCTGCAACTGGATTCCAATCAATGGAACGGTTATGCAAGCGTAGATTGCAATCTGTTTTTTACCATACATTAATTTTCATTTTGAATGGGAGGCAGACAGGATGAATAAGCTGCAGACAGGCAGCGTGTACCCTTGGCAGACGGAGCTGGAGAGATTTATAAAACAGGTGGAAAGCGCGCCAAATCGAGTGAATGACGGATGGACTCACCAACATAAGCTGGCTGTGCTGGAAAAGCTGGTTCGCGCATATGCCCTGCATCAGGATGATACCGGAGCTATCATTGACCCCCATTCTGAAAGTGAACGGTACTACTCCACCCCCTCCTATGCGTTGGCTGCGGCGGTGTTGGTCAAAGAAGGCCGGCATGATTTACTGGAATCTGCTGCTGCGGCCTTGACGCATAGCATAGCTTGTGTAGTGGAGGAAAAAGCGCCAGATCACCACCCAGACTTTTTTCCAATTATGATGATGGGAGCGTATCGGCTCCTTAAAAATCTGCTACCAGAACAAGCCATGGCATGGAAGCAGCAACTGAGCAGAATTCAGCCGGAGCAGACCTACATTTTTACGATGAGCAAAATGAAAAATCCGAACCGGATGATCAACTGGAATGCGATTATGATTTCCGGCGAGTTTTTGCGTGCAACGGAAGGAATTGCAGCCGATTCGGAATGGATGGAGACGTATATCCGCAGCTACCATTTGCCTCGTTTTACCGGGTTGGGCCTGTATCAGGATGGTCCGTTGGATCGGCCCAATAGCCCATTTGCCTACGATATCGTTACACGTTTTCATCTGGGCGTGATGCTGGAGAACGGATATGATGGCAGCTGCGCACTCGAACTGCGTGACCACCTTCGCAGGGGGGCGCTCAGCACATTACTGGCGCTATCCCCGCACGGGGAAATTCCGCCGCGTGGAAGAAGCGCCCAGCATCAGTGGAACGAAGCGGCGGCTGCCTTTGTCTTTACAACACATGCTCAGCAGGCTATTACAGCAGGAGAGCATGGGCTCGCAGGTGCGTTCCGACGGGCAGCAGATCTATGCTGGCAAGCGATTAGTCGCTGGCAGACGGATGACGGCAAGCTGCATATCGTCCGGAACCATTATTCGTCCGAGGCACGACATGGCTTTGAGGTGTACTCAAATCATACCTGTTACAGTCTGTGGACGGCGGCTGTGCTGGCCCACACCCTTCTATATGGGGAGGAGATGGATCACATTTCTCCAACCTTCATCCCGGCGGAGATCGGCAGCCGGGTGTTGGCAACGGATGGCTGGTTCCAGACTGTCATTGCAGCCGTAGACGGGCAGCAAATGCTTGTGCAAACATCGGTCAACGACCCGTACAATGTTCCGGGCATCGTGCGTATTCAGCAGTCTGCGCTGCCGTCGCTGATCGGTCCGTCCTCAGCAGGTCATGCAGACCGCGGATTTACAGGCTTCGCGGAGGGAGATATTTTCCCGCTGAGCTATACTCCGGCCTGGCAAACGGAGGACGGAAAGTGGCACAGCTTGTCGGAAGGCATTCCCGGTACGCTGGAGTTCGACCGGGATGGAGGGATTGACCCGCAGGATGGTGGAGGAACCGTACAGATGGAACAAAGCTCAGCGTCTGACGGAGCAACGGATTTTACACTCCTATGGGAAGGCCCATTCCCGGGAGTGAGGGAAATCCGAACGCATTATCGTCAGGTGCCGGGCAAAATTGAAGTGGCGTATGAGCTTAAAGGCAATATTCAGAATGTAGGGGCACTTATTCCCCTAATGGCGTACGACGGTCGGGAGCGCAGTGTTATTCATCATGTCATGTCAGCTGGGAAAGAAACGGAAAGCATTCGAGTAGAATACGCAGGTGCAAGCCTCGAAGTCATCCCGACGACGGAAGGAACGAACGTGGTTTGGCCGGAAGAATTAGCTTCTGTGGCCTGTCGGAATGGTTTACTTAAGGGAGCGCGTCTGGAATGTGAAGGCAACCGCATTTCCTTTATCATTCGGTTACCTGAATAAATGGAACTGGTGTAGCCATATATATTTTTAAACATGTGGAAAAAGGAGAGGAAAAGAAATGACGAAAGCAGAAGCATGGCTGGAGCAATCGTGGGAGCTGGCTTTGGATAAGACGCTTGCCTTGGCGGCAAGACTGGGGGACGCTTTTCCACATGTTGCAGAGGGTGGACGTTATGATAATCGTGAAGAAGCGTGGTGGACAGCAGGCTTTTATCCGGGGCTCCTATGGCTAGCCAATCGGGCGCGTCCTGACAGTGTGGCAGCCGGGATTGCACAGCGGTGCGAGGGTCTTTTGGAAAAAATACTCTATAATAGCGAAGCTGTAGACCATGATCTTGGCTTTATTTGGCTGCTCAGCGGTGTGGCCGCCCATCGGCTGACCGGAGATTTAGAGTCCAGAAGACGTGGGTTGTTGGCTGCCAATCTGCTGGCTGCCCGTTTTAACGTGAATGGCCGTTTTATTCGAGCGTGGAACTTCCCCTCGAAGGACATGGATACACGGGGCGTTGCGATTATAGATAGTATGATGAATCTACCTTTGCTTTATTGGGCTTCGGAGGAAAGCGGAGATCCGCGTTTTGCCGCTCTCGCTGTGCAGCATGCAGATACCGTAGCACGTGAATTTGTCCGTTCGGACGGCTCTATCGCACATGTGATCGAATTCGATCCAGAGATTGGAAAAAAGGTCGCCGAGCATGGCGGACAGGGATTTGCTCCCGGTTCTGCCTGGGCACGTGGCACGGCTTGGGCTTTGTATGGTTTTACGCTTTCGTATGGGTATACGCGCGATTCGCGTTATTTGAAGGTGGCCGAGAACACGGCTGACTTTTTCCTGTCCCAGCTGGGCGATGTTTGCCTGCCTGTGTGGGATTTTAGAGCAGAAGAAGAAGAGCACCGCGGGGCATGGGATTCATCGGCTGCGGCAATTGCGGCCAGTGGTTTGCTGGAGCTGGCAAAATATTCGACGCGTGCAGAACATTTTACAGAAGCTGCAGCATCTATCCTCGAGGGCTTGCATCATACGTGTACGGCGTGGGGCGAGGAGCATGAGGGATTACTGATGAACGGGACCGTACATTATCCTGAGCAAAAATACATCAACGTTCCCATTATCTATGGCGATTATTTCTTTGTCGAGGCATTGGCAAAGCTGCGCGGAGAAGAAGGTTTGTTTAGTGTTGAATGCAAAAAAAATATAGTGTATAAGCGTGCAAGAACGAACTCATTTTAATCGTACGGTCGTTTGTCAGATTTACGGAATGAATTGTGAGGCAGCGTGTGTGTAATTTCATTTACATATACGCTGTTTTTTTATGCATGAAAAGACTGGATTTATTTCGATGCCAAAGTACTACTTATAGGGGGTTAAGAGATTGTAGTTGCGCTTATTTTGTACCCCATCGGAGAAAAATCATTGTACATAAGCTCTTAACTCCTATGAAAATTTTCATTTTGATGCATGGATATAGGTCCTTTTACTTGTTTAAGAGTATTTACTCGTAAATTGACAATATAGGTGGGTAACCGTATGATATCTTCTTGGATAAAGGAATAAACTGGATTTTAAATCTCATTTGCAAAAGGAGTTATACATATCATGACAGCAACAAGTGATTGTACAAAAAGAATATACGGAGGGTTTTGGATAAGAACAGTAGCGTTTGTGATTGATCTGATCATCCTTACTGCCATAGTCCTTTTAGTAGGGGGCGCAATTTACATTATCCCAGATCTTCTGGACATAAAGGAGACGGGTTTCATACAAGTACTGCTTATGTTGTGGCCGCTGATCTTATGGCTCGTAGTGCCATGGTTGTACTGTGTGTTATGGGAATCATCGAAGGTAAGAGCAACACCGGGTAAGCTTGTGTTCTCTTTAATTGTTGTAGACAAGGAAGGAAAGCGTCTTGGATTCATGCACGCGTCTGGACGGTACTGGATTAAAGCCATTTCCTTTATGTTTGTTCATATTATTTATATTGTGGTCGCTTTTACTGCGAAGAAACAGGGAGTCCACGATCTTTGTACCAACACTTTAGTTGTGAATAAAAAAGAGTTGCAACGACATCAGCAACAATTGCCCTTCCCTCCAGTAGCTTCTAATATCATGAATTAAGGAAATTTCCGTTGCAGAAGATGGGTCTATTATGTAATATTAAGTCAATGATAATGATTATCATTTTCTGTAGACTATATAACTTGGAGGATACATCCATATGCTACATGTAAAAAAATCGACCAAACTCCCTATACTGGCGGGAGTACTGCTCATTATAGCCGTTGTACTATCAGCTTGTAGCTCTCAAGGAAATGTTGTCCAAACTTCCCCTACAGCAGAACAGGCTGCAAACAGCACGGTTCAAAAGGAAGAGGCATCAACAACGTCGACCACCCGAGAATATACAGACTCTCAAAAACGTAAAGTAACGATTCCGGTAAATCCACAGCGGATCGTTTATGTAGGCAGTGATCCGGGGGATTTGCTTGCCTTGGGTGTACGTCCAGCAGGTGCGAGTCTGAGTGTCATTCAGTCACAAATTGTGTACGCGGACCTTACCAAGGATATTACCGATGTAGGCTACCCGGTGAATCTGGAAAAAGTGACGATGCTGAAACCGGACCTTATTCTTCACGACAATTGGGATGAAAAGGCGATTGATACGTTAGCTAAAATTGCACCTACCGTGGCTCTCAATTCCGAACAGGCAACTTTTGAACGTATGCAGGAGCTAGGTAAACTTCTTGGAAAAACTAAAGAGGCAGACCAATTCAAAACCTTATATGACGAGAAGGCCAAACAAATGAAGGCCAAGCTGGATGTTGACATTAAGCCAGGAGAGACAGCGACAGTGCTGTTAGTTATGGGTAAAAACCTGTATGTTATGGGACATCAGGGCGCGTCCGTGTCCTTGTATGATGTGCTTGGCTTTAAACCGGCTCTCAAGGTACAAACAGACCTGATTGATAAAAAAGAGCGTTTTGCTACCATTTCTATCGAGGTGCTTCCTGCATTTATCGGGGATGAACTATTTATCCTGTCGGATCAGAGTAAAGAAACAGTTGCAGTTACTAATAATCTGATGAACAGTGAAATATGGAAGACCATTCCCGCCGTTCAAAACAAACGGGTATATACACTCGACAGCTCATGGAATTTTGATGATGCCATCACGAGAGAACGGCTTCTTGAACAAATTCCAGATCTGATGAAGCAAAAGTAAGCATGGAACCAGCCAGTGCCTGAAAGCATTAGCTGGTTTCTTTGTTTTCTCATTATGCTATGAATACTTCCCTTGCTTAACCTATCTCTTATCAAGCTTTCTCCACCAAATCCTTCGCCAAATCCTCCTCGTAGCGTACTCACACAAACGAACCCTGATGTCCTTTATTTATAGAATTTCATGGAGAAATAAAAAATGTAAGCTGTTCTTACAGTTTTCATGTTCTTTTTAGCTTGTTTTGCGTTATAATGAAAGGATGCACATTATGAACGAATTGGAGGCACAGCCCGATTGACTACTTACCCTTTTGCCTTTGATCCGTCCAAGCCGTTTATTGAGCAGGCAAGTGACTGGATTGCGGATGTATTTTATGAAGTTTTGCCTGAAGTCGGCTTTGAGGTTCGGGATGAACAAATTTATATGGCATTCCAGCTAGAGCGTGCCTATAAGGAAAAAAAGACCATTTTTGCAGAAGCAGGTGTGGGCACTGGTAAAACGCTGGTATACCTGCTGTACGCTATTGCATATGCCCGATACATGAGAAAACCGGCGATTATCGCCTGTGCGGATGAATCGTTAATTGAACAATTGGTAAAGCCGGAAGGGGACATCGCCAAGCTGGCACAGCATTTGAGTCTGACGATTGATGCCAGATTGGGGAAGTCGCCGGATCAGTATATTTGCCTGAATAAGCTGGATGAGGTGCGAGGCGGACTGGATGAGGACGCAGATGTTTTCCGGGATATTTATCAGGAACTTCCGGATTTTGTTCATTTTCCAGATACGTTACAGTCCTTCACTCCTTACGGAAATCGGAAGGAGTATCCCGAGCTAACAGATGGACAGTGGAGCAGACTCGGATGGGATGTATTTCAAGACTGTCTCGTTTGCCATCAGCGCCATCGTTGCGGTCAGACGTTGTCTCGTGATCATTACCGCAAAGCGGCAGATCTGGTCATTTGCTCTCATGACTTTTATATGGAGCATGTATGGACCTACGAAGCGAGAAAGCGCGAGGGTCAGCTGCCGTTGCTGCCGGAGCACAGCTCTGTCGTCTTTGACGAAGGGCATCTGCTGGAGACAGCGGCACAAAATGCACTTACCTACAAGCTTAAGCACGCTCAGTTTGAGTCTATTATTACCCGACTTCTCGAGGGGGAAGTGCGAGAATCTTTGGCAATGACGATCGAAGATGCGATCTCCCAAAGTGAGGCTTTGTTCGCTGCGCTTGATAAGAACAGTCAGCCTGTACAGGGTTCTAATCGCAAGGAGTTCATCCTGAATGAGTCACTAATTCGAGAGGTAAACCGCTTTGGTGAACTGATCGGCACGATTGAGGAAGAGCTTGTATTTGAAAGCGGGCTATTTTCTTTGGATGAGTATCAAGTCAAAATTGTGGAAGAACATTTGGAAATGATTCAAACCGCATTGGCTTTGTTTAAGCGTCCTGAACTTCTCATTTCGTGGGTGATGGAGGATCAGGATGGATTAACGCTTGTGGTTATGCCGAAGATGGTAAAAGAGATTCTCAAAGAACGAGTATTTGCGCAGCATATACCAATCGTATTCTCTTCAGCTACGCTTTCCGTAGAGAGCTCTTTTGACTATATGGCACAGAGTCTCGGTATTGAAAATCCACTAACGTTTTCTGTTGCTTCACCTTATGACTACAGCGATCAGATGCAAGCTGCACTGTACCCGTTGCAAGCGGGGCATGATCCAATCCAGAGAGCGCTGGCACTGCTGGAGAAATCGCAGGGAAGAGCGCTTATCCTGTTTCCTTCACAGGAGGAATTGGCTGCATTCAAGAAGGATCTCGTTGCTTACCCGGAGGCATCAGCCTATCGTTTTCTGTACGAAGGTTCGGCTGAAATCAGCCATCTGATCTCAGCTTTTCAGAATGATGAGGAAAGTGTGTTGTGCGCTGTTACATTATGGGAGGGATTGGATATTCCTGGACCTTCTCTGTCGCACGTCATTATCTGGTCACTACCATTTCCTCCGAATGATCCGGTTTTTACGGCTCTGCGCAAGGATGCAGCAGATCCGTTTATTCAGATAGATATGCCTCACATGGCACTTAGACTCAGACAAGGCATAGGGCGTTTAATTCGCTCGCGTAATGATCGAGGCTGGATATCCATCATGGGCCAGGATTTGAGTCGTCAAGAAGTACGCACACAAGTTGAACAACTACTGCCTGCGGGCGTAGAATGCACCGTAATTGAAGGAAACCCGGAGGGAATAAAAACATGTTGAATTTTACAACGTACACAGTAGATCAGATTAAAGATGCTTTTGGTATTTTGACTGGACAGCGTTATGAATTTATCATTGATGTAGAGGTAGAGGAGGACGACGAGCTATACACTGAAAACGGACTGTATATCCGTTGTCTTTATTTAGTAGACGAAGAAAAGACGGGACTGCTAAAGTATGAATTAATTGAAAAAGTAACGAATAGTTACATTGATCTTGAACTTGAAGATGATGAGCTGCAAGCTGTTGAGAACTTCTGTAAAGAACATGTACAGGATGAAACAGTGAAGTAACAGTATAGAACACTTAGCTAGTACAGCTCGTATATAGCTAACATATAATGAAGATATCAAGGAGTCCTGGGATGACCAGGCTCCTTTTTTATGGTCTAATGAAGAGAACTTATTTGCTCTAGCGCAGTCTATCCCACACATTCACCATAAACAGCATAGTCCCCCCCGCGAGTAACACCCACCCTATGGCGACCCAAACTCCAGCCTCTGGAACCTCGTAATTTTCACCTATAATTGCCAATATCAACACAGGCAGACCGATATTATGCATCCAAAAATGGATATGTGCCAGAATAGTAACTGAAAGTGCAGGAAAGGTCACATAGATCAGACCTATAATTCCAAGTGCAATCCAACCCAACAAATGGATATGAGACTGAACATTGGACAGGCTGTAATCACCCGACAAGCCAATAATTACACTAAGCAGCACACTGAGGGCAAAATATACGGCAGCTATCTTCAGAAATTGCTTTCCCATATATGAACTCCTCCTTATGTTGCACGGGGATATTTTGTGACATCTTCTCTATCATATCGAGCAAGCAGGCAGGGTGTGTGGGTATTGTGACTGGTCCATTTGACAAAAGCTTCAAATACACATAAAATCTTATTGCATCAATACTTACCGTATTACTGTGTTTTCTCGGAGATGATAGCGAACTTCTCCGACAATAGGCGTTAATTTTGACCATTGGTTTATTTTGGATTCGCCATTAAAAGGAGCTTGAAATTATGAATGTATATCAAAATACCCTTGAACTCATCGGACGTACGCCATTAGTGGAGCTGAACAGCTATTCTCTGCCGAGAGGAATTCGCCTGTTTGCGAAGCTGGAGTTTATGAACCCCGGCGGCAGCGTAAAGGATCGGGTAGGTAAGGCTCTAATTGAAAAAGCATTAAAAACAGGTCAGCTGAAGCCAGGTGGGACATTAATTGAAGCAACAGCAGGCAACGCAGGTATTGGTCTTGCGATGGCGGCGCTTCATTATAATATCTCTGTTATTTTTGCTGTGCCTGAGAAGTTCAGCCAAGAGAAGCAGGACCTGATGAAGGCATTGGGAGCACGCATCGTTCATACCCCGACAAGTGAGGGGATGAAAGGAGCTATCGAAAAAACAAAAGAATTGGCTGCTGAAATAAAAGATGCATACTTGCCACGGCAATTCAGTAATCCGGATAATCCCGAGGCATATTATACGACAATGGGACCTGAAATATGGAACGATCTGGACGGCAAAGTGGACGTATTTGTGGCAGGTGCAGGCTCGGGGGGAACGTTTATGGGAACCTCGCGTTATCTTAAGGAACAAAATGCAGCCCTTAAAACGGTCATCGTGGAGCCGGAAGGGTCCATTTTGAATGGCGGCGAGTCAGGTCCACATAAAACGGAAGGAATTGGCATGGAATTAATCCCTGAATTTGTGGATAAAGGATATTTTAATGCCATCCACACCATTAGCGATGTCGATGCTTTTGACCGTGTCAAGGAACTGGCTGCACGTGAAGGTCTTCTCGTTGGCAGTTCTTCAGGGTCTGCTTTACATGCCGCTTTACTGGAAGCCGAAAATGCACCGGATGGCGCACATATTGTTACCATTTTCCCGGATAGCAGCGAACGTTATCTGAGCAAAAAAATATATGAAGGCGGGATATAAAATGAAACGCAAAACAAAACTGATTCACGGCGGACTTCCTACCGATCCCCATACAGGTGCGGTTAACGTTCCTATTTATCAGGTAAGCACTTATGAGCAAGAGGAAATTGGCGTCCATAAGGGATACGAATATTCGCGTACAGGCAATCCGACCCGGTTTGCTCTGGAGGAACTGATCAAGGATCTGGAGGAAGGAAAGCGTGGTTTTGCTTTCGGTTCGGGTATGGCAGCAATTCATGCGGTATTTTCACTGTTTAATGCAGGGGATCATATTTTGCTGACCGATGATGTATACGGAGGAACCTACCGTATTGTAAGCAAAGTCCTCAGCCGTATCGGAATTGAGTCCACATTTGTGGACACGACTGACCTGGAAGCCATCTCCAAAGCAATTCGTCCGAATACGAAGGCATTGTATGTCGAAACGCCCACGAACCCACTTTTGAAGGTTACGGATATCCGCGCTGTTTCGGAACTTGTAAAAAAACATGATCTTTTACTGATCGTCGACAACACATTTGCTACCCCTTATTGGCAGACGCCAATTACACTTGGGGCTGATATCGTCATTCACTCTGCTACCAAGTATTTGGGCGGCCACAGCGATGTTGTAGCCGGCCTGGCTGTTGTGAACAGCGACGAGCTGGGAGAACAACTTCATTTTCTGCAAAACGCCATTGGTGCTATTCTCGGCCCGCAAGATTCTTGGTTATTGATCCGAGGTATTAAAACATTGGGTCTGCGTATGGAAGCGATTGAGCAAAACGCGAAGGAAATTGCAGCCTTTTTGGAAAAACATCCGAAGGTTAGCAAAGTGTACTATCCTGGACTGGAAAGCCATGCACAGCATGAATTGTCCAAAATCCAGGCCGAAGGCTTTGGCGGCATCATTTCCTTTGATGTAGGTAGCGACGCTAACGCGGTTGCACTTCTGAAAAAGGTGAAATATTTTACACTGGCTGAAAGCTTGGGAGCGGTTGAAAGTCTGATTAGTGTTCCGGCACGTATGACGCACGCCTCTATTCCAGTAGAACGTCGTGCAGAGCTAGGTATTACCGAAGGTTTGGTGCGGATTTCGGTTGGGATTGAAGATCTGGAAGATTTGATCGAAGATTTGCAGGCAGCATTGTAAGAAAATAATTGTAATGTTCAAGAGAGGTAGCTGAGGCTGCCTCTTTTTTTGTGTATTGTAGAATAAAGTATTGCTTTTCCTTAATAACCGAGTATAATACTTGGTAATAGATTGAGCCCTAAGGAGAGAGACCCTATGAAACAGATAAAAACACGCAGTTACCTGCAGGTAGATGACTATCTGGATCTTCTTAATTATGCGAAACAATTGAACGATATAGATTGGCAACAGGAGCTCAAAGAAGCCCTGCGGCATCAATTGCTGGAGAATGGCAAAGAGACTAAAGATTCTGAGATTAATACGCTGTGGCGGCATTTTGATCAGATAAACGATGAATTGCTGAGGTTGTTTGATCTCTTACGAAATAGTAATAACGCGGCGGATCGAAACTCGTGGAGCGAACAGATTTGGGAGCTAAAGTTAGAACGCATTAAGTTGGAAAAGCAAATTCAAGCGAGTTATGCACATTTTTAAAACAACGCATAGAAAGATATAAAACAAAAAAGGCACGCAGCTGACACTGCAATGCCAAGAATTCGCGAAATAAGTTGAGACTAATGCCTATACCTAAATTATTGTGAAGTTTGCTTCATGTCACGCATCATTTTCATCATCATCGTCATCATTTCGTCGCATTCTTGCATTTTAGTCATCATCATATCCGTGTTCATATCCATCATATCCATATCAGACATCTTTTCCATGCACATTTTCATGCTTTTCATTTTAGCCATCATGTCTTCCATACACATGGTCATCATCATTTCCATACACATTTTTTCCATTGTTTCTCCTCCTTGGTATTAAAAATAGTAACTTCACCCTAAACATACTATACCCTAGTATTGTTAGCAACAATCATGGCAGCATTAAATAGGTTTTTAGATATAGAAATTTTTAATAACGAAGTGAAGCACTCCGCTTTCTTCGTTTTTTGTTTTATCATAGCTACTTTTTTGAGAAGAACAGAGGAGTACGTAGAGGTAATAACGAATAGTTTTATATAGTTAAATTGAATGTTAAACGGAATATAACCGCGACTACGTCTCTGAGGAAACAAAAACCTGGAGGGGGAATGTTATGAGGTTCACACATCTGGAAAAAGCAACAACTGTGCTGTCGGATCATCCGGTACGTCTGAGGTCTGCTTATGCAGTCGGTCCGGTCATGCTCCCGAAAAATTGCGGTGTGGGCAGGGAATGGACAAGTTATTTTGCCCATGAGGAATGGAATTTGGAAAAGGCTTGTGATGAAGAAGGAGTAGAGCTTTCAGCCGGAGGAAAGGCAGCGTGCCGATTATTGACCGAGCTGGACCCACGGACTGCCGAACTGAATCTAGGTGTTTTTCCGCCTTTGGCCGAACAAGAAAGGCTTTTGCTGGTTTCAAATCTTCGTTGTATGGCTGCACAGGAAGTGATTTTCAGACCCTTTGAAGGAACGGGACAAATTTGGATAGATGGCACACTGGTATATGCGGAATCCGGTCCTTTTCGCTTGTATCTGGAGGAAGGCGATCACACGGTAGTTATCATTGCTGCGTTTATTCCCGAGGAGGCCCGCTCTATTCGTATCAGTGGAAATCAGGTATGCGACGAACCAGATGTGACAGAACTGCATCGTGAATTTGTAGAGCGTAATATACGTTTTCATATGGCTTGGTTAGAGGTTGAAAAAAGTGCTGGCAGGGAGGGTGAAGACAGCCCGATCTTATTTTATTTACTGCGTAAGGATCGGATAGATCTTCCCTTAGATCAAACGTTATGGGTCGAGGTAACAAATGATGAAGGCATGAAGCTGGATCGCTTTCCAGCACATTGGGAGCAGGAGCAAAGCTATGACTGGGATGAAGAAAAGGCCAGGAATACGGGAATGCTGCACTTCACCGTTACATATCGGGATCATGAGGCTGTGGAGCATCATTTTGTGTATTCGGCACTTGTGCGGCCTTTGTCAGTTGTCGTGGAGGGCTTGCAGGAAGAGTATGACCGGTACATTCAAGCCCGCGCTATAGATATTCTTCATTCTGCGCAGAAAATACAAATAGAGGGCCTGCTTGAGGAATTAAAAAGGTTAACGGATTTGCCGGAAGATCCTTTTGAAATCTGGGATTACCGGGTTGTACGTGAATATATCAAGCTATTAAAACAAATCTTCACGTGTGGACATAACGAACAGTCACACTCCCCATCCTTACTTCAAGAAGAACACATCTTTTTGTCTAATGACGGAATTGGGGAAGGATTTTTTGTCTCCCGTTTGGACAATAGTTTGCAACGCTATACAATTCAGCTTCCCAGAAGCTATTCGACTGACCGACTGTATCCTCTGATCGTTCTGATGCCAGGCAAGCGATATGAACTGGGCTTGCCGGATTTTCAGAATCGAGGTTTTGGGCAAGGCTGGGAAGAGGAAGCTATATTCGTTACTTTTTCATGCCGTGGTGTAACGTTGGGCAGTTATATTGGAGAAGCTGCTTTTTTGGAGGCGCTGGATGTCATACTGCAAGCATACCGAGTGGACGAAGAGCGGATCTATCTGACGGGTTATTCGAACGGAGCATATGCGGCCTGGGCGATGGCACAGGCTTATCCTTCTCGGTTTGCGGCTATTGCGGTTATCTCTGGAGCGCCACATCCCAAGCATCTGATAAATCTGTTGAATATGCCAATATTGAATGTATGCGGAGATCAGGATTACTTATTTGCACAAGCATACACAGCCCCTGTAACAGAGCTTCCATCTGATCATTTTAAAGGTGTCGTAGAGCGGAAGTCTAATCACTGGGATACGCATGAGCTGAGACTTCTGGACGGCGTACTGGGTTGGCTTATGCAATGGAAAAGAGATGTCGTACCTCGGCGTATTGCCTATCGTACGGAACGGGGCAGACATAACCGGGCTTACTGGCTGGAACTGACGCGAATGGATGAAAATGAGGAATATGCCGAGTTGTACGGTGAAATGAGTGCCACAGGTGAGTTGGATATCGAGGCAGTTCACGCCGAAGAATTTATCGTTCATCTTTCTCAAGAGGTCATGCCCTTGGAATTGGCCCAAGTTCGTATCGGAGCCCGTATTTTCGTGTTGGACTTGCGGGAATACAGCCGCTTTCGCTTTGTTAAAACACACTCACATAAACGTCCCTCACCTGAATACCGTTTGATTGCTGAACGGGAGGAAGAAAGCAGTGAATGCTTTTCAAAAGAATCGGATGCCAAAAAGGAAATTGTGGATTCGAAAAGCGTGGGAAGAAACGTTTTGAGCCATGGTATGGGTGTGCTTGACGTTTATATGGATCGTCTTCACATTGTCCTTCCATCCAGCTATGCTACACCGGAGGAAGAGCAGGCGGTGAGACGGACGGCGAACGCCTTGGCTAGCCCACGAACAGCAACTTGGAATCCGTATATCGGTGTTCATTATCCGGTGGTGTCTTCCAATGATATTACGGAGGAAGCACTGGCTGATAGCAACGTGATTTGTGTCACTTCGGGCTTGTCCAGACATGAGCTGCTTCAGAAGCACCAAGCCGATCTGCAAATTACATGTACGGAGGAAGGATATACATTGGGCGACGATTTTACGGCAGGCGAGTATTGTCTGTCATATATTCAACCTAGCCCATGGTCTGCAACCCAGCAAATGCTTGTCGTAGCGACCAATTCCCCCCGTATGTTGGGTAAAAACCTATTTATGCGCAGACTGATTATGCCTGGATACTTTAATGGTCTACACCCGTATTTGAATAAAGAGATTATTGTGTATGATAGCAAGGGAGTGCGTGCTTTTAACTTTACTTCCATTAGACATGCGCAGCAAAAACTGCAAGGCCAATAAAAAAGATAACAATGTTATAATAATCTATAATTAAAAAAACCGTCTGGAGGCACGTTGGCGATCCTGACGGTTTTTTGCTGGTTCATTGCAGTGATTTGTGATCGGGATGACGTCATATAAAGAAGGGCATTGTGGCAGCTTAGCTTTTATATTGCTCCATCAGGTACATGATCTTTACTTCATCGGCCAAATCTCCAAAGGGTTCTAACGGATTCTCTTGAATGATATGATATAAACGCTGGACTCTTTCCTTTGGCAGTTTGCGTACATATCTGGAAATGAAAGCGGCATGGGTGACTACGTAGCGCTTTTTACGGACAGCTGCACTGGCTACGCGGACGAGAATATCTTCGCCCCCTGCCAATTCCAGAATACGGCGCTCATAAAAGACTACGTATCGGAATGTCCGGTCCTTGATCAGCTCACGATTGAGTCTGGCAATCTCTCCGATATATCTGACCATAAGCGGCTCGAAGCTCTTGATCAGGAGAGGATCGAGCGTTAATTCCATGTCTTTGCGGAGAACAAAAGATTGCAGCAGGGCGACCTGCTGGAGCCTTATCCGATCATTGTGAATGAGTACAGCCATCTCACGCAGCATTTCATAGGAGACACGCTCACTGAGCTGCCGCAGGGCAACCGCGTTTTTATGATTAACGTTTAGTCCTTCCTGGATCTGCCCTATACGACCTCTGAACAGACGTATAAGCTGCCTACGCTGTTCATAAGGATAAATACCCTGCTGTAGAAGCACCAAGGGCAGCAGAAGAAGCGCACCGACGATACCGCACAAAAGCATTTGTTGTGGCGAGTGGCCGAAAAAGACAGTAGCGGCCAGCAATATGACACTGACAGCAAGGTCTTTACGAAAATAACGTTTGGCTCTGAGTCTGGCATATTGCTCTACAGGAACTAGTGTATCCCGACCACATGATGTGCACTTTTCTTCCCAAAGGGCGGTAAATTGCCCACAACGCTTGCAGACTCTTAGCTTTTGGAAGGCGTGCTCTGTGCGGGTAAATGGGCGAAATTGTACAGCTTGTTTGGAACTATTCATTGCGCTCACTTCTCCGGTTCAGCAGTGCCAGAAGCTCGGTGTCGATTTGTGTAATCGACGGGGCGCGTTTTTTATGTATATAGTAAATTAGTGATTTGATGGCGACAAAAAGAAACATAATCGCCAGACATCCGTATGAGATCATAGTGTACTTCCTCTTTCTGCTTGGATTTTTACTTCAATATTTTACATGGGCGGGTTTCGCTACTGTCATTTTTGTCGTATAAAGGAGAAGGCTGGTGCCCGATTGCCCTTGTTGGGGTATAATTATATCATTACTGCAGGATATTGGTAAAATCACGCGGTATAACAGGCTTTTTGGTTGGATTCAGACCATTCGGGCAGTATTTTCAGCTGGCGCTCATGTAAAACTCATTATAATTTAATAGTAGGGGAGTACAACTGTAATTTAGAATGAGAATTAACCGGCAAAGGGGTACAAGCGATGTTTAGTAGAGACAGAAAATGGTTTTTGGTCATCGGAATCATATGTACAATGATCATGACCTCGATTTTGGCATGGCAGCCACAGATGGCGAATGCCGCTTCACCCTCTGCTTCTAAGGTGGATGCGGTACTGGTCGTCGATGTAAGTAATTCAATGAACACCAGTGATCCTGGGAAAATTGGCAATGAAGCCATGAAAATGTTCATTGATATGCTGTCGACGCAAAATGACAAGGTCGGGATTGTAGCGTATACGGATGTCGTACAGCGCGAGAAAGCCTTGCTTAATATTACATCCGAAGCGGATAAGCAGGAACTGAAGACGTTTATTGACGGACTGAACCGGGGGGCGTATACTGACACCTCCGTGGGTGTCAAGGAAGCGATCCGCATTTTGCAAGATGGTAAAACAGCTGGACATGCGCCTATGATCGTCATGCTGGCCGACGGTAACAACGATTTTAATAAGACGACAGGCAGAACCGAAAGCCAATCCGATCAGGATATGGCACAGGCTGTAGCCGAGGCTAAAAATAGCGGTGTTCCGATCTACACCATCGGGTTGAATGCAGATGGGAAGCTGAATAAAAACAAGCTCGCCGACATAGCGCAGCAAACGGGCGGCAAGTCCTTTATTACAAGCTCAGCGGATGACTTGCCGAACATTTTGAGTGAAATTTTCGCCAGCAATTTGAAGTTGAAAGTGGTGCCTTTGCAGTCCATTACGGCAAACGGCGACTATCAGGACGTAACGGTAACCGTACCGAACGATAGTGTGCTGGAGGCTAACATTTCGATCATGTCCTCGAAACCGGTGGATGCGAGACTGATAGACCCGTCGGGCAACACCAAGCCGATTCCTTCGAGCGATGTGCTGCTGTCCAAGTCCAAAAGCTACTCGCTGATTAAACTGCTCAAGCCTGTGGCTGGTGACTGGAAGCTCCAAGTCAAGGGAGTCCAGCAGGATCAGATTGATATTAATCTGGTGTTTAACTATGATCTGGAGCTAAAAATGGACGCACCGTCCGCCAAATCATACAAGAAAGGCGATGCGGTTCAAATTCGTTCCTACCTGACGAGCAATAGCCAGCAACTTCAGGATCAGGAATTGTATGCAAATATGAATGCTGTTCTGAAGGTCAAGGATCTGGATTCCGGTACAACGAATGAGGTGCCGTTAACCAATGCAGGGGATTCTTTTACCGGTTCCTATACGATTCCAGATGAGCATGACTACGAACTAACCGTTAGAGCAGAGGAGAAGAGCTTCTACCGTGAAACACAGCCTGTAACCATCAGTGCTAAAGCAGGGGCGACGAGCGGTACGAATACAGGCACAACTCAGCCAACAACACCTGCTGAAAAGTCCAAGCTAATGCCACTCATTCTTTTAGGGCTGGGACTGCTCATTCTGCTGGTTGCCGCATATTTCATCTGGAAGGCTGTCAAAAAGGCCAACCGTGGCTTTGTCGGTCAAATCGTACTGGAAATCCGGGATGAGAACACTGGCGAAAAAACGTATCCACAATACAAGAAGCTGAACACCTTCCGGGGCAAATTTAATCTGCACCAGTTGCTGCAACTGGCACCGGAATTTGCTGGAACCGACAAGGTCGTGTTCACACCAGCCAATCAGGATCGTATCATTGTGCACAGTACCCCCGAGATTACGATTGAGAAATCCGGACGGGCTGTAGACACAGGCAACGGTCTTGAACTCAAAAACGGTGATCGTCTGACCATCCCGTTAGCCAGTGTGGACAAAACCATTTTACTGGAATTTATTTCAGTAAACAGCTAAACGAACCCTTAGGAGGTCATATCTATGAAACCAGTAGTTAGAGAGCATATCCAACAATTAGACGTATCACTCGGCGGGGGGATCGTAAGCGATAAGATCAGAGTTGATACTATTGATAATCCTATTTTAATTATCGGACTCGGAGGCACGGGAATTGATGCCCTTCTCCGCTTGAAATATCAAATTAACCGCAGATTCAAGCTTCCAGCAGATCCGATCTCCAAGAAAAAGAGCGATAAACCGGACAATGTGGAATTTCTCGCTTTTGAAACGAATGAACAAGACCGCAACAAAAAATACAAGGGGATTGGTTTGGACCCCATCAATGAGTTTGTACTGCTATCTAATGCGGAAATCGGCGGATTGCTGCAAAACCGCAGCATTCTAGAGCCGTACATTACCGATTGGCTGTCTCCAGAGCTGAGCATTACAGATGGTATGAACGGGGCGGCAGGGGTACGTCAGGCAGGACGATTGCTGTTGTTCACCAAAATCAATCAGGTCGTACAAAGCATTGACAAAAAAATCAAAACCTTGTCTGAAGGCACCAACAAGAAGCTTATGGTGTTCTTGCTGTCCGGTTTGTCCGGCGGTACAGGAAGCGGTACTTTCCTCGACATCTCATATATCGTCCGAGGAATTATTGAGCGTGACTATGGCTCTGCAGGTGTAGACCGTGTAAATACATTAGGTTATCTGTTTACACCGGATATTAATTTAGCGAACAAAAGCCTGAGCGAGCATACACGTGAATATATTAAAAAGAACGGCTATGCTGCACTGAAAGAGCTGGACTATTGGATGAATGTAGACAGCCGTGGTGAACGCTTTAAGCAGCAGTACGGAAATATTTTGACCGTGAACTCGCCGCTTCCGCCGTTTAATCTGTGTCATCTCATTTCGGCCACGAATACGGAAGGCAAGCTGTTGGAAAATGCTTATGATTACTGCATGAATGTCACCGCCGAGAACATCACCAACTTTATGGCGAGTGAGGAAAAACAGTCGGGCGAAGAGTTTGCCATTCATGATTATATCAGCAATATCCGTACCAACATCGCACAAATGAATAAGGCCTATCCGGCAAACTACGATTACAATATTATCGGGGCTTCCTCGGCGGTACTGCCAATGGAGGAAATGACGACATATCTGGCCTATCGAATGTTTGGCAAAATGTCCAAAATGTTTGAGCAATCGCCAAATCAAGAGGATGTAGAGAAGTTTGCCCGCAAGCTGGGCGTGGATTTGGATAGCATGATCAAAAACTTTGAATCCCGTGTACCTGAGCCGCTTCCGGGCTTTGAAAACAGTGAACGGTTAAGTTATAGCAATGTTGTTAAAATGCAAGTTGTCAATATGGACACCGAGCTGGAGCAAACGTTCCTGACGCGTGCCCGCGAAGAGTATATCAAAGCGAAGAAACAGCTTCCTGGCGAAATTACAGGACAGTTTACGGACCAAATCCGCCGGATGTTTCTGCATCCTGAGCAAGGGCCGTTTTATGTATCCCGCATGATTTATACTGAAAAAGGATTTAGCTTGCTGAAAATGCTGCTTTCATATGTTGAGACGTTGCGTGAATCACTGCACCGTATTCCAACGGACATTGAATGGGCACGTGAGCAGGCGAACGAAAAGCTGGGCGATGCCAAGAGCGCGTTTGTGTCCAAGGATAAAAAGAAAAATGCGTACATTGAAGCGAAAATTAATGAATATTGGCTGCGGGCTGATGTGGAACGTACAGAGCAGCTCATTGAATTTTATGAAGACCTGTATGACCTGTTGAACAAGGAAAATAGCCGCATTTATAATGTATTTACTGAAATTTTGAACGCATTGAGCGCAATTTTCGAGAAGAATGGCGATCTGCTGATTAACGGCGAGGAACAGTCCGATCACAAAGGTAACAAAACGTACTATTGGAATCTGGTAAGTGTACCGGATATTTCTGAAGTTGTGACCAAGCTGCTGGATAACCGCAACGGTGACGATTTGATTCGTGATTTTGCCCAAGAATTGCTCGAAAATTCAGATCAATGGGTGAAGGATCAGGATATGGACATCATCAGCTCAATCTCCAATTTCTTGACTGATAAGTTCGGTGATCTCATTACCCGTTCCATGGAGGATTTCCTCGTCATGAAATACGGGCAAGATGAAGCCATTGAAAAATTTGTGGAGCGCTACATTGCGAGCAAACTGGATGAGGAAGCTGTACCTGTGTTCCATCTGAGCAATAGCTCTGGCAACTTGTACTTCCCGTCATGGGGATTCGTTTCAGTACCTGTACAGTCGCCTAATATCCTGAAAGGCGTTCGCAATTATCAAAATAATGCAATTGGCAAATCACACTTTACTATTAAAGAGAGTGAAGTTCGTAATCGGATTTTCTGGCTGAATACGCGTAATGGTGTTCCTCTGTTTGTATATACGCCGCTCAAAGTGTATGAAGAAAGCTATGAAAAAACGATTCTTGACCGCGAAGGTATTGGCCGTCATCTGGTGCAAACAGGTCAGAACAATTGGACTAATCTGCCGTCGCCGATTCCTGAAAAGTCATGGGGCGAAACTTACGTCAATTCGCGTGTGCAAGCTTACAATGCCCGCATTCGTAATGATTTTGACCGTGCCAAGTCACTTGGCGTGATTCGGGAAAAGGATGTCGATCAGAATACGAGCAGCCGCTTCACTGTAATCCGTTCACATGCGCTAGATCTGAATGCGATGCTGGCAGGCTACGATATGCGCTTGCAGGAATCCAAGCCGAATTTGGGTGAGGTAAAAAGAGCATGGTCTGAGTTGAAACGTCTGCTGGCTGAAGGGCTGGAGCAGGCCGGAAGCAAGGACATCTTTGGCAGCATCAATGAAGAAATGGCGAAGGAAAACCTGATCCGTTCACCAGAGTTAACACAGGTGGTTCGTGAAGAACTGGCGAAATATACACAAATTGAAGCGAAAGCCGCTGAACTGGAAGCTTTGCTGGGCAAATATCAGGATGAAGAAAAATGGCTGGATCAGTTCATTCAGGCACTCTATACGGACACGATTACGAAAAAAGGTGCTTTGTACGTCTATGATCGCGACGAAGAGGAAGAGGCTTGGGAGCCGTTTGCCAATGTCATGAAGAGCCGTAATTATGTGGAGTTTGAAGTGTTTACAAACTTCCGTGGTTTGGAAGAAAAGAAATTTGCTGTTCTAATGCGCAAGGCGGATCGCCGTGATGCTGTATTGACTTCATCTGAGGATATTACACCATTGCTGGCGAAGCTGGATGAATTGGCTGCAACTTACACAGAGGCCCGCAATCAATTGGAATATGAAAAGGTGGAGCTGGCTAACGGAGCGGAACTTTATGCATTCTATGCTCAAATGGCTGGAAAATTAAACGACATCCGCAGAAAGTTGAAGTAAAGTATGAGAGAGCAGCTGTTACGTTATGCGGCTGACTATGCAGCCGCAGAGGACCAATTAATCGGAAGCGGGGATGGACGCAGTAGCATCCATTTCCCGTCCGTGTTTCTTTTTATCGGTGATCGCATGAACCCAGTGATGAACACCATTGCAGATATCAACCGGACCAAGTGGGATAACAGCACGGGAGTAACGTATATTCAGATCCGCTCGCAGGAAGAACATGCGGCTGTAGATCGTTCGGTGGATGCTATTGTTCATACGATAGCGGTACCGGAGGAAAGTGGCCACCAAACGATACGCCGTGACTTGCACCAGGCTTTTTATACACATGAATCGCAGCTAATTGAGCTTAACACCGCGTTGCGCCGGGCTAGTGGACATCTGGCAGATTACGGTCGGTTGTATTCTTCGTTCGAGCGTGTCCATTTGTCGATTTTGACGACAGCGGATGACCCCATGAACGTATTAATCCCTGAAATTACGCTGTTGGCGGAGTATATTTTTGCGCAGTCTTTTAAATCGGTACAAATGGATCTGTATGTGTTGGTGAATGAAAGTGATCAGGCTGTCCAATTCGGCTACAGTAGTGCAACGTCCGTTGCTTTCATGCGGGAGCTGGACTATATCCAGAGTCCAGAGTATACGTTTACGGCACCGCTTCATATGACCGAGGACAAATTGACCATTCCAGTATCCCATGCTCCATCACCGTTGTTCGATCTCGTCTATGTGCTGTCCGACAAGAACGAACGCGGCGTAACGGTGCCGAATAGCCTGCGGGAAAGCTGTGACATCATTTGCCACATTCAGCTTCTTAAAAACCGCTATCAGGCAGGAGATTCCTATCGGTCACAGGATGGGGGATACAACAATACATCGTTTAAAAACAACATCATGACGGAATCCGGGCGGCAGGGTTATGTGTCGGCTGGATTTTCCCGAGTCAACCGCCCTAACCAGTCAATCGCGCTCACGGTGCTGTATCACTTTTATGTAAAGCTGCTAGAGCGTATGAGAACAGAGCAGGAGTGGGACATACGCGATAAGCTGAATTATTTTGGTTTAGATGCTGCTGAGCGCGGTCGCACGCGAAATGATCTAGTTCCTGGTAATGAGGCGATCACGGACATGAGTGCACTGATGACCAGCGGAGCCAGCTACGGCTCGTTGAAGCGAATGACATTACGTGAGGCGGAGGAAGCCTTGTTTGGTCAGGGCTGCGAAGCCTTTTTCCGCGATAACTGTGAACGGATTGTGCACAAACGGTTGGGAGATTTTCAGGCGGAATCAGGTCTGCAATTGGCTGTGAATGCAGCTTCCAAGGAATATCCTGAAATCGGCTTATTCGAGTTGACAGACTGGACGGATGAAAATAAAACAGGGAATGTGCTTACGGCCATTCGGGGACTGATTCGGGATACGTCCAATGACTTGCAGATTAGTACCGCTGAACTGGACACCCTGTATAGCGGTCAGGTGGAGGACCAGCCTTTTCAACGACTGCCACTCATGGATAAGCATAATGTGCGCAGCTTGATCCGTTACCTGACCGAGACGGTTTACGGGCACAAGCTGCACATGCTGCGAATTCAAGCGGATTTGGAGTTACTTCGCCGCTATGAACTGGCACTAGAAAAATGGCATGCACAAGCGAAGCATATTACAGTACAACTTTCCAGCCTGGAGCGTGAATTACATCAAGCTGCAACGGACAGTATTCGGCAGGCCGACAGTTACACAGGTCAAAACCTGTTCGAGTATTACGAGCGTGTGACGGAGGATGTCATGCGTGAGCTGGAAAGCAAGCGGGGAAAATCTATATTCTTTGATACCCGGCATATGGGGCCTGTATCCGGATTGCTGGACGGGGGCCTGTCCGCATTGGTGGATCGACTTACGCAGACCTGTCGCACCTTGATTCTCAGTTCGCAGCCGTTTAATCAGACCTTCGAAGAAGAATTATTGCGGCGTGCGAATGTAGCTGCTGCATATGAAAATCGGCTGGTCGTTCCGAAGGATGAGCTGTTTAAAAAACTGTATCAAACGTTAGAGGAACATGGTGGAATTAACGTACGTTTGCTCGACTATACCCATGAGCATCGGTATGAAGAAAAGTACTTCTTTGGTGACTACGAAGGCGAATTTCTTCCTTATGCGATGGATGTGGACATTACTTCGCGTATTTACAAGCTGGGTTTTGTACATGAGCGTCGCAGCAGCGGGGTGGAAAAGCTGCATTTGATGGGCGGCTTCCATCTGGAGGATCTGATGGTTTACCGCAACGGCAAAACGTATTATGAGACATATACTGCGAATGGTTTCGTGTTTCACGGAATCGACGTGGACCGGTTGCCGGAATTGCGGTAGCCACATATTAATCCTACTTTAATGATGGAAGGAAGCAACGATTCTTATGAAGCAGCGTAAATTTAACGTTCTCCTATTGCTGTTCGGCTTGCTGGGCGCTGTAGTAGGCTTCATCTTGGGAGAGCTTATTCTTCACAAATTGATAGGGCACTGGCCGCATATCGTCGTGATTGGGCTGTATTTTGGCATCATGGCACTGTGCATTGGCCTAGGTTGTCTGATCGGCGAATTAATTTCGCCACAGTTAAATGGGCATTCATGGCGGCAGCGCTACTCCGGGTTATCCTGGAAGTTACTGGTGCCTGCTACGCTGGTGATGTTGTTCGTGGCAGGTCTGCTATTGGAGTTGGGCTATCAGGTTAACCCTGAAGGGCGCAAGAGCGTACAGGACCTCGTGCTTGTGATTGATAATTCCGGGAGTATGCAGCAAACAGATCCTGATAATGAACGCCTAACGGCTGCCAAGAGTCTGATTGGCCAAATGGATGGAGACAAGCGGGTAGCCATTGTTTCATTTGAATCTGCTGCGCAGTTGGTTCAGCCATTTACTCCCATTGGCACAGATGCAGAGAAGCAAGCGGTTTATTCCAAAATCGATAGTATGCAGACTATAATGTCAGGCGGTACAGAGATCGGGCTTGCTTTGGACGAGACGATCAAGGAGATTGAAACCCAAGGTAATGCAGAAAAAGGTTCTCTCGTTATTATGCTCTCTGATGGCTTTAGCGATCTGGATACCCAGACAGCATTGGCTCCTTATATCGCCCGCCAGATTCCGATTAATACGATCGGGCTGAAACTGGCAGAGTCGGATGGTATAGCCTTATTGCAAAATATTGCTGACCTAACAGGCGGAACTTATTCTAATGTAGCCAATGCCCAAGGACTTACTCAGGCGTTCGGAAAAATATATAACAAAATCGGTGATCGCACACTGGTAACGGAGCGAACAGGTGAGTATGCCGACAGTCTGTATTTTGCCATTTATCGCGTAACGGCTCTAGTCATTATCGGAGCTCTATTGGGATTAGCTCTTGGGCTGATGTTCGATAACCGTTTTCTGGCTCGGAATTTTGCGATTGGAGGAGTCCCGGCAGGCTTGCTCGCTGGCTTTATTTTGGAAAAGGGATTATCTGGATCGCCTATAGGCGACTTGATGATTCGTTTGGTGGCAGCGCTCATACTGGCAGCCCTTATTGCTGTCTTTTCGCTTGTTCTGCCGATTGCGGAAAATACTCGCCGATCTTCCGGTGGAGGAAGTCAGGGTGCGCCGTCAGGACGCCGGAGAGGGGCACCGGAAGCCCCGACGCGCAATCGACGCAGCAGTGGATTTTAGAACGGGAGGCTGGAACTTATGCAGTATAGGGAAGCACAGCCCGGTGATCCTATTATTTCGGAGCTGAGCCACAAAATTGATGACAACCGGGTTGTGTTACGCTGGCAGTGGCCTGAGGGCGCAGCCGTGGTATATATTGCGAAACAATCAGCCGATGCAGGTGTGAATGGGCAAAATGAAGGTGAAGTTTTACCGCCTTTTTCAAGCCTAAAACTTTTTACACGCGAGGAGTATAAGGCTGCTGGCAGCTATCGTGACCGAATTGAAGGCATTGGACGCGTGCGGTATACCGTATATCCGGCTGTTCGGGAGGGTGGAGACACTTACGTGATCCGTCAGCAAGACGGAGCCAATCAACTGGAGTTGAGCACGGGGAGGGCTAAAATCAGATATGCAGTTCACCATAAAAAAAGCTGGTTTCGCAGCCGCAAAACCGTCCAGATTCAGGTGACAGCCGAAGTTCCTGTCCCGCAGGAGGCGCTTTGCTACGTGAAGAAGCGCGGGGGCTATCCGGCAGATCGGGACGATGGAACCTTGTATCCGTTCACGGCACCTTTTGCCGCGGGACGGAATGTTTTACCCGCTGTTGAAGTGGGGGGAGATGAATATGTGCGGCTGTTTTTTACGGACGGCCAGAAATATGGCACGGTATATGAATTAGTCCCTGAATGAAAGGAGGCCGCAACCGATGAGTTTTCTTAGCAATTTATTCAGAAGAAAGCCACAGGCAGCGCCAAGGCCGTTATTTTATGATATTGTGTGCCCTTATTGCTTTAGTAAATTCTCCCCGGAGGAAGTGGTATTCCGTGCTTCTCATCACCGTGAAGATGACGAGGACTACGCTTTGGGTGAAGATGAGCTGTTGAACAAATATCGGGAGCGTTTTGGTTTGGACAGTGTGCATGATATGGAGGCGATTTTGCATCCCCATGATGTCCCTGAGGAACATCGATTGTATTCTGATCATGTACTGACAGGACTGACGGACCGTTATGGCGAGCTGACGCGTCACCGACTGTGCCCGCACTGCCATAACGAGCTGCCCGTGACCGCGGGTAAGGTGCCTAGCAATATCATTTCGATCATTGGAGCTTCGCAGGCGGGGAAATCTGTTTATATGACCTCCCTGATTCACACGTTGCAGCATGTTACGGCCGATCATTTTGACGCGGCTTGCATGCCGCTCAATGCAGAGATCAGCCGAAAGTTCCGCACCATGTATGAGGAACCCCTATTTGAACGAGGGGATCTGCTTACATCGACACAAAAAGAAAAGATGCAGGAGCCTTTTATCTTCCAGTTTGTATTTAAGGATGAGGAAAAGCCGCCACTGACGCTGGTATTTTTTGATGTCGCCGGTGAGGGAATGGTAGATCAGGACTATCTGGGACTGCATGGACAGCATATTAAAAATTCTGCAGGTATTCTCTTTATGGTCGATCCACTGCAAATCCGCTCTATTCGGGAGCGCATTAAGATTAACCTTGGCGATAAACCGGGTGAATGGGTCTCGCAATATGATGAACCGCGTGATGTCGTACTTACGATGTTCGGTGATTTTATCGCTTATCAGGAAAAAGGGAAAACGGACATTCCGACCGCTGTCGTCCTGACCAAAAGTGATATGCTTACTGCGTTGGCAGATGAAGAAGGCACATACATCAAGACGAACAGCAATATTTTTAATCCGATGGAGCATCGCAAATATATGGATTTGGATGAGTTCGCGAACATTGATGGCGAAGTTCGACGCTTCATCGAAAAGGTGGATAAGCCGTTCAAGGGTACGATGGATGTATATTTTACGGATACGGCCTATTTCGCGGTTTCCGCGCTGGGTAGCAATCCGGTGGAGCAAAAGCTGCAAGGGTTGGTTAGTCCGATCCGTGTGGATGAGCCATTCATTTGGCTGCTTTATAAGTTGAAGTACATTGAGGGGAGAGAATCACAGTGAGTTATTCTACCTCTCATTTAATACAACAGCAGATGTACACACGGGAACGGCGTGGTATTTTCCGTTCTACGGAAGGCTTTGATACAGTGGCTAATTCCAAAGGATTGGATGCTTCTTTTATTAAAAAGGTGCTCCATCCCTTATGTGTATATGATGCGCCTGCTGCTTTGACGGCGCGTGGTGAGAAACAGGAAAGCGTCTATCCGGAAGCCATGCATCTGGTACGGACGGAGTCCGGGGATGTAGTGCTTGGCCGCAGTATTTATAAGGCCGCGGATTTTACTGGGCTGCGGAGCGCCTTTTTCACGCACAACTATGTGATTCCAGCCGGACATGGTGAATCTCCGTCTGACTATAAGCAGTGGCTGAACACATCCTTTGTTGATACCTATGATATTGAGCAGGGAACGGATTTGCCGGAATTGGAGCGTCTACCGGGTGGAAGTGTATTTCCGGCTGTTGACCCGTCTACAGTGCTGGCTCAATTGCAGCTGAGCGAAGAAGTGTTCAAACAGCTTTTATACGCAGTCATGATGTCCGCAGCAGGTCGCAAAAAGGTATATGTAGCGCTGAATGTTCCTGTAGAAGCGGTCGGATCTTCAGCCAAGCAGCTACTGGGTGTGCTGTATGCGGCACTGCCTTATGCATTTCGTAACAGACTCGGATTTCTTACATATGCACAGGAACCGAACAGCAGAAAAGGCATTCACTTGATGTTCGTTGAGCCTTTTAGTTTGCGTCCCGGTGATCGGAATGTGGAAAAGGACTTTGTATTTGACCTGTCTAACCATAGTCGAATACTTAATGTGGATGCAGAGCAGGTGAGACAGCCGTATTTTGACTGGATTGTCCGTACGTTGCTGAATGGTGAGACGCCGGACGATTTCTTCAAATTTGCCGAGCAAATGCTGACGGGCATGGAGGCCGGGCGTGATTTGACGCCATCCAGCTATCATGAGCTCATTACGTTGTACAGAATTGAGCAGGGAGAGCGGGCATTATACAACGAACAACGAATCGCTGTATTACGAAGCTTGACTGATTATTTATCGCCACCCGATTCACTGCCACGTAAAATGAGGCTGAATGATCTGTTTCTATCGTTTTTTGATCATGAATTTGATCGTGTGAAGGATGGATATATTCCAGATGTAGGTCTAGTCGATAGTTTCAAGGACTATTATAAAGTTCATGCACGCAGCAGCGAAAATCGGTTGGTGGAATATTTAATCCGTTCGCTAAACAATGCTTATACTGCCAGAAATACGGAAGCAGTCACGTATATTTATCATACGATTGAAGAGAATCCATCATTAGGCAAGGCATATTTTACGAAAGTGTTGGGTAATCCAGCACTTACAAAAATGCTGTTCATTCCCTACATGGACAGTCAGATGAAAAGAACACCGGATGCCAAGGGACTGCTGGCTGTTGTGCACGAATGGGGCAGTCGGTATATCGAAGTGTCGGCGAATGCCGATTTTCAGCTTTTGGCAGAGTCTGCGCTGATGGGCAGACTGCGTGCCGAAAGAAAACCAGTAGAGGCTGTGGCTGCCATTCACCAACGCTTGCGTCAATGGGACAGCAGCTCTGCCGTAGGCAAACTGTCCCCGCTGGAGCAATCTGGATTGACAGAGCGCTTGCAGGAAGCGTCGGATCGGTATTTACTTACCGAAGTAGAGCTAAAAGAAATATCACCCGATCAGGTCGTACAGATTCCATTTTTTACCCGGCCCGATTTGGTGCAGTGGGTTGGAAAGCTGCCTGCTCCTCTCAAGGGACAAGCAGTGCGATTGATTGCGGCTTATGATTGGTTTAATACGGAGGAACCGGAACCGTCGGTGCTGGACGGCCTGGAGCCTGGCGAAGTAGAAAAGGTACAGGATTGGGCTTATGGCTGGCTGCCCCAGCAGCTTGCGGAAGGCTATTTTGCCCGTCTGTTGCCTGCTTTCTATCGTTCTGACGGGCCGGGAGAAGGAATATTGGACTACGCTCGCCTAGTCAGTTCGATCCGCAAATGGGCGAAGGATAACGATACGATGTATCGCTTTATCCGATGGTCAGAGGAACACCCCGAGTTTGCTACTCCACGTGGCGGTTTCGAACCGGCGTATCGACGTGCGCTACTTCTATTCTTCCAAAAGGAAGGACGAGAGGGACTGCATAAAAAAACGCTGTGGCGTCAATATTTTGAACCTGCAAAGCCTGCTTTTAAAAATTTCTATTTGGCAGCAAAGCGGGAGACGGACACGCCGTTGGTCAAAACACTTCGTCGTTTCCGTAAAGGTGGGGTGATTTCCGGGATTGTGCTGATTGTCATTGCAGGTACGCTAGGCGGCCTTAAAGCAACCGGGGTGATCGGATCTGGTGACACACCTGCGCCTGTTGCTGCTCCGAAGCCTGTACAACAGCCTGTAGAGCCTACAGTGCCCGTAAAAGAGGAGCCTACGGCGATAGTGACACATGTGCCTAATACCAAGTCCACTACGAAAATGGTCAAGCTGTTGTTTGCGTTTCAGACATCGACAGAGCAGGCAGAATTTAAGCCGAAGAAGCTCGTCATTGTCGGGGCGGATCAACAGGAGCACTTATACGAAAATTTTACGCTTGCTGAACAGAACGACAAGGAAGCAGCCAGTAAAGCGAACATTGATCCATCTGGGGACGTAAACACTGGGAACGCCACTACAAAAAGCACAACAGCAGATGGACAATCCACGGATATTGGTTCCACAGCTCGTGGTGGTACATCCAGTGGAAAAAGCGGCGATCAGTCTGGAGCAGTGACAGACAATACGGACGGAGGCTCGACTTCAGAGATTTCTACTGAGGGTAGTGGTAATGGAACCAACACAGACACTGACGCACCATCGGAGTATGATCTGAAGAAGTATCCTTATCGTACGCTGTTGACCATTTGGCAACGGCTGGAGCTGAATGATGCTAGTACGGTTACCGTTGATGGAGAAGAATATCCGCTAGTTCAAGTGAAAACTGCGGAATAAGCAACTATAAAACAGAAATGAATGATGAATGAAGTAAAAGACGGGTTTCCTTCAAGGACTCGTCTTTTATTATGACTATATTTCCATAAAGGATGAATTCGTAATTTGAAATTCACCTTATCTAGTAAAACATCATTTTACGAAAGTATTGACACCAAGTAGGCAGCTGATTAAAATTAGTTGGAATTCAAACTATTAAAATTAGATAGATATGGAGGTTAGTAGTGAGATGGGAAGTGAGGTGTATCCCGTTTGTCTTCCTTGGGAGGAAGAGAGCACGATGTATTTAATTAAATGGATTTTCACTACCGTCCGGCGCGAAATTGAAACAGCACTGCGCCCTTTGGGGCTCACCTCCCCACAATCGCAGACGCTCTATATACTGGCGATGTCGCCTGGAGTCACCAATACGGATTTGGAAAAGCTATTGCTTATTGATAAATCAAGCGTTACCAGCCTGGTTAACGGGATCGTTAAGAAAAACTGGGCAGTACGCAAAAGTCACCCGGAAGATGCACGAATGAAGCAAATCTATTTGACTGAGGAAGGTTTGGAGATTCACAAGATAGCTGAACGTACCATTGAGGCAATTAAAAGCTCGGTAGGTGAAACGTTATCTGTCGGAGAATCGGAGACGCTGCGCGGCCTGCTTAAAAAAATTCTCCACGATTACCGTTATGCAAACACCCGCGTTTGAGCGGATATATAGAGAGTTTGCCCGGATAGGGATATTCAAAAGCAGTGAAATACGATCTTAGATAAGAGGTTTACAGGAGAGGGAGACAACCAAATGATAAATGAACAAACTTATCCCAATGCGGATAAGCTTATGCGTGTGTTAGCTTTCACACTTGTTTTTTCAGTGATGAACGCTTTTATGTTTAATGTAGTTATGCCTGTGATTCGGAAGGAGTTTCATATTAGTGCTTCCGATGTAAGTTGGCTGCTGACTGGCTATATGATCGTGTATGCGGTTGGCTCGGTGACCTACGGCAAATTGGCAGATAAATATCGTCTTAAGGATTTGCTGACGTTTGGGATTATCTTTTTTGCACTGGGTTCGCTTATTGGACTGTTGGCCAATCAATTTTGGATGCTCATTGTAGCTCGTTTGCTTCAAGCTGCAGGGGCTGCTGTTATTCCGGCAACTGCTATGATCGTCCCAGTCCGTTATTTCTCGGCTGAAAAAAGAGGACGTGCTTTGGGCGTCACAGCAATCGGCTTGGCGTTAGGTACTGCACTGGCTCCGATTATTTCCGGTTTGATCACAGGTTTTGCAAGCTGGCGTTTTTTGTTCGTCATTTCCATGCTGCCACTAATCGCATTGCCTTTCTTTCGTAAATATTTGGACGATCAGCGTGGAGAGGATCAGAAGTTCGATTTTCTTGGTGGATTATTGCTGGGTGGAACAGTAGCCTTCTTATTACTTTCGATTTCGCAAACCAATATGATGTTTTTTCTGGTCGGTATGGTGTTATTTGCACTGTTTATATGGCGCATTAACACTGCGCATGATCCATTCATCCAGCCGAAGCTGTTCCGTAACAAGCAATATTCATACGGGCTGCTTATCGCTTTTTTAGGGACGGGGATTAGCTTTGGATTGCCGTACTTGGCACCGCAGTTTCTGAACAGTCTCAATCAGCTTACGCCGGCAATAATTGGACTGGTTATGTTTCCGGCTGCTATTGCTTCGGCTCTATTGGGTAAAAGAGGGGGGCGTTTGGCGGATAGTAAAGGAAATTCGTTTCTCGTCTATACAGCTGTATCGCTTTTGTTCATCTGTTTTATCAGCTTGTCTACGTTTGTGGGTGCATCTCCGTATCTGATTTTATTTTTGCTTATTTTCGGAAACGTAGGTCAGACCTTCATGCAAATTGCCATGTCCAACACGATTTCTCGTACCTTGTCGAAAGACCAGATTGGTGTTGGAATGGGGCTGCTATCTCTGCTGAATTTCATTGCCGGCGCGATCACGACAAGTATTTTGGGCAAAACGCTGGATAGTTCGTCGTCCTTTCATTTGAATCCTGTCGTATCTAATGTGCAGGTGTTCAATTTTAGCAATATTTTTACGGTGCTTGCACTGATTGCGCTTGTGACGATGGGACTTTATGCGTTGCAATTCCGAAGGGGTTCACGCCGTAATACGCCTGCTGTTGAACAAGGATAAACATTTGATGCAAACTCATGCCAAAACAAGGGTATAATATAGAAGGAAAAGTTCATCTATGGAAGGACGGAGTGTCCGGCATGACAAGAAACCTTCAATATGTACCCTATGGTTATGAGCCTCCGATCGAGACGCATAAAGGGACCATGGTCTACTATGATACGTTTGAGCAGATTACAGCCAGAGAGCTGGAGCTTTTTGCCGAAACGGGGGCTGCATTATCTTTTACAAAGCTGGTGCTGTATCCGCTACATGAAGAAACCGTCAGAAGAATGTGGAAGCAGCCGGTACGTTCGTATTACAAGCGGGTGGATGAGCTGGGAGAGTGGCAGCGGGAGCAGGCTTTGAGTGCTGTTGTGATTGAGAGTTGGGAAGGTAAGCGTAAAAAGTATACGCCGATTGAAGCAGCCATCCGTTTTTTGGCGGAAAAGTATACGACCCCACTTTTTTTGTACATGAGTCCTGAAACTGCAAATTTGTGCGCTTCCTATGCATCGTTTGGAGAATGGATTAGAAATGTCAGATTGCTGCTTTCGAGCGTACCCCAGGAACTTCATCCGAAGCTTGCACAGTACCGTAATCGCTGGAACACGGTCGAAGAAGCGACAAACCGTGACTCTAAGGTTGACAAAGCGGAGCATGAATTATAGAATAGAACTAATCGTAAAAATTACTATTGTAATTGTATACCATGTATTCCAATTAAGGAGGAAGAGAAATGCGCGTAATTGTTACCTTGGCATGCACCGAATCCGGTGATCGCAACTATACAACAACCAAGAACAAAAGAAATCATCCGGAGCGTCTTGAAATGAAAAAATACTCTCCGCGTCTGAAAAAGTACACGATCCATCGTGAAACTAGATAATTTGAGGCTTGCTATATAGCAACCTGAATGATCCTGCATCCTGAACGGAGCCTGTAATTCTAATGAATATGGGGCTTCATGAAAGGAGCTGCGGCATGATCTCTCCAGTTAACGATGAAGAAATCGTGTTAAGTTTGCAAAAGCCTGCGTTATGGAACCGGCGAAAACTTGAATTAGTCCAGTGGACAGAGCGTCCAAAGTTAAAGCTTGCACCTAAGAAAACGGCTTTTTATCAAGGCTGTATGATAGATGCCGAGCTACATGGCACGCTTTGCCTTTTGAATCGAAAGCACGTGGCTACCGAGTTCTCCTGTGCTGGTGTCAGCATTTGGGACGAGCCGGAGGACCATTCACTATATGCTTATATAACGATGAAGGCTGACGAAAGATCCGGAGCGTTCGTGCAATGGGCGATGCGATATATGCGGCATCGTTTGCTTGTCGTTTACGAGCTTGAGCGCAACCGTTATGATCTGTCGTCTTTTTTTCTGGGACATAACCGTTCCTTTTGCCAACTGATGGAGTATTGCGCCAGTACGTTTGAGTTTGAAACTAAAACTATATGAAAGATTAGGTGAAACTAATGAAAAAAGATATTCATCCAACATTGAACAAAGTTATCTTTTTGGACCCTAGCTGTGGATTTACTTTCCTGAGTGCTTCCACTAAATATTCGCAAGAAACGATGGAATGGGAAGATGGCAACACATACCCAGTTATCCGTGTAGATACTAGCTCCGCTTCCCACCCGTTCTTCACTGGTAAACAAAGAAACGTGGATATCGGTGGCCGTGTGGATCGCTTTAACAAAAAATATAACCTTAAGTAAGAACAGTCGAGCGTTATGTTTATGGATTATGCTAATAATCCGTGAACATCGCTTTTTAAAAAACCTCCTGCAGATGCAGGAGGTTTTTTTGTCTTAATCTAGACCTGTCATTTATAGCGAAATGAAGCACTGTTCCCATTGGTCGGTAATGGATGCTTTGTCGAGCTGCTCCCCAATGAGTGTGACATATCCCTGACTCACGGGAAGTGCAGTAGGCTGCCACTCCAAGTGATTTCCTGAGAATTGCAAAAGCATTGTACCTTCCTGAGGAAGCACGCAATAACCTTTCGCTCGAAGCAGCGAGGAACCTAACCCGGTTAGAAAGTTTTCTAATCGTTGTTTTTCGAGTGGCTGAGGAGAATATTGATGCAGCGTTAAGCTCTCCAGACGGGAGAACGAATGAGGCTGCTTAGGATCGTGGTCATGACTGTGTGCCGAAATAACTTTGAAAGCCGTACTTCTGGAGACGCTACTGGGTCGTCCGATACTTTTGACGGGAATGGGGACGAACGGTGCATCAGTGAGCTGGACCTGTGCAGGTGCTGGTTGAGGTGTCTGTGCAGGTTTCGCGGCAACGGATGTGGAGGCCAGAACAGGCTCTAGTAGTGGTTCAAGGTCAACCCGGCTATATTCAGTAGTTTGCAGCTTGGCCGTATCGTTGAGCTTGCGGATGCTCTTGACGACCTTCGTCACTTCACGGCTGCTTGCTGCATCCGTCTTGTTCACCACAATGAAGTCTGCGGTGCGCAGCTGTCCGTGCAGGGTGCGAACCAGTTCTTTATCAGCCGTAAAGCGGCTATTGTATTCATGGAACAGCTCAGCATCCACAACACTGATGCTGTGAACCTGATAAAGCCGATCTGCCAGTAGGGGGGAGCGAAGCTCCTCAAGTACTTGCTCGGGGTTGGCTACCCCGGTGGTTTCTATGAAGATCAGATCTGGCTCCTGGCTGAGCAGGGTATGCAGAGCCCCTGCCAGTTCATCTCTTTTGCTGCAACAAATGCAGCCTTCTAGCAATCCTTCTACTGTTACGTCAGGCATTTCCTCTGAAATTATAGCGCTGTCTACATCATATTCACCCATTTCGTTCATTAAAACAGCAGCACGAAGGGGAATTTGGCGGGTATGGGCTAACAGGCGCAAAAGCAGTGTTGTTTTGCCGCTTCCAAGAAAACCACTGATTAAAATAACAGGAACTTTGTTCATCATTTTTCCTCCTTGGTGGGTTTAGTGTACTGTGTTCAAGCGATCAAAGGTAGCTACCGAGTCTGCTTGGGTATAGACATAAGGGGATTCTGGCTGCTCGACAGCGGTTATTTGTTCGGATCGAATTTCAAGTACGGGAGCGTTGCCCTTTTGTGTGGCATGCAGTGTTCCTTCAATGGTCACCCAGGTATCCTTGTCAAAAGACGGGGCTTTCTGGGATTGAACGATGATCCCGAAGGGCATGGCATCGGCAGTACAACACATGACGAGGAATCTACCTACTGCAAATAGGCCTTTACCTGGCAGGTTGTCGTCTTTATAGACAAAGCCGGTCACCTGTACTTTTTTTCCTTCAAAAGCTTGTTTATATAATTCAATGGCTCCAATAGTTTCGGAAAAAATCTCCGGCTTGATCTGTATGATAGGTTGCTGATACAGGCGTTTTGCCAGCTCAGCGAATTCTACATTGTACTTATCAGGCGGAACGAACAGCTTATCCAGCGTTTCCTGACTCCATTTTCCCTCTGGAGGGTACGAAGTTGGGACAGAAGATGCAGTTGATAAAAGGGAGGAGGTGGATGCTTTCGTGGTCTGTGTATCTGTTTTTCGTCGGATATCCGGGTTGGGATACGTGAAGGACATGCCTTTTTTGGCGGCCATATCACTACCAAGTGCCTGATTGGGCAGCAGAGAACCGAACAGGAGCGGGATGAGCAGCATTCCATATACGAGTGTTTTTTTGAACCAGCTTTGCGGCAACGGATGCTCACAATCACATACGTCCTCACCGTCCCGCTCTCCAACGATTCCGTGCCATGCCATCGCCAATGCGATGAACAAGAGTGGTACAGGACAGAGTAGGAGCAGCTTTTGCATATGGGGAGCTAGGTAGTAATGAAGTGCATTCGTACGGTTTAATGAGATAATGTACACAGCCAATCCGATCAGGAGCAAGGAGCGCATGCCGTATTGCCAGCGAATGCTAAAGGTTGAATTCACGTTTGTATTCACCTCCCCAATAACCATTCAGCAGCTATAGAACCCACTAGGACGAGTGAAACAATAAGCAAGCCCAGGATGGCGACAAATTTGGTGCGGAAGGTGCTTAGCAGCATGAGCGTGCCTTTGAAGTCTAGCATCGGACCGAGTACAAGAAAGGCTGCCAGCGGACCCAGTGTAAAGGTATGTGAAAAAGCAGTGGCTACAAAGGCATCGGAGGTGGAACACAACGACAGTATGTAGGCAAAACCCATCATAAAGGCGTACGCTCCGACCGTTCCGTTGCTCAACGAAAGCATTTCATCGCGTGGGATGAAGGTTTGAATGCAGGCTGTTAATAATGCGCCGATAATGAGATATTTACTCATGTCCAAAAACTCGTCACCAGCATGTACAAAAAAGCCCCGCCATGTGCGAGTATGCCGATGAGTCTGATTGTTCTGCTTTTGCTGGTTAAAAGAGAGCAACGACCGTTTGAGCGGATGCACTCGCACAAAGGCATACACGATCAGCCCGATGATCGCGGAGACGGCAAAAGCCAAACCCATTCGAACGGCAGTGACCTCTGGATGGGAAGGGAAAGCCATCATCGTCGCAGCCAGTACCACAGGATTGATAATGGGCCCGCTTAAAATAAAAGTGATACCCATATAGGCAGGCATTCCCTTGAGCATTAATTGGCGAACGACAGGGATCATGCCGCATTCACAGATGGGAAACAGCATACCTAGTAAGGAGGCCAGCAGGACACCCGGTACAGGATGCGCAGGCGCTATTTTGCGAATCCATGTCTCCGGTACAAGCCACTGCAAAAGGGATGAGACGAGCACACCGATAAGGAGAAACGGAACAGCTTCCAGAAAAATACCCATAAATACCGTTTTTAACGGTTGCAGCTGCCCCATATCTAACAAACGAAGCCACTGGGGAGATAGCGTGACAAGCACAGGGATGAGAAAGGCAAACGGAATCATAAAAGGCAGCATCTTCAACAGCGTACTGTTTTTCATTCCACGTCTCCTTGGGAATAAGGGTTCTTATCTACAGCCTATGTCTGTAAGGGGACAATCATGCTCGCTGGATTATGCTTGTATCACCTCCTATATTGACAATTCAAAGAGTGGTCGTATATATTTATGTTTATTATTAGTAATAATTACGATTAATTTTTGATAAAGGATTGCAAGAAGGAAATTTTTACGGTACGATCCATATTAAATGTTGCAAAGACAAGGAGGGGTTATATGATACCGATTGTTGTTTTATCCGGTTTTTTGGGTAGCGGTAAAACCACTCTTCTTCAGCATGCGCTGGCTTACTACAAGGAGAAGGGCCTCAAGCCAGCCATTTTGATGAATGAGTTGGGTGATGTTAATCTGGACGGCAGTTTGGTGAATGGCCAAGCACCCATGAAGGAAATGCTCAGCGGTTGTATATGCTGTACCATTCGCGGGGATTTGGGCGTCGAGCTCATGAATCTTGCTGAGGAATATAAGCCGGACGTGATTATTGTAGAATGTACCGGAGTGGCTAACCCGATGGAGATTGTAGATGCAGTGACAGACGCCTCCATTTATTCTTCTATGATTTTACAATCCGTTATCACGGTCATAGACGCGCGTCAATTTCTGGATTTTGCCTTGGGGAACGAGAGAAGTAAGTCGCTTCGTTTGATGCAGGATCAGCTTCGGTGCGCTTCCAAACTGATTATTAACAAGACCGATCTATTGACTGCGGGCGAGTTACAGAAGGTACAGGCCCTCGTAAAAGAGTTAAATCCATATGCTCTGACTGTGAGCACGCAACGAAGTGACGTGGACGCGGGTATTTTTTTCTCCACTCAAGGAGAGGAGCGTATGGACGTTTCGCGGCATAAGGAATCCGCAGTTGATATTGAGAGTGGACATCCTCATTCGGAAAATCATTTGCACACGTATGATCATGATAACCATACAGACCATCAGTCTCATGATCACCATGATCACGCCCATGACCACGAACATGGGGAGCATTATCATTCCTACGACCATGTAGTTGTTCACACGCATTTCTTTGGACAACCTGTGCGACGATCCGAGTTTGAACAGTTGTTCCGCAGTTTGCCAGCTGAAATTTACCGGGCCAAAGGAATTGTGCGGTTTCTGGAATCAGAGGGCCAGATGATGTTTCAATTTGCCTATCGGGAGCTGGAAATCATTCCGATCCGCCCGCAAAAGCCAGTGAACGATGTAGCGGTTGTCATGGGTGAGAATTTCTCTGCTTCCGAGATCGAGGAACAATTGAGAAAGCTGGAAACGGCCGAAAAGCCATTGAGTAGTTCATGACTTCGAGAACGAGCAACCTTAATCCATCAAGACCCAATCCATCACAACATAATTCTCGCGCACACCTAGCTGGCAAGCCTACTTGGGGATTTACAACAATTCTGCTGCTGACTGCTGGGCTGTTGCTTTCGGTCACACTCGCGGTTATGCTGGGTCCTGTAGCTGTCGCACCGGGGACGATATGGCGAATTGCACTGTCCCATCTTCCCTGGCTGGACCAGTGGATACCCATGACATGGACCAAGCCTGAGCAATATATCGTTTGGGAAATCCGCTTTCCACGCGTGCTGCTAGGTGTTGTCGTAGGAGCAGGACTTGCTGTTACAGGGGCGACTATACAGGCATTAATTCGTAATTCGTTAGCGGATCCCTATATTTTAGGAGTCTCGTCTGGGGCTTCGGTAACAGCCACGTTGGTGATTGTGTTCGGAGCTTTCGGATTTTTAGGACGACTTGCGCTGCCTTTATCTGCTTTTATAGGTTCGTTAACTGCAATGTTTATGGTGTTCGCGTTAGCCCGTGTGGCTGGGAGCATATCGACGACCCGCTTATTGCTGGCAGGGGTGGCGGTGTCTATGATGCTGTCGGCTGTGACTAGCTTTATCGTTACGATGGCCCCGAATGAAAAAGGCATTCGCGATGCGATGTATTGGATGATGGGAAGTCTGGCAGGTGCTCAATGGGACACGCTTTTTATTCCAAGCCTCATTGTAGCCGTTGGAACGGCTGTGCTCCTGACCCGATACCGTTCGCTGAATGCTTTGCTAACGGGTGAAGAGACCGCAGTAACGCTCGGTGTGAACGTACAGGCGTTCCGCGTATTACTAGTTGTTGTGGCGTCTCTTTTAACCGGGGCAGTCGTTTCAGTTAGTGGCTCGATTGGCTTTGTCGGGCTTATGATTCCGCACATCGTTAGGCTGATAGTGGGATCAGATCATCGGCGTGTACTGCCCGTCAGTTTGTTGGCGGGAGCTATTTTTGTCGTGTGGGCTGATGTATGTGCCCGGCTCGTGCTGGCTCCACAGGAGCTGCCGATTGGTATTGTGACCGCTGTGTGCGGAGGACCCTTTTTTGTGTGGCTGCTGCGTCGTAGTTCCTACTCGTTTGGAGGCGAAAAATGAATATAGAAGTCGAATGCGTGACCTTCAGTATTCACGACAAACGGCTGATCGACGGCATCTGTCTCCAGGTAAAAGCAGGGGAGCTGGTCGGATTGATCGGTCCGAATGGCAGCGGGAAATCGACGTTGCTCAAAAATATGTATCGTGTGCTAAAGCCTGACAGTGGTTTGGTTACGTTGGATGGCGAGGATATGCTGCGGATGAAGTATAAAGAGACGGCACGACAAATGGCAGTGGTGAGTCAGGATGCGCCGCAAACGTTTGATTTTTCAGTACGGGACATCGTGCTGATGGGTCGCCATCCGCATAAGAAACTGCTGGAAGCAGATACTGTCGTCGATCATGAACTGGTCGAGCAGGCGCTGGAGCGGGTAGGCATGAATGCTCAGGCGGATCAGGGCTTTGCCACCTTGTCTGGCGGCGAAAAGCAACGGGTATTGATCGCCAGAGCTTTGGCCGGGCAGGCGAAATTTCTTGTTTTGGATGAGCCGACGAATCATCTGGATATCAGGTATCAGCTGCAAATTTTGGATTTGGTCAAAACACTTCGGATAACTACGCTAGCTGCACTACATGATTTGAATTTGGCGGCATTTTATTGTGATCGAATGTATGTATTAAAAGAAGGCAAAGTGGTAGCCTCTGGCATAACGGAGGATGTGCTTCAGCCAGACCTGCTATGGAGTGTATTCGGTGTGGAGACAGAAATCTGCATTCATCCAAAAACCGGGAAGCCGAATATTACCTTCTTACCGGATTCTCTCAGGAGAGGAGGCTATCCATAACGTCAACAGAAAAGGTGATACGATGAGGTAAGATAAACTACAAATAAAAGAGGAGACGGTACATATGAAAAAATATAGCAAGCCCGCGTTACCGCTGGTTATGCTCGCTTTGGCGATGATGCTGTTGTTATCAGCCTGCGCAGCAGGAAACACGGCTCAAACAAGCGATCCATTGGCAAACGGGCAGCAACCTGCCGCATTGCAATCGGCAACCAATAAGACGTCGGTAGAGCTTGAGAACATGGGCGTTAAAATGGCATTTCCCGAGGCGCCCAAACGTGCGGTTACATTGAACCAGCATGCAACTGAGGTTATGCTGGCTCTTGGACTGGAATCCTCTATGGTAGGAACTGCGTATTTGGATGATCAGATTTTGCCAAAATATAAGGCTCAATATGACAAAATCCCGGTACTGGCCGGACAATATCCATCCAAAGAGGTGTTTATGGCCGCTGCACCGGATTTTGCCTATGCGGGCTGGAAGAGTGCCTTTAATGATAAAAATCTGGGTTCCCGTGAGGAGCTAGCCAAACAAGGGGTGCTGACCTATGTACAGGAATCCTCCAATAAACCGGGTCCCACTTTAGAAGATGTGTATCAGGATATACTAAATATTGGGCGTATTTTCAGGGTTGAGGAGCGTGCAGAAAAGCTGGTAAATGACATTCGTGAACAAGTGCAGTCCATTCAGACTCAAATTGGTGTTGTTGAACAGGCACCCAAGGTGTTTGTCTATGACAGCGGAGAAGACAAGCCCTTTACGGCTGCCAACAATTACCTAACGTCTTTGATTGAAATTGTGAAGGCGAAAAATATTTTTGATGATATCGACAAAAGTTTTACCGAGGTAAGCTGGGAAGAGGTTGTGAACCGTAACCCTGATGTGATCGTCATTCTCGACTATGGTGATACTTCACTGGCTGATAAAGAGAAGCTGCTCCTGAGCAAGCCTGCGCTGGCTGGTGTGGAAGCGATCAAAAACAAACGGTTTATAGTCCTGCCATTATCCGCGGCAGCTGAAGGTGTACGTGCACCGATTGCACTGAAAACCTTGGCTGAAGGCTTGTACCCGGACAAAATGAAGTAAACAAACAAAAGAGTTGCCAAAACATTGACGAACCTTGCCTAAACTGTTAAACTTGCTAATGCGTAAAGGTTACGTTTATCAAACGCTTATTTTTTTATTACCAAATCGTAATAATTACGGTAGATGGTTTAATGATCATAAACGACCTGGAGAATCTGCGCAAATGATGATCGCTCAGATGGCTCCAGGCTTTTTAAAGGAAAAGGAGATTTGCGTCATGTTATTGGCCTCATTGGAACAGGTCACATTTGGCTACGGAGACGTTCCTAACTTGGTGGATGCCAATGTTGAAATTTTTTCGGGAGAATTTGTGGCTATTACCGGACCGAATGGTGCTTCCAAATCAACCATGCTCAAACTATTGCTCGGCTTGCTTCAGCCTTGGAAGGGCAAGGTGTTTATGTCTAACCGTACAGGTGAAGGCAAAAAGCTCGTTGTCGGCTTTGTATCCCAACAAATTGCTGCTTTCAATGGCGGATTTCCAAGTACGATTTTGGAATTTGTCCGTTCAGGAAGATATACTCACGGCTCTTGGTTACGCCGTATGCGGTCTGAGGATCATGATCTGACTGAGCAGGCGCTGCGTCAGGTAGGGATGTGGGATTTGCGTCACCGTAAAATCGGCGAATTGTCGGGTGGACAGAAGCAACGTATTTGTGTGGCAAGAGCGCTCGCTCAGGAATCGGATTTGCTCATTTTGGATGAGCCCACGACCGGAATGGATCAAGAAAGCCGCCATCACTTCTATGATCTGATGAATCAGCAGGTTAAGGAATATGGAAGAACCGTGGTCATGGTGACCCATGGACTATCGGAAGTACAACATTATCTGGATCGAATTATTGAGCTTGAAAGGAAGGAAGATGGCGGATGGAAATGCTGCACTACGACTTCATGCAGCGGGCATTTTGTGCCGGTGGGGTAATTGCACTGCTGGCCTCGGTGCTTGGAGTATACCTGATGCTGCGGCGTCAGGCTCTCATGGCGGACATGCTATCGCATGTATCGCTGGCAGGGGTAGCAGCGGGTGCCTATTTAGGCATTAACCCGACGATAACCGGATTTATTGTTGCCGTAATCGGCGCGATTATCGTTGAATACGTCCGCAGGTCTTATAAAACATATAGTGAGATATCTGTGGCTATTATTATGGTAGGTGGCCTCTCGACGGCCGTTATTTTAATGAATCTGAATCAGAGCATCAACAAAGGGTTTTCCGCTTATTTGTTCGGTTCGGTCGTAGCGGTCAATCAGACAGAGCTGATGTTGATGATTGTAGTGGCTGTGATCGGAGGTATTTTCTTTTTTGTATTCCGGCGTCCATTGTATCAGATTACCTTTGATGAAGAAACGGCGAAGACTAATGGTCTTCCTGTCAAGTCCATCTCATTTGCATTTAGTATTTTAACAGGAATGATTGTAGCTGCTGCAATGCCGATTGTCGGTGTGCTGCTTGTCTCCTCACTCATCGTGCTCCCCGCGGCGCTGGCGATTCGAATTGCACCGAGCTTCGCGGCAGCCATCTGGATATCTATGGTCACTGCATTGATCGGCGTATTTATGGGTTTAACAGCATCGTATGAACTCAGTACACCCCCAGGGGGGACGATTGCCATGGTGCTGTTATTATTCCTGATTGTAGGAGCTGGTATTCAAAAGCTGGTCCGTAAGCTGGGCAAGCAACAGGCTTCCCGACGGAAGAATGCGACAGGCCAGTGAGTGTAATTACAGTGAGAATAACTAAAAAATCTAACGCATAAAGGAGTAATGAATATGAATACATGGTTCAAAAAATCATTTGTATTGTCTGCGGGACTAGCACTTATTTTATCTGGCTGCGGAGCCAAATCTGATAATACAGCTACAAATGCTTCCCAAACCGAGCCGAATGCGGCACAAACAGCAGACAAGCTGAATGTGGTCACCACTTTTTATCCAATGTATGAATTCACCAAGCAAGTTGCTGGAGACCATGCTAACGTAACCGCGTTGATTCCTGCTGGTGCTGAGCCGCATGACTGGGAACCGAGCGCCAAAGATATGGCACAGGTTAAGGATGCTGACGTATTTGTTTATAACGGTATTGTCGAGGGTTGGGCAGAACAGGCTTTGAGCAGCGCGTCCAATGATAAGCGTGTTGTAGTTGAAGCGAGCAAAGGATTGAACCTGATGGAAGGCACGGCTGAGGAAGAAGGAGAAGAAGCGCACGCAGAGGAAGGCCATGATCACGATCATGTGCTGGACCCTCATGTATGGCTTAATCCAGTCTTGGCTCAAAAAGAAGTAGAGTCCATTGAAGCAGGGCTTGTGGCAGCCGATCCGGCAAACAAAGCTGATTATGAGAAAAACGCTGATGCTTATATCGCCAAGCTGAAAGAGCTGGATACCGAGTTCAAAACAGGTCTGAAAGATGTAAAACGTAAAGACTTTATTACGCAGCATGCTGCTTTTGGTTATTTGGCTAAGCAATATGGTCTGACCCAAGTACCCATTGCCGGATTATCTCCGGAACAAGAGCCTACACCAGACAAGCTGGCGGGTATTATCAAATTTGCTAAAGAAAATAATGTAAAAACGATTTTCTTCGAAACTCTTGTTGATCCCAAGGTCGCTGAGACCGTAGCTACTGAAATCGGTTCAAAAACCGATGTACTGAATCCGCTCGAAGGATTGACGGATGAAGACAAACAGAAGAACCTGGATTACCTTGGTGTGATGAAAAACAATCTGGAGGCTTTGAAAAAAGCTCTGAATGAATAAGGAATTCTTAAACGAATAAGTTTAAAAACTGACGTCGGAATGATACCGGCGTCAGTTTTTTTGTACTTTTTTGGCTAGTGCTCTAGATACAGTAGATATATAGTCCTTTGTAATTTGCTTTTCAGAAATGATTTACGTCATTGTGAAACGTTTTTTTGAAAACTAATCCTGTAGTAGCTAGTTTCAAATTTCTTTTATAATTCATTGGTAGCGTTTTTATTTTTACAGATTCTTTCTATTAATATTACTGGTTTTTCCACCGATATTGAAGTTTGGGCGTGCATATCATTTGACAACGGATTGGAGAGGTTAATTTGGCAACAGTTATAGTAGTGGATGACTCTTTATTTATGCGTTCTGTGCTTAAGGATATTCTTTTGGATTTAGGTCACGCTGTTATCGCGGAAGCAGAAAATGGGTATGATGCTGTTTTGAAATACGCACACTTTCGTCCCGATTTAATCACCATGGATATTAATATGCCTAAGATGGACGGACTTGAGGCTGTTAAAAAGATTGTAGAGCTTGATCCCCAAGCCAACATTTTGATGTGTTCTGCTTTGGGGCAGCAGGAAGCGATTATAAAAGCATTTCAGGCAGGTGCAAAAGACTTTATTGTTAAACCATTTGAGATGGAAAGGGTCGTGAATGCAGTCACAAAAATGTTGGGGAGTTAATGAATCAAGATTTTTAATACATAAATATTGAACATGTTGAAGCGAGAATTCCATGCTTATTTTCACGAATATGGAGATGAATAGGATGAGCAATCGAGTGTTGTCTCAAAAAGTATTTATAGACGAACTGATCGCTACGATCAAGAATGGAGGGCTTGTCCCTGTAAATTATGAACACCTCGTCAGCGAACAAAGGCAAAGAATGGATGCTCTTAACAATGAACTTACCCTTCGTATTGAGGGATTAGAGACCGATTTGATCTCTGCTTCGACACATTCCATTCCTTTTGCCAATGGCGAAATTATGTTTCTTGCTCGCTATATTGTACTCATTGGGGATCATACCGAGGGATATTTTGTGTTCTATCGAGCAGAAGACTGTGAAAGTCCAGAGGAATATCAATTTTTAACAAGCTCTTATCAACTTCCACATTTATTACTTGAATTATCTCTTTCTTTAAAAGAACATGGTACTAATGAGCCGCTTGATATTCTTACTTATTGGAATGGCCCTGTCTATCCGCTGAAAGATTTGAATAAAGAAGATATTAAGCTATCCACCTATGAGTTTTAAAGCGAGGAAATAGGATTAGGGGCATCGACGTTTGGTAATTACTTATACAAAGGAGTTGAAAAATCAATGATTAGTAAAGTCGGGCAAATTATGTTGTATGTAAATAACCAGGATGAGGCACTGGATTTTTGGACAAAAAAAGTTGGATTTAATGTAATTTCTGAAGAAAATAATGGTCAAGGAATGAGATGGATTGAAATTGCTCCGACAAAGGGTGCAGAAACAAGCATCATTCTCCACAATAAGGAATTCGTTGCTAAAATGTCGCCTGAATTAAATCTCGGTACACCTTCTTTAATGTTTTTTTCGGAAAATCTGGATCAATTATATGACGATTTATCAAATAAAAATGTCAAAGTCGGAGAAATTGTAACTATGCCTTTCGGAAGAATATTTAACTTTGCAGATCATGAAGAAAATTACTTTGCTGTAAGGGAACAAACTAAATCATAAAAGGTAACTTTTAAGTTCAGCTTATATTGTTATGAATTCCCTTGAGAGAGTCAAATCCCTCAGGGGATTTTTTTACATTGATAATCAAACGCATGTTCGCATATAATACAAACAAACGTTCTGATAAGGAGTGAAGGATCATGTTGGAAAAATACGTGGGGCAGATCGTGGAAATCGTGTATTTGGATCGGAAGGGCAAACTGTCTCATCGGCGTATCGAGGTGCATCGTGTGCAGAATGGCTTGATACGAGCCACCTGTTTACAGACAGGCCAGCCACGTGTTTTTCGATTAGATCATGTATTGGCATGGCATCCGGTAACCAGAACAGCATAGGAGGGGCTTACGATGGGGAAAAAGCTTGAAGGAAATGGCATATGGGAAAGCTCGCGCATGATTTTGCCAGAGCATCGGGAGGCATATTTAAGACTGATGAAGGAGCAAGGAAGGCGCGGCAAGCCAGCACTGGACGATCAGGAAATGCAGCAGATTGAACAGGCCATTATCGTATCCTATAACGAACGTAAGCCTATTACGCTAAAAGTGTTCAATCCATTTGATGATGAGGAGCTGCGTGGACTGGTCACGGTGATTAACACAAGTCGGCGAGAAGTGAAGCTGTCCCGTGGGGAAGAGGATTTTAGCTGGATAAAGTTGGAGGAAATTATCGAGGCGGATATATAAAAACAGTCTGACTAAGTCGGAGTGTTTTTTACATTTGTCCCGCCGTTTTTTAAAATTAAGATTGTAGCTCTATGAATCCATATTTAAAATAAAACTGTAATTGCAAAAGGAGGAGTTCAATATGAAAATAAGTAAAAATAATGCTGAACATTATATATGGGGAGATCAATGTGATGGTTGGCGCTTGGTGAAAAATAATGATTTGAGCATTATTCATGAGCGGATGCCCAGAAATACACATGAGGTCAGACATTATCATCATCATGCGCGCCAATTTTTCTTTATTTTATCAGGTACAGCGGTACTTGAAGTCGATGGTGAACGAATCCAATTAGGATCTCAGGAAGGGTGTGAGGTTCCTCCTATGGTGCCTCATCAAATGTTTAATGAAACGAATCAGGATGTTGAATTTTTGGTTATTTCTCAGCCTGCGAGCAGAGGTGACCGGGTTCTGGCCGAAAAATAATATTTTGGAGCAGACATGTTCCAGCGAAGGTTGACAAGTCTTTTTTAGTACCGTATAGTGCTAAATATGATGAAAAAAAATAAAATCACAAATCGGGATGTTGTTCTGCGCATTGCCACCTCATTGTTTCTTACCCAAGGATATCATGCAACAAGTATGGATGAAATTGTGGCTGTGAGCAATGTGTCCAAAACGAACATTTACTATTATTTTAAAAGTAAAGAAGAGCTACTTTCAGCCATTCTGGATCAACTGATTCAAACGTATAATGAGATGATTTATGAAATTGTTTCGCGTAAGGATCAGTCTGTTCAAGAACGTTTTGAAATCCTTCTTCAATTGCTGACAGAGCAAGAGACAGATTGTTTAGGAGGCTGTCCCTTTATTACTCTTTATACGCAAATGCCTCAAGATAGCGCCTTGTTTCGGAATAAAATAAGCCAGTTTTTCCAAAGCCAAATCACTACCGTAGAAATATTGCTGAACGAGGGAAGGGAAAGATTAGAGATTCAGGCTGAACTTCCTGCGAGGTCGACGGCCCAATTCATCGTCTCGGCCATTGAAGGTGCGCTCTTTCTGCAGCATGCAAGCCAGGACCCGAGCATACTCGAAAATTTAAAATTTACTTTAGCACTTCTGCTAAAGTGATTTTTTTAATCTTCATTAGTACTATGAAGTACTAAAAAATAAAAAAGGCAGGTTTCGTATATGGCACATATCTTTATCACGGGCGGCACAGGATTTATCGGCATGCATACGTTACGGCAACTTTCCGAGGAGGAACACACTATTACCGTCCTGGTTCGTTCGCAGCAAAAGTGGGAACAAATATGCAGACAAATGGATTTGGAGACAGCATGGCATATCGGGAAATTAACACCGGTTATTGGCGATTTGAGTATACCTGCTCTAGGATTAAATCCTGTTGACAGGCAACTCGTGGAGACAGCAGATGTGATAATTCATGCAGGAGGTCCGATGGATATTCTGCTGGGAGAGGAGGATGCGAGAGCAGCTTTTCTACAAGCGGCAGAAGAATTGATAACGTTGGCTACACATATTCATGCGAGCAAAGGGTTACGACATTTTATTCATTTGGTTGGGTACAAAAGCCCTTTTAATGATCATAACTGGATTACTCCCGAGCCGGTCATCGCTCATTTGGAACAGGCACCTCCATATGAACGGATGAAATTTTTGGCTGATTTGCGTATCCGTCAAGGAGCACACAAGGAAGGATTTCCGCTTTCGGTTGTCCATTTGAGCGTTGTCATTGGTGACTCAGAGTCTGGGGATACGCCCCAAACTGGTGGGCTAGGCATTCTCGTAGGTTCTACAGCGCGCAAGCTTATGGGACTTGTCCCCGGCGGAAAATCTCATTGGCTTCCCTTGGTCCATGTAGACCATGCAGCCGAATTGATCAGTGTTCTTGCGAAGGAATCACATCCTGCTAGTGAAACATACTACTTGATGGATGACAGGCAGCAGAGTCCAACGATGATAGAGCTGGGAACGAATATGGCGAAGGAGCTTCGTGTCTGTAAACCGCTCGGTTCGATTTCGCCAGCTTGGCTAACCAGTATACTGGGTACTCCTCTGGGCCAAAAGTTAGGTATTCCGAAGGAATCACTCGATTTTATCGTGGATGTGGACTACCCACTGGATGCAGCACGAGAGATTCAACGTAAATACGGGTTGTCACAGGCGATGAACAAAAGCGTGTTCCCATTTGTTATTACTGATCTTGATTTCAGGATTGCTCATTCCACCATAGATACAGATGGATATGTCCGCAACAGACGTGGGCCATTAGCTACACTGGAGCGAAGGGTGAAGAATGGAAATCCAACGATCGTATTAGTTCACGGTACTTTCAGCGGGGCAGATTGTTTGATACCGCTGGCAAATCAATTTCCGGAATCCTCTGTTTGCTTGGTGGATCTTCCCGGTTTTGGCCGTTCCCCATACCATCATAAGGAGAATGTACTAGAAGGCCACATTGAATCGTTAGTGCAGGCTATTCAGGCTTTGGAAACGCCAATCTGCCTTGTAGGTCATTCGTTCGGCGGACTACTAGCTGCTAAGGCATGGGAACGCGTACCTGAGCGTATCAGTAGCTTACACCTATTGCAGCCTGTATTGCATACTGCTCCGCGCAGATATCGGAGCGCACGAATTACGGAGATTATGCTAGGCAGACTCAGCGAGTCAGTCTTACGCAAGCAATTGCTTGCGCAGACTTGTTTTGAAAGTATCGACGATATCCCGTCAGCATACGTCACGTATGTTCTTGAAGAAATGCGTTCCCCACGCGTAAGAAAGACGACTGCGCAAGCCCTAACCATGCTAACGAAGTCCGATAGCTTCCGGTCGGTCCCTGAGATATCCGAAAGAATGTATAAAGAGGAGGTTTCGATTCTATGGGGTGTGAAGGATCAGATCTATAAGTTGCCCGAGCCATTTCATGCCCTGCATACGCTGAATATTCCGGCAGCTCATCATTTTCCGATCTCGCAACCGGAACGAACAGCGCAATATCTAAAGCAGCACATAGGACAGAATAACGTTAGTGTATAAAAATAAAACCAGCCTAGCACATATAAATCAAGTGCAGACTGGTTTTTTATCAATAAATGTCCTTAGCATCTGCTGGGAGAGCTTTTACGTGATGGAGATAGTTTGTAACACGTTGATCGTCCAGAGTCGGATATTTGTAACCATAATGGTTCGCCACTTCCAAGGCAACTTCTCTAAATAAATTTCCCATGATCAAAAGAGACTGCCACATATGTTCATAATCTGCATCCGCAAATGTTTGGATGTAGGCTGTCCAATGTTCAGGCTCAAGGTGGTTCTCGAAATATTTTCCCTGTTTACCCGGATCTGCCGCGAAGTCTGTTCGTATACCAATATGCCATTCCAGCATCAAGTGAAGCGCATCTCTAACAGGCCGATCCAGCATAAATTTAGCATAGGGCAGCTCTTGTCGCCATAATCCTTTAGCCACATAAGTACTGACCCACCAGAACTCGTTGCAGGAATTCGTATAGACATGGGCAGTTGGAGGTATCGTCTTATAATCTTGAAGACTTGGCGGTGGGAAAGGCTCCACAAGCCCGTCTTTATCCAGCAGCAGTACACTTAAGCTGTCTCGGGTCCAATTGGCGATGTTATTCGCAGGGTAGAGTGTAAGATCTATGCGATTGCCGTCCGTAAATAACATGAGAAAAGCAAAACGATCACGGGGCATCGGAGTAGGTTCCATATGCTCATCGGGCGTCTGCATAATGATCAATTCACCAAAATGGTTGATCCAGCGACGTTCCTGAATAAAGCTGTCCATGGAGGATACGAGAAAGACGATATCATAATCCTGAAAAATGTCCCGTGGAGCATGTGGATTGGCGTGTGAACCATTCAGAATCACGGCACGTACCCGTTCGTCCTCTTGAGCAAAATGGAGAATGGTATGAAGCATTTCATGTTCACTTCTCATAATAGTTGTCTCCACAAGCGGTATCTAAAGGAGAAAAACGTGGACAAGGGAGAAATAGAAATAATGGCCACTAGCTCAAGGATCATCAAGGAAAACAACCTCCTGTAAGTTCTTTTATCTGGGAAAAGTCTTCTACCCTTACAATAGCCTATACACAGAAGCCATTCAATTGTGCTGCCGAGGCCTTCTTCATTACTAAAAGTACACTTGACCGAATTGTATGTTTTATCCATAATGAAGCGAGGCATCAAGTACAGACCATCTTAGAGCCTAATCCTCTAATACGTTTAAAGGAGTGATGATGTTTGAATACGAACAAACAAATCAAAAAGCTTATGAGAGGTTTATGTATTTAGATGAATAAGAAAGAATCTCTCATAGGCTTATGGGAGGCAAATCGGACAGATGTGTGCTCATCACATGATTCAAGGAATAGAACTTGCGGAATCTTATTTTTATAAGGCATTCGGTCTTTTTAATACAATGAAGCACCACATATCGATTCAAGGTGTCATTAGCGGCACCATACCGGGTAGAATTTTTTTATCCAATGATGGGGCGACCGCCCGCTTGGGGAGGATATCGTAGCAATAGATCGTGAACTATTAAAGCAGCGGCATCTGATCGTAATTGTAGAGGTGCTGAGCTTCAAGACTTGGTACCTACCGCAAGCATATGCGGGCTCATACCAATTACGGATTCCTGTTCTTCAACCTGCCGTGCTATATCCAGCAAACGGCTACGATGGGAAGGGATGGCCCACTTCTCTTCAAATCCGGGTGCAATCCAGACGGGTCCTTCCACGCCCAGTACACGAGGCTTCGGCAATCCAGCCGCCTCCCAGTCTGCGCGCAAGGCATCCGGTGTATGGAAGTAGGAGCGTGTGAGAAAAGAGGGATAAGCAGCAGGGCGCACATGCTGACCGTCTGTTAGCTCCTGTCTGACCATATCCATGAACGCATCTTCCTCCACAATGGTATTGCACTCACCGTACACCGATAGCCCCCACAGTAGCGAGCCAAACCTGGAAATAGCTGAAGTAATCAGCGTTCCGCCCTTCTTTAAGACACGCGCCGCTTCTTGCAGTGCTTTTACTCGATCCTTCTGTTCCGTTAAATGATATAAAGGTCCCATCAATAGCACGATGTCCGCGCTTTCATCTTTACGATCAAGATTTCTGGCATCCGCGGTTTCCAGCTTGCTGATGATGGGTTTATTCAGTTGCTGCTGACGAGCGAATTCAATGGCTTGGGAAGATAGATCAAATAGATGAACTTCGTATCCCAGCTCCGCCAGCCATAAAGAGTAGACCCCTACACCGCCGCCGATATCGTAAATAACATGAGTAGACTCCCTGAGATAACGTGAAATGATTTCTTTTGATCTTTCCAGTTCTATTTTTCCGATGCCTCGCTCTAACCTGCCTATTTCTGCACCGCCATCATAATAAGCCAGAATTTCATGCGTATCTTTTTCAAGCATAGCGCACCTCATCTCAAGTGATTGGAATAATATAACATTATCACTTACATCATGAACAAGTCTACCGTGTTCAGGATTAAGAAACCATCGGAAGCATTGGGAAAGAAAAAAGCTGTTCCCCAGTAGCTAAACCTACTTTTTGGGAACAGCCCATATTTAAATGATGTTTGTTTCCAGCATGCCTTCGAGATCTTCTTTGGTAAGATGGTAGTGTGCGTTACAAAAGTGGCAATGAGCTTCAGCCTGTCCATCGGTATGGATCATATCTTCTATTTCCTTATTCCCTAAGCTGATAATGGCATTGGTAACGCGCTCTTCTGAGCAGGGACAATGAAATTGTACAGGCATGGTTTCCAGTATGTTCATGTTGCTTTCTCCTAAAATCTGACCCAGAATCTGCTCTGGTGTAAGACCTTCCATGACCATTGCGGAGATGCTTGGAATGCTCTCAATTCGTCTCTCGATAAAACTGATAACCTCTTCTGGTGTATCTGGCATCAGCTGAATAATAAAACCTCCAGCCGCCTGTATAGAGTTATCTGGGTTAACAATAACTCCCGCTCCCACAGAAGAAGGAATTTGTTCGGATTGGACGAGATAAGATGTGAAGTCCTCGCCCAGTTCACCCGATATGAGAGGGACCTGTCCAACAAACGGGTGTTTTAAGCCGATATCTTTGGATACAATTAGCGCTCCATCTGTTCCTACAGCTCTGGCGACATCTAATTTCCCTATCTGATTAAGCTCAAAATGGGTTTGTGGATTTTTTACATAACCTCTAACTTCACCTTTGGAGTTGGTATCGACAAGAATGGTGCCGATAGGTCCGCCACCGTTGATTCTGATCGTCAGTTTATCCTCATCTTTAAGCATGGCTCCCAGCATGACGCCGACCGTCATAGAACGTCCCAATGCAGCCGATGCTGTGGGCCAGGTATAATGACGCCGTTGGGCTTCACTTACCGTTTCCGTTGTTCTCACGGCATAAGCCCGTACCTGATTGTTGTAGGCAAGAGCTTTTACTAAATAATCGTTCATGTTCATATTCCTTTCTGTTAATTAGAGTTCTTTACAAGACCATTTTTTCCTCAATCCAGTTCTCCAAAGAAGTAATTTTGTCATCATATCCTTCTTTAAAAAAGTCGGCGGATAGTGACGCGATGGTTTCCCTTTTCAGAACGGCCTTCCAGGAGGCTTCCGCTTCTTCCATCAAATTTGCCAGTAAACAACACTGATCGTCTTTCTTTAATTCAAGCATTTCATTGTATATACCACTGGAAGAATAAAGGGTTTGTTGTCCCTCAATCGCTAGATAAATATCAAATACCCGTATATCCTCAGGTTTTTTCTTTAATTTGAACCCGCCCTTGACACCAGGTACAGAAGTAATCAAATCGGAGCTAACCAATTTTCGTAACAGTTTATGAAAATAAGTAGGTGAAGCACCTAACTGCTGACTAATGGCCTCCCCAGGTAAAACGGCTTTGTCCGGCAGCATCGTGAGTAGAAGAAGAGCGTAGACAGATTGTTCGACACCTGTTTTCATATGCACTAGCAATCACCTCAATATTTATAACCAGGCTAACGTGGATAAACATTATCCACATATATTGCATAATAGATGAGCTTATCATAAAAGTAAACTGTTTTTTGATAAAAACTAAAAATTTAAATCATTTGCAATTCATAACAGAACACATTATCATAATTGACGTATCAATTGATGGGTCAAAGAATTAAGACGTTGAGGGAAATATGTAAAATAATATTTTGACAGGGGGTTTATATATAATGACTACGGGTAATGTTGCACTATCTATATTAGATCTTGCACCTGTCATTGAAGGCGGCACTCCTGCCGATTCCTTCCGCGACACGGTGGATCTTGCCCAGCATGCTGAACAATGGGGGTACCATCGGTACTGGCTAACGGAGCATCATAATATGCAGGCGGTCGCTAGTGCGGCTACGTCCGTGATCATCGGGCATGTAGCTGCACATACAAACAAGATTCGGGTCGGTTCAGGCGGTATTATGCTGGCTAACCATGCTCCACTCATGATTGCAGAGCAGTTTGGAACCCTAGAGTCGCTCTATCCGGGACGAATTGATCTGGGACTTGGCCGGGCTCCAGGCACGGATCAACCCGCGATGAGGGCACTGCGGCGAGGGCTTCACAGTACTGGGGAAGATTTCCCCGAGCAATTGAATGAGCTGCGTTCTTACCTGAATCCAGCGCTAAACGGAGCTGTTCCGGGAGTAAGAGCGATTCCTGGAGAGGGGCTGGACATTCCCATCTGGTTACTGGGATCAAGCGGATTCAGCGCACAGCTGGCAGGTCAGCTTGGGTTGCCGTTCGCGTTCGCCAGCCACTTTGCCCCGGCTCATTTGTTACAGGCTTTAGAGTTGTATCATCGCAATTTTCGGCCATCCAAAGCACTGGATAAGCCATATGTGATGGTCGGTGTTAATGTGCTTGTTGCAGATTCTGATGAGGAAGCAAAATGGCTCTTTACATCACAAGAACAACAGTTTCTAAATGTGCTGCGCGGGCACAGCGGAGGACTGAAGCCACCAGTGGATGACATGGAAAAGCTTTGGAGTGAGCACGAGAAGGAGATGGTTCGTGGTAATATGCTGGGGTATTCAGCCATCGGCAGTCCTGACACCGTCAAGCAAAAGATGGATTTGATAATCGACCAGACGAGAGCCAATGAGCTGATTACAACCTCTCAGGTATATGACCATCAAGCGCGCCTGCGCTCGTACGAGCTGCTAGCCAAAGTGATGCGTATAGTTGGGTAACTAGATGAGTTAAATAAATGAGGCTGTGCCAGAAAGGTTCTTATAACCGATTCTGACATGGCCTTTATTTTCTGCGTGGAAATGATCGTTTTACAATGAATATATCCGTTTTATAGATGAGTAAAAATTAAAATTTATTTTTGATTATTTTTGTATTACTTATTTTCAAATTAAAACAAAAGTGTTATAGTCTCCATAAACAAAGAATAACCACTGTAATAAAGCCTTTCAAAACTAAAACTAAACTTGGAGGTCTTTTTCCTATGGTACAAAGTCTGTGGATTTCTTCACAAGCATCTGAGCAGAAAAGCACGCTGGAACAGCTCGTATACCGTTCTAACCTGATTGGCACAGATAGGAGTGTGTGCAACTGGGGAGGCGGTAACACTTCGGCCAAAACGACGATACCAGATTTTCGCGGGCGTGAAGTAGAAGTGATGTACGTCAAGGGCAGCGGTTCCGATCTCGCAACAATGAAAGCGCATAACTTCACTGGTCTTCGTATGGAGGATATTCGTCCTTTATTTGAAAGGGAAGATATGTCTGACGAGGATATGGTGGCATATTTGGCGAACTGTATGATAGATGCCAAGCATCCACGGGCTTCAATTGAGACGCTATTGCATGCTTTTCTGCCTTTTAGACATGTGGATCATACACACCCGGACGCGATTATTAGCTTGTGCTGTGCACACAACGGCAAGGAAATCGCTAAGGAAATTTTCGGTGACCGTTTTGTATGGGTGCCTTATATCCGTCCTGGATTTAAGCTGTCGAAAATGATTGCCCAAGGTGTACTCGATCATCCACAAGCTGAATTGGTATTGATGGAAAAGCATGGTCTGGTTACGTGGGGAGAGACATCCGAAGCGGCTTATGCGAAAACAATCGAAATCATTCAAGAGGCAGAAAGCTATATTAAAGCTCGTCAAGAGGAAAAGCAGGCATTTAAAGGCACAAAATATAAAGCGCTTACTTATGAAGAGCGCCGTAGCATGGCATCTCGAGTTATGCCGTCGGTTCGGGGAGCGGTCAGTGATGAGAAAAAGATGATCCTCACCTTTGATGACGCGGAGGATGTGTTGGAGTTTGTGAACGGCCGGGATTCTGCGGCTTTATCCCAGGTCGGGGCTGCGTGCCCGGATCATCTGGTCCATACCAAGATGAAGCCACTCTATGTAGATTGGGAACCGGATGTGGAGGATGTAGAGGGCTTGAAAGTTAAGCTTGCCGAGGGTATAGCAGCCTATAAGGAGCAGTATCAAGCTTATTTCGAGCGCAATCGGCTTGAAGGAGATGTAATGTTTGAGGCTGCGCCACGTGTAATTTTGATTCCGGGTGTCGGTATGATCAACACAGGTAAAAGCTGGAGCAATGCGCAGGTGAGCGGTGCTCTGTACCATCGGGCTATCGCTGTTATGCGAGGGGCAACGACGTTAGGGGAGTTTGTTTCGCTCAGTGAGAACGAGTCATATAACGTGGAATATTGGCCGCTGGAGCTTTATAAGCTGTCACTCGCGCCAGCAGAAGCTGAATTTTCCCGTAAAATCGCGTTCATTACAGGCGGTGCAGGCGGAATTGGCAGTGCAACCGCACGTCGTTTGGTGGATGAAGGCGCACATGTCGTATTGGCAGATCTGAATCTAGAAGGCGCGCAAAAGGTAGCCACAGAGATAAATAGTAGCTACGGAGAAAATCGTGCCATCGCCGTAAAAATGGATGTGACGCAGGAGGAGCAAATTCAGGCTGCCTATGCAGAAACGGCATTGACCTATGGCGGTGTAGATATCATCGTCAACAATGCAGGCCTTGCTACATCCAGTCCGTTCGATGAAACATCGTTAAGGGAATGGAATTTAAATGTGAATGTGCTGGGAACGGGTTATTTTCTGGTTGCACGAGAAGCGTTCAAGCTCATGAAGGAGCAGACACTTGGTGGCAGTATGGTGTTCGTCGGCTCCAAAAACTCGGTCTACGCAGGTAAAAATGTAACGGCCTATAGCTCGGTCAAGGCGCTGGAAGCGCATTTAGCCCGTTGTATTGCCGCAGAAGGCGGCGAATACGGCATCCGTGTGAACACCATTTTGCCGGATGCCATTCTGCAAGGCTCGGCAATCTGGAACTCCAATTGGCGCAACGAGCGCGCTGCCGCCTACGGCATCGAGCCCGACCAGCTGGAGGAGCATTACCGCAAACGGACGACGCTGCTGGTCAACATTTACCCGCAGGATATCGCCGAGGGCATTGCCTTTTTCGCCTCATCCAAGGCTGAGAAAACGACAGGTTGTATGCTGACCATCGACGGTGGCGTCCCCGCAGCATTTACACGCTAGCCGAATTAAAATGAACCTATGTAAGCGATAGACTCATTTCGACGGCTCAACACTTAGGATTAGAATGAACTAATTTAATGTACTAATCTATTTCACTAATCCAAGCCACATGACGATAGTTTCGAAGGGTTGTAAAACACTTTGAAAAACACGTAAATAAGAAATATGACGTATTTACGTGTTCTCATCCTTTATATACACACTAACACTTTAAAAATAGAAGTGACTTTATGGGTGGTCAGCAGCGGAGCGAGCGGAATTGTTCTGAAGAAACGGAGTGTTCGCCTTTGCAACGGGATTTTAACCTTATCATGTGTTATAAAATGAAAAATCTCGTTGCAACAGCGATCGGAAGAACAATCCGCACGCGAAGCGGCCTCCCGTAACTCACTTTATTTTCCAAGGAGGAACCACGATGAGTGACAAAGCGTATGCCTTATTCGAGGAGCAACAGCAACAACGAGGCATTGACCTGGGGCAAGTAAGGGCAAAGCTGAAAGCGCTTAGCATAGAAACACCATCCTGGGGATATGGAGACTCAGGTACACGGTTTAAAGTCTTTCAGAAAACAGGCGTGCCGCGTGATCCATTCGAAAAGTTGGAGGATGCCGCGCAAGTTCATGCCGTGACAGGCCTATGTCCATCCGTTGCGATCCACATTCCGTGGGATACAGTAGACAATTACGGCAAGCTTCGCAGTCATGCCGAAAGCCTCGGTCTGCGGATTGGGGCCGTGAATCCCAATCTGTTTCAAGACGAGGACTACATGCTCGGCAGTGTCACCAATGTAGACCCGGTCATCCGCCGCAAAGCCATCAACCATTTGCTGGAATGCGTGGATATTGCGAAGGAAACGGGCTCTAACGATTTTAGCTTATGGTTCGCAGACGGAACGAATTATCCCGGTCAGGGGGACATTCGCAAGCGGAAAAATTGGATGCTGGAAGCGCTCAGTGAAATGTATAAGGCGCTTACTCCTGACATGCGCATGTTGATTGAATACAAGGCGTTCGAGCCAGCCTTTTACCATACGGATATTGCCGACTGGGGTATGGCGTACAATTTCGCAACCAAGCTGGGGCCGCAGGCACAGGTGCTGGTGGATACAGGGCATCATCTGCCGGGAGCCAACGTGGAGCATATTGTCGCATTTCTAATTGATGAAAAACGATTAGGTGGGTTCCATTTTAATAGCTACAAATATGCGGATGATGATCTGATCGTGGGCTCCGCGAATCCGTATGAACTGTTCTTGATTTTTTATCAAATTTTAAATGCCGCTCAGGATGTAGATGCGGATATTCGCCATACCGTGGACAAAATTGCTTATTTGATCGATCAGTCGCACAATATTGAACCCAAAATTCCGGCGATGATTCGTTCGGTGCTGAATGTGCAGACTCAATATGCGAAGGCACTCCTGATCAATCATGCAGAGGTGGAAGAAGCGGCGAGTCGCCAGGATGTGCTGGGTGCGGAGGATGCTGTACGCCAGGCGTTTGAGTTTGATGTGGCACCATTGCTCAGAGCGATCCGTGAAGAGCAAGGGTTACCAGCAGACCCGATGAAAGCCTACTTAGCGTCTGAGTATGGCACGCAGATTTTGCAAAGAGGCAAGGGTGGTGCAAGCTGGTGAGTATCCTCGCTTATGATTTGGGGGCAAGCAGCGGCAGGGTTCTACTCGGAGAATTGACAGATTCACGTATAGTGGTGGAGGAAATCCATCGCTTTTCGAATGATCCGGTCAAGGTTGGGGAACGTCTGCACTGGGATCTGTTGCGTCTGTATCACGAGGTTCAGCAAGGATTGCTCAAAGCCAAGCATATGGGAGTGAATCCGTCCAGTCTTGCGATTGACTCCTGGGCGGTCGATTTTGGATTAATTGGGGAAACCGGTGAATTGCTGGGGAACCCTTATCATTATCGGGATTGGCACACCCACGGGGTGATGGAAGAAATACAGGGACGGCTGGGAAAAGACTCCATTTTTCAGCGCACAGGCATTCAGTTTTTGACGTTTAACACGATTTATCAGCTGGCTGCTATGCGAAATGCGAGTTCACCGTTGCTGGAGCAGGCAAAGCATTTCTTGATGATTCCTGATCTGCTGCGGTATTTTCTGACAGGTGAAATGTACAATGAGTTTTCGAATGCGACCAGCACGCAATTATATAATCCGTTGCAGCAAAAATGGGATGAAGAGCTTTTGTCTGGAATCAATATCCCCCATTCCTGGTTTGGTGAGGTACTGGAGCCAGGAAGTGTTGCAGGAACTATCCGCTCGTCGGTCATGACCGATCTGGGCATTGGAGCGATTCCTGTGATTGCAGTAGCAGAGCACGATACGGGATCTGCTGTGGCTGCCGTGCCTGCGCTGGAGCGCTCGTTTGCGTACTTGAGCTGCGGAACATGGTCCCTGATGGGAACGGAAACGGCACAGCCTGTAATCAATGACGATACGCTTCGTTTTAATTTTACGAACGAAGGTGGGGTCGGTCGAACTTACAGGCTGCTTAAAAACATTATGGGCTTGTGGATTTTACAGGAGGCGCGCAGAGAATGGGAGCGGCAGGGATACTCCTATTCCTTCCCCGAACTGGTTCATATGGCAGAACAGGCTCCAGCATTCACTTCTTTGATTGACCCGGACGATGAACTGTTTCTGCACGCCGGGGATATGAAAACACGTATTCGCCAATATTGCCGTAACACCGGGCAGCCATTGCCCAAGACGCCGGGAGAAATAACGCGCTGTATTTTGGAGAGTCTGGCGTTAAAGTACCGTTACATTTTGGAGCTTACGGAGCAGGTGTCAGGACAACGGTTTAATGGTTTGCATATGGTCGGAGGAGGGATTCAAAATCGCTTGCTGTGCCAATGGACGGCCAATTCGATTCAAAAACCAGTGTGGGCGGGACCTGCAGAAGCGAGCGCAATCGGCAATCTTGCGGTACAATGGATGACACAGGGAAAGTTCGCCGATATATGGGAAGCACGCCGGGCCATCGCGGATTCTATTTCCGTGGAGGAATATGAACCTGCCGAGTCAGAAGCGTGGGAGGATGCCTACGGGCAATTCCGGCGGGTGGCGAGACTTTTTGTACATTAAAGATGTGGAGTGAGATTGCCATGCTGGTCGCAGAAAGATATGAGATGATTGTGCAGCTCGTTAATGAAAAAGGAAGCATACGGGTGTCCGAATTGAGTGAGTTGTGCAAAGTAACGGAGGAAACGATCCGCCGTGATCTGGACCGCCTGGAGCAGGCGGGACGACTGCGCCGTTCGCATGGGGGAGCGGTCAGTGTCAAAAACGAGCAGCCTGAAACGCCCTATGCAGTACGGGAAATTATGAACGCAGAGGAAAAGCGTAGGATTGCCGAGGAAGCGGTCAAGCAGATTCAGCCGAATGATCGTATTTTGCTGGATGCCAGCACAACCGCCTGGTATATGGCGTCAAGTTTACCGGATATTCCTTTGACAATATTAACAAATTCGATTCGGGTAGCTACAGAGCTTGCGGGTAAGGAAAAAATCGAGGTCATTTCGACGGGGGGGCAGTTGCTTCAACGCTCGCTGTCATTTGTAGGCCCGCTCGCAGAGCGTTCACTAGAAACCTATTATGTGGATAAATTGTTTTTCTCCAGCCAGGGGGTTCATCTGGATCGCGGTATTAGTGAATCGAATGAACTGCAAGCACGTTTGAAGCAGAAAATGGTCAGCATTGCAGACCGTGTGATTTTACTGGCGGATGCGAGCAAATTTGGGCAACAGGCGTTTACGCATGTCGTGAACCTGTCGCAGGTATCCGAGATTATTACGGATTCGCGGTTGTCGGACCCGATTCGCAGTCAACTTGCGGAGCTGGCTATTCCAGTTACGGTTGTGTAAAGCGGGGAGTTTCCAAGGTGAAGGCCGCTTTGTGTTTCATTTGGTCTTACGATCGCTATTGCAGTGGGATTCTTTGATGATGTAAAAAAGTTATAAGTGAGAATCCCACTGCAAGCTTCTAAAGTATCACTTCCCCCGGATTTTTAGCATTGAGTAAAGAATCTGGGGGCAACAGCGATGGGAAGCACCATCTGACTGCACAGTGGCACTATAGGTAACCTTTCAGTTATAAAGTAAGAGCAATTCCATGGACGGAAGGGGTGTTCCGTATGAAGGTATCTTTATTTATTACCTGCCTGAGTGATGCGATTTATCCCAAGGTAGGGGAAGCAATGGCACGCTTGCTTGTCAGATATGGTGTTCAGCTGGATTTTCCGAAGATACAGACATGCTGCGGACAGCCATCCTATAACAGCGGCTATTGGGATGAAACGAGGGTTGCGGCTAAAACGATTTTGAAAGCGTTTAACGACAGCGATTTTGTCGTATCTCCTTCCGGCTCTTGCACATATATGATTCATCATTACCCGGAGTTGTTTAAGGATGAACCCGAATGGCTCGATTCGGCACGGAGGCTGGAGCAAAAGACGTATGAGTTTACGCAATTTATGGTGCAGGTGCTTGGCGTGACCGATGTGGGCGCGTCTTTTCCGCATACGGTAACCTACCATCCGTCTTGCCATGGCACACGTTTGCTCGGCGTGAAGGAGGAACCGATGAAGCTGCTTGGCAGTGTAAAGGGGCTGCAATTAGTACCGCTTCCCTTTGCTGAGGATTGCTGTGGCTTTGGGGGTACTTTTGCGGTGAAAATGCCGGATATTTCGGGAGCGATGGTGACTGAAAAAGTGGACCACATCAGGGAGACCGAAGCCGAGGTACTGGTCGGACTAGATATGGCCTGTTTGATGAACATTGCCGGAAATCTTCGGTATCGGGAGGAGCCAGTTCGAGTGATGCATCTGGCTGAGCTGCTGTACGAAGGGGTGAAGCACGCATGACCGCCGTACACTCACATTCCATGAACCAAAAGGTCAAAAAACGCGCAGAGCTGGCCCTAAATGATGATTTTCTGCGGAATGCAGTTCGTTTCACTACGGAGCGGCTGCGCAACGGCAAGCGGGTGGCTTCAGAGCAGCACGGAAATTGGGAGGAATGGCGTGAACGGGGCCGTCAAATTCGTCTGCATACCATTGCCCATCTGGACTATTACTTAAATCTATTTGTAGAAAATGCCCGTGCCAACGGGGTGCATATTCATTTTGCCGATACAGCAGCCGATGCCGTACGCATTACACTGGATATTGCTGCACATAGCCAAGCTGGCTCCGTCGTCAAATCCAAGTCGATGGTGTCGGAGGAGCTGCATTTGAATCAGGCGCTGGAGGGTGCGGATATCGAGACGATTGAAAGTGACCTCGGTGAATATATTATTCAACTGGCAGGAGAGCCCCCGTCTCATATCGTCATTCCGGCGATTCACAAAAACCGCTATCAGATTGCCGAGCTGTTATCCAAAGAAGCAGGGGAGAAATTGTCCGCGGATACGACGATTTTGGCGGGCTTTGTCCGCAAAAAGCTGCGTGAGAAGTTTCTAGAAGCGGATATTGGCATGACCGGGTGTAATTTTGCCATCGCCGAGACAGGCTCCATGGTCCTGTTTGAAAATGAAGGCAACGCACGAATGGTATCCACTTTGCCCAAAACGCAAATTACACTGATGGGCATGGAACGGATTATTCCATCCTGGACGGATTTGGAGGTGATGGCTACATTACTGCCACGATCCGCTACTGGACAGAAGCTGACCATGTACATGTCTGGTATTTCAGGCCCTCGGCGCAGCCAAGATGCCGATGGGCCTGACGAAATGCACATCATCATCGTAGATAACGGACGTTCACTACAGCTAGGCAATCCCGAGTTTCAAGAGTTGCTGAATTGCATTCGCTGTGGGGCTTGCCTGAATGCCTGTCCGGTGTACCGACACATTGGCGGGCACGCGTATGGCGGGACATATAGTGGCCCTATCGGTGCAGTGCTTACGCCTGCCCTTCATGGCAACATCGAAGAGTGGAACGATATTGCGAGTGCGTCCAGTCTGTGTGGTGCGTGTTATGAAGCCTGTCCAGTCAAAATACCGCTGCATGATATGCTGGTATATTTGCGTAGACGCAAGGTGGAGGCGGGACAAGGAGATAAGCTGGAAACGGCAGGAATGAAAGGTTTTGCGACCGTGGTTTCCAGCTCGAAGCGATTCGCAGCGGCGATTCGGCTAGGGCAGATCGCCCAGAAAGCAGTCGTCCGTAAGGGCGAAATTACCCTTAAGCTGGGCCCCCTAAAGGGATGGAATACGTACCGTGTGGCTCCCTCTTTGGCGAAAAAATCCTTCCGTCAGCAATGGAACACGCTGGAGCATAAGCTGGAGCAGGAACGCAACGTGATGCAGCCGGATGTTCTCAGTCGAATGGAGAAGATTTTGGCAGATAGAAGTAAAGGAGGGACGCAGCATGAGTGAACAGAGTAATCCTTCTGCGCAAGCAAAAGCGGCCCATGAAACGTGGCTTCATCAAATGGAAGCAGAATCCCGTGCCAAGCAGGTACGCTTTATGGACGGCATCGCGACGCGGCTCAAGCGTCCACGACAAACGGAGCCGCCAGTTCAGCCGTTTCGCGGCGCACCTGCATTTTGGCACGAATTCGAATGGAGCGCGGAGCAACGCATCGAGGAATTCACCGCCAACTTTACAAGTGTTGGCGGGCATGTCGTGCGTCTGCCGGATTTGGAGCAGACCGCAGACTGGATCGCGCACAAAGCGCGAGAGCTGGGAGCGGCCTATATCGTCCGGCAGAATGAGCCGGACCTGGATGCGCTCCAGCTGGAATCGGCGCTGCCGGAAGTCCGTTTATCGGTGTGGAACACCGATCCAGTCGAGGATTGGAAGGCCCGCGCCGCCGAGGCGGATATCGGCATCGTCATCGCCGACGAAGCGGCTGCTTACACCGGTTCGGTAGCGGTGCTATCCTCGCCGGAGAAAGGCCGTGCAGTCAGCCTTTTGCCAACTGCACTGATCATTCTTCTGCCAGTAGAGCGCTTGCGAACACGACTGGGCGAAATTCTAAACCGCTTTGACGAAGCTGGGCGTGAGCAATTGCCCGCAGGCATTCATTTTATTACTGGACCGAGCCGCTCGTCGGATATTGAAAATGATCTGACGATCGGTGTACACGGACCGGGTATCGTCTATACACTGTTGATTGGTTAGTTTGTAGATGGATTAGCAGGTAGACTGGCGGACCTTCAATTCAAAAGCAAGGGAGACTGGCTCCAAAGGCTGCCCGTTCAATTGCTGATATAATGTACGGAACATTTCCTGTCCGATTCGCTGCAACGGGTTCGTAATATTGGTCAGTCCCATGGCGTCGGCTACCTGACTTTCATCAGCTTCAAAGCCGACCACTGCCAAATCTCCTGGAACCTTCCAACCTTTACTACGAGCGGCTGAGATAATACCGCATGCCACCAAATCATTGGTTGTCATGATGGCATGGGGACGTTCCTTTAACGACTCCAGCTTGGCGAACGCTCGCATTCCATCCTGCACCGTATGTATACCACTGAGCAACCATTCCTCATTCACTGGCAGCTTCCTTGCTGCGAGCAGGTCATAATAGGCCTGGAGTCTTCTTTGGCTGTTTACGCTGTTTTTTCTGCCTACGGTGCAGGCGATTTTTTCAAATCCCAGCTCGGCCAAATGCTCTAATCCAATCCGAAATCCTTCATAATGATCGAGATAAATGGATGAAATCTCTTTATTTTTTAATGGCTCGCAGGTCACAATCGGCCCATACTTGGTGTAATGCCTCACAGCGGACCAATCCAGCATACGCCGTAAAATGACGATCCCGTCCACTTTTTTCTGCCTCAAAAGCTCTAACGTCGCGCTTTCCAAATCCTGATTTTCCTCCGTTTGGTAGATCAAAACCTGATAATCTTGCTCTTTACCCGCATTGGATACTCCCTTGATGATTTGCATGTAATAATTGTTAATCGTTGGGGTCATGATCCCAATAACCTTGGTACGGCCTACTTTCAACTGCACCGCATTAATATTCGGAATATAATCCAATTCCCGAATGACTTCCATCACCCTGGTCCGCGTTGCTTCACTGACATATGGATGATGATTAAGCACCCGAGACACGGTACTTGTCGATACCCCCGCAATTTCAGCAATTCTTTTTATATTATGCATGACATTCAACTCCAAAAATTTAGTTCTTGACCTGGAATGCATCCCAGATTGTAGCATAAAGCGTATGCAGCAATCCGAGATGCATTTAAAGGACATGGGTTCCGCATACTTCTTCACAAATTATAACCTACTTGGAGGAATGCAACATGGAACAGGCAAAAGGTTTTCCCAAGAACTTTCTATGGGGCGGGGCAGCCGCTGCCATGCAGATTGAAGGGGCTTACAACGTAGATGGAAGAGGACTCTCGATTTCTGATGTATTTACCTTTGATCCAGCACTCGACAAAAAGCATTGGCTGGATCAGTGGCATATGATGACCCATGCGCAGGTCAAGGAAGCATTGGACCCAAACAGCACCAAAAATTATCCCAAACGTCGGGGAAATGATTTCTACCACCGTTATGAAGAAGATATTAATCTGCTGGCCGAAATGGGTTTTAAATGCTTTCGCACTTCCATTTCCTGGACTCGTATTTTCCCGAATGGCGACGAGACAGAACCCAATGAGAAAGGGCTGCAATTCTATGACAAGGTTTTTGATGCCCTGCTGGCCAAAGGAATTGAACCTGTCATCTCGCTGACCCATTACGATATGCCTTTGTATCTTGTCACCGAATATGGTGGCTGGAAAAACCGGAAGCTGATTGAATTTTTCGTCCGTTTTGCCGAGACTGTATTTACCCGTTACAAGGATAAAGTAAAGTACTGGATTACGTTTAACGAAATGAACTGTGTCAAACACCATCCGTTTGTCAGCGCGGGGATCATTGAAGAGAATCACCCGAATCTGGAGCAGGACAAGTATCAATCTGCCCATCATCAGTTTATAGCCAGCGCGCTGGCAGTCAAAGCCTGTCATGAGATTATACCAAACTCCCAGATTGGGTGTATGATCAGCTATCTGTTGCTTTATCCGAATACTTGCAATCCGGATGATGTGCTTGAATGCCAAAAGGAAGAACGAGTGTCCTTCTTTTTCAGTGATGTACAAGCTAGAGGGTATTATCCGTCCTATACCGCACGTATGTTCAAAGAAAAGGGTGTTGTTCTGCATAAAGAACCTGGCGACGATGAAATCTTGCGAGATAACCTCGTGGACTTCGTGTCCCTGAGCTACTATATGTCCAACAATGCCAGTGCCACTGCCGATCAGCATGCCAAAGCAAGCGGAAATCTGATTGGTGGCGTGAAAAATCCTTACCTGGAGCAGTCCGAGTGGGGATGGCAGATTGATCCTAAAGGATTACGTTATGCGCTCAATAACCTGTATGACCGCTATCAAAAGCCACTGTTCATTTCAGAAAACGGCGTGGGTGCGACAGATCAAATGAATCCTGACGGGACCATTAACGATGATTACCGTATCGACTATCTGAAAAAACATATCGAGCAAATGAGGGAAGCCATTGAGGATGGAGTGGACCTGTTCGGCTACACCGCCTGGGGTCCCATCGACATGATCAGTGCTTCGACCTCACAGGCATCCAAGAGATACGGCTTCGTCTACGTCGACCAGAATGATCTGGGCAACGGAACACTGAACCGCTACAAGAAAAAAAGCTTTGACTGGTATAAAAAAGTGATTGAATCGGGCGGAGAAGTGCTCTAAACGGAGGCGTATGATGCATGAAAGGCTTGAGCCTGCTCTTATGCCTGATCTGGGGCTTTAATTTTGTCATCATGAAATTGGGCAATGGAGCCTTTGAACCTGTTCAATTTGCGGCTCTCCGGTTTCTCACAGGGACGCTGCTTCTGTTCGGAATTCTGATGTGGAAACGGGTTCCGAACCCTGACAAGCACACGATAAAATGGTATATACTCTGCGGGATTCTCCAGACTACCTATTTTAATATTGCGATTCAGATATCCCTGAACTACATTAATGCGGGCTTAACCTCCGTGCTTACGTACAGCATGCCGCTGTTTTTATCCATTATGGCTCATTTTATGATTCCTGGTGAGCGGCTGAACACACGCAAAACGATTGGAATTGCTACAGGGGTCTTGGGGCTATTATTTGCTATGGACATTCATTTGGGCGGCAATTTGTGGGCCATGCTGCTTGGGGTGAGTTCAGCGATTGCTTGGGCACTTTCGAACCTGATTATCAAGCTCAAGCTCCAGCATTGCGATAAAACCCAGTTCACGACCTGGCAGATGGCGTTCGGTGCGCTCGGATTGTTATTGTACTCCCTGTTGTTTGAGCGATGGGAGCCGAACTTTAGCGCTGCGTCGATCTTTTATATCTTATTTTCCGGCATTGTGGCGTCTGCTCTTGCATTCCTGCTGTGGACTCATATTCTCACTAGAATGGAAGCAAGTAAAGCTTCTGTTACGCTGTTGCTGGTTCCTATCATCGGTGTTGTGTCCGGCTGGATCTTTCTTCACGAGGCACTCAAAGCGGCTACCTTGCTTGGCATTTTCTTAGTACTGGCGGGCATCTGGATTGTGAATCGTTCAGGGACTCCGAAGCCGCAGTAAGCGGATGGAAGGCTTTTTTTAATAAAGGGTTGACAGAAAAAAAGAAACTCTATTATAATGAAGTCAAGAAAACGATTACAAAAATGAATCTCATAATTTTCAGGGTGTTACTATTTTAGGCATAACCTGAATGGAGTTCCGGTAAATGGGCGATAACGTCTATGAAGCGGTATTCTGTTCAGGTTTTTTAGTGTATGCACATTTTTTAACAGAGTCTTTTAAAAAATGGCCTTCCAGTAAATAAAAGCAGGTGGTCGCATGATTTTGAAGAAAGCGCTTAACAACAATGTCGTTTTAGCAGAGGAAGAGGACGCCCAAGAGGTCATTGCGACAGGAAATGGAATCGCATTCAACCTGAAACCGGGGGATACCATCGATGAGCGAAAAATCACGAAGCTGTTTGTAGTCAAAACTCAGGATTTATCCGCGAAGCTGGCGGATTTGCTGAAAGATGTGAAGATGGAATGTATTGAAATCGCGGATGAAATCGTGGAGTATGCCAGACCGAGATTGGCTGGAGACATTAGTGACTATATTTACCTAGCCCTGATCGACCACATTTCATTCGCCATCCAGCGGCATGAACGGGGAACACCGATTGAAAACCGGTTTCTATGGGAGATCAAGCGGTTTTATCGCGAAGAATTCGCGATCGGAAAACACGCGCTGGAGATGATTCGTAACAGGATCAACATCACGTTCGATGAGAATGAAGCCGGGTTTATTGCCCTTCATTTCGTTAACGCCCGCCTGGATAACCAGAAGCTTGATCTGACGCTAAAAACGTCAAAAGTCATCAAGGATATTATGGATATTGTAAAATACCACTTCAATGTCGAGATTGATGAAGATTCATGGAATTACAACCGTTTTGTAACCCATCTTAAATTTTTTGCCCAGCGGCTTTTTGCCCACGAATCGGCAGACCCGCAGTACATGAATTTGTTCGAAGACCTGAAAATCAAATTTCCAGAAGAGCACAGATGTGTACAAAAAATAGGGGTGTATGTGAATAAGCAGTTTGAGCAGAAATTAACCAATGATGAAATGATGTATCTTATGATTCACATTTCCAGATTGGTCAACAGAACTGAAAACTAACAGGGTGTTACCATTCGTGGGCATTACCTGAGTGATTTCGATACTAAATTGCATTTTGGTATCGGTGATTACTCAGGTTTTTTTATATCAACCAGAGAGCATTGGAGGCAGGCATTATGAGCAAACATGATGAATTAGCGAAATTCATTGTAACTAATGTAGGCGGAGAAGAAAATATACGTGATCTGTACCATTGTATGACCCGTCTGAGATTTACACTTAAGGACAAGCAAAAAGCCAATAAACAGGTTTTGGAAAATTCCGACAGTGTCATTTCCGTGATAGAAAGCGGAGGGCAGTACCAGGTGGTGATCGGCAATCATGTCAACGAGGTTTATGATACGATTGCGAAGAACTATAACCTTCAGGTAAAAAGCGGCAACGAAAAGAAAGAGGATCATGCAAAGGAAGGTAATTTCATCAGTCGTGCTTTTACCGTCATGAGCTCTATCTTCCAGCCGATTGTACCTGCTTTGGCTGGTGCAGGGATGCTGAAAGCTATCCTGGTTATTCTTACACAGTTAGAGTGGTTGGACAGTACCTCCAGTACCTATGCTATCCTTGCTGCCGCAGGCAACGGCGTATTTTTCTTCCTACCACTGATGTTAGCGTTTTCAGCTTCGAGAACATTCAAGACCCAGCCTATCGTATCTGCTGCCATTATGGCCGCTCTGCTGGAGCCTAACTTCACCAAGCTGATGGAAAACACGGGGGATATTGCTTCCTTTATCCACATTCCCGTTGTCCTGATGAGTTATACGACATCCATTATTCCAGCAATTTTAGCCATTTGGCTGTATTCATATCTGGAACGGTTTCTGAAGCGGGTGGTTCCGAAAAGCATTGAATTATTTATGGTCCCGCTTGTTTCCTTATTAATTATGGTTCCGCTTACCGCCATTGTGATCGGTCCACTGGGAGTGTACACCGGTAAAGGTATTGCGGATGGTATTGAATTTTTGAGTACGCAAAGCGGTCTCTTGACTGGGGCCATTCTGGGAGGCGGCTGGACCTTCCTGGTGATGTTTGGTTTACACTGGGGGATTGCACCTGCGATGATCAACAATCTTTCCCTCAAAGGGTTTGATACGATCCGACCTATGATGGCTTCTGCGACCTTCGCCCAATCGGGTGTCGCTCTTGGGGTCTTTCTGAAAGCCAAAGACAAAAAGCTGAAAGCTTACGCACTGTCATCTATTTTCCCTTCACTGTTCGCAGGTATTACAGAACCTATCGTTTACGGATTGTCCGTGAAGCTGAAAAGACCAATGATTGCCGCCGTCATCGGGGGAATGATCGGAGGGGCTATTGCCGGACATTTCCAGACGACCGTGCTTGCTTATGTGTTCCCGGCAATAACAACTATTCCGGCATTCTTTACGAATACAATTGCTTTTTATTTGATTAGTATCATCATTTCATTTGTGGTTACTACCGTATTGACTTATATTCTGGGCTTTAATGAAGGAAACGGGGCAACGAATGCGGAGACAGGAAAGACGGAAGCAGAAAAATCCGAGCCTGCCTTACAAACTGAACCTGGACATACCGAAGTCACCGAGAATGTCTATGCGCCTATCCATGGTCAAATTGTTCCGCTTCATGAGGTGCCTGATCCTGCGTTCTCTACAGAAGCGATGGGTCAAGGAATAGCCATTCTACCGAGTGAAGGAAAGGTATATTCACCGGTTTCTGGGGTTGTCTCGCTCGTATTTCGAACTGGTCATGCGATAGCCATCACCTCAGATAACCATCTGGATCTGTTAATTCATGTGGGACTAGATACGGTTAAGCTGAAAGGCAACTATTTCACGAAGCATGTAGAGCAAGGGCAACGGATTGAACGAGGCGATTTGCTGCTTGAATTTGATATTCCGAAAATCCAGGCAGCCGGTTATGACCTGACCACTCCAATTATTGTTACCAACAGCACTGCTTACCAAAAGGTTACCCAGACACAGCAAAAATCCGTAGATTTGCAAAGTATTTTGCTCACTGTACATTAAATAAAGGAGGAAATGAATTATGACAGCACAAATAGCCAAAAGTTTTCCTAAGAATTTTCTATGGGGTGGTGCTATAGCAGCGAATCAGGCTGAAGGGGCATGGAACGAGGATGGTAAAGGGCCAGCAATCAGCGATGCATTTCGGGGAGGAATAGTAGGCGGGACGTTTGATGATACGATTGATGAAAACAAGTACTACGCCAGCCATGAAGCGATTGATTTTTACCATCGTTATAAAGAAGATATCGCCCTGTTCGCTGAAATGGGCATGAAATGCTTTCGGACTTCCATTGCATGGTCCCGAATCTTTCCGAATGGGGATGATGCCGAGCCAAATGAAAAAGGGCTGCAATTTTACGATGATCTGTTTGATGAGCTACTGAAGTATGGAATTGAGCCGGTCATCACCATTTCTCACTTTGAGCTGCCTCTGAATCTGATTCGTAAATACGAAGGCTGGAAAAGCCGCGAGCTGATTGGATTCTACGTAAAGTATGCGGAAGTTGTCTTCAAGCGTTATAAAAATAAAGTGAAATATTGGATGAACTTCAACGAAATCAACCATTTTCATACCATTCCCTTGGCGGCAGGAGGCATTGTTGTTCAAGACGATGAGCACAAGCTGCCGACCATTTATCAGGCTAGTCACCATGTTTTCGTTGCCAGCGCCCTGGCTACTAAACTGTGTCATGAAATTATCCCAGGAGCGATGATGGGCGCTATGTTATCCCTGAGTCCGATCTATCCGAATACCTGTAATCCGGACGATGTGTTTGAAGCCTATGAGCTGAGAAGAAGATCCTTATTTTATTCGGATGTGATCCTTAGAGGCTATTATCCAAGCTATGCCAAACGGATCTGGAGAGAGCATAACATCATGGTCCAAATGGAGCCCGGGGATGAGCAATTACTGCGAGAGCATACAGCTGATTATTTAGGATTTAGCTATTATCGAAGTACGACACATAAAGCAGGTATGCCCATCTTGGGCAACACAGGGGGAATTATGGGACTCGACAATCCCTATTTGGAAAAAACGCCCTGGGGATGGCCAATTGACCCGAAAGGCTTCCGCTATGTGTGTAATGAGATGTACGACCGATATCAGAAACCTCTGTTTGTTGTAGAGAACGGCTACGGCAGTCATGATGAAATTATGGAAGACGGTTCAATTCATGATCCCGAGCGGGTAGACTATCTGAACAAGCATCTGATCCAGCTGCATGAAGCTATTGAGGATGGCTGCGAAGTGCTCGGCTATACCTGGTGGGGTCCAATCGACATTGTCAGTGCGGGAACAGGAGAAATGAAAAAAAGGTACGGATTTATCTATGTAGACAAAAACAACGATGGTACGGGTACGCTGGAAAGAAGAAAAAAGAACAGCTTCTACTGGTACCAAAAGATTATTGAATCCAATGGGGAAGTATTGTTTGAACAAAATAAAGGAATATAGTCCTGTATTAAATAAAAGTCAGAAACGAACCGGCCAGAGATACGATCTTTGGCTGGTTCGTTTGTTTATGTGTAGGAGTAGAGGGGAAAACGGGTTTCAAAATCTGTTTGTCTGCGATTGCTCCTAACCGAAATGCGGCCATCATGCAGTTCGGTAATACTTTTGGTAATCGCAAGGCCCAGTCCGGTGCCTCCGGTTTCCTTGGAACGTGATTTGTCCACCCGGTAAAACCGTTCAAACAAGTGCGGGACATCTTCCGCAGGAATTGGGGTGCCGTAGTTGGTGCAGATTACCACCGCCTCGTCGTCTTCGCGTCCTATGGTGATATCGAGGCGTTTGCCGTCTTTTCCGTATCGAATAGCGTTGGAAAACAAATTTTCATACAGGCGTACCAGCTCGTCGGTATCGGCTAGAATCCGAACAGGCTCGACGATTCGGACACGGTAGGACATGTCTGCCTGTTCCAGCGAGGGTACAAATTCCTCAGCAAGCTGAGTGAGCAATTTGCCGAGATCTACAGGCTCCAGCTCCAGTGGCAGACTGCCACCGCTCACACGCGTGTATTCAAACAGCTCGTCGATCAGCTTTTTAAGCGTCAATGACTTTTCATAAGCAATGTTCACATAATAGCGCAGCTCAATTTCATCCCGATAGCGATCGGTTTCAATATATTCCAAAAAACCGATCACGGATGTTAGCGGGGTACGAAGATCATGAGATACGCCGGTGATCAGGTCGTTTTTGGCTTTGGCGGAAGCCCGTTCTTCTTCCAGTGAGAGACGGAGCTTGTCCGCCATGGTGTTCATATTTTTCGCCAAGGTACCCAGCTCGTCCGCTGAAGAAACAGGGATCGTATAGGACAGATCTCCATCAGCAAACTCCTGCATCCCCGTCGTAATTTCGCGAAGGTAGCCAATCGTATTTTTGGTAAAAAGGAAAAAGAAATAGATATATGTAGGTAGCCCGCCCACCAGCATGATCAGTGGGGACCCAATGTGATTTACGGTCCAGCGAACCAGACGGGTGCCAAAAAATGAACGGGAAGGGTTCAGCCATAGTAGCAAAGATGCTCCATAATAAAACACCATCAAAATCAGTCCAGTTAGAGCGAAAGCGGCAAGGCTAAGGGCTGCCAGCTTCCAACCCAATGTGTCATATCGTTTTGCCTTCAAGACGTGAATCCTCCATTAATCGAATTTTTCCATTTTGTAGCCAATGCCCCACACCGTTTTCAGGTATTTGGGTTTTCTCGGATCAGCCTCAATTTTCTCGCGAATTTTACGCACATGAACCATCAGCGTGTTGTTGGATTCCAGATATTGCTCCTTCCACACTTTTTCATAGATCTGCTCCATGCTCAGCACTTGACCACGATTACGTGCCAACAGCTCGACAATGGCAAATTCACGCGGGGTCAGCTTAATGGATTCTCCAGCGAGAGTGACCTCATGCGTAGCAGAATTAATGGAGAGTTCATCCAGTATCATTTCATGCTCCAATGCAGGGGAGGAGTGGGTGTATTTCCGTACTCTGCGCAGCTGGGATTTGATGCGTGCCACCAGCTCCAACGGGCTGAACGGCTTAGTGACATAATCATCGGCCCCAACGCTGAGTCCTGTGATTTTGTCCATATCTTGTCCCTTCGCAGACAACATAATAATCGGAAAATGCTCGGTTTCCCTGATCTTCATGCAAGCTTCAACCCCGTCCATATTGGGCATCATCACATCAAGCACCATCACATCTATCGATTCCCGACTGACTTGCTCCAGCGCTTCCAGTCCGTCTCGTGCCATAAGCAGTCGATATCCTTCATTTTCCAAATAAATTTGCATCAGCTTAATAATTTCAGGTTCATCGTCTACTAATAAAATGGTTCCGTTATGCATGGTTGTGCACCCTTTCTGTTCTTTCCAGCAGTATACAATATGGGCGTATTATATACCTTTTTAAAGTTGGAGGCTATGGACACTCATCTCAGTTCGCTTGCTTGGGGTCGTTAGCCTTTGGATAGTGCTGTTTCAGTTGAAGAAATACGGTTTTCTTGCTTGAATTGTCTTTTTTCTATTTCTGGTAGTTGACCGAACAAGATCCAAGCAAATGGAAGGAAACGGGAGATGATCGACACGACGAGCCAAGAGCAAAGAAGTGCAAAGCAAAAACCTCCGGCATACCACACATGAATAAGCTGCGGAGAACTGATATGTGGTGAAAACTGCCGATACAGGAGTAGGAAGAACGGATGAATCAGATACACACCAAAGGACAGTGTGCCCAGACGTTCCAGTTTGCGAGTGACAAAGGAATGTTGTCGTCTGTACATTAAAAAGGAAATCTGTAGTATTACCAGCGTGCTAGACAGGCTGTACATATTATACATAAGTTCAAAAACTAGCGAATTGTACGAGATTCCGTACATTCTATTTTCGTACCACATATAGACATGCATGGTGGCTGAAATCAGCCATAAAGCCCAAATTGCGATCCATGCCAGCACTCCGGCAATACTTCGTTCCCCCTTACGCATCAGAAACCACGTTCTCAGCTGTGGGTAGTAGTAACCGAGAGCAGCACCCAGCATGTAGCAGGCTATATAAGACAGTGCCCAACTGCCCTTATTTTGAACCTGAAATAGAAATTTATTTCCAATAACAAATGACCACTGTACCAATAGCCCAAGGACAATAGACCATTGTGGAAGTTGCCGACAACGCTGGAACAGCCACAATACGAATGGGAATGCAAGATAGAATTGCATCATGATAAAAATATAATATAAATGAGTATAAGCTTTGCCTGTGGCCAGTTTCAGAGCAAAGCTCTTCGCAAGTGTGACTATATTCCATGGTTCGGAGCTGCCAGCCGTAAGGGACAGGAAGAAATAAAACAGAGAGAACATGACATAAGGTAAGAGGATGTACAGCAATCTCTGCTTATAAAAGCGGCTTAAGAGCTGTCGTCCCATCGGACGATCCTTGTAGTTGTAGAACAGCACCATACTGCTAAGCGCGATAAATACGGGGGTTCCATACTTCATCAACACATTGAGCGCATTGTATACAACATATAGGCTGGAATTTGTAAGCTGAACCGTTGCATAAGAAGTGGCATGTACCATCAAGACGGCTAAAATCGCCATGGCTCTGACCAACTGCAATTCGGGAATTTTTTCTTTGGTCTTAGGCTTCATAAGCTTCATTTCCTTTCAGGAGTGAACTGTATCTTGTTGAACTCTTTCTATTAAAAGATAAAGTTCTTAACAACCTTGAAGGGAAGGGCTTAAGAAACGCTTATGAACTTCTTAACTTTTGTTAAGAATTGAGGATTTTGCAAAAATCCCATAAGCGACTTCCAATGAAGAAGATATAGATCGAAATGGTTTAGTTCGTCTATATATTGCACTTCGGAGCGACTGGAATCGAATTTTGCAAAATCCTGAATTAAAAAGAACTTCCATAGCCTCAAAATGAGTGGCATGGAAGTTCTTTTTTATACTCATGATCATTCGTTATTTGCAGCGTTTGATAGGTGCGCGTCTAATTTGTCCACGAATGGCACCGTTCGGATGACGGATCGTGTGGACATTGACGTAGGCATTGCCCTCTCTAATTTGGCACACCAAATCATAAATGGTTCTGCCTCTGAGCGGACCGATAAGATCACATGCACGTAGCACACCACTAACGACGCCTCTTCTAACGGTTATCCCAAACTTCGAAGGACCAAACAGTGTAGCAACAACAGGACCATTTTCACCTCTTCGTCCCAGATGAATATGCGCTTCGGTTACTCGTGAGATATTGCGCACAGTCAGTTCAAAGCTTAATTGCTGGCTCGTTGGACGGTAACGAAATTCGGCTGTTCCTGTTGCATTTGTTCTGACAGGAGGCACTTCATTAGCCCCCCTTAAGGTGGCTCTAAACTTATTAGACATGACATCCCTCCTTTCCCAGTGTTGGTTTAGTGTATTCACAGGGCCAGAGAAAGGGCTGCACATTAGCCTATTCATCAGAAGTTGTGTGTTTTACAAGTTATTCAGTCCAAGCACAAAACAAACTTTTTCATAGTCTATGAGTATCTGATAGAGAGAGGAGGGGAAACCATGGGAACATTTATTGATGGAAGAACATCCCAAAATGCTTCGACAGCTAACTCTATTGCCATTCCGATCACGGTTTTGAATACGCCTCAATTGTTTGGGCAGATCGGATTAAACACACTGGGAGCTACAGGTACGCCAAGGGTTCTGCTTAAAGGAACCATATCGCTTCAACTTCCGCTTGCTTTAGTCGGAATAACGATCACTATTGTAAGAGGTACCCTGGTCACTGACCCTGTTGTTTATTCGGCTACGTCTACTTTCAGTTTGAGTTTATTAGCTCCACAGGTTATTGCGTTCTCAGCCGATGACTTTAACCCGCCGATTACACCACAATTGGTTTATACAGCTTTTGTTTCTTCTAACCTGCTAGGTACAGTACGAGTAGGTCCAGAGAGCTTTGACGGAATTCTGGTTGCGGATTAATGCAGTAATTTTGAATTAACGAAATTTTGCTTCAGGAAGCTTCGCAGAGGTATCTGCGAAGTTTTTTTGTGTAGAAGTACAAGTTTCAGCTTAACGAATAAACTACTTTTCTTTTGCATAATAATCACATAGGCATAACCCTGCAACAATTGGTAGAATTTTATGTATGCGCTTACAAAAAATAAATTCTTTGCTTCGTACAATTGAAAATCTGGAGGAGGAATGAAGAATGAAGTGGAAAAAAGGATTGACTGGTATGCTTTTAGCAGCTTTTTTATGTGGTGCACCAGGTGTGGGCATAGCTACGCCTGCACATGCATCCGCTGGTGAGTACAAGTTTGATTTTGGAGGAGGTACGGTCGAAACGGGTTATACTGGCGTGAGCGCTTCGCTGTCCTATGACTCAGCACGTGGCTATGGCTTTCGTACCCCTGAGAATATGCGTAATGTCAGCGCTTCGGGGACTGGAGTGGCAAGTGATGCGGTACGGTTCCTGGCTACAGGTACGAAAAGCGAGAATACTTTTGATGTTGATCTTCCTCCTGGTTTGTATGAGGTGTCGGTTACTTTAGGAGATACCTCTCGTTCGAGTATTGCGGCTGAAGGGGTGTATCAGGTCATTAATATGACAGGGAATGGGGCCAAGGATCGCTTTCAAATTCCAGTGACAGATGGACAGCTAAATCTGCTGGTTACTGAAGGCAAAGAGGGCGCGGTCTTCACACTCAGTGCATTGGAAATCAGGCAATTATCTAGCAATCCGGTTACGAATCGAACGATTTATATCGGTGGAGATTCTACGGTTTGTAACTATTATCCGCTAGATAGCAGCGTGCAGGCGGGATGGGGCCAACTGCTGCCAGAGTTTGTGAACACGAATACTTTTCAAATTCGCAATATGGCATCAGGAGGCCAAATTGCTAGAGGCTTCCACCAGGACGGTCAGTTGGAGGCCATCGTCCAATATATTAAGCCGGGGGATTATTTTATTCTCCAATTGGGCATTAATGACACCAATCCAAAGCATAACGAAAGCGAAGCCGAGTTTAAGGACTGGATGCGGGATATGATTCGGCAGGTTAAGGCTAAAGGGGCGACGGTAATCCTGTCAACTCCGCAAGGACGAGCCACTGACTTTAATGCTAACAATGTACACAACGCAGAAAATAGATGGTATAGAAGCGCTATTTTGGCACTGGCTCAAGAGGAACAAACGCCTTTAGTCGACCTGAATGTTCTTAGCTCAGCTTATTTCACTTCTATTGGTAAAGACGCTACACTGGCCTTGTATATGAACGGCGATACACTCCATCCAAACTATGAAGGTGCAAGGGAACTGGCCCGATTGGTAGCACAGGATTTAAAAAGGCAGGGTCTGAGCGGATTCTAAATTTAAACGATGGGTTTTCCCCTGTTTCTTACATTCGTTAGGAGCAGGGGTTTTTAGCCTCTGTTCAGGGTGCTATAATTATTGAAAAAGCAATAGTAATACGGAGGAATTAGAACATGCAGCCTTTCACTGCCCGTGTGCTTCAAATTATACTGTTGATCCCTGAGGGAAAAGTAATGACTTACGGTCAAATTGCGGCAGAGGCCGGAAGCCCAAGAGGTGCCAGGCAGGTGGTGCGAATTTTGCATACATTGAGCCAAAAACACCGACTTCCTTGGCATAGAGTAGTCAACCGTTTGGGGGAGATTGCTTTGCAGGAGGATGAGTCCGCATCCCTGCAGCGTCTGTATTTGGAGGAGGAAGGCATACGTTTTAATGAAAGCGGGCGAATTCCACTGGATCAATATCTCTATGATCCGCAGGCGGAGATGGAAGAATAGGAACGGAACGAGCTATGCGGTTTTATATTAGATTTGATTATCACAAAAATCCGGGACAAATCAATTATCGATTTGTCCCGGATTTTTTTCATCTAGCATACGAAGCAGATAACTAGAGGTAATCTGTTATTTATAGCATAAGATTCACTTGTCATTTTATCCGATAAGATGCTGCTGATCCCGTTGGGCAAGGTGAAAAGAAATGCTGTTCATCAGCGGTATATCGTTATTTTTCCGGGCTTCCCGGATTAGTTGTTTCTTTTTTTGTTCTGATTCACGTAAAAAGCGGGTCATCCACAAATCAGACGGTTCGTTAGTGGTTGTCATGCGAGATTCTTTTATCATCTATTAACCCTCCCAGTGAGCGGCTGTTATTCTTTCTCTAGTATATGTTCCAAACCTTAATAGATGCTGTTGGTTTCCTTAAAATTAGCTGAAAATTAGGTAAAGTTCAGGTAAAAATAGGTTGAATCAATATCTCATTGGACGAAAAGTAGTATAAAGCGAGTAATCAGGAAGTAAAGGTTACAAAAATGTATTGTTTTGACACCTTGTACCAACATAAACCTGAAAGTACAATTAGAATGCAGAGAGTTCGTGGAAGTTTATGTCGAAAAAAATGGAAAAGATTCGGGGAATGAACCGAAAGGGGAGAGATTCATCTATGAAGCAAAAAGCGGCTGTCGTGCTGCTTGTATTGTCCTTATCATCAGGATTGGCCTCCACTGTACAGTCTGAGAGTTTATCAGGAAATGTAGCATCAAGTACGTCGGTTAGTCCATCTACTGCGGCTACATCAAAGACATCATCCGTAACGGGTCAGGCTTTACCTACATTAACACTCAAGCAGGCCGTGGAATGGGCACAGACGAACAGTTACAATACGCGTACCGCCGAACGGGACGTTGAGCGTCGCAGAATGGAACTGAAAAATGCAGAAAAGGATCTGGGAAATGCATTTGTTGATTTTATAGACGGTGAATATGTTGATGATAATACCTCTTGGAGAAGTTATAACTCTTCGACGCTATCTTATCTAGCCAGCAAAAAGCAGGCGCAGTTCGCCAAAGACCAGATTTATTTTAATGTGATGAAAAGCTATCAAAGTGTGTTCGTGGCAGAGAATCAAGTGAAAAATGATCTAGAAGCGCTTGAAATTGCCCAAGCGGAGGAAAAGATTGCACTTGCCAAATTTGCGCGCGGCAAGCTGTCTGAGTATGCAAAAAACGAGAGTACACAGGCCAGAAGCCAGGCTCAGCAAACAGTAGAACAGGGGAAAATTGCGTTGCAAAAATCCAGGGATGCTCTGAACTTCCTCATGGGACAACCTAACGGAACAGCCTATGAAATGGTGGATCGACCCGTGTACAAGGAACCAAAGAAACTGGATATCGAATTACATATACAACAGCTGACAGACATGAATCCAAATTTATGGAAGCTGGAGGATAGCATCAAAACTTCGGAACTTAATGTGAGATACTTCGATTTTAACAACGGTGCAGGTGCTTACGATCTAGCTAAAATGGATGTCGATACGGCTAAAGAGGAGCTCGACAAAGGTCAAAAGGATTTTGCCGAATCACTCCGTAATTTGTATGCCACGGTTAAGGAAAACCAAAAAAAATACGTACAACTGGAAGAAAGCTTGCGTACGGCAAAAGAGGCCTTGGAGTTATCACGCAAAAAGTGGGCCAGAGGTCTAATTATAGAGATGGAATTGAAAAATAATCAGTTGAAAGTGAACCAGATTGAACGGCAAATGGAAGAGCTGGCGATCGAGTTGGATCAAAATGAGTATACGTTGAACAAGCCATGGAGCACATAGGGAGGAAAAGGCGTTGGCAGAAACGGTTTTAAATGATGCTTTAATCAAGTTACGGAAAAAACGGAGAAAAAAGTGGATATGGACTGCAATTGTTCTACTGATTGTAGGTGGAGGCGGAGCGGCAGTATATCTGAATCTGCCCAAGGAGCAGGCGGCACCATTGGTTCAGGATGAGACGCTTAAAGTAGAGCGCGGCGATGTGAGTGAGAAGCTGGACACGTCCGGTACCGTGCAAGCGTCCAAGGAAGTGAAGTTAAACTTCACGAGTGCAGGCGATAACAAGCTGGCAGTGGTAAATGTGAAAGCCGGGGACAAGGTGAAAAAAGGACAGGTGCTGGCTCTTCTGGACAGTTCAGAAATTAAAATGCAAATTCAGACTGCGTCTGATACTTTGGAAATATCCAAATCCAAGCTGGCTGAATTGGAGAAAGGTCCGAAGGCAGAGGACATTGAAATTCAGAAAACAAATGTACTTCGGGCCAAAATGGCTATCGATACAGCGCAAGAATCATTTGAGCTGGAAGAAGCCGAAAGTCAGAAGAAAACTTCCCAAAAGCAGTTGGAACAGGCGCGAAAGGCATATGAAGACCAAAAGTTTTTACATGATGCTGGTGCGGTGTCCAACAGTGAATTGGAGCAGGCAGAGCAAGCACTTGATAAAGCACAGACGGACTATGATGGTCTGGATCTGCAGTTCCGCAAAATCATGTCGCAAAAACGTCGCACCATTTCAGAAGCTGAAATCGGATATCGTACGGCAATGGCAGAGCTTCGCAAAATTCAGGTTCCGGCTGATGCATCCAATATTCAAGCCTCACGGATAGAGGTTCGAAGACAGGCGACGGAACTGGAGCAGAAGAAAAATGAATTGAACAAGCTTCAGGTCACAGCACCTTGGGACGGGGTAATCTTGAAGGTGAACGGGGATGTAGGGACCAGTCCGACGGCTCCATTCATTGTCATGAATAACTCGGATTCCAACGATCTTAAGGTGGTTGTGAAGGTAAGTCAGACCGACATTGTCAAAGTAAAGAAGGGGCTCTCAGCCGTGTTGACTACCAATGCATATCCGGGTGAATCGTTTCCAGGGAAAGTGCAATTCGTCTCACCGGAAGCCTCTACGGATGAAGGGATGACGACGTATCTGATGGAATTGTCTGTTCATGACCCGAAAGGCAAGCTCAAAACGGGCATGATTATGAATGTGGCCGTTATTTTGGGAGTACACAAAAATGTACTGTTCGTACCTGCGACTGCGCTGAGATCCGAAGGGGGACAGGATGGCGTGTATGTTTCCGCCAATAACGCTGCGAATCCAGGGGCGCGCACATTCAAGCCCGTAGAACTCGGATTTTACACGCCAGATCGAGTCGAGCTCAAGTCAGGTGTAAAGGAGGGTGACACGCTTATCGTGCCTGCTCCTGAACCTCCGCCGGACCCTTCCGCTATGGGCGGCATGCAGGGAGGCTTTTAAACGGGTATGAGATACGTCATTCAGATTGAGGATTTGAAAAAAGTGTATCAGGTCGGAGATCAGGAAATTCATGCCCTGCGTGAGGTACAACTTGATATTGCTGACGGTGATTTTGTTGCGATCATGGGACCGTCTGGATCAGGCAAGTCCACGATGATGAATGTCATCGGCTGTCTGGATTTACCTACATCGGGACAATTTTATTTGGATGGCTATTCGATATTAGATGCCCGCGAGGATGAACTGGCTATTATACGTAATCAGAAAATCGGATTTGTATTTCAAAAATTCCATTTGCTCCCGCGAGCAACGGCCTTGGAGAATGTGGAACTGCCTATGATCTATGCGGGTATTTCTGCCAAGGAGCGTCGTTTGCGGGCAATGGAGGCCCTCACTAGCGTAGGTCTAGGCGATCGGATGAACAATAGGCCGAACGAATTGTCAGGCGGTCAGCAGCAGCGGGTGTCAATTGCGCGCGCACTTGTGAACAATCCGGTCATTCTCTTGGCGGATGAACCGACAGGCGCATTGGACTCCAAAACAAGTGTTGAAATAATGGGGATTTTTCAGCGTCTAAATGATCAGGGGAAAACGGTTGTATTGGTTACTCATGATCAGGAGGTTGCGGAATATGCCAAGCGTCTGATTCATTTTCGGGATGGGCGGATTGAAGAGGATCAGCCTGTTGGGAAACGAAGAATGGCGGCAGAGGAAGTGAAGGCATGAAGTTTAAGGAAATTATCCGTGTATCGCTCAACAGTTTGCGAACCAATATGCTGCGATCTTTGCTGACCATGGTGGGCATTATTATCGGAGTGGCCGCTGTGATTATGATTGTAGCCATCGGTAAAGGATCAACGGCTACGATTACATCTCAGATCAACAGTATGGGAAATAATCTGCTGATGATCTATCCTTATGCTCCATATGATGGCTCCAGCTCCATGTCGTTCAGTCAGACGAAAGGAATATCTCTGGAAGATATCGATGCGCTAGAGCAGCAAAAAGCAGTAGCAGAGGTAGCACCAAGTGCCATGACCAATGCAGATATTACGTGGAGTCGCAATAAGGTCAGCGCGCAAATTGAGGGGACTTCGCTGGCATTCGTTCATGTGAGAAAGCTGTCACTAGCTCAAGGCAGGTCGTTTACCCACTATGAAGTGGATAAACAAATGAATGTGGCCGTGCTTGGGAGTGATGCGGCCCGTAATATTTTTGGTCCGGATGCCTCCAGAGCGGTCGGTGAGACGATCATGATTAAACAGCTTCCTTTTAAGGTGGTTGGTGTGCTGGCAAATTCCAATTCCAATATGAGTAACAGTGGTCAGCAGGTATATGTACCGATTACAACGGGGATGGAACGGCTAGGCAATATGAGTATTCAGCAGGTGAACGCCTCCGCAACAACAGAGGAGAAGATTAATCAGGCAAGTGCTGAAATTCGGCAGGTGCTACGTGCCAGACATGAGCTAAAGCCATCAGAGGGCGATGACTTTCAGATCATGACCCAGACGGAAATCTTAAAAACAGTGTCCGGGGTTGATCGAATTATGAATATGCTGCTGGTCGGTGTAGCTGCAATTGCGCTTGGCGTTGGAGGTGTCGGCATTATGAATATTATGCTGGTGTCCGTCACGGAACGTACGAGGGAGATCGGGATTCGTAAAGCGATTGGTGCGCAACGCAGTGATATTATGCTGCAGTTTGTGGCTGAGGCTGTTTTTCTCAGTCTGATGGGTGGACTGGTTGGCGTAATGGTGGGTCTCGGAGGTGCAAAGCTGCTCGAGAAGTTCGTCCAAATGCCGATTGTGTATTCGATAGAGCCCGTGCTTTACTCTTTTCTGTGCTGTATGGGGGTTGGAGTGTTGTTCGGAGTATATCCGGCGCGAAAGGCGTCGAAGCTGCGTCCAATTGATGCTTTAAGATACGAATAAGGGAGCGGGTACTTTGCCTTACTCGAAAGAGCAGGGTGCAAAGTACCCGTTTTTTGTGTTAAATAAGTGTTTTAAATGATAAAAAGACATGAATAACCGCCTTAATTTTATATATGTGATGTTTTATATGCTTTTTATGGTTGATTTATTGTTATATATGACGTATTATATTCAATATTAGATCGCAAGAAAAAAGGAGGGACGTTCATCATCGACCTTACGGCAAGACAAGTAGAAATTTTAAACATCGTACAAAAGCATGCCCCGATTACCGGGGATCAGATTGCGGAAATGCTTAATCTCAGCAAGGCGACCATTCGGACCGATCTATCCAAATTGGGCATTCTGAATTACATAGATGCAAAGCCCAAGGTCGGATATTTTGTTGGAAAGCGGGGCACGCCGAACCGGGAGGAAAAATTCCGGCTGTTGCAAATGAAGGTCGGCGATCTTCATGGAGTTCAAGTCATCGTACGAGAAACAACAACGATTCAGGAAGCTGTCGTAGCTCTCTTTTTGGAAAATGTGAGCAATTTGATCGTCACCGATGAAGACGGAGATTTGGCAGGGGTAGCTTCCCGCAAGGATTTGCTTAAGGTAACGTTAGGGAATCCCAATGCAGCAACCATTCCTGTCAGCCTTGTGATGACCCGACAGGCGAATGTTGTCACCGTTTCCCCAGAGGATACGGTATTAGAGGCAGCACGCAAAATTATTGCCCGTCAAATCGACAGCCTGCCTGTTGTCGTCCCTTCCGACTCCGACAAGCCAGGGGAGCACTGGAAAGTCGTGGGACGCATTACAAAAACGAATATTATTAAAATGTTGCTCGATATGGTAGCAGAGGATTAATGGGAGGAATCGAATGGTTCAGGTGAGCAGTCATTTTATAGCGATCTGTTCAGACTCGATTGGCGAGACGGCAGAAGCTGTCGTACAGGCGACCATGCGCCAATTTGAGTTACCGGACACAGAGATCAAAAGATTTATGAACGTGAGGGATGAAGACGAACTGAGTCGGGTGATGGAGGAAGTAGCCGAGCGTAAAGGCTTCGTAGCTTATACGCTGGTACAGCCAGAATTGAGAGAAGCGATGAAAGAGGAGGCTGTCCGGCTGAATGTGCGGGCTGTCGACATTATGGGACCGATGATGCAGGCGTTTGCCGATACGTTCCATAACGATCCCAAAGAGAAGCCTGGTCTGCTGCACCGACTGGACGATAACTATTTTCGCCGTGTAGAGGCCTTGGATTTTGCGGTTCAATATGATGATGGCAAAGATGTCAGCGCCATTCTCAAAGCGGATATTGTATTGCTTGGAGTATCCCGTATTTCCAAAACCCCTTTATCCATGTTTCTCGCGCATAAAGGTTATAAAACGGTCAACATACCGATTGTACCGGAGTTGACACCGCCTGTTCAGTTGAAGGATGTTCAGCGTGGTCGAGTATTCGGATTAACGATCGAGCCAGAGTTACTGTTGAAAATACGCAGTGAGCGACTAAAGGTTATGGGGCTTCCTAATAATGTGCAGTATGCTACAGCGATGAGGATAGAAGAGGAAATAGCGTATGCGCAGTCTTTGTTTAAAGAGCTGAATTGTCCGGTTATTGATGTTACAGATAAGGCGATTGAAGAGACGGCAGGTTTAATTATCAGAATGTTATAGAGCCTAGTAGCTGCTCATATAACTAAAAATTAAAATCGTAGGACACAGGAGTTTAATAGATAAATAGAAAGATTGCAGCAAAGTTGCCCTAAATAATTCATTTGCTTAAGGGTAACAATTAATTTTTAGGAGAGGTGGAGGGATAGGTATGGAGAGTCAAATGGCATTGGAATTCGTTCGGGTAACAGAGGCAGCGGCACTGCAATCAGCACAATGGACAGGGCGTGGAGATAAGAATAGCGCAGACGAGGCGGCTACGGTAGCCATCCGCACTCATTTTAATGCGGTATCCATGGACGGCACGGTCGTCATTGGCGAAGGCGAAATGGATGAGGCTCCCATGCTGTATATCGGGGAAAGAGTAGGCAATCGCAGAGGACCGGCTATGGACATCGCTGTCGATCCACTAGAGGGAACCGAAACGGTAGCAAATGGTTTGAATAACGCTCTGTCGGTCATTGCTGCTGCACCTCGTGGTAGTCTACTCCACGCTCCGGATATGTACATGCAAAAAATGGCCGTTGGCCCGGCATTGGCTGGAAAGCTGTCACTTGAGGACCCAATTCCAACTACATTGTCAAAAGCTGCACGAGTACTCGGTAAATCCTTGTCTGATCTTACTGTGTCCATTCTTGATCGTACACGGCACGCCGGGATCATCAAGCTTCTGCGGGAAAGCGGCGTTCGAATCAAACTGCTTGGCCATGGGGATGTGATGGGCGCGATTGAAACATGCCTGGATAGCGGTGTGGATTTGCATATCGGTTCTGGTGGCGCTCCTGAGGGTGTATTGGCCGCTGCAGCGCTGAAATGCATGGGCGGAGAAATCCAGGGTCGCCTGCTGCCTCATGGTGAAGAAGAGATTGAGCGTTGCAAGCGTATGGGCATTACTGATCCCGGTGCGTTGCTTTCCATGGATGATATGGTCGGACGCCAAGGCGTGATGTTTGTGGCTACAGGTGTGACACCTGGAGAGTGGTTGCAGGGGGTTCGTTCTCTTCCCGGTCACAGAGCGGAAACTCATTCAGTCGTAATGCACTCAGAAACAAAAACGATTCGCTTCGTGCGGAGTATTCATCATACAGCGGATTCTTCCGGTACGCTTGCGGTAGCGGCATCCTCTTGAACATTGAAGTCATGGCTTCCTAAATCTGTTCCCACAGTAGGCGAAAGGTTCTTCTTCACCTTGCATCGTCCAGAGGTGAATTCAAAGCAGAAGTTTCGTATGCTGTAAACACAATACGGAGATTAAGTTTATCGTTTAACAAACAAGGAACGATAGTTCAAAAAAAACAGCGGTATCTAGGACTCATCCAAGGATACCGCTGTTTTTCATATTTCGGGGTCAATCTAACTGTCATGGAACAGATGAAGTTATCAACTTCATGGAATACGCATTGAGTATAATCTCACTTTCATTGAGTGACGTAAGCGTAATTATTTTTGCCGTTTTTTGGTCCGTATTAGAAATGTGGTTTTCATTTACGTGCTTTTTTTTATTAAACACACAGTCAGATAACCTAGTGCTACTACTCCTGTGCTTATAAAGCAAACTCTTAAACCATCTATTTCTACTTTTTGAGTAAGTAAATAAATAGCGAAGAGGCCAGTGAAAAATGTAAGGATTAAGTTCATAATAAATTTCTTCATAATTATCAACTTCCTCTGAGAAAAATGCATCCAAAAAGAATATAAATAGTATTACTAGCATCAAAATCAAATGAAATACAAGAAGGATCAACCTTCGAAAACATCTAAGAACTAATTGACAAAGCCAATCCTTATGTAAAATTAGAATAAAACAGATTTAAGTAATACTTCCACCCATGGGGAGTATGAATCACTTTGATGTATTATCTATAGTTGTCTATCAAAAGGAATTAATTCCAAGTTGATTTAATTTGGTATACATGTTAGATTACTAGTCCAGCCGATAGAACAAGATCAAAGATTTTTAATAAGTTCGAACAAGCTGGGAATTTTTACAGGTAGACTTGATCGGTTTAAATTGATATATTATTATTCCAGCCCGAAAGTGATTGTTAACTAATAAGGTTTGGATAACTCACCTGTAATTATTTACAGGTTGATTAAATTAGATGAAAATGTTATATTATTGTTCTGGCTCAAAAAGCCGCGTGAAAATTTGATCTTTGAAAACTGAACAACGAGTGAGTACGGATTTTGTTTACAAAATCCAACGCTGAAATTTTGGTACATGCCGTCAGGGTGTATGAAATGGAAGCGAACAAGAGATATTTTATCTCGTCAGTTTCAACATGAGCTTATCGCTCTTTCTATAAACCAGCTTCGGTTAGTCTTTAATGGAGAGTTTGATCCTGGCTCAGGACGAACGCTGGCGGCGTGCCTAATACATGCAAGTCGAGCGGGGTCGTTTGGAAGCTTGCTTCTAAACGACCTAGCGGCGGACGGGTGAGTAACACGTAGGCAACCTGCCCACAAGACAGGGATAACTACCGGAAACGGTAGCTAATACCCGATACATCCTTTTCCTGCATGGGAGAAGGAGGAAAGACGGAGCAATCTGTCACTTGTGGATGGGCCTGCGGCGCATTAGCTAGTTGGTGGGGTAAAGGCCTACCAAGGCGACGATGCGTAGCCGACCTGAGAGGGTGATCGGCCACACTGGGACTGAGACACGGCCCAGACTCCTACGGGAGGCAGCAGTAGGGAATCTTCCGCAATGGGCGAAAGCCTGACGGAGCAACGCCGCGTGAGTGATGAAGGTTTTCGGATCGTAAAGCTCTGTTGCCAGGGAAGAACGTCTTGTAGAGTAACTGCTACAAGAGTGACGGTACCTGAGAAGAAAGCCCCGGCTAACTACGTGCCAGCAGCCGCGGTAATACGTAGGGGGCAAGCGTTGTCCGGAATTATTGGGCGTAAAGCGCGCGCAGGCGGCTCTTTAAGTCTGGTGTTTAATCCCGAGGCTCAACTTCGGGTCGCACTGGAAACTGGGGAGCTTGAGTGCAGAAGAGGAGAGTGGAATTCCACGTGTAGCGGTGAAATGCGTAGATATGTGGAGGAACACCAGTGGCGAAGGCGACTCTCTGGGCTGTAACTGACGCTGAGGCGCGAAAGCGTGGGGAGCAAACAGGATTAGATACCCTGGTAGTCCACGCCGTAAACGATGAATGCTAGGTGTTAGGGGTTTCGATACCCTTGGTGCCGAAGTTAACACATTAAGCATTCCGCCTGGGGAGTACGGTCGCAAGACTGAAACTCAAAGGAATTGACGGGGACCCGCACAAGCAGTGGAGTATGTGGTTTAATTCGAAGCAACGCGAAGAACCTTACCAGGTCTTGACATCCCTCTGACCGGTCTAGAGATAGGCCTTTCCTTCGGGACAGAGGAGACAGGTGGTGCATGGTTGTCGTCAGCTCGTGTCGTGAGATGTTGGGTTAAGTCCCGCAACGAGCGCAACCCTTATGCTTAGTTGCCAGCAGGTCAAGCTGGGCACTCTAAGCAGACTGCCGGTGACAAACCGGAGGAAGGTGGGGATGACGTCAAATCATCATGCCCCTTATGACCTGGGCTACACACGTACTACAATGGCCGGTACAACGGGAAGCGAAATCGCGAGGTGGAGCCAATCCTAGAAAAGCCGGTCTCAGTTCGGATTGTAGGCTGCAACTCGCCTACATGAAGTCGGAATTGCTAGTAATCGCGGATCAGCATGCCGCGGTGAATACGTTCCCGGGTCTTGTACACACCGCCCGTCACACCACGAGAGTTTACAACACCCGAAGTCGGTGGGGTAACCCGCAAGGGAGCCAGCCGCCGAAGGTGGGGTAGATGATTGGGGTGAAGTCGTAACAAGGTAGCCGTATCGGAAGGTGCGGCTGGATCACCTCCTTTCTATGGAGAATCGTTTCCTGCAATGGAAACATTCAAATAAGCAAGTACAATGTACCTGCGACTGGATATTCAATTCGGTTCATCACATTCGTGTGAATGAAATGAATATCCTTAACTTACTCACTCGTTGCTCAGTTTTGAGAGTTCAAACTCTCACATAGGATTTCCAAAATATACTTGTATTCAAGTGTTGAGGAATTTGATATGATGTTTTTCCGGGGTTAAAGCCGGAGAGAATATGCACCTTGAAAACTGGATACCGAAACGAAATTGCGTTTTAGAATATTCCTTTAAGCTGATCTTGTGTAAACAAGTGAAATAAAGGTAGCTGCCTTGAATTTCATTCACACATTTGTGTTGAACCGAAATTCAAAGCAAATCGTATTTACCATGTAAATACTAGGTTAAGCTACAAAGAGCACACGGAGGATGCCTAGGCGCCAGGAGCCGACGAAGGACGTGGCGAACAACGATAAGGCCTCGGGGAGCTGTAAGCAAGCTTTGATCCGGGGATGTCCGAATGGGGAAACCCGGCTGTCTTCATCGACAGTCACTTTCTGCTGAATACATAGGCAGAATAGAGGCAGACCAGGGGAACTGAAACATCTAAGTACCCTGAGGAAGAGAAAACAATAGTGATTCCGTCAGTAGCGGCGAGCGAACGCGGATTAGCCCAAACCAAGGAGCTTGCTCCTTGGGGTTGTGGGACGTCTCACATGGAGTTACAAAGGAACCGGTTAGATGAAGAGGTCTGGAAAGGCCCGCCAGAGAAGGTAAAAGCCCTGTAGTTCAAAACTTGTTCTCTCCGAGACGGATCCCGAGTAGTGCGGGGCACGTGAAACCCCGTATGAATCCGGCAGGACCATCTGCCAAGGCTAAATACTCCCTGGCGACCGATAGTGAAGCAGTACCGTGAGGGAAAGGTGAAAAGCACCCCGGAAGGGGAGTGAAATAGATCCTGAAACCGTGTGCTTACAAGAAGTCAGAGCCCGATCTATGGGTGATGGCGTGCCTTTTGTAGAATGAACCGGCGAGTTACGTTCCCGTGCAAGGTTAAGGTGAAGAGCTGAAGCCGCAGCGAAAGCGAGTCTGAATAGGGCGAATGAGTACGTGGACGTAGACCCGAAACCGGGTGATCTACCCCTGTCCAGGGTGAAGGTGCGGTAACACGCACTGGAGGCCCGAACCCACGCATGTTGAAAAATGCGGGGATGAGGTGGGGGTAGCGGAGAAATTCCAATCGAACCCGGAGATAGCTGGTTCTCCCCGAAATAGCTTTAGGGCTAGCCTCGGAAAAAAGAATCGTGGAGGTAGAGCACTGATTGGGTGCGGGGCCCGCAAGGGTTACCAAGCTCAGTCAAACTCCGAATGCCATAGATTTAGTTCCGGGAGTCAGACAGTGAGTGCTAAGATCCATTGTCGAAAGGGAAACAGCCCAGACCATCAGCTAAGGTCCCCAAGTGTGTGTTAAGTGGGAAAGGATGTGGAGTTGCACAGACAACCAGGATGTTGGCTTAGAAGCAGCCACCATTGAAAGAGTGCGTAATAGCTCACTGGTCGAGTGACTCTGCGCCGAAAATGTAACGGGGCTAAACACACCACCGAAGCTATGGCTTGATGCTTGCATCAGGGGTAGGGGAGCGTTGAATGCGGGTTGAAGGTGTACCGTAAGGAGCGCTGGACTGCATTCAAGTGAGAATGCCGGTATGAGTAACGAAAAGATCTGTGAGAATCAGATCCGCCGAAAGCCTAAGGGTTCCTGAGGAAGGTTCGTCCGCTCAGGGTAAGTCGGGACCTAAGGCGAGGCCGATAGGCGTAGTCGAAGGACAACAGGTCGAAATTCCTGTACCACCGTAATCCGTTATGAGCGATGGGGTGACGCAGTAGGGTAGTGACGCGGACTGATGGATGTCCGTCTAAGCAGTGAGGCTGGTGTGTAGGCAAATCCGCACATCGTAAGGCTGGGCTGTGATGGGGAGCGAAAATTGTAGTAGCGAAGGTCATGATCTCAGACTGCCAAGAAAAGCCTCTAGCCAGGAGAAGGTGCCCGTACCGCAAACCGACACAGGTAGGCGAGAAGAGAATTCTAAGGCGCGCGGAAGAACTCTCGTTAAGGAACTCGGCAAAATGACCCCGTAACTTCGGGAGAAGGGGTGCCTCGGTAGGGTGAATAGCCCGAGGGGGCCGCAGTGAAAAGGCCCAAGCGACTGTTTAGCAAAAACACAGGTCTGTGCGAAGCCGCAAGGCGAAGTATACGGGCTGACGCCTGCCCGGTGCTGGAAGGTTAAGGGGAGTGGTAAGCCCTTCGGGGCGAAGCTATGAACCGAAGCCCCAGTAAACGGCGGCCGTAACTATAACGGTCCTAAGGTAGCGAAATTCCTTGTCAGGTAAATTCTGACCCGCACGAATGGCGTAACGACTTGGGCGCTGTCTCAACGAGAGATCCGGTGAAATTTTAATACCTGTGAAGATGCAGGTTACCCGCGACAAGACGGAAAGACCCCATGGAGCTTTACTGCAGCTTGATATTGAATTTGGGTACGATCTGTACAGGATAGGTGGGAGCCGTTGAATCTTGAGCGCCAGCTTGAGAGGAGGCATCCTTGGGATACCACCCTGATCGTATCTAGGTTCTAACTTGGTACCGTGAACCGGTGCGAGGACAGTGTCAGGTGGGCAGTTTGACTGGGGCGGTCGCCTCCTAAAGAGTAACGGAGGCGCCCCAAGGTTCCCTCAGAATGGTTGGAAATCATTCGAAGAGTGCAAAGGCAGAAGGGAGCTTGACTGCGAGACCTACAAGTCGAGCAGGGACGAAAGTCGGGCTTAGTGATCCGGTGGTACCGCATGGAAGGGCCATCGCTCAACGGATAAAAGCTACCCTGGGGATAACAGGCTTATCTCCCCCAAGAGTCCACATCGACGGGGAGGTTTGGCACCTCGATGTCGGCTCATCGCATCCTGGGGCTGAAGTAGGTCCCAAGGGTTGGGCTGTTCGCCCATTAAAGCGGTACGCGAGCTGGGTTCAGAACGTCGTGAGACAGTTCGGTCCCTATCTGTCGTGGGCGTAGGAAATTTGAGAGGAGCTGTCCTTAGTACGAGAGGACCGGGATGGACGTACCGCTGGTGTACCAGTTGTTCCGCCAGGAGCACCGCTGGGTAGCTATGTACGGAAGGGATAAGCGCTGAAAGCATCTAAGCGTGAAGCCCCCCTCAAGATGAGATTTCCCAGTATGTAAGACCCCTTGAAGACGACGAGGTAGATAGGTTGGGGGTGGAAGTGCAGTAATGCATGGAGCTGACCAATACTAATCGGTCGAGGGCTTATCCTAAAATAAAACGCAAATGAGTTTCGGATCCAGTTTTCAGGGTGTAACCTTGAAGGTATGTACAAGTGACATACGACAAGCGCATGGCTATTCATTCACACGATAAGTGATGAACCGAATAACCGTACGGTAGAATTTACGATGTAAATTCATGTTTGGTGGCGATAGCGGAGGGGTTCCACACGTACCCATCCCGAACACGACCGTTAAGCCCTCCAGCGCCGATGGTACTTGGACCGCAGGGTCCTGGGAGAGTAGGACGTCGCCAAGCAAGATAAAAGAGCACAGCCTTAACGGGCTGTGCTCTTTTTGTATACCATAAGGCTTTTGCGTTTTGGAAAATATACAAGAAACCCATACATATACTCCATTCCACTAAATTAAAAAGATTGGGGCATAACTACAATAAAGCTTACAACACTCTGCATATCGACCGATAGTGAAGTCAAATATAATGAATTTATAAAGCAGCAAGTCTCCAACAACAGGGAGACTTGCTGTTTGCCGTTACTTTTTTTTTGAGGGGGTCAAAGATTAAAAGTAAGGCTATAAATTTCTAGAGAACAGGCACTTTTGAAGCGAGATAGAAACGTTTCTATTAGAGTTTGAAAAGAAAATTCATAGCTTTGGAAGAGAAAAACTCAATCCGAACTGAATTTTTTAGACGAAGAGTCAGAAAAAAATATGCAAAATTTGGTCCTTTAGGACTATGAAATAACAATATTTATTACAAAATTAAAGAATTATTAATTTTGGCTTATGTGAGCTTGATAGAAATTCGATCCATTATTTAGGAGGTTAAAGAGAGTTGCGGAAAAAGGCGGAATTTGTCGGATGATATCAGGTTGAATTTGTTACATTTATGTTAATGGCGTGTAAAGATAAAATTGTTGTAGGATAAGGGGTTGGAGCTTCAATGTAAATCATAATGAGTTTAGTTTTACAAAATTCGTGAAAACCTAAAATTTCGTTTTAAACTAAATTAACAGATCATGATTGACAGATAACTAATACAAAAAGTGAAATTGTTGCTTATGAAGTTTGGAAACAAATAACATAATATGGATTTTGTTTTATTTTTATGAGCTCTATCAATTTAGCCCTTTTGTCCCATGCCAAGCGGTTTTAAAGTTTGTATATTTAAAAACAGTTAGAAAGTGTTGGAAGAAAAAAAGAGATATAAGGATTTATTGTAAAATTATGAACTGCATAGAGGATGGAGGAATTCATATGACGACTCGATCACAATCTTGGTTTGCGAAAACAGAGGTCCAACCGACTGCGAAGCTCCAACTATTTTGCTTCCCCTACGCCGGTGGTGGTGCTTACATATTTAACTCTTGGAAGTCTAGGTTTGCGCCTGACATTACCGTGTTGCCTATACAACTTCCAGGACGTGAAAGCCGTTCAACAGAAGCTCCAATGGATACTCTTCAAGACATCGTTCAATCGCTGGTTCCCGCAATGGCTCCATACATGCATAAGCCGTTCGCTTTTTTTGGGCACAGTATGGGGGCACTGATTGCATTTGAAACAGCACGGCAATTGTACAGCAAAACTGGAAAGCTACCTGTGCACATCATCATATCTGGTAAATCCGCACCACATCTTCCATACTCCAAAAAACGACTCCATGATTTAGCAGACGATTCTTTCACCGAAGAGCTTCGTTTAATGCAGGGAACACCTGAAGAGGTGCTGCAAAATGCAGAATTGATGCAAATTATTATGCCTCGTCTGCGTGCAGATTTTAAGGTATGTGAAACTTATGTTTATCAGCCGGGAAATCCACTGGTATGTCCGATGACCGTTTTAGGCGGAATGAAGGATTTTGAGGTTAGCACAGATTCACTCCATGCCTGGCAACAGCATACGACATCACCTATGGATGTTCGGATGTTCGAAGGTAATCACTTTTTCATCCATGAACAAGAACAAGAGGTTATGTGCGCAGTCGAGAACATTCTTTCCGCATCCTCGCCGATGGCCCACGCGGCGGCAGCTCATACAGCTTACAACACAAACACCCTACAACCACGATTCAGACAGAGTTGAATGTCCCACACATCACGATACACTTCGTTATTACCATCTCAGCAACAATCGACAACCAACCCACAACCAAGATGCAAATTCCAGCATAGTTCAAAATCGCATTTTATTCTGTACGGATACTCATGCATCCAAACCCATAGTTTATCTCAACGACGTCCACAGCCAATATAAAAAGTTCGCACTGAAAAAGTGTGGGCAACGAAAAGAGGGATGCCCTTGTTTCGATCAAATTCTGCTTTTCGGAGACTCGCACGTTATGTAAGGCCGTATAATCTATGGGTTTTCATAACGGTGATCGCCTCCTTGTGTTTGGCAGCTATTGACATTATTTTGGGTAAGGCTATTGAGCAAATGGCACAGGGGACATTCTCCTCTACCCAGAACATGATCTATCTGGTTGTTGGTATGACGCTAATTGGAATGCCCTGTAAGTTTGTGATGAGGTACGCTTCAGCGCGATTTAGTGTTAGTGCTCTGCGCGACTTGAGAGGCGATCTCGTACATAAGTTTTGCGATTTACCAGTTTCCAGCGTGGAAAGGAAATTCACCGGAGATTTGGTATCCCGTCTAACCAATAATACGGCAGTATTACAGAACTTTTTTATCCAGCAGTTTTCCAATCTGTTTTATTTACCGCTTGTGTTTACTGCATCACTCATATTGCTTTTACTGACAAGCTGGAAACTGATATTGGCAAGTCTTGCGCTCATGCCAATAGGAATGATCATAACATCACTAATGAGCAAGCCGATTGAAAAATATTCCGCGGATCTTCAGGAGAAAATTGCTCATTTGAACGCTGTGGGGCAAGATGCAATCGGAGGAATCCCTATCGTCAAGGCATTCAATATGCAAGCTGTGCTGTTGAAGAAGTATATGGTGATTATGGAGGAGGTCGTCAAGCGCGGCTTAAGGCTAGAAAAGCGCTATGCAGCCATTACTCCAGTAGGTGTGATGATGCTGGCAACACCGATTATTTTGGTCATTGTATACGGAGGATACCTGATACAACAAGGAGAGCTGAATGCTGGAGGCATTGTACTTTTTTTATACCTGATTTCGTTCATACTGCAGCCGATTGCCATGCTGCCGACAATCATTTCGCAAATGAAGGAAGCGGGTGGAGCCGCAAAGCATTTGTTTGAGGTGCTGGATTGGCAGAATGAACGTCAGGACGGCGAAATGACCTTGGTAGATCAGAGGCGAGAGAATAGGGCGCCTCATTTGGAAAACGATGCAGATGGGAAAGCCAACCGAATGAGTGAAGGCGGAGCAGAAAGCGATGATGACGTTGATGGTGTTGCTGTAGTCAGCTTTGAGCATTTGACCTTTGGCTACGATGAAGGGAACACAGTGCTGAAGGATATCAGCTTCCAGGCAGGGCAAGGGGATATGGTGGCGATTGTCGGTGCCAGCGGTGGCGGTAAAAGCACGATTTTCAAGCTGCTTTGCGGATTTAGTGAACCTGGAGAGCATGCCGGAACCATTCAACTATTTGGAAAGAGTTTGACAGATTGGAATTTAACAAGCCTGCGCAGTCATATTTCGATGGTATCTCAGGAGTCGTCGCTTTTTCCGGCCACCATTGCAGAAAATATCGGATATGGACGTCTGGAGGCGACTCGGGAAGAAATTGTCCAGGCGGCGAAAGCGGCACATGCTCATGATTTTATTGTTCAACTTCCCGAGGGCTATGAAACCCTGTTGAGCGAGCGGGGAGGCGGATTGTCTGGCGGTCAAAAACAGCGTATTTCTATAGCAAGAGCATTACTGAAAAATGCTCCGCTACTTCTATTGGACGAGCCGACTTCAGCACTCGATAGTCAGTCGGAGGCTCAGGTGCAGAATGCGATGAATGCGGTAATGCAAAACCGGACGGTACTGGTCATTGCTCATCGACTGTCAACTGTACGTCAGGCGAACCGTATTATTGTACTTGATCAGGGGAGCATTGTGGAATCGGGTTCTCATGAGGAATTACTAGGTCGTGATGGTGTGTACCGAAAGCTGTATTTGAAAAATTTTGAAGAAGAACAGCATACGGTGGAAAACGGTAATTCGTTGCCTGAGGAAAGGAGTGAGCGTCGTGACCTTCAAGCAGGGGTTTTATGAATTTAAGCAGTTGATGTCCCTGATGAAGCCGCACCGAAAATGGTATTTTACCGGGCTGGTTGGCAATAGTCTGACCAATGCCAGCATCACGATTTTACTTTCTTTCGTGGTGCATTATTTGCTGAATTTCGCAGTTAATGGCGATGTACAGGAGCTATACCGAGCGGTCTATTTGGTCAGTGGTACATTTTTGGCATTAAGTCTTATTTCCCCCCTGTGCAGCTATATGTATAAACGGTGTGTAAAGCTGGCGATTGCCGATGTACGAATGAAACTATTTGGCCACATTGTCAAGCTATCGTACGAAAAAGCCGAAAAACACCATTCGGGTGATCTTGTATCCCGTATGACGAACGATGTACAGGCGCTGGAGCAGGCTTACACCGTTCATATCCGCTCGATTATACTAGAAATTTCGCTTTTCTTGGGCTCGTTGGTCATTTTGATGGTTCTGGATTGGCGATTTGGGATTATGGCGGTTTTACTTGGGCTGGCTTCAGCCTGGATAAATGCTCATTTCGCGAAGAAAATGCGAAAGACGAGTGAAGAGTTACAGGGACGGATGAGCAGGTTCACGGAACGATTGAGTGATTTGCTTTCCGGTTTGCAGACGGTGAAGTTGTTTGGGTTGAGGACAAAGGTAGGAGGACTTTGTAACGATGCAAGCGAGGACATAAACCGCATCAGCATCCGGCAGGGACGTCATATGGGCTTGCAGGATATGTGCAATTTTGTCATAGAGTTCATCACGCTGGGCGGTGTGCTTGTCGCTGGATTGATTCTGGTATCGCAGAAGCAAATGGAACTGGGAGTATTGGGACAGATTGTGCAGCTGCAAACCGGTATTTCAACGGTGTTTTTGGAGCTAGGGGCGGCTGTAACACTGTTACAAAACTCCTTGGCAGGCTTGGCGCGTATTCGCGAAATTCTGGATGAGTCGAAGGAAGAGGAGCAGTTCCCCGCGGCTAAAAAGAAGGAACCGCTGACTAGGCTTATCGATCCCGAGTCGGCAGCTTTATCAGCCCGTGAATCTGGGGAATTCTATGGCGATGTTGAGACCTTGCGTTCAGACCACGCCATTGAACAGACTCCGGCTGCGCTGGAGCTGCACGACATCACCTTTGGCTATCAGTCTGACCATCCAACGCTGCAAAGGTTAAACTTGGTCGTGCCGGAAGGGCAGGTAACCGCGCTTGTCGGCCCGAGTGGTGGTGGCAAAAGCACAGTCATGAAGCTGTTGCTGGGATTTTACCCACCGGACGAAGGTGTGCTGCGGGTTCGTGGTCGCTTGGCAGAAGAATTTCCGTTGGATGAGGTCAGGGATTTGATGGCCTATGTACCACAGGAGGCTACGCTGTTCCACGGTACAGTAGCGGATAATATCCGTTTTGGCTCACCGGCTGCCACGGATGAGGAAGTAGAGGCTGCGGCCAAAACAGCCTATGCCAGCGGCTTCATAGCCGAGCTGCCAGAGGGGTACGACACGATTGTCGGTGAACGCGGAGCCAATTTGTCCGGCGGTCAAAGACAGCGGATCGCAATTGCCCGGGCTTTGCTCAAAAATGCACCGATTTTGCTATTGGATGAAGCGACCTCGGCTTTGGATGCAGAATCGGAATATGAAGTCCAGCAGGGCTTAAACGAGCTGATGAAGGATCGTACGACATTAGTTATTGCCCATCGATTGTCTACGATTGAACGGGCGGATACGATCTGTGTCCTTGCCGATGGCGAACTGAAAGAGCAGGGTACCCATGATCAGCTCCTTGCCGAGGGCGGTCATTATGCAGAGCTGTATGAGCTTCAATTTCGAAAGCATCCCGAGGAACAAACCGCATAAATATGCGAATTTCCTTTTTACCAATATCTATTTTGCGAGGAGAGAGACGGATGACACAGCAAGATGTTCAATTGTTTTCGCTAAGCCAGCCACAGCAACGGATTTGGTATACGGAGCTTCTGTATCCTAATCGGAACACATCAACAATTATTGCAACAGTAAAAATCAGGGGAACTGTTCGTATAGATGCCTTGCAACAAGCAATGAACCGGGTGATTGCCCAGAATGATTCTTTCCGTATCAAGATCACTGCTCAGGATGGGATTCCATATCAATATGTAGAGCCGTTTACGGCGGAAAGTATAGAAACGCTCCAAGTTACCCCGGAAGAAGCAAAGGAATGGCTAAAGTGCTATAATCCACAGCCATTCTCATTGTTGGATTCGCAGTTGTACCGATTTGTTATCTTGCAGCTCGGAGCAGAAGAAACCTGGTTTAATTTTAAAATGCATCATATTATTTCAGACGGTGTGTCCATGAATCAGGCCATTAATGAAATCACCGGACATTATATGGATATTGTGCATGGTACAGGTCAAGATGCACCGACCAAAGGCAATCCCTATCTGGATTTTATCCAGGTAGAGCAAAGCTATGAGCAATCAGACCGTTATCAAAAGGACAAAACGTACTGGACAGAAAAGTTTGCCGATTTGCCAGAGACTACAGGTTTGAAATCATATAACCCACTGACACTGAGCACAGCTGCACGCCGGGAGAGCTTTATACTGGAACATGAGTTGTATCGTGGTGTTACGTCTTTTTGCGAGGAACATAAAATTAGTATTTTTACGTTCTTCCTGGCAGCTCTGTATATTTATTTGCATAAAGTGACGGGAGAGCAGGACTTAACCGTGGGGACACTCTATGCCAACCGTACGTCTAAGAAGGAAAAGGATACCATCGGTATGTTTGTCAGCACCGTGGCTACGCGTCTGTTGGTCGAACCAGAATCCGAACTGCTGACCTTCCTGCAGGGTGTAGGGAAGGAGCAGGCGTCCATTTTGCGCCATCAGCGTTACCCATACAACAAAATTATTCAGGATTTGCGTGAACAGCAAAGCAGTCTGGACATTCAGCGTCTGTTTGGTGCTTCTATTCAGTACCGTACATTGAGTTTCTCCCGGTTTGATGAAGCCATTCAACAGGTAGATAACGATTTCTGCGGAGATACGGTGAACGACTTCGATATTCACATGGTTGAAATGCTGGATGACGATAGACTCGTGCTGTACCTAGATTATCGTACCGAGCTGTTTAGTGAACAGGAAATTGCTCGAATTATTCGACAATTTTTGAGTGTGGCGGAGCATATGGTGCAGGGCCCACACAAGCGGATACAGGAATTGTCGCTAATCGGTGAGGAAGAACGGGCGCAAATCGTCGACGTATTCAATGCTACTGGGGTGGAATATCCACACGAAGCAGGCATTCATGAGTTGTTTGAGGAACAGGCTGAACGTACACCGAATCAGACAGCAGTTGTGTTCGGAAATGCCCGTTTAACTTATGGCGAACTGAATGTAAAAGCAAATCGACTGGCTCACACGTTGCGCGGACACGGTGTTACCGCCGAGCAAACTGTAGGTATCGTTGCTGAGCGTTCCACGGATATGATTGTCGGCATGTTGGCGATTCTCAAAGCGGGCGGCGCATATGTGCCGATTGACCCTGATTATCCGGCTGAACGTGTACGTTACCTGCTGGAAGATTCGGGGGCGAAGTTGCTGCTGGTGCAGCATGCAGAACAGAAACTGGAGGAATACACCGGAATCGTACTGGGTCTGAGCGATGCTAAGGTGTACGGGGCAGAGGATGACCAAGGCTTGAATACCGTACATTGGGAGCAAAACGAGGCTTATCATGCGGATTATACCAATTATACTTATCTGAAAAATGAGATTTTAAATGAATCATCCTCGTCTGTCATAGACAGCACTGCTGGAGAACAAGAACGTAAATTTGGAAACCGACTAGCTTATTTGATGTACACTTCGGGCACGACCGGACAGCCCAAAGGGGTTATGGTAGAACATCGCAATGTCGTGCGTTTGGTGAAAAGTACAAACTATGCGCAATTAGATGCTGATACACGCATTTTGCAAACTGGCGCCGTTGTCTTTGACGCGTCCACCTTCGAAATTTGGGGTGCGCTATTGAATGGTGGACAGCTCGTGCTGGTAAGTCAGGATGTCATTTTGGACGCTCCAAAGCTCAAGGAAGCCGTGCGCAACCATGGTATCACGACAATGTGGCTGACTGCGCCGCTCTTTAACCAGCTATCTCAGCAGGACTTGGAGCTGTTCGAGGGGGTACAAGAACTGCTGGTCGGTGGTGATGTGCTGTCCGTACCGCACATTAACCGGGTGCTGGAGGCTCATCCGTCCCTGCGGATCATTAACGGCTATGGGCCGACAGAAAATACAACTTTTTCTACAACTCATGCGATTGCCAGCGTGCAATTGGAAGCGGTGCCGATTGGGCGTCCGATTCACAACTCCACAGCGTATGTCGTAGACCGTTCCATGCAGCTTCAGCCTGTCGGGGCATGGGGGGAGTTGATCGTCGGCGGCGACGGGGTGGCACGTGGCTACCGGAACCGTCCGGATTTAACGGCTGAAAAGTTTGTAGACAGCCCGTTCCGCAGCGGAGAGCGCTGCTACCGCACAGGCGATTTGGTGCGCTGGAATGAGGACGGGACGTTGGAATACAAAGGACGGATTGACGCACAGGTGAAAATCCGGGGCTACCGGATTGAGTTGGGCGAGGTGGAAGCACAGCTGCTGAAGCTGGAGGCGGTGCAAGAAGCCGTCGTCATTGCACGTGAGGATGAGCAGGGGCAAAAGCAGCTCTGTGCATATGTAGTCACCCTTGCGGATATCGCGGCTAGCGAGCTGCGAAGCGCCTTGAGCCAAGAATTGCCGGGTTACATGGTACCGTCATATTTTGTGCAGCTGGAGCAATTGCCGTTGACACCAAATGGCAAAGTGGATCGTCGGGCATTGCCGCAACCAGAAGGAAGCGTGGATTCCGGTGAGGATTACGTAGCGGCACGTAATGAGGTAGAACGTACGCTAGTGTCCGTGTGGCAATCTGTACTTGGTATTGAGCATATTGGTGTGCTGGATAACTTTTTCCATCTGGGGGGCGACTCGATTAAGGCCATCCAGGTGTCTTCAAGACTGCTGCAAAATGGTTACAAACTGGAAATGAGAGAGTTGTTCCAGTATCCGACGATTGCTGAGCTGAATGGACGAGTGCAGCGGGTGAGCCGTGTTTCCGATCAAGGAGAAGTCAGTGGAAACGTGGCATTGACACCGATTCAACACTGGTTCATTGAACAGCAGCCATCCAATCCCGAACACTATAACCAGGCGCTGATGCTGCATCGTGAGGATCGATTGGATGAAACGGCGCTTCGTCAGGCACTGCAACGCATTGTCGAGCACCATGATGCTTTGCGCATCGTATTCCGCCAAAATGCGGACGGTGGGTATGAAGCATGGAACCGTGGCGTGCAAGAAGGAGAATTGTACAGCCTCGAAGTGGTTGATTTTACAAATGAGTCTGACTTTGCTCATTTGCTGGAGAACAAAGCCAGCGAAATTCAAAGCAGTATCCGTCTAGATGAAGGCCCTTTGGTGAAGCTGGGTCTGTTCCATTGCACCGATGGAGACCATTTGTTGGTAGCGATCCACCATTTTGTGGTCGACGGCGTGTCTTGGCGTATTTTGCTAGAGGATTTGGCATCCGGTTATGAGCAGGCTTTACAGGGCGAGTCTGTCCGTTTACCCAACAAAACGGATTCCTTCCGTCTGTGGGCAGATCAGCTATCCGCTTATGCGAACAGTGGAGCGTTGGAGAATGAGCGTGCGTATTGGGAGCAGATTGAGCAAGCAGGGAAGAGTCAGGCATCCTTGCCTAAAGATTACACTCGTAAATCTCAGGCTAAGCCACAGCTTCGCGATGATCGGACTTTGACAGTAGCGTGGACGGTAGAAGAAACGGAACAATTCTTGAAACAAGCTCATCGCGCCTACAATACGGAAGCAAACGACCTGTTGCTGACAGCTCTGGGCACTGCAATTCAGGAGTGGGCAGGCATCCGTGAGGTGCTTGTAAATCTGGAGGGGCACGGACGGGAAGCTATTTTGCCGGATGTGGATATTACGCGGACGATCGGTTGGTTTACCAGCCAATTCCCGGTTGTACTCGATATGGGCGAGGAACAGAATGTGGGACGGCGTGTCAAGAACGTCAAAGAAGGACTGCGCCGTTTGCCGCATAAAGGGATTGGATACGGGATTTTGAGATATCTTGCTGACAGGGAAGGGGAAGCACCTTTTATCAGCGAGCCGGAAATCAGCTTTAACTATCTCGGACAATTCGATCAGGATTTAAAGAATAATGCCTTTCGCATGTCTCCGTATTCCATCGGAGCTTCCATTAGTGACACGTTAACCAAGCGGTATGCTCTGGATATCAACGGCATGATCACGGACGGTGCACTGGAGTTGACGATCAGCTACAGCAACAAAACGTTCATGAAAAAGTCAATCAAAAAGCTGGCTGATCTGCTTCAGGAGAGCTTGCGTCAGGTATTGGCTCACTGTGTGGAAAAAGAGTTGCCAGAGCTGACGCCAAGCGACTTGTCCTTCCAAGGACTGACAGCTGGAGAGCTGGATCATATTGTAGAGCAGACGGCTGCTGTGGGAGAGCTGGAAAACATTTATTCGTTAACACCCATGCAAAAAGGCATCCTGTTCCACGGCTTAATGGAGCCGAAATCCGGGGCGTACTTTGAGCAGGTGACATTTGATCTGCAAGGCAGCTTTCAAGTGGAGGCTTTTGCCGAAAGCTTAAATCAACTGGTGGATCGCCATCAAATATTCAGAACGAATTTTTATAGCGGCTGGAATGAGCAGCCTTTACAGGTGGTGTACCGCCACAAACATGCCGGGTTCCGTTTTGAAGATGTGCGTTCAATGGGACAAGGAGAGCAGGACGCATACATTGCTGATTTTGCTGAGCGTGACAAAGTCGAAGGCTTTAATTTCAGCTCAGGCGAGCTGATGCGGGTGTCTGTTTTGCGTACAGGCGAGGAATCGTACCGTTTTGTATGGAGCTTCCACCATATTTTGATGGACGGCTGGTGCTTGTTCCTGGTTGTGGGGGAAGCATTTAATACGTACTTTGCCATCCTCGAAGACCGCAAGCCGGAGCTTGTCCCGATAACGCCATACAGCGAATATATTGAATGGCTGGAGCGACAGGACAACGCGGAGGCTGAACGGTTCTGGAGTGATTACTTTGCTGATTTCGAGCAGCAGACGGTATTGCCGCAGGCAAAACAGCTGGACGGTCACGCTAAAGAATATGAAGTGGACAAGCTTTCGTTTACACTGGGCCGCGAAGTGACGGAACGAATGAACAAGCTGGTTAAGCAAAAGCAAGTGACGGTCAACACCCTTCTGCAAGCAGCATGGGGCGTTGTGCTGCAACGGTATAACAACAGTCGGGATGTTGTATTTGGCAGTGTCGTATCCGGCAGATCAGCGGATATTCCGGGCATCGATAAAATGATTGGTTTGTTCATTAATACGGTTCCTGTACGGATTCACAGTGAGAAAGATATTACGTTTGCTGCGTTAATGAAGCAGATACAAGAGCAGGCACTGGCTTCCCGTGCTTATGAAACCTATCCGTTGTATGAAATTCAGGCCCTGACAGAGCAAAAACAGGACCTGGTGAACCATATTATGGTGTTTGAAAACTACCCAGTGGAACAGCGTATGGAGCAAATGGGTAGCCGTGGTGAGAATGGTTTTACGATTGCAAATGCTTCCGTATCGGAGCAAACGAACTATGATTTCAACATTACGGTTGTGCCGGGTGATGAAATTCATGTCCATTTGGAGTACAACGCGCGAGTATTGGAACGCACAGCTGTAGAGCAAATCCGCGAGCATTTGCTGCATATTATTGAAGAAGCGATTAACAGACCAGATGCGCTGGTAGATGAGCTTGAGTTGGTGACTGCTTCGGAAAAAGCAAAAATCATCGACGGTTTTGGATCAGTGGGCGTATCTGCATGGAGTGATGAAACGCAATCAGAAGGGTTGTTCCACGCCTATGTGGAAGAACAAGCGCAACTTGTGCCGGATCACGTGGCAGTTGTATACGAGGAGCGGCAGCTTACGTATCGCGAGCTGAACGAGCGTGGGAACCAGCTTGCTCGTAGATTGCGGAATGAAGGCATTGGGCGTGAATCCATTGTTGGTATTTTGAGCGAGCGATCGGTGGACATGCTGGTCGGCGTATTGGCGGTATGGAAAGCCGGAGGTGCATATGTACCTTTAGATGCGGATTATCCGTCTGACCGTATCCGCTTTATGCTGGAGGACAGCGGTGCGACAGTGCTGCTTACGCAAACAGGTTTGCAGGAGCGTGCCCAAGCATGGCTGAATGAAAGCCGAGGGGCTTTGGCCGAAGGAAAGGCTGAGGGTGAGCTGGAAACGGCGGTTAGCATTGAAACGATGGAAAGAGACAGCCTTAATGAGGGATTAAGCTTGAAATCAGATTCGGAGTCTGATAGCGAAGCAGCATCCGAATCCGCAGTGAACTTGCGTCTACACACCGTACTGGCGCTGGACGATGAGTCGTTGTACACCGGGGATGCCACGGATGTGGAGCACATCAACGAACCGCAGGATCTGGCGTACGTGATCTACACGTCCGGTACAACGGGACGTCCAAAAGGGGTCATGATTGAGCATCACAGTCTGGTAAACACAGCCGCGGCCTACCGCCGAGATTATCGTCTGAACCAGTTCCCGGTACGGTTGCTGCAACTGGCGAGCTTCTCCTTCGACGTGTTCGTCGGCGATATTGCGCGGGCGCTCTATAACGGTGGCACGATGGTTATCTGCCCGAAAGATGATCGCATTGACCCAAGCCGTCTATACGGCTGGATTCACGATTATCAGATTACGGTGTTCGAATCAACCCCGGCCTTGATTGTACCGTTTATGCAGCATGTGCATGAACAGGGGCTGGACATGAGCAGTCTGGAATTGCTGATCACCAGCTCGGATAGCTGCAGTGTGACGGATTACCGCGTGTTGCAAGAACGATTTGGCGCAGATATTCGCATTATGAACAGTTACGGCGTCACGGAAGCGGCGATCGACTCCAGCTTCTACGACGAAGAACTGTCGAAGCTGCCGGACAGCGGCAGTGTACCGATTGGTCAGGCGTGGCTGAACGCACGCTTCTACATCGTGGACAGCCAGCTGAATCCGGTGCCGATCGGTGTGCTGGGCGAGCTGTGCATTGGCGGAGCCGGGGTAGCACGGGGATACCTGAACCGTGCGGACCTGACGGCCGAGAAGTTCGTAGCGAACCCGTATGTAGCCGGTGAACGATTGTATCGCACAGGTGACCTCGCGCGGTGGATGCCAGACGGCAATGTGGACTTTATCGGCCGGATGGATTATCAAGTGAAAATTCGGGGCTACCGGATCGAGCTGGGCGAGATTGAAACGGCAATCCAGCGGGTGCCGGGTGTGCGTCAAGCGGTAGTCATCGACCGGACGGACGAGCGTGGACACAAGTACTTGTGCGGGTACATTACAGGAGAAATCGAGCTGCGGATCGAGGAGGTACAGGCCGAGCTGGAAGCAGGACTGCCAGCACATATGGTACCTGCACGTTTGATGCGTCTGGGGACCTTGCCACTGACCCACAATGGAAAAATCGACCGCAAGGCCTTGCCGGAACCGGAAGGAAGCATCCATACCGGGGCAGCCTATGTGGCTCCACGTACTACGGTAGAACAGGTTTTAGCTTCAGTGTGGGCCGGGGTGCTGGGTGCCGAAACGGTAGGCACGCAGGATAACTTCTTTGAACTGGGCGGCGATTCGATCAAAGCGCTGCAAGTATCATCCCGATTGCTGCAAGCAGGGTATCGACTGGACATGAAGGATTTGTTTAGCAATCCGACGGTAGCGTCACTCAGTCCTTTGCTTCGCACAGATGGCAAGATTGCCAGCCAGGAAGAGGCAGTAGGTAAGGTAGATCTGACACCCATTCAACGGTGGTTCTTCGAGCAGCAGCCGGTTGATCTGCACCACAGCAACCAGGCGATGATGCTGTATCGAGCTGGGCGCTTTGATGTCGACGCGCTGCGCCGTACGATGGAACGTATTGTCCAGCATCATGACGCATTGCGCACTGTATTCCGTGAGACGGAGCAAGGCTATGCCGCTTGGAACCGCAGTGTGAAGGAAGGCGAGCTATACACGCTGGACATCGTAGATTTTAGCAGAATTGAAGACGAATCCACCGCTGTAGAAGCCAAGGCGAGTGAAATTCAAGCGAGCATTCACTTGAGCGAGGGTCCACTTGTGAAGCTCGGTCTGTTCCATTGCGCTGAGGGCGATCATTTGTTAATCGTCATTCATCATTTGGTCGTGGACGGTGTATCGTGGCGTATTTTGCTGGAGGATTTGGCATCGGGTTATGAGCAGGCCGTTACAGGTAAAACGGGTAAAGCTATTCGACTGCCGCATAAAACAGATTCATTCCAGGTATGGGCTAAACAGCTGTCAGCCTACGCGAATAGTGCGACGATAGAGCGGGAGCTCGCATACTGGCAGCATATCGAACAAGCAGAAGCCAGCCTAGCGAAGCCTTTGCCGAAGGATTTTGCGAATGACAATGCACTGCTTGGCGACAGTGAGGTTGTGACGGTCCGCTGGACGAAGCAGGAAACCGAGCAGCTGCTCAAACAAGCTCATCGCGCATACAACACGGAAATGAATGATCTGTTGCTGGCTGCGCTCGGAAAAGCCGTCTATGACTGGTCTGGTTCCGAACGAGTGCTGGTCAACCTCGAAGGCCATGGACGGGAAGCCATTGTACCGGATGTGGATATTACGCGGACGGTCGGCTGGTTTACGAGCCAGTTCCCGGTTGTTCTGGATGGAAGTCTGGGACAAGGAGGAAATACCGCTCGTCTGATCAAACGGGTCAAGGAAGGGCTGCGTCATATTCCGCAGAAAGGCATCGGCTATGGTATTTTACGATACCTGTCGGATACAAATGTTCTGGAGAAAGCAGACGTGCAGTTAAAGGCGCAGCCTGAGATCAGTTTTAACTATCTGGGTCAATTCGATCAGGATTATAAAGGCAACGATCTGGATCCTTCCTCCTATTCCATCGGTGTGCCTGTTAGCACGAACGCGTCTATGGATTTTGCATTGGATATTAACGGAGTAATCGAGGACGGCGAGCTGGTTTTCACTATTCGCTACGGCACCACACAATTCCGTCATGAAACGATTGCACGGCTTGGAGAGCTGCTAGCATCCGGCTTGCGTGAGGTGATTCATCATTGTGTCGCCCAAGAGAGAACAGTGTTGACCCCAAGTGATGTCCTGTTAAACCATGTAACGCTAGACGAGCTGGAGCAATTGGTGGAAGATACGCGAGATCTGGGCGAGCTGGAAAATGTGTATGCCTTGACACCGATGCAAAAGGGCATGCTTTTCTACAGTTTAATGGATGAGAATTCGGCAGCTTATTTTGAGCAGGCCACCTTTGAGTTGCACGGACGGTTTGATGTGGTTGCTTTCGGCCAAAGCTTTGATCTGCTCGTACAGCGTCATGAGGCGTTACGGACGAACTTTATCAGTTCATGGAAGGATGAGCCTGTGCAGGTTGTCTTCCGTGACCGCAGCGGAGAATTGTATTACGAGGATTTGCGCGAACTGGAAAAGGAGAAACGTGAAGCTCATGTTGAGGCATTTATCCTTGCGGATAAAGCCAAAGGATTCCGCCTGTCAGAGGATGCACTCATTCGTGTCTCCATTCTGCAAACTGGGGATGAAACGTACCACTTTGTTTGGAGCTTCCATCACATTTTGATGGATGGCTGGTGCTTGTCTTTTATGACACAGGAGGTATTCGGCAGCTATCTAGCAATTCGTGCGGGTCAGGAGCCAGTACTGGAGCCTGTTACGCCGTTCAGTCGTTTTATTGAATGGTTGGAGCGTCAGGATCGTGAGGCGGCTTTGCAGTACTGGAGCAGGTATCTGGCTGATTATGAGCAGCAAATTACGCTTCCACAGCAAAAAACACAGCCTAAATCCATACAAGCCGGGGAATATGTCGCTGAAGATATGGAATGTGACTTCCAGCCAGAGCTGGTGGCTCAGATCGAACGGGTGGCGAAGCAAAATCAGGTGACGGTCAATACGCTGATTCAGACAGTATGGGGCGTTTTGTTGCAAAAATATAATAACAGTTCGGATGTCGTGTTCGGCAGCGTTGTGTCCGGTCGTCCAGGGGATATTCCAGGTGTGGAGCACATGATCGGGCTATTTATTAATACGATTCCAGTGCGCGTGCAGTCAGAAGAGGGCGAAGCCTTTAACGAGCTGATGAAACGAACACAGCAGCAAGCACTGGCTTCCAACGCTTATGATGCGTTCCCGCTGTATGAAATTCAAGCACTCACCGAGCAGAAGCAGGATTTAATCAATCATATTATGATATTTGAAAATTATCCGGTGGAGCAACAGGTAGAGCAGCTGGGAGGTAAAGGACAGGAACCATTCACGATTTCGAATGTGGTGGCTACAGAGCAAACCAACTACGATCTGAACGTAGCTGTTATGCCGGGAGAAGGTATTAAGATTCGGTTTATGTATAATACGCTCTGCTTTGATCGGAAAGGCATTGAGCGTCTGTATGGACATTTTATCCGTCTCTTGGAGCAAATTTCGCTCAACCCAAATGTTCGGGTTGAAGAGTTGGAATTGGTCACAGCAGCGGAAAAGCAACAGATTACAGCGGCATTTAATGACACTGCTTGTGCATTTCCGTCCAAACAGACGATCCATCAGCTGTTCGAGGATCAGGTGGAGTGTACGCCAGACCAAGTGGCATTGGTGTTTGGAAATCAGAGTCTGAGTTATCGGGAGCTGAATGAACGGGCCAATTCATTGGCCCGAATGCTTCAAGCCCAGGGAGTAGGACCTGACAAACTGGTGGGTCTGATGGTGCAGCGCTCAGTGGAAATGATCGTAGGTCTGCTGGCCGTTCTAAAAGCAGGTGGTGCTTATGTGCCGATCGATCCCGAATTTCCGTCATCTCGTATTGAATACATGCTGGAAGACAGCGAGGCCGCAGTGCTTCTGACCAGTCGTGAGCTGGCAGAAGAGCACCACGGCCATGCTAATACCATGTTTCTTGAGGAAGCAGCATTGTATCAGGGAGAAAGCAGCAACCTGGAGACGATTGCCCACCCAGAGCATTTGGCTTACGTCATCTATACCTCGGGTTCGACTGGAAATCCGAAAGGAGTTATGCTCCAGCATCGCTCGGTACTCAACTTTATTACCGGGATGCGCGAAGCCATTGACTTTGAAGCGAGCCAAACCATTTTGTCACTCACGACCATTTCATTTGATATTTTCGTCTTGGAAACCATCTTGCCCCTGCTGGGTGGAATGTCTGTTGTGCTTGGCGACCGCCAGCATCAGGTGAACCCGCAGGCGCTTGGTGAGTTGATTACTCAACATTCTATTGAGATGTTGCAAATGACCCCATCCCGGCTGCAAATGCTGCTGGGTCATGAAGCAGGTTCCCGCGCGCTGCGAAACGTGAAGGTCATTATGGTCGGGGGTGAAGCCCTTCCGTCCAAGCTGCTCGCAGCATTGCAAGATATAAACGGTCCCCGCATTTATAACATGTACGGACCTACAGAAACGACAGTGTGGTCGGCCGTACAGGAACTGACCCATGCTCAAGACATTAATATCGGACGTCCTATCGCGAATACCCAAATCTATATCATGAATGCGAGTGGAGAATTGCAGCCAGTTGGTGTGCCAGGCGAGTTATGTATTGCAGGGGAAGGATTAGCCCGTGGGTATTGGAAACGCGAAGAACTGACGGTCGAGAAATTTGTAAATAATCCATTTGCTGGTGGCAAGGTAGGCCATGAGCGGATGTACCATACAGGCGATTTGGCGAGATGGACGCCGGACGGCAACATTGAATATTTGGGGCGGATGGACCATCAGGTAAAAATCCGGGGCTACCGGATCGAACTGGGCGAGATCGAATCGCAGCTGTTGCAGGTGGAGTCGGTACAAGAAGCGGTCATCATGGCCCGTGGGGACGAAACGGGCCAAACACAGCTAGTGGCGTACTACGTCGCGAGTCAAGAGCTTGGAGCCGGTGAACTGAGACATGAGCTGGGGCGGGAGTTGCCAAGCTATATGATACCGTCGTATTTCATTCAGTTGGAGCAGATGCCGCTGACACCAAACGGTAAAATCGATCGCAAGTCCCTGCCAGCACCGGAAGGCAGCCTGCAAAGCGGAGCGGATTATGTAGAGCCGCGCACTGCACCGGAACGGGCACTCGTAGCGGTCTGGCAATCCGTCCTAGGCGTGCCAATCGTCGGAATGTTGGACAATTTCTTTGATCTGGGCGGCGATTCGATCAAGGCGATTCAAATCGTGTCCCGTGCGTTCCAGGCAGGCTACAAGCTGGACATGAAGGATTTGTTCCGCTATCCCATCGTCGCAACCCTGGCACCGCATATGCACGAGGTCAGTCGTATGGCAGATCAGGGAGAAGTGAGCGGAGAAACGACGTTGCTTCCGATCCAGCACGGGTTCTTTGCGCAGGAGCAAGTGGATGCGCCTCACTTTAATCAGGCCGTTATGCTGCACCGGGAGCAGGGGTTTGACGAGTCTGCTCTGCGTCAGGCGCTTGGCAAATTAACAGAGCATCATGATGCTCTGCGGATGGTGTTCAGCAAGACCGAGCAAGGCTATAAGGCATGGAATCGCGGAATACAGGAAGGCGAGCTGTATCACCTGGATGTGTTGGACTTTAGGAATTTGACGGATGAAGCCATGCTCAGCGCGGCAATTGAGGCGAAAGCCAGTGAAATTCAAAGCAGTATCCAACTGCATGAAGGGCCGCTGCTTAAAGCGGGGTTGTTCCACTGTGCCGATGGGGATCATCTGCTGATGGTGATTCACCATTTGGTGGTGGACGGGGTATCCTGGCGTATTTTGTTTGAGGATTTGGCTACTGCCTATGAACAGGCCGTTCATCAGGAAGTGCTTCAGCTGCCGGACAAAACGGATTCCTTCCGTTCCTGGTCTGGGCGACTTTCCGCGTATGCGAATAGCACAGCCATGGAAAGTGAACACGCCTATTGGGAGCAACTGAACGCAGCCGCTTGGGCTGACCAAGTACGTTTGCCTGAGGACCAAGTGCAGGCTGAGCCATTTACCCTAGCTGACACGGATACAGTGGTTGTCCAGCTTACGGAAGAAGAGACCGAACTGCTGTTGAAGCAAGCACACCGCGCATATAACACGGAAGTGAACGATCTGCTCCTGACTGCTTTGGGCATGATGCTGTACACATGGACCGGCCATGAACGCAGCCTGATCAACCTGGAGGGACACGGACGTGAGGATATTTTGCCGGATACGGACATTTCTCGTACGGTAGGCTGGTTTACGAGTCAATATCCGGTATTGCTGGACATCGGTCGTGATCACGCTTTGTCGGGACGCATCAAACAGGTCAAAGAGAGCCTGCGTCATATTCCGAATAAAGGAATGGGCTACGGAATCTGGAGATATTTGAGTGAATCCGGCCAAACGGTTGGTCAGCAAGCAGATGCACGGCACCTTGGTCAACATCAAGGTTTTGCCGAGCCACAAGTGAGCTTTAACTATCTCGGCCAGTTTGATCAGGACTTGCAAAACAGCGATATGCGTAGGTCTCCTTACTCGATTGGATCAGTCGTTAGTGACCGAACGAAGATGAAATATGCTCTGGATGTGAGCGGAATCGTAACGAACGGCATCCTGGAACTGGACATTCGGTATAACGGCAAAGCCTTCCGTAAGAACACGGTCCACATGCTAGCCAATCTGCTGAAATCCAATCTGCTTGAAATGATCGAGCATTGTGTCACACGGGAGCGGACCGAATTGACTCCAAGTGATGTATTGCTAAAAGGTCTGACTCTGGAGCAATTAGATACGATTAAGGAGCAGACCAAGACGGTTGGGGAACTGGAAAATATGTATCCGTTAACGCCCATGCAAAAGGGGATGCTGTTCCATAGTTTGATGAATGCAGAAACAGGAGTGTATTTTGAACAGGCGACCTTTGATCTGGAGGGGTACTTTGAACCGTCCCTATTCGAGGAAAGTCTGAAGCTGCTGGTTAGCCGACATGCTATATTACGGACGAATTTCTACAGTGGTTGGTATGGCCAACCGTTGCAGATCGTCTATCGTCATAAAAATCCGAGCTTCCGTTATGAGGATGTCAGAGGGCGTGAACACGCTGTAGCTGAATTTGTGGCCCAGGATAAAGCTCGAAACTTTGATGTAAGCAAGGATGCGCTCATGCGCGTAGCCGTCTTCCGCACGGGTGATAGCTCCTACCGTTTTGTATGGAGCTTCCATCATATTGTGATGGACGGCTGGTGCCTGTCGCTGGTGACGGACGAAGTGTTTGGTGCATATGTTGCCCTGCTGGAGCACAAGCAGCCAGAGCTCGCACCTGTCAAGCCGTATAGTGACTATATCGAATGGTTGGAACATCAGGATGCACAGGAAGCGACCCGTTATTGGAGTGACTATTTGGCGGGTTATGAGCAGCAAACCTTGTTGCCTGGTGAGAATGCGCAAGCTTCTGTAGTCGCACGGGATGAAGAACCAGACGGAAGCGGTGCGGGTTCCCATTCCGGCTATGTTTCGGAAAAGCTTCCATTTATGTTGGGTAAAGAACGGACCGCGGCATTGAACCAAATGGCCAAGCAACAACATGTCACGATTAACACATTGCTGCAAAGCGTGTGGGGCGTTATTTTGCAGCAATACAATAATCATCAGGATGTTGTATTTGGTGGTGTAGTATCTGGTCGTCCGGCAGACATTCCAGGCGTAGAGAACATGATCGGTTTGTTTATCAACACGATTCCGGTACGCATTTGCAGTGCACCGGATGCTACATTTGCTGAAGTATTGCAGCGCACACAGGAGCAGGCTTTGGCCTCCGGTGTCTATGACACGTTCCCGCTATACGATATCCAGGCACTGACTGCACAAAAACAAGACCTAATTAATCACATTATGGTCTTTGAAAACTACCCGATCGGGCAACAGATGAAGCAGGTGGGTGGTTCCGGTGAGACAAGAGCACAAAATGGCTTCTCTATTGCCAATGTGGCACTTGCCGAACAAACCAACTACGATTTCAACCTGATTGTCGTGCCTGACGAGGATATCTCCATCCTGCTTGAATACAATGCTCTGGTGTATAACCGGTCTGCCATGGAGCGTATCCAGGGCCATATCGACCACGTCATCGGACAAATCGTGGACAATCCGAATATCCGTGTGAATGAGCTGGAATTGGTAACCCCGCAAGAACAGGCACAGATCGTTCAGGTGTGGGGGGATACGGCGGCAGCCTATCCGCAGGATCAAACGCTAAGTGCACTGTTCGAGCAGCAGGTAGCCAACACACCGGATCAGGTGGCGGTGTTGTGCGGATCGGAATCGTTGACCTACCGTGAGCTGAACGAGCGAGCCAATCGTCTCGCACGCACCTTGCGTGCGGAAGGTGTTGAACCGGATCAGCCTGTAGGCATACTGGTTCAGCGCTCGCTGGACATGATCGTAGGCATCTACGCGATCCTCAAAGCAGGCGGAGCCTACGTGCCCATCGATCCAGAATATCCGGCGGACCGCATCCGCTTTATGCTGGAGGACTCGGAAGCGAAGCTGGTGCTGACGCAATCGCATCTGGCAGAGCAAGCATCGCTGAGTTTCAACGGCCAGGTGCTGGTGTTGGATCGTCATGAGCAGGATGGCCAAGATATTTACCACGAAGACGGCTCGAATCTGGAGCCACTGACCGGGCCGCACCATGTAGCCTATGTCATCTACACCTCCGGCTCCACGGGAAAACCGAAGGGCGTGATGGTGGAGCACCATTCCGTGCTGAACCGGATTTTGTGGATGCATGATCGTTACGGCTTGAGTGCGGAAGATACGATTCTGCAAAAGACCGCCTTCACCTTCGACGTGTCGGTGTGGGAGCTGTTCTGGTGGTCGCTGGTCGGCTCGAAGGTGAGCCTGCTGTCAGTCGGAGGGGAAAAGAACCCGGAAGACATCGTCGACACGATTGCTCGCGATGGCGTGAGTACGATGCACTTTGTACCCGCCATGCTGCATGCGTTCCTGGAATATGTGGAGCAGCAGCCACGGGAAGTGATGCAAGCGAAGCTGGGAACGTTGCGTCATGTCTATGCCAGCGGCGAGGCATTGCCGCCACAGCATGTGGCACGATTCCAACGGCTTGTGTCGAGCCTGGCTGGAGCCAAGCTGATCAACTTGTACGGCCCAACCGAAGCGACGGTGGACGTATCGTACTTCGATTGCGAGCCTAATGAAGCCTATTCGGTCATTCCGATCGGAAAACCGATTCAAAACATTCGTCTGTACATCGTGAAGGAAGGCACGGAGCAATTGCAGCCGATTGGGGTTGCGGGTGAGCTGTGCATCGGCGGTGTCGGCGTAGCCCGAGGCTATCTGAACCGTCCAGAGTTGACGGCAGAGAAATTCGTAGCCGATCCGTTTGCAGGCGGAGAAGCAGACTATGAACGGATGTATCGCACAGGCGATTTGGCGAGATGGATGCCGGACGGCAACATTGAATATCTGGGCCGGATCGACCATCAAGTCAAAATCCGGGGTTACCGGATTGAGCTGGGCGAGGTCGAATCGCAGCTGCTGCAAGTGGAATCGGTACGCGAAGCCGTGGTCATGGCGCGTGCAGACGAAACGGGCCAAAAACAAATGGTGGCGTACTATGTCGCGGGGCAAGAAATGGGTGCTAGCGAGCTGAGAAGTGAGCTGGGCCGGGAGCTACCAAGCTACATGGTGCCATCGTACTTTGTACAGCTGGAACAGATGCCGCTGAGTCCAAATGGGAAAATCGACCGCAAGGCCCTGCCAGCACCGGAAGGCAGCCTGCAAACCGGAACAGATTATGCAGAGCCGCGTACCGCGCAAGAACGAGCTCTGGTAGCGGTCTGGCAGTCGGTACTGGGACTACAGACTGTTGGTATTTTGGACAATTTCTTTGATCTGGGCGGCGATTCGATCAAGGCGATCCAAATCGCATCGCGTGCGTTCCAGGCCGGCTATAAGCTGGACATGAAGGATTTGTTCCAGTATCCAACGGTTGCAGCACTGGCACCGCATATGCATGAGGTCAGCCGTATGGCAGATCAAGGAGAAGTGAGCGGGGAAACCGCTTTGCTTCCGATCCAGCATTGGTTCTTTGCGCAGGAGCGCGAGCGTCCGCAGCACTTTAATCAGGCGGTCATGCTCTATCGTGCCAAGGGCTTTGATGAGACGGCGGTTCGCCAAGTCATGGATCACATCGTAAAGCATCATGATGCGCTTCGTACGGTTTTCCGTCAGGCTTCATCCGGTTACGAGGCTTGGACACGTGGTGTAGATGAAGGCGCGTTGTATACGCTGGAAACCGCAGACTACTGTGAACAAGTAGCCTATGCGGAAGCGCTGGAAGCAAAGGCAAATGAAATTCAAAGCAGCATCGACCTGTCCGCAGGACCTTTGGTCAAACTCGGATTGTTCCGCACAGCAGAGGGAGATCATTTGCTCATAGCCATTCACCATTTGGTGATAGACGGGGTGTCGTGGCGGATTCTGTTTGAAGATTTCTCGACAGGCTACGAGCAGGCGATCAAGGGCGAGCCTGTACGATTGCCCTATAAAACGGATTCCTTCCAAACATGGGCACGGGAGTTGTCGTTTTACGCCAACCGTTCTGCGGAGGCATCGGATACAGTCTACTGGCAGCAGCTGGAACAGGCCAAAGCGGAAGCGGCGCCGCTGCCGAAGGATTTTTCCTATGAGGGCTCCTTGAATGCAGACAGCGAAGTGCTGACGGTAGAGTGGACCGAAGCTGAAACTCAGCAACTGTTAAAGCAGGCACATCGCGCCTATAACACCGAGGTCAATGATTTGCTGCTGACTGCGTTAGGATTGGCAATGCACAACTGGACAGGCGCAGGACAGGTGCTGGTGAATCTGGAGGGACATGGCCGGGAAGCGATCCTGCCAGAGGTGGATATTACACGTACGGTAGGCTGGTTTACAAGCCTGTACCCGGTGCTGCTGGAGATAGGCAAGGAAATGGCACTGACACAGCGGATTAAAGAAACGAAGGAAGGTCTGCGCCGAATTCCGCATAAAGGGCTGACGTATGGCACATGGCGCTACCTGTCCCCTGCGTTCGCATCGGATGAAGCGCGTACGATTGGAGCAGAACCGGAAATCAGCTTTAACTATTTGGGACAGGTCGATCAGGATGTACAAAACAGTGGAATCACATTGTCATCCTATAGTGCAGGGGAGACAGAGGATGCCCATTCACCGCTGCAATATACGCTGGATTTGAACGCGATGATCTCGGAAGGCACGCTGCGCTTGACGATCGCTTACAATCGTAAGCAGTATCGCAAAGAAACGCTGGAACGTGTGGCGGGACTGCTGCAATCTGCTTTGCAAGAGGTGATTACACATTGTGTCGCTCAGGAACAGCCGCAGCTGACGCCGAGTGATGTGTCCTTCAAAGGTCTGACGACGGGAGAACTGGAACAAATTGCGAAACAGGCTGCACGTACAGGGGAGCTGGAAAATGTATACGCGCTGACGCCGATGCAAAAGGGCATGCTCTTTTACAATCTGATGGACTCGCAATCGGGAGCTTATTTTGAACAGGCCTCCTTTGATCTGCAAGGACATTTTAATATCGATGCGTTTGCGGCAAGTTTGGATGTATTGGTGCAGCGGCATACGGCACTGCGCACGAATTTCTACAGCGGCTGGAAGGATGAACCGCTGCAGGTCGTGTACCGCAATAAGCGCAGCGAACTGTATGTAGAGGATTTGCGGGATATGGAGGAAGAGCAGCAAAACGAGTACATCCTCGAATTTACGCGCAAAGACAAGCAAAGAGGCTTTGATCTGGCACAAGATGCCTTGATGCGTGTCGCTGTTTTGCGCATAGGTGAGGATGCGTACCGTTTTGTGTGGAGCTTCCATCATATCGTGATGGACGGCTGGTGCTTGTCGCTGGTGACAAACGAAGTGTTTGCAAGTTATTTTGCGCTATTGGCCCATAAACAGCCGGAGTTGTCGCCTGTAACGCCGTACAGTCAATATATCGAATGGCTGGAGCAGCAGGATCGTCAGGCCGCATCAGGTTACTGGAGCAAGGTTCTGGAAGGATATGAGGAACAGTCCCGCCTGCCACAGGCAAAAATCCAGGGTAAGACGGGGTATCAGGCGGAGCGTCTGGATTTTGACTTGGGCGCGGAGCTAACGGCAGGCATTCAGCGCATAGCCAAGCGTTATCAGGTAACGATCAATACGTTGATGCAGACGGTGTGGGGCCTTTTGCTGCAAAAATATAATGGCACAGATGATGTGGTGTTTGGCAGCGTGGTATCTGGACGTCCGGCAGACATTCCAAATGTGGAGCACATCATAGGTCTGTTTATCAATACCATTCCTGTACGCATCCGCAGTCAAGTGGACAGCTTATTCTCAGACGTGATGAAGCAAACCCAGGAGCAATCCATTGCTTCCCATGCCTATGATACGTACCCGTTGTATGAAATTCAGGGATTGTCGGAGCTTAAGCAGGATTTGATCAATCATATTCTTATTTTTGAGAACTATCCGGTAGAGGAACAATTGGAGCAATTAGGCAACGACGATGAGTCCAGCTTCAGTATCACAGGAGCCGAGTCTGTCGAGCAGACCAACTATGACTTTAACCTGGTGGTACTGCCGGGGAACACCATTCACATGAGTTTTGGTTATAATGCCTTGGCCTTTGAACGGGAAAGTGTAGAGCAAATTCGAGGTCATCTGGTACAGCTGCTGGAACAGGTGACAGCGAAGCCGGATATCCGTGTTCATGAACTAGATATGGTAACCGCGCAGGAGCGTGAGCAAATCGTCGAGGTTTGGGGCAATACTGCGGTAGCCTATCCAAACGAGCAAACGATCCATGGCTTGTTCGAGGCGCAAACCGCGCGGACGCCGGAGCAGACAGCACTGTTCTTCGAAGGAGAGCAGTTGACCTATCGTGAACTGAATGCACGTGCCAATCGATTAGCTCGTACCTTGCGTAACCAAGGCGTGACGAAGGATCGTCTGGTAGGTCTGATGACCGAGCGTTCGGTGGACATGATCGTGGGCATCTTCGGGATTTTGAAGGCCGGGGGTGCATATGTCCCTATTGATCCAACCTATCCGGAGGAGCGTATCCGCTACATGCTGGACGACTCGGGTGCGAAGCTGCTGTTGACGCAAAGCCATCTGGTAGACAAAGTCACGTTTGACGGCCGCATGCTGGTGCTGGATGGAACGCAGGATGTGTACCATGAGGATCATTCCAATTTGGAACCGTGGTCCGGTCCGAATGATTTGGCATATGTGATTTATACGTCGGGTACGACGGGGCAGCCAAAAGGCGTAATGCTCGAGCATCATGGGCTATGCAATTTGAAAACGTATTTTGATCAGACGCTTCGGATGAGCACGTCGGATCATGCGTTGCTGTTCGCCAGCTATTCGTTTGATGCGGCTTGCTGGGAAATCTTTCAGGCGCTATTCTGCGGAGCCACGTTGTATGTGCCAACGTCAGAAACGATTTTGAACTACGAGCGGTTTGAGCAATATATGGCGGATCATCAAATCACCGTGGCCGCTTTGCCACCGACCTATGCGGTCTATCTGGAGCCAGAACGGATGCCAAACCTGCGTATTCTGTTCACTGCGGGTTCCGCATCTTCAACAGAATTGGTATACAAGTGGAAGGATCAGGTGGCGTACTACAACGGCTACGGTCCCACCGAAAACTCGGTGGCGACGTCCATCTGGCCCGTATCCGAGGATGAGAGAGCCGGACAGATGATTTCTATCGGACGCCCTGTGCCGAATCATCGGGTATACCTGGTGGATGTGCATGGACATTTGGCTCCGATAGGCGTAGCGGGTGAACTGTGCGTGTCCGGTCCGGGTCTGGCTCGGGGTTATCTGGATCGTCCAGAGCTGACGGCTGAGAAATTTGTATCGAATCCGTTTGCGGCTGGTGAAGCAGGGTATGAACGGATGTACCGTACGGGTGACTTGGCGAGATGGATGCCAGACGGCAACATCGAATATTTGGGCCGGATCGACCATCAGGTGAAAATCCGGGGCTATCGGATCGAGTTGGGCGAGGTCGAGGCACAAATTTTGAAAGTAGAAGATGTACAAGAGGTCATCGTACTGGCCCAGGCGGACGATCAAGGGCAAAACCAACTGGTAGCGTACTATGTTGCTGAACGGGAAGTAAGCGCGGGTAAGCTACGCAGCTTACTGGGCGAGGAGCTACCAAACTACATGGTGCCTCCGTATTTCATCCAGCTGGAGCAGATGCCGTTGACACCGAATGGTAAAATCGACCGCAAGGCACTGCCAGCACCAGAAGGCAGCCTGCAAAGCGGAGCGGATTATGTAGAGCCGCGCACAGCGCTGGAGCAGACGTTAGTGTCCATTTGGCAGGCTGTATTAGGAGCGAAGAGAGTCGGGATTTTGGATAATTTCTTTGATCTGGGTGGCGATTCGATCAAGGCAATCCAGGTATCCTCCCGTTTGCTGCAAGCGGGCTACAAGCTGGACATGAAGGATTTGTTCCAATATCCTTCCGTCTCGCTGCTGAGTGGTTATGTACACAAGGTCAGCCGTACAGCCGATCAGCGGGTGGTTTTGGGAAGCGCCAAGCTAACCCCGATTCAGCAATGGTTCTTTGGACAATTATCAGCAGAGCCGCATTATTTCAATCAGTCGGTGATGCTGTATAGAGCACAAGGCTTTGATGAAGCCGCATTGCATCAAACGGTGACCAAGGTAACGGAGCATCATGATGCGTTGCGTATGGTCTTCCGTCAGACCGAACAGGGCTATGAAGCGTGGAATCGCGGTTTGAACGAAGGTCAGCTGTACAGTCTGGACGTTGTGGATTTGACGGATGTGCAAAACATTGCAGATGTTGCAGCAGCAATTGAGGTGAAAGCCAATGCCATCCAAAGCTCCATTCGTCTGGACGAGGGAGCACTGGTCAAGCTGGGACTTTTCCGCTGCATAGATGGGGATCATTTACTGATTGCGATTCACCATTTGGTGGTGGACGGCATTTCATGGCGGATTGTGTTTGAAGATTTTGCCGCGGGATATGAGCAGGCGGTTCGTGGAGAAGCCATTCGTTTGCCATATAAAACGGACTCGTTCTCCACTTGGGCAGAGCGCTTATCACAATATGCGAATAGTCCGGCCATCGAAGACGAACGCGAATACTGGCACCGTCTTGCCCAAACGGAAGTTGCATCGTTGCCTAAGGATCAAGAGCGAGCAGAGGGACAACATTCTCTAATCAGAGACACTGCGACGGTGAGCGTAGCTTGGAGCGAGCAGGAAACACGACTGCTGCTGCAGGAAGCACACCGTGCGTACCACACCGAGGTCAATGATCTGCTGTTAACCGCACTCGGCACAGCGTTATATAACTGGAGCGGTCAGGAGCGCGTGCTGGTCAATCTGGAGGGACATGGCCGGGAAGCCATTGTTCCAGATATCGACATCACCCGTACCGTGGGCTGGTTTACAAGCCAATATCCGGTGCTGCTGGGTGTGGACGGAAAGGCGGAAGTAGGGCAGCGCATCAAGCGGGTGAAGGAAGACCTGCGTCATGTGCCGCATAAGGGCATTGGCTACGGTATTTTGAAATATATGTCTCAGGATGATGCCCATCCTTCCTGGACCTTGCAGCCTGAAATTAGCTTTAACTATTTGGGACAATTTGATCAGGACTTGGAAAATGGGGATATCACGCTGTCTTCACATCCAGGTGGAGAGCCGATGAGTGATCATACCGTTCTGGAGCATCCGCTGAATGTGAACGGAATGATTACAGCGGGCGCGCTGACACTGGAAATTCGCTATGACAGTAAGGTATATCATCAGCAAAATGTAGAAAACTTTGCGCAGTTGCTGCAGGAAAGCTTGCAGGAAGTGATCGCTCATTGTGCCTCCAAAGAGCGGAGTGAACTAACACCAAGCGATGTATTGTTCAAAGGCTTGACACTGGAGCAACTGGAGCAATTGACGGAGCAAACAGCTTCTGTGGGCGAGCTGGAAAATGTATATGCTCTTTCGCCAATGCAGAAGGGAATGCATTTCCATAGCTTGATGGAGCCGGAGTCAGGCGCCTACTTCCAGCAAGCCTCGTTTGATCAAAAAGGGAGCTTTGATGTAGCTGTTTTCCGCAAGAGTCTGGATGTACTGACACAGCGTCATGAAGCGCTACGGACGAATTTCCATATGTTTGAGACAGGGCACAGTCAGGAGCCATTGCAGATCGTGTTCCGTCACAAAGATAGCGACCTTTCCTTCCAAGATGTACGCGGCATGCAGGAAGCGGAGCAACAGGCGTATATCCAGGCGTTTAAGCAGGAGGACCAGGCTTGGGGCTTTAATCTCGGTACCGATGCACTCATGCGCGTACAGGTATTGCAAACAGATGAAGAAACGTATCACTTGGTATGGAGCTTCCATCACATTGTCATGGACGGCTGGTGCTTATCGCTGGTTACTGGTGAAGTGTTTGGTACGTACTTTGCATTGCTGGAGCAGAAGCAGCCGGAGCTTGCTCCTATCACACCATATGGCCAATATATCGAATGGCTGGAACGTCAGGATGAACGTGCGGCAAAAGATTATTGGAGCAGCTATTTGGCGGGCTTTGAACAGCAGACGTTGTTACCTGGATCAGATGCTTCATCGAAAGACCAAGCGGCGGACAGCAGGGAAAATACTGTATCCACTACCACAAGCGACACCAGCAAATATATCTCTGAAAAAATAACGGTAGATCTGGATCCAACGTGGAGCGAAGCCATACACCGGATTGCGAAGCAGCAGCAGGTCACGATTAATACGCTGATGCAGAGCGTGTGGGGCCTTATTTTGCAGAAATATAATAACAATGAGGATGTTATTTTCGGTAGTGTCGTATCTGGACGTCCGACGGATATTGCTGGCGTAGAGCATATGATTGGTTTGTTCATTAATACGATCCCGGTGCGGATTCAAAGTGAACGGAATGCCACTTTTGTGGAAGTGATGCGGAAAACGCAGGAACAGGCACTGGCCTCGGGAGCCTATGACAGTTTCCCGCTGTATGAAATTCAGGCGCTGACGGAGCAAAAGCAGCATCTGATTAACCACATTATGGTATTTGAGAATTATCCGGTAGAGGAGCAAGTCGAGCAGTTGGGTGAAGTTCGTCCGTCCGCTTTTGAAATTACGAATGTAGAGGTTGTTGAGCAAACGAATTATGATCTGGACTTGATTGTGATGCCAGATGAAACCTTCCGCATCATGTTTAGATACAACGCCAATGTATATGATCGGTCTACGATAGAGCGAATGCAGGGACATGTACTGCATGTCATCGAGCAAATCGTGAATAATCCGCATATCCGAGTGAATGAGCTGGAATTGGTAACACCGGAAGAACAGGCACAGATCGTTCAGGTCTGGGGGGATACGGCGGCAGCCTATCCGCAGGATCAAACGCTAAGTGCACTGTTCGAGCAGCAGGCAGCGAAAACACCGGATCAGGTGGCAGGGTTGTGCGGAGCGGAGTCGTTGACCTACGCGGAGCTGAATGAGCGAGCCAACCGTCTCGCACGCACCTTGCGTGCGGAAGGTGTTGAACCGGATCAGCCTGTAGGCATACTGGTTCAGCGCTCGCTGGACATGATCGTAGGCATCTACGCGATCCTCAAAGCAGGCGGAGCCTACGTGCCCATCGATCCGGACTATCCGGCGGATCGTATCCGGTTCATGCTGGAGGACTCGGGAGCGAAGCTGGTACTGACGCAGTCGCATTTGGCCGAGCAAGCGTCACTGAGTTTCGACGGCCAGGTGTTGGTGCTGGATCGTCATGAGCAGGATGGCCAAGACATTTACCACGAAGACGGTTCGAATCTGGAGCCACTGGCCGGACCGCACCATGTAGCCTATGTCATCTATACCTCCGGCTCCACTGGGAAACCGAAGGGCGTGATGGTGGAGCACCATTCTGTGCTGAACCGGATTTTGTGGATGCATGATCGTTACGGCTTGAGTGCGGAAGATACGATTCTGCAAAAGACCGCCTTCACCTTCGACGTGTCGGTGTGGGAGCTGTTCTGGTGGTCGCTGGTCGGCTCGAAGGTGAGCCTGCTGTCAGTCGGCGGGGAAAAGAACCCGGAAGACATCGTCGACACGATTGCTCGCGATGGCGTGAGCACGATGCACTTTGTGCCCGCCATGCTGCATGCGTTCCTGGAGTACGTGGAGCAGCAACCACGGGAAGTGATGCAAGCGAAACTGGCAACGCTGCGCCATGTCTTTGCCAGCGGGGAAGCATTACCGCCACAGCATGTGGCGCGGTTCCAACGGCTTGTGTCGAACCTGGCTGGAGCGAAGCTGATCAACTTGTATGGCCCAACCGAAGCGACGGTGGACGTATCGTACTTCGATTGCGAGCCTAATGAAGCCTATTCGGTCATTCCAATCGGAAAACCGATTCAAAACATTCGTCTGTATATCGTGAAGGAAGGCACGGAGCAATTGCAGCCGATTGGGGTTGCGGGTGAGCTGTGCATCGGCGGTATCGGCGTAGCCCGCGGTTACCTGAACCGACCGGAGCTGACGGCCGAGAAATTTGTGAAAGACCCGTTTGCAGGCGGGGAAGCCGGGTATGAGCGGATGTACCGCACAGGCGATTTGGCGAGATGGATGCCGGACGGCAACATTGAATATCTAGGCCGGATCGACCATCAGGTGAAAATCCGGGGTTACCGGATTGAGCTGGGCGAGGTCGAATCGCAGCTGCTGCAAGTGGAATCGGTACGCGAAGCCGTGGTCATGGCTCGTGCGGATGAAACGGGCCAAAAACAAATGGTGGCGTACTATGTCGCCGGACAAGAGCTCAGAGCCAGCGAGCTGAGAAGTGAGCTGGGCCGGGAGCTGCCAAGCTACATGGTGCCATCGTACTTTGTACAGCTGGAGCAAATGCCGCTGAGTCCAAATGGCAAAATTGACCGTAAGGCCCTGCCAGCACCAGAAGGCAGCCTGCAAAGCGGAGCCGATTATGTCGCACCGCGGACGTGGGTGGAAGTGAAGCTGGCACACATTTGGCAGGATGTGCTGGGCCTCACGCAGGTTGGTGTGAAGGAAAACTTCTTCGAGATTGGCGGACACTCGCTGCGGGCGACGACACTGGCCTCGAAGATTCACAAGGAGCTGAACAAACCGCTTCCACTGCGCAGTATTTTTGAAGCACCAACCATTGAACAGTTGGCAACGGTGTTAGAAAGTCTGGATCAAGTAACATACGCGTCCATTCCGGTAACGGAAGAACGCAGCTTCTACCCGTTATCTTCGGCGCAAAAACGACTGTATGTATTGCATCAGTTCGACCCGAACGATGTGAACTACAACATGCCGTCGGTGCTGCAAGTGAGCGGTTCGCTGGATGTGAAACGAGTAGAAGGCGTGTTCCGTCAATTGATCGATCGCCATGCAACCTTGCGTACCCGCTTTGAGCTAGTGGACAATGAGCCGATGCAATGGGTTGAGGACACCGTGCCGTTCGAGGTGGAATATACGAAGGTACAGGCAGAGAGTGCAACTACGAATACAGATCAAGACACAGCTACGGACACGACGGTCAGCCAGGAAGCACAAGAACGGGTTCGGCAGTTTGTCCGTCCGTTTGATCTGAAAGCTGCACCGCTGCTGCGGGTAGGCTTGGTGGACTTGGGCGTACAAGGAGCAGAGCAAGAACCACAGCATTTGCTCATGCTCGACATGCATCATATCGTTTCGGATGGTATGTCGATGGAGGTACTGACCGATGAATTTGTCCGCTTGTATGGCGGTGAAGAGCTATCGCCATTGCGGATTCAGTACAAAGACTATGCGGTATGGCAGCAAAGCGAAGCCCATCAGGAGTGGATGCAGCGTCAGGAAGCGTACTGGCTCGACACCTTCCGGGGCGGAGTGCCTGTGCTGGATCTGTCAACCGACTTTGCCCGACCGGCGGTGCAGAGTACGGCAGGGGATACGATCGAATTCGGACTGGAGCGTGAAGTTAGCGAACGCCTGAAAGAACTGGCTTCACAAACAGGCGCAACCTTGTATATGGTGCTGCTGGCGGCGTACACTACGCTCTTGCATAAATACACAGGCCAAGAAGACATTGTAGTGGGAACGCCGATTGCAGGACGACCGCATGCGGAGCTTAGTAGTCTGGTAGGTGTCTTCATTAACACGCTGGCAATCCGCAATTATCCGTCTGGCGACCAATCGTTCCTGGATTATCTGCAAGAGGTGAAGGAGCATGCGCTCAGTGCTTATGAGCATCAGGACTACCCTTTTGAAGAGCTGGTTGAAAAGCTGAATTTGACGCGAGATACGAGCCGAAATGCGCTGTTTGACACGATGTTTGAGTTGAAAACATTGGAGCAACAGGAATTGCAGCTGGAAGGTCTGGCCTTACATTCGTATCCGCTGGGAAATAATACGGCCAAATTTGATCTGACTCTGGATGCAGTGGAGCAGCCAGAAGGCATTCTGTGCAGTCTGGAATACAGCACGGCGCTGTACAAGCCTGAGACCATTGCGCGATTGGCACAGCATTTTACCGAACTTGTACGTGCAATTTCACTTCATCCGCAGCAGCCACTGGCAGCTTTGGAGATGGTACCTGCCGAGGAAAAAGCACAAATCATCCATGGATTTGGAAATGTGGGGGTATCCGATGTTGCTGCTGTTGAAGCAGAAGCCTTATTCCATACCTTTGTGGAAGAACAGGCACAGCTTGTACCGGATCACGTGGCGGTGGTGTACGAGGAGCAGCAGCTTACGTACCGCAAACTGAACGAGCGTGCGAACCAATTGGCGCGTAGATTGCGGAATGAAGGCATTGGACGCGAGTCGATTGTCGGCATTTTGAGTGAGCGTTCGGTGGACATGCTGGTCGGCGTATTGGCCGTGTGGAAAGCTGGAGGCGCCTATGTACCGCTGGATGCAGACTATCCGTCCGAACGTATTCGTTTCATGCTGGAGGACAGCGGCGCGACGGTACTGTTGACCCAAACGGGCTTGCAGGAGCGTGCACAGGTATGGCTGGAGGAAAGCCGACAGGCCTTGACGGGAGGGCAGTTTAAGGCCGAGTTAGAAACAGCGGCTGGAGCTGGAACGATGGAATCAGGTACTCTCCATGGAACCCTGAATGGAACAGCAGATTCGCCACCTAGCGAAGCAGCATCCGAATCCGCAGCGAACTTGCGTCTGCAGACGATGCTGACGCTGGATGATGAGTCGCTGTACATCGGTGATACCACAGACGTCGATCATATCAACGAACCGCAGGATCTGGCGTATGTGATCTACACGTCCGGGACAACAGGACGTCCGAAGGGCGTCATGATCGAGCATCACAGTTTGGTGAATACGGCTGCGGCGTATCGTCGGGATTACCGTCTGAGCAAGTTCCCGGTACGACTGCTGCAGCTGGCGAGCTTCTCCTTCGACGTCTTCGTCGGGGATATCGCGCGGACGCTCTATAACGGCGGCACGATGGTTATTTGTCCGAAAGACGACCGGATTGATTTTAGCCGTTTGTATGGCTGGATTCGCGATTACCAGATTACAGTGTTCGAATCGACCCCGGCCCTGATCGTACCGTTTATGCAGCATGTGCATGAACAGGGGCTAGACATGAGCAGTCTGGAATTGCTGATTACCAGCTCGGATAGCTGCAGTGTGACGGATTACCGGGTACTGCAAGAACGATTTGGCGCAGATATTCGCATTATGAACAGCTACGGCGTCACGGAAGCGGCGATCGACTCCAGCTTCTACGACGAAGAACTGTCGAAGCTGCCAAGCAGCGGCAATGTGCCGATTGGTCAGGCGTGGCTGAACGCACGCTTCTACATCGTGGACAGCCAGCTGAATCCGGTGCCGATCGGCGTACTGGGCGAGCTGTGCATTGGCGGAGCCGGAGTGGCACGAGGCTATCTCAATCGTGCGGACCTGACGGCCGATAAATTCGTAGCGAATCCATATGTGCCAGGTGAACGATTGTACCGCACAGGTGACCTGGCACGGTGGATGCCGGACGGCAATGTGGACTTTATCGGCCGGATGGATGATCAGGTCAAAATCCGGGGCTTCCGGATTGAACTGGGCGAGGTGGAAGCACAGCTGCTGACCGTGGACGGCATTCAGAAAGCCATCGTCACCGCCTGGGAAAACGAAGACGGAGACAAGGATTTGTGTGCCTATGTCGTAGCCTCTGAGGCGCTGAATTTGCCCGAGCTGCGTAACATGCTGCAGCCCAAGCTACCGGGTTATATGATCCCGACGTATGTGGTACAACTGGATCATTTCCCGCTGACACCGAACGGAAAAATTGACCGCAAAGCGTTGCCTGCACCGGAAGCGCGCCTCGAAGGAGGCACGGCGTACGTGGCACCGCGGACATTGCTGGAAGAGCAACTGGTACGTATTTGGCAAAGTGTTCTGAATCATCCGCAGATCGGTATTAAGGACCATTTCTTTGAAGTGGGAGGACATTCTCTGCGCGCCACAACACTGATGGCAAAAATCCATCAGGAGCTGAATTACAAGCTGGCCCTGCGAGATATTTTCCAATATCCGACGATTGAGCAACTGGTGCAGGTGATGGGAGAAGATCAGACACAACAAACGTATGTATCCATCCCTGTTGCGGAGGAGCGCGTATATTATCCTGTTTCCTCGGCGCAAAAACGGATGTACGTGCTGAGTCACCTGGAAGGCGGAGAGGTTAGCTACAATATGCCAGGCGCTTTGATCATTGAAGGTTCCTTGGATAAAACGCGACTGGAGCAAGCCTTCCGCCAGCTGATTGTCCGTCATGAAGCCCTGCGAACCCGATTCGACATGGTGGATGGCGAGGTTATTCAATGGATTGAATCCGACGTCGCATTCAACGTGGAGCATGTGCAGGCAAGCGAAGAAGAGACCCAGCAGTATGCACTGGACTTTGTACGTGCATTTGATCTCGCACAAGCACCGTTGCTGCGGGTTCAGCTGGTGGAAACCGGACCGGAGCGTCACGTCATGCTCTATGACATGCACCATATTATTTCGGATGGCGTCACTGAAGGAATTATCGTGCAGGAGTTCTCTCAATTGTATGAAGGTAAGGAACTGCCGCCACTTCGCATCCAATACAAGGACTATGCCGTTTGGCAGCATGCCGATATGCAAAGTGAACGTCTTCGTGAGCAGGAAAGCTATTGGCTGAACACGATGGCTGGTGACATTCCAGCACTGGATATGCCTACGGATTTTGCAAGACCAGCCGTACAGCGTCTGGAAGGAGCTCGATTGGAATTTGCGATCAGCCTGAAGGACAGCGAGCAGTTGAAACAGCTGGCCGCGCAAACCGGCTCCACCTTGTACATGGTGTTGCTGGCCGCGTATAGCACGCTCTTGCATAAATATTCGGGGCAGGAGGATATTATCGTCGGCACGCCGATTGCCGGAAGACCGCATGCGGAACTGGAGGGCTTGGTAGGCGTATTTCTCAACACGCTGGCGATCCGCAATTATCCGTCTGGCGACAAAACGTTCCTGGATTATCTGCAAGAGGTGAAGGAGCATGCGCTCAGTGCTTATGAACATCAGGAGTATCCTTTTGAAGAACTGGTTGAAAAGCTGAATTTAACGCGGGATACGAGCCGGAATGCGCTGTTTGACACGATGTTTGAGTTGAAAACATTTGAGCAGCAGGAGTTCGAACTGGAGGGTCTGACCTTTAAGACGTATCCGACGGACAATAACACGGCCAAATTTGATTTGACCTTGGATGCAGTAGAGCAGCCGGAAGGCATTCTGTGCAGTCTGGAATACAGCACGGCGCTGTACAAGGCTGAGACCATCGCGCGATTGGCACAGCATTTTACCGAACTCGTACGTGCAATTACACTTTATCCGCAGCAGCCACTGGCTGCTTTGGAGATGGTAACTGTTGAGGAAAAGGCACAAATCATCTATGGTTTTGGAGATGTAGGGGTATCGGATGTTGCTGCGGTAGAAGCAGGAGCACTGTTCCATACCTTTGTGGAAGAACAAGCGCAGCTTGTACCGGATCACGTGGCGGTGGTGTACGAGGAGCAGCAGCTTACGTACCGCACACTGAACGAGCGTGCGAACCAATTGGCGCGCAGACTGCGAAATGAAGGTATTGGCCGCGAGTCGATTGTCGGCATTTTGAGTGAACGTTCGGTGGACATGCTGGTCGGCGTATTGGCGGTATGGAAAGCTGGAGGTGCCTATGTGCCGCTGGATGCGGACTATCCGTCCGAACGTATTCGTTTCATGCTGGAGGACAGTGGTGCGACGGTACTGTTGACCGAAACGGGCTTGCAGGAGCGTGCACAGGTCTGGCTGGATGAAAGCGAAGCTACAGTCGAACTCGTAGCGCACTTGCGTCTGCATACCGTGCTGGCGCTGGACGATGAGTCACTGTACACCGGAGATACGGCAGACGTCGATCACATCAACGAGCCGCAGGATCTGGCGTATGTGATCTACACCTCCGGTACAACGGGACGTCCGAAGGGCGTCATGATTGAGCATCGCAGCTTGGTGAATACGGCTGCGGCGTATCGTCGGGATTACCGTCTGAACCAGTTCCCGGTACGGTTGCTGCAATTGGCGAGCTTCTCCTTCGACGTGTTCGTCGGCGATATTGCGCGGACGCTTTATAACGGTGGCACGATGGTTATCTGTCCGAAGGACGACCGGATTGATCCAAGCCGTCTATATGGCTGGATTCGCGACTACCAGATTACGGTGTTCGAATCGACCCCGGCTTTAATCGTACCGTTCATGCAGCATGTGCATGAACACGGACTGGACATGAGCAGTCTGGAACTGCTGATTACCAGCTCGGACAGCTGCAGCGTGACGGATTATCGGGTGCTGCAAGAACGATTTGGCGCGGATATCCGTATTATGAACAGCTACGGTGTCACGGAAGCGGCGATCGACTCCAGTTTCTACGACGAAGAACTGTCGAAGCTGCCAAGCAGCGGCAGTGTGCCGATTGGTCAGGCGTGGCTGAACGCACGCTTCTACATCGTGGACAGCCAGTTGAATCCGGTGCCGATCGGTGTGTTGGGTGAGCTGTGTATTGGCGGAGCCGGAGTAGCACGGGGGTACCTGAACCGTGCCGACCTGACGGCCGAAAAATTCGTAGCGAACCCGTACGTACCGGGTGAACGATTGTATCGCACAGGCGACTTGGCGCGGTGGATGCCAGACGGCAATGTGGACTTTATCGGCCGGATGGATTATCAAGTGAAAATCCGGGGCTACCGGATCGAGCTGGGCGAGATTGAAACGGCAATCCAGCGGGTGCCGGGCGTGCGTCAAGCGGTAGTCATCGACCGGACGGATGAGCGTGGACACAAGTACTTGTGCGGATACATCACAGGAGAAGCTGAGCTGCGGATCGAGGAGGTACAGGCCGAGCTGGAAGCAGGACTGCCAGCACATATGGTGCCTGCACGTTTGATGCGACTGGAGACGATCCCACTGACGAGCAACGGCAAAATCGACCGCAAGGCCTTGCCGGAACCGGAAGGAAGCATTCATACTGGTGCAGCCTATGTGGCACCGCGTACCACGGTGGAGCAGGTACTGGCTGAAGTATGGGCCGGGGTGCTTGGCGTGGAAGCGGTAGGAACGCAGGATAACTTCTTCGAGCTGGGTGGCGATTCGATCAAGGCCTTGCAAGTATCATCCCGATTGCTGCAAGCAGGTTATCGACTGGAGATGAAAGACCTGTTCAGTCATCCAACCGTGTCTGCATTGGCACTGAAAGTCCAATCGGTGACCAGATTGGCGGATCAGAGCGAAGTGGTGGGCGCTGTGAAACTGACACCTGTTCAACAATGGTTCTTTGAGCAGAACCTGACGGATGCTCATCATCATAACCAGTCCATTATGCTGCATAGCAAGGACGGTTTTGATGAAGCGGCCCTGCGCACGGCGATGGATCACGTCGTGAGCCATCACGACGCACTGCGTATCATTTTCCGTCCTAGTGAGTACGGATATGAAGCCTGGAACCGCGCGGTTGGGGAGGGCGAGCTGTATACGCTGGATCGGGCCGACTTCAGAAATGAGTCTGAGGTATCTGCGGCAATCGAGGCCAAAGTGAATGAAATTCAAGCGGGTATTCATGTAAGCGAAGGACCGCTGGTGAAGCTGGGGCTGTTCCATTGTCCCGATGGAGATCATTTGCTGATGGCTATTCATCACTTAGTGGTGGATACCGTATCTTGGCGCATTTTGTTCGAGGATATTACAACAGCCTATGAGCAGGCATTGAACGGACAAACCGCTCGTCTTCCGCACAAAACGGATTCGTTCCGCACCTGGGCTGATGGGCAGTCTCAATATGCGAACAGTCTGGCAATGGCAGCAGAACTCGCATTCTGGCAGGAAGTTGAACAGGGAATGTATGAGCCGCTTCCAAAAGACGAATCCCATTCTCATTCCTTGAATAGGGACAGCGAGAACATTACGGTCACGTGGACAGCTCAGGAAACGGAGCAGCTGTTAAAACAGGCGCATCGTGCCTACAACACGGATATGAATGATTTGCTGCTTACCGCATTGGGACTGACTATTTATCGCTGGGCGGGCCTGGAACGAGTGCTTGTGAGCCTGGAAGGTCATGGACGGGAGTCCATTTTGCCAGAACTGGATATTACGCGCACCGTGGGCTGGTTTACGACTCAATTCCCGGTTGTGCTGGATATGAGCGTGGGGCAAGACCTTTCACAACGCATCAAACATGTGAAAGAAGGGCTACGCCGCATTCCGCAAAAGGGCATTGGCTACGGGATGTTGAGATACCTGTCCGCAGCACGTGAACAAGAGTGTTTTGCAACCGAACCTGAAATCAGCTTTAACTATTTGGGACAATTTGACCAAGATATGCAAAATCAATCCATTGGCGTATCTCCTTACTCTAGCGGTGCAGAGCTTAGCGCCCATGCAGCTAGAACGCACACGCTGGATATGAACGGACTGATTTCCGAAGGCGAGCTGCAATTGACGATCAGCTACAGCAAGCAGGAATATCGCCATGAAACGATGGAGCAGCTAGCCGAAGCGTTTAGAATCAGTTTGCAGGAAATCATTACGCATTGCACAAGCCGCAAACAGCAAGAGCTGACGCCAAGCGATGTTATGCTTAAAAATGTAACCATGACCGAGCTGGATCAGTTGGTAGAACGGACTCGTGACATGGGGGAACTGGAAAATGTATATGCGCTGACGCCGATGCAAAAAGGCATGTTGTTCCATAGTCTGATGGATGCAGAGTCAGGTGCTTATTTTGAACAAACGACCTTTGATTTGCATGGACGCTTCCAAGCCGATATTTTCCAAGATAGCTTGAATCATTTGGCACAGCGGCATGAGATATTTAGAGCCAATTTCATCAGCGGTTGGCAGGATGAGCCTGTGCAGGTTATTTTCCGCCGCAAGGAGGTTGGTTTTAGATGTGAAGATTTGCGTCATCTGAATGAGCAGGAGCGTGACGCGTATGTGAAGGAATTTATTCGCAAGGACAAGGCAGCCGGATTCGATTTGTCCCGGGATGCGTTGATGCGCGTGGCGATTTTACGAACAGGTGACGAGGATTATTATTTTGTGTGGAGCTCTCATCACATCTTGATGGATGGCTGGTGTGTGGCATTAGTCACGGATGAGGTGTTTGAGGCTTACTTTGCAGCCGTGGAGCATAGAGAGCCGAAGCTTGCCCCAGTTACTCCATACAGTCAGTATATTGAGTGGCTTGAAGCACAGGATGTAGAAGCAGCTGCTGCGTACTGGAAGGATTATTTGCTCGGCTATGATCAGCAAACTTCGATTCCGACCGGAAAAGTAGGCGTGAAAGCGGACGGTGCACAATTTGAGCATATCCTGTGCGATCTGGGCAAGGACTTGACCGGACGTATGGAAATGGTGGCCAAGCAGCACCACGTGACCCCGAATACATTGCTGCAAACGGCCTGGGGCTTACTGCTTCAAAAGTACAACGGTAGTGACGACGCTGTTTTTGGCGGTGTAGTGTCTGGTCGTCCAGCGGATATTCCGGGGATCGAAAATATGGTGGGCTTGTTCATTAACACCATTCCAATACGTATCCGCAGCGGGGCTGAGGACACCTTTGCCGACATGATCAGAACGAATCAGAAGCAGGCGCTGACTTCTCAAGATTATGAAACGTATCCGCTGTATGAAATTCAAGCCTTGAGCGAGCAAAAGCAAGATCTGATCAACCACATTATCGTGTTTGAAAACTATCCGGTGGAGGAGCAGGTCGAGCAACTTGGCGAAGGTGCAGAGTCGGATTTTGAAATTCGCAATGCCGGCATGATTGAACAAACCAACTATGATTTCAATCTGGTCGTTATGCCGCAGGAAGCGATAAAAATCCGATTTGAATACAATGCGAAGTTATATGATCGTGAAGCCGTTGAACGGACTCAGGGCCATCTGATACAGCTGTTGGAGCAGGTGGTGGCGAAGCCGGACATTCGAGTGCAGGAGCTGGATATGGTAAGTGAGCAGGAGCGTGAGCAAATTCTCAGCGTATGGGGAAATACAGCTGCTGAGTATCCAAGCAAGCAAACGATCCATGGCTTGTTCGAGACACAAACGGCGCAGACACCGGAACAGGCAGCGTTGTTCTGCGAAGGAGAGCAGCTGACCTATCGCGAGCTGAATGCACGTGCGAATCGTCTGGCGCGCACCTTGCGTAGTCAAGGCGTGACGAAGGATCGTCTGGTGGGTCTGATGACCGAGCGTTCGGTGGACATGATCGTGGGCATCTTCGGGATTTTAAAAGCCGGGGGTGCATATGTCCCAATCGATCCGACCTATCCAGAGGAGCGTATCCGCTACATGCTGGACGACTCGGGTGCGAAGCTGTTGTTAACGCAAAGCCATCTGGTGGACAAAGCAGCTTTTGACGGTAACGTGCTGGTGCTGGATGGAGCACAGTCGGTGTATCACGAAGATGATTCCAATTTGGAGCCGTGGTCCGGTCCGAACGATTTGGCATATGTGATTTATACGTCGGGTACAACGGGGCAGCCGAAGGGCGTAATGCTCGAGCATCATGGGCTATGCAATCTGAAAACGTATTTTGATCAGACGCTTCGGATGAGCACGTCGGATCATGCGTTGCTGTTCGCCAGCTATTCGTTTGATGCGGCTTGCTGGGAAATCTTCCAGGCGCTATTCTGCGGAGCCACGTTGTATGTGCCAACGTCAGAAACGATTTTGAATTACGAACGCTTTGAGCAATATATGGCGGATCATCAAATCACCGTGGCCGCTTTGCCGCCGACCTATGCGGTCTATCTGGAGCCGGGACGGATGCCAAACCTGCGTATTCTGTTCACTGCGGGTTCTGCATCTTCAACAGAATTGGTGTACAAGTGGAAGGATCAAGTGGCGTACTACAACGGCTACGGTCCCACCGAAAACTCGGTGGCGACGTCCATCTGGCCCGTATCCGAGGATGAGAGAGCCGGACAGCTGATTTCTATCGGACGCCCTGTGCCGAATCACCGGGTATACATGGTGGATGTGCATGGACATTTGGCTCCGGTAGGCGTAGCGGGTGAACTGTGCGTGTCCGGTCCGGGTCTGGCTCGGGGTTATCTGGATCGCCCAGAGCTGACGGCTGAGAAATTTGTATCGAATCCGTTTGCAGCTGGTGAAGCAGGCTATGAACGGATGTACCGTACGGGTGACTTGGCGAGATGGATGCCAGACGGCAACATCGAATATTTGGGCCGGATCGACCATCAGGTGAAAATCCGGGGCTATCGGATCGAGTTGGGCGAGGTCGAGGCACAAATTTTGAAAGTGGAGGACGTACAAGAGGTCATCGTACTGGCCCAGGCGGACGATCAAGGGCAAAACCAACTGGTAGCGTACTATGTTGCTGAACGGGAAGTAAGCGCGGGTAAGCTACGCAGCTTACTGGGCGAGGAGCTACCAAACTACATGGTGCCTTCGTATTTGGTACAGCTGGAGCAGATGCCGTTGACACCGAACGGTAAAATCGACCGCAAGGCACTGCCAACACCGGAAGGCAGCCTGCAAAGCGGAGCGGATTATGTAGCACCGCGGACATGGGTGGAAGTGAAGCTGGCGCAAATTTGGCAGGATGTGCTGGGTCTGGCGCAGGTCGGTGTGAAGGAAAACTTCTTCGAGATTGGCGGACACTCGCTGCGGGCGACGACGCTAGCCTCGAAAATTCACAAGGAGCTAAACAAGCCGCTTCCACTTCGCAGTATTTTTGAAGCACCAACGATTGAACAACTGGCAGCGGTCATGGAAGGTCTGGATCAAGTGGCGTATGCGTCCATTCCGGTGACGGAAGAACGCAGCTCCTACCCGCTTTCCTCGGCGCAAAAACGACTGTATGTGCTGCATCAGTTCGACCCGAATGATGTGAACTACAACATGCCGTCAGTGCTGCAAGTGAGTGGTCCGCTGGACGTGAAGCGAGTGGAGGACGTGTTCCGTCAACTGATCGCCCGCCATGCAACGTTGCGTACCCGCTTTGAGCTGGTGGACAGTGAGCCGGTGCAATGGATTGAGGACACCGTGCCGTTCGAGGTGGAATATACGAAGGTACAGGTAGAGGGTGCGACTGCGGACACGAGGATCAGCCAGGAAGCACAAGAACGTGTGCAACAGTTTGTACGTCCGTTCGATCTGCAAGCCGCTCCGCTGCTGCGGGTAGGCTTGGTAGATTTGGGTGTACAAGGAACCGAGCAGGAACCGCAGCATTTGCTCATGCTCGATATGCACCATATCGTCTCGGATGGTGTGTCCATGGGAGTACTGACCGATGAATTTGTCCGCTTATACGACGGTGAAGAGCTTTCGCCAATGCGTATACAGTACAAGGATTATGCGGTATGGCAGCAAAGCGAAGCCCATCAAGAGTGGATGCAACGTCAGGAAGCGTACTGGCTCGACACCTTCCGGGGTGAACTGCCTGTGCTGGATCTACCTACGGACTTTGCCCGTCCGTCGGTACGAAGTACGGCAGGTGATACGGTGGTGTTCGGGCTGGAGCGCGAAGTTAGCGAACGCCTGAAGGAACTGGCGGCGCACACAGGCTCTACGCTGTATATGGTGCTGCTGGCAGCGTACACCGCGCTCTTACACCAATACAGCGGGCAAGAAGATATTGTAGTCGGCACACCGATTGCAGGACGACCGCATGCAGATTTGGAACCGATCCTCGGGATGTTCGTCGGTACGTTGGCATTGCGAAACTATCCGACAGCGGAACATTCCTTCCGAAGCTACGTGGAAGAAGTGAAAGTTTGTGCTCTGCAAGCCTATGAACATCAGGACTACCCATTTGAGGAACTGGTGGAAAAGCTAAATGTGAAGCGGGATATGAGCCGCCATCCGCTGTTCGATACGATGTTTACCCTGCAAACCACCGAGGAAGGCGAACTGCAACTGGCAGATCTGAGCTTCCGTCCATACGGCCTGGAACAAACGCCAGCGAAGTTTGATTTGACGCTGGAAGCCAGAGAGGAAGAGGCAGGTATCCAGTTCGGATTGCAGTATGCAACTGCGTTGTACGAGCGCGAAACGGTAGAACGGATGACGCGTCACTTTGTTCGCTTGGCCGAAGCCGTGGCGGTGAACCCGGATGCGAAGCTGGGTGAGCTAGAGTTGATTACGGCAGAAGAAACCGAGCAGATTCTAAAGGTGTTCAATGATCCGAATGCGCACAGCCTGCTTGGAGCATTACAAGGCTGTTCGCTCAGCGAGCGCTTTGAAGAGCAAGCAAAGCACAACCCTGAGCGGATAGCAGTTGTGTCTGGAGCCACCGCGCTGACCTATGCCGAGCTGAATGAACGGGCGAACCAATTGGCTCGTGTGTTACGAGCCAAAGGGGTTGAAGCAGATCAACCGGTAGGGGTATTGCTGGAACGTTCTGCGGATATTCTGGTGAGCATTCTGGGGGTACTTAAGGCCGGAGGCGCGTATGTGCCGATGGATACGATGTATCCACAGGAGCGCATCGACTACATGCTCCAAGACAGTGGGGTCAAGGTCGTGATTACAAGCAGAGTCGCCAACTTATCGCTCAGCTTGCCATCCCTAGTACAAGCTGTAGTTCTTGACGACGAGGACGTTCAAGCTCAGTTGGGAGCACAGAATGCGAGCAACCTAATCCCTGTCGCCCGCCCGCACAACCTGGCCTACATGATTTACACGTCAGGCACCACCGGTCAGCCGAAAGGGGTCATGATCGAGCAGGGCAGTGTTAGCAATCTGGTAGATGCTTTATTGGAACGAGTATACAGCCGTTATGAACAGCCGCTTCATGTTGCATGGCTGTCGGCATTTGTATTTGACGCTTCAGTGAAGCAAATCTTTGCCAGCTTGCTGTTAGGCCACACCCTGCACGTGGTGTCCCGTGACGTCAGTCTGAGCGGAGAGCATTTGATCGCCTACTACCGCACGCACCGGATTGATCTGTCGGACGGCACACCTGCGCATCTGCATATTTTGAACGAAAGTATCAGTGTGACGGAAGCGCCGGAAGTGAAGCATTACCTGATCGGTGGCGAAGCATTATCCGTACAGCTGGTAAATGTGTTCCTGCACAAGTGGTCCGGGTATCGTCCAGTCATTACAAACGTGTACGGTCCGACCGAAACAACGGTAGATGCGACCGCTTATACGATTGAAGATGTGGAAGCCCTGAACGCACTGCTGGAAAAAGGGGAGCACACGGTATCCATCGGAACGCCGATAGCGAACCAGTCTGTGTACATCTTGAATAGCCAGCAACAGCTGGTACCGATCGGTATCGCAGGTGAGCTTTATATCGGGGGTGCAGGCGTGGGACGAGGATACCTGAACCTGCCAGAACTGACGGCAGAGAAGTTCGTCCTGAATCCGTTCGCTGATGCGGCAGCAGCCGACCAAGCGGACAGCACTCACGCAAACCGGATGTACCGGACGGGCGACTTGGCACGGTGGATGCCAGACGGCAGTATTGAGTATTTGGGCCGGATCGACCACCAGGTGAAAATCCGGGGCTACCGGATCGAGCTGGGCGAGGTGGAAGCGCAGCTGCTGACCGTGGACGGCATTCAGAAAGCTGTGGTCACAGCATGGGAAAACGAAGACGGACACAAGGATCTGTGTGCCTATATCATAGCTTCAGAGTCCCTGAGTTTGCCGGAGCTGCGCAATGCGCTGCAGCCGAAGCTGCCGGATTACATGATCCCGACGTATGTGGTACAACTGGATCGTTTCCCGTTGACACCGAACGGGAAAATCGACCGCAAGGCGTTGCCGGCACCGGAAGCACGCCTCGAAGGAGGCCTGGAGTACGTTGCACCGCGGACACCGCTGGAAACCAAGCTAGCCCAAATCTGGCAGGATGTCTTGAAGCTGTCCAGCGTAGGAGTCACCGACTCATTCTTTGACGTGGGTGGACACTCTCTGCGGGCAACGACGCTGGTGGCTAAAATCCATCAGGAACTGGACAGTCGGATTACGCTGCGTGAGGTGTTCCAACACTTCACGATTGAGCAGCAAGCCCAGCTCATAGCAACGCACGGTACAGACACCTATACGGTGATCCCTGCGGCGGCGCAACAGGCGTACTACCCGGTTTCCTCGGCTCAAAAACGATTGTACATTTTGAGCCATCTGGAAGGTGGGGATCTCAGTTACAATATGCCGGGTGTATTAACCGTGGAGGGACCGCTTCAGGCCGATCGGCTGGAGGATGCGTTCCGTCAGTTAATAGCCCGCCATGAAACGCTGCGGACTTCCTTTGAAATGCTGGAAGGCGAGGTCGTTCAGCGGGTTTACGATCAAGTGGAGTTTGCAGTAGAGTACCTGCAGGCCAGGGAGTCCGAAGCCGAAGCCTATATCGAGTCCTTTGTACGTAGCTTTGATCTTCGCCAGGCACCACTGCTGCGTGTCCGTCTCATTCAAACCGGACCAGAGCGCCATCTCCTGATGTACGACATGCACCATATTATTTCAGACGGTGTATCGTCTAACAATATCGTGCAGGAGCTGGTACAACTGTACGAGGGACAGGAATTGGAGCCACTGCAAATTCAGTACAAGGACTACGCCGTGTGGCAGCAGCAGGAGATGCAGCGTGAGTCATACCAACGCCGGGAACACTTCTGGCTGGAGCATTTAGCCGGAGCATTGCCGGTACTGGATTTGCCAATTGCTTATCCTAGACCTGCTGTTCGCAGCTTCGAGGGTGCGATGTATGAATTTACAGTGGACGCGAATGTATCGGAGCAACTGCGCCGAATTGCGGCACAGACTGGAAGTACGCTGTACATGGTGCTATTGAGTGCCTACACCGTTCTGCTGTCCAAATACAGCGGTCAGGACGATTTGATCATCGGTACGCCGGTAGCAGGCCGCTTGTTGCCTGAACTGGAGCCACTGATCGGAATGTTCGTCAACACGCTAGCCATCCGGCATCAGCCGAAGGGCAACCAAACGTTCCACAGCTACTTGCTGGAAGCCAGAGATCGTACGCTGCAAGCCTTCGAGCATCAGGATTATCCACTGGAAGAGTTGGTGGAAAAGCTGGATGTAGCACGGGATGCAAGCCGTAACCCGTTATTCGACACTATGTTTGTACTGCAAAATACGGAGTCACAGGAAGCGAAGCTCGAGACGCTGTCCTTCAGCCCGTATGTTCAGGAGCATCGTATCTCTAAATTCGATTTGACCTTGTCCATGAGTGATGAAGATGGGGAAATCAAGGGTTCCTTTGAATATTGCACGAAGCTATTTGGGGCCGACGCTATTGAGAGATTAACCAGAGATTTGATAGCGATCCTGTCCCAGATTGGGACCAATCCAGATTTGCCGTTAAGCGATATTCAGGTGAACACAGACGAGCAGCCAGAAGGCTTCTCGCCGGATTCCATCGATTTTGTTTTCTAAATCAGTTTTCTAAAATGCAATGATTTCACTTTGCGTGTGCAGAGGGCGGCGGCTTGTCCGACTGCCCTTGCCTGCAAAGTATTCTTTTTCTGACACAACGCTCATGTATGTAACAACGCACCATCCAACCGGGGGAACAGGCCCCATGAAGCAGGAGGGATGTCATTGAAAGCCTTATTTGAGAAGGAAAAAAATTACTGGGGTCATAAACTGGAATCTGAGGATCATATCATCTGCCTACCATACACCAACCAGGTGTCCAGAAGTACAACTGTAACGAGTTTAAATTCCCATACGTACACACTCACATTTCCAACTGAAATTTCCCAAAGAATATCATCTATAACAGGTGGCGCTCCATGGGCCGTGTTTATGGTCCTGCTTGCTGGAGTAGAGAGCTTATTGCATAAATACACAGGTGAGGAACGTGTGCTGCTGGGCATCCCGGTAGCCAAGTCTGGCAACGGTGCTACTAAGCCGATCAACCATCTGCTTTTATTGAAAAATACGCTGGATTCCAGCACAACCTTCAAAGCTTTGCTGTCTCAAATCAAAACCTCTGTCGGCGAAGCTATTGAACATCAAAACATTCCTTTTTGGAACTATTCTGAATTACTTGACATTCAACGTAATGAGGATGGAAAGCCTCTTATTCACACCACAGTATCCTTGCAAAATATTCATATATCTGAATTTTTGAATCACGTACAATCCGAACTACATTTCCAGTTTCAATGGGAACATGAAGCGGTCTCCCTGAACGTAAAGTATAGTAGCGACCGTTATAGCGAGACGACGATTGAGCACTTTGTTGAGCAGCTTCTGCGGCTGTACACTATTGTTTTGCAGCAGTCAGAGTTGGCGATTTCCACAGCACAAGTACTGTCAGAGCAAGAAGTAGAGCAGCTGGTCCATACCTTCAACGATACAAATGTGGATTATCCACGTCATGCGTCTATTCATGAATTGTTCGAGAAACAGGCGAAGCAGGCACCACAGCAGGTGGCGGTAGTGTGTGGGCAAGATAGCCTAACCTATGCAGAATTGAATGAAAAGGCCAACCGACTGGCTCATTCTTTACGTAAGCAGGGAATCCGCACCGAGCAGACGGTCGGCATTGTAGCTGAACGCTCGATTGAGATGATTGTCGGTATGCTCGGAATTCTCAAAGCAGGTGGAGCGTATGTACCCATTGATTCTGATTACCCGGATGAGCGGGTACGCTATTTGCTGAAGGATTCCGGTGCGGACATACTGCTCGTGCAGCGAATGGAACATCGGCCCACTGATTTTAAGGGATTGGTGCTTGACCTTAGCGATGCTGCAATTTATGGAACGGATGATGCTGATCGTTACGATCCAAATTTGCCGAATGATCACGGGACGAATACTGATCCGGGATACGTGGACTGCCTAGATCCGTTCTACTCCATTTCCGCCAGTCCCGAACTTGCTTCTACGACAACCATACAACCAGAAACCATGCAACCAAAAGCTACGCAATCAGAACAAGCAGAACAAATACAGCAGGCTTATGCAGCTAAAGAACAACCGAAGGCGAGCGCAGCTGGTCGCTTGGCCTATATTATGTACACCTCAGGGACTACAGGCCAGCCCAAAGGGGTTATGGTGGAGCACCGTAATGTCGTGCGTTTGGTGACAAACACAAATTATGCACGCTTGAATGCCGACACGCGCATTTTGCAGACCGGGTCTGTTGTCTTTGACGCGTCCACCTTCGAAATTTGGGGTGCGCTATTGAACGGTGGACAGCTGGTGCTGGTGAGTCAGGATGTTATTTTGGACGCGCCCAAGCTCAAGGAAGTTGTCCGCAATCACGGCATTACCACGATGTGGCTAACCGCACCGCTCTTTAATCAGCTATCCCAGCAGGACTTGGAACTATTTGAGGGGATGCGGGAGCTGTTGGTTGGTGGTGATGTGCTGTCCGTACCGCATATTAACCGGGTATTGGAGGCCCATCCGAATCTACATATCATTAACGGCTACGGTCCGACGGAAAATACGGCCTTTTCCACCACACATGCCATTACCGGCGTTCAATCGGCATCTGTGCCTATTGGTAGCCCAATCCATAACTCGACGGCATATGTCGTGGACCGTTCGATGCAGCTCCAGCCTGTTGGAGCGTGGGGGGAACTGATCGTCGGCGGTGACGGGGTGGCTCGCGGATACCGCAACCGCCCAGACCTGACGACCGAAAAGTTCATCGACAGCCCATTCCGTGGCAGCGAACGCTGCTATCGTACAGGGGACCTGGTGCGTTGGAATGCGGACGGGACGCTGGAATATAAGGGACGGATCGACGCGCAGGTAAAAATCCGGGGCTACCGGATCGAGCTGGGCGAGGTGGAAGCGCAGCTGTTGAAGCTGGAGGCAGTCCGAGAAGCTGTTGTAATTGCACATGAAGATGAGCAGGGGCAAAAGCTGCTCTGCGCATATGTGGTCACCCATGCGGAAGTAGCGACAAGTGAGCTGCGTAGCGCTTTGAGTCAGGAGCTGCCGGGCTACATGGTACCGTCGTATTTTGTACAGCTAGAGCAGTTGCCACTGACGCCCAACGGCAAGGTGGATCGCCGAGCGTTGCCACAGCCAGAGGGAGGTGTAAGCTCAGGCGCAGAATATGTACCTCCTCAAAATCAATTACAAGCACAACTGGCTAGCATCTGGAAAGATGTACTGGAGCTTGAGCGCATTGGGATTAAGGATAACTTTTTTGAGGCAGGAGGACATTCCCTGCGGGCGACACATGTCATATCACTCATCTATAAGGAATTGCATAAAAATGTGCAGCTAAAGGATCTGTTCCAGCATCCGACAATTGAACAGCTGGCGCAGGTTATTGAAGCACTGGAGCAAACCACCTATGAATCCATCCCTGTTACGGAGAATAAGCCATTTTATGCGGTCTCTTCGGCTCAAAAACGGATGTATATCCTCAATCAGCTTGATGGAGCGGGAATTAGCTATAACATACCTGGTGCCCTGACTCTGACCGGTTCACTTGATCACAAGGCACTGGATAACGCGTTCCGTCAGCTTATTGAACGCCATGAAACATTGCGCACAAGTTTTGAGACCATGAACGGTGAACCTGTCCAGCGAGTACATGACGAGGTTCCTTTTCGCATGGAATTGACCTATGCTCACGGAGCTGCCCCAAAGGAAACGGATGAGCTGGTACATAACTTTGTTCAGCCGTTCGATCTGGGGCAGGCTCCGTTATTCCGAGTTGGTTTGATTGAAACAGACCCAGAGCATCATATTTTGCTCATGGATATGCATCATATCATTTCGGACGGTACCTCTATAAATGTACTAATTCAGGACTTCATTCATTTATATGCAGGCGACACGCTGCCATCGCTGCGCATTCAGTATAAAGACTACGCCGCTTGGCAACAGAAGCAGCAGCAAAGTGAACGCTACCGGGAACAGGAAAACTACTGGCTCAATACCTTCGCAGGAGAGCTACCTGTGCTAGATCTACCGACTGATTATCCACGCCCGGCGGTGAGAAGCTTTGAAGGAGATGTGCTGGAATTTACGCTTGACCAACGACAAAGCGAAGGCTTAAAAAGCATTGCGGTGCAGACGGAATCGACATTATATATGGTGTTGTTGGCTGCCTATTCGGCTTTGCTTAGCCACTATAGCGGGCAGGAAGATATTATTGTCGGTTCGCCAATTGCAGGGCGGCCCCATGCAGATCTTGGCAGTCTGATCGGGATGTTCGTGAATACACTGGCAATCCGTAATTATCCAGAAGGCGGGAAAACGTTCCGCGATTATGTGTTGGAGGTCAAGGATAACGCGTTAAAGGTTTTTGAACATCAGGATTATCCGTTTGAAGAGCTGGTAGAGAAGCTGGGCGTGGATCGAGATTTAAGCCGTAATCCGTTATTTGATACCATGTTTGCACTGCAAAACCTAGAGCAAAAAGAGCAGCAGCTGGCAGGGCTGCAATTGGCATCCTATCCAAGTGAACAAACGACGGCCAAATTTGATTTGAGTCTGTTCGCAGTGGAGGATGGAGAACAAATCTCCTGTGCTCTTCAATACGGAACTCGGCTGTACAAACGGGAAACCATTGAACGACTGACTGAACATTTGCAGCAGCTTATCAATGCGGTTATAGAACAGCCGGATATCGTTCTTTCGGCTATTGAAATGGTTTCGGCCCAAGAAAAAGAGCTGCTTGTGCAGAGATTCAATGATACGGTAGCAGACTATCCGTATCCACGAGATCAAGCACTGCATGTGTTGTTCGAGGAACAGGTAGCGCAATCACCAGACCGGCTGGCCGTCACCTTTGCGGACATGCAGCTTACCTACCGCGAGCTGAATGAACGTGCCGACCGTCTGGCACACATACTTGCTTCCCATGGAATACGGCGCGGCTCCGAGCCAGAGACACAGCGAGTAGGGATTATGGCTGAACGCTCCATTGAAATGGTCGTCGGTATGCTGGCGATTTTAAAGGTCGGAGGGGCTTACGTTCCCATTGATCCCGATTATCCTGAAGAGCGTATCCGTTATTTACTGGAGGATTCCAGTGCGGGGCTGTTACTGTTACAGCGACGTGAACAGATGCCTTTTGAACCCGGCATTCCGGTCATCGATTTGAGTGATGAACAACGATGGAATAGCAAATCTGAAGGTGACGCTCATACCGATGGAACAATTGCGTTTACAACAGGGGGATCTTCCTCAGATCTTGCGTATGTGATCTACACCTCTGGTACGACAGGCAAGCCGAAGGGCGTGATGATTGAGCACCGTAATGTCGTGCGCCTAGTGAAAAACAAAAGCTATGCCATGCTTGATGAAAATACACGTATGCTGCAATTGGGCGCAGTTGTGTTCGATGCCTCCACATTTGAAATTTGGGGAACGCTGCTGAACGGGGGACAACTGTATGTGGTAAGTCATGACACTATACTGGATGCCTCCAAGCTCAAACAGGCAATTGACAAGTATCGTGTTAACACGATGTTCATGACCACGGCTTTATTCAATCAGTATTCGCAGCAAGAAATCGGAGTGTTTGCGTCCTTGAAGGAGTTGCTCGTGGGTGGTGATGTGTTGTCTGTACCACACGTCAATCGTGTGTTGAAGGAGTACCCGCAGCTTCGCCTGGCCAATATTTATGGGCCGACGGAGAACACCACCTTTTCCACCATCTATGACATTACAGAACCGCAAACCCAGGCTATTCCCATTGGACGTCCAATTGATCACTCGACCGCTTATGTGGTCAATCGTTCGTTGAAGCTGCAACCTATCGGAGCCTGGGGAGAGCTGATTGTCGGTGGCGACGGTGTTGGGCGAGGATATCTGAATCGGCCCGAGCTTACAGCGGAAAAATTCATTGAAAGTCCATTCCGGTCTGGAGAATATTGCTATCGTACAGGGGACTTAGTGCGTTGGCGTGCTGATGGTGTACTGGAGTACAAGGGAAGAATGGATGAACAGGTCAAAATTCGCGGCTACCGCATTGAACTGGGTGAAATTGAAACCCGTTTGTCCACGATTCCAGGTGTGAAGGAATCGGTTGTTACCGTGCGGCAGGACGATAACGGACAAAAGCAGCTGTGTGCCTATTTTGCAACAGACAGTGAATTGAGCGCCAGCGACTTACGTAACATTTTGTCGCAGGATCTGCCTGGCTATATGGTGCCGTCCTACTTTGTGCAGCTCTCCAGACTGCCTTTGACGCTGAATGGCAAAGTAGACCGCAGGGCACTGCCCGCACCTGAGCAAAATCTCGATACAGGTATGGATTATGTGGCACCCGAAACGGATGTTCAACAGGCACTGGCTACGGCTTGGGGAGCCATTCTTGGTATCCCGAAAGTCGGAATACAGGATAACTTTTTCCATTTGGGTGGTGACTCCATCAAGGCCATCCAAGTATCGTCCCGCTTGTTTCAGGCTGGATACAAGCTGGAAATGAAGGACTTGTTCAAATACCCGACAATTGCGGGACTAAGCACAACTATTCAGCCTGTTAACCGAATAGCCGAGCAGGGCGAGGTTACAGGAAATGTAGTGCTTACACCGATTCAGCGCTGGTTTTTTGAACAGCCAACGGGAGAACCACACTATTTTAACCAATCTGTCATGCTCTATCGTCAGGAAGGCTATGACGAACAGGCACTACGGCGGGCGCTCCATCAGATTACATCGCACCATGATGCATTGCGTATGGTTTTTAGTTTGTCGGAGAACGGATGTACAGCATGGAACCGCAGTATAGAGGAAGGCGAACCGTACCATCTGGAGTGTTTTGACTATAATGACAGCAATGTAAGCAAGCAAGATTTGTCGAAGATAATTGAAGCGAAATGCAATGAAATTCAATCTGGTATTTCCCTAAGCGAAGGTCCGCTGATGAGACTGGGGCTGTTCCGTTGCCCGGATGGAGATCATCTGCTGGTCGTGATCCATCATTTGGTGGTGGACGGGGTATCCTGGCGCATTTTATTCGAGGATTTGGCGACTGCCTATGATCAAGCCTCCAAAGGTGAACAGGTGATTCAGCTGCCTCATAAAACAGATTCGTTCCAAACATGGGCCGAGCAGCTGCACGCTTATGCCAACAGTCCAGCTATGGAACGTGAGCGTGCGTATTGGGGGAAACTTGCACAAGCGGATCTGGCTCCTTTGCCGCAGGATTACGGGCATAACGAGCACGAAAAGCCATTGATTGGCGATAGTGAGTCGGTTACTGCTTTGTGGACACATGCAGAGACAGAGCAGCTGCTCAAACAGGCTAATCGTGCCTACCGTACAGAAATTAATGACCTGTTGTTGACGGCGGTAGGAATGGCATTGCAAGCATGGAGTGGAAATGATCGGTTCCTGATTAATCTGGAGGGACATGGACGTGAAGCCATTTTACCAGAGGTGGACATTACCCGAACGATAGGGTGGTTTACAAGCCAATATCCTGTTTTGCTCGATATGCCGGAAGAACTGGCACTTTCGCAACGGATTAAGCGTGTGAAGGAAGGACTGCGCGGTATCCCGCAAAAAGGGATTGGCTACGGTGTACTGAAATATTTAGCCGACCGTCAGACACAGGCACCGGAGGCATCTCCAGCCATATTTACGACAGATCCCGAAATCAGCTTTAACTATTTGGGACAGTTCGATCAGGATATGAAAGGGAACGACTTGCAATCATCCTCATATGAGGGTGGGATGCCGCTGAGCCCGACCATGGCTCGAACGTATACACTTGATTTTGGCGGTATCATTTCGGGAGGCCAACTGGGTCTGACGATTAGCTATAGCCGTACCAGCTATAGACCGGAGACGATCGAGCGATTGGCGAAATTATTGGAATCGAGCCTGCGTGAAATTTTGGCGCATTGCATCCATAAAGAACACCCAGAGCTTACCCCAAGTGATATTTCCTATAAAGGAATGAGTGTGGAGGGCTTGGACAGCCTCTTATCTGAAATGGGTGCTGCGGGTGAGATCGACAATGTATATGCACTGACCCCCATGCAGAAAGGGATGCTGTTTCACAGCCAGCTAGATAGTCAAACAGCAACGAATGACGCGTATTTTGAGCAGGTTTCTTATGATATGCGAGGTCAGATGGACATTCGGGCTTTTGCAGAAAGCCTGAATATTCTGGTTCGGCGACATGAGGCGCTGCGTACACATTTTTATTTTGGCAGGGATACGGAACCGTTGCAGGTGGTGTATCGAAATCGGGATTGCGGCTTTCAATATGAAGATTTACACCATCTAGATGAGGATGCAAAAGGTACCAGGGTGAAAAATTTCAAGCTACAAGATAAAGCACGGGGCTTTGATCTGCGTCGGGATGTCCTGCTGCGTGTAGCGATTTTACGTACCGGAGAAGACAGCTATCATTTTGTATGGAGCTTTCATCATATCGTCATGGACGGCTGGTGTCTGTCCCTTATAAATAAAGAAGTGTTTGAAAGCTATGCAGCACTTCAGGAGGGCAGAGTACCAGAGCTGGCACCGGCAGTGCCGTACAGCCGCTTTATTGAATGGCTGGAAGCACAGGATCGCAAGGCGGCAACCGACTACTGGAGCAGCTATTTATCCGGGTATGAGCAGCAAACAGCATTACCAGCTGTAAAATCCGGTCGCAAGAGTGAAGGCAACACGGCTAGTGATTGGGTGACGGTTTTGGAACGTGATTTGACCCTCCGGGTGGAGGAGACGGCTAAACGATATCAAGTGACCATGAATACGTTATTACAAACCGCATGGGGGATTGTGCTGCAAAAATATAACAACCACAGTGATGTCGTATTTGGCAGTGTCGTCTCAGGTCGTCCATCAGATATTATCGGGGTAGAGGATATTATCGGCTTGTTCATTAATACCATTCCAGTTCGCATTCTTAGTGAGGCAGGGGAATCTTTTGCAGAAGTTATGAAGAAAACGCAGGAGCAGGCGCTGGCTTCTCATGCATATGATACGTATCCACTGTTTGAGATCCAGGCATTGACCGACCAGAAACAGGATTTAATTAACCATATTATGGTGTTTGAAAATTATCCAGTAGATGAGCAGGTCGAGGAACTGGGAAGTGACGGGCAGGATACATCCCCGATTTCCAACGTGGTGGCTGCAGAGCAGACTAACTATGATCTGAGCTTAGTCGTTATGCCTGGAGAATGCATCAAGATTCGTTTTATGTATAACGCGTTAAGTTATGAACAAACAGGCATTGAGCGTCTGCATGGACATTTTGTGAACCTGTTGGAGCAAGTTTTGCTTAACCCGAATGTTTGCGTAGAAGAGCTGGAACTGGTTACAGCGGCGGAAAAACAACAAATTACAGGAGAGTTTAATGACACTGCCTCTGCATTTCCAAGCAATCACACGATCCAAAAACTGTTTGAGGAGCAGGCAGAGCGCACGCCGGATCATATTGCCGTAGCTTTGGGTCATCAATCATTGACCTATCGGGAACTCAATGAGATAGCCAACCGTTTAGCGCATACGCTGCGTGATGCAGGGGTGAAATCCGATGAACCTGTGGGTATTTTGACGGAGCGCTCACTGGATATGATTACGGGAACACTCGCTATTTTGAAGGCTGGTGGCGCGTATGTGCCGGTAGACCCTCAATATCCGGAGGACCGTATCCGTTATATGCTGGAGGACTCGGGAGCTAAGCTGCTGCTGGCTCAGCAGGATTTACTAGATTGTTGCTATTTTGACGGACAGATTGTGAATCTGAATGAGGATACGTCCTACAGTGCGGATGCTTCCAATCTGGGTATAGATGGAGCGGGTAATCATGCTGCTTATGTCATTTATACCTCAGGTTCAACAGGTAAGCCTAAGGGTGTCGTTGTTGAGCATCAAAGTGTCGTGCGCCTTGTCCGCAATACGGATTATGTGCCATTTGATGAATCGACCCGAATGCTGCAGACTTGCGCGTTTGTATTTGATGTATCTACGTTTGAAATTTGGGGCGCGCTGCTGAACGGCGGTCAGCTTGTTCTTGTGCATAAGGATAATCTACTGGACGCGGCCAAGCTTAAAGAGACGATACGGGATCATCGCGTCACCATGATGTGGCTGACCACTCCGTTATTTAATCAGCTTTCACAGCAGGATAGTAAACTTTTCGGCGATGTGAAGTATTTGCTGGTTGGTGGTGATGTTTTGTCTGCACCCCATATTAACCGGGTCCTGCGCGATAATCCGGACATCAACATCATTAACGGCTATGGTCCAACGGAAAATACAACCTTTTCGACGACGTATCACATTACGGAAGAACAGCTGGATTCTGTGCCGATCGGACGCCCCATCCGCAATTCGACGGCGTATGTTGTGGATTCGTCATTTAACCTGCAACCGGTCGGAGCTTGGGGTGAGCTGGTTGTCGGCGGAGACGGAGTTGCACGTGGTTATCTGAACCGTCCTGAGCTGACGGCTGAGAGATTTCTTGCTAACCCGTGGGTGGACAGAGATCGCCTGTACTGTACGGGAGACCTTGTTCGCTGGCGTGAAGACGGCATACTGGAATACGCTGGACGGATTGATCAACAGGTTAAAATTCGCGGTTACCGGATTGAGCTGGGCGAGGTGGAGGCGCGGCTGGCAAGTGTACCGTCCGTGCGGGATAGCGTTGTTATCGCTTTGCGGGATGGAGCGGGTCAGCAGCAATTATGTGCTTACTTCACTGCCGATGAACAGCTGACCATCCGTGAGATTCGAGCTGCGATGTCGGCCAGTCTGCCGAGCTATATGATTCCATCCGCATTTGTACAGCTGGATCGGTTTCCGCTGACGACAAACGGCAAAATCGACCGCAAAGCTTTACCTGTGCCGGACAAAGGGCTGCACACGGGTATAGAATATGTCGCACCGCGAACTGATGTGGAACAGTTGCTGGCAGCCATTTGGCAGGAAGTACTTGAAATTCCACAAGTGGGTATCCACGATGACTTTTTCACGTTGGGTGGACATTCCTTGAAAATACTGGAGCTTATACGCAAAGTTCACCTTGCTACAGATATTGAGCTTCCCATCCGTAGTGTTCTGGACTTCCCGACTATAGAAGCGCAGGCGCTCACATTATTGAAAGCCGATCTGGAATACAAGGCCGATAGTCCAATCATTCGGTTGAATGAACACGGTCCGATCTCCATCTTCTGCTTTCCTCCTATGCTTGGATACGGGCTGTCGTTCGCGGAGCTTGCGAAACAACTGGATCAGGACGCAGTCGTGTATGGATTGGAGTTCGTGGATGATGCTGCGGATGAGCAGGCAATGCTGGCACGTTACGTTGATTTGATCGTCAGCACGCAAGCGCAAGGCCCGTATGTGCTGCTTGGTTATTCCATAGGTGGTAATCTGGCGCATAAGGTTGCTGACACACTGGAACGTCAAGGTCATACTGTATCCGATATTTTTATGCTCGATTCGGTCAAAAGGGCGCAAGCCCTGCCCTTCACAGTTGAAGAAACAGAGCATGAAATTCATGACATGCTGGAACAGGTTCCCGACTCCTACCGTGAGCTGTTGAATGAAACGTACCAACGTAAAATGATCGCTTACGCGGTATATGGCAACCAGCTTGTGAATACAGAGAGCGTTCAGGCGAATATTCACGGCTTTGTCGCCGTTGGATCGGAAACGGTCAAGGGTACAGGAGATAATCAACTTTTATGGAAAGATGCTACACAAGGTAGCTATGAAGAGCATAGCTTGATTGGCAATCATTATGAACTGCTGGAACCCGGATTTATCGAGGAAAATGTAAAAAGTATCCGTGCCACCATACAAAAGATAACTCGGAACACGGACAAAGACATGACACAAGACTTGGCACATCATAAATCTTGAAAATCTACGGTCGATGATGTAACGAACTGAATCACTAATTTTTAATCTGTAACACATGAATCCTGATCGACAGGTAAGAAGCCTTCTGCTTACGCGACTCGATCAGGATTCGCTTTATTATGTGCACTCCCGCGATGGGAAGTGCGATGATTCCATAGCGCCATGCTGATGGCTTCCATACGGAGTATAAATATCTGCTCGCTATGCAATCACCGCACGGTTCAAATCATTAAATCAACTTCATACGTAAGGATGGTACTTCAATATGAAGAATAAAGGCATTTGCTACCTATCCGCTTTTTTAGCAGCGTTGTTTCTCTCGAACCTGCTCATTGCTTCGGCATGGGCAACAGACAGCATAACACCTGATTCATTGGAAAAAACAGTGGACAATATTATGAGTACAGAATTGGAAAAATTGCATATTCCAGGGGCTGCGGTCGTCGTGACTCAGGAAAACCAAATCCTCTTTAGTAAAGGCTATGGATATGCAGATCTGGAGCGGAAAGTGGCATTCGATCCAGCGAAGACCATTGTTCGTGTCGGCTCTCTAACCAAATCATTTAGTGCAAGTGCCACGATGCAGCTGGTTGAGCAAAACAAGCTTGATTTGAATGAAGACGTGAACAGCTATCTCCACAGCTATAAAGCTACGCAATACCAAAATCAGCCTTTCAATTTGCATCAGCTTTTGACACATACCTCGGGATTGGATGAAGCGCTGTACAACATTAACAGCTCCACTCGGGCAGGCGTTTTGCCCACAGAGCAGTATCTCAGCACGTATTTTCAAAATCAGCCTCCCATCCGCAAACCTGGAATTCAGTATGATTACAGCAATGTCGCCTACGGTCTGATCGGTAATATCGTGGAGCAAGTAAGCGGTCAGGGACTGAATGATTACCTCCGTACACATCTGTTCCAGCCGATGAATATGCCCAGCGCGACACTGGAATTGCCATTAAATCATCCTGCACTGGCCCAGTCGTATCAGTGGAAGGATGGAGCGTATTTGAAACAGCCTTTGTCGTATATCAATCTGCCGGGAGCAGGAGCGTTGAACGTCACACCCAACGAGTTTTCCCATTATCTGATCACTCATTTAAATCAAGGCAAGTATGAGGGCAAAGTGGTGCTCCAGCCACATACGGTAAAAGTGATGCATGCGCAGCAATTTGCAGTCGATGCACGCCTGGATGGCGTGGGTTACGGATTTTTTCGTGGTCATTTGGAGACGGGAGTACCTATGCTGTGGGCTACCGGGGAAATTGATGATTTTATTTCCGAAATGGTATTGATTCCGTCCCAAAAGATCGGTATTTTTGTGATCATTAATTCAGCTGACACGGACACCCTGCTTCATGGAAAAGTCATCAATGCGATAGCCCAAATGCTGCCCTCAGAGCCGCAGGCCGTTTCGCAGTCACTAGCTCGCTCTTCCACACAAGTGAAACTTTCGCCAGAGATCGAGGGCGTATATCAGGTGGATTCTAATCCTGTTCATGGTTGGGGAAAATGGATTCGGATACTGGGAAGCATTACATACACCGTGCGAATTCAAGATGATCATACGTTAATTGTTAAAGGAAAACACCCAAATGAGAATGAAGCAACAGACAAAGTTTTTCAAGCAGCAGGTGATGGATTGTTTGTAGAAAAGGGGGGCCAGCTTAAAATTTTGCTGTATCAGGAAAACGGTACTTGGATGATGGTTGCCCCAGATAGTAAGACCATGAAGCAGACGACACTTTGGCACCGTACCTGGACTCTGCTTGTCAGCTACGCTGCCGCCTCCTTATTTTTCATCACAACCTTGCTGATTTGGATCGTAAGATATGTGATCAGAGATATCCGTAAAACGAATAATCACATTTCATCCAACCTTGCATTCATTGCGTCACTAAATTCGATTTTTCTCGGGGTGCAGGTCATCTATGGTAACAATCAGATAGTGTATGGCTATTCCGCCTGGTATATCTGGGGAATTTGCACGTTACCGCTCATTTCGGCTCTCATTGCCGTATGGGTATTGATCGTGAATGGCGCAAAGCTGATTACAGGGGAAAGGAGACCCCGGGCTGCTGGGAAAATCCTATTTGCGGTACTCACATTGTTGCATACGGTGTATCTCTTTTATTGGAATTTACTTCCTATTCATTATTCCTAAAGATTTACAAAACAATGCATATTCGAACATAAATGAATGCTAAAATTTGTATCTAATGCCCCTTAGAGGGGCTTTAAACCAACAAACAGGAGGGAAATAATGGGAATCTTTCGTCGTTTTACATCCCGTAGCTTCAAATACGCAACTGCTATGGTTTTCACTTTATCGTTGTACGCTGGTGTTGCGGGCAGCATACAACCGGTACGGGCAGAAGGTCCGGCGGACCCAGCCCCCTTCATTGCTGCGAAAGTGGTCAATGAGAACGCTGGTAAAAAAGTGCTGTTTGATAATACACATGGACAGACAGCTGGCGCAGCAGATTGGGTGATTGATGGTGGATTTTCAGACTTCGGCCAAGCCCTCGCGAGCAATGGCTATGATGTACACGAGCTTCGCCAATCTACGCCTATTACTTACAATGATCTAAAGAATTATGATGTATTTGTTACGGCAGAGCCAAATATTCCTTTTAAACAGAGCGAACAGGCTGCAATGGAGCAGTATGTAAAAGCAGGCAATAGTATTTTTTTCATTGGAGATCATTATAACGCGGACCGCAACAAGAATCGCTGGGACGGATCGGAGAGCATCAATGGCTACCGTCGTGGTGCATGGGAAGACCCTGCGAAGGGAATGAGTGCGGAAGAAAAAAGCTCAGCAGCGATGCAGGGCGTAGTCAGCTCAGATTGGCTGGGCAGCCAGTTTGGTGTGCGCTTTCGCTACAATGCATTAGGCGATATCACAGCCAATCAGATTGTCGAGCCAGCGCAGGCGTTCGGCATTACAGCTGGAGTGAGTAATGTGGCAATGCATGCAGGATCAACACTCGCGATTATCGACCCAGCGAAAGCCAAGGGAATCGTATATCTTCCTAAAACCAATCAGGCTTGGGGCAACGCGGTAGATCAGGGCGTTTATAACGGAGGCGGCATTCCAGAAGGACCTTATGCAGCTGTATCGAAAGTAGGACTAGGCAAAGCTGCTTTCATTGGGGACTCGTCTCCTGTTGAAGATGCAACGCCAAAATATTTGCGCGAAGAGACAGGAACCAAGAAGACAACGTATGACGGTTTTAAGGAGCAGGATGACGCTGTGTTACTGGTCAATATCGTAGACTGGTTGTCCAACAAGGAGGAGTATACCAGCCTGACGGAAGTGAAAAGCTTACAGCTGGACCAGCCGACGGCATTACTGCCTTTTGAAGAGCCACAGACTTCCACGGAACCACAAGCCGAGCCGTGGTCCGCTCCGGCAGCCGGCTACAAATGGTGGGATCAGCAAACATTCAAAGCAGGGTCCTACGGCGGATCTACAGCCAGTGCGCAGCCTGTGTACAGCATCGTTCGGCAAGAGCAGCTGCCCAATGCACAGCCTTTTCAAATTCGAGTTACTGCCGACCAACTGGCTCCCAACAGCACGATTAGCGGATTCAGCACAGGTATTTACGTAGCGGGCGGCAATCAAGTAGCCCAGATTCAAAATCCGGATGGAAGCTGGCCAACCTCATATGGCTATAGCGGAACATTTAGTCTGGAGTCCAACAGCAAAGGGCATGCCTATAAGGACTTGACGGTGCGGATCAAGCCGGGAACCAGTGGTTCAGCTAATCTTAGACTGAGGCAAAACGGCAGCAATCTGCTGACCCAATCCGTCGTGCTGGCTGATGTGCCGGCCCAGCCGTTGCCTGAGGAAGGCAATACGGTTCCAGCTCGTATCAGTGTCGCAGAAGCACGGAGTCTCCCGGCTGGCAAAGTCGTGACCTTAGAGGGTGTTGTGACGACAGAACCAGGTGCATTCGGTGGTCAAGCCTTTTACATGCAGGATGAAAGTGGTGGGATTTATGTATATCAAAACCAAAGTGGCTTTCACCGAGGTGATCGAGTAAAGCTTACAGCAAGCTTGGCACTGTATAATAGTGAGCTAGAGTTAACCGATCCAGTGGCAATTGAAAAAACGGGAGAAGGACAACTTCCGGAAGCTGTACAAGTCACCGAACTCAGTGATGCGAACCAAGGACAGTTGGTTGAGCTTCCAACGGCAATTATTCGTAATGTGATGGACGCGACTCCCGTAGGTTCGTTTGAATTTGATGCAGTATCTGGTGAAGTAAGTCACCATGTGCGCGTCGATGCACGTACAGGCGTAACACGGACATCTTTTCCATATCAAGAAGGACAGCAAGTGAAACTGAAGGGAATTTCGGCGATTTTCAAAGGGAATTATCAGTTAAAACCGCGTGGACTGGATGATTTTTCAGCTCAGGCAGGCGCAGCTTTGCAGGAAGTAGAGCTTTCACTGGATCAAACGACCCTCAACATTGGGGATACGGCAGCGACACATCTCAAGGGTACGCTGACAGATGGCAGCGAAGCTGATTTAAGCCGCGCTTCTGTTCAGTATATCAGCAGTCATGAATCCGTTTCGCTGGATACGTATGGAGAACTTAAGGCCCTAAAAGAGGGGAGCGCGGAGATTACAGCCAGCGTCACCTTGGACGGACAAACAGTGGTATCCAATCCTGTAACCGTTAGAGTCGAAAAGACTGCTGTAGGTGAAGTGCCGGGAAAACCTGTGCTGTCGCATGATAACGGGCAGGACACTGGACTGAAGGATGGCAACTACAACATCACCATGAATCTGTGGTGGGGTACGAATGGTGATGAACTTAAGTTGTATGAAAACGACAAGCTGATTGGCACCGAATCATTGCAAGCCGCTTCCCCTGGAGCACAGCATGCAGTCATTCCTGTTACAGGCAAGACCAATGGTACCTACACGTATACTGCAGAACTGATCAACGCTTCTGGTAAAACGACCAGCGACCCGTTAACTGTCGAAGTGACCGATGCTTCCCCTGGCATTCCAGTGCTGTCTCATGACAATTGGGACGGTGACGGTACCTACACCCTTACAATGAACATGTGGTGGGGCACGAATGCGACAAAATACAACTTATATGAAAATGGAGAACTGATCGACGCCCAGGATCTGCCAAGCAAAAGCCCGCAGGCCCAAAGCGCAGTCACTAACATCCAAAATCAAAAGCCGGGTACATATGAGTATCGGGCCGAGTTAGTCAATGCTTCAGGAGAAGTTTCTAGTCAAACGATAAGTGTAGAAGTAAAGGGCCATTAAGTAGAAATGATGGGCCGTTAAAAAGTAAGAGCATCTATAGACCTTGTGAGAGTCTATAGATGCTTTTTTATTTTTTTACGAAGCGGGAATTATCATTTATGATTGGGTTGGCGAAGCGGAAAGTCCCTCTATATCTGAGGAGCCATAGAAGAACATGGCAACTAGAATCACAATAATGACAACCTCTGCAAAATATTCTCCATCAAACTCACTCACCACATAAGTCTCCTTTCGCCACTTGTTAATTATTTATTTTCTGTGAAAAGGCTTGTATCACCTGGTCCAGTGTCATATTCCCATTATCATTTAAAAATTTTACCATATTATCGACATTGGAAGGAGTAGATGCTAGTGTTTTGTATTTTCCTGTGAGGCCTAAAAACAATGTTGCTTGTCTGTATAAAGTCACGGAATCGACGTTTAGTTTTCCTGTTAGTAGGAGGGCTGCCACTAAGACCTCCACATTTTTCCCTTGAAGAGCAGAAAAGATAGCCGAATTACTGTTTAAGCCATTTTTCTTTTGACCGTTGAGGGGGGATTTGGATTTACGATTCCCATTCCCATTGCCATTCTTTCCTAAGGAAGCCATCGAATCTTCCTCCCGCCATATACTGTTCTTGCCTGGTCTTTATGAAAATTCGGGACAAGGACAGTGGCACTACACGTGCTCATCAAAATACGTTTTGATCATATGATATGCGAACAAGAAAGCATTGGTTACTATAAGAATCGCTTTGAATGTAGGTAGTTGACTACTATCACCCTGTAATTTCTTTTCGCATGTTGGTCCAATATAGGTTAAACTACAATAAAGCAAGCTAAATGAGCATTTTGCATACATCCCAAGAGCGTTTCCAATCAGCAATGTTTAGACCGAAACGGTTTAGTTCGTTTATTGTATTTTTGAGCGTTGAATTGGAATTAAGCAAAATGCTGAAATAGGAGTTGTAGATAAAATATGTCGAATGAAGAAGTATTGTTAACTAAAGAGGGATTGGCCAAGCTGGAGGATGAGCTTAAGGAACTGAAGACCGTAAAACGTAAGGAGCTAGCCGAACGCCTTAAGTTGGCTATCAGCTACGGCGATTTGAAGGAAAATAGTGAGTATCACTCAGCCAAGGATGACCAAGCATTTATGGAAACCCGCATTCTCATATTGGAGAAGATGCTGACCAAAGCCCGGGTCGTGGACGAGAGTAATTTAGACCTTAGAACCGTTAGTATCGGATCGACTGTCATTCTGAATGACATCGAATTTTCGGAGAAGATGGAATACAAAATTGTAAGTCCTGCTGAGGCGGATGTTCTGGATAACAAAATTTCCTATGAGAGTCCTTTAGGCAAGGCACTTTTGGGGAAAGAAGTGGGCAGTATCATTCATGTGGATGCACCCATGGCTGTAATCAAATATGAGTTGCTTGAAATTAAGCTCACATAGTTCATTCCCGATTCCCTTAATGAGGGGGCCGGGATTTTTTTATTTCTCGCTACTTACATACCGTCCATGTGGAGCACAGTTGCACTCCACATACTGGACAGGATTTTCTTTACTCCGCTATAGCGCACTAAGTTAGTCCGTCATTAGGAAGCCTGCTTGCTCCAATGCAGCGCAGGCATCGTTAATTTTATCTTCATCCGAGGCATTCAAGGTATGCAGGTGGATGCCTCCCGTCAGCTGGGACAAATAAGTGGCCTGGGTGGAACTGATTTTACGGATAAAATCGTCCACTTCCTTGCGAGTTCCAACCCGTATCGGAGCAGTTAGATCCCCGTATACCGGATGCTCAACAATAACATCCTGCACACTTACACCGTAGTCCACAATCAGCTTTAGTTCCTCTTCTGTCTGTTCAGGTCGATGTTTACACACAATAATTCGTGAGGCTAAGGGGGCTGTCTGACCCGCAGGCTCCATATAAATGTATCCTTGACTCGTTGCAAGGATAGGCTCTTGGCTTGCTTTTAACAGGGAAATATCCTGTACAATTACTTGTCTGGAAACGGAGGATCTGCGTGCCAGTTCGCTCCCGGTCAGCGGTGATTCGCTCTTCAGCCACAACAGCAGCTGTTCGCGGCGATCCGTACCTGACCGCTTTAAAGATTCAGTCAACGGGATAAGCTCCTTTCTTGTCGATGCGTCAGGTCTGTCAAAATATCTACCAGTACATTCAATTCCTCGATGGTGGTTGCCCTTCCGAAAGAAATACGGATAAATTGTAATGCTTCACGGCCGGATGCTCCAAGCGCTTGTAAGGCAGGCGAAGGATCGTGGTGTCCGGCAGCACATGCGCTTCCGGTTGATATACAGACACCTCTGCGATTACATTCCAGCATAACATATTGTCCCTCGTAACCGTGAAAAAAACATCCTACTATATGATGAAGCACTGCTTTATTCTCGCTTTCCTGTACGACCCAACGTAACGGAATGGATCTTTCCTGAATTTTCGTAATAAAGTGTCTTCTCAGGGTAGCATATCGCTCCTGATGCGACTCCATCTGTTCGGTCATCATTTCTGCCGCCGCGACAAAGGCTGCAATCCCGGGAACATTAACCGTTCCAGGACGAAATCCGTTTTCATGTAGCGTATCAGGGTACACGGGACGCCACGGGGTTCCGGGTTTGAGATATGCAGCACCGACACCTTTAGGGCCATACACTTTATGGCTCGATACAGAGAGTGCATCTACTCCCATGGCTTCTACATCTACGAGAATATTCCCAAATGTCTGTACCGCATCACTGTGCAGCAAAATACCCCGTTCGCGTAGCAGGGGAGATAAGGCAGCAAGGTCCTGAACCAGTCCTGTTTCCGAATTGGCGTGTTGTACAGATACAAGTCCGGTGTTTTCTCTCAGGTGAGGTAAAAGAGCTTCGCGAGTCATTCGTCCTTCCCGATCCGGTTGCACAATGGTCAGTTCATAGCCCTGCCGTTCCAGCAAAGTAGCAAGGTTGTACATCGAGTGATGTTCCAAAGCGCTCATGATCCAATGCTTTTTATGCTGCGGCAACCCGCTCAGGATCGATTGCACAATCAACATATTGGATTCTGTTCCCCCGGTTGTAAAATAGATGCCTTCCTTTTGCCCGCCAATTATATTCGCCATCCGTTGCCTGCTGTAATCCAGCGCGTAAGTTGCTTGACCGCCCGCATCATGGAGGCTGCTGGCATTTCCGAACATTTCCTTATTTAATACGTTATACATATTTAAAGCTTCGTCACACATAGGTGTGGAAGCGGCATAGTCCAGATAAATCACAGCAATTCCTCCCTGCTTAAAAATAATTCCATTCAAAAACTCTTGAGATTATTGTAGGCATGTGTAAATATAAGTGTCAAGACACTTGTAAACATGTATGTACACAAAGCGGTTATCTGTTCGTGAGAGCGGGAACGATCAGCCGCATCGATATGGAGGGATTCTAATGTCTATGCTTGACGTTTTACAAGGAAATCGAGGGCTTATGCCAGAGCATTATAAGACACTGACGGTTGCTGACATGGAGCAGCGAGTGGCCGAGCTGAAACAAAAATGGGGACCCAAGCTGCTCATACCGGGCCATCACTATCAGAAGGACGAGGTTATTCAGTTTGCTGATATAACAGGAGATTCTCTACAGCTTGCTCAAATGGCTGCACAAAATCAGGAAGCGGAGTTTATTGTATTTTGTGGGGTTCATTTTATGGCGGAGACAGCGGATATGCTGACTACTGACCGACAAACCGTTGTACTGCCGGATATGCGCGCAGGCTGCTCAATGGCAGATATGGCGAACATGGAGCAGACAGAACGAGCGTGGAAGCATTTACAGGAGTTGGTAGGAGATACGATCATTCCGTTAACGTATGTAAATTCCACAGCAGAGATCAAAGCCTTTGTAGGACGGCATGACGGGGCTACCGTGACCTCTTCGAATGCCAAACAAGTGCTGGAATGGGCGCTGAAGCAAAAGGAACGTATTTTGTTTTTGCCGGATCAGCATTTGGGCCGCAATACAGCTTACGATCTTGGAATTCCGCTGGATGAAATGGCCGTGTGGAATCCCATGACCGATCAGCTGGAGACTGAACAGGACCCGGCAACCGTAAAAATTATTTTATGGAAAGGGCACTGTTCAGTACATGAAAAATTCACGGTAGATCATATTCGCAACGTCCGTGAGCGTGATAAGAACGTCCGGGTCATCGTTCACCCCGAATGCTCTTATGAAGTCGTGCAGCTCGCAGATTGCGCTGGCTCCACAAAATTTATCATCGATACAATTCGCGCGGCAGAGCCGGGGACCCAATGGGCCGTCGGCACAGAGATGAATCTCGTGCAACGAATCAAGCAGCAGTACCCTGAACAGCAGATTGAATCGCTCAATCCTGATATGTGTCCCTGCTTGACCATGAATCGGATCGATCTTCCGCATTTGCTGTGGGCAATGGAGCAGATTGATCGGGGAGAGCCTGTGGGTGTGATTCGTGTGGATGCTCAGGTCAGACAGGATGCTGTACTGGCACTGAATCGTATGCTTGCTATCCGTTAAGCTTTTGCCTTTTCTGAGAGATTGCTGCTTGAAATTTTTGGCCTTATTTTAAAGAAGCAGGGAGCTTAACAGCATGTATACGGTTTCCACTTTGAATAAATATCATTCCGCCAGATTTGAGCGTTGGACCGAAGGAACGCGAGCCTGTGTTGACAGTAAACACGGGCTTCAAGGTCATCAGGTCATAGCCATGAAATACGCCATCTGATTGCCCGACATAGACTCCTTTACCAAATACGTCAGCTTGAACGGTCGGATTATCGCCGTCGTAATGAATGAATTGACCTGAGGTCAGCTTCATGGCGATCAATCCGCCCGTGCTAAAATCTTGATAGAATATGCGACCTTCATGAATGGACGATAAAGGAACAAGCTGGTTATATCCAGCTTGCGACCACTTGCGAGCAGGTTTGCTGTCTGGTTTATAGTTCCAAAAGTCATAGGAAGCTAGTATCTTTCCCTGAAAGACATAAAGGTCTTTACCGTACAAAAAAGCAGAACCGTATATGCCTCCAGATTGGAAAGTGCCATCTTTATTTTCAACCTCAGTCCATCGGTACTGACGATCTCCTTTGGATTCACCTGTCTTGAGGTCGTACTGTGATATCTTAATTTTTCGATTTATCGGGTCATCATTAATCATAAACGTATTGGCAACAGAGTAGACGATCCCGTCTTTAACGGCCAGTGGAAAAGAACTTCTGAAGCTGTCCCAAAGCTTTTTGCCGGTTTTAGCGTCATAGGCATTAATCTGTTCAAAGGTCAGGCTGCCCTGTACATTATAGTTGCGGATAAGCACACCGTCAGTTTCCATTATTTCGCCCAAACCACTGTATGAGTTCTTATCCTCACTGATTTTCCACTTCACCTTGCCACTGACAGCATCAATGGCAGCCGTTTGCACCGATTGCATAATATATATAGTTGGACCAATGCGCTGAATACCATATGCTTCAGTAAATCCCAGTGGAGTGGACCACACTTTCTTGCCAGCTTCTGTAACGGCATAGATAGAACCGCTTCGTGTCATTCCGTAGATGATACCTTTGTTGTACGTTAAAACAGGGGTAAGCTGATCACCATATTGCCACAATTTCCGACCGGAACTGGCCTCAAGGGCAACCAGTCTATGGTTCGAGTCAACCGCGAACACCTTACCGTTTTCCGCTATTGCTACCGCCTGATCTGGATATCGGCTTCTATCGATTGGGATAACGGGAAAAGACCAGGAAGGTTTGATCACAGGTGCTTGGATTGTGGTGCTATAAGCGCCGTTACTCATGGAGACCGCAGACGGCTCTGCACTTGCCTTTTCAGCGTATACATTGCTGATCAAGGGCAGCCCAATGCTGGCTAACGCCAATCCTGTAAGCAATGTGCTGTGTATCGTTTTTCTCATACGCGTTGGCTCCTTTAATGGTTAATAGGGGAGTAAGGCTTTACAGAAAGTCACCTTTGATTAGACTGTAAATAAAGCCAAAAGTTTCATGTTGTGTTTACATTTTGGTTGTTTTGAGCATAAATCCTTAAATTCAGTTGCTTGTGTCCAACCTGTATCTCTAATTAAAGATTAGTCGCTTGTCCGGTTTTCGTGCTATAATTGTAGCAACAAACCGAAGGAGGTGAATCTCTTGTTTGAGCTCCAGGACCTACTCCCTTATTTATTTACAATCGGCTTGCTGTGCACAGTGACTTATACATATCTCGCTCATTTGCACGGCAATGTACCCGAATGCTGGGTCGAAGGCGGGCCCGTAAGGTCTCATGCTTCTCCACAGATGCCGATGTCTGCCCGTGGACAGGACATGCCTGTCCGGCTGGCCCGACATATCCGGCGTAAGGAAGCGCCGGATGAAGATGCATCCGATTGTTCTCCCTCGTTGAACGATGGCACAGCCAATCAACGAGGAGGAACATATGAAACGATTCAAGGGATTCACCTTTTGGGGTAAAAAAGAACGGATATTTGGATTAATGGTAGCGTTGGCGGTGGTCATGCTGCTGTCTGGTTGTGGTGCGAATGCTGCGGAGATAAATGCACAGACACCCGGATTTTTTAATCATTACGTGGTGTTCCCGCTTTCTTGGCTTATTCAGCAATTGGCGCAATGGTTTGGTGGAAGCTTTGGGCTGGCGATTATGACTTTGACATTCATTGTCCGGCTGGCCTTACTGCCTCTTATGATGCGTCAAACGCGTGCCCAGCAGGGGATGAAGCGTAAGATGAGCGCCATGCAGCCCGACTTGGACCGAATTAAGAAGAAGTATGAAAACAAGAAAGATACCACCAGCCAGCAGAGTATGCAGCAGGAAATGATGTCGCTTTATAAAGAGCATCAATTCAATCCGCTTAATATCGGTTGTCTGCCTATTCTCATTCAGCTCCCGATCTTGAGCGGTATGTACACTGCAATCCGCTTAACCCCGGAGCTGGCGTCTCACTCCTTCCTATGGTTCCGGCTCGGACAGCCGGACTGGATTTTGGCAATCGTCGTCGCAGTTGTATACTTGGCACAGGCCAAGCTTTCTCAGCTTCAGATGACGCCTGACCAGCGCAAGCAATTTGCGATCATGGGCTATCTTTCACCGATTATGATGGCGGTCTTTTCCTTTAATGCCCCTTCTGCCATGCCATTATATTGGACAGTAAGCGGCACCTTTTTGCTGCTTCAGTCGCTGTGGTTCCGCAGACGCTATCCAATAGAGGAAGCAGAGAGTAAGGTTAAACTTGGAGAAGTCACACCAACCTAAATAGAAGATGATATTTGTTTAACTTGGGAATTGCGCTTATAGTATGCCACGTGGAATCATAGGATGTCATTCGAGCCGTTTATAAGGCTTAGAATGGCGTCCTTTTTTGATGGTGCTTTTTCGCTACATTCCGCTTGTGATTTTGTAGTCAATATGAAATCCTTATATCATAAATGATTCTTAAAGTTGGGAGAGGCTATATATGAGAACTCCAACCACGTCCATAGAATGGTATGATAATCAAATAAGGGAGGACGGATGCTATTGCATGAGAAGCGTGCAAAAAGCACCGGGCTATATACCAACAGGGATGTCTCATGGGCGCCCGATCCCGACCTTTTCTAAAAAATGGGTTTCAACATGTGGAGGATGCACCTAGTCTTTGAATGAAATGATAACAGAAAAAATGGGTAAAGTAAGATATATACGAAAGCTAATGCTGCACTTTGTTTTATCACGCAATGAATATTATGGAGGAACTATAGAAAATGAAGCAAACACCAACAAAGCTGCCCATTTCCTTAGCACTGCTCACATGTATAGTATGTGCGCTCGGTTTTGGCTTAATCGCATTATGGGTGAGCGACCATCAAATACGGTATTTTGACCAGAAAATTATTACGGCTATTGGACAGCTGGAGTCGCCCGCCATGACCCATCTAATGAAATTTTTCACCATGATCGGCAGCGGGATTCCAGTTCTGATCATCATTTTAATTGCCATGTTCGTGCTCTATAGAGTATTGGGACACCGCAGAGAACTGCTTTTTTTGGCGGCTGGTGTGTTGGGATCGGTAATGCTGAATACGATACTGAAATTGATTTTTCAGCGTGCGAGACCGGAGATTAACCGTATTATTGAAGAGAATGGATACAGCTTTCCGAGCGGACATTCCATGACAGCTTTCAGCATGTACGCTGCGCTGACATTTTTAGTGTGGAAGCATGTTCCTTCTAGGCTGGGGCGTATCCTTCTTATTGTGCTCAGCAGCCTGCTGATTGTAGCAATCGGAACGAGCCGCATTTATTTGGGCGTACATTATCCGAGCGACGTTGTGGGTGGCTATTTTATGAGTGGCTGCTGGATGGCGGCTTGTATTTGGTTTTATCAGCGGTACGAAGAACGACGAATGCTGCCACTTCGCTCCAAATCGACAGCATAACAGGTAGCATAAATAATGAAGCATATAAAAAAGCAGACGCTTTAGCGTCTGCTTTTCATTTGGACAGAGGAAGTGTGTTCAGTCATCTTAGTTCTGGCCTGTTCACGAGGCTTGAGTCCCAGCTTCTGCTCCCATTTTTCATAAAATATAATAGCCGCCTGCATGAAGATGCTAGGAAGCTTCCGGCTTCGAATGAATTGATGAACGCCGACGGCACAACCTGCACCAATAAGCGCACCTGCCAAAATATCCGAGGGATAATGCACTCCGGTCCACACGCGGGATACTGCGATGAGTACAGCCAAGATAACCCAGAGAACACGAAATTTTTGATGATGAAGCCATAAAATGGCAGCCAGAGCAAACGCTCCAAGTGCATGGTTACTCGGGAATGAAGCATTGGGATCATGATGAATAAGTTGAATGACTGAATGTCCGACAAAAGGCCGATCTCTGTAAAACAAATGTCCAAGGCCCCAACTAATTACAAAGCCGATACAAACCGTTATAACGGCTTCTAAAACCATCATCCGATGCGGCATTTTAAAAGTGAACCAGTAAATCAGCAAAGCCACTCCGAATAAATATGGTGCATATTGCGCCAAGAAACGCATGGTTTCATTCAAAAAGGCGAGGGAATTAGCCAGTTCATTGATCCAGTGAAATAAAGCATAGTCTACATTAATTAACATGAATAAATTACTCCTTAACATCAAAAAATTGAATAACAAAGTTATATTATAGAGCGACTACACGGATAAAAGCTTAAAATCAAATAAAAAATGAATGTCATTTCCATTACTCATTTGTTTTTTCTATAGAAAATAGGTGGTTTTGCGATGGAAAAGTCGGTGCTGGTCATTGATGATGAAGAGAAGATATCTAGATTGCTTCAGTTGGAGTTATCCCATGAAGGATATGCAGTTGAAATCGCACAGACGGGCAGAGAAGGATTGGAAAAAGCTCTAGCACGTACATGGGATATCATCATTTTGGATGTAATGCTGCCGGAGATGAACGGGGTCGAGGTACTGAAGCAGATTCGAAAAGTGGACAATCATACACCAGTAATTATGGTCACTGCACGTAACACGACTCCTGATAAGGTTTCAGGTCTGGATGAAGGTGCCAATGATTACATTACGAAGCCTTTTGAGATCGAGGAGTTATTAGCGCGGATGCGAGCCAGTATGAGGTATCAAATGGAGCCAACAGCTACCGCTTTACAAGAAGAGGATAAGCCGCCGTCTAGGCTCCAAGTAGATAGTTTGGTGTTGGAACGCAAAACTAGGTCAGTGATGCGGGAAGGAAACCGAATCGAACTGACGCCCAAAGAATTTGATCTGCTTCTCTATCTGATGGAACACAAAAATCAGGTATTGCAGAGGGATCAAATGATTCAGAACGTGTGGGGGTTTGATTTTGTCGGTGATACGAATGTCGTAGATGTGTATATCCGATATGTTCGCAAAAAAATTGATCATGGATACAAAAAGAAATTGATTAAAACCGTACGTGGTGTGGGGTACTGCATCAGGGAGGAAGAACATTGAAGCTGCGGACCAAAATCACCCTGCTCAGTTCTATTTTAGTGATGTCAATACTTCTGTTTGTGGATGTCACGGTTCATCTATTGTTCGTCAAAATCGCTACGAGAAATGAAAGAGAAGTGCTGCAAAATAAGTGGACTGAAATTATTGCCGAAACCGGACCTACCATGATTCTAAAGAATGCATGGAGTCCCAAACTGAAAGATGAGCTTTCCGGAGACACCACTCTGAGGGTGTTTGATCAGCAATCCCGACTTTTGTATGAAGTAAGTCGCCAGTTCCGCTTTAAGCTGGGCGATATACGTTTTAACACTTCTCAAAGCTCTCAACTGACAGATATACAGGGTCATAAAATTCTGGTAATCCATCTCCCTGTGCTTTCTCCGGAGGGCAATCAGAAGGGAACGCTGGAGATCGTGGAAAAATGGGATGCACTCGAAACCAATCTCGATATTTTAAATACGATTCTCATCACATCGACTTTAGGGGCTATGTTGCTAAGTTTGGTAGGGAGTACAATTTTGGCGAATGCGATATTGCTGCCGATTTCCAGTAGTATTCAAACGATGCAGGAAATTGAAAGAAGCTTGAAATTCAAAAAAATCCCCGTTGGTGGTCACAATCAAGATGAATTGTCCCAAATGACCACTACTTTTAACCGAATGATGGAGAGATTAGAAGAAAGCTTTCAGAGTCAGCAGCAGTTTGTTTCAGATGCCTCACATGAGCTGAATACGACACTTATGATTATTGAGGGCTATGCCAACATGCTGCGGCGGTGGGGCACGCGTGACGAGGACATTCGTAAGGAATCCATTGAATCGATCTATGAAGAAACTCAGCGAATGCGTACGATGACACAGCAGTTGCTGACTCTTGCCTCCTCACAGCAGAAAGACCCTGAGCCGCATGAGCGGATCGAAATGATCGGTTGTTGTCAACAGGTAGTAGCGCATCTCAAGCCTGTACATGATCGTCAAATTTCTATTTTAACAGAAGAGAAAGAAATTTGGCTGGATGCCAACCTGACGAAAATGAAGCAGTTGCTAGTAATCCTGCTGGATAATGCATTAAAATACAGCTCGGATGAGATCGAAATAGGGTTATCTACAGATGAAAAGGATGTCTATATCCAGGTTAAGGATTATGGGATCGGAATACCTGAGGGCGAGATCAAGCGGGTCTTTGAACGATTTTATCGGGTAGATAGCTCCAGACATCGTAAAACCGGAGGAACCGGGCTGGGGTTGCCAATTGCCAAGGCAATTACAGATGCCCATCAGGGTACGATACGCATGGAGAGCGTAGAAGGAGAAGGAACAGTAGTCAAAGTCACGCTGCCCCAAAGACAACAGGAAAGGCTGTCCCGCGAGTAGTAATATCTACTCGCGGAACAGCCCTTTTTATTGTTACTTGTAAGTTAAGCATTCGGTGGATGGGAATCATCTAAAATTTATGCTAAAGAACACGACGTGCTGTTGTGTAATTGCGACTCCACCATCCCGAATTTAGATCTGTAACCGTTACGCCGCCTTTACCATACGTATGCAGAATTTTGCCGTTTCCCATGTAAATGGCTACATGATGAATTGGTGCATAGAAAAAGACCAAATCGCCTTTTTTCAGCTGACTACGTGGTACGAAAGTGCCAACGGTTGATTGCTGTCTGGACGAACGTGGAAGCTTGATACCATTTTGTCCAAATACATATTGAGTGAATGAAGAGCAGTCAAAAGAGCTTGTATTGCCAGCTGGGGCTCCATGCTCATAACGCACGCCCATAAACTGGGAGCCTGTAGAAATAATCTGATCAGCTTTACTTGCCGAAGCAGCATGAGTGGTGGCTGGTCCAACGACGAAGCTCCCTGCGCTCAATGCCAAAGTCATAGTAAAGCAAATACCCATCCACAATTTTTTAGAAGTATGTTTCATATATAAATTCCTCCGTTATTCGTATTGTGTTGATGTCCTGAAATGACAATAACACAAATAAAATATCCGGAATTTACCACTCATGGTTACAAACCTGTTACCTCAACGCTTTGTCCTCATTTATTAGAAAACGATGAGAATTTTCTCCTTAATTTTGGCTTGACAAATTGTATAGACTCCACTTATAGATAGGCTCGTATGACAAAAAGCGACTTGCAGACGATTGGCACAAGCAATCACGCAAAATATACATACCTATATACTACAATTTATAACTTGTACGGGAGTATGCTCTTAATCCCGTTGACATTGTAGGGATCACACCGTATTTCCGGTCAGGAAGGGGAATTCGTATGGCTTCAAAGCAGAATAAAGCACTCAAAAAACGGCGTCTAACCATTGTTCAGGTCATTTCCAACTATCCAGATGCACAGCCGGTACCCTCCAACAAGGGCGGAACGGAAAAGGTCGTTCATGAATTAACTGAGGAATTGGTGAGACGAGGGCATCATGTATCTCTTTTTGCCGCCCTTGGGAGCAGGAGCAGTGCGCGGTTGATTTCCTATCCCAAGGGTTTGAAACATAGTCAGATCCCCCAATATGTACTCCGGCATATGCCTTCCGACACACATATCATTCATGACCATACCTTTCGTTCTGCTGTAGGGCGTAGGAAGCTGCCTTGTCCATCAGTATGCACCGTTCATCTTCCAGTGAAGAGACACGGTAAAAACCCGGTATATGTCAGTAAACGAGCACGTCAGCTGATGGGCAGGGGCAAAGGGTATTATATCTATAACGGCATTAACACACATGAATACGAGTTCAGCAGTGAGAAGCGTGGCTACTTGCTGTTCATGGGCAGAATTATAAGAAATAAAGGTGTATTGCAGGCCATTCAGGTTGCAGAACGAACAGGAAAAAAACTGCTTATTGCAGGTCCTATCAAAGCACCAGAATTTTTCCGTAAAGAAATTCAGAAACGAATTCAGCGCAATCCGAATATACGCTATGTGGGGGCAGTTGGAGGCGATGAGAAACAGAAATTGCTGAAACATGCAGAGTGTCTGTTGTTTCCGACACTGTGGGAAGAGCCATTCGGACTCGTTATGGTTGAGGCTATGGCTTGTGGAACACCGGTGCTGGCATTAAAAAATGGATCTGTTCCCGAGGTACTATCGGGCTTTCCACAGTTGATTTGCAAATCGGTTAGCCAAATGGCACGAAAAGCACAGCAAAAAAACTACCCGTCACCAGCGAAGCTGCGTTTGTATGTGACTCAAAGATTTACCAACAAACAGATGACTAGTAACTACTTAAGACTATACCGTGAAATCATCCGTCGGCGAGAACAAAAGAGAGGACAACGGCAGCCTATACGGAGGTGAAGGGGATGCAGGTCAAACGATATATGCTCGGAAAGGGCTCTTGGGCAACTCCCTATTATATAGCCACAGGGGGACAGAAAGGTCCGTGTGTGATGGTGGTGGCGGGGATACATGGTAAAGAAATAGCAAGCATACGAGCTGCTGAGAAACTGGTAAAGCTTTTGAATCAGCAAAAACTGCGATTTAGCCAGGGTAAGCTTATAATTGTACCGATTGTAAATCAAGAGGCTTACCGCAAACGGATTAGAGGAATACCTGATCTTAATCGAACCTTTCCGCGCAAAAAAAAGCAGCTGGCAACACAACCACTTTCCGCTGCTCTATTCAAATTAACACAAAAGCATCAACCTGAATGGTATCTCGACTTGCATGAGGCTAACGGATTGTCACAAAAGGATGCCAAGGTGCTTGGTCAAACGCTAATCACCAACAAAGCCAATCCGGTGGTTCCTGCGGTTCGCCGGATTATTAAGCGAATGAATCGCTCCATCCAGGTGAGCGACCGACATTTCAACATTCGGCTGCATGAGCTCCCAGGTTCCTCCCGCACTGCTGCAGCCCGTATTTTAGGTGCACGCGCGGTTACCGTGGAAACGGGTTGGAGCCTGCCCAAGAAAGTACGCATACACTATCAGTTGGAGATCGTCCAGCATTTTTTAAAAGAAGCCGGAATGGTCAAGCCCAACGAGGTATATTTATCTGCTAAGGTTAGAGCTGTTACCTTAAGAAAATATAGCATTACAAAATAAAATCGCTTCTGGAGCAAGGATTTTTTCACCTTGCTCAGGAGCGATTTATTATGTGCGACCTTCGTTCAGAATCCGTAGCGTGCTGATGTTATATCTGAGGATTTTGCAAAAATCTAATAAGCGACTTCCAATGAACAATTTATAGATCGAAATGGTCTAGTTCGTCTATATATTGCACTTTGGAGCGACTGGAATCGAATTTTGCAAAATCCTGATCTATGTGTTGTCAGGCCTCGGATTTATAGAAGGCATTCACCAAGCTGTTCCCCAGACGTATCTCAATCAGCTCCAGTGGTGTATCCAGATCGGCACGGATCGTGTGATACGTATCAACCGGAATGCTAAATACAGAACCGCTTGCGGCAGCAAAACGTTCTCCGTTCAGCATGACCTCTCCACGACCGGACACAATCGTCCATACTTTAAGTCCACTGCCGTGAATACGGCCATTCAAGCGGTGATCTGGCAGTACCGTCAGCCGTATGGCCAGTATATCGTTCAGACTGCGATGATCAAATTCGTCCAGCACCCGGTAACTACCCCAAGAGGTTTCACCATGCATGGGGTGAAGTTGAAGTTTACCTAGCTGCTCCTTGATTACGTGGGCATGGCTCTTGGACGCAATGAGAATGCCGTCGGGACTCGCAGCAGCAATAATATCTTCCACGCCAATGACATGAATTGGATAGGGTAGCTCATTGACGATGTGCGTGCCACGAGTCTGCCCACTAATCTGTCCACGCCCGATCACTTGGCTGCTTAGCTGCTCTGTTAGAGCCTGCCAGTTGCCGATGTCATGCCATTCGCCATCGTAGGGCAGGACGATGGCATGTTCGGCACGCTCTGCAATCTCTTCGTCGAAACTGCGAACCGGGAGGCTATCATACATTGCGCATAATGCTTTATCGTTCAGCGGCAAATAACTTCGCTCCATACAGGACAGCATATACCGTAATGTAAAAGCGTAAACACCACAGTTCCACAGCGCGCCCTGATGCATAAGCTGTTGTGCCCCGGAGAGATCCGGCTTTTCTGTGAAGCGAGCAACTTGCGCATAAGAAGTTTTCCCTTCCCGTATCATTTGCAGACCCGGAACGACATAGCCGTATTGGTCGGAGGGATGAGTAGGCCTTGTCCCAAGCATAGCCAGATCGGCTCCGCTCTCAAGCAATAAGCCGGAGAGCGCTGTTATGCTATGGAAGAAATCCTCCCCTGCAAACATGTCCGCTGGAGCAATGCAGAGAACTTCATCCAGCCCCGTGCCTCTGGTGTGAAAATAAGCAGCCGCCAGTGCAGCTGCGGTGAAGGTTCCCCGTTTGGCAGGTTCGCCTAGAACGGGCAGACGACCTTCTGTATGGCGAAAGGCTAGATTTACCTGACTCCGATGAGCCAGAAGCAGGGCTGAGGAATCCAGCCCGGCTAAGGTGAGCTGACGGTACACCCGGCTGAGCATAGATTCCTTTCGCCCGTCAGGAGCGGACAACAACCGGAGAAACAGCTTCGACCGGATTTCGTTGGATAGTGGCCATAGCCGTTTTCCGGCACCACCGCATAACAATACGATGCGCACGGACGTTTCCTCCTTCAATGCAGATCCATTTGGACTGCATCATTTTGCAGGATTTTAAGAACTATTTTAGCGATGATTCAATCTTTGTTTTTGGAGTAAGCTGGTACACCTTGCGTTGATGAAAAGATAAGGAACGATAGCTCTTGGCCAAGACATCCAATTGTTTTTGTGACAGGGAAGAAGCCCGACTATGAAGCGCTTTATTCAATGACTTGCGCAAAATCATCCGAGAGGGCTGATTGCTGTATAAATAATTGGCATACGTTTCATATTCGGAAAACCCAAACTGTTTTGTCCGGTCTATACTGTGGATAATTGCGTTGTACCAAGGTTTTCCATGCCGGGCCTCGATAACTTGCTTGAGCTGGGTAAGCCGCGCTTTTTCAAAAAGCATATAGTGAGTAACAAAGGACTTTGGTGAGGGCGCTTTAACGCCCATCAACTTGTGATGGGTGCGAAAATACTCAGGCTGGCTCCAGCTGCGGTAGTAAAAAATCGTTTTTCCGTCTTTACGGAACGTATGTGGACGAATCAAAATCGTGTCCGCGTCAATGACGAGAAAAAAAGAGGCTTTACTGATTTTGTCGCCATTCATTTTGAGCAATTGTTGATACAGCCAACCTGAGCGGTCCCAGCGCGTTGTCCCGTAATGAATATGTTTTTTGGTGATGGGCAGCACCGTTTTTTCGTCTATAAATGTACATTTCTTGTTTGCGCATAGACGGCGAATCCCGGTGCTTTGCGGTGAAACGATATAAATAGTTCCAATTCGGTGCTGAACGTGACGGCGCAGACTGTCAATCACCAGCGGTAGTGTGGCAATATCTTTATCAATTGCGGGAATCAGAACATCGATTGTAAGAGAACCCTCTCGTGGCCCATCCGATTGCGCTGACATGTTATTCACTCCCTATATGTGCAAATATACGCTCCCAGCGTCTCCCAATATCGTATGCTTGGACAGGCGTTTTCGACCGGGCAAGGTCAAACGTCCATTTCTATGCAGGACAGGGCTGATGAAGCTTCGAATGGGGAGTTAGCGCATACGATAGATTGATCTTTTTTAACAGGAGCGTTCTACCTGAGAGTAGGGAGGAGAGGGGCAAGTGAATTCTTCACAAGCGCAGGCGTTGCGCAGCAAATGGCATAAAACCCAATTGTTGCTCCAGCATGGAAGCATCAAACCTTATGTACCAGAAACTCGCAAATATAACAAAGCAAATTTGAAGTCAATGCTGGAGAAATACGGTATGGTCTATGTAAAACCCGAGCGAGGAACCTTTGGTAAAGGTGTAATGAGAGTAGAGCAGGAGGCCGGCCAGCGTTTCGCCTATCAATATGAGGAAACGCGTCAAGAATTTAAACATTTGGATGCACTATATACCAGCCTATCGAAACATACGGGGAAGAAAAGTTATCTCATTCAAAAGGGAATCCATTTACTACGCCATCAAATGCGTTATTTTGATATTCGGGTCATGGTGCAGCGTAATGAAAAAGGGCTATGGGAGTCTACCGGAATTATTGGACGTCTTGGTCATCCCCGTAAAATCGTGACTAACTATCATAGTGGTGGTAAGCCGATGGCCTTGGAGCAGTTACTAAAATCCCATTTATCGCAAAGCAAACAGGCGGAACTGGTCAAGAAACTAAATGAACTGGGTCTTACCATCGCTAAACAATTGCAAAAAACATATCCGAATTTCCGGCAAATTGGTGTGGACATTGGACTGGATCATCACTTTATCCCGTGGATTATTGAGGTGAATACGAAGCCGGACCCATATATTTTTAACCAATTAACAGATAAGTCCATGTACCGTAAAGTGTTAAGCTATTGGCGACTGGCTAATGAAAAAAGGAAAGTCTCCGTCCCAAGCAAAGATACAAACAAAGACAAGAATAAAGACAAGATTAAAGATAAAAATAAGAATGTAATTAAAGATTCAAAAAAAGAAAAAATATCTTGACCAGTGGATTGCTTCATTGCAAGCAGCTAATACAAAAAAGGATGAATTTTTCATAATTCATCCTTTTTTATTGCCTATTTTTTTAAATAATTGTTCTAAAAACTCTGATGAAAATCTGCTGGTGCTTTTTATTAGGATATTCATTTTTTAAACGCGCCAAGTACCCAGTTGTTTACGTATAAGTACGATTTGTCCACTATGATATGCATCGTGCAGCGTCCACCGCGATAATTCTGCACCGAGAGTTTCGGAACCGAAAGGCTTATCCAGATCAGCATCAGTCAAAGCAGTAATGGCGACAAGCAGTTGGTTTACAAGAGCTTCTGCTTCTTTCAGTGTCTTCTGCCATCCTTCATGGTCCTCTGCATTCCCCGGCGGACCGAATGTCTCATCGTTGCTTATTCCAGTTGAGCTTACAGGCCGGTCAGTTAAACGTCTCAAAATACGCTCATTGTAATAATTAATGTGACGAACCGTTTGCCAAATCGTGTTTCCTCCACCTGGTGGTGTCCAAGTGGCTTCCTGTGTATTCACACCGTGAAGTGCTGCGGCAAGAGGAACAATCCATTCTTCCTTATCCCATGAATTTTCTCTTTGCAATACCAGCATATTTACTCGATCTCGGCTCACCTAACCCAACTCCTTTTTGTAGGAATGTAACTAGCTAAATGTAGAATAAATCGTTACAATTAATAATGTAGCATGACAAAATAAGATTTGCAACCAGTTAAAATGATTTTAGTGGTTACAGGCGGTAGGGGGAACTCTTTTGAATACACTTTGGACTGATTTTGTAAACAGCAAATGGCACGACTGGAGAGGTAGCGGGCGTTCAGAAGATCGGTTGTTGAAGCCGGAATGGCAAAATAAATTCCTCATACAGTGGCAATTTTCCGCTCCGGTCCCAGCCAGTGCAGAAGATATCGAAGAAATGCAAATTCTCCGGCGGGAATTGCGCAGCTTCGCTGAGCACCTGACTTCCGGAGGACAAATGACATCTGATCTGGTGGATACGATTAACCGGAAGATGATGGAAGGGGGGCCGGTCACTCGCTTATTAAAGCAACAGGATGAGCATTTCAACATTGTGCTGGAACCCGTGGCAAATGGTTGGAAAAAAGTGCTGGCAGAGGTTGTAGCCGATTTTGCCCAGGCATTCGTCAATAGCGGCGGCTCCAGAATTCGTATTTGCGATAATACCGATTGCCGATGGGTATTTTACGATGATACCCGAAATCGGTCAAAGCGGTTTTGCGACGATAAAATGTGCGGTAATTTGATGAAGGTACGCCGTTTTCGCGAACGTAAGAAAAAGTAGATGAAGCGATAGAATTTACACGAGCAGTACATGTTGAGCCCACTCCTATATGAACAATGGAGTGGGCTATTTAAAATTGAACAACCTGTGACCCTGTGCTATGCTTACATGAAAGAGAAGCTAGACGTACTAACGATGATCTTTACTATGCGTATAAACATCTGATGATACGACGAATAGAAAGGATGTACAGCCATGAATTCTGTCATTGAACTTAACAATGTAAGCTGGAAGAGAGATAACCGCACCATACTGGACCAAATCAATTGGCAGGTAGCTGAGGGAGAGCACTGGGCTGTACTCGGCTTGAATGGGTCAGGTAAAACAACGATGCTCAATATGATTAACGGTTACATATGGCCAACCACAGGTAGTGTCGGTGTATTGGGCCATACCTTTGGAGATGTGGATCTGAGGGAACTGCGCAAATCTATCGGTTGGGTCAGTTCCTCTTTACAGGAAAGAATTAATGGGAGTCAGCGTACGCAGGATGTTGTCATTAGTGGCAAATTTGCCTCCATTGGACTTTATGATCAGACGACGGATACAGATTATGAACAGGCCGTTCAGCTTATGACGCAACTGGGGTGTGCTCATCTCGTGGATCGGTTGTATCAGGGATGCTCACAGGGAGAAAAGCAAAAAGTGCTTATCGCCCGCGCATTAATGGCCTCGCCCAAGCTACTGATTTTGGACGAGGCATGTAATGGTTTGGACTTTTTCTCCCGGGAAGCATTGCTGGATAGCGTTCGCCAGTTATCGGAGTCGCCGGCTTCGCCGAATTTACTGTATGTTACACATCATATCGAAGAAATTCTACCGATGTACACGCATACGATTCTAATCCGCCGGGGCACGATATTTGCCAAAGGTAAAACGACTGATATTCTAAGCAGTGAAACGCTTAGTGCTTTTTTTGAAACGCCTGTGCAAGTAGAATGGAGACAGAATCGCGCATGGCTCTCTATGGTGTAGAGAGTCTTTTTTGCTCGCTAACCTGCTACCAACATAATCAGAATAGGCAAAATCAGGAATGAGGCAAGCGTGCTCCACAGGATGCAGGTGGAAACCAATTTTGGCGATGCATTAAATTTTTCTGCTAAAATGACAGCATTCACAGCAACCGGCATCGAGGCCAAAATGAAGAGAACGGAGAACAAAAGGCCTGAAATACCGAGTATCAGCATAGCAAGACAAGCCGCAAGCGGCGAGAGCAGAAGCCGAATTGTTAGTCCGGCGTAGCTGGCTTTTTTAATAGACGACTCCAGCTTGAATATTTTTACATAAGCCATCTGGGTACCAAGGATCGCCAGCACGACCGGAGAATAGGCAGCAGCAATCATCGAGACGCCTGACTGAATCCCTAAGGGAAGATGCCAGTCCAGCAGCCGCAGTCCCATGGCGAGTAGAGCTGCATAGATCGCAGGAAGTGAAAACACCGACTTAACAGCACTTTGAACAGAAAATTCAGAGCGGGCTGCAAAGTAAACGCCAATGGTATTGACCATAATCATCTGAATGACGACATACACGGAGGCTTTATCCAGACCGAGCTGCCCAAAGGCAAGTAAAATAAGGGGCAGGCCATAATTTGCACTATTGGTCAGCGTAGAGATTAAGGTAAGTCCAGCCGTTTCCGGAGTGCTCAGTCTAAAGATTTTCCCCGCTAATTGTGCAATTCCCCACAACAGCAGCAGGTTCAGTATTGAAAAAGCGGCAGTCTGCGCCACATCATGCCAGGAAAGCTGTGCTTTGAGTAGCGTGTCCAGAATCATTGCGGGGCTTAAAAAATATAAATACAAAGTCGAGAGCGGTTTCGTTTCCAGCTTCATGAATTTGCCGAGTAAAAATCCGGCGATCACCGGAATGGACAGCGGAACGATAACGGATAATAGAGTTGAAAGTACGATTTGAATCATGAATTCCACCCATCCTTTCTGTAATGACATTTTCCATTATAAGACGCTACTTTCGGGCCCGTCCAAGATGAAAATACAATCAAGGTCATAGGTACATACTATGAAGCTTTCGACACTTATTGTGAAAACAACAAAAGGGATGCCCACAGCCATGTTGAACGGCTAATAGGGCATCCCTCTTGTTATAATGAACTAATGATGCTGCTGATTTATGCAGTAGCCACGGTTTCCGCTTTGGTTCGGCAATCGTCAGAGCAATAGTGCTGATGCTGTTCTTCGCAATCCGGACATACGATATGCTGAAGATTGCACACCGGGCAGTTGATATAATGATCGCTCGGCGTTTCACAATGGAAGCACTTGCCGACGATGACGTCCTCATCCGTATGATTGATCGGAATCGAGATTCGTTCGTCAAACACGTAGCATTTACCGTCAAACAAACGTCCTTGTACTTCCGGGTCCTTGCTGTAAGTCACAATGCCGCCATCCAACTGGCCTACATCGTTAAATCCTTCTTTGATCAGAAGACCGGACAACTTTTCGCAACGGATACCTCCGGTGCAGTACGTCAGGATTTTCTTGTCTTTGAGCTGAGTCATATTGTCGCGAATCCATTGTGGAAATTCACGGAACGATTCGACTTCGGGGCGAATAGCCCCACGGAAATGACCGATGTCATATTCATAGTCATTACGTCCGTCCAGAACAACTACATCTTCATCTTGAAGCTGTTCATAAAACTCCTTTGGTGACAGACGCTTACCGCTAATTTCATTAGGGTCCAGCTCATCTTCATGACGCAGCGTAACAAGCTCCTGACGATGGCGTACAAATATTTTCTTGAACGCATGACCGTCAGACTCATCTATTTTAATAACGATATCGTGGAATTTCGGATTGGCGCGCAAATCACGCATATATTGCTCCGTTTGCTCTACTGTACCAGACAGTGTTCCGTTGATTCCTTCCGCAGCAATCAAGATTCTTCCCTTGACGCCCAGCTCCTTGCAGTAAGCCAGATGCTCTGCCGTAAAGGTGGCAGGATCTTCAATGTTGACATATTTGTAAAACAACAAAATTCGATAAGCATGTTCACACACGTAAAATCACCCTCTGATTCAAGTCAAAGTTTTTTAACAAGCAATTTTAAATGTACCACATTCTTTAAGTTAGTCAACTTAAATGTATAAAAAGTGGAAATGGAAAAGATGACGAGCGACAAAAGTAAGGGTTTACATTATAATAGTGACGTAGTGATGAGGGGATTTTTAGTAGCAGGATGAGTTCTACTAGATGAAAGGATGAATGAAATGAAACATCATTTGACAGCGCATACACCACCTATGGGGTGGAATAGCTGGGATTGCTACGGTGCAGCAGTACGGGAAGAGGAAGTACGGGGAAATGCTCAATATATGGCGGAGCACCTGAAGGAATATGGTTGGGAATATGTCGTGGTAGATATTCAGTGGTATGAGTCAGGAGCAGTATCTTCACAGTATCGTCCGTTTGTCCCATTGGAAATGGATTCATTTTCACGTCTTATTCCAGCGGTGAATCGTTTTCCTTCGGCAGCAGATGGACGAGGCTTCCAAGCTCTTGCGGAATATGTACACGGACTGGGATTGAAATTTGGTATACATATTATGAGAGGCATCTCCCGTCAGGCGGTGCACCAGGATACCCCGATTTTGGGAACCACAGTTACGGCGAGACAAATTGCGCATCCCAACTCTATTTGTCCTTGGAACACAGATATGTATGGGGTAGATGCATCCAAGGAGGGCGCACAGGAGTACTATAATTCGTTGTTTGACCTGTATGCAGAATGGGGTGTAGATTTTGTCAAAGTAGATGACATTGCTGCATCACGTCTCTATGGTATTCATTTAGCGGAAATTGAATTGATTAGGCGAGCTATCGCCCAATGCGAACGTCCGATGGTGTTGAGTCTATCGCCTGGTCCGGCACCGCTGGAGCATGCATCCGATTTAATCGCAAACGCGAATATGTGGCGTATGACTGATGACTTCTGGGATGTATGGCCTTTACTGTATGGTATGTTTGAGCGCTGCGAAAAATGGGCGGAACATGTAGGTCCAGGTCACTGGCCGGATTGCGACATGCTACCACTGGGTCATCTGGGTATTCGTTCGGTAGATTCGGTAGATTCCGGCAGCCATGACCGATGGACACGCTTTACGAAGGATGAGCAGCTAACGATGATGACCTTGTGGAGTATTTTCCGGTCTCCACTGATGTTCGGGGGGGAACTGCGGGATAATGATGTATGGACCCTTTCCTTGCTAACTAATGAAGAAGTGTTAAATGCTCATCGCAACGGTTTGAATGCGCGGCAGGTGTATAGAAAGGATGAACATATCGTTTGGACTTCACATAACGAGGAAGGTCATGTATATGTAGCTTTGTTTAATGCTGGAGATGAAGCTTCAAAGGTGCGTGTATCATTAAAAGACCTTGGTATTGAAGGGCAGGCAAATGCCAGAGATTTATGGAACCATGTAGATTTAGGTGTTTTAGCACAAGAACTGTCCGCAGATTTACCTCCTCACGGAGCAGCTCTATTTATTTTGAAATAGAGGATTTTGCAAAATCCTGAATAACATAATGTAAGGAAGAACTATGCGCAGTTCCAACCCAAGCACCTTATCGTAAAAGTGGAAGGCATCTTTACGATAGGGTGTTTTTTGCATGTGTAACTTTAGGATATTTTAACGAACTCGACATTATTCTTGGGAATATGACATTTGGAACGTGTTAATTTTATATAGTGCCTATTTCTGTACAAATTTAAATCATTCTAACGAATAGACTCGAGAAAGGAGTCAAATGATGAAATTAAAAAAAATCCACAAAAATGAACAGGACGAGCCTTGGCCCTCTAGCAAACCAATACTATGTATCGGGGGGGCCAATCTGGATCGTAAAATCATGATTAAAGGTACATTTCAGCTTCATACCTCCAATCCGAGCAGTACAAGGCTGCAATCTTGCGGTGGGGTAGCACGAAATGTAGCCGAAAATTTAGGGAGGTTGAGCCAGCGGGTCAGCCTGCTAACTGCGGTTGGGGACGATGCGGAAGGTGAATTTATTATCGAACAATCCAGCCGCTACATGCACGTGGTTCCTCTGCAAGTCAAAGGTGAACCGTCAACTGGGGTTTATACTGCCTTGCTGAACGAGCGTGGTGAACTGATTGTAGCGACAGCAGAAATGGAGATTTATGATCAGATTCGTCCTTCAGTAATTTTTGAAAATGCTCCTTTAATCGCCTCGTCCCGACTGGTTCTGCTGGACACTAATTTCTCTATGAACGTAATTGCGGCCACCATACATGTCTGCCATGAGCATCGGGTTCCGATTGTCGTTTCTTCGGTATCAGCCTCCAAGATGAGAAAGCTTCCCCGAAATTTGCATGGGGTGGAATGGCTGGTATGTAAACCGGTGGAGGCTGAAGCCTATTTGGGGCTAGAACTTACAGATGATCAGCATATGTTGGATGCCACCCGAATTTTTCACAAACTTGGGGTTCAAAATGTCATTTTTATCTGCGGTGCTGAACGTGTTTTGTACGCCTCTCAGGATGGAACTCATGGACAAATTCCTATGCATCCCGTTCAAGAGGTCATTGATGTCACAGGCGCAGATGATGCTTTTATTGCCGGGATGATTTATGGAATTACCCAAGGTTATCCTATGGAGCAAGTGTGCCAATTTGGAATTAGCTGTGTCGACTTGACCCTGCAAACGGATCGGACGGTTTCAGAGACCCTTTCTATGAATAAACTCCATTCTAGGTTTCAGGAGCTGTATGGCACACATTCGCAAAATTTTGTGTTTTTCAAGGGCGTGTATTTTAAAAAGAAAGATACATAAGTAATCAAGAGAACTCTACCCTACAACAGCGTGTATTTGGAGCTTCACGTACGTAATGGTCTCAATTATTGAATTTGTAAAAGGAGCATGTTGTCTGATGGACAGTGTGAAATACGTAATTGTTTTTCTGCCACTGTGCCTCCTTTATTTGCTTTTAAAGGGAGGTTCTTTGGTAGTAGGTTTACTCTATCGATTGATCTACTCAATGCTGCCCTTACATGCAGGACAGGATAACGAGTTTCGTGCTGTGCAGCACGCTAAACGTATTATCGTGATCGGCTCGCCGGGAAGCGGTAAGACTTTTTTGGCCAAACGTCTTTCCATGTGGACTCAATTGCCGTATATCTCTTTGGATGATTTGTATTGGGGGCCGGAGTGGAAGCGGAGCACAGACGAGCAATTTCTCAAACAGCTGGGTGAAGTGCTCCAAAGGGAAGAGTGGATCATCGAAGGGAATTTTCATGAACGTTATTTTACCGAGCGACTCCAGCGCGCCGATACGATCATTGTGATGGATGTCAGCACGATTGAAGCGATAACAGGTGTTATCACACGTTCGCTTAACCGTTTTTTATTTTCCAGGGAGCTACCCAAAGGAGTAAAGGAGGAAGCAGTTCGTATTTGGGATATTTCGCCTCGCTTTGTCCGCTTTGTTCTGGGTTTCCGCAGGCGTATTCGTCCTAAAATCTGGCCGCTCATTATGCAATATGGTAACCAACGGAATTTGATTATCTTGAAATCTAAATATCGTTCATGTCCCTGGACAGCTCCAGATAGACGATTATCTCCTTGACTAGAACTTACGTTTCGTGTAAAGCGGTGAAAATTGTAATATATAGGAATAGTGTAGACCAAGGATCAAAGGTTCAATACCCGCTGTACAGAGAAGAAACTCATGGGCTGAAAGGTTTCTCGCCGCGAATGAACGTTTCCCTGCCTTGCGAGCTGTAGCGGTTTGTAAGATAAACCGTTACCGGCTAGACGCCGTTATCTGATGAAGGACCGTTCCGTGTATGGCTACGGTCAAATTAAGGGTGGTACCACGACACATTCGTCCCTGACGGATGTGTCTTTTTGCGTACATTTTATCGTCCATACAAGGAGGAAGCTACACATGCGCCAAAGCCAATTATTACTGACAACCTTGCGTGAAGCACCCGCAGAGGCCGAAGTGATCAGTCATCAGCTTTTGCTGCGGGGAGGATTTATCCGCCAACTGGCGGCTGGAATGTACACCTACATGCCACTGGGAAGACGGGTGCTCAGAAAAGTAGAGCAAATTGTACGGGATGAAATGGATCGTGCAGGGGCTGGAGAACTGCTGATGCCTGTATTGCAGCCAACGGAGCTGTGGCAAGAATCAGGGAGATACGATGTTTACGGTCCTGAGCTGATGCGTTTGCAAGATCGGCATGATCGGGAGTTTGCTTTGGGGCCTACACATGAAGAGGTCATTACGTCTTTAATACGAAGTGAAGTGAATTCTTATCGCAAATTGCCTGTAACGCTGTATCAAATTCAAACCAAATTTCGGGATGAACGACGTCCTCGATTTGGCCTGCTTCGCAGCAGAGAATTCTTAATGAAGGATGCCTATTCGTTTGATGCACATTGGGAAGGACTAGATCATACCTATTGGACCATGTTCCAGGCATATCATCGTATTTTCACCCGCTGTGGTCTAAATTTTCGTGCTGTAGAAGCAGATGCGGGTGCCATTGGTGGCGAAGGTGAAACCCATGAATTTATGGCTCTAGCTGATATTGGAGAGGACACAATTGTAGCATGTACCTGCTGTGAATATGCAGCTAATCTTGAAAAAGCCGTGGCGCGGTCGACGGGTGAAATAGAAATAGCCCCAGTCTCAGATGAAAATGAACATGTCAGCCATCCTTCTTTCGATACAGCTAAAATGGAAAAATTCCATACTCCAGGTCTGCGTACAATAGATCAACTGGTTGAATCGCTTCACATAGAACCTGAAGAAATCATCAAAACACTGATTTATATGGCTGACGATCAACCTGTTGCTATAGTTGTCAGGGGTGATCATGAGGTCAACGAAGTGAAAGTTAAACATATTTTAGGTAGTGAAAAATTCGAAATAGCAAGTGCAGACATCGTATCAAAGGCGACTGGAACCCCCTCGGGGTTCATAGGCCCATGCGGATTGACGATCCCTGTGTGGGTAGATTACGCCGTTGTCCAAATGTCCAGCGGTATCGCGGGCGCGAACGAGCTGGATTATCATTATCGACATGTGAATCCAAGGCGCGATCTAGATCTTCGGCATGTAGCTGACTTGCGGAATGTCATAGAAGGGGATAGATGTCCTCGATGTGACGAAGGGGAATTGAAACTTCATCGCGGGATTGAGATCGGACACGTATTTAAACTAGGCACCAAATATAGTGAGAAGCTGGGTGCGACTTTTCTGGATGCTTCCGGAACTGAGCAAGCGATGATTATGGGCTGTTATGGCATTGGCGTATCCCGGATCCTTTCTGCCATTGTAGAGCAAAATCACGATCAGAACGGAACGAATGATATGGCCTTATGCGCTGGCCCCATTTCAAGTTCATATTATTCCGATTTCTGTGAAAGACAGGCTTCAGATGCAAATCGCCGAGAAATTATACAACCAGCTGCAGGATCGTGGTGTGGAGGTGCTGCTGGACGATCGGGAGGAACGGCCTGGGGTTAAATTCAAAGACTCCGATTTAGTAGGTATTCCCGTGCGCATCGTCGTTGGTAAAGATGCCGAACACGGGAAAGTAGAGTTAGTGGAACGAAAAAGCTGCAACAAAGAGACGATTCATATCGAAGACGTAGAGAGACGAATATTGGAACTACACTAAGCATCTGTATCCCGTAGAATATGACCTTCTCCAAGTGTAATCTCATGAAAGCCCGCCATCTGACGTGCCTGAAACCAGATGGGCTTGTCCCGACCAATCATAATGATATTTTGAATGTCGGCAGCACCTTCCGAGGGGAGCGAGAAAGTTGTGACATAGGCGAATTCTTCACGCAACGTTGTGTGAATGGCATTGATCAGGTGATCGTGTTCACTTTTGCCCATTAAATTCATGATCAGGGAGCCTTCGGAATCCAGCTTTTCTTTGGCCATCTTGAAAAATTCCCAGGATATTAAATGCAGGGGCGTACCCTGCTCCGTGAAGGCGTCCAAAATAATATAGTCATAAGCATCCGGCGCTTCCCTCTCCAGAAGGCAACGTCCATCGCCAACAGTCACATTATCCTGATCGTATCCAAAGAATGTTCGGCTGAACTCTACGACTTGTGCATCCAGCTCGGCAATCTTAAAGCGTTTATCTGTAAAATGGCCCGCTATTGTACCTATACCATGCCCAATAACAAATACATCTTCAAATGACGGATCGTTCAGCTCCATGAGATGGACGATTGCCCTCGGATATTCGAACACAATGCGTTGCGGATGGTTCAAGTCCACTGCGCCTTGGACGGCTGTATTTGAAAACTGCATCACCCGAAATAATCCCTTTTCACCATACAGCTCAGTGGTTTCGTATACTGTGATTTCATGATTATGGCTCAACTTTTTGTACAAGACATCCAAGTAAATGATCTCCTTTAAGTCAGACTTCCTCCTCATCTTAGACATGGATAGGGGGATTGTCCATAGATGAGGAGAATTGAAAGTTCACATTTCCAAGCATCCCTAATTAGGTAGAATTGTTTATTTTTCCATAACGGAGTTGTTTGAACTTGTTCGTATGTCCTTTAGGAGATATAATATACAAGGATATAATGAAGTTCGTTGTGTATATTCATACAGGAAGAGAGCGGGATATTATGGGACGTAAGTGGAATAACATTAAAGAAAAGAAGGCATCCAAGGATGCTAATACGAGTCGTATATATGCTAAATTTGGCGTGGAAATTTATGTGGCAGCCAAACAGGGCGAACCTGATCCTGAATCCAATCGGGTATTAAGAGTCGTTTTAGAACGTGCAAAAACGTACAATGTACCCAAAGCAATCATTGACCGTGCTATTGAAAAAGCAAAAGGTGCTGGCGATGAAAACTACGTAGAGCTTCGTTATGAAGGTTTTGGACCGAACGGTTCCATGGTCATTGTAGATGCACTGACCAATAACGTTAACCGTACAGCATCAGATGTGCGTTCTGCTTTTACTAAAAATGGCGGTAGCTTAGGCGTGAGCGGATCTGTAGCCTACATGTTTGATTCAACAGCAGTTATTGGTCTGGTGGGTAAAACCGCAGACGAAGTGCTGGAGCTGCTGATGGAGGCAGATGTAGAGGTACGTGACATCATTGAAGAAGATGAAGCCGTCATCGTATATGCAGAGCCTGATCAATTCCATGCTGTGCAGGAAGCTTTCAAACAAGCAGGAGTGACTGAGTTTACCGTTGCGGAGCTCACTATGCTTGCCCAAAATGATATTTCTCTTCCAGAAGATGCACAAGTTCAATTCGATAAATTGATTGATGCATTAGAAGATTTAGAGGATGTTCAGCAGGTTTACCACAATGTAGACTCTGAGGAATAGTCTTTGTTGATTAGCTTATAAAAACATCGTATTTCGATACGGTGTTTTTTTTGTATAGTCATCACCGAACCTCAGTCACTAACCTATGGCGGAGTGGCTGAGATTATCGGGAAAGTAACTTTAGAGGATTACTCGTGTGTTGAGACGATCCAGTAGAAGCTATTCAGGAAGCAATCAAAGATTATCTGCTAAAAACGAAGAATGTAAAAATTAATGATCGAAATTCTTTCCTAATAATTCATACCTCTTTTAAAGTTCCTCCCATTAAAGTAGCTATTCGTCGCCAAACTGTTGGAGGCCCCTGGCCTGGATATATTCCCCTCGTCATTGACATTTTGCTTTTAAGTTTGATCAAAACCAAAAGAGCCTCCCTGAAAGGGGAGCTCTTTTGACTTAGAAATTTTACTCGATAAGCAGTTCGGTCATGTACCGTTCCTCTGATGCGGTCCAATCTACGTACTCTCTGATGACTGCAATCATCACCGTGATAAGATGAATCCGCGGACTGAATTTGAGCAGTTGAGCGGGTCAAAGTAGACCGGAAATCTGTGCACTGCATTCCTTCAATTTTTTACTTACCGCACGGTCTTTCTTTCGGCTTAATCGTGCGGTAGGGCCAGATATAGCCAATGCTGCGATCACTTTACCATTATAAAATATTGGTGCAGCAACACAGCGTAAACCCACTTCTGTTTCTTCATCATCAATGGCGTATCCTTGTTGACGGATTACATTTAGATGCTCTTTTAATAAATGGTTGTCGTCAAAGGTATGCTTTGTTGCTTTGTGCTGGGTAAGATGTGTAAGCATTTTTTTTAGTTGTTCATCACTTAGGTGCGCCAGGATAACTTTCCCAAAGGCACTTAGATGGGCATAAGCGGAATCACCTACACGTGTATGGCTACGGATGGTATGATTGCCCTCCACCACTTGTGCTGTCATGACTTTCATTCCATCTAAAACCCCGATATATGCGGTTTCGCCAAGTTCCTGCGCTAATTGATGCAGGGATGGCACAACTAACCAATTAAGTCGAGTGTTAGCAGACGATGAATGGTGCCCCTTTAATTCAGAAGCTTTGTACGTGTGACCATCTTTTTGAATAAAACCTGTCATTTCCAGCGTATATAGAAGACGAAAAGTTGTAGACTTGTTAAGGTTAAACCGGTGCATGATCTCAGTCAGTCTCATGGGTTCACCTTGCTGCAACGCGTCTAGAATGAGTAGTCCTTTTTTTAAGGTTGCAACCTCATATTGATCCATTGATTCACCTCTAAACATCTTTTTAATTTAGTCTTAATGACTATCAATGTGTTTCAGATTTATTGAAAGCGGGAAATTATTTATTATAATTGAATTATTGACATATAAATAAAAACCATTGCATTCCATTTTAACTTGTATGAAGTAAAATTGTACAGATTCGGTCTTTCGCCAGAGGACTTCAACTAATCACAATGAATATTCTGTTGTAGAAGGATAGATTCAAAAATAGGGGCACGCATGCTCGTACATGCACGATTGGGGTGTATAGGTTACATCGAAAGTAGCTCTTGATTAACTGATTACGAATGAAAAAGAGAGGGAAAGAGCTTTACGCCCAACCCTCTCATGTATATTAAAGTGGTTATGCTCATGCTCATAACCACTTATTCTCCTTTCAAAAACAGACGAATGCCCTCAACTGCGTACGCATGATCCAACTCGCCTGTCAATCCCCCGACCGTTACAGACCCGACTACGCCAACACCTTTGACACGGATGGGAATAGATCCGCCAACCGCTTGATACTCTTCAGTGGAAAGCAGGGAGTGTTCTGCATGAGAAGCACCGCTTTGGATAAAGCGCTGGTCGATGTAGGCAGAACTGCGGTTATAGTGATCGACGATTCTTTTTTTGCGAAATAACCATACGTAGTTTTCTTCCGAAGTACCATCCATTAGATGCGTAAACACGGGAACTCGATTACGTTCAATATGCACGGCCACCGCTACGTTGTTTTCTTGAGCATACTGCACAATCCGGTTGCCAATGGCAAGTGCATCTTGATGGCTAAAACTTGTGAATTCCAATTCTTTCTCTAAAAGATCTAATGATTTTAAATCCATTTATCCTCTCACCTCAACAAAAAAGATTCTGTTTCTTATCCATTCTGAAGTTTATAGTTGCCAGTAAAAAGGCGAATCCTGCCATAATTGTGCCGATCCAAGCCGTGTCCATGATGTGCAAATGGTCTACTGCAAGCCCGCCTACTGTTGAACCAGCTGCTATCCCAATATTAAATGCAGATATATTTAATGCAGAAGCGACATCTTTAGCAGAAGGTACCAGCTTTTCTGCAAGTATTAAAATGTAAGCCTGAACGCCGGGAGACATCATAAAGGCAAACAAACCCATTAATATGAGGGACAAAATGGTGAGCGTCTTGTTGGGCAGTAGCCATATTTGCAACAGCAGGGCAATGCCCTGAGACAGGAATACGAATCGAAGCGCCTTTACAGGATGCCCATTTGCTAATTTCCCCCCGATAATATTCCCAATTGCCACAGCAACACCGTAAACCAACAGCAGCCATGAAATAGACGAGGCTGAGTAACCGCCGAAGCCCATTACCGTCATTAGCAGTGCAGTGATGATCCGAGGGTTGACAATCAAACTTCCAACATCTCTAAGGCTCGGTGAGTGCAATGTACGTGGAACTTTTTCTACGGCTACAAGACTGACCAACAAAGCTATCAGCCCCAATACAGCCACCACGGCAAATGACATCCGCCAACCAAACTCCTGTCCGATATATGTCCCAAGGGGAACTCCAAGAATGGTCGCGACGGTTAGCCCGGTGAACATGATGGAGATGGCGGTACCTTTTTTGTTAGCAGGGACCATATCTGCGGCCACTGTCGCTGCAACTGCGAAAAATACGCCATGAGCAACAGCTGTAATTATCCTAGACAAGAGCAAAATGGAATAGGTAGAAGCTACTGCTGCCAGAGCATTCCCTGCAGTGAACGCGATCATGAGGAACACCAAGTATCCTTTTTTAGGCAATTTTCCGGTTAGAACTACGACGATCGGGGTTCCAATGGCAAGGGCCACTGCATACCCAGACACCAGCGTCCCAGCTTGGGTTACTGATATGCCAAGATCTGTGGCTACCTCTTGCAGAATCCCGACAATAACAAATTCCGTCGTTCCAATGGCAAAAGCACTTAGCGCAAGTGACATTAGAGCTATGAAGATTTTTGAATTCATACTTTCACCTCCTTTATGTAGGCTAATATTAAGTGAGAAAGTATTGATGTTCAAATAAAGAGAAATTGTTTCTATTTTTGAAACTTTGGTGAGAGCATACTGCCAACTTAAGAATCGGATGTCCTTAATAAAACGAAAAAATGATCTTAAATAAGTGCTTTGCAATTATGATTCCATATTATCCAAATGATACACATCCATAGTATCGATAATGGTTTCAATATTTTTTCGGTATGTTTGATAATGCTCGGTGTTTACATGTGTGGAGATGGCATTTTCATCAGCCCAAGTTTCATAAAAGACAAATATACCTTTCTCTTCGAGCGACTTATGAAGCTTATATTGTATGCAGCCTTTTTCTGCACGCGATGGTTCAATAGTTTGAGTAATTCATTGCATAGCTGCTCCTCTTGTCCTGGCAATATTGAGTAACATCTGATCAATTGAATTGAATAAAGAAGTTATAGGCACACTTGAATGAATATTCTAAATCCTTCCAGTGGAAGTGCAAGGGATACCCCCTTCTAGTCTTCTAAGTTTTGGTACATTAAAAAAACAAAAATGTCCAGTGAAGCTTATATAAAATGTGGCACATTCTATAAGAGGATTGAATTATCAATCCTTTTCATAATTGATTTGACTTTTAATAAAAACGCTGGAATGCCTGTAGATTATGCAGATATGCTGGCGGGATTGGATAGAAGGATACGTGAAAATGGAAGTAATAAATGAAGGGGCATTTGAATCAACCCGTCATATTCAAGAAGAGGGTTCATTGATCTAGTGGCAAGCGTGATACGTTCCTGGTTATTTATTTTTAGGGTCATAAGAATAACCAGGATATTTGACGACGGGCCATTTTACCTTTCGTAAATTAGAGATCACATCAGTACCTACATGTAAATTACTCTGAACCAGTTCTGTTGGCGTGAGAGCCATCCATTGATTCAAGGAAACATCCGCAAAACGGTCACTCTTAAACATTTCAAGAAACCATAGTGAGCTAGTGCCAGTATTTTGAATGTAATGACCATAAGCAAAAGGCACATATCCGACATCTCCGGCTTTAAAATCAAATGTGCGGGCCGCGCCATTACCACCAAAGACAGTCATCCGTCCTTGCCCTGTCAGATAGTATTGCCATTCGTCATTATTGGGGTGCCAGTGCATTTCTCGCATGGCTCCGGGCTCAATCTCAACAAGGGCAGCTGCGATGGTTTTGGAAATCGGAAAATTGGAGGAGTCAACGATTCGTACGCTTCCGCCCGGCGTTTTGATTGGGGGCTGGGCTAGTAATTCATGCTTGAAGGATTGGGGCAATGTCCCGTAAGGAGAGGGAACCGCTTGGCTTTGAATTGAACCGGGAACGGAATCCTGATAGATGTATACTTGATCTTGAGGAATCGCTGCAAAATCAGCTTCTGGTACACCAAAATTTGCAGAAAGTACGTCTTTGGGAGTATGTGCGAACCAATCCGAGATGGATAGGGTGTTCAGATCGGAGAAACTGCCATCATCAAAAACCAGCAAAAATTCGCACCCATCCTCAAGCCCCTGTATAGAGTGCGGAATGCCAGGAGGAAAATACCAGAGATCCCCAGGACCCACATCAGCAATAAAATTACGTCCATTTTGGTCAACTGCCGTAATGCGAGCACTTCCCAACAGCATATATGACCATTCCGCCTGCTGATGCCAGTGAAGCTCACGTACACCACCCGGTGTCAAACTCATATTCACCCCGGCAAGGGTAGTAGCAATAGGTAATTCTCTTACCGTTACTTCTCTTGACCACCCACCATGATTAAGCTGCATATGAGCATCAGAAAAAGAAAATCTCATATTTGGAATGAGACCATTGTCCGTTACGGGGGGAACCAGCATATCGGGATTCTGTAGATCCCTCATCACATCACGTGGACCCTTGTCGATACCCCCAGCACCATCACTTCTGATGGGTTGGGGGATTCTTGCATTTTTCGGGCAATCATTATGCATCATTAGATCTTCCTCTCCAGGTTGAAGCTTGATAAAGTATGGGATAAGAGAAAATACGCATAAAGATTTTATGATCATGTGGTGAGTTTTATGCTGTATGCGTCAGATCTGTAAACTGTGCCTGAATGATTTGAGCTAAATCGTGTGGACTCAACTCCAGTTGGGTCCCAATTTTCCCACCGCTCACAACGATGGCTTCCAGTTCCAATGCAGGCTGGTCGATAAAAGTAGGGTAGAGCTTTTTCATTCCTATGGGGGAGCAGCCACCGCGAATATATCCCGTATACTTTTGCAAATCCTTAACTGGAAGCATTTCAATTTTTTTCTCTCCCGCGGATTTGGCTGCTTTTTTGAGATCAAGCTCTTTATGTACAGGAATTACAAAAACAAACAGATTTTGTTTGCCATGTGCAACCAAAGTTTTGAAAACCATTTCCGGGGCTCTCTCAATTTTCTCAGCCACATTCATCCCGTCTATTTTTCCATCTTGATGATCATAACTCAAAATATTGTATTGTATATGTTGCCCGTCCAATATGCGCATGGCGTTTGTTTTGCTGGCACTCATCTTATTTCTTCCTTTCTTTAGAGTGTTTCCAAGTGATCCACGTAATCCTTTGCATCCTTAAGGGAAAGATCCTTAGCGGTTCTCAGCTCTTTTATGGCTTGAATCTTTTTTCCTTCCCTAATTAGCAGGAGCAACCTTTCATTGATATCTTCTGAAGCTCCTGCATCTAGAACATGTGGAGGAGTGGCAGCGATGGTACCTGACAGCGATGTGCCTTGTATTCCTGAACGATTTTCAAGACGCTCCACGTCGGATTTCAAGTCATTAAGCCGAGATTGAAGGCTGTAGACCTTAATTAAAAGTATGACGGAGAGGAGCAACGCGATTATTGCTATATACTCAATAGCAGACAACAGAATCCCCCCAATTTCACTTAGTTTCATCGCAAAGATGCCGCACTAAAAATTTGATTCTTATTTCTAGTATAGCATGATGATCGAAGAGAAGAGGAAGAGGCTCATTCCTCTTGAAGCGGTAACACGGTTTCGTCTTTGTCTATATCCAATTTAGATAATCGGCGTTGAAAACTTTCTTTCCAATTTGATTCAATCATGTCGGCGGCGGCTGCGAAATTTTTAGCTATAAGTGCACTGATTATTTTTTGGTGTTCTGCAACTGATGACTCTGCGCCCAAAAAACCGTCAAAGTATGTCACCTCATAACGGCGCAGCTTTTTTTTCAATCCCTCCAGCACATAAATCAATTCTTCATTTGCCGACAGATCAATAAAAACCTGGTGGAATTGAGCATCATATTGTTGCGCAAGGATTGCATTTTCTTCCTTTAGCGCCCGCTTGAGCTCTCCATTTAATAATTCTAATTCTTTAATATGCTTAGATTCAATTTTTTCTTGAGCAAACGAAACAGCAAGCTTCTCAAGTGACCCGATGATGGGGTACAGCCGATAAGCCTGTTTAATATCAACAGGTGCTACCTGCGTCCAGCTATTGGCTTTAGTCTGAACCATTCCTTCTTCTTCCAGTCTTAAAATAGCTTCACGGATAGGTGTACGGCTGGCTCCTAGAACTTCCGCTAATTCTTGATCCTTTAACTTATCTCCAGGCTTTAAAACACCACTAATAATCCATTCCTGCAGCTGAAGGTATACTTGCTCACGTATAGATGAACGCTTAACTTTGGTTGCATGTTTGGATAGCAATGATTAGACCTCCTTCGAATTTTATTTGAATGTAATATATCACATACAATTCATGAGTATCAATGATTGCAGCCCGATTTCATATACATTTCATATCGCAAACCAAGTTGACAGTATATAGTCTGATGGGTAACATGTAATATATCACATGCAATATTTCGTTAACAAAACTAAGATATTTAGTATTTTAAGAATAAAAGGAGACATGTATGCAGGACATGACAGCATTAAAATACATGACAAATGAGAAGGCGCGTAAAGCAGAATTCAAGAAAATATCAGTAAAATTTATGAATAGGAATATGGCCAAAAAGGTTAGAAACTTCCATAAAAGCTTTCCTGAATATGAAGTCACTCCACTGCACAGCTTGAAAAAGTTGTCACGCAAGCTCAACGTAGGGAACATATGGATAAAAGACGAATCCTACAGATTCGGATTGGGTGCTTTTAAAGTATTAGGCGGGTCCTTTGCCGTCGGCAAGTATCTGGCAGATAGACTGAATATGGATATTTCAGAGCTTTCTTTTGAAAAGTTGAAGACCGAAGAGATCAAGGGACAATTGGGCGATATTACTTTTGTAACAGCTACAGATGGAAATCATGGTAGAGGGATTGCTTGGGCTGCTAGCCAACTAGGGCAGAAATCAGTCGTGTTTATGCCAAAAGGATCTTCTGAAGTTAGATTAAATCATATCAGAAATGAAGGGGCAGAAGCCTCTATTACGGAACTAAACTATGACGACACTGTTAGGTTGGCCAATACCTATGCTACTGAGCATCATGGGGTTTTGCTGCAAGATAGTGCATGGGAAGGCTATGAAGAAATTCCAACTTGGATTATGCAGGGCTATGGGACGTTGATAGATGAGGCATTGGAACAGATCCGAGCGGTGGGTGATGATTATCCGACACATGTATTTTTACAGGCAGGTGTTGGTTCATTTGCAGCAAGTATACTGGGATATTTGATATCTCATTTTGGTGAAAAAAGACCGACAACGGTTATTATTGAGCCCAATGAAGCAGCGTGCATCTATAAATCAGCGGCGGAAAATGACGGAAAGCCTCATGCTGTAACAGGTTTTATGCCCACGATTATGGCTGGACTTGCTTGTGGGGAACCTAGCACAGTAGCTTGGGAACTATTGAGAGATTATGCGGATATGTATATCACCTGTTCGGATTTTGTATCGGCAAAGGCCATGAGGATGCTTGGAAATCCATTACCTGGTGATCCCCAAATTATATCTGGTGAGTCTGGCGCTGTTGGCTTAGGTGTTTTGAGCTTGCTGCGGAAGCAAGAAAATCTAATTGAAGCTGCAGCTCAGCTTCAATTAGATGAAGACTCCAGAATCCTCATCATAAGCACGGAAGGGGATACAGATCCCGAGGCATACAGACAAATTGTATGGGAAGGCAAGTATCCATCTTTTTCATGAGAATGAGCAAAAATTTTAGAATGAAAAGGGGAATGCAAAATGGTATTTAAAAGTTCCAACCTATGCATTGATGAAGCACGTTTACTGGATCGGATTCAATCGCTTGGACAAATGGGACGTGACCCTGAACAAAAGCTGACCAGGCTGGCAGCTTCTGCTGCAGACAAGAGTGGTCGTGACGCCTTGGTAGCCTGGATGAAGGAGGCTGGTCTGGAGGTTGTGGTTGACCGTATTGGAAACATCTTTGGCATATGGAAAGGTGCAAATGATACTCAACTAGCTCCGGTGCTGATTGGGTCGCATATTGACACAGTGATCAATGCCGGTGTGTACGATGGTTGTTATGGTGTGCTTTCCGGTCTTGAGGTCATTCAGACATTGCAGGTTTCTGGCTTTATTCCTGCTCGCTCTATTGTTGTGGGTGCTTTTACAAACGAGGAAGGGGTGCGTTATGCCCCTGATATGATGGGTTCGCTGGTATATGCAGGTGGACTCCCGCTTGAGGACGCATTAGCCTCTTTGGGAACAGACGGCACTATACTGGGAGAAGAGTTGGTGCGCATCGGGTATGAAGGAACAGAGGAGCCGGGTTTTATGCTGCCCCATGCTTATGTGGAGCTTCATATTGAGCAGGGCCCAGTACTGGAAAGTGTCGGCGTTCCAATTGGTGCAGTTGAGAACCTTCAAGGAATATCCTGGCAGCGCGTTACTATTGAGGGAGTTGCCAATCATGCCGGGACTACACCAATGTCGATGCGCAGAGATGCGGGACATGCAGCAGCCTGTGTCATCACATTTTTAAGGGACCGGGCGACAAGGTCGCAGACGCCTACGGTGGCTACGGTTGGTTGTCTTAGCATGGAGCCTAATGCGATTAATGTTATTCCTTCACGCGCCACGTTTACTGTTGATTTGCGTGATCCTGATGAGCAGAGATTGCAGGCTGAAGAAGCGGCGCTGACCGAGTATCTTAGAGATCTTGCAGCTACCGAAGGGGTAACCATCACGACCGAGCGAATGGCCCGTTTTGATCCAGTTGCTTTCGATGCCAACATTGTGGAGTTGATAGAGGCTGCTGCCATGCAGCGCGAGCTGCGCTCCAAGCGAATGACATCCGGCGCTGGTCATGACGCTCAAATGATGGCTCGCATTTGTCCGGCAGCTATGATCTTTGTTCCAAGTATTGGCGGCATTAGTCATAATCCGCGCGAATACACGCCGCGACCGGATCTGGTAGCTGGAGCCAATGTACTATTAGACGTTATTAAACATCTTGCTGGTGATGTATAAAATCAAACGGAGTACCTATGGTTCAAAATCTGCGGTAATCCGTTTTTCTTATCCAAATGAGTACAAATTGACTTTTTGCAGGCAGAGCGTTATATTACAACTTATTATAAACCTTTTAATAAATACTGGAAAAGGAGTGTATTCAAATACAACCAGTCTCCAATAATACCATTCGGGTTAAACAAATTAATGTAGAGTTAGTTAAAAACACACTGAAATCCAAGGAATATGCAACCAAGTCATCCATAGCCAGTATCACAGGTCTTAGTGTGGCAACCTGCGGAAATATTCTGAATGAGCTTCTTCAAACCGGGGAAGTATTAGAGACGGAATTGGAAGAGTCGAATGGCGGACGTCCGGCTAGACGTTACAAATATAACGCTGACTATTCTTATATTATCTGTTTAAATGTGAAAACGGAAGGCGGTATACATTCTCTTACTTATGCTGTTGCCAATTTGCTTGGTGATATCATCATCGAGAATACTTCCAATGTGCCTCATATTGATTATGAGGTCATAGAAACCCAAATTGGAGAGCTGATTAATAACTATGGAAACGTCAAAGCCATTGGGATTGGTATCCCCGGGGTTGTTCATCAAGGGATTATCGATGTTTGTGATCTCGACCTGCTCATAGGAGTCCCTGTAGGTCCTCGGCTTCAAGATAAATACGGATTAGAAGTTACCATTGAAAATGATATGCATTTGACAGTCTACGGATTTTATAACATGCAGAATTATGATGAGGATAAAACCTTTGCTATTGTTACGTTTCCCAAAGACAATTTCCCCGGCGCGGGTTTTATTGTCGATGGACATTTGTTAAAAGGAAATACCAAATTTGCGGGGGAGGTTTCCTTCTTACCCTTTGATTTAACAAGAGAGGAACAGCTTAAACAGTTAAATAGCACAGAGGGATTTGTTCCTTTGGCGATCAAAACGATAACTTCCATTATTGCGATTATAGATCCTGTATCTATCGCTTTGACTGGAGAGTTATCCAAGCCGACTCTGTTGGACGATATTTATAACGGCTGTCTAAAAGATGTACCCAAAGAACATATGCCCGAGATTTTTGTGAAAAACGATACGCATGATGAATACATGCGTGGGTTGATTTCGGTGACCCTTGAAAGTCTGACGTACAATTTGCAATTGGTGGAGAAAAGGAAATAGGGCATCGTTCAATAAAGCATGAGAGGATGAGATTAATGACTCAAAAATCGATTGCATGGACTACAGGGACATGGACTAATCACCCTGTATCATCCATAGAAGAAGACCAGTTCCTTAAAGTTGAAACCAGAGAAGGAAGCGACTACTGGGAAAAAACTTTGTATGGATTTGAACGCAGTAGCGGACATTCCCTGCTTACAGACTGGGAAGAAGGCTCTGCCATCGAAGTCACGTTTCAATTAGGCTCATTTACGGAGCTCTACGATCAGGCCGGTATAATGCTGTATCAAGGACAGCAAAAGTGGATTAAAGCCGGAATCGAATTAAATGATGGAATTCCTCAACTGGCAGTCGTAGTCACAGATGGCTATTCCGATTGGTCATTAGCTCCTGTACCTGATTGGGTAGGGAAAAATGTGACGATTCGTGCTTCACAGCTTCAGGATGCAGTTATCATTAGAGCCCGAACCGAAAATCAAAGCTGGCGCACCGTACGTGTAGCACGTTTTCCTTATGAAACGGGACAACAGGCGGGTCCTTTTGCCTGCGCGCCGACTCGAGCCGGCTTTCAGGTTATCTTTACACGCTGGGTAAGCACTGAACCAGATAGAGATATTCATGTAGATCCGCCATTTGAAGAATAGCCATTTTACTCAATAATAGAAGAGTTATAAATATGGGAGTAATTATTGGAGATAATACAATTATAAGCTCTGGAAGTTTTTAAAATAATACTTGACATGAAACGCGTTACAAACCTTAAGATTCAATTAGAAGTACTTTATAACACATTAGCATAGAGGTAACGTATTTCTATCCTAGTTAATGAAAACATCAGCAAAGGCGGAGAAAATATGAGTACACATTTTCCAAAAGATTTCCTGTGGGGCGGAGCAGTTGCTGCTAATCAGCTCGAAGGCGCTTATCAAGAAGATGGAAAAGGCTGGTCCATTCAGGATGTAACTCCTCGTGGTGGTTGGGGGCCCGTTACGGATGTACCAACAGAAGATAACATGAAATTGATCGGTATTGATTTTTATCATCATTATAAAGAAGATATCAAACTTTTTGCGGAAATGGGCTTCAAAGTGTTCCGTACTTCTATCGCATGGTCACGTATTTTCCCTAAAGGTGACGAACTGGAGCCTAACGAAAAAGGCTTGCAATTTTATGATGATTTGTTTGATGAACTTCACAAATATGGAATTGAGCCACTCGTTACATTATCTCACTATGAAACACCTTTACATTTGTCCAGAGAATACGATGGTTGGGTAAACCGTAAGCTTGTTGATTTTTATGAGCGCTATGCTACAACTGTATTTAATCGCTACAAAGATAAAGTTAAATACTGGTTGACTTTCAATGAAATCAACTCCATTCTTGAAGCACCATTCATGAGTGGAGGAATTAGCACACCAAAAGATCAACTTAGTGAGCAAGATCTTTATCAAGCTATTCACCATGAGCTTGTAGCGAGTGCAAGAGCGGTAAAAATCGGTCATCAGATCAACCCTGATTTCAAAATTGGCTGTATGGTGCTGAGTATGCCTACTTATCCGCTGACACCTAATCCAGACGATGTCATTGCTGCGATGGAATTTGATCACAGAAACATGGCATTTGCCGATATTCACGCAAGAGGTCAATACCCAGGTTACATGAAACGTTTCTTTAAAGAAAACGGAATTTCTATTCACTTTGAACCAGGTGATGCAGAAGATTTGAAGCATACCGTTGATTTTATCTCGTTCAGCTATTATATGAGTACTTGTGAGACAGCTGACGAAGCTAAAAAAGTCAAAGGTGAAGGTAACATCCTTGGTGGTGTCAGCAATCCGCATCTCGAGGCAAGTGAGTGGGGCTGGCAAATTGATCCGCAAGGTCTGCGTTATGTCCTGAATACGTTCTATGATCGCTTCCAAAAACCACTGTTCATCGTTGAAAATGGCCTGGGCGCCGTTGATGAACTGATCACGAATGAAAAAGGCGAAAAAACGGTTGAAGATGACTACCGGATCAACTACCTGAATGATCATTTGGTTCAAGTTGGAGAAGCTATTGAGGACGGAGTAGAGGTTTTGGGCTATACGTCTTGGGGATGTATTGACCTTGTCAGCGCATCGACCGCTCAGCTTAAAAAACGTTATGGCTACATTTACGTAGATCGTCATGATGATGGCAGCGGTACACTTGAAAGATATCCGAAGAAATCGTTCCATTGGTACAAAGAAGTTATTGCTACGAACGGTGAAAGCTTGAAACGTTAATTTATAAAAACAAGTGATTAAGTTTTAATTATATAATGAAGGTTTGTTTTACGTAGCGATCGCTTCTACTCTTTTACGAGAAAGCGGTCGCTAATTTTTTTGGGAGTTAGCAATTAAACTACAAGCTTAGTACGCAGAGCTTCCATAATTGATTCATGAGCCATATTTTTGATAATGGATGATGAATAGATTGGAAAAATATTAATCATTGAGTTATATTAATACTTATTAAAACACTCATAATAACTATGTGATATCTAACTAAATAAGCAAAGCGAGGATGGACATGACAGAAAAAGAAAAATCACAACTAGGACTCCTATACAATGCTAATTATGATGAAGAGTTAATTGAAGAACGTTTACACGCTAAAGTTCTCTGCCACGAATATAATCAGCTCCATCCTAGAAATATCGAAGAACGAGAAACACTCATCAAAACTTTACTTGGGAAAACAACTGATAGATTCTTGATTGAGCAACCTTTCGTATGTGACTATGGCTATAACATTGAAATCGGTGAAAATTTCTATAGTAACCATAATATAGTTATGCTTGATGGGGCAAAAATCGTTTTTGGTGATCATGTGTTCGTTGCTCCTAACTGCGGTTTTTATACTGCGGGTCATCCTCTTGATGTAGAACAACGTAATGAGGGATTGGAGATTGCATTTCCAATTAGAGTCGGCAATAATGTGTGGATCGGTGGTAATGTCAGCGTTCTGCCTGGTGTTACTATAGGCGATAACTCCATTATCGGTGCAGGAAGTGTCGTTACCAAAGATATCCCTTCTGGTGTGATTGCTGCTGGAAACCCTTGCACGGTAATCCGTAAAATCACCGAAGATGATAAGACTAAGTATAAAAGGAACTAACAATAAACTACAGCTCACTCGGAGCTGTAGTTTATTTTCTTAAAAGAGTATTATCAAACGAAAGAAAATTTTTGCACAGATTTGTTCAGGGAATAATGCAATAATGTACTTAAGTGGAATATTTTTTAGCCTATTCAGAAAGGAAAGAACAATCATGAAATTGATGTTTATATCAGATATTCACGGCTCGCTGCACTGGTTGCAATTGGCACTGGAAAAGTTCAGGGAGGAGAAAGCCGATCGTCTTGTCCTGCTCGGAGATTATATGTACCACGGACCACGTAATCCGTTACCAGAAGGGTATAATCCGGCAGAAGTGGCCGCTCTGCTGAATAAGTATAAGTCCCATATTGCGGTTTCTGTGCGCGGGAATTGCGATGCAGAGGTGGATCAGATGCTACTTGAGTTTCCTATGATGGGTGATTATGCTTTGCTGTACCATGAAGGACGGAGAATCTATGTCACGCACGGACATGGCTTTAGTATCGGAAATTTACCACCACTGGAAGCGGGAGATGTGTTCATCCAGGGACATACTCATATTCCGGTAGCGGATGTGGAAAATGGGGTCTTTATACTGAACCCCGGTTCGATCTCGCTGCCAAAAGAAAACTATCCATCCTCTTACGGTGTGCTGGAGGGAGCACAATTCACTGTGAAGGATTTTGATGGGAATACGGTGAAAGCAATCACGTTTTCAAAGTAATTTACTCAAATGTGATTGTAAATGATTAAAACTTTTCCGCTTCGATTGAGACAAAGATCATATTATTGTATGATAGGAGCGGAGTCTACATTATGAAAAAGAAAGAGAGCTTCAATACATGCAAATTAAGGATTCACATTATAAGATGCCGCCTGAATGGGCGCCACATGAACGCACGTATATTTCTTGGCCTGTAAAATCTTCAATGGTTTACCCGAATATGCATGCTGATGTATGCAAGGGCTATGCCGGAATTGTACGCGCCATGGCGGAATTTGAACCAGTTACTGTGGTCGTAAATCCGGATGATCTGGAGAGCGTTAAGGCGCTTGAACTTGGGGAACGTGTAGAACTGCTGCCGATTGAGCACAGCGATGCGTGGCTGCGTGACAATGGCCCTACTTTTCTCACAGACGAGCATGGACAGCTGGCAGGTGTAAACTGGAAGTTTAACGCCTGGGGTGGTAAATACGCTCCATGGGACCTGGATGACCAGGTTGCGCCGCAAATTTTGGACAAACTTGGAGTTCCACGGTTTGATGCACCGCTTGTGATGGAAGGCGGCTCACTGCACGTAGATGGCGAAGGCACACTGATTACAACCGAAGAGTGTTTGCTCAATTCCAACCGAAATCCGGAATTAAGCAGAGAAGAAATTGAACGGTATGTATGTGAGTATACAGGTGTAGAGAAAATAATTTGGCTAAAACGTGGTCTTAGTGGCGACGAAACAGATGGCCATGTGGACAATATTGCTTGCTTTGCAGCTCCTGGCAAGGTCATTATGCAAGTATGTGATGATCCTGAGGATGAAAATTACGAAATCACGCAGGAAAATCTGCGTATTCTGGAGCAAGCAACGGATGCCCAAGGCCGTAAGCTGGAAGTGATTCGGATCGGTCAGCCGCCGCGTGTGGATTATGAAGACAGCCGATTGACACTGAGCTATATTAACTTCTACTTTGTGAATGGCGGTATCATTTTGCCAGTGTTTGGCGGCACTGCCGCTGAGAGCGATCTTGCAGCTGAGCAAGTGCTAGCAAATGTATTTCCAGATCGCATCATTCGTACTGTAGACGGTATGGCGGTCATCCGTGAAGGCGGTAACGTACACTGTACGACCCAGCAGATGCCTGCTGTAAAGCGTTGAACGATACAACATCTAAAAGGAGGACTAAAGTGAGAAAAGTAAAAGTGGCAGCGACTCAAATGAGCTGCTCTACCAATATCGAAGAAAATATAAGCAAAGCAGAGAAGCTAGTACGTGAAGCGGCTGCGCAGGGCGCACAAATTATTTTGCTGCAGGAGTTGTTCGAGACTCCATATTTCTGTCAGAAGGAAAAGTCTGATTATTATTCATATGCAACTGAGCTGGAGCACAACAAGGCGGTTAACCATTTTAAAAAGATCGCCAAAGAATTACAAGTTGTGCTGCCAATCAGTTTTTATGAAAAGAAAAACTACGCGCGCTACAACAGTCTTGCTGTAATTGACGCAGACGGTGAAGTGTTGGGTAAATACCGCAAAAGTCATATCCCAGACGGTCCTGGGTATGAGGAAAAATTTTATTTTAATCCGGGCGATACCGGTTTTAAAGTATGGAATACACGTTATGCCAAAATTGGGGTAGGCGTGTGCTGGGATCAGTGGTATCCTGAGGCGGCTCGCTGTATGGCGCTTATGGGCGCAGAACTTTTGTTCTATCCGACAGCTATTGGCTCGGAACCGCAGGATTCTGCCATTGATTCCAAAGATCACTGGCAGACTTGCATGCTGGGTCATGCTGCTTCCAATCTGATCCCAGTCATTGCTTCCAATCGGATCGGAACTGAAACAGACGAGGACTCCAGTATTACATTCTACGGTTCATCCTTTATTGCTGGGCATCAAGGTAACAAGATCGCAGAAGCGGGTCGTACCGATGAGGAAGTGCTTACTGCTGAATTTGACCTGGATGAGCTGGAAGTAGGACGGATTGAATGGGGCATTTTCCGTGACCGTCGTCCTGAACTATACAATATGATTGCCACCTATGATGGTGATTTAAAAGTATAATCTTTATACGGATAGACAAGTCTCCCTTGACGTCAAGCTGAGGTGCTTCCTTTCATTGGACTCACCCGGCTTTTCGGGCAGGGGATTTTTGGTTTCTGAATGGAATACTTCTAGTGATGGATAGGAGGAAGGAAAATAGCAATGAGGCGTAAGGGTATAGACCAATCGCTCGCACAGTTCACAACTTGGGCAGAAGAAGATCAAGAGTGGGAATACTCGCGTGAAAGAGATATGGCTATTCTGGGCTTGTGGGACGAATACACATTATCTGCTCAGTGTTTATGTGAACGAATGGCTACCGAAACCCACCAAATCAGACCTTCTGAGTATGATCCGTTCCCAACTCAGTTTGAATGGATGAAACAGGAAGAAACAGACTTGATTATTGATGGAATATGGTCAGCTGATTTGCATGGTGATCATTGTCTGTTTATGAATATTGGGGAGCATCACCCAGAACGGCATACATCTATTGAGGCTTATATTTACGATACCCAGGTGATCGACGAAGGATTTTTTCTTAAATATCTGAACACCTCTCCTAAAGCCACAGCCTACGTACCTTTATTCAGAAAAAATGGATATGCCACAATGTGTGGACTGCTGGACAGATATGTTAGGGAAGGGATTTTGGAGCGTGTACCCAACGGTTTCAAAAGAACGGATCGGTAGATGGTCCGGAATATAAGCATGATTTTTTCACACTAAAGGAACGTTCCTCACAGGATTGTTCCTTTTTATGTCTAAATCCAGTTAATCTATAGACTGAAACTATGATTCGCTACATAAAATAGCATTAGAATTTATGGATTAGATGATATAAAATCAAGTCATAAGGAATGATCGTACTCAATAACATCTCGATATTCCCAAAAGTGAAAAAAATCACATATGAGAATTCTTTAATGGAAGCTTGAACATGAAATTTGTAAACTCGCAAGGAGGAAGAACAATGAACCACTATCCTGCTATCTTTGAACCTCTAACCATACGACGCATGACCTTGAAAAATCGGATTGTTATGCCCCCGATGGGAACTAACTTTGCTGCCATGGACGGAAGCTTTGTTCAGGATCATATTGACTATTACGTGCAACGGGCCAAAGGTGGTACCGGCTTGATAACAGTAGAAAATGTTTGTCTGGATTTCCCGATGGGTACAAACGGAACAACCCAGTTGCGTATGGATAACGATCAGTTTATTCCCGGACTGTTTAGATTAACAGAAGCCCTGCACTCTTATGGAGCCTGTGTTTCTGTACAAATTAACCATGCGGGTGCTTCGGCTTATGCGGGACGACTGAACGGAGTTCAGCCTGTATCTTCTTCGAATATTCCTTCTAAAAAGGGCGGAGCCATTCCAAGACCTCTGCAAAAAGAAGAAATTTACGCCATTGTGCGCAAATACGGAGAAGCAGCGGGAAGAGCGCAACGAGCAGGATTTGACTGTGTTGAAATTCATGCGGGACACTCCTACTTGCTGAGTCAGTTTCTTTCACCGATGTATAATAAACGCACGGATGAATTTGGCGGCAGCGCAGAAAACCGTACTCGTTTTGCCAGATTAGTCATTGATGAAATTCGTTCAGTGGTGGGCCCATTTTTCCCTATTTGCTTACGTTTTAGCGCGGAAGAGTTCACAGAAGGTGGGAACACACTGGAAGATACACTCGAGTTATTGGAGTATCTTAATGATGAGGTAGATATTCTGAACGTTTCTGCTGCTCTGAATGATTCCATCCAGTTCCAGATTGACGGGATGAACCTGCCGGATGGTTGGCGCTCATATATGGCTAAAGCGGTAAAAGAAAAATTCGGGAAGGTCACGATGACCTCAGGTAATATTCGGAGCCCACAGGCTGCGCAGGATATTTTGGAGAGAGGTGACGCTGATCTTCTGGCTATGGGTAGAGGGTTGATTGCAGAACCGAACTGGGTGCTTAAAGTGCAAAACGGATACGAACATTTGCTTAGAAAATGTATCTCTTGCAACATTGGTTGTGCCGATCATCGTATCTCCAAAAGTAAACCGATTTGCTGTACGGTAAATCCAGATCTGTTCAAGGAAGCTGAATACCGGAAACAACGTGTTAAAAACAATGTTCAGGTTGTTGTTATTGGTGGGGGCACTGCTGGCATGGAAGCAGCATGTACGGCAGCCGAAGTAGGCTGCAAAGTAACCCTCTTTGAGGAGAAACCAGAGTTGGGCGGCTTGGCTCGTGATATTGCCCGCTTGCCGGACAAAACACGCATCAATGATTTCCCAGATTATCTGATTCAACGCACCAAACAGTTAACCAATCTGAACATTGTAACAGGGACCCGAGCCGATTTGGCGATGATTAGTGCCCTGAATCCTGATATTATTGTCAATGCGACGGGGGCCACACCACTTCTTCCGCCAATTGCAGGTTTACATGAGCAACTGGGCAAACCGGGCACAAAAGTGTTCTCCATCTTTGATCTTTTGCATAACATGGAGAAATTCCAGGAGTTTGAAGGTAAACGCATTGCAGTAGTTGGTGGCGGAGCTGTGGGACTGGATGTCGTCGAATATTACGCAGAACGTGGAGCACAAGAGGTTTCCATCATTGAGATGATGCCGCTACTGGGTAAAGACCTGGATATGATTACTCGCATTTCCATGATGAAAATGGTAGAGGAGCGGGAAGTGAACGTCCATACGGAAACAGCTTTGACAGAAGTGTGTAGCGACCGCTTCAAAGTAAAGCATGGAGAACAGGAGTTTGAGATTCCTTTTGATCTTGGATTCGTATGCTTGGGTATGCGTTCATACAGTCCGCTGATGGACAGCTTGCTCGAATATGGTAAAGAACATCAAGTAGAAGTTATTAATATCGGGGATAGTAAACAAGCTCGTCGTATTATTGATGGCACACGTGAAGGTCGCAATATTCTGAAAACCATTCAACGGGTAGACGAATTTAAACATGAGTTTTCTTATTCTTACTGATTTGACAATACAAGTGATGGGTGTTCACGAGGGCAACTCAGTGAATATTGAGGTTGAAGAGACGACTTGTCTTTTCAGCCTTTTTTATTTGAGTTTTTCCTGGAAGAAGATTGATTCCTCTGTCATTTCAAAGGTAAACTATGGAAAGCATAATAGTAAGTAACGCTATTTTAACGTGGGGGTATGAGCGTGAATCAACTCTTTAGTGAAATACCAGGTGCCAGCATGTGGAGCAGCGTGGAAGAGATTCATAGAGGCTGGTCCAGTGATAAAAAATATTATATTCAAACTACTGACAGTAGGGACTTGCTGCTAAGAATGTCGGATATGGTTCATTATGATAAAAAGAAACGCGAGTTTGAAGCTGTAACAAAGCTGAATCACGTGGAGAATCTGTTAATGTCCCGGCCGCTTGAATTTGGGATTTGTCATGATGGCCAATCTGTGTATTCTCTGTTCACCTGGATCGAAGGGAAAGATGCTGAAGAGATTATTCCCACGTTAACCGCAGCACAACAGTATCAACTCGGAGTTCAGGCAGGAGATGCACTAAAAAAAATGCATGAGATTCATGCGGAGCAAGATCGAGTCCCATGGGCTGAACATTATAATGCCAAAATCAACAGATATATTACAAACTATAAGTCATGCGGTATTCCCCTAAAGGGAGCAGATCAAGCCATAAGCTTTATTGAGACAAACCGCCATCTATTAGAAAATCGTCCCCAGACTTTTCAGCATGGGGATTATCATGTGGGCAATATGGTGGTTACCCCATCTGGTGAACTGGGTATCATCGATTTTAATAGAATGGATTATGGTGATCCTTGGGAGGAATTCAATAGAATTACCTGGTGTGCAGCATTAAGTCCTTTATTCGCTTCGGGCCGTATCCACGGTTATTTTAATAACCATGTACCTGATTTATTTTTTAGATTAATGGCTCTGTATATTGCAAGCAATCAGCTTTCATCGATTCACTGGGCCATTCCATTTGGCAAAGAAGAGGTAGACGATATGGTGCAACGAGCTGAAGAGGTTTTGGAAGCGTATGATTACTTTCAGACCTATATACCGAAATGGTATGTGCCCAGTTACAGCGACTTGTAAAAGCGAAGATCGCCGCTCCTGGGGAGTGACGGTCTTTTTTTAGCATTCTATTATTGTTTCTTAATCTTGTACGTAAATTCCCAAACGGCTTGATGACCAGAATAACGTCCACGGTTTTCAGTAACCGTCACTCTTAACTTAACGGTAGAACCTTTGGCAGAAACCGAGGAGACCTTTACATTCTTGGTGGCTTCGCCTTCATCAGGAATTTTGTCTTGTTCCTCAGCGTACGCATACAGCTTTATGCTACCATTCGATTTGACCTTCACCTTCACGCTGTTACCTTCACTAATGGATTGACCAGCCACCTGGGCAGCAATGGCCCATTCGTTGCCTACGTGATCGTTGGATGCCAAGGTTGCTTGTTGAAACGTAACGATATACATTGATGTTGCCGAAGCTGCGAGCGCGTACGTTCCATTGAACATCAGGGATACCACTACCAATAGAATAGCTGATGCTTTCGTCCATACTCTATTCATTCGCCTGTCTCCTTCAGTTGGATATATTGAGGGAATTCCCTCTATTCTAATTATCGTTTGCATCAAATGGAATTGTTAATGGTTGGTAAAAATAGAGTTTGACTTCTTATTGCATCACTTGTGATCTAACATGATTATGACTTGAATTTATTTAGTAGAGAAAGGGAAGGGAAAATCTGATGAAAAAAATATATAGCGAACAAGAACTCATAGATATGACTATTAAACAGCTTGAACAAACTTCAATATATGAAGAGCAGTATGAGCAATATGTAAGACGACCTTTCCGTACGGATTTTTATGATGATCTGAGCCCGTATGTGCAAGTGGGCAAGCGGGGTTATACGCTCCAGATGTATGAAAGAGGCATACAGATGCTGAACAAGCTTACGAAAGAGGAAGAGGATGTGATTTATTGGATCATCGAAGATACAATTCACATCATTGCTCATCTGAATCTGCTTCGCAAATATAAAGTGGATAACATAAATACTCATTTAAAATATACCAAGGAGATCACGAAGGAACTGACAACTGCAATGAACAAAGCATTTTATGAAATTGGAGGAATCTATCAGGAATGGCATGAAGCGAATCGAAGGGGAGCACTGGAGAACCCATTAAAGTAAAACAAAAAATAAAGAAACAGTTGACAATCACTAATATAAAATTTACACTTTTATATTAGTGATAATGATTATCAATATCACTAATTTTAAGGATGTTCTGCACTTACTATAATTCAAAGGAGATTTACAACATGCATCGTATGATGAACAAGAAATTTCACATGATTTTATGTGCACTATTCGTAGTGATTTTCGTTATTTCAGGTTGTGGGAATGCTGGCAGTTCCTCTGATTCATCTGCTAAACCCGCGTCGCCCACGAAGGAAGAGGTAAGCAGTGATTCTGATACGCGTACAGTCTCTACGGTAAAAGGAGATGTGAAGGTGCCCGCTAATCCTCAACGGGTAGTAGTGAACTGGTATGTTGGCGATGTATTTACACTAGGGATTAAGCCGGCCGCAGTAATGGGGTGGAAACAAGAAACGATGCCTTTTTACGATAAGTTTAACGACATCCCCAATATTGAAAAGTGGGAAACTGAGGAAATTATGAAGTATGATCCTGATCTCATCATTACATATGATACAAAGGATTATGATAAGCTCTCTAAAATTGCGCCTGTTCTTGTGATACCTGAGGATAAAATGACCTCCCTAGAACGTTTGAAATTTCTTGGTCAGGCCACAGGACATGAAGCAGAAGCAGACAAAGTGATTTCACTGTTTGAAAGCAAGTTGAGTCAGGCCAAAGAAAAGCTAAATTCCGACATATTCAAGGACAAAACGTTTAGCATTTTCGAGGACTGGGGCAGTGGCTCCTACGGAATATATTATGAAACAGGCTCACGTGGAGGAACGTTGCTTTACAATTATCTGGGGCTTCACAAACCGGAAAAGCTCAACACATTGGTTAAAAATTCCGGAGAGAGTCGAGGTTCTTTATCCTACGAGGTAGCTGCTGAATACTTTGGAGATTATGTCCTTTGGTTTAAGCAGGAAGGCAAGGAATCCGAATATGCGAAGACAAAAATCTGGAGCAGTATTCCAGCCGTTAAAAACGGACATATCATCGAAATTCCAGCGAAATATGCAGGACTGTTCTATTATTCGGACGTTGCTAGTATGACGGGGCAACTAGATTATATTATTAGCAAATTGCTGGAACAGACTAAGTAACGATGCATAATTGACCAACTAAGGGTGTAATCGATGTCTACTCACAAAGAACCAAATAAAAAAGGAATATTTCATTTTATAGGCTACATGATCATGGGCGTGTTCCTACTCCTGGTGGTTACCGCAGCATCTATTACCTTTGGTGCTGCGGAAATGAGCCTGAAGCTGGCGTGGGGAGCTATATTTCAGTTTGATCCCAACATTACGGAACATCAGATTATTCACACCTTGCGTTTTCCACGTACCGTGGCAGATATCATAGTAGGGTGCAGCTTGGCTGTGTGTGGGGCAATTATGCAGGGAACCACTCGTAATCCACTAGCGGATTCGGGACTCATTGGCATAAGTTCAGGCTCGACATTTGCTATTGCGTTATGTATGGCCTTTTTGCCTGGTCGCACCTACGGAGAAACTATGCTGTATTCTTGCCTAGGTGCAGCAACCACTACAGGCATTACGTATTACATCGCATCTATAGGCAAGCGAGGAATGACGCCTCAGCGACTGGTGCTGGCAGGAATGTCCATCTCCATGCTTTTTGGTGCGTTTAGTACGTTTATCGCTATTAAGTATGAGATTGGCCAAGCCCTTGATTACTGGTCTGCTGGTGGTACAGCCAGTGCCAAGTGGGGCGAATTAGCTTTCATTGCGCCACTGTTTGTAGTGGGTTTGGTCTGTGCCATCGCGCTTTCTCCCTCGATTACGATTTTGAGCTTCGGGGAGGATGTGGCATCAGGCTTGGGTATTCATGCGAATAGGATTAAGCTGTTTTCAACCTTAATTGTATTAATTTTAACAGGGTTATCGGTTATTGTGGTTGGCCCTGTTGGCTTCGTTGGTTTGATCGTGCCACACATTATGCGCCATCTGGTCGGAACGGATTATCGGTATATTATCCCGGCCTCAGCTTTGTATGGAGCAGTCTTTCTGTTGGCGGCGGATTTACTCGGACGACTGATCAATCGCCCTCACGAAACACCCCTTGGCATTATTTTTGCCTTGGTGGGCGTACCCTATTTTCTCTACCTTGTGCGCAAGCAGAGGAGGGAGTTTAGTTGAAACTGTCCCGTAATACCAGGGGGATCAGCATTATTTTACTGTTAGTAGTGCTGACGCTGCTAGTGGCTGTACTCAGTATGAATGTTGGGAAAATGAACCTTTCTCCACTCGAAGTTTTCAAGGTCATCATTGGCGAAGGAACGAGCAAACAGAACCTGATCGTGTTTGACTTTCGGCTGCCACGTATTGTGCTCTCTATATTGGTAGGTATTGGCATGGGAATATCAGGCTGTATTATGCAAAGCTTGCTCAAAAACGACATGGCCAGCCCGGGGACACTCGGCATCAGCTCAGGTTCAGGGTTATTTGTACTTATGTATATTACGTTGTTCGCTAGTGAAGGATTGCTATCGCCTATTCTTCTTCCAGGACTGGCTTTTGCAGGCGGCCTTACGGCAGCATTTTTGATTTTTATGTTTGCTTTCAGGCGGGGAAGAGACATCTCGCCTACAGGCTTAATTTTAACCGGTGTCGCTATGGGCAGTGGCTACAGTGCATTATCTCTGATGTTGACACTCCGGCTAGACAAGCAACAGTATGACTTTGCTCTGAGATGGCAGGCTGGAGACCTGTGGGGGGACGACTGGAGCTATATTATGGTGCTACTCCCGTGGGTGCTTATCATTTGCTTTTACGTTTTTTACAGGTCGAACACACTCAATACGTTGAATTTGGGGAATCAGACAGCATCGGGGCTCGGCGTAGCAATTAAAAGGGAGTTTATCGGCTTGACGATTGCTGCCGTTGCGCTCGCTTCTGGTAGCGTGGCACTTGGCGGAAATTTCTTTTTTGTAGGTATGGTCAGTCCCCATCTAGCACGCAAGCTAGTAGGCCCCAATCATAAGCTATTGTTACCTACGACGGCATTAGTTGGTGCACTCGTCATTTTGATTGCTGACACACTTACTCGGACGATTAGTTTTGGTGCAGATATTCCAACCGGAATTATTATCACCATACTGGTTACCCCTTATTTCCTCTACTTGCTGTCGAAAGCCAGTTAAACGCATAATAAAAAGACGCTAACCCATGTCCATGCAAAATATGGCTGGGTTAACGTCTTTTTTATTGTTCTTTGGGCGATTCTTCATTGTCATAACTCAATTGCCATTCAATTCCAAACTTATCTTTAAGGCTACCGTAGCATTTGCTCCAGAATGTTTCTTGAAGCTCCATGTTTACGGTCCCGCCTTCTTTTAACTTATGAAAGTACGATCGAATTTTCTCTTCGTCCTTATTGACGATAGCGAGGCTGATGTTGTTTCCGGCTACGAAAGGCATACCAGGAAAAACGTCTGAAAACATGACATTACTACCATCAATTTGAAGCCGCGTGTGCATGACCAAATTTTCGGCTTCTTCTGGTAGAGGATAATCGGGATTGGGGGGTGCTTCACCGAACGTCATGATATGTGGTTTCTCAGTCCCAAATGCCTCTGCGTAAAACTCCGCTGCTTCACGACAGTTTCCATTAAAGTTAAGATAAACATCAACAGACATGTGTTTCACTCCTTTAAGGATCATTATTTTTCCATGCTATACGACCTTATTTCATTATTTACCTGCAAACTAACAAAAATACAATAAGATCCGTTTTGCGAAAGTATTTGCGCTTAATGTGTTCAATTTTTAAAACAAATGGGCATTATGATCAAAGTAATGGTATGATAGCTTAGTTAAATCCGAACGACTAGTAATGGAGTGATCATATGGGTGGAAAAAGCAAGGGCGGCGGGACCGGCAGAGGTACAGGTAGTAAGGGTTGGACACGCTGGAACAAAACTGCGAAGCCAGTAAGGACAAAAAGCGCTTCTACAAGCGCACCGGGAAGCAAAGCGGCAGGTGGCACAAAAGGCGGCACTGCCAAACCAACAAGGAATAAAAGCGGCGGCAACAGTAGCAAATAAGCCGGGAAAGTATAAGTTGTCGTAAACGGCGAACATCTGATTAAGCAAGAACAATCAGGTGTTTTTTTAATTATTTTACTTATACTCGCATATTACAATCAGAAGCAGGTGAATCGTGAGAATTAACAAGTACATAAGTGAGACAGGATTTTGCTCACGTCGGGAAACCAATAGGTTGATTGCAGCAGGACGAATTACGATTAATGGAAATGTTTGTGAAGCGGGCGCGGAAGTAGAGCCACAGGATATCGTGCTGATTGATGGAGAAGCTATTCCGCTTAATTCCATTGAACCTGTATATTTGGCTCTGAATAAGCCTATAGGCATTGTTTGTACCGCAGCGGAGCAAGTGGCTGGCAATATTATTAGTTATGTCAATTATCCTTCACGTATTTTTGCCATTGGCAGGCTGGATAAAGCGTCAGAGGGACTCATTCTATTAACCAACGATGGAAGCATTGTCAATCAAATGATGCGTTCCGAGCATGGTCATGAGAAGGAATATATAGTGACTGTAGACAAACCTGTTACAAACGAGTTTACGCAGGCCATGTCTCGTGGCGTTGAAATATTGAACGTCATTACCAAACCGTGCAAGGTTGATCGTACGAGCGAATACGAGTTCCGCATTATTTTGACGCAGGGTCTGAACTTGCAAATTCGCAGAATGTGCAAGGCCTTGGGGTACAGGGTGCTAAAGTTGGAACGTGTTCGAATTATGAATATTACCTTGGATCATCTGGAACGTGGGCAATGGAGACATCTGGAGAGGGAGGAACTGGAGCTACTTATTTCCGAATTGAAATACTGAGAATAACAAAAGGAGCACATGGCGGATCAATCCCGCTGTGTGTTTTTTTCTACCACGCATGTCCAGGTTAACTGCGAAATAAGTAACTGTAAACTATCATTTTGCAAGCTATTAACAATAATAACTTTGCAAAAATTACATAAATATACACAGAATTATTTACCCACTTATGAACAGACTCTATAAGGTAGTTAAACAAAAATAGAGGAGAATGAAGTTATGTCACAAATGTTAGATGCACAGGCCAGAGAAAATGGAACAAAATTTTTGATTTACGCTCAAGACAAAACTGTATCTGGATTCGAAGAACCTGAAGTTGTTTACATTAACATACCGGCTGGAACAATCGAAGCAGGCCCTGAAGACGATCGATTATATGTGGTTGACGCTCTGAACAAAAAGGAGTTTGGATCTGAAGAGTCTCCTCCATTTCGTTATCGGTATGTGGGACCGCATAATCCGGCTGTTCAACCTAATTCTCAAGGTCACTTCGATCATCTGCGCCCCGGTGAGCGGGCCTTTTCCGCTGCAACGATGTATGCAACAGTTCGTCGGGTACTAGAAATATGGGAAGATTACTTTGGACGGAAAATTACTTGGCCTTGGACTTCCGATATTCCCAAGCTGCTGCTCATCCCTTTGGTAGAATTTCAGAATGCTTGGTCAAGTCCTGCTGGTTTCCTTGAATTCGGATCTCCAACTGGAGGACCAGAGAATCCGTATTGTGAAAATTTTGATGTCCTTGCTCATGAACTTGGCCATACCATAAAGAACTCAATTATTGGAATTCCCTCTCGTTCTAATCGTACCGATGAATACGACGGGCACCATGAAGCATTTGGCGATCTAGTATCCATCGTTTCCTGCTTACATTTTAATTCTGTTGTTGATCATCTTTTGAACAGTACCAAAGGTAATTTGTTCTCTAGAAACGAGTTAGCTCGCGTAGGGGAGTTGAGAAATGGGCGAGAAATTCGTTTAGCATTTAATGATAAAAAAATGCGTGGTATTAGCAGAGAAGAACACGCGTTATCAGAACCTTTTACAGGTGGAGCATTTGATATTCTGGTTGAAATTTTCCAGCGTAATTTAATTGAACGCGACCTGATTTCCCAGGAGCTTGGTGATCTTTCTTTCCATGTCGATGGTAATCAAATACCTGGAGTTCAGCAGCAATTCGCTGACAAATATCTAGGGAAAGAAGAGGAGTTTAAAGATGCCTTGCTCGATGCTCGCGATAAATTTGGCAGGTTAATGGCAACGGCTTGGAGTAAAACGTCCAAGGATCAATTACACTATGGAAAAGTTTTAGGAAATATTCTGGAGGCCGACCGACAACTTTACAACGGCAAATATGAAGGTACTATACGTGGTTGCTTTGATTGGCGGGGCATAACAACTGAAACTATGCTGGAGCCGCTGCAATTTCAAATTCATGTGGTGGACGAGTTGGTTACTGTATGACCCGAATTTATATAGCACGGCACGGGGAAACTGAAGGTATTTTGGCGAACCGGATGGAATCACGATTGGATTCACCGCTGACAGATGTGGGATTAAAACAAGCTTCTGCCTTGGAAAACAGGTTAGAGGATATACCGTTTACAAAGATCTATTCCAGCCCCAGCCAAAGAGCGGCTCGAACAGCTTCAATTATAAAAGGCAATCGAAGTATTGACATTACACTGGATGATCACTTGTACGAACTGGATATTGCGGGGTGGGACGGGCGCACCAGAGATGACGTTGCTCAAGCTGATCCTATTTTGTTTGAACAGTTTACAAACCACCCTGAGTTGTTTCACCCTGCCCAAGGAGAAAACTTTCAGGATTTGCAGAAACGGGTCATAACTTTTGTCACATCGATTCAGGTTAAACACGTTGAAGAAACGATACTGATCGTTTCTCATTCTGGCGTCATTAAAATGATTCTTGATTTTGTCGAATCTAAACCTTTGAGTGAGTATAGGAACCGTCGTAGTATTCCAAACGGAAGCTTAAGCATTGTTAGTATTGAGGAACACGGGGCGGTAGTAGAGCTTGAGGCTGATGTTCAGCATCTGCAAGATTTAATAATGGCTTAAGAATTTTCAAGCTAGATGCACTGAGAGATACAAGTCCAGTTCGAGAAGGAGAGACAGGAATATATATCCTGTCTCTTACTTCATTTCTTATGGACGAAGGTTATCATTATCTGAATAGTAATGGAATTGTATAGCAACGATAGCTTTTAATAATACTTTATATCGTATAATGTACTTAGTAGCATAAGCGAAAAAAGGGAGATGAACGATATCCATATTTCTCAATTGGATCATTTGGTTTTGACAGTTAGAAATGTGAATACAACCTGTGATTTTTATAGCCGAGTATTAGGGATGGAAGTTATCACTTTTGAAGAGGGAAGAAAGGCACTTCACTTTGGACAACAAAAAATAAACCTGCATGAAGTAAGTAAGGAGTTTGAACCAAAAGCAAAAATGCCCATGTCTGGTAGTGCTGATCTATGTTTTATAACTGACGTCCAACTATCAGATGTGATTTTCCATTTGGATAGCTGTGGAATACCTATTGAAGAAGGTCCTGTAAAGAGAACTGGCGCATTAGCTCCTATAACATCTGTTTATATAAGAGATCCTGATGGTAATCTGATCGAAATTTCGAACTATTGAATAGTGTCCCCTAACCATAGGCGCTTTCGAGTCAATAGCTTGGCCCAATGTTCAGAGCAAGAATACCGCTGTTAAAAGGTGCCTCCGGTCAGTTCAACCTTGTTGTCATAAGCTAAAAAGCTGCGGCGAGGCCCCCAGGGATGTTCGTCGTCATTCTCTTTCTAAACTGCAAGTTCCACTCACTAAAGCCCAGACCCCACATTTGTATAAACAACCGTAAACGTATATCATCCCATGATTGACGATCCCGCCGTCGATCTCCAATAGCTTAGCTCACGTACATTACCGAACACTAGCAGGCGACGTCGCCTCAGCAAAGGCGCGGGAGCGTCCTTAAGTATTATCCATTAATGGCGGAAGAAGCTTTATATAATCCTGCAATAATATACTATATGCCTTTTATCTTAAGATGTAATATTCATGAGAATACGTTAAAGGAGTTTTCCTCATGAATATTACATCTGTTTTAATTTACTGTTTTATTGCCACTTTTACACCAGGTCCAACTAATATCGTTATATTATCTACAGTCCATAATTTTGGGGCAAAAAAAGCAATGAAATATACGTATGGAGCAACTCTAGCTTTTGGTTTATTACTTGTTATTTCTGCTATATTGAATACTATGCTTATAACAATCATACCGAAAATTTTAATTGTTATGCAGATAATCGGAAGCTGTTATATGTTCTATCTCGCCTATCAAGTTTACAAAATGGATACATCCAATCCAACCGTAAACCAATCAGCTACCTTTATGTCAGGCTTCCTTATGCAGTTTCTAAATCCAAAGGTAGTACTATTTACAATGACTGTAATTCCTAGTTTTATTATGCCCCACTATATCGCAATACCTGCGGTGACGATAAGTATTGTCGCTATAACGCTTATTGGATTTTTAGCATTTATAACATGGGTTCTTTTCGGTGCAATTTTCAAGGAGTTTTTACAAAAGCATAAAAAGACTGTTAATGTAATGATGGCCTTATTTTTAGCTTATGCGGCCATAATGATATGGATGTAGGTAAGCTTGTTAGGGGTGATTGAAATGGACAAATTTATCTATAAGAAATCAGCAGGGATTACTGCATTATCAGCAAGTCTTTCTGAATTTAAGTATAAGAAGCACTCTCACATGGAGTATGCAATAGGCGTAACATTGCGTGGAATTCAAGAGTATACCTTGGATGGCAGCTTACAGTTATCCTATCAAAATGGTGTGATGCTTTTTAATCCAGAACAGGCGCATGACGGAATGGCACATAATGAGGTGGGGCTTGATTATGTCATGCTATATATTGAGCCACAATTGCTTTTAGAGATTATTGAGCACAAGGATATCGTACGGTTTTCAACGCCAATTGTGTATGACTATAGTCTTGAACAAAAAATATTAAGTCTTTCTAATGCTATCTTAAGCGAAAAAGATGAGGCTTTGTGTAGCGAATTACTTTTATCCTTGACGGATTGCCTTTTTCAAACCAATCTTTCTACAGACAATAAGAAAGAGAACGTGTTAATTCGAATAGCGAAGGATATGATTCATACCAACTTAGAACATGTACTTAAACTTGACGAGATATGTAAAGAGCTTAATTTATCGAAATTTCAGTTTATCCGATTATTCAATGCTCATACTGGAATTTCACCATACCAATACTTTCTTAACTGCAAGATCGAACGTGCAAAGCAGTTAATAGAAAAAAATAGAGATATTTATTCAGCAGTAGCAGAATGTGGTTTTGTTGATTTAACCCATTTAAATAAACACTTTAAAAGTGTATATGGAACAACAGCATTTGAATATATGTCACATTTAAATTGAGGAGGAGGGGATACGTTGAAACAAACTACAGATTTGTTGAAAATGAAGCAAAACAATGAAAAGATTGTCATGTTAACAGCCTATGACTATCCTTCTGCAAAGCTTGCAGAACAAGGGGGCGTTGACGTCATATTGGTTGGTGATTCGCTTGGAATGGTTGTTCTGGGTTACGATTCAACAATTCCAGTTACAATCGAAGACATGATTCACCACACGAAAGCTGTTAAACGAGGAGCGAAGGATACATTTATCATTACGGATATGCCGTTTTTAACCTATCATTTGTCTGTTAGAGATACATTAATCAATGCTGGGGAATTAGTTCAAGATGCCGGTGCCCATGCGGTGAAGCTGGAAGGTGCCAATGAAGTCGTCGAACATATCGCCGCCCTGACAAGAGCAGGAATTCCTGTTTGCTCCCACCTGGGGCTGACTCCGCAAACTGTTGGAGTTTTAGGCGGATATAAGGTGCAGGGAAAAGATGCATTAGCCGCTAAAAAATTGCTGGAAGATGCTAAGAAATGTGAAGCGGCTGGAGCATTTGCTCTTCTTTTGGAATGTGTTCCAAGACAACTTGCAGAAGAAGTAGCCAAAGCCCTTTCGATTCCGGTGATTGGAATTGGTGCTGGATTGGATGTGGATGCCCAGGTTCTCGTATATCATGATATTTTAGGCTATGGTGTTGAACGAGTTCCTAAGTTTGTGAAACAATACCATTCGCTGAATCCGTTTATATTGGAGTCCATTCAAGCTTATACTGCTGATGTGAAGAATAAACGGTTTCCTGAAGAAAAACATACTTTTACGATGAAGGAAGAGGAACTGAAAGTACTTTATGGAGGTAAGGCTGGTGATTCTCGGTACTGAAGATCCGATTATCCCTTATGAACACGGAAAAAGTCTGGCTAACGAAATTACAGATGCGCTTTTACTGAGTTCAATAAAACAGCGGCAGTCCAGGACTTTATTTTTCCGTCCATGGCTGCCGCTGTTTCTATTACTTGGATCAGTCTAATGTAGTATCGTTTTACTCTTTGCCATTCCTCGTTCAACTAGTGCTAGGTTCAACTAACGTTTTCCGTTAGGTAATTAGCAAAACACATAAGGGGTTATACAAAATAATGCTTGTTTTCAATAACCCATTGAGTAAATGTTCTGGTTGGCTTGCCTGTAACTTGTTCTACTGTCGGTAGAACTGTATAGGCTCCTTTAGGAGGGTTTTTCCCCATCTCTATAATAAAATATTCAATAAATTCATTGTCATAGCCTTTGCTTTTCCAATCTTGTTTTACTTGTTCTTCTGTAATTTTAACAAGATCAATGTATTTATCTATAACTACAGAAATTTGTTTAACCATACTTCTTGGAGACAATGCTTCTGGTCCTGTCAAATCATATGTCCGCTTATCATGGCCTTCTTCTGTTAGTGCCTTTACTGCGACATCAGCGATATCAGCTTCATGAATTCTAGCGCTTAAACTATCGGGGAAAGCCGTACGAATAAGTCCTTCTTTTTGGATTGATTCTGTCCAACCACTGTAAAGTGCATTTTTCATAAATTCCACTGGCTTTAATAAAGTCCATTCCATTCCGCTATTTTTAATAACGTCCTCAATTGGGTTCCCTTCAAAATCTATCAGGGCTACAATTCTTGCAACATTAGCTTGTTTTGCCATCTGAATAATTCTTTTGTTTTTTATAAATTTTTCGTCCGTTTGTTCACTCTGAGTGATCAGGAACAAGCTATCTATAGTATGGAGATGTGCTTTTATAGTTTCGGGAATATCAAGATCACCTAGAACTACTTGTGCTCCTTTAGGCAAGTTGCTTTCCTTCCTTGATAATGCCTTTACTTCTATATCTTTTGCAAGTAGTTGTTCAACAATACGACTTCCCACACTTCCTGTTGCTCCTGTAACTAGAACTTTCATTCCTTATATCCTCCCAAGATTAATTATTTAGGTATTACTTTCGATTAGATACTCCTCATGGTCTACTGCTATTTGAAGGTTACTTGGTTATAATAAAGTGTGGTGTAGCACCATAGTCAAGGAGGGATTTCATGGAGAATAATGTTCAAACTCATTTAACGTCAGGACAATTTGCAAAAGTAATGGGTATTAGCAAGGATACTTTATTTCACTATGATCGACTTGGAATTCTTTCTCCTGAATTTAAAGCTGAAAATGGGTATAGATATTATTCAATTAATCAAATTGATGTTTTTAAAGTGATTTCAATACTTAAAGAATTAGAAATGCCATTAAAAGAGATAAAAGAGTATTTAAATAAAAGGTCACCTCAGGAGCTCATTGTCCTACTTGGGAAAGAAGAGGCAATGCTGAATTCAAAAATTAAACAACTGCAAAAAATGAAAAGTATAATATCAGAGAAGAAACGTATTACCCAAGCAGCAACTGAGATCATTTCAACTGATATTATTATTGAGGAAAAAAAGAAGGAGTTTTTGGTAGTAACAGAGGCTGATCCTTACACAAATGATAAAAGCATTTACGATTCTATGATAAAACACGAAAAGTACTTGAACATTTATAGTATTGATGCTTCCCATACAGTAGGCTGGATGAGAGATACTAAAAGAGTCTTAGCAAATGAAACATTCAATTATGATTATCTTTTTACTAGAGTTAGTAAAAAATCAAATTATTCAAATTTCAAGCGAGAAAAAGGAACATATTTAATCGCGTACCATACAGAAGGATACTCGAGCGTATGTGACACTTATGATCGAATAATAAATTATGCTAAAGATAAGAGCATAGAATTACAGGGGTTTTTTTATGAGGATGTTTTGTTAGATGATCTTTCAGTTAGAGGTTATGAAGAGTATTTAATTAAGATCTCTGTTCAAATTTTAACCATCCATGCATCCCAATAAAACAGCTTCCTCGCTGTAGTGAATGCCTAATGTCTGTTGAGCCGTACTTACTACTATTAATTGGGGTGATCTACAGGTCGCAAGAGATAATAAATGCAAGCATTCAAAAAAACATCTTGAAAATAGTACCATATCGAACTATAATTTTAGTACGACATGGTACTTTTTTTGAAAAAATGGAGGTGCAAATGAGAATTATAAAAGGAAGATCTGTTTTTTTATCAGCATCAATAGATGCATTGCTGGCTAGAATAGTTTCAAGAAAACACAGGGAATCTGAGGTTGATACTTTAACAGCAACACAAGCAAGGATTTTGTTTTATCTTTGGACAAAAGACGAAATACCTATACATGAAATCTCAAGGATTACCAATCTTCAAAAGTCAACTTTAACGAGTATATTAACTAAGTTGGAAAAAGCAGGACATATCAGTTTTATGCCTTGCCAAACAGACAAACGGAAAACAATAGTTAAAGTAGTGAATAGAAATGAAAATCTAGTGGAATTGAACAAAAAAATTATTGATGAAGTCGGAGAGATTTTTTACAAGGGATTTAGCGAGGATGAAATAGCATTGTATCAAAGTTTCTTAATAAGAACTTTAGATAACCTGATAGAATGCGAGAATGAAAAAAAGTGAGAATCCTAATTCAAATCAAATGATTCCAGACCAGTATCAATAATATATTCAAGGAGAGAGAGTATGAATAAAAAACTAAGAATTGTATCCTTCGCACTTTTAGCAACATTGGTTTTTGCCACACAAAAGGAAAGTTTCGCAGCAGCTGAAAGTCCTCCTACAGATGTTATTAGTATGGCTCCTACCTATAAAGATGTGGTGTATGCAACCGTAACTAATGACGATGGAAAGAAAAAAGAGTTAAAAATGAACATCTTCAAGCCGGAGGGTGTAACCGAAGCAACTCCTGTCTTGGTGTATGTTCATGGAGGAGGATGGCTTATAGGGGACTATCAGGGCGATGATGCTCCTAAAGATGCAAAAAAGAAAACAGCCGCACCACCAAATCGACCATCACAAATGACAGGTAGAGCCACAGATCAAGTGGCTACAGATTCAGCATACCAAGTTTTTAAAAAAGTATTAGAGGATAAAATCACTTTCGTTTCCATAGATTATCGGCTAAGTGGCGAAGCTATTTTCCCGGCTCCAATGTATGATGTTAAGGGCAGTATCAGATATCTGCGTGCACATGCCAAGGAATACGGTATTGATCCAGAAAAAATTGTAGTTGCAGGAAATTCTGCAGGTGGACATCTGGCTACCGAACTCGCTGTTACCAGTGATATAAAAGAGCTTGAAGGTGATGTTGGGGGCAATCTTGAGTATTCAAGCAAAGTAATGGCTGCAGTTGATTTTTACGGTCCAACAGATATGTTTACCATGGGACCTGAGATGGACCCAACCCTGCAATCTCCTGAGGAGGCAGCCGAAACACATGACTCTCCACGAGCAGCTGAAGCCAAACTTCTTGGATTTGATAAAGAAGGACAAGGTGTGGCAGTCCTGAGAGATATTCGGGATAAAAAACAAACCAATTCTCCTTATTGGGAAAAAGTAAAGTTGGCAGAATTGGCAAGTCCTATAAATTATGTATCTTCAGATGATCCACCAATGTTTATTGCACATGGAGGACGTGACAGTTTAGTATCTATTCAACAAAGTTGGAGACTTAGAGATGCTCTTAACCATACTGGAGTAGAAAATATTTTTATGTCTAACTCTAAAGCACCTCACGGAGGCCAGGGTGAAGATGTCAATAATGCAGCTATAACTTGGGTAACAAAAAAATTGCTTAATAAATGAGCTATTCTAAATATTCATGTTATTTTATTAAAAAAAGGGAGCCCCATTTATGGCGGTTCCCTTACCCATTGGATATCAAGATGAAATTGTTGCTTGAACGGAAGATGCCGACCGAACAATAGGATCAGATAATTTTGTAGCGGAAAATGCTCATATGTGAGATGTCATGATGATTTTAGAACTCTATCCTGAGGGGTAGGGCTTTTTTTGGTTTGTTCTATTTAATAAATAGTCTGTGCTTGTTTGGTGGAAATTGGCCAGTAGTCCTTCAATTATTCCTAGTGAAATATTCGCTAAAATTCAATATTGATATTTCCAATAGGATATTCTTATTTTTAGAGAACAAAATGCATCTACGGATTCCGAAATTTACGCAAAGTCTGTATCAAGAAGGAGAAGATGAAATGAGTATCTTGGAGGATTTATATTACGGAAAATGGTATCCAAGTGAACGAATCAAACCGAAGAACCCTGAACTTGAACTAACTCATCAGAAAATATCCGCTTCTATGGAGACTCTAAAAGCAAGATTGCCAGAACAAGATTATAAGTTAATTGAAGAACTATCTGATTTAAATGATGTCTTAATTTCTATATTATCTGCTTCGGATTATATTTCTGGGTACAAAACGGGAGTTTTGATGATGGTAGAAATATTTGATGGGAAAAATTATCGAAACTAAGGTATACCTTTGTAAAGTAAAGGGAAAGAAAACTTTTACAGAATAGAGTTAAAAGGCAAGGGCCGGACGCTATAGCGTACCGGCTTATTTAATATAAGACGGTTGTTAATCTTATGATCATATAACTGAAATAAGATATATTTTCATGAATATTCAGCAGAAGATGAGGAGTTATAGAGGTGCTTTTTTATAACAAAGAAGAAGCTGTATTTGATAAATATAAGTCAGAGGTCATAGGTTTAAGTCTTCTTATTCTTTTAACAATTAGGAGTAGAGATGGTTTTCCATAAATTTGAATAATGTTATTATGTCTGAACGAACCTAAACCGAGGTAAATTATGACAACAATTAAAGTGACACCTGAACAACTTATATCCGTCTCTAAGAAATTTGAGCTTGCGCAGCAAACGGCGATGCAAATGAATAGTCAGTTATCGCATCAAATTTCGTTTATGGAACGATTTTGGGAGGGTATAACAAAGGAGCAATTCTATTATAGATTCCAAACATCTCAGAAGAATATGAATGACTTTGTTACACTGACAGAATCTATTGCAAGAGAACTGCGTCATCATGCTGAAAAATTCAGATTAGCTGATCTGATGGAAGCAAGCAATATTGATGTGGGTTGTTTACCTCCTCCACCTAATACGTGTGCTGTTCCTACTCCAGATACACGAAATGCATTTCAGAAATCGGCAGATAGCCTAACTGAACTGGGTCAGGACTTTGTAAACGCTAATTCGGTACGTTATGAGAAGAAATTTAATTCAGTCTGGAGCTTCCTAGATTATATGTCGTACGGCATTCCGAAGGGAATGTATCAAGGGTACGTGGAACGGGCAGCTAAACAAAACGATTCATGGAATGACATGCTCAATTTCGGTACATTTGGAGTATCGGGCATGATTCAGGGAGCATTTAATCCCACAAATGCATGGTCAAAAGAACACTGGGCTAATATGATCGGTACAGCAGGATTATTTGGAGGAGTAAGTTCAGTAATCAAACCCAAGATTAGTTTGAAAACATCTATTAAGTATGAGGGAGCAGTGGACTTACGACAAATTTCTTCGGACGGGTTGCGTAATGAATTGCCATTAACAGATGTCCAGAAAACGGAGATTATCCAGTATACTAAATCGTTGGATTTTCCCGAAGATAATATAATAATGAGTAGACCTGGTTTTTATGATGATTGGAATACAGGTATGATGTACGATAGATTTATTATAATACAGATGTATTACCAGCAGAGCATACAGGAGTTGGAACCTTAAGTGCTAACTCGCGTGTGTCAGCCAAGGCAACGATTGCACATGAAATTGTGGGACACTATGAGGCATATAAGGCAGGGAGAGCATTTGAATTATATGATGTTACTCCAGATGCATTTAAAAGAAATTTTGCTCTAGATGAAGCCCAAGCTAGTATAAGAGCTGCAAGGTTCGCTCCCGATTTAACATCAATAGAAAGGATGACGCTACTGAGGGATGCCATAACCCGATTAAAAAGTGCTGATTTGCGTATACGTGATGTTAAGGGAGAACTTTATATTGAAGAACGATAAAGGGGCAACGTTTAAAATGGAAAAAATAATGGATGTTAGTTTAACTTTTGAGTCAAAAGATGAAGGTACAATTATAGTAGGAACAAACAAAGGATTAGACCATTTAACCTACCCAGAAATAAAAAAAATGATAGGTAATAAAATTCTTATTAAATATGCAAATCAAAATGAAATGGTATTAAGCGTTAGCTCTGTTCAAATTTCAACTTCAATGGCTGAAAAGAAGAATATTGGAATATGCATTGGTAAGTTAGCATCTCCTGATCTTGTTCAAGTGGGGGCAAGTATTTACAGTTTGGAACATTAATTAATATCTGTTTAAAGGAGGAATAAAATGAATATAGTAAAAAAATTGAAGAAGGAAAATGTTCAATAGATGAGTTAGAAAATTTGCTAGAAGAAAAGAACCCCATAGTTTTATATCATGCAATGACACATATCGGAAAAGAAGGCATTCGTATTGAGGAAATATTTAAAAAATTAAATGGATTATCTTTAAAAAGGGAACATCAAGATAAGCTGTTAGGCCATTATAAGTTGGGAGACTTAGCAATAGCTACTATGATAAAACTTGGAGAAAAAGAAGATGAGATAACTGGGTTTAAGTTATTAGATGAATTTGAAAAAAAAGATGGTTTTCCGTTTATTTGAAGAAATCGAATGGTAATGCCTCTTGTCCATCTGGATAAATGTACTCAGTTAAAAACTTATTTCACCTCGAACGCTGAGGAGAAATAAGTTTTTTTATATCTAAATGGAGAAAAAACAAATGAACAGGATGCTTAATCAAGCTGTAGTGCTTTCGTCTCAATTTATTTTAAGAGTTTAGATTAAGTCCAGAATCGTCGGAAATGTGGATCTAGAGGAATCTACTTAGAAGTGGGAAAGTCCACCATAGATGAGTAAAGGATATTACGGAGTATTGGTGGATGAACGCTAGCTGTATTTTTCTTCAATAAAGGAATTGTTTAATATTGAGCTAGTTGCTTACGAGATTGGAGAACCTAAACCCCGAACGTTTTCCAAGGCAAGAGATATGTGAGCGGACTGATCGTTCATAACGAATAGGGAACTAATGATATTTTTTACGACCATCAGCGTCATTGCTTAGAAAAGAATATACCTTTTGGTTTTAATACTACATATAAAAAAAGTGTGGAAAGGGCAAGAAATAAAGAGGAGGCTCGAATAAAAATAGAGAATGCAAATGCAAATTTATTGCTAATTTAAGGTCATCAAGATAATATTTGGAATACTAACGAGGCATGTGTAGAAATAATGAGTATTTTGAAAAAAAACAATTATAAATACAAATACAATCTTTTAGACTATAAGGATTTAGGTCACTCATTACCATTACCGTTTATTATACCTTTAAGCGAAACATTGAACTTAAAAATGGGTGGAGGCGTTTTTACTTGTGGGGGTACTTTAAAAGGAAATTCTTTTGGTCAATCAGATTCTTGGCAGAAAACAATAGAATTTTTTATGAATTAGGGCGTGTCTTCAACTCAGGCAAGCCAGACCATAATGGTTGCCAAGGCCAAAAAAGACTTGAATGTACACGCCAATTTATCATAGTGAGTCGTCAGATGACGATAAATTCTTTACTTTATTAAAGAAGCATTCCACCAAATAACGTTTTTTTGTAAACGTCCTGATCATATTTTAGGGTGACTCGGCGATTTTTCTTTCCGGGAATCACTGGAATAGCCTGTTATTCCTTCAAAAACATGCGAATGGCATGGATATCATACGCGCGGTCGGCAAACACTTGGGATGAACATTCCGGGATTATTCGTTTTAGGATCCATGTTTTTTTCGACAAACACTAATGATGGAAGGAGATGAAGGAGTGAACGGTGTTTTATCCCAGTCCGAATATTGATTTTCGATATAAAAGCCGCGGCTCGTTAATAAACGCTGAAGCGTGTCATTATCAGTAAAGCGACATGCAATTCGAGAAGTTGTTTTCTCCGACCCCCAATCTCGGAACGTGACCCAGTGCATGATCTGGTTACTTGAATCATACGACTGTGTCCCAGAAACCTTGACTTTAATTCCATCCTTATCGATAAATTTTCCCCAGATGCTTTCCTCTTGGTTGGATAAATCGGTTCCCAAGGGGTTTCGTGTTTCAAAAACAAACATCCCATTTGGCTCTAGGTGCTTGTAGACGGTTTCGAGTAAGGCTCGTTGATCCTCATCGCTCAAAAATGCCTGGAATGCATTTCCTGTCAAATAAATCATGGAAAAACGCTTTTCGGAATCGAATGTACGAGCATCAGCTTCAATAAAATCCACAGGCAAACCTTGAGCTTTAACCCGCGCATATTCAAGCATCGATGAAGAAATATCAACACCTGTTATATGTATCCCCGATTTTGATATATGAATGGTTGTCAATCCTGTACCACATGCAAGTTCTAGAACCTCGCCTGGGTTCAATCTAGCCATATCAAGATAAAAATTATATTTATTAGTCTCGCCGCCAAATTCAAGATCATAATTAATCGGGTCTCGATACTCTTCAAGATTATCGTGATTTATCAATATGAATCATCCCTCCACTACAATACAGATTTCTTTAAATCATCCTTCATTATACCATCTATTTCTCGGTTTTTCGATATATGGAAACCATGTTGATGTTTTATAAAAAAGGAATGGCTCCCAAGCACTTTTTTTAAAAAAGCCGCTAATTTAGCGGATCGGATGAGGCAATATCTTTTTACTGGACGAGAGCGTGTCTTTAAACCTAATTTAACATCTCTTGAAAATTACACTACTAAGGGATGCCATAACCCGTTTAAAAAGTGCTGATTTACGTGTACGTGATATTAAGGAGGACTTTATATTGAAGAACGATAAAGGGGTTAACGTTTAAAATGGAAAAAATAATGGATGTTAGTTTAACTTTTGAGTCAAAAGATGAAGATACAATTATAGTAGGGACAAACAAAGGATTAGATCATTTAACCTACCCGGAAATAAAAAAATCATAGGTGATAAAATTCTTATTAAATACGCAGATCAAAGTGAGACGTAAAAAAGGCGGTTTCCCCTTTGGGGGAAACCATTCGTTATACATAATTCTTTTAAATATTTACTAAATATCCGCATTAACAATACTCTTAATTTTTTATGTGAAATACTTTTAGTATTTATTCATCTTTGTTATAGGAATTTCTTCATTTCATAAAAGGCTAATTCCCTGTGACCTGCTTGGCAGTGTTGCTCACCACCTGTTTCTTTAGTAAATACTTTGGTTGTAATGGACGCAGCATTGATTAATTCTTGTTGGATTTGTGCGAGTCGGCTAATAGGTACGTATTGATCATCTTCTCCAGCTAGTAAAAGAACATCTTGATTAATGAATGCCCCAATGCCTTGCATTGTGTGCTTTTCAAAATTTTTAATGAGATCAAAAGGCGTTGCTTCACCGGTGTTTTCCATCCCTTTGGTAATCTTCCAATGCAAATCAATATTGTGAGTCATCATCTGTTCGAATAATGAATTCACTTGATCTACTTCATTACGATTGACTAGCTGCATTATACTCTGATACGTTTCTTCTGGCATGCCCATTTTTAAGGCATCTAAGCCGCAATAGAAAATGTTAAAAGCAACTACTTTATCGATTCTCTTTTCGAAGGCTGCCGCACGCATAGCTAAATACCCTCCCCAAGAAGCACCTACGAGACTTACACGATCTAATTTGAAATAATCAATCACCGCTGATATGGGCTTTTCCCAGTTATGAATGAATTTTAGTCCGTTTTTTAATGCAGTTCCTTGGCCTGGACCATCAAATACAATAATATTGTAATGAATTCCCTTCATGAATTTCATCATTTTAAGCATCTCTTCCATGTAAGAATCATACCCACCAAAGACAAGTAATGTTTTCGTAGCTCCAGGCGCCAACAATTTTACAGCAGGAAGATAGGAATCTTCATAGGGAATCTTGTAGGATTCATAATCAAAATCATGAAAGCCTTTATAGAATGTTTCTCTATATTTTTGATACATTTTTTCTTTATTGGGGTCTGTATTTGCAAGATAAAATTCTGCAGCTTGATAGTAGACTGAGGCTAAGTCATAGTCCTTGCTATCTTCGCGTTTCTTTGCAAAATAGAGCCAAGCTTCATACCAGCTATGGGTGTCGTTTAATTTCGGAATCATTTTTTCCAAGTCAGCTTGTGCTCGATCATCTTCTTGGTAATAATCATTGATAAAACGATTAATTTGAAGATTGAATTGTTCATTATTTACATATGATTTAAACATATATTTTCCTCCTTCAATTTGGGTATGTGCTTACTATAGAGTATAGTTACTACATAAAAAATAATTAGTATCGCATAATCTGTAAGATATCTTACATGTTATATATGAAGTGTTCGAAAACTTACACATAAGGAGCAAGTGGTTAAATGAATGAAGATATCAGAATTTATAAAACAAAAATAGCTATTGAGCGAGCTTTAATAGAATTACTCCAACAACATGATTTTAAAGATATTACGATCAAAAAAATTTGTGATCAATCTCTTATCGGACGTTCTACTTTTTATAGTCATTATTTGGATAAGTACGACTTGCTAGAAAAAATAGTTAAACAGTATGCTTCTGATTTTAAAGTTGAAATTGAGCAGCGTTTTGATCCCATGGAAGAAGGCGAAAAATGTCAAAGACGCGAACATCATTCTTCTTTTAGATCAAATGCAAGAATATATTTTTAATCAGTTAAAGTCTGACTTGTATCAAGGTTAAATGTTTTAGCTAGTATGAGGGCGGTGAGATTACTTGGTTGATATAGAAAAGAACTTTAAACATAAAGAATATGCACCCCTCGAAGGGATGTGTTTCAAGCTACGAGAAATTGAGCATATCAAGAATCAAGCAAATGATTGGGAGCTAAGACTGCAGTTTATCGAATCCCACATGATTCTTGTTGCGGCAAGCGGTCAAGGCTGGCTAACGATTGATGGGCAATTCACCGAACTTCGACAGGGCAGCGTTTACGTGTGTACGCCAGGAGAACTCATCGAAGCAGCCGCGCACTCCTTTGATGAACGAGGGTTTTATTATCTTCGATTTGATGTTATGGACGATGAGGTATCTTCAGCCCATTCAATGCAGATTATTAAGAAGAACAGCCCGTTTCCGGCTAAAGGGGAAGTTATCATTACGTCGCCGGTTTCTGTTAATACGTTGTGCGATACCATTAACCAATACTTGCAGGATGAGGATCATTTAAAACGGTTTCGCGGGCAAATTCTCTTTCAAGAACTGCTGCATACCATCTTGCAAGATGCCCATCTTGTACAAGGAAACGATTCGGAAACAGTCCTAGACTATATCAAAGGCTATATAGAGCAGCATTACCAGAAAGAACTGACAATCGATCACTTGGCCAAGGTGGGGGGAATGAGTACCCGTCATTTTATGCGATTATTCAAAAAAAGGTATGGCTGCAGCGCGATAGATTATTTGGCAGTTTTCCGAATTGAGCAGGCACAACAGCTGATGAGATCGGGTGGGCAAAATCGTCTTCGGGATATTGCACGACATGTAGGTTATCATGATGATACTTATTTTCGGCGAAAATTTAAACAGGTATCGGGTGTGCCTCCAGCGGCATTTATGAAGAACAGCAGAAAAAAAATAGTCGCCTACGATTTCCCCAACATTGGGCAATTGATTGCGCTTCAAATTAATCCTTTCGCCGCACCAGCCGATCACCCATGGACTGGTTATTACAAGCGAAAGTATCACATGGATGCCGTGCTCCCTCTAAGTTCAAATCAATGGATCAAGAGAGAAGAAATTCGACTTGCTGAACCCGATTTTATTGTTGGTATCGACACTCTGGTATCTCCTGAGGAACAGGATATGCTGAGGAAAATTGCACCTGCATTTTTTGTACCCTGGGTGAAGAACGATTGGCGTACGCATTTGAGCTTAATTGGGAAATTTCTGGACAAGACCGTAGCAGCCGAGACTTGGCTTGAAAAATATGATCGAAGGGCTCTTTTTGTAAGAGAGCAAGTGAAACATGTATTCAAGGATGATCGTCTCCTCATTCTGAGAATCACCGGTGATCGTTACAATGTTTTGGGCAGTAGAAGCCTAGGCACAGTATTTTACGATGATCTGCATGTTCTGCCTGTGCAAGGCGTCGATCTTTTGAGTCAAAATCAGCAGATAACGCCTGACCAACTAGCGAATTTTGATCCAGATCGTTTATTGCTCATCGTAGACGAGGACATTCAGTCACAATTAAGTTGGCAAACACTCATGAATTCTAAGCTATGGAGTGATTTGAAAGCTGTCAGGAACAGCCGGGTGGACTTCCTTCCCTCATATCCTTGGGTAGAATATACGGCTTTCACTCATGAGCTTATGCTGGATGAAGTTTTAAAGATTTGGCGGGATCGTGCATGAAAAAAAGTCGCTATCGTCAATATTCCGAAATTATAAATTCATCTATACTCCTAATATATGATAATGATAATCAATTTTAATTAGAGGTTGTCATAAATAAATCAAATGATCAGGAGGACCACCGAAGAATGAAGCAACAACGACATATAATCGCAGGTTTAATTATCGTATTGTTCGTCATTGTATGTACAGGTTGTGGAGCCAATAATGCAGGAAACACAGCTAGCAATTCTGAAAAAGCGAATAAAGGAGCCACTGCTGAGCAGCACGTTATTTCAACTTTAAAAGGGGACCTTAGTATTCCAACGGAGCCCAAAAGGGTCATTGGACTTTCTGTTGTTTACCCGGAGTTGTTATATGCACTTGGCGTTACGCCTGTTGCGGTACAAAACTATCATCCGGATTTCCCATCCTATTTAAAGGAACCGTTTAAAGATACACTGAAGATGGGAATTGCCCAAACTCCTAATTTTGAAGCTATTCTGGCCTCTAAGCCGGATTTAATTATTGCCCCTACGTGGTGGTCCGACAAGGATTATGCTCAGCTTTCCAAAATTGCACCAACGGTGCTTTTACCGCAGCGGGATGATTGGCGTGATGAGTTACGGGATATTGGCGAGGTTCTAGGCAAAGTGGAACAGGCTGAAAAGGTCATTCAGGATTTGCAAACAAAAGAAACTGAAGCGAAGGAGAAACTCCATTCTCTAGTTGGTGACGAGACAGTCATGTACATGATGATTATGGCGAAGGAGATCGTTATTTACGGAGAAAATAGTGATCGGGGAATCTTCATCCATAAGACACTAGGTCTAAAGCCGATTAAAGAATATCCACAGGGTGAGCTAAGTCTATCCATTTCATTGGAAAAAATTCCGGAATATAATCCTGACCATATCATTTTGCAGTTAGATGATGACTCCAGCCAAGAAGTTCGGAATAGATATGAGGAAATGCTGAACAGTTCTTTATGGAAAAACATGACAGCCGTGAAAAAAAAACAGGTTCACATGATGGGAGGCAAGGAATGGTTTAGTCTTGGCATGTCTCCATTGGCAGATCTTCATGCTATTAATGATGTCGTTCATGCTTTTGAAAAATAGAGAACAATAATGGGAGTGTATGCTATGGGCACGGTTGATTTTCAACATTTGGAAGAAAAATTTTTCCTTACTTTGAATGAGCTTGATAAAACCGTGCTTACCATCCCTGCATTTGATCTATTAAAAGTTGAAAATATGAATCACTTAATTGACACATATAGCACGCTCATCAAAGCTAAAGAACGTTCTGCAGCGGCAGCTTTTTTTATTAGCTGGTACGCGGGGGTATGCGGTGCGATGCAGCACATGCTGTATCAAGGCAACGTGTTGCTTTTGGATTTATCATTATCTAATTTATCCGTACAATTATATGTAGTTGACGGCTATCCGCTTTTTTCATTTAAAATCAACGAAGTACGATTTAACCAAATTTCGATAATGGACCGGGACGAGGGATACAAGAAATCGCTTGATTCCTTTTACAGGGAACAGGTAACGCCTATAATCCAACTTTTGTCCCAACTTGCCCCCATAACCGCTATTCCATTATGGGGACAAATCGTTAATGCGTTGTATGCTCAAATGGAAGAAGAGTTGGCCGAAGTGTCTAATGAAGAAAGTAGAACCAGGATCATTTCTTTTTTCAAATTGCTCACACACGATGTCGATGCTAGTGCGTTCGGACTCCGTAATAACCCGTTTAATATTAAACCAAATTTCATTGAACACCCAAATATCCCTGATCAAAAAATGTTAGTGAAAACAGCTTGTTGCCTGGCTTATTGCTTGGATCGTGAATTTGGTTACTGTTACACATGTCCGCGATTAAAAGAAAAGGATCGGGCATTAATGAGAGCGAATGGACGTTGTTGAAAGAACATCTGCTTTGATTGGATAACAACGATTGAAGCTATGGAACTACGATTTTGATGGGCATGTTGCGTACGAACAATATAATTTTTATAGTTGTTATAGGAATTTCTTCATTTCATTAAAGGCTAATTCCCAGTGACCTGCTTGGCAGTGTTGCTCATCACCCGTTTCTTTAGTAAATACTTTGGTTGTAATGGACGCAGCATTGATTAATTCTTGTTGGATTTGTGCGAGTCGGCTAATAGGTACGTATTGATCATCTTCTTGATAATAATCATTGATAAAACGATTAATTTGAAGATTGAATTGTTCATTATTTACATATGATTTAAACATATATTTTCCTCCTTCAATTTGGGTATGTGCTTACTATAGAGTATAGTTACTACATAAAAAATAATTAGTATCGCATAATCTGTAAGATATCTTACATGTTATATATGAAGTGTTCGAAAACTTACACATAAGGAGCAAGTGGTTAAATGAATGAAGATATCAGAATTTATAAAACAAAAATAGCTATTGAGCGAGCTTTAATAGAATTACTCCAACAACATGATTTTAAAGATATTACGATCAAAAAAATTTGTGATCAATCTCTTATCGGACGTTCTACTTTTTATAGTCATTATTTGGATAAGTACGACTTGCTAGAAAAAATAGTTAAACAGTATGCTTCTGATTTTAAAGTTGAAATTGAGCAGCGTTTTGATCCCATCGAAGATGGCAAGGTGGCAAATGCCATAGAACTTGTAACCGATAATATGATTAAAAATAAGCTCGAAATTTCAACATTGTTAGCCGTTCATGAAGTAACAGCAGATCTACGTAAGGAATTTGAACAAATTTTGTTTAGGACTTGCTTAGATTATTTAAAGCAACAGAATTCTTCAACTTCGATCGCATTGGAGTATTTAGCAGAATTATATGCTGCTAACTCAATGATGTCTATTCAGTGGGTCTTGAAAAATGGCAAAAATGCTAATATCATTCTTCTTTTAGATCAAATGCAAGAATATATTTTTAATCAGTTAAAGTCTGATCTATATACAAGTTAGCACGCGTGGATTATGGGTTGCAGGAATAAACAATAAAGATCTATTTTGTGAAATGCAAAATAACACTTTGTTAATTTGTGATTGAACTTTAACAAAGTGTTATTTAAAATAATCTTCTCGTTCACAACATCGTTTCACCAAAAGGTAGCTTGCTGGAACTTTAACTTTATAATCCTTGGGTAAGTCCTAATATCTGATCATTAACATGTACATTACTTAATCCCCCGTGGTAGCAAACTACGGATGCAATGTCGAGATCTAAATACTTTTTCAATGAGAGACGAGCTGCATCCATATCCGGTGTGGTCGGGGCATGAATACCCCCGAGAATGCCGTTTACACTGTACATCGAATCCCCGGCAATAAGAGTCTTACTTTGCATTAAATAAAGGCTGATATGACCCGGAGTATGCCCAGGCGTATGGATGACGCGAATCCTGCCACAAAACGGAAGTTCCTGGCCATCTATTAAGATATCATCCACTTTGCCCTTCGGGGGATTCACAAGGTGACCATCTTTTAAAAGAGGGATCTCCCCCTGAATATACGGCTTATCCAGTTCGTGTGCATAGACTTTAATATGACTGCCACACTCCTGCAAAATCTCAGGAAGACTTCCTATATGATCCACATCTTGATGCGTCAAAATCACAGCTTTTAGTTGACCAAACGACACGCCTACCTTTTCCATAGCCACGCGTAAATCTTCAATTTGCCCGGGAAATCCTGTATCTATTAATACAGCCATTTCTCGATCCCACAAAAGAATGGGGTGAATTATATTCCCATGAAAATCTAGCTGAAGCATTTCTACTCCCTGTGAAATTTCCATAATATCGGGCCTCCGTACAATGTAATTGCCACCCATGCTAAAATAGGTTCATGGGGCGAATCCAACTCTGTGGCGTTGCCGTTCCTTAATGTCAATGGATACGGTGCGAATGGATGTAATAGGAATAACAAACGTCTGATATTGCGTAACGTATTTAACGAACTTGTCGTCAATCTGATCCAATATCCCGTCGCATACATTTGTCCCATCTATAAAATGAATAGTTACTTCCTTGCCTTGTAAGCTTGCTAACATGATATCACCTCGTATTATTTCTTGAAGTTTCTTGCGGTTCATTAGGTTTTGAGCATACTCTACAAAGAAGTTATCACTTGATCAATAACACCATATTCCAGTGCCTCCTGAGCGGACATGTAAAAATCCCGGTCCATATCTTTTTCGACTTTTTCAAAAGATTGCCCGGTCCGTTCAGCTGTGATACGGGTTGCCTTTTCACGAGTCCATAAAATTCGTTTTGCGCTGATCGCAATATCGCTGGCCTGACCTTGTGCGCCACCATGCGGCTGATGGATCATGATTTCACTGTTCGGCAACGCCGAACGTTTCCCTTTGGCGCCCGCCAGCAAAAGGATCGCTCCAAACGAAGCAGCAAATCCCGTACATATCGTGTGCACATCGGGTTTGATGTACTGCATCGTATCATAAATGGCAAATCCTGCGGAAGTAGAACCACCCGGGCTGTTGATATACATGTAAATTTCTTTTTCCGGATCTTCTGCCGCCAGGAACAATAATTGAGCAATAATACTGTTAGCCAAATGGTCATCAATGGCTGCCCCGACAAACACAATACGATCCTTTAATAGTCTTGAATAAATATCGTACGATCTTTCACCTTGAGCGGTTTGCTCGACAACATAAGGCACATAAACACTCATTTTTTATACCCCCAATTTCCTGTTTCCAGTTGATTTCTCCTTGTAAACGAACCGAGGCCGTAAAAAGATACGGAGGCTTCAATGGGAAAACGATTTGCGTAAATGGTGTAACTTTTACAACTACTTGTTCGTTTACATTGGAGGTAGCAAATGGCTTTGCTCTAGGAAAGGGCAGAATAAGACCGTGGAGGAGAGGACCTATGCGCATAGATGATTCTATACAAATGACAGATAATATAATAAACATCGAGAACTTGGAGGAATTACAGGCGGTCCTGAAACGTTACTGTCTGTCGCTTACGAAATCAACTTGGGATGCGGAAGAACTGGCTCAGGACACTTGGATCAAAGCATTAGGCAAGTTAAATAGCTTCGAGCATACAAATCCCGAAGCGCTTTTGCTACGGATTGCTAAGAACACCTGGATTGATGACATACGGAGAAAAGCAGTCTACACTCGGATATTGAATAGGGAACAAGCGAGAGTAAATGTACCCGATCATGGATCTTTTGAAATCGAGATAGCGTTGCAATCCTTAATGAAACATTTATCTCCGCTTCAAAGAACTGTTTTTTTGCTGCGAGATGTGTTTGGATATTCGATTCGTGAGACATCCGACAAGCTTGAAACAACGGAGGGAGCGGTAAAAGTTGCACTCCACCGGGCACGAAAATCGCTTGGAGCAGTCAGGGAGGATCTCCTCAAAGGAGAGTTATCCTTACCGGAAAGTGAAAACTCGAAGACTTTTCTAAGGGCGTTGACGGCAGCATATCAGATGGGAGATATTGCAGCAATGGTTATGCTCTCCCATCAGGATGAAATGGAGCCGGACGTGGTGATCGGAATCGTCAATCATAAGCTGCACCGGAGTCTCGCTTCAGTAAAACAAACGGATTCCCATATCATGAATATGATAGCGGCGTAGTTTGCGAAGAGAAATGTGGAGCGGATCATAGTGGTTGTTTCTGATGAAACAAGTTCCCGGTCATTCCAATTTACGAACAGATTGTTCGGGATTACAGGCAGTAGGGTGAAAATCATGCGGGGCAGTAACAGAGGCAGCGCACAGCCAATGATGGCAAAGAGTCCATGGTGGCTGTGCGGAAATATCGGTGATATCATTCAGGAATAATATTTAATTTTTTATATTAGAAAGTGAACCCTGAGAGCTAACACCTATGAATTGTTAAGTGATTCGTTCAGAAAAAGAGTAGATCGTTTTGTACTTAAATTATGGAATGATACATCTTCGGAGATAGTCGATGTTTATTCATCCGTTGTTGTTAATCTAAATTTAAAAATGAGTTACAACTTAATGAAAGACTCTTTAGAAAGAGATCTAAATGAAGAAATCCGAGAAATTATCGAGGATACAATTAACGAGATAGGCGAGGATATAGAGGTCCCATTTAAAATGAATTGATATGTGGATTTTAAAGTTGAATACATATTACATCTATGAAAAAGCTTTTCTAATATTGGGGAAGTGTCAACTTTGCTGGTACTCCCCCGTGTAGATCAAGAGGATACTATCGGTGCATTAGACAAGCACATTGGTGAATTTGTCTGGTAAAGCAATCTACCTGAACGAAATGAGTGTAATATTCCAAACGCACTTTTATTGATAACGATGCAAGAAGCCATCAACTAATTTGGCGTTTGTCATCTGAATTACGGACTGATTTTCCAGTTCCTCGGCCATATCATCATCCGTCATGGACATGAAAAAAATAATATCTTCTTTGGATTGGCCGAATTGATTAAAAAGTACATCGTCTGTTTCCTTAACTACCTTGGCCATAATTTTTATCATTTCATCTTTATAGTCAAACACATTTTCGGTTGCATACAGAAATTTGCTAATATGATTCAAGTGTGTTGTATCGCCATATTGATATTCGCAAAATCCCCATCTATAATAATTTTCATCTTCCTTGCTGTTGCACAGGTCTTGGGCCTTCATGTTTGTGATATATTTAGCAAGTGATTCCTCCGTATTAACAGCAAGAAACAATGTGACAAAATCGCTGTCTGTGCCAAAAGCACAAGCGTAAACCTTCTCATTCTTCACTTCTTCCAGTATGCTTTTAAGATCATCCAAAAATCCTGCCCTAAATCTTTCCTCAAATTCATTCAGAAAATTGTTCATCTGGTTCATATACTCCTTTATGAGTTTTATGCTTGATTATATATTACATTATTAGCACGACTCGTGTAGCCTGCCGTTATTCTCTTTCTATTCTTGTAGCGACAGTCCAAGGATCGTCATAGTTTACGAATGTCACTGGCAGAAAAAATGTTTTAGAAATCCTTTCATTTGTTTAAAAAAAGTTGTTATAATTGTTAGATCAGTGTGTAGAGATATTGGTACTAGTTTTAATGACCAAAAATATATGTCGCATGATACGTCTACCATCTGAAATATTTTTATTTCGGAGGGAAACAATATGTATAAGGAAGAAAGACTGCCTCAAAACGCAAAAGAAGGTATATTATTTTTATTGATTATTTCAATTATTTCAGTAAACACGATCGCCCCGATTATTATGGGATTGGAGCGCGGCTTTAGTAAAGAAAATTATTTAGAAACACTAAAGATTATTCCGTTTATGTGGATTATCGTTGTTTTGTTAGTTAGATTGGTTGCGGGACCGTTAGTGGGTAAAGTGATACCCAAATTTGTAGGACAAACAGATGGATTTAATGCTAGAGTTTTATTGAATACTTTATTGAACGTTGCGGTCTTATCTATTCTTCTAACCATTATAGGAACTTGGGTTGGTACGAAACAAATAAGCCTAGAACCTTTCCAGAACTTCTTTCATAGTTGGTTTAGAAATTTTGGTGTAGCATTTTGGATTGAGCTATTGATTGCTCAGCCAATAGCAAGATTTGCAATGAAAAAAATACACGCAAGACAGGCTAGCCAAGAGAGAGTGTAAATCCGTAACACGATACCAAAGTCATAATAAAAAACCGCATAACAACGTGGTTTTTCGTAAATCGGTAAAGTTACAAACCATGTAAAAAAAGCGCTGGTCCCAGGCTGGAACCAGCGCTTTTTCGCGTTTCGGATTACGAACTTTCGTCAGGCCAAGCAGGCTGGGGTGGCGACTTATTTCCTAAAATGACGCATTGCCGTCCGTTCGCCTCTATGCTTACTGGGCCGTTAAAATCAGTGGTCCGTCCGACGTAACTGCGATCGTATGCTCATATTGCGCCGACAACTTGCCGTCGGCCGTTCTCGCCGTCCACTGATCGTCGTCGATCGTGATACGGAACGTACCTTGGTTGATCATCGGTTCAATCGTAAACACCATGCCTTCCTTTAACCGAATGCCTTTGCCGGCTACGCCGATATGCTCGTAGCTTGGCTCCTCGTGCAGGCTCCGCCCGATCCCATGCGCCAGCAGATCGCGTACGACCGAAAAACCGTTTGATTCCGCATGCTGTTGAATCGCCGACGTTATGTCGCCGAGCCGGCCCCCCGGGAGTGCCCGGGCGATCCCCAGATCCAAGCATTCCTTTGTCACCTTCATTAATTTTTGCGCTTCCGGCCGGATATTGCCCACCGCATAGCACCAGCACGAATCGCCGAACCATCCGCCGTATTCCACGACGATGTCGAGCTTCAGCAAGTCGCCGTCCATAAGCGCCTGGTTTGAAGGAATGCCGTGGGCCACCACATCGTTGACCGAAATGCAGGTTTCGGCGGGGAAACCGTTGTACCCTTTCGTAAACTGCTTGCCGCCCAGCTTGGTGATGTGTCTGGCAACAAAGTCATTGATTTCCCGGGTGGTGATCCCAGGCTCGATCAGTTTGGCCACCTCGCGGTAGCAGTCCGCAACGATTTGGCTCGCCGGCTTCATCTCTTCGATTTCCCTAGGTGATTTTAAAATGATCATCTTTGTGTATTCGCTCCTTATCAATTCTATAATTTTAAAAACCGGGCGATATCCATGGCCTCCTCGTGCAGCTTTCCGCGGCGAAGCGAAAGCGAGGCGCAGCCGGCCAAGGCGGCCAGCAGCATTTCCGCGCGCTGTAGCCGATACGGCGGCTCCGCCGCGTTTCCGCCGGAAGCGGCAGTCCCGTCCGCCGCACGACCGGTTTCCAGCAGCGCGGCAAGCGGCGCGAGCACCTCCCGCCGAAAGGCGGCCGAGAGCGGGGCCGAGCGCGCTTCAGGCAGCGAGGCAAAGCCCTCACCGGCCAGCTTATGCAGCAGGTACAGGGCGTGGTCCTCCGCCCAAAGCTGCAGCAGCCGAATGCCGGCGGCGGCGACGGGGCCAAGCTCTGCGGCAGCGGCCGGTTCGCGGCTTCCGCTTTGGGAATCCGCGGCAGCCGAGTTCCCGGTGTCCGCCGCAGCAGCCAAGCCGAAATGCCCGCCCGCTGGCGCCTCCCCCGAAGCCGAAGCGCGCGGGGCCTCCAGCCATCCCCCGGCCCGCTCCAACGCGTCCCATAGCAGATCGTGGAGCAAATTGCCCTTATTACTGTAATAATGGTATACCGTGCCATAGCCGAGTCCCGCTTGCACGGCCACATCGCGGATTTCCAGTAAAGGCCCTTTATTCAAAAACACATCGGCAGCGGCTTTCCGGATTTGCGTCAGACGCCGCAACCGGATCTCTTCGTTTTGTTCCTTCGTGCGTGGAGACATCTCGTCCGTTCACCTCTTTTATTTTTGACCTACTCTTATGTCAATATAAAACATTGGCTTGCGAATAACAAGAGTCGGGCAAACAAAAGTCCCGGCAACACCTCATAAACGAATGAAGATCAGTTATATATCAGCTCAATTTTAATGGTGGATTGTACTGATATCATTTAGCTGGTCCCAGGTGAGCAGAAGTTATGCTATACTTGCGAGGTAAAAGGGGGTGCCTACTGATGGAGAATCTATTGGGATTGTCTGTGACTTCTTACACTCATGCAAAGCCAATTATTAGGAAAGCGTTACTTTGTATGGGGCGAAACAATTTTTAACGCTGAACAAGCTTTTTTAATATTTTTGGCTTTGCACCTTATTTTAAAGAATCAAAATAAGGGGCGAGCAAAATTGAAATATACGAATGCTACAAAAGTTTTACCTCAAAAACTAATTATGGAAATTCAAAAATATGTTCAAGGAGAGACTCTGTATATTCCTAAGCCAAAAACGGAATATATGGATTGGGGCAGTTTGAGTGGGGGGAGAAGGTTGCTTGAACAGCGAAATGCCGCAATCAGAATTGCTTTTCAAAATAGTAGTAGTATCGAGCAATTAGCTAAGGAGTTTTTCCTCTCTACCGAAACTATTAAGAAAATTGTTTATTCACATAAAAATACCTAGTTTGCAAAGTGGCGTGGTACTCTACCCGCATAAATGAATTTAATTTTGGCTTCATAACGTGGTGAGCTTAGGGCGTGATCGGATGATCGCTGTGAACGACCAATCCGTCACGTCTTTTTTATTTGGCAAAAGGTTTGATGTGTGTTTGCATTACCTCCCACATCCAGATTCCGAAATACGTTTTTGGCATTTCATTTTCTCTCTTGAACTTTTTACATACCGTTCTTGATCCCAAAATTCCGCTCACCCTCCCTCGATGATCCAACAGAACCATTCTATTTCAAAGGCTGTACTTCATTTTTTCATTATTGTTTTTATGTCAAAAATGATTCTAACTCGTTGTTTTCATTTATAAAGCTAATTTTAATCTTTAAAATATGAATATAAACGACAGCAACAATTGAAATATGTATTGATTCATTGTCTTTAAAACAAGAAAGCGGGGAAACGATTACTATGGGGGAGCAAAAAAGTAGGAGTAGACATCTGATTGATCCAGAAATTATCAGTGCAGTTGATTTAATACCAACAACCGATCTTACCGAATCTACACTAATGGAAGCACGTAAAAATCAATCTCAAATGATGCAACAAATAGATGTAACGCAGATGTTCCCTATTACATTAGAAAAAAAGATTGTGCCAAGTTATTTTAGTGGTCCAGATATTCAAATAGAAATCATTAAGCCCAAACAATCAAAGCATCATAAGATGCCTCTATATTATTCGATACACGGAGGCGGGATGGTCTTAGGAAGTCCAGTCGTGGATCGCCCTGCTAATGCATCTCTTGCTTCACAACATGGTTTTTGTTGTGTATCTGTGTACTATCGCCTAGCACCAGAGCATGTACAGCCAAGTCAGTTACAGGATTGTTATTCGGGCCTAAAATGGTGTATTGAACATGCGGAAGAGTTAGGGATAGATACTCAGAAAGTTGCCGTAGGGGGCAGCAGCGCTGGCGGCGGATTGGCGGCTGGCCTAGCCTTGTACATTCTTGATCAGAAGAAATTCGAAATCCATCATCTAAGATTAATGAGGCCAATGCTAGATGATCGCACAAGCACCGCACCAGAGCATCCATACGCAGGAGAGTTTATTTGGACAAAACAAAGCAACTATTTTGGCTGGAAATCTGTATTGGGGGATGAACCGGGTCAGGAGGAGGTAAGTGAGTATTATGTGCCGGCCCGTGCTAAGTCATTGGCCGGGTTACCACCGACTTATATAAATATAGGTACCCTTGATTTATTCATTGATGAAGCCTTAGTTTTTGCAAAACAACTGGCCTTTGATGGTGTCTTAGTGGAATTACATGTCTATCCCGGGTACCATCATATGTCTCCCGCGTTTCCGGATGCACATTTTTCAAAAGAAGGGGCTAGAACAAGTGAATACGCCTTACTGAAAGCTCTGGAGATATTTGATATATAATCTAATGAGTATAATGTTAAACTCTAATAAGGTACGATTGCAGTAAATAAAGCACTGATGGAGAATATCCATCAGTGCTTTTTCATACCTACAACTACGGAAGTGGTGATGTCCCATGACAACGAGCAGCAAACCGAATAGACTAGCCAAGGAAAAATCACCTTATTTGCTACAGCATGCTCACAATCCAGTAAATTGGTTCCCTTGGTCAGATGAGGCTTTTGAAATTGCTAAGCGTAATAACAAGCCTATTTTCCTATCTGTCGGCTATTTCACTTGCCATTGGTGTCACGTTTTCTTAAGCCTCAAAAAAAAACCCTTACTGAGTAAGGATTTAGTTAAATTGAATAGATATATTCAGATTGTACGTACCTTTATCATATATATACTCTATTCTGGAGATAATCATTTTTGCAATCATATTCTTATCATGTCCAGTTGCAGATTCAGAAGACCAAATGTCTTTAAATGACTTTATTAATTTCATCCGTTCTTTATTCTTTTCTCTGCTGTCGTAGTTTATCTCATAACGATGGACCGCTAATTCGGATTCGAGAGCAGATATTTCTTGTTGCCGTTTAACTTTACGCTCCTCATACTCTTCTCGTGTATATTCCTCCATTTCATACATTTCCTTTATCTTAGACAGCGCTCTGTTGAGCTTGGTTAACTGAGTTTCTTTTTCACGAATGATCCGCTCTAATTTTTCGATTACATCAGTGTTGATGTAATTATCACTATCAATAATTCTCTGTTCGTAATCGGCTATCCCCCGATCTATAAAGTCAGTAAGGATATTAACCTTTACGCCACTGTTGCTACAATAGTTGCCAAAGTGGTCGTATTTATTACAGGCCTTAATTGAGTTAGTGCTATAACCATCAGAGCGAACATTATAACGCATCATTTTCTTGCATTTCCCACAAAACACTAGGCCAGACAGGGCATATGTTCCTGCCTTTGCGCGATTCGGTACAATTTGACCTTTCTCTAACATTGCTAATAATTTCATGTGTTCTTCCTCAGTTTTTACAGCGGCATGACAGTTTTCTACAATGACCCATTCTTCTCGTGGATTGATAACCAGTGGCTGAGCTTTCTTTTTTTTGTGACCGGATCCTTTTGTTTTGTTCGAAATTATTTTCCCTGTATCGTATTTGAGTGCCATAATCCATTTTTAGGTCCGGGACCGGGAATGCTACGTCTATTAAAATCCCAGCCAATTGATTCTAAGCTTTCACCTCCAAAAATCCTGGATTTCATTTCTTGGTAGACAACATTTTTTTCGGGAACGACCTCGATCCCTTTTATTGCTGCTACATAAACATAAGGAAAAGGAGCCGGTCCATTTGTCCATTTGCCAAGCCTTGCTCCAATTTTCTTTCCGCGTTGCAAATTTTTCGTAGTTGTCTTATATTCCTGACGAGCAAGTAGTCCTCTTACATCCACAAGCAAATCGTCCGTATCATCAACGAGGTTATATATTTTTTCGGGTGTGACTATGTACGTCTCACTATCACGGAAGATACGTTTTATCTTTCCTTGATCCTCAAGTTCCCCTCTGCCAAGACGCTGATAATCAACTACAAGAACAGCATCATAAATACCTTCCTCAACGTCAGACAGCAAACTTTTAAATCTAGGTCTATACTCTATTGTTTCAGAACTCGCTATTTCAACGTATTCAACATACTTTCATCCATGCTTCACACATATCTCTCTCAAGATGAAGCGGTGCTTTTCAAGATCTGTATCTTCTTCTCCACGGCTTTTTCGAAGATAAAGAGCGACATATTTTATTATGTATGAAGTATTATCCATAACAAGACACCTTTCCAAATGTAATGACACAAATATACAACGATTAGAAAAATAATCAATAATTTTTTGTTAATTATTCGAAATAACTATAAATCATTAGGTTTTATATAGTGTATTCTTATAATATGGAAAACAAAGAGAGAGCAGCACCCGACACGACAATATACCTGTTTGACGGTGGTAGGCGTAAGACCTACAGAGAGCCGCAAGGGTAGGACAAGCGGGCATGGTGCTCTTTCTTGGGGCAATGCATAAGGCAGAAGGGAGCCGAAAGGCGCTAAGCGTGCAGTACATCCCTTGACCACATAAACAATACTCCACTCTTGTTATTTGCGTCTGCCAAGCGCATTCCTCATGCATGGTGATCCTAGCCGCTAAAGAATGGATCAGGAGCGCAGGCCGGACGCGTAAGCAAGTACCGGATTCCAACAAAGCTTATATCATGATGTGGTGGCGGAAGAGAGACGCGGATAATCCCATTACGCAGTCAAAGGGAGTAAATAGCAAAGGCTGTATGCAAGGGTGAAAGTCCCTTGTCCACATCTATTATCATAACCGCAATGGGGTATATCCACGAAGGTTCGATTCCTTCTCGCGAAAAAGAATGGGTGGGTGTATCGGTGGTTCGAATCCGCCAGCAGTTTCATGCAGAATGCGAGGTGCGCTGCGGGGGTCAGTTCCCCACAGTCCTGGTTCAAATCCGGGCTTCTGCTAACATGGAATAAAAACCCATTTTTTGTTGAATAATTACAATAAAATACTTATAATGTAAATGTTCATAGATACCTGTAAAAACTTTATCAATCTTGAACACTCTAATAGTTTCTATACATATTGTTTGATTGATAAAGTATACAGGATAAAAAATCAAAGAAAGTGGGCTTATGAGTATGAAGAACATTAAAAAGGCTTCTGTAGTATCTGTTTTGTCTCTAGCTCTTGCAATTCCGTTATCTGCTTCTGCAGCAGCTACGGATGTTGCACCAGCTACAACTGACTCAACAGCAGTTTCCCAATCTGCAAACACATCGACCGATGTGAATACACCAAAAGCGGGAGATCATGTTATTACTCCTTATGCCACTAAATCGGTGGTTGATAGAACTCTCCGCAACACAGAACTTACAGAAAATTTCGATATACCGGCAGGTTATGGCTATGTTAAAGTATGGATACGTAATGACGGTAAGCAGCCAATTAAATTTTCGGTGAACAGAGGCTCAGAAACAGGTACACAAATGTTGTCTGGAACTGTAGAACCTGGTCGCACTTACAGTGAAATTAGTTCAAGCGCTTGGCCTGGTGCTAATAAGTATTATGTATCTCTTTCCTCGGGTAAAGCATACATGGAGGGCGAGCTTTCAGTTCGTATAGGCACTTCACGAGGAGAACTGTAATAATCACATTATAGTTATTTAAATGCAGTGAGGAGGTCGGCTATCGTGCCGACCTTTTTAGTTTCTTCAATATCACTATTATGCACGGTTAGCTCAGTGGTAGAGCGCAGGCGGGCCCGAGTAAAACAGACCTAAAGTCGTGGGTTCAATTCCCACACCGTGCACCTAAATAAATGGATGAATGAGAGTGGCGTATATGCGCTGCTCTTTTTGTTTTCACAATAAGAGAAAAGGAAGTGTTTTGTAATGAGTACAGAAGCAAGCGCAGTACGTAATGGCGGATACGGATATCTTGGTTCGGATAATATCTTTAAGGTGGTAAATACCGAGGCTGAGGCTCTTAAATATAGCCCCACTGGTAAAGTGGTAAGCTTTGCTGGTCCACACGCATATGGTAACCCTGTTTGTGCCTACGGGTACAGGTGAATACGACCAGTTGGCTATCAAGCTGCATGCGGATGGTAGCCTGACTGAGAGCGAGGGTTTTACGATTCCTGCTCACATGGCAAAGGTAGTCAAAGAGCTGCAATAGTGTTTATCCCCGGATCAGCTCCGGGGAATTTACAGTGCCTAAAGGTAAATGTGCGGTTCGAGTCCGCAGGGCGCTATTTGGAATCCATCATTTCAAAAGATGGCCCCAGTTTGTTCGTGAATGTAGGGACATTTTGCAGAACATAGTTCGCCGCAGAAGCGATGAAAGCAAGGGCGATAGCGGCTATGATCGCAGTTTTCACATTGTTCTCAATCCATTGCAACAAAATACATACCTCCTTTCGAACTAATACTTTCGGCGCATAAAAAGGAATATCCTTCCTGTATGTCGAATTGTTGTGTCGAAGGAGGTGTTCTGGTGGATTTCAATACCCTTATAGATGATGCTCTTACTGCAGCTTCTACTCATATTAACCGAGAACCACGGAATAAGTTGGCTCAACTGAATAGAGCTAAGAACTTGACAACAACTCATGCAATAACCGAGTCGTTCAGTATTCTAACGGAAGAAACAAAGAATGAACTACTTATGCTGCTTGATAATCTGGCGCACACTAATCTAGGTTTTCTACAAATAAAGGCAGTCAAGTCAAAGCTTCAGTCTTTCATAGTAGGAGAATATCAGAATCATAAAGAGCATCTTGTTAAAATGCGTATATATCGCGATGAATATAATTTTAATGATTTTATACAGAAAGAATTAAATGATGTACTTTCAGCGATTGAAATTAAAATTTGTATTATTAATCAAGCTGCTAAAAACAGAATGTACAAAGCTATTTGGGAAGTTTCGAGGATTGTTGTTACTGCTGTTATCGGCGGTATCATGGGGGCATATATAAAGAGTTGGATAGCACCATAATATTATATTTCGCTTCTCCCGATATATGAAAAGAGGAGGTGAAAAAACTCATGGATGAGTATTTAAAAATGAGTCGTGAGCAACTAGAAATCGCTGAAAAGGAATTAACGGCAGTGGAAAAAGAAAACTCTAGGCTCTATATGGAGTTTCTTATATTACTAAGACAATATAAAGCTAACGAGGAATCCTATTCGGAGAAGGATTTTTCTTTTTTCATTGATAACATTACGAAATCACTAGAGACAATGAAGATTACAAACAAGGATTTACGAGAACAGATCGAATTTGTTAGGCAGACAAAAGGTTAAAGATAAGCACCCTAACTGGTGCTTTTTTTATTTACTGAAAGGGTGAAGGCCAATGTTCATGTGGCAGACAAAAGCCTACCAAGAATGGTTTGAGTGCGATCCTAGTAAATCCATTAAAAGGCGACCCTCAAAGTCGCCCTTTAATTATGTTCTTAATGTCGATAATATTTCTTGAATAATCATCACACACATATTAGCACTGATAGTGTTGTTCTATTTTTATAGACAACAGCTAATAAAATTAGAGCCAAGAGTAGTGAAATTCCACATTCCCTGAATAAGAAAAACCGATTCGAAGTTAATTTCACCACGTTCCCTTTTGACTTTCTCTAGATGTTCTTCACACTCGGTCAGGAAAGTGGAATTAGTCAAACTATTATAAAAATCTTTATTCGTATAACTTGAGGAATAATTTACTTCTATAATTGAAAGCCTTATTAAATTATCGACCGATGCGCAATATCTATTTACATTTTCAAAAGTTAAGTCTGGAAACGGAAAAACATTTCTAAACCATATACCATGGCCAGTGCCTTCTAAGGGTTTCATAGCTACGTTGGCAACCCCCACAGTACCTTTACTCCAATAAACTAAAGAGGATAGAACTTTTGCATCAAAGGGAGTAAGTTGCTTGATGATTTCAACAAAAGAAGGATGAACGTTGTATTGTTGCTTCGCATCCATAGATATTTAAAGGTGCTTCAATTCTATCTGTTGAAGGGATGTGATTATGTTTTTCAACTATTTCATTTTTAAGCGCCTCAATTTTTGCTTCCAACTTAATTCTGGCTTTTAGAAAAGGATAGAAAATAACGTAAAATGTATTCCCAAAACCTTCACCTAATTCAGAAGTGGGCTTGTCTAATAAATTTTTTTAGACTCTTCAGGAATGGTGTCAAGTACAGCGGTTGTAAGCTCAAGATATTCTTTTTCCATAACATAGACCTCCAATTTTTCAATAAGAATATTTTACCAGATTGAGTGGTCGAATAATAGAAGTAGTTAAGATATTAGAATTACAAAGAGAACGGTACTCCTTGCAAGCCGAGTGCACGACTCAATCCTAAGATAATTAAGCGGTGAATGTTTATACGCCATATACATTCATAATGAATATTTGTGGTGGACAATCATACCCCTCTAGTGGTGGACAATTACCCCCCTAAGAAAGAAAAAAGAAATAAAAGAATAGTAATATATATAATATATAGCTCATTTAGAGTTACTAGATCATACATCGTTCTATGCATTATGCATAAAAGGACGGTGTATTTGTTGTTCATACATAAACAAAGAGAAAGGGTGAATGGGAAAATGATTTGTCAGGAGAAAGATGCAGAGTTGATATTATGCCAAAGCGGATATTAAGACCATGCAACCACCCAGGATGTAATCAACTTGTTGAGAAAGGATATTGTGACAAGCATCGTAAACAGAGAGATCAGCGCAGAGGTTCAGCCACTCAACGTGGATATGATCATAACTGGAGACAAGCCCGATTAATCTTTCTCCAAAGAAACCCACTCTGCATTCGCTGATACGAGAAAGGAAGGTTAACCCCTGTAACTGTGGTCGATCATATTACACCGCATAAGGGTGATCCTGAGCTGTTCTGGGATAAGAAGAACTGGCAACCTCTATGCGAGACTTGTCACAATATCAAGACTGTTACGGAGGATGGAGGCTCCACTCCCGAAATAAGTTATAATAAAGAAGGACAAAAGGTTGTGAAGTACCGGAGTCAAGGGTATAACATAACAGCCACTGTGCTGAACAAACCCTCAGAAGAAGCGATTAAAGCAGCCAACAAGGTGTACAATGAGTTATTCTATAAATTCAATCCAAAAGACCTCGTTTGAGGTCTTTTAGTTTTCTTATGAAATGGTTATATTGAAAGTGTAAGAAAGAATATAAGTCTTTGGGAGGTTTAACGATGAGAGAGTTTATTGAAGGCAAGGAACGGAAGGCTAACCGCTTAATAAATGAAAAGTCTCCCTATCTACTGCAGCATGCGTATAACCCAGTGGATTGGATGGCTTGGGGCCCCGAAGCCTTTCAAAAAGCCTCTCGGGAGGGTAAACCTGTATTTTTGTCAGTAGGCTATTCCTAGTGGGGCTTAACTCAACTTGCCATTGGTGTCATGTAATGGGGAGAGAATCTTTCGAGGATGAAGAAGTAGCTGAGGTATTAAACAGGGATTACGTATCCATTAAGGTGGATCGTGAAGAACGTCCGGATGTGGATCATATCTATATGTCCATCTGCCAGACGATGACGGGGCATGGAGGCTGGCCACTGACGATATTGATGACGCCGGATCAGAAGCCTTTTTTTGCGGGGACGTATTTGCCCAAGGAGCAGAAATTTGGCCGTGTCGGACTCTTGGAGCTGCTGGACAAGGTGGGTACCCGGTGGAAAGAACAGCCCGAAGAGCTGGTGGAGCTGAGTGAGCAGGTGCTTACCGAGCATGAGCGGCAGGACTTGCTTGCAGGTTATCGTGGTGAACTGGATGAACAGAGTTTGAATAAAGCTTTCCATGAGTACAGCCACACATTCGATAAGGAATATGGCGGCTTCGGGGAAGCTCCTAAGTTTCCTTCTCCGCATAACCTGTCTTTTTTGCTGCGATATGCACAGCATACGGGGAATCAACAGGCACTGGAAATGGCAGAGAAGACGCTGGATGCGATGTCCCGGGGCGGAATCTATGACCATATAGGCATGGGCTTCTCACGATACTCCGTGGACGAGAAATGGTTGGTGCCGCATTTTGAAAAAATGCTGTATGACAATGCTCTGTTGGCCATCGCGTATACAGAGGCTTGGCAGTTGACAGGTAAGGAACTGTACCGACGGATTACAGAACAAATCTTTACATATATCGCAAGAGACATGACGGATGCAGGTGGTGCCTTTTATTCGGCGGAGGATGCGGATTCCGAAGGAGAAGAGGGGAGATTCTACGTCTGGGACGACTCTGAGGTAAGGGCTGTACTAGGCGAGAATGCCGCCTTTTTCAACGATTTGTATGGAATTACACCTTACGGAAATTTTGAAGGCCACAACATTCCAAACCTGATTGATATCAATCTGGAAGCCTATGGGATCAAGCGTGACTTGACTGAGCAGGAACTGGAGCAGCGGGTTAGTGAGCTACGCGCCAAGCTGTTTGCTGCCAGAGAGCAGCGGGTTCATCCTCACAAGGATGACAAGATTTTGACCTCGTGGAACGGGTTGATGATTGCTGCTCTGGCGAAGGCGGGACAAGCTTTTGGAGACACGAGATATACAGAGCAAGCTCGGAAGGCTGAGACGTTTTTGTGGAACCATTTGAGACAGGAGAACGGACGGCTGTTGGCACGTTATCGGGACTTAGAAGCAGCTTATCCCGGTTATGTAGATGATTATGCTTTTTATGTGTGGGGCTTGATCGAGTTATACCAGGCGACCTTCGATATAGAGTATCTGCAACGGGCGTTGACGCTCAATCAAAATATGATCGACTTGTTCTGGGATGAGGAACGGGACGGATTATTCTTTTATGGGTCAGATAGTGAGCAGCTAATTGCCAAGCCTAAAGAAATCTATGACGGTGCGATTCCGTCGGGAAATAGCATCGCGGCCTATAATTTTGTGAGGCTTGCGCGGCTAACGGGTGAATCTCGATTAGAGAACTATGCAGCCAAGCAGTTTAAGGCTTTTGGCGGTATGGTTGCTCATTACCCGTCAGGCCACTCCGCGTTGCTCAGCGCGTTGTTGTATTCGACGGGAACGACGAAGGAGATTGTGATTGTAGGTCATAGGGACGATCCGCAGACCGTACAGTTCATTCAGGCGGTTCGAGCTGGGTTCAGGCCGAATACGGTCGTTATTTTGAAGGATGAAGGACAGTCGGAGATTGCAGAGACGGTTTCTTATATCCGTGATTACGATCTTGTGGAAGGCAAACCAGCCGTATATGTGTGTGAGCATTTTACCTGTCAGGCACCTGTTACCAGGCTTGAAGATCTGAAGGTGTTGTTGGATTGAACTGAATAAAGCGATCGAATCTAATCCCCTTGGGGGCAGTAAGCATATGGTAATTTTCGAAAATGACCCTATGTTTGCTACCTTCAAGGGGATTATTTTCATGTTAAGAGGTAGGTACAGTGAAATGAAACTAATATTTTCTTAACATGTGCTACGCATTTTTTTTAATATTTTTTAGGTATATTATATCAAAGAACCGGTTCCGACCAGCCTTGCTGTTTTCGAAAATAAGTACATATACCTATTTAACTAGCGTGTTTATATCTTTTATGTCCAGGCGTTTTAGCAGCAGATGTGAAAAATGTGAAAGAGAGTCTGTCGGGTGATTGTCATCATCGGCAAGACGAAGAGGTTCACCAAAGGTTAGGAAATCTAGGTAATGAAATGGAGATGTTTATTAATGAAGAAGTTATCGGGAAAAAAGTGGCTAGTCGCAAGGATGCTCAGCAAAAATTTTAAAACGAAGCTAATGGTCGCCTTTATTGCATTTCTGATTTTACCGTCCATGATCGTGGGGGCTTTGTCGTTTGTGAGCGCCAGTCAGCAGATTCGAAACCAGATTGAAGAAAGTGCCGAGCAGGCTATCATCCGCACTAATTTTATTATTGAAAGTACTATTGAGCCCAAGGTACATGACGCAGAATATTTTGCAGAAAGTCTAAAAGGCAATCGGGTAGAGACGGAGGAACAAGCGGCCAAACTGGAAGAGTTTTTCAAGCAATATGCTGCACTTCATCCTGAAGCAGAATCCATCTCTTATGGTACGAAGGATGGTAAATTTATAACCTATCCACAGAAGCAATTACCAGACAATTATGATCCACGGGTCAGACCTTGGTACGATGAAGCGATAAAAGAGCAAGCAAAGACAGCGATTAGTTCTCCCTATCTTTCGGCAAGCTCGAAGCAAATGACGGTTACGGTGTCCAGGGCAACGTCAGATGGATCGGGTGTTATTGGTATTGACCTGAAAATAAGTGGTATTAAAGAGACGTTGAACAATATTAAAGTAGGTCATGAAGGTTATGCCATATTGCTGGACAGCAACCATACTTACATTGTTCATCCGACGAAGGAAGCAGGTACCAAAATTACAGATATTGAATCACGCATGTTTCAGAGCGATACTGGTGAATACGAGTATGAGTATGAAGGCCAGCCCAAATATATGAACTATGCGACTAACAAGCTGACTGGCTGGAAGATAGGCGGAACGCTGTATTTGTCTGAAGTCGATGAAGCAGCAGGACCGATTTTGATCAGCACTTTACTAACCATCGTCGGTTGTCTTGTGATTGGTATTATCATTGTTTATTTCCTGATTCGTTCCATCATCAAACCGATTTTAAAGTTAAAAGAACAAGCGGTAAATGTGAGCGCCGGAGATCTGACACAGGACATTCAAGTAAAGAGCGAGGACGAGATCGGAGAATTAGGAGTGGCTTTTCAAAATATGCAGAATAACTTGCGATCTGTCATTCAGAACGTAGGGAACAGTGCAGATCATGTCGCCCTTTCTTCCAATGAACTGACAATAAGCGCGGAACAAACCAGTGCTGCAAGTGAGCAGGTGTCCCAGGCTGTGCAAGAAATTGCCAGTGGTGCAGAGAAGCAGACTACAGGGCTGGAAAATAATTCGGTGGCCCTGGATGAAATTGCACAAGGGATCACCCAAATTGCTGAACGATCGATTTCGGTAGCTGATTTGGCCAAACGATCTGCCTTGCAAGCCGAGGAAGGACGAAAGTCTGTTGAGCAGACAGGCGAGCAAATGAATTCCATTCATCAATCAGTAGAGCGTTCCAACCAGATGATTCAAACCTTGCAAGCACGCTCTCATGAAATTGGTGAAATTACGAAGGTTATCGGCGATATCTCCAATCAGACAAACCTGCTGGCATTGAATGCAGCTATTGAGGCAGCCAGAGCGGGTGATCATGGAAAAGGCTTTGCCGTCGTTGCTGATGAGGTGCGTAAGCTGGCAGAGCAGTCTCAGACATCCGCCACACAGATTGCCACCTTGATTGCCGAAATTCAGCATGAAACCGAAACAACAGTGAAGACGATGGACAGGGTCACGACTGAGGTGCAGAATGGACTGCAGATTTCCAAAGCAACCATTGTCAAGCTGGGTCATGCGATGGAAGGCATTCGAGAGACAACACCTCAGGTAGAGGAGGTCGCTGCGATTGCAGAGCAAATATCAGCCAGTGTACAAGAGATTGCAGCGACAGCCAACGAGCTGGCGACGATTGCAACCGGTAATGCCTCCACATCTGAGGAAGTTGCTGCCTCCTCACAAGAGCAACTGGCTTCCATGGAGGAAATATCAGCTTCTGCACAGTTGCTTTCAACCATGGCTACTGATTTGAAGGTGATGATCAGCCGTTTCAAATATTAAAATGAACTTGAACCCTATGGAATGTATAGTAGAATGAATGCTCGGGACAGTTCTTTAAGCCTTATGGCATAAGGAATCTGTCCTGAGTTTTTTTATATTTTCGATATATCGTACAAAACATGGAAGATTATAAGGGGGCGAACACTTGGTTCGAGATTTAGTGCTATATGCTATCGTGATATTATTGTTAGTTTTGGTTTTTCAGCGTCAACTTGTTCGTCAGGCGATCACAGGTGTATTTTATGGAGGGGCGGGAATTCTGTTCTTATGTTTTGGCCTAAGCGATAAAACACCGTTGACCTGCGTGCTAGAGTTAGGGATGGGTCTAATGTTCATGACTCTGTTTGTGCACACTTTAACCACCGCTAAGTATACATATGGACAACGTTTGTTAAACAAAGACCGTGATCTGCTGAATTTACTTCGGGTTCAACCTGGCTTTACATTCAGGCTGGAGAAAAGTGGTGATGAATTTTATTATATGCTGCTTGAAGGTGAATTGCTGGAGCGCGTGGGTCTGAATATGCAAGTCAACTACAATAAAAGGGAGCATGTGAAGCGTCTTGGGGACATTTTGGAGCTCTCCTCTGAAACGATGGAGCAGCTTTGCCAATACTACAAACAGGCCTGGTTCGGTGATCGGACCGTATTTGAATTGGATTTTTGGGAATATTCGGCTCTCATTACCTTACATCCGGTTATGGAGGACGGGATTACTAGGTATGTTATCGGTCACGTATTGGACATTACGGAGTATAAAGCCTCAGAGCAGAAAAGAAAGGAGATGGACGAGGCTAACCGTGCGAAAAGCATTTTTTTGGCTCATATGAGTCACGAAATCCGCACCCCGCTGAATGGAATCATCGGTCTGTCAAAGTTGTTAAATAAGACTGAACTGACTGCCGTTCAAAGAGATTACCTCCACAAGCTTCTCACTTCCTCTCGTACCCTTTCATCCATGCTCAGTAACGTATTGGACTTTTCCAAAATGGAAGCCGGCAGTCTGGAACTGGAAAAGGTAGAATTCGAGCCGGAAAAAATGCTTCGGCATCTCGCAGATACCGTTGGAACTTTACTTGAAGATAAGGAAATAGAGGTCGTATTTATAACGGACCCAGCGTTACCGAAAAGCTTTAAGGGAGACCCGCTTCGAATGGAGCAGGTGCTTTCAAATCTTCTGACCAACGCCATCAAGTTTACGGATCAGGGACATGTATTGTTACAGGTAAAAATGCTAAGTCAGCAGGAAGGGCGAGTAGGCGTTTCTTTTATGGTAGAAGATACGGGCATAGGAATTTCCGAGGCGTGTATGGACAAGCTATTCGTCCCTTTTATCCAGGCGAGTACATCAACCAGCCGCAGATATGGGGGCTCTGGGCTGGGTTTGGCCATTAGCAAGCATTTGGCTGAAGCTATGGGCGGGAAAGTAGAGGTGAAAAGCCGATTAGGAGAGTACAGTCAATTTTACTTTAATGTCGAGCTGGAAACTGGGGAATTGAATGCAGGAAGCACACGAATAGAAAAACAAATCAAAGGCAAAGCCTTAATTGTTGCGCAGCATGAACTGGTGAGATACAGCTTGAACAAACTACTGCAAGATTTGGGGCTAAAAACATTCACTATTTCATCCTTCCAAGAAAGTGTGGACGCTTTTCAAAAGGGTGAGCATTTTGATTACGTTATCATTGATATGGGGATGGAAGGTTTGAGAGAACTGGACTCCCGGAGGCAGTGGCTTCAAATGCTGGATAGGCAGATAGCTCAGATCATTGGACTTACAACCGTGTTTCAGATGGAAACAATAGCTGCAGGGGACATGGATCATAGTGTGGATGCCTTTTTGTCTAAGCCCGTTACCCGGAACGCTCTGCTGGAGGTTCTCTGCTGGAAGAAGGAACAGTCAGTGCCTGCAGATAGTAATACTCTGGAGACTCATGCGACGATGAGTTCCTGCAAAGAGATAGGGGATACAACACAAAAGTATCAAATTCTCATAGCAGAGGATAACGAAATTAACCAGGTGGTGATTACCGAGTTTTTAGCAGAGCGTAACTTTGAGGTAACGATGGTCACGAACGGAAGAGAACTAATAGCGTTACTGGAACTACGTTACTGGGATATGGTGCTGCTTGATTTGCATATGCCAGAGATGGATGGTTTTGAGACGGCGAGACATATTCGGAGAAACAAAGCTTTTAACAGGCTTCCCATTATCGCTTTTACCGCTGATGCTGTGCAGCATGAACAGGAAGTTTGTCTTCGTGCCGGTATTAATGCCGTGTTGCTCAAGCCTGTCCATGAACTGACCGCTGCTAAAGTGTTAACTAGCTGGATTAATTTAGCGTGGCTGCAAGATTTACATGGTATTCACGCTGAGCAGTCGATAGCAGGTATGGATGGCAAGGTGTATATTTTTCAATTTGCCCTTTACAAATGGATACAGGAATACCAGTATCTCGATAAAAGAGTTGTGAGAAAAATGGACAATGGGCAGTTATCTTCTGCTCTTCGATTAATCCACTCGCTTAAGGGAGGAACGGGGAACCTGTGCGCGCCTGAGTTGCTGGCAAAGGTAATAGAGCTGGAAAAGGCATTGAAGCGCAGCAATGAAACCTCAACAGGAGAACTGTATCCAGACTGGAAAGAGCATCTGAGCACGGTTCAGAAAGATATTAACCAAATCAAGTCATCACTTCCCTGGAGCTGACCGTGTTATTGCATAAATTTGTAGCCGATTCCCCAGATGGTCTTAATCAATTGCGGTTTCTTAGGGTCTTTTTCGATTTTTCTGCGTAAATGATTAATATGTACGTCCACGGCCCTCTCGTTAATAAAGGAGTCTGTGCCACGGAGAGCCTGAATCAAAGCATACCTGCTGAATACAATTCCCCGGTTCAAATAAAAAAGCTTCATGAGCTCAAATTCTGAATATGTTGTCTCCACATTCTGTCCGTTAACGGTAATCATTCTTCTCGCTAAATCCAAAGTAATGCCCGTTTCAGGTTCAGGTGCTCTGCCTCTTCCTTGCAAGCGCGTGATTTCAATACGACGGAAAAGAGCCTCCATCCGTGCTTTTAGCTCTTGCATACTAAAAGGTTTGCAAATATAATCATCTGCTCCCAACGTAAGTGTACGAATGCGCTCTGATATGTTGTTTTCTGTAGAAATCACGATGATGGGGACGTCCGTATGCTTGCGTATCAGTGGGCAGGGATTCACGCCATCCAAATCTGGAAGCAGCAGATCCAGCAAAATAATATCGGGCTGTACGATCTTAAGCCTGGCAATACCCTCAGACGCTTGTTCCACTCGAGTAACGTTGTAGTCTTCTCCTGTTAAATACAAGGAAAGGGTATCTCCCAGCATATTGTCGTCTTCAATAATCAAAACATTAGACATGATCATATTTCCTTATCTTTCTATCAAATTCGAGCCAAATAGTTAGGATAACTGCAATGTTTACAACAAGTTTTTGGCAGGTCCTGTTGATAGAGTAAACTCCTTTGGACAGTCTGTCAAAAGATCAGGTTTGTTGTGGCAATCCTGTGGACAAATAGTCCAGATGTATATCTATTTGATATGGAAATGTACTATTTTTGAGATTTATTTCTATAATACGACATTTTTCGTTTTATTTTAACAATATACTACAAGCCGTTGATGATGAATTACAAAAATTTAACAAAACACCTCAGAAACACGCATTGACTTAAATGAAAATTATGGTATTTTATTACATAGGAGTTGACATCCTCTGATAGGCCTCTTAGAAAAACCCACTATTTAATCTTCTACTAACCTACTCTCAATGTGCTATCTCTGTATTTAATTTTCGTATTTTAATTGTTCTTGCGATCGTACTTATGATTCTTTGGTGTGGATATCCCATTGTGAATTCAGACTGTCTTCTCATTTAGATTACATATTTACATTTTTTTGCTTTCCATGCTTGTATTTTTCAAAAATCAGGTCAGCGGGAGGACGAGAGATCATGAACACATTCGAAGCGCTGGAATCCAATGTAAGATCCTATTGCAGAAGTTTTCCAGTTGTTTTCAACAAAGCTAAAAACGATGTACTATACACGGAGGCAGGCAAGGGTTACATTGACTTTTTTGCCGGGGCAGGGGCTTTGAACTATGGGCATAATAATGATTTTATGAAAAACCGGATTTTGGATTATTTAACTTCCGATCGGATTATGCATGGTCTGGATATGTACACGACAGCCAAGCAAGAGTTTATGGAGTCTTTTTCAGAGCGTATTCTCCAGCCCAAGGGCTTGAATTATAAGCTGCAATTTTGCGGACCGACCGGAACCAATGCAGTGGAAGCAGCACTGAAACTTGCACGCAAGGTGAAAAACAGAAATGGTATTTTCGCTTTTATGGGCGCGTTCCACGGGATGTCGCTGGGTAGTTTATCTATTACCAGCAACAACTCCATGCGAGAGAGCGCAGGGGTTCCCCTGAACAATGTTACCTTTATACCTTATAACAGCACATTTAACGGAATGGATACCATTTTGTATATGGAGCAGCTTTTAACAGACACCCATTCGGGTGTGGAAAAGCCTGCCGCGATCATTTTGGAAACGGTACAGGCTGAAGGCGGTATTCATATTGCAGATACCGAATGGCTGCGTGATTTGCGACAGCTGTGCGATGATCATGATATTTTGCTCATTGTTGACGATATTCAAGTCGGTTGCGGCCGGGTTGGTTCGTTCTTCTCATTCGAGCGGGCTGGAATCGTTCCGGATATGGTTGTTTTATCCAAATCGATCAGTGGATACGGATTGCCAATGTCGCTGTTGCTACTCAAGCCAGAATTGGATATATGGAGTCCGGGTGAGCATAACGGCACCTTCCGTGGAAATCAGCTTGCTTTCGTCGGGGCAAAGGCTGCGCTGGAGTTCAGAGATACGGTAGAGCTGGAAGCACAAGTGAAGGAAAAAGAGGCTTTTGTTCAGCAGTTCTTGCGTGAACATATCCAATCGATAGATCCTCTTATTGAAATTCGCGGCATGGGACTGATATGGGGGATTGATGTATCTCATCTGGGAGAAGCGTTCGCCAAGGAGGTAGCGACTCTCTGCTTTAGTAGAGGACTTATTATTGAACGTGCTGGGCGTAACGATACGGTAATTAAAATCATGCCAGCGTTAACGATAAGCTTGGAAAACTTGCGTAAGGGCTGCGACATTATTAAAGAAAGTATGGCACAGGTAACCAGTACGTTGGTTACGATGTAAATCGATCAGTAAAGCCCCTTGGCTGGAGCTACCATCTGCTGTAAAGCAGGTATGGCAGGCGCCGTCCAAGGGGCTTTCTAGTAAAAAATTAAGAAATAACCGTTTGCGCGTATTTTTGTGCGGATTGCTCTAGTTGCTCATCGGTCAATACTGCAGCACCATATTGTACGAAATAAGGGAGCAATTTGAGACCAATCATATGGCCTGTAGCTTCCAGAGGTCTCAACAGCTCTTCGATCGTATACCTGTTCCGTCCGTCATGTTGATAATTTTCCTCAACGCTGGCAGCAGACAAGGCGATCAACAACTCTTTGCCCTGTAGCTTGCCCCCTTCGCTTCCATAAGCCCAGCCGTAGGTTAGAACCTTATCCAGCCATTTTTTCAGTAGGGAAGGAGTGCTGTACCAGTAAAAAGGGAATTGCAGAACGATACGGTCATGCTGCTCTAGCAGTTCCTGCTCTTGGGCGACATTGATTTGCTCATCAGGATATACTTCATACAGGTTGTGAACGGTCACGTCAGATTGTTTCTTGAGTTCTTGTACCCATCTTTTGTTAATGCGAGATTCCGCAAGATCAGGGTGAACGACAATAACGAGGGTTGACATTTAAAAAACCATCTCCTTCAAACTTATTTATTGTAAGTAAATAACCAATACATATGTAACTATTTTAGTTTCAACTTATGGAAATGTCAACTCTATTAAATTTTAAGCTCTATATTCAAAAGACTCCGGCAAGCGCATGCCGGAGTCTCATCAAATGAAGTGTTTTTACATTAAGCGATATGATTAAGAGCAACAATTTTGTTTTTCCCGGAGCGCTTAGCTTGATACAGATAGTCATCTGCTTGCTGAAAAAATACATCTTTATCTTTGTTCATTTCCTCTGTATAGCTTTTCAGTCCAATGCTTACGGTTACAGAAACGAGTTGCAATTTCTCCTGAAAGGTCATTTTCTCCACTTCACGACGGATGTTTTCGACGATCTGATAAGCTTCTTCGAAAGTATGCTCGAACATCAAAATAGCAAATTCCTCACCGCCATAGCGAGCTGGAATGTCATTTGCGGTAATCTGTTCTGTAATGATTTGCGAGATGCCTTCCAAAATTTTATCTCCGAACTGGTGTCCGTAAGTGTCATTGATCTTCTTGAAATTATCAATATCCACTAGCGCCAGATGGATGATCGCGCCTTGTTCGGCATATTCGAGTGCTTTTTCATAAAAGTTTTGAAAGGACAAATGATTGTACAGCTTCGTCAAACCATCGGTCATTGACATTTTGCTGATAATCGCGTTACTGATCATTAATTCCTGCTGGGCACGTTGTGTTTTATACAAATCCACTAACAAATCGCGGCCGCTAGCCTGAATAATGAGAGCAATAAAGGTGGACATAATCAAAAAGGTTGGAATCGCCACGATATCAAAGTTTGACAAATAGGTACGAAATGATCCATCCACTGCCAGCAACAGAAAAAAGACGACCACTTGTAATACAAAGGAAAGCCATATTAAGCGACGATTGAAGAACAGGATAGAAGAGAAAATAGGCAACAAGCACAACGCTGTAATAATCCGGATATCATAGTTTAGGCGAATAATCATCCAGCAAATGACGGTACTTGCCATAAACAGGATTGCAAAAGAATACCTGTTAAATTTAAAATGAGCCAACTCTGCCAGTAAGTTGGAACCACTCATGATTAGCGTGGGAACAATAAGGGTTCCGACGTAAAATTCATAAGGCGAAGCGGGGTAATCAAGAAATAAGTAGCTGCCCAGCTGGACGATAAAATGTACAGCTATAATCATCCAATACAGTAATAACATTTTGCGTACCCAGCGGGCTTGCTTTGTTTTGTAATCCATGGTTTGAGTAAGCCGTTTTGTCTTGTTCATGATGTCACCACACTTAATGTATCTTTAGCCATTCTCGTATTATAAGATACTATCTGATGAAGTTGAAGCTAATTTTTTTGAAGGCCATGAACTTGTTAGCCTAGCAACACTTTTACTTGGTGGATAGCCCTGTCCCCTGCAACAGGCAGAATATTATTCGTAAGGACGGTGCCATCTAAGGTAACTGTAACTACACCCTTGGAGACATGCTGTGGATTCGTGATATGAATCACGTAGGTATCACCGCGGAAGACACGGGTGACTGTGAATTCGTCCCAGGCTGTAGGAATGCACGGATCAATACGCAGACCATCCCATTCGGGCTGAATACCGAGAATGGATTGAGTAATAGCTATAAAGTTCCATGCCGCTGTACCCGTCAGCCAGGAATTTTTGGCTTCGCCTGCACGAACAGCATCCTTGCCCGCAATCATTTGAGCGTACACATACGGCTCGGTGCGGTGAATGTCGCTGATGTCCTCCAGATAGGCAGGCGCGATTTTGCTATACAGCTCGAAAGCGCGATCCCCACGTCCTATTACGGCTTCCGCCATCATAATCCACGGGTTATTGTGACAGAAAATACCAGCATTTTCCTTATACCCGGGAGGGTAAGATGAGATTTCGCCCAGATTGATGTAGTAGCGAGAATACGGTGGATTTTGCAGCACAATGCCGTAGGGAGTTTCTAACCGATCACGTGTAGAATCGAGAGCTTTTTGAGCTAGACCTTCTTCAACGCCAATTCCTGCCATGACACAGAAGCCTTGAGGTTCAATGAAAATTTGGCCTTCCTCACAATCCTTGCTCCCTATTTTGTCTCCATAATGGTCATAAGCACGTAAGAACCATTCCCCGTCAAAACCATGCTCCAATGTGGCTGTTCGCATACGATCCACATATGCTTGTGCTGTTGCCGCCTCCTCATCCAATCCTCTGCGCTTGCATAGCTCTATAAAATCCGGTCCCGTATATACGAATAGTCCGGCGATGAACACGGATTCGGCTATTCGACCCTCCAGATTCTGAGTTGTCTGATAGGACTCATCTGGTGTAGCAGAAAAACAGTTGAGATTCAGACAGTCGTTCCAGTCAGCCCGGCCAATGAGTGGAAGACCATGCGGGCCCAGATTACCCACAACGTGGTAAAAAGAACGCTTCAAATGTTCAAACAGCGTAGCCGTACGCTCTACATTTCCGTCAAAGGGCACTTGTTCATCCAGTATGCCAAAGTCTCCCGTTTCTTTGATATACGCTGCGGTACCGACAATAAGCCACAACGGATCGTCGTTAAAGCCACCGCCAACCTCGTGATTTCCTTTTTTGGTTAACGGTTGGTACTGATGATAAGCTCCGCCGTTTTCAAATTGAGTAGAGGCGATGTCGATAATCCGTTCCCGTGCCCGCTCCGGTATTTGGTGGACGAAGCCGAGCAAGTCCTGATTCGAATCCCGGAAGCCCATACCACGCCCGATACCAGATTCAAAATACGATGCGGAACGCGACATATTGAACGTAACCATACACTGATAAGGGTTCCATATGTTTACCATTCGGTTCAGCTTGTCGTCGTGGCTTTGAAGGGTATACTTGGACAGCAGATTGTTCCAATAGGTTCGCAGCTCACTCAAGGCTCGTTCTACATCGGCTTCATCCGCAAACTGCGCAATCATGGCATGTGCCTGTTTTTTGTTAATAACACCGGGAGACTCCCATTTTTCTTCCTCGGGATTTTCTACATAACCGAGTATAAAGTTACAGCTTGTTTCTTCGCCTGGCTCCAGCGTTATCTCAATGCAATGTGATCCGACAGGGGACCATCCGCTGGCAATAGAGTTTGAGGCTTGCCCAGCGGCGACCGTTTGAGGCTGATCTAATCCGTTGTAGAGCCCCAGAAAAGCTTCACGGTCTGTATCATAACCCGCTAGCGGACGATTAGCAGAGAAAAAAGCATAGTGATTGCGACGTTCACGGTATTCCGTTTTGTGATAAATGACAGAATCTTGTATTTCAACCTCACCCGTATTCAAGTTGCGCTGGTAGTTGGTCATATCGTCATAGGCGTTCCACAGACAAAATTCCACGAACGAGAAGAGTTTGATCTTTTTGGTTTGTAACGATGTGTTCTGAAGTTTAACCTGATGGACCTCGCCGTCAAAGGATAGGGGCACAAAAGCCAGCTGCGTAGCTCGAATACCGCTGCGTTCCCCCATGATTGAGGTGTAGCCAAGTCCATGGCGGCATTCATACTGCTCCAGCTCCTGTTTGACTGGCATCCAACCTGGAGTCCAATAATCCCCATCATCATAAATATAAAAATAACGACCACCGTTATCGACAGGAATATTGTTGTACCGGTAACGTGTTAAGCGACGTAAGCGAGCATCCCGGTAAAATGCATAGCCGCCACTTGTATTGGAGATCAGTCCAAAAAATCGTTCATTACCTAAATAATTAATCCAGGGATAAGGGGTTTGAGGGGTGTGGATGACATATTCTTGATTGACATCATCGAAAAAACCGTACTTCATGGCGCAGAACTCCTTTCGATTTGAAAAAATAAAAGACCCAACACATGATTATATTCAAACATAGAGCCGTTCTTTCTTTAGAAAGACATTTCCTGCCTTATATAAAATGTGCTTGATTTTCTCAACCTTTCTTCTGGAATTTGCAAAATATTTGAAATGGGTAAATATACCTTTTTATGCTAAAATGAAAAAGTTAGAACTTAGCAAGGCAGGAGGTTGCAAGAATGGCACCTATCACATTATTTTTCATCCCGTATGCAGGCGGATCGGCGTCGGTCAGCTTCAAATGGAAAAAGTTGCTGCTTCCGCAGATTAAGCTTGTTCCACTGGAATTAGCGGGCAGAGGTATTCGTTCTGGGGAACCGCTAAAGGAAAGCATTGAGGAGATGAGCGAGGATCTGTTGCACAAGATCAGCGAAGAGATAGCCCCCGGTGATCCTTATGCCATATACGGCCACAGTATGGGGACGATGATCTCATTCGAGCTGTACTACAAGCTGGTGGACGGTGGATATGGCAAGCCTGCTCATCTGTTCGTTTCGGGTGGACGGGCACCGCATGTCCCAAGAAATTCCCCGTGGTTACACGATCTGCCCGCAGATCAGTTCAGGACGCATTTGCAGCGGTACGGTCAGCTTTCGGAAGCGATTTTTGACAATCGGGAATTATACGACTATTTTATGCCGGTGTTAAGAGCGGATTTCAAAGCTGTCGAGTTGTATAAGTACATGGCTAAAGCCGCACCTTTACATTGTCCTATCTCCGCTTTGACGGGAATGACCGATAACACGGTGACCTTACAAGATGCGGAGGCATGGGCATACCATACGGATCAGCAATTTCGTATGTTTACCTTTGAGGGAGGACACTTTTTTATTCATGATGAAGTGGAACGGATTACGAACATCATCAATGAGACCTTGGAGCAGAGTACAGTAACAAGTAGCATACAACAATAAAAATAAGAGGTGATTTTTAGTGACAGTAGGTGTATTGGCACATTTGTTTGGCAAGTTGCCTTATCGCGAATTGGCTGCAAAGGTAGGCGCAGCGGGCTTTACTCATGTTCAGCTGGCTCCGTGGAGAGCGATCAGTGATGTGGATTTTAATAAACCGGGTAAGTTCAATCCGGGATTGGCACTGTCTATCGCAGAAGAATTTCGTAAGCATGGTGTATCCATATCGGTGCTTGGGTGCTATTTGCATTTTTTTATACAGGATGAGGAATTGCTGCGTGAAAATGTAGAGCGCTTTAAAGAGCTGATCCGATATGCGGGGCTGTTAGGAGCACCAATGGTAGCAGCCGAAGTCGGACGTAATGAGGATGGTACCGCCTATACGGAACGTGACTGGAGAGTTGTAAGGGAAGTAGTGCGTGAATTAGCAGATGAAGCGGAGAAGTGGGGCGTATTCGTAGGATTGGAAGCTGCAAACGATCACTTGGTCGGAACTGCCGTAGAGTTGGCTGCCTTTCTGGAGGAAGTGCCTTCTTCACACATCGGTGTTGTGATTGATCCGGGTAATCTGCTAAAAACGGAAAATCTGGCGCAGCAGGATGAGATCATTCGCGAAGCTTTCCAACTGCTGGGCCCCCGGATTATCGCAGCGCATGCCAAAGACCGGCGTTTGTCATCGTCAGGTGAAATTGAGACGGTGCCGCCGGGTTTTGGAGACATGAACTATGGCCTCTACATGGAATTGCTGGAGCAGTACAAGCCGGGGGTTCATATTATTATGGAAGCTGCTCAGGAGCATGAGATGGCAGAATCCAGACGTTATATCGAAGGTCATCGGATAGCCGCTCAGAAAGCGCAACAAGTGCAGACGAAATAATGTATTCTTTCATAATACTCAGGAATGCTACGTTAATAATTCCAGAGACTTGGAAGCGCCTCCTTTTCCAAGTCTCTGTTCCTTTATCCTTGCACAACCGCCACGATCACAATGACCCAGCTTGCCAAAAAAGCCAACCCGCCAATGGGGGTGATTGCCCCAAGCTTTTTCACACCGGATATACTAAGGGCATACAGACTGCCGGAGAACAGGAGAATACCCACCAGCATAACCCAGCCTGCGGTAACGATGAGAGAAGAATGGACAAGGTTGTCAGCAAGAACTCCAAGCAGCAGCAAACCCAGTCCGTGAGCGATTTGATATTGAATTCCTGTCTGGAATATGCTCATCATGTCTACGGAAAGTCTCTTTTTCAATGCGTGTGCGCCGAACGCTCCTAAAGCTACGGCTAAAAACATCACGATACAACCAAGCAATAGTAAAATTTTCATGTTTTAACGCCTCCCTGTGAAATAGTACCGATTCCAATCGATTTCGTCAATTTTCCTTGTGAATCTCTAAACTTATAGAATTTTTCGACTCTCATTTGGCGCCTAGTGTGGTATATTTTTTCCAGGGCCAATGCGAAGCATTTGGAGCAATAGACAGCGTGTCCTCCACCTTTTTTATGGGAAAGTGAGGTGATGATGCTGTCTTTTTGTGCTGTCGTTTTTCGGAATAAAATCTTGTGTAAAGCCAAAATTGATAATGGAGAGGATGAATGCAAAAGTGATCAGCAGAAAATCAGTGTTCAGGAAATCTGTCTCTATGGTCATGTCAGCCATTTTGGTACTTCCGTTAACCTTGGGCTTATTTCAGGCAGGACCCGACCGTGCATCAGCCGCAACACCGGAATCGACACGCTTTCTACAATTGTATAAACAGCTGAAGGATCCGGCTAGCGGATACTTTTCAAAAGAAGGCATCCCTTATCATTCCGTTGAAACGCTTATGAGCGAGGCTCCGGATTACGGACACTTAACGACTTCAGAAGCGTACAGCTACTGGATGTGGCTGGAAGTGCTGTATGGTCATTATACCGGGGATTGGGGGCATTTGGAATCTGCATGGGACAACATGGAGAAATATATCATTCCTGTTAATGAAGGCGACGGTAAGGAAGAACAGCCAACAATGAGTAACTACAACCCGAACAGCCCCGCCACCTATGCCGCAGAATACTCACAGCCGGATCAATACCCAAGCCGTCTGAGTGGACAGTATGGTGCTGGCAAGGATCCACTGGACTCTGAGCTAAAGGCAACCTATGGCAACAACCAGACTTATCTGATGCACTGGTTGTTGGACGTGGATAATTGGTACGGCTTCGGAAATCTTCTGAATCCGTCGCATACAGCAGCCTATGTAAACACCTTTCAGCGCGGGGAACAGGAATCGGTCTGGGAGGCTGTACCACATCCATCGCAAGACAATCAAAAGTTTGGCAAGCCTAATGAAGGCTTTATGAGCTTATTCACGAAGGAAAATAATGCCCCGGCACAGCAATGGCGTTACACGAATGCCACCGATGCAGATGCACGGGCAGTTCAAGCGATGTACTGGGCTAAGGAATTGGGATATGACAACTCCGTATATTTGGATAAAGCCAAAAAGATGGGAGACTTTTTGCGGTACGGCATGTACGATAAATACTTCCAGAAAACCGGAAGCGCTTCCAATGGAAGTCCAATTGCTGGTACGGGCAAGGATGCCAGTCTTTATCTGATGGCATGGTATACAGCCTGGGGCGGCGGACTTGGCCAAAGCGGCAACTGGGCTTGGCGTATTGGTGCCAGCCATGCACATCAGGGCTACCAAAATGTCGTCGCAGCGTATGCGTTGTCCGATCAAGATGGTGGATTAATACCGAATTCACCAACGGCGGGACAGGACTGGGCGACCTCGCTGAAGCGCCAACTGGAGTTTTATACTTGGCTGCAATCCGATGAGGGGGCTATTGCAGGCGGAGCGACGAATAGCTGGGATGGTGCCTACAAGGCTTATCCATCTGGCACAAGTACCTTTTATGGCATGGCTTATACAGGGGCTCCTGTATATAACGATCCACCGTCGAACAACTGGTTCGGGATGCAGGCTTGGCCTGTCGAGCGGGTTGCCGAGCTGTACTACATTTTAGCCAAGAAAGGGGATACTTCGTCCGAGCAGTTTAAAATGGCTAAACAAGTGACGGAAAACTGGATAGCGTGGTCCAAGAGCTATGTATTTGCCAACGAACGGCCTGTGACTGATGCACAGGGATACTATTTGGACGCTCAAGGTAAGCGTATTCTGGGTGGCAAGAATCCGAAAGTGGCTACTACAGCGGCTAAAGGTGAGTTCTGGCTGCCGAGCAATCTGGAATGGAGCGGAAAGCCTGAAACCTGGAGCGGATTTGCCAATCATAAAGGGAATACCAATCTCCATGTGGTAACAAAGAATCCGGGGCAGGATGCCGGAGTGCTGGGCAGCTATGTTAAAGCACTTACTTTCTTTGCTGCTGGAACGAAAGCTGAAAAAGGAGACTATTCCGAGTTAGGCAAGGAAGCTAAGGATTTGTCTAAAGCTTTGCTTGATGCTGCATGGGGTTATAACGATGGTATAGGCATTACAACGAAGGAAGCGCGGGAGGATTATTATCGTTATTTTACCAAAGAAGTGTATATCCCGAGCGGCTGGAGTGGTAAGACTGGGCAAGGCAACACGATCCCTGGCACCGACGCTACACCGTCTGATCCGTCTAAAGGTGGTAATGGTACGTATTCCAGCTACAGCGATATCCGCCCTAATATCACCAAAGATCCGCAATGGTCCTATCTTAAAGATAAATACACGACTTCATGGAACAAGCAGACCAAAAAATGGGATAAAGGCGCTCCAGAATTTACGTATCACCGTTTCTGGTCCCAAGTTGATATGGCAACGGCTTATGCCGAGTATGACCGTCTCATTAACGGTAGTGGACCAACCGAGCCTACAGCTCCCAAAGCTCCGGCAAATGTGAAGGCAAACGCGGGGGATGCTCAGGTTACACTGACCTGGAGCAAAGCGACGGGTGCCGATAGCTATACAGTCAAGCGCTCGACAACCAGTGGTGGCCCTTATACCACAGTAGCAACGGTAACAGACAGCACTTACAAGGATACAGGAGTGGTGAATGAAACCACTTATTATTATGTGGCAAGTGCAACAAATTCTTTAGGAACCAGCCCGGATTCTGCTGAGGTCAGTGCCAAGCCTACGGCAGCACCCATTCCAGCAACGGGAGATGTGATTGCCCAATACCGCGTGGGCGACACCAACCCGGGAGATAATCAAATTCGGCCACTGTTCCGTATTGTAAACAAGGGTAAAGAGGCCGTTGATCTGAAAAATGTCAAGCTGCGATACTACTACACCGTAGATGGCGACAAGTCACAGGAATTCCATTGTGACTATGCACAGTTGGGCAGTAGTAACGTTCAGGGACGTTTTGTGAAACTGGATAAGGCCGTTACAGGCGCAGATTATTATCTGGAAATCTCCTTTGGAGCTGGTGCGGGAAGTCTGGCAGCAGGGGAAAACACAGGGGACATTCAGATTCGCATGAACAAGACGGACTGGAGCAACTATAACGAAAGTGATGATTTTTCCTACGATCCAACCAAGACATCTTATACGGATTGGGACAAGGCACCTTTGTATATAAACGATAAACGTGTCTGGGGTCTGGAGCCTTGATTGTAAACTAATTGTAGAGATTACGGGCGGAACGTGAGATGTTGAATTCACTTCCGTCCGTTTTTTTGTGATCGGATTCGTGGTACACTATGATCGTTACATTATTACATACATGACCGAGGTGACCTGAGACATGAATGACAATTTGGCACAGGCTCTGAATGAGCAAATGAACTTTGAATTTTACTCCGCTCACGTATATCTGGCGATGGCTGCTTATTGCTCCAGTGAAAGTCTGGATGGGTTTGCAAACTTCTTCCTGGTACAAGCTGAGGAGGAACGGTTTCATGCCATGAAACTGTATAAATACATTAATGACCGTAGAGGACGCGCCACATTGGCTGCATTGCCGGAGCCAAAAAACAGCTACGACTCCATGCTGGACGTATTTGAGCATGGCTACAAGCATGAGCAGCAAAACACGCAAAAATTTTATCATCTGGCTGACTTGGCCCTCGATGGACGTGAGCATGCAACGATCCATTTCCTGAAATGGTTTATTGATGAGCAAGTCGAAGAGGAAGCTCTGTTCGACAGTGTTATCCAGAAGCTTAAGCGCATTGAAAGAGACAGCAATGCCTTTTATATGCTGGACAGCGAGTTTGCCAAACGTAGCTTTACTGCCCCTGCGGAGTAACACAGCATACATGTTGTGTTTGAATGCCGGAGATATGGCCAGCATTTTATTCGTCTAGAAAGTAAAAAAGCCCGATTTTCGGGCTTTTTTGCGTTGACTTTAATTAACGAATTCCCATCTTTCTAGGGGCTATTGTTATTTTAAATGGAGTTATAGAAAAAATTAATTTGTCGCTGGATGTTGAGCATGCTACAGTTATGTTAACTTTTATATCTGATTAAATAGATAGGATTAGTTATGTAGTGGTTCATTCGTTTTATAAAAACACTATAAGGAGGCGGGTTAGTATGAGTGAAATCTATCGTCTGGCACTCCAAGAGGACGCAGAAAGATTGCAGTATGTGACGTATGAGGCGTATGAAACAATTCGGCAGTTGGAGCTTCGATGGCCTGCCACTCAGGCAGACGTGGCTCTCATTCAAGAAAACATTAAAAATAATGATTGCTATGTGCTGGAAGTAGACGGTGTCATTCAGGCTACCGTTAGCCATCTCAAAAATAGAGCCCTTAATTTTATAACCGATCTACCGTTTGTGATGTGGTTTGCTGTAGACCCGGCTGCACAGGGCAAAGGATATGGGAAAAAACTGCTGAATTGGGTAGAGCAAACGATTATTCGTGACAAGGTCGGTGCTCCTGCTGTGACACTGGCGACTGCGGAAAAGCATCCCTATTTGCTATCCATGTACGAGCGTTGGGGGTATGAACGTATCCATGCTTTTGACCATGGAACAGGGGACGGGACGATGCATTTACTGCGCAAAGTGGTGAATCCTGAACTATTCTCCACCTACATTCGTGAAAAAAATGAAGCTGAGACAGCTAACCGAAATTAGACGCAACCATAGGGGAACGGACGAAGCCGATTCGTTCGCAGAAGGGGGGCAGGAGCGAATGAAGTTTGTATTGTTCAGCCTAATGGCTAATCTGCCTAATGCGATTACCGGAGAAGCCTGGAGTTCGCAGCAAAAATTCCAAAATGTAATTAAGCAGGCTGTGCTCGCAGAGGAGCTTGGTTTTGATGCGTATGGTGTGGGGGAGCGGCATGGTGCGCCTTTTTTGTCGTCTTCACCTCCACTCGTTCTGACCGCTATAGCAGCGAGAACTGAACGGATCCGTCTGCTGACGATGGTAACGGTGCTTAGTATACTTGACCCGGTACGCGTAGCTGAGGATTATGCGACATTGGATCATTTATCGGGCGGAAGATTAGAACTGATTATCGGAAAAGGCAATGATCCACGGCATTACCCGTTGTTTGGAATTACGGAGGAAGAGCAGTGGGAGTCGCTAGCAGAACGCTATCGTCTGCTCAAACGGCTATGGAGCGAGGAAGAGGTTACGTGGGAGGGCAACTATCGGCCCCCGCTGTATCAGGTCACGACACAGCCACGCCCGTATCAACAGCACATTCCAATATGGCATGGAAGTGCCTCCAGTACATTATCGACGGAGCTGGCTGCCCAATATGGAGAGCCTTTATTTTCCTCAAATTCTTTCCATCCTCAGGCCAAGTATAAAGCCTTAATTGATCATTACCGTGAACGGCTGGCTTATTACGGTCATGACCCGGCTCAGGCTGTAATTGGTGCCGGAGCTGGGAGCTTGTACCTGGCGGATACAGACGAGGAAGCGATCAGACGCTATCGCCCGTATTATGATGCTTACCACTCGACGGCGGCGGCTCAGCATAATCAATCCCCGTTTACAAGTTTGGAGGACAATATCCGCAACGGTCCAGTTCTGATTGGTTCTGCGGACAGCGTACTCGAAAAAATACGGAACTATTATACTGCGTTCGGCCATCAAGTACTTAGCATAAGCGTGGATGGGCTGGGAGAGCAGGAGCAGCTTGAACAGCTGCATCGGTTTGCCGAGGATATCATTCCTGTGCTGCGGCGAGAGATTCCCAGCACTATTTGGCAGCAGGTGCCGAACCTACACAAAGAAAATGGATCACTGGCTGCTATTCCTAATGGGGCTCCCTCCATTTCTCCTATTTTTCAGTTGTGATTGATTAATAATACCACCCTCTCTCATGAAAGCAACCGAAGTAGCGGTGTTTTCGGGTCCATTGCGACTGAGAGAGGGTCTTTTTAGTTATAGACAAATTGACAGAGGTAAATAAAAATAGTAACGTAATTGTGTATTTATTAAAATCATATAAAATTAATCGGATTAATTAAAATTTAAAGATGTGGAATCTGATGATATAAAGGAGGAATTTTTTTTGAGCGACTCGCAATCTAGCACGACCAAGCGCTGTATAACAGCCGAGGATTTATATCGACTTCACTGGGTTAGCGATCCAGCAATTCATCCTATTAGTGGTGAAATCGCTTACGTAGAACAGTATATTAATAAAGAGCGGACAGATTATAACTCAGGAATTTGGCTATTATCGTCCGAAGGCGCTAGCGCATTACCCTTTACATATGGACCGAGAGATGAAACGCCTATCTGGTCACCAGACGGATCACAACTAGCTTTTCTCCGTACAACAGACGGCAAGCGCCAGGTATGGATTATTCCAGAACGCGGAGGGGAGGCACGACAGCTTACACACGTAGAGAACAATGTTCGTTCATTAGCCTGGTCTCCTGATGGGACCTGCATATCGTTTGTAGCTAAAACGGCCGAGAACCCGTTAAGCCCTACATCCGATGGAGGAACTCAGGAGGCACAACTTAAGGGACGAGTCGTTAATCGAACGAAAGCTAAATCCGACGGATATGGACTGTGGGATGATACTCGTGATCACTTGTATGTAGCTGATGTGACTTCGGGGCACACAGTTCAACTGACTTCCGGCGCTTATGATGTGGCGGAGCCTGTGTGGTCACCGGATGGTCAACGTATTTTATTCGTCGCCAGAATAGCAGAGCATTCGAAAGAGGATACGGATTTACGTAAGCAAAATGATTTGTTTACGATAGTTCCTGTGATTTCAAATGGTGATGCAGCAGCACCGCTTAAGCTGACCCATTCTGAACTGCACATCGAGAGTGCTGCTTATTCTCCCGACGGTTCAACGATTGCCTTTTACGGTCATGATCGACATGCCAAAGACGCTACTCAGACCCGACTGTACACGGTTCCTTCCAGTGGGGGAACGGCAGTATGCGTTAGTGAGATGCTTGACGCTCACCTCGGTAATGCGGGTATGAGTGACATGCGCTCACATCTTCATGTAGGACCACCACGCTTCAGTGCGGACGGTCAATCTCTGTATACGCTGGTTACCCATGAAGGAAATGTGCACGTATATCAGTTTGCGCTTGATGGAACTTTTAAAATTTTAACCCAAGGAGAACGGGAAATTTACCAATTCGAGCTTACTTCGGATGAGCAGCATATCATTGCCGCTTCCACCGATGTAGCTTTACCAGGTGATTTGTTCCGGATTGCGATTCATTCAGGAACTGAGGAACGGCTGACACGAGTGAATGATTCTCTGCTTGATGAGATTGAGATCAGTGTGCCTGAGAGCTTCTGGACTAAGGTTGAGGATGGACGACGGGTGCAGGGATGGGTGATGAAGCCTGCTGGGTTTAAGGAGGGGGTATCTTATCCTGCTATTTTGGAGATTCACGGTGGTCCTCATGCCATGTATTCCAATTCTTTTTTTCATGAATTTCAGTTGCTGGCCGCTCAGGGATATACAGTCATCTACACGAATCCGGGAGGAAGCCGAGGGTACGGACAGTCTTTTACCAATGTCGTCCTTGGAGATTATGGCGGGCGCGATTACACCGATCTGCTGAGCGCAGTTGACGAGGCTATACGTCAATTTCCATTCATTGATCCGGAAAGGCTGGGTGTAACAGGAGGAAGCTATGGTGGCTTTATGACAAACTGGATTGTCGGCCATACCGATCGTTTCCGCGTAGCTGTAACCCAGCGCTCCATATCCAACTGGCTATCGATGTATGGGGTGAGTGACATAGGGTACTCGTTTACAGAAGACGAAGTGGGCGGGAATCCGTGGGAGGATTTCGAACTCCTGTGGAGACAATCTCCGCTGGCTTATGTGCAGCAAATCAACACACCGCTGCTCATATTGCACGGGGAGCAGGATCTGCGATGTCCTATAGAGCAGGGAGAGCAGCTGTTTACAGCATTACGTCGCTTGGGGAAACCTACGCAATTTGTCCGTTTTCCAGCTTCAAGTCACGAGCTTTCACGAAAAGGGCACCCGCAGCTTCGCGTGGAACGACTGCAACGTATAACCAATTGGTTTGCCCAACACGAATTATAAGTAAATCGATTTCTTGTATTAATGTAAAAATGTCAGGTCCTAATCATAGGACTTGGCATTTTTAGTATGCCTTGCTACAATTCTCTCAACCTCATACAAAAGGAGATATATAATGGCCGAGCCCTTAAAAAATATGTACACGGAGAATTTTCTTCAACAATTCGGTGAAAAAGTACAGTCTGCGTACAGGCCGTTCGATACCATCGGATTCATCCATCAAGTGATGGATAAAAAATGGGATGAGCTGGAGCTAAAAGAACGAATACGGCGTATTTCGTTAACATTAGGGGCATTTTTGCCCAGTAAATATGAAGAAGCTCTGGATATTCTTTTTGCTATAGACGAGCATTGCAGTGGTTTTCCGTATTTGTTTTTCCCCGATTTTGTGGAGGTGTATGGGCAGGGAGAAGAGCATTGGGACCTGTCCATGAAGGCACTGGAGGGCTTCACATCAAAGTCCTCTGCGGAGTTTGCCGTGAGAACCTTCCTCCTGCGTGAACCGGAACGGATGATGCAGCAGATGACGACCTGGGCGGGACACCAAAATGAACACGTTCGCCGTCTTGCCAGCGAAGGCTGCCGTCCACGGCTACCCTGGGGACAGGCGTTGCCTGTGTTTAAGCGAGATCCTGCTCCAGTGTTTGCCGTATTGGAATTACTGAAGGCCGATCCATCACTATATGTACGTAAAAGTGTAGCCAACAACCTGAACGATATTGCCAAGGATCATCCTGATGTGGTCATTGCTATGGCTCAACGGTGGAAAGGAACACATCCTGACACCGACTGGATTGTGCGTCATGGCTGTCGGACCCTGATTCGCAAATCCATCCCCGAAGTGATGGCAATGTTCGGCTATGCGGATGAAACAGACGGGGCGCCGTTGGTCACGGGAGCCTCTTTCACCACAGACCCTGCCATGCTAAAGCTAGGTGATAGCTGTGAGTTGAGCTATGCGCTTCAGCTTCGTGAAGGTGACCCGGTACGAGTCCGCATCGAGTACGGCATCGACTTTGTGAAGGCGAGAGGACAAGTCTCGCGTAAACTGTTTTTGCTATCTGACAAAACGGTCCCTGGAGGAACCCATCTTACAGGTACACGGACACACCGTTTTGCAGACCTGACAACTCGTCGACATTATGCGGGAGCGCACCGGATTGCACTGCTCGTAAACGGTCAGGAAGCGGCTTCTACAGTGGTAGAACTCCAGTTGTAGATCATGATAGTAGTGAAGAAAAAGAGCCTGAAATTAGGCTCTTTCTTTTTGTCGTTTGCTTTACAAATTTTATTTTTTTCCAAAAAAATGATTCTGGTATTAGAACCTGGTACTAAGACGTGTTATACTACAGTAAGAAAGTGGATCTCATCTTATGTATAAAGGGGAAGGTATAATTTGACAGATCAACAACAATGGCTTGCGCCTGAATATTACAATATGACTTCGGAAATGGAACACCATGATGCTGGTAAAACCGCACTCAAGTGGCTGAGTGAGACAGGAGAATACGAAGAAATCACCTACGGAGATCTGTTGAAAAAGGCTAACCGACTGGCTGGAGGACTCGCAAATCTGGGATTTAACAAAGGTGACAGAGTTCTGGTCGTAGTACCACGGCGTATTATTGCGTATGTAATTTATCTGGCCTGCTTGAAGCTGGGGCTTGCGGTCATTCCATCTTCAGAAATGCTACGTGCCAAGGATATTGCATATCGTCTTCGCCATTCAGAAGCGCGCGCAGTCATTGCCTGGACCGGAGTAACAAGCGAAGTGGACAAAATAAATGATGATTTGCCTGCTCTGGATTATCGTATCGTGGTCTCCGGGGACGACACGGCAGATGTATCTGGCTGGCTCGTGCTGAATGAGCTGATGAATGGACAGGAAGATACTTTTGAAGCTGTGAAGACGCACCGTGACGACATGGCCATTCTGGCCTATACTTCGGGCACCACGGGAAACCCTAAAGGTGTTGTACATAGCCATGGCTGGGGATATGCTCATCTGCGGATAACATCACCATGGTTGGATATTCAAGCTTCAGATATAGTATGGGCTACAGCTGCACCGGGATGGCAAAAGTGGATTTGGAGTCCGTTCTTATCCGTACTGGGAAATGGAGCGACCGGATTCGTATATAATGGTCCGTTTCGTCCAGGTCGGTATTTGCAGTTTATGCAGCAGTATGGAATCCAAGTGTTGTGCTGTACGCCGACAGAATATCGGATTATGGCGAAAACGGATGGTTTGGATCAATATGATCTATCCCAATTGCGCAGCGCAGTTTCTGCGGGAGAGCCTCTCAATCAGGAGGTCATTAACAAGTTTCAGGAGCAGTTCAACATTACGATTCGTGACGGCTATGGTCAAACGGAGAGCACATTAATTATTGGTAATTTAAAGGATGCACCTCTGCGTACAGGCTCGATGGGCAAATCCATTGCACCGGGACTCGTTGAGGTCGTAGACGAGGATGGCATTCCACTGGCTCCGGGGCAAGTGGGGGATATTGCAGTGCGTGCCGATCTGCCGGCATTATTCCATACGTATTACCATGATCCAGAACGCAAATTAGCTAGTGTCCACGGAGATTATTTTGTTACGGGAGATCGGGCTCGCAAAGACGAGGATGGATATTTCTGGTTCGAAGGACGTGGTGATGATATCATTATCAGTTCTGGCTATACTATTGGTCCTTTTGAAGTAGAGGAAGCGCTTATGAAGCATGACTCCGTGCAGGAATGTGCTGCGGTAGCCAGCCCTGACGAAATCCGTGGGCATGTTGTAAAAGCCTTCATCGTACTCAAAGCTGGGGTAGAAGGATCACCGGCGTTAGTGAAGGAACTGCAACATCATGTGAAAACATGGACGGCACCTTATAAATATCCACGAAAAATAGAGTTTATTCAAGAGCTTCCTAAAACCAGCTCGGGTAAAATACGAAGAGTGGAGCTACGTGAACTGGAGAAGCAGTCCGTACTGTAGTGATGAAATCATTTAATAGAATTAAAACGGAACAGGAGTGTGGAAAAATGAGTACATTCGAATCATTGTTGGAGCAATACGCAGAACTGGTCGTAAGAGTAGGGGTTAACATTCAGCCTGGACAGGTGTTTTTGGTAACGGCACCACTGGAAACTGTTGAGTTTACACGCCTGATTGTCAGCAAAGCCTATGAAGCAGGCGCTAAATATGTACAGGTAGAGTTCGAGGATGATTCCATTACACGTAGTCGTTTTGAACATGGTGACGAAGCCAGCTTTGATTACTACCCTGCTTGGAAGGCAGAAATGATGGAGAAATTTGCCGAAGAGGGAGGAGCCACACTAACGATTAAAGTGCCGAACCCGGATTTATATCAAGGCATTGATCCACAAAAGGTTTCTCGTGCGACCAAGGCGGCGGCTACGGCGAGAGAAGGCTATGCTCACTATACCCGGAATGCTAAGATTAGCTGGTGCCTGATTAAAGCACCCACGAAGGCATGGGCCGATAAAGTATTTGCCGATGTGGCAGAAGAGGACCGGATTCGTGTCATGTGGGATACGATTTTCGAAATGAACCGTGTAGATGGCTCCGATCCAGTTCAAAACTGGCAGGGGCATTTAAACAATCTCGAACAGCTACAAAACAAGCTGAATCATAAAAACTATAAAATTCTCCACTATCGTGCACCAGGAACAGATTTGAAAATTGAATTGGCCGAAAGACACATTTGGCGCGGCGGTGGTGGTGAAAACGCCCAAGGAATTTATACCGTGGCGAATATGCCAACAGAAGAAGTGTTCACGATGCCTAAGCGTACAGGTGTGAATGGTCATGTCACAAGTACCATGCCACTCAATTTAAATGGACAACTGGTGGATCGCATAACGTTTACCTTTAAGGACGGTAAAGTTACTGAATATACAGCAGAATCCGGCGAGCAGCATTTGACTCATTTGCTCGCTACGGATGAAGGGGCCAGCTATTTGGGAGAAGTTGCACTGGTGCCGCACGATTCACCGATTTCCAATCTCAATCGCATTTTTTACAATACAGGTATCGACGAAAATGCCTCCTGCCACTTGGCTCTAGGCAGTGCGTATCCATTTAATATGGAAAATGGCACACAAATGAACCGGGAGGAGCTGCTCCAGAACGGTGCCAATGTCAGCCTGACTCATGTTGACTTCATGATCGGCTCAGCTGAGCTGGATATTGACGGCGAACTGCAAGACGGAAGTAAAGAAGCAGTGTTTCGCAAAGGAAATTGGGCTATTTAGGCCTTTTCTCAATCTCCATTCAATCGACCCGCAAACGATCTTATTCGTTTTGCGGGTTTTTCTATACCTAAATCTCAAATCGCCCCTTGTTTTGTGAAATATAAAGTGCTAAACTGAGTTTAAACAATAATTTAAACAACGTTTTAATTGTTGTTTGAAAAGTTGCTTATATAAAGTTGCTTATATAAAGTTGTCCATTTCATTCATCCGTTATGATTGGACGAAATAGGAGGAGGAAAAACATGAATCACCCAGACAAAAAACAACAAACCAAAGAAAAAATCTTAGACGCTACGTTGGAATTTATTCAAAAGGAAGGTTTTGAGGCGGTTACAATCAGAAAAATTGCCGACCTGTCTGCTACTAATATTTCTTTAGTTAATTATTATTTTGGCTCCAAGGAAAATCTGCTCAGTGAAGCTATTGAAGTGATATTAAATGGCTTTCAGCACACCTTTTCTATTTTGGACAATACAGCGATGCCCCCCCAAGATAGACTGAAACAATTTTTACTTAACTATCTACAGGTCATTCGTCAATATCCAGAGCTTCTTTCGCGAATTATTGCCATGGGCAGCACGCCCTTTATATCTCAACAGGAATACGGTAGGTTTTTAAACATCATGGGATTTCCAAAGGTTCAGAGCACGATCAAGGAGCTGACAGGTGAGCAACAGCCGGAGCGCTTGTTAGCGATGATGCTGCAAATATTTGGAGCTATTTTTCTGCCTGCACTGATGAGTCCGATTCTTGAATCAGGGGCAGTTGTGGAAATACCTTCAATAGAGGAACAATTAAATCTGCTGTTCGAAAGATATTTTGATAAAAAATAAATCATAGGGGTGACTAATATGAATTTTTTAAGAAAATATTGGCAAGATGCAGGGGCTATAATCGGTGTGGTTGTATGTATTGTTTTACTTATGAATCCAGCTATCCTTTCGGATATAACAGGCATGTTATGGTTAAGTTTTGTAGCTATATTGTTTCATCAATTTGAGGAGTACCGCTGGCCTGGATATTTTGCTGGTTTATTTAACAACGTTATGTTTAAAAGTGACACACCGGATCATTACCCCTTAAACACTCAATCAGCGATGATTATCAATGTGGCAATTGCCTATGTGTTTTATCTGCTCCCCGTATGGTTCCCGCAAGTAGTCTGGCTTGGGCTCGCACCAGTTTTTATGGGATTCTTTCAGGTCGTCTGGCACGGTATCGTTGTCAATATTAAAGCAAAAACCTTATATAATCCTGGCTTGTTTACGGCACTTCTCCTGCATGTTCCAGTCGGAATCTGGTATATTCATGAAATAGTACAGCGAGACATCCCAACGGCAATAGACTGGATTGCGGGTACGATCTACTTTGTTTTTGCTGTATACATCTTCATCATTAAAGGGAATATATGGTTGAAGAAGAGTGACTCTCCTTACTCCTTTTCTAAACAACAGCTGGGAGCTTACGGTCGTAAATAGGGTATGTTAGAAAATCATCAATGTCCTTGTTTACAAGTTGGATACAAGTAGAGGTATTCTGGAAACGAGGTTCGGTTACACTTGCTTTGTACCCATGAACAAGGAAAGAGTGATCTTATAATGAAGCATACACATCAATCTCATGATCGTAAAAAATTGGCTTGCAAGCTAATCACCACTAGTGCTTTCTTGGCTATAGGTTTTGCTGTGATGACAGGATGCAGCAATAGCGGGGAAGCAAAATCAACTGCTCCTACTAAAGCAGAAACAGTTACACCGCCTGCTAGTTCTACAGATCAAAACACGGATCTCAATACTAATGGGCAAGGCACCAGTAGTACAGCTTCATCTCACAGTAAACACAGCTCCGCAGCCGCTATATTCAGCGCAGCCAAGCAGGGAACCTTACCGAATTTGCCTAAAGATCTTGGCTTGGGAACTAGCAGCGATCTGTTATTTGAGCTTTGGGGGAAATCCGAGTCAGGTTCTACAGGTCCTATGAGAAGCTACGCTAAGTATCATACAGACATCATGCTGGATGGAAGCGATAAAGTTACAGAAATTACATCTTCCGATCCAGACTATAAGAAGTTGCTTATCAAACAAGTTGTTGACGAATTGGGCCAACCTACGGAAACCGTTGACACCTCTAGAGACATACCTGACACAGCAGAAGCTAATTATACGATCAATAATACATCAGGACTTAGTTATTATTTAGTATTTTCCTATCAAACCAAAACGCAAAAGGTCAATTATATCCGGTTATATTTTAACTCTAAGACGCCATAATTGGATGTATATAACAGAGTCGTTTCCGTCAGAATTGCGGAGGCGACTTTGTTCAAACTCATTGCATTTTTAGGTTATGTCGTTTATAATGATTTGTAATTGATTAATCACTAATCAGAAAACTGTGCTAAATAAAAGGATGAAAAAAACATGGCTAAAGCTACGTCAACATCTATAAATCGCCAAAAGGAAATCATATCTGCTGCCATTGAAGTGTTTGCAGAGATGGGCTACTACCGAGCTACAACAGCCAAAGTTGCGGAACGGGCCAATATTTCTCAGCCCTATGTCTTTCGTTTTTTCGCTACCAAGGAAGCGTTGCTTGTTGAAGCCCTGAAGGTTTCATTTGCACGTATCATAGACTCTTTTCACAGAGTTATTCATTCGGCCTCATCTGAACAGCTCGAGCAAGAGCTAATTGCAGCCTATTCGCAAATTATGATGGAATACCGCAATGAAACACTTTTGCAAATGCAGGCGCAGACGATCCGGGAGGATGAGATTGTAAGTGTGATGCAGCAAGGATTCCGTGAAATTCATACGACGGTTTATGATGCTTTCCGACGAGCAGGTATTGAACAAGCAATGGAAAGAACGATGCTTTTTCTCGCCAGAGGTATGCTGTGTAATATTTCGATGTCGTTGGATCTGCCAGAACTGATGAAAAAAGACGATTAATTTTGGTTTATGTATTAGAGTCGCGTTTTTGCGCGGCTTTTTTTGCTTTTAATTTTATTTTGTTCAAGACATGATTTCGTTTCTTCTGAGAAAAAACGGCCAAATAAGTTGACAAGAGAAGCGAGTCTCGTTATTCTTATACCCATAGGGGTATATGTATAAAGAAATTCAACTAAGCTAAGCCCCCTCAAAAAACAGGCGGAGGTTATAGAATGTCATCAACTAACAATATCCAAGCAGATCATATTCTTGATTGCAAAGGGCTAGCTTGTCCTATGCCTATAGTAAAGACAAAAAAGGCTATGAATGAGCTCGTTCCCGGAAAGATTATGGAGGTTCAGGCGACTGACAAAGGTTCAATAGCCGATTTTCAGAGCTGGGCCAAAAACACCGGACATCAATATTTGGGCACTCTCCAAGAAGGAGATGTAATGCGACATTATTTACGCAAAGCAAATCCGGCTGAAGTGAAGAAGGAGCAAATATTTTCTTCTACGATAAGCCATGAAGAGCTACAAGCAAAATGTTCTGGAAAAGAGAACTTCATTTTGCTTGATGTTCGTGAACCCGCTGAATTTGCGCTTAAACATATCCCTGGATCTAAGCACATCCCTCTTGGCGAATTGGAGAACAGACTTTCTGAGCTGAACTTGGAAGAAGAGATCGCAGTGATTTGCCAAGCTGGAGCACGCAGTGAAATGGCTTGGCAGTTATTAGTTTCCAAAGGCGCTAAAAAAGTCAAATCTGTGCTTTCAGGCATATCCGAATGGGCTGGAGAGACTAAGGGAAGCGAATCCATATGAGTACGACAGCAGGAATTTATACAAATAATCAAGAACATGCTCAGTCCAAAACAACGATTGTATTATTCAGCGGGGAGCTGGATAAGGCGATTGCTGCATTCATTATTGCAAATGGAGCGGCAGCATATGATCATGAAGTAACTATTTTCTTTACTTTTTGGGGGCTAAATACGTTACGCAAGGATGAAATCGTGAGCACCAATAAGGGAATGCTCGAAAAAGCCTTTGGCTGGATCATGCCTCGTGGACCCAAAAAGCTTGCACTATCCAAAATGAATTTTGCCGGACTCGGTCCACAGATGATCAAGCATGTCATGAAAAAGCACAATGCGCTTTCCTTGCCGCAGCTTATAGAGTTGGCACGAGAGCAGGGGATCAAGCTCGTCGCCTGTGCCATGACCATGGATTTGTTAGGACTGCAGCAAGAAGAGCTAATCGACGGTTTAGAATATGCTGGTGTAGCCGCCTACTTGGGGGACGCTTCGCAGGGGAAGGTGAATCTATTTATTTAGGGTATCCTATTTATTTTTTTGGTTTATAATATACCTATACGTGTATATGGTAAGTCAAAAAAGGAGTGCATTACTTATGGATTACAATTACAGTGATGAACTGAAAACGCGCCTGAGGAGGATTGAGGGACAGGTGCGTGGGGTACTTCGTTTAATGGATGAAGGAAAATCGTGCAAAGACGTCGTTAGCCAGTTATCTGCCGTACGTAACGCATCAGATAAAGCGATTGCCCAAATTGTAGCAGAGAATCTACAACGATGTATATTGGAAGAGCAAGAGGCTGGAGGAGACACGGATAAGCTGGTTAAAGAAGCGATTCAGCTTCTTGTGAAAAGTAGATAGTCATGTCTCCAGAGTTCAAGTTAGTGGGCAATGATGTCATATGTACAATATATATAATAGCCATAATTAAAGAGCTCGCTGCCTCTAGTTGGTAGCGGGCTTTTTTAATTGGACAATTTTAGGAATAACCCTCTGTTTATGCTGAGGTAGACAGGTGTAAATAACACATAAGGAAAACAACTTCTTCCGGGAGGCCTATTTATGGAGGTATTTGTTACGATTGGTGTCAAATTGATCATCAGCTTTTTTGGCTTGTGGATCATTACTTTTATTACAGGTCGGAAAACACTCAGTCAGTTAACACCACTCGATTTTCTTACATCATTGTTGTTAAGCGAAATTGTGGGAAATACGTTATATGACGATAAGGTGACCATTGGGCAGCTTTTGTTTGCTTTGGCGCTATGGTGCGCGCTGGCCTACTTTTTTGAAAAGGCGACGACCCGTTTTGTGAAATTTGGATATATGGCAGAAGGCCGAACAGTGCTACTCGTGGATAAGGGTCAGGTCAATCAAGAGATGCTTGAAAAATATGATATAGAATTTACCCAGCTGCTCTCCATGCTACGCCAGCAAAATATTTTTTCTCTTCGTGAGGTCTGGTACGCCACGTTAGAAACGAATGGTTCATTGTCAGTCATGCGCAAACCCGAATATGAACCACCCGCCGCTCAGGATATGGGAATAGATGCACAGCCTGATCTTTTTTCTGTTACAGTCATTGATAAAGGAAAGCTCCTGAACGAATCTATGCGTGGGAAGTCAATCGATATTGAAGAGATTAAAGTAAAGGTGCGAGAGCAGGGATATAATAGTATCGACGAAATCGCCTACGCAGAGTTTAGCGAGGATGGAACACTTCACATCGTGCCGATGAAATAGAAAAAGCACAATAAAAAAGGCTGAATTACGAAGCGGGCTGTTTTTTAGCTCGGTATTGTTCTTTTTAATAATGAAGCAGCGGTAATTCTTTCAAGCTTCAAAGAAGCTGTGGAGGCCATCTCTGTAATCAAGCCCTCCATTAAATCGGAAAGCAAGTTTTGGTCAATCAGTCCTTCAATATAAAAAACGGCAAATTTCCAGGTTTCAGAACATTTCTAATCCAACGTGTTAACACAACTGAACCCCCTCTTTTTTGATAAAGCATATCTTTGCCCTGCAACCCCAAAATATACGCTATTTTTATGAATTGGATACTTAATGAAAGACACTTGGAAGCCTCATAATTCTCCGAATTTCGCAGATCAACCAGCACAGGGTGCAGAGAAGTTTGACTAATAGAATATTTGAGTCCCGGATTGAGGAGACTATCTTTTATGGGTTTGAAATTTTTTCAGAAAGTGGTGATCAGTTTGAGTTTCTCGGATGATCAGCTTATCTGTCTCCGGTTTGAGGACGAACTAGGGTATTTTGCTAAGGCTGCTGCTCCTCCTATTTATGAGACTGCTCCATTTTTCTTTGATACTTACGAAGATTATGCTGAAGCGGCTAATAATGAAAAGGAGCATTATGTCTATTCGAGGGGAACCAATCCTACCGTTCAGATTGCAGAGCAAATGATTGCTGCGCTGGAAGGTGGGGAGGACTGCAAGTGCTTTGCTTCCGGAATGGCTGCTATCAGTGCCGCTCTAATGTGTAGTTTATCCGCAGGGGACCATCTGATTCTGGTCGGACACATATATGAAACCTCCGTCAGCCTAGCCCAATATTTAAAGAGGTTCCATATAGACTATACAATCGTACATTCGACTTCTACGGAAGCAGTTGCTGATGCCATCAAACCGCAGACCCGTGCTATTCTTATGGAGTCTCCTACCTCATTCACATTCGATATGGTAAATATTCAGGAGGTAACTTCGCTTTCCAAAGCGACGGGTATACGTACAATCATAGATAATTCATGGGCTACACCCCTTTTCCAAAAACCATTGGAATGGGGCGTAGATATCGTTGTTCACTCCGCATCCAAGTACTTAGGTGGTCATAATGATTTAATTGCAGGGGCAGTGATCGCTTCTAAAGAGATAATAAACCGTATGTATGCTGAAGAGTATGAGCTGATTGGCGGCTCGTTAGCCCCTTTTGAAGCCTGGCTACTCATTCGGGGTCTAAGAACGCTCCCGCTCCGTATGGAAGCCCATCAAAGGAATGCTCTGTTGGTTGCTCGTTTTCTATCAGATCATCCGGCCATTTCCAAAGTGAATCATCCCGGACTTCCTTCTCACCCACAACATGAGCTGGCATGTAGACAGCTCAAAGGGTATGCCGGATTATTCAGTTTTGAACTAAAGGATTCGACTTATGAGGATATATGTAGAGTAATCAATAAACTGCGACTGATCCGGATCGGTGTATCTTGGGGGTCTATGGAAAGCCAGGTGATCTCACCAAACTACGGCTTCAATAAGCAGAGTCTAAAAAAACAACACATGCCTGAATCGCTTATCCGCCTGGCTGTAGGGCATGAGCCTGCTGAACTTTTGATACAGGATTTAGCTACAGCTTTAAGCTAACATGAATTTGATACAATCCCTGGCGGATATCCATAAACCCGTATTTATTGGTTTGGGAAGGTATGATTATTTGGTTGCACCTGTTTCATTATGGGATAGGGTCGATGACACCTACGAAAACGTGAAAAAAGTGATTTTTGAATATAGTGGGCATAACCCGATGTTTGAAGAACCTCATTGTTTTGATCAAACATTAGCCAAATGGATTAATGATGATCACTAGGATTTTAAACGGTCGATTCCTATTTAATAAGGAGTCGACTTTTTTGATGTTAACAAATCAAGATCATGCCTGAGCTTAGGGAAGATATCTAACATACAGTTGACGGAATGAATAATCACGATTTTGTTTATTATACTAAGCTTGGAGCGCAGTAGCATGGATCAGCGAGATTTGATCGACTGTATGCTGAGTTTGATACGTTGTTTGACAGAAAACAAAATTATGATACTGTAAATTTGACACAGCTGCGTCCATCGTTTTGATGGCGTAACCTTTAAATAAGTAAGTCTAAAGAAAGAGGGATAAGATTGTTTTCAAAACGGCAAAAAGAAATACTCTTATACTTAATTAGTTCTAATCATCCTGTTACTGCTGCATGGATTTCTAAAGAATTAAATGTTAGTGATCGAACCATACGTAATGATTTGAAGTATATACAAATTAAGTCTGCTCCAATGGGTCTAAAATTAGAATTGATTAGGGGAAAAGGATACGACATAAAAATTACCGATAAAGATTTGTTTAATCAAAATTTCAATGACTTAACTAATGATAAACTCAGTCATTCTACAATTGACTTTTCTGAACAAGATAACCGAGTTATTTATTTGTTGAGCCGTTTCTTGTTAGAAAATAGCTATATAAAATTAGTGACTATTGAAGAAGAAATGTTTGTATCTAAATCTACAATACAAAACGATTTAAAAGAAGTGCGAAAAATACTGGAAAAGTACAACCTGAATTTAGTAAATCGCCCCCACTACGGCTTGTATATAGAGGGTGATGAATTTATGAAACGAACATGTTTATCAAATTATTTATACAAAAGAGAAGAAAACTTCGATCAATCTCATGAGGACTTTCCTTTATTTGATAAAAAGGAATACAAGAAAATTAAAGAAGTAATAATCGAAAAAGTAAACAAATACAAAATTGAAATATCAGATATTTCTTTAGAAAACCTTGCTATTCATTTAATTATTGCTTGTAAGAGGATCGAAGAGGGATTTTTAATTGATAATCCGTCGGTATATTTACAAAAAGACTACCCTTTCGAAGAAATAGTAGCCCATGAAATTGTCAAAGAAATTGAAGACTTTACAGGATTGCTATTTCCTGATTCGGAGATCAATTATGTTATTACCCATTTGGTAGGTACTAAATTGCTTCCAAAAGAAAGTTTGTCAGAGTACAGTAAGTTGGATGAAGTCGGATCCATTGTGAGTTGTATTCTGAATAAATTACAGAAAGAATTAAATTGGGATTTCAATCATGACGTTGAATTCATTCAAGCACTCACACTTCACATTAGGCCTGCAATGAACAGACTTAGGTACAAAATGAACATTAGAAACCCTTTATTAAATGAAATTAAAGTAAATTATCCAGCGGCATTTGAAGGAGCTCTTATAGCCAGCAAGTGTATTAACAATTTTTTGAATTTAGAAGTTGGAGAACATGAGGTGGCTTTTATCGCTTTACACATTGGAGTTGCTTTAGAAAGAATGAAAAATAAAAACAACAAGATAAAAAAAGTGATTCTTGTATGTGCTTCAGGTGTCGGAAGCGCAAAGTTACTGTATTATCGATTGATTAATTTATTTGAAAATAAGTTACAAATTGTAAATACAATCAGCTATTACAAATTAGCAGAAGCCGATTTATCCTCTATAGATTTTATAATCAGTACAGTTCCGATCAAAGAGGATATAGGGATACCCGTCTATGTTGTAAATACCTTTTTAGATGATAAGGATCTAAATCGAATCAGGAACCTCTTATCCTCTTCAGAACAGCAAGGAGAAGCTCATACTTATCTTGAGCCATCCCGGGTGTTTGTGAAAAAAGAATTAGCAACAAAGGAAAGCGTTATTCATTTTTTAAGTAGTGAGTTGGTTAAACAAGGTCTTGTACCTGATGATTATGTATCTTTAGTATTAGAAAGGGAGGCATTGGCTCCAACAAGTTTTGGTAATCTAGTAGCCATTCCACATCCGACTCTTCCCGTTACGACAGAAACTTTCTGGACCATATGTACGTTAAAACGCCCAATTCGATGGATTGATAAGCAAATGGTACAGTTGATTTGTTTATTAAACATTAAAGAAGGAAACAATGTCGATTTAGAAAACATGTATAAGAAACTCGGTTCGCTTATAGAGAATAAGGAGATCGTCCAACGAATTCTAGCCAAAGACTCCGTGGAAGAAATCATGCAGTTACTAAACTGAAACAACAAGGAGCCGTTTTTTACACCACAAACGTTTCCTATTGTTTTTGGAAAAAGGTTCGGTTAAAAAGAAAGCGATTTAATTGTAAACTTAAGTTGTTCAGTAAATGAAGGAATTTAAGGGGGAAAAGATTATGAATACAATTATGTTAGTATGTGCAGCAGGAATGAGTACAAGTTTATTAGTAACGAAAATGCAAAAAACAGCTGAGGAAAAAGGCATAAAAGTAGATATTTTTGCCAAATCGGCTTCTGAAATTGAATTTACTTTGAAAGAGAGAAATGTAGACATCATATTATTAGGGCCTCAGGTGAAATATTTGAAAAAGCAATTAGAAACTAAATTGGCAGATAAAAGTATTTTTATTGAAGCTATTAATATGCAACATTACGGTATGATGAACGGTGAAAAAGTGTTAGAAGATGCATTACAGTTAATAAAAAGCAAATAACAAAGGATTTGAATTAAGAATTTGTTACTAAACAATAAAAGGTAAGAGGGGAGAAGTTATGGTAAAAGAAGAATACTATACGGTGGCGTTTAACATTATTAGTAACGTAGGTACAGCTAAAAGCTTAGTAATTGAGGCACTTTATGCGGCAAAAGAAGGAGAATTTCAATTAGCAGAAGGAAAGTTAGAAGAGTCAAAGCAATTTTTTAGAGAAGGACATAGAGCGCATTCTTCATTAGTAAAAAGAGAAGCAAATGGAGAGCAACTTGATTTCTCACTGATATTAATGCATGCAGAAGACCAACTCATGAGTGTAGAAACCATTTCACTGCTTGTTACAGAAATGATCGAGCTATATAAGCGTTCAAAATAGAGATTGTTCAAGCCAAATAGAAGTGGCATCGCTACAAGAAATTACATCTTCGGGAGAGGACACGATGTTATGGGTAAAATAACTGAGTTTTTAGAAGAAAAGGTAATGCCAATTGCAGGCAAAATTGCTGGTCAACGGCATTTACAAGTACTTCGCGATGCAATGGTTCTAACAATCCCATTTATTATTATCGGTTCCGTGTTTCTAATCTTAGCAAATCTGCCAATTCCAGCTTATATAAACTTCTTAAAAGCTCATCCAGATATCAAAGCAACCTTACTTTATCCTTACAATGGTACATTTAATCTGGTCGCATTAATTGCTACCTTTGCTGTCGGATATAGGCTAGCTGAGAGTTATAAAGTGGACCCACTTGCTTCAGGGGCTGTAGCATTATGTTCGTATTTTGTTGTCACGCCTAATACAACTTTTACGGTAGATAAAGTGGTCACAACAGCAATGAATGTTAATTACTTTTCGAGTCAAGGCTTATTCGTAGGATTGCTTATTGCAATTTTCTCGACAGAAATTTACCGTAGGGTCGTTCAAAAGAATATTGTTATCAAAATGCCAGATGGAGTTCCGCCCACTGTTGCAAAATCCTTTACAGCAATTATTCCAGGTTTTATTGTCATCGTGAGTGTATGGGTTATACGTTTACTTGTTGAAAACTTTACTCATTTTGAAAACGTTCACACTATCGTCGCAAAACTTCTACAACAACCTTTAACCAATGTTGGTACAAGCCTAGTTGGTACAATCTTTGTATTCTTATTAATCAATTTGTTATGGGCGATTGGGTTACATGGTTCTACAATTGTAGGTTCTGTCATGTTACCTATCTGGTTACAGTTGACATCAGAGAACGCAGCTGCCTACGCAGCAGGATTGCCCGTCGATAATATTGTTACGGCAGAATTTAGATATCTTATCTTTATCGGTGGATCCGGTGCAACACTTGGTCTTGTGCTCGCAATGTTTTTCTTTTCTAAGAGTAAACAATTGAAGCAAATGGGACGACTAGCCATTGGACCCGGACTATTTAATATCAATGAACCGTTAATCTTCGGTATGCCAATCGTATTAAACCCAATCATTTTGATTCCGTTTCTTATAACACCAGTTATTAGCGTGTTGATAACCTATCTATCTATGTATTATGGATGGGTAGCGAGCCCCATTGGTGTGTTGCCTCCTGGGACAATGCCAATACTTATAGGCGGATATCTGATGACTGGCAGTGTCTCGGGGATCGTCTTACAGCTTATTTTGTTTGCTGTATCCTTTGTTATTTACTTCCCGTTCTTTAAGATCATGGACAATCAGAAATATAAAGAAGAACAGAAGGCGCTTGCAAGTTAAGATGAGATCATCAATTAAAGCCTGTTAGAGTTTCTTAATGCATTTCTGTTCATAAAAATAATAGTTTGTTGACATAGAATCTATGTCTAATAGGAGGGTTATCATGTTTAAAATGAAAACAAAATTTCCAGAAGATTTTTTGTGGGGTGGAGCAACGGCTGCAAATCAACTAGAAGGAGCAAGTGATGTTGGCGGCAAGGGACTTTCTCTGGCTGATGTATATACGTTTGATGAAAAGATGCCGAAAGAGCAATGGTCAGATCAGTGGCATTTAATGACTCATAAGCAAATAGAAGAAGCTCAAGATCCTACAAGTAAAAAATATTATCCCAAAAGACATGGGATAGACTTTTATCATCATTATAAAGAAGATATCGCATTATTTGCAGAAATGGGCTTTAAAGCTTATCGCATGTCAATTGCCTGGACTCGTATTTTTCCGAATGGTGATGAGTTAGTACCCAATGAGGAAGGATTGGCGTTTTATGATCGTGTTTTTGATGAACTGAATAAGTATGGAATAGAGCCTGTTGTTTCTTTATCTCATTATGAAATGCCACTACATCTTTCAACAAAGTATGGTGGCTGGGTGAATCGTAAACTAATAGATTTCTTTGTTCGTTTTGCTTCAACTGTATTTGACAGATATAAAAACAAAGTGAAATATTGGATGACTTTTAATGAAATTAACTGTGTGACCCATCACCCATATGTAAGTTTAGGGGTTATTGAGGAAAATCACCCTAATATTGAACAAGCAAAATTTCAAGGCGCTCATCATCAATTTGTAGCAAGTGCTCTTGCAACCAAAGCATGCAAAGAGAGTAATCCTAAAGCAATGGTAGGATGCATGGTTAGTTATCAGTTGCTTGTTCCTTATAGCTGTGATCCAGATGATGTTCAAGCTACAGTAGATAAACAGCGTACCTCATTGTTCTTTACAGATGTTCAGGCGAGAGGCTATTATCCTGCTTACACAGCTAAAATGCTTGCAGAAAAGAATGTAGTACTGGAAACAGAACCCGAAGATGAACAAATTATGAGAGATTATCCGGTTGATTACGTGTCCTTTAGCTACTATATGTCTAGCGCAGTCAGTGCACATCCAGAAAGAATCGAAGGAGCGGTAGGAAATCTACTTACAGGAGGAGTTAAAAATCCTTATTTGCCAACAAGTGATTGGGGATGGCAGGTTGACCCTAAAGGTCTACGAACTGCTTTAAACCAATTGTATGATCTTTATCAAAAACCATTATTTGTTGCTGAAAATGGATATGGCGCTTTAGATGTATTAGAGGAGGGCGATAAAATTGAGGATGATTATCGTATTTCTTATTTAAAAGAACATATTAAACAAGTAAAAGAAGCAATTGCAGATGGTGTAGATGTATTTGGCTACACGAGCTGGGGCTGTATCGATATGATTAGCGCCGGAACTAATCAAATGTCAAAACGCTATGGATACATTTATGTAGATCAGGACGATATGGGCAGAGGTACAAAACGTCGCATAAAGAAAAAATCATTTTATTGGTATAAAAATGTTATTGCTACGAATGGAGAACAATTAGACTAAATTTTTAAAAGGAGAATGGTTACCTATAGGCTTGTCTCATCAGGGGCAGCTTGAGGAAGCATTCTCCTCTTTTTATAAATCGATATGTCAGCGGCTTGGCAAAACGCATGCGCTTCTCACTAGCTCAAATCGTCAATCAGTTCATGTTCGTCACCAATATCCAACTTTAGCGAAATATTGTTATCATAAGTTCCAACGGTAATCTTTTAATTTCAATTACGGACAGCCAGAAAATCAAAAACATATAGAAGATGATAAACAAGATTGACAAAATATTAGAAAAAAGAAACGATCTCGATTTATCTGATAAAACAAACAAAGTAAATAGACTGTTGGGTAATATTACTTCATCCTTGTTGTCTGTGACTTGACGGCTTAACTAGGATCTGTATAATAACCGGGAGATCATGTTACATTGATAGTCTAATTCCCGTTTTTTATGCTCTATCAGAAACAATTCTAAGACTCATAGAACTGAACAATTTAGTAAAGCAATGATATGGAGGTTGTTATGAAATACGAAATTATTTTATTTGATGTCGATGATACGTTGTTTGATTTTAAAAAGGCAGAAAGTCATGCGCTACATAATACATTTACCCAATTTGGATTGCCACAAGGGGCCACTGAGTATAAAGCTAGTTATGATGAAATCAACAGTGCGTTGTGGCGAGAGGCAGAGGAAGGACACATTACCTCAGCGCAACTGCGTGTGGAACGGTTTAAGCGATTATTTACTAATCATGATCTAGATTTCAATCCAGATGCCTTTAGTGCTTTATATTTACGTTATTTGGGTGAAGGTGCTTTTTTGATGCACGGAGCGGTTGAATTATGTGATATGCTGTCTGATTGTCGTTTGGCGGTCATTACGAATGGAATCAAAGAGGTGCAAACCTCCAGAATTCAGCTTTCACCGCTGCGTGATGTATTTGAGCAGGTAATTATTTCAGAGGAAGTGGGTTGCCAAAAGCCACAAGCTGGTATTTTCGATTATGCATTTACTAAGCTAGCCATTTCAGATAAAAGTAAGGTTCTCATGGTCGGTGATTCTTTGACCTCGGATATTCAAGGAGGGAACCAATACGGAATCGATACCTGCTGGTTCAACCCTGCTGGGAAAACAAACGTGTCTGGCATTCAACCCACTTATGAAATAAAAAGCCTGATGGAGTTATCGAATCGTGTGCTTTCAAAGCGTCTCGTACTGAATCGTACATCGGCTGAAATTAGATGAATAATGTCGAAATCAGAAGGCCGGAAATTAAGGACATCGAAAAGATAAATGAATTGTTTAGAATTGTGATTATAGACACGTTTGCTAAAGAAGGCATTGGTTATATGTTGGAAGACATAGAGGAGGAAATTGAGACTAAGAGGGTATATTTGGAACGTGACTTTGAGAGTCACGGTGAACAACGATATTTCTTAATCGCTGTAGATGGGAATCAAATAATGGGTTCTATTGAATATGGACCGGTAAGTGAACTAATAAGTAAATCTACCAATGCTAGATTTAAAAATTTGTGCGAGGTAGGAACTGTATTTGTTCACCCTGACTACCAGAAGATTGGGGTAGGGAATTTATTGTTGAAATCAATGTATCTGGCGCTGAAGAATAGAGGAGTAGAAGAATTTTGTTTAGATAGTGGATATCATATTGCGCAGAAAATATGGAAAAAGAAATTTGGAACTCCTGATTATTTATTAAAAGATTATTGGGGAGCAGGCTCTGATCATATGATATGGAGAATCAAAGTCAAGGATGCTATTAAATGATCAATTGCTTGGCAATCTCTTGTGTGTCTTTAATCTACAGGGACCAAAGTTATAAAACAAGGCAGGCCGGAAAATCGGCCTGCCTTGTTTTAATTTTTTTATCGTCACTGGCTGGTCCATGATTAGCAGGAGACAGCTTTAAGGCGGAAGGTAGAGCTGGCGAAATCTCCAGTGAGATCGGAGACAACAAGCCCAATTCTCATTAGGCGGTCACCTCCGAAAATTTCTCCATCAAATGCTACGCGGAAGGGGGAACCGCCATCTTCCACTAAGGTATTACCCGTATGGACTGCAGTGTTGCCCGCCGCTCCGTGTTCGATTATATACTTTTTATCTGGGTCAAGTCCTTTTAGAGTTAGTCGCCGGATGGGCCCATTTGGTTCAGCTAGTACACGGAAGTAAGCGACAAAAGCTTCGGACTGGTCCTCGCTAACGAACATCCAGGCCGTGTCGCCTCGGCCCTCAAATGGACTAAGGAGTCGATACATATCTCCTTGCTGTACAAGGGAACGAATTTCCTTATACTGGGCGATTTGTTTGGCAGCGAGCTCCTTTTCTTCATTTGTAAAGGCAGTTAGGTCAAGTTCGTAGCCAAAATTCCCGCTCATTGCCACGTCGCCGCGTATAGCGAGGGAGGTGATTCGCCCCACCTGGTGATTCGGTACATTCGATACGTGTGCGCCCATGGTACTGGCCGGATACACGATGCTTGTGCCGTACTGGATAGCCAATCTTTCAATGGCATCAGTATCGTCACTGGTCCATGTCTGCGGCATATAGTAGAGCATTCCTGGATCGAATCGTCCACCGCCTCCGGAACAGCTTTCGAACAAGATGTCCGGGAACTGGGAAGTCAGACGTTCCAGAAGATCGTAAAGTCCGAGCATATAACGGTGCGCAGTTTCCTTTTGTCGCTCGCTAGGAGCTGTAGCCGAAGCAATCTCCGTCATATTACGGTTCATGTCCCACTTGACATAAGTAATCGGAGCGATCGAGAATACGGAGCTAAGCGTCTCGTACAAGTAGTCGCATACTTCCTTGCGGGAGAGATCGAGCACCAGTTGGGATCGGCCTTCCGTCCGCCGCCGACCTTCCGCATGCAGGCACCAGTCGGGATGGTTGCGGTACAGTTCACTATCAGGTGATACCATTTCCGGCTCAACCCACAAGCCAAACTGTAATCCTTGTTCATTAACCCGTTTGGCCAGGTCGGCAAGCCCGCCAGGCAACTTGCGACGGTCTTCAAACCAGTCCCCAAGCGAATTGTCGTCGTTGTCGCGCTTACCAAACCAACCGTCATCTAGAACAAAGAGCTCAATTCCAAGGGGGCCTGCTTCCTTGGCAATCGCTTCGATTTTATCAGCGTCGAAGTCGAAATACGTGGCTTCCCAATTGTTCACGAGAATAGGACGCTCTTTGTCACGGTAAGTCCCCCGGCAAAGACGTGTACGATAGAGTCGGTGATAGGTGCGTGACATGCCCCCAAGACCTTCTTCGGAAAAGACCAATACGGCTTCAGGGGTCTGGAATGACTGACCCGGCTCAAGCCGCCAGGAGAAGTCAAAAGGATTGATTCCGATACTTACACGAGTCTGGTTGAACTGCTCTACTTCTGCCTGTGCGACGAAGTTGCTGCTGTAGATTAGACTGAAACCGTACACATCCCCACGATCTTCAGTCGCATCAGGACGAAGCAGTGCCAGAAATGGATTCATTTGGTGACTGCTGGAACCCCTTCGGCTCTCGAGCCGAAGGGAGCCGGGTCCGAGATCGCGGCGTTGGATATGTCTTTCCCGAACCCAGGCTCCAGGTAAGTAGAGAGCTTGGTAGTTGGAATCGGCGAAGTCGACAGAGGCGCTCATGGCGTGTTCAATATTTATGGTAGCGCTTCCCTTTTGTTCAAAAAGAGTAGACCTAGCAATGGCACTGTGGTTCGCAAATACAGTATAGAGCAGTGTAGTCTTAAGCCCCGTGTATTGATCTTCAAGGATCAAAAAGAGGGTTGTGGCTTCATCATCCGATTCGGCATAGACGGAAGGAAGTCCCTCGAGGTTTGGTTTACCCGCTTCAATACGGTAACCACTATACTTCAGCTCCGTAGTCCGAGTTCCATCCACAAGTGCAACCTGGTAAGCTGGTTGACGAAAGTCGCTTGTTCCATACTGGGGGTATTCCTGAGGAAGCGTGTCCAAAGAAATTGTACGGCTGGAAGAAACGGGAGTGGGAGAGAAGGAGCAACGCTCCCTAAGCTCCAATATACTTGCGAGACTTTGGTCATGATGAAGTTGAGCTCCCCAATAGACATGTGCGGGATATCCTTCTACAAGCTGGATAATATAGCTGCAATCCTTGGACTGCAAATGAAACAAACCAAGCGCCTCGTTAACATGAATGTTCATGATATTCACTCCTTAGGGGTTTATCATTATTGTTTTACGTAAGGATACTGATCAATGACAATAAGACTCTCAAGTACTGAAGTTAGCCTTTTTTGCATGAGCTCTCCCGAATGACAAGCTTAGTCCCGATCACGCTGTACGCAGGTGGTTCACGCCCCTCAAACCGTTCAGAGAGCAGTTGCACGGCAGCCTTTCCCATCTGTTCAGGATATGCACGGACAGTGGTTAGCGGAGGCTGCACGAAGGCTGCCATCTCAATGTCGTCGAAGCCGACAACAGCCATATCCTCTGGTACCTTGACTCCATGTCCATGAAGGGCGCGGAGGGCACCAATGGCGAGCGGATCGCTTGCAGCGAAGCAGGCCGTCGGTCGTTCCTGTTGGGTTAGAAGTTCGTTCATCATGAGATAACCATCCGCGGTACTCCAGGCACCTATACGGACGAATTGAGGATTGTACAACCCCTGTTCCCGCATGAATCGTTCAAAATAATGCGCTCTTCGCTCACCGTCGCTCTTACCGCCGATAAATCCGATTTGTCGGTGACCAAGCTCAAGTAGATGTCCGAGTGCCTGATCAACAGCTTGCCGGAAATGAAGTCGTACAGAATCATACTCTAGCTGTTCATGGTACTGGTCGACAAGGACAATGGTGTTCTTGTCAGGATGAAGTTTGAATACCTCTTCAGGATCAACGCCGCCCACAACAATCAGACCGTCAGCCTTCTGCAGGGTGCCAATGGATGAGCGGCCCCGCAAGGTCTGGCCCAACGTCAGTCCAAGCTCTTCACAGCGCAGTTCGATTCCACGGCGGATCGAGGCGTAATACGGATCGTCTCTTTCCTCCTCAATAGAACACCACAGCAGGAGGGAGACCGTTTTCCCGGCACGTTCCGTATTCTGCTTTAATTGCCTCAGCCGGGTAGGCTTATACCCGAGTTGCTCGGCAACCAAAAAAATTCTGCTTTTGGTGTCTGGGCTTACGGACAGTGACAGATCGTTATTTAAAACCCTTGAAACGGTTGCGGCAGACACACCCGCTTCGCGGGCAATGTCTTTAATGGTTGCCAAAAGAGCTCACACCTTTTTAGTTAATAATTTTACTAAAAATCGACTTTATCCTAACACATCTTTAAAGCACTTTCAAGATAGACGGTTGAATTTTTTTAACATTATTTTTGATCTACTACTGTAGAGATTGTTTGTGTTAACATGATGAATATTCTCTTGATGACGGAGGGGTCCTAGTTGAATATTCTGTCACTAGCTCGTAAGTGGTTTGGTCGACTTCGCTTTAAAAGCAAGGTTATAACGGTATTTCTTCCGCTAATTATTGTTTCTCTGCTTACTCTTGGACTGTTGTCCAACCAGCTTTTCAGCCGTTCTTTGATAGACCGAACCACCAGCAACGTGGTCGATGAGTCTCAGCTTATCTTGTCTCGGACCGATTACATATTCAGCAGTGTGGAAACGGCGGCCAATATTATGGTGACGAATATTAACCGGATGTATGATTCATACGGTGCCAAACCTGGTACTGCGATGGAGCCTATTCAGTTTGGAAACTTGATGCAGAGCCGCCTATCCATTGATTTGTCAATCTTTCGTGAGGTGGATGCCGCTGTATTCATTGATAATGAAGGGACAATTTTCGCCTCTTATACCGAAAGCGGGGATGATCGCAAGATCTATAGCATGCTTAAGCGGGTAAGGGAATCCGAAAGTTATGGACAGGCACTCTGGTTTGATATGGAGAAGAGGGATTTCCTAACACCAGATCCGAACTTTCCGGTTTTGACGTTGGGGAAGACGGTCATTAATATAGACACGGGCGAACCCTATGGAACCCTTTTTCTGTTAGTGAAGGAAGAAGGTTTGTCCGATTACTTCCGTTCCAGCGATCCGGATACGCCCAAATCGTATTATTTTTTAGATAACGGAATGCGGGTGGCGGTGGCAGAAGACAATGAGATGCTGATGAATCCGGTGAATCCACAGCTAGGTGAGGCCATCCAACGTTGTGCGCCTAAAGCATCCCAAGGAACGTGCTCATTCGAGTATGAGGGTAACCTGGTAACGGTCACTGATTATAACCGGATGGAGTGGAAGTTGGTCAATATTGTTTCTCTTAGCCTGCTTACGGCTGATGTCCGGCAAAATGTTAGATTGTCGCTCTTAATCGGCGTATTGTGCCTTGTTTTTTCCTGGCTGGGCGCTAGCTTTCTATCCAAAATGGTCGTTAGCCCTCTCGAACAACTGACTAGGGCCATGCGAAAAGTAGTAACTGGTGACTTGCAAGCGGTTACGACAGTCCGCACAGAAGATGAGATCGGTACGATTGCTGAAGCGTTTAACTTTATGGTAAGACGAGTTCGGGAGCTGCTGGATGAGGTAAGGCAGGAACAGAACCGTAAGCGTGAATATGAGCTCGCACTGATAAGCGCCCAAATTAAACCGCATTTTCTGTACAACACTTTGGATACCATTTATGCACTCAATGAGTTAGATCGTAATGATGAGGCTAGAGATACTACAAAAGCGCTGGCAGATTTTTATCGAATGGTGCTGAACAAGGGAAGGGAATTAATTACTTTAGAAAAGGAAGCTCAGATTACTGATGATTACCTGACGATTTTGCAAATCCGTTATCCCGATGTGTTTCGCTATGAAGTGGATATCCCTCCCGAGCTTGCAGGTACACCTATCCCGAAGCTCTCGCTTCAGCCGCTTGTCGAGAATTCGATTTACCATGGTCTTAAGAAGAAAGGAACAAAAGGTTTTATCCGTATTTTTGCCTTTAAACAGGGCGATATGGTGATCGTTCGGGTGGAGGACAACGGTGTGGGGATGGATGAATTCCAAGTTCAGACTATTATGTCCAGACATTTACCGAAAGAAGGAATACGATCAATCGGTACCTACAGTGTTCAGCAACGACTGAGTCTGTATTTTGGCGAGGAGTATGGGATATCCGTTCAAAGTATTCTCGCGGAGGGAACAACTGTTGACCTGTCGCTGCCGATGCTGCCAAAGGGGAGTGAACACCAAGATGTATAAAGTGATGATTGTCGATGATGAGCCGCTGTTCCGAGACTTTCTGCGTATAAAGATAGATTGGGAAAGTCATGGCTTTCGGGTTTGCTGCGAAGCAAGGAACGGACAGGAAGCACTTCAAGAAGCCGAGCGGCATCAGCCGCATCTCGCCCTCGTAGATATCAATATGCCCTTCATTGATGGAATTGAATTAGCCGAGAGGTTGAAAGTCAAGTTCGAACGCATCGTTATTGTATTCATATCCGGACATAACGAATTTGAATACCTACAGAAGGCGGTTCGAACCGGAGTGCAGGATTATTTGTTGAAGCCGTTCAATGCAGAAGAAATGCTCTCGATGTTGGAACGTATTAAGCCGAAACTACCGGTGTTTCTGCAGGAGAGCGAAAGTACCGAGTGGGGTAAGCATGGTAGCGAAGCGTTGCACGGCAGAGCAAGTATGCCTGATTTGGGCCATCTGCGTGATGCAGTCGTGCTAGACCTTAGATTGAAAGACAGTGAAACGTTAGAGGAAGTCCGTAAGGCAATCCAGCAGCTTAGTATGTATAAGTGGGGGGATGAATACGCGGACGCGATGCTTATGGGAATCGTATCTCTAGCACTTTCCTTTGCAAGTGAACGCGGCATTCCTTATGATCGGCTATGGGATGAAGGTTTGAACAAGTCTCCTTACGACCGGCTCCGGGAGTTAGATTCCTGGGAGGCTGCTGAAGGATGGATGCTCGCTTTGTACCGCAGGCTGATCCAATTGATGGAGAATATGCACTCTACGAAGGCTTCCAATCTTTTTGCTGCGGCGATCACCTATATTGAGGAGCATTATGCAGACACAGAGTTGTCTGCTGAGCAGGTTTCGTGCGGGGTTTTCGTCGATCCCAGCTATCTGCGGCGCGTCTTCCGCAAGGAGTCCGGCTTCTCCATAGTGGATCATATTACACACATTCGGATGAAGAAGGCTAAGGAGCTCTTACTGAACAGAAATCGGAAGTTGGCGGAAATCGCTGAAAGTGTTGGATACAGTGACCCCAATTATTTCAGCAAATGCTTCAAGAAACGCTTTGGCATGACACCGACTGAATATGAGCAACTCCAAAAAAGGTAGCTCTTGTCCTGCGAGGCAGAACAACATCGATTTAAGCCTGGCGGTTTTCCTATATGGAGAACCGCTGCTCTATTTGTCCCGTTTTTTACTGATTATGCCCGTTTTATTCCTTAATCAAGAAAAGAAGCGGGAGTATACTGTAGTCATGCAAATGAAAGCGCAAACATAAAACACACTACATAAGGGGGATTAAACAAAATGAAAAAAACTTACAGAAGTTGGGGTGCAGCTTTGCTAGTGCTCACCATGTCTATTGGATTGGTCGCTTGTGGTGGAGATAAATCAGCTTCCTTCCAGGGCGGGACGGGAGACACAACGATCAAATTGAAGGTATATGCGCAGCATTTTGACGCCGATACCACCAAGCCGTTCGATTATGCGGTGGAAGAACTCAAAAAGGACATGCCAAACGTTGAGATTGAACTGGATCCTGCCGTTCAGGACGGATACCAGAAGCTGAAGACTTATGCAGCGACAGGAAACATGCCGGATATTTATTTCACGGATTGGCCAACTCTGCAAACTTTAGCAAAATCGAAAAATGTCGAGGTGCTGGACAACTATGAGACAACAGCTAAATTCAAGGAGAATCTTAATCCGGGTGTTGAATCTCGTTTAGTAGCTCCAGATAATCATGTGTATGCTTATCCGGATACAGGTATTGAATTCCAGCTTATCTATTACAACAAGTCGATTTTTGAGAAGGCGGGGATCGAAACGCCGATTAGGACGATTGATCAAATGGGCGAAGCAGCTAAAAAGTTGAAAGCTGCAGGTTATGTGCCCATGTCGATCTTTGCCAAGGAAAAGTGGATTACGACTGCTTTTTATAATGGGCTGGTCACAAGAGAGCAGCCACAAGGATTCGGAGCACTTGATCAGAAAGGTGTAAAAGCATTGCCAGAAGCGTTTGTAACGGCAGCACAGCAGATGAAGCAATTGCAGCAAGCCGGATTGTTCGACGCAAATGCCACGAACACCAATTATGATCAGGCATCGTCCCTGTTCTATCAGGGAAAGGCTGCCATGTTTGTGAACGGACAATGGGAAATTTACAGTTCACAGGAAAAGCTGGGCGACCAGGTCGACTGGATGTATTGGCCAGCAAAGGATGAAGCAACCTACGAGAAGTCCAAATATTTTATCGACGGTGCAGGTTCGCCACAGGGTTACGCAGTATCGTCGAGTAGCGAGAACAAGGAAACTGCCGTAAAGGTAGCAGCATTCCTTGCGACAAAGTCAGCCGAGTATAAATATACCCAACTCGGAAGTCCTATCGTTTCGCCGAAAGTGGATAAGCAAATCGCCTCCAATGTTCCAGCAATGATGCAGCGAGTCGCCAAAGAGTTGCTGCCAAACGCCAAGGAATATGCTCAGCTTCTGAGCAATACCAAAATTCAGAACACAATCAATGACAATACCCAGAATCTGATGGTGGACAACTTTTTGGTAGAGGGTTTTGTGAACAATTTGAACAGTACATTGGAGAAAGAAAACTGAGGAGAAAGAAAACTGATAATCCAGGGACAAGCAACCTCTGGCGACATAAGTCGCTGGGGGGGGAGCCGTCCCGAAAATAAGGGGTGGAAGCAACACATGAATAAATATTTGGGGAACAAACCGGCTCTGGCACTGTTTCTGCTCCCTGCTTTGATCCTGTACAGTGTGATCCTGATTTATCCCGTTCTGCAGACCGTTCTTCGTAGCTTTTATGATTGGGATGGTCTTAGTGCGCCGATCTTTTCGGGATTGAGTAATTACCGGGAGCTCTTTTCCGATTCTTTACTTTCCACTTCGCTTAAGAACGGATTGATATTTGCAATTGTACTGGTGGTCTTCCAGATTGGACTGGGAACGCTATTGGCGCTGATCTGTGCAGACCCGCGTACACGCGGGCGGAAAATACTGAAAACGGCTTATTTTATTCCGGTTGTTCTGTCGGTAACTGTGGTGTGCCAGCTGTGGATCGCCATTTACGACCCGACCAACGGACTGATCAACCGGCTGTTCGATCTTTTGAATATCCCGTATCAGCAAAATTGGCTGAGCTCCCCGACAGCATCAATTATTGCCATCGCCTTCGTTAATGCCTGGCAGTTTATGGGGTATCAATTCGCGCTGCTATATGCAGGGGTTAAGTCAGTACCTGAGGACTACTTTGAAGCCGCCACGATTGACGGTTGCAGCAAATGGAGAGCGCATCTGCATGTTACACTTCCTCTGATGAGGGAAACGTACAAATTCTGCTTCATTATCGCGATTACCTCTGGGATAGGCGCCTTTGTGCAGATGCTGATTATGACCAACGGGGGGCCTGGTACTACAAATTATACAATGACATTCATGATTTACCGCTATGCTTTTATGGAGAGCAACTATGGCTATGCGTGTGCTGTATCTGTGCTGCTTGTACTGATCTCGCTGCTGGCAACTGTAGTTATCAATAAGCTGTTCGATCGCGGACAAACCGCCTAATGAGGTGCGTATTGAAAAGGAGAACGAAATGAGTAAAACCGCTGTGAGCAAGTTCAGACAAGCTGTCCTGCAGATACCGCTGTGGTTGTATGTGATTGTTTCGATTTATCCGTTGTTCTGGATGGTTTCCTACTCGTTGAAGAACAATGATGAGATCTTTGTTACCAACCCATTCGGACTACCAACGCATTTTCGTTACGAAAATTACATCAATGCCTGGACGCAATTTAATATTCCTCGTTACTTTCTGAACAGTCTGGTCGTATCAACGATTTCGACTCTGTTTATCCTTTTACTGGCACTGATGTTTGCCTTTGCAGTGGCTCGCATGAGGTGGAGGTTTCGGTCTGCTGTCCGAACTTATATGATCATAGGAATGTTTATGCCGCTACAGGTTATTATGATACCGCTGGCGATTCTGGTTCGCGATTTTCATCTTACGAATACGTATGGAGCTCTTATTCTTCCCTATATCGCAATTGGTCTTCCTTTCTCGTCAATGATTTTCTATGGGTTCCTGGCAGGAATTCCTAAGGAGATTGAAGAGGCGGCATGTATGGATGGAGCTAATATTTATAGACTGTTCCTGAAAATCATTATGCCGCTTGCAATGCCTGCAATTGCGACTGTAGCCATTTTTCAGTTCTTGAACAACTGGAATGAGTTCACTTTGGCCTATATTCTGATTTCTGATGAGAATATGAAGACCTTGCCGCTAGGCTTGCTTTTCTTCCAGGGCTCCTACAGCACGGATTGGGGAGCCATGGGAGCTGTTATGACTATCGCTTCCCTACCGATGGTACTAGTCTATCTGTTCTTGAGTGAACAAGTGGAGCGGGCAATGACGGTGGGTTCCGCTGTAAAAGGATAGAAAGGATAAACTGCCCGGGCTTGAGAATCAGAAAAAGATTCTCTAGCCGGGCATTTTTGTTATGTACATACGCTAGTTTAATCTGACGATGGTTTGTGGCTAATCAGAAACCTTACAACAAAATAAAGGTTTTTGTAAGTTTCAACTGTTGTTCATTATGTAGAAGCTGTTATGCTGGTAAACAGCTAGGCAAGGAAAGAAGTGAGCAGACTTTGAAAGATCCAAAGCAAAGTTTCAATGAAACATTAAAAATTCCTAAAAGAACCATTATAACAGTCACCGTTATCGTTATTATAATTATATTGTTAATCACTCTGGTGCTCGGCACCATGCATATTATTCGGGATTCAATATACACCACCATGAAAACCTCCTAAATCTACAACCAAGGGGGTTAGATTGTTGTTATTGCTTGAACGATCAAATAAAGGCATTATATAGAGAAATCAGTTGTTAAAAATTCAAGCACTAAGAAGGTAGAAAACACGATGCAAAAGATATTAATAGTAGAGGATGATCCTCAAATCAGTTCCTTGCTCCAATCTTATCTTGAGAAATATGGTTATCAAGGGATTAACGTTTCAAATTTTGATCAAGTTCTGGCTATCTTTCAAGAGGTAAAGCCTGATTTGGTACTACTTGATGTGAATCTACCTCGCTTTGATGGATTTTATTGGTGCAGGCAAATACGGACTCAGTCTACATGCCCCATCCTTTTTGTGTCTGCACGCGATGATAAAATGGATCAGGTCATTGCTTTGCAAAACGGAGCAGATGATTACATTACGAAACCATTTTATCCCGAAGTACTGTTAGCCAAAGTAGAAAGCAATCTGCGACGTGCCTACGGCTCTTATGCTGTTGCCCCAAAATCACGTTCCTTAAAAGTGGCAGATTTGACGCTATATCCCGATATTATGGAACTTGTATTCCATGACAAGCAGGTAGAAATTAGCCAGAAGGAAGCAGCACTGCTAGAGCTATTGATGACGTATCCTAAGCAGGTTGTGGGTAGAGTTCATCTCTTAGAAGCTTTATGGGATGATCACCAATATGTGGGCGAAAACACACTGAATGTTTATGTCACTCGGGTCCGCAAAAAGCTGAGTGAGCTGGGACTAGGGGATATCATAGAGACGGTTAGAGGGGCTGGCTATCGGCTTCACTTGACTGAGGAGGAAGAACGGTGAAGCTTTTTTGGCGTGACCATTTTTCGCTGGTGATTTTTAATATCATCCAACTTTTTCTTGTGTTAAGTATCTATTGGATGGATGGTTACCGTAACTGGTCGACGGCCCTGTATTCCGTCTTTTTTGGGGCCTCCATATTGCTGGTTTATTTGCTCTTCCGGTATGTCATGTACTCTGGTTTATATCGCATATTATCCACTGCAAACATTAGAGATTTAGATGAGCTTATTCAGATGAAGGTACTTAATCCGTTAGCCTCTTCTTTGCAACATTTGCTTTTACAATATTATCGATTGTATCAGTCCCGAATTCATCAGTTAGAGCATCAGCAGCGCGATCATATTACGTTTATCAATCAGTGGGTTCACCAGATGAAAACTCCTCTTTCTGTTATTCATTTAATCCTCAAAGGAAAAATAGATCCCGAATCGGATCAGATACACGATGAGATTGATCGAATGGGAAAAGGACTAGACATGATTTTATATATGTCACGGTTGGAATCTTTTGAACCTGACTTTCATGTCGAGCCTGTTGTATTACGAAAACTGGTTAGTGATGTGATTTATGATAACAAAAGATTATTGATTCGCAACGAAATTTATCCTTCCAATGAAGTGGACGAGCAGTTGAGTGTGATTACCGATGCCAAGTGGCTAAGATTCATAATTAACCAATTGGTGACCAATGCGGTGAAATACTCTTCAGGTCATGCCCACAGTCTGAAACTAATGTCTGACGTAAGAGAGCATGTCATTGTGTTGGAAGTACAGGATGAGGGGATTGGTATCCCTAAAAAAGACGTAGAACGGGTATTTGAGGCTTATTATACAGGTGAAAATGGGCGGAAGTATCGTGAATCAACCGGGATGGGACTCTATTTGGTGTCTGAAATCTGCAAAAGACTGAATCATGACATTCAACTGAAATCGACGGTTGGTGAAGGGACGACGGTTCAAATCCTGTTTTCAATTCACAAATGAGAAACCTTACAACACATTTAAGGTTTTTGTAATGTTAATCGATCGCTTCACTTGTCTGGATGGATTATGATCATAACATAGGAAAAGGAAGGGAATGAATTATGGAGATTGTACGAATGGATCAAGTCACCAAAATATACTATGGCAAGGTTCCCTACCGAGCCCTTAACAACATCCATTTAACGATCAAACAAGGCGAGTTTGTTGGTATTATGGGGCCGTCGGGTAGTGGGAAGACCACATTATTAAACATGATTTCGACCATTGATATGCCGACTTCTGGCGAGGTTTGCATTAAAGGTGAAAATTTAAATCAGCTCAAGAAGGATAAGCTGGCTTTATTTCGTCGCAAAGAGCTGGGACTTGTATTTCAGGACTATAATTTGCTGGAAACCCTCACTTTGGGAGAGAACATACTGTTTCCTCTGATGCTGAATAAAAAAGGATTAAAGGAAATGGAGCACAAACTGGAAGAGGTAGCGAAGAAACTGGATATTTTTGATATTTTGGATAAACGACCTTATGAGGTGTCAGGGGGACAAAAGCAACGGGCAGCCATTGGTAGGGCTATGATTCACTCTCCTTCACTCCTGCTCGCAGATGAGCCCACTGGAAATCTCGATTCCAAGTCTTCACGTGTTGTGATGGAAATGCTGGGACTTATCCACCGTGTAGATTATTCCACAATTGTGCTGGTAACACACGGTGCAATGGAAGCCAGTTATTGTGATCGGGTAATTTTTATTAAAGATGGTGAGTTATATAATGAAATCCATCGTAGTCATAGTCAGCAAATATTTTTTCAGGAAATCATAGATATGCTCTCCTTTTTGGGGGGAAGTAGACATGCACATGAGCTTTCGTCTGTTAGCATGGAATAATCTCAAACGCAATGTACGTGCTTATGTACCTTATTATTTAAGCAGCTCATTGATGATTTCGATTTTTTTCGTATATGCGATATTTATTTTTCACCCGGATGTCTCAAATGCAATCACAGCAGCTAATGTAAAAAAAGGATTACAAGTTGCTGATCTGTTGATTTTTGTATTTTCCTTTTTTTTCGTATTATACACAAACCATATCTTTGTTGCTGCACGTAAGAAAGAATTGGGTGTACTGACCATTTTAGGGACACATCACAGACAAATTTATTTTTTGGTGGCATATGAAAATCTAATTATAGGTTTTTTATCCTTGGTTACCGGGATTATCGGAGGATTTATTTCAGCGAAATTCTTTCTGCTTTTGGGCTCCAATGTTATAGGAATGTATTTAACGTTTTATTTTCCTTGGAAAGCACTGGCTTTCACAGGAATTGGCTTTATGTTTTTGTTTATATTGATCTCACTTGTGTCTGTTTTCTTCATACGCCATTTTAAATTACAGCAGCTTTTTAGCAAGCTTCCACAGCTCAAAAAGGAATTAAAAGCTTCATGGAGTCTGTCCTTTCTTGCAATAGCGTTAATAGGAGCGGCTGTATATTTAATGAAGCTTGATTTTCCACCATACATTTATCTGGCACCGTATCGTTTAGGGACTCTTTCTTTTTATATATTGCACTATTCGGTTGGAGACACATTTAAATACACAATTGTAATGGGGTTTATTGGTACTTACTTATTTTATACTCAATTATGTGTACTATTCATTCAATTGCTTAGAGCTAACAGGAAATGGTCTTGGAGCGGAACACGTTTGTTATGGTTATCTGAGATCACATACAAAATTAGGAATAATGCCGGGCTGTTTTCATTGATTACCTTAATTTCTATCATTTCCTGTGTAGGAGCAGCGTCAACTTTTGACTCCATGCAGCAGCAAAAAAGATTTCTAAGGGAGCAATCTTATTCATTTGCACTTTCTTCTGATGTTGTAAGTTCTATAGAGCTTGAAAAAGAGATTGACCAAAATCTTTATACGGCTGGGGTGGATTATTCGAAAAGTGAAATACTGATCTTTCCCTTTCGTGAACAGCTCGCACCTGTGATGAAACAATCCAACTATGAAGCTCTTACTTCCAGGTTTAAGGAACTAAAACAGACAGCTGCACTTCGGGATCATCAAGGCTTTTTCATTTTTGATTCAAATGGAATGTCTTTAGAAGAACAGAAAACCTTTTTTGAAAAAAAGCTAACTTACAATCAAGGAAAATCTCAGATTATGAATATTCAGATTATGGATACTCAGAAGATAGACCATAGCACAAAGTTTGTTGAAAACATCATCTCTGAACTAGGAAGGTTACTTGTTGTTTCAGATCGAACTTACGACCATTTAGTTGAACAACGGTACTTCAATGTTCCATTAGCATACAAATCTGTTTATTATTTTGTGCCAAAATGGAAGAATGGTCAACTTTCATTAGAAACTTCTGAAACTCAACAGGAGATATGGTTGTATTCCGTGTTGGCCAACAAGGTGAATAAAGGGGTGCTTAACTCTAGAGCAGTGGATTATTTGACATCGGAGATGGATCTGAATATTAGTGAATTTATTGGCGGATTTATCGCCATTATTATGTTGGCAAGCACTGTAAGTCTGTTGTATTTCAGATTGTATGTAGATCTTCAACGGGATGAGGAAATATACCGAGCTTTATCGAAAATCGGACTAAACTCAAGGGAAATGAGACGAGCTGCATCCAGACAAATTGCTTTCCTATTTCTTCTGCCATTAGTCGTATCATCCATAGGAGTAGTGCTTTGTTTATTTATGTCAGAACCATCTGGAATATATGTAGTACCCTTTCATCTTACGCTTATTCAGATTATGCTTTGCTTTTGGGCAATCCAATTCTTTTCCTTTCTTATTGTACGTTTCCTGTACCTTCGTCAATTGGATTTAAAGATGCTGTAAAGAGCGATAAGCCGTGTGTGAAAGAATAGCAGGAGGGCAGGATTATACCTCCCTTCTGGAATCTGCACGGATGATAGAAGATGCAGTTCTCAATTCACGACATCCTTGATGGGGAGTTGTGCAAAGAAATTGTAATGAAGAGGAAGAATATAAATTCATATAACAACGTATTTATTAGACTTAATGAAACTTAGAAAGAGGGGGGTTCTATGAAAAAACGTATGTTCATTTTATTGTTGTTGGCCTTATCGGCCAGTTCATTTTCAGAGTCCTTTGTTCATGCAGAGCAGCAGCAGGTTTCCAATGCAAGTGTGAAAATAACACTGAGTCAAGCACAGCAATGGGCACGATCCAATAGCTTTAGCTTGAAGGAGGCCCAGCAAACGATAGATCGTAACCGGATTAACCTAAAAAATGCAGGTAAAAATCTGGATTTTATTCCGGCAGGTACAGGCAACGGTGAAGAAGATGCGGCTAGTAGTTCAGCCTGGAAAGGGTATGCCTCATCGACAGTTTCTTATTTGGAATCCAAAAAGCAAATCGAACTTGTCCAAGATCAGGCCGATTACACTGCAATGAAGAATTATTATGACGTACTTCTAGCTGAAAACAAAGTAAAGAGCAGTGAGGATGCACTTTCGCTCGCACTACTGGAAGAAAAAGCTGCTGAAGCGAAGGCCAACCGTGGAAAAATTTCTCCAGGTGATCAAAGTACGATTATTCAGACTCGTATAGAGGCTCAAAAGAATGTAGACATTGCAAAGGCTGCACTGCAAAAAGCGATGGATTCACTAAATACGCAAATGGGCCAACCTCAAGGTACGGTGTATGAACTGGTGGATCGACCTGTTTACCGGAAGATGGATAACACGAATTTAGATACGCTTGTGACGCGTGCCATCTCGGCGAGTCCTTCGGTATGGAGACAGGAGGAGGCAGTCAAGCTAGCAAAAATGGAAATTAAATATTACACGTGGAACTCGGGAACTGACGATTATGAAATTAAACAGATTGATGTAGACTCAGCGGAAGGCGGATTGGAAAATACCAAGGATCAATTAGCAGAAACACTGAAGAATATGTACTTTAACTTACAGCAGAGCTATGAACAATACGAACAAATGCAAAGTAATTTACAGAACGCTAATAAGGTATTAGAAATATCTCGTAGAAAAAAGGAACGAGGATTTGCTACAGGTACGGAAGTAGCCACTAATCAGTTAAAAGTGAAGCAAATTGAACGGAATAAGGATGAACTAATTGTTCAAATGACGCTGCTGCAACATGCTTTAAACAAACCGTGGAGCGTATAGGTTTTAGAAAAAATACATTTTAAGGGGATATAACATTGTCGGAAACAGAAAAGAAAGATGCATTGCAAGTGTTAAGCAGGAAAAAAAGATTGAGAGGGATCATAGGTATTCTTGTCTTGATCATTATAGCGGGAATTGGAAGTTTTGTTTATATGAAAAAGGGGCAGGAAAAGCCCGTGGAGAGTCCTGCGAACCAGATTGTACAGGTACAGAAAACAAACATGACGGATTCGCTTAAAGTGACTGGGACCGTTCAGGCTTCCAAGGAAGTAAATATTAATTTTACAAATGTCGAGGGTGCCAAGCTCATCGCTGTCAATATCAAAGCAGGAGATAGTGTCAAAGCAGGTCAGGTTCTAGCACGATTAGATGATTCGGATGCCAGGCTGCAAATTAAGGATGCCGAATCCAATGTCGCGATTGCAAGGGCCAAGCTGGAGGAAGCCAAGCGCGGACCCAAAACCAATGATATCGAGCTCCAGAAAACCAATGTCTTAAAGGCACAAATGGCGATTAAAACAGCCAAGAACGATATGGAGTTAGAGGAAGCCGCAGCACAAAAGGTGGCAGTCAAGGTGACTTTGGATAAGGCCCAGAAGGATTATGATGACCAGGCTTATCTGGTTCAGAATGATGCGGCAGCAGAAAGTGACCTGGCGACAGCCAAGCAAAATCTGGATAAGGCAAAACTGGATATGAGCAATGCGGAGCTGCAATACAAGAAGGCACAGACCAAACAGACTGAGGCAATTGAGGAGGCGGAAATGGGCTTTAAAACAGCTTTAATACAATTAAAGGCTGCACAGTCCCCGCCTGAAGCTTCCAACATCCAATCTGCACAGGCTTCTTTACAGCAGGCTGAAACGGCATTAGAGCAGAAGAAAAGTGTCCTGAGCAAATTACAGGTTACGGCACCGTGGGACGGGATCATTTTGAAGGTCAACGGCGATGTGGGTACTAGTCCTACTGCACCTTTTATTGTAATGAATAACTCCAATACAGGCGTTATGAAGGTTCTTGCCAAGGTTAACGAAAGTGATATTGCTAAATTGAAGACCGGACTTCAGGCTACAATGCACTCGAATTCATTCCCGGACAAACAATTTAAAGGCGAAGTACGCTTTGTTTCTCCAGAGCCGGTGACGGAATCGAATGTGACTACATACAAAATTGAATTGTCTTTGGATAGCCAAAAAATAAGGCTGCAACCGGGGATGAACATGGATGTATCACTCCTCTTGGCTGAACGTAAAGATGCGCTGTCTGTTCCATTGTTTGCACTGAGATCTGAAGGTGGAGTGGACGGAGTATATGTAGCGAAGAACCCAGCAAACCCTGCAGATTATGAATTCAGACCTGTGAAGCTGGGTGTTTATACAGCAGATCAGGCCGAAATCAAGTCCGGTGTCAAGGAAGGCGAGACCATTGTTATTCCGCCTCAGGGCGGTGCTGGTTCGAATGGCAGTCAAGAGGGCCAAGACCCTGATGGGGGTCAGGCACAATGAACGAAGTTCAATTAAATAAAAACGTTATTGAAATTAAAGCATTAAAAAAAATATATGAGGTAGGCGGACAGGAGATTCAGGCTCTACGTGGTGTGAATTTATCTATTAGCGAAGGTGAGTTTGTTGCCATAATGGGTCCCTCTGGTTCGGGTAAGTCCACCATGATGAATGTCATTGGTTGCCTCGATCATCCTGATACCGGGAAGTATTATCTGGATGGGTATTCCATATTGGATGCTCGTGAGAACGAGCTTTCCGAGATTCGAAATCAGAAACTGGGTTTTGTGTTTCAAAAATTCTATCTACTTTCCCGAACTACAGCATTAGCAAATGTAGAGCTACCTATGATGTATGCAGGTATACCTGCCAAGGAACGCCGGGAACGAGCCGTGGAGGCGCTTCGAAGTGTAGGCCTTGCAGAACGGATGTACAACAAACCTAACGAGCTTTCTGGCGGTCAGCAGCAACGTGTCTCTATTGCGCGTGCGTTGGTGAATAATCCTGTTATTCTGCTGGCGGATGAGCCAACGGGGGCACTGGATACGAAGACGAGCGTCGAGATTATGGAGCTGTTTCAGGGTTTGAATGAGCAGGGGAAAACCATCGTCTTGGTTACTCATGAGCTGGAAATCGCTGAATATGCCAAGCGGTTGATCAGCTTTCGGGATGGGGATATTGAGCGTGATGAAAGCATTACCAATAGAAGAATTTCATCACGGATGGCGAGCCTATGAATTTGATGGAAACGATCCGTGTATCAATTAATAGTTTAACGACCAATAAGCTGCGCTCCTTTTTAACGATTCTCGGTATTATTATCGGGGTGGCAGCGGTTATTGCCATTATGGCGATCGGAAACGGCTCTACAGCTCGCATAAAAGCAGAAATTAATAAATTAGGGAATAACGTATTGATGGTTGTTCCAGCTATGACAATGGTCGATGGTGAAATAGATTTGGACAACACTCCATCGTTTACTTGGGCTGATGTCGAGGCGTTGGAGCAAAAGAATTCTATAGATGCATTGATGCCGAATATATCGAGCAATTCTAAAGCTGCGTGGGGGCGATATAACTATAACGCTACTATTGTAGGGACTTCCACTTCATTCTATAAGGTCAAAAAGTTTTCCTTTGCCGAGGGCAGAACATTTACCAACGATGAAATGGATAAACGCATGAATGTCGCCATTCTTGAAAGCCAAGCGGTTCAACGTCTTTTTGGTGGAGATACCCAAAATGTATTGGGACGAACGTTTCAAATTAAACAGATCCCTTTCAAAGTAATCGGAGTATTAAATACTCAGCCAGTAACGAAATTAAGCTACAGTACTAATGAACAAATTTACATCCCTGCTACAACCATGATGAACCGTCTGGGTGAGAAGAATATTACGGGATTGGACGTGTCCGCCAAGTCACCAGCTTTGATGGATCAGGCTCGTTCAGACATATTGGATAGCTTGCGTGTAACGCATCAGCTAAAACCCTCGGAACCGGATCAATTTCAAATCATGAGTCTGTCAGAGGCAGCAGGTGCAGCCTCCGGTGTAGATAGTATCATGACCAGCTTGCTGGGTGGTGTAGCCGCGATATCGCTCGTGGTAGGGGGAATCGGAATTATGAATATTATGATGGTTTCGGTTATAGAGCGTACAAGAGAAATCGGTATTCGGAAAGCTATTGGCGCCAAGCCAAGAGATATTATGATTCAATTCCTATCTGAAGCGGTCATCTTTGGTCTGTTAGGAGGTACAATCGGGGTTGTAACAGGCATAGGAGCGTCCAAAATAATCGAAGCTACGGCACATATGACCATTGAATTTACGATCTCGCCTATTATATATTCGTTTCTTAGCTCTGCGGGCACAGGCATCCTATTTGGAGTATACCCGGCTTATAAAGCAGCAAGTTTAAAGCCTATAGATGCATTGAGATACGAATAATTGTATTGGCACATGGTCGCAAAATGAACACGTAAACAGCTTCTAGATTTTTGGAGGAACATATACTATGGAAAAAAGCTATACGCATAATAGAACCAGAGCTCATCGGATGAAGAGAAATAGAAGAAGACTACTGTTTATTATTATCATTTGTATTGTTCTAATTATTTTAAAACTCTTTGATATCTTTAGTAGTAAACAACAGCCGGTAAAAACGATTGAATTTGCAGAAAAAATAAACTCAGTATCAACCGACAAATTAAATAACGAATCCAAAGGGAGCGAATCACCTCTAAAAAATGTTTCGGGTGTTGAAGATGCAGCATTTGTTGAAAAGTACTTGAATCAGCAAATGCAAGGGCATCGGCCTGAGGGAAGAGACGGTAAAAAAGTAGTCTATTTATCTTTTGATGATGGCCCATCGGTCACCGTAACGCCTAAAATATTAGATGTTCTTAAAGAAGAAAATGTGAAAGCAACGTTTTTTGTAGTAGGAAAAGCAGTAGAAGAAAATGAAGTGGCTAAAAAAATAACAAAAAGAGTGGTTAAGGAAGGACATGCTATCGGAAATCATACCTACTCACATGACTACAGTTATTTGTATCCTAATCAGACTGTGAATTTGAGTGTTTTTATGAACGATATTGAAAAAACAAATCAAGTTTTAAAGCAAATATTGGGACAGAATTTTTCCACAAGAGTAATCCGTTTTCCAGGCGGCCATATGACATGGCAGAGAAATGATCCCGATGGTATGGAAGTGCTGGACAAAGCTCTACAGGCTAAGGATTATCATCAGATTGACTGGAATGTGTTACCTAAAGATGCAGAAGGTGCACCTAAGAATGCTGAACAATTAATTCGCGAATTCATAAGGAACATGGGGACTAGGGAAAAAGCAGTGGTACTCATGCATGACACTTATGGGAAGGAAGAAACAGCCAAAGCCTTGCCTGAAATCATAAGATATTAAAAAAAGCAGGGATATGAATTTAAGACAATAAAGTGACTTGCCGAGTCCAAACAAAACAGAAGGGACAAGCAATAATATGGATATTAAAGGTGTGGAGGATCTATATTTATCTTGCAAATCAGACCTCTTTGGCTATCTATTGAGGATATTGCATAACAAACAGGATGCTGAAGATTTGTTGCATGAGTGCTTTATTCGGTTTATAAGAGCTTCACCTGACTTGCCTCAAGATCGTATTCGATTTTATCTTCTGAGAATTGCTAAAAATTTAGCTATAGATTTAATCAGAAAACGAAAAAAAATGGATGAATACAACTTACGTAAGGAGCTGCTCCACTATCACTGGGATATCCTCGATTTTGAAATTCAGGAAGAGGTTAATCGAATTCTTTTGATGGCAAGTAATACCGAGCAAAGGACGGTACTTGAATTGCGTTTAGTCCGAGGATACTCCATAAAAGAAACGGCTAGAATCTTAAACAAGAGTGAAAATTCAGTAAAGTCTTCGCTACACAGAGCTTCAAAACGCATTAAATTAAGATATATTTCCTGACTGATTTGGACGACAGCAGACATTCTTTTATTCAGCAAATTGAAAGTACTAAATCTAAGAAAGAGAATAATTTCTTAAAGAGGAGTAGACATAGAGTCTGCTCCTGTTTTCGCTCGCTACAGAGATAAAACAATAAGATCGATATTTTCCACCATAATAGATAATAAATATCCCCTTTTTTTGGATTGTTTCTATTTATAATGAAAACGCACCCATAACAATCAAAGGAGCTGATTTGTTTTGACACGTAACAAACGCTTAAGAAGATTGTCCACCGCCATGTTAACGGTGCCTATGCTCACGATGTTCGCTTCAGGTGCAATGGCAGAGCAGGAAATGAACGGACATAAGCCTCCGGTTTCTAGTGGAAGCGGCGTATTTTATGAAATTTATATCAATTCTTTTTATGATTCGAATGGAGACGGACACGGTGATTTGAAAGGAATCACACAAAAACTTGATTACTTAAACGATGGCAAACCCCATTCGGGAAAGGATTTGCAGGTCAGCGGCCTCTGGCTTATGCCCCTTAATCCATCTCCAAGCTACCATAAATATGATGTAACTGATTACTATCAGGTGGACCCGCAGTATGGGAGTCTAAATGATTTCCGCACCTTGATGAAAGAAGCGGACCGAAAGGGCGTCAAGGTGATCATGGACCTTGTTATCAATCATTCGAGCAGCGAGCACCCATGGTTTAAGGAGGCCAGTGCCAACCCACAAAGCAAATACCACGACTATTACGTATGGGCGGATGAGAACACAGATTTGGAAGAAAAGGGCTCGTGGGGTCAGCAGGTATGGCATAAGAATCCGAATGGCGAAGGGTATTTCTACGGTACATTCTGGTCGGGCATGCCGGATCTGAACTTTGACAATCCCGAAGTCCGCAAAGAAATGATCAAAGTCGGCAAGTATTGGCTGCAGCAGGGTGCAGACGGGTTCCGGCTTGACGCGGCGATGCATATTTTTAGAGGACAGACGAAGGATGGTGCGGATAAGAACATCGCTTGGTGGAATGAATTCCGTTCCGAGATGGAGAAGGTAAATCCAAATGTATATCTGGCAGGAGAGGTATGGGACAAACCGGAGACCATAGCTCCTTATTACGGACCGCTCCATTCCCTGTTTAATTTTGACCTGGGTGGAACGATTTTGAACTCCGTGAAAAACGGCCGAGATCAGGGTATCGCGGCATTCGCCGAGAAAACGCTGCAACTGTACAAATCGTATAATAAGGCGGCACTCGATGCTCCGTTCCTGAGCAACCATGACCAGACCCGTGTCATGAGTGAACTGGGCGGGGATGTGCGAAAAGCCAAGCTGGCTGCTTCCATTCTTTTGACGCTTCCGGGTCAGCCGTTCCTCTATTACGGGGAAGAAATCGGTATGAAGGGAGAGAAGCCTGATGAGTATCTTCGTGAGCCTATGCGCTGGTACAAGGGAGATGGCCCTGGTCAAACGACGTGGGAGAAACCCAAACACAACACAGGCGAGGTATCGGTGGAAGCGCAGCTGAGGGACGATGATTCCCTGCTGGAAAGCTATCGCACACTCATCCGTCTGAGGGAAGAACATGAAGCTTTACGCAGCGACAGTCTGCAACCTATACAAGCAGGTTCTGCCAGCGTGACCGCATTTAAACGTACTTCAGGCAAAGAAACACTGTATGTATATCATAACCTGTCTGGAGAGCCGGTTACCCTGCAGATGAAAGATTTCGATAAGGGTAAATGGAAAGTGGTCTTCTCCACCTCAAAGAATGTAAAGGTGAAGAAAGGAACAGTTACAATTCCGGCTTACAGTTCTCTAATTACCGAAGAAGACAGGAAGAGCTGAATATACGGCAAAATTACCGTTCAGATGAATCAGGATATATATCGATGAATCCAGTTTGGGTGTTAACAGCACCCCATTTTTCTATATAAGTTTTGCTGCATACGAATAGAGGATTTAAAACCGTCAGGAGATCAGTTAAATGTCAAAAAGACAGTTTTTACGACGATTGTGTGTTGAACCGGGAAAATTACTCGTTTCAACTAGACCACTTCGATGTAAAGCACGCCCCTTAGAGTGCACACAGGGAAGGATAAATGCATTCTCCAGTGTATATTCCAAGGGGCATTATTTAATACCCTCAATCATAGTAAAGATCGGACGATTCCATATGATTATAAAGGGGGTATGCCTTCCGGTACATTTCGGCTCTTGCTCTTAGCAAGCAACTTCTCATCGAACGGCAGATTCTCTTTGATCGCCCACAGGTCGTCATAGCTGAGAATCCAGCGATCGGCTCTGGACAGATCCTGCCGGCCGGAGCCAGGGTTGTGGAAGCCGATGCAGTGCATTCCTGCACTTTTGGCTGCCTGGACCCCGTTCTGTGAATCTTCAATAACGATGCAATGGGCCGGTGCAATGCCTAGCTGTTCGGCGGCGTATAAGAAGATGTCCGGTGCCGGCTTGCCCTGCAATACCTCTTCACCGGTGATTCGAATGTCGAAGTAACGGCCAAGTCCTGTCTTTTCCATAATGAGATCAATTAGCACCCGTGGAGAGGAAGAGGCTACCGCGACCGGAATCCCTTTCTCTTGCAGCCAGTCCAGCCACCGTTCCAGTCCGTCGATCGCCACAAGGCCCTCGTGTGCAATCATCGTCCGCATCACATTTTTTCGGTGATAGGATAGGGCCTCTTCCACCGTATTGGTGAGCTGATGTCTGTCCAGTACCTGACGCCACATAGATTCGAGTGTCACTCCAACATAGGTATGGTGCTCTTCTTCCGTCATGGACGCACCGAAATGGGCAAAGGAATTGCGCTCGATCTCAAAATAAATCGGTTCGCTGTCTACTAGGACCCCGTCCATGTCGAAGATGACTGCTTTGACCGGAACGGACGCTGATGGGCCTCCCAAGCATTCATTATTTGGCTGCGCATCATGATGAATGGTTGTCATGTCCATTCTCCTCCTTGTTCGTATCTGGATTAGTTACCGGAACCGTTCGATTGCAGCACAACCTTGATTGCCTGTGAAGAAGGCTGAAGGGTCCGCTCGTTGATATTGCATCCGAGGGTCAGAAAAGCCTCACGGTAGTCATCAAGCGGATACGAGTGGGTAATGATTTTTTTGGCGGGAATGATCTGCTGCTCAATCAGGTAATGCGCCGTGGAGAACGTGCCCAGAGAATCAATCGAGCCGATGATTTTAAGGCTACGGTCAACGACCTCTTTCGGATTAAATGAGCTTATCCCATCTCTCAGCCCCACCAGCATCAAATACCCGCCGCTCGCAAGCTGGCTTAATACCTCAGTGCCGACCACTCCTGTGGTATCCACAATCATGTCCACCTGATTCTTTAACGGAGCTAGCTCATGAATGGCCGACTCCAGTGTGGCGTGCGCGGACCATCGCTCAGGGGCAATGGAATCCGCTATGGCGAGCCGCTCCTCCGAGATGTCAACGAGGCAACCAGTTACACCTTTCGAAGCAAGAGCATAGCTGTACAGAATCCCGATCGGACCTGCGCCTAGAATAACGGTTGTGAAGTTCGGCAGCAGGTTAATCTGGTTGATCCCGGTTAGCATACAGCTCAGCGGTTCGGTCAGCGTCGCTTCTTCGTAGCTGATATGATCCTTCAGCTTGTACAAAAAACGGTCCTCAGTCACATAATAATCGGTGAACGTACCGTCGGCGCTGACTCCGGTCTCTGTTACGGCTTTATGTGTGCAATGATTCTGTCTTCCTGTCCGGCACATTTCGCATTGACCGCAGTAATATGTTGGATCAATCACCACACGGTCCCCAGGCTGCAGTGAACTGACGGCTGATCCTACAGCGATCACATCCCCCGCTGATTCGTGGCCCAAGATCGTGGACGGCACGGCATGATATTTGCCACTAATGATGCCTAGATCCGTACCGCATACGCCTGTCGCCCGAATCCGGACAAGTACATCGTTATCTTTTTTAATCTCCGGGATAGGTCTTTCCTCAAGTGCGACATCCCAAGCTGATTTGTATACCAGTGCAAGCATGAATAATTCCTCCTTTTGCCTGTTAGGCAGATGGTTAGTGTAGGGTGGTCAGAACAGTGTCAAGCCGCTTAACAATTTCTACAATCTCGTCTTCTGTAGCCGTGAGGGAAGGTCTCACTTTGACCACATTGCCATAACCGTAACGGGAGCCTCTGAGAATTAGCTGCTGTTCGGCAAAAGCGCGGTCGATAATCGCATTGCTCTTAACTGCATCTGGGGCATCGTCCTCGTCGACAATTTCCAATCCCCACATCAATCCGACGCCGCGAGCCTCACCGATGATGCAATCGTGCTTATTGGCCATCTCTGTCAGCAGGGTTCCGAGCAGGCTTCCTTTGGACCGAACGGCTTCCAGAAAACCGGGCTCAGATACAACCTCCAGCGTGGCTTTGGCTGCCGTAACCGAGATTAGATTGCTACCTGAGGTGAAGGAGTGCTCGTGCTTCTCCAGGACATTAAGCCGAGACTGCATCAATACCGCTGCTACCGGTACACCAATGCCGCCGAGACCCTTGGCGAGAGTAATGATATCTGGCTGGATATCCAACAGCTCACTTGCAAACATGTAGCCTGTCCGCCCAATCCCGGTCTGCACCTCATCAGCGATCAGGATCAGCCCGTACTCGTTGCACAGCTGACGGAGCCGCTTAAAATATCCTGCAGGTGGGATGATATTGCCTCCGTTGCCCAAGATGGGTTCAATAATCATGCAGGCCACAGAGCCTGAGCTTGCATACTCAATGGCATCCGATATGGCTTCGACGCATTGATAGCCACACTTGTCAGGCGAAGAATTAAACGGGCAGCGATAGCAGTAGGGAGCAGGTACATGCAGGGAATTTGCTGCAGCCGAGTTGGGAAATTTCCTCCGCCGGAAGGCGTTGCCGGATATGCCTGTTGCGAACTGGGTCTGCCCATGATGGGATAGATACAGGCTGATTATATCGAGCGCTCCGGTATATTTCTGGGCTAGCTTTACAGCGCATTCGTTCGCTGTGGAGCCGGTAATATCTCTCATCCATCCCGCGTCGATGCCGTTCGGCGTATACTGGATCAGATGATCCAGGACTTCCTCGACGTAAGGCTCGGTAAAGGATGAGGACATGTGGGCAAGATTGGCGACTTGTTCCTGTACCTTGGTGACCACATGAGGGTGATTATAACCGAGCGAGAGATTGAAAGTGCCAGATACGCCATCCAAATATTCCTTACCCGAATCGTCAATCAGAGTAATGCCTTTTCCGTATCTGAAGCGTTCTTTGGTTAAGGTATGCACGATGTTCCCCTCCATATCAGAATATACATTCTCATTAAGTACATCCTTAAAAAGTGTACTGCCCTGTTACAACATAAAGCGGTGGGCCTCACCTCCCCCAAGAATAAAGAATTTCATCCTTCCTTGCCCTGATGTACAAGGGAGTCAACTACCCGTCTGCTCTTGCCATTCCACAGATGCGAGAGAATGACTGCCAGCAGCAAAATTAGGCTGAAAGCCGCCAAAATCCAAAGGGTAGCCGTCACCGACCATTCGCTCATGCTCCAGCCTGTTACATATTGAAGAACTGCTCCGCCAATTCCGCCTGACGCAATCAGAATGCTGGTCGTTCTCTCGGTCATTCCCGGAATTAGCAGGTTCGCATAGACGAGGGCAATACAGAAGAGACCGGACATGAATAACCCTGCACCAAAAATCAGAAGATATGTAGCCCACTGACTGGCTACAAACGCCATTGCGACCAGAAAGCAAAAAGTTCCGATTCCGCTCCACAGCAGGAAAGGAATATATCCTGCTGACTCAGCAATCTTCCCTGAGAACATGCGGCCGATGATCATCGCAATCCAGAGTATGCTAACACCCAACGAGGCTATGGATTCCCGAATTTGCAGGGTCTCGATCAGAATAGAGGGCAGGAAGTTCATGAGCCCCAGTTCAAGCCCCATGTAAACAAAGAAGAATACAATGAATATTCCCAGTAACACACGGTGCTGTACCGAGTACCGGGCTTGTTCGACCGATCGCTCAGAGGTTTGGAGATCTGCTTGGATAAGGTGGGAAGAGGAGGAAGCAGGCATGGTAATCCAGAACAGTCCCAGAATAAACGTCAGAAGGGAGATGGTGTAGAAGGTCAGATACCACATTCCAAGCCAGATATACAGGCTTACCACCGCGGGAATGAGCAGTGCACCAAGTGCAAAATAGACATCCAGCTTGGACATGGCTACGGCTTTCTGTTCTTCGGTGAACTCAATCGTGAACGCTCCGATGGACGACTCAATGATGCCTGAGCCGAAACCAACCCAGATGGTCATCACGATAACCCAGGTCCATGAGGGGAGTACACCCAAGAAGGCATACCCTGCCACGATACTAACCAGAGCAATGGACAGCATAGACTTGCGACCGATGTGTAGAGCCATGAAGGGGGAGAACAGAACGCCGACAAGAAATCCGAAAAACTGAAGGAACAACAATAATCCGCCATCGCTGTATCCCCGTCCATAGTAAGGCAGTAGAACCGGCAGTAATGCTCCAAGCACCACACTAGTAATGCCGATTAACAGATAGAAAGCACAACTTAAAGCGAATAGTCTCTTCAAGGTCCGTCCCTCCATAAGTCTATATTTTTTATATGGATTCTGTTGCTTTACTAGATTATACCTTTTTATTGGAAATGTATATATCTATTTATATAAAAAATGTAAAAATAATCGTTCGACAATTTTACACGTATTTGCTTAATCCAGTTAAGGCGAAACCCGGTTATCTGAAGAAACTGCATGCGGAAGGGAGAAATAAGATCAGCCCAAATTGTTTTCGGGCGCCAAACCGCTCATAATTGAGGCATAACTTTGTGTTTGCAAAATTAGGTTAGTAAGGATACCTAACAGTTGTTTTACTTAATACAACTATGATTGATAGGGTAGGAAAAAGAATGTTAACCGCTTACAATTCAAAAGGGAGAGGGAATTTTATTCGAAAGTTGAGAAGGAGAAAAATGAAGAGGAGAAGAAGGAATGCAGTGCAGCATAATTATCAATAGTCATGTGTACGGCTTTTTTGAACTTTACAACAAAAGGAGTCATCCAAAATGAATTTTTATTTAGAAATCCCGGAGCTTGACCGACATTTTCCTTTCCGGAGTTTTATTAATAAAGGCGACGTGCTTTGCTATCCTCATTGGCATAAAGAAATTGAAATTATTTATGTGACCCAGGGAACCTTGGATCTGGGAATTAACGATATTTCGATACGCATGAAACAAGGTGAAGTTCAGTTTATAAATGGGGGTGATGTTCATTATTTCTTGGCTTCTCCCGACAGCGAACGGGTGGTTATTCAATTTGATCTGAGCTTTTTTCAAGAGGTCTCCACATTAAGTGATCAGAAACGCCCTCTTAGATATATATTTACGGAGATGGAGCAATCAAGCTGGAACTGGCCAGAAGAAACAGCAGCTAAAATGCTTCCTCTGATTCAAAGCATTTATGATGAGAACGTCAACCACCACGAAGGTCATGCCTATATGATCAAAGCCAAGTTGTTTGAGATGTTGACTCTTATTATGCGCGAAGTGCCGAGAAGCATGACGCCAAGGCTTCCTGAAATCTCTGAAAGAACCTTAACACAATCAAAGGACACCCTTTATAAACTGGAACGTATTTTTGAGTATGTGGAATGCCATTATCATGAAACCATCTCATTGAAGAATGTCGCTGGTTATATGGGTTTCAGTCCCTATTATTTCGCCAGACTGTTTAAGAAGAATACGGGGATGACCTTTGTAGCATTTTTGAATGATTACAGACTGAATAAGGCAAAATGGATTTTGTTGAATGAAAACAATCCGATCACTGAGGTCGCAGAGGCAGCAGGGTTCAGTAGTGTAAAGACGTTTCATCATCTCTTTAAGGAAGCGACAGGAACATCACCATTGAAATACCGCAGGACAATATTCGGGAATAATACAGCAAGAAATGAGGAGGAAAGCTTTTCATGAGATTTGTATGATAGAGCTATCCGACGAAGTGAAGGGAGAGTTACGAGGACATTAAAATTTATGGATCCATGAGCAACCGCTTGATATGCGGTGGGCTTAAATCAGGAGTGGAGGAAGATGAAAATGGGCAATCGTATATACAATGTAGTCATTATCGGTTATGGAGGCATGGGAAGCTACCATGTTCAATTGATCGAATCTAATCAGCAACTTGCCGTTGGCGGTGTATATGATATTGTCGATTACCGAATGGAACTGGCTGCGGCTGCCGGCTATAAAACCTACACTAGCCTGGATGCCGTTCTGGCCGATCAGGCCGTGGATATTGTTTTGATAGCAACACCTAATGATGTTCATAAGGAAATCGCGATCCAGGCACTACAAGCCGGAAAACATGTCATTTGTGAAAAGCCGGTTACGATAACGAGCGCGGATTTATTGGACATTGTTGAGGTGGCGAAGAAAGAAAATCGTGTGTTTACAGTACATCAGAACCGTAGATGGGATGAAGACTTCCGAATTATCAAAGATATAATTGGCAATAAGACCGTAGGCGAGCTTTTCCAGCTGGAATCGCGAGTTCAGGGGGCTAATGGGATTCCAGGTGACTGGCGGCAACTAAAGGCGTATGGAGGAGGAATGCTGCTAGATTGGGGAGTACATCTATTGGACCAGCTGCTTCAGATTACGGACAGCAAAATAGAAAGCGTAGCTGCTACCCTAAGCTATATTTTGGGGACTGAAGTGGATGACGGCTTTACCAGCTTTATTGAGTTCAAGGATGGCCTGACAGCAGTCATTGAAGTGGGTACAACCAATTACGTAAAGCTGCCGCGCTGGTATATTAAAGGAACCGAAGGAACCGCAGTGATTAGGGATTGGGATTTGAGCGGAGAGATCGTCACCCGAAATCCAGATGTCGCTCACGTGGAACCCAAGCCGATTCAAGCAGGTCAAGGATTGACGAAAACGATGGCGCCGCCTTCTGAGGAATCCACCCTTAAGTTCCCGATTGAGAAAATATCTGCTGCTGCAGAAAGCTTTTATGAAAATTTTGTCTCCACCATCGAAGGAAAAGCGGAGATTGCGATCAAAAGCGAAGAAGTACACCGTGTATTGGTGCTGATTGAGACGATTTTTGAGGCGGCGGCAACGAAAAGCGTGATTCGAAGAACTATTTAGATCTGCTTTATTTTCGATCCGTCATAAGAGAGATATATAGGAGCCTGGAGAGAACCAAACAGATTTATTTAATGAAATTTTGGGATGCATTTAAGTAATCAGAAACCTTTGAAATGGTGAGCAAAATAATTTTGCCCACCATAAAACACAAGCGGGTATCGCTCCACAACCGAATTCTATTACTTGATCATTTTTAAGTTGCTGAGATTTCGAATAGGTTTAATTTACACGTAAAGAGAAAAAGATGTTTTTACATAAAATCCGCTATTTCCTCCTTATAAATCAACATATTCCACTCTAAATTCTTCCATAAAAACATAAAATAATCCATGAAAGTGCTAGAATAATCATTTGTATGAGAAAAGAGGAAGGGAGAGATCGTTTATTGTACTGTGCGACCAGAAGAATATAGATGAAGGGACGTAGAGAATGAGGAGTTATAAACGAAGATCCTGGAAACGCTTATTTTTACTCATGATCACGGGGATACTTGTATTAACATCAGTAAGTGTTGTTACGCCGATCAATGCTGATGAATTGCCTAAAAACGTTACAAGTACATCAGTAAAACTTTCATGGAAAGCCTCCGAAGACATCGCCGAAGGTAGTAGAGTATCAGATTACGATCTCTATCGCAACGATTCTCTCATCAAGCAAAATATCTCCGATGCAACATATGCCAATCTGCCGAAGAACCTTGATTTGACAGCCCTTCCAGACAACCAAGCGGTAGTTTACTATTTTAAGAAAAGCCGTGGCTGGAGCGATGTAAATATCCACTATGCTCCCGATGGTTCATCCTGGACATCCCCGCCGGGTATCAGTATGAATGAAAACGCTTGCTTGGATTGGGCCAAAAAAACTATTGATCTTGGCTCCAAAACATCGATGAAAGCAGCATTTAACAACGGCTCTGTCTGGGATAATAATAAAGGCGCTGATTATCATTTAGCTGCTGGTTTAAGTACCATCAAAGACGGCATCGTCACAACAACAGGAGCTAAGAATCCGTGTAACCCTCCAGTTATTGATTTAGAAGCACCTTCTATACCTCAATTATTGACAGCCAATGCCGATGGACTACGAATCCAATTAGAATGGGATCCTTCTGTTGATAATGTTGGTGGAAGTGGAATCGGCGGGTATGAGATCACTCGCACAGGAGGAACTAAAGGCAAAAAGGTCTATACGACGACCCGTACTACCTTCCAAGATTCATTATTGGAAGCGAAAACGACATATACGTATACAGTTAAGGCATACGATAAAGCAGAACCAGCCAACAAATCGGAAAGTAGTATTGAGGTAAGTGCAACAACAGGAACTTCATCACCTCCTGCTCCAAAGGGAAGCCCGATCGGAACAGATATGCGTGAAGATTCAATTTACTTTGTGATGACTGCCAGATTCTATGATGGGGACCCTTCGAACAACCGAGGTGGTGCGAATCATGTTTCAAGCGGCAATGCAGCCAACAGTGATCCAATGTTTAGGGGCGATTTTCAAGGGTTAATCAATAAACTGGATTATATCAAGGCTCTTGGCTTCTCAGCGATTTGGATTACACCGGTTGTATTGAATCGATCTGACTATGACTTTCACGGCTATCATGGTTACGATTTTTTTCGAGTGGATCCCAGGTTAGAGTCACCAGGTGCAACATACCAGGATTTGATTAATGCTGCACACGACAAAGATATTAAAATTATACAGGATGTTGTGTACAATCACTCTAGCCGCTGGGGTGCAAAAGGTCTATTCACGCCAAAAGTATTCGGTATTCGAGATAATCAGTGGAGCTGGTACTATGACGAACCTCAAGAAGGAATCGAGTACGATGGCCTTCAGCAGAATGACGCAGGCAAGCCGTATAACGGTGACCTATGGTCAACGAAGGAACCGGAGGGCAACACCTGCCGGAATTGGGGAATCCCAATGAACTCAAAAACCTACAATTGCCAATGGCCAAACCCCACCTCTGGCATGTTTCCTTCACAGTACTATCACAGTTGCTGGATCGGCAATTGGGAAGGGGAAGATTCACGGAGTTGTTGGCTGCATGAGGATCTGGCTGACTTTAATACAGAGTCGAAGCCTGTCCAAGATTATTTAATTGAAGCGTACAATCGATTTATAGATATGGGCGTAGACGGGTTTAGGATAGACACCGCTGTGCACATTCCACGCGTTACCTGGAACCGTCATTTTCTTCCTGCAGCGCAGGAGCGGGCGATTGAGAAGTTTGGTGAAAAAGGACGTAATTTCTATATGTTCGGTGAAGTGGGTGCTTTCGTTAACGATAAATGGAACCGAGGTTCTGTGAATCATTCGGCTCAATTCTTCACCTGGAAGGAACGCAAAGAGTATAGCACCAATGATGAAGCAGCTGCGCTGGAACAATATCAACACGAAAATAATCTTGGTACAGCCAATCAGCCTTTATCCGATAATGCATTCCTCAAAGGAAATTTGTATCATGAACCGGACCATTCGCAATCCTCCGGGATGAATGTAATTGATATGAGGATGCATATGAATTTTAGTGATGCGAATAACGCATTTTGGAATGGCAAGGATTCGGATGACAGTTATAACGATGCGACCTATAACGTAGTGTATGTTGATAGCCATGATTATGGACCTAACAAGTCATCGACCCGGTATACGGGGGGCACGGCTGCGTGGGCTGAGAATATGAGTTTAATGTGGACTTTCCGTGGAATTCCAACATTGTATTATGGCTCAGAGATCGAATTTCAGGCAGGCAAGCCAATCGACTGTGGTCCAACGTGTCCATTAGCAACCACAGGACGTGCTTACTATGGAGATCATATTGAAGGTACAGTAGTAGCCTCCGATTTCGGACAGGTAGCTTCTGCTTCAGGTTCGGTTGCTCAAACCCTGCAGCACCCACTTGTAAAGCACATTCAGCGACTGAATCAAATTCGAAGAAGTATTCCTGCCTTGCAGAAAGGACAGTATTCTACAAAGGATGTAAGCGGACAAATGGCGTACAAGCGACGTTATACGGATTCATCAAAAGGCATAGACAGTTATGCTTTAGTTACTGTTAGTGAATCAGCTGTTTTTCGGAATATTCCTAACGGCACTTATAAAGATGCTATTACTGGAGACGTCAAAGAGGTCACGAATGGAACGCTCAATCTGACAGTTTCGGGCAAAGGAAACTTAAGGGTATATGTACTTGATCTCCCGGGTAATCCTGCTCCCGGTAAGATCGGTGAAAACGGGCCTTTCTTGAAGCCTTAATTTTTAAATATAAGAAGTATGGAGGGAATGACATTCCTAGGAGTGTCGGTGGTTTGAGGTTTTAAAAACACACTCATAAACATATGGGTGTGTTTTTTTGGTGTTGAGGATGAGTCGTTCATGCCATTAACAGAATTTTATCATGATTAAGTAATTCCCCATATTCCTCGTCATTGATTGAAAGTAGCACAGATAACAAGAAGATGTAACATTTTCCGTAGCTTAGTACGTTAATGTAGACACCTTAACGTACTTAAGAGTATTCTTATGTGTACTTAAGAAGGACCCCGTTGCAACCAAAACTAATGAAATGTAAGTATATAAAGGAGGCCCATATGTATGAAGTCTCATACCTCTGACCGTATTAAAATCCCGCCAGGATTGTGGGCAGGATTATGTCAATTAGGGTTTGGCGCCCACGACGTCGCTCGCAAAGCACAACTGCCGATCACCATTATTACGGAACCAGTAGTCACCACCGCCCAATATTTTGCGATCTGGCAGGCATATTCTGATCTCATTGGTGACACTGCCCAAGGAATCATCAAGCTTGCGACCGTCTTTGATACAGCGAAGTACCCACCGACCGTCTTAGCGACTTACCACGCTCGGGACTACCGCGACGCTCTAAACCGAATGGCTCGGTACAAACAACTGTGCCCCCCGGAAAGCCTACATATCACTGAGGAGGGCGAGCACTGCACAATTGATTTGGAATGGCTGTCTCCCGAGCAATCTGGACCGCCGATGCTGGTTGGTATCACGCTGGCTTGTCTTCTGGAGATTGGACGCCGGGGCACAGGTCAACCTTTGACCGCGCAGCTTGTTGAATTTTCGCACTCCATGGGTGATGTACAGGCGCTTGAAGCTTACTTCGGCTGTCGCATCCGGATTGGTGCAAAACGTAACCGATTGACGCTACATCGAAGAGATCTGGACCGCCCCTTTGTCTCGTACAACGAAGAGTTGCTGGAAATCCTGACTCCTGTTCTGGACCGATCGTTGGATGAACAGCAGCGCAGCCGCTCAATTACCGAGATGGTCAAATGGATCATGAAACGTAGCCTTACAGGAGGGCGCCCTGACATTCAGGCTGTGGCGAAGGAGCTCAGTATGAGCGATCGTACCTTGCAGCGCCGACTTACTGACGAAAACACGAGCTTCAAGCTTCTGTTGACACAAGCTAGACATGAGCAGGCACGAAAGTACTTGGCAGACCCCTCGCTTGATATTAAAGAGGTGGCATTCTTGATTGGATATGAAGACCAGAACTCGTTTTACCGCGCCTTCCGCCTATGGGAGGGTGATACACCTTCAAATTGGCGGACTGAACATCTAGGTACAAACTTGATATCAGGAGCACGGTAGGACTGCCGACTATTCATTGATACAATTCCTAATGAGTTTTGTCATTTGGCGTGTTAAACAAGAACTTTGGCGCATTATACTAGTTACTCGACAATCCAGACAAGATAATATAATCACTATCCGGAGCACAAGACTGTTTTAAAAAAGGAGAAGTGTATTATGGATATGGGATTAAACCATAAAACAGCTTTAGTTACAGGATCAACGAAAGGTATAGGTAAAGCAATTGCCATTGAACTAGCCAAAGAAGGTGTTAATGTACTAATTAATGGACGAAATTATGAAGAGGTAGAACGAACTGTAAATGAAATTAAGTCAGATTTCCCAGCTACCTCTCCTCAAAATGCCACAGCCGATATTGTGGATATTGGACAAAGAGATGCTTTATTCGAAAAATACTCCAATATTGATATTTTAGTTAACAATACGGGTATTTATGAAATTATGCAATATGAGGACGTAGACGATGAAGTATGGGAAAAATACTTCCGCACTAACGTTCTTGCAGCAAATGGATTATCAAAATTTTATTTACCTAAAATGTTGAAAAATGATTATGGCCGCATTATTTTTATTGCGAGTGAAGAAGCAATTATGCCTTCAGGACAAATGCCTCAGTATTGTATGACAAAATCTATGTTGTTATCATTGTCAAAAAGCTTATCTAAATTAACAATAGGAACAGAAGTTACAGTCAATACGATCATGCCAGGACCAACACTCTCTGAGAATGTGCACCAAATAATTGAGAGTATGTATCCTCATGAAGATATGACTTTTTCAGAAAAAGAGAAAGATTTTATGGTTACCAACCTGCCTCAATCTGAAATACAGCGATTTATCAAGCCTATTGAAATAGGTAGACTAGCTACATTTGTATGTAGTCCTTATGCATCTGCATTTAAAGGTTCTCCAATCCGTATGGATGGGGGAATGGTACCGACTATTTTTTAGCGATTGTGGAGAGGCTTGTTGAAATTAGCGCTGACATTGCGGAACCATATGATAAGATGAAGTCAAATATTACTCGAGGGTAGGATGAGGATCATGAACCATTTTGCTATGTATGGAAAGTTGACGGCACGTCCAGGGCAAAGGGACGCTCTTGCAGACATCTTGCTAGAAGCGGCCGATCTGTTGAAGTCGAATAATGACTGCAACTGCGTGCTCTAGGGGGGAAATGCCTGTAGGGTCATGATGCAATTGCTGTGGTAGCAGCAGGATAGTCCTAATGAAACGCTTTTGTAACATATGAAAGGTTTGCAGATAAAATTGGCCCTGGTATAATAAGGGTAATTCACAAAGGAGAGATTTTTTTGTCTGGAGCTGTTCTTTACTAATCCAATTCCATAAAAGAGGTTTTCATGCACCTACTATTCGTCTGCCCAATTTTTGCATTACGGGTGGGATTTGAAAGCTTCGGAATTAGTTAAGAACAACGGATATTACCAGATCCTTAGGGACACCTGTTATAATGAGTCCAATCCGTGCTGGTTCAGCGCGGATTTTTTTGTGGCTCAAATAGCAGGTGATATGAGGGTAGGAATGACGTATGTTCATTCCTGCCCTTTTCTAATTTTTAGCAAAGGGGGATAGAAGGGAATTACTCCAATTTGGTCAAATACAAGCAGATTTCTTGAAGATTCAATCTAAGTAAATAGAAAGGTGGACAATACATGAAACTTCAAACGAATCGGCTCATATTAAAAACACTTGATCTTAATTTAATCGAAGCAGCAGCCCAACGTGATATAGGTGCTATTGAAGCTTTGGGTTATAAAACCAGTGATGAATGGCCGGGTCCTGATTTCTTTGAAGCTTTACCTTATTTTCGAGAACTTTTGATAAAAAATAATGGCACTAGAGGTTTTGACTCTTGGATCATTGTGGAGAAGGATACCCAAGAAATTGTTGGAGGGATTGGTTTTTTAGGAGATCCTGATCAGAACGGTATGATTGAGATCGGTTTTGCAACAAATGAAAGCCATCGCCGCAAAGGCTATTGCTATGAAGCTAGTCAAAAATTAATAGAGTGGTCCTTAAATCATGAAGAAGTCCAAATCATAACGGCAAGATGCGTACCTGACAATATCAGCTCTAAGAATTTGTTATTGAAGTTAGGATTCGAAATTGATCACAAAGATGAAGAATTGCTTTATTGGAAATATGAAATGAAGAGAGTAGGAGGGGGTCAGCAGAAATGATCCGTCGAGATCTAGATGACGTAGATTTCATAAGAGCAAATTTAATGGGGCCTAGTTCGATTATCATGCTCGAGGAGCTATCGAAAAATTTGCCTTTGCAGAAAGGAATGCGAGTGCTAGATTTGGGCTGTGGGACAGGACTTACTTCTATCTATTTGGCGCAAAAGTTTGGCATAACCATGTTTGCTGTCGATTTATGGATTAGTGGAACTGAAAACTATAGAAGATTCAGAGAGTTTGGTTTGGAAAGCCAAATTATCCCCATCCATGCAGATGCCTGCCACTTGCCTTTTGCGGAACAATACTTTGATGCAGTTATAAGCGTAGATGCGTATCAATATTTTGGAGCAAATGAGCAGTACTTAGATGACCATCTTACGCCGCTAGTTAAAGAAGGAGGTAAATTGGCTATAGCGATGCCAGGGGTAAAGATGGAGTTTGATGGGGTTATACCCGTGGAACTGCAGCCGTTCTTGTCACTTAGTGAGGTTGATAATCAGTGGCATACATGCGATTGGAGGCGGAAATTATGGCAACAGTCGCCAAATGTTTACGTTGAATCGGTAAGAGAAATGAGATGCTTCTCGAAAGCTTGGTATGAATGGCTTCAGTGCAACAACGATTATGCACGTGCTAATAATGCATTGCTGAATGCAGATGACGGGAAGTATATGAACCTAATCTCGCTGATTGCTACTAAGAAATAGCGATATCCGGGGACAAAAGTTCCCAGTCCTATGGGGTGGAATTCGCTAAACTAACTAAAAACGATAGTTCAACGCTATCAAAAACAGCCGAGCGCTCGGCTGTTTTTTAACTAACGGGCAGATTACATGAAGTGGTTAATCGATGCCAGGGTCGGACTTACAGGCTTAAGTCGGAAGAGTAATACGGGAGAAGTTGACCCATGCAGGCCTTCACAAGCTTTCTCAATTCCCGACGGGTCTACCCGAATATGGAGAGGCTTTAGAACTTGTATCCATGGCATTTTTCAAACACGGATTGTCGATATTCCAAAATACTGTTTAACAGTACTTTTTTTCTCTCTCATATCATCATTTTCTTTTGAAATGCCGATATAAAATTGAGTCTAGAGAACTATTTTATACATAAATTTTACCTAAAGGAAGTGGAAAGAGATGTTGAAAAAGAAATGGCTTATCACCCCGTTGGTTGCGACGACACTGTTTTTCGGTCAATCTGCATTCGCGGCAAACACGTTTTCTGATGTGGAAGGAACAAAATATGAATGGGCTGCCGAATCGATTCGTTCCATGGTCGACAAGGGTGTTGTCAAGGGTTATGCAGATGGGACCTTCAAGCCAAGCAAAACCATAACGAAAGCGGAATTTGTACATATGTTTCACAAGCTTTTTCCAGAAATCGATCATTCTTCCGGCGAATCTTCCGACTTTGTGGATGCGCGTAAACACTGGGCGAATAAAGATTTTGCAGCAATATTCAACGGGGACTATGTTTGGCCGTATGCTGAAAGTGTTGGGGGGAAATATCCAAACTATCAATTCTATGTCAAGCCTGACAAACCATTGACCCGCTGGGATGTGATGATGATTGCCTCTCTTCGGACGGATTATACCAATCAGACGCTTCATCCTGAGATAGAGGAAGTGATTTCCGCAGCTGCGCAGTACAAGGATATGAAAGTTCGTCAGGCCAATTACAATGACAATTTCTCGGCCTACTATCCGGTGCTGTACATCGACAAGACTGGAGAAGAGTACTCCTATGATGGCGATTCCCAGGATCAAAAGGCAGAAGCATTCTACACCCTAACCAAGATGGGGGTCCTTACCGCTAATGAAGGATACCTTCTCCCAAAAGCGCTAGTCACACGGGCTGAAGCTGTTACCATTTTACAGCGTTTGTACGAAGCCACAACGAAGTGATTTTTATAAATCAATGATGATCTGACAAAAGCAAAAAAAGATCCAACAAACGGCTTCATTTACACCTCAAAGGGTGGTGCTGTTAGGTTTTGATGAGCCGAATTCAGAAAATAAACAAATCCAAAAGTATGTTGATGAATATGTGGAAAAATTGAGATTTCAAACCGCTGATCTGAACAAATCAAATCAGCGGTTTTTTTTGTTTAACGATAGAAGCCAGTCAATAGTTTAGAATATGAAAATTTCATGTAAATTCATTAAAAAGCTGAAAACAATTCCTTTTTTTAAACAAAAGAGGGCATACTTTTTGTTTATAAAATATATGTAGTATATATCACTGTACTTTAATTCATTTTAATGTTTATAATAAATTAATAGCCTTAATCTATGTCTTACACTCATCTATGATGCTGAAGTTTCTAAGTATTGAGTCTGAACTTCCAGCACACTCCATTTTTTTACACTTCCAAGTCTACTTACACACTTTTATTTCTGACTACATCATGAAACTCAAAAACGTTTCACTTTAACATGTCGATTACTGTTTGTGGCAAGATATTTTGTTGTTTTTGCTGTGTCTATCTTAAATACATAGTAATGTGAACATCTGAATCCCCAAAAACATTTTTGTTTTACCGCTTTTTATGGAGAGGAAAGGGGTTTGACATGAGTAGCATGACTTTGCTTTTTTCAGGACAAGGGTCTCAGTATGTCGGGATGGGTTCGGCATGGTATGGCGGTTTTTCAGAGGCAGATCACATTTTTGAAGAGGCTGCTGATATTTTGGGGTATGATTTGAAAACTTTATGTATGAAAGGACCCATCTCCCAATTATCGAGAACATCCTACACCCAGTCTGCACTTCTCACAATTAGTGTAATCGCATTCAGACGTTACATGCACGATGTTGGGATTATTCCTAAATTTTCTGCAGGGCATAGTTTGGGTGAGTATTCTGCATTGGTAAGTAGCGGAGTCTTATCGTTTGGCGATGCTTTGCGGGTGGTACAAGAACGGGGACGCTTTATGGAAGAAGCCTCAGAGGCCGGCCTGGGTTGCATGATTGCTGTTCGGGGGGCTGATTTAAATCTGCTGGAAGAGCTGTGCGATCACTATTCCGTAACCAGTCAGCCTATTACCATCGCTTGTTATAACTCCTCCTATCAATACGTCGTTTCTGGTCATCATGCCTCTGTTGCTGCGGTGGCGGGACAATTAGAGCAACGTGGGTTCCAAATTACCCGTTTGCAGGTAAGCGGCCCTTTTCACAGCCCGCTTATGCAGCATGCTGCTGACCGATTAGCATTGGAACTGCAAAAATATACGTTTCATGAACCGCTGTGGCCTGTCATTTCTAATGTTACAGCACTGCCATATACGGATGCCAACAGCATTCGTCAAGGTTTGCATTTACAAATGATCCATCCAGTGCGGTGGATACAAACGATGCAGTATATGGAGAAACATGGGGTGAAGCAGGGAATTGAATTAGGACCGCGAACGGTGCTGAAAAACTTGGCGAAGGAAACAAACATCGCTTTTGAGGTGCTTTCCTTGGACAGAGACTTGGATCGGATTGAACTGGAACGTCGTTTTTCGATCCGTGATTGGTTGGTCAAACCGCTGGCGGTGGCGGTGTCTACACCCAATGCCAATTGGAATGAGGATGAGTATCATAAGGGGGTTATTTTACCTATTCGCAGGTTGGAAGATTTACTCAAAAGCATAGAATCGGGCAGATCTTCTTCTGCTTATGAACTAAGACGCGAAGCGCTGGAGTGTATTTGCCTGATATTGCAAACCAAACAAGTATCTGCAGGAGAGCAGGAGGAAGTTTTAGACCTTTTGAGGAGGGATCAGGATGGAGCAGTTTCAAACTTTAATTGAAATCATTCAGGACCGAGCCAGTAGAGCTGAAAATGGGATTATTTTCATTTCGGGTGATACACAGGAGGAGTATGTAAGCTACAGTCAACTTCTGGAGCAAGCACTGCAGGTACTTCATCAATTGCAGGAAAAAGGAGTACAGCCTGGCAATAAGCTAATTATGCAAATTGAAGACAATCATACCTTTGTGAATGTGTTTTGGGGCTGTCTGCTCGGCGGAATCGTTCCCGTACCTGTAAGTATCGGGAATAATGATGAACATAAAATGAAGCTGTTTAAAATCTGGAGTACCCTTACTTGCCCTTACATGATTGCGGATCATAAAGTATTAGAGCAGTTAGAAAAGTATTCTCATCAGCATGAGATGCTGGATTTCTTTGATTCTGTGAAAGAAGCGACCTTTTCTAGCCATGATTTTGATTATTCCGATCAGAACAAAGGGACCATTCATCAATCCAGACCGGAGGATTTGGCGTTTATTCAATTTTCCTCTGGTTCAACAGGTGATCCCAAGGGAGTCATGCTGACGCATGAGAATCTCGTACACAATATTCGGGATATCGCCAGTCAAACGGGAATGACTTCAAGTGATGCGTATCTGGGCTGGATGCCACTCACACATGATTTGGGATTGATCGCTTTTCATTTAACCTGTATCATCGCCCATGCCAAGCAGTTCATTATGCCAACAGCTCTTTTTATAAGACGTCCTTCATTATGGCTAAAAAAGGTGTCGGAGCATAAGGTGACTCAAATCTGTTCTCCTAACTTCGGGTATAAATTTTTCCTTGATCAGTATAAATCCAAAACAGCGGATAACTGGGATTTGTCAAGTGTTCGCATGATTTTAAATGGGGCTGAGCCCATATCGGTGGAGCTTTGCCATGTATTTATGGAAGCCATGAGTGTACATGGATTAAAAAAAAATATCATGTATCCTGTATACGGCTTGGCAGAGGCAAGCGTAGGTGTCTCCACTCCACCTTTGGATAAAGATAATTTTGTTACTATTCATTTAAATCGGCAGCAGCTACATGTAGGTGAGCCTATAGAAGAAGTAGATTCATCCGATAAGCGTTGTCTTACGTTTGCGGATTTGGGCTACCCCATGGCCAGCACCTCTGTTCGCATTTGTGATGAGCAAAATCAGGTACTAAAGGACGATGTAATCGGATACACCCAAATTTGCGGCAAAAATGTGACTGCCGGGTACTATAACAATCCTGAGGCTACCGCAAAGGTCAAGACAGAGGATGGCTGGCTCATTACCGGAGATTTGGGTTTTATGAGAAACGGACGACTGGTGATTACAGGCAGAGCCAAGGATATCATTTTCGTGAACGGCCAGAACATTTATCCGCATGATATCGAAAGGATTGCAGAGGAACTGGACGGGGTGGATCTGGGGAAAGTGGCTGTCTGCGGTGTACATGATGCACAAACTAGACAGGATCGTATTGTTGTTTTTGTGATGCACACAAAAAAAATAGAGTTATTTTTGCCAACAGTCCAAAGGCTGAAAAGCCATTTGAATTATCGGGGAGGATGGCATATTCAGGACGTAGTTCCAATCCGCCGTATTCCCAAAACAACTAGTGGAAAGGTTCAACGCTACAAGCTGGCTCAGAGCTACGAGCACGGAGAATTTGATGTAGTATTGGCAACCCTGGCGGAGGCCACTCGAATCACACAGGAAGCGAACGATGCCCCTGTACATCAAGGTGAGATCGAGCAAAAACTGATTGGGATTTGCCAAGCTATTTTAAATGTACAGTCAATTGGGACGGAAGACAGCTACTTTGATATCGGTGTAACTTCCTTACAACTCGTTCAGATCGTGGACCAATTAGAGGAACAGCTCGGGATTCATATTGAGGTAACGGACTTTTTCTCTTATCCGACTATCGCCAAGCTAGCTGGTTATATATCCAGCCAGGATTTAGGTCATAAGGTGATTACAGCACCGCAATTGGAATCCAAAGAGGAGGTAGAGGACCTGGATATTGCTATCATTGGCATGTCCGGTAAGTTTCCTCATGCGGATACACTGGAGCAGTTTTGGGCGAATGTAGCTTCCGGTACAGATCATATCAGTCCATACAGCGACGAAAGAAAAAAGGATGCCGAAGCTTTTATTTCCCGTCTGAATATGGAAGGCCGAAACATGCAAATCGCCGAAGGTGGCTATCTGGACGAAGTGGACAAATTTGACTACACCTTCTTCAAGCTGACTCCACGGGAAGCTTCTCTGATGGACCCGAATCAACGTTTATTTCTGCAAACTGCTTGGAGCACGATTGAGGATGCAGGCTATGGAGGAAAACAGCTGTCGGGGAAAAAGGTAGGGGTGTATGTTGGATTCTCCAAAACCAGCTTTGAATATGAACGATTGTTGTCCGAAGTGGAGCCAGGAGCGCTTCCAAACTTTGGCATAGGCAATCTTCCGTCCGTTATCTCCAGTCGGATTGCGTATTTGCTTGATTTAAAAGGACCAGCACTGACCATTGATACGGCATGCTCCTCGTCACTCGTAGCGGTACATCTGGCGTGTAAGTCGATTTTGAATGGAGACTGTGAGATGGCTTTGGCCGGTGGAGTAAAGACCATTTTGCTGCCGTTGAAAGCTGGCATTGGCATGGAATCCTCCGATGACCGGGCACGAGCATTCGACGATCAGTCGGACGGCACAGGCTGGGGCGAAGGCGTTGGAGCCGTTCTCTTAAAGCCGCTCCGCCAAGCGGAAAAAGACGGAGATCACATTCTGGGTGTGATCAAAGGAAGCGCGATTAATCAGGACGGCAGTACGATTGGAATTTCCGCGCCCAATGCGCTGGCTCAATCAGAAGTCATTTCGCAGGCGTGGCGTGATGCACGGATCGATCCCGAGACGGTAAGCTATATTGAAGCCCATGGTACTGGCACCAAGCTGGGCGACCCCGTTGAAATTAAGGGCATTACCCAGGCATTCCGCAGATTTACACAGCGCAAGCAGTTTGTGGCGATAAGCACGGTTAAAACGAATATTGGGCATTTATACGAAGCTGCTGGGATTGCGGGATTGATCAAATGTGTGCTGTCGATGAAGCATCAACAGATTGCACCGCTCGTTCATTTTCGCACACCCAACCGGAACATCCATTTTGAAGAATCTCCGGTGTATGCCAACACTAGACTCAGGGAATGGAAGACAGACGGATTTCCGAGAAGATGCGGGGTGAGTTCCTTTGGCTTCAGCGGGACAAACTGCCACGTGGTGCTGGAAGAATATATAGCGAAAAAGAGTGCGGACCAAGAAACCACCGACCGAAAAAATGGATCATCGCCATTGCTGCTGACACTGTCGGCGCGAACTGAAGAAGCTTTAAGTGAGTTGATTGCACGGTACGTGGATCGCTTTGAACGTGAGGAAGAATTGCCGATGGAGGATGTCTGCTATACGGCTAACACGGGCAGAAGCCACTTGACATACCGAGTGGCTGTGATAGCCGAAGGAGCGGAGGCCCTGAGAGCGAAATTACTTCAGCTTTATGAGCAGGGCAAGGCCATTGAAGGTGTATACATTGGAAAAGTAGATAGTAGTAGTGGTACAGAAACAGCCGTCGGAAGCTCGGACACTTTGCAAGCACTGGAGCAAGTAGCAGTGAAGTACGTACAGGGGGCACAGATAGACTGGAACACGATATACGCAGGTCACCCGTACAAAAGGGTTTCTCTACCTACGTATCCGTTTGAAAGGAAAAGGTGCTGGATTCATGTTCCAGAACAGGTTCGAGCAGAGCAGAACGCGCCCGTTTATAAAAAACCAATAGTAAGGGAGTCTGAAAATATGGGGAATGAGTATTCGACTTCAGCGTCGTTTACTGAGCAGCATAAATCTTCCATTCAACAAAAGCTAGCGAAAATGATCGGTAATGTGTCACAACTTAGTCTTGAGGAACTGGAACCGCAAACACATTTTCTAGAACTAGGGCTGGACTCCATTAATTTGTCCCAGGTCCGCCACAGCATCAAGGATACATTCGACCTGGATGTCCCAATGAATGAATTTTTTGAATCGCTGACCACGCTCGAACTATTGACTAGCTACGTCGCAGATCAGGTAAGTATTTCCTATTCAGACGAGGCAGCAGTTGGTGCTGTGGAAAGCCAACCGAAAATACCCCTTCATCGGGTAGATGCTGCTACAGTATCAACCTGGACAGGGCAGGATTCCAGCGCAATTGGTACATCGTCTCATGGAATAGTTACGTCCGGGCAAGAGCCATTTCAAAGCACAACAGTAATAGCGACTTCTGGGAGTGTCGAGCAGATTTTGCAGCAGCAGCTGCACGTGATGTCACAGCAGCTTGATGTGCTCCGAACTCAACCGACTCCTCCGACATCCGTTTCCCAATCATTTCAACCGGAAAGGAATTTGCCGTCAGCAAATAGAGAAAGCGCAGAAATCATTGAAACCAAACAGGAAATCGCAACTGCATTAGCTACTGTTCCACCGGTACTAGCTGTTCCGAAGAATGCAGGCCAGGAATCAAAACCGTTTACACCTTATAAAAAGCTGGAGGTCAAAGCCCATGAATTGCTTTCACACCGACAAGAACAACATCTGCAAGAGCTGATTGAGCGCTATACTGCTCGGACGCGAAGCACCAAGCAGTACACTCAGCAGTATCGGTCTGTCTACGCGAATAACCGTAATGTAGCCGGATTCCGGCCTATTTTGAAGGAAATGGTCTATCAAATTGTTTCTCAACGTGCAGATGGGTCCAAAATTTGGGATTTGGATGGGAATGAATATGTGGATTTGACCATGGGCTTTGGTGTTAATCTGTTTGGACACAATCCAGCCTTTATTCGTGAAAAAATTGAGGCAGAGCTAAATAACGGCATGTGTGTCGGACCCATGTCCAACATGGCAGGACAAGTCGCCGAGAAGATTTGCAAGCTGACCGGTGTAGAACGGATTGCTTTGTACAATTCCGGCACCGAGGCGGTTATGGTTGCCCTCCGTTTGGCACGTGCTGCCACCGGGCGAGCCAAAGTAGTCATTTTTGCTGGCTCCTATCATGGTACGTATGATGGTGTGCTTGCGTTGGGTAGTGCAGGCAATAATAAGGAGCATTCCACACCTCTGGCGCCTGGCATCTTGCAGCATATGGTGGACGATATCGTTGTACTCAACTATGGAACGGACGAATCGCTGGATTATATACGTACACATGGGCAGGAGCTGGCTGCTGTGCTAGTGGAGCCGGTGCAAAGCCGTCGTCCCGATTTTCAGCCAAAGGCCTTTTTGCAGGAGGTTCGTCAAATCACGGAGCAATCCGGTACAGCCTTTATTTTTGATGAAGTGATTACAGGCTTCCGGATTCAACCGGGAGGCGCTCAAGCGTGGTTTGGGGTACAAGCTGACCTTGTGACCTACGGTAAAGTTATTGGCGGCGGGATGCCGATCGGCATCGTAGCAGGGAAAGCCGCCTTTATGGATGGGATTGACGGAGGCACCTGGAGCTTCGGAGATAATTCCTATCCTCAGAATGAGCATCGGCGAACCTTTGTAGCCGGTACATTCTGTCATCATCCGCTGGCGATGGCGGCATCCCTAGCAGTGTTGGATTATTTGGAAAACCACGGCGAACAGCTGCAAAATCAGTTGAACAGCCGTACTTCGACGTTGGCAGCAGAGTTAAATAGTTACTTTACCAACGAGCAGATACCCATGAAGATTGTTCACTTTGGTTCACTATTTCGCTTCGTACTCAAGGGTGATCTGGAACTTTTCTTCTATCACATGCTGGAAAAGGGTATTTACATCTGGGAAGGGCGGAACTGCTTCTTGTCGACCGCTCATACGGAGGAAGATATTGCGCGGATCATACAAGCTGTCAAGGACAGTGTAGATGAGCTGCGTAAAGGGGGATTCTTGCCTGATCTGACCCCGAACGGGAAAGGCCCAGGTCCAGGTAAGCAAAGTGTGTCTATAGCCGACCCTTCAAAAGTATCGACAGTGGACGTGGATGAAATGGTCATCCCACTAACCCCCGATCAAAGGCAGTTCTGGTTCGCTTAATGTCAAGAAACGAAGTGACTTCCATCTTGATACGCGAACGTATATTAATGTGAGACGTTAAGTGAATTGTCCAATCCCGTATTGATGTTGCCGAAAAATTGAGAAAGTGCCCTTTGGCGTCTTTACGCTCCAAATTGGATAAAATGTCAGGTTCTATTCTTAGGACTTGGCATTTTTAGTAGTGTGGGCATCGTTATGAAAAAGCCAGTCGGAGAGGAAGAAAATCGAAATTGGGCCGTGAGGCTGCGCTGAATCGACAGGAGTCAACAAAGGTCATATTTTGCAAGTGGTTGTAATCGCTCGCAAAGGGCAGAGCAACCATATTCAAGCTTACTAGCGCAGACATAACTTTATTCGTCATCATGAATTCTTACAATGCGTATAGCTTTATCGAATTAAATTGTCATAAATTAGATGATGAATTCTAACATTTACTTTTAAATTGAGTCTTTAATTTAAGTTTTGATTATCATAACTTTTAAACTTTATGAGGACGCATGTCAGCGAGTAAAAGAAAAGATTTGAGTTTTTAAGAATCAATACTGGAAAAAAACTATATCCTGCATAATAAGTTGAATAAAAGAATTTAGCCATTAATGGTTTAATAAAACAAATTAGATCCTCGTTTTACCAGATGGATAATTATATTTTATTAGTATAAGGATGGTTCCTTATACAGTGGACCGTTCATATTTACCTTCCTATGAGAACTTTATCTTGTACCCCTAGCTAGGTTATATCGTGCTTTTTAGGCTAGCGTCACAGTTGGAAAGGATAAAATTAATTCCTTGAATAACCCATAGTAAAGGAGTCTGAAAAGATGGTGAATGAGTATTTTTCGACGGAATCTGCTTCCAATCCGCAAAAATCTACGATTACTAATAAACTGTCAAAAATAATCGAAAGTGTATCCCAACTCAGTCCAGACGAATTAGAGCCGCAAAAACATTTTTTAGAACTGGGTTTAGACTCTATTCTTCTGTCTCAGGTTAGACACAGCATTAAAAGTACGTTTGGCTTGGATATCCCGATGAACGAGTTTTTTGAATCACTGACTACGCTGGAGTTGCTGACAAACTATATTGCTGATAGGGTAGCCTCGACCTCTGAAGAATTGTTCCAGAATTCGGAGGAGCATCAGCTGGCTGCGTCGTCTAGTATAGCTTCTTCGGTACCTTCCGTTTTGTCGGGTTGGAGTCAAAAATCTACTATCCCTATAGAAGGCCCCGCACCACAAGAAAGCAAGCTATCAAATAAGGATGTATTTGCGGGGAGAGAACGAGTTTTAGAAATGCAACTTCAACTCATGTCGCAGCAGATGGAAATACTGTGTCAATCTCGGCCTGGACCAGTGGCAATGCCTGAATCGCTTTCACTACAAACTGCTGTCGAGCCTCAGACATCCGCGATGAAGGAGGTAGCTGCCACAGTTACTTCTGTTTCCCCCGTACAGGCTTCTGTGTCAGCTGTTTTGCCAGACAGAAAAAAATCGAAAGCATTTGTTCCTTTTCAAAAAATAAATGTACAAGCCCATAATTCACTTTCACTTAGGCAGGAAAAGCATCTGCAAAAGCTGATTGAACATTACACGATGCGTACACGAAAGACCAAAGAGTATACTCAGCAATACAGGTCTGTATATGCCAATAACCGGAATGTGGCCGGATTTAGGCTTGCTCACAAGGAAATGGTGTATCAGATTATATCCCAGCGTGCAGAGGGTTCTAAAATTTGGGATTTGGATGGTAATGAATATATTGATTTGACGATGGGGTTTGGGGTCAATTTGTTTGGTCACAACCCATCCTTTATCCGTGAATCGATAGAGAAGGAAATACATAACGGGATGTGCCTTGGACCGATGTCTAATATGGCCGGGCAGATTGCCGAAAAAATTTGCAAAATGACAGGCATGGAACGAATTGCGCTATATAACTCGGGGACAGAGGCGATTATGGTCGCTCTTCGGTTAGCACGGGCTGCCACCGGGCGCGATAAAGTGGTGATTTTTTCTGGTTCCTATCACGGTACCTTTGATGGAATATTGGCATTGGGGGGGACAACGGATGACAGGGAACAACATTCCACTCCCCTGGCACCTGGTGTACTACAGCACATGGTGGACGATGTCGTTGTGCTCAGCTATGGAACGGACGAGTCACTCCATTATATCCGCTCCCATGCCCATGAACTGGCTGCTGTTCTCATAGAGCCAGTGCAGAGTCGTCGTCCTGATTTCCAGCCCGCAGCTTTTCTGAAGGAAGTACGCCAGATTACGGAGCAATCCGGGACCGCGTTCATTTTTGATGAGGTAATTACGGGCTTCCGTATTCAGCCAGGGGGTGCGCAGGCGTGGTACGGCATTGAAGCCGACCTTGTAACTTACGGTAAAATCATTGGCGGCGGTCTTCCCATCGGTATCGTGGCAGGGAAAGCATCGTTCATGGATGGAATTGATGGAGGGATGTGGAGCTTCGGAGATGACTCTTATCCACCGCATGAGCAACAGCGGACGTTTGTAGCGGGAACTTTTTGCCATCATCCCCTGGCTATGGCAGCTTCCCTAGCCGTACTAGAGCAGTTGGAGAAGGACAGGGGGCAATTGCATAACGAGCTAAATAGTCGTACGAAGGCGTTCGTAGCAGAACTGAATCACTATTTTACGGAGGAACAGATACCTATAAAGGTCGTTTATTTCGGTTCCTTGTTCCGCTTCGTCCTTAAAGGTGATTTGGAACTATTCTTCTATCACATGCTGGATAAAGGAATTTATATATGGGAAGGCCGGAACTGTTTTTTGTCAACGGCTCATACTTTGGAAGATATAGAGCGGATTGTACAGGCAATTAAAGAGAGCGTTAATGAGCTGCGCAAAGGAGGATTTCTGCCGGATCTGCACCCTCATGAAAACGATCTAAATAAGGCTTTTTTTCCTGAAACTGCAACTGCAGACCTTAAGGAATCGACGATTAAGCTGACTCCGGATCAGAAGCAATTATGGCTCGCCTCAGTCTCGGATTCAAAGGAATCGCAGTCGCTTCATGAGACTGTTTTACTGCGTTTCGAGGGTCCGCTACATGTTAAGGAATTTAATGAGGCTGTCCATCGCATCGTTAAACGCCACGAAGCCTTACGCACCTTTATGGGGGAGGACGGAGAAACGCAGATCATCGCCCCGGCAATGGCTGTCAGCATTCCGCTACATGATATCAGCAGTATTTCTGTAGAGGAACAGAAACATGATATCCGTGTTTGGATGGATAAGGACAGGGAGACCGTATTCCCAATAAGTGCGGGGGAACCTTTATTCCGTATCCAGCTTTTAAAAACGTCGAATGAGAAGCACATCGCTGCATTTACATTTCATCATCTGATTGCAGATGGCTGGTCCATCGGTGTGTTTTTCCATGAATTGGAACGATTTTATTCCGCTTGTGTACAGGGGGAACACTGCACGCTTCCCGATCCTGTTCCGTTCCGAGATTTCGCAGCATGGCAGCAAAACCAGTTAGAGGCAGGTGGAGCGGCTGCCCTTGCTTTTTGGTCAGATGTACTTGCGAAACCATTGCCCGCCCTTGACTTGCCGTCTCTCCAACGCAACATCAGCTCTCCTTCTTCGCGCGGAGCACGGCACACCATTGTGGTGGATGCACCTCTGGTGAAGCAACTGAAATCAGTCAGTATTCGGCTTGGCAACAGCTTGTTTGTGACTTTATTGTCTGTTTTTCAGCTTTTCTTGCACAGACTGACAGGCCAAAATCAAATAATGGTAGGTATTCCAACCGCAGGGCAATCTCATATGGGTGTGTCCCCGCTAATTGGCAACTGCGTTAACTTGCTCCCAGTGATTTGTGAGGTAGACTCTGGAGCAACGTTCACGGAATTCACACAGACGGTCAAGCGAGTAATGCATACGCTGGATGCTTATCAGAAATACAGCTTTGCCGGACTTGCCCAGTTAGGATTAAGCCATCTGCCCGTTCTGAAGGTGTTATTCAATATGGACCGCCCCATTCCGGAGTTTGACTATTACGGACTGGAAACAGAATTGCTGGAGCACGAACTATTGTTTTCTCAATATGAGTTGTTTTTGAATGTTACGGAATCTGGTCAGCATTTGCGGCTTGATTTTGACTATGCTGCGAGTCTTTTTCAACAAGACACTATGGAAGTATGGGCGCAATACTTTTTACATCTGCTGAGCTCAGTTGTGCAGGAAGACGGAATGCGTATATCTGCGCTGTCTTTGCTTCGAAGTACGGAAAGGGAGCGGCTTTTGGAAGTGTGGGCGACATACGCGGATTCTAAAGGGAATTATCCTTGTGTCCTGGACAAATATAAACATCCGTCTCCTACTGGTACCATCGGACAAGTATATTTGGCCACATCCGCTGGTTTACTGGGAACGACGCTGGAATGGGCTTATATCGAGGTTGGAGGGAGAATGCGACATATCGGTGCAGCCAACCGAGATGTTCTTATTCGCGGTCATCAAGTGAATCTTGAGCAGATAGAGAACCATCTTTTGCGAGCACTGGATTTGGATGCCTGTGTTTTGACGGCACGGAAAGACGGCGAGAGCAGTAACTCTTCGTATCTAGTGGCTTATATAGTGGACAATAATTCTAATTCGTGGGATATAGCGAAGCTGAAAGAGAGTGTTAGCTCAATACTTCCTGATTATGGGCAACCTCGCTTTTGGGTTCTGATGGATAGCATCCCTCTTTTGGCTGATGGGAAGCCGGATTTTCAATTATTGCCGAAACCAGAAGATATCAGGATAGAAGACTCGCAGAAGCAGGTTTCTGACAGTAATATGACTGAGGACAAACTGATATCCATATGTAAGGAAGTTTTGAATGTATCTGATATCGGATACAACGATAATTTTTTTCAAATGGGTGGAGACTCCTTAAAAGCGACTGTTCTTCTAAGCAGAATTAACAAGGAATTCGAAGTATATATTCCGCTGGTACAAATTTTACATTTGCAAACGATTGCACAACTGGCGGCACATGTAAAAGGAGGACAAAAGCGAAAGTTTGAGCCGCTTGTTCCGGCAGATTTACAGCCCTTTTATCCGGTATCTCCCGCTCAAAAAAGAATGTATGTGCTGGATCAACTGGGTGGAGGTGCAGCGTATCATGTATCGGGTCAGCTGCATATAGAGGGAGAGTTACACGTTTCCAGGTTCATTGATGCAGTGAAGGAGGTTTTTTCACGGCATGAATCCTTTCGGACGTATTTTGAGATAGTAGACGGGGAAACCGTGCAGAAGGTACAGGATGTGCTTTCACTGGACATTCCTGTTACTCCAATTTCCGAAGAGGATGCTAATCACGCCCGTGAACTGTTTATTCAGCCATTTGACCTGAGTAAGGCTCCTTTAATTCGTGCTGAGCTATTCGCAATCCATCGTGACCAGTTTATGTTGCTGATCGATATGCACCATATCATTTCAGACGGCTTCTCGATGGCAGTATTAATGGATGAAATCAGCACGCGGTATCAGGGTATGCCACTTGCCCCCATTGACGTTCACTACAAAGACTATGTCGTTTGGCAAAAACAACATTATGCCGGAGACAGCCAAGCAAAGGATGAAGCATTTTGGTTAGACACGTTGGACGGCGAGCTCCCTGTATTAGACCTGCCAACTGACTTTGCTCGTCCGTCAAGTCAGAGCTTCGCAGGGGGCAGCCTTACCTTCATTGTGCAATCCAAGCTGACGGATAGACTTAATCAATTGGCAAGAGATACGGGAACAACGCTCTTTATGGTGCTTTTGGCAGCTTATAATGTGCTGTTAAGCAAATACTCCGGGCAAGAGGACTTCCTCGTAGGTACACCGGCAGCGGGTAGAGGGCATGCGGATACGGAAGCGATGATCGGCATATTTGTGAATACTTTAGTTCTCCGTAATCGACCGCTGGCATCCCAGCCATTCAGTGCTTTTCTGGAAGACGTAAAACATAACACTCTGCTTGCGTTGGAGCACCAGGAATATCCATTTGACCAACTGGTCGACAAACTGGATCGAGTACGCGATGTAAGCCGCAATCCCATCTTTGATACGATGTTCAGTCTGCAAAATAAGGGAATAGAGGTCATTGAACTCGGCGGACTTCGTTTGCAGCCGAATGAGTTTAATGCAGGTGTATCGAAGTTCGATCTTTCATTACATGTAACGGAAACTCAAGACCAGTTAACTTTCACCTGGGAGTATGCGACCAGCCTGTTTAAGTTGGAGACGATTGAGCGATTTGCCCTCCATTATATAAAAGTGTTGGAAATCGTAACTCAAGATGTCGAAATTCGCTTGGCTGACATGGATATGCTGACAGAAGAAGATAAGCACTTACTACTATATGAGTTCAACAACACCTCTGCCTATTTTCCGCGGGATGCAACGATTCACGGAAGGTTTGAGCAGCAGGTTAGCAGGACTCCAGATGACATGGCAATCATATTTGAAGATAAGTGTATGACTTACCAGGAGTTGAATGAGCTGGCGAATCGTTTAGCGCGAACGCTGCGGGCAGAAGGTGTGGGACCGGATCAGCCGGTGGGGATTATCGCTCAGCGTTCACCTGAGATGATGATTGGCATCTATGCAATTCTAAAAGCAGGTGGAGCTTATGTACCCATTGATCCGGGATACCCACAGGAAAGAATTCAATATATGCTTGAAGATTCGAGAACACAACTGGTGCTGACACAACCACAGTTTGCAGAACAGCTGAAGCAATATGCGGACTGCAAGGTAATGGTGTTGGATTATGCTTCCACGATCATGGCTTTGCAAGCGTCCAGGTCGACGGAGCCTACGACAGACTGCATGAGTAGCTGGCATGAAGATGCCTCCAACCTTGAGCCTCTAGCAGAACCAAACCATGCGGCCTATATCATCTATACATCCGGTTCCACAGGGAAACCGAAAGGGGTTATTGTTGAACACCGCTCAGTCGTGAATCGGCTCTGCTGGATGCACAATAGATATGGTCTGAGCGCAGAAGATACGATTTTGCAAAAAACTGCCTTTACTTTTGACGTATCCGTTTGGGAGTTGTTCTGGTGGTCGATGGTGGGCTCTAAAGTAAGCTTGCTGCCAATCGGTGGAGAAAAGTCTCCCGAACAGATACTGAACACGATTAATGAAGACAAGGTGAGCACCCTTCATTTTGTACCCGCGATGCTGCATATTTTTCTGGAATACTTGGAGCAGCAACCAAGGGAAATGGTGCAAGCAAAATTGAAAACGTTAAAACATGTATTTGCCAGTGGTGAAGCATTGCCTCCTCAGCATGTGGCGCGTTTCTATCGAATTATGTCAGGGTTTGGAAGCGCAAAACTAATTAACTTGTATGGTCCAACAGAAGCTACTGTAGACGTTTCATTCTTTGAATGCGAGCCTGTGGAAGAGCACTCGGTGATCCCGATCGGTAAACCGATTGATAATATTCATTTGTATGTTGTACAGGAAGGTACGGAGCGATTGCAGCCGATTGGAGTGGTGGGAGAACTTTGTATCAGTGGTATAGGAGTAGCCCGTGGCTATCTTAATCGACCGGAACTGACAAAGGAGAAGTTCGATGCCAATCCGTTTAACAGCGGAGCGGAGGACTATGAGCGGATTTACCGCACAGGAGATTTGGCGCGTTGGATGCCTGACGGCAACATTGAGTATCTGGGTCGGATCGATCAACAGGTAAAAGTGAGAGGATATCGTATTGAACTGGGCGAGATTGAAGCGCAGTTGCTGTCTGTAGACGGAATCCAATCAGCAGTAGTCGTAGCGCGGGAGAACAAAGACGGCTACAAGGATTTGTGTGCATACTTTGTGGCTTCTGAGCCATTAAGTCCGCTGGACGTGCAGAATGCGCTCAAGCAGAAGCTGCCGTTTTATATGATTCCAGCATATGTGGTGCCTATGCAGCAGCTTCCTCTTACGGCTAATGGAAAAACTGACCGAAAAGCTTTGCCTGAGCCGGACCGCCATGATTCTCTACAAACGGATTATGTTGCTCCGAGAACTGATGTCGAAAGGGCGCTGGTCGTGGTATGGCAAGACGTTTTGGGATGTGACCCTATAGGCGTTCGAGATCATTTTTTTCTGCTTGGCGGCGATTCTATTAAGGCCGTTCAGGTTGCCTCACGTCTGCGTCAGCATGGTTATTCCCTTGACATTTCTCTTTTGATGGAGCACCCGTTCATTGAGGATCTCAGCAAGCTTGTGACAACTTTGTTCCGCTACACAGACCAGAATTCGATAGATGGAGAGATTCCATTAACATCGATTCAGCGGCAGTTGAATGAACTGGGCACATTTTACACCTTGCGGACGGCAACATCCATGCTATTTGCAGGCAACCCGGACTTCGATGAGGATCTGTTACGGTCTGTGCTGCAAACATTAACTACTCATCACGAGGGATTACGGCTTGGTCTGGCGTCGATCGACGAACCGTCTACCCTTGTATACCGAGATGAAAATGAAGAATGGTTCACACTTGATGTGTTCTCTCTTGTAGATGATGACCATGAAGCTAGCAAGCAATTACAGAGCGAATGCTTCCAGATTCAAAATAGTTATGGAATGTTTGAGGGACCCAGAGTACGCGCAGGCTTATTCCGGATGTCGGGTTCCGACCAGTTCTTCCTTTCTGTAGATCCGCTAGTGGCTGATCCCATATCTTGGCGTATCCTGCTTGAGGATTTCACAACTGCCTATGAACAAGCTCTCAACGGGGAACCGATAGTGCTTCCTGACAAAACAGATTCTTACCGCTCCTGGATGCGGTGGCTAGAAGACTATGCAGACAGCAAAAAGCTGGCCAAAGAGAAACTCTACTGGCTGGATAAGGTTAATTTCGATGGAGAATTTATACCGAAGGACCATGAGACACCTGCACATTCCGAAACACTTCGTCCAGTAGACAATTGCATCATACAGCTTTCGGACGAGAAAACAAGCCAGCTGTTGACACGGGCTAACCAAACCTATAATACGGTGACCGCTGAGTTACTACTTGCTGCATTGGGACTGACTATAGCGCAATGGTCCGGACAGTCTAAGATTGCCATTGGATTTGAACATTATGATCGGGAGCAACAAACTGTGACTTCGGACAAACCAGACCTTTCAAGAACCGTAGGACAATTCGGTTCCATATATCCGCTTGTTTTGGACATGGAGCCTGGGGAAGACAGTTCTCTTTTGCTCAGAAACGTGAAGGAGACGGTCCGGCAAGTACCCAACCAGGGTTTAGGATATGGATTACTAAAATATGGTTCTGCAACCTACGGCAGATCGGAATTTAATGCTAAGTATTACCCGGAAATTGGCTTCCGCTTGATTCATTCTGAATCGGTCAGTTCCTCTCACTTTCATACATCGCCTATGGATGTTGAATTATGGTCCGACCAGAATTGTAGCGTTTCAGGTTTAGCCTATCCCCTCTATCTGGATGGGTGGATAAAAGACGGTAAGCTTTCCATCTGCATGCTTTATAACCGTCACGCGTATGAAGCAGATACTATCCGAATGCTTCTGTTGCGTTTTGAACATCATTTGTCGGGCATTATTCAGCATTGTCTGGACCAATCCGGACGGCAACTAACACCATCGGATGTGGGAGCACGTGGTTTGGATCTAGATGAGTTTGAAGACATGAAGCAGTTTTATGAGAATCTATAACGATTCGTACGAGGAGGATATCCATGATCAAAGGACTTGAAATTGAAAAAGTGGTCAACTTGACTCCCTTACAGGAAGGAATGCTCGTTCATGCGCTGATGGAACCAGAATCACAGGCTTATTACGAGCAATTACGTATTTCTATTCGAGGAGATCTGGATTGGAATGCCCTGCAAAAAAGCTTTCAGCTACTGGTTCAGCGTCATGAAACGCTGCGCTCGAACATTTATCATAAATCCGCTTCTCGTTCGCGGCTGATTGTCTTTAAGAAGCGAAATACGGCGATTACTTACGAAAATATGACAGAACTGACCGGAAAGGAGCAAGCCGACGCTATTCGTAGATTTATGGATGTGGACCGTAACACCCATTACGATTTGAGCAGGGATATGCTCATCCGGATGGCTGTACTTCAAACGGATAAAGATGCCTATACGCTGCTTTTAAGTTTTCATCATATTATTATGGACGGCTGGTGTCTTGGCATCATAATGGACGAGTTGTTAACGGCCTATGAGGCCTATCATACAGGCCGTTCCGTTCAATTGCCTGAACCACGACCTTACACCGGGTATGCCGACTGGCTTGAAGAACAGGATCAGGAGGCCGCCAAGAATTACTGGAGTTCTGTATTACAAGGCTACGAACAAACAGCTGGACTTCCGATGCTAAAAACTCCAGCTACAACTTCTGAAAAAGACGGCTATCTGCTACAGGAATATAGAACGTCGCTGACGGAAAAAGAGACCAGCACTTTGCGTGCGATTGCTGAATGCAATGGGACCACGCTCAGCAGTCTTTTTCTGGCCGCCTGGGGAATTGTACTTGGTCGTTACAACGGAAGCAAGGACGTAGTTTTTGGCACGGTTGTATCTGGGCGCCCGTCGGAATTGGATGAAGTAGAGCGAATTGTTGGATTGTTCATTAACACCATTCCATTACGAATTAGATTAAATGAAGAAAAGAGTTTTGTTGAATTGTTGCGCGATGTCCAGAGAGCCTCTGTCCAAGGAAGGATGAACGGATACTGTTCACTTGCTGAAATCCAGTCGCAATCTGCACTCAAGCAACGCTTGCTTGATCATATCGTTGTATTCGAGAACTATCCGCTGGAAAACATGATCGGGAGACAGGACTGGCAAGACAAACTCGGGTTCATTATTGAGGACGCCCGGTTATTCGAAGAAATACCGTATGACTTTAATATTGAAGTTGAAGACAAGACGGCAATGAGTTTTATATTGTCCTATAACGGCAAGGTTTACAACGGTGAAGCGATGAAGCATCTGGCCAATCACTTGAAGCATGTCTTCCTCCAAATTGCCAGTAATCCGGATGTTTGCCTCCGTGACGTTCGGCTGTTAACAACCGAAGAAGAGGCAAATTTGACGAAAACATGGAGCGGACCCGTTGTCCAGTTTCCTTCACTTACTTTTCACGGGATATTCGAAGCGCAGACGGAGCGTACACCGGAACGAGCGGCCGTCATATATGAAGATACGCTGCTCACTTACAAACAACTCAATGATAGAGCAGACGCTCTTGCCCATTTTTTGCAGAAGCGTGGAATTACACGGGAGAGTCTGGTCGCTGTCATGGTTGACAGGTCTGTTGAGATGATAGTGGCGGTGCTGGGAATTATGAAAGCCGGAGCTGCCTATGTGCCAGTAGACCCCGTGTATCCAGAAGAGCGTATTGAATATATGCTGCGTGACTGTGGAACGACGATTGTGCTTACGCAATCTCACCTGACGGGCTGGCTGAAAACAATGGATTTTATGGGCGAGGTAGTCGATCTCGCTACCTTGCCACTCCAGCCCGAGATGGATTCGAACAAGCAGTATACCTCCACATATGAGCCCAGCTCTTTGGCGTATGTCATTTATACATCGGGTACCACAGGTAAGCCCAAAGGCGTTATGGTTGAACATCAACAATATGTCAACACCGCACTCGGTTACAGACACAGCCAAGGATTTAAAGATTTCCCTGTTAAGCTACTGCAAATTGCCAGCATGTCGTTTGATGTGTTTGCATGCGATTTGGCCAAGGCATTTGTCAATGGAGGTACCTTGGTCATTTGTCCTGAAAACGTGAGAAATGATCCAGCTGCCTTGGCTACACTGTTGGAGCAGCAGGAGATTACTACGTTTGAGACGCCGCCTGTGCTTTTAGCTCTGCTATTGAATTACATCTATGAGCATGGTACAAATATCAGTTCCCTAAAGCTGCTTACTACTGGAGCAGATAGCTTGGCTGTTGCAGATTACCGTAAGATGTTGACACGTTTTGGCAGCAAGATGCGGATTATTAATACGTATGGAGTTACCGAAGCCGCAATCGAATCTAGCTTTTATGAGGACGAGCTGGAAAAATTGCCTCTGTCCGGAATTGTCCCTATCGGCAGAGCTCTACCAAATCATAAGTTATATATTGTTGATGAAAGGATGCGTCCGGTCCCTGTCGGTGTAACGGGCGAGCTGTGTATTGGTGGAGCTTCTGTAGCGCGGGGATATCTGAACAGACCGGAGCTTTCAACTGAGAAATTCGTGTCTGATCCGTTCTCGCCTGGTGGACGCTTGTATCGTACTGGAGATCTGGCGCGCTGGCAGCCAGATGGGAATATTGATTTTATCGGGCGAGCTGACTACCAATATAAAATTCGCGGATACCGGATTGAGCCTGGAGAAATCGAATCTATTTTGCTCGAAACGGAAGGAGTGCGCCAGGCTGTTGTTGTTGATCGACTGGACACAGCGGGACAAAAGTATTTATGTGCCTATGTTGCAGGTGCAGCTGAGAAAGACATACTGCGAGATAAACTGGCTCAGCAGTTACCAGTCTACATGGTTCCAGCCCAAATCATTGTATTGGAACAGTTGCCATTGACCCATAACGGGAAAATAGACCGATCCAATCTGCCCGAACCAGATGAAATAGCACCGTTGGATAGCGTATATGAGGCACCACAGGATGAATTGGAAAAAACAATTGCTTTGATCTGGGAAGAAGTGATCGGTGTTAAACCAATTGGATTACACAACAACTTTTTCGAGCTTGGCGGGGACTCGATTAAAGCATTGCAAATTGCAATACGCTTAAATGCCAAAGGCCTGAAAATGGAAGTAAAGGACTTATTCCGTTACCCTGAAATTCACCTGATAGCGCCGTTTATAAAAAAAATTACCCGTATCATTCCCCAAGGGATTGTAGAGGGTGAGGTAGAATTGACACCCATTCAACTCGATTTTTTTCAGCATCATCGGAGAGATCGTCATCATTATAATCAGGCGGTCATGCTGCAAAATGATGAAGGATGGAATGAATTATGGCTGAAAAACGCCATGGACAAGCTGGTAGCCCATCACGATGCATTACGGCTCATTTTTGTGGAAGAGGAAAAGGGAGCCTCCGCCTATAACAGGGGAGTGAACGAAGGTGAGTTCTTTACATTAACGAGCTATGATTTGACACAATCAAGCCAGCCTGAAGAAGAAATCCGACACATTGGTGATGAGCTGCAAAGCAGTTTGGATCTGCAACGAGGTCCTCTCATACGTTTGGCTTTATTCCATTTATCCGGTGAAGATCATCTGATGATCGTTATCCACCATCTTATTGTAGACGGTGTGTCTTGGAGAATTTTGCTGGAAGATTTGGGCACCGCCTATGATCAGGTAGCTCGTGGTGAGATGCCGAATCTGCCCGCCAAGACTGATGCTTACAAAGAGTGGGCTTCAGGACTGACCACTTACGCCGAAAGTGTACAGGTACGCCAAGAAATCAGCTACTGGAACAATGTAGATTCACGCAGGATACGTCGGTTGCCAAGAGATCATGAAATCGCGGTTAGTCTGATGCAAGATCGACGCCAAGCGGAGGTGGTACTCAGCAGGGATGAGACGGAAAAGCTGTTGAAGCATGTACATCATGCCTATCATACGGAAATGAATGATCTGTTGCTTACAGCCTTGGGTCTGGCTTTTTATGAATGGAGCGGTTACAACGAAATCCCGATTTTGCTGGAGGGGCACGGCAGGGAGGAGATCATTAAAGATTTGGACATCTCTCGTACAGTCGGCTGGTTTACCTCCCTGTATCCCTTTGTAATCGAGGTCAACAGACCCGAGAACTTGGCCTATCAGATCAAAATGGTTAAAGATAAGCTGCGGCGGGTGCCTAATAAGGGCGTCGGTTATGGTATTTTACGTTATTTGACCAAGGACCAGACTAAAGCCGCTTCTCTAGTCGCTGCACCATTCCCGGAAATCAGCTTCAATTATTTGGGACAATTCGACGAAGAAAACAAGACAGACATGCCTTGGCGTATTTCCCGATTAGCAGACTTAGCCAATGGTGAGAGAAGCCCGCGTGCGGAAAAGACGAATACATTTGACATTAACGGCATGATCACGAACGGAATCCTTCGGTTTGAATTTGAATATAACGGGCTTGAATATGGTGTAGCAACGGTAGAGCGATTAACGATCGGCTTTAAAAAACATCTATTGAATCTTATCCATCATTGTTGCACTAAAGATCAGGCGGAGCGCAGCCCTACGGATTTTACATATAATCAATTGTCTATGGGGCAATTTGAACAAATATCAAGCCGATTATCGGATAAGCTGGGAAATCTGTTGAAATAAATGATATCAGCAAGTTGAAACTCAAATTCTGCATGGATAAAGGAAAGGTGAATGATTTGGCACAGGTAAATATTAAAGATATCTATGCGCTATCCCCGATGCAGGAGGGAATGTTGTTTCATTCCATCCTCGACGCAAAATCAGAAGCTTACTTTGAGCAGACCGTTATTACCTTTAATGAAGTGCTAGATGTTCATTTGGTTCAGCAAAGCTTGCAGCAGCTCATGAATCGATATGATATATTCCGTACCATTTTTATGTATAAAGAAACAGAATGTCCGCTTCAAATTGTCCTGGAAGAACGTGAAGCGTTGCCTGTTCATTTCGAAAATATCAGTGTTTTTCCTGAAGCTGAGAAAAGGGGGCATTTTACTGACTTTTTAAAGACAGAGCGTCAAGCGGGTTTTGACTTGGAAAAAGATGTTCCGATTCGACTTGCCCTGTTTCAATGGGATGATGACTCTTGCAGGCTTGTCTGGAGTGTTCATCACATTATAATGGATGGTTGGTGCATGGGAACGGTAGCCCAGGAATTTTTTACTATGTATACTTCCCTTCGGTCCGGAGTGCCTGCACAATTGGATACGGTATATCCGTACAGCAGTTTTATCCAGTGGCTAGAGCAACAGGACAAGGAAGAAGCGACAGCCTATTGGCGTGGGTATTTAAATGGGCTTGAAAATGAAACAATTTTGCCGGGTTATAACCGTCCATTGAATCCAATCTTCGAAGCAGAACGTTACACATGCAAGCTGGGGAAAGAACTGACTCAAGGAATGGAGAGAATAGCTAAACACTACCACACCACAGTCAGCACTGTATTTCAGACGGTATGGGGATTATTGCTTCAAATGTACAACCACAGCCGGGATGTTGTGTTCGGGTCCGTAGTATCCGGCAGACCAGATGAAGTTCCGGGAATTGAAAATATGGTTGGATTGTTCATTAACACAATACCAACACGCATAACCAGTGATGCGGACCAGAGATTCTCAGATCTGCTGATATCTGTACAAAACTCCAACATCGAGTCTACTCAGTACTCTTATTCTTCCTTGGCAGATATTCAGAATCACACGGATTTGAAACAAAATTTAGTCCGTCATATTGTTGTTTTTGAGAACTATCCTTATTCAGAGGAGCTTATTCATGCGGAAAAAGGGCCTGATACACTTCAGGTTACCGACGTGGAGGATATTGTACAGACCAACTATGATTTTAATGTGATTGTCGTTCCTGGATCACAGTATGAAGTTACTTTTAGTTACAATCGGCTGGTTTACGATGAAAATTGGATTAGGCTAATTGCAGCTCATCTTAAAAAGGGACTGGAACAGATTGTTCAACAGCCGGATCTACTGATTTCCGATTTGGAATTTCTGACGACGGAAGAGAAAAGTCAGGTTTTATCCCAATTTAGCGGAGTACAGATCTCATATCCTTCTAGTGATACCATCCATCTTTGTTTTGAAAAACAAGTAGAAAAGACACCGAATACAACAGCAGTTGTCTGTGAGAACTTCAGTCTGACTTATGCTGAGCTGAATGAACGTGCCAACCGACTAGCTCGTACCCTACGTAGTTACGGCACAACAACCGATCGGCTGGTTGGACTCATGACTGATCGTTCTATAGATATGGTGGTCGGCATCCTCGCTATTCTTAAAGCAGGAGGGGCATATGTACCCATCGATCCGTCATATCCAGAGGAACGTATCCGTTATATATTTGACGATTCCGGTGCAGACCTGCTTTTGACGCAAAGCCATCTTGTGGAAAAGGTCAAAGAGGCCGCTTTTGGAGGAAAAGTCCTAGTATTGGATGATGATCCAACTATATATCACATGGAAGGATCAAATCTGGAGGCTGTATCAGGAGCAAACGACCTAGCCTACGTCATATATACTTCAGGTACTACAGGACAACCTAAAGGTGTAATGCTGGAGCACCATGGATTGTGTAACCTGAAAACGTATTTTGATGAAATATTGCAGATAAGTCCGTCAGATCATGCCCTACTGTTTGCGAGCTACGCATTTGATGCTGCCTGCTGGGAAATATTTCAGGCGCTATTTTGTGGCGCAACACTTTACGTGCCTACTTCGGAAATCATACTGAACTACAACCAGTTTGAACAGTACATGGCGGATCATAAAATTACGGTGGCGGCATTACCTCCTACCTATGCCGTCTATCTAAATCCAGAACGAATGCCGGATCTGCGTATTCTGTTCACCGCTGGTTCCGCTTCCTCGATGGAGCTCGTAACCAAGTGGAAGGATCAGGTCGCCTATTTTAATGGCTATGGACCGACGGAAAACTCGGTAGCAACGTCCATTTGGCCGGTGTCGGAACACCCCGGAGCAATCGATACCATTTCCATAGGACGTCCCGTACCCAACCACCGGGTGTACATGATCGATGCTCTTGGTCATCTTTTACCTGCTGGAATAGCAGGAGAGTTATGTGTAACCGGCCCAGGATTGGCTCGCGGTTATCTTCACCGCTTGGAATTAACGGCTGAACAATTTGTGGCTAATCCGTTTTCAGGTGGGGAAGCGGGCTATGAACGCATGTATCGGACAGGCGACCTGGCAAGATGGATGCCTGACGGCAACATTGAATACCTGGGCCGGATCGATCAGCAGGTCAAAATTCGCGGCTACCGGATTGAACTGGGCGAAGTTGAGGCGGCTATGCTGAAGGCAGATCGCATGCAAGAGGTCATCGTACTCGCACATGCAAACAGCCAAAACCAACACGAACTGGTTGCCTACTACGTGGCGGAACGGGAAGTGACAGGGAGCGAGCTTCGCAAGCAGCTGAGTGAAGAACTCCCGAATTATATGGTTCCCTCGCACTTTGTTCAGATGGAGCAAATGCCACTCACACCTAACGGCAAAATCGACCGTAAGGCATTGCCGGCACCGGAGCAGATTTCCCGTTCTACGCAGGAATATAGTGCTCCACGGACGGCAGAGGAGCAGGTTCTGGCTCGTGTGTGGGAGGCTGTACTGGGCGGCGGTCCGGTCGGATTGACGGATCAATTTTTTGATCGGGGCGGGGATTCGATCAAGGCGATTCAGGTGTCCTCACGCTTAATGCAGGCAGGATACAAGCTGGATATCAAAGACTTGTTTAAGTACCCTGAGGTTGCTGAGCTAGCTACGCACCTGCGTGTTTCGGATACCCAATTAGCTGATCAGGAAGAGGTCAGCGGAGCTGTGCTGCTGACACCGATTCAGCAGTGGTTTGTGGAACAAGAGCAGCCTGTGCCGGACCACTTTAATCAGGCGGTTATGCTTCACCGGGAGCAGGGATTTGAGGAAGAGCCACTACGCCAGGCACTGACGCAGTTGGTGGTGCACCATGATGCGTTGCGGATGGTGTTCCGCAAGGCAGAGCAAGGCTGGGAAGCGTGGAACCGCGGAGTGAAGGAAGGGAAGCTGTATGATCTGGAAGTGGCCGATTTCAAAGACGTGCCGATCGGTCCCACATTGGGTCAAGCTATAGAAGCCTGGGCCAGCACTATTCAGAGTAACATCCGACTGGATGAAGGACCTCTGCTGAAAGTGGGCCTGTTCCACTGCGCTGATGGGGACCATCTGCTACTGGCTATTCATCATATGGTGGTAGACGGTGTATCGTGGCGGATACTGTTGGAGGATTTGTCGAATGCCTATGAGCAGGCTGTACGTGGAGAAACCATACAGCTCCCGACGAAAACGGACTCCTTCCGGGTCTGGTCGGAACGGTTGTCAGCCTATGCCGACAGCCTTGAGATGGAAAGTGAGCACGCGTACTGGGAGCAACTGAATGAATTGACGGCATACCAGTCTTTAAGGCTTACGGAATTGCTGAATTCTAAAAAACCATTGACCATAAATGACACGGCTACTTTGAGCTTGAAATTCACGAAAGAAGAGACTGATCAACTGCTAAAGCAGGCCCATCGCGCGTACAACACAGAAGTGAACGATCTGTTGCTGACGGCACTCGGCAAGACGTTAAGCACTTGGTCTGGCAGTGAGCAGGTTGCAATTCTTCTGGAAGGCCATGGCCGGGAAGAAATCATGAAGGATACGGATATATCACGAACGGTCGGCTGGTTTACAAGTCAATATCCAGTGCTGCTGCGGATTAACCGGGAAGATGATATCTCCGGGCACATCAAACGGATGAAGGAGATGCTGCGCAGCATTCCACATAAAGGGATTGGATACGGCATCTGGAGATATCTCAGCCAGAACGGACCGTCCGAGGCAACATACGCCGAGCCACAGATCAGCTTTAATTATTTGGGCGAATTTGATCAAACGCTACAGCACAGCGAAACGCGCATGTCACCGTACTCCAGTGGAGCAGATGTTAACGAACAGACCCGTATGCCGTGTTCCCTGGATGTGGGGGGCATTGTAACAGACGGAATGCTTGAACTGGATATTCGTTATAACACAAAAGTATTACAGGAAGATAACGTAGTAAAACTAGCCAGGGAGCTCAAGCAGGACGTGTTGGAAGTGATTCGCCACTGTGTATCACGGGAGCGTTCTGAATTGACGCCGAGTGATGTGCTGCTTCCGGGTCTAAGTCTGGAAGCATTGGACCGGATGGTGGAACAGATTCAGCCTGACGGAGAGCTTGAGAATATATACCCCATGACGCCGATGCAAAAAGGCATGCTGTTCCACAACATGCTGGATTCCCGGTCCAGCGCGTATGTGGAGCAGTCCACCTTCGAACTGAAGGGAACGCTGGATCTCGTAGCGTTTGCTGCCAGTCTGGACTTGCTGGTGCAGCGTCATTCAGCACTGCGGACTAACTTCCGGAGCGATTTGCAGGATGAGCCCTTGCAAGTGGTATACCGGAGTAAACGCGGAGATTTGTACGTGGAGGATATACGTGAGAAGGAGAAGGCGGCGCAGGAGCAGTATATCGAGGAGTTCGCGCGTCGGGATCAGCAGAAGGGGTTTGATCTGGCAAAGGATACGCTGATGAGAGTATCCATCTTCCGTACATCAGACGATTTATACCATTTTGTATGGAGCTTCCACCACATCATAATGGACGGCTGGTGCTTGTCACTGGTCACCAATGAGGTATTTGGAGGATATACCACCCTTACAGAAGGAAAGCCACCACAATTGCCTGTGGTAACACCATACAGTCGATACATCGAATGGCTGGAGGAGCAGAACCGTAAGGAAGCAGTGGAGTATTGGAGTAGTTATCTGCAGGGCCATGAGGAGACGACGGTCTTGCCTCAGGCCAAAACAGGGAAGGCGAAGGGATATGAGGCTGAATATCTGGAATTTGATTTAGGTATAGACCTGACGGCGGAACTTCAGAAGCTGGCAAAGCAAGAACAGGTGACGATAAATACGCTGATGCAAACAGCCTGGGGTGTTTTACTGCAAAAATATAACCGCACAGAGGATGTAGTTTTCGGTAGTGTGGTATCGGGACGTCCAGCGGACATTGCGGGAGTAGAGCAAATGATCGGACTTTTCATTAATACCATCCCAGTCCGTATTCAAGGTGGACCGGCAGCTGCATTTGCTGAGTTAATGAAGCAAACTCAGAGGCAGGCGCTTTCTGCCAATGCCTATGACACTTTCCCACTATATGAAATTCAGGCACTGACCGAGCAGAAGCAGGATTTAATCAAGCACATTATGGTATTCGAAAATTATCCGGTGGAACAGCAGGTAGAACAGCTGGGAAGTGATGGGCAGGAACCATTCACGATTTCGAACGTGGTGGTCACAGAACAAACCAACTACGATTTGAATGTTGTCGTGATGCCGGGAGAAGGCATCAAGATTCGTTTTATGTATAACGCATTGAGCTTTGATCAAACCGGGATTGAGCGTCTGTATGGACATTTTGCCCGTCTGCTGGAGCAAATTTCATTCAACCCGTATATTCGCGTTGAAGAACTGGAAATGGTGACAATAGCGGAAAGACAACAGATTACAGGCGAGTTTAACGACACGGCTTCTGTATATCCTCGTAATCAGACGATCCAAAAGCTGTTTGAGGAGCAGGCTGCGCGTACGCCTGATCATATTGCTGTAGCTTTGGGGCATCAATCTCTAACCTATCGGGAACTGAATGAGAAGGCTAACCGATTAGGGCATACGCTACGGGCTGCCGGAGTGAAGGCCGATGAGCCTGTCGGCATTCTAACGGAGCGCTCGCTGGATATGATTACGGGAACACTCGCTATTTTGAAGGCTGGCGGAGCGTATGTGCCGGTAGACCCTCAATATCCGGAGGACCGTATCCGTTATATGCTGGAGGATTCGGGAGCCAAACTGCTGCTGACTCAACAAGATTTTCTGGATCGTTGCTATTTTGATGGACAGATTGTCAATCTGAATGAGGATACGTCCTACAGTTCGGATGCTTCCAATTTGGGGATAGATGGAGCGGGCGAACATGCTGCTTATGTCATCTATACCTCGGGATCAACAGGCAAGCCTAAGGGCGTCGTTGTTGAGCATCACAGTGTCGTGCGATTGGTACGTAATACGGATTATGTGCCGTTTGATGAATCGATCCGAATGTTGCAGACTTGCGCATTTGTATTTGATGTGTCTACGTTTGAAATTTGGGGGGCGCTACTGAACGGAGGTCAGCTTGTACTCGTGCATAAGGATGATCTTTTGGACGCAGCTAAGCTCAAGGAGACCATACGGGATCATTGCATCACCATGATGTGGCTGACTACACCGCTATTTAATCAGCTTTCGCAGCAGGACAGTAAATTGTTTGGAGATGTAAAGTATTTGCTGGTCGGAGGCGACGTGCTGTCTGCACCGCATATTAACCGGGTGTTACGGGATAATCCGGACATGAATATCATTAACGGCTATGGACCAACGGAAAATACTACTTTTTCGACGGCTTATCATATTAAGGAAGAACAGCTTGATTCTGTGCCGATCGGGCGTCCTATCCGCAATTCGACGGCGTATGTGGTCGATTCGGCGTTTAACCTGCAGCCGATTGGAGCATGGGGTGAGCTGGTTGTTGGCGGAGACGGAGTCGCACGCGGTTACTTGAACCGTCCTGAATTGACGGCTGAGAGATTTCTTGCCAATCCGTGGGTAGACGGAGATCGCCTATACTGCACGGGAGACCTTGTTCGCTGGCGTGAAGACGGTACATTGGAATACGCTGGACGGATGGATCAACAAGTTAAAATTCGCGGCTACCGAATTGAGCTGGGCGAGGTCGAGTCGGCCATGCTGAAAATAGATCGTATCCAGGAGGTCAGCGTACTGGCCCATGCGACAAACCAAAACCAACACGAACTGGTTGCCTACTACGTGGCGGAACGGGAAGTGACATGGAGCGAGCTTCGCAAGCAGCTGAGTGAAGAACTCCCGAATTATATGGTTCCCTCGCACTTTGTTCAGATGGAGCAAATGCCACTCACACCTAACGGCAAAATCGACCGTAAGGCATTGCCGGCACCGGAGCAGATTTCCCGTTCTACACAGGAATATAGTGCTCCACGGACGGCAGAGGAGCAGGTTCTGGCTCGTGTGTGGGAGGCTGTACTGGGCGGCGGTCCGGTCGGATTGACGGATCAATTTTTTGATCGGGGCGGTGATTCGATCAAGGCGATTCAGGTGTCCTCACGCTTAATGCAGGCAGGATACAAGCTGGATATCAAAGACTTGTTTAAGTACCCTGAGGTTGCTGAGCTAGCTACGCACCTGCGTGTTTCGGATACCCAATTAGCTGATCAGGAAGAGGTCAGCGGAGCTGTGCTGCTGACACCGATTCAGCAGTGGTTTGTGGAACAAGAGCAGCCTGTGCCGGACCACTTTAATCAGGCGGTTATGCTTCACCGGGAGCAGGGATTTGAGGAAGAGCCACTACGCCAGGCACTGACGCAGTTGGTGGTGCACCATGATGCGTTGCGGATGGTGTTCCGCAAGGCAGAGCAAGGCTGGGAAGCGTGGAACCGCGGAGTGAAGGAAGGGAAGCTGTATGATCTGGAAGTGGCCGATTTCAAAGACGTGCCGATCGGTCCCACATTGGGTCAAGCTATAGAAGCCCGGGCCAGCATTATTCAGAGTAACATCCGACTGGATGAAGGGCCTCTGTTGAAAGTGGGCCTGTTCCACTGCGCTGATGGGGACCATCTGCTACTGGCTATTCATCATATGGTGGTAGACGGTGTATCGTGGCGGATACTGTTGGAGGATTTGTCGAATGCCTATGAGCAGGCTGTACGTGGAGAAACCATACAGCTCCCGACGAAAACGGACTCCTTCCGGGTTTGGTCGGAGCGGTTGTCAGCCTATGCCGACAGCCCTGAGATGGAAAGTGAGCACGTATACTGGGAGCAATTGAATGAACTGGCGGCATCCGAGTCGCCCCAACTTCCAGTGTCCCAAGAGCATAGCGATAAGTTTATGCAGCAAGACATGGGTATCGTAAATGTGAGGCTTACGAAGGAAGAGACTGATCAACTACTGAAGCAAGCCCACCGCGCGTACAACACAGAAGTGAATGATCTGTTGTTGACGGCACTCGGCAAGACGTTAAGCGCTTGGACTGGCAGTGAAAAGGTTGCGATTCTTCTCGAAGGACATGGCCGGGAAGAAATCATAAAGGATACGGATATATCACGGACGATTGGCTGGTTTACGAGTCAATACCCGGTACTGCTGCGGATTAACCGGGAAGATGATATCTCCGGGCACATCAAACGGATGAAGGAGATGCTGCGCAGCATTCCACATAAAGGAATTGGGTATGGCATCTGGAGATATCTCAGCCAGAATGGACCGTCCGGGGCAACATACGCTGAGCCACAGATCAGCTTTAATTATTTGGGCGAATTTGATCAGACACTGCAGCATAGCGGCATGCATTTTTCTCCATATTCCAGCGGAGCTAATACTCATGAATTGACCCAAATGTCCTGTGTTATGGACGTGGGAGGACTCGTTACAGATGGCATGCTGGAACTAAGTATTCAATACAACATTAAGGCACTCCAACAAAATGCTGCTGAGCTACTAGCAGAGCAATTCAAGCAGAACGTGCTGGAAGTGATTCAGCATTGTGCATCTCGGGAGCACTCCGAATTGACGCCAAGTGATGTGCTGCTTTCGGACTTAAGCCTTGAAGAACTGAACCGGATGGTGGAGCAGATTCAGCCTGACGGAGAGCTTGAGAATATGTACCCCATGACGCCGATGCAAAAAGGCATGCTGTTTCACAACATGCTGGATTCCCAGTCGATCGCCTATGTGGAGCAGTCCACCTTTGAACTGAAGGGAACGCTGGATCTCGCTGCATTCGCCGCCAGTCTGGACTTATTGGTACAGCGTCATTCAGCTCTGCGGACCAACTTCCGGAGCGATTTGCAGGACCAGCCGCTGCAAGTGGTGTACCGGAATAAACGCGGAGAACTGTACGTAGAGGATATACGTGAGAAGGAGAAGTCGGCGCAAGAGCAGTATATCGAGGAGTTCACGCGTCGAGATCAGCAGAGGGGCTTTGATCTGGCAAAGGATGCACTGATGCGTGTATCTATCTTGCGTACATCAGATGATTCATACCATTTTGTATGGAGCTTCCACCACATCATAATGGATGGCTGGTGTTTGTCGCTGGTTACCAACGAAGTCTTTGGAGGATATACCGCCCTAGCAGAAGGGAAGCAACCGCAATTGCCTGTGGTAACACCATACAGCCGATACATCGAATGGCTGGAGGGACAGAACCGTCAGGAAGCAGCGGAGTATTGGAGCGGTTACCTGCGAGGCTATGAGGAGACGGCGGTTTTGCCGCAGGCCAAAACAGGGAAGACCCAGGGATATGAGGCCGAATATCTGGAATTTGATTTGGGTATAGACCTGACAACGGCCCTACTGCAATTGGCAAAGCAAGAACAGGTAACGATAAATACGCTGATGCAAACGGCCTGGGGTGTTTTGTTGCAAAAGTATAATCGCACAGAGGATGTCGTTTTCGGGAGCGTGGTATCTGGACGTCCAGCGGACATTGCCGGAGTAGAGCAGATGATTGGACTATTCATTAACACGGTTCCCGTCCGTATTCAAGGCGGACAAGCAACTGCATTTACAGAGCTGATGAAACAAACTCAGCGACAGGCGCTTGCTTCGGGATCATACGAAACGTTCCCACTCTATGAGATTCAGGCACAGGCAGAGCAAAAAGTGGAACTGATTAATCATATTATGGTATTTGAGAACTATCCGGTGGATGAACAAATTGAGCAATTAGGTGAAAGGGAGGAAGCTGATTTTAAAATAACCGGAGCAGGAGCGGTTGAGCAGACGAATTACGATTTTAACATCGTGGTGTTACCGGGAGAGACGCTTCGAGTTCATTTTGGTTACAATGCCCAGGTATATGACTATGAAAGGGTAGAGCAGATTCAGGGGCATTTGCTGCAACTACTGGAGCAAATCAAGATCAATCCAGCTGGCCGGATTTGCGAGCTGGATATATTAACCGCGCAGGAACGCGAGCAAATGCTGGATGCTTGGTGTGACACGACAGCAGCATATCCACGGGAGCAGACGATTCACGGGTTGTTTGAGGAGCAGGTCTTGCGGACACCGGAGCAGGTAGCTGTATATTTTGAAGGAGCGCAAGTGACCTACCGTGAATTAAATGAGCGAGCGAACCGTCTGGCGCGTACTTTACGCAGTAACGGTGTGATGGCAGACGGCCTAGTCGGCCTGATGACAGAGCGATCGATTGACATGATTGTCGGCATCTTGGGTATTTTGAAGGCAGGGGGCGCCTACATTCCGATCGATCCGACTTATCCGGAGAACCGCATCCATTATATGCTGGACGATTCAGGTACGGAACTGCTGTTAACGCAGCAGCATTTGGTTGAAAAAGTGGAATTTAGGGACAAGGTACTGCTGTTGGATGCAGAAATGGGCGAAGGAAGTGCAGATGCAAGTACGGCTGAGACAAAAGGAAAGGCTATATCCGCATATCACAGGGATGGTTCGAATTTGGAAGCCACATCCGGTCCTCATAACCTAGCGTATGTAATCTATACGTCTGGAACGACAGGCCAGCCTAAGGGAGTCATGCTCGAGCATCGTGGACTCTGCAATCTGCATACGTATTTCAGGGAGACATTGCGAATCAGCAGTTCCGACCGTGTTGTATCGTTCGCCAGCTTTTCCTTTGATGCGGCATGCTGGGAAATGCTTCAGGCGCTCTTCAACGGGGCCACTTTATGTATCCCGACATCAGAGACCATTCTCAGCTATGACAAGTTTGAGCAGTATATGGCGGATCATCACATTACAATTGCAACGCTGCCCCCAACCTATGCCATATATTTGAGCCCAGAAGGAATGCCGGAACTACGTATCCTGTTCACGGCCGGATCGGCGACCAGCACTGAGCTGGTTACTAAATGGAGAGACGGTGTGACCTATGTTAACGCCTACGGTCCAACGGAAAATTCCATAGCAACGTCTGTCTGGCCTGTACCGAGAGGTCCCGAAGCAGGGGGGGCTATATCAATCGGACGCCCTGTACCGAATCACCGCGTGTATATGGTCGATGCACATGGGCAGCTTGCACCAGCAGGAATCCCCGGTGAACTGTGTGTATCCGGTCCAGGATTGGCACGCGGTTACCTGCACCGCCCGGAATTAACGGCTGAACAATTTGTGGCTAATCCGTTTTCAGATGGGGAAGCGGGCTATGAACGCATGTATCGGACAGGCGACCTAGCAAGATGGATGCCTGACGGCAACATTGAGTACCTAGGCCGGATTGATCATCAGGTCAAAATTCGCGGTTACCGGATTGAATTGGGCGAAGTTGAGGCGGCTATGCTGAAGGCAGATCGCATGCAAGAGGTCATCGTACTGGCACATGCAAATAGCCAAAACCAACACGAACTGGTTGCCTACTACGTGGCGAAACGGGAAGTGACGGGGAGCGAGCTTCGCAAGATGCTAAATGAAGAACTCCCTAATTATATGGTCCCTTCACACTTCATTCAATTGCAGAACGTACCTCTTACGCCAAACGGTAAAATTGATCGAAAGGCACTGCCGATACCAGAAGGTCGTTTGGCCGACCATGTTGCACCGCGAACGTGGATGGAAATAAAATTGGTAGACATCTGGCAGGATGTACTGGGTCTACCGCAAGTAGGCATCAATGAAAATTTCTTTGAAATTGGTGGTCATTCGCTGCGGGCGACGACACTGACTTCTAGAGTTCGCAAAGATTTAAACAAACCGATGGATTTGCAAAACATATTTGAGGCACCGACGATCGAGCAATTGGCGGCCTTGCTTGAAGAACAGGATCAAATCATATATGCATCCATTCCGGTGGCGGAAAAACGCGACACTTACCCGCTTTCTTTCGCACAGACACGGATGTATGTGCTTCACCAGCTGGATCCGGAAGGAATAAGCTATAACACCACATCAGCACTGAGAGTAATCGGTCCGATAGATATGAAACAGGTGGAAGAGGTATTCCATCAATTAATTTCACGTCATGCGGCCCTACGGACAAGCTTTGAACTGGTAAATGGTGTGCCGATGCAACGGGTCCACGATACGATTCACTTTGAGTTGGAATATGCCACAATATCAGAATTGTGGACAGAATCCAATGAACTTATGCTTGAAAAATTTGCAGAAGAACATGCCCGTTCCTTTGTGCGCCCATTTGACATGAGGATCGCTCCGTTGCTACGTGTAAAGCTGGTCAAATGGGGATTGGACGAAGAAGGACAGGAGCCGCAGCACTTATTGATGCTTGATATGCACCACATCGTTTCAGACGGGGTATCCATTGAAATATTAGCTGGTGATTTTGCCCGCTTATATAGCGGTGAAGTATTATCTCCGCTGCGTATTCAATATACGGACTATGCTGTGTGGCAGCATAGCAAAACTCAGCAGGAGCGAATAAAGAATGAGGGAGAGTACTGGCTGAATAGATTTAGTGGTGATTTGCCTCAACTGGATTTGCCAACTGATTTTGAGCGTCCGGCAACACGATGTACGAAAGGTGACGCTGTAGAATTTGAAATGGGACGGGAATTGACCCAGTCTTTAAAAGAACTGGCGGTGCAAACGGATTCTACGCTGTACATGGTACTTATGGCTGCATACACAGCATTGTTGCATTATTACACAGGGCAGGAAGACATCATTGTCGGTACTCCGATTGCAGGTAGACCGCATGCTGACCTGGAGCCTATGCTCGGTATGTTTGTCGGCACGCTCGCATTACGTAATCATCCTCACGCTGAACAGACGTTTTATAACTGCATTGAGGACGCCAAGACATGTGCACTGCAAGCATATGCACATCAGGATTATCCGTTTGAGGAACTGGTGGAAAAGCTCGACCTGAAACGAGATATGAGCCGTAATCCGTTGTTCGACACGATGTTTGTATTGCAGAATGTGGAGAAAAAGGAAGTGAAGTTGGACAAGTTGTTCTTCCGCTCTTTTGGCATAGAGCAGGTTTCTGCGAAATTCGACCTGACGCTTGAAGTCAGTGAGGAGGAAGCATCTATCCAGCTCCAATTTCTGTACGCTACATCTTTGTTTAAACGGGAAACGATAGAAAGCATGGCAAGGCATTTTGTACAGTTGGTCAAAACCGTTGTAGCCGATCCGAATACAAAACTGGGCGAAATGACACTGATTTCGGAAGAAGACAAAGGGATTCTAAAAAAACATAGGGATACCCTAAAGACTTCTCGCTACTGGAGTACTCTGCTCGAAGGCTATGAAGAAGCACCTCAATTGCCATATGCCAATCTGATGGGACGCAGTCCATATCAGACAGAGCATCTGGAGATTAATTTGGATGTTGAACGAACGGTGGCACTGCAGCGAATTGCACTGAATGAGCAGGTGACGATAAATACACTGCTGCAGACAGCCTGGGGAGTTTTATTGCAAAAGTATAACGGTACAGATGATGTGGTGTTCGCTTGCTCCATATCAGGTCCTTTGACAGATATATTGGAATTGAGGCATTCAACTGGACTGGGCAACCACACCTTACCAGTTCGCATTCGAACCAAAGCAAGAGCGAACTTTATCGGCTTGATGAGAAAAGTGCAGCAGCAAACCGATGAATCTGCGGTATATGAACATTTACCAATGTCTGAAATGGTTACAACGAAAGTGCAACAACTGGCACTCTTTGGCCATAGAATGGTGTTTGAGACTACTTTGGAAGAGGCCAATACTGAGCAAGAAAGCTACGATTTAAGCATCGTAGTACTTCAGGGAGATACGCTACGAATTGATTTTGCCTACAATGCCCAGGTATATGATCATCAAAGTGTGTCGCAGATTCAAGGACATCTACTACAGTTGCTGGATCAAATTATAGCGAATCCGGATAGTTTAATTGAGGAAATGGATCTGTTGACTAAGCCGGAGCGGGAGCAAATCATCCAGGTGTGGGGAAATACCACGGCAGAGTATCCGCGTGAACAAACAATTCACGGACTGTTCGAGGAACAGGTTTTGCAGGCTTCGAATCAGACAGCGGTATATTTTGAAGGTCAACAATTGACCTACCATGAATTGAACGAGCGCGCTAATCGGTTGGCCCGTACTTTACGCAGCTATGGCGTGAAAGCCGATAGTCTGGTTAGTCTGATGACAGAGCGTTCCGTAGATATGATTGTGGGCATTTTGGCAATTTTAAAGGCGGGGGGAGCATATATCCCGATAGACCCAACCTATCCGGAGGAACGCATCCGCTACATGTTAGACGACTCAGGTACCGAACTATTGTTAACGCAACAGCACCTGACGGAGAAGGTACTGTTTGGAGGCAAGGTGTTGGTGCTTGACAGTGAACAGGACGGAGTCGCTTCCGATACAAAAAAAGCGGATGTACGCGGGGAAATGCTGTCCGTATATCATCAAAACGGTTCGAATCTGGAGGCTGTATCGGGTCCAAACGATCTAGCATATGTCATCTATACGTCCGGGACGACGGGTCAACCTAAGGGAGTAATGCTTGAGCATCACGGTCTTATTAATCTTAAAACCTACTTTGAGCAAAAGTTGAGTATTGGCTTGTCCGATCGGGTTGTCATGTTTGCTAGTTATTCGTTTGATACGTCATGCTCGGAAATAATCCAGTCTTTACTATGCGGAGCGACATTGTATATACCTTCTTCCGAGACTATTTTGAATTATGAACGTTTCGAGCAGTACATGGCTGCCTGCAAAATTACAATTGCAACGCTGCCGCCAAACTATGCTGTATACCTGAACCCGGATCGCATGCCTGATTTGCGTGTTCTGCTTACAGCAGGATCGGCCTCTACCGCAGAACTGGTGTCCAAATGGAAGGACCGGGTGGCTTATTACAATGCGTATGGTCCTACCGAAAATTCCGTTGCAACGTCTCTTTGGCTGGTATCGGAAGAAAATTCTGAGTTAGGTGGAATCATATCCATCGGGCGGCCGGTATCTAATCACCGCGTGTATATGGTGGATATACACGGAAATCTTTCACCTGCAGGAGTCCCTGGTGAGCTGTGTGTATCCGGTCCGGGGCTGGCACGCGGCTATCTACACCGTCCAGAGCTGACAAAAGAAAAATTCGTAGCCAATCTGTTTGCAGCAGAGGAAGTTGGCTATGAGCGAATGTACCGTACAGGTGACTTGGCACGATGGTTGCCAGATGGGAACATTGAATATTTGGGTAGGATTGACCATCAGGTCAAAATCCGCGGGTATCGGATTGAGCTCGGTGAGATTGAAGCGCAAATTATCAAGGTGGACGGTGTTAAAGAATCTATTGTCATGGCTCGTGCAGATCAGCAGGGAGACTATCATTTGGCTGCTTACTACGTAGCTGAAAAAGAAATTAGCGGCAGTATGATGTTGAATTTGCTGAATGAAAAATTGCCGAACTATATGGTACCGTCGTATTTTATACAACTGCAGAACATGCCGCTGACACCGAACGGGAAAATTGATCGCAAGGCACTGCTGGCATTCGAGGAACATGCTGATTTGACTGCAGAATATGCAGCGCCGCGCACTGCCATGGAGGTGAAGTTAGCGCAAATCTGGAGAGAGGTACTCGACGTTCCGTCCGTTGGAATTCATCATAATTTCTTTGCCATTGGCGGACATTCACTTCGTGCGACTGCGTTGGCCGCAAAAATCCACAAAGAACTGAATATTGAGCTACCGTTGCGTTATGTATTTGACTTTCCAACAATTGAGCAAATGGCGCAGGCTGTTCATGAATTGTCTCCAAATCCATTTGCAGCGATTCCTGTTGCCGAATTGAGAGACAATTATCCGGCATCTATAACTCAAAATAGACTATACGTTTTGAGCAGCATGAATAACTACAATATGTCTGCCTTGCTTTTGATGGAAGGGGAACTGAATTTTTTAAGATTAGAAAGAGCGCTTAAGCAATTAATTCAGCGTCATGATACATTGCGAACCTCTTTTGAATTCGTAGATGATAAACTGGTACAACGGATTCACGACAATGTCGACTTCACTTTGGAGGTTGTGCAGGGACATGGCGAGAACGAAGCAAGAGCATTTATGAGACAATTTATCAGACCTTTTGATCTTGGGAAGGCACCGTTACTTCGAGCTGCTCTTTTGCAAGAATCTCCACAGCGTCATTGGTTTATGTTTGACATGCATCATGTGATTTCAGATGGTGTATCCATGAGTATATTGCTGAACGAGCTGCCCGCACTGTACGAAGAAAAAACGTTGCCCGCCTTGCGAATTCAATACAAGGATTATGCGGTATGGCAGCAAGGAGATATTGGTAGCTCATGGATGGAAAAACAAGAAGGATACTGGCTCAAGCAAATGAGCGGCGATATTCCGATTTTGGGTATCCCAGTCGACTTTGAAAGACCTGCAACACGTAGCGCTTCGGGCAGCACTGTTTCCTTTGCCATTTCACCTCAGGACGTGGACCGTTTGAAAGAAATCAGTTTGCAGGCGGGAGCTACTTTATTTATGGTATTACTGGCGGCCTACAAGACTCTATTGTTCAAGTACAGCGGTCAGGAGGATATTGTTGTTGGAACACCTATTGCAGGTAGACAGCATCATGATTTGCAGCCGGTCATCGGTATGTTTGTCAACACGCTTGCATTGCGGAGCTTTCCTGAAGGGGACAAGTCATTTTATGAATATGTTCAGGAAGTAAAGGACCAGGTGCTTGACGCCTTTGAGCATCAGGATTATCCGTTTGAATTGCTGGTGGAGAAGCTGAATGTACAGAGGGACCTGAGCCGAAATCCGTTGTTCGATACTCTTTTTGAGCTAGATAACATGGACTCTGGTACGACGGAATTCCAAGACTTACAGGTTACTCTGTGCCCAGGCGAACAGAATATGGCAAAATTCGATTTGACACTTACGGCCATGGAAAGCTCTGAAGGTTTGGTTTTCAGCTTCACATATGCCGATAGCCTGTACAAGAGAAGCACGATTAAACGAATGGCCGATCACTTCATCCAGTTGATTAAAGCTGTTGTAGATGAACCACAGACAAAGCTTTCTGAAATTGAGATCATTACGCCGCAGGAAATCGAAATGATATTGGACGTCTGGGGAAATACCGCGGTGAAATACCCATGTGAAAAAACCATTCATCAATTATTCGAGGAACAGGTAGAGAAGACTCCAGATCAAGTAGCTGTAGTTTTTGGAGATAGCCAGATCACATATAACGAATTAAATGTGCGTGCAAACCAACTGGCTCGCGTGCTAAGAGCAGAAGGAGTCCAGGCGGATCAATTGGTCGGAATGATTATGGAGCGCTCTATCGAAATGATTGTAGGGATTTTTGGTATTTTAAAAGCTGGTGGGGGATATGTACCTATCGACCCTGAGTTTCCGCAGGAACGTATGCTCTATATGTTACAAGACAGCCATATTAGGCTTATGGTTGCCAAGCCAGAAATGGCCGCGAAGGTACCGTCGGATGTGCTGGTCATTTCACCTGATAGTCACAGGCTATCCGCAGAAGACTGTTCCAACTTGGCTGAAGTATGTGACCCTGGCCATTTGGCTTATGTGATGTATACCTCAGGTACAACGGGCAAACCCAAAGGAGTAATGATTCAACACTCTAATGTCGTTAATATGACAACCGCATTTAGACAACAAGTATATAAGAAATACAAATCGCCAATGCGGATGGCATGGCTATCGCCGTATGTATTTGATGCATCAGTGAAACAAATTTTCCCATGCCTGCTTCTCGGGCATGCGCTTCACGTGGTGCCGAGAGAGATTAGCACCAATGGTCATCGTTTGGCTGACTATTTCAGATCCCAACGGATTGATTTTACTGATGGTACACCGGCACACATGCATATGCTGACGGAAATGCAAGACTCCGTTACAGATCTGAATGTGCAGCATTTTATTTTTGGAGCAGAGGCGCTGCCCAGTCATCTCGTTAAAACATTTTTGAGCACCCGGCCCGGATATCGTCCGCAAATAACTAATGTTTATGGTCCTACCGAGTGCTGCGTAGACACAACTGCGTACGACATTGACGGGGAGACGATGACAGCTTGGACACATACGGTGCCGATTGGCAAGCCAATGGCTAACCAGCACGTATATATTATGGATATGAATCGGAAGTTGGTTCCGATAGGAATTGCAGGTGAAATCTACATCGGTGGTGATGGAGTAGGGCGAGGTTATATGGGAAATCGTGAGCTGACAGATGAGAAATTTATAGCTGACCCCTTCAAACCAGGAAAACGTATGTACCGCACAGGAGATTTGGCGCGATGGATGGCAGATGGAAATATTGAATATTTAGGCAGGATGGATCATCAGGTGAAAATTCGGGGTTACCGAATTGAACTTGGAGAAGTGGAAGCGCAAATAATGAACCTGCCTGCGATCCGTAAAGCGGTGGTTATTGCTCGTGAGAATGAATCAGGACAAAAAGATTTATGTGCTTATTTTGTGGCTGATAGGGATCTGACCATTCAGGAATTTAAAGCAGCGTTAGTTCCCAATCTTCCGGTGTACATGCTGCCAAGCTATTTTGTTCAATTGGAGAAGATGCCGTTGACCACTAACGGAAAAATTGATCGTAAATTGCTTCCTGTGCCGGAAGGAGACATTCAAACAGGTGTTGAATATGCAGCCCCGCGAAACGACATGGAACGGCATATGGTAGATATTTGGAAACAGAATCTGGGTGTCAGTATTGTTGGCATTGATGATAACTATTTTGATTTAGGCGGACACTCCCTAAAAGCCATTCAATTGGTTTCACAGGCTGAGGCTGTTGGCATTGAAATAGGGATTAATCAGGTGTTTCAATATCAGACTATTCGCCAAATGTCAGAGTATATGCGAGCAGACACTTCGATGCCGGATATGTTAATACGTGATATTGCCGAGGCAATCGACATCATCGAAAAGGCTTATGACGTATATGCTCATTTCCAATCAACAACTGTTGAAGGGCGAGATCAATTAACTTTGCACATAGATCCTTTCGATTCTATACAAGCAGAGGCCCTGAAGAAAGTCATTTTGTCACGCCTTCATCCTGACCTTCATCCACATCATTTGCTTCCTTTTGAAGCAGCTGCTCAAGTACCTGACTGTGAAGAGCTGTACACAGATACGATGGTAGACGATGAAGCTGCGAAGCGGCATGCTGAGGAATGGCTGGAATATCTGCTGCGGATGAATGACCAATGGAACAGCACGATGCTGGAAGGAGAGCCTTTACAACGCTATGCGCTTGCTCCCGCTCAACATTATCATTTGGAGCATCCGCAATCCTCAGGAGGTGTCATTCCTTTTGATAGTTACCTGCTGGATGTAGAACGGTTATCTGCAATCATGCAACGCCTGATAGAGCGCCATGAACTCTTTAGAAGTGTGTTGGTCCAAACGGATGTCGGATGGGAATGGGAAATGTTGTCCATGAAGGAGCGCATGGACATTCCAATGATAGATTTATCGAACTACGGTGCAGAGATGCAAAATCGTATACTCTCACATATATTGCCTGCATTCTTTATGAACCCTTATGAAACAACCGGAAACTTATTATATCGCATTGCGCTTGTCCGCCTCAATTTAAGGGATCATTTGCTGCTGCTCCCTTGTTCACATCTCATCTATGATGGCATGAGCGGAGAGGTCGTTAAGAGTGAGTTGTACCGTGCATATGAAGATATGAGCAATGTAAAAGGGCAACTAGCAGGAAGCTACCGTGATTATGTGAGTCAGGTCCGGAAAGGACCTCAGGGCATGGGCGATCAAGAGATTGTTGACAAATTTCGCTTGTCCGCATTTGCTGCTGCTTCGGATGCTGTAGTCCTCGCAATTGATGAGCGCAACCATACAACGGGCACAGATGTGACAGTAGAACTTGCAGATTTGAATGATTCTGACGCAATCGGACACATGTGGGACTTGGCTATACGCCTAGCTAACCGCTTTTTCCGCAGATATTTGCAAGTGGACGAGATTCCTATTCTTCTCACCAATTATGGACGGGCATACGAGGACAAGCAGTATTTTGATATTATAGGTGAATTTATAGACCAAATCCCTGTACTGCTTACAGATGCGGATGAACATGGGCATGAGATCAGAAACAGTATGCAGTTGGCCGTATCGCGTAACCTGAATTTTCTAAATCTCATATACAATGATGAAATGGCTTCGTTGTATCCGCAGTCTAATAGGTATCTGAAGCATAGCCTGAATAAGCTACCTATTGTCTTCAATTACCTTGGCGAAGCGTCGGATAAATATCAGCTGTTTAAAAATATCGAGCCAGAAGAGAGGGACATTTATCGGGATTCAATCATTTTCTTTACCGTTCAGCATGTGGAAAATGTATTGCAAATCTCGCTGGAACTTCCTTTTGAAGAAAATTCAGAAACCGTTAAAGCGTTGATGGAAACAGAGCTAGCGAATTTACTAGTAACAGACGAAAATGGAATAAAGTCCACCTAATCTTCACTCAAGGCATTAAAAACAAGCTCCGAGTTCAAAATAGGGAAACTGGCCCCAAAGCTTTCAAATGGCTTTGGGGCAATCTAAACAAACCACAAAAGCCGCAAGTCTCCAATAACCCTGGAGATTTACGGCTTTTGTGGTTTGAATGTAGCGAAGTTTTATGTAGCAATGTCGCTGAATTAAAACTTGTTGTAGTAGATCTTTACGCCAAATAAATGACATTTGATGCATGATGATTGGTGCCGCGCGCTGGTTTGAGATATGAACTTACTGAACCTGAGACTCATGCAATTGCGCTGACTCCCGGTGCCGCCGACTCATGAATACCAAAGACAATGCAATTACCGTGAGGATAATCCCAAGCATTTGAAACCCCTTGAAGCTAAACGTACCTCCCATTACGATAGCTATCAATAATGAAGAGATAATGGTTCCCAGATATCTGGATGTGTTAAATAATCCGGATGCTACACCGATTATTTCTTTTGGAGAACTTTGGAACAGGGCTGCTTGCATACCTACATTGTTCAAACCGTTGCTAATTCCGAATGCAGCTAAAGCCAAACACACGCTGATAACCGGTGAAGTTGGATTCAATGTCACGAGCCATACTGACCCCAATGTCATCAGAATTGCGGACACCAGCAATGCCGGTCTGGGTCCTGATTTATCGATCCATTGTCCTGCAATTGGAGAAGTAATTAGCGAGCACAAGCCTAAGCTTAGCATGAGAATGCCTGTTTGGAACTCGCTGACATGACGTACCATTTGCAAGTAGGACGGAAGCCCGAAAAAGAGCGAGTAATATAGTACATTAACGAGCATGAATTCAACATTCACCCAAGTCATTGCAGGGTACTTGGCGAATGTACGTAAAGGAATAAAGGGTGATGTCGCTTTTAACTCATGTCGTACGAATATCCCCAGCGCAACGAGACCTATCAGCCCGACAATTACATTTACTAATGAGATATGTCCAAATGATTTTGCTGAGAGTAATCCGACGAGCAGGGTAACCAAAGCCACTGTGAAGAGTAGAATCCCTGATGCATCAATCAATTCAAACCATTTACGAAAGGACATATTGCGTGCTACGGATGTTGGCAGTTCATCCTTAGGAATATTCCTCCAAGCCAATACAAAGCTGGCCACCACAAACGGAATATTGATGATAAAGATAGCAGGCCAATTCCACCAATGAATCAAGACCCCGCCAATAAAGGGGCCAATTGCTGCTGCTCCAGATAGGAATATGGACAAAACAGACAGCGCAGTTGCTTGTTTCTCTGTAATATGAATTCGAACAATAGCCATTCCAACCCCAACCATCATGCTTGTTCCGATGGATTGCACAATGCGGAACACGATGAGCCACCCGAAATTTGGTGATAATGGAGCCAATAATGATGCAATGAAGGCTACAACAAGCCCGGTAAGAAATATCTTTCTACGACCGAATAAATCGCTGGCTTTTCCCATGACAGGTTGAGCGATGCTACTTGCAATGTAGAAAGAAAAAATAATCCAGGAAACACCTGTAAAGTCAAGCTGGAACACATTTTGCAGACTTGGAATTGCAACAGAAACCATCGAAGAATTTAATGGGTTCAATAGTATCCCTAGACCAACTGAAATCATTAACCACCAGCTGCGAACGCTCATTTCTGGTCCCCCCATAGCGAATTAATGTCATCGTACTTGAAACCGATTATTTATTCCAACGCATTTGATGTTATAATCTCATTGACTTGGGGGAATGAATGGAGGATCATAATGGAACTTCTTCAACTGCAATATTTTCTGACGGTAGCTCGTTTGGAACATGTGACCGAAGCTGCACGAAGTCTGCACGTTACTCAATCGTCGCTGAGCAAAACGATTCAGCGCCTGGAGGAAGATCTGGGGGTTCCTCTATTCGATCGAACAGGGAGGAAACTGCGATTGAATGAGTTCGGAAGCAGATTCCTTCACCGTGCAGAGAGGGCTTTATTTGAATTGGAGCAGGGGAAGCAGGAGCTTAGTGATTTATCCAGCCCGGATCATGGCACTCTCGAATTGGCGGTGACCACCGCTAGCACATTACCCAATATCCTTCGAGAGTTTCGGAAAAAGCGACCCTATATTCAATTTCATGTGCAAATGCTGACCACGCAGGAAATGGTAACGCTTCTTCATAGAGGCGAGGTCGATTTTTGCTTGTCCTCACCCCCAATAGAGGGAGATGACATCGAATGCCAAATCGTGTTTATCGACCCAATCCTTCTAGCTGTTCCAAAAGGGCATCGGCTGGCAGATCGAAGCAGTGTAACGTTGACAGATCTAAGGGATGAATGGTTTGTCGGTGTAAAGAAAGGCTACGGTACTCGCGATTTAGTGGACTCTGTATGCAAATCGGAAGGATTTGTACCTAAATATGTGTATGAGGGGGATGAACCTGCAAGGCTTAGTACTCTTGTGGAAGCTGAAATTGGCATAGCCTTCATACCAAGCACGGCAAGGAATTCACGGGAACATCTTAAATATCTCCAAGTAGAAAATCACGAGCTGGTACGGGAGATTGCTTTATTATGGCACAGGAGTCGGTATATTTCGCGGGCTGCTCTGGAATTCCGTGAGGTAGTTGTAGAATATTTCGAAGCGATATCCAAACAGACAAATTAATCCCAAATATAAGCGAAATAAAAAACATTAACAGAAGCGGTAGCGTAGGACATGTTAACAAAACGTCCTAAGCGGCCGCTTATTCTTGTATTCAACTGCAAAATTTGTAATTTCGATTTGTACGCTGCCATACACACACGTCCAGCTATTGAAGGAGTTTTGGTTTGTACTAACCCATCCTTCTCAGCTGGCGAAACTGCTCCGGCGTGATGCCTGTATGCTCTCGAAACCTCTTGATAAAATAGCTGCTTTGATGAAAGCCGGTTTCCAGTGCAATCTGCTTTACAGTGAGTGCCGTGGATACAAGGAAATGTTTGGCCAGCGTTATTCGGCATTGGAGCAAATATTGAGCTGGAGTACTACCCATGATCTGATGGAAGAGTCGGCTAAAATGAAAGGAGCTATAACCTGACGTCGCAGCCATTGTCTTCAAATCGAGCATGTTTCGACAATGCATACGAATATATTCCGCCGTATGACGAATCCTCTCATGGACGGTGCCGCCGGGAGAGGTGCCGAAAATTTGGTGGGAATGATGGACGATCTCCAGAAGGACTTCGTAAAGCAGGGAAGAGATCCGTACATCATAGTCGTGACGGTAAGTTTGGGCAAGTTGCAACATTTCTTCCATCAGCGGTTTTAAACGTTCTGGCCGGTGGAGCGAGAACAGATACGGTTCATGCATGCTTCGACCTTGTAATAGCGAATCTACATCCTGCCCGTCAAAATGAATCCATTGGACATCCCAGGGATCCTCGGGTTTAGTTCGATATTGCTGCGTCGTATGCTTGCCGAAAAGAAAGCCCATGCCAGGGGTAAGCTCGATTTCCTTCCCATCATGCACAATAACGCCTTTGCCTGCAAAAATGATATGTAAATTGTATTCTTTCAGTAATCCTGCATTCCTTCGCTCCCCATGATTGGGGAAGTGCTTGTAACGCCCTAACGATTCGGGAAACAGCATACCTTTATTTAGAATGGGCGAAGGAAGATAACAATCTATTTTAATCATGTATCCATCTCCTTGAGTAAGTTAGCAAAAAAGTAATTCAATTAGCAAAATCGAGTTATTCTAATCCTTTTATTCTTATATTACAATAGATACGATTATCAGAGAATCACATTTTTGTACTATCATTTCTACTGAAGGAGAATTGGAGCATGCCGAAATCCTTATCTTTAGATCGCTTTCATTTGGGAGCTTGTTATTATCCTGAGCACTGGGACGAATCGTTGTGGTCGGACGATCTCATAAGAATGAAGGAACTGGGCTTCAGCATCATTCGGATTGGAGAATTTGCTTGGTCGATCTTCGAGCCGGAGGAAGGAAAGTTCGAATTCACGCTGTTTGACCGTTTCTTGGAGCAGGCAGACGCGAACGGGATTCAAGTGATCATGGGCACACCAACAGCTACGCCACCGGCATGGCTTACTTATAAGTATCCCGAGGTGCTGAACGTATCCATGGAAGGAGTCACGTTCCAACACGGTCAGCGTCGGCATTATAACTACAGCAGTCCCGTTTATTTGGAGCTTTGCGCACGTATTACAAGAGAGATGGCACAACATTACAAAGATCATCCGGCCATCATTGGGTGGCAAATTGATAATGAACTGAACTGCGAGATAAACGTCTTCTATGCCGAGGCAGATCATCAGGCTTTCCGGCGCTGGCTAGAGGCAAAATACGGTACGTTGGGGCAACTCAACAAGACCTGGGGTGCTGTATTCTGGAATCAAACTTATGACAGCTGGAAGCAGGTCCATCTAACTCGTCCGACCGTATCCGGGTCAGAGAATCCTCATCAGGCTTTGGACGAGAAGCGATTTATATCCGATAACACCATTTCGTTTGCCAAGCTACAAGTGGACATACTTCGGTCAGTAGCGCCTAATCAGTGGGTGACAACCAACGGTGTATTCGGGCATTTGGATAGCCATAAAATGACGGATCAACTGCTTGATTTTTTCTCGTACGATTCTTACCCTCAATTCAGTACCATTTATCCGGACCAAGGGGAGAAGCCATTGCTGGATCGCAAGTGGGGGCTTTCTTTAAGTAATGTCAGAGGGATGTCACCAAATTTCTGCGTGATGGAGCAGCAATCCGGTCCAGGAGGATGGGTGAACAGGATGGAGATGCCATCTCCGCGCCCGGGGCAGATGCGATTGTGGACCTACCAAAGCATTGCTCACGGAGCAGACATGATTTTGTATTTCCGCTGGAGAACGGCAACGTTTGGTACGGAAATGTATTGGCATGGAATTAATGATTATCACAATCAGCCGAATCGTCGGGTCGCAGAAGCAGGCCGCGTCGGAAAGGAGCTGCAAAAGGTTGGAGGGCGGATTCTTGGCAAACGTTACGTGGCAGAGGTTGCTCTACTTCGTGACTATGATAACGAGTGGGATGGCGAGTTGGATAAATGGTATGGTCCCTTGACAAAGCAAAGTGAGCTCGGCTGGTACAAGGCACTGCAGTATGGACATATACCTTCGGATATGGTTACAATCCGTCCGGGTATGGAATCAGAACAGCTGCGGGAACTGGCCAATTACAAGGTGCTGGTATACACGCATCCGGCGATCCTACGAGACAGTACGGCAGCTATGTTACAGAAATATGTAGAGGATGGGGGCATCCTGATCTTCGGCTGCCGCACCGGTTATAAGAACGAGTTCGGTCAATGCCGCATGCAGCCACTCCCAGGCCCTGCAGCCGCAATGAGCGGCGTTCACGTAGAGGACTTTACGATGATAAATGGGACAGCATCACCTGTATCGGTGCGATTTAAGGATCAAGCTCTTGATTTTTGGGCTCCAGGCTTCAACGATATATTGAATGTTCATGCTGATACGGTAGAAGTACTCGCAGAGTACGCATCAAGCTACTATGAAGGGAAACCGGCCTTGACCGTCAACCGTGTCGGCAAGGGACTGGTCTACTATTGGGGTGCAGCTTTTGACTTAGCGTTAGCGGCTGAGCTCCTAAGACAGCTGCCGGTGACATCTCCGCTTGCGGGGTGGTGCAAAGCTCCTTCGACGGTAGAAGTCGCTATTCGTGCGGATGTACAAGAAGAGCTGGTATTTCTACTGAATTACAGCGGAGAAACGGCTCAGGTTAAACTGAGTGTTGAGACGGAGGAGCTCCTTTCCGGTAGCAGGCTTACTGGTACCGTACCTTTGGAACCGTATGGAGTATGGGTATTAAAGAAAGATTAAAATGAAGAGAGCATCAGCCGCTGATCTTAATCCGAAGATCAGTGGCTTTTTATTGCATATAGCAAGGGAATAACGTGTTGCTTTTGTGTACAGGGTTCGGCTCAATAATCGCTGTCTTTCCTATGGGTTCTTGAACCAGAGAAAACGGACATGATCGGTATTTAATACAAAATTAATAATTTAATACAAGTTTATTGACTCTTTCAAAGCATACAAGTAAACTTATTGTAATATAATCACAGTAAATTGAGATGGGTGATGCAATGCTTGAGCTTAGTTTTGATGATCCGGACAAGCTGGTAACGGTTACGCATGCTTTATCCACCCGTTCCCGAGTTGATATTCTCCGCCTCTTGATTTCTAAAAACCTTAATATTGTAGAAATAGCGGAAGCTCTTCAACTTCCGGTGTCTACGGTAGCCAACAATATCAAGGTTCTGGAGGCAGCTAGACTGATTAATACAGAGCTGCTGCCTGCCTCTCGCGGCGCGATGAAGATGTGCAGCCGCAATTATGATGACATTCATATTGCGCTAAATCTTGAAAAAGCAGTACCCAAAGGGGATGTACAGATCTACGAAGTGGACATGCCGATCGGTCATTATAGCGATTGTGAGGTTTCACCGACGTGCGGTATGGCCAATGCAGACGGGATGATCATACGCGAGGACGAACCGGCGAGTTTTTTCCACCCGAAGCATATCGGAGCCCAGATGATATGGTTCCGCAAGGGCTATGTCGAGTATTTAATGCCGCTCGAAATACCGGCAGGAGCGCGAATAGAATCGCTTGAGCTATCGATGGAAATGTGTTCTGAAGCACCAAACTATGACAACAATTGGCCTTCTGATATTTCCTTGTGGGTTAATGGCGTGGAGATTGGCATGTGGACGTGTCCCGGTGATTTTGGAGACAGGCGCGGCAAGCTGAATCCTGCCTGGTGGTATGAGTGGTCTACCCAGTATGGGTTGCTCAAGACCTGGCGAGTAGATAAAGAGAAGACTGCGCTGGATATGGAGAAGGTTTCCTCGGTTACACTGGATCAGCTCAACCTGCAAAACAGCCACAAGTTGCGTCTGCGGATCGGAATTAAGCCAGATGCGGTGCATCAAGGTGGGCTCAACCTGTTCGGAAAGCAATTTGGAGATTATGATCAGAATATCAAAATGACTGTGAATTATGTCATGGATTGAGATATTGGTGAAGTGGATAGGCTTTAGTTGCAGGTGCTCTGTAGCTAAAGCCTTATTCAGTTTATTAGTTACATAAAATTAACTTGAAAGCGTTGACATTAAAAATGCATCGCTATATAATCCCCTAAAGATACAATAATAGTGTAACAAATTGATTTTATTGTTTGTATTTCGCAGCCGAAACAAAGGGGAGACACTCGCATGAAAAAAATTGGATGACTGTTTGGGGCCATGCCAATATCGAAAATTTATGACCAGGAAGCAAAGGATGACGATCGGACCTACAGCTGATAGCAATACACTGTAAAGTCATCAGGCTAAGGCGACTAATTATATATCAAAGGATAGGTGGAAACTGTATGACTACAAACGCTTATATCAAAAATTATCCAAGGCCGCAATTTGTCCGCAAAGAGTGGCTGGATTTGAATGGGGAGTGGGATTTCGCCTTCGACGACGGCAAAATGGGTGAAAGCGAGCAATGGTATCATCATTTTCCGAAGGGAGCCAAAATCCACGTACCTTTTACTTATGAAACCAAGGCAAGCGGGATCGGAGTCGAGACCTTCCATCCGGTGGTCTGGTACTGCAGGAGCGTGCAGGTCCCGCAGGAGGCAATAGCGAAAAGGACAATTCTACATTTTCAGGGTGTAGATTATAAAGCGAAATGCTGGGTGAACGGAATTATGGCTGGTGAGCATGAAGGAGGTTATGCTGCGTTTTCTTTCGACATCACACCCTATATCACTTACGACTCGGAGAATAGCATCGTGCTTAAAGTGGAGGATAGTCAGAGCTGCACGCAGCCCCGGGGAAAGCAGCGTTGGGTGGATCAAAACTTTGAATGCTTTTATGTACAGAGCACCGGAATCTGGAAAAGTGTGTGGATTGAATATGTGAATGAGGTAAGAATCAATGAGGTCAAGATAACACCGGATATCGACCGTCATATGATCCGCTTTGAATTTCAGCTCATGGGTATCGAGGGTAAAGATAATTTACGCCTAGAGACACGGATTACGCTGAAAGGACAGCATGTGAAAAAGGTCAGCTTATCTGCCGACAGGCCCTGGATAACGGTAGAGGTCCATGTATTTCATGAAGCCGGTGGTCCATGGAAGCAGTGCTTGTGGTCACCGGAATCGCCAAACTTGTTCGATGTAGAGTTTATTCTGTATGAGGATGAGAAAGTGAGCGACAGGGTGTATTCTTATTTTGGCATGCGGAAAATATCGATTGAAAACGGGCAGATTCTATTGAATAATGGCCCTCTCTACCAGCGGCTGATTCTGGATCAGGGCTACTGGCCGGAAACACATCTGACTCCGCCGTCTGAAGAAGCCCTTATCGAAGATATCGATAAAATAGCCGCGATGGGATATAACGGGGTTCGTAAACATATGAAGTTGGAAGACCCTCGCTTTTTATATTGGTGTGATGTGAAAGGCATGCTCGTCTGGTCGGAAATGGCGTCGACCTTTGAGTTCAATGATCAGGCGGTTAGCCGCTTTACGAAGGAATGGCTGGAAATCGTGCCACAGCAGTACAATCATCCAAGCATCATAACTTGGGTCCCGTTCAATGAATCGTGGGGCATATCGACCATTGGACATGATGTAAGGCAGCAGCAGTTCACGCAAACCATCTATCATCTGACGAAGACGATTGATCCGTATCGTCCGGTGATTACCAATGACGGTTGGGAGCATACAGTCTCGGATATTTTAACCCTTCATGATTATGTGGAGACGGGCGAAGAGTTTTTGGAGCGATATCAGGACAAGGAAAGCATTGTAAACAACAGCATCTCCTTTAACAATTGGAAATATGCCTTTGCAGAAGGATATACCTACCGGGGACAACCAATTATCATAAGCGAATTCGGCGGCATTGCCTTCCAGACGGACAAGGGCTGGGGATACGGAAACCAGGTGGATTCAGTCGAAGCTTTTATCGAACGTTTCCGTGCAATCACCGGAGCAATTAAAGCGACCCCCTATCTCTCGGGCTATTGCTATACACAGGTAACTGATGTACAGCAGGAAGTCAACGGATTGTTGACGGAAGACCGAGAACCGAAGGTTCCGCTTGAAGTGATTCGGGAGATAAATCTGGCTTGAAAAGATAATTAAATTTCTAGAACGGCTGCATGATGTTGTCCAGTCATTGCTGCATTCACCTGTCGTACAAGACTTTTGTTACACACAGCTGACGGACGTGGAACAGGAATCAACGTTCTGCTGACGCATGATAGATAACCGAAGATGCCGACCGAACAAATCAGAGCCATTATGGAAGGCCGCCTTTCCTCTTCGGTTGGAGAATAAGAGGAAGTATATGAATACGGCATCTTCAGCATTTAGAGCTAAATAAACAAAGTGTCACTGCTGTTAACCATAAAGTTTAACTTGGGATAGCAGTGTTGGAAAACGGGACAACTTTTCGCACACAGGATTTTTAGTAGAAAACTGGATTTAATTATTTTGGTTTTTTGTTCCCCACTCACATAACCCTTCCAAAACAGGTAATAGCGTTTCTGCTTTATCTGTGAGACTGTACTCGACTTTAGGGGGGACTTGAGGATATTCTTTTCGATTCACCAGACCATCCGCTTCCAATTCTTTTAGTTGTGAACTCAATGTTTTATAAGTAATAGCTCCTATCTGTCTTTTCAGATCATTAAAGCGAACTGTTCGGTTTTCGGCTAGGAGATAAATAATAACCATTTTCCATTTACCACCAATCAATGAAACTGTATAACCAAAAGGTGTATCTTGAATATTTTTAACTTTACCTTTAAATTCAGTCATACTCATGTTTACACTATCCTTTCGGGTAGTACCTATCAAAATAGTGCGTACTACGTTTTTATTTGTGTTCAGTTTATACTAACCTTACTTTTGAAGTAAAGGAGAGAAAAACATGACTAAAAAAACAATACGCCTGTTAATGCCACAATGGCAAGGGGGAAACAATCCTAATTACTCTTTTGGAGCCGAACTGCTTGCTTGGCTAGCTCCGGATAATGAACAACCCCTTATTCATGTTCCAGTTCAAGCTTATAAGGGGACTCCGCTTGAAAACGAAAACGGTATGAATGGGAGAAAACAGCTACTTGAACAGTTAGAGGCTGCTCAGCATATCATTGATGCTCATAAGCCAGATCGCATTGTAATGTTTGGTGGTGACTGCTTAGTGGAACAAGCTCCATTTGCCTATTTGAACGAACGATACGGTGGGGAATTAGGTTTAATTTGGATCGATGCTCACAGTGATTTAGTTAGATATGTGGGCTATGACAACGGTCATACATTACCGCTCGGAAATCTTTTGGGAGAAGGAGATGAGGAGTTCGCAAAACATGTGAAAATCCCACTAAAACCTGAAAATGTCTTTATCGCGGGATTAGCGGCTCCTACAGAACAAGAAACAGAAGTCATTTCAGAAGCGTTTCAAAGACTAGATATAGCTCCTGTAGAATCAGACACAGAAGTGATTCAAAGACTAGGAATTAAAACTGCAGGAACCAAAGAGTTAACGAATAGTACTGAATCTATAAGAGAGTGGATTAAAGAAAGTGGCATTAAGCACCTAGCTATTCACCTTGATTTAGATGTGCTTGACCCAAAAGCATTTCGTTCTTTATTATTCGCCAACCCTGAAGCACCTTATAATTTTTCTCCTGCGGGAACAATGCAAATGCCTCAGCTACTTAATCTGATTAAAGAACTATCTGAAGAAACAGATGTAGTTGGATTAGGTATAACGGAGCATATGCCGTGGGATTCTATTAACTTAAAGAATCTGCTTGGAGAGATACCTATTTTAATATCTTAGGATAATCGTTTATTATTTTATATTATCTTTTTTAAAAGGACAATCAATCAAGGAGAAGGGGGCGTATGATTTCAGGAAAGATAGGGCGATTGAATATAAATTAAAATGAGGGAGTTGACCTGTAGGGATATGGTCTTTTTATCAGTTTGTCTGTTTGTACTCCGCTTATACTTTTCGGAAGCTACACATTAGGCGAATATCCCCTATAATGGATTCTTAAAACTAAATTACAGGAGCGTCTTAGTATGTCAAAATACGTTGAAATCGGTTACCCAATATATGAAGGAATGCCTGTTTATCCAGGATTGCCAGAAGTGAAGTTAGAGCCTAGAGAGCGTTTGGACAAAGGGGATGCCTGGAATGGAAGTGTGTTAAGTATGTATCTTCATGTCGGCACCCATGTCGATGCACCGTGGCATCATTTAAATAACGGTAAGGGAATAGATGCTGTTCCGATTGAAGAATTCATCTATCGAAAACCGCTATTAATTGATTGTCCTCTTAATCCGAACGGCTTTATTACCATTGAAAAGCTTCAGGAATATGAAGAGCTGCATGAAGCGGATATTCTCATCTTTAATACAAGCTATTGGAAACACCGAGATACGAATTTTGAGAAATACGCTAATAACTTCCCAGCCGTCTCTCCCAAAGCAGCGGAATTCATCCGTAAAAATTTGCCGAACTGCAAAGCTGTGGCCATTGATACCATAAGCATTGAAAATCTGGAAGAAGCCAAAAGAAACGGCTATTTTGTTCACCATGCCTTCTTAGACCATGAAAAATATGAAGAGCCGACAATGCTCATTTACGAAGACATAAACCCTGCACCATTAATTGGTAAAAAGCTCTTATCTGCTTTCACAGCACCACTTCGCATTAAAAATCACGATGCATCTATGGTTAACATCATTGTTGAAGTCGAAGAATAAAAGCAAACGAGGAACAATAAGTTGATGGAACACAGGTGCAGACTTTAGCACTGCAAGGAGAGACAACAACATATACGCATAAGAAGTCGCCATTTTGGCGGCTTTTTTGTTTTAGCGAAAATCTACGCTAAGCCTTCAGATGTAATCAACTTATTTTGATAGACGTTGGTTAGCCGCTATCTATTTGTTTTGCTTTTTATAACATGGCGTGTCAAATGTGCGGGCATAAATTCTTCTATATAGCACCATAATAACAATAATTTGAAAAAAATATTTTCATAAGAATGAAAAGGAAAATATTACTTTAAGCATATTCTTATCTCTAATATTCTTTATGAAGTTGAATTCTAGTTGTTATAAGGATTATTTTTTACTCTTATAGAACTATTTTAATCTATTCATTTGAGGTCGATATAATTGAGGTGCTTTTATTCGTAAAAGTCAAATTTTATAAGGAACTGGTATCAACTCGCTAGAATGAAAAATAATGTAGCATGCAATCAGAAGTGTCATAGGGAGAAATATCACAGTGAAATCAATTAAATGAATACGATGGTAAAAATCGACCAGCCGTTCCTTTAGAGAGAAGGTGGTACATAAGAATATTGGGGATTCTGTTAATTATGAAAACGAGAATTAAAAAATGGAGGTTATGTTATGCACAAAAAATATGGAATGATTTACTTCTTACTTATTCTGTTAATCGCTTCGACTTTCTCACAGACAGCATCTGCACATACGGTGAATCCTAATGGACAAGCCACAACCAAGGAAGTGATGAACTGGCTCGCTAATCTGTCATCGGAAAATCGCGTAGTGTCAGGAGCATTCGGCGGGTACACTAATGCGTCATTTTCTATGACCGAAGCTAATCGAATTGAAAATGCAACAGGTCAGTCCCCTGCCGTGTATGGCTGTGATTATTCAAGAGGATGGATGGAGATTTCTAATATTGCCGATTCGATCGATTATAGTTGTAACACCGATTTAATCTCTCATTGGAAGAACGGAGGTATACCTCAGATCAGTATGCATCTGGCTAACCCTGCGTTTAACTCTGGAAATTATAAAACCCCAATCTCAAACAGTCAGTATGAAAGAATCCTAGACTCATCAACTGAAGAGGGCCAGCGATTAGACGCTATGTTAAGCAAAATTGCCGATGGCCTTCAGCAGTTAGAAGATGAAGGTGTTCCTGTTCTTTTCAGACCTCTTCACGAAATGAACGGAGAATGGTTCTGGTGGGGACTCACCGACTATAACCAAGAGGACAGCGAACGTATCACTTTATATAAACAGCTTTAAAAAAAAGTCTATCATTATATGACCGATACAAGAGGACTGGATAACCTGATATGGGTATACGCACCAGACGCCAACCGAAACTTTAAGACAGACTTTTACCCTGGATCTTCATATGTTGATATTGTTGGATTAGACGCTTATTTCTCAAATCCTTATTCGATTCAAGGATATGACGAGTTAACAGCTCTTGATAAGCCTTTTGCTTTCACAGAAGTCGGTCCGCAGGCAACCAATGGTAGTATGGATTATTCTTTATTTATCAATGCCATCAAAGAAAAATATCCGAAAACCATTTATTTCTTAGCTTGGGATGAGGGATGGAGCTCCGCAGCTAATAAAGGTGCCTACAATCTTTATAATGATGGTTGGACACTGAATAAGAGGGAAATGTGGGAAGGCAGTTCACTTGCATCATTTGCTGAATAATTGATCATTAGTTCGTTAAACAGGACTATGAAGAATGCAAGTTCTTCATAGTCTCTTAAAAAACATGTCCTTTAGGGAGTTACAATAACATTTGCATGATTCAGGCGCATTGTTATGAGTTTTTCAAATAGATTTTAAAACTTTTTATTAATCAAGGAATAGTACTGGAGTACAAAAATATATATGCTTTAGATCGCTTTGATGAAATTTCATCGCTGGAGGACGGTATAGAAAATCAATCGAAGCGAAATAAGTAATGTAACTCTAAATAGAAAGCGGTTAAAGGAGGAGTCTTTATAACGCCTCAGGGATGAAGATTTGAATAGAAAGCTATGAAGAGAGGGGGAAACCCAGAAAAGACAATTTAGGTAAATTAGTGAACTTCAAGAATAATGTAGAACTAATTAATCAGTCGTTTATTTATATGAATTGGAGGTTTTGGGGTGAAAAAAACCATAACATGTTTGATTTTGTTTGGTCTGCTTATTAGTCTGTTGCCAATCAAAAATGTGAGCGCTTCCGAAAACCTTGTTCTCACCAAATCGGCAACTGCAAGCTCCGTCGAAGATTCGAGTAAGGCGGCTGATTTTGCGATTGACGGGAATTCACTAACTAGATGGTCTTCACAATATTCAGATCCACAGTGGATAAGTGTAGATCTCGGCAATACTACCGAAATCAATGGGGTTACGCTTAACTGGGAAGCCGCTTATGCGAAGTCCTACCAAGTTCAAACATCAACGGATAATGATCATTGGACTACCGTCTATTCCACTACGACTGGAGAGGGAGGAATCGAGAAGATATCTTTCGAAGCAACAAACGCAAGATATGTAAGAATGAACGGCATTGAAAGGGCTACTAGCTACGGATATTCTCTCTGGGAATTCGAAGTGCATTCAGCCAACGAACCGGAGGATAACACACCTCCAACAGCCCCCTCCGGCCTGACTAGTTCCTCCGTATCCGATACGACGGTAAGCTTGAAGTGGACGGAATCTACAGACAATGTAGGGGTTGCCGGCTACGACATCTACAACGGATCAAACCTGATAGGCTCCAGTGCGTCAACGTCCTTTATCGTTACCGGCTTAACAGCTAACATGGCGTACAGCTTTTATGTGAAAGCCAGAGATACTGCTGGGAACGTATCGGCTGAAAGCAATGTGATTGATGTGGACACTAGCGCATCCGACACAAGTATTGTTTCAGGTGAAATTTATAAACTAACAGCACAGCATAGCGGAAAAAACCTAGAGGTAGCAGGAAACTCCACTGCCGATGGAGCCAAGGCGCAGCAGTGGACAGACAGCGGCAGACCCCAGCAGAAATGGAAAGTGATCGACGTTGGCGACGGATACTATAAACTGATTGTGCAATCCAGCGGTAAAGCATTGACAGTAGCTGGAGGCTCTTTCGAAGATGGTGCTAATGTGCAGCAATGGACAGACAACGAATTATCTAATCAAAAATGGAAGATTATTAGCGTCGGCGGCGGATATTATAAGCTGCTCGTTAAATCTAGCGGTAAAGCGCTGGATGTAATCGGGGGTTATACTAATGACGGGGCAAATGTACAGCAATGGGTCGATAACGGAAATGATCAGCAGAAATGGAAGTTTACGCTTGTTGAATCGACGGCTGATACGACAGCACCAACGGCACCAGCAAACCTGAACAGCTTTTCCAAAACAAGCACTTCGGTAAGTCTTGTATGGGATGCTTCAACAGACGATGTAGGTGTTACCAGCTACGATGTGTATAATGGAACAACCTTGGTCGATTCAACCAACACGACAAGTTATACGGTGACGGGGCTTACCGCCAATACAACGTATAGCTTCACAATAAAAGCTAGGGATGCAGCAGGGAATGTTTCCACAGCAAGCAATATCATAACTGTGACGACAAATGCTACCTCTGAGAATACAGGCTTTTATATTAATGGAACAACGCTGTACGATGCCAACGGAAATCCTTTTGTAATGAGAGGAATCAATCACGCTTATACATGGTATAAGGGGCAAGAGTTGGCAGCGATCCCTGCCATTGCGAAAACGGGAGCGAACACTATCAGAATCGTACTGTCGGATGGTCAGCAATGGACAAAAGACAATCTGTCTGAGCTACAGAATTTAATCACTTTATCAGAGCAAAACAAATTGGTTGTTGTCCTTGAGGTACATGATGGTACAGGGTCTGATAGCGCTACTGTATTGAATAATATTGCGAATTACTGGATTGAAATGAAAGGCGCACTCATTGGAAAAGAAAGCACCGTTATCCTCAATATTGCGAATGAATGGTATGGAACATGGGATGGCGGAGGCTGGGCGCAAGGCTATAAGTCTGTTATACCCAAGCTTAGAAATGCCGGCATCAAAAACACAATCATGGTTGACGGTGCAGGATGGGGGCAGTATCCGCAATCTATTTTCGACTACGGAACAGAAGTCTTTAATGCAGATCCACTTAAAAATACGATGTTTTCCATTCATATGTACGAATATGCCGGTGGAAATGCTGCTACAGTAAAAAGCAACATGGATAATGTACTGAATAAAAACCTGGCTCTGGTGATTGGCGAATTCGGCATCAAGCATACGAGCGGTGATGTTGATGAGGCTACCATTATGAGTTACGCTGAGCAAAAGGGAGTAGGTTATCTAGCATGGTCTTGGAAAGGAAACAGCGCGGGTCTCGATTATCTGGATATGGCTACTGACTGGGAAGGAACAAGTTTTACGGAACAAGGTCGCATTATTATTGAAGGTCCCAATGGTATTAGGGCGACATCGAAATTAAGCACAGTTTATAGCGGTTCAGCCGACAAATAGCCTTCTTACGCACTTTCCAATCTTGCGGGCGCATCACCGATATTTCTGATTATTTGTGTTGTATTATATGTACTAAATCCTCTTTTTCGGAAGGCAAAGGCCGATTTCTAGTATGTTAAGGAGAAATCGGCTGTTTTTTTAAAATTGTTCCCAGTGCAGCGCTTGAGTTAGCTCCGTTTGCTCAATTAATGCAATCTCCAACAAACCCAGAATACATGAAGCCATGCTCCCAGCTATTCCTTTGAAACGGTTTGGAACCCCTGAATTATTACAAAAATCCAACGAATTTAGTTTTATGAATGAACAGAGCTGAGAAATGACAACTTAAGAAAGTAGTATACATCACAATTTCCAAAGGAGGATATCTGTTATGGCTCACCAGAAGAAAAGGAAAGAAGCAGCCTGGAAGTCACGAAAGCAAGAACAGCATCCCCATGGTAAAGTCAAATCGCTCAAGGAGCTGTCCAGCGAATAGGAGTGAGGAGTATACTGCTTGGAAGAGAAGGACTGTCGGTGAAATTCACCGGCAGCCTTCTTTTTGCAATAATTTCGCTTACATAAAGAATTCCCTTAATGCTGCAACTGGATTTACTAACAACCATCTAGCTATTGCCTGTAAGCTTTTCAGATTGCGGACCTCATTAGGATGAAAACACCGATACAGCGTTCTACTATAGAGAGTATCTTCTTAAATTCGTTTTTCTGAAGGTTGCCTGTTCCGGCTAAGAATTGAAGCATCTCCTGTCCAGGAGATGCTTCTTCTACGTTATGATTGGGTAGTCTGAGATAAGCTGATTTATCAGGATATGATTGAATTCAGGAGACCCTGCTTCACCTGATCCGACAGTGGCATAAGTGGAAGACGCAATTGCTCGGCAGCAATAATCTCTTGCTGGGTAAGCCACCACTTGATCGCAGCCGGGGCTGGCTCTGCAAATACATGTTGGATCATCGGTTCCAGTAGCATGAAACTGTCTCGCGACCCGTTCATGTCGCCAGCCACAAAACGTTGGTATATATCCACATACTTCTGGATATTGAGATGAGCGGATGCAAGCATACCGCCGGCAGCTCCCTGGCATAGCATGGCATGGAAATAGGCATCCTCTCCGCAGAGGACAGGCTTAGTCTCGTACTGGGTCAATTTTAAAAGCAGATCAAGACCGCCCGTGCTGTCCTTGAGCCCAATTACGCCATCCAGGTCCAGCACTTTGCGTATTGTATCTATTGTCATGCGACTGCCTGTGCGAACTGGAATCTCATATACAAGCACAGGCAGGCCTACACGAGATACGACACGGAAATGCTCCAAGATTCCTTCCTGCGTCGGCCGGTTGTAATACGGAGTGACCACCATGGCTGCATCCGCTCCTAATTCAGCCGCCATTTCCGTCCGATGCACCGTTGAATAAGTATCGTTCGTTCCCGTGCCAATGACGATCGGAACGGTTTTGTTCATGCTCTTCAGAACATCCTGCGTCACCTGTACCATTTGCTTCACTTCATCCCAGGATACGGTTGGCGACTCTCCTGTCGTACCGTTAACGACCAGACCCTGGATGTCATGGCCTGCAAGATAGGTAACATACTTCCGGTACGAATCAATGTCCAACTTATAGTCACGCGTAAAAGGTGTAATCAGCGGTATGAAAATCCCATGAATATGTTGTTCGTTCATCATCATCAGTTATCCCTTCCCGTTGAATTAAATCTAATGTAACATAGGAGACAGCATCAGAGTTATCTATAATAAACGATGATTCTAATCAAAATTTTCGATGGGGTGGCCAGATTGGATTTCATTTATCTTCAGACATTTCGGGAAGTTGCCATTCGTGAAAGCTTTACAAGAGCAGCAGAAGTGCTCGGTTACGCACAATCCAGCGTCACGACCCAGATTCAGAAGCTGGAGAAAACGTATCAAGTCAAATTGTTCGAGCGCTACAGCAACAACAAGATTCGTCTTACCTCCGCCGGGGAAGAGCTATTCAAGCTTGCCGGACAAATGCTGGAGCTTTTTGAGCAATCGAAAGAAAAATTGGCTAAGCAGGGCGGGGGCTCCATGACGATCGGTACTATGGATTCCATCGCTTCGTATTTTCTGCCGCCGTATATGCAGGCGACTCGCAAAGAATACCCTGATCTGAACATACGATTGCATACGGATCGCGAAGAGATGATTTTGCACCAGGTCAGGGAAGGGGAGGCCGATGTCGGGCTGATCCTCGCGGACGATTCAAGCAATCCGGCCTTGCAGTGGATTACGATTCGAGAAGAACCGCTTGTACTGATTGTCCATCCGAACCATCCGCTTATCGATAAAGAGAGAATCGGCCTGGATGATCTGGTAGATGCCGAGTGGATTATGCCCGAGCATACGTGCAACTACAGACAACTGCTGGAGAGAGTGCTTCGAGCAAATGGAATCACCTATCGCGTGAGTCTGGAGCTGGGTAATCCGGAAGCGATCAAACGGAGCATCAAAACTGGAGAGGGTATATCCATTCTACCTCTAATGGCTGCACTGGAGGAGATTGAACGGGAAGAGCTGAAGGTGTTACCCTTTGAGCATGCTGAGCTCAAGCTGGAAATTCAGCTTGTTCTTCATCCCAAGAAGTGGGTGTCCAATGCATTGAGCTTTTTTATGGAGAGCATGAGAATGTAGATTTTCCTCCACATCAAAATTAATATACAGTATGAGCGCTTCCTAGTGGATACCAGAAGCGCTCACAGTTTAACGTGCCGAAGAGGATGAGGACTTAGAATGAAAAGAGGAAGCAAAGTTTATTCAAATTATCTACGTATTTTTTTGAAAAAAAGCAATCCATATTTGCATTCAAAACTTGACAGCAAGTAATTTTTTCACTAAATTAAATGCATGCGCATGTTTTTTTTAATTTGGTAATGTGCTAAAGCATTCGGTTACTTAATGTTTAATTAGAACAAGACGATCGACCTTACTGCCCAAGAATGGTGATATTTATGTTAATGGGAAAGGACAAAATATAATAATGAGGAGTGATTAGATGAAGGTTTTGGTGGTAGGTTCAAATGGACAAATTGGACAACACCTTATCCGTTTTTTGGAAGAAAACAAAGAACACACAGTCCGTGCGATGGTTAGGAAACAAGAACAAGCTGATGCTTATCAAAAACAGGGCGTTGAAACGGTCCTTGCAGATTTGGAAGGGACTGTAGACTCCATTGCAGAAGCCGCTAAGGGGTGCAATGCTATAGTGTTTACTGCTGGCTCTGGTGGGAAAACGGGATATGAAAAAACATTGTTAATTGATCTTGATGGTGCTGGAAAAACAATTGAAGCGGCTGAAAAGGCAGGTATTGATCGTTTTATTATGATCAGTGCAATTCAGGCGAATAACCGGAAGAACTGGCATGACAATATTATCCCCTACTTTGCAGCAAAGCATTATGCGGATAGAATGCTGGAAAGCAGTAGATTGAATTATACAATCATAAGACCGGGGATTCTTTTGAATGAAACGGGTACGGGAAAAGTGGCTGCTGCGGAGAATATCACCTATGGCAGTATCCCTCGTGAGGATGTAGCCCGTGCCATTGTGGCAGCTTTAGATGAGAAGAACACATACAAGCGAGCTTTTGATCTGATTACTGGTGACGTTTCAGTTGTCGATGCATTGCAAAAAATCTGAAGATAAGGATCAAGTATGAACCAAACAATAAAGAATTATTTGCACCAATTACATTGAAAAGCGGAATCACTCTGATGAATAGCGTAGTTATGGCTCCGATGACTACGTGTTCAGGCAATGCCGGTTGTACGATATAGACGAAGAAGTGGCTTACTACAACAAACGAGTAAATGGCGTAACTTACTTTGAAGTTTTGAAATCATGCCTAAAGTTGACAAATGAAACAAACATGTTAGTATATATGCGTGTGCATGCATTTGATTGATGTATTTCATAATATACCTCAGAGAGGAGTCTTTCTCACATGAAAGATTTATTTAGTCCCTATACAATTAAAGGTTTGGAATTGAAAAATCGCGTAGTTATGCCTCCAATGTGCCAATATTCGGTTGACAAAAAGGATGGGATAGCCACAGATTGGCATTATATACACTACGTTAGCCGAGCGGTAGGCGGAGCTGGCTTTATCATGATTGAAATGACAGATGTAGAGCCGGATGGTCGTATCTCCGATTTTGATCTTGGTTTATGGTCAGATGAGCAGATTCCTGCTCTCAAACGGATTGTAGATGCTTGTCACAGCTACGGTGCCAAAGTGGGAATCCAGATCGCGCATGCCGGACGCAAGGCGGAAGATGCTGAAGTTCCTGTAGCGCCATCTGCCATTGCATTTGATGAAAATTCAAAACAACCTCGCGCGCTTACAACAGAAGAGGTTAAAGGACTAGTTGAGAAATTTCGTGCTGCTGTAGCTCGCGCTGTCAAGGCTGGATTCGACACCATTGAAATTCATGGTGCACATGGCTATTTGATTCATCAATTTCATTCGCCGCTTACGAACAAACGGGAAGATAGATACGGTAAAGACCTTACCCTTTTTGGTCGGGAGATCATTCAGGCAGCGAAGGGCGAAATGCCGGAAGATATGCCGCTCTTGATGCGTATTTCTGCCAAAGAATACGTAGAAGGTGGATATGGTATTAAGGAAAGCATTGCTTTTGCCAAGGAATATCAAAAGGCAGGAGTAGATATGTTTGATATTTCATCTGGCGGTGAGGGACCTATAGCTGCATGGGGCAGACCAGGAACTCACGCAGCGTATCAAGTCCCCTTGGCAAAAGAAATCAAAGAAGCTCTGGATATTCCAGTGATGGCCGTTGGAAGACTAGAAGATCCAATTTTGGCGAATGCAGTTATCGGAAATGAAGAGGCCGATCTGGTTGCTGTGGGTAGAGGGATGTTGAGAAATCCTTATTGGTCACTGGAAGCCGCATCAAAATTGAAAAAAGAAACTGCAATCCCTACACAGTATACTACAGGGTTCTAAGACCGACTGTATGCATTATTGGTTGATCCTGCTTGAGTCAGCAAAATTCGGGACGGAAGATTGGACGATTTAATTTTGTAGAACTAAAAACATCAGGAGGTTCTTGGATAGTGCCTAACACAAGCACATTGTTCGAATCTACAAAAATAGGAAATATAGTGCTGAAAAATCGATTAGGTGTTGCACCTATGACACGCACGAGTGCTTCTCCAGAAGGCTTTGCAACGGATCAAATGGCACAATACTATGCTTCATTTGCACATGGCGGGTTTGGTTTGATTATTGTTGAGGGAACCTATACAGATGAACTGTTTAGTCAGTGTTATTTCAACCAGCCCGGGATGGCCACTGACGAACAGGCTAAATCGTGGGAAAAGGTGGTGGAAGCTGTTCATAAGGCTGGCGGAGCAATTATTGTTCAGTTAGAACACGCGGGTGCTTTATCTCAAGGTAACCGATTCGAATCAAATAAATTGGCTCCATCAGCAGTGCAACCACAAGGAGAGCAACTTGCGTTTTATGGCGGTGAAGGAGCTTTTTCGATGCCTGTGGAAGCAACGAAGAAAGATATTGAAAACGTAATTAAGGGATTTGTGAATGCTGCTGTTCGTGCCAAATCAGCTGGTTTTGACGGCGTAGAAATTCACGGTGCAAATGGTTATTTACTGGATGAGTTTCTTACGGACTATACAAACCAGCGAACGGATGAATACGGAGGTTCGCTCAGCAATCGTGTTCGATTGTTGGTTGAGGTATCAAGTGCAGTTCGGCAAGCCGTAGGAGAAAACTTTATAGTTGGGATTCGAATCTCCCAAGGGAAAGTAAATGATTATGAGCATAAGTGGGCTGGTAAAGAAGAAGAGGCAAAAGTGATTTTCCAACAGTTAGGACAGTCGGGGCTTGATTATATCCATGTCACGGAATATGAGGCTTGGCAACCAGCCTTTCAAGACAGTAGTAGGCAATCTCTTGCTGAACTTGCCAAGAAGTATGGAAACATTACAGTGATGGCTAATGGACACCTGGAAGACCCATCTAAAGCAAGTCAGATGGTCGAAAATTGTATAGCCGATATTATTACTTTGGGCAAAGGATCTCTTGCTAATCATAATTGGCCTGTCAAAGTTAAAAATGATGAACCGCTAGCTATATTTGACCAGGAAAAGATTTTAAGACCGAATGCAACGATAAAGGACTTTGAATTGGTCGATTAAGAAAAAAGTACGTCCTTTAGACCTTCTGTAAAGTACTCTATCAAGGTACTCTACAAAAGGTCTAATTGAATGAACTCTGCGATCACGGAGAGCATGGAAGAAGGTTTGCAATTGTGGAGGGAGAAGTGCGTAAGATTGCCGAATATGCCCCGAAAGTTACGTTAGCTGGTTGTTGTTACTGATACGTTTCCTGATATGATAAACAACGAGCAGGATTAACGGGAAAGCGATGGCATGGGTGAGATCCCAATCTACCCAGTAGGCTGGGATCTCCTTGACGTAAAAAATAATATTTTTTGCAATCAGATGCGACAGTCCGTAAATCAGAAATGCCACTGGAAAGATCAATGGCCGATAGGATTTTAGCTTTAGTAGCTGAGCTGTCCCCAAAACAAATGCGTAAAAGAAAAGCGCTGTTTTGAAATAGGTGCTAATGATCCACGTGGTGGCCATTAAAGCCTCAATCCGCTGCAAAAAATTAGCAATGTTGATTCTCTGGGCAAGAATATAGGCAGCGTAAAATTCGTGTTCTGAGAAATATGCCCCGAGTACTGTTAGGGAGAGAAACAAAATGAGGTTGAGTCCAACAGCCCCGATCAACAAAGAAATGAATATATTGCGGCTCGTATTGCTTTGTTTTTGGACATAGGGATACACCATGAAGAACACGCACATTTCTCCAAAGGGATAAAATACACCGAACATAATGGTGTGCAGCATGTCAGGAAATGATGTATTCAAAATAGGATGGATACGCTCTATCTGGACATCGGGGAACAGGAGAACGATTAGGCAGATCAGAAAAAACGCAAAGAAAGGAAAAAAAATCTGGGCTGCTCTGCCCAGCGTTTCAAGACCCAGCCGCAAGCCATACACCAACAGAAAAATCGCCATGAAGCGAATGACCCCGCCGGGTGTCCCTTCGTAAATCTGTGTGCACATGAAATCTTCGATTTCTCTGATATAGGTGGAGGCTGCAATCAGGAAAAAGAATAAATAACTCAACGCTACAGCTCCACCCACCCATTTTCCTAATACTTGTAATGAAAGCTCAATAATCGTTTTAGTTGGATCAATATTTGATGTAGATATCATCAGCTTTACGCATGCAAGTCCTAGCGGAATACTAATCAAGGCGGCAATCCACGCATCCTCGTGGGCTCCGGTTGCCATTGCTGCAGGATACACAAGTGCCATTTCACCGATTAGCGAGAAAAGTCCAAGTAACATCATTTGAGCCGTACTGATCCGGTCTTTTTCAAGATTCATGAGATTCCTCCAAATCTGCTGCAAACTGCCCCTCAAGTTTTCTTTTGTCATTCCCTTTAGTATGTGATTTTATAACATAATTATTAATTGATAGTCGAAAAGGAATGGTAAGGGGATAATTATCAACTTCTTCTGTCATACTATTTTTAGTTTGCTCACGGAATGCGGAGGTTGTGACATGAAGGATACAATTACTGGCACATTATCACACCACTTGGAGGACAATTTGGTGCAGTTGGTTCAACTGCTCGGGACAAGCACCGATTTGATCACTAAAAAGCTGGAATTGGATGAATCTACGCATATCGCTTTGCTTTATATTGATGGTCTTGTGGATACACAGGTTCTGCATAACTCCATATTATTTTCGCTTCAGGAACGCTGTACCCCTGATCAAATGAGAGATCTTGATGCCAATCAGAAGATTGAGCTTTTGCGAAAACGTATGCTGATTGCGGGGGATCTATCCGTCACGCATGACCTTGGGCAATTTGTTCATGAGCTGTTATCCGGTAATATCATGGTGCTGGTTGACGGAACATCCAGCGCCCTACGGATCGGACTGCCTGGATGGGAGGACCGCAATGTAGGCGAACCAAGCTCACAATCAGTTGTACGTGGGCCGATGGAAGGGTTCACGGAAAATATGCGGACAAACACGGCGCTGATCCGGAGGAAAATTAAAGATAGCCAGTTATGGCTAGAAACCTTCCAAATTGGTAAGGTGACTCAAACCAGTGTATCCATTATGTATCTCGCCAACATCGCAAATCCTGACCTGGTGCAGGAGGTGAAGCGTAGATTGGCCAAAATAGATACCGACAGTATCCTGGAGAGCGGATATATTGAGGAGTTTATTCAAGATACGGCTGCTACGCCGTTCCCCACGATCTATAACAGCGACCGGCCGGATACCATCGCAGCGGGAATCCTAGAAGGCAAAGTGGCGATTCTTGTGGATGGAACACCATTTGTCCTGTTGGTGCCTACCTTTTTTGTCGCCTTTTTTCAATCTGCCGAAGATTATTATCAGCGGGCCGATATTGCCACCTTGCTGCGGTTTATCCGTTTTCTTTCCTTTTTCATTACGTTGCTTGCCCCTTCTTTTTATGTGGCGGTTACGACTTATCATCAGGAGATGATCCCTACCAATCTGGTTATCAGCCTTGCCGCACAGAGAGAAAACGTTCCTTTTCCCGCATTTGTGGAGGCGATGCTCATGGAATTAACGTATGAGATTCTGCGGGAAGCGGGAGTGAGGATTCCGAAAAATATAGGGCAGGCGATATCTATTGTTGGAACACTTGTTATAGGTCAGGCGGCGGTTGCAGCGGGTTTTATTTCATCAGCAATGGTTATCATTGTATCCATTACGGCCATATCCAGTTTTGTGATACCAGAGACGGGCATGTCGATCGCTGCAAGAATCATTCGCTTTGTTCTTATCGGACTAGCTGGCTTTATTGGACTATACGGAATACTATTCGGTATCTTTTTAATCGTGCTGCATTTGGCGGGTCTGCGTTCTTTTGGCATGCCCTATATGAGTCCGATCGGTCCATACCGTTCAAATGATCTGAAGGATTCCATCTTCCGCTTTACCTGGACGCGTTTAAAGACAAGGCCGGCAGAAAGTATGATTCAAAATCTTGACCGTCAAAGCACAACCAAGCAAAAGGAGTCGGCAGATGAGCCCAAAAAACCGTAAAACTGTTTCGCGACTGCTGCTTACCCTTTTGGTCCCTATGCTTCTCAGCGGGTGCTGGGAAAGACAGGAGTTAAATGAAATGGCCTTTGTGCTGGGAATGGGGCTAGATAAGGCTGAATCTGGCTATAAGGTTACACTGCAGGTAGTTATTCCTTCAGCAATTGCCTCGCAGGCGGCAGGAGGGACGGGAGGGCCCGGGGTGCCGGTGATTGTATCTACCTTCACGGTCCCCACGATTTATGAAGCCCAGCGCAAGTACAGTCTCGAGAGTGCGAGAGCTGGCTACTATGGACATATCCGTATACTGGTGATCGGAGAGGAGCTTGCCCGGGCCGGAATTGGCGAGGCACTTGATATGCTGAAGCGGAGCCGAGAGCCGCGTAATGATTTCTATGCCATGGTCGCCAAAGACACCACTGCCGAAGATGTTCTGAAGGTCCTTACCCCGCTTGAGAGATTGCCGGCAAGTAAATTATATAATTCCCTGGACAAATCTTATAAGACATCGGGCAAAACAGTCGCTGTTTCTTTGAACCAATTTATTGAAGATTTGTTGTACGAGGGGAAGAATCCGGTGCTAACCGGAGTGAAGATGTCCGGCAGTGTTAGTGAAGGCGAAAAGAAGAGCAATGTGGAAAATAGCTCGCCCACAGCCAAATTACAGTACAGTAATATAGCCGTATTTCGGAAGGATAAGATGATCGGGTGGTTAAGCGATAACGAGACGATTGGCTACAACTATATCACCAATAACGTTGTCAAAAGCTCAGGTCCTGTAATAGGAGACGACGGACGGCCCATCGTCATTGAAGCACTTCATACAGACACCAAACGTAAAGTCAAGATGATTGACGGTGAACCACATATTTACATCCATGTAAAGGCCTTGTGTAATGTTGAAGAGGTAATGAGCAAAGATAATCTGGAAGCAGAGCGCGTGATTACAGGGCTGGAAAGGAAATCGGAAGAACGAATTATCTTGCGGATGAAAACTGCAGTTAAGCAAATTAATGAGCGCTATAATGTGGATATTATGGGCTTTGGACAGTTGATCTACCGTGCCAACCCCCAAGCTTGGGCTAGGCTACAACAGAAAAAAGGGGACAATTACCTGAAATCGCTACCTATCCATTACAAAGCCAGCGTGTCGATTAACCGAATTGGCATTACAGACAAATCTTTTATTGAAGATATCAAGGAGTGAGCGAAATGGTGTTACTGCTATTTCTGGCAACAGCGGCGGTTTGTGTGGTCATCGATGTGCCTTTGCTGACACGAGGAAGCAGGCGCCGTGACCTTCTGGTCTGGGGGTTGTTCTGGATCATGGGCATTGGTGTGGTGGTCTGCTCCTTGTACAAAATCAATGTGCCGAGCCCATTGCTTCTGATCATGATGATCTATAAACCGGTTAACAATCTGTTTACATCCTGGTTTTATTAGTTGTAAGGAAATTCACTTTTTGTACCTCGAAAAGCGCTCCGTTCCTAATAGTTTGATCTTGTTGATATCATGGGTCACAGTTGAGTGGCGGGAGATGGTTGCTTGAACAGCGAAATGCTGCTATCAGAAATGCTTTTAAAAATAGTAGTAGTATCTTTGATTTTAATGGTATAAGTGAATGTTGGTAAAAGCAGCAGCAGTCTAAGACTTTATTTTTCAAGTCCTAGTGAGCTGCTGCTTTACTTTTAGAAGCAGTCTCTTACATATCCCCGATAAGCGAGAAAAGCCCAAGTAATATCATTTGAGCCGTACTGATCCGGTCCTTTTCAAGATTCATGAGATTTCTCCATTGCAAACTGCTCCTCAAGTTTTCTTTTGTCATTTCCATTGGACTTTTGTGTAGAAAAATTGGTAAAAATGCAAGCTGGTTACGGAGGTTTTTTTGTATTCCATATTTTCTCTAATTGACTTTGTAACCCGACATTATTATTATCTTATACTATAAGATTAATTATCTCATACTATAAGGTATTAGCGAGAAGGTGTTGTGACCATTGGATTATAAAGCATTAGCGAAAGAACTATTCGAGTATATCGTCAAATCGCGGAAACCAGCATTAGAGGAACGAGGGCACTTTTCACGTGGCGAAATGGGGATTCTCATTTGTCTGAATTTCAATAAGGACGGGGTTACCTCTGGTCACTTGAGCGAATACTTGTCCGTTAGTACGGGACGGGTGGCAACGGCACTGAAGAGCCTGGAGAAGAAAGGACTAGTTGTACGGCGTACTGATGTCAACGACAAACGTAAAGTGATTGTATTCATTACGGATTCAGGTAAGCAATTTATGATTGATAGGTATAATGAAGGAATCGCATGGACCGAGAATGTTCTTCGAAAATTAGACGAAGAAGATGCCAAAGAACTGATCCGACTCATTAAGCTTATTGTCTCTAGAAGCTGAATTTCTATGCAGAGCAGGATGCACTATACTTCACCAAACATCAAAGACTATCAGATAAAAGGAGAGCAACAGAATGCTAAAGATATTCAAATATCTCAAGAAAAATGAATGGATGCTTGTGCTTTGCAGCCTAGCCTTCATCGTTGTGCAGGTATGGCTTGATCTGAAGCTACCTGATTATATGGCGGAAATTACGACCAAGCTGCAAACGGAAGGAACGCCTGTGTCAGAACTGCTGATTCCCGGCAGTTACATGTTGTTTTGTGCCGTCGGCAGTATGATTGCATCTATTATTGTGGGATATTTCGCGGCAAAGGTGGCTGCAGGGCTGGCTATGCGTCTGCGTGCGATGGTCTTTGACAAGACCTTATCCTTTTCAATGGAAGAGATGAACAACTTTTCGACGGCAAGCCTCATTACCCGCTCCACGAACGATGTTACGCAGATTCAAACGGTGGTTGCGCTGGGGCTGCAGGTGATCATCAAGGCACCGATTCTGGCCGTGTGGGCCATTGTGAAGATTGCGGATAAAAACTGGCAGTGGACCGCCTCCACAGGAGCGGCCGTGGCTGCTCTGATCCTGATGCTAAGTGTCATTGTTGTTTTCGCTCTTCCAAGTTTCCAGAAAATCCAGCGTCTCACTGATAATCTGAACAGGGTAACACGTGAGCATCTGATCGGACTTCGGGTAGTACGCGCTTATAATGCAGATCAGTATCAGCAGGAGAAGTTCGAGCAGGCTAACGTCGAGTTGACGAATACAAACCTGTTTGCGAACCGTTTAATGACGATGATTGGCCCAGGTATGACCTTTATTATGTCAGGTCTGAGTGTCTCTATCTATTGGATCGGCGCTTACCTGATTAACGGGGCGGCCGTACCAGACCGCATCACGCTGTTCTCCAATATGGTCGTATTCTCCTCTTATGCAATGCAGGTGGTTATGGCCTTTATGATGGTAAGTATGATATTCATCCTGATGCCTCGCGCCTCGATCTCTGCCAAACGGATCATGGAGGTTTTGAATACCGAATCCAGCATCATTAACGGGCATGAGACGACTGGAGAAGAGAGCGTTATGGGGCAAGTGGAATTCCGTAATGTCAGCTTCAAATATCCGGACGCGGAGGAGGCCGTGCTTCGCAACATCAGCTTCACGGCGAAACGAGGCGAGACGGTTGCCTTTATTGGCGCTACAGGCAGCGGCAAAACCAGCGTGATCAATCTGATTCCCCGTTTCTATGATGTGACCGAGGGAGAGGTGCTTGTGGACGGTGTGAATGTCAGGAACTATAATCAGCAGGCACTCCATAACAAAATCGGGTATGTTCCCCAGAGAGCTGTACTGTTCAACGGTACGGTGGTATCCAACGTTTCGTACGGTGATAACGGAAGAGCAGGAGCTTCGGAGAAACTTGTCAAAGAAGCCGTTGGTATTGCTCAAGGAACGGAGTTTGTCGAAAAAATGGATGGTCAATATCAGGGTAGAATTTCGCAAGGTGGGGCGAACGTGTCCGGTGGTCAAAAGCAGCGGCTGTCCATTGCGCGTGCCATCTACCGTCAGCCGGAAATTTATATTTTCGATGATTCCTTCTCGGCATTAGACTACAGAACAGACCGGATTCTGCGCTCCGCTCTCAAAAAAGAAACCGGCCACGCTACGACACTTATCGTTGGTCAGCGCATAGGTACGATCAAAGACGCTGATCGGATTATCGTGCTGGACCAGGGAGAGATTGTAGGGAGCGGCACGCATGAAGAGCTGATGACGAACTGCAGCACCTATCAGGAGATCGCATATTCGCAGCTTTCGAAGGAGGAACTCATACATGGATAAGAATGAACACACCGTCGATAGCCAGCAAATGAAAATGAATCAGGGAGGTCCCATGGGTAAAGGCCCTGCGGGGGGCAAGGGTGCTGGTGAAAAAGCAAATAATTTTAAAAAGACCATCAGACAGCTTGTATCCTACAGCAAGGACTATGTGCCTATGATTGTACTAGCTATGGTACTGGCCCTGGTCGGCTCCACCCTCAACGTGATTGGTCCGGATAAGCTCAGTGATATTGCCAACCTGATTCAGGAAGGAATCGTAACCGGGATTGATGTAAGTGCTGTTCAGAAGATTGTTCTTGTATTGGCGCTTTTATATGGATTTGGTCTTATCTTTAACTATTTCCAGGGCTTCATTACAGCAACCGTCTCACAGCGTCTTACAAAGAAGATGCGGACAGAGCTGTCTCGAAAAATCGATCATATGCCTTTGAAGTATTTTGACTCTACGAGTTACGGCAATGTGCTTAGCCGCGTAACCAACGATGTCGATACCATCGGACAAACGTTAAACAACAGTCTCGGCACACTTGTCAGTGCGCTGGCTACCTTCGTGGGCGCCTTGATTATGATGCTTTATACGAACTGGATCATGACCGTTACCGGAATTGTAGCTACGCTGATCGGCTTTTGCCTGATGAGCGTGATTATGAAGCATTCACAGAAATACTTTGTAGCACAGCAAGCGGAGCTTGGCCAGATCAACGGTCATATTGAAGAAACCTATGCTGGTCATAACGTGGTCAAGGTATATAACGGGGAACAAGCAGCCAAGGAAGTGTTTCATGGCATTAACAGCCGCCTATATACAAATGCATGGAAGTCCCAGTTCATGTCTGGTCTGATGATGCCAGTCATGATGTTCATTGGGAATTTTGGTTATGTCGCGGTCTGTGTTGTGGGAGCTTTGCTGGTCAACCAACAGACTATAAGCATTGGAACTATTGTCGCCTTCATGGTGTATATTCGACTGTTTACACAGCCCTTGTCGCAGCTGGCACAGGCCGCAACCAATCTGCAATCGGCCGCCGCCGCCAGTGAACGTGTATTCGAATTTCTGGGTGAAGAAGAATTGGCAGATGAGCGTCACAAGACCACAAAGCTGGACACCGCCAAAGGGGAAGTCGAATTCAAACATGTCCGTTTCGGCTATAATGCAGACCGTATGATTATCAAGGACTTCTCCATGAAAGCTGAAGCTGGCCAGAAAATTGCCATTGTCGGTCCGACAGGCGCCGGTAAGACCACGCTCGTGAATTTACTCATGAGGTTTTATGAGCTGAACGATGGAGAAATCTACATTGACGGAACGCCGATTAGCCAATTAACGCGTGAGAATATTCATGAATTATTCTGTATGGTGCTTCAGGATACCTGGCTGTTCGAAGGAACGATTCGTGACAATATCGTCTTTTCCAAAGATCATGTTACCGATGAGCAGGTGGAAGCTGCATGTAAAGCGGTGGGGCTGCACAGCTTCATTAAAACACTGCCGCAGGGCTATGATACAGTGCTGGACGACAAAGCTAATCTCTCTGCCGGTCAAAAGCAATTGATTACCATTGCAAGAGCGATGATTGAAGATTCACCCATGCTCATTCTGGATGAGGCTACAAGCTCGGTTGATACGCGTACAGAATTGCTGATTCAACAAGCGATGGACCAGCTGACTGTGGGGAAAACCTCCTTTGTGATTGCTCACCGACTTTCGACGATCAAGAATGCGGATCTGATTCTGGTCATGAAGGATGGTGACATTATCGAAATGGGTAACCATGAGGAATTGCTGGCTAAAGGCGGCTTCTATGCCGATCTATACAACAGTCAGTTTGAACATGCATCCTAAAAGTAACTGCTTGAAAGCATAACAGGTATCCATATAGTTCCAACCGCATTGACATCAGCATGTGGACATTATAAGTTATGAAAGCCAGAATTTCTTAATCATAATTGTGGAGGCAAATCAATGAACCAGCGTTTTCGAATCACCCGTTCCATGCAGGAAAGTCCTGTGGAGCAATCCATTTCCCTGGAGGAGTGCAAAGATTACTTTGCATCCCAGCCAGACTTTTCGTATTCACGAGTGCTAATCATACAAGGTGCTGAGAGCACCATGTCGATCGAGGGAGATTTTTTCATGTGGAAGTATGCTGACGTAGAAATACCTTTTCGCCATTACATGGGGGATGTGTATGTGGCTATTTCCGATGAGGCTGTCGTGCCTAAGATGATTGAAATTGCAACAGATTTGCAAGCAGATGTGGTGGATGGGTGAAGAACTATTCACTATTTTTATTCTGCTGAAGGTTATTGACTTCGTAGTGTATCTTTACAGCAATGGACAGTGCTGATTTCTGAATGCTGACATCGAGTTACATAGATGTCAGCATTTTTGTTAACCACGCAAATGCAGTGGACATAGTAAAGCTACAAAATGATAGACTTCACCCGCTGATCGCCTCTTATTGGCAGATGTGAGGAAAACGGAGGACCTGATATGTAAATATACTGGGAAGAACAATCCATTACCACAAAATACATAATCATTGGCTCGATGCTAAGAGACTTAACAGCTGGATCAACGAAAGGGGGAACGTATGCTATGTTAGAGATGTTTCGTTGTTTCTCATTACGGCTGTCTGGGTGTGAACTGGGTTATATTTAAAATTTTTACCAAAGTGACTTTGGAAGCAAAATTTGGTTCGAATGGAATTATGATGGTAAAGAATATAAAGGTATTGGAAATGGCTTCGATACCACGATATTCTCTGATGAATATAGCAAGTATGGTGATTTTACAGGTAGTTTTGTTGGCTTGACCTGTGCCGATCGTGTTAAACCATCAACCATATGCTGATTTTTATTTTTTTGAATATATTGTTGATGAAATGAATGAATAAATAAGTATTATTAGTTACCAAATGGTTACTATAGAACATTAAGGTGCCTACTTCACAAAAAACACGAGCGAACTTATTATGAATTTGAAAACCTAAGTTAAATTAATATCGTAACTTTGAAGTCTTTAGTTATCAATTATGATATTGATGTGTGAGGGAGATTTACTGATCAAGCAGGAACCTTTTACTTCAATGGTGATGGGCACGAAACGAAAAGGATAAAAAATTTTGAAAGGAATTTGAGAATGACAATTGAAGCGAATAAACAACAGATGCACCGGTTTACAGAGTTCATAAATACGGCTAGCGTAAAGCTAGCAGAAGAACTTATTGCCCCAGATGCGATTTTCTATGTCCCAGCACGGGAAGATGCGATGAAGGGACCGGATGGATATCTTGCAATTATCCAAATGATGCGAACCGGCTTCCCTGATATCCAATGGACACTGAAGGAGATGATTGCTGAAGGCGATAAGGTAGCTGCGCGATTCATTATGCGAGGTACGCACCAAGGCAGTTTCTTCGGATTTCCTCCAACCGGGAAAACCATCGAGGTTCAAGCGATGAATTTTTATCGATTCTCTGGTGGACAAATTGTAGAAGAATATGGTCAACCCGATATGCTTGGATTACTTCAACAAATTGGCGCTGTTCCAAGTTCGTAGAGGTTCATTTCAATACGACATCTGATGGTGTTCTTTTTTCGATGGATATGTAGCTAAGTAGGACAAATGTTCGTCTAAAATGGAAGCTACATAGGAAGCTTTCCATTTTAGACGAATAAAAGACATACACTGTTTGTGCTGTGAACATTCGTACTTTGTTATGAAATATAAATAAAATAATGCCTGAGCCTTTGAATGAGCTATACGCATCAAGACATCAATTCATTCGAGGCTCTCTCTTAAAATCTCTAATCCTCTTCTTAATTCCTCTAAAGAACTAGTGGATGAAAGCGCTACTCTTAGATAATTTTCTTCTGCATTCCCACCGCTCAGAAATCGATTGGTATGAAATACACGAACCCCTTTTTCCAGAAAAAAACCTTCAGAATAAGCTTCGTGCATAACTTTTGGTAAAGGTAGCCATCGATAAAAACTCAGTGGATGTCCCCCGTGGAGAGTATTTGGGAAGAATTCAGCAAATAACTGATTGGCTGTCTCGGCCAATTGTTTTTTCTTCGTAACAATCATATTTGCTTTTCCTGACAGAATCAGCTCAGTTACGATCTCTGCGTCCAAAGAGGATGTTTTGACGTTGACGTTGTATATAGCCTTCATCATTGTGTCTTTGAATGCTTCGTTAAACACGATATAGGCCACTCGAAGACCTGAGCAGATGGATTTGGCGGTGCTACAAATATAAACCGTTTGTTCAGGGAGCAGATGATACATTGGCTGACCATAATGATCTATAATGTCCGCTGACAAAAAGGCATGAATGTCGTCCTCAATTAGGATCAAATGATGTTTTTGAATGATCTGAGCTAATTCTTTTTTTCGTTTTTCCGGAATTATAATGGTCGTGGGATTAGCGCAGGAAGGCATTAAAAACACACCATGTAAATTCGATTGAGAACATTGGTCTTCCAGAGCTTCAGGTAACATACCATACTCATCCCCTGAAATGGGAACTAGTTTGATACGAAACATTTTGGAGACTTCAATAAAATTGGCATACGTATACTGGTCAACCGCAATTCGGTCCCCGGGTTCAAACAGTGCTAAGAGTGTAATAGCTAATGCATTTTGGGCTCCTGAAACGATCGCCATATGTTCAGTATCGGCCTGGATGCCAAAAGCCTTCATCCAATTTAAAAATCTAGGAATTACTACAATTACTGATCTACAAAAACATGTAAGTAAGCTTCGATTTGCCTCACAAGGAGAAGTTGACCAACGTGCAGACGGAATTCCAGCTCTAGAGAAAGTGTATGGTAAGTTCAATTGGAAGTCATCTAAAGTATATGATAACAGCTTGAAATATGAAGTGCTTAAAAACAATGAAGCGGATGTTGCCCCAGCTTACACAACAGAAGGGCAACTAGTTAATAAAGATCAGTTCACACTGTTGGAAGATGACAAACAAGTATGGCCTCCGTATAACTTGGCTCCTGTTGTTCGTGATAATGTGCTGGATACAAATCCAGAGATAGCTGAGGTTATTAATAAGGTGAGTGCGGCGCTGGATACGGAAACGGTAACCGCCTTGAATGCAAAAGTGGACGTGGATAAAAAAGAATATGAAGATGTGGCAAAAGAATTTTATGACTCAATTAAATGAGTGTGGGGGATAACATGAGTCTTATTGCAATTGAATTCCAAAATGTGTGCAAAACATACGCAAACTCCAATGACTTAGCTGTTGATCATGTCAATCTGTCTATTAGGGAAGGCGAATTTATAACCATACTGGGTTCGTCCGGATCAGGAAAAACCACACTATTGAAAATGGTAAATCGTTTAATTGAACCTACCCAAGGGAAGATAAAACTATTTGGTGATGACATTGCTGAAATTGATCCTGTAGCGCTACGGAGAAGGATTGGCTATGTTATTCAGCAAGTGGGTTTGTTTCCTCATATGACCATTGGACAAAATATTGCTACTGTGCCCCGGCTTTTGAAATGGGAAAAAACGAAGGTGGATGAAATGGTGCACAAATTGTTACTTTTGGTTGGGTTAGATCCAGTAAACTACCTAAATCGTTACCCTTCTCAACTATCGGGAGGTCAGCAACAGAGAATTGGACTAGCCAGGGCCTTAGCAACAAATCCTAATACAATGTTATTGGATGAACCTTTTGGAGCCATAGACGCCATGACTCGTCTAAATTTGCAGGATGAACTTCTGCGGATTCATGGGGGAGTTAAGAAAACCTTCCTATTCGTAACGCATGATATCAATGAAGCATTTAAGCTGGGAACCAGGGTAATAATCATGAATCAAGGTAAAGCCTGTCAGTTTGATACGCCAAGAGAAATTGTTGCTCATCCCGCAGATGAATTTGTCGCATCGCTTATTCAATCTTCAAGAGAGCAAGAACGTTTCTGGGAGGGGTTAAAGTGATCGAATATGCCATTAAGCATCCGGATAAGTTAGGAATTGCATTACTGGAGCATGTGGAGATGCTAATTGTGATCATGCTGATCTCCATTGTCGTCACAGTACTCTTAACAATTTTAGCCCTGACTTCAAAAACGATATCCAGGTTACTCATTTATATCTTTTCGATTCTTTATTCAATTCCCAGCTTGGCCCTTTTCGCAATCATGATCCCCGTGACAGGTTTGGGTAAAACGACAGCGATCACCGTGCTCATAGCATATAACCAATATATCCTACTACGTCAGTTTATTGCAGGTTTGAATCATGTTGAACAGTCTATTATTGAGGCAGCCACTGGGCTTGGTATGAGCCGTATTCAGGTATTGCTTCATGTTCGTGTGCCTTTGGCCATCAAAGCTCTTTTTACAGGATTAAGGCTAGCATCCGTATCTACGGTTGGAATGGCGACTATAGCAGCATTTATAAATGCAGGCGGGTTAGGCTCGATATTAAATGATGGCTTACGAACCATGAATATAGATAAGATTCTGTGGGGAAGTGTATTGTCAGCGTGTCTCGCTATTGGAACGAATGCATTATTCATTCAGTTTGAAAAACGAATCTACATTAGATCGGGGAGATCACTTTTATGAAGGCTGTTGTACTGGAAGGGGCCTGTAAACCTGAAGAACTAAAGATAAAAGAAGTTCCAATCCCCAAAGTTAAACCAGATTGGGTACTTGTTAAGATCAAAGCTTTTGGAATAAACCGCTCTGAAATGTTTACAAGACAGGGACATTCCCCATCCGTCAAATTCCCACGGATTATTGGTATTGAATGCATAGGGCAGATCGAAGATCCATCTGACAGCACATTTCAAAAAGGGGAGCGTGTTGCTTCATTAATGGGGGGATTAGGCCGAGAATTTGATGGAAGTTATGCTGAATATGTTTTGATTCCTTCAAAACAGGTTTATTCCATTCCAATTGAAATGAAATGGACTGAGCTCGCTGCAATTCCAGAAATGTATTATACGGCGTATGCGTCCTTATTCGAATGTCTCCAATTAACTGATAACGAAGTGCTTCTCATTCGCGGTGGGACGAGTTCTGTTGGTCTGGCTGCCCTTCAGCTAGCAAAAAGTACAGGCGCCACAGTCATATCAACCACTCGGAACAGCGGAAAGCTAGCATATCTTCAGCAGGCTGGAGCAGACTTTGCTTTACTCGATGATGAGTTTTTTACAAAAGAAGTTTATAAAATCGCTCCAAATGGCGTAGACAAGGTCCTGGAGTTGGTCGGCACCGTCACAATAAAGGAATCATTGCAACTGGTTTCAGAGCAAGGGACCTTATGCATGTCAGGGATACTGGGAAATGAATGGACACTTGATTCCTTTGAACCGTTAATTGATATACCGACAGGTGTTTATTTTACGGCATTTACAAGTGAAGTTATCAAAGAAAACGTACTAATCGACCTGTTCAATCATATTAAAGAACATGGAATTGTTCCGCCGATTGCTAAAGTTTTCAAGCTAGAAGAAATCCGGGAAGCTCATCTTTTAATGGAGAGTAATGATGCGAATGGTAAGATCGTAATTTTGAACGATTAGTTCAGAAGATTAAGATTTCAAGGGTAGTGACACATCGTTGTTGATGTTCTCTAGAACGTGATGCAAGCCTAAATGTGCAAGATATTAATAAAATTAAATTCAAAAATCTTATATTTGAAAAAATATTCAAGCGATATCAGTGAAAGAGGCCTTACACCATAATTTATAGAGGTGTAAGGCTTTTTCTATAAGGGATTACCAAACTTTAATATAATTTTTACCTTTTTTCAAAAGTGTAATCGGCCCTATTGGAGACTTTTCTACTCTCTGCATATCCAACAAATCAGTATCCAGAATCACTTCACTACCATCGGGGCGCTCAAATTCAGCGTCAACGATACGTACCCGTGCTAGTGTTGCTGTTGAATGTACTTCACCGAGAAAAACATCAAAATTTTCCGGTAATTCACAGGAAAGATAAACTTCTTCTCCCTTATCAACTATTTTGAAGTTTGGATGAAAGCTTTTGTCAACTATCTTATCTTTTTCTCTTTCAAACGGTTCTGCTCCGGCCAAATACGCATTGTTATTAATATAAACAGGTTGTTCCACCAAGTTAAATATTTCAGCGTCTCCGGGATTTTTGTGTACGTTTTCAATATACTCTTCTAAAGAAGCCGTGTGGTTTTTATAATGGGACGTTCCGACACCTTCTAATCCATCAGCTCCAATGAAAATATTATTATAAAAACGGTCATCACCGCCGTAAATAAAAGAAAAACCTGCGATTTTGGTGCTGTGGGGGAGGTGATACTGTGTAGAACGTGTCATTTCTTTCCAATGATTCATCTTTCCGCAGATTAGGTTGTTTATGTAAGCTCCACCCTGTGACACATTGTCCAGAGAATATTCAGAAGCCATTATATTGTGATCAACGATATATGGCCCATGGCTTACTTCAACAAACAAATCGCGATTATTGCTATAAAATAAATTCTTACTAATCCTTGTTCCCTGTGTCTGCCAATCTGACCATAATCCTAAAGAGCAGTCATGGATACGGTTATGGTGAATCTGGACATCTATGGCTGCATGGAGCTTGATTCCTGCAATTTCGTGACCGTAGAATTCACGTTTCAGAGCAATATTATATATATGGTTGTGATGAATTTCACTAAATACACCGCCTAAGTGACCCACAATTCCATTTTGACCGCAATCATAAATCGTATTATTACGGATAATATGGGAGCCGATTTTTTCCTTGCACCAGCCATTACGTTCAGCAGAAAAGACAGATTCAAGCTGGTACTGGTATCCGGGTTTGTCTTTCCGGACGGAGCGATAATTATGCCCGGTGGAGGCTTCTTTACCAATACTGATGGCACTGCATTTTGCATCGTGAAGGATATTGTTTTCAATAATCCAACCCTTGCTCCAATTGGCGCCAAGCAGTCCAGGCTGATCCGCTGTCGGAGGTGCCCATGGTGTTGCGGCCTGTGCCATTTCAAAGCCTCTTACTGTAATATAATCAATCCCTGTCTCTTGGGGATAGAAACAAGATCTGCGAACGTTAACCTCAACAAATTCTTTGTTCGGATCAGCGCCTTGGAAATTTGCATATATGGTTGTATTATCAGCATTCACTTCTGCAAACCAGACATATTTTGTCTGTTCCTGATTATGAACAGGAACCATTTTTCTTGTCCAGTGGTCCAATACTTCTGTTGTAACCTTCGGATCGATCAGTTGTTCAAAGCGGCTAACTTCATAAAAAGACATACCGTTTAAATAAACGTCTCCTAAATGCTTGGTTTCCTCAATTGTTACGAGCCAATCTCCGGACACTTCAAGAGCATATGGGTTATAGTTACCAAAAAACTCATTCGGCAATATAACCTTCCAGACATTCCCTTCTGCATGCTGCCAACTTTGAATATGCTCTGAGCCTTTAATGATTACTTTTTCACCTTTTGCAGCTTGATAAGTAATTCTTCTCTTGGTGCTTAATCCTTTAAATTTTGGTTTTACCCATTCACGATATACCCCTTCATGGACAATAACCGTGTCTCCTGCCACAGCAGCAGAAGCTGCTTTATTGATTGTCAGAAATGGATCTTCCTGACTCCCCTGGCCGTGATCTGAACCAGTTTTTGCTACGTGATACTCCATAGTCTTATATCCTCCTTTAAATTCAATTTATTTTATTATAGGAAATAATATTTGTTAATTCTATCCAAAATGTAGTACACTTTAAGACAATATTAGTGTTCTGGCAAAGGAGAGTTGTATGGTCTTATTTGAAAAACATGGAATGGAGGGGGAAGAATTCTTTCATTTTTTTCCATTGAAGAATTATAGCTTTCCCCTTCATTTTCACCGCGCATATGAAATGATCTATGTTAATGATGGACAGCTATATGTATCCATTGATCAAAAAGAGTATCTTTTGAAGGAAAATGATCTGGTCTTTATCTTTACAAATCAAATGCATGAATTTAAGACCATCGATTACTCTAATATTACAATCATCCTTTTTTCGCCAGAATTGATCGGCGACTTTTTTATGAATTTAAAAGGCTTAATTCCAAATGACAGTGCACTGCATTTGGAGAGAGCTATTGATTTTAGTAAGCTGAATTCAATCTATAGCCAGAAAAGTTTTTTATATGCTGTTTGTGCTGATCTGATAAATCAGAAATCTTTTACCCTGGTTAAGCAATCACCTCAGACAAAGGTGCTCTATAAGATGCTGCTTTATGTGGAGGAAAATTATTCTAATGATTGCACATTAAAAGACATTGCAAAACATCTGCAGTATGACTATCCTTATCTATCAAAGTTGTTTGTCCAACAAATGAACATGACCTTCACGGACTACTTAAATCATTATCGGATTTCACAGGCATGCTATTTGCTGAAAAATTCCCAGCAGGCGATTGGTGAAGTTGCAATCAAGTGTGGTTATAACAATTTAAGAACCTTTCATCGTAACTTCAAGGAAATAACCAGGAGAGCGCCTAGAGAATATAGAGCAATGGACTAAAGAAGAACGGCATAAGCATAAGGTGAATGCGTTGAGCACTTTGTTGACTTTCAGCTTAAACTAGCTGGTGATTATGTTGAAATATAATCATTAATTCTCAACAATCTTCAGATCATAATTTACGATCCTTCTAATCCAAAGTTTTGCTAGCAATAAATTAGAAAATCCATAAACGCAGCGCCATCCAATTACCAAGAATTTTTCTACATGACGCACAACATTTTGAATCGGTTAATGTGAACAGCTGCGGCAATCTCTTGTCTTCTAAAAGCCGTGATTTACGAGGGCTTATCAGGATATCTGATGAGTGGTTTCAAAGGGTTCGTTCGTTTCCTGTCTGGTCACAGGGCAGAAGCTCACTCGGTTGTGATGCGCTCGGCAACAAAAACGATTCGATTCGTACACAGTATACATCACACAACAAATGTTTCCGGTACGTTCGCTGTGGCAGTATTCACTTCATTCTTAAGGGCCAAGTCGCCAAAACTTAAAAATAGTAAGTCTCTTGCAACTTAGAGACTTGCTATTTTGTGTTTTCGGTTCATTAAATTTTGTGAAAAAAAATAGTTCCAAAGTTATGAATTTTCTAAAAATTTATACTTTTAACAGCCGAAGGGCACTGCGGTTGGTACGTCATGTCGGAACGAGGAGATTGATTCAAAAAAATTGGTTGGTAAACTTGAGCTATGAGTTAATAAAAAAATGTCGGATGACAAAAGCATGTTGCATTAGGAGCCGCCTAAATGGCGGCTTTTTTTGTTTTAAGAAATCAAGTTCTTGCTCCGAGCCAAGGACAAGAACTTGATTATTCCATTGCCGATTAGATATCTACCTATTTAATGCTCACTATACCGACCATCCAGTTGTCGCAGGAGCAGACGACCTCATTCTGGAGTGGTTGAAGTGAGGTTCGTTGACTGGCAAAAAAGAAGCCCTTAGTGAGCTTTTTTTTAGATAGTTCTTTAATAAATAACCAAATTTATAAATTTATACTGTGCAGCTTTGAAAAAGCTCAATAAACTTCTGAGCTGCTGAAGAAAGGGGCAAGTCTTTTTTGATAGCAATACTTAAAAACCTTTTAGGTATGATTTCTTGGATGGGCACTATGAATAGCTGTTGTTGATCCAAATCGCGGCGAACAAAATCCTCGATTACACACGATATGCCCAAACCTTTTTTAGCAAACTCAATTAACAGTTCCATGGTACTCAGTTCTACTTTAGGTATTACTTTTAAGCCATATGAAGTGAAAAAGTTGTCAATATATTTTCTTGTATTAAGTCCTTTCTGCATCAGAATGATCGGGTAATTTTCTACTAGTTCTTTTAAGAATATTGGTTTATCACATATTTCTTTAAATCTCTCACCTGCTACAAAACAATCTTGTATTTCTATTTTTCCAATCACCGTCAGAGAATCTCTGCTTCCGTTCAGATTGATGATTCCTATGTCAACTTCGCCTGACTCTAGCTGCTTAATTGTAGAATGAGTAGATTGATCTTTGATATAAATCTCGATATTAGGGTAAGCCAAGGAGAATGTCTCCAGGTATTGCATCAAGAAGTTACTACAAGCTGTTGTGCTTACGGCTATTCTTAGTTGGCCAGCATCTAAATTCCTTAATTCCAAAAATTTTCTTTCAGCCGCCTGTAATAACTCATAGCTTTGTTCTACATATTGAAATAATATCTCTCCTTCCGTAGTAAGGGACACTCCTTGTGCTCTTCTATGGAACAATTGTCCACCTAGCTTATTTTCAAGTAGTTTTATGGACTGACTAACTGCCGATTGTGATGTAAACAGTTCCTTTGCCGCATTAGACATACTTCCAGCTTTTACTGTGATATAGAAGATCTTATAGAGTTCATAATTAATATCCATATAAGTATTTAGTATACCTCCTATACTTATTATTAATTTTACTTATTATAGTGCGTGAATTATACTCGGGTTGTCAATGATTAATCGATAAATTGAGAAGGTGACCAATCTAGTATTCCCATATTTAAGTTATATTATTGACTCATCTGTAGGGGATATTCAATCTTCAGAATTTGAGAGGGGATAATACTGTGAGGCGGGATTACTTACTTTTGCCATGGACACACTTGAAACCGTTCTTTTGGTATTTTCTTTTCTCATGGTTCTAAAATCGGATAAACGATTTATTGAAGCACTTCGTTCAATTTCCGATTGGCTAATTGATCAAAGTAAGAGAAAGGGGAAAATACATGGCTATCATATTCATAATTTTCGCATTATTGGCAGGAATGGCCTTGCCTACACAATTTAGTGTTAATGCGCAGCTAAGGACGGTGGTGGGATCACCTATTGTTGCTTCGGCCATTTCTTTTACAGTAGGTGCCATCTCATTAATAATCATATCTTTTTTTGTAAAAGGATCGTTGTTCAAAAAAGAATGGTTTGAAGCTCCCTGGTGGATGTGGACAGGAGGACTACTGGGTGCTTTCTATGTATTGGCGACAACCATTCTCATGCCCAGAATAGGAGTAGCAGCTACGGTTGGATACGTTTTAGCTGGACAAATAATCGTGTCGGTGATCATTGATCATTTTGGATTAATTGGTGCTAGTATGCACACTTTGAATATTCCTCGATTATTGGGAGCTCTTTTGGTTATTGCAGGAGTCTTTATCGTACAAAAATTTTAAATACATTTGGGGGAAACATACATGAGCAAAATAAGAAAAGACTTTCTGTGGGGAGGAGCTATTGCTGCTAATCAAGTAGAAGGTGCACATCGCAGGGATGGAAGAGGGTTAAGTACCGCTGATATTCAGCCGTTTATTCCAGGAGCTGATCCTATTGATCTACATTTTAATAACATGGATTCAGAAACATACGAAAAATACAAACATGGGACATATTATTTCCCTAAGCGCCAAGGAGTACATTTCTACGAACGATACCGTGAGTATATCGATGCGTTAGCAGAAATGCATGTAAAAACATTGCGGTTGTCTATTTCTTGGAGCAGGATTTTTCCGAATGGAGATGATACCGTTCCAAACGAGCAGGGTTTGGCCTTCTATGATCGATTATTTGAGTACATGAAAGAAAAAAATATTGAGCCAATCGTCACGATTTTCCATTATGAAATGCCTTTAAATTTGGTTGAGCAATATGGCGGTTGGACAAACCCGAAACTGATTGATTTCTTCGTGAAGTATGGGCAAACCGTCCTGCAAAGATATCACCAAATCGTTAAATATTGGATCATTATCAATCAAATTAACCTTGTCCACAAAGAGGCATTTGCCTCCCTTGGCATACTGAAAGATAAAGTTGATCATTACGAGCAGTCTCAGTTTCAAGCGGTTCATCACCAATTCGTTGCTTCTGCAAAGATTACTGAGTTTGGCCACAAGCTAAATCCATCCCTTCAAATGGGAATGATGTTGGCCGATACATTAACCGCCCCTTATTCATGTGAACCTGCAGATGTCGAACTGAATTTCAGACGGAATCGAATGCAATATTTCTACAGCGATGTTCTGATTCGAGGCGAGTATCCAGAATATGCATCGACGTATTTCGAAGACCATGACATCCAGCTGGAAATTACGGAATCGGAGAAAGAGTTGCTTCGGAACAATACAGCCGATTTCCTTGCAGTCTCTTATTACTGGTCAAATACTGTTAAAGCTAGTGAGAATACGATGGACCCTAATTCTACCGTCAAAAATCCCCATTTGAAAGCGAATCGCTGGGGCTGGTCCATAAATGCTTCAGGATTATATCTCTGCATGTCTAAATATTGGGACAGGTATCATGTTCCCATGATGGTGGCTGAAAATGGTCTTGGATTTAAAGATGTTTTAACAGCGGGCAATAAAGTTCATGACGATTATCGCATCGAATACCACCAGGAGCATATTGCAGCACTGAAAGAGGCAATACATGAAGGGGCAGATGTTTTTGCCTATTGTACCTGGGCCCCTTTCGACATCATCAGTGCAGGTACTGCTGAAATGAGCAAAAGATATGGCTTTATTTATGTGGACTATGATGATGAAGGTAATGGAAATGGGCAATTCCATTATAAAGATAGTTTTTACTGGTATAAGCAAGTTATTGATACAAACGGCGAGGATCTTAATAGAACCACCAACGATTAGGATGAGAATCACTAAATGATTAAGGCACCCCCGGATCATTTTGTATCGTTTTTGTAATACGGTATGTGGAAAATGGTCCGGGCATTTATAATAGGGGGGACAACTATGAGTTATCAAAAATTGGCAAAGGATATTCTGGATGGCGTAGGAGGAAAAGAGAATGTAAATGCGGTGTGGCATTGTGCCACTAGATTGAGATTTAAATTAAATGATGTGAGTGCTGCAGATACCAAAAAGATTGAAAACACAGATGGGGTCATTACCGTCGTCGATAGTGCCGGACAGTATCAGGTGGTTGTTGGTAATTCCGTTGCTCAAGTCTATGATGCACTAACATCATTACCTGGAATGGACTTACATGTTTCTAGCAGCAATGAAAGCGCTTCAGAAAAAATAACTGGGAAATTTAATCCTGTCAGTCAGTTGATGGATTTTGTTTCGGCCGTATTTACGCCATTTCTGGGAGCCTTGGCTGGATCCGGAATTTTGAAAGGCATTCTAGCTTTATTTACAACAATGAACTGGATATCGACCGACAGTGGTGCGTATAAAATATGGAATGCAGCAAGTGATGCCATTTTCTATTTTTTGCCGATTTTCTTGGCATTTACTGCGGCCAAGAAGCTGAAAGTCAACCCATTCGTAGCCGTTTCGTTAGCTGGTGCACTCATTCATCCGTCTTTAGTAGAGATCGTATCCAATTCACAAACGATTGATTTCTTTGGCATACCGATCATACCAATTACGTATACAGCGTCTGTGTTTCCCATTCTGTTGTCGATTTGGGGCCTCTCTTACTTGGAACCTTTGTTGAACAAATTCTTTCCGGAATCAATTCGTAATATGCTAACCCCTCTGGTTTCTCTAGTGATCATGTTGCCTCTAACATTGGCTGTTATCGGCCCTCTAGGCACAAAGATCAGTGACCTGTTCGCCATGGTATTGTTAGCAATCTTTGGTTTCTCCCCATTACTTGCTGGGTTGGTTTTAGGAGCGTTCCATCAGTCGATTGTCATTTTCGGAGTCCATTGGGCGCTGATTACGCTGATGATAAACAATGTCGCTAATCAAGGATACGACCAATGGTTGCCGATTGTATGTGCAGCCGTACTTTCTCAAGCAGGTGCTGCTCTAGGCGTATTTTTGAAAACCAAGGATGCCAAAATCAAAGGCCTATCGGGTTCTGCAGCAATCACAGCCATTTTTGGTATCACTGAACCGGCAATTTACGGCGTAACCCTTAAATTAAAGCGTCCATTCTACTGTGCAATGATCGCTGCTGGTATTGGAGGCGCTGTTATTGGATCGTTTGAAGTACATGCATCCACATTTACATTTCCTAGCTTGTTGGCTATTCCAACTTATTTAGGCCAAGGTTTCATTGGAGAAGTCATCGGATTAATTATTGCATTCTTTGGAGCCGTCATTTTAACTTATTTCTTCGGTGTTTCGAATAAGAGTGTGACGAATTTGAGTGATCAAGCAAATCCAAACGAGGTTGTGGTACCTGTGAATGGCCAAATTGTTCCTTTAAGCAGTGTAAGCGATGAGGTGTTTGCTTCTGAAGCGATGGGTAAAGGAGCAGGGATTGTTCCAATTAGCGGAATTGTTACAGCTCCGGTAAACGGAACGGTAAGCAGCGTGTACAAAACCGGGCATGCGATTGGCATTGTATCTGATTCCGGTATAGAACTTTTGATTCATATCGGTATTAATACTGTGAAATTAAAGGGACAACACTTTAAACCATTGGTTAAGGAAAATGATAGAATTGGCATTGATGACAAATTAGTTGAGTTTGACTTGGAGCAAATTAAGGCTGCGGGTTATGATCCTACGGTAATGGTTATTGTTACGAATTCATTTAATTATGATCAAGTGCATGTGAATCTGGAGGATCCAAATTCAAAACAGTTATTACATGTGATTCCTGCAAAACCTAGCGTTTCATCTTCAAATTTGGTTTAACACAGGACAGCATGGATTTGATCTTGGAAGTAAATTAAAAAAACGTATAACAGCCAGCTATAGCTATTATAGCTGGCTTTTTTTAGTAGATAGTTCTGTTGTTAACGAAGAAAAGGATTAAGATATTACGAATGCTTGGGCAGTTCAGCATCTGTTGTTCCTCCAACACTCATAACGAAAAATTTTACTGCAAACGTGCTTAGTAGTCTCCCCTTCGAAAAGATATTAGCCGAATGGTGAACAGAATGTTTCTGTGGACTGAAGATCCTTTAGTATGAATTTTAAGTGTTCTCTAGCTGATTGATTCAATGGTTGTAAGGGTAAAGGAAGACTGGGACTTGAGATCAAGCCAATTATTTCTGCTGCTGCTGAAACAACGCGAAGGCTGCCATATTGGCGAAATAACGACCAAAGCGGTTCAAGCTGTGTTGAGAGTCGACTTGCTTCGTCAGCACAACCATCCAGAGCAAATCGGGTTATTCTCAAGCACGCCCTTGGAAACAAACCACCAAGAACTGAGTACCATACTTCACAGCCTGCATCCAAGCCAGTGACTGCGGATGAGTCTCCACTTACTCCTATAGTTACATGGGGAGGAATGGCCGTTCGCAGTTTTCTAATGCGTGCCTTGGCTGCTTCAGGATCAGAAGGCACTCCAGGAATCTTGATAGAACGAACGTTAGGCAGCTCAGCAATCCGACCGTGCAACTCATCACTGAAATGAAAATGTGTAGTCCCCGGATTATCATATACGCAGAGCGGAATAGAGAGCGAGCTTGTCACCTGTTCATACAACGAATATACCTCTTCATTTGTTAATGCCTGGTAAGAAACAGGAGCCAACAGCACTGCGCTTGCTCCTGCTCTTTGTGCATCTTCCGCTAATCGAAGTACTTCAGAAGTACGAATCGCACTTATACTTGTCATCACGGGAATCCCCTCAGATGAATGGACAGCAAGTCGAAGCACACGTAAACGTTCTTCTCGATTAAGATATGCATAATTTCCAGTTGAACCCAATGCACCAATTGAGTCTACACCAGCTGCAACTAATCGTTGAATTAGTGTCACAAATGCTTTTTCGTTAATACCTGTCTCGTTAACTGGGGTGAGTGGAAAAGCAGATAATCCACAGAACATAAAGCTACACTCCTTTATTAATTGGCCTTCAAAATACAAACACATTATAAAAATGAATTAGACACAATTAAAGTACCAATTGAGAGACAAATAACAGTACCAATTCTTCTAGAGAAACCTAATATCGAAACAAAGAGATATGAGCATCAAGCTTCAGTCTCAACTTGGATAGTACATCTTTTAACAGATCAGGTTAGTTGAACAAGATAAAAAGCATTCTATATAGAATGCTTTTTATCTTTCTCATGATTTAGTGATGTATCAGAGTGTGTTAATATGCGGTCAAGTACTTTTTCAGTAAGTGGCATAAAGTAATTGAGTATTAGCCCCCCTAAACAAACGGTTAACAAAGTTCCAATGCCAATGGGGCCATTTAAGATGACTGCTATGATCAAGAATATAAGATAGATGAGTGTTCTCGAAAAAAATAGATTTGTTTTAGTTAATTCTTGTATGATTAATGTTAATCGGTCAACTGGAATTGGTGCAAAATTTGTCTGTAAATATGTTGCAGTTCCTAATCCTACAACAACTAAACCAATTCCAAAACAAACAACTTTGCTGTACCATAGTTCAGGTGCTATCAAATTGTGTAATAAAAAAAGCCACATATCAATACCAATACCCGTTATAAATGCTGTTAACAACCCCAAAACTTCTGGTCTTTGTCTTTTTAAAAGCGAATTACAACATATCAATATTATAGCTATTATGATTTCCCAACTTCCCACAGTAAGCCCCAAATTTATGGACAGTCCTACCAAAAGTGCATCAAAAGGTGAAGTCCCAAGGTTTGATTGTATAGTGAACGAAATTCCAAGGGATAATATAAAAATTCCTAATACGAAAAAAACATATTTCACTTTACTAGACCTCTTTAACATAATTTTTTTTGTTGCAAATGCAATAAAAATAAGGTAAATTCAATATATATCATTTTTATTGCATTTGCAACAAAATAGGTGCGAAGGAGTTAACTATGAAGGAAGTGCTTCGTGAAATTGGAATGATCGCAAGGGCATTAGATTCTATAAGTAATATAGAATTTAAAGAATATGACCTTACAAAAGGGCAGTATTTGTACCTTGTACGAATATGTGAAAACCCAGGAATCATTCAAGAAAAGTTAGCTGAGATGATAAAAGTAGATCGAACAACTGCATCTCGTGCTATAAAAAAACTTGTAATTAATGGTTTTATTGAAAAGAAAGAAGATAACCATAATCAAAAAATTAAAAAACTCTATCCAACAGATAAAGGGAACAATGTTTATCCTTTTATAAAAAGAGAAAATGATTATTCCAATAACGTTGCATTAGAGGGATTTTCAGAAAAAGAAGTAGAAACTATTTTCAATCTTCTTCAAAGAGTAAGAGAAAATATAGGGGAAGACTGGGAATTTGTAAAAAAGGGGAACAAGAGAAATTATTGATTTACATGAAGGAGCGATACATTAAAGTGACCGTGAAAATAATAAAGTGCAGCCGTGAAAATTTACAAATACTCCAAGAAATAAGTATTGAAACATTTAATGATACTTTTAAAGATCAGAATTCACCTGAAAATATGAAAGCTTATCTAGAAAGAGCATTTAACTATAAGCAGTTGGAGGAGGAATTGTCCAACGACTCTTCAGAAATCTTTTTCATCTATTTTAATGAAGAACTTGCTGGATACTTAAAGGTAAATATGAATGATGCCCAATCCGAAAGAATGGGTGATGAGTCGCTCGAAATTGAGAGGATTTATATAAGAAACAAATCTCAAAAACATGGGCTTGGTAAATATCTGCTAAATAAAGCTATGGAAATTGCGATTGAACATAATAAAAAGAAGATCTGGCTCGGGGTATGGGAAAAAAATGAAAATGCCATTGCTTTTTACAAGAAAATGGGGTTTGTTCAAACTGGCGCACACTCTTTTTATATGGGGGATGAAGAACAAATTGATTTCATAATGACCAAAACAATGATATAAGTTTAGGATGATATACGAATTCTTATTAATTTTTATATTGTAATTTAATCACTAATCTGTATAATATTAACTATAATTGAATTAAAAAATGTTTTCTAGGGTTCCGCGATGTAATATCGGCTGGTCCGAGAGAAAACTCACAGTCGTCGTACTGTGCCACGGAGGGATAAAAGCCTGGGAGAAAAACTGCTGTATGCAGTATTCTCTCAGGCTTTTTTTTATTGCTGCTATAAATCCATACTACATTTGCAGCATTATCAAAAAGGAGGAAGCACAGAATGAACAAGACATGGTTATCTGTTGTAATTGCGGCATTATTTGAAGTTGGATGGGTCATCGGCCTGAAACATGCTAGCGGATGGTTAGAGTGGGGGGGCACTTTAGTTGCCATTTTAGTAAGTTTCATACTCATGATTATGGCTTCCCGTACGCTTCCGGTAGGTACGGTGTATGCAGTGTTTGTCGGCTTGGGAACGGCCGGCACTGTATTGGCAGAAATTTTGTTGTTTGGTGCTGAGGTACAGGGATCTAAATTGTTGCTAATCGGGGTGCTTCTGCTCGGAGTTGTAGGCCTCAAAATACAGAGCAAAGAGAAGAAACAAGGAAAAGAGGTGCACTGACGTATGAACTGGGTATTTCTAATTTTGGCAGGCGTATTTGAGATGATGGGAGTTCTCATGATTAATAAGCTCCATAAAGATCGGGATTTCCTGTCTGCTTTTTACCTGCTTGCAGGCTTTGGGTTGAGCTTCTTGTTTCTATCCCTGGCCATGGAAACACTACCAATGGGAACGGCCTACGCTGTCTGGACCGGTATTGGAGCTTCTGGAGGGGCCATATTGGGCATGATCTTTTACAGTGAACCGCGTAATACCGCGAGAATTCTGTTCATCGCGATGGTACTCGGTTCAGCAGTTGGCCTAAAGCTGGTAAGCTGATTAATGATGGAATTAGACATACTGGTCATCTTAGAACAGCAGCGGACTATCTGAATGCTTATGGGCTATCATTAAATTTAAAAATAGAAAGAAAAGACCAGCGTGCAGACAAAGTATCGATAAGAAATTTTGTCTGCATGTTTTTTTGCATTTGCTTATCCTTCTATACTCTGATCTTTAGGATCGCCGCGTTGTGTTTTCAGTTTTAGAAAATGAAGAGTCATTTGAAGCTTCAGACGAATATCACCATCGCTTAGATCAATCTCGAAAAGCTCACGTATCCTGTTGATTCGATAGAACAAAGTATTTCTATGAATAAAAAGTGTTTTAGCAGCAATATTTGGAGTGTCCACATATTGAAGATAGGCTTCAAGGGTAGGCAGCAAACTTGTTTTGTGGGCATTGTCATAAGCAATTAACTTTTGGATAACTGGATGGCAGAAGTCAGCGAGATCGTTCTGTTCCGATATGATCTTTCCAATATGCTCGCAGAGATAGTCCTCATACATATACACTGGCTTGTTAGAATTAAGTTGGAACCCAATCTCGATGGCGGTTAGGCATTGCTTATAATATTTTCGTAAACAGGTTAAATGACTAAAGCAGTCACTCAGCGAAGCAGTTAGGCCGTTTACTTGGAGAAATTCCAGAATTCGTTTGTCTTCAGCAATGATTTTACAGGATGAATCAACGAGGGAAATGAGAAATACAATACGTCCCTGATATACGATCCAACGGCTATCCGGAAGTAATTGGATCATATGCTGTGCAACCAGCTGAACTTTCCCCTCAAAAAAGCCGTTCTTCAGGTCTGTCAAGGTCATCACTCTCAGGTAAGGTGTAAGCGTCCATTCCAGATGAGCCAGTCGCATTGCGATGACATTAGCATCATTGAGCTCGCCTGTAAGCAGTTCGGAAAGCAAAAAACTATGCATCATTCCTTGATTGCAATTATAAAAGTCGTTCTTTTGCAATTCTACCGAAACCAGCTCACAAAGAAATTGTACGAGTTCAAAATCAATATCTGTAAATTTACGATCCAGTTCCATAACACTGACCTGCGCGAATTCTATACCATGTACGTACACAAAAGCTGTTATCCAACAGTCGTTGGTCTCGGGATCGCGTGAATAATAAGGAATAAGAGCCATACGGGTCAGTTCGTACAGATTAGATTTCTTCATGCTCTCAATATTACTGTCAAGAATATAACCCAAATTTCGCTGCTGTTCGATATCAGGTCGGCTGGGGATGGGGGCCTGACACATAGCGAGTAACTTATAGCCTGCGTCGACAATGATTACCGGATTACCAAAGATGCGGGAGGCCTCGTTTGTCAAGTATTGCAAACCTTTGTTTGAGTAAAGTGCGGATATCAGAGTGTGCATATGCTCAATGAGCCGATTCTCATGAGCAAGTATAGATGAAATCTTTCCCGAAAGATCCAGCAGATCCAGTCCATTTGGCAGAAGGGTAAGGCAAGTATAAGAGTCTACAAGTGCATCACAATCCTGAATGCAAAAAAGAGGAGTGTCTGTAGGAAAGTCCTTTGGCAAATTCGAAAGCTTACCTATATAAGCCGTATCAGCCTGGAAAACGGAACTCAACCGCAGGATAGTAAATTCACTGATTTCTTTTGTTTGCATGGCCTCTTCGGGCAAGGAAAGATAACAGTCGCTAAGTTTTCTGATTATTTTTTGAATTTTCACGAGAGCAGCCTCCAAAAGCTTTTTAATCCTTGTGCAATATTACAAAACATCATCACTATATTAGACCATATTTAAATTCCAGCACATGGGATATAACGTTTTTATTATATATACTGAATTTATTACACGCTGCAATAAATGACACTTTCATCAAAAAATGAGTAATATTGTTTAAAATCAAAACTCTGTGAGCGAATGGTTTTGGAATTATGTAAGGAAATTTATGCGAAATTAGTGGAGAAAGCTGAAACTCTCGCATGGATTTGCTTCAGGATCTATGCCTAACAAATACAAATAGCAGGAGGATATTAATGAAAATTTTAGGGATTAGTTGCGGTAGAAGGATGAGTAATTCAGAAATCCTTGTCAAGGAAGCTCTGATGGGTGCTGAAGAGATAGGTGCCGAGGTAGAGCTTATACGTCTTAATGACCTGCAAATTAAACCTTGCACCGGTTGTAATGCTTGTGTAGTCAGCCTGCTTGAAAAGTGTGGCTCAGGAGATTGTGTGATAAAGAACGATGATTATGGATTTATTGAAGAAAAAATAATGGAATGCGACGGGTTAATTGTAAGCTCAGCCATTTATGAGAAGAGTCCGAGTGGACTGTTGAAGACTCTGAATGACCGGATGGGCCCCTCCCATGACATTGCCTTCCGAATGATTGCCAGGAAGCAACGCGAAGAAAGAGGAATAACTACTGGTAAAGGCCCAGATGAAAGAAGCTTTAAGCAAAGAGTGGCTTCTCTTATAGCTGTAGGAGGGAGTGAGTGGGACACACTTGCACTGCCAATGCTCCATCTTTTCACGCTGCCGATGCAAATCAATGTTGTAGACAAAATGCTGGTCAATTGGGTTGGCTTGCCTGGATCAGTAGTCTTCAAGGAAAATGAATTGAACAGAGCTAGGCAATCTGGTCGTCATGTTGCTGAAACACTAATGAATCCGAATACGGAAGCGAAATATATTGGCGAATCTGGTTTATGTCCAATCTGTCATTCCAAACTCGTTGAAATCAGGAATCATGATGATAATTACCCTGCAATATGCGGAATTTGCGGTGTAAAGGGTACTTTGGAGGTTGAACAGGGCAAAGTTAAATTCAATGTCTCGGAAGAAGATAGAGCGCATTCTCATGTTCTAATCTCTGGGAAATTCGAGCACGCGGATGAATTATATAAAGTTTCATTAAAGCCTAATTCCAAGGCTGGCGAGTTGCCTGAAAGATTAAAAAAATACAAAAACTATTTATCTTATTCCAGACCTGCTCGTAATTGATATTCCGGATAAAGTGCTTATTCTTTTTTTGAAAGGCTGAGAGCGAATTTGGCTGGTAAGATGCTTGCGGGAGCAGGCATGGTTGAAGCTGGTCTAAACGGCGTCAGGTTTTCATCTTACACACTCTTTTGGTTTATAGGACCTAAGATCATTAATGATTAATTTAGTTGTTGGGAAAACTTCAAAAAGTATCACTCTGGAATATCACTTAGTTATGTAAAGGTCAGTCAGATGCAATAAGGTTCTGAACATAAATCCTTTGTTGCTGTAACTAACCGTTAAACTCCCTTGAAAAGATTCATCAGACTAGCTCCAATACGTGAACTAATCACCTACACAGTTCTTCAGGGACTTTCATGAGGCAGCCTTTTGAGGTGCTCGTTCTTGAGAATCCCCCGTTCGGGCGTGTACTTTCATACAACTGACTTTGATTTAGAATTTGATCCATACTTCAAATGAACGGTTGTTCAAAAAAACATTGGAGGGATTTTTCATGCGTTTGGGAGGAAAAGTTGCGGTCATTACAGGCTCAGCATCAGGAATGGGGAAAGCGATTGCAGAGTTATTTGCAAAAGAAGGCACAAGTGTTATTGTTTCAGACCTGAACATTGAAGGAGCTGAAGCGGTTGCAGCAGGAATTAAATCAGCTGGCGGAACCGCCGTCGCAGTAAAAACCAATGTTGCTGATTTAAATGATATTCATGCTATGATCGATACTGCTGTTAATGAATTCGGAACTCTCGATATTTTGGTTAACAATGCGGGCGTTATGGATAACATGGCGCCTGTAGGAGATGTGGACGACGAGACATGGGATTTTATATTCGATGTTAACACAAAAAGCGTTATGCGTGCGATTCGCAAAGTCATCCCGATCTTCCTGGATAAAGGGAAGGGAGTGATTATAAATACGGCATCTACGGGCGGCTTCAGCGGCGCGCATGCAGGCGCTGCTTACACTGCCTCAAAGCATGCGGTAATCGGTATTACGAAAAACACGGGGTTCATGTATGCTCAAAAAGGTATCCGATGCAATGCCATTGCGCCAGGAGCGACAGCCACAAACATTACTTCAACGATTCATAACTTAAATGAGTTTGGCGCGTCCAGAACGAAGGTTACACAAGGCGTAATTCCTCGCGTAGGGCAGGCGGAAGAAATCGGAAAAGTAGCCCTTTTCCTGGCTTCAGACGAATCGAGCTTTGTGAACGGGGCTGTTATAGCCGCTGACGCGGGTTGGACGGCAGGCTTCTAATCCACTGTTTAACGAGCACACATGCTTCAAAATATATAATCATGGAAGTAAGATCCTTGCAAGGTTAAAGTAATATTGGAAGTACGATTACTCGTTTTGCAGTGGCTGCAGGATATGACGTTGTAGAGAATAGGGATGTAACCAATCGTTGTAAGAGGCGATTGATTACATCCCTATTTTGGCGTGGAGAAATCAATGTCGTCATTAGTGACTTTTCTTCAGAATCATCTGAGGAAGCTCTAGCAACAATCTGTCCATCGTGAGCGGATCATCGAAATTGTACTTGTTCTCGGTAAGAATAATACGATCGATGCTTTTCGAGTTCCAGTATGGTAACTGCATCAGTCTTCTGTATAACCGGATCGTACGGGGATCGTTATCCATGAGAATAAAATGGGTATCGGCTTCATAGCTACAGGCATGTTCCGGTCGCGTCAGTTGAAAAGGAATGCCTGCCCGAATTAGTTCCTTCACCTTCGGAGGAGGCTGCATGCCGTCAGGGTGGTATACAGTAACTGCAAAGCCTTTCATGCTCATGATGTAGAGATTGCCTTCAACGATGGAAAACACAGCTGCTGTTTGCTTAACATCCATATGCTTCGCCAGGCCTATCCACATTCGTTTACTTGCAGCGCGATGCCGATAAATCCATTGTTGTGCAAGCTTCTGCCGGTTCATTAGCTCTGCTGTTTGCATGATTCTTGAATAGACGTGTTCATAGCGATCGATGAGCACGGTTGGGGCAATGGATGCCAATTCTTCGATCCAATCTTGACGGAAACCAGAATGAATGATCAGGTCAGGAAGAAGCTTACGTATTTTGCCCGGTTCACCCAGTAATCCAATATCTTCAATACCATTAATGGAATCCCAGTACAGACCTCTTTTACCTATGATCTCCACATCTGCGCCTATCGGCGTGATACCCAAGGACAATAGATCGCCCAGCGAATAACCAACGGCAACGATCCGTTTGTAAGGAACCTCTGGCATGAGCACGGGAGATGAGCTGACTGAAGCAGCCTTCTCGTACTGGCGGGGAGTGATCCCTTCCGTTTGTCTAAACTTGCGCGAAAAGTAACTCTCATCCTTAAATCCCACGGCTTGGGCAATCTGTGCAATCGTGTCCTCGGTCTGTAACAACAGCCGCTTGGCATGTTTCATACGAATATCCAACACATAGTCCAACGGTTTTTTTCCTGTAATGGACTTGAATAAGGTACTGTATTGCCATTTAGCCACACCTGCGATGCTGTACAACTGGCGGGCCGTAATGTTTTGCTGATAGTGAGATTCGATATAAGTGACGGTATGCTTCACCGCTTGAATGTTATCGGATATTTCCGTATTCCGTCGAATGTTTTCCATCAGGAACAGGAGTAGTTCCTGCAACGCAATCTGCTGTTTCAATCTCGACTCTTCGGGGACGGGAGTGGGGCGCTTCAATGAGAGGTCGAGCGTTCCTGCCAAATCAAGTAACCTTGATTCGTCAGTAATGTTCATGCGCGTCTCGTACGGAATCGTGGACAGTAATTCATTGGCTGGTTTCGACTCTCCAAGCCGGTATACACTGAACACGATGACGATGGCCGCCGCGGTATTCAGCTGCGTGGCGGACGATGAAGCCCCCAATGTTTCTTCGTGCGGATCGACGAATTGAATGCTGGCCTGCGCATCAGGTGCAAGCAGTAAGACATCGTTTTTTTCGGTCTGCACGAAATGCTTCCTCAAGTGCAACACACCGGATGTCGACTTAAACACGACGAGGCGATGCGCCCCAGGCGAGCTCGGGATAAGCTGTTTGCAGGACAGTCTGCGGAAAAGGCTCACGCTTTGAGGGATGTATATGTCGTATCCTTCATTCGGCAAAAAGGAAATTTCTTTTCCGTCAATTGTTGAACGTTCCATGTTGTGCTCCTTAACCAAATGTATTTTGAACCGCGGTTCCAAACAAGACATGCATAGACAAGTCAATTGTCGCAAGTCCGGTTCTGTTTTTTGTGCTATAAAAAATCAGAAATATATCCATTGTTCAATCATACCAAACTCCTTAACATGAATTGAAGATGATTTTCATTCTCATTAATGTTTTAGGGGGCTTTACCATGCGAAAGAGAAAAATGTTCCAAGGCATACTTGTCATGCTATTTATGCTTCTGCTTGCTGTGGCAGCGGCATGTTCCAAAAAAGAGGAGGCAGCACCATCTGCGTCAGCTAACGGGGAACAGGAAAGAGCTAAAGAAATAACGGTTTCATGGATGAGGGATTTGGGTCCATCTAATCCGCACGCGTACTATCCATCACAGCTGTTCTCACAATCCATGATTTACGAACCCCTGGTTGAGTACGGCGAAGGGGGAGAAATCAAGCCTCATTTGGCCACCAGTTGGGAGATTAGCGAGAACGGCAAAGAATATACTTTCCATCTTCGGAAGGACGTCCAATACTCGGACGGAACACCGTTCAACGCCGCTAGCGTCAAGCGTAACATAGACGCGATCCTGCAAAACAAGACGACGCATAGCTGGCTGGGAACGGCCAAATTGCTGGATCACCTCGAGCTTGTTGACGAGTACACCGTCAAGCTTGTCATGTCAGAGCCGTACTATCCGGTTTTGCAGGACTTAACAACCGTGCGTCCATTCCGCTTCTTGGCCGATGCAGGCTTCCCGGAGGGGGACAATACGCTGGAAAGCATTCAGTCTCCCATCGGCACGGGGCCATGGATGCTTGAAGAATACAAGCAGGATGAATACAGCGTATTCGTAAAAAACCCGAACTATTGGGGCGAACAGCCTGAACTGGACAAGATCACGGTCCGCATCATACCGGATGCCGAAACTCGGGTACTAGCCTTCGAGAAAGGCGATCTTGATCTCATTTTCGGAGAGGGTTCCATTAGCCTTGACGAATTCACGCGCCTGCAAAAGAACGATGCATTCGAAACGGAAGTATCGGGCCCGTTGGGCACGCGAAACTTAATCCTGAATACGCAGAATGAAAAGCTGGCTGATATGCGAGTAAGGCTTGCATTGCATCACGGATTTGACAAGGCTGCGATGGTCAAAGGCATCACGTCTGACGTGGAACAGCCTGCGACGCAGGTGCTAACGACCGATTATCCTTACGTTAGCCAGACGTTCCCTGGATTTGCATACGATGCCTCCAAAGCAGCAGCTTATCTGGACGAGGCAGGATGGAAGGTTCCGGCATCGGGCGGTACCAGGGAAAAGGATGGCGAGAAGCTGTCGTTTGAGCTGATGTACGATACAACTGACCGCATCCAGAAAGCGATGGGCGAGACACTTCAGGCCGAATGGGCTGGACTTGGCGTTGAACTTCAGTTGACGGGACTTGAGCTGACCGAACAGACCAAACGTTTCCGTGAGGGAGACTATGACATGAACTTCTGGTTCAACTCCGGAGTGCCTTACGATCCACATACATTGGTCAATGCGGTAGCGGAGCCTACCTTTGGCGTTGCAGAGGCACATCTCAATATTGAAGGCAAGGCAGAGCTTGACAAACAGATCAGGCAAGTACTGGCTTCCGTTGACGAGAAACAGAGACAAGAGCTTTATGATCAGATTTTACAAAAAGTTCAGGAAGAATCGGTTATTATACCCCTGTCCTATATTCGTCAATATAACGTATACCAAAAAACACTGGATAACGTTTCATTTCCGGAGAGCAGATGGGATCATCCATTTAATAGCATTCACCTAAAATAAAGAAAAGGAAGGGCCACTCATGGCAGGTTATATTTTTAGAAGAGCACTGACGCTGGTTCCACTCGTGCTGTTCGCCACCTTCGTAGCTTTTGTGCTAATGAGGCTCTCTCCGGTTGATCCGGCCGAGGCGTATTTCTCGGCAGCTCATATCAAGCCTAACGAGCAAATGCTACAGGAGAAGAGGGGAGAACTGGGGCTGGACGATCCCTTTATGTCTCAGTACGTGCAATCTGCTGTTCGCATGCTACAGTTGGACCTCGGGACGTCGTACCTGTCTTCCAAGTCTGTCTGGGGAGAGATTTGGCAACGGTTGCCCGCAACGTTGCAGTTGACGGGGAGCAGTATGTTGATCGCTTTCGTAGCTGTTGTCACACTAGGGTATCTCTCGGCCGTGCACGCCGGGCGGTGGGTAGATTATGCGGTGCGCATTCTTTCCTACATCGGTGCATCCTTACCGCAATTCATGCTGGGTTACTTACTGATCTATCTGTTTGCCCTCCACTGGGACTTGCTTCCCGTGGAAGGAAAGGGCACATGGCAGCATTTGATTTTACCATCATTGACTCTCTCTTTGGCACTTGTGGCAACCTATGCCCGACTGTTTCGTGAGAGTATTCTGGAGCAGATGAAGCAGGCTTACGTGGACTATGCGCATATACGAGGACTAAAGCCGCGCAGCATCATGCTCAGACATGTGGTTCGACTGGCCATCCTCCCCATCATTACCGGATTCGGTATGAATCTGGGTAGGCTTATCACGGGAACGATTGTGGTAGAACGAGTATTCTCCTGGCCCGGTTTGGGGCGGTTTTTCGTGGAATCCATTTTCAACCGCGATTTACCAGTCATTCAGGGCTATGTTTTTTTTGCTGCCTGTCTTTACTTATGCACAAGTCTCCTAACCGATCTTCTGCACATGGCTGCTGATCCGAGGCTTTCCTTGCAAGAAAGGAGCAGGTAGGAATATGAAATTGAAAAGTTTGTTTTTTGGCAAGCGGCTGGTCGTAGGCTTGTGCCTGTTCTTTTTGTGTGTTTGCGCAGTAACAGCTATCTTTGCTCCATGGATAGCTCCCCATGATCCGAACCAGATACGAATGGCTGACAAGCTCGTTCCATCCTCGGCTGAGCATTTACTGGGTACCGACCATTTGGGCAGGGATGTGTTGTCCAGACTCATCTATGGTGTCCGGATTACATTTGGACTGGTGTTGGGTGTCTTTTCCATATCTGTGCTGGTTGGTGTATCGATCGGCATGTTATCCGGTTACGTAGGCGGTTGGCTGGATCAGCTATTAATGCGGATTTGCGACGGCATGCTTGCATTTCCGAACCTCGTCCTTGTGCTTGGCATCGTTGGTATGCTTGGACCAGGGATATATCAGGTCATTATTGCACTGCTGCTGGTACAGTGGGTGTACTATGCACGTATGACCCGGGGTTTGGTGTTGCATCTGCGTTCCGAGCCGTATTTGCTGGCTGCCCTTATTAGCGGTTCCAGCCGATTAGCGATCCTGAGAAGACACGTTTTCCCGCATATTTTCCCGCAAATTGTGGTGATCGGTACGCTAGAGATGGGGTGGGCCATCATGGATATTTCAGCTCTTTCCTTCCTGGGACTCGGCATTCAGCCGCCTACCGCGGAATGGGGAGCGATGATTAATGAAGGACGCGGCTATTTGCGCGAACACCCTTCCATAATGCTATATCCGGGATTGTGTATTTTACTTGTAGTCACTGCGTTCAATGTACTGGGGGAGTCGCTCTCCCAACTGCTCGGCGTAAATAAAGTGAAGGAGAGGAGCACCCGCAATGTTCGAAGAACATCACGTCAGATCGGCAACTCCTGAACCATTGCTTGCACTTCATAATGTCTGTGCCGATGTGATCGAAGACGGCGCTTCTCAACGATTGCTGCATGATGTTTCGTTTTCGTTGCAGCCTGGACGCGTCGTAGGTCTTGCAGGACAGAGTGGCAGCGGCAAAACGCTAACCTGCCGATCGATTCTTCAGCTACTCGATCCTGCCATCCGCATAAACGGCAGCATCAGACTGAGAGGTGATGAACTGAACGGCATGACTGAAGAGCAGTTACGCACCATTCGCGGAAACGATATTGGATATATTGTTCAAAATCCAATGAATGCACTGGCTTCTGTTCATACCATCGGAAGCCAGTTTGTCGAATCGATCCGCACACATGCCCGGTGTAGTAAAAAGGATGCGTTGACACTGGCTGTGCAGGCACTTGAAAGTGTAAGGCTGCCTGATCCGCCGGAACTTCTCAAACGATATCCGTTCGAGCTTAGCGGAGGCATGCTGCAACGCGTGTTGATTGCGCTAACGATGTGTCTGTCACCCTCCATCGTCATTGCGGACGAGCCCACCACAGCCCTCGATACCATTAATCAATACCATGTATTGGAGGAACTAGAGAGACTGCGGATGAACCAGGACGTTGCCATCCTGCTTATTACGCATGATCTTGACGTCATCGCAGAGATGGCAGATGAGGTCATCGTGATGCATGAAGGACGGATCGTGGAACATAACGACGTATTATCCATATTCAATCGACCACAACATTCCTATACACAAGAATTGCTACGCAGTCGGTTGAATGAATGGAGGGAAGAATGATGGCACTGCTAGAACTTTCTGGCGTCACTCACACGTATGATTCTGCGAACAACTCTTGGTGGAAATCGAAACAGAAGTTGCAGGGAGCAGTCGTGAAGGATATCTCCATGACGCTGGAGGCAGGACAATGCATCGGTTTGTTGGGGGGGAGCGGTGCAGGCAAGAGTACACTCGGCAAAATCATGCTTGGCTTGCAGCGCCCTCAACGGGGCTCAGTACTTATTGATGGTAAGGATATGTATGCTTGCGACAATAGAACGAAAAAGCAATTACGGAAGCATGTACAGGCCGTATTTCAGGATTGTTATTCTTCGGTAAATCCCAAGATGACGGCAGCACAAATCATCGGGGAGCCCCTGGACAATTTCGAGCGACTAACGAATGGGGAAAAGGATTACCGCATCGGCGAAGCTTTGGACATCGTGGGACTACCTGTAAGTGCCATGAACAAGCTGCCAAGACAATTCAGCGGTGGACAACTACAGCGCATTAACATTGCACGCGCCATGATCTCCAGACCCAGCTTTATCGTGCTCGATGAAGCTGTCAGCAGCTTGGATATTGCCAACCAGGTACATATTATCGACGTTTTACGCGATTTAAAGGAACAACGGGATATGTCCTACGTATTCATCACGCACAACCTGAAGGCTGCTTTTGCGCTATGTGACCGATGGACTGTATTAGATCAGGGTAGGTTATGCGGTAGCTTCTCTACGATAGCCGAGATGAAGGTATCCAGGGAACCAGCAGTTAATCAGTTGTTAGACGCCTCATTATCCGGACGTCCGGAGTTGGGTACAATTCGGAAGGACAGGCCTTTCTATGTTGACGCAGGGCAGCGTAAAGGCGCCTGGGCATGAATCGAAGCAAAGATTTGCCATACGCTCGCAACGGTGTATTTTCCCCCGTGTTGCTACGCCTATATGTCCTCACTTTTTTGTTTTATAGTGCTAACGCCTTCGTTCAGATGATATTGCCTCTCTATACGCAAAGCATTGGCTATGGAAACGACAAGATCGGCATGATCGTGGGGATGTATTTGCTAGTTAGCATGCTGCTGCGACCATGGGCGGGAATCGTCGTTGAACGATTCGGGATTGCCCGCATTCTCCGTTTTATTCTGGCGGGGCATCTGTTAGTTTTGCTATTGTTTGTATGGCAGGGCAACGTTTCTTACATTATTATCCGGGGTTTGCAAGGCGCTGTCGCCGCATTCTTTTCGTTGACCGTGCAAATGGCTGTTATGGACCTGTTGCCCGAGCGTGACCGTGCTCAGGGATTATCTCTATACTTGTTGTTTGGTTTGCTACCCTCGGTTATGATGCCTGCACTGGGATGGATCGCCTGGGAAAAAGCTGGACTGAACGGATTTTACGCAGGACTTTTGGTTTTGAGCGCATTGACGCTCATCTCGGGCTATGGAACAGGAAGAGCCACGCAGCACATCAAAGCGGCAAAGCGTCCCGCGGAGCAAACGACAACCAAGCATGAAATAGATAGAAGCGCACGATCCACGCTCTGGAACCGTCACTTCATGCTAAGCAGCCTCGTGATGATGAGCGCAACGATTGGGTTTGGCGCGGTAACGGCGTTTCTTGCCTTGTATGTGATACAGACCGGAATCGGCAATGCGGGGGTGTTTTTTGCTATTCAATCGGGCGTGATCGTGACAGCAAGATTTGCTTTCCGTAAGAATCTGCCTTCGGACGGGAACTGGCATTCCGTATATGTCGGCATGCTGTTGGTTTCGCTTACGATAGGTCTGGCACTTGTGGCTTTTGCCCCAGTAACAGGTAATGCATGGATGCTGTACGGGGGCGGTGCGATGATCGGCTATGGCATAGCTAATGTGTATCCTGTGCTTGCCGCTTACCTGAGCATCACACTCGGAAAAGAACGCCGAAAAGTATGGATGGGGTTATTTATCTCCATGTCCGATTTTGGAACCGTGATTGGTAGTCTCGTTCTAGGCCTGGTGGCAGACTCCGCCGGTTACAGAGCCATCTTCTGGATTTCTGCCAGCGTTTCTCTCTGCGTTGCCTTGTTTGTTGCCTTGAGTAGCCGCTGGATGAATGCCCAGCCGTAAGATTAAGAGAACATACACTTACCTGATCAAGAATCGAGTTTAGCATTGGCATCGTTGAGAGATGGCAAGCTGCCAGTCATCGGTGTAAGTTAGATATGGGGTAGGGCTTAAATCGTTCTTGGACGATTTAAGCCCTGTTTTGTTCGTCGGCAAATAAGTCTTGAACGTTCTTGAAGTGAATATCGCTAAGAACGCTCGATATTTTTTCTATGGATAAACGGTCCTGTTTTTGAACCCAGTAAGATGCAATGCTGTGAAACATCGTTTCCAAAATTCGAGTAAACGTATGTGGGTCAACGTTTCGGATATCCCTGATGTACAGTGACACAAAGTTTCACCCTTTTGAGGAGTTTGTAACATTTAGAGCGGCAGTAAATTTGGAATTACTTAGTGGTACGGCTAGATATAATTTTGCTTAAATCGACATTATATAGTTTGGTTTGACAAAAATGATCTTTTTCGAAAGAGGAGTGCAAAGTACTTTGACGAATTAGGTTTTTAATACTATTTTTCACAATGAGGCGGGCATATGTATAAACCTATTATTTCAAAAAAACTCGGGGTAAATAGATGGTTTGCTTTTAGTAAGAAGTTAAACCGGGAGGTTAGGCTATATGGACAACTTGAGTATGACCACTGGGTATTAATTGAAATGGATCCGCAAGTAATAAACTATTGCGAAAAGCCCTTAGAAATTAATCATTCATACTTTGGAAGACCTGACACGGCCTTGATCGATATGTGGGTGAAAAGGAAAAGTCAAGAGGAGTTTATAAATATTGCCCACTCCCATCAATTGGACTCTCATAATGAAAATTACTCTTGTTTTGTTTCATGTTATTTCGGAATAATAGATCAAAGTAAACGTTTTCACGAAACGTCGTTCCAATTTGTCTAACGAACTCGGAATAGGATTGAATGCGCTTCAAATTGTTGTTAAGTTATATCCGTAACCTCAAGTCCTAGGCTACTTGACGCACATACATCAACGAGGAAGAAAGGGATAACCTGATGAGTAAAAAGTACGAGAAACTTGCCATACAAATTATGGAGATGGTCGGTGGGGAACAAAACGTTGCATCCTTGGCTCATTGTCAGACAAGACTGCGTTTTGTTCTGCATGATGATAAGAAAGCTAATAAAGATGGTGCCAAGAAGTTGGAGGGCGTAGCCAACGTTGTTGAAAGTGGTGGACAATTTCAAGTCATTATTGGAACACAGGTTGAAGAAGTGTATGAGGAAATCACTAAACATACAACATTAACAGACAATGAAAATCCGGATCAGAGCAATAAGAAGAAGCCGAATTTGTTAAATCGATTCATTGATTTTATATCTTCCACATTTAGCCCGGTTATTCCGGCAATCACAGGAGCAGGAATGACCAAGGCATTACTTGCCTTGCTATTATTGTTCGATTTGATCTCAAGAGAATCCCAAACGTATTACATCATTGCATTTATGGCCGATTCGGTCTTTTACTTCTTGCCGTTTTTCCTGGCGTATAGTGCAGCTCAAAAGTTGAAAACCAGCCCTTTCCTCGCGGTTGCTTTGGCTGGGGTGTTATTGCACCCGAATTTCATTCAATTGCAAACTGCTGGAGAAGAAGTTCATTTATTTGGACTGCCAGTCAGGCTGGTAAGCTATAGCACCTCTGTTATACCTATTTTATTGATTGTTTTTGCTCAGTCCTATATTGAACGTTTCCTCAAAAAACTATTTCCAGATGCCATCAAGATCATTTTTGTTCCGATGTTTACGGTTCTGATCTCTGGAATATTAGGTTTAACAATTATCGGTCCGATGGGTTCTTATGTCGGTGATTATATTGCGATTGGATTTGAATGGTTAGCCAATTACGGCAACTGGATTATTGTTTTCCTGGTAGCAACTTTATGGCCGATCATGGTGATGTTCGGTATTCACTATAGTATTTCTCCACTCAGCCAAATGCAGTTAGCAACAACTGGACTGGAAAATATTATTGGACCAGGTGCGATTCTTTCAAACATATCACAAGGGGTTGCAGCCCTGATCGTCAGTATGAAAGTAAAAGACTCCGCTCAGAAAAAAATAGCTACGGCAACGGGCACAACCGCATTAATGGGGGTTACGGAACCGGCACTTTACGGCATCAATTTACCCAAACGTTATCCGTTGATCGCAGCCATGATTGGTAGTGCGTTAGGTGGACTGTACGCAGGATTAACCAATGTGTTTCGATATGCAACAGGAGCTTCGGGAATTCCGGCTATCCCTCTTTATATTGGGGAAAACATCTGGAACTTGTATAACATCTTGATTGCTCTCGTGATCACTGTGGTTGTGACGGCCGTGTTAACGTATATTCTCGCGCTCAAGTATGAAAAGGACGAGAGTAAAGAAGCAGTTGAGCCGGATCATGCGGACGAACAGCTTCCAGCAATTCAGGACAGTATTATTAATAGCCCTTTGAAAGGAACAGCATTACCCCTAACAGAGGTTGCGGATGAAGCGTTCTCTTCAGAAGCCCTTGGAAAAGGCGTGGCTATCGAACCAAGCGAGGGCAGAGTGGTTGCACCTTTCAACGGTAAAGTGACGGCAGTGGCCCGTACAAAACATGCAATCGGACTGCAATCAGAAAACGGAACGGAAGTATTGATCCATATCGGCATAAATACCGTTAAGCTCAAAGGTCAACATTTTGAAACGCTTGTAGAAGAGGGACAACAAGTGGTTCAGGGTCAAGAGCTGGTATTATTTGATATCGAAAAAATCAGAGAAGCCGGCTTCAGTACGCAAGTACCTGTTATCGTAACGAATTCAGCCGAGTATTCCAATGTAACGGCAACGATAGAGAAAACAGTAGATTTTAATGCACCATTGCTAACTTGTGTTAAATAATAAATGTATGAGGTGGATATCATGGGATTACGGCCTGACTTTCTATGGGGCGGAGCAACCGCGGCTAATCAAAGCGAAGGTGGATATAATTTAGGCAATAGAGGGTTAGCGAATGTCGATTTGGTGCCAACTGGAGAAGATCGGGCGGGAGTAAGCGCTGGTAAAATAAAAATGCTCGAATTCGATGATCAGCACTTTTATCCTGCCAAAGAGGCCATTGATATGTATCATCATTATATGGAAGATATCCAGCTATTTGCGGAGATGGGCTTTAAAACATATCGCATGTCGTTATCTTGGTCGAGAATCTTCCCGAATGGTGATGACGTAGCGCCGAATGAAGAAGGCTTGGCATTTTATGAGAGAATATTCTTGGAATTACGTAAGCATAATATTGAACCTCTCGTAACGTTAACACACTTTGATGTACCGCTTACGCTGATTAAGAACTACGGTTCATGGCGTAACCGGAAAATGATTGAGTTCTACGAAAATTATAGCCGAACGGTGTTTTGCCGCTACAAAGGTCTTGTGAAATATTGGCTTACCTTTAATGAAGTAAACATGATTTTGCATGCACCATTTTTAGGGGCTGGCTTGTGCTTCGAACCAGATGAAGATGAAGAACAAGTTAAATACCAAGCGATGCATCACCAGTTGGTAGCCAGTGCTGCTGCAACGAAGATCGCCCACGAAATAGACCCGGACAATCTGGTTGGATGTATGCTTGCGGGAGGAAACAACTATCCTTATTCTTGCCGCCCCGAGGACTACGCCAAAGCCATAGAAAAGGATCGGGAGAATTATCTGTTCATTGATATTCAATCAAGGGGCGCATATCCGAATTATGCGCTTAAGAAATTTGAGCGGGAGAACATTCATATTGAAATGGAGAACGGTGATCAGGAGCTGTTAAAACAGCACACGGTGGATTATATATCCTTCTCTTATTATGCTTCAAGGGTTGTATCTACGGACCCATCAGTGACGCATGAAACGGCGGGAAATATCTATAAATCTGTTAAAAACCCATATTTGAATTCTTCAGAGTGGGGTTGGCAGATCGATCCAATGGGACTCAGATCTGCGCTGAACATGTTATATGATCGATACCAGAAACCATTGTTCATTGTAGAAAATGGTTTGGGTGCTATGGACGTTCCAGATGAGAATGGTTATGTTGAAGATGATTACAGAATCGATTACTTGCGTGAGCATATCAAAGCCTTCAAGGCTGCTGTTGAAGAAGATGGCATTGAACTACTCGGATATACCAGTTGGGGCTGCATTGATCTGGTAAGTGCAAGTAAAGGTCAGATGAGCAAACGATATGGATTCATATATGTTGATCGGGATGATGATGGGAATGGAACATTGAAACGTAGCAAGAAAAAATCATTTTATTGGTATCAAAAAGTGATCCAAAGCAACGGTGAGGATTTAGCATAACTATGTTATAGTTAACCAAAGGTTGTGATGGTGGATGTACCTATTTCAAAGAATTGAAGAGGTCATATTGCAATATAATGATACCAGGAGAGCCATTGGTGAGTTTGTGCTCAAGGAAAAATCAAATCTGCGCCGTATGAGCATGGATGAAGTAGCGAAAAGCACGTATACTTCAAAGGCCACTTTGGTTCGCTTTGCCAAAACCGTTGGATATTCGGGCTGGCGTGAGTTTATCGTCGCTTTTATGGATGAAGTTGTGTATGAAGAGAAATCTCGTGCAGAGATTGATGCCAATTTTCCTTTTAAAGAAAAGGACACCCTTCAGGTGATCGCAAACAGTATCGCCATTTTACAGACCGAAAGCATATCAGATACGATGAATCTGCTTGATATGACGATGCTTGATCAGGCAATGAGTTTATTATTTAACTCAAGAAAGATTACTGTATTTTGCATTAGTCCTTATATTTATTTGGCAGAGGTCTTTCGACGTAAAATGCTCACCATCGGGATCGCTGTTGAGATTGCCAAACCTCTTGAAGCAAGTTTGTCAGCACAGGCTTTAACGGATCAGGATTGTGCGATTCTCATTTCATATTCTGGTAATAATGAAATACTGGAGCCCATCTCACATATCAAAACGTTGAAAAAACGCGGCGTCAACATGATTGGGATCACCAGCGTCGGGGACAATTACATTAAAAAAAATGTAGACTGTATACTGATGATGTCATCGAGAGAACGGTTGTATAGCAAAATTTCTAATTTTGCGACAGAGGAATCGGTACACTTTTTATTAAATGTGCTGTTCTCGTGCTATTTTAAGCAACATTATCAAGAAAATATCGATCATAAGATTTTCAGTGCAAAAGAGATTGAGCGACAACGATATTCAACACTCAATCTGATGAAAGAGAATCATCAAGCGCATGAATGATCGGGAATGACAATAGCATGATGGAGTGTAGCAGCCGTTAATCCTTTAGGATTAGCGGCTTTTTTTATTTTAAGGAACCAAGTTCTTGTCCCAAGCTAAAAGGACCCTGCAGCGATTGCACTCAAAACTTGCAACTTGTTTAACCCCAGCAATTTTAATTGGACATTCGCTCCTAGCGCAGGTTGCCAATTCAAATCCGTTTAAATTAAATGTTTGACATGAGTAACCAAACTGATGAATATAAGATACTTCAAAATACAGTTGAAGCATATATGTAAACCATATTTCTCTTGAGATCTTGGACCATCTGCCCGAACAAGAGAAACGATCAGGCATGATGTCGGGTGATAGGAACATTATCTCATTAATTGCTGCGAAAATCGCAGTTTTTTTATTTTATGGGATAAATTTCTTGTCAAAACCAAATGACAAGAAATTTATCCCATTTCCGATTTTGACAAGAATATTATCTCATTCCTGAAGAATCAATCCGGGTTATTGAATCATTTCACGAACGAGCAGCGACTATCATAGGAGCATCCCTTAAATCACAGGCTTGATCGTTCACGGCAGAAAGTGAAAAATCTGTAATCTCAGGATCATCATCGGAAGTATTGAGAAGCGGATAGGCGAATTGAAGATTTCAAACATTTATACAATAAGAAACGTCCCTGTTGTCTTCCATATCTTCAGTCTTTTTAACCGCTGGCACAAGGTTCCGCAGCTAAGTAACGTACGATATACACCTCGCCGTTTGATATACCAAGAAGCAGTCAGCTTTCTGCTGGCTGCTTTACTTTTGGTTGTTATTTTGAGCGAGATGTTGACGCTGCTCCAAAATGCAGAATATTGTCGATAACTTTCGATGGCAGGTTAAGTAAGGTTGAACCTCTGTTTTGAAATCCGGATAAATTCGGACGTAGCTGCAGTTTCATAAGTATCTTTACGACGTATGAATAGAGTCGGTGTTATATAAGATTTATCCGATATCTTATGAGAGCGTAAGTTATATTGAACCATGGCTCTCTCAATTACCGAGCGAGGTAAAAGGGAGACACCAAGGCCAGCGTGAATACATCCGAGGATCCCCTCCAATGTTCCGAATTCCATGATCTTAGCAGGAATAATTCCTTGCAAATGTAACCAATCCTCGAGTTTTCGTCGGTATGAACATCCAACACGAAATACCAGTAAAGTCAGATTCCGCAATTGTTCGGGCTGACCGATTGAGGGAAACTGTTCTCCTGATATGAGTGCAAGTTCCTCAACACCTACCTCAGTAATATCGAGCTCAGCATGATCAACTGGTGCAGCTACGAAAGCTCCGTCCAACTCATATTTCAACACTAAATGGATAAGTTCTTCCGTCGTTCCAGTTTTTAATGCCAAATCCACCTCTGGATAAGATTTATGGTAATCGGTGAGAATAGACGGTAGCCGAATCGCAGCTGTGGTTTCGGGCGATCCGATCCGAAGCGGCCCTCTTGGGATTGTGTTATCTGCCACGACTCGTTCCGCCTCTTGAGTAAGAAAGACAATTTTCTCAGCATAGGACTTGAGTGTCTCTCCTGATGTTGTGAGCCGAACCCCTTGGCGTCCACGACGAAATAGCGCTATTTTCAGTTCTTTTTCAAGCTGCTGGATACGGATACTTATACTCGACTGAACATATTCCATTTTTTCGGCTGCTTTGGTAATGCTTCCTTCGTTTGCAACTGCCAGAAAAATCTGCAAGTCCCGGATGTCCACCGTCATTCCTCCATCTAATTATTGATTATTTTAATATTACCAATCGTATAAGTTCATTTTACACGATATTTGTGAGGAGTTACAATTAGTTTAGTAAGCGGCAGGTCTTTTGAAGAAAACAGGAGGTTGTAGTATGACGACTTATCATTCATTAGAGATAGAAGGATTAAACGTATTTTATCGTGAGGCTGGTAATCCGAATAATCCAGTCATTTTATTGCTTCATGGCTTTCCGTCCGCAAGTCATATGTTTAGAGAGCTAATACCTATTTTAGAAAAAAATTACTATTTAATTGCTCCTGATTATCCGGGGTTCGGGAATACCTCATCACCTGACAGAGAAGATTTCCAGTATACATTTGACCATATTACTGAAATTATCGAAACTTTCATCGATAAACTAGGGCTTGCTAAATATGCGTTATATGTCTTTGACTACGGAGCCCCTATTGGCTTTCGTATAGCTATGCACCATCCAGAACGTGTAACAGCAATAATAAGCCAAAATGGCAACATTTATCGTGAAGGACTAGGGGAAAAATGGGCGGCACGAGAAGATTATTGGCGTTATCCTACACAAGAAAAAAGAGAAAGTTATAGGACAGCATTTGCGCCTAACACGATCAAGGGCCAATATGTTGATGGAACAAAGGAAAGCCAAGTTTCCCCAGATAGCTATACTCTGGATATTGCTTATATGTCCCGGCTGGGAAATGATGAGAAACAATTGGATTTAATTTTTGATTACCAAAATAATGTGAAAATGTATCCGGAGTTTCAGCAGTATCTTCGCGAATATCAGCCGCCCTTATTAGCAACGTGGGGTAAAAATGATGTTTCATTTATTCCGGCTGGTGCTGAAGCTTTTAAAAAGGATTTACCTAAAGCCGAGATACATTTATTAGATACTGGGCACTTTGCATTGGAAACACATGCATATGAAATTGGAAAGCAAATGTTGGATTTTTTGAAAAACAATAAAAGGGTGGAATAGGGATAATTTGAATTTAGAAGGGTGACAAGTCAGTCTCATGGAGAATTCAGGAGCTAAAAATGCGAAATTGTTTAATTCCACAAAGACCATGATCGGTGGATTAGTTATGCTCATCATTTCAATGGGGATCGGACGTTTTTCATATACTTCCATACTTCCATTGATGCAATCACAAGCTCATCTATCCGCTACGGAATCCGGATATTTGGCAGGGAGTAATAACTTGGGTTACCTTATCGCTGCATTTGGTGCAGGTTTCATAACATGGGGGTCCCGAAGAGCCTATCATCTCCGGATGCAATTGGTACTCTGCATTATTTTAACAGGACTTATGGGAATCACTTCATCATTTTTATGGTGGATGGTTTTGCGCTTTCTGACTGGAGTTAGCAGTGGTCTTATTTTTGTTCTATCATCAAGTTTAGTGTTGGATGTGCTGTTTTCAGATAAACGTGAAAAATGGGTAGGTATATTTTACGGCGGGGTTGGTATAGGCATTGTTTTAGCTGGGTTACTTACGCCTGTTCTTAGCTTTTTCACTTGGAGGGGAACTTGGATCGGGCTTTTGATTATCAGTATCATCCTCATCATACCTGTTTGGTCATTTATCCACGATAAAGAGCCGAAACCTATAACTCAAAATGCTGAATCCCTGAGTTCATCAGCGGAAAATCCATCTATCTTCGGCTGGCTACTTGTTGCTTATGGACTTGAGGGGTTAGGTTATATAGTAAGCGCGACGTTTCTTGTGGCGATGGTTAAGCAAATGCCTCATATGTCAATTTTTGCTGACTTTAGCTGGATTATCGTTGGGATAGCGGCGGTACCATCAACAGTGATCTGGTCCTGGTGGGCGAGTAAAGTCGGTTACATCAAACCATTGATTATTGCGCTTATCCTGCAAGCTATTGGGATCATACTGCCTGTATGGCTTCCCAATATATTCGGCGTGACGTTAGGATCTGTCCTTTTTGGAGGCACGTTTATGGGCATTTCCATGCTTGCTCTCGCCGCGGCTCGTATGTCTAGACCATCCAGTGGTAATAGAGCAATTGCTTTGATGACAGGATTTTATGGTATAGGTCAAATACTCGGTCCAATCGGAGCCGGAATTGTGTTGGAAGTGGCGCATAGCTACAACCTATCATTACTTCTTTCTGCTTTGGTGCTTGTTGCTGCTGCTATTATATTGCTATCCGGTGCAGTTAATTCAAGTAAAAAAAGAGCGACAGGAAATTTGCAGCATGCTCGTATTCATCCTGATCAAGAGCTTAGTTAGATCCTGGGCAGTTTGCATTGGAATCAGATACAAATGGAATTGGTGAATTGATTCCTTTAATTGGAGGAATGAAAAATGAAAATAGGTTTTTTTGATTCTGGTATTGGAGGCATTACTGTATTGCATGATACATTAAAAGTTTTACCTAATGAAGATTATATGTATTACGCAGATACATTAAATGTTCCATATGGGAACAAAACAAAAGATGACATTAAAAAGTATGTTTTAGATGCTATAGAATTTATTAGCCAGCAAAAAGTAAAAGCGATAGTAATTGCTTGTAATACTGCCACAAGCGCAGCAATCGAGGAAATAAGGGCAAAATCCAGTATTCCAATCATTGGTATGGAGCCTGCTGTAAAACCAGCTGTTAAAACAAAAAAAAATATAGATAAACGAATTTTGGTAACTGCTACTGCTTTGACTCTAAGGGAAGAAAGACTTCAAAATCTTATTACTAAATTAGATAACGAACATGTTGTTGATTTATTACCTCTTCCGAAATTAGTTCAGTTTGCAGAAAGTTTTGAGTTTAACGAGCAAATAGTGCTGCCTTATCTTCAAGAACAATTATCTATATATGATTTAAGTAAGTATGAAACCATTGTTTTAGGATGTACTCACTTTTCTTACTATAAAAATATATTTAGAACACTATTTTCATCGGATGTTAATATCATTGATGGAAATAATGGAACTGCAAAAAAATTAAAAAAAGTATTGGAAGAAATGAATTCTTTAAATGAAGGCAACGGCAATATTTCATTCTATTGTTCAGGGGTCAAAGTCGAGGATAAGGCTAAATTAAAAGATTTTAATAACCTGTTCAAAAGGTTGGATGCTATTAACGAATATAATTAAAAAATCTGAGATTTTACAATAAAAGGAGGTTTTTAAAGGTGTTTGAGACTGATTTGACGCGTGCTTTTAAAATTCGATACCCGATTTTTCAAGCGCCGATGGCTGGTGGCGTTTCGACACCCGAATTAGTAGCGGCAGTTTCAAATGCCGGTGGGCTAGGTAACCTGGGGGGCGGATACTTAACGCCGGAGCAACTCCGTAGCGAGATCCAAAAGATCAAGCAACGAACGGACCAGCCTTTCGGAGTAAACTTGTTTGTGCCTGAGCAATCAGAAGAGTCGGAAGAAGCCATTTACCGGATGACAGATTATCTGAATAAATACCGCATCAAACTTGGCACTGCTCAAAATCCAGCAATTATGAAGTTTTCAGAATCATTTGAGGAGCAGGTACAGGTACTGTTGGAGGAGCGTGTTCCCGTATTTAGTTTCACTTTTGGCATACCATCTCAAGACGTGATCCAAACCATGAAACAGCATGGAATATTCATCATTGGAACTGCAACAACTGTTGATGAAGCCAAGCAATTGGAAGCAGCTGGTGCAGATGCAATTGTGGCTCAGGGGAGCGAAGCAGGAGGGCATAGGGGGACCTTCATGAAAGATCCTTCCCATGCTTTGATAGGAACCATGGCTATTGTTCCGCAGATCGTTGACCATGTGTCGATCCCGGTCATCGCAGCGGGGGGAATCATGGATGGGCGGGGACTTGCAGCAAGCCTTGCATTAGGAGCCGCTGCAGTACAGATGGGCACTGCGTTTCTAGCCTGCCCCGAGAGCGGCGCCCACGAAACGTACAAACAGAAAATCCTCTCGACAAATGAGGACTCCACTGAAATTACACGTGCATACTCCGGAAAAGCTTCAAGAGGCATTCAAACAAAATTTATGATTGACATGCATCAGTACCCAGGAACAATTCCGGCTTACCCCATTCAAAACGCGATGACCCGGGACATTCGTCAGGCGGCTGCAAAAGCGAACAAACCCGAGTATATGTCACTTTGGGCGGGCCAGGGTCTTCGGTTAGCAGGCGACCAACCTGCCGCTTCAATTGTAAAACAAACCATTGATCAAGCCAGTGTTCTTGTCCGGAAATTTTCTTTTATTAGAATGGTTGATAATAAATAGGAAAAAATAATTTTTATTAAAAGGAGGAAGTTAAAATGCCATTACTTCGTTTTGATCTTATTAAAGGACGAGATAAAGCAGGCCTGAAAAAACTTTTGGATGTTGCCCACCAAGTTGTTGTGGAAGCTTTTGACGTTCCTGAGCGAGATCGTTATCAAATCGTTCACGAACACCCGGCGGACCATATGATTATTGAGGATACTGGGCTAGGATTTAACCGTACCGATAGTCTAGTTATTCTCTCCATAATAAGCAAAGCCCGGCCAAAAGAGAAGAAACAAAAGCTCTATTCCTTACTGGCTGAAAGGTTAGAAGCTGAATGCGGCATCGCACCAACCGATTTAATGGTATCTATTGTTGAAAATAATGATGATGATTGGAGTTTTGGACTGGGGGAGGCACAATTTTTGACCGGTAAGTTAAGCTGATTCAACGCTAGCCGTTTCGATCTCAATCGGTAATATAACCAATATTAATCGCCCTTAAATTGGCCTGGTAGGCTAGTTGAAGGGCGATTTCCATGAGTCTTGGTATTGAGATGATAAAATAGGCTTATGGATGTTCAAAAATTACAATTACATACAAAGGGTAGCATCTAAATTTGAGTTTCGATTCTTACAGATGCCGGATATCATCAGAATCTCTTCAGAACCTTCTACGGCTAGATGGAGAACGCGAAAAAGACGTTCATTCTGAGTAAGATAAGCATAGTTACCAATTGAGCCTAAAAATAAGGTATCTTGTTGCGGCTTACAATACAGCATCTCTTCCTCATTGACCGAGTATAGGCAAAACTATCTTGAATTTTGGGGACAAAAGGCTATAATCATAATTCTTCCGATAGTAGAGATCTGAATTAGCTGGTCTCTAACCATCGGAGGTGTTCTTTTGCATATGGCAAATCCCTTTGTGCTCAATTTTCATTTATAACTGCAAATTGGAAATCTATCGTGTTATTCAGTAGAGCTAACGGTGCACCGCCAATGGTTTAACGGGCAGGGCAAGCAAACAATATGTTTATCCAATCATTCTGATGTGTAACAACCCAATTCATAGTAAGTATTATTGTTGAAATCAAAGCTTTTAATCACGTCAAGACCAAGCTTTTTGGTATGGGCAGCGTATGATCTGTGATTGATGTGGTTTATAAAAGTTATCAATATCGGATATTTTTTACTCATTTGCATTCTGGAAAAATCAAAAACCTTTCGGAGTACTTCCGTACCCCTGTAATCCATATCAATGCAAATTGGCCCATACTGATAAGTGTTTTCTGTAGAAAGCGTAATTCCCTTATATTCTGTATCTTTCAAATCGTCAGTCATATATTGAAAAAGAGGCCACTTAGCCCAATACTTCCACGAGGCAGCCATTACATAAGCAACAATCTTCTTGCCATGACATGCAATTGTAATTCCATTTTCCTTTTCAATTAATTCCTTAAACTGTTCTTCTGTAAATAAGGTTGTAACGAAGCCATCGGGTTTGTCTTTTTCACTAATGGTTGTAATGTGATATTTTTTTTGTAATTTCACTATAGCAGATATATCATCAACAGTAGCATTTCTATAAATCATTGTTATCCTCCTATATGAAATGAGCTAAAAAACTTATACCTCAGCATACATCATAATTGAAACCATTTTAAATGACAATTATTGAATTGTTTATGGGTACAGCGCCTACACATTTGGTTTGCAGTTATTTCATTCATTCCAGTCGATTGCTATCCGCTTCCCGGAACCTTGAAATCAAGGCAGACGTAATTTTTACTAAAGTTATATGAGTGTTTTGGACATTATAAAATATATTTTATCACCCCCGGATTTCTTCCCGTAACGGATCGATATCTTCTGTAATTGCAATATTCGTAATGTCCGCTTGTGTCAATTGAAACAGGAAAGGGAGGCATTTTTTCAGAACCGCTTTTTGTATCATGTTCAGTGCAGGCAGGTAGAGATTAAAGAAAATTTCAAAATTTTTTAGATGCAACGCCATATCCGACATCCCATGACCTTCATCCTTGTAAAGCGGGTGTTCTTCGCCATCTTCATCGCGTACAGTGGGGCGAATCTCTATGGGGTTCATTCTGCCATTGAAGTCGCCCCCCGCATTGATCCAGTCCCCATTGAGGTTCATACACAGTTCCCGATATTCGGATTCAGGATTGACAAAGATAATCTTAATCAGGATTTCTATACAGATAAGTCGCTGAAATCGCGGCTTTTTTTGTTTTAACGATGCAAGTTCTTGTCCCGAGCTAATGACCTGCGCCACCATGAAAATCAGAAGAGGGAAATTATAGATTTAGATTCAACTATGCATGCTGAAATAGAAAAAAATGGCATTTTATCTGCAATAGCTACAGAAGAATTGATTGATGTTGCTATGGTAAAGCTTAAAACAATTTGGGATACAGATGATCGTGTTGGTTTGTATCAGGTTCAACTATGAAGAAATCGTTATTTAAGATGAAAAGTTTTAAACCAATAAGTGTGACCATGAAAATTTGCGAAAATCCAAGTGATGAAAATAAAAGAATTCAATCTTACGTTGTAGCAAAGTTAAGGACATAAAAACAAGCATTTTAAAATCGCCTTTAGTAGGCGATTTTTTATTTTTGACTGGAATAATATTCATCGATTATAGTTAAATGTGGGGAATGAGATAATATTCTTGTCATCGACAAGTGGGGATGACAAGAGACAAATGATTTAGCCATCCATATATAATTACGTAAAATAATAATTTTACGAATAATTATTTATACACTATTTTGATAATAAGGAGGTTGGTCATCAGATGAATAAAGACATGCGACTTCATTACATAAAACGTATTGATGAAAAATGTGAAGAGCTACCCTGGTATGTTACTGAATACATAGATACTCGTAAACGTAAGCTGTCACACACAACCTTACTGAACTACTGCCATGATTTCATCATTTTTTTGACTGGCTCGTTTCCGAGAAATTTGCAGCTGACTGTCGTAAGGAAATTGAACTTTCAGTTTTAGAAGCGCTAACTGTTCGTGAAGTAGAGAATTTTTTATCCTTTTTGGAATATCATTTGGGAAATACAAAACTTACAATTAACCGGAAGCTATCGGCATTAAAATCCCTTTTTAATTACTTGCAAAACAAGGCTGAGACTCAGGACCTCAAACCATATATTCAGCGGAATGTGATGGCTAAGATTGAGTTTAATACCAGTAAGGAGACTCAAGAAACAGTTGCCAATCGTATAGAAGGAAAAATACTTCGGGAAGACGATTTCGAGAAATTTCGTCAGTTTGTGGCCCATGATTTCGGTGAGGTCAATAGAGCAAATAAAAGATTAATCCATTTCCATGAGTTTAATCGTGAACGAGATACAGCCATAGTATCCCTGATACTTGGATCTGGACTTCGCTTGTCAGAAGTAGCGGGTATTAATCTCGATGATATTGATATGAATAAAGCCCTCGTACGCGTTCTACGTAAGGGAAATAAAGAACAATACGTATATTTTAGTCAGCAAGCTTTATTTGATATGCAGGATTACTTGAAAATCAGGGCCATTAGATATATGACTGAAAAATCAGAAAACTATCTTTTTATAGCTGCGCCAATTGGTCGAAAAGGAGTAAGTAAGACGTCTAACACCTAGGTCCATTGAAAAGCTTGTTGAGAAATATGCAAAGGCATTTGGCAAACCTGCAGTGACAGTGCATTCTTTGAGGCATTCATTCGCAACTCGTTATCACCTGGAGAACAATAACGTACCTAGGTTGAAGAATCAGTTAGGGCATTCGTCTATACAAACAACCATGATCTATACACATTTGTCTGATGAAGAAATGAGAACTGCAGTTAATAATATGGATAAGTTTGAATATTAAAATGACACAAAGTTTAGCCCTTTAGGTAATGAGTGACACAAAGTTTGACCCGTTGAAGGATACGGTGACACAACTTTCTTAAACATGGCTTATTTGTGCCTTCTATAAATGTTAGAAGGGCTAATCTTTGTGTCACTGGACATTTTGGTCGTTCCTCCACAAAATAAGGAAAAGTCAAAAAAACGTGATGAGGCCATGCAGAAGTACTTAAAACAGCGCAAAAATCAAACTATTTAGATTCACTGACTGTATTTAAAGATCAAGTCGCCAAGTTGGCGGCTTTTTCATTTCTTGAAATTCATGTTACTTAAGTGATTTTAGAGGAAAATCATCTCCCTACAATTCACATATTAATCTATATAAAATGGGGGAAATTTCGAGGTTTATACATGAAAGTAGATATATTTATCCATGAACCAGTAAAAAACGGAGGAGCGTTCTTGTTTGAAATTATCAATTTGCTTTGTGTCACTGGACATGTACATCGACACAAAGTTACCAACCAAAGAAACCCTTATTTTATAAGGGTTTTTCTGTTTTTAGTAGGCAACTTTGTGTCATTATTTCGTGACACAAAGTTGCCTACTTGACTGGAGAAGTAAAAGTCTTATGCAATAGCATTACTGATACAGCTATGCTTATCTGTTCAGAAGCAAACTTTAGAAAATGAATAACGCTTTTCCAACAAGCGTTCACATGAAAAAATCCGTTCGATACTCTTTTAGAATTCGACAGAAAAGGTGTTTTTTCTACAAAGGAGTGTTTAATCAAAGATCGAATATATAGAACTTAGTCAAACTTATACAAAATATTGGAGGAAATGCATATTATGTACTCACCAGTCCGAAAGATAGAGAATGAGATGGGGAGAAAAAGATTTTATGTTTTTAATAAAAGGCTTAGTAGGGAGGTCAGACTTTATAACTCTCTTCAATATGATCATTGGGTATTAACTGAAACTGACCTTTCTGTCTTGGATTACTGTGAGAGGCCACATAAGATCACAGTTTCTGTGACTGGTAAAGTTGTAGAAACAGTTTTTGATATGTGGATTAAATCAGCAAATGAGGAAAAGTTTATATTCATAAAGTATTCCTCTCAAATAGACCCTGATGACAAACGTTCAAGTCAAAAAGCTACATAGAATTTCTTTTAATCGGTTCATTTGATGCCAGGCTTATGGCGCAAAATGCTTTAACCGCAGCAGAATCTATTGGACTTGGTGGCGTTTTTATTGGTGGTGTGAGAAGTAACATTAATGAATTATCTGAAATTTTGAATTTACCGAAGTATGTGATTCCTTTGGTGGGACTATGTATTGGTAGTCCATCTGGAAATAAACCTGAACTCAAGCCAAGGTTGCCTAAATCCATGGTTTTACATGAAAACCAGTATCAAACACTCGATAAACTGAAATTAGCAACTTATGATAAGACCATGTTGAAGTATTATGAAAATCGACCTGTAAAGGCCCCTCTCTCAGCGAAAAAAGTAAAAGGATGGAGTGACCACATCCATGATCATCTGCAATGAAGTATTCAGCCACAAATGATGGACTATCTCCACAAACAGGGATATGCCAAAAAATGAAGCAGGGAAGAAACTTTTTTGACCAGAAGGAAGTTCATCATAAATTAATTTGACACATCAAATTCGTCGTGATATAGTTAGCCCGCTAAATAACATTCGAGTCGAGGGATGATGAATTAATGACAGATCAAGTGGATTGTGATATTCGTCAGTCGTTAGATCGAATCTCCTCCCAAATGCGTCGAAATTATAGTGAATCTCTCAGGGAACTTAACCTTTATGTAGGGCAAGATAATTTGCTGTATCGTCTGTGGTTGGGTGATGGGGTAACACAAATGCAACTATGTGAACACTTAAAATGCGAACCGCCTACGGTAACGAACATGGTTAAATCATTGGAGCAGAACGGATTTATATATCGTAAACGTGATGAACAAGATGCAAGGATAATGCGCATTTTCCTAACGGACAAAGGCAAAGAATTAGAGACACCGGTTGAGATCAAATGGAGACAGCAGCAGGAAAAACTACTTCAATCCATTTCTACGGAAGATCGGCTGATATTAAGACAATTAATGCAACAAATCGAGAATAATCTATCATGAGTTCTCCATCTTCTTTAATATATTTAGCAAGCTAAACATTTGCTGATTTAATAACACAACGAGAAATGGTGCATTATTATTGGCTGCATCCCTATGTGTAATCATCCGAAGAAGGGGGAGTACCAGCGTCGCTGTCACCAGGGACAAAGTAGATGGATAAATATGTTAAATATAAGTTCTGGGAATTTCGCTATGATTGGAGAAATACCAGCGTCTCAAACGTATGGAATAAACCTACATTTATCTTGTTGGGTTGTTTATGTTAATGTGCAAAGACAGAGCTTGGCTGCCGACATTGATCGGCAGCCTAGTCTTATTTGGAGATTGAACTATCGTTTCCCGTTAGCGCAAGTACATTACATTAATTCACCGTCTTAATCTCCAGGCCGTGACCGTGACATTTAAAGTTATAGTTAGGGTTTTTCATAACCTCTTCTTTCTGAAGTTCATACATGGCAATTTTATAGTTTATTTCTTCCATGTGTTTAAAACTTTCGTCAATTTTCTTCTGAAGTTCCAATTTATGCTGTATCAACATCTCCTCTCTTTGCAAAAAGGTGCTATTTCCCAATTCATAAAGTTCCTTGTAATCCTTGATTTTTGAAAGAGGCATTCCTGTCTCTTTGAGACAACGAATAAAAGAAATCCAATCTATTTGTTGTTGGTTATAAACTCTACGGCCTTTTTCGTCACGAGATATATTTGGTAATATCCCCTGCTCTTCATAAAACCTAAGTGTCTTTGCAGATACATTTAAATTCTCCACTACGTATGTCATTGAATACAACATCTACTTGTCCCACCTTTAGTTACAGTTACTGTAACTAAATATATATCATAAAGAGAATGAAAGCACAACAATTCTATATGTAATCATATAAAAATAAATCCTTGACCTACTGTAACGGTAACCAATTACACTGAAACAGAAAATAAAATATGATAGCGAGGTTAAAGAAATGAATCAAAAATATAGTAGGTTATTTGAATCCTTCACATTCAGAAGTGGGATAACAATGAAGAATAGAATTGTTATGGCACCTATGACAACCTGGTCAAGCAATGACGATCTTACCATTTCGGATGACGAAGTAAAGTATTACAAACAAAGAGTGAATGGAGTAGGACTCGTCATTACAGGGTGTACTCATGTTACACCGAATGGACAGGGTTTTACGAATGAATTCGCCGGGTACAATGATGAATTTACTCCAAGTTTACGAAAATTAGCTGAGGCAGCGAAAAGTGGAGGCTCTCCTGCGATCCTACAGATTTTTCATGCTGGCAATAAAGCTTTGCCCGAATTGGATGCAGTTAGTGCGAGTGCATTGCAACCCGAAATTACTAATTTAGGTTCAACTCCAGAAACAAGAGAACTATCACATGAGGAGATTTTGTCGATTGTACGTGCTTTTGGAGACACAACAAGACGAGCGATAGAAGCCGGATTTGATGGCGTCGAAATTCATGGGGCACATGGATTTTTAATTCAAAACTTCTGGTCGCCAGCAACGAATCAACGGACGGACCAATGGGGAGGATCACTTGAAAATCGCTTGCGTTTTCCATTGGCGATTATTAACGAAATCAAAAATGTCATTGAAAAACATGCTACAAAACCATTCATTTTAGGATACCGATTTTCACCTGAAGAATCCTCCAAAGTGGACGGATTACGTATGAAAGACACGTATGAATTAATCGATATTCTTGTTGAACAGAATTTGGATTATATACATGCTTCATTAGATAATGTGTCTTCAAAGCCGGTAGATAGTCAAGGTGAAAAAACACGGCTTGAATTAATTCTTGAAAGAGCAAACGGTAAGGTACCTGTGATGGCTGCTGGTTCCATAATAACACCGGATGATGCTCTTAAAGCTGTGGAATTAGGATTGCCGCTAGTTGCCATTGGGCATGCGTTAATTATGAATCCTACTTGGGTTGAAATGGTCGCAAATGGACGAGAAGCCGAGGTAGATTCTGAGTTGAACGTTTCAAAACTCGACCAGCTTAATATTCCAGAAAAACTCTGGAATGTAATTCAAGCAATGCCCGGTTGGTTTAATATTGGGAAATAAAAAGTAGTCCTAAAGGCTACTCAGATTGACGAGAAACCCACGTCTTTTATGAGACTTCGGGTTTCTTTTGCTAATTCTTAAGTGCTCCGTCCATCCGTAGTTCGGTAGGGCAATTCTTACTGTTGCGGACACACATACTGCGAATGTTTCGATCTTGAAGGGGTACCGCCAGCAAAACGCAGATTTACAACGCTAAGGAATTCTGAGTACAAAAATAGCCGGTTTTCACACGTTAAGGGTGTAACCGGCTTTTATGCTATCCTTGGTTCAGCGGACGTAATGATTCTAAGATACTAGGCGTTGCATCAGCCATTTTTGTTAAGCCTATATTGGTACCCATAGCCATGAGCGATGCCAGAACAATCGGTTTTTCTTCGGATTTAGGTTGACGATTGGTTGAAGCATGAATGAATTGCTCGTCAAACCCAGTCCAACTTGCTACTTCTAAAAGTAGGTCTGTTAGCTTTACCCGTGGCAACATGCCGTAGAGAGCAGCGCTATATTGTTTCGCCTCTTCTGGAGCATCTTTTTCAAGCCGATTAACATGTAGTCTACCTTTTTCAACGTTTACTCCATCAAGCGCATCGATGTTGTCACCAATCCACTGTAATCGACGGAAGCTACCATACGTGCCAACAGAGGAAGAACTTAAGCGTTATTACGAAGTAGTCTGGAAGTCGAAAAATTTCCAGGACATGTTGATTGTCAAGACACTCATGTCTACCGGTATCCGCGTTAGCGAACTAATCAATATTCGGCTGACGGATATTGATTTTTATTACTGCCAAGTTCGCATTAATAATGGAAAGGGCAGCAAGGATCGCATCGTTCCATTCCCTCAGTCATTTAAAGAACTGCTGGCCATGCACGCTGACGCGATGAAGAAAAAACATGCGGTCTATTTATTTGAATTATCGTGGAAGAAAAAGTACACGGATCGGGGAATACGAAAGATTTTGGCCAAATATTCGGAGGAAGCTGAACTTGCTCAAAACCTGTCGCCACACAAGCTGCGTCATTTTCTGTTGACCTGGCTCAAAAAGCAGCGCATCGATGACGCACTCATACAGCCGTATTCCGGTCATGAAAGCCGGAAGTCATTGGAAATCTATTCGAAGCTTGCAATCACAGATGCCCAGCAAGAATATAACGAGGTTATAAATAAATTCCCCATTTAATTTACATCTACTTTGCCCTTGGTGACAGCTACGCTGGTACTACCCCAAGAAGAAAGGTTACCTTTTGAAAACAATTGCTATTATCGGCGCTGGGCCCGGTCTGGGTTTCTCATTGGCCAAAACATTTGGAAAACATAGTTTTCGCATAGATTTGATATCTAGAACACAAGATAAGCTTAAATCAATACGCAGAATAGTTGAATGAGATGGGGATTGAAGCCAAGGGATTCGCTGCGGATATTACCAATAAGATGTAACTAACCGCAGCATTTCAACAAATTAGAGATACATTTGGCACAATCGATCAGGTAGGTGGAATTTAGCTCCTTTAATGGAAATATGCCAGTGACGCCTGTCTTAGACAGATGAAAGCGCACATCAGATTTTCAACAATGTAGTCATTGGAGCCATTAATACTGCTAGACAAGTTATTCCGGAAATCATTGCGCGTGGTCAAGGCACGCTTCTTTTTACAAGTGAACTATCCGCCATGATTCCAAGTTCCATGTTTGGAAATTCAGGTATAGCCATGTCCGGGTTGCGGAACTATATCCTTAATTTGCATGAGTGGTTACTACCTCACGGCGTATTTGTTGGGCATCTTTCCATCAGTCCACTTATCAAGAAAGATACAAGTTTTGATCCAGATCAAGTGGCTGAGGCATGGTACGACCTATACGTACGTAGAACACAGGCAGAAGAGACCTTTCCCAAGGGTATCAAGCAGTTATTGAATTAATGAGATTACCTGTACGGAAGAACATAGAGATTTTTCTTGAGTGATTGATTTGTTGAAAGATCCGGGTCATGGATAAGTTAACAAAATTCAAAATAATGGAGATGTTTTACATTGAGTAAAAAAATTCGTACAGGAATAATAGGTGCTTCAATTAATAACGATGGGCGAGCGGTACACATATTCCAGCCATTGAACACTTGAATGAGTTTGAGCTTACGGCAGTTGGGACAAGCAATATAGAGAGTGCGAAGAAGAGCGCAGAAGCTTTTAACGCAGATCACGGCTTTGATAACATGGAGGATTTGGCCCAACATCCTGATGTGGACATGGTAGTCGTCAGTATTAACGTCAAGGAACATTATAATGCCATTAAAGCCATTGCTCCTGCTGGAAAACCGATATATTGCGAATGGCCACTGGGATCAAATACTGCTGAAGCGCTCGAAATGCAGGAATGGGCAGCTTCCGGCCAGTTGCCAAATGCAATTGGATTACAGGCCAGACAAGCCCCGGCAATTCAATATGTGAAAGATTTAATGGCAGAGGGTTATGTTGGAAAAGTATTATCTGCTAATCTAAAGATATTTATTGATGGAATGGGTGGTGTGGGTGACAAGTCCACTGCGTACTTGTTTGACCGGAAGGTCGGAGGGAACTTGCTCACCATTGTAGGTGGACACAATCTGGATGCATTTACCTACATGCTTGGGGACTTTACAGCACTTTCTGCCGTCACAGCACAACAGTTCCCTGAAGTCGAATTGTTGGATATCCACAAAATCATTAAAAAGACGACGGATGATCAAATTCTGATTACAGGAAAATTGACTAACGGTGCAGCAGCCAGCGTTCATATTCAAGGTGGAGTCAAACATCAGACAGGACTTACGCTTGAAATTTTCGGAGACAAGGGCACGATCGTGCTGAGTGCGCCTGCTTCAATTCAATTCGGGTCACACCAATTACGCGGTGCAGGACCTACTGACAAAGAGCTTCGTGAACTAACAATTCCCGATTCCTATTACTGTGTGCCAGATTCCCTAAAAGATGACTCAGGATTTGTTCTGAATATGGCTCAGGCTTACCGTAAGTTTTCCCAAGATATCCTAGAAGGAACCTCCTTAACACCTAGTTTTGCGGATGCGGTCAAACTTCATCAGTTACTTGATACCGTCGTAAAAGCAGCATAAACCGGTGTACGTCAGTATTTATAGATCCTATTGCTAGTGAATTTTTGAATATTATGCAATGGAGTGGGGGTTTCATCCGAATTCGGTAGGCGCATTTACGGTAACAAGGGCTATGTCCTTTATGAATTTCCCCTTGATGAACTATATCAGAACAATCTCACCAAGACCGATTTTGTTTATCATTGGCGAACATGCGCATTCTAGATATCTTAGTGAAGATGCATACGAAATGTCTACAGAGCCCAAAGAACTGTATGTGGTTCCTGATGCTGGTCTAGCCATTGGATCTCTACGATAAAATGGAGTTAATTCTGTTTGATAAACTAGAATCATTTTTCACAGAAAATATGTAAATGGATATTGCATTGATGTAAACCGGAAGAGCTCGAGAGAAGAATCGGTCTCTAAAAGGAGATTTTATTTTTTTTGAAGAAGAAATAATAGATGTGATTATCTATTTTACACTGCGGTGGCGGTCATTTTGACCGCCGTTTCTAATACAATAAAGAGCTATAGTTCGCATCAACTTAATCTGAAATAATTAAGTTTTAATTTTATAGAGTTGCCATACATGTTTGTGTCGCTTCGAAAAGTACATTGTGTAAGTTTGTGAAAAAATGGAATAAAAAGCGAATAGGTGTGATTGAATCAGGTGGCACGAAATTCATATGCGGGGTAGGCAATGAAAAAAGTCAGAAAAAAAGCGCTTCAAAGATTATTGAAACGTTTCCAACTTAGTGCTATTATAATTCCTATAAGAGAGATGGGGGGGTTAAATGCCAAGTATTAGAGATGTAGCTAAGATAGCTGGTGTTGCTGTGGGAACAGTTTCCCGCGTTATTAATAACTCGGGCTCTGTAAAACCAGATACACGCAGGAAAGTGGAGAAAGCTATACAAGAACTGAATTATTTTCCTAATGAAGTCGCTCGAAATTTCAAGATGAGCAAATCCAAGATGGTAGCCTTGCTACTTCCAAGTATCTGGAATCCTTTTTTTTCTGAACTGGCTTATTACATTGAGGATGAGTTGGATCGGGAAGGCTTTAAGCTCATGTTATGTAATAGCGGCGGCAAGCCCGAAAAGGAACTGTATTACCTGGATATGTTACGGCAAAACAAAGTGGCTGGTATTGTCGGCATTACTTACAATGATATAGAAAATAGCGTAAGCAATGACATTCCGATTCTAAGTATTGACAGACATTTCAACAAAAAAATCACTTGTGTAACCTCAGATAATTATGAGGGAGGCCGTCTAGCTTTGAGGGAACTTGTTAAAGCAGGGGCCCAGAAACCGGCTTTTATGGGAAGTGTAACTTCCGTTTTTAGTGAAACTATGAATCGAAGAAAAGGTTTCATTGATGAGGCGAAAAAATTAGGTGTAGACTATGTTGTATACGAGAAACCAGATCCTATTGTGGACGACGAAGCCTATTTTGGCGAATTTCTATTTAAGCATCAGGATGTGGACGGCATTTTCGCTATTACGGATATGTTTGCCGCCAAATATATAGAAAGAGCAGGTAGGCAGGGGATTCGTATTCCAGAGGATGTAAAGGTCATCGGTTACGACGGCATTCAGGATCATCGTTATTTTCATCCGATATTGTCTACAATCAGGCAGCCAGTGGAGGAGATGGCACGTCTGACAATCAGACTACTGTATCAAAAGATCGATGGTATAACTTTAGATCAGCAAGTGTATCGTCTCCCCGTTATCTTCAGACAAGGCGAAACTACATGATTTTAATTGTAAAGATTTTAGCTCGTAAAGTCGGATCACAGTCTGGATATGCAAACTTGACTTTTTCTTATAGAAAATTGGAAACGTTTCATTTTACAATCAGACTACTCAGTTAAAAGATCGAAGGAATAAGTTTGAAACAGCAAATGTATCGTTTTTTGTTATCTTAGACAAGTTTTTTTACATTGGAAAGACTTCAGCTCATTCGGTGGATTTATGGTATGGGCCACCGACTGACGTTTTTCTTATAACAAATTGGAAACGTTTCAAAAATGAAAATATTCCTTATACAAGAAAGGGATTGTAATGGTGAATTCAAGAACTAGTGAGTTGGATCATTCCACGATCAAGCCGAATCGCAAAATATGGAACCAGATCAAACGTGACTATGAACTGTATCTGTTTTTGCTGCCAATTATTATTATTTATCTCGTATTTAAGTACTATCCGATGTATGGAATACAAATTGCTTTTAAGGATTTTTCACCAAGTCGGGGGATCTGGGGAAGCGAGTGGGTAGGCTTTAAGCACTTTATTGATTTTTTCGATTCCTATAACTTTTGGACGATTATGACGAATACACTTACACTCAGTGTTCTATCGCTTGTGTTTAGCTTCCCAGCTCCGATTATTATAGCGATTATGTTGAATCAGATGCTGGCCAAAAGATACAAGAAAATTGTACAAACTGTAATTTACGCACCACACTTTATATCTACCGTAGTGCTCGTCGGTATGCTTAATGTTTTTCTGTCTCCAAACAGCGGAATCGTGAATCACATCATCACCTTGTTCGGAGGAGACCCCATTATGTTTTTGGCCGACGAAGGTTGGTTCCGTCCTTTGTATATTTTATCAGGGGTTTGGCAAGAGACAGGTTTTGCTACCATCATTTACCTTGCTGCGCTGGCAGGGGTCAATCCAGAATTGCATGAAGCCGCGATAATGGATGGAGCAAGCAAATGGAAGCGCGTAATGCATGTGGATATTCCAAGCATTTTGCCGACGATCGTCATCTTATTGATTCTCGCACTCGGTAACATTATGGGCATCGGTTTTGAAAAGGCTTTCCTTATGCAGAACGATTTGAATTATGCCACTTCCAATATCATTCCGACCTATGTTTATGAAATCGGGATTCAAAAGGCACAATACAGCTTTTCTACGGCAATTGGTCTGTTTAATTCAGTTGTAAATATTATCCTGATAATCACCGTCAACCGGATCGCCAAAAAGTTGACTGAAACCAGCCTGTGGTAAGGGGGAGTTCATTTTGAATCAATTATTAAAGAGAAAAAGCAAGGGAGACATGTGGTTTGACATCGTCAACTACGTCATGTTGACCATAGTTATGCTGCTTGTATTATTCCCGTTGTATTTTGTGTTGATTGCTTCACTCAGTGACCCCAATCTCATCTACTCAGGAGAAGTATGGTTTTTTCCAAAGGGTTTTACGCTGGATGGATACGGGCGGATATTCAGTGATTCATCTATATGGATTGGTTATGCCAACTCGATTTTATATGCGGGTCTAGGAACATTAATCGGAGTAGCCGTGACCGTATGTGCAGCTTACCCATTAGCTCGTAAAGGACTGGCGGGAAAATCGGCGATTATGTGGTTTTTACTGATCTCCATGTTTTTTAGTGGAGGGCTGATCCCAACCTACTTGCTGATCAAAGATCTTCACATGCTGAATACGATCTGGGCACTTGTTATTCCTGGAGCGGGAGGTGTGTTCAATGTCATTATCGTAAGGACTTTTTTTCAGTCGACCATCCCAGATGAAATGTGGGAGGCAGCTTCGATCGATGGTTGTTCCAATACCAGATTTTTTTGGAGCATTGTATTGCCTTTGTCTAAGTCCGTTATAGCCGTAATGGTACTATATCATGTTGTCGGCTTCTGGAATGGTTTCTTTGACGCTTTGATCTACTTGAACGACGAAAACAAGTATCCGTTGCAACTGGTTCTGCGCAACATTCTTGTCCAGAATCAGGCCAACTCGGGCATGATGATAGACGTGGAATCTTACGCAGCGAAGATGCGCGTTACAGAGCTTATCAAATATGGTGTCATCATGGTATCCAGTCTACCGTTGCTGATTTTGTATCCTTTCCTGCAAAAATACTTTGTTAAAGGCGTGATGATCGGCTCGATCAAAGGCTAACATTGTCATGGTGCCTGAAAGGGGGAATGTGCAACAGAATCGATAGATCCAGCATTCAGACAAATATATAACAAGGGCAAGGTAAGTTTTCAACTTGTGGAATGACATAAAGGAGGTTATGTACGATGAAATTATTCAAAAGTGCTGGAATTCTAATGCTGGCCGGAGTGTTTGCGCTTAGCGGATGTTCGGGAGGCGGTGGCGAGTCAAAAAATCAGATGGTAAATCCGGATCAGGATGCGAATTTTAATAAAACCGGTCTTCCGATTGTTAAAGAACCGGTGACCTTAAAGATGGTCTCCCCGAAAGCTGCTTTAGCGCCGGATTACTCGAAAATGGAAATTTTCAAGCGGCTGGAAAAACAAACAAACGTAAAGATTTACTGGGAAAACATTCCAGACACTGACTTTGCAGAGAAGAAAAATTTGTTGTTGGCCAGCGGAGATTTGCCAGACGCATTTTACGGAGCCGGATTCACAGATTACGATCTAATCAATTACGGTAAAGACGGAACCATCATTCCGCTGGAGGATTTAATTGATAAATATGCGCCTAACTTGAAAGCGCTTCTCGATCGTCGACCCGACATTAAATTAGCCATCACAGCGCCGGATGGACACATCTACGGACTGCCGTCGTGGGAAGAGAATAAGCTCGATACCAACCCCTTCTTTCACGTCATCAATAAAAATTGGCTCGATAAGCTGGGCCTGAAAGTCCCTCAGACGCTGGATGAATACACGCAGGCTTTGATTGCCTTTAAAACGAAGGACCCGAACGGCAATGGCAAGGCTGATGAAATCCCATCAAGCTTTATGCATATGCAATGGTGTAGTGACATTGCCGGCATATTCGGAGCTTTCGGTCTTCCGGATAATTTGGAACACCGGATCGTACGCGAAGGTAAAGTGATCTTTACCGCTTCGCAACCTCAATATAAGGAAACATTAAAATATATTCATGATAACTGGTATAAGCAGGGCCTGATTGACCCAGAATCGTTCACCCAGGACGCTGCTCAGTATTTAGCAAAAGGCAAAACACCAGATGAAACGCTTGGCTCCTACGTTTGGTGGGAAGTCGAAGAGGTTGTCGGACCGGAGCGTAGTAAGGATTATGCTCTGTTGCCCCCGCTTAAAGGCCCAAATGGAGATCAAATGATCGGCCGCAACAACGGCGGCGGTCCGGGACGAGGTGGCTTCGTGATTACAAAGGAGAACCGTTATCCGGCAATGACGATGCGTTGGATCGATCAACAGTATGACCCTTACATGGCGGCTCAAATTCACTGGGGTCCGTTGGATGTCGTATTCAAGAAGGACGAAAAAGGAAAATTGGTGAACCTGCCGCTTCCTGAGGGAGCCTCCGCAGGTGAATTCCGTCAAAAAGTGGCTCCAGGTACAGGAAATCCGGGCGTCATTACTTTCGATGACTTCGGAAAAGTTGTTGATATGGAACCCCGGGCTCAGAAGCGTGCTGATTATTTGGAGAAATATTACACTCCATATATGACAAAGGAAAACTATCCGAGTATCTTCTTTGAGCCGGATGAACTAGATAAAATCAATCGGATTGAGCCAGAACTTATTAAATATGTAAATACCCAAAGAGGCAAGTTCATCGTCGATGGCGGCGTAGATGAAAAGTGGGACAGCTATGTGAAGACACTAGAGAAGATGGGGCTGAACGAATTAATGGAGATCTATCAAAAAGGGCTGGACCGTTATAATGCAAATTTAATAAATAAATAATCAAAGGATAGGTGGGGAGAAACTGTGCTTGATGTAATAACCATTGGGGAAGTATTGATAGACTTTACTCCATCAGGTCGTACAGCGGGAGGCAACGAGCAGTTTGAATGCAATCCTGGAGGGGCTCCGGCTAACGTAGCAGCTGCTCTATCCCGTTTAGGAGCTAGAGCGACGTTGATTAGCAAAGTTGGGGATGATCGATTCGGTTCCTTGCTGCACGATACCTTGATGAACGGCGGCATCGACGTGTCTGCGCTTTCGTTTACAGATGAAGCCAATACAACGCTGGCATTTGTCCATCTGGATGACAACGGAGACCGATCGTTCAGCTTCTACCGGAAGCCAGGAGCGGATACATACTTGCGCACGCAGGATGTCCCGTTTGATAGGATTGAAAACTGCCATGCACTGCACTTTGGTTCTGTGTCGATGACCCATGAGCCGGTCCGTACGGCAACAAGAGCAGCAGTTGTGAAGGCTAAAGAGGCAGGAGTCCTGCTTTCATTCGATCCGAATATCCGGTTTGCTTTATGGGAGAGTAAAGAGGAGGCGAAACAGAATATCCTTTGGGGGATGAAGTATGCCGACATCCTGAAAATATCGGAAGATGAGCTCCGCTTTATAACTGGTACAACTGATGTGGAAAAAGGCTCCTTAGAGCTGCAACAACAATTCGGCATCGCCTGGATCGTCGTAACTTTAGCGGAAAAAGGCTGCTATTACCGGTTGGCTGGTCATGACGGATATGTGCCAGGTTTTCAAGTGAAGGCCATCGATACGACAGGAGCCGGCGACGCTTTTCTGGGCTGCTTGTTATATAAGATACTGGAAGCCGGTGTTTCTTTGAATCAGTTGACAAAACAGCAAATCATCAGCATGCTAACTTTTGCTAATGCCGGCGGTGCATTAGTAACCACACGGAAAGGGGCTCTTCAATCTATGCCGACGACAGATGAGATTAAACAGATGATCGAGACAAATAAACAGCACGATGATGATATATTAAGGCCGGGTTTTCATTTTTCACCTCACTCCCATTGGTTGAATGATCCGAATGGATTAGTCTATTACGAGGGAGTCTATCATCTGTTTTATCAGCACCATCCTTATAGCAATCAATGGGGACCGATGCACTGGGGTCATGCCGTAAGCCAAGACTTGGTTCATTGGGAGCATATGCCTATCGCTCTGTTCCCGGATGAGCATGGCGCAATTTTTTCCGGTTGCTGTGTGGTTGACTGGAATAATAGCAGCGGACTGTTCGATGGTTCCCATGGATTGATCGCGCTCTTCACTCATGCAGACATCTGTCCGGAGACCGGACAACCTCGCCAGCGGCAAAGCCTGGCTTACAGTAGCGATAAAGGACGAACTTGGCACAAATATGAGGGGAATCCAATACTCGCCGAGTATGATATGGTTGACTTCCGGGACCCCAAGGTGTTCTGGCATTCGCCAAGTGAGCGGTGGATTATGGCTCTTGTCGCGGGAGACCACGTTCGGTTTTATCGTTCGGACAATTTGCGTGAATGGTCGTTGTCAGGCGAATTCGGAAAGAATGAAGGCTCGCATGACGGAGTTTGGGAATGCCCTGATCTCTTTGAATTGCCGATTGATGACAGCGGGCGTTCCAAATGGGTACTTATCATAAGCATCGGAGATGATCCGAACTGTCCGGAAGGCTCACGCACGCAATACTTTATCGGAGAATTCGACGGAAATACGTTCATCAATGACAATCCGGCCGATCATATCCTGTGGCTGGATTATGGCCGGGACAATTATGCGGGGGTCACTTGGTCGGATATAGCTGAGCAAGACGGACGGCGCGTGATCATCGGATGGATGAGCAACTGGAAATATGCCAACCAAACGCCTACCGGAGCCTGGAGAGGCGCAATGACTCTACCTCGCGTCTTATCATTGACCAGCCGAGACGAGGGCGTAGTTCTGACTCAAATGCCTGTCCGGGAAATAGAGCAGCTGCGAAAAGGAACGCTCTGCTGGAATGAGGTCAAGGTTACGCCGGCGGTGCCGTTTACGCAAAAAATGAATGATGTTCTGCTTGAGATTGAAGCGGATATCGACATTCGTTCCGGGGATGAGGTTCATATCAAAATGAAGTCCTCTGGGCAAAGTGAGACTATTATCGGATATGACCCTGTGCGCCAATGGCTATTCATCGACCGTTCGATATCGGGCCTGACTGACTTCCACCCGTCGTTTGCGTGCAAGCACGGTGCTAGAATGGTTCCGGAGAATGGAAAGATCAAGCTGCATATCTGGCTGGATCGCAACGCGGTTGAAGTGTACGCGAATGAGGGTTTGGTTGCACTGACGGATCAAATATTCCCTGATGCTCCGATGGATCGTATTGAGATAAGTACGAAATCAGGGGAAGTTGTACTGAACTCGTTTCATATGCATGCTCTTAACTCCATTCATATTCCCAATGGTCCAACGGAGCAGACATCAAGGAGGGTTGAGGTATGAGCCATGCAACCGATAATCGGGGATTGATCATGTATTGGGCATTCAATGAAGAAACCGGTACAAGCGCTCTGGAGAGCGTATCCCAAGTCCAGGATAATATCCAGTACGTATTTAACCAAGCGGAGTTTACTAAACCTTGCCCTCCACGGTGGAGACAGGGAGTAATTGGAAATGGGCTCCTGTTCGATGGTTATTCGACTTACATTGCGCATTCGTTCGATGAGGGAAGTCAGAACACCGAGCCAGAGTATCGATCAGCGCTAAGCATTGGAGTATGGATAGCCCCACGCTCCTATGAATGGGGGGATGATGGCAAATTGTCCGCCATTGTGAACCGCTACAACCTGGATCGCAAGCAGGGTTATCTGCTCGGCATGTTCCGTCACGGTTCCTGGTCCTTCCAAGTCGGGCTGGAAGGAGGGGACTGGAAGGAACTTTGGTCGCCGGACGGCCATGAACTGCCCAAGAATGAATGGTCATACGTGAATGCTGTGTTCGATGGGAACCAAGGGGAAATCAAGCTGTATTTGAACGGCAGTGAAATTGCTTCGGCAGCCTTGCCTCGTGGTTCCCGCCTGGCTGAGGCGACGGACTCGGATCTTCTAATCGGCAAGAATAACCATAGCAGCCTGCTGGCGGAAGTGTTCAGCCTGCACATGTTTAGCGGTATCGTTGATGAACTCAAGATTTATAATCGGGCGCTGAGCGCGGAAGAAGTGGCCGCTTCTTATCGGCATGTGCTGGATACCTTTCACGAAGGTATCCGGCCGCAATTAAACTATGACGAGATCAAGCTGGACCGGACGCCACTGCTGCTTGATCGGCACAGACCGCAATATCATGTTAGCCCGCCAGCCCATTGGATGAACGAACCCCATGCACCGATCTATTTTGACGGGCAATATCATTTGTTCTATCAGCATAACCCGCATGGGCCGTTCTTTCATCAGATCCATTGGGGACATTGGGTAAGTCAGGATTTGGTGCATTGGCGTGATCTACCCGTGGCCCTGGCGCCCGAAAAGGATCAGCTCGCACCGGACGGGATCTGGTCGGGAAGCGCAACCTATGATGCAGACGGCCTGCCTGTCCTGTTCTTTACGGCAGGTAATGACAGCGCTTCGCCGAATCAGAGCGTGGCGCTTGCCCGAAGCACCTATACCCTTGACGGAAACCCGGATCTGGTTCACTGGGTCAAACATCCGGAGCCGTTGATCGTGCAGAAGAAGGGAATGGGCGCATTTGGGGATTTCCGGGATCCGTTCGTATGGAAGGATGATGACGGCTGGTATGCTCTGGTCGGGTCCGGAATCGAAGGCGGAGCAGCACTGGCATTTGCGTCACAGGATATGCTGAATTGGACGTATAAAGGGCCGTTTTTTAAAGCAGATATTCAGAAGTTTCCTTACCTTGGACCCATCTGGGAGCTCCCTGTGCTTCTTCCCCTTGGCAGTGACAAGCAGGGGGTGAACAAACATCTCCTGCTTGTCAGCCCTGTGGGGAAGGGAGCGGATGTCGAGGTGTTCTATTGGATCGGACAACTTGACAAGCAAAATCTTTCGTTCATCCCCGATCAAGAAGAGCCTCAATTGATTGACGTCGGGGATTTCCATTTTACCGGACCGAGTGGAATGGTTGATCCGAAGACCGGCAGAAATATCGTCTTTACGATAGCCCAAGGCGACCGGACGTCCGAGATGGAATATAAGTCGGGCTGGGCTCATAACGGCGGCTTGCCGTTAAGCGTGTATTTGAGGGATGACGGACGTCTGGGAATAGAGCCGATTCAGGAGCTTCAATCGCTGCGTGGCGCCAAGAGGCTATCACTTCGGGACCAGTCATTGGCTGAAACTAATGTACAGCTCAGGGATGTTCATGGTGACATGCTTGAGATTCAATTGGAATTGGAGCCCGGCAGCGCCAAACAATTCGGAATCAAGGTCCGTTGTACGCCGGACGGAGAGGAAGAAACTCTGCTGTATTATGATTGGAATCAAGCGATGCTCGTGGTTGACCGGTCGAAAACGACGCTGCATCCGGGAGAAAAGTGCAGAGGGGTTCAGGGCGGTAAGCTGGAGCTACTTGGGGAGAATCTGAAGCTTCATATTTATTTGGACCGCTCCATGGTCGAAGCCTATGCAAACGGATTGAAAAGCCTGACAACCCGGGTGTACCCGAGCCGTATGGATGCTTTGGGACTCGAGATTTGGGGAGATGGAGAAGCGTTTATTAAATCCTTGGATATATGGGATATGCAGTCCATTTGGTAAGACGATTGCTTAGGCGCTCCTTACCAATCGGGTCATGCAGCAAATGATCAAGTAACTTTGCATTCCTCCGATTGGAAACGTTTCATTCATATTCTCCCTTCTTCATGACTATTCACTTTGTACAAGGAGAGCATTTCGAAATGAGGTATCGATGTTCGCAAGTATAACAAGTTTCGAAGGAGGCTCGAGAATGAGGAAAGCCAAAAGAAGAAAATCTTGGATATCGGGAATGGTTATATGGGCTATGGTTCTCCAGCTTGTTGTTCCGGGAATCTCTGCCGCATCCGAATCTAGAACTGTTGCTGGAGAAACGCCCATTCCTAAGAATGATGTGAGATCATCGGTTACGGATGCGGTTTATCAAATCAAAAATATTCCTAAGAATGACGTGGGATTGTCAGTTACGGATTCGGTCTATCAAATCCGGAATCCTGGATTTGAAACAGGAGATTTGACGGGATGGACTGTTGTCAAAGGCAATGCGTTCGGTCCGAATAGCGTAACCGACGAAACGACTTGGTGGGCGGAAAAAATACCGTATAACCAGAAAGGCGCTTATCATTTAAACGGCTGGAAGTATGACGAATCTGCGACTGGTGTACTTCGTTCCAGCACTTTCGAGCTGGGCGGCAGCGGCTGGATCAGCTTCAGGCTTGGCGGTGCGAAGAACCCAGACAAGGTATTTATAAATATTGTGGAAGTCGATACGGGACAAGTTATTGCCCGATACGGAAATAGCGCATTCGCCGACGTTGGCTTCCCGGATCCCGCGCTGGGCATGCGGCTTGCCAATATGGTGCAATACAAGGCGGATCTTTCCACATATTTGGGCAAGAAACTGTATGTGGAGGTCGTCGATAATGCAACCTCGGATTGGGGAATAATTTTTGCGGACGCTTTCTCCATGTACCATGAATCGGAGCCAGCTGAAGGAATTGTTGCTACGGATATCAAGCCAGATTTCAAACGCTATGAAATCGATAATCCAAGCTTTGAAACCGGAAATCTTGATGGCTGGACGGTTGAGGGAGATGCTTTTGAAGTGACCGATGAAGCTCATGCGAGCAAAGAAGGGAACTTCTATGCCAAATCCTCCGTGCAAGGAAAGGGCTCCACCACCTCCAATACTTTCACGCTTCAGGGAACCGGAACAATTAAATTCACTATTTTGGATATCCTCAAACCGGAAAACGCATATGTCGCACTTTACGATGCGACCAACAACACATTGCTTATGAAAACCGGGAATGTCAGCGCGAACGAGAAAATCTCATGGAAAGTGCAAGAACACTACAACAAGAAGCTCTATGTAAAGGTTGTCGATCATTCCAATGAAGCCAGCATTGCCGTTGATAGTTTCCAAGCAAGTGGTAGGGGTACCATTTTCTACTTAAATCTTGATGAGGGCGCAGGAAAGAAAGCGTTGGAGAAAGTACACAATCTTAAGCACGATGTGAACTATGTATTTAGCACCGCCAGGTATATGGCATCGAAGGATCCGAGATGGACTCCGCGCGGAATAAAAGGCGGCGCCTTATTGTTTGATGGATACTCGAATTATATTGAGGTCAATGAAAAGGATACTGTGCCTGTAAGCGACGCGTTAACCATCGAAGCTTGGGTTGCACCGCGCAGCTATGAATGGGGAGACGGAAACAAGCTGTCTGCGATCGTAAACCAATCCGATCAGGATAAAGCGGAAGGCTTTTCTCTTGGAATGTATCGGCACGGTACATGGTCGATGCAGGTAGGCATTGGCGGCCAGTGGATTCAGGTATGGGTAAAGGATCACCCGTTGGAAAAATACAAGTGGAATTATGTGGCCGCTACTTTCAGTAAAGAAGATGGAAAGATTAAGTTATATCTAAACGGTGAGGAAGTGGCTTCCCAAGCAACCCCCGTCAACGTTCCGATCACACCATCTACCGAAAGCCTGATCATCGGGAAAAATAATAAACCTGTAGAGTTGGCAGGGTTGTTCTCCTTCAATATGTTCAGCGGACTCCTAGATGAAGTGAAGCTGCATAATAAAGCCCTTACGAACCAGGAGATACTTACTGGATATGAGAGCGTGAAGGCGCTTCATGGAGGTTCGATTCCGAAAATTCCGAATGCGGACATTGATGAGGATCCAAGTGTGTTTGACGGAGATCAGCACCGTCCTCAGTACCACGCGATGGCTCCGCAAAACTGGATGAATGAAGCACATGCACCGATTTATTATAACGGCAAATACCATTTATTTTATCAACATAACCCGCAAGGTCCATACTGGCATCAAATCCACTGGGGGCATTGGGTGAGTGACGATATGGTGAACTGGGAAAATGTAAGACCTGCTCTCGCGCCCGAAGCGGGCACCCTTGATCCGGACGGCACGTGGTCAGGCAGTGCAGCGTATGATCGAAATGGGAATCCTGTCCTGTTCTATACCGCCGGCAACGACTCCCTGTCGCCGAACCAAAGAACAGGGCTGGCAACTCCGGCGGATTTGTCCGATCCCTATTTGGAAAAATGGGTGAAATATCCTAAGCCGGTAACGGAGCAGAACGGGAAAGGAATCCATAACGAGTTCCGTGACCCGTTTGTATGGTATGACAAAGAGGTGGATAAGTGGTATCAGTTAGTGACGTCTGGCCTTCCAGACTTCAGTAGCGGCACAGCTTTGGTGTATGTATCCGACGATATGTACAATTGGGAATATAAGGGGCCATTATACGTTAGTGACAGAAGCCGTTATCCAGAGTTGGGTACGGTATGGGAGCTGCCAGTGTTATTGCCGTTAGGCACGGATAGTACGGGCAAGCAAAAATATATTTTCATGATTAATCCCCATGAAAAGCCGGAGCATGTTCCTCCAGCGAACGATGTGCAAAGAGATGTTGAGGTCTTTTACTGGATCGGGACCTGGGACCGGGATAACTTTAAATTTATTCCTGATCAGGAGGCACCCTCCAAAATGGATGTAGGTGACGGCTATTTAACCGCAGAGAGCGGTCTGGTCACACCTGACGGAAGAACAGTCGTATTCTCCATGGTGCAAAATGTAAGAACACCACAAGCCGAATATCAATCTGGATGGGCTCATAATTTAGCTTTGCCGTTTTCCCTAAGCCTCGATAAGCATGATAAATTGCATATCGAACCGATTAAAGAACTGCAGAGCCTTCGAGGGAAAAAATGGGTTGATTTTTCGGACAAAAATTTGGAGAGTGCCAATCAATTGATTAAAAATGTCAAGGGCGACATGCTAGAGATTGTGATGGAGATTGATCCGCGTGAGGCTCAGAAATTCGGTCTCAAGGTGCGACGCTCGGAAAAAGGCCAAGAAGAGACGCTCATTTACTACGACAAGAAGAACGGGACATTCAATGTGGATCGAACCAAGAGCAGCATTGATCCGGATGTGCGTGTGGACGGCATTCAAGGAGGATATGTAGATCTTGACGGAGAGAACTTGAAACTCCATATCTTTCTCGATCGCTCGGTCATTGAAGCCTTTGCAAATTACAAGAAGAAGCTGACAACTCGTGTCTATGTAGGCAGATACGACTCCTTGGGCTTGCAGATCTGGGCCGATGGCGATATCACTGTCAAGTCTATGCAAGTATGGGATATGAATGCCTTAACGGGTAAACCGGCTGCTCCGGTCTATGTGCCCGATAACTGGGATAGCTCCGTGTATAAGGATATTACAGAGCTGCCTAACCATGATTTTGCTACAGGCGACTTAACAGGATGGATTACGGAAGGAGACGCCTTCCAGAATGTCCATGTGACCAATACCCAATTCTTCTGGGACACCATTTACTTCAACCCGTCGCATAAAATTCCGGGCGGCTACCATTTATGGGGCTTCAACGAGCAAGCCGGCGGCGACAGCTTGACAGGAGCGCTAAGATCTCAAAATTTCGTCCTTGGTGGGAACGGTAAGATCAACTTCCTTATCAGCGGCGGCCGGGATATAGACCGTCTGTATGTTGCGCTGGTTCGGGCGTCGGACGGCAAAGAGTTATTTAAAGAGACAGCGACCAATTATGAAGAATATCAACGGAAGATTTGGGATGCGTCGGATTATATCGGCGAGGAGCTTTACATTAAGGTGGTTGACCACTCCAAAGGCGGGTTTGGACATATTAACGTCGATGATTTCAACGTACCTGTTCAGGTAAAGAAGAAGACCAACAACTGACCTTGTCAATACAGAACACCCGTGAGTCCTGCAGTCACCCCAAGCAAACCGAATAGTCAGAGCAGCTTGTCATTCGAAATGGCAAAGGAGAACGGCAGGTACTTGTAAAACGAAGCTGAATCAATTTTATTTGGATGGGAGATAAAAATGTATTTAATTTAATGATTCGGTGTAGCAAATGACGTGCTTTATAACTCTGGGATTAAAACAAATAATCAACAAAAGCCTATAATCCCTTGGCGGAGCCAAGGGATTATAGCTTGGTGAGCGCACATTAATGAAGAAATAATGACTTCTAACCTTAGTCAGAGAAAGGTTTCATGATATTGTTTAATATTCAGCTGAAGGGTATGCCTTTTTTGCTAATCGAGAAGAAGGTTCGTTCCGGGTAGAGCATGAGATTTTACGTGAAGTTCTAAACACATAACATCGTTGTTTTTCTCATTCTGATCTTGATCATCATGCAGTTTTACTCGGTTCCACACCTCTCATTATAATGACGAATGTTTACCTAGCAGTAGCAGGAGAAGTGCTTGGTAGCTTTATTACAGGTATGCCAATCGGCTTTGCCATCCCCAGTTCGAGGCTTTATAGATACGGGTTATTTAATCCTCTCACCAGGTTGTGGCAGTCTTTTCAAGATGCTCGGGCTCCGCACTTGAAATCATGGACATGTAGTAAGTGAAGCTGACAAAGCACACTGCCCCTGCCATAAGTATTTCGATATCCCTTCTTGCACAGATTGATTGGTTATGTTCTGCAAAATAGCGATCCATGTAACTAGGATAGTAACCATACGCTTAAACATCGAAAAGAAGAAGTTTCGGTTTCGGTATATCCATTTAAATAATTAAATCTATTTAGTAAAGGGACTATTCCCTATGAAAGGTAGCCCTTATTTATTTCAAGAAGCATTGTTAATGTTATTTTTATCATCCGAGCTTTAATTGCAGACTAAAAAGGGGATTATTTCTTCAAGCGTAATACTTGTTGTCTGACTTCCTTTCTCTGCAATTTACATTGTTCTTCCATTTCGTCATGATATTGATTTCGCTCCCTTTGACTCCTATTTTAACGTCTTTGATGGCTTTACTAATTTCTGAATGATAGCCCTCTAGATCAAGTTTTTTTTCATCTCATTCTTTCCCCAAGACTCTCCATCGTACCACGCCATTTGAAGTTGAAAAGCGACTTCATCCGCAAGTGCTTCAGTTGGAAGCTCCAAGATTAATTCTTCAGCCATCCCGTCCCTCAATACCACACAGAACCTACTGTTTTGGACGATTGAATAATACAATTAGAGGTCCTCCTTTTAGAATGTTTTTTATTATGCGCATATCTCGGTTAAAGGACAAAATTCAGTTTAAAAACTGACTCTACGTGAATGAAGTGTATGATTCAGCAACACTTATGATTATGCAGGATTTTCAGGTGTGGGCTAAAGCTTGTTTTGAAAAGACAGACTTTGATACGCATGCAGTAGTTAGCGTTGTGACAAATCAAACATCGGATGATGCAAACGGATGCAATATTGACAGTGACACCATATGGCTACAAATAGCACGAGTTGGCAATTCCTTTGCATTCCACTATTCACTGGATGGACTCAAATTTGTAATGATGCGCTTTTTTACGCTGCCAGTAGACGAGACCATCAAGGTTGGTCTTGAAGCACAGGCGCCGACAGGCCAAGGCGGAGCGCGGATTTTCCAGAACTTCTCGTTAGTCAATAAAACATTGAAAAACATTCGTTTCGGCGAATAAGCTTAAGCCAACCCGCCAATGACTGTAGAATCGATGCTTGCGGGTTGGATTCTTGGGCTTGATTCAGCGGTTTCTGTGCTCCTGGAGAGTTATGCAATAATGGTTTTTGAAAAGATTTGATAAAACGCGGATGATCAACTTATTTCTTTTAACAATAGACAGCACAAGTGAATGACCGTGAAAGTGCTTAAGAAAGTGATAGTTGACTGATCGTTCCCAAATGAAATATACTACAATTATAAAAAAAACTTATCGTTTCGAGAATGATCATTCTCGAAAGTTCTGGTTTGTATTTAATGTAACACTTAAGAAGCAAAATTTTTTTCATAATTTAAGAACGATCATTCAATAAAAGGGGGTGTATAAAAATGGATATTTCAAAACGAGTTGCTATTGTCAGCGGTTCAAATCGAGGTTTAGGCAAACATCTAGCTCTTAAACTTTTAGCAAGAGGAGCTAAAGTATACGCTGGTGCGAGGAACCCAGAATCAGTCGATCTGCCTGGTGCTATTCCACTACAACTCGATATTACTGATCCGAAATCTATGGTAGCTGCAGCAGAGATCGCAGGGGATGTTACCCTTCTAATTAACAACGCTGGTTCAGCAACGGGTGCTTCTCTGCTCACAGGTGAGCTGGATGATATTCATTTGTAATTCGACACTCATGTTTTTGGTACACTTTCAATGATTCGCACGTTCGCACCAGTGATTGAGAAAAATGGAGGGGGTTCGATTCTGAATATCCTATCCGTATTATCTTGGATCAATATAGGCGAAGGAGGGGCATATTCAGCTGCAAAATCTGCTCAATGGGGAGTAACAAATGCATTACGCTTAGATTAGCTGCTAAGAACGTTAGGGTTGCCGGATTGCATGTAGCGTTTATGGACACGGACATGACAGCTGGCATCCATGCGTCTAAATCATCTCCAAAGGACATCTCTAGAACCGCAATCGATGGGATTGAAGCCGACCTCTACGAGATTGTTGCTGATGCTACAAGTCGGGAGGTACAGCAGGGTGTTGCCGGAGGAGTTCCTTCCCTGTACCCACAATTATTTCAATAAAAATAACGCTGCTCGATGCTTGTAGTGAAAGTATTGGTATTGATCGTGTGAAACTATAATAAATGAGATTTGGATATTACAGTATATTAACATATTAGGAGGAGTGAAACATGCGTTTTCTCGTTCATGTCAAAATTCAACCAGATGCACCGCAGGAAGAAATTGCGGAACAGTTGCCAGCAGAACAAGCACGGTTCGCAGAATTGGTGGAGCAAGGGGTGATCAGTAAGTTTTATCTCTCCCACACGAGGGATGAGCATTGGTCCATTTGTATCGCTGACAACCAGGATGCTTTAAAAATCGCTTTGGAAACATTGCCATTTTATAAATTTATGATTATAGAATACACCGAACTAGTTGACGAATAATAACTAAGTATTAATCCAGAATCGGGGTGTTAAAATATAGTTATGCAAAAGCCTACTTTCACAAATTAATCTTGAGAAAGTAGGCTTTTAAATAATAGGATGATGCTTATCGTTGAAATCTGAAGTGAATATATCGTAATTCGTTGGTGAATGAGCATTCTATATGAAGCAAGGTGGGGTACACCTAGTGCCACTCCTTGAACTATAAGACTTTAGAAGGTAGATAGAGGTGTTCATTTTATCGAGGAAAACAGGCTCATTTATTTGATTCGAAAAGTTTCAAAATTGTTCATATTCATTATGCCATAGCTAACCTCCCGCCAGCTTTTGTTTATATATGCCAAAAGAATGAAGAGATCTATCCATAATCTTTATGTATGATAAATAAATCTAAAACAAGAAATGATTCTTTCTTTACTTATCGTTCCCGATATGCTACATTAGTTTTGGGAGGGAGTTTTATGGCAAGAAGTAAAGAGTTTGAAGTAAACGCAGTATTGGACAAAGCAATGATGCTTTTTTGGGAACAAGGTTACGAGAAGACATCCATGAGTGATCTGGTTAAGCATATGGGAATCCACCGCAGAAGTCTGTATGACACATTTGGCGACAAACATTCGCTATTTCTTCAGGCTATGGATCGTTATATCAACAAAGTTGAAGTTATGCTTACTGGAGAGGTGAAACAATCTAAGACTGCAACAGAAGCTCTGCAGATCATTTTTGGATTCATGGTTTTAGAAGAAGAGGATTCACCTTCTGGCTGCTTAATGGTAAATTCAGTGACGGAACTGGCTGCACGAGATGCCGATGTGGATACCAAATCTATTGAATCATTCGCCATAACAGAGCAGATGTTCGAGCAGATTATTCTTTGGGGGCAGCGGGATGGAGAATTCACCTCTGATTACGATGCCAAGGAGTTGGCAGAGTATCTGCATAATATTTCGGTTGGTATAAGGGTTATGGGAAGAGCTTCGATTGATAAAGAAAAACTACTTCGTATAGTGAATGTATCAACGAAATTTCTGCGAGGCTAACCAATTTTTTTTGCACTTACTAGAATGATCGTTCCTGTGTTGCGTGGATGTCCCTTTACTTAAGTTAATTTCCCAATTGAACAGGATATTCCCTCTTTTTATAATGAATATTCTAAAAAGAGGGATCCAAGAAGGAACAAATCAATATCTAGCATGATTGTACTTGTACCATGCGTAAATAATGGGATTGGTTTTGAAGCAGCCAGCCAGTAATTACTGTTGGGCAAGAAACCTGTAACGAAGATGAGTTATAAAGTTATACATTAAAGTGTTCATTAGTGATTACCTTACAAACTTATAATAATTAATTGAGGTGGATTAAAATGGGTAAAACTGTACTTATTACTGGCGCTTCGGGTGGAATTGGCAAAGAGTTGGCGGATCGTTTTGCCAAAGATGGCCACAATATGGTTCTCGTGGCAAGAAGTGAGGCTAAGCTTGTAGAATTGGCGAAAGGATATCGCGAAAGATACGGTGTTCACGTAAAGGTGTTCGCGAAGGATGTAACGTCACCGGGTGTGGCTGAAGATATTGCTGCCGAAGCTTAAAAAGGAAGGAATCGCCGTCGACTATCTGGTCAATAATGCGGGCTTTGGCTTGTATGGGTCATTCTTGGAAACAGAGTTGGAACAAGAAATGAATATGATCGATGTCAATGTCAAGGCTTTAACGATTATGACGAAGTTGTTCTTGCCAGATATGGTCAAACGGCGCCAAGGGGGAGTGATGAATGTGGCTTCTGTAGCGGCTTTTTACCCAGGGCCTCTAATGGCAGTTTACTTCGCTACGAAGGCATACGTCCTTTCATTCACAGAGGCGCTGGAGAATGAACTGACTGGAACGGGCGTGACTGTAACGGCTCTATGTCCTGGCCCAACGGCAACTGGTTTCATCGATCGTTCGGACGTGGGATCTTCCAAGCTGTACCAAAGCGGTGTTATGGAGGTCGGAGTGGTGGCAGACGAGGCGTACCGCGATTTCTTGCGTGGCAAGACACTGATCATTCCAGGAGCAATTCACCGGTTCATTACGTCCCTACCACGGTTTTTACCTCGTAAAATGATGACTGGTCAAATCAGAGTTCGTACAGAGAGTGTAACTAGATGATCCAAAAGGCTACGTCTAAAGTAATAAATTGTGCGGCACAAGTTAATCGCTAATAGATTGAAATTCTCAGGAATATCACTAACTGATCAACAATGGTATTCTGAAGTTTGGTTTGCAAAAGCTGAAGAGGCCGGGTTGAAATACATGGCTTTAATTACTCCGGAAAAGGCAGTAGCCAGTTCCATCTTAAAAGACTCGACATAGAGTTGCAAGGAAGCTACTCCACTGAAAACTTTGATTCTATGGAGGAGGCTCTGCGGTGGTTATTCGAAAACATATAAGGTGTTCCATACAGGTTTCCATTATAATGAAAAAAATTTATGACCTACTTAGAATCAGTTTCTTAAATCACTCTTAACACTTTTCAGTTTCAGTGTATACCAAGGCAAAGAGTGAGACAACAATTTGGGTTCAACAAATAAACCAATAGATAAGTTATAAACGAGGAGGAATTAAGAATGAAATTAACAGGGAATACTATTTTTATTACAGGTGGCGGTTCAGGGATTGGACGTGGACTAGCAGAGGCATTACACAAACTTGGAAACAAGGTTATTATCGCAGGGCGGAGTAAAGAGCGTTTAGAGGAAACCATCAATGCGAATCCTGGCATGTCCGCAGTGGTGCTAAATATACAGGACCCTGCCAACGTAAAGTCAGTCGCCCAGCAGCTAATTGAAGAATACCCGGACCTAAATGTCCTGTTTAACAATGCCGGTATTTATGTACCCGATGACCCATCGGATGTAGTTGACGAAGATGTTTTGGTTCAGACAGTCAACACAAACCTGCTCGGTCCGGTCCGTATGGCGTCTGCGTTGCTGGGTCATTTGAAGTCCAAAGATGAAGCTTATATCATCAACACGACTTCGATACTTGGATTCGTACCAGTGGTAAGGGGAGCTATATATTCTGCGACGAAAGCAGCGCTTCATTCCTATACGCTGACCCAACGGTATATCCTTAAAGACACATCGGTGAGAGTATTGGAAATTGCGCCGCCATTGGTTCAAACGCAAATGATGAATTACGATCCGAATGTGATGCCACTTGTGCCATTTATTGAAGAAACCATGCAAGTACTTGGTACAGATACGGATGAGGTGCTGGTAGAAGAAGCAAAAATGTATCGCAATAATCCGGGCCCGAACGAAGGCATTCTTGTGAATCAAGTAAACGATATGTTGACTGGTCAATAATTCGCATTTTAAATAAAGTATGTTATAAATACGTGGAAATTGGAGTATGTATAAAAATTTAAGAACGATCATTCAAAAAAGGAGTAGTGAAAAAAATGGATATTTCTAAACAAGTTGCTATTGTAAGTGGTTCAAATCGAGGTTTAGGCAAGGAGCTTGCTCTTGAACTTCTAGCAAGGGGAGCTAAAGTATACGCTGGAGCGAGGAACCCAGAAACAGTCGATTTGCCGGGTGCTATTCCACTACAGCTCGATATTACTGATTCGAAATCCGTAATTGCTGCAGCGGAGGCTGCTGGGGATGTGACCCTTCTGATCAACAATGCCGGTACCGCAACTGGCGCTTCTCTGCTCACAGGTACGCTGGACGATATTCATTTGGAATTCGACACTAATGTTTTCGGTACACTTTCAATGGTTCGCACGTTTGCACCAGTGATTGAAAAGAATGGGGGAGGTTCGATTCTTAATATTTTATCTGCGTTATCTTGGATCAATATAGGTAACTCAGGCGCATATTCAGCTGCAAAATCTGCTCAATGGGGAGTGACGAATGCATTACGCTTAGAATTAGCTCCTAAGAACGTTCGGGTTGCCGGATTGCACGTAGCATTCATGGACACGGACTTGACAGCAGGCATTCAAGCACCTAAGTCATCTCCAAAGGACATCGCAAGAATTGCGATAGATGGAATCGAAGCGGGTCTCTACGAGATTGTTGCTGATGACACAAGCCGGAATGTGCAACAAGGCCTTTCTGGTGGGATTTCTTCTCTATATCCGCAATTATTCCAATAAAATTACACAATATGCGTTAGAAAATATTATGAAAATATTAGGAGTGGTACAACATGCGTTTTCTCTCTCATGTCAAAATTAAACCAACAACAACGGAGGAAGAAATTAATGAACTGTTACCGACGGAACAAGCTCGATTTGCTGAATTAGTGGAACAGGGACTGATTAAATCGTTTTACCTTTCCCACACAAGGGACGAGCATTGGTCTATTTTAATTGGAGACAGTTTAGAAGAGGTTCGAGTTGCTGTGGAGTCATTGCCATTTTATAAATTTATGGAAATAGAATACACCGAACTGGTCGACGAGGAGATCTAGGTACAAACGAAGTATGTAATGGTTTGTTGTTGCGTTCTATCGTCATCAAACGGAGGAAACTATATAACGACATAGCAGATTTCGGGGAGAGGGGCGTGATCTTTGTTGTCAGGTTAAGCGGCTAGAGCCTCCGCCTCTTTGTATTCGTGTGCTTATAACCCTTACTCTGTTTGTCTCGTGAATGTTCGATTTTTGACCACAGGGACGATATTGCGCTTGAGTTCTTCCAGAAATCGAGCATGGAGGATATCCTTTTTCACGTCGACTAGTTCGACTAGAGTAATGTAATTACTGGAGCAAATTCAGGAATCGGTAATGAGACTGCGTTGGCGTTTGCTGCTTGGGGAAAAAATTGATCATTGTTGCCAGAAGTTAAAGGCGAAAATCTTAACACCAGCTATTACGGAGTCAGAATTTGCACAAAAATCAATAGATACTGAAGCTTTTGATTTTGAAGCAAACATGCCTAAATATCATACTGCTAAGCAAATGGCAGGTTTCATGGTGAACCTATATGATAGCAACGAAGTGGTAAGAATTGTAGATCGAAATTATACCTTCAATTTAAAGAGGAAAAATTAATCCAGTTATTTTATAATTTTAAATCTATTTGTAAATATGTAGAATTCAATTTATATCACTTAAATAGGAGGAATAAAGATGGCGAGATTATGGAGTAAAACAAAAATTGGAAACATGGAATTGCCTCATCGACTAACGATGGCGCCAATGACACGCAGTAGAGCACAAGAAGATGGTACACCTGGAGAGTTGGCTGCACTTTATTATGCTCAACGTGCCTCCTTGGGACTTCTAATTACGGAAGGTGTACAACCATCAGACGATGGTCAAGGATACTTAATGACACCTGGGATCTATACAGAAAAGCATATTGAAGGATGGAAAAAGGTTACAAGTGCTGTGCATGAAGCAGGCGGATACATCTATATTCAATTAATGCACGTCGGTCGTGTATCGCACCCTGATAATACACCACATCATCGGCAGCCGGTTGCACCATCTGCAATTGCCCCAGGAGTAGAAGCGTTTACGGCTACAGGAATGCAGCATATCCCTGTACCACGTGAGCTGAGTAAAGAAGAGATTCAAACAACCATTCAAGATTATCGAAAAGCTGCAGCTGCAGCTATTGCAGCAGGCGCTGACGGTGTTGAAATTCATGGAGCAAATGGATATTTAATTAACCAATTTATTGGAGAAAATTCAAACACGCGGAGAGATGAGTATGGTGGTTCTATAGAAAATCGTGCTCGCTTTGCGATTGAAGTAGCCAAAGCCGTCGTTGACGAGATTGGATCAGAGAGAACTGGTTTCCGTATTTCTCCAGGAACCCCTCTTGGCGGAATTCAAGATGGTGAACAAGGGCCAGATCTTTACCGTTATTTGACGAAAGAATTAGCTAAATTGAATTTAGCTTATCTTCACGTAATGCACCTTGGAAATGATGAATTGCTTCAAGACATTCGTTCCTTATGGGCTAATCCGTTGTTAGTCAATCGGGCTGGACGGACAATAGACAATATCAGTGTTGATATTGATAGTGACCTTGCTGATCTAGCTCCTGTTGGAGTATGGTCATTAGCTAATCCGGATTTTGTGGAACGACTTAAAGCAGGCGCTCCATTAAATGAAGCAGATCCTGCAACATTTTATGGCGGCGGGAGCAAGGGATATACGGATTATCCTACATTGAAAGAATTAGAGCACCAGGAAAGTAAGTAATTGGCTTCAAATTAAAATTAAAAATTATAGAAATAGAAATGCTCAAAATGGCGTACAAATGAAAAATTGTACGTCATAAATTCATCTATTAGTAAACGTCTTAAGGAACAACTTTCTAAAGGAATCCTATTTTGGTACAGCCTCTTGGATCAGCCAAAAGATCAGTGCTTGACATGTGAATTGTATTATACTAAAAAGTATTTTCTGCTTTGAGGAACTGCTCCATGTCGTTCTAAAACCTGATATTTGCTTCATTAAATTTGGCTCAACCTAATAATCAGTGCTTGACAGTCAAGCCAATACCCGATGATGGTTACATTCCACGAGAATGTCGGCTCTGTAGCGGCCATAGTGTCTGGTGAAGTAATGCCGACGTTGGTAAGCCTTGATGCGATTATGCCGGCCCTCAACGGTTGCGTTTAAGGTTGCGCCTGAAAAGGGAAGAGACCTCTGGAAAAAGACTTTATATGGTTTTGAGTATGAGGATGGGTCGGCTTTGTTGGCGGATTGGGATAATAACACAGCGGTTGAGGTGTCTTTTCAACTTGCGTCATTTACAGAGCTTTACGATCAGGCAGGCATTCTGTTATATCATGGCCCGGAGCAATGGATTAAAACGGGGGTTGAAATCAATGACGGCATTCCCCAGCTTTCCGCAGTCGTAACCGAGGGCTATCCTGACTGGTCGCTTGCGGCCGTGCCGGAGTGGGTCGGGGAAGAGGTCACCCTGCGCGCCTCCATTATGAAGGATGCCGTGATTATCCGGGCACGGACGGAGCATCACGAATGGCGAACGATTCGTGTGGCGCGTTTTCCCTACACAACCGGGAATCAAGCCGGTCCTTATACCTGTTCGCCAACTCGTGAGGGCTTTGAGGCCACCTTTACTCGCTGGGACTTTACAGAGCGGGATCAAGACCTTCATATCGATCCTCCGGTAAAGTAAACGAATAGGCTTTAGAGTAAGCTGTACTCACCGCATAGTGAGTTTCTGACTAGCGGATGTGGAACAACGAAACGAAGGGTTAGAAGTTGTTTTTCCAATTACTATTGGAAATAATGTGTGGATAGGTGGGAATGTTATCGTCCTTGCTGGGGTAACAATAGGGGACAATTCGATCATTGGAGCAGGAAGTGTTGTCTCCAAAGATATTTCTTCCGGAGTTATTGCATTAGGAAATCCTTGTAGAGTAATTCGCGAAATAACTGAAGAGGATAAGTATAAATATAAAAGGAACTAAAGCACGAAATGGTCAAGTGAAGTGCACCCCTTAGAATGGACATTGGAATAAACCCCTGGTTTATCCGATGAAAATTCTAGGGGGTGCATTTTTAATGGCAATAAAGGGGCAGAAGTTTAAGCGATATACACACGAGCTAAGAGTGAAAGCCATCAGATTACATATCGAAGAAGGATGGACTTATCGCCAGATTAATGAGCATTTAGGAATAGTAGACGAAAATCGGATGAAAGTATGGATGAGGAAGTATCGAATGTTGGGGGAGTTTGGACTGTTGGATCGCCGAGGCCGTCAAGAGGCATACATCGATGAGGAACGGCACATTCAAAGTCTTAAACGGGAGAATGAGATGCTAAAAAAGTGTTTGGAAATCTGGATGCGGGAGGTGCGAGCCAAAAGTACAGGGCCGTTGAGCAGGCCACAGCGTGGTATGGAGTAGCCGAGCAATGCAAAGTGTTTAAGGTATCACGTAGCGGCTACTATGCCTATTTGAAGCGAAAAGCTGAGGATAAGGATCATGAACTTAAAAAAGTCATTCAAGCTTTGTATGCGAAGTATGACGGCAAATATGGATACAGACAGCTCCAACTCTTCCTCCTTCAGGAGCACGGACTACTGATCAATCACAAGAAGGTGCTGCGGATCATGCAGGAGCTTGGATTACGTTCTAAAATCCGCCGTAAGCACCGTAATAACTATGCACCATCCGTACGCGAACGAGTTGCAGAGAGCTTGTTACAACAACATTTTCAAGCCGACGCGCCAAACCAGAAATGGGTGACAGACATTACACAATATAGTGTTGCAGATACGTGGCTCTACCTCTCAGCCATTAAAGATCTATTCAATAACGAGATCATTGCCTACCATATGGATTTGCGTAATGACACTCAGTTGGTCTTACAAACCTTTGAGAAGGCCTTTGAAACGCATAAAGACGTGACTGGGTTGATCGTTCACAGCGATCAGCGATCCCAATACACGTCTATTGCGTACCATGACATGCTGCCACAGGTTGGCGCCCAAATCAGCATGTCACGCCGAGGCAATTGTTATGACAATGCCTCCATGGAGAGCTTCTTCTCACATCTCAAAACGGAAGGGCTCTACCTCTATGATATACGAAGTGTGGAAGAGGCGCAAAGACGAATTGAAGCATACATCACGTTTTACAACGAGTCTAGACCGCAAAGAAAACTACAAAAAATGACGCCGGTTGAGTACCGGCGCCACCTTGTAGCCTAGGTGTTTTTTCAATGTCCACTAAATGGGGTCTTGACCATTTTAGCGGCTTTTTTATTTTTATCGGTACAAGTTCGTGTCCCGAGCTAAGGACAAGAACTTGTACCGATTGCCGGAATGGACAAGAACATAGTCCGATTACCGATTAGATGAGTATCTAAATGAAAAGCACTGTATAAGTAGCATAATACAGGGCAGTTTTCACATTCTTATGGAAACAAAGACTCGATAAGAAAAACACGGGCAGCTAGGGATTTCAAGGAGCGTAATCCATAATTCTTTAATTATTTTGTTTTATTTTCATTTTATACGTACGCCTTCCAATTCTTCGATTTGTAAATCAGCAATGGAATATAAGACAGCTCTGCCAGCCATTTTCACACGATCATTTTCAAGTTTGCAGTATAAAGTTCCACCACGTTTAGAAAGCTGTCTTGCTGTTAACTCTTTTTTACCCAACCGTTTTGCCCAGTAGGGAATAAAGTTACAGTGCGCGGAACCGCATACTGGATCTTCATTTACGTTTAACTTTGGAAAAAAGCTTCTAGATGCAAAATCGAATTTTTCGCTTTTCGCTGTAATGGAGACACCAAGACCGTCTGGTAACTCTTTCAGTTTAGAGAAATCAGGTGTAGCAGTTTGAACCGCTTCTTCACTTTCCAATACAAACATTAAGTCACGGCTTAAATACGTTTCTATAGGGGTAACACCAAGCGCTTCAACCATTTGCTCTGTTAAAGAAAACTCTTCTGGCATTCTGCTCGGAAAATCCATCTCATAGAGGTCTCCGTTTTTCATCACAATAAGCTCTCCGCTCATCGTTTTGAAGGTAATTTGTTCCATATTATTTTCATAATAGTTTGCAATCACATATGCTGTCGCGAGTGTGGCATGTCCACAAAGATCTATTTCTTCGGCAGGAGTAAACCATCTTAGGTGATATCTATCACCCTCTTTAACCGCAAAAGCAGTTTCGGAAAGATTATTTTCAGTAGCAATTTTCTGCATAAGATGATCTGAAAGCCAGTTGTCCATAATACAAACTCCGGCAGGATTTCCTTCAAACAGGTTCTCTGCAAACGCATCAACTACAAAGTATTTCATTGTCTTTTCTCCTTTTTTTATCGAGTTTGAAGTGAACATAGGAATTTTTCAATCTTTGAATAGAAAACAAAATTTAAAATAATTAAAAAAAATTATGGCGTTGAGCGATCATGACAAAATGTTCATGTTGTTTTTTTAGATTTCCCATTCGCAAAAACAGCTCCCAACATGGCCAAAGCTCCGCCAGCTAATGCGCCCCTTGATATTTGCTCACCTAGTAAAAATACGCCAAGTATAACAGTCCATATGGGTAACAAGTTAATAAAGGGGGCTCCCTTTGCCGCACCCATCAGCTTAATACCCGCATTCCAACAAACATAGGCAACAACGGATGCAAATGTACTTACGTAAAGAATGCAGAGCCATGCGGTTGGTGTCATATTAATAGTAGCCGGGTCAATCCTACCTATACAGCTAATCGCACTAAAGATGCTTCCATAAACTGCTGCACCAGCAGTTTATGTCAGTGGATCAATCGATGCGCTATACTTCTTTCCTAGAACCGTATAAAAACTCCAAGCGACACACGACAGAAGAATTAAAATATCGCCCATAAGTGAACCGCTACCCGAAACTGGTTCTTTACTTTGAAATAACAAATAAACACCAACAATTGAAATTAGGGATCCGATCCATGCACGACTTGATACTTTCTCTTTTAAGACAAGGGGGGTGCATAACAAAATAAATATCGGAATCAAAGCTGAAATCATACCAGCCCTTGATGCACTGACTAGTGTTAATCCCTCATAAGTAAGCGTCGAGAAAACGAAGATACCTAGAAAACCAAGTAAGGAGAACTCTTTCCATTTCGAGAATAATGGAAGTTTCTGTTTACTTGCACGTATCATACCAAATAAAATGAGGGCTGAAATTGCCCAACGAATAGTGTTCAGCAACGTTGGAGGCAGCGCCGGGGAGAGATATCGACCACAGATGTAGTTTCCCGACCAGAATAAGGTCGCAACAATTAAAAGTAAAAGCCCTTTTTTGCTATTGTTGAGCATAGAAATCATCCTTACTGCTAACCGGGATACCCGGTTCATTCTTATTTTCCAGATGTGCAACGTTACTTCAGAGTCAGACTTGATCCGTAATCTTCATTGATAACCTTCCTTACTTGCAAAACTCAATGTCTATTTGTTATTGAAATAGATAATAATACATAGAGTTTATCCATCGAAGGTGTATAACAATCAATAATTGACTACAACACTAAATACTGAAATTTCATGAGATAATAACCCTCCCTTGATTGGAGTTACGGATAATTAGATTTAACTCAAATCGACATCCCAATCTTTACATACGTCTACCCAACCTAAAGGTGAAGAGTATATTTCCAATTCCTGCAAGGACATTTTAACCGCACTGTTTGCGCTTCCTCCAGCGGGAAATAGGGTATCGAAACGTTTAAGGGATACATCTAAATAAACAACAACATCTTTGTTAATAGCAAAGGGGCATACCCCGCCTGGTAGGTGGCCTACACGGTTTTCCACTTGATCACTAGGAACCATTTTTGCTTTTTCATGAAAATAGTTTTTGTATTTTTTATTATCTATCTTTGCGTCCCCAGCCGTCACAATTAGGATTACATTATCGTTCAGATAAAATGACATGGTCTTTGCAATCATCCAGGCTCACAACCTATAGCCATGGCAGCTTGTTCCACTGTCGCAGATGACTGGCTCAATTCTATTAGTCGGTGCGATAATCCATATTGCTCAAAATACTGTTTCACTTTTTCAAAGGACAAGGTGAATCTCACTCCTTCTTTTTCACTAAACAGATGTCTTAGTGTTATAATATTAAACAACAATATAGACATCATAAACGATCAAAGTGTATAACACTCAACAATCAACTATAACACTAATGGGTGATTAAAAATGTATATTGATATTCAGCGAAACAATGGCATTTCTATATCAAAGCAAATTGGATTGGCGATTGTGGATCAAATTCTTTCGGGTTTTTTACAAGGGGAGGAACAGTTACCTTCAGTCCGTGCGCTTTCCAAGGAAATCGGAGTGAGTTTACTAACGGTCGTCAAAGCATATCAAGAATTGGAGAAAGAGGGATATGTTTATTCCGTACAGGGGAGAGGCACCTTTGTGCTCAACAAGCCGAATAATTACTCCATAAATAAGTCAGAGGAACAAATTGCGCAAGATTGGCAGTTATCTGTTCAGGATTATTTGCCTCGATCCCAGTTTTCTCAATTTCATATTGTACCGGAAAAAATTCATTTATCCTCTTCGATGGTTGATCCAGAGTTGCTTCCTGGTTCACTTTTGGACCACGAGTTGCGGCACCTTATTGGAAAACAGAGTCACTTTTTTTCTAGTTATGGGGAAATTCAAGGAGATATGCAGCTTAGATTGGCCATGCAAACCTACTTATCTAAAAAAGGGATTCATACACAACCTGCAAATCTGCTGATCACGAACGGATCGCAGCAAGCTATTGACTTAATCGCACGTACATTTGTTGGTCCCGGTGATGTGGTCGTGTTGGAAGCTCCAACTTACCCTGGAGCCATCGATATTTTTCGCGGCCGTGGCGTCACCATCTTAACTGTACCGGTGGATAAAGAAGGGATGCGGCTGGATATTCTTCAGCATCTGTGTGATACGTATCGTCCGAAGATCATTTATACCGTTCCTACGTTTCATAATCCTACGGGTACCGTGATGAGTAGTAAAAGGCGAAGGAACTTATTGGATATTGCTCAAGCGATGCAAACCATTATTGTTGAAGACGATCCATGGAGCGAGGTGTTTTATGATCAAAAGCCGCCAGCTCCAATAAAAAGCATGGATGAGCATGGACATGTGATCTATTTAAAAGGGTTGAGTAAAACACTGGCACCTGGATGCAGGATCGGTGTTCTCGCTGCATCGGGTTCTATTTTCAAGCGGCTCCTTTCAGCCAAAGCTAACACGGATTTAGGGACTCCGTTGATCACTCAGAAACTATTATTACCTTTTATAGAATCCCATAAAATGGTTGATCACATGGATAAAATGAGAAATGCGCTTAAAGCCCGACGAGACTTGGTTATTGAACTTCTTTCGAAACATTGTCCTGATGGCGTCTCGTGGTTTATTCCAAGTGGAGGACCTAACCTGTGGATCACTCTTCCTCAATGGATGCAGTCTCATCACGTTCTCTTGGAAGCAAAAAAGAAACAAGTTTCATTTTTACCAGGTTCGACGTGCTTCCCTGTAGAACATGAGAACCATCATCTCCGAATAAGCTTTTCTTATGTGAATGAAGAATTACTGCGCGAGGGCGTAATCATACTGTGTGAAATCTTTAGGTCTATGATGAAAGATAAAGGTACAGGCCATTCACCTCCATATATGATTACCTAAATAATAGAAGAGTCACAAAACCTACGAAGTCGCTAATTTAGTGGCTTCTTTTGTTTAAGACATAAGCGTTTGTCATAATATGAAGTCTCATAAATAGATCGCTATGCTCATGCGATTAGAACAGCCCACATGCTATTTTTCTAATTCGATATTCATCTTGTTCGTTGTTGTTAAGGTGATAAATCGTTTAATTATGGACGTTATTCTCAATCCTATACTCTCTAGGTGTCATCCCAACTTTCTTTTTAAATACCTTAATAAAATAACTACGAATTAAATCCACATTCTAATGATATTTCTTGTATGTTAAGCGTGTTATAACTTAACAAGTGTTTGGAAGATTCCACACGATGCTGTAGCAAATATTCAATGGGCGAACAATTCAAAAAGGAATGAAAACAGCGAGACGCTTCACTTTTACTGATGTTGGCTGACAACGAAATATCTTCTAACGAAACTTCGTTCATATAATTCTGATGAATAAAAGTTAGCATGTTTTGTAATCTTACTTGGTGTTTCACATCTTTTTGGGATTGAGTGATTTTAGGAATTTGATCCAGATGATTGTAGATGGATTGCCAGATTTGATTCAGATTGCACTGCACTTGCATTTCAAAACAAGCTCCTTCCAGAGATTCTGCATTCTGATGTATATCGGGAAAATCACCAAAAGGACTTTTCAAGCCATACTGATGCAACAATGAAAAGATAGACGAAAGTTTGTTTAAAATTTCATTGTGCCAAGGGTTATCGGCATGCAAAACAAAATAAGGTAATTCCGAGTTAGCAAGAATAGGCCGTACATACGTTTTATAAATGATACTCGTATGTGGCGAGATCAACTCAGCAGAGAAAACAATGTTAGGACATTTACATCGATCGTGTTCACTGATTTGTTCAAATGAATGCAAACGTATTAGCGCTAACAAAAATGCCGTCTCCTGGATTCAATACAAGAACTTGATTACCAATTTGGGCTCTAAGGGAACCGCCTTGTACGATGAAGAATTCCGGTATGACTATGAGAGACGAATTGCTTCTGGTAAGTTATTTACTGATTACTGTGAAGGACTGCCTGAAGATAGAATGCAGGCGAAAAAAAGAATGCTTGCCTTCAATTCAACAGCACCAGATGCCTTGGATAAGCGCGCCCAGCTTATAACTGAAATATTTGGCAAAGAAACAAACGTGTGGATTGAACCGCCTTTCTACTTTTGCTATGGAACAAACATTGAAATTGGTGAAGGATCTTACATTAATTTTAATTGCAATTTTGTTGACGACACTAAGATTATTATCGGGAAAAACGTGATGTTCGGTCCAGCTGCAACAATTGCTACTGTGGGACATCCGATCCACCCGGATTATCGGGGATATATGTACGCAGATCCTGTGAAAATCGAGAACAATTGTTGGATCGGGGCAAATGTGACTATCTGTCCTGGGGTCACTATCGGTGAAAATACTGTTATTGGTGCCGGGAGTGTAGTAACAAAAGATATTCCGGCGAACTCCGTAGCTGTGGGTAATCCTTACAAGGTATTGCGCGCAATTGACGAACATAATCAAAAGTATTATTACAAAGACAGAAAAATTACGAAAGATGATCTGGATGAAGAAGCCAATTTGAGATAGTTCACAGTTGAGGGAGAATTAAAATGATTAAATTAGTGCTCACTGATATGCGCTTATGAGAATTTGCTGAGCAATACGGGCGATGGATTCGTCAAAAGCTAGCAAAAGTTTCGAAGCAGGACATTAAGAGCTAAAACTTGAGCCGGTGAAAAAAGGGGCTTGAAATAAGCTGGATCGAATTTAAGCGTGTGTAAGAAATAAAGAAAAGAAAGGACACCCTCTATCTCTATCAAGAGAGGTATCTTTTTTCATGAGATCCTAATCAGATCATTCAATGTTGAGAATTGGTGGGAAAACGATACACTGTGTCACTAAATTAGCTTTATATAAAAGAGAAATTAGAGAGTACTTAAAGTGATGTATTCGTAGCAATACCTCATAAAAGAAAATACGATTTTTGCATTATAATACCCGATTTTGTGGAAAAAAACAAAGAAGATTGAGTACAATTTTTAAAGAATTAGATGTTTTATGAAAGCAGGGGGTAGAGTGCAAAAACGTGTAGAGCTGGTAAATACAGCAGGCGCTAATTTTAATCGTACGTTCAATCGAGAGCTTGTACACCTCGTCATTCCTATCGCATTGCAGAACCTTATAGCGGCAACTGCAGTCTCGGCGGATGTTGTATTAAAAACTCTAAAGAAAATATAGTATGACTAGGAGCCAATGGATTGCGGTATACTATATCTATACTAGTGAGTCCATTACCCAGCGTCGTGAACTGGCAGATAAAATGTGTATAAAAGAACCCAGCAGCTAGTATTTCTGAGGATGAACTTCAATCGTTTAAAAATGTACTCAGTATTATGGTTTCAAATGCTTTAAAAGTGAGAACTAAGATATTTAAGTCAGTGATTTCGCATCTTCAATAAAAGAGTGATTAACCTGAGAAAGAAAAAAGAACTTCCGTAAATGGGAAGTTCTTTTTGCCTAAAATCATTCGTTTAGCATGAAGTGGCTGATTCAAAAAAGGATTTCAGGGGATCCGAAATGTTATGTGACTGAAAGCATATAATGTTTTAAAAGACGTATATCTTCTCTTGAAACGAGCGCGAGCTTTTCAATATCTTTCGAAAACGTTATACAGCAAAATTTAAGGCTACCTGCGAAAATTAAGTTCGGTACCTGTAATGCAGCAAATAACTTATTTGCTGCATTACTGTGCAGACTGCAGGGAGGCTTTATTGGCATTTTCAATATCATTTTTACTCAATAGTAGATTGCAAACGGTAAAACCTACCGCAACCGCAATGAGCATTCCCGAAATTGCATAGACAAAGTAGGGGCCGATGTATGCCGGAATACTGAAAATACTGGACAGTACATATCCGTACAAACGGACACCAAAGAAACTAATGTAGGCGGAAGCAACCGTACTGGCAATCGTGGCAGCCAAGAAGGCTTTTTTGTACTTTGCTAACACCCCGAACAAAGCGGGCTCTGTTATTCCCAGCAAGCCGGAGACGGCAGCGGAGACGATAATTGTTTTTTCTTTCGAGGTCTTCACTTTAAAATACACGGCAAAGGTTGCGCCTACAATCGAGAAGTTAGCCATACACATCATCGGCATTAACATATCGTAGCCTTGTGTTGCAAAGTTCTGCAGCGCAATTGGGGTCATGGCATGGTGCATGCCCGTAAAGACAGCTATTGGACGAATCGCACCAACAACCACACCAGCCAGAACAGGGGAGATGTCAAACAAGCCTTGAACCAGCCAAGCCAGTCCGTTTCCTAAATAGACACCGATTGGACCAATAACAGCTAAAGCCATAAATCCAGAGATAAATAGAGTCAACGTTGGTGTAACTACCGTTCTGAGCACTTCCGGAACAATCTTGTTAACCCAGCCATAAATATAACTCATCGCCCAAACGGCAAAAATAATCGGGATGACGGTTCCGCTATAGTTGAAAACTGGAATCGGGAGCAGATTAAGGAAATGAAAGGAGGATATTTCACCGGCTTTCGCCGCATCCACCATCGTTGGGAACATAATAGTTGCCGCTATGGCAATGGCCAAATACTGATTGGTCTTGAAAATCTTGGCCGCCGAGGCTGCCAGGAAGAATGGCAGGAAAGTGAACACACCGCTGGCCATCATATTTATTATTTGAAAGGTCTCACTCTTATCCGAGATGTAATGAAGTGCAGTCAAACCGGCAATAAGTCCTTTGATTAATCCCGCACCTGCAATTGCTGGTACAATGGGCCCGAATACGCCAGATACTATGTTCATGAAGAGAGTAACAAAACCTACTTTTTGCTTGCTTCCCTTCTCCTCTTCAGGACTCTGCGCATCCTTTAGCTTGAGCTCATTAGCTAGAACGGTGTAATATTCTCCGACTTTAGGACCTATTATTATTTGAAACTGGTCTTGATTGAACTGCGCACCAAGTACTGGGTCCAACTCTTTGATTTTCATAATATCTACTTTATTTTTATCTTTCAGCTCAAATCTAAGTCGTGTCATACAATGCCAGGCGTTTTCAATATTCTCCTCACCGCCTATTCCTGCAATCATGTCCTTAATCGCTTTCTCTTTGCTCATTAATAATTCTCCTGTCCTAATGGATATTGGTTCCGCTTACACACTGAATAGTATCATAAAGAAACTTCTAATAAAAGCAGTCCAAAATGGTTAGTCTTTCTCAAAAAAACCTTTATAACAAAGGGTTTTTATTCATTTTTCATCATAATTGGACTGATATCTTTCGTTATTCAATCGGTTTACCAAACCAAATTGATTCTTCCTTTCAAACTATGGTTCAATACTCTTAGAAATTGTAGAAAAGAGGAGAAACATGAACCCTTCCATCATCACTAATGTGGAAAGCTTTATACTAAAACCTGACCGTCATAATCTGGTGGTTGTCAGGGTAAATACAGATAATGGAGTCATTGGATATGGCTGCGCCACTTTTCAGCAACGGCCCAAAGCCGTCCAGCTCGTCATAGAGGAATACCTCAGACCGATTTTACTTGGCCGTGACGCCAACCATATTGAAGACTTGTGGCATATGATGATGGTCAATTCATACTGGCGCAACGGACCTATTCTGAATAATGCAGTTTCCGGTGTTGATATGGCTCTATGGGACATTAAAGGCAAGCTCGCCGGTATGCCATTGTATCAGCTGTTTGGCGGCAAATCACGGGATGCCATTCCGGCATATACTCATGCAGTTGCTGACAATATTGAAGATCTGTACAGCGAGATCGATGGACTCCTTGAACAAGGATACAAGCACATCCGTTGCCAGCTTGGCTTCTACGGGGGGAATCCTTCACAGCTGCACTCTCCGGCCACTTCCACAGCGGGCTCCTATTATGATCAGGACGAGTATATGGAGACTACGGTCAGAATGTTTGATCTTTTGCGGGAAAAGTATAACAACCGGTTCCATATTCTTCATGATGTTCACGAGCGGTTATTCCCCAATCAGGCAGTGCAGTTTGCCAAAGCGGTCGAACCGTATAAGCCCTACTTTATCGAGGATATTTTGCCGCCGGATCAGAATGAATGGTTAGGGCAGATCCGCTCACAAACGTCAACGGCGATTGCCACAGGCGAACTGTTCAACAATCCGCTGGAATGGAGAAACCTGATTGCGGGTAGACAGATTGATTTCATCCGCTGCCATGTATCCCAAATCGGGGGAATTACACCTGCGCTGAAGCTTGGAGCATTATGCGAGGCTTTCGGGGTTCGTATCGCCTGGCATACACCATCCGATATTACGCCAATTGGAATTGCCGTCAATACACATCTCAACATTCATCTGCATAATGCAGCGATTCAGGAGAATATTCCGATTAAAGCAAACACCCGCAGCGTATTTTCGCACAATATTGACGCCATTGATGGCTATATTTATCCGCTTGATCTGCCGGGCATCGGCGTGGAGTTCAATGAGGAACAGGCAGGTGCCTTCCCGGTGGAATACCGTATGCATGAATGGACACAGGCCAGATTACCCGACGGGACGCTAATGACGCCGTAATTAAGGCGCAGCAAAAGACTCTCCGGCACAGGCGGTCAGCACGGAGAGTTTCAGGTCAATTATTAGCTGCGTATCAGAGGTTTCTTCTTTTGTGATGCTCGTTGTTGAAGGCCGTCAAGTACGTGCACTTATAGTCGACAGCGACAATTTCACTGATTTCAAAAATGGTACCGTTATTCAGTATTCCACGGCTTGAAATTTTCATTGCTGGGCTTTTCTTTTTTTGCTGCAAGAACATCGCTTGTTCTTTATCAAGCGAGATTGCCTCATAAGTATTCAGGTAATGTGAGATAGTGAACTTATGCTTTTTCACAAATGACTGAATGGAATTCTCGGCATCCTTCTGTGTTAATACAGGGAATAATGTCGCAGGCAATCTCGACTGCTCAATCTGCATTGTCTGATAGTTAACGATTCTCAAGCGCTGGTACATCCACACTTCATCCTCGGAAGTTATATTAAAGATTTGCTGGTCACTAGGGGTGGAAGGAAGCTTCTGCAGCTCGATGACCTTAGACTGAATATTGGAATAAGGATTCTCTGTAAGTGAGTTGTAGATCAGCGGACTAGCTTGAATATTTTTGTTAATAAAAATACCCGAACCCTGGACAACCTTAACCATACCCATATATTTCAGCTTCTTAATGGATTCTTGTATTGTAAATCTGGAAACCTTATATTGCGCCGCCAATTCTCTTTCTGTAGGAAGCTTCCAGTCTGAATAATGTTTTTGATAGATTTTACTGAGCAGATCATGGATGACAAAGTCTCTTTTGTTCACAAGGCAGGCCCCCTATTCGTTATTTCATTGCTATTCTAACACACAGTTACAGGAGGAAAACCTATGTTTGGGTTTAAGAAAAAAAAGATAGAATCGCCTTCCATAGATATTTCATCGCCTCTCTCCGGTCAATTCTTAGCTCTGAATGAAGTTCAGGACGAAGCCTTCTCAAGTAAAGCGATGGGCGAGGGATTCGCCATCTTGCCAGATTCCGGCAAGGTCATTGCTCCTTTTGACGGCATTATCGCCCATATCATGGAAAAGAGTAAGCATGCTATTCTCATCGAGCACAAGAACGGCGTTCAATTGCTCATTCATGTTGGCATGAATACCGTTTCTCTTAAAGGGAAGGGCTTTACAGCTCATGTAAGCAACAGCGACCGGGTAAAAAAAGGGCAGCTTCTACTGGAATTTGATATGGAAACTCTCCGGGAAAACGGATGTTCTACTGTTACGCCCATCGTTGTTCCAGGAGGACAGGACACCTTCTCGCGGGTCGAGGTTGTAAGCGAGAGTAAACAACCTGAGAACGAGACGGTGTTACGTATATTTTATTAAGCTGTTCAGGGCTGCCTTGTAGCAGTTTTGAAGTCTGCATTTCATATTTTGAAAATTAAATAGGTTTTCGCTAATAATTGAGTAGGAGGGGGTAGCAAGCCCCCGTCCTCTCACACCACCGTACATGCTTGAATTCAGCAAATCTCAGAAGGATACAACAATATTAGGTGTAACGACGTATTAAAAAGCCCTAACACATTCAAAATGGCTTTTGATCATTAGGTCTGGATTATAATGCAATAATTAAGTTGTTTTCGCTAATAATTTGATTACAGTGGTATAAATAACGGTTGTACGCTGTATTACTTATAGCCCTGCCCACATACCAATAGCAGCAATCTCCTGTCACACAAGGGATTGCTGCTATTTCTCGGTCTCATTTTGAAGCTATAAACGGTCTCATTCATGCTTAAAAACAGTCCTAACTCAACTTTCGCAGCTGGAAAATCGGTTTAAACCCTTGAGAGAGTAAGAAGAATTCAATACAATTACTCGTATTGACAAAAAACACCTCGCTTGTTTGGTATCATGGAAGTGTTGAGCCCATGCCAACAAGAAAGGTGCGTAACTCTACGTTACAACAACATTCCCTGTCTGAAAAAGATGGTGAGAACTGGTTATGAAACAGAATTTGAAATTTCTATTGTCCAACCAGGGGTATCAATATTAGAGATCACAAATTCTATGAAACAAATTATCCTAGCAACAGATACTTATTTAAAAGATACGTTTGGTTTACGTTTGACATGCTTTTTTAGTAATTAGATGGATATTTGGGGCTTACAAAGACATAAAAAATGAGCGTGCAACTGTAAAGAGTTGTACGCTTAGTTTATATTTTATGCGATTAGAACCGTGTAATTTAAAATTTAATTTTTACTGATTTAAACTCTAGCATAGTTTAATCGACAACTGATGAAGTGCCGATATTGAATATTATATCGGATGTAAAGCAAGTAAACTATTAGAACAGTGGGGTAGGTAGATGAAACGAATTACAAATGAGAACTATTATACTGCTGATGAACCTTTTAATGTTTTTGGTTACCGAGATCCTCTGACAGGTGAATATCAAAAAATTACGGAGAGCTATCTGATAGAGTCGATTGATGAGCTCAAGCATAGTGAACTCATTACTCCAGTAATTAAAGAAATGATTGAAGTATCTAAAGCTCTCTTTGCTTACGGTTATTTGTACTGGAGCTTTTTGACACTATCTATGGATCAAGCGTTTAAGGCTTTCGAGGCCACGATTGCCCATGTTCATGAAAAGATATACGGGTCAAATTACACTGGAAATACGCGTTTGCAGCTTTCCTCTATGATAGATAGATTGTCAAAGAGAAATATTATTAATCAAGAAAAGAAGTCTAGATATCACAATCTAAGAAATATTAGAAATATGAACGCTCACCCATCTTTTCAAATGCAACTTGGATTGCCTTCTTATGATGTATTGAAGGATATATGTACAGAGATAGATTTCTTGTTTCATGCTTTACATAATCAGGACAAGTGAAGTATCGATTTTATTAAAAAATCGTAATGAGAGATTGGATGCGAACGTGTCCTAAACATTGTTAGCAAGATTCGCAAAAAGTGGAAGCAGAGGGATATGAAATCAAGCGAACGCCCAGAGAACGGGGTGTAGATGGGCTACCTATCTGCTCGCCTTGACTATGGCCCTAACGGACATCGTACCGGCGTCTCCTGCAGAACACGCATCGGCGGCATCGGCTATAGCGCCCTCGCAAGGAGAGTTTACGCAGGATCAGCTCGACAGCTTGGCTTATCTGAACGAGATTCGGGCGTAGGCAGGCGTAGGCCCGTTGGAACTGGGTGCGAGATTGTCGCAGGCGCACGCGGCTTATTACAATACTACCCGCTTCGAAGGATTGACGGCCCATAGGGAGAAGCCGGGCACGCCAGGATTTAGGGGAGTGACGGCCGGAGATCTGGGCAAAGCAGCCGGATGGCCAAACACATCGGTAGCTGAAGTTATGTCTTTTAAAAATGCAACGACATGAAAGGAGCCGACGTTGGATTCTACGGAGCTGAGAATCCGAATCCGCTTGTCCACTTCGGTGTTGAACACTCGGGTGGCATCATCTCGGCTGCGGCAGGCTGCGGCATTGATTCGTTCGAAGCGAGCATCGTGGTGAACTGAAAGGCGAAACGGTATTCTTATATCCGGAGGATGTGCTGGACTGGTACAGCGTCTATACGGTGAAGCTCGATTATACGCTGTATAAGGAGTTGCAGCGACGAAGCAAGTACCTGGTCGTTCACGACAGGAAAAGGAAACACAATGCAGGGCTTATACGCCCAATACGACGAATTGGTGCTGAATCCGGGAAGCAAGTTGCCGATGAAGATCGTGGCCTCTTACGATGACGGCATATTTGGAACCCCGAAAACGGCGATTGCCTACTCCAGCAGTTCGCCTGCTGGTCTGAAAGTCTCGGCAGAGCACACTCGAAGGGGTTAAGCCCGGAAATTACAAGGTTACGCTCAGCTCTGGGGCGGTTAGAGGTACGGTGCCGGTGCGGGTATTCGAACACCTCAAGAGCAAGCGCTATCCAGCAACGGATCCCACCAAGATCAAAGATATCGCAGGATGCTCCGATCAAGCGGCGATTGAGTGGGCACTTCGTTCCGGAGTCGCCGGAGCAGACGCAAACGGTAAATTCCGCTCAGTAGATCCCGTGAGCGAAGCGCAGTTTCTCATCATGCTGCTGCGCTCCTACAAAGTCGATGATGAATCGTATGCTTCCAATAAGAAGAAGAAGAAGAAGAAGCACTGGGCGAAAGGAGCCTACAAAGTGGCGGCGGCTCGCAATCTGTTACTCTTCAGTACACGTCCGGGCAAAAGTGACCCCCGGGACAAGTCAATTAACCGCTATCGAGCGGCTGGCCTGATCGCGTCTATGGACGGAGATTTTCCGTATGCGGTGAACTACGTACTGTCTCATGATTAAATGCGCGGAACCGAAGGCAATCAGATGTGGATGTTCGGTTCAAACGATATCGTTACTCGGGCGCAGGCGGCAGTGATCTTGATGCAATTGCAGTCCGGCATGGAGCAATTGGTTGGTGCACCGAATTCGGTCACTTCCGAGAATAAGCTACCTAACATCTGTTTCCGGAAGTGTATATCAAACCGATACTTGGTAGCAAGACGTTGATTGCTGAATTTCGAGCGGACGGCACGCTGTTGGTGGAAGGACAATTCGTGGATCAGGCGAACAAGCAGTGGGAGATTCATATCAATCAACACCAAAATAACGAGCGAATTGGGAATATATTTGGATGTGAGCCTAAGAACACAAGGAACGACCTATTCGATCGGGGTCAAAAGAGGCAAATTGAACGCTTCGGATTTTTCAAGAAGACCTAACAAAAATTATTCGCCAACGAAAGGCGAATAATCGTCCGCCTGGTGCGGACGCTTCAACGTGTCGAGAAAGTCGAATTAGATGTATAGAGGAGTCTTAATTTTCATGTCCTCCCTCTTAAAATCAGGAATTATCAATTTCTCTGGTAATGCGAATATGGTAGCAGAATATGTTAACGGAGGAGAACGAATGAATTATTTAAGTGAAGAAGATTTCAGGAGGCTTTGGAAAAGTGCTCTCAAATCTGTTGATACATCTGCGTTGCTTTTTTTAAAGGAGTGTCATGCGCGTTACATCTTTTATCGTTAAATAGAATATGTTAGGCTTGCGAATAGTCATTATAATTAAAAAGCCATAAAGAGGATGAGTGCAATGCTTAATATAAGAATGTTAAAAGCATTCAGTGGTGATAGTTTTATCATCTCATATAATAATGGAGATGGTAGAAATACAAATATTTTAATTGACGGTGGAATTGCTAGAACATATCGTACTTTAAAAAAAGAAATAAAGGACATTGAAAAAAGAAATGAAGTAATAGACTTACTCATTTTAACTCATACAGACAGTGATCATATCGGTGGTATACTAAAATATTTTCAAGATGAAGACATGAACCACCACTTGATAAGAAAAGTTCTGTTCAATTCGGCTAGTTCTCTCTCAAAGTACTTCAACACAGATATTATAAAAAGTAGAGAACTGACCTTATCGCCGTTAAACTCTGAGTGTTCTTATCGAGAGGGGAAAAGTTTAGAAGACTATCTTAAAAAAAATAACATTTGGAATGATGAAATAATAAAATTCAAAGATAAATTTCTTTTATCTGGGGCTAAACTTACCATATTATCTCCGACGATTGATACACTTAAAGAATTAAATAAGAACTGGGAACTAGAAGAAAACAGCGATACCGAGTGTGGTGGTAATAATAATGATTATAACTACACTTTAGAAGATTTACTCAAAAAACCATTTTGTGAAGATAGATCACTTGCAAATAAATCTAGTATTGCTTTTCTTTTTGAATACTCTGATAAAAACATTCTAATGTTAGGTGATGCTCATGCTTTAATAATAGCGAATTCTTTAAAGAGCATGGGGTACTCAACCAAAAATAAACTTAAATTAGATTGTGTAAAGCTATCTCATCACGGAAGTAAGTTCAATACTTCCGAGGAGTTGCTATCAATTTTGGATTGTTCCCGTTATTTAATATCAACAAATAAAAGTAATCGTCCACACAAGGAGACTTTGGCAAAGATTATTAATTCTCAGCAAAGGGTGTCTTTTTATTATAATTACGAGCACCCGGGGCTTTTTAATACTGAAGAAAAAACATTATATAACTTTTACGAATATGTGATATCAAATATTGTATTGGAGGAATAGAGAGAATGCATACGTCAAAGGAACTACCACACTGCATCCGTTACAACTTTACATACAAATCAGAATCTAAGTACGGAAGCGGAATTATCATTCAAATGAACAGTGATAAGTATGACATGATATTAACAGCAAGTCATTGTTTGTTCAATGCGACTGAAGGACAATTTGATTTTTTTGGCATTGATCTAGAAGTAATTGCTATACATATTCTTAATAACTTGGACATTGGTGCCATAATTATTAAAAAAGCTCCAAAAGGAATGGCGAGTAATGTCCCTTTTAAGCTAGGAGAATTTAATTATGAGAATTCATTACTCTGTGGTTTTCCGTATCTAAAAAAAGATACTGACGCAGCCTTTGAATGTATAGAGGCAAATTTTAAGGGGAACACGAGCTCAACGAGTAAAAGAATGACCTATAACATTGATTTTTCAGATAGCTTCGATCGTTCTAAGAAAGAGTTGCTTGAAGGTATGTCCGGCTCACCACTTCTAGTTTCAAAGAATAAGGCGCTTGTCGGTATTTTTATTGGAACTTTACTTCCTGATGGTGCTTACAGCGAAGTGCAGGTTATTCCTCTAAGCGCAATAATTGATGAGTTACGAGAGCTCGATATTGTTTATCTTGAAGACGGGAGTTTTGAAAATGGGATATCATGGTTGAACATAAAAGAAGAGAATTCTGCTGCCATTAAGGGTCATAATGAACTTTATTCTTTATTAATTGGTAAAAGCGGCGCCGGAAAATCTGCTTTCATTAAAACGTTTTTAAAACATTCAAATCTAATTAATTCTACCGGAAATGGCCGAACTACACGATCAAGTACTGAATATGAAATTTTTCAGGATCTAAAAATGCCTAATGTTGAAATTAAATTTTTTAATAAAGAGGATTTTGTTAAATTTCGCATTAATCAGTGCTATCAAATTCTAGATGAATCAACTGATAATAAAAATACAAAAACTAAAGAAGAAGGCATCCTTCACTTATCCGAGTATTCAATAAAACCAACTCAACTTTTAAACAGTACCCTTCGTAATGAGGACTTTTTCGATTATGAAGAGCTGGACTTTTGTACAGAAGAGAGAATCCCTCATCAGATATTAAATATTTTTAAGTCTCTATTTGGTATTGATCCAAATATTACTATTCCTGTGAAATATTCGACGGATCAATATTTTCACTTAATTAGTAAATTAGGGATTGAAAGAGATCCAGAAAAAAGTAAGAATGATTATGATCTTGATGATGTAGTTAGAGTTTTATTTGAAAAAGTATACGATGTTGTAATTAGCACATTAAAGAAAAAACATAGCATTTTATTTTCAAAGGAAAATCAAGTCACAATTAAACTTCACCCTGATATGAATGAGCAGGAAAAAGAGTTTTTAGAATGTTCATTAAAGGTAATGGAAAATGAAGGGGTGAAGTACTCCTATACGGGATTCATTGAAAAAGTCATTGTGAAAGATAGAGTAAGCGATGATTACATTAAGGTTTTTAAGGATTTACATATTTCCAAGATAACTTTAGTGGATACTTATGGGTTAGATCATGCTACTAGTTTGAGTAAGGACCTGTTAGAAAAAAGACTACCTAAGCTAATGGAAGATTACCCCAAAATGAATACGGTGTTCTATTTAAGAAAGCTAGGGTCTGATTCTCCCTCTGATCTAGAGTTAGCAATTCCAACCATATATAATATTAATCCAAACTTCAGAATTTATATGGTTTTTACTGACATAGATGCGAATCAATCAGTGATTAACAGTATGAGCAAAGACCCTGTTGTAGATCTCTGGGCATTAAATAAAAAAAACAAAATAAATGTTGTTAATTATTTTAATTCTAGAATTACAGGATATATGGACGAAGACCATCCTATTCAACAGGCTTTAAAAAACAACGGTGTCTCAAAAGAACTGGCGGATAATATATATAAAGTAATCAAGGATAAACTAATACCGTATTGTTCAAATGAGAATGGTAGTGAACGTTCTCAGTATCTTAGAAATAATACTTTTCATATAAAAGAGTTATTGAGGTCTATTATTCGAAAAGAGTATTTGGGTACTGGGTTCATTAATATTAAAAAAATGGAACTCAATTTTAACGCCAACACTCAACCTCCAGAACTGAAAGATAGATTAATATTTCTATTGGAAGAAATGTTTGATGCTGCAAGTATTACATGGTTTAATGGGTACTCGGGACATGGGCACTGGAGAACACAGACCGCTAACATTGAGCGTTTAAATCGAGATGTACTTGGATATTGGGGCACCTATAGAGATGTATGGAACTGGAGATTTTTTGATGCATACAACAAAGTATTTTCTAAGTTGTCCTCTGATGATTTTGCACTGTTCTTTTCAACTGATCCTCAAATGAATGATGCTGCAGCAATACAGCAACTATTAAATAATTTTTCTACGCATTTTTTGAGTTGTCCAGAACATAAACTGTTTAGATTTCCAGTTGAACCAACGTTATGTTTAGATTGTAATCTAGATAAGTGCTTTAAGCAGATACTTTTATCTAGTTATAAGGATAATGAGCTCAAAGAGAGTGTACATGATAAGCAAAGGAGTGATTGGCTTAATGATCGCTCAAACTTCCGTGAACGATTCCACAAAATTGATTCAGAGGTATATGATTATTTCCTTGAGGAATTTTCGAACTACTTTTTTGATGAGTGCAAAAAGCATAACGCTCGAATTGTTACTGAAGTCTTAAAAGAAAAACATGGTACAGAGTTTAAAAAAATTGGTGATTTAATAAAAGATTCTTTAAAGAATTTCGAAAGAGATCTCTCTGAACAAAGACTTTATGAAATTATGTCGCAAATAGACTTATATGCGTGAGTATTTGATAATTAGAGGTCACCCATCAAATTCAATTTAAAGAGCAACCGGCGAGAAAATCAAGTTTCCTACGCCTGCTCGGTACAAAAACGATTTTCCGTTTCTGAAAGAGGTCGACAGCTGGGCACTCGCTAACGTGCAGCTCAATTTGAAATAGGGGTACCACCAATTCTTCAAACGCCGGGCTACCAGCTTTCCCAAAAGGAAATCCCGTAAAAAATCTGTTACTGAAAGTCACTCCAAATTCATGGGAAAGTAAATTTGTCAGTGATCCCTGCGTACTAAAGCATCGGGATCACTGGGTGATGTTTTATTTTGACTTTGACGGGAAGACAGTTCATTGGATCAAGCAGCCTAATCCTATTATCGAACCTGGTCCAAACGGGAGTTTGGATAGTATTTACGCCCATAAACCGTCTGTTGTTTATCATGAAGGCACATTATATCATTTTTACTGTGTGCATTCGACCAAGCCATCCGGATAACATCACATCTATAAATTAAAGTGAAGAACTGGAATTCGACTTTCTTAGAGTCGAAATTTAAGTTGACTCCAAGCCGAGGGAAGATGGAGCTGATTTAAGTACTATGAAGTCGCTATTTAAGCGACTTTTTTGCATTGTAGAATTACTTAAAGTCCCCCTCTAGCCTGGAGTTCAATCAATAAGGGACACCAGTGTGTTTTTTCTCATTCAGTTGGTACAAAAAAACAAGACAAGTAATTTCTTGATAATATTTTCTTTGTAAATTGAAAAAAGGAAGCTCGAAAGCTCCTCTCCATAGATTAGGGTCTTTCAATTCTTCCTAGAGCTTCCGCTAATTTCTCATTCATCGATGGATCTTGATTGTCAATCTTAGAGATTAACTCCGTAAACATTTTTCTGAGTTGCTGAATGTTTGTTGTAAGGTAACCATCCATTTGAGCGCCTGTTTTCTCGTAAATACGCCCGTTCTCAAGGTCTCTTAGTTTGTTTCCAATTTCATGGATTTCTCTACTGTACTTTTCAGTAATCCCCAACGGTTCAGTCATGTTTTTTACCTCCTTAGTTTTTCTGGTTAAGATCTAGACTAAAAGAATTCGACATCAGTTTACAAAACCCCTTTTTAATTAAGACAAAAGAGCTTGGATTAATAGATATCCAGATACAGCAAAGCGAGCGTATGAGGTTATATTTCCCTGCTCCCCTAAAGTAGAAAAGGAGTTAAGAGGCCAGCTCATATAGTTTATTCAAATACAATATTTTTCTGATTCCTGAAGCATTCGACAAAAAAAGTGTTTTATAGACAAAGGAGTGCAGTATATGAGGTTGAATATAAAATATAGTGCTCAAAATACAAATTTTGGAGGATTGTTGCACTTGTATTCACCGATTAATAAGATAAAAAATGAAATGGGTAGGAATAGATTTTTTGTATTTAGTAGAAGGTTAAATAGAGAGGTTAGACTATACAATTCACTTCAATATGATCATTGGGTTCTAACGGAATCCGATATTACAGTCATGAGTTACTGTGAAAGACCGTTAGTATCTATTGCAGGTAAAGTTGTCGAAACAGTTTTTGATATGTGGATTAAATCAGAAAGTGAAGAAAAGTTTGTCTTTATACGTTACTCCTATGAAATAGATCCGGATAACAAACGTTCAAGCGAACAAGCAATTAATGAAATGTATGCTCAAAAAATATGGTGCGCAGAGAACAATAAGACACATTGTGTTCTGACCGAAGAAGATATACGACACAACTCCACTATTATTGCAAATAAAAAAACGTTGATTCCTTTTTTCACTCCACTTTCTGACATAAAACCAGAAGTGTATGAGCTGATTTATAGATCAGCTTTAAATGGTCCTATGACAGTTCGTGACTTAGAAAAATCCATTCAATCTGAATATCATCCTGTGATAATTCGGAATTCTATATTTGTACTGATCCTTCATGGGATACTCACTTTTAATCAAGATCAGGACTTACTTTGTGGATTGACGGAGGTGCAGTTGAATGTCGAGAAGACGTATCTTAGATAGTATAAATATCGATCCAAAACATAAAGACATCTCAAATTGGCCAATTGTTAATATCATGCAACTTGAACCTGTAGAGAGAGATATATTCAAATAACGAGAAAATGCAGTGAAGCTATACATGCTTCATGAAGAAGTAACTTTAGAAAAAATCACAGAACAAACAGGCGTAAGTAAAAAAGAATTAATCATTTTTATAAAAAAATGTTTAGAATTTGATCCAATAACTGAAGCAATCTGGGGATTTAGAGCATTTAATCCCACATAAGAGAACTAAAAAGTATGATAGAAGTGCAACCACAACTTTTTTGCCACAACATCAAAGGCCAAAATTAAATGGGGCGTTCAACAAACTCCTTGAACAGTATCCAGAAATTGAAGAGAAGATCACTTCAGCATATTTAAGACGGAAAGGAAAAAGTTCTACGATGCCCACAATCTTAACTGATGGCATCCATAGATCATTCCTGAGTTTATGCGAAAAGAATGGTCTAGGAATACATGACTATCCTTTTAATACCAATGATAAAGGATACCGGTCACTATATCGTTTCTTTAAAAAAATTGAGAATAATTATTTTTCAGAAGGTGCAAAGCGTTACGGAAGGGAAGCAGCAAGACAAGCGCGGATGGGAACGCCAACACACGAACTGATATTAAAAAGGCCTTTTCAACGCGTTCAGTTTGATGGACATAAGATTGATGCGATGTTTACTATCACATTTAAAACCCCTGAAGGAGACTTATTTACAGAAGTTGTTGAACGGGTATGGCTTCTTGTAATAGTTGATGTGGCAACTCGAGCTATATTAGGTCATCACCTCTGTGTAAATAAAGAATATAACAAAGACGATGTCTTGCATTGTATTCTGGTGAAAATGTTGATCCGGAGATGATCGATACTATTAGTCAAAATACGGGTTTTGTGAATATGTCTAAAGAAAACCGCATAGCAGCTTGGCTTTACCGTCTAATTGTTTTCTAATAACATTAGATTCCATACTTTTATAACATTTTTCTCAGAACTATAATACTTTGTTTGTAATTAAGTGTTATGACTTCATAGTCCCGTCAAGTAGACAATAAAAAAGCATGTTTATTAAGCGACCGCAAACCTGGAGTTCCCCACAGAAATTGCCCTCATGTTGAGAAGGATTTATTTACTAACGTCTCTTATAAACAAAATAAAGCGAAACTAACCGGACTGATTAGGATCGCTTATAATGTAAGCTTTAATATTATACAACCTTATATGTTTCACTTAAAAAATTAGGAATGGTATCTCTTTTATTTAAATCATAAGATTCCTTTGCTGCTGTTAATGAATCAGCAAATGGACTATCGGCGACAGAAACGGACGTCGTTTTTGCTACATCTTTCAGGTTCTCATTGCCCAAAATATCTTGGTCGATCCCTTTATAAAAATAATAATCTTCAGAATAGCTAAAAATAATGTAGTTAATTACCTTTAATTTTTCTTCGGACGATAATTTTTTGAATTGTTTAAAGAACTTTGAGTATCTATTTTCACCATTTCTACAAAACATCATTACTACGCTGTGATTTTCAAGCGGAAAGACACATATATGAACACTCTTTATTACATAATCGCTTAAGTGGTTATATATGTCATTGATGGTGCCACCTTCAAGATCCGAGACTAAGGCGATATTATTCTGGAATGCGATTGGAAAAACATAAGGAATGGATTCAAAATATGATAAATAATAATTATTATCCCATTTTGATTGACAAGCTTTTTTAGCGTACTTGAATTCGTCAATATATTCTTTTAGATCTGTTGACGCTATAGCTTCCATGTGACTCATCATTTCATGGTTGTCAAATTCTTTGGCTATATTTTTATATAATTGAATTTCCAATTGCCTTTTGCTAATACTTTTCAGGTGATTTTTCATTGCTATTTGAGCAAGCATCTTGTCGGTTGGGCCTTCTTGATAGTAAGCCTCAGGATTTTCATAATCACTGAAAACCGAACTATCACAATCTCTACAGATTATCTTAAAAGTACCAGCCTCACCTAGTCCTTTGTCTTTATCCAGCATAGGCATATCAACTAAATTACCTGAATGATAGAATTTACCGGCAACAGATATGTTCTGAAGGCAGAACTTGGGCACCGAATGTGAATTGCAGAAGCTACTACATTCCTTTTCACAAATAAAGCACTCATCATTTTTAGCATCAGCTCTACTTACCTTGAGGAGGCTCCCTAATCTTTTGCTAAATTCAACTTTCTTCTTATTATCAAAAGTATTTTTCTCATCTTCCGTTAACCCTAGCTTAAGTAAAGAAACTTTGTCCAACTTTAATCTCCCCCAAATTAAAGTGTTTTCACAATTCTAAGAATTCGCTTTTTAATTTTATTCGGCTCCACCTTTTAGCTTAACTCTAGTAGTAGGAATTCTACTACGTTCTATTGGGACTCGTTCTATGTGATATTTTCAATAAATTAAACAGGCTGACTGAACTAAAGAAGCCCTTAAGCACGAGACCCCTTTACTGGTCATTAACGATTTAAACTCTTAATTTACTTTTTTTATGTGGTTATCATATCTAGTTTGGTCTCCCATCTGTTTGATAGAGCCTGCCCGTATCTTTTTCATCTCTTATCAATCAAACTCTCTGTGTATAGCTTAGGTGGGATGATTATGACATTACCCAGAGAATGTCTTATGCTTCGAATGGCAATAAAGCTCAAGGATCACTTTGATATCAGTGTTAAAAGTTCCATCCAAGTTCAGCATCCGATCCTTTTTCCTGAATGGTTGATTTCTTTTCTCTGGCTTCTTTACTCGCTTTCTGTCTCTGTTTTTTCTTCTCCAAGAGCTCTTTTTCTGCTAATTTACGTTTTCGGCCAGCAAACCAAAGAGGTAAGGCGTCTGGAAAGACATTACGTTCTAGCTGCAAGCGACCACTTTCAGACAACTTCTCATAGGCATCCCATATCGTTTCATCGTTATGCAACAGTTCAACCCTATGCAACATTTTGGACTTCCCTTGGATAAATGACAACAAGTCCCGTCCTTCATTTCTTGTAAGATAGGTCAGCTGGGTGGGATCTTTGGCTTGATAACCATTCAAGAGTAAAGTCTCCTCAATCTGATGACGCAATTCTTCATTGATTAAAAAGTCACCGTAGTCCCCTCGGAAGAATTCACGAACTTGATGTTCATGTTCTTCGGCTTGGTCTATAAGCTCTTGTAGTTCCTGTAGATGGTTCTCCTGGCTCTTGAACTTTTCTTCTGCGAGTCGCTGCGCTTCCCAGGTCTGATGTATTAACGCTATGGGGTTTATCGCTTTTTCCGCCTCTTGGCCCACCAATTTCCCACTTTCAAAATCGATTCCTATTTCGGTTAATTCTGTTGTTTCAGGATTGAACGTAGGATGAGACCCCTCTCCGAGTGCACCTAATGGGATCCCTGTAAACGTAATACTACCAGTCGATTCTTCTACAGGGACTTGAATAAGCGGTGTCAAAAGAAGAGTTGGCACAATATCCTTATCAGCAATTCGTGCGATGCGATAAACCTCGTCGGCAGAAGTCCATGATGAGTCGGCAGAAGTCCATGATGACTTGGTTAATAATGCACGAGTACGAAAAGATTCATTATCCGGATCTCGACGAATTAAGAATATATTACCTGTATAATTCACTCCAAGCACATAACCATACAAATCCATTAACAACAGAAATGCTTTGCTGTCTTTTCCATTTACAGTGAAAAGATTTTCCCCGCCGGGATTAAGGGGGACCATTACAAATTCTCTGAGATCCGGATCGTACTCTTCTTTTTTTGCAGCAGTATAGCCTTCAAAAAAGTCATCTAAAAGAAGGACCCACGCAGTAGGCACTCCTTCCTCAAAGTAAGCATTAACTCGCTTGGCCATGGTTGCAAGATAAATGTTTGAAGCTTGAACCTCTACAACCAACCGGAGCCTTTGAGTGTGGTGAGTTCCTGTAAATGCAGCTACATCAGCTCGAATCTTTTTCCCGTTAATCCGGTGTTTGTGTTCTTCTCTTACTTCGTAGCCTGCCTCAAGCAGCTTTTCAAAAAGAAAACGTTTCGTCATCGCATGAGCTAATGATTCGCTTTCAAAACAGGCCTCATTGTTCAAATGATAAAAAGACGGACGGCGAATGGCTGGGTGTTTAGCGTCATTATCCTTCTTATAATATCCCCTGTTGTAAACCAATCGATGCTCACAAATAGGGCAAATCAATTGATGTTCTTTGGGGCTGCGGATTCGCTTCACCTCTTCTGCCGTGACAGTGAAGCTATCTAGTTCAATGTATTCCTGCTCCTTAAACGTCTGGATTCTACCACTTGGGAAGTCAGTTTCCCATCCATTATAACTGGCTGTATAAGCGAATTGAGGCATTAGCCCTCCCCCTACAAAGAGAAATTGAACTTAGCACTACTCACTACTTAATCACGCATCGTTTACATACATTAATCCATATAGCTTGTATTTTAATTATACTAAAACATTTCTATTACGAACATATGTCCTTTTTTATTAAGTTGCGTCTATTCCTTTAGATGCTTGCCAGCAATTTCTTGAACCCTCGAATCATTCCAGTTGTATTCACATAGTATTTTCTGATCTTCAACATATCTTATTTGTTAGAGGCTCAACACGAAAAATATTTTTCTCTGTGAATGCCCTAGTCGACTGGCATCAGTATTTCGAACATTCCCTACTACCTTGGATACAGGGTACGAAAACATGGAGTCAGTCGGGTACGGCTGCAGCATGCCCAGTAGATCTTCTAAATTTGTCGATCCGGATCTAGGATCTAGCCAAGCCTCCCCCTGTTTTATTCGAAGATTTACAGGCTAGATCCTTCTTGATCTTCGTTTGCAAGTTCATCTAACGTTTTTTGGCTGCAAAAATTAACTTTTAAATTTTGACGGTCATAATCTCTATAACGAATTATTCTATTTTGTACTTCGAATATGAAATTATATTCTATATAAATTTCCCCCTCTACAATTTTAATGGTTTTAATCAATTCTGATATAAACTTACATACAAAGCTAATGTCACTATATATCAGTTTGGTTTTAATTTTCTCATGGAGTAATCGTTCACTTACATTCGGGGTTTTTTCCATTTCTTTGTAATATTGAATTTTTAAATGATCTTTAAATTTCTCATATTGATCATCACTAACTTCTTCTAAATAGCTCTCATACGTTTGTTGCATTTTTTTGTTTTCATAAGTCAAACTCTCAAAATCATCTTCACTAGGTTTGAATTTTTCTCTATTGCTGCAATATATCCACTTTTTAAAGTAGGAAAAATTCATGGCTAAATCACTAATGATTCTGTTAAATGCATTCCCAAAACCGTAATCGTATAAATCTACTTTGCATTCAGTTTTTTCTAAAATTATATAAGTTATTAAGGGGTTCTGAATGAATGGCATTTCCATGCCTATTGTAGTTTGAAAAAAATAATCATGCGGGAGATTGAAAATTTCTACAGCACGTATTAGATGCTCAATTTTAGGGAATCTTTTACCTTCAAAATAATCATCAATAGCATTAATCTCAAACCCCAATAGTATCCCTATTTCGTACTTTGTATAGTTTGATTGATGAAAACGATAGATAGTGTTTAATTTATCAGCGAATTTAGAGACACTAAACTTATAATTGCCTTCGAAGAAATCATCTTCTTCTTTAAACATGAAGTATTCTGATTTTTGATTCTTTAAAAATTCAATATCTTCATTTTTGAGTTCATACCTTCCCAAGTGAGTAACTTTATAGAGCAAATTATTTATATCATCGATATTTGCTTTAATTGAACTAGTGTTTCTACGATAGTAGATTGTGTTTTCACTAATAATTGGGTTTCCTTTTTCATTATATAGATCTACTGGTGATACCAATACTTTTTCCGAATCATGTACGTATAACAGACCAACTGTTTTTTCAGCTTCTTCTTTATGGATACTATAGTAGTTTAGGTCAAATACTACTTGCTTCCCAACTACACTTATTATTTTTTGACCTAATGATGTAGGATCAATCTTTTTTTCTACCCCAAGAATTTCACAGTTATCATCGACACCTAATACTAACCATCCACCACCACTATTAGCGAAGGCTAGAATATCTTTTAGTAAATTTGCAAATGCAATATTGGGACTTATATGTATGTCTCTTTTGTAGTCCCATTTGTTATTTTCTGTTCCAAGTCCAACTAATTCAAAAAATTTGTCTTGAGAATTATACATGATATCGTTCCTCCATATAGATGGGTTTTTCATTCAATGGAAATTATCAGGTCAATTGAATACAGGGTATGAAAACATGGAGTCAATCAGGTACGGCTGCAGCATACCAGGAGATTTTATGAATTTGTCCGATCTGGATATAGACAAGCATCCTGCATCTTCTTACCCAAGATCACAGGCATTCAGTCAAGTACATTTTGGACCAACTCATTCAGTCGAGTAGTAATTATGGTGCAGCTGCGAAGCACTCCCCTCACTCTCCTGTTTCCATTCATAAAAATTCTAAGATTAATATGACCTAGGAACAAACGAAGTTAGATTAATACTCACTCTTTATGTAATTTAGATTCCAATTAACAGAGTTTTATCGTGATAGCAGTAACTACCAGACAGAATGAGGATACCTACTACATTGTTTGCAGCCCAGAGTTTACAATTACGATAGAATTTGACGAAGATGATTGTCTTTATCTAATTACCAGAGTTCTACACTTTTGCAAATCATCCCTCAGGACAACGAATTGTGATCCAGGAAGATCAAATACTTTTTGTAATATAAGAGTCTGTATATCTCTATTAAACTCTTCATACAGTGTATTAATGAACACATTGTTCTTGTACATTTGCTCAGTTAAGTCCAACTTTTTTTCTCCTTGCCAAATCCATTTCATTGATACACCTAAGCCAAGACCATTATGTTCTTCAACACGATCATCCGTCACAATACCAACGGCTTTAATGATCAATGCTTTCGATGACTGTCCCGTTAAGGACTTGATATATATAAAATCGCCTATCTTGACCTTACTAAGCATTTTGTGCAAGGCAGGTGCATCCTGAAGTCCATTTTCTTGTCGTACGTACAATCATACATAGCACTAATACCGTAAATAGCCATTTCAGAATATACCTCCTTAGTAATGTGCAGTTATATTAATATATGTTGTTGTCCCCCGACACATTGCAATGCCATACGGGGGGTGGGGGGCTTGTAGAAAAAAAACACCTATAAGTCATTCTTTTGGACGTTTTCATAAATAAATGAATTGGAAAGCAATTCGACCAATGTTGAGTTTTCAGAAAATTCCATTTTACTCACCTCCGTTAGGATACCATTCCGGCACCAGCAAGTCGTTTAAGGCAGAAGTTCGAATGACGCTTCTTTCACATCGCGGGAACTCGATCCGATATAAACCTTGAACTCCCCCGGTTCGGCCTCATATTTTCGATCCGAATTCCAAAAAGCCAAATTCGCTTCGGCGATGGTGAAGCTGATTTCTTGTGCTTCGCCTGCGGCTAACGTCACCTTTTTGAACCCCTTAAGCTCTTTCACCGGACGGACCACGCTGCCATAAAGGTCCTGAATGTACAACTGGACGATTTCCTCTCCCTGTACCATCCCTGTATTGGTAACCGTCACGTTAGCGGTAATTGTCTCCGAAGCATTTATACGCAATTGAGATAACCGAATTTCCGAATACTCGAACGTAGTATAGCTTAGCCCGTAACCGAAAGGATACAACGGGTCATTGGAACCATCTATATACTTGGAAAAGAACTTTAGATGCCCATTACTTTCCGTTACAGGTCTCCCGGTGCTAAAGTGATTGTAGTATACCGGTACTTGTCCAATATGAGCGGGGAAACTCATCGTCAGTTTGCCGGACGGATTATAATTGCCAAAGAGCACATCTGCTATGGCATGCCCGGCTTGAGATCCCAGGAACCATGTCTCCACAATGGCGTCCACATGATGCTCAAACCAATCCAGCACAATAGGCCGTCCATTTGTTAGAACCAGTACGGTCGGTTTGCCTGCCTTAACAACTGCTTCCGCCAGTTCCTGTTGACCCTTCGGCAGAGTAATATCCATACGGGATGCAGCCTCGCCAGACATTTCACTGTTCTCACCAAGGGCAAGAATAACGATGTCCGCTTGTTCCGCCGCAGAGACTGCCCGCTCCAGTCCTCCTACAATCTCCTCCTCAACCTTGCACCCTTCTTCGAGCAAAAGATTTGCCGCCAGTACTCCCTGTTCTTCAATCCCTTGCCAGAGCGTAACGGTTTCATTCGCATATCGGGACCACTGCCATGGTCCCAGCAGGTCCTTGCTGTCACTGAATGGACCAATCACAGCTATCTTCCGTTCCTTGCTTGTAATAGGGAGCAAACCGTTATTTTTCAACAAAACGATGGATTTCTGTGCCAGACTCCGACTCGCTGCTAAATGACTCGGATGGAAGTGATATTCCTTTTCTATTTCCGGACGTACATAACGGAACGGGTCGTCCATAATGCCGATCTTATACTTAAAGGTCATAATCCGACGTACCGCTTGGTTCAATTGCTCTTCCGTAACGAGTCCCTGTTCGATCAATTCATGCAAATGATCATAAGAACGAGTCACCATTTCAATATCCAACGTTGCATCAAGAGCCTTTTTTGCTGCTTCTTTGCTGTCCCTTGCGTTCCCGTGAGCGACGATTTCATCAATGGAGCCGTAGTCGGAAATCAATATACCGTCAAAGCCAAGCTCCCCTCTCAGCAAATCGTTAAGGAGGTAGCGGTTTCCTGCCACTGGAACCCCCTGGTAAGTATTAAAGGCATTCATCACCGATCCGGCGCCCACTTGAATCCCCTCCATGAAGGGCGGTAAGTAAACATTCCGCAGGGTGCCTTCCGAAATATCTACCGTATTGTAATCTCTTCCTGCCTCGGCAGCTCCGTATGCGATAAAATGCTTTAAACAAGCAATGAGTGTGTCAGGGTCGTGTAAGCTGTTACCTTGGTAGCCTTCTACTTGAGCTTTGGCGATTAGACTTCCCAGATAAGGATCTTCGCCTGCGCCTTCCACGACGCGACCCCAACGCGGGTCCCTCGTAACATCGACCATCGGGCCGTGGTTAAATGTGATACCACTGGCGGTAGCCTCTTTTGCGGCAATCGCACAAGCTTCCTTGATAGATTCCAAATCCCAACTGCAAGACCAAGCAAGTGGCACGGGAAATACCGTCTGAAACCCATGTATAACGTCAAAATTAAATAGCAACGGAATACCATGCGGGGATTGCTCTACCGCTATTTTTTGGAGTTCGAACACTCGGCGACCGGTTACGGCCGACAGAATCGAACCAGCTCGGCCTTCCGCAACCAGTTTCTCCGGTGAGTCAGACGCAATCTCTGATCCAAGCGAGAGGTTTGTAGACATACACTGACTCATTTGACCGATCTTATCAGTAATCGACATCTTGCTGAGAAGAGCTTCAACGGCTAGATAAATCTCTTTATCGTCGCGTTGCTTTACATCATACTTCCGGTAATGAGCTATTTCAGAAATGAGCGTATCTGCGAGCGATGGGCCAGGCCCTTTCGCACCTTTTACGAAGAATGCTTCCTGGAAGGGAAGCTTGATCCTGCCCTGGAACTCTTCATCTTTAAAAGTCAGTTCAAATTCAAGCGTTTCATTTGGCACAAATGATGATGTCCCCTTAGCCTGCAGTGTGTTGCCTTCTACAGTCAACTCAGTGATATCGATGGGGAACGGAAACGGTTCAAGGGCGACCGATAATACATAAGTTTCTTTCTTTTCAATGACAAACTGCATTTTAATAGTGGATTGTGGCGTTTGATGCAGAAAACTCCAAGTACCAATCATACGATTCAACTCCTCAACATGTTTTTAAATCAACCTTTCACCGCGCCGATAGCCAAACCTTTCACGAAATACTTTTGGAAGAAAGGGTAAGCAATCATGATCGGAGCGATGCTGATCACAGCAATCGCCATGCGGAAGGCTTCGCTGAGAATCTGTGTCATTGACTCAGCGGCCAGTGAACTTACAGAGCTATTGTTGGACAAAAATTGAATGTTGCTCATCAATTGATTCATCACGTTTTGCAAGCTGTATAGTTTGGGATTTGTGATATAAATCAAGCCATTGAACCAGTCATTCCACCATTAAACAACAAGGTGAAGATGAAGAACTGTAGAAAAGCGACGATATATCCGCCAGAAATGTCCCGGCGCGATAACGGATAAGCTAGCAATGAGGTAATAATCAAACTGGCTGTCGTTCCGAATACGGTAACGAGTATAGTGGTTCCATATGCATTAAAAATCAATGACGATTGCTGCCATATATATTCATAAGCCGCAAAATCAATTTCCCTCGTGAAGAAGGAATATCCATTAATTCAGTCATATTTTTTGCAGGCTTTTTCGGATGAATTTACCATCGTCTCTTCTTTATTACTACTACAAGCCGACAATAGTAACATGGAGATGATGAGCAACGCACCAAACAACTTCAGCCTTTTCTTCATGGTTATCCCACATTTATATTAGACTTCCCACTTGCGAAACCGTTATCAAAAGGTAACAATTAGCGGGTAACTACAGTTTACTTTAGCCGAAACCTCAGCACTGCTCCCATAACGACTTCCCGTTATTCATATGACGACTTTCGTGTTCAAAGATATACGGGAGTCACACCTCCCGAATATCTTATTAATGGCTGAGAAAAACGATTGGACATAGGGGGATGCACCACATGTCCAATCGTTTTTTCTATCATCTTCTAGTTGCGAACTACTGGCTGATAGGCTTAAGAACAACTTCCACACGATGGATCCGGTCATCTGGAAAGAGAGGCAACAGATTTCCACTGATGTGGCTTCCGTCCACCTGTATCTCCGGTTGTCCTTTGGACAACCGTGATGGGTTCCGGATGGTGATTTCATAACGCGTGCCACGGAATTCCCTAAACACCTGGGCTTCTTCCCAATCTGCCGGGAAGCACGGGTCAATCCGGAGGCCATCATAGTCCCGCTTTATCCCCATAATTCCCTCCAAGAGGGACATGAGTCCCCATGCCGAGGTTCCGGTTGTCCATGATTGGTAGGACTTCCCATAATATTTGGGGTGAATTGAATAACAATTAGTGAAGACATACGGCTCCGCTCCAGATTGTGTGGATGGATTTGCTTCACTGTCTGGAATGATCTTCAGCAAAGTGCGTAGTGCTTCTACTCCTCTGCCTGCCTTGCAATCCGCCATAATCTTGAAACCGGTCGCGTGGCAATAAACTCCGCCGTTCTCAAATAGCCCGGGAAGCATGCCTGCCATTCTACCTACATGGGAAGAATATTCGGTATAGGGAGGCATATTGATCGGGAAGCCAAAATCATGCTCCATGCTATCCATAGATTCCAGCACCTTGGGTAGCTTCTCTTCATCCGGAATCTCAGCAAGTACCGCCCATGATTGTGCGTTAATATAGATTTTACTCCCTTTGCTATCTTTGGAACCAATATTCTCCTCTTTGCTAAGAGCGCGCATATACCAGTTTCCGTCCCAAGCCGTATCATTAATCGCTTGGCGAAGGATATGGTACTGTTCTTCCAGGTAACCCGCATAAACGTTGTCGCCCAGTCGCCATATCAACGCTGACAGCTCTTTCAAGGCATAACAGAACTGCTCGGACAACATGACGGATTCCGCATCCGGGTCTGTCGTAATGTTCAAGGCATCGTTCCAATCCGCGAAGAAAATTCGCACCAGGCCATGCTTCCCTTTGTCTTCAATCAACCGGTTGATTGCAACCTTCACATGCTCCAGCATTGTTGCGGAGCCTTCATCCTGATATTCGATCTCCATATCCAGAAGAGAATAATCTCCGGTTTCTTTAATCAACTCACACACCGCCCAGATAATCCAGAACGGCTGGTCTGAGTAGCGGGTAGCATCATATGGATACCAAGTCAGCACAGCATGTCCTGCCTTAAACTGATGCCGCAAGCATTCTATAATTTCCTCCTTGGCCCTTTCCTGTCTGTAATTTAGAAGGGCTACAGCAATCTGAAGATTATCCCGAACCCCCTTCTTGCCGACAATGCAGAAGTCAATCTGTTTTTTCACCCATTCGTTCATAAGCACGTTCAACTTTTCATGAGGGGTAACTAAATAGAGGCTAGAGTATTTGCACTTCTGGTGCTCCTTTGTTTCCAATAATGCTTGTTCGATACGCTCCCCGTTGCTGTATTGCTCCGCCGTTTGAACGGCTTCTTCCAACGATTCACTGACCCCCAGCACATAATATAGCTCCTTCTCTTCACCAGCTGCCAGTACTAGCTTGTTCTGCAAGACCCCACCGAGGTTGACAAGCGTAGTTAAAGAATTCGTACAATCTCTCCCTTTCACTACAACGTCCGGCCGCTGGAACAACGGTGCTGGCATGGCATCCAACCTAGTATATGACCCCAGATCTCCCAAAAACTCTCCCAGATTGCCATCAAAGGCGTGGACGGTTTCCGAGCAGGCGATATAACTGTTGTATCTGTTATGGGGCGCGAAGGGATGTTTGGACTGGCAGTAAATACCGTTCAGCCTCTCATCAAAGAAGGTTTCACAGCTCCTGTACATTTCGTAATACCGCGGGTAATTAAAGCCTTCAAGCTCAAAGCTCACGGTAGAAAATACGCTGATATTCTTAACTTTATCCGTATTATTCCTGACTTTGACTACCCATACCTCGTTATAGCCTTCATGCGGAACCAAAAGCTTCCAGGAAGCATGGACGCCGTTCTTTTGTGATTGGAGAATGGAATATCCAATATTGTGCTCACATGAGAAATCCTCGACTTCTTCATTTAATGGGCCTTCCCCTATATTCCAGTACACATTGGCGTCATCATCGCGCAAGTACAGGTATTTGGCATCCTGATTATTGATCATACACATGTCTGCTTTTGAATTGATATAATAGCTTCGGCCATGCCCAATTTGGGAAACTTGTGTGCAATATCCTTGCTCGCTCCACAAATAATTGTACCAATGCCTCGGGGGCCGTGGCGTATTAATAATACAAGAGTTACCTTTATCAGAAAAATGATGAATTTTATCTACTTTCATTTTCTCACTCCTAGTAAACGGTTATGGAAATAGAGGAATTGTTATCTCCTTTGGGAGAATCCCGACATTGCAGGTCTGATTGGTATTACCTATTACCGCTTTCTCTTCGAAATGATACTTTAGTGTTTCAGTTCTGTAATCGTTACATTTGATGAAAATGCCTTTCGTTCAACAATAGTTTTTTCACCTATAATCTCAAAGGTACCTTTTAATCGAATATCTTGGGATGAAGCACCTATAAACACGTCCATCTTACCTGGCTCCACAACTTGATTCATATTCAAGTCATGAAATGCCAGTTGCTTCATGTTTACCTTGAAAGAAACCTTCTTTGTTTCGTTAATGTCCAAGCTAATCCGTGCAAATCCAACCAGTTGCTTCACAGGTCTTGCAACACTGCTCACCCGATCCCGGATATAAACCTGTACAACTTCATCCCCGGCAATCTGTCCCACATTGCTCAGCTTAAATAAGATATTCAATTCTCCGTCAACTTGAACCGAGCGGTCGTGTTCCAGGTCGCCGTATTCAAATTGCGTATAACTTAATCCATGACCAAATGGATATAACGGTCTATTTTGGGTAGGGTCGATATATTCAGCCCATTCATTTATTTCAACATAGAGCGGTAGTCTGCTGTTATACATGGGAATCTGACCTGCTTCATTGACAATAGTCACCGGCAGCTTTCCACTAGGGTTCTTCTGTCCGGTAAGGATATTCATAATGGCTTCGGCTCCAGACTGTGCAGGCAGCCACGAATAAAGGACTGCTTTACTGTATTCGCTTACCAATGGAGTAGCTAATGGACGGCCATCAACAATAATTGAAATCACCGGTTTATTCAACTTAAATACTTCTGCCATCATTTCCAGTTGAGAATTTTCAAGACCAATGTTGTGATTATCTTTGTTTTCACCGCAAGTCGCTTCAGGATCAATCATGCTTTCTTTACCACCTAATACGGCAATGACGATATCCGCCTGTTGCACCACAGCTTTTACCGCTTCAATCCCTCTGTCGATAGGTTTGAAGATATTGCAGCCTTTGGCGTGCAGCACATGTTCTTTCCCAAGCTCTTTCTCCAACACATCTTTTACCGATTTACAATCCGGGTAGAACATTTGAACAAATTCTTCATTCGTTTTATAGACTCTTTTCGAGGAATCTGCAGAAGCTAAATTCTGTCTGATCATATTCATAATGATTTCTCTTTGTTCAGGGGTGGGCTGGTCATCAAATTCAATTCCCATGGACTTTAAAGACTCTTTATTGTCGGTTATGGCCCCTGTATAAAGTAATCTCAGGAAGCTGTCTTCTTCGGATTTGTCGAAATCACTACTTCTTGTACTGGCCGACCCTACCGATGAATAACCACCAAAGAAGTTGGTTTTGGTGTCTGAGACGGGGCCGATCAGCGCTACTTTCAGGCTCTTTTTGAGCGGCAGAATATTGTCCTCATTTTTTACCAATACCATCGATTTCTCCGCAATCTCCCGTGATAACTCCACATTCTCCGCTTTTTTAATTTCATAAAAAAAATCGCCATCATCATAAGGATTCTCAAATAGCCCTAACCTGAATTTGGTCTCAAGAACTCGTCTTACGGAATTGTCTATATTGGCCTCTTCCAGTTCACCTGATTCAACCGCTTTTATTAAATGCTGGTAACATTGATTGCCGGGTTGTTCCACATCTAGTCCGGCTTTAAGTGCCAGAATGCCTGCCTCTTTATGATCTTCTGCCACTCTATACCGTAATGTTGCATGCGTGATACTGCCATAATCAGCCACAACCAAGCCATTAAATCCCAACTTGTCTCTCAGAATATCGGTAAGCAGCCACTTTGACGTAGACACAGCCTGGTCATTTAAAATCCCATAACTATTCATGATCGCTTTCACATCCGCCTCATGAATAGCCGCTTCAAAGGGGAAGCAATAACTATCCAACAATCTTCGCTCGTCGACTTGCTGTTCTCCGCCGCCTTTTCCCCCTTCAGCATTACCATAACCGACAAAGTGCTTAGCGGCAGCCATGATCTCATGATCACCTTGGACGCCTTTGACGAACGCCACGCCCATTTGCGCAACTAAATAGGGGTCTTCTCCATAGGTTTCGCCGATTCTTCCGAATCTCGGATCCCGTCCCAAGTCGAACAGGGGGGAATGCACAGCCTTGAATCCATATGCCCTTAGTTGTTTTTTGACGACCTCACCCATTTTTTGTGCCAACGCCGGCTCCCAGGAAGAAGCAAGATTAAGAGACTGCGGAAAAGTAGTTGCGCCTGGGATCTGCGCCCCTGCTATCCCTTCACTATGAAACAGCGCAGGGATACCTAATCTGGTTTCTTCAACAAGAAACTTTTGTATGCCCTTTATTGTCTCCTTATCCTTCTTATTGTCACCCGTTAGGGAGTCGTTTAAATAACTGATGGTACCAATGCCATCTTTTAATTTACCGTGTCTAGTATCATACACGGTTTCTCCACCATATGAATTTGCACAAGTTAATTGGGCCACTTTCTCCTGCAGTGTCATTCTTCCAATTAAATCTTCGACTCTCTCATGAATAAATTTACTGGCATCTTTGTAAATCATCATTCTTCCCCCCAAAAAATTAAAGTTTCCATCAACTGTGAAGATGTTTTAACTCAAGTTTACTCTGAGCCTGAAAAAAGCCAGCTCTACTCCCTGAACGGCGTTTCGTTATTCATTCCACGACTTTCCTCGCAGGGTTAGGGAGCCTTAAGAAATAACCATGTACATACTTCTTTCTACTTATTATAAAACTTTGCAGGACCAGCACTCTACGGGGGAAAGTTTTGATTTTCTTCGTTTTTTTAAGCGCTTACTTTTTGATTGACTTGGGAAGGCGGATCCATACAGTGGTTCCCTTACCAGGTAGGCTGGTAAAGGACAATCCATACAACGACCCATAGTGCAGTTGAATCCGCTCTTGAATGTTCTTGATGCCAAACCCGCCTGTGGTTTTGCTAACAGGCCTGATTAACAAAGCCTCCACTACTGCTTCCACCATGCCGATGCCGTCATCGCTGATCTCCACGACCAGATCGCCCTTCTCCTCCATAGCGGATATCTGGATTATGCCCGTCTCCGAATCTTTCTCTAAAATGCCGTGCAGAATCGCATTCTCGATTAAGGGCTGCAGCATGATTTTGGGCACCTCACAGCCCAGCAGCAGCGGTGAAACCTTCATGCTCAGTGTAATCGCACTATTAAATCGCATGTTTTGGATCGACACATAGGATTCAATATGCCGCAGTTCACTCTCCAAAGTGACGGTCTCACTGCCGTTCGACAGGCTCAAACGATAGAACAAAGCCAGCCGGTCTACCACTTTGGATATCTCCTCATTACCGGATTCAATAGCCATAACATTGATTAGATCCAGGGTATTGTAAAGAAAATGCGGGTTAATCTGTGCCTGCAGTGCCTTCAACTCCTTGTTCTTCACTTCGCGCCCGAGCGTGTAGGTCTCCTCCATCAACCGCGATACATTCTCCACCATCATATTAAAATTAGTTGTTAGCTCTCCGATCTCATCTTGGTTGGCCGGAAGCGGTGACATGCGTAAATTGCCGTCCTTGACCTTGCGCACATGCCGAATGAGCTGCCGGAGACGTTTGGTTGCCGAACCAGCAATAACGAAGGACAGAATAAAGGTAAGGGGAATAATGAATAAAAAAATTAAGATCAGCCGGTTGCGCATCCGGTTGCTGGATTCCAGTATGTCCGAGTAGGGCACAATCATCGCTATACTCATATCCGTCTCAGGGATTGCCTCCAGTCCAAGCAGGATTTGCTGCCCATTGAACTCTATAGTGTCGATTTCCCCATCGGCCGGAACCAAAGACAGCATATCCTTAAATTCCTTGGAGGTATACAGAAATTCACCAGAGGTGCTTAGAACATCACCGCGGTTATTGAATAAGACTACGGAGGTAGACGAAGTGGCAACAGCATGTTCCAACACGGAACGAACTGTGCTTTGCGAGATCCGGGCACGCACAAGGCCATCACTCACCTGTATATTGTGCGCATTTGGAATGACTCGCAAGACGGATACTTCATCGCTGCCCTCTTCCTGTTCAATAGCGGAGGAAGGCAGCCAGGTGAAGACGGAATGGGAAGCGATAAAGTTCTTGAACCAGAGGCTGTTCTCCAATTTGTCCATGTTCAAATAGTCGGGACTTTCTGTGGCTGAAGCAAGCCCCTGCTTCATATAGAGCTGAACAGTTTCAATATCCGAATTGTAGCGGGATTGCGCCAGTATCCGGTCGAGCCTTCTGGCATCCGTTCCCCAGAGATTGATATCCTCATACCGTCTCGGATCTTCGGCTACCAGAGTCTGAACGGTATCATTGAAGGCAATGAAGTTCAACACTTCATTAACTGTCTCTGCACGGTAATGCAGGTAGGATTTGGTTTCCTCCAACATTTTGTGGGCCGAAGTCAACGCTTGCTTCTCCATTTCATTCGCGGTTAACAACAGATGCAGGAAGAGCAGCAGGGCCAACGGGATAATGATCACCAGCATATAGGAAGCGAACAGCTTATGGCGGATGCTAAAATCAGCGAACGCTCTCCTGGACTTCAGTTTCATTTGGCCATCCTCTCCCGGTACTCCGAAGGCGTGCAGCCTGCGCATTTTTTGAAAAAGGTGGTAAAGTAATTGGCATCGGTGAAGCCAGTCCGTTCTGCAACCTCATACAACTTCAATTCCTTGTCCAGAAGTAGTTCCTTGGCCTTTTCCACTCGCAGCGAGGAAATATATTCCTTGACGGTGCCCCCTCTCTGCTTCTTGAACAGGGAGCAGAGATAAGTTTCGCTCAACGCCACATGATCAGCAATATCTCGAATTGTGAAACCCCTTTCATGAAAGTACTTGTGAATATAATGCAGAATCTCTCTCATTTTAGCCGAGCTACCTTCCCCTTCCGGCGGTACCAGGAACAAGTCCAGGAAGGAGAGGATGTATTTTTCCATGCTTGCCAGGTCGGGAACACGGTCAATCTCCTTCCAGATATACCGCCGCTCCATGTCCTCATCCGTATCCGTAAACCCCATTTGCACAGCTGTATCGAGAATGACCAGCAAGAGTTGGAAATAGGAATCCTTGAGCCGGACAATATTCAGATCACGTGCTGCCCTGGCCTGCTTGGTCCAATTCACAATAAGACTGCGGGCAGTTTCCAGTTCCCCCTGCTTCAGAAGTCCGCGCAGACTGCGCACCATGTTCCAATCGGTAGCAAGTGATCTGTTGCCACCAAGTGCATTGGCAAAGATTAGCCGATCACCCTCGCTGTAATAATGCAGACTGCACACATCGAGAGCAGTTCTGTATGCATTGGGAATTTGCAACTGTTCTTTTACCGACTCTCCGACCCCCATACAGAAACGGATATTGCTGCCTATGATTCCGGCCGCTTCGGCGTAGAGATCCTCCAATACCTTACGTTGTTCCCGGTAGCTGCAGCCGAAAATCCCCGGCAGAATAAAGATTAAAAAATTCCGTGAATCGAAACCGCAGATGCCTTGCAGCGAAGCCAGCTTGTTATTCATATTCAGCTCCCTCAACACTGCCTCTTGGACCAGCCTCGGATCTTTGGGATATTGCGGTGGCTGCCAGTACATGCACGATGCAAGTACAGTATACGGTCCTTCCAGAGGCAAAAGAAAGGTTTCTCTACTCTCCAAAGCCTTCGACACATGGAGCGAATCAGGAACTGAAATAAGTTTGCGGACCATCTCCTGTCTCAGATAAGGCAGACCTTCATCATAGGCCTCCTGCAGTTGGCGCTCATCCATTCGTTTTTGCTTATCCTTTTTTCTGGACTCCACTGCCTCCCGAACTGCCTCCCTCACCTTATCTAGATTGATCGGCTTTTCAATAAAGTCGAGAGCATTCAGCCGGATCGCTGACATTAGATATTCCTTGTCCGAGAATCCGCTCAGGAACAGTAGCTTACATGAAACATCAATCTTACGAAGCTGTTGCGCGAATTCTATACCATCCATCTTCGGCATCCGGATATCACAGAGCACGATGTCGGGACGAAAGCTCTGGAACCTCTCCAGAGCAATCATGCCATTGCGGGCCGTTTCCAGCTCATTAATACCCAACTCCCCCCAGGCAATATGCTTGCACAGCATTTCCCTGGTTCTCTCTTCATCCTCTACGATCAGCAGCCTCATGATGTGCTCACTTCCCCTACAACGTTTTCATTCATTATATATTAACAACGCTGCTCCTATCCCCTTCATTCCTTCTCTCCGTCTTCTTCTATGGATTCATCATTGCCTAGGTTCTCATTATGACTCCGACATCGTTATCAATAGCTTAGCAGAGACTCAAATTGTTCAACGGTATTGATACACTTACACAAAAGGAGGATGGATTGCTGCCGACTGCTAATCCATAAGAGGCTTCGTCCCCATTCAGAATACGCCCCGGATCCATTTGTCTATAACGAACGTTCCTTCCTCGATGCTAATGTTGTCCACTTTGGAAGTATCGCCGCGCTTAAGCAGAAATTCAAATGAACATCCAATGCCGACTAAAATAAATTCGTTATCCGACGCTTCGATTACGAGGCCGCCTGACACCGGTTTCCCTTCCTGCATGCGCCGGTAGTTTACTTTCAAATCATACTTGGTGAAAGACAATATACAACCGGGCTCACGATTTTGAATAAATCCCGTCATTTTCCCTGTACCACGATACTTCTGAATGATCCCCTGCATATTGCCAAGAAGCTCGTAGCTGCGTGCGAGGTAGGGGCCGGTTCCAGTTGAAACAAAGGCAGAAAAGTCGATATTCAGAGCTAAACCCAGTTCGATATGTGCATTGTCATTTGAAGGCAGGACAACGATGCTTTCAATGCCACTAAGAGAAAAGCACAAGGCATTATGTTTTCCAATCGCATAAAATACGTTGTCACTGAAGCGACGTCTCTTCTAGTTTCGGGAATAAACAGCGGGTTGTCGTTCCTGGCCGCATACTCCTCACAAACCTCGGCAAAATTGGGAACTTAAATATCCGGCGCATAAAGACAGATGGTCGGAGCCGTCGCCTTCCAAATCTGCATGACCTTTGCTATCGGCCCGCCGGTAGGATAAGACCCGGGCGTCCACGGGAATTGCTCAAGCCATGCATTCACGAACATAGGAAGAGCGTACTCATCAGAACCACTGCTAGCGATTCGTTCGATGGCCCGAGCGTAATGAAAAGCCATAAAGTATTCTTCCGCATCATCCGCAAACGCCTCCTTCCATGAACCTACCTTGCCAAAAATCGCAGCCAATTCATCGGGGATCGAGTCGTTGAATTGCTCGTTCCCATGATCGGAGTAATCACGGTCGCTGCCCAAGAATCCGATTTCATTCTCAACTTGTACCATGATAACGGTATGGCGATATCGTATCGGAAGATTCTTTATTCTGATATACCGCCCGAAAGTAGGTCTCGTAGTCCCTTTTAACTCAGCTTGGAACATATGAGGATTTTCCGTTCTTCCATAACCCGAACCATAAGAATACCAGTCGCAGGTTTTCTTCCCGGGCTTGTTCAATAATTCCATCAACTAGATGAAAGTCAAACTCCCCCTGCATCGGTTCGATCAGTTCCCAATAGACCGGTACGATTACTGTATTTAAGTGTAATTCTCTAAGTTGAGGCCAAACCTTATGCTTCATATAGTTCAAGTCAGAGCACTGGAGTTATGGATCTCCCCTGCCAGTGCAATAAATGGATTTCCATCGACATACAAATTAAATATCCCATTTTCCTTCTTTAACAGGGGCATCAAGCTAATATTATTCATCATCTTTCACTCTCCACTTGATATTTATTACAAACATTTTCTCAGTTCGTCGTATACTAACATCTGCCAAAAGAAGCGCAGCTCCTGCTGCGCTCTTCAAAGAAGTACCATGATCGGTAACTCATTCATTTCCCTATTCGGCGGTGATCAAATGTTATTTCTTCTTTGCCATAAATTCTTCAGCCTGGGTCTGCACCTCTGCTTTGACCTTATCCAGACCAGCACTGTTCAGATTTTTGGCCAGTTCGTCAAATGCTTTGTCTACATCCTTGACCGAGCCGATATAGATTGGATTGGCATACTGTGTCGAAGCATTGGCCAAGTTTGCAATCTGCGTCTTGACATTCTCCGAGTTGAAGGAGAAGCCTTTAAATACGAAGTCTGAGGTATTATATTCGTTCTGCTTCTTCCAAAAGTCAATATAAGTCTGTGGCCAGGTACTCATCGGCTTAAACAAAGCCTTATTTACGAACCAGAAGCCCGCAGCATCCGGAGGATAGGTATTTGTATCGGCTGTTACCCCTTCCGGCAGCCCGATTTTATCGTCTGGTGTGATGACATAGTTCTTGCCTTCGATCCCGAAATAAGTCAAATACACATAAGAAGGATCCTCCATAATAAGGTCGAACGCCTGCATCACACGTTCCGGATTTTTGGAATTGGCCGCAATGGAAATTCCAGCTCCTATATAATTTCCAATTGGGACCTTACCATTTGGCATCAAGGACGGAATGATATAGGTTTCAATTCCTTTTGCTTGAGCAGCTTCTAGGGTGGATGCAATATCTATGCTGTTGCCAAACGCTACCGCAGATTTGCCTTCCACAAAATTATCCTTGGAGCGGATCTTATTTGCATACGGATTTTTGTTAACATAACCCTTGTCATACCAGTTCTTCATGATGCCGGCAGCATATTTCTGTGCGCTTAGGTAAGGCTCCTCTACCATGCTGTAGATTTTCCCAGTCGGATCTGTAAAATCATATGCTACTCCTTGAGCTAATGGTCCACCTCCAACGGAGCTAACATATCCGATCTTGTCACGCATCAGATGTTGATACGGTGTTGGTAAATCGACCTGTGAGTCCAAGTTTAGGCCGATCATATCCGGATGGTTCTTCTTAACAGCTTCCAGATAAGGGCCGATTTCAGAGAGGGTCTTCACCTCAGTAAGGCCTGCTTCCGCCATTATATCCTTACGAAGTACAGACACAAAAACATTGCTGTCTGGGGTGGTTTTTGGAATCATAAAGATTTTACCGTTGATCTTGGCTTCCTCCCAGGCGGAAGAATCTATAGAAGCTGATTTTTTCGGCATATATTTGGCTATATCCTCCGGCTTAAGCTCATAAAAGGCTCCTTTATTCGCTTGTTCGACATAATAATTCCAATCTGCCGAAAAGATAAAATCCACATCTTCGCCTGAGGCCAACAACAATGGATACTTCGACTGCACATCCCCCCAGCCGATATAGTTCAGTTCAATGGTGGCATTGATGTCCTTTTTCAGTTTTTCATTGAGCTTCACGAGCACATCCGGCATACCCTTCGGTGCTTCACCGAGCAGGTAACCCTTCAGCACAACCTCTTTCTGATCCGTTTCTGGCCCTGTCGCGGCATCGTTGCTACTTGAGCAGGCAGATAGCAGCATCGTCAGTGACAGCAACGTTGTCAGGATCAACATAACTTTTTTCTTTGCTTTTCTCACTCTTATTCCCCCTCTGAAAATCGCAATTATATATAAATCCCCATTTATGCAGGATTTACAAACGTATTGCCTCTGCATCCGCACAGTAGGGTTTACCCTTTTACGGCGCCAATTGTAATACCTTTTACGAAGTACTGCTGAAGGAACGGAAACAGAATCACAATTGGTCCTGTAGCAATCACTGTCATAGCAAGCTTGAACGTTTCTTTAGGCGTGTCAAGAGCCGACATATGTTGGGCCATAGCCGCAGACATGTTCATTGAAGACAACATTTTATAGAGTAAATATTGCAATGGCACGTATTGCTCTTTGTCAGTAAACATCATCGGGGTCCACCAGTCATTCCAGTAGGCCAGAATGGTGAACAAACCAATAGAAGCGAGTGCAGGCTTGCAGAGCGGCAACACCATCTGCCAAAAAATCCGAAAGTCTCCCGCCCCGTCAATTTTGGCCGATTCCACTAGCGGCTCTGGCACAGAGCCCTGTATGAAGCTGCGCAGAATCAGCACATACATAACATTGAACATGGGGAGCAAAATTAGTACTGCAAGAGTGTTCTTCAGATGCAAATAACTGGTGATCCAGATGAAATAAGGGGCCAATCCACCGTTAAACAATGTGGTGAAGAACAGAAAAAATGCTAGTTTATTCCGGTACTTTACTTCCTTACGGTACATTACATAGGCCGCCATCGTGGAGAACAGCAGCGAAAGCACCGTTCCAACCACCGCCACGATCAGCGAGACGCGGTAAGCAGAAAGAATCTCACCGAGATTGCGGAAGATGTAGGCATAGGCATCCAACGAAAAGCCGCGTGGCAGAAAGGAATAACCCTTGGCTAAAACCTGCCCTTCTTCCGAGATAGAGCCGGAGATTAGAACGATAAAAGGCATCAAACATAGAACTGAGATAAGCGAGACAACAATGTATGTGAAGGCCTGAAAGACGGGCGCCGAATTCAATTTGTTTTTTGTCATAAAGATTCCTCCTTTCTTATGGTCAAGTTAGAACAGTGCGTTATCCTTGTCATAGCGACGGACAAGGTAGTTAGCGAACAGGATAATAATCAGTGTGAGTACCGATTGATAGAGCCCCACCGAAGAAGCCATGCCAAAATCCTGCGTGCCCATCAGCGAGCGGAACACCAATGTATCAATAATATCTGTGGAATTCATAAGCGCGCCGTTGTTGCCGATCAGTTGGTAGAACATATCGAACTCTCCTCGCATAATCCTTCCTAGCCCCAACAGAATCAGCACTACCACTGTAGGCTTGAGCAAAGGAAGCGTGATTTTCATGATTTTTTGAAAACGGCTAGCACCGTCAATTGTTGCTGCTTCATAAATCTCTTGATCAATCCCTACAATTGCCGCTAGATATAGGACACTGCCAAAGCCAACCCACTTCCACACGTATAGCAGCGGGAGCAGAAGATACCAATAGCCGCCAGACGAATAGATGTCTATAGCTTCAAACCCGATATTCCTCAGGAAAACGTTTACAATTCCGAATTCATAATTCAGAAAATTATACACAAATGCGGACACTGTAACCCAGGAAATAAAATAAGGCAGAAACATAAAAGTTTGGGTAGCCTTTTTGAAAAATTTGTTGTATGTCTCCGAGATCAGCACCGCGGCTAAAATTGAGAAGAACGTATAAAATCCCAGAAACATCAGATTGTACATAATCGTATTCTTGGTCACAAGCCATGCCTTGCCGGATTGAAAAAAATATTCGAAATTCTCCACTCCGTTCCATGGACTCATGAAGATGCCGTCCCTATAGTTGAATTCCTTAAAAGCCATAATGATGCCTGTCATCGGTATATAGGCAAAGATGATAAAAAAAACAGCAATCGGGATGAACATCGCATATAGCACCCAGTTTTTCCTTAGCTCCTGTAGTGGGGACAACCATTTAACCTTTTTGGGGGTCCGCACCGCAACCTCCTCTATTTTGGAACTCATAAGCAGCCTCCTTCAGTATGTTTCTCTGTGTCCTCCTTTATTGTAGTAGGCTTCAAAGCCTTCACCTACGGGGAAAAGTTTCGATTTCCTTTGAGATCTTATGTTAGCGCTTACTTTCCCCTTAACTTTGGAATATGTACTCACACAGTGGTTCCCTTACCAGGAAGGCCGGTAAAAGATAATCCGCCCAAAGTTCAGCTGAATCAGCTCTTGAATGTCCAGATGCCGAAGCCTCTAGGCGACTCGGCTCTTGCTCCGGCTGGACTTCTAATAAGCTGGTTGTGTCTAGCTTGGCTGGCCACGCTAATAGAAAGCCGATGGTTCACCACCGGCTTAGATTCCTCCTTTTTTTAATCCGTACACTATAACGGCCTACTGCATCTCGCAACGCTCACGAAATAATCGGTTAAATTGCTTTTTGCTGCACTGAACTTTTTACCTCTAGCCTTATTTCCTTTCCAGCAGGAAATAGATAGTAGGGATTGTTCCGTCCAGAACGAAGGTCACGCCGTCATGAGTAGGAGCACATTCGATGCTGGCGATTGGCGTGCCCACCGTGTCCAGAGCAGTAAGCGTTGCGGACTTGCATCGCACGTACAAGGTCCCTTCCGGGGTGTCCGCGTATAGCTTCCCCTGAAAGTCGACAGTCGTAAATAGGCCTTCCGTGGTGAAGATGGTTTTGTCCATGCCGGTGTGGCCGAGGACCGTCAAAAGGTAGGTTTCTGAGTGTTCTACGGAAGTGCCTTTTACAGGCAGCAATGCCGCTGAGATGCGATGGTTGATAAGAGACAGGGAAATATCCTTCGTCAACGTGATGCCGTCCGAAGGATCGCCGCTGAAGTAAGATGGCGACCAGGCGTAATATACGGCGCGTTTAGCCTGAGAAAGATCGCCATTGTTTACAAATCCGGCGGTAATAGCAACGTCGGCGTCACCGGTATAAGCATCCCCTTGATCCAAGAATACGTTGCGCAGTCTTGTGATGTAAGCTAGATAGGCGTTCGGCATACTGAAAGCTGGCGGCAGGGTCTTCAGATCGTTCTGCGTGAAGACCATATCCACCCGGTGCTCCGCCGGACGCACGAGGTCCCCGAGAAACAATGCGGCCATAAAACCGAACTGACAGATCAGGGTTGGATCGTTCTAAGCATCAAAAATGTTGGTAATCTCATCGGCAGGCTGGTCGTTTCAGCTTTCAGACGTAGGATAGCAGTAAACGATGAGACCATCCCAGTCGTTCAGACAGGCATAGGCTGCCATCGAAATGAACGCCGTGGAGTGGAACGGGTTAACACCATACTCGTTCCACTCGCTCAAGATAAAGGGTTTGCCCGCCACCACTGCCGTGCTGGCCATCTGAAGCATGTTGGTGCGGAGAAACAAGCCGTCCTTATGAACGGTCAATGGATTGGAAGTTACATATTCCCGCATATCTGCCACTTTCGGCTTAGCCTCGTCGAAGAGCGGTATCGGATGGTTGAAGTAGGTATGTTCTCCATCAAGTCGCCGTCAGCATGGGAATAAACATCCGCAGCGCCGTTTAACAGGTTGCTAGTCACAATGGGTACTTTCGCCCCCAGAGAGCGAACATGGTCAATCATTGTGCCATAATACCGACGGTTAATATAAATGCCGAATTCTGTGAAATGGGGATAGCGGGGCTCTCTATACCTGTCCATTCACCCATAGGGTTATTCTGAACCTGATAGAAATCTCCCTCCGGGAAAAGCACGGTGCACTCCTCCGGATCTTCCTCTGTGCCTAGAGCACAGACGCCATTAAATGTCCAGGCATCGGCCAGATTCTTCCTTGTATCATATTTGGCAAGCAGGTACCGGTTAAAGCGGCGTTGCAACTCCTGTCGGTACGGTACGATGCCTTTTGTATCCTTTATATCTTCCGTGCCCTTAAAGACCGAATCCTCATTACTGATCTGAATGGTCATAACCGCCGGATCGTCGATTAGGGCTAAGCCAGTGTAAGGATTCACGTGGCAGAGGAGCTTCGTTGCATATTCCTTCTGAAGTTGAATCAATTGTTCATTGACATGTTAAAGCTAATCTCCCGTTTATAATCTCAGGAGCAGCATCAAAGCTGATGGGGGACACCGTTGACCATCATGACTTTACTGCCTGCCTTGAATTGTATAACTGTCTTAATAAAGGTAGCTGTTCGCGACGGGGTATCCCACATCACATCCTTCTCGGAAACTCCATGCAATGTGCTACATAACGCAGCGGAATATAAGCCATACCTTCTTTGACATAGGGAGCCCGGTCACGGGTTGTGGCGGATCGGGGAGTAAAACCGACAAACAGAAAACCTCGTCCGATGGACCTACTAATAAAACGATTACATGACTGTTAGCCCGTCCGGCGGACGGAGCGATCGTGCAGACGATGCGCGAACTGGCGAAAGCGGAATCCCTTTTTATGGGATTAAAGCAAGAATTAAGCTCAGGAGGAAATCCTGGACTTTTTTTAAGTCAATATTGAATGTACTCACATGGAAGATTCTCAAACCTCATGGTTCTATCCTGTCTTGGATATAGCTCTTCAATTTAAATCTTACATCTATATGAGACTAAATATATTTCTTCTTAGTTAGGATCCTCACTCAGATTTATCGAACGGATCACTTTGGCAGGATCCCCCCCCCTCCTGATGCGACGATTACGTTATGTCCAATCGACACAGCTCTTCCGCCTACCCAAACATTGTTGCCAACAGAAACAGGTGCTCCATTTTCAGGACCTTTAATTCGTTCATATGGATCTATGGGGTGTGATGCCGTATAGACATGAACGCCAGGACCCAACAAACAGTTATCCCCTATCCGAACCTCGCATACGTCTAGGATAACTTCAAGATGAATGTTTTTGTCCACAACCGTTCGCCCCTACTAATGATTCTTATACAAGAAAAAACGAATAAAGGCAGTCGATCAAGTTGATCGGCTACCTTCTCGTTTGATGAATGGTTAACGTTTCCCGTATGAGATCAATCAATGGATACCCCCACAATAGTTACATTAACGCGGTCAATGCTTACTCCAGTGAAATTTTCAACAGCTTCCTTAACATTCGATTGAAGTACCTTACAGACTTCTGGCATGTTTAATCGGTGTTGAATGGTTATGCATAAGTGAATATCGAGTCCTGTAGCGGTTTCCTTTAACTCAATGCCATTTTGACTACTGTTTCCGCCGAAGCGACTAGTAATATTTTTAATAATTCCATTTGATGCGCACGTGATCCCGGTAATAGCATTTGCTGATTTGAGAGTGATTTTAGAAATAATTTGTTTGGATATATTGATTTTCCCCATCGCATTTTCAATGAACATACATCATCCCCGCCTTCAATACTTGATTAGAGAAGTTTACTTCCCTGTGAATGATATATAATGTATCTTTTGAAACAAATTTTATCATTGTTAAGCACTATGCACTTACAATTTATGCTCTTTAAAACCATGATAAAAAGTATTCACAACCAACTCAGCTGCGGAATTTCTGGCAATATTCCCTTCCACTACTTGCTGCCAAGTAAGAAATAGAAGTGAGTACAGGACATTGATAATCCAGTTTTTATCAATATTTGCATGAAAATACCCTTTCTGTTGCAGAAACCCAATTGCATGTAGTATAGGTTCTCTTAACTTCTCATCTTCTTCCTCGATTTCTTTGTTAGCATTGACGCTAGCATCATGGTTCAGAAAATAAATTTTATCACCGAGTGGAATCAAGGCCTCAATGAGCTCAGGAATATAGGATTCGTAATTCTCTTCATCCAACCTGATATCTTGCGTAGTCTCTGCAACAACTTCTATAGCACGAAACCCTAAATAAATCATCAATTGTTCCCGGCTCTCAACATAACGATGCAAGGTTGCAATGCCGATTCCTGCAGATTCGGCAATCTCATGCATGGAAGCACTCGGCTTCTCAATCAAGCACTTAGTCGCTTCATCTAAAATAGTATTCAATCGCATTTGCTTAATTGACGTAAGTTCTTGCTTCTTCATATCGCACCTCTTGGTGAGCAAATGTTTTTTGCATTCAATAATGGTTCACTTGAAAGTATAACAGGAATCACACCTCAAATTTATTGTTTTTTTAATTGCTAGGATACAAACTTTAATCCAACTATACTAAAGATAATTCCGCCGACGAATGCTAATTTTTTAACATTCTTAGGCTCTTTGAAAACATACATACCTAACAGTACACTTCCTGAGGCACCAATACCTGTCCAGATCCCGTAGCCAATACTAATTGGAATTTCTCTTAAAGACAAAGAAAGAAAAATAAAACTTAACCCGAGAAACAAAGCGAAAGTAAATGTATGCTTCAGTTTAGTGAAACCTTCTGAAAATTTCAAAAATATGACCCCACCAACTTCAAATAAACCTGCTAGTACTAAAAAGAACCAACTCATATTCTATACACCTGCTTCTTTTTTTGGTTGATTAGATACTAACTTTAGACCTATAATACAAAAAATCAGCGTACACACTAACATTATTTTAAGTGCACTTACTTTATCTCCTAAAAAAATCATTCCAACAAGAGCGGTACCAAAAGAGCCAAGTCCCGTAAAAACTGCATAGGCTGTAGATACAGGTAGGATTTTTATGGATTTCGCAAAAAAATAGAAGCTTCCAACCATTAGAATGACAGTAGGGATAACAATTTCTATTTTTGTAAACCCATCTGAAAATGCCAAACCTAAGGCCCAACCTATCTCTAAAATTCCTCCAACAATAAGAAACAACCATTCCATGCAAATATTTCCTTAACTGTCATTATTAGAATCATCCCAATCCTGCTGTCACATCAAACATAAATAACTTATAATAAAGTATTTATCTTTAAACGGCGTAGTTCATCCAGAAAAACGTAGACCACTTGATTTCGTCAACTAATGTGGTTCATAAGCTCAGGGATTAGGGGATTACCTTTCTTTTTTGCACCTTTATCATTCCTATCAAAGCTTAAAATGAAATAAAACTTTATTTATTGATAGAACATTCTATCATTTATGTGTATTGTAAACCAAAGAAAATTTAATTGCAACTTTTATTATTTTGGGACTATGTTCTTATCCAGCCTGCATCACTAAAGTGCCTCATGTCACCCATATCAACAAGAAATGAACTCTTTATGAAGAAATTCTTGAGGATTGCACGTGGATCTCCGTGTTATTCATGAAGAGTACATTGTAAAGAATATTGAGAGTAGACAAACTGACAAACTTTTTGTTTATGCTATCCTTTTTCCGATCAAACCAAATAACCTCCACAGCTATGGAGGTATTGGCCAATTATGAAAACTCGGGGGTTAATTATTCCAATAAACCTTGTATTCTGGATCAATGCCGGTTCCACTAAACATGCCAATATCAAAACCATTACTAAAATCAAACCCTTTACTTACATCAAAGGTTTTTACGGTATCCTGAATAGCCTTTATACGATCTTTACGATCCGTTTCTAAATAATAAAATGCGTCGGTATAATGATGTTTCTGTAACATCTTCGCTAAGTATAGCGCGTCTTCCAAGGCCACTGAGCTCCCATATCCAGTATTCGGGTTTATTGTGTGTGCAGCATCTCCTATGACAACAACCCTTCCTTTCGACCAACTCGGAATAGGGTCAACACAATATATTTGCTTAGGGATAATATTGAAAGAATTTTTGATGATCTCAGACAACGCCCCATGTTCACCAAAACGTCGTAACAAATCTGATTTCATTTCATTCAGAGTTTTTAATTCGAATTCCTCTCTTGAAATTTTCCTTTCCTGATATCCAGATGCTTGCCAAGAGAGGTTCAATTCATTGGTTGGATGGCTTTTGGACACTAGGAAATTGGCATTTTCTGCGAAATAAAATAGCTCATCACCACTCAATAGGTTTTGTACTAAATTACTATCAATATCCTTCAATGCTCCAATTCCATATAATGCCCATGATTTCGCATATTTTAATAAGTTATCAGGGAACATTTGGTTCCTTACGATGGAATGTAAACCATCAGCACCAACCAATACAGTACCCATTACTTGTTGACCATCTTCAAAATAGGCGATTACGTTCGAAGCATCTTGTGAGAAGCTGGTGAGCTTTTTATTATAATGAACAGCAACGCCACTAATGTTAGCTTGTCTCATCAGAACTTCAACAAGTTCGGACCGCTGCATGTAAATGGATCGTCTGCTAAAAGTAGAATTCTGCATTAAATTAATTGAAGCGATTTCTATATTGTCAGTAGTTAAGAGCCGCATCCGATCGGCAGAGTGACTATTCATTTTGACTTGTTCTTCAATCCCTAATTCTGTCATCACATGGACGCCACTTTTGTTGATACGAAAGCTGGATCCTTCAACTCTCTTGTAAGGGAAATTTTCATATACTTCGCAATCCATTCCTGCTCTTTTCAAAAAGATAGCCAATGAAAGTCCACTAATCCCCGCGCCTATAATGATAATCTTTTGGGTCATATTTTTCCTCCTAATAACTCGTTAATTGGGTAGCATCATCCAAAATTCCACTTAGTTTGAACTTTCTTTTTTTGTTTTAGAGGTCTATCACCTCTCCTAATTAATAATTTATTGTATCTTTTGATAGTATTTTATATCACAATTAAACATAAATCAAATTCTTATCAGATCTACAAGCATTATTTAGTATCGACATTTATATGTATAATTTGGGTTGAATGAATTCTATTGATAACATGAAGTGGAGTATGTGTGTTGATTTAGGGGGTGAGACTCCTTGATATTTGCTAGATATCAAGGAGTCTCACAACTGGATAAGAAATTGATATTACTAAATTTGATGGTCATGTATCAAAAGTTCATTAACTTCGTTTAACGTTGGTAGTGATGAATTGGCGCCAACCTTTGTGCAGACTATTGCACCTACTTTATTTGCAAATTGAACATGATCTTTTAAAATTTCGAGATTTAATTCCTTGCATTATTTAGCATGCTAATTTGATAGAGTAGTGCTCCAACAAAAGCATCCCCAGCATCGGTTGAGTCAATTGACCGAACGGGATAACTGGGAACCTGAACTGCATTTACTCCGTCGGATATATATGTACCTGCCTTACCAAGCGTTACAGCAACATGCTTTGCACCCCATTGGTGTAAGGAAACCACTGCAATTTCTCTAACTGTTATGCCTGTAATCAATTGTAGCTCTTCCTCACTCACCTTTACCAAGTCAGATATGGCGATGCCTCGCTTTGAAAACACAATAAATTCCTCAACACGTTCTAACCACAAATCCACCCGATAATTAGGGTCAAATGAGACAAAGCAATCATGTTTAACAGCGTCCTCCATGGCATCAAAATAAGTCTGCCTGAACGGCTCATCCATCATGGCAGTCGCCGATCCGAAGTGAATAATCGCTGCTTGATAATTTCATGATTTTGATTAAACTTAACGATTCCATAATAAATCATGGCGAAATATGATTTCTTACAGTAATAGCATGAAAGCCAGGTATTTTCTCCAGTTCTCAAATAGCTATTGGTTCGTTACAAAGCTTATCTATGATTAAAGTGTATAGTTCATTTCTAAGTTCATTAATAGGCACGTAATAAGGAATAAGAGTTTTTTTATTTGCAAGTAAAATTAAGTTGCTTCTAATTTCCTCATCAGTAACAACTCGATGTTTATATTTCATTTCTTTGCACCATATTTGCTGAGCTAATAATTCTTTTAGTGTTTTCTGTTTAACTCGATGATCATTGATATTAATCTCATAGGCGTTTCTTAAAAAAATGAATACCTCTTCCTTCGCTGTTTTAACCCACATATCAAATACAGTTTGAATAATCTCGCGAGCAACTGATACTACGATTTTTTTTGGCCTCTCACAGTAATTTTCTACGTTAAGATCCGTTTCAACCATTGGCCAGTGGTCATATTGAAGTGGCCTGTAGAGTCTAATTTCTCTTTTCAATCTTCGGCTAAAAGCGAAAAATCTGTTTCGACCCATTTCATTGTTTATTTCCTTAATAGGAGAATACATCCCCAATACACCTCAATATTTTTTAACTTTTCAATTTTTTAGGATTTCGTCACAAATCCAATGTTTTCTTTTGTTGAAAAAACACTACTTCTACTTAAAGTGCTGGAAAATTTTCAATTATCTGATATAGGTCACTATGAGGACTTTTTTGACAATTAAACATAATAACGCCCCAAGTTCAGTTGATCGTAAGTACGCTTCACTTAAATCCTTATTCAATTATCTGTCACAACTATCTGAGAATGAACATAGCTCTTTCCCTTATTTAAAACGTAATATGAGGGAAGTGTTTTCCGTAAATCATGCAAATAACATTAAAACAAAAGCAACGCGCATCGAAAATGAAATTCTTTTGGATAATAAAATTTTTGAATTTCGTTTATTTATAACTGAAAGGTTTAAAGAAATCGTCAAGTATAATAAACGTTTGCTTAACTCACATCTAAAAAATGTGGAACGTGACTTAGCTCTTATAAGCTTAATCCTCGGTTCAGGTATGCGAATTTCGGAAGCGATTGCGTTAGACCTAAATGACATTAATCCGCATAAATCCATATTATTCGTAATCGCAAAGGAAATAAAAAAGATTCTATAATAATAAGTGATAACGCTCTTCAAGATCTTACATCCTACCTACAAATTCGAGAAAGTCGTTACAGTGTTGCCGAACAGCAAACGGCTGTTTCCTTTCTCTTCCGACTGGTCCATCCGGGAAAACAAATAGGTTGACGGTGAGAGCTGCCCAGAAAATGATGGAGCGATACGCAAAAGCTTACGGTAAGCCTGGTCTATCTATGCATAAACTCAGACATTCTTTCGCAACCAAATTCAATAAGGAGAATAATAATTTGGAAATGCTAAGGGAACAACTAGGACACACTGATGTCAATATGACGATGGTTTATACTAAGATAGGAAATGAAGTGAGTGGAAAATCGCTTAATGAGCCAAATATCTGAGTGTATTATGGAGTTTTTACTCTGAGGTACTGCATATTTTTTTGCCCTGTAGCTCCTGACCTGCCCGATGGGAATTAGCCTTAATGATCAAACTATGCGAACTGATCGGGTCGAGATGCGGAACAACAGCACGCTTGGGGCTTTTCCATCATAACATTAATCTCCTATTAGGGAACCAAGGATGTATACTTGTTCCAATCAAGTAGGTAACTTTGTGTCACTTACGCAGCCAAGTAGGCAACTTTGTGTCACAAAATAATGACACAAAGTTGCCTACTAAAAAATCAAAAACCCTTATAAAATAAGGGTTTCTTTGGTTGGTAACTTTATGTCGATGTACAATTGTCCAGTGACAACAAGTTTACCGAATTAGAGATTATGACAACAAGTTTACCCCTTTTCTTATATGACTTTTGTTGGAACAAGCCTAATAATAATTTTGAACTCCATATTTCTGGTCTCATTCTTCTTGAAAGGTATAAACTTGTTGTCACATCTTCATATTTAAGCTCTTATTTAAATAAAATCATTATTACAAGTAGTTATAAATTACTTTTGTTTTCTATCAAGGTTTACATCACTTATCCATATTGTTAACTGCTTTCCTCATTTCTTCATCAGTTAAATGTGGATAGATCATGGTCGTTTGTATTGAGGAATGTCCTAATTGGTTTTTCAATCTAGGCACATCATTGTTCTCTAAGTGATAACGCGTTGCAAATGAATGTCTCAGAGAATGCACGGTACTGAAGTATTTAAAGAACGATTTAACAGGCACCCCATATGATTAAAGGGTGCCTGTTTTAAATTCATTATTTTTAGCTGGCTTTGTGTTACACTTTTTAACCAACCGATCCTAGTTCTCACTCCGGAGAGCATCTACGATACTAACTTTATTCAACCTGTACATCGGCCCAATCGTTGCGACGATCGTCGTAATCATCGAACCTGCGAAAGCGATGCTGATACTGTACCACGGGAACACCCAATCTGTATCCAAAGCACTCGCAAAGAGAACTTGTATTCCATAATTCAGCGTCGTCCCTAGGATAATTCCGATCACGGCTGCAAATAGTCCATAAAATGCGCCTTCTAAAATAATCATTTTTCTCACTTCCTTCTGGGTCATGCCGATGGCCTTGAGGGTTGCAAATTCTTTCGTACGAAGAATTAGATTCGTACTTACTGTATTTACAATGTTCAAGAAAGCAATTAGAACAATGACACCGATAAAACCGTAAAGCAAGATACTAAAAGTCTTTGCATCGTTTTTAGCTTGAGCGACCTCTGCCACTCGATCATGGTAGTTAAAACCAGCGTTTTTATCAGTTAATGATTTAAGATAGTCCGTTATAGGATGATTTGATATATCAGGATTAGCGAGGATAAATATTCTGGAATAAGTGTCGTTACCCATAATCTTGGAGTATACTTTCGGCGTCGTAATGAATGATAGATCTTGACCTGTACTATATTTCTTCGATAACAAATCTTGATCGACAATTCCGACCACAGTCACGGTTTGATATTTATTATGATTTCCGTCAATTGTTCGGATTTTGATGTGATCTCCAACCTTAAATTGGGTTTGATCGAGAATTAGTCGTTTGCCTTCTTCTGTCATCATCATTATTTTTTGTAGGACGATAACGCCATTCTCTTGGTTCATTTTCTCTTTGTCAATCTTTCCGGCCGTGAGTTTGGATTGCAGAGCATCCAAGCCATTGTCTCCGTAGGACACAAGGAAATTATTATCTGTTCGATACCCTCCCCCTTCGGTAACGATGTATCGATCCTTATGAAATCCATAATATTTGGGATTGATCTTATCCTTAGGGATGATTGCATCTACTTGATTCCTGTAAAATTTGTAGGCTTGTTGAACAGCATCAAGCTTAGAAACATCCCGATACACAGTATCGTCTATTCGACTTGAAGGACCATCATAGGAAAGCGAATAAGAATACTGCGCACCTGAGAGCTGTGTTATTTGCTGCATGAAATCAACCAAACCACTAAAGACAATAAATAAAATAATACTAATAATCATGGAAAAGGCTGTAATCCGGAAACGTTTCTTGTTCCGTTGCAAGTTTCTGCTTGCGAATTGCCCTACGACGCCAAACAGCTTTTTAACAAACAGAGACTTTTTGACCTTTGTGATATTTTCAACCTTCGAGCTACCCGCATTTTTCAACGCTTCAAGAGGATATACGCGAGCTGCTTGTTTTGCTGGTCCAATAGCGGAAAGGTATACGCTCAGCAAGCCCAATAAACCGGCAGAGATTAGAATTGGTAGGGAAATGACCATTCTCATATCATTTAAGAAACCTAACGTTAACAAGCTGATATTGTAAAACAATACCTTCATAAAAAGGGTTCCTGTGAGAATCCCGATGGGTATGCCGATCAAGCTTATCAGGGTTGCTTCTTGCATCACAATTTTGCGAATTTGGGCTGGTGTAGCTCCAATGCATCTTAACATACCAAATTGTGAAATCCGCTCCAGTACAGAAATATGAAAAATATTATAAATCATTGCAATCGTACAAATCATTATAATCGCAATGACAGCAGCGAAAGTTAGGATTAAGCTGTTATTCACACCTTCATAAATGCTTTTGCCATACAATTTAAGCAGTTCATTATTGTACTCAATTCTTACATTTTCAATAAAGTTATCCCTATCCAGTTGCATAGCGGAACCTTGTTCGACATTACTCAGCTGTAAAGAGGACATCAAGGCTTCCGTCTTTTCTTTGATGTTCTTCAAAGATTTCATTTTGACGTAAATAAAGTAATTTTTGTTGTTATCGATACTCTTGTAATCATTGAAAGTAATTGCAGGAAAGATGTATCCGGAAGACCAATTCTCTTTGCTTGACGGCTTCATAAAGCCTACAACAGTATATTCTCTTTGGGATTGAGCTTGGAAGGCTTCGTCAAGATCCCAACCAGTATCGCCAAGTCCGTTAATCTTTTTGTCTTCACCAGTTGACGCCACCTTCCGGATTCCAAGGTTTAGCGTAATTGTTTCTCCAAGCTTTGGTTTTTTTGAAAAATAACTCAGACTCGAAGATGAAAGGATAATTTCATCCGAATTTTCCGGGTACCTGCCCGAGTCTAGCTGTGACTGAAGCATGTTCATTGCATTCGCATTATATCCCTTGACATTCAAGTACCGGTAGGGTGCGGCAAACGGATCTTCCTTCTTTTCCTTCTCTTTTGTTTCCCTAAGGACAGCATATCCTTCTCTACTGATGACGCCGGCACTTTTTACGGCTGCATTGTTTTTGACTTTCGGGATTGCTTCTCCTGAAATACCATTGAAAGAGACGTGGTAATCTCCGAAGTCCTGCATGGTTTGTCTGACTGACTTATCCCAATAGCTCACCCCGATTGTTCCAATGGAAGTAAACAGTGTAACCGACAAGATTATACCGAATATTGTAAGCATCGATCTTTTTTTCTGTACCTTTAAATATTTTCCGGTAAGATCTGTGTAGCTTTTCAACTTTCACTCACCTCATTTGCTTGTAGAAGGACTCCGTCTTCGATTCTTACGACTCGATCTGCAATTTTAGCAATATTCAAATCGTGCGTGATCATGATTAACGTCTGATTATATTTTTTAACGGAAAACGTAAGTAAATCCATGATATCCCTGCCGCTTTTACTATCCAGATTTCCGGTAGGTTCATCCGCCAAAATAATCGACGGTTTATTAATTAACGCACGGCCAATCGCCGTTCTTTGCTGTTGTCCGCCTGACAATTCGGATGGAAGATGATGTATCCGCTCGGTCAGACCTAATATACCCAGTAATTCCTGAACATAATTTTCATCTACCCTTTTGTTCTCCAATAGCATCGGTAACTTGATATTTTCCTCTGTAGATAGGACCGGGATCAGATTGTATGATTGAAAAATAAATCCAATTTTCCGTCTTCGGAATACAGCGAGCTCCTCTTCACTTCTGGAGTAAAGATCCGTACCATCGATGATGACCTGTCCACTAGACGGGCGGTCCACTCCACCTAGAAGATGCATTAAGGTACTTTTTCCTGATCCACTGGCTCCTACGATGGCAACAAATTCTCCCTGTTGAACAGAGAAATTTACATTTTTTAAAGCTTCAACCTTTGCCTCTGCACTTCCATAAGTCTTACATAAATCAATAGTTTTTAGTATTTCCACCTGTTTACCTCCTGAGCTAATGTTTCACTTTGTATGTTTGTTATTATAAAGATCGAAGCTTACAATAAAGTGAAGAGGAAGCTTACGTTATTGTAAGCTTCCTCCACTATTCCATTTATTAAACGAAACTCTAAATTCTGTTCCTAGCCCTAACTGACTTACAACGGTGATCATACCGCCTTGCTCTTCAATAATGGACTTGGATAAGGACAAGCCAATGCCAAGACTTTGCGGCTTTGTCGTTCTTCTCCCTCTATAAAATCGTTCAAAAATGTGAGGCAAATCTTCTGGGGAAATGCCTTCTCCTTGATCTCGAATGATTACTGTCTGGAATAATGAATTTTTTTCTAAAATAACATCAATTCCTCCCTCTAGTGGCGTATGTTCCAGTGCATTTTTAATCAAGTTAATCAAGGCTTCTATTAGCCATTCTTCATCCACCCAAACATACATATCTTCTCCACCATGAATGTGAATCTTCTGCTTCCTTTGCTCGGATAACATTCGCAACGAATGTACAGCATGATCGATCATTTCTCTTACTCGAACGCGTTCTATCAGGAAAGTTATTGCTCCGGCTTCGACCCGTGCCAGCTTCAGTAAACTGATAATCAGCCATTCCATTCGCTCTAGTTGTTGACGGCCTCGATCCAGAAATTTCGTTCTCATTTCTTCCTTCATATGAGGATCTTTTAGCAAATTTTCATTAAAAACGATGAGGGTTGCTAGTGGCGTTTTGAGCTGATGCGAAATATCGGAAAGCAGGTTGCGCAGAAACATTTTCTCTTGTTGGAGTTGCCGAAGACTGTTGTGTAACCTTTCGGCCATCGCGTTAAAGTTTCGTCCTAATGCGCCAAAGTCTCCTTCATCATTCTCCGGAAGCGGTTGATCAAACTGATGTTCAACAACTTGCTCCGCTGCAAAGGTTATGGTTCGAATTTTGTTAAATATTTTGCGGTATTCCCATCCCAATAACAGTAGTAATGGAATACTATAAAGCAAAACCTGAACCGCCGTTTTCATGGGTAAGGCGTTATCCGAGAGTACAGGTTGATCGTTTACGGGCATATCCTCCTTATATGCATATTGAGCCAGGCTGCGTTTTCCCTCTACGATTTCATCTTCTTGTGCACCCTGAGTGATAAAGTGGATAATTTCATTTTCTAGTTGAGGAGCTTGCTTCAAAACATAACCAATCAATGCAGCATTTTGATTAACCACGGCCTTATTGATCTGACTGACTTGATAACTCATATAAAAGAATATGATTACCGCTAACATAACTTGTAATACGATCGCTTTAACAGTAATAGACTTCCACTCTGGATTACGGACGAATTCATTCATGGTTTATCTCCCTACAATATCTGCATTCCATTTATATCCGACTCCTCGAACGGTAATGATGTATCTCGGTACTGCAGGAACATCCTCGATCTTCTCTCTTAACCTTCTGATATGAACTGAAAGGGTGTTGTTATCAATGAATTCTCCTGACATATCCCACAGACTGTTAAGGATGATACTTCTGCTGCAAATTTGCTTGGGGTGAGTCATTAACATTAATAGCAATCGATATTCCAGCGCTGTCAATAAAAGTTCCTGATTGTATTTAAGAACAATTCCTTCTAGAACTCGAACTTCAATATCGTCGGATATCCATCTATTCGGTTCATCCGTGGGCTTATGATTGCGCCTTAATACGGCTTTCATTCTAGAGAGAAGTTCTTTGGTACGGAGCGGTTTGGTCATATAATCATCTGCTCCCAAATCAAGACCAGCAACAACATTTGTCTCCTCATCCAAAGCTGTCAAAAAAATGATGGGAACCTGGGATAATGCACGGATTTCCCTACACAGGTCATACCCTGAACCATCAGGTAAATTTATATCCAACAAAATTAAATCGATGTCGTCTGTCTTTAATGCCTTTCTGGCTTCTTCCAAGCTACCGGCAAGAACAACGGCATATCCTTCACTTGTTAAAGTATATTCAATACCGAACACCAAATTATCATCATCTTCAACCAGTAAAATTCGATTCATTGAGCACCTCAGTTTAATTCAAGAAAGTTTTTAAAATGCTTACTTATTATCGTACAGAACTCCATTTAATTCCGCTTTTCAAAAAAATGGCGGCGGTAAAACTACACCGTTTTTCCACTGTATCATGAAAGATATCTTTCACAAAGCTGTTTAGTGGAAAATTTATTAAAGACAACTCTGGTTCACCCATTAAACGTCCCAAAAAATATCAACCAATGTGGAATAATTTTTAAGTTGAGAAAGCCTATTTCTAAGCCACAAAAGACATGTAGGTACTTAAGCGGCGCCCAGTGAGGGAAAATTTTCTGTTGTTCATGCCCAAATGGAGAAGGCAGGCTCCCTTTCGGGCTAAATGTCGGGCTATTTTCTTCACATTCTGTGCAATGGCGTCATCAACACCTGTTGCTGCATCTTGGCTTTGCCCCGCATTCGGCAACGACGGTACCCGTGTAGATTTTTGGCATCAGCAAAGCTACGCTCAATGGTTTGAGCGCGGTACTTGTAGATCTGCTCGCCTTCGGCGCTTTTCCGGTAGAACTTATTCTAGTCCAGTTAGGCTTTGAGTCTACTAAGTATTCTTCGAAATAGCGTTCATAAAAATGACCTTTGGGGAGCCATTAGAAATGTGATCCGATCTAGTTCATCTATATCCAAAAAAATTTTTCTCATTTGCTATACACTTCTTTTGTTATCTTTATAGTATTGATCAAGAGTGTCAAAAATAATAAAAGATAAAAAAGCTTCCTTTAGAATTTCATGATTGTCATTGTATAATCAGCATAATTTCAAATAGGCATTCCCTGTTATTTAGGGTTTGCAATATAAAAAGTAATCTTATATCATTTTCAGTGAATGAACGATCACTAACTTAAATAAAAGGAGAAATGTCTTATGAATGAAATGGATACAAGCCGTACACTGCGTTTGTTATTCCCTCAATGGCAAGGAGGGAACAACCCTCCTTACGTTCTGGGAGCTCACTTGTTAAATTGGCTTGCTCCCAAGTCTAATGGTCCTTTTGAAGAAGTACCCGTCGATCTGAACCCTAATGTAGAAAAAGAACAAGGTATAATTGCCAAAAGTACCGTATTGCAACAAGCTAGATCAGCCAAAAGTCTAATTCATAAACATAACCCTGAACGTATCGTTGTCCTTGGAGGGGATTGCAGTGTAGAACTTGCTCCTTTTTCTTATTTGAATGAGAAATATGATGGAGATGTTGCTCTGTTATGGGTAGATGCTCACCCTGATGTCTCGATCCCTGAAGACTTTGAAAATCATCATGCTCATGTTCTTGCCAATTTGCTTGGGGTAGGTGATCAGGAATTTGTTGCAGAGGTGCCTCATCTTTTTAAACCTGAACAAATCCTATATGTAGGATTGAACGACATGATCGATGCTCTTCACTCAGAGCCCATGAAAAACATGAAATTAGATATTGTAGGTCCCGATGAAATTAAGCAGGATAGTTCTAAAGTGCTCCAATGGCTAGCTGAGAAAAAACCGTCCAAGATTATTATTCATTTTGATCTGGATGTACTGGATATGAAAGAATTCCGCTCTCTTCTGGTTGCTTATCCGGGAACATACGAAGAATACACCAAAAGCTTCCCACAAGGATCAAGTATGGAAACCATTATCCGAGTTTTGCAAGATGTAGCCAAATCCTATGATGTAGTCGGTCTAGGGATCACCGAACATTTCCCTTGGGACTCTTATTTCTTGGCGAACATGCTGTCTCGTTTACCTCTGCTTGGAGATATTGATAATAAAGAGCGTCCAGTCTTTAATACACTTTAATCCAAATGCAGACTATGGTAATGTACATGGTATGATGGATGTACATTATTTCGCGAAACAAGGAGGTTGCAGGGATAAGAGCCAAGAAGGTATCCCTGTACATTTGAAGTACAATGAATAACTCTGAACCGCCTAAATCGAAACGAATGAAACAAAAAGACGATAGCAGACGCTTGCTCATCGAGGCTGCTGTTCGATGTTTTTCACGCAATGGATTTCACAAAACAGGCATTGTCGAAATTGCAAAAGAAGCAGGAATGAGTGCAGGGAATCTGTACCGCCACTTTCCAAGTAAAGATGCATTTATTATTGCACTGGTGGAAGAAGAACAGCGCCATGCTTTGGCCAAAATGGAATTTAGAGAAACCAAAAAAGATCCTCTCGGACAGATTCTGACGATTATAACTAGTTGTGTCAGTAATCCCGTATATCCTATGGACCAGAGATTATGGATCGAAATTTTGGCTGAAGCTTCACGCAATAAGGGCGTGCGACATGTCTTCAATCAAAGTGATATCATCATGCGTGAATCATTCAAGAATCTGCTTACAAGTGCTATTCATGAAAAACAAGTAGATCCAGATTATGATGTGGAGACCCTTTCTCTTTGGTTATATGCGCTGATTGACGGCCTTATTGCACGTACAGCCACTGACGAACAATTCAGTTTTGATCACCATATGAGTCAATTCAATCAACTGATTCGCCAAGCATTAAAACCCAAAGAGCTCCAATAAAAGAAACAGCGGTAGCTATGGACGAGAAAATAAAGTCTTAGACTGCCGCTGTTTTACGGTTACTTTAATGGCGCCTCCGTCAGCTGTTTTTTGGCGTACAATAACCATCCTCGCAAACATTGCCTGATTCTTGGTTTAGAGTCGTATCTAACGTCATCAGCGGATGTTCCTCGTCCCATACTTTTTGCAGCGCCTCCAGAAACACTTCACTTGATTGTGCGCCTGAAATCGCATATTTGCGGTTGATGACAAAGAAAGGTACACCTGTAGCTCCAAGGCTGCTTGCTTCATGCCCATCTGCACGAACTTCATCCACATATTGCGTGCTTTCCAGCACGTTGAGCGTTTTCTCGCGATCCATACCGGCTTCCGCCGCTATGTCAGCCAGTGTGTCCGCGTCGCCGATATGCTTGGAATCTGTGAAATATGCTTTATACAGAAGCTCCAACACTTCCGCACTCTTGCCATAGGTAGCCGCAAACTTGATCAATCGATGCGCATCGAGCGAATTAGTAGGGATTATTCGGTCAAATTGAAAATCCACTCCATCACCCTTCGCTTGTTGGGCAAATTGTTTATGCATGGCCTTGGCTTCTTCTCTGCTGCCACCATGCTTTGAAACATACAAGTCGTGTACATCGTTAGCTGGATTTTTCTCGGCAAAAGGATCTAGCTGGAAGCTCCGGTACTCCACATTCACTTTATCTTTGGATGCAAACCGCCCCAGCCCGTCCTCGAAACGCTGTTTTCCGATATAACAAAATGGGCAGCCAATATCCGACCAAATCTCTACTTTCATTTCGTTCCTCTCCCTTCACTTGATAAACAGATCGAATCCTTTCTCAACTGTTGTATACAATCGGCATTTGATGAATTAAGGATGGCTCGGAAGCTGCATGATACATAAATTTAGCGATATTTTCTCGGGATATCCCCATTTTTGCTGGCTGATCGCCTAGCGAGTAAGCATAATGAACGTTTTCCTTATGCCTTACATTTGGATTAATAATCCGAACTACTGTCCAGTCTAAAGAAGATCGCTTGATGATTTCCTCAAGCTTTTTCATTTCGTGATAACCATTTGGAAACATCACCTTGGCCATAATTCCCGGTACAACTGTGGCAATCGAATTCCGATCCTTATCAGATTTCAAAGTTGGAGTAGCAAGTGTAATGAGTCGTTTTTTATTTAACTTTCTCATCGCATTTACAATAACCTCATGACCATCCGCAACAGGGGTACCTTTTAATTTTCTGGACGTATCAAGTGCGGGTCCCAATGTGCTAATGACAACATCGGCATTCGACAGTGCTTGTTCCACCAAGTCTTGATTAGATAATTGACCCTCGACAACATTTATCTTCTCATGTTTCTGTCCAATTTTCCCCGCATTTCTAGCATAAAGGGTAACGTTATCCCCGTTTTGAATTGCTACCTCAGTCAAAATTTTTCCAATCGCACCACTACCACCAAAAAGTGTAATGTTCATTAGTCGATCACCTCGATATTTTATTGTTAGATTGCTCTTTTGACCCAATGAACATTTAGGTTACAGCAAAACTTTATCGAACTTTTGTTGAATATATAACGTCCGTTGGTTATTATTATATGGATTATGATGATTGCTTCAATCGCCAATAAAGTGATTTTTGTTTTATATCCAACGGATTCAACTGATTTGTTAAATATCTTCTGGGGGCTATACATTATGGGAGTTAAAATCGATCGAAGAATCTTAAAAACAAAGGCAGCCATATTTAATGCATTTATAGGTTTGATCTCGGAGAAGGATTTTGAAGAAATAACTATTAATGAGATTGCGGATCGGGCGAATGTTAACAGAGGAACCATTTATTTTCACTACACCGATAAATACGATCTTCTTAACAAATGCATCGATGAGCATTTGAGCAGAATGATCTCCGTTTGCATCTCAACCGATCCAAATCAGGAAAAGGTTGATTTTATCCATTCTTTGTTACCTGTTTTTCAATACTTTGAGCAGAACCATACGTTTTTCGCTTCCATGCTTTCGAATAAAGGAATTCCTGCTTTTCGGGAGCATATGTTGGAGATCGTGACAGGGAATATAAAAGACCAAGTCAATATGGAGGACCTTAATAAGGGGTATGACAAGCTATTGATCACGCAATTTATGGCCTTTGCATTCATTGGGGTAATCGAATGGTGGATTATAAATAACATGCCACATTCACCGAAATACATGGCCGAACAGGTATGGGGATTGTTTAAAAGGAATCAGGTATACCCTTCATAAGCGAGATAACCCGTTTTTTAACTTATAGATTAGCGAAAACAAGTTATTTGAGAACATCATGTATTACACGATGTTCTCAACGAGTATGAAAAAATTAGGTATCACAATTTTGCATAGTTACTAATCGTCCTTCTTCTTAATAAGACCCCCAAAGAATACTTTATTTTCCTTGAACACCTATATGCTTAATGAAATATGTTAGAGGAACCATGCCAAATCCTGAGCTTGGCGACCCTTTTCCTCAAATACTTTTTTTGAAAATGAACTATCTCGATGCTTGGCGTTCATTTCTTATCTTTTGTCTATACATCCCTGGAGCCAAACCAAAATGTTTGCGGAATAGTTTATAATGTAAAACGCGTTGCACCGCAGGTTCCCCAGCTGTATTGATAAGTCTATCCAAAAGATCAGGTATTTCTGTCATACTTAGAAGCCAATCCGTATCCCCGGGCAACTGATTCACAGTAATGACTTTAGCTCCTGCATAATTCCTTGTGATCAGCTCCTTCACTTCCATGAAATCATTCTCGTCTATTTGTATAAGAAGAACACTCATGAGTTCCTTCCCCCTTTTATGCTCGAAGTATACGAATAGTTTTATGGAATAAAACATAACGTGAAACAGTACACACTCCAAACAAAACTTGATTTACACCATAAAACTCTAGATTAAGACACTATTAGGATGTTCATTTTCATTGCTATAATAACTATATGTTAAATAAACTAACTCGAGGAGACTAAACCATAATGGAAAGTATAAAAGAGTTAAATGTATATCCTGAAAAAGGACATAGCATCATGTTTGTGTTCCGAAGAAAACCAGGGATGTCACTTGAAGAGTTTCGCTATCATTATGAATTCACTCATGGACCTCTTGCTACCAAGCTTCCGGGGCTTATTTCTTATCGGCAGCATCCTACTCGTAAACCGGGGAAGGGAGATGAAGCTTATGTCCCCGACGAAGCACCCTATGATGCTGTTTCGTTATACATCTTCGAAAATGCAGCTGTAGCAGAGGCAGCTTGGGTTTCGCCGCAAGGTTTGTTAGTGGATGAAGATACACTAAAATTTATAGATACTGAGACCATGATCAGCTTGCCTGTTATCCCTCGGCAAGTCCTCTAAATTCATGTTCATAACATTAAATTTGGAACAGCCGAAACACCTCCATTCGTTATGGAACATGTTTCGGCTGTTTTACCTCTACTCTGTAATGATTTTTCCATTGGTAGCGATGACTTCTTTGTACCAATTGAAACTCTTCTTTCGTGTTCTCTCAAAAGTTCCCGATAAATCATCGTGACGATCGACATAAATGAAGCCATAACGTTTACGCATCTCTCCGGTGGAGTTGCTTACGATGTCTATGCATCCCCAACTAGTGTATCCCATGACCTCGACTCCATCTTGAATCGCTTCTGCGACTTGCACATGATGCTCGCGGATATAATCAATCCGATAGTCATCCTCAACAATCCCCTTCTCATTCGGGACATCTATTGCGCCTAGGCCATTCTCGACAATAAACAAAGGTTTTTCATATCTGTCATAGAACTGATTTAACGTGTAGCGCAATCCCTAATGTTTAGGATTTCCTTAATTAATCTTGTGATATTTGCCGCTTCAGGTACATTTTCGTTCATTTGAGCATTAACGATATGGAGGGCAATAAAGCCAGCCTCATCTTCAGGGAGTTCCACACCAAGACGCTCTTTAATTATGGACAGAGCTTCCATGCCGATTCCAAATTCCAATCTATAGAATCGTTTTATTTCCCAAAGGAGTGCATTATGAATATCTATCCCTTGTTGATGACGTTCGATTGTAAAATTAATATGATCGGGAAGCGAAATATATATGCTTTCATTCAGTTTTCGATTCGTTTTCTGCATAGCATAGTTAATAATATCTTCTGTAAGCGACATAATCTCCAACGATATTTTGTTTAATAACGTCTTTAGTCTATCGGTAAGTTCCTTATTCTCAAGGCTGAATACTTTCTCAATTTTGGACTTATCAACGGTGTCGCCTTTTTTCTTTTGAAAAGCGATCCCTAAGCCCATAATCACCAATTCCTTGTTGTCTTCATTCATCGCCGTGATCACATTATTGTTGATCACTCTTGAAATCAACATGAATATCCCCCCAATGTTCAAAAAGCATAAAAAAAAGACAAGTCTCCATTGACCACTGCGCTTGTCTGAATTGTATGTGATTCTAACATTTTGCTCAAATGAACGTCAATTATCAAATTTAATGTAAGGCTGTGTAGCCATCAACATTTTTGTTGTGCTTTACTTACCTACGAACATGATTTGTTTGGCTAAAATAAGACTTCTCAGACAAATAAGAGACAATTAATAGGAATACTTCTTCAACCATATTTTACACTCAGTAGTGAAGTAAACTTCTCGCTGCTTTGAACCCTTCCCATTTACAATGACAGAGCAGTTCTCCCAATTTTGATCCTCAATGTTTATCTTTTCGACCTCTCCAATACGGCAACCTGTGCTGTAGAGAAACTCAAGTAGTGCCTTCTCCCTTAATGTCTGACAGGATATCTTCAGATGAATTACATCTATCTCCAACAAAAATTTAGAGTGAAGGGTTGGTAGGTAGATATGTTTCTTCATATGCAAAATGGAATAAGGTACGCACAATGCTACTTGGCTTCAACCTAACGGACTGCTTAGCTATGTATTCCTTAAGTAGATTCGAGATATTTCAGAAATATCTAAATCCCCGAGTTCCGTAACTAGCATTTTGAGCGGAAGGGCATAGGCTTTCAATGTATTTGAACTAAACCTTTGGATTCGCTTATCCGCTTCATAATGACGCCAAAGTTCGCCTTAAATTCATAATATTACTTGGATTTTCGTAAATTCTCATTGCTACACTCAATGGTGTAAAAGTATTCATCTTAAATAACAATTTCTTCATAGTTTTAGTACTTAGCGGGCATTTAAATTCATTAAAATTAATCGTTCTAGCTGCATTTGGAAGCATGATTTCAATCTTTTGTTTGTGCCTTACATCTGAGTTGTGTTTTAGAATTGCTCTCGGAATACTATTCTGTAACATATAGCCTGGTTATGACTTTGAAACTGAATTTGAATTACGCAAATTGCTCACTAAAAAAGTCGCGACTCTAATGCGTACTTAAATAAAAGAATATCCTCAAAGAGGATTATCTTACTTCTTGTTATAAAAAATGGACTATCGTTTTTCATACGAAAATTCAATCAAGATAAAGCACCTTTGAGGATAGCTCATTTGAATACTTAAGCAAAATCCCCGCCGTTACTGGATTCTTAAGGGAATGTCTGTCTCATTCAGATCTTATAAACAGTCTCCTTTAGTGCTATAACTTGTCTCATTTGATGTTATAAACCACATCTCTCCTTTCTGGATAAACTCTTCAAACACTAATTTGATTTGTTCCTTGCCAGTTGCAGCAAGCCCCATTCCCAGCAACATCGCTTTTCCCAATGTAGATTTCATTATTTCAACTCCTTATTATCAATAAATTACTCCTTAACCAGCTTCCTGTGCACTACTCGTCGTATCTTCTTTTCCCGTTGCATCATGGCAAGATACTGTGATGCTACCTAGGTCCATTATCACCTTGACGTCCTTTCGGTCCGCTTCTTTCATCGATTAAATCCACAAGTTTATTCTCATATGTTTTTCTATAAGGTTTAGGAAGTTTTTCTTTTAGCCAACTTTCCTTTGTTCCTTTCCAGATTTCAAAAAGAGTAACCTCATTTGAATTATCAATATCATCTGAAAGAACGGCACTTACAAAAGCTGGTTCATGTTCCATCGCTCTCATATTAGCAGATCATAGTTCTTTGAATTCTTCCTTTTTTTCACTTTTAATTTTAAATCTTATATAGAGTATTACGTTTTCTTTATTATTACTCATAAATATCCTCCAACTTAATAAGTTTAAACTTATCATTAAATAAATCAACAAAGCTTATGACTGAGACAAAATTCCTTTAACAAACAATGAGACACTGTGCTTGTAGAACTCTTCCTCGGTGACGAGTTGGGACTGATATTGCCGGTGAATCAGCTCGCTCATCTGAAATCCGTAGCACATCGAGAGAAAAGACATGGCGGCAAGACGCTCATCCTGTCTGGCTATAACTTTTTTCTTCTGCAGGCGTTCAAAATATTCAACCAGCAAGGAGTGCAGCTTCACCGGCGGATCGGCCAGCACTCTGTCCAATTCGGGTAGCATTCCTTTGTCGCGGATGCCAATCAAAATGATGTCCGCATTTTTATGGAAAAACAAACGGTACTGCTGACTTACATTCAGCAGATCGACTTCCGGATTATCGGTCGCGTCCTCTTTTAACAGCTTCTCAAATTGCGGGATATCTGAATGTCTTTCAATGATGGCTTCCAATATGCCTTGCTTGCTTCCAAATTGCCGGAAAATCGTAGATTCATTGACTTTAGCTTCCGTTGCAATGGCTTTGGTGCTTACTCCCCGATAGCCCTTCTTTTTGATGAGCCGTGTCGCGGCTTCAATGATTCTGTCTGATGTTTGCATTGTATTTCTCCTTTTGCATATGTTAAACCTATTCTACTACAAGTTTTGCATATGCAGCAGGGTCGGGTTCATCATTTTCATAAACGTTTATTTAAGGCAAATCGCTTCTTTTTTCCCAGCGGCTTGGTTCCGTAATCTTGACATGATCAGGCACCAATTGCGTGAGCGTGCCTAATTTATCAAATGTAATCTGGATTCGGTCAGAGGGCAACAGCCATTGTTCGGTCTCGATTGCGCAGCAATCCGGTATCGTCCCCATTCCTATAATCGTGCCCGGGAGCGGCGTGAAAACTTTGAGAACCTCCTCCATCACTTTTGCAGGGTGTGCAGAATACTCGGATGTGCTTCCCTTCCAGTGCAGTCTCTCCCCGATGCGTACATCCACATCCAGTACCAGCGGGTTGTCGATTTCATCCGGCGTAACCAGAAATGGTCCTATTCCTTTGCTGCGATCAAAATCTTTGCAGCGCGTCGGTCCGGTCAGCGCCTGGAAATCCGGCCACTGCACATCGCGGACAGTACTGTCGTTAAAAATAACATAACCTGCGATGCAGTTCCCCTTCCCTGTAACAAAGGCCAGCTCCGGCTCGATATCCAGGTAGGAAGAGTACGAAGGCCAATGAATCGTATCCCCATCGCCAATTAATGCATTATGGTTACACTTGTAATAACTGAAAGTTACTTTATTCGGATCTTTCTGGAATTTTTCGGAAATTTTTCGTTTAAGCTCTTCTCTTTCCGGCCCTGTATATTCTCTTTGCAACAGATTTACGCCAGCATTTCTCAGATGTCTTGGCGTCAGCCCGAAATCGATAAGCGCAGCCGGATTCGGAACCGGCGGCAGCAGTTTTACCGCTGCAATCGGGCAGATTTCATTTTCATTGAATTGATGCAACTGTTCGACAGCATATTGCATCAATTCCTTAGCGGCATCATAACTTGTCGGCAAATAATGAAGATAGCTGTCTATACTTTCAAGACTGTTAATGAATGTTTCCTGCTTTTTCATGATTGCGGCAAAAGACACGACAAATTTCTCGTTAATTACAAGCCCAAACAAAGGTTCCTGGGATGTCTTGGTTTGAAAGGTTACTAGCTTCATGTTGCAGCTCCTCCATCCATGTAGTGTGATGTTTTTCTGTTACTATCATATAGCATAGAAAAAATGCATGCAAGTACGTGCTTGCATTTTTTGTTTTCCATTCTCTATAATAAAGACATAGTCAGTATGCCTCACCCCAAAAACATATACGCAAAGGAGAATTTTTATGAAGTATGGACGTATTATACAAAAACCTCGCGTTAAATTTTTTGAAGTCGCAGATGGCGTCTTTGCCGGTATTTCGCCGTATCGCGGGATCAGTTGGGCCAATGCCGGGTTCATCAATAAGGGTGAAGGGCTGGTGTATGACACGTTCTTCGATTTGTTCCATGCACGGGAAATGCGGAAGGCTTTTATGGAAGTAAGCAATGGCGGCTCTCCCGCATATGTGGTGAACTCGCACTATAACAGCGACCATGCCTGGGGAAATAAAGTGTTTGAAGATGCTTGCATTATTATGCACAAGGAAGCGTCCAGAGAGCGTCTTACCGAAAATATCGCCTGGATGGACAGCGTCATCAGAAGAGGAAAGGATTCTCTGGAATCGACTTCGGGCGAGCGATTTTTTGCAGCGGAATTTGAAGGATTCGACCTGGAAGGCGTAGAATGGGTGCTCCCGAATATTGAGATAAAGGACGATATCAACATCCGTCTTGGCGATACGGAAGTTATGATTTACAACGTAGCTCCGGCCCACTCTGACAGTGACTTGCTGCTGTGGATGCCAAAAGAAAAAGTGCTGTTCGCCGGCGATGTCGTGTTTAACGGTTGTACAGCATACAGCGAAGAAGGAACCCTCAATTGGGTTAAAGTGCTTGATCGCATTATTGATGAAATTAAACCCGAAATCGTTGTTCCAGGACATGGCGCCATCTGCGGCCTGGACTTCGTGAAGGAGCAGAGAAACTACCTCCTGAATCTGATCAGCGAGTTCAACAAGCATTACAATGACGAAATTGATTCCTTGTCCCTGACCAAGCAAATTGATATTTCCCGCTTTCTTCATTGGATTCAGCCAGAACGCTTGTATGTTACAGTGGATATCCTATTGAAAAGCAAACGAGGGTTACCACCCCTTCCAATTTGGAACGAGGTGCCTGCTAAGCTGGAAGACATGAAAGCTTTTTTGACCGGAAAATATGGCAATCAGATCAAGCCATGGGACCCTATGAGTGTTTGGCAAGAATAGTGCATGCAAGCCGTTATTAAGTGATGGTTGTCAGGGAATGCGGATGAACGATGTGGAAGTAGAGCAAGTACGTATCAGATCATGAGGGCTCAGAGAGTCGATGGTTGCTGTGAACCGATCCTCACCTGATACCGAATGGGCTTCTGAGTCGCTTCGCTGAACAATGAGCTTCTTCACCACGAGTGGCTCAAACTCGCCGAGGCGGTCGCGTGGCACGGAGATCTCTTGTTCGCCGTACTCGCTGACCACAGTTTTCTTGCTTTTGCCATTCCGGCTGTTTGGCGTCTCCTTGGCCTTCACATCGTGCTTCTCGTAGCCCAGATGCGTTTCCATTTCCGCCTTCAGCATCTCCTGGATTTACTATTGAAGAAGACTAAAACGGTACAAATGCTGCCCCTCTTTAGTAGTAATCAGGCCATAAGATTCAAGTTTCTCAATTGCGGCTATTGCCCAGCTATTTAGATCAATATTAAATCGGAAAAGAAACAATATTCTTGTCTTTTTCGGCAACGGAACCAAGTTCTTTTCATCAGCTCGGGACAAGAACTTGGGCCAATTGCCACTCCCCACTATTGCTGCGCAATTACAATTATTTCAGCAACTTGTATCGGTACAATTTTTATGACACAAAAGTTCCAACATTACATCTTTTTTGTGTCATTTCCCCTTTAAGGGGTAAATATATGTCTGGTAAAAAATGTACGGGTTGTTCATAACCCTCTCAAGGATAGAGACTATCAGATGCTTAAGGAATGAAAAAAATGATTTAGATGTTCGGCAAACAATTTAGGATTTTCCATAGCGGCAAAATGACCGCCTCTATTCGCTTTCTCCCAGTACGTAATATTATAGACGCGTTCTACCCAGCTTCGAGGAGGCGTGGGCAGCTCCTTGGGAAATAAGGAGACCCCTGTTGGAACAGTAACACGCTGACCTTCGGTGAAATGCAGTGGCATTTTGCTGCCTTCAGTATATATTCGTATGGAAGAAGCAAGCGAATTGGTGAACCAGTAAATCGATATGTTAGTGAGGATATGATCAAGTGAGAAAGACCTTTCGATATCCCCGTCACAGTCACTCCAACCTTGAAATTTTTCTACCATCCAGCTGGCAAGACCGGTTGGGGAATCACTTAGTGCAAAAGCCAGTGTTTCCGGCTTCGTTCTATGAAGGGCGCTATAAGCACCTTCTCGGTCCAACCACTCAGCTACGATGTCTAAGTAAGCTTGCTCTTCTTCGCTAACAGATGGTGTATTCGGAGTGAGGGGTGGCTTGTAGCTTCCAGGAATATAATTGAGATGAAGTCCCCTTACCCGTTCGGGGTACATGAATGCTAACCATGTTGAAACCCCTGCTCCAATATCCCCTCCCTGAACCAAATACCTTTCGTAACCCAAACGATCCATAAGTTTTGCCCAAAGCGTGGCTACGTATTTGGACCCCACTCCCGGTCGTGTGGGTTTACTCGAAAATGCAAAGCCTGGCAATGAGGGAATAATCACGTCAAAAGCCTCTTCAGCATGTCCACCATATAGCGACGGAGTTGTTAGATAAGGTATTAGTTCTAACATCTCTACAAATGATCCTGGCCATCCATGAGTCAACAACAGTGGTCGTGCGGATGTGCCTTCACCCCGGACGTGTACAAAGTGTATATCGAAGCCATCCACATGTTCCATAAACTGTGGGAAACGGTTTAACCATGCTTCCTGTTCACGCCAGTTGTATTCCGTGCCCCAATAATCAACTAATCTCTTCATAAAGGAACGGTCTGTCCCCAGAGCCCATGGTTCTACAGAGAAACTCGAAGGCCATCGAACCTGTTTTAGTCTGATAGACAGATCATGCAGTTGTTGCTCTGGAATTGAAATTTTGAACGGTTTCATTTATTGTTTCCTCCCTTGTAGATTAATTTACGACCAGAAGGATTCTATTGTATGATGGATCTGTTCATTAATAAAATCGAAATATTCAAAATCATTATCATTTTTATCGATAGAAATTAAACCTAAGGAGAACATCAATGGAAATTAGACACCTTATTACATTTCAGACGATTATCGAAATCGGAAGTTATACAGGGGCTGCATCGCAATTGGGATACACTCAGTCCACGATCACTGCCCATATACAATCGCTTGAAGAAGAGATTGGCGGGGAGCTTTTCACTTACGAAAGAAGGCATTTGAAACTTACTCAATTAGGGAGAGAATTAATACCTCTGGCAGAAGATCTACTGGCTACTCATGACCAGATTAGAAATATACGAAGCAACCAGGAGGTTAAAGGTGTTGTAAAGGTGGCTGCACCAGAGTCTTTAACGATTTCTAGATTAAGTCCGATTATAAGGGAATTCTCTTTGAAATATCCTCATGTCAAATTCATCCTTACCAACGGTACATGTGAACAAAACCAGGTTGACTTAATCAGTGGACGTGTAGATGTGGCTTTGATGGTCTACCCGGAAATACATCCGGAAAAATGCATTCATTATTTTTTGGCCCAGGAGAACATTGTCCTGGTGTGCAGCAATGACGGTCCAGACCATTTCGATGAATATAAGCGAGAGAACACCAACCATTTTTTTATTACGAATGAAGAAGGCTGTAGTTATCGGACCATGTTTGAAAGATATCTTGTAAAGCATGATATTCATCCATTTCAAACCATGGAGTTATGGAGTATAGAGGCGATTAAACAAACTGTTATGAGTGGGCTTGGATTTTCTTTTTTGCCTTATATTACAGTTAAAGAAGACGTGAATAGAGGAAAACTTAAAATCGTAAGTCATTCCGAAAAGTTCGATCCGATATACTCTCATATGCTGATTAAAAAGAAAAAGTGGTTATCTCCAACAGTGAAAGCTTTCTCTGAATTTGTCATAAAGTCGATCCGTGAAACGGATAACGAGATCGAAAGATCAAGATGACCACCATTTGTTGGATAATTGGTATTATCTATTCGAATCGTAATATTCTTTTTGCCTTTGGCTGCATGAGATGTCGTATCAGGTAATGAAATGACATCTGAGTAATGGTATTCGGGGGACAATAAAAAAACGGCCTTCATGCTGGATCATTCAAAAGAGGCCGTTTTTTTCACGTGTAACATCGCTCATCCCTTTTCGTCGTATATTTAGGCGAACATGGAGCTTACATCTTCTATCTCTAAAATGGTGCGCTAAAAATTTACCCTCTTTGATTCCACCCATCAGAAATTTCAAGCTTTTGGGCAGCGAGCTTGGAATAAGGACAACATCAAAGGCCTGAATGCTGTTCCAATTTGGATCATTTAGCATACGGTTAAACCATTCCAAGCCATTCCAGGGTTTACACCGTTTCTGCAACCAGTCGCTCAGGTCGTTGATGCTACTTTATAGTTCTAAAAGAACCAAGTGCACATAAAACAAATGAGTTAAAGTTACTAGTGGCTCGATATTGTACTTCATTCGCTTTTTCATCATCACCATTCGGAAAAATTCTAGACCATGAAATTGACATAAGATAGGTTTTAAACCCCATCTCAGCAAATAATTTGATATCCTCAAAATAATGATGATACATATCAATGGCTTCTTTGGCTGGATAAAAGTGTTGATCATCAAATTCAAGCATTTTAATTTTACCAGCGACTATTCCTACTCAATCTTCGCCTGTAGGCAACAAATCAACATTTGCCAAACCACGATTACCTAAATTGTATCCGCCTTCACTTTGATTCGCCGCGGTTGCACCGCCCCATAGAAAGTTAGGATCTAATCCCATTTCATCTCATATTAATATTGTTTTACTAACGTTAGTAGTGGTTCATTAAAATGTACTGATGTTTCAGTTGTTACTGTTACACTGGCATAATCGTTTGTGTTCGTTACGATCATAGGTACTTGGGTGGTAAAGGCCGCTTCTTTGATTTTATCAATATCGAATAAAAGCAATTCTTGTCCGAGTTTTAGACAGTGGCTTAGTTAGAAGACAGTCTCTATTTGAGTGGATCAATCTCCAATAATCTCAATAAGGTGTCATTTAACATAAAAAAGAACTCATTTTCTTAAATGAGCTCTCATTTTATGTTTTTCATATATGCTAGCTTTAAAAGACGTTTAAGATAGCAGTTGTATTGGTTAGCTATTTTCCAGTGTTTAACTTCGGTTATTCGGGTTTGTTCACCCCTAAGCTACAGCGAACCTCCAATTCTGGATTTGTTGCCAATTTAACAACCAAATCCGCAACACTCTTGCGTGAAACAGCACCGCCTTTAAACAGTTCACCTTTTTGTGTGGTCTCATAGTCAATTTCATTAGAATTTGTAAACCATGCAGGACGCAAGATTGTATAATCAAGAGATGAGGCTTCAATGACTTGAGCTGATTTCCGATAAGGATTTAGAACACTTCCATACTTCTCACCAGGAACTTCATCATAAATACCCATAGAACTAATAAAAATGAGGCGTTTCACCTCACTAGCATCCATAGCTTCTACGATATTTTTGGCCATGTTCTCTAGATCGCCTGATAAATTGGCATAGACAATATTCTGCCCTGTCATAGCTTCCTTTAGGTTTTCAACATCCATTACATCGCCTTCAATAACTCGAATGCGATCGGATTCCATGTTTTTCATTCTTCTTGAATTACGGAGAAAAAGTGTCAATTGAGCATCCGTTTCTTTAAGGAATAAATCAATTGCATGACGAGCGATTCCGCCATTTGCACCCAGGATTAATACATTACTCATGTTATGATAACACCCTTTCAATTCAGATAAGATCAGGATAGGCAAACTATTCGAAAGTAGTACCTGTCCTTAATATAGAAAGCTCTAGATCATGGGATAATTTATTGATTAACCTTGCAATGTTGACATACGATCACGAAGCGAATACGCACATCACTACGTAGCACACGCTCATATATTTCGTCCACATGGTCTGCACGGATGAGCTCAATTTTAGCGGCAACACCCTGCTCTCCAGCAAAATCAAGCATTTCTTGAGTTTCCTGGATTCCCCCTACGTTTGAACCCGCAATGCTTCTGCGCCCATCTCCAGAGACTCTTCTTGTTTATTCATGGTCTGACTCAAAACAGTTACTTCCGCACCCATAACATGAGCAAATTGCACCGCCAGATGACATCGTTTGAACATAAGTCTCTCCGTTCGATCATATTTTTTCGAATGGGCATTCGCACTGGGAACACGTTGTACATGCGTTTTACATATCGTCTTTATCGACTGCTTAATTCATTTATCATTGTCTATTTTTGCATGACAGGTACACCATTTAGAATTAGGACGTCATACCAAGGACTGGATGTGGCACATATGGCTCTTCCAGCAATGCCATTTCTTCAGGTGTTAATTGGATCGACAAGGCGGCAATCGCATCCTCGATATGAGATATTTCAGTCGTACCTACAATCGGAGCTGTTACTGGATCCTTATGAAGCAACCATGCTAATGCGATTTGCGACATTGGTACTCCGCGTGTTTCAGCTACTTTCGCTACACGTTCAACGACTTGGCGATCCGAATCGGCTGTTGCGGAATAAATCGCTTTACCGATAGCATCCACTTTGGCACGTTCGTCCGTTTCACCCCAAGGTCGTGCCAGTCTGCCGGCAGCTAGAGGACTCCATGGCATCACACGAATCTTTTCTTCTGTACACATAGGGAGCATCTCCCGCTCCTCCTCACGGTACATAAGGTTGTAATGATCCTGCATTGCGACAAATTTAGTCCAGCCATTACGTTCAGCGACATGTTGTGCTTTTAAGAACTGCCAGGCGTACATCGTTGAAGCACCAATATACCGTGCTTTTCCTGCCTTCACCACATCATGCAAGGCCTCCATCGTCTCTTCGATCGGTGTATTGTAATCCCAGCGGTGAGTGTAATACATATCTACATAATCCGTTCCAAGTCTCATAAGCGTTTTATCAATTTCACTCATGATGGCTTTACGGGAAAGTCCGCCTCGGTTTGGTCCCTCAGCTACAGGGTAAAACACCTTTGACGCTAGGACTATTTCATCTCGATTTGCATTCTCTTTTAGAATTCGGCCAGTGATTTCCTCACTGGTTCCACCAGAATATACATTGGCCGTATCAAAGAAATTAATACCTGCCTCCAGAGCTTTCTTGATCATGGGACGACTGCGTTCTTCATTGAGTGCCCACGGGAAATCTCCCCGTTCTCCGATACCGAAGCTCATACAGCCCAGACAAATCCGCGATACATCCAAGCCGGTACTTCCAAGTTTCACATATTCCATTTGTAATTCCTCGCTTTCGCAGGTTATATTTTACTTCAACATTCGAACCTTTTCCCATTGTGATAATTCACATCAATGTATTAGGCAAAATTGATGTATTATGTTACACATGTGTATTATAAACGCAATTAGAATACCTTCAATGACCAATAGGATGTGATCCGTGAATTAGTACACAAATCGATTGGAATTGTGAAATTGCTTTATATCTTACTGGGAAGAGAATAGAGATTATATAAAAATTAAGATATGGATTAGAGACTTCTTTTCTTCTTCCTTTTTATAAATGATTCCGGTAGATTTTAGTTTCAAAAATATCAAATGCTTCAAGTATCACCTTTACTGTATCTCCAGATGCGGCTAATGTAGAAATGATCTCTTCATTTAATCAACTTTAGTGACTTGGCCATTATTTCTCCCCTTTTTTAATAATTCTTCTGTGAATTGTAAGTTGTTAAGTTCTTGCCCTCTTTTAAATAACATTGATGCACTAAGTAACACGTGTGTATAATTATAAATAGAAATTACGGCTCAGCAATGACTAATTGATCTTGATTTGAGCATTAATACACCAATCTTTAAAGGCTGTGAATTATATGATCTTATCTATAAGAAAGTAAGGTGGTCGTCCCGATGACTAAAGTGGATCGAAGAGTTGTCAAATCGCAAGAAGCCATAAAAAAAGCGGTTATAGAACTTATGGCTGAAAAAAATTTCAATCAAATTACCATTCAGGATATTTCTGATAAAGCAAACGTAAGCCGAAGAACGATCTATCTTCATTACTTAGATAAATACGATTTGTTGGACAGGCTTATTGAAGAACATATCAACGAACTGGAGAAGCTTCGAGCAGCGTCATCAGAAATGAGTTTTATAGATGGGGGACTAATCTGGTTCGAGTATCTCGAAAGTCATTACTTATTTTTTTCGACCATGTTAACAAGCCAGGCTGGAGTATCATTCCATAATCGCTTTCTGGAATTCGTCATGGAAGGTTTAAAAGAAGAGGTGAATACTCAGGAAGGAAAGAATCAGGGTTTAAGTGATGAGGTTATTCTTCGCTTTATTGCAGCCGCTTATGTCGAAGTCGTTGAATGGTGGTTTAATAATGAAATGCCCTACCCGCCCCAAATCATGGCTAAGCAAGTGGGAGCATTGATAGAACGTATTGTTTAAGACTAAGCTGTTAACTAGCCAATGAAACTCGCCCCATATGGAAGCTACTCCCTGCAAGTAGATAGCACTTAGAAGACATCGTAAACTGCCTTAGTTCGATACTCGATCGGACTAAGGCAGTTTATTTTTTTGAATACGTTTGTATTTATAAAAATGGATGGAATATTTACGTTTCAAGAAATCATGGCAGTGCTTAAGACAAATACTGACCCCCAAGTCGTTATGAAACAACAGGTTCCGTACTTCGTTTAAATATCACATTTTATGTTAGCAATGAACTTATGTCTAAATAATCAAGTCAGATTTCGCTCTAATAGCACACCTAATTGTTCAGCAACTACTTTAGGCGGATCAGGAATTTCTTTCTTAAAATAGGATTCAGTTATACCAACAATGGCGTTCCCTATAAAAAGGAGAATGACTTCACTACTTAAATCTTTATTTATGCCCACGGTCGTATCCACTTCACCACTTAATTCCTCAATTACAAACTTAAGAAACTGATTACGGAAATAAGGAGCACCCTTGCTAGATAGCATGGTCGAAAAGAAGGAAAAATGAGCTTCAAAGTATTCAAACCAGATCAGATTTGCCTCAACAAAATCCAAATCTGTAGCGGATCTGCACAATTTCCTCAGTTCGGTGATATGTTCCTCAATGAGCCTATCCAATAAATCATACTTATCCAAATAATGAAGATAAATGGTCCTTCGGCCCACGTTAGCCCTATCGGTGATATCTTTTATTGTTATTTGATCAAACTCTTTCTCAGACATCAGTTCTATAAAAGCTTTCTTAATAGCCTCTTGTGATTTGAGTATTCTTCTGTCAATTTTGGTCATATTATAGCTCACCATTTTTCCTATGTTATTGCACAATTTTCTCGGAAGTGCGCGTTAATAAACGAATTAAGGTCAATTGAATATTGAAAAGATTATGAATTCGATTAAAATTATACACATTCGAGCAATAATGCGTCAACGCGCATTTAAGTACCAAATCTTTTGCAACAATTAATTTCAAAAAAAAGGAGATCTTTAAACATGTCTAACATGCAAGAAAAAGTTGTTATTATTACTGGAGCTTCCAGTGGCATCGGAGAGGCTGCTGCCGTTGAACTTGCCGCAAAAGGCGCAAAATTGGTCCTTGCTGCGCGTCGCGAAGACCGATTGCAAGCCTTGCAGGAAAAAATTCAGCAAAATGGCGGACAAGTGGTATATAAAGTTACAGATGTCACGTCTCATGCACAAATGGAAGAATTAGCTACCTATGCGATCGACCAATTTGGACAGATTGATGTGTTGGTCAATAATGCGGGTATCATGCCGCAGGCCTTTATGTTCAAGAAAAAAATTGAAGAATGGGATCAAATGATTGACGTGAATATCAGAGGCGTCCTGTATGCGATTGCTGCAGTCCTTCCATCTATGAGAGAACGCAAATCCGGACATATCATCAATCTGTCTTCCGTAGCTGGCCACAATATTTATCCTGGCGGGACCGTTTATTGCGGTACGAAGCATGCGGTTAGAGCCATTTCGGAAGGTTTGCGCCAGGAAGAAGCCATCAGCGGTTCTCAAATTCGCGTAACCAATATTTCTCCAGGTGCAGTCAACAGTGAGTTAGTGGAAACCACTACAGATGCGGAGACTAAAGCAGGTTTGGACGATTTTTATAAAGTGGCCATCGATGCGGACAGCATCGCACGAGCAATCGCGTTTGCCATTGAACAGCCTTCAGATGTAGGGATCAACGAAATGATTATTCGTCCTACCGTTCAAGTAGGCTAATTCTCCCCCTCATTGACTACCCCACTGGTTGGACATTGGGGTAGTATTTTTTATATCAAGGAGTTGAAATAATGGAAAGGCCATATATCATTTGCCACATGTTAACCTCATTGGATGGAAGGATCGTTGGAGAGTTCCTGGATGACGATCGATCCGCAGTTTATATTGAGGAATATGAGAACCTGCATCGTCAATTCGGAGGCCAAGCATGGGCTTGCGGCAGAGTGACAATGGAAGAACATTTCACCTTGGGTAATCAACCTGATTTCGCGTCGGATTCAATTTTGCCTATCCCCAGAACGGATTATGTTGCAAAAAAGGACGCAAAGACTTTTGCCGTAGCTGTTGATCCTTCGGGGAAATTAGGCTGGACAAAGAGCAGTATCTCTGATGGAAGTAATAATAGATCAGAAGATCATATTATCGAGGTGCTTACAGAGCAGGTATCTGACGCCTATCTGGCTTATCTCCGAGACCTTGGGATTTCATATGTTTTTGGTGGAAAACAATCATTGGATTTAAATAGAGTCGTCGAAAAGCTAAAACGATTATTTCCCATCGATCAATTGATTCTGGAAGGCGGAGGAGTCGTGAACGGCTCTTTTCTAAGTGAGGGATTGATCGATGAGCTGAGCCTGATCATAGTTCCAATTGCCGACGGGACATCAGAATCTGCATCCGTGTTTGAACTAGACCCTGCCTTAAACCAGCATCCCCCCTCCCATTTTTCTTTAAAAAGCGTTGAAACCTTGAAAAATAATGGGCTCTGGATTAGGTATATAAAAAAACAAGAATAGCTACTATTAACTGGAGGTACACATATGGAATATCGAACAGTCGGAAGAACCGGAATTCAGGTGTCCAATTTATGTTTGGGTACGATGTCTTTTGGGGCAAATGCAGATGAAGAAACATCTAAAAAGATGTATAGACGTTCCCGTGAAGCAGGAATCAATTTTTTTGACACTGCCGATGTTTATGCTTTAGGCCGCTCTGAAGAAATTCTCGGCGATTGTATCGCGCATGAGCGAGACAACATCGTTTTAGCGACAAAGGTGTTTTGGCCTACAAATGCTGACGTAAATGCCAGAGGCTTATCCCGCCGGCATATCATGCAAGGGATTGAGGGTAGTCTCAAACGTCTTAAAACGGATTATATTGATTTTTATTTCGTTCATGACTTTGATCCGCGAACACCAATCGAGGAAACCCTGCGTGCATTAGATGATTTGCAGCGCCAAGGAAAGATCCTCTATCCTGCAGTCAGCAATTGGGCTGCTTGGCAGATCGCCAAAGCACTAGGGATCTCGGCCAAGGAACAGTTGGCCCGATTTGAACTCATCCAGCCGATGTACAACCTGGTGAAACGGCAGGCTGAAGTCGAAATTTTACCACTCGCTGCTTCTGAACAAATTGGGGTCATTTCTTACAGTCCTCTTGGAGCTGGACTTCTTACAGGTAAATATGGAGTGAATAAACGTCCGAAGCAAGGCAGGTTGGTGGATGAAAAAAGATATACGGATCGCTATCTGGATGAAATGAACTATGTCGTAGCAGATCGGTTTACCACCTATGCCGCAGAACGTGGAATCAAGGCAGCAACGCTGGCCGTTGCTTGGGCGATGTCTAATCCTGCCATTACGGCTCCTATTATTGGCGCGCGAAATCTGGAACAGCTCGAAGATTCACTTGATGCCGCCGATGTAGACATGACACCGGAATGGCGTGAGGAAATCTCTTCCCATTCCATTACACCACAACCCGCAACCGACCGGGGTGAAACGCTTTTACCGAATTGGACTTAGCTTCATCTTCTTGCTAGAGCTAAAACAGGCTGTCTCAGGGGTTAGTATCAGAGACAGCCTGTTCGCATTATCAAAACTAAGGGCCCTGGTTCAATCTTAATTTGTTCATTAATGGACTTAATTAACTTTATTATCAATTAATCCTTAAATAAATCTCTTTATAATAATTTAATGACAGAGTTCATACTTAGCAATATCTTGTTGTTATGCAAGGATGTTTTATTAATGTGAATTCATCTAGAAAAAGGTTGTTATGATCATAGGTGCTTCTAGAAAGGGAATCCGAGAGATTACGAAGAGTATTTATTTATTGCAGATGAGAAACATTCGTTTTTTATTTTTTGAGTGGGGCGGTATTGTATGACAACAAAAGATAAAATTTGGAGTAAAGATTTCATATTAATCAGTTTAAGTAGTTTTTTTATGTTTTTGACATTTTATATCTCAGTAACTTCTTTTCCTTTATATATTCGTGATACGTTGCATGGAAATGCGCAACAAATGGGCTTGGTGGTTACATTTTATGTTATAGGTAGTGTGTTAGCACGACCTTTCACCGGACAATGGGTTGATCGTTGGGGTAAAGAAAAGCTTGCACTCATCGGTACAGGCATCTTCTTAATCACTTGTATAAGTTATTTTAGTGCAAATGCGATTATCGCTTTTTTGTTGCTTCGTTTTATACATGGTACCAGCTATGCCACTATATCTACTTCTACGAATAGCATTGCTGCTTCTCTTGTTCCAGCTTCACGGCAAGGAGAAGGTATGGGCTATTTCAGTATGTTTATGAGTATTGCAATGGTTATCGGCCCTGCTCTTGGACTTTATATTTGGAAAGACGGAAATGTCCAATATTTATTCACGACAATTAGTGTAATTGCAGGATTATCTTTGGTTTGTCTTATTTTCTCCATGCAACGGGCACCTGTCCCTGCAAGAAAAGCGAAAGAAGTACAGTCTAGTGATGCTAAAACTGCACTTCGCTGGCATAATATATTTGAAAGAAAAGCAGTTCCTGTATCAATCGTAGGGTTTATGTTGGCTTTTTCTTACGGCCCAATTGCAGGATTTATTGCACCTTTTACTAGCGAAATTCGTGAACCTACTGTATCGGGCATCTTTTTTATTATATTCGCTACCATGATTGTCCTTTTCCGTCCGTTCGTGGGCAAATTATTTGACAACTATAATGAGCATATTTTATTTTATCCGGGCATGATCTTCTTTGCACTTGGATTATTTGTATTAAGTCAGGCTCATACGGGCGCCTGGGTCATGATTGCGAGTGTTTTCTCCGGTATAGGATATGGGGCGCTGTTTCCTTGTCTACAAGCTACTATACTAAAGCTATCTCCTTCTAATCGGATAGGGGTTGCAAACGGCACATTTTTTTTGCTTTTTGATCTTGGGTATGGCGTCGGCACTTATGTTATGGGGATCGTCGCTTCTCTCTCAAACTATAGTGTGATGTACATGTCTGCTGCTGGAATAGCGATCGTTTCTCTTATCCTGTACTATGTTTTACATCATCGTCAAGTACATTATTAATTTATGTGGAAAATTACGAGGAGTATTCTGCTAAGCTGCAGACCTCCTCTTTTTGGATTTAGGATAATTATGAATTTTGTTCATCTTCATATCTTTTCATTAACAAGCACTATGCTCAATAGGAACCAATAATACACCTTGGAACGGGCAGATGAGAGATCAATTATTTTGAGATTCTTCTTTATTGTTTTCATGCTTGACTTCCTCTCAAATAGCCAAGTCCGTAAGTCTTTATTAAGGTCTAATTATTACTTTAAGTGCTTCACGGTTGTCCATGGCACGATAACCCTCTGGAACACCATCCAGATCAACGGTTACGTCAAATACACGACCAGGTTGAAGGGTTTCATCAAGGATATCTGGTAATAATTCTTCCATGTATGCACGCGTTGGCGCGGGACCTCCCGTTAGCGTAATATTACGCCCGAAAAGACTTGCAAAACCGATGGGAGCTTCTTCATACTGCGGCACACCAACACGACTGATCACCCCGCCGGCCCGGACAGCTCCAAGACTCATCTCGTAAGCTGGCATCAGTCCGACACATTCGAGAACGACATGCGTTCCTTCCCCATTCGTGAGTTCCCGGACTTTTGCGATCCCCTCTTCTCCACGCTCTGGAATAACATCTGTGGCGCCAAACTCTATACCAAGATCTGTCCGTTCCTTATGACGTCCCATAAGAATGATTTTCTTGGCACCGAGCTTCTTCGCTGACAGAACAGTAAGAAGACCAACCGCTCCGTCACCTATAACCGTTACCGTCGTATTCTCATTCACGCCTCCCATCACCGCTGCATGATAGCCAGTGCCGTATACGTCAGACAAGGTCAACAGAGACGGCAGTAAAGAAGAGTCTTCATCAATTTCATCTGGCAATTTGAACATGCTTCCTTGTGCTTGAGGTACTCGAACAAACTCCGCCTGACAGCCGGTCATAAAACCTCCATGCACACATGAAGTCATCAATCCTTCTTCGCAGAATGGACATGTGTTATCTCCATAAGCAAAAGGAACAACAACCAAATCGCCTTTTTTGAATCCAGAAACTTCCGAGCCCATTTCTTCAATCCTTCCGATCACTTCATGCCCCATCGCTTCGCCTTCGCCATGCTCATGGGCATGCATGTTGTGATAAGGATGCAGATCGCTTCCGCAAATGCAGGCAGCAACCACTTTCAAAATGACATCGGTCGGATGTTGCAGTTTTGGAACGGGTATTTCTTCTACGCGAACATCACCAGCAGCATACATAATATTTGCTCTCATACCAACTAACCACCTTTTCTTTGACAAAGCATGTTTTATTTATATCGTGCAACCGCAGGGATACTCGCTACGTTTGTGAGCTGAGATATCGTCTCATTGGTTCCGCTTCGTATTCCCCTCATTACGGGCAGAATCCTTTTTCAATCTACAGGCCGAATAATGCACAGATCAAGAATTATTGGGCTCCTACGATAGGATGCGGAACATAAGGTTCTTCCAGAAATGAAATTTCTTCCTGGGTTAATTTTACCGATAGAGCACCTACAGAATCTTCGAGTTGCTGCATTTTCGTTACACCCACAATAGGGGCAGCTACCGATTCCTTCTGCAGCAGCCATGCAAGTGCGATATGACTGCGGGCTACGCCGCGCTTCTCTGCAACTAACGCCACTCGTTCAACGATCAAGCGATCTACATCAGCGGTTGAATCGTACTTTGATTTTTGAATAAGATCGGTTTCGGACCGATGCGTGTTTTCCGACCAATCGCGAATCAATCTTCCTGATGCAAGTGGACTATAGGGAGTCACCGCAATCTTTTGGTCCGTACAAAGTGGCATCATCTCCCTTTCCTCTTCACGGTAGATGAGATTAAGGTGATTTTGCATGGATACAAAACGAGTCCAGCCATTTGTCTCCGCTACATGCAATGCTTTTTGAAATTGCCATGCATACATGGCCGACGCACCGATATATCTTGCTTTTCCTGACTTGACCACATCGTGCAGGGCTTCCATGGTCTCTTCAATAGGGGTGTTATAATCCCAGCGATGGATGATATAGAGATCTACATAATCGGTCCCTACTCTCTTCAGACTTTTGTCGATTTCACTCATAATGGACTTTCGAGAAAGCCCCGCTCCATTGGGACCTTCATGCATACGTCCCCAGACCTTTGTGGCGAGAACAATTTCATCTCGATTCGCATAATCCTTCAGAGCTCGTCCAACGATCTCTTCACTGGTTCCACCTGCATAGATATTCGCTGTATCAAAAAAGTTGATACCGAGCTCAAGAGCTCTTTTAATGATAGGTCGGCTGTTCTTCTCATTAAGCACCCATTGATGCCCTCCTGGAAGCACATCTCCAAAACTCATACAGCCCAGGCAAACTCGGGAGACATCCATTCCGGTATTTCCAAATTTAATGTAATCCACAAAGAAAACCTCCATCCCATTGTTTATGAAAGTTGCGCTTAAGATGCCCTTTGAATCCGAAGGTCTACAGTTGGTCAAACCATTCATCATTGACAGCTTCAAACCAATCTGTTGCCCCGGGTGTCATAGCGAGGTGTACAAACCAGCTATCTTTTGTCGCACCGTGCCAATGCTTCACGTTAGGTGGAATATTGACCACATCACCCGCTGTGAGCAATCGGGCAGGTTTGCCCTCTTCCTGATACCAGCCTTTGCCGCCGGTGACTAGCAGAACTTGTCCAACCTGGTGAGCATGCCAGTTGTTGCGGGCCGCGGGAGCAAAAGTAACATTTCCAATCGCGGTATTTAGTGGCGAAGGATCCGTAAATATCATCTGTAAGTAAGCATCACCCGTAAAGTTTGCTTGTACCTTTTCCCCTAACGGAAAAATGGTACTGTTGCTGAGCTGTTCATTTTCCATGATCGATTCCTTCTTTCTGTTTAAAGATTATACGTTCTTCTTATTCGCCCGCAGGAAAATCAGTAGAAGCTGCGAGTTCAGTCTGCTTTTCGAAGTCGGCAACCCGGGCTTTCAACGTCGAAATGGTGTTTGCCAGTGCTTGAGATCCAAGTACCATTCGCAACGGCGCCGGTTCTTTTTCCACGCTTTCTATAATACGGGCTGCCATTCTTGCAGGGTCACCGGGAGCTTGCCCCTTAGAAGCGTCCAGCATGTTCAAAAAGCCATGAGCCGGGTTACCGTCGTACTCTGGCATTAGGTTCGCTACCTGTGCGCTGCCGTAGCGGAATTCAGTACGGGCGCCTCCCGGCTCCACCAATGTAACACCGATTTTGAAAGGTGCAACTTCCTGAGCGACGGACTCACAAAAACCCTCAATGCCAAATTTGGTGGCATGGTACATCGAGTTCCCTGGAAAGGCTACCTGTCCACCGTAGGAAGACAGCTGGATGATTCGGCCGCCGCCTTGATTGCGCAGATGTGGCAGAGCTGAACGGATAAACTGGATGGATCCAGTTAAATTGGTGGCGATGATGTGATCCACCTCGGCGTCAGAGAGTTCCTCGGCGGCTCCGAATAGGCCATAGCCCGCATTGCTTACGATCACGTCGATCCTTCCAAATTTCTCAAAAGAGCTGTCGACCAGTTTATGAATCGCATGAATATCGGTTACATCTAGAATCTCGCAAGTGAAGATATCTGGATACTTCTCGATGAGGTCGGCGACCTTGTTTTTATTACGAACCGTGCCGATCACCTTGTTCCCCTTTTCAAGCAGCTGTTTAGTCATCTCATAACCAAAGCCGCTGCTTACACCTGTAATAAGCCATGTGCGATTTTTCATTACAAATCCTCCTTTATTCCGATTGGGTTGCTGCGTCATTCACACACCGAAGAGCATTCAGGCTGCGTGGATAACCAATGAAAGGCAGGCACTGAGAGATAACCTTTATCAGAAACACCTTATCATTTCCAAGTCTTATGTTGGCGGCAGCGTGGCTGATTAACTGGGGTTCACATCCACCTTGAGCCAACAGAAAGCAGAATGTAATCATCTCTCTTTGTTTGTAATCCAGCCCTTTTCGGGTATAGTAATCGCCAAAGCAGTTAGCTGCGAGCCAGTGATTGATGTGCCTAACTTCTTCCGGTCCTGATTTCCAGAAATCCTGCATGCTTTCACCAAAAATGTCCACCTGTGCCTGAATCCCTGCTTCTAAACGAGTTTCTGTGGTTGTCGTTACCTGACTCGGTAAAGGCAATTCAACACCTCGAGAAGTCAATACTTCGTTCACGGCATGCAGAAAAGGAAATACCCTTCCAATGCCTAAATAAGGTACGGACTGATAGACAATTTCTTTTGCTTCCACAGGAGTAACGCCGAAGTTGAGTGCTGCTGGAAGCATAGCTTTAAACTCATCAATACCTTGGCATCCAATCAAAACGGATAAAATGGCCATCATTCGAGTGTGATCATCCATATCGTCCTGATTTACGACTTCATCAAACGCAAAATTATCGAATCGTTCAATAAACTCCGGATCGGTTTTCAGGAACTTCGATTCATAGCCTGGAAACATTTTTTCATGATACTTCTTGGCTGCTTCAGTAATTTTCATGGTTTATTCCTCCTACCTGAACCTAATAAAAAGCCGGTTTATCGCCTGCTGTATTTGGCTTGCTAATCCCCCAGCTTTGGCGAATCCCCCATTCTTTTGATTCCGCTAATTTAATAACCAAGGCAGCAATGCTTTTTCTTGAGATCTCCGTACCTGTCAAAGGTTCACCTTTCTCAGTTAACTCGTATTCCACTTCGTTCTTGTTCGTGAACCAGGTACATCTTAATATCGTATAATCAAAATCAGATTCTTCAAGCAACCTTGCTGATTTCCGCCAAGCATCCATGCCGCTGCCAACCATTCGCTTATTCCATTCTCCGAATTTGCCAGGCACTTCATCATAAATACCTAAAATATTGATAAATATTCCCCTTTTAACATTCATCGCATTCATAGCCTCGATCATGTTCTGTGTTTTCTGAACAATATCAGAGCCGCCCAAGTTAGCATAGACCACATCCTGTCCCGCCATGGCTTCCTTCAATCTTGCAAGATCGTTCACATCACCTTCAATAACACGTTCCCGAGCGGGATCCACAATGTTCAATCTGCCTGAATTACGCAAATATAAGGTCAACTGAGCATCTGTTTCATTGAGGAATAAATCAATGGCATGGCGGGCAACGTGTCCGTTAGCGCCCAGTATTAGGACCTTTGTCAATTTTCATTCACTCTCCTAACCTATATGCAGCCTCATTATTATTTTTCCAGAATGATAAACGAAGAATGAGGCAATCTGTGAATTGACCCATTCTTCATAAAATAAACCAACGATTACAATGTAGACATATCGATGACAAAGCGATACCGAACATCACTCCCCAGGACACGTTCATATGCCTCGTCAATCTGATCGGCACGAATGACTTCGATCATCGGAGCGATGCCATGCTCAGCAGAAAAATCGAGCATCTCCTGTGTTTCTTTGATACCGCCAACGTTGGATGCCGTAATACTCCGGCGCCCCGCAAATAAGGAGAAAACATTATATTGATCAGGCTTATTTGGCAGACCAAGATTGACCAGTGCCCCGTCCACATTAAGAATAGAAAGAAATGCATCAACATCGATATTCGAAGATACGGTGTTTAAAATCAAATCAAATTGACCAGCTAGCTCTGTGAACGTAGCAGGATCCGTGGTGACATAATAGTGACTTGCGCCAAAACTAAAAGCTTCGTCTTTTTTGTTTGTACTATGACTCAGTACAGTAACCTCTGCGCCCATTGTATGGGCAAATTGAACAGCTAAATGGCCCAGACCTCCCATCCCCAGAACGGCTACCTTCTTACCTGTTCCGGCGTTCCAATGTTTTAGAGGAGAGTACGTGGTAATGCCTGCACAGAGGAGCGGACTTGCCGCATCCAGTTCCAAGCCGTCTGGAATGCGTACAACAAACTTATCTTTGACAACAATTTTTTGGCTATATCCACCGTAGGTCAGGTCTCCGTCGTAACCAATTGAGTTAAATACGACCACTACCCCTTTCTTACAAAACTGCTCTTCACCTCTCCGGCAGAAGTCACATTCTCCACACGAGTCAACAAAGCAACCCACGCCGACACGATCACCAACAGCGAACTTTGTCACATCACTACCTACAGCTGAAACAACGCCTGCAATTTCATGACCCGGAACCATTGGAAAAACTCCGCTGCCAAAATCATTATGAGCATTGTGAATATCAGAATGGCAGATACCACAATACTTAATGTCAATTAAGACATCATCCGGCCGCAAATCTCTCCGTTCTATCGTAGCTTGTTCAAATGCTGCCTTTGCACTGGGAACGCTAAGTACTCGAGTAGTTATGTTTTTATGATAGTTACACATGTTATACAACAACCCCTTCTATATATGAATGTTTCGGATCTGCATGATCTTTCATTCTTTCTGATAATTAATATGCACAATTATTTTAATGATCATATGTCTATTATTATAATCCAATTAAATTACTTGCCAATTGTTAATTTGAAGTGATTTGTTCATTAATGAATAGAAATATCGAATTTGTTCATTTTGTACACTAATTTTTTTGAAGAGAGGCTTCTGTCTAACTCCATTCGCTCCATACATTTATATTGATAAAATAATAAACACCTGTTTATAATTATAAAAAAGTATAAAAGTATAATCCTTATGTTTTTTTTGATAAAAAAGAAAGTTCGGTGAGAAATATGCCTAAAGTCGATAGAAGAATTCTTAAAACACAGGAAGCATTAAAAACAGCAGTACTTGAACTGATGGCTGAGAAAAATTTCGATGATATCACGATTCAGGATCTCTCTGATCAAGCTAACGTCAGTCGAGGAACGATTTACCTTCACTACATGGACAAATACGATCTACTGGATAAACTTATTGAAACCCATATTAATGAGCTTCGGGAAAGATGCAAAGCAGCAGCAGATTTGGATTTTGTAACGGGGTCCGTGATTTGGACGGAATACCTTGATAGCAATTACGCATTTTTCTCCACAATGCTGGCAAGTAGAGGAGCGCCTTTCTTCCGCAGACGATTCATGGAACTCCTTATTGAAGAATTTGAAGACGAAGTAGATGACACTAAGGGAAAGAACAAAGGATTAAATAAAGATCTTGTCGTTCAATTTCTAGCTTCTTCGTATGTGGGGGTAGTGGAGTGGTGGTTTACGAACGAAAGACCTGTAACCCATCTAGTATTGGCTGAACAATTGGGAAGCTTGTTGGAAAGAATTTGTGAGTAGAAAGTAAACATTTAGTTCAATAATATAATATAAAAACTACTCTATAGTATTGTTTAATCTTATTCTTTTCTAGATTGTCCATCGTGCAAGGACACGGTCCTGCATGCCTTATATTTGAACAAGGAAAAGCTGCATTCGAGGATAGCAAAAGTTATATGCGAATGATTAGGACTAGTGCAGCTTCCCCCTGTAATTGAAGTAGGTGCTTCCCAAGTAGCCTCTGAGAATCGGTATGGTTTTAACAAGAGTTGATTGGATGATTCCCTCGATAGTGAGCACTTGAAATTATATTTGCCGCTGATCGCTTAGATCTTGTTCGGTTAACGATCGCAGCATTCAACAATACTCAGTATTTTGAAATGGTTAATCATGGTATTTAAATATTTTTTTGTGAATTCGAACATTCCCTCTGATGTAAAGGTTAGCCAAATGTTCTGAAATGCCCATGTTTATTGTTGTTAATCCCAATTTTACACGTAATAAAATCAGCTGGTAGACCCTTCACATCTTGAGCACGGAAGACTAGGTGTTAATCAACGAAACTTCCTTAAGAACAAGAGATGATTACATTCCTATTTTGTTGAATACATGATCTGCTCCAAGTGCCAAAAGCTCCGCTTTCTTGGTTGAGGTTCTAGATACCGCAATGATTGTTGCACCAGCGTCGCGTGCGATTTGAATAGCTGCTAGACCAACGCTTGAAGACGCTGCGAGTTGCGGCTATCCGTCTTGTTGTGGAGGCAAGTACCTCCTGTATTGCCATCTCATCTACTCCAGTTATATTCCAACTACCGGATGAGGAACATAAGGTTCTTCAAGCCTTGTTATTTCATCTGGAGTAAGCTTAACAGATAATGATTTCACAGCATCCTCTAAATGATATGACTTCGTTGCCCCCACAATCGGAGCTGTAACGCCTTCTTTTTGAGCCACCCATGCTAACGCAATCTGAGCCCGAGAAACACCTCGATTTGTAGCAACCTCAGCTACTCGTTCAACGATTTTACGGTCCGCATCGATCATATTGTAGTAAAATGCTTTGCCGGTTTTGTCTATTTGGGAGCGTGCTGTAGTATCGTCCCAATTTCGCGTTAACCTTCCCTTGGCTAAAGGACTCCAAGGAATGATTCCGATTCCTTCCTCATGACAAAGAGGTAACATCTCTCGTTCTTCTTCTCGATATAATAAATTCAAATGGTTCTGCATAGAAACAAATTTGGTCCAACCATTTTTCTCGGCGACATGCTGTGCTTTTAAGAATTGCCAGGCATACATGGAAGAAGCACCAATATATCTTGCTTTACCTGCTTTGACTATGTCATGCAGAGCTTCCATGGTCTCTTCAATCGGAGTGGTTTTATCCCAGCGGTGGATTTGATATAAGTCGATGTAATCGGTTCCTAACCGTTTCAGGCTATTATCGACCTCAGTCATGATTGCTTTACGAGAAAGACCTCCTCCGTTTGGTTGTTCTCGCATACGGAAGTAAACCTTTGTAGCAATAACAACCTCTTCACGACGGCCGAATTCTTTAAGTGCTCGTCCTACAATTTCTTCACTCGTTCCATCAGAATACACATTAGCTGTATCAAAAAAATTGATACCAAGTTCAAGAGCTCTTTTAATAAAAGGCCTACTTTCTTCTTCATTTAATGACCAAGGAGCGATACCTCTTTCTGGAACACCATAACTCATGCATCCCAGGCAGATTTGCGAAACATCCAAACCTGTTTTTCCAAGTTTAACGTAATCCATTGATTCGTCCTCCTCTCATTAGTAGTATAAAAGTAGATGCTTTACTATTTCTTGCATTCACCTCGACCGTACCTCTGGCACCCCTGGAACTTTGATTTACTGTGTTTTAGGCATTGAAAAAATGTTGGCCTTATACTCAAACAAGCCAATGCAGTTACATAATTCTATTATGCTAAAAATGGAAAGGAATACGATAACATAATCTTATTAAATAATTGCCTATTTCTATCAAGGAATTACCCTCAGTTATTGTATCCTCCTTCATATTGATTGGATGCAGTTGCGCCATCTTATAAGAACGTGCTTATAGCTAATAAACTACTCGGAAGGTTTAGCCAATTTTTAGCAACGAAAAAAAACCTCCGCTCAACAAGATTAAGTCCATCTTATCAGATGTCTATTTTTTCTTGTCTACTAAAAGGGGATATATACATAAGTGACTTTATAAATAAAATTTTCTGCGGTCGCTTGTCGTTAATCTAAAAAACACACGAAGGTAAATAATTTTAAACTGATAGCCAAACTTTCTCGCTTTCTTCATTACAAAAATTGACATTTCATAGGAAAATAAGTAGTATAATTAGAAACATTTATACTGTAAATGTGCCTTTCTCATCCCCCTCTATTCAAATTCCTGATCCTATCTATTTTAAGGAGTGAAAATGCTATGTGCGCACGAACGCTAAAAGCGAATACAAGGAATGTAATGGGTAACTATTGCAAATGGATCGCAGTTGGTATGATTTTAACTTTCACGGGATGTCCGCTTGCATCCGCCGCGCCTTCACCCTCATCCTCTAGTAAAACTAGTGAACCCGTCTCCTCCCTAGTTACATTTCAATTGCAAGAGGCTACGATTGCTCAGATGCAGGACGCGATGAAGTCAGGAGCACTGTCAAGTGTCGAGCTCACCGCCCTGTACCTTAACCGGGTATATGCCTATGATTCTAGTGGCATTCGGCTGAATTCCATCCCTGTTCTGAACCCCAACGTACTAAAAGAAGCCGCTCAGGCTGATCAACTAATGGCACAGGGTATTAAGACCGGTCCTCTGCAAGGCATCCCCTACACGGTTAAAGACAGCTACAAGGTTAAGGGCCTTACTGTCGCTTCTGGATCTCCGGCTTTCAAAAACCTGATGGCAAAGGACGACGCCTTTACAGTAGAGAAGATACGTAAATCCGGTGGGGTGCTCATTGGTAAAACCAACATGCCGCCAATGGCAGCAGGGGGAATGCAAAGAGGCGTTTATGGCCGTGCTGAAAGTCCGTACAATCCAGATTATTTGGCTGCAGCCTGGTACTCTGGCTCCTCTAACGGATCTGGTGTATCAACAGCCGCCAACCTCGCTGCCTTTGGTATGGGGGAAGAAACGGTATCCTCTGGAAGATCACCAGCATCTAACAATGGTTTAATTGCTTACACGCCATCGCGGGGGGTAATCTCCATTCGGGGGAATTGGCCGCTCTTCCCTATACGGGATGTCGTTGTCCCACATACGAGGACTGTCGAGGACATGCTCCGCTTGCTTGACGTGATCGTTGTAGAGGATAAGATCACCAAGGGTGATTTCTGGCGAGAACAGAAAGCCGTTCGCCTCCCTTCTGTCAACAGTGTCCGTCCCAAATCCTATTTAGAGCTGCGAGACATTCAAGCTTTGAAAGGCAAACGCATTGGCGTTCCGAAAATCTATATCGGTAAGGACCATGAAACCACAACTCCGATCAAATTCAGACCTTCGATACAGGCATTATGGGAAAAAGCTGTAAAGGATTTAACTGCTCTTGGAGCTGAGGTTGTGGAAGTTGACTTCCCCTTGCAGGCGAACAGCGAGAAAGACCGGGCAACAGCGAAAACACCTGAAGAACGTGGTTTGATGCCAGCAAAGTGGGTTGAAAAGGAATTCGGGTTGCTTAATCCTTACGCAGCTGAGGAATTTCTTAAAAGTGTGGGCGATCCGAATTTCCCGTCATGGGCTAATATAGACCCCGCAACCGTCTTCCCGAATCCGCCCGGTTCGGTAGATGCCAAACGTGGCAGAGACCTTGGCCACTATGACGTATTTATTGAAACCATAAAGAAAGGTGTCACCCCTTATGAACAAATTCCTCAGTTTCATGAAGGACTACGGGGGCTTGAAAATGTACGAAAGATTGATTTTGAAAATTGGATGAAGCAAAACAACCTTGATTTTATTGCATTCCCGGCAAATTCAAATATCGGCAAAGCTGACTCCGATGTGAATGAAACATCCTATGAGGAGGCTTGGGAGAATGGCAACTATTTCTCCAATACGAATTTCATTCTACGCGAGTACGGGATCCCAAGTGTGTCTGTGAGTATGGGCGCTATGAAGGATACCGGAATGCCCGTTAATCTGACGATGGCAGGTGCCGCATACAGCGATAATGACCTGCTTCGTTACGCTTATTCCTATGAGCAGGCTACCAAAAACCGTCCTATTGCAGCACGCACGCCAGCGCTTGAGGATGAAACCTTTTCCTATAACCCGCAAACTGCTCTCCCACCCTCTAAACGCAAGGAAACAGGAACCCCTGAACTTAAGTTGAATGCTTCAATCACGGATAATGTTCTCGCTTTGGAAGGTTCAGTCACAGATCAAAGCGATATTGCACAGCTTAAAGTTTATGTCAATGGCATTCGTGTCGATATTACAGAAGATAAAGCCAATTGGTCAGCAACGCTTCCAACTACTAAATACAAACAGGGTGGTTCCTCCCAAGCCGATACGCTGCATATTCTCGTACTGGCCAAGGATATTTACGGAAATACCTCTGCTCAAGTCAAGTCTGTCACTTTACCCCAATGATAAAGGACATCATAGAACTGACTATAATTGTGGGTTCCCTGACCGTAAGGTTATCATTAGAAAAGCTATCGCTGCAGCTGGCCTGAGCGACGGGATAGAGTGTAATATCCTATTCCTATTGCTGTTGCAATCCCGCTTCCATTTAATTGCTATTTGAAGGGAGCGGGCTGTAGCCCAGCTATCACCAAATAACTTATGGTCGAGAGTACAGAATTCTTAGGAGACCTAAGAATTTTTAGTGCCTTCATGCATTTTTTATAAGAGTTTCTCCATAAACCCTAAATTTGATAGAGACAAGGTATTAGTCAATCCTCAAGAAAGGCAATACGTATCAATTCTTTTACTCTGCTCAACTTCTTCGAATCAAAATTCTGCAACATACTTAAGATTTCATTTTTTTGTTGTAAATCTATAGGTGAGCTAATCTTGTTAGTAGATAACTTGTAATCTTCGTGTTCATCCTCTGCTTCAACAGGAACCATTTCTGATCCAACCCATGAAGTTTCCAATACTTCTCTCATTAATTCTGAAAGAAAGCGTATCTGATCGAGGTTATAACGACTTAGAAAAATCCTAAAATTATCATCCATATGTTCATGAAGTTGCTGATGCAATTTGAAAGCTTGCTCACCAGATGGAGTTAAACGAAATAATACTTCTTTTTTATTGGAAGATAATGATTCAGCATGTATAACTCCTAGTTTCACCAGCCGCTGAGTTATTTTTGATACGCTACCTCTAGGAATACCAAAATGCCTAGAAATTGTAATGCCATTGACTGGCTCTAATTCTCCTATAGCATCCAAGACATGGAGCATCTGAACAGATGCTTCCTTTAAAAATTCGATAACGACCGATTCAGTAGCATTTTTAATCATCCATCTTCTTTCTTCATCTTCGCCTTCTGACTGAAATCGCTTCTGTACAGCAGCAATGTGACCTATTATATCTGTTATTAAAAGCGTTTGTTCAACATTATCATTCATTTTTACAATCTCACTCTCTTACTTTTAAGATTTTATATTAGAGAATAAAGAAATATTCTCAGATTTTATATTTCTAGTATACCAAGTGATTATAAAAAATAAAATACAAGGAAACATTATTGACAACAGAGAAACAAAAATATATTATTGTATCCATAAAAACAATTTTGTTTCCAAGAAAACAAAGTACAAGAAAGGAATTTTATATGAATATTCTTATTATATTTGATCATCCTTATGGAAGTGGTGCTTCAGAAAATGTTCTTCACAATAGAAGCTATTCAGCCGCCTTGTTGGCAGCTACCATAAGAGGTTTGCGTTCAAGTGGTCACCGAATCGATTTGATTGATTTGCATAAAGACGGCTTCAATCCTGTTATGTCTGCTTCTGACCTCGCGTCTTGGCGAACAAAGGAAGTAATTGATCCTCTAATTGCAGATTATCAACAGCGACTACTCGAAGCAGATCACCTTATTTTTATCTTTCCTATCTGGTGGGAAGGAATGCCAGCAATGATGAAAGGTTTCTTGGATAAGGTATTCGCAAAAGGAATCGTGTACAGCGAGCCTAAACCAGGGCGTTTATTTAAGTGTCTGCTTCCTCGTTTGAAGGGTGCTTCTTTACTAACTGTTATGGCAACTCCAACATATATTTATCGATGGCTATTTGGAAATCCAATCACCAAAATGATGTTTCGTGGAACTTTTCGAAAAATGGGTATAAACTCACTTAAATGGTATAATTACTCAGGTATGGAGAAGCGAACTCTTGAACAGCGCCAATTGTATCTAATGGAAACGGAAAAACTTTTCGCAAAACGTTGGCCTACTACTTATTGACTATTGCACAATAAATAGAGTGAATCGCTACATTTTTCACTAATATTTTTGGTAAGTTTCATCTTCCGAAACGGCTTGCAAGCTTTCAGGAGTTCCCACGACTCGGCCTAAAGAGAACTTTCTAAGCATGTTTGGCATTTGTCTCCCTCTGCATATACGCATAAATTAGATCATCATAAATAATCACACAGCAAGCCTGGATTTGATAATCCTAAATACTAGCATTCGCGATTGCATTTTTTGTAGTAATTGCTACACTATATATATTGATAATGAGAATCATTATTAAAGGTGCGGGTAACAGGTGACCAGCCTCAATGAAATAAGGCATTACCACCTCTTTGGTTGTGATTGCAAGCACTTCGTGCCTTCCATTAGTCGTCAGCACCTCTCTTCCCCGTCGTCTATATACTCCTCAATCACCAGCGTACCATCCAATATATATTCATCCTGCTGAATGCTATGACGCAACCGCGTCTTCAATCTGTTCGAAAGAGCGGATTATTGAAATATTAAGGCTTCCCTGTCCGGAGACTGGTTTCAAATTTACAGGTGTCTGCCATTCCTCCAGACAGCTCACAATATCTTCCCTTGAGTTGTAGTGCGGTAGCGGTTGAAAGGAAGATTCATAAATAAAGAACAATAGATTAATCTCATTTTTAAAACCAAGAAACATTCCATTACAAATACGGCGACTTCTCTCCAGTGGATTCCAGAGAAAAGTCGCTATTTGGTTTTAAGTTTCGATAAAGGGTCTGGTTTAGTACCCCAAAAAGGCTTTGCAATCTGCTGACCTTGATCAATCTTCGTCCTTACTCGTCTTCACAGGTTGTTTTAGCAAGCTTCCAGTCACTCACAAGTTGCTAAAAGTTAGAACACAACTTTATTGTCTGTACACAACTTTCTTCGAACAATAAGGTTGTGTACTAGCGAGTCAACTACAAATATTTTCACCTGTGCGATATGCAATAAAGTTGTGTACCAAAATCCAATATTTGTGATTTATATTTTTTATTAAATTCTAAAAATATGTACTTTAAATCCTTATAAATTGTTCTCCTGTCTTTAACTTTTCTAATATTTCTTTACCTTAATATCGCTCTCTATTTAAACCAAAGCAACCGTCCTGATTTTAACAAAGCCTGATGACACTTGTTCATCAGGCTTTTGATTTTACTAAAAGTGATTCTTTTATTATGTTTCCTTAATATTTAGTACACAACTTTATTGTCTGTAGACAATGACACCACACAACAATTGTGTGGTGTCATAATTAATGAGAAAACAACAAGCTGAATATATGATAATTCAACGATCATTTTCATAATTAGTGAGAACTCAGTGACTCGAAGTTATTCGGTCCACCCTAATTTTTCAAATTTTATGAGAATATACGCAACTCTAAAAATGCGTATTTATACAATCAATAAGAAGTTGTACTACTTCTTCATTGTCAATTGTTAGTGAATAATAATGTTTTAGACTAAACAATAAAGAACTAGACTGAGATAACAAAGTTATAGACTGGCGACGCGTGGCCCGCATGCACAGCTGCATTTGCGCTCCCGACTCTTCCGGAATGAAGTCAGCTTTGCGATCAGCGCGCTAGCGACAGCGGCCGGTGTAATTAGAAAATATAGTCTTAGACTGGTAAATAAAGTATTAAAGATATAAACTACGAATATGCTTTTTCTTGAGCCCTCTCATATGATGAGAGTAATTCAGTATTCGAGGAGATGATCTTCTGAATAAGAACATAGGGATTAAGGATATTTTGGTAAGGTTCGACGAGATTTCGAAGCATTATGTTCGGGAGCTGGACAAGTATAGTCTGGCGGAACTGTGTCGCAAGCCAAGCGAGAACGAATGGTCGCTTGGTCAAATGTACCTGCATCTGCCCCATTCCACGCTGAACTTGCAGCTCCGTCTTGCGGAGGAGTGCATGGCGCTCGGTGGCGGCAACGAGGAGGGCGGCGGGAAGACGGAGGCCGGCCATGCCGTGTTTGAGCAAGGGAGCTTCCCACCGGTTCGCATTCAGGTACCGGCCGACTTGCAATATACGCCTCCACAGCCAGAAAGCAAGGAGCAGCTTGTCGCCAAGCTGGAGGAAGCAAGGCGCCGCATGCATGAGATTGGGGCGTCGCTGCAGAACATAGACCCAGAGCGGCTGCAGCGAAAGGCGACTCATCCGGCCGTAGCCTTCGGCGCGTTAAACGCGGTCGAATGGTTCACGATGGTGGAGATGCATTACCGTCATCATCTTCTTCAAAAGGAGCGGCTGGACGCTTTCTTACAAACTGCAGAGTTATTAGGCTAACAGGACACGATAGCTGAATGTTGACCACAACAGCGGCCAGTCTAGGAATTTATTTTCGCGTCCTTATCTGCCGCTGTTGCATTTGTCGGATCAGTCTAAAACTTTATTTTCTTCGGACATCAAATATGATTATTTTTCTCGTTCAATCTGTAAATTTGAATTGCTCAATGATTTTCATAAGTAGTGAGAAAAAGCAAAAACTCACTTTGCATCTTTATGCATGATAATGAATACGGATTTTCGCGATATCTTCATCTTAATTATACACAGCAAAAAGACCACTATCTAGTATTAGATAGTAGTCTCAGTTTAAAATACTCTATTCACTTAAATTAAAATCATTTCGCCTTCTATTCTTCTACAGAAACATAAATACTTAATCCAGATTATGTAGTATTAATAAGCCAAGTAAGCAGAATTCGATTTGGGAGCCAGGGTCAGATAAATAACGGCTTGTATTAAATGAACATCACACTCTGACATCCCTATAAATTGACATGCTTGAAACACCGAAACAGTGATTTCCAACGCCCTATTGTCTGCCAGACCTACGTCCTCACTTGCAAACCTAACGAGCCTACGAGCGATAAATAAAGGATCTTCACCTGATTCCAACATTCTTGACAACCAATAAATAGATGCATTCACATCACTATTTCGCATGGAATTATGCAATACAGAAATGATCGGACTATGTTCTTGTCTATTTCGGCAACCGATACAAGTTCTAGTCCTTCACTCGGGTACCGATAAAATAAGCCGCATAGCAAATTTAATGGCAGTCACTAAATTAGTCCTATCATTTTATTTATTTTTTGATTAATTGCATGATTCCTTTAGGAAAAGTTTCCTCTGCCTCTGTTCTTTTATCATAAAGACTGTACCAAGCATCTGCCACTTGATCAGGATCAAAACTTGTGCCCTGCTTGATTAAAGGACTAATGGATAAATGGCCCACAAATACTCCAAGAGGAAGCAAACGCTCGTGTTATAGTTCCGGAGTCCTGACATGGCGATACCTGAATTTCCAAACATCGGGCTTGGACTCATTGCGGAAAGATCGCTTGTAAAAAGAAGCGCCCCTTCACCCCGTTCTGTCATTTCTGGAATGACTTGTCTGGCTGTATTTATAGCTCCAATGACAACATTGTTGAAAAATTGAAGTGCGCTCTCATCAGTCGTTTCCAGAACAGATGTCGTAGTAACATTTCCACTATGCGGATTAAACTCCATTACATCGATTGTACCGAACGTATTCTTAATTTCTTGAAAAGCCCTGATAAGTTGCATTTTGTTAGTGATATCGGCAGCAAAACCCTGAGCTTCAATGCCCATCTTACCAAGCTGCTCTGCATATTGGTCCAATTTCTCCTGTGTTCTTGAAACGAGTGCGATACGAAAACCGTTTCTTCCAAAAGTCTTGGCTAGTGAGAAGCCTAGACCAGGTCCTGCACCGATAATAAGCATTGTTTTCAATTCATACTCACCTTCCATAGAGACATTGATCTTCTTGATACAGTCCATATTTACCTTAGGTAACTGCTCTATTTTTTTATATACGCATCAGTAGACCTTCATTGAATCGACATCTTGGATTTGTCCTTCCAACAAGGTTTGAAGAAGTTTGCGTTCACGATTCGAGTCGGAAATCTCCCCAGCGGGCTACTTCTTCCTCATTTGTGTTCACTGTCTCCTGTCCACGTAGTGATCTTATCACACATCAATAAAAATATAAAGCTGAGTTACTTGACTTTGGTTGATTCCCCCTTTATATTTGTCCTTGTAAGTATCTTGCACTGGAGGTTTTAACATGAATAGACTTAAAGGTAAACGAGCACTTATCACGGGCGGCACCAGCGGAATTGGCTTGGAAACGGCCAAGCAATTTCTGTCTGAAGGCGCTGAATTGATTGTCACCGGAGTAACCCCAGCAAATGTAGAAAAAACGCAAAAGGAACTAGGAAATCAAGTCCTTGTGCTTCAAGCAGATTCCCGAGATCTCAACGCCCAACGTCAACTGGCAGAGCGCATTGAACAACATTTCGGTAAGCTGGATATTGCCTTTTTAAATGCAGGTGTATCCGACTGGCGTCCATTCGAGCAAATTGATGAAAATAGCTTTGACCGCTTATTTGCCATCAACGTAAAAGCTCCATTTTTCTTAATGCAGGCGCTGGTTCCCGTGATGGCGAACCCCTCCTCTGTCGTCCTGATGGGATCAAACAGCTCTCATGCTGGATATGCAACTTCTAATGCTTACGCGGCTACTAAAGGTGCCATTTCCACCTTGACCAAAGCCTGGAATTCTGACTTATTATCGTCTCACGGAATTCGCTTCAACACTGTGAGTCCTGGACCGATTGATACGCCGCTTTATGATAAGGATAAGCTCGGCGTATCTACCGAAATTCAAGAAATGGTTATGAACGGCATTCGTGATAGCATTCCAGCCGGGCGCTTAGGTACAGCCAAAGAGATTGCCAAAGCTGTTGTCTATCTGGCTTCGGATGAGTCACGCTTCACCATTGGCGTTGATTTGGTTCTGGATGGCGCGCAAACCATTCTTTAATGTGTTAGTCCTATTGCTGCTTAAGCCCTCCGCAGGTGCTTAGGCAGCTTTTTCTTTTAGAATACGGTCAATTGTTGTATAGTACAAGAGAGGGTGCTACCCCTCTGATAGGACTTAAATCCAACTTTGGAGTGGAAATATGGGAACAAAATCAACTTACCATGAACGTATAAAGGAAGAAAAAAGGGCATGTGCTATTGCCGCTGCAAAAGAACTGTTTTTTGAAAAAGGGTATGCGCGCACCACGTTAGCTCAGATTGCAAAACTTGCTGGTCTCTCTACAGGAACATTGTTCAATCATTTCCCGACCAAGGAATTGATCTTCGAAACCATCGTCAAGCATTTTTGGGAGCTTGATCCCGAATGGGACGTTCCACCGGTACTGGGCTCTCCATTGCAAGGATTGATAAAGTTCGGACGAGATTACGCATGCGTGCTGACTCGTGATGGAATGGCTCCTTTATTTCGGGTCGTCATTGCAGAGGCCAAGCAGTTCCCCGAGCTCAGTCTTTTTCATTATGAATTGGGTGAAGGTGCTGTTCATCAGAAATTGACGCAATATTTATTAGATGAAGTTCAATTGGGTAATATAAACCTGCCGGATGCGGCAAAAACGGCCAACGAATTTATGAGTATAATTGCTGGGCAGGTGCTATGGCCCAAAATGTTGCTGCTTGATTTCAGTATCTCCCGAGAGCAGGCTTTTCAAATAGCGGACGAGGCTGCACATATGATAATAAATAAGTATGCTCGCTAAAACAGACGAATACGAGTGATCTCCTATAACGGGAGTCCCTCGTATTCGTCTGTTTTACGTTCTAGTCTTAGACGCACTCTGTTTATAGAAAATGAAGAACAATCGGGTTTTTCCCATCTTATAATCGATGTTCCCCCTCTTACCTCATTATACTTAATTAGATGTAACTTATTGTTTCTGAGGAGAACTCCTTTAATCTCATTATATTACTAACGGGGTTAATACCCACTAAGTACTCTCATGATTCCAATTATAATCAAAGTATGAAAAGAGTATCGATATCACTCATTTCATTATTGGTATATTATTACATCACTGATTATTGATCTAATCAACCTATTCATGTAATAGAAGAAAAGGCGAGAAGAGGAACGCCCCGCTCATGTGCCACATTGTGCAGCCGTGCGTTTCATTCGCGCCTTTTATGCTTCTAATGTATCATTGAAAATCCATCATATGATGCCCAAATTATTCTAAATTGCTAAGTTTAATATAAGTTTTTTGAGATTTTTTGTGCCATATACTCAATTTTAGGAATCATCAAGTTGTCATCTATCATTTTAATTTTATCAGGTTTAAACAACTGAATTTTTTTTAGATTGTAATAGTCAAATAGCACTTGATACACGGTCAAATGGTTCTCCACCAAATACTTTACATCTAAAATGTTTCTTAATATCTCATCTTGCATAACGATGAGCCTACCATCAATCTTATTAAAAAAACCCTCTTTTATTCCTTCATCATAAAAAGCTAATTCCTGATATTCTCGTTGCTTCATGGATTCTTTTAGTCGCTCATAGTTCTCAGGGTAACTACTTTCAAGATCCCTTAGGAAAATGTCTGTGAAGAACTCTTTTAATAAGATTGTTTGTTCAAATGTTTGCTGAAATCGCTGAACAATTACTTGGTCAGAGTCAGAATCTTCAATAATTTCGTGGATATATTCTACACAAATACTCACAATAAACGTTATGATATCTTCTTTGGTAGAGAAATATTTATATAAAGTGGCCCTGCTTATATCCATGATTTTTGCGATTTCATCCATTTTTAGACTTTGAAATCCATTTTTTTTAACGTACGTTAACAATCTGCTAGTAAGAGTTATCCTCATATTATGTTGTTTTTCATTCTGCCGTTCCATCTAAGCGCCCCCTAATACCTTATATTATATCTCATAATCATCATTTTAAACAAACTATACTAAATAGACATTTTATACTCCTTTTGTTTACTTTATTCACCTATCATGATATTATGTTTTTGTTCCTATGAATAACAGAGATGAAAATTCATATTGAACGAACTACGATTGGATACCTTTTTTAACTAGGCTTTAAACATTTAGGTGATAACAATCTAATTTTCATTATTTAAGGAGGAACAAAAATGCATACTCGAAGTCTTGGTCAACAAGGTTTAAAAGTCTCTTCTATTGGATTAGGTACTATGGGGATGTCAATGGCATACGGTCCTTCAAATGAAGATGAAGCAATAGCAACTATTCGTCGAGCTTATGAGCTTGGAGTTAATTTCTTTGATACAGCAGAATTATACGGATATGGAACTGGTCACAATGAACAGTTGCTGGGTAAAGCTGTAAAGGATTTTCGTGACAAGGTAGTACTAGCTACCAAATTTGGATTTGACATGACAGCCGAACCACTCGGAACACGTTTTAATAGCCGTCCAGAAAATATTCGTAAAGTAGCAGAAAACAGCCTTCGCTATCTGCAAACGGATTACATTGATGTTTTCTATCAGCATATCCCAGATCCCGATGTTCCTATCGAGGAAGTAGCTGGAGTCGTTGGAGAGCTTATTCAAGAAGGCAAAGTTAAATATTTCGGTTTGAGTAACACTGGTTCAAAAACTATTCGTAAAGCTCATGCGGTTACCCCGGTTTCTATGCTTCAGACCGAATACTCCATATTCGAGCGTGAGATTGAGGACAACGATATACGCACGACTTTGAATGAACTGGGTATAGGTTTAGTGCCTTACTCTCCTTTAGGCAGAGGGTTCCTAACAGGTGCTGTTAAACCGGCTCAAGACTACGCCGAAGACGATATGCGTCGTCACGACGAGCGTTGGCAAGGTGAAAACTATATCTATAATCTACGAGCAACGGAACAACTTAATGAACTGGCTTCTAACAAAGGTATTTCTGTAGCCGAATTGGCACTAGCTTGGCTTCTCGCCCAGGGAGAAGATATCGTCCCGATTCCGGGTACACGAAGTGCTAAGCGGGTTGAGCAAAACGTTGCTGCTGCTAATGTCAATCTTACAGAGGCTGATCTTCAACGTATTAAAGAAATCCTCCCACACGGATCAGCCGGTAGTCGGTACCCTGCCGAAATGATGGAGAGTTTCACAAGAGATTGATAATTTTGTTTATAGAATACTGAATTTAAGTATAAAATAAAAAACAGTTGACTAGAATTTATTCATAGTCAACTGCTTTTTTAATTGACCACTTAAAACTCTATATCGCTCTGTTGAATAAACCTATAATTTCTAGTGTATGTTTTCGATGCTTTTCAGTAATCTACGTGGGAAAGTACTGCTGCTAAGATCACGCCGAAAGGACAAAAAGTTTCTTTGCGCGAATACCCTTGAATGTATCTGCAATCATTCGCTTTATGGGCTTCTTCGTTTTTGATTAACCATTGTACTCTTTACGGCCAGTGTGTGTAGAGATCATATATGGGTAGAACTATCCACCTTGTGTAGGCTCACCGTAAATGTCTGCCCCATCGTAGGTAGGAATATTTCCTTTGAGGCAGTTATCACATTTCACCCCAGAAGGGTTCATACATCCGTTACAATCCCGGCAATCTCGTGTCCAGGAACGAATGGATAATTCAAGCGCCCCCCTCTAGTTAACTCTAGGTCAAATGTTTATCTTATTTTTTATCTTCGATGCACTTTGACATGCATTTATAGCATGGTAGAATTCACTCGGATCAATCCTAGAGTTAACCCGAAGTATACTCCTAGTAGAAAGGAATTCATTGTACATGACCTATTCAATCAGTGAAGTTGCTAAAAAATTAGACCTTACGGTATATACATTGCGTTACTACGAAAGGAAGGACTCATGCCTTTTGTAGAACGTACCACGAGCGGAACACGCTTGTTCAAAGACTCCGACATTGACTTTCTTAAGATCATTCAATGTCTGAAACTGACTGGGATGTCTATTAAAGACATTAAGGACTTCGTTGAATGGTGTTCTGAAGGGGACTCCACACTGAAGCAAAGATATGACATGTTTACGGAGCGAAAAGCTATTGTGGAAGGACAAATGGAGGAACTACGAAGAACCATGGAAGTCTTTGAGCACAAATGTTCTTACTACGAAACTGCTTTGGAAGTTGGAACCGAAGAGATTCACAAAATTAAATCGATAGAAAATGCCCTCACCAATTGATGGCACGCACAAAAAAAGTAGCTTGAAATCCTTTAACGGATTCCAAGCTACTTTTTTGGTAAGTCTCTGCTCACCATATTGAATAGCACTTCAGGAATGCTCATCTATTACTTGTAGAAGTAGCTGCATCATGTTTCCAAAAGCTTCAGTGCGCCCAGCTCCACCGCAGAGTTTACGATCAAGTAACCTGATGGCGTGTCCTCTACCTCACTGATCATAACTTCGAAAATTTTATACAGTGCTTCCACTGCTGTCTTGGACGCTTTAATTTCTGCGAGTAAAGTGTTGCTGACCTTACCTCTGTAACGATCCATTGCCTGCAAAAACAGCGAATGTTTGTCATCAAACATATCATAAAATTTTCTTGGCCAAAAGTTAAAGAAAACTTCTGAAAAATTCTTTTTTTATTCTTGAAAACAATCGAAAGTAGAATCAGCCCATTTCAACTATTTGAAATCTATTCAAATTTGGAGAGTTCATCTGAGTTAATTTCGTTGTATAGGCTATATCCTTAAGTATTCTACCACCTGAAATACGCATTTCAACATTTCTTATTTGAAGCTGCTACTGAGCACATGCGCATTTGAGTATGGAGCGCAGACATGCAATGCTCAAGTCAGTGCTTGGCCTTGATTTAAGCAGCTTTGCTTTGGATCATCGCGTAACTGCCGATATGCTTCCTGATCCGAATCAGCCAGTCCGCAGCCGGACACATGCTGAGCTTTTGCGCCGGTTTATTATAAATCATCAGCCTACAGTGGAAGATGTGTTGGCAAGACCCGAGGTCGTCGGATCTGCTCATTGGGTTTCCGTTGGAACAGTTGAGGACGTATTGCACAATATTATTGAGCGGTTTGAGGCTGGGGCTATTGACGGATTTATAGCTCTTCCAGGCGGTTCAGAAGAATCTATGAAAATATTTTTCGAAAAACTAATGCCGCAGTTGGTTGAAAAAGGCTTGTTCAGAAGCAAATATGCAGGTTCGACTCTGAGGGCACATTTGGGTATTTAACACCTGATACTGTCGAGAACAAGACATTAAAAGTCGCTATTTTAGCGGCTTTTTTTGTTATAACGGTACAAGTACTTGTCTCGAGTCGAGGAAAAGAACTTATACCTATTGCCGTAAATGTGTTTTTTCGATCATTAAACAAATAAGTTCTTAAAGTACAACCCCCAATTTAAAATCAGTTGATTTTTTTTGGGTGCTTTGTGTCATGGGTAGATAAAAGGATAAACAGGGTAACCGCCCTTTTATCCATGTGACAGAGGCTATTACTTAGCGTATTCAGCCATTACAATATTTCGATATACCCTTCTGTTCCATGCACGCGAATTCGTTGCCCATCTTTTATCAGCTTGGTAGCATTCTCCACTCCGACAACTGCGGGTAAGCCATATTCACGTGCGATAACGGCTCCATGAGTCATCAGTCCACCAACTTCGGTGACTAGGCCTTTTATGGATACAAACAATGGTGTCCAGCTGGGGTCAGTAAAGGAGGTGACTAATATATCTCCATATTCTAGATCAGCATCTTCCATGTTTAAGATGACACGTGCTCGCCCCTCTATAAGTCCAGAAGAAACAGGTAGACCTACAATAGCTTCGGTTGGGAGATTTTCTCGTTTGTACTCACCTGCAATGATTTCACCGTCAGACGTGATAACACGTGGCGGAGTTAGTTTTTCGAAAAATTTGTAATCGTCTTTTCGTTTACTGATGATCTGATAATCCAGTTTATTTGTGCGTACGACTTCATGAAGTTCTTCAAAAGTGAGATAGTATATATCTTCTTTTTCAAGAATAACGCTAGCTTGTACGAGTTGTTCAGCTTCTTTCAGTAAAGCCTGCTTATAAACGAAGTAGCGATTAACCATGCCATATTTGGGATATTCACGATAACCGATGAAATTCCGGATTAAGCTGATCACTCGTTTTGTCTCTTCAGCTTTTTGTTCACCATCCGGTAATTGCTTCAATCGATCTAATAACTCTTGTTCTTTTTCTAAAGCTTCCTGTCGCCCCTGCTCAAATTTCCGATGGCTAGCATTAGGCTCAAAGTTTTTGATATTACTGAGAATCATGGGGACAAGTGTAATTGGTTTTTCACTCCAACGAGTTCTTGAAATATCAATTTCACCGGCACATCGCATTCCGTATTTGTTGAGATAAGCATAGATAGCGTCTTGAGTTTCCTGTCCACCATCAAACTTAACCAGTTCATCCAAAAAATGATCCTCTTTTACATGTTGTAAATAATCAATGACTTCCGGATAAGGACGAATCACATCTGCGACATCCAATAGCGCCAGACCCATTTCCGAAGTAATGTTGTTTGGTACAGATTGAGAAAGCGTATCTGCTGCGTTTTTTTCACCTAACCACTCGTACATTTTTTCATTGATCCATGACGAAGCATTCATAGCAGTCATAAAAACCTTTGAACTTTGTGGGTCAAATAAGATCTTCTTTAATTCCTGGAGATCTTCCAGAATAAAATCAAATAAATCTGCTCCTGATTTCGTTTGGATGTTTTGTTTTAATTCTTCTATCGATGTTTGAATGTTCTTAATCAAATCAGAAACGATTGCCGGATCGTTTTCGATTTGTGCTTGAAAACCTGCAGACGACAACCCTTTACTGCTATTACCGGAACTCCGTTCTTTTCTATCATCTGATAACGATTTTATAAAATCTCGCTCTATTAGGGTCATAAATGCGTCTTTTATGAGCGGATCGTTTTTTCCCAGGGTATTTAAGAAAGTTTCTCTGCTGACAGGTGAAGCCAGCATAGGTGTAACATCAACAAACAACCTTCCCCCGGCTTTACGCATGGGTGCAGAAGTTATTAACAGGTAAAAAGACAATCCCAATGGTTTTATCGGGTCAGTCATCATTTGTTGATGACCGACAGATACGTAAACGTGATTTTCTTGATCATTCGCTTCAGGGATCGGGTATAAAGTCGTGATTGGACGACTCTGGAGAATATAAAAAGTATCATCAACCAAACACCATTCGATATCTTGTGGATAGCCAAAATAAGCTTCGATCTGTCTTCCCATACGTGCCAGTTGTAAAATTTGTTGTTCAGTAAGGGTTTGAGTCTTTTGCTGATCGGGATCGATCTGCCGGGTCTCTGTTCCGCCTTCTCTTCGTCCATAGATAGCCAATTTTTTGGTTGCTATCCTCTTATCGATGATTTCCCCTTCCTGTACTTTATAACAATCGGCAGATACCAAGCCAGAGACCAGTGCTTCTCCAAGTCCAAAACTGGCATCGATGGATAGCAGCTTCCGGTTGGATGTAATCGGATCAGCGGTAAATAAAATTCCTGAAGCCTGTGGGAAAACCATCCTTTGAACGATAACGGATAAATAAACTTGACTGTGGTCAAATCCATTTTGCATACGGTAGATAACCGCGCGATCCGTAAACAGGGAAGCCCAACATTTGCTGATATGGTGCAAGATTGCTTCTTTGCCGATGATATTTAAATAGGTGTCTTGTTGGCCAGCAAAAGAGGCATGTGGCAAATCTTCAGCAGTCGCACTAGAACGTACTGCATAAGCATGTTCCTCTCCGAACCGGGAGAGATAGTGAGTAACTGCTTCCACAACATCGGAAGGAACTTCTACTTCCATAATGATTTGTCGAATCTGCCTGCTGATTTCACCAATTTGAGCTCGTTCTTCTGCTTTTAGCCTTGTTAGTCGGTCCAACAATGCATAATACATTTCTTTTTGTTCGATGGCTCTTTGATACCCCACTGTTGTAACACAAAAACCTTCTGGTACATGTATTCCTTCAATTTTTGATAATCCCCCTAAATTCAACCCTTTTCCGCCAACGAGCAAAAGCTGCGTTTTTTCCATTTCCTGAAAACCGAGAACCAAAGAACTCATTCAATATCTCTCCTAACTATTAAATTGAGAAAAAAACATTTGACAAGAGTTTAGCGGCATGGTAAAGTTTAATTATAAGATGTGATGATTTTGTCCATTAAAATTTTCTAAATCGTAATCTGATTATATCATCGTGTCTGTTTTATATGCAATATAAAAGAACCTGATAAAACTATCCAGGTTCTTTTTTGATTTCCCCTATCATTAGTCACATCAAAAACCATGGCTCGAGCCGAACTCAGTTACTGCATAGTTCCCTATCGGTCCTATGTAGCCTAAGGAAATCCTGAAGTTGCGTCGGGTTCTTAATGAGCTAACCTGCCCGCTAGTTCAGCGAACGAAGCGCGTATAGTGAACCTCTTATATTTTTTCCGGGCACGTTCATCTTTGCACTTGGGAAAATGGGAAAACATGAAAGTTTCTATAATTCACTTCATCTCACATGTGATTCTATAGGCTCTTCTTTATGATAAACTAAAAAGAAGATAATTTATTTCATTCTCTATTCCTGGCTTACACTTACTGTGAAACAATGTGATATGTAATAATATATCCAGGATATGTTTGTTACATTTGCCAAATTTACTTTACTTTCACTTACGTTTGTTATAAGCCCGCGTCAACTAGCTCTTCAAAAGCCGGTACAGCAGCACCTCTCTCTTATTCTCAAACGTTCGCTGTATCTCCAGAAATTCAGGTACCTCCGACAGCCGGGAGGGTCTGTACCCGGGGCCACCGCAGCCGCATGAGTGGTAAGCGTATCCTTGTTGATATAGTAGCTCCACCTTTTTCCACTGCTTAATATCCGTTTGCTTTGGGGCCTGAAAATCATGACCCATGTCATGCATGGATGCCTGGCATTGCGGACAGACATGGCCAACCCGTTCATGTATTTCAAACCGTGATGTCTGCTTATATACCTTCCTGCAGGTAAAACAGGCAAAGATATCTTTATATGGGCCGTACATTGCGTATCTGCACATATTGTTCCCCCCTTTATAATCTAGAATTGATCTGGCATTTTTTACTTACATCATGGAAATATTTCAGTATTTTTTTCAATTGTAATATAATTCTCCTTTTTACGCAGCGGTTTAGGAGGTTTACGGCGAGCGGTTGCGTAAAACATTATACCCGACTACTCGCCCAATTTTATGGTCTTAAAACAGGGAATCTTCATTTTTGTCCTGTTTGAATGCAGGTGTCGGAACTTTCATTCTATACGAATCAAGCCTTAAGAGCTTTTTCCTCCCCCCACACTATTTTTACTTGACCTACTATAATGCGTCCCTTGCTCAAATAAATTAAACTGAATTCGGGTAAACAGCCGGAACATTGTACACCTCCCTGTACAGTTGATTTTTTATGAATTTAAATTGCGAGTCTGTCAAAAGATCGGGATAGCTCATGATACATAAAGGAAAATTAGAATTTCCCGCGCGCAGCGGAGGCTGAAGATACTTGTAGTTCCCTAATCGAAACCCAAGACGCTCGTAAAACCTGATCCTTCTCTGCTTTAGCTCATCTTCTGGCGGTTCGACTTCCAGGATTACTGGCAAAGTAGATTGCTTTATAAACCGCTTCATTAAACGTTTTCCTATCCCCCCTCCCCGAATCGTCGGGGAAACAGCAATATTCTCTACATATCTAAAAATCTCAAATTCCCAACCCGCGAGAAAAGCGATCACTTCGCCTTGCTTATTCTCCTCAGTCAGCAGACGATAACGCGGATTAGAAAGTAATTCCTTCTGTTCTTCATAGTTTCGATATTCGATGATAGGAAAGGATTCTTTCATAATAATGAATATTTGATCAAATATCTCACGTTGAATCAAATTGCTCACTTCCTAGCTATAATTAATTTCTATCCTGTATGAACCACACTAAACCCTGGTATTATACTAGAGTCAAGAATTTTAATTACATTTAGAAATGTAAAGGTGTGAGTGTAATGAAAGACTATTATAAAATAAGTGAAATATTGAAACTTTATGGAATTGGTATTGATTCATTGCGGTATTATGAGAAGTTAGGCGTATTGAAACCTCAACGTGATGTGAATAGTTACCGCATTTACGGTCTTAACGATATGTACAAGTTAAATATCATTCGCGATCTTCGTCTATTAGATTTCTCCATGCAACAAATCAAAGAGTACTTGGATTATCAGAGTATTGACAATACTTTGGAACTACTGCATGAAGAACAGGTGCTCATTCAAAAGCAGTTAAAGGAGCTCCAAACGAAGGAACAAAGATAGTACATGAAAAAAAGATTCATGACTTCGGAAATCAACTTTATGCAGCTTCTGTATCGGTTGATGAGCTAAAAGATGGCGCACCGGTTGTGTTTAACTCTGTTTTTTTTATTCTGGATCAAGATGAAAATGAATATGACTTTACTCTTCCCGCAGGAGAATATCTTTCACTTTATTATCGTGGAAGTTATCATCAAAGCACAGACAGAATAATAGAAGTAATTACGTATGCAAAAGAAAATAACTTGAAAATATTGGGCAGTCCTTTTGAAATTTACGAGGTTGATAATCGAGATACTATACTTGAGGAAGAGTATTTAACGGAAATACAAGTTAGGGTTGGGAATCAAACAGTCACAAGCTGAGGGTATTGCTGAAGTTAATAAGAAAGGCAAACATCAAGGTTTAATAACGGTCACCAATTTAGGCTTGATTTAATTTAAGGTATTAAGCTGTCCCAAGCCAGACAAGAACTTGACCAGACATATGCTCGTACAATGAATAACTGTACGAGGGACTACAGGATACTGAACCTTACGGTTGCCCCATGACCTTCTTCGAAGAGTACAGTCAATCATAGTGTTCTCCATAATACAACTTGATGCGTTCTGCTATTTTTTAAAAAATTTCAGCCCTTTTCCCGTCGCTTCAAGAAGGATTCCATCTGCCATGTATACAAGGCCGCAAACTCCTGTGAGGATTCCTCCAGTTTGAACACCGCCTGACGATAAATAACAATACTCACCAGCAAAAATGGAATGACACAGGCCAGCACGTTGCCGGCCTTAAATTTTGCTGCAGTCTCGCATTTCTTACTCGCTCTATCACCGACATATCCAACTCGTAGAACAGTCCCCATGATTTACTCACTTCTTCAATATTCATACATGTTAATTTGAGCTAGCCCCTTATTTCTTGATATAATCAGCGAACTTCCGGAGAAAATCGAGCGAATGGATATCCTCTCTGAGATGATGATGAACCAGATCATCCATTTTGGTTGTTTCCTTATTCAGTATGTATTCAAGCATAGCCTGGTGCTCATGCCAGATGCCCATCAGCTTCCCTGTTTCCAGCATATGCAGCTTGCGATATCTGATGTAGTGAACATTCGACTGCTGAATGAGCTGCCAAAGAAACCCCCGCCCCACCAATTGGAACATGGTTTGGTGAAACTGATCATCCAGACTGAGAAATTGATCCGTAGCATGATCTTCTTCAATCACAGCTCTCTGTCTGTCCAGAATATCGCTCAGCTTCTGTACATCGCTTAATGCAATTTGCGAAGAAAGCTCCTTCATAATCTCCTTTTCCAATGCGCTTCTTAAGTAAATAATTTGTTCAACGGACTCCAGATCAATATAGGACACAATGTTCCCCTTCTTGGGATAAATATCAATGTAGGACTCAAGCGCAAGCCACTTCAATACATCGCGTAGCGGAGTTCTGGACAGCTGGAAGCGTTCTGACAAGGTCGTCTCGCTGAGAAGAGTACCCGGCTTTAAGGTCAGTGACAAAATATCTTTTTTCAACAGTTGCATGATTTCTTCTTTTGTAAACATATCATTCCTACCTTCACTTTATATATCTAGTTTTATTATAAAGCATTTTGAGGTGACGAACTCCTCTGAAATTATCATTGACAAGAACAAATCCTATAATTTATGATCAACTCAAACTTGTATACAAGACAAACGAAATACAATCAGGGAGGGTATCGTTATGAATATGACCTGGAGATGGTATGGGGAAGGCAACGACAATATTACACTGGATCATATCCGGCAAATTCCGGGAGTTATGGGCATTGTCTGGTCTTTACATGATAAGGTAGCCGGTGAAGTATGGGAAATGGAGCGAATTCAGGAGGTAGCTGATCAGATTACGAGCAAGGGCTTTAGTACGGCGGTCGTAGAAAGTGTAAATGTCCACGATGATATCAAAATCGGCCTGCCATCCCGCGATCAATATATTGACATTTATATCGACACTATTCGAAAATTAGCCAAAGTGGGAGTTAAGGTGATTTGCTATAACTTTATGCCTGTCTTTGACTGGACAAGAACAGAGCTGTATAAGGAACTGCCTGACGGGTCCAACGCCCTCTTTTATGAAAAGGCTGCCATTACCGATGATCCTCGCCAAATGGTGGATCGGATTCTTGAGGGAGCCGGAAAGTTCACCATGCCTGGCTGGGAACCGGAGCGGTTGGCGAGACTGGATGAACTTTTTGCTGCTTACGCGGATGTCACAGAAGACAAGTTGTTTGACAACCTGAAGTATTTTCTTGAGCGCATCATCCCGGTCTGCGAGGAGGTTGACATCAAGATGGCCATTCATCCTGATGATCCGGCATGGCCCATCTTCGGATTGCCGAGAATTGTCCGTAGTCGTGAGACCATCCAGCACATCCTAGATGCAGTGAACAGCCCATATAATGGTCTAACCTTCTGCACAGGCTCACTGGGGAGCAATCCTGAGAATGATTTGCCTGCCATGATTCGGGAGTTTCATGATCGTATTCATTTTGCGCATATTCGTAATGTCAAGGTGTTTGAGAATGGTGACTTTATTGAAGTGTCACACCGCGGGAAGGACGGAAGCGTCGATGTTCCGGAAGTAGTTAGAGCTTATCACGAGAACGGCTATCAGGGATATGTACGCCCAGATCACGGCAGACATCTATGGGGGGAAGAAAAGAATTGTCGGCCAGGCTACGGTTTGTATGACCGTGCACTGGGAGTTATGTACTTGCTTGGTGTCTGGGATAGTCTCGCTCAAGGCAAAGGAGTGAAATAAATGCTCCAACTTGACCGGAAAGGCCTTTCAGACAAGGCGACCTGGAAAGCAGCAGACATCGAACTGCCAAAATATGATCTGGAGCTTGTAGCCAATAACACCCGAGTTAGACCGCAATGGGTGCATTTCGGCGCAGGCAATATTTTTCGAGGGTTGATAGCCAACGCGCAGCAACAACTGCTGAATAGATTGAAAGCGGATACAGGTATTATTGCAGCCGAAGCCTTTGATTTTGAAATGATCGACAAAGTCTATAAGCCTTACGACAATTTAACCTTACTGGTGTTGATGAGTGCAGACGGAAGATTTCACAAGAGCGTGGTCGCAAGCATCGTTGAGGGACTCGCAGCAGAGCAAAATCGTCCAGACGACTACCTCCGTCTGATTGAAATATTTGAAAATCCGTCCCTGCAGATGGCCAGCTTTACTGTCACGGAAAAAGGATACGCCCTGACTGGGCCCGACAGCAAGTATCTGGCTGTTGTGGAGAGGGATTTGACGAATGGTCCTGAACAGCCGATGCATGTGATGAGCATAGCTACTTCGCTTGCCTATCGGCGTTATCTGAAGGGGCGGCATCCAATGACCTTTGTGAGCATGGATAATTGCTCCCATAACGGCGATCTGTTAAAGGATAGTATGATTGCTATCGCCAAGGAGTGGACTCGCAGAGGCCTGGTAGAGGAAGGATTTGCAGACTATCTGCAGAATGAGGAGAAAATAACCTTCCCCCTGACCATGATTGACAAAATCACCCCCCGCCCTTCCTTGCAAGTACAGTCTGCTCTTCGGGGGCTGGGGTTAGCCGACATGGAGATGATCGTTACCTCCAGGCATACGTATACGGCTCCCTTTGTCAATGCTGAGGTTAGCGAGTATTTGGTCATTGAAGACAAGTTTACGAACGGGAGACCTGCACTGGAGGACGCTGGCATCATCTTCACGAATCGGGATACGGTGGACAAAGTGGAGAAGATGAAAGTCACTACCTGTCTCAATCCGCTGCATACAGCGCTGGCCCTAGCTGGGTGTCTGCTTGGGTATGAGCTTATTGCAGATGAAATGAGGGATCACACATTGCGTCGTCTGGTGGAAACCATTGGCTACAAGGAAGGTTTGCCTGTTGTAGTTGATCCCGGTATTATCCAACCGAAACCATTTATTGACGAGGTATTGCAGGAACGCTTCGCCAATCCCTATATTCCGGATACGCCTCAGCGGATTGCGACAGATACCTCTCAAAAGATGAGCATCCGTTTTGGTGAAACCATAAAGTCTTATGCTAGCACAGCAGGACTTGACCCTGCGAACTTGACTGCTATTCCCTTGACCATTGCGATCTGGTGTCGCTATTTGCTGGGAGTGGATGATCAAGGAGCACCCTTCACACTCAGTCCGGACCCGTTACTGGATACATTACAGGGATATTTGCAGAATACGAAGCTGGGCGATCAGACCTCCGAGGTCCGCTGCCTCCTCAAGGATGACAAACTGTTCGGTGTCCGATTATATGAGATTGGTCTGGGCGACAAGATTGAAGCCATGTTTCATGAGATGCTGGCAGGTCCTGGTGCAGTCCGAAGCACGATAGAGAAGTATGTAAACTAGAACTTATATTAATGCAATCCCCCTGCCAGAAACATTGGTCAGGGGGATTGCATTAATGAGAACCAATTCTTTAAATAATCAACATCCACATGACTAAGTATCTGTTCTTCTCCCCTTTTTTTGGATTCACAAAGTAATATCAAATCTCGGAACGGCGTCTATAATATTTTTACTATGTTCATGTGCCGAGTCATTCGAGAGTAATTCTACACCGGCGTGTACTAGCGCTCATAAAGGTCCGCGAATTCCGTTATTTAGCTCGCTAGAATGCACGTTTTAGAAACAAATAGTAGAATTAACATTCTAGTATCATGAAAAAAATGTAATTTTAATATAAGTTGTATGGATAGATTAGCTATATGGAGAAGTTTTTTCTTTTGTAATTGAAGTTTTGTGAATCACCCTTATGCCACCCCCTACTTTATGCAGATACTCCGTCAAATAACTCCGTCAAATCCCCAGTGTCATACTCAGATGTGCTTACTTCGGCCTACAGTATAATTTGTTTATTCTCAGAACACGTGAGCAACATCACTTAAGTTGCTTATTATTTAGAAGGTCACAATCACTTTGCCCTGGGAGTGGCCCGTCGACACTTTAATCAGCGCCTTGTTAATGTCACCAAACGTATAAGTTGAATCTATAGAGGGCTTGATATTTTCTTTTTCAACAAGTTTAGTGATTTCTTGTAATTGACTTCCATTGGCTTGCACAAATAAAAAACGATATTCATTTTGATTCTTACGCGCTAAAGAATCTAAGCGAGCACCCACTAGACCAAACAATGCTTTTTTCCACATTGGAAAATGATTATCAACCGCAAAGCGATAATTAGGTCCGGCTTTCAATGATACCAATTTCCCTTGTCGTTTTAAAATGCCCAGTTCAGCTTTGATCTCTTTGGTACCCAAGGTGTCGATCACATAATCGATATCGGACAGTATGTTAGCATAATTCTCTGCCTTATAATTTATGAATTGATCAGCCCCGATCGACAGTGTACGTGATCTGCCTCTTTCACTGCCACTTGTAATAACATATAATCCCATTGATTTGGCAATGGGGATTGCCATAGCGCCAAATCCTCCGGTTCCTCCAGGAATGAATAGCTTTTTATTCGGCTGGGCATGGAGTACATCGTGCAATGCTTGATAAGCAGTCAAGGCAGTAAGGGGTACCGCAGCAGCTTCAATAAAAGATAGATTTTCAGGCATGATGGATAAAGCATCTTCATCCACGGCCGCATATTCAGCAAAAGCACCGATTTTATTAAGCGGCAACCTCGTATAAACAGGGTCACCAACCTTAAAATTCAAAACATCATCACCAACGGCTTCAATAACGCCAGATAGTTCATTCCCTAAAGTTAATGGCAACTTATAGTCAGCAATCATCCGAACACTGCCATTCAGATTAAGAATGTCCAGTGGATTTACACCTGCAGCTTTTACTTTGACAAGAACCTCATGGCTATTGATATGTGGTATGTTAATATCATTTAATTCCACTTGGATTTTTTTTGAATATTTCTGTATTTGTGCTGCTCTCATGATTCATCCTCTTCCTTTGCTAATTTTGGGGTAGCACACCATGAATGCAATCACTAGTTAAGAGTGTAGGTGGATCAAAATAAATATTCAGTGCTTGGCTAATAAAATCAAGGTAGAGTAGATAAATCATGGCGTACAACTTTCAGTCGTACGCCATGATATACCATATTCACTATTGTTACCCCTCTTGGGATTCTAATTCTTCCATCGTAGGATAATCCGTGTAACCTTTGCTTCCCAGACCAAAGAATGTTGTCGGATCTGCTTCGTTCAATGGAGCACCTTTTTGAAGTCGTTCCACTAAATCTGGATTGGCTAATGACCACACACCAACGGGCACCAGATCAGCAAGGCCACTATCTATATCCACGCTAAGATCTTCCTGAGCTCGTCCAGCACGATTGACTAACAATGGATTCGTCCAGATTGAGCGAATGTCTTGGAGCAGCTTTTCATTTCCAAGATGCATGACATGAAGGTAAGCTAAATCCAATTGAGCTAATTCCTTTACAAGGTAGCGATAAAGTTCAGGACCTTGTTCACCATCTTGGATCCCACCAAGAGGTGTCCCTGGCGAAATACGGAAGCCTGTTCTTTCTGCTCCAATTTCTTCGATGATGGCTTTCGTTACTTCGATCGCAAAGCGAGCACGATTTTCTATAGATCCCCCGTATCCATCTGTCCGTGTATTCGAGTTTTCTCCGATAAATTGATTAATCAGATAACCATTGGCTCCATGAATTTCAACGCCATCCGCACCTGCTTTAATAGCCGCTGCTGCTGCTTTCCGGAAATCAGCAATGGTCGTTTGAATGTCCTCTTCACTTAACTCACGAGGAACGGGAATGTCCTGCATACCTTTAGCAGTAAACATTTCTACACCGGGCGCGATTGCAGATGGCGCAACAGGTTGGCGATGATGTGGTGTATTATCAGGGTGCGACATGCGACCAGCATGCATTAATTGGATATACATATATCCACCTGCTTTATGCACTGCATCTGTAACCTTTTTCCATCCTTCAATATGTTTATCCGTATAGATCCCAGGTGTCCATAAGTAACCTTGTCCATCATCAGAAGGCTGTACACCCTCAGTAATAATGAGTCCCATTGACGCTCGTTGAGCATAATAAAGAGATGTTAGCTCTTCCGGTACACCATCTTCTTGCGATCTACTACGTGTCATTGGTGCCATTGCTAAACGATGTGGTAACTCCATTTCTCCAATTTTCGTTTTACTCCACAACTTCTCCATTCTGATACTCTCCTCTTCAAATGAAATTATATGGATATATTAATTCGATTTAAAATTCTGAAATTATTGGATAGATTTCGCCTCTCAGATTGAAATCATAGTTCTGGTCTACAATCCCTACCACCTCGTTGCTATCATAAAGATCTACCATGAAGCCCGCCATTTGTTTGGCAGTGTGGTACTTAGGCATGTTTGCTTTGTAATCAAATTCTTCAGCATCTATTGATTTCTTCACGAATTCCGTTTCCGTTATAGCTGGTGCTAAAACTTTTGCCTTTAGTTTTGCCCCTTTTAGTTCTAGTTCTTTTGCAAGTCCTTCTGTGAAGGCACTAACGTAATATTTTGATGCAGAATAAGCAACACTCCCAACAGCAATGGCATATCCGAGTGCGGATGAGACGTTAATTAACTGAGTTCCTTCTACATCAGCATAATCTCGCACATATAGTGTAGAAAGGATCGTCAAGGATTCGATGTTAACACGTAACATAGTTTCAACTTTATCTAAATTCTGTTCTGCTACAAAAGAAGCTTCACCGAGCCCCGCATTGTTAATCCATGTCTCAATTTGGTATTCCTTTAAATTGTTATATAGTGTGTAAGCCTGATCTGTAACAGACAGGTCACTTGTACGAACAATAACATTTACAGTAGGATCAATATCCTGAATTGCTGATTTAAGTTCTTCTAATTTATCCAATCTTCTAGCTACCAAAATTAAGTTTTTGCCGCGTGCAGCAAACGCCAATGCCGTCTCATATCCAATCCCTGAACTTGCTCCTGTGATAACTGTATACTTCATAATATTCTCTCCTTCATAACATGCAGATTAGTATAAATGAGTTTTAAAGACGATTTTAGAATGATCATTCTTATTAGGGTAAAAAAACAGTTAGATCTAACTTGCTATTAGCATATCAATTTTAGAACGAACAGTAAAGAATTTTTTTATGGCTAAGAATTTTAATTTTGGAGCGGTATTCCTTGACTTGTTTGAGGCATAAGATACAAGTTCTTTCTTCCGCTAGAGGGACAAGAACTTGTATCACGGAAACAAACTTCCATTTGGGTGACTCCTTTTGCCTGCCATGCTGTAATTCCACTTTTAATCTAAAGCGGACAGTGTCATATCAATAATATTCTTTAATTTTTGCTGATCCGTTGTTGTCTTTACCAACGTACGTAGCCCCAACCACGCATTCATTAAATAATGAGAAATAACTACAGGATCAAGGACAGCCTTGAACTCACCCGATTGTTGACCCTCCAGAACAAGGTTAGTCAAGAATTCCTCAGTTCGCGAATAACTCTCATCAACTAAGGATGCAACTTCAGGATCCAACACGCCGAGTTCCACGCCTGAATTCACGAGAAAACACCCTAGAGGTTCTCCTTCATTTCTTACTGTCGACTCAAACAACTCCCGAATTAATTCTTTGATCGGTTTTTGTTTTTCAATCAGAAACCTCATTTTGTTGGTCTGCTTCGTTTCATATCGTTCGAGAGCTTTCATAAATAAGGCATGCTTATCCCCAAAGGTATCATAAATACTTCTTCGGTGAATACCCATAAACTCAACCAAATCTTGCATTGAAGTTTTCTCATATCCTTGTGCCCAGAATAGTTGTATTGCTTTATCTAATACTTCATTAACTTCAAATTCTTTTGATCTTGCCATCGTCATCACCTCGAATAATCATTATACAATTTAGTGAACGATCGGCAAACTGGAAATAAAAAAGTGAATACATTACAGCTATGAGGCTTATCTTATATATTTAACGTAGGAATCTCCGTTTGTCTGCTTGTAACCAATCAGGCGTCCAGCCTTTTTCCAGCGCATCCAGGGTTACTCCCGGCGGAACGATGGCATCTATCGCATCCAGGATATCAGTGCTCAATCGGATGTCACTACCCTTTAGCGTTTCACGTAGTTGCTCAATTGCTCTTGCCCCCACAATGGCGGAAGTAATCGACGAATGAGCTTGTGTAAATGCCATGGCGAGATGAGGCAAACTTAATCCTGCTTCATCTGCAAGAGTTTGGAGCTTGGCGATGGCTTCAAATTTGGTGCGATTTTCTTCTCGATTAGGGTCAACAACAGATTTTAAGCGTCCAGCGAAGGTGGCTGCTCTTGAATCCGGGGCAACGGCTGCTCCTAAACGATATTTCCCCGTTAGTAAGCCACCCGAAAGTGGGCTCCAAACAAGTACGCCCATTCCGTATTTTGCTGTTGCAGCAAGCAGATCGAATTCGATGCTTCGATTCAAAATGGAATACGGGGCTTGCTCGGATATAAAGCGTGCGGTATTTTTGCGTTCACTAGTCCATTGTGCTTCGGTCACTTGCCATGCCTGGAAATTGGATGTACCAATGTAGCGAATCTTCCCTTCACGAACCAAGTCCGTAAGTGCGTCAAGACTCTCTTCAATATCGGTATGGAGATCCGGCTGATGTAGTTGATATAAATCGATATAATCCGTTTGCAACCTTCTCAAACTATCCTCTACTGCACGCTTAATCCAACTTTTCGAGTTACCGGATTGATTGATCCCACTGCCCATGGGCATTCCGCCTTTCGTGGCCAGAATAACATCCTGTCTGCGTCCTTTTAGGATGTGACCCAGAATTTCTTCGGATTGACCACTTGAATAGACATCCGCTGTATCGATTAGGTTAATGCCTCCTGCCAAAGCTTCATCCAGAATGATTGCAGCTTCTTTCTCCGTATTATTCCCCCAAAAACCAAAAGTACCTGTACCTAATACAAAACTGCTTACTTTAAGGCCTGTATTTCCTAATACACGATATTCCATGTTCAATCCATCCCTTCTCCATCTGTTATAACGAGAATGATCATTCTAATATGCGTAGAAGAGCTCCACGGCAAGATCTCACACCACTCCTCATAACTCTTGGCTTCTTATCCGTGTATTCCTCCCACGCCAACAATATAACATATTTAGAATGATCGGTAAAGAATGATTTTATGACCGAAATTAAGATCAGGTCTTTTAGGAGTATAATCCGACCACGCCAAAGATGTTCGATGAAGAATGCAAATTGAATGGCTGTCTGTATGACGGGGATCCGGAAAATGTAGCGGAGAAAAATCCGTTTCAGTTCATCATATTTTCGATTATTGACTCCTCGTCAGTTTAAAGTTAGGTTACCAAGTGAACCCTCTCATTACCGGTTGAATGCACACGTGAGCTTTTCTTATCTGACGTACTTATGACGGTTATTTTGCTTTGTCATTTCTCTTTTAGTATTTCTCTATAATTCTATCAATTTTAAAAGATCTGTTTAACTAAGCGGAAGAATTCACTACGCCTGACGCCTCCAACCCCTATCCTATTTATTAAAAAGGACTTCCACAACTTCTCGATCTGTCGAATTTCCCGAAAATGAACTAAGAAGACTCCAAAGCCGCGGTCAAAACAGAGCTGAAGTCTTCTTTTCAATAGAAATGAACATTCCAAGCGGGATGTAAAAATTACATTAGTTTACGTATCTAACGTATGCAAAGGCAGGTTTTCCGGTAAAGCCGCCGGACGCAGACATGTGCTTTGCATTGGATAGAAGGTCTGCTGATCGGAGGAATCGTGGAACGCCCACATCGCCTCCAGCACATGATAGGCCAATTCACCACTGGCGCGGTGAGGACGTCCGCTGCGGATAGCGTAGGCCATATCGGCAACACCGATGCCCCTTGTGTTCTCCTGGTAGCCCGGCAGCAGCGGTACCTCTGTCCATTCTTGCTCGCCTAGCAGCCTATAGCGAACTGGCCCTCCGAACGTGTTCGGGTCAGGCACCTGTAGCGTGCCATGAGTGCCGTATACCTCGATCGGTGGCAGAGTGCTTCCACCAAAGATGTCAAAGCTGGTAATCAGCGTGCCGACAGCCCCCTGCTTGAAGCGCAGCAATCCGGCCACATGGGTCGGTATATCGACCGGGATGGTCTGGCCTCTCTTTTTCTCGCTCGTAATCATTCGTTGATCCATCGCCTTGCTTGTCATGCCCGAAATGGTAGCAATCGGACCCAGCAATTGCACCAGAGCCGTCAAATAATAGGGGCCCATATCAAACATTGGACCGCCGCCGACTGCATAATAAAATTCAGGATCAGGATGCCAATGTTCATGTCCACGGCTCATCATGAAAGCCGTAGCGGCTACCGGACTCCCAATGACTCCGTCTTCAATCAGCTTCAATGATGTCTGTATACCGGAACCGAAGAAGGTCTCCGGTGCGCAGCCGACAAGCAGTCCCTTTTGATGAGCAAGATCCAAGACAGCCTGCCCCTGCTCACGGGTGACGGCAAGTGGCTTCTCCACATAAACATGCTTGCCTGCCTCAAGAGCTCTGAGACAAACGTCGGCGTGAACGCCCGGAATGGTCAAATTAATAATGAGTTCGATCTCCGGATCAGCCAAAATCTCATCTACCGAATATACATTCGGAACATTAAACGCTACCGCCTGCTCCTCTGCCCGACCTTGGTCCAGATCCGCTACTGCGTACAGCTCTAGAATGTCGAAACGATGGCAATTTTCCATGTAAATTCCGCTAATTTTACCACACCCGATAATGCCTACTTTCATTTTGTTCATGCCTGGGCTCCCTTCTTCTTCAGAAAAAATGGATAATGGCATTCTTTTATTTCATCGGATACTATTAGAGACTGGCAATACGAATTCAATCAGGACATCATTGCATAAGGGCACATGCCTAACGGTATTACCGTCCGTGTTGTCTGTTCTCCTTCTGTGCTCTGTCCCTTTCTGACCATGGTGAGTTCAGGTGGTCAAACTCTTTGCCAGAGGTACTACCAATTCATCCGATCCACGTTACCGCTGCTGGTTGTCTGTCATGCCTGTATAAGCCTCTGCCAGAGAGCTGCCCTGGGTGGCCACCGCCTGTTTGCCTGCTGCTGCCCACAGAAACCCGCTGCGCATCATCTCGGTCACTTGAGGCATATCTATGATATCTGCGTGATGGCCCAACGAATTGTAGAAGACGCGTCCGTTCCCCCAGCGCTTCGTCCATACAACAGGCATATCCACTGGCCCATTGGCTGAATGGGGACCTGTTACGACCGGGAAGCGTGTGGTTGCCAGCACTTCAACTGCCGGGTCTACGTGGAGGTAATACTGCTCGCTTTTGACCTGAAAATCCTTAATGTGCTCTAGAAGTGGGCTGGAGCCGCGCTTCATGCTCACCATGTACTCCACCCCGTCATTGCCGGGATGCGCAACCCATTGCCCGCCTGTCATGAACTGCCAGTCCACGTTGTTCCGGAAGGCATCACACATGCCGCCATGGCAGCCTGTGAGACCTACACCGCTTTGAACGGCTGCTGAGACATTATTGACTAGTTCCTGCTCAATCTGTCCCATGGTCCACATTGGAACGATCAAGTCCAGGTCAAGCAGTTTCTCTGCATCCTGGTAGGCTTCAAGGGTATTAGACACCTCCACCTCGAACTGCTCTTCCTTCAAAATGCGTTCAAAAATGGCCGCCACCTGCTCCGGCTCATGTCCGTTCCATCCACCCCATACAATCAGTGCCTTGCGCATCTTTAATCCACTCACCTTTCGGAATGTATTGTTATACTACATTTCTTCAATGGATACCCAGCGGCGTTCCTCTATGGATCGTTCTACCGCTTCAAGCACAGCCTGACAAGCGACACCGTCGTGGAAGTTCGGCGAAGGTTGTCGTCCTTCGGAGATGGCACTCAACATCTCAAGCATCTCGTGGGTGAAGGTATGCTCGAATCCAATTGTATGTCCTGCAGGCCACCAGGCTTCAGAGTACTTATGTGCCGGATCGGTGGCGAGTACGCGGCGAAAGCCCTGAACGTCCTCCTCATCCTGTGTGAAATACACTTCCAGTTCGTTCATTCGTTCAAAGTCAAACCGCACGCTGCCTAGGCTACCGTTGATCTCGAATGAATTTGTGCTCCGATGTCCGGCAGCAAAACGTGTGGCCTCGAAGCTGCCCAGCGCACCTCCGGTGAAGCGTGCCAGGAACAGCGTGGCATCATCGACTGTCACTTCTCCCATCGGAGCATTTGCTTCAGCACTCCTTTTGGAGCTCAACCCGCTCATCTCCAAAGCCAACGGGCGCCGTTTGATGAATGTCTCGCTCATGCCGATCACTTCATGGAACTCGCCGACCAAGAAGCGAGCGAGATCAATCAGATGGGCGCCAAGATCACCATGAGAGCCAGAACCGGCCACTTCTTTTTGCAGCCGCCATACCAGCGGGAAGGACGGGTCCATGATCCAGTCTTGAAGGAAGAAAGCACGGAAATGATAAATTTTGCCTAGGCGACCACTCTCGACTAGCTGCTTTGCCAGCTGAACAGCCGGAGAAAAGCGGTAGTTGAAGCCTACCATATGTCTGACCCCTGCTTCCTCTGCTACCTGCAGCATGTCACGGGAATCCGCCAGCGAGAGTGCAAGCGGCTTCTCACAGAACAGATGCTTGCCATGGAGGGCAGCCTCAACGACAATTTCCTTATGGGCATTACTCGGGGCGTTAATATCAATGAGATCAATATCGTTACGTTTCACTAGATCACGCCAATCCGTAACACTTTCGGTCCAGCCGAACTGGCGGGCAGCCGCCTGAACCCCCTGCGCGTTGCGTCCACAGATAACGGACATCTCTGGCTGCAGCGGGGCATCTGGGAAGAACATGGGTAGACTACGGTAAGCGTTGCTGTGAGCCTTGCCCATAAATTTGTAACCAACCATTCCGATACGAAGACGATTAGACATGTCGTGATCCTCCTTATGGGTCTGAGTTTCAACGAGTTTTTGACGATTGGTGTTATGGACGAATGGATGACGCCCTGATAATCAGCTCTGTGGACAGGAGTTCTCTTATCGAGTCGGATCCGATCAGTTCCAGGGCTGGAATAAGGTCCAGAGAATCGGGTATAAGCTTCGTGGCTGCAAGCTCTCCCATCTCATAAAAAGGAACGCGGACACTGCTAAGCGGCGGAACAGCCATCTCAGCCGCATCCGAATCGTCATAGCCTACAAACGCTGGGAACCGGTCAACTGGCAGTCCGCGCTCACGGAGACCCTGCATTACCCCGAGGGCCATCCGGTCGTTCGCCGCAAATACGGCATCAATATCATTCAATTTGTCTGCTATTGTAGCTGAGGCTTCGAGCCCGCTTCGACGGCTGTAGTTACCTTCCAGAAGCAGATCGTGGTCATATTCAATACCAGCCTCCTGAAGCGCGGTACGGTAACCCTTCATTCGCTCAGTACTATTGGAATAGATATCCGGGCCGTTGAGAAAGGCAATCCGCTTGTATCCCTGCTCGATGAGGTGACTTACAGCCGCCCGGCTGCCTTCCACATGGTCTGCATCCACTTCACAGAACGATTGCCCTTCAAAATGGTGATTCATGACGCAGAACGGACGCCCTTCTTCCTGAAGTCTCTTTAGAGCTTCCACCTCATCGTGGTCATCCCTGGCTCCAAGGATGATACAGGTATCGATCCTTTGCTGGCGGAAAAGACTACTGTAATCAATCCGTTCCCCCGGCTTCCGGAACAATAGAAGCAGATCGAGCCCGCTGTCTCTGGCCTTGCTTCCGATACCACTCAGCATCTCAGAGAAAAAATAGGCTGAGAACAGGTGCGCCTTCGGGACATAAGGCATAACTACACCAAGATGGCCACTCTTGCTTCGGGCAAAGTTACGGGCCAGCGCACTGGGAACATATCCAAGCTGATTAGCTGCGTCCAGAACCCTTCTCCGCGTATCCTCTTTGATAGGACCTACTGCATTTAAGACCCGGGATACCGTCGCTTCAGACACGCCGGAAAGTTCTGCTACTTCCTTGCGCGAAACGATATTACCCACCTCCAAATCATTTTATGTACGCGCGTACATTTTCTCATGCAGCCATACCTCTGTCAATCCCAAAAAGCGTGCTTCAAAGATGAATAAGCTCATTTCTCTACTGAAAGGACATTGTCTCGCAATTCCTGCTTGCCAGCAGATTGAACGGAATATCCCAGTCCCAGCAGTCGGTGCCGCGAACAAATAAATGTTTATTAACTATTGCGCTAACGGGTACGAAAGTTCAATAAAATAGCGGCAGTTCTAGGACTTTATTTCCTCGTCCATGACTGCCGCTATTTCGATTTTAGGGATGATTTTAATGTTATTTACAGGCATTCAACAGTTTCCATATGGGCGGTAAGATTCGTACTCAGCACGTAGAATCGATGCAAAATTCCCTTGCCGAAGGTCTACGTCGCGTCAGCATCGAAATCTTACTACTTTTTACCGTCTGCTAAGTCCCTTTGAAAAAAATGAAACTGCCTGGTTTACAGGCAGCAAGTTAATGAACATCGGACTTTACTCACTCCGCCTCATAAGGCAGGACAGGATTTTAATATCGCGGAGAAATACGATTTCTCATCTCAATTATTTACGTTAACAAAAGAGACTTTCTCAAGACCGGGATATGACTTGAAGAATTAGATCAAAGACCCGTTCTTCTCTCCAGTTCCTCCGTATATCTGGCGCCCATCAAAGTGATCTGCGAGGCTGCGCTGTTAATATTGCGCACATCTTCGGATGTGAGTTCAATGTCCACTGCGCCTAGATTTTCTTCCAGACGGCTTAATTTCCGTGTGCCCGGGATTGGAACGATCCACGGCTTCTGGGCTAGCAGCCAGGAGAGTGCGATTTGGGCTGGCGTTGCTTTTAACTGCTCAGCCATCTCTTTAAGCAGGTCGACCAGCACCTGATTGGCCTCCAGGGCTTCTGGAGTAAAACGTGGAAGAACGCTACGCAAGTCGCCATGATTGAATGTCGTATTTGCATTAAAACTCCCCGTCAGGTACCCCTTGCCCAAAGGACTGAACGGAACGAAGCCAATACCGAGCTCCTCTAGGGCAGGGAGGAGTTCCTCTTCGGGGCGTCTCCACCACAGGGAATATTCACTCTGAATTGCAGTGAGTGGCTGAACCGCGTGTGCACGACGAATGGTCTTCACTCCTGCTTCAGACAATCCCCAGTGCTTCACCTTTCCTTCCCGGATCAGATCTTGCACGGCTCCCGCTACCTCTTCGATCGGCACATCTGGATCGACCCGGTGCTGATAGTACAGGTCGATGGCTTCAATCTTGAGCCGTCTAAGCGATTCTTCGGCAACTTTCTTGATATGCTCAGGGCGACTGTTCATCCCGTACTGCTTGCCATCCTGGATATTGAAGCCGAACTTCGTGGCAATCACGACTTGATCTCGAACAGGAAGAAGAGCTTCGCCCAAGAGTTCTTCATTCGTGTAGGGTCCGTATACTTCGGCAGTATCAAAGAAAGTCACGCCACGCTCGACCGCTTTCCGAATGACCGAGATCATTTCCTTTTGGTCCGAAGCCGGTCCATAACCGTAACTCATTCCCATGCATCCAAGTCCGATTGCGGAAACTTCCAGACCGCTATTTCCCAATTTACGCTTTTCCATCATACATCTTCCTTTCTTAATATGATTCTATTTTTATTTAGTTAGAGAGTTGGTCATTATAAATGTTATTATTTTCCATTAGTTAATTGGCTTACTATCCTATCAAGAGAACTATTATATAATTTTTTGAAAAATTCATGTTCTTCAAACTCTATTAATGTGATAAGCCTTTGAACCAATAAGTTCCTAAACCAACGATTCAAATAATTCATCTCCTCCCTTTTTTAAACTTGTTCTTTGATAATGTCGTTATGCTTACGGTAGTTTAGAGGCTTCTGTCACTCCATCCGCTTCAGCTGTTATATTGTTCTCCCCCTTGCTTGATTCTGTGAGCTTAGTCTTATTATGCCGAACAGAAAAAGCGAAGCGATATCTCATTCGTCTTAAATGATTGCCCAATCCTATTACGGCTACTGTTGCTACAGGCGGATAAGTCTTATAATGGGACCAGACAAACCTGCAAGGAGGATTTGAATGTCCGAGAACCTTATTCAACAGCAACAGGAGCTTACCGGATTAATCGAGCGTCACTCGCTTCAGAATAGCACCAAGGAAACGGCGATCCCTTCCCTATTTTTCTATCAGCATTCCAGCATAACTGAGCCCGCGTATCGGGTTTACAAGCCTTCTTTTTGTGTTGTCGTTCAAGGTCTGAAAGAAATTTTGCTGGCACAGGAGAGATTTGAATATGGACCGTCCAATTATCTGATCGCTTCCATGAATCTGCCTGTGATCGGTCAAATTATAAAAGCGTCTGCTGACTCTCCTTACCTGAGTCTCAAGCTCGAATTTACACAGAACCAGATCCTTGAAGTGCTGAACGATTGTGATATTAAGGTCACGTCAAAAGATAATGCCAAGCGTGCCCTGTTCGTCGGCCGGATGGAATCGTCCATTCAGGACGCCGTGCTCAGGCTTGCCCGTCTGCTGGACACCCCGGGAGAAATCCCATTTCTCGCCCCGCTTTACACGAGGGAGATTCTGTACAGGCTGCTGCAGGGGCCCTATGGAGTCGAATTGGCTCAGATTGCAGTCGAAGGAAGCAGCACCTATCGGATCCGGGAAGCTATCGACCATATTGTCCGAAATTGGGACCAGTCTTTTCGGATCGAAGATCTTGCAGACACCGCCAGCATGAGTGTTTCTTCGTTCCATCGGCATTTTAAAGAGGTAACCGCCATGAGCCCAATTCAGTTCCAAAAACAGCTGAGACTTCAGGAAGCTCGCCGCATCTTATTGGCTGAATCGGCGGACGCCGCAGACGTCGCTTTCAGGGTTGGTTACGAGAGCTCTTCCCAATTCAGCCGTGAATACTCCCGCACGTTCGGTGCTCCTCCGAGAGCGGACATCAAGCGATTGAAGGAAAAATATGACCAGGTCATGAATGACTAGGCCCAATTCGGCAGCAGCGTCTCACCCCGGTCTGTAGCAGGCGCGGGAGTCACCGAAAGTCTGGAAATCTCATCGCGCCACTCTGGAGTCATCTCTACATCGACAGCGTCCAGTGAGTCTTCCAGCTGCGCGAGGTTTCTTGCGCCAATAATTGGCGCCGTGATCATAGGATTGGACATCGCCCAGCTACCGCAAGCGTTGAGGGCTTCACGCCTCGTTCTGCTGCATGTGCAGTAAAGCGGTCGGCGACGGCAAAATTCATTTCATCCGCATAGCGGTCCGTATACCGCTGCTCTTCGACCAGCCGTCCTTGCTCCGGTCGTTTGTTCGTTCCGTATTTGCCCGTAAGAATCCCGACTCCCAGAGGGCTGTACGAAGTGACCCCAATCTGCTCGGAAGCGGCAAGAGGCAGGATTTCTACCTCAGCCTGACATTTGACCAGGTTGTACATCGGCTGGATCAATTCAAAGCGTGCCAGCTCCTCCTTGGCAGAGATGCCGACCGCTTTGGCAATCTGCCAGGCCGACCAGTTGCTCACCGCTGGGTAAAGGATTTTACCCAGCGCTTGGAGATCGTCGAGTGCACGAAGCGTCTCCTCCATTGGCGTATTTTCGTCGAATATATGCACGAAGTAGAAGTCGATGCGGTCCGTCTTCAGGCGTCGCAGACTGTTTTCCACTTCAAGCATGATATGACGGCGGGAAAGCCCCCTAGTATTTACGTCCTGTCCCATCGGATAGAAAACTTTGGTGCTCAGTACAATCTCATCCCGGCAGTCCTCGATGCACTCGCCCAGAATTTCTTCGGAGCGACCCTGGCTGTACACGTTTGCTGTATCGAAAAAGTTAATACCAGCTTCGCGGGAGCGGTTGAACATTTTTTTGGATGTTTCTTTATCGGCATTTCCGCCGAAGGACATCGTGCCAAAACATAAATTAGAAACCTTGATTCCTGTTTTTCCTACTGTACGATAATTCATCGTCATTCCTCCTGATGTTGACTTACGCCTGTTGTGTGGTAGGGCGAATAATCATTTCATTGATCGCAACATCTCCTGGCTCTTCAATCGCAAAAGCAATCGCACGTGCGATACTTTCCGCTTTAATCGCTCCTTGATATAACTCATCGTAGGCTTGTTTTAACTCTGCATCCGTGATTCCCTCTGTCAATTCAGTGCTGACAGCTCCTGGTGAGATATTCGTTGTACGAATCTGGGTACCGCTGATCGCCTCTTCTTGACGTAAACCTTCTGTAATCGCCCTTACGGCATGTTTGGTCGCGCAATATACAGTGCCGCCGGGGTAGACATTATGTCCGGCAATAGAAGACAGATTAATGATATGGCCAGATTTCTGTTCCCGCATCGCAGGCAGAACAGCAGCAATCCCGTACAAAAGGCCCTTGATATTAATATCAATCATCATATCCCATTCATTAATTTTCTTCTTAAAGAGAAACGATTGCGGCATGACTCCGGCATTATTGATAAGTACGTCGATTTTCCCAAACTCTTGAAGTGCATACGAAGCCAACTCCTCCACTTGTTCATGCGATGTCACATCGGTTACTTTGTAGATGGCTGTACCCCCGCTTTGTTCAACTTCTTCTTGCAGCTTTTGTAAACGATCCTCACGGCGAGCCGCCAGCACAAGCTTCGCACCTTTAGATGCCAGTTCTTTGGCCGCTGCCTCTCCGATTCCGCTGGAAGCACCTGTAATAATAACGACTTTATCTTGAATATTGGACATAGAGAATGAACATCCTTTCTAATTTGAATTGCTTAATTGAGGTTCTGAGATTGGATATAAAATGTTTGCTTTGAGACTTGGTTTTCTTTTGCGAATAGTTCTTTGGCCACTGTAATAGCGGACATCGCCTTCGGCCAGCCCGCATAAAGGCAAGATGGGTAATGACTTCGATCAGTTCCTCTTCCGTCAGGCCGTTGTCTTTGGCTTTACTCAAATGAAAGCCCAATCGTTCGCTGTGCAGCCGTAAGTTTTTGAGTATCTGACATGTGATATCTCCTCTTTCTTCATTTGCATTGATCCTTCATATAAATGCATCTATAATTGAAAGAGATACATTATTGAACTTGTGTCTATTATTATAAGATGATACAGAATGCTTGCAATTGTTAAATACGCTTGATTTGTTCATTAATAGACATATAAGTTAAAACAGTCAATTATCATTTAGAAGTTTAGGGGTTGAACACAGTGAAAGTGGACAGGAGAATACTCAAAACACAGGAAGCCTTGAAAAAAGCATTAACGGAGTTGATGGCCGAAAAGAGTTTCGACCATATTACGATTCAGGATCTATCCGACAAAGCGAATGTAAGCCGGGGAACCATCTATCTTCATTACGTGGACAAATATGATTTGCTGGATAAGCTGATCGCTGCACACATCAATGAACTTCGAAGATTATGTATTGAATCGGCTCATTTGAGCTTTACAGAGGCCGAAATTGTTTGGTTTGAATATTTTGAGGCTAACTATTTATTTTTCTCCACGATGCTGGTGAGCAAAGGCGCCCCTTACTTCCGCACTCAGTTTCTTGAATTTATGATCGATGAACTTCGGGAAGAGGTCGACATGAATGAAGCAAGAAATCGGGGACTAAACGAAGAGGTGGTTGTCCGTTATGCAGCGTCCGCTGTGGTAGGGATTATGGAGTGGTGGTTTTTGAATGATAAACCTCTCCCTCCTGTCGAGATGGCAGAGCAAATAGGCATGCTGTTGGACCGGAAATTGTGAATCTGATAAAAAAAGAGTAGCAGGCTACTATGTCTGCTACTCTCAAATCAGCGAGTCAGAAGCAACCCTAGCGAGTTGCTTCTTTAACATTCAGTTCGTTAACTGATCTAAAAGTATTATAGATCGTGTTTATCAGGGCCAAATACAAGATTGGCGGACTGCTTGGCTTTCTCAATGACATTCATGACCTTCTCGCTATGTTCAAGCATATCCGAGACTTTTCCAAAATCTTTTTCTTCGATGATACGATCAAACTCAACGAATTCGTCATACATTCGATGCGGATGATCTTTTAAGTCAACCCGAATTGGCGTTTCCTTATTCGCAGTGTAATCAAAGCAGTCGCATATATTAGCTGAACTTGCCATGTGTATATAGCCCTTATTGCCTTGAATGTTCACGGCATTGGGGGCCGTACTATCTTTTGAACCTATGCAGACACACTTGAAATCACCGTAATCAAGCAGCAGCATACCTGAAGTATCAATTCCACGCTCCATGTTCGCCCAATACTCCACTTTCTTAGGGCTCCCGAAGAATCCAACAACAAAATGAATATTATATAAATTAATATCCATCAAGGCTCCACCGGACATTTCCGGATTAAACGCAGGCTGGATTATTCCCGCTTTGAAAGCTTCATATCGAGATGAGTATTGAGAATAGTTGCATTCAACTATTTTGATCTCACCAAGTTTAGGTAGATACTCCTTTATTGACAAATAATTTTTCAAATATTGATTCGTTATGGCTTCCACCAATACCAGTTTTCTTTGCTGAGCAATTTCTTTTAGCTCTAGAAATTCTTGCAAATTGGAAGTAAACGGCTTCTCACAAATGACATGTTTACCACTCAATAATGCTTCTTTGGCATATGAATAATGAAGATGATTAGGCAACCCGATATAAACTGTATCCACATCACGGTTCATCAGCATCTCACTGTAATCCGAATAAATCTGAGATATTCCATATTTACTTTTCAAATCCAGTAATTTCTCCTGGTGGCTAGGTCTAGAACAAATGCCCTTTAATAAAATGGCCGGGATTTCCTGAATAAAGCTCAATAGATCCCCTACGATCATCCCTGCTCCGACAATTCCCAACTTCATTTTAGTTGCACTCCTCTATACCTTTTTCAAGTATTTCCATACAAATTATCGTTTCTTCGTCTTTAATCACTTTTTCTTTACCAAATACGATCGACTGATAAATATCGTCATACACTCGGGCATAGTCTCCCTTTTCAGAAACGACTTTTTCTTCATGATACTCGCCTTTATCATCCAGATATGTTAAGATGCCGTAATGCTCGGGCAGGTCGATGCCGAAATCGGCGTGTCCCTTAGGCAGATAGTATAATTTCAGATGCTCCTCCTGACGATCCTTCGTTTGCTTTATAAAAACGCCTTTTTTGCCGTATACAACAAAACTCGGCCGCTCTTTTAAGCGAAAAAAGCTGGATTTGATGGATACCTTGAGCGAGGGATAATAAAAATCCAGATCAAAGTAATCATTCATTCTCCCAGAACCCAGCAATTGACGAACATCGTAATGGATTGTGTCCGGCTTCCCAAAATAGGAAAGAACCTGGTCAATGGTATGAACGCCATGTCCATATAGGTAACTGTTATACTTGGAAAAATGAGAAGTGGAGTTCGGGACCTCAGGGCGATAATAATCGTAATGCATCTCCACTTCCAGCAAATCTCCAAGTTTTCCTGATTCAATAACCTTCTGGGTAGTGAGGAAATCCGAGTCGTAACGTCTATTCTGATAGCATTGTATAACCAGATTTTTCTCTTTAGCATATTGGAAGATCGACACGGCTTCTTCTTTGGTTAACATAAAAGGTTTCTCAACAAGTACATTTTTCCCGTGGTCAAGCGCCATTTTTGCATAGTCGTAGTGGGATTCTACAGGTGTACAGATAACAATCAACTGAATCTCCTTATCGTTCATTAGAGATTCAATATTATCTGTATACAGCACGTCAGGGATTTTTTCCCATTCCCCTTTATCTGGATTACGTGCGTATATCGTCTTCACTTTCAAATCATCTCTGTTCAATGAAAAAGGAAGATGATAACGGTTCGTGCTTTTCCCATTTCCAATATAACCGATGGTAAGCATATTATTTCCCCCTTAGGCTCTTTTTCATTTATTATAGAAGAAGAACGTTGATCGTAAAGGATTTGCCGCCAAAATGGTACAATCAACCGATTATTTTTAAAAATGGTTGTTTATTTTTAAACAAAATGTTTATTTCATATTATTTATCAAACGTTATTTCAATTGAACCGGAGTGAACCTGTTGAAAATACTGATGCAATTATCAGAAATGCAAAACTTTACACCAAACGAAAAAAGCATTGCGTCCTATATTTTGATTCACAAGGAAAGTATCCTGCACTTAAATATTCAGGAGCTTGCAAAGGCAACATATACTTCGCATTCCGCGATTAATCGATTAACACATAAACTTGGGGTATCGGGCTTCAAGGAGTTTATAATCAAACTTGCTCGGGAATTTCAGCAGAATACCCAGAACATTTCCAATGTAGATCCCAACTATCCATTCGGTTTTGATGAATCCCCACTTCAAGTGGCGAAAGAAATTGCAGAATTAATGAAAGAAACGATTGAAAAAAACTTTACATTCATGGATGATGATTTATTGTCGCAAACAGCCCTACTGCTGGATCAAGCAAAAAGAATCTTTATATATGCGTTAGGCGATTCACAAATCCGTGCGAAAAGTTTTCAAAATAAATTGGTAAAAATAAACAAGTACGTAGTCATAGCCACGGAGCTGTCTGAATGGGCTTACCATACGGCTAATCTTACGACACAGGACTGCGCTGTGTTTTTAACTTACCACGGAAAGTCGCCGATTTTTTTAAAAGCAGCACGGCATTTCGCACATGAAAATATCCCTTTTATCACAATTACAGCAACCAATCAAAATGAATTGGCCAAACTCAGTAATATCTGTATCCAAGTGCCTAATGACGAAGTAAAACATGCCAAGATTGGTACATTTTCGTCGCAAATTGCCTTTGAGTATGTATTAAATGTGATTTACTCCTGTATCTATAAAATCGACTACTTGAAAAACATGCAAATCACAACACAATCGTTGAAGAATTCGCATCTCAATGACATGATGAATGACGTATAGAATGAATATAGCACTAAAACAAAAAGTCGCCAGTATGGCGACTTCATAAGCATATATATTGTTCTCCTCGGTCAAAAATCAACTTTCATCGATTGCTTTTCGAATATTATAATCATTGATATCGATATCTAAATCCATTCCAAGTACCAACTTTGCCAGCTGATTTCCAATAAAGGGGCCCATGGTCAACCCGGATGCTCCAAGCCCATTTGCCGCTATAAGGCTATTCCAGCCAGGGACAGCTCCGATTACCGGTAGAAAACCGGGTGTAAAAGGACGGAAACCAACTCTTACCTCCTGAAAAGTGCTGTTTGCTAAATCAGGGGCCAATTCTAAACCTTTATTCAGAATTTCCTGCATCCCACCTGCTGTTACTCTCGTATCGTAACCTTCGATTTCATTTTCGTGAGTCGCCCCTATTACGATCTTCTGTTTATCAAAAGCCAGCAGATATTGATCAGAAGGCGGTATGATTACAGGCCAGGTGCCTGTGTTTTGCCTATTAGGAACCTGCAAATGCATAATTTGTGCTTTTTGATAACTAACCTTAAAATGAATGCCCAAAGGCAGCAGTAGTTGATTTGCCCATGCACCTGCACAAACAATGACCTTGTCAGCCGAGAAGCTTTTTGCACCGACCGCTACTCCTATTACATGGTCGGACTCATATTGAAGCGTAGCATCTCCATGTATAAGGACCGCCCCGTTTTTTTGTGCTGATCGGACCAACGCATCCCGTAGCGCACGACCATCTATACGGGCGGCACCGCTAATATGAACAGAATGATAACCTTCTACTAACAAAGGAAACCGTTCATGGGTTTCTTTTTCATTTAACCGGGTAATTTCACCGATTTCCGGTGCATCTGCTTGTCGTAAGTGTGCCCGCTCCTCCATTTTTTTGATTTTCTCCAAATCATCATGAATACTGAGAGCACCCACTTGAGCATAGCCTGTTTCTGTTTCTCCCTCGCTTTTGAGTTCTTCAATCAACCCAGGATAAAAGCGTGCGCCTGCCTTTGCCAGCTGGTACCAAGCCTGATTACGTCGCTGTGATAGCCAGGGACAGATAATGCCAGCTGCGGCATCAGTAGCCTGTCCTTTATCTTTGCGGTCTACAATAATGACATTAGCACCCATTTTTGCTAACTGGTATGCTGTCGATGCCCCCAGAATTCCTGATCCAATTACGATGACCTTCTTCATGATTACATCCCTTTCCTAAATCACTGTATCCATTATAGCGAATACTACATGAATGCATAGAGTTTGAAATTCGAGATTAGGATGATTATCTATGAATGTATGTCTCTAAGTTCTTTGCGTAAATATTGCCCCGTGTAGCTCAGCTTAAAGTCGGCCACTTGTTCCGGGGTCCCGGTACATACGACGTTCCCTCCATTGTTACCACCTTCGGGTCCCAGATCAATAATATAGTCTGCATTCTTGATCACATCCAGATTATGCTCGATAACAACAATGGTATTCCCCTCCTCGGTCAGCACATGAAGTATATTGATCAATTGCTGCACATCCGCAACGTGAAGTCCTGTAGTGGGTTCATCCATAACATATAGCGTTGAACCCGTAGCGGGCTTCAGCAGTTCTGATGCAAGTTTCACTCGCTGTGCTTCTCCACCTGATAGCGTTGTAGAAGACTGACCCAGCTTCACATAACCCAACCCCACTTTACAGAGCGCCTCGATTTTCTTCCGTATTTTCGGAACATACTCAAAAAATACAACAGCTTCGTCCGCAGTCATCTCCAAGATATCTGCAATGCTTTTCCCTTTATAGTGAACTTCCAGAGTTTCCCGATTGTATCGCTTCCCCTTACAGACGTCACAGGGCACATACACATCGGGCAGGAAATGCATTTCGATTCTCATCAATCCATCACCCGTACAGGCTTCACAGCGTCCACCCTTAATATTAAACGAAAAGCGACCCGGGCCATATGCACGTACCTTGGCTTCGTTTGTCATGGCAAAGAGGGAGCGAATATTATCAAAAAGACCGGTGTATGTGGCCGGGTTGGAACGAGGAGTCCGTCCAATCGGGCTTTGATCCATATTAATAATCTTATCCAAATGCTCTATGCCATCAATTTGTGAATGTTTTCCTGAGCGAGTGTGAGCTCGATTTAGTGTCGCCGCCAGCTTTTTATAAAGTATCTCGTTAACAAGGCTGGACTTACCAGACCCGGAAACGCCCGTAACACACGTGATCGTTCCTAATGGGATGGATACATTGATGTTTTTCAGATTGTTTTCCGCTGCTCCCACAATAGTCAGATAATGTCCATTGCCTGGTCGACGGTTCTCAGGCACGGGAATCCATCTTTGATGCGACAAATATTGGCCTGTTATCGAACGTTTTTCAGCGGTAATTTGGTCAAGTTCTCCCTGAGCAACCACTTCTCCTCCATGCATACCAGCACCCGGACCAATGTCCACAATCCAGTCTGCTTGCCGGATCGTCTCTTCGTCATGCTCTACCACAATGACGGTGTTGCCCAAATCACGCATTTCCTTCAAAGCGGAAATAAGCCGTTCATTGTCTCGCTGGTGCAAGCCGATCGAGGGCTCGTCGAGAATGTACAGCACTCCCGTTAGACGCGATCCAATCTGGGTGGCCAAACGAATGCGCTGACTCTCCCCGCCTGAAAGTGTTCCGGCAGTTCGGTATAACGTCAAATATTCCAACCCGACATTTTTCAAAAATACAAGTCGGTCAACAATCTCCGTCGTAATCGGGTCGGCAATCATAGCCTTAGCTGGGGACAGATGCATATTTTCGATAAAATGAATGGCCTCGGTAACAGACAGCTTGCAGAAATCTGAGATGTTCATATCACAGACGGTTACAGCAAGAAGCATCGGTGCTAGCCGATCACCGTGACAGTCGTGGCAAAGCAAGGCGGACATATAGCCTTCAAGTTCTTTCCGCATTGTATCGGACTGAGTTTCCCGATATCGTCGATCCAGATTGTTGACAATCCCTTCGAATGCCTGGTACAGCACCTTCTCCCGTTGACTGCTTTCCCACCTTAGTTCAAGTTTTTCACCTTGTGTTCCATAGAGGAGCATGTCCAATGCTTGCTGTGAAATCTGATCAAGAGGAGTATCCAGATCAAATCCAGCCTTTTTTCCAATCGCTTCAAAATACATTTTGCAATAGGAGTTGGTCTCGACGTTTCCCCATCCGATAGCCTTAATAGCGCCCGAGTTCAGTGTTTGACTGCGATCGGGAGCGACTTTGATCGGGTCAACCTCAAGATGAAAGCCAAGTCCCGAGCAAGTCGGACAGGCGCCGTACTGATTATTAAAAGAGAACATGCGAGGAGACAGCTCCTGCATGGAGAATCCGCAACGGGCACAAGCAAAACTTTGGGAGAACAGCATGTCCTCACCGCTATCCATCCGGTGAACCAATACAGTATCGCCGGACAAAGTAATGGCTGTTTCAATAGAGTCTGTCAGTCTCTGAGTTTCCCCCTCTTTGACTACCAGACGGTCCACTACAATAGCGATAGTATGTTTCCTGTTTTTATCAAGTTGGATCTCTTCCGATAGGTTCTTAACGATACCGTCTACTCGCACACGTGCATAGCCATTGGTTCTCGCTTGTTCAAAAATGTGCTGGTGCTCCCCTTTTTTATCTTGTACTAAAGGTGCGAGCACCATATATTTCGTTCCTTGAGGAAGCCTATATATTTGATCTACAATTTGATCGACAGACTGGCGCGTAACTTCATTTTTACAGGATGGACAATGCGGTGTTCCAACCCTTGCCCACAATAACCTCAAAAAATCGTAAATTTCAGTTACAGTGCCCACTGTGGAACGTGGATTGTTAGATGTCGTTTTTTGTTCAATGGCAATTGCGGGTGAAAGTCCTTCAATCGAGTCGACATCTGGTTTATTGATCTGCCCGAGAAATTGTCTTGCGTAGGAAGATAGTGATTCAACATAACGCATTTGTCCCTCAGCATATAGCGTATCGAATGCCAGGCTGGATTTTCCCGAGCCGCTCACCCCGGTGATCACAACGATTTGGTCTCGAGGAATTTGAATATCAATATCTTTCAAATTATTCTCCCTTGCCCCATGAACGTTAATAAAATTTCGCATGTACTGCTCCTCCTACCCAAGCTGACGCTTTTCAATATCCTCTTTCAAATACCTGCCTGCATCGTCCGCTGAAAGATTCAAAACATACATTAGTTCACTTACCAGCATCTCTCGAGCCATACTCAGAATGGACCTATCATGAGAATTCATTTTCAAATTGTAGGCTTTGGAACAAATCATATCCCTGATGATGCCAAAATGATCATGAAGAAGCCCTGACTCGATCTTGGCCTGCAAAAGGCAGCGACGTTCAGAAGGGTTCAAAGGAAGTTGAGCATATTCTCCAAAAAATTGAGCTCTGGAACTCAAAAAGTAATCCACATTGGACAAAGGTCGGATACATTTTTGCAGTGCTCTCTGTTGCGGAATAAACATGCGAAGTCCTTGTTTAGGAAAATACAAGTTATAGGAACTTTGTAGGTTTTCCAAGTCATCTTCTTTCTCTACAGATTCGAGAATACATACACCATACATTGGATAAAAAAGAAGTTTTTTAGACTGTTCCATGAAAACCTCCACTGTTCTTCAGTCTACCTTTGCTCCATAGGAGCGTATAAACAGGATTGCCTGCTCTCTATCCATTCGCGCGCCTTTAATATTCAAGGTTTTCAAATCAATTCCTTCAAGATTGGCACCACGTAGATCGGCTCCCTGCAAGTTCGCTCTGCTCAAAGTTACTCTCGTTAGGTCAGAGTCTCTCAGGTCAGCTTTCGTCAAATCCGTATCTGAAAAATCTGCTTCATAAAAACGAATTCCTCTCAAATCCTGTTTCCCCAGCTTGGTATGCCTTAGATTAGTGTAGGACCAGTCTCCTTGACTCAAAGTGACACCGTCCATTTGAGCACCTGCAAAGTCCGATCCTGTCATTTTACAAGAGCTGAATTTGGAAACAAAAAGGTTAGCACCATTGAAAGAACAATTTTCAAAAGCTGATTCTGTATGCACAGATCCACATAGAGCAGCACCTTTAAATTCACATTCAATAAAACGACAATGGCTTGTCTCGATCTCATCCAATGAAGTATTCATGAATGTACACTTTTTAAAAGTGCAGCGTACGAGTTCTCCATACCGCAAATCTTGTCCATCAAAATGAACCGCTTCATAATCCTGATCTTTGTATTGATACACTGTATATCCCCGCCATTTAATTGATTTTCAATTCTTATGAGTAGACAATCATGTTGAAAGTCTATAAGTAAATCTCAACTTTTTTTAATATATCATATACCTGTCAAGTACCTGTCTAAAATGGAGGGAAAGTCAAGTGCATTTTTTTTGAAACCAATATTCAGTGGTTCAGTCTTCATTTTCACTTAATGCAAATAGACATTGAGTTCCTCTATCTACTGCATCGAAATAAAAACACTCCTGACATACTGATGTCAGGAGTGTTTTAGAAAGGTTTAACCGACAGGTCGTAACTGAGACACCAGTCGGTTATTAATAAGGATCGTTTAGTATATTTGATTGCTATGTGTCTTGCTGAACGGATGATGCTTCTTTACGAAAAACTGTAAAATAGAAAATAGCAAAGCCTATAATCCATATGCCCAAAATCAAAAAAATAGAGCTGAACATAATTTTGCTTTGTGCTCCTTGATCAAGTACGGATCCAAGAATAGACGTTCCGATAGCCCCCGCCATAAAGCTTCCCATCATATAGATACCCATACCAACTCCGGTTTGGTTGCCGCTTAATGTTCGAGAAATGGTGTTTGCCATTGTAATCTGAGCAAATGTTAATCCAGCATTCGCTAGAATTAAGATAATCGCAATCACGGCAGGAACCGCGTCCATAAAAATACCCAATATGAGGTATGCCATCACTTGGAACAGGAATGCCAACGAGAATACAAATCGATTGCCCTTTGCATCCGCAATTCTTCCACCCGCCAACCCAAGCAATGCAGCAATCAAAGCACCTGGAAACATCACGAGTCCTGTGTTTACAGAAGATAAGTGATGTATTGAGCTTAACACCTGCGGGATCAAATACGGAACACATAAATTAAGTGTAAGAATCATACAAGCGATAATCAACCCTATCGTATACCTTGTATTTTTAAAAAGTGTCGGTTCAATAAAGGGTTCATCCGTTTTGTTAATGCGAATGATGAATAATATGAATATTAGGATAGTAGCCGTAAAATAACTCCAGCTGTGTCCAGTAATGGAGAGTAGCAGCAGCGTAATTGAAGCTGCAAGCAAAATACCTCCTATGAGATCAGCTTTTCCTTTTGAAGGTGTTTCATTTATTAAATACCTCCTGAAAAGAGGGATTGTAATAATTACTAGAAATGAAATCAAAAATAGGTAACGCCAGCTTGCAAATCCAATAACAAATCCAGCAATAATTGGGCCTATTGCTGTCCCTAAGGCCATTCCTGCAGAGGTAATCCCTAAAGCTTTGCCACGATTTTCGATAGATATATAGCGAATCGGGATCAACATGGATGAGGCCGGAACAACAGAAGCCCCTATGGATTGGAAGATTCTGCTCGCAATAACCATCCAATAATTAGAAGAAAATAAACCGACAATAGATCCTAGCGCAAAGCAACATAATCCAAAGGTAATCAGGTTTTTCAACCTAAATATGTCCGCCAATTTTCCGTAAGCCACTGATCCAATAGCATATATGATGATATATGCTGTTACAACCCAGCTTACTTGGGAAGAGGATAATTTAAATTCCTCACGTAATGAAGGTAGAGCGACATTGAACATTGTAGAGTTCATAACTGAGATTACCATTGCAAACGCGAGTATCCAGATAATGGAATATGACTCAGATTGTTTAGTACGATTGTTAGCTGACACAGCGCCCTCCCTACTTACGATCAAGCGGAGATTTAGCCACCACGTTCAGATCAAGTTCGTCAATAATAGCCATTACACGATCCATACGGAGCGGGCCTGGTTCTGTTGGAAAGGTGTATGCTTCGTGAGGCTCACCCAATGCTCGGAAAAAGGGCTCAAACAATCCGGTTACCAACATCCCTACGACCTTCGTATAATGAGAATCCAGTCTGTAAGAATGAAGTGTTCCTGCCGGAACATGAAGAAAATCTCCAGGAAATAGTTTTACTTCCTCCCCATTCGCCCACATCGTCATTTGTCCCTGTACACAAAAGAAGGTTTCCGTATGATGATTATGAAAATGTTCCACGATAGGGTCCCCTTTCGGGCCGTCAGAAGCTATAAAAATGTATTCCCCATTCGTATTCTCTTGAGTGGCTAGAATTCTGTGGAGCTGATCTCCAGTGAGTAATCGGTCTCCCTCTCCATTTTCCAGAACATAAGGGGCTACGCTTCTCGGATTATGGCTTCCTTCAGGCAAGTTATACACTCCCCATTTAACAACATCTTGAAGGAATACAATGTCTGCTCTATTGGAAGCTTCAGTCATGTGATTCTCGGAAAACGTATTCATCGCTGTAACAGGGTGTTCAAAGTATTTATATGGTTCTCCCAAAACCTCATAAATATCCGTGAGATTACCATGAATCGAATAGGAAGCAAAGCGATTTCGGTGCCCAACCATTTGATATGCATGTGCGATTCCTGGTGGAATATGAACATAATCCCCGGCAGTCAACAAATAGTTAATTCCATCGAGCATAAATTCAATCTTGCCTTCCATTACATAAATAGATTCAAAGGCATCCTGATGTTTGTGCAGCGGGAAGCTCTCTCCTTTCCCACCTGAAATCGTCATTAACTCGAGTACACCACCCGTGCTTTTGAAATCGGCAACAACAGTAGCTACCTGTTGACCAAATACATACTTTCTTCCGTCCCCGCTACGCAGCAAATAAGGCATTTTTTCTTCTGGAAGTTTTGTAGTTAAACTAACACTCATCATATATTCCTCCTTTGTGTTTATATTTAAAATTTTAATAGTTTTGATTACTCTCTTAAATGGTCACGGACGACATCTTGTAGGTAATTGCGACCTAGTAACAATTGAATACATATTAAAAATTGATATAATAAAATTTATGACTAAAAATTGTATACTTTATACCAACAAAGGAGGGGATCAAATTGGTTAGCGAAGAGACATATTATCTAGAACATATTTTCACAAATGGGACTCCAATCTCTCTTTGTCCTATCCAAATAAAGGGGAATATTCAAAAACATGCTCATGATTTTTATGAAATATCATATATTAAAGAAGGAGACGGTATACTAAAATTCTCTACTCAGACGTTGCCTGTCTCCAAGGGAGATATTATTTTTATCCCCTATGGAAAAGAGCATCTTTTTATTCAAAGTAATAATATTGATCATTTGCCGCTTAAGGTTATGAACTGTCTTTTTGACAAGCAAGTACTTACACTACCTGGAGAACCTTCCAATAGCCAAATTCAAGAGGATTTTTATCGTTTGGCCCTTCTTTTTCGGGAATGTACTGACTATATTCAAGTTCGAGAAAACGCAAAAGAATTTGCTAAAATTATGTACACTATTGAAATGGAGCAAAAATGTAAATCGACCGGATTCAGATATAAGCTTTATTTATACTTAATAGATTTATTAGATCATATCAGCCATGCCATGCAACAAGTAGCTCATGTTTCCAAGCCAGTCATAGCGGATCCCATTCAGTATACGATTGATGATATAACCAGAAATTATAAAAATCCGTTGTCGGTCGATCAAATTTGCAAGCAATTTTTAATTAGCTCACGTCAATTTCAACGCAAATTTAAAAAAGCTAGCGGAATGACCTATACAAAAATGCTGCAGGATATTCGTATTCACGAGAGTTGTAGCTTACTATTAGATACCAGTTGGAGCGTTCAAACGATCGCACTTGAAGTCGGTATTCATGATATGAAGTATTTCTATCGAATTTTCAAGGAACGATGTGGATTGACCCCGCATGAATTTCGTTTTAATGCCTGTTCGAATATACAGTAATGCGAGATCTTATCTTCATATAGCAGAAAACAATAATAGCCAAATCCAGCAGCGTGTCTCATTTTGAAAACTTATACTGCGAAACATCTTGATTCTCCATGAAAAAATCTTGACCTCGTGTTAACTCCAGGTATTATAATTAATGCATTCATTAAGCATTAAATGATCCCTTACGAAGGTGACGAGAGATGACAACAAATTTTAAAATGAAGGAACTTATGGAGCAATTCCAAGTCAGTGAGGATACCTTACGGTATTATGAGAAAATGGGTCTTCTTCCTCCCGTGGCCCGAAAAAATAATGGACACAGGATATATAACAATTCACACAAAGAGGCACTTCTTATGATCAAGTGTTTAAAAAAAGCCGGAATGTCGCTGCAGGAGTTAAAACCTATGATCCAGCTTCAATTAGATGAGAGCAACATATCAAATATTGAATGGTACGATAGACTTTACGATTATCAAAAAAAGATAGATCAGCAGCTGCAAGAACTTCAGGAAATTAAGGATATGATTGAATTGAAACTGCAAACCGGGCAAAAATTTGGCCATAACTTTTTGCCACTTGAGACCCAAACTTAATCTTTTTTTCGATTCCTGATCGCTCTGCTTGACCTAGTGTTTACACCAGGTTGTAAGATGTGCATTAGAGTCCTTCCTAGGATTCCACGTCATACAAAAGGGAGCTTATAAACATGAACAATACAATAGCAATAGGAAAAACAGGATTAAAAGCATTTAAACTTGGTTTTGGGGCAGGTGTGGTAGGTAATTCAATGATGTATCCAAAAGTTGATGATACTCTAAGCCGACAATTAATTAGGACTGCCCTTGAAAAAGGGATCAATTTCATTGATACCGCATTTCTGTATGGAATGGGCCACTCTGAGGGGTTAATCGGTGAAGCCATCCGGGATTATGGTGGCCGTGAACATCTTGTAATCTCTACTAAAGCTTCTTCTAACCCCCAATTTAATCAAGGTCATCTGGAAGTCGACAATAGTCCAGCTGCATTACGTAAGGCTGTGGATGACAGCCTGATGAGATTACAGACAGACTATGTTGACATTTTCTTTCTTCATTTTCCCGATAGCCGTACCCCGCTGGCTGAAGCTGCTGACACACTTGCAGAGCTGAAGAAGTCAGGGAAAATCAAAGCCATCGGCGCTTCAAATTTAAGCTTTGAGCAGCTTCAGGCTTTTAATGCTGATAAGCACTTGGATGTTCTTCAAGCTGAATACTCACTACTGGTTCGTCATGTAGAAGCCGACGTTATTCCTTATTGTCTAGAGCACGAAATTTCACTGATTCCTTTTTTCCCGCTCGCATCAGGTCTGTTGGCCGGTAAATATAAGAAGGATGATGTTTTTAATGACACTTCACGAATGAATAATCCTTTATTTCAAAAAGAAGCATTTCTAGCAAATTTGGAACGCGTGGATCGATTCAAAGCATTCGCGAATGACAAGGGTGCAGATCCTGCACAGATTGCACTAGCCTGGCTATTAACGCGTCCAGCCGTTGATCTAATCATTCCAGGTGCAACCAAGCCTGATCAAATCGAGTCCAATCTTCAAACTCTGGGTGTTCGACTAACAAGTGACGAGCTTAAGCAACTCGATATTCTTTTCAATCAAGATAACTTGTTTACAGAGTAACAGTTTGTCATTGTTCTACATACACTTCCTAATACACAAAAAGGGTTCTAAAGTGAAAACTCTAGAACCTTTTTTTTCAGAAGCATTTATTTTGTAATCGTAATTTGTTTGGATGCAGTATTATAGTTCACCTGATACCCCGAAAGCTCGCTAATCACTCGTAGTGGAACCAGCGTGTAGCCGTTAACAATAACCGGAGCTGTGATGTTCGTCGAATAACTCCGGGAGTTGTTTAACTCATACACGGCAAGGGTCGAATTCTTGACTTGAAGCACTACTTGTTTGCCGTCTGTAGGTCGAGTCAGAATGATCTTTTTGGTCGCCTTTTCATAATTTACCTCGTAACCTATCCGTTCACTGATAAAGCGCAGCGGGACCATCGTCGCCCCATTTATGATTCGCGGAGCCTGAGCCATCGTCGTAGCACGACCATCGACATAAGCTGATTTAGCTCCTGGTGTCAGGGTGAACGAAGTTGAATATGAGGAAACCGCATTGTTAGGGTATGAGGACGTTGTACCAGAAGTTGTTGTTGTAGAACTCGTCCCGGATGATGAACTACTGGTACCAATCGCTCTATTGCGAATAGCTTCTAACCGATCTAGCAAATCGCTTTTACGGGTTCCGCTCGGCAGATCACTGATTGCATCTCTGGCAGAACGCCAGTCCGAGGCATTCAGACTGTTTTCTGCAATTCGCATCAAATCTCTCGCTTTCTCATAATTCGATGAACTAGATGACGAAGAAGAATAGTAACCATCCGAATCCGTGCGTTCTGATATCTTTACACCGCTAGATTCTCTTCCATTACTATTGACAGTCACGACCTTAATCTCATACCAGCGTCCTTCTCGCAAATCCGTGATTTTATAGGACTCAGAGCTTGTAGTTCCCTCATAATCTCCATCAACATATATCTTCACCTTGTCGGCTTTACTCGGCATATCGTAGGTGATTTTGATCCAGGTGTCACTTTTGCTATCTACTTCAAGATTGGACACTTCTGACGAATTGGAGGACGTACTGTCCGTTGTGGCAGTCAGTTTCACACCGGAGGACAATGCGCCTGTGCTTCGCTTGGACCTAATCGTGAACGAATAGGCCTGCCCTGAAGAAAGATTGTTGAATGTATAGGATGTTCCTGATGAATCGGTTACCAGTTGCCCATCCTTATACAGACTGACCGTACTAATTCCGCTAGGCCTTGTCCAGGAAACAGAGACGCTATAGTTATTAACTGATGTCACTGAAGCTCCTGTCACTTCGGGCACGGTATCAACGGTGAGCGCTGAGGTCGTAACCGGAATACTGATTCCTCCAGAGATGTTGCCGGATTTGTCAATAGTCTTGACCAGAACTGTATAATTTGTGGAAGCAATCAATCCACTGAACGTATAAGACGTCCCTGTAGTTCGCTGCACTTCCTTACCATTTAAATAGATGATCGCTTGGCTCAGGTCAGCATCCTTAGGCAATATGTAATTTACGGTAAAAGCGTTATATCCGACATTCGTCGCTGTTAGCCCGCTTACCTCTCCTGGAGGTGTCTTATCTACAGGGACATCAATGGAAGCCGTTTTGGCCTGTACTGTCGTACCTTGTGATTCATCTCCGCTCTTATTCACCGTCTTCACTCGAAAGGTATAAGTCGTATTCGGCTGTAAACCGCCCAACATATAAGAGTTACTTCTAATATTATCTACATACACATCGTTAGTGACACCAACCACTTTTACATGGTCGAAATTAAGGTCCGACGGATTAGTCCAGGACAAATTTATTTTTGTTGTTTCTGTAGGAACCGCTGTCAGATTGCTTACCTCTGCCGACGCGATATTTGCAGTAACCATTTGGCTCGACATTACTTTTAGCATTTGGTTGAGATAGGTGTTCTGACCATAACCTTTTGTTAACGTAGTCACTTTCGTGCCTGAAGTAACCGGCACATGACGACCTTGAGCGGTTGCTAATTTGGTATGTAACTGTGCTGTATTCAGTCCTGTCAGATTTGAGTTATGCCTCTCAGTCGGCAACGCGCTAGCCACTGCATCGGGGGCCAAAATGCCATATCCCGTATTCAAAATCAGTGTAGCCGTTGCGAACGGAGCCATCCATTGACGCAAACGTTTTTTATTCATGATCTATGCTCTCCTTGATACCAGTATGGAAATTTTATTTGTCAAACTAATAAGTTAAGCTTACAAACCCTTCTGCTGCCATCCAGCTTTTAAAATTCACACTATAATGTACACACGTTCATTTAACTGTTATCGGAATTTGCATACAAAATGTTTAGGTTTCACACTAGCATTTTTACTGATAGGGTCACGCAAACAACATATGCTAAGCCTTCGAACTTGACCAGCTTAGTGTTTTTTCTTACTCCAAGCCATCTTTCTAAGCCCAATTGTTTGTTTCAATTTCATCACTTTTTGCTCGTTCTCTCGATAGCGTGTTAATATCGGAGTGGCTTTATATTTTATGTTTTTTGCTATTAATAGATTAGAACATGCAACCAGTGAATAATGGATACACATTTTGACAAGTTAAACGAAATTACGATTATCGTTTCCGGGAACGATAATCTGTGGGACCTTGGAATCAGCGAAATGAAGCATTGATGGGAGATACTTCAATCATGTGAAAACTCTGACATAACCTTGGGATTCAGCTGTAAATATTCGATATATCGTAACTTTCTACCGTTTAATAACATTGCATTATAGGATATATTAAATTTTAAGCAATAGAAGAAGGAGGTGTATTATGTTCAAAAATGTCTTTAAGATGTTTGGTGTCATTGGTAATATTGAAGCGATTTCATATCTGCTGCTTGTGTGTATCGCCATGCCACTTAAATACGCAGCTGGAATGCCGCAAATGGTAAGTTGGGTGGGTATGATCCATGGGGTACTGTTCGTGGCTTATGTGGTAGCGACTGTGGTCATGCTGATTTTCCGAAAAATAACGGTATTACAAGGTCTTGCAGCCTTGATTGCCTCACTCTTGCCGTTTGGCCCCTTCATTTTTGATCGTAAGGTGCTAAAGAAAGCCGAAGCACGTGCCAGTCATACCAGCCCGATAAAAGCTACATAAGCATGTACAAGGGCAAGGCCCACACAACAACGCGGCTTTCTCTTCCTACTCATGCAGCAGTATACAAAAACAACCGATGGCTCTTAACCACTCGGTTGTTTTTGTATACACGAATTGTAAATTGTTACTTTCCCACAGCAGTAAGGGAGACCCTAACTTTGTCATTCTTTTCGTCCCTTTCTGCTATATTTATGTAATCACAACAACTAATCTCTCGGGTAATTTACACTCATAATATCCATAAAAGGAACTTTATCCGTTTCTCCATTACTCTCAACATGAACCTTTCCCGTTCTCGGGTCCATTTTAACGATCTGTCCGCGGGTTGTTTCTTGACGTCCCCATACGGTCAATACAACTTCGGATTGCTCTCGTTGTGCTTCTACAAGCTGGTTCCCAATTTCCTCCAGTACAAATTCATCCCGAGTAGGCCGTTTGGCTACCTTCGCTTTTGCCACTTGCTATCACCCTTCCTTTCGTGCAAAATCAAAAATCAAATTCATTCCATTTTACCATACTTTTCATCATTTGGTGCTGGTAATGTGAGTAAAATTACGTCTCAGGTACACAAAAGAGCCGAGTTCTCAAAAACGAGAACATCGGCTCTCTAAAGTTGCTTGTTGGAGCTCATTAGGAGCGATTGAAAATCGAAGAGCCAAGATTATTTGACTAACTGTGGAATGTAATCCACGATATTATAAATAGGAGCACTGCTATGCTGCGTAACGGCCAAAATTAATGCACCCTCAAGCATCGAAATGATAAGTACTGCCAGACTGTGTGCCTTTTCCTCTGTCCAGCCCGACTCCTGAAGACGCTCCATATAAATGCGCTGCCAATCTGTAAATGTATTCACACAAGCATGACGTAGCGATTCGCTGATACAGGAAGTTTCCGCAGCAGCCCAGAAGCTAATCGGCATGAAGCCGTCAAAGCCGATACGGTCTGCGTCCTCAGCTGTATTACGAATAAAATCCTGAATGGCTAGTACAGGATTATCGTTTTTGTCCAGTGTCTGTTTTAATTTTTGCTTAATAAACTCATTCCCTCTTCTTATGCACTCCAAAGCTAATTCTTCTTTACCACGCGGAAAATAATAATAAAGTGATCCCTTCGGTGATCCACTTTCCGCAAGAATCTGATTCAGTCCGGTCGCGTGATACCCCTGATGAAAAAAGAGCTTCGACGCGGTTTGTACAATATTCTCATATGATTCGGGTTTAGCAGCCATATACAGCATCCTTCATTATATAATATTTGAAACTTTTACTTTGACAAAAAAATAACAACATGTTTATTATATATAGACCGATCGCTATAATTCAATACCCATTAATTTATTTGGAGGAACAAAAACAACATGAGTACAATGAGTCAAACGAATTCACCCTCTGAACCCAAAACGTTCAAGGTGCTACCTATTATGATTGCCCTGCTCCTTAGTGGCTTTATTGGAATGTTCAGTGAAACGGCACTTAACATTGCACTCAATGATTTGATGCAGATTTTGCATATTACAACTGCAACAGCCCAATGGCTGACGACCGCTTATCTGCTGACACTCGGTATTTTAGTACCTGTATCGGGATTGCTGATTCAAACCTTTACGACAAGACAGCTGTTTGTTACATCGTTGCTGTTCTCAATAGCTGGTTGCCTCGTTGCTGCACTTTCACCTACTTTTTCAGTGCTATTGATCGCTCGTATTCTTCAGGCCATTGGTACAGCGCTGTTATTGCCGTTGATGTTTAACACCATCTTGATCATTTTCCCGGCTGAAAAGAGAGGCGCGGCTATGGGAATCATCGGATTGGTAATTATGTTTGCACCTGCGGTGGGACCTACCATTGCAGGACTGGTACTGCAAAATCTGTCTTGGCACTGGATCTTTTGGATTTCTCTTCCGTTTTTGGTTCTCTCGCTGATTTGCGGTATTTTATTTATGCAAAACGTTTCAAAAACGACCAAGCCCAAAATTGATCTTTTATCTATCCTCCTGTCTTCCATTGGCTTCGGCGGTGTCGTGTTTGGTTTCAGTAAATCTGGAGAAGGTGGCGAAGGTTGGGCTAGCCCGATGGTTCTGCTTCCTGTGATCGTCGGTCTGGTATCGTTGATACTGTTCTCTGTACGTCAATTGAAAATGAAGCAGCCAATGTTGAATTTGCGTGTGTTTAAATATCCAATGTTCGTTATCGGCGTTATTATGGTGTTCCTATGTATGATGACGATCCTTTCTACGATGCTGATTCTTCCACTCTTTTTGCAAAAAGGGCTGGCTCTGTCTGCTCTAACAGCAGGTTTGGTACTTCTGCCTGGTGGGATTATCAACGGTCTCTTGTCTCCCATTATGGGCTCCCTATTCGATAAATTTGGTCCCAAATGGCTTGTTATTCCAGGCCTTGTAATTGTGGCCGCTGTTTTGTTTTTCCTGTCCGGCATTACAACAACTTCAACTCTCGTACTCATTATTGTGCTTCATAGTTGCTTGATGATCGGCATTTCCATGATTATGATGCCAGCTCAGACAAACGGCCTTAACCAGCTCCCTATGGATCTATACCCAGACGGAACGGCCATTATGAGCACGCTCCAACAAGTTGCTGGTGCTATCGGTACAGCTGTAGCGGTAAGCATTCTCTCGAAAGGCATGGACAGCTATTTGAGCCAATCCAGTATGCCTGAATCCGTAAATGAAATGGCTAATGCCATGGCAATCGGATCACAAAATTCATTTTTCTTTGCGATGATCATCAGTGTGGTCGGTTTGATCCTTGCGTTTTTCATCCGCAGAGTTCATGTTGAACATGGCACTGCCAAAGCACCCATGCATTAATTCATAAATTTTTTCCCATCCCAAAATTAAAAATATCTAAATATACTTAGAGGCTGCTAACCATCTCACTATTGGTTATGCAGCCTTTTTTCATATGAATTTACATACACATTCATCAATTACATATTTACAAAGCTCCTTCATTTGGTTACGATATGATTTATGAATTAAAGCGTAAAAATTACGATTACTATTAAGGAGGACTCCCTGTTGTTTAAGCGTTCGTATTTTAAACTATTTATACCTGCGGTGATTGCGGTGATGATGGCAGCCTGCGCTTCATCTCCGTCAGCTTCACCCTCTCCATCTGCTGCACCACAAGATAAAAGTGTCACCTTATTGTTCAATGTGCAAAGCCCTTCTATAGATCCTCATTCAGATGTAAATTACACAGCTGTTCGTGCTGGAGTAAGTGAAACACTGATCAAAGTGAACAAGGATCTTAAGCTGGAAGCTTGGCTTGCAGACAAATGGGACAGCAAGGACGGACAGCACTGGACCTTCAACATCCGACCAGGTGTGAACTTCCACAGCGGTAAAGTCGTCAATGCCGCTGCTGTCAAAGCCTCCTTGGAAAGAGCGCTAAAGCTCAATCCATCGGTCAAAAATGCGCTACATATCCGTGATATTCATGCGGATGGACAGATTTTGACCATTACGACAGACAAGCCTTTCCCGGAATTTGTGTCCGAGCTGGTTCATCCGAATACGGCTATTATAGACACAACAGCTACAGGTGACCTCCCATCAGGAACGGGACCGTTCAAGGTTGCCAGTTTCCGTGCTGGAAGTGAACTGAATTTAGATCGCAATGAACAATATTGGAACGGTGAAGTAAAGTTGAAACATGCTAAATTCATGTTTAACGAAGACGCCAATGCACGTCAGCTTGCTTTTCAAGCCAAAACTGCTGATATTGTGTATCGCCCGCCAATTGAAAGCCTGGAGCTATTGAAAGCTGATTCTACCGTTAAGGTTGACTCACTTCCTAGTTTGCGAACGCATCAGCTTATTTACAATATGAACAATAACGATCTGAAAAAGACGGCTGTTCGTAAAGCATTTGATAACCTGATCAACCGGGATGAGATCGCCAGTGGTATCATGTCTGGTCAGGGAACCCCTGCTCAAGGCCCGTTCTTGCCCAACTTTCCTTTTTCACCGGAATATATTACGAAACAGTTTGATTTGAATGCTGCCCGAGAAGGCTTCAAGCAAGCTGGATATACAGTACAGAACGGAAAAGTTGCGAACCCCGACGGCAAGCCGCTTCATCTTACATTGCTAACTTACCAGTCGAGAGCGGAGCTTCCACTCATCTCTCAGCTGATTCAGGCTAACGCTAAAGAACTTGGCATTACGATTGATATCCGTCAGGTTGATAATATTGACGAATATCTTGCCGCTCATCAGGATTGGGATTTAGCGACTTATAGTAGCATTACAGCACCGCGTGGCGATGCAAGCTATTTTCTGAATGCGGCTTACATGCCTGACGGAGCACTGAATTATGGGCGTGTGCATGTACCGGAACTCACGGGTATGATTTCACAGCTGAACACAACCGTGAATGAGGAAGAACGCAACAAGCTGGCGCTGAAGGCCGTCACGCTGATTGACCAAGAAAATCTGCAATCCTTTCTGGTCCATCCAAACAACGTAGTGGCCTATCGCGATTACGTACATAACTGGGTAACTAGCCAAAGTGAATACTACTTGCTGACCCAGGACCTGGATGTGAACTAGCATGTTTAAATCCATCGCCAAAAAGTTTCTTGAACTGGTCTTGTTCTTTCTTATTCTTTCCTTTGTGAGCTTCTGTCTGCTTAAGCTTGTTCCGGGCGATCCCGTCCGGAACATTCTCCGAGTCGACGATGTAGCTGTGTCCAATCAGCAAATTATGGATATGCGCAGCCAACTGGGGCTGGATCAACCATTACCTGTGCAATATGGTAAGTGGTTGGTTCAGTTGCTTCAGTTTGATTTTGGACAATCTTATTTAACCCATCGTCCAGTATTCACAGAGTTTATGGAAAAACTGCCTTATACACTGCTGCTTACCGGAGGGTCTCTGTTCATTATGCTGCTGATAGCTCTCCCGTTGGGAACGATGGCGGCGCTCTACCGTAACCGCTGGATTGACAGAGCCAGTCGTGTGTTTGCCTTAATCGGCTCCTCGATTCCCAGCTTTTGGCTGGGGCTTTTGTTTATCGAATGGTTTGCAGTTAAATTACGTATTTTGCCGTCTATGGGTGAAGGAACCGCTTTTCATTTGGTACTCCCTTCTCTTACCTTGGGATTGGCAATGGCGGCCGTTTATGTACGAATGATCCGCGCAAGTCTGATTGAAAGCTCGGGGCAAGACTTTATCAAAGCGGCGCAAGCGCGTGGAATCAGCCCCATCCGCATTTTTTTCAGACATATGTTCCGTCACAGTCTAGTTCCACTCATTACGGTATTCAGTGAGAGTATAGGTAGCCTACTGGGAGGCACAGTCGTGATTGAAGTGCTATTCGCCTATCCAGGGCTGGGCAAATGGATTGTGGATGCCATTGCCGCAAGGGATTACCCCATTATTCAGGGCTATACCGTATTTATGGCTGCATTCATTGTATGTATCAATATTTTGGTAGAGCTGTCCTACCGTTGGGTCAATCCTGAAATCGCTTTGAAGGAGAAACGTTTATCATGATAAAATCCGTACATGCGGAAAACAGGCAGCTCACTAGAACGCGATTGTCCAATACATGGATCGTGTCGCTCTCCATCCTGCTCATTCTTGCAGCAATTACAGTCGTTCCGTTTCTTGCTCCGCAAGATCCGTATCGTATCCAGATGGGGAATCGACTACAATCGATCAGCGCTACACACTGGCTGGGAACAGATCATTTGGGCAGAGATGTACTATCGAGAGTGATAGCTGGACTTCGGACGACTGTCGGAACCAGTTTATTGATTTTGGCCGTTTCGCTGGTTGTCGGGGTCCCTCTTGGTCTGCTTTCAGGGTTTATTGGAGGCTGGATGGATCGTGTATTCAAACGGGTGGTCGATGCCTTCATGACATTACCTGATTATATTTTTGCCATTGTACTGAGCGGTTTGCTCGGACCAGGCTTAGTAAATCTTATTTTCGCGGTGACTGCGGTAAAATGGGTGGGTTATGCACGCCTGGTGCGTAGTACCGTTCTGGCTGAAAAGCAAAAGGATTACATTTCGTTATCCATACTGGCGGGTACCTCCTCCCTACGGATTGTCATGCGGCATATTCTCCCCCATGCAATTGGGAATGTTCTTGTGCTGGCTACGCTGGATATCGGCAAAATCATTTTAATGATTGCCTCCCTATCTTTTTTGGGCTTAGGTCCACAGCCGCCAATTCCTGAATGGGGTACGATGCTGAATGAAGGACGAGCGTATTTTCAAATGGCTCCCCACCTGATGCTTGTTCCAGGGATAGCTGTCGTGCTAACAGTGCTACTGGCGAACGTATTTGGAGACAAACTGTGCGACCGTTATGATGTTAAAACCCGGACAGAGGAGTGAACTGGCACATGCTGACTATTGAAGGCTTAACAATTCGGACAAATGTAAAAACGATTGTAGAGCAACTGAAGCTTGCCGTTCGTCCGGGGGAATGGTGTGCTCTAGCCGGCGAAAGCGGTAGTGGCAAAAGCATGACGGCATTTGCTATCGGCGGCCTCCTCCCCTCTTCTGTTACAGCGGAAGGAATTATTGCGTGGAAGGACAATAATTTGCTGGATCTATCCGCTAAACAAAGACGTTCTTTGCTTGGTAGTGAAATATCTTACATTTTTCAAGACTACCACGGGGCTTTCACCCCCTTTCTGCGTGTGGGCAGCCAACTGGACGAGCTGATGCGCGCCCATGGCAAACAAGATCGCAAGGCGCGCAAACAGCGCTGTATCGAGGTGCTGGAGCGCGTACAGCTTCCCGCCGAGCGCGTGTACCGCAGCTATCCGTTCCAGCTCAGCGGCGGTCAATTGCAACGGGCAGCTATTGCGGCTGCACTGCTACTGGAGCCGAAGTTGCTTATTGCCGACGAGCCTACAACCGCGCTGGATACGCTCACAGCTCATCGTGTGCTTCAGCTCATTGACCAAATCCGGGCGGAAACGGGTATTTCCGTCTTGTGGATCACTCACGACCTGCGTCATGTACGCAAGTATGCAGATCGAATCGCAGTGATGCGCGAAGGTTCGCTGGTTGAAACTGGTGAAACGCAAGCGGTGCTGAACCATCCGGCCCACCCGTATACTCGTCGTCTACTGGCGGCTATTCCACCGCTGTCTCCGGGCGCTCCAGCACGTTTGCCTTACAACAGCACTGAAGAACAGAACGCATTGGAAAGGAGCGCTTTACATGAATAATCAAGCCGCCTGCGCTCAGCAGCAAGATACGTCTAATGCTGTCGTGACCGTCTCCGGTTTGACGAAGGCTTACGCTGGAGGTAAAACGGTGCTGCAAGATGTTGCTCTGTCGATCTCCCCCCAAGAATGTCTGGGTATCGTCGGGGAAAGCGGCAGTGGGAAAAGCACACTCGCTCGCTGTATTTTGACATTGGACCCGTTTGATCAAGGTGAGCTTAGACTGGATGGACAGTCTATCCGTGGGCTAAAGCGGAGCGAATTAAAACGGATTCGCAGCAGGCTGGGTGCAGTATTTCAACATCCATCTGCGGCTTTGAACCCCAGACTAACCATCCTGCAATCCCTAATGGAGCCGCTGGACCAGCTTAAGTGCTATGTTCCTTCCTTTATGGTGGGTATGTCCTCAGAACGTCGGGATATAGCAGAACATTTGCTTGAGATGGTAAAGCTTCCAGCCAGCTATCTGGACAAGTTTCCACATCAGCTCAGCGGTGGGGAAAAGCAGCGTGTAACCATCGCACGTGCTATCAGCACAGAGCCGAATTTTATCGTATTGGACGAGCCAACAGCAAGTTTGGATGTGACTACACAAGCCACCGTTTTGAATCTGCTCAAGGATTTGCAGGATGAATTAGGACTGGCTTATCTGTTTATCTCGCATGATCTGGCGGCTGTGCACTTTATGAGTGACCGAATCATGGTCATGAAAGAAGGCAGTGTGCTTGAGCATTTTCCCAAGGAAGCATTATTTCATTCGGATCGCCATCCCTATACACAATCATTACTGGAGGTTTTTTCAACATGTTGCCTTCCCACCGAGCCTATCTTGCTTTAGCTATCCCTTTAATTATTTCGACGATTACAACCCCGCTGCTCGGTGCGGTGGATACAGCAGTAATCGGTCATTTAAGCCATTCCGCGTATTTAGGCGGTGTAGCGGTGGGCACTCTTATTTTCAATACTTTATATTGGTTGTTTGGTTTTCTGCGAGTCAGCACATCAGCTTTCACGGCACAAGCCGCAGGGGCACAAAATAACGACCAGGGCATAGCTGCTCTCATGCGCCCACTGGCCATTGCTTTACTCATTGGTGCGGTATTCGTTGTGTTACAAAAGCCAATTCTGCTGGCTTCTCTCCAGCTAATTCATCCGGCGCAGGATGTGGCGGCGCAGGCAGCGATTTATTTTAACATTCGTATTTGGGGAGCACCCCTTACATTGGTGAACTATGTGCTGCTAGGCTGGCTGATGGGTTTGTCCCGCGTGAAGGCTACATTGTTTTTGCAAATTTCGATGAATGTGATCAATATGGTATTAGCTATTGTATTTACACAGATCATGCATTGGAATGTCACGGGTGTAGCAAGCGCTACTCTGATTGCGGAAGTTCTTGCATGTGTATTGGGTCTGGTGCTGGTGTTCCGCTCATCAATTTGGAGAGAATGGAAGCAAAGCGGACAGATGAATTGGCGAGGTTGGTTTGGAGCTTCAGAGTTGAAAAATGTCATGGCAACAAACCTTGATCTCATGATTCGCACAGCCTGTCTGCTGACAATGTTTAATCTGTTTACGGCACGCAGTGCGAGCTTTGGAACCGATCAGTTGGCGGCGAACGCTATTTTGTTGCAGATCCATTATATTATGGCTTACTTTTTTGACGGGTTCGCCAACGCCAGTAGCATCATGACGGGTCAGGCTCGGGGTGCCGGGGATCGTAAAATGCTGCAAAGGGTTATTCACTTGTCCTGGTTCTGGACACTGGTGACCAGCGTAGTGACGGGAGGATTATATCTCGCACTGAAAGAGCCGCTTATCTCACTATTTACGGGTAATGCTACAGTGATTAGCCTTACAGGCTCTTATAATGGATGGCTTGTGGTCTTTCCGCTGGCAGCCGGGCTGGGACTGGTATTCTACGGTGTGTTTACGGGGATGACAGTAACGTATCCGATCCGTAATTCGATGCTGATGTCATTGCTCTGCTTTTTGATCGCTCTCTTCTGGTGCGTTCCCCATTATGGGAATCACGGACTTTGGCTATCCTTTATCGTATTTGCACTAGGACGGTCACTGTTTCTTGTAATCTATTTACCTCGCTTGCAGAGGATATAGCAGCACCTGATTTACATCGCTCTCAAAAACAAAGGATGTCCCATCCACCATGTACGTGGTGTTGGGACATCCTTTTATTATTTATTCATACGGCTTTCAGGTTAGGAGTTTGCAGATACCTCTACTCGCCTTGAGGAACGGTCAAGCCCAAACCTTCGGCTATACGGCGTCCGTATTCAGGATCAGCTTTGTAGAAATGTCCGATCTGACGTAGTTTGATTTCATCACTTTCTACGGGCTTCATCGCATTTACGATGTTTCGGACCAGACGTGCGCGCTCTTCTTCACTGAGCAAGCGGTATAGGTCACCCGGCTGTGTGTAGTGATCATGATGATCGTAGGCTACACTTTGAGCCTCGCCAGACACTTCAAAAGGGGCAATTTTATGCGCCGGTGATTCTTTGGGTCCACCGAGACTATTAGGCTCATAATAAACAGATCCTCCGCCATTGCTGTCACTGCGTAATGCACCATCACGTTGGTAGTTGTGTACTTCCGCATGCGGACGGTTGATCGGCAACGAATTGTGATTTGCACCTACACGGTAGCGATGTGCATCTCCGTAGGCAAACAGGCGTCCTTGCAGCATTTTATCCGGGGATGCCTCAATACCAGGAACAAATGAACCCGGGGAGAATGTCGCCTGCTCTACCTCAGCAAAATAGTTCTCAGGATTGCGATCCAGCACCATGCGTCCAACCTCGATCAGCGGGTAATCCTTTTGAGACCATACTTTTGTCACATCAAATGGATCAAAGCGATACGTATCTGCATCTTCTACCGGCATAATCTGCACATGAAGTTTCCATGCAGGAAAATCACCTTTTTTGATGGCATTAAACAAATCTTCTGTATGATAATCCGGATTTTCACCAGCAATTTTCGCAGCCAAATCCACATCAAGATTTTGCACACCTTGCTCTGTTTTAAAATGATATTTCACCCATACTGCCTGCCCTTCGGCATTTACCCACTTGAACGTGTGACTACCGAAACCATGCATATGTCTAAGTGTAGCTGGAATACCGCGGTCAGACATAAGGATACTTACCTGATGCAGCGATTCAGGAGATAGGGACCAGAAATCCCAGACCGCATTCGGGTTTTTCAGATGGGTTTGGGGATGACGCTTTTGCGTATGAATAAAGTCAGGGAATTTAATGGCATCCCGAATAAAAAACACAGGTGTATTATTGCCCACGAGATCATAGTTGCCTTCTTCTGTATAAAACTTCACCGCAAAACCACGCGGGTCGCGCACAGTATCGGACGAGCCCAGCTCACCAGCCACAGTCGAAAAGCGAATAAACATCGGTGTACGCTTGCCAACTTCAGACAAGAAGCTTGCTTTTGTATATGCAGACAAATCATTAGTGACTTCAAAATATCCGTGCGCCCCTGCACCTTTTGCATGAACGACACGTTCCGGCACACGCTCCCGGTTAAAATGCGCCAATTTCTCCAGCAGATGCACATGCTGAATTAGTGCGGGACCCCGTGAGCCTGCTGTGATCGAATTTTGATTATCTCCAACAGGAGCGCCCCAGCTTGTAGTCAGGTTCGTTGGTTGGTTACTCATGATTGACATCACCTCTTGAATGAATTGGTTGTTGGTTGACTATGTGCCTTTCACTATAAATTGTGCACAAACAAAAATCAATACTTTTTTATAATTATTACAATCTAGGATTTAGAATTAGTTTAAAATCATAAACAAAAAAGCAAGCCCTATAAGGCTTGCCGTATATGCACTACTGTATTAATTTACTAATAGGTATGCTTCAATTTTTATGTTCTATAATGATTACTTTGATCACTTCTCGAAGTTTTGGCATGGAGGCTTTCAGACAATATTCATGTAGAATTCATCATAAGATCATAAAAGCAGCTGCTTCCTATCGAGAAAATCCAAGATATCCTGAACCGACTGGATTACCTCCCGACCTTCAGTCGATGCGATTAGATCGGGTTCCAGCGGTGCTTCATAGGGAGCATCAATACCCGTAAAATGATGAATTTCTCCGGCACGCGCTTTCTTGTACATTCCTTTTGGATCGCGTCGCTCACATTCCTCCAAGCTGCACTGTATATAAATCTCATAGCAACCTTCCTGCTGTAAAATCTCCTTTACCATTTTACGATCTTCACGATAAGGGGAAATGGTGGCGCAAATCGTTAGAACACCTGCATGTGCCATTAGCTTTGCTACTTCAGCAATACGGCGGATATTTTCTTTGCGGTCAGCGGGCAGGAAACCTAGATTCCGATTTAAACCGTGCCGAACATTATCCCCATCTAAAATAAACGTGTGTATGCCTCGTGCGTATAACGCTTTTTCAAGTGTGGAGGATACCGTTGATTTTCCCGAACCTGACAGCCCCGTAAACCAAAGCACCGGACTTTTATGGCCATTCAAAAGCTGACGCGCTTGCTTATCAACATCGGACACATGCCAGGTTATATTCGAAGATGGATTCATTCAGCACCTTCCTTTTTCATGAGATATTATAGTAAACGATTTAATGCGCTGCCTTTACTTTAAGAAAGAACATTTTTAAAGCTGTTTAAGGTACGTTGGTCTGCTTTGTGATCCAACACTGCAAAAACAATCCGCTCAAACAGCAAACCATATCCTTCATCTACAAGCACTTGCTTGAACCAGAGGGCAACCTCTTCCGGCTTATTGCGGAATACTCCGCAACCATAGGCTCCCAGCACAAGATGTTCTACGCCGTTTTGCTTAGCCATTCCAAGAATGTAACGGATCCGCTCCAGCATCACTTCACCAATCCGATTCACCTGCTCTGGTTCCCGTTCTCGCACAACTCCAGCATTTACAGCAGGTGCGGTCAGGAAATCGACTTGATACGGCTTCTCCAACAATGTCCCGTGATCATTCCGAAATACCGGAACTTCAGGCGAATAAATCATATAATCTGAATAAAAACAGCTCCGCAGCTTCCGATTATGTCCATACATCTCTTCCATTTGTGAAATGCAAGGATACAATGCTGACGATCGAGCCAAGCTTTCTTCTTGAGCCTGGCTGCCTCCAAGAAATCCACCTCCCGGGTTTTTAGCTGATGCAAAATTCAAACATGCCACATGGACCAGCTTCTCTTCAACCTGGAGTCTGTATGCCGCCTGCAAGTACTTTCTCCCGTAATTTCCATCTTTGCAAAGATCGCCTGTTGGTCTATACGGGAAGAAGACCCTAATGTGCTTTTTATTCTTTGCTCTGCCTCTTGCTTTACAGCTACCAGCTGAGAAGGTTTATATAACTTCGAGCCTGTGACCGCATTCCCAATCTCTTTTGCCATATTTACTTGCACTTGTTTGATATTCGTATAATATCCATTTTCCAAAATGGATAGTGTTTCCTGCGCCATATGCGATCGGGCATCCCGGTTGCTCCGGGAATTCATTGTATTTTTCATGATGACTATTTCTCCTTTTTCAATACATCCTCACGTAAATTCGTCAATATTTCTCCTAGCCAGTTCGTGCCACGCCATAGCTTGCGGTTCCGTATACGAGCATCGCTCTCAGCTAAGCCTACACCCCAAATGGTGTCGGTCGGACTAGCCTCAACCAGAGTGGTTCCTTTCGTTTTAAGCAGGTGCTTGAGCAAATTCGGATTTTGTGTAAACTTGGCATAATTACCGTCATACACAAATTGCCGGCAATTGGCCTCCCACAAGGATTGGTCAAATCCGCGCACGCTGCGGCCACGGGCTTTTTGCTCCCTTGGGGTAGGGGCTTGCATAATTTTCAGGGCCGCCTCTTCATCCCCAAAAAGCTGTGCTTTTTTCAACATCATATATTGCTCGGCACAGTTAAACTCCAATCCATCCACGACAAAATCAGAAGGATACCATTGCGAGAACGGCGAATGACTGCGATAAAAAAACGTAAACTTTTCCATGAAGATTCCTCATTTCATATTCCTTATGCTACATAAAACGCGATCGAGGCTTAAATCGGTATAACTTGGACGGACGATGTCCGGCTGCCTTTCTATACTCATTGGTTTCTTCCACGAGATCAGCTATTTTACGACGAAAAGCTGCGGCCAACAGCTCCTTACCTAGAATAATTTCATACACCTGCTGAAGCTCACTCAGTGTAAATAGAGCTGGCATCAGGTGAAACGCGATATCTGTGTATTCTATTTTGCTGCGCAGACGCTCTATACCGTACGCAATAATTTTTGCATGATCAAAAGCAATTCCTTGTGACTCCAGCACTTCTCGCTTGATTTCAATGGTTCTTCCCTTAAGAATTTCAGTTATTTTTACTTTGGCTGACAGATGGATGTCCCCATGCTTCAATGTGATGTCAATGTCTTGTTCCCATGTGTAGCCTTCTGGCTGATTCGTCCGCGTCTCCTGAGCTACGCTGTAATCCAGCTCAAACCATTGGGCATCAGCGGCATCATCCCCCGCCTGTACCTCCAAGGAATCGTGGTCCACCAATGCCATGTAAGCGCAGCTGATTACCCGCATACGAGGATCACGTGCCACATCTCCCCAAGTATATAGCTGCTCCATATAAATTTGATCCACATTCGTTTCCGTTTTAAGCTCGCGTCGTGCAGCCTCTTCCAGACTTTCATGTATGCCTACAAAACCACCCGGCAACGCCCATTGCCCTATATAGGGATGCTCCCCTCTTTGGATCAAAAGAAGCTGGAGGGTCTTCTCCGGCAGCTTCCGGTAATTTTGTTGGAGCTGATCCATTACCGTAAATAGCAGCATATCTACCGTTACGGATGGGCGCTCATATTCATTCGCATCATAAGCGGCCAAGAACTCCTCTTCCGTCAAGCCACTGTGATTATGTTTCGATCCATCTGTCACTTGCGTCACCTACCTGTTCATATATGGGTCATTTGTCGCTTTTGATTAAAAAGTGACGAATGCTTTATGTAATTTTTAATTTAAATCAATTGATAAAAACAAAATGTTAATATCAATACAATAATATATAAAAAGTGCTTCGTCAATAGGGTGCATAGACCTATTTTCAATCGTTTGATAGTACTATTAGACTGTTTACTGAATTTTACTTGTTGCTTATTGTCATATCATGTATGATATTTTGGTCAATATAGGAAATACAACATACTAAACACGTAGGGAGAAGATCTAATTGTCTAACCAGTTTAACCCGCAAAACAATCAGCAAGGAGCACCATCCAGACCAGCCCCTGTTTACCCGCCTCCTGTATCATTCAAGGAGTGGATGATCAGTTTACTTTTGATGGCTATACCGGTAGTTGGACTTATTATGCTGTTTGTGTGGGCTTTTAGCGGCTCGACTAATCCGAGCAAAGCTAACTACGCTAAAGCAGGCCTTCTTTGGGCCGCTATTGTAATCGTGATCTATATCATTATGGCTGTTGCTCTGTTGCCTGCTATCATAAGTTCATTGAATTCAAACAGCTACTATTGATTCCAAGTACATAGCAAAATAACCTTCTGATGTATCAACCAGATACATCAGAAGGTCTTTAAACTAAACTGCCGACCCCGTCGGCAGTTTTTATTTGATCACTTTTCGTTTTACTCCTTTATTCTCACAGCATAACGATTCATCATTCCCGGCATCCCCTGAAAATCAAGTTTGCCATGAGCGATCAAATATTGAATCCGGTATTCCAAAAAAGTATCGCTTCTTGGCTGCGACCACTGCGTTAAAGCTTGACCTATTATTTTTCCGGTGTTCACAAATCCCAGTTTATCCGCTAACTGTAGCCTACTAATCATATCCAGCAAGGCCTGATCCAAATAATCCTCCGGCACATGAACAATACGGTCATTGTCCCATAATCTCAGGACACTATCTTGCTCGCTAAGCTCCAACCACTCCCGTTCGTATCGACGTCGGTCTTCCATACATACCACATTAAGTTCATCTTCACTTCGCTTAATAAACCGTTCGATTTCTTTCGAATGCACCACGCCCATGGATAAAGGGAATGGACTCTCATTATATAAATGATCATCCGGCTCCCGCTCCAAGGTATCCGTGACATTAATGACCCGAATAGGTGTAGCTCTTTTGCGCAAGAGATATAATACAAAGCGTAATCCGACCTGCTCGTCAGCATTAGAGCCACACCAAATCGTGATCGACTTCTCATCTGGAATTTCACTTAGGGTAACCATCATCTGTTCAATACGGTGCTCCCAATTGGCGTAATGGAAAAACTCATAATGCATCATCCGTTCAGCCAACCAGCCGTGACGGTTTTCTTGTCCTTCTAATGTTTCCAGCCTCCACAATGGTCCTATGGAAAACTGATCATTAAAAGACAGCACGATACTCTCAAGCCGCAATCCTGCACCCGAAAGTCCTACCTTCATCGAGCCTGCGGCAGACTGAGAAAACAATAGATGCACATGCCTCTCCCGGGTGCGCTCATGCTCCAGACGCTCATTTCGGCTCGTTTCCACATCATTTGCCCACTGTTCTAATATAGGATTAGCCCATTCAGGATTTTTGTCTGATAAGGCTGCAGCCTGCTCCAGTACACTATGTACAAAACCTCTAAGTCTTCGACCCTTAAAAACCTCATCGTAGTCTTCATCAAAATTCGGTTCATTATGAGATAACAACAAATCCCTGCCTCCTTTGATCTAATTAATTCAAACTTGTCTTTCGACCAGAAATATCTTTAGAATAGGCGTATAGCTATCACTTCTTACTCTACAATAAAATACCACAGATTGGTTACTCGACTGGAGGAAAAGAAATGACATCGGAGTGGCAGAGATTACAGACCAAACTGCCGGAATGGGTAGAACAAAGCCGTCATGAGTATATTCATGGCAAGGTAGCAGCATATATTCCCGAACTGTCCAAAGCCCCGGCCGACGCGCTGGGTGTTGTTGTAATGAACGGTGCGGGTGAAACCGTAGTGGCCGGGGATACGGAAATCCAATTTACGATGCAAAGTATCTCAAAGGTATTTACGCTCATTCTGGCCTTGATGGATAATGGAGAGGACGTTGTCTTCTCTAAGGTGGGTATGGAGCCTACCGGAGACCGTTTTAATTCCATGCTAAAGCTAGAACTGGTCGAGCCGGGTATTCCGTTTAACCCACTGATTAACGCCGGAGCGATCGCAGTCTCCTCTCTGATTCGCGGGAACAGCCCAGAAGAGAAGTTTGCCCGTGTTCTCCAATTTTTCCGTCTGCTTACCCACAATGACACACTGGAATATGATCAGGATGTCTACGATTCAGAATCTGCCACAGGCCATTTGAACCGTTCCCTTGCTTATTTTCTAATGGAAAAAGGAATTTTAAGAGGTCATGTGGAGGATGTGCTTGAAGTTTATTTCAGACATTGTGCTGTCAAATTGAACTGTACAGATTTAGCACGTATGGGACTTGTACTAGCATACAACGGCCGTGATCCGGTGACAGGTATACCGCTGATTCCCCGCCGATATGTACAGATCGCCAAAACATTTATGACGACATGCGGCATGTATGACGCCTCAGGGGAATTTGCCATTCAAGTCGGACTACCTGCCAAAAGCGGCGTATCAGGCAGTATTATGACGATGGTACCCGGACGATATGGCATTGGACTGGTTGGACCTTCTCTGAACCGTATGGGCAACAGTACAGCCGGTGTACACTTGCTGGAGAAGATATCTCGGGATTTGGACTGGAGCTTATTCTAAGTATACGAAAAAAGGGTATTCCCAGCCTTTACGGCTTATAGGAATACCCTTTTTTGTTGCATGTCTTCTATGTTACGAGATTTGACCGTTAATCAGTTTAATTTGAATACGGAACGGATCAGCTACATACTTGGCGCCGTCGCGTTCTTGCATTCCATAGCCTGCTGCCTCTAAACGAGCTACAATGGCATCCAATTCATTCTGATTCGGTACGATCAATTCAAAATAATCCAATCCGGCAGCGTGCTCAGGAGCTGGTGGCGCTCCTTCACCTGCCCATATATTCAAGCCCATATGGTGGTGGTAACCACCTGCGGAAACGAACATGGCTGAAGAGCCATACCGGCACGTAATGTCAAAGCCAAGCACATCGCAATAAAATTGCTGTGCTTTGAGCAAATTAGACACATGGAAGTGGACGTGCCCAATTACCGTTCCCTGCGGTAGTCCCTGCCAAGGTAGATTTTCGGAAATCGCAACCAAGTCTTCTGCATCCACGGGATCTGTTCCCATAATGTAAAATCCATTTGCATCCTTTTTCCACTGATCACGGGGACGATCTGCATAGATTTCAATTCCGTTATTATCAGGGTCATGGATATATAGGGCTTCACTTACATCATGGTCTCCCTGTCCGATTTCAATCTCATGAGCCAGCAGATTACGTAAAGACAGGCCCAGAGCTACACGGTTTGGGACAAGAATAGCAAAGTGATATAACCCGGCAGCAGATTGGCGCGGCAGAATAACTGCATTTTCAATATAGTTAAGGATCAGTAGCGCATGCTTCCCATCGACAGTCAATTCAGCGGTTTCCGCCGTTTGACGCAGCAGCTGAAAACCAACGACCTCTGTATAAAATTGAATAGAACGCTCCAAGTTACTAACCTTTAATGAAACCTGCCCGATTTTGGTGTTGTCATGAATATGTGCTGTCATGAGATTTCCCTCTTTCTACATGGATTGGAGGACTAAAGCTAATCAAAAATTATTGTTTGGTTGACTCACGACGGCTGAACAAAGAATCCAGAGACAAGCGAGTCGTTGGTGCAAATACCAGATGAAGAGCTACCAGAATAAAAGCAATATCCAGCTCATAGCCAGCGCCTTGACCATTCCCCATCAACCCGCCGGACAATTTTGCTGTAAAAATGGCGCCGATCAAAACAATAACCAAAAGCCCAGATACATAGCGAGTAAGCAATCCAAGAATCAATGCAATCCCGCCGACCAACTCAATCACCGCAACGACATAACCTAAAAATCCTGGAACACCAATGCTGGAAAACCAGCCTGCCACATTACCCAACCCCATTTGGAATTTAGCAATTCCATGTGCCAAAAACAAAATTCCGAGCGCCACCCGCATAATTGTAGAAATGTTTTTGCTTGCTGAACTCATGTTTATCTCTCCATTCTGTTTGTTTATTACACTCATACAAGTGCATATGAATAATTAATTTATATTACTAATAGTTTGGTTAAAAAAATAATATAGTCTGAATCTCTGCCGCACCACATTAGTGTGAATCAAACTCGAATTATTAGTAATAGAAATAATTATTTTGTAATGTGAATTTATCATAAAAAACTGTAGTCTGTCAACAAATTATTTGGTATGATAAATATTAAATTAGTATACATTATATTCCCTTAAAGGAGGAACGCTCTATGGGTATAGGATGCAACATACGCGCCGCTCGTAAACGTAAAAATTTATCCATCCAGCAAATATGTGAACGAACCGGACTATCGCAAGGGTTTATGAGTCAAGTAGAAAATAATAAAACCTCCCCTTCCATCGCAACATTGGACAGCATCGCTAATGCGCTTAAGGTTCCCCTTGCTTTTCTGCTTCTTAAAGAAGAGGAACGGATGCAAGTGATTCGCAAGGACGAGCGTCGTAAAACGTTATATGGTAAAAACAACCTCCAGGTTGATCATTTGGGGGGGCAAGGAAACGTTAAAATGATGCTGGTGGACATGCCGCCAGGCTCATCTACAGAAGAGGAGCATGCTCATGCGGGGGATGAGATTCATTTTATCTTGGAGGGCACGGTATACGTGGAGCAAGGCGAGGATTCAGCTACTTTGGAAGCAGGAGATTCCTTTAGCTGGAGGGCAGCTATCCCCCATTATGCCAAAAACGTGGGTGAAAACAACGCCCGTATCCTGATTTCCGTATTTCTCGAAGCAGAAAATGACGCATAATAGATATTTACGCAAGAACGAAGCAACAAAAGTACAAATCCTATCGAAAAAAGCGCGTACCGGAAGTATCTTTACTTCAACGATCCGCGCTTCTTATATTTTCATTTGCTATTGCTGCTCTTAACTTATTTAATCGCCTGCTGGGCATCTGTACGCGATTCCCACGGCAGCTTGAAGGTTTTCATAATTTGTTTGGTATTAGCCGGGAGTCCAGTTATCGGATCACCAGTAGTACCCAGCAGTTCTTCTTTTTTATCCGTAGTAATACGCCCATAGAAAGTGGTACTGCTGTCTCCCCATCCTGTAGTGAACTCGTAGATCAGCGGCTTATTTATTTTCGGATAAGTTCCCCACTGATTTTTGGCTTTATTCTCCAAAAAACGCCCCAGCGGGTCGTATTCCATTGTAAATTCTTTATCAAAGGGAGCTCCCACATACCCTTGATAGGTGACAATCGGAAAACCGTCCTTCACTTCAACCAGACTCAGCACATCCCCGTTCACTGTAAAATACCGTAATGCTTCACCTTGGGGGAACATGTAGACACTGGACAGAAGCTCAGTGTTAGGACGGTGTGCTTCTATATAAGGATGGACAGAACTTCTGTTTATGCGGATTAACGCTTCGCGTGCTGCCACGAGATCTCCCTCATATATTTGTTCTTTTAGTTTACCGTGAATCGGCGGCTGAATCTGAATCTGTGTATTTGTCTTCTCCAACGTATAACCTAAATCAAGCGAAACATCTCTCAGAGGTATATATACTTCTTTACTTACAACTTCAAAGGTAAGTTGCTGCTGGTTCTTACGTGATCGCTCCTTAAGAACCAAGGGTTCTGCCCACTTTTGTAGCGTGACCTGCTTCTTTTTGACATCCCAGTGGTAGGTTGCACCTACAGCTTCGGCTAAAGGTTTAAGCGGAACCATGAGCTTTCCGTCGATCAATAGAGGTTTAGCCTTGCTGTCTATAGGTTGTCCGTTTATAACAATATCTATGAACTGCGTTGATTGAGACGCTATGGCACCCCGTTCAGCAGCTTCGGCAACCGCTTGATGCATTGTGGTCAAGAGTAAGGATAGCATTAACAAGGCGACAAACAATCGCTGAAATCCTGCTCGTTTTAGCTTCATCATCAGTCTCCGTTCACTTAATAAACTTGTTCATTCCTGATCTATCTCTTTTTGGCTGCGTCAATGTCTCCAGGATTCAGACCTTCCCATATGTTTGGGATACTAACGGTCTCTGGATGCTCAAATACGAGAAACGCAGTCGGCAAATACCGCTCTCCATATTCAGAAGAAGGCTTGTTCACAATGGCATTATCCTTAACGAGCACCGTTGAAGAACCTCCATCCAGATTAGCACCGATAACCGCTCCGTGTTTAAGCAAAATATTTTGCATATCATACAAGTTGGCACCAATACTGTACCCAGGCTGACGACCGTCGATGGTCACGAATATAATGGCCCCGTCTGCTCTTTGTCCCATTGCGGTACGGGGAGCAATTCCCCACCCCTCGCTTGCATTGCGAATCAGACCTTTCCCATTCACGATAAGGCGTGGTTGAAAAGTAACCGCTTCTTGCACATTCATTTTGGACAACTCAGACAACGAATAGTGACCGGCTATCATTTTTCCCTGCTTATCAATACCTACGATTTGAACAGAGGCATTTTTACCCATATCATTGTAGTATATCTCACCCTGGGAAATGACAACGCCAATTGGTTTAAAACCATTCCCATTCCAGTTGGGGTCGGCAAAGCCACCGCCATTTACGCCAGCAACAGCTCCTAAACGTTCGACCATACTAGATACCCTTTCTCCCCGGCCGACCTTGGCAGGAACCCCGAGCCGGATTTTAGTGGGGTCATGCACCGTCATAACATAGCCATGATAGTTACGGCCCGATACCTCTTCCACTTCAACCAGCGGCGTTTGTTGTACTTTGGTCGGTATCAGATCAGACAGATTGATTGTATGTCTGTCCTTCTCCTCACCCATCGCTTCAAAACGGGCCGAATATTCAGCCACACGTTTTTTCGCCTCTGCTTCCCCGATAAAGTACTTCGCCCAGTGACGATGTTGGGTCGTGATCAGCGTATCCGCAGCCAAATAGCGCATGTCCTTGCCAGATGACGTTAAGAACAACCACGCACCACCCCCTATTCCTGCTACCAGGAATACAATAAACAGTCGCAGTATAAAACGACCGAATTTTCCTTTTCGTTTCTTTTTTCTATTTTTCTGCCTGCGAGCTGCTGCACGCTTTGGCAAGACTTCCGGTTTCATTCATCATCTCTCCTGTTATTGGTGACTTCTATCTTATTCATCACTATGGCCCATCAAATGATCTGTAACGATAGGCAGCGACATCTAACGACAATATCATAAACTAATTTTGTAGAATGATAGTGTCAATTTTTTAACAGATTCATCCACTCTGAAAAAAACACAGGAAAAAGTCCTCCACATGAATGTGAAGGACTGTAATTAAGGGTACTCTACGCTTTTTACGGAGCAGCCTCCGGTTCGAGCAGCATGAACAGCTCTTTCATCTGCTGTCGCTTGAGTTTGGGACTAAGCACATACAATGTATCGCCCGGTTCAATCACCGTCGTGCCTCTCGGGGCAATAATTTGCTCGTTCCGAATGATGGCTGTGAATAAAATATCTTCAGGCAACTGTATATCCTGAATCGCTTTGCCCGCTATGGACATCCCTTTTTGCACCTGAATGTGGTTGATTTCCGAAGTGGTTTTTCCCAGAGAAACTAATTCCAGCAGTGAAGGAGATGACGTCTCGTTAGGGTCCATCAAGCCAAGCTTCACCGCTAGCCACGAAATAGTGGTACCTTGAATAATCGCAGAAGTGAGCACGACGAAAAATACAACGTTAAAAAACAAGGGTCCTACATCCATCTCATCCAGTAAAGGATAGGTTGCTAGTACAATAGGTACCGCCCCCCGCAGTCCTGCCCAGGATAACAGTGTCTTTTCGCGCACAGAGTACCTGGAAAAAAGTAAGCTTAAGAACACGCCTATTGGACGAGCCACGAGCATGAGGATGAAGGAGAGCGCCAAGCTTTGCCACGCAATGCCCAGCAATTGATCAGGAAAGACCAATAGCCCGAGCAGGACAAACATCATAATCTGCACCATCCAGGCGAAACCATTGTTAAAATGGATAATGGATCGCTTGTAGGTCAAGTCGGAATTTCCCAAGACAATGGCCATGACATAAACCGCCAGCAATCCGCTTGCCTCCAGTAACGATGCCGCCGCATACGTCAAGACTGCAAATGCCAGAGCCATCACAGGATACAAACCGGATGAATCAAAATTCATTTTATTAATCGCATATACACCTATGCGTCCGAGTACAAAACCAACGACTAAACCAAAACCCATTTCCCATAAAAATAACAAGATATGTATCCAAATGGATTGCTCAGGGTGATGTATCAGCTCGATCAATGTTACCGTGAGAAATACAGCCATCGGGTCATTACTGCCGGATTCCGCTTCGAGCGTTGAGGTAATTCGTTTTTTGATGTTTTTACCTCCTAGAACGGAAAACACGGCCGCCGCATCGGTCGATCCGACAATAGCGCCAAACAGCATGGATTCCATCCAGCTTACGCCTAAAATAAACTTGGCGCATACGCCAATGACTACGGTCGTAATGATGACCCCTAACGTTGATAACGATAACGCAGGTCGAATAACCGGTTTAACGTCTGCAAACTTTGTCTGCATCCCGCCTTCAAACAAGATTACAATGAGCGCGAGAATGCCCACCAGCTGTGTGATAAAGGCATTATCAAAATAAATAAACTGACTGAGCACCATACCTACGGCAATAAACAAAACAAGCGCAGGCATACCGAAACGGCTGGAAAATTTGGTAGTCAGCACACCGACCAGCAGCAAGCTGGACAGCAAAAGCACAATCAAATTAATAAGGGTTGTCTGTTCCATACGGCTTCTCCTATCTTGAAAATAGATGTTCAATTTTTCGCCTTCTATCTATATACCCTCAAATCACACGGAATACTAATCTTAAGTAAAAAAATATATGAGAAAACCAAAAAATCCAGCTCATGGTCTGTGCTAAATCGCACTCCATGAGCTGGTTTGTATATTTTTTATAAGGCTTAAGCAGAGACAATCGTCGTGCTTTAGGCTTTAGGATGAATCATATGCGCAGGTACAACATATTGATCGAACTGTTCTTCAGTCAACAGTCCGCTGCGGAGTGCCGCTTCTTTTAGGGACAGCCCTTCTGCATGAGCAAGTTTGGCGATTTTAGCGGCATTTTCATATCCGATATGTGGATTCAATGCCGTCACCAGCATCAGTGAATTATTCAAATTGTGCTCAATTTTAGCGAGATCAGGCTCGATGCCAATCGCACAGTTGTCATTAAAAGCAATCATGGAATCAGCCAGCAGATGAACAGACTGCAAAAAATTGTATATGATTACTGGCTTAAACACGTTCAGTTCAAAATTACCCTGACTCGCAGCAAAGCCAATAGCTGCATCATTACCCATTACTTGCGTAACGACCATTGTCAGTGCTTCACTCTGAGTCGGATTCACCTTGCCTGGCATAATGGAGCTACCCGGCTCGTTAGCAGGAATCGTGATTTCGCCCAAGCCGCTACGCGGACCACTTGCCAGCCAACGAACATCATTGGCGATTTTCATCAAATCGGCAGCGAGCGCTTTGACTGCTCCATGTACGGCCACCACTTCATCGTGGCTGGTCAGTGCATGAAATTTATTGGGTGCAGAAGTGAACGTTTTGCCAGTGAAACTGGAAATTTCCGCTGAGGTTCGGGAGCCAAACTCTGGATGAGCATTAATTCCTGTCCCCACCGCTGTACCGCCAATCGCCAGCTCCTTCATGTATTGCACCGTGTCGATGATCATTCGCTTGCTCTTGTCTAACATTGCATACCAACCACTTATTTCCTGACCCAGCGTAAGCGGTGTCGCATCTTGTAAATGGGTTCGTCCAATTTTTATAATATCCTTGAATTGCTCTGACTTCTGTTGAAAAGTCTCTTTCAGCTTATCGATGGCAGGCAACAAACGGTCCTCCACTGCAATGACACCCGATACATGAAGCGCCGTGGGAAACGTATCATTCGAGCTTTGCGACATGTTAACATCGTCATTGGGATGCAGCTTCGTATCCTTTCCCTGCTCTTGTAACCATTGGCTCCCCAGATGAGCAATCACTTCATTCACATTCATATTGGACTGCGTACCGCTCCCTGTCTGCCATACAACCAACGGGAAATGGTCATCGACCCGCCCTGCGAGAATCTCGTCCGCTGCATAAATAATCGCGTCCTGCTTCTCCTGTGATAGCTTACCCAGCTTATAGTTACTGATCGCCGCGCTCTTTTTAAGCACCGCGAACGCCTGTATGACCTCTAATGGCATTTTCTCCGAGCCAATCGGGAAATTTTCCTTGCTGCGCTGTGTTTGCGCTCCCCACAGACGGTCTGCCGGTACTTTGATTTCGCCCAACGTATCCTTTTCGATGCGGTAGTTCAACTCATTTCCTCCTCTTGGCCTATGTAATTCAGACAAAATATGGTGATCTCTCTTGCCTATTATACATTAAATTTCAAATGTTATCATTTATTTTGCAAGCGCTTTTTTACGATGAGGCCAGAGGAGGCAAAAGGAGATTTCCGCTACTATCCTGGGTCACTAAGTTCAGCTAATGGTGATATTTCTTTTGCCATGGACTTCTTTTCTGCCCAGTAGCTTGTTCAGCGCATCGATGTAAGCTTTGGCGCTAGCTTCCAAAATATCAGTACTTGTGCCTCTTCCTAGTGCTGTGTACTCACCTTGCCTCAAAATGGCGTGTACTTCCCCCAACGCATCTTTGCCATATGTTACAGATTGGATCGAATAATCCTCCAACTCCACCTCTTCACCACTGGCCTTGTCTATAGCATGGAAAATCGCATCTACAGAACCGTTACCCATTGCTACTTCATCAATTGCTGTCCCATCTTGTTTACTCAACCGAATGGATGCGACTGGAACCGACTGATTGCCATAGGACACCTGAATGGAATCCAGTGTGTAAATTTGAGGCGAGGCATTGCGGCTTTCATCCATCAGGACGAGCAAATCTTCATCCAACACCTGTTTTTTCTTATCCGTCAAGGCCTTGAATTCGCGGAACGCCTCTTGCAGCTGTTCCTCCGTCAAAGCTTCAAACCCCATGTCTGCCAGTTTTTCTTTAAATGCATGTCGACCCGAGTGCTTACCCAATACAAGTTTACTTGTCTTCAGACCAATACGCTCAGGGGACATGATCTCATACGTTGTACGCTCTTTAAGCATTCCGTCCTGGTGTATACCGGACTCGTGCGCAAACGCATTGGCTCCAACAATGGCCTTATTTCCCGGTACCGACATCCCCGTACGTTTGCTCACCAGGCGACTGGTGGCATACAGCTCCTCCAAAACCAGACTCGTTTGTGCACCATAAAGCTCGGTTCTGGTATCAAGGGCCAGTGCAACTTCCTCGATAGGTGTATTTCCCGCTCGCTCACCGATGCCATTAATAGTACCTTCAAATTGGTCTACACCATTACGGATGGCCGCCAGCGTGTTAGCTGTTGCCATGCCAAGATCATCATGACAATGTGTGCTAAGTTGTATTTTTTCGATACCAGGCACTTGTTGTTTTACGATTCTAAACATTTCACCGAACTGATCCGGCGAGGCATATCCCACCGTATCCGGTAAATTGACGACTGTCGCTCCAGCACGAATCGCCATATCCACGACTTCACAAATAAAGTCAAGCTCGGTACGGCTAGCGTCCTCTGCTGAAAATTCTACCTTGCTGAAATACTTGCGTCCATAACGAATGGCAGCAGCAGCGGTCTCTAATACTTTCGCTTTATCCATTCGCAGCTTATGTTGGCGGTGAATGGGTGAGGTAGCCAGGAATAAATGAAGACTGGCATCCTCAGCTCCTCGTAGCGCCTCTCTGACTGCATCAATATCCTGCTCTTTCGAGCGTGCAAAACCAACCAGTGTTGCTTGGGTAACCTGTTTGGCAATCTCCTGCATGCTGATAATCTCACCAGGCGAGGTTGCTGGAAAGCCGGTCTCAATCCGATCTACGCCTAATTTTTGCAGCTGAAGGGCAATTTCCACCTTTTCTGAGCTGGTTAAGCTAACTCCTGGTGATTGCTCTCCATCTCTTAACGTTGTGTCCAACACCCATATTTTGCGCATACAGATACCACCTTTGGTTTGATTTTAGGAGATGCTCAAGTAAAAGGCTCAAAGATCATTATATTCATCTGATCATCTGATGTTTAAGGGTAAAAAAATTTATGAACTTCCCATATGCTTTTGCAGCTCCAGCTTGGTGCCGTCCAAATGTTGAATGCTATACAGCTCGGCAGCCTTGCCATCCTGATCCCGGATTGCTTCATATATTTTTTCATGCTGCAAAGTAAAATGATTTTGCATCGCTGGATCGGTAATGAGATTGTTCAATGCCTTGCGAATAGCCTCTACAAAGCTGCCATATACGTCTGTAAGCACCTTATTGCGAGTAGCTCCGGCAACAGCCAAGTGAAAAGTGATATCCGCATCTAAGTACCCAGACAAATTTCCAGCGGCCAAAGTTGCAGCACGACGGTCCAGCGCCGCACGCATTAAGTGTAAATCCTCGTCGTTACGACGTAATGCAGCCAATCTGGCAATCTCTAGTTCCAACACACTCCGCACTTCATAAACTTCAATAATTTCAGCACGGCTTAGACGGTAATCCAATGGTTCTTGAGAAGTCGTCGGTTGGCAGACAAAAGTTCCGTGTCCTTGCTTTTTCTCTAATAGACCGGCATGTACTAGAACGCTAACCGCTTCACGTACTGTAGATCGCCCGACTCCGAATAGCTTCATGAGCTCAGGCTCGGTTGGAATCTTAGTGCCCACATCCCATTCACCAGCAGCAATTTTTCGTTGCAGCTGTTCAGCTACTTCATCGGCGATTTGCTTGCGTTTGACGGCTTGAAAAGGAAAATTCATCTGATCATCTCCTGTTTCGTATCATACTATGACTGCTTGGCATTCTGCAACCTTTTTCGTCCTCCTTCCCCATTAGCCCTTACCTGTGCTTTACATACCCAAATAAAGCCTGCACCGTTGGACACGATACAGGCTTATAAGGATAAAATTAAATGCTAGGATTTCGATTTATTAGGTGAAATACAATACAAACGGCTGGTTGCTTCAAAAATATGGCCTGGAGCCAATGCAATCAATCCGATCTCCTCCGCTGGTAGGTCCGGACGATTCGGTGCATTGATCATGTTCATTTGCGGCTCAGGACAGATGAATTCCTTGTTCGCTTTGTTATTCCAGATCATCCAATGCTTATAAGCTGTACCTACATCGTATACGAGGGTAGCCCCTGTCTTACTGTGTGTCAGTTCCATGTAGTTGCGTCCATTTTGCGGAGCTGCCGTGTAATGATTATCCATAGAGGCAAAATAAGGACTAACTCCCGTCGTCTTCAGCAGTTCCTCTTCCGGAGATAAAGGCTGGAACTGACCTGTGGCCAACAACCGTTCCGTCAGCTCACGACGCTCACCGATTGTGACCTTAATCTTGTAATCCTCAGGCGAGCTATCGGGTACGAACGGAACACGAATCGCTGTGTGAAAGGCAAATAAGTTGGGGATCGGTTGATCGCCCTCGTTATGGATCACATAACGCTGATGCAGGCCAAATTCGTCCAGGCTGTACGTTAACTTCATAGTAAAGGTGAAGGGTAAATAGCGGAACATCGGATGTCCTTCCCTTACATGCTGATTCATTACCACATAGCTACCTTGCTCCCCGGAACCGTAGTCCTCAACCTCCCACCGAACAGTGTGTAAAAAGCCGTGCAGATGGTTGTGGGTCGCCTCTTCATTTATCGGCAGCTCATATGTAACACCATTCCACAGGAATTTTCCATCCTCATACCGATTCGGAGGGAACAGGAAAGGAATTCCGTAAACGGACGGGCTTTGCTTAAAAGCCTCTATGCTCTCAGCATCTGGTTCACGCAAAAAAGAATATCCCGTTTCATTGTCACGAAAAGAAATCAGATTTGCGCCGTTTCCCGGCAGGGCAACTGCTTCATATCGTCCAAATTTAAGACGAATCGCCGGTATTCCATAATAAAGATCACCAATTGCAGCATGTTGTTGTGTCATCAAAAAATCCTCCTTGATGAAATGACGATGTTTAATGAAAGCGTTTAGCTTTTGGCTTGACTATACCATGCTGAGCAAAAAAATTCCACGTCCACACAAAAAACGATGCCCCGCAAGGCATCGTCCTTCACACATCACTACACATAACGTCCCTGTTTGGGTACAGCCATGTGCTCAAAATCTCCCGCCAGTCGCTCCAACTGATCTGTCAGCTCAGCACCATGCATGTAATGACCATGTCCTGTGACTGCAATCTCAGGCTTTAACTTGGCCAGCATTTCCACCGAACGCTGCGCAGCTTGCCAATCTGTTGTAAAATACGCAGGAGGCCCATGTATTTCTTTTTCCTGTAAAATAACGGCCAGTGCCGATTCCTGTTTCACCGTAATAAAAGCGTCACCGGCCACCATTAACCTTCTTCGCTCATGAAAAAGCGATACATGACCAGGTGTATGTCCTGGCGTATGCAGCCACTTCCAACCAGGGGCACCAGGGACACTGCCATCTCGGGGCAGGGAGGTGATGCGATCATCGAGATCTATAGCATCATTAGGGTATAAGAAGGAAATGCCCGACATTAAACCTCCCCCTACACTAGGATCAGGTTTTTGATAATCCTTCATTCCCGTCAAATAAGGTAATTCCAAAGGATGTGCATAAACAGGTGTACCCCAATGCTGTACCAACTCAATAACCGAACCTACATGATCAAAATGACCATGTGTAAGCACAATAGCGATCGGAGGGCCAGTAAACCGTTCCTCTGCCAGGCGTATAATCGAGTCTGTAAATCCTGTCATCCCCGTATCCACCAGCACCCAGGAACGGCTTCCTGGCTCCCCAATAAAACACATATTTACAAACAGCGTCCGTAAGCTCAGGAGATCGGGAGCAGCCTCTTCATTTGCCGTCATTCCTTCGGTGAACAGATGATTTGCCAAAGCTTCACCCTCCTATTCACATGGAATTTCTTGTTAATATCGACCTTTAGGCTTCCCCCATGTCAGCAGATTATGCGGACACTGCTAAATATAATCCGCTTGTCACGAAAATAGACCATGTTTACATTACTCGGGTAATTTGCTCCATGCCGTATCTAGCAAATAGTCGAACAAATCATCGTTCTCCTCAATCCAGCTATCCATTTGCAGCATCTCTTCCTCCACCCGTGGCTCTCCCGCAAAATGGAGACTGTAATCCCACTCCTTTCCCCTTTTGCTGTGGAACGTGATTTCATATACAGAACTCTGTCCCTCTACTTTAAATACCACTTGGCCCAGATAAGCACCATTCTCATCTTTTGTCATATGTGCCTGTTGAATATGTACTTCTTTCACTTCCTGAGGTGAATTTTGCTCTGTCATTCATCTATCCGCCCTTTCATTTTCACTAAATAGTACCAAAACTGATTTGTGAACCTTTTCGTTACATTGTACAATATATAAGCTATGTGTGGAATTTGCAAAAAAACTGTGCAAGTTACCCAAGCCTTGTTTAAGGCTTTTCGTGAAATGGAGGAAAGTTACATGTCAGATTTTCAACAAAAATTGCAAAAATATGCCGAGTTAGCCGTTCGGGTCGGCGCCAATGTCCATCCTGGGCAGACACTCATCGTTCATGCACCAATTTTGTCCGCCGAACTCGTGAGACTTATCGTCAAATCAGCGTATACTGCCGGAGCCAAGCTGGTTACAGTAAAATGGAGTGATGAGACTATTACTCGATTACAGTATGAACTAGCTCCTGATGAAACTTTTAATATTGCTCCCAAATGGTACGCAGCCGAAATGACTGAAGAGGTCGAAAATGGCGCAGCTGTACTGCATGTCATTGCAGAAAATCCGGATTTGCTTCAGGGGATTCCGTCCAGCCGGATTACTGCTGCCCAGCGCGTGCGGTCACATGAATTACGTCAATATCGCGAGTATCAAATGGCCGACAAATTCAGTTGGTCTCTGATTGCTTATCCTTCTGCAGAGTGGGCTGCCAAAGTATTCCCTGATCTGCCAGCTTCAGAGCAAATGGATAAACTGTGGGATGCCATTTTCAGCACCGTGCGTGTGGATCTGGATAACCCCGTGGAGGCGTGGAAAGAGCATTTGAAAACTCTTTCCAGCAAATCTGATATTTTAAATGCCAAACGCTATAAAAAGCTGCATTATCTGGCTCCAGGCACAGACCTCACCATCGAATTGGCAAAAGATCATCTGTGGGTAGCTGCAGAAAGCGTCAACCAACAGGGACATACTTTTGTAGCCAATATGCCTACCGAGGAAGTGTTTACAGCTCCGCTCAAAACGGGAGTGAACGGTAAGGTCAGCAGCACCAAGCCACTTAGCTACAGCGGAAATATCATCGACAACTTTTCACTGACTTTTGAAAATGGACGTATTGTCGATGTACAGGCAGAAACCGGTTTGGAAACTCTTCAGCATCTCGTAGAAATGGATGAAGGTTCACACTATCTGGGGGAGGTTGCTCTCGTACCTCACAAGTCACCTATCTCTGATAAAAATATTTTATTTTATAATACGTTGTTTGATGAAAATGCCTCTAACCACTTGGCCATCGGTAATGCTTATGCATTTAACCTTAAAGGCGGCAAGGATATGACTCAAGAGCAGTTGGCTGCCAACGGCCTGAATTCCAGCCTGACTCACGTCGACTTTATGATCGGTTCAGCTGAAATGGACATCAACGGCGTTACCGAGGACGGTACTGAGGAACCTATCTTCCGTAAAGGAAATTGGGCGATCTAACACGGCAAAAAGGCTCTCAACGCTTCATGCGTGAGAGCCTTCTTGCTTCATTCTATAGGCTATGTTAGATCTATTTTACAACGTGTTAATCCAAGAATTCGCTGCAATTCCAAAAACAATTTGTATCACGCTGATGATGAAAAAGACAATAAGACAATTTACAACTCTTCGATTGTTGGTTTGATGCATGGATAAAGATGATTTCACATAAAACATACTGCCTAATATCCCCAAACACAGACCAAAGATGCCAGCAAATAGCCATCCTATAACCAAACTGACTACGACAAAAGCCCAACTCCAGCCGGGAACTTTACTCACAGGAACATAAGGTTGATTGGACCCAAGATACACACCGTCCACGGCTAAATCTGCTTTGTTGCCAATGACAACAACATTTACAGCTTTTTCTTTCAATCTAATTGGAAAATCAATCAAGTTCAAAAATGCGTTCTGGCTTTTAACCTTCTGCTCGCTTCCATTTACAATAATTTTTCCACCAGTTAAGCTACGCTTGTACTCAATACTATATTGAGTACCTTGATCTTCTACATTCCATTTTGCCATCGCTAAACCCCTCTCAAATTTTAGGGGAGCCATAAATATACTCCCGGCATTTCCTGATTATGTACCCTAAAAATCATAACATAAGCTGCAAGTTAAATAATGGGAAAAAGGCCGCTGATCAGCGACCTTTGATTCTACTTTATTTCGTATGGGGTTAGTTTCTATGTCCAATCTTAGCCTTGTAGGCAAGTGAATACTGGTCAGCCGCTAAAATCGCATCAAGCACATCATCCGCTGTGACAGCAAATGGTAGATTGTGAGCAGTTTCGCCTTCTTTGGTAGCAGCCTGAGCTACCCGGTACAAATCCTCTCGGGAAGCTTCCTGGAGCTTAATGTCTTCCAGCGTGACAGGCAGATCGAGTTTTAGATAAAAGTCAATATACCGCTCCACCTCGGACAAAGGTCTTTTTTCCAAGGCAAACTGGACTAAGGTGCCAAAAGCTACCTTCTGACCATGTGTCAGGTGATGAATGTCTCCTTCCAGAACGGTAAAACCATTGTGAATCGCATGTGCGCCTGCCAAACCGCCGCTTTCAAAGCCCAAACCGCTTAGCAACGTATTGGCTTCCACTACCGCTTCAAGCGCAGGTGTGACGACTTTGCGTTTCACGGATTCGTAAGCCTGCAGTCCGTAATCGAAAAGAACTTCCTCACACTTGGACGCAATGGCTTCTGCCGCCAAGGTTGGCAAACCACCAGCCATTGTCGTTGCGCGAGCTTCAATGACCGCACGGGCTTCAATCCACGTCGCCATAGCATCCGCAATGCCTGAGGAGAGGAACAAAGGCGGTGCTTGAGAAATGACTTTCGTGTCCACCAGAATCAAGCTCGGATTTTTACTGAAAAAGGAATACGTATCAAATGCACCCTCATCGGTGTACAAAACGGATAGTGCACTGGTGGGTGCATCTGTAGAAGCGGTTGTTGGAATAATCACAACCGAGGAACCGAGTAGTTCATTAACGGCTTTGGCAGTATCCAGCGTTTTACCACCACCTACACCAATGACAATGTCGACCTGGGCGCTTCGTCCCTGATCCGCAATACGGTTGACTTCATTTTTGGATGCTTCCCCTTGAAACTCAATTTTAACCGCCGTAATATCAGCCTGTTCCAGACTTTTTACCACGCGGTCGGCTGCAATCTCCCAAACCAGCTTGTCCGCAATAACCAAGGCAGTATGACCTAATGGCTTAACATACTCACCTGTTTTATCAATCACATTTTTCCCTTGCACATATTTACCTGGACTAATAAATACTTTTTCGCTCATCGTTTAACTCTCCCTTCCAAGTTTGTACAATTTCTATTATACGGCTGAAAGGGCACACATCTCAATTTCGAAACCAAGATCTTCAATCATTTGATGATCAAATGTGACCTCTTGGCCTTCTGTCGTTAAATAATCTCCTACAAAAATTGAATTCGCTGCATACAGGCATAGCGGTTGTAACGAGCGTAAATTCAACTCTCGTCCACCTGCAACGCGTATTTCTTTGGATGGACAGATGAAGCGGAACAGTGCCAGCACCTTCAAAGCTTGGATAGGTGATATTCGCTTTGCTCCCTCCAACGGGGTTCCCGGGACTGGATTCAAGAAGTTAACCGGAATAGAGTCAGCATCTAACTCCCGTAAGGCATAAGCCATTTGAACGATTTCCTCATTCGTTTCCCCCATCCCGATAATAACGCCAGAGCATGGAGACATTCCGTGAGATTGAGCCATTTTCACAGTTTCGACGCGTTGATCGTATGTATGTGTGGTTGTAATCGAGGGATAGTTGGCCTTACTTGTATTTAAATTATGATTGTATCGATGTACCCCAGCCTCTGCCAACCGCCGTGCCTGATCTCCCTTGAGAATCCCTAAGCAGGCGCAAATTTTGAGCGGCATCGTGCGATTAATTTCTTGCACTGCCTCAATCACCTGATCCAGTTCTCGATCTGTTGGACCTTTGCCGGAAGCTACGATGCAATAGGTCCCTGCTCTCCGCGCTACGGCTTCCCTAGCTCCAGCCAACAGTGATTCCTTGTCCAACATACTGTACTTGCTCACAGGCGCCGTGGATACGATAGATTGTGAGCAATAACCGCAATCCTCCGGGCATAGGCCACTTTTGGCATTGATGATCATGTTGAGCTTTACTTTTTTTTCATAGAAATGATGCCGCACCCGAAATGCAGCTTGCATAATCGGTAATAATTCCTCATCGTCGGCTACCAGTACCGCTATGCCTTCTTCCAGCGATACACGGCTGCCGTGTATTGCTTTTTCAGCCAACGAGTCCCATTCTATAACCTTGTTTAGTAAATTCATACTTCTTGCCTCCCAAAATTTAATGATCATGTAAATGGATAAGATTTTCAGCGTAGAGGAAGTTCTTTTTTATTGTCAACCTAAAACGATATAATTAGGTTGACAATTACACGAACATCATATCAATTCATGTCCATTCTGTAAAGAAGACAAATTAAAAAGCGACCCCACATCGTTCAAGGCCGCTCTCTAGATTTATTCCGTTATGAGACTCCTGCTTCTTCCACGATGATAGGCTGTTTTATCAGCCGAATACGTGAAATCCGCTTGTTTTCAACTTCTTCTACCGTGAACATACATCCCTCAAACACTACAGACTGGCCAGGTTGTGGGGGAATAACCTCGACATGTGAGTATAGCCAGCCCCCTACCGTATCATAATCCTCATGATCAAGATCCAGTCCAAAGCGATCGTTCACTTCATCAATTAATAACATGCCGTCAATGGAAAATTCCTCGTCATTAATCTGCTCACAACTCGGACGTTCCTGATCGAACTCATCCTGAATTTCACCAACGATTTCTTCCATAATATCTTCTAGTGTTACCATACCCGATGTACCGCCATATTCATCAATCAAAATTGCGATTTGCGTCTTGCTACGCTGCATGCGTTTGAGCAGATCACTAATTTGCGTAGATTCAGGGACAGCAAGAATCGGTCGAATCATCGTACGGGTATCCAGTGTGTTCGCCCGTAGAAGGTCCTTAATATGGATAAAGCCGATAATATGGTCCTTATCTTCAGCGCAGATTGGATAACGGGTTCTCATGCTTTCCGTCGCAATCGCGAGATTTTCTTCTGTGGACTCATTACTGTATAAGCAGATCATCTCAGTTCGCGGAATCATGATTTCCCTGGCGGTCGTGTCGGTAAAATCAAATATATTATCAACAAGCGCCAATTCCGTATTATCAATTAGTCCGCTCTTATTGCTTTCTTTCATCAGAATGCGTATTTCATCTCCGGTATGCGCGGAATCGTCATTCTCGGATACCGGCTCCAGACGGAATAAACGCAGCAGGCTGTTCGCCATTCCATTCAACGCCCATATGAATGGATACATCAACTTGTAAAACCAAGTCATCAGCATGGCTGAATACAGCGTAATGGTCTCAGATTTACGAATAGCTATCGTTTTGGGCGCCAATTCACCCAACACAATATGCAGAATCGTAATGACAATAAATGCAATAACCACGGCAGTACCGTGCACATATACCGCTCCTAATCCGGCGGCTGTAAATACAGGTTCGATCAAATGTGCGATGGCCGGCTCTCCGATCCATCCTAGTCCCAACGATGCTAGTGTAATACCCAACTGGCATGCAGACAAATAAGCGTCCAAGTTGTGTAACATATTGGCGGCGTACACGGCCTTTTTATTGCCCGCTTCCACCAATGTTTCAATACGGCTGCCTCTGACCTTCACCATGGCAAATTCCGCAGATACAAAAAAACCATTCAATAGTACTAATGCAAAAACAATAAATAAGTTAAACATACTCGGTAAAGGGTCACTCAATATGCTCCCCATCAGCCGTCATTACGGCAGACAGGCGCACCTCCTTCGGATAGTTTCATCATAGACAGAACGATAACACATCATAAGCAGCGTCAACTTCCCAACACATTCACTCCTTCCGGCTTCCAAAGCCATATTCCGCATAAATGATTAGATCATTCATCAGCTTATATTTAATTATATAACTATACTCTATACAGTCAAACCACAAGCAATGTCAGAAAAAACAGCTCCCCTATCATTTAGGTCGTAAAGCTCTCGTTTTCGCCGCTTACCACCAAGAAAGCTACTATATTTGAGAAAGATTATAAACAAAATACATCCCCTGCCGTCTGGCAGAGGATGTAGACTCATATATATGAAGGCATCAGCGAACCGGGGATGCACCCGGGTTCCCGATGACGCCAGGATATTGGTACAACAATGGCTCATCAAATGTTGCATAGTCCAGGTTTAACATCAGTAGAATGGTCCGTTTGCCCGTCGCCGGATCACTAATAATAATGTGGTCCCGACCTGCTGCTTCCAGAATGCCTTTGAATATTTTCGCATTCCATTCCCGGTTATTTTCATAGGTCATATAAAAGGTTCCCGTTTTTCCTAAGTTCAAGCGTAAAATATTTTCGATGTATGATTGCTCGTATTGCGGAGTCTGAACCTGCACTACGGTACCCGTTGGTGTCATAGGGCTGCCACTACTTACTTGAGGTGGAAAGCCAGTCATAGGCTGCATGGTTCCGATTGGAGTCATCCCTCTTGGCCATTCGGGATATCCATTGCCGGAAGCATAAGATACGGGACGGTAAGCTTGCTGTGAAATCATGTAAATTCCTCCTAAAATGGTTTTAATTTTATTCTTCAAGCCATTCTGTAAATTGTCTAATATACATTAGGACAATCCTGTACAGTCGGGCTAAAAAAGCAGTGGGCTTTAAAACGTCCGGTATTGACCTGGCTATACCAGGTATCTGGGCAGTCTCCGGCAGGTCTAAAAAACCATAATGCATTGGATGCCGGACGTATTTTCTCTCCATTGATTACACGCTGGGCAAGTCGAATGTCCCGATCACGGGCTTTCTGATAAAAATACCCCTTCTGAGTAGCCTCAAACCCGCCGGGGCTTTGAAACACCATGTCATTCATCATACGTATGCCCTGGAAATCCAGGCAATTGGATAAAATCCGGTTCACCCCAACATTACCGACCATGAGCATTCCCTGCTCTCCTTCGCCTTCGGCCTCAGCCCGCATGAGCCGGGCGAGGGTCCTTACATCCTCTGAGTTGGTCTTGATTACAGCCACCGCGTCCCCTCCTCGCTTCTCCATCACATACCCTATCGTATGGTACAAATGCCCAATGGGTGACAGTCCAGAAAACAAAAAAATAGCCCCAAGATTGGGACTACTCATTCAGGCTTTGATTATGGCTCGTAAATCATTTTACGTGTCATGCCACCATCTACTACCAGATTCGTGCCTGTTACAAAATCATTGCCGGGTTGTGTCAAATACAGGCAGGCCCGTGCGATGTCTTTAGGGGTTCCTACTCGCCCAGACGGATGCTGTTGATGGTCTTCTGTACGCAGTTGCTCAAAATCTCCGGTTTCAATCCACCCTGGACTGATGCAATTGACCTGAATCCCGTCCTTTCCTAACGATATAGCCATCGCGTGTGTAAGGGCCGCAATGGCTCCTTTGGATGCCGCGTAGGCTTCTGTATCCGGCTCTGACATGAAAGCTCGTGTAGAGGTCATATTGACCACAGAGCCACCTTCTGCGTTTCGTTTCATTACCTTAGCCGCTTCCCTAGTGGCAATAAAACAGCTGCGCACGTTTGTATTCAGAATGTCATCCCATTCTGCTATCGTTAACTCATATGGAGATTTCCATTTGGACACGCCAGCGTTGTTAATTAGCGTATGAATCGTACCGTATTCTTCTTCCGTGGCACGGATTAGCGCTACAATATCTTCTTCCTTCCGCACATCACAAGGAATAAAAATAGCCTGATAGCCCTCGTTCCGGGCTGCTGCAGCGGCTGCGGCACCCTCTTCCTCATTGTGATCCGCAAATACAACATGGGCACCCTGAGCAGCGTAGGCAAAAGCGACCTCTTTCCCGATGCCATGCGCCGCTCCTGTTACAATAACAACTTGTCCCTCAAATGACACAAATCATTCCTCCTCTGAACTACTCTGTTCTAGTATATATGTACCAAAATGTGCTGTACAAGAAACATCTACAGCCCCTACCCTGGTTTCTCGCAGAAGGCTGTAAATGAATCCAAAAATAATTAGACTGAATTCTACATTTTAACCTGTTCCAAGCTATAGCGATTAAGACGCTGAAACCCGATATACCTTGTACCCTGAAAAGTAAGCCGTCCCTCATCACCTTCAGCGCATTGACCATATTCTTCCCCAGATACCTTAAACTCCATCCGGTCGCCACTTTCCACCTCAAAGGTTACGTAATAGAAAGTATAGGTACGAGTCCCTTGTTCCTCCTGCCGCCTCTGTTGGAGATGTGTCCTTCTGGCTGTAATTCGGGAACCGACCGTCAATACAGGCTGCCTTTTATTCCGACTCCATTCCATGACTTCCCTGCCTGCAGACAACACGACAATACCCAACACGACAACGAAAAATACGGGCAGTACCGTGCCCAGCCAATCGAACATCCATAATGACTCAAAACCCATGCACCGCACTCCTCTCCGCCAGGCATTCCACAGGGAAACCACCGGGCATCCTGACATGACCTAAGCTTTCTATAACAGTATATGTATGTTCCTGCCCAAATTTGATAGCAACTCTCAAGAACGCCAAGAGCCCCCACGGAATAATCCGGGAGGCTCAAGATATGGCGATATCAGAATGATGCATCGATTTACACATGTACAAGCTGGAGATAACGTTGTGTTTCATCCAGAACTTCATGATCTTCGTCTTCAGCGTAACGCTCTGCACACTGCTTGCAGTCCTCTTCAGTCGTGCAACCATAGGCATCCTGGCAAGTATAACAAAATTGAAGGTAGTATTGGGTTAACATATGATCCTGATTCGCTCTCATGATTATCACTCCTATCGTTGTTTACAGGTTTAGTATAACAGCGGCTTATTCGTTGGTTTGTGATTTTTTTCACATATAGTCGTATAAAATTTAAATTTTTTAAAAATAAAACGCCCTGGGAAAAACAATCCAGGGCAATCAGCTTTATAGCGATTATAAAATTCTCCAGTTCGCACCGCCGTCCTTCGTTTTCAGCAGCAGTGACTTCTTGTCATCAAGGCGTTCCAAAAGAAGCCAACCCACCGAAGAAGAAGCGAAACGGAGCTTGACCGATCGTGGGTAGTCTTTTAGCTTCAAAGGTAGTACTTTGTTGCCTGTGAGACTTGTCCACGTCTTCCCCCCATCCAATGTACGACTCAATCCAGTTTCGGTTATGATCCACCCTTCCTTTTCGTTTAGAAACGTACGGCCAGGGATAATAGAATTAATGTTGCTACTCAGACCCAAAGGCACGCCGTTCCATTGGGTCCCTGTATCGTTTGTAAACAGTCCGTTATATTTTATGACGTTATCCCCATAGCAAAGAACCGGAATCCAGTACGAGGCACTGCTCCCTTTTAGAGACTGCTGGGCTTCTGCTTTGGCCCGAGGGCAACCCTGTATTCTGTTAGCTACCGGAGTCCAGGTTTTCCCTTGATTCGAAGTCTTGTATAGCTTAACACTGCTATCCAGATTGATCGCTACAAAACCCTGATTGTTGGAAGAAAAGCTCATTCCCGCCAGACTGCCCCGATCGGGTAAACCTGAGCCTGTTTTGTTGGATGTCATACCAGAACTTTGCGCAACTTTATTCCACGTGGCTCCCCCGTCAGTGGTGTGATACAACAGTTTTTGTTGATCCTGCTCATTCAGTTTTACATATGCCATGATCCAGCCAGTAGTTGGATTTACATATTGAATCGAACTCACATGATCCCCGCTAGGAAGCGCTGAAACATCCCAGCTCTGTCCTCCATCTGCTGTTCTCAGAATGACGGTTGCTGTTTTATCCAAATTTTGACGGACAACCCAACCGTGACGAGAATCAGTGAAACTGATGTCCTTTCCATATTCAAGCTTGTCTTGAAATTGGACGTTTTCGGAGGGGGAAATATTATTCCATGTCTTTCCGCCATCATGAGTATCATAAAGCCGGAGCTCATTATGGGTAACTCCCCAAACTAACCCTTTATTGTTATCAATTAAATGAAAATCCGCTATTCGCGTCTGAACTACATATTTGGCGTTGGGATCGCCCACCTTTGGAGTCACTGGTGGATTAATAGTAATCGTCTGACCCTGGTCATCAGGTTCCTCAATCGGAGGTTTAGTTAACGTTTCTGGGGCTTCAGCAGAACAGGCAGTCAGTAGAATGCCCGTCAGCAGCAGTACTCCCCCCAAGAGCGCACGCCAGCGCAGTTTCATATAAAAATCCTCCCTCGATGGCATGCTGTAATCACGTGCCAAAAGCTTATCTGAAACAGAATTATACCATAAACGCCTCTATGTGACACTTTTCGCGTAATGACAAAAAAAACCAGACCCTTCACAAAAGTGCAGGATGCCGGCTTTTTTATACTAGAATTTATTAAGATTTACGGTTCAACAAACTTTTGTGGTATCCATAGAAGAAATAGATCAGCAATCCAAGCAGGAGCCACACAATGAATCCAATCCAGGTGCTAATATGAAGCTGAAGCATCAGACCGATGCAAACCAAAGCACTCAAAAGCGGGAGCACCGGAACCCAAGGCACGGTAAACCCTCTTTTCAAATCCGGACGTTTCTTACGTAAAACGATGACCCCAACCGATACCACAGCAAAAGCGAATAAAGTTCCAATACTCGTCAGATTGGTCAGTGCATGTAACGGGAACAATCCACTAGCCAATGCGATAATGCTGCCCACTAGCCAAGTACTTCGAATCGGCGTTTGAGTTTTGGCATTTATTTTAGATAAAAAAACGGGTAAAAGGCCATCACGTGACATAGAGAAAATTAACCGCGTTTGACCATATAAGAGCACCAGTAAAACGGTCGTCATCCCCGCAATCGCACCGACTGAAATCAATCCGGCCACGAAATCCTGATGAATAAAGCGGAGAGCAAACGCAACAGGATCACTTACCCCCAACTGCGTATAAGGTACCATTCCTGTTAGTACAACTGAAACCGCAATATACAGTACCGTGCAGATCGCTAAAGAAGAAATAATGCCGATGGGCATATTCCGCTGCGGATTGCGAACCTCTTCGGCTGCAGTTGAGATGGCATCAAAACCCAGATAAGCAAAAAATACGATTGCCGCAGCACTCAAAACACCAGAAAAACCATAAGGCAAAAATGGTGTCCAGTTGTCAGGCTTAACATAAAAGATACCGATCCCAATAAATAGCAATACAACTCCGACTTTAACACAAACCATTATTAAATTGAATCGGACCGTCTCCTTGGCTCCGAGACTCAGTAACAGTGTGATGAGCATAATGATACACACGGCTGGTAGATCAATAATGGTTCCCTTGGTTGAATCGAAGGCTGCGGTTAAAGCCAGCGGTAAATGTACATCAAATCCAGCCAGCAAGCCTTGAAAGTAAGCAGACCATCCACTACTCACAGAGGCGGCCGCCACTCCATATTCCAGAATCAGGTCCCAACCCAGTACCCAGGCCAAAATTTCTCCAAATACAATATAACTATACGCATAAGCGCTCCCAGCTGCGGGAACTGTAGATGAAAGCTCCGCATAGCACAAGGCTGCTAGTACGCAGGCAATACCTGCAATAACAAAGGAGAGCATCAATCCAGGACCTGCATTTTCTGCTGCTGCCTTGCCAGTAATAACAAAAATCCCGGTACCGATAATACATCCTACACCTAACATGGTGAGATCAAAGGCACCCATTGTTCTCTTTAAGTGACCTGTAGATCCGCTTTCCTCGTGCGGGAGCAGTCCTGTTTTTTTTCGAAATAAGTCCATATCCTAATCCTCTTTCCATAATTTCATGCGTCAATATCGGTGCTGCAACGCTTTAGTGCGTGTCCCTATCATTCGATTAATTATTAGCGAGCTCGCCTTTGAAGTCAAGGAAAAATGTCATATTTCTTTGCGGTGGGTAAATATATACGGTACACTAAGTTAGAAAGATAAATTTTTAAGAAATACCCCAAAATGAAAAGGTATTCAACCCGAGAAGGAGATGAGGATTTTATGAGCTTAAAACCTTACAAACGAAGTAGAGTGGCCATTGTCGGCATGGGAGCGGTTGGCACAACAACCGGCTATACCCTACTGCTGCGCCAACGCATGTCAGAACTTGTCTTTATTGATGTCAACGTCAAAAAGGCGAAGGGGGAAATGCTCGATATGAATCATGGGCTTCCCTTTCTCGGCGGTGTCAAAGTGTGGGCAGGTGATTATGAAGACTGCCGTGATGCAGATATCATTATTGTTACAGCAGGGGCTTCACAAAAGCCGGGAGAAACGCGCATTGATTTGCTGAAGCGTAATGCCGAAATTTTTGAAAGTATTATTGATAATATCGTTAAGGTCAATACACACGGCATTTTGCTGATCGCTACCAATCCAGTGGACATCCTCTCCTACATCTCTTGGAAACGCAGTGGTTGGCCTTCAAGCAGAGTCATTGGATCAGGTACGTTGCTGGACAGCGCACGCTTCCGCTATTTGATCGGGAAGCAAAAGGGCATCGATCCACGAAGCATCCACGCCCATATTATTGGAGAACACGGTGACTCCGAGTTACCTGTATGGAGCACAGCCAACGTAGCTGGAACTCCACTGGAACTGGGTGAAGAAACGAAAAATGAAATTTTTGAAAATACCAAGAATGCTGCCTATGAAATTATAGATGCTAAAGGCGCAACTTCTTATGCTATCGGGCTGGCTCTCGACCGAATCGTAGCCGCCATTCTCGGGGACGAGGGGTCGGTACTTAATGTGTCCACCTTGCTGGAAGATTATAACGGAGTATCTGATGTATATTTAGGTGTTCCAAGTATCGTAGATCACAATGGGGTACGTGAAATTTTGGATCTTCCGCTCAATGACGAGGAACGTGCAAGGTTGCTTCAATCTGCGGACAAGCTGAAAGATCAAATTAGCAAAGTTCATATGTAGATCGCGAACATAAAAACTAAACAAAACTGGCCTCCACAGCGGTAATATCCGTCGAGAGGCCAGTTTTTTAGTCATTATAATGTAAAAGTTCAGTTTGTCGTCCAGCTATGCAATCGAATTACCAAGGTGGCGTATCGCCATCCACATCCTCAATTTCATGCTGGCGTTTCTCTTTTAGCCGCTCAGCCACCGTTTCAAACGATTCAGGTTGGAGCAACTCAATCGGTGAAAATCCCTTTTCAAACGTAAATGCATCACCTTCAATAATAAGTGCATATCTATCATGAAGTTTCGTGATATGCAGTTTGGCGCCAAAGTCGGACAGTAGCCCCCGCACGGCCGTATCATCTAGTTTGAAACGAACTTCAATTTCTGGTTTCAGCTCGACAATATGCTGTGCAGCCTCTACGACCTGAAGGGGTTCCCATTTCCCTTGCAGATCCCGTTTTTCGCTAGCCGCCCACAATTCCAGATCGCGCTCTTCCTGCTGTCTTTCCTCATTAGATGCATCCGGCCATTTGGTTTCTACATAGTTCTGAACGAAGCCCATGACATGCTCATTGACGATTTCCGGCATGGATTGCTCATAGGTCACGAATTTCAAAAAATCTTCAAAATACCGGGCATGCGAAGACTGGTGAATTTTAAGCTCCCACTCATCGTTCATCCCCTCCTCAAGCATGTAAGGATACATGATGGATTTCATATTACGGGCAGAAATAGCCATTTCGACCTCACTTACCAGACTGCTTTCAGTAATTCTGGCAATTTTAGGTTCGAAATCACATTTAAGCACAAAAATAAACGGATCATCCGAGTGTGTATTCAAGGTAGCCTGTACAATGATCAGCGCTCCGCCGCGTACTGCGCTCGTATCCAGATACATCCGCACCAGATCGTCACAAGCATTTTTAAAATCTTCCTTATCCTCTGCTGCCCGCAGTCGGGCGAACATATTGAAATTCGGATTACTGCTCAATTCATGCTCCGGTTCGACGATAAAGCGGCCGATTTTGGTCGGTGCTTGCTCTGTGCTGGGGTTTTTTTCAACCTTCCGCTTGCTAATACGAGCAAATTCCCCGTCCAGAAATTTTTTAACATCGCTTTCGTCATAATCGTAGTCGTCCATTGTAGCGTAATGCTTATAGGACTTACCACCCTGTCCTTCTTTTCCATCTACCTGAATTACAAAAAAAGATAAAAAATCCACTTGAAAGTTCATTTACGTTCCATTCGCTCCTTTTCAGGCATGTACGCGTAATTATATCACTATGATTTTAAAAGGTACATCGGATTCAGATCCCTATTATTAGATAAATAGTTTGGTTAACATAATATTCATTATGTTTATCATTTTTTTTCGTTTAGATATCATTCCCAATTCACAAGTTTAAAGTGAGTACTCTTACCACTAATCTAATTCACGCCTTTAAGGATCATTGACCTCTTTATTTTCCATGCTCTACTTTCTTCATGATTTCAAAAAATATTTGACTAATCAGTAGTTAATTTATTATATTATCTATTATTATATAGACAAAAATATGTTTTGTTTATATAAAATGATATTTCAAGGGAATTGCGCCCTGAAAACAGGAAAGGAGAGTTTGTTGTTGTTTAAAAATCCATATATAAGGACCATTATCGCCTCCAATGCGCTGCTAAATTTGGGCATTTGGGTGCGCAACTTTGCCATACTGTTGTATGTAACAGATTTGACTAATAATGATCCCGTATACGTATCGCTCATTTCGGTTGCTGAATTCATGCCTATTTTTCTGTTCGCTATCATTGGAGGAACATTCGCGGACCGTTGGCGGCCCAAACGGACCATGATTAGTTGCGATTTGCTATCCGCGGCCTCTATTTTTATTGTTTTGTTGGCATTATGGTACGGGTCATGGCAGGTGCTTTTGCTGTCCACTTTCTTTTCAGCCATTCTATCTCAATTTTCTCAGCCGTCTGCGATGAAGATATTTAAGCAGCATGTAGCACCAGAACAGCTACAGGGAGTGATGGCCCTTTTTCAATCTCTCATGGCATTATTTATGGTTATCGGCCCTGTTATCGGTACATTTATTTATCAACACTTTGGAATTTTCACTTCAATGTCTATAACCGGAATATTGTTTCTCATCTCGGCGCTTGTTCTGACTCGTATTCCACAAGATGAACAAGCGCTTGAGATAGATGATCAACCAACTCATTTCATTCAAGAGCTTAAAGAAGGAATACGTTATGTATGGAATAACCGCACACTTCGCACGCTTGGGGGAACATTTACCGTAATTGGGCTGGCGGTCGGACTTATTCAACCATTAATGGTTTTTGTCGCCATCGAGAACCTTGGACAAAACAAGGAATTCCTGCAATGGCCGTTAATGGCGAACGGAGCGGCTATGCTGGTGGGAGGAGGCCTGATTATGGGGGTTGCCAAAAAAGTACAGCCGCAATTGCTGCTGGTGGCCGGACTTTTGGTCAGCACACTGACAACCTTTGGAGTCGGATGGTCGCACAATATTGTGCTGACAATGGCACTACAAGTTTTCAGCGGCCTATTTTATCCTTGCATTCATATCGGTATCAACACAATGATGATGAAAAACGCCGAAGCTGCTTTTATCGGCCGCGTCGGTGGTGCCCTCTCTCCCCTGTTCTCCGGGATGATGGTCGTCGGTATGAGTATCGGGGGAACATTCAAACACGAATCCTCCCTGAACACCGTATATACCGTGAGCGCCGTCTTGTTTTTGGTCGGAGCGATGCTGTTGTTACCATTGCTTCGTGACAGGCAGCCCGTACAAGCTGTCATAGCCGATGATTCTAAATAACAGCACAAGAAACCGCCCCTGGAGATATGATATGGCATCCTCCGGGGGCGGTTTCTTAATGTTTGTATCATGATTTCATACAGATTATGACTCTCTTCCTTCATGCTGTCTTTTCCACAATCGTGCATACAGCCGTACTTTTTCCGCTACCAGAAGGCCCTACAAGCGCTGTGAAAGAACGGAATGGCATAAACATGCTCACATCCAGCAGTACAGGCAGGTCACCATACCCAAAGCTTATGCGCCTCAGCTCAATATCGTGTCTTTCCGAAGGCAGCTGGTCACCCGGCATCAAGGTGCCTTTTTCAGTGCACTTATTTTATTTCTTTCATAAAGCTCCTGAAGTTTTCAACGATTTCCTTTGATTTGGTATGGTGTAAATAATGTTCTCCTTCAAGTGTCATTACTTTTCCATGAACAGAATTTTTGACTTGCTCTTCATGTAGTGGTATCCATCTTTCCACATCTGTATTATTCGCTTGTATAAAGAAAATAAGGGGCAGATTTTTTGGGAATGTTAAATTTTTAGCTGCTTTAAAATTAGGATAAATATTTTCCATTTCGTTTGAGGTGCTGGAATTATACATGTTTTTTAGAGAAAGAATTCTCATTTGTTCTTTTGTTTCATCATCATAGGGTAGTCCAACATATGGGTCACCAGTTAGTTTCATTACCAATCTGGCTAAACCTGATTTTTTGAGAAATTTAAACGTCTTTATTGGTAATTCAGCATCCATACCACCTTGTGTTGGAACACTGCTATCAATCCCGACAAAAGCACTCACTTCGTTTTCATATTTGTTCACATAATCCAGTCCGTAAATGCCTGCAATGGAATGACCCATTAGAATATATCGGTCAATTTTAAGACTCTGTAAAACTTCATGAATTTCACTTACAATATTCTCTGTGTTTCGTTCCTTTTCGGTTAGATCACTTAATCCATAACCAAAAGGCTCAATAACGACGACTTTGTAAAATGGAGATAGCTCTTCCACTAGCGGTTTAAAATCAAGTGCTGGTGCTGCTGTTCCATAACCTGGTAGTAACACGACGGTCTCTTCGCCTTTTCCTTGAATCAAAACATTCATTTTTTTCCCATCTACAGGTACGAACTGACCATAGGATTGTATTTTTCCTTGCTCTGATTTGCTGCTGATAATATTAACTGTATAGACAACGGCTAGAAAAAGCACGATTGCTATAATTATTGTTCCTATTATTTTAAGCAAAATGCTTCGTACTTTATTTGTTCTCGTTCCATTCCTCATTTTCATTACCTCTCTTCGTTTCACGCTCAACTTCTCCTGTCCCCATTCTGTTTGTTGGGCTACCTTAACGAGCCGCTAATGAAAGCTTAACGAAAGAAGATGTACTCCCTATGACGACAATATGAACGGAGTATGAACAAGCAAAAAAATGCTACGTTGTCCAAGGAAACTGCACATTATGCTGTATCATGGAAAATGCGGTTTAGATAATCCGAATGATACCCTATGAATCTAACTAATCTGGTGGCGTTGTGATTGGCAAGGTGACAATGACGGTCGTTCCTTGGCCAGATTCACTTTCCACTCGAATGTCGCCTTGATGAAGCGATACGATCTGTTTAACGATGGCGAGTCCCATACCACTACCGCCATATTTACGACTGTGGGAACGATCAGCTTTAAAAAATCGCTCGAATATACGCTTCTGGTCCTCAAGGGAAATACCAATGCCCGTATCGGATATTCGGACTGTTACGCTTTTGATATCTTGCTTGATGCTGACATTAATAACGCCGCCATCCTTGGAAAATTTGATGCTATTTCCGAGTATGTTCGTCCATACCTGGTTTAATTGATCTTGATCCGCCAATAGACGAACGGTCTTCAAATTGAGCTCGAAACGGATGTTGCGAGCCGACCATTGCGGCTGGATCGCGACGATGACTCGTCTGATCTGTTCATCAAGGCTGAACGTGACCAGCCGCATCTGCTGTGACTGCGATTCAAGCAAACTCAGCTTTAGCAGGCTATCGCTCATCTTGGACATCCGATCTGCTTCCGCGATGATGATATCGAGATAACGGCTTCGCTCGTTATCTGCTATGTCTACTTGCTTGAGTGCTATAGCATAACCGGATATCGAAGTGAGCGGCGACTGAACTTCATGCGACACATTCGTGACGAACTCCCTACGCATCTGCTCAAGTTGCTGTAGATCATGCATCATTTCTTCAAAGCTGCGAGCCAAAGTACCTAGCTCACCCTTTTGCTTAATATTCAGCTTGACGTTGAAATCTCCAACTGCTATACGTCTGGTCGCTTTTGTCAGCTTTTTGATCGGTCTAACTAGGAATATAGAGGCAACCAAAATCAATAGGCTTCCTGTTACCAACGAATAGGTCAAAAAAGTAAATAACCATTTTTGGGCAAAAGAAGCGGAAGGATACATAAGCGGCTCCACAAACATCGCTTTCATTCCCATTTCAGTTTTCAACCTCAGTCCCAAGAGGTTCATTGAAACACTACTCGGATTAACTTGAACAACTTCTCCACCCAATACTTTCCTTACTTGATCCATCGTCACAGTAACAGGTTTTTGTCCGTTAAGCGTTCCGTAAGACTGGAACTGCCCCGTTTCATCAAAAATTCGAATATAATAGGAATCGAGTTGTTTCATTCCACTTACGAATAAGTCCGCTTCACGTAACGGAATGGTTTCGTAAACCCGGACAATGTCCTGACCAAAGTTAAATAAAGTGGTTTGCAAATTTTCGTTCAATTTCTCTTTAAACACCCAAAATGTTACAAAAAAAGCAATGATCGTGCCCGCGAGGACGGAGACCAGAAATGTCAGGACAACACGTGTATATAAGGATCTGATCATTCGTAAACCTCAAGCCGGTAGCCAAGCCCACGCACCGTCTCGATACGAAAATCGGGTGTAGTCGCGAACCGTTCGCGCAGGCGTTTAATATGTACGTCTATCGTTCGATCATCTCCAGTATAATCGATCCCCCAAATTTGATCGATCAACTGCTCGCGTGTATACACTTGTCCAGGTGTTCCAGCGAGCTTATACAGCAATTCGAACTCCTTGAGCGGCAACGTGAGTGACTCCGTCCCTCTCATCACCTTATAGGTCTGCCGATCAAGGATGACGTTGCCGAACTGGATCGTCTGCGTGGTGCCAATCCGATAGCGTTTCAGCAGTGCTCTGACCCGAACTGTCAATTCCAGTGGATCAAACGGTTTCGTCAAATAATCATCTATTCCAAGTTCGAAACCTTTCACTTTCTCCCATGTTTCGCCTCTCGCAGTCAGCATAAGTAAGGGAAGATCAGGATTGGCTCTTCTGAGCTCCTTGCATAAAGTCCAACCATCCATTATCGGCATCATAATATCGAGCACGACAAGATCGACATGCGTTGTAGCGTAGACGGTCAGTGCTTCCTTGCCGTCTGCGGCTTCGGCTGTTGCGAATCCGTCGTTGCGTAGAAATAAACAGACGAGTTCGCGAATGTTCGCATCGTCGTCAGCAACCAGTATAGTAGGCATTCGTTTCCTCTTTCCCTGTTTTCATCCCATATTGAAGTAACCATTATACTATAAATAAAATTGAATCGCTCCTATTCTTCCTATAATTTTACAGTGTTATTCTTCCCGGTTTCCGCAGGTCTCAGAGCCCTCATCATGGCCCTGTTGTCCTGATTTACCAATACCCAAAGGGCGGGCACTGCGGGACGTCTTAAATCCCTGCCTCGGTTATACTTTTTTTGCTTCTTGAAACCAGGAATGCTCATCATTTGTCATAAGGACACTCCTGTTAATTAAAAACACCCTACTAGTATTAATGGGGACAGAGCTATAAGTTCCAGTGCCTTACTCTCCAAAAAAAGCTGTCGGGTTATGCCCTGATAAGGATGAGATGACAATTCCTAAGCAATAGCTCGCATGTCAGGAGTAATTAGCGTCTCCATACAAGCAAAAGATTGCTCCAGACGAATATCCAGTTCTTGTAGCAATTCTCCCCATATCAAAGGGTTAAAACGCAGCTCCATGTGATTCATCGCCTTGCTTGCTGGCATCGCCGCATGGATCTTCACATCATTCATGTAAATGAGCTGTACATGCCTTCCATGCTCACGCTCTGAACGAAATTCATCCACGGACCAGACGGCTGAATAGTCGATGTTCAGCGCTAGCTCTAAATAAGGCGTAACGAACCTTCTTGTAATCTGGACTGGATCATGAAATAGCATTTTACTGTGCGAAAGCTCGAAGCCTTTACGTAAAAAATGTGTACGATGCACACCGCTTCCCCACTGTTCGGGTATATGATAAATATGTTCATGTTTCAATGCCGATTGAGTGAGATCATTTTCATCGTTTATAAGGTTTGAATCGGCTATCTGGTTATAGTAATCATTAAATGTAGACGGAGAATTATGTATCTTCATCTTATTATCGCTTCCTCCCTTATCTGGATTCGTAGTGCATACGAGTTCCATTCATGATTACAATTATAATGATTATCATTCTCATTTAAAAGATAATAACATCCATTCGCTACTAAGTTAACATAATATTTATTGCGAGATTAATTTTCTATTCTGTAGTTTTAACATATCAATATCTAATCTCTGTTGTTTACTTTATTGAATTTTCAAAATATGGATGCTTGAACATAACTTATGGATACAGAAATAAAAAACCTTTAAGACTGCTTATAAGTAGTCTTAAAGGTTTAAATATGAGGAATGATAACGCTTTATAAAGTTGGCGATTTAAATCATATCCAGCGCTGTTTTCAGCACGTTCGCTCCATTCATCATTCCATAATCCATCATATTGATTACAGTGACTGGAATCTCGTTGCCCACTTCTTTCTTCACGTCATCTTCCGCGTGTCCCATTTGGGGGCCCAGCATAACAATATTGACCGGCATATGCTCTCTTATGCTACTCTCACTACAAGCTTCGATTACAATTTCCACATTTTGTGCACGAGCCGCCTCTTTCATTCTCTCCACCAGCATACTTGTAGAAAATCCTCCTGCGCAAGCCAGCAATATCTTTTTCATTTATCAGGCGTTTGCTTCCTTCGAGGACAGGGCTCGAAACGTAGCTCTTAGCTCGGAACGGACTGTGATAGCTAAGTAATGCCAAGTTTCTACAGTCAAGTATTTCCATTTCCGAAAAAGTCTATCGTAGCAAAATTGCGAAAAAATCTACCTCGACAGACAACATAAATTTTTTTCATTATTTTTGAACTCCTTAAACTGTTCATGCAGAATTCTCCCTTCGCCCTGGGTATATGAATTGTTATGTATTGGACTTACATAGTGCTTACTTGCTGAATATCCCCAGTACCCTCAAGGTTTAATGTCTCCTCTGCCCATCGTCCATTCTCACAAGATCAAGAAAGTGTTGCATTTTTGCTAACGCATAATAACTTCCCCAGACTTTCCCTCGGCTCCCCTTGATTCTTCTTATTGAAACAAAGCATCGTTCCTTTTATATCCCGTGTTCCAAGGCTCTATTATGCTCAGGCCCCTTGCCATAAACAATTTTTCTTCCTTATTTGCATGCTTTTCTAACCTTTCACCCCTCATCATATTCGCAATTTCGCTACACTTCCTCACCTCTATCCCGAGTCGCTGGCCCCCGGTTGACGAGAAAAAAAACACGCATTATGATTCAAGTGAAAATATTCACAATTCATTCCGGAGTGAAAGTGAATGTTTTCACACAATAAACAGAATATCCGCTTTTCTATTTTTCTACTTATTCCGTGATGACGGCAATTAGCTTGCACATGACACTCGGCAGCTTGCCCGCACGTAATGTGAACTTCTAATCTATGTACTTATATCCATATGATTTCAATCATTTTATTGAAGGAGTGAGCACTCTATGTCCAAAATCATTTCAGCGAGTGAAGCAGCAGCACTTATCCCGGATGGAGTCACCATTGCCGCAAGCGGCTTTGGGCTCTCCTGTTGGGCCGAGGAGATGGGTATCGCCATCGAAGAACGATTCTTGGAATCTGGTCATCCTCGCAACCTAACAGTTGTTCATGCCAGTGCGGTCGGCGACCGCCGGACCAAGGGAATGAGCCATCTAGGCCATGAAGGTCTGATCAAACGCTGGATCGGCGGGATCGCCCTTGCTTCGCCTGCTATGGCTAAATTAATTGAAGACAATAAATGTGAAGCCTACAATTTGCCGCAAGGCGTAATCACACAGCTGTTCCGTGAAATTGCTGCCAAACGCCCAGGTGTCATTACCAAGATAGGCATGGAGACCTTCGTCGATCCTCGTGTGGAAGGCGGCAAAATGTCAGCCTGCACAACGGAGGAGATCGTCAAGCTGATTGAACTGGAAGGCGAAGAATGGCTGTTCTATAAGAGCTTCCCGATTCAGGTCGCATTGATCCGCGGTACCATAGCTGACGAGAACGGGAATTTGACGCTGGAAAAGGAAGGCCTGCATATGGAGGTTCTACAGATTGCTCAGGCAGTGCGCAATTCTGGCGGTATCGTAATTGCTCAGGTAGAGACTGTGGCCAAGAACGGGACCCTGCATCCGAAGGATGTTAGAGTGCCAGGCATTCTGATCGATCATCTAATTATCTCCGAACCGCAAAATCATTTCCAGACTGAAAACACACAATACAGCCCTGCCTTCGCAGGACATGTGAAGGTACCGATGGACGCCATGGAAGTGATTCCGCTCGACGAGCGTAAAATTATCTCCCGTCGTTCCGCAGCTGAGCTAGTACCAAATACCGTTCTGAATCTTGGCGTGGGTATTCCGGTATGTGTGGCTACGGTTGCGGCAGAGGAAGGCGTCAGCGACCAATTGATTCTGACAACCGAAGCAGGCTCAGTCGGCGGCGTACCAGCAGGCATCAAGGATTTTGGGCATGCGTACAACTCTGAGGCCATCGTAGATCATGTGTCCCAGTTCGACTTTTACGACGGTGGTGGTATTGATCTATCCGTGCTAGGGCTGGCTCAGACCGACGAATCCGGGAATGTGAATGTCAGCAAGTTCGGTACCCGTGTTACGGGCTGTGGCGGCTTTATCAACATTTCCCAATCAGCCAAAAAGCTCGTCTTTGCCGGAACTTTCACAGCAGGAGGCCTGCAAATTGCTGTTGAGGACGGCAAGCTTCGGATTGTACAGGAGGGTAAAACTAAGAAATTCCTGAAGGAGGTCCAGCAAATTACCTTCAGTGGCTCTTATGCGACCAAGGTCAAGCAGCAGGTCGTCTATGTGACGGAACGTGCGGTATTCCAGCTGCAAGATGGAAAAATGACACTGACAGAGATCGCGCCTGGCATTGATTTGCAGACCCAGATTCTCGATCAGATGGACTTCATGCCTGTCATCTCACCAGAACTGAAGGAAATGGACGCCGGCATGTTCTGTGAACATTGGGGTAAGCTGCATGACGTGATTACGATCAAGGGTAGCGAGCAAGCGAAGCATGAGGCTGACGCTTTGACTACTGTATAGTACAGCTCAAGAGATACCGGTAGCTGTCAAACGGACTACCAGACACGAATTATGGAATTGCGGAGTAATGCTTCATCCCACGCGCACTGATCCTGCATCAGAAAGGACCAACACGAAATGGAAAATGTACAACTGAATCGCTGGCGCATTCTAATCGCCGCGACCCTAATCAATATTTGCGTCGGCTCCATTTACGCCTTCAGCATTTTTGCAATGCCACTGAGTAAAATGCTTGCAGTGAGCATGCCTGAAATTATGATGGCCTTTACGATTAACGGCGCAATTGCACCGATTCCGGCGATTCTTGGCGGAAAGCTCGTAGACCGGGGAGGTGCCAGAATTGCCATCTTCATTGGCGGCACCATGTTTGGACTTGGCTTCATCTTGACTGGCCTTGCGACTGCACCTTGGATGCTATATCTGACGTATGGCATCATTTCTGGTCTTGGACAAGGTGTCGTCTATGCGGCAACAATCGGTAACACCATCAAGTTCTTCCCAGACAAACGCGGACTCGCGGCTGGAATCGTGACCGCAGGTTATGGCGGTGGAACAGTAATCATTGCCCCACTTGCAAACGCGATGATTACCCACTCAGGAGTTCAGACCACTATGATGATCCTTGGCACCTCCTTTCTGATCGTCATTTTGGCAGGTGGGCTATTTACTCAAGCTTGTCCGGCAGGATATATTCCTGCTGGTTGGAAACCACCGCAGACGTCAGGTTTACGTCCGGTTGCCGTGAACTTGAACTGGCGGCAGATGATCAAGCAACCCCTGTTCTACGTCATTGCTTGCCTGTTCCTGATCGGCGCTTTATCTGGCATGATGGTTACATCCAATGCTTCCGTCATTGGCCAGACGATGTTCGGTCTATCGGCCAGTATAGCAGCCTTGTTCGTGAGTCTTTATTCGCTTAGCAACTGTCTGGGACGCATTTTCTGGGGAGCCATATCAGACAAGATTGGCCATCTGCGTTGTCTGATGATGATCTATCTGGTCATTGCCACCATGATGCTGACACTTGCATTATCCGGCTCCATAGTTGGATTTTCTATTGCCATTATTGGCATCGGCCTGTGCTTTGGTGGTACGATGGGCGTCTTCCCTTCAATCGTCGGACAGAAATTTGGCATGAAATACTATGGTGTCAACTACGGAATAACCTTTATCGGCTATTCCGGTGCCGCATTCTTTGGACCGCGAATTGCCAACTCGGTAGCTGCCGCCAATAACGGCATATTCACCAACGCCTTTTACATTGCGCTCGTTATTGCCTTGGTCGGGTTCGCGCTGACATTCCTGTATAAGGCCTTGGAAAATGGTAAGAACCCTGCACCAGCTGCTGTTGAAAACGTTTGATCAATCCGTTGCTATATTAGCAAATCACTATTTTTAGTATTAAGTATAGTACAACCTATAAATTTATATTGGAGGAATTAACCATGAATATTACAGAACTGCTCGGTATCCAGTACCCTATTTTCCAAGGTGCTATGGCCCAAATTGCCCGTGAACCACTCGTAAGTGCTGTATCCAATGCTGGCGGGCTGGGCATTATTGGCTCTGGCGGCATGTCGGCTGAGGTACTTCGTGAAGAAATTCGCAAGGTTCGCGCAGCCACCAACAAACCGTTTGCCGTAAATCTGATGCTGATGATGCATAATATTCCCGAATTGATCGAGGTTATCGTCGAGGAAAAAGTCAACATTGTTACGACGGGCGCGGGCACACCAGCTCCGTATATGCCAATCTTCAAGGAGCATGGCATTAAGGTGATCGCCGTCATCCCTTCCGTCAAGATTGCCAAAAAAATGGAGGCTATCGGCGTACATGCCCTCGTGGCCGAAGGTACAGAAGCTGGCGGCCATGTCGGTGAAACAACCACCATGGCACTCGTTCCACAGGTTGTTAGCAACGTATCCATCCCTGTCGTTGCCGCAGGCGGCATTGCCGATGGACGCGGAATTGCAGCAGCCTTTGCACTCGGCGCACAGGGAGTTCAGGTCGGAACGCGCTTCCTCACCACCGTCGAATGCCCGACGCATGACAATTTCAAGCAAGCCGTCATTGACGCCGACGATACCAGCACTACGGTTACTGGACGCAGCATCGGTGGACCCGTCCGCAGCATCAAGAACAGCATGATCGCCGAATACCTCAAGCTGGAGCAAGAGCATGCCTCCCGTGACGAATTGGAGAAGATCAGCCTTGGCTCCCTGCGCAAAGCCGTCTTCGAAGGTGATACAGATCGCGGTTCGGTCATGGCAGGACAAATATGCGGCCTGTGCGACGAGATTACGACAGTTGAGCAGATGATTACGACAATGTTCAGCGAAGCGCAGGCACTGCTAAATCGTCTTGGACAGACACAGATTACTGGTGAGCAGATAGCATCAGTATAATATAACTTGTAAACAAAGAAAAAAACGGACCATATCCATATTTAATAGGAAGCGGTCCGTTTTTTGATTAGATTTGCGTGCTAATTTTTGTCTGGGTAACCTCTGTTGTTCGTAGCGTAAAGCAGATATAATAAAAATGAAACAATCATTTCAGCATAGCCTCGATAATCCAAAAGTGAGTTGATCGATCATGACCCGACGTATAGATAAACGTTCCACCGATGAGAGCGATCAGTCCCCTGCCCCTCTGTTTGTCACGGATTCCAAAGGTAATATTTTAATCTCCAATGAATTCACTGCCTTGACTATCGGCATTCCGTTGGAGGAGCTGTTGCGCTACAATGTACAGGACCTGGTGAAAGCCGGCTACTACAAGGAATCAATAACAATGAAAGCAATACAGTCCAAACAAAAGGTAACCCAGTATATCAACACTGTACGTGGCTTTAAGCTCAAGTCCACTGCTCTTCCAATACTTGATAGTACAGATGAGGTGCAGCTCGTTGTTACCAGTACTAACAACTATAAAGGTGGATTATCCATCATAGCTGCCCCTACGCTGCCACATGCGTATGAGAACAGCAAACGTTCAGTCACTTCAGCCACTGTACTTAAGAATAACGGGATCATTGCTGAGAGCCTGGCGATGAAGCAAATTATTCAGGTGTGTGACCAGATCGCTTCTTACAATAGCAAAGTACTGATTTTGGGCGAATCAGGGACAGGCAAATCAGTAATTGCCAAATACATTCACCGCCAGAGCGCGAAGTGGAACGGACCTTTCATTCCGATTAATAGTGCCGCTATTCCAGCCGCATTATTCGAATATGAGCTGTTCGGATATGTTCAGGGGGCTATGCCCGGCTTAATGGACGAGAAGCAAGGCTTGTTCGAGGTGGCCAGAGGAGGCGTTTTGTTCTTTGATGAGGTCGCCGAGCTTCCACTGGAAATACAGGCCAAACTGCTTGATGTGCTTGAGCGTGGTGAATTCCGGCGTGTGGGGAGCACCGAAGCCATTCTCATTCAATGCCGGATGATATTTGCTACCAATCGTGATCTATGGAGTATGGTGAAAAAAGGATTGTTTCGCGAGGACTTGTACTATCGAATCAATGTCATTCCGATCCATATCCCGCCGCTACGTAGTCGCAGACTGGATCTCGTCGGACTGATTTCCAGCTTTATTGCTCATTTCAATAAGGTATATGATAAAAAGTATGTATTGCCAGCGGACGAATTTCAAAGAATGCTAGCCGAGCCATGGCATGGGAATGCGCGTGAGCTTCGTAATTACATCGAACGATTGATCGTAACTGATCAGACCGTGCTGCGCCAGCAGCAGCCGGTCGAACAAGTTACAGACTGGTTCACATTGGACCATTTCATTCAGGCCAATCGCAGTCAACTGAGCGGGCTGAAGGAATATACGGCGTTAACCGAGGGACGATACATTCAGCAGATGCTGCAGGTCTGTGGTGGCAATAGTGCCGAAGCAGCCAGACAGCTAGGAATTGATCGCTCCGCTGTTTATCGTAAGCTGAAGAAGATGGAGGACATTCTTGCAAAGCTGAAGGTTTAACTACGAAGTACAGAGCACACAGGGCCTATCCTTCCCATTTTCATAGAAGTCACCTATACTAGTGGCTTTCATACAAAAAAGCGTGTCTCAGGTTAAAGGCACGCTTTTTTGTAACGGTTTATTTTTCTCAATTATGCACCCGTCAAAATAAAATGAATGTCATACTTCAAGATCATGTGTTTGCTTGTAGTTATATATAGCGCCTAGCAAATTGGCTTCATTGCCTAATTTACTTTGCTCAATATCTGCACGCACAAAATTTAAGATCGAATCTAGATATAGCTTCTCTAGCTCTTCTTTAATGGTAACAACGAGTAAAGGATTCGCAGATATGCCTCCCCCAATTACAAAATTTTCAGGGTCAAGAATTGTTTGTAAATTAATAATCTGAGTTGCAATGTTTCTACAGTATTCTTGAAAAATCGTTGCTGCTCCCTCTGTAATTCTAAGCAAAAAAACACCTGCTCTTCGGCAGCTGTTCCTCGCCTTTCGTATTTCTTGAGACTATCCGATCCATTTGTCCGTTCTAATCGTTCAACCCTTTGCCCCCTACAGAATGGGCTGTGTGTATTTTTCAACCCTTGAAACGCGCGTTTTGAACTGCTTCGGTTCTGAAAAATACAGCAGATACGCTCTCTGGCGTCCGAGCGTCAACGCTTCAAACGCCGTTTTTAGGTCCGGTCGCTCCTCGAATTTAAGCCGCAGTTCTTCGGGAACCGTATACTCGGCATGTTTTTCAGTTCCACTGCAAGACCGGCTTCCTCCATCCAAACAGCGCCTCCTCCTAAACACTGTTGGACAAATAGCCGCGCTCAGGGTCAAAGATCATCTTTTGAACGGGTTCTATCCGCTCGTCTATAATTTCTATACGGTGTCTTCCATATTCAATTTGACAATACCGGGATAATTTAATGTAATGAAATAATGCGAGCCGTTGCATTCAATAATTCTCGAAAACTTGCTCTGATCGTTATATTTATGCCCTTTGTCACTGGCAGTTTTATAAAGTTTACGGCCGCTTTGGTAGATGGTGTGGTATACTCTCCAATCCAGCGCTTAGTTTATAGTCAAGCATGAACGTGCGAGCAGCGGAGAGATTGTTGTTCCTTTTCATAATTGATATATCTACAACTCAGTGCATGTAGCGCGTTTATTGGTGCTCGGCAAATCTCCACCAGGCAAATGTTCCGACTATTCCGGCTATTCCCGTAGACGCAAGAATGATTATACTACTCAACTTTAAAAACCCGGTGCTTTGAAATACCGACGGGATGGTCCACGGAAAATAGGGGGCGAATCCAAAAGAGGCCAAAACATTTGAGAGAATGACGATTATCAGGATGAGTCCTAATGGTGCCAAGTATCCCTTGCTCACATTGGCCAGAAGAGTGCCTGGTGTGGTAACAATAATAAACAATAGCGATGTTATAATGAATTTAAAGAAGATATTCCAAATAAAAGAAGCTGACCCGCCCGCAACTCCTAGAATACCCCCCACGGCAAAACCTATGGCAAACATATACATGGAAAGTAATAGGCTCCATGCTAAAATTACAAGAAATTTGGACAGTACAATTTTCGATCTGGAAACGGGCTTTGCAAGCAAATCTTTAATTGTTTTATCCGAAAACTCTCGTCCAAATACCCATGCCGCGATAAAGGTGTACCCGATAAGTCCCAGCGGGGCAAGACTATCAAGCAATTCGGTTAAATACATTTTCCAATTGATGCCGCCGGCGTCACTGGATAAAATAATTCCGACTCCCATCATGATTGGCCCAAATGCAAAAATAAGAAACACCAACCAAAACTCATTGGCACGGATAATCTTGCGAATCTCACAATGTAAAACAGAAAAAATATTCATTATATATTCCCCCTTGTCATACCAATTGTGCGGAGAAAATATCCTTCCAAATCCTCCGTAATCACTCGAAGCAATGTTGGCGGTTGATTGGATTTAACCAGCAGTTCGGCCAGTCGTTCAGGACTATCCGCTGCGTGGTCATCGGTTAGTTTAATATAGCCGTCTATTGTCTCCTTAAATTCATATCCATGCTCTTCAAGCACCTTCTTTAAGGCATGTTTGTCGCGGCCATTCACCACTAAGTTTTTCTGTAACGATTGCTCCAGCTTATCCATTGCGACTTCTTTAACAAGATGGCCATTGTGAATAATCCCAATGCGTGTGGAAACTTTCGAGAGCTCCTCTAACAGATGGCTGGATATAAAAACAGTTACGCCGAAATTTTTCGCTAGGCTATATAACATATTCCGTATCTCCGCCACGCCTGCGGGATCGAGGCCATTTATCGGCTCATCCAATATTAGAATTTCCGGATTGTGAATCATTGCTTTCGCAAGTCCCAGGCGCTGTTTGTTTCCTAAAGAAAGATTCTTTGCCTTTTTCTGTTTGTGCGGCTCAAGCCCCAACTTATAGATAACCCGATTTACGGAATCTTTGTCAGGCACCCCTTGCATGCGTCGTGCTATGTCAAGATTTTCAACTACAGTTAAATCGGGATAAAAAGTAGCCTCCTCCAAATATCCAACCTTGTCCCATAATTTATAGTTTCCGGCATCGACCTTTTCACCTAACATGTAGAGCTTGCCGGAGGTTGGCTTGAGCATCGCCAAGAGCATCTTTATGGTCGTTGTCTTTCCAGCGCCATTCAGTCCCAAAAATCCAAATATCTCTCCTCGGCTCACCTCCAGCGAAAGATTGTTCAATGCGATATAGTCGCCAAATTTTTTGTGCACTCCCTCAATTTGTATGGCGGGCGTTCCTCCATTTTTTTCCTTTGATAAAATACTCATAGCTTTCAATTCCTCCATAAAGAGAGAGCTTATTCAGGATTCTAAAAACGACACTCCTGAACAAGCTCAATCAGAAATTTTTCATATCTACTTTATGATGTCCTGGCAATCGCTTAAGCGAGGCGAGGCTGGCCCAAGCCCAATTGAGCAGAGCCAATTCAGCGCTACCTCATGCAGCACGTTGATGTTGTCTACCTGACAGTGTTCTAATCCGCCAAGTCGTCTATCCTCTATCGGGTAGAACGTCTTGTTTTTCGAGCCCGCTTGCTCGTAATTCTTCAAGGCTTGTGTCAGCGGATTTGGCTGAACCAATATCTCTTCCGCTCCGTGCATTACAAGAAGCGGACATTCTATCTGGTGGAGCACGCCCTCAAGATCATAGGCAAAACGCGGATTCCCCGCAAAATCCTCCAAGCTTTTTGCCCCCAGAATTCTCATGCCGTGTGCGGCCAGACTCGGCGGCATCCATTTAAGCATGGCATCCCAGTCGAAGGCGTGCGTACCGCCGTCGGAGATGACGGCAGCAATCCTGTGATCGAACGAAGCGAATCGCAGCGAGTCGTAAGCCGCAAAACTCTCCCCGTGCACGATAATCTTATCGGGATCGACTTCCGGTCTTGTTAGAAGAAAGTCGATTGCTCGGGAATGAAAAGCCTCACTGTCCGCCCGTCTCCCCTTTCCCTTTTCGTACAGCGATAGGCCGGTGCCAGGCTGGTCATAGACCAGAAAGTTATATCCACACGAAATGAAGGCGGGACCTAGCCAGAAATAATTTTCAATTGACCACTCGTCGCCACCGTTAAGAGCAAAAAGGGTCGGCTTTGGACCTTTTATCCAGGAGGGGGAGAAGAAGTACCCCTCCAGCTTAACATCCTCGTAATCAACTTGGATCTTCTCCGGGCGGACATCGAAGTACTTTCCGGCAGCTTCGAAGAGTTCATTTACCTTCTTAAAGATACGGATTTTCTCGATGTCATCATCCATCACCGCATACTCTGCGATTCTGTAGTAATTGCAGGCGCGAATGTAGCAGTTTCGTGCTGTATACCAGTTTCCAGCCGTTTCGGCATCCTTGCCGTGTCTTTCCAATGCCTGAGCGGTTATGAGCCATTCCCTGTGCCACGTATCCTTGTCATCGGGGTCGATTTTTTTGCAGGCCTCGTAGATCTCGGTGACGTCCGTAGCACCGAGGCTTGCCATACCCAAAGCTTTGGTGACTTGGTATGACATCATGTAGTTATTGGGCCAACGGCTGAACTCAATTGACATTGCAACATCCTCCTTTTCCAGTTCCAGTGATTGTAGTTTTTTTACTACAAGTAATTTTTACAACACAAAGATAAAGCTTCTTTAAAAGAAAAATAAATGTTTATAAAGAGAATATAAAAAACTATAAACCGCTGAAAAAACAAAAAAGGCTGCTGCCTAGGTTTTCACACCTGGCAGCAGCCTTTAACTTTGTTGTAAAAGAAGATGTGCAAAAATAAAGTCAGCGTTGTGCCGCCCGGGGAAGGCTAAATCTTATCCCCAAACCGCCATATTCGGAAGGGTAGGCAACAATTTCGCCCCCGTGATGTTCAATAATGGATTTACAGCTTGCAAGACCCAGCCCCAGCCCGCCCTTTTGGATTTGCCGCGATTTATCCACAGTGAAAAATTTGAGGAACAGAGAAGAAATATCCTTATCCGGCACTCCAATTCCATTATCCTCGATTTGGAAATAGGCATAATGTCCTAGCGGGTATCCGGTCATATACACTTTCAGCTTATTCTTCCCTCCATATCTTACAGCATTGCTAAAGAGGTTGCCGAAAACCCGACGGATCATCGGTTCATTGACCATTAGCAATATATTTTCCGTGAATGAATGACGGCAAGTAAGCTCGTTGTCAAGTCCCGCCAGCTCGTACTCATATTCAAGGGCAATTTTTTCAAATAATTTTGATGCTTTTACAGGTTTAGCTACCATGGATTCCAACTCCAGTTTTTCTTTGGTGAAGCTGGAGAAATCATTGATGAGTTCGACCATATATTCTGACTTCCTTTGAATCAATTCATAATATTCCTGCTTTTCAGTTTCTGGTAAGTCCTTGTGTGTAGCCAGCAGTTCAGTAAAACCGTTAATAGATGTCAGGGGTGTTTTCAAATCGTGGGCGATTGCCGCAATCATATCGGTTTGCTCTCTGTGGGCGAGTTGAAGCCTATGCTCCATCTTATTGAAGTGCTTATAAAGTTCTCCGATCTCGTCATTACTCCTCAAAGCTAGCGGAGGCATTGGATGTACAATATTCACTTCTTCCAGCCTGGTATTCAGAAGCTGAATGGGTTTCTCTATGCAAAAATGAATATAGATAATCAGAATAATAAATATGAAAAAGGCAATGGCAAATATGGGCAGGAGCAATGCTATATATCGCGAGTCCAGCAATGAACTGCGTATAGGGGAATATACTGCAAAGACAAGCTTCAGGTACATTCCAATTGAAAACATAAATATTATAAGCATCAGCAGGAATAAGAGGGGAAGTTTTATTTTCAGTTTCATACTATTGCTCTCTTTCCGTGTATTTATATCCTATACCCCATATGGTTTTAATAAATTCATATTCAGGACCAAGTTTCTTACGGATATTTTTTATATGGACCGTTACGGTATTTATTTCTCCGTATTCGTCTCCCCAGACGTTTTCATATATCTGCTCACGAGTCAATACATGATTGGGGTGACGCATAAGAATAGACAAAATTTGAAATTCCTTCGTTGATAAGTCGAGCTTCCTGCTATGCAGGAATGCTTCAAACGTCTTATCGTTCAAAATGAGCGGAGCATCCGCCTTTTCGTTACTGGGACTAAGTTCATCCCACTCTTTAAACAGCCTGTCCACTTTTCTGAAGTGGGCCTTTATCCTGGAGGCAAGCTCCCGAATACTGAAAGGTTTGGTCATGTAATCGTCTGCTCCTATTTCGAGCCCGACGATTTTATCAATGTCCTTATCACGCGCACTTAAAAACAGAATTGGAACATTATAAGATTTTCGGATACTTCTGCAGACATCAAGTCCATCCATATCAGGCATCACTATATCAAGAACGATGAAATCAATGTGGTTTTCTTCCAATGCAGATAACGCTTCTTTCCCGGAACATGCCGAAATTATTGCAAATTGCTCGTACCTTAAACTCTTTGTGATGAGTTTTACGATTTCTTCATCGTCGTCTACAACTAATATCGTTTTTGGCATCTTTATACCTCCCAACCTCTTTAAATGGACTGCATTTATAACACAAGAGCCGCATGGACTCGAATTGACAAAAAAAGTCGCGCTCAAAGCGCCTCTCCAGTTCCGGATACGCTGGAATAAGAGCTTGAGCAACGCCTTGGGGAATTCTGGATTCAACAAGCTGGTGTGCCCTTCAATAGCGGTCGAGTTATGAGCATCAGTGTCAATTTAGAACAGATAAATATACGAACATTTATTCCTTTCGGATAAATAATATCAACAACCAGCGCAAAATCTTTCTTCTTATGCGGGTTCATGAATTTCATGATTCAGGATTCTTTGGTACCGGCTACGGATCTGATATAAATAATAATTCCTTAATCTTGTTGATGCAATTCTCCACTTCGTAAATAGAATCAAGGTATAAATATTGAATTGCATCGTCCGTAGAAGTACGTGCACCACCATGAACACAAAGCTTGATATTAACCTCTTCCAGCATTTTATTTACCAAGATTTTATTTCTCCTTGTTAATCTATCCAGAGTGTCTCTGTGCTCTGTATACCCATACTCCACTAACGAGATCTCATTTTTGTGTTTACTTGTTACATACTCTCGTAGAGTCATGTCCCCCTGTCTCTTTAAAGCACCAATCAGCACAAAATCACTAGGGGAAATAAACTTTGTTAATGCTCTTAATGAAATATCTTCGCTATCTTTAAATTTATTGAAGTCCTCTCTTTATCATAAGATCCGTCATCAAATGAACTTACTGAAGTTTGATAATAAGAAAATTCCCTATCACTATCCCCAATAATTACCTTTAAGCGATTCATAAACTTTTCTCCATAGATAGCGCTAGCAAAGCTAACCATTTCTTTCTTTTTTAGAAAAAGTTCTTCCCGCTCTTGTAAACTTTTTTGTAAAAGAAGATTCAGGATATATCTCAATCGATCTTCCATGAATGGTAGGGATATACACTTCACATTCCACAAATGCATTAGGAAATTTACCTTTTAACCAATTGTACATTATCCTGAAAGTAACCTTCTATAAAAAATAAAAAAAGGCTCAAATCTTTGGTAGAATGGTGTTTGTTGAGAACAAAATCACCCAAAGAGAGGAGCACCTTTTAGGTGAAGTCTACTACACCCATCCATAAAATCAAGACCTAATTTTCCCTAAACCAGTCCACAAACATCGGAGGAAGCAAGATCTTCCTCGATTATCTCGAAAAAATTAAACTGAGCCTGGAGTGGGAATCTATCGATTTGTGGCGCTTTTACAACCAGCGGTGTTGTATGGAAAACTACATCAAGGAAGTCATAGTCGAACCACCGTACTCAAACTGGCGAAGGCATTCGCCAATCGCCACACCTGGAAACGGATGGAATATCGAATCGCCCTATTGGAATGAGCGCTCCTAAAATTTCACATGGAAATGTAGATGCCCGGTCTCCTGGGGAGGGGAATCTACGTGCTGGTAAGCCGTTTTGGAATATTCCCCCTGTTAATACACCCTGATTCTTACAGGTTTTTTGAGCGGTGAGTCTCTGGCTTCTTTGATCTTACGGGCTTTCGGAATTCAGGATAATATATATTATGTTATTTTTATGATCACCATTGTATCGAATTAAAGAAGTCGACCTTGACTTCAACGCCTGTCCAATCGTATAGTATGGTTATATCTTCAATTAAGGGAGAGATTTTGATGTCGGTGAACGTTCTTAACTAAGCAATTGCATATTCAGGGAGTATCATCAGGCGCTTGTACCCTTCGGGGACAGGTTTGTTTGTTGCCGTGTTGTTACCCTGATATTAGTTAAGAACATGCGGATATCATAAATCGCCTTCGGGATTATCTTCATCCAGGCCCTATTCCGTGCTGTGTTCAGCGCGGTTTTTTTGTTTTCAGATTTTGTAACTTCCCTTTAAACGTCTTCCATTCGATCCAAATAGCTTAGCAAAGAGCTGTTGCGTGAATAAATTGGAAACATGGAACTCGGAACTACAAAAGCTGCATAACAGGCTTATTTGATGATAAATTCCCTCTTTCCTTAAGGGCGGAGAATGAACGTTTTGTTCATTCTCCGCCCTTTTTTATTTTAACAGCAAGGTTCCCAAAATCCTGACACTACACAACTAAAGGAGAGATTTATTCATGAACGAAACTACAATGCTGCGTTTGGAATATGATCAAATTAAAACAAGAGTTTCCGAATGTGCTTTTTCTTACCTGGGTAAGCGTCACGCTGCTTCTATGCGGCCAATTGCTGATATCCGTACAATTAAGATTCGTCTTGACGAAACAAACGAAGCCTTACAGATCATTCGCCATGGAGCAAGCGTCCCTGTTCCTTCGTTGGAAGGAATGGAGCACATTCTTCATCTGCTCGGGACCGGGTATATGTTCAGCGAGCGCGATTTTTCTCATATGGCCCAATTCATTAGAAGCTGTATTCAACTAATAAAATATATGCATTCCAAGGCGGACGCTGCTCCAACCGTCAGCGCTTATGCATCTTCCATGTATAGCATGGAGCCACTTCTATCCGAAATCGAAAGATGTATTCATTCGGGACGTGTGACGGATATCGCCAGTAAAGAACTAGCTAAAATTCGCAAAAAAATTGCGGTCACTGAAGAACGTATTAAGAGAAAACTTGACTCTCTCACCAGCCGTCACCGATCCATTATGCAGGAAAATATGATTAGTCAGCGCAATGGCCGTTACGTGCTTCCAATCAAAAAAGAATTCCGTAAACAAGTGAAAGGCAATGTACTGGATGAATCGGGAAGTGGTCAAACGGTTTACGTTGAACCTGCCGAAATCACGAATCTGCAATTCGATCAGAGCGCGAACATGGCAGAAGAATCAAAAGAAGAAATGAAAGTACTGGGAGACCTGACGGCAATGGCTGAGTCATACAACCGGGAACTAAGCATCAATACAGAGACGGTAGGTGTACTGGATTTTTTATTAGCAAAAGCCAAATACGCCATGACTCTGGATGCTGTCCCTGCCGAACTTAACCTTGACGGGATTATAGACATCCGAGGTGCACGTCACCCGTTGATGTCCAATACCATGGTGCCGCTTGATTTCTCAATTGGTGAAGGATATTCCTCACTCATCATCACCGGACCGAACACAGGTGGAAAAACGATGGCCCTCAAAAGCGTCGGTCTATTAACATTAATGGTGCAATCTGGGCTACTGGTACCTGTTTTGCATGGCAGCCGAATGGCTGTATTCGAGGAAATTGTGGTTGACATCGGGGATGGACAAAGCATTGAACATGCTTTGAGTACCTTTTCTGCACACATCCGCAACATGATTAGCATTTTAGAAACAACAGGCAACTCTACTCTGATTCTGATTGATGAAATGGCATCCGGCACCGATCCGGGAGAAGGAGTAGGCCTTTCTATCGCGTTGCTAGAAGAATTCCATCGTCGCCGAGCGACAGTAGTGGCTACAACGCACTTTAGCGAAATCAAGCATTTTGCTGAAAACACACCGGGATTTCAGAATGCTCGTATGGAGTTTGATACCGAAACGCTGCAACCATTGTACCGACTTCGCATTGGAGAGGCCGGAGAAAGCTATGCATATGCAATTGCCTTGAAGCTGGGCATGTGGACACGTATTATCGAGCGTTCTGAGGCCATTTCTGCAGGCAGAGCGTCTCGGAATACACAGGAATCGTTTGTTATTCCCCCTTCTGTAGATGATGAAAAGTCTGATGATGCAAATAAGCCTCTCCCTAAAAAAGCGGCTTTAGACGGTACAGTCACAAAACGGGGGAAACAAGAAATTCCTCTCAAAACCAAGCCATTTGCCCTTGGTGATAGTGTTTATGTAGGCTACCTGAATCGGACTGGAATTGTATACAAAACCGAGGATGAACGGGGGAATGTCGGGATTTTGATCCAAGGACAGAAGCTGAGCATTAACAAAAAGAGGCTCGTCATTCACATCGCTGCTACTGAGTTGTATCCTGAAGACTATGATCTGGATATTGTTTTAGAAACCAAGGAAAACCGCAAAAAACGAAAACTGCTGGGACGCAAGCATGTTGAAGGAGTGATGATTGAATCTCCCCCGGAAAATGAAATATAGACGCATGCGTATATTCTCAATATAAAAAATAAGCTATTTTTATACTGTCAGTGAAACTTGAATCTGCAAGCGGACACTTGAAAAGAGTGATCCACTTGCAGATTTTACCACACAAAAAAACATAATATATATTATGTAAACTTATTGATTCCTTACTAGACAGACAAGATAAATCAGACATCCAAAGTTCATGTAAAACTCGGCTTCTAACCTTCAATCCAGCTTCATTATATAAAGCTCCTATATCAAACATCTGTAATGCAAAAAAGGCGTGTCCAAAGTTAAGGCACGCTCTTTTGTTGTTATTTTATTTGTTTGTAATACTCAATCCCGCACTCATCGAAATATAACTTTAGTTATCATTCAAGATGATAGGATTGTTTGTAGTTATATATAGCACCTTGCAAATTCGCTTCATTGCCTAATCTACTTTGTTCAATATCAGCACGCACAAAATTATAGAAAGAATCCTTATAAAGCTTTTCTAGCTCTTCCCTAATGGTAATAACCAGTAAAGGATTTTCAGATATGCCTCCCCCAATTACAAACTTTTCAGGATCAAGTATGGATTGCAAATTAATGATTTGTGTTGCGATGTTCCTACAGTATTCTCGAAAAATCGTTTGGACCGTGCCATCACCTTCTTCAATGAACTTGAATATCTTTTCACCTGTCATAGAATCTGCAGGAAGGTCTTTGGCTTTCGCAACGGTTTTAGTTAAAACAAAACTACTCCCTTGCATACCAAGCAGATAATCATCATTGTCTGCATTTTCGTTGTTCGTTCTAATGAAGGAGAACTCTCCAGCTGATAAATGATGGCCCTTCAGCAATTTACCTTGAGAGATGATTCCACCGCCCATCCCTGTTCCAACGACCAGAACGACACCATCGGTAATCTCTTGTAATGAACCACGCCATGCTTCTCCAAGAGCAGCACACTTTCCATCATTTTCAATCGCTACAGGCTTGTGAAACGCTTTCTTAAAAACGTCAAGCATATTTATATCATTTATATATCTTAATGAACCGCCATGCACCATGTGACCGCTTTCCGAATTCACAATACCTGGCATGCTGACGGCTATACCTTCACATTCATCCATAAACTGATTATGAATTTGCTTCAAAGCTACAAGCAGATTCTCAAGTGAGTCCAATGGAGTTTTAACTTTCCCCTTGCACATAAATTCACCTTGAAAATACAAACTAAATTTAATAAAAGAGCCACCAATATCAAAAACCAGTATTTTATTTTTCATGCTACGTATAGTCCTTTCATGAGGCAATTTGGGGTCTTCTCTCCATTACGATAATTAATATTATTGTTTTTGTAAATCCATCATTTTTTTTATCGTTAATAAGACACCGTTTTCTTCGTTGGATTTAGTGATAAAACTGGCTGCATTTTTAGTATTCTCACATGCGTTTTTCATAGCAAAACTATATTTTGCTATACTCATAAGTTCCACATCATTTTCACCATCTCCAAAAGACAGGGTCTCATCCTCAGTAACCCCCAATATCTCTTGGAGCTTTCTTACCGTCTCCCCTTTATGGGTATGAAGTGCTGTAATATCCAGCCAATTTGCTTCAGAATCAACGATATAAATTTGATCCATTAGAGTGTTTTCAACATGTTTTCTTAATAAGGAACTTCTTCCAGCTGGATCATATACAGTTATTTTAAGAAAGCTACTGTTGATTTGATCAAATGAATCAATCTTAATCACTTCTTTATACGAGCCTTTCACAATTTTATAGTATTCGTCTTGAATATGAGAATGAACAAATGCTGCTTCCGTTGTACATGCTATGATAATGAAATCATTGGAAAAACTTTCGATATCTCTTATCGCTTGTAATGCTAAATTGCGTTCAATCGTAAACTCTTTGACGACGACTCCATCCTTTTTAATCCGCGTAGCACTGTCCCCTAAGATCCAGATCCCTTTTCCGTGCTCGCCAAATAATTCTTCTACTCTTTCACACTGCTTGCCTGTACAGGCTACAAAGGAAATATTATTTTCTTGCATTTCTCCATACACCTGATTAAATAATTCTACATCGAAAGTGCTACTATTATTCAGAAAAGTACCATCCAGATCACTTACTACCAGTTTAAACATATATAAATCCCCCTTAAAATTAAAGATCTTTATTAGTCAAGTTTAATTTATGGATTTTCATTTTCTTTCCATGGATCAACATCAAAATCTCTATTAAAATCTTCAAACATTCATTTAATAGGTGCATTACATACCCTGTACACTTATTAAACCATTTAATTAAACATATTAATAAAGTGAGTAAAAAAAGTTTCTTTATTAAGTAGACATACAAAGTTATTCAAAAAAATCATCGATGGAGCGGTAAGGTTTTACTTCCTTAGGCTGCCCGGATAATGCTAAGCACCAATAAGTACCACCCCATATAACTGAGCAAAGTAAAATCAGTGAGATCATAGAGTGCCCTCGCTTTCTCTTTTAGGTTACACGTTTACTTTAGCTGATGAAACGCGTTTCAGGTCAAGTGATAATTTATAGAAAAGCACATTTTTGTCATGGATGTTTATGATTTAAGATATAATCTTGGGTTAACCGTTCAAAGTTCTCTTTTTCAATGTACGATTCACTTGTTCTGAACTGAACAGCATAAAAAGGAAGCAACAAAATGAGTCCTCCTGTAATTGCAGTAAGTTGGCCAGCCAGAATTAACATACGATTATTTATTTTTAAAGTTACGAACCCCGTAATAAGCCTGCCTATCGTAATTCCACCGTAGTATAAGGATATCCAGCCAGCTGCAGTTTCGGCTGTAATGTTTCTGGCCCCTACCAAATAGCTGGCTCCCCATAAGCCCACCATGGCTTCCACACCACAATAAAACAAAAAAGCAATAAGCGTGTTCTTAACTCCTTTCATTCGAATTAGCTTTTTTTTGGGGATGTTCTTAACTTGTACAGTATTGTGATCTCTCTGTGAGTAGTCTGATTGGATTTCGGTTATGGGATTTTGTATCGCGGCAACACGTTGCCATCATTTTTCTCCCTCTCTTCACTACACATATATACATTATTTAAAGACAATGATTGGACGTTCCAATTCTTTTAGAGTTAACCCTCTCAACCCTGTTTTAAAATCATCATAAAATAAATCTGAGAGAATAACCTCAGGGTACAAAGGCATCTTATGCTTAGATTTGTAGGATTCTAAAAAATGAAAGAAAGACACTTCTTCTATATTCTCTCTATAGATCACAATTCGATCAGGATCAAATACAGATTGTAATATTTGAATAATTTCACATATACTATTGAAGAAAACTTCCGTTCCCTTGCTCTCATCCCAAACTATCGACGGAAGGAATTTGATTTCACCAGCCAATCCATGTTTGCCTTTTAAAACCCCATTTCGCAAATAAATCCCCATTCCTGGTGGAGAATTCTCAGGAAAATAAATAGCCAGTACACATTGATCTTCATCTATTTGTTCTCTATAGACGTAACCACATACAGCGGCATTTACGTCATTCTCCACAATAACCGGCAAACCAAATTTGCTTTGAACATCCTCTGCCAACCGAATTCCATTTAATCTTTCATGACTGCTGACTGTAATTTCTCCATTTACAGATTGTCCCGGGATTCCTATTCCAATAACTTTAATGGAAGGATAGAGAGAAATGATGTCTTGAATCGTGGAATAAAATTGTGAAGCATTAAAAATTTGAAAGGGATGCTCTTCTTTCATCAGAGCATCCTCATTTAAATTAACTACCGTAGTACACACTACATCTGTCCCTTGTTTTTCATTAATATGTATAATCAGTGCTAGACTATACTCATAATTAAAACGATAGGTTAACGCATGCCTGCCTCCGTTTGAAGGAACGATTTCATCTTCAAAGATCTCTCCATTATTAAGCAATTCCTGCATAAGGGTATTGATAGTTACCACACTTAAATCAGTCAATGCGGCTAGTTGAGGTTTTGTTGTCTTACTAATCTGTTTCAATACTTTGCGAACCAGGTTCAGATTTATTTCTTTAATTAAATTTGTATTAGCTTTTTCCATACATAACACCTTCTTTTTATAAAATCATAAAACAACTTTATAAACCATTTTTATAAAGTTGTTTTACTAATTTTGCAGCAAAATATTACCTTTGTCAAGGCAATATCGTACTAACTTTTAATACACTATTGCTTTCCAGCTTATCTTGAATTGTTCTCATGCTTAACATAAGATGATCGCTAAAATAAGGAGGCTAATCTATTGAAGAATGCTGTTGAAGAACCAAAATTGAATCGTATGCGCAAAATGATTGGATGGCAGCTAATCAGTATCAGGTTGGAGCAAATCAATCAAAAACAAAACTAACACTATGAAAAAGAATACTACGTTCATGATTGTAATGACCTAAAGCCGTTGATGTGATTTTCAAGTCAGGATGTAATTCTGTCCATTAAGTTTACATAATAATAATTATGTAAACTTAATTTTCATATAATCTCAAATTTCATGCTATACTTACAATCCTGATATTGGTATCTGAATATCCAGCTTATCCATTGCTTTTTCCTTTTCCCGATCAGTGACATGTGTATATACTGTGGTTGTCTGAATGGATGAATGCCCCAGTAGCTCCTGTACGGTACGCAGATCTGCTCCCTTACGTAATAGCATTGTCGCAAATGTATGTCTCAGCTTATGGCTAGAATAAGCCTCCCTACGTTCTATACTCTTATCTTGCTGGAATCGTTCGAACGTTTCTGTAGCGATCTGTTGAATGGTGCGCACTGCCAGACGGCGGCCTTTCTGGGATACGAACATCGCATCCTCTTTACCTCTCCACGGCGTCAATCTTTCCTCCAACGCATGCTCTACAAAATCACATACGGCTTCCGGTACCGGGAGAGTACGCCACTTACGTCCTTTACCGAACACATCTAAGGTACGTCTTTCTCGGCTGTAATCCGAGACATTCAATGAATGAACCTCCCCCACCCGCAATCCCATATAGACCATCAGCAGAAAAATAGCCATATTACGATTTGCATATTTCCCCTCCACCGCGAGCAAAAACGGATGAATATCCTTTTCATCCAGATAGACGGGCATACGATTCTTTTCAGTTTTTGCTTTTTTAATTCCAGCTGCCGGATTTGTACTGCATAACTCAAATTCCTGTAGCGCTTTAAAAAAACTGTTCACCGCTGCATGCTTCCGGTTCCGCGTACTATCTCCGGCGCCTCCCTCCCGCGCTTTAGACAAATACGACATAACATGAATCTTCTTCACCTGATCGAGTGGTTTTTCACGCAACGTACGTAAAAATTGCTTTACATCCCCCATATAATTTTTTTGCGTATGTATCGTATATCCCGCATCCTTCATCCAGATCAAAAAAGCTTCCAGCTCCTCATTATATATTTCATCAGTTTCTTCAGTTGTATCGAGCTCCACATGTCGCAACTCTTTTTTCATCCCGTTCGCCTCCAATTCAGTTCATATTCCGAAATATACTGTAAAACGATCATTTTCGTCTGATTTTTATCGACAATCCAATCGACATCTTATGCAGGAGAGATTCTAAAAGTCGTTTTAAACCTAAACAGCGTATAATTTATATTATACGCTGTTTTTTTAGCCCTTTCTAAGTATAAATAAAGCGCTCCCCTCTTGTCCAGCCTGGTATCGCCTTCAAGCAGACATTTCAAAGCACTTAACGGGGTGGCATAGGGTCAGAGGGGGTCGATCCCACAATGTAGACGAATTAAAACACGCTCAAGAAAAGTTCACCTAATGTAATTCATTCATATCCAAAACAAAACTAAATAGCCAATAGTCTTGCATGCGGCACCACTTCTCTACTTCATCAGCAAGCTGGGAGCGCTACTTTCGATCGGTAGCAGTCAAAATCGCCATAGGGGCCAAAACATGAATATCATGTGCAGTTTCCAGCTCGCTATCCAGATCACCCTCCGGCGCGTGCACCATCTCCATATGATAGCCTGTTAGCTGATTGTAATTTTCACCCACTAGCAGCAGTGGATCACCAAGAATTTCACCGATTTTCGAGATGATGACCGTGTGATCCAGCTTCTGGTCAAATTTCGAGCAGAGCGTAGAAACAGTCTTGTTCACAGGAAAAGCATGAACTGGCCTGCCTGACGGCAAATTTCTGCTGGACGCCTACATGCCTTATCATTTAAACTATTAAAAATTAATTTTCGAAGGAGTGAGATTACAACGACAGCATGAGGCTCCAGCACCCGGATCTTACAAACGAAAATACAAACATCACTTTCTGTCAGCCGAAACCCTGATTAATAACTACATAATAATTATTATGTAAACTAAGATTGGAGGATGATTGTATGATTAACAAATTGTACTGGTTACCGATCGGTCAGCTTGATATTGACCGCTCCTCACTCAACCATCATGCACAGCCCGGTGAACTGGTGCGCCTGCAAATCTGGTCGTATCTGCTGGAGACAGATCACGGTCCGATTCTCATTGATACTGGTATGCCGGATTCGTTTATCGACAATCCAAATTATTTTAAAAGTACACCGTTTGAAGGGCGCTTCATTCCCCATATGTCAGCCGATGATAGTATCGTGGCTGTACTGGATCGGATCGGCTATCAACCGGACGATATCTATGCCATCGTAATCTCTCATATGCATATGGATCATGCTGGAGGTAATCCGCATTTTCCGAATACACCGATTTATGTGCAGCACACCGAAGCAGACGCTGCGATCGGTAACCTGGAGTATGCGCCACCGGAATGCGTGCAGGCGGACTTGAATTACCGACTGCTTCAAGGGGATCATGAGCTGGTTCCAGGTTTGCAGCTGTTCTATACTTCGGGTCATCAGTCCGCGCTGGTCACAACAAAGGAATCGGGTCCGGTCATGCTGACGATTGATGTTGCCTACACGCAGGAGAATTACGCAAACGACGTGCCATTTGACGGCTTTAACCGTGAACAGGCACGCCAGTCAATCGCCCGCATTCAGCAGATTGTGCAGGAGGTTAAGCCGAATCTGTTGTTCTTCGGTCATGATCCTGAGCAGGTAGCCGTTCAGCCGGTATATCCACAATACAAATAATGATGGTAAAGCAGCTATTTCTCCACCACTCCGGATCTTTTCGGTCCGGGGTCGTGGAGAAATAGGTATTATGAATGCACACAAAATAGACGTATCTGGAGCCGTGCTTCATTCGGATCATGGCTTCCAGTATACGTCTACGGCGTACAACACACGACTTGAAAAGTTCAGCCTCAAAGGCAAGTGGTGCGGACTGGTAGAATAGTCGTAATTCGGCCAGCTCCCCTCATGATCTCAATTTCTTCATTTGATTTTTAAATAATCATTATTGTATCTCCTCACTTCCAAAATGTTATAGCCTCTTATTCTTTTCTTTTCATTAGGTAGTTGTAATGACTCCGACATTTAGAACTGCAAAATTTGGTTAACTGAGCTCGCTGATATGGAATAAACCAATGATTGCATTGAATACACCTTTGCAGTTCTAGTTGCCCCCCTCTATAGCTTTCAGCAAACTGATAAGTGATTCCATATACATTCGCTTTAACCGGTCGGGTTCATCTATAAATTCTGTATGTAAATGCTGATCTTTAGAAACCTAGCTAACTTTTAAGCGCACAAATTGATTTCCTGCAAATACACAATTGATCCTTTGTATTAACTCCCTATTAAGCCCCTGCTTGTTCAGGACAGCCTGAGCAATATCCAATACGCTCCTTACGGACAAATATTTTAAATGGATTAATACACTAAATCCGTTTATATCAAAAAACATGAGCTAGTCAAATTATATATATGAAGTTAATTACGCCTAATCCCCTGTTATCGCCAGCATCAGGAAGTATATCTAAGAACTCATGGGGTGAGTCGCTGTCGACACGGCATGGATGATGAGAAAAAGTAATTTGCAGTCTCGCTCCGTTTTCCCTTGATCATCCAGCACGATATACTTAAAGAAGTCGAAAGGCAACCTTCTATTCAGCCTATGCTCATTTCAAAAATGTAGGTTTATTCATGACAAAGGGAGTGTTTATTTATTTATGAGTACCGAAATGCTGGAACGTCGAAGTGAAATTCTAAAACGAAACATCCATCAGTTGCTGGTTCAGGAAAATCAACACGGCGTGACACGTCAGGAAAATTACACGTTGCATAAAATGATCAGAGAGCTGCATCAAACCTCTCATGCCTTGAATACTTCCCGTTGAGATGAAAGGCTGCTAAATCAAATGAAAAAAATAACCTTCAGCCCCACTGCCTTAGTGGTGTTGAAGGTTATTTGTTGTGTGTAGCCTTTAATTGACAGATGGTACCCTTTCGTGATGTTACCCTTTGGAGCGACTCAGCAGATATAAGAAGTATGGCGCACCAATGATGGCTACAATCAAACCTGTCGGAATTTCTTTCTGTAAAGGTAAGGATCGTGTGATCGTATCCGCTACAAGTACCAGGAGTGCTCCGACTAAAGCACAGGTTACCAGCAGCATTTTATGCTTCGGACCCACCAGCTTTCTCGCCAAATGTGGAGCCACCAAACCGACAAAGCCGATACCACCACTAACCGAAACACTAGAACTGGCCAATCCAACCGCAGCAGCGAGAAGGAGAATACGTTCCTTTTCGATAGGTGTACCCAACCCCGATGCCGTCTGATCTCCCAGATTAAGCACATTCATCACATTTGCTTTGTAGTATGCGAAAGGAAGCAATACAATCAGCCAAGGCAACAGAGCCATTACGAATTTCCAGTTTGAGCCCCAGATGCTTCCTGCTAACCAATTAGCTACAAACGTGTAGCTTTCAGGTGTCAGTTTAAGAGTCATAATGATCATCGCAGCACTGATACCCGCCGCTACGCCAATTCCGCTCAGCAGTAGCCTTGTCGGGGAAATTCCTTCGCCTTTCTTGTAAGAAAGCGCGTAGATCAGAATAGCAGCTGCTCCTGATCCAATCAGCGCAAGAGCGGGAAGTAAAAACAATGAATTCGTAGTTTGCATAGATGGAAAAAGCAATACAAACAGCATAACCATCAGCCCGGCGCCCGCATTAATCCCCAGAATACCAGGGTCCGCTAGACCGTTACGCGAAACCCCCTGCATGATGCAGCCAGAAACAGCAAGACCTGCACCGATAAGAAGGGAAATAACCATTCGTGGCAATCGGAATTCAAATAGGATTAATTCCTGCTGTGGAGTCCCTTGTCCAAACAAGGTTCTAAATAGCTCCATTGGCGAAAGCCGGATGGTTCCCGTATTCGCGCTTATGGTGAACGCAGCAATGAGCAATACGAGCAGAATAATTACAACCATCCAATCATGGATTTTTTTACGATGACTAGCTTTGGCAATAGCCCCATTCGTAACGTTATTCATCTTACAGTGCCCTCCTTTCTTTACGTGCCAGATAAAGGAAGAACGGAACCCCAATTAAGGCAATAAGTACGCCCACCGGCGTTTCCTCAGGTGCGTTAATCATACGGGCTGCCAGATCGGCAAACACAATGAGTAAAGCTCCCATAATGGCCGAGCATGGAATAATCCAGCGATAATCGACGCCAACCAGCTTGCGGGTTATATGGGGAATAATTAATCCCACGAAACCTATAGAACCAACCAACGACACTGCTGCACCCGCCAGAATCAGAACAAGAATCATCCCGACTACCTTTACCACCCCAGTTCGCTGACCAAGACTCAACGCAATTTCGTCTCCCAGACTAAGCAGTGTAATAGAGCGCGACAACATGAGAGCGCCGATAAAAGCTGCCACAACCCAAGGCAAAACTATACCGAGCTGAACCCACTTGGTTCCACTAAGCCCTCCGGCATACCAAAAGGCTAAATCCTGTCCAACATTAAAGTACAAACTGATCGCATCTCCTAAGGCGGACAGCAATGCCGTGACAGCTGCGCCCGCCAATACAAGACGAACTGGCGTAAGACCTGATTTGGAGATGGAGCTTGTACCATATACCATCACAACAGCCAGAGCTGCACCAACAAAGGAATACAACATTAACTGTAAAAAGGAAGATCCGGGAAAAAGGGCGAAGCAAATCGCCATCGCCAAGCTGGCTCCCGAGTTCAGTCCAAGCAAGCCCGAGTCAGCAAGTGGATTTCGAGTCATTCCTTGCATAATTGCACCTGCTACAGCAAAGCAAACTCCGATTAAAACCCCACCCAGAATCCGAGGTAGACGGATTTCCCAAATAATTTGATGGTTTTGCAACTCGGGTTTAAAATGAAAAACGGCGTTCCATACCTCTTCCAGCCTAATAGAGGCTGCACCAAAAGATAGGGATAGCGCGATACCGAACGCTAAAAGTCCAAGCCCAGCTGTCAGGATAAGCGAAGCTGCCCATGGTCGCGAGTGGAATTGAGTCGGCGACTGGTTATGATTACTTTGAGCGGGGCTATCCGATGATTCTGATAATTTCATAACTATTGTTCACCCTTACTGTTGAATAGTATGTAGCTATCACGAACTGTGTTGAAGATGATGTTGATAATGAGAATTATTATCATGCAATCTTTACTATTGTAAATTAATGTGGCAACGGCTTCAATAGCAAATTTCGAGGAATGCCTAATGCTCTGCCCTATTGTGAAAAAATAAAGCCCTTCGGCATAAATACCAAAGGGCTGCCAACAACACCGAAGCGACTACTTCTGTGCGGCGTTCTCTTTATTCCGCTGGACGATCATATCTGCGATTTCTTCAGCTTGCCCTACAATAGCAATGGGATCAAAGTACCAATATCGATCCTCCTGGAGCTCAAAAACCTTACCTTGCCGGACCGCATTCAGTGATTTCCATATGCTGTCTCCTTCGTAACTGCTCAAATTCTTGTTAACCGTCAGAAAGATATAAGAGCCGGTATATTGATTAATGACTTCTTTTGACACCGATTTCCATTGAGTCTCACCTAATAATTCTTTTTGGACAAGCGGTGGAGGTGTCAAATTCAGTCCTCTGTATACCGCCTGTCCTCCTCTGCCAAAATTATCACCATATACATAGTATTCTTTTTCCGAAGCTTCCATTACGGTGAAAGTATCTCCAGGCTGAACAATTCCCTTTAGCTTGTCACGTGCAGCCTGCATCCGCTGATCGTATTGAGCAAGCCATGTTTTGGCTTCCTGTTCTTTTCCAAGCAGCTCACCAAAAGCTGTCAGTTCCTCATGCACATTCTTGTACGTTCCATAAGGAATCACGATGGTCGGAGCAATTTTACTGTATTTTTCATATTCAGAAGCATCTTTGGAACCAATCAGAATCAAGTCAGGCTCCAGAGCCAATACTTTTTCAATGGATACGCTGCCGCGGTCTCCAATGCTTGCAATGCCCTGCACAAGCTCCTTCGAAAACGGATTATCCAGATAATATTTAACGCTTCCCACAGGTTTAATTCCTAGTGCTAATAAATCATTCTGGTACATATCTACTACAATCCGCTGAGGGTGAACTGGTATTTTAATATCTCCATGAATCGTTTTGACTGTTTTCGTTTCCTCTGACTTTTGTTCGCTAGAAGTTTGATTCTGCTTTTCATCCGGTTGCTTTACGTTTCCACCACAGGCGGTAAGAGCTAAAATGACTGACAGAAGCATCATCACAATCCACATTTTCTTTGTCAAACCCGTTCATTCCTCTCTCTATTTACGGTGTCATATCGGCCTACTTACGTTCCATATTGAGCTTGGTGCAGGCGGCTATATGCCCCTTTTACTGCCAATAACTCTTCATGTCTGCCTTGCTCGGCAATCCCTTGATCTGCAACTACGATAATGCGGTCAGCATTTTTGATCGTTGCCAAACGATGCGCGATAACGAGTGTCGTACGGCCTTGGGATAGCTCTGTCAGCGCCTGCTGAATCGCGGCTTCTGTCTCTGTATCCAATGCTGATGTTGCTTCATCTAAAATGAGAATTGGCGGATTTTTAAGGAACATCCGGGCAATTGACAAACGTTGCTTTTGACCACCTGACAGCTTCACACCTCGCTCACCGATCATTGTATCCAGACCATCCGGATATGAGCGAACAAGGTCTTCAATCTGAGCTCGACGAGCAGCATCCCAGATTTCTTCTTCCGAAGCATCGAGCTTACCATAAGCGATATTTTCACGAATCGTTCCATCAAAGAGGAATACATCCTGCTGAACAATTCCAATCATGGATCGCAGCGATTCCAGCTTCATTTCACGGATATCCATCCCATCAATGGTAATGCTGCCTTCCTCGACATCGTAGAAGCGAGGCAACAAACTGCAAAGTGTCGTTTTACCTGCTCCTGAAGGACCCACAAGTGCTACGGTTTCTCCTGCATGGATAGATAGGTCCACTTTGCGTAATACCTTGTCTTTGTTCTCGTAACCAAACGTTACACCTGCAAATTGAATATCTCCATTAAGATGGTTAACGGTCTTGGCCCCTGGCAGATTTTCTACATCCGATTCACTTTCCAGCAAATCCAGATACCGTCGGAAGCCAGCAATCCCTTTCGGATACGTTTCGATGACAGAATTAATTTGTTTAATCGGCCCCAGGAATACATTAGACAGCATCACAAATGCGATAAATTCCCCGTAGGTCATCTGTCCTTCGATAACAAACCATGTTCCACACACAAGCACAAACAATGAAACCAGCTTCATTAGTATAAAACTAATCGAGGAATTCCAGGCCATAATCCGGTACGCGATCAGCTTCGTTTTACGGAAACGCCCATTATTTTCAGCAAAACGTTCCATTTCATGTGCTTCGTTGGAGAACGCTTGAACAACGCGAATCCCGCTGACATTATTTTCAATACGAGCGTTATAATCCGCAATATCAGAAAACATACGATGGAAAGCAGCAGACATTTTACGGCTGAAATAAAGAGACAAGTAAATCATGAGGGGTACAATGATGAAAGTCAGTACAGCCAGCTTCCAGTTTATACCGAGCATAATACCAAAGGCTCCCCCCAGTGTCATCAACGCGATGAACAAATCTTCGGGGCCGTGGTGGGCAATTTCCCCAATATCCATCAGATCGTTGGTCATACGTGAAACAAGATGCCCTGTTTTGTTATTGTCAAAAAAGCGAAAAGATTGCTTTTGTACCCGATCAAACAGCTTTTTACGCATATCCGATTCGATGTTAATACCCAGCTTGTGCCCCCAATAGGTAACCACGTAATTCAGCGCAGCACTTATGACATAAATACCGAGTAGAGCTAGGCAGGCATATAAAATCCATTTCCAGTTCCCGCTGGGCAGCAAATCATCGACCACCCGGTTGACTGCAAGCGGAAAAGCCAACTCCAGCAGTGCAGCCAGCAAGGCACAAGAGAAATCAATGATGAACAAAGTCCGGTAAGGACGGTAGTATTCAAAAAATCGTCTAAGCATGGTCATGACTTCTCCTTTCTAATTTCGAGTAATTATTTAGGATCGACGGAAAGCATGGTAACGGCTTCATCCAACGATTTGTCAATAGCAAGCGGTGAGTAGGTAAACCACGGGTCAGCTTTGATGAAATACACTTTGTGGTTCTTGACAGCCGGGAGATTTCTCCACAGTGCACTTTGCTCAATTTGCTTAAGCATTCCGTCCTTAGTCGCTTCATCATAAACCAGCATAATAATACGGTCTCCTGACAGTTCAGGTAACTTTTCCATTGAAATGCTATCGTATACAAAGTTAAACTTCGGGTCCTTCTCCAACTTCTGCCTTATGTACTCAGGAGGATTCAATTCCAGTGAACGGTAAATAACATGTCCTACATTCCGCGCTCCGTATACCCTTAACACATTCTTATCGTAGGCCATATAAATCGTAACCGTTTCATCTTTTTTGAATTTTCCAGCCAGCTTCTTTCGACCTTCTTCACCCTTTTTGTTGAAACTAGCGATCCACTGCTCGGCTTCCTTGTCCTTACCCAGCACGCCTGCGACATTCCGCAGTTGCTCAAATACATCGCCTTCTCCAAACGAAACGACTACGGTTGGAGCAATTTTCTCCAGCTGCTCCTTCACTTCGGGCGTTGTATATTCTGTTGTGATGATCAGGTCCGGTTGTAGCTCCAGTACCTTTTCTACATTTGTCGGGTTCCCAATATCCGCAACTCCGTCAATCTTACCTTTTAAATAGTCGCCTTCCAACAAATGGGAAGCAGCACCTGCAGGCTTAACTCCCAAGGCCAGCATAGCATCCAAATATTGTGTCGTGACAACTCGCTGTGGATTTGCAGGGATACTGATCTTATTGCCAGTAGCATCAGTATATTCGCGCATGACAACCGTTTTGGATTGCCCGGAAGAATCATTAGTGCTGGTCTTGTCGTTTGTCTGGTTGTTGCTAGCTGCGTTTCCACATGCGCTCAATACAATCATCAAAAGAACCACAAGACAAAGCGTGGATTCCCATTTTAATCTGTACCTTTGTTGCACAATATACGTCCTCCTTAGATATATACAATTCATAATATGATAGTGATTCTCATTATCATATAATTGTTATTCTATCTTTTACCGTCTCTTCTTACAATACAAAAATTAAAAACTTCCATTTATGTGGTATGTATCGTCATCGTAGAATAGTCAAAAAAAGGACTGATGCGCATTACAGCATCAGTCCGAGAAGCTTAATAGGTTGGGTCAAGCGCCCGTTTTATTTGGATTGATCCACTAACTCCAGCTTAGCGGGAATTGATGTTTTCACGGTTTTACCTTGAAGTACATCCTTGGCTGCTTGCACCGCCAATTGTCCAATAAGCTCGGGTTGCTGAGCTACGGTAGCTGTCAGTTTCCCTTCCTTAATTGATTTAAGCGCATCCTCGTTACCGTCAAAACCGATGACTGGAATGTTCTTACCTGAGCTTTGGATTGCTTCGATGGCACCCAATGCCATTTCATCATTGTGGGCAAATACAGCCTGAACGTCCGGGTTGCCTTGCAGCAGATTTTCCATCACATTCAAACCTTTGGTCCGATCAAAATCGGCCGATTGATTGGCTATGACTTTCAGATCCTTATCTGCTACTTCATGGAAGCCTTTCCCACGTTCACGGGTAGCGGATGCTCCTGGAACACCTTCCAGCTCAATCACTTTGGCACCTTTTCCAACTTGATCAATCACATATCTGGCAGCCATTCGTCCTCCCTCTACGTTGTCTGAAGCGACGAGTGCTTTTACGTCTCCTTTGTCAGCAGAACGATCCAGTGTAATAACCGGAATGTTCAATGCATTCGCTGATTGTACCACAGTGGAGATGGCCGACGAATCTGTCGGATTAATGAGTAACGCGTTTACTCCCTGTTGAATCAGATCATCCACGTCATTACTTTGTTTCGCCGAATCATTTTGTGCATCCACAACAATGACCTGCAATCCTTGTTTTTTGGCCTCTGCCACAACTCCATCTTTGAGAGAGACGAAGAATGGATTGTTCAGCGTTGAGATCGACAATCCGATTTTAATGTCCTTCAGGTTCGCGGCCGCTTTAGGTTTCGCCCATTCGGGCGGCTCCAAAGAACACCCTGTCATGAGCAGGAGCAGCAAGGCAGTCATGATTAATGTAAGCTTTTTCATATTTATGTGTCTCCTTCTACGCAGATTAGGTGTATTATGCGGATTTTTTACGGTCAATCAATACAGCAATAGCGATGACTATCCCTTTTACTACCATTTGATAAAAAGAGTTAACCCCCAGCAAGTTCAAGCCGTTGTTTAGTGTGCCAATGATAAGCACACCAATTAACGTACCTACGATTCGTCCGCGTCCTCCTGAGAGGCTTGTTCCACCTAATACAACAGCCGCAATGGCGTCCAATTCATAAGAAGTACCTGCTGTCGGTTGCGCCGAGTTCAATCGTGAGGTCAAGATAGCTCCCGCCAATGCGGAAAGCATTCCAGCCAGAGAGTAAATCCAAATTTTTACACGCGGTACTTTAATACCAGATACAATCGAAGCCTTCTCGTTACCACCAATGGCATACGTTTTACGTCCGAATGGTGTTTTATGCAAAATGATCCACAGAACAGCAAAGGTAATGAGCATCGTAATCGCTGGAACCGGAATACCGAACTGATAGCCACGACCGAACAATTGAAATACCAGACTGTCTCCGAGTCCTGTAATAGGGTTACCGTTGGTATAAACGAGTGTTAATCCTCTGAAAATGGTCATGGTTGCTAGTGTAGCGATGAACGGAGCCATTTTACCTTTCGTAATCATCAAGCCGTTGACCATCCCCATCACGCCACCCAATGCACAACCGATGATAATCGCCAAAATAGGATCGAACCCAGCCAGCATCATATTTGCGACAAACGCACTGGATAGTGCTAATATGGAGCCGACTGACAAATCAATTCCGCCTGTAAGAATAACGAAGGTCATACCGAACGCAATTAACGCATTAATGGATACCTGGCGCAATAAATTCAAAATATTAAGCGGTTCCAAAAAGCTGGGATTTAAAACCGATACGATAATTACCAAAATAATGAGTCCCAACAATGGGCCAAGCTTCTGTGTGATTTGTGACATTTGAAAGCCTTTGCTGCTTTTTGATTCATTCATAGTTGTCATATTACTGTCCTCCTGTAGCTAGCGTCATAATATTTTCTTGTGTAGCTTCTTCCCTGCTCAGCTCTCCGCTGATTTTTCCCTCGTGTACCACGACAATACGATCGCTCATGCCGAGTACCTCAGGGAGTTCCGAGGATACCATGATAATCGCGACTCCACGTTCGGTCAGTTCGTTCATCAACTGGTAGATTTCCCGCTTGGCTCCCACATCCACACCTCTCGTCGGTTCGTCAAGAATGAGCACATTTGGACCAATACCTACCCATTTAGCAATAACCACCTTTTGCTGATTACCACCTGACAAACTGCGAACCGTTGTTTCGCCCGATTGGGTTTTAATTTGTAAGCGCTTAATTAAAGTGTTAACAAAATCTAGCTCTTTTTTACCTGAAATAAATCCTTTTGAAGTAAAGCTGAACAAATTCGGCAGCACCATATTTTCCCGGATGGAAAAATCCAGCACCAAGCCCTCATCTTTTCGGTCTTCTGTAATGAAGCCTATCCCTAGTTTCACCGCATCATCCGGCTTACGAATAGATACTTTTTTTCCACGTACATGAATCTCACCACGATCCAAAGCATCCAATCCAAATAACGCCCGCATGATCTCGGTCCGTCCCGAGCCCATCAAACCTGAAAAACCTACAATTTCCCCAGATCGTACAGTAAAATTCACATTTTCAAATAACCCTTTATGCGAAGCATTTTTGACCTCCAGCACCACTTCTCCCAAAGCTGGCGTTCTTACCGGATAGCGTTCAGTCAGCTCTCTACCTACCATTTTCCGTACAACTTCATCAAAATTCGTATCGGGAATCGCCTGAGTATCCACCGTTTTCCCGTCACGCATGATGGTAATCCGATCACAGATCGCGAATATCTCCTCCATCCGATGTGAAATATACACAATCGAAACACCATCTTTTTTCAAGGAAGTAATAACCTCGAACAGCTTCTGAATTTCCCGTTCGGTTAAGGCGGCTGTCGGCTCATCCATCACGATAACTTTAGCATCCGTCATGAGTGCTTTGGCAATTTCAATCATCTGCTGTTGACCCACTGAACAATCGCCTGCTTCACCGTTCAATGGAAGATTTACCGAAAGCTTGCTGAATTGTTCATTTGCTAGCGCTTTCATTTTGGAGCTGTCTAGTAAGCCCCACTTGGATGTCATTTCCTTGCCGATAAATAGATTTTCCAGCACGGTCATCTCCGGCCACACATTCAGTTCTTGGTGAATAAAAGCAATTCCTTTTTGCTCCGCTTCTTTGGGGTCGGCAAAATAGGTTTCCTGACCGTCAATGATGATCGTTCCCTCATCTCGCCGATGCAGTCCGATTAAAATATTCATCAGCGTTGATTTGCCTGCACCATTTTCACCCATGAGGGCATGTACTTCTCCTTCACGAAGATCAAAGTCAACACCACTCAGTACCTGATTGGTTCCAAAGGCTTTGTGAATTCCTTTCATTTGAATCTGCATGCTGTACCCTCCTTTTTATTCAACATTGATTTATCCAAAATGAACTCCTGCCTGCAAAATACAATTGGCAAACGGCTTAGCCTCTCCTGTACGAATGACCGCCTTCGCATACCGGGTCAGCTCCTTGAATTGTTCATGAGGGCAAAACTCAATGACGGCTGCCTGCTTATTAAGCTGTGGCTGTTCTAATTGCTCCCCTGCAAAGGTGCGCATAATATACTGTAATGCTTGTTCATTTTCTTGTTTGATTTCTTCGGCCAGCGTTACTTTTTCGATCACCATATCTGCTGCAATGACATCAACGACGTCCTGAAAGGATGGAACACCCAATTTAAGGGCCAAATCAATTTTTGTAACGCCTTCAGGAACAGGTAAGCCGGCATCAGCCACGACAATATAGTCTGTGTGGCCGAGATCCGACAGTATTTTGGATATATGACTGTTTAGGATTCCATGTTTCTTCATATTATATTTGCTCCTCCACTTCACGACGGGTTGGCATTCCACCTTGGGCTCCAAATTTGGTAACAGACAATGACGCAGCACGATTAGCAAATTTCACACTGTCTGCCAGCGAATTTCCTTCAGCCAATGCCACTGCAAAAGCAGCGTTAAACGTATCTCCTGCACCTGTTGTATCAACGGCTTCTACTTTATAAGTAGGAACCACGACTTCCTGTTCTCCGTCGAAGAACCGTACACCGTTGCTGCCCTCAGTCACAAACAGCTTGTTGGGATATTTGCGCAGCGCCTCTTGAAGGCTCATATCCTTAAACATAATGGCAGCTTCATGCTCATTAGGCGTAATGTAGGTCGCATTCGCAATTACGCTGTCATCCACCTCGCGAGCCGGAGCTGGATTCAGCAACAATGGTACCTGGTACTTCGCACAAATTTCGCTTACATAAACAACCGTTTCCGACGGTATTTCCTGTTGAATTAGCACAATATCCGAACTTCGAATGACGTCAAGCGCTTCTTCCACATAGGCAGGTGTCACTTCATTATTTGCTGCTTTTACCACGACAATACTGTTATCACCTTCAGCTAGTACAATATGCGCTGTGCCGCTTTCCATATGTGTAACCGGTTTCACATAGCCAGTATAAACATGGTTTTCTTCAAAATTACGTAAAATCTGTTCTCCAAAATGGTCATCCCCTACACGTCCAATCATCGTAACGTCCGCTCCGAGTCGGGCTGCGGCTACTGCCTGATTGGCTCCTTTACCTCCAGGTACGGTTGTAAAGCTTTCACCCAATACCGTTTCACCAGCACCGGGACGTTTGGACGAAGTAACTACGAGATCCATAGAACTGCTTCCGATAATCGAAATTTTAGCCATCATAATCCACCTTTCTCGTCGTTTCCCGTTCTATAAATTTGACGGGCAATTGTATGCTTGAATAGGTAAGTACTTTCGAATGAAGATTAGGTACGCTTGAATTCGTTACTTGCGACTGCTCAATCAACTGAATGAGTAGCCCTGCTGCTTCCCAGCCCATTTCATAAGCAGGTTGTCGGATCGTTGACAAAGGCGGGAATAACAAACTACTTAATGGTATATCATCAAACCCGATAATTTGAACATCATCCGGGATTTTCTTTCCTAATCTATGTGCCTCATGCATCACTGCTGTAGCCACGATATCGTTACTTGCGATAACTCCGTCCGTATCCGGGTACTTGCTAAACAGCTCTTTGGCCCACGACTCGGCCTCCTTGAACGAAAAGGAAGTTGTCTCGACCACATGGTAAGCAATTCCGGATTGCTGAAGCTCTTCAACCGCCCCGCGAAAACGGTCTTGTGCTGGACGAATATGTGCAGGGCCCTGCATGACTGTAATTTGTTTGCTGCCGCGGGCAACCATTTCTTGAGCAGCCAAGCAACCGCCATGGGCTCCATCCGCATATACGGAGAGGCTGTCACTGGAAGTTCGATCGAGAAAAACGACCGGGATCTTCAGTTTGGCGTAACAATCGGCATTGGGATCATTGGTAGAAGAAATAACACCAACGACATTATTTTGAACAAAAGTATCCATGTAATCCAATTCTTTTTGGCGATCTTCATCACTATTACCGAAAATAATCCGAAAATCATTTTCCTGCATTCGATCCTCCACCCCACGAGCTAACAAGGGAAAGTAAGGGTTCGTAATATCCGGCAGCAGCAGGCCGATTAATCTGGATTTCTTTTTATACAAAGAACGTGCAACTTCATTAGGCTTGTAATTTAACTGCTTCACAGCAGCCTCTACCTTTCGCCGTGTATCCTCATGTACATATCCAGTTTCATTAATAACTCTGGATACAGTCGCTACGGAAACACCTGCAAAGCTGGCGACTTCTTTAATTGTTGTCATAGTGTAGGTTCAACTCCAATGTGTAACCGGTTACACATATAAAATATCACAGCATTAATTTTTTGACAAGCATTAATTATTTGCACGTTGAATGCTTTAGCTTTATAATTCTTATTGTAACTAATGAAGTTCCACCTTTATACACATTCTAAAGGGGGGAGCACCACTCCCGGTTACTCAATAAAATACGTATACATGGAGGCTTTTTCCTGATGAATATCGAAGTTTGGTCTGATTATATGTGTCCATTCTGTTATATCGGCAAACGCCGTTTGGAGCAAGTATTACAGCAATTCCCACATCGCAATGAGGTGCAATTGACATTCAAGAGTTTTGAATTGAACCCGGATGCTGTGAGAGATAGTGGTAAAACGATCAATGAAGAACTATCAGCTAAATATGGGGTCAGTCTGCAAGAGGCTCAGGCTATGAATGATCGAATGAACGAAAACGCACGCTCTGCGGGTCTTGATTATAATATTCATGCCATGGTGCCGACGAACTCTCTTGATGCTCACCGCTTAACACTTTGGGCTCAAACACAAGGCAAAATGCTGGAGCTGAGCGAGCGTTTATTCCAAGCTGTTTTCATCGAAGGCAAGCATACAGGGGATCATGAAGTGCTAGTAGCGCTGGCTACTGAAGTTGGTTTGGATCAAATGGAAGCGGCTGCTATATTAGCCAGTGACCGTTTTACCGACGAAGTTAGAGCTGATGAAGCCGAAGGCGCTGAGTTGGGTGTTCAGGGTGTGCCATTCTTTGTATTTGATCGAAAATTTGCTGTTTCTGGTGCCCAGCCGGAGGAAGTATTTCATGATGCGCTTCAAAAAGCATGGGATGAACGCTCACCTTTCACTATGATAAGCGGCAGCTCGTCCAAACAAGATGCAGGTGGTTTATGTACCGATGAGGGTTGTGAGCTTCCAGGCCGTGAGGGCTGAACAGTCCGTGAATGAAGATTTTCTACTTCCTAAATAAATTTAAAAAAAGCGTGCCAGCACCCAATTAAACCTGAGGCTGGCACGCATCTTTATTTTATAACGATTTAATCATTCCGCCATCCACAAGGATGGTACTCCCTGTCAAATAGGATGAAGCTGAAGACGCCAGAAAAGCAACAACTTTACCGAACTCTTCAGGCTCTCCATACCGTCCCAATGGAATGCCCTCTTCTGCTTGTTTGCGAACCTGATCCGTCGTTTGCTGGGTTTTCTCAGCTCGATGCTCGTCCAAGCTACGCACGCGATCAGTTGCAATTCTCCCCGGTGCTACAGTATGTACCAGAATATTATGAGGAGCTAATTCCAGAGACAATGTTTTTGCCAATCCAGCAACTCCAGTACGCAGCGTATTTGAAATGATTAACCCCGGAATTGGCTGCTTGACTGAGGAAGAAGCAATATTTAAAATCCTACCGCTTTGTTGTTTTTTCATATATGGTAACACCTCACGGATCAACCGGATATGACTAAGTAAATTTTGTTCAAAGGCGTGCATCCACACTTCATCTGTAAAATCATCAAAGGTACCGGCAGGAGGCCCACCCGCATTGTTAACCAGAATATCAACGGTGCCAAACAAATCAGCTGTACGGCGGATAGCCTGGGAGATATGTTCTGGTTTTGTTACATCGCAAACTACATATTCAACGCGGCCACTCGCTGTTTCCAGTAATTCCGCCTGCGTCCGCTGAAGCTCTGCTTCGTTCCGTCCTGAAATGACGACATTCGCACCCTCACGTGCCAGCTCCCGTGCGCTTGCCTTGCCGAGTCCTTTACTGGAACCTGCAACAAAGGCTGTTTTTCCCGTTAATCCTAAATCCATCTATGACACTCCCTTTTCTCAGCGTTCTCTATTTAATTGTACACATGACCAGCACATAATGCGAATAGCTTGGTAGTATCATGAAGGCTATCTATCTTCTCACCATTAAAAAGAATACGAAATCATTAATTGCAAGGTAAAACAAAAAGGCCTGACATTTAGTCAGGGGCCCTTTTTATTTTAAAAATTTTGTTTGTTTACAGCACGTTATGATGTTGATGCAGGTGTTGTTGGCTGCTCGTATACAACAACGGACTGGCTCTCAGGCTCCCATTTAACATTTGTCCCCAAGGCCTCTCCGATTACCCTTACAGGTACCATTGTCGTCCCATCCACTATGGATGCTGGCTGCTCGATAGAATACGGCTGACCGTTAATATATGCTTTCGGACTGTTAACAAATAATTTGACGGACACGCCGTTACGGGTGACAGTAACAGCCTTTTCTTTCGGATTCCAGGAAACCTTTGCATCCAAAGCTTCGGAAGCCGTTCTAAACGGAATAAGTGTGGTCCCATTGCGGTTAATCGGTTTGGCATCGTATTCTTCACCATTCACGAACAGCTTCATACCCGACGGCCGTCCGGCCTTCTTCGAGAATTCACCCAGCTTTTTGTAGCTGTCCAGATCGGACACATTAGCCAGTACCGCCTCCTTCTGCATGTAAACGGCATCAGTCACATTTCCGTTTTCAGCCAGTAGCTCAGCTGCCTCAGTCAGTGCTTTACCAGAATTCCGGATCAATTCAAGTTCAGCAACCTGCTCCGGAGTCAAACGGTCCGGGTATTTCGTAAGCAGCAGGTTCGCAATAACCGCTCCTGCCGGCTTATCCTTCGTATTTTCTACCGCGTGAAGCAGACCCTTGTAACCGTTGCGTCCCTTGTGACCATTATGGTCTTTGGACTCCTCGTATGTATCATCTGTTACTGCAACAGGTTCGGTTTTTCTGATTTCTGCGTGTTTGTCTTTTTTACTGTTTTCATCCTTTTTCCGGGATGTTTTGTCCTTTTGTTTTTTGGACTGATCATTGTCTGAGTCATGGGGATTGATTAGCTCTTCCCCGCTCTTTTCATTCCCGTCTTTAACAGACGTCTTTGCTTCCTGTTTGTTCTCCTGATCATTTCCGCGTCCCTGCTTGGCTTCAGCGGTTCCCGCTGCCAATCCCAAGACCAGTATACACGCTAGTAAGGCTGTCCAAGTGTTTCTCATGATGCGATTCCTCCTTATAGTAAAGACCAGGCTCAAATGTCCCTAGATGTATTAACGGCTTCTCTAAGCTGATTTTTTATCTTTTCTTATCTAATGTGTGAGACACCAATATAGCTGCAGTCCAGATTACCAAAACCACTATAAAATTTTATTATACGCCTAACCTATTTACACAGTATAATGAGAATTACACATGCATTTTTAAGAATCAGCCTTTACATTCGCATAATAGAAAGAAGATGAAACAGACATGTTCGGCACCATTCTTTTGGACGTTGTTTTACCTATTTTTGTACTTATCGGTTTTGGTTGTATCATGCAATATTATTTTCGACTGGATTTGTATACCTTAGCTAAAATCAATTTTTACTATATTACCCCCGCAGTTGTGTTTACGGGTCTTTATAACTCAGAAATTTCTTTAATGCTCATGGGTGAGGTTTCACTTTTTTATGCCTTGTACATAGCTATTCTGTACGTAATCAGCACTACCGTCGCCAGATCTCTGAAATACAGCCCCGGATTGCGTGGAGCTTTTACAAATAGTGTAATGCTAGATAATTCAGGGAATTATGGTCTGCCAATCAATCAGTTGGTGTTCAAAGGTGACCCGTTGGCCATTTCCGTTCAAGCTCTGATTATGACCTTTCAAAGCTTTGTCACATTTACATACGGCACTTTTGTTGTGCAAAACGGCAAGGCCAATACTCGAAAAATATTAATTAATTTTTTTAAAATGCCTGTTCCCTATGCGCTTGCGCTAGGTTTGCTCCTAAATCTGCTGCATAGTCCATTGCCTAATTTACTGGCTGAACCTTTGAATTATATTAGTCAGTCGATGGTTGCCGTGGCTCTGCTTACTTTGGGAGCACAAATTGTGCAATATCCCTTTCGTTTGCGCCGGACAGCCGTCTACATCAGTATGGTATTACGCCTGATTGTTGGTCCAATGGTCGGTTTTATGCTCGTCTTGCTGCTGGGTCTTAAGGGGATTCCCGCTCAAGCCTTGCTCATTGCATCGGGTATGCCTACCGGCGTTAATACAAGTATTTTGGCGGAAGAATATAAAAATGAACCCGATTTTGCCGCACAAACAGTATTACTTTCTACGATTGTGAATGTCATTACGATGACACTGTTAATTTCAGTATCCCGGCATCTTGTTTGAGGTGTATGATAAATATAAAAATTTGATTAGAGACGCTTGTTGTCTAAGGACAGGAGCGTTTCTTTTTCGAGATAAAAGAACATATGTTCCTGTCAGTGTTTCTTTTTCTACTTAAAGTGGTGTGTTTGTTTTGTGGAGATTGTATGCGAGAAAGAGTTTTTTTCTATTATGAATTTTTCATATAATGAAATAATTATATGATTTAATTTGAATCTCTATTAGTTGCTGTTTTCAACTTGTCGTTGCTTTTTCCAAAAAAAAGAATGCGGGACAATAAGGTCGTCAAAAATAAAGCCAGCTCACTCATTAGAGTGGCTGACTTAGGATTATCCTTATTAAGATTTATGGCTCAATTCCCCATTGCTTGCTTCCAGACAGGTAAGCGGTTATTTTAGCAGAATCTTGTAAACTGTTTGCTGTGGGATTAAATGAATAATCATCGGTTTGTGTGTAACTGCTCCAGTCCTCTTTGGATATCCGGGTTTGCAACTCCACACTTTGACCGGGTTCTAAAGAACCAGCAGCCGATTTAAACCCGATTTCTGCATAAGAATCTGCCCCTGGCTTCGCATTGGATAATGTTTTGAAGCTAGCAATCACATTCCCTGTACCGACGCTCGACCAATCCGTGAAGAAATTTTGTGCTTTCTCCCCGTTAATGGTGTAATAATAACGCAATGTCACGTCTGCTAGGGAAATTGATGAGGTTCCCGTATTGGTTATTTTAAATTTGGAACTGATTGTATTGCTTGTGGCGGATACATTCCCATTGAAGGTTTGCACCTTCAGAATGCCCTCGCCTGTTCCCGGCTCACTTGGCGTATCTCCTTTCACCGTAATCGTGAATAACGCATCATTGCCTGTACTAAAATGGAAGTTTAGCGTAGTCTCTCCTTTAGGAAGTTTAGATAAATACTTGTTGGTAAGAACGACTGTTTCTTCACTAAGCGTATAATCTTCACCTTTGTTCAACACCACACTCCCCTGCTTGATAGCTTCTAGCGTATTGCCATTAAGTGTTAGCTTGACAGTAAGATCTGTATTGCTATTATTCACTCCATAGGTTGCAGTCGTTGGTGAAATACTTGCTTGCCCAGTAGATGGCTGATCACCACCCACACGATCTGCCACCAGAATGCCGCGGCCATTCGTTCCCAGATAAGCACGTCCATATACCCGAGGGTCCCCAATAATTTTGGTCACTCGAGCATATTGATGCTTGTCATCATTAATGCGCGCCCAGTTTGCGCCAGCATCGTCCGAACGGTAAAATCCACGTGTACCATCAATTTTACCAACGATAAATACCGCTGCATTCGTACGGTTCGGCGCTGCCTTACCAAAGCCTACAAAATCCGCTTCCTGCACATTAGAGAGCTTGGTGAACGTAGCGCCGGAATCCTTGGAATGCCATAAGCCGTATGGTCCTCCATCCTCGGAGCCTCCGGCGAACCACACATCTCCTTCTGATCCTCGTACAGCATCAATATCAGCATTGCCTGCTGTCGGTAAGCCAGTTGCCGCTGATGGCGTAAAGGATACGCCTCCATTGGTGCTCACATATATTTTCCCGGAGGCAAATGCGTAATATTTATTAGGGTTCACTCGGTCAGAGACGATCTTTGCATTCGCTGGAATCCCTGTGCTTGCTGTCCATGAGTTGCCGCCAGTTTTGGAGTAGAACACACCTTTGTCTGATGTACTCCACAGCAAGCCATTACCATCTGCTGCTACGGCGATGCTGCCTCCTCCTGCTGTACCGGAAGGCTCGCTATTTGCTTTATACCAGTTGGCTCCGCCATCATTGGAAAAACCGATGGATTTGGCATTTGGATCTTTTTTATAATCCGCTTTACCTACCCGGGCCATAAAAGAAGGATTCAGCTCGGCATAATCAATGCTTTCGCTGCTTGTAAAGGTCGGATTATCCAGCATTTTAGCTGGAGCCTTGAATAAATCGTCATGTCTGAATCCAGAGACATCACCTACTGCGCTCACCAAAGGCGCGCCGGTTGGAGGGCTCACCAGATCCAAAATTGCCGTTTCCTCTACCCCTTTAGCGGCTACTGAAATATCCAGCTTTCCTCCTTTATCCCAATTGGTCAGATTTTTAGAACCATAAATCGTAGCTCCGGTGCCGTACAACATATGGTCTGAATTAAATGGATCTATCTCCAGATCTCCAATCATCCACCCCAGCTTGGGCGATACTTCCGGTGGAGCAGGGTTGGCATTGAAAGTCAGCCAAGGCGCACCGCTTATATCCAGATTGTATTTCAGCTTACGAGACGGATAACCATCAAATTCCCAAATAGGACTCCAAGTTGCCCCACTATCAGTGCTGCGATAAATCGTTTCATCCGGCCACCAGGCATTCAACGTAGCAACCATGAGTGTACCTGGCTTCTGGGCATCCACCGTCAGTCCACCATATCCAAAATGATTGTCCGCACTACTGCTACCTATGGGGCTAATGTTAGTCCACTGCCCGCTTGCTGTATTCAATTTCCACAGTTCACCCTTTGATCCATCATATGGACCTGCTCCATCGCTATACGAAATATACAGGTTACCGTCCGGTGATAACACACCGTGATGTGGCAAATAGCCCGTAGGCTGTCCCGCTATAGCAGACCAGGTTGTCCCGCCATCTGTACTGCGATAGACACTTTGCTTTTTATCTGCAACACCTACATAGATCGTCTGCGTTGCTTTACTGGAAGAGCCTGTTTTTTTGTCAAAGGTGATCCACGCTAAACCGACAATGTCGCTGGTATATTCATTGGAAGGATCCTGTACATACGTCCCTGGATTCGGGAAACTGCTTACCTTGCTCCAAGTTGCTCCAAAATCAGAGCTTTTCCATAGTCCATTACCACTTCGAGCTCCAAAGAACAAAATATTATTCTTATTTGGATCAATCGTCAGACGTTCACCCATTGAACGCCCCGGCATATTACCCCCCACCTTAAAAGGAAGCTTGGTTGTCTGCCACGTATTGCCCCTGTCGGTAGAACGCATAATTTGCCCATTTTGTTTATCCCATGAATTAGTATACGTACCTGTAGCTATATATACACGATTCGGATCAACAGGATCAGTCGCTAGTGCATCGACACCATTTTTGTTCCAATCCTCCCAGCCCACAGAATCCGTCAGCGGAATCCAACTCTCATTGGCAGCATTCCAGCGGTAAGCTCCTCCAATATCTGTACGGGCATAGATTAGGTCTTTTTCCGTTTCATTAAAAATAATGCCAGGTACAAAACCACCACCTCCACCCGTAACGACACTTTTCCAACTGTAATCGTCACTTGAAGCAGCATGAGCCGGTGCTATCATTCCTGTCCAGGAAGCACCCGCTACCACAAGCGCCAAACAAGCAATTCTCAACCTGTTTTTTGCCTTAGTCAATGAATTCAACCTCCTTCTTCATTATCAATTGAATTTGCGAGTCATTTTGGGATAAAAGTAATCAGCCGATTCTGAATTCGTTCCTATCGTTATCGTTGCTTCTCACAATTCTGACAAATGTCCTCTCAGACTCACCCCCATTCAATCCCAATAAATACGGTGCAACACTTTTTTGTTAGCGCTTACATTGTTGTCTTGCTCAATAGATTCGTCATCTTTTTCCCATTTCCTTGTGCGAAAAATCAAGATAATACAATTTTATCTCCTGCTCCGCAGCTTATAATAGGAGGTTTGAACTTCCTTCAGAGTTAATACCTTTTATTTAATTCTATTATGAATTTTTCATGTAGTGAATTAATTACTTCATTTTCATTCTTTATGGGTGTCAAAATACTTTGATTTACAACAAAAAACCGCGCTATGCGCGGTTCCAGCTTCCGTTATACGTCGTCAGTCATAAACATATGCCTATTATTGCAAGTATTCAAGCGCCAGAGCTAAAAAAATATGCCCTGAGACGAGCAATGCCCGCTCATCAAAATCAAAGTGAGGATGGTGATGAGCAAAATGCGTTGGTTCATCCTCATTGCGTGCACCCACATGAATGAAGGCTCCTGGTCGTTGCTCCAAATAATAAGCAAAATCCTCTGCTCCCATGACCGGCTTCAAATCCAAAAAAGCGTCTGCTCCATACAGTCGGCCGATGAGCTCGCGTACACGTTCCGTTTCGGCTTCGGCATTCACCAAAGAAGGATAGCCATTCAGATAGTCAATTTCGTATCCGGCATGATAAGCCTCAGTCAACCCCTTGACGATACTGCGAATTTCATTCTCGACTTCCTTACGCACTTCCTTATTAAACGTACGTACGGTGCCTTCAATTTTGGCCTTATCTGCAATCACATTAAAGGCAGTTCCAGCTTGAAATACCCCAATCGTTAACACTGCTGATTCAATAGGGTCCACCCTGCGACTAACCACCTGCTGCAACCCGTTCACAATTTGACTGCCGATAACAATAGAGTCCACCGTCTGATGCGGTCGTGCGCCATGCCCGCCTTTACCGTTGATCTGGATCGTAAACGCGTCGACAGCCGCCATCGCGGGTCCACTCTTTAATCCAATTTTACCAAAAGGAATTTCAGATGCGAGGTGAATACCATATACCGCCTCTACCCCATCCAGACAGCCATCCTCAATCATAAACTTGGCTCCGCCAGGCGGTTTTTCTTCCGCATGTTGAAAAATAAACACAAGCTTTCCCTTCAGCGCCTCACGGTTATGGCTCAACACGCGTGCCACTCCAAGTAACGCAGCCGTGTGACCATCATGTCCGCAGGCATGCATAACACCCGGAACGGTCGATTTATAAGGCACACCCTTTTCATCCTGAATGGGAAGTGCATCAAAATCAGCACGAAATGCAATCGTTCTACCTGGCTGACCGCCTTCTAAAAACCCGAGCACACCGTTTCCACCCACATTCGTTCTTACCTCAATACCAAAAGAGCGCAAATGATCGGCGATAAATGCAGACGTATTCGTTTCTTCAAAAGACAGCTCGGGATGCTGATGTAGATGTCTTCTCCACGCAATCAGCTCTTGTTCACCATCTTTTAATTCCTGAACCCATTTTTCTAGCATAATACCCTCTTTTCCTATTGAATTTATATACTTCTATCCTTATCTTACCATGAACAGCCTGTAGAATGTAGCTCTCTTATCATGCCGATAGCAGATCAAAGGAGGGGGTTGAACCTAGGCCGGGTAATGACAAGCGGCATAATGTCCTGTGCTAATCTCTGTCAGCTCAGGCGATTCCTCACGGCAGCGCGAGGTCGCTAGTGGACAGCGGGTATGAAAACGACAGCCGGATGGAGGCTTCGCAGGCGAAGGAATCTCACCTTGTACCGTAATTAGCTCCCGGCGGTTTTTCGGATTTGGGTTAGGTATCGAGGCAACAAGCCCTCGGGTATACGGATGAGCAGGATGCCTGAACAATTCGTCACTTGGCGCAATTTCTACAAGTTTCCCCAAGTACATAACCCCTATCCGGTCTGAAATATGGCGAACAATGTGCAATCCGTGTGCGATAAACAAATAGGTCGTATCCAGCTTACGCTGTAAGTCCTGAAGCAGATTGACAATTTGCGCCTGAACGGAAACATCCAAAGCCGACACTGCCTCATCCGCTAAAATAAACTGCGGTTGCAGAGCAATGGCACGGGCTATCCCGATACGCTGCCGCTGTCCTCCCGAAAATTCATGCGGAAACCGCGTAACCAGCGAAGGTGATAATCCAACAGCGCTCAGGAGTTCTTCCACCCGTTCCTGCTTTGCCTTGCCATACAACCCTTCATGAACCGCAAGCGGCTCCCCTATGATATCTCCCACATTCCACCGTGGATCAAGTGATCCGTAGGGGTCTTGAAAAATCATCTGCATATCACGGCGAACGGATCGCAACTCAGAATTTCCTAAACGTGTCAGCTCCCGATCCTGGAACCATACCTGCCCTGAGGTCGGACGTTCCAGCTGCATCAGCAGCCGGCCTAAAGTAGACTTACCGCTGCCGGATTCTCCAACCAATCCAAAGGTTTCGCCCTGCCGGATTGAGAACGATACATCATCCACCGCCCGGATCGAAGCACCAGTCCGACCGGGAAAGCTTTTTTTCACCGGATAATACTTGCGAATTCCATCCACTCTAAACAAGTCCTGCTTGTTCTGGACGGTTTCCGTGATAGTCTCATTGGATTTAGGGGAGTTCTTTACCTGTACGCCATGACTGCTCACCTTAGCCCCATCAACAGCAGATACGTTCGTCAATTCTTCCTTTACTTCGGTTGCCTTTGCAACAGCATCTGCCGTGATCTGCCCTTTCACCGATAGCTCTGCAATAAGCCAATCGCCGGACGCAGCCAATTGCTCCGAATGCCAGCAAGCTACCTCGCGTTCATCCTTGGCTGCCAGCGGTGGCGCTTCGTTTTTGCATTGATCCGTCGCATGCGGGCAACGCGGGTGAAACAAGCAGCCGGAAGGCAATGCACTCAGGCTCGGAATTGCCCCCGGGATCGAAAACAGCTTGCTGCTGCGATCTGTATCCAGTGTTGCCACCGAACGAAGTAACCCTCTAGTGTAAGGGTGCAATGGCAGCTCGAACAGTTCTTCCGTTGCTGCTTGCTCCACAACTCGACCGGCATACATCACAACAATTCGATCCGCAACCTCTGCCGCAATACCCAAATCATGCGTAATCAACAGAATCGACATGTTGAATTCTGTCTTTAATTCCTGAAGCAATTGCAAAATTTGTGACTGAATCGTTACATCCAGCGCCGTTGTTGGTTCATCCGCTATTAGCAGCTCAGGGCCACATGAAAGTGCCATTGCAATCATCGCCCGTTGCAGCATCCCACCGGACAGTTCTCCGGGGTATTGCTTCATACGAATTTCCGGTTCAGGAATGCCTACCCTGTTCAGCAAATGAACCGCATGAGCCCATGCTTGCTTTCGTGTCTTCCGGTCATGCTCCATGATGATTTCTATCAGTTGATACCCGATAGTGTACACCGGATCAAACGCCGACATCGGCTCTTGAAATACCATCGCCATCTTTTTGCCACGAAGTGAGCGTAATTCCTGCTGTGACAAAACGGTCAAATCTATGCCCTGCAACCGTATTTGTCCTTGGGCAATTCGTCCGTTCTCATAATCGATTAGCCGCATAATCGCCTTGGAGGTAATCGTTTTTCCGCTACCGGATTCACCGACGAGGCAGACCGTTTCTCCCGCCCTGATCGTCAGTGATACGTTGTCGAGTGCTTGCAGCAAACCTTTTTTAGTGTGAAAATCGACCGACAAATGTTCAATCTCCAGCAATGATGACAAACGAACTCCCTCCTTCTATAGCACTTTAGAATAGGCTCCCTGATGCTAGTTTGCGTTCTTTTTCGGGTCCAAATGGTCTCTCAGCTTGTCGCCCAAAATATTGACTGACAACACAAACAACGTAATAGCTAGGCCAGGAAAGGTACATATCCACCAAGCTACGGTCAAATATCCTCGTCCTTGAGACAATACTGTTCCCCAATCCGGAATTTCCTTTACCGTGCCAAGTCCCAGAAAGCTTAATCCCGATCCGGCTAAAATAGCGCTACCGATGCCAAGCGTCGCCATCACGAGCAAAGGGGACAAGGAATTAGGAAGCACATGACGCCAAAAGATGCCGAAAGGTGTAACTCCGATGGAACGCGAAGCAGTGACGTAAGAACGTCCTTTTATACTCATAATTTGACCTCGCATAACTCTTGCATAACCGGGGACAGCAGATATGGCTACCGCCAGCACAATATTGAACAAGCTTGGACCAAGAGCCGCCGCAATCGCCAAAGCCAGCAGAATTCCGGGAATAGTCATCAAAATATCTATAAATCGCATCAGTATCGAATCCACTGTACCGCCAATGTAACCTGAGAGCGCACCAATAATTCCACCCACCAGACCGCCGACGAGTACCGACATAAAGCCAATAAACAGAGAATCCCGACTTCCGTGAACAACCAGACTGAATACATCCCGCCCAAAATAGTCCGTTCCGAACCAGTGAGACGCACTCGGTCCTTGTAATATATGGTCGCTTAACATTTCTGTGGGTGCATAAGAAGCAATCCATTGCGGAAACGCCGCACAGACGATTACGAACACAATAATCAGTCCTGCCGCATATACGAACCCATCCGACACTCCACCGAGCCGCCACCTTCCAGTTTGCCGAGCTACCCGCAGCTTTCTTTCCTTCCAAATTGTTTTGGCAGCCATTGTTTCTCTCAACCGTTTTCCTCCTCCCTGAATCCTTCCGGCTTACGCCGAGCGTCTAACCCTTGGATCAATGAACGTATACGATATATCCACCAGTAGATTTACGATCACATACATGATGGCAGAGAACAATACAACTCCCTGCACAACTGGCAAGTCTTTAGCCATAATTGCATCCGCAATTAAACGCCCAATGCCTTGCCGTGAAAATACCGTCTCACTCACAACTGCTCCGGCCAGCATTTCTCCCATCAGCATCCCGATCATCGTTATCGCTGGAATCAACGCATTGCGTAGCGCATGGCGATACATAATAACCTTCTCAGACAAACCCTTGGAACGGAGCGTTACGATGAACTGCTCATTAATGACTTCCAGCATACTGTTACGCACCATTCTGACAATGAACCCTGCACCGACAATGCCCAAAGTGAGAGACGGAAGCACAAGGGTTTTCCAACCGTCCGAGCCCATAGCAGGCAGCCATCCCAAGTGAATGGAGAAAATAAGCAACAGCAGAATGCCTGACCAGAATGTGGGCATAGAAATGCCGAACAATCCAACGATTCGTGCGATGATATCAATCGGCTTATTCCGGTGAATGGCCGACAGCACTCCAAGCAGGACACCGATAATGACCGAAATAGCAGAACCTGCAAGCGTCAGCGCCAGTGTAGGCGGGAGATTGACCCATATTTTAGGCAGCACCGGATCAGCATTGAGCAGTGATTTTCCAAAATCACCTTGTAGCAGATTTCCGAAATAGTTCAAAAACTGAACATGAAAAGGCTTATCCACTCCCAGCTTATGACGCAAATTGGCGATCATCTCTGGCGTGGCCGTTGAAGGGTCAAGAATCGAATCTACCGGGTCCCCCGGAAGCAAATACAAAATGCTGAATACCAAAATACAGGAACCCAGAATGACCAACAAAGAAGTAACCAGTCTTTCTGCAACTGCTCTGATCATAGCCCACACTCCTTCCCGTCTGGATGGCCCCAGAAACTATTTAGCAATACTATTTTTGAATACGCACATCGTTAAAGAGCGGATAACCCACTAAATCGAATTTGAGACCCTGCACTGACTTGTCTGCTCCAACCGTATAAGGGAAAACATAAATCGGAATGATGACGGCCTGATCACGGATTAGCTGTTGCACCTTTTTATAAATCTCCTCCCGCTTGACATCATCCTGTTCAATAGCTCCCTGCTCCAACAGCTTGTCGACCTCTGGATTGGAGAAGTTAGGAAGTGTAGGCCGCTGATTTGGTGCCGCTGTGTGGTAAAAAGCATATAAAGCGTTCGGGTCCACATTGACCTGGCTATTTCCGTAGAAATCATAGTTTCCGTTCGTATATACAACTGTTGCAATATCCTTGGTAATTTCAATCTTCACATCAACACCGATTTTCTTCAGCTGCTGCTGAATAATGGCTGCAATGTCGTTTCGTTTTTCACGGTTCGGAGTTCCGTCTACATAATGCAGCGTCAGACGTTGTCCATCCTTCACCCGGAAACCATCCGTTCCCTTAACCCACCCCAACTCATCCAGTAATTGATTGGCCTTGTTAAGATCAGGCTGCAAACCGTTTTCCAGTGATTTATCATATCCAAAAATACCTGGAGTGAGTGGCGACCAAGCCTGTTCATAAGTTCCTAGATACAGCGTTTTGACGATCGTCCCCACATCAATACCATATTGTAATGCCTGCCTCGCCTTCAATTCATTCCACGGTGTCTTCTTTTGGTTAATGAACAGCGTATATGGCAGTCCTAGGGTGTTGACCTGCAACAATTGGAAATTAGGGTCACTCTTCAACATTAAAATGTTCTGCGGTGGGACGGTTTCAGCGGCCAAAGCCTGCCCACTCTGCACACTGCCGATCCGGGTCGCCTCCTCCGGAACAATTTTAAAGGTCACGCTGCCCAAATACGGCGCTCCCTGATTCTCAATAGTTTCCGGTGCCCATTTGTAATCTGGGTTACGTTCGATTTTGATCTCTGAATTTTCGTCCCATTTTACAAACTTAAAGGGGCCTGTACCCACTGGATGCTTACCGAATTGATCTCCATATTTTTTAACTCCTGCCGGCGAAACAATGGCTACAGCCGGAACACTTAAATTGCTCAAAAATGCCTGCGATGGTCGTTTCAGATTCAATTTAATCGTGTATTCGTCAATCACTTGTGAGGATTCATAGGGAGCCAGCAAGTTAGCGGCATTACCTACTACGGCTTGCGGATCAATAATCCGATCATAGCTAAATTTAACGGCTTCCGCATTAAACGGGGTTCCGTCATGGAACTTAACATCCTTGCGCAGCTTGAATGTATAGCTTTTGCCATCCTCGGAAACACTCCATTCGGTTGCCAGCCAAGGCTTAATCGTATTGTCCGGCAGCTTTACCACCAAGTTATCGAATATCGCACGATATACCCGAGATGCTACTGCCAATCCACTCTTATGCGGGTCCAGTGAATCCGGCGATGTTGCCAGTGCATAGGTAAGATCTCCACCTTCTGCAGCTTGCCCGCCTCCTGCTGCATTCGCCTCAGTATTCGTAGAATTGGCCCCGCTATTACCCGAGCATGCCGATAAGACCAGCACCATCGACAGGGTTAAAGCTACCATTTTTGCAAATCGACTTGTTCGTTTCACCTAAAAACACTCTCCGATCTGATGGGTGATGTTATGATTACATTGCATTTTTGGAGCCGACGTTTCATTGTTGATAATTCCAATCAGATATATATGAATTATGCTAATAACTGTATACCTGCGTTTTTATAGTGTCAATGCAGGTTCTAATTGGAATGATCTATAGATGGATAGAAGACTTGAATTGACAACAAAAAAGAGCCGATAGGATACTCTCCCCGACTCTTTTTCATTACTGACTTCCTATTTCGAATTTTTCAGGTATTGAAAAACTGACTGATATTCCCTCTTACCGGATGTGTCTGTTCCCTGTACTCACCTTTCGTATAGCTTCCAATCACCTTACGCCAAAAGGATTGTGCCGGCCTATTCGTGCTCATTTGGGTCACCTTCCAACGTCCGTTAAAGCGTCCAAACAGCTCATGAGCCGCCCAAGTCCCAACTCCATTATGCCGATAAGGACGAAGTACAAAGAACTCAGCCATGTAGTAGTCAGCTTCTCGATTGCTGGACATTCGGTCAACGAGTGCAAAACCCACAGGAATATCCTGTCTCCAAATCAGAAAAGGTAGCTTCTGTTCACCGCTTGTCCAATATTGATACAAGTCTGGATAAGCCGGGAATGTCCCCTTCTCAGTGACATCAATTCGAAGATAGGCTGTAAAATCATATAAATAAAATTGCATGAGCTGTACAATAATGTCCTTTTGCGACTCCGGTACACACTTAATAGACAGCTTCAGTTCCGATTTGATATTATACCCCATACTTTCACCTCTCTTGGCGGTTCAATCTGTTCTTTAACTTCGAATTACATCCCATCCAGTGCTGTTCAAAATATGCTAAAATACATATATATTATGACCGGACGAGGTGGAACCCAATGAATATACAAAAGATCATCGACCGGCGCAAACTAGATGAAAAAATGCCGGGATTACCATGGTACGTGCAGCAATTTATGGATTATAAGCTGCCCGACCTTTCCCCTTCCACATTACTAGAATATGTGCGGGATTACGAAGCTTTCTTTTCATGGCTTCGCTCGGAAGGCTTGTCTACCGGAGAAACGAATGCCCAAGTCACATTGGAAGAGTTGGAGATACTTCATATGGACAGTATTACAGGCTTTCGATTATTTCTGTCTACTAAGCGCGAAGGCTCCAACTCCCGTATAACCATTTCACGTAAACTATCGTCTCTGCGTTCGCTTTTTCATTATTTAAGTCAAATCGCTGAGGATGAAAATTTTTATCCATTGCTCAAACGCAACATTATGGCCAAGGTCGAAATCAAGCGTATACATAAACCCAAGGATACGGCGGCCAAGCTTAAAGGTAAAATACTGGAAGAGGAAGAACTGCTTGAATTCATCGGTTATATTTATGAAGGCTATGGTCAAGATTTGGCCGATAACAAGCAGGCGTTATACTCCTATGAAATAAATAAGGAACGAGATGCCTGCATCGCCAGCCTCATTCTGAACTCAGGCCTGCGCGTATCTGAAATCGTCAATCTGAATCTGGACGATTTAGACATAAACAATAAATTATTATATGTGTACCGCAAAGGCAATAACGACGAAACCTTTAAAACGCCGGTGTATTTCCGCGAGCAATCCAAAGATGATCTCGTACTTTATTTGTCCCTGAGACATACCCGTTACCGCGCTCCAAAAAAAGAAAAGGCTCTCTTTGTCACACGTCCTAACGGCAGTACAGAAGGCAAACGAATGACCAAAAGAGCGATTCAGGCAATGATCATTAAGTACGCCAAACGGTTCGGCAAGCCTTACCTTACCGTGCATAAGCTTCGTCATTCCTTTGCTACTGACTATTATTTACAAAATGATATTTACAAAACAAAGGAACAGCTGGGGCACGCTTCGACAGAAACAACAGAAGTGTATGCTCACCTGACTGACAAAACCATGTCTCAGGCGATCGAACGGCGGGTAGAGACTCTAACCGACTCAGCCGATTGATGTCTCACCCCTGCTCATTCCTCATTCCTTCTATCTGCTTTTGAATCTGTTCGAGTAGCCAGCGGCCTGCGGGTCCGTTGGCCTCGGCAGGAAATATCTGTATCATTTCATCTGAGTAGTGACCTTGAGCCCAATCCATTTGATGCTCCCAAACCGCTACTCCCTGTACATTTGTCAGCTTATCGGTAAGCTGAGCATCCGATTGTTCCCGCACCATGACCAGCTTCGGATAATCCTCTTGCTTGAAGCCTTCTAGCAACACACAATCATAGGCCTGAAAATGCCGGATCAGTCCGGTGACAGGCTGACTATTCTCCTCTACAATGGCTGTTCTTCCAGCCGAAACAATAGCTATGCCTTCAGCACCCGCCTGTCGGTGCTTGTACGTATCTGTACCCTCATGATCCATTTCAAATTCATGTCCATCATGCTTGATCACTGCTACGCGTAGACCTGACTTCTGCACATAACGAATCAATCCTCCGAGAAAGGTCGTTTTTCCCGTATTTTTGAATCCGACGATTTGACATACAAATGGATGTTTCGTATTCACGTCACCTGTCCACCTTGAAACACCAGTACACGTACCTCTTCACCTTCGCGTAATCCTTCTGTTGTGGGAGGAATCACGATCAGACAGTCGCTGTCCTTAATGGTCACCATGACACTGGATTCATCTACTCGCGCAGGAATCGCGTATACTTGCCCACCACGTATCTCCAGAGAGCTGCGTACAAAGCGTGTATAGTTGTTTACCTTCATATAATCTGCGCCTAACTTCGCCGTCCAGGTTTGTAAATATGGATGTGCCGAAGATAACATCATTTGGATCGTCGGCCGTACAAACAGCTCACAGCCTACAAAGCACGCACCGGGGTTACCTGAAAGCGCAAATAACAGCTTGCCGTCAATCACTGCGACTGTGGTCACACTTCCTGGACGCATCGTGACCTTGTTGAACAGCATATTCACATCTTCCTGTCGTACCAGATCACCCATAATATCATAATCCCCCACCGATACTCCTCCACTCGTGACCACGATATCATAGGCAGCTATCGCTTCACGTACAGAAGTACGGGCAAGGCTCAAATCATCATGAATGGCTTGTAAAATAAACGGCTCTCCTCCTGCCTCTCTAATTTGAGAAGCCAACATATATGTATTACTGTTTCGAATTTTCCCCGGTTGTAACGGCTCATCCACTGCAAGTAATTCCGATCCTGTAGAAAAAACGGCCACCCTTGGCTTCCTGTAAACTGGTACCCGATGTACTCCAAAAGTAGCCAGTACCGAGATGTGCCCCGTTCCCAGGCAGGTTCCCTTACTAAGCAAAAGCCGACCTTCCTGAATCTCATGACCAATCTGTGTCACATTTTTGCCAGCTTCTATACGCTTCTTCAAGCCGACATATGTCTGTCCGTTTTCCTCACGCAGCTGTGTCGCTTCCAGCATGACAACCGTGTCCGCTCCTTCAGGTAATTGCGCTCCTGTCATGATGCGGGCAGCCATTCCAGTCTCCACCCGCTTGTCCGATACGGTGCCACAAGGAATTTCATCAATCACATGTAGCCAGATTTCCTGACCGGACGAGCACACTTCAGTGTCCGAGCCAAGGATCGCATAACCGTCCATACCTGAGCGACGAAAACGGGGATACGGGTGTGGTGCGGTCAAATCCATCGCCAAATAACGTCCATGCGCCTGCTCCAGCTCTACGTCTTCCCTTTCACCCTGTTTTACATAGCTAGCTATCCTGCTTTGTGCCTCTTCCACCTGAACTGCTTTACGCTGGAATTTTTCTGAGTTTAATGATGTATGATTCATAATCTCACTCCGTTCTTCTAAAATGCCCTCTTTCTGTTATAACGCTAAAACCGTTATCTGGCAAATCGGGGGGGGTCTAAGTATGTATGGCAATAAAAATAACCCGTGAATTCTACGGGTCATTTCTATAACTTTTTAAGTGCTTTAAGCTTATTATGAGACATAGAGCAAGTGAAGTCAGATTCTTCGAATCGTACCTCCAAATGCGTTAGACTCGATCTCACAAAACCAAGTCGTGATAGCTGAAAAGCTTCCTTGCAAGTCTGTGCGGTTACCCCGATCGTATAAAAATAATGTCTAGAGTAACGCTGTACATAATCAGTTCTTTTCTTTTTTCTTGAGCTCAGCCGGTATCGGTTTAGCGCCAAATACTGTTTTTTCGTTTTTGGTAGATTCGTTAGCGTATTTTCCCAGTCTTAAACTTAAAGCTCTCGCCAATTTCTTATCCATTTTCGTTCACCTCCTTTCCATAAAGGAAGAATACTGAATGCTTGAATAGCTAAAGATAAGCATATTATGTGGGATTGTACAAAAAAATTCACCGCACAAATTAAAACACATACCGTTTTATAATATTTGTGGTTATTGGTCTTATGAATATAAATAAAATGATTGGGTGCATAAACTAAAAACACTAATACTGAACAAGCATTAATAATCAAAATCGTTGATAAATTTAAAGAGACGAGAGGTATAGTTACACATATTGCCGTTGTAAAACAGACACAAAATGTAAGATTGCTGAAGTGTGCCCCTCCTGAAAATCTTCTTACAAACATGATAGTTACTAGAGCTAATAACGACCCCCAAAAATGCCCAGTCATCCAAGCTATAATCGCAACCATTAGTATCGAAGACACTTCGGTAATTTTTATACCAAGCGCATATTCCATCACTTCTACACTTGTTGGACCATCAGGATCAGCTTTTTTTATTTCCGTTGCGATGTACCGTGATAGCGCTTCTAGCATCCTCATAATCTCCTCTCTCTGAAAAGAAATACGACACGCCGAAAGTAAGCAATGAAATGGATAGTAATCCTATTGTATTTGAGCTATAGAGCATATACAAAGTAATAAAAATGGTGACAGCTGATATTAGAGCACCTAGAATCAACATTTTATTTAGGGATGATAAGTAATTTTCAGCTCTTAAAAAATCATGTGGAGGCTGAATTATAAACGAGAAACCAAAGTTATATTTTCCCATTATATAAGAAATAAAGCACGCAATAATAATAGAAGTTAACTGAATAACGTAAATAGAAGAGCCAGAAGTATCATTAATAGCACCTGGTTCTGCTACTCCAAAAAAATACGCAAACAGAAATACAAAAAGTTGTAAATTAATGTAGGCCGTTAGACCAGAACCAGCAGAAAAAGCTGCTAGATGGGTTTTGATCCCTAAACCAAATCTAAAAAAGATAACCATTAACAAATACTGAAGCGGCAAATCTAATTTAGGCAAGCCTATAACTTCCCTCATTAGAAAGGAAAACAAAGCTATGCCAATTGCATAGAATAATATTTTTGTGCGATATTCCCTCACGGGAAGCATATAAAGCTTTAAGACCAAAATAACAGCGGCCAAAGCATCGAATACACCAAGTAATATATATAAAAAAGCAGATAACACAGATACACCATCCTCTTATTTCGCCTGTTGTAATTGTATATTTTACTTATAGATGTGGCAATGAAATAATCTAGTAAACTGGTAATATTTGTTTTTATGTAAGGTAAATATTTATTTTTGTCATCAAAAAATATAAAAAGAACGATTTTAAAATCGTCCTCTTGTTGCAGTTTTAGCCTGGAACCTTCTGAATTATCTATCTGGCATCATCCTTTTGTCGAGCTGCTCAAGTACAAGCGGCCAAGCCTGTTCATGTTGGTTTCTTGAATTCTCGTCTGGAAAACCTGCATGCGTTAAGTAAAGATGCGTGCCATTACCGCGAGGTTTAAGCTCAACAGTGAGAACTGTTTCAGCTCCCTTGGTACCGCCTTCGCCAGTAATCCAAGTCAGCTCGATCAGTCGGTTTTGCTCAAGTCTTAGAAATCTTCCGTAATGTGGATGACGCTTCCCCTCAAAATGTGTTTCGAAAAAGAAGGTCGTATTCACTTTTGCCTCCATTAATACTGATCCTCGGGCTGCAAACCAACTGTCAAACTGCTTCGTCCACGCCTGATACAGAACATTCGGAGAACACTCCATTTTTCGTTCCACCATTAGATTAAATGGTCTTTGTGAAAGATCTGGCCAAGAAATAGATTGTACCATTTAATTTTCAATCCCTTCAACCAAACAGAGTTTTAATTATCTATTCATTATTATATCCATAAAGGTGTAGGTTTGGCTGTGCCGCTAGATGATCACCAACATCATCTCTAAAAATAAAAAAAGGAACTGTGCATTAGTACCACAGTTCCGCAAATCTTTTGTTTTCAAATAAATTGACGATACCCCTCATCGTCGACTTCGTCGGCTGATTTTACCTGAACCGCTACGTGTTTTGGGCTTACTATAAGATTTACGCGGCGAATCAAATATGCTGGAACCGCCGCTGCCGCTCCGGTCACGTGAAATCGAGCCTCTGCTCGGTGAACTGCTGGACCCTCTGTCGAACAAACTTCCGCTTGACCCAACGCTAGAATCCGAGTTCTTTCCTCTACGGGTAACCGAACCTTTCCGCTCCACCGTAATCGGCGGAATCGCCTTTTTCTCCTGCACCGTAGGAGCACGATATTGGCCCTGAGAAGGTCGGTATACATCTCTGCTGGAGTAGCCCCGATAGGAGCCTGAACCACGCAATGAATCAAACAGAGCATCCAGCACAGTTGCGGTTAAGTATCCTTTTAGAAAGCTTGAACTGTAATTTTGTTCGACATACTTTTTACTGTCAATTTCAATGAGTGTATCTTCCTTCTTAGCTGGATCTTGCTGCAAATGGTACCACTCATCGCTATATACCAGAAACATCCGCTCATTGCTCTGCGGTGACATTTGTTCCGGTGTACGCTGCTCTTTCAATTCCTCCGCTACTTCCGGGACTGTCTTGCCAGCTGCCCGGTATACATACGAGGTCGAGTTTCCGCTGCCACTAACCGATTCCAGCGGATACGTATCTTTTACACTTGGCGCGCCGCAGCCGCTTAACACGGATACGAACAAACTCAGCGCCACAATGACCTTTAATGCATACTGCCAGGTGCGTTTGCTCATGTGTAACCCTCTCCTAGCTTGCCCGAATAACCTTGACGTCTCCGGTAATCACTTCTTCTCCTTCATAAAGCATAAAGCGACCGTCCTGCCACTCTACCCGCAACAGATGGTAATCATCAGACTGGTACTGCCACACATGCTGCTCTCCACCCTGTCGGAAAGGAGCACGGCCCATGACGGTAACATGCCCAGAATACTGCTCCTCCAAATGATACGTTGTATCATCCAGCTCTAAAATGGTCGGCACTTCCTCGGGGTTGTCAAGTCTGCCGTCGATGGCCTGATATAGTCCGAATTGCAGTGTTTCCCGTTCCTCAATATGAAGATAACTGACTTGATTACCATCCTGAAGCGTCAAAACAACGGCATTCCGGGCACGATTATGTACACGACCTACCACTTCATAGGTGACAAGCGACACTTCACAGATATCACCTGGATTTAAGTGAAGCATGCTTTTCTCTGCTTTCGGCGGCTCCGGCTTAGCAAATAGATTTGAAATTCGTTTCCACACACCCATGGTTATATTCCTGCCTTTCTTAGCCTAGAAGCATGCTGTAATGATCAAGGCGCCAACCAGATGCAGCGCTCCTGAAAACAGACCGAAACCAATTTTACCTTCCTGTGTACCTTTATCCAGATCAAACTGAGCCCAGTACCGCAACAGCAGACGTACAATAACTTCCAAAACAAGCAGGATGACAAAGGCGATCACAGAATACACAAGCGCTTCGAGCAAATTATTAGCTGTAGCGATAGAGCCTGACAAGATATAGCCTTGTGCAACTAACTTCATAATCATTCGTACCGTTACGGCCATATTTCCAGCCTTCACTTCGGCAAAATCCTTATACTTCGTAAATAAAGAGTCGACATACATTAATGCGAAGATCAAAATAGCCCCCGCACCAGTCCATACAAGCATTGCTTTCATCGTTTCTAAAAAATGCATTTCATACCATCCTCCACATCTTCTTGACCTTCATATAATGTTTTACGCCTCCAGGCAGGGAAAAGCGAAGGAGAAAACGTTTCTCCTTCGCTTCCTGAGCAATCACACTTGGCGGCACTGCTAAAATGTTCTTATTTATTTTCGTATTGCTTCAACAAAGCGGCAAGCTCATCGTCCACGGCGCTTTTCTTATCCAGCTCTTTGAACTCCTCATCCAACGATTTTTCCTTAGAAGACATTTCGTTGCTCGCTTCGGCACGTGCTTCTGCTTGCAGCATTTTTTCTTCCATACGCTTCAATCCAGCAGTTGCCGTATCAGAGCTAAAACCGTTCATAGCTTTGTTAATTTCAGTTTGCGCTTTAGCTGCATTATAACGGGCAACCAGTGTCTCGCGCTTGTTTTTCATTTCTGTCAGCTGTCTGCGCATTTCATCCAGCTTGCCACGCAGATTATCGGCTGCAGCTTTGTTCTGTTCGTAACCAGCTTTGAACTCATTCATTTTTTGTTCAGCAGATTTCTTTTCTTCCAGCGCGCGACGAGCCAGATCTACATTTTGTGCTTTTGCAGCGGTATGTGCCTGTTCTTCGCGTTTCTTTACCAAAGCAGCCTGTTCTTCGTATTGCTGTTTGAATCTCTTTTCAATAGCAATTTGAGCGGCTACCGCTTTCTCTGCATCTTCCAGGTCCTCTTGCATATCACGAATGTATTGATCCGTCATTTTAATTGGATCTTCTGCCTTGTCAATAATGGCGTTAATGTTGGACATCGTAAGATCTCTTAATCGTTTGAAAATAGACATGTGAAGTTCCTCCTAGAGTTGAATGCTTAAATTTTAAGCTCTGTACACATGTTTACGCAAGCTTTGCAAAGAGGGTTTCAAAAATATCTAAAAGCCGCGCAAGTAAGGCTCTGGGATATCGGCCTGTACTTTTAGCTCCCGCGATGCATGCAACGCCCAATAGGGATCACGCAGCATGGCACGGCCTATTGCTACCAGATCAGCTTCTTTCTGCTGAACAACCCGACGAGCGTCCTCGTAATCATCCAGTAAGCCAACAGCAATTACAGGTACATTCAGCTTTTCACGGATGGTATGAGCCAAATCCACCTGATAGCCGGCACGCGCAGACGGGCCTCCGCCAGAACCAATCGGACCCTCACCACCAGAAGAGATATGGAAAATGTCCACACCCGCATCACGATATCGTTCCCCTACGCCTGTTATGTATTCCACATTATATCCATCTTCGACGTATTCTTTGGCAGATATCCGCATAAGCACAGGCATATCAGCAGGAAGAACCTCTTTAACAGCATGTATGACCTCAACACCGAACAATGACAAATCCTGCCCATATTCATCTTCTCTGGCATTTGTTAAAGGGGAATGAAATTGATGGATCAGATAGCCGTGAGCACCATGTATCTCGACCGTGTCAAAACCTGCTTCCACCGCACGGCGCGCGCCTTCTTTGTATGCCTGAACCAGTTCCCTGACTTCAGCTGTCTTTAAGGCGTGCGGCTCTTTAAAGCGTTCGCTAAAAGGAATGGAGGACGGACCCACAGGTTGCTCAGCATCTTCAGCCTTGCGTCCAGCGTGGCCTAGTTGAATGCCAATTTTGGCACCATACTTGTGGACTTCCTCTACAATCTTACGATATGCAGGAATATGTTCGTCACTCCAAATACCCAAATCACGATCTGTAATACGTCCATCTGGATGGACCGCTGTCATTTCCACAATAATAAGTCCAGTGCCTCCTACTGCCCGGCTCACATAATGGACATGATGCCAATCCGTTGGATTTCCGTCCTTGGCCTCCACACTGTATTGGCACATCGGGGGCATAACAATCCGATTTTTTAAAGAAAGCCCCTTTAATTGATAAGGAGTAAACAAGTCGGTCACTTTTATCCATCCTTCCTTCAATTCCATGTCTGTATAATTATGAATTGCATCCCCATTATACACCAGCTGTCGCGGTATACCGAATTCGTTGTAAGGCTAAAACTTGCGAAAATGCTCCTGTTTTCGGTCATGTTTAAGAGAATATGTACGATTAGCTCCATCATCTTCATTGATAATCGTTTCATCGTGGACTTCTTTCCAGTCGTTTATGAGCCGAACTTGGTAACCAGCATATTTTTAATAGGACAGGTACATAATAGTCGAGAGCACCACTAGGTACCACTGCACGGAAAGGGGGGATACATATGCCGTACAGGGGAGTGTTGCCATGCTTGGCACTGTTACTAGCATTTTCAAGTTTACCCGTTCACGCGGATGCGCCTCCCAACATCGGAACGCCCCATCCCAAGGAAGCAGCTGTTGCTTCTTCTGTACAACAGAGCACAGATCGAGCAACTCCTACATTAGCAATGCTGCGAAAAAAACATGCGGACATTTTTAAAATGTGCGGCCCACACACCCGCCAAATTGCCCTAACCTTTGATGATGTGCCCGATTCTAGGTATACGCCGCAGGTTTTGGACGTATTACACGCCAATGGCATCAAAGCCACCTTTTTTATCGTCGGTCACCGTGCGGAAAAGCATCCGGGGATCATACGCCGTATTATCCGTGAAGGCCATGCTATAGGAAACCATTCCTATACTCATCCGGATTTTAGGAAGGCCACACCAGAACGCTTTCGCAACCAGATTACAAAAACAGAACGTATTTTACAAGCCAGCGCAGGTTTTCGCCCTAAGTTGATTCGTCCACCCTACGGTGAAATCACGGAGCCACAAATCCAATGGGCACGTCGTCATGGCTACATGATTGTCAATTGGAATGTAGACTCTCTCGACTGGAAGGGACTAAGTAAAACACAAATTCAGCGCAATGTGATCCCAGCTACCGGGCCTGGCTCTATTATTTTAATGCACGCAGGTGGAGGTCAAAGTTCCAACTTGCAAGGCACTGTCCAAGCTCTGCCGGGTCTAATTCACACTTTAAAAGCTAAGGGCTACAAATTTGTGACAGTCCCCCGGCTACTCCACACATCGGAACGGAAATAACCATATGTTTAGGATTGAGCTGCAAGCTAAAGAAACGTAAAAAGGCTGTCTTACCAGCAGAAGTTTTCTGCTCGTCAAGACAGCCTTTTTTACGGATAGGACCTGATAAGAGTCTGACCTAGTTATATATGGTAGGATACAGGCATTAAGTTTACATAATATATATTATGTTTAATTAAACCGTATATACGTACAATGCTATTTATCAATAACGTATAGCTTCACATTTTGAAATCCAAAGTCGTTCACAAATGATTTGTTGCCAGGAATAAAGATATCAATCCGTTTTCCTGTAATGGCGCTGCCCTGATCGCGAGCGACAGCTACAAAAGAATGATCCGGCAAACCTGGGTGGGAATAGCCTGTAACCAGTACTTTCGTGCCCATCGGAATGACGTTCGGGTCTACCGCAATTGTACCTAGTTTAAGCGGATTGCCGTAGTAGTCCACTGCTCCCCATTTACCATTCTCATCAGCTGCAGCAGAATACGCAGAAGCCTTAACGTCAACTATTTTGCTATAGTTAAATGTTTTGCCCCACGCTTCAATCGTTGGCCCCTCATTCACTGGTGCTTTCTCCGTAAGAAGCTGCGGCTTTGAATCCGAAGCTGCCTTCACACTTTTTTCACCAGGTACCTTTATTTGCAGACCTGCATATATATTGTTGGAGGCAATGTTTGGGTTCGCCTTCGTCAGCTCGTCCACTGATACTCCATAACGTTGAGCAAGCAAAAAGAAGGTATCGCCATCTTTGGCAGTATGAAGCGAAGCAGCATCCGCTACTCCAGCTGTCTGTGCCAGCCCTGCAATGGCTGCGGCAAGCACCGCAAATTTCATGGTTTTTCCAATATGTTTTAGATGTTTCAAAGATATGTACCTCCTCTGTTATGCCTGCGAAGTTAGCTGTCGGATTCGGACTCAGGAGAAGCCCTATGCTTGTGCAATTCACCCCTAGGCATATTCCATATCGTCTTATGACGTATCGGAAAGACTGCCGTTGTTACGTCCCCCGCACTTCCCATAGTTTGGGCCCAGCATTCAGCGTTTGTCATAACCGCATGCTGTCCCGGTAAGTTTTGGCTTACTGCATAATATCACAATTTTGTAACCTTATCCGCATGAAAATGTTGGGAACCTTGAACATCATACTATACTCGTTACAATTTTGTCACCAAGAAATCGATATTTGTTACGAAAATATGGGGAAATGGTGACAAAAAAAGAAAAAGTCCTCCGTCAAACGGAGGGCTTTTTTATAGCTCGTATCAGCACTTTCTTACAATACTTTGGCAAGAAAATCACGGGTGCGATCATGGCTTGGAGTGCCAAATACCTGCTCTGGTGTACCTTGTTCCACAATTTGACCGTTATCCATAAAGATGATTCGATCGCCTACCTCGCGGGCAAAGCCCATTTCATGCGTCACGATTACCATGGTCATGCCGCCTTCGGCGAGCTTCTTCATTACATCCAGAACCTCTCCAACCATTTCAGGGTCCAATGCAGAAGTCGGCTCATCGAACAGCATTACGTGCGGCTGCATGGCCAAAGCACGCGCAATCGCAATACGTTGCTTCTGACCACCGGATAGCTGGTTCGGATAGGTATTCTTCTTATCCTCAAGCCCTACGGTACGCAGGAGTTCAAGCGCAATTTTTTCCGCTTCCTTCCCTGACTGTCTTCTAACTTGCGTTGGTGCAAGCGTCAGGTTCTGCAACACTGTTTTATGCGGGAACAGATTAAAATGCTGGAACACCATCCCCATCTTCTCCCGGGTTACATTAATATTATGACCACGAGCTGTAATCGGCTCGCCCTCAAACAAAATCTCCCCGTCCGTAGGCTGTTCTAGCAGATTCATACAACGCAAAAACGTACTCTTCCCCGAACCGCTGGGACCGATGATGACGACGACCTCACCTTTGGCGATATCTATATCAATGCCTTTTAAAATCTCATTCTTGCCGAACGATTTACGCAGTTGTTTAACGGTGATCACTGGCTCTCAACTTCCTTTCCCATAAACCCAGCAGCTTAGACAAGCTGAATGTCATTACAAAATAAATAGCGGCTGCGATTACGAACGGACTTAATCCTTCGTAGGTAATGTTCTTAATGACCTGGGCCTGATACATAATATCCACCATCCCAATGGTCGAAATAATGGATGATTCTTTAATGATCGTAATAAACTCATTACCGATAGCAGGCAAAATAGATTTAAACGCTTGCGGCAAAATGACATGACGCATAGCTTTGCCCCGTCCCATACCCAACGAACGGGCAGCCTCCATCTGTCCACGGTCTACTGCCTGGATACCTGCACGAAAAATTTCAGCCAGATATGCCGAGCTATTCAGAGACAATGTGATTATACCAGACTGGAGTGGAGTAAAATTGACACCCAGCGTCAAAGCAACTCCGTAGTGAATAATCATGAGTTGCACCAGCATAGGTGTGCCACGCAGTATCTCTACATAAGTGGTACCTAACCACTCAATGATCCTTACTCCACTCATACGTAGCAAGGATATGATCAGACCAATGATGAATCCGAACAGTACTCCGAGCGCAGACAGCAACAAGGTGTAGCCGATACCCGTAGCGTATAAACTACGGTATTTCCAAAAAATATCTACAATGTTATTAGAAGAAACCTGACGATCCGCAGAAAGTGCACTCGCTTCCGTGGAAAACTTCTCAATCGACCCGTCTGCTTTCAGGCGAGCCAACGTTTTATTTACAGAAGCAAGCAATTCTGCATTCCCTTTACGGATACCTACAGCTGTTTCTGCTCCCGCATCCTCAGGCACAGCCTTGGCAAGGGTTACGGTACCGTCTAACGTGTATCCTTTAGCAACCGTATCTTCGATCACGACAGCGTTCACACGCTGGGTCCGCAGCTGGAGTACCAGGTCAGATATTTTGTCCAGTGAAGTTACAGAGGCATTGGGCACTTTTTGAGCAATCTCTTCCTGAATACTTCCCTTTTGTGCGCCGATCTTCTCGCCTTTCAAAGCATCCATCGTCGGATATTTGTCTTTATCCTCTGGGCGTACCATGATGACTTGCTTGGAGCGATAGTATACATCCGAGAAATCAATACTCTTTCTGCGTTCATCCGTTGGTGTCATACCGGACAGTACCAAGTCTACACGACCACTTTGCAGAGCAGGCAGCAAAGAGTCAAAACTCATGTCCTCAGGGACCATCTCCGCATCCAAATCTTTGGCGATTTCCTTGGCGATATCCACATCGAACCCAACAATGGTATCCTTACCGTTAATGACTTTATGAAACTCATACGGCGGAAAGTCGGCACTCATGCCCACTACAAGTTTTTTCTGTGGCTTTGCTTCCGTTCCGTATGCATTGAGCATGGGAAGACCAGTCAACAGCAAGATAACCGCCGTCAAAACCAGGGCGGTAAAACGATATGCCTTTTTCAATCTTTTTTTCTCTCCTTAAATTCTTTATAATAAATAAGATTGTGTCATTATAAATGAATATGCATGATTATGCAATGAATGTTATAGTACATTTTCAGCATACCTAACGCAGTACCTACATTACAGCTTATATAAAGGAGTTTTCAGCATGGATTTTAAACAGACCATTCAAAAGATAATTGAGCAGCATGCCCCACGGTTTAAAGACATTTCGTTATATATTGGTTCAAATCCTGAACTTGGAAACGAGGAATTTCTGGCTGCTGCCCGTTTAAAAGAAGAACTAGTTTTTCACGGTTTTGAGGTCCAGACACCCGTATTAGGCATAGAAACAGCCTTTATTGCAACTTACAAAGCTGCAAAACCCGGGCCAGTTGTCGCTTTTCTGGCAGAATATGACGCTCTGAAAGGCCTAGGACACGCCTGTGGGCACCATCTGATATGTATGATGAGTACTGGTGCTGCCGTCGGCCTCAAGTCGATCATCGACGAAACTGGCGGAGAAGTACGGGTATATGGCACACCTGCCGAAGAAACACGCGGTGCAAAGGTCCCGATGGCCGCTGCCGGGTTGTTTGATGATTGCGACATTGCACTTATGACGCATCCTTATGACCGTTACGAAAAATCAGGCAAATCGCTGGCGATTGATGCTGTACAATTCGAATTTTTTGGTCAATCTGCTCACGCGGCTGCCAGCCCGCACGAAGGCATTAACGCGCTGGACGCTGTGATTCAAACGTTCAATGGCATCAATGCGTTCCGTCAACAAGTAAAAAGTACAGTGCGTATCCATGGGATCATTAACCAGGGTGGGCAAGCAGCCAATATTATTCCTGATTACGCCTCAGCCCAATTTTATGTGAGAGCCGCTACACGTCAAGAACTGAACCCGCTGACTCGCCGTGTTATTCAAATTGCTGAAGGAGCTGCTTTACAGGCCGGGTGTCGGTTGGAGACCTCCAATTATGAGACTTCTTATGATGAAATGGTCACGAATCGTGTACTTTCCGATGCGTTTACCGCAAATTTGGTGCAGGCTGGCATTTCACAAGAAGATATAACGGAAGGCGAAGATCACGGCTCCATGGACATCGGAAATGTATCGCTTCATTGCCCTGCTATCCATCCTTATATTCAAGTTATTGACGAGAAGCATGCCTTGCATACACCAGAATTCCGTGATTTGGCGATGCAGGACCGGGCCATGGAAGGAATGCTGCTGGCTGCGAAAACTTTAGCATGGACTGCTTGCGATGTAATCAAGAATCCTGAACTGCTAGCCGAGATAAAAAAAGAATTCGCTCTGTTGAATAACGAAAGTTAAATCTAAATTCCGTGTTCTTTCAGAAAGGAGCAGCCAGCCATCATGGATAGTATGAGCAGCTTTTGGACGTTGTTTATTGTGGGGGTCCTCATCATTTTTTGGTTTATATTCCGTGCAATACGCAGGAACCGGGGAAACAGAAAGACACGGCGCCGGAATGCTTTTTTCCTCAGCTCCCCATCCCCTTCGTCCCTTGCGCAGGAACGTCATCCAGAGATTACGGAGCTGATGCAACTACTAGAGCAATCCATTCCCGCCTCCTATGCTCATAGCGTAAGGAGGCGTGTAATGGAAGCCCACCCTGAGCTGACGGAGCAAGAATATGATTGGCGCTGGCATGAGCTAAAACGATATTTTATGCTATGCGCGATTATGAATCGAGTGCCTATGTTCAGTAGTGATGTGGATGAATTATGGCACGAAATGTTGATGTTTACCCGCGAATATCAGCAATTCTCGGAAGCTTTTTTTGGTCGTATGCTTCACCATGCGCCCCATTCCGGCGGCTCTCAGCCGATGCCTGAGGAACGGGCGTGGTTTGACTGGTTGTATGTGGAATGCTTTGGCTGGAACCGCTATAGCGCCAGTTTGTGGGGAACCTTTTTTAATCATCCATTACCGAACGACGAGCTTTCGCGCTATTACAAACTCACAACTTCCGCGCAGCCAGCAGGTGACCGCTGGAATACGCAGGAGAATATAGCTATTTCACAGCAGGCCCAACAAGCGGTTCATAAGATTGTACAACATCTGCGCGAGCGGGTGAATAAAGCGGTGGATGATCCTGAGGGTAAGCAATTGCCTAAGGTCAACTATTTACAGGTCGACTATTTGTTATTAGCTGTTGTGTGGTATTCATGGTATCAACCTGAGCAATTTGCCATACACATGCACCCGGATGCTACAGGTAATGCCGTATTAGCTAGCTCATCCGGCTGTAGCTCGGCAAGCGGCTGTTCAAACTGGGACACACATCACTCGCACCATCATTCCTCCCATGACAGTTCTCATCATGGAGGCTCTTCTCATCATGATTCAGGCGATTCTGGTAGCCATTCTTCGTGTAGCAGTGGCTCTTCATGTGGAAGCAGCTGTGGTGGTGGGGGCGACTGATCATAGCAAAAAAGGGAATTCCTCAGCCAGAAAACTTGGCTAAAGGGATTCCCTTTTTCATTAACATGACTGTGGTGTTCCTACTCTGTTCAGTCCGTTTTTGTTAGCAAATGGTAAATATCCATATACGCTTCGGCTGAAACATCCCAACTATATTCTCCTGCAAAAGCCGTCTGTGTAAGCTTCGACCAATGCTCAGATTGGCGATAAAAATGAACAGCACGACGAATGGTGTTCAACATATCATGTGCATTGTAGTTTTTGAAACTAAATCCGTTTCCTTCACCTGTGGATTCATTGAAAGCCTGCACAGTATCATTAAGGCCCCCTGTTTCTCGTACAATAGGGATACTTCCATAACGAAGCGCCAGCAGCTGGCTGATCCCGCAAGGTTCGAACCTTGATGGCATAAGATACATATCGCTTGCCGCATATATTTTTCGTGACAGAGGTTCGCTAAAAGCGAGCTGCGCCGACATTTTCAGTGGATAGCGTCCCGCTGCCTCACGGAACCAATGCTCAAAAGCCGGATCCCCTGTTCCCAGCACGACAAACTGGATATCATCATAATACAAGATTTCGTCAAGCACTCTCGTTACCAGATCTAGCCCCTTCATATCTACAAGCCGGGTTACCATGGCAATCATAGGTACGTCTGGCCGCACCGGCAGACCCAGTTCCTTCTGCAGGCCAATTTTGTTTTCCTTTTTCTTTGTCAGACTCGTGCGGTACTTCGTATAAATACGATTGTCCGTGGCAGGATTGTAGCTTTTGGTGTCAATTCCGTTCACAATCCCCGTTAAGCGACCCTGATTTCCCAATTTACGAAGCAGACCCTCCAGCCCATATCCGTAAAATTCCGTTTGAATCTCCTCTGCATAGGTTGGACTCACGGTCGTGACATGATCCGAGTACGTAAGCCCACCTTTCATAAAATTCAGTCTGCCATGATACTCCACACCCTCGGGGGTGAAATAGCTCCCATCCAGGTTGAGCAGCTCAGTTAAGACCTCATACGGAAAATCCCCCTGATACAGCAGATTATGTATCGTAAACACCGTGCGAATATCACTGTAGAAGGGCAAATGTCGATAATCGGCATTCAGAAGCAGCGGAACCATCGCCGTATGCCAATCATGACAATGCAAAATATCCGGCCGAAAGTTCAGTTCAGGCAGCACTTCTAAAATCGCCCGGTTAAAAAAGGAAAAACGTTCGCCATCATCCATATAACCGTAAATACCGTCACGACCGAAGTAATACTCATTGTCTATAAAATAAACCTTGATTCCGTCTAATGTCAGTTCCTCTATTCCACAATATTGATTACGCCAGCCTACGGCTACTTGCTTCACCGCTACCGGCCGCAGAGAATTTTTATAAGTATCGGGAATCCCCGCATATTTAGGTAAAATGATTCGGACGTCGCACCCCGCCTGACGAAGTGCCTTCGGCAGTGCGCCAATGACATCAGCCAACCCGCCTGTTTTAATAAATGGATGTGCTTCTGCTGCCGCAAACAAAATATTCATATGTGCTTCCTCCCTATGTGCTTAATCTGCTTTTTTAGGCCTCCGAGGCGCTTTCTTGAGTATAACGATGCTCAGGGGTGGTATGGTCACCTCTAAGCTGTGAAGCTGTCCGTGGCAAGGGATGGGGGCGGTCCGTATTATTCCCGTATTCAGCTGGTCCCTTCCCCCAAAGTCCTTATGATCACTGTTCAGCAGTTCGATATAACTCCCGGCCTTTTCCAGCCCAATTCGGTAGTTCTCTCTGGGCACAGGCTGAAAGTTAATAAGCACAACTAGTGTATCTCCTGACTTTTTACTTTTACGCAAATACGTAATTACGCTCTGCCCACGGTCCTCCGCCTCAATCCACTGATATCCATCCCACGAATGATCCAGTTCCCATAACGCCTTTTCTTGAATATACAAATGATTCAGCGCTTTCGTAAAAGCGTGCAGCGAACGGTGACTGTCATAATCCAGCAGAAACCAGTCAAGCTGCTCCTCATCCTTCCATTCGATGAATTGGCCGAATTCCCCTCCCATAAATAAGAGCTTTTTGCCCGGTGAGGTGATTTGGTAACCGAGAAGCGCTCGAAGCCCGGCAAATTTTTGCTCATAGCTACCTGGCATTTTATCAAGCAGCGACTTCTTACCATGAACAACCTCATCGTGCGACAACGGCAGTGTAAAATTCTCGCTGTACGCATAAGCTATGGGGAATGTCAGCAAATTATGGCGCTCCGGCCTCTGATCGAAATCCGTTTCGATATAATCAAGCGTATCGTTCATCCAGCCCATATTCCATTTGTAATTAAAACCGAGTCCTCCATCGCTTACCGGAGAAGTCACCATCGGCCAGGCACTGGACTCCTCTGCCATCATCAGAGCATACGGATAATAGCGGAATACTGTTTCATTCAGTTGTTGAAGGAAGGCAATAGCCTCCTCATTTTCAATGCCTCCTTTAGAGTTAAAACGATATTGACCGTCCTGCTTTTCAAAATCCAGCCGTAGCATACTCGTCACAGCATCTACGCGCAGGCCGTCAATATGGTATACATCCATCCAGAATAGCGCATTAGATATCAGGAAAGAACGCACCTCGGGCTTGCTGTAATCAAACGTCAGTGTTCCCCAGCCGGGCTTTTCGGCAATCAGCGGATCCGCGTATTCGAACAAGGGCGATCCGTCAAACAGCCTTAATCCATGAGCATCTTTTGCAAAATGGGCTGGGACCCAATCCATCAGCACTCCAATTCCCGCCTGATGGCAACGATCCACCAAATACATAAAATCATGCGGTTCTCCATACCGGCTTGTGAGTGCAAAATATCCGGTGAGCTGGTAGCCCCAGGAAAGATCATACGGATGTTCACTCAGCGGCATCAGCTCAATATGTGTATACCCCATATCGGTCACATAAGGCACAAGAAGCTCAGCTATTTCCCTGTATGTATAAAACGTACCATCTTCTTTTTGCTTCCAAGTGCCCAGATGAAGCTCGTATATGTGCAGAGGCTTTCCATAAGGTGCTCTACGTTTTCGGCGCCAAATCGCATCGTTCCAAGCATAACCATCTATAGAAGCTACCACAGAAGCCGTTGCCGGTCTCACTTCAGCACGTACCGCGTAAGGGTCTGCTTTCAGAAATCGTTCACCATTTGCACCCGTAATGTCGTATTTGTAAAAAGTTCCTTGGGATATCCCCGGAAAAAAACGACTCCAAAAACCGGATTTGGGAACCCTATATAAGGAATCCTGTTCCCCATTCCAGTTGTTGCGATCTGTAGCAAGCCCGACATGGAGAGCATGAGGAGCCCAGACCGTAAAGCGGACGCCCTGTTCTCCGTTCTCCACAGTAAGGTGGGAACCCAAAGATCGGTAGCTGTGATAAAGCGTTCCTTCATGAAACAAATAAATATCTTCCGATGAAATAGCCTGTTGCGGAAGAGTTTGGTCTGTCATCACGTCACCACCCTTATATGTTTTGTAAGTAAAAATGTATGAATCGGTAATGCATTCGCTTTTGGGTCAAAGCTGACCTGAGTTATTACCCCATTCTAGCCACAATGAACAGAAAAATGACTAGGAAAAAAATAAACCTTAGTTTTGGGGGAATCTTATATACCTTATGGTTTCAAGAGTACCCCATACCGTTTATGTATGTACTACACTGACAACTAAACCGGGAGGGAAACGAAATGTTTAATAAAGAATGCATTGCCATGCTGCTGGCAGGCGGAGAGGGACGCCGTCTTGCTCCCCTTACTTCAACGATTGCAAAACCCGCCGTACCTTTTGGCGGTCATTACCGGATCATCGATTTTCCTCTCAGTAACTGCGTAAATTCAGACATTGATACTGTAGGTGTACTGACGCAATATGAGGCAGAATCCTTGCACGAACATATCGGGGATGGAACACCATGGGGTCTTACAAAAACAGATGACAAAGGAATTACCCTGCTTCCATCTTATAACACAGGTAACGCTGAATACTTAGGAACGGCAGATGCTATTCATAAGAATATCGAATATATTGACAGCCAAAATCCGGAGCATGTGCTTATTTTATCCGGTGATCATATTTACTATATGAATTATCGTGAAATGCTAAACCACCATAAGGAAAAAGGAGCTGCGGCTACCATTTCTGTCATGGAGGTACCTTGGGATGAAGCACACCGTTTTGGTGTTATGAGTGCCGATGAAGATCTGCGTGTCACAGAATTTGCAGAGAAACCGGAGAAACCGGAAAGTAATTTGGCCTCTATGGGGATTTACCTTTTCAAATGGGATTACTTGAGAAATTACCTGTTAGAAGACGCACAGGATGCTCAATCCAGTCATGATTTTGGTAAAGATATCATACCTAAAATGTTAGCGGACCAAGAATCCTTGTACGTTTATGAATTCCAGGGCTATTGGAAGGACGTAGGTACCGTTAAAAGCCTATGGGATTCACACATGGATTTGTTACAGGATGATTGTGCTATCGACCTTCAACGCAAGGACTGGCCGATGTATACACGTGAACGCCGCACAAGGTTGAGCGCACAAAAGGTGCCTAACCGTCAAACGCAGCCATTGGGCAGCTTGTTGCATGATTCCTGCCAAGTAGAGGGCCGAATAGAACGCTCCGTTGTATTTAGTGGTGTCGAGGTAGGTAAAGGATCAGCCATCAAAGAAAGTATCGTTATGCCTGACACCCGTATTGGACGTAACGTCCATATTGAACATGCGATTATCGGTGAAGGTGCTGTGATTCGCGATGGTGCTGTCATTAAAGGTAATCCGGGCGAAATTATGGTTATCGGACCCAATGAAGTGGTATTTGGTAAAATGGCGGTACGACCGCAAACTACGCGTATGCTGAAAGAAGCTTACGAGCGCAATACACGCTTGCGTGCCGAAGGTTTTACTTCATAACGTTACCCCCAAATTAAAAACAGCCAGCCCTCCCGATTTGAGAGGACTGGCTGTTTTTCTAGTTTAATCTATACAATGGGCCTTTTAAATCAACCCTTCAGTAAGTTGTGATGGTTCCACGGATTGCTCTGCTTGCAGAGCAGGTAATGAAACCGTAATGGTAGTTCCAGCCCCCAGTTCACTTCTGATGAGCATCTGACCATGATGGCGCTCGATAAACTGTTGCGAGATTGCCAATCCCAGTCCAGTACCACCGTTTTGGTGGTCTACCTGGAAAAAGCGGTCTCTGACTCTGGCAAGATTTTCAGCACTAATTCCAATCCCTGTATCTTGTACGGATATCTCGATATTGCCATCGATCCGTTGTAGAGACAGGAAAATAATTGAGCTTTCATGCGAGAACTTGATAGCATTGTCCACAATGTTCAAAAACACCTGTTTTAGACGGTTACCGTCTCCATGGACGAGATATGCCGTTTCCTCCGAATCCAGCTGAAGTTTTATCTGCTTCATTTCTGCTTTGGCCCATACGTTCAGCATAATTTCCTGCAAAAGCTCCCGTAGATCCACCGTTCCCATCACAAGCTTCATGGCATTTTGCTCCAGCTTGGAAAAATCAAGGATTTCCTCCACTAAGCCAATCAGTCGATCCGTCTCTTTAGAAATAATCTTCATCCCTATTTTCGTCTCTTCCGGGTCATAACCGCCAGAATTTAACGTTTCACTCCAACCCTTAATAGATGTAAGCGGAGTACGCAATTCATGAGATATGGATGAAATAAAATCATCCTTGATTTGATTTGTTCTGACAATTTCCTGTGCCATATAGTTCAGAGTCGAAGCCAGTTCACCCAACTCATAGCGATAATCGCCTTCAATGCGTGCATCAAACCTCCCCTGAGCCATCTGAGCAGATACATCGCGGATATTATTAATTGGTCTAACAATGGAATTCGCGAGCCCTGTACTGACCACAAATACAATAACCAGTACAGCTGCCATGATGCCAAGAGAAAACAGCGTAATCGTAAACAGCTTATCATTTACCAATTCCAGCGAAGTCGTATACCGAATAACATACACCTGGTCTCCGACGATATTGTCCAGTTTTTGAGATACCGCCATCACTTGCTGCCCCGTACTCGGTTGCTTTCCGATCCATTTGCCCGTATCTCCAGCTAATGCTTGTGTCACATCACTTGTTTGCACACTTAGATCTGCTGCAAAATTCGTCGAGTTATCAATTACATTTCCCTGTTCATCAAGCAACTGCAGTTCAGTGAAGGGCAGAGAAAATGTATTTAACAAATACGATTGCAAAGACTGTTCCGGCTCTTTGAATTTGGGTGCAAATTCACTTACCGATTCGATACGGCTTTCGATATGTTTGTAAATGGAGTCGTAATAGTACGACCGGAGTGCAAACATAAAAATGACTTCTACTAACAGAAGCGCCAAGAACACTACGAAAAAATAGTGAAGCACAATCTGTCGGCGAATCCCCTTTTTGATCATTGAGACTGACCTTTCCATTTATATCCATGTCCCCACACTGTTTGTAAAAAAGCAGGCTCGGAAGGATTGTTTTCAATTTTCTGCCGCAGACGTCGGATATTCACATCTACAATTTTCGGATCGCCCATATACTCCTTGCCCCATACGTGATCAAGTAGAACATCTCGGCTGAGCGGCGTGTTTTCTTTTTCCAAAAAAAATTGAATCAGAGAAAACTCAGTCGGTGTCAGCTCGATCAGCTGCCCGTTCTTCTTAAATTGCTTAGCAATCAAATCTAGCGTGAACGGTCCAGACTGGAAGGACACTTTGGCTGCTGTTTCACGATGTACATTCACCCGACGCAATAACGATTGAATACGTGCAATTAGCTCCGTCGGGCTAAAAGGCTTGCTCACATGATCATCGGCCCCTACAGACAAGGCATACACCTTATCCTGCTCCTGTACCTTCGCTGTGAGAAAAATAATGCCGATGCGCTCATTCGTTTCCCGGATTCTCCGGCAGACTTCAAAACCATCCATACCGGGTACCATTACGTCAAGCAGTGCAATATCAATATCCCGCACCGTGTTCAAAATATTCAGAGCCTCATGCCCTTCCGACGCCTCCAGCACCTCAAAACCGTTACGTTTCAAGTTAATGACGATAAAACTGCGAATGGATTCCTCGTCTTCCATGATTAAAACTTTACTCACTCTACTCTACCTGCCTTTCCCCCATCTTGTTTTTAATGGTTTTACGCGGTTCCAGCTCACTGGATCGCTTAATGCCAATGACCTGCGCATTCGTTCGCCACAGTTGGCTATACCCTTCGTTGTTTCGCTCCCATTGTGACAACGAGAAAAATTTAATTTCCGCTATCGTTTTGTCTGTATCATCCAAAATGAAGCGCAAATAGCTGTCCTTCCTCGAAACTTTCGGATCAATCGTCACCTTGCCATGCAGCTCTTTCGGTAATCTGAAGTAGACCTGTTCATTAGAATCACGATACTGCTGCTGCTTAAAAATCGTCCCTTTCGCCCCGTCCCACTGATAGAACGACACAAAATATGGAACCTCATCCAGCGGCTTGTTACTCCAACCTTTTGGCTTCTCCAAATTACCAAATTCCAGAATACCGTCACCATCCACATCACCACTGGCGATGGTCGCATCCTTGAAGGTGACATCCATAAGATTAAGCTTCCTGAGCTTGCCGTGATCCATCACAATGACATTGGAAACGGTAGTGGTCTGGGCAATTTTGGTGTCTATAACAATCCCCTGCCTACCCTCGGCTACCTTGCCAGCAACGACATTATAGACACCTAAGACCTGACTGTCCAAATCCAACGATCCGATTTCCTTAAAGGTTCCCCCACTGAATTGAAACGTTTTAACTGTAAAGAATTCATTACGTCGCAGCGTGATAATCGTCAGATCATTCAAATTATCCCCGTTCAAGTCCATCTTGTTATGGTTAAAATCATCTACAACGAAATCCGTATAGCCTGTAGCATATATTTTCTCCAGAGTTCCTCCGGTATAGGAATACACGATGAGTCCCTTCTGATCCCCGCCATCGCCACTATCTCCACTGGAAAAACCCGCTACAATATCGAGTGTTCCATCATTCGTTAAATCCACGAGCTTAAATGACTCCAGCACAGTGCCTTCCCCATCAAACGTTAGCTTCTTTACCCACGTTCCGCCCTGATCTTCAAACAAGGCACCATGTATTTTTACGCTCTCATCTGGCGTTTCATAAAAGAGCACTGCTTCGTCTGTGCCATCATTATTCAGATCACCCGTCCGAATTGGCGTCGGGTCATCTGGGTCATTCGGCCTTAAAGGCTGTACCGCCCCTAGTTGCGTATTCACTGCACCATTCAACTGCTGTTTCTCGTCAGACATCGTCGGTGTCTCCATCAGCGAAATGGGATCGCTAATAACATTACAGCCGCTTAAAAATCCAGCAAGGAGCAGCAAGGAACAGCAGCCAGCCACCATTCTCAACAGGATTATTTTCACTTCTCTTGCCGTCCCCTTCACAATTTGTTCTTTTCTGCTTGTGTCAATCGTCTTCCCTGAATATCAAACACCAATTCACCATCATTCAACCCCCATATACGGGAAGCAAAGCGTTCAGCCATTTCCAGCGGCAATACAGTAATGATCGTCACCCGCTCGTCAGAACACAGCTTGCGAAAGGTCTCCAATACATGCGCTGCCGAAGCTGGATCAAGTCCATTTACAGGCTCATCAGCTAAAATAACTTTAGCTCCGTGCACGAGAGCACGCGCAGTCGCTACCCGCTGCCGCTCGCCACCGCTGAGCCTGTCGCATTTATCATGCGCCTTATCCAGCAAACCCAGATCCTCCAGTACGTCCATCGCTCCCATGTAATCGTCGGAACGCACCATACCGGTCACCATTCTCCACATTGGAGTTTGACCGGATCTGCCAATGAGCACATTTTTAAGAGCGGTTCGATTCATATTTAGATGCGGGTTTTGCTCCAGGTATGCCCATTCCCGCTTTATTTTCATCTTGCCCGTCCACCCGGATTTCAGCACATCATTGCCACCTACAATTAAATTGCCTTCATCCCATGGCTCTAGTAAAGCAAGACAGCGAAGCAGCGTCGTTTTGCCGCTTCCACTTGGCCCTACTATGGCAATGAATTCGCCCTGATGAATTTCAGCATCAATTCCTCGAAGTAGCTGGGTCCGTTCAGGCCCCACTTGCTTGGTCAGCTTCCGAATTTTAATCATCTAAGTGATTCCCCTTTGCGCGCCATCAATACTGTTTATATTTTATAGTAAATGTGAAACAAATACCATGCAAACCGCAGTTTTAAACCGCCGGTACTCTTTTTCTGGAAAACAGACCTAACAATCCGAAAACAACGTAACTACCTCCAAGGACAAGAAACATGCTGCCTTGAGTTCCAAAGTCCAGCAACCCTCCGCTAATATTAGGTCCGATCACACTTCCCAGATTAAAATGAAAGGATGCCAGTACATTCGCGGCTGCTAAAAATGATTTGGGCAGCAGATCAGCGGCATAGGCCAAACCGAGGGAGAAAAAGGAGCCTACCAAACCACCTGCTAGAGTCAGCAATATCAAAGTGAACATAAAATGATTGCCGCTCCATGGTAGCAGCATAAAGGTCAGTCCCCCTGCTATACCTACGCTCATTAGCACCTTTTTACGTCCCCAACGGTCACTCAATATACCTAGCGGCAGCTGCAGCACTAACCCTCCCAAACTGACGAACGGCAGCAAGGCGGCGATTTCATCGGTATGAAAGCCAATACGTAGGCCATAGACTGGAAAGTTACTGTTCAGGCTCGCTTCCATATAGCCGTATAAAAATGCAGGCAAAAGAGCGTACCATGCCCAGCTGTAACTGCGACGAAATCTTTGAGTGGGACGTGCCTCGGACTCCAGCTTCTCCGGTCTGGAGTCCGGCAGCTTATTTAACACCAACAGCAAGACAAGCAAGCACAATAAGGCCAATGCAGCGAATGGAACCAGCATTCCATAATCGAGTAGCCATAATCCCAATGGTCCTAATGCAAAACCCAGACCGTATGACATACCATAAAAGGAAATGTTGCGGCCTCGCTTCTCTGCTGGAGTCACCAGCAATATCCATAGCTGCGCAGAGTAGTGCAGTGCACTGTCACCAATACCTACTAGCAGACGCAGTACGAACCATACCCGAATATCAGGGATTAGCGGAAACAGCAGCAGCGTAATGAGCACTAGCACAAGCCCTCCGGCCATCAGCTTTTTGAACCCCAACAAGCCCAATGTCCGTTCTGCCACCAACGTCATTGCGAATGAACCAATATACAGGGCAGCCGCATTCATTCCGTTTAGTGAAGATGAAACTCCCATTTGTTCCAACGAGATAGACAGAATAGGTAATAATAAACCTTGGCATAATCCGGCAACAATAATAACAGCAATTAAAATAAAATAATGAACCCGTAACGACGACGACATCCTAGCTCCTCCTGATCGAACAAATAAAATAATTAAAATCAATGTTACGAAATGATTTGCATTTGATTCCATAATCAATAATAATTCTTATCACTATGTATTCCATGCCGTCCTGCAAAACCGGCAAATCACATACAAATTCAGGTGTAATTAGTGTATTAAAGAATAGAAGAAAAAAATCGCCATCTGAGATGACGATTTTACGGAAAGAGCTTGTCTGGTATGTATCCGACTCCTTCGGTTAAGGAGCCTCGTATGTTCAATCCGAACCCATTCACGTCACAACGCACTATTTCATATTATAGTGGACAATCCCTGGCAGAACAAGCCATAATAAATAAGTGAGCAATTATTAAAATGCTCATGTTTTGCTTATGGACGGGCTTAATTACGTTCACCGCTCTGGGCTAGAAGACAGAATAGGAGGTATTGGGTTCCATGAGTTATCAAATTAAAATAGACACTTCTCCAATTTATGAATTGCTCGGCAGCTTCATGGCCTATGTGACTAAAAAGTGGGTCCAAGATATGGACTTGGGCCATGAATGGATCGACAAGGTGGATGCACGACTACAACATGAAGTTCGTACTGAGCTTGCTACAGCTCAGGATTGCCCTTTTAGCGATTATGACGCACTCTATGCCTGGGCGTTACTTCGACCGGAATCGGATGAAATATCTGATTATATCTCTTATTTGGACCACGGTCCGGATAAAGATATGTTTGAGCTGCTCGTTCCGCATATCCCTTTTCTAACCTTTGAAGAATCTTTACGCATTCGTAAGGTATACGCACCACTCCTCAAATTGTGGGATCGTGATTATTTTCGGGCCTTGGAAGGCGAACTACGTGTGTTGGCAGAAGAAGACGCTGCGGAAAAGCGCATGCTACTGAGTAAAATGGAACCGGAAGCACTGGTTGAGTATGCGACAGCTGGACTAGTCGTGCCACACATGGAAGACCTGGATACAGTAGTCCTATTTCCGGTTGTCCATAATCGCCCGATTAATTCATACTGTTTTTATACCCGCACATTGCTGATCCAGTATCCGGTTGATATCCCCGAGGAGAGCGAGGAAGAACCGCCTACGCTTCTGCTACGGCTCACTCGTGCGGTCAATGATCCGCAGCGGCTGCGAATTCTACGTTATGTAGCTCAAGGTCCTAAGTCTCTCGAAGATATGCGCCATGATTTGAGCCGTTTGGAAGATACACTCATGTCTGATATGATGATTTTACGAGTGGCTGGTCTGCTCCGTATTCACATCGGACGTTATCATAAGGAAAAATTCAGCATTCGTCCAGATGGCGCGGCTGATTTACAGGTATTTTTGGAATCCTATATTGGATTGTAATTTGAATTGTACTTTTAGTTATAACCAAAGCAGCGTTAAAGCTTTGGCTTGGAAGGAGTATGCATCATGTCGTATCCGAAGCAGCACATTTTATTTGATCTTGATGACACCTTAGTCCACTGCAACAAGTATTTTGACCTTATCCTCAACCACTTTTTCGATTTGCTTCAGGAATGGTTTGCAACTCATAATCTAACGAAAAATACGATTCGTGAAAAACAAATCGAAATTGATGTGGCTGGAGTTCATCAAGTGGGCTTTGCCAGCGAGCATTTTCCACAATCTCTGATAGATACGTACCAGTTTTTCTCGGAACAATTCGGACGCCGTCTCGATTTTCGGGAAGAGCAGGAGCTTCGCTCTCTTGGCCGAAGTGTGTACGAACAGGAAATCGAACCGTATCCAGGCATGGTCGAAACGTTGAACTCCCTCCAAAAAGCAGGGCATTCCCTTCATCTTTATACTGGCGGTGAGCAGATCATTCAAGAAAGAAAGATTGAACAAATGAAACTGGCTACCTACTTTGATGACCGCATCTACATTCGCCAGCATAAAAATGTCGAAGCACTAGAAGAAATTATCCAGATGAATCGCTTGGACCGAAGCATCACCTGGATGATCGGGAATTCTCTGCGCACTGATGTATCTCCAGCCCTTGCCGCAGGAATTCATGCTGTATATCTCAAGCAGCCTAAGGAGTGGATTTACAATATGGTTGAATTGCAAAAAAACGTGAACTCCGTGATGTATACGATACAGAAGCTAACGGAAGTACCACGGGTTATCCACGAAAGCATACAATTGCATCAACAAAAAAGGACCCTCGGATAGGGTCCCTTTTTTGTTTTTAAAATGTTATTCAACCTTTGATTCAGCTAAAATGGCGGTCTAAACCCTGTCTCAGGATTCCTCTCGAACGCTAAGTTGTCCTGTACCTGGTTCATTCAGAACAATTCGCGCTTTGACGGTCGATCCATCTTTACGTTTAAAAGACAACAATTGCGTCTGTCCCTTCGTCAACAGAGATTTGAGCATCGTTTCGGTAATCTGCTTTCCAGCGTATTCCTTCCAGACGACAAATCCACAACCCTGCTTGTAGTGGCTGCACCCATACCCTTTGCGGCCTTCTATAATGCTTCCGCTGCAATTAGAACGTGGGCAGCTACCCAAAGCTTGCCTTTGGCTCACTGAAATACCTGAGGCTCCATCGGAAGAGCTGCGTGCAGCGGAACCCGCTGTTCCCGCAGCACGACTTGCTGGTGCTGCTGCCTGCTCCAGCGTTGCGCTTCCACCGCGTCCTGATGTAGCACGCCCCACCCCTTTGGCGGCGGTGCCTCCACTCGCGCGTACATTACGTGCGCCTTCTTTTCCAGCTGCACGCTTCCCCCTTGCTTCCTCGCCAAAGGCATTTGCCGGAGCCGGTGGCTGCTGCCTCACCTTGTCAATGATGGACAACGTAAATCTTTTAACGTTATCCATAAACTTCTCTTGAGCCGCCTCTCCCTTGGAAATTTGGTGTAGACGACGTTCCCATTGACCAGTCATCTCCGGCGAGGCTAATAGATCAACCCCAGCATGACGGATCAGGTCAATAGCCATCTTTCCCTTTTCCGTAATAAGAATCTTTTTGCCCTTCATTTCAATATAGCCAACCTTTTTCAATCGTTCAATTGTGGCGGCCCGCGTCGCAGGTGTGCCTAATCCGGCATCCTTCATAACCTCACGTAATTCCTCATTCTCCATCTGTTTACCCGCGCTTTCCATCGCCTTAAGCAATGTACCCTCCGTGTAGCTTTTAGGGGGCTGAGTCGCCTTTTCTTTCATCTCAGCGCGAACACAATCCACGGGACGCCCCGCATCAATCTCAAACTTCTTATCCGTCCACTCGTCCGTTTCCTCTTCATCCTCTTTTTTCGATGTTTTGCTCTTTTTACCTTTATCCTGATCAGCCTTACTCAAAACCACTTTCCATCCCAAGGAAAGAAGCTCTTTGATATTTGTTTTAAACAGATGCTTGTCCACCTGCGTCATTACGGTATGCATTTTATATTCAGCAGGCGGGAAAAAATGTGATAAAAACCTGCGAATAACCAGGTCATATACATTTTGCTCCTCCTTGCTTAGCGTTCCTGGCCTTTTTAACGTCGGCAAAATAGCATGGTGATCCTCAACACGAGATGGATTGCAGACGGATTTATTCTGTTTATGGACCAAATTGGGGTTGGCTTGTTGGACCAGATCAGCATAAAGACCTGTCCCCAGCATCCGTAGTGCCTTGTGCATGCCGTCTATATTTTGCTCTGTCACATAGTTAGAATTGGTACGCGGATAGGAAATGACCTTGTGTCGCTCATAAAGCGCTTGTGCCACATCCAGTGTTTTTTTGGCCGAATAACCATACTTGGCATTCGCCTCGCGTTGAAGCAGCGTTAAATCGTACAATTTAAAAGGATACTCTTTTGTCTGCTTGGTATCATATTTGGTGATTTTACCTGTTTTTCCACGAACGGCCACAGCGATCGCTTCAGCTTCCTCTGACTTCGTCAGCCGATCCCCCTGCCACGCACCTTTGTACTTGATCTGATCTTGCTTAAATTCAGCCCACACATCATAGAAGGTTTGAGACTGAAATGCCTCAATTTCCTTTTCCCGGTCATGAATCAGTGCCAGCACGGGAGTCTGCACCCGTCCTACCGACAGCAGTGTGTTATGTCGTGTTGTGAACGCTCTGGAAGCATTCATTCCGATCAGCCAGTCCGCTTCACTTCGTGCCCTCGCCGCTTGAGTCAGAAATTCAAACTCCGAAGCATCTCGTAATCGTTCAAAGCCTGTCGCAATACTTTCCGCTGTCAAATCTGAAATCCACAGTCGTTTAACTGGCTGATGCAACTTCAATTGCTGTTGAATCAACGCAAAAATATATTGCCCTTCCCGTCCAGCATCACAAGCATTTACGATGGCATTGCAGCGTTTAGCCAGTTCACCAATCATTTTCAGCTGATCTTTTGTTTTCGGATTCGGTACAATTTTGAACTGCTCAGGGATAATAGGAAGATCCTTAATATTCCATCGTTTGTACTTATCATCGTATGCATCCGGCTCAGCCAAACCCAACAAATGTCCGATCGCCCAGGTTACAATGTATTTCTCACCTTCCAAATAGGTACGGTTATTTTTAGCCCGCGGCTCCATAACAGCGGCAATCGTCCGTCCCATATCTGGTTTCTCAGCAATAATCAACGTCTTCATTCATACTCCATTCCTTCCTGACGGCCTTCTGTTTCTCCTCCATGAATCATACATATACATGGAATGTTAATGAAAACACAGGTATCCCGGCCTCATGCAAAAGGAGCCTTCTCCCGATGAAAGCTCCTTTGTAAATTCATTTAGTCAAACGCTTCAACAATATACGTGTATTATACCATAGATGCCATGCTTCTCTCAGGTCATGATTTTAAACAGTCAATGAAAGTTATGTATATGTTAAATTATATTACATAAATATCGGATTTTATCTAATTTTCTTGTGAATTAATTCTTTTTTCTATAAAAAAGCTACACTAAACACTCTTTTTTATGTTATGATCAATATAGATAAGAAATATATGGTGAGATAATTAAATTGGAGTTACATTAATTAACATCAATTTCACAATGTTTCACAGCTTAATAATCATTTATTCATTTATCGCTTCTGACAGACTCAGCTTGAAATACAATAAAGCCCCATCCGAAGATGGAGCTTTGACTGATCCGTTACATAAAATTTTTAATTACACCAAAACGGTAGCGCCCATGAGGTATTTATCAACCTCTCGTGCAGCTTCGCGACCTTCATTAATAGCCCACACGACAAGACTTTGTCCGCGACGCATATCACCTGCAGCAAAAACCCTATCTACATTGGTGACATATTTTCCATAACGTGCTTTAACGTTGGAGCGACGATCCGTCTCCAAACCAATTTGCTCTACAATCGTTTGCTCAGGACCATCAAATCCAATGGCAATAAGAGCAATTTGTGCTGGGAATACGCGCTCCGTACCTGGAATCGGTTGATAGATTTTGCGGCCCGTTTCATCAACAATCCGTTGAATTTGAATGGTGTGCAGCTCTTTCAAATTACCGTTCTCATCACCTACAAATTTGGTCGTCATGATGGAGAACTCACGTGGATCTTCTCCGAACAGCGCCTTCGCTTCTTCCTGTGCATAATCGAGAGAATACACGTTTGGAAATTGTGGCCAAGGATTGGCAATCGGGTCACGCTCCATAGGCGCTTTGGTATGAGTGCCAAATTGAGTGACACTCCGACAACCATGACGTAAAGAAGTAGCTACACAGTCTGAACCCGTATCACCACCACCGATTACAATAACGTCCTTACCTTGGGAGGACAAATAGTTACCATCTTCCAGGTTGGAATCCAAGTAACTTTTGATGGTACCATTCAGATAGTCCATCGCATAATGAACACCCTTCAAATCGCTACCTTCAATGTTGAATTCTCTTGGCTTCGTAGAACCACCACATAGGACAACCGCATCATATTCAGCAATCAACTGATCGGTAGGGATATCTTTGCCGATCTCCGTATTTGTGATGAATTGAATACCTTCAGCCTCCAGCAAATCCACACGCCGCTGAACAACCTTCTTATCTAATTTCATAGACGGTATTCCATACATCAATAATCCACCCACACGATCAGCACGCTCATACACAGTCACGCTGTGCCCTGCTTTGTTAAGCTGAGCAGCTGCAGCCAAACCTGCCGGACCCGAACCAACAACAGCCACACGTTTGCCTGTACGCTTTTCTGGCGGATTAGGAACGACCCAACCTTCCTCAAAGCCTTTTTCGATAATAGCTTCCTCAATGGTTTTAATTGTAACCGACTGTCCGATCAGGCCGACTGTACACGAACCTTCACATGGCGCAGGACAGACACGACCTGTGAATTCCGGGAAGTTATTCGTTTTGTGCAGCCGCTCTAGCGCTTCCTTCCACAAACCACGATATACGAGATTGTTCCATTCCGGAATGAGATTATGAACCGGGCAGCCTAAAGTTGCTCCCATGATATCCATTCCCGTATGACAATAAGGAGTTCCGCAGTCCATACAACGCGCCCCTTGGGTACGCAGCTCTTCTTCAGACATATGCTTATGGAATTCTTCCCAATCCTTTATACGCTCTGCCGGGTCCCGGTCTGTAGGAAGCTGTCGTGTGTATTCCATAAATCCAGTTGGTGTAGACATGTTACGTTCCCCCATCTCTTCGCTTATGAACCCCGATCATCCATTCAGAAATTAAGTCAAATTCGAATTTGTCTGTTTGTATTATGAAAGGGTCTGTTCTCGTTGAATTTGATTTATTGTATCACAATACAGCGTAAAAGTGATGAAAACTTATGCAACTTTCTGCATCAACAGCCAAAAGGATTTTTTATATGGTTTATTAATTTTTCAAATGAGTGGGGTCGGATACAGTCTATTCTTATTCCGTTCTCTCGTAAATAACAAAACGATACTCATAGGGATTTTTGTCATCCTTGATACCCGGGGTCTCACTGACTATATTCCAGCCGTTCCAACCCAGCTCAGGGAAGGTTGTATCGCCTTCAAAAGTCTCCTCAATCCGAGTCACAATCAGCCGATCAGCATGTGGCCAAAACAGTGAATAAATCTCCGCTCCTCCAATGACCATTAACTCCTCCTGCTTTGCTAATTGGAGCCCTTCTTCCAGTGAATGAATTACTTCCGCACCTTCTGCCTGATAGCGCTGATCTCGAGTCAAGACGACGTTACGTCGGTTTGGCAGGCTTTTTCCTCCAAAGGATTCCCACGTCTTGCGTCCCATGAGTACCGTTTTATTAATCGTCTGCTCTTTGAAAAAGGCCATGTCTCTAGGGAGGCGCCAGGGAAGTTTGTTATCCCGGCCAATCACACCATTTTGTGCCATAGCCCATATCATCGAAATGCCCATTTTTCCACCTCCTCTAATCAGATGGCGACAGGCGCCTTAATCCCTGGATGATACTCGTAATTTTCAAAAGCAAAATCGTCGTAGGTATAATCAAAAATCGAATCCGGCTTGCGCAGAATTTTCAACTGAGGCAACGGATAAGGATCACGTTCCAACTGCGTATGCACTTGTTGCATATGATTTGAATAAATATGCACATCGCCGCCTGACCAAATAAATTCGCCGGGCTCCAAACCGCACTGCTGTGCAACCATATGCGTTAGCAATGCATAACTTGCGATATTGAACGGCAACCCTAAAAAGGTATCCACAGAACGCATCGTTAGCATACAGGAAAGCTTTCCTCCAGCTACATAGAACTGAAATACAAAATGACATGGCGGCAACTTCATCGATTCGATTTCAGCCACATTCCAAGCACTGACGATGTGTCGACGTGAATCCGGATTATTTTTAATAGCCTCAATAACATTCGCAATTTGGTCAATATGTTGTCCATCTGTTGTTTCCCACGAGCGCCATTGTGATCCATACACAGGCCCCAGATTGCCCTGCTCATCCGCCCATTCATCCCAAATGGTAACTCCGTTCTCCTTGAGATAAGAAATGTTGGTATCTCCCCGCAAAAACCATAACAGCTCATGAATAACGGATTTCAAATGTACTCTTTTGGTGGTCACCAAGGGGAAGCCCTTGGCCAGATCAAAACGGAGTTGTCTTCCGAAAACAGATAGTGTACCCGTTCCTGTACGATCCTCTTTTTTTACTCCATTCTCTAAAATATCCTCCAGCAGTTCCAAATAGTTACGCACGTTATTCCTCTCCTTTGAGCATGAATAAAAACCTGGCATCGCCAGATTCTAATCTTTAAAATTCTCTTTCTGCACCAATATCTATATTTAGTTTATCATGTACGGTGCTTCGTTGACCATGTACTGTGTGAATTTTCATGGTAGTCCTGAAAATCCTAAAGTTTGAAAAAAAAGAGACAAAGAGCGCAGAAATAGCGCTCCTTGCCTCTCTTTGTCATGTATGAAAACCAAAAACGAGATAATGAAAAATGGTATTAGCGACGTGGTGCCAATGCGTGGATCGGATGACCCAGCACGACTTCCGCTGCTTCCATAACGATTTCGCCCAATGTAGGGTGAGCATGAATAGTCAAGGAGATATCTTCGAGTGTAGCACCCATTTCAATCGCCAGACCCAGCTCAGCAATAAGGTTGGAAGCTTCCAGACCTACGATTTGCGTACCCAGTACCAGACCTGTGTCAGCGTCAGCTACGATTTTCACAAAACCTTCAGCAGCGTTCAGGGAAACCGCACGACCGTTTGCTCCATAAGAGAACTTGCCAACTTTGACATTGTAGCCTTTTTCTTTGGCTTGTGTCTCTGTGTAGCCTACACTGGAGCATTCTGGATCTGTGAAAACGACAGCCGGCATACACTTGTAATCTACTACAGACGGCTCGCCTGCGATTGCTTCAGCAGCTACTTTACCTTCGTAAGAAGCTTTGTGCGCCAGAGCAAGACCAGCTACGATATCGCCGATTGCAAAGATGTGAGGAATGCTAGTACGTCCTTGGTGGTCAACTTTCACCATTCCGCGCTCATCCAGTTCTAGGCCGATCAGATCCAGACCCAGTTCACCGTCAGTGTTTGGACGACGTCCAACAGTTACAAGCAGATAATCAGCAGTTACTTCTTTGCTTTCGCCGTTAACGGAGAATTTCACTGTTACGTCTTTATCTGTTTGCTCTGCACTTTCCGCTTTAGCGCCAGTGAAGATTTCGATGCCAGTTTTCTTCATGCTTTTCGCAACGATTGAAGTCATATCTTTGTCGAAACCAGGAAGCACTGTATCCATACCTTCAATAATCGTTACTTTGGAACCGAATTTGGAGTACATTTGTCCAAGCTCTGCACCAATGTATCCACCACCGATTACGATCAGGCTTTTCGGAATTTCAGGCAGGTTCAATGCTTCTGTAGAAGACAGAATGCGTCCGCCAAATGGGAATGGTTTCAGTTCGATTGGACGGGAACCTGTTGCGATAATTGCATTTTTAAAACGGTAACGTGGTGATTCATGTTCGTTGAATACACGCGCTTCGTTTTCGTTGATGAACATGCACTCACCATTGAAAACTTCAACTTTGTTGCCTTTGAGCAGGCCACTTACGCCGCCTGTCATTTTCTTAACAACACCGTTTTTGAATTCTTGTGTTTTAGCAAAGTCTACTTTTACGTTCTCAGCCGTAATACCGAAAGACTCGCCATGTTTAGCTGCTTCGTATTGATGAGCTGCAGAGATCAAAGCTTTGGATGGAATACATCCACGGTTCAGACAGACACCGCCCAGCTCAGATTTGTCAACGATCAATACGCTTTGTCCCAATTGTGCGGCACGGATGGCAGCTACATAGCCGCCAGGACCCGCACCGATAACCAATGTGTCAATATCCAGAGAAGCGTCTCCTACTACCATTGATTACACCTCCATAACAAGCAACTCAGGGTTAGCGAGCAGCTGTTTGATATAGTTCATGAAGTTTTGAGCAGTTGCACCGTCAATAATACGATGGTCAAAGCTCAAGGAAAGAGCCATTACTGGAGCAGCTACAATTTCACCGTTTTTCACGACTGCTTTTTCACTGATGCGGCCAGTACCCAAAATCGCAACTTCAGGGAAGTTAATGATTGGAGTAAAGAACATGCCGCCTGCGGAACCGATGTTAGTGATGGAGATTGTGCTCCCTCTCATCTCATTCGCAGCCAATTTTCCATCACGACCGCGCACAGCCAGATCACGAATGGAATCAGCAATCATCCAGATACTCTTACGATCAGCATCTTTGATAACAGGAACGATCAAGCCGTTGTCTGTATCTGTAGCGATACCGATGTTGTAGTATTTTTTGTAGACAATTTCGTTTGCTTCTTCGTCGATTGTGGCATTCAGAGCCGGGAATTGACGGGAAGCAGCAACCAAAGCTTTTACGATGAATGGCAGGTATGTTACTTTTGTGCCTTTCTTCTCAGCAATTGGTTTGATACGAGTACGGAAAGCAACCAATTCAGTTACATCTACTTCATCCATAATCGTAACGTGCGGAGCCGTATAAGCCGATTTAACCATAGCATTGGAAATAGCTTTGCGGATACCTTTAAATGGTACGCGCTCTTCCTCAGCACGTGGATCTGCTGCTGGTGCAGATGGTGCTGCAGCTTTCGCTTCTTTCTTAGCAGGCTCTTGTGCTTTTGCAGCTTCTTTCGCTACTGGTGCAGCCGCTTGACCTCCACCATTTTTGAAAGCTTCTACATCTTCTTTGGTGATTTTACCATTTTTGCCAGAGCCACTCACTTGAGCGATGTTTACACCTTGCTCACGAGCAAATTTGCGGACGCTAGGTGTAGCCAGTACGTCTTTGTTAGAAGCAGCAGGTGTTGCAGCTGGTTTTGTGTTAGCTCCGCCTTTTGCAGCATCCTCTTCTTGTTTCACAGCAGCTGGTGCATCTTCTTGTTCAGGAAGTTCACCCTCTGCAGCGATTACAGCCACAACTTGACCTACATTAAAGATGTCGCCGTCTTTGGCAAATACTTCTTGAACCGTACCATTGACTGGACACGGAACTTCAACTACTGCCTTATCGTTCTGTACTTCCATGATGATATCTTCATCTGTTACTTTGTCGCCGGGCTTGATGTGAATCTTGATGATTTCGCCTTCGTGAAGACCTTCACCCAGCTCTGGGAATTTATATTCAAATCTAGCTGTACCTGCAGCTCCGCCTTGTGCAGCAGCACTTGGTTCAGGGCTAGCAGCTGGTGCTTCTGGTGCATCTTCTTGTTCAGGAAGTTCACCTTCTGCATCAATTACAGCTACGACTTGACCTACGTTAAAGATGTCGCCGTCTTTGGCAAATACTTCTTGTACTGTACCATTAACCGGACAAGGAACTTCAACTACAGCCTTATCGTTTTGTACTTCCATGATGATATCTTCATCTGTTACTTTGTCGCCGGGCTTGATGTGAATCTTGATGATTTCGCCTTCGTGAAGACCTTCACCTAGCTCCGGGAATTTATATTCAAATTTAGCCACGTTTAAAACCTCCCAAATTTACGGTGTGCTTTAATTAAAATTCCAATACTTTATTAACCGCATCAATGATACGTGTTGGCGTTGGCAACCAAGTATCTTCAATTTGAGCAAAAGGATAAACGGTATCCGGACCTGCTACACGCAGAACGGGTGCTTCCAGATGCAGGATTGCTTTTTCGTTAATTTGTGCAATAACTTCAGCAGCTACACCGGAGCTCTTTTGCGCTTCTTGAACAACGATGGCACGATTGGTTTTTTGAATAGAAGCAACAACGGTATCAATGTCAATCGGGCTAATGGTACGCAAATCAATGATTTCTACTTTGATACCTTTTGTTTTTTCCAGCTCATCAGCAGCTTTAATCGAAGTGTGTACCATCATACCGTAAGTAATGATCGTCACATCGGAACCTTCACGAACTACATTAGCTTTGCCCAGTTCAACTGTGTAATCATTCTCAGGAACTTCAGCGCGGAATGCATGATACAGGTTCAAATGCTCCATGAAAAATACTGGATCATTGTCGCGAATAGACGCGATCATAAGACCTTTTGCATCGTAAGGGTTGGAAGGAACAACAACCTTGATCCCAGGTGTTTGAGCCAGAAGACCTTCCAAGGAATCTGTATGCAGCTCGGCTGCCTTAACACCGCCACCAAAAGGTGTACGGAATACGATTGGAGAATTGTAACGTCCACCGGAACGGTAACGCATACGGGATGCTTGAATTGCCATTTGATCGAGTGCTTCAAAGATAAAGCCTACGAACTGGATTTCAGCTACAGGGCGGAAGCCTTGAATACCCAGACCCACAGCAAGACCCCCGATTGCGGATTCCGCCAGCGGAGTATCGAATACACGTTCTTCGCCAAATTCTTTTTGCAGACCTTCTGTAGCGCGGAATACGCCACCTACATGACCTACGTCTTCACCGAAAAGCAGGACGTTAGGGTCGCGTTTCAACTCTACGCGCAGTGCGTCACGAATCGCTTCTTTCATGTTCATTTGTGCCATTTGCTTCATTTCCTCCTTAAACATTGACAGATCAATTTCAGTTCAGGTCAATCGAAAAGCAGACCGGATCGGGTTACCGCCCGGTCTCTTTTAAGTTCAATTATTTAAAATCAGCTTTTTGTTCTTCCAAGTGCTTAGGCGTTGTTTCGAACATGCTATCAATCAGGCCAGGAATTGTCATTTTCTCTGTTTTCTCGGCTTTTTTGATCTCTTCGTTCACTTTTGCCTTAGCTTCTTCTTTTACGCGAGCTGTATCTTCTTCAGTCCAAAGACCTTTTTTCTCAAGGTATTTCGCAAAGCGGGCAATTGGATCTTTCGCATTCCATTCGCCTTCTTCTTCTTTAGAACGATATTTTGTTGCATCATCAGAAAGGGAATGCGGACGGAAACGGTACGTTACGGCTTCAATCAATGTAGCACCTTCGCCATTACGTCCACGTTCTGCAGCTTCTTGAACGGCTTTAATAACTGCAAGCACATCCATGCCGTCAATTTTCACGCCTTTAATACCAGCAGCTACTGCTTTATGAGCGATCGAAAGAGCAGCCGTTTGTTTTGAGAATGGAGTCGTGATCGCGTAACCATTGTTTTGCACAAAGAAAATAACTGGCAACTTGTATACACCAGCATAGTTTAGGCCTTCGTAGAAATCACCTTCGGAAGAACCGCCGTCACCTGTATATGTAATGGCGACTTGTTTTTGCTTTTTCAGTTTGTAACCCATAGCAATACCCATAGCATGCAAAATTTGCGCGCCAATGATGATTTGCGGCATCAGTACATTAACACCGTCCGGCACTTGGCCGCCGTGTTGATGACCACGGGAATACAAGAAAGCTTGGTATAATGGCAGGCCATGCCAAACGATTTGCGGAATATCGCGGTAGCCTGGAGCAATAAAGTCTTCTTTTTGGAGCGCATATTCGCTACCAATCATGGTTGCTTCTTGTCCGGATACCGGAGCGTAGAAACCGAGACGTCCTTGACGGCCTAAGTTAACGGCACGGTCATCCCAAGTACGTGTAAATACCATTCGATACATAATTTCTTTCAATTGATCATCTGTAAGTTTAGGCAACATATCTTTATTGATAATTTCACCATCCGGAGAAAGTACGGACAGCGCCTCAACTTCCTCTGTGTAAACTTCATAAGGAACCTTGCTCATTTTCTTCACCTCAACAAAAAAATTTGAATATCAAGTTCCGCTGTTATAGGATTATTATACACCTGTTATATCGCTCGCGTCAAAGATTTAGTTATTTTTTTTGAGTTTGCCACATTTTTGTGTGTGTAACAGGGTATGTTTTTTAATATAACAGCTTAGTACATGATTGAAATTTTAAACATCTATTGCAATCAGGGTAATCTTAACTTATTGTGATCCCGAATGCAAAATAATACCCAAGAAAGGTGACGAAAAATGACGGATTCTCGGTATTTAAAACGAACCATCCTTAAAGACGAAGTAGACAGCCGCTTTCTTGGCGAGACCAGAACTCTCCGGATTTATTTGCCGCCAGGCTATAATGAAATTTTGAGCTACCCGGTCGTATACTGTCAGGACGGAGAAGAATTTTTCAATTTTGGCCGCATTGCAACTCACGCCAACCGCCTCATTTTAGATGAGGGCGTCGAACCCTTCATTATTGTAGGAGTGGAAGTGAATACCAAAATCAGAACTCAGGAGTATGCTCCCTTTGGCAATCGTTTTGAGGCGTATACCGCCTGCTTTGCAGAAGAAATTATTCCCTATGTAGAGCAAAAGTATCCTATAAGAAAAGATGCAGCGTCCCGCATTTTGGCGGGGGATTCACTGGGAGGCAGTGTGTCTCTGCATTTGGCTTTGATGTATCCTCAGCTGTTCAACCGCATTATCAGCCTCTCAGGTGCTTACTATGAAGCTTCGCAGGAAATCATCGCCCGTGAGAAAGATCTGTCTCATCTGCGGGTGTGGATGACGGTTGGCCTTCAGGAAGATGCATTTGAGAGTGATACTGGCATTTACAACTTTGTAGAGCTTAACCGTCAATGCGCAGATTTGCTGCGCGAACGGAACGCTGAAGTTTCTTACCGTGAAAAGGATGGCAAACATTTGTGGGGCTTTTGGCAAAACGAGTTGCCTGACGCGCTAATGTATTTTTTGGATCGCGCTTGAGTAAATATTCTTCCTGGTAACTAAGGGGAATGAGAGCATTGACCTAATAGGTCATAAAGCTCCTTCCTCTTTTTCATAATTTGGTTACGCTTTCAAAAGTGTATAACGAAAAACGGCAATTATTGCCGTCATCTTTCGTTCACATTATAGCTTTTCTTCTATGATCTTGTCCAGCAAGGCATCGCACCCTGCGTCCATTAATCGATAGGTCTCTTCAAAATTCCCTGTAAAATACGGGTCGGGTACTTCTCTCAATTTTTCTTGAGGGAGCAAATCCATGAATTTTAGAATATCAGCCTCCGCTCCACCTGCAATCTTACGCATGTTTTGTTCATTGGAGTCATCCATACACACAATATAATCAAACGCGTCAAAATCGCGGCCCGTTATTTGCCTCGCCTGTATGCCTTGTTCGCTGATTCCATGCAGTTTAAGTTGCTTTAGTGTTCCCTCATGCGGGGGATTTCCGATGTGCCAGTCGCCTGTCCCGGCCGAGTCCACCCCGATTTCTGCACCCAATCCCCGTTCCTGCGCTTTATGTCTCAGTATCGCCTCCCCCATCGGAGAGCGGCAAATATTGCCCAAACACACAAACAAAACGTTAATCATTTCGTTCTCCTTCCTATTACACGTTACACTTCCTTTTTTCTGTTTCATTGTAGCCGTGTCCTCCAAAATTGTGCAAGCCATATTTAACGCGGTATACTTAAAAACGATGGTATATATAGGATCGTATCAGAAAGAAAGGATGTTGATTATGACAAAAAAACGAGCGATTGTATTTTCAGGCGGTCGTCTTAATGAAGAAGATTTACATCAAATACAAGCCGATGATTTTATTATAGGTGCAGATAAAGGTGCTCTTTTCCTGATCGAGCACGGTATTACACCACATATCTCTGTAGGAGATTTTGATTCGATCACACCAGAGGAAAAACAAAAGGTAGAATCAGCAAGCCAACGTATGATTGCGTGCGATCCAGTGCTTAAAGACTTAACAGATACTGAGCTTGCTTTGGAAATCGCTATGGACGAGCACGTAGATCATGTACTGTTGCTTGGTGTGACTGGCACCCGGATGGATCACACATTAGCTAATGTTCAAATATTGGTACGCGCAATGCAGCATCATATTAGCTGCGCTATTATGGACGCACATAATTATATTGAGCTCACCGGATCAACGCTTGAGATCCAGCCTATGGGCTATACATATACATCGCTGCTTCCTATGACTGCCGAAGTAACAGGCATACAACTGGAAGGATTTATGTATCCGCTACATAATGCCACCCTCAAAATGGGACAATCGCGTGCTGTCAGTAATAAGCTAACGGCTTCAAAAGGTACGATTTCCATCAAAAGCGGTCTACTACTCGTTATTCAAAGCAAGGATTAATTATGACATTGTTGTAACCATTGTTTAGATTGTTTTTTTACTCAAAACCCTTGATTAACAAGAGTTTTTCCGTTTATAGAGATCTATGAATCGATATATTTTTTACAAATTGTAATTTTTAATCGTTTTTTAATAATCGCTGTGTAAGTCTTGTCCCTCAAGCATTTGAGAGTTATTTTCCAACTATTAGGCGGCTTCAAAACTGTTATACTCAACGCTGTCAGTTAGTTAGCAACTCAGCAAAATATTGCACAAATCAATTTCTGGAGGTACTTACAACATGAATATGCAGAAAATCATAAAAAAGGTAATTATAGCAGGGGTCGCAGCCACTATCGGCTTTGGTACTTTTGCAATTGAGGGAACAAATACGGCACAAGCTGCCACTACTACTTCAGTAGGCCAAAAAGTAATTAACTACGGTGAAAAATATATGGGAACTCCTTATAAGTTTGGAGCTTCCACGAGCACTACACGTAATTTTGACTGTTCTTCTTTCATGAAGCACATATTCAAGAAATACGGAGTGAATTTGCCGCGTACTTCTGTTCAACAGTCCAAAGTCGGACATGCCGTATCCAAGTCCAATTTGAAAAAAGGTGACTTAGTGTTCTTTTCAAGCGGTAGTCGTGCTACAGGACGCAACATTACCCACGTAGCAGTCTATATGGGCGGGGGTAAAATTTTACACACTTACGGTGGACCTGGCGTGACCATCTCCGATTTGAACTCCAGCAACTGGAAAAGAACATACATTAAAGCACGCCGCGTGCTATAGTATGAAACTCATTTTGAAATATGCGAGCCGGGACGAAAAGTTCCGGCTTTTTTTATATGCCTTATGCTATTCTGATACGGTTGGTGTTCTGAGTGAATAACCAATACCTCGTTCCGTACGGATCATTTTAAACTTATACCCTTTATCTACTTTAACCCTCAAATGTCTGATATAGACATCTACTACGTTCGTATCAACGATATAATCATGTTTCCAAACATCCTTCAGAATTTGCTGTCTGCTACAAACTTGGTTAAGATGTATCGCCAGATGAAGCAAAAGATCAAATTCTTTCGGAGTTAATTCCAGCTTTTGTCCCCCTCTGCTCACCATTCTGCTTGCATTGTCTATATATAAATCACCCGCTTCGATCGCCCTTTTCACATCACGTTCAATACCAAAAATCCGCAATAAATTAGCCACTCTAGCCTGAAAAACTCTAGGATAAAAGGGCAGAACGATCACATCATGTGCCCCTTGTTCAAAGCAGGAAACAATATGGTCCTCCTCATCTGATGAAGTCATTGCAAATAACGGGACATGAGGATGGTTTTGCTGCAAAATGCGAATCAAGCCTTGTGTATCCGCCTGTTCATCTTCTATGTTCAGGAGTAACAAATTCACCGGATTATGGGCTACATAAGAGCTTGCATCCGTCGTATTGCTAACATGTACCACCTGATAACCTGCCTGCTCCAATGGACGAACAATTATGGGAGACGCTTCATTTATATCCACAAGTAAAATTAACGGGCTCATCTTTTCACCCACCTGGTTTGGACATAGCATTACATATTGGATACGAACAAGTTTGTTATAAGCCATTAAAGCATATTAATATTATTGTAACAAAAAAGCAGAAAATCATTCTCCAAAGAATGGCTTTCTGCTTTTATGATTTAACCCAAATAGCGATGATACAGATTTCTTGCTTTTGCCATGTCCTTTGTCCCATGGATCAACGCTCTGCCATCTTCAAAAACAACCAAGCGATGCTCGCTTGTACTAAAGGAAACCAAAAACGGATTCTGCTCTACTTTTCCTTCTCCCAAAGAAGCAAATCTATCTGCTGTTTCTGCAAGATTCAGATGTGTCGGGTTTGCTGGTCTAATTTGGACGGTATCCCTGCCGCACAAAACATCTGTTTTTTGCCGATGAGAGGCCGACAAGTAGGGATACGTCGGTTGCTTGCCGCAAGAAGGACAATTCTCCTTTTTAACACTATCTACTGCTATCGCTACATACTCATTTTTCCACAAATCAAACGAAAGCAGCTTTCCTCTCAAATCTTCCGGATATCCGCCAAGAAGTTTGAAAGCTTCCGTAGTTTGGTTAGCCGTGACCATCTGTACAGCCTGCGGAATAATCCCGGCTGTATCACAGGTTTCACCACCTAACGGCACAGTTCCCAGCAGACAGTGAAGACAAGGCGTTTGACCCGGTAAAATGGTGTAGGTTACACCATAGCTGCCCACACATCCCCCATAAACCCAAGGAATCCGATGCTTTAGTGCCATGTCGTTCATAAGAAGTCGGGTATCGAAATTATCGGTTGCATCCATCATGAGATCTACCCCCTGGATCAACTCTTCCAGCTCTTCCACCCTAACATCCAGTACATGTGCATGTATAACCGTTTCCGAATTAATATCCTTTAATCTTCGCTGAGCAGCTACTGCTTTGGGACATCTTTGCACAGCATCACTTTCCTGAAAAAGCTGCTGGCGCTGCAAATTGCTCCATTCCACATAATCCCGGTCTACGAGACTCACTGTACCTACGCCCCCGCGAACAAGCGTTTCCGCAATACCTGTACCTAGCGCTCCGACACCTATAATTAGTACGTGGGAGGAAGCAAGCCGGCGTTGTCCTGTCGGTCCAAAGGGCGCGAATCTTTCCTGTCTGGAATAACGGTCACTTGGATGTGTTCCTCCTGCACCGGATTTGTCAGTTACCTTCATGTCTGAATCATGCCTTCTGTCGGACTGCTTGCTGAAGCGTAACGTTTTACAGGAATCATCCCCGCCTCAAAACCATACCTTCCAGCACGAACAGCCAGTTTCATGGCCTCAGCCATTTTTACTGGGTCCTTCGCTCCTGATACGGCTGTGTTCAACAAAACAGCATCTGCCCCCAACTGCATCGCCATTGCCGCGTCACCGGGTGAGCGAATACCCGCATCGACAATAACTGGAACCTCCGCCTGTTCAATAATTAGCTCTAATGAAAACGGATTGAGCAAACCATGTCCTGTACCAATCGGTGAAGCTCCAGGCATAACGGCGTGTACTCCAAGCTCTTGTAGCCTCTTTGCTAGAATCACATCGTCCGATATGTAGGGCAGCACGATAAAGCCTTCTTCTAACAGCTTTTCACTAGCCTTCAACGTTTCGAAAGGGTCAGGCAGCAGTGTCTTGCTATCCCCAATGACTTCCACCTTAATCATATCGCACAAGCCGGAGGCTTTTGCCAATTGGGCAATACGAATCGCCTCCTCTGCTGTTGTAGCCCCTGCTGTGTTGGGAAGAAGTGTATACCGGCTCAAATCCAGCATATCGAGAAAATGCTGCTTATCTCGTTCCTCCAAGTTCAATCTCCGTACAGCAAACGTCAATATTTCCGTCTCAGCAGCCTCTACGGCTTGGGATTGGATATCCAGATCAGAGAATTTTCCTGTTCCCAACAACAACCTTGAGGTAAAAGATGCTTTTCCAATGGTTAACATGATCAACCGCCTCCCACAAAATGTACAATCTCTAGGCAATCTCCATCCTTCAGTACCGCTTCATCATGATCTTCACGGGTCAATATACGCCGATTCAGCTCTACCACTACGGTTTTCACCTTTACATCAAGCTCATGTAGCAATTGATCCACATGAGTGATTCGATTAGAAAAGGTCAGGCTCTGGCCGTTAATCGTCAGCTTCATAAGCTTTCCTCCTTGAGAAGCTCAGAAGAAAATCTACTTATCCCAAGTTCAGCTGCACCAGCCCCATTAAGCATAGCTGCCATCGCACGCCCGGTAGCATCACTCAGCAGGACACCGTTGCGATAATGCCCGACGGCAGCATATACACCCTCGACTCCAGGAACAGTGCCTATAAAAGGATGACCTGATGCGGCCTGCGGACGTAAGCCCGCCCAAGTGCGTATAAAAGAAGCTTCACGGACGCGCGGCAGCCAAGCAGAGGCACGTGTCAGCAACCCCTCCAAGCCTCCTACGGTCACCTCTTCGTCATATTGATGCGGAAGGCTCGTTGCCCCAATCCAAAGCTCGTTATTTTGTTTAGGCACGAGGTAAATATCATCAGCATAAATGGTGTATTCTAACGGGTGATCCTTCAAGGAGACCGCTACCGCTTCGCCCTTGACCGGATAAAGTGGATATTCAAACCCAACTTGCGCTAGCAATTTCATGCTATCCAAGCCTCCAGCAATAATGACCTGATCGCAGGAAAAAAAGCCACTATCTGTTCGGACACCGTAAACTCGACCATCCTGTATGACCAGTTGCTCTGCCTGTGTACCAGACCATACCGTTGCCCCCAGCACCGCAGCAGCACCTGCATAAGCACGGCAAAGCTGGACAGGAGCCACTTGTGTCTCCTTTGAACGATATATTGCCCCAATCGCTTGTTCATCCAAACCTGGAATTCGTCGGGCCAATTCCCTCGCATCCCACCAGATAGGACAATCATCCTCTCGCGTTTTAGCAGCTTTCCAGCGTTTTTGGCCTTCAGTTTCCGTACGGAAAGGGGTCACAAATCCTTCTGTACGGAATTCCACCGAAATACCCGACAAACGCTCCAGATCACAGACAAGCTCAGGGAATGCGTCTCGACTTATGCGAGCAAATCGTGCCAGCTCAGAGTCGGTGAACTCTTCACTTTCCGCTGCCAGCATGCCAACTGCTGCTCCTGAGGCTCCCTCACCCGGGATCAATCGTTCCAGCATGATCGTACTTCTTCCCTCCTTGGCCACATGATAAGCAATGGCACTGCCGATGACACCTCCACCTATAACCAAGCATTCAGCGTGTCCTATCGCTCTTGCCTCTGTGTGTATCTTTGGCATTTGTCCCGTGTCTCCTCTCCATAAACCATTCTGCTTTCAGCTTGCCTCTACTCTCGTTTTCTCGCTACAGGCTGTGAACTACAAGATCTGCCATTCGCCTATATTCCATCGCAGCTGCAACAGGCGACTCAGCCTCCCATATACCAGACATCACCGCAATACCGCTTGCTCCGGCCATATAAAGCTCCGGGATATGGTGCGGTTGTATGCCGCCCAGCGCGATCACCGGAATGTTCGACAGCCTGCAAATATGTTCAAGCTGAGCTAAACCCCGCGGTACAATACCGGGCTTACAATGGGTCTCATATACGTGACCATAAAGTATATAGTCCGCTCCTGCCCGCTCGGCAGTCTGCGCCTCCTCCAAGGAATGCACAGATACTCCACAGCGTGTACCCTTTGGAAGTAGGCTTTTCACATCCGCTACAGGTAATCCATTAGCTGGTAGCTGGACGGCTCCAACCAAAGTAAGTAAAGCTACATCCACACGATCATTTACTACAATTTGTTGCAAAGGAACTCCCTGCTCCACCATGCTGCGAGTCAAAGAAAGCAATGCAGAGGCACCATTCTGTTTTAAACGTGCGTGTACATAATGAACATACGGACAAATCACAGCAGCCACTTGGGCGGCTTGTGCAAAAGTGCCCTTTTCCATCGAAATTGCGTGTAATTCGATTTTGTCTTCACCTCACATTGGACTAAAGAATCTAAGCTTAGCCAGCCACGTCTACCAGCAGTAATGAAAGGGGATTGTATGTGAATCGTCTACGGAAGCTCGAACAACTTAAAATGAACGAAACGCAAAAAAACCACTTCCCCAAGGAAGTGGTTTAACGAACGTCCAATAATCGAACGGACAATGATATCCGTATACGTGTATCGTCCCACGCACAAACAAAAATAAGATGGTGTTGCCTTGTTTGTACGGCGCTCACTTCCCTACGCTGGCATAACCCAGATCAGGTGCAAAGGGTCCGAAATCCATTTATTCCGTCTCAGCCGCATGGGCGGCTCCCCTAGTGTGACTATTTTATTGTATAAGCTAAAAATAGCTTAGCATATTTTCCTAATTCTGCAAACCCCACTTCGTGTGAAATATGCAGAACTGGATTTAACTGATTTTAGTTAACTTTACTTGACCATTCTTCCACATTCCACGTTTTGGTTACCCAATCCTCGTAAAAGTCCGGTTCGTGAGATACAAGCAATACGGTCCCTTTGTATTCCTTCAAGGCACGTTTCAGCTCATCCTTTGCTTTAACATCCAAGTGGTTGGTAGGCTCATCGAACAATACCCAGTTGCTTTCACGCATTAACAGTTTGCAAAGACGGACTTTAGCCTGTTCTCCACCACTAAGCGCTGATAGTGGACGCGTGATATGCTCATTTTTCAAACCGCAACGCGCCAAATGCGCTCGTACTTCATGCTGATTCAAATGCGGAAATTCATTCCACACATCGTCAATCGGTGTAATTTTCTCCGCCTTTACTTCCTGCTCAAAATAAGCGGGCTGCAAAAAATCACCTTGATAGGTTTTTCCACTGATTGGCGGAATTTTTCCCAATATGGTTTTGAGCAATGTCGATTTACCGACACCATTGTAGCCGACAATTGCAATCTTTTCGCCACGTTCAATCGTCATGGACATTTTAGGCAAAAGGGCATGTGTATAACCAATCTCAAAATCAATACCCTCAAATACCGTCTTTCCGCTTGCACGTGCCTCTTTGAATTGAAAGGTTGGTTTTGCGGCTTCTTCAGGCTTATCAATACGTTCGATCCGATCAAGCTGCTTTTCACGGCTCTTTGCTCGGCCTGAGGTAGAAGCACGCGCTTTATTACGCTGAATAAAATCTTCCTGTTTCTTAATAAAGTCCTGTTGCTTCTCATAAGCATCAATATGCTGAGCTTTGTTCAGATCCGCCATTTCAAGAAACTTTTCATAGTTAGCTGAATAACGGGTCATCTTGGCAAATTCAAGATGGTAAATAACATTAACGACCTGATTCATAAATTCAGTATCATGTGAAATAAGAATAAAAGCATAGGGATAATCCTTCAAATAGCGCGTAAGCCATTCGATATGCTCTACATCCAAATAGTTGGTAGGCTCATCCAGCAGCAGGACATTCGGCTTTTCCAACAGCAACTTAGCAAGAAGCACCTTTGTCCGTTGCCCGCCGCTAAGTGCAGATACATCCCGATCCAGTCCTATGGCCGAGAGTCCCAGTCCATTCGCCATTTCTTCAACCTTCACATCAATGAGGTAAAAATCCCCCATATCCAATTGCTCCTGAATTTCACCCATCTGTTCCAGCAGCACTTCCAACTCTTCAGGAGAAGCATCCCCCATTTTGTCAGTAATCTGCATCATTTCCTTTTCCAATTCCAACAAAGGAAGAAAAGCGTCTTTCAATACATCACGTACCGTTTTGCCTGGTGTCAGCTTAGTGTGCTGATCCAGATAGCCGTAACGTACACGTGGAGTCCATTCCACTTTGCCCTCATCCTTAAGCAATTTTCCAGTGAGAATGTTCATCAGTGTCGATTTACCAACACCGTTAGCTCCTACCAAACCTACACGTTCCCCCGCAAGCAATCGAAAGGAAACATTTTTAAATAATGCGCGGTCCCCAAAGTTGTGGGATACATTTTCTACAGTCAATAAACTCATAAGCTGTTTTTGGCTCCTTATTGTCATCGGCGCTGCCGACTGTTCTTATTTCATATGCATTTCGTTTCTTTCAAAGCTATATTGTAGCACATTCTGCAACCATATCGGAATATTGAAAACAGCGAATTTTAAGGTTTTTGGTATGGATCTGCCTAAAAAAAGAAAAACCACCCATGAGGGTGATTATTTTAAGCCATTATAGCATTTGTACTCAAAGTAACCCGCAGCTGCTGCAGATTTTTCATCCGTAAAACGTTCACTCGCTTTAAAGGTAGCTGGACATGAATCTCTATAAAAATATTTCATCCCAGTATCTGGTTCTATGCCACCGATAATGTCTTGCTTTCTGACGACTCTCCCACCACCAAATCCATAGTTATTGTAATACCTGTCTCCGACCGGAATGCCTTGGATAAACGCGATCAGACCCACATCATCTACCGTGTTGTACCACTCCTCTTGCGGAATGATCGGTAGCGTGAACGAATAAGTTATGCCGTTACGTGCTGCTTTTTCGTTATGGACATTAATAATTCGCGCCAGCTCCTCTTGAACGTTGCGAACAATGGTGGAACGACGTATTTGCTCAAAAGTTTCTGAATTATTCAGTAAAGCTATAGGGGTCTGATCCTGAAGTTCCTTTTGAAAGCCCTCCACCCACCTGTGATTCCGCGCATCGTATGCGTGCACATAATTATCCAAGGTGAACCCCACACTGTTGCCTACTGAATCAACATAGGCATATGGCTTTTTTTCGCTCCATTTGTGGCCAATAGCAGCTTGTCCATGCTCGTCTGTATAGGCTTCTGAAGTGAACGCATAATAACCGTCATAATCCAGAATTACAATGACTGGTATGTAATCCAATAATGCACGTTGTGCTGCTATATCCTCATCAATGCCTATATTAAGAAAAAGGGTGTGCAGGAACGTGTTCAGCGCTGCTTCTTTATCTACACGAAAAAACTTATCCGATCCGTAACCGGCCTCGCGTTCCTGACGTTCATTCTGTGAGAGCACAACCCCTGCATCCTGAACTGCGGTACGGAGAGCCGACGTATATTTCATTTCTAGCTGCTGCACTTCACGCTGATTCTGCACCCGTAAGTCACTAACTACACCAAAGGGCAAAAACAAAAGTATAAATATGACTGCAAAATCAGTAATCTTCATTCAGAACCATGCCCCCGTAAGAAGCTGTAACTGCCGGCTTGCCGCTATTTGCCCCACCGATAAGCCATGATTTGTACAAGTCCGCAGGAGTCCGATTCGTATTATGTAACCGGACCGTAAAATAATCCCCGGCCATCAAGGTATACCGACGTGTCTGATCTGATTTTGGCTGCTGATTGTCAGGAAACAGTACAGGTAAGATTTGCGGATTATAGTACCCATCATATACAGTTTCATAATTGCCCAGAAAACTGTCTGGCTTCGCGGCATCTGCATAGTCCGGTACATACTTTTTGTGCATATGCTCCAAGTCAACTTCGTACGTATTGCCTGTCAATTCCAGATCACGCATAAAATCGTTATACATCGTCGGTGTAATGTAACCTTTGGTTCTTACCATATCAACAAAACGTACAGTTGAATGATATGTATTTAACCCGGATATATCATCCTGCCGTTCAGCAGCTTGAGCTGCGGGTACGATGTACAAAAGCAATACAGCGATCAGCACCCCCAACAACTTGGATATTGTTTGAACCACTTCATTCCTCCCCCAATTTCTCAAAACGTACAGATGTTATGTCCCCATTCCCATTACGCTGTGGGTATATGGAATATAAAAAAGAAGCATCCAAGGTCGATACATCAGGCTCAAACGGTTCAGAATACGCATCGTACTCTGAACCGTCGACATGAATCGAAATCCCCTCCTGTAAGTTCATGCGAATTGCCTGCATTACCTGAGTTCCTTTTATCCGTTCCGGCAACCCCACCCCAGCAGTACGGGCTATTCGCCCTTCAGAATGCTCCTCCTGCTGTGATCTTAATTCCAGTGCACCATCCAGCTGGCTGGACAAGTCTGCTACCGTTACACATGCGGTTATGAACAGAATAACTGACACACCAAGCCGCAGCATGCTTGAAGCGTGATCAGACATACTCTCACCCCCCTTATGATTATTATCTTTACTGTAGTGCTTAGGACTGGGTAAACAACAACCCACGGACAACGTTCGATTTGTCCTTGACGATTTCAGCCTTGAATTTTCCACTTGGATTTACGTATTCATTCTCTTTCTCATTAAGCGTATTCGTGATTTTCCCAGTCTTATCACTGCCGCCATTCACGGCGCCATACTGTTCACTGTCTGGGCTAATGTTCAGAGCATTACCATACCACTGACCTGCCATATTTTTACCGGTTTTAATCTGAATGCCGAATTGGTCCTTCCCCTGAAACTTCCGCAGCGCATTGGTCACCTGGGAACCGCTAATCGTTGTGCCGTCATATACCGTAAAAGAGGCTTGAGACAATTCGGTCTGGATATCAGCAAAATTGTTTTGTGCCGTTTTAGTCGCCTCCTGGGCTGAAATAAACAGTATAACTACAATTGTAATTAGAGCGATGGTCAAAAATATCCCAGCAGCTACCTTTAAAGCTGTTGATGCGTTATTCATTATTTTTCTCTCCTCAGCTTGTTATTTTGTATTAGTCATAATAGAACTTTCTTACTGAATTTTTTGTATTTGCTCATAATAGTTATCCATTTGAACAAAGCTCATGCCGATCAACGGAATCACCAAATATAAAAAGATAAGACCATACATCGGGGCAAAACCAATCATCCTTCCCCAGATAGCCTTGCTGTCTATTATTTTTTCATACTCCTGTTTTCTTTGTTCGAAATAGTAGGACATATGGGATTCCAGATCATCGAAGGCCTCTCGAATCGTAATTTTACCCAAAGCCAAATGGAGCTTGTCCACTAGACGTTGAAATTCCGGCAAAGGTGCCTCTTCTTTTAGCAAGTCGAGAGCTGCCTCTGGCCCGTGTTCATAATGAAGCAAACATTTTTGCAGAGGTCTTTTGAATATAACTGAAAATCTGTTCAGCCACTCCAATATTTCCTCGACAGACATTCGTTCCATAACCCGTAAAATGGAAATAACTGTTTTAAATTGATACACCTCATGCCTCATATCCAACCGACGCATTTTTCGTTGCAAATATAATAAAAGCATAGGCATTTGATAGGCTACATACCCAACAATCAAACTAATCAGTACTTCCCACCACTTGATGTATTCATCATTCCAATCTTTCAGCTTTTGGAGGATACGCCGAGTATTTGTGGATAGCTGTTCAGGAGTAGCAGTTCCATTAGCATTACGCTCTAAAACAACGTACGTTTGTTCGTATGTGCTGTTCGCCCTCATGTTCAGCGAATGCATGATTTTGCGATCAATCTCACTCTGCTTCAAAGCTTCTTTTTGCTCCACCGGACTTAAACGTCCAAACATTTGACCTGATTGTACTGGGGCGTGAAGGATATGCGTTTTCTCAGCTTCATGTAAAAAAAATATCGTACTGATACTGAGCACCACTCCCACGATAAAAAGAGCCATTCTGCGTATGTAGAGCCACTCCAGCTTAACCTCCGCACCACTTTCCTTTAATAGACGGGTTATTTGGAAATAAGAAGACATATGCTGACGCGGAATTAAAGAATCCACCACATTACGAATGACGGGAAAACGGTATAGCTTCTGCTCCCAAACCCTCCGGCCTCTACCCGCACGATATCCTGTCTCATCGGTCTGTTGCAGTTTTTGTAACAGGAAATAAGATACGATTATCACAATATAAACGGACAATTTCGTGATATAACCCAATTTTCCCTGATAAAACTCATCCATGGATGGAAAGCTGGATCTCGCCCATGTCTCGATTGGGGTCGTAAAGAAAACAGGTGCCAGTGCGATCACGTTTAGACTTTTTAACAGATAGTCCAGTTTATTTCTTCGCAGCAACTCCAGCTGGATTTCGCGTGCGAGACTGCCGAGCCCCTTCAAATAAATGGAGCCACCCTCCTCAACCCGGTCACCAAACTCCATTACCATATATGAGATACCGGCAAAAGCTTTTAAAAATCGATTAGGAGCCGACTCATAGTATCTTTCCAATGCTTCGTGCGGATCAACATCTGTTAGCGCCTCATGGATGAGTCGTGCGTGTCTCCCAGCCTCTGCCTCCGCTAAATCGGCCGCTTCGGATATGGCTTCCTCCACCATACCGTGCTGATGGTAATAATGACGTACATTGGCGAATAATTCGATCATCTGTGCAAGTAGCCTTTTTTCCATCCGGCTAATGGCCATATCCAAAATAAGACTGTTTATTACCACTCCGCATAAAACGGCCAATATAGCAAACTCTATTCCTGGCTTCATCATGACCAGCACAACGCCACTGCAAGCAAAAGCCCCCCAGATGAACAGTGTCATCTTCATGGTCTGTAGGCGAAGCTTGTACTCATCGTAGGCATGCTGACCAGCTAGTCGCTTACGTACACTTGTGATGTATCCAGATAAGAAAGGGACCTTCATACACAGCGTGTACAACTTATGCAGTAAAGCTTGCAGCTCACGTTGAAGTACCGCTTTTCCTTTGCGCCCTTCCTGAACAGAATGAATTCGTCCTCTGCGAACTGCATGACTACTGCGCTTACGCAACCCCCACAAAACTATATATAGAAGCGCAAAGCCCCCACCTGATATTAGTAAAATCCATAATAAAATTTCTTTAAGACTCATAGTCTTCCTCCCAATAGCGGGTCAAAAAACTGCGGAAATCTCTGGCATCCTTTACATTCATCTGCTCACACATTTCTTTTGCACTTTTGGCAGTTAGGGGCTCCATCGGTATATAGCTTCCGTTCCGATATTCCATAATGTGGCGATAACTATAGCTCGATGAAGCATTGGAACCTGCATCCGTATGATCCGGGTCACGCGGCACGCATTCTGTGATCCGTTCGATGTAGCGTCGCCCTTCCGCATCACGTTTGAGATGCACATCAAAGTTAATGACATGAACTACCTGTTCCTCAGCGATGCCTTCATGCTGAAATACTCCTGTTTTGAGCAATGAATTACGAAGTGAAAACACGAGATCACGAAATGTTTTGGCATGATGAGTAAAAATGGTGAACAGACTGGCAACCTGCGACATTTGAATCATCCAAGCAGCTACTTCATCACTTGCTACTTCGCCTAGGATATTGACGGTTCCATCTGTTTTTTTCTGCAAGTCAAGCCCTTGTTGTCCTGAAATATGGTCCGTTTCTCGAAAGGTAAGAATGTTACGGCGACTGTAGATGCTGCGTAGATGCAGTTCAAAGGCCATTTCTTGAACACGAAGCGTATACGAAGCATAAATATGCTTGACCATCGCCATTAACAACGTCGTCTTACCTGAACCCTGCGCGCCTGTAATAGCAGTAATCCGGCTGCCTTTCATTAAATAAGAAAGTAGCTGGATTGGAAAATCAGCATTCTGTCCCTTAATTAACTGTTCCAGCGATGCGCTTTGAATATCGAATTTACGGACAAAGAAAGCCCACGATTCTGAGAAAGGAGGGCGCACCACCACTACCCGTGACCCATCCTTCATTTCGTTGACCTTATAACCATTCGCTTCGGAAAGCTGTCCCGGGTAATTGTATTTATAAATATTTTGGCACACCCTTTTAAGTTCACGCTCAGATCCGAAGGAAAGGAACGAAAGATGGATCGTTTTACCTTTATAAAAGATCCATACGCTCTCATAACCATTGGCAATAGGCGCAGATGTTTGTTCAAATACATACCCATCCGAAGGCCAGTCTGATGATGCAGGAATCCCACCTTCCGGCATACCACTGACGCCCCCACTTACACCGTCGATCCGCTGGTCACGAATATCATCAATGACGGAAAAGCCTTTGTAATGCTGATAAATCCGCTGGACAATAATATCCACTTTCTCCAAAAAGGAAAGAGGGCGGTACTCACAGTCATAGATATAACTAATATCCTCTGCGGTAACGAGATAACTTCCATCTTCTTCACCTTGCTGTGAATACCTCATTTCGGCCAAGTCATAAGTATCCAGTAAACGTGATAGTGCATCAGCGCCAAACTTCTGCTGGTATTGGTAAAATATAATTTCGAATTGATCCTGTATGCTAAACAACTCAGGTCTGGAGAATGGCATAACAGTATCGACGATTTTCTCGTTTAAGCCGTAACCGTTAATCAGAAGCTCAGTCATCAGATTTTTAACAAAACGTTTATCACCAATGCTGCCATTGGCACAGTCCTTTAACGCCCTGCGTAGTTCCGCCCTTTGATGGATACGCCGTCTATATTCCTCTTCATGCAATCCGGCATCCGCCATCTGGCTATGACTTAGTTCATGAAGTGCATTTTTGATATACTCTATTAATGTTTCGAATGTAGCATCTTCGTTCTTTTTTTCTACCCGAAGGGTTGAATGTCGCGAGTGAAGATTCCCTCGGTATTTAACAATAATCAGTACGATGCACATCAGTACTATACAGGTAAGAATCAATCCGTTGATCATTTGAGCGGACAGCATTTAAGCGCCCCTCTCCAAAGCCTTGAGCCGAAGATCGGACTCTGCCGCCTCCAGAATAGCTTTGCTGATATGCCGTATACTCTGTGCCCATCCCACGGGCATAAAAAGCTTGCGGTGCTGCTCTTTTCCACTTCGCACCTCACGCTGCACATGGCCGATCACATCCCTGCGGTTCCATGCGTCCATAAATCCGGTGCTATAAGGGACTGTATACAAAGCACCTTTGTAGCCATATCTCCTGCGAATATTCGTTTCATTCACTTGAGAATGCACATCATATTTCCCAAGTACTATCAATAAGGGTAACGATGAATAGGTAGATAACGGAGACACAGATTCAAAATAAGCGTCTAACTCTCGCATATTCTGAGTGAGTGAAAGAACGGCCAGTTTGGCTCGTGCACATGCTTCATGCTGTACAGCCCCCCACCCTGCTCCACTTCCTGCATCAATCAGCGTTAAATCATAATATTGATTCGCTGTATCCATTACTGCCCGTACAAGCCCTGGAGATAGTAACGGCGGTGCAGCTCCAAAGCTGGATGTTCCCTCAAGTACATCCAAAGTATGTTCGAGTACAGGCGTCGTATAATTACGAATATTTTCTTTAGACAGTGTCCCTCGCAGAACTAAACGTGCGGCAGCATCCCAGCCCCCTTCCTGAAGCTGTAGGGTTGGATCGTCCATACCATACTCTTGTATAGGTAATCCTGATTCAATACCGGTATATTTACGACCCAAATGAGTCAATAATAGTCTCCCTCTGTATAGATTGCCTATGGTAACTGCTATTGCTGCCGCCAAAGAGCTACTTCCACTAGCCCCCTTAATGGGGCTCCAAAACAAAATGGTACTCATGCTCTACTCCTTTCCGCACGCTTTAACGCACGACGACTCACTTTTAATTCCCAACTCATCCATTCCCCAATACAACGGCATAATTGTTTCTTATACATTCTGGATAGCGGTTTTAGTAGTAGCTGTTTTTTATGCTCATTTTCCAGTTTCAGAGCAAGCAGCCCCTCATCCCATGGCAGTACATATGGCTCTTGCTGCCAAGAAGCTGGGAAATGGTTCATGTATTCCCACAGGTACGGCTCCTCCACACCACAATCCACAGCCTGTAAAAAAAGCTTGTGAAATACAAGATCTTTAGGAAATTCAGGTTGACTGAATAAATGCTCAAGCCAATTCTGTCCGTTATGCATTAGCATGCGGCTATAATCACTGACCCAAACTCGCAGTTCTGCCCTTTTCCAAACAGAAATTGGGCAAAAATCAAGTAACTCTACATCCAAAATAACAATGTCATAAGCTTGATCAGCCGTCATACCTATATGCAGGTCTTCCCATGCTGTAAATCCAATTGCTACATCAAAACCACTAAACTGCGTAATGGGAAGTGGCTTGTCAAGCATCCCTATGCTATACCGATACCGTCCCCGCAGCGTAGCATCCACAAGCAGTACCTGTTGGCCGGAAGCTGCTAATATGCTGCTGATGTATAACAAGGTATCGCTTTTGTCACAAAGCCCGGCAAATATCCATGTTTTCATACTTCCGTTCCTTTTCTCTCATTTATTTGGCATACGGATCAGAGCTTCCGCCCTGCGTCAGAATCTTTGTTTGTTCTTGATGATCCTGCTCGTTCTCATTTTCATTTCTTGTATCATCAATTCCGCTTGCTGGGTTTTCTATAGTAGCACCCGCATGCTGAGCTGCAATTTCCTCACTCAGACTCCTTTCCACGGGTGTTGAAATCACACTGTTTGATGAATTAATTGCATTTTCAAGGGAATCCCGCAGCTGCTTGGACAGCTTTTGTTCAGCAATGTGTATCAAATTCGGGTCACTATTCATTAACGCTAATACCTGCGCATTAGGCGGATAGGTCGGGATTGCCTTGGGCTGAAATTGGGGATCGACATATGTCAGAGCATAAATGGATGCTTTATGCAGATAGGCATCAACAATCGCGCTCGAAAGCGATAATATTTCCTGCTCATTCAAAGTGACCCAGACAATCGGACCTTCCAGTCGGGAAATCTTCTTTTTGGATAATAGAATGTAATCCTGACCTGTTGGAAATTGAATGCGGATATCCACTTCGTCCCCCGACTTGAGGCTGTTGGGTAGTACCACCACCTTTAGCTCACGGTTGCGTAAATCTTTAGGTGTGGGTTCATCAGCAGTAATCATAGCCGATGTAAGCACAGATCCTTTTTTAAGCTCAATCTTGGCTGTGGTTCCGGAAACTTCACTTTTATCTGCCAGCAAATTTGATGGAGCCTGAGAACCGGGAACTTTAATTCCCTTCAAATCATGAGATGCAATCTGTTCACCTGGAGAAATGTCACGGACAACCACCCAGCCTTTTTTCGCGGTTCGTTGCTCCTGTTCATACACTTTCCATTTCAGTTCTGCCTCTACCTCAGCCTGTTTCCTGACCTCATTCATTTGATGGATATTAACCATAAGGTAGCCGACAAAGATAATGCCAACAATCCCAGCGCCAATGCATCCGGCGTATAGTTTTTGTTTACTGCTTTTTCTTAGCTTGGACACACAACTTCTCCCCTGCCTCTTTTTGATATATACCTTCTATTTAGCGCCGTCGCTTAAGGAATGCAAAGCGTCTTCTCCGGGTATCTGGAATGACTCCGCGAAACAGCTCGTCCAGTATCTGATCCATCTCATCATCCCGTTCGAAGGGATCTGAGTGAAACGGTAGAGCAAATACTTTATCGTGATCCAGCTCCTTACGAAGCCTGCGGACCGCCTCCGAGGTTGCCAATGGCAAGCAGTAATTCCATTTGTGCTGTGGGTGGCGCTGAAGAGATCGGGCTAGCCCTGCTATATCCTGAACTCTCCATTCGGCCCCTGAACCAACGACAAGCGGATAATCAGCTCTCAAGAATTCTTCCAGTCGTTCATTGTCCTGCCCACTCCCCAGATCCAGTACGATAAATCTATAGGAACCACCCAACAAAGAAATGACATCCGCACGGGATGTTTGTCGCCAGTAATGTACTCCATCAACTTCAAAACGCCGACTTGAACTCGATTGTCCAACGGATGTGCCTTCTACGACTTCTTGAAGTCGGGCAAATGCTTTGGCTGAGCTGTGCAGCTCAACCAAAGCTACGGAGCGGGACCTTCGAGCCAGATAGTGGCTCACCGCAATTGCTGTATGCGTAGCACCGGAGCCGGCAGATACACCCAGTACAGCCACTACCCTTGTACCTGCATAATCCATAGAGGCATCGTTAACGGATATTCCTTGTTGAGCAGGCTGAAAATCAGCACTGTGCCGCAGTTCTCCAATGACCTCCCCGGCAGATTGAAATCGTTCCTCAGGATGCTGACGCAACAGTTTTCGAATCACTGGGATCAAATGGCGGGGCAATTCTCCGCGTATATACCCTTCTACTCCCGCAGTCCACTCGCTATATTTGCCTCCTGTACAGAGATACAATAGCAGCGCTCCCAAACTGTATAAGTCTGAACGAGCATCCGTCTGACCAGCTCCATATTGCTCCGGAGCAGCGAAGCCCACTGTGCCCAGCTTTACCGTATCTTGATCCAGTTCAGCCTTATAGCTCCTCGCTATTCCAAAATCAATCAGTATAAATTCCATTTCCGGTGTCAGCATAATATTCGTTGGTTTCAGATCCCGGTAAATGACTGGCGGTTGACGGGTATGCAAATAATCCAACACATCCAGTACCTGCAAAACAAATGGGACGATTTGCTCCTGTGGAATATAGCCTTGGTAGCCCTTCATGTATGCTTCCAGCGTAATTCCTTCGATGTAATCCATGACCAGGTATACCGCACCAGATGGGGGATGCTCAAAAAAATCAACAATTCTCGGTAAACGTGGATGACTTAGCGAAATCAGCATCTCTGCCTCCGTGCGTACAAGCTTCATCACTTGTGGCCCGGCAACCGATTCCTTCACCGCCCATTGCTTGCCTGGCAGTTTTAAATCCTCTGCCATGAACACGCGGCTCATTCCTCCCGAACCCAATGTGCGAACAATGCGGTAACGCTCACCGACAATTGATCCGAATTCCAACTGTGTTGGTTGCTTCATTTTCTCCTACCTCCTTTCTTAAGCAGACAACGCAAAAAGGGAAAGCTACCGCAAAATCAAATTTCCATGTCGCCATGAAAATCGTTTTCGCGGGATGCTTTCCCTTGATTTAAACGTGATTATTATTTTTTAAGGAACAATTTGGATTTATTATATAGCACACCTGTATCCATTGTAAAGTATTATTTTCCATACTTGATCATGTACAGGGTGATCTCATCTCGGTTATGGAATAGCTGCTTAGCTCGCTGAATCTGCATGCCGGACTCTTCAAATGAAGCAATTACATCATGAATGAGCGCCAAGGGCTTTTTATGCATTAGCTTGACCGTGACGATAGCAGTACCACCACTTCGCAAACTATATAGTAAATCAGTAACGAGCCTTGCCATTTGCTTAGGACTCCAGCTCATATCACAAACCAGCAGATCGAACGAATTCTCTTTAAATTTGACTTCACTTGCATTTTTACGCAAAAAAGTCAGATTGGCGTACTTCATCAGTGATGGCTCCATCTTTGCCGGATCAACCGCTGTAACTTTCAGTCCCCGCTCCAGTAAGAAGGAAGTCCATCCACCCGGTGCTGCCCCAATATCCAGTCCCTGATGGAAAGCGCTAAAATCTATGCCGAACGTCGCTTCTGCTTCCAATAGCTTGAATTTGGCGCGAGAAATTTGTCCATCTTCTTTTTGAAAACGAACCGCTCCTCCGCTCCAATCCGATAGATTGTCCTCAGAACGCGATACACCTGCATACCACGTATCTGTATCTGCAAAAACGGACACAATAACATCGGCGCCTTGTACTGTCTGCTCCATAGGTAGATCACTTAATTGTTCACTCAAAGCCTGCTTGAGCGCACCTGCGCTTTCAGTCCAACTGCTATTAGATCCTTTGCGCACTTGTAAAGAAACACGTTGATCAATCAGTTCCTTACGGTTACGGATGAATGCAACCAGACGCTCCTGTACCTGAACCAGGTCCGTTCCTTCTTCCTGAAAATGAACAGGAAATAAGTGACGTAAAAACATCGGAGGCTGACCTGTAATTGTCCTCACTGCCTCAATTTCTTCCGCAGGTAATGTAGCCAGAAAAATTTCACCAGGTAAAAGCATCGTGCTTTTAACAGAGCCAAATATTCTTCTAAGCTCCTCTTGAGCATAGGGTGCAAAACCGTGATTGGCCGTACAAACAAATCTTGATGATGACAAAGTAGATTCACTTTGTTCATCTGTACTCATATATAGTTCCTCCAAAATAAAATTACCCTCCAGTGCACACCCGAATCCAGGGGCGTTCTCCATCCCAATCCAGCTCAACCGGAACTTCATATGTGTGCATAATCAATTCTTTCGTTAAAACTTCTTTTTTCGGTCCAGCTGCTGCGACCTTACCATCACGAATCAATGCAACATGCGTAAAGAGGGGGACAATCTCCTCAATGTGATGAGTCACATAGACCACTGATAAGTCCCGCTTGCGGAGCCGATCAATCTCGACCAGCATTTTTTCCCGCTCAAATAGATCCAACCCAGCACAAGGCTCGTCCATAATTAGCAGACGAGGTTCTGCCATCAGTGAGCGGGCCAGCATCACCTTTTTACGTTCTCCTTGAGATAACGTCCCCAGCGGGTGATGAATCAAGTCGCCTAAATTCATCCCCTCCAGCAAAGATATGGCCTTTTCTTTTGCCTCAGTCGGAATTTCCTGATAAAAGCGCAAAAAAGCATACGCACCTGTAGCGACCACTTCCCAAACGGGATCTTTTAGCGCCAGCTTTTCCAACAAAGTCTGGCTGATATATCCGATTTGTTTGCGAACTTCCCGCACATCACATTGACCATACATTTGCCCAAGCACTTCAACCGTACCACGACTTGGAAACATATACCCTGTCATCATTTCCAGCAATGTTGTTTTACCGGAACCATTGCGACCCAGAATAGCCCAATGTTCACCTTCTCGTATGTCCAGGCTTACATCGTCCAAAATCCGTCTTTCTTCCCGCTGCAACGTAATGCTCTTCATGGATATCATTCCATCACGCTCCTTATTTTGCTCAGCAAGTGTCCTACAGATTCCATTTTGTAGATGATTTCAGGATTTTTGTTTTCACCATTATATATAAGAAGCGCGGGAACACTGGATATCCGGTACTCCTGTACCAGTTCAGGAATATAGTTAATGTTGCTCTGCACCACTGCTTCTTCAGGGAGCAAATACTCTGCTACCTCCAGCATTTTACGGGCAGCCGCGCATGTTCCGCACATGGGAGTGTACACAAACAAAGCCAGCTTGCATCCCTCCCATATGGCACGGCGCGCCTCTTTTTGTCCGATCTCTTTCATCGTTCAGACCCTTTTCTGATCTCTCGCATACGCTCCTCGGGTATGGGCCCATTATGCACAGTGACTCCCTCTGGCTTATTCGCATAGAGTAGCTCGTACATGGCTCGCCGCCCCTCTGGACTGGAGGAATGCAAGTAAATTTCACGTGGATATAACCGTTTCCCTGCGATAGCAGCAGCCACATCCTTTCCCGTAGGCTGACCTGGACCCAAATCATAATCTAGCGATAGTATTGAAATAGGGTATTCATGAAGTAGCAGCAGACACTCATCCGCATCTCTTGCCAGCTTAAAGCCCGGAGGACAAGGCCGATAATCGTCCATAAACAAATACATCAACTTCTCCTCCTTTTTCCCATAAATGCAAGCTCACAAGCCTCAAAGATAGTTATTATCAAACAGACCGATTTACTCCCAGCTTAGAATCATTTGAATATCCTCCTGATGTGTCCCATCAGGTCCCGTCTCACTCTCCAAAACGATAGGAATACCTCTTACAGCCTTCTGATCTGTCATCCAACGCATGCCCTCAGTACCAATGTAGCCTTGCCCCACACGGGCGTGTCTGTCTTTTTTAGAGCCAAACGGGTATTTGGAATCGTTCAAATGAACTCCGCACAGAGCTGACCAATAGCCGAGACGATCCCCTTTTTCGATCAAAGCCTCGTCCATTCCACCGTTCCATAATCCCGCTGCATACGCATGACAAGTGTCCAAGCAAAAGCCGATACTGTCAGGATTACGGCACAACTGACGGATTTGCACCATTTCCTCAAGCGTGGTTCCCATGGGCCCGTGATCCCCCGCCTGATTTTCAATCAATATTTTAGCTTTTCCTTGCCAGCCTTCCAGTACATCATTAAAACAGTTAATAATGTTACGATAGCCCTCTAGCGGGTCTGACGAATGCATATGCCCAAAATGAACGACGATCCCTTTTGACCCACAGGCTTCAGCAATATCCAGATCATTGCGTAATGAAGCAATCGTCAGCTCATAAAGTTCCTGACCACGCCCGGACCCATGAGCCGGATTAACAGGATATGGTGAATGAGCAATGGATTGAAGCTGGTGCTCTAAACAGTAAGCGTTACAAGCAGCAGCAGCAGTAGCACTCCATTCCTTCAGCCTAAGACTACGAGGATTTTTCGGGAAATATTGAAATGAACGTCCCCCCTGCTCTCGCGCACGCATAGCGGCTTTGGAAAAGCCACCACGCGTACTCACATGGGAGCCGATGAGCAATTTAGGCATCATGCTGCTGTACCGGGCAATAAAATGCTTTTTTCCCCGCCAGTTCAACCCTTACAATTTTTCCGCCACTTGGAGATTCTTCTCCTTCGCGGTCATATACTCGACACTGATGATCAAATCCACCTGTTAGCGTGTCCCCTTCCATTAGAGGCATTTCCATGTACCCGCCTTCCGCAGTAGCTTCACGTAGTACGGATTGAGTGGCATGATATAGCTTTTCCACTTTTTCTGGCGACTGCACAATGTTTTGTACTTTGGAACCCGGTGTAAATCCGGCGATATAAGCAATTTCGTCCGAATAACAATTGCCAATACCCGAAAAAATCTGCTGATTCACCAGCGTTGTTTTCAAAATCCCCCGGCGTCCCTTCAGCCGTGCTGTAAACTTTTCCAACGTCATGCGGCGGTCTAACGGATCAGGTCCCAGGTCTGACAAAGCTTCTTCTGTTTCTTTAGCCGTTAGCAAGTGTAGATAACCTAAGCGCAGTCCGATAAAATAAAGCTTTACTCCACTAAAATCTAATTCGATCTGAACTGTACGATCTGGACGCTGCTCCTCCGTTCCCAGAAATAACAGCCCTCCCAACATCAGATGAAGTACAAGCCGCCCGCCCGTGTTTAAATGAAAAATCAAATGCTTGCCTCGACGCTCTAAATACACAACGGTCGTTCCCAGCAATTGCTTCTCAAACGTTTCCACTTCAGTATTAATGGACTTTTCACGGCTAACCTTCACTCCAGTAATCGGAATGTCCAAAATTTGTTTTGATAATAAGATTCTGTAGTTTTCCATTTCAGGAAGTTCCGGCATATCAACATCTTTCCTTTCGTAGCTACATAGCTTTTAATTCTCGCAAGTTTTGTAAGACATATACTTTCTATTATTTCAGCTCTTCTTTCATCCAGTCCTGCAGTTCAGCGAGATTTTCAAACATCAGGTCAGGCTTCACTCCAACGGTACGCACATGTTCATCCATATTAGCGCGGGTCGTCACGCCCGACAGGATCAGAGCTGTTTTACAACCTGCTGCTGCACCTGCCGCAATATCTGTAAGCATATTATCGCCCACAACCAGAGCTTCATCCGCCTTAATGTTTAAGCGGTTCAGCGCATAGTTCATCAATACGCTTGAAGGCTTGCCGATGACAATAGGCTTTACCTGTGAAGCCGCTTCAATTGCAGCTCCAATCGTACCTGCACCTGGCGTTAGCCCATCATGTGAAGGCAATTGGAGATCCGGGTTTGTCAAAACAAAAGTTGCTCCTTCCCGAATCCAACGCATGGCAGCGGCCAGCGCATCATATGTAAATTGACGATCTATCCCCTGCACCACATAATCAGGATGGTTCTCAACAAGCTGCAAACCGGCTCCTGTGAGTGCATCGCGTAATCCTGTTTCACCAATACAATAGACACGAGCTCCAGGACTTTGCTGTGCAACATATTGTGCAGCTGCTAACGCCGAAGTATATACTTCATGGCTGGCCGCTTCAATTCCCATACCAACCAAATGCTCAGCCACCGATTCGGGTGTACGTGAAGCATTGTTTGTAACATAAGCATAAGGTATCTGGTCTGTACGCAATCGGGATATGAACAGATCCGCACCCTTGATCATCCGATTTCCATGATAAAGTGTTCCATCCAGATCAATTAGTAACGATTTTATCGCAATCCCCTCCCCCACTTCAAATCCATTCACATCATAGCATTGAAAATTATAATTCATCTCATGAACGATGTTCTCCTTCTTATTTAACCACCTTAATTATTCAGGTCATAAAATAATCGGCCGTCTCCATTCATCTCATCTATCTTAAGTCAAAAATGCTTATCAAGTCCATGAATTGCTGGTAAACCGTCCAAAATGGCGCCATTCCTCGCTAAAAGCCGTCGCTTTCACATGACATAAGTTCACTTCTTCGTCGAAATCCATCGAAGGAGCTATTTCCTCAAAGGAAATCTACTGTATTTCCTGGACATGCTCAAGAAATAAAATCCTTTAAATTCGATATATAGAAACTCGAATATGACACGCCTCTATATGTGGTAGAACAAATTCATCCCCCACCACCGTGTACGGGTTCTCATCTCTTGTCGCATCCTGCGCTTTCCCGGAAAATAATTTGGGTGAAAAACAAAGGCACCGGGGCAAGCCCCGGCACCCATGAACATATCTTCTCCAATCGTTTATTAACCGATATCGGGTACCGGTAACAACACATGCTGCTCCGCAAGCAATGAATTGGGAAATATGCTTCGCGCTTCCTCCAGCAATGGCTGAAGCTGCTCCTGATCTTTATACCTAGAACTAAAATGCGTCATGATTAGCTGACCCGCACCTGCGGCTTTTGCAGCTTCCGCTGCTTGAAGCGCCGTACTATGATGATACTCGTATGCTGTATCTGCCAGTTCATGCAGAAAAGTGGCTTCATGAACGACGACAGTTGCATCTTGAGCCAGCACTACCGTATTCGGACAAGGTCTCGTATCCCCTAAAATCGTGATGATACGCCCTTTTTTCGGCGAACCCAGTACATCCTGAGGATGCAAAATAACTCCACCTTCTACCTCCACGCTTTCCCCACGCTTTAACTTACCGTACACCGGGCCGGGCTTAATACCATATCGCTCCAACAGCTCTTGGTTAAGCTTACCGGGCTTATCCATCTCTACAATTCGGTAGCCATAGCTGTCGATCCGATGATCCAGCAAAGCTGACTCCACCCGGAATTGACCGTCATCAAACAGAACCCCGCCCGTATGCTCCACAATATGTAGTTGGTAATTAATACGCGATTGGCTGATCCCTAAAGATAGCTCGATATATTGCTGGATTCCAGGCGGCCCATATACCGTCAGTGGTGTCGTTCCCCCCTGATACGCCCTGCTCGACAGCAGTCCCGGCAGACCAAAAAGATGATCCCCATGCAAATGGGTGATAAATATTTTTTCAAGTCTGCTTAGTTTGAGCGGCGAACGCAATACCTCTTGTTGAGTGCCTTCGCCGCAGTCGAACAGCCACATGCTTCTTCGTTCTTCCAGCAAACGAAGAGCGATGGACGTTACATTTCGTTGAATCGTAGGCACCCCTGCATTTGTACCGAGAAAATAAAATTCCATAACATTAACCTTCTTCCTGCTGACCAGCAAAAAACCTCCGAAGCTCGGAGGGTATTTGCTATCCCATCTGATAAAGGTGTTAAACCTTTTCGACGTTAAAATACTGCGCCTGAGGGTGGCTGAACACCATGGCTGATACAGAAGCCTCCGGTTCCATCATAAACCCTTCCGTCAGCTCAACGCCAATATCCTCAGGTTTTAACAACTGGAACAACGGCCCCTGATCCTCCAGATCTGGACATGCCGGATAACCAAAGGATACCCGTATGCCTTGATATCTGGCACCGTGTCGCTGTTTCATTGTCATATCGGCAGGGTCTGGGAACCCCCAGCTATCCCTGATAATATGGTGAAGCCGTTCCGCTAACCCTTCTGCTACTTCGAGTGCTACCGCTTGAAGTGCATGCGAGCGCAGATAATCCCCTTTATCTTTCCACTGGGTAGATATCTGCTGAATCCCATGACCAGCTGTAACGACCATGAAACCTACATAGTCCATAACCCCGGATTCCACTGATTTCAAGAAATCAGCCAGACATAGATAAGGCTCTACCTGCTGGCGCGGGAATGTAAATGTGTGCAGTACCTTGCTCACATCCGACGGATCATAGATCAGAATTTGATTTCCTTGGGACTGCGCTGGAAAGAAACGATACATAGCATGTGCCTGGATGATTCCGTCCGTCACAGCTTCAAACATAATGCTGTCCACGGTTTCCTTCAACTGAATCGCTTTCGGATCTTCCGAAGCCAGTAGCTGCTCAACATTTCCTTTTAAACCAAGATGATGCCCCATTAGCATCTGCATATTCACGTAAGGCAAAATATAATTCAGTGGATAATTACGCAGTACATGACGATCCGTATCTGGTGGAATATAGACGGGCAGATCCTGAGCAATGTTAGAGCGCACAGCTCGAGTGAGCTTAGGGAGCGGCTTGGCTTCCACGACTATTGCCGCTTCAGCCTCCCGCTCAGCCTCCATGTCCTCAGCCATTTTTTTGCGGGACTCAGGATTCATAAGCTTGTTGGCAATATCCAGCCCATCCATAGCATCCTTTGCATAGGCAACCAGACCATCATACTCAGGACGGATACGATTTTTAGTGAACTTACGTGTTAAAGCAGCACCACCAACCATTATTGGAATATCAATATTCGCATTTTTCAAATCCTGTGCGGTCAGCACCATTTGTTGTGCCGATTTAACAAGCAGTCCGGATAAGCCAATCATATCGGCCTTTTCTTCACGGTAAGCCTCAATAATGCGTTCTGGTGGTACTTTTATACCCAGATTCACGATATGGTAACCATTGTTGGATAGAATAATCTCCACCAGATTCTTACCAATGTCATGCACATCACCTTTGACTGTAGCCAACAAAATCTTACCTTTTACTGAGGATTCATTCTTCTCCATGAACGGCTCTAAATAGGCTACGGACGCCTTCATTACTTCAGCGCTTTGCAGCACCTCCGCAACAATCAGTTCGTTATTGTTAAACAGTCGTCCTACTTCCTCCATCCCCTTCATCAGCGGGCCGTTAATAATCTCCAGCGAAGAATATTTCACGAGCGCTTGCTCCAGATCTGGAATGAGTCCCTCCTTACTTCCCTCGACTACATAGGAAGCCAGTCGTTCTTCGAGCGAAAGGTTTGATATCTTTTCTTTTTTCTCCACTTTCTTATTACGGAATGCTGCTACAAAAGCGGATAAAGTATCGTCATTTGTTTTATAGATCAAGTCTTCCGCAAGTTTCCGCTCATGCTCTGGAATGGATGCATAACGTTCAAGCTTCTCAGTGTTTACAATCGCATAGTCCAGACCAGCTTTAGTGCATTCATATAAATAGACGGAATTGAGCACTTCACGACCCGCTTCCGGCAAACCAAAAGATACGTTACTGATGCCCAGGATGGTATGCACCCCGGGAAGCGCTTCTTTAATAATGCGAATGCCCTCAATGGTTTCCTTAGCTGAACCGATATATTGCTCATCACCTGTTCCTACTGGAAATACGAGCGTATCAAAAATTAAATCCTCCGCTGCCAAACCGTAACGGTTCACCAACAGATCATAAGAACGTTTAGCTACCTCAAGCTTATCCTCACGTGAAATAGCCTGTCCGCGTTCATCAATTGTTCCAACAACAACAGCGGCGCCGTACTTATGAATAAGAGGAGCCATTTTCTCGAATTTCTCTTCACCATCCTCCAAATTAATGGAGTTAATAATTGCCTTGCCTTGCGAATATTGAAGTGCTTTATCAATGACTTTAATATCCGTGGTATCAATCACCAAAGGTACCTTTACCTTGTTTACAACCAGTTTCAAAAATGCTTCCATATCCGTCATTTCATCGCGATCCGGGTCCTGCACACAAATATCAATGACATGCGCTCCGCTTTTTACCTGAGCACGGGCAATTTCAGATGCCTCTTCATACTTGCCTTCCACGATCAAACGCTTGAATTTGCGGGAGCCCAGGACATTCGTTCGCTCACCAACCATATACGGACGATTGTCCTGTTCAATATATACAGGCTCAATACCCGATACGGCAGGAGGATGATGACCTACCAGCGGACGCGGCTCAAACTGCGCCATACTTTCACTCATAACTCGAATATGCTCAGGCGTTGTACCACAACATCCCCCAGCAATATTCAACCAGCCTTTTTCGGCGAAAGCAGCCATTTTACGTGCTAATGAATCAGGCGATTCATGGTATTGGCCATTTTCATCGGGCAATCCCGCATTTGGATAACAGCTAATAGCTGCAGAGGACATTTCAGACAGAGAGCGAATATGATCACGCATAAACTCTGGACCTGTAGCACAATTCAATCCAATCGAAATTGGATGTAAGTGTTCAAGTGAGATGCAAAAGGATTCGATATTTTGTCCAGCCAACGTCGTTCCCATAGGCTCAATCGTGCCTGAAATCATTAGCGGAAGCTCGATACCTGTCTGCTCAAAAGCCTGCCGAATTCCGATGCTTCCAGCTTTGACGTTAAGTGTATCCTGTGAGGTCTCCAATAGCAGTACATCGACGCCGCCTTCAATAAGCGCCAAGGCCTGCTCTTGATAGCTGTCAATCAGCTCAGCAAATGTAACCCCACCTGTGACAGACAAGGTTTTCGTGGTTGGGCCCATAGCTCCTACTACAAAACGAGGCTTGTCCGCAGTGCTGTATTTATCCACCGCGTTACGCGCCAGTTTGGCCGCCACTAGATTAATTTCACGGGCACGTTCTGGTATATCGTAATCCGCCAAAACGACGGATGTTGCTCCAAATGTATTCGTTTCAATTAGGTCTGCTCCGGCCTTCAAGTATGCTTCATGAATCCCTTGAATGACATCCGGTCTCGTTAAGACCAGCATTTCATTACAGCCCTCCAGCTCTTCCCCACCAAAATCACCGGGGGAAAGGTCTTCCTGTTGAATCATGGTGCCCATGGCCCCATCAAGAAGGAGTATTCTTCGTTGTAATGCATCCTGCAAGCTAACTTTATCCAAATTTCTTCACCCCCGCAAAACGTTAAATCCTAGTTTAGCAGAAACCGTATCATTTAGATAGATTGAAGTAAAAACATACGTTTTATACAGGTTGTTCTTTGTAAAAACGACTTCTCTAATTCATTTTTATAGTTTGTAGCATTAAAGAACGTACTTAACCCTGCATCCTTTAGCTATAGTCATTTGCATTATAAAATGTTGAAATCCTGTATTGTACAACGTTTCAAGACATGGTATTCTTTATACAACATTAATCCAAGTGGAAAAGAGGGAATATATATATGGCCGAAATCTTAATACGTAATACGAATGAAAGAATTAGCGGTGAAGAACAAGTACGTGAATTTCTGGAGAGTCACGAGATATTGTATGAACATTGGGATGCTTCCAAATTGTCTGGGGAGCTGCAAGAGAACTTTACCTTAACAGATGATCAAAAGGCCGCTGTTCTCAAAACATTTGAACCCGAAATCAAGGATTTAGCCGCACGTCGCGGATATAAAATATGGGACGTTATCACTTTATCTGAAGCAACGCCGAATTTGGGCGAGCTACTGGCCAAGTTTGAGCAAATTCACACCCATACCGAGGATGAAATCCGTGCCATTGTCGCTGGTAAAGGCATCTTCATCATTAAAGGCCCTGAAGAGATCGGCTATTTTAACGTAGAGCTTTCACCGGGGGACGTTATCTCCGTACCTGAAAATATACCTCACTTCTTCACTTTAATGGAGAATCAAAAGATCGTCGCAATCCGCTTGTTCATCGAAGAAAATGGCTGGATTGCCGAACCGTATGAAGATCCAACCTTCATTAAAGCATGATTACGAATTTATCCTTGTGTGAATAAAAAAACTCCCTCTGCTCTGTAACAATCGAGCGAAGGGAGTTTTCTTAATACTTGATTCTGAAGACTATGGATTTCTTACTTTAACGATTGAATAATTCCGTCCAATTCAGACAGATGCTTGATCTGGAACTTCGGCTTGATCTCTGTGGTATTGGTTTTAGCGTTTCGGTTCACCCAGACCGAGTGTACACCTGCTGCCAACGCTCCTTGAATATCAGTCGTCAGCTTATCTCCTACCATTAAAGCATGTTCAGGCTCAATACCAAGAAGCCCCAAAGCATGCTGGAATATAGACGGATCAGGCTTGCCTCGACCAAATGAACCTGAAATAACTACATGATCAAAGAAAGGAGCTAATTGAGGAACTCCATCCAGTTTCTCCTGTTGTAGATCAGGGGAGCCATTTGTCAGCAATAACAGCTTGTAATGTCCCTTCAATTGTTCTAGAATTTCAAACGTTTCTTCATATACATGTGGACGCGCACGTCTTTCCGAAGCAAATTGGGTAGCCAGCTTTTCCGCCAACTTCTCATTATCTATCCCTAGTTGCTGTAGTCCTCTGCGCCATGATTCCTTTCGATAAACAGGGGCCAACTGTTCCAATTGGCGGAATTCAGGTTGCTCACCTGCTGTAAAATTCGCCCACAATCCTTCAAACGGATTAATGCCGATCATTTGAGTAAAACTAAAGGTTTCATAGGATTCATACAAAGCGCGTGCTTCCTTACGTACGGCTTCCTCAAGAGTTTTTGGATCAACACCTGCTTCACGGGAGCCTGTTTGACACGCTGCATCAAATGCCTCTTCTACACTACGTTCATCCCACAAAAGGGTATCATCAAGATCAAACATTACCGCCTGAATCGTCATCTGAATTATCCACTCTCTTTCCACAGTATATGTACGCCTATTTGCTTGATTAAGCATTTGAATCGTTATGTGTGCCCATATTAAGCAAGCGGCCGCAGCATGTTATATGAAATAACATCATACGGCCTTTGTTACAGAGCTACAGGCTAAATCAGTTATTTCTTGTCTACCTGTATCTGATTGGATAGCGCAAACTTCTCAAGTCGCTCTGCAATGGCATCCGTGTCATAGCGACCTAATGATTTTGTGAAAATAAAATTACCGCCCTTACCTTTTCTTTCAACAGTTACGTAACCCTTTTCAATCTTGATGGCTTTCATGTCCCCTGCCGTCATTGGACGTTCTCTACCACCTTTCAGCATATAGAGAGTATCCTTTCCCACTTTCAGATAAGGACGACGGATAAAAAAGATAACAGCCAGCATCAAGTACAGGCCGAATACAAGCCAATCCATCCCTCGCATACCGGTCTTAGTCAAAAAGTAACTCATAAGCATGTACAATACAGAAAGACCAGCCAGCATAATTGGCACAGTAATGTTACGGCCACGGAAAATATCCATTGCAGAACCTGCGCCGCTAATGGTTTGAATGCCTTGCTTTTTGCGCGATTTATTTAAATGCGCTGTGTTTTTGCGTACTTTTCTTTCAAATGATCGGGCCATCTCTCAATTCCTTCCCAGATATATTACATTAAAACAATTGCCTCAAAGCTGATCTATATAGATACCATGAAAGGTACCTAAAACAAAAGGCAAATTGCAGGCTTGGGCGCTTTAACAACATTAATGCTTCAGCCCGTCATTTCCTTTCGATGTATCATCGTCCACAAATTCAATCGTCTCAAGCTGCTGCCGAAAATTACGGCGAATGTTACCTAAATAAATTTCCCGAAGATTGGCGCGCTCTGTGGCTTCCTCTTCCGTCAAACCCTCGGATTTTGCTTTGCGCGCTAATTCATTAATGCGCTGTACCAAGCTGTCTATATCCAAATTGTGTCCCCTCCATAAAAGCAAAGATATAATACACTTTGACATGTAGAAAAGAGCTTGTCAAGGCTCCCGTATTGCGCTCCCTGACAAGCTCTAATAATCTATAGATCAGAAGTTAGGAAGCTTGAGTACCTGACCTGCCTGCACTCCCCGATCCTCCAAACCGTTAATCCGCACAATTCCTTCTATATATACCCGTGTATCCATTCGTTCCGGTTTATGATTTGCGGCAATCTCCCACAACGTATCCCCAGGTTGTACGGTCAGTTTAGTCACTTCTTCTTTGGAAGCTGAAGGTGCTGCGAAAACCGTAATTACACCTGCCCCTGCAATCCAAGCAACAATCACTATAATAAGAAGCTTAAGTAAAAGAGTATTGGTAATAATCTGCATAAAACGCGCCCTACCCTCTTTTCGGGTCTCCTGTAAATTTTCTAAATTCATCGGAAAAATACTTTGATAAGTGCTATATTTCATCATTGGCTGTGTCCTCCAAACGTTTGTTCTTATGTTTTCACAATATAACACGAACGTTTGTTTTGTTCAATAGAAAAGAGAACAAAAGTTCGCAATTATTTTCAGGGATTATTTAGAACTTATGTTTGTACGAACGGAGGTTCTATGCTATAATTTTCCCAAACGTTACTAAATGGGGTTGATACGGTATGTCTAAGATTTCGAGCCGCCAGCAGGCCATTCTTGAATTTATCCGCAATGAAGTGCGTCTAAAGGGATACCCCCCTTCTGTACGCGAAATAGGCGAGGCTGTCGGATTAGCCTCCAGTTCTACGGTTCATGGTCATTTGGATCGTTTAGAGAAAAAAGGACTCATTCGCCGCGATCCTACAAAACCACGGGCTATTGAGTTACTCGGTCAAGACGAATCGGATAACAGCAACTTGATTAATTACTCCATTAGTCGTGTCCCCGTCGTCGGCAAAGTAACCGCTGGTCTTCCTATTACGGCGACAGAAAATATTGAAGATTACTTTCCTCTTCCCCAACACTTTGTTGGTGAGGATAAAATATTCATGTTATCTGTTGTAGGCGAAAGCATGATTGAGGCTGGGATTGCTAACGGAGACTATGTAATCGTACGTCAGCAGCAGACCGCTGATAATGGTGATATTGTTGTAGCTATGACAGATGAAGACGAAGCTACAGTTAAAACCTTCTACAAAGAAAAAGATCATATCCGGCTTCAACCTGAAAATCCAGCCTTTGAACCGCTTCGCCTGACACACGTCAGCATTTTGGGCAAGGTTGTAGGACTCTTCCGGGACTTCCACTGATTTCTCGTTCTTTCTTCCCCGTTAATCTATCCACTAATACAAAACCGGCTGCCTAGGGCAAGCCGGTTTTGTATTGCTATTATGTATCTCACAACTATTTTTTCATTTCAGCAACCTATTCCTATTTTTTCTACTATAAATTCAGCCTCCTCATCTCAAATAATCCCCCACTGATCTTGAGCAGCTATACTGTCATGGGCAAAACTAATAGATCTTTTTTTGTTTTAGATAAATATGGTATATTAACTACTCATAGCTCTGTAGGAGGAATTAAATGAAAAAACTTGTAATTTCAGCGTTTGTTGTGATATTTATCGCCATAAGCTGTGTAGTTCCAACAATGGATCATTTGTATGCAAAAGAGAACTCACACATAACAACCTACGACCGTATTCAGTACATACAAATACTTATCCATTTCAGGTATTTAGAAAAGCAACTCGAAGCTGTAATTTTCGAAAGAAATAATTATCCAGAAGACAGCCAAGAATATAAACAGCTCTCTGAACAACTGAATCATATTCTTGCTCAAGAGGCGTACTACGAGAAAAAACTTAACACTCTTAATAGTAAATAATTTTCATACTAACTGCCTATTATCTTTATCTATACTATTAGACTCATGCCGACCTGCCTGTAACATTCTCCTGCAACGTAAAGTTGAAAAGGCGAAGACAGGTTCGCATGAGTTTTTTTATTAACCATTAGGAATATAGGTACTAGCTTCTTTTTGCTTTTAATAGATTTATGCTGATACATTACTATCACAATTGACATATGTATATAGCAGAACTAAGCAAAGGAGATATGCAGATGATCAGAAATAGAGTTAAAACGTATAAGCATCGCATCGGGAAAAACAGATATCTGGTCGTTAAAGTCTTTCAAGCCGCAGCTGCTAAAACAGGAAGCGGAAATGCACTAGCAACCAATGCCTTGAATATCAAAATTTCCAAGCGTAAGCATAAACGCCACTAAGATTTAACCGCACCTTCATTTCTTTGAAGGGAGGTGATAATATGAGCAGAAGACATTGCAAACGTGATTTGAGAAGAAGAAGATTAAACATCCGTTCCACTCAAAGAGCCACTGCGCGTGCAAGAGGTAACGCACTGGCTGTTAATCTGTTTAGCGTAAATGATAGACAACGCAGACGTTAATAATCGTTTTCAAGCAAAAGCGGGAAGGATTCTTCCTGCTTTTTTTGTGTTAAACGATACACCCAACTCCTAAATCCCATAGAACTGCTAAATTCAGTTGCCTTCCTTTTAAATACCATCGACATATTCAACTATGCTTCCACTGGCTAAAACAGAAGCGAAATAGTACCCAGTCAAAAGCAGCAGCATTCTTGACTCAAATACTTTGTGTACAACTGATCACACCTACAGCCCTAAACTTGCTTCAGCTTTTTTAACTTAAGTATTCCGGCTGTAAATCCATCTATGGTTTGTACGTTGCTGCATTGTTTGCTCAATTTTTTAATTTAAAACTTTATAAGGCCCCACTTGCCCACCACCGTATTCCACAACCTCCATCATATCCTACTCAGCGGCTGGACTACAGATGCTCTTATCTGACTTAATGCAGCTGAAAACAATTCGATATTGGATCAACACTTCATATGTATGATTCATGTTGGTCACCTCGACAATTCATTCTGGATAAGCGCAAAAAATCCTTCTCTAAATAATCATACCCTTACATGATTATTAGAAAGCTAATATCCGACACATAAAGATAAAATACAACAAACAAAGACAAGAAAAAATTTCTCTTCACAACCAATGAACTATGTACAAATACATTACACATGTATAACATTAAATACAAATACTAGAAAGGTGGTAACAATTTAATGAAAAAAGTATCTTTACTAGCATCAGTAGCAATGCTTATCTCATCTGTAGCTTTTGCTGCACCTTCTTTTGCAGATCAGGTCACAAGTGACACTTATAGTTCATTACAAGACTCAAATAGAAGTATAGAGTCTGTTACGCCTTTTGCTAATGTTGAATATGTCGTTACTGTAAATACGGCCAATCTCAAAGATGCCGGAACAGACTCGAACATCTCTATAACTCTGTATGGTTCTAATGGAGATTATGCTACCGCTACACTCAATGGTAGCTTTGAACAAGGAGATTCCGATACAACAAGAATCAGCACTAGTAACCTAGGTGACATCAGAAAAATTACTATTAGAACTGATGGATCTGGCTATAAACCAGGTTGGAAAATCGCTAATGTCAAAATATCTGGAAACGGAAAAACTTTCTCATTTGCAGGTCCTAACCGTTGGCTTGGTGACGGCGGTTCGGCAGATTCCGAAACACTTTTTCCATCCTAAAAACAAATATTCATACAAAAGACTCTGTCGATATTTGGATAGAGTCTTTTTGTTTTGGATGAATAATCCTACTAAAATTGTATCGCCGTAATTATAACCCCATCTCAAGAATCAATTTTAATAATAAACTCACTAATGGGAAAAATGTTATGTAAATTTGCCATATAAACAAAAGCTAAGAAATAACCGCTGGAAAAGTATATTGAATCTACTAAGAAAATCATAGCTTTAAAAAGAATTCAAGCATCAAATCACAACACCTAATTTTTTCGATTTAGCATGTCTCTTCTAGCCCCAATACTTTTAAGTAGATCATGTACATTTTCGAATATTGGATTATCATTTCCATCTACCTGACTTAACGCAGCTGCGAACAGTTCGGTATCCTACTTTACCACTTTGTACTTATGATCAAAAGTTACATTACTCTCTTGTATTTTCACAATAATCTCATCCTCAATAGCTGCCAGTAAAAACAATTAACCCTCAAGCCAATCCTCTATCATAGGACACCTCCAAAGTATATTAAATCTTCTTAATACTATACTGAAAGATGTGCAAAGTATCGTGCGTATTATCGCAAATAAAAGACTCATACCAGTTATTGTTGCAAACTAATAAGGCCCTATCTGAGATTAAATTTAGGTATTAGGAAGGATTGTACCCATTCTATGAAACATTCCCCTTCTTACAAAATACAATAAGCGCAAATCTATTATGGCAGGAAATCCACCAAGTATTCGCCAAAAGAGAAGCGAATACTGTGGCTATTGCCAAATAGCTTATGCGCTCATTGAGTTCAACTATTTGCCATCCATGAGTGAAGTGGTATTACCCAACAGTTCTTTTCACAAATTAAACCCAAAGTGATTTAGTGATGATAACTAAGAGAATAAAGAGCACTAAAATTGCCGCTGTAGAAGTCCATACACCGCCGCCACCTGTACCTTCATATGCACCCATGTCTTAAACCTCCTTTATTTGTCGTTCACCTTAATATATGTATAAATACGTTCATTGATAGGGCATGCAGGTAAACAAAACAAAGGCTCACACCCAGATAAACCGGTAGAGCCTAATAATCTTTATAAAAGAATTAATTTCAAGATGATTACCAACAAAATGAAGAGTGCCAAGACAGCAGCTATCGATGTCCAAATCTTCCCGGCCGTTTCTTCGTAGCCTCTTTCTATTCCTCTCACACGTAACGCCTCCTTTGTTTACTCCACAGGCTATGCGAGGTCTTGTTTATGGGATGGACTTCTAGGTAAATAAAAAAACACCTTACCAGCGTATCCAGCAAGGTGCCACTGATAAGAACTTTTACTATTGCCACAACTAAAGAACAACAAGAAGGACTCCTACAGCATTTAGCTGATAGAGTCCTTCTTTATATCTGCCTTAATTCAATTTAATTGCATTGAGTTATGGCTTCGAGTATATATTTTTCACTCCTCAAGATTCAATTAATGAATTCTACTATATTCCAAAACAATAAACACCCCGTCAGCGCATGCCAGTAGGGTATCACCCATTCTTTCGGATTATGCAACGATTTGGTGATATTTCAAAAGAATTTATGTAAGGTCAGGCTGCTCGCCTTACGATATTAAACGTTCTGTCCAGTTCCAAGTACCTTGGCTTGTTACTTTGATCTTATCCCCAACGACAAAAAGGCCGTATTTTGACGGTCTTTCATGAGCTTTAAATACGCTTCCTTATATTCCGGTATGACGATGCGGCTGCTTACCCATAATCCATTACCTTCGAGTCTTTTTGACATGTATGTAGTCTCCTGATGTGTTATGCACAAATTATATTCTGAGTACAAAAAATAAACTCCAGATCATTGGAGGTTTAATACCGTATAATGCCTATTTCTAGACGAGGAAAATGTAATGATCTTTTGGTCACCATCCCAGCCCTCTATGATTACAATATAGAGCGCATATCGCTCTTGTTGTCCCCTTCTTCCCAAAGCCAGCCATCAAACGCGTACCTTTATGTCCACTACACTGCTACCTGTCTTTATCTCCAGTTCCTTCATGTTGGGCACCCGTCTTCGCTCAGCAGAATTATTGTAGAGTATTGGAGTAGCGTTCGATATCTGGTAACAAAGCGTTCAACTTCTTTGTTACCCGGCGTTTCCGTATACTTTACAGATCAGAACAATGAACGACGAAAGCGGACACAACTATTATGCAACAATAGCGGAATAGACGGTTGCCAAAGTTACACTAAACTTTTGCAGAAGTTTACGATGGCGCACGTAAAGCCATGGAAAGAATATGGGGGCGATATTCCTGAGCCAATAGGATAAGACAAGAACAGCAGTAAATTTAATGTGTGTATTCCTAAAAGCCTACGTCGTCCATTGTCAAAAGGAGCTGCTGCCGAAAATTCTCCCTTGAACCAGCATTGCCTTTACAAATTGAGCAAATGAGGGATTTACAATAAAGTTCGGACCTCCCCCCATTAACCCAGCCTAAACAGACGCATCGCAGTTCGTGCCAACCTCAAACGGCAGGTCATTCACCGCATTGGTGCCAGGATACCAAAGGCTGAGGATAGCTGCGAGTTCCCAAAAAACAGTTTTCATAAAGCGTACAATCGCAGCACGTTAGATACATTTAACTAATCAGGAAATTATCCAAGTAGGAGGAAATAACCATGGCATTTGAAGGTTATAGAGAAGACAAGCGAGAACATTGGTTTGACTGGCCATTTCCCTTGTCGGTATCAATACTGTATGTGGATGCGGATGTAGATGTAGATGAAACAGAAACGAAATGGTACCTCATTGACGAACAAGAAAAACACTTGATCCGAATTAGGGATGAAAAGCAAATTGAACTGCTTCATCACTGCATGTATGGAGTCTTGTTAAATGACGAGAAGATCAACTGGATTATTGATAAAAATGGCGGTAGATTTACCTATCATGATGGTGTTGAAGATTTTATCAAATCCCAGAAAGAATACCTTGATACATTATAAGAGACGTGAACAGTTAAAAGCTCTACCGACCAATTAAGGTTAGCAGAGCTTTTAAACTTATTTAGAATATTCACTTACTTCAAATGTTAGGATACGATCATATAGCATGTAATCCTTTCGGCTGCTGAATGGACCTTTATTATTATCGTGTTTATTAATGGCGTATGAAGCCGATCCAGAACCAGCCTGCTTGCCCTCATACCATGAGATAAAGTCATTGACCTCTTTCATGCTTAGGTCAAACTCCTTTTCCAAACCAGTTGTCATAGTAACCACCAGAATTGCACGGTCCCCAGTTGGTAGAGATGGATCAGTTGGTTCGGGAGTTGGTGTCGGCTCAGGTGTGGAACTGTCAATCTTCCCGAATATCTCTATAGTATTAACCGGAGAATTAGCCAATGTACTCTGACTTCCTCCAATAACGTAAATTTGTCCACCTAATGTTATAGCCCCAGCCCCACTTCTAGCTTGCTTTAAGCTAGCCTCAGGAGACCATTTATTCTGATCAAAATCAAAGGATTCTACTGTATTAAGTTCATAACTACGTCCACCTGCTTCAGTTTTTCCAGCAATAGCAAATACTTTATTGGAATAAATGACAGCCCGGATCATATACTTGGACAGTAGCAACTGAACGCGTATTTGTTGTCATCCCACCAAACACATAAATCTTTCCCTTATGCAAAACACTTGTCAACGAACCTAAAGCCTGCGGCATAGCTTTCCTAACACTCCATGTATCTGTCTGGGTATTGTAAACTTCAACATTATTTACTGAGGAGCCTCCTGTCCAGCTAAAGGCATTACCTGTATAGCCACCAATAACATAAATATCATTTCCATAAACAACGGAAGTTGCTGTAGAACGAGCCGTAGGCATGCTACTTCCTGAGGCCCATATATTATTTTTCGGATCATAAATTTGAACATCCTTATATGGGTTTGATCCTGAAGAACCACCGAAAATATATATCTTGCCATTCAATTCAGAAACAGCACTTACCGCCTTAGGATTTTCTATAGTCGTTTTAATCGACCATTCATCGCTTACAGCTTCTGCTTTTACCTCTATAGCTGACATATTCAAGAACACTATCGCTACAATTAAAATACTCCATAATGCTTTAATTTTACTTATCACTCGATCTCCTCCTAGCAATATATTAAACTATTACCAAGATAAATCATTCTTAAAAACCTATCTAAACATAAACTTGCTGACCTATAAATATAATCTAAATATTTGCATATTTATTTTTTAATGGGTATAAAAAAGACTCATACCATTTAGCTGGTTGAGCCTTTCACATCTACTCTAAATTCAAACTGATCAACGAAAAATCTCTGGCGACCAATTAAGGTTAGCAGAGATTTTTGTTTTATTTTGAGTATTCACTTACTTCATACGTTAAGGATTTTTTAATATTTAATTATAGCTGATCCTGCTTTAGCCCACTCTTTTGATTCTAATTGAATCCATCCATATACTTTGGAATCAGAGTTGATTTTTTGTTTTATCAGAGAAAGGTTCTCATAGCTACTGGAACCGTAAAGACTCCCTGTTTTTGGGGCAATTTTTACTGATAACGTATTTTCTATACTCGGTGTCTTTTCATCGCTTGTCCAGGCCAATCGATTATAATAATTAGCATTAAAAGGATTTTCCAAACCATTAATTGAAAATTTCACTCTTTTCACTGTAACAGATACATCTGTATATGCCGTGTCATCTTTAAATATTACTGATTGTGATAAAACTATTTCTTGATTTGAAAAATTTTTGTAAGTGTCAAGAGTTACAGTTGCTGCATCTGCAGAAGCTGACAACGGAGCAATAACTGAAAACAAGAGAGCGATTGTGGAAAACATAAAGTAGCTTTCCTTCCTAATTTCATTCTCATTTTTTTGTCCTCTCCTTCTTTTAATACTCATTAATAAACATACAGCTTAATGACTGTCAAAGTAAGGGGAGCTTTGTCTGACATGAAAAATACACATTTGATTAAGTGTCCTTTTTCACGTCTACTCTAAATCTAAACTGCTCACGAAAGAAATAAAATCCGTTAATCTTAATTAACTCCGGTGTAATCTTCTCCAACTGCGCCGTAGTCCACAATATCTATCAAATCCTCGCCCAACGGCTGTACTACACCAAAGCCACTAAACTTGGTGATATATACAAACAAATTCAATTTGCAGCAGTTTCAAAAATTTAAGATTATGTGGTCCATTACAGATAAAGTGATTATTTCTGAAAGTACTTTGCTCCATTACTCGCAATGACGTCTTTGTACCAATGAAAACTTTTCTTTCTAATTCTTCTAAGCGTGCCAGAACCGTCATTGTTTTTGTCCACATAGATGTAACCATATCGCTTTTTCATTTCGCCGGTACCGTTACTCACAAGATCAATCGGCCCCCAACTTGTGTACCCTATAATATCCACCCCATCTTTTATTGCTTCAGCAATCTCTGCAAAGTGAAGATCCAAATACGAGATGCGGTAATCGTCTTCAATGGTATCGTTGTCCATAAGAGTATCTTGCGCACCAAGTCCGTTCTCAACGATAAACAATGGTTTGTTGTACCTTTCATGCAACTGGTTGCAGGTAATACGCATGCCTTTTGGATCAATCGTCCATCCCCACTCGGAGGTTGCCAAGTAAGGATTGATTACGGAACCAAACACATTCCCATCCGTAAAATTTTTCAGAATTTCAGGATCAGCATTGGTACAACGGCTCGAATAATAGCTGAAACCGATGTAATCCACAGTATATGTCTTCAAAATCTCCAAATCTTCAGGCTCAAGCTGTAGCTGAATTCCATTCTCGATGAAAAAGCGTTTGGCATAACCGGGATACTCCCCTTTGGACTGCACATCAATCAAGAAGTATGAATCACGCTCCATTTTCATTACTTCCCAGTAATCTTCCGGATTGCTACTGTATGGATACACATTTCCAGCCGCCAACATACATCCCATCATGGCGTTAAGAATGATTTCATGACAAGCCTTGACTGCCAGTGCACTTGCAACCAGTTCATGATGCACTGCTTGATACAGAACTTGTTGTTTGTCCTCGCCTTCTTCAAAAATAATGCCCGCTCCTGTATAAGGAAGATGCAATAACATATTAATTTCATTGAATGTCATCCAGTATTTCACTTTATTTTTATAGCGTTCAAACAGTGTTTTAGAGTATTTTTCAAATAGTTCAATCATGATTCGGTTTTTCCAGCCGCCATACGTTTTCGCCAAGTTCACGGGTAAATCAAAGTGACAAATCGTAACGACAGGCTCAATATTGTACTTCAGAAGTTCATCAAACACGTCATCGTAAAATTGCAATCCTGCTTCATTTGGAGTTATATCGTCACCATTGGGAAAGATACGGGCCCAGGAGATCGACATTCGAAATGATTTGAAACCCATTTCAGCAAAAAGCGCGATATCCTCTTTATAACGATGATAAAAATCGATAGCTTCATGTGAAGGATAAAACTCGCCTTCCTCGGGTACAAATGAATTTAAGTTGCCAGTCGAAACCTGTTTACGTTTGGGCCCCGTCGGCATCAAATCAATGGTCGTCAGTCCCTTACCATCAACCAGGTAAGCTCCCTCAATTTGATTCGCCGCTGTAGCACCACCCCACAGAAAATTATCCGGGAATTTAGTGATTTCATTAAACATTTCCACGTACCTCCCTATTTTTCTATACATATACTTTGATTAAATGTTCTTTTTCATTAACCATGTCATTTTTGGTCCCTACAATGTCGTGATACGTAGACGTATTCGTGACTACAATGGGAGTTACCGTTTCATACCCGGCATCCAGGATCGCCTGCAAGTCGAACTCTACAATGACATCACCGACCTGAACACGTATCTTGTCCGATATGAATGAGTATTTCTACCCCGTCATCACTAATGAGACCAATGGCATGTTTAGTACGGTAAATCGTTTGTACAATGCCGTTCACTGGGGATACGACACGTCCATTCGTGGGGCGGATGGCTATCCCTTTACCCATATGCTCTCCTGCAAAAGTCTCGCCTTTAATATCTTGGAGTCTAACAACAGTACCGGTCATCGGACTAACAATTTCAAATGGTTGGTCATTCAATTTACTTATGTTGGGAATGGGTTCTTGTTTGTCGCCCATATTTGTTGACATTGTTTCTGTTGGATCTTTAAACCAATGAAGTAGGTCAAGACAATTGATACGTCCCAGATGTTTCAGTAATCCAACCGAAAGACAAAAACAGTTCATTGAATCCTTTAATCATTCCTGTCGCAGCCAACAGACCAAGCAATGGCTGAAAAACACCTGATATCATATCAATAAAACGATTGAAGATTTTTCCTTTGGATGTTTTTTCGTCATTGGAATTTAATGTCTCTTCATCATCCGAAGACCATTTTCCGATTTTTGTTATGGCTTTATGCACATCCGGAACTTCGTTCCCAATCACAACTTGGTATTGCCCCCCACTTTGCATAACCGTAATGACCCCAGACAAATTTTTTAATTCTTCCGTTTTAGCCAATTCTTCGTCCTTCAATTGAAAGCGCTATCGTGTTACACAATGAACAACGCTGGTAACGTTTTCAACACCGCCAACTCGAGACAAAATCTCCTTGGCCAACTGGTCATAGTTCATGAATGCTCTTCCTCTCTGGCTGTGACTTTGCATCAAAAAAACTGAATAGCTACCCCCGTGCATAGATCTTAGGCAACATCACCATGCTGGAAGTTTAGCGATCCAGGTTTTGCCCTGCGACGGTTACAATCCTGTAAGGCTGTGTTAGCGATTTCCGATTTGTCACAGGCCTCAAATTTTGTGAAAGTTAGCTGAAGGTACGTCTTTTCTGGCCAGAAATGGTATTGCCTGATTGAACAGTCACAATCCAGTTGATGTACAAGCTCCCTTTGCGGACAATAATAAAACACTCTTTTTTGAAAATGCAAGGTTTTTTTCTCTGGAATTTAACTTGTAGAGAGGAATTCACATGAACATTCTTACATTTCATATATGAAGTAATTTTGGCCCAAATAATTAAAAAATAATTTGGGCTTGATTGCTATTTAATCACATTACTTTGTATTTAACTGTTACTGTCGCTTTGACCTAATTTAGATTTCATCCTGATTCTCTCCGAATCAGATTATTGACAAGAACAAACCTTTGCTTTTATACTGATACCGAAATGAACGAAATACTAAAACCCGATGGATGTGGATTTTTCTAGAGAGTCATCTCTATTTTCGCCACACGAGTGCCTTTACGCATTTGTGTGGCTTTTTTGTATTCAAAAAAGGAGGATTGTTCATGAAGTTGTGGCATTATGCAGTTATTGTTTTCTTGGGAGGTTGTTGTTACGGGATACTTTCCACATTTGTTAAACTGGCATATAACGCTGGTTTTTCAACACCAGAGGTAACTGGTGCGCAGTATTTCTTTGGTGCAGTTTTGAGCTGGATGTTTGTAATTTTTGTAAAAAAGAAAAACCTTACGTACAAGCAGGTTACAAAACTCCTTCTATCCGGAATTCCATTTGGACTGACAGGTATGTTTTATTATCAATCGCTACAGACCATAAATGCTTCCCTGGCTATCGTCCTTTTATTTCAGTTTGTTTGGATTGGGACACTATACGAATGGGTTCTCCAGAAGAAAAAACCAACCCGGGGTAAACTTATCTCGATTGGAATACTGCTCATCGGCTCGGTTTTGGCGGCAAACATTTTTTCTCAAGGTGATCTCTCGCTCTCGTGGCAAGGAACGATTTGGGGGCTATTGGCTGCTTCAACATTCGCTTTATTTGTTTTCCTCAGTGGTACTGTTGCGAAAGAAACTTCGCCCATACTGAAAAGCGCCCTTCTTTCAACCGGAGCTGTTATTACTGTTTTTGTGGTATTTCCGCCAACCTTCTTATTTAACCTCGATGTGCTGGCAGGATTGAGTCCTTTTGGATTAGTCCTCGGGGGATTCGGAGTAGTGCTGCCTCCGCTTTTGTACTCCATAGGTATGCCACATATTGGTTCAGGAATGGGTACAATTATGACTGCATCTGAATTACCCATGGCCGTTATTATGTCTTCTCTTGTATTAGGAGAATTTGTAGGCTGGTCTCAATGGATCGGTGTTATCATCATTTTATGTGGCATCGCATTTAGCAACATAAGACACAGAGGATCAAGACCACAGACTTTAGTGAAGAAGAACACAGCATAACAAGATATCTATAATTTTAATAGGTTAGATGGACAATGATTTCAGAATAAGATTTGAAGCATTTACAACGATGTGTAAAATGCGGGGGCTTATAACGCTCATCCCAGATTTCAAAATCATAGTCTTAGAAGATTCACCCGCTCTGTTCAAACAAAAAAGGACCTATCGGTCCTTTTTGAATATATGGCTAAACCTGTTTTTCATGTTTGAAAGGTTAAATTTTTTTTCGCAGGATTAGATTCCTCAGTTTCAAATATAGCTCCCCAAATTTTCCAAACTCGTATGTTTTCTGTTTTTATTATCAAGCATAATCAAATTATCTTTAGGCTGGTTAAGCTCCTCTTTTAGACTCTTAGCCTCATTATAATGCTAAATGAAAGTTGCTTCGATGAAGTGAAGCTCGTTAAATATTTTGTTCTTGTCATTTTTGTAAACTTCAAATATTTGTTCAATATTTGGAAAGTATTCATCATCATTTTCTGTTAATCCGATAGTCCTTGGGATTCGCTTGTTTAAATCATGGATTGCTTCAGGTATACGCCAGATCCATGTATTCTTGCCGATCCCGGTTTCCTTTTCTAAGAGAAGATAAGTAAGTTAATGGTCTAGAGGAAAAACAAGGCAAAGCAAAAGGGCCAGGCATCGGCAGACCTCGAACACGACCCGAATATCCGGAGGTCAAGCTGAAACGCCTCGAAGCGGAAAATGAAATGCTAAAAAGGCTCTTGCAGATGTGAAAGGAGGAATGGATGCTGTACCCAAGAGTAAAAAGTTTGCGGTGATCCAAGAATTGCTTAGTAAGGGACATAGCATCGTACTACTATGGCAAGAAAGTAGCCTACGTCGTTTCTGGCAATCATCTGAACCGGGAGTTTAAGGCTGGCCAGCCGAATCAAAAGTGGGTAACGGACATCACTTAGCTCATGTTCAATGGACAGAGACTCTACCTTTCCGCGATTCAGGATCTTCTTAACAACGTAATTGTTGCCTACCAGATCAGCCGCAGAAAGATTTGAGCCTGGTGTTAGATACGGTGAAAAAGGCAAAGAAGCGACAGGACGCGCGAGGTGTTACTGCATAGCGATCAAGGATTTCAATATACCTCTCGCCAATATACCGGCCTGTTCAAGCGATACGGAATACAGGGCATGTCCCGAAAAAGGAACTGCTGGGACAAGACATGTATAGAGAACTTCTTCAGTCATTTTAAAAGCGAGTGTTTCTATCTCCACTCCTTCCATTCAGCTCAACAGGTGGAGCATGCCATCCAGAAGTATATCCATTTCTACAACCATGAACGCTTTCAAGAGAAACTAAACAACCTGACTCCTTATGAATACAGGACTCAGGCTGCTTAATTATTGCTTTTTGATAGCTGTCTGCTTGACAGGGGTCACTTCATGATTGCGGATGCTTCTTAATTTACTTTGCGAAGAAACCAAGATCAGATAGCGACTTGACCTTCTTCGGCTTTTTATTTTCTACCTTACCACCGTGGAGAATGATTTCGAATTTCAGGTTTCTGTTCTTGGCCTTCTTCGTCGTCAGGCTCATAATCTTCATCAGGTGGAAACGACTCCTTATAGAAATCGTTCTAAGAGGGCGTCCAACTCCTTAATGCCCTCTTCATCTACATTTTCGTATTCATCCTCCGTCAGTCCTTCTACCAACACAAGATTAAAGGCTTCCTTATGCAATGCCTAAACTTTAGGCCAATCGACCTCGGCCCGTTCTTCTGTAGCTTCCCATTTTTCGCAACCAATCGAAAAAGAAAATTTATATTGATTGCCGCTCATGAGTTGTCGTACCTGACGGATCAAAGCAATAGTTCCTATTTTGTCACAACAAAAAAGAAGGTAGGAAAAGTTTCCTGACCTTCTTAGCATTCATATTTCTATGTCTGAATAATATCATTGCTTTTTACCATGCTACACAATCCCCCCCATAAATACGTCTGCTTACTATGAGTGTAATTAGACAAACTGACGATATGAAATCGTACAGTCTTTTCTAAAGCGGCTACATATAATGTTCTATATATCATTAAGAATGGCTTAAATAGTCAACTTTAATATAGTAAGAGTAGTATTGGTAAAGTTATGAAGTTGGGCTGGGGTTGCATTTGCATTTACTAATTGAATAGTTGTAGGAACGACCCCTACAGTAATAATGACTTCTGCCGAAGTTGGTCCGCCACCGTTACCCGTGAAAGGAACAGGGGTAACAGGGAATCCATTTACGGTAAGGTTAAAGTCAGCATTCCCTTGGTTATGAATTGTAAAATCTATTAGATAGCTCCCCGTTTCGTTGATTGTTATCGTTGGAGATGGAGGAGTGAAAGTAAATGCACCACCAACATTAGCCAAAACTCCAGTAAAGGTAATTGGTGAGTTACCCGGAACTGTATCAGTTCCCGTACCAGGATCTGCTCGGAAAACACTTAAGAAGTCTGATATCCCGGCGCCTGCAGGCCCTGCTGCCCCCGTTGCTCCTGCTGGTCCTACCGCCCCTACCGTTCCCGCTGGTCCTGCTGGACCTATCGCTCCTGCCGGTCCCACTGGTCCTGCTGGTCCTACTGCTCCTGCTGGTCCTGTTGGTCCAGGAATTCCTTGAAAACCTTGTAGCCCTTGCTGGCCTTGAGCGCCTGGAACTCCCTGTGGTCCCGGCAGTCCCTGTGGTCCCTGTGGTCCTTGAGGTCCTTGAGGTCCTCGGATCCCTTTAACAATAACTTTCGGTAAAACTTTGACTTTTTTAACTACACATCTTCTAAATTTTCTCCGATGCATTTTCTTTTGCCAATAATAATGTCGAAACATAGTTAACGATCACCTCCAAAGTCTAGTCAAAGTAGCTTATTGTGCAATTAACCAAAAAGATTGGGCTGTTGACTTCATCTTGGGAAAATAGGCATAGGTCTGACTCTATCGTGTTAGCATTATTACAGCTCATCCTTCTGAAGCTTAATATCCAGTTCAATCAACCGATCCAGATTCTGCACTATCTGCATTTTTATATTTCTAGCCTGTAGGTCTTTGACCCACTGAGCTATGCCAGCCTTAACAATCTTTTGGTACTACGCCATTGATCAAGGATACCCTCGACGATCTCTATTTCGCGCTGTAGTAGTGTCTCTTGCTATTCGTTGTCTGTTTCCATTGTCATTGGGGAGACGTTCACGCGTCTCCCTTTTTATTTATACTAGGCAGAATATACACCAAACTTGTGAACCATCTGCGGTTACATTAATATAGTGAATGCTACGTTAAACAACGGTTTTATATATGGGGGAGAATAAATAACAATGGTTAACAAAGAAATATCTTCTGGTGACCAAAATTCTTGGACAGCATCTGATAAGATTCATACCGACCTGCTTGCCGCTAAAGTTTCAGTTTATAATCCATGCAATTTTAAATGTACTGGACCAATTCCAGAAAAACAAAACGCTGACTATGGGGCCTACTTCTTTAATTTAAATGCCCACTCTATACGATTCCGTATTGCAAAGACAACTCCAAAAAAGATCGGGCAATTTGTGACTATATATAAGAGAATTGGGGATGGACCAATACAACCCTATGACGTATCAGATCCAATCGACTTTTTGGTTATTAGTGCACGTAAAGACAGTAGCTTGGGGCAATTTGTATTCCCAAAATCCATTCTGATTAAACATAAAATATTATCTAACAAAGGTGAAGGTGGTAAAAGAGCAATACGTATTTATCCACCATGGGACACGCCTACAAGCCTTCAGGCTCAAAAAACTCAGACATGGCAGTTAAAGTATTTTCTTAACATACCTGTAAACAAACCAATAGACATTTCTCGTGCAAACGTACTTTACGAGTTAGAATAATGTGTTGCAGCATTAGAAAGACGTACCGACTCCATGCCGGCCGCCTGCTGATATCGCATTTTAATCACATCACATACTGGGTCCAGTTCCATGGTCCTGCAACAGCGGTCAAACTGATCATAGGTCATAAGGGTAGAGCCGCTGCCGCCAAAGAAATTGACAACTACGCCACTATGCTGGCTACTATTCATAATTGGAATAGCTAGTAGATCAAGGGGCTTCTGAGTGGGGTGAACATACTTATTTACATTGCCTCGTGAAACTTCCCATACTGTCCCAGGCAGCGGTTCCTCAACAGGAAGACCAGCCTCCCATACCGTAGTCTGTGTTCCGATCACCGTATCGGGCTGGAGCCTTGCTATTCAGATGAGCGTAAAAGATCGGTTCATGTTTAAAACGATACTGTGCCCAACCAAAGAAAGCAGCATTCATAGCATCCTCAAATTTTCTTTCTACAATAACAAAAGTATGTTTCTTAGTAGAAACAAAAGCCTGATGAACAAGTGTCATCAGGCTTGCTAAAATCAGGACGGCTGCTTTGGTTTAAATAGAGAGCGGTATTTTGGTAAAGAAATATTTGAAAAGTTAAAGACAGGAGAACATATTTATAAGGGTTTAACGTACATATTTTTAGAATATTAAAAAAATATAAATCGCAAATATTGGATTTTGGTACACAACTTTATTGTATATCGCACAGGGGAAAATAATTGCAGTTGACTCGCTAGTACACAACTTTATTGTTCGAAGAAAACTCCATAAAATAAGTTTTAGACTGACCTTAGAAATTAGAACAGCGACAACCAAGGATGAGAAAATAAAGGTCCTAGACTGTCGCTGTTCCATTAAACTAACGTTTCCCGTTAGTTTAATACCAATCCCATTCCGAGTAATGGTGATTATTAGGCCCTGTTAGAGCCTCGCGAACGTGATGTAATCGACTTGGGCAGGCTCTGCCGATTCGATCCGAAGTGCCCGGTTGATCTGCCCCCGGTGATATTGCCCATGTAAGAGGACCTGCGACAGGATGTCCCGGACGGACGTTCGGAAAGGAACCCCGCTCTGGTTCGCATAGTCGATCATCTCGTCCAACTCGGATTCCTCGAGCCCTTCGATATAGACGCGATATTGCTCGGCGTTTTCTTCGAAAATCGTCCGGATCGCTGTCAGGTTTTCCACTTCCTCCCACAACGAATATTGCACGCTGCCCTTACCCTCCAATCGGGACAGCCAGATTCGTTCCGCGACCGCGACGTGCCGAACCAGCTTCAGAAGGTCCTTGTTCTTCGTCTCACTCTCCTCAAGCACATCCAAGATGCGTCCGTCCGCCCAGTACAGGTGGTCCATCATGCACTTAATCGTCTTCATTTCGGCCCCCCCCCTCTTCGTCTCATCGATTACTTGAACCTACTGTTATCCGTTAGTTTAATCATTTGAATGAACTAAAACAACCTTTTTTGGGTGAATTCCTTGTTGCTGTAACACTTCCAAGGAGAAACGTGCATTTTCAAAGGTATTAGTTGCTTTATCTTCTTTAAGTAATGATTCTGAAGGTGCTCCTAACGCTACCCCGACATTTTTTAGAAACTCCCATTCGGTTGTTTCTACATGAGGGATCGTACCACCAGAAGGTAGAATAAATTGAGCGATACCGCTTTGGTACAATGTTGCGACTCTTTCCATTAATTGAGGATGACTTGCTCCTGGAATTAATATAATGTCTGACTGTTCCAACTCCGTTTTGAAAAACATAAAATCACTAATACAATCAAAGGGGAATGACATATGAAGAAATCCTCAGTATTAACGCCCCTGGAATCCAGTATTTTCGAAGTATTCAAAGACTATCTATTCGTTATTTGGTTAAATTATCCTGCCCATTAGCTTAATGAAGCATCGTCAGACTATTACTTTATTTTTCTGTCTAGAACTTTATTTTCTTCTGACACCTACAATAAAGACCGCAAAGGCTTAAGCCCTTACGGTCTAATTTACTTCTGGCATCCTAAGTCCGATTTCGCCTTCCTTGTCACGGCCCCGACCATAGTCAATAACCAAAAAATCCAAAGTCCGATTAATTTTAAGACTGTTTGCTATATTTACAATCGCTCGTCGTCGTTTATCTGCAAATGTCGTAGCTAGATACCAGGCACATCTTTTCTGTATCCCTTCTCCATATACTGCTGGGCCTTGAGATATTTTTTACCGTCTATGAACAGCAGCTTAGCAGCAAGTCCTCGTGTGGATCCCTCATGTTGTTTACGGCGAAGCGGACATTGTTTGTGATGAACTGATAGAATTTTCAATTCATATGCCGTTTGTCCTTTAGGATTACAGCGTTTGCTGTTACATCTGCCGTTAACTCCTGACCTGACTCTCGTTTTGCAATTGCCCCCTCGGCGGAAAGTAACTCATACGCAGACATTCCGTTTTCAATCTGCTGGAGAGCAAACTCATAGTTTTTGATCACGTCGATCATATCAACATACTTACTAAGAAGCCACTTTGTTTTTCGAATATCTTCCTGCTCAATGTCCGAAAAAAAAGTTTACCTGGATTATCTTTTGCGTATCAGAAGACTCATCTTCAAGACTATTAACTATACACATTTGATCGTCATTCATCGTTTATCATTCCTTTATAGAATGTGATAATTTGGTGAAATCGTTATTTTTGGTAGATAAATGTAAATCGAAACACTATAATAACCTTACACCATAGTTTGCATACGAAGATAAACAAACTAAGGAGGCTTTACTTTTGAAAAAATCTATTATTGCTTTGGCTGCTGGCACAGTTCTTCTTGGGGCATTGTCTGTACCGTCTTTAGGTTTTGCAGAACAACCCCAAACTTCAGCAAATATTTCTTCTGAGACATCATATACTCCGTCTCAAAAGAACAGCAAATGGGTCACTGGTATCAGAGGTGCAACGGTTAATGAGGATAAGAAATCGACAGTTCCAACTTCAAAATTTTACATAGAAGGAGGCTTTGCAGGAGATCTTTATTTGTATAAATGGCAACAAAAAGGCAACCATAGAGTATGCCCATTATATCAAGGCTTCGTTTACAAAATACTCCCTTAATAATAAAAACAACTCTAAAGTAAGCACTTTTTTCATAAGTGCTTACTTTTTTCATCGTTATTATCTGCCATATTTTATACTCACCTCGCTTGGCGGCACCGTCTCTATTAGGATATACCTATCTATACTTACTACACCTATAAATAACAGTAATGCTGCTAATATAGAGGTATAAGCGTAGATCATGGAGTGTAAGGATTTAGGGAACACATGTAATGCATGATTGATAATTCTTTTTAAAGCAATCTCATTGTCCAATTGTTCGACTGTCAGTGACATGTATACCTCTCCTTTGGTATAGGGGATGCATTGTGTCTCTCCCCCTTATGGAAAGTTGCCCTCCTTCTTGTCCCCTATGGGTTTAAAACTTTTTAATGCAATGCTCCAAAATACTTTCATGGCATTGGCTTTGTATAAACGGTCTTCGCATCTTCATATGTCAGCCGGAAATATGCACTTTTCTCATCCCATCCGCCTCGTTTTGTAGCTAACCCTTTAGCAACAAGATCATTCCAAACCTATCGACCGCGTCACAGTAAAAATTGTTTTTTGTCGGCTTCTTGTTGTAAGTTAAGCCCAAAGCGTGCTCACATTCTCCAACTGTTTCTCGCTAAGTTCCATCTTGTATCCTTCCTTCCTATCTACCCTTCGGGTCCATTAATGACGCAATACACCGTATTAGCTTAGAGGCATATCCATCAAGCCCTCAACACTGAATATCTTCTGCATAAGACTACTCCACCATTTAACTCCGTTATTGCTATTTCTATTGTTAGAGGCACTCTCGACTCTCCTCTTGCTTACGCTCTTTACTCTGTTAGTGTCTCCGAAGCAAATCCCAACGCTGTACAGGTCGTCACCATCAATGCTTCCGATTACAATGTCCCTCTACCACCATCAAATGAATTGGTGTATACCTTATATCTATTTTGCACAGCGGATGCCACCCGAATAGGAATAGAAAGTTTTAATGCGGTTGCCTATTCAGATTAAAATTACACCATCACATGGAGGGCAAAGCCTTCTTATTTGTCTTCCATCTGTCCTTGAGGGACGATACTTTCCATCTGTCGTTCTTTTTTGGTATAGTTTACTTAAAGGGGCTGATCCAATGGGATTCATGCTTATTCTTATTGCGATTATTTTTTTCTCGCTTGGTATTTTAAGTAAACGAAATCCCACCTGGGGATGGCGTGCAAACGAAGCCTGGAAGATCAAAGGTGACTCAGAACCAAGTGATGCTTACATTGATGACATGAAATTTAGAGGCTCTGTATCGATTCTCTTTGGGTTCTTCTTTTTAACATGTGGACTTTTGGTTATATTCCTGTAAGTTCAACTATCTGTTTTCAATCCTCAAATTACCCACATCCATAAGGCACTTGCTGTTCGGCGGCGACTCCCAAAATGTCACTGCTCACGTTTTCAAAAACAGAAATCTGTCTCTCATCCATAGCTTCCAGCAATCGAACTCCCTTAATCTTCAAAGACCGGCCTGCCGCTGTAGTAAGTAGTAAAAATCATTTTTCTCGCATAGTATTTACTCATCTAACCAGCCACCTTTAAGGAAGAACAATGTAGAAACTCGACTCATCACTTTGGAGTGTGAGTAGCTTAGAAGAGCCAGTATACCCGAGTGTAATGACTTCGTTTTCTAAGACTTTCAAGGCATCCAACACATATTTTGCATTCAACTTAAGTTTAATTTTTTTTCACAGCCCACGTTTATGCACACATCTCCAAAAAAATAGAGATGAATAGCATGGAAAAAATATGAGTCTTTTACCGAGCGTCCACTTCAATAATATTTTTTTGTGGGGAGATTATGGGGGAGAACTAATTAGTCTCAAATGACGGAGGGATTACCCACACACAAAAAAATCCCTCAACGCTTAGAGCGCCAAGGGATTTCACATTTTAGTAAAGCGTTAGATATTGATCACGTTCCCATTGATGCACTTGGGTGCGATACATATCCCATTCAATTTCCTTAAGCTCATAGAAGTAGGCCAGAGCATGGTCGCCCAGTGCGTCAGAGATAACTTCGCTCCGAATAAGCTCAGACAAAGCTTCTTTCAAGTCTGCAGGCAGACTTGGAATGCCTTCTTCAATCCGCTCTTCCTCAGACATCACGTAAATGTTACGATCAATCGGAGCTGGCAGAGCCAACTGACGTTTGATACCATCCAAACCTGCTCTCAGCATCACTGCCAAGGCCAAATAAGGATTCGCCGCCGGGTCAGGGTTACGAACTTCGACACGAGTGCTCAGACCACGAGACGCGGGAATTCGAATCATTGGACTGCGATTGCTTGCAGACCAAGCCACATAACAAGGCGCTTCATAACCTGGTACGAGGCGCTTGTAAGAATTTACCGTTGGATTCGTGATCGCTGCCATTGCACGTGCATGTTTAAGAATACCAGCCATATAGTGGCGGGCCGTCTGGCTTAATCCGAGTTCGTCCGTTTCATCATAAAATACGTTTTCATTGTCCTTAAACAACGATTGATTGCAGTGCATGCCGGAGCCATTTACACCAAACAAAGGTTTTGGCATAAAGGTAGCGTGCAAACCATGCTGACGAGCAATCGTCTTAACAACGAGCTTGAACGTTTGAATCTGGTCGGCAGCTTTAATTGCATCTGCATATTTAAAGTCAATTTCATGCTGACCAGGTGCAACTTCATGATGAGATGCTTCAATTTCGAAGCCCATCTCTTCAAGCTTAAGTACAATTTCACGACGGCAGTTTTCACCCAGATCCATCGGAGCCAGGTCAAAATACCCGCCTTGGTCATTCAGTTCTGTAGTCGGCTCGCCTTTTTCATCCGTTTTGAATAAGAAGAATTCAGGCTCTGGTCCGACATTCATCGAAGTGTATCCCAACTCTTCTGCTTCCTTAAGTACACGTTTCAAGATGCCCCGCGGGTCACCTGCAAACGGAACTCCATCAGGCTTGTAAATATCGCAGATCAAACGAGCTACACGATCCGAGGTTACCCAAGGGAATACAACCCAAGTGTCCAAATCCGGATATAAATACATATCAGATTCTTCAATACGCACATAACCTTCTATGGAAGATCCGTCAAACATCATTTTATTATCCAATGCTTTTTCCAGTTGACTAACCGGAATTTCAACGTTCTTAATAGTGCCCAGCAAATCTGTAAATTGCAAACGAATAAAACGAACATTTTCTTCTTTCGCAATCCGAAGGATATCTTCTCTGCTATAACTCACTCTAACCTCTCCCTTTCTGTAACGACTATATACGAATCGGTTGTTCTATAAATTACTTAAATGATGAGACCGGATTTTAAAGTAAAGCGACCTTATACCAAGAGGTAAGTCAAAGCATTATCTCTTATTGAAGAACCGTGATAATTCGCCTTGGATCAGGGAAACCTGTCCTGGTCTTTTGCCTGCAACAAGTTGTTGTTTCAGCAAGCGGTGAAGCTGAGTATCGGACATTTCACGGCGTTTGACTTCCGTATCTGCAGTAATAACCGTAGCTTCCTCCGATTCCTTGGTAACCGGATTCATGACTTGTTTAATTCCCGCAATGTTAACACCCTTCTCGATCAACGCCTTAATTTCAAGCAGACGCTCTACGTCATTAAAAGAAAAAAGACGTTGGTTTCCCGATGTACGGGCAGGAACTATCAAGTTATGCTGTTCATAATAACGAATCTGACGTGCTGACAAGTCCGTTAGCTTCATGACAATACCTATTGGAAATAAGGCCATATTTCTGCGAATTTCGTCGCCCATTTGTCATCAACCTTCCAGTGATCTATTATTCACCTTATTGTACATTTAGCTGATGCAAAGTGTCAATGACATGTTAGAAAAACTCACAATAATTTGCGTTCTTTCATCGTTTGCAGAGCCATAAGCACTCCAAATTTAACATGAGAGTAGGTTAAGCCCCCTTGCATGTAACCAATATAAGGCTCACGAATCGGAGCATCTGCGGATAGTTCCAAACTTCCCCCTTGTATGAACGTACCTGCAGCCATGATAACTGGATGCTCATAACCCGGCATATCCCACGGCTCCGGCACCACATGGCTATCCACGGCAGCTGCACGCTGGATGCCCTGTACAAAAGCTATTAGATGCTCTGGTCCACTAAAAGAAATAGCCTGAATCAAATCCGTACGCTCTTCATGCCAGGCAGGTTTGGTCTCAAATCCCATCTCCTCAAAGACCGCAGCTGCGAATACGCTCCCTTTAACCGCTTGCCCAACCAGTGTTGGAGCAAGGAATAGTCCCTGAAATATGCCTCGTGTAGTACCTAGCATGGCACCTACTTCTCCACCGATTCCAGGTGCAGTTAATCGGTAGGATGCTAGCTCTACATACTTTTGTTTGCCGCAGATATATCCACCCGTTTCTGCAATGCCACCACCGGGATTTTTAATCAACGAACCTGCCATCAAATCGACACCGACCTGAGTAGGTTCCAGCTTCTCGGTAAATTCACCGTAGCAATTGTCAACAAAGACAATGACGTCAGGTTTTATTTCCTTCACACGTGCTGTCATTTCTTCAATATCTGCTACACTAAACGAAGCTCTCCAATCATAACCGCGTGAACGCTGAATACCGATCACTTTGGTATTGGCATGGATCGCAGCCTCCACCGCTTCCCAGTCCACTTTACCTTCCGCTGTCAGTGCGGTTTCTCCATAAGTAACACCAAAATCCTGCAATGATCCTGTTCCGTCGCCTGGCTTACCAATCACTTTGTGGAGGGTATCATAAGGTCTTCCAGTAATGTACAACAGTTCATCCCCTGGACGCAGCACACCAAATAAAGCAGTGGCAATTGTATGAGTGCCCGAGGCAAAATGCGGACGCACCAACGCTGCCTCCGCACCGAACACATCCGCATAGACTTCTTCCAGCACCTCACGGCCCCGATCATTGTAAGCATATCCCGTAGAACCCGCAAAGTGAAAATCGCTCACTTGCTTCCGCTGGAATGCCTGAATTACCTTCCACTGATTTGAATCTACAATATGATCTATGTGCTGTATACGTTCTTGTATTTTATGTTCTGCCGTTTCCTGAATTTGCTGAATTTCTGGACTAAAAACTACCATTTACCTTCTTGACCCTCTCTCTTACGCAGCCTTAGGCTATTCATGTTATATTATTGTTCACTTTGAACGATGAGCATTATCATTTTATTGACCCAAAAACATCATTAGATGTTAACCTTCTGTGAACTCGCTGAGTGCATGACCGTACTTTTCGTACTCGCCTCTTTGAATCTCAACCTCATAAATGACATCATTGCCATCATACTCTGTCAGCAGTACATCTCCGATTCGATAAAGCACCGAGGTTAAATCTCCACGTTCCGCGGGAATGCGAAATCTCAGCGTATCCCCACTCAGATGCTCTTGAATCAGTTCACGAATGCGCAGCAAATCCCCTTCATCAAAAGCACTAATTTTCAAATAGCCCTCCCCAGAAGGAAGCATTTCCAGTTGCTCAGGGGTACAGGCATCTTTTTTGTTAAATAATGCGATCTGAGGCTTGTCCGCAGCCCCTAGCTGCTGCAAGATCGTCTCTACAACTTTCATCTGTTCGTCTCGCATATCCGAGGAAGCGTCCACGACATGCAAAATGAGATGAGCCTCATTCGCCTCCTCCAAAGTAGCCCGGAAGGAAGCAACCAAATCATGAGGAAGATTTTGGATAAAACCGACCGTATCCGTAAGAATAATTTCTTTTCCACTCGGTAGCTCCATTGTTCTGGAGGTAGGATCCAGCGTCGCAAACAGTTGGTTCTCTATATATACATCGGCTGCTGTCAGTTGCTTCAACAGCGTCGATTTGCCCGCATTGGTATAGCCAACAAGTGCGACCTGAACAATACCACTCTTTTGTCTGCGCTCCCTGTGCAAATACCGGTGACGGGTCACTTCCTCCAGTTGGCGTTTCAGATCACTGATTCGGTCACGAATATGACGACGGTCTGTCTCCAACTTGCTTTCACCAGGACCACGTGTTCCGATTCCGCCACCGAGACGCGAGAGATTTTTGCCATGTCCAGACAAACGGGGGAGTAAATATGACAACTGCGCCAGTTCAACCTGAATAATACCTTCCCGTGTTTTTGCACGTTGAGCAAAAATGTCCAGAATCAACTGTGTCCGGTCAATAATTTTGAGATCCAGACTTTCTTCCAGATTCCGTACTTGGGCCCCCGAGAGCTCCTGATCAAAAATAGCTGTATTCGCTCCCAATTCTTCAGCAACTGCACGCAATTCCTCTACTTTTCCTTTGCCAATAAACCATTTTGAATCCTTGGCTTCCTTATTCTGTGTCAGGACGCTCAGTACTTCAACTCCCGCTGTCTCAGCCAATTTCACCAGTTCATCCAACGAGTATTCCGTATTGATGCCAGATCGTTTGACTTCATCCGTAATCAGACTGACCAGTACCGCCTTGTCCTGCATTTCAGTTTGTGTATCATGAGTGGAGTTCGCCATATTGTTTGCTCCTTTATTTTCATGTCAACTCTCGAACAGAGACCGACCTGATGTTCAGGCCGGCCCCCGTTCGATGTCATACCATTCGATGTGATTCAGATTCCTATTATCGCCTATCTTTTGTCCATTTTCAAATCCTCTGGACGCAGCGTCATCAATTCCTGCTTGCCGGGTTGCCCGCTCCTGTACTGATTGAGCAACCTGACAGCTTGGTGCCGAATCGCTTTTTCAATCACGTTACGAACATAGCGTGCATTACTAAATGCATGAAGACTGTCATTACGCTCGTTTAGCAAATGCTCCTTCATTTTAATTATGGACTGAGGCATGAGAATATAGTCCCGCTCCTTGGCCATCATCTCGGAAATTTGGATAAGCTGATCCACAGTATAATCAGGAAAATCCAACTGGATTGGAAAGCGAGAAGGAAGACCAGGATTCGTTCGTAAAAAAAAGTCCATTTCCCCCGAGTATCCAGCGAGAATCAAAATAAATTGATTTTTTTGATCTTCCATGGACTTTACCAAGGTATCAATCGCTTCTTTTCCAAAATCCTTTTCCCCTCCGCGTGCCAAACTGTAAGCCTCATCAATGAACAACACGCCGCCAAGAGATTTCTTTACCAGATCTCGCGTTTTTTGTGCCGTGTGGCCAATATACTCACCGACCAGATCAGCCCTCTCCACCTCAATCAGATGACCTTTGCTCAGCACCCCCATTTTTTGCAGCATTTTAGCGATAATGCGGGCTACTGTCGTTTTCCCCGTACCTGGATTTCCTTTGAAAATCATGTGATATACGTGTGCATTGCTCAACAATCCCGCATCCGTGCGCATATGGGCGATTTGCAAAAAGGCATATACCTCAAATACCAGGTCTTTGATGTTATCCAAGCCGACGAGATGATCGAGTTCTTTCTGAATTTCCTGATAAAGACTGAGATACTGCGGTAGCGCCTGTGACTTGGTTGAAGCCACTGCTTCCGTCTCGTCCACAGTCACCGAAGCTATCGGCTCCGGGCTACGCAGCACGACATTAATTTGTCTGGAAGGTCTCTCCTCCGACCGCTTGCCCGCGGCGATTCCCCGTCCGTTCATGCATCCATCACCTCAACATTTCTTCAGGCACAGCTTACCCTATTAATGTATTCGGTCTGGCATGTCCTTATTAGCATAAAAGCAACGGGAACGTGCACAAAGCCTTTTCTTTAATTCAGGCAACCCAAGTTTGAGCGCTGATCCACCACCGCTGCAGCGTCCATTTAGCGTATGCCAATACTTCTCTTGATTGATGAATTGGCATATTCAGCACTTTGGATTCCGTCAGAGCCATCTGGGGATGATCAAAATTCAAGAATTGAGCAATCTCCATCGCCCGAGGTCCATGATAGCTATGTGTGATGATCACGGTGGAGGTCCAGCCATATTCTTTCATGATACGCTGGCTATAGAGCAGATTTTCGTAAGTACTGGTCGCATGGTTTTCCAACACAATATGCTGTACAGGGACCCCTCTATCTACCAAATAGCGTTGCATGCCCTCAGCCTCCGTATACGGAAAATCTGGTTTATCTAGTCCCCCACTTACAATTAGACGCTGTACCGTCCCGTTGCGGTATAAGCGCAAGGCTTCTTCCAGCCTCTCCTTCAATCCAGGACTAGGCTCAGCTCCCCACATAGAAGCACCTAGTACGATACCAATTTGCACTTGCTGGAGCGGAGTGGTAGAGGCGGCCGTATTCATGTTCCACACTCGGATACCTGCCCATACCAATCCGACCAAAATGAAAATCATCAAACAAAGTACAAGACGCTTGGATACCATAGATATTTTCTTAAGGCGACTCTGCCTGCTTTTCAACTCAGGACGTTTGGGCCCAGTGTCTTTAATCCACTGCAAAACTTTCACCGTTCTCTCTTGAAATCACCGTTGTGAAACCATTCTGCCCGGTGTTTCAGCGACATTTTAAAATAGGGGAACACGTGAGCATCTATCTGATGTAACACATCAGCCGCCGTACGGTTAGCTAATTCTGCCTCTTGCGTTGAGATATGCCCCCGTTGTAACGCCTCCTCCAATTCATCCTCATCCACTAGGAAGATTTCACCGTTTTTAAGCACCACAACATCCAAATACAAATCGTCAAACCATGGGACTCCTTGATCGGTCACACCCTGATTTCGGCAGGTATCAATATACCATTCAACGATTTGCTCCCGATTGTCAAACATAGCAGTCACCACATAGTGCTCACCTTTTGGATAATATTGCAGCCAGGAATATCCTTTATCGGCTATGCAAAACGTATGACCACCGTAACTTTTCCATAACGGCTCCTTGAGACTCAAAATTGTATACAGGGTCACATATCCTGTAAACGCGTCACTTTCTACATACCGGCAAGCAAACTTGCGATTGGTGATTCTGCGCCAGTTGGCCCGGTCTCCGAATTTGCGCTTCATAAATGATGTTCCTCTCCAACATTGGTAAAACCAGCTTACCATATTTAAACTGTACACTCAAAAAGAACCCCTTTAAAACAGCAAAAAAGGTATTCTCGGACCGTGAACTGATCCGAGAATACCTTTGATTTGAAGCAAATTCAACTTGCATAAAGCAATACTTGCTAATTCCGATTGTGACGTCCACGATTGGAGTTCGAATGACCGTTGGAATTGCCTTCTTGAGTTCCATCGGTTGTGACTTCAGTCGTAGATGCATCCGTATTTTCTGGATTTACCATAGTATCTTCATCAGAAATCCCTGCATCCGGCGTAGTAGTCTGACCATTTCCCTGATTAGTATCGTTTCCATTGCCGGAATTGCCACTATTGCTACCTGTGCCTCCAGCACCATTCCCATTAGTATCTCCAGGAGATACCGGAACCTGACCTGAGCCATTATTGTTATTGGTACCGCCAGGAGTTGTATTTCCCTGATCTGTATCGTTTTGTCCGTCTGTAGCCCCGCCATTATCCGGTAAGGTTCCATTCTCGTTTGGATCAGTCCCTGGCTGTGGATCAACCGGAGTTGTCTCTCCCGCAATTTCCACACGGATCGTATTAGAAGCTTCGGATTCTTTACCATCCGCCCCATAAGCTACTACATAATATTCATACGTGTTTCCAGCTATAGGAGACGTGTCTTCACCACTCGTGCCCTTCATGGCCTCCATGATTGCCGCAAAGCCTGTATCGGAAGTCCCTTTGCGATACACGCGGTATTGTACATTATCACCCGTCGCCGCAGTCCAGGACAACGATACAATTTGGGTGTCCTGACTATAAGACCCGCTCAGTCCGCTCGGAGCGGTAGCCTGAACCGGCTCTTCTGGCTTCTGCTCAACTGGTGGTTCATATCCCTTCGGCTCGCTGAATTGCGTAACCGGGTGTCCCTTGAGAGCATCACCCATGACCCTTCCGAAAAAGGCTGCCGACTGCCCACTGTAGTTTCTAAGCATATGTTTGCTGTCCGGCTTATCATAACCCATCCATACCGCTCCGGTATATTCCGGTGTATAACCGACAAACCAGATGTCCCGGTTACCACTGTTACCGCTAATTCCACTTTGGGTCGTACCCGTTTTACCAGCTACAGGCCAGTCAATACGTGCTTTGCGACCTGTACCGCTATTGACTACATTTTGCATCATTTGTGTCATTTCATAAGCCGTTTTTTCACTCATTACAGATTTAGTTTCCTCTTCATGAGTATAAACAACTTGATCATCACTATTATTAATTTGCTTAATAGAATAAGCTTTTTGGAATTGTCCTTTATTGGCAAAAGCGCTGTACGCCTGCGCCATTTCAAGGGTATTCGTTCCTTTGCTTAATCCACCCAATGCGATAGCAAGTGAGTGATCATTTTTGTCCATCGGAATGCCTACGCTCTCGGCAAATTGAACCCCTTTTTCCACACCGATTTGGTTCAGCAACCATACAGGCGGAATATTTTCAGACTTCGTAATGGCGTCGAGCATGCTGATGGTCGACGAGTAACCATGCAAGTTTTTCGGACTGTATCCGTTAAAACTCTGGCGTTCGTTACTCAAAGGGGTATCCATCGTAAACTTACCGGATTCAAGAGCTGGCGCATAGGCTACAATCGGCTTAAAGGCCGATCCTGGCTGTCTGCGGCTCTGTGTCGCACGATTGAAGGTTCCCTTTTTGTAATCCCGTCCGGGTGCCATCGCGGCAATTCCACCTGTCTGGTTGTTAATAATGACCATCGAGGCTTGAACAGGCTGATCGTCAGGACTTTTTTCGAACATGTCATCATCTGCCATCGCCTGATCCAGCGCATTTTGAGCCTGGGCATCCATTGTGGTATGAATTTTGTAACCGCCAATAATCAGATCATTGCCGCTAACTCCTGGCAATGCATCCTCTGCCTCATCCATGACATATTCCATAAAATTTTGATACTTTTGAACTTTTTCCGGCTGTTTGTAATCGTAATTTACAGCCTTGGCTTCTTCCATCTCCTGCTTCCCAATCATTCCCTGCTCAAACATCAGCTGGAGAACCACAGCACGCCGGGCCTTTGAATTTTCCGGGTTACTAATCGGATTATACTTGGATGGCCCTTTTGGAATAGCTGCCAGTGTAGCGACCTGCCACAATTTTAATTTATTCAAATCCGTTTGCCCAAAATAGCCTTCCGACGCTGCCTTAATTCCAGAATACGAGCGTCCAAACCAAATCCGGTTCAGGTAGAGTGTAATAATTTCATCTTTAGTCAAATTCCGCTCCAGCGCCATTGCGATGGATACCTCTGTCGCTTTACGGAAAAAGGTTTTGTCACGTGTCAAAAACAAGTTTTTGGCCAGCTGCTGAGTCAGCGTACTGCCGCCCTCCACTGCCGAACGGGCCACGATATCCTTAACGGCTGCCCGGCCGATAGACCAAATATCAACCCCTTGATGCTCCATAAAACGCTTATCCTCGGTTGCGATAAATGCTTTTTTGAGCAGCGGTGGAATTTCTCCACTTTTGACAGGATCGCTTTTTTGCACAGACAACTCACCCATGAGCACACCATTGCGGTCATAAACCTTCGATGTCTCGTTAACTGTAATTTTGTCCTTGTTGGCTTTGTAAATTTTTTCGCCATTAACCATGACAAATAAATATCCACCAAGTGCGCAAAATATGGCTAACGCCGCTGTAATAAATAGCGTCCACCCCACTCGCTTACCTGTTATTTTCTTTTTCTTGCCCTTCGGCTTCTCTTTAGATGTGTTTCTATTGCGATTGCCGGATCTGGACAATGAATCGTTTGGCATTCCCCTGACTCCCTTTCGCGAATAATCATATGGTACCTAACATAAGCTTAAAGCTTGCTGTCGGCAGCATGAAAGTAAACGGAATGAAAAGAACAACCCTGATCAGGTTGCTCCCGGTCACATTCCTATACAGTTAGACGAGACGGACGCCTGAAAAGTTTCATGAACCCGGGCGACCGTCAAGCCGTAATCAGTTATCGCTAGCGTTATCCTGTTGCTGTACAAGCGATACATTGCGTTGCGGTGTAAAGGTGGAGATGGCATGCTTGTAAATCAGCTGTTGCTTTCCATCCGAGTCGATAACAATCGTAAAATTGTCAAATGCTTTAATCGTCCCTCGCACCTGAAATCCATTGATGAGGTATACCGTTACAGGTATAGAATCCTTGCGCAATTGATTCAGAAACGTATCTTGGATATTAATGGACTTGTTCATTTTAGCCGTACCCCCAATAATCATTTGGATTGTTTTGAAGTATATTCAAGGTCTGTCCGGAACTTTCCTGCTATAATTTCGTGTATTCGGGCTGCATGAGCAGAAAAATTTCCGAAATCAGTGACATCTACCCACTGGATATCCTTCATATGGCGAAACCACGAGAGCTGTCGCTTCGCAAAATGACGCGTATCCCGTTTTAGCCAAGTCACCGCCTCTTCCAAAGACACTTCTCCCCGCAGGTAGGAGGATATCTCTTTATAGCCTAGACCTTGCATGGAGATGGCATCGCTTCGCACTCCCCGTTCCATTAAGGAGGTTACCTCAGCAACAAGCCCTTGATCGAGCATCCCGTCAATTCGGTCTTCAATACGTTTATATAGCATTTGCCTATCCATTGTCAAACCTACAATGCAGAGTTGGTAGGGAGATTCCTTTTTTTGACTGGCAAGTTGAGAGCTAAGTGTCGTTCCGCTAACATGGTAAATTTCCAGTGCCCGAACGACACGACGACGATCATTAGGATGCAGACGAAGTGCACTTTCGGGATCAACCGCCTGTAGTCGCGCATGAAGCGCCTCAGCTCCAAACTGTTCGGCATAGTCAAGCTGTTCCTGACGAAAAGCTTCGTCAGCCCCTACCTCGGAAAACTGGTATTCATAGCAGACTGATTCTACATATAAACCTGTTCCGCCTACGATAAACGGTAGCTTTCCTCTAGATTGTATATCAGGTATGAGACGACGACAGTCTTCCTGAAATTGGGCTACTGAATATGGGTATTCAGGCTCATGAATATCAATTAAATGGTGCTTGATTCCTTCCATTTCCTGTTCGGAAATTTTGGCGGTTCCAACGTCCATATGACGGTATACCTGCATGGAATCCCCGGAAATAATTTCTGCGTCAAATTGTCGAGCCATCTCGATGCTTAGTTTCGTCTTGCCAACCGCAGTCGGGCCAACAAGAACAAGTAGTTTAGGCTTAGGTGCCACTGTCAATATCAATCACTCCGTACACTGTTTTCGTTGTGCCCCGCTGCTCCACACGGAAGCCGAGGCGGGCAAATTCCCCGCTACCCCGTTTTTCTTTTAATACAATTGTTTTTCGTGCAATCCGTTTCGCATGAATAATACTTTCCTCACTCAACGCGTCTGGGTTAGCCAACCCTCTCAATGGACCGATTGCGCTGGAATCGAGTAATGGATCACGGAACATAGGGTCAAAGTAAATAATATCTATACTGCGATCCGGCAAACTACGCAAATAGTCCAAATGATGACCAAAACGAACATCAATGTTGGAAAAGACCTGATCTACTTCAGCGTTGCCGGAACGGTAATGCCTCATTCCATCCTTGATTAAAGCATAGACGGGGAAAGAACTCTCCACAGCCGTGACTTGTCCAGAGCTTCCCGTTCCAATTGAAAATAGAAGAGAATCCGTACCCAGTCCTGCGGTGCAATCCAGCACAGTATCACCCGGGACGATCCGGGCAGCCGTCAACATCGGGTCAGGTTCACCCTTTAATACTCGTTTGGCGCGAATGAAGCCCATGCTCGGGTGAAAAACCATCGGTGATTGTTCTGGGCTAATCAGTCTCACTCCGCCCTGCACCAGTACCAATGCCTGGCGGACTTTGTGAGCCGCGATTAGCTTAGCTACCGATATGCCACGACGAGGGGCATACAGCACCCCTAACTCGGCTGCAAGCAGCTTCGCTCGCTCCATAACCTCAGCCGAGGGGGAATCCCCTGTCGTGACCAGTAATTCGACTTGCTTCTCCCGTAGGCTCGACTGCTCTTCTTCACGGTTTTCCCGATCCTGCAACATATATATACTCCCTTACATTACTCTTTTAAACAGCTTCTCTAAATCATATGTGGAAAAGGAAACCACAATAGGTCGCCCATGAGGGCAAGTATATGGTTGTTTGCACACTGCCAAACGCTCTAGCAGCACGATAGCCTGTCGGTCAGTCAGCTTCTGGTTTGCTTTAATCGAAGCCCGACAGGAGCACATGATCGAGGCTGCTTCCCGCAGCTTAGCAAGATCAATGGCTCTTTCCTCCAGCACCCATCCGGCCATTTCCTCAATAACATCCGCTTCTTCCCCTTGGGGAAGCCAGTACGGGTAAGAGCTGACACGGAAGGTTTGACCGCCAAAATGCTCCAAATACACCCCCGCCTGTTCAAACCAGTGCAGCCTTGTTTTCAACTTTTCCGTTTCGGAAGGCGTAAAATCCAGTGTAATTGGCAGTAGCAGTTCCTGCGATACTGACGCAGGATTGCCGAATTTTTCATAATAAAATTCATAATTCACCCGTTCATGCGCGGCATGTTGATCAATTAAATACAAACCCTGGTCGTTCTGCGCAATCAGATATGTCCCATGGTGCTGACCGATTAAATTCAGTTCAGGAAAAGTGGGCAACTCTGGAACTTCTCCCGACACCGCTGCCAATTGCTCGGCATCTAGACGTTGCTGGCGCGGCTTCTGATCTGCAAAATGACGGGAATCCGTAGCGTGTCCCACAATCGGCGGCATAGAAGATGGGTAAGCAGCAGAAGCAGCCGTTTCCTGTATCCCTCCACTGTATAAGGAAGATGTGCCTATTGCGGCATTATCTCCTTCGGACGACTGTACAGTCGCTCCATCAGGGAGCGGCACGTCCCCTCTAACTTCACTCCCGCTGTTTTCTTCTACAAAATCTGCATCCAGTTCATCATCACTAATACTTTTACCTGAAAGGTTGTTTGCCCGTCCAATGGCTGAGAGGCTATCCCTGCTCGGACGTTGCTCACGCTCCTGGCTACCTCTGTTATTCTCTTCGTTTCTGTTCAAGTAATTGGATTGGCGCGGTAACTGGCTCTCCGGCGAAGTCACGGAAAGTGGCAGTGCTCCTCCCCGGTCTTTGCCGGAAGGAGCATCCCCTTCCGCACCAGTTCCCTTCGAGAAGTGAAACTGCTCCTGCACAAACGAGCCACTGTCCTTGCCACCGATCTCGCGCTTGACTGCCTTCGGAATCAGCACTTGCTGCCCTAAAACAGCTTTTACCGAATCTTCAACCAGCTCAAACAGTTCAGCTTCTTTGCTGAACCTTACCTCCAGCTTGGCAGGATGAACGTTAACATCCACCAAAGAAGGATGCATTTCCAGTTGGATTACAGCCAGCGGAAAACGATTGATCGGCAACAAGGTATGATACGCCTTGAGCAACGCCTGATTAAGCCCGTAGCTTCGCACAAAACGTCCATTCACTACCGTCGAGATCGCATTTCGATTTGATCTCGTCCACTCTGGACGGCTGACATAGCCGCTAATTCGGTAATCGAGGCTCTCTCCTTCCAGCAGCAGCATGGATTTCGCCGCAGAAGTTCCGTAAATAGCGGCAATCACCTGCAGCAAATCACCATTACCCAGCGTTTGCAGCAATGTATTGCCATTATGCCGCAATGTGAAGGCTACTTCTGGATGCGAAAGCGCCATTCGATACAATACATCCGAAATGTGTCCCAGCTCGGTCTGGATTGTTTTCATATATTTCAGCCGTGCAGGTGTATTATAAAACAACTCCCGTACGGTAAAATCCGTCCCTTGTCTACTAGCAGCATCCTCGTGAAGCAACAACTTACCGCCTTCAATCACCAATCTACGGGCACGTCCATCATCTCCGGCTGCTGTAAGCAACTCTACTTTCGATACAGCCGCAATACTTGGCAACGCCTCTCCTCGGAAGCCGAGACTTGTGATCTGAAACAGGTCGCGACCATGTCCAATTTTGCTTGTCGCGTGCCGATAGAATGCCGTTTCCACATCTTCGGGCTCAATGCCACTTCCATTATCCGTCACCCGGATACTTTGCAGGCCGCCCTCTTCTACCCATACGTCCACCCGCGTACCGCCTGCATCAATCGCATTTTCCACCAGCTCCTTCACGACGGAGGCTGGACGTTCCACGACCTCACCGGCAGCAATCTGGTTCGCAATATGTTCATCCAGTACCCGAATTTTAGACATCCTTTTAACCTCCTCCTGACTTCAAAGTGTGATGAAAAATAAGAATAATGTCACTTATTTTAACTACAGGCCATTGGCCTTGTTTTTAAGATCATTTAATAGCTGCATTGCCTGTAAAGGAGTCATATTCATGACATCAGCATTTTTCACCTTGCGCAAAATTTGGCGCACAATCGGATTAGCCTCTACTGTCTCTGCGTGTGGCTTGGAGGCGGCAAGCTCCTGCTCTCCGAAAATGGACAGCTGTACCACTTCGGTTGCTCCTTGCTCCAACGTGCTGGAAGTTTCCACCGTCTGCAGAGTATCTTCTTTTACCAGGGTGGCCTGCTGTGATAAAGACTGAGCTGATGATGCAGTTTCTCCGCTTTCTCGCAATGTCTGGCCTGAATTATATTCGGTCAAAGAAGAAATATCTTCTGTCCCTGAAACTGTACGAAGATCAGTCCCTTCCTTCCCTCCTACTACTGTCTCGGTACCTGCCGTTACTTGAGCCGCTGCCTGTTCAAAACCATTCAGCAGTCCATTCGCTCGCTCAATAATGTTATTGGGCAAGCCTGCAAGCCGAGCACAATAAATACCATAGCTACTGCTAGCTGCTCCCGGTATGAGCTTGCGCAAGAAATTCACCTTGTCGCCGCTTTCCTGCACGGCCATAGAGTAATTTCGCAGCGAAGACAGGCCTTGCTCCAAATGCGCCAGCTCATGGAAATGCGTGGATACCAGCGCCTTACAGCCGATCGTGTCATGGACAAATTCGATGACTGCCTGTGCAATTGCCATTCCTTCACTGGTGGACGTACCTCGTCCCAGTTCATCAATAATGATCAAGCTTCGCGGAGTTGCCTTGTCCGTCATTACTTGGATATCTGCCATTTCGACCATAAACGTACTCTGCCCGCCGATGAGATCATCCGCCGCACCGATCCGTGTGAAAATGCGATCCAGCATTGGCACCTTGGCACGTGCAGCAGGGACAAAGCAGCCAATTTGAGCCATAATCGCAATAAGTGCAACCTGACGCATATACGTACTTTTCCCAGCCATGTTCGGCCCGGTGATAAGTAGAATATGTGCATCGGCTTCCTCCAACACCGTGCTGTTTGCGATAAAACCGCCATCTTTCATTACGGCTTCCACCACGGGATGGCGACCCTGCTCCACTACGAAATCATATCCTGTAGTCAGCTCAGGCTTCACGAATCCCCGTTCCGAGCTAACCGAAGCCAGCGACTGATACACGTCAATTTCAGCCACTTGCTCTGCCAGCTTTTGCAAACGTGGAATTTCAGCGTTCAGTTTACTGCGAAGCTCGGAGAAAAGCGTGTACTCCAGATCAACCATTTTATCCTCGGCTTCCAGAATTAGAGATTCCTTTTCCTTCAACTCTGGTGTAATATACCGTTCCGCATTCGCCAACGTCTGTTTGCGTTCATATCGACCTTCTGGTAATGAAGCCAAATTGGATTTGGTCACTTCGATATAATAACCAAATACTTTGTTGTATCCAATCTTAAGTGACCGAATGCCGGTTGCTGCACGTTCCTTGGCCTCTAGCTCAGCGATCCAACGCTTACCGTTCACACTCGCCTCGCGCAGTTCGTCCAGACGCTGATGGTAGCCTTCCTTAATAAGACCTCCATCCCTTACGGAAATCGGCGGTTCATCCGCCACCGCTTCCTCAATCAACGCACACAGGTCTGTACAGCTATCCAGCGTTTGTGCAATTCGTCTCAGCGTCTTCGATGGAGATTCAGCGCACAGCTCGCGTAAAGACGGAATTCGGGCCAGCGACAGCTTGAGGGCGATCAGATCACGTGCATTAGCACTACCAAAGGCGATCCGTCCAACCAGACGCTCCAGATCATAAATTTCTTTAAGCTGAGCACGTACATCCTCTCGGAAAATAAACTGGTGGTATAGCTTGTCCACCGCCTCCAAGCGCTCCTCAATAAGACTGCTGCTCAACAGCGGCTTGTCAATCCAACGACGCAACAGACGCGCTCCCATGGAAGTCTCTGTGCGATCCAACAGCCACAGCAGCGAGCCTTTCTTGGAGCGTTCACGTACCGTCTCCACCAGTTCCAGATTCCGGCGGGTAAATGGATCCAGAATCATAAAATGGTTTGGCTCATATACCGAGATTTGGGTCAATTGGCCTAACGATCTTTTTTGCGTTTCATTCAAATAGGAAATCAGGCGCGATACGCACCGTCTACGTTCCTCCGTAAGCCTTGCCCATGTGGCTTCGCCAAATTGATCCCGAACCAGATCATCCTTGGATTTGTCCCAAGCCGTATACACAACACGCCGTCCAACGGGGGACATACGGGATGTCACGAAATCGAGCAAATGACCATCCCCCAACATTTCGGACGGCTCATAAATGTTAATTTCATCTAGTAGCCATTCTTTCGAATCAGGCACAGAGGTCACATACAATTCACCTGTTGACAAGTCGCACGCCGCCAGCGCCAGCATCCCGTCCGTCTCTGTGACACATACCATGTAGTTGTTGGATTTGTCACCCAGCACCTTGCCTTCCATTACCGTACCCGGGGTCACAACGCGGACAATATCCCGCCGCACCATCCCCTTCGTAGCTGAGGCTTCCTCCATTTGCTCACAGATGGCCACTTTATAACCCTTCTCAATGAGGCGCTGTATGTAATTTTCTGCTGAATGATAAGGCACGCCGCACATTGGAATTTTTTCCGTGGCGCCACCCTCACGACCCGTAAGTGTAATTTCCAGTTCCTTGGATGCAAGAATTGCATCATCGAAAAACATCTCGTAAAAATCTCCCAGACGGAAAAACAAAAATGCATCTTTAGCCTGCTCTTTTATGGATAAATACTGTTCAATCATCGGTGTATATTTGGACATACCGTTTACTAACCCCCACACTTTGTTCCGTTTAAACTTATAATTATCTCTCATTATATCAAAAATGACAGTCGATAACATGAAACCATTCCTGGTGTCGACACTTGATTTTACGTAAGCTTCCAATACGGGCGCAAATCCCGTGATTCATCCCACTGTTTCCCCTTGCGGAGGCTGTCCAGCAATGGCGCTACATAAGCTTCATATTGCGAGTATATTTCCAGTGAAACCATGTCCAAAATAAGAGGTTCCATATACTCCTTAAGGACAAGTTGATTTCCTTCATAAAAGGCTCTGTGAGCCTCCTCCTCACCCAGCGGCCTACGTTGCAAACGCGGATATTGAGAGGCAATGAGAAACGCCATTCCAATCACACCTTTCGCCAGCTGTGGCGAGATAAGAAAACTGGGCAGGGTACGATATTCAAAGCCTCCATACGACTGACGGCGAAAATCACCTAAATTGCCATAATGCGGTCTGCGCCGAGCCGCACGCTTGTCTTCCAGTAGCGCCAAAGGCAGTGCCAAATAGTTATCCAGTGCCCGGAGCAAGGCACCATTTAGCGAAACCCCGCTGAAATGCAGATGTCCGCCCAGCGGAAAACCCGGTTGCGGCATCCCCCCTGCCTGCCAGATGAGTGTGCGGTCGGTAATGCGCCGGGCTGCTGTTACAAAAGCTTGACGCAGGTGCTTCAGCAGACGGGTCGGATCTCCACTCGGCGCAGGACGAAGCTCAGCGACTGGATACAGTGTTCGTCCTCGACGAGTAACAGCATCGCAGCCGGCTATGCCGAGACGACCCAAATATCTTGAGGCCGGAACGACCCGTCCCTCGGGCATACGAACCAGCACAAATTCAGGGTCCATTCCAATGAGCAGTCGATCTCTTCCTCGTTGCGCTGAAAGATTCTCACTCTCAACATCCCCTTCGCGCGCAGCAATTTCATATAACGTGGCCAAACGTCTATCGTTCAGCCATGGTTGTACCGAGATTTCGCGCACCTGACAGCTGCGCTCCCCCAGCGGCGTCAGTACCACCTCACCACTGTCCAAACCCAGTGTGTACAACGCTCGTACAGCCAGCCGCTCCATCCGGACATAGAGCGGTGAATGTTGATCCAGTTCAGACAGATCGTATGCGCGGACTTTGGAAGGGCCTTCGATGGCACGTCTACGAATTTCCAACACTCGCAGTTGATGGATTTGCACCGCGTAGCCTATCGCAAAATCTGCTATACTGCTATCCATCCACTGCACCGCTATGCCTGAACGCTCCAGTCTACGCTTTTTTTCATCATTTGGCATCTGTCTGAAGCGTATGAGCGCCTGTCCCGGCTGCTGCATCATATTCCCCCCTACGGACTACGTACGGATTTCAACCCAATTTCAACCCACAACAAAAAAAGGAGGGCCTTTGCCCCTGCGCAGAATCAGCCGGCGCAAAGAGTAAAGCGGCCCTCTTTTTGGTTACTTCTGTCAGAGCTCGTCGTCAATGAGGTCGGGGTCGAGCTCCTCATAGTCCCCCTCTTCCGCTCCAAAATCAAAGTCTTTGTCAAAATCATCGCTGCTACCATTCGGGAATACTTCTACAACAATCTTCGTTTCCGCCACCAGCTCCACCGCAAATTCCCGCTCGACCCGGATCATTACGCTGCCACCTCCAGAAGACACACTGGCCTCGACGCAACTCGGCTCCTGTGTAGCTTCGGCGGATACTTCCACTGTAGACGCCCGGTGCTTCGGATCAAGATACGAGAGCGGCACATTTTCCACGTACGACACCGTTTCCTTAGCCACATCGGTCTGCGAGTTTTTATCGTATGAGTACCAAATATTGATATCATACGTCCCGACGACCTCAATGCCGTCCCCCGCCGCCACAGCTTCATACTGGTGGTTAATAATCCATGCCCCTAAAATGCTCGTCGGATTATTCGGCGGAGTTACGGTATGGGTTACGGTAGAGAATCTGCGACCTTTACCACAGATCGCTTTGGTAATAATCTCTCTACGATTTTTATGACTTAATGCCATTCTTGAACCTCCTCCATACAATCAATCATTCCATACATATGTATGCAGGTTGTGGGCGAATGTTGAGTGAATAGGCGAAAAGGAAAAAATATTATTTGTATAAGCATATGCCGCGATGGCTTGAACTCATGCACGCCAATGTGTTACATGCTGATCAACGATCTGTAAAAATTCACTAAGAGCCGGGGATTTCCACTTTTTCGTGTGATAGGCGACCTGAGTAGCCACCTGCTGTTCACTGTCATCCCAGGCTAAACGCGCCATTTTACCTTCTCGCAGCTCATTTTGTACCGTAACCAGCGGAAGCAGCGCAATACCCAATCCAGCCATGACACACTGCTTGATGGCTTCAATACTCCAAAATTCCAGGCTAGGGTCTGAAAAAATACCGTGTTTATTCAAATACTGCTCAAAAAGAATACGGTACGTACATCCTGCCTCCGTATGCAAAATGGTTTCGTCCTTCAAGTCAGCAGGCTCTACCTGGGTATAGGTAACCAGCGAATGCTTAAGTGGAGCAACCAAGGCCATCGGCTCATGAATAAGCGTGGTGACATTCAGTTCTCTATCCTCCGTCTCAGGCTGAAGCAAAAAAGCCAAATCCAGCTCACCGGAACGGATCAAATCGCGTAATTCCCAGCATTCGCCGGGTTTAAGGACAATTTTAACCTTCGGATACCGTTCTCTGTACTCACGGATCAGACTTGGTAGACGAAAAGCGGCCAGAGACTCTGGCGCTCCTATTTTCAGCGTACCTGCCAATTCCGTTTCTGAACGAAGCGCATCCTTAGCCATAGCATGCATCTTGGAAATTTCCTGCGCATAGGGCAGCAGACGTCGTCCGGCATCCGTCAGCATGATTTTTTTGCCAATGCGATCAAAAAGCGGCGTACCCAACTCTGCCTCCAGCGTTTGAATTTGAGCAGTGATACTCGACTGTGCATAATCCAGTATACGCGCTGCTCGCGTAAAACTGCCTGCCTCAACTACATTTAAAAAGGTAAACAAATGCCGCGATTCCATAATCCGCTCCTTCAATCGGTTTTTCCGATGCAAGCAATCGTTATATTCCGTTTTTCCGATAGATTGATTATCTGATAAGCTGGAGAAAATAACAAGAGAAAGAAGGCTTTTCTGCATGACAAATGAAAGTAAACTTCAATCCACTATTGGTCTTCCACAGGCCATTGCTCTCTATATCGGAGCTGTACTGGGTTCGGGGATATTGATTGTGCCTGGTCTTGCCGCCCAAATGGCGGGGCCGGCATCGCTGCTGGCATGGGGCTTTATGACCCTGCTCATCCTGCCAATGGCACTTTCCATGGGTCTTCTATCCGCCAAATTTCCGAATGCGGGAGGGGTATCGCATTTTGTCACGTTGGCCTTTTCACCACGTGCTGGTGCTTATATCGGGTGGTTTTTTCTCATGTCGGTTCCGATTGGGGCACCTGTTGCCGCACTCACCGGAGCCGGCTATATGACCGCAGCCATGGGCTGGGGAGAGGAAAGCCGCATGATGTTAGCCGCTGCTATGCTGGCGGTGGGCCTGATCATCAACTGGATCGGCATGAGGGTCGCGGGACGTATTCAGATCGCTGTCGTCATAGCTATCGTTGCCGTCCTTATATTCGCCATTGCCGCAGCACTTCCACAGATGAAAACAGTCCACTTCACCCCGTTTGTTCCACATGGCTGGTTCCCTGTCGGTCAAGCGGCCGCGATTCTGTTCTGGTGCTTCATCGGTTGGGAGGCTGTGTCCCATATGTCAGAGGAATTCACCAATCCCCAGAGAGCAGCCGTTAAAGGCGTGACCATTGCAGCCGTCATTGTTGGTTTGCTTTATTTCTTAACTGCGCTGGCTACTGTGGGCACACAAAGTTACCTTGCAGGGGATTCGGATGCTTCGCTCGTATGGGTGATTAGTCGGGCTATCGGGCCATGGGGCGCGATAATTGCAGGCTTGACGGGTATCTTTATTTGTACCGCCACTATTATTGCTTATGTTGGTGCCGCTTCACGTGTCGCTTATGCTTTATCCCGGCAAGGACAGGCCTTTCGCTGGATGGGCATGTTATCCCAACGATTCCATACCCCTATCGGTGGCATTGCTTTTCTTAGCGTCTGCTTCGTGATCATTATGGTGTTGTACGGTAGTGGTACTGTTTCACTCACTAACCTGATCCAGTTCCCGAACGCCACCTTTATTCTGACCTATCTAGGAGGTTGTGCAGCAGGAATTAAGCTTCTGCGTGGTAGTCGCTGGGGCGTTGCCATTAGTTGGATATCGTTCATCTCTACGGCGATCGTTTTCCCCTTTGTCGGATGGGCTATGCTGTACCCTTGCCTGATCACCGCTGTCTTATGGATCACAGACCGAATTCGGCACAAACGGACTTTGAGTCATCCGGCTTCTACCATCACTGAACAAGAAAAGGCTACTATCCGTCATGGATAGTAGCCGCTCAAGGCCTTTACTCTAATTTTTCACTGGAGTAGGGGCCTTGTCCTTTTTCGCAATTTTCAAATACTGATGAAGCTCATGTGTAAGCTGCAATAATGCCGAACGAATCTCAAATTCCTCCCGGGTTGCGGGAAGCTCCATTGCTTTAAATTCTTCACGAACCTGCTCCAGCAGCCTCTCAGTCTGTCCCGTATAATGTCCAGCCAAAACGTCATTGCTAAGCTGGTCGAACAGCTCGGCCAGAAGCTTGGCCTGCGGCATATGCTGATACATTTGTGCGATCAACTGCATCATGTTTTGGATCGAATCCAGCTGTTCTTTTCGCATATAAAAATACACATTCCAGCCCTCTTGGGGACGAAGCATCTGATTTTCCAAGGAACGCCCCGCCTCAGTTACCCCTTTGGCTATCACGCTGTTCGCTTCAATAACTTCCTTGCCATCCCATATGTATGCTGGACTACGCAGCGTATTCGCCATATTTCTGAATATAACAGAAAATGTCCGATCCACTTCCTGCCGAATTTGTTGCATTGTATTATCAGAACCCGGCATATAGGCTAAATTGACAATCATCGCGGAACCCAGTCCAATCACTAGCAGAGCTAGCTGGGTCAGCAGTACCTCCATATCAATCACGCCGCCGCTGAATACGCGAAAAACCACGACCGAACCGGTGACGATCCCTTCTTTAAAGCCCACCCGTACAATGACTGGAAACGCCGTTAAAATATATATAGCTAGTACCCAATCATGAAATCCGAATACCACAAACAAAACACAAGCAAAAAGAAGCCCCACGACGGATGCAAAAAATCTCGCCGAAATGGTACGGAGACTTCTCTTGCGTGTGACATCCACCCCTAAAATCGCTAAAAGCCCTGCTGAGGTGGCTCCATGAATGCCAAAACCCTCCGCAATAAGTACGGCCATTAATGCGGCAATAGCCGTTTTAATCGTACGAAAGCCCATGAAAAAATTCTGTCCTCTCTAGATGAAATCTGTTTCCACATTTTCATAAATATTAAGTATTTCATTTTCATGGTACTTTATTTTCACGTTTTACACAAATGTTCAGAAATTTTATTATTACCGATGAGGACGACCGGAAAGCAGACGATGCTCCACATACACGACCGCCTGATACATCAGTGTAGCTACGACAGCAATGATCAACAAACTGGACATAACCAGCGTGAAATTGAACACCTGAAAACCATAGATAATCAAATAGCCTAAGCCGTTTTTGGCCACCAGAAATTCACCAACTATCACGCCAACCCATGCCATACCGACATTCACTTTCAGCGTAGAGACGATTGCAGGAAAGGATGCAGGTAAAATCACCTTTTGAAACGTATCCCGGCGTGATCCGCCAAACGTACGAACCACTTTGATCAGATTCGAATCAACTTCCTGAAAGCTGTTGTATACGACTAGTGTCGTAATAATGACCGTAATGGAGAGGGTTGTCATTAGGATAGCCGTAAATCCCGCCCCAAACATGACGATAAAAATTGGACCTAGCGCCACCTTAGGCATACTGTTGAACACGACCATATAGGGATCAAGCACCCTCGACAAAAACGGTGACCACCAAATAAGTACAGCCAGCAACGTACCTAACAGTGTACCGAGTAAAAACCCCGCCATCGTCTCTCCCACGGTGACACCTACATGTCCCCATAATTCACCACTGACCGCATCCTTACCGATCTGGGTGAAAATTTTGCTCGGATAGCTGAACAACAGTACATCAATCCACTTCAAACGGCCTGCAATTTCCCATAGGACAAACAAAAGCAGTAAAATAGCTGTCTGTACACCTGTCACTAACCATCGTTGCGAACGCCTGCTGCGTAAATACGCCTGATGTAGTCCTTGAATCCAACGTTGCTCAAGCTGTTCCGCTTCGTCCTTCATACGTTAACTCACTCCTTTGCTCCCGAAGCCTCCAGTTCACCCCATATTTCATGAAAAAGCTCATTAAAACCCGGCTGCTCGCGTGCATAAAAAGGCTGAGCTTTTCGGATGCAATCCGGAATCTCGAAGGTACGTCGGACATGACCAGGATTTCGACCCATCACTATAATCCGGTCACTGACCGCAATGGCCTCGGCCAAATCATGTGTGACTAAAATAGCCGTCTTTCTCCGCTCGCGCAAGGTTTTCGCAATCAGATCTTCCAACTGTAGCTTGGTTTGATAATCCAGCGCGGAGAACGGCTCATCCAGCAGCAGCAGTCCCGGATTGGTCGCCAGCGTCCGTACCAGCGCCACGCGCTGGCGCATTCCCCCAGACAGCTGGGACGGATGCAGATGCTCCTTCCCTCCCAGACCCATGCCTTCCAGCAACAGCCGTGTCCGCTCACGCGCAGCTTCATCCACTCTGTTGCCTAGTTCCAGACCCAACAATGCGTTATCCATTATCGTCCGCCACGGGAACAGATAATCCTGCTGCAGCATGTAACCGACCTCTGGACTCGGACCACTTACCGGCTGACCTTGCAACATGACTTGGCCTGCCGCTGGACGCAGCAGTCCCGCGATCATGGACAGGATCGTCGTTTTGCCGCAGCCGCTTGGACCAACCAAACTGACAAACTCCCCTGTCTCTACGGAAAAATCAATATTCTCAACCGCCAGCGAAGCTTCACGATCCGTTACATAGACATGCGTCACTTGCTCCAGTCTCACCATCGGGATGGTCGCGTCTGAAGTTAGGCCACTCCGTTCCTCCATCATGATGAACCTCCAGCACCGACACCTGCATCCGTAGATTCAGTTGTGTTCTTTTTCACAGGCGGTTCAGTATTCCTGGTAGAGTTTGACGAAATCGCTTGTTGTGCAAAGCTTGGGTTCACTAGCTTATCTAGTACAACCGGACTTTTAAGCTCCCCTGCCGAGGTCATGACATCCTGTAAGTTCTTCCATTCCTTTTCCTCAATCATCGGGTTCAAAGCATAGGTACTCTGTTCCTTATATCGTTTGATACTACTCGTCAAAACAGCTAAATCTGTATCTTTAAAATAGGGCGTGATTGCTTCGGCAATCTGTTCAGGTGAATGCGTAGCAATCCACTGTTGCGCCCGATATACAGCATTTGTAAATTTCTGTGCAGCCTCGCTATTTGTGTTCAGGTAGCTTTGCTTAGCCATATATACCGTATACGGCAACTCGCCGCTCTCCACACCGATAGAGGCTACTACCCGTCCACGACCTTCCTTTTCAAAAATAGATGCCTGTGGCTCAAACAGCTGCACATATTCCCCTGTACCAGAGCCGAAAGCAGAGGCAACATTAGCAAAATCAATATTTTGAATCAGCTTCAGATCCTTATGAGGATCAATGCCGTGTTTGCGAAGCGTAAATTCAAGTGACATTTGTGGCATTCCGCCCTTGCGTTGCCCCAAAAAGTTTTGTCCTTTCAGCTTTTCCCATTCAAAGCTATCCTGCGTTTGACGGGCAAACAAAAAGGTACCATCCTTCTGTGTCAGTTGGGCAAAATTAATGATAGGGTCCTCTGCTCCTTGCTGATACACATAAATAGATGTTTCCGCGCCGATCAGCGCGATATCTGCCTGATTGGACAATAACGCCGTCATCGCCTTGTCACCCCCGGGAATCGTTGCGAGTTGGACATCCAGTCCCTCCTGAGCAAACATCCCCTGGCTCAAGGCTACATACTGCGGCGCATAAAAGACCGTACGGGCTACCTCGCCCAGTCTGATCTCAATCGTCTGCTCCCCTCCTTTAGGGGCGCACCCACTGAGCAACAGTAATCCGAGTAGTGCCGCAGCCACCACAGCTTTGAAACGAGCGCCGTTTTTCATCCTTGTTCCCTCCCCACCTTTTTACATCGGTTGACTTCATATATTGTTATGCGACTGTCGTTATAATGGTTAATCGCACAAAAAGAACCCGCGTTCGCCTAGGAACGCGGGGTAGATGCATATATAATTTACAGCTTGTATATGGAGGTATATTTCTCTTCCAGATAGTCGGCGAGATAATCCGGGTTCAGCTCCTCACCTGTAATGGCTACAATCAACTCGGATGGCGTCCGACTCTTGCCGTAACGGTAAATACGTTCGGTCAGCCATTGCTTGATCGGCTCAAGTTCCCCAGCAGCAATTAATTCATCCAGATTGGGCAACTCTTTGCGTAATGTCGCCAAAATTTGCGCTGCATACATATTGCCAAGCGAGTAGGAAGCAAAATAACCAAAATCACCACCGGACCAGTGAACGTCTTGAAGTACGCCCAGTCCGTCATTCGGTGGTAGAAGCCCCAGATAGTCCTTATATTTCGCATTCCACACCTCGGGGAGACGCTTCACATCCAGCTTTTCATTAAACAGCATTTTTTCAATTTCATAACGGATAATGATATGTAAATTATATGTTAGCTCATCCGCTTCAATACGAATCAGTGAATTTTCCACACGGTTGACTGCCCGGTAGAATTGCTCTGCCGTAACCTTCGCCAAACGATCAGGAAAATGCTTTTGCAAATCATCGTAATACCGATCCCAAAAAGCACGACTGCGTCCGATTTTATTTTCCCACAAGCGCGACTGGGATTCATGAATCCCCATAGAGGTTCCTCCAGACAGTAGTGATCCTGCCAGCTCTGGAGCAATATTTTGTTCGTACAGTGCATGGCCTCCTTCATGCAACGAACTGAAAATAGCACTGGTTACATCATCTTGCAGATAATGAGTTGTTATACGCACATCACCTGGATTTAATCCTGTTGCGAAAGGATGTACACTCTCATCCAAACGACCTGCGTCAAAGTCATACCCCATCTGTCCTAAAATGAACAGGCTGAACTTCTCCTGCTGCTTCACATCAAACACACCATCTAAAAAGCTCTTATCCGGCTGGTTCGATGAAGCCTGAATTTTAGACAATAGGGGCACAAGGCGCTTTTTGAGACGATCAAACACAGCATCCAGCTTTTCAACCGTTATCCCCGGCTCATATTGATCCAAAAGCGTGTCATACTCTGTATCCTTAACACCCCAGTAGCCGATAAACTCACGCTTCATGTCTACGATTTTAGACAAGTACGGTTCAAATCCGGCAAAATCGCTATGTTCCTTTGCGTCCTCCCACTTGCTCTCTGCCTGTGCTGCAAGAATGCTATACTCCCGATATCGGTCTGCCGGAACCGAACGATTCAGTTCATAATTTTTACGGCATTCCTCCACCAATCTGCGATCATTGTCCCCCAGTTGCTTCAGCTTGTCTTCTGCGGCAAAAAATTGCAGCAATTGTCCCATTTCATCTGAGATCATCAGCTTGAACATTTCAGTGGACAGCATACCTAACGTTTCCGACCGAATGTCAACGCCCTTTCGCGGAGCACCAGTCCGTAAATCCCAGTGCAGCAGACCTACTGCTTCGCCATAACTACTAATTTTGTGTGCAAGCTCCTTTAAAGCCGTCAATTGATCCAACGTCTGTTGCGCCATATTTGAGGTCACCTCTTTAACTTAAAATGGTTAAAACTTTACAATACCTATACTTGATGATACTTATATTAAAAAGTATAATCAACACACAACATGTACGACCAGCTCCTAAGACCTGAAAACAACGTTGGGCTGTACATATCAAACTTTATAAGAACCTGGAGGGAACAATCGTGGATCACATCAAAGACATTTTAGAGTACAATCGTGTTTTCGTAGAAAACAAAGAATACGAGGCCTATAGAACGGGCAAGTTCCCCAATAAAAAAATGGTCATTATCACCTGTATGGATACACGGCTAACGGAGTTACTCCCTAAAGCCATGAACCTGCGTAACGGTGATGTGAAAATCATCAAAAATGCGGGTGCGATTATTTCACAGCCCTTTGGAAGCGTAATGCGCAGTGTGCTAGTCGCCCTGTATGAGCTGGGAGCAGACGAAGTAGTCGTCGTGGGCCATTATGAATGCGGCATGGCTGCATTAAATGCAGACCACATGGTCAATGAAATGCTCGATCGCGGAATTTCTCAGGAAGTGCTGAATACATTAGAAAATTCAGGAATTAAGCTAAATAAATGGTTGAAAGGTTTTGACAACATTGAAGAAGGGGTAAGAACTACCGTGAAGCTTATTAAAAATCACCCGCTTCTCCCCCCTAATGCTCCCGTTCACGGCATGGTTATTCATCCAGATACAGGAGCGTTAACACTTGTCGTTGACGGGAATGAACAGTAAATAGGATACGCTTCGGCAGAAAGTTACCAGGTAGTTTAAGCTCGTACATACGAGCTTAAACTACCCTTTTTTATGAAAAAAAGCGCATATACGTGGAGAATGACAGGAGCCAATTTTGGCTAACCTGTGAACGACCTGTCTGAAAGTTGTCAAACCATACAGTTTCAGTGTACACTTTTCATGAAGCTGCAGAATACCTGCCGCAGTGCTGTTACAACCGTTACTATGATGGATGAAGGAGATAAGATCTATGAATTTACTATCGTATGGTCTGTTGGGACTTCTCGCAAGAGAGGAATCCTCCGGCTATGATCTGATGTTGCGTATCCAGCCTTTTTGGCAGGCCAAGCACAGTCAGATCTATCCGCTACTGGCCCGTATGGAGGGTAAGGAACTGCTAGCCTCCCGCTGGATTCAGCAGTCCGACAAGCCTGATAAGAAAATGTATACCATTACCGACAAGGGAATCCATATGCTTCAGCAATGGTCCCAGGAAGCGTTAGCTGCTCCGGTTACACGGGATGAATTAAGTCTTCGACTGTTCTGTCTTTGGTTGACAGACAAAAGTAGTGCCAATCGTATGCTGGAGGAACGCAAACGTCATTTTATTCAGAAAATCCAGCATCTAGAGGATATTCTGAACAACATTCCCGCAGAGAATTTACATTTTGGCAGTAAAAACTTTGGTGACTATATTTTAGTACAAAAAGGACTTTTGAATGCTAAAGCAGGTCTGGAATGGTGCCAAATGGTTCTGCGCATGCTGCTTGCTGGTGATGTCAATGCGGATACTAATCCGTTTTCACTTAAGCCGCAAAGCTGAATGCTTTTGCTAATCCATGCATAGGTTTTAGGGGACGTTATTATTTAATTTTTAAAAATTAAAATTCTTTGAAACCCTTTTCCATGCCATTCGTATTACTGGTAAGCGGTTGTTTGACCTATAAAAAAATTTACTAAGGGGGATATATTTACATGAAAAAAACATTCACTTTGAAAAATATGATGATGCTGATGATGGCTTTTACCCTACTCATTGCTATGATCGCACCATCTACAGCTGATGCAAGGCGAGGCGGCGGGTTTAAATCCGGGCCTAAATCATACCAATCTACACCAAGCAAGGCGAATGACAGCAATGGCATTAATAAGTCAGATAGCGGAACCAAGTCAGGGGCAACTGCCGGTAATACAAGCAGAACTGGTGGATTCCTTGGCGGTGGCGGCGGATTCCTGAAAGGTATGATGCTGGGCGGTTTGGCAGGTATGCTCTTCGGTGGATTGTTCGGCAACATGGGCGCATTGGGCAGCTTGCTTGGCCTTGCCGTTAACGTTCTCGCCATTTACGTCCTGATCATGGCCGGAGTAGGTATCTACCGTGCTATTAAAAATCGTCGCAGACCAGATGATTCCCGCGGAGGACGTTACTAAGCTATGATTTTGAGTATGGATGAGATTGTCAACGCTATTTGCTTGCATATGGCTGAACGCAAAGGTGTCCAGCCCACTGATGTGACAGTAGAATTAAGTTGGGAAGAGGATACAGGTTATTCAGCAGAAGTCCATGTACAGGGCCGCAGTCAATATCTGGTGGAAGCCAATATGATTGAAGCAATTCTGAGATACCTATATTCCGAATACAATATTCGTGCCTATCGCGAACAAATCAGATTGGATCTGGATGAAGAAATTACTGCTATTGTTCAAACTTGATTATTTCACATAAGATCGTGGCACAAACTTATTATAAAACAGAAGAACCGACCTTTGCTTGAGGGCAAGGGTCGGTTCTTTTTTGTTGCTCGTTTCTCTAATAGATCAAGGTGCTATAGTATTACATTTAGACGTGGACGTCCCTTGCTATATGGATTCATTTGCTCTATGAATAGCCTGTCTGCTAAATGATGGAACCGGAGCTACCTGTACCCGCGGCACCCTTTCGAGTAAGCCACTACCGTACATTTCCCGAAACGGCTGCTCTTCCATATGAATATAGCCGATATAGCAGCCGCATTCTTTCATCCGGCACGGACGTTTGCCACTCAGACCCTCAAGACCATCCCTGTATAAGTGTCCTAGCACCCGTCGATCCTGATAGCAGTGTTTTACTCTTCCGTCACCCTGGACATAAAATACATCTTCACCGGCGCGACATGCCCGCCCCTGACTGCTATAATCCTTTAAATTCCATTGAAAATAGGGGTCTATCGCAGTTAATTCAGTAACCTCAGCATCTGTATAATAATTTGGACGATCCTTGTAGGCGTTGATCCACAAATAAACATCCCTTGGAAGTTGCGATCGCAAGGAACGAATAGCCGGAAATGCCTGTCTTAACCCGACGGTACCGACACTATAGGAAATACCAAGTTCATATAGCTTTATAGCCTGCGATATAAAAACTTGCTCTTTCGTCTCTCCAGGGTGATATGTAGCCCACAGCGCAGCAGTCTCCGGGCTCAGTTCTTGCGTCCAATCCAGCTTAGTCGATAGATTCGTCTGTACCGCCACTTTTTCCACATGCGCCATGTGGGAAAACTCAATCATGGTCTTGCGATACCAGGAATGAATCAAGGCTTCTCCATACGGATTAAAAAAAATAGAGAGACAATGCCCCAAAGCGCCCTGTTCCCGTACCCAATCAGCAAAACGTTCCAACTGGGCCCGATCCTTGTTCAACGTTTCCCGACTATCAACGTTTTTACTGAACGGGCAGTAAGGACAAACATAGTTGCAAGAGGTCAACGAACCACGATAGTATAAGGTCGCTCTCATGCGCCTACATATCCTTCCATGCGCTCACGTACTGACGTGGAGATCATCCAGTCCCCAATCGCATCGGAATAGGCCATTCCTTCCTCTGTAAGTCGCAGCGTCTCCTCCTCGACGACAGCCATACCGGATTCCAGCAGCAACGACATTCCTGTAAAATCGTCCGACAGGGATACACCGAAGCGCTCTGCATAGGCCGATAGCTCCAAACCTTCGCGATGAAGAAGCGCCTTTAAGATAAAGCGTCGCTTACTCTCATCCACATTTAAAATAAAGCCGTAGTCAGCCAGATCATGACGTTCCGCAGTAACATAATCTGCGATAACACTACGCGTAGCTGCTGCACTAACACCATAACGGCTAGCATAGTGGACATTGCGTGTATAGGAGCGTGCACCACACCCCAGACCGGCCATTCCTTCCTCCTGACAACTGTAGGGCAAAAGCTCTTTGCTGGATATACCATCATTTTTAGCAAAACGGCGCATGGAATATTGTACATATCCTGCCTGTTTGAGCCGTTCACGCGCCACCTCATACAAAGTAAGGCGAATATCATGATCCAGCCCGGTATAGCCTGGCTTTAAAAGCGTATTTTCTCGAATATATAACGGGTAAAGAAAAATCTCTTCTGGCGAGTAAGACAGTGCTTCCTCTAAAGAATACAGCCAGGTTTCCACCGTTTGACCAGGCAGGCCATAGATCAGATCCACGTTCAGCAAAGGAAAGTTGTATTCCACCAGCCGCTCAAGTGCTTCTCTAACAAGTTTTGGCTTCTGAGGTCGGTATATGGCGGCACTTTCTGATTCCACAAAGCTCTGAATTCCCATGCTGACACGATCTGTCCCGCGGCGCTTGAGCACCTCCAACCTATCCTCAGTCACAGTATCGGGAGAGGTTTCCACCGAAATAGAAGCTCGTTTAGGGTCCAGTCCCATCATATTTTCCGCAATGTCAAACAAACGCTCCACCAAAGGAGCCTCCAGTAAGGTCGGTGTACCGCCGCCGATCGCAAAACGCGAAAAAGGCCGACGGCCCATAATTGGTGCCCATTGCTCGGCTTGTCTTTCTAGCGCATCCACATACTCCTTATGTACATCCAGACGCTTGTCCGGCAAAGTGAAGAGGTTACAAAATCCACAGCGAGCCGCGCAAAATGGAATATGCATATACAAAAAATAGCTTTCTAACTCCTCCTTCTCCCACAACTCCTGCAACGAGAGCGGTGTATCAAACGGACGATAGGCCGTTTTATGTGGGTAAGAGTACAGATAGGAACGATAGGGAGCTTCACGGATCGTGCGTGCCCATTCAACAGGAGTTTCAGGCCACTGAAACCTAGACGGTGTTAAGTTTGTATCTATCTCCGGGGCTGCCGCACCCGTTGGATGCGAGTGATTCAGATTCATGGCTTTCATTTCTGCTCCTTCCTCGCGCTGGATTGATTTCTTGATATTTTACCAGTGCAATCTATATTTCTATTTACTCTATAATATAAATTCGCGGTAAGGTACATTCCAGACTACCTCATGCGCCAGACGATGTCCTTCATAGCCGTCTTCCCCATAAGCTGTACCATGATCGGAAAAAACCATACAAAACGTTTTGCCCCGATTTCGTAAGGCATCAAACAAACGTCCAAGCTCACCATCCACATACCGCAAGGCTGCCCGTTGAGACTCCACTGAATCTTTAGCAGAACCCTTCACAAAATAATGATTAGGCCCATGAATCGCTGATACATTCAGAAACAAAAACAAGCGCTGCGACGGGTCTGTATTCCCCAACAGTTTCAGAGCATGATTCACCTGATTCTCCGTCGAACGGGGGTTGGTAACGCCAAAGTTCATACGCCAGTAGCTTTCTTGAAAATATCCAGGCAGCACCTTGGCAAGCTTATTTTTCTTCGTGAAAAAAATAACGCCGCCGATACAGATGGTCCGATAACCTTCACCCTCTAGCCCGGACACGATATCCGGGGCATCGAACAGCCAGGTATGTGGATGCGTACGCAGTCCCGTATCCTTTGTGTGAAACAGACGGATATGTGAAGTCTTATCCGTATTCGCTGGAGTCGGCAAAAATCCGCCAAAAAAAGCATGATGTGCAGCATAGGTAAAGCTACCCGGTGTATGGCGCTTTTCCCACGACCCGGAGCCACACAAATTCGGACAGTTCTCTTCCTCCAGCTTTGCTACATCATAACGCAGGGTATCCAGCGTAATCATGACAATATCATGAGAGCCGACAATTTGGTTCATATCAGTCATATCTGTCTTTCCTTTCCCTAACCACGCTCCTATTAGCGAGGTGCTGCATTTCCCATTCATACGGATTCAAACCCTGATGTTCAACCCGGTACAGCAAATCACCGAACGGATTAACATCCAACACATAGGGACGACCCCCATGAGCCGGAACCAGCACATCCAGCCCAGCGACCATGGACGCCGGAAAAACACTCATAGCAGCTTTCGCAGTAAGCTGGACCGATTCCACCGTACTCTGTGGTAATCCGCCTTCCTTCAGCGAGAGCCGCTCATTACGCAAATGCAAATTGGTAATGGGGCTGTGGCTCAAACGTAAAACCGCATGGCAAGCTTCTGATCCGCACACGAGTTGGCGCACATCATAAACACGCCCGTTCAGGGTCGCTTTGGGAATCCAGCGCTCCACATGTACCCCTTCCAGGCATAGCCAGTTAAGGATAGCATGAATGTCCTGCTTATTCGTATAACGACGCAATCGTCCGGCATTATAATACACGCGCTGTCCGCGTATGATTTCCGTTCCAATCGTGGTCACCGCCAGTTCCGCGTGTGTGTGGGGATGTACCTGATAGGCCATGACACCAGAAGCACCGGACCCACAAAATATTTTCACAAATACGCGGTGAAACCCAGTCTCCTTCATTGCCGTGTGCAGATCGACAACATCACGAAATGCACCGCCTGAAGATGTAAGCACTGGCGGAACCCTTATGTCCGCCTTGCCTAAAACGACGCTACAACGCCGTTTGTCGAACATCACGGCCACCTCCGCCGGATCATTCATCCAGTATGACGAGGGCCAGAGCAGAGCCACTTCATCCCGCAGCCAGGCCAGCAGACGGCAATAGCCCCGGAACCATTGTGCCGGGTGCCAAATACGACCGTGCTGCTCCTGCAGACGTCGCGCTTCTGCCGCCGATATACCTGTGCCTTGTGTCCATTCGGGCCATGGCAACAGAGAATCGTCTCCCTCACCATCCGAGGCACCTAGTGCAATCAACTCACGCTCTACCTCAAAGCTTTCGCCCGGTGCATCCAGACGAAGCAGCGGACCACTGTCCATCTGCCCCGCCAGTAACTGATCAATGCTCTCTTGCACAAAGGCACTGCCATTCACGCTATCTTGCGTAGCTTGTGCGGCTATTCGCATCATCAGCTCGCTCAGACCTTGTTTCTGCCGAATAGCTTCCAGCACATTTTCATAGGAAACCTCCAGAGCGGGCGGAAGCATTAATCTGCTTCGCGCCTCCTGCAGCCCCGTAGTTCGACGATTCCCCGGATTACCGAACAAGATAAACGGCTCGCTGACATTACAGTCTGACATCCTAACCATAGAGCCGCCTCACTTTAGATCATTTTAATTTTGAAAACAGTCCGTATTAGAAATCCATTTGAACAAATTACTCAGTCAGTGATGGATAGCGCCAATCATCTTCCTCATCCGCTTCTTGTTGATCTTCCACGCTCACAGATAGACCCGAGCTTTTCCAACGTTGCATCATTTCAGTAGACATATAATGATAGCTCAAATCCAGATGCTTCAGCCCTTTTATACTTTCACTAGCCAGCAACGCTTCTGCACCTTTATCAGACAACGTACCTTGTGAGAGATCCAGCACTTCCAGCTGTCCAATCACAGGAGCATTAGCTGCTGCAATTGCAATTTCATCCTGTATTTCACTATCTTTGAGTCCCAAGTATGTAAGTTTGGGAAAAGGATTGCTGTCTAAAAACGGCAAAACATCTTTCAGGTTACCGTCAAAACCATAGTCCTCGACACCCAAATACAGTTCCAGCTTGCGTAGTTCAGGCAGTTCGGCATTACGTATTTGCTCTAGAACGCTCACAGGCAGGCCACCACAGATAATAACCAATTCCTGAAGACGGTTATGACGAAGCGGCTCCAAGCTCAGGTCCTGGCTTCCTTTGATATGAAAGGACTCCAATGCTGGAAACGCTTCTAACAACGGGGACAGATTCGTCTGGTTAATCCATGAAACCTCACACTCATCATATTCCATATCACCAATAAACAGTTTGCGTATCTTAGGGAATTGATCTTTGAGCTTCACTAACACTGGGATAAAATCCTCTGGTGAACTTTCATAGGCGCCGCCCCAATCTCCAATGATGAGATCTGTAACTTGCGCGCTCTCGGGCTTAGCTGCCAGTTCCTCAATAGATTTAGACATCGTTTGGCCATTCTCATAAGCTTCATAATCCACTACCAATTTCACTTCCATCTTACAATTCCTCCGATCGCTTGTCTGAGATCTCGTAAACTATCTATTTCCAATTTAGTCTATCCTATTCTACCAATGTTCGTCAAAAATAGTCCCGCATCGACATCAATCCTATGTAAAATGTGCTCAATGAAATAAAAACAAGACAGCCCGCTAAGCAGGCTGTCTTGCATATTCATAATAAACTTCTACTATTATATAGTACGTAAGTTTAGAGCCAAATTATTGGCTAATTGTAATCGGTGAGTTATCGGACAGCAATGCCAGATTATTCACGATCACATTCTCCTCATTGCTCAAGCCACTGGTAACGAGTGTTTGTGAACCTGCTGTCTGAACAGTCTTCACTTCCTTACGTTTCGCATGGTCTCCGTTTACAACATATACATATTCTTTACCTTGATCCTTTTGAACTGCCGCAGTAGGAACCACAATGCCTTCTTGCGCATTGGCAGCGACAAAGCTGATATCAGCCAACATGCCGGATTTCAGTTTCGTGTCTGGATTCGCTACTGAGATTTTTACAGGATAGCCTTTTCCACTTGCATCCAACGGGCTTACATTTTTAACTGTACCAGTTGTTACAATGTTGGAAGCTGCAACACGAACCTGTACCTTGTCACCTGCTTTTACATTGTTGATCTGTTCCGCTGGAACATAGATCAAAGTATTGACTGTACTCAGATTAGCGATGACCAGTGCAGGAGACTGAGCGGATACCATTTCTCCCACTTCTGCATTTTTCGTACCCACAATACCATTGATCGGTGATGTAACAACGGTGTCATCCAATGCATCCTGAGCAATGTTCACATTCAGCTGAGCCTGCTTAAAAGATTGTTGGCTGGACTCGATAACCGCAGTATTTTGAGATACTTTGAGCTGATTTTGCGCATTACTGTAACCGCTATTGGCATTACTATAGCTATTTTTTGCTGAATCATAGCTATTGCGAGCTGTAGTTAGGGCCTTCTGCGCAGCTACCAACTGATCTTGCGCATTAGCCTGAGCATTTTGTGCATTGTTGTAAGCCGCTTCCGCATTCACAACTGCAGTTTTGGCTTGTTCTAATTGTGCTTGGGTGCTCGCACCTGCATCAAATAGACTTTGCGTACGTGTTACATTTTTCTGTGCATCTGCCAAAGCTTGCTGCGTTTGTTTCACCGTATTGGCTGCTGAGGAGACACCATGTGTTGCTTGTTCTACGGCTGTAGTGGCTTGATTAATAGCCCCCTGTGCCTGATTGATTGCGCTTTGGGATTGAATCACGCCGCTCTTGGACTGCACTAAGCCCGAATTTGCTTGAACCATCGTAGATTCGTGGGATGCTTGAGCGGTGCTTACTCCGGCTGCTGCCGCAGCTGCTGCGGCGCGGGCTTTCGCAACATTATTCCGCATGTCCTTATCATCAAGCTTGAACAGTACTTGACCCTTTTTAACCTCGGAGCCAATATCCACAGGCAGTTCAACCACTTTGCCGCCCACTTTAGGCACGATGTTCACCGTCTCCGATGGTGTTACGGTTCCTGTATAAATATTTCCCTGTCCGATAATTCCCTGTTGTGCTTGGCTGATTTTAACCGGAACGACCATATCCTGAGCCGCCCCGCTATTACTGGAGCAGCCTGCCAGCACTGCGCCGCCGAGCACTAAAGCCGCTAATGTACTTTCTACTCTCAATATTTTCATGATAATTCCCTTTCTTTCTGTCCGTGGAAATAATGTAAGCCATCCAGTCGTATTTTATAGTTCTTTGGTTATGCTTCCGGCTGTGTCTTTGCTTTCTTCCTCTGAATAAACAAAAAGATTAGTGGAATCGTGCAAAACAGCGGTATGGATGAAATGAGGAACGTATCCCCAATCCCTCTTGATGTGGCATCTAGTGTGATTAAACTACTTACGGATGACACCCATGAGCTGCCGAGCGTCGCTTGAAGCGCATGAGCCGAGTCTGGTGTAATGGACTCCGAAATTTGCTGGGCATGAGCAGCCGAACGGCTTTGCATAATGGCGGTTAACACCGCAATCGCCATAGATGCAGCCACAGTACGTACCAGATTGGACGCTGTAGACGCATTGGCTACCTTGCTCGGATGAACGGCATTCATTCCGACCGTGGACAATGGCATCATACAAATACCAATTCCCAGACCCCGTAATGCCATTACGGTTTCCAACCAGGCATGCGAAGTATCTGGCGTAAGCTGGTGAAGATGATAGGTCATAAAGCTGGTTAGCGTCAGGCCCACAAGTCCCAAAGGCACAATGCCGAACTTATCGAATAGCTTCCCGGCAATAGGCATCATAGCCGCCATGGCAATGGCCTGTGGAATGAGGATAATACCGGTATCAATCGGTGACACACGCTGGATATTTTGCAAAAACAACGGTGTTAAGAACGTTCCTCCGTACATCCCCATCATGACCAGACTGGAAGCAATAACACTAATCGTATATTTTGAATTCTTGAATAATGAGATTTCAATTACCGCATTATCCTTGCCGCTTTCTACATAGATCAGAAAAACAAGTGCCCAGAAAGCAACAAACAGCAAGGATACAATTCCAAAAGAAGTCCAGCCATCACGCTGTCCGTTTGTCAGTGCGTACAAAAGTGTTCCGGCACAAGTTGCGGCCAGCAAAAAGCCCGGTAGATCAAACGGCTTCGGCTCTACTTTAGGCGGTTCTTTGATTAGAAGAATAACCATTAAAATTGCAAATAAAGCAACCGGTACACTGACAATAAACAAGAACCGCCAGTTAAACCACTCAATCAAATATCCGCTGAGCGTAGGCCCAACAGCCGGCGCTGCCATTGCGGCGATCCCCCATATACCAAGGGACATACCGATTTGTTCACGCGGCATAATTTTGTAAATAATCGTCATACTCAGCGGCATAATAACACCACCGCCCAGACCAGCCAGCACCCGTGCTGCGATCAGGGAAGAATCACTCCATGCAAAAATACATATTCCCGTTCCCAGCGAAAATACGCTGAGCGCAAGAATCAAAAACTTTTTGTATCCGAGGCGCTGCTCCATATATCCGGTAATCGGTACGATTACACCAGATGCAAGCGTGTAACCTGTAATAACCCACTGAATACGTGTCGTCGTAGATCCTAAATCCGTCGTCAATCTAGGAATGGCGACATTGATCAGACTGTTGTTCAGAATGGCGACAAAGGCGCCTAAAACGATAGCGAAAAAGGCAAGCCAGCGTTCTTTGGAAGAATCTGTCGAAGGAGCAGCAGCAATATCATTGGCAGCCACATGGACCCCTCCTTTTTAAGGTGTATGAATTTTTACTTCCACGTTCGTTCCAGGAATAAGCTTCAGATCCTTTGGCTTGTTCACGGCAATCTCTACAGGCACACGCTGAGTCACCTTGTTAAAGTTACCACTTGTGTTCACTGCAGGAACGAGTGAGAACACGGCGTTGGAGGCTTCGCCCACTTTACGAACTTTACCCTGAATTATCTGGTCACCTGCTGCATCAAGCGTAATATCAACAAGCTGTCCTGGTTTAATACGGTTAATATCGGTTTCTTCAATATTCGTGGATACGTACAAGCTGTTCATATCCACCATAGTTGCAACAGCACTACCCGGCGATCCGATTTCATGCTCTTTCGAATAAATCTTAATGACGGTTCCGTTGATCGGCGCGCGCAGTACGGACTTGCTGATCATACTCGCATCCAGCCCCGATACATCCTGCTCGGCAATCGGTTCATTACGCTGAACAACATCTCCTTCTTCCACATCAATGTGGCTAATTTCTCCGGAGATTTGCGGCATTACCTTATATTGATCGGCTTGAATGCGCGCATCGTCACTTTTAACAAAGTGTGTTGCTTGATACCAATAATAGTAGCCAATAGCTCCACCGCTCAGAATGAGCAGTACAATGAGGATTGGCAATACAGTTTTCTTACTCACTTCTTCCACCCCTGTTGTCCAAAAAATTTTATTATTCAACGCTAATATTTTAAAATTGAAATATTAGGCCATTAAACCAAATAGAGAACGTAAATAAACACATGGCAACATTCCATGCAAAAGACAGGACTAACTTTATGTACATAGGACAATCTGATCCATGGTCCACAAACCATCTTTTATATTTAAATATTTTCATATAACTATTGTACATTGAAATATTATAGATATATTTATCTATTCAGGCAACATAAATTTTCAGTTTTTTCATAATTTTTTTTCATAAAAAAGAACCTTGTTTCCAAGGCTCTTTCACGAAAAGGGATAGTTTACAATTAAAGGGTTACACAGTATCGTTAAGAGAAAGGCGTAGGTACAGCTGACCGTTGTTTGCAGTTTTTCGCCTCCTGCCCTTCCTTCGTGTTCTTATTCATTCCATTCCCTTGAGAAGCTTGCTTTTCCATGCAACCCCCGCAACGGCAGCGTTCTGTCGTCCCATGTACATCCTCTTTGGAATCCCGTAATAGCCGCACGTAATCCAGAGATTGCTGTAAAGAAGCAGGCCCTGGAATGAAACGGACCTTCTTGCCTTCCAGCAGACAGTATACCTCAATAAGCTGAGGAAGTGCTCCAAATGCATAATAACAAAAAACATTTGTCATATGTTGGAATGTACTAATAACGTTAGGGTTATAGTCAACGATGTACTTTTGAATGAGCAGGGAATCTGCTTCTGCTGATAGTTGCCAAGCAGCCTGAACAATAAGCGAAATATTGACCTCTAACTCAGGCACAGACGTACAAAATTGTTCATACAGCATTACAGGTACCAGCAAGTCATTATTTAAGCCACAAATTTTTGACAACTCACCTGACACTTTATTTTTGACATCCCAATAATGGAACAAAGATTCAAAGCTGTCTGACTGCTTGGGCCACCATTTCTCCAGCACATACTGGACAGGGACTTCCCGCCGCACCTCTACTTCCATTCCAAAGTATTCGTTCAGCGCATGCCCTATTGCATATTGAACCCGTTGCCGCCAATTCCAACCCTCACGCCCTCTTTTCCTCTGTGATTGACGAATTGGCTGTGGAGTTCTCCACATCTCCTCAAGCTGATAGTCGTGCAGAAGAGGAAAGGCGCTTAAGCCATCGCTATTGCGCATACCTATCCCTCACTTTCTTCTCAGGACACCCCAATACCAGCCTGTGCAAATTGTCTTCCGTAAGCTCGGCAATTCTCCTTATCATCATCCAATGGATTAAATTCAATCTTCAGACTCTCCTGAATGACCGATGCGCCGCGTTCTTTGACTTTTTCCTCTACCAAGTCCACTGCGCCACAGAATTGCGTATAAGATGTATCTCCACTGCCAAATACTGCGGTCTTTTTACCAGACAAATCAAGCTCGTCTAGTTCCTCGTAAAAATCCAAAAATTCATCAGGAAGCTCACCATCTCCCCATGTATATACACCCAGTAGGAACCCGTCATATGCGAGCAGTTCTTGCGCGCTGCAATCATACGAAGCCTTCAACTCCGCCTCATGCCCTGCCTGACGGACGCCCTCGGCGATCAATTCCGCGATTTCCTCTGTATTACCGGTCAAACTGGCATAAGCAATCATGATTTTACCCAAGTTCATCCCTCACCTTTATTTGAAATATGGGATGCTTTCACTCCCTGTTACTCAAATAATATTTGATAATGATTCTCATTGTCAAATGTTAATTTCAAAAACTAGGTTTAATCTTGGGGAAATATACGCAAAACAGCCGCATTACATGCGGCTGTTGGCAGATAAACTCTATGGATAAACAAATTATTAATTACAACATAGGTCATTACCATATAATGCGCCCCGCCAACATGAATCCACGCTTCGGCAGAAGCTTCGAACGAAGGCTCCGTCTACCACAAAACGCTGGCTACAGGCAGTTTAGGAAGTTTGTGTTTAATTAAGTAGAATTTCAGCTGTGTTGATAAAAAAATATTATGTACGTATAATTCAATCCGTTTTTCATTATTATGATAAAAAACGGATGGTTGTACGTACAAGTGGGATTGATTTCATTTTAAGATGGAAGCGCTATAATTACAAGTACATCCTAGAAAAAATATTTTGGGCCATTTGGCTACTTACTTATTTATGTAATCATTCGATTGTTGCTGAGGTTTGTTGTACAATAGACTCCATATGGGGATTTCTGTGCAGCTTGCTGCCTGAATCCTGAATTGACTGCTGAAGGATGGATTGTACATGTATGTAGCACAAGAATGGAAAGACTATGAAGTAATGGATACAGGCGGTGGTGAAAAACTGGAACGTTGGGGTGATATTGTCCTGCGTCGTCCCGATCCGCAAATCATATGGCCTTTGGCCCAGGAAACAGCCGAATGGCGTAATGTTCATGGACATTACCACCGTAGTTCCTCCGGTGGTGGCAACTGGGATATGAAAAAACCTATCCCCGAGCGCTGGACAATTAGCTATGGACCGCTTAAATTCCACATTAAACCGACCAGCTTCAAGCATACCGGTCTTTTTCCAGAGCAAGCAGCGAACTGGAGCTGGATGATGGATAAAATCAAAGGCGCAGGCAGACCAATTTCCGTACTGAACCTGTTTGCATACACGGGAGGAGCCACGACTGCTGCTGCGTATGCTGGAGCTAGTGTAGTTCACGTGGATGCCGCCAAAGGCATGGTACAGTGGGCAAAGGAAAACGTTCAATTGTCCGGTCTGGCTGACCGTCCGGTACGCTTCATTACGGACGACGTATTCAAGTTCGTGCAACGAGAACAGCGTCGGGGCAACCGTTATGATGCCATTATTATGGACCCTCCTTCATACGGACGCGGACCGAACGGAGAAACTTGGAAGCTTGAAGAAAGCCTATACCCGTTTCTCGAATCCTGCATGAGCATTATTTCAGATCAACCGCTGTTCATGCTGATTAACTCTTATACTACAGGTATTTCGCCTACTGTATTGCGCAACATGCTGAGCATGACCATGCAACAAAAGTACGGTGGCCAAATTAGCGCTGGTGAAATCGGATTGCCGATCACACGCTCGGGATTGAATTTGCCTTGTGGTATTCTCGGACGCTGGGAGGCTTAAATTCCTCTTATGACTCAAAATGAACTTACCCGGCATGAGCATGCACAGCCGAACATTCCTGTCCTGTATGAGGACAATCATGTTTTGGCGGTTGTAAAGCCTGTCAATGTTCCAACGCAAGAGGATGCCAGTGGTGATCCTGATCTGTTGTCTTTACTCAAGGAAGATTTAAAAATTAGACACAATAAGCCTGGTAACGTTTTTTTGGGTTTAGTTCACAGACTGGATCGGCCTGTAGGTGGAGCCATGATTTTTGCTAAGACGTCCAAAGCTGCTTCTCGCCTGTCAGAGTCGGTTCGAAGTCGTCATTTTCACAAACTGTATACAGCAGTTCTGAATGGCGTTCCTACGGCCCCACAGGGCCGTCTAACCCATTATCTGCTAAAGGATAGCCGTACCAACACGGTTCAAGCGGTTCGGCCTGGCACGGCTGGTGCGAAGGAAGCCATTTTGGAGTACCGCGTGATCGGACAAGCAGATGGACTCAGTCTCGTGCAGATTAAGTTGCACACCGGACGCTCACACCAAATTCGTGTGCAAATGCAGGCGATCGGCTGTCCCCTCTACGGTGACCAAAAATATGGCGGTAATCTGAGCCGGCCCGGTCAACAGCTGGCGCTCTGGTCTTTACTGGCTGGAGCGCCGCATCCGGTTAGCAAAGAAGATATGAGCTTTCACTCGTTACCTCCTGTGCAATTTCCATGGAATGAATGGCCCAGGTCGCTTTATGAGAACATGATTACGTCTGAAATTTGAACCGGAAAGCCCTGCTCTATCTGGATATCGACATCTTCAACCCCATCTGCACAAAGAACCTGCAACGCATGTGAACAAACATGCATTGCAGGTTCTTTGTGCAGAAATTAAATTAATGCGTCATCTCATCCTTTTACGACGAGGAAGCCACGGACTGCCCCTTCTTGCTGTTTACCAGCTGTTGACGGGGATGGGCGTTTTGTGCATTCGTATTTTTGATAAAAAATGCTAAAATCAGAGCGGCCACACTCAACACTGTTGCAATGATAAAAGCCGAATTAATCCCATAAATTGTAGCTTGATTGCCTGCAGCCAGCATCCCCGCTTTATCCGTCACGCTTAGTCCCTCAGATGTAACAATCGATGTCAAACGGTTGCTGCTTTGTGTTGACATCACCGTCACCAGAATTGCCGTCCCAATCGAGCCGGAAATCATACGCAGCGTGTTACTCATCGCCGTACCATGTGCATTCAATCGTTGCGGAAGCTGATTCAACCCGGCCGTTTGGATCGGCATCATCAGCAACGACATCCCGAACATCCGCACCGTATAATTAATTAACAGTGTCATATAGGTGGTTGTTTCGGTTAACCTTGTAAATTCCCAAGTCGTTATAGCCATGATCAGCAAGCCAATTACAGACAACCAGCGTGCTCCGATTCGGTCAAAAATAGCCCCCGTTACAGGAGACATGAGCCCCATCAGAATCGCTCCCGGTAACATTAGCATACCGGACTGGAGCGGTGTGAAACCCCGAATATTTTGCAAATAAATCGGAAGCAATATCATACCGGCGTACAAAGCCATCGTCACAATCACGTTAATGATTGTCGTCAAGCTGTACACATCGTATTTAAAGATACGGAATTCCAGCATAGGCTCATCTACCTTCAGTTGGCGGACAATAAACAAAATAAGCGCAATTGTCCCAACGATAAGCGTAGACAGGACCGGAATACTTCCCCAACCCGATGTTCCTGCATCACTAAAGCCGTATAATAGTCCACCGAAACCGAGCGTAGACAAAATGATGCCGGGAATGTCCAGCTTTGGCTTGGACTGCTCCGTTACATTTTTCAGAAAAATAAATCCGATCACAATCGAAATCACTGAAATCGGCAGGATGATCCAGAACAAAACCCGCCAGTCATAATGCTGTACTATATAACCGGATAAGGTTGGCCCAATGGCTGGAGCAAAACCCATCGCAATCCCCAAGGTTCCCATCGCCCGGCCACGACGCTCTATTGGGTAGATGTTCAAGATAACGACCATCATTAAGGGCATCATGATACCTGCTCCCGCGGCCTGAATAAGCCGACCGATCAGCAATGTGCTGAAGCTTGGCGCTATAGCACATAACAGCGTGCCTATTGAAAAAATAGTCATCGCGCTAATAAACAATTTACGAGTGGAAAAACGGGCAATCAAGAACGCGGTCACCGGGATCAATACCCCATTCACGAGCATAAAGCCCGTGCTGAGCCACTGAGCTATATTGGCATCTATATTCAGATCACTCATCATTTTCGGTAAAGCCACACTGATCAACGTCTGATTTAATATCGCTACAATCGCGCCAATCAACAGAGCGGCCACAATGGGTGCTCTGCGTACATTACCTGGTAGTGTCATTTGAGGACTGCTCAAGTTGATTCATTCCCTTCGGTGTTAATTTCATGATCATTTGTTTATGGATATCCAGGACCATCTCTAGCTGCTCCTTCGGGATGTCCAGAATGGGCAAGACGCGCTCCATCCACATGGCGTCTACTTTTTGCATGATATCTTTTCCTTCCGGCGTAAGCGTCAGCACTAAGGATCTACGGTCATGCTCATGCCGTCCGCGAGCAATATATCCCGCCTTGGTCAAGCGGTCAACCACCCCACTCATAGAGCTGCTTCCCACATGTGCTATGTCTGCCAGCTCAGATAACCCGATGTTGGGGCGTTTATTCAGAATTGCCAAAGCCATATGCTGAATGGCCGTCAGATCCAAATGCTGCTCCTCATTCCAGAAGGCATAAAATATCGTTTTGTTAACCTCTCTTACCGATTGTATAATCCGATACACCTCAAGTCTGTCTTCCTCTCTGTCACTCACTGGAACCATCCTTCTTTCTAATATCCAATTGACAATCCATATACATATACATATACATATACATAAACTAGAAACTATTTGCATACGAAATGTTATTTATTTATAACTATTATTTTATCATCTCTTATGTAAATGTCAACATTCACCCAAATATCACCTATACTTCAACACAAAAAAGCGCGGTATGAATACCACGATAGGTATTTACATCCGCGCACTCCTACTTACCTTAAAATGATAATCTGCTGCGTACAGCTACTTTTCATGTAGCCACCATTCTAGTTATTCTGCTCGCTCTATTGGTTCCTTTACTCCCTCAGCCTCACTTGTCATTACTGAAGTTTTCGCCTTCGTTGTAATTTTCCCCAACAAATAAACCAGCAAATTTTGATTGTGCTGAGAAATTCGGTTTAGTGCAGAACCCAGAAAATCATCCCGGATTCGCAATCCACGCTCTACTTCTTCTCTCCCTCGATCCGAAATGACAATCCATACAATTCTACGGTCCTTTACGTCTCTGAAACGGGTGACCAGTCGATTCCGCTCCATCCGATCCAGCAGCATCGTAACCGCGGCTGGTGTGGTGGCGAGATATGGGATTAGTTGAGACGGTTTCATACGGCCGTATTCGTTCAAAACCTCCAGCACCGTAAGTTGAGCTTCCGTTAGTGATGGAGCCAGCTGCTGCTCCATATGAACCTTATAATCCTTAGCCATTCTGGTCCAGATTTTCGCAAATTCGGTCGTTTGCATTTTGCCTCACTCCTTTAAATAACAGGGTCAGTAAAAGCATCAAAGTTACCGTATGGGCCACCGTCCGGATTGTATTTCATCACATTAAATTTTCGCCATTCAGCCCCGGTTTCCTGCCGTTTTTGGAGCACGAAATGAAAAGGGGAAGGAAGTCTCACCTCGGTTTTAAAGGCTGGTCAGGGTTCGACAGCATGACGGCAAAAAGGTCCTCATTCGTGCCGGAATGGCACGAGAGGACCTCTCTTTTTCGAGCTAAAAAGCGCTTGACTTTCCTATTATTCTATGGACTGAGAAGCTTGCGGCTCACTACGCAGCAACACATTCACAATTTCGTCCTTCTTCTCCATTGGAGCCAGCAGCTTGCCTGTATCTTTTCGGTCGGTTAATGGAGCCTTTTCCGAAAGGAAGGACATCGTTTGTCCTTCTGCTGTGATTGCAAATAATTGAACAGCTTCACGGCAATAGAAGGCAGCCACGATTCGAGTTCCATTCGAACGTACTCTTTTGCCTTCCTTGAACTCAAAGGTGGTGATACCTTTGCCGCCTCTTCCCTGTGTAGGATAATCCAGCAGAAGCGTACGCTTACCATAACCGGACTCGGTCAGCACCAACACTTCTCCTTCATCCTCTTCTACCCATAACGCCGCGATAATTTCATCGCCTTCTGCTAGCTGTATACCTTTGACACCAGCCGAGACGCGACCCATTGCATTAACCTCTTGCTCCTTGAAGCGTATACTCATACCCGCACGGGTAATCAGCATAATATCCCGGGTACCCTCGCTTAACGTTACCGATAACACCTCATCGTCCCCTGCTACTTTGCAGGCGGCTACGGCACTAGAACGTTTTGTAGCATATTCTTTTAATTCTGTACGCTTTACTTGGCCCTTCTTTGTTATAAATACCAGACTTTTGCCGATTTCCTCGATGTTTTTGAGAGGAATAACACTTACGATACGATCTTCCTTCGATAACGGAATAACGTTGACAATTGGTGTGCCCGGCTCTTTCCACTTATACTCTGGCACCTGATGTACAGGTAATAAAAAGTATTGTCCGCGCTGGGTGAAGACGAGCAATATGTCCAGCGTATTCACATCAAGCAATTGGGTAACGTAATCCCCTTCCTTAACACCGGAACTTGAACGTTCCCCGCCTGAACGAGTGAATGACAACATACTTGTACGTTTCACATAGCCATCTTTTGAGAGCGTCAGCAACACATCCTCTGCTCCCACCATGACTTCCAGGTTCACCTTAATCTCTTCTACCTCGCCCTGGATATCTGAACGACGGTCAATGCCGTACTTTTCACGAATTTCCAAAAGTTCCTTGCGAATCAGGCTGATCAGCTTGCGATCACTTTCCAGAATAGAACGATATTGCGCAATTTTTTTCTGGATGTCACCCAGTTCTTTTTCAAGCGTGGTGATTTCCAGATTGGTGAGACGGTACAACTGCAAAGTCAAAATAGAATCTGCCTGCCGTTCGCTAAAACCAAACATCCATTGCAAATTATTTTGCGCGTCCTGGCGATTTTTGGAAGCTTTAATGGCTGCGATGACCTCATCCAGAATGTTCAGCGCCTTGACCAAACCTTCCAGCACATGGGCACGATCCTCTGCCTTTTCCAGTTCATACTGGATACGGTGAGTGACAACTTCGCGTTGATGGGCGATATACGCTTCCAAAATGGACTTTAGCCCAAGCTGATGTGGCGCTTTGTTCACAATAGCTACCATGTTGAAGTTATATGCCACCTGTAGGTCGGTTTTTTTCAGCAAATAAGCTAAAATCCCTTCCGCATCGGCTTCCTTCTTCAGCTCCACAACAATGCGCAAACCATTTCGTCCGCTTTCGTCACGAACCTCGGCAATCCCTTCCACCTTTTTCTCCAGACGGATATTTTCCATGGCGGTTACGAGCCTTGATTTGACGATCTGGTATGGGATTTCGGTAATGACTAGCTGCTGCTTACCTCCGCGCAAGGACTGAATTTCCGTTTTGGAACGAATATAAATGCGTCCTTTTCCCGTGCGGTAAGCGTCCTTGATGCCTTCGCCACCCATAATGAGTCCGCCAGTCGGGAAATCAGGACCTTTGATAAAGGTCATAATCTCTTCCAGCTCAATCTCCGGCTTTTCCATCACCGCAATGCTGGCATCAATAACTTCGCGTAAACTATGTGTAGGGATCTCTGTCGCAAATCCCGCCGAGATCCCACTGGAACCGTTCACCAACAAATTTGGATAACGAGACGGCAACACAACGGGCTCTTTGGCCGAGTTATCAAAATTGTCCTTGAACAAAACCGTACGCTTTTCAATATCGCGCAGCATTTCCATTGCGATCGGAGACAAGCGAGCCTCCGTATAACGCATAGCTGCCGCCGGATCATCATCCTGGGAGCCCCAGTTACCGTGACCATCCACCAGCACATGACTCATTTTCCAAGGCTGCGCCATCCGTACCATGCCGTCGTAAATCGACGAGTCACCGTGGGGGTGGTAATTACCCATAACGTCCCCAACGGTTTTGGCCGATTTACGATATGCTTTATCCGGCGTATTGCCCGAATCGTACATTGCATAAAGAATACGACGTTGTACGGGTTTTAATCCGTCCCGTACGTCGGGTATCGCCCGATCCTGAATAATATATTTGGAATATCGGCCAAAGCGGTCACCGACCACTTCCTCCAGAAAAGCTGGCAAAAACTGCTCCGATAAGCTCATGTATACACCTCTTTTGATAGCACTACTCTACGTATTCCGTGAAATCTACGTTTTCCACGATCCAGCGCTTGCGCGGATCCACCTTATCACCCATCAAAGTGGACACCCTGCGTTCAGCCTTGGCTGCATCCTCTATCTGAACGCGTAACAAGGTGCGTGATTCGGGATTCATCGTTGTTTCCCATAACTGATCAGGGTTCATTTCCCCAAGTCCTTTATAGCGCTGAAGCTCAAAATTTCGACCAAATTCTTTTAAATAATTATCAAGCTGCTCGTCAGTCCAAGCATAACGCACCGTTTCGAGCTTACCCGACTTTCGAGTTATTTTATACAATGGCGGTTGAGCAATAAATATGCGTCCTGCATCAATAAGCTCTTTCATGTACCGATAAAAGAACGTCAACAACAGCACTTGAATGTGCGCACCATCTGTATCTGCATCGGTCATAATGATGATTTTGGAATAATTGCTGTCTTCCAGCGAAAACTCTGTTCCTACTCCCGCACCAATAGCTGCTGTAATAGCACGGTACTCATCATTCTTCATAATATCCGCCAGTTTGGATTTTTCCGGATTCATCGGCTTGCCCTTTAGCGGCAATATGGCCTGAATTTTGGAATCCCGTCCCTGCTTGGCTGATCCTCCAGCCGAATCGCCTTCCACAATAAACAACTCATTACGTGTAAAATCCTTGGACTGCGCAGGCGACAATTTACCATTCAAATTGGAACTTTCACTGCGCTTTTTGCCGGAACGCATTTCATCTCGAGCTTTACGTGCAGCTTCACGCGCTCTGGATGCTTGAACTGCCTTCTTGATCAAAGTTTGTGCTATCTGCGGATTTTCTTCCAAAAAACGCTGCATCTGCTCAGATACGATGGCATCCACTGTACTCCGTGCCGAAGCGCTACCCAGCTGATCCTTTGTCTGGCCGACAAATTCAACCTCAGCCATCTTGACACTGATTACAGCCATCATGCCCTCACGTAGATCGTTGCCCTCCAAGTTTTTATCCTTTTCTTTCAACATCACCGTTTTCCGGGCATAGTCGTTCATGACACGAGTGTAAGCGGTTTTGAATCCCGTTTCATGCGTACCTCCGCCACGTGTCGGAATGGAGTTAACAAACGAAGCAATCGTCTCTGTATAACCCGCATTGTACTGGATGGCAATCTCTACTTCAATGTCTTCTTTCTCGGCATTAAAGTGAATAACGTCATGCAGCACATCCTTACCCTCATTCAGAAAAGCAACAAACTGACTTGCGCCACCCTCATAAAAATACTCATCTGACTTTCCACTGCGTTCGTCTTTAAGTTGAATACGAAGGCCCGAATTTAGAAAAGCAATTTCCTGAAGGCGCTCAGCCAACGTATCGTAGTTAAAATGAATGCCTGCCTGAAAAACACGAATATCCGGTTTAAATGTAATTTTCGAGCCCGTCTTGTTAGTATTGCCCAGCACTTCAAGGCCTGTGGTCGGTTCCCCGACATGCTCCACGCCCTTCTTGTCCTGCCAATATTCAAACCGCTGACGGTGAATCTTGCCGTCCCGGTAAATTTCTACTTCAAGCCATTCCGAAAGAGCGTTCGTTACAGACGCACCTACACCGTGCAGACCCCCGGACTTTTTATATCCCGAACCGCCAAACTTACCTCCGGCGTGCAAAATGGTGAATACAACCTGAGGCGTAGGAATTCCCGTTTTGTGCATTCCCGTAGGAATACCGCGCCCGTTGTCTGATACTGTAACGGAACCGTCCTTATGCATTGTAATATCAATGCGAGAGCAAAACTTGGCGAGATGTTCATCCACCGCGTTGTCTACAATTTCCCATACCAAATGATGCAGCCCCGAAGAACTGGTGCTCCCGATGTACATGCCCGGCCGTTTGCGAACTGCCACAAGCCCTTCGAGCACTTGAATGTCGTCCGCGCCATATTCCGAAGCTCCGCTTTGTGTGCCGGACACTCCCGCAGACAAGTCGATTTTGTCGACCATTCATGCTCCCCCTTTGTCTAATCGTAACCGTGTTTTGCCTTATTCTTGATGATTTTCACCAAAAATGCAAACAGATGTTTTCTTTTACCTTGTCCATTTTAATTCAATATATCCCGTTTCGTAAAGACGGCGAATGAAACAATCAATGCCGCAGCCCCCCAAATGCCCAGTACAGCTAAAGAAAAGGGTAAGGTCATTCCCTCAATCGGGGCGGGGCTTCCAGATAAATAATCGGTTAATTCGAGGTTAACCATAAATAAATATTTAGCACTGTGCCAAGATGCAGCCATGTTTGTCAAAATAGTGCCCGAAATAAGTGCAGCCATCATGACCACGATACTTGCCGCCGTACTTCGTACCAGGACAGATACCATAAAGGCTAACGAAGCTACCACAAGACTGACAAACCAGATCAATCCGGCTTGCAGCATCAGATAATGCCATTGTGGAATCGCGTGTACAGCAGACAAATCCACCGTCGATCCAACAATTTGAAATCCGGTAAATACCGGAACATTAAAACCGCGAAAGCCAAAAAACAAGCCTGATATCAGATAACTAATCACAAATACAGCCAAAATAATGAGCGAGACGAACATATACAATGTCAGCAGCTTGCTCAGCAGTATTTTCCACCGCCTGACGGGGCGGGTCAGCAACATTTTTATCGTGCCTGTTGTCCGTTCTCCTGAAACCAGATCGGAAGCAATGGCCATAATCAACAGCGGAACGAACAGATTTATGGAATTATCCATAAACTCTCTGGTAAAGGTGACACCACTCGGCTCATTAGGATTCACATCATTTTCCAAATAATATTGCATCTGCTGCACAAAGACCCGACGGTAGGTCTTCCATTCCTCGGGAACCCTGTCACTTCCCAGCGAGTTTTGATTATCGGTAATCGCCTGACGCAGTTCGAGCCGCCAATCATTGCCGAATTTTTCGCGATTGTTTTCTGCCACTTTCATCTGAGCGTACGTAAAAATCGGCACAAGCACAAGTAAAACAAGCAAAATGACATAAAATCGTTTCTTCTTGATAATTTTGAGTGTTTCATTTTGTACGAGCGGTAAAATGTTATTCAAGTATCTCACCTTCCGTCATTTTCAGGAATAGCTGCTCCAGTGTAGGATTGATTTTGGTTACACCTTTAACGGAAATACCGGAAGCCGCCATTTGTGTCACCAGCTCCGCAATATGCTCTTCATCCATTTCTGTAAAAATTGCATCGGCTCCGCTGCCTGCAACAATGCTGTCATCAATTAATTCATCGGCGTTCGTAATTATTTGCACATGCGAAGAATTTTGCAATATGGCAAGCCCCTGATCACGAGGCTCCAGTTGCCATACGGCCATGTGCGAGTGCGTTTCAACCAGTTCCCGCACACCACCAACAGCTAGCACCTTTCCCCGACTTATAATTGCCACCCGATCACATAGTAGCTGGATTTCGCTGAGCAAATGGCTGGAAACAAATACAGCCATACCTTCTGCCGCTAGCAAACGGATAAAAGCTCTCATTTCCTTGATCCCCTTGGGGTCTAACCCGTTCGTCGGTTCATCCAAAATGAGTAATTTCGGTCTACCGAGCAAGGCTTGAGCTATACCAAGACGCTGGCGCATTCCGAGAGAATACGTACTTACTTTATCATGGATACGGCGATCGAGCCGAACCAGCTCAACGACTTCGCGGATACGCGGCTCGTCTACACCAGGCTGCATACGGGCAAAATGCTCTAAATTCTCCCACCCTGTCAGGTAGCTGTACACCTCTGGATTTTCCACAATAGAACCAATATGCCGCAAAGCCTGCTCAGGGTCACGATTTACATTATGACCACAGACGGTAATCGTCCCTTCCGTAGGCTTAATTAAATCGACCAGCATACGAATAGTCGTCGTTTTTCCAGCCCCATTAGGACCGAGAAATCCAAAAATTTCACCCGCACGAACGTCGAATGTTACATCATGAATGATCATTTTGCGTTTGATACGTTTCTTAACGTGCTGAACAGAGAGAACTGTTTCGTTATTGCTTCTGTCTCTGCTTGCGCTGCCAACCTGATTGGCGGAATGGAAACTGGACACTGCATCCCTTGATGTCGGATTTTGGGTTATTCCAGCCCCGGTCTTGTCAGCAGATTGGATGCTCATTACTTGTTCCCTCCCTTTTTCACTTCAGCGGGTTGGCTGCTTGTAGACTGTTGTTCATTATCCACATTATCGGCATCCTTCGTGGTTGCAACTGCAAACCCTTGCGCGATACGTTCAGCGATTGCCTGATAGCCCTGTCCGTTTGGATGAAAATGATCAGATGATAAATAGACGGGCAAATTTTGCTGGAATAAATCGAAAGTTGGAACCAGAGTCATATTGCTGTTTTGATTGGTAATTGCCATGGCAGCCAGATTCCATTCTGTTACCACAAGATTACCGGGAATTTTCATTTCCTGCAGATCACTGAATGGATTATATAATCCGACATAGATAATTTTAGCATTCGGATTGATTTTCCCTACCTTTGTCAGCACTTTTTGCAGACGTTTGGCGGCATCAGGCACAGCTTTACGCAAACCACTAAGTGTAGGTGGCTCTTTACCAGTTTGGGCAGCCTGGGCCCCTTGAAATAAATCATTTCCGCCAATCGAGACAATAATGACGTTAGCTTTTTTCAACACATAAGAAACACCAGGCTCATCCAGCTTGGTCAATAGTCCTTGAGTCGTCAGTCCATTAATCCCCAGATTATTTATGAGCTGAGCCTTATGGCCTTCCTGATTATTTAACAAGCTCACCGACCGACGCACAAAACCACTTCCGGAGTCATCCCCCGTGCCTTTGGCTAGCGAATCTCCAATGGCCGCTACCCGAAACTCTCCCGTCTGAGTAGTAGCTGATGGCGCAGTTTGTGCCTGCGATGAACCGGAATGTACAGGTTGAGTGCTAACCATTGGCTCTGGAGCCGTGATACTTTGTACTGCTGTAATAAATCCGTACAATAATAGCAATGTGGCGGCAATGGAAACGGAACCGACAGACCGCCAAATCCATTTTGATGAATTCACTCGTGTTCCCTCCTGATAGCTTAGTGAAATAAACATAAAGCTTCTCATATCATTTTGCAAATAAACTGTTCTGAATAAAAGCGCAATAAATGCTTAGAGTCACACATAATTTCCCATGAACATGCAAAAAAAGGATGGCAAATGGCCACCCTTATATTATACTTTCTTGTGCGAATAGTTTATCCTCTCAACTCTAATCAGACGAACCAAACTATTTACTATCAGGGATGAAACTTTTGATCCATTGTCCAAAACTGCCTGGATTTCGACTTTGAATCAGTACCGTCCCTTCACCGCGAAAGCGGCATACAAGCGCTTCTCCACTCGTTACGCTGGACAACCAGCCTTTAGATGCTTTTTCAATTTTATAATCCATATAATCCGGCCATGCCACCAGATGAGCATTATCAATAATACGCTCCTCTCCTGGCGCGATATAAATGGGATGAATGGCTCCATAAGAGGACAGGAATACCGTACCTCGACCACTGATTTCTACGATAAAAAAACCTTCACCGGAGAATAAACCTTTCATCAGGTTTTGCATTTTGGTGCTTACCTCAATGCCTTCCGTACAAGCCAGAAAACCGTCCTTTTGGACCAACAGTCTATACGTGCCATCCAGTTCCACCGCTTGTACATCACCTATACTGGCAGGGGCTAACAACACTTCAGCCGGTCCCCGGGCTGCCCTCAGTTCTTGAAAAAAGAATTTTTCTCCGCTCAGCATTCTGCCTAAACCACGTAACAGTCCACCGTCTACCGTCCCCTTTATATCTACACTGGAAGTCATGGAAACCATTGCTCCCATTTCCGCTTTAATCATTTCTCCGGGGTTCAACTGCACCTTGAGCATAGCAAAAGCACCTTCGTGCACGATTTCATAGCTCATTTGTTCACCTAGCTTTCCATAAGTAGTCTGCCATCCATTCAACTTGCTGCTATCATACTATAAATACGTCCCTTATGTCTTTTCTGGTATAAAGCAATGGGTTTCCTACTGGAGGAATAAGAGACACCAAAAGACCCGCTGAACGTGTCAGCGGGTCTCCAGATTAACGTCACATCACTATCTTTTCGTAGCAGCGACATAGCGTTGGGAACGTATTTACTATCATCTTAGTTACGTGTGAACTCTTGTACCCAATATCCATTGTAGTAAGCCACACCAATTTGTGTATATTCTGCCTTCAAAATATTCTCACGATGTCCCTGGCTGTTCATCCAGGCTTTCATTACTTCTTGTGGTGTTTGTTGCCCCATTGCAATATTCTCACCTGCATACGTATAAGTTACACCGAATTTTTTCATCATATCAAATGGTGAACCATAGGTCGGAGATGTATGGGAAAAGTAATTGTTCGTACTCATATCCTTCGCCTTGACTAAGGCAACTTCTGTAAGCTTCGCATTCGATGCGAGGGGCTTGAGACCTTTTTGGCTGCGCTCGTTATTTACAAGCTTTACAACCTCAGCTGCAAATTGGGACTTGCTAAGTTGTGCATCCGATCCTGCAGACTGACCCGCGCCTGAGTTTGTGTTTTGTTTTTGGGTCTGTTGCTTGTTACTAGACTGCGAAGCCTTTTGGCTATCCTGTTTGGTTGTTGTTTGTTTGCCGGATGAAGGATTTGCTGTTTTGTTTTTAGCCTTGTCCTTTTCAGAAATATCCTTAGTTACGGTCTTTGTTATCGTAGTCGTCCCGTTGGACATATTGACGGTATATCCGTTATTTTGAAACCATTGTTGCAGTTGGGTAGTCAAATCGTCAGCTGGTGAAGCTGATGCCGGAACGATGAATCCTACGGATAAAATGGCGCTTAGACTTCCCATCACCAGTGTTTTTTTCAACATATTCTTCATTTCGTCATCTCCTTGTTGTATAAATGCCTTGGTGTGAACGCGTCTGGTTACAACTTTGTAATCTTTACTCTAGCAGTATATCATGTTTTATAGCAGGATCAATGGTATAAAAGTTGGAAAAAAAATAGCCCCGCTTGGAAATGCCCAATGCGGAACTAAGTTAAAAGTAGTGAGGCTTTAAGTATTAGATTGTCTTGTTATAGGCTGATTATCTAAGCTTTTTGCTGAAACGGTAGCCTTGCTTTTCAAAGCCGATTCGATTGTAGAATGCTCGGGCCTCTACTTGTTTGATGCGGTTATTCGCTCCGGTAATGAATAAATGATAGCATCCTTGCGCACGTCCCCACTCCTCACCACAAGCCACCAGGCGCTTGCCAATGCCCTCGCCGCGATACTCCCCGCTCACGACCAGCATGGTGATTTGTACGGCAGGATCAGGATAAGCCAAGCTTTGAGCCGTATGCATGCCGATTACTCCGACAACACGACCATCCATTTCTGCAACCATCATATTCGCTTGACTGTCCTCCCGCGTTGTTCCCATAACTTCTTTCATTACACCACAAGTCATCGGGTATCCGACTTCTCTTAGTAGTCCAGTTACGGCTTCGCAATCGCCAAGCTCTACGGAACGAATTGTCAGTACTGGAATCATCACATTGTTAGACATGATTTACCTCCACTTTCAGCATATTAGCAGCTTCTTTGGCCGTCTTCCGTGCTGTTTCCACATCTTCTGCAGCGCTAAGCGCTACAGCCATCCGGCGTCCCGGCTTGGTTTCAGGCTTCCCGAACACTCGCACCTGTGTCCGGGGTAGCAATAATGCATCATGCAGACCGCTTATTACAAAATCCCGCGTAGCCACTTCTGCCTTCAAAGTAGCTGAAGCTCCTGGTGTAAGCAGCGTGACGGATGGCACCGGGAATCCGAGAATGGCCCGCACATGAAGCGCAAATTCCGACAAATCCTGCGTGATCATGGTCACCATTCCTGTATCATGCGGACGAGGGGATACTTCACTGAATATGACGCTATCAGCTGTTAAAAACAGCTCTACGCCAAACAATCCGTAACCACCCAGTTCATCCGTAATCGTACGGGCAATGTTCTCCGCCTCCGAAAGCTGCTTGTCCGTCATGCCATGAGGCTGCCAGGATTCGACATAATCCCCATCTTTCTGAATGTGGCCAATCGGTGGGCAAAAAGTCGTACCCGAAACCGATCTGACGGTCAATAAGGTAATTTCGCTCTCAAACGGGACAAAAGCTTCAACAATGACACGTGTTGTTTTGGCACGCGCGCCTTCCAGCGCCGTATTCCAGCAGGATTCTGCATCTTCGAGTGCCCGGCATACAGACTGCCCTTTACCCGACGAACTCATCAAAGGCTTGACCACACATGGCGTGCCCAGCTCATGAACCGCCAACCGCAACTGCTCAAAGTTATCTGCAAACCGATAGGCAGCAGTCGGAAGCTGTAATTTCTCGGCAGCTAGCCTGCGGATACCTTCCCGGTCCATCGTAAGACGGGCGGCACGGGCCGTTGGTACTACGTGAAATCCTTCTTGCTCTAATTCTTCCAAAGCACCCGTAGCAATAGCTTCGATTTCAGGTACAATTATGTCGGGCTTTTCCTTACGAATTAGTGCCTTCAACGCCTCAGCATTCTGCATATCCAGACAGTGAGAGCGATGGGCCACCTGCATTGCTGGAGCCAGTTCATAGCGATCTACAGCAATACATTCCACGCCAAGCCGCTGAGCTTCAATAATGACTTCTTTTCCCAATTCGCCGCTTCCCAGCAGCAGCATTTTCTTAGCCTTGGCAGAAAAAGGAGCACCCCACATCTTGAACTCTTCCCCCTCTGACGAAATTGCTCTGATCTCTTTTCATCTTTATTTTCAGGGTTTAGCTCCAAGAATGCAATAGTGCTCGGCATTTAAATTTACAAAAAACGCGATTTTTTGATCTTTTTTTTACAAAAATCTGAACTGTGCTTCCACCAGCCCCCGATATATTCCATGTTTTTTCATCAATTGTTCATGATTACCACTTTCTTGGATTTCCCCATGATCCAGTACAACAATATGATCAGCATTCCGGATGGTGGACAAACGGTGAGCGACCATAAACGAAGTTCTGCCTTCCAGTAAAACCTGAAGAGCCTCCTGAATTTTCAACTCCGTTTCCGTATCAATACTGGCTGTGGCCTCATCTAGGATAAGAATTCGCGGATTTGCCAGCAAGGCACGGGCAAAGGATAAGAGCTGTCGCTGGCCCATGGACAACATTCCCCCCCGCTCCTCTACCTCTGTTTCATAGCCAGCTGGCAAGTGAACAATGAATTCATGAGCATTGACCGCCTTCGCAGCCGCTTCAATTTCCTCATCCGTTGCATCCAAACGGCCAAATCGAATATTATCGCGAATCGTCCCCGAAAAAATAAATGTATCCTGAAGTACGATGCTAATCTGCCTACGCAAGCTCTCTACCGTGACATCACGCACATCTTGACCGTCAATCGTAAGCCGTCCTGACGTAATGTCATAAAAACGGCTGAGCAGATTAATGATTGTACTTTTTCCTGATCCGGTATGACCCACAAGCGCAATAGATTGACCCGCTTCAACAGAGAGATTGATACCTTTAAGCGCCTGACGTCCCTTTTCATATTCAAAAATGACCTTTTCAAATTGGATATCGCCCCGTATGGGCGGCAAATCTTTTGCTCCCGCTTTATTCGCAATATTCGGCTGTTCATCCATAAACTCAAAAATTCGTTCTGACGAAGCCATCGCAACCAGTAGCTGATTATACATTTGGCCCAGCCGATTAATCGGCTCCCAAAAGTTCCCTACATAGTTAGCAAACGCAACCAGTAATCCCACCGTAAGTTGATCTGTCTGAATTAAATGCGCTCCAAACCAAAACAGCACAAGCGTACCAAATCCTCCGGTAATATCAATAAGTGGGCCAAAGACCTGATTCATGGCAGAAGCCTTATCCCACGATTTTTTGCTAGAGCTGTTCATGTCGTCGAAATAAGCCATGTTTTCCTGCTCCTGCGTATACGCTTGTGTCACACGAATCCCCTGAATAGACTCATTCAAATGAGAGTTGATACGCGAGTTCTTCATACGCACTTCTTGCCAAGCGCGGCGGATGCGTACGCGCAGCTTGGTCGAGATCAAAAACATGATCGGAACGGTCACAATTACCGCCAAACCGAGCTTCCAGTTAATAAGCAGCAAAATGACAATAATTCCGATTAGCTGTACGCAGTCAATCAGGACATTCACTGCACCGTTCGTAAAAAGATCCTGTAGCGAGTTAATGTCATTCGTCACGCGCACTAATACAGAACCTGCTGGTCTCTTATCAAAAAAGTTAAAGGATAGCTTTTGAATATGCTTGAATAAATCTTCACGCAAATCGTAAATAACCCGTTGACCGATAATATTGGTGAATTTAATGCGGTACGTGCTGGCTGCCCATTGAATCAAATATAACAAGAGCACGGCACCCGTGATGAGCAGCAGCAACTTTACGCTGGGCAGTGCAGGCCATGCGGGAGCAATTGCCTTATCAATGGCCAGACTGATCAAATAAGGAACCGTCAGTTTGGTAATGGTGCCGAGAATCATCATGACCAGAAGGATCGGCAGAATCTGACGGGCATAAGGCTTCATATATGCCAGCAAACGTTTGAATTCTGACCAGTTAAACGGTTTGTCAATGACATCATCATCTTGATAGACAAAGCGTTCATTCGTTGGCTTTTTTAACGGTTTAACTTTTTCTGCGGGTATATTCATGGTCTCACCTGCCCTTCGGATACACCGTCTGGAGCCTGAGCTATGTAATCGGCGTATTGAATATGATACACATCCTGATATGGACCTGGAGTAGCAATGAGCTGTTCATGTGTTCCACGCTGGACGATTCGTCCTTCCTCAAGCACCACAATTTCATTGGCATGACGAAGCGAAGAGATTCGATGAGCGATTATAAATGTTGTTCGACCACGCATAACCTCTTGAAAACCGGTCTGTATTTCATGCTCTGTCTCCATATCAACCGCACTGGTAGCATCATCCAGTACCAGTATTTTCGGATTTTTGAGTAGTGCGCGCGCGATGGCGATTCGTTGTTTCTGTCCTCCAGACAGTCCCAATCCACGTTCTCCGACGACAGTGTCATATCCCAGCGGTAGTTCAGTTATGAATTCATGCGCCTGAGCCAGTTTGGAAACGCGTATTATGTCATCCATACTGACATGACTTAAACCATATGAAATATTGTTGCGTATAGAGGACGAAAACAAAAAAGTCTCCTGAAACACGGAAGAAATTTGAGCACGCAAATCGCGAATCTTCAAGTGACGTATATCCTTGCCATCCAACTTGATACTTCCTGCATTCACATTATAAGCGCGCATGAGTAATTGAATAATGGTAGACTTCCCTGACCCCGTTCCGCCTAAAATTCCAATGACTGATCCCGGTGGTGCGTCTAAATTGATGTCTACAACAGCAGGGAGCTTATTTCCGTAAGCAAAGGTAACATGTTCAAACGTAACATGTCCTGCCACCTGATCGACATCGAGTGTAAGTGCTCCGGCTTCATCGGTTACATCTATGGACTGATTTAGCAGTTCCAAGACCCTTTCACCAGAAGCTTTGGACTGCGTATAGTTATTGATATGAAAGCCAATGCTCCAGATGGGGCCGATAATATACCAAATTAAGCTAAAGAAGGCGACGAGCTGCCCCAAGGTCATTGACTTCTGAATAACCAGATACCCCCCCATGCCCAACAGAAGGACCACACTGACAGAAGCAATCAGTTCCATAGCGGGGAAAAACCGACTCCATAAGGAAGCAGCCTGAATTTGATTACTTTTGTATTGCTCATTACGTACTGAAAATTTCTCAACTTCATATGATTCGCGGGCAAAAGATTTGACGGTTCGCACACCTGTTATATTTTCTTGGACCGCTGTCGTCAAGGCGCTAAGGGCAATCCGCATTTCCTGAAAGGTGGGATGAATCCGGGATTCAAACTTGAATGTGACGAAGAGTAGCAATGGCATGCTGATCATCGTAATGAGGGTGAGCTGCCAGTTAATATACAGCATCATCATAGAGCCGAATACGACCATCAGTAGCACATTGAGGAGTTGGGCAAAACCAAACCCAATAAAGTTACGAATTGCCTCCAAATCACCAGTCAGTCGGGACATGAGATCCCCCGTTTTGGCAGTGTCATAATATCTGAAGGACAGAAATTGCAGCTTTTCGTAACAAGCATTGCGGAGTCGGTACGCCAAGTAGTTACCTAGCCGTCCACCAAAAAAACCATGTAAAAATTGCATGAACCCTTTGATGATGACTACTCCCAGCACAGTCAGAGCGAGCGCCGGAACTTTCCCGAAGTCACCGGGGATGATAGCGTTATCAATTAGCCTTTGGAGCAGGTTCGGATACACCAGTCCCAGGGCCGTCGCTATCGCAAGGCATAAAATAGAAAGAAACAGATAGTGTCTCCTCTCGCGAAAAAAAACTTGCAGTTGCCTGAGCACTTCCATGTCAATGTCCCTCCATTAGTTGCACGACGTTGTTATATGGCTTAGTGAAGTTTACCATTCGCGTTCCAAGGCGGCAAAGAGGATAACAAGCCGTATTCAGGCAGGTTATCAATTGGTGGGTGATTAGACAAATTAAATCGCTTTCTTATTATTGAATATGGCTATTTACTCAGTATTGCTTTCTTTTTGGAGCATGCATAAAACACCGGGTTGTCCCACAACCCGGTGTCCTGAACTTAAATAAATGGTGTACTTATTTATCTTTACTCCAAAGCCGCAATCTTGCCAGCAAGCTCTTCCCAAACCTGTGGCTGCTCACCGCCCATAAGGGCATGCTCCATGCCACGAGTCGTCTCCAGCATTTGCTCTCGAAGCTGAGCTTTCTGCCACATTTGTTCCTCCTGCATCAGCGTAACGTAAAAAGAAGACATTCGTTCTCGTTGCTGATCCACAACTTCCCCGATTCGCTCGCGTAATATCGGCTCCAGTTTGGTTTGTAGATTCGCACGCCCAGTTCCTTCAAAAAATAGCTTTGGATTTTTAAAGCTATTCCAATAATCCTTCCAATGAATAGACTCCTGCAGGGAAATTTCATTCAGCTCGGGAACAGCCCAGTTTCTGGATTCAGGAATCGTGCAATCTAGTCCTTGCAACTGGTGATTCATGTGTTCTACGCACTGTTGTATAGCTTTGTGCACCAAAATTTGGCCCGTTTTTTCCAACCGGAGTGTGGTTGCCAGTAATTCCTGAGACAGCTCCAGTTCGATTAAACGCATCAGCTCACGACCACAAGATGCAAAAGCCGAACGAAGATCACCTACTCCTTCACGCAGAACAGATGGATGAAAAGCCTCTGCCATAAATTCTCCAGTCCGATAGGATAGCCTTTGACGTACATGATACAGCAATTCATCGGTTTCGCCCGATAACACAGATGCGCCATTGCTGTCAGTCAGGCCTAGGAGCGTATGCTCTAATTCCCCACGGATGCGAGTTAATCGCTCTAATCGGATCTCACGTTCTTCCACGCTATACCGGGCATCGGTTGCATGTTGCTCTATGCGGTTCCGCAGCCGGCCCAGTTCCTGCATAGCAGAAGCAATGGACAAACCTGCCAGCTCTTCGGCTGCGAATGCTGAAAAATCATCCTCAAATGCATCAAAACGTGAAGCTGAACGCAGCGACGCCTCTCCCTGTTCGGCAGCTTCCAACGCCAGCATACTGGAAAGCGGATAAATACGTGGTTTTCGGATTCCATTCGCTTGTATTTGTTCCTGTACATGCCGGGTAACAGAATGCAGTTCTTCTTCAGAAGAAGCCAGATCTGATGCATTAACTATAAAAAACGTCTGATCCAGCGCCAAGGTCTCTTTAACTCGACCTAGTTGGTTCAGGAACTGGCGATCACCTTGCGTAAACGCATGGTTATAATAGGTGACAAATACAAGAGCGTCCGCGTGCTTCATATAGTTGAAAGTCACGCCTGTGTGTCGTGCATTCACAGAATCCGCTCCTGGCGTATCCACTAGCACGATGCCCTGACGGGTCAGAGCGCAATCATAATAAAGGTCGATATGCTCCACAAAGCATGATTTGTGCTCAGACGCAACAAAATCCCGATACTGCTCTAAATCCACCTGAAGCTGTTCTCCCAGCAAGCTTTCAGCTTCTTCCCATCCGGCTGCGGCAGCCTTCAAAAAACTATAATGAGGCCTACCCGCAGGATGGATGCCTTCCGGAGATAAAGCATGAACGGCTTCTTGCCAGCCCGCTGCCGCTGGTTCCCCCAATCCTAATAACCGAAATGAGTATTTAAGATCTTCCCGCAGCGCGTCCACTGATTTCATATGGACGTCAGCCGTGGCATGGCGCTCAGCACTTGCAGGCGCCATTATGCGGTTAATCGCCGCTGTCGTCGGATGCGGCGATACGGGCAACACAGCTTCACCCAGCAAAGCGTTGGCGAAGCTGGATTTTCCAGCGCTGAACGCTCCGAACAGCGCGAGTGTAAACTGCCCGCCCTCCAGCGCAGCGGCGCGGGCATGTAAATCCCGTACCGCCGCTTGCATGGCAGGGTACGGGCTTACCAGGGCAGCGGCAGCCTTCAATCGGGCCGCTGCTGCATCCAGCCGCGTGCGGCGGCCTCCGGCGGCAGGCTGTGCTGCCGCCGTTCCTGCTAGCGGCTGCGCCGATGCGTTGCGCGGGCCAGCGATGGCGGGACGTGCAACGCCCGTTGGTGCCGCAGCTGGCGGGGCAGCAGCGGCGGTGTCGGACGCCGGTGCAGGCGCGTCCGCACGGGGCAAGCCGCCTGGCGCGGAAGCCTGCGGCAGCAAGCTGCGCAGCAGACTGGCGTGCGAAGCCGAGGCCTGCACGCGGGTGCTGTAGCGGCTCGCCGCGTCCGCCTGCGCCAGCAGCGCAGTGCGTGCATCCGCGAGAGCCGCGCAGCGGGCTTCGGCTCGCACTGCAAGCTGAGCCAGCAGCTGGTCTACCAGCGTTAGCGCCTTACGGCGACAATCGGCGGTCACAGCAGCGCGTAGATCCTTGCAATAGTTCAACGTATACTCCGGCGACAACGCATTTTCCTTCACCGTCTGCTCTACCAGTTGCCGGTCCGTCACAGGGCGGATGTCATCCAGCTCCTGCTCCATCGCAGCGGACCACAAACTCTGACTGTCACCCCAAGACCTCAATAGCTCCCGTACATGAGGAAGCAATTGTCCCTCCACCTGATCAGTCAGCATTCCTGTCAGCCGTTCCAAACGGCTTTCCTTTTCTCGTTCAGTCTTTCCTCCTGAAAACCATAGCCCTGTTTTGAAGCCCGGCTTGCGGCTCTCTAAGTATTCGCCTGCGGCTTCACGTAGCTCCGCTGGCGTCAAATGTGCGTGTTCCAGTAAATGATCCAGCTCTTGACGCAGTCGTTTACGCTCCTGCTCCGGAAGCATCTTCCAGTGTTCATCTTCTTGCTGCAAGGTTTTCTGCTCTAAATCCAGGCGCAAAATGGCTTCTTCTCCACCTGCTTCTTTTAACAGTGTGTTCAATTCCTCTTCTTCAGCTGCCTGCACATTCTCCACATGTTGCTCTACCATATGATGCATAGAGGACACTAAACTGTATGCCAAAAGCTCTGTTTTTCGCTCCAGCAATTTCGGAATCAGGTGCGTCAACTGTTTCCACTGGTTCCATGGATGATTCTGCTCCTTCAAGGAAGTAAAAAGGATATCCGTATAATGTACCTGCCAGGCATGGAAGCTGGTCTCCACCTCATTACGATAGCGTGTAAATGAAAGCTCTCGCTCCCGGTGTTTATCGATTTGATTGATGATCAAATATAACGGCTTGCCCCAATCCGACAAACTTTTGGCAAAGGACAAATTATTTTCAGATTGGACATGATTGTAATCCATCACATAAAAAACAATATCTGCCCAATGTAAAGCAGAATGTGTCGCCAGCGCATGTCCGTGGTCTGTGGAATCTACGCCTGGTGTATCCAGCAGCACTCCTCCGCTAGATAATATCGGAACATCCTCCCACACTTGAACCGATTCGTAGGCTCCACCATTTTTACAATACTCAGCAAGCTCGAACAGGGAGGCTTCCATGCTTTCCGGCTCTGGGTTTTCTGCTGATTTGGCTGGATGAATGAGCGCTCTCGGACGTCCATAACGGATGGACACTATATTAGCGCTCGTAGGCACCGGTCCAGACGGCAGCACAGTTTTACCACACAGGCTGTTAATCAAGCTCGATTTACCCGCTGAAAAATGTCCACAAAAGGCAATGGTCAGCTCCTGCGCATATGCTTTTTCCAGCAGATCACCTATCGCCTTCGCTCCCGCTTCATCCCCAGCTTTACGCAATGTATTCTGTATCTGTTCTATCGTATCCAACCACTTTCCCGCATCTCCTGTAATCGTTTGCATCATAAGCTACGGTTCCACTCCTTATCACTTGTCTGCACCAAATAGCTATATTGTAGCATTCCTAAGCCGTTGTGAGAATCATCACATCAAAAAAACTAAACAGCGCTCCCCGCCAGTACCTGGCTTTAGGGAACGCTGTTTTCGTACATGATAATAATAAGTTCATTTTATTCTGTTCAAAACGGATCATTAGAAATAAGTATTTAGGCAACCAAATGCAATTCATCAAAGCCCTCAAAGAGCACTGACGAAGCAAGATATGTATACAACGGGTGAGCCTGCTCATCACGTACATTCACCTTTTAGAACATGGGGAACGCGACACCATAATTCAGGGTCAAAATGTATGCACACTTCATTGGAATGAGGCTCTATCCATATCAGGATGGTCTCCAAGGTTCGTGTATATATGCGCCTTCGGGCTGGTTAAACCAGCCGAGCCGCCTACACCGGAACATGCAACGCATGTCGTCCGCGAATTGAACTTAATTAGCTGCAGTCTCAAGCACTGGCAGCAAAATTTCAAATACTTGACCATGCTGTAAAATCGTAATCCCACGGGATTTGTCCTTCATTACGACCACTTCTGGCTTTTGTGACATACGCTCCAGATAATGTTCAGGTACATCACCGGAATGACTAACTGTGATTCCCTCAAGCTCGCGCTCTTCGTTTTCAGCAAATTCTGTTGTTACAATTTGCTCAAAAATATCAGAGAACGCTTCAAAATTGTCTGTATATACCGAAATGCACTTCATACTCTTCATCCTTTTCTACACATAAATGGTTAAACCCTCTGTTACTCTGTGGGTCTTTAAGCTCTACGTTTCTTATCTTTTCTGATAAGAGACGTTTTCATACGTTTCTTGCCTTCCCTGCACACATCAAGTAACGGACATACCTGACATTGAGGATTTTGAGCTTTACAATGGTAGCGTCCGAAAAAAATAAGCCTGTGGTGGGTCAAAGACCATTCATCCCTAGGTACCCTCTTCATCAGCTTTTTTTCCACCTCAAGCACTGAATCATCCCACCCTGCAAAACCGAGCCGTTTGGAAATACGCTCTACATGCGTATCTACCGCAATAGCTGGTACATTAAAAGCAGTAGATACTACGACGTTAGCCGTCTTACGGCCAACACCGGGTAGCTTAACCAGTTGATCGTGCTCCGAAGGTATCTCTCCCCCGTACTGGTCTATTAAAATACGACAGAGGTTATGAATATGCTTGGCCTTGTTTCGGTACAAGCCGATTCTGCGAATATCCTGCTCCAGTTCCTCAAGAGGAACAGCCAAATAATCCTCAGGTGACTTGTATTTTTGAAACAGGTCTGCCGTTACTTTATTGACCATCTGATCGGAGCATTGAGCAGACAATAACACGGCGATCGTTAATTCAAAAGCATTGTCATGGTTCAACTCACAATGGGCATCCGGAAACATCGTACCGATGGTGTCCAATATATGACGTGCGGTTGCTGCATTCACGGAAATCCTACCTCCTACCAAAAAAAACGTCTTGATACGGGATAGCCCGCATCAAGACGGTCACTCTAAATAATCATCCGGAAAGAAACGAATACTATTTGTGCATGACTGCCTGCATAGGCGAGAAATACACTCCTATATTATCATTATCTGTCACAGATTGCACGTGAAAAGTGTGTAAATCCCCAAGAAATTTTCATACCGTCTGATCGGTTAGCGGCTCATGGGATGATCCAAATCTACATGTCCCATTAAGGACTCTAAAGATTGACCATCTACGAGCAAATCCAACGTTTTGACTTCCTTGAATTGGAACATCGTTTTCTTCAAGGCATCGATAGCCAATTCCTCGCCGCCAGCTCCCAATCGAGCCTCGTCCGGCAGGGAAATATCAAAAGTCAATGCACCGTTATCCAATTTGATCTTATGCACGGAAATTTTCTCGGACCACAACGGGATAAGAGCAGAATCCCCACTCTTTTGCAGAGCTTCAAACGCTTTTTGCAATTTTTCCAGCTCGCTTGGATAGGTAATTTCCTTTTTCTGTTCTTTCAAGCCGTTCTCTTGTGTATCCGTATAGTACACCGTAATTTGCTGTGTTTGTCGATCTCCTGAATTTTCCGTGTCCGTCTTGGTCTTTGTAGGCTCTGTTGACGGAGATGCAGGTGTTTGACTCGCCCCATTATTTTCAGCAGATTGAGCCGACGGTTCAGGGGTCGTCTGTTCAGGTGTACTATTTTGTGCATTCGAAGTCTGTGTTTCCTGAGATGGAGTCGCAGGAGCCGTTGTTTGCTTAGAGGCACACCCTGCACCTGCAATGGCAAACAGTGCCAGCAGACCTGCAATTACGATTTTTTTCTTGTTCATATGTCCCCCTCCTTGCTTGACGTTGACAAGCGATTTGTTGAAGATCTATTTTACGTCGAGATACTCTGTGATTCCATCTGCAATCCCTTGAGCTACCCGGTTTTGAAAATCTTCATCAAACAGTGTGGCTTCCTCTTTTGCATTACTCAGATATCCTACTTCAAGCAATACGGCTGGCATAGTCGTTTCCCGAATTACATGGAAATTGCCATAACGAATGCCTCGGTCTGTCAGACCCGTTGCAGGAGCAAAGTACTTATGCATAACATTAGCGAACGCTTTGCTTGCACTACGCTGGTAATACGTCTCTGTACCGTTGGAAGCTGAGCTACCGCTGCTGTTAGCATGAATGGACACGAACACGTTAGCATTAAGATTTTCAGCTACTTTTACGCGCTGTTTAAGCTCCAAGAATGTATCATCACTGCGTGTCAGCACAACCTCAAGCTTGGGGTTCTGCTTTAATATGCTTTCTACTTTCAGAGCCATAGCTAGGTTGAAGGTCTTTTCATAATTTTTTCTCGAAACACCAACTGCTCCAGAATCTTTTGCTCCATGACCAGCATCAATAACAACGACCTTTTTACCATTGCTGTTAGTTGGTGATGTCTGCGTGTCATCCGGCTGTGAGCCATCTGGTAACGTTGCGTCTGGCGTAGTATTCACAGAATCTTTGGAAGCCAGATCGACGATAACACGATTCGAACCATCATTATATGCGGTATAATTCATGGCATGTTTCAAATCAATAACAACGCGCACCGTTGAAGGTTCCTTTTGGAATAAAGCATAACGGATACCGGACACATCCGCTTCATTCTCAATGTCCAGCGAACCATTTAAGTTGCTATCCAGCTTTTGCTGTTCTCCGAAATTGTCAGCAAACGCAGTCGCTGGCAAATCCACCACTACCCGATCAGGGCCTGCCATCGTAAACGCTTTCGGCTTGACGGCGCTGGCTGTTGTGATGGTTAAACGGTTTTGGCTGAAACTAACTCCCTGCACCTGTGTAACACCTGAGTTCGCATTATTCGTTGGTGCAGTAACACTACCAGTACCTGTACTGTTATTTCCGGACTTGGGAGGTGTGAATTCCCCGTTTCCAGACCCGCTACTGCGGGTATATAATTTTACGGACTTGGAGCTGCTGTCCCATTTTACGTCCAGTCCCATTTGCTCGCCGATAAAACGAAGCGGTACAAGGGCATAATTGGAACGCAGCAGAGGCGAAGCATCCAGACTAATGTCGCTTCCATTGACAGTCGCCGTCTTACTTCCGATTATCATTCGGATCGAGGTACTGTCTTTCTCAATCGTTATGGTTCGCGCCTGCTGCTTCCATGTCACGTCATATCCCAAATTTTCAGAAATTACGCGTAGCGGGACCATTGTACTTCCGCCAATTACTTGTGCCTTAGCACCACTAGGGACACTTAACTGTTGATCGTCGAGATAGATTTGTGTTCCACTCGAAGCCGCATGTCCATAACCCGGAACCGCCCACATGAAGACAAATAATAACAACAAAAAACCAAATTTCTTCATTCGTCACCCTTCCATTCATAATTTTTTTGCCACATGCTCCGGTGCGGCGACCTGATATACGCGCTTATGTAATATCAGACAACCTTATAGACGTTATCTCACACCAAAAGTTGCGAATATATTCCATCATAACAGAAATATACGTGCCAAAGAACTATTTTTGTCGAATTTTGACTAAAAATATAGATCATTCGCTTTCCGTCAAAAGTCACAGCCAAAAAACTAAAAAAGCTACTTTCACCCCCGTGAATTTTCATTAAAAGGTGGAAAGTAGCTTTTATTGTAACCATCCTTAGTTAAGTGATTCAGTTGCTCCTGTGCCTGTTCCAAGATACTCCTTCAACCCATCGACAATACCTTCGGCGATCTTCTCCTGTGTTTCTTCTGTGAACATGGCTGCTTCATTTGATAGATTACTAAGGTAGCCACATTCCAGCAATACAGCGGGCATTTGTGATTTTCTCGTCACCACATGGTTTGCCACCCTGATGCCATTATCCTTAAATCCGGTAGCCGCTACAAGATATTTATGCATCGCCTTTGCCAGTGCCAAACTGTCCTGGCGTGCATAATAGGTTTCAGAGCCATTGGTTTTTCCTTTATCTGAAGCTAGCATACTATTACCATGAATGGATACAAACACGCTTGCCTGTTGACTATTAGCCAGTTGTGGTCGTTCATCCAGCGTGGGATACGTATCTCCATTGCGAGTCAATACGATTTGAATGTCAGGATCATTTTGTAGAAGCTGCTCGACCTTTAACGCTACCGCCAATGTAAATTCCTTCTCATGTCGCCCAGTCACACTACCTGCCCCAGGGTCCTTACCACCATGTCCGGGATCAATGACGACGATTCGCCGTCCTTCGACATTCGTTGGTGTTACCACTACCGGATTCACACTACGCTCACGCAATTGAAGGGTGGTATCGCCTAGGCCATTGGTTGAAAGATCGTAATCACGTGCTTGATTTAAAGCAATGACAATGCGTACGCCCCCATTTTGTCCATCTGTGGGAGCAAATCTAATTTCCTGCACATCCTCACTGTCACTATTCGCCAACGCCCGCGTGCCATCCTTACGAATCGGGAACGGCTGAAGAAAATCATTCGCCAGTGAAGCCCCGGGTAAATCTACAACAATACGATCATTCCCCGTCATTTTGGATACTTTAGGGGTAACATCTTTGTTCAGAGAAATCTTTAACGTTTCACCCTCAAAAGTAATATTTTGTACAAGCAACGCATTTGCTGTGGTCTGTTCTGTATTTTGCTGCTTGGCTGGTGAAGATGCGGCTTCAGTATGCTTGTCTGCTTCAACTGGGTTTATTGTCGTCGCGCTTGCTGAAGACGTTTTATTGGTGCTTGTTGTACTCTGTGTTGACGTTTGCGACGATGGTTGGGATTGAGACTGTTTACTCGCTTGTTGAGTTACAGCCTTTTGACTGAGATTTACGGATTTACTTTTATTATTCCAATCTACTTTTAGCCCCATTTGCTCCCCAACAAAACGCAATGGGACCATGGTCGAGCTGCCCCGAAGCACAGGAGGTGCATCCAGACTAACTGTTTTTCCATTCACATCAGCCGATGTACGGCCTACATACATGGACATATCGGTACTATTTTTTTGAATTGAGATTTTATAGGATTGTGGTTCCCACTTGAATTGATATCCAAGCTGCTCCCCAACCACCCTTAGCGGTACCATGATTTTTCCATTGACCATTTCAGGCTTGGCATCTGCAGGCGCTTCCACCCTTTTGCCATCTAAAAACAAATCTGCTCCAGCCGCATTCGCATGAGGGGAGGACGGCCACAACCAAATCAAGATAGCCGCTAGTATCACCCAACCATATTTCTTCATTCTCATTCCCCTAACTTATATATGTATTTTTTGGTATTTCTCACAGACACAGTCCTTCAACCATTTTACAATTACAATACCATGCTGAGTCGAACCGTCAACCCCTTATTTTCCAATTTATTTTTTGAGCATGATAAAAGCCCGCAGGCAAAAGAATTGCCAGTACGGGCTTTTTGTCTAACAAATGAGCTAGCTATATGACTACATATTGAAACTGAACTGGGAATTAACCCTATGCGCCTTGTTTCGCAGCACGTTTTTGTTCATAAGCCAGAATTTCAGATTCATGCTGGAGTGTCAGGCCAATATCGTCCAAGCCTTGCAGCAGGAACTGGCGGCGATGTTCATCCAAATCGAATTCAATTTTCAGACCATAGTCGTCAGTGATCGTTTTTTCATTCAGGTCTATGTTCAATTGGTAGTTATCATGCTGCGACGTACGCTGGAACAATCCCTCTACTTGCTCTTCAGACAGCTTGATCGGCAATATACCGTTTTTAAAACAGTTATTATAGAAGATATCCGCATAAGACGGAGCAATTACGCAACGAAACCCATAGTCCATAATCGCCCACGGCGCATGCTCACGTGAGGAGCCGCAGCCAAAGTTAGCGCGAGAGATCAGCACAGACGCCCCTGCATAACGAGGCTTGTTCGGTTCAAATTCAGGATTGATATTGCCCGCTTCATCAAACCGCCACTCGTAGAACAGAAACTGTCCAAAGCCCGTACGTTCAATTCGTTTCAAAAACTGCTTAGGAATAATAGCATCTGTATCCACATTCACCCGATCCACAGGTGCTACAATTCCTTTTAATGTTGTGAAAGCTTCCATCGTAATTCCTCCTCTGTATCCTAGCGGACTACTTCTTCCTGCTTGAATTTCCAATCCCGTACATCAACAAAATGTCCATGAATCGCCGCAGCGGCTGCCATTGCTGGAGATACCAGATGAGTCCGTCCTCCGCGTCCCTGACGACCTTCAAAGTTACGATTAGAAGTCGAAGCACAACGCTGTCCCGGTTGCAGTACGTCTGGATTCATCGCAAGACACATACTGCATCCCGCTTCACGCCACTCAAATCCTGCTTCTGTAAAAATGACGTCCAGTCCTTCTTCTTCTGCCTGAATTTTCACACGCCCCGAACCTGGTACGACGATGGCCGTTACTTTGTCAGAAACCTTGTAACCTTTGGCAACCTCAGCGGCTGCACGCAAATCTTCAATCCGCCCATTGGTGCAGGAGCCGATAAACACATAATCAATCGCAATATCCGTGATAGGAGTACCTGGCTTCAAATCCATATATTCAAGCGCTTTTTCAGCTGCTTTACGTTCGTTTTCGGTTGGCAGTTCTGCAGGAATCGGTACGGTTGAGGAAATATCTGTACCCATCCCAGGGCTGGTGCCCCAGGTTACTTGCGGAATCAAAGCATCTACGTCAAACTCCAGCACGACATCAAACTCAGCGCCTTCATCTGTGACAAGCTCTTTCCACTCAGCAACCGCTTGCTCGAAAGCAGCTCCTTGTGCTACATGTTGACGTCCACGCAAGTAGTTGAAGGTGGTTTCGTCCGGTGCAATCATTCCTGCTCTGGCTCCGCCTTCAATGGACATGTTACACACAGTCATGCGCTCTTCCATGCTCAATTCGCGGATAGATTCACCTGTGTACTCAATAACATAACCTGTAGCGAAATCTGTACCGTATTTGGCGATGACACCCAAAATCATGTCCTTTGCTGTCACACCAGGTTTGCGGCGGCCTACAAAGCGAACTTCCATCGTTTTGGCTTTGGCTTGCTGGAGACATTGTGTTGCCATTACGTGCTCAACCTCACTGGTTCCGATACCAAAAGCGAGTGCTCCGAACGCCCCGTGTGTGGAGGTATGACTATCACCGCAAACAATCGTTTTGCCCGGATGAGTCAGACCAAGTTCAGGCCCCATAACGTGAACGACACCTTGATCCACCGTATCCAGATCATACAGTTTGACACCGAAATCACGGCAATTTTGAGTTAATGTATCGATCTGCTGCTTGGAAATCGGGTCCGTAATATTGTAACGGTCCTTAGTCGGCACGTTATGATCCATCGTTGCAAACGTAAGTTCTGGACGACGCACCTGACGTCCGCTAAGACGTAATCCCTCAAACGCCTGCGGCGATGTTACCTCATGTACGAGGTGAAGATCAATGTACAAAATACTCGGCTTTCCAGCTTCCTGATAGATGACATGGTTATCCCAAATTTTCTCGAACATGGTCTTTTTACTCATCATTATTCACCCCTGTGTTTTTCGAACCTAGTGGAGAGAAGCTAACGGCTCTCTCTTGAATGTCAACAATATACCACGGGATGTTTGATTGGTCTAAGATATGATATCTATAGAAGTGATAGGTTAAGGCTATAAGGATGGATAAGGTGGATATAGGCGGTTCTTTGCACTGATTTCTCTATCAGCTCTTAATTAGTAAAAACACTCGACTAAAAATTCGAAGATTAAAAAAAGGGTTATACAAACGGATGAATACAATGAACTCTGTCGCCTTTTCTAAGATACTGCCAGTTATTACATAAGGATTTGTTTGAATATTCATACTGCGAAAGCTGAGTCAATTATATATTCTCAGATAATGTTGACAATATAAGGAATAAACTTGTACAATTAGGAAAATATTTTTTTTGAATTCCATTCTTCGTTGGTAACAAGGATATTGGAAATCGTAATAAGAATCATCTTAGCGATTGCTATAATGGTTCTTTTTTTCCTCTACTTTTGCAAAACTGTTCGTATTTGATTTTGTTAGCTCTTAATAACTATATAAAGAATGAAACGAAATATAGTTATATAATTTGATATAAATTACAGGGAATTAACAACGGAGCAAGAATTTTATGAACATTATCATGATACGTTTTGTTGCAACAAAATAGAAAACCGACTACGAGATTCAGCCGAAGATAACATTCACATCCTAAAAGGGAGTTGGAATGATGAAACAAAATGGAATATCCGTTGAACACTACACTCCAATTTTGATTGTCGGTACGGGGATCTCAGGGCTTACTGCTGCTTATTATTTGTCAAAAAACAATATTAAGTACACGATTGTAACAAAAAAGAATGCACCCAAACAAAGCAATTCCTTTCTTTCAGCAGCAAATACTCGGGTTCCATCAGAGAATGAAATTAATAATATTATTAATCTTACTATTGATAAATGTGGAGCAGATCGATCAGTAATTGAAGCGCTATATAGGAATTCCAACATAATTATAAATTTCTTCGAAGAATTAGGGATTCCTTATGAGAAAACATCCTTTGGTATCATGCCTGAATGTTTGATTAAATCACATGGGGGAAAGAAATTAATCAATTGTTTGTTACAACATATTGAACAACCGATGTGTAATAAAATTTTGATTCATTTGGAAAAGTACGATCAAGGAATTATCGCAATATTTTACGACATACAATCAGATCAATTTATCAGAATATTTACTAATTATTTGGTATTAGCTACGGGAGGATATGCAGGACAATTCTGTTTCAATGATAATTCGCCGGGTTCAACTGGTGAAACGCTTATCTTAGCTAAAAAAATAGGTGCAAGATTAAAGGGAATGTCTACAGTAATGTGTCATCCTTGGTCTATATATAACGGAAGGCAAATTTTATTGGGCGGGGTTGTATCTTTGAGTCAAGGGAAAATAATAGATGAGGATGGAGTTCAATTATTAAAAGATAAGTATATTTGTGATGCAATTGCTCGAGATGATTACCACGAAATGATTGATGAGATTTTAAAATTCCAACTAGAATGCATCAAACAAAAAAAGGACATGTACTTGGATATGAGCCATGCTGATGAAGATGTATTAAATGAAAAATTCAAAAAATATGGATTTAGTCCTAAGGTAGTTAAAAATAAAAGAATTAAAATTACACCAACGATGCACTATTCTTCAGGAGGAATCGAAATCAATGCTAATGCTGAGGCCATAAACTTGAATCGTGTTTTTGCTACTGGAGAAGCTCAATTTAATGGTGATCTTGGTATAGGAAGAATCCCTGGGCAAGCATTCGCATCGGGGATCGTTTTTGGTAAATTAATTGCGGACAAAATAGCTAATGAAGGTATTTTCAATACTCAATATCAAACTTCATTTAAAGATCCACCTAAAACGATGCATCTGTATTCGAAAGAAAATAATGACTTTCCGATTGAAGAGTTTCAGAAAAAGTTGTCAACTCTAATGATGGATTTGATCGCTTCCAATCCACCCGTGGTTTCTCTATCGTTCCTTAGAAAAAAAATACAAGAAAGTCAAAACATCATATTAAGTAGAGCAAGAGGATCAGGAAAACGATACGAGGATATTTTAACTTTGTTTTTTGGATATTTTGTTGCAATGGAAATTATAGAAGATCTTGAAGCAAAGTCAGGCTTGTTGAGTAACCAAAAATAGGATAAGAAGAGTCGCCTTTTTGGCTAATGGAAAGGACCACCCAACCATTCCAAAAAGAGGCGACCCTCATGGATTAGCCTAGGGCCGAACGGCGAACCTTATAGATTCCTCAGCAACTAATGTGACTATGCTTAAAAAATTAAATTCAGCACGCTTTAGTCATTATGACCAAAAGGATAAAAAGCACAGGGCTAAACAGCAATTCGAAAAAATGCCGGTGGAGGTTAAGAATCTTTATAAATGAATTAATTTCAAGATGATTACCAGCAAAATGAACAATGCCAATACAGCAGCTATCGATGTCCAAACTCTTCCGGTGATTCCCTCGTAGTCTCTTTTCATTTCCCCCACACGTAACGCCTCCTTTACTTTAGGGTACTATACTCCATAGGCTATGCGAGGTCTTGGTTAAAGGAAGGGCTTCTTAACAAAAAAAAAGCTCCGCCGACCAATTAAGGTCAGCTGAGCTTTTCGATTTATTTAGAGTATTCACTTACTTCAAATGTAATCTAAATATTGGAATATTTATTTTTTATGGGTATAAGAAGACTATATCGTCTGCTAACCAGTGGCGTCTCCATCCTCATTTCACAATAAATCCCACTTTTGTTCCATCTACATATTTATAACTGATGACTTACCCGTGATCCTGCTCCCCTGTTATCACTTGGACTTATGACACCTCCAAAGTATATTAAATCTTCTTAATACTATATTGCGAGGCGTGTCGAAGTATCATATGTGTTGTCGCAAAACAAAAAAGTCTACCAGTTATAGAGCGGCAGAGATAGACATTATTATTCTAAAAAATTAAATCCTCAATTAAACTTATATTTGAATATATAGACATTAATGTTTAGACATTCCTCTTTAACTTTTGTAAGCTTTCTAAGCAAATAAAACAAAAAGGGGCTTTAACATGAAAAAAATATTTTTTTCTTTACTATCTATCTTTCTATTAACATCAGTGTTTGCAAGTTCTTCTTTTGCTAGCTCAAGTGATGAAACAAACCTAATCCCTATGATGACTTCCAATACAACTCCTTCCGGCATTGCAAGTGCAAGTTCTGCTTGGAGTAATGGTCATCAACCATACAGTGTGTTTGATAGAAACCCTACTGATTATGGTTGGGCAACAACTACAAATTCTAAGACTGGCTGGATTGCTTATGAATTTGAAAATCCTGTAGTTGTCAACAAATATGTATTGACTGCACGTGCATCTAATCTAAACGAATCGCCAAAAGAGTGGACGTTCGAAGGATCGGACGGTGTTTCATGGGTCATTCTCGATACACAAATAAATGTTACTAACTGGAACCAAAAAGAGAGAAAAGAATTTTCATTTACCAATGAAACAAAATATAAAAAATACCGTTTGAATATCACTAGTAATAATGGTAATTCTTTATTTTCACTTGGGGCCTTTGAGATGTACAATAATTTGCCTGTAACACCAACACCAGATCCGTCTACAACACCAGATCCGTCTACAACACCTGGTTCATCTACAACACCTGGTTCGTCTACAACACCAGATCCGTCTACAACACCTGGTTCATCTACAACACCTGGTTCGTCTACAACACCTGGTTCGTCTACAACACCTGGTTCGTCTACAACACCTGGTTCGTCTACAACACCTGGTTCGTCTGATTCAGATGGTTCCTCACAACCAACTGGTGACCGCGCTATTCTGACTGTAACCATGGATAATGGGTTTGACAAAGAATTCGATCTGAGCAAAAAAGAATTGAATGCTTTCATCGCTTGGTATGACGCAAAGGATGCTGGTAGAGGTTCTTCATTCTTTGCCATTGATAAGCACAATAACAACAAAGGACCATTCAGCAGCCGTAAGGAATATGTAATATTCAACAAAATACTCACCTTTGAAGCAAGCGAGTATCCAACTAAATAAACAAAAGAAGGACTCTTTCGCGGCTACAAACCGTTGGAGTCCTTTTTTCATCTACTCTAAATTCAAACTGCTCTATAATAAAGAAGACTCCACAGGCCAATTAAGAGATTAATTCCCTTACTGTAAAAGCATTACTTTAGATTTATTCATCATAAAAACATTGGTAAATCACGTTAATAAGGATAAGTGACTTGGGTGATTCTGTAAATACTTATATGTATGGTTCATGCTGATCACCTCAAGATAGTTATTCGGTGAATTGTGTGGTAATTCATACACTGAAGAAAGCTCTGCTAACCTTATGGTCGGCAGAGCTTTCTTTTGCTTTAGAATCCCCCAATTTGTACAAGGGTCTGAATAAGCTGATCATGATTGTGAGCAGGTACGGTTATAAAAAACAAAAAGCTACTCGCAACGATTAACAATGCCATTTTTTTCAACATTACTTAACCACACCTTTTCAATTAGATTGGAGAACTCTGTTTTGATTTCAGGAGTCGCATGGACTTGGAAACGCATAAACAGACCAATACAATTTATAAAGTAAGTTTCATTACTTATTATATGTGACTTTACCATTGCATACATCAAGTATTTAAAGCCATCACTGTATTTCACCCGATGTAAATAATAATGAGCCATTTCGTAACCAAACCATGCGAAATAGTCCGGTATTACTTGTTGGGTATATATATCAGATGATGTTGGGAGTTCAGCAAATGAATTAATATTCGTTTCAAAACGTGAAAGGATATCATCCACATCTATTTCATATCGGTTAGCCGCTATCATAACGTTTAACAGCTTTGAGAGTTTCTCATTTTCGTTAACGGTTGATGTTGCTGCTATATATTCAACATAGTCTGGCAGCACGCTAACATCTCCAGACAGGAGCTTATTAACGTACGTGTTACCTTCTGCCCACTGACTGAACAAGTTTACCCAGTGTTGAGTATCTTCGTCAGTCTCTTTGACCCAATCCAAATCCGCATAGGCGTATGTATACTGTAGAGCTTGTTGATAATCGCCTTGGGCTTCACAAACACTAGCACACAACAAATCGGCGTAAGCAATGTATCCAAATAACGGCCCTCTGGTTTCCTTTTCATGCTCGCTGTTCTTTCGATTCTTCTGTTGATGTTTTATGGAATATTGTACTTCCGCTTTCCCTCTCATTTGCCCTGCCATTTCCTCAACCTTGTCCCACTTGCGCAAAGACCTGTACACGTTCGCCAAATCCTTCAATGCGTCAAGTTGGTCCATTTCATCCAGACGTTCAATGTAAGGCTCGAACAACGTAGCTGCCTCGAGATTACGACTTTGATCGTCACCAACCTGAATCGTGAACATTCGATATTGACAGATCGCCAATCGTTCAGAATGTTGGTACTTCTCCGTTTCAGCTACACCCTTATAGAACAGCAGCGCAGCATCATGTCGTCCCTGTGCTATTAGCACTTCTGCCATATCAAATAATTTAGGCGAATAGAGTAGGTTGTCCATAATGGTTCCCACCACTCGACGGATCGCATCCAGCTTGTCCAATTCCGCACAACGATACAAAAATGGCTCTATTCGTCTCATATTCGGGGGGGGTGTCGATGATGTAGTTTTCTATAAATAGGTCGTAAAAGTAGCCTTCTGGTAAACCCATAGCTTCGGTAATGCGATCTATCTGGTTAACAGACATAGATTTATTGCCTGACACTATGCTACTTACTATCCCCCTATTCATGCCTGCTATATGCCCAAACTCCATCATACTCAAACCTTCTTGTTTTAGATATTGTTCCAATTCCGCTCTAATCGTGGGTGTAATTTCCATGGATAAACCACCCTCCATACAGAAGTACCAATATTTATATATTATTGCATTCTATTGTTGTCCATAATTTAACAGTTGTCAATAATTTTTATTGATTTGCAACACTTACATTGATCTGACTGTACAAAAGTACGGAGGGTTACTTGCTGAGATGGACTATAAAAATCCGCTGAATTAACAGAGGCTTTTCATGCTTATACTCTAAATTAGTTTTGTTGCTATAACGCTACGGATTCTAAAGGGAAATATCAAGTTGTAGACTGACAATACGCCATTAAGCTAACGGGCAGTTTAACTTGATTGGTGATATTATGCTACTCTAATATAAATAAGAAAATAATTAATCAAGAGGTGTAATAATGCGGTTTCATGAATTTTATATCGGACAAGTATTTAAAACCAAGTCTTTAAAATTAACTAAAGAGGACATTACCAGATTTGCAAGGGAGTTTGACCCGCAATATATGCACTTAGATGAAGAAAAAGCATTGCAAGGCAGGTTTAATGGAATTATCGCTTCAGGAATTCAAACATTAGCTATTTCTTTTAAGCTTTGGGTTGAAACAGGCAGTTACGGTGATGAGGTTATTGCTGGAACGGCTATGAATAATATTAAATTTATTAAACCAGTATATCCAGGCGATGAATTGTACACCATTGTTGAAGTGATTGGAGTAAAAGAGAAGCGGAATGAAACAGGACTCGTTACTGTATTGCTGTCGACTTTCAATAACAAAGAGGAGAAAGTTTTTGAAGGCGATTTATCCGTTCTGGTTAAACAGTAAAGCTTTATAAAAAATCAATTGATAATGGTTTGAAGAGGTCCATGCATTCTAGCACGGACCTCTTCTCTTTATTTTAACGTGGCTTGACTTGCGGCTTCATGTTCAGCCACACGTTGCAGTAATTCCTTCAAAGCCTTCATTTGGCGACCTTGACGTTGCCCTTCTACAACTGAATTTCGCATAGATTCTACATCCTGAGTCCGCACTTCACCACCATGATGGAAACGATTGAACGCTTGATAATCTAACGGAAGCATATCTCGTTCCATTTTAAGATGTATTTTCGCCGTCATGCGTGATCCCATCATTAAACCCATGATCTTACCGACAACACCATGCTTTGGTAGAGTTGCTATTTCACCTTGTGCTCGGCAAGCATGTTGCCAAAGTTCTTTATTGGCTACAACGGTCGAGAAGTTAGGCCAGCCTAAAATATCGCAAGCGGCGTATACAGGAAAGCCGACACTTGAGAAAATATTGAACATTGCCGGGCTTACTTGACCACAACGTGAAACTTTAGAGCGATTGTACAGTGTGATAAATTGCTTTGCTGCCACTTTATTATTGGTCTCGACTTGAAACCCCACGCCGTTCGTCGGGTGTTTGTAACAGACAATAGCTTGGGTAATCTGCTTGGGATCCGTTGGTTTGTGTACAGGCAAATCAGCGTTGGATTGATGACTTAGCGTACCCAGTATTCCTCTTAGCAACTGGTCTTCGGGAATTCGCATAACCTGAAGATAATGTTCACGAATGCCACTTCCAAACCCACACATAATCACGGTACTTGCAGAATCACGTACGATATCACCCATTTTGGATAACATATCTATGCCTTCTGGTGTTCGACTAGCATTTCCATCCAATGTAATAATAATAAATTGATATTGCTGAGGTTTTATTTCTTCTACATTTTCAATGACATTAAAATCGCTAAAATTTTTCAATGTAGCATCATCATAGCAATATAGTTTTTGTGGAGAATCGAATGTTGCTTTTCGTCCTTTTCGTACAAGAAAGGTAATATCAGTACCGGATAAGTGAAGGTGGTATCCAACAGAAAACCCTACTGCTCCTGCGCCCACAATGAGTATTTTGGGTTTGTTTGAGGTGGTTGTCATGTTTTATTTACTCTCCTTGTATGTTTGAAATAAATTATATTTTTTAATCATTATCATCAAATGAACATGTGTTGATTTAATGTCGCGATGTAAGTATAATCTACTCATCTCTGCAATCACAATAATCAATACATGAGTTAGTGTTATGAATTCAACAGTTCAGCTTGAGTTTGTTGAAAAGATGAAAAAAGAGGGGTAACATATGGTTGGAGTCAAGAATAATAGAAGAATTAAATATACGATTGATCTCATTAAAGAGAGTTTCCTGAGTCTATTAGAAACAAAAAAATTGCCTCAAATAACGGTTACTGAAATATGTAAACAGGCAGATATCAACCGTGGCACTTTCTATCTGCACTACAAAGATCCTTATGAACTATTTGAAGTAATGCAACATGAATTTAATCAAGAAATAATGGAAACGTTACAAGAAAGAGACAGTCCCTGCGCAACAGAAGAATCAATGATCAACCTATTGAACATCATTCGAGATAAGAAAACGATGTATAAAATCTTAATTTCGGAGACAGGAAAAAATAATTTTTTATCACAAGTCTTGCTTGAAGATCATGTGCGAAGAAATGGAGAAGAACCAAACAGGAAGAAACCATGTACAATGGACTATTCTTTCACTTACATGGTTCACGGTTCCATTGGAGTCATTAATCAATGGCTCGAGTTAAATGGTAAGGAAAGCCCGCAAACTATTGCCCATATCATTTCTTCCCTGGGTCATCAGAATATTTAGTTTAAAAGAGTCGCTAATATAGCGGCTTTTTTTATTCCAACTAAACATTAACATATGACTCCTATTCTAAATGTAGCTCCTGCAAGTGCTGCTTCTCTTGCAGCGTCAAACCAAGACTTTTCTCGATAAAAGCATCAATGCTGCCATATTTTTTCTGCTTTACCGTAACTAAAGTACAGGCGGCACTGTACAGTTTCAGGTTTCGACTTGACGGATCGAATGATGCGTTTGTAATCATATAAATGAATAATTTACTATAAATCTCTGAGATTCGCACTGTGCTATTTTAGTATAGTGGGCTTTGAGAATGACATTTACTAATTTCAGCCCATAGTTTGTCATTCAACTGCTTTTGTATTGGATCTGTACAAACAACGCGATGGAACGAGAAGCATCATACAAACCATAGAGGTATAGCTACTTCAAGAGCGGTCTAATCTATGTAAAATTTTGGTTCAGTGTAATGAATTTCACATCTTTCCGGGTCAACCTGTTCTACCATAGAAGGGTGATACGCCGTGCTGGGCAGACCACTTTGGTCGGGACGGTTACGTCTTGTTCTAAACCAGCTACACAGGCTGTCTGGCATGCGCGGCAAGTACGCCTTTATTTTGATTCGAAGCGGAGTGTCCAGATGTTGAATACTGAATTGGAATACCGTGAGCGCATCAGGAAGTTGGCCGTGTGTATTGTCAAGCACTACCGGGGAAAAGGACCGGACAACGTCAAGGTTTCACTGGATTCGCCACTCCGGATTACGGTAGAAATTCGAGGTACATTGTCTAATTTGTCCGAAATTCTCGTTCATGAAGGGGCTGAGGACAAGGTCAGGGAATATTGGGATGTTCTTCGTCCCTATCTGGAAAAGGAGTTTATGAACGAAGCCGAAAAAACACTCGGCAGTCCCTTCACTTATACTTGGGAGGTCTGCCCCTCCGTCCATGGAGACGGACACATTATCATTACTCTAGAACTACAACACATACACCGGTTGGATTAGCGGGAAGGAGCTTGTCTCCTCGCTCGCGGATAAGCCAGTACAGGATGCAGCGTAAAGCGGCATTTTTGTATTGGCTTTTTTTATGTTACGAGTTTCATCTATTTCATATAAAAGAGGTGCTGCACTTATGGCAGACAAGGTATTGACCGTATGTCCCTACTGCGGGAGCGGTTGTCAGCTTCATTTGCTGGTGGAAAAAGGACAGGTAATTGGCGCAGAGCCGGCTGGTGGTCGTACGAATGAAGGAACGCTGTGTCTGAAAGGACACTATGGATGGGATTTTTTGAATGACCCGCAAATTCTGACTGCACGCTTGCGCAAGCCCATGATTCGCAAAAATGGAGTTATGGAGGAAGTGGAGTGGAAGGAAGCCATTCAATATACTGCCGAACGGCTGTCAGCAATTAAGGAAAAATACGGACCCGACTCCATTATGGGAACGGGCTCCGCACGCGGTCCGGGAAATGAAGCCAATTATGTCATGCAAAAGTTCATGCGGGCGGTCATTGGCACGAACAATATTGACCATTGCGCTCGTGTATGCCACGGCCCTTCTGTGGCAGGTTTGACTTACTCGCTCGGAGATGGAGCTATGTCCAACTCTATTCCTGAAATTGAACACTCTGATCTCATTTTCGTATTTGGATATAATGCACCCGAAACACATCCGATCGTCGCAAGACGCATTGTAGCTGCCAAGCAAAGAGGCGCCAAAATTATTGTATGCGATCCGCGCATGACCGAAACAGCTCGTATTTCGAATATGTGGCTACCCTTAAAGGGCGGTTCAAACATGGCTTTGGTGAACGCTTTTGGTCATGTACTTGTGCATGAAGGACTGTACGACAAACGATATGTTGAAGCAAACACAGAAGGCTTTGCCGAATACGTAGACAGCATTAAAAAATATACTCCCGAATATGCGGAAGGCATTACGGGGGTCAAGGCGGCCGACATCCGGGCGGCTATGAGGGAATATGCAAAGGCCCCTACCGCTACAATTTTGTACGGAATGGGCGTATGTCAATTTTCACAGGCCGTTGATGTGGTAAAGGGGCTTGCTTCCCTTGCACTGTTGACTGGAAATCTGGGCAAGCCGAATGTGGGAATCGGACCTGTACGGGGACAAAACAATGTACAGGGTTCCTGTGACATGGGCGCATTGCCGAATGTGTATCCTGGCTATCAGGATGTAACAGACACCACAGTCCGCAAAAAGTTTGAAAAAGCATGGGGTGTTGAGCTGCCGCGTAAAAAAGGATATCCACTTACGGAGGTACCACACCTCATTCTGAAGGAGAACAAGCTGAAAGCTTATTACATTTTCGGAGAGGATCCTGTACAAAGTGATCCGAACGCCGCCGAGTTGCGTGAAGCCCTAGACCAATTGGAATTTGTCGTGGTTCAGGATATTTTCATGAACAAAACAGCGCTGCACGCCGATGTCATCCTCCCTTCTACTGCCTGGGGCGAGCATGACGGTGTATATTCTTCGGCAGATCGGGGCTTTCAGCGCATCCGTAAAGCCGTTGAGCCACAGGGGGATGTTAAGCCAGACTGGGCCATTATTAGCGAGGTTGCTACCGCCATGGGCTACCCTATGTCCTATGCAAACACAGAGGAAATTTGGGATGAAATGCGCAGCCTCAGCCCATTATTCTCCGGTGCCAGCTACCAAAAAATGGAGCAGCAAGGCGGCGTGCAATGGCCCTGCCCTACTGAGGATCATCCAGGTACACCGTATTTGTATAAAGGAAATCAATTTTCGACACCTAGTGGCAAAGGCAGATTATTCGCCTGCGAATGGCGTCCACCACAAGAACAACCGGATGCAAAATACCCGCTTGTCTTGTCCACAGTCCGTGAAGTAGGTCACTATTCTGTTCGTACCATGACTGGCAATTGCCGTGCGCTGCGCCAGTTGTCTGATGAGCCTGGCTTTATTCAGATTAGCCCAGAAGACGGAGCAGATCTGAATATTCTGGATGGCGAAATTGTTGCTATATCCTCTCGCCGGGGACGCATCATGGCCCGGGCACAAATTAGTGACCGTGTGCAACAAGGTGCGACCTACATGACCTATCACTGGTGGGTTGGAGCATGCAACGAGCTAACCGCTGATTTTCTCGATCCGGTATCCAAAACCCCGGAATTAAAATACTGTGCCATCCGTCTGGAACGGATCGCCGACCAAGCGCAGGCCGAACGTGATGTACATGAATCGTACCAACGGATTCGCAGACAGATGAACGTCCAGGAAGCTGTTTTGGCTGATAAGGTGACGAGATGAGCGGCACAGGGAATATGATGCACCGTCCGACAGATACCCGGTCAGCTTCGACGAGTAGAATGGGAGCAGCCAGTAGAACAAGCGCTGTTGCTTCTTCTTTTGTAGTCGCAGACGCCGGACAGTGCATCGGCTGCAAAGCCTGTGAACTTGCGTGCTTCGCCGTTCACAGTCAGGCTAACGGCATAGGAGCTTCGGTCGGAACCGTCAGCGTACCTGTTGTACCCAAGGTGTATGTTGTACGTACAGGGGAAATGTATGTGCCGGTGCAATGCCGGCATTGCGAAAATGCCCCCTGCGCACATGCCTGTCCGGTGCAAGCCATTCGTCAGGAGGACGGCGTCGTTATGATTGATGAGGAACGATGTATCGGCTGTACCTCCTGTGTTTTGGCCTGCCCCTTCGGGGCAATTGAGGTGTCTCCGGTCTACCGGGCAGGACACGTTGTAACGCAGTCCGGCCTGACTCACCGTGCAAATCGAGTCGCCCTTCCCCGCACCGCGGCAAGCAAATGCGATCTGTGCGCGGAAACAGAGAACGGACAGCCTGCATGTGTAGAGGCCTGCCCGAATCATGTCCTACGGCTGGCCAAAGGTATATCCGACTCACCTCCAGAGCCTCGGCGGGAAGTCTTTTTCCCACGCCTATAAGGTCAAAATCAGCCGCAGAAAGGTAGAAAACCATGTCAACCACAATAGACAAGATCTCTTCACCTCCTTGTATGAAGACGACTGATTGCACAGACCCTGTCATTCATATTGACCCTACGCTCTGCACAGGATGCAGACGTTGTGCTGGGGTTTGTCCAGTTGATGCCATAGAGGGATTGCCCGGAGAACCGCAAACCGTTAATGCAGACCGATGTGTTATTTGCGGTCAATGTGTACAAATATGCAGCGTATACGCATCTGACTGGGCAGGTTCATCTTCACAGGAAGGCGCTGCTAGACGGCTGGAACGTATCCAAGAACGCGATATGCCTGCCGACATCAGAGAGCCGCTATTCGCTGCCTATTATAGCTACAACTTGAATAAGGTAGCCGATATGATGACCAAACCTGGACAGTTTCGGATCGTCCAATGTGCTCCGGCCATTCGTGTTTCACTCGCGGAGGAATTTGGAATGCCGTTCGGCACCTTGACGCCTGGGAAAATGGCTGCTGCTTTGCGCCGCCTTGGCTTCGACCGGGTATACGACACCAACTTTGGAGCTGACGTGACCATCATGGAGGAAGGCACTGAATTGATTCGTCGCGTGACCGAAGGCGGTCCCTTACCCATGTTCACATCCTGCTGTCCAGCATGGGTCCGATTTGCAGAGATTGAATATCCCGATCTGCTAGACCATCTATCCAGCTGCAAATCTCCGATGCAAATGTTAGGAGCGCTAATCAAATCTTATGGCGCACAACTGGACGAGGTGGAACCTGCGAATATATACAGCGTTGCCATCATGCCCTGTACCTGTAAACAATTTGAATGCGATCGTCCTGAAATGGAATCTGACGGTTACCGTGATGTGGATGAGGTACTGACCACGCGTGAACTTGCATATTGGATCAAGCAGCGCGGAATTGATTTTGCAAACCTGCCTGATGAAGAATTCGATTCACCGTTAGGGCAATATTCAGGTGCAGGCTCCATTTTTGGAGTCACCGGAGGAGTCATGGAAGCTGCCATCCGTACAGGTTACGAGCTGTTGACCAATGAAAAACTGCCGAAGCTCCAGCTCGATTTTGTACGTGGTGAGGAAGGCATTCGAGTAGCTGAGGTTCAGGTAGGCAAGCTGCAGCTCAAGGTAGCGGTCGTCGCCGGGCTACAACATGCCTATCAGCTACTGGATCGTGTCCAGGCAGGCGAATGTGATTATCATTTTATTGAGGTGATGGGCTGCCCTGCTGGATGTATCAGCGGAGGGGGACAACCCAAGCTCATGTTAGAAAAGCAACGAATTGAAGCTTATCGGGCACGTAAATCCTCCATCTATGGACATGATGCTGCACACCAGGTACGAAAATCGCATGAGAACCCTCACATCATCAAACTTTATGATGAATTTCTAGGTGAGCCGCTGGGTCATGTGTCGCATCATCTGCTGCACACCACCTTCCAACAACGGGGGCCCGGCAAACAAAGCCGCAGCAACAATATTTCCACCAAAGGGGATGCGGATTACTCCATTCATTAATATATTAAGTTATTTTTATGCTGTATACATTATATTTGTCGTTAGTTAGAGAGGAGTCGAATTGTATGAATCGTTTTGTTTTAGCTGATCCCGATCAATGTATCGGCTGTCGTACCTGTGAAATCGCATGTGTCATCGCACATTCAGCGGAGAACCCTTTTATCTCGCCGGATGATGAGTTTCATTTTCACCCTCGTCTGAAGGTTATCAAATCATTTGGGGTCACTGCACCCGTTCAGTGTCGTCACTGTGAGGATGCTCCATGCGCCAACGCTTGTCCGAACGGCTCCATTACGAACGCAGATGGCTGCATTCTCATTAATAGCGAAAGCTGCATTGGCTGTAAAACCTGCATGATCGCCTGCCCTTACGGCGCGATTACCATGGTACCCGAGTATCGAAACGGGCAACCTGTCGTGCAGGATGGATTGTATACCAATATGTCAGGACGTTTGCAACCCAAAGAGCGCATGATTGCCAGCAAATGTGATTTATGCGAAGGCGTGGACGGCGGTCCGGCCTGTATTGGTAAATGTCCAACACAAGCCCTCAAGCTGGTCGAGCCAGATCTGGTTCATGCCCGGGTTGAAGAAAAACGCGCTGCAAGTGCACGTCAGCTACTGCATATGACACGCATTCCGGCAACGGGTCTATGACCGAAGGTTTCCCTCTGCCTACAAATACGCGAACCGAGCGGGATGCGCTAGGAGAGATGGAAATTCCCGCAGATGCCTTTTACGGTATTCACACCGCACGCGCGATGAACAATTTTGCGGTCAGTGGCAGGCCCGTGAACCAAAACCTGATCCACGCTCTTGTGTTGGTAAAAAAAGTAGCCGCTCAAGTGAATGGTGAGCAGAAACGGCTTCCTGCCCAACGGGCCTCTGCCATTGTAAATGCCTGCGACGAAATACTCGCCGGGAGGCACCAACAAATGTTTACCGTGGATGCCATGCAAGGCGGCGCAGGCACCAGTACCCATATGAATGTAAATGAGGTCATTGCTAATTTGGCCATCGTACAGCTAGGAGGCAGACCAGGGCAGTATGAGATTATACATCCGCTGGATGATGTGAACTGCTGCCAGTCTACGAATGATGTCTATCCCACAGCGCTACGAGTTGCAGCGATACGGCTGCTTCGGCCTTTATGTGACACGATGTCTTCATTACAGGATGCTTTACAGCATAAAGAAACAGAATATGCCGACCTGCTCAAACTAGGCCGCACTCAGCTAATGGATGCCCTGCCCATGATGGCCGGGCAGGGCTTTGGTGCTTACGCAAAGGCCATAGCGCGCGACCGCTGGCGTCTCTACAAAGCCGAAGAGCGGCTGCGGGAAATCCCTATTGGAGGCACGGCGATTGGCACAGGTATGAATGCGCCCCGCGCTTACAGCTATCGGATGGTCGAAAAGCTGGCTGATGAGACTGGTTTTGGACTGAGTCGCAGCGACCACCCGATGGACCCGATTCAAAATATGGATGTATTTGTGGAGGTGTCCGGTCTACTCAAATCAGCCGCCGTGAATCTGTACAAAATATCTGGCGATTTTCGCCTACTGGCCTCTGGTCCTTTCGGTGGTATTGGCGAATACACGCTGCCTCCAGTTCAGGCGGGATCCTCTATTATGCCTGGCAAGGTCAATCCGGTAATAGCTGAAATGGCAGGACTAACAGCCATGCGTGTGATAGCCGAAGATGCGGCTATCACTATGGCCGCTGCCTCCGGTCAGTTGGAACTAAACGCATTCCTGCCGCTCATTGCCGAATCGATGCTGGAATCGCTACATATTCTGAACAGCGCGGTTCGACTATTCGAGGAACGATGTGTGCGCGGCCTGATCGTGCGTGAGGAACGCTGTACTACAAATCTGCGTAACTCAGCCGTGATGGCTTCTGCGCTGGTCGCGGAGCTTGGCTATGATGAAGCTGCCTCCATTGCATCTGCAGCCATTGTGCAAGGTCGCACACCAGAGGATATTGCAGAAGATCGCGGCCTACTGACCCGTTCGCGGATTGACCAATTATGCCATCCCTATACAGTAACCAAACCCGGAATTCCGGGGCAGGAAGAAGGAACTCACCATGGGAATGAATGATACCCCCCGTAGCAACCGACCACATATTGTCCTGCTCGGTCGCCGCAATGCAGGCAAATCCAGCATTCTGAACACCCTGACTGGTCAGCCCGTCGCTGTGGTATCTCCTGTAGGAGGAACGACCACGGACCCAGTTTTCAAACCGATGGAGCTGCTCCCAGCGGGTCCCATTGTTCTGGTGGATACCGCCGGACTGGACGATGAGGGTGAGGTCGGGGAGCTGCGCCGCAACAAAACGCTAGAAATACTTAATAGTACAGACTTGGCCTTGCTCGTTATCGACGCCACCGTTGGAGTCGGACCATTCGAGCATGAGCTACTCGAAAAGCTCCGCACCAAAAAGATTCCTGTTATTGGGGTATTGAATAAGGTAGATACTCTTACTGAATCAGATAAAACGGCTACAAAGCTGGCAACTGAATTGGATCTCACCCTAATTCCTTTCAGTGCATCTTTGCTCCAGGGAGACACGGAACTGAAAAAGGCTATCACGAATACTCTCCCCCAAAACGAGGATCGTTTCCGTATCGTCGGTGACCTGTTGTCACCCGGCGATGTTGTTGTGCTGGTCGTTCCCATCGACAAAGCTGCACCAAAAGGCCGTTTGATCCTGCCACAGCAGCAAACAATCCGCGATACACTAGAGAGCGATGCCATCGCCGTAGTGACCAAAGAACATGAATTACGATTGACGCTGGAGAGATTGGGGCGCAAACCTCGCTTGGTCATTACCGATTCACAGGTTTTTATGAAAGTAGCGGCCGACACGCCCAAGGATGTGCCTCTCACCTCTTTTTCCATCCTGTTTGCCCGTCATAAAGGCGATCTGGACGAACTGGTACGAGGTGCAAGAGCCATTGATCGCCTCAAGGATGGGGACCGTGTACTCATTGCCGAAGCCTGCACTCACCAATGCCAATCTGACGATATTGGTCGAGTGAAAATTCCCCGCTGGCTCCGCCAAACGATAGGCAAACGTCTCATCATCGAGCATGCATCCGGCTCCAGCTTCCCTGATGATCTGAGCGAATATGCACTGGTTATCCATTGCGGTGCATGCATGCTCAATCGGCGTACGATGCTTCATCGAATGTCGGAAACGAAAGCTGCCGGAGTGCCGATTGTGAACTATGGTATTTTCATCGCTTATGTACAGGGGGTCTTTCCCCGTGCTATTGAATGCTTCCCATCTGCTATGCTGGCATGGGAGCAAGCTGTAGAAGCCGGCAGTTATTCCTAAAAGACCTCATCTCGTCATTAACATTTTTTTTCAGACACACAAAAGCAGTCGCGCTGATTCCAACGCGACTGCTTTTTATTTTCAAGTTCGATTATAAATCATGAGAATTTTCATAGCGTGAAATGATACTACGAATAATATAAATTGCTAAAAATACAAATCACGCTCGCCTGCTTCCAGTCGTTCCAGTCTGTCAAGCGTCAAACGGCGCGTCGATTCACGTGGTATACGCTCCAGATTCTCTCGCAGAGCGGCAGCTCCCAGTTCACGCGCCTCCTCATCCCCATAATCCAGCAGATATTCTTGGAAGGTCAGCAGCGAATTCGGCTGGCACACATTATGAATTTGTCCTGATTTGGCAAGCTCCATGAAACGATCTCCAGTTCGCCCCTCACGGTAGCAAGCTGTGCAGTAGCTCGGCATATATCCACCACGGCACAGACTTTTAATAATTTCCGATGGTGAGCGATGATCCCCCACCTCAAATTGAGGCTTATCATCAGTTTCCTGTTTTGCATATGCCCCTACGCCTGTAGCTGAACCTGCACTAATCTGCGACACGCCTAGACCAATAACGCGGTCCCTATATTCTGACTCCTCGCGTGTGGACAGGATCATACCAGCATAAGGAACAGCCAGTCGAAGAACGGATACAATTTTCATAAAATCCTCATCGTTGACCAGGTACGGATATCGCTCCAGGTCTACATTTTCAGCCGGACGCAATCGTGGAACTGAAACCGTATGAGGGCCACAGCCAAAGGCTTCTTCCAAGTGCTCGGCATGTTTCAGCATCGCTACGGTTTCATAGCGGAAATCATACAGACCGTACAACACACCGATCCCCACATCATCTATACCCGCACGCATGGCTCTGTCCATTGCGGTGGTGTGCCAATCAAAGTCCCGCTTTGGTCCCTGCAGGTGGAATTTACGATAGCTTTCCCGATGATACGTTTCCTGAAATAAAATATACGTACCAATGCCCACCTCTGCCAGCTTCCGATAGTCCTCCTCGGTTGTGGATGCAATATTCACATTGATCCGCCGAATGCTGCCGTTATCTACCTTGACCTCATAAATCTGGCGCAGACAATCGACGATATAGTCAATGGGACAATGGACTGGGTCTTCCCCAGCTTCCAGTACGAGCCGCTTGTGTCCCAGTTCTTGAAGCACTCTAACCTCCTCCACCAATTCCTCCGGTGTCAGACGGCTACGAGTAAAGCTGTCATTGGTATGTTTATAACCACAATATTCGCAGTTATTCACGCAGTGGTTGCTTACATATAAAGGGGCGAACAGCACAATCCGGTTGCCATAAATTTGTTCTTTGACTGCCCTCGAAGATTTGAACATCTCTTCCAATAATTCAGGATCATCCACATGCAAAAGAGCCGCCGCTTCACTCGCACTCAGTCCCCGGCAGGCTCTCCCCTTTTCTAAAATTTCTAAAATACGGTGTCGATCTGTTGCCTCTTGTTTCCCCTGCTCCACTGCTGCCATAATCTCTGCTTCATTGATAAATTCCGCTGACACTTTCTCCCGTACTCCACTCACGTATACCCATCTCCTTATTTATGGTTACTGCAATGTTTCCGTTATGGCCTCACAAAGTCTCCTGTCTCATAAGCTGTCGTTGCACCCTCAAACTATCGCCGCGCCCCATATCGACTTCAAATCCCGCTCCACGGATCCGCAGTTCCAGGCAATGTCGACATTGGGCAGACTCATCGCCCAAACATATTTTATTCTCATAAATCGCATACTTAGGTCTCACCGCTAGCGGCGACAAATTGGGCATCACCACATTTGCCCCTGCCTGAAGCGCCTTCTCCCTGCCTTGGGGATGAATCGTTCCCATTGCCGTGGACGCCGGAATAAGTGCATCTGGAACGACCAATCGGGATAACGAAATAATATCCAGTGCCTTTTCCATACTCCCCTGACTGGCATCCCGAAGCGGCGTGTTGCTATGCGGTAAAAAAGGGCCAATCCCGATCATATCTGGTGATAGGCTGTGTAAATAGACCAAATCGTCTGCTAATTCACTATTCGTTTGTCCTGGTAACCCCACCATACATCCGGCCCCGATCTGAAAACCGATTCGTTGCAAAGCCAGCAGACGGCTGCGCCTGCTTTCCATCGTCATCGTCGGATGCAGCTTGGCGTACAAACGGGGGGAAGCTGTCTCATGCCGCAGCAAAAAACGGTCCGCGCCCGCCTCGTATAATTGCTCATAAGTTTCATCATCCCGTTCACCGATGGACAGTGTAACCGCCACATCCGCAAAACGGCTTTTAATTTCCCGAATCAATTTCGTCAGCCGGGCTGCTGTGAACCAGTAATCTTCCCCACTTTGCAATACAAAGGTCCGATAACCGAGTTCATACCCCTCCGTACAACAGGCTAGAATTTCTTCCGGCTGCAAACGGTAACGATCTGCCTGTTTATTCGAAGCGCGCAGCCCACAATACATGCAGTCCTGACGACATATACTGGAGAATTCAATTAATCCCCGTAAAAAAACACCTTTGCCATAGCGCTCCAATTTGGTCCGAGCTGCCAGGTGGCGCAGTTGAGCCCGCAGCGTCGGCTCATCATCCAGACGTGTCAGCAGCTCCATCATTTCCGTATGCGTCCATTCCTTGCCGTCAGCCAGACGCAGTAATAATTCGTCCGTGACTCATCCCTTCTTCCCTCGTCCATCCGGACTTCACATCATCAGCGGCTTGTACCGTACATGTATTATTCTAGCAATATCGGAGAGGATGTAACGTGATTAGTTTCACAAAAAATCCCATTTTATAAAAACCTCCTCCAACTTCTGCCCCAAAAAATACACATTTATATCAACACACAAAAAAGCTGTCTCTTCCTCTAATGGAAGAAACAGCCCTTGTCGATGGTTCTGCTTATTACTGAATCAAATCAATCGCCTGCTGGGGTACAAAATAATCAACACCGTTAAATACAACTACACCGTTGAACGTGGTATTTTTACCATTCAGCGTAGCGACATTTTTGTATACCGGAAGCTCCAGCTTGTTACTGCCTTTGGTCACCGTAATGACTTTCGTGTCCGCAGTAAACTTGGCTCCTTTAGCTTCAAAAGCGGCTTTTGCAGGAACAAAAAGCTGCTTGCTGACCGTATCCAAATCCAGTCCAAGTACACGTGTCATATATTTATTGACATCAGTATTGTCGATTACACCGGTTGGACGGTCTCCGTTCGGCGCATACGTGTACAACACGACATCGCCTCCTGTATGTCCGCCTGTAGTCCAGCCAATATTCGCACGTTTGCTAATGATTGGTCCGACAGCATAGTTCATGCTGCCTTCTTTGGCATCTTTAATGGTTTTCACTTCTTCGTCTGTCAAATCGGTGATGCCAAAATATGTGGAAAGCACTTCTTTAATATTGCTGCGATCTGCATTCAGCTTGGCTTCCAAGCCTTCACCTGTCAGCTTAGCTTTTTTCAGTGGATCTATAAAAGAAGCTAAAGGTGTTTTGTCATAATTGCTAGTTGTATCGCTGCTACCAATCGTCAATCCACCGTTTCCGTGGTCTGTCACTGCTACGACGACTGTATTTTGGTTTTGTTTGGCGTAATCCACAGCAACTTTCACTGCATCGTCAAACGAAAGCACGTCACTAATAATTCCGGTTGGATCATTTGCATGGGCGGCCCAATCCACCTTACTGCCTTCTACCATTAAGAAGAAGCCTTTATCGTTTTTGGACAACACATCAATGGCTTTCGATGTCATTTCTGCCAGACTAGGTTCCTTGGATGCATCGCGATCCAGGTTATACGCAAGGGCTTCAGGAGAAAAGCTGCCCCAGAGCTTGCTGGAGGTCGAATTTTTCAACCCTTCAGGTGTTGTGACAAAGTCATAACCCTGGTCTTTAATTTGGGCTACCAAATCTTGGCCATCTTTACGCCCTGCTGCCTCCAAAAACTTGCCGCCTCCACCTAACACTACGTCAACCCCGTTGTAGGCTTGCTGCATACTGAGTGCATCATAATTTTTACGATCAGGATAATGTGCAGTAAAATCAGCTGGTGTCGCATGCATAATCTCCGAAGTCGCAATAATTCCGGTCGATTTCCCTGCCAGCTTGGAAGCCTCGAGAATGGAAGCTACAGGCTTTTTGGCGTCACCCGCTGCAATGGGTTGTTGTCCGGGCATTGTCGCTTCATCAGGAAGGACACCTACATACCCAGTATGAGATTTATGTCCTGTGGCAAAAGCAGTACCCGCTGGAGCAGAATCGGCAATTGGAGCATCTGCAGAATGCGTACGCACCATGCCGCTTGCCATGCTGTCTAACGTTAAGGAAGACCCTTTGTACCATCTAGCCAGTGCAGTGGCGTCATTAGCCATACCGTCTGGAATCAAAATAATTACGTTTTTAATCGACGTGTCCTTTTCGACTGCCATCGCCGTCCCACCGCTTACTGCTAGCATCATAGTCGCTACGAGTGCAGCCACCGATTTTTTCGTATGTATCCCCCAACATTTTAGCATTCAATTTCCTCCCAGACACTTTATTGTACAATCAGAACTAAGTCTAATCATACTTTGTCAAGAGAATGTTAAGGGGATTGTCTAACTATATTAAAGATGCTCTCTGGAGTATTGGTCTCACTCAAATTGCCCCTGAATTACCGATACGATACTTTCACGGAGTGCTTTGGCGTTTTGTGACTTATACGGATCAGCATTAAAAAGGATTGTATCTGCTGTGTAGTTTTCTTTTATACGTCCCAATCTGTCCCCATATCCCAAAATTTCAGCGGCGAACTCCGTGGCAGCCTGCCAGGCCTCTTTTCGAGTTAATCCACAGTCTATGAGTGTGTCTAATTCCTCAAGGTTACGTCCATGTAACGAAGGTGTGGCAAAATCTGTACCGAACGCAATTCGTACGCCTGCTCTTTTGGCATAGCTAACGGCTTTAGGGTGGGCTTCCGCGGCGCGGGCGGCGCGATCACAAATTTCCCTGTCGAGTGAAAGAACTCCAGACGGGTCTGCAGCAATACGATAGATGGAAGCAGTAGGCACAAAGGCTGTCCTGGATTGCGCAAGCCGGTTGGCTTGATCCTCGGTCAAATACATTCCATGCTCTATAGATTCCACTCCAGCGTCAATAGACCAATCCACAGTAGGTCCGCCCCAGGTATGAACCATGACTTTTATGTTGCGTGCATGGGCGCTACGCACAATAAAAGAGAATTCTTCCTCAGAAAAAATCGGGTTCAGCACTGTATCTGGCGACGAGCCTAGTCCCCCCGTTGCAAGAATTTTAATCCAGCTTGCCCCGGAATCAATAATTTCTGTTATCCGCCGTTCCAAATACTTAAGACCTCGTGCGTCTCCGGCTCCAAGCATATCACCACTGGTATAAACTCTTAAAGGCTGGCTATAATGCTGACCTATATGCTTCACCGTACTTGGCAAAAGCCCACCTGCATCACGCACTGAAGTCACTCCAGCCTGGAAAGTAGCCTCAAAGGCTTGCGCCTGCATCACTTCGATCTCCAGTTCATCGCGCTTCTCCTGGTCAGTATGATTAAAATCCGTCCATGCCAAATGCGTATGAAGATCAATTACGCCGGGGCTAATCCATAAATCTCCATCTGGACCATTTTGTTGAGTATGCGAGGATAAGGACTCTGCAATGGACGAAAAACGACCATTGGTGATTGTTATATCGAATCGTTTCCCATCAATCCCCGCCACAAATATATTTTTGTAGGTTAACTCTTTTTGAATTTTATTTTCCATCTTCATTCCCCCAAATTAACCTTTGGGCGGCAAGCGCATGATAAGGGTCTTGATGTACAAGCTCAGCAAGCGTTTTGATAGCTTCTTCAACGCTTTGTTGATTTGCCTTCGCCCCAAAATGGTTAATGCGTAAGAGTTTATTATGCAATTCTCCATCTCCGGGTGCGACAATGCCTATGGGCTGTTCGATATTGAAATTACCGCCTTGAGGGATCCGAACCGTTGTAGTCAACGTTGAGTAGCTATCTTTATTCCGCTGCCAAGGTTCAAGGCTCAAGGCTTTAATGCCGGCAATTGCAGCAGATGTAGTTAAGCGATGGCGGCGGTTGACCGCTTCCAGACCTTCTTCTTCAATAAGCTTTAATGCCTCTATAAGCGCACGGGCTTCCAAAACAGGGATGTTGGCAGGAACTCGCACGGGCGTCACATGATTAGGGGAACGCTTTAAGTCAAGCAAAGACAGTATGGAATTGCGCGGCGCATTGTCGTTGGAGGCCAGAAACTCCCAGCCACGGGGAGAAATCCCCACAGCGCTGATCCCGTTAGGCCCGGATAGTGCTTTTTGCGCCCCTACAGCTACAAAATCAATTCCCCACTCGTCCATAAGCACCGGTTCGCCCCCGATTGCAGAAACTGAATCTATCACGGTTATAATATTTGATCGACGCGCAAGCTCCATGATTTCCCTTGTTGGATTAGAGCCTCCTGTGACCACTTCCGCCTGCACAAAAGAAAGCGCACATGGGTTATATCGCTCAATCGCTGCGGCGACTTCATCTACAGTTACCACTTCATCAAAAGATGTTTTGAGTTCGATGACTTCTGCTCCGCCACGCGCAAGCCAGTTACCAAAAATCGTTCCATATGGACCTGTCACAATGTTTAGAATTTTACGGTCGGGCGCAGATATGCCTGCTGCTATGGCTTCAATTCCCAGGATCGCCTCGCCCGGTATGATTACCGGGGATTCTTGGGTGGACAGGAGTTTGGAGAGCAAGTTAGTTAGCGTATCAAACTCCGATATTGTAAGAGGTACAAATCCTTTATTATTTTGACTCATAAATACCTCCTGCAGAATGGGATATTGGCATTTTGGGAACAGCGGATAAAAGCTCACGGCTATAAGACGTTTCAGGACGAGAAAAGAATTTCTCCTTGGGGTTGATCTCAACCAGCTTCCCCTGCCGCATTACAGCAACAATATCGCTTATGGCATTTATAACTCCCAAGTCATGAGAGATAAAAAGCATCGTAAGATTAAGCTCCGATTTGAGTGTGCTCAACAGTTCAAGCATACTCCGTTGTACCGAAACATCCAGTGCGCTCGTTGGTTCATCTGCGATAAGTATGCTTGGCTCAACGCTTAATGCGCGGGCAATTGCTATCCGCTGACGCTGACCGCCGGAAAATTCGTGAGGGAATCTGCCAAGGGCGCTTTCATCGATGTGAACACGTGTAAGCAGTTCCCTACATTTCTTGTCCACTTGAGCTCGGTCAACAATCTTGTGAAAAAGTAAGGCTTCGGCAAGGATTTGCCTGATCGTATGCTTTGGATTTAGCGAGGAATCCGGGTTTTGAAAAACCATTTGTATTCTTTTATGCTGCTCCCGGCTCCGTCGCTTGCCCAATACCTGAGAACCCAGCATGATCCGGCCCTCATCCGGGGCGATCAGCCCGGCTATTACCCGCGCGAGGGTAGACTTTCCTGAACCCGATTCTCCCACAAGACCAAGCGTGGTACGCTCCTGCAGCTCCAGGCTTACTTGATCAAGCGCGGTGAACTTACCATAAGCAACCGTTATATTTTCTATCCGCAAGGCTGTTTTCATAAATCCGCGCTCCTTTCAAGATCCGGGAGAGGAAGCACTGAGCTTATCAGCAACTGTGTATACGGATTTTGCGGGTTTTGTAAAAGGGGCAAAGTGTCTCCTCGCTCTATGATTCTTCCCTCTTTCATAACGCAAAGCTTTGAGCACATCGAAGCAGCTACGGCAAGATTGTGTGTAACAAACACCATGGCAAAACCCAGCTCCTTTTGAAGACGTGAAATAACGTCAAGTATTTGCCGTTGAACCGTTACGTCAAGCGCAGTTGTTGGCTCATCACAAAGAAGGATGCCCGGCTTGCACGCCAAAGCCATCGCAATAACAATACGTTGACACTGGCCGCCTGAAAGCTGGCGGGGGTAACGGTCAGTATGCTTTAAGGAATCGGGAAGACCGAGCATTTCAAGCAGTTCCAAAGCTATTGTACGCGCGACCTTCCGGCTCACCTTCTGTCTGTAGTACACAACCTCGGCAAGCTGCCGGGCCACCGGGCAGAGAGGGTCAAGTGCCCTTATCGGGTCTTGAAAAATCATTGCGCATCTGCCATTGCTCCTAATATTCCCGCCAACTTGTTCAATACCGGAGGGAAGCAACCCTATGATGGAGCGAAGCGTGAGCGATTTTCCAGATCCGGATTCCCCCACAAGTCCTATACTTTCGCCCGCTTCAACTTTGAGACTCACATCGGTGACCAATTTATGATTCGACTGCGTCGCGAGCGACAAATTTTCCACTTCTAAAATTGGATTCATAGCATTCATTTTCTTCTCCATATATCTGCTAGCCCATCGCCCACAAGGGATAAGGCTATCCCTGTATATACTACCGCAAAACCCGGGATTGCTGAAAGCCACCACTTAGTAGATATAAAGGGCTGTCCATCAGAAATCATAGTTCCCCAATCCGGAGTTGGCGGCGCAATGCCGATACCTAGATAGCCTAGCGTAACAATGGCCACAAGCAGAACAGCCATGTCCGTCATAAGCACTACCACCGCTTGCGGTAACACATTCGGCAGAAGATGGCGCAGTATGATTTTAATATCCGGGATTCCCAGAGTTTTTGCAGCGGCTATCCATTCCTGCTTGCGAAACGATGCGCTAAGACCCTTGACCACGCGCGCGTATACAATCCAGCCAACCAGGACAAATGTAATGTATATCCCCTGTTCACCCGTACCGCTTGCAAACGCCACTATAATTACAATCAAATAAAAAGGGAACGCAATAAACGTATCGGTCAAAAGCGTGATAACCGTGTCTACCCATTTACCATAATACCCGGCAAGCATTCCCAGAAACACCCCCATACAAAAAGGGATGATCTCCGCCAGCACCATAATCTTCAAATCAGTCCGTGCGGCATAGATCAGCCGTGTAAACAAATCACGCCCCAGTTGATCGGTTCCCAACCAGTGTTCGAAGGACGGGGGTTGTAAAGTTGCCGAAATATTTTGATCAGAAGGCTGGTAGGGGCTAATAACCGGTGCGAACACTGCAATACCTATGAGTAACGCAAACATAATACTGCCCCATAAAAGAGATGGAGTATTTAGTATTTTTCCCAAAGAGCGGTTGCTATGCCCCGCCTTCTGAATCTGAAGATCTAATTGCGTGCGTTTCATTGTTCTCCTTTCGTCCTGGGATCAAGATACCCAGAAGCAACCTCAATCACGAAGCCGATGATGACCACAGATATCGCACAATAAAGAGCAATCCCCTGTATAACAGGAAAATCCCGGTTTGAAATGGCTGAAAATAACAGGCTTCCGATACCCTTGAGGCCAAAAACCTGTTCAATTACCAACGTACCGCCCATCAGGTAGGCAATGTTTACGCCAAGCAGCATAAGAGCGGGAAGAGCGGAATTGCGCAGGACATGCTTTACCAATATAACCCGGCCGGGGATTCCCGCTGCCTTCAAGGTTACAACAAAATCAGATTCCAGCACTTCCAGCATCTGCGCTCTTAAAGAACGAACGAGCGAGGGAATTTGCGACAATCCGACAGTGATCGCAGGAAGGGCGAGACTGTACAAGATTCCAAGCCAGCCCTCGCCGACTCCCCCAACGGGAAACCAGCGAAGCCGAACGCTAAATACCAGAATCAGTAGCAGTCCAACCCAAAAAATCGGCATACCGAGCGTTACAGCAGGCAAGATGCGTATCATGTGGTCAAGCAGTCCGTCTTTATGTGTTGCCGCAAGGGTGGCCAGCACCAGCGAAACAATGATGGAAAAAAGACAGGTCATTGCAATGAGCAGCAGCGTCACAGGGGCCCGCTCTGCAATCAACTCTCTTGAAGAAGTCTCAAAAACAATCGAAACGCCGGTATCACCGTGTGTAAAGAAATTGTGCACAAAGCCTATAAACTGCTCCCAAAGAGAACGATCCAGCCCCAACCTATGACGCATACTCTCAATAGCCTCAGCTGTGGCGTATTCCCCCAGAATCATTTTGGCGGGGTCTCCTGGCACCAGCCTTATGATGAAGAAGACTGCCACCACCACACAGATGACTACTGATGCCGCTCTTATCATAGCGCGCACAAGCCATTTGTGTGGGGAAGTTAGATTTGCAGACAATCCGGCAGACTTTTTAAATAAATTGTGGGCCGTCAAGGATCTAATTACCTTTCACACGTACATCTTCAAAACGAACGCTGTTATTGGGAAGCACGACCAGGCCATCAATGGAAGAACGAACACCTTTCAAAATATCCGGATAATAAAGCGGGATATAAGGTACCTCATCTGCAAGGATTTGTTGAAGCTTGGCGTAAATTCCCGCACGTTCTTCCCCATCAGGTGTTTTTTGCCCCTCGTGCAGGAGCTTGGTAACTTCATTGTTCGTGTAATGAGTCCAGTACGACTTGCTAAAGCCTTCCGGGTCTGTCTGGAAAGCGAGGATCGAGTTGGCTTCTGGAGAATCCGCCTGTCCGCTGTTGATCATTGCCGAAAAATCATAGGCAAAGAAACGCTCGCGGAATGAGGCCAACTCAACAGATTCGATTTGAATGTCTATGCCGATCGTTTTGGCGGCCGCCTGAATAATCTGTGCCTCCTGAGTTCTTGAGTTGTTACCAGAGGCAATGAGCAATTTTGTAGAAAAGCCATTAGGGAACTTTGATTTTGCAAGCTCTGCTTTGGCAGCGTTCGTATCAAAGCTGAGCGCTTTAATCGTATCGTTCGTGTTGTAGGGAATGGCTGGCGGCAAAAGCGAATTGGCTGGCTTTGCGAAACCAAAGGTAACCGCATTGGTCAATCCATTACGGTCAAGTGCCAACGCCAACGCACGGCGAACGTGCACATCCGAAAAATGCTCGTCCAGGGTATTGAAGAACAATTGCTCTGTCACCCAGCTTCCATTGGTCGCCACCTTGGTATCAGTTCCTTGTTTTAATTCATTTACATTTTCAAGAGCTACAGACTCAATAGCATCTATCGCGCCAGCCTTCAGCTGGTTAATCGCTTGGCTGTCATCTTCAATGAGCTTGTAGACAAGTTCATCGATATATGGCTTGCCTTTCTGCCAATAGTATTTATTTTTGCTGAAAGTAAGATCACCAGCAGAATCCCATTTCTTAACGACGAAGGGACCGGTACCGACCGGATTCTTAAAGAATTCTTTTTCCGAGACACCGCCGAAATCCTTTGGAAGGATGCCGTTGGAAAAGTTTGAGAGTTCAGAAATAAACGGCGTATACGGCGCTTTAAGCTTAATTACAAGTGTTTTTTCATCTTGAGCCGAAAGCGAAGCCACCTGTGCCGCTATTGCAAGAGGACCTCCTACATTCAAATGACGCTGAATTGAAAAAACCGCGTCCTCGGCAGTAACTCCTTTGCCGTCTGAAAATTTCAAGCCATCGCGTAAAACAAAAGTATAGGTTAATCCATTCGCGCTAATATTGTGCGACGCTGCAAGCCAATCCACAATTGTTCCATCACTGTTAAAGGCGACTAGTGGCTCAAATACTTTGTCGATAGCAAAAGCATTATTTGATGTAATCTGATTATGCAAATCAAACGAGGTTACGGAAGCCGGGCGGCCATATGTAAAGGTTCCCCCTTCCGCAGGTTGATCAGCGGTTGTGCTTGGGTTAGTTGCGTTTGTATTTTTATCTGCATCATTTTTGGAGCCGGAGCATCCTGCCACGAGAACCAATAAAAGAAATGCTAAAGATCCAACCAAAAACGGTTTCCTAAAAGATACAATAAGTTTGGACATCCCATTTTCCCCTTTTCTCCAATAAAACATATTGTTTTAATATGAATAACATTATGGATGAACCCATTTGCCATGTCAAACAGAATTAAATACCATAATTTATAAAATCAAAGATAAAAGTAAACATAGGGATTTTCCAGCTTGTGAACACATGGAGTTCATATGGGATTGGGAATTTCATTATATTATTGTATAATCAGTCTATGAAGTAATAGGTAAATCTTATAAGCCGACAACCATTATAAAAGCGTATAAAAGGGGTTTAAAACTCGATGGAATTCAGACAACTTCAATACACCCTGCAAATTGCAGCGGAAAAAAACTTCTCACGCGCAGCAGAAAAACTGCATATTGCTCAGCCCTCTTTGAGCCAACAATTGTCCAAACTGGAAAAAGAACTTGGGGTACTTCTATTTCAACGTAACACCAGCACGGTGGAATTAACACATGCAGGAGCAAGCTTTGTGGAAAAGGCAAAAAAAATAGTTGATGCAGTCGAGCAGCTCCGGCAGGAAATGGACGACATTTCTCAACTACGAAAAGGGAAGGTTGTGGTTGGCAGTATGCCCATCACAGGTTCTCATTTGCTGCCGCATGTGCTGCCTGTATTCAAGAAAGCTCATCCGGACATTGAAATCGTGTTGGTCGAGGATTCATCCATGAATCTGGAGAAAAAAACTGCCAGTGGGGATACAGATCTCAGCCTGCTATCTCTTCCATTAGTAGAACCTACACTTTCCTATGTGCCCATCGGTGAAGAGTGGATTGATCTTGCCGTTCCTCCGGGTCACCCTCTAGCCCTGCGTAAAAACGGAGACCATCCGCAGCCTGTGCATATGGAAGAACTGAAAGATGAGCCTTTTGTCGTTCTGAAAAAAGGGCAAGGCTTTCGCAAGCTGACGATGGATTTGTGTCATCAAGCTGGCTTTGAACCCAATGTGGTGTTTGAGAGCACTAATATGGAGACGCTCCAATCGCTCGTAGCGACAGGTATGGGGGTGACACTCGTCCCCCGTTTTATCGCCCGGGCCGCCAGCAGCGAGTTTGTTCCAGCACTATTGCCACTCGCCGAACCTACCCCTAGCCGTACCCTAGCCATTGCCTACCGAAACGGACGTTATTTGTCTAAAGCTGCCGAAGCCTTTATTGATACCTTCCGAGAAACGGTCGAGCAACTTTCTCAAAAGTAGCTTCGAATGTGAAAAGGACCGTCTTCCTCCCCAGCCAAAGCCAGAGAAGAAGACGGTCCCGGGGCTTCGCCCCTATACTTTCAATACTTCATTTACTTTACGGGTTCGATTACACTGTTGCGATGTTGCTTCCATCTGTCCTTAACGAACCACATTTCATGTTCATTTGAATTTCATGTCAGCCTCGCCTGATTACTTTACGCTTGCTCGGAAACTCCACTTTATCCATCCCGCATCACTTCTTTCCTTAAGGTCTCTAGCCTTGGTCTCCCAAGAATGTCCTACCTCAATTCCAATGTGCTGTGTGATCCCAAAGTGCCTGTCCTCGCCTTTTTGTGATCAGGGTCTCCCTAAATCTGGTGGACTTTTATCCTGATCATAGCCCATTTCATAATTGTTTCCGACAACCTGTCTATTTAAGCCTCTCGGCCGTGACAGGCCATCCCTATTCGCCAGTTCGGATCTACTTTGGTTATCCATCGTTATCAACCTCCTGGTGTCGGGATACTATTATAATACACCTATGGGCTGTAACTGAAACAGGTATCGAAAATTTTTTTATTATCTAGAAGAACCAAATGCTTGCTGTACCTCGGCTTCACTCACTTGTGTTTTAAAGACCAATTTCGAAGGATCTTGAGATGAATAAATGACCTCTATAATACTTCCCTGCTGTAGCTTGGATAGTTGGGGAAAAAAAACATCCTTTTGCGTGGTTACATTAAATGTATCGCCGTTGTTTTTCGTAACACTCAGCGTAAATTGAAGCTTAATTTTATTAGGTCCTGCTTCCCCCATGGGTGTGACATCCAGCACCTTCGCATATGCCTGCTCACCGGTTTTGGCAATTTCCATCAGCTCAGGCGATACGCCCTGCTTGACCATTTGCTCATTCATTAACGCTTGCAAATCCGTCTGCGACACCTGCCCTTTCAGGTCAAGTCCTACTTTCAGTTTATCTTTCTCCGATACGACCAACGGAATGATCGAGCCTGGCTGAAATTGAGCCATGGAAGTCAAAGGAATAATCGTCGTCAAAGCAGTATCATATTTGTCTTCTCCATGTTTGGTTACGGTCAACCCGAGCTTTACCTGCGGCTGATTGTTTACATAAGTCCCTGTTAGCTGAACACTTGTAATGATCCCAGCCCCAGGAACACCCTTCTTGACCTTGCCACCTCCAAAAAACACACCTAAAATGCCAGGTAGAAAAATAAGTGCAAAGCCTATATAAATTAACGGCCTATACCACGGGGCATCCATAATCACAAATGGATCATCCCATAAATAGTTAGCCAAAAATGGTGAGAAGCCTACACCAAACACTAAAAGTACCCCGATCATACTCAAAAATCCTTTCATCCTCCAAAACCCCTTTTTCAATCATCTGTTCAAATTATATGTCAGCAAGAAATGTGAAACGAACTACTCATTTACGCTGTCACCAGACCCATATAAATCAGCTCCGATGGATTTACCGGATTGCTCCCCAGACCCACCGTATCTCCAGGCCGCGGAATTTGCAACTTGGATACGAGCGTTTCCAACGTTTTTGGGTATCGATTACCGTTTACTTCCGTCACATCTAGCACTAGCACCACGATCGGATCAAAATTCACGAGCTTCCCGGTATCTGTTACCGAAATAACAACCGCAGTCGCTGCCATCGACAAACCACTGTTAGCCGCCGTTTGAGCTTGTCTTGCCGAGTTTAGGCTTTGGTTAATCTGTTCCCGATGCTCTTTGGGTACCAAACCTTTCATAAATAATCCTGACAGGCCTTTATTCATCAGTTGATCTGCATGTTCTATCGCATCCTGCTGTTTTTTCTTTTTCCCGAATAAGTTCATCATGTGGTTGCACCTCGTATTTTGTATTGTCGTTCCTTATGAATTCAGTATAAAAGAGGGTATATGGCATCACAATACGTTTTGGCGCATACAAAAAAAACCGAAAAAACAGAGCTTTAACCTGTACTTTGTCGGTTTATTTTTGAATTTTGACATGGTTTGCACAAAATTTTGCACTCTTCCGAGCATTTTTTCGAACGATCCATCCGATAGTTTTGTGAAAAGCGAATGATTTTAGGTTATTTTTTACGCAAAAGATAGACCAATTTGCGATAATACGCCGATGATTCTTTATAACGACGACTGTCCTCGGACACAACTGCCAGCGTTTCATATAACTGTTCAAGCCGCGCTGGATGCTGGAGAGCTTCAAAATAAGGCAAGCATTGCAAGGCATGCATCCAAAAGGCGTCCTGATTCCCTTGGGCAAGCGCCAGTTGGCTCTCATAAAAATCAAGCCCCATTTGCTGATCTGTTGTCAGATTTGTTTTACGCAGTTGATCCAAATGCTGTGAGAGAAGCCCCCAATTTTTTCGCGCAAACGCAATCTCACAGCGATAAATTAGCGTAACGGGCAGCATCATCTGCTGCATTTCCTCCCGCTCCCGGCTCACCAGCGCTTCAAAACGCGCCACTTCCTCCAAAGCCTTATCCAGCTCGCCAATCGATGTCAGCATAATAATCCGGTTGTTCAGAATGGTCGTGAGCATATCTGCCGCATTTTCTAAATAAACCAAATTGGCCTCAGCCATAGACAACGTTAACAGTGCTTCCTGTACAGAACCCATGGCAAAACAATATCCGCTGTAGGCCACATACAGGCCCGTCAATCGGTGAAAAAGCCGATCATCATATACCCTGCGCATCGTCTGCTCAAATACCTGCTTCGCCTGATCAAATTGCTTGACCTGAATACAGGCCTCCATCATAATGTTTTGCGCATTCAGCCAGTTTTCCGTCCCCTCTTCCACCAGACGGCTTAGCTGCGTTACGTTATTCAGCACATCATAATAATGATTTTTCGAGCGGAAATACTGGATTTTATAAAATAAAATTGCTTTTTTTAGCGGTGCGGGCAGCTCCACCTCATCCGAGCGACCAAACTTCTCCAAATAAAAATTCAAATAGGTTTGATGTAAATATTCATAGGCCGTTGGGTCATTTAATTGCTGGTAATAAACGGCCTTCATCAAATAAGTCGTCATTTCCACCACAAGCGAATCGTTGCGATCCTCCAGCTGATCCACATAGCTTTCCGTGGCAGGATTAGCTAGCTTGGACAGCTCTGTGAAAATCTTATCCGCTGTAGCCAGCGTCTCCTCATCCTCTGCCGCTACACGCAAGAGGTAGAATGGGTTTACACCTAAACGCCCAGCAATTTGCTCGGCCAAATCCTCTGCCAACGGGTAACGGTCAGCCAGTATATTTGCAAAATGTGCGGGTGTCACCAGCCCGTCTACCAGCTCTTTACGGGACAGATTTTTCTTTTTACACAAAAATTCAATGCGTTCCTTAAGCATGGAGTATTCCTTTCTACACTGATTATCAGTCATACAGTGAGGGACGCCGATCTTCAAACACCGGAATACGACCACGTACGTCCTGCACCAAGGCAGACTCAATCGTTCCTGTGATGATCTCCTCCTGCTCTCCGCCCTCCGCAATGATTTCTCCCCATGGATCAATAATAAGCGAATGCCCGAAGAAATCAGTATCTCCGCTGCGACCTACCCGGTTACAAGCAATGACATACATTTGATTTTCTATAGCACGTGCGGTTAGCAAGGTGCGCCAGTGATGAAGCCGGGGATGAGGCCATTCTGCGGGTACGATCAGCAAATTTGCACCCGACAGGGCCAAACTACGGGCTAGTTCAGGAAAACGAATATCATAGCAGATCGACGCACCTGCCCGAATCCCGCCATCCAGTGCGAATAAAATCTTTTCTTCGCCAGGCTGCAAATATTTTTCTTCATCCATAAGTCGGAATAGATGAATCTTGGAATACGAAGCAACCTCTCTGCCTGTTCGGTCAAAAACGAGCATCGTATTATACACATGACCGTCGCTTTTTTTCTCTGCGATCGACCCAGCTACTACGTTCACTTCATGGGTGGCAGCGAATGCTGCTATCCATGCCCGAGTCTCCGTCCCTTCCTTGTCCGCCAGCTCATGAATGCGATCTAAGGCATAGCCTGTGTTCCACATTTCTGGCAGGACAATCAGATCCGGCTTCAGTTCGACTTTCATCGCTTGTTCCATTAAAGCTCGGATATGACTGCGGTTTTCCGGGGGATTTCCTATCTCTATGTGAGCTTGTATGAGTGCAACACTGAACGGCTGAGCTTCCTGATACGTCAAAATCCTTCATCCTCCTTGTGAGCTAGAGCTTCCTGTGACCCATTGTCCGGTATTTTCTCCCATCATAGCCCGATCAGTCTGGATTACGCAACCATGCAAGCTTAATTCCCCCCTATACAACTCGGTAAAATCGTGATAGATTATTTTTTAAACTATTCCAAAAGGTCGTGTGAATTGATGACTCCTTTTTCTATTCCCTCCGCTGACGTCATGAAACAGTTACCCACTCAATTTTTTGCCACACTTGTACAAAATGTAAACCGTGAAATCGCGGCGGGGCATGATGTCATTAATCTCGGACAGGGGAACCCAGACACTCCCACTCCTTCTCATATTGTAAAAGCTTTGCAGGAATCAGCGGATAATCCGCTGTATCATAAATATTCGCCATTTCGCGGTTACAGCTTTCTCAAGGAAGCCGTTGCCCAGCGCTATCAGGAGGATTACGGTGTAACGCTCAACCCTGAAACCGAGGTCGCCATCCTGTTTGGCGGAAAAACGGGTTTGGTTCAGCTGCCGCAAGTCTTACTCAATCCCGGCGATGTGTGTCTCGTCCCTGATCCCGGCTACCCGGACTACTGGTCTGGTGTAGCCTTGGCTAAAGCGGAAATGTCTTTTCTCCCATTAAAAGAAGAGAACCGTTTTCTGCCCGATTATGAAGCCATTTCCGAGGAAGACCGCCGCCGCGCCAAGTTAATGTTCCTTAACTATCCGAATAATCCAACCTCGGCAACGGCTCCATTTTCCTTTTACGAGGATACGGTTGAATTCGCGCAACGTAACGGTATTGTAGTTGCCAGTGATTTCGCCTATGGCGCTATTGGATTTGATAGCGAACGTCCGGTAAGCTTCCTACAGGCTGAGGGTGCTAAAGACGTGGGGATTGAGTTCTATACCTTATCCAAAACGTACAATATGGCAGGCTGGCGTGTTGGTTTCGCGCTCGGTAATGCCGAAATCATCTCGATGATTAATCTGTTGCAGGATCATATTTATGTAAGCTTGTTTGGCGGTATTCAGGCAGCGGCGGCGACAGCCTTGACGGCCTCGCAGTACTGCGTAGGCGAGCTGGTAGCCCGCTATGAATCACGCCGTAACGCTTTTTATGATGCACTTGGGCAAATAGGCTGGAAGGCGACGCGCCCAAGCGGCTCCTTTTTCAGTTGGTTGCCTGTGCCGCAGGGCTATACTTCCACTTCTTTTGCCGATCTGTTGTTGCGGGAAGCCAAGGTGGCTGTCGCTCCAGGGATCGGCTTCGGAAGTGGCGGCGAAGGATATGTGCGAGCGGGACTGCTGAGCTCAGAAGCTCGACTGACCGAGGCGGCTGATCGAATTGGCAAGCTAAACCTGTTTGGTTAAGCCGTATTTTCCAGCTACAACTTCTTTGCCAAACCTGGTCTTTTCGTGGTATTCTGTATCCAATATCATTTAGCGCGTTGAAGGGACTATTAAGAGAGACTCGGTCCTGTTCAGAGAGTAAATTCCGATAGGCTGCAAGAATTTACCTGGACTCTCTCCCAACTCCTATCCCCGAGCGCCCTGCGCAATCAGGCGGTCCCTGCCGTTAACAGGTTTCAAGTGGGATGATCATGAATCATCAATGAAGGTGGTACCGCGGAAGCACAAACTTTCGTCCTTTGCATACAAAGGATGGAAGTTTTTTTGCATTAAAAAGAGTAAAATTAAGGAAGTGGACGTCTTGTCAACACGAATCGTCATTAAAATCGGAAGCAGCTCTCTAACTGGAGTGGAAGGTGGCTTGAATCGGGAAGCCATCGCTTATTTTGCCCGGGAAATCAGCTTGCTTCGTGAAAAAGGTCATGAAGTGCTGCTGGTTACATCAGGTGCAGTAGCCGCCGGATTCAGAGAGATTGGGTACCCGTTTCGCCCTAAGCTACTGCATGAAAAGCAGGCGGCAGCGGCTGTTGGTCAAGCTCTTCTCATGCAGGCCTATGAGCAGGCTTTTAAAGATTTTGACCTAGTGATCGCGCAGGTTCTACTGACCCGTAGTGACTTTTTGAGCCGCAAACGGATGAATAATGCCGGAATGACCGTAGAAGAATTGCTGCGCCAGCAGGTTATCCCGATCTTTAACGAAAATGATACTGTATCGATTGACGAATTGAAATTCGGCGATAACGATATGCTGTCCGCGCTGGTTGCCAATCTGGTCAAAGCTCAGCATCTGATCATCATTACGGACACCGATGGCGTATATACGGCAGATCCGCGCAAGCATCCGAATGCCGTACGTTTTGAACGTATCGAAGAAATTACAGAGGAGATTTATGCATTAGCTGGAGGTTCTGGATCGTCTGTAGGTACTGGCGGCATGCGTTCCAAGATCGAAGCTGCCAAAGTCGCCACACGCGGCGGTGTGCCTGTATATGTGGGACGTGTAAGCGCGAATGGCGATCTAGACGCAGCCGTCGAAGGACACGGACCGGGAACTTATTTTGACACTCACCTCTCTTCGCTTCCGATGAAAAAACAATGGCTTGGATTTATGTCCACCCCTCTGGGCGCGGTGCATGTAGACGAAGGGGCTGAGGAAGCGTTGGTCCACGGAGGACACAGTCTACTTCCGGTTGGCGTACGACGTGTCGAGGGCAGCTTTCATGCCGGAGATGTCGTTGAGGTGCTCGGACCGGAAAATAAGGTGTTAGGGCGCGGCATCGTCAATTATGACGATGAACAGCTTCGAATTGTACAAGGATTACCCAGCGGCGAGGTTGTGGGCAAAATTGGTCCCATTCACCGGCTTGAGGTGATCCACAGGGATGAATGGATTACATTATGTATGTAGGGAGGCCGTAACATGAGTGATTTAACGACTAACACAGCTGCAACCGAGGAGAATAAGTTTAGCGAAGTACGAACCAAAGCCAATCTTGCCAAAAAAAGTGCCGGGGTCATGAACCGCCTGACTACAGCACAGAAAAACGAAGCATTGCTTGCTATGGCTGAAGCTCTAGTAAATCATACTGAAGAGCTAATTGCAGCAAACCATAATGACCTGAAACGTGGACGGGAACAGGGAACATCGGAGTCGCTGCTCGACCGCCTCAAGCTGACCGAGGACCGAATCGGAGCTATTGCCGAAGGATTACGCCAAATTGTGGCACTGCCTGACCCGGTCGGCGACACCCTTGAGCAAATTGAACGTCCAAACGGTCTGAGAATTGAGAAGATACGTGTACCGCTGGGTGTCATCGGCATCATATATGAAGCGCGTCCAAATGTAACCGTGGATGCCGCGGGCCTGTGCTTGAAAACAGGCAATCCGGTTGTGCTACGCGGTGGTTCGGCCGCCCTCTTCTCCAACCGCAAGATTATCGAAGTACTCCAGCAGGCACTAGACGCAACAGCTGTGCCACGCGAGGCGCTTCAACTTATTGAAGATTCAGACCGTGCCTCGGTCAACGAAATGCTCACCTTGAACGGCTTGCTGGATGTAATTATTCCACGCGGCGGGCGTTCACTCATTCAAAATGTTGTTCAGAACGCTACCGTACCTGTCATCGAAACCGGAGCTGGTGTATGCCATACCTTTTTGGACGCTACAGCGGATGCAGCAATGGCCGAAGCGATTACACTGAATGCCAAGGTTCAAAGACCGTCCGTGTGTAACTCGATGGAAACATTGCTCGTACACTCGGATTATGCAAAAGCACACTTAACAGGATTGGCAGAACGCTTTCGTGATGCGGGGGTTGAGCTACGCGGCTGTGCACGCACACGAGAATTGGCTCCTTGGGCTGTTCCTGTTACAGAAGAGGATTACGGCACCGAGTATAATGATTACATTATGAACGTCAAGGTCGTAAACAATTTGGACGAAGTACTGGAGCATATTGCCCGTTACGGCACGATGCATTCAGAGTGCATTGTCACCGAGAACAAAGCCCATGCTGAACGTTTTCTGCAAGAAGTAGACGCGGCAGCCGTGTATCACAATGCATCCACCCGTTTCACGGATGGCTTCGAGTTTGGGTTTGGTGCAGAGATCGGAATCAGCACACAAAAATTACATGCTCGTGGCCCAATGGGATTGCCTGCCTTGACTTCAACCAAATATCGCGTGTACGGTACTGGACAAATCAGGGAATAATATCATAAATCAATCCATATCCTTGGAGGTTATAAAACTATGTGTGAATCACAAACAAAGGTTTTAATTAATGAGCAAATTACGTTTTTCGGAGCAGGGTCAATGGCAGAGGCTATTATTCGTGGGATGACGAATCGTTCTGTCGTCAAACGTGGCGGTATTACCGTCATCAACCGCAGTAATCAGGCTCGTCTTGAAGAACTTCAACAGCAATATGGAGTCTTGTTCCAAACTGAGGATTCCGCCAAAACCGAGCTTCTGCGTCGTTCTCCGGTCATTGTGCTTGCCATGAAGCCCAAGGATGCTGCACAAGCACTTGGACAGCTCGGCCCACTTCTGTCTGATGAGCAGCTGATCATTTCGGTAATCGCCGGATTGTCCATTCGTACGATGCAAACATTGCTTGGCCGCAAGCAGCCGATCGCACGGACGATGCCCAATACATCCAGCTCGATTGGGCTGGGAGCCACAGGCATTAGCTTTTCCAAGGAAATCAGCGAAAACCAGCGTAAAAACGTGCTTACGATGTTTGAATCTGTAGGTACAGTAACGGTTATAGAAGAAGAGAAAATGGATGTTTTGACCGGGATATCTGGAAGCGGCCCTGCCTATGTCTACTACCTGATGGAAGCCATGATTGCCGGGGGAATCCGTGGTGGCTTGACCCCTGAGCAAGCGCACGAACTAACGGTGCAAACCGCGCTTGGAGCGGCACGCATGGTGCAGCAAACCGGAGAGGAGCCTTCTGCCCTTCGCCACAAAATCATGTCTCCTAATGGCTCTACGGTAGCTGCATTGGAAATGCTGGACAAAGGTGACTTCTACGAAACGGTGATTGCGGCGGTGCAGCGGTGCGCTGAACGATCCCGCGAGATGGGAGCTGTACTCAAGGAGGGAATTGAATGAGCTATTGCTTGGCGACCTACCGGGTATACGATGACAAAGCCGATTTTAACCAAAAGGCCCAATCTATTGCCATCGGCATGACGGTGGGCAGCTGGACTGAGCTCCCGCAAGCCAAACGGGACGCGATGCAAAAGCATCTTGGCTCGGTTCATTCTGTGGATATTCACGATGGAGGTCCCGGTGAACGGTACGCCGACCTGACCATCGCTTACCCGGATGTCAACTTCAGCCGGGATATTCCCGCACTGCTGGTCACAGTCTTCGGCAAAATTTCGATGGACGGCCGAATTAAGCTAACGAAGCTGGGCTTCTCGGAAGCATTCCGCTCTGCTTTTCCGGGACCGAAATTCGGTATCAGCGGCTTGCGCGAGCAGCTTGGCGTGTATGATCGCCCTCTGCTCATGAGCATTTTCAAATCCGTGATTGGACTCAATTTGGACGAACTTCGTGAACAGTTTACACGGCAGGCTCTCGGTGGCGTTGATTTGATCAAGGACGACGAGATCTTGTTTGAAAATGTGCTGACGCCGATTGAAAAACGTGTTGAAGCCTGCATCAAAGCCGCCGAAGCGGCTGAGCGTGAAACCGGTAAAAAGCTGCTGTATGCCGCTAATTTAACGGGGCCAACCTCGCTGCTTAAGGCGCAAGCTCTCAAGGCCATTGATGCGGGTGCCAACGCGTTACTGTTTAACGTGTTGGCCTACGGTTACGACGTGCTGCATGAACTTAGCAGCGATCCTGCCGTCTCGGTGCCGATTGCAGCCCATCCTTCGTTGGCGGGAGCTGCTTATCCATCGCCGCATTATGGTATTTCGGCGTCCGTCCTACTCGGTCAGCTTATGCGGCTGGCTGGCGCTGACCTCGTCCTCTTCCCTTCTCCCTACGGCTCAGTGACGATGCCGCGTGAGGAAAACATGGCGATCCGCGATGAGCTGATCACCCCTGATCTACCGCTGAAGGCCAGTATGCCGGTCCCTTCCGCAGGGATTCATCCGGGCCTCGTGCCGTTAATTGTACGTGACTTTGGTACTGACGTTGTTGTCAACGCCGGGGGCGGTATTCACGGTCATCCGCTGGGTACAGAAGCTGGTGGGCGCGCCTTTGTGCAGGCGATTGAAGCGGTACAGCAAAATGTTCCTCTGGCAGAATACGCCCGTACTCACCCCGAGCTGCAATCTGCGCTCGACACATGGGGAGGTGAACGATGAGCACAGCGAAGAAGCCCGTTATTTTTTGCGATTTTGACGGGACAATTACGAACAGCGACAATATTGTCGCCATTATGAAGCATTTTCAGCCTACAGGCTGTGAGCCCATCATGTATCAAATCGTAAATGGGCATACATCTATTCGTGAAGGCGTAGGTGCGATGTTTGCCCTCATGCCTTCGGAGCAAAAGGACGAAATTATCTCATATGTACTTGGACAAGCTGGTATACGCGAGGGCTTTGCACGCTTTTTGGACTATGTACGAGAGCAGCAGATTCAATTTTTCGTCACCAGTGGCGGCATTGATTTTTTTATTGATCCATTGCTAAAACCCTTCGATATTCCACACGACCACGTCTATTGCAACGGAGCGGATTTTTCCGGGGATCGCATCCAGATTACGTGGCCGCATCCATGTGAGGAACCGTGTACAAATGATTGTGGCATGTGTAAAACGACTGTGATTCGTCAATACCCATCCGAACAATACGAACGGATTTTGATCGGCGACAGCCTGACCGATTTTGAAGGAGCTAAAATTGCCGATCTTGTGTACTCCCGTTCGCATCTGACTTTAAAGTGTCAAGAGCTTGGCGTACCACATGTACCCTTTGAAACATTTGATGACATTATCGAGGATTTAAAGCAAAAACAGGAGCAAGGGGTGCTGTAAATGAGTTTTAACTTGGCAGACATTTCATTGGAAGAAAAACGCCGCGCACTGGAAGAACTCGCTGATGTCAAAGAACTATTCGCATCTCGCAACTGGTTCCCAGGCACGAGCGGCAATTTGTCGATCCGAATCGGTGACTTTCATCCCGAACAATTTTATTTTGCAGTCACCGCCAGCGGCAAGGATAAAACCAAGCGTACTCCGGAAGATTTTCTGTTCGTAGACCAGTACGGAAAAGCGGCAGAAGCGACAAACCTCAAGCCAAGCGCAGAGACGCTTATACATTGCGAAATTTACCGCCTGACAGGCTGCGGAGCCGTTTTTCATGTGCATACCGTGTTTAACAATCTGATTTCCGAATATTACGGTGAGCAAAGCGCTGTACCCATCCAAGGTATTGAGCTGATCAAGGCTTTTAACATTTGGGAAGAAAATGCTGCGATTGATATTCCTGTGCTGCCTAATTACGCAGATATTGCCTCGATTGCTAAGCTGGTGCCCGGTGTGCTGAATGATCAGGTGCCTGGAATTTTATTGCGTAACCACGGCATTTATGCGTGGGGCCGTGATGTATTTGAGGCCAAAAAGCATTTGGAGGCGTTTGAATTTTTGTTTGAAACGACCTATCGCTCCCTGCTGCTGAAAACTTTGAAGTAAATAAACTTATAAATATCAAAGATGCGTATCCTTATTTGTAAAAGTGGTCATTGAATATCGAGAACGGAGCCTAAGCGATAGCACAGGAACGTTCTCTTTTTTTATAATAAGGGTATTTCTATTCTACTAGCGACATAAAAGGAAATATGATGAATAAGAATCCTTCTGATATAATTTTGGATATGCTGTAAAAAAAAACGTCCCCTATTGGGGACGCTCCAGCGTGAATTGCTCTCCTAGCTTCGCATAGTTGTTCCCAGCCAAGCGACTTACTGGACGCAACTCCTTAGCAATCACATACGTATTTTGATACGCTTCCTCGGACAAATGATACTGCACTACGCGTCCGATTAACAGATCACAGGCAGGTGTGTCCTCCTGACCTCCCAACGGTATTACCTGTTCCAGAATACATTCCATACGTATTTTCGCTTCTGTCACACCGGGAACTTCGATTTTTGTACTTTTGACCGGGGTAAGGCCTGCCAGTGTAACCTCACTCTCCTGCGGCAACAGACGGGAAGCCGTCACATTCACCGCTCCCACATTGTCCTCGTCTGTGATATGTACGACAAAAGCCTTATGCTCCATCGCATTACGTGCTGTATCTTTGGGTACTCCATCAACACGTTGTACGGATACAGACAGCAGTGGCGGTTCAGAGGATACGATGGAAAAATAACTGAACGGCGCACCATTCAGCACCCCTTCGCTGCTCAAAGTCGTTACAAAGGCTACCGGCCTTGGGATGATACTTCCGGTCAACAGCTTATAATTTTCACGCCCTGTAAGCGTGTCAGGATTCAACGAAATCATTTTTCTCCCTCATTTCTGATTACAATCGCTATTCGACTGCACATCATCAAGTTTCGCCTGATAAGCAAATGCACCATTAGTTAGCGATATGGATGACATCTCAGGCTTCCCTTTCAGTATCGCGTGAATGATACGAAATGTAAAGTTGGAGCCGGAAGATCTCCCTATTTTTCAATTATATTTCCTCGGCTATCGCGCACAGTAACCGTAATTCCCTCAGGTACAGCAATCGTAACATCAAGCTGCTGCTGAGTCTGCATAAACCGTGTCGGAATTTGACCCAGTAATATATACAAGGTATCGCCGATTTGCTTGGTCTGATATAAATCTTGCCCCTTTATTTCGTCCTCTTTGCCTGTGTATACATAACTCCCGAACACATGCACCTCCGGTGAGGTGGTTGCATCAATTTTGACCGCATAAGGATCTTCTCCCTGAACAATCACCTTGGTCACTCCGGCAGGCAGTTTTTCATGCCAGTCTGGGAGAAGCCTTGTTTCCTGAACCGAACTCATTATTTCTCTGACTTGCGGAGTGATCCCCAATGAACTGACCAAGGCAAATCCGATACAGCAAAAAACCAATACCGCCGTAATAAACATACTGAATAAATCATAACGAATGCGCTCACGCGTCCCTTTCCAAGCAGTATACATTAAAATTTCCAACCCCAGCAAAACAAAAACGATAGGCCACCAGGTCAAAGCCTGGTCCAGTATGCCCGCTCCCCAAAACTTGGAGGCAAACGTTATGCCCCCCAGCAGGACGAGGAAAAGTCCCATTGACAGCCTTCCGACTTTCCACACCCCTGCCGGAGCGTTTGACGCTTTAGAGGAACTATTTTTGTTAGACGATGTACCAAATATACCTGTGGAGCCTCCTCCATCACTATGAGGATGATGGGCTCCCTTAAAGGGAGCCTCACTCTTTGAAAACTCAGTATCCATTCTATTGCTTCTCCTTTACTCGTTTAGATTTGGAATTCCCGATCATCATCCAAATACCACCGCCAATCAACAATAAGGATACGATAATCGTCCGTAGATACATGTCAACCAAATTATAAATCTCTCCATTCGGAAACAGACGATCCAGAGTAGGAACTAGTACGTTGATTAAGATGTAATAGGCGCCCAGCAATAGCAACCCTAAGCCTACCCAGCGGTGATATTGTGCAAACATACCGATCACAGGCTTGTCGATTAGCGGCTCCCGTCCATAACGGCTTACTTGCTGCAACGCATCAAAAAAGCTGTAAAACCAAACCACCGGAATCAGGAACAAAAAGAGTGAAAGATGCAGCACGTCCAGTACATAGATGCCTCCTAAAAACAGAAGCATAAGCTGGAGTCCACGCTTTTGCAAACCGATATACATATGTCCAGCACCGGGAAATACCGATAAAATGGTAGCCAGCATTTTACTCCGCCGTCCCTCGACTCTTCCATGCTCCAGTTCCTCAAACAAAGTCCGGTCCTGAAGCATTTCTCCCGCTTGTTTGCGATGTACATGCTGCACCGCATCAAACATGCAATACAGCCAAATGATCGGCAGCACGCCCGCAAACGCCAAAAATCCGGATTCGTTTGTAATGCTGGTAATAAAAACGAGGATCGCTCCAAAGCCAAAGAAAGATAGCAGAAAAGACAAACCACGCTGCATCAGCCCCAAATGAAGGTGTCCCAATCCAGGAATGAACGACAGCAAAATCGTAAAAAAGCGTTCATTCTCCGATCCTTTTTGAAAAGCAGGTGATCCTGCCATACCATAGTGTCCTTGTTGATAATGGTTATAGCCCGGGCCATATCCCATTCCTGCTCCCGGTGCATCCGTATCCGCGTCTGTTGCCCCCTCCGGTACCTCTCCCGTTGAACCTGCATGTCCATAAGGCCCACTTTGCGAGTAATAACCATATGGATTGGGTCCTGCATGTGGGGGATATGGAACAGCAGCTGCACGAGGATCATAACGCAACAAGCTAATAATGATATGCAGCATACTCAGCCCCCAAAAAAGAGCAGCAACAAACATACTGGCCAATAAAGGTAATTCGTCTCTTGATACCACTGAAAAAAACAATCCTCCCGCCAGACATCCGAAAAACAAAATGGTGTATACAAACGCATTGGCTTTTCTGGTCCAGTAGTAGTGTCCCACACCGGGAATGATGTTCAATAGAAATGCCAAGAGCTTGCTTCTTTCCGCATAAGGCATCGCTACACTTCCTTTCTATTTATGGGATTTTGATAAAGTCCCCATTTGAAGGTTGTTGTTTTGAGTTTTTTCGTCTCACCCTTTATCCGATGATTTAGGGCTTTAATTTATCGAGCCAAGTTGTTGTAGCTCGCATGACCTCTTCACTGTAAGAAACGCGTTCTTTTGGAGGAATCGGCTTTCCATCTGTTTGCGGCATCATTTTGTCAAAGGCTCCACTGGACAACAAGATCAACGTTAGGCTTGCGGCGACAACGTAGTGAAACACAGGTTTTTCAAACCAGCGGCGTTTTTTAAACAGAACTTGATTCGGTTCAGCTTCTATCTCGGGAAGAACGGCCATTACCTGATCTGTGAAGCGCTCCGTATCCATCCAGGCAGAATAATCTTTCATAGTTGACTCCAGTTGCTCCAGTGCGACAAGATATAGCATCAGCGCCTGTTCGTCTTCCAGCAGGAGCTTTTCCAGCCGGGCAGACTCCTCTATCGTGCAAGTTCCTGCAATGTAAGCATGCCAGTCATTCGATTTCCCTTCAATCCACGGTTTATCCTGTTGGTCAGTCATTGCCATTCCTCCTCCTTCCAGTGGTTTCGAATCCATAGCCGCGCCCGATAGAGCCTCGACTCTACTGTTTTTAAAGCTACCTGCGTCTCTTCTGCAATTTGGTCGTAGGTTTTGCCCTGCATATAATAGGCTTGAATAATATCCCGATGTTGCTGGGGCAACTGGGCGATTTTTTGCGATAGTTCTTCAATTTGCTCCTCGCGAATGAGACGAGCCAGCACATCCTCATCCCGGGAAGGGAGCTGTACAAGGGATTGTGCGACGTCTATAAGCTCTGCGGGTCGTCTGTCCTGTTTGCGCTTAATATCCAGCGCTTTGTGGAGCGCAATTCGGCTCAGCCACGTTTTAAATCCTTCGTTCCGGTACTGGGGGAGAGACTTGTACACCTGAACGAATGCCTCCTGCGCGGCATCTTCTGCTTCCTTGCTGTCATGCAGTACCGAATAGGCGACATGAAATACATGCTTGCTGTACAGCTCTACGATCTCACGGAACGCCTGCCGGTCACCGGACCGTATTCGTTCAATGATTCTCTCTATATCAATGACGCTCTCCCCCTTCCCAATACTATAGACGCCAGGAAATTTCCTTCCCCTGCATATTTCAAAAAAATATTTAAAAAGGACACACCCTCCTGACGGAATGGTGTGTCCTCTATCATTAAAGCCTATTTACTTGCTTTCATTTCGGCTTAGTTCACGCGCACAGGCGATATTCCAGATTGTCCTCATTGCACATTAGCCAATTTGCAGTGACAGCCTCGATACATAAGTCTACTGCCTAGCCTAAAAGGCTTAGACCGATATATCAATTGCGTCCGCCACCACGGAATCGCTGGGCGTATTCTTTGGCATCCTGTGCATTACGAACACGGTTTCGGCTCCACTCCAGCAAAATGCGGTCTATATACCGGAAATGTACCTTCCCTGCAAATACCGCTTCCTTCAAAGCCAGCAAAATCAGCTCCTCGGGATACCGATCCTGATCCACCCAGCTGGTGATCGTCTCGTATTCCATCGGTGATAATGGTCGCCCGAATTCTTTCTCAAAAATCGTAAACAAATTCCGTTCTTCTGTAAGCGGGGATTCTGATATTCCATTCAGTAAATCCGGCTTTCCGGCAAACAAAATGTCATCTTCATCGTGCTGCTCGTTACGCTCGGCGATCATACATTCTGCCAACTTACGATACAGCCCCGTCAAATTGTAGCGTTCGAATTGTACGGATGAACTGCGGTCTTCTACGGAATCGATTCTCAAAAATCCTTCTTTCATGAGCTTACTGAAATAGAGTGCGATTTCGTTCGCAGTACATCCGATACGGGTCTGCAATTGTTCCCATGTCGGAAATTCATTACGTTCCGCTTGTTTAAAGGCAAGCAACTGCATCAGTAGCAGCATTTCACCATCTGTCAGCCGAAGTGTCCGATAATGCTTGAGCAGGGCATAGGGAATCTGGACCATTCCGGCTTCCATAGCAAAGGCTACTCCCTCCGCCCATTCTGCCGCTGATGTCTTGTCGAATGATCCGGTCATCGGTTACGGATACAAACGATACAGCATACGTGGGAACGGAATTGTTTCACGTACATGATCGAGTCCACAAATCCATGCTACTGTACGCTCCAGGCCCAGTCCAAATCCGGAATGCGGAACGGTACCGTAGGTGCGTAGATCCATATACCATTGGTAGGCTTCACGAGCCAAGTTATGCTCGTTAAAACGTTCTTCCATCAATGCTGGATCATCAATCCGTTGGGAACCCCCGATAATTTCGCCATAGCCTTCAGGAGCGATCATATCGGCACACAGAACAACCTCTGGACGGGTTGGGTCTGGTTTCATATAGAATGCCTTAATGTGTGTTGGCCAATGTGTAATGAACACAGGCTTGTTATACCTTTCGGCAATAGCCGTTTCATGAGGAGCACCAAAGTCTTCGCCCCATGGGATATCGAAACCTTCACCTTGAAGGAAGGCAATCGCCTCATCATACGTAATACGTGGGAATTCGCCTTGAATTTGCTCCAGCTTCGAAACATCGCGTCCGATTGTTTCAAGCTCCTTCGCACAGTTTTTCAGAACAGATTGCACGATATGGCTTACAAACTGCTCCTGAACGCGCAAGGATTCTTCATGATCCACAAAAGCCATCTCAGGCTCGATCATCCAGAACTCAATCAGGTGACGACGTGTTTTGGACTTTTCCGCACGGAAAGTTGGACCAAAGGAATACACTTTGCCCAGCGCCATTGCCGCGGCTTCCATATACAACTGTCCGCTTTGTGTCAAATACGCATCTTCATCAAAATATTTAATGTGAAACAATTCTGTTGTACCTTCTGCAGAGGAAGGAGTCAAAATAGGTGGGTCCACCTTCGTAAAGCCGTTGCCGTTAAAGAATTCCTGTACAGCACGGATAATTTCCGCCCGTACGATCAGAACAGCACGTTGCTTGGCGGAACGCAGCCACAAGTGACGATGATCCATCAGGAAATCTACACCATGCTCTTTGGGTGTAATCGGGTAGTTTTCGGTTAAATGAATAATTTCAATGCCTGTAACCGTTAATTCAAAGCCCGATTGGCTACGCGGTTCTTCACGCACCACTCCAGTAACGTAAAGGGAGCTCTCTTGAGTCAAGGATTTGGCGTCATTCCAAATATCCTCGGACACTTCACTTTTCACGATAACCCCTTGAATATACCCGCTACCATCGCGCAGTTGCAGGAACTGAATTTTACCACTAGATCGTTTATTGTTTACCCAAGCGCCGATTGTAACCGTTTCCCCTACATGGCGGCCCACTTGGGCAATCGTACTTTTATTCGTCATGACCGTCTCTCTCCTCTTAACCGAAAATCAAACAGCCCTTCCCCCTGGGTCAGGCTGTTTGCTCTCGCTGTTTGGTGCATGCGGAACTCAAACAATAGTCCGCATGCATAAAGTTTACACTTTCGAACTGAACTACTGAACCAGACGGAACGTGTCGCGGGCAATAACCAGTTCTTCGTTCGTTGGAATGATCAGTACTTCTACCTTTGAATTTGCAGTTGTAATCCGGCGAGGCTCGCCAGAACGAATAGCATTCAACGATTCATCCAGCTCGATACCGAGGAATGTCAATTGCTCCAACACTCTCTTACGCAGAACGATGGAGTTCTCACCTACACCTGCTGTAAATGCAATTACGTCTACCCCGTTCATTGCGGCAGCATACGATCCAATGTATTTGCGCAGACGGTATTCATACATTTCGAATGCCAATGTAGAATTAGCTTCGCCTTTCTCCATACCTTCTGTGATTTCACGCATGTCACTGCTGATACCGGAGATAGCCAAAAGTCCACTATGCTTGTTCAACATGGAATTGACTTCATTGACAGTCAATTCTTCTTTGTTCATGACATAAGGTACGATTGCTGGGTCCAAATCACCACTACGAGTACCCATCATAAGACCTTCCAGTGGAGTCATACCCATGGAAGTATCAACAGACAAACCGCCTTGAACTGCTGTTACACTACCACCATTACCGATATGACAAGTGATAATCTTCAGGTCTTCCAAAGGACGACCAAGGAATTTGGCGGCTTCCTTACTTACAAAATCATGGGAAGTGCCGTGAGCACCGTAACGACGAACCTTGTACTTATTGTACAACACTCTTGGAATGGCGTACATATAAGCTTTTTCAGGCATAGTTTGATGGAACGAAGTATCAAATACCACAACCTGCGGTACATCTGGCATATTCAATTCAGCCGCTTTAATCCCCATCATGGAAGCAGGGTTATGCAGTGGCGCCAGGTCAAACAAGCGACGGATTTCACTCTTCGCTTCAGGCGTTACAACTGCTGACTGTTTGAAGATTTCACCTCCATGAACCACACGGTGGCCCACAGCCTGAATTTCACTAGTACTGGAGATTACACCATGTTCAGCATCTGTGAGTACGTTCAGCACTTTACGGATGGCTGTAGTATGTTCCAAAATCTCGCTAACTTCAGTGTATTCTTCTTTATTGGTTGGCTTATGCGTCAGAATGGAGGAATCCATACCGATGCGCTCTACCAATCCTTTTGCCAGAACGGACTCATCCGTCATATCATACAATTGGTACTTCAGGGAAGAACTCCCTGCATTGATTACGAGAATTTTCATATCCGGTCACCATCCTTGTCGTACTTAAAGAAGCCTTCGCCCGATTTCACGCCCAGATTACCTGCACGCACCATTTTCTTCAGTACGATGGACGGACGATATTTCAATTCGCCGAATTCACGGAACATACGCTCCAGAGCAGCCAAAACGGAATCCAGACCAAAGCGGTCAGCCATTTCCAAAGGACCGCTTTGGAAGCTATAGCCGATTCGCATAGCGTCATCGATATCTTCTGCGGAAGCCACGCCTTCTTGAAGTACATGGGCCGCTTCGTTAATCAGCAGACAGATAATCCGGCTTGTTACGAATCCAGGAGATTCATAAATCATGACTCCTTTTTTCTCCACTATTTCTTCCACGAACATTTTAGTGTGTTCAAATGTATCGTCCGAAGTTTTCAAACCACGAATAATTTCTACGAGATCAATACGGGATACTGGATAAATAAAGTGCATACCAATAACACGCTCAGGATACTTGGTCGAGCTAGCAAGCTCGGTCAGGCTCAGCGTGGATGTATTACTTGCAAGAATAATATTGCTTGGACACACATGGTCTAGCTCTTGGAACACTGCTTTCTTCTCGTCCAGATTCTCTGTAATAGTCTCAATGACCATATCACAGCTGCCGAGCTCCGCCAAATGGATTACTTTTTGAATACGGGATAAGATCAATTTTTTCTCAGCTTGAGTAATTGCCCACTTTTCCAGTTGTTTGTCCAGACTCGTTTCAATCATATTGTAGGCGTAGTCTAGTTTCTCTGGTGTCTGCTCTACCAACAGCACATCGATTCCTTTGGACGCGAGCATTTCAGAAATCCCCTGTCCCATGGTGCCGCCGCCGATGACGCCGATTTTTTTAAATTGCATGATTCTTTACTCCACCCTTTCCTGGTCACTCTCATATATTGTATCCTTCTTTGTCGAAAAATACATGTTTATGTCCCAATAGATAATAATATCTTAGCACGGACTAAAAGTAAAAAAAAATAACCAGCATAAAAAATTATGCTGGTAATAAAGCATTTTCACTAAATTGACATCTAAATTGGTCTCCAGACAGAGTTTCTTCCTTCATCAGGATGTCAAGTGAGTTGTCGAACACAGGACGATGCTTTTCCAGCAGCTCCAAAGTTCGGGTATGCAGGTCAGCCATAATCTCGCCATTTTCCCGCATGAGTTCTTCTTTGGTTACCATTTCCATGTTAATAATGCCAAGTGAAGTCAAACCGGAAGTCATCATCGTATGAACGATGTTCAGCGCCTGCTCAAAATCATTACTTGAGCCGGTACTGCGACCGCCATAGTACATTTCTTCCGCCGTAGCCCCTGCGAGCGAGATCATAATTTGCTCCTCCAGGAACTGCTTGGTGTATAAATAATGCTCTTGCTGTGGATTGTGGCGCACATAGCCAAGCGCTTTCCCACGTGGGCTAAGTGCTACCTGGCTTACGCTACCGGGACGAACAATTTCGGCCATAATAGCATGTCCTAGTTCATGAATCGCTACACGTTTTTTCTCTTCCAAGGTCGATTCTCGGTCTGTCTTTTCACCCATCATCACTTTGTCAATTGCCATCGACAGATGCTTCTGCGCAATCATTTTCTGATCCTGTCTCATCGCATAGATTGCCGCTTCATTCATCACGCTCTCCAGCTGTGCGCCGGAAAACCCGTAAGATTCCTCAGCAATTTTGTCCAGATTCGCATCTTCCTGAATCGGTTTGTTTTTGGCATGAATTTTTAGAATATGAAGACGGCCCTTCTTGTCAGGCAGATCCACTTGAATATGACGGTCAAAACGCCCTGGACGCGTTAAGGCGCTGTCCAGCATTTCTTTACGGTTTGTTGCCGCAATGATCAAAATCCGCGGTGTATCTGCCGAATAAATACCATCCATTTCTGTCAGTAACTGATTCAAAGTCTGATCATATTCTCGTTGCTGTCCACCCTCACGTTTACCACCAATTACATCGATTTCGTCAATAAAAATAATTGCATTTTCCTTCTTTTCCTTGGCTGCACGAGTACGCGCCTCCCGAAACAACTCACGGACACGACCTGCTCCAACACCAACGTACATTTCAACAAATTCACTACCTGAGGCTGCAACAAATACAGAATTAGTGTAGTGTGCCGCTGCCTTCGCCATCAGCGTTTTCCCTGTTCCCGGAGGACCTGTGAGCAAAACGCCTTTTAATGGACGGATACCAAACTTGGAAATTTCATCATGTCGATTCAAAAAATCCAGGGCCTCGCGCAGTTCCTGCTTGGCGCTTTCTTGCCCACCGATTTCCTCAAAAGTCAGCTTGTCCGGACCATTTTTTTTACGTTTACGCTCTTGCCCAGCACCTACGGCCAAACCGCCACGCGCATGCATAAGCATTAACAAGCCGCTGAGCATCACGCCAGCAACCAGAAGAGGGATAATATTTACCCCAATAAAAACGAGAAATATAATGGTTACCGGCACAATGCCGATTAATATTTCCTTGATCCATCTAGGCATTAGGCCATACCCCCATTTGCTGAGATTGACGTGGCAAAACGATAAACTTGGTCGCTTTACCTTCGCTGAGTCGGATATAGACATTGTTCGAATCCATGTCGGTATCAGCTTTGATACCCGTCTTTTTCTTTTTCATCTGCTCAACTGTAGATGAAATTTGAGTATACTTTTTATTTTCCATCGCTTCGGCCACAGGAAACATAGCCTCAGACCACCATTGATTCAGTGCTGAATTGGAACGATCTGCGATATCCAACTTAATGGTGCGGCTGCCAATGATGGATTGTCCTTTTTGCTTAACCACATCAACCAATTTGGCCACATCCGCCTGCGGTTTGAGATCTAGTTTCAATACAACCTGATCCTGTTTAATATCTATTTGAGCGCTTGTCACGCCTGGATATTGAGATACCAGTTTTTCCAGAGGACTTTGCATTGTAACCTGACGGTAAATGAACCATCCCCCAAATAGCAGCAAAGCTGCCAAAACTGCCGCCACAACGATAGGAACTGCACGCAATTTCAAACAACATCCTCCTCTCAAAATGTAAAACCCAGAAGAAACGGGACGAATGTCAACAAACAACCAAATTGCATGATCTTATAGTGATCAGCAATTCTTTTTTCTATCATTTTTGTCTATCACTTATAAAATATAGTATATCATAACGTATATCTAATATCGAAGGCAATGTGTGGAGGAGTTGTGATGAGGCAAAATCTTTGGTTATGGTGGAGGCGAGACGCTGCGTGTAGGATTTGATCTTACGATCGCTGTTGCCACCGGATTTTTTCGATTAGATTCTTATGGGGAAAATCCGGCGGCAAAGGCGAACGCTCCGCTTCTCCAGATTCAAATCCTCCACTCGCTATTGCCCGCCATAAAGATGAATTTGACCTAGGAGAGAAGATGGATAGGTAAAGATGCTTCACTGGCTTTCAGCCCAGCTTTACGGCATAGCAAGACTAAAAGACGTAAATACGAATTTTGTCGTATTTACGTCTTTTTCTTGAGCTTTTAATCATTTACTAGTCATTCATTCCACATTTGCCAATCCTCACACCAGGCTCAGTTATTGGGCAAAGTATATTTCACACCCGTCGCTACCCCATCTGAGAAACGATAAAAGGTGTAGTAATGATGACTTCCATCATCGTAAAACAACTGCCACACATATTCGCCATTGAACACACTCGGCTGAAGCCTTACAATTTTTGCACCTGGAAGCTGCTGCTGAATTATTGCCGTCATTTTTTGCTCATCGACTCCGTTCTTCAGCAACTCGGTATGAACACCGCTATTATCTGCCGCAGGTACGTTAGGTTGTCCCTCCACTTTTTGAAAAGGAACCCACACCATTATATTTTCATTCTGTGCATTTTTCCCTTGAACCACCCAATATACCTGATCCCACACAGACTTCCATGTTTGAGTCGTGCTAACCAGACCACCTGATTGCTTGGCCTTAATGATAGCGGCATTTTCCTCAGCCACCTGGTCTTGAGTAACATAGGAATAATACCAGAAAATGCTGATCAGGATCAGTATCACGGCCAAAATGGCGACCGCTATCCACTTTTTCTTATTTTTCAAACCCGTGCTTCCTCTCTAAGGGGATGTGACACCTGAATTAGCGCGACAGCAGCCCTTCAAAGGCGGCTTGTGCCTCATGTTTGATACGTTCCTCGTCCATAGTCAGGCATTCGCCGTTTTTCACAACCTGACGACCGTCTACCCATACGTGAGCCACGTCTTTGGCGCTTGCAGAGTATACCGCATGGGAAATAAGATCTGTACGCGGCAAGAAATGTGCCTGATTCAGATCCAACGCGATAAAGTCAGCCTTGTTGCCCGCTGCCAACGCTCCTACTTCTTTTAAACCAATCGACTTTGCACCATATTCTGTTGCCAGACGCAGCGCTTCACTTGCAGGAACTGCCGTAGGGTCACCGGATACACCCTTGTGAATAAGTGCCGCCAGACGCATTTCCTCGAACATATCCAGGTTATTATTGCTGGCAGGACCATCCGTTCCGAGAGAAACAGTAACCCCTGCACGCAGCAATTCAGGCACTCTGGCCACACCACTTGCCAGCTTCAAGTTGCTACCAGGATTATGCGAAACCGCTACACCACGTTCAGCCAGTAAAGCTATTTCTTCGTCGTTCAAATGAACGCCATGGGCAACAAGCGAAGGACGGGAGAAAAAGCCAAGCTTATCCAAGTGTGCAACTGGACGCAAACCGTAGTCGCGTACGTTTTGCTCCACTTCGGCGATCGTCTCAGACATGTGCGTATGCAGTGGCAAGTCCAGATCATGCGCAGCTTGTACGAATTTTTCAATAAACGCAGGTGGACATGTGTATGGCGCGTGCGGAGACATCATCGTTGTAATACGCCCGTCTGCTTTACCATGCCAGTTACGCGCAAAAGTCACGGCCTCAGCCAGCTTGATTCGCTGTTCTTCTTCCGAGCATAGTCCAATTGCTCCACGCATCAGACTTGCACGAATACCTGACTCTTCAGCTACACGAGCCACCTGATCCATATGATCGTACATATCCAGGAAGGTCGTTGTTCCACCTTTCAGCATTTCCAGCACAGACAAGGACGTACCCCAGTATACGTCCGTAGATGTAAACTTGGCTTCCATAGGCCACATTTTCTCCTGAAGCCATACTTGAAGTGCCAAGTCATCTCCATGCCCACGCAGCAGAGACATCGCCGCATGACCATGAGTATTAATCAGACCAGGTAAAAACAATAGCCCCTTACCATCGATCGCTTCCGTCTCTTCCTCACCCGCAGGCAAAGTTTCGCCAATATAAGTAATACGGCTATCCTCCACAATCATAAAACCATGGACTACCCCAGCTTCTGATCCATTTACGGCAAAAGAGCCGTTTTTAATCATCCATTTATTCACTGTCATATTGTGTTTCTTCCTTTCCGTCCTCCAAATAATAAGCGAGGCTAAGCAAATCAGTTGTAAAGTCTGTGGCATGAATCCGAATGTTGGCCGGTGCCTTGAGAGTAGTCGGTGCAAAGTTCAGGATCGCTCCAATTCCGCTCTCAATAAGCCTGTCAGCCACGTGCTGTGCTTCAAAATCAGGTACAGTAATAATCCCGATTCGAATGTTTTTTTCTTTCACAGTCGCTTCCAGTTCATCCATCGGTTGAACGACCAATGTATTGATCTTGGTCCCTACCTTATCCGGAAACGCATCAAATACTGCTACAATCTTCATATTGTCTTTTAAATAAGCGTTATAATTCGAAAGGGCTTGCCCCAGATTACCCGCACCGACCAATACGACATTAATTTGCTGGTCGATTTTCAGGATATGGCGTATTTTCTCGATTAGATAAGAAACATCATAACCGATACCCTTCCGACCAAAATCTCCAAAATAGGCGAGATCTTTACGGATTTGGGCCGGGTTCAAATCTAGCCTCTGTCCCAACTCTTGAGAAGAGACCGTAGCCACCTCCCGTTTGTGAAGTGCATTCAGATAACGTAAATATACGGGTAACCTCCGTACGACAGCCTCTGAAATTTTATCTGATTTCATACTTGCTCCCCCTAATTGTAACGAACATACTTAGTGTCCGTCCGTTATGCCTCTGTCTCCGGGGCGGATTGGAGCCATTCGGCGATGCGGGGCACCATTTGCTCCGATGGCATATGCTCCATTTTTGGTCCCGGTAACGAGTACAAAAAGTGCTTTCCGTAATAGGATTCGATCACACGCGTATCGTAAACGATAACGACCCCATGGTCGCTCGCTGTACGTACCAACCGACCAAATCCCTGTTTGAAGCGTATGACCGCTTGTGGTACAGACAGCTTCATAAATGGATTCTTCTTCTGCTGCTGAAGCAGCTCGCTTTTTGCCTCCAGCAACGGGTGGTTCGGCGGTTGAAACGGCAAGCGAACAATGGCCAAACAAGTCAGAGCCTTCCCCGGAATATCGACGCCCTCCCAGAAGCTGCTGGTTCCCAGCAATACAGAAGCTTTGGCTTCCTGAAAACGGCGGGTTAGCTTGCTGCGACTGCCACTGTCCACACCTTGTCCCAGCACAGTAATTTCGCTGGATGCTAAGGCCTCTTTGAGCGGCTCATACACTTGCCGGAGCATCCGATAGGAAGTAAACAGAACGAGCATTCTCCCCCGCGTCGCCTGAGCAGTCGCTCCTAGAGAACTAACGAGCATATCTACAAAGTGTGCATCTCCTACACTGCCCTTCACGCTTGGGAAATCCCGTGGAATGACCAGCAACACCTGATCCCTGTAATTAAAGGGTGACGGGAGCTGCGAAGTCATCAGCCGCTCTTGATCTGCAGCCTCCTGTAAGCCGAGCTGATCGATCATGTACTGAAACGACTTATCTACCGATAAGGTAGCAGACGTCAGAATAATGCTTCTTTTTTTGTCAAAAAACATTTCTTTCAACTGGCGGCTCACATCGACGGGCACCGCATAAAATTGCAATGATTTACTACGGAATTGCCCACTCGCTTCGAGCCAGTATACGGTTGTTTCATCATCGAGTCGGATAAAAAAGCGCAAATTTTCTCGGATCCCCGCCAAATCCTTGAGCAGACCCGTGATATCTGTAATAAGGCTATCCGCCGCATAATCGTCATGTTCTTCCTTGACGTCCAGCATCAGCTTGTCGCCCTTGCGCAAAATTTCACTCATCGTTACATATAGCTGATTTTCCAAAGCCCCCGCCTGATCCCACTTTGCAGGCTTGGCTGAAGGTTTGAGACGGGAAGAAAACTGTCCTGTTTCACCCGGTGTCGCATCGCTTCGCTCTGGCAACATGCCAAACAGCTTGTCGCTTAGCAGGTCCCAAGTTTCCTTAACCTCTAACACGAGCGGATACATCTGGTCGATGGTTGAGGCCCAATCCGCCGACTTCTCGTGCCCCGATTTTGCCAACTGTTGACGAAGTGAAGGCAGTTGTCCATTCTTGCTGTCTTTGAACAGTCGCGTCAGTGTATGCACGAGTGTGAAATATTTCATATGCATACCTAGGTGCTTACCAGCTACTTCCTCCAGGTGATGGGCTTCATCAATCACCAGATGTTCATAGCTCGGCAACAACTGGTGACTGGCTTTGACGTCTGTGAACAACTTAGAGTGATTCGTAATAACGACATCCGCTATTCCTGCTTCATGGCGTGCACGATGATAATAGCATTTGCGGAACCATGGGCAAGAACGACCAAGACAGGACTCTGAATCACTCGCCACCGTTTCCCAGAAATCCCCTCCACGGTTGCTCAAATTCAGTTCTTCATCATCACCGGTTTCTGTTAGCGTCAACCAGACGATCATTTGAGCCGCTGTAATTAAATCTTCCTTCGGTGTCGCGAAGTCTCTTCTGTTTATTTTATGTTCAAACTTACGCAGACACAAATAATGTCCCCGACCCTTGAAAATAGCAGCCCGGAACGGAAACGAAATCACCTTGGTCAGCATAGGAATGTCGCGCTCGCGTAATTGCTCCTGCAGGTTGATCGTATGTGTACTTACCATAACGCGCTGTCCTTTTTTTACACTGTGATACAGCGATGGGAGCAAATAACCGAGGGACTTTCCTGTTCCTGTACCTGCTTCGATCAGCAGATGCTTGTCTTCACTCAGTGCCTGATTTACACCCTCAATCATCTGTATCTGCGCCTCGCGCTCCTCATATTGGCTCAAGGATGAACGCAAATTGTCCCGCACATCATCCATGTACTCCTCAAAGGAAACACCTGAAAGTGGATTCGGGTCATCTTCTCTACGCGGTGCAGCTAGCTCCGTCCAATCTTCCACTTTTAGCGCAAGCTGACGAAAAAACTGATGTCCCTCCAAATCCTGAATAGGATCAAGCTCTTTCTCTTCACGCACCCCATCAAGAAACCATCCAAGGTCACTGTCTTCCTCTGCAAACAAATCGCTAAGCCGCTGTATCGTTATCAGAGGTAATGCTTGAAGCTCACCCAGACACTTTAAAAACACCTCAGCCGTAGCCAACGCGTCGCTGTCTGCTTGGTGAGGGCGATCATGCGCCAGCCCGAACTCAGAAGACACAAAACCTAACTGATACGAAGATAGCGATGGAAACATAATTTTCAGAAAATCCATTGTATCCAAGATTCTTCCGCTAAACGGCAAGTAGCCGCACCGATCCAGAGCGTTTTGCAAAAAATTAAAATCAAACGCCACATTATGACCGACCAGCACAACATCGTCCAGCATAGGCACGAGCTCCATCATCATTTCTTCAAGTGCAGGAGCATCCTTGACGTCATCGTCTGTAATTCCGGTCAATCCAGTGATAAAAGGTGGAATAGATCTGCCAGGGTTCACATAAGAGCCGTAAACACGGGAAATGCTGTTATCATGATCTATAATTGCAAGTCCGACTTGAATGATGTCATCCGCGGACTGGGTGCCTGTCGTTTCAAAATCCAATACCGCAAATTTCATTCGGGCTTAATCCTTTCTTATGACACTTACAAAAATAATAACTCTGTATATTAGCATAGCAGAAGATCGCCTGTTTGGAAATTAAGACAGCCAAAAAAGACGATGCATACGCCGCCTGAGAGGTGGGCATGCATCGTCTTACTCGGTGTCTGACAACTACATCCAGGTCATCATGGAGCTGTCGTATCGAAGCTTTTCGGTACCGGACAAACAGGCTTCCATATTGTGCAGCGGCTCGGGTAACGCAGGATCGAACTGATGTGCGAGAGCAAAACATTTTTGCGCCTCCTCTACGTCAGCCTGCTTTGCCAACAGACAGCCTAGCGCATTATAGATGACCGCCTTTAGTCCTGCCTGCTCAGTCAGGTCCAGCACCTTCTGAAAATGGCATACAGCCTCTGCTGGATCATCTAGTTGAAAATAGGCCATTCCCATATACATGCGACTCTGCCAGCTGTTCGGAAAATGCTGTAGTACCTGCTCAAATTGTTGGATCGCCTCAGGGTACATAAGTAATCGATAATACCCTTGCCCCCGATTAAAAGCTGGCAGCTCTTTTTCAGGCAGCTCAGTGTCAGACATATCGGTCTCTGCGGAAAACCCGGCCGCACGCAAGCAAACCATTTTTTCCTCAAAGGCCAGCCACTCATCCATAATTCCGTCACTCATTCTCCGCAGCAGACTCCAGTGCTGTAGCAGCTCCTGCCTGCGGGAGCCCTGGGCTGATGGGTAATGCTTCACGATATCATCTAACATGCTGTTCATTTCTGCGAATACATGCTGGAACATGTGCATCCCGCCCTTATGAAAGATGGATTAATACACTCACATTTTTCGCTTAAAAGACGGGTTTCATCCGCACTCCCATTCATTACATGATCGTCGCGTGTACTTCTTTGTTCATCGTTTGGGCTGGTTTATTATGTTCATCAACAAATACCACTGTTGGTTTGTATGTTTTGGCCTCTTCATTCGACATGGAAGCATAGGAAATAATAATGACTGTATCACCAGGCTGCACCAAACGGGCTGCCGCACCGTTGAGACAGATCACTCCGCTCCCACGCGGTCCGGGGATAACATAGGTTTCCAGTCGAGCTCCATTGTTATTGTTTACAATTTGAACCTTTTCATTCTCCAACAGATCCGATGTCTCCATGAGATCTTCATCTATAGTGATACTCCCCACATAGTTCAGGTTAGCTTCCGTAACGGTAGCGCGGTGAATTTTGGATTTCATCATGGTTCTAAACATGGGAAAGCACCTCCGCCTTCTGTATTCTTATATTGTCAATCAGTCGGGTATTGCCAAATTTCACAGCCAGCGCTACGATGACGTCTTCCTGAACATCACATAGCCGCTGCTCGGGAAGAAGGGGCTCCAGGCCGGGAAAAGTTAATATTTCAATGTAATCAATGTCTGCTAAAGGAGAGGAAGTAATCGTGGACTCCACCATTTGATGTAGCTGACGAATCGTAATTGTGTTTGTTACAATATCTTCGCTCACTTCTTGCACCTTACGCAGTGACTGGGACAGCACCAACGCCTGCTCGCGCTGTTCTGCACTTAAATACACATTACGGGAGCTGAGGGCCAAACCATCCGCCTCTCTGACGATGGGACAAGGTACGATAGTCACGTTCATATTGAGATCAGTCACCATCTGCTGGAGCACTGCAACCTGCTGTGCGTCCTTCATTCCAAAAAAGGCCAAATCAGGACCTATCATGTTAAAAAGCTTGGCTACCACCGTAGTCACACCATCAAAATGGCCGGGACGGGAGGCACCGCACAGACGATCTGTCAAAGCGGATACACGAATTTTGGTTTGGGTTGGTTGTGGATACATTTCTGCTACAGTTGGCAAAAATACAATATCCACGCCCTCGCGCCGTGCTACCTCTAAATCACGAGCTTCATCGCGGGGGTAGCTTTCCAGATCTTCATTCGGTCCAAATTGAATCGGATTTACGAAAATGCTAAGCACCACCGTATCTGCCATTTCACGCGCCTTGTGCATCAAACTCGCATGCCCTTCATGCAGGTATCCCATTGTTGGTACAAAGCCGACTTTATGTTGCTGTAAAGAGGTAGAACCGTGTACCTTTTTTGTTCCGCTTGTCCCAAGCTGCCGACGTTCAGCAATAATCTTGCGCAGCTGAGCCACTTCTCTTACAATGATCATGATCGTGATTCCACCTTTTCCTTTGCTTGTTCCTGTGTCTGTCCTTTTGCCTTACCATATAGGGATTCCACAACGCGGTCATCCGCGCTGAACACATGCTCTGCGGCCGGAAATGCCCGCCCTTTCACATCACTCACATATTGCTCAATGCTGCTGCGGATCAAGCCACCTACATCGGCATAGGTTTTAACAAAGCGTTTGCTGAAATAAGGCGATGCGTACTGAATCAGATCGTGATAAACGAGTACCTGACCGTCACATCCACGTCCAGCACCAATTCCAATGGTTGGAATGGAAAGCTCTTTAGAAATCGCTGTTGCCACTTCCTCAGTTACCAGTTCCAGTACAATGCCAAAAGCACCCGCCTGCTCCAGCGCCTTGGCGTCCGCCATCAACCGGCGTGCGTCCGCTTCGTCCTTGCCTTGAATGCGATAGCCGCCAATTTGATTAACCGATTGCGGAGTAAGCCCGATATGTCCCAATACAGGCACACCTGCCTGAACAGTGGCTTTTACGACATCGGCAATTTCAGCTCCGCCCTCCAATTTAACAGCATGCACATGTCCTTCTTGCATCAGACGGCGGATGCCCTGAAGACTTTCTGATACGCTGCTGTGATATGTCATAAAAGGCATGTCCGCTACGATAAATGTATGTTCCGCGCCTCTTGCGACTGCCCGGGAATGGTACACGATATCATCCAAGGTTACAGGGATGGTTGAATCGTAACCAAGAACTACGTTACCCAGCGAGTCACCTACGAGAATCATGTCAATTCCCGCCTCCTCGGCTATTTTAGCGGATGGATAATCATAGGCGGTCAGCATACTGAGCGGAATGCCCTCTTGCTTCATTTTTTTCATTTTTACAATATTCAGTGCTTGTTTTCCTGCCATTGCGAATGGCTCCCTTCCATCTTTTTTTGGCACAAAAAATAACCTTTTATGAACGCCTGTACATCTGCGTCATCAAAAGGTCCGAACAGCCAAAAAAGACACTCATTTTGAGATCGTCCCTTCTGTCTCGGTCCTGTTCGGCTCAGAGCAGAATCCAACGTAACCTTCAAATGAAGTTATGATGGTCTTACAAACTTGCTAAAGTGGAGCATGTGCCCCTGGAGTGCAGCTCGGACCGTCCGATACCGCCTCCTGCACAGTATAACAAAAAACATCAGCTTTTTCACGTGAAGTTTTGCACAGGGAATAGAACGATTTTGGTCGTTTTCATAGCTAAGGTCGCTTCTATAATTGTATATCCCCTGAAATGACCTGAATTCGCTCTCCCTGATCCGTTTCTATCACGAGTGCCCCGGAAGGGTCCAAGCCAACAGCTGTACCTTCTACAGTTATCCCTTGTCCGGTATGTGCCCGTACACTACGGTTCATAGTCACGGACAAAGCCTCCCACAGCATGGCTATAGGCTGGAACCCCTGCTCGGCATACAACTTACTTAGCTGTTCCATCTCTTCCAGCACTGAGGCAATCAGCACAGTACGGTCAATTTCACGCCCCGCTTCTATTTTCAATGACGTTCCCACCTGTGATAACTCTTCCGGGTAATCTTCTTTATTCAAATTTACGTCAATGCCGATCCCTGCAATACAATAGCGAACCCGTTGATCCTCTGTTGCAGATTCCAACAGAATACCGGATACTTTGCGACCATGAATCAGCAGATCGTTTGGCCATTTGATACCAGCCTCCACACCCGTCAGCCGACGAATGGCCCTACACACTGCTACACCTGTAAGTAGCGTTAGCTGGGGGGTAAAAGCCAAGGGCTGGGTAGGGCGCAACACAATGCTCATCCAGACTCCTTTGCCACGAGGTGAATACCACTTCCGCCCCAGACGTCCCCGACCTGCCGTTTGTTCCTCTGCAAGCACTACTGTCCCCTCTGGCGCGCCCTCTTCTGCCAAACGCATGGCATCCTGCTGAGTGGATACCGTGGAATCCAGTACAACGATACGCTGGCCAAACGATTGGGTATTTAATATATCGGCCAATTTGGAGACTTCTAGCCGATCCGGTCGAGATATCAACCGATAGCCCCGACGCGAGGAGGCATCAATATTGTAGCCCAACTCACGCAGTTTGTTGATCTGCTTCCATACTGCTGTTCGGCTAACCGAGAGCCGTCGGCTGATTTCCTCCCCTGATACGTAATCGGATGTACCTTCTTCCAGTATGCCTAACAATCTTTCATGATTATTCACTACTCATCACCCGTTTCGCTTCCTGAAGCAATGTTTCTGTTTCATTCGGAATATCTCCACAGGCAACAGCTTGTAAAAGCTGTTCCATCATCTGACCCAGCCAAGGTCCGCCTGGTCGATTCATCGCCTGAACCAGTTCATTTCCTGTAATATTTAAATCTTTGATACGAACAACTACAGCCTGCTTTGTCCACAAGCTTGCCAGTTCGGCTGTTTTCGACACATGCTTTTCTACCCATGGCGGTAATCCGCGGAATGAAGCAGGCAGTGTCTTGTAAAGATCAAGCCAGTCTGAAGCTGTATCCTTTCCCAGTCTAATTAGCAGTCGAATCCAGCTACGACGCAGTGCCTCATCGTTGATAATGTCAGACTCCTCCGGAACGGAGTCGCCAGCTATGACACCAGTACTGTAGATTAATTCGGTCTCCCATTCCAGCAAATGAACCAGCCGAAGTCGTACCGCGTTGGAGAAGGTCCAAGCTCTTAGTAGCTCGTCCGCTGCCTCTGAGGTAAGTCTACAAGACATTAAGAGCAGGCCCCACCGCAGTTCTTCTTGCAGTTGAACGATCCCCTTGAGCGCTCGTGCTTCACATTGCTCCCAGGGAACCGGAACCTTCGTACAGCCGAGCAATCCGCTACGCCCCAGCATCTCCAACCCACGTAAAGGGTCAGGGCCCGCCAGCATCTTTTCCAGCTCGACCCGCACACGTTCCATGGCTATGTAACGAAGTCCCTCTCTGCGCCGAATCATACCTTTCCAGGTGTTGAATGCAACGCGGAACCGAAATACAGAGGCAAAACGGATGCAACGCAGCATCCGCAACCCGTCCTCCTCAAAGCGTTCCTCGGCTCGGCCTACACAACGAACGAGAGCGGCTCGTAAATCGGCTTCTCCCCCAAACGGGTCCACCCGCTCTCCGTGTTCTGCCATCGCAATCGCATTCATAGTAAAATCCCGTCGCATCAGATCCTCACGGATATCCTTCACGAAGGCAACTTCCGTTGGACGACGGTGATCGGCATAACCGCTTTCCGTACGAAAAGTGGTCACCTCGAACGCATGGCCACCCTGCATGACCGTAACCGTCCCATGCTGAATTCCTGTCGGAATGACGTGAGGGAACAGCGCTATGACCTGTTCAGGCTCAGCCGAAGTAGTCAAATCCATATCATGAATGGCTCTACCTAATAGCTCATCCCGCACACAGCCACCGACCCAGTAAGCTTCGTGGCCTGCTGCTGTTAGTGTATGTATGACCTCTCTGCCATGAAGTGCCATCTTTTGGTCAGCATATTGCCAAGTGTTTGTATTCATAGGGTTTCCCCCTTTGCAAGTATTCAATATAAAAAACGGACGCGAGTCCGCCCCCTTAAACGCTGATCGGTTTAAGATCCGGCACCTCGCGTCCCAACACACGGTAATATATTTCTTCATATTGACGGGTAATCAGCTTATCACAAAAAACGGTACGGGCGCGGGTCAGACACGCTTCACGGAAACGTTCCGCCATCGCTTCATCGGACAACAGCTCTACTGCATAATCAGCCATTGCCTCCGTATTACCGATTTCAGCAAGATACCCCGTACTTCCATGCACAACGAGTTCAGGGACTCCCCCTGCCTGAGAACCGATTGTCGGCACTCCACAGGCCATTGCTTCCAGCGCAACCAGACCAAAACTTTCTTTTTCCGAGGGAAGCAGCAGTACATCCGCCATAGAAATCACTTCTGCGATCTGATCCTGCTTACCTAAAAAGAAGACCTTATCTTGCAGACCTAAAGTCTCGATTTTGCAACGGATTTTTGGAAGATCTGGTCCTTCCCCCACCAACAGAAGCTTCGCAGGTACTTTACGTTGCACTCTTTCAAATATATCCAACACATCTCCCACCCTTTTGACAGGACGGAAATTGGAAATATGCATCATTATTTTTTCATGCGGTTGGGCAAAATCACTTCTAAGCGCAGCGGCATCTCGTGGATAATATACCCGTTTATCTACAAAATTGTAGGTTAAATCAATAGGCCGTGTAATTTCCAACGCATCTATCGTCTCCCGAATCAAATCCTTGGAAACCGCTGTCACTGCGTCACTTTTGTTAATAGCCAGCCGAATCAGGTCCTTCAACGACTCATCCTGTGCCAACACTGTAATGTCCGTACCGTGCAAGGTGGTTACCACCTTCAGATGATCACCCACCATTTCCTTCGCCAAGTAAGCGCATACTGCATGTGGTACCGCATAATGAACATGGAGTACGTCCAAATTCTTCATTTGTGCGACTTGGGCCATTTTGGTCGCCAGTGACAAATCATATGGCGGATATCTAAACACGTAATAATCGTTAACTTCAACCTCATGATAAAAAATATTTTTCTGAAACGCCCCGCCTAATCTGAACGGAATGCTATTGGCAATAAAATGAACCTCGTGCCCTTTTTCTGCCAGCAACTTGCCCAGTTCAGTAGCCACTACGCCTGAACCACCCAGCGACGGATAACAGGTAATTCCAATTTTCAGTTTGTCATTCAAGCTAAGCTTCCTCCTTCCGCCCATCAGTGATAACTTTTTTCTGCCGATTTATTTTAACATTCTGCAAAATGCTCAAGTATATAATTCTTATGTGAATAGCTTAACCAGATATGGCGTTTTGGACGCAAAGCCTTCTGCATACGAAATCAGTTTGCGCTGACCCAACAACGAGTCACGAGCTTTTACGCGTTCCACATATCCCTGATTTAATGGTGTGGATACTGTATCCTTTCCAGGCGCTGCCTGAAATTGCGAAGCATAACTTAACAACGACTGTTCCTTGACTTCATAATGCTCGGTGATATCCACAATCAAATCCGTTCTGCCAATATCATTAATAAAATAAAAATATAATTGCTCTACCTGTACCGCAGGATTTTCTGGCATAAAACGTCGCAACTTGGCGTTAAATACCGCTTCCTCCACCAACTTGCTGCACATGACATGGTCTGGATGCCGATCCTCCCAATAAGGAGCGAATACAACTTTCGGTGAATGGCGTCGAATTTCTGCTGTAACTGCAGCTACGTGTTCAGGAGTCACATTTAATCCACGATCAGGCAGACCCAAATTTGTCCGCACAGCAAGCCCGAGCACTTTCGAAGCGTGTTCAGCTTCTGACTTACGAATATCCACATCACCATTGGATGACATCTCAGCCCGCGTCAAATCGCACACGCCCACCTTTAAACCAGCGGCTGTATGCTTGGCAATCGTGCCTCCCATTCCTATTTCTGCATCGTCGGCATGGGCTCCGAAAATCAGGATGTCCAGCGTCATTTTACATCACCCTGCTGTTCAATGCCCGGTTTATATTTATGTACCAGCTCACGCCAAGCAAAATCGCCACGGTCTAGCGCTTTGACCAGTATTTCAGCAGTTGCAACGTTGGTTGCCAAAGGGATCCCCTGCACGTCACACAAACGTAACAAGGCGCTAATGTCCGGCTCATGCGGTTGTGCCATGAGCGGATCACGCAAGAAAATAATCAAGTCCATGTCATTTTGCGCAACCATAGCCCCGATTTGCTGATCTCCTCCAAGCGGCCCGGACATGAAACGGTGAATTTGAAGCTTGGTTTGCTCCATAATGCGCAGACCTGTTGTACCTGTTGAAAATAACTGGTGATCTGTAAAAACATGCTCATAGGCCGTTATGAAATTTACCATTTCATCCTTTTTTCGGTCATGCGCTATAAATGCAATCTTTAACATTCAAAGTTCCTCCTGCCTCATTCTATAATTTCATTCGTCAAATCATTCGCGTGTTCTTAATCGATATAATGCTCAAATCCATATACAAGCCCTGGCTGCTCCATGACCTTCTGAATACCGATTTTAACACCCGGCATATATCCCGCCCGTTCATAAGAATCCTGACGAATTTTCAGAGATTGTCCAAACCCTCCGAATATAACTTCTTGTTGTGCGAACACACCGGGAAGACGGACACTGTGGACACGGAACCCTTGATAGTAACCCCCCCGTGATCCTTCTAACGTTTCTTCCTCTTCCGGGTTACCCTGTCGTAGCTCTTCACGCTGTTCAGCGATCAGCTCTGCGGTCTTAATGGCTGTGCCCGATGGCGCGTCCAATTTTTGGTCACCATGATATTCGATGATTTCCAGATGTGGGAAGTATTTCGCTGCCTGAGCCGCAAAACGCATCATCAAAATGACCCCAATCGAAAAGTTTGGCGCGATCAGACCACCAATTTGCTGCTCACGACACTGCTTGTCCAGTTCATCAATCTGTTCGGGGGTAAACCCTGTCGTTCCGATAACCGGACGAACTCCATGCTTGATAGCAAGCGCTGTATGTGCGTACGCAAAACGCGGCCCCGTAAAATCGACCATGACATCCGCACGACTCTCCAGTAAAGCCTGCTCCACATCCTCCACAATAGCGATACCCGCTTCCGGTAGTCCGACGAGAAGGCCGGCATCACTGCCGGCATGTGTTCTGTTCACTGCGGCCACAAGCTGTAGTTCCTCATCCTGAAGAACCAATTTGATAACTTCACGGCCCATACGCCCTGCTGCTCCTACAACAGCCACTTTTATTGGTTCTGACATATCCCTACAACTCCTTATGCATCCATTTGTGTTAGATCTGTTCATTCATCTGCTGGCATAACTTCTTCATGAGGTTGGCAAGCTGCACATTGTGAGGAAACAGTGCAGCCGCCTCACGAGCAGCCTGCACAGCCAGCTTATACTCATTCAATTCGTCATAAATCAATGCGAGCAGCAAAAAAGCATCCCCACATAACGGATCGAGGGCTATTGCTCGTTCCAGTAGTAAAATCGCATCCTGACGCACCTGTGGCGTAGCTCTGTCAACATCCAGCATTTTTCTGGCCTTCTCCGTATGCTGCCTGGCTTCCTGCGCATGCAAATGGAGAACATATTCATCCTGCTGTGGAGCGAGACGAACCGCATGCTCTGCATATGCGAGAGCCTGCTCCAAACGACCACTGCGAGCATAGGTAACCGAGCACCGGAAATAATGCTCCGCATGATCAGGCTGGGCTGAAATTGCTTTTTCAAACCATTCCACGGCCTGCTCAAAATCGTTCTGCAAAATGCACTGATAAGCTTTCTGAACGTATTCCTCCGCCTTCATGACACTGCACCTCCGGGTAACCGGTTTGGTACAGCATATGTACAAAACGCCTAATCGGTGTCCTTTTTGGTCCAGCGATTCGCGTCACGCGTGTTAAATTTTTGCATGACCTTATCATGAGCCTCGGTCAAATTTATACCTAGTGAGTTCGCAAAGCAAACTGTGATGAACAAAATGTCCCCCAGCTCTAGCTCAATGGAATTGTCCGCCTCATCCGTTTTTTTCGGTTTCTCGCCAAAGGAGTGATTGACTTCCCTTGCCAGTTCCCCGACTTCCTCAGACATCCGGGCCAACATCGCCAAAGGGCTAAAATACCCTTCCTTAAATTGAGATATATACTGGTCTACCTCACGTTGAATTTCATTTAATGATTTTTCCATGAAACACGCAATCCCCCCATGTGCAGGTTTATTCATATGTTATCGTAAAGCACATTTTAAAACAAATTTTTTTTAATTGTGTACTTATGATCCCAACTTACAGTCATCAGTCTTTTAAAGCTACCGTAAAAAGGTATACTACATATAAGGAGCTGCGATTTAGCAAAATCAGCATGAAGTCGTTCTTCCTTAAACTGCTACTGCGAGGGATTATATGAAGATATCCAAGTCCATGGAACAGCTTAAAATGATTTTATCCATTGTGCTCGGGACCGCCATTTATGCATTCGGTCTGCTTTATTTTATTATACCCAGTAAACTGATGGAAGGAGGTATTACAGGGATCACCCTGTTGCTCAATTATGCTTTTTCAATTTCACCCTCTCTCTCCACATTACTTTTGAACATTCCTTTATTTTTAATTGGATGGAAAATGCTTGGGGGCAAGCAAATTCTATATACAGGGGTAGGTATCGGGTCGCTCACTTTTTTCCTGTGGTTATTTGAAAAAATGATTCATTTCGGATGGATGGGAACGTTTCAGACTGAACACGATTTTATACTTTCTTCATTATATGCGGGAGTTACGCTTGGGGCTGGATTAGGTATTGTGTTCCGCTTTGGCGGCACTACGGGCGGCTCGGATATTATCGCTCGTATTCTAAACCGGAAGTTTGGCTGGAGTATGGGAAGGATTCTGCTGGTAATTGATATTGTCATTATCGGTGCTTCACTACTTTACATACCAAAAGAAAAAATTCTATATACATTAGTCGCCGTGTTCATCGCGTCCAAGATTATTGATTTTATACAAGAAGGGGCCTATTCCGCCAGAGCCTTTATGATTATCAGCGACCACACGATGGACATTGCGGATATTATTATTAGGGACATGGATCGCGGAGTTACTATTATTCCGGCTGTAGGTGCATTTTCAAAGCAGGCCAAGCATGTTGCCTATTGTGTCGTGCCTCGTCAGGAAATACGACGTTTGCACCAAATTGTTAAATCGGTTGATCCACAGGCGTTTATTATCATACAGGATGTGCATGATGTACATGGAGAGGGGTTCAAAGAGGAATAGCCCGGAAATCCGGGCGATGGGCTAACCTATATGGATGGCTCAGCAGCCAACGACGCGAATGTTCGAATTTTGCATCGTTATCCATAGAAACCAGCTCGATATTTACGATAACCTGCATAGACCAGCGCCAGCAGAACAATCATGCCGATTGCCAATTCTGCTCGGCGCTCACTTTCACGCGGGATAAATGGCGCCAGGGCAGTGGCGTCTTTTTCACGTCCAAACAAGGCATTAAACGTCGGATTTCCCTGATCCAACGCCCCTCTAATCGCTGAGGCATCTGCATTTTGCTGATCCCCCAAACCTTTGACATAGGAAATCCATGAATCAGCCCGGACAACTTCACTTGTTCTGCCATGAATCAATGCTGCTGTACGGATCGTCTCATAGTGGTCCTCCAGCACTGCGGCTTCAGCTTTGAAACCCTTCATGTTACCTTTAGCAAACTGGCTGTTCAAGCCACTAACATCTTCTTTTAAAATCTTATAATACTGCTGCCATAAAGGCTGACGCGGATGTGCAAGCGCATCTGTCGCAAGTCGTAAATTGGCCGCAGCCTTCACCCACTCATCCGGTGATGCTTGGACGGACTGTGTAGCTTGCTGCACCTCAAGGATGCTGCCGGACAAAGCATGAATGGCCTCTACAGATAACGCTGCCTGCACCTGTCCGGTGCCAAACCATCGACTCACCTCGGCTACATCCGCGCGCGCTTTTTCAATGTTCCCGTCCATGACATCCCGGTACAGTATCGCAGCTGCATGATCTAGTTCCTCAATTTCTTTTGTATTTCCTATGGGTTTTGACTGATCACGCGCTTCTGCCACACCTGGAGGGACGCAGACAGACAGCAGCAGGACCATAGATAAAACAACACTCGAAACAATACGTATCAAAATTTGAAACGCCTGACCCCTAAACATGGGACATCCCTCCTCACCTTACTGTATGGCAAGGTTACCGGGACTAGAACTTGCTTTAGGACGAATCGTTTGAAGCCGGATTATGCCCGGGACAAAATAGGAAACATTCGTTGGTTTTCTTTACATGTGTTTTGATCTTTAGTTTTATAAAATAGCGTCGTATCTTCCTGTTTTAACAGAGAAATATTGCAGCCTTCCTGTTCTCTTGGTGTAAAGCCAAAAACAACCTTTTTCGTTTCTTGTTTCGTTACCGCTGACAGTATGATATCCATAGGAATTTCGCCCGTTCCATAAATATCGTAACAATTCATCGTATCCCCTTCAAAATCAGCAACCACAATCGTATCGTATTGAGGTATATACCAAATTTTATCTTTAAAAAACGAGATGGCATAGAATAAGACCAGCCATTCACTACTTTTCGCAGCAAAAAGTGAATACGGATTTAATCTAGCACTTTTATTTTTCAGTAAATTTAAATCCGACTGCTCTTCCATGTTCAATTTCTCAACTTTAATGTCTACATTGTTTGCGGTTACTTTCCGATTTAATTGATATTCTTGTGCCAAAACAAACCCGAATTTAGGGTAAAAATTCTTCACACTATCATTTGCGAACAAATATATAGCATCACATTTGCCCTGCCAATCTTCTAATACACGTTCTATTAAAAACCGGCTCAACCCTTGATTTCTATAGTTGGTATCCGTCATTACAGTTCCGATTTGGATATACTTTCTCATTTCACCCGACAAACAAAAATCCATCAGACTTATAGATACATTAGCCACAACAACCTCCCCATCTAAAAGTACGTAAGGGATATATTTATCATTCCAAAAGCCCAATTGATACCATGCTTCAAAATCAAAACCAAAGCTTTGTTTGGCTAATTGATTAAAGCTCTTTCTTATTTTATGATCATCACGGATTCCTTTTTTAAATATATATTCTTTTTGGTTTATAACAATGTTCATCTCTATTTCTCCACTTCTACTCCCATTCGATTGCGCGCAAACATGGCAAGCCATGCCGCTATGATACTGACAAGGGTCAGCATATAGGTAAAAGCACGCACTTGCGGTACATCATCCGTTAGCGTCTTCGGAAGATACGGATATATGCCAAATGTATAATCCATCGTATCATTTAACAATGTCCAGAGTGCAGCTAGGCATAAAGCAGTCCATTTGCAGGTGAAAAAACGCACGAACAGTAACGCTTCGACCGCCATTGCCGTGTGAGATGCCACCAGCATCCAATCCTGCCATATCATATGTCCCCCCTGCGCGACTCCCCAAAAAATAATAGCTGAAGCCCAGATGCCATATTTTACACTCGTGACAACAGCCAACGCCTCCATGATCTGCCGAATGACCTTCAAGCTCTTAAGACGCGGAGGATAGAGCAAAAATGCTATAGAGATCGTAAAAAACAGACTCGCCGTCGGACTATCAGGCACAAATACAATCTGCCACAACGGGTGATAATTTAGAGTATATTCCAACTGCCCCCCATACCATATGTACCCATACACTGTTCCCAGCAAATTACACCAGAACAGTAGCCACAAAAAAGGCCGGCTCGTCAAGAACGACCGGCTCCACAAATAAGATAACGACACGTCCTTCATCCTCCGTTCATACGACAGTTGCCTTGTACAGGCTCCATCCTACAAAGACTATATCATATCCAAGCGTATCAAAAAAACCTGACCGCCGCTACAGTCAGGTTTGATGATTATAATCTCGAACTCGATTTGTCTAAAATCCAACTTGATGTTCCTAAAATTGTTCTAACTCATTGCTTTCAGCTCATCCGTAAGATGACGAAAAGCTACTTCATCTCCGGAGGCTAGCGCCTCATCAATATCCTTGTAGAGTTTTTCACTCCGGTGTTTACGTAATGCCTCGTCCAAAACCATTTCAGCAGACAGGCCCAACATTACTTCATAAGTAACCTTCATTTTATCCATAGGATGCACCTCCAACATGAGTTTAAGAGATCCTATATTCTTTTCCTTTCGCCACATAGCTGAGTGCCGTTCGTGACATCCGCTGCAAATCTGCATCTGTCAATTCGCGCACCACTTTGGCAGGTGTACCGAGAGAAAGAGTATAGGGTGGTATTTTGGTATTTTCCGTAACGACCGACCCTGCTCCTATTAAAGCATATTCACCAAGCTCCGCTCCGTTGAGTACAATGGCCCCCATACCGATTAAAGTGCCTTTGCCTACCGTACAACCGTGGATTATTGCAGCATGACCTACCGAAATGTCATCCGCCAGCAACAGGGGCTGATCCGTGTTCACATGTCCCACGACACCGTCCTGAATATTGCAGCGTTCACCGATGATGATAGGCGCCATATCTCCGCGCAGTACGGCATTAAACCATACAGAGGAATCTTGACCGATCGTTACTTTTCCGACAATTTTTGCTCCTTCTGCCACATAGACAGATGAATGGAGCTGTGGCATGTTTCCGTTATAGTGAATCAGCATCAATTTCACCCTCTCATTTTGGGTGAAATTCTATCAACATGTGTGCTGCTTGTCAATGGAGCCGTATACCCGAGTCGTTCCGCCCAATGCGGCACTCTCCCGCCAACTTCAGCCCCCAGGCCGTCATCTGTACAGATGGTCCCGTCGAATGTTCACCCTGACGAAGCATACCCAAGTGAAGCATCATTCGTATAATCCTCTGATCAAAGACCGAACGGGGCGTATCATAGTAAAACGGTCGAATCAGTGGGCCGATATGTACAAAAAGCGACTCTGAGGACGTCCAAGGCCTGGCACATTCTCCAATCCAGTAGACTAGAGAGAGCAAATTAGGAACGGCTCCTTTATACAATCTTAACCAAAACCTGAATAGCTGTATCATTTCTTGCTCAATTGTATGCTCCTGATGCGCTTCTCCCTTTGCCGTCAGCACAACTTGGTCCCCTTTCTCCTCAATGTACTTGGAGTGACGGGCATAATCATACAGTAGTGCCATTCGGTCTGGATAAAACTTAAAAGAGGAGCCATACCCGAAACGCCATCCTCCCTTACCCAAAAGCGGCTCCGCAATGTGCAAATGCTCCATCAGCTGCTGCTGATTGCGACGATACCAAGCTCCCTCGGGATTTAGCGGAACCTCATGCTGCCCCATGTATTGAAGGAAAAGCCGTAAATCCTCTGCCAGCAGATGTCCTTCATCCCGGTACGACGACGGTTCGCTTACCCGGGTCATTCCGCTTTGGAAGTCATGTACCATAACACGTCGAAAGCGCTCCTTCATATCCAACGGAATTTGGAACAAATACCTCGTATTGTGCGTCGAACCGTTGAACAACCAGCCACTAGAACGCAGACGGGTCACAATATCCCTTGGCCGCTCACCAGGATTCTCGTCCTCTTCAACAGACTGTTTGGCTATTGCAATCAATTCCTCCATGCTGAAATACGGTCGGTCATCGAACAGCAGCGCGTTCAAAAACCTTACCTCTGACAACCTCAGCTCCTTGACCTGCGTCTCAAAAAAACTACTGCTGCCGAGCTTCGTCAAAATCCCCTGGATCAACTCATGTTTGGAATTAGGTTTACAGTCACAATCGTAATACACCGCGATTCTGTTCAAATGCACAATATCCGCAAATGTCAGCATATCCGCCAGATTCATTGTTCCATCGCCTCGTCACTGGACTGTCATCCGGAATTGATTCTTACCTGTTGTACCCACAGCTTTGACGGATTGTTCATACTCTAAACCTCTTTTTTTGCAAAGGTATAATTAAAAAACAAAAAAGACCACGACTCCTACGATAAGTAGAAGCCTTGGTCTTTTACTAACTTTTTGAGTTACAGTCACTTTTCTCTTGCAAATGCTTCGTGCAATTATACAAAAGTGGTGCCCAATCCATATCCTCACGCTGGAGTACACTAAGTGACAAATTGCCGATTCGTTCCGTGAATTTTTCCTGATACAGAGCCTTATACAAATTAGCCAAAAAACCGCCGTGGGAAACGACCAGCAGATTCTTGTCCCGATTTTCCGTCCAAATGGCCTCCATAAAAGCTAGCCCACGAAGCTGAAGATCCGCATCGCTTTCCTGCCCGAGATCCAGCAGATGCCAGTCGACTCCCCACTTTTCTTCACGCTCGGCCTGTGTCATGCCCTCAACCTGACCATAAGCACGTTCTCTTAGTCGATCATCTGGCTCTAACAACGGGAGATGCAGAGCAGAAGCAATAATCTCCCCGGTCTCTTTCGCTCTGGAGAGACTACTTGTAATAAGCCCGTCCCAATGATAAGGCTCTTCCTTTAATCGTGCTGCCAGCAAGCGTGCCTGTCGGCGCCCTTCCTCATTCAACGGAATATCACTGTGGCCCTGGATTTTCCCTACCGCATTCCAATCCGTCAATCCATGTCTGATCAAGCCAATAAGCATCGTGTCGTTTCCTCCGCTGTTTTGTTATTCAGTCATTGTTATGATTCATATTGGAGCCCAGCTGTCCTGCTAACTTCTGACCCTTCTCGCCCGATGGATCCAGCCCAGAGAAAATAAAGCAAGCGCAAGTGCCAATACAGACAACAGCATCCAGTATTGCGGATAAGTAGGAACAATGCTAGCAACCAGCGGGTCCATAATGCCACTATTCACATCTTTAATGTGGTATTGATATTGTGGAGATGTACTTGTAGTTTCCAACAGGCCTGTCGGTAAAATACCAGTGTCCATGACAGGAGCTGCTTGAGGGGGATTTTCCTGAGAGGAGCTTCCATTCCAGTTCAAAAACAAAAAGCTACATAAAAATACGGCCAAGAAGCCGGCGATCCATACAGACATATACTTACGGGCTGCTGGGTTCACACGCGCACGTCGATGCTCGCCCGGAACAAGCCACGGTGATTCTTCATAAATTCGATCCATGACCCTGCGATTCATTGCCTCTAGCTTATCATCTGTTATTTCAAAGGAAATATCACGAATGGCGGATCGATTTTCTTTTGACAAATCCCACTCTTTTTCTTCCGAACCATGCTCCCACCCAGCAGACGAGCTTTTGGCCCGTCTGCGCTCCGAGTCTTGTTTCGATACATTTTTGCCTGTAGCGAACAAATCCTCAGTGTCCCTGGATTTCATTGGCTGCTCATCCCTTCGTTTTCCTCATAGAGAGGCTCAAAAAAATAAGGCTCCAACTGCGTCTTCACACTGGTTCTTGCCCGGAAAAGCAATGACTTCACCGCACTGACCGTCTGTCCTAAAATAGTCGCAATCTCCTGATAATCTAATTGCTCATATTCACGCAAAATCAGCGCAGATCGCTGCTTCTCAGGCAATCTATTGATCGCTTCACGAACCATCTCTACCTTCTCACCGCGAAGGACGGCCTGCTCCGGAATTACATCCGATGGAGCTACCGGTACATAACCGCTCTCCTCCAATGGAACCTGACCGCTACGGTGCTTGCGAAGCTCACTTAGCACCGTATTGCGTGCAATTGTATATAACCAAGTGGAGAACGATGCGTCTACCTCGCGAAAAGAGTGCAGGCTCCGATACGCTTTATAAAACGTCTCTGAGCATAAGTCCTCAGCAATCATTTCCAGGTTCGAACTTTTCAGCATATGATAAACAAAAGCTAAAATTTTACGTTGGTGCCGCCTCATTAATTCTGAATAAACCTCAACATTACCTTGTTTGATTTCCTGAATCATCTGGGAATCTGTCATCATCCGAGTGAGACCCTCCTCGCCCATACATGTGCTGTTTTCCCGTTCGATTCTGTCTATATATACCGAACAGGTCAAAAAAAGTTGCGCCCTCTGCGCAAATGGATGAAACAGCATCATGGAACATTTGTTATTTTCTTACCCTATGTAGTGCCAACATTAACGGTGCTATCCCCAACAATATTCAACATCCAAAATGGACTTACCCATTGTACCACAAAATGACCGCCAGTAAAAAAGTCCAAAATCCCCACGATTTCCATCAATGCCTCCCTAACGCTGGCAACTAATTCATTTATACAGCTTTTCAATGGATTTTAAATTTTTTCAAGATTAAATGACTAACCGATTGAAAGTGTTCTATTCAAATGCACCAATAAGGATAAATACACAAAAAGAAAACGCTTTAAAAAAATATTGACAAAATGAAAACGTATACATATAATAAAAGTACAGTATGGTTTCTCTCCACTCCTATCCTACTCAGCTACTTCACTAAAAGTAGCTACCACCCGGGGCTTTACCCGGGTGGTCTTTTTTTTGTTCAAAAACAGGAGCTTTAAAAAAAGCGGACGAAGAAACCTTCGTCCGCTCTAAATCTTTTCTACTACTTCACTCCCAGAAAGTGTGTGTTGCTTTTAATGCGGTCAGTAGCGCAGAGGTTCATTTGAATCTGGAGAAGCGGCCTCCTTAACGAACATCTCACTTTCCTTCCTATACCACCACTTTATACCCCATCGAATCCAGCAGAATCTTGGCACGCTCCCAATCCTGCTCTTGACGGAAGGAAAGTCGCATGATGCCTGGGACATCCTCCCGGCTTTCAATGATTTGCATATTGCTCAGATTAATGCTGTGATTACCGAGTTCCATAGCAATTCGCCCGATAATCCCTGGGGTATCCGGTACATCAATATACAGATCAAACGTGGAGACGATGACTCCTTTGCGACGCTCTGGCAGTTCACTGCGGAAGTGCCCAGCTGTCAAAAACTCGTCAGCGATTCCCTCACCGTCTTGTATTCTCAGTAAATGGGTAAAACGCTCAATCTGTCCGTTCCATTCTTCCAACAGACCTAGTAAAACTTCACGATTGCTCAATAAGATGTCCCGCCACACAACGGGATCACTAGAGGCTATCCGTGTAATATCACGGAACCCACCGGCAGCCAATGTACGGTACAACGGGTTTTCATCATTGTGCTTTCGCACCTGATTCACCAGCGCCGCTGCAATAATGTGCGGAAGATGACTAATCGCACCGACAATGTCATCGTGCATATCAGGTTGGACACGCACAACATGAGCACTAGTATATTTTAATAAACGTTCCAGTGAACTGTATGCTTCTTCAGGCACACCCTCTGCCGGGGAAAGCACATAATATGCGTTTTCAAACAGCAACGCGGAAGCAGCCTTTACACCGGAACGCTCTGAACCGGCCATCGGATGACCACCGATAAAGTAAGCGTTGCGCAAAGAAATTTCTGTTGCTTTTTTGGCAATTGCCGATTTCGTGCTGCCTACATCAGTGATAATACAACCCGCTTTAAGCGGTAGCCTGCTTAACAGTTCGAGATAATGCTCCAGTAAGCCCACAGGTACGCATAAAAAAATAAAATCGGCATCCGCTGCCGCTTCTTCAACCGAGAGAGTCGCGGTGTCCACGACACCACGGCTTAACATCGGTTCCATCAGTTCAGGGAGATGAGCATGGCCGACAACAGTAATATCCGGCTTCCCTTTAAAACAAAGTGCGAGGGACCCACCAATCAGTCCCACGCCGAAAATGGCAATCTTCATCAATTATCAAATCCCATCTGCGGAAATTATAGGCGTACTTTCGCCGCTTCCGCCCCCAGGACCTGTTCCAGCGCACGAATAAACAACTCATTTTGCGGCTGTGATCCAACCGACACCCTAATATATGTCGGATATTTGTGATGACCTGCGCGAATAATCACACCTTTACGAAGCAACTCCTGGAATACTTCACCGGATGGACGACGTACATCCAGCATAATAAAATTACCATGTGCCGGGAAAGACTCCAGTCCCAGACGCTTCAGCTCATTTTGCAAATAAGCTCTGCCCTCTGCATTACGATCCCGGCATTCTTGAACAAATTCCTGATCTTCCAAGGCAGCAATGGCCGCAGCCTGTGCTACCCGTGATGTATTAAACGGTTCACGAACCTGATTTATCAAGCGAATGATTGACTCAGCTCCCATACCATAACCAATGCGCAGCGAAGCAAGCCCATAGATTTTGGAGAAGGTGCGTAATACAACCAGGTTTTCATACGCTGGCAACAAACCAATGCCGTCGGGATACGAGCGATCCGTCACAAACTCGGCGTAGGCTTCATCCAGTACAACCATGATATGCTTTGGTACTTGGTCCAAAAAAGCAATCAGCTCTGCTTCGGGTACAATCGTGCCCGTCGGGTTATTTGGATTACAGATCCAAATAATTTTTGTACGGTCATTGATGTGGGACAGCATAGCATCCAGATCATGTACACCGTCACGCAAAGGCACCTCAACTGCAACCGCTCCCTCAATTTCCACGTTACTTTTGTATACGGAAAATGTCTGATCGGCCATAATGCTTTCTTCCCCGGGAAGGAGGAAAGCACGCGTAATCAACGCAATAATTTCGTCAGATCCGCAGCCATAGATAAACTGTTCCTCTTTTAAACCCGTCCGTTTAGCTAGTGCCTGTGTCAAAGCTACCGCACTTCCGTCAGGATACACACTAATGTTAGCAAACTCCTGCTGAATGGCCTGCAATACTTTAGGAGAGCTACCATACGGATTCTCGTTCGAGGCGAGCTTGATGACTTCATCGAGTCCCAGCTCACGTTTTACGTCTTCAATCGGTTTACCGGGCTGATATACTGGCAAATGTACAATATGCGGTTTAGGTTGCATGCCCCTACCTCCTCTATCCAATCAGAACATATTTATTACTTTCTATTTTGACAGCCATTACTGCTTTAATTGTGCCACAAAATTATGAATTTGCAAAAGACCTTCTTGCCTGCGCGCAGAATCATTCAGCAATGGAATGGCCTCCTCCACCTGACGTACAATAGCACTGCCGACCACAACTCCATCGCAAATGTTTGAAAACCGGGCTACCTGCTCTTGAGTAGAGATCCCGAAGCCGACCGCTACCGGAATATCCGTATGCCGTTTGACCTGCGCGATAAAGCCCTCTATACCTTCAAAAAAGGAAGCTCTTTCCCCGGTTACACCCAGCGAGGATACACAGTATACAAATCCTCGGGCCTGACGGACAATTCGCTCGATCCGCTGTTCAGAAGTTGGAGCCACCAGAGGAATCAGATGCACACCCAGCTCTGCTGCCCGTCCTCCCAGCTCCTCCGCTTCCTCAAGCGGAAGGTCCGGAATAATCAGACCGCTGATACCGTGCTCCTGCAAGCCTGCGAAGAAAGCATCCATACCCATCTGTAATACAGGGTTATAATACGTGAACAGAATAAAAGGCAGGCTTGAACCTGCCGCCCTAGCCAGAGAAGCTGTCTCCATGCACGTGCGGATGGAAATTTGCCGTTTCAGTGCACGCTCAGACGCGCGCTGAATTACAGGACCGTCAGCCAGCGGGTCGGAATAGGGTACACCCAGTTCCAATATGTCAGCTCCGGCCGACTCTAACTGCCGAATGATCTCTATTGTAGTATCCACATCCGGGTCGCCTACCGTCAGAAAAGGAATTAATGCCGTTTTGCCTTCATTTTTAAGGCGACCAAACGCCTGATCAATTAAATTCATGACGGATTTCCTCCCAAATACTTGATAATGGAGTCCACATCTTTATCCCCGCGTCCAGACAAACAAATAACGATAATATCATCTGCCGTCAACGTAGGTGCCAGCTTGACGACCTGTGCAACTGCATGTGCCGACTCTAGTGCAGGAAGTATTCCTTCGGTACGGCAGAGAAGCTGAAGCGCATCCAACGCTTCCTGATCTGTAATCGGAACATACTTGGCCCGCTCAATATCTTTCAGGTATGAATGCTCCGGTCCAACACCTGGATAATCCAGTCCAGCCGAGATGGAATGCGCAGGCTGCACTTGTCCGTACTCGTCCTGAAGCAGATAACTCATAGAGCCTTGGAAGACCCCTTGTGTTCCCTTGGTCATCGTAGCTGCATGGAATTCCGTTTCGACACCTTTTCCAGCGGCCTCCACGCCAATCAAAGCGACGCCCTGATCCTCAATAAAAGGATAAAACATGCCGATGGCATTGCTTCCGCCACCGATCGCTGCCACGATGACATCCGGAAGTCTGCCTTCCTTCTCTAGGATCTGGCGACGTGTTTCATCACCAATCACACGTTGGAAGTCCCGCACCATCATCGGATACGGATGTGGGCCGACAGCTGAACCCAAAATATAGAACGTATCATGGACATGGCTGACCCAGTAACGCAAAGCTTCATTCCCGGCATCCTTAAGTGTACGTGTACCCGATGTCACCGGAATGACCTCTGCACCCAAAAGCTGCATCCGAAAGACGTTTAGCTGCTGACGCACTGTATCCTCTTCGCCCATAAACACCTTGCATTCCAATCCGAGCAACGCAGCCACAGTCGCTGTCGCGACACCATGCTGTCCTGCGCCTGTCTCAGCAATGACCTTCTGTTTACCCATACGCTTCGCCAACAAACCCTGAGCTAATGCATTATTGATTTTGTGGGCACCGGTATGATTTAAATCTTCGCGCTTCAAGTAAATTTTAGCCCCGTCCAAATGCTGGCTCAGACGCTCCGCATGATAAAGCGGCGTTTCCCGACCAGAATAGTCCTTTAGGAGCCCGTTCAACTCTGCTTTAAACTCGGGATCATCCGCGTACTTACGGTAGGATTCCTCCAATTCAATCAGTGCGTTCATCAACGTTTCCGGTACAAAACGTCCTCCAAATGTTCCAAAACGTCCGTTGTTATCAGGTAATTGTGTCATGCCTGCTTCACCCTTTCTACGAATGCTGTGATTTTTGCAATGTCCTTGACTCCGTTCGTCTCTACACCGCTGGATACATCCAGCCCATCGGGATGATACTCATGAACTAGCTTTTCCGCATTATCGGCAGTCAGCCCGCCGGCTACAAACAAAGGAATTCCATGTTGATGAGTCCAAGCCTGATAGGCAGGAATTCGATCCCACGCAAACGTTTTTCCGGAGCCGCCACCATACAGGGGATCGTATGTATCCAGCAGTAAAGCGTCAATTGTCCCGACATAGGCATCCAATTCGTCCGCCGAGCGTTCTATCTGTCCTTGACTGTCCACAGACCATGCCTTGAATACCTGTATACCAAAATGCTCCCTGATCTCCCGACAGCGCTGCGGACTCTCCTGTCCATGCAGCTGTATGACATCCAAGGGTGCTTTCTCCATCACTTCATTTAACAGTGCATCACCAGGGTTCACAAATACACCCACGCTGCGCGGTCTGCTGCCTGAGGTCCATTCATCCAATACGCGAAGCAGCTCTCCAGCCTGTACGCCGTCAATCCGGCGCTTGCTGTCGGCAAACACAAAACCTATATAATCGACCGGTAAGTTTACCATAGATTTTAGCACTTCAACGCTTTGAAGTCCACAAATTTTTATGCCCGTTTTGTTCATGCTTTAATCCCGTCCATCAATTCGGCTACAGCCTGTCCTACATCTTCCTTGCGCATCAGATGCTCCCCGACCAGGATACCGTGTGCACCTACCGAATGCAGATACTTTACATCTTCCGGTCCCGCAATTCCGCTCTCACTGATGAACGTAACCCCTTTAGGAATTAGTGAGATCAGCTCCTCTGTCGTCTGGAGACGAGTCTCGAATGTCCGCAGATTTCGGTTATTTACACCAATTAAGGTTGCTGTCCCCAGCTCCAGCACCGCTTTAAGCTCCTCACTGTCATGCACCTCTACCAATGTGTCCAGCCCGAGGTCGTTGGCGATCTGTAAAAAGGACCCTAATACACGCGGTTCAAGGATAGCGGCAATCAACAGCACCGCATCCGCTCCCAGCAGACGAGCTTCATATATTTGCCGTTCATCAATGATAAAATCCTTTCGCAGCAGCGGAATCTTCACCTGATCGCGAATTTGCTGTAAATATTCAGGGCTCCCCTGAAAATACGTCACATCTGTCAGTACAGAAATGCAATCCGCTCCTGCTCCCTCATATGCACGTGCAATGTCCACAGGGTGGAAATCCGGTCGAATTAACCCTTTGGATGGGGAAGCCTTCTTCACCTCAGCAATCAGTCCGAGCGGACGGTTGCGTCCGCTCGCGATCGCATTTTCAAATCCTCTCGTCGCAGATAAATCAGCAATTAATCGTTCAGCTTCACTTATTTGAAAATGCTTCTTAAGCTGCTCCACTTCTTGTCGCTTCGTCACCACAATTTTATCAAGATACATATTGATATTCCCCCGTTGCCTGTATTAATTGATCCAGCTTGGAAAGTGCCAATCCCGAGTCAATGGCTTCTGCCGCTCGTGCTACTCCGTCCGTCAAGGTGGCTACTGCGCCTGATACATAAATGCACGCTCCTGCATTCGCTAACACAACATCCCGATAAGATCCATGCTCTCCGTTCAAAATTCGTCGTATGATATCTGCGTTAACCTGTGCGTCGCCGCCCAGCACCTGATCGAGAGAATGCGTCTGCAAGCCCAGATCCGACGGATGAAGCTCGAACGTGTGAACCTTGCCGTCCTTCAGCTCGGATACTCGTGTCGCAGCTGAAATACTAATTTCATCTAGTCCATCCAGACTACTGACAACCATGGCCCGTTTGGAGCCGAGCTGGTTCAATACCTCGGCAATGACTTCCGTTTTGTTGGCGTCATAAATGCCCAACAGCTGCCGATCCGCACCAGCCGGATTCGTCAAAGGACCAAGCATATTGAATACCGTCCGCACACCCAGCTCGCGGCGCGGCGCGGCGGCATGCTTCATAGACGGATGATACAGCTGTGCGAATAAAAAGCAGATGCCGATTCGGTCCAGACATGACCTAGCCTGATCACTCGTCAAATGAATGTTGACTCCCAATGCCTCCAGGACATCAGCGCTCCCGGCACGGCCACTTGCAGAACGATTCCCATGCTTTGCTACCCGTACAGACACCGAAGCTGCGATGATCGCGGATATCGTAGAAATATTAAACTTGTGAATACCCGAACCTCCAGTGCCACATGTGTCCAGCAGACGACCACTGCCTTCTTCAGCTTGCACTGGACTAGCGTAGCTACGCATAGCCTCGGCAAAACCAGTGATTTCATCTACCGTTTCCCCTTTGAGGCGAAGAGCCGTCAGCAGCCCGCCAATTTGCGCCTGTGTAGCACTTCCACTCATAATCTGTTCCATTACGCTACGGGCCTCCGTACGCGAAAGATGCTGTCCCTCAATGATCCTGCTTAACCCCACTTGCATCATGTCATGTCGTTCCATTGTCGTCTCCTCCTCAAAATCAGATTTTTGTGTGTTACGGAGTGTACAAATAATCCTGGTTGATGACGCTGTTATAGGGCTGTGTCGTTGCCGGGAACATCACTTCTGCCGTGCGGATTGCCTTCAGCAATGCCTTTGCTTTGTTTACCGTCTCCTGATACTCGCTTTCCGGAACCGAGTCCCACACAATTCCAGCGCCTGCCTGGACATAGGCCCGGTTCTTTTTAAACACAATCGTGCGAATCGTAATGCAAGCGTCCATATTGCCCGAGAAGCCCAAATATCCAATCGCCCCTGCATAGGGTCCACGTGCTTCCCGCTCCAACTCAGCAATAATCTCCATGGCCCGTAGCTTCGGAGCCCCCGATACAGTGCCAGCTGGCAGACAAGACAGGAAGGCATCGAAGAAATCTTTGTCCTCACGTAGCTCACCCGACACATTGGAAACAATGTGCATGACATGGGAATAGCGTTCAATCTCCATAAACGTATCGCATTTGACTGTGCCAAACTGTGATACACGGCCCAAATCATTTCTTCCCAAATCGACCAGCATCAGATGTTCTGCACGCTCTTTTTCATCGTTTAGCAGTTCTTCAGCAAGTGCCGCATCTTCTGTCTCCGTTACGCCACGCGGTCTCGTTCCTGCAATAGGACGGGTTTCTACCCGGCCGTTTTCCACCTTAACGAGTGCCTCAGGCGAAGTGCCTACGATGATCTCGTCATCCATTTTCAAATAATACATATATGGCGACGGGTTCATCGTGCGCAGCACGCGGTATACCTGTAAAGGAGAGGCCTCTGTATCAATGTGAAAACGCTGGGATAGTACAACCTGAAAAATGTCACCGGAGCGGATATACTCCTTCGCCTGCTCCACGTTTGATATAAATTGTTCCTTCGTCATATTGGATTGGATCTCACCTAGTTCCACATCATCAGGAATGGAAGCCGATCCTAATCGCTCGGGCGGGGTCTGCTTGCGCAGATACTGCGCCGTTTCCTCCAACCTGCGTTCCACATCAGCATAAGCAGCACGAATGTCCTCATCGCGGAACCCTTCGCCTACATGCACATTGCCGACCAGCAAAATTTGCTGTTTCACATGATCAAAGACAATTACTTGATCGCAGAACATAAAACGAATATCATCCATATTCAAATCATCTACCGAATGCTCTGGCAGCTTTTCATAGTATTGAAGCAAGTCATATCCAAAAAATCCGATAGCCCCGCCTGTAAATGGAGGCATTTCTTTCAGTTTCGGACTACGGTATTTACGAAGCAATGCTTTGAGCGCTTCAATCGGCTTGTCGTTTAATATTTGCCGTTTACCGTGTTGTTCCAATATCAAACGTCCTTTTTTACCCGAGACCATTAGGAACGGGTCTGTACCGATGAATGAATGTCGCGCCCACTGTTCGCCTCCCTCTACACTCTCTAGCAGAAAGGCACGGTCCCGCTCGGCATACCGACGGAAAATCCGAATCGGCGTCTCCATATCAGCCAGCACTTTTTTGTACACAGGAATCAGGTTAAATTCACTCGCCATCGTTATCACTTGCTCCACATGCGGCGTTAACATGAGATCACTTCCTTTCCAAATTGGCGCAGAACCAAAGGAGAGAATATAAAAAAGCCTCTACCGGTAAGGTAGAGGCTGTCAGTTATTGAAATTATAAGAATGCTCCATATGTAAAATGACTACAGCAAATAGATAAGTATACACTCATCCCTTTTGTCTAACCGCGCAGGTTGCCTCAAATAAGCTTCTCTGTAGAAGAATATCTCTTCATAGACAAAAGCTTACCCGCTACCGCCGATCTCTGTAATCTCATATGGAATTGGCTAAGGCTGCACTCTTCTCATCTCAACTCTGTCTCTGGCTAACTCTACTCTACTTAACTCTGCTACACACACTATATCTCATGGGATGTTACTTTGGCAACCATCAACTTTAAAAACGGGCACTTATTTCCCTTGGGAAGCCAGATCCGGTCTTAACGCCTGTGCTCCGTTCAAATATACATGTTTAATTTCCCGCTGGGATTTATCGGTGTTCACCTGTACCATCAAACGGATGCACTTGGGTAAACTGCCTGCCACAGGAATTTCTAATGCACACATGAGCGGAACCATATCCCAGCCATCTAGCTGACGAATGGCCTTGGCTGGAAAGGCAGTATCAAGATCATGAGTCACCGTAATCCATACGTTACTAATATCCTCCGGCTGAATTTCATTGTAGGATACAATTTCCTCCAGTAGTTGGCATGTTGCTTCCAAAATTTCGTTTTCTTCATTATTCACTACGGTCGTCGCGCCACGAATTCCCCGATTGTACATCGTTACGCCCCCTCTTTTAACTGTTCAATAACTCGTCGGATGTAAGAGACGGAAATATCCTTCACAACCTCCACGTGCCCGATGCTACGTGGGACGACAAAAGTAATGCTGCCTTCTTTGAACTTTTTGTCATGCATCATCGCGTCCAGCAGCCGATCTGTATCGAGATGTGACGGAAGGGAGGTCGGTAGCCGTAGCGAAGACAACATATCCTTCGTTTCATCTACCAAAGAAGGATCTGCCCCCAGCTTCACACCCAGAAGTGCGGAGCCGACCATACCAATAGAAATGGCTTCCCCGTGTAAAAACTCACCATATCCCGCAATGGCTTCAATGGCATGACCAATCGTATGACCTAGGTTTAGAATAGCGCGTAAATTATTTTCTCGTTCATCGCGCGACACCACTTCAGCTTTTACGGAACATCCCTTTTCCAGACCGTACTCCAGAGCTGTCGCATCCAGCGCAAGCAAATCAGTCGCATGGTCACGGCACCACTGGGCGAAATCAGCATCCCAGATCAAACCATGCTTGATCATTTCAGCAAGCCCCGCAGATACCTCACGAGGAGGCAAGGTAGACAACGTATCTACGTCATATAACACAAGTTCCGGTTGATGGAAGGCTCCTATCATATTCTTCGCCAAAGGATGGTTGATGCCGACCTTACCGCCCACGCTACTATCATGGGCAAGGATCGTAGTGGGGATCTGTACAAACTTGACACCTCTCATATAAGAAGCTGCCACAAATCCAGCCAAATCACCCACCACACCACCACCAAGTGCAATAACGGCTGAATTGCGATCCAAACCGCCCTCAATGGCTGCTGTTATGACCTGCTCAAATACAGCAAGCGACTTGGAGGTTTCACCTGGCTTAACGACAAAGGACACTGTCTTGTAGCCAGATGCCTGAAGATTGCTCTCCAATGTTGCCAAGTAGAATCCCGCTACATTTTCGTCAGAAACAATCAACAACGGGCTTTTTTGCGCAATTCCTCGTTCCTTCAACAACTCTCCGGCTTGATGTAGCAGCCCTCGCCCGATATGAATAGGATAAGAACGTTCGCCAAGCTGTACCGTCAGCGTACTCATCTTAGTACCGCCCCAGTTGTTCTTCGTAGGATGCAATATTCGCGCGAATCTCTTCAATCGAATCCCCACCGAATTTTTCTAGCAAAGCTTTCGCAATCTCCCAAGCTACGACATGCTCCATGACTACGCTTGCCGCTGGCACTGCACATGCATCCGAACGCTCAACCTGTGCGGTGAACGCTTCCTTTGTATCAATGTCGACGCTTTGCAACGGCTTGTAGAGTGTAGGAATCGGCTTCATTACGCCACGAACCACAACTGGCATTCCATTCGTCATACCACCCTCAAAACCACCCAAACGATTGGTACGACGGTGATATCCACGTTCCTCATCATATAGAATCTCGTCATGCACCTGTGAACCGCGCAATTCCCCTGCTTCAAAGCCGATGCCAATTTCCACGCCTTTAAATGCATTAATCGACATGACGCCTTGTGCGATACGTGCATCCAGTTTCCGATCATACTGTACATGACTGCCCAGACCAATCGGAACACCTTCTACAATACATTCCACTACCCCACCGACTGAATCACCTTCTTGCTTGATCAGATCAATGTATGCTTCCATTTTCTTTTCGGTTTCTGGATCGGTTACTCTCACCGAGGAGGCTTCTGTCACGGCAATCAGCTCATCAATCGGCAAATCACGGTAAGGAGCTTCGATTTCCCCAATACGGATGACCTGACCTGCCACCTTGATTCCGAACTCAGCCAGCAATTGACGGGCCAAACCGCCGCATGCCACACGAATTGCTGTTTCACGTGCACTGGAGCGTTCCAGCACGTTACGAAGGTCCTTCAAGTTGTATTTCATTCCGCCATTCAAATCCGCATGACCCGGACGTGGCCGGTGAACCCGACGCTTTTCTTCATCACTGCCTTCAATAGGCTCAATATTCATAATGTTCTGCCAGTGCTTCCAATCGTTATTTTCCACAACCAGCGCAATCGGTGCACCTGTGGTATAGCCGTGACGTACGCCTCCGGCAATCTTCGCCGTATCTTTTTCAATCTGCATACGCCGACCCCGTCCATACCCTTTCTGACGACGATGCAGCTGAAAATTCAATTCCTCAAAATCCAATTTTAAATTGCTCGGCATACCCTCTACAATGGCAGTTAGCTGGGGACCATGCGTTTCCCCCGCGGTTAAATAACGTAAACTCATGACGCGTTCCCCCTTTAAACTGTTAAACTGTGCATCGCTAAAATCTTTAACTGTGCTTCATTATAGTATACGCACCTTTCTTTGACAAGAAAAGCCACGTGTATGCAGATAAACAAAAACACGCCTCTTAGCCAAAGGGGCTAAAGGACGTGCTTTGCTGATAAGCCAACCATCAATTACTCAAGGATATAAATAAGTTCCTACAAAACTTTGGATGATATATGCAGGCTTATGCTTTTTTGCGATAAAAAAAGGTTTCCGTCGATTCTAGACCATATTGGTTAGGAGAAAAGATTTGCTCTGTACTACCGACAAATAACACACCGCCGGGACGAAGACTGGCTGCAAACTTTTGGTACAACGTATGTTTGGCCTCTTCTGTAAAATAAATCATTACATTTCGACAGATAATGAGATCATAGCCATCCTCAAACCGATCCAGCAGCAAGTTTTGCTTTTGAAATTTCACGGCTTGTTTCAAACGGTCATCAATTCGATACATCGCACCATCCGGCTTAAAATATTTGCTAGCCACCAGCTCAGGTACATCCTTGAGCGAACGCTCCAAATATTTGCCTTCCTTGGCTTTTGCCAATGCACCGTCATCAATGTCGGAAGCTGTAATGGAACAATTTCCTAAAATCCCTTTACCGTCGAGAACCATAGCCAGGCTATAAGGCTCTTCACCAGTCGAGCAGGCCGCACTCCACAGCTTAAGCTTCTGCTTCCCCACAAGCAGTTGTGGCAAGATTGTATCCCGTAGTACTTCCCACCGATTGGGATTTCGCCAAAATTCCGAAACATTGATCGTCATCCGATCCAGAAATTCATAGAATAGAGGTTTTTCCTTCATCATGGCATCATAAAAAGAAACAAAACTGGGAAACCCGTTTTTGTTGCGAAGCGTAGTTAACCGCCTTTTCATCTGTGCTTCTTTGTATTGTGCAAGATCAATACCTGTGCTGTCCTTGATTTTGCGGATAAACGCTGTGTAATCGGGGTCCGTCTGACCCAGTTCCATATCCGTCATGCTACCATCCTTCTTCATACGTAATTTAACTTACATCCAGGTCGCCACACTTTTTTCATACCGAACGGATTCTTCCGGCATGAAAAAATTTGCAATCTCGCGCTCTGCGCTCTCCGGTGAATCTGAACCATGAATGAGGTTAAACGGTGTATGTGCTGCAAAGTCTCCACGAATTGTGCCCGGAAGAGCTTCAGTTACTTGTGTTTTACCAATCAACAAGCGGGAAAGCGTAACAATGTTATCCCCTTCCCATACCATAGCAAACACAGGGCCTGATGTGATAAAACTTACAAGCTCTTCAAAAAAAGGCTTGCCCACATGCTCCGCATAATGCCGTTCTGCTTGTTCTCTAGTTACTTGCACAAGCTTACCAGCCGTCATTTTGAAGCCCTTGTCTTCCAGTCGACTGATGATACGTCCAATCAATCCACGTTGTACACCATCCGGTTTAACCATCAAAAAAGTACGATCCATCGGCTCACTCCCAATCCAATCTAATGTATTTATACAGTACTAAACTGTATTGTAACAGAAAGCTTGGAACTGGTTAAAGCATTTTGTCACAGCAAACCCAAAACACAACTTTAGTAGGAGCGGCGTGTTACAAAATGAGCAATATCGCGTAGCGTCTTTTTTGTTTTGACATCTGGTAGTAAGTCCAGCGCGTTTAGCGCTTTATTAATATATCGGTCGGCGAGAATTTCAGCTTTAGCGATTCCTTCACTTTTTTTGATCATATCCACCGCTTTGCGTGCGTCTCCTTGCCCATCTCCATCCTGAATGCGGCGGATTTCAGCCAGTAGATCGGCACGCAACTCAGGCTGTTCAAGCGCATAAATCACCGGAAGCGTAATATTCCCCTGTCTCATATCGCTGCCCGGCGGCTTGCCAATCTTTTTTTCCGTGCCACACAGGTCAAGCAGATCATCCTGAATTTGAAAAGCCATACCTACGTTATAGCCGTAGCTGTACAGCAGGGAATTGACACTTTCTCGTGCCCCTGCAGCCATAGCTCCCAGCTGGCAACTAACCGCAATCAACAATGCCGTTTTGCGCCGTATGCGAAGTAAATAATTACGCACACTCTGATCCACATTAAAAAAATCACGAATTTGTTCCATTTCACCAATCGACATCTGCACCAGCGCTTTAGACAGTACCCGGTGAATGTCGGGATTCGGCAGTCCAGCAGCAATAGACAGCGCACGTGCATATATGTAGTCTCCGGTGTACATAGCCACCCGATTGTCCCATTTGGATTTCACGGTGGGTTGACCACGTCTCATTTCCGCATCGTCAATCACATCGTCGTGAACGAGAGAGGCAGAATGAATCAGTTCCAGAGGTACCGCTATACGCTTAAGCTTGTCCAGATCATATTCTCCAAACTTGCCTCCCAGCAATACAAATACGGGACGCAAACGCTTGCCCCCTGCTTTAAGCAGATGAAGCGACGTATCATTAATCAACGGCTCCGTACTGTCGATACTGCGATACAACTCTTCTTCTATAAAGTTCATATCCTTCTTTAATAAACCGAACAAATCCAATCGTTTCATTCTTTCACCCGTGTCAGCGTATTGTCACTCCAGAGAAGCGGCTTTACTCGTCGGTCAAGCAGCCCCAGTTCATGCGCATACTGAAAATAAAGCTCTAAACCTTGTTGTTGCTTCTCTCCAAAATCATAACACAGATTAGTAAAGTAGCGCTCCCAATAATCTCTCAGACCTCCAATTTCCTCGCATGCTTCAGAAATAACAGGCGTCAGGTCCGACAGACTACGCTGCTTGCTTGCGCGGAACGCACTTGCAATTTCAGCCACCGCCGCGGGATTTTGAGCAGCAACAGCACGTCGTACTGCCCATACAGCAAAAGTCATACTATAGCCCGTCCAGCGCTTCCACTCTTCTCCGAGGTCCGTAACATACAGACCTTCGCTTCGCCAAGATGCCTTAATCGCGTGATCTCCAATCAGTAGCCCTGCATCTGCCTGTTCCAGCATCAAGTCAAGATCCGGTTCACAGTCAAAATAGGAAGGCTGACCTTCCCATGCCTTTTGCATCAAAATTTTCAACAAATTCACGGATGTAGCAGACGTATTCGTTAGTGCAATGGTTCCGTTTTTGATTTCGGCCAGCGGCTTGCGTGAAAATAGTAAAATGGATTGCACAGGACCATCTGCACTGACGGATAAATCCGGCAACAATAGCATTTCCTCAGCACCCGATGCATACGCAAATGAGGACATCGCACTGATATCCAAACTCCCATTCAGCATACCTCGATTCAATTCAGCCGGAACTTTAGAAACCATCTCCGCCGAATGGAGAAGCTCAGAAGGATTAAAATAATGAAAAATAGGCCAAGCGTTTGTATATTTAATTTTTCCGATTGTGATTGTCTTGGTGTCCGGCGTCGGCATCGGAATCCCCCCATCTCGTAAACAGTTGATGTTCTATACGCAAGCTGTCCAATACTTTGCCTACGAGGAACAGCACAATATCATCCAGCGTCTTCGGATGAAAGTAAAAAGCCGGCATAGCCGGAATCATTTTGACGCCGAGTCTCGCAAGCTTAAGCATGTTTTCCAAATGAATGGCATGTAGAGGCGTTTCACGAGGCACAAGGATCAGCGGACGACCTTCCTTCATCATCACGTCCGCTGCCCTCGCCATGAGGTTATCGGATGAACCGTGTGCTACTGCTGACAACGTCCCCATCGAGCATGGCATAATAATCATCGCATCCACCAAATAAGAGCCGCTCGCAATCGAAGCTCCAATATCTGTGAACGGATGGTATACAAGAGAACCGGGACGGCCTCCGAATTGTTCATTCAAAGCCCCTTCCCGGTCAGTCACATTCCAGCCCAACTCCTCTTTCAAAACCCGCCAGCCAGCATTGGAAACGATCAGGTGAACTGTGTATTGCAAGTCCAGCAGAGTCTCTACCAGTCGCACACCATAAATGCTTCCGCTCGCGCCTGTAATGCCAATAACGATTCGTTTGCCTTGATGTCCGCTCACCTGATTATTCATTAGTATTAACGCACCACCAAATCAATCAGTGTAAAAGCAAACACGACAGTGCTAAGTACACCGTTCATAGTAAAGAATGCCGTCTGCAAACGACTCAAATCTTTTGGAGATACGATATAGTGTTCATAAAATAAAATAATGTACGAAATAATCATGCCCGCCAGATACCACCAGCTTAAATCTGCAATAAAGAACAGTACAATAAATCCGATTGCCGTAATGACGTGGAATGCCCGAGCGATGTTCAACGCACCTGCTACACCAAAACGGGCAGGAATAGAATAAACTCCTTCGTTTTGGTCAAAATCTATATCCTGACAAGCATAAATTACATCAAATCCCGCCGTCCAAAAGGCAATCGTGAGATATAGTACGATAGCGGTCAAATCTATTTGTCCCGTTACTGCAACCCACGCGCCGAGTGGCGCCAAACCAATGGTCAGACCAAGTACAATATGGCAAAGCCAAGTGAAACGCTTGGTGTAAGAATAAAAAACGAGCATAAAAAAGGCCAGCGGGAACAGCTTGAACGCCAGCGGACTTAACTTGAATGATGCCCAGAATAACAACACCAAACTGACGATAATGAAAATCACCACTTCGCTCGATTTGAGCAACCCCGCCGGGATAGCGCGTCCTGCTGTGCGTGGATTTTTCCCGTCAATCACCCGGTCAATCATACGATTGAAGCCAAAAGCCGCGCTACGTGCGCCAACCATAGCTAGCAGGATCCAGCCGATCTGCGGCCAGGAGGGAAGGTTGCCTGTCACGATAACAGACCCCAATACAGCCCCCATGAATGCAAATGGGAGCGCAAATAACGTATGTTCAATTTTAATCATTTCCAAAAAAATAGCAATTTTCTTAAACATGCTGACTCTCCTTGATTCCAATGTGCAATGCCGCAATGCCTCCGGTGAGAGAATGAGCCTGAACATCCTTCAATCCGACTTCACGGAAGATGCCAGCTAACTCATCCCTTCCTGGAAAAAGCGCCAACGAATCAGGGAGCCATTTATACTGCTCATAACGTTTGGCGAACAATTTGCCGAGCATGGGCAAGATGTGTTGAAAATATGTGTAGTAAATTCCCTTGAACGGCTGCCAAGTAGGCTTGGACAATTCCAGACATACGACCTGCCCGCCAGGTTTGACGACTCGTTGCATCTCCTGTAACACATGGCGCAGATCAGGCACGTTGCGCAGACCGAAACCAATCGTCGCATAATCAAATGAATTATCTTCAAAAGGTAGTTCCATCGCGTTGCCCTGAACAAGCTTAATTTGCTTTTCACGGGATTCTGATGTAATCTTACGCTCGCCAACATTGAGCATGTTCTGACTAAAATCGAGTCCTACGATGTAACCACTTTCACTTGCTCGCGCCATCGCAAGCGTCCAGTCACATGTACCACAGCAAAGATCAATTGCCGTATCGCCGCGATGCATGTTCATTTTTTTCATCGTAAATTTCCGCCAAGCCTTATGTCTGCGAAAGCTCAGTATATCGTTCATCAAATCGTATTTACCTGCTATGCTTTCAAACACGCCATGAACGAATTGCTCTTTCGGCTTGGTGTCGCTTGATCCCATCACGTTCACCTAACCTTCCCTCACAACTGGGTGCGGACTATTTAGCAGCTTCAGGAAAGGCTCAAGCATGCGTTCAAATTCCTCGATCCCCGTATTTTGATCATCTGACAGGATCTGCCGGATGTGTGTAACAGCCGTGCGAAGCTTGTCCAGTATCGCATCCTCGGCTTTGTATTTCACAACAAGCTTACGCCATGCTTCAGTGTCAGTACCGCTCTCTGAAAGCAATGCCTGCTCGTTCCGATCCCCGTTACCATAAATATGCCAGAACATATATCCGAAACGGGACTTGTCCGGTTCTGTCCGCTTGCCCCATTCCTCCACCAAGGTATCACAGAGGGCAAATTTGTTGAGAAGCTGCTTCCAAATTTCCTGATCCTGTTCTGCTACAAGTGAAGTGAATGATAAAAAAAGCTCCTTTTTGAAACGAACCATCTGAGTTAAATACTGAGTTGCATCCAATCGGAATTGCTTCATCCCCCAGTACAGACTCATTTTCCCTGCGTTCACTTCACATACAGCATCACTCAGCTTCGAAATGGCCGTGATGCGGCCTGCCAGTGCAAGCAGCTGATAAAAACGACTGCTAAAATAGTCCCCAGCTAACACTTTCAGCTGTCTGGAACGCATCTCCTCCGGGCTCCGTATACCGGATAAAGTATCAATCATATCATGCGTATCCAGCCCCATCTGCACAAGTGAGGTTACCAATGCGTACAGTTCGTCCTCACTGGCATGCAGCTCCTGCGCATTCCGGTTCAAAAACACAAACATCAAACGGGTACGGCTGTCAGGAAAAGCCGGCATTTCCGTATGTTGTTGAATCATGTCGTATTCCACATATTTCCTTGCTAATTGGGGTACGCGATACGGTTTCATCCTAAGCCTCCGAGACATGACTTTCTGCTATACTCAAATAATTGCAATGCCTTATATTATATCACAATTTAAAATGATTCGCGACTAAAGTACTGTAGGTCCACCGGCAGAAACATCTAATCTGTATATACACCGTTAAACCTGTTTTGCCACATGGGCGTTACTGTAATGCGGAAACGGGATTTCAAATCCTCTGGCAATTCCGCGCCTTCCCGGCTTCTCAGCTGTTCCAATGCCTCGTTCGTCCACTCGTTCCGGCGTATATCGGATGCAAGCAGCAAATGACGTTCTCCTGACCATTCGTCCTGTGTCACCACCCGAAGCAGCAATTGCCGTACATTCGTCGTTCCGTAAAAGCTAAAGGCGGCAAGCTCCGCCATGTTTTGATAAATCTCTAGTGGGGCAGTTTCTTCCTTGGACAGCTTGACATCCAGGGTCAGGACTGAATGTTCCCAGCTTGCGCTTGCAATCGGTGTGGTCAACGGTAGCTCGTTCAGCGTATCCACCAGATTGTCATCCGACAGCAGCACCCGTTGCTGAGGCGAAATCGTCGCCTGTGTCTCGCGAACTGCTGCGGTTCCTGAGTCCAGCACCTGTAAGGACGGCAGCAACACAGCTGCTGCGATGGTTATGAGAATGGAGCCACCGAATACAATCCAAGGTTTCATCAGAGCCTCCCCTGACCTCTACCTCATAATGTGGGTTTGCTACGGTAAAGGTCCTCACTCTCATTCTACAACAAAAAAAAGCAGGCTATGCCTGCATTTTAATCCTCCGTATCTACTACCCCGTGCTTAGTCATCACAACGGCTTTGCCGCGAATTTTAATAGCAGAAGTATGATCCGTAAATTGGACGATCAGCACCTCGCCCTTGTCCAATTTTTCTGAATGATGCAAGCGTGTATCCTGACCTCTGGTCAGACCAAAAACCTGACATCCGTTGCTTTTCGCTTTAATTACGACGTACTCACTGCTACCCGTCACGTTATCTTCCATGTCCTTTTCCTCCCTGAGAGCCGAAGCTATACTTTTTATGATGGAGATTCAAGCTTGTTTTGTCAACTACATGCTTCCTTCGCTACCTGCAACAATTAGCGTGTCCCGAGCCATACTATCCGTGCAGTCCCATCCATTAAGGAAAGGAACGGATCTGATGAAAAACTATCTTCCCGCCAATCTCAGTCCTGCCCAAATCGAACGACTTCAACAGCTGGAGCATGAATTTGCCGAGCTAACAGGTGAACCCCTAGTGCTGATCGCTTATGCCTCGCGAAACGGCAGAACAGCTTCCTCTTCTTCAGTCCATAGCACCTCTACCACGAAGTAAACAGGACAAAAAGAAAAGGCCGTGAATCAAATTCACGGTCTTTTCAGCGCATTGGGAATATGTAAGAAATCTTATTTAATTCCGTCTTTGAGCGCTTTACCCGGTTTAAATGCCGGAATTTTGCTCGCAGGGATTTCGATTTCTTCTCCTGTTTGCGGGTTACGTCCTTTACGTGCGGAACGTTCACGAACCTCAAAGTTCCCGAAACCTACCAGTTGCACCTTATCTCCGCTTTGCAGCGCTCCAGAGATCGCCTCAAATACTGCATCGATTGCTTTGGTTACGTCCTTTTTGGACAATTCAGTGCTTTCAGAAACCTGATTGATCAAATCCGTTTTATTCATAATATTCACCTCCCAATTCAAGTGTAGTCCAGCATTAAGGTTATCGGTGTTAATGACCGATATGAGGTCGCCTGTATAAAATAACCCGGGCGGCGTACTGCCTTCCATAATGTTATCATCTGTTTCCGTTTCGTCGTTAAATATACATAGAATATACCTAACCTCCGCAATATAGGCCGAAACTGGCGTTTTATGGCACCCTTCTTGCGTGGAACAAGGTTTATAGTAATACAGTCCACAGACAATTTCAAGTACGACGACGGTTTAACACGTAAAAAGTAACGGCCAGCGCAAGTACCAGCACTACTCCTTTGACAATATCATGGGCAAAATATTGCACATTCATCATCGTTAGTCCATTAACCAACACACCGATCAACACCGCACCAATAAATGTACCAATGACATTGGGTTTACCAGCACCAAAGACCGAAAAACCGACGAATACTGCAGCTACCGCCTCCATGAGCAAGGGGGAACCCGCGTCAATTTGGCCTGAGCCTACTCGCGAGGCATACAAAATACCGGCAATCGCCGCAAATACGCCTGAAGCAACATAGGCCAGAGTACGGACTTTTTTTACCCGTATGCCCGACAGACGAGCAGCTTCCTCATTTCCACCCGTTACATACATTTGACGCCCATGCTTTGTATAGGTCAAGAAAACATGCACCGCTGCCACAGCCAGCAACAGTAAAATAACTGAAATCGGGATACCCAACCATTTACCTTGCCCCAGCAAAAGAAATGCAGGAGATATCTCCCCGGGCGCCTTGCTGCCATCGGGAAACTGCATATGATTGTATATGGTATAGCCCTGGGCGTACGTTTTGTGAATCCCGCTTACAATATACATGATTGCAAGGGTTGCGAGCAAATCAGGAATACGCAGTTTAATGATCAATAATGAATTCAACAGTCCTACCAAAGCACCGACAACCAGAGACACAATAATGACCACCGCAACAGGCTGCTCATACCAGACCATCAAAGAAGCTGAAACGACCGTTGTCAAAGATACTGTAGCTCCCACCGACAGGTCAAAACCGTCCACAATAAGTGACAACGTCACACCAATGGCAACGAAAGTCACAATGGCAATTGAGCCAAGAATGTCCATTAAATTATCATACGTCCAGAAATAAGGTAATGTAGATGAAAAAAACGCCAACACACCTATAATGACAACTACGGCACCGTAACGAAATGAGACGTTTAACCATTTTTCCTTCATGAATGCACCTCTTCACCGCCGCTGGCATACAACAGAAGCTGTTCCTGTTCCACTTCGCCCCGCGCAAATTCCTTTATAATTTTGCCATCATACATCACTGCAATCCGATCACCAATGCCAATCCCTTCAGCAAATTCACAGGTTAGATAAATGATCGCTTTTCCTTGCTCCGCCAACTCGCCAATGATACGGAAAATATCACTTTTTGCCCCTATATCTACACCTTTGGTTGGCTCGTCAAAAACAAATACATCCGCTCCAGAATGTAACCATTTTCCAATCGCAACTTTTTGCTGATTCCCACCACTTAAATATTTAACATTCTGGCGGAGCGATGGCGTCTTAATACCGAGAGAGGCGACAATCCCATTACCGTTATTTCGTTCTTTATGCCGACTAATGAAACCAAGGACACTCAGCTTGCCCAAAAGCGGAAGGCTGAGGTTTCTTTCCACACTCTCCTCAATCAACACCCCCTGCTTACGTCGCTCCTCGGGTATGGACACAATTCCTTGAGCTACCGCGTCCGCTGGCTCTCTCAATCGAATGGAGCGACCTTTAAAGGTCAGCTCTCCCTTATCCGGCTTGTCTGCTCCTGTAAGAAGTCGTGACAGCTCTGTCTTGCCTGCACCAACCAAACCCACAATAGAGAGAATTTCACCACATCGGACTTGTAAATCAACGCCGTGCACTCGTAATCCTTTGTGAAGCCCTTTTGCTTCCAATACCGTTTCACCAATCGGCACCTCTGTTTTGGGGAACTCCTCTTCAAATGTTTTCCCAAGCATATGCGTAACGATGTCGCCTACACTTAAATCAGAGGCAGGCCCCGTGAACACGCGCTCACCATCACGCATCACCGTAACATGGTCACTGTGTTCGATAACCTCCGGCAATCGGTGTGTGATGAGGATACATGCAACTCCCTCATCCTTGAGTGTATGGATTGTGCGGAACAAACGTCGCGTTTCTTCCTCGCTGAGCGGCGCCGTAGGCTCATCAAAAATGATGGTATTTGCTTGCTGTGTCAGAATGCGTGCGATAAGCACAAGCTGTTTTTCTGCCAACGTCAATTCAGACACATATCGTCGTACGTCAATATCTACCTCCAGACGTGCTAATGCCTCACGCGCTCGTCTGCGCATAGAACCCGGTGCAGCCCACCATCGACCATCAGGTGCAGACAAATCGTCCATTACAATATTTTCAGCGACAGTTAACTGAGGTACAAGTGCTGAATCGACCTCCTGATACACACAGTGAATTCCCGCTCTTTTGGCCTCCCACGGTGAACTAATGTTCAGTTCCTTGCCACCAACTACGATAGCTCCCTGATCGGAAAGATACGCACCGGACAAAATCTTCATCAATGTGCTTTTCCCTGCCCCGTTGGCGCCCAGCAGAGCGTGAATTTCGCCACCCTGCACCGTAAAATCCACAGCTCGCAGCGCATCTACACCAGCAAACTGTTTGCTGATTTTTTTCATTTCCAATGTATATACTTGTGAACTCATGGTGCCCCCTCACGCCTGCTTATGATAAAAGCGCGCCGAAGCGCGCCTTTGCGTTATGCAAACATTTTATTTGGACGTTTCATATTCCTTCATCCAATCCTTATAACCCTGCTCGCTTTGGCCCCATCCCTTCACATATTGGGACAGCTCGGATGTGGAAATTTGCTTATCTGGCAGCGCTTCGCGTTGCACATATACAGCCTTCAGTACGACTTTCTCCTCCGGATTATCCCCATGCAACTTCTGATATGCATAGCGCACTTGTACGCGCCCGATATCTGTTGGATCTACGGCTGCCGAGGCCACCCAAGGATTTTTCGGGTCCTGGATCATTTGCAAGTCCTCGTCGCTCATGTCAATGCCGTAGACTTTAATTTCCGTACGTCCCGCTTGTTGGATTGCACGGGCTGCGCCTTTGGCAAACTCATCCCACGCCGCCCAAACGGCTGTAATTTCGCCCTTAGGATATTGCTTTAATACAGCTTCCATTTTGGCTTGCGTATCCAACGCAGGATTCTGAGCCGAACCAAAAGTCGCAATTTCTTTAATATCCGGATTGGATTTCAAAAATGCACCATAAGCAACCTGACGACGTTCCATCGGTGCAAATCCGGCAACCCATACTTTCACAATGTTGCCTTTGCCACCGATATCCTTTTTCATTTGCTCCAGCGTCAGCTCAGCCATACTTTGGTCATCCTGTGAGAGCACTACCGCACCCGGAACATTGACGGCAGCATCGAACACGATAACCGGAATATTGCGGGAAATTGCTTTTTTCAGCCCTGTCTCCAGCAATGCATCACCATGATCAGTCAAAATGACATCAAACTGCTGGTTAATCGCACTATCAAGCAGAGAAGCCATTTTTGCCTTATCGTTATCTGCCACAAACTTAGTCAGCGTACCGCCGAATTTCTTAACTTCCTCTTCCACACCTTGAACATACTGTTGCGAAAATGTGCCCGTGTTAAACTCCATGATCAACGCAACCCGTTTACCCTTTAGATTTAAATTGTCCGTTTTTCCGTTTGTTGTATTCGATCCTGCAGTGCTTGTCCCTTGAGTGCCGCTCTCTGTTTTCGGCACGCCACATGCAGTGACCAGCAGAACCAGCACCAGTAGCATGATAGCCCCCAGCCCTAGCTTTTTGTTTCTTTGGAGCTCTTTTTGGATATTCATGATTTCATTTCCCCCTCGTTCAATCCACAAAATGATTCAAATTTGATACTTAATATATCGCGTTAAACCAAGTATGTAAATAGGTTTTATGAAATATAGAAAAAATTCCGACTACATATGACAAAATACGACAATACTACAAAAAAATTAAACAACCGCCCCCGATTGAATAACGGGGAACGGTTGCTGCATAGAGGTGTCTTTTTAGTTCTCTACTTGACAGGGTACGCCACAGGGTCGATTTTTGCTTATGCTTAAAATGTGAACATCATGAGCGGAGACTAGCCTGGAGATACAATCTCCTTGTCATTTTCAATATGAGGACGCTCCCATCTAACTTATTTGGAGCACTGCTTTACCGGAAAACTTCCGATCTATCAGTTGTTGGGCAATAGTTCCAACTTCCTTCCACGATGCCTCCACTTCGATCCTTGGTACTAACTGGCCTTTTGAAACAAGCTCACCTAGTAATTTCAGATCTTCCGCTGGCGAATAGCGATTTATCTCCTCTCCTAGAAAGAAGCTATATAAGGTTCTACCACCTAAGCCCCTGATATTAATCGTTGCGTAAGGTGAGGACGAATGTCCCATGGATACACAAATCCCTTCTGGCACAAGCTGAGGTAGTAATGCAGCTAGCGTATCACCACCTACTGAATCCAAAATTAGATGATAAGGTCCAAATGTATCAACCGATGAAATCGCCGTATCTCCAACGATAACCTCATTAGCACCAGCCTCTTGAACAAGTAGAGCTTTTCCCTTTGTTCTGGCTACACCTACTGTAAAAGCTCCTGATTGCGCTGCTAGCTGGTGTGCAAAAATCCCAACTCCGCCAGTCGAGCCAGTTATCAATATTCGCTTACCGAGCAGCATTCCTCCTTTTCTAAGCGTATAGAGCGCTGACAGACCAGCTACCGGTAAAGTAGCAGCCTGGGCGAAAGTAATATCATCGGGAAATTCAGCCAGTAATGAAGTAGGGGCAGCAACTTGCTCGGCCCATGCTCCCATTGGGAGAAGGCCTACCACACGGCTTCCTTGTTTCGGACCCGTGCCATCTTTGGCCTGCTCGATGACGATCCCAGCAAAATCCCAGCCTGGTCTGATCTGTCTTCCATTATTCCTTGCATCTACAACTTCACCCCGATTAAGAGAGAAGGCCTGTACTTGAACAATCGCTTCCCAAGGCTGGGCCTGTGGGGCGACAACTTCCTTTATCGCGAAATATCCTGAAGCAAACGGATCTGTTACAATTGCACGAATCATACGATCTCCTCCATGATTATCATTGAGAACCCCTTGCAAATAGCTCACCTTTTTCACAATGTAGTATACTGTAGGGAATCATCTGCACCAAGTGTAGAACTACACCTCATTATGAAAAGGATTGAAAAAGGATGACCATGCACAAAGACGAGGGCTTCCAATATAAAACATTAAAAATCGTATTGGGAGAGATTGAAGCTGTTCGCATGAAACGTCAACGGGAATATAATGAGCTATCTCACCCGTTATTGAAACGATTTACTCAGCAGGAGCTTAATGATGAGGCATGTCCTACGTATAAAAATCTATTGGTTGGACGGTCTCATCGAATACCGGATCGGCAAACGATGATCCATATTGCTGAGTATCTGGAGTGCAGTTCAGATGAGCGCAATGATCTTCTCCTCGCCGCCGATTATCTTCCGATCCATTACGAATTGGAAGGACGGTCTCTGGAGCTCGCTCTGGAGCAAACGCAGCAGATCATGAGTAATTTGCCATTTCCGGCAATGATCGTTACTCATACCTTAGATATCAAGGGGTTAAATGAGCCGTTTCGCCATTTATTTGATATCCCCTCCGATTCTTTTATGAATGGCAAACTGAATAAAGTTGATTTCCATTTTAACTCCGATTTTTCCATTCGTCCCCGTTCTACCTTCGATGCTGAGTCGTTCGAACAGTGGGAGTCTCATGCTATTTATGGGATACAAGCTTTCAAAAGATATAACATGTTTTCCCGATACGACGATTGGTATAAAAAGTTAATTGACAAATTTCGAAAATATGACGATCTTAACAAATATTGGAGTATGCAGCCAAGGGACTCATCAAATGAAGTTGAGCACTCTAAAATCATTTTGGCCAGAATGGGAGCCATGGCCGATTTAGTCCCCATTCGCTACAAGCAAATTCATCTTTCTGTAAGCAGTCACATGTATCCTGGAATTGAAGTGTACCTACCGATTGACGAACCTGGACGCAGAGTATTTGAATATTTGGGGTGTCCTGCCGAATGCCAGAACTACGCTTTTAATGAATAGCCAGTCAATTGCTATATCGATTATAAGAATCATTCTTTGCAAATTAAATAAGCCTCGGTGCTACATTGGAAGAGACCAAATATGAAGATGACCACCAGGGTAATTACGTTGTGAAACTCATTAATCGGATTGTTACATTTGAACCTAACTCCCGCTAGGAGAAACGAAAAGCTCAATAAAAACAGAGGTAGTCTAGGACTTTATTTTCTCGTCCATGGCTACCCCTGTCTGGTTTTAGAAGTCAGTCTAATATTTTGTTTTTACGAACCATAGAGAGCCAATTGCTCTCCACGGTATTTCTCTTATACATTTTTTGGGTGTGGCTTAGCCTTAAAGAATAATAGCAATGAGACCGCCGGAGCCTTCATTAATGATACGACCCAGCGTTTCCTGAAGCTTATAGCGTGCATTGTCCGGCATCATAGCGATTTTACCCTGAATGCCTTCCCGTACAATGGAATGCAGCGAACGTCCGAAAATGTCTGACTCCCAAATTTTGATTGGGTCATTCTCAAAATCCTGCATCAGGTAGCGCATAAGCTCCTCACTTTGCTTCTCTGTTCCGATAATCGGAGCAAATTCCGATTCCACATCCACACGGATCATGTGTATGGAAGGTGCTGTTGCCTTGAGCCGCACACCAAACCTTGTACCCTGACGAATCAACTGCGGATCGTCTAGTGCCATTTCGGACAACGAAGGCGCTGCAATGCCATATCCCGTTGTCTTCACCATTTCCAACGCCTCGGCGAAGCGGTCGTACTCCCGTTTGGCATGGGCAAAATCCTGCATCATTTGCAGCAAATGATCCTTGCCGCGAATCTCTACCCCGACGACTTCGACCAAAATCTGGTCATACAGCTCATCGGGAGCATACAGATCAATTTCAGCTACGCCCTGCCCCATATTCATCCCGCTCAATCCGGCCCTGTCGATGAATTCATATTCCATAAACTGGCCGACCACTCGATCTACATCACGCAGACGTCGAATATCTTTAACCGTATCGCGAACGGAATTTTCATAATTGCTACGCAGCCAGTGCTCTTCGTTCAGTACCATGACCCAGCTCGGCAGGTTTACATTCACCTCATGCACCGGAAATTCATACAATACTTCACGAAGTACGCCTGTAACATCATCTTCCGTCATAGTCGCCGCGCTGAGTGTCATAACTGGTATATCGTACTTGGCAGCCAGCTCACTGCGAAGCTGGAGTGTTTCATCACTGCGCGGATGCGTGGAGTTGATAACCAGAACAAATGGCTTGCCAACTTCCTTCAACTCCTCAATGACGCGTTCCTCCGACTCTACATAAGAGCTGCGCGGGATTTCCGCAATCGTGCCGTCTGTAGTGACTACCACACCGAGCGTCGAATGCTCCTGAATAACCTTGCGTGTACCAATTTCCGCCGCTTCCTGAAAAGGAATGGGTTCTTCGAACCATGGTGTGGAAATCATCCTCGGACCATTTTCATCCTCGTACCCTTTTGCTCCTTCTACTGCATATCCTACACAGTCAACCAGACGTACATTCACGTCCAGTCCTTCCGTTACTTTGATCTGGACGGCATTATTCGGTACGAATTTAGGCTCCGTCGTCATGATCGTCTTGCCTGCCGCACTTTGCGGCAACTCGTCTACGGCGCGGGCACGGTCCGCCTCACTTGTAATGTTTGGCAGAACAATCGTCTCCATAAACCGCTTGATAAACGTTGATTTTCCTGTTCGGACTGCGCCGACGACCCCAAGATAAATGTCTCCTCCGGTGCGTTCGGCAATGTCTTTAAAAATGTCCACTTTCTCCAATGAAATCCCCTCCTCAAAAGTCTCCGAAGGAAAAATGCTTAAAGAGCATCCGCTTCGTGTTCAACCAACTGCTTGATCCCAGATGCGGCAGAACAGCCTTTAAAATGCCCGGAAGTCGTCCGCCGCCGAGATTCAGGAGACTGATGGAATCGGCGAAACGGCGTAAACTCGTACATGCATTTGGACTGATACCATCATATGTATCCCCTCCGTAAAATATGTTTAGTTTTTTAAAAAATAGATTACGACACAGCGATCATTGCAGAAACGATATTTTACGTTTGGGTCCACTCACCTAATATATGCGAGGCAAGACTCTCCCATGACTTCGTCGCTAGACTAAATAAAAAAAGGATGTTTCTCCTGACCGTTTAGAGTCGTCGGAAACCATCCTTTTTTTATTCTCCTGATATAATCGGCATTACCACAGTTCATCATCCATCGCCTGACGCTCCAGTTGCCGCCTGATAGCCGCCTTGAGCCTATCCTCCGGTACGGTTACCTGCATATCGCCTTGGACACGCGCCTGGCAGGATAAACGTATTCCTTCATCCAGTAAAGGTCCCAGCTTACGCTGCTCTGCATCGCTGGGTTGGCCTGCGAATTCAGCCCATTTCGGTGATATTTGTACCTTACACATCAGACAGGCTGCTTTTCCGTCACAACGAGTGGGAATATATACACCCGCTTTACGGGCAGCCTGAAGCAATGACGTACCCTGACCGACCTGTACGCGCCTGCCTGACGGCTTGAACGTAATCTGCACATTCATGAACGGTCCTCCAGTCGTCTTTCTCCTAACACATACAGCTTATACTTCATTGCCCATCTGGATGACGGAGTGCAACTCTGGCCAAGGCAGAAGTTCTGTAAGCTTGTCCAATTGCTCCTCATTCCAAATATTACTGAATAGTAGCTGCTTCAGTACAATGATATGACGTCGCGGGTCGCGCTTCATAACATCTGCAATCGCTTTATATCGGTCGGGTCGATTTCGTAATATATTGAATAAAAGTTCATGACTGAGCGGCATCAGACGCAGTGAGGCACTCCCCAGCTCAAGCTGAACCCCAGCCGACCAAAGTAGTCGCTCGATCTCTAAGCGGTATAACGCTCCGCCACATAATACCTCAAACCCTCCCACCAACTCGACTGGAAATCCCTCCAGATCATAGTGGCTCAGCAATGAAACGTAAGAGCCGCTACGGTCAACCTGCTGTCGATCTATACTCATACCCAGGGGGTGCGCATGGAGCTGCTTTGCGGCATAAATATCCGCATAAATATCAATGTCCCGAGGCAGGCGATCCAGTTCAACTTCTTGCACAAGTAGTGAACAGCTCCCGCCCAGCATCCACGGAACCGACACTGTTGACCAGCTCTCAGCCAAGCTACTCAGCGCAACTGCCAGATTGTGAGGAAGCCTGTCTACTAACACTGATGATATTGCCTCCTTCAACATCGTTTCCTCCTTTGCTGTCTTTCCTTCCGTTTCCTGATGGGCATCATTATAACATGTTCGACAGGGCAGTTCGATATTTTGTGTACTGAAAAAGAGGTTAGCTGCTCCAAAATATAAAAAAAACCGCGAACCTTCCCGGTTCACGGTGAATAATACTAACCGGCGTGCGGCCAGCTGTCTATTTTTTCATCATCATTTTCATCAACGCTTCCATATTGGAAGGATTCATTCCGCTCTTTTTGACGGCACCAACGATATCCCTTACTGTATCTTCCGACACCGGAATGTTGGCCATCGCAGACACCTGCTTGATAAGCTGACGCAGTTGCGCTTCGCTTTGAAGCGTGTCCGCCTTTACCGTGCCTGCCAGCTTTTTCACTGCATTTTCGGATATGTTTTTGCCGCCTTTTTTGTTAATGGCCTTCAATGCATCTTTCGGAAAGTTTTTATTCACAATCTCCCCTCCTCCGCCATTGCTCAACTCAGTCTATGAGTGGCGGAGACAAAAGGTGATTAAGCGTACATAAGACATGCCAAACGCCTAACTAAAAAAGGCTATCTCATTATAGAAAAAATCTACCATGAGACAGCCTTTATATTATTAAAGCTCATCCGAGCCCTTAAGAATGCCATTGCTCCCAAGTTTGAAGTGGCATGACTTCCATCTCGGTCTTAGGATCGCGACCCATCAGCGCCTCAACGGCCTTACGGACGTCACGTCCTTCAAACAGTACTCCATACAGTACCTCTGTAATAGGCATCTGAACACCTAATTTTTGAGAGATGGCATATGCCGCTTTTGTCGTTCGAATACCTTCTACGACCATGCCCATAGATTCCAGCACAGCATCAAGCTGCTGGCCCTGTCCCAATAGTGACCCTGCACGCCAGTTGCGACTGTGACGACTCGTTGCAGTGACCACTAGATCGCCAATACCAGCCAGGCCGGCAAAGGTTAATGGATTAGCACCCATCTCAACTCCGGCACGGGTAATTTCAGCCAATCCACGGGTCAATAAAGCCGCTTTGGCGTTATCACCGAAACCAAGTCCGTCTGACATTCCCGCACCCAATGCGATAATGTTTTTTAGCGCCCCAGACAGTTCCACACCGAGCAAATCACGGTTTGTATAGACGCGGAAATAGGAGTTCATAAACAACCCCTGTGCGGCCTGTGCAGCCTTCTCATTGGAGGAAGCTACAACGACCGTTGTAGGACACTTCTTCACCACTTCTTCCGCATGACTCGGACCAGACAGCACGGCAATATCGCCCTCCGCGACTTCCAGTTCTTCCGAGATCACCGTGGACATACGTTTAAGCGTTTCAGTTTCAAAACCTTTAATGGCATGCACTACCAGCATATCCTTGCTAAAATGAGCTTTCAGACTACGTGCTACCTGACGAGCAGCAGCCGAAGGAGATACGATTATCACTGCTTTAGCACCAGATACCGCAGTCTGCATGTCAGTTGTAGCTGAAATGCGATCAGACAAAATGGAGCCGGGTAAATAGTGCTCATTCGTATGCTTCTCATTGATTTCAGCTGCTTGCTGCTCGTTTCTCGTCCAGACAGAGACATTGTTGTTATTGGCCGCAAGAACGGAAGCCAGGGCTGTTCCCCAACTCCCCGCGACCAGCACAGCTATTTTCTCAGACAAGACGATCTCCTCCTTTGGAGCCAAGCTTATTCTCATTCCCCCGTACCAGCTTGACTATGTTGGTGCGGTGTCTCCACACAGCGAACAGACAAATAATTAGAGCCGTCCAGAATAACGGCCATGCATAACCAAGCACGAGTAATATCCAGGGGGTCAAAATGACAAAAATGAGCGATCCCAAGGATACGTAACGCGTCATTACGATTGCAAGTATCGCAATGATTCCGGCATATAGTGCGGGCAGTAAGGCAAGCGATGCCAATACACCAATAGCAGTCGCAATACCTTTTCCTCCACGGAAGTGAAAATATACCGGCCAGTTATGGCCCGCAATGGCCGCAATGCCGCACAAACCCGGTACCCAGGATGATTGTCCACCTAACCAGTGCCCTATTAGCACTGCAATAACCCCTTTAAGTACGTCCAGCAGCAGTACCAGAATAGCTGGGCCTTTTCCAAGCACACGCAGCGTATTCGTCGCACCGGCATTGCCGCTTCCATGCTGGCGAATGTCGATTCCTTTTAATTTTCCATACAGCAAACTAAAGCTGACAGAGCCAAGCAAGTAACTGAGTACGATGGCAATGATTTGTAAAATCAACCTATTCGCTCCTAACTTTCGTCAGACTTGCGCCGTGTAAAGATACGAATTGGAGTTCCTTCAAAATTGAAGGCGGCGCGAATTTTGTTCTCCAGATAACGCTCATACGAGAAGTGCATTATTTCTGGATCGTTTACGAATACAACCATCGTAGGCGGCTTAACAGCAACCTGGGTCACATAGTTAATGCGCAGACGACGTCCCTTGTCTGTTGGCGGAGGATTGATGGCAACCGCATCGGAAATTACATCATTCAGCAAATGTGTCTGAATACGCAACACATGCTGCTGTGCCACATGCTGTACAACAGGAAGCAGCTTTTGTAGGCGTTGCTTCGTTTTTGCAGACAAGAACACAATCGGAGCATATGTCATAAACAGAAAGTGATCGCGAATTTTCGTTTCAAACTGGTGCATCGTTTTATCGTCCTTGTCCACGACATCCCATTTGTTAACGACAAACAGCGATGCTTTACCCGCTTCATAAGCATAGCCAGCAATGTGCTTATCCTGCTCAATAATGCCTTCCTCGCCGTTAATAACGACCAGTACAACATCTGCACGCTCAATGGCACGCATGGCACGCATTACACTATATTTTTCGGTCGTTTCATATACCTTACCACGTTTACGCATACCTGCCGTATCAATCAGTACATACTTTTGACCGTCTTTTTCAAAAGGTGTATCAATTGCATCACGCGTCGTGCCTGCAATGTCACTAACGATAACCCGTTCTTCTCCCAGAATGGCGTTAACCAGTGAAGATTTACCTACATTCGGGCGGCCGATCAAGGCAACACGAATAACGTCTTCATCATAGTGATCTTCTTCCAGCTCAGGCAAATTGGACGTAATGGCATCTAGCAGGTCGCCTATCCCTGTGCCATGACTACCAGAAACAGCGATTGGATCACCAAATCCATAAGAATAAAACTCATAAATCAGATCGGCGCGACTGAGATTGTCCACCTTGTTGACAGCTACGATGATCGGTTTACCCGAACGATATAGCATTTGAGCTACCTCTTCATCTGACTGTGTAATTCCTGCTTTCGCATCACTCATGAATACAATTACATCTGCTTCTTCTATTGCAAGTTCGGCCTGCATACGGATGGATTTTAAAATGACATCCTCACCATCAATCTCAATGCCGCCGGTGTCAATAATACTGAAGGATTTACCATTCCACTCCGATATACCGTATATACGGTCACGAGTGATTCCGGGTTTATCTTCCACGATGGACAAACGATCCCCGATAATCCGATTAAAAATAGTGGACTTACCCACATTCGGACGACCAACGATAGCCACAACGGGTCTTGCCATAAATTCACTCCTCCTGTCAATTCTTCCGCTATCATCATAGCAAAAAACATACCTATTGGCGATATGGTCACGTAACAACAATCGGCGAACCCTCTGGGTCCGCCGATGGTGTACGTTATGCTTATTATAAAATGTATTGATTTAAACTCATTTAAATTTGTTCAGCTTATCGCCAAAACGCTCGCCGAGCGTAATGCTCAGACCGGAATTATTGAGGGAAACGTTAGGATTATTCAGTTCCTCACGAGGTGCACGAGATGTACGTGGTGCTCTTTCTGCTTTAGGAGCAGCTTCAGGAGCTTCCTCAGTTTCTTTAATGCTCAGGCTAACACGTTTTTCGGAAGGATTCATTTCAAGAATTTTAACTTTCACTTCTTGTCCTTCTTCCAGAACTTCTTGTGGAGTTCCAATGTGTTTGTGGGAAATTTGGGAAATATGAACCAAACCTTCCACGCCAGGAGCGATTTCAACGAATGCGCCGAAGTTAACCAGACGTTTTACAACACCTGTTACGATGTCATTGTTGTTGAATTGTCCAGCAGCCGATTCCCAAGGACCAGGCTGTGCAGCTTTCATGCTCAGGCTGATTTTTCCTTTTTCAGGATCTACTTTCAAGACTTTCACTTTCACTTGATCTCCTTCAGAAACTGCATCAGAAGGCTTATCGACATGAGTCCAAGCAATTTCAGATACGTGAACCAGACCGTCCACGCCGCCAACATCTACGAAAGCACCGAACTGAGTAAGACGTTGAACCGTACCTACGATTTCTTGGCCTTCTTTCAGCTCAGCCATTACTTTAAGCTTGTTGGCTTCGAATTCTGCTTCCAGAACGTCTTTTTGAGAAAGGATCACTTTGTTATTTTCACGATCCAGTTCTTTTACAACAACACGCAATGTGCGGCCTTTGTAATCACTGAAATCTTCAACGAAGTGACGTTCTACCATGGATGCAGGGATGAATCCGCGCAGACCTACGTCTACTACGATGCCACCTTTAACGACATCATTTACAACGACTTCAAATACTTCTTTGCTTTCGAACAGTTGCTCCAACTTTTCCCAAGCATTTTCACTGTCGATTGCACGTTTGGACAGAACAAGTTTTTCCTTGCCATCGTCAATGCTGATAATTCTAGCTTCAACCTCTTGGCCTACTTGTACTGCTTCTTCTGCGTTATCCAGACCAGAAGACAACTCGCGAATTGGAATAACTCCATCGTATTTATATCCAATGCTTACTACCGCTTGGTTATCTTCCAATTTCACGATTGTACCTTTAACGGTGTCACCTTTTTTCAGGGAGACGATTTGATCGAGCTCGTCTTGATTTGCCGCTTCAGCAGCTTCTTGATTTTTAATTTCTTCCGACATGTCAATACCCTCCTCAATTCAAAAAAAACCATTTATTTAAACCTGCGCATGGCAGAGTTCAAAACATAAATAAACTTTTGTTCTAGTTTTCCGAGCTTAGACACAATTCATGCAAGCCTTTCAGTTATTCGTAGGCTTACCCGTTTCCTTCATCGTGCGAATACGAGACATAATTGCTTCTGTTGCCAGTTCAAGCGGATCTCCTTCGATATCGGCACCCTTTTGGTAAGCGTCCAAATTGACAGGTTTACCGTATAACACTTTCGTTTTACGGAAAAGCTTGTAATCACCAATAATGGCGACCGGAACGGCAGCCGCTCCACTGCGTAGCGCAAAGCTTGCAGCACCCTTTTTACCGATTCCCCCAGCTCCTCTGGAGCCTTCGGGAAAGATCCCCATAACCTTACCGTCACGCAAAATGTTCAATGCCAGCTTAATGGATTCCTTACTTACACCACCGCGTTTGACTGGAAAAGCTCCCAGTTTCCCAATGAGTGGACCTAGTACAGGAACATTAAACAGCTCGGCTTTTGCCATAAAGTGAACCTTTCGCTTCAGCAAAATACCGACTGTAGGAGGGTCAAGATTACTAATATGATTAGAACACAACAGCACTCCGCCCTCGGCAGGAACATTTTCACTGCCTACCGCCTCAAGTCTAAACAGAACGCGGTAAATGAGACGCAAAATACTGACGCATACAGTATATATCATTGGCTGATCTCTCCATCCTTCTCCGTTAAACAATAAGATACGATCGTATCAACGACATCCTGAATGCCCATATGGGTCGTATCGAGCACGATGGCGTCCTCACTGCAACGAAGCGGGGATACCTCCCTCTCCTCGTCAAGCTTGTCACGTGCCGCAATGTCACGTTCTAGCTGCTCCAGAGTGATATCATCAGTTTCGCTCAGTTCTTTAAAGCGGCGAGAGGCACGTTCCTGAACACTTGCGGTCATGAACACCTTGACTTCCGCATCGGGAAGTACAGTTGTTCCAATATCGCGACCATCCATAACGACACCCTTGCGTGCAGCCATTTCACGCTGGTTTTCAGTCAAACGTGTACGTAAACCAGCAATACTTGAATACTGTGACACGTTGCTAGTCACTTCCATCGAACGGATCACAGTGGTTACATCTTCCCCGTTACAATAAACCTTTTGGCCTGTGGGGTCCGGTACTAATTCAATCACCAGCTCAGGTACATGCTGAAGCACTTTTTGTACATTTTCTGCAGAAATTTCCTTACACATCATGTACCACGTTGCTGCTCGGTACATGGCGCCGGTATCTACATATACATAAGAAAGTGCTTTCGCCACCAGGCGGGCCACTGTACTTTTCCCTGCACCAGCAGGTCCATCAATGGCTACATTTATTTTGTTACTTGAAGATACATGTTGCCTTGCCAACAGGGAATTCCTCCTAACCTAACCTCAAGAAAAAAGCAGGCATTGCCTGCGACGTGAAAATTATACCACACATTTATAGGCGATGCAAAATAAGCGACAGGTTTACTAAAAAAGAAAAATTTCGGATGATTAAGATTTTTTCCGGAATTCCAGCTGTCGTTCAAAACAATATTTAATCAGTTTTTGGCGCTCCTGATCAGCAATTTTCTCATATTTCAGCATAATGAGTCTGCGGCCGTTTTCCATCTGCTGAATACGTACAATTTCAGATTGGAACGGAACATGCTCTTGAGTGCCGTTTTTATAAGGGACCAAAATCCAGCAAGATAATGATTCTCCTTCTTCAAGATGATGAGTTCCCTGGGTCTGAAAAGAAACGCCTCCGCCTCCCACATCATGCGTCTCTGCTACAAATCTGGACTCGTTCTCACCATGCTTTACTGCAATTTCCAAGTTGGCCTTAACCCGAAGAAAGTTTCGGCGCTGAATTTTGCTGATGCTGTCTGGAGCAGGTTTGTGGATGCGAACCATCCGGAGGATATCCTCTTTAAAACCCGTAACGTGGGTATTGAAATAATTTTTAATCCCACCCTCGCTCATAAAAAATATAGACAGCTCTTCCCCTAGAAACAATTTTTTCAAGTGCCCACTTGTTTGTGACATAGGAATTTCAATTAGAAAGTTCTGTGACTCCTCTTCCGCAATACGAGACTTAAATTCAAAAATCTCGTCCTTATGGTCAGTACCAGCCACTTGTATGTATAACACATCATTAATTTTAGGAAACAAATGATCCACCATCCTTGTCCATTAAAAGCTCTAATTAAGGTATATAATACCACGACTTTATGCCTATATTAAGCATTATATTTGTTCGAACTATGACTAAAGCACAAAAAACCTCCTTTATGAAGGAGGTTTAGAGTGACTATTGATTCATTTCATGTAATCAACTACGCATTACTTGCAGTAACCTGAGGTTCATCTGAATCTTTTACCTCTTCAATCGTTTCTTCCATCCCCGTATTGGCGTTAATGTAAATCCGGTAAACGGAACCATTGATTTTACCACCAAATTCATAACACAGAACTTCATTCGACAGTTCATTTTCAATTAAGGCTTTACGGTGGTAAGTTTCACGAAACTCAGGATTCAACTTCGCTCGTGCTGCATTCAAATTCAGTTTCGCCTGCGGAATACGGCGCAGATGACTGTGCTCATACACATAATCACTGGATTGAAAACCAATCACTTGTCCGTTATCAAGGCCTGATCTGACTGTGATTTTTTCTGGATAGACAATCACGTCCCCTTGTTGGCTTGCAAATGTAATGTTAGCTAAATTCCCGCTTTCATCATATGCAACTGGCTTCATTCCTTTGTAACCCTTTTGTTCAAGGTATTCACTAGCATAGCGAATCGCTTCATTGCGGGTTGCCTTTTTAGGACCTACTGCCCTCATGTCATGATAAGAAATAAGCTTGCCGCCTTTTTTCGTAAAATCCATACTGGCCACAGGCTGCTTCTTATTCAGCAGGGTAGCTGTATAAGATGCCCATTCCGTTCCTTTACCGTTTTCGTTCACACGGATCTGACTTTCCGGTTTTCCTGTAAATTCAGCGGCATTTCGTTTAATTTGTCCTGCATCCACTGCAGGTAGACTCAACTTTTTCACAGAGCGCTTGTCATAGATGCTGGCTACAGACGGTCCCCAATCCAGTTCCTTGTAGTTTTCTACCTTTTTGTCCACGGTTTTGAAGCCATCGATAATGGTATTGTCCTTCGGCCCAGTTTGAGAACCTGCCGCCATATCCACATCCATCCATCGCAAATTTTTGCTAAGGACTTTTTGCCGCACTTCGTGCATATTTTTCGAAATTTCTTTGGAATTATTATATAACGTTTTCAGATTCGAAATTTCTTTCTCGTTTAAAGGCTCGTGATCCAGATCACGAATAGCGGTCTGATACGAAAATGAGGATAAATGTGACAGCAAATCCTTAGCATGATTAAAAGGCATTACATTAAGAGGCAACTGATTAACCTCATTTTGGGCCTCACTTGCAATCCTCCACACGTTTATCAAACATTTGCGGTGCATCGAGTGGGAAGTATTATGGACAGCAACCGCATTACCGAGTTGAGAATGTAGCTGATCCATATGAAACGACAAATCGTGAAACGCACGCTGATATTGATTTTCCGCTTTAATCGACATGCTATCTGCCTGAAGAGACACCTCTTTTCTCATCTGGCTTTGCTGATAACCCCACACAAATGCTCCTATCATAATCAGGGTAACCACCGGGAACAATACGGCACTAAGTCGCTTATACATATTGGGAGTCTCCTTTCTTCAAGTACACTACCGATAGTGTGACAAGAAGAAAGCTCTCTTATGCATGGTTTTCCATGACTTCAACAATAAACTCACAGTTATCACAAATGCAGCGTTTAAAACCGGTCTGAATCTGTCCTTGCTCCATGCGTCCTCTCAGCACAAAGCGTTCCCCGCATCTTTTACAATGAATTCTTACTTTTATACGCAAAAAAAAGACACCTCTTTCTCTAACAGGTTTGTCAGATCAGTGTGTCCCATTTCGTTACATATTAACCTTTTCTTCCCGTTTTAACAAACGAAAAGGAGAGCGGTTATTAGCTCGACTGATCTTCGCCATTCCTCCATACCATAGAAATGCCATAAGTGGAATGATAAACCAGATCCAGTCATGCGAAAATTTCGTCAAAATCAAATCGTATACTCCGTGCCAGAACCATGGAAGCACCAATGACAGCAGCAACATGTATTTGCTCCTCAAGCCCTCTGAAAACTTGGCCTTCCCCATGTAGTAGCCCATCATTACGCCAAACATCGCATGACCGGATACCGGTAGCAATGATCTCATCAGCATCATGCTAACCGAAGCATGGCCCGCCCAGGCATATAACAGATTTTCAACCGTTGCAAATCCGAGTGAGACTGCGGCCGCATACAAAATACCATCATAAGGCTCGTCGAACTCGGTATGATTATAGATGATGTGATACAACAGAAACCATTTAAAAAACTCTTCCACCCCGGCTGAAATGCCGAACACCTGGATTAACGTGTGATCTCCTAGCCAAAGCAGCAGCCCGCGTTGAAAAATCATGACAGGAAGAACCACCAAAAAGCCGAGCAAAAACACTTTAATAACCATGTGCAGTGGCTCCGAATCATACCTGTCCTTCAAGTAAAAATACATCAATAAGGCGAGACCCGGCGCTGTGGCTGCCGCTAAAACCGAAAACAGAAGCACCGATCATCCCTCCATAAAAATGAGTCGGCCCTGCTTTCAGCGCAGAGCCGACAAATTCACTTCGATATCACTTTCAATAAAAAAATCAAGAACGGCTGTCAAAATGAGTGCAGATGACAGCAACTGCCTGTTCAGGTATGACCAGCTTACCATACTCTTCCAACATAGCTGGTGTAACGGATGAGCCTTCTCCAAATTCAGCAAGAACCGCGATTAAAGCCGCAAGCTTGGACTCCTCTACTTCTTCTGGTTCCAAATGCAGAATCCATTTTCCTCTATAATGATACAGCTTACCTGCTTCCGTAGTGTTGCTACGAAGCATATGAGCCGCTTCTATGAGTACTTCGAAATCGCTAAACGCGTAAACGATGGAATCGCTATGCTCCAACGTGACTTCCATTTCATAGACTTCCTCTGGAAGCTCCTCATCGGGACCCGAACCATACTGTTGATGGTCATATTTTCCCCGGGTGACGATAACAACCATTCCTTGAGCAGGAAGCGCAAAGACTTCGACAGCTAACGGTCCCGTGGCGTCGAAGCCCAGCTCGCTGTATGCCTGATCCATCATTTCGGTAAACAGCTCATGAACTCTTGGAATTTCTTGCCACATATCGTCTTTTTGAATACCGCGTTCGCTCAAATCGTCAAAGGTAAGGAAAATCCGTATCTTGTCCTGACTTAATCTTTCTATTTTCATACTGGACCCTCCTCCTGGCAGCCGAGTGTTATTAACAGATTATGATGCAATTATGATGCCTGTGATGAAAATGGTTCTATGTAATCATGTTATCATTTTATAATCGTAAATGCACGCAATAAAAAGATAAAAAAAAGAATCATTTGAACGGCTTTTACAAAAAAGCCGCAAAATGATTCGGAATAAAGGTTTCTGGGTTACAATCCCGGTACGGCTGTATGAGTTTCTTTCAAAATTTGCTCGACCTCACGTTTAACATCGGGACTTGTGCTGATGAAGTCTTTAATCAACTTCATATTCTCTTCTTTGTTCTTGGCAGTATGAGCGTTATGAGCGGTTTTATCTGTTTGTGAATGATGGTCTTGATCCTTATGGGTGTCTTCTTTATTGAGCGTAATCTCGCCCATTCCGGGGAATGCCGCGTCCATCATTTTAGTACGGGCTTTCTGCACTAAATTGCCGCCTTTTTTTCCACCCATGTCCATAGATAAGCCCAACATGTTGCGGTTGCGGGAGATCAAAGAGCTTGCGACAGCGCCCAAGACGATTCCCAGGAAAAATGAAGATGTTTTCACAATTAGAACCTCCCTTTGTGGTAGAATCAAGCATAGTGTTCGTCAGTAGTGACAAACTCATACGGTATAAAATACAGGAAGGTGAGATGAAATAATGGGTACAAAAACAGCAGCCATTTTGTTCACCGCATGTCTGCTGCTTAGTGCTTGCACTGCAACCAAGCCGGAATCTGCGGCAACAAGCAACCAGCAAGATTCGGCAGCGTCTGACTCAAGTAACAGCGCCAAAGATCAGAGCAACATCTCTTCCCCAAAAAGCAGCAGTAAGCAAGTAGGCAGTGATGATCATAACTCAGCGGGTAAAACCAATGCACAAAATGATAAAACCAGCGAAAGCAACGAAACAGGAGCTGCGACATCTGCAACATCTGCAACTACCAATAACAAAATGTATCACTTGGATAAAGCCTACAATGTAATCCCTAACCAACAAGGTACCGAAAAAAAAGTCGTGTTACTGACCTTTGATGATGGTCCTAAGGAAGCAGCCATGATTAACAAAATCATAGATGTACTGGACAAACACAAAGCGAAAGCAATTTTCTTCGTAAACGGTTACCGTGTAAAAGAGCATCCTGAGTTGCTCAAGCTTATCCATGACCGTGGGCAGCCCATCGGCAACCATAGCTGGGATCACATCGTGCTGAAGAATAAATCTGAGCCCGAGGTCAAAAAACAGATTGAAACAGTACAAAAAGCTGTTAAGGACATTACAGGGCAAGCCCCTGTATTCTTCCGTCCCCCTCATGGTGCAGGCGGAGACGTAGGTCGCAAGGTCGCTAAGGAAAACGGTCTCCTGTACATGACATGGTCCGTCGGTTCTCTGGACTGGACAATGAAAAAGAATCAGCCTAATAAAACGGAGGCTCTTCTCAAAAACGTAACGGAACAACTTCATCCAGGCAGCAATATTTTGATGCATGAACTGCCATGGACAGCTGAGGCTCTGGACAGTCTATTGACACGCCTTGAGCAAAAGGGTTACCAATTTGTCGATCCGCAAGGCATTGAGGTTCCTGCCAGCTAATAGACACTTGCGTATACTCCGGATTAACTATAGATAATGCAATAAAGGCCTCCATTCTCCGCTATTTATGCGGAGATGGAGGCCTTTTTACCGTATCATTACGTGCCTTGACCTAAGCACAGACGTCCATAATAACTTTATATTACCAAAGCATTTCACTGATGGGTGGTGCACCCTTGATGCCCCACCACAGTAACGCTGCAGTAATCAGCACAAAAAGAGTGCTCAAAAAATTTAAAAACCACTTGCTTACCCGAATACGGCGGGACGGAAACATTTCCGCCCGCGTTCGGTACTCACTGGCAGGAGTGTCATCCTCCATCGTCACAGCAACTTCTGGTGCAGCGGCAACGTGAGCCAATTCTGGCACGGGCCGTGAAGCACGGGAGCGAACTGGTTTAGATTTTGACCTGTCCTCCTCCTTGCCTTTGCGACCATTTCGACGGCTACCATAGGTCTGCACTCTGCTAAGTTCCTGATTCATTCTTCATACCTCCGAAAACGTAACGCTAAACCAGATATAAGGTCAATCACAAAATGACAAATGATCGGTGCCCACAGACTACCGGTCTGCACATATATGTAGCCCAATCCATAACTGCTAAGAAAAACCCAGCCAGTGGGAATCCAATGCCGTAAATATCGGATATGAATCACCGCAAACAAAATGCTTGTCCAATAAGGACCAAAGCTGTACTGAATCGCACCTCTGAACAAGAGTTCCTCACAGATGGAGACGATAGCTGCTATACAAATAATATGCCAAACCGGACGATTTTGAAACAGCATTTGGTTAATACCACCGTCATCCATAGCATCCTCAGGCATAATCCGGGATAGCAACAGATCCACAAGTAACATAGCGGCGGCCAATCCCAATCCCCACCATAAGACGTGCAGAGTGTTCGGCAATGCAAATAGTTCTAACACATTTCTTTTCTGAAAAATAATCCAGATTGCGCCAATCAGCAGGGTCAGCCCCTGAGTTAGATACAAATTGTAAAGCAGCAAGCGGTCATTCAATTCATGAATTTGCGCTCTTTTCCATTTCACTTTAAGCTTTTTCATAGTTAGTTAGTCCTCTGCATAGTCTTCTTTAGCATCATAGCCAAAAAGTCGGACGGATTCAAGAAGACTTAAATCTTAATTTTCCGCATTCTGTAGCTATATATCTAGCCGGCTATCCACACATGTCGCAGAACCTATTGACATGCTCATGTAAGCCATGATACATTATGAAAAAATTATTAGCGACAACAACAATGATGGAGAAAAGGTATTGATTTCGTCCTCAGAGAACCGGTGCTTGGGTGGAAGCCGGTGACGAAGTAACTACTTTCAGCGCTCCTGAGTTATTGCACCGAGGTCTGGGGAATATTTCCCGGCATTAGATGCAATCGGCAGAAAACCGTTATCCTTTCGGTCATTTTATGACCGCTGAAGGCAGTCCATTGCGAAATGGCTGCGAATTAGGGTGGTACCACGATAACTCTCGTCCCTTACTATGGAGATAGTATGTGATTCGGGAGTTTTTTTGATGCCCGAAAACCGCAAAGTGTCTCTGCATAAGACTTTTGGTCGTTAGTTTGGTGCATAATGCTATTTCATCCCTTTTCTGCGTCAATGCGTTATCACACTAGTATTTCACACCGCTCTCCTGTACTTTTAGAAGCATTTCAAGTTTTTTCATGTTCTTTATGGAATGTATTTCAGTTAGAAGTACATCCTGTCCATAAAAGAAGTTAACTTTGAGGAGGAAACCAAATGTTTAAAGTGTTAGTATCCGATCCGATCAGTGACCTGGGCATCCAGCAACTGATGGATGCAGACGATGTCACGGTGGACAAGAACACAGGTCTCAGCGAGGATGAATTGGTTCAAATTATTGGTGACTATGACGCATTACTCGTTCGAAGCCAAACTCGGGTAACCGAACGCATCATGACGGCAGGTAAGAACCTCAAGGTTGTAGGGCGAGCTGGGGTCGGAGTGGACAACATCGACCTTGAAGCAGCAACACAGCGCGGGATTATCGTTATTAACGCTCCTGACGGCAACACGATTACGACATGTGAGCACACTTTTGCGATGATGATGGCTCTAGCACGTCATATTCCACAGGCATATGCCAAAACCATTGGCGGTACATGGGATCGTAAAACATTCCTCGGTGTCGAACTGCGTAACAAAACACTTGGAGTCCTCGGCATGGGACGTATCGGCAGTGAGGTGGCTAAACGTGCCAAAGCATTTGGCATGAGCATCCTCGGCTACGATCCATTTCTAACGGAAGAACGCGCTGAGAAGCTGGGCATTAAGCTGGCGAGCGTGGACGAAATTATCCGCAACGCAGATTTTATGACCGTACACACACCATTAACACCGGAAACGAAACATATGATTGCTCGTCCACAGTTTGAAGTGATGAAAAAAGGAATGCGCATCATCAACTGTGCCCGGGGCGGAGTTATCGATGAAATGGCTCTTGTTGAAGCCATTGATGAAGGTATCGTTGCCGGTGCAGCCTTTGACGTATTCGAGTCAGAGCCGCCAGCACAGGATCACCCATTCCTGAGTCATCCGAAAATTATCGTGACACCACATCTGGGTGCCTCAACTGTCGAAGCTCAGGAGAATGTAGCTATCGATGTGTCCGAGCAAGTGCTGCATATTTTACGTGATGAGCCATTTAAAAATGCGGTCAACATGCCTCCAGTACCATCCAACGTCATGACGCAATTGCAGCCATATTTCTCGCTTGGAGAGAAGCTGGGCAGCTTTGCCGCTCAGATCACGAATCAGGCTGTACGTGAAATTCAGGTAGATTACGCTGGCGATTTGTCCTCTGTGGATACACAGCCGCTGACACGTTATATTTTGAAAGGTGTACTTAGCCGTCATCTGGGCAGCGATGTGAACATTGTAAACTCTGTACATCTGGCCAAAACACGTGACATCCATCTTGTTGTATCTCAGGCGCCCGCCACCAAGGGTTTTACCAACCTGATTACCGTTACACTCAAAACCCAGAGCGGCGAAGAGCAACGTGTATCTGGCACCCTGCTGGCAGGCTATGGCGAACGTATTGTTCGGTTGAACCAGTTCCCAGTAGATGTGGCACCGGAAGCTCATTTCCTGCTCATCTCCCACAATGATAAACCAGGCATTATCGGTCGTGTCGGCACCTTGCTTGGGGAGAACGGCGTCAATATCGCTTCCATGCAAGTAGGGCGTAAAATTGTCGGCGGGGAAGCCATCATGATCTTGACCGTCGATAAAGCCGTGCCTAAAGATGTGCTGATTCAACTCGTTGGTTTGCCAGAACTAAATACTGCCCAAGAAGTAGTGCTAGATTAGTTCCAGACAAAATTGAAAAGTCCATGGTTATATAATAAAGAGAGGCGCCTGGCTATCCAGGCGTCTTTTTCTTATACCGTTATCTATCATGAGAGCAATCATCATGAAACAGGATGTTCCACGTTGAACAAGATAAATGTTGATTTTTCAACAAAAAGCACCCTCTTCCGAGGATGCCTGCAAACCGGGGTATATCAGTTGGGGCTTATAAGCCTGTTACAGACCCAGCTTTGTTTTGTTGGAGATCGGCAGTAAAATAGTAAATTCCGTCCCTTCCCCCAATACGCTGGCTGCAGAGACAGAGCCTCCGTGAGCCTCTACAATATTCTTGACAATAGCAAGCCCCAAACCAGTCCCTTTATCCTCACCACGTACTCTGGCCTTATCTGCCTTGTAGAAGCGGTCGAAAATATAAGGTAGATCCTCGCTGGCAATGCCTACACCTTCATCCTTAATCCGAATACGGATTAACTCATGCCGTTCTCCTAAAATTCGATCCGCCGCAATAGTAACCTTTTTCCCGCCGGGTGTATGTCTGAATGCATTATCAAGCAAATTGGTCAATACCTGCTCCAGTCGGTCTTCATCTGCCTCAGGCAGCAGCAAACGTTGGCCTTGCTCATGATAATCGAGTGTCAGTCCCTGTTCCTTCGAACGTACCGTAAATTTACGATGAACACGCTCGATCAGCTCATTCACATCCACTTCCTGTCGGTGCATGTCTGTATGACCAGCCTCCATTCGGGCCAGATCAAGCAGATCCTTGACTAATCTTCCCATGCGTAATGATTCATCATGGATGACCTGTACCAGCTCCTCGGATTCTTCAGGTGAACCCGCCATACCATCCAGCAACGCCTCACTGTAGCCCTGCATCATAGATAAAGGTGTACGGATTTCATGAGAGACGTTGGCCACAAAATCGCTCCGCATCTTCTCAAGCTTCACTTCTTCCGTAATATCTCTAAGTACAGCTACTGCACCGCGGATTGCATTATCCGTATACAGAGGCGCCATCTGCACCGACCATGAGCCCTTCTTGACATGGATATAGTCTCCGACATCCTCTCCCCTGTCCATAACGGTATGGAACAGAGACTGCAAAGGCTCAGGTACAGAAGCTCCAAACTCCTCCAGATCACGCTCCTGCCACTCCAGCTTTTTCCAGATATCCAACAGACTTTGTGCCGGCGGATTCGTCAAGATGATTTGTCCGCTTCTGTCGAAGGTGATTACTGCATCAGACATGCTTCGCAGTACGCTGGATAAATGGTTTTTCTCCTCATTCAGACTGCGGATCGTTGCTTCCAGTTCCGTAGACATATGATTAAAAGTTTTCGCCAGTTCTCCAATTTCATCACTGGTCACCAGCGAAAGCCGAGTATCATACCTTCCCTCACGAATTGCATTCGCCGCCTGAATCAACAGCTGCATAGGCTGTGTGATTTTAGTAAAAAGGAATAGGGCAAAAAAGGTCGTCAATAAAAATCCGACAATACATGTATAGGTGAACAGATGCTTGATTTCCGTCGATTCATACGCCGCAAAATTTCTGTTGATGTACGGCAATAAAAAAAGCCCTAGAAAAATAAGCACAGAGCCTACAAGACAAATGATGGTGATCCACAGCTTGCCTACCAGCGATCTCCAGAAGTTCACGTTATTTTGGAACCTCCAGCTTATAACCTACGCCCCACACGGTCGTAATCATAGCCGCTGCCTCTGGTGATACCTTATTCAGCTTTTCACGAAGCCGTTTCACATGCGTATCCACAGTGCGCAGATCACCAAAAAATTCATAATTCCAAACGTCTTTCAGCAGTTCTTCGCGCGAGAAGACTTTATCTGGTGACACCGCCAAATAATGCAACAGCTCGTACTCTTTAGGCGTGAGACTGATTTCAATCCCGCCCGCAGTTACCCGGTGCGCATCATGCTCAATGATAAGATTCGGAAAAACGATACTATTGCTTGGTACCGCCTCTTTCGTTAAAAAGGCAGTTTCCGACGAACGGCGTAAAATCGCCTTCACCCGGTAAATGACTTCTCGCGGGCTAAAGGGCTTAACCACATAATCATCGGCTCCGACTTCAAAGCCTTGTACACGGTTCACTTCCTCACCTTTGGCAGTCAGCATAATCACAGGTGTAGCTTTGGTCTGACGCAGCCGTGTACATACCTCAATTCCATCCATCCCCGGAAGCATTACATCGAGCAAAATAATGCTGTAATCGCTTGCAGTCGCTTTTTGGAGGGCAATCTCACCATCCTCAGCTTCGTCAATTACATATCCTTCTTTTTCCAGATACATCCGCAGAAGGCGGCGAATGCGTTCTTCATCGTCTACAATTAATATGCGGTTGCTTTGTTCTGACATATTCCCAGCCCCTTCGCTAAAAAAAGCATTCTCTCTATTTTACTATTTTCCTGTGCTTGGTCAAACTTTACTCTCATCCAACAGTCTCTTTACACCAAAAAGGCCGGGGTTATGACCCCCGTCCTGTCCGTTTCTTTTTCGTGTTGTCTGATTTGGCAAGTTGAATGAGACGGTTGATTTCGTCCTTAGTTAGGGGTCTGGTCAGACCGCGCTTCAAGTTTTGTAGCAAAAGATCTCCGAAGGCAATCCGCTTGAGTCTGATGACTGGGTGTGAAATGGCCTCAAACATCCTTCTTACCTGGCGATTTCTGCCTTCATAAATAGTAATCTGGATCACAGACTCCTTACCATTCGGATCTACATCTTTATATTCTACCTCGGCTGGTGCAGTAATGCCATCCTCCAGCACGATTCCTTTTTTCAGCTTGTCCAGCTCAGTACCATGCGGAACGCCTTTGACTGTTGCCACATATGTCTTGGGCACATGATGCTTGGGATGGGTGAGCAGATTGGCGAACTCGCCATCATTGGTAAGCAACAGCAGCCCTTCGGTGTCGTAATCGAGACGTCCTACCGGATATACGCGTTCCTTAACGCCTTTCAGATAGTCTGACACGATTTTTCGGCCTTCCGGATCGGAAGCACTCGTAATAACTCCTTTAGGTTTGTTCATCATCAGATAGATTTTTTTCTCGGTTTTGATCGGGCGTCCCTTTACCGTAATCATATCTTGATCAGGGTCTGCCTTCGTTCCCAGTTCAGTTACGATAACCCCGTTTACTTCCACGCTGCCCGCCTGAATAAGCTCCTCACATTTACGTCTGGAAGCTACACCAGCTTGGGCCAATATTTTCTGCAATCTTTCCATGTTCGCTAATTCACCTCATGCTAATGATACCCATCCATGAGCAAAATCACAACCCCCGTTCAAAAAACGATACAGAAATTAAAATATAAGCAGGCAAATCGCAATGGCTGCCACAAAACCAACCACATCTGAAAATAGTCCTACCTTCAAAGCATACCGTCCATTGCGGATACCTACCGCACCAAAATATACAGTTAGCACATACAGCGTCGTGTCTGTGCTGCCCTGAATCGTTGAAGCGATCCGACCGATCATGGAATCCGGGCCATAGGTGCGAATTAGATCCGTCGTGAACGCAAGTGAACCAGTGCCCGTCAATGGACGAAGCAAGCCTAAAGGCAATACCTCACCGGGTACGCCCCAGTGCTTAATCCATGGCGTTACCCAGGAGATCAAATAGTCCAAAGCGCCGGATGCTCGAAAAATGCTAATCGCCACCATCATGCCTACAAGATGAGGAATAATGCTGATGGCGGTAGAAAAGCCGTCTTTAGCTCCATCCACAAAAGAATCGTAGACAGGCACCTTTTTGGCATATGCATATAAAGGAATAAAAGCGAGAATAACCGGGATAGCCCAAGTTGATACGAGGTTAATAAAATAAAGCATGCCTCCCTCATCCTTTCCAAGTGGTGTCCCTGCCCTTGGCAGCCGTGATTCCCGTTCGCGGAACGGCAGGTGAAGATACGGACGACGTTGTTGAAGAGGCAGCAGATGTTGGTGCTGGTGGGGTGAGGGGCGCCAAGGATGTCTGGGACGGCGGAATCGCTGGAGGACGTCGACGCAATTCTCGACTACGGTACCAACGGTCCGCTGCAATTGCGGCAAAGGTGGCTATTGCGGTCGCTACCAGTGTTGTACCGACGATTTCTGCCGGATGTGCGGAATGAAAATTAAGCCGTATCGCGATCAACGTCGTAGGAATAAGCGTAATACTGGCTGTATTCAGGGCGAGCAGCGTACACATGGCAGGTGTGGCGGTTTGCTTATCTGGATTGAGCGTCTGCAACTCTTGCATCGCCTTGATTCCCATCGGTGTGGCTGCATTCCCCAGACCCAGCAGATTGGCGCTCATATTGGACAAAATGTAACCCATAGCGGGATGATTACGCGGAACATCAGGGAAGAGAAAGGCAACCAAAGGAGAAAGTAGCTTGGATATTTTCTGTAAGAGCCCGCCATCTTCAGCCAGCCTCATCATGCCCATCCAAAACACCAGCACACTTATCAGTCCAAAGCACACTGTAACCCCCGTAGTTGCCCCGTCAAAAGCCGCTTTCGTCACCACCTCAATATTTCCCTGTGCGGCAGCAAATACAAATCCAATACAAATCAAAGCCACCCATATGAGATGAATCATGGCTGATTCCTCCTTTTCCCAATGATGTGACACGTGCAGCTCTATTTCCTGGTTGCCCTAGGCTCCAAACAAATTTTTAAGGATTTCGTTCCATCTGCTCGTCCAACCTCGTCGCTGAGTATTGTTCACAGGATCTTGTGCAGTTGGAGCCTCCTCCTGTGGCCGTACGGTACTTTGAGCAGGCAGCTTACTCCCTTTTTCATACACAGGAACGGAACCAATAAGTTTACCATCCAATAGGAATTCGACCCGTCCTCGTAAGCCAAAAGATACGTCCGCTCTGTCTGCAGAGGCGGAATTTTTATACAACACTAGTCTTTTGTGCAACTGGGTCTTCTCACTATCATGTAAAGGATATGCAAAGCTTGTACCTGTTAATAGTGGGTAACCATCGATAGGTTGCTGCTTGTCCGTAATCGGAATGAGCGGATAATATCGAAATCCGTAATCAAGCATACGGGCATGATCATTCCAATCGTCCCCGTCATTCAAGGTAACAGCAGCGAGCTGGCGACCTTCCCGAGTGGCCGAGCTGACCAGACAGCGAAACGCTTTTTTGGTAAAGCCTGTTTTCACCCCGTCAGCTCCCTCATACAGCCGCAGCATTTTGTTTTTGTTGTGCCATGAGTAGTCCCAAGAATCGTTGGGATTCGGTGCTTTTTTCAGTTCTGTTTTTACGATACGGGCAAAAGTTGGATTATGCAGCGCATAAGCAGTAAGCCGGGCCATATCATTGGCTGAGGAATAATGTCCCTCGGCATCCAGCCCGTGCGGATTAGCAAAATGTGTATGGCTTAGCCCAAGCTGAACCGCCTTGTCATTCATCAAATGGACAAATCCCTCTTCTGTCTCCCCCACATGCTCAGCAATGGCAGAAGCGGCATCATTACCAGAACGGAGCATTAAGCCGTACAGCATATTTTCCAGCGACATTTGTTCACCCATTTGCAGAAAAAGCGAGGAACCTTCTTTGGCATACGCCGTTGGACTCACCTTTACCCGGTCCTGCAAGCGTCCATGTTCAATGGCCACGATCGCTGTCATAATTTTGGTCAGGCTGGCAATACGTAGCTCCCGGTCACCCTCGGTAGAATAAATGATTCTTCCTGATGTGACATCAATTAAAGAAGCAGCCTGTGCATGGGTTCCTAATGCGGGCGGCGCTGCTTCTGTTTTTATCGCTCCCCGAACGGGCTGCGGACTTAGCAACGTAAGCGGCAATGACAAAATAAGCAGAAGTACCAACGGCAAAACAAATGCGCGTGCCTTATTCAAGAAATGGCTGTGGTCCGCGTGGATGTGTTGCTTTTTTTTAAACATTTGGATTCCTCCGGTTTTGAGCAAGTCTTGTACCATTCTATGTCCAAGCTGTTCAAAGTATGTCCACCTTTATAACAGAAAATTCCTTTACAGGACAGCCATTAGCTGCTCCTTTTTCGCTTTCTTTCTACACAAACTAAGCAACATGCCCCCCTGAACACATATATATTAGTTACTAAACGTTAAATATGGATCGAGGGATTATAACATGCAGCGACTACAGTTTGAAATGATTTTAAGATCGCGGATTGTAGAGTCCGCAGAAGCATTACACCGTAGTGGTGTATCCTTTGCCACTTTTGCTACCGCACGTTGCAACCAGCAATTTTGGGATTTAACGGAAAAAGGTGGCTTTCAGATCAAAGCAGGTGTCACACCGGCACAGGGGATCAGAGATATCTTTTTAAACGGACATCAATACGCTTTTGAATGTGCAACAGCTATGGTTATTGTGCTGTACAAAGGAGTGCTGGATTCCATTCTGGAAAGTGAGTTTAATCGGGTTTTTGCAGATATGCTGCTGTATGACTGGCACTATGACAGCGACCTCAGACTCATACAGGAGCAAGGAAGTCATAAAGCGGCTCCTGGCGATATTTTGTATTTCAACAATCCGGATGTGTCGTCTGAAACATTGGAATGGAAAGGAGAAAATGTCGTTAAGCTGAAGGAAGACTTGTTTTATGGACACGGGATTGGCATCTTGCCGGCGAAGGGTATTATCGATTCCCTGAATCAACATCGTCGACCGGAAGCCACGGTATCTGCTTATTTGACGGATGAAGTGATCTATCCGGACTTCATCTACCTATCGCAGTTTGCTACCGAAGGAAATCGAAAAAATGAAATCTCGCTGCATACTTTGTATCAACAGGAATACAGTCACCATATACATGCTGTCATTGGGGGAAGGCAGTATATTCGGGGATAGGGCCAAGTACAAGCAGAAAAGAAGGTATTCCTTAGCCTATACTCGGCTTTGGGATACCTTCCTGAGAGAACGCTTTTAATTTCAATAACTTTTACAAGTAAGCCGGGCCAGAATTACTGTGATCCGTAGCAACATCTACAGGTACCTGTGGGGGTGGAGTCTGCAAGTTGCCGCCTGCGTTCTGGAAGATAGACTGAACCTTATCAATCAGGTATGGCGTGGAGTCAATGAGCTTCTCAATCAGGTGCGTTTGATTGTCCAATGGAACGATTTGTGCCCCCTGTTTGCCAACAACCAGAAAAGCAATGGGATGAATAGATACACCACCACCGCTACCGCCTCCAAAAGGATGCCCTTCCTTCCCGCTATGATTACCCGACGCCGAGGAAGTTTGAAGTGCCTCTTCGTCTACGTTAAAATCACTTCCCCCGGCAGCGAAACCAAATCCTACCTTACTGATTGGCAAAATAACGGAACCATCGGGTGTTTCCACTGCGTCTCCTACAATCGTATTCACATCTACCATGGCTTTGATGTTTTCCATTGCGGTTTGCATGAGCCCTTGAATCGGGTGATCTGACATGATTTATTCCTCCTCTGCTTATCTCAAGCGTAGACTGCCTTTTCTTTCGCTATTGTGCGCAGGGGTTCAAGGAAATATGTATGTCATTCGATAGTTCAGAAAGGATTGAGTCTCACCTCACTCCACTGTTTAACTTTCACTGGTAGCTTGAGGATCCTCGGTTTTTTTGGAAAAAACCCGTTTCCACGCCTCCGGTCCACCCGGAACGCGCCATATGCGATAAGCTAACGTGAGCATGGAGAAAATTAAATAACCGAGCGACATATTTGCTTCACAGGTCAAGGTGGTAGTAAAACGCAAGCGATCCACCCAATAGGGCACGACAAACAGCTTCGGGATACAGTCCACACGTACAAAACTGGTAGCAAAACCGATCAAGGTCGTTTTCAAACCCCAAAGAATTCCGGTTGAGGTAGCTGTGTAAGCCGCGTCAGCAAGGCTAATATTGGTAGACCATTCCATTTTGGACATCGTCACATGCGCCAATGTATGCCGCAACCATCGATGTAAGGCATTCGTTCCTTTGAGCAAAACTCGTATATCATGTATAAATTGCTTTATTTTTTCTGCATCAATATTACCGCTATCCACGGAAGCATCCGTTTTATGTATATTTTTATTGCGGTCAAGCCGATAGAGAAGCCCTTTTTTTAAACCTGTTATGAGAATGGCCGGAATATCGTAATTCATTTTAATCATCCCGTATAGAAATCTGATCTCTAAATGCGCCCGATCATCATTGTCATGTTTGGCAATATCCAGCTTCAATCGAATACGAGAGAGCAGAATAGCCAGCACAAGTAATATAACGACGATGATGGCGATACTGATCCATTTCCACACTGGCGAGCCCTCCCTACCTTTTTGCTATATATCATGGCAAAAATAGTATGACCGTTCGCCGGAAAATCATGCATCTTAAAATACCAACAGCCAGACCCCAACTACATGAGGACTGGCTGTCTGTTTAAGCTTTTACATAGGTGAGCCGCAAGATCCGGAGCAACTTTATTGGGATTCAAGATCCAAATCGTTGGCCGCAGGCTGGCTGCTCTCCAGACGCTCGAACAATAATTGAGTCTCTTCCTCCAAATTGTCCGAATCCTCGAACAACTCCGGTTGCGGTAGATCTGCCAAAGAGCCCAGACCGAAATAATCCAAAAATGATTTCGTCGTTCCGTACAATATTGGCCGTCCGATGGCTTCAGCTCGACCTTTCTCTTCAATGAGCTCCTTGTTGACCAGTGTATGTATGGCCCGCTCGGATTTGACACCCCGAATCTCTTCGATTTCAACTCTTGTAATGGGCTGGCGGTAGGCCACAATGGCCAGCGTCTCCAAAGCAGCTTGAGACAGTGAGGCACGTGCCGGAGAGTATGCGAGCTTTTCAAAGTAAGGTGCATGTTCGGATAAAGTTGCAAGCTGATAATGACCGGCAATACGGACAAGTTGCAAGCCCCTTCCCCCCTGCTCCATGTCCTGCTTCATATCTTCCAAGCACTGTTCAACCAGCTCTTGCTGCTGCTCTACAATGTCGGCGATCTGCTTGGTGGACAACCCTTCCTCTCCTGCGAGAAACAGCAGTCCCTCAATAATTGATTTCAGCTTCAGATAATCCATTAACCCGTAAATCCCCTCTCCACTCCATTACAATATCATCGAAAAGCTTCTCCTGATAACAGAAAATTTGTTTCATTTTCATCAGTTCAAGGATAGCCAAAAAGGTCACAACCACCTCATGCCGATACATATCCTCATGCATCAGCTTGGAGAACAGCAGCCGTCCTCCGTTCCCCAGCATCTCTAACGCCCCGATAACTTGCCGGATACGGTCCTTGACTGAAATTTCGTCTCGATGAACACGGGTTACCGTCGTACGTCGTTCTGCTTTGCGCAAAGCACGCTGAAAGGCCGCGACCAAATCGCTTGCATGCAGCCCATGCACCGGATTTGCGGGTTCAGCGGGCAGAAATGCGCTTAGATCTTCTGGCTCCTTGCCATAAATTAGACTCCGCTCCCACTCACGTTCACTTAGATGGCGAGCAATCCCTTTATATTTACGATACTCCACCAGCTTGCGGACCAGTTCCTCACGTGGATCATAATCCTCTTCCTCATAAAAATCCAAATCGTCATATTCCATCACAGGTGGCTTGGGAAGCAACAATTTACTCTTAATAGATAAGAGCGTCGCTGCCATCACCAGAAACTCGCTCGTAATGTCCAGTTCCAGCTCCTGCATACTGTGCAAAAAAGCCATATACTGATCAGTAATATCGCTAATCGGGATATCCTGAATGTCGATCTCGGCTTTATCAATCAGATGCAACAGTAGATCCAGCGGACCCTCGAATGTTTCCAGCTTGTAGTTTACGACTGTCAATGTGCTTCCCCCTGCCTTACTCCAATCATCATTCAACAATACCTTTCCCTATAGCACTTATGCTCTACGTTATCAATCCCTCTTTCTGTAGTATATACGTCATCGCCTTGCTTAACAATCCAATCCCTTTTCACCTTGCAGTTTATACCGTTCTATTCAGTTATTCATACAATTAAAATTGCTTGCCGAGATTGGCCATTTCAATCGCAGCCAATGCAGAATCCCAACCTTTATTACCAGCCTTCGTACCTGCTCGTTCAATAGCCTGTTCAATGTTTTCTGTCGTCACTACCCCAAAAATAACGGGTACTCCCGTTTTCAGGCTGCTTGCTGCCACACCCTTGGCCACTTCATTGCAGACGATATCATAATGTGAAGTAGAACCACGGATAACCGTACCCAGCGTAATTACGGCATCATATTTGCCGCTTGCAGCCATTTTTTGTGCAATCAGCGAAATTTCAAATGCACCCGGAACCCAGGCTACATCAATTTCATCTTCCTGCGCACCATGTCGTTGAAGGGCGTCAATTGCGCCGCTTAACAGCTTGCTCGTAATAAACTCATTAAATCTGCCCACCACAATACCATATTTTAAACCATTCGATACGAGATTACCTTCTAGAAAACGTGCCATGTTTAATCAACCTCTCTTTGTTTAATTATTTAGGTACTTTGGATAATACTTCAGATTTACTTGGAACCGAGATGTATTTTTACAATGACAAACGACGACGGTAGTCCACCAAATGCTGAATACTGATGAGCTTCAATTGATGTCGCTTGGCGACCACTGCCAGATCAGGCAGGCGGGCCATTGAGCCATCTTCCTTTATAATTTCGCAAATGACCCCAGCAGGCTTGAAGCCACTGAGTCGGGCCAGATCAACAGCCGCTTCAGTGTGACCAGCACGCTGCAAGACACCACCATCGCGAGCAATCAGCGGGAACATGTGACCAGGCTTGCGGAAATCACTTCCTGTGACTGCTTCGTCTGCCAAAGCGCGTACAGTCAAGGAGCGCTCGGCCGCTGAAATACCCGTTGTTGTCTCCATATGATCTACCGATACCGTAAAGGCAGTACCGTGGAAATCTGTATTTTGCTCTACCATAGGATGCAATTCCAAGGCATCGGCTCTTTGTCGTGTGATTGGCACACAGACCAATCCGCGACCTTCTGTAATCATGAAATTAATGACCTCAGGCGACGCTTTTTCAGCCAAAGCGATAAAATCGCCTTCATTTTCGCGCTGTTCATCATCCACTACAATAACGACTTTACCGTTTTTTAAATCCTCCAACGCTTCTTCGATGGAATCCAAACGAATCTCTTCGTCATGCTCCAACTCGCCATGCTCCATGACGTTTGCCAGTGCACTTGTTTGGCTACCTCTATCCATAACACTTTCCTCCTTATGTCTTGTGCCACGAATGCTCCTAAACAGGTTTACCATTCAATTTCAGGCAAAGCCGTGTTTCGCCAAATAGTCCAAACTGAGAGGAGCTTTTTGTACTCTCTCCGCCTCCGCTACACCTCTGTAATTTAAAAGCTGTTCTACATATTTGCCCAAAATATCACATTCGATATTGACGGTATCCCCCTCACGTTTGGCTTGTAAGGCCGTTTCGGATAAAGTGTGGGGAATAATGGATACGGCAAAGGTATCTCCCGTACGCTGTGCGACTGTGAGGCTGATACCATCAATTGTGATTGACCCTTTGAGTAGAATATATTTAAATAATGTTTGATTTTTAGGCTCAACTTCGAACACAACTGCATTCTGGTCTGATGTCACCCCTCGAATCGTTCCCGTCCCGTCCACATGTCCTTGCACGATGTGTCCTCCGAACCTTCCACTCGCCGCCATCGCCCGCTCCAGATTGACTCGGCTGCCGGACCTCAACTCTTTCAGATTAGTGCTGCGAAAGGTTTCCGGCATCACATCAACCTTAAAGTCTTTCGAACCAATCCGTATCGCCGTCAGGCAAACGCCATTCACCGAGACACTGTCTCCTATTTTCAAATCGCCCAACACTACGGAACCCGAAATCCCCAGCACCATCGCTTCACCGCTTTTGGAAATAGTTTGAATGCGACCCACTTCCTCAACTAATCCGGTAAACATGCCTTCACTCCTTTCCACTACATTTCAGTTTATCCCTAATTCATCAGCTATAAGCGCAAAAAACCCCCAGTTCGGATTCAATCCGTCATGGGGGTGATGAGAGTCACATTTGTAGTATACAAGCGCAGTTCATATGCATCTTAAGACGACATGAAATCATAGGTTTGCCAATAGAAAGCATGACTGAGGATACAACCAAATACGCTCAGAACACCCATCAAAAAGAAAGCTTAAGAAAGCTATCGCCCGATGCTATCCTACAACGAAATAAGCCGTACGCACAATTGGGTATGCTAAAAATCGGCACATGTCACGTCATGCACATGCGCTTCGTATCCTTCTCCCATCCAGACTATACTGTCGGTCCCGGATTTGCACCAGGTCCACCTTCTGCTGATCATTCAGCATCCGGGTCACGGACTAAGCCATGCTGTTTCTCACAAAAACGATCCACAAACATGTCATCACCGCCGGTGGGGAATTTCGCCCCGCCCCGAAGGATCTTGCTCTTATTTAATTGAATTAACATTAAACTTGTTACGTATATTAGCACCGACTTCTAAAAAAAGCAAGTTATCTAATAGAAGCGCCTGCTTTGGTTTTGACATATTGGCTGGAGAGTTCTTCAAACCAGGTTTTATCATTCATATGAAGCGCCAAGTCAATCAGATCAGCCAGTTCCTCGACTCCCAACTCTGTTGCATGATCAAAGGTAATTACGGCTGAAGCAACAGGTCCCCGCCCTTCCTCAGAACATGCTTCATAATCCAGTCGTACATCAACATGTCCGTCAATAAACTCGCATTTCAGAAAATAAATAATTTCGCACATTAAAATGGGGCGTACCTGTGTTTCTAACACGCAATCCATCACCTTGGCAGAATAGTGCTGGTTCGTCAGCGTGAATTTGTGTTCTGTCGCTGCTAGCGATGCCCGTCCAAAATCGTCCGTAAACTTTAGTTCTACTGGCTTGATGTTCATAACCTTAGGGATCTGCTTCTTTATAATTTCGATTATTTCAACTGTATTCAGCTTAATCATTACCTGCACCTCATTGCATCTTAAAATTCAGAAGAAAACTTTTTAACGTGCCTCTTATAGGCCTCCACTCCTATATCGGAAATCATTACCTGTTTTTTTATGCTTCAACCCATAAACGACAAAAAAGATTCTTTGCGCAATAAGCGTAAAGAATCTTGATCGAACCACTACAGTAACAGCGGCTAACAATGCTAATCGATGATTATGCAAAAAACAGAGTTATAGCTCTGAAATTTCATGTTTCTTTTTCAGGGTAGTCCAGCGACGCTCAATCTCCTGCTCAAAGGTAGCCAGCGTAGCCTCCTCCTTGAGAAGATGCTTCGTTTTACCCATTAATTTCAACCATTCTGCAGCTGGGATCCGTTTTCCCTTGTCTTCCGGATTATACGTAACCGTCGTACTGCCTTGCTCTATTTCGTACAAAGGAAAGAAACAGGACTCGACTGCGGCGCCCACAATGCTGGTGCCCAGTCTGTCTTCAGATTTCCAATTCAGCGGGCAGGCGCACAGGATCTTACCATAGGCCGTACCCACGTTGTTCGCATACCATTGAGCCTTGGCTGCTTTGCGCAGCATATCCTGCGGATGACTTTCAGCTGCTGTAAAGGCATACGGAATGTTACAAGCAGCCATGATTTGTACGGTATCCTTGTGATGCCCTTGCTTTCCTTTTTGCATTTTCCCTACACCCGACGTACTGGTCATGTGACCGAGCGGAGTGGAGTACGATTGCTGTGAACCGGTATTCATGTACCCCTCGTTATCATATTCCAGCATGATCAGCTTATGATTACGCAGAGCCGCACCAATCGCAGAACCCATACCAATATCCATTCCACCGTCACCACTGATCATGATAAAGGTCGGATCGTCCGACATCTCAATTTCATTGCGGCGCTTCATTTCCATATAAGCTTCCAGCGCTCCCGAAAGTGTAGCGGCCCCGTTTTGAAAAAGATTGTGGATCATCGGTTGTTTGTGTGATGTATATGGATACCCTGTCGTCGTCACATATACGCAGCCTGTCTGGAACAGCACGACAATATCCCCTTCAATACCTTTGAAAAACAGTTCCAGCGCAGACAATGCCCCACATCCTGGGCAAGCCCCGTGACCTGGTGTAAGACGGCGTGGTTTGGTCGTCAACGACCGCAGGGGTGGTACCTTGACTTTGAGCTTCCCGGTCGCCTCGTCCGGCGTAACCTGAATCAGACCCGTACGGTATGCATTGCCACGTGGCGGCTGCATAACTTGCGGCATCACTTTGTCCGGTGAACCCGGATTAATTCCGTAATAATCAAAGGGCTTCTCCGCTTGTCCGGCCTCTGCCGCCTCAATCGCAAGCTGGAAGAACGCCTCTGCATCTTCCGCATAAAAATCCTTGCCGCCCAAGCCAAAGATACGGCTCAACACAAGCGTCCGGTTCAGCGGATCCTCCTGCAAGGCCGCTTTAATTTCATGCGTTAAATTACCGCCGTCTGCCCCATACGAATCTGCACGTTCACCTACCAGCAGCGCCTTGACATCGCGTAATGCTTCCCGCAGTTGTGCGGCTGGGAACGGTCGGATAATATTCGGACGTATCACACCAGCTTTAATCCCGCGCGCACGGAGTTGATCCGCCACATCCTTGGCCGATTCAGCCGCCGAATTCAACAGGAATACCGCGACCTCAGCATCCTCCATATGATACAGATCCAAAATCGGGTATTCCCGACCGGATAAAGCGGCATATTCTGCTGCTACTTGCTCATATACTCCTTCTGACAGCTTCAGTGCTTCGGATAGCTGAACATGATTATTCGTCAGGTCATCACCGTTCATATGCGCACCCACGGTAACAGGATGATCAAAATCCGTAATATTCGGATAATTTAAGTTCGGGTTAGGACCTACAAAACCGCGCACGGTCTCAGCATCGGCAAAATATTGCACTTTACGTTTTTGATGGGACGTATAAAAACCGTCATATGCGACCATTACAGGCAGTCGAACATCGCTATGCTCTGCGATTTTTAGTGCCATGATGTTCATATCATACACAGCCTGTGGTGTACTTGCCGTCAAAATGACCCAGCCTGTATTCAAACCATAGTACAGGTCCGAATGATCCCCGCGAATATCCAGGGGACCACTGACAGCTCGTGTCACCAGATTCATAACCATAGGAAAACGGGTACCTGACTGAACAGGTAACTGCTCCAGCATGTACAGGAAACCTTGCGAACTGGTGGCGTTCACAACCCTCGCTCCCGCTGCGGCAGCTCCATAACACATCCCTGCCGATCCGTGTTCTCCGTCTGCTGCAACCAGCTTAATATTATGCTGGCCTCTCGTTCTCATCTGATCCAGATACTGCGCTACCTCGGTAGATGGAGTAATCGGGAAATATCCCATCATATGATAATTAATCTGCGCAGCCGCCGTAGCTGCCATTTCATTACCGGATTCGAACGTTGTCACTTGCGCGGCGCCTGTCTGTTTGAGTTCTTCCTCCAGTTTTGCCATTACGCACGCCCTCCTTCATATGCCGGAAATTGGTGGGCAACTCGATTCTGTTCCGCCCATCCCCATTGTTCGCGACGCGAGCTTAATGCCCCCGACGGGCAAATATCTACACATTTCAGACATCCTTTGCAATACTGGTAATCAATCCCTTGCAAAAATGGCATCATTCTTCCGCGTTTGTCTGCTTGCTCTTCCCATACAAAACAGTAATCCGGGCAAATCGAATCACACTTGGCACAATGGGTACATTTATCAGCTTCATATTCAGGCACATACCCCTGACGTGAACCACTAACATCTCTCGTCATACTGTTTCCCTGAGTTGCAATAACGCCCCCCAGTAGTTGGGTTTCGTATCCCAGCAATGGCTGCGGACGTTCAAAAACCCGATCCTCTGCGTCATCAGTAACCGGATATACGTGCAGTTCCATTTCATCATAACCACGGTTAAACGTACGCAGATTAGGTTCCACTAACAGTGGATTTTTCTTTTCAAAGGTACTGCGTATAACCGATCTCATCGCTTCCGGGTCCAAGAAATCACAGACACGGAACAAGGCACCGAGCATGGACGTATTTAGTTTGGTTCGCTCTTCCAGTGCGATGCCCATCGCATCCACCACCGCTAATGTACCGGATACCAGTCCCAAATCAGCCCGTATTTCTTCTGCTGGACGCGTGGAATTAACCACTACAATCCCATCCGCTGGCAGTCCGCTGATTACATTTACCGTTTTGTATAACGTTTCATGGAAAATGCCTACCACATGCGGTTGCTCAATCGGACTGTGATCCCGAATATCGACCTCCGGCTCACAGAAGCGGACGAAGCTTTTAACCGGAGTTCCCTTTTTTTCCGAACCGTAGGACGAAAAATTTGAAGCATTCAGCCCCAGACCAAGCACCCCGGTTTCGGCCAACATTTTGCCAGCCAGATTAGCGCCGAGTCCACCAATGGATTCCAGCCGGATTTCAAAAAATCCGAGTCGATTTGTGCGCGTTAAAATTGACAATGTGATAAGCCCCCTTCTTTTCCAATCCTTACTGAGTTTCAATACTCATATAAAATAAATGGAAAATGCATTCTTATGAAAAGGCTATCACAACACTTACTTTTCGAATGTGATCTTACGCACTGTAATGCCTATGTGATTGCGAAAATCAATAAACCGTCAAACAAAAGACAACAAAAGCCGCCCTGTCCAAAGACAGAACGGCTTAGGTGCAACGCTATTTAAAAAAGATCATGTAATTAACGGTAAAATTACACGTCAAATACTTTAACCTCTTTCATTTTGTCGCCTTGTTTTACTGCATCAATGAATTCCATACCTTTGGTCACTTTACCAAATACAGTATGTACTCCATCTAAATGTGGTTGTGGAGCGTAGCAGATAAAGAATTGGCTGCCACCTGTGTTGCGACCTGCATGAGCCATGGACAGAACGCCTTTGGCATGCTTTGTTGTATTCGTAGCTGTTTCACAGTCAATCGTGTAACCAGGACCGCCTGTACCGTTACCGATTGGACAACCACCTTGAGCCACAAAGCCCGGAATTACACGGTGGAAGCTCAAACCGTTGTAATAACCGCTGTTTGCCAGCTTTTCAAAGTTAGCAACGGTGTTTGGAGCTTCTTCTGGGAAAAAGTCAATTTCGACGATACCGCCGTTTTCAAGATCTATTCTACCTTTTTTCATTGTTTGTATCTCCTTTTCAACCTGTTTTGAGAACTAAATAACATCAAGTTCCAGTTTACTATGAATTGCCGCTCTTAGCAAAGTCTTGTCCAAAAAAAAGGGCCATTGTCCCCGGTGTATTATTACCGACTCAATGGCCTGCTTGATCTTACAATGCTAAAATCAGGACGAAACCGTAATCTTGGCGTTAGGCTGAATCGCCGGACTGGCTTGATCACGAATCAAGCGCTGTGGCACAACATCGTTGCGTACGATATCCTCGTAGGTTTCCCGACGCACCACCAACTCGGCCTCACCGTTGTTGACAAATACAACTGCTGGTCGACGTATTCGGTTATAATTACTCGCCATGGAGTAATTGTAGGCTCCGGTTGAGGCAACAGCGAGCAAGTCGCCGCTATTTATACGAGGCAGCTCTACATCCCAAATAAGCATATCGCCGCTTTCGCAGCATTTGCCCGCAATGGACACCGTCTCTTCGTTCGTATCCTGCGCTCGATTAGCCAGCATCGCTTCATACTTGGCCTGATACAGTGCAGGGCGTGGATTATCTGTCATCCCGCCATCTACCGAGACATATTTACGTACCTGCGGAATATCCTTGATGCTTCCTACCGTATATAAGGTCGTGCCTGAATCGCCTACAATACTGCGTCCCGGCTCAATCCAAATTTCTGGAAGTTCATCGTAAAGTCCTGAAAAATAGGTTTTCACCGCTTCGCCGATAGCCTGCACATAGGTGGATACTTTCAGCGGTGTGTCCTCCTCTGTGTAGCGAATGCCAAATCCCCCACCCAGATTAATCACTTTGAAGGAAAACTGAAGCTGTTCTTTAATTTCTCTGGAAAAAGCTGCAACCCGTTCAGCAGCCATTTGAAAGCCATTCACTTCGAAAATTTGCGAACCGATATGAGAATGTACCCCTAACAGGTTAAGATGGTCCAGCTCGATAGCCTGTTCCACTGCTTGGCGTGCTGTACCATTCCCAATGTCAAAGCCAAATTTCGAATCTTCTTGACCTGTGGCCATATATTCATGCGTATGCGCCTCAACCCCTGGTGTAACACGCAGTAAGATATTCACCTGCTGTTCTTTCTCGGAGGCAAGGGCCTGCAACAAATGCAACTCCATTTCGCTATCGACGACGAAGCAGCCAATTTGCGCATCTAACGCCATTTCAATTTCTTCCGGTGTTTTGTTATTGCCGTGAAAATGGATTCGCTCTGCCGGGAACCCTGCTTGTAGCGCAGTAAACAATTCTCCACTGGAAACTACGTCAAGCGACATTCCTTCTTCAGCAGCTAAAGCACACATCGCCATAACACAAAACGCTTTGCTTGCATAAGCAACTTGAAACTTCAATCCGGTTTCACGAAAAGCTTCTATGAATTCCCGACAGCGCCGGCGGACTAACTGTTCGTCAACAATATATAGCGGCGTGCCAAAACGCTCTTTCAAAAGCGTTGTATCACAACCGCCGATCTCCAAATGTCCATTGCTGTTAATTTTACTGCTTCCATGCAAATACATGTTCTGGCGCCTCTCTTTCTGGAACAAGCTAGTCATATTCCATCGAATGTTTACACCAGTATAGCAAAAAAAACATCAAGAACAATGGATTTTTATGCAGATCATTTATATTAATGCTCCTGTCCATTGCCTGAGTTCGAATCTGTGTCGGCATCCGTATGGGGCATACGCGTATTGTCCCTCGTTTTGTTAGATGACGGGCGGTTAGGCGCATCTAGTACAGGCATACGGAACAAGATGGAAGCTAACGCTTTGGCATTAAAAGGAATGAACGGCCACAAATACGAAGAATTATATGACCGATGCAGCGTCAGCATCAAAATGATCAGTGTCGTACCCACGACAAAGCCCGGTACGTGAAAAATTGCAACAGCAACCAGCAGGAATAGTCGAATCAGTCTATTCGCCAACCCCAGCTCATAGCTCGGTGTTGCGAACATTCCTATGGCAGCGACAGCCATATAGAGCACGACCTCATTCACGAAAAGTCCCGTCTTAACCGCTATATCACCGACCAGAATCGCTGCGATCAAGCCCATAGCGGAAGCCAGTGGTGTCGGAGTATGCACAGCCGCCATTCGCATTAGATCAACCCCTAGTTCTACAATGATAAACTGGGCAATCAGCGGAAGATGTGCTTCCTTTTGCGGACCAATAAAATCAAGAAACGCCGGTTTTAATTCGGGATTGATGACCATTAGTAGCCACATCGGAAGCAGAAACATCGAGGCGAATATACCTATAAAACGTACCCAGCGCAAATAACTTCCCATAAAAGCGGTTTGCCGATTCTCTTCTGCATGCTGACACAAGTCAAAAAAAGTGGTAGGCAAAATCATCACGCTGGGTGAGGTATCGACGAAAATAACGAGCCTTCCTTCCATAATATGCGATGCCACGACATCTGGTCGCTCCGAATATCGTACTAATGGATATGGATTCCAACCTTTATTGATAATCGTCTCCTCTAATTGCTTGTCGGCCAGCGGAATACCATCCAAATTAACATTTTTAATTTTGTCTCGTACAGTATCCACCATCACCTTATCTACAATATCGTCAATGTAGCCCAAACATACGTCTGTTCGTGTTCGGCGTCCGACCTGCATAGCCTCAAATTTAAGCCCTGGGTCCCGTAAACGCCGGCGCACCAGACCTACATTTGTAAGCATTGTTTCAGTAAATCCGTCGCGAGCACCGCGCACAACCCGCTCCAAAGAAGGTTCCTCCGGATTACGCACCGGGTAATTACGAGTATCCAGAATAAGGGAAAAACGCTCGCCTTCCATGAAAAAGGCACTCAGTCCCGTCAGCACCTTGTTAATGACCACAGACATCTTATCCGTCTTCTCCACCTGAATATGTGGAATAAAATTTTCAAAATACGCTTGTAGTCCATCCGAAGAGAGATCATCCGGCGTCAGATAGGTGAGACGCTTTAGCACTTCAAGCATGATCTGATCCTTCGCAAAGGAATTTAGGAACAGATATCCGGTATGACGCCCACCCAGTGTCATTTCCCTGAATACGACATCAAAGGTCTCTCCTAAACCTAATACTGTTTCAAGTGTGTTCTTATTATCCTTCATCCTCGGCGATATATCATCTTCGGCCTGCCAGTAGCGAACGGACTCCTCTACGTTATCAGACCGCTCACTCTCTTTTTTGTGCTTAAAGCGTTCAGATTCCTGCGCCTGCTTTTTCTTCCATGGACTTAACTCTTCTTCGCCAGTATGATTTCCCTTTCCAATTGCCCCGTCTTCTTGATACTGCTCCTGATGCTCTTGATCCGCTCTGTGATCCATATCTCTTGCCCCCTTCACTTTCGTTGTTAACGGTTGTATACAAACCAGTCAAATAAGGATCCCGTTACCTTGCCAAGCACCATTGCCATTAACAGACCGAGCATATACACGGTCATGTGGAGTCGCTTGGCGAGTATAGGCAGGAGATTCAATACCTCCGTTAGAGCCGCGGCGAGCAAGCCAATAAACACTCCGCAAAATAACCCAGGTATCCATGTAAATATGCCCGGTAGTGGCAAGCAAATGTTCCAAAAATCGACCACAGTTCCCAGTACTGAACCTACAATCATTGCCTTTTCGTATGCACGTGATTTTTTATACGTACGGGTGAGTTGTGCTAATCGCGGCATGATATCCAGCACAATAAAAAAAGCAATTACACCGCTACCCACCGCAAGGCCCCCAGCAATACCTAAAATAATCTGAAGTCCAGCCTGTACAAGTATCATGGTTTCTTATCCTTTGTCTGCAGACGGGCCATCTTTTCATATTCCTCTGCCACAACATACTGATCCACATTTTCCTGGTACAGATACATCTCCACCTCCAGCGGCGTCGGCTCCTCGTTCCAATTTTTCTTGAACAAGTGATTAAAAAAAACGATCATGCCAAAGCCGATGCCAATCGAGTAAGCAATTTGAAACAGGTACGGATGCTCATCCTTACGTCCCGTAATCATCTCTACAATCCGAACCTGTACCTCCATCATGCTAACGTCGGCATGAAAATTCATAATTGTCAGCGCAGAGCCAAAAAACAGAAGCACCCATACCAAAACAAACAGTATTTTGGACGGCTTACGGGGTTTCTCCACGAGTTCCACAAGTACATGCGGCTTCCCGAGAGATTCAACTACGACCCCCGGAATATGATCTCTAATTTTTGCTATGATCTGCAGCATGTCTATCAGTATCAGATTACCGTCCTGGTGCTGCGGGCGCTTGAGAACAAGCTCAAGCAGATCCTTTTCCCATTCAGGATTAGTCAGCAGTTGGGCTACATCACCCAAATGTAAATCCTGTCCTTGTATCATGCGAACACGGCTGCGGAGCCGCAAGTAGACAATAGGAGCTACTGTAGGAGCCGGACTATGAGTCATCCGATCCCCTCCTTATCCTCGTAATTATCGATTAGTATGGAACGAAGCAAGGAAACCTATTCTGTGTATTGTCTTTTATTCCACGCAAAAAAGAGTACCCCTGGCCATTAAAATGGCTTTGGAATACCCTTTAGTAATACGTAAGCATAAGGATTTCACTAAGATCCTGACTGTTATTATTGGGCAATCTGATCGCGGATCAGTTGTAAAATCTTTTTTTCCAGCCGTGATACCTGCACCTGAGAAATACCAAGCCGACTTGCAACCTCTGATTGAGTCTGATCCCGGTAATAGCGCAGGTACACAATCAACCGCTCCCGCTCAGATAGTCCGCCAATGGCCTCATTGAGTGCCAGCTTGTCGAACCATCTTTCCTGTGATTCGTCAGCAATCTGATCCATAAGCGTAATCGGATCACCGTCATTTTCGAACACCGTTTCGTGAATTGAAGTAGGCGGCTTATTGGCCTCCTGCGCAAAAACAACATCCTCTGGTGTCACTCCCAGCTCATCAGCAACTTCCTTGACTGTAGGCAGGCGGTTGAGCCGTTTGGATAGCTCGTCCTTCATTTTGCGGACCTTATTGGCCGTTTCCTTCAAGGAACGGCTAACCTTGAGTGTACCGTCATCACGCAGGAACCGTTGAATCTCACCGATAATCATCGGTACTGCATATGTTGAAAATTTGACTTCGTAGCTGAGATCGAATTTATCCACCGATTTTAACAAGCCGATGCAACCAATTTGAAAAAGATCGTCAGGTTCATACCCCCGGTTCATAAAGCGCTGCACGACAGACCAGACGAGCCGGATATTACTATTGACCAGTGTCTCACGAGCCTCATTATCACCGGATTGACTCAGTGCAATAAGCCGCTTGACTTCCGCATCCTCCAAATAGCTGTGCGAAGTTTTTTTTCCTCCTGCTTCCATAGGATCAACTCCTAATTATATAAAGCTTTCTTGGATTCAATCCTTTTCTTCATCCGGACCGACGTGCCTCCGCCCGGCTCACTGACTGCTTCAAACTCATCCATGAAATTTTCCATAATCGTAAAGCCCATGCCGGAGCGTTCCAATTCAGGTTTGGACGTGTATAGGGGTTGCTTGGCCAGCTCTAGATCCTCAATTCCTCGGCCTGCGTCCTCAACAACCAACGTGATCACGTCCGCTTCAATCCCGACTTTGATCGTTACGACACCTGACGGGTCGCTGTCATAACCGTGAATAATACTGTTTGTCACCGCTTCAGACACCACGGTTTTCAAATCGCTTAGCTCATCCATTGTGGGATCGAGCCTGGAAATAAAGGCCGCGACAGCCACACGAGCAAATGCTTCATTCTCCGATTTGGCAGCAAACTGCAAGCTCATGAAATTGTTACCCGTGCCTTCTCTCATGACACTACCTCCAGTTCCGTGAGCGCATTTCCCTCGTTGTCATATATGGGCATGATTTTGAACAGCCCTGACATATCCAGCAGTCGGTGTACTGGCGGATTGACATCACAGACTGCCATTTTTCCGCCCTTTTGCTTGATCAGTTTGTACCGTCCCAAGATAACGCCAAGGCCGGAGCTATCCATAAACTGAAGATTCTTCAGACTGAGCACAATATGCTCGCATTGCCGGCGCTGAATCGCCTCGTCCATTTGCATACGGACCATGTCCGACGTATGGTGATCAAGCTCACCAGACAGCCTTACAATCAGTACCCCCCGGTGATGCTCCATTTCAATTTGCAGGTTCATGCTTACTCACTCTCCTCCCGGTCTTGGACAAGGATTTCTACGTAGCCGCAGACGATTCCTGCCCTCCGACAAAACTAGAAGAAAACCCCGTAAAATCTACAAAGAAAATAGGTTCGACATGGTACGTTTAAACAATTTCCACCATCCGGCCTTTTCGATAGCCACAGGCGAAGTGATATTAAATTCCTTAAGCCGTTGTCCATCCTGATAGACGACCAGCTTACCGACTGGGTCACCAGCCCGGACAGGAGCTTTGAGGCTTGGGGACAGTTGCAATTCATGACGCAACGTTTGTTTGTTGCCACCTTTTTTCACCAGCACACTGTAAGAACGGTCAGCCTGAATTTTCAGCTCTGGCAATACGCCTTTTTCAACTTTTACGTTGCCCAGCAATTCACCCGGCTTGTATATGGATTTCATTGTATATTGAGAAAATGCATAGTCGAACATGGAAGATACTTCGTTGTTGCGTATCTTCGTATTTGGTTCCCCGAGCACGACAGCTACGACACGCAAGCCATCACGCTTCGCAGTAGCGGAAAGACAGAACTTTGCTTCTGCCGTATAGCCTGTTTTCAGCCCGTCTGCTCCAGTATAGAAACGGACAAGTTTATTCGTATTCACAAGCCAAAAGGGTTTGACTGAGGATTTGCGCAAATAGTCCTGATAGGCTCCCGTATATTTCGTAATTTGCGGGTATTTCAACAACTCCCGGCTCATAACCGCAATATCATGCGCAGAAGAATAGTGATTCTCTACGGGTAAACCGTTGCAATTGGCAAAATGCGTATCCTTGAGCCCGAGCTGCTGCACCTTCGCATTCATCATCTCGACAAAAGCCTGTTCAGATCCTGCAATTTTCTCAGCCATCGCCACAGAGGCGTCGTTGCCGGAAGCCATTGCAATTCCCTTCAGCATCTCATCGACCGTCATTTCTTCTCCGGGCTCCAAGAAAATTTGCGAGCCTCCCATTGAAGACGCATATTCGCTGGCCCGAACTTTATCGGTCAGCTTGAGCTTGCCATCTTGAATGGCCTCCATTGTCAGCAACATCGTCATAATTTTGGTGATGCTCGCTGGAGGAAGCTTTTCACGACTGTTTTTTTCATAGATGACTGTGCCCGTATCTGCGTCCATCATGATCGCCGAAAGAGCCTCGGGAGCCAGCTCAGCCGCTGATCCCTCTTTGGTTTTGCTTTCAGGTCTGCTTTCTTCGGCCCAACCGCCGACAGGGACGGCAGTCAAGGCTACCAGGCAAGCCAGGATGAACGCCACCACTTTTTTCTTCACAATCGGTTCCCTCCTCAACATATTGGCGTAAAGCACCGGAGCCCATTTACTTACCCCTCCGGCCTATTCGCGTGCTGCTAACCATTGTCGTCAGAATGAAAGAAAAATATTCCATATGAATAAAAACATCAAATAGCACCAAGCTGAGTCAGCATGGTGCGCATTTTCCAATATATAAAATGACAGAACATCTATCGTCTGTGAAATAATTGTTTAAATTCGGCTTACGGTGAAATATGTGATTCCTCCACCCGGTAGAATATCCATTGAATTTTGACTGAACACCCGTATATCAATAAAAGAATTCGCTTCCAGTCTAAGTTCCATTGCTCCACTCAATGCACTATAGTTCAGTCCACCAATTACCCTATCATCGAGATAAGCATAGGCGGAGCTCCCGGCAAGCTGCTCATCATTCAGATGAAGTGCCAGCCGTGTGCGATTGCCATCCACTTGAGGATCGGTCGAAATGTAGACTTGTATTCTGTATTTCCCAGCTCGCTTGGCTCGCCATCGGCTATTCACCGCATCGAATTCGATCAGCTCATCATGGTTGATTTGATTGAACTTCACCTTCTGCCAGCTACCTGCGGGAAGATTTTGCCTTGCTCCCAGGTAGGCTTTAACAAAGGTTTCGTCCAAATGCTCAATCCCGTTGTTCGAGTATTTCTCGACAAGCAGCAAAGCCTGCCCTGTCCCATTATTCTCGTCATAACGATTATTGCTATAGTTAAAATCCAAATGTGAGCGAAGTGTCACCTGCTGTGTGGAAGAGCTACCAGAGAAAGAAATAAGCTGCTTTAGATTACGGGGATACCCTCCCACCTCGTCCACCAAAACTTTTTTGCCAATGACCACATCCACAAAATAGTTACATACGGATTGGGTGTCATCGAATTTGTCCGCTATCGCTAAAATGGAGTCACGCAAGGCCACATTTTTTGTTTCTTTGGTAGTACCAATTTGAATAAAAGAAGGCACTGTCATCTTATGCTCTCTGCTTAGTCCCTCAAACCAGCAGCCTATAAATTCAGCGTTCATAAAATCATTAATTAAAATGGGAATATCATTGGAACTTCCATCCTTAATGTGCTGGCTAGCTAAAAATCTGGCCCCGTTGGAGCTATTCAGATCCAATGCCGTATCGTTCCCCAATGTAAAAAGCGCTATGCTAGTAAACTGTGAACTTCTGTTCTGCAAGTGAATCCCTGTTTTATTGTAATTAATCTCCGTGCATTTAAATAAATTCACATCACTTTCGTAGCCCCAAAAAGCCGTTTCAAAATGCTCAATTAGGACGTTATCCAGGACAACTCCGCCACCCTTCCAATCCTGAATACCCAAAGTACCTTTGCCATAATATCCACGCTTCACTGACTGCGAAAATGGATTATTTAATGTGCCTCTGTCAGCCCCCTCGTACCGGATCGATAAGTCATGAAACTGCACATTTTGATATCCGCTAAACGATGGTAGACTTTCATCTCCAATTTGAAAACAAGGACCCGTACCATAATATTCAATCGACGTAACACCTTTGCCTTGTCGGTATCTGCCCTTATGAATGCCAAAAATGCGCACACCCTGCTTGCGAATCTGTAAGGTAGAGGTTATTTTGTATCGTCCACTGGGGATGTGAAGAATGGAATAATCGGGGGTCTTATTAATCAATTCCTGCAAAGCTGCCGTGTCATCCTGAATACCATCACCAGCAGCTCCAAACCAGCTTACGTTTACACTGCGTTCAATGAATTCTTTTTCAATAGTTTTAAAATTTTCATTTAATTGCTGCGGCGTTAACTCTTTGCCCGTACCACTCAAATTCAACTTCAAACGGTCTGTAAAATGATCCGCCACCCGAACACCCCCATGTTTAAAAACGTAAAAAGTTCCTTTTTTGACCAAGTAGAAGAATTCTTCATTTTCTTAGCATGGACTGAGTATATGCACAAGAGGGCTTGCTCTAGGCTTGAGAAAAATGAAAATAAATATTTTATTATTATTGTACAAGAAGATACGTTTTGTATATTATAGATACATAATGTATCTAGGTGGTGAAATCGTGAAACATGTACTTACAGTAGCTGGTTTGCTGGCTTTTTCGATTCCTTATGCTTGTCAGGGTTTGTCCCCCAGAGTGATCACGATTTCCGTGCTTATCCTGTTGTTCAGCTATACCATGCTACTACCTTCACTCAAGTCATTGATCGCAACCTTAGCCGACAATCCGTTACTGACTCTACTCACGCTGTACATCGCTGCCTCCTGTTTATGGGCTGAACAAGAACAGACCTCTTCCTTACTGATGGTCCTCAAATTCCTTGCCTTCTCTACCTTTGGGCTCTATTTGGTCACCCATTATACAACACAGGGCTGCATTCGCCTCTTAGTCGTTACGTTAAGTATTTTGAGCATACTCAATCTACTCGCCGTTTTGCTCGTTCCCTCCTTTGCCATTCATGGTGGAGTAGAACATACTGGGCTATGGAAGGGCATCTCTGGTCATAAAAATACACTTGGAACTCTCTCTCTGTTAAGTTTTGTTTCACATGTCATTTATTTTTTCAGGGGTAAACGTAAAGTTTTGCATATTGGCTTTATCTTACTCAATGCCCTATTGCTCATCGAGTGCCAATCTACCACCTCTTTGGTACTGTCATCTTCGCTCTTCGTATTTATATTGTTTATACTGCTATTCAAGAGAATCCGAAGCATTGCGTTGCGTGGTCTCTTCATTAGCTGTTCCTGCTTGCTCGTTCTTTTGGGTTTGGTATTCACCTTTACTTATGGAGATGCAATTGCGTCGGAATTCGGAAAAACAACGACCTTAACTGGAAGAACGGAAATCTGGCAGGGGATTGGTGGTGCTATTCAGAGCCATTACTGGTTCGGACATGGTTACGGCTCCTACTGGGCAGCCCGACCCAGTATCTATGCGAACGGAATTCGATTTGATCTGACAAGCAGCCATAGCGGTTTCCGTGATCTGTGGATCGATGTGGGTCTTATAGGACTACTGGCAACAATTACACTCGCCATAACAACTTTATTTAAATTCAGAATTGGCAAAGCAGATATGTATACATGGCTGACGGCAGCAGTTTTTTTTCTATTTATTGTATTGAACAATATAACGGACAGCCGTTTCCTGAACTCGCTAGCCATTTACTGGATCATTTTTATGGTTATTGTGATCAAGGTGCAAGAACGACATAAACTGGCTGTAGCAGAAAAAGCGAATTCAACTGCATTGAGCACACCCCCTCTTCATTAGGAGATCATACTCAGCTCAACCGCTGATGTAAAAAAGAACCCCATACCCACGCCATCAAAAGGCGATCGGATATGGGGTTCTTGGGATATATGTCCACCGCTTCGGTTGAACATGATCCCCAATCTACATTTGTGGAATAATCGCTAGCACAAGTTTTAAAAATTGCTCACGTACTTTCTCTGCCGTCTCCATCACTTCACCATGGGACAAAGGCTGATCCAGAATGCCTGCGGCCATATTCGTGATACAGGAGAAGCCCAGTACCTCAATACCTGCATGACGGGCTACAATAACCTCAGATACAGTCGACATACCCACCGCATCTGCACCCAGTGTACGCAGCATAACGATTTCAGCAGGCGTTTCATAGTTAGGCCCCAGCAATCCAGCATATACACCTTCTTGCAGACTGAAGCCCTGTTGGTTAGCTGTTTGCTTGGCAATTTCACGCAAGCGGCGGCTGTACGCCTCCGACATGTCTGGAAAACGAACGCCCATACCAGCATCGTTCGGTCCGATTAATGGATTTTGTCCTGTCAGATTAAGATGATCCGAGATGACCATCAGATCGCCTGCTTCGTAGGAAGTGTTTACACCACCTGCTGCATTCGTCACCAGCAGACTTTGAATCCCCAATTGCTTCATCACCCGAACTGGGAAAGCCGTCAGTTGCGGGCCATAGCCCTCATACATATGAAAGCGCCCTTTCATCATGACGACAGCGCGACCTTCAATCGTGCCTAACAGTAATTCTCCCTCGTGACCTTCTACCGTCGATACAGGAAAATGGGGAATATCCTGATAAGGAATACTAATTCCATCCTGAATTAAATCGGCTAGAATACCGAGACCTGATCCCAGAATAAGACCAATCTCTGGACGTATTCCGCTCTTGGCACGGATATAATCTGCTGCTTCCTGAATTGTAGCTTGGTTGGCTGTTGACATTAATATCTCTCCTGACTTGTACAATCGTAAAGTTATAGTCATTATCACATTTTCTATGAAAGCAAAGTATCGTTACGTTCGATCTTTGCTTTCATGAGAAGTGCGGTTGCCGCCGTGCGGGTGATGCTTTTCATATACTTCCTTCATATTCCGTCTGGCCGTCTGCGCATATACCTGCGTCGTTGACAGATCAGCATGACCCAGCATTTCCTGTACAGAGCGTAAGTCCGCTCCGCCCTCCAGCATATGTACCGCAAAGGAATGCCGCAACGTGTGGGGTGTGATATCCTCGCTTATGCCTGCTTCCTGGCCGTACTTCTTAATCATTTTCCAGAAACCCTGTCTACTGAGACGCTGACCAGATACGTTCAGGAACATGGCTTCCTGCTCTACCTGAGCTTCTTCACCCTGCCCGGATCTCAGCAATAATAGACGCTGCTCGTCCATGTAGGCTTGTGCCCACTGTGATGCCTCACGGCTGATCGGTACAACACGCTCCTTGCCTGCCTCGCCGCCACAGTGCACAAAGCGCAGATCGGTGCGGACATCACGCACGTTTAGGGCAATCAGCTCCGATACGCGAATGCCCGTCGCATATAGCAACTCCAGCATCGCCTTGTCTCGCACCCCTTGCGGGGCAGTCACATCCGGCGCGTCCAGCAAACGCTCTATCTCATCCTGCGTTAGCACCGAGGGCTTCTTTTTAGTCGCTTTGGGCAGCTCCAGCAGAACGGACGGATCATGGATCGTAATTCCCTCCCGAATAAGAAAATGAAAAAAGGAGCGAATGGAGGCGACGCTACGTGATATCGTCGCCGCAGCTTTTCCCTGTTCCTTCAAACGGCCCAAATACAGTACCAGATGTGACCGTTGGACGTTATCCGGCTGCTCAATACCACAGCTTTCTGCGAACTCGGCAAACTGCTGTACGTCCCGTTGATACGCTTCCAATGTGCTGCGCGACAAGCCCTTTTCCTCTTCCATATATTGAACGAAAGGTTGAATGTACATTTTCATGAGTTCCAAAAGTCTCCTTGTTCTGCATACAGCGGTTCAGTCTCAGCGTCTGCTTCTTCGTGTGCTGCGTTCATATCATAAGCTCATCAAGACCGATTAATTAGACTATTCACCATACCAGTAAAAGAAACGTAAACGTTCCAACACTGCTATTCGATGCTCGGACCCTTCATTTACTTTTTGCCCGCCAAATACCTTAACTGCATGTCCTTCCGGTATTCGGTAATGATCTACAGGTGTTATCCAATCTGTAAACAGCCTGAGGCTATAAAAGAACATACATGCCAGCACTCCGAACAATATTACCAAACGCAGCCATTTTAGTCCTCTCCGCAACGATAGTACCATGTGGATCAGCCGCCTTTTCCTCAGAATATAGTCCCTATTAGGACTCTCTATGGAAGGGTATGACAAGCTATTCCTTTTTATACCACTTAATCTCGAACAACAGATTCCTAACCAAAAAAGCTCTCCCGAACGCATCTTCGTCGGTGAGAGCTTGGGTAGTCAGCTTTTAGTCCTGAGATTTGTGTTTTCTGGATTTGCCCAAAGATTTCTGAGCCGTCGTATCGTTCTTCGCCTTACAACGATAACAGATACCGTGGAAGTCCAAACGATGATCCACTACGGTAAAATTATATTCCCGTTCCAGACGCTCCTCCAATGGTCCAAGCCAATCTTCCAGTATTTCATCTACACTGCCACACTGCACACATATCAAATGGTGATGGTGATGTTTGGTTGTATCGCCGCGCAAATCATAACGCGCAACGCCATCACCAAAATTAATTTTCTCCACGACATGCAGTTCACTTAGCAGTTCTAGGGTACGGTATACGGTTGCCAGACCGATTTCGGGAGCTTTCTCTTTGACGAGCATAAATACATCTTCCGCACTCAGATGATCATCTTCGTTCTCAAGTAAAACTCTGACGGTGGCTTCCCGCTGAGGCGTTAGTTTGTAGCCCTGGGATTGCAGCTGCTGCTTAATTTTTTCGATCCGTGCTTCCATGTGTCTCCCTCCCCCTGCAAAGCTACTGCCTACTGCACTTTTTTCACTCCTATTATTATAGGGGGTCTATACAAATAAAGTCAAACATTTTGAAACGGATCAAGATGATACGGAAGCTGTCAGCATAGGAGTGACCCATTGCATCATAACCGGGGTGATCCAAGTTTCAAAGGACGCGCTACCGATAAGAAGCACCATCATCACAGCAGTCAATCCTGCATAAGACAGCAACGGACGCAGCATCCCGTCTGACGGCCGGGTAGCGAGTATTTTGGTTTTGATCATATGGATGGAAAAAGTCATCGCAGCCACGCTGCAGACGAGCAGTACCGGAATGACGAGCAGGTTATGGGGAGCAACTGAAACCAAAGAAAATAGCAGTCCTTTCCACGAATATTGCCCCACCAAATAACCTACTGAAAATCCGATTAGCACACCCTTGAGGAAATTCAATACAAGAATGCCCGGTAGACCAATAACCGAAAGGCCACACACCCAAATTAGGCCGACCCATTTTAGATGTAAAGATACGCTATCCCAAAAGGTCGAAGCCGCCTGCGAATCAGCGAAGCCCTGTTCGTTTTGATTGACTGTTACAAAAAAATCCTTCAGGTAACGGGACAAATCCTGTAACTGCTCCAGCGAGAGTGCGTTTACCATAAGTGCGCCAAAGACGACTCCCACCAGAAACAGCACAGCCAAGAAAACATAATACGGCGTCTGATCTTTTAACGTATGACGAAACCATTGCATCGGCGTCCTGCCCCTTTCATCTGCTTGTTTGTCCAAAAAACAACCGTAATCCGACGGCTGATGGCTAGAAATGGGGCAGCTTTCACTGCAGATCAAGCATCACGAATGATGTGCCAAGCCAGCGGCATAGATAATTTATGGTTATGAACAAGCAGACGCTGATATGCCTTTAGAGGGACAAGACTTTACTAGGACTTAGCTATTTTGCCGTATGTTCCACCACCACCGGATACAAGCGACAGTCGCCCCTCGCGTGAAAGCACAATTTGCTCTGCCAGCACTTTTCCGACGACTGCTGCTAACTCCTCCTGTGTAACCTCATGTAAAATATTCATTTCTGTTCCAAATGCAGCCAATAGCTGGTTCAGCTTGGCTTTGCCCAGACCTGGAATAAACTCCAGGGGAATCTGGTAAATGTACGGCGGACGATGGGAAGGAATCATGGGCTGTTCACGGTCGGCAATGCTCCATATTCGATCCAGCACACCTCGCACCAGCTTGGTATGACCACAGTCAGGACAACGTTCATCCGCCATCTGTTGCTCATCAATAATCGTACCGCAGCTTTGACAGTAAGAACGATGGTATTTGCCCAGTTTCGGATTTAATCCGTAGTTGGCACGCACCCGTCGTCCTTCCCGCCGCTCCAAAGCCATTCTGAATTCATCAAAACACGGCTTTGCCAGTGATAATTTGTTGTATTCTCGTCCGATTTTCCCAAGTGAATGGGCATCTGAATTCGTGAGAAAGCTGAAGCGATCCAGTTCCGAAATCAAACCGGCCATAGATGAATCTGCGCTCAGCCCCAGCTCTACCCCGCTAACGAGCTCCATATCCAGTAGTTCCTCCATACGGGCCGCTGAGCTGCCGTATATGCCCTTATGAGGAGTAAACACGTGTGCAGGCACCATAATGCCTCCACGTCCGTAAATTTGCTGCTGCAACTCGCGTGGCGGTGCATAGATTCGTTGTGAGCTAAGATTAACATTTTTCATATGCCGGGCCAGCCATTGGGTAAAATCCTCCATCGCCGCCAGATCTGGAAAATAGGCCAGTACGTGCGCCTCAGGACGACCTTCAGCACGTATTTCCAGCTCCGTGCCAAGGAGAATAACCGTATCCCGGTAAGCGATACCGCCGCCGCTGATTTCCTTCATTTCACCCGTATGTAAATAGGTACGAATATCCTCCTGTACATTAGGTGCATGGCAGTCAATGATACCGATCAGCCCAATTCCTTTGCGACCGGAGGCTTCCTTAGCTATGTTGGCAAAGGTGAGATCGCGGCTGCCACTAATTTTGACCGGATTTCCCTTCTCTGTTCTGCCAATATGAATATGCAAGTCTGCAAAGTAGTCGTTAAGTTCTACTATATTTTCATCCATCCGCTTAGAAGCTCCCTGTATGTTGGCGGAGTTGCCATGCATAGACGGCCAGAATCGTTTTAGCATCACTAATCCGTCCTTCACGAATGAGCGTCTGTGCTTCTTCCAGCGTCACCTCAAACAACTCCAGGAATTCATCCTCATCCAGTTCCATCTCACCTAACTCCAGTTCTTCGGCCACATACAGATGAATGATTTCATCCGCAAAGCCAGGAGAGGTATAAAAGGAGTGCAGCAGCTTCAACGACTTGGCAGTATAACCTGTCTCTTCTCTCAGCTCACGCCCCGCTGCTTCCATCGGGTCTTCACCCCGCTCTAGCTTACCTGCAGGAATTTCTACCTCACAGCGCCCCATCGCCTGTCTGTACTGGTCCACGACCAGCATTTTCCCTTCATGTAGAGCCAAAACAGCCACCGCACCTGGATGCTTTACGATCTCACGCTTTCCAGTGGAGCCGTCGGGAAGCTCTACCGTGTCTACCTGTAATGTAATGACCTTTCCCTCAAAGATAGGCTGTGTAGACATGGTCTTTTCCTCCAGCGCAGGATTGGAATAAGGCTTGCGATGTGCATCGTTTGTTGGATTGTTCAATTGTCCGTTCGTTTGCTCGTTCATCGGTAAGTTTCCTCCTTCATATCTGTCTTTATTAATTATCACCAAAGTTAGTCTAACTTGTCCACTTTGTACATATGCTGGTGGTAGAATAACAAACTTCCTGTCATGAGGAGATGCAGAAATGAAAAGCTACCGTACTGAAAGCACCCTCCATATCGTTGGTAAAGCCTGGCAGATTCAAGCACTCTTGCGTCAGTGGCAAAAGGAACACGGACCTACCGCCACCATCGCTTCGCTAGCTGTTCCAAAAAAGGTTCAGGTCTAAAGACGAAGGAACGCTGTTCCTGTCTTTAACCTGAACCTTTTTTCAGTATGTTGCAAGTGTATGATACAAGTTTATTTTGTGGTTTCTTGAATCAGAGCTATGACAACTTCAGCAACCTTCACCAGGTCATCGGCCTTGATTTTTTCCTCTGTTGTATGGATGTTCTGGTAGCCCACAGCCAAATTCACCGTTGGAATTCCAAGCCCGTTGAATACATTAGCATCTGAGCCACCACCGGAATGGAAGGTCGGCGTTGCCAGTCCCAGTCCTTGAATTGCACGCTGTGCAACCTGTACAACTTCGTCATGCTCCGTAAAGCTGAATGCCGGATAGATGACTTCACTGCGGAACTCTCCCTGTGCACCAAATTCGCGTGTGGTGGTTTCCAGCGCTTCACGCATATGCTGGATTTGATGATTAACCTTTTCCTGCACAATACTACGTGCCTCTGCACTGATCAATACAAAATCGCATACCACATTCGTCGCGCCGCCGCCCTCGAAACTGCCGATGTTAGCGGTCGTTTCCTTATCAATCCGTCCTAGTTTCATTTTAGAAATGGCTTTAGAAGCGACCTGAATGGCACTAATGCCATCTTCGGGATTTACCCCCGCATGAGCGGACTTCCCAGTTATCTTCATTTCAATACGTGCCTGCGTTGGGGCAGCTATACAAATAGAGCCAACTTCACCATTCGAATCCAAAGCATATCCGAAATCAGAATCTAGCACTTCTGGCTTCATCGCCCGTGCACCCATCAAACCAGATTCCTCGCCAGCCGTAATCACGAACTGGATTTGACCATGGGGAATATTCTGCTCGCGCACGACACGAATCGCCTCGAACAAAGCAGCAATTCCCGCCTTGTCGTCAGAACCCAGAATCGTTGAACCGTCACTACGAATCCAGCCATCCTCACCCAACTGTGGCTTAATGCCTTTCCCCGGAGTAACGGTATCCATATGGCAGGTAAAAAATAATTTGGGTGCTTGCTCTACACCTTCCGCTTTCCAGGTGACGATCAGATTTCCTGAACCATGTCCGGTTCTTTCACGAGAATCGTCTTCCATTACTTCCAGCCCGAGTGCATTAAACTTTTCTTTTAGAACACGTGATATTTCCTGCTCATTTTTCGTTTCACTATCCACCTGTACGAGTTCCATAAATTCCTGTACGATTCGGTCTTTTACTACTTTTACTGTCATTAAACTTTCCTCTCTTTCCCGATTACGCTACAATACGGATAGATGTTCTTATCTATGACTTAAACCTATCCTAAAGGAGTTACACATGTCGAACAAAAAATGGGTTCGTTTTTTCGTCTACATTATGCTCGCAGCTATGATTGGTTCTACGCTGTTCATGGTAATTGAGCCGTTTATTATGCCACTATAATAACTATACCGCTCAAGGTATCCGGCTGCTCTAAGGCACTATTGAAGCCTTGAGTGGACGAGCTGTTACGTAAAGCAAACAGGCGGGCTTTCGTGTACATACACAATAGCCCGCCTTACCTTTATTGGAAAGAATGCGTTTGCCATTGCGCAGCAAATGAAAATTGCTGTTCAAAGAACGGTACAATTTCCTTCGCAATCTGCTCCACCGACATAGGCTTCTGTATGCAGTCCTCCAATGATGTCACACCGTATTCCTGAATTCCGCACGGGACAATGCCCTCAAAGCCCTCATGCTGTATCCCTGATTTGATGTTAAAGGCAAAGCCATGGCTGGTTACGAAGCCCCGACGGTGCTTACACTTGTTGAATTTGACGCCAATGGCCGCAATTTTAAGATTCCCGATCCATACCCCCGTATATTCAGGCTTACGGCTTCCCTCAACCCCATAAGATGCCAACAACCGGATGATCACTTCTTCCAGACTTCGAAGGTATCCGTGCAGATTCAGCGCCTCCCGGTTGCCGAGCATAAGTAGAGGATATCCGACAAGCTGCCCCGGCCCATGATATGTAATGTCTCCCCCACGGTCAATCTGAAAGACGCTGATTCCCTGCTCCTTCAGTTGCTCTGGTGTAAGGAGTAAATGTTCAGGATGCCGCTGAGAACCAATCGTATAGGTCGGCGGATGCTGGAGAAGCATAAGCGTTTCTCTTGCCTCTCCCGCATCCAGCTTTCCCACAATCTCCTTCTGGACATCCCATGCATGGGCATATTCCATCCTATTCGTATAGGTTACATCAAGCGGTCGTCTGTTCACGGCCTGTCACTTCCTCTCCGTACATTTCCCCCACTGTTCGGATGATTAGTACAGCTTCGTATCCAAAGTGTAGCCTTCTAGATTTTCTTTAACCCGTTGTAAGAATCGTCCGCAAATCACTCCATCCAAAATGCGATGATCCAGCGACAAGCACAGATTAGCCATCGAGCGAACCGCAATCATATCATCAATAACCACTGGTCTTTTGACAATGGATTCAAAGGTAAGAATTGCAGCCTGCGGATAGTTAATTACCGGATAAGATAAAATCGAACCAAAGGAGCCTGTGTTGTTTACAGTGAACGTTCCGCCTTGCATGTCGTCCAGTTTGAGCGTGCCTTCCCGGGTTTTACGTGCCAAATCGTCAATTTCACGAGCTAATCCAGCAATATTTTTCTGGTCCGCTTTTTTAATAACAGGAGTAAGAACGGAGTCCTCTGTACCCACGGCTAGCGAAATATTGATATCTCTTTTGACGATAATTTTGTCCACAGCCCACACCGAATTCATGATCGGATATTCCTTGATTGCATTCACGACTGCTTTCATGAGGAAAGCCAGATACGTAATATTGATGCCTTCTTTTTGCTTGAACTCGTTTTTGATCTTGTTGCGGAGCATTACCAGGTTGGTCACATCCACCTCAATCGTCGTCCATGCATGTGGAATTTCGGAAACGCTTTGTCGCATATTGCGAGCAATTGCACTGCGAATGGGTGTAACATCAATAAAATACTCGGATCTGTTATTGTTGCCACCCTCAACTTCGATCACAGGAGCTTTTGGAGCCTCCGTCAAATGAATCCCACTGTTACGAACCGGAATAGCAGGGTCCATATTTTGAATCGGTGTACTGTGCTGAGTGGCAGACTGCTGTCTTCCTGCAAAAGGAGAGCCTTGTCCTGATGTTGTCGTAGTCGGCTGTCCAGATACTCCAGTGGGAGCAGAACCGCCCTGCTGCACATAATTCAGCACGTCTTTGCGGGTAATTCTCCCCCCCATGCCCGTGCCTGGTACTTGGCTTAAGTCCACATTATGCTCAGCAGCCAGGGTTTGCACCGCTGGGGAAAAACGTCCTCTCATGGACTGATCCGATCCAGCACTCTGCTGAGATTGTGTTTGTACGGTACTTTGAGATGCTGGTGCAACAGGTGTCGCTCCTGATGCCGCCGCAGGTGCAGCCGACTTCGTCTGGATACGGCAAATTAACTCGCCTACCGCTACTGTCTGACCTTCCTCTGCCAACAGATCACCCATAATGCCGTCCAATGTGGATGGGATTTCTGCATTCACTTTATCTGTAATAACCTCGCAAATCGGCTCGAATTGCTCTACCGTTTCACCAGGTTGTTTGAGCCATTTGGCAATTGTCGCCGATACGAGCGATTCTGCCAATTGTGGCATGGTCACGTCGTTCCATTGTGTTTGGTCTGACATTTTTTCAACTCCTTAACATCATAGGAGGGCGCGTTTTACCGCTGCCCCCGCTATATTTTGGAATGCTTTCGTCCAATCTAGCTTTTATTAATACATTGCAAGACGGCGCATGGCTTCCTTAACTTTATCCTTGTTTAACATATAAAACTTCTCCATCGGTGGACTGATCGGCATGGCTGGTACATCAGGAGCACATAGACGCTCAATCGGCGCATCCAGCTCGAACAGACACTCCTCATTAATAATTGCCGATACCTCGGCACCGATGCCGCCCGTTTTGTTGTCCTCATGCACGATTAATACCTTACCTGTATGTCGTGCAGCCTCAATAATGGCTTTGCGGTCCAGCGGTTGGAGTGTGCGCAAATCCACAACATGTGCGGTAATGCCCTCTTCCTTCTCCAATTCCTCAGCAGCCTGCATGACAAAATGCAAAGGCTGGCTATATCCGATGACCGTAATATCGTCACCCTCACGTAATAGATTAGCCTTGCCAATCGGAACGATATAATCATCCTCAGGCACTTCACCCTTGATCAGCTTGTAGGATTTTTTATTTTCAAAAAACAGCACTGGATCAGGGTCACGAATGGCTGCTTTCAGCAATCCTTTTGCGTCATAAGGTGTAAATGGAGCAACAATTTTCAAACCCGGCGTACCAAAAAAGATAGATTCTGGACACTGAGAGTGATACAAACCACCAAAGATACCACCACCGATTGGCGCGCGGATTACCACAGGACAGTTCCAATCGTTGTTAGAGCGGTAACGGATTTTAGCTGCTTCACTTATAATCTGATTCGTCGCCGGAAGCATGAAGTCCGAATATTGCATTTCGGCAATCGGCTTCATTCCGTACATGGCTGCACCAATCGCAACCCCGGCAATAGCCGACTCAGCTAATGGCGTATCCATGACACGTTGCTCACCGAATTGGTCCATAAGCCCCTTTGTCGTTGTAAAGACGCCACCCTTCACCCCGACATCCTCACCTAATACAAAAACCGTTTCATCCTGCTCCATCTCTTCTTTCATGGCAAGACGAATCGCATCAATATATTCCATAATCGCCATCGTTACCGGCCCTCCCCATCGCTATCTGCATACACATGCAGCAGCGTATCTTCGGGCTTTGGAAAAGGCGCATTATCTGCATATTCAATCGCTTCCTTGACTTCGAGCAACAGCTCAGCCGACAGATCCGCATCCTTGGCCTCATCCCAAATGCCGCATTCAATCAAGTAGCTTTTCATACGGGCTACGCCATCCTTGGCCCAGTTCTCATCCACTTCTTCCTTGGTCCGGTAAGCCAGATCATTATCCGAGGTGGAGTGAGGAGACAGACGGTACATCATGGCTTCGATCAGCGTAGGACCTTCACCGCGGACAGCACGTTCCCGTGCTTCCTTCACCGCCGCATATACGGCCAACGCATCATTACCATCGACTCGAATCCCTGGAAAACCATATCCCAAAGCACGGTCGCTTACCTTGCCTGCCAACTGTTTATGAATCGGAACCGATATCGCATATTGATTGTTCTCGCACATAATGATGACTGGCAGCTTTTGTACACCAGCAAAGTTACAGCCTTCGTGAAAATCTCCCTGATTGCTGGAGCCTTCCCCAAACGTAACAAACGAAACAAAATCCTTTTTCTGCATTTTGGCAGCCAAAGCTACACCCACTGCATGCGGAACCTGTGTCGTCACTGGGCTGGAGCCTGTCACAATACGCAGCCGTTTACTACCAAAATGACCTGGCATCTGGCGGCCACCGCTATTGGGATCATCTGCCTTGGCAAATGCCGATAGCATTAGTTCGCGCGGCGTCATTCCTACCGCAAGCACGAATCCATAATCCCGATAATAGGGAAGAAAATAGTCCTTTTCCCGGTCAAGGCCGAAAGCTGCACCTACTTGTGCCGCCTCCTGTCCAATGCCAGAAACGTGGAAATTAATTTTCCCTGCCCGTTGCAGGAGCATGTTGCGCTCGTCAAATCTTCTTGCGAGCAACATATATCTGTACATATCAATAACTTGTCCGTGAGTAAGTCCCAGCTGTTCATGTCTGAAGCCAGCGTCTACAGCGCCTTTAGAACTCATTGAGGCACCTCCTTAAGTGTCAAACATCCTACTTCCAGTACCTAGTACCATCTTGTCTTAAAACCTGGTACTAAACTCTGGCTAACCCCATTATAATCCTTTTCTCCCCAAAAAGAAAAGCACCGATTTATTTGAAACGTTTATATGCCAATCGCCTGTCCATCAACGGCCAGCATCGCTTCTCCCAAAATCTCCGACAACGTCGGATGCGGATGAATAAGCTGTCCGACTTCCCACGGCGTAGCATCCAGCAGTTGCGCAAGAGCGGCCTCGCTGATTAGATCCGTCACATGCGTACCGATCATATGTACACCGAGAATATCATTGGTCTTCTCGTCGGCCACTACTTTGACGAAGCCGTCCCGACTGCCGTATACTAGCGATTTTCCGATAGCTTGAAAAGGGAACTTCCCTGTCTTCACCTGATGTCCACGCTCACGGGCTTCTTGCTCCGTTAAGCCGACGCTCGCGGCTTCAGGACGTGTATAAATGCACCGCGGAATCAGATGGTTAGGTACACTGTGAAACTCTTCGCCCGCCAGATGATGAACCGCCTGCAAACCTTCATGGCTTGCCGCATGCGCCAGTTGTAAGCCGCCGATGCAATCTCCAATGGCGTAAATATGTGGTTCATTCGTCTGCAAATGCTCATTAACCGAGATAAAGCCACGCTCTACGCGGATATCCGTATTTTCCAGCCCGATATTTTCCACATTTGCCTGACGCCCTACAGAAATGAGCAGTTTGGAAGCGCTGAGGGTTTCGGTTTCTTCCCCTTTTTGCACGTCAATCTGTACGCCTTCCTCATCTTTGCCGTATGTTTTAGCCAGCACTTGTGAACCCGTCAGCACCTTGACACCACGCTTGGTTAATAAACGCTGCATTTCACGCGAAACGTCTTCGTCTTCCGTGGGAATAAGTCGATTCGCGGCTTCAACCACTGTAACCTCCACGCCAAAATCATTTAGCATGGAAGCCCATTCCACGCCAATAACACCACCGCCCACGATAATCAGGGATGCTGGAAGCTCCTCCATAGTTAACGCTTCGTCACTGCTCAGAATAAATTCGCCATCTGGCTCCAGTCCGGACAGCACACGCGGGCGTGATCCCGTTGCAATAATGAGTTGTGCAGGAACAATCGTTTCCATCTCACCATCTTCTAGTTCCACAGCAACTGCCCCGCTTTTTGGAGAAAATATAGACGGCCCAATCACGCGCCCCTTACCACTCAGCACCGTAATTTTATTTTTACGCATCAAAAATTGAACGCCCTGATGCAGCTGCTCCACAACGGCTTCCTTACGCTCCTGAACCTTAGGAAATACAAGTTGTGCTCCCGATGTCTCAATACCGTATTGTGCACTTTCCTTAATCGTCGCATATACTTCCGCACTGCGCAGCAAGGCTTTACTCGGAATGCAACCGCGGTGCAGACAGGTTCCACCAAGCTTGTCCTTTTCGATGATAACCACTTCCTTGCCTAGCTGGGCGGCACGAATGGCTGCTACATACCCCCCGGTTCCTCCACCCAAAATAGCGACATCACAATGTATAGTCATGTTTCTCCTCCATTAACAATTGATTATATATAGCTTATTGTACTCTCTTTATTTCACTGTACAAAATATAGCATTTAGGCATAGGCTACAAAAAAGCTAATCCTTTAATCCAATTATCTTTCCATATCATTCATATAGCGCATCTCGTAATTTGGTAGACATCCTTGAACTTTGTGCTGATTTGGCTCGCAGCGCCTTGCGAAATGATTCATTTTGCTTGCGCAGAAAGTTCAGCTCTGTCTCCAGCTCAGTGATGAGTTCTAGAGCTTGCGGGCTGATCAGCCCTTGCTCCAGCAATGCTCCTTTTTTGGCACTATAATCCGTAATTTTTTCGTCCATGCCTTTCACTCTTCCCTTCATTCCACTACGCTTCACCATATCATGCCAGAGGCGGCAGAGCAATGACGACCACATTTACGTTTTAGGAATAGACATACAACAACATGTCGAAAAAACAATATATTTTCTCTAGTCTGTATGCGGCTGGTTATGGTAATCTATAATGGCGTTTTCTTTCGGAGAAGAAGATTTACAGTGTTATGTACATGTTACAGAGAGGGGAATTCGCTTTGCCTACAGGACGAATTACGATTATTACAGGCCCCATGTTCAGTGAAAAATCCGGTGAATTGATTCGCCGCTGTCAAAAACTAATCCAATACGGGCATCGTAAAGTGGTCGCTTACAAACCCGCTGAAGATAACCGCTATGCCGAGGACGAAATAGTAAGCCGGATCGGATATCGGCTGCCCGCTATCTCTATCCCAAGAAAACTCACAGATGAGCTCGTTCAGCGTATTTTGCAAGAAACAAAAGATGCCGACGTGGTTGCCTTTGACGAAGTCCAGTTTTTCAGTCGTCATATTATGTCGCTCGTACAAGAGTTAGCTTATTGCGGCAAGCATGTAATTGCCGATGGGCTGAATCTGGATTATCGAGGCAAAGAGTTCGGCTATGTCGGTGGTCTGCTCGCCATGGCGGATGACATCGAGAAGCTGACTTCCTTTTGCGCTGTATGCGGTAGCTCGGAAGCAGTATTTACGCAACGTATGGTGAATGGTAAACCTTCCACTGTAGGACCTATTGTGATGATCGGTGACTCTGAGGCTTATGAGCCTCGCTGTCGAAATTGCTTTATACCTCCTCATAAAGTGAACTGCGATTAGTAGACAGATAGATCGACAAGCTGCAATATGCCTACGTGAGTACCAGTGACTTTTTTCTTGCATTTTTTTGGAACGATTTGAACCATTGCCCCGTATATCCGGTTAAGCTGTACAAGTTTTTAGTTTTCGTTTGTATATCATGACCATGAGGTTATCTGGGGGGACGGAATAATGAGTTTTTTTAACAAAATCTTAGCAAGCGCAGGAATCGGTTCAGCTAAAGTCGATACGCTGGTAGATCAAGCCGTATATGTGCCTGGGGAAGAACTTAGTGGCATCATGCGCATCAAAGGCGGCAAAATTGATCAGGAAATCGGCAAAATTGACATTGAGCTCAAGACTGAATATATCGTGGAGCACGATGATAAAAAAACTATCACCACCTGCTGCATTGCACGGATCAAGGTATCTGACGGCTTTCATCTAGAGCAAGGACAGGAGCTTGAAATTCCTTTTTCCTTCAGATTGCCGTTGGAAACTCCTGTTACTCACGCCAAACAGCCCGTCTGGCTGGAAACAGCATTAGATATTGGCATGGCTTTGGACCCAACCGATCGTGATTCACTAAAAATCGAGCCACATCCCTATATGAATACAGTGTTTGAGGCGGTTCACCTGTTGGGCTTCCGATTCCGCTCCTCCACCTGCGAACGTCACCCTAAGCTGGGACGTGGTGTTCCGTACGTACAGGAATTTGAATTTACGCCCGGATCAGAATATGCACGTGATATCGAGGAGCTGGAGCTGATTATGCAGTTGGAACCCGAGGGTGTGCATGTGCTTGTAGAAGTAGACCGCAGAGGCAGAGGGTTATCTGGTTGGCTTGAGACTGCATTTGATATGGATGAGCGTCATGCCTGGTTGAGCTTAAGCCGGGAAGAGCTATCCTATGGACCAGATCACATAGCAGATGCGTTAGAGGAATTGATTGACAGGCAAATTAGATAACACTGTAAAACACAAACAAAAAACTCCTAACCAATTTACTTACATACGGTTGGGAGTTTTTGTTAATTATAAGAATTCTTTTATGATGGTCCTCAATCGTCTGTATAAACTAAAGTGGCAACATATCCTGTCTTTCCGCCTTATGCTTACACTCTTTGCATACCCCATACAGCGATCCATTGTCATCCGCATAGAAGGTTAATTTGTCTTCTTTTTTACAAAATGAGCATTTTTGCTTGCCTGTGCCCTGGATAGAGTCAGACAGTCCAAATCCAGTTGGGGCCTGAATACCTGCTGCTTTTGCATTCGCGCGTGAACCGGAAGACACTTTAGACTTAGATTCATTTCCGATGCGGGATTGTCGAGCGGACTTACGAGGACGAAATTCAACGACATTACTGCCCCGCTGTTCATTCACTTGTTTGTTGCTGCTGCGACTACGCCTTGCTTTAACAATCCAAACCAACGCCACCAACAACACGCCGAAGAACACCCAAGTCAGACTATTCCACATGCTCTCATCCCCCGCCTTTGCTTTAGAATTAATTGGGTTAATACCACTAGCCCGTTCCAATGCGATGACTTAGCCTATAGCTTTATTCATTGAAATATACCCGTTATACAGCCTCTGTGCTGTTCATCCAATTGTCTACCCATATAAAAATCGTACCCTCCATTGCAACATCCGACTCGCCTCTAAGCAAGAAATTGAGCATGTTAGGTAAATCATCTTTTCCTGAGGGGTACATTCACCCGTTTTACAAATTGTACATCATCCTTTTGAAAAACGATAATATCCCCTCTATGGAATTCGTTCTCCTTATCATAATGCTTATCTACTGCCCAATGGTGAGAACAAAAATTCCCCAGATGGCTCCATTACTCCCCTTGATAATAAAAATCAATGAATCTTTTCGTCAACGGATTAAACTTATCAAAGCGTTTGCGATGCGGTAAAAAGCCTGACTTATGTACTTGTTCTGCTAGTGTTTCTACATGTTCAAATCGCTTGAAAAAGGGCAATGCGAAAGTGTAGATATCTTCAATAATCTCTTGGATCACCCGTTCTCTTTCTGCTTCTGTGGACACGAGGTAATCCCTGTTTCCCGTATATTTCTTGGTGAGAGCAATCAGCTCACTGTGAAAACAAGCCCCTGTACTATACTTCTTTTTTATTCTTTTGGATTCTACGATAATATAAACTTTTAATGCACCATATTTCGTCGCACCAAAACAAATTTCAAATATAAATTCCTTGGTTTCTTTTTTCAAAACTTTTCTGCTTTTCAGATATTTAAAATCATTCAAAAATGATGTAGCTATGATTTTTTCTATCGCTAACTGACGTAGGTCACTTGCTTTAAGTTCAGTCTTATTGTCCATGATGTCACTCCAACCCAAAGAATTTCCCACCATTATATCATATCGTTCCAATTACAGGCTCCTCATATCTCCACCCTTTAATCACAATATATTAATAAAAAAAAGAAAAAAGCCGCTCACAATAGAGCAGCTAGTTCCTCTGAAACATAAAAAGCAGTATACGAATTATACTTTGAATTTACCAATTTGCCCTTGCAGGTCCTCTGCCATCGTAGACAGGTTTCTTGCAGACGAAGCAATTTCCTCCATGGACGCCAGCTGTTCCTGAGTTGCGGCAGATACGTGTTGTGTCCCTGCTGCGGCTTCCTCAGCAATCGCTGAAATTTGTCTGACAAAACCAACAATCTCATCTGTACTTGCAGACATTTGTTCTGATCCGGCAGAAACCTCTTCAATTTCACTGGCCACTTTATTTACGGTTTCCTGAATTAGTTCAAAGGATGCGCCTGCATTTTGTACAACTTCACGACCTGTCATGACATCCTTCCCGTTGGACGCTACCGCCTCAATAGCATGTGTAGTATCCTTTTGAATCAATCCCACAAGCTCCGTAATTTGTTGGGCAGAATGAGCCGATTGTTCGGCCAACTTGCGAACTTCGCCTGCAACCACAGCAAATCCGCGACCATGTTCCCCTGCGCGGGCCGCTTCAATCGCAGCGTTCAAGGCAAGAAGGTTGGTCTGACTAGAAATATTGGTGATAACATCAATGATCTTGCCAATTTCGTCTGAGCGCTCTCCCAATCCAGCCATGAGATCTGCCAATCCATTCATCGAATCATTCACGGCATTCATCTGCGTAACTGCCTGTTGAATCATCTGGTTACCTTCGGCCGATTTATGGGCCGCATCTTGCGCAGATGCGAATACATTTTGCGCGCGGATGGCGATTTGCTCAACACCGATAGACATTTCTTCAATAGCTTGGGACGATTTCGTCACCATATCTACCTGATCTCCTGTTCCAGTAGCTACTTCTTGCACCGTTTCGGTTATTTGTGCAGAAGCTTGGCTATTTTGCTCTGCGCTAGCCGTCAATTCTTCTGAGGAAGTGGTTACCAACTCAGTCGTCTTACTCACAGATTGAATCAGTTGACGAAGGTTCTCAACCATGACATTGAAGGAATGTGCCAACGTACTGATCTCGTCCTTGCCCTTCACAATGATAGCTTCACTTGTAAGATCACCCGACGCAATACTTTCAGCAGCACGACTGATCCGCAAGATAGGTTTAGAAATAATTTGAGCTATGATGATTGCCATGATCAATGCTAATATAACGGCTGCTATACTCAAAACGATGACCAATTGTCTCCCTGAAATAAAGTTGTCAACAGCTTCTTTCGTAGTCTGTTTAGATCCATCTGCATTCAATTTAATGAGCTGACTGATCATATCGTTTGAACTATACCACAACTTATAGGACTCTTGATGAAGGATGCTTGATTGAGTGTAATCATTAGCTTTCCCCGCTTCAATCACTTCTGGCAACTTAGCCAAATACTCCGTATAATTTTTGGAGAATTCTTCGTACATTTCGCGTTCTTTAGGGGTAGCAATTAATTTTTCGTATGTTTTGCGGCCTTCCTCAACCTTTTTTAAAACCTTATCATATTCGGCCTGAACCTTCTCCATTTCCTCTGGGTCACGTTCTACAATAATATTTAATGAGAGCCGTTCAACATCAGATACATCACCATTTAGTGTTCCCAGGATGGTCACACTAGGCATCCAATGGCTATCAATTTCCATCGAAGTGTCACCTAGGTTTTTCATTTTTGAGATAGATACTGTACTAATCACGATCAGCAGGATTATTACCGCAAGAAAACCCAATATCAATTTTGTTCGGATGTTAAATTTCATATATTCGCTCCTCAGTTCTCTTTATATTAGATACTATATCGACAAGAAACGACACATTGTTTATATCAAAATTAAAGAGAATTTCAGAACTGTTTACAAAAGGAATATTTTTCTTCGTGATGGATGTTGCAACTGATTCAGATCTATTTTATAACCTCGTGGAGAGCATTATGTTTTAGAATCCCCAACAATTGTACCGTCATATAGCGAGGGAGATGCTGAAAATCTTTATTCACTTATTCCATCAAACTTATAAGTTTTAAAAAAAGGATACCCAGAAATGAAGTGAACCCTGTCAAGTAGACAGCTATCAAAAAGCAATAATTAAGCAGCCTGAGTCCTGTATTCATAAGGAGTCAGGTTGTTTAGTTTCTCTTGAAAGCGTTCATGGTTGTAGAAATGGATATACTTTTGAACAGCATGCTCCACCTGTTGAGCTGAATGGAAGGCGTGGAGATAGAAACACTCGGTTTTAAAATGACTGAAGAAGTTTTCTATACATGCATTGTCCCAGCAGTTCCCTTTTCGGGACATGCTGGCCTGTATTCCGTATCGCTTGAGCAGGTTGGTATATTGGCGAGAGGTATATTGAAATCCTTGGTCGCTATGCAGTAGAACACCTCGCGCATCCTGTCGCTTCCTTGCCTTTTTCACTGTATCCAACACCAGGCTCAAATCGTTTCTGCGGCTGATCTGGTAGGCAACAATTTCGTTGTTAAAAAGATCCTGAATCGCGGAAAGGTAGAGCCTCTGTCCATTGAATATGAGGTAAGTGATGTCTGTTACCCACTTTTGATTCAACTGGTCGGCCTTAAATTCCCGGTTTAGATGATTGCCAGAAATGACATAGGCTTCTTTCTTGCCGTAGTAAGGTCTCTTCCTACGAATGATCGCCTTGATTCCTAGTTCACCCATAAGTCTCCGTACACGCTTATGATTTATATGTATGCCATAGATTCGATTCAACCAAACCTTCACCCTGCGGTAGCCGTATATTCCTTTCAATTTCTCGTAACAAGCCATGATTTTTAGCTTCATGGTTTCATCTTCCCGCTGTTTTTGTGAAACGAACATCTTTCGCTTTATCCATTTATAAAAGCCGCTTTTGGATACTCCGGCCAGTTCACATAGTAGTACGATGCTATGTCCCTTACTAAGCAATTCTTGGATCACCGCAAACTTTTTACTCTTGGGTACAGCCTCCATTCCTCCTTTCACATCTGCAAGAGCTTTTTTAGCATTTCATTTTCTGCTTCAAGGCGTTTCAGCTTGACCTCCGGATCTTCGGGGCGTGTTCGAGGTCTGCCGATGCCAGGCCCTTTTGCTTTGCCTCGTTTTTCCTCTAGACCTTTCATTCCCTCGGCTTTGAAGTGTCTCACCCATCGGCGAACCAGCGAAGCGTCAATCTCCATTTCTCGTGCCACGTTTTTATATCCGATTCCCTTGTTGAGGTACAGATCCACTGTCTTTTTCTTGAAGCTCACATCGTAAGTTTTTCTTATTACTCCCATAGAAAAATCCCCTCCATAATAGACAGATTAGTCGGCTTGCTCTTTTCTGTCTACTATGAGGGGATCATATCAAAACGGATATCCCTTTATGTTTTACTTCCTAGCAATCACCATAAATCGTTCTGAATTTGTTCTTATCCCTATTTCGGTTTGATTGTCCACAATAAATTGTTGGAGTATTTGAAAATCAATTTCTTTTTCTCCGAAGTTAGAAATAATTGGAGTGTGTTTCAAGAGGAATATTAAGTCTGCAGGAGTCTGATAATATTCGTTTGCATTGAATTCAAATGACTGTATATCGTTAAAGCCCGCATCACTTAATTCGGTAATATATTTAGCTTTTAACGAGTCTTTCTTAGCGCCCCATGCCTGTCCTCTTCCAAACGCTTTTTTAATATTTAATTTGTCGTTTTCGCTTACTTGCTGTGTCAGGAACATACCACCCTTTGCTAACACCTTTGCTATTTCTTTTGCATAAAAACATGAATGTCGAGAAGAGATTACATTAAAGAAGTTCTCAGGAAAATTTAGATTATCAGCATCCATCTGGAGAAAGCGAACATTTGCTATGTCTGATTCAGCAGAATTCTTGGTTGCTGTTTCAATCATTCCGGTAGAATGGTCAATCCCAACTAGAAGTAATGCAGAATCTGCTATTGATAAAATTGCTTCCCCGCCGCCAGTACCGATGTCAAGCAATATGTCCGACTTCTTGCATGTCTTCGCTACTTCATTGTAGAAGTCCCATTTTACTCCTTTGGAGATACATTTCACATTGCGGAAATCCCATCCGTTGATTTTTCCAACCTTATCATAAAACTCTTTATACTCTATTGAATTCATTTTTCTTCCACCTTCCAATTAAGGATAAAAACTACGGGTTAGCAGACCGATATCATTCAGAATTTTAGTTTTTGTAGTCAAAAGAATAGACTTCCCCCTTGACGGCTGGTACGCGTTTTTTCCAGCCCGGAAACTAAATACTTCGAACAATACGGAATGACATCCGATTCACCTCATTTGAAAGATTGTTCTAATTATATTTCTTATAGAGCATGTCGATCAAGCAATAGTTCAATAATAATTCTTTACAACTCTCTCCCTTTGTAGAACGACGACTGATAGCAATGAAATGACGATAATTGAAGAACACTTTTAATTATCCAGTTGAAATTGAAAATCGTTCATAAAAAATACCGCTCCTTTACTGGCTCTTGAAAGAACCAATAAAAAGGCGGTATTAGTTGTCTACTTATCAATCATTCTTACCCTTTCAGGACACCTTATTCTCAATCCGCAGCTTATCTGCAACCATCGCTATGAATTCGCTATTGGTTGGTTTGGACTTACTGATATTAATGGTGTAACCGAACAGGTGTGAAATGCTGTCGATATTTCCACGGGTCCATGCTACCTCGATAGCATGACGAATGGCGCGTTCTACGCGAGATGCCGTCGTTTTGAACTTTTCGGCGATTGCCGGATATAATGTTTTGGTGATGGCTCCCAAAATTTCGATATTATTGTACACCATCGTAATGGCTTCGCGTAAATATTGATAGCCCTTGATGTGAGCGGGTACACCAATTTCATGTATGATGGCCGTGATACTGGCATCCAGGTTTTTCGTCTTACCCATAGGTACTACGTTGGACCGCATGGATGAAATGGTCACCGGACTGCTGCTAACTAACTGCGGTCCCACCAATTGGCGAACACGGTTAGCCAGCACTTCCATGTCAAACGGCTTCAAAATATAATAAGATGCCCCGAGCTGTACGGCCCTTTGTGTAATATTTTCTTGACCGAATGCAGTCAGCATAATGATTTTCGGCTGTGGAGTCAGGTTCATTTCTCTCAAACGCTCCAACACACCGAGACCATCCAGGTGAGGCATAATAATATCTAAAATAAGTACATCAGGTATGTTGCGGGATTCTGCGATGCGTTGGAGCACTTCTTCGCCGTTATAGGCGATTCCTGTAACTTCCATATCCTCCTGATCGGAAATATATTCAGCAAGCAAATTCGTAAATTCCCGGTTGTCATCAGCCAACAATACCTCAATTTTTTGCAATGTACTTCCTCCTCATTGAGTGATATTCCATTGTGATATCTGTTTACAGTATATAAATATTTCTTGTCGGAGTATATGATTTCGACATCGAATTATGAATTCCTTCTGTCGAAAATTATTTTTATTTATTTTTTTTAGAGTTTCTATTATAATTAATTCTTTATCTTGCAATTATGAGTTATTCCCCTGCTTTTCGACAAAAAAATCTTAAGGCCACTAGCTCGCCTTAAGATTAGAAGATGATTTCAAGCTTACGTTATTCTGCATGATTCCTGCATCGCGCAGCATCCATTCGATAAAACAACCGTAACCTGATTTAGGATCATTCACAAATACATGTGTTACAGCCCCGATAAGCTTACCATTTTGGATAATCGGACTACCGCTCATTCCTTGCACGATTCCCCCGGTCTTATCCAGTAGCTTTGGATCTACAATGCGTATCACAAGTCCTTTGGTTGCTGGTTTGTCCTGCTGAGAGATGTGTACAATTTCCGCCTGAAACCGCTGAATTTGTTGACCTTCCAGTACAGTCAAAATTTCTGCTGGTCCTTCCTTTACTTCATTCGCAAGAGCCACTGGAATAGGAGTCGAATACAATCCATATTGCGGCTCATCTGACATTTTCCCAAAAATTCCGAAATTCGTATTTCGTTCAATATTTCCTAATACCCGATGATCTTTGAGAAAATGAGCGCGTTTTTCTCCTGGTTCCCCACTTTGGCTTTTCGCAATTGACGTCACATTGGACTGCACAATCTCTCCGCTCCCCACGACAATAGGGGTTTGGGTATTCATATCGGTAATTACGTGACCCAAGGCCCCGTATACACCCTGGTCCGGTGCGTAAAACGTTAATGTACCTACACCTGCAGCCGAGTCCCTAATATACAACCCAAGCCGCCACGCTTTATCATCTTGATCATATGCTGGTGTTAACTTGGTGGAAATGGTCTGCTCCCCTCGACAAAGCGTAATGTCGAGCGGTTTTTTATTCTTACCTGCTTCGTCTACTGCCTCAGCAACCCTTGCCAGGCTATTGAGTGGCTTGCCGTTCATGTGTGTAATTCGATCCCCTAGGCGAATCCCTGCTGTTTCACCAGGTGACACCTTACGATCATTACTTTCCTGAATGATATGGTGACCGACGACAAGCACTCCTGAAGATTTTACTTTGACCCCAATCGTCTGCCCCCCCGGGTATACTTTTAAATCGGGAACTACACTTTCTTGGGTTGTCCTCATGCTTTTAGAGCCGAACAAATCCAAAGAAGCTTGTGGAGGCAGCGCTGCTTGCACATACTGAGCGTTACCGATAGAACACATAAGAAAAACAAGCAAAAGACCGAGCAATTTGATCCTGGAGTAAAAATTCAATGGCTGTCACGCTCCCTTTGCTTCTTTCGCTTGACGAGTAAAGGTGGTCGCCAATTGCGTACCTATAAGGTAACCTTGCCCCCAGGCTTTTATAACTGTTAAACATTACGCCAGCCGCTCTTTTCAGGCTTTCTTTCCTTCCGCCAAATTCAGCATTTCCTGTGCGTGATGCAATGTTTTTTCGGTAATTTCCACGCCGCCCAGCATCCGTGCCAATTCCTTGACACGCCCGTCCTCCGTAAGTCCCTCAATTTGAGTCATGGTCCGTCCATCATGAACATTTTTCTCAATAAGGTACTGATGATCTGCCATACATGCCACCTGTGGCAAATGAGTAATGGAAAACACCTGACAAACGGAAGATAAACGATATAGCTTCTCGGCAATGGATTGAGCTGCACGACCACTCACGCCGGTATCCACCTCGTCAAAAATGAGTACTGGAATTTGATCATGACGCGCAAAAATACTTTTCATCGCCAACATGATACGTGATAGCTCACCGCCTGAAGCGATCTTACCAAGTGGACGTAGTGGCTCACCTGGATTGGGGGAAATAAGAAATTCCGCATTATCTATGCCTTGCTTGGTAGGTCTTACCTTCAGACCTTTATACTCATATCCGCGTGGATCTTCAATTGGATCAATGCGCACCTTGAGTGACGTTCTTTCCATCTGCAGGTCTTTTAACTCCTGCTCCACTTGCTCTGCAAGCTCTTCAGCACAAATTTCACGTGCTTCTGTAAGCTCTTCCGAAATCTCCAGCAAATCGGAAAGCAACTCATCCCGTTTTGCAATGAGCTGCTCCAGCCGCTCATCTTTATTTTCCAGCAGATCGGTTTCCTGCTCAATACGGCTATAGTATTCCAAAATCTGCTCTATACTATCACCATATTTTCGCTGTAATCCGGTAATTTGATTCAAACGTTGCTCCACTTCATGCAGCTTGCCTGGATTAAATTCAATATCCTCACGATAAGAACGTAATTGGAATGCTGCGTCCTCTAACTGGTAAAAAGCAGACTGAATCTGCTCCGCAATGGGCTGAAGGCTTTTGCTGTCATAGCTTTGGACATCGTTCAATCTGGACAATACGTTATTGATCGTATCCAGCCCACCTCTGCCGCTTAGCAGTTCGTATGCTCCTGATATCCCATCCATCATTTTCTCACTATGGGATAGCTTGACCCGTTCCTCTGCCAATAATTCATCTTCACCCAATTTCAACTCCGCCGCAGCGATCTCTTCTAATTGAAATCGGTACATATCCAAAAGCTGATAAGCCTTTTGACTGGAGCTTTGCAGTTCTCTTACTTCTTTTTCCGCTTTGACAAAAGCATTGTAACGCTCACGGTAAAGCGTTTTGACTGGACCGATCACCGAATCACCGAACGTATCCAGCAGCGCCAGATGGCGATCTGCACGTAGCAGGCTTTGATGCTCATGTTGCCCGTGGATATTGACGAGTTGCTCACCTACCTCACGCAGCATCGTTAAATTAACCATCTGACCGTTAATTCGAGAAGAGCTTTTCCCCTGAACCGTAAGTTCGCGACGAATCAGCAAATGCTCCTCCGCATTAGCCTTAATCCCTTGTTCCTCAAGTGTATTCCAAACTGGATGTTTTACCGGCAGCTCAAACAAGGCTTCCATCTCTGCTTTATCACAACCGTAACGCACTAGATCAGCAGAGCCCCTACCGCCTGCAATCAGCCCAAGCGCATCGATAATAATGGATTTACCAGCACCTGTTTCCCCGCTCAAGACATGAAACCCTTTATAAAAATGAACATCGACGGCCTCTACGACCGCCAAATTCCGTATAGACAAAGTGACCAGCATCGTTCTTTCACCTCTATGATGTACAAATTAAAACGCCTAATATGCGTAGCCATTATAATTAGGAAATGTAGCCCATAAGACGATTCACGATAGCTTCGCTGTTTTCTTCCGATCGGCAAATAATCAAAATGGTGTCATCTCCGCTAATCGTACCCATAATCTCGGACCATTCAATATTGTCCAATAAAGCAGCAATCGAGTTGGCTGTTCCCGGCAGACACTTCATCACAATCAGATTGGTTGTGTAGTCAATATGCAAAAAGTTATCGACCAACGTACGTTTCAGTTTCTGGGCCGGATTGTAGCGCTGATCTGAAGGCATTGAATATTTATATCTGCCATCGTCCATTGGAACCTTGATCAGCAGCAGCTCCTTGATATCACGCGATACGGTCGCCTGTGTGACCTGAAAACCAGCCTTACGCAATGCTTCAACCAGATCATCCTGCGTCTCAATCTCATGTTGTGAAATAATTTCCCTAATTTTAATATGTCGTTGACCCTTCATATAATCCTCCTATGGATTAACCTTCATATTCCTCTTCTTCGAGGTCTTCCACTAATGTAATAAGGCGAATACTTCGCTCGTCCGTATCAACGCACACTACACCCGCGCAACCCGGATAGAGCAACAAATACGGCATGAGCCTGTCCCGTAAATCAGGACCACTCCACTCCATTGGTTTCTTGCGGCGTGACGTTTTGACCATATATGTCGAACCGTTTCGTACAGCCACGTAGTCTATAAACAAACGGCTATACACGGTATGTCCATTCACTTTAAAAGCAAGCGGTATTTTCATTTTCCCACCCACTACTTCATAACCTGCTTCTTCGAGTATATCTATAGCAGGCCCTTCATCCAAATCCTCGTTAATCGGTATCGTCTTTAGCACAAGCGGCCCTGGCTCCTTCAACCAGGCACGCAGGCTATATAAAGCCCATATCCCTAATATCACCCCGATTACAGCGATGATAATCGTATCATATCTTGTGTCCATGGACCGATCACCTCATGGACATATTCTAGGACAAGATGTAAAATTCCTTTTCCTTTGTACATCTCATTATAGGCGAACGTGAGTTCTATAATCAATCCCTCACACCAAAAAGAGGTTCCCTTAAGTTCACAGAACTCATGGAGAACCCCTGAATGTTACTTACGTGATGGACCATTATTAAAAGTCTGACCTGCTTCCTGAACGGTACGTTCAATTAGTGGTCTGAAATCCATCTTCTCCAGCTGCGATTCTGCAGCAGGAAGCCCATCCAAACGCCAATGCGCTAAAAATTCAATATTGCCTTCTCCACCTGTAATAGGCGAATAAGCCAAACCTTGCAGCGTAAGTCCAAGCTCATGCGCAAACATCAGAATGGTCTGCAACACTTCTTTATGCGTAGCAGGATCACGGACCACACCGGATTTTCCGACCTTTTCGCGTCCAGCTTCGAATTGCGGCTTGATTAGAGCTACAATATCAGCAGGTTGATGCAACAAGGCAAGCAACGGGGGCAAAATAATACGTAATGAAATAAACGAAACGTCAATACTTGCGAAATTCGGCACAGAACCATTCAAATCCGCAGGTGTCATATATCTGAAATTCGTTTTCTCCATTACGCATACTCGTTCATCATTACGAAGCGACCAATCCAGCTGATTATAACCCACATCAATGGCGTATACGTATTCCGCTCCATGCTGAAGAGCACAATCCGTAAAACCTCCAGTGGACGAGCCGATATCCAGCATTGTCCTGCCCTTCATATTCAGCTCAAATTGACGGATGGCCTTCTCCAGCTTTAATCCTCCACGGCTTACATACGGATGCACCGAACCTTTAACTTTAAGCTCGCTGGCGCGTGGTACCTTCATACCCGCTTTCTCGATCCGTTCGCTGTCCGCCAGCACTAGACCAGCCATAATCGCAGCTTTAGCTTTTTCACGGCTTTCAAAAAATCCTTGTTCTACAAGTAATACATCAATGCGTTCCTTCGGAACAGACATGTTAATCTCCCTTTAGGCAGCCAGGCTGCTCTTGTCATACTTTTTATAAATGTCATGGTCTTCGCTTCAAGTTACCCTATACGGATTGTCCCATGCCATATGCTGGCTCAGCAGCCCATTTACGCAGCTTTAAGCATACATCTTCAATGGTAAGCCCTACTTCAGCACGCTGCTCTTTGATGGAGCCATGCTCCACGAACAGATCGGGAATCCCCATTAAGCGCACCTGCGCCTCTTGGATTTCGGCTTTGGCGTAAAATTCCAGTACAGCGCTACCCAAGCTTCCTGCTTCAGAAGCTTCTTCCAATACGATCAGCTTCGTATGCTGTCGAGCCAGCTCACGTAACATATCCTCATCCAAAGGCTTCAGGAAACGGGCATTCACGACGCCCACTTGCAACCCTTCACGTTTCATCGCCTCCGCAGCCTCTGTCGCCACCTGGAGCATCGGTCCTGATGCAATTACTGCAAAGCCCTCACCCTTACGCAGGAGCTCCCAACTGCCGATGGTAATCGCCTGTAATTCTTTATCCAACGGCACGCCAACCACATTAACACGTGGGTAACGATAAGCAATTGGACCGTCTTCATAGTCGAGCGCTGTTTTCATCATATGGCGTAGCTCGTTCTCATCCTTTGGCATCATAAGCACAAGATTCGGGATATGACGTAGGAATGCCACATCAAACACGCCATGATGAGTTTCCCCGTCAGCCCCAACAAAACCTGCACGGTCAATCGCGAACATTACGTTCGCATTATGACGACAGATATCATGCACAATCTGGTCATAAGCACGCTGCATAAAAGTGGAATACACTGCAAACACCGGCTTCAGCCCTTCCATTGCCAACGCAGCACACATGGTAGCTGCATGCTGTTCAGCAATGCCGACGTCAATCATACGGCTAGGAAACTCTTTACTAAACGGTACCAGTCCTGATCCACCAGGCATAGCAGGCGTGACCGCAACGATGCGCTCATCCTGCTCAGCCAGCTCAATCAGCGTTCGGCCGAAAATTTCTGTATACATCGGATTACCTACAGCTTTGAGTACCTGACCCGATTCAATCTTGTAAGGGCTGATTCCGTGCCATTTGTGTGAATCTGCCTCTGCAGGTTTATAGCCCTTGCCCTTGGTGGTTACGACATGCACCAATACAGGGCCAGTGACATTATCAGCCTGCTGGAAGGTTTCGATTAGCTTCGGCAAATCATGTCCGTCCACTGGACCGAGATACGTAAGTCCCAGTTCCTCAAACAGTACACCAGGCACCATCATATATTTAAGACTGTCCTTGACACGGCCAGCCGATTTGGCAAGTTTACCGCCGATCGCGGGTATTTTTTTCAGCAAAACTTCCAGCTCATCTTTTGCTCGCAAATAATGACGGTCCGAGCGGATTTTACTCAAATAATTATGCATGGCCCCTACATTAGGTGCTATGGACATTTCGTTGTCATTCAGAATGACCATTAAATTTTTGCGCTCATGTCCGATATGATTCAACGCTTCGAAGGCCATTCCCCCAGTCAACGCGCCGTCTCCGATCATTGCAATGACTTTATTGTCCTCGCCCTTCAAATCTCGAGCCAAAGCCATTCCCATTGCGGCCGACAGAGAAGTGCTGCTATGACCGGCTTCCCAAACATCATGCTCACTCTCGCTTCTTTTTACAAAACCACAAAGTCCATCACGCTGACGAAGTGTATCAAAACGATCCATTCGCCCTGTCAATATTTTGTGTACGTAGGCTTGGTGCCCAACGTCATAAATCATCTTGTCCTTCGGACTGTTATAGCAATAATGCAGGGCGATCGTGAGCTCAACCACTCCCAGATTCGATGCCAGATGCCCCCCAGTCACGGACAGCTTCTCAATCAAAAAGCTCCTGATTTCCTCGGCCAGAGAAGCCAACTCCTCAACCGACAGTGATTTCAGATCGCCTGGTTGCTTTATGTGTGGAAGCAGCACGCATATCTCCCCGCTTTCCTTCAAGTTTGTGTGTAAAGTTAACAAGTATTATATCACACTTTTTGACTGTGCTTAAACGCAGACAAGTCAAAACAGCTCTAACGCAACTAATGATCACGCTTCATCAGGTAATCGGCTATCTCCAGCAAACGAGAAGAATCGGGAATACCGCTCTCTGTTATCACTTTTTTAGCAGATGCGGTGAGTTCCTCCACCTGCTGCAAAGATGCGTCCATACCAATGAAATACGGATAGGTAACCTTCTCCTGTTCAACATCACTTTGCGTTTTCTTACCCATTTTGCTCTCATCGCCTATGAGGTCAAGTATATCGTCCTGTATCTGAAAAGCCAGCCCCAAGTCTCGTCCAAAGCGGCGAAGCGCCTCTAATTGACTCTTGTCCGCCCCACCAATCCGTCCACCTGCCAAGAGCGAGAAAATAATCAAATCAGCAGTTTTATGAAGATGGATATATTCCAGTTCCTCGATCCCCGTCATTCCTTGCTCGCCTGACATATCGGCGACCTGTCCGCCTACCATGCCCCGCGCGCCACTCATTTCGGACAAATCCTCAACAATGGACAATAGCGCATCGGATGAAACACCGTGACGCCGTCCTGCTTGCACAATGCTGTAAAAGGCATGGGTCAACAAAGCATCACCCGCAAGGACAGCAACCGCCTCGCCGTATACCTTATGATTCGTCAGCTTACCTCGCCGATAATCATCATCATCCATGGCTGGCAAGTCGTCATGAATGAGGGAGTACGTATGTACCATTTCTACCGCACATGCCACTGGCAGCGCAGCTTCCCTACTTCCACCGAATGCTTCAGCAGCAGCGATCACAAGCAGAGGCCGCAGCCGTTTTCCGCCTGCGGTGAGTGAGTAATTCATGGATTCTCGAAGAACAGCGGGAATGTTCCAATCGGCCGGGAACTGCTCGATCAGTGCGGATGAAACTACATCCGTCGTCCCGGTCAAATAGTCCTTGAACGACGGTCTATTCAAGCCCTTCACCGCCGTTTTCATCCAATCCACCGCCAAAAGGCTTCTTGCGCAAATCTCCATCCTCTTCCACGATCATTTCAATTTTACGTTCAACCTGCTCCAGCTTCTGACTGCAAAGCTGAGACAGCTTCATCCCCCGCTGGAACAAATCAATGGCTTGCTCCAGAGGAACGTCTCCATGCTCCAGTTGTCCGACAATTTCTTCAAGAGCGGCCATAGCCGCTTCAAAATTCAATTCCGTTTCATTCGCCACCGTGCTTCGCGTCCTCCTTCATTCCCCATACTTGGCAGTCCAACTGCCCATCACTTACTTTAATCTTGATGGAATCTCCCGGCTGTACGTCTTTGAGCGACTTAATCAGCCGTTTCTCCTGCTCATCGTATACCAAGCTATAGCCTCGGGCCATTACTTTGAGTGGGCTCAGCGCATCCAGCTGACGAATTCCCGTGTGCAACTGCTGCCGTCCCGTTTTCGTAATAGCACGCATCGCAGACTCCAGCTGACGTTGCGCCATATCCGTCTGCTTGCGTGCCGAACGAATTTGTTCACGCGGATTAAACCGCTCTAGTACCTGACGCATACGTGCGTTCTTTTCTGCGTTCAAACGCGAACGGTTACCCGCTGCGCGAATCAGCCGCTGATGCAGCATGTCCATTCGCTCTGCATGCTGTAGCATATAGCGGCGTGGATGCAGCAGGACTGGTGAACGCTGAAACCTCGCCAAGCGTTCACGGCTGGTTTCCAGCCGCTGCCGGAGGGCGTTGCGCAACCGTTGCTCACGCTGGAGTAGCTGATCCCGTAGCTCTGCCTGATTAGGCACAGCCAACTCGGCTGCTGCGGTTGGCGTTGCCGCACGCAAGTCAGCCACAAAATCGGCAATAGTAAAATCCGTTTCGTGTCCAACTGCCGAAATAACCGGAATGACCGATGCGTAAATGGCGCGCGCAACCGCTTCCTCATTAAACGCCCACAGTTCTTCCAACGAGCCACCTCCCCGTCCGACGATCATCACCTGAACCTCTTGCATACGATTCATAGCTTCAATTGCCTTGACGATCGAGGGTGCGGCACCTTTTCCTTGTACGAGCACAGGATACAACACAATTCCAGCCTGCGGGTATCGCCGTTGAAGTGTCGTAATAATATCACGCACAGCCGCTCCGGTCGGTGACGTAATCACGCCTATGGTTGCCGGATGGGCAGGGAGATTACGCTTACGAGCAGTATCAAACAGTCCCTCTGCATCCAGCTTTTGCTTGAGCTGTTCGTAAGCCAGATAAAGACTTCCTATGCCGTCAGGCTGCATTTGAGTTGCATAAAACTGATATTGTCCATCTCGTTCGTACACGGATACGTTTCCCCGGGCAATAACACGCGTACCTTCTTTCGGTACGAAAGGGAGCCGCTGATTATGGGTTGCAAACATAATCGAACGAATGCGGCTCCCCTCATCCTTGAGCGTAAAGTACATGTGACCACTCGAATGATGCGTAAAATTAGAAATTTCCCCGCGTATCCATACATCAGACAGCACCTGATCCGATTCCAGTTTCATCCGGATATAACGATTCAGGTCCTTTATAGAGTAAATACGTTGTTCAGCCACAGGCAGCTGCCCTTATGCCAAACTGTGCGACCGCTTGGCCGCTACAAGCGTATTTTGCATCAGCATCGTAATTGTCATCGGGCCTACTCCGCCGGGAACAGGCGTAATCGGACCAGACACTTGCTTCACACTCTCAAAATCAACGTCCCCCGCCAACTTTCCGTTCTCCAGACGGTTCATCCCCACATCTATCACTACCGCTCCGGGCTTCACGAACGAAGCATCAATAAAGTTGGCTTTGCCGATCGCAACGACTAAGATATCCGCTTGTCGACTTAGATCCGCGATATTCGCTGTACGGGAGTGGCACATCGTAACCGTAGCATTTTCACGCTGCAACAATAAAGACACTGGCTTGCCTACGATATTACTGCGACCAATAACTACCGCATGTTTACCAGCTATCTCCACTCCAGCACGCTTGATTAACTCAATGACTCCAGCAGGAGTACAAGGCAATAGACTATCGTCACCGATGACCAAATTTCCTACGTTCACCGGATGAAATCCATCCACATCCTTCTCCACTGCAATCGCGTCAATGACAGCTTTTTCATGAATATGCTTTGGCAACGGCAGTTGAACCAAAATTCCATGGATAGTACTTTGATGGTTCAGCTTGTCCACCAGTTCCAGCAATGCTTCCTGCGAAGTATCTGCTGCCAACCGGTGAACCTCTGAGTAATAGCCGAGATCATGGCATGCCTTTTCCTTGTTTTTAACATACACTTGCGAAGCGGGATCTTCGCCTACCAATACAACAGCCAGTCCGGGTTGAAAGCTGTGCTCTTTCAGACGAATGACCTCTTGCTGAATGCTTGCGCGAATATCCTGAGAGATTTGTTTACCATCAATGATCGGTGCTGACATGTTTAACCACTCTCCAACCTGATTCAGTAGTCTCTACTTAAAAACGTGCTTTCAATTGCTCCAGTTCTTGAATCACTCGTCCCAGTACACCATTAACAAATTTACCGGATTCCTCGGTACCAAAGTGCTTCGACAATTCAATCGCTTCATTAACAGCTACCTTGGCTGGAACATCCTCACGGAAAATCATCTCATATGCCGCAAGTCTCAAAATTTGACGATCTACACGTGAAAGTCTGCTGATCTGCCAGCCTTTAAGATAATCCACCAACAGCCCATCAATGGCTTCCTTGTGCTCCCACGTACCCCGCACATGCTCCAAAACATACGCTCTTAACACTGCCGCGTTTTTAACGACAACTTCCGCTTCGTTTTCCTCAGCGGCTTCCTGAAGCAACATGTCTACGGCTGCTGCCGCATCCACTTCATTCATTTCCATATGGTACATACTCTGTACCGCTAATTCCCTCGCCAGACGTCTTTTCATGCCCTGCCTCCTACGCTTGCCTATATCTATTTTTCATTCTAACCAATTTCCACAAAAAAACCTGTGAACGCATCCTCCAAAACGTTGGGCGCAAAGAAGCTACAGCTCTATTTTGGAGAACACGTATCACAGGGTTCATTTAAAAGGACGCCAACGCTGCGACAACCAATCGCCCCATTCCTTCCAAGGGAGGAATGATCCAAGCGCTGAATCGCTACGTCTTCCTAGCGTATATCCGATGAACACCATCAATGCAAAGAACAACATATTCCAAAAGCCTGCCCACAAATAAATAAAACCGAAAAAAATACCAGCCGTGATCCCCATGATCCGGCCCTTGTAACTTCCCCATATTTCTTTCCAGGGCATCAGGGAAAATCACCTCTATTCCACACGACTCTTAAAGCTGGGTGACTGAGAAACATTAGCGATGTACACCGACACATTGGACACAGGAATTCCTGTGATTTCTTCCACATGATCGTGTACCCCCTTTTGTACCTCGGAGGTTAACACCGGAATGGAGCTTTCCCCGTCTACAACCGCCCGAATCGTAATATCAAGTCCCGATTCCAACACGCGAACGCGTGCTTTCAAATCCTGCATCCCGCGAAATCGGGAAGCTGCTTTGAGGCACAGATTTTCAATGGTGTCCACTGAAATCTGAATGTCACCGTATTCCGTTCGTTGATCAATAGAATGCTGTACGGTTTGGTTCCGTCGAATAGAGATATAAAAAAAACGAAGACTCAATAACAACAGAACCCCTGCAATAATCAGGCTGGTAAACCACACCACTCGCTCATCCTCAATACTTAAAACATACGGAATGGCCCCGCTCAGGAGGAGGATGGCGAGAATGGAAATAATTCCGATACTTAAGCTGTACAAGAACAGCAGAAGTCTGTCCATAACTTTAGCCACGAAACGCACAGCCTCCTTAAATTAGAGTAAACCCTCGACCCATAAGGGTCGGGGGTTTGTACAAAGTATCGCTCTATTTAACCCGTCCGGCGCCCAGCACTTCCGGCTCTTCTACTTTTTCGGCATTTTTGAATTGAACATCATGAATTTGCACGTTCACTTCAACAACGTTAAGACCTGTCATGTTCTCAATCGAACGCTTAACATTATGCTGAATAGCAGCAGCCACCTCAGGCAGACGGTTACCGTACTCAATAATGACGGAGACGTCTACAGCAGCTTCACGCTGTCCGACTTCCACTTTTACACCTTTAGATAAATTTTTGCGGCCTAGCAATTCGGCAAACCCACCAGCAAATCCGCCACTCATTCCCGCAACGCCCGGTACCTCAACGGTAGCCAGTCCGGCAATGACTTCAATAACTTCTGGGGCAATTTGAATCTCCCCAATTTCTGTACGTTCGAATTCGGTTGGCACTGTGCTCATACCTTCAACACCTTTCGGTCAAAATAAGTTTCATTCCAGCTTTGGATTTCAAAGCAGACATGCTCACTTATTATCCATACTATATCATTTGGCGTTCATTATGACAAACTGAGGAAATATACCGATTAAACTTCGTTTTCCTCCAAAAATTTAATATCAAAATCGCCTTTAATAAAGGTCGGATGCTCTAGCAAGCGCTGATGAAAAGAAATCGTTGTGGGTATGCCCTCAATAGCAAACTCAGACAAAGCCCGCTTCATTTTGGCAATTGCATCTTGCCGTGTAGGTGCCCACACAATCAGCTTGGCGATCATAGAGTCATAATAAGGAGGAATGCTATAACCTGGATATGCTGCGCTGTCTACCCGTACTCCAGGACCGCCTGGAGGCAGATAAAATCCGATTTTACCCGGTGCAGGCATAAAATTACGATCCGGATCCTCAGCGTTAATACGGCACTCTATCGCCCAGCCATTGATGGTGACTTCTTCCTGCGTAAAGGAAAGCGGATGTCCTTCAGCGACAGAAATCATTTCCTTAATCAGGTCTACACCAGTAATCATTTCTGTTACTGGATGTTCTACCTGAATACGTGTATTCATTTCCATGAAATAGAAATTATTGTCCGGGCCAAGCAAAAATTCGAGAGTACCTGCACCAGAGTATTGAACGGCCAAAGCTGCACGAACAGCTGCCTGACCCATTTCTTCACGAACATCCTGCGATAGTACAGGACATGGTGCTTCCTCCAATAACTTCTGACGACGACGCTGAACAGAGCAGTCCCGTTCGCCCAAATGGGCAACATTACCATGCTTGTCCGCTATGATCTGTATTTCCACATGTTTCATACCGGTCAAATATTTTTCCAGGTACACACCCGCATTGCCAAATGCTTTTTGCGCCTCCTGCTGAGCAGTAGTGATTTGCTGAATGAGGTTATCCTCATCTTCGGCGATACGAATACCTTTACCTCCGCCACCTGCTGTGGCCTTGATAATTACCGGATATCCGATATCACGTGCGATGCTGATCGCATCCTGCAAATCCTCAACCAGCCCGTCTGAACCCGGAATAACCGGAACTCCGGCATCCTTCATGGTCTGCTTGGCTACGGCCTTATCTCCCATTTTGTTAATGGCTTCAGGAGAAGGACCAATAAACGTAATATTACACGATTCGCAAATTTCAGCGAAGTCTGCGTTTTCCGCCAAAAATCCGTAACCTGGATGAATGGCATCACATTCAGTCAATGTAGCAACGCTCATCAGATTCGTAAAATTAAGATAGCTGTCCTTAGATAGCGTCGGTCCGATACAGTAAGCCTCATCTGCGAGACGCACATGTAACGAATCCTTGTCAGCTTCCGAATATACGGCAACTGTCGAAATATTCATTTCGCGGCAAGCGCGAATGATACGAACCGCAATTTCTCCACGATTCGCAATCAATACTTTTTGAAATGTCATGACTTTATCCTCCCTGGGAGCAGTCTTGCCGAACCCTCAAAAGAGGGTTCAAACAAGCTTTTTACTCCGGTTTCACAAGGAACAATGGCTGGCCATACTCGACCAACTGTCCGTTTTCGGCCAAAATTTCCACAATTTCGCCCTTCACTTCAGCTTCCAGCTCGTTCATCAGCTTCATCGCTTCAATGATACATACCGTTGTTTTTTCGCCCACTTTGCTGCCGATACTCACATACGGAGCCGTATCCGGAGATGAAGAACTATAGAAAGTGCCTACCATCGGAGATACGATTTTATGTAGATTGCTTGCATATTCCCTCGAATCCCCAGCAGTTGCAAGTCCAACATCGGACTGTACTTGTGGATTTGGAATAACAGCTTGTGGTGCCAATGCATAAGCAGGTGGTGCCACAGGAGCCTGTACCGTAACGATCTCGCTTTTGCCCGGTTTCCGGATCAACAGGCGAGTTCCTTCATTTTCAATTTCAAGCTCATGCACAGACGTTTCATCCACCAGCTTGATCAATTCCTTAATCTCGCTTAATTTAAACATCTCTATTAATCACTCCTTCAGCATTTTGCCGGTTGCTGATAACATTGTTGAAACAGCTTTATGTATTATATCACAATCATTAAAAATAGAAAGAGCCCGGAATAATGCAGAAATCCGGGCTTTTTCGCGTTTTTTGTCTTATTGTGTAACATACTGGACACTGATCTTATCCTGCGTTACATTCAGTTCCTTCATGACTTTATCGACAATTGTTACCGCTTGCTTAGCATCCAATTTTTCACTCAGAACCACTACTTTGTATTTATCAGCATCTTCCTCACGGACGACCGCATTGGCAAACTGCTGCTGAAGCTCTTCTTCAATTCCAGTAATTTTAGCCTGCTTATCTTCAAGTACATGTAATTCCTTTTGAGCCTCCGCAGCTTTCTTTGGTGTGCTGTCGTTCATTGCGGTAGTCAGTTCATCATTTTTCTTCTGATTTTCCACATCCCGTTCCAGCAAATAGTTGTCAATCACAGCTGCTGCTGTAGGTTGGGCAGCTTGATCGGTTGCCACTTTATCCAGTACCTGCTGATCGGTTTTGGCTGTAGAGGCTGCTTTGTCCTCACTTTGTGCTGTCGCGTCCGTCTTAGTCGCAGTTGTGTTTTTATCGGATGTCGCCGGTTCAGTAGTAGGGGCAGCTGCCGTATCTTTATCGCTTTTTGAGTTTTCTGTTGCTGGGTCAGTTGTGGAAGCCGTATCCGATTTTGTGGAAGTTGCTGATGCTCCATCAGTTACTTCGCCATTCGTCACTACTTCATTTACCTTCAGTTCGTTCAATTGTTCCTCTGCCTTCGTCGTTGCTTCCTGTGCGGCATCCTGCTTAACCTTGCTCACTTGCTCACTATCGGCTACTGGTGGATTTGCAGGGCTCGAGTCCTCCGTAAACAAATAATACGCAGACAGCACGACCATTAAACTCAGCATGGACACCAGCCAAACGGTTTGTCTTTTATTATTCATGTTCCGTCCTCCATATTCATTAATGGTTTAAAATATAAACTTCTTTGTCTCTAAATTCCAAATTATCCCTGCTTGCGCGGTACGACTGAAATTTTGTAGGAAGGTACATTTAGTCCCTTCTGTACAGCATCGACAATTAGCTGCTTCACTGTAGGGTTTTCTGCCCCCATAGCCACAACAAGCACTCCCCTCACCTGCGGTTTTACTTTTTTTGTCACAATCGGGGTGTGCTGACCACCTGATGACTCATAGGTGACAATCTCGCCATCACGTGTATATTGAGTAGTGTGCCGTTGTCCACCATTGGCGTCCGTCTCGTTGTTCTCTTCCTGCATATCTTTTACATTGCGTTGAACGATAACTTCTTCGGTGGAATCTACCGTAACCATGACATCGACGGTTCCTACGCCAACAATCTGCTCCAGCATCTGTTTCATATTGTCCTCAAAAACCTTCTCGATCCCGGCAAAGGAACTTTCTTCACCTGTTGTTGTCTCTAACGTAGGCTCATTTTTCATCACGCCAGGCGGCTCACGCCCTACGTTTTCTGGATCGACCTTTTTCACATTAACGAATGAATTAAAAAGCATGATCGCTACACCGATAAGGCCAAGTATAAGCAGCCAACGAAATGAGTTGAATCTTTTCGCCCCATCCGCCCCTCCACCCAGCCATTGCTCCAGCTTTTTCAGCCATTTACTCATTTCTGCTCACCTCCTGTTACCATTCATGTGTTCCATCCTGCGAAGAAACCACCTGAACATTTTTGCTGTCTATCCCCCATTTTTCACGTAGAAGGCCTGTAATTAAGTCAAAAGCTTTCGTATCCGTTGGCTTTCCGTCCTCAGCAGTTTTATCAGGATTACGATCATCTTCTCGTGTTCCTTCATTAAAATCTGAAGTTTTTGTATGTGTCGGCTCCACACGAATATTCACTGTCTTTTCGGCCACAGGCTCCACCATAATCGGCTTGGCATCTGCACCAGGCGAGACGTCTGTGTTTTTCTTTTCTTTTTCTGGCTGCTGCTCCGCCAATTTGACTACTACCGACTGGACACCCGTTCCTGCCTCCAGCCCCGATTCCTTCTGTTGAATCTTTGCAAGGGTAACTTGGACCGACTGAATTGCTAACCCAGTATACTGTTCCAATTGTCCTTTCATTTCCTTAGCTACCTCTTTGCCAGCCCATTGCATGGAGCTTTGTTCTTGCTGTTGCTTTAACTGGCTGCCTTTTGCCAAAATCTCCTCCAATGTCGGTTCCCTCTTGCCTGTCTCAGCCTGACGTTGAAGTTCCAATGCTCGCCCTAAAACCTCGGAGGGGCTGCTGCTCAGTAAGCGCACGACCGGAGACAGCAACGTCAGCAGAATAAGCAGGCTGAGAACGAGTTTGACATACCTTTCCATAGATCGGCTCGGTAAGATCATATCGACAAAAGAAGCCAGCAACACGATTAGCACCAGTTCCTTAAGCCAACCTCCCAGCCAGGTCACGTCACTCCCCTCCCCCCTTGTTGGTTTACGTGCATTGGTTCACCTCATCATGACCGTCATATTTCCTGCTGCGAGCATGATTGTAATCGCAAGGAAGGACATTAACCCCACTGCCGCCAGTGCCGCGAAAACATAAATCATGCTCTTGCCGATCGCATCGAGACATTCCACGATAGGCGTATCACCCAAAGGCTGCATGATCGCTGCTGTCACTTTATAAATGAGAGCCAGTGTCAGAATCTTGAGAGCAGGAAATGCGCATAGGAACAAAATAATAATGACTCCTACCAGACCAATGGCATTTTTAACGAGCAGCGAAGCCGAAATGACTGTATCTGTCGCATCTGCCAACGCCTTCCCGACCACCGGAACAAAGCTACCTGTAATATATTTGGCTGTGCGGATCGTTAATCCGTCAGTAACCGACGATGTCAAGCCTTGTACCGAAATGACTCCCAGAAATATGGTCAGCAGCACTCCCAGCACTGCTACTCCAGCGTTCCGCAACAGATCGGCTAGCTGGGTCAGCTTGTATTTGCCCGTCAGCGAGTTGACCAAGTACAGCACAGCCGAGAAGAACAGCAGCGGGAAAACCAGCGTATGAATGACTGTTCCGACTGTGTTGATCATAAATACAATCAGCGGGTGGGTCACCGAAACTGTTACGACGTTGCCCATCGAGGCTAACATGGTAAACAACAAAGGCAACATTGCCATCATGAAGTGAATCATGCTATCAATCGCTTCTTTGGCATAACCAATCGCTACACTAAAGCTATTAATCGCCAGAATGATAATGACCATGTATACGATAGCATAGGCCACTTTGCTGACCTGTTTGCTTTCAAAAGCGCTTTGCAGCGTTTCCAGCACCATACTCATAATGCTGAGCATGACGATGGTGACGAGCAACTTGGCATTTACACGGATTTCATGGATGAAAAAATCAGCTATAGCGCTTAATACACCCTTTATGCTGAACCCTTCGCCGCCTGGAAGCAGCATGTCCATGAAGGAAGGCGTTTTCTGATCAGGGAAAAATCCGCCGTATTGCTGCATAAGCCCGTCCCAATAATGTTCTACTTCATCTTTGGGCATTTGCTCTGCTTGCTGTCTGATCCATTCGTTTGTCGGTGTATCTGCAAAGAGGACCGCAGCTGAGGCACACCAGAGACATAGCAGCAACATTGCAATTACTTTGAGATTTGGCATGCCCCCTAGCCTTTTCATGGCATCACCCCCTCAGGCGGGCATCAGCTTCAGAATGGTATCAATAATAATGCTGATAATCGGGATTGCGAGCACCATAATGAGTACCTTTCCGGTAAGCTCAATTTTGGAAGCAATCCCGTCTTGTCCTGCATCCCGAACGATTTGAGCTCCAAATTCAGCAATATAAGCGATACCGATTATTTTCAATACGGTTTTAAAATAGATCATATCCATGCCTGAAGACCGGGCCAGTCGCTCCAGTACAGCAACCACAGATCCGATCTTCCCAATCAGCAGCAAAAAAATGACGATTCCCGCAGCTGTTGCAATCAAAAAGGCAAACATCGGCTTCTGTTCCTTAATGACTAAAATGAGGACTGTGGCAATGAGGGCGAAGCCCACCACCTGAATGATTTCCATGTGTCCACCTACTGAAAAAGAAAGATAGATTTGATCTCTTGCAGAAGGTTATCCAGCATTCGCACCACCATGAACAGGACCACGACGAAACCAATGACCGTTACCCAGTGGGCCATGTCTTCTTTGCCCATTTGCTTTAATACGGTATGAATCATAGCGATAATAATGCCAATTCCGGCAATCTGGAAAATTGCGTTCACTTCTAAATTCATTCGAGCACCCCGCTAATAGATCAAAATGACGATCAATGCTCCGATCAGCAGTCCCAGGCTCCTGCTCATACGCTCGTACCTCACCTGATCTGCCTGCGCCTGCGCTTCCTCATGGGATAACTGCTGGATGGTCAGCGCAATGTGCTTGATCTGGTCTTCACGGTCGCTGGTTCCAAGACTGTAGGCAAGCTGCCGCATCGCTTCCTTCTCGGCTTGCTTCATAGAGGAACGGCTCCACGAGTCTTCAATGGCTTTATGCAAGCTTTCTCTGGCAGTCAGGCCAAAAGAGGGGTGCATCCAGCGTGAGGCTTGCTGAAACAGAGTGCGCAGCGGCTCTCGCAAGGGCTCTCCTGTCTTGGCGAAAGCATCTGGTAGCGGAGACACCCCGTAGGAAACCTCGGTGGTCAATCTTTGCAGCGCAAGAATCAACTCCCTGATTTGCCGCGGCCTCATCGCAAACTGCCTTGCCCGTTGCCAGCCTGCCAGCGTAGCGGCCAGTATAACCAAGGCTGCACCCAGCAGCTTAAGCATAGGAGATGCCCCCATTCTGCCCTTCTCCAGGCAGTGTAAGCCTGCGCTGCTTGGCATCTGCCAGCCGGAATGAGACGCCCCGGCTCGTCCGCTCCAGCATGACGTAGAGTTGAAACAGCTCTTGTCCTGTAGTTAATCCAGCAAAAGCAGACCGGGTCGCCATTTCAGCCACATCGCGGCCATGTGCGGAAGCAATGACTGCAATGCCTGCATGAAGCGCTTCGCGCACCGCCTCCGCATCTTCCAGTCGTCCGATTTCATCAACAATGAGGACATCCGGTGACATCGAGCGGATCATCATCATCATGCCTTCTGCTTTCGGACATCCGTCCAATACATCGGTGCGAGGTCCGACATCAAAACCGGGGATACCTTTGTGACTACCAGCGATCTCAGAGCGTTCGTCTATAATGCCTACCTTGAGTCCATTCCGTCGCCCCCCATTGCTTTCCATCCCTCCGTAACTGAGTTGCCGAGCCAAGTCCCTAAGCAGTGTCGTTTTGCCATGCTGAGGAGGGGACAAAATGAGGGTGTGCCGGATTTTCCCGGACATTCGATCTGCTACATAAGGCAATATCCGATCAGCTATGCCGGGAATTGCACGAGCAATTCTTACATTAAAGCTGCTTATATCCCTCAAATGCTCCACTCGTCCTCGGTTGAGCACGGTTCTCCCTGCCAAGCCAATACGATGACCGCCAGGGATCGTAATAAACCCTTTACGAAGCTCCTCTTCCATGGTATACAGGGAATGATTGCTGATAAAATCCAGCAGTCGGTGGGCATCCTCACGGTCAGGCTTATAGGCTTCCACATGGTTCAAAGTCAGCCGACCAGCAGACGTTACAAAATGATGATCACCATTTGCATTAATTTCCAACGGCCTTCCTTCCCTGACCCGGATTTCTTCCAGTTGCTTAAATACCGTTTCTGGAAGCCTTCCGAGTATACCGTGCAACGGTTCGGGAAATAATTCCAGCCATTCCATACCGATGTCGCCCCCTCACGGTTGTCCTTTTTCTTTAAGACAAGTCTATGGTTGACTCTCGCTTTTTATGCCGAAAATATATTGAAAACCTAGGCAAACTTTTGCTAACTCCTATCAACACTCAACAGACCTTTCTCCCGCTTGTTTAAGCACCATTCTCTAATTCGCACAAATAAAAAAAGGGCCTCTCAAAGCCTTGTCGGCTAAGGGATACCCTTGGGTAGAAAAGATAGATTCAGCAAAAAAAGAGGCTGCCCCTCAGTCTAACTCTCACTGATGGAACAACCTCTTAACCTACTGCTGTATTCTATGATTTATCAAACTATAAATAGAGAGCCTGTATCAACCTTTACCTGTCATAAGCATCGTTCACATTAGACTATTCAGTGTCTAGATCACGTTGCAGTTATTAACGACGGTCCTGCGGTCCACCCACAAACGCTTGCTCCTCGGTGTCCAGGTTATAAGCTGTATGCAGCGCCTGAATAACCTCATGAAGTTTACCCGCTTCAATTACACACGATACTTTGATCTCAGATGTGCTTACCATTTTAATGCTAACGCCTTGCTCTGCCAGTACGGCAAACATTTGCGCAGCAACACCCGGATGGCTAACCATTCCTGCACCTACAATGGATACTTTCACCAGGTTTTCCTCAGACGTTACTTCACGGTACGGAAGCTCTCCACGAATACCTTCCAGCGTCTTCAGTGCTGCTTCACGATCCGTCAGAGCTACTGTAAAGGAGAAATCCGCTTTACCAGCTTCAACCCCGCTCTGTACAATAATGTCTACATCAATTTTGGCTGCCGCCAGTGTTCCAAATACTTTCGCCAGTACACCGGGGATATCGGCGACGCCCAAAATACTGATTCTTGCTACATTTTTATCATATGCAATCCCACTGACTACAACGCCTTGTTCCATTACTGCATCCTCCTTTACGACCGTTCCTTCATTATGGTTAAAACTGGACCGCACAATCAGCGGTACCCGGTTATGTTTGGCATATTCTACCGCACGAGGATGCAATACAGCGGCACCCAGATTAGCTAATTCCAGCATTTCATCATAAGAAATTTCTTTTAGCTTACGAGCAACCTTCACGATCCGTGGATCTGTTGAATATATGCCGTCCACATCCGTGTAAATTTCACAGGCATCCGCTTGAATCGCCGCCGCCAGCGCAACCGCCGTCGTATCAGATCCACCACGTCCCAGCGTCGTAATGTCTCCCTCTGCAGACATCCCCTGGAAACCAGCTACAACAACGATCTTGTTGCTGCTCAGTGCATCCAGCACACGCTGAGGTTGAATATCCGTAATCCGTGCTCGACCAAAGTCAGATTCAGTACGGAAACCAGCCTGCCATCCCGTAAACGATACCGCTTCATGACCCAACTGCTGAATAGCCATCGACAACAATGCGATTGAAATTTGCTCACCTGTAGTCATCAACATATCCAACTCACGTGCAGGCAACTGCTCATTCAACAATTTGGCCTGGTCAATCAGTTCGTCTGTCGTGTCTCCCATTGCGGAAACGACCACTACACATTGATGCCCTTCACTCTGTTTCTCAACAACGCGTTTTGCCACGCGTTTCATGCGCTCCGTGTCACCGACGGAACTGCCTCCGAATTTCATGACATACAAAGACAACGATATTCACTCCCTCAGACTCAACAGTATGTAACCTTGAGATGGCACCAAACGACTTGAACGTGACATCCTGCGGCATAACTTTAGTACAGTATAATACGAAAGTGCTATGTGGAGCCAATGTTTTTTAATATTAGTGTTTATAAAAATATCCCCTGCCCTTAACAAGGACAGAGGATATCTAAAAGCTGCAAAATTTATGCGCGGGAAATGTATTTACCATCGCGTGTATCAATCAGCAATACATCGTCCTGGTTGATAAACAATGGAACCTGAACATTCAGTCCTGTTTCAACTTTTGCATTTTTAGTAGCACCTGTAGCGGTGTTACCTTTAATACCCGGCTCAGTGTCAATAACCTTCAGCTCTACGCTGTTAGGCAGGTTAATCCCGAGAATTTCACCATTATAGCTAATGATGTTTACATTCATGTTTTCTTGCAGGAAGTTAAGTTCCCATTTCAGTTGATCGCTGGAAAGTGTGAATTGATCGTAGGTTTCGTTGTCCATGAATGTATGCTCGTCTGCGCTCGCATAGAGGTAAGACACACCACGGTTTTCAATTTGCGCACGGCCGATCGTTTCACCCGCACGGAATGTACGTTCAACAGTGTTGCCGTTACGCAGGTTTTTAAGCTTGGAGCGCACGAATGCCGCACCTTTACCCGGTTTTACGTGTTGGAAATCCAGCACCGTAAAAATATCTCCGTCTACCTCGACGGTCAATCCTGTTTTAAAATCATTAACGTTAATCACAAAAATACCCCTCCTACAGGACTGTTATCGTTATTAAACGACTGTAAATTCTTTGCTCGAATGTGTTAATACCTTGATGCCGCTATCTGTAATAACGATATCATCCTCGATCCGTACACCGCCCAATCCAGGCACATAAATACCTGGCTCGACCGTTACAACCATGCCCGGCTCCAGAATATCATCGCTTGCCTTAGACAGGCGTGTAGATTCATGTACTTCAAGACCCAGACCATGACCTGTACTGTGCCCGAAATTGTCTCCATAGCCATGGCTCGCAATAATATCCCGGGTCAGTGCATCCGCTTCACGGCCTGTCATGCCCGGCTTAATATGTTCGAGTGCGTGAAGCTGCGCCTTAAGCACAATATCGTAGATCTCACGCAACTGGGGCGCCAAATCCCCTTGTGTAGCCACTGTACGTGTCAAATCGGAGCAGTAGCCATCCAGCAACGCACCAAAATCAAACGTAATCAGCTCGCCTGCTTGTACTAACTTAGCACTGGCTACGCCATGAGGCAATGCCGAACGAACCCCGGAAGCCACAATGGTGTCAAATGAAGAGGATGTAGCTCCCTGCTTGCGCATGAAGAATTCCATTTCCAGATCCAGCTCACGCTCGCTGACACCCGGCTTGATGTAAGGTAAAATGTGTGCAAATGTAGCATCTGCCAAATCCGCTGCCCGCTGCATCACTTCCAGCTCTTCTGCATCCTTGTACACCCGTAGCTTCTCCACAATGCCCGACACCGGAACCAGTGAAATAGGTGACAAATCTTCGCTATAAGCTTTATGCGTCGCAACAGTTACAGCGTCTTGCTCGAAGCCTGTTTCGCTGATCTGATGGGAAGACAGCAATTCTTTCACCGTTTCCATGACCTGTGCAGCGTGCTGCACCACCGTGAAGCCTTCGGCTTGTTCGGTCGCTTGCGTCATATAGCGAAAGTCAGTCAGCAAATAGCTATGGGATTCCGTAATCAGCACATAACCCGCCGAACCTGTGAAGCCTGTCAAATATCGACGATTGACAGGGCTAGTAATCAGCATAGCCCGCAGATTATGCTCGCCCAGCGCCTGCCGCAGCTTTAACACCCGGTCATTCTTCATCTTTCATTCCGCTCCCCTCTGTCAAATAACCAAATGCTATTTTAACACAGGGGATAGGCGCTTGAGAAGTTTTTGTTACGTTCAGCCCTTAGCTTTCTCAGGCTCGCGCTTTCTTTCATCCGTATACTCGACAGCAACGGTATATCCGATAAATAGTCCCCACAGTATAAACACACAAATTTCCGTATATAAGGAATTCCATGTTAACCGATCAGGAGCATTCATCATCCCTAGCTTAGGACCTGTTAATACAAATAAAACAACCCACCAAATCAGACCATACACAATTCCGGGTATAGGACCCTTAAATCTGCGCAGCAACAGAGTGTACACCAGTGAAGCTACGACGGATAATCCAATAAAAAAAAGTAGCCCTACCAGATGTCCCGCCATGGTGTTCATAAACGAATGCTTGAAAAAAGGCTCTGCGAGAAAGCCAGGCGCTACTACCGTAAAGTGCAACTTATAAAACAGCCAGCGCAGCAATCCCCAGAGCAAACCCGCAAAAAAACCCAACTCAAGTGCAAAAGGAATGAGAGGCGTATGTATTTTGCCTGACTGCTGCCTGCCTCTACCACTGTCGTTATGATTACGTTGATCCTGAGATCCGCGAGACTGCTCCTGTTCATGTCCTATCTTGGGTATAGAGTAGGTTTCACTCATGTTGTTTAATCCCCTTTCAATATGCAAACTTTTTCCCATCGTAAAGACAATTGCAATCGGAAATGCATGTACGTCCATCGGATTCTGCATTCCATTTTGCTAGGTAGTATGCTCCAAGGGGGAATAGTTTAACAATGAACAGGAATGCTGAATAATGGCAGCTTTCCAATTGAGGGTACGGACCCGTTTCTTACATTGACAAAATTTCAATACTCTTTCATAATATAATGATGAAAATGATAATCATTATCATTTTCTAAAAACATATATACGGGAGAACGCTTCTATGAAAAAGGGATTAATCGGGATTTTATTGTTAATGGTTTTTACGCTCACTCTGGCAGGTTGCGGAGCAGCCGACAAAGCATCGGATAAAGATCAGGCAGCCACGTCGGGTAGCAAACCGACTGACACAGCGACCGGTCCTGTGACGGTAAAGCATAATCGTGGTGAGGTCACGCTCAACAAGCCCGCACAGCGTGTCGTAGTGCTGGAATGGACATTTACAGAGGATTTAATTGCGCTGGGCGTTCAGCCGGTTGGTAATGCAGACAATGCCAACTACAAGGTGTACGTGACACCGGAGGCGGCTCTCGATAGTAGCGTGGTCGATGTCGGCACGCGTAACGAGCCGAATCTGGAAGCGATTGCTGCATTGAAGCCGGATCTGATCATTTCCAATGTTGATGGGAATGAAGCTATCTATGAGCAACTCAAGGCCATCGCTCCGACGATCGAATATAATCTGAACGATGGTAACGGCTACGATCATGATAAAATGGTAGAAATTTTTAATAGCATCGCAGTTGCTCTTGGAAAAGAAGACAAAGCTAAGCAGGTGCTTGCCGAACTGGATCAGCATTATGCTGAAGCCAAAGAAAAGCTCGCCGCTGCTGGCAAGTCGGATTATCATTATATACTGACACAGGCTTTCACTTCGCAAAATGCGGCCAGCCTTCGTATGTTTTCAGATAATTCAGTCGTCGTGGCAACACTGGCGAAGATCGGCATGATTAACGATTGGAAACCGAGCAAAGTTGAACAGTATGGCTTTTCAACCGTAGGCATTGAAGCTCTGTCTGCCGTTCAGGACAGCAATTTTATCTATATTGTTCAGCCGGACGATAATGTTTTCGGCGCACCCATGAAAAATAATTCGGTCTGGAATGGTCTGAATTTCGTTAAAGAAAAACGTACCTATTCACTGAGCGGTACGACATGGACATTTGGCGGCCCTCTCTCTTCAAAAGGGCTGGTTGACCAGGTTGTCGGGGCAATTACACAATAAGTTGTCTCCGAATATTCATTCGGTTTTATAATGAGTAGCATTTATGTGAGCAGTCTGAGCTCCATAAATGCTTTTTTTTATAAGCCTGTGGCATGAGCTTTCTCCACGATAAGAATTTCTACCTTCTCCGTTAAAAGCAGAATCTTAGCTTGGAGTGGCCTAATTATTACACTCAGTTTCATCTAACTAGATATTCCCTTCCAAATTCGATACAATATACAAAAAAGCATGTATTAAGAGAGGTGAGACGGTTGTCACAAGCATCCAAGCCTGTGAGCTACGGCGGTCAGGCAGTCATTGAAGGTGTCATGTTCGGCGGCAAGCGTGTCAATGTCACGGCAGTTCGCCGCAAAACTGGCGAAATCACATATTTGGAAGTACCACGCAAGGAGCAATCCTGGGTATCCAAATTCCGCAGAATTCCTTTATTGCGGGGGATTGTAAGCATCATCGACTCCAGCGCCAAGGGTACCAAGCATTTGAACTATTCAGCCGATGCGTATGCTGATGATGAAGTAGATCCGGAAGAACGCGCTGAGCAAAAGAAAAAAGAAGAATCTCGCTGGAGTCTGAGCATGATGATCGGTGTGGCGGCGGTCGGTATTTTGTCATTCCTGTTTGGCAAAATTGTATTGACTCTCGTTCCGGTTATTGTAGAGAATTTCCTGTTCGGCAGCTTGTTTCACAGCCAAATTTTGCATAACCTCGCAGAAGGAGCTATTAAGCTGATTCTGCTACTGGCCTATTTGTGGGGTATTTCCCAAACTCCGTTAATTAAGCGACTGTTTCAATATCACGGCGCAGAGCATAAAGTAATTACAGCATTCGAAGCTGGGGAAGAACTAACTCCGGCCAATGTACAAAAATACAGCCGTCTGCATTACCGCTGCGGTAGTAGCTTTATTATGCTGACTGTGATCATCGGAGTACTTGTCTATTCCCTATTTACCTACGATAATCTGTGGGAGCGCATGGGGCAACGGCTTCTACTGCTTCCGATCGTACTGGGGCTTTCTTTTGAATTTCTCAAGCTAACCAATGCTCTTCGTGAAATTCCGGTACTCCGTTATTTAGGTTACCCCGGTCTGTGGCTGCAACTACTTACCACCAAAGAACCGACTGATGATCAAGTGGAGGTATCCATTGCCTCATTTAAGCGTATGCTTGAATTGGATGCTGAGTTGGAAAACGTACCTGTAAAGGAGACCTTCAACAGTCCGGTCCTTGATCCTGTGAAAGGATGAGTGAATAATGAACAGACATGCCGTTATTTTCTGGCTTACCCTTGCTTTGGGTGCATATGGGATTGTGGATATGCTATGGAGAGGAAGCTGGGGCTTTCTCATGAGTTTACTAATTCCCGTCCTTGTTTTTGCAGTTATATTTCTGCTATACAAATACCTGCCAGGGCAACGCAATCGTACTCCCAAAATCAAACCCTCTGTGCGCACCATGGCCAAAACAGCCAACGCACGTAAGCAGCAGACTACAGGCAAGCGCAAAGCGTATCCTTTTCATGTGATTGAAGGTTCCAAGGGCAAAAATGAAGAAGAACAACCTAAATATCATTAATGATAATCATCCTTTAAAATGTAGCACAAAGGAGCCATCACCCGCGTATTCAAATATGACCGGGAAGAGGCTCCTTTTTTACACCCTTTTAAATTAACTTTAACTGCCAGTTAGTGTTTATTTCATAGCGTACATGGTATCCTTCATCAATTGGTACTTGCTATACTGCTGCTGGTAAGAAGTGATGCTCCATTTGTGGAAAAAAGCATCCCCTGCCTGCACACCAGAAGCATACAACAAATCACTTTGCTCTGTAGAAATGTTAAATTGTGCAGTGCGGATACCCAATGTTGGAATTTTAATCGTCCGATACCGATTCTCCTGCTCAATATATCGTTCATCGTGCGCTGATAGCATGGTATCAAAAATAGCCTGCAGCATGGTCAATGGACCCCGTATATAAGAAACTTTGGTCTCCGTCCCCGTTTTGCCCACCATTTGAAACCCTACCGTTGGAATCGTTTTGGCCTCACGTTCATTTACAGGCTCATCAAAAAGCCACAACGGCAAATTGCTTAGTAAAGCCCCATCAACTACAAATACAAATTGCTGAGAAAAAGTCTTTCCCTTGGCAAGTGCAGAATCAAGCCTTAACATAACGGGATCAAAAAAATAAGGGATACTTGTGCTCATCCGAATGGCTTTAGCTACCTCCAGTGAAGAGGGATTGATACCAAAACGTTTGATATCCTCAGGAAGCACCAGAATGCGTCCATTCGTGATATCTGATGCAATAATGCGCAGTTTGCCAGGAGGTAAATCCGCGAACGTACGCACTCCCTTAGCTCGTAACAGCTCACGTACCCAGTGCTCCAGTGCCTCCCCTGAGTAGAGCCCTTTTTTAAGAAAGATACGAGCTGCTGGTCCAACCCACTTAATATTGAACACTGGAGAACGTCGTAACAACTTGACCAAGGGGGTTTTCTCAATTACGGCTTTCATTTCATCCGCAGAGTATCCCGCAGCCAATAAAGCAGCTACAATAGCACCTGATGATGTACCTGCCAAACGATTGAATACAATTCCATGCTCCTCCGCAGCCTTAACTGCACCCGCCAGCGAAATTCCCTTAACCCCTCCACCCTGGAACACAGCATTGATCAGCATAGATCAAAAAACCTCCGTTCTCTTGGGAGTAAGCAGTTCTACTGCTTATGTATGAGAACGGAGGCCCAAATAGAACCTATATGATCCAAATTTTATCACATTTGATAATAATTTTGAAGAAGCTGAATGAGTCCGTATGGATTTTTACGCAAATGCTGTGCACTAAAGTAAATATCCCCTTTGACCTGTTTATAATCTTCGTTCAGTTCAAGCTGCTTAATTAGCTCTTGAGCCGTTTGCCAGCCCTTTTCAGGGGTGCCGATCTTATAAGGAGAATGACCGATATACAGCTTAACATCTGAGTTTTTGACCTCATTGGACCACCATGCGACAAGCTTGTCATATCCCGCCGCTGGGAAACCGATACTCCAGTAAATTTGTGGAGCTACATAATCAATCCATTCTTTGTTAATCCAGGTTCTTACATCCGCAAACGTCGTATCATACGCTGTAACGCCTGCCTTCGTGTCTGAACCCGTTAAGTCCTGAGATTTGTTACGCCATACCCCAAAAGGACTAATTCCGAATTGAACTTTAGACTTGCTGGCATGAATGCTTTTGCCCAAATCGCGAACAAAACTGTTCACATTATCTCTCCGCCAGTCGCCCTTGTTAGAGATTTTGTTGGCATTATATGCTTTGAAGGTCGCATCATCATCAAAAGTCCCGCTGTAAGGATAAAAATAATCGTCCAAATGGACGCCGTCAATATCATATCCGTTCACGACCTCCATAATCGCCGCAATGACATGCTGACGTGCAGCCGGAATTCCTGGATTGATGTACAATTGGCTACCATTCTTAACAATCCAGTCCGGATGTTGATTAGCCACATGGTTTGCAGCCAAACCGCTGGTTGTTCCTGTAGAATTCGCACGGAACGGATTAAACCAGGCATGGAATTCCATCCCTCGCTTATGCGATTCGCTAATCATAAATTTCAAGGGATCGTAGCCTGGATTTTTACCTTGGGTGTTGGTCAAATACTTGCTCCATGGTACAAGACTCGATGGATAGAGCGCATCACCGCTGGCACGAACCTGAACAAATACCGCATTGATGCCCATCCCCTGCAAATCATCGAGCATTTTAGTAAACTCCTGCTTTTGCTTCTCTGAGCTGCTTCGGGCAGCGGAAGAAGGCCAATCTCCGTTAATGGTAGAAATCCATGCTCCACGCATGGAAGTTGAAGCCTTTACCTGAACCACATTTGCCTGTGAAGAACTTGAACCGTCCTCACTAGTAGACGTTGACGGTGAAGTGACAACCGCGTGCTCATCATCGATGGCTCCCTGATCTGTACTTCCACTGTCCTGATTGCCAGATGCAGACGTATCTGATATAGAGCCGCTGCTTCCCGCAGAAGTGTTCCCGCCAGTAGAGACACCTTCCTTACCACTGCTTAACGTAATGACTCGCTCTGAAGCTTGCCAATCCACTTTTAATCCCAACTCTTCCCCAACAAAACGCAGAGGCACCATGACTCTCCCGCTTGTCATACGGGCAGATGCATCCAGTCGAACTGACTTGCCATTCACCGTAGCGCTTTGTGCACCGTTCTCCATAGATATATTTTTGTTCTGTGCTGTAATCGTTACCGTACCGGACGATTCCGACCAGTTGACCTGAGCGCCCAATCCCTCACTAATCACTCGCAAAGGAACCATCGTAACATTGGCTCCCTGTACAATATACGGTGACGCGTCACTTTGCAGGGACTGTCCGTCCAATAAAATTTCAATATCACCAGTTGGAGCTGCTTGAACTCCAGGAACGATGGCAGTCTGCACTGCTAAGAGTAGGCCTGCAGCCAATGCCACTATTTTCTTTCGATTCATATTATTACAATCCTCCGCTAACCCTGTTAATTTTAACCCCTATCTTGTCCTGCTATATAATGGATAGACGCTAATAACCGGATATTTGTTGCGGTCGGGATAAATAAAAAAGCACCGTCCGTAAGGACAGATGCTTTTAGGAATCTCCACTCAATTCCTTGTGTATGTCATGAAGCTGGCGTAAGCGATCTTCATCCCGACGAAAATACTCAACCAATGTTTCGATACGGGTGATGGAATCCCAGCTCAAATGATGCTCAATACCTTCCACATCTTTATATATCAGGTCCTTGTCAACCCCAATCATATCCAGAAATTGCTCTAATAACTGATGGCGATCAACCAACCGTTTGCCGACCTTTTTCCCTTTCGGTGTCAAAATCAGTCCCCGATATTTCTCATATACAAGATAATCGTCCTTATCCAACTTCTGAATCATTTTGGTGACGGACGAAGGATGCACCTCTAACCCCTCTGCGATATCCGAGACACGAGCATATCCCTTCTCATCAATCAGTTGGTAAATGCGTTCCAAATAATCTTCCATGCTTGGCGTTGGCACTTGTTTCCCTCTTTTCTGTTATTGAACGGGCGCTTACCGCCTTCATTTCCTGCGTTAAACCTACTATGTAATGATACATGTTATCATTGCCCATTGGCAAGTCTCATCCCTCCACTCACAGCTATTGCCACGATTTGTTCAATTTAAGCCGGGTACACTAATATCGTCGTCCCTGTATCGTTTATTTCTGCGGCAATATGTTAAAGTTGGACACCAGAGCACTGTGGATTTATTTCGAAAGGAGCGTTAGCCATGTCTACGCTTGAGCGTACTCCTGTCCAAACCAGAGGAACCAAGCCATTCTTGCCTGACCTGGTGTTTTTTGAGCCAGACGCACTGAATTATCCCAAGGGCCAGCGTATTATGGATTGGGTTAAAGCCAAGGATATTCCGTATCGGATGACTACCTCTCACAACCGAATTACCAATTTACCAGGTGAAACTGAAGTTGAAAAGTACCGAATGGCAAAAAAAACTTTGGTAGTCGGTATCCGTAAAACGTTAACTTTTGACCAATCCAAGCCCTCTGCTGAATACGCCATCCCCATTTCGACTGGTTGTATGGGGCATTGTCACTACTGTTATTTACAAACAACCTTGGGAGCAAAGCCGTATATTCGTGTATATGTCAACACTGACGATATCTTATCAGCAGCTAAAGCTTATACCGAGGAGCGTGCGCCTGAAATTACCCGTTTTGAAGCAGCTTGCACCTCCGATCCGGTTGGTTTGGAGCATATCACCGGAACGCTTGGAGACTTGATTCGTTTCATGGCAGATGAAGAATTTGGTCGTCTGCGTTTTGTTACTAAATACCATCATGTTGATCCATTGCTGGATATTAAACATAATGGTCATACTCGCATCCGCTTTAGCATTAATTCCGATTATGTTATTAAACAGTTTGAACCTGCAACTTCACGCTTCGAGGAACGTATTGAAGCCGCTGGCAAAATCGCACGAGCTGGTTATCCACTGGGTTTCATCATTGCACCCATCATCTGGTATGACGGCTGGGAAGAAGGTTACGGCGAGTTGCTGCGAAAATTGGAAGAAGCCTTGCCACAGCATGCTACAAAAGATTTGACGTTCGAATTAATTCAGCATCGCTTCACCAAAACATCCAAAGCTGTTATCGAGAAACGTTATCCGAAAACCAAGCTGGAGATGGACATAGAGAAACGAAAGAAAAAATGGGGCCGCTGGGGACAAAACAAATATGTTTATCCCGATGAACAGCAAAATGCACTGCGAGAGTTTATCACAGAGCGCATTTTTGAACATTTCCCTTTAAGTCGTATTGAATATTTCACATAACTAGCATCCAATCTGGGGTAATCCGTTGTAAAAATAGCGTTACATCGGTCATTTGATCCGTTACCAGTAAAATGCCCGTAATAACTAGTAGTATGCCACCTGTTTTGATGAGGATGGAGGTATAGCGAGAGGATAGTCGAACAGAGCCTACCAGCAAAGCTAATACAAAAAATGGAATTGCAAAGCCAAGCGCATAGCCTGTAATCAGTTTGAACCAAATGTGATGCTCTACTGCCGCCAAAGCAATAATAGCTGTTAGCATGGGACCGATACAGGGCGACCAGCCTGCCGCAAACCCAATTCCGATTACAAAGGAACCGGCGTACCCGGCGGGCTTCCATGTCCAGCGAAACTTATGCTCCCTCATTAGAATCAAAGGACGCAACACACCAAGAGATACCAGTCCCATTAGTAAAATAAGTAACCCCGCTACCACTCTTAGCGCATCCCCATAATTGGCAAACCATTCTCCAAGCAACCCGACACTTGCACCCAGTGAATAGAAAACGACCGAAAAGCCCAATACAAAAGCAAGCGTATGTCCCATCGTACGATAACGAACCTCAGCCTTGTGCCGTCCTTCAGCCAGTTCACGCGCAGACATCCCTGTCATATACGATAAATAAGATGGATACAGCGGTAAACAACACGGTGAAAAAAAAGAAACCAGTCCGGCTATGATCGCCAACCCGGCGTTGATATTTGTCATCATCATTTCCTCCCACCTGTCTTAAGTGAACACGAGCAAACAAGCCCTGCCTACTAAAACATACGTATAGCGGGAGCAAAATATGATGCAAGCCAAAAAGCGTATGCCCAGGAAGAATGATTCCCGGACATACGCTCATTACGTTCTTTTATTTTTACATAGCGTTCTACTTTACAACTGCACCATTCGGCATACCTTCCGGTACGGTGGCCAGCGTAAGCTGATCTCCATGTGATGCTGCCAAAATCATACCTTGCGACAACTCTCCCCGAAGTTTTACTGGCTTCAGATTGGTCACACAGATCACCTTGCGCCCAATGATATCTTCAGGTGTATAAAACTTCGCAATCCCTGATACTACCTGCCGCTGCTCATAACCAAGATCAAGTTGGAGCTTCAACAGTTTATCGGCCTTCTTCACAGGCTCGCAGGCGACGACCTGAGCAACGCGCAGTTCTACCTTGGCAAAATCCTCAATGCCAATCTCTTCCTTTGCCTCCGGTGCTTCCTGGCTTGTCTCAGATGCATTCTGCGGTTGAACTTGTGCTATAGCTTCATCCTGTTTCTTACCCCCAGTCATTGCTTCCACGATAAAAGCAACCTCTTGCTCTGAATCCAGACGCGGGAAGATCGGATTACCTTTAACCAGCTGCGTTCCTTCCGGAATACGACCAAATTGCTTGCCGCTATCCCATGTAGTCAACTCACCTTGGCTAATACCGAGCTGTTCCCAAATTTTATGAGGAGCACGGGTTAAGAATGGCTGGAGCAAGATGGAAGCGATGCGCAAGCTTTCTACCAAATGCAACATAACAGATGACAATTCGCGACGTTTTGCCTCATCCTTAGCCAAATTCCATGGTTGCGTCTCGTCAATATACTTGTTGCTACGGCTAATAAATTGACTAATCGCCGTTAATGCCACGGAAAACTCCATGTTTTCCATGGCTTCTTCTACTTTGCTATAAGTCGATGTTGCCATGTCTTCCAAAGCTCCGTCGAATGCTGTTACATTCGCTTCATAAGCCGGAACCTTGCCATCAAAATATTTATCTACCATCGCCACGGTACGATTCAACAAGTTGCCCAGATCATTTGCCAAATCCGAATTAACTCGATCTACAAAGCTTTCTGGTGTAAAGGTTCCGTCTGCCCCAAAAGGCACCTCGCGCAGCAAGTAGTATCGAAGTTGGTCCAGACCATAACGGTCAATCAACGTCACTGGGTCTACAACATTGCCTTTAGATTTCGACATTTTACCGTCTTTCATGAGCAGCCAACCATGTGCAAATACTTTTTTAGGCAACGGAAGATCCAGCGCCATCAGCATGATCGGCCAATATATCGTGTGGAACCGTACAATCTCTTTACCTACGATATGCACATTTGCAGGCCAGAATTTATCATACAGCTCGGTATTGGAAGAGCCATAACCCAAGGCTGTGATGTAGTTGGAAAGTGCGTCAATCCACACATACACGACATGCTTCGGATCCCCCTTCACCTTAATGCCCCAATCGAAGGTAGTACGAGATACAGCCAAATCCTCCAGACCCGGCTTGATGAAGTTATTGATCATCTCTTTTTTACGCGATTCCGGCTGGATAAACTGCGGGTTCTCTTCATAAAATTGCAGCAACCGATCAGCATACTTGCTCATACGGAAAAAGTAACACTCTTCTTTGACCAGTTCTACAGGGTGTCCACTATCCGGGCTTTTTCCTCCTGCCACATTGCCTTCGGCGTCCTTCACCACGTCAACCAGCTGAGTTTCTGTGTAATACGTCTCGTCAGGGATGCTGTACCAGCCTTCGTATTCTCCCTTGTAAATATCGCCTTGCTTCAGCAAACGATCAAAAATTTCCTGTACGACAGCCTTATGACGTTCTTCCGTAGTACGGATAAAATCGTCATTGGAAATATCGAGCTTCCGCCACAGATCTTGAATACCTGCCACAATATCATCCACGAAACGTTGCGGCGTTTTGCCTGCTGCACTCGCTTTTTGCTCAATCTTCTGGCCATGCTCATCCGTTCCTGTCAAATAACGCACTTCATAACCGCGTAGCCGCTTGTAACGGGCCATTGCATCTCCCGCAACCGTCGTGTAAGCATGACCTATATGTAGCTTGTCGCTCGGATAATAGATCGGTGTCGTAATGTAAAATGTGTTGTCATTGGACATGTGTGTTGCCTCCTGTTTTGTTCACGGCAGCTTGATAAGACCTGCTACCATGATAGGTACTCCAATTCATGAATTTGGCACAAATTGGGCACAAAAAAGACCCCCGCCCCTATGGGACGAGAGTCACCTCACGCGTTACCACCCAATTTTCCTGTATCCTCACAGACTACAGGCTTCACCGGTCACATCTGACCGCCCATTAACGCTGGAACACGCCTCCCCCTTACGATTGCCTCCCAGCACTGTTAAACTGTGGCAAATACGCTCGAAGAAGGTTCCTCCAGGACCATATTCAGGCTTCGCTCCAGACCGGTTTGCAGCTAACCCCGGCTCTCTGTACTGGGCGGTTTACCCTACTCATCCCTTCGCAGGAAAACAGTATTAACCAAAATATAACCAAATCCGCATAGCGCTGTCAAGTCAGACCCTACTCGGTATGGGTAGCCAAACGATCTTCGCTAGACCTATATGTCTCCTTTTTTGCAGCAGGAACCAAATCTACGCCACCCGGATGAAAGGGATGGCACTTAGCTATACGCTTAGCAGCCAGCCATGAACCTTTGAGCGCACCATGCACCTCTACCGCCTCCAGTGCGTACGCCGAACACGTTGGATAAAATCGGCAGGTAGCCGGCTTTAACGGTGAAATATAGAAACGATAAAACTTAATCGGAGCCTGTACCACTCTGCGTGTGGTGATTTTCATTTCAGTAGCCCCCGTGGCTGTGAGTGTGACTGCTCGTCTGTCTGAATCCCCCATCCGAATTACTGTCAGTATGCCCATTCTTCTGTTGACAATCTTTGCAATAACCAAAAATTTCAAACTTATGCTCGACGATTTGGAATTGATCCGTCGTATCCGTCATTTGCATTGGGCAAAAAGAAATCGGTAATGTTTTTTGACAGCTCAAGCAAATCATATGGTGATGGTGATGATGCTCATTACAGCTCACCTTAAACTTCATTCCATCCTCAAAAGATACCTGTTCCAGCACACCTAATTCCTGCATTACACGTAGATTACGATAAACCGTATCAAAGCTAAGTCCACTGTACTTCTTACCCATATATTCATAAACGTCTTTGGGGGACAGATACCCTTCATTCTCGGAAAATAACGTGGCCAACGTCTTGCGCTGATCTGTAATACGCAGCCCCTGAGCGGACATTGTTGCGATAATTTCATCCTTTGTCAGCATGCGTTTCACCCTCCCCTGTCTGTAGTTTCAGGTTTTCTGATGCAGGCTTAGGCTTGCATCTATTTATTATACCACGATTAAAGTCAATATTATAAGAGATATTCGTATCTATACATAAGAAAAAGACGCTCTCCGGCGCTACGATTAAATTCGCAGCAGGAGAACGCCTATATTCTGCAAGTGACATCGACTTTTAAACGGTGAATGACGAGACCCAAGGTCTAAGCCGGTAAACAGCACCGGTTAATTCATATTAATTTTTAATAGCTGGTAAAGGCATAACTACTACGGAAACAGGCAAGTTACTTCCCGCGGCTGCAGTGAAATACATCTCTACACTTTCCTCGATATGACCTGTGCGATACAGCACACTCATCTCATTTGGAGCCCATACCGCGCCGTTCGTCGGGATACCCACAACCTGATTGTTTACCATCGCATAGCCGGAATATTCGCCTCCACGCGGGTTGAACGTAATCAGTGAATACGGCGCTACATGATCCAACTTAACTTTATATACAACACCAAAATTACCAGCATTGGAAGCAGAAGAGCCGTCCAGACCGTCCGTACCAATCAGGTTCGGGTCTACCTTATTATCACCAAGAACGATACGTTGAGCTGTTTTACCAACCTCTTCGGTATAATTGAGCGAGATATCCGCATTAGCGTACGTTCCACGGTTATGAATACCGTCCTTAGGCAGTTTTGCCAAAGTAGGCAATACGGTCAACGGATCTGCATTTGCATCTAACACAATAACCGTGTATTGAATAGGTTGATCCGTATACAAATCGGATAACAGAGATATGACCTGTTTTTGCTTGATTTTTTGTGCATTCAAATCCTCTAAAATAATGCGGCTTTCACCCGGATTTAGAACTGTGCTAGAACGCTTGCTTCCATCCTGCATGGATTGAAAATATCGTTGAATCGAGACTTTACCCGCAGCCGTGGCAAATTCAGATGGTCCAGCAAAACCAGAATTTTCGACATTCAGGTTGGTAGCAGTAATATTGTTATTTGTCGCAATCACGTACATTTTCACATCTCGACCCGTTTCATTCACATGATGGACGAGTATGCGCGTGCTGCCTGATCCGGTTTCCTGATACACAATTCCGTCCTGAAATACACGTTCCGGGCTGTTAGCACGGATCAAAAGACGCGGTGAAGATGTACTAGTCAAAGGAATGGTAGCCATGGTAGGCACCTGACTACCGTCTACAGTATATTTGTCACCATAAGGTGTGAAGATTTTGTTGAAATCATCTTCGTTGTATAGCAGTTCATTCGTAATTTTAATTGTTTCACTTTTGGTACCTGTTGCGCCGTGCTTATCAGTCACGGTTAACGTAATTGTTACATCACCTGGTTGGAAAAAGGCTAGTTTCTTGTTCTCCCAATCACGCTTAGTGATAGCATTCTCATCATCTGTACTCAGGTCGGTAATGGTGATTTTCTCACCCATCTTGTACTCTTTTTTATCAGTTGTAAACAGAGCCACTGGCGGCTGATTTGGTGGTCTTACTGTAAGTGTAACTGAGTAAGGATCACTCCAGTTCCCAGCAGAGTCAAGAACAGAATAGGTAACTACATATGTACCCGGCTCCTGAAATACGTCCTGCTTCCCTTCCCAACGTTGGTTCACAATCGGTAGACCTGTAGGAGAGGATTCCTTTGTCAAATACGTAACCTGGGTTTCGCCTGCATAGATATCTTTTTGTTGAACCGTAAAGGAAGCTTTAGGCTTCTGATTCAAATCCATGATAACTTGTTTAGTCGTATTATTCACAGTATAAGGAATATTTAAGGCCTGTGTAATCGAGGTCAAAGGCACCATAAATACGTTCTTTTGCTGAAAAGCCGGTCCCTTCATTTGTCTGGCTTCACCGTTAACCGTATAAACCTTGCTGTCTGTTTTGAAGCGCATGACATTTGTTCCTTGTGTGATTACGGTTTCTTTGGTGGCAGTGTCATAACTAAACTGCAATCCGACACGGCTGACAAGAGAACGGATAGCTACATAGGAAACTCCGTCCTTAACAGTCATCGGCTGAGTTGCTGTGTACACCTGTCCGTTTTGTTCCATTTTCGCGCTGTTTAAGTACAAAATCAATTGATTAGCACCCATGGATGTTGGAGCTCCACCAGGATTGGTGATCGTTCCGTCTCCACCGTATACATCATTGGATACGTTCGATCCGTTGGTTGTATCCGTAGGCAGGCCAGTCAATGGATCATTGGATACGCCTGTGTTATTAGGTGTCACCGTGTCATTTTGTGTGCTAGTTCCATCTTGATCTCCGATGCTATTCTGAACGCCTGAATCAGCAACATTGGCCTGAGCCTGCTGTGCGCTAACCGAATCGGTGGATTGAACGGTTGTTGATGCTGCTTCTGCTCCTACAGGGGCTACTGCGGCCACCTGAGCCACCGCAAGGGCGGTGAGCATGGTCCATTTCTTGAAATTCATTGTCTGTCTCCTTCTATCACCAAATTATTATCATTCCCGTAAAAAGTCATACTATTAGACGCGTCAGTTGTTAAAAAGTTTCTGGAAATTTTGCTGATCATGAAAAAAAGGGAACTTTCTCCTGTGACTGCAAAAAATTCAACAACAAAAAACCGCCGCCCATCTGACCTGATGTGGCGGCGGCTTCATTACTAGGAAATAGCTTTTGAACCATTTACATTATGATGGACGACAGACAGCATTCTTTCCTGCAGTCTCCAGACGACCCTCTTCAATGAGTCGGTAAGCACGTTGAACTTCTTCATCTGTAGGAGATGGAACTCCCTCCAACGGATACTCCTTACCGAGCATTTCCCACTTGTAAACACCCATTTGATGGTAAGGTAATATTTCGAATTTCTCGACTCCGTTCAACGTTCCGATAAACCGTCCCAAATTCAATAAATCTTGCTCGTCATCATGAATACCCGGTACAAATACGTGTCTAATCCACATTTTGCGCCCTTGCTCAGACAACCAGCGAGCGGTACTTAGCATACGGTCATTAGACTTGCCTGTAAGCTTAATATGTTTGTCATTGTCAATATGCTTAATATCCAGTAGCACCAAGTCTGTTACGTCCAGCAGTTCATGGATACGGCCCGCGTCATTAAAGCCGTTACTGTCCAATGTCGTGTGCAAATTCCACCGACGTTTCACTTCTTTGAACAGCTCTGCGACAAAATGAGCTTGCAGCGTCGGTTCTCCACCGGATACGGTCAATCCGCCTCCTGAAGAACGGTAATAGGTTAAATACGGCTCAATCTCAGCCAATACCTCCTCCAACGTCATCGGATTACCTTCATTCAAGGCCCAAGTGTCCGGGTTATGGCAATATTGACATTTCAACAAGCATCCTTGCATAAAGAGCACGAAGCGGATGCCGGGACCATCGACGGTCCCGAAGGTTTCCAATGAGTGTATGTGACCTTTCAACATGTTGCATCATCCTTCCCGCATCCGCTATGCGTGCGTCATTGTAATACTTATTTACATTGTACCGTGGAAAGTACGGTTAATAACATCCAATTGTTGTTCACGAGTCAGCTTGATAAAGTTAACGGCATAGCCGGAAACACGAATCGTCAGCTGTGGATAGTTTTCTGGGTGTTCCATTGCATCCAACAGTTGTTCGCGAGCAAACACATTGACATTCAGATGATGTGCGTGGCTTCCAAAGTAGCCATCCATCATCGAAACAAGGTTTGTTTTGCGTGTTTCTTCTTCTTTACCCAGTGCTTTAGGCACGATGGAGAAGGTGTTCGAGATACCATCCAGACTGTGTTCATAAGGCAATTTGGCTACGGAACTCAGAGATGCCAAAGCACCTTTTTTATCACGGCCGTGCATTGGGTTTGCCCCTGGTGCAAACGGTTCGCCTGCTTTACGTCCATCCGGTGTTGTACCTGTTTTCTTACCGTAAACCACGTTGGAAGTAATAGTCAGTACAGATTGAGTAGGAACCGCATTACGATAAGCTTTATGCTTGCGAATCATGCTCATGAAGCTTTCTACCAGTTCCACAGCGATGTTATCTACACGGTCATCGTTGTTACCGTAGCAAGGGTATTCGCCTTCGATTTCAAAGTCAACAGCAATCCCTTTTTCGTTACGGATTGGTTTAACTTTTGCAAATTTAATGGCACTCAAGGAGTCGGTAGCAACTGACAGACCCGCAATACCACAAGCCATGGTGCGGAGAATATCACGATCATGCAACGCCATTTCAATGCGTTCGTAGCTATATTTATCATGCATGTAGTGAATAACATTCAAAGTGTTCATGTACAGTTTTGCCAACCATTCCATCATAGGTTTGAAGCGGCTCAACACTTCTTCATATTCCAGAACTTCACCTGTAATGGCTGGGAATTCAGGCCCTACTTGGACGCCAGATTTTTCATCTTTACCACCGTTAATTGCATACAGCAGAGCTTTAGCCAAGTTGGCACGAGCACCAAAGAATTGCATTTGTTTACCAATTTTCATTGCCGATACACAACAAGCAATACCATAATCGTCTCCATAAATCGGACGCATCAGATCGTCATTCTCGTACTGAATGGAGCTAGTTTCAATAGAAACTTTCGCACAATATTTTTTGAAGCCTTCAGGCAATTTTTCTGACCACAGTACAGTCAGATTCGGCTCCGGTGCAGGTCCCAGATTGTAGAGGGTGTGCAGGAAACGGAAGCTGTTTTTAGTTACCCGAGTTTCTCCAGTTACGGACATACCACCAATGGACTCAGTAACCCATGTTGGATCTCCACTGAACAGTTCATTATAGTCAGGTGTGCGCAAGAACTTAACAATACGCAATTTCATAACAAAATGATCGACCAGTTCTTGAGCTTGTTCTTCTGTCATTGTACCCTCTTCCATATCACGTTGAGAGTAAATATCAAGGAAGGAAGATACACGTCCTAAGGACATTGCTGCACCATTTTGTTCTTTGATTGCTGCAAGATATCCAAAATATACCCATTGGAAAGCTTCTTTCGCATTGTTAGCAGGTTTTGAAATATCAAAACCGTGCTCAGCAGCCATTTGTTTCAGTTCATTCAAAGCACGAATTTGTTCGGAAATTTCCTCACGCAGACGAATTACGTCTTCTTCCATGGAATCAACTTCAAGGCTTTTCAATTGCAGCTTTTTATCTTGGATCAAGAAGTCTGCACCATACAAAGCTACACGACGATAGTCACCGATAATACGACCACGACCGTATGCATCTGGCAGACCAGTAATGATACCAGCTTTACGAGCTGCTCTCATTTCATCTGTATAAGCGTCAAATACACCTTGGTTGTGAGTTTTACGAATATGAGTGAAGATATCAATGATACTTTCTGGTACTTCAAAACCATAGGCTTTGCAAGCGTCGATCATCATCCGAATTCCACCAAACGGCTGCAAAGAGCGTTTGAATGGAGCATCTGTTTGTACACCGACAATTTGCTCTTTATCCCGGTCCAGATAACCCGGCTTATGTGAAATAATAGTGGATGGCGTATTCACGTCTACATCAAGCACGCCGCCGTTTGCCAACTCTTTTTTGGTAAGATCGGATACAATATCCCACAATGCAGTTGTGTTGGCGGTAGGACCAACCAAAAATTCTTCATTGCCAACATAAGGTAAGATATTGGTTTCAATAAAATCGTTGACGTTGACTTCTTTAGTCCATTTGCCTTTTTTAAAACCTCTCCAGCCAGATTGTTGCTCTTGTAATTCTCTCTCAATCACCGACATGTAAATCCCTCCAAATTGTTTGGTCTTCCGGACTTGTGATTTTTTTCACGATAAAGCTATTTCTTGAGCCCGGCCTGTTCACCGATGCCTTACGCTCAGTGTCGGGACCTTTCTTACACCCTTATTGTAGAATAATGATAGAGTGTAGTATGTGATAAAAATCACAATATGAGTGATTTTTATCACTTTATTTTCCCTAGCTTCGCGCCTATCCTTAGCCTTGCCGTTCACCTCCCTTCCCAAACCAACAGGCCCTCTATATAGAGAGCCTGCATCGGTATTGAACGAGAAAATGCTTTTTCACAAGCCTCTTCTTACCTATTATATTATTGGTCAAAACGTCCGTAGAAGGCATTGCGATAGACATCAGCCAACTCCGTAACCAGTGGCAACTTCGGATTCGCAGTTGTACATTGATCTTCAAATGCGCGGTCAGCCAGATAGTCTACACGTGATTCGAAATCCTTCGCATCGAAACCGATTTGTTGGAACGATTCCTCGATACCGAGTGTTTTGTTCATCTTACGGATCGCTTCGATTAAGCTGTTAACCCCTTCTTCAGTGGTGCGTGCAGGCAGTCCCAGTATGCGCGCGATTTCTGCATAACGTTCATCCGCAACAAAGTGCGAATATTTAGGGAACGAAGCAAATTTTGTCGGTTTTTTCGCATTATAGCGAATGACGTGCGGCAGCAAAATGGCATTCGTGCGGCCATGCGCTGTATGGTATTGTCCACCCCATTTATGTGCAAGACTGTGGTTAATACCCAAGAATGCATTAGCAAACGCCATACCAGCAAGTGTGGAAGCATTATGCATTTTTTCACGAGCCAGCTTATCACCGATCAGAGCCGATTGTTCTAGGTATTGGAATACCAATTGAATGGCTTTAATTGCCAGACCATCTGTGTAGTCATTAGCCATTACGGACACGTAAGCCTCGATAGCATGTGTCAGAACGTCCATACCTGTGTCCGCTACAGCTGTTTTAGGCAGCGAATATACAAACACTGGGTCAATAATTGCCACATCAGGAGTCAACTCATAGTCAGCCAGCGGGTACTTCGTGTTGCCCAGGTTTTTGTCCGTAATTACTGCGAAAGATGTAACTTCGGAACCTGTACCCGAGGTTGTAGGGATCGCTACAAATTGTGCTTTTTGGCCCAGACGTGGGTACTTGTAAATCCGTTTACGGATATCCATGAATTTTTGTTTTAAGTTATTGAAATCAGTATCTGGATATTCATAGAACATCCACATGCCTTTAGCCGCATCCATTGGTGAACCGCCGCCCAGTGCGATGATGCAATCCGGTTGGAAACGTCTCATCATTTCTGTACCACGTTCTACCGTAACTGTCGATGGATCTGGCTCTACTTCAGAGAACACTTCGATAGCTACCGGTGTTTGGCGTTGATGCAGATAATGAATAACACGATCCACATATCCCAGTTTTACCATCATAGGGTCCGTGATAATGGCTACACGTGTGATATCAGGCATTTTAGCAAGATACTGTGTCGAATTTTTTTCAAAATAGATTTTGGAAGGTACTTTGAACCATTGCATATTCACCGTCCGTTTCGCCACCCTTTTCACATTAATCAAATTGACTGCCGATACGTTCGACGAAGTCGAGTTACGACCGTACGAACCGCAACCGAGTGTCAACGAAGGAAGGTTGGTGTTGTAAATGTCGCCAATCGCACCATGTGTGGAAGGTGCATTTACAATGATACGTCCTGTTTGCAGACGGTTTGCGAAGCGAGCGATAACGTCCTCATCGTTCGAATGAATAGCGGACGAGTGGCCCATGCCCCCGAATTCCACGACTTCAGCAGCGCGTTGAATACCTTGTTCCGCATTTTTTACTTTATAGCAAGCCAATACAGGACTCAATTTTTCCGCAGACAATGGGAATTTTGTTCCTACCCCTTCAATCTCAGCGACCAAAATTTTAGTTCCTGCTGGTACTGTGATACCACTCATTTCAGCAATTTTCACAGCAGACTGCCCTACGATAGCTGGGTTCACTGCACATTTCTCGACATTCATAGCTCCTTGAGTGAGCTTAGCTGCTTCTTCTTTATTTACAAAATAGCAGCCGTTAGCGATCATCAATTTTTTCACTTGTTCGAAGATTGGCTCTTCGATAATAACCGCTTGCTCGGAAGCACAAATCATACCGTTGTCAAAAGATTTAGAGAGGATGAGATCGTTCACGGCCTGCTTGATGTCTGCTGTTTTTTCAATAAAGCAAGGCACGTTACCTGGGCCTACACCCAGAGCAGGTTTACCGCAGCTATATGCCGCCTTAACCATGCCTGATCCACCAGTTGCCAGAATCAGAGCCACATCCGGGTGATTCATGAGTGAATTTGTCTTATCCATCGATGGAGCTTCAATCCATTGAATACAATCAGCTGGAGCACCATGTTTGACGGCTGCTTCGAGCAAGACGCGGGCTGCTTCCGCACTACACGATTGAGCAGATGGATGGAAACCGAAAATGATTGGGTTACGTGTTTTAATGGCAATCAACGCTTTGAACATCGTAGTCGAAGTTGGGTTTGTCACTGGAGTGATCCCCATGATAATGCCGACTGGCTCTGCTATCTTTTGAAAACTGTCAAAATCATTGTCCTCAATGACACCGACGGTTTTTTCATTTTTGATACTATGATAGACATATTCTGTTGCAAACATGTTTTTGGTGATTTTGTCCTCGTACACACCGCGTCCTGTTTCTTCAACAGCCAACTTCGCCAGGTACATGTGTTTATCCATCCCTGCGAGTGCCATAGCTTGTACGATTTCGTCAATCTGTTCCTGATTCATACTCATGAAAGCTTGCTGTGCCCGGTTCCCCCGGTCAATCAGCGTTTGAATATACTGCTCTGCGCTTTGCTCTTTTTGGATAACCTCGTTTTTAACAGCCATTTCCCTCATCCTCCTGTTATCTCGTGTACTATCTCTTGTTCACGCACTGATCGTAACACAGCTTTTCAAGATATATTGTGATTTTTTTCACAATCTATTTAAAATTTTATTTTATGAAGTGAATTAAATCACAAAGTTTGGAATTCTGCCACTTTTACCCCCTCTTCTTGCCCCAAAAACGCATTGCGCAGGTATATAATGAATTTGAATTGATCAAGTTGCAGATAAAAAACATAGGATACAAAGGGGAAATGGACGATGAGAAACCCTACAAATGTAATGGAAGCCCGCGGCAACACCTGTTGCTTCTCGGAGGCCAGCTTCAACCGGTTGCAAGTGATGATGAAAGATCGAGTTATGCCAGAAAGCTCGCATCTGTTCTGGGAAGGAGATACAGCGGATAAGCTGTTTTATATTAAACGCGGACGCGTGAAAGTAACCAAAACAACGGATGAGGGTAAGGAACTTATTCTATATATGTATCAAAGCGGCGATCTTGTTGGTCAAGCCGATCCATTTTTCGGTACTAAGCATTCTTTTTCTGCTGAGGTTCTGGAAGACAGTGATATTGGCGTAATCGATCATACAGATCTGGAGTTGCTTATTTGCCAGCATTGTGATTTTGCGATTGACTTTATGAAATGGATGGGTTCGCATCATCGCATTACTCAAACTAAGTTCCGCGATTTGATGATGTACGGCAAGCCCGGCGCTTTATGTTCAACACTCATCCGTCTATGTAATACCTATGGTGAGCCTCACGGCGAACATATCCTGATTCATAAGAAAATTACTCATACTGACTTATCAAATATGATCGGTGCGACCCGGGAAAGCGTAAACCGGATGCTTAGTGATCTACGTAAGAAAAATGCAGTTGAATATGATAATGGCATGATTGTTGTCAAGGATTTGGAAATGCTGCAAGGCGTATGTCATTGTGAATTGTGCCCTCGTGAGATTTGCCGGATATAATAAATCGTTTTTTATGTAAAAGGGAGTGTTATAAGCCATTATAGCTTATAACACTCCCTGATTTATTTCCACTCCCCTACTTATACAGAAGCAGTTGCGAAGCATTTTAACACTAGTCCTTCTTCTGGCAACACACTTTTTAAAACTGTAAGCATAGATAACTTAAATTCCCCATCTCATAGCTTCTATGGATGACCTTGGCTTTGTTTGCAGGATTGCCACTCCCCATTGCAATAAACAAGGGTACGAAGTGCTCTGCTCTTGGTACGGCCTGGCGAGCATACGGTGCTTCGCTTTCATAGTGATCCAAAGCCTCTATATCTCTACTTTGCACTTTTTCAATAATCCAATCATCAAAATCTATAGCCCAAGGTTCTGTTTTCGTTTCCCCCCATTTGACGATACGCAGATTATGAACAGTCACTCCACTGCCAATGACCAGAATATCTTGTTCTCCCAGTCCACGCAGCACTTCACCAATGGCATATTGTGCTTTGGGCGAAAGATATGGATTTACTGAGATCTGAACTACCGGAATGTCTGCCTCAGGATACATACGATGCAACAATGTCCATGATCCATGATCCAGTCCCCTCACCCGGTCAGTTTGTACGTCAATGCCCTTTTGTTCATATAATTTTTCCAGCTTATTGGCCAGTTCCACAGAACCATGTGCTGGATATTTCACCGTGTACAGTTCTGGTGGGAAACCGCCAAAATCATAAATAGTATCGTACACGTCATCCATCGAACTGATCGTCAACGTCTGCGCTTCCCAATGAGCAGTAAAGATAACAACCGCTTTAGGGCGAATGCTTTTCCCCAGTTGCTCTAAAAATGAAGTATAGTCCGTCTGTTCAATAGCAAGCATCGGTGAGCCGTGGGCCAAAAATAAAGATGGCATCATATAAAGATCCCCTTATCATCAATAGTTTATTTTATTCATCAAGTAACTTTATGTAAGTAATAATACATAAGTAACAAAGTAATGTCAACACGGATTTCAACATACACTTAAAGATCAGAGATTCCATAAATAAAGATTGATATAGGTATAAGGTCATAGTAATATATAACTAATAAATTTAAAATTTCATTATATTTCGATACAAAGGACTGGTTTCTATGGAGATACATACTTCTAATTGCCCAAAATGTGGTTCCGTTTTTCGTCAAAACCTTAGAAACCTGTGTAGTTCTTGTATTCAGGAAGAAAATATATTCTTGGACCGCTGTTCTAATTATCTATGGAAGCATCCTTCTACTCATACTCGCCAGCTCAGTGACGTAACCGGCACACCTATAGAATTGCTCACAGATTGGGTAAGAGCAGGCAAGTTTCCCTCCACATACAGTCAGCTTGATTATCCTTGTGAATCCTGCCGTTCCCCCATTTATGCAGGAAGACTATGCCATTCATGCTTGGGTACATTCCGTTCGGCCGCGCTGGATATTCAAACCCGTGTGCCCCGCCGTGCAACAGCAGGATTATTCTCAGTTGCAGGGCGCGTCAAAGGCTATTAAGCCGTGCTGCCTATGCACATCATTTCTGTAAAATGGATAAGTAGTCCTATACACAAAATAAAAAAACAGCCTTTTTCCTAGGAAAAGGCTGTTTTGCTATGAGAAACGCTTATTTAGTTTGGTGCTCATCTAATCCATTCCTCAGCCCAAAATTGAATCTGTTCCATAACCGGCTGAAGTGCACGGCCTTTGGTTGTTAGCTCGTATTCAATGCGGACAGGAGTTTCCGGATATACATGACGTGTAAGAATTCCTTCATTTTCCAAATCTTTCATCCGCTCTGATAACATTTTGTCACTCATTGTGGGAATCAGATTGGAAATATCCTTAAACCGCTTAGGACCGCTCATCATGGATTGAATAATTAATCCATTCCAACGCTTACCCAAACATGAAAAGGCGGTTTCAAAACGCGGACACATTTTTGTACATTGCGGTTGACTCTCCAAATTTTTCACCTTCTTTTGCATTTCGGTTTGATAAAGCTTTCCTTTTGTTAGTATATATCATTTTAGCATACTTTATCCCGAAAGAAAACACTTTCTTCTTAAATTAAATACCTGCGCTGATAAAGTTGCCATGACCAAAACTGATTATACAACAAACCAACACAGCAGGTATATGTCTAAATCGTTAAATACAAAAAGGCGGAATCCCAAGAGGTTCCGCCTATCAATCTGTTCATTATACAGCTCATCAAAATGTGATGATTGTCATTATACCAACACTCCACCGAGAGGTCTTACAGGTTCACTTCTACCATATATTGGTTTGTTAATACTTGTCGGAGAAGTCCAACGAATGCTGTTGGCGATAACTTTCAAAATATCAGGCTGGTAATAAGTCGGATAGGTCTCATGACCTGGGCGGAAATAGAATATCTTACCGCTACCTCGGCGGAAAGTACATCCAGTTCTAAATACTTCGCCGCCTTCAAAGTTACTAACAAATACCAATTCATCCGGCGCTGGAATATCAAAGAACTCGCCATACATCTCTTCCTGCTTCAACAAAATTTTGGCGTCTATGCCTTCTGCAATAGGATGTGACGGATTCACCGACCAAATAATCTCCTGTTCACCTGCCACCCTCCATTTCAGATCACAGCTAGTGCCCATTAGGGCTTTGAATGGTTTTGAAAAATGGCCCGAGTGCAGCACGATCAAGCCCATTCCTTCCTGCACTCGCTTTACAACACGCGCCGTAACTTCATCGCTCACCTGATCGTGGGCTTTATGCCCCCACCACAGCAGCACATCTGTGGAATTCAGGATCTCTTCTCCCAAACCATGCTCGGCATCATCACGAAGAGTAGCTGTTCGAATGGCAAATCCCTCTCCTGCCAGGCCGTCAGCCAACGCTTTGTGTATCCCGTCAGGATATATCTGTTTGGCTTCATCATTCAACTTTTCGTTCAAAAATTCATTCCAAATGGTGACGTTAATCATCAACGTTTCCCCCTATTAGGTTAGACCCACCACATCTCGCTCAGCGGTTCTTCAATCAATACCTGGCGAAGATTGTGGACAGCCTTAGTAAAGCCTTCCTCCACGGACATCAGACCATCTTCATGCTCAATACTCACTACATAATCGTATCCCACCAGACGCAGAGCACTGATAATATCTGCCCAGGTTTTTACATCATGTCCATAACCAACAGTACGGAACTGCCAAGCGCGATCTAGCATTTTCGTATATTCCTGCATATCGGTAAGTCCATATTTATTTACATTGACCGGATCAATCGTCGTATCCTTGGCATGAAAATGGTGAATGGCTCCCTCTCGGCCCAAAATTTGAACCGCCTGCACTGGGTCAATTCCCTGCCACCACATATGGCTCGGATCCAGATTAGCACCAATGACCTCTCCCGCAGCTTCACGCAAACGAAGCAAGGTCGCTGGTGTATGAACGGAGAAGCCTCCGTGTAGCTCCAGCCCAATTTTAACATGATGATCTGCTGCAAATTTTCCCGTCTCAGTCCAGTAAGGAATAATTTTATTCTCCCATTGCCACTTCAACACTTCCTGAAAATCATTAGGCCACGGAGCCACAGGCCAATTTGGATATTTCGCATCCTCATGATCACCCGGACAGCCAGAGAAAGTGTTCACAACTGGAACTTCCAGCTTTTCTGCCAATCGAACGGTTTTAAGAAACGTTTCATGATCAGCTTGGGCCAAATGCTTTTGCGGATGAAGAGGATTGCCGTGACAGCTAAGCGCACTAATCGTTAGTCCGCGGGACTCTACTGCCTTTTTAAAATTTTTGAGCGCTGTATCATTCTCCAGCAACTCATCCGGCTTACAATGCTTATCTCCTGGGTTGCCGCCTGTTCCGATTTCTACAGCATCCAATCCTTGAGAAGCCACATAATCCAGTGCCTCCTCCAGCGAACGTCCGCCAAACAACACCATAAATACTCCAAGTTTCAAAAGAAATCCCTCCCTGTATCATATGTGAAAAAAGCTGCTTTCATTATAATGATGGTCTATTCGGGATAATTACGGGCTTAGTCAAAATAGACAGCTTTCCCGGTACGGGCCGATTCATAGATAGCTTCCAAAATTTCAGTAACAACCAGTGCCTGTTCCGGCTTCACAAGAGGTTCTTTGTCGTCCAGAATAGATTCGATCCACAGACGGGCTTCGCGGTCTGCTTCATTTTCCGTTTCTCCAGAGTAAAAGGCAACACCGCCTGCATCCAGATCTATTTTCGTATCAAACAAGCGGCTGTTCTTTTCCCCGTTAATGCGCAATCCATCCTGCATATCGGCTCCGCCTTCGGTTCCGCATAACAGCGTCTTCGCTTCGCCAAACTCTACAACGTTCAATGCCCAGCTGGATTCCAGTACAATCGTAGCTCCATTTTGCATCGTAATAAAACCAAAAGCTGAGTCCTCTACCTTAAATTCCTCAGGATTCCAAGGCCCAAAGGCATTTGCCGCATCTTTACGATCCCCTAGCTTATGGAAGGTTGAACCTAGTACACTTTTAGGCTTGTAATTATCCATCAGCCAGAGTGTCAGGTCGAGTGCATGCGTGCCAATATCAATAAGAGGACCACCGCCCTGCTTCTCTTCATCCAAGAATACTCCCCAAGTCGGAACCGCGCGACGGCGTAGAGCAATGGCTTTGCCCAGATAAATGTCTCCAAGCTCTCCTTGCTCAACCAATTGTTTCAGATACAAACTGTCATCACGATAACGGTTTTGATACGCAATAGACAGCTTCTTACCTGTGCGGTTGGCTGCATCGAGCATCTCCCGTGCTTGCTCAGCAGTTTTAGCCATCGGCTTTTCACACAGCACATGCTTACCTGCCTCAAGCGCCGCTACGGTAATTTCTGAGTGCGAGTCATTGGGTGTACACACATGTACGACTTCAATGTCTTTATTTTCTAGCAACTGGCGGTAATCACTATAAACTTGCGACCCTTCAACTCCAAACTTTTCTGCTGCTTCTTCAGCGCGCTCCTGAATGATGTCACAGAATGCAACGATTTCTGCACGCTTCTGCTTGGCAAGACTCGGCAAGTGTTTGCCGTTGGCAATGCCTCCACAACCAATAATCCCGATTTTAAGTGTTTTAGACATGAATATTTCCTCCCTGAGCTGCGTATTGTTGGAGCCATTTAATGCTGGTTTCAATGCTTTCGATTGGAGGGTTTGAGCAGAAATCCTGTTCCACGACGACCCAATCCACACCTGCCTGAATAGCGGCGTCTGTAATGGCCTGAAGCTGCACTTCGCCTTTGCCAAGCTCTACAGTCACTGCTTTTTGTTGCTCGTCACGTGCCATATCCTTTAAGTGAATGATAGGCAGGCGTCCATTATAACGTCCGATGTATTCCACTGGATCATAGCCCCCATAGTATACCCAACAAGTATCCATTTCGACCTGTAACAAATCATCGGAAACCGCATCATATAAAGCATCGAATACCGGGCGATCATTGATTTTTTCTGTCAATTCAAAATCATGATTATGATAAGCCAGTATCAAACCCTGTTCTTTCACTTTTTCACCAATACAATTCAAATTAGCAAAAATTTCATCCCACTGTCGCTGTTCTTCGGTTAAATAAGGAACGATTAGGTACTTATTGCCCAATTCTTTGTGGTATGCAATCTCCTCATCCAAATGATCCAACAAACGAGAATATTGTATATGAGTTCCGACAACTTCCAGATTTAGCTCATCCAAAAGCGCTCTGACATCCTTGGCATTGCGTCCGAAAAAGGTATGAAATTCTACCCCTTTATAGCCAAGCTCAGCTACCTTGCGCAATGTACCTTCAAAATCCTGTTCAAGCTCTTCCCTTACTGTGTACAATTGCAATCCTACTTTAGCCATTACCCTTCACCTCTTTAATTAGGATGAATTTTCCATTATATCTGTTCCATAATACAAATCCTCGTCCGGCTTGAACGTGCTTTCCATCGTAATGTGATTGCCTTCCAATGATGAGCGCTGAAAAGCATGCATGGCTTCTAACACATGGTAGGCCAGTTCATCATTAGCACGATGGTTCTTTTCACTGCGTATGGCTCTCACCATCTCGCCCGCGCCTATTCCACGTTCGTTTTTCCCGCATTCAAAAAGGGGCTTTAACAGCTCTGCTTTTTCCTCGCCAGGTCGGCGAATTTTGACATCTCCGTTAAAAAAATTCGGGTCCGGCAAGTTCAAAGTCCCTTCCGTTCCGTAAATTTCAATACGTGGCAGGTCTGATGCTCCCTGAATATCAAAGCTGGTAATCAAGGTTGCGATGGCTCCGTTATGAAAATCCATGGTCCCGGCCAAGTGCGTTGGTGTTTGCACCCGTAATGGCGTGCCGCTTTTGGGACCGAAATGTATATGACGTTCTGGAATCTGAATTCCTACGGAGCCGCTAATTCGCCGGATCGGCCCCAGCACTTGGATCAACGAGGCTAAATAGTAAGGTCCCATGTCAAACATCGGTCCTCCTCCAGCTGCATAGAAAAATTCCGGATTCGCATGCCACCATTCAGGGCCTCTACTCATTAAAAAGGCAGTAGCGGCTACTGGCTGACCAATCATTCCAGTCTGTATGGCATGACGTGCGGTCTGAATAGCCGCCCCAAGAAAAGTATCAGGAGCACAGCCGACACGCAGATTTCTTGCTTTGGCTAAATCCAGAACGCGTTTTCCGTCCTCCAAAGAAACCGCCAAAGGCTTTTCACTGTACACATGCTTGCCTGCCTCTAGTATCGCCACATCTGTCAGTGCATGGCTGCCAGGCACGGTCAGATTAAATACAAGCTCAATCTCAGGCTGACGAAGCAATTCATCCACCTTGTATACGTTTTCAATGTTGAATTCATCGGCCCTCTCCTTGGCCCTCTCATCTAGTAAATCAGCGACGGCCACCACTTCAATAAGTGGGCTCTTTTGGAGATTTTCAAGATATACCGAGCTAATAGTACCGCATCCGATAATCCCGGCCTTCATTCGTTCCACGTCGTCACACTCCTTGGCCTCCAACATGTACTTTCTCATCTAACATGTAAGCTTTACAGTTCACATAGTATTCTATTTCTGTTTCGTTTAAAATGAATAATATGATTAAAACATGAACAATCTGGTCAATATTTGAAACAGCCATATGCCCAAAGGAGTCATCATCATGTCTATCGTCGAGCCTTGTCAGGTTCTTACCGCAGGCTATTCCTTCCATCGAAAGCCCTTTTATTCGAACCAGCCTGATGGGATCAAAAATTATTTATTCCGTTTGCAAACAGATGGACGCTGCCAGGCCCGCATTAACGGGGAAATGACACGGATTGAGGCGGGTGACCTACTGCTATTCAATCCTACCGAGCCTTATGAACTGGATATTCATAGTGAGTTGAATCCCATGGGAGATCTGGTCGTGGAAAGTGGAGATTATCACATTTTTTTCGGTGGTTCCTGGGTAGATGAGTGGTGGAACCATCATAAACGACCCAACAGAATTAAGGTTCAGCTCACAGAAGCCCTGCTTGGCCTATTTCGTCAGCTTGTGATGGAGCAACGACGTATTTCTAATCCTTACCCGGAAATATCAAGTTATTATATGCGCATTTTATGTTTGGAGTTTGACCGTATGCTATCCGATCATCCTATCGCTACCCATCATAACTATCTTGCTTATCAGATTAAAAATTATATTGAAGAAAATGCATCCTCTAACTTCAAGCTAGATGACGTGTCTTCACACGTAGGTATCAGCGTATCCCGAGCAGTACATCTGTTTAAGGAAACATTCGATACGAGCATTATGCAGTACACGCTGGACATCAGGCTTAACATGGCGAGAGAACGAATCATTTTCAGTCCCATGTCACTGGAACAAGCCGCCGAATCTTCAGGATTTGCAAATTACACGTATTTTCACCGTGTATTTCGTTCCCGCTTCGGTATGTCGCCCAAGGAATTCAGGGTGATTCACCGCGAGCAACTGTAGGTAAAAGAGAGCGTTCACCTGAACGCTCTCTTTGTTATAACCAATAATGGGGGATACTGCTTACATACCACGACCCAGCTTTTTTACGGAGCAATTGTCAGCATCACTACCGACATTGGTGGCAGTGTAACATCCAAATGCTGACCTTGCAGCTGATAGGATGTGAAAGCTTCCTTTTTTACACGCTCTGGCTGATCAAACGTATTATGTGCCTGCATATTGTCGCTGGCAAGGACAACACCGCTGATCTTTTTAACCTCTTCCAGTCCTCTTAGCTCCAAATTTAAGTTTGCCGACTCGCCCGGATGGACGTTGCAAAAGCTAATATGAATATTGTCATCCTGCGCCTTGGAGGCGGACACGCTTACTTGTGGGATGGAATCCCCATCATATTCATAATCGTCCACCTTTACATGAACAGCCAGTGCTTGCGCATCCTGATGCACTTTAAACATTTCAAATATATGGTATGTCGGCGTCAACAGCATAGCAGGGCCTTCGGTCAGAATCATTGCCTGTAAAACATTGACCATTTGAGCAATATTCGTCATCTGTACTCGGTCATGGTGATTATGGAAAATGTGTAGGTGCAGCCCAGCTACCAGCGCATCGCGCATCGTGTTTTGCTGATACAGGAAGCCCGGATTGGTTCCCGGCTCAGTCAGGAACCAGGTTCCCCATTCATCGACGATCAGTCCGACCCTTTTGTTAGGATCATATTGGTCCATAATGGCTGAATGACGAGTAATCAATTCATCCATATGCAATGATTTTTTCATCGTCTCGAACCATTCCGCTTCATCAAAGCCGAGTGCTTGCCGTTTCCCTTCCCAGTTTCCCGGGATCGTATAGTTATGCAGGCTCAAACCGTCCATAAGATGCCCAGCTTCGCGCATCAACACTTCGGTCCAACGATAATCATCCACATTCGCCCCACCTGCGATGCGATAAATGCGGTTCTCGCCATAGTTACGGACATATGTCTGATAGCGGCGATACAGGTCGGCATAATATTCTGGGCGCATGTTACCGCCACAACCCCAGTTTTCGTTACCCACTCCAAAATATTTGAGCTTCCATGGTTTCTCACGACCGTTTTCCTGACGCCATGCAGCCATAGGGGACTCTCCATCGAAGGTCATGTACTCTACCCATTCCGACATTTCCTGAACTGTACCACTGCCGACATTTCCACAAATATAAGGCTCTGCATCTAACAGTTCGCACAATTGAAAAAACTCATGTGTGCCAAAATGATTATTTTCAACCACACCGCCCCAATGCGTATTTACCATTCTCTTACGATCTTCTTTTGGTCCGATACCATCTTTCCAATGATATTCATCGGCAAAACAGCCTCCCGGCCAGCGCAGCACAGGAATCTTCAGCTTTTTTAACGCTTCCACCACATCATTACGAATTCCGTCTGTGTTCGGAATCGGAGAGTCCTCTCCAACCCATATGCCTTCATAAATGCAACGTCCAAGATGCTCAGCAAATTGTCCATAAATATTTTTATTAATAATGCCTTGTTTCCAATCGGTATTAACAACAATAGAACCCTTCACAACAAACCCTCCCCAAAAATATTAAGATTGTTGGAACACCCGTACGAATGTTTGCGCTTTCATTTTTGGTCTAAATATCACTCATACCATCGATCTTCTTTCGATCTTAATTTTTACGCACCATCACATCTAGAAAACATTAATATAAATATTAATAATTAAACAAAAACATTTCACGTGTTTAATATATTTTATTGCCTACTTTTTGTCAATCGTTAAGAAAAGGTCCAATCAAACCAAAAAGCCTGCCATTAAGGCAGACCAAGGTATGACTACTTTAACCCGTAATCCAGGTTCAGCCGAGCCTGAGCATTGTATCTTTTAGGCTGTTCCTATCCAGCGTGAACCATGGTAACTGGGACAATTTTGAGCTGCCGCCAAAGCACGTACACGAACAATACTTCCGCTGATGCCACATGTATGCCCGGACATTAACTCTTCACATTGTGAGCAGGCCAACAGTCTGGCTTCGTACACTTCATCGTTTACACATTCCATTTTGGGTCTCATGTTGGTTAGAATTCTGGTAATTTGCTCTTCCGATATCGAGATGTCTCTTTCACAGCCTTTACAGGTACTTGGCATAGGTATATCTTCCATCGTAAGCTTACCCTCCCCATCAACAATGTCTTAAGTAAATACAGTGAGTCCATGATGCCATAAATGATAACAGTATATTCTTTATTCTGGCTTGCCCTATTTCCGTTCCGACGGAAGGCTGGCAGCCGCCTCAGATACGACCATCGCCAAGTCCTCATTTCCGAACATGGACAGTACCCCTAATACCGTATCCAGCGGAATATCACCCGCTTCTTCACGCGATACAGTCAACTTGCGTACTCGTAGCAGACGCTCGTTGCTATCCTGATGCGGATACGCTACACGATATAATTCCTCTGGCTCCAACCCGTGATTGATACACCATTGCGCAAATACAAGGATCATCATATCTTCTTCTTGCTTATAATTTTCAATGATGGCTTCTTCTAGCTGTTTACCACGGTTATCTTCTTCCATTCATTCATTTCTCCTTCAACCTAATTCTTGATGTCTGTCTGGACTGTTAAGATCACGTTCGGACGTTCCATATTAAACACTCAAACGGCTGATCAGTTCGTCAGCCAGCATATGGCTTTCCAATACTTTTCCAGCCCGTACAGCACACTCCTCCGGACGATGAATATGCTCCAGAAAATGATTCACGACTCCAGTGAATCCCCGTCTTTCCAAAATCGTATCCCAGCTTCCAAAAGTTTGCGTTAGTGGTGAATGATTTTTTTGCATAAAAACAGCCTGTTCCATATTTATTACTTCAACAGACCGTCCTGCCCCGTGAAGCTCCAGCTTCTCTATGTCAGCCCCTGCCTGTCTACTCATACTGTAGCTTCCGGTAGCATTCCCCAAACGTACGGTCCCGAACGCAGCATCCATATATCCATCACTCGTCGTATTCAGACTACTATGCAGCAGCTCATAATCATCGCCACCCAGCCACAAAAGCAAATCAAGCATGTGAATTAAATCATCATACACCGTCTGTGCCGCCGGTCTTCGACCATATCCAGTACGGTGTTTAATGGCCGCACATTGACTGAATCCACCTGCTTCCTCTAACCATGCTTTAGCAGCTACATAATGCGGGGCAAAACGTCGATTAAAGCCTACCGCCAGCAGCACGGCCTGCGCTTCCGCAAAAGCGGTCATTTCCAGATTCTGACGAACATCATAGGATAACGGTTTATCCACATACACAGCAATCCCTTTTTCAATACACGCCATAACTAGATCAAAATGAGCTTCGGTCGCGGCATGTATAAATACAGCTTCCGGTTCCCATGCTAGCATCTCCTTCACATCAGTCGTTCCTCTTGGCAACCTATATTGCTCCATAATGGAACTCACCGGCTCCTGTGAACGGTTCATGACACCTACAATGTCTACACCTTGGTGTGCTGCCAGTAACGGTAAGTATACTTTATGAGCAATACCACCCAGTCCTGCAATAGCTACTCTTGTCTTCGTTTGCTTATCCATATCGTCCCCACCTTTAATCACTCTTTCATCTGTTGTCTAGTTTACATGGAAGTCTGCTGACAAGCAAAGAAAAGAGACTGCTCCGGGTCCAGTTGGACCTAACGGAACAGCCTCTATGGCATGAACGTTCAGCTTCAGCTAAGTTTACTTAATGTAAGTTAGCTTAGGCGTGCTGCGCTTGCTTTCTTGTTTTTTCACTTTTAATTTTTTTAACACGCATCCCAATGGCTACAACCAGAACCACAACCAGAACCTCAAAGCCGTATTTAACGACCCCGTTCATAAACCAGTGTGCAATCAGCGGTTCCGCCACCACCATTTTGGCGGCAGTATAAGCCAGTACAGCAGCACCAATCGTAATAACTACTGGGTAACGTTCAGTCAGCTTCAAGATAATCGTACTTCCCCACACCATGATTGGAACAGAGATTGCCAGACCCAGTATAACAAGCAGCATGTTTCCATGAGCTGCTCCCGCAACAGCAAGTACATTGTCGAGGCCCATCATCGTATCCGCGATAATAATCGTGCGGATCGCTGCCCACATTTGATTCGTAGCTGAAATTTCATGTTTTTTCTCTTCAACCAGCAGCTTATAGGCAATATAGATAAGTGCGAGTCCCCCAATCAAACGCAATCCATAAATTTGTAATAAATACGTGACCAGCACTGTAGCAATCACCCGAATGATGACCGCTCCGACCGTCCCCCAAATAATGACCTTCTTTTGATTGGCCTTATCAACATTGCGAGCCGCCAAACCGATTACGATCGCATTGTCACCAGCTAGCACCAGATCAATGATAATGATGGATACTAATGCGGTTAAAAACTCAATTGACAAAAAATCCATACGTTTCTCCCACCTTTTTTATTTATTTGTTATACTGTACATAGTTCAGCGCTTTATACTAAAAAAGCGCCATTTCACGGAATCCGGAAACGGCGCTTGACCCAAATTTGGCATCAAAAAAAGACCATTTACCCGGATTCCTAAAATCCTGGCAAAGGTCTCGCTTACAACATTACGTTGCCAATAAAGCCGGGGATTAAAAATCCCGTAATGACGACTTTACTCGTTGAGCTACTCCCCTTTGGGAACTATTCTATTAGTGGCAGTATAGCACACATTATTGGGAATGTGAACCCTATTTTTTTCTGTATAAGCGATAAGCCGAACAGGGATATTGAAAGAGGTATGTAAATGAAAAAATGGCTACTCGTCGCGGCTTATGTTTCGCTGCTTTGCATCGCGTTTATCTACAGATATGATTGGCTCGCCTGGGCGGACAAGCAAACCTCCTTTCCAGTTCTGCTACTGCTCGCATTTTTATTCGCGTTAATACCGTTTGTGCCGTACAAGCTGATTATCGCTTCTATTGCTTATGCCGCAGGCCCCTGGCAAGGTGCTCTGATCTGCTGGCTGGGCACTACCTTGGCTGCGCTGGTCGTTTTCGCTGCAGTACGTACCCTGTTCCGTGACAAAGGACGTGCCTATTTGAAGCGGGTTCCCGCATTGGAGCGCTTCAATCAGGTTATGGAGAGGGAGCCTTTTGCTGCTGTTCTGCTGGCTCGCCTGATTCCGGTCATCCCCCAGGTAGCGGTAAATGTATACGCTGGAGTAGCAGGGTTTCCGTTCTGGAGTTTTATCCTAGGTACAGCTATTGGCAAGCTTCCCGCAATTGCGGTGTATGCTTATGCAGGCGGCACCTTTGCAGAACATCCAATCACCGGTTTGCTCATTTTGGTGCTATATACTGCACTGGTGGGCGGCGGCTTTATGCTCTACCGAAAAAGGCTTCAACGCGCCAATAGAATATAATGCGATAGTTTGCACCGTCTCTGTAGGATGTTTCGTTGCGATTTTTGAGGACAGAGCCAGTTACACTGCTGTTTGGTTTCTGACGTTTCGTTGGAATTTGCAAAAATCTCGTATATAATTTAATTGTAAGCTATTTAAATAACAACTAATTAAACATTCTCAGATTGGAGTGACAAATATGAGCACCAACAATCCACACACAGTAGAAAAAGCAACTTTTGCAGGTGGCTGCTTCTGGTGCATGGTTTCCCCTTTTGAGGAATTACCCGGTATTTTGAAGGTTAGATCTGGATACACAGGGGGACATACCGAAAATCCTACCTATGAAGAGGTGTGTTCTGAAACAACGGGGCATGTAGAAGCCGTACAGATTACATTTGATCCGCAAGTTTTCCCGTATGAAAAACTGTTGGAGCTATTCTGGCAGCAGATTGACCCGACGGATGAAGGTGGACAGTTTCACGATAGAGGTTCATCTTACCAAACGGCTATTTTCTATCATAATGAAGAACAGCGAATCAAGGTAGAAGCTTCTAAAGAAGCTTTGGCTCAAAGTGGCCGCTTCGACAAGCCCATTGCTACACCGATTCTGCCTGCGGCCACTTTTTATGAAGCAGAAGAATATCATCAGGACTATCATAAGAAGAACCCCGCTCATTACAAGCGCTACCGCAAAGGTTCGGGACGTGAAGATTTTATCGAGCAAAATTGGTCCGGCAAGATTGATAAATCCGATCTTAAAGATCGGCTGACGCCTATTCAATACGAAGTAACACAAAAAAACGCGACCGAGCGCCCTTTTCAAAATGAGTTTTGGGATCATGAGGGTGAAGGCATTTACGTGGATATCGTATCAGGAGAGCCTTTGTTCAGTTCATTGGACAAATTTGACGCAGGTTGCGGTTGGCCCAGCTTTACCCGTCCATTGCGCAGCTACAATGTCAAAGAAAAAACTGATCTCAGCCATTTTATGATCCGTACCGAGGTGCGAAGTCGTGAAGCTGACTCCCATTTAGGGCATGTATTCGATGATGGTCCTGGTCCAGATGGTTTGCGTTATTGCATAAATTCCGCCGCGCTCCGCTTTGTGCCTCAAGAAGACTTGGAACGTGAAGGATACGGAGCATATAAGTCATTATTTGAACAGTAAATAGCCATAGAATCATTGGGGCTGACCCGCGATCTATCTTTAATAGATGATCACGGGCCAGCCTTTTTTGGGATGTGGCAGCACATCATTACGTAAGCTAGCAATTTAACTCATTACCCATCCAAGCCAAATTGCTAGCGGTACTAGCAATAGCTGGGCTAATAAAGTACCTGCCAAGCGCGAGATGATCATCCAGCCGTACATGCTGTTCATCCAAGTTAAGGGTAGCTCCCCTCGTAGCGTTTTCTCCGACAGAACCGCCAATCTTGGATCAATTAACAAGGTCAGTAATACCGTTGCGACGCCATTGATTAGACCTGACGACATTGACATTGCTGTACCTTGAGCAGGCCACAGAAATGATGCATATAAAGCGGATACTACTCCTGTTGTATAAATCGCAGTGACAGCTATATTCAGAATAATTAGACGCTTGGGTATCGCTCCGCTAATCAGTGAAGTAAGCATTGACCAGGTGGGGCGCTTTATGTAGTAGCCTGCATGTTTCCAGCGACTTCGCAGCATTAAATGACGCACCAAAGCCGGAATAGATCCGGTATGCTCCAAATGCACAATCCATCTGGCTGACATGCGTACCACTGTTGGATACAGTAATATAGCAAGCATGGTTCCAACGGTTGCTGCCAGCAGTACCCCATGCATATATAGTTCCAGTCTAATGTCCGTTCCGCCCACTTGTGTTGCAGCTTTAGCCTGATCGACCATCCCTCCCAGTAAAGGCCCCTGCGCCATGTTAGAGGTGCGTGAAACCAACAGCAGCATTCCCGCAACGGTTAACGCCAATCCAATCCGACGCGCTCGCAAACCACCAAGCCGAAGAGCATAGGACAAGCTATCTGTAGTATGAATGATGATAGTCAGCAAAAAAACAAAACCCCAGGCAAGCAAATGCTTCACTCCTTTTTCTGGTATTCTGCACACCATTATACGCTTTTTCTCAAGATACATTTTACAATATATTCATTTCTTTGATTTCCGTTTGTTTAAGCCGACAACGGGTAATACATAATACATCATCTGTTATAAGGAGTGTGCAACTATGCCTTGGAACAAACATGATTACCCTCCATCCATGAAAAATCTGGAGCCTCGTGTGCGAGAAAAAGCCGTCGATATTGCTAACGCCCTACTCCGTGACGGCTATGAAGAAGGGCGCTCGATTGCGATTGCCACTTCCCAAGCCGAGGAATGGAACGATAATCATCCAGCCGAGCAAGATGAGAAACCGACAAAACATGAAAAACAGCATTCAAGCGAAAATCTGCACAACCATCATTCCGCTTCTTCCGATGCAAAGGAACCCATTCATGTGGTGCCGCACGAGGATCGCTGGGCAATCAAAGAAGAGGGACACAACCAGCCCATTTCAACCTTTAAACACAAAAATGAGGCGATTGACGAAGCTCAAAGTTTTGTAGAACGCCAACAGATTTCTGCAATTATTCATGACCGGAATGGACGCATTCATTCAACTTTAAAGCCTTCCTGATAGAAGCAGCTGAATACAGCGAAAGGGTGTTACGTAAGAAGATTTCTCTCCTGACGTAACACCCTTTCCTTATTGACGAAGGCTGTGGACGACCGGCACTGTTTTGGCAACCACCTTTTTAGCGGGAATAGCCGCTGGCAGTACCTTTTTCACAGGTCGGTGCAGTTGGAACGTGGTCGTCCATGTAATTATTTTTCCGGCAAGCCACACAGCCAGTATTGTAAACATTGTTTCCTTCATAGGCAGATACAACAATGATAATCCCAGTACGATGATGTCACTGACAATAAACACGTTGCCGATTTTCCACCCGCGCCACTCACTGATCAGCAGAGATAAGATATCATCGCCCCCGGTTGCTCCACCGAATCGCAGTACGATTCCGGCTCCCAAACCTGTAAGCACCCCACAAAGTAGAGCAGCTATCAGCAGATTTCCATGTAGATCTATAACCAGAGTCGAATACTTCTCAAATCCTGCATAAAACAGTGAAAAAGCAACGGCTCCAATTAACGCAAGCAGCATAAATCTTCTGCCCTTCAGTACCCATGCCAGCAATATGACGGGAATATCAAGCAGCAACATACTCCATGCTGGAGATATGCCAAACGCGTAATGTCCCAGCAGGGCCAAGCCTGCAAATCCGCCTTCTGACAAATGATTTTGAGCATTAATGTGATAGTACGTAAAAGCTAAAATGCATGTTCCGAGCAACATGACAGCAATCTGTCTCAGTGCTCCATTGTTCACGATAGATTCGTAAGTTTTCCTCATACAGGCTCCCTCGGTTTCTCGTAAGTTTGATGTGGATGAACCCACTCTTACGGAAGCTACCGGGTAAGATGTGCCTGGAGGACTTGGTCCTTCGCATGTACAATCCCCTCTTCCGCAGAGTTGGCTTTCGCAACTTGACGTTACTCCGCGGAAAAGCTAAGTATAAGACAGATCAAATCGTTTCCAAATCGTCCTTTGGGGAAGTATCCTTCGGGGACACATGGTATCCTGATCCTTTCTTTTGTGGAATAAAACTCCGACATTTCTGTGGTACATATAATTCTATAATTTATTATACCACACCTTGTCACCTGCTAAACAGCTTGCTTTTTTGCTGCACCATATTTTATTTTATGTGTGAGCATGCTTTATTGTATGTGCGAATTAACGCATTATACCGAAGGTTTGGCGAATGCACATTTAATATAATAACCAAAGCGTATTTTATTTCTGTTTAGATTATTATCCACTTAATTTGGCGGTTCTACGCTGGTTGGCCATAAACACGCCTCCAAGTATAAGGACCAGCCCGGTCAGAACGTTCCAGCCGATATGTTCATTCAAGAGCAAAAAGCCCCATACAATGGCACTTACTGGTACAAAATACGTCACCGAAGAAGCAAATTCCGCACTCCCCCGCAAAATCATGTAGTTGAACAAAATATATGCTACTCCTGATCCCAAAACTCCCAGTCCTATAAGAGAACCCAATACACCTGGGTCAGAAACAATCGACAAATCAGGTCTCTCCACAATTGCCATCATAATACCACCCCCTACCGCAGCACCAAACAGTGTCGAAAAAGTAGCCTGATACATGGAAAGATTGGAGAGAAAACGTTTGGAGAGCTGTGTTCCAAATCCGTAGCAGAGAGTCGCAAGCAGCATACATCCAAAACCCACAGGATCAACAGAAATAATAGATGCAGGATTAATACCCAATAAAATAATGATTCCTACAAAAGCGAGACCCATTCCTAACCACTGCATTCGATGAAAAATAGCCCCGAAAAAAACAAGCCCCACCAACATGGTCCATATTGGCGTGGTGGCATTCAATACAGAAGCCATGCTGCTAGCTATTCTGGTCTCGCTAAAACCGATCAATGTCCATGGCAGAACCATGTTGACCAAAGCTACCAGAATAACCGATTTCCACGGAATGCTTTTGATTTTAAACGGCCTGCGCATAAGTAGCATTAATAAGACGATAAAAATAAATCCAAAGCTGGATCTGAGAAATACAATCGTCCACGGCCCTACTTGATGTAGCAACAACACCTTGATAAACATAAACGAACCGCCCCAAATGAGGCTCAACAATAATAAAGCTGCATATAACGAACGTGACAATATGTATACCTTCTTTCTCCACTTTCTTAATTTAAATAGTAAAGGCTGACCGCAGTCAGAACGATCTCCCCTTTTATGTAAGTTTTTATCCATTAGCTTAACATAAACTCTGTTTAACTGTCATTGGCGATAAACGCATGAATTCTTTACACAATGGCACATAGGGTATCGCTCCCTACCCCTTTTCCAATAATTGATGATTGCTTTAGCCATAGAAAAATTCCTATGATGAGGGAGGTATAAACAGAACATATGTTCTATACACTAATTATATATTGTATTCTTACTCGGAGTAAAGGAGATTTTTATGCCAAACCAAAAGATACTGAACTACAAGAATAAAGCTCCTTTGCCTTCTGAAGAAGACGCAGGGCTGATCAAGATCTGTGTACTTCTAACTCTTGTGCTGGATGTGCTGGAACGAGACATTCGTATTATAAATACCTCTCCTCTAAAAATGCCCGATTTGTATGTTCGTAGCCTGACTGGAGTACAACAGCGCGTAGCTGTTCAATTAGCAGAGACAAAGGCGCGAATGAAAACACTAGGGGTTAAAATTTACAGCGAAATCCGAAATCATGAAGGCATAGAGGTTTTGTATGTGTGCCGCGGCTATCAAAGGCGATTTTTCATGCTTTCATCCTTTGCCCGCAGCGAGGTCCGACGGAAACTGGGACATTATCTGGGAATTGACCCCTCCCAAGATTAAGCCCCCTTGTAATCTCGTCTCTAGTTCTTGCACGATTAATTTTCATTCCCTGCAAAATAACCAACCCACTTCCCATTTATCAACCTAAATTCTAGTATAAAACTATTGCATTACGTGAAGTGAAGGTGATTCAAGAATGGATAAGTCACCAGATCATGGATAAACTCAGTCCATTTGGCACACATTATGCCTATCTCATCCAAAATGGAGGTGCTCTCTTGGCTGGACATGACGCAGCTTCCGTTGAATTAAGCAGAAATATTTCCTTTATTGAGCAAGCACTTTTTTACACGGATGATTTAAAAAAGCAGGCGATTTCCGTTGACGGCAAAGACGGTATGCTGCTCTATATTGATTCGCTCGTAGATCAGGAGATGATTCAAACTCATATCCTGAGTGCCTTATATGAGAAAACCGATGCAGTCTCTCATCAAATGTTCACCACCTTAAGCAGTCAAAAAGACACCGACCTTCAAAATGCTGCTGATTCGCTTATTCAGGGATATTGCATTTTTATGATAAATGGAGCGGAAGAATTTTTTATCCTTTCTTCCGAAAAGACGTATGCTCGCAGTACAGACGAACCAGAAAACGAAGGGATTATTCGCGGACCGCACAATGGATTCATTGAGCAGTTATCCATCAATCTAAATCTGATTCGCAAACAAATTGTCACACCGTCACTGGTTGTACGCTACTTTTATGTGGGATCTAAAACCCGGACTAAAATCGCTATTGTCTATGTTCAAGACTTGGCTAATCCTGAGCTAGTGGAAGCAGTGAAAACGAGAATTAAAGCGATCTCCTCCGATATGGTGCTCCCCCCCGGTTTTATTCAAGAGTTTATTGAGGACAACCCTTTTTCCCTCTTCCCTCAACAGCTCAGCACGGAACGACCGGATCGTGTGACCGCCAATCTAATGGAGGGACGGATAGCGATTTTGGCTGAAGGTAGCCCAACTGCTCTAATAGCTCCCGTCTCTTTTTTTGCATTTTACCAAAGCCCAGATGATTATCACGGCCGTTGGATTATTAGTTCATTTCTAAGAACGATTCGAATGATGAGCTTTTTGATCGCTTTTACGCTGCCTGCCATTTACATTGCGACGATTGCTTTTCATCCAGCTATTTTGCCATTAGAGCTGGCGCATACCATCAAAAAATCACTGGAAAATGTCCCATTCCCAGCGATTGTGGAGGCTATGCTGCTTGAATTGATCTTTGAGGTGCTGCGAGAAGCCGGGGTTCGTCTACCCAGTCGGGTTGGTCAAACTATTGGAATCGTTGGCGGTCTCGTCATCGGAGATGCTATCGTTCGGGCTGGTCTCGTGTCGTATACGATGATCATTGTCGTCTCGTTGACAGCCATTTCTTCTTTTTTAGTGCCTTCTCATGAAATGAGCTCAGCGGTTCGTATCCTTCGTTTTCCGATGATGATTGCTGCAGCCTTGTTTGGATACATTGGCATTGCTTTCGGTTTACTTTTTCTTACTATCCACCTTTGCAAGCTGGAGACCTTTGGTACGCCCTACTTTGCTCCTCTTGCACCATTCCGGCTCGGTGATATGAAAGATGTTTTTATCCGCTTTCCGATTTGGACATTCCATCAGCGACCATATGATTCCCAAGCCCAAAAATTGAAGCAGCAGAACGACTCTAGGAGCTGGAAACGACGTGAATAAAGAAAGTACCATTGCATCGGGTCAACTGTTTTTTCTCATCATTAAGTTTGAGATTGGCGTAGACATTTTGTCGCTTCCCTATCAGATGCACCTTTCAGCTAAAGGAGGGGGTTGGATATCTGTCATTATTGGCGGCCTTCTGATTCAACTCATTATTTTGATGTGCTGGCTCCTGCTAAGACGTTTTCCCTCATCTTCGATTTATCAAATATTAACCCAGATTACTGGTTGCTGGATTGGAAAAGCATTGACTGTGGCTTACATTGCTTACTATCTGCTCATGGGTACCTCGGTTCTTGTGAACGCTTATGACGTCATTAATCGCTGGATGCTGCAATATACTCCCCGTTGGGCTATACTTGCCCTGTTTTTGTTCAGTAGCATATACCTGGTTCGCGAAAATTTAAGAACGATTGCCCGAGTACTTGTTTTAATTTCATTTCTGATTTTTCCCATGATGCTGTTAATTAGCTATGGCATAAAGCAGTCCAACCCGCTTTATCTGCTACCTCTGACTGAGGCGGGATGGCCCCGTATTATTTTCGGTTCAAAAGAAACGCTCCTAGCGATGTTTGGTTTTGAGTTCATTCTTGTCGTCTTTCCCATGGTTGAGGGCAAAAGTATAGGCAAGCTCAAGTCCATTCTGGCAGCTAACGCGATCGTGGTACTATTGTATTGTTTTACCGTATTTACCTGTACAACCGTATTCAGCCCCCAACAGCTTGAATTAATGCCGGAGCCAGTCATTTATTTGCTCAGATCCATTCCACTGGGAACGATGGATCGGGTCGATTTTATTTTTCTGCCGATTTGGCTCATTTCGATCTTTGGCGCTATAAGTGGTTATTATTATGCGGCGTCTTACGGAATAAGCTATCTATTCAAGCAAAAGAGTCACAAAAAGGCAGTTCCCTTTGTTGTGCTCGCCTCATGTTGTATTGCCTATTTGCCTCAACGAAGAGAAGATTTCGAGCTTATTGGTTCCATAGCCAATAATTCTGCTTATATTTTCCTAATTGTATTCCCTTTTCTGCTGCTGATCCTATCCTATCTCTTCAAAAAAAAGGAGGGACCTGAAACATGAAAAAAAAGAGCAGAGCGCTTGGAATGCTGACTCTACTCATTTTTATAACAGGCTGCTGGGATCAGGACAATTTGAAGGATGCCCGATTGGCAAATGCATCGGCTTATGATCTCACTCCTGAAGGCATATTGTTGCAAACGCTAGAAGTTGTAGACGATTCTCAAAGCAATCAAGGTAAAAGTACCAATGAAATTCATTCAGGTACCGGCCATTCTGTTCGGCAAAGTACAGACAAAATCCGGGCCAAAGTAACCGGGGATATCCGCTTTTTCAAATACGGAGTTATTTTGTACGGTACCAGCTTGGCCCGAAAAGATTTATATCCCTATCTGGATGTGCTGTATCGTGAGCCTGACCATCCGACTTCCCATGTCAAGGTAGCTATTGTAGATGGATTAGCTGGGGAAATAATAGATCAAAAAAGCATAGGTAGCCTCTTGATTGGCGAATTTATAACCAAAAAAATCAGGAGCCTTGAGGAAATGTGTATGTTCCCAGAAATGACACTGGAGACACTGCTTCCCCCAATGCTTGATCCGGGTCAAGATTTTGTACTTCCCTATCTTTCCAAAGAAGGAGGAGATATTACAGCACGTGGAATTGCCTTATTTCACGGACAAAAATTCACAGGAAGCCTAAGTAGTGAGCAAGGTGTTTTATATGTCTTAATGACTGGAAAGTGGAAAAATACAGCTCGCTTTGTAAAAAGGATACATCCCGGACCTGTCGGTGATGTGCAAAACTTTATTACGTATCAGGCTAAAATCCAGAATGTCAAACGTAGCCTTAAAGTGAACGTTCAGCGCGATGGACAAATTGATGTGGAGCTTAACCTAAAATTGCCTGTCGATATTGTTGAATATGCACGAAACCATCTTCAAGATAAAGCTAACGTACAGCATCTGAACCGTCAACTTTCCGAAATCATGACCCAGGATGCGGAACAAATTATCCGTACACTTCAGGAAAATGGATGTGATGCCTTTGGCGTAGGCAGACAGTTGATCGCTCATTATCCAGCAGTATGGAAAAGTGTGGATTGGAATAAAGAATACCCCAATGTCCGTTTTCATCCGCAGGTCACTGTAGACATTGTCGGGAACGGCATTTTAAACTAGGCCGTTTCTGTCGTTTAGTTTTTGGGTTGATCAGATATTATTTCTGGATAAATAACTTCGTCAGATTGGGTTTTTGGAGTCTCATTCTGGCTTTCCGATTCAGAAGGAGTCCCCTGTTCGTTTTCAACAGAAGGTTGCGAAGTATCTGTTGATGGCACATCGTTATTCTCATCAGGCATATCTAGCTCTGTGTCTACGTTAGGAACAGTAGGAGCCGTTTCCTCTGCTGGAATCTTCTCTTGATCTGTTGCAGGTACTTCATCCTCTGGGACTTCTTTTTCCTTGATATCTGGTTTGGACGGGACCACTGGTCTAGCAGAACGCGGAAGCTGTTCTCTTCCAACTTCGGTAGGCACATACTTTTGATTAAACCAGTCAGTCACGAGTTGACCCGATTGACGGGAATAACGCCCTGGCAGCTTACCTGTAAGGCTAGAAACCGTAACTCTTACAACACCTTCCGGCCGTATAAAGTGCTTATTCTTAAAAAGCTCAGGCTGGTCCTTGACCGCCTCATTCATGATCAGTGCCCACACTGACTGTGCTCTGGAATGGCCTTCTTGAGATAATGTATTAACCTGTTGGCGGTAACCAGCCCAGACGCCTAGTGTAACGTCAGGTGTGTACCCCATAAACCACACATCACCAAAGTTTTGTGTCGTACCGGTTTTACCGGCGATATCAATGGCACCGTAGCTTTTAAAAGCATTTTGCAGGCGTTTACCAGTTCCCCTTGGATCTGATATAACAGTTTTGAGCATATCCGTCATCAAAAATGCGGTTTGCTGCGAATATACACGCTTCGTCTGCGGTTTAAATTCATACACGATCTTCCCGTTGGCATCCGTAATTTTGCTGATCAGATGAGGTGCATTATATACACCCATATTGGGAATCGTTCCATATGCTGCGGTCAGTTCCTCGACGGATACTCCTTTGCTTAGTCCACCCAAAACCCCTGTCTGAGCATGTTCATCCTGCGGCTGAATCGTCGTAATTCCAAGAGAACGCACAAAATTCCAAGCGTTTGGAATTTTAACTTCATATAGAAACAGTCTCAGCGCAGGGATGTTGATTGACCGATTGAGTGCTTCACGGGCTGTCATAAGCCCCTCGTACCGTCTGTTATAATTTTTAGGAATATGATAGCCTTTACGCCCGTCTTTCAATATGATTTGTGAATCATCAATAAGACCAGCTGGCTGAGTGTAGCCCTTTTCCAAAGCAGGTAAATAAGCAGCAATAGGCTTCATGGCAGAACCGGGCTGACGTGTCATTTGAGTTGCATAGTTCATTTGCTCGGTATTAAAATCCCTGCCCTCGATCATACCGAGTATAGCCCCTGTTTTATGATCAATCATGATTGCTGCAATCTGCTCTAATCCCTTCTTCTTGCTGTATGGAGAAAAATTTTGTGGATTGGCTGCAATCTGCCGCATATTGTTATAAATTTTCTTATTTATCGTTGTATAAATTCGATATCCGGACCGTTGCAACTCTTCTCGCGTATTTTGAAGAAGCTCGGCATGCTCAGGCTTGGAAATCTCGGCTGCCGTGATATCGGGATTTTGCTGGAGCGCTAACAATTGGGCGGCCTCCCGCTCTGTCTCCAGCATCAAATAAGGGAATGTGTTATAACTTTTTTCGCGATGTGGCGCAAGAGTGGCTTTCACATCAAATTGAAGCGCCTCGTTATATTCGGATAGCGTAAGTTTACCTGTTGCCAGCATTCTTCCCAACACGACACGTTGGCGCTCCATCGCTTTATTGAAGCCTTCTTCATCAAAGTTCCCTTTACCATCAAAAGCGGAATAAACAGATGGCAGTTGCGGGAGACCTGCCAAATAAGCCGCCTGAGCAATATGAAGCTTATGTAGATCACTTACATTGAAAATTCCTAACGAAGCAGACTTGATTCCATATAAATTGTAACCAGCGGAACCATTACCAAAAGGCATTTTGTTTAAGTAAGCCGTTAATATTTTATCCTTGCCCATAAACCGTTCCATACGCAATGCTAGCAGCATTTCCTTCACCTTGCGACTGTCCGTCTTATCCAGACTGAGAAAAACCCTTCGGGCTACCTGCTGCGTCAGTGTGCTGCCGCCTGTTTGTCGGTTTTCATTCAAAAGCTTCTGCTTAACGGCACGAGCTGTTCCCTTTAAATCCACACCACGATGCTCATAAAATTGGCTGTCTTCCGTTGAAATGAGGGCGTCCACAATAGACTGAGGAACATCCTTCAGATCAACGAGCTGTCGATCCTCCTCCATGCGCATTCTTCCAACCGGAGTTACCTGGTCATTAAAAAACACAAAGCTGGTCAGAGCGTTCTCATTTACCTTTTCATATATCAACTGACGTGATCGTACAGGTTCATCATGAACCAGTGCCGCCACATAACCAGATATAAGACCTCCAGCAAACAGCACTCCAAGTACACCCGCAAACGAGAACCACTTGATATTAATCAGCAAAACTCTGCCAAAAATACGCCACCTACTGCGTTTTTGAGATGATGGTCGACGTTTTGGATTCATAAAAATGGTTTTCTCCCCTCAATATTCATTCATTTCCACTTGTTTTTGCTCAAGATATTATGATACGCCATGTTAGGTTTTACGTAAACTGTAACGTTCCAAAAAATACATTTGTATTAGGAACACTTGTTCTGTATATAATACTACTATAAGAGTATACATTCAAGAATATTTTGGAAGGATGATCCACACATTTCAGGAGAGGAGGTCGGATTTTTGAAGGAACGCAGAAATAGAACCATATTCTTATCGGACTGCCAAAGTTTTTATACCAGCATCGAAAAAGCAGATGAGCCCAAATACCAACATAAGCCACTCGTTGTGGCCGGTGACCCTGCACTTCGTTCAGGCATTATTTTAGCTGCGTGTCCGCTGGCCAAAAAATACGGTATATCTACAGCAGAACGTCTGGGAGAAGCGGTGAAAAAATGTCCTGACCTTATCATTGTACGCCCGCGTATGCAGCATTATATCGATGTCTCATTAAAAATAACAGAAATCTATAATGAATATACGGATTTGGTTGAGGTTTTCAGCATTGATGAACAGTTTCTGGATATGAGCGGAAGCCTCTCCCTGTTCGGGGATCCGGTAAGTATTGCAAGTGAAATCCAGCAAAAGGTACTGGCACAAACAGGAGTATGGATTCGAATTGGCATCGGCTCCAACAAAATGCTGGCTAAAACCGCAACAGATATATGGGCTAAAAAAAATGACAGTGGCATTTTCTTGTTGCCTACATCCGATATTGCAGCATTGCTGTGGCCTCAGCCAGTACGCCTTATGTTCGGCATCGGTTCGCGCATGGAACGGCATTTGGAGAAGCTTGGACTACACACCATTGGAGATATCGCACGTACTCCCTTACCCCGGCTACAGGACAGATTCCGGTCTCATTTCGGCAAGCAGTCCGATATTCAGGCAGAGGTGATATGGCGAACTGCTAACGGGATCGATCACAGCCCGGTCAAGCCGGAAACATTTAATACACCTCCCAAATCCATCGGTCATATGATGACTCTTCCCCGCGACTATCTCCAGCCCGCGGAAGTGGAAACCATCCTGCTTGAACTAACAGAGGAGGTGTGTCGGGACGCTCGCCGCAAAGGATATATGGGCTCGGTTGTGACTGTTCATTGTATATGCAGTCCCTACGAGGCACCAACCGGATTCTCCCGACAAATGAAGATACCCGATCCTACAAACCATACCCAAAAGGTATATGAAACCGTTAAAAAAATCTTTTATACTTTTTGGAATCATATGCCCGTGAAGCGCGCAGGGGTTACTTTAAGCGGATTGGTGGATGATCAACTGTATCAGCTGGATTTTTTTGAGGATCAGGAGCGATCCCGTGCTTTGGAAAAGGTGACGGACACTTTAAAGGATCGGTACGGTCAGTCCATCATCATGCGCGCATCGTCGTTAACAGATGCCGGGCAGGCCATGGAACGGTCTATCAAAATTGGCGGTCATTACAAATAAAAAGTCTCATGATAAGCACACACTAGCTATTGCCCGGGGAATGAACTAATACAAACCAAAAAGGATCGCCTGATATCAGGCAATCCTTTTTTTATCTGTGCTTCACAAAAAAAACATGGAGAGCGCTTTGAAGCACCTCTTCAAATAGCAATCAACGGAACATTCCCCACAGCTTGATTAGATGGAATGTATTGGACGGATCAATTTTTTGTGCCAATACGAAGGCGGTCAATTGCTCCTCCTGCACAGCTGTCAAACGCTCGTTTAAAATAGCAGAAGTGGACTTCACAAGATGACGCACCTTAGCTTTATTTTGCAGGTCCGCTTTAGTCACACCTTCAATCTGCTGCTTAACCCGCTCCTTGAGCGCACGATTCTTCATTTTCAACTTAATCCGCTCCACCAGTTGCGGACTGATTCCATATTGCTGATAGCTCAATGTTGCCACACCTCCCATATCATTCGGTCATTCCCAAATATATGACGGCCAGCCTGTCCATTGTGCCTATCTGTTTAAAACGTTTAGAACAACCTCATGATTCATGGTGGATTAGTCGATGAGATCCCCCTGGAAAATCTGTTCTTTTTGCAAATAACCGCGCAGTCCTTCATACTGCGGAGATGTCCAAAAGGACGAATCCTTGATCAGATCGGTTGCATCCTCCCGCGCCTTTTCCAGCACCTCAAAATCCGCTACCATATCTGCTAAACGAAACTCGGGTAGCCCACTCTGCTTGGTGCCAAAAAAGTCACCCGGCCCTCTCAAATCCAGATCGCGTCTAGCAACCTCAAAACCATCGTCCGTATCGGTCATAACCTTCATCCGCTCCTGACCAACCTCCGACTTAGGATCAGCGATCAGTACACAATACGAGGCATGTGCTCCTCGTCCGACTCGTCCACGTAATTGATGTAACTGGGATAATCCAAAACGATCCGCATCCATAATGACCATTAGCGTCGCATTTGGGACGTCTACCCCCACCTCCACAACCGTCGTTGAAACGAGCAACTGAACCTCATTCGCATAGAAAGAACGCATAACTTCTTCCTTTTCTGCGGGAGTCATTCGTCCATGTAATAGCCCAACGCGGTAATGTGGAAAAGCCTGTTGCATTTGAATATGCAAATCGATGGCATTCTGTACGTCCAGCTTCTCCGACTCTTCAATCAACGGGCAAATCAGATAAGCCTGCCTTCCCTGGTCTACCTCGCGGGAAATAAAACCGAGTACCCGATCCATCAGTTCGTGCTTCACCCAATAGGTAGAAATTGGAATACGCCCCTTCGGCCGCTCTGACAACGTAGAAACATCCATATCGCCAAACGCAGTGATGGCCAGCGTACGTGGGATCGGTGTGGCCGTCATCGTCAGCACATCGGGATTATAGCCTTTGCGACGCAGTACACTACGCTGATTCACTCCGAATCTATGCTGCTCATCCGTTACAACAAGCCCAAGCTGGCGAAAATATACATCCTCCTGAATGAGAGCATGGGTGCCTACTACAATGTCCAGCAGACCCATTTGGAGAGCAGCTAGCAGCTCCTTACGCTTCTTCCCGGTTGTACTCCCAGTCAGTAGGCCCACACTGATTCCAAAGGGTTCAAACAGCTTGTGAAGCGATCGCATATGCTGCTCGGCCAATATTTCGGTTGGCACCATCAGCGCTCCCTGAAAACCGGAACGTACTGTGGCAAATAAACCGATGGCAGCAACAACTGTTTTACCTGACCCAACATCTCCCTGAAGAAGACGGTTCATACAATAAGGTGAGCGTAGATCGTGCAGTATTTCAAGCTCTACCTTCTTCTGTGCATCCGTTAATTCAAAAGGCAAAGCCCTTACAAATTCACGAATCGTGGCGTTATCCACGGTATGTACCACCCCGTCTGCTCGACCACGATTTAGCGCCCGGAATGCCTGCATTTTCAGCTGAAATAAAAATAGCTCCTCATACACCATCCGCCGACGAGCCTCTTGCCCCTCGCGGTTGTCCTGAGGCTGGTGTATACCTGCAATAGCCTGCTTCCGCGGCATCATACTATATTTACGCACAAGCAACTCAGGCAATAGTTCGGGGATCATTTCACCAAACTGCTGGAGTGTCTGGCTCATTGTTTTTCGCATCCAGCTTTGCGTAATCTTGCCGCCTATAGAGTACACAGGTTGAAGTGTCCCCGAGCGGGCTACTCCTTTATCAGGAAACTCAGAATCTGCAACAGTCATCTGCATCCGTTTGAGATCCCATTTACCAGTCACCACAATTTCACGACCTGAGGTTAGCTGCTCCTTCATGAAATGCCGATTAAACCACGTCGCGGTAAACATCCAATCCTCGGCCATCAATTTACAAGTCAACCTTGATTTGCGCCCGTAACGCTGAAGCACCGGAATGCCCATAATTTTGGCCTGTACTGTAATCTTATCTCCATCCTTCACTTCGCTTAGCGAGCGCAGTCGGTAATCTTCATACCGAAACGGATAATATTCCAGCATGTCCTGTATGTTAGAAATGCCAAAAGCGTGAAGCTCTCCCTCTTTGAGAGCACTCACGCCATGTATTTGTTTTAAAGGTATTTGATCCAATTGCAGCATATTACCTCTCATCTCCGGCCGGCCATACAAAAATGCCAATCGTTCCTGGCCCTACATGGGTCCCAATCACAGCGCCAAGTTCAGTATATATTCGATCTCCCAGCTCAAAATGCTCTGCCAGCTGAGCCACGAACGCTTCTGCCGCTGAGCGATCTGCCGTATGACCCACAGCAATATTAATTTTTTGGCCTTTTAAATCCCGCTCCAGTAGTTCAATTATACGTGCTGTCGCTTTTTTATACCCTCTCGCCTTATCAACCGAATAAATAGTGCCTTCTTTGTCAATCGAAAGAATCGGCTTAATGTTAAGTAACGTACCAACCATTGCCGCTGCCTTGCCAATACGTCCGCCTTTTTGTAAGTATTCCAGGGTATCCACCAGGAAATACAAACGACGGCGCTCCCCACGACGTTCCACAGCCCGAACGATATCAGCCGGGGAATGCCCGGCAGCCGCCAGCTCTGCCGCATAAACCACTAGCATGCCGTATCCGTATGAAGCTGATTTGGAATCCACCACAGTCACTCTATGTTCATGCTTCTCCAGCATGGATTTGCCCAGCAGAGCAGACTGATACGTTCCGCTCACACCCGAGGATAAATGGATAGAGATAACCTGGCTCTCGGGGTATTGCTCCAACAGCGTCGTGTACGTCTCCAAAAAACGAGCTGGTGAAGGCTGTGACGTCGTAGGTAGCTCATCAGCCCGTACTAGTTCGCTGTAAAACTGCGACGCTGACATCTCAATGCCGTCCAGGTAAGCTGTGCTGCCGAACATCACTGTCAATGGTACAACAACTATACCGAGACGGTCTGCTAATTCCGGTGGAATATCAGCCGTGCTATCCGTCAAAATGATGGTACTGCTCATCAGTCAGACCTCCTTTTGTTGTGGACTTCCATGGGCGTGCTAAAGCACATCAGGTTTCCACTGAGAACAAATAAGGATAAATCGGCTGACCACCTTCATGAACTTCCACTTCAGCATCCGCATAATTTTCTTCAAGCCATGCAACAAGCTGATCTGTGTCTTCTTGATTCGCGTCTGAACCTGTGAGAATCGTAACAATTTCATCGCCATTCACCAGCATTTTCGCTAGCAAAAGACGAGACGTTGCCATTAAGTGTTCCTCGGTCGCTACAATCTTGGAATCCTGAATACCAATGTAGTGCCCCGCTGTAATATGCAGGTCATCCAGCGTCGTATCCCGTACCGCGTAGGTCACTTGCCCAGACTTCACCCGGGTGACTGCGTCACGCATATTGTCCTGATTCACCTCAAAAGCCTCTTCCTCCTGGAAGGCAAATGCTGCCGCAATCCCCTGAGGAATTGTTTTGCTCGGAATAACCGACACCATACGTTCCATCTCTAGCAGTTCACGTGCCTGTTCTGCCGCCAAAATAATATTGGAATTATTCGGAAGAATAAAAATATGTTGAGCCGCAATCGAGCGCGCCGCATTAACGAAGTCCTCTGTGCTCGGATTCATTGTCTGGCCGCCAGAAAGGACAACATCGACGCCTAAACTTCTGAAAATATCAGCAATTCCTTCACCGGAAGCCACAGCTATAAAACCAAAGGATGCCAGTTCATGAGCGGGGGGCTCAGACGGCTCTTCCTCACGTGCAGGCTCTGTTGGTATTTCAGCAAACCACTCAGGCTCAGGAGCAACATCCATACCCGCAGACAACAAATCACGATGCTGCTCGCGCATATTTAAAATACGAATCTGTGTAATTTCTCCGTAGCGCAGTGCCAAATTCAGCACTTCACCAGGAGCCTTAGAATGCACGTGAACCTTGATGACATCATCGTCTGAAATTACGATAATAGAATCACCATCTACTGATAACGCTTTCCGGAAGGCTTCCTCATCAAAATCGGTACCTTGCGCTTCGCCCAATTGTCGATTAATAAAAAACTCCATATCATACAAAAATTCAATATTATCCGTTTCGAGCTTCGCTTGCGCAGAAATCGGCGCATCTGGGGAAGGAACAACTGCAGTAGCAGTAGGTCTCTCCGATACGTGAGGAGCAAAAACCGTGCGTACATTATCACTTTTTGCAGTTGAAGACGTCACCAAGCCGCTTCCAAGATGCTGCATAAAACCTTCATAAATGTACACAAGACCTTGCCCACCCGAATCTACAACTCCTACTTGCTTCAATACAGGGAGCATGTCCTGCGTCATGGCAAGCGTTTCCTTCGCTTTGGCAAGCACTTCTTCCATCAGTTCCGTGATGTCGTTCGTCCGGCGCGAGAAAAACACAGCATGCCTGGCCGCTTCCTTCGCCACGGTAAGAATTGTACCCTCCACCGGCTTAACAACCGCCTTGTAGGCCGCATCCACCCCGCTCTGCAATGCCGATGCGAACTGAAGGGTATTCAATTCCTCGTATGGGGCAGCGTAACGGCTGAAGCCACGAAACAACTGAGACAGGATAACCCCTGAATTGCCGCGGGCTCCCATCAGCAAACCTTTGGATAATATGCCGGACATGACACCGATGGAGGAAGAGTCCCCCCTCTTTAATTCCGTTACGCCCGCGCTCATCGTCAAATTCATGTTGGTTCCCGTATCACCGTCTGGCACTGGGAATACATTTAGTGAATTGACATGTTCCGCATGCTGCTGTAATTGTTCCGCCCCGGCTAAAACCATTGCGGTAAAATCTGTTCCATTCAAAGAACGATTACTCAAGAGAATTCCCCTTCCTAGCTTAATACACTTGTTTTACTATCAACCTTCACAACACCTTATTCAACTGTGCGTACAGGTTCAATTGAATTATACTAAAGCCAGACGACGAATACGAATGTCACACTTTCGTAAGCTCTTGTACTCACGTCTGGTCGTTCTTCTACAGGTCATATAAAATGAAAAACCAGTCAACTGCCTAACAATAAATCATCGGCTGGAATGATAACTATAGTCCCGCCTCTGAACTGCCGGCATGACTGGAATAAGAATTCACATTCCATTTAAATACAAAATAATCGCAGCAATAACTATCCCATATTGTACTATAATGCGAAAGAGAAATAAATAAAGTTTTTGAATCAGTTGACGGAGCTTTTTTGACTATGATATTATATATAAGTATTGTTTTGTTCAGGTTAGTGACTTACAAAGTCCGGCTGACCCAGTCGGCCTGAAGAGAGACCCGTTCCGTATGGAATTTGGTTATTTTCAGAATAGGAGGTGGAATCATGTCTCGTAAATGTTCTGTAACAGGCAAAAAGCCTGGCAGCGGTAACCACGTATCTCACGCTAACAACCGTAATCGCCGTACTTGGGGCGTCAACGTACAAAAAGTTCGCATTCTCGTTAACGGTAAACCGAAACGCGTTTATGTCAGCACTCGTGCATTGAAAGCCGGTAAAGTGACTCGCGTGTAGTCGTAAAAAAATATCGTTATAAACAAAAGGCACCTCGTTTTGAACGGGTGCTTTTTTGGTTATTCGAAAAGTAATATCCATCTGGTTCAGGAGAACAAAATGTCAGGCACCTTCCCGTGCGTTCCTATCTTTTACTGCCGAGCTACCTATCTGTTGTGCCCGGGAAGCGTGCCCTGTGTACTGTGTACCTCCAGCTTTCATCCTACATCCTGTGTTTACATTACGCTGAATTCAGTTTTTCTGGAATGTATTCAAAATGGCTTTAACGAATCCACCCAGAAATTTTGGTAGCTTGATTGTGTAAAACTTCATGCCTCACCCTCCCCATCATCCTCCTGCATCCGTTCTCTGTAGTTTATGCAACCTGTCAAGGGTTGTTGCCCCACAAAAAAAGGCTACATGAGAATCCCGCTCATGTAACCATATTTATGCGCAACCATCCCAGGCTATACCATCAGACAAGTCCGCGAACATAGAGATATGCTGAGAGTATGAAAATAAACAGGATATAATAAAGTACGCTGCACACCACAAAACCTATTCGTAAACCACGCCGTTCATTTTTTCGAAAATAAAACAGTACAATTAGAACAGCCAAAAGTGAAAGAACAGCATTCCAAGGAGCCTTCACTAGCGAGAAACAGCTAAGGGTCAACCCCGTCGCCATGCTCGCTACAGTCATCCACAATGCTTCAGTCAGCTTCACTTGGACAAACGAGCTGCACTGTCCCGAATCGCAGCAATAGCCGCTGCGCGGTCTGCTCTACCGAATACCGCACTACCAGCCACTAACACGTCAGCCCCCGCTTCAAATACGGCTGGTGCCGTCTCCTCCGCAATACCTCCGTCTACTTCGATATGTACGTCTGGACGACCCAATTCGTTCAGCCAAGCACGGATTTGTCTGATTTTATTTAACGTCTCTGGAATGAAGGACTGACCTCCAAAGCCAGGATTGACCGTCATCACCAGAATCATATCCACATTTGGCAGCACTTCCTTGATCGCGTATGGTGAAGTACCCGGATTGAGAGCCACTCCAGCCAGAGCGCCTTGCTGCTTGATCAAGTGAAGGACACCATGCAAATGAACACAGGCCTCAGCATGAACAGTGATGATATTGGCTCCTGCTTTTACGAAATCGCCAATATAGCGTTCAGGATGCTCAATCATCAGATGAACATCCAAAGGAAGAGTCGTATGCGGACGAATAGCCTGAACGATAGGTGGGCCCAGTGTAATATTAGATACAAAATGTCCATCCATTACATCCACATGAATCCAGTCTGCCCCTCCTGCCTCAGCTTCCGCAACTTCACTGCCCAAGCGAGCAAAATCAGCGGATAAAATCGACGGTGCTATTTTTAACATATACTCAGTACCTCCGCTTTTTTTCTTTTAATTCCTGATAGAACTGCAAATAGCTATCATATCGGCCCTGTGAAATATGGCCTTCTTCCAGGGCCTCTCTTACTTTACAGCTAGGCTCGTGAATATGGGTACACCCCCGAAATTTACATCCTTCCGCATACTGCTGGAATTCACGAAAACAGGGAGATAACTCATCCACACCTAGCTCCAGAAAATCCAGCTGGCTAAACCCTGGTGTATCTGCTACAAACCCTCCGTTGTCTAGAGGAATCAGCTCCACATGACGAGTTGTATGTTTTCCTCGGCCCAGCTTATTGCTTATGGCGCTCGTCTCCAGCGTTAACCCAGGCTCCAGAGCATTAAGCATGGAAGACTTTCCTACACCTGACTGCCCGGAAAACACGCTGATTTGACCAGCCAACAGCTTCTTAAGCTCAGCCGTCCCTTCTCCGGTACGGGCACTGGTTACCAGCACCTCATAACCGATCTTCCGGTACATTTCCTGAACGGTCAGCACGGTGTCATCCTCTGAAGGGCTGCCTTCATACAAATCGCGCTTAGTCAGACAGATAATCGTATCCAGCCCGGCGTGCTCAATATGGACTAAAAATTTGTCCAGTAAAGGCAGGTTTAAATCTGGCTCACGCAAGGAAAACAGTAGCACGGCAAGCGTGGTATTAGCTACCGGAGGACGAATTAGCTCTGTCGTACGCTTTCTAATCTCCTCGACCATACCTTCCCCGTTCTCAGTCAGTTCGTAAACGACCCGATCACCGACAAGAGGCGTAATCTCTTTTTTCTTAAAAATGCCGCGTGCTCTGCATTGTACCGTAGCTTCGCCAGATACCGGACGCCCATCCTGATCCAGGCTGGAGACATAATAATATCCGCTAAGCGCCTTGACGATCAGACCTTCAGGCATGTGTAAGATGTCCTCCTTCATAATGTTCAAGTTTCATTGCGTATAACAGGTTGAGCATCTTCCTATTGCAAGTTTACTGATGCTGAACAGCCTCAATCACTTTTTCCTTCTTTTTGTGGGAAGCGTGGCCTGGGTTGTTTTTATGACTAACTGCCAACTCACTGCGCGTACCCCCCGTGGAATTCGTTCCAGGAACAAAGGCGGAAGGGTCACCATTACCTCCTGTGCCCTCCTGATTGTTCGAGTCGCCCCCACTATTACCACTATCATTAGAAGAACCCCCGCTATCACCTTCCTCGCCGTTTCCACTTCCATTCTGCGAGGAAGTACCATCAGGTGTATCCGTTGGTGAAGTTCCGGCAGGCGGAGCAATTTGAGGCATCGTCACCGTTCCATTTTTCGCCTCAATATAAGAGACTGGATACGTATCAATAAAGTCACCATCTCTAAATACTGAGACGACACTGTCTTTGTTCGGAGCCATTAACAGGTTGATAGTGAACACCTGTGTCGTATTAATTGTACGGCTTCCCCATTCCTGATTTTCTCCACGTGCATCCGTATAAGTGATACGAATTTTGCTGTTTTTACCCTCTTCCTTCGGCGCAACTGGCACATTAAATGGCAGCGTAATCGCTTCTGGTGGATAACCAGTGCTTACATAAAACGTAATTTCCGTATTTGGTGGCAACTCACTGCCTGCCTCTGACGGCCACTGTTTGGTTACTCTTCCTTTTTCCTGCTCATAGCTAAATTCTTCTTTAATCGAGCCAACCTTCAGCCCTGCCTTTTTGACCTCATTTTCCGCTTGATTCTGCGTCTTCCCTACGAGACTTGGCATTTTCACAGTGTCAGCGCCCTTGCTGACTGTGAGCACAACCTGGACTGAATCCTTATCAAATGGCTCATTTGCAGCGGGTGTCTGACTAAGGACAGTCCCTGCGGCCTGATCACTAAACTGCTCATTTTGCTGAATCTGCGTTTCCTTAATTTGCTGGGCGGTCAGCAGCTTAACAGCATTCTCGTAGCTTTGGCCTTTGACATCAGGCATCGGGGTGAGCGGCTTGGCAATCCCGACTTTCAGACTAATCTTGGTTCCTTCCTTGACTAAAGAATCTGCAGGATAGCTTTGATAAAATACAACTCCAGGCGCGATTCCTTCTTTGTACTCATGCTGGATTGGCTCCTCAATGAGTAATCCCGCTTTACTGAGATTAACCTTCGCTTGGTCTTCTGTTTGTGTCAATACGCTCGGTACTTTTACCTCAGGCACGACGAGTACACTTTGCACATAGTACACCACTCCGCCCATGCACAGAAGTAGCACCAATACTAGTGTTACCCACAAGATCGCTTTTTTTCTACTTTTTTTGGACGATTGCTTGCTCGAAAGCTGTTCAGACTCACGCGGTTGGGCAGGTACATCATCGCCACTAGAAGACATCCCTAATTGTTGAGGCTTAATAGCCGGAATAACCCGTGTTTGATCCTCATCATCCAAATGTGTAAACTCCAGCTTGGATTCATTACGCCGTCCCGGCAGCAAACAGGTTTCCAGATCTTTTAGCATTTCGTCTGCCGATTGATAACGCTCTTCTGGATTTTTGCGCATGGATTTTAGAATGACATTTTCCACACTTTGCGGAATCAACGGATTAATTTTACGCGGTTCCTCAAATTCCTCTTGCAAATGCTTGAGCGCTACACTAATTGGACTTTCTCCCAGGAAAGGGAGCTGTGCCGTCAGCATTTGATATAAGACAATACCTAAAGAATATAAGTCCGATTTTTCGCCGGTGACGACACCCTTTGCATGCTCAGGTGAAAAATAATGAACAGAACCCACAACAGAACCCGTCTGGGTAATGGTCGTTGACGTAACAGCTCTAGCAATCCCAAAATCAGTTACCTTAACCCGTCCATTACGTCCAATTAATATATTATGAGGCTTAATGTCTCGGTGAATGATCTGATTTTGATGGGCATGCTCCAGCGCATCACAAATCTGGGAAGCAATCCGTACTGCTTCATCCACTTGCAATGGCGCACGTTCTTTAATAATCTCATTCAAATTTTTACCTTCGATGCACTCCATTACAATATAATGGATTTCATCCTCTTGACCGACATCATAAATACTGACCACATTCGAATGCGAAAGCGAGGCCGCAGACTGCGCCTCACGCCGAAACCGGCGAATAAATTCCTCATCATGAACAAATTGCTGGCGCAACACTTTAACTGCGACATTGCGATTCAGCAAAATGTCTTGAGCCTTATACACCAGCGCCATACCGCCGCCACCGATACGCTCAATAATTTCGTATCTTCCCCCTAGCAGGTGCCCGATCATGCGTCACACCCCTTTTCACTCAATGAAACCGTGTCGTCGGGCAATTCAAACAAGGCTACAGTAATGTTATCGTCTCCTCCGGCAAGCAACGCCAGATGTAGCAGACGATCCGCGCGCTCCTCCAAAGGATTCTCTGCGGCACCTACTACTTTGCTGATTTGTTCTTCCGTTACCAGATTGCTTAATCCGTCACTACACAGTAACAGTACATCGCCTTTTTCCAGCGCAATGGAGTCAATATCCACTTTCACCTCGGAATCAGTGCCCAGCGCCCGTGTCAGTACATTGCGACGAGGATGGTTCTCCCGTTCTTCCTTACTGATCTGACCGTTTTTGAACAGCTCATTAACCAAAGTATGGTCTTCTGTAAGCTGACGTACCGCTCCTTTAGAAATGACATAAGCACGACTGTCACCGATATGTCCGATAATTCCGGATGCGTCGTTTAATAAAACCGCAACAACTGTCGTTCCCATATTATGATACTTTTCATCGCGTGCAGCCGTCTGGAAGATGACTTCATTGGCATGCAAAATAGCGTCGCTGAGCGCCGCCGTCAAAGAATGTGCGGATAATCCGCTCTCCAGCGTCGCCAAATCAGCGGCAAGTGTCTCTACCGCAAGGCGGCTGGCCGTATCACCGGCCAAATGCCCCCCCATACCATCGGCAACAATCCCAAGAATATAGCCTTGCTCCAAGTGCCTGATCCAGGCAGAATCCTCATTCACCGAACGTACACGTCCGACATGGCTGACATGAACTGTTTTGATCAAATGGTTTCACCCCAACTCCATATGCTTTGCACGCAACTGGCCGCAAGCAGCGGCAATATCGTGACCCTGTTCACGCCGGATCGTCACATTGACGCCTTTTTCGGCAAGAATACGTTGGAAATTAAAAATATCGCTGCGTGATGTGCGTACATACTTGCGCTCAGGCACATGATTGACTGGAATCAAATTGACGTGACAAAGCATGTCCTTTAACACATCCGCTAGCTCTTCAGCATGTTCTGCCTGATCGTTTACCCCACCAATCAGGGCATATTCAAACGAAATTCTCCGCCCCGTCTTAGCAAGATAGTAACGTAGAGAATCCATAACATCCTTAAAGGGATAACGCCGATTTACAGGCATCAGCTTCGAACGAAGCGCATCATTAGGCGCATGAATGGATATTGCCAGATTAATCTGGGTATCCTCGTCGGCAAATTTATAAATATTCGGTACAATACCGCTGGTCGACACTGTGATATGACGTTGACCAATGTTCAGACCTTTTTCATGAACCATTGTACGTAAAAACGTCATGGTCGCTTCATAGTTTTCAAAAGGCTCGCCCGAGCCCATAATCACGATGCTGCTCACTCGTTCATTGGTTTTATCCAAAATTTTCTGAGCCTGCACCACCTGTGCAGTAATTTCACCAGCCGTCAGGTTCCGTTTGAGGCCTCCAAGCGTCGAAGCGCAGAAAGTACAACCAATCCGGCAACCCACTTGAGTCGTTACACAAATGCTGTTTCCGTAATTGTGTCTCATAATGACCGTTTCAATGGCATGATCATCGTGCAAACCGAACAGGAATTTTACTGTACCGTCCTTCGATTCCAACTTTGTAATTTCACTAAGCGTCACAAAACTAAATTGCTCCTCAAGCTTCTCTCTCAGCGCCTTGGACAAATTCGTCATCTCGCTGAAATCATTGACCCGCTTCACATACAGCCAGTCAAAAATTTGTCCTCCACGAAAAGCAGGCTCGCCATTGTTCTTGGCCCAGTCCTGAAGCTCCTCCAGAGTTAAATCATATATAAAAGGTTTCATCAATGTTTGCACCCGTTCCTTCTTCATTAAGTTCTGTTTGATCGCAGATAGTATTTTTCAGTCTTCCTATTTTAGCACAAATCCCTGAGGGGGTAAAAATTTTTCGTCTTCATGCAAAAAACCGCCGGAAATGTTCCGGCGGAATGTGGAAATACTGGTGGAAAGCTGCCTGGAATTCTCTTCCGCGCTATTTCACCCGACGCAGGCGCGCGATATAAAATCCGTCGCTGTGGAAATGCTGCGGTAACAGCTGTACCGAGCCTCCCTGTATACTATCCTTTTCGCGGCTCACGTCCGGGAAGGAATGACCCTCTCCCAATTCATACTCTGGATGTTCGCTTAAAAATTGAGTCAATTGTCCTTCATTTTCGTCCGGTTCAATCGTGCATGTGCTGTATACCAAAATACCACCTGGCTTCAACAGTCCCGCCACACTATCCAGCAGCTCATGCTGAAGCTGTGTAATGTCGCGAACATCCTGCGCAGTTTTGCTCCAACGCAGGTCCGGTTTACGACGAATCACTCCAAAGCCAGAGCATGGCGCATCCAGCAAAATACGGTCAAAAGAAGCTGGAGCATATCGTTCCTTTAGTTCTAGCGCATCACCAGTGACTGTTTCCACGGCATCCAGGCCAAGTCGATTAGCCTGTTCACGAATTAATTGATGCTTATGGGCATGCAGATCATTCGCAACTATCCGTCCGTGATCCTTCATCAGCTCAGCCATATGAGCTGTTTTGCCACCTGGAGCGGCACAGCAATCCAGTACCAGCATGCCAGGCTCAGGAGCGACTGCTTCGGCAACGAGCATGGAGCTTTCATCCTGTACGGACAGCAAACCGTCCGTATACCACGAGGTAAGCGCCATATTTCCACCGCTACGAACAACAATCCCATAGGGACTAACTGCCGAAGGAACGGCATCAAGCCCTTTTGAGTTCATCTCGTCCAGCAGCTGATCACGGCTGGTCATTGTCGTATTCACCCGTACGCTGACCGCAGGGGGCTCATTATTAGCCTGACAGATAGCCTCAGCAGTATCTGCACCGTATTGCTTAATCCAGCGCTTAACCAGCCACTGTGGATGGGAATGTTCTAAAGAAATCCGTTCCTCCGGTGACAAATCGTCAGGAATACGCAGCTTGTCCGGCTCACGCAGCATGCTGCGGAGCACGCCGTTGACCATACCGGAAATCCCCTGATGCCCACGCCGCTTGGCAATGGTCACCGCTTCACTAACGACTGCATGATCCGGAACTCGATCCAAATACACCACCTGGTACACACTCATCCGCAGCAACGAACGTACCCAAGCCTGAAGCTTGGCCGTTCCTTTTTGAACAAATTTATTCAAAAAATAATCTAGTGTATTTCGGCGTGCGACTGTACCGTATACAAGTTCTGTCGCCAAACCAGCGTCACTTGCAGATAAACCTGCCTGCTGAAGCCGACGATTTAGCTCAAGATTGCTATACGCACCCTCTTGCTCCACACCAATCAACACATCAAGTGCAACTTCCCGCGCCGTCTGATTGCGAGTCTTGCCGGTTCTCGCACCCACTCCCTTGCCTTGGCCTCCCTGGCGGGAGTGACTCCCGCTCATCCGAGCACCATGCCTGGCTTCATCTGTCCGCCGCGTGCAAAGGTTCCGGCATCCATAACCTTTTTGCCAGCTGGTTGAACCTGGGTCAGCCAGAGAGTGCCTTCGCCTGTCTGCACCTCAATGCCACGAGCGGTCAATTGAAGAACCGTCCCGGGTGCTGGAGCATTTGAGCCACTCACTTCATTATTTATGAAAGGCAGCTCAGCAGCCCATATTTTAAAAACATTTCCCTCCCAAAGCGTAAACGCGCCGGAAAAAGGAACAAGGCCGCGAATCCGGTTGTATATCTGCTGTGCATTGTCATTCCACGAAATACGCTCATCGTCGCGGTTCAGGTTAGGGGCATAGGTAGCCTCGTCCTCATTTTGCGGCGTACGGTCTGATTGGCCTGCCAGCAACTTAGGCAGCTCGTCCTGCAAAAGCTTTGCTCCAGCTACGCTTAACTTCTCAAAAATCGTACCGGAGGTATCCTCCGGCTCTATAGCAATCTCAACTCGCGATATCATATCGCCAGTATCCAGTCCTTCCGCCATATACATCAGCGTCACACCCGTCACGGTCTCACCGTTAATAATCGCACGCTGGATCGGTGCACCTCCCCGATAACGGGGAAGTAACGAACCATGTACATTCAGACAGCCGAACCGAGGCAGGTCTAGTACGGACTTAGGCAAAATTTGCCCATAGGCTGCGGTTACAATCAGATCAGGACGCAGCTCTGCCACCTGAGCCACCGCTTCTGGCTGGCGCAGGCGGGTCGGTTGCAGTACAGGTAATCCGCGTTTTTCTGCCGCTTCCTTGACTGGTGTAGGCGTCAATATTTTTTTTCGTCCCTGTGGCTTATCGGGCTGTGTAATCACACCGACCACGTTATAACCGTTGTCCAGTAACATGTTCAGCGATGGCACTGCAAACTCAGGCGTACCCATAAAGATAATACGAATGTCTTGACTCATCGAACCTCACTCTCCTATCTGACGGTTTGGTCCTGGCTGTTCCAGCGCAACCTCATATACTTTTTCTGCAATATCCGTGAATAAAATTCCATTTAAATGGTCAATTTCATGCTGAAAAGCACGAGAGAGCAACCCTGTCGCTGTAACGGTAATAGCCTTACCCTCGCGGTCCAGTCCCTTGACTGTAACCTTCTCGGCACGACGCACATCCCCGTTCAACCCAGGTATACTCAGGCAACCTTCAGGACCCAATTCCTCCCCTTCTTCGGCCACGATCTCTGGATTGATCATTTTAATCAATCCATGCTCATCTCCAGCATCTACAACGATGAGACGCTTCAAAATACCTACTTGCGGAGCAGCAAGACCTACTCCCTCCGCTTCATACATCGTATCTGCCATATCGTCAAGCAGCTTTTGCACGTTAGGCGTAATTTTAGTGACTTCCTTTGCTACTTTGTGCAATACGTCATCCGGCTCCAACACTATAATTCTAATTGACATGACAACAGAACACCTTCCTCTTTATGCTTCATTTAGGCTTAACTGTATTCATCACAAACGCGACTGCTACATTATCCTATGTACGGACGGCTTGTCCGCATTAATTGTGCTAATAACTTTTGTGGCAACGCTCTACATGAGCATTTGCGGATCAACATCCAGACTAATCAGCAACTTTTGTGCCTGTGCGGATTCGGCCATTTCATCAGCTACTTGCTGAGCCAAACTAATCGCGTCGATATTTCCACGCCATTTTATCATACATTGAAATCGGTATCTATTCTTGATTCTCGAAATGGGTGAAGCCACTGGCCCCAAAATGTCGAGTACATCCGATGTAAGACGATCCATATTCCCGAACCAGCCCCGTTGTCTGGCCCGTCCCTGTAGTGTTGCTGAATAATTCTCAGCCAGTCGGACTAGCACCGGGAGTTGTTCATGAGAAAAGGTCACCAAAATAAGACGACAATATGGTGGATAGTGCAAATTGCGGCGGTGTTTCAATTCTTCCCTCACAAAAGAAGCATAATCATGGCGACTTGCGTGAATCACCGAATAATGCTCTGGAGTATAGGATTGTACGAATACTTCCCCCGGCAATTGATGTCTCCCAGCCCGTCCAGCTACTTGTGTTAACAGCTGAAATGTCTTTTCCGCAGCCCGAAAATCCGGTAAATTGAGAGCCGAATCCGCAGTAATGACACCAACCAGTGTCACATCGGGAAAGTCCAGGCCTTTGGCAACCATTTGAGTACCGAGCAGCACGTCCGCTTTTTTATCACGAAATTGCTTGAGAAGCTTTTCGTGGGCATTTTTTTCTGTCGTTGTATCAACATCCATTCGAACAACACGTATACCGGGAAATAGCTTCGCCAGCTCTTCTTCCACTCGCTGGGTACCTGTACCGAAATAGCGAATATGCTCACTACCGCACTCAGGGCAAGTCTGAGGCACGGGCTCGGAATAACCACAGTAATGGCAACGTAAATTGTTCGACCGCTGATGATACGTAAGCGAAATATCACAATGTGGACAACCCGCGACATAGCCACAGCTACGGCACATGACGAACGTGGAGTGCCCACGCCGATTCAACAGGAGTACCGTCTGCTCCTTACGCTCTAACCGCTCTGCAATTCCATTATGCAACGCACGGCTGAACATAGAGCGGTTGCCAGCACGCAGTTCCTCACGCATATCCATGATATGTACTTCGGGTAACGTGTTCCCCAATGCGCGAGTTGGCATTTCAAGCAGCAACGGAGCAAACTCGTCGTTGCTTTGTGAGCGAGCCGCATAGTAGCTTTCCAGCGACGGTGTAGCCGAGCCGAGAATAACGACAGCCCCATGCTGATGGGCTCTGCGAATGGCAACATCACGCGCATGGTATTTAGGTGTCTCTTCCTGCTTATAGGACGTTTCGTGCTCCTCATCCATAATAATAAGACCTAACTCACGAAAAGGCGCAAATACTGCCGAGCGAGCACCAATCGCCACTTTCACACGGCCTTCGCGTATTTTGCGCCACTCATCGTACCGTTCCCCCCCGGACAATCTACTGTGCATCACTGCTACCTGATCGCCAAACCGGCCTTTAAAACGCTCAACCATTTGTGGGGTTAACGATATTTCAGGTACCAGCACAATGGCCTGCCGATTCTGCTCGATACAACGCTGAATCGTCTGCAGATAGATTTCCGTCTTACCGCTCCCTGTGACTCCATGCAACAAATAAGCTCCCTGCTCACGCGTGTCCAGCTGGCGAATAATCCGTTCATATACCGACTGCTGCTCTGCTGTGAGGGGGAGTGGCTCTGTAGGCTTGAAGTGTCTGCCCCGGTACGGGTCGCGGAACACTTCGACATCTTCTAGCAACACATAGCCCTTATCTTCCAGCGCCTTAACCGTTGCAGCAGACACACTCAGTGAGGTCATGACTTCCTTCAGCGACAGAGGCAGAAACTCGCTACGTTCCAGCAAAAAAGCAAGTACCTCCCGCTGACGCTGCGCTTTCGCAGAAAATTGCTCCAGCGCCGTTGATGCCTCGTCTATGCCGATAGCCAGATCAACGGATTTCATGGTCTTTTTGCCAAGTTTGTCTTTAATAACTTGACTTTCCTGAAGCACACCCCGGCGTAACAGTGATTTAATAACCTCTGCTTCCTCAGGGAAACGTCGACTGAGTTGCTGCAATGGGACTTGCTCCTTCTCCTGAATGAAGCTAACAATCCGACGCTCCGTCGGATCACTCATACCATCGTCAGTCAGAAGTGCCCATTCGAGTTCATCGCCCTGATTCGGTTGTATAGTACGCTGTGGATGCGTTAACTCATGCTGTTCCGCAATTGAGATATAACGTTCTGCTTTGCCCTTGAGCGCGGTAGGAATCATCACTTGCAGTGCCATAATTTGATTACAAGCATAACGTTCGCTCATCCATTTGCCCAGTTCGACTAGGTCGACAGATAAGGGTGGTACCAAATCCAGCAACTCCTGGATTGCTCTCATCCTGTATTTCGGTGGATCATCAGCTGGGACTACCGAGATGACAAAAGCCTGCACCGTCCGTTTGCCAAATGGCACAGCTACCCGGCTACCCGGCTCAATCCAAGGTCTCATCGAGTCCGGTATCAGATAATCAAAGGTACGGTCCGTATCCTTGGCAGGTACATCGACAATGACCTTGGCAACTAAATTGCCCGTCTCCATTAATGCAGCACCCCACCCATGCGTCCCGCGGCTATAGTAAGCAACTTACGCGCAACCTCTTCCTTTGACTGTACAGGAATACGCTCTATCATCCCGCTTCGGTCATAAATTTGAACAGCATTCGTATCGACGCCAAAACCAGCACCATTCACAGTTACATCGTTTGCCGCGATCAAATCACAATTTTTACGTTCTAATTTATCTATCGCATACGTCTCCAAATGTTCGGTTTCAGCTGCAAAGCCAATTAAAAATTGATGTTTCTTACTCCGTCCGAGTGATTCTAGAATATCGACGTTCTTCACTAGCTCTAGCGTAAATACACTATCTTTTTTCTTGATCTTGGTCTGTGCTATCTCACGTGGTCGATAATCTGCAACTGCAGCAGCCATAACGACCATATCGCTTGTTTCCCATTGTTTTAATACAGCGGCGTACATGTCTTCAGCTGACTGGACTCTTTCAAGCATAATACCAGCAGGCGGTTCCGCGCTGGTATTGGCAGCAATCAAGTGCACCTCTGCCCCCATCTCCTGAGCCACTTTTGCAATAGCAAAGCCCATTTTGCCAGATGAATCATTTGTAATATAACGCACTGGATCAATTCGCTCGATCGTGCCCCCAGCCGTTACAATGACTTTTTTGCCTGATAACACCGATTCATTCTCATTCACAAGTGACTCAGGCACTTGAGCCTCCATAGATTCGCCACCAAACCATCGTGGTTCAGACTTGATGTTGGTTTTTTGTTCCTGAGCTTGCTGATCAAAAAAGTGCTCTATGGTTTGCACAATTGTGTCCGGCTCTTCCAAACGTCCTTTGCCAACGTAACCGCAAGCCAGTAATCCTTCACCAGGCTCAATCATCTTCACGCCACGTGATACAAGCGTCTCCATATTTTGCATGACTGCCGGATGAGTGTACATATGTACGTTCATCGCAGGGGCCACCATAATAGGCGCTGTTGTAGCCAGCAGCGTTGTAGACAGCATATCATCAGCAAGACCATGCGCCATTTTCCCGATAATATTCGCAGTTGCAGGAGCAACAAGCACCAAATCAGCCGCATCCGCCAGATGAATATGGGATACGACTGACGGCTCTCTTTCATCAAATGTGTCACTGTACACCGGATTACGAGAGAGCGACTGCAACGTAAGTTCGGTAATAAACTCCTTGGCAGAGGCCGTCATAATCACATGAACATCGGCTCCCTTTTGCGTCAACCTACTGCACAGCGCAGCCCCTTTGTAAGCAGCAATTCCGCCAGTTATACCAAGAATAATAACTTTCCCCTTCAACATCGTTAACTCCCCCTGACCTAAAAAAATAACAACCTTGCGGTTGTCAAAGGAATTGGCATTGCGCCCGGTTATAATAGTTGTGTATAATTCTTACTCGTCTTCGCCGCTTTCAAGACGCAGATGATCCGCGTAAATCTCTTCCAACGCCACTCCAACCTGTTTGTGGGATTTAGGATTCTTAAGAGTCGTCTTTTCACCCTCGCGCAACTGTCTGGCACGGCGTGAAGCCGCTACAACCAACGAATACTTACTATCTGCCTTTTTCATCATTTCATCAATGGAAGGATACAGCACGAATAGACACCTCTTCATGTAGTTTTGGGACTGTATAAGCTGAACTCCAGTGTACACCTTCAAGCTCAGCTTATACAGTATTATTTCTCTTTAGGTACGCTTGGCATATGTAAAGCCCTCGTTTAAGGATGAACCTTACAATGTTCGGCGATAATAATGGATTCTATTCGTTTACAAGCGAAATCAATCTCATCATTGACGACCGCATAATCATAGTGACGCAACAGATTCATTTCATCCACAGCTACCGACATACGGTGGTCTATGGTCGCTTGAGTTTCTGTGCCCCGTCCCCGGATTCTATCCTTTAATTCGTCTAGCGAAGGCGGAAGCAGAAAAATGAATATGCCTTCTGGAAATTTTTCTTTAACCTTTAGCGCTCCCTGAACTTCAATCTCCAGAAAAATATCTTTTCCCTGCGCAAGCGTCTGATCTACAAAATCACGTGGAGTACCATAATAGTTCCCTACATACTCAGCATACTCCAGCATTTCATCTCGTTCAATCATACCCAAAAATTCTTCACGCGTTTTAAAAAAATAGGTCACTCCATCCTGTTCGCCTGAACGAGGTGTTCGAGTTGTAGCAGAAACGGAGTATGTTATCTCTGGTAGCTTGTCACGCAATGCGTTGCCTACCGTCCCTTTACCGACACCCGAAGGTCCGGATATTACAAATAATAATCCCTTAGCCATAGTACACTCCATTTTTATTCGTCATTGTCATCATCTTTAGTGGATAGGCGATGAGCGACCGTCTCCGGCTGCACCGCAGACAGGATTACATGATCACTGTCTGTAATAATAACAGCCCGCGTCCGGCGGCCATAGGTAGCATCAATTAGCATATGACGGTCCCTGGCTTCCTGTATAATCCGCTTGATCGGAGCAGACTCCGGACTGACGATGGAGATAATTCGGTTGGCCGACACGATATTGCCGAAACCAATATTGATCAATTTGATTGCCATATTCAGGTCTTTCCCCCTATACATGTGACTCTTGCAGCCGTGCCGCTACCAGGTAGCTACTCAATATTTGCAGCCTGCTCACGAATTTTCTCGAGCTCTGCTTTCATCTCAACGACCAAATTAACCAATGTGAGATGATTAGCCTTGGAGCCGATCGTGTTGACTTCCCTGTTCATTTCCTGGATTAAAAAATCTAATTTGCGACCGGCCGGCTCGTCCGACAGCAGCAACCCCTTGCACTGCCCAAAGTGACTTTGAAGCCGGGTAAGTTCCTCATCAATATTGCTGCGATCCGCGAATAACGCAATCTCCATTCCGAACTTATGTTCATCAAGCGTAAATGAACCGTCCTGAAGCTCTTTAAGCCTGTGTTTCAGCCTGTTACGGTAGTCGCTCACAACATGAGGAGCCAGCACCGTCATTTCATGATGCAGGGATTCCAGACGTAAAATACGGGATTCCACATCTTGCGCCAAATGCCCGCCTTCTCGCCTTCTCATCTCCAGTAAACCTTGCAAAGCTTCATTCAAAGCTCGCTGCAGTTGCTCTTCCCAGTCCTCTTCGTCTCCATGGCAAGCCTCTCCAGGCTCACCCAGAACGTCAGGCAAAGCAAGAATATCGCTTATCCCTAACGTTCCTTTCACTCCATAACGATCCGCCAGCTGCTCCGCTGCATGCAGGTAAGCCTGCACCACAGTGTCATTCACCCGCGCGGCGGGCATCTGTTCTTCATCACGTTCTCTGTGGATGAAGACATCGATACGACCGCGTTTAATCTGCTGTTGAACCGTTCTTCTCAAGCCATCTTCGTATCGAGTCCATTCGCGCGGAATTCTCATCATCACTTCGCAATAGCGGTGATTCACCGATTTCAATTCCAAGCGCACTTTATAGCCCTCATAATGAAGGATGGCTTGACCGTATCCGGTCATACTCAATGACATCGGCATCACATCCATTATACTATTGTAATTGATTATTATAGTCGAAACAAGGGGGCCTGTACGCGGCCTGATTTTTGCCATACGTAAGAAGTCAATTCAGCTGTCATTTCATAGAACATAAATGGAGTCATAAAATAGATACCATTAAAATGTTCCATTGCCGTATCGAGTAACTCCTTGGCAATAGACACGCCCATTGCTCGTCCTTCCGGACCCTCAAGACCAGACATACGTGCACGTACCTCATCGGATAACTGAATGCCTGGCACTTCATTGTGCAAGTATTCTGCATTGCGCCCACTAGCCAGCGGCATAATACCGATAAAAATCGGTACTTCCAAATGTCGTGTCGCTTCCGCGATGGCTGCAATAAGCTCGTGGTCGTAAACGGGCTGAGTCATAACATAATCAGCTCCAGAGGCAATTTTCTTCTCTAATCGCTGCACGGCTTTACCCAAATGCTTGACGTTAGGATTAAATGCGGCGCCTACCACAAAATTAGCCTTCTGCTTCAGTGGCTTACCGGAAAATGCAACACCATCATTTAATTGCTTGATCATGCGTATGATTTCAAAAGAGGTCATATCATACACCGAACTGGCGCCTGGCAAATCACCGAACCGCGCCGGATCTCCAGTAACCGCCAGTACATGGTCAATACCGAGCGCGTCAAAACCCATCATGTGGGATTGAGTACCAATCAGATTGCGATCACGACATGCTATATGAATTAATGGGCGCAAGCCTGTTTCAATACTGACCAAATGTCCAAGTGCCATGTTGCTCATACGAGTAACTGCAAGCGAGTTGTCAGCCAGTGTAAGTGCATCGGCCCCGGCTTTCTTCAACGCATGAGCACCTTGCATAAACCTCGTAATGTCCAGATCGCGCGGAGGATCCAGTTCTACAATGACCGTATGTCGTTCCTTAACCAGATCCACAATATTAGGCTCGCTGGTATGTCTGCCATTTCCTCGTTCCCCTTCATCTGCAATCTGCTCCGCCACTTGAAATGACTCTTTCGACAAAGCTTCTTTTGAAGCCAGCGGAGGCGGTTGCAAACGGTTCAAAGCTTTTGAGATAGCTGCAATATGGTCCGGTGTAGTTCCGCAGCAACCACCGAGCAGCCTCGTCCCCAGGTCTACAAAGGACTTGGCACATTCTCCAAAATACTCAGGTGATGCACCGTATACATAGTGACCGTCCACATAATCTGCTAGTCCCGCATTCGGATATACGGACAGCGGTACAGACAAAGGGCCATCCAGCTGCTCCATTACACTCATAATTCCCTGCGGACCCGAGTGACAGTTAAATCCAAGGATGTCTGCCCCCTCATTACGCAGCACCGAAAAAGCTTCCGCAACTAAAAAACCATCCTGGGTACGACCAACCTGATCAACTGCAAACTGACAAATTACCGGAATGTCACTGTATTTACGTACACTGTGAAGCGCAATGCGTATTTCATCCAGTGAATAAAACGTTTCGCACAGAATGCCGTCGACTCCTTCGGAGAGAAGGGCATCAATTTGCTGCTCATAGTTTCTTGCCAGCTCCAGCTTGGATATGTTAAGCCGTTTGCCCCCACATATGGAACCCACCGCACCTACCACATAATGTTCAGGTCCGGCCGCAGCTCTGGCAATTCTCACACCGGCACGATTGATCTCTTCTACCTTAGATTCCAGTCCAAACCGGGCTAACTTATAATCATTTGCAGAAAATGTATTAGTCTCCAGCAATCGAGCTCCTGCACTTAAATATTGACCATGCACGTCTGATATAACGTCAGGCGAAGTGATGTTCAGTTCTTCGAAAGACGTATTTACTGGAAATCCTAGCTGATATAAAAAAGTCCCCATTGCGCCGTCTCCGACAATAATTTCACGATTCAGCACAGTACGCAAATCCGGTTTCATGTCCTCTGCTCCACCCCGCTCTTTATTTTCATACTAATGTAACATAAAGAGACTACAAACATAAGCCAAAAACAAAAAAAGCCGCCCCACTCCCCGACAATATGATCTCAGGAGTGAAGCAACTTGATTTATCTTTTCTATTTCCTACTACATTTTCATGGCATTTTCCCATCGGAAGAATGGAGAGAGTAAGCGTAAAAAGTCCCTTTTTTATTCACTTTAGCCACAATAGAATCCGTTCCCTTTTGCTGCTTGGAGAACGTATATTGATTCCCTTGAACTTTCACTTTATAGCCGGACAAATTGATATTAAACAACATCTGAGCCTTGGGCTTGACTAGCTTCAAAGCTTCTGAGGCAGTATATTTCGGGCTTGCAAATGTTTTTTTGAAATCTGCGTCATCATTCCAATCCACCCCATAGGTGGATACGGCCAGCACTTTACCGGTTACCGCGCTAATTTTGACCTCACTCGCCTCGTTTGCATCCTCGAACGACCAATATGAAAGTCCCTTCGTCTCGTCCTTGTACCGTGAAGCGTGCTGTACCTTGATTCGCTGTCCACTCACACGCTTAAATGTGTTCATTGCACGGTTCAGTAACAGAGGGTCCACCTGCTTCAGCGCGTAGTCCGCGTTGATGGTAATAGCGTTACCTCGATCCACATCTACATACAAGGAGGAAGCTTGTTCTCCTGCGCCCCAAAATACCCAGTAATTTGAAGGCTTGTTGGACTGATAAGGGGATTTGACCCGCCAGAATGCTTCAAATTGCAAAGGACGCTTGCTGTCAAACGCTTTGGCGCTGTTTAGCACTTTCGTCTTGAGTGGCGCATTCATCGCCTTTCCCAAGCTACTTATTTTATATCGTATGGTTGTAGAATCCACTCTGTTTTTTTCTTTATTATATTCTGTCTGCAACGTCGCAGTTCCATCTTCCAGTTCGCCCTCTACAATCCAAGTTTTCCCCATATCTGTCACATCGTCAAATTGAAATGCTGTCTTTGAACCGATGAGTTCTTGCACCGCTTTTTCTAAACGGCTTACCACTGTCGGAGTTAGCGAGCCAACCTGCTTGTCCGTCGTTTCCGCGCCAGCAGGAATGGTCGCTGCCTGAACCGGAAGCGCGGTGGCTACAAATATGAGGACTGCAACTGCTGAAATCCAACGAAATTTCCGCACTATGAACGGCCTCCTTATTGTTTTCTCATTTTCTATATTATACATCGTTCAGGCGCCAAAAAAAGACAGAATGTTGCTTTGTTCATCGTATTCCTTGTATACAGTGGCATGTAAGTCCAAAAAAAGAAGACCTACTAAGGTCTTCTTTTCACTCACTTCTATACGCTTTATAGACCACTTGCACGCTATTTTTAAAGTTCACATGATTTAGAACAGACGACCTTCGTACACGATCTCAGCCGAACCCGTCATATATATGTGATTATCGTCCTCGCTCCATTCGATATCCAGATCGCCGCCCTTCAGGCTTACAATGGCGTGGCGGTCGCTGTACCCGTTTAGTACAGAAGCAACAAGTGTAGCACAGGCTCCGGTTCCACAAGCTAGCGTTGGTCCGGCTCCCCTCTCCCATACTCTCATATCTATATGCTTCCGGCTACGTACCGTGGCGAACTCAACATTTGTTTTTTTAGGGAACAGCGGATGGCATTCCAGCTTCGGCCCCCAGGCTTCCAGATCAAAGCTTGGCGCATCCTCCACATAAATGACACAGTGCGGATTCCCCATAGATACAGCCGTAAAGCGAAAACCACTCCCGCCAGCTTCAACGGGCTCATTAATTACGCTGGACAGATCCAGTGTAGTTGGAATCTTCAAACCCTCAAGAATCGGCTCTCCCATATCCACCTTCACCATACGAACAAGTCCGTTCTCTACAGTTAGTTCGACCTGCTGTACCCCTGCACCCAGTGTCTCGATCGTGATCTGTTCACGATTGATATGCTTACGGTCATATACGTATTTAGCAGCACACCGGATAGCATTACCGCATTGCTCGGCCTCCGAGCCGTCCGAGTTAATGATACGCATGCAGAAATCCGCTTTTTCTGACGGCAATATATATACCAACCCATCGGCACCAATACCAAAATGTCGATCACATAGCCGAACAGCTAATTCCGAGGCGTCAGACGGCAAATCCTGATGCCCAAACCAAACGATAAAATCATTACCTAGACCGTTCATTTTTGTGAATTCCATAGCTTACCTCCGCCGTTGCTGCTGATATCATGTTCCTCTGAAGCTTTGATCCCATGATATCATACAGGGCAATAGTGGGAAAGCGATGCGGTATACATGACCCGATTTCTAGGCTGAAAACTTCGTACGTCCCGCTGAAAAGTGTGTATTTCCGCCGCGACGACGGTTGCGTCGACCGCCCCATACACTTCCCGCTCCCATCAGAAACGTGGGAATCCCGGCTGCCACAATGGATAGCGCCCACTCACGCAAACCGAGCGGTACCGTTTTGAAAATAGGTTGCAGCATAGGCACGTACATAACCACTAGCATTAACACTACGGAAGAGAGCACGGCAAGCACGAGATAACTATTTTGAAACGGATTACGATGGAAAATAGAACGGGAACTACGGCAATCAAATACATGAATTAACTGTGCCAGGACTAGCGTAGCAAAGGCAACGGACTGTGCTTTGATCAATTGTCCTGCGTCATCCGGTGCAATACGTAATGTCAGCCAGAAGGCCGCTAGCGTACATAAACCAATCAACAAGCCACGACTAATGATTTTCCAGCCCAGTCGACGAGCAAAAATATTTTCCTTTGCGCCACGAGGTTTGTGCTCCATGAGATCCTTTTCTGGCTGGTCCACCCCCAGAGCCATCGCTGGTAGGCCATCAGTCACCAGATTCACCCATAAAATCTGAATCGGTAACAAAGGTAATGGCAGCCCGGCCATCATGGCAAAGAACATCGTCAAAATCTCACCAACATTGGAGGCGAGTAGATAACGGATAAATTTACGGATATTCTCGTAAATATTCCGTCCTTCCTCAATTGCGGCTACAATCGTTGAGAAATTATCATCACTCAGTACAAGCGCAGCCGCTTCTTTGGTTACGTCCGTCCCCGTAATGCCCATCGCAATACCGATGTCCGACGCCTTTATCGCCGGAGCATCATTGACGCCATCTCCGGTCATGGCTACGACATGTCCGCGTCTTTGCAGTGACTTGACGATCCGCAGCTTGTGCTCCGGCGAAACCCGTGCATACACAGAGACGGTATCAACGGCTTTGTCCAGCGCTGCATCATCCATCACAGACAATTCCTGTCCTGTCAACACATGGGATCCGCGCTGAAGAATGCCCAGCTGCTGTGCTATGGCTTCTGCAGTTGTACCGTGATCTCCGGTAATCATCACAGTGCGAATGCCAGCACGACGACACTTGCCAATGGCTTCGCGAACCTCGCGACGTGGCGGATCAATCATGCCTGTCAGCCCGATAAAAATCAGCTGTGCTTCAGCCTCCTCAACCGTAGAGACACGCTCATGTGAGCGGATGTCACGGTAAGCGACACCAAGTACACGCAGCGCCTCTGAGGCCATTCCTTCGTTAGCTGCCAGTACCTTTTGGCGCAGCGTGCCCGTTAACGGAACGACATTTCCTTCCCATAAAATGTAGGAGCACTGACCCAGCAGCACATCCGGCGCACCTTTGGCAAAGACGATGTGTCCTCCCTGGTGGCGTACGAGTACCGACATTCGCTTCCGATCCGAGTCAAAAGGGAATTCTCGCTCCCTTGTGTACAGCTCATATAGCCCTTGTCGCGTGACTCCGCCCTTGGCAGCTAACGTGACCAGTGCTCCTTCCGTCGGGTCACCCTTCAACTCCCAAACGGCGGACGGCGTCGGCTCTTTAGTCTTCTTTTTCGAACGCAACTCCTCTGTATCAGCTTGAACAATTTCAGCATTGTTGCAAAGTACACTGGCTTGTAGCAGTCTACGCAGAGATTGTCCGTTTTTAAGATCAGCAGGAAGGTCTCTATCCATAATATGCCCGTGTGGGTCGTAGCCCTCTCCCGTAACTCCCCAGAAGCGACCGTCCAGCCATAGCTTGGTGACTGTCATTTTATTTTGGGTCAGGGTGCCCGTTTTGTCGGAACAAATGATAGATGCACAGCCGAGCGTTTCAACAGAAGGCAGCTTACGCACAATCGCCTTTCGTTTAATCATACGCTGCACACCCAATGCGAGCGCAATCGTCACAATAGCCGGCAATCCTTCCGGTATAGCCGCCACAGCCAAGCTCACTCCGGCCAAAAACATGCTCATGGCTGGCTGTCCATGTAAAATGCCTGCTACCACAACGAGCACCGTTAGCGCCAACGCTACGATAATCAAAATTTTGCCCAATTGCTCCAATCTGTGCTGCAACGGTGTCTCCTGCGACTCCGTATTTTCAATCAAGTCTGCGATCTTACCCATTTCGGTACTCATACCTGTACGTATAACCATTCCTTGTGCGGTTCCTCTAGTCATCATCGTGCCCATAAAACCGATGTTTTTTTGATCCCCGAGTGGTACTTCGGCGGCATGAATAGGACGGGAATGCTTACTCACCGGAACTGATTCACCTGTCAGGGCGGACTCCTCTACATCACAGCCGTTCGTACTCAACCACCTTACATCTGCGGGAATGCGGTCACCACTTTCCAGCAGCACGATATCACCCGGTACCAGTTCTCTGGCTTGAACTTGAATTCGTTTGCCACCCCGCAACACTTTGGCGGTTGGAGCCGACAGTTGTCTCAAAGCTCGCAATGAACGCTCAGCTCTGAATTCCTGTACAAAGCCGAGAATTCCATTCAGTACAACAATAGCAATAATGGTAATCGCGTCCAAATATTCGCCAAGCAGGCCAGATATCAGGGTCGCTCCCATCAATACGAGCATCATAAAATCCTTGAACTGGTTGAGCAGCAGCAAGATTGCCGAAACTCGCTTCCCCTCGCTCAGCTCATTCCATCCTGACCTTTCTCTTCGTTCCGCAAGCTGTTCCTCCGAAAGACCCTGCTTCGGGTCGACTTCCAGACTTGTTGAAAGCTGTTCATTGCTTAATTGGTGCCAATGTGCTTGTTCCATTCTCCCCAATTCCCTCCCGGTCAGATAGTCCGTTTCCGTCGGTTGTGCGTAGGATGGCTGCCCGTTATTATATTTTTGTGCCGCGATTGCTGATAAGCTGGACAGACTTTCTAGATTCAATCTATTCGGACAGGACCTGAAATATCACAAAGCCGCTTAAGTTTTGTCCCAAAGTTATGTATCATAGAAGGAAGGCGAAAATACATTTGCTTCAAAGGAGAACATAATTATGGCATTGGACGGAATCGTAACCCGCGCTATCGTACACGAACTGCAAGGCATCCGGGGCGGGCGCATTAATAAAATACATCAGCCAAATGATCGCGATATTGTGCTGAATCTGCGGGCACAAGGCGGAAGCGTAAAGCTGCTGCTGTCGGCTAATCCGACCTTCCCGCGTGTACATTTTACAGAACAAAGCTTTCTTAATCCGACAGAAGCCCCTATGTTTTGTATGCTCCTTCGCAAGCATTGCGAAGGAGGCGTTATTGAGAAAATCACGCAGGTGGGCATGGAGCGTATTATTCACATGGATATACGTCAACGTGATGAACTGGGAGATATTTCACTCAAACGAATTATCATTGAACTGATGGGTAGACACAGCAACATTATTTTGCTTGACCCAGAAACAGGCGTGATGCTGGATGGCATTCATCATGTCACACCGTCTATCAGCAGCTATAGGGTCATTATGCCTGGCTTTCAATACACGGAGCCTCCTGAACAAAACAAGCTGAATCCACTAGAAACGGAAGAGGCAGCCTTCATATCCTCGTATCAAACAGCGATCGAGGCCGAAGAAGCTCCCAAACGCTGGATCGTGAACACTTTTACTGGACTCAGTCCCCTCATTGCTGAGGAGATATTAGCTCGAGTAACTAATGAAGTATCTGGTGATAGTGATCGTTCACTATGGAGGACATTCAGTCACATCATGGATGACGTGCGGAATCATCGTTTTCAGCCGGTATCTGGACTAAACGCACAAGATAAAGTGATATTCTCAGCCATTCCACTGACGTTGATCCAAGAAGGACGTAAGGAGTACGCTACTATCAGTGAGTGTATGGAGGACTTCTTCGGTGAAAAAGCAGAAAGGGATACGGTTAAGCAAAAGGTCAGTGACCTACTGCGGTTTCTGCAAAACGAGCGGAGTAAAAACCTAAAAAAACTCGACTATCTCCATCAGGATTTGGCCGAGGCGGAAGATGCCGATCAATTTCGTATTTATGGAGAGTTGCTGTTCGCTTCGCTGCATGAGGTGAAAAAAGGTGACAAAGAAGTGACGCTCATCAACTTTTATGATGAGGAACAGCGTCCAATAATCATCCCACTGGACCCATTACTCAACCCGTCGGATAATGCACAACGGTATTTTAAAAAATACAACAAATATAAAAACAGCTTGGCTGTCATTGATGAACAACTGGAGAAAACGCACGAAGAAATCCGTTATATGGACAATCTTCTTCAGCAGCTAGCCTATGCCTCTATGAATGACATTGAGGAAATACGTGAAGAACTGGTTCAGCAGGGCTATCTCAGAGATCGGGTCAAAAAAGGAAAGAAAAAGAAGAAAAACGACCGTCCAACCCTGCACGTCTATACATCATCCGAAGGTATCGAGTTACTGGTCGGCAAAAACAACTTGCAAAATGAATATGTGACAAATCGACTGGCCGGACCAAATGACACCTGGTTGCACACAAAGGATATTCCGGGGTCACACGTCGTTATACGTGCTGAGCAATTCGGGGATACGACGCTGGAGGAAGCAGCTCAACTCGCTGCCTATTTTAGCCAGGCCAAGCAATCCAGCAGTGTACCTGTGGACGCCACCCTGATTCGGCATGTACGTAAGCCCAGCGGAGCCAAACCCGGCTTTGTCATCTACGACCATCAGCGTACGCTCTTCATTACACCCGATGAGGAACTGGTCAAAAAGCTACCGAATCGCATCAAAAACGGCTAAGTTTCACTAGCCTATTGAATCCACAAAAAAAGCCCTTTGTTCTTTGCACGGTACACTTCTTGTGTTCCATGCATAAGGCAAGGGGCTTTTTATTTACTTTTGTCCAACAGCAGCCTTCCTCAATTCCTCGACAACCTGACCTTCCACACTACGGCTACCCAGATCACCGTGGAAAATAACACCTTGGCGTGCGCCGTGAAAATCCGAGCCGCCAGTTGCAATAAGCCCATATTGCGCCGCCATCACAGTATATCGGCTCTCAGCCTCAGCATCATGGTCCGAATGTCGCACCTCCAAGCCCACAGGCTTCACCTCCTCTATAATAGAGCGAACCAGCTCATCATTTCCGTACAAGCCAGGGTGGGCCACCACAGGTACCCCTCCTGCTTCACGAATCCAGTTTATGGCCTCCGCAGGCTCTACACGGGGTACAGACACATATCCGGGCGCTCCTTCCGCCAAGTAACGGTCAAACGCGTCTCGCATATCCTTCGCATATCCCTTTTGAACCAGCGTATCCGCCATATGCGGACGTCCAATGCTTTCATCTGGTGCAAGCGGTCTGCCCATCGTAGCCACCACTTCATCCAGTGTGATTTCCACGCCCAGACTACGCAATTGACTTAAAATCAAATCATTACGGGTTTCCCGCGCCTGGCGAAGCTTTTCCAACCGCTCCAAAAACACTTTATTGCGGTAATCCATAAAATAACCGAGTATATGAATATCCTTACCGCCAGCTCGAGTACTAATTTCCACTCCTGGCACCACAGTAATTCCTATGCGTTTTCCCTCCTCCAGAGCTTCTTCCAGGCCAGCTACCGTATCATGATCTGTAATGGCCACACCTGCCAGTCCTTTTTCCTTGGCCCAGCGCACATTATCTGCAGGTGGCTGCATACCGTCAGATGCTTGGGTGTGTGTATGTAAATCATATCGTTTTACGTTAATCTGCTCCTTCATTGTTCATCCTCCTTCTCTTTCAACTTTGCAAGCTCGTCCTGCGAGTCCCTCAGCACGTCCGTTCCCTGATCATGACGACGCAAGTAAGACAGGAAGGTTACTACCGGAATCGGCAATAATGCCGACTTCAAATGAATTGCATAAAATTCTCGTTTGAACGTGATATCTGAAATGTTTACAATTTTCAACAAACCGAGCGCAACTTCATGCTTCACTGAAGAAGGTGATAGCATGGTAATACCCAGTCCAGCCTCCACCGCCGATTTGACCGCTCCAGTGCTCCCCATCTCCATTACAATACCAAGTCGGGAGGCATCCACACCACGACTTTTCAGCTCATCTTCTATCACTTGACGTGTACCAGATCCCTTTTCTCTGGCTACAAAAGGATGCTTAAACACATCTTCCAGAACCACTTTTTTAGCCTTGGCCAGCGCATGTCCTGAAGGCACAATCAGTTTCAGTTCGTCCTGCATCACAGGTTCCACCACGATATCTGGATGCTGGACTGGGGCCTCAATCAGTCCTAAATTCAACTGATGTTTTAGTATATCATCCATAATTTGAGTCGTATTCATCACATTCATCGCCATACGTATATGAGGGTATTCCTGGCCAAATGGCCCCAACATTCTTGGTACAATATACTCACCAATCGTTAGGCTGGCGCCAATATGCAATCTTCCCTCCAGCATGTGAGTAAAAGCAGACATCGCCTCGTCAGCTTCCCTGATCAGTTGCATGCTTTTTTTCGCAAAAGGCAGTAGTGTCGCTCCCGCCTCTGAAAGCTCGATTTTTTTAGTCGAACGTTGCAGCAGCTTCGTGCCGAAATAATCTTCCAAAGACTGAATTTGCATCGTCACCGCAGGTTGTGTCATATGCAGCGCTTGTGCCGCCGCCGAGAAGCTTCCGCGCTCCGCTACGGTATAAAAAATGTGCAACTGATGAAAGTTCATACTGACAGCCCTCTCCCCTCTGATCTCCCTATTTTAACATAAGAAAAACATCTGTCGAAGCATTTCCAAGTAAACTTACCAAATTGGAGAGTTATATTGTTGGAAATAAAAAAAGCATGCAGCTAATAACTGCATACTTTCTACTTAAAGTTGACGGTAATCATAAGTTCGGAGATTTTTTCATCTAGGGCCGACCGCCCAATCACCGTCTATTTTTGCTTACGAGTGCTTTTCATCAGTGTCATGCGCCGCGAATGGCGTAGCCATGAATAGTATGACTTCAAATCCCTTAATTCAATGGTCTCCGACATCCGGCCCAAAAAGGTAATGACAATCATCTTGTGCAGCGGATTCCCCGCAATATCCATCTCGCCGGGCAACTCTCCAAATTCGGCCACGACGACCAGATCACCATCAATTAAATATACATCCTCTTCGTTATGATAGTAGGACTCCATCCTGTTTTGCTTTAGGCATTCCCAAAGCCAGGCGGCGATATGATTCGTCTCGGACTGTTTCTGCTCTATCCGATCTAAGTAGCGAGTTTTCGCATGATTTGTAATCACGATATCGGCGACTTTTTTATCGCCCATCTCCACGTAGAACGGTTCGTATGTACTCCATCGCTGCATTGCTTTGTCACGCACGGGATCACTCTCCCCACCAGATAGGTCTTTATATCTACCAATATATTCATATGTTACCTCAACAGACCCGGGACTACAAGTTACAAAATTGAAGTTTATGGGTGATTTTTAAAGATTTTTTAGGTCTAACAGCATTAAGACCATTATGCAAAAGTCCTGGCTTTACAAAAAAAAGCCAGCCCGTAGGCTGACCTTTTAAGAAAATTTTACAATTTATAGACATTAGAAGCTTATATTTCATATTCTTTCATCTTTTCCTTATCGTCGTTGTACTCCGTCCTAATCTCATTTCGAAAAGAGCGCTCAACCTTACGCACATAGGAAAGTCTGCGAATATTTTTAACGGTGTCTTCTGCCCGATCCGCATTCATATATATAACTACATAATGCATACGCTTTGAAATAAAGTGGACATTTCCGTATTTCTCCAGATTACGGGCAGCCTTGATATCGCTTACCCAAATGATGTACCCTGTCCGCTCGGCAAACATTCGCTTCATCTCCCCTCCACTCGGTATCATTCCTATGACCTATCCACAGGAGCATTTTCCTCCGCTGCCACATCCGCCCTTTTTCACATTCGGATCGTTGCTCGGCACCTTAATGGTCTCGGACACGGAATATGCAATTGTTTCAGACATGGCATGAAGCATATCATCCAGCGCCTTTTCTGCCCGTTTGAACTCCTTAACATCCTCGAATTGTTCCAGTTCCAGCTCAACGACCTGCACTGCATCCTTCGCTTCATGATAGTTCGGATGAAAATGCCCAAAACGCTCCGTTTCCGCGAATAGCTCCTTTTTGGCATCCAGCTTGCGTACACACGCCTGAATAGACGGGTTCAATTCCACACGCTGTTTCCAATATAAATAATCCGATACCTCAAAGGATCGGTTGACCATATCGCCCAATTCATAGGCGTTAATAAGCACTTCTGCCATATTGACCGTATTCAATTCGGCTACGCTCATGAATGTTCATCTCACTTTATATAAAGTTCTACCCTGTAAAAGTAGACTCATTTATCATACCACATCCTTCTTTTGAGAAGAAGGAGTTTCATGCACTTCCTGGCTCTACTATGTAAAAGGAACCAGCAGCCGCATGTCTGACCATTCACTTGGCTGTAAAGCCGCAGGAGAAGGTGCTTCGTCATCCATTCCTGAGGCGTACCAGCCTGTGACAATCCATGGTGCACCGGGAACCACCGCCTCCGGTATCCATTTAACCTCTTTCCCACCGATTCGCAGTCCCACAGCAGCCTGCCAACGAATCGCTTGCTCGATCAACTGCCGGGCAGTGGAAGTATGGTAACTCCTCCATTCTTTTGTCCATGAGGAGGGGACTGTAGATCTTTCTGGAAAATAGTCAGACGGATCAGGCAGCGTGTGCTCTTGTTCGTAAAAATGCAGCGTGCGCCCAGTATAAACAAAACCTGCTCTTCCCTCTTGGGAAAATATAGAACGGGCTTGAGTAGGGTCGGACTCCATTTCACTGTTGGGGCTGCCTGAACTTATGTTCTCTGGTTCCAAAATCAATGGATAATGATGAGTCGGATCGTCCACACCTTCCAGTTCACGACGTGGACCTAATCCAATTGCAGCAAGCGTTTTTCGTATTTTGACAGCAGAGCTCGTCGGAATAATAAAGTCCCTGTCACCGAGCCGTTCCAGCAATCCTTCCAGTGCGGGATGGCGTGCAACCATGTCTGCATCCTCCTGTGTGCCACATCGCAAAAGTGTTACCGTTGCAAAAGCCGTCCGTCCGACATCGCCTGCCCACTGTTCTACCGCCATACGTACATGATCAGGCACACCTGTCCGGCTGAACTTGTCCAGAAGAGCAGGAATTGCTTTGGCTTCCATTCCTAACTCGATTGCCTCTGTAACACTTTCTCTGGTGATCCGGTATACTACCATCCGATCTCCTGTCACACGTTCACAGCAGCATTCCAGTCGCCAGCGCACATCATATGCCACATCTGGTGGAACCAATATTTCAAAATCAGGTTGTACATAAAAAGTACCTTGTTCTTGATGTGTATCCTCGTAATTATTGGGACGAAGCATATCTATCACAGATACATCCCAGCGAAAACACAGTTCGCCCGAAGCAGTCTGGCCCCAATCACCCATTCCAAAAGCAGTCAGGGCCTTCAGCCAACCCTTCAATTCCTCCATGAAAGGTCCATTGAAATTAAAATCAGATACCGTTTCTCCCGCAAACCCTTCCGTATTTGAGATTGTAGGAACAAGGTCTAAAAGGGCCCCTTTCTTGGAATCAGCTCCGTTCGTAATCTCCTGCTGGATTAGACCTACCTGAAGCATCCATTGCAGCAGACACTTGATAGATATCCACCCTTCTGTTCCTACATACTGGGAGACGGCACACAGCATATAGCGAAAATGCTGCATAGACGCTTCGGCCTTGCCGTATCTTTCCATGAGTGTAGCAAAAATATGCTTGCGCATTTGCCAAGCAGACAAACGAATCCAAGTCGCCAGTTCCGTTTCCTGAATGCGAAAAGACACAGTTTCTTTCACTAACAGACCCAAACTGAGTAGCAAATCCATCATTACCACCGTTTGAACTGGATACAGCTCTGCATGCGCATAATGCAACCCAAGACCCATCAGGTCCTCTGGGCGAAAGGGAGTCAGTTCATTCAATTTTTGCAATGACCGCTTATGTATAGTTCCTTTGGCCGTCAAAGGAACGCCCTGTACCGCAATACGTGACAATACATGCAGCAAGTCCGACTCCAGGCCTGTCATTGATTCATGTACCGTTATCGGATGATCCGAATGCATCATGTTCATTGGATTTTGCTCTAACAACATATCGTACAAATCCGGTAGCCGATGAACCGGAATATATAAAATTCGTTCGCCCCACGATTTGGTAACAGCCTCCAGCCAGCCTCGGACACGTAATCCACGTAGTGCCAGCTTCGTTTCGACTCCGCTTAACGCTCCCCGGGTAAGCTGTATTGGTTCTTCTTCCTTCATGGGCTGTCCCGCGTACCGGATAAAGCATCGTCTAAGCACCAGCAGCTCATCTGATGAAAGCTCATTCCAGCTGTCTTGCGTGTTCGTTACGCCCATTCTTGATTAGGCCTCCTTTTTCTTTCCACAATCAGGCTTATCATCCCGGCCTTCGATTGCCTCTGTCACACTAAATCTGCGAACCGCATATTCATAGCCTTGCTCAATCAGAAACAGCTGACGACGAGCTGCAAAATCTGTCTCCTTGCTATTCTCCGTCACTAGAGCATAAAAATAAGCTTTATTCTCGCCCGACTTTGGTCGCAAAATGCGGCCCAGTCGCTGCGCTTCTTCCTGACGAGAGCCAAAGCTACCCGATACCTCTATGGCTACTGCCGCATCCGGCAGATCCACCGCAAAGTTTGCAACCTTGGATACCAATAGGGTCCGAATTGTACCCTTGCGGAACGCATCAAACCAACGCACCCGCTCCGTCTGGCTCATTGAACCCGTAATCAGTGGGACACCGAGCTCCTGAGCCAATATACGCAATTGGTCCAAATATTGACCAATAATAAGCGTGGGCAAGCCACTGTGCTGCTGCACCAGGCTACGTACCGCCTCTAGTTTGACCGGATTTTCGGCTGCAATTCGGTACTGCTGTCTACCCTCGGCACGCATACTGCGCTCCAAAAGTTCAGCTGTCATTGGAAGCCGTAGCTCCACACAATCGACCTGAGCGATCCAGCCCTGTCGCTCCAGTTCCTTCCACGGCATATCATACCGTTTGGGTCCAATTAAAGAGAACACATCGCGTTCACAACCATCCTCTCGAACCAGCGTGGCTGTTAACCCTAAACGACGAGTAGCCTGAATGTCAGCCGTCGCCCGGAATACTGGCGCGGGCAGCAAATGAACCTCATCATATATAATGAGTCCCCACTTCCGCTCACTCAGTAGTTTCATATGCTCAAAATCCCCATCTTTGGTGCGACGGTGTGTCAAAATTTGGTAGGTCGCCACCGTAATCGGGCGCACCTCTTTTTTCTGACCACTATATTCCCCGATGGAATCGGCAGGAATATCCGTCTTTCGCTTTAACTCTTCTACCCATTGCCGTACAGAAGTAGTATTAGATGTTAGAATAAGCACTTCGCACTGAAACCGATTCATTACCGCCATACCTATCACTGTTTTTCCGGCTCCGCATGGAAGTACCAGTACACCACTCCCCCCTAAGCCGTCCGCTCCTTCAAACGCATCAGCGGCCTTTACTTGATAATCACGAAGCTGCAACTTCGTTTGTCCCTTTCCCAAGGTAAAACTAAGCTGATTCCCTTCAAGATAGCCTGCCGTATCCACAACGGGATATCCCAAGCGCGTTAATTCCTGCTTGAGCAAGCCCCGATTTTCGGGCGGGACCGATGCGCTTACCTCATCAACGCGAAGTAAACCAAGCTGTTTGAGCTCTTGCTTGGTCAGTAGCTCACCCAGTAAAGCGGGGGTCTCTGCTGCCAAGATCAAGCGATCACCCATTGTATAGCTGTTGGCTTTCCCTGTCTTTATACCTCCGTCTGGCTCATGCTCAGCACGGTATGCGCCAATCGTATCTGTGCTATAAGTTCGCTCTTCTTCCGTACTCTCCCGTGAAAGTGTCAACGTCCCATAACGAGAAACGAGCTGTTCAATATCCTTCAACAAATCACGTGGAATATCCCAACGGGACATGGAGTGCAAACTATTTTGAATGTCCTCAGCACTCCATCCGAGGGCAGCTGCGTTCCACAAAGACAATGGAGTGATGTGGTATGTATGAAAAGCGGACGGGCTTTTAACCAGCTCCGCATAAATCTGCAACTGTGAACGAGCCCATTCTGAACCGGGCAAGCCCATTTCCAGCAGAACGGTAAAATCACGTTGTACAATACAAGGATGATCTGGATTCATAACTACCTCCTGATAATCTAACAATACTCATTTTAAACTTATATAATAAATAGCTTATCCGTTTATTGGCATATCAACCAGAATAGCAAGGAGCCCAACCCATATTCGGGTTGAACTCCTGATTAGAAGCTCGGGGTAAAGACCTCCCCAAACTAATGCCTACTTAATTATTCTTCTAGTGGACCTGCTCGGAAATATGACTAAGCGCCTCTCCAGCGTTGTCTGCAAAAATATTACGAACAGCCAAATCACCGATCGAGACAATCCCGATCAGACGGTCTCCTTCCGTTACGGGCAAACGACGGATTTGCTGCTCTGCCATCAGTTCAGCTGCTTGGTCCACCGACATGTCCGCACTAGCTGTACGAATACCTGTCGTCATAACCGTATCGACCGAACCCGAACCCGAATTTTTAGCCGCATAACCGCGAACGACAAGATCACGGTCCGTTACTACACCGATCAACTTATCACTGCCTTCGCTTTCCACAACCGGAATAAAACCAGTATCATTGTCCTTCATTTTGACCGCAATTTCATAAATATTGTCCTGCGGGGTAACCGTTACGCATTTTTTAGTCATAACTTCCTGAACCTTTTTCATGGGTACTCCCTCCTTTTCAAGAGTAGGGTACCCCATTTCATTCAGCTCATACTCCAGATTGAACCGTTCCCAATTCAACTCATTTTAGCCCTTAATTGCCCCCTGCTTTTCGTTCCGCAGCGTATCCCGTAGACATCGCAATAAACAAACGAACCGCGTTAATCATAGCATCTTCATCAAAATCAAATTTCGGATGATGGTGTGGATAAACTGCTCCTTTAACTGGGTTACCCGCTCCTACGAACATGAAGCAACCTGGCACACGTTCCAAATAATACGCAAAATCTTCAGCAGGCATCAGCTTCGACGCTTCCTGTACATTCTCCTCGCCGAAAACTGATTTTGCTTCATTAAAGAAACGAGATGCTTCATGTGTGTCATTGACAACTGGTGGGTATCCCATAATATAGCGAAGCTGTGCTGTTGTACCGTATGTTGCGGCTGTAAGCTCCGTCACCTCATGCAGTCGCTCCTTCATTACCGTTCGTGTCTCCTCATCAAACGTACGAATCGTTCCACTCAAGCGACACGTTTCTGCGATCACATTTTGCGCAGAGCCCCCTTGGATGGTTCCCACCGTCAGCACGGCAGGTCGTAATGGGTCGACTGAACGGCTTACAACACTTTGCAGTTGCATTACAAGAGCTGAACCTGCCACGACACTATCATTCGTGGACTGGGGCATCCCAGCATGTCCACCCTTACCTGTGATTTCAATATAAAAATCGTCTGCCGCCGCCATCAACGGCCCTGCGCAACTCGCGGCCGTCCCGACCGGAAAAGGTGTCCATAAATGGATGCCATAAATGACATCCACACCTTCCAATATACCATCCTTTATTACACTGACCGCTCCGCCAGGCAGCAATTCCTCCGCAGGTTGGAACAACAACCGAATTTCTCCCTGCAGCTCGTCCCGGTTCAGACTGAAATAGTAAGCCGTTCCAAGCAACGCGGATGTATGTCCGTCATGGCCGCAAGCATGCATGGCTCCGTCCACGCTGGAGCGATATTCACATTCCTTTTCATCCTGAATAGGAAGAGCATCCATATCGGCGCGCAGCATGACGACAGGCCCGGGTTTAGCACCACGAATGGTGCCTACAACACCGTGTCCCCCTACCTGACGGCGAATCTCGATTCCCCAACTCTCCAACTTATCCGCTACAAAAGCTGCGGTTTTGCTTTCTTGAAAGGAAATTTCGGGATTCTTATGTAAATGTCTACGCCACTCCACCATGTTTTCTTGCAAACGATCAAACCAGATCTTATCTATCGCATGTTGTGTCATTCTGCTCCACCTCTCCTTTTAAAGCACCGGGCAAGTTCCCGAATTAATCTTGCAGCGTCACCACGTATGCACCGCTGCTCTCAAGTCTTCATTTTCATCCTATTGTAGCAGATATGGAATTGTTGCGATATCTGTTGCTCCAGGGAGGTTGCAGAAGCCCAACAAACATAATATGATAAAATGGATAAACGATAAAATGATAACCGTCTGCGAGGAATATACCTTGTGGCGAATACCGGGGGAAGCTGATATGAGAAATACGAAGCCGGAGACTCGAAGAAGAGGCACACCGGATTTTCAATTGCTGATCCTCACTTTGTTATTGGTTGGATTCGGTGTAATTATGGTATTTAGCTCCAGCTCCAGCGTAGCTCTGCTGAATAAAGAATACAATTTTGACTCTTTATATTTTGTGAAGCGCCAATCTGCATTTGCTGTACTTGGACTTTTTATTATGTTGGTAGCTATGAATATTAAGATGGAAAAATATAAAAAGCTTTTTGTACCTTTATTTTTCATAACTATATTACTGCTAATCATCGTTCTTTTTACAGGCTCACTTAACGGCGCAAAAAGCTGGCTCAGGTTTGGTAGTGTTGGCTTCCAGCCAACGGAGCTTGCGAAAATTTCCATCATTCTTTACTTATCCGCACTGATCGTCAAAAAAGGAGATCGTTTTAGAGATCTGCGAACTGGCTACATACCTGTAACAGTCATTGTAGGCTGTGTTGCAGGACTCATCATGCTTCAACCTGATTTAGGCTCCTGCTTCATTTTGGTTGCTACAAGTGGTCTGATTATTTATGCCGGGGGAGCCAGTGTAAAGCATATTACAGCATCAATTGTTCTGCTCGTGCTAGGCGCTTCCATCGTATTTGGCATTGGGTCGTTGTTTGGAGGAGATTCTGGAACCACAGATGGACAAGCTGCTGCCAAGCAAGATTACAAAATCGGACGCTTTCAAGCCTTTCTTAATCCCGAGAAATATAGACAAGGAACAGGATACAATCTGGTACAGTCCTTGCAAGCTATAGGTGAAGGCGGCTTAAACGGGTCAGGATTTGGTAAAGGTATTATCAAGCTTCACTATCTTCCTAATTCATTTAATGATTTTATCTTTTCTGTAATTGGTGAAGAATTCGGATTTGTCGGAACAGCCATATTCCTGATGCTATATTTGTATTTCATTTGGCGAGGCATGATCATTGCTCTGCGTTGCCATGATCCGTTCGGAACGTTGGTAGGCACTGGCATTATGGGTTTGATCGCCATTCAGGCCTTCATTAATATCGGCGGTGTAACCCAAACGATTCCAATCACTGGTGTAACGCTTCCATTTATCAGCTTTGGTGGCTCCTCCCTACTTGTCATGATGTTTTCCATGGGCATTATGCTCAGTATTTCTCGTGAGAACACCAAACAAGCGGTACAGGAACGCACCACAGGGGTAGCTGTCCGTAATGAAGTACCCAATCGCTTTCAAACGCGTAGAACCAACCGTTTTCGTTAAAAAAAAGAACTTCCATGGACCACTTACAACGGTGGCTTTGGAAGTTCTTTTGGTTATGTATAAAATACGGGAACCCTCTGCAAAAATGGCTATACTGTTGATTCACAAAACGAAAACTGGCGATTCTATAACCACCAGTTTTCGTGTTTTTATTCGGGTTATCCCACGGAATTCCCGGCATGTATACAATTGGTGAAAAACGTCAATTTATCGGTTCCTGATTCTTTTACACTGCGTCGTCCTTGAACGCGACACCTTCCACTTTTACGTTCACTTCCACGACCCGCAAACCCGTCATACTTTCGACGGCTTCTCGCACATTTTGCTGAAGAATTCGGGACACCTCATGAATAGGTGTTTCGTAGAGCACGATAATACGTAGATCAATGGCAGCTTCCAGCTGTCCAACCTCCACTGATACGCCTTTTTGCACATTTTTACCGCTCAGCCTTTTGGCCCAGCCTTCCGATAAACCGCCTGACATTGCAGCAATGCCCGGTGTCTCTAATGCGGCCATCCCGGCAATTTTACCTACGACATCGTTGGAAATCTTGATGTTTCCTGCTTCCAGTTGTTGAATTTGCTCTGCCATGACCTATGTCCCCCTTCATCCATCCTTTATTTGTATTGTAAAGCCTCAACCACTCCAAATGCAAACCCTACGTATGAAAAACAACTTTCGTTTACAACCTATATCATTTTGGGTATATTAATTTAGAAAATCCATACAAGTGACAGCTTTCACCAAACTTGTACACATCTATTGATATCGAGGTGCTCTTCATTGAAAAAATGGTTATCTCCCGCTTTGCTTATAGCGACATTTGCTCTTAGTGCAGTCGCTCATTACACGCATTGGAACGCTATAGCCCAATTTGTCATTTGTGCAATTTCTGTTGTTTTCGTAGCCGGTTTTCTCGGCAGGGCGACCGAAAGTGTCGCGCATTATGCTGGCCAACGTTTAGGCGGATTCTTAAATGCCACCTTTGGTAACGCAGCCGAACTGATCATCGCCATCTTTCTTGTTAAAGAAGGTCTTTACGATATGGTAAAGGCCAGTCTTACCGGTTCCATCATCGGTAATCTGCTGCTGGTGCTCGGAGCAAGTCTGTTCGCTGGCGGTTTGAAGTACAAAGTGCAAAACTTCAATATATCGCTGGCTGGATTAAGTGGTTCTCTGATGATTGTGGCTGTTATTGCCTTGTTCGTTCCAGCTGTCTTTCTGAACACACACGTTATCACGGATGGCGAATCAGATACGCTCAGCCTTATTGTCGCAGGCACGCTCATTGTCGCGTATATTGCGTGGCTTATTTTTTCTATGATTACGCATAAGGACTATTTAGCTGATGTGACCGAACAAAAAGATGAAGAATTGCCACATGAGCATGCCCCTGTGTGGTCCAGAAACAAATCCATTGCCTATTTGGTACTCGCTACCGTCATGGTCGCTTTTGTCAGCGAATGGCTGGTAGGTACACTGGAGGTATTTACGACCCAATTTGGGCTCAGCGAATTGTTTGTAGGTGCCTTCCTCGTTGCTATTATTGGTAATGCAGCAGAACACAGCGCTGCTATTTTACTGGCGATGAAGAACAAAATCGGTGCATCTGTCGAAATAGCTATCGGCAGCAGTTTGCAAATTGCACTATTTGTTGCCCCTGTGCTGATTTTTGTCAGTTACTTTATGGGAAACACGATGAATATTGTTTTCACCACAATTGAGCTGGTCGCCATTGCTGTCGCTGTATTTATCGCCAAATCCATCACCCAGGACGGCTCAACCAACTGGTATGAGGGACTCATGCTACTGGTAGTGTATGTATTGTTAGGTGTATCCTTCTTCCTTGTGTAGCTTTTAAGGTTTTAAAATGTGCATTAGGATGGTGGAAGGGCGATGCGCTTTCACCATCCTAAAAGAACATTTTTTTTAAAAAAGGCATCAAAAAAAGCATGCTCTCAAACTCCGCATGCTCTCATCAATTCAACCGTCTTCCTAATTGGCCTTATTATTCATGGCCTCATATAGAATAGCCAGATTGCGTTCCAGCTCACTGACCAGCTGTTTACCTACCATTTCCGGAAGAAGTCCAGCGCGAACCGCAAAATCCACTTCCTTGGAAAATCCGTACATCTGAGTATCCAGCACTTCCTCATAGAGAGGGCAATAACGGGTTGCCAGATTCTCCATCTGTACTTCAATAAGCTTCTTTATTTTATCTGCATCTTCCTGAAGCAGATTAATAGCCTTGATATTCAATTGTTCCTGCAAATCAGATGAAGTCATGGATTCTTCCCCCCTATGTCTCAATGTCGCACAAGACGTCCTATCCTTAATATTAGACCAAATTGCAGGCTAATACAAGAACCTGACAAAAAAAGCATCCCTACAGTTACAGGTAGGGATGCTTTTGCTTTAAGAATAAAGTTAGCTGGCTACTGAAATATGAAGTCCGTGCTTCTCGAACACCTCGATGATCGCTTTCTTAGCTTCCTCCGCATCTGGTCCATGAACGTGTAGTTCATAGCTATGGCTGCTGACTAGGGTCGTAAACAAGCCCAGTATACTTTTCACATCAATATACTTATTTTCGGAATGAAGGACGATGGAAGAAGTGAACTTGCTCGCCGTCTGTGCAATTTCAACAACAGCCGCGTTATTATTGGACATAGAGATCCCTCGCTTTACTGAATTGTCATGTATCGTTACTCATCCATAATAATACATTGAAATCGCTTTCTCAGCAAGAACGGATATCGTTATTTTAAATTTTCAGGGTTTAATGGTTCCAGCTCAGGCAGTACAAAGATGCCGTCTTTACGAATCAAAACATCGTCAAAATAAATTTCACCACCGCCATATTCTGGACGCTGAATCAACACCAAATCCCAGTGGATGGATGAACGATTACCGTTATCCGCTGTTTCATAAGCTTGACCTGGTGTAAAATGTAAGCTGCCGGCGATTTTCTCGTCAAACAAAATATCCTTCATTGGATGTAAAATGTGCGGATTAAACCCGATGGCAAACTCACCAATATAACGTGCTCCCTCGTCAGAATCGAGAATATCATTCAGCCGCTTCGTATCGTTACTCGTCGCTTCCACGATCTTACCATTTTCAAAACGGAATTTAACATTTTCAAAAGTAATACCATTATACAGGGTTTGTGCATTGTAGCTGATAGTTCCGTTAACGGAATCACGTACAGGCGCGCTGTATACTTCGCCATCCGGGATATTGCATTGACCTGAACACTTGATAGCTCCGATTTGCTTAATAGAAAAATTCAAATCCGTACCCGGTCCGCTGATCCGTACCTTGTCCGTCCGATTCATCAGGTCTGCTAATGCATCTTGAGCTTTGTCCATTTTTGCATAATCCAGATTACACACATCGAAATAAAAGTCTTCGAACGCTTCTGTGCTGATATTCGCCAATTGAGCCATGCTGTCATTCGGATAACGCAGCACTACCCATTTGGTGTGTTTCACCCGTTGTTCGCTATGTACCGCATGCTGATAAATGGAATTATACATTTTCATTTTATCTTCCGGCACATCTGACAGATCATTTACATTTTCACCTGCACGAATTCCGATATAGCAGTGCATTTGCTTCATCCGATTAAGGTCAATCTCAGCCCAGGTCTCCAGCATCTCCTTTGTCGCGTGACGAAGCATGGCGCTCTGTACCTTACGGTCTGTAAGTTGTACAAAAACATTTCCACCTTTTTTACCAACTTCATGAATGATGGCGTTGAGCAAGTCGCGCTCTGTACCAATCATTTCGATCAGTACATTTTCTCCAGGCTGCACTTCAACAGAGTAACCTACCAAATTTTCCGCCAGCTTAAGTATTCTAGGATCTTTCATGTAGTGTCTCTCCTTCTCTATTTCATTCTTTTTGAACAATGGTTAATTCAAAATTCATTGTATCACGCCCGCTCCGTTACTTGTAGTCCTCAAAAGTAACTCTGGTTATCAAAGCCTCTTGATGCAGCTCTTCATTTACTCCCTCTCGGGAAATCCTGCATTCCGATGAAAGCTTTAAGGGTAAACCTGTTTGGCGATCTATGGTCAGATGATACACAGTACGCACAATAGATTGCTCCAGCTGGTTGCTCATATCCTCACAACTTTGTGACCATATTTGAGTCAGCTTCTTTTGCAGTTCTCGATTCGTTCCTGTATGCTGCGTTTTTAATATCCCGATTTGAGGGTTTAAAGTATTCATTTCTTTTATTAAACGATCTTTCAACCAGCGCTTTGCCGAAGCAGATTCCGGTTCAATCCTCAATACCCAAGTTCCCCGGGGAGCTCCCGTTTCCATTCGAATGCTCTTATTCAGTGTATTTAATTCCTCAAGCTCCTGAATCGGATTGAAGCGATTTAACATACCATTTCCAACCAGAGGGGGATAACCGGATGTCAGCGCAACCCATTTTCCACTCTGACGAAGAAAACGTTCTTGTGTAACATCATGCTCGGACTTACCTTGTTGCAGGGCCACGTAGCCACCTTGCTTACGAAAAGCTTCTGTAGAGCCCCAATGCATGATCAATTCATCGTGATTTCTTAGCCTACCGCGATATTCAAACTGCTTATTCGTTGGCAGACCACTGTCAGCTCTAATTGCAGTCCGTCCAGTAAACGTTACCATCTCTTTGCCGGCCATTCCTGCAACAGATCTCTTAAAAATCTGCTCAGGAGTATATTGTCGATCCAGTGCACAACCACTTAACACACCTATTACAAGGAACACACCACAAACCTGCATCACCCATTGCTTTTTCCAATGCATCCCATCATCCGTCCTATCCTGAACATAACTGTACTCATGAGCAATAATCCTGCTTCAAGGCAGTTATGCTATCTGGTTCACTTCATCGTGTTATCCCTATAGTTCAAATCATACACACGATATAGTCACATTTAGGATTACCTGTCTGCAATGGGTTATGCAAGACAAAAAGAGAACATTCCCTAAGGAATATTCTCTACACATTGGCTACATGATCAACAACTGTTCGATTGCGTCCTTCATTTTTCGCTTCGTACAAGGCCATATCAGCCCTATAAAATAAAGATTCAATACTGATCTGCTCGTCCAGCCAGTTCCATTCAGCAATCCCGCAAGAAACAGTCACCTGAGGCTCGGTTTCATGCTGTACACGGTAACGTATTTTTTCTGCATATCCGAGCGCCTGCTGCACCCCCAGCTGCGGTAAATAAATGGCAAGCTCCTCGCCGCCCCATCTGGCACATACATCCTCATCGCGAGTCGCCGAACGAACGATATTGCTGACGCTTTTCAAAATTTCGTCACCCGTCTGATGCCCATGCGTATCATTCACCTGTTTGAATTGATCAATATCTACCAAAATAAGAGATCCACAGAAATCCTTTTCCTGATGTTGCTGAATGATTTGGTCCACATAATGACGTACATACAGACCTGTTAACATATCCATATTAGCCAGCCGCCGCACCTCAGCGTGCAGCATAGCATTGGTTACCGCCAACCCGATATGAGGGGCTAGCATTTGCAGCATTTTGTAATTATCGTAAGAGAAAAAGTGTGGAAGCTTGCTGGACAATAGTATAACCCCTTTAGGAGTACCGCTGGTCTTCATAGGTACAGCCATCAAAGACTGGGAGTCCGTCGCATCCATAAAATGAGAGGTTATCTTCCCATCCTTTCTATAGTCCGACACAATCACTGGTTCTCCTGTTTTGCGTATCAGTCCAGCAAATCCATCTTCATGAGGGTAACTTTCCAGTCTTAAGCTTTCCACATTGCTCGACATGACCTTAAAACAGCTTCCATCCTGATCAAGCTGTACAATACAACAAAAGTCCGCCATGAACATTTTTAATAACTCCTGCACGGCAAATTCAAATATTTCATTTAACTTCAGGCTCTGATTCAAGCGCTGAACCAGTTCATTAATGAGACGCAATTCATGGATAAGTACATTCGATTGCTCAAGCAGCTTCGCATTTTCAAATGCAGTGCCAGCCGTATCCGCCATCATGGCAATCAGCTCTAAATCCACTTTTTTCATACTATCCGCACCCGATGGAAGGATCATATGGAAAACACCGTATACACCCTGCTTGCCACGTAATGGGATGCCGATTTCAGTCATTTCATCTTGTGTACCGACAGGCTCATTCACAGCCATTTGCCCTTTCATAAATGCACGGACGCATACATCTTCGTCCCGTTCATGCAACAGCAAAGGTTTGACCTGCGGATTGCGACTGTGTCGATCCTGACTCATATACAAGGTGATATCTACATGGGGAAACAAATAGGCGATGCTCCCGAATACCTCATCCAGCACGCCTTCCACGTCAATTTTGTCATGCATCCGTTTTACAATCTGAAATAAAATAGAACGGCGTCTACCTTCACGATCGCTTCGATTCTGCATCCCAAGGATATCTTCCATAAATATATACTCAAACTTCGAGTAAAAGCAGGATTTAAAATGTAAAGCAGCTGCTAATAATGTGTCCTGATTTGAAACAGAATGTTGAGCAGGCCGTGTAAAACGAAGAGCGGCAAAGGGCTCCCTCTTGTAATTACGGCATAGTATGGGAACCATATACACAAACGCAAGGCTTCCATCACGAAGTTTGCGCTGACTCACTTCCATCTCTCTAGATATGCAACAACGTTCGACCAAATCCAAATCCTCGTCATCATCTTCTTCCCTACCAGCAACACGAACTCCTATAAAATTAAAAACAGCAGTATATTCTTCGTTAATCCAGGATATACCATTGCTCTGCTGTAACCAACTCCGATATCCTTGGACAAGCAGCTGGTTAATATAGGGGAAATCATAGGGTGTCATATCCATGTTCTGGAGCCAGGCAAAAGACGTATATCCTTTATCATCAAACAGCGGAGCACCGCCAGCCTGGACTGTTTTACTGTCAAGCATTTGCTGATCCGTTGTTGAAAATTCCGACATATTAAGGCGCTCCTTCACAGCAAAATTAGCTGTACCAAGACAGCGGCTATACACCACTATAGCTCATAATATGATCTATTTTACTCTCAACTCTAGAAATTTGCATCCATTTTTCAGAAATTCGTCCCACTTTTTTAGTTCTTAAGCCCTATCGACAAATTCTGACGTTTTCATTCTTTTTCTTTTCTTGACATTGACCCACTCTTACATATAGTATATATTAATGAAAAAGACTGTACGGCAGAACTATCTACTGTGCGGATCTTAAATTTTGGGCGTAACAGTTTGTGTCACCCTCATCTTTTTTGTTGCTGACAGGACAGCGGCTGAACTTTTCTGTCAGTAGTGCGTCTCACCTTAATAGGTAGCGCCGAACAAATTGGAGCGCAAAGAGAGCCCCAACTCAAATTTTAATTATGAAGGAGTTAACTCTATAATGGCACGTTACACTGGTCCTAAATTTAAATTGAGCCGTCGTCTCGGTATTTCCCTGAGCGGCACAGGTAAAGAATTGAAACGCCCTTTCCCTCCGGGACAACATGGTGCAAACCAACGGAGAAAAATCAGCAACTACGGTATGCAGCTTCAAGAGAAACAAAAGCTGCGTCACATGTACGGCTTGGGTGAAAAACAATTCCGTACCCTGTTCAACAAAGCTCAACACATGCACGGTATCGCTGGTGAAAACTTTATGTTCTTGCTGGAAAGCCGCCTGGACAACCTTGTGTTCCGTCTTGGCTTTGCTAATTCCCGTGCAGGCGCACGTCAATTGGTAGCTCACGGTCACGTTACTGTGAACGGTAAAAAAGTTGACATCGCTTCTTACCAAGTAAGTCTTGGCGACGTGATCGGTCTTCGTGAAAGAAGTCGTTCCCTGTCTTCCATCAAAGAAGCTTTGGAAAACCGCAACCACTTGGCAGCTTACCTGGAGTACAATGACGCAGCTCTGGAAGGTAAATTCATTCGTTTGCCTGAGCGTGGCGAATTGTCCCAAGATATCGATGAAAAACAAATCGTCGAATTCTACAACCGCTAATCCTTGCATTAGCACCAAAAAGCACCCGAATTTATTCGGGTGCTTTTTTATATTCCCTATGCATCGAGCCTGAGGGTTTTATTCAATGGGGATGTATACCTTCATACTCAAATGATCTGGATAGGAGGAATTCATCACGTCCGTAATTTCAAAATCAGGCCCCTCCCTCCGTTCAAAATTAGAATTAGGGAGCCATGTGCCATAGATAAAGTCTCGTATATTCTGAACCCGTCCATCTGAACCCGAAGCGTCAAACTCAGCATACTTCCCTGCTGGAATCTCCATATATATGAAACCCTCTGCCAGTTCTTTTGACTCTTTTTCAACTGCCTCGCCTACCACAAATGAAAATGCACCGTTGTCTTCAAATCGACAGGCAACCCCATACGACATTCCCGGTGCAATTTTGTTCGGGATACACATAAAATATTCATTTGCTCCAAAGTGCCCATAAAACCCTGGGATTTCTTTATAGTGCTGCTCATTATTCAGATTTGTTTTATATTCATATCCTACAATTTTGACCGAATCGAGCTGCAATATCACCGGCTTATTCACATCCAAATCCCCCATCGTATTTTTTTGGTAATCCAGAAAATTGATTTTACTTTGCACAGGAAGCTCAATATCACCGTTACGATACTTCCCAGGGGTGATCCCAAAATTCTTTTCAAAAGCGCGGGTAAAAGCTTCTTGTGAGTTGTACTGATACTCAATAGCAATGTCCAACACTTTTTGATTGGATTGTTTTAGCTGTTCAGCCGCCTCGGACAATCTTCTTCTTCTTATATATTGTTGAACCGTAAAACCCGAAATGGCCTGAAAAACCCGCTGGAAATGAAAAGCTGAAAAGCATGCCTGTGAAGCAATCTCGGCAATTTTTAAATCCTCCCGGAGATTCAATTCAATAAACTCAATCGCACACTGAATTCGTTTAAAGTAGTCCATATAATCCTTCCCCGCACTTGTAATTGTTTTGGTTGTCTATCCTACACCCAAATTGTGCAACCCACGTTTTCATTATGTATAACTCTTTACCTACATGTTTGATTATTTGTGCTAAGTTTATCATGACTTTTCACTTGGCAGAAATAAAAAAGCAACGCTGAGATCGATACAATCTCAGCGCTGCTTTTGAATATCTTTCATTATCCAAGCTTGATTTTAGCAAATTTCCGTTTACCTACCTGGACAATGTCGCCTTCCTTCGGCGTGTATGCTTCGTTCACATCGGTCCATTTCTCTTCGTTAATTTTGACCGAACCCTGCTGAATACTGCGCTTGGCTTCACCATTAGATGCTGCAAAGCCCAGATGAGTCAGCAATTGGATCACACGAATGCCACCTTCTTCTAACTGATCAGCCGTCAAGGTGAACTCTTCAATATCGTCAGGCAGCGCACGTTGCTGGAATACGGTCACAAAATGCTGCTTTGCTGCTTCCTCTGCTTCTTCACCGTGGTACATGCGCACTAACGTTCCAGCCAGCTTCATTTTGGCATCACGTGGATGTACTGAGCCATTCTTAACACCTTTCGCCAGCTCTGCCAGCTCTTCGTTGTTGATATCCGTTGCAAGCTCAAAATATTTCAGCATCAGCTCGTCAGGAACGGACATGGATTTCCCGTATATTTCGTTCGGCTCCTCATCAACACCAATGTAGTTCCCCAAACTTTTGCTCATCTTCTGGACGCCATCCAGCCCTTCAAGCAATGGTAATGTAATAGTAGCCTGCGGCTCAACTCCGTATTCTTTTTGCAGGGTTCTGCCCATCAGCAGATTAAATTTCTGATCCGTCCCCCCCAATTCAATATCGCTTTGGAGAGCCACGGAATCCATGCCCTGCATCAGCGGGTAAAAGAACTCATGGATGCTGATCGGCAATCCGTTTTGGTACCTTTTTGTAAAATCATCTCGTTCCAACATACGGGCAACCGTTACTTTGGCCGACAGGGTTACTACATCAGCAAAAGACATTGGCCCTAACCATTCGGAATTGTAGAATACCTTTGTTTTTTCAGGATCGAGAATTTTAAAAATTTGTTCCTTGTACGTTTGTGCATTACGCTGTACATCTTCCTCAGTCAGTTGCTTACGAGTCTCCGATTTACCTGTCGGATCACCAATTCTGCCTGTAAAATCTCCGATAATCAGTTGCACTTGATGGCCTAATTCCTGGAACTGGCGCAGTTTGTGCATAACAACCGTATGTCCGATGTGAATGTCGGGCGCAGATGGATCAAGACCCAGCTTAATTTTGAGCGGCTCGCCGCTAACGACCGATTTAATTACCTTACGCTTCAGCTCATCCTCCGGTACAATTTCCGCCACACCCCGCTGTATCACCTCTAGCTGTCGCTCGACCTCTACCTGTTGCTCCGGCTTCAATTCTTCCCACTTCATCCTGTATACCTCCTATTTTTCATCCAAAATATTACATATTATATAAACCAAAAAGCCCCTTTCATCCCAAGGGACGAGAAGGAGCTACTCGCGTTACCACCCTAATTAAAGAAACGCATATCAAAGACAGACATTTCTTTCACTTCATTCCTATAACGGGCCTACACCCGGTACTGGATTACTATGGTAGCTTCGCAAACCTGCAAATGCTTTCCATTCATCCAGACAGCTCCAGACGGTAATTCAAAGGAGGGACGCTACCGATTTACACCACCCATCGGCTCTCTGCACAACGTGATTCCGCCTTCTACTGAAGTCTTTCTCTGCTTTTCACGATATTTACTTTGACCTATTTATAACACACTGCTTTTATGTAGTCAACGACACCAAAAGACAGGCTTTTTAGCATATGGGTTCATTTTGTAATTTTATGCTATAATAATGGCTGTTATAAAGGAGGAAGACTTAATGGTTGAAGAAAAAAACAATGTATCAACGCCAAAGCCTTCCCGCTTGAGGACAACCATGCGAAGGCTCGGCCGTGTCATAAAGTGGGTCATCATCATCGGTTTTATGGGGGCACTATTTGCAGGAGGGGCCGCCGCCGGCTATGTTGCTTCTATTGTAAAAAGCGAACCCGTGCGTTCCAGATCCATGATCTTACAGGAAGTAGATAAGAATGCAATTACAGGCTTCGCTTATTTCAATGACGGCTCTCCCATCGGACAACTTCGGACAGAAGAAGATCGAAGACCTGTCACGTTTAAGGAGATTCCACAACTCGTCATTGACGCAGTCATTGCCATTGAAGATAATCATTTTTATGAGCATAAAGGTGTCGATCTGTCGGGAACGCTGCGTGCTGTGAAGCAAAAGGCGCTGCATGAATCCGTACAAACCGGGGGGAGTACCCTCACCCAGCAGCTTGCGCGTCGTGTCTTTCTAAATCTCGATCGCACGGATGACCGCAAGGTCAAAGAAATTTTGCTGTCTCTGCGCCTTGAGCGCTTCCTGAGCAAGCAACAAATTATTACAGCCTATCTCAATAAAGTACCTTTTGGTAACGGTTCAAGCGGTTACAACGTCTTTGGCATTAAAGCAGCGGCCAAAGGTATTTTTAATGAGAATGATCTGAACGAGATTAATGTAGCCCAGGCCGCCTATCTGGCAGGTTTGCCACAGCTTCCTTCTTCTTATTCTGCTTACAACGGTAAGGGCGAGTTTAATGAAGCTGGCTTTAAAAGAGCCATCAACCGCCAGCACCTGGTGCTCAGTCGAATGCTGGAGGAGAACAAAATCAATAAAGCACAGTATGATGAAGCGATGGCTTTTGATATCAAAAAATCTCTCGCACCACGCACTGTTAAAGCTTATAACACCTATCCATACCTTATGATGGAAACAGAACGACAGGCTGCGCAGGCACTCATGTCTGTCACCAATCCGGGTCAAGCAGCTAATGCCAGTGCAGATGCCAAGACCAAGGACGATAACGATTTACTCAAAGAAGCCGAACAGCAGCTTCGCACAGGCGGTTATATGGTGTACACCACCATTGATAAGAGCGTCTACAAATCTATGCGTCAAATTGCAGAAAATAAAAACAACTTCTCTGCCACTAGTAAAACCAAGGGTGACGAACAAGCAGCGGCTATTCTGATTCAGCATAAAACAGGCGCCATTCTCGGAATGATGGAAGGTCGGGACTTCCAAAAGGAGCAGATGAATTATGCCACCCAGATGGTACGTCAGCCGGGTTCGGCAATGAAACCGATTGCTGCCTATCTCCCTGCATTGGACAGCGGTCTTGTGCAGCCTGGTAGTATCGTGGATGATGCCCCTATTATTTTGAAAGATGGCAGTAATGGATATCACATTCCGAAAAATTCTAACAACCGCTATCAAGGATTGGTCACTGCGCGTTATGCATTGAATCAATCGCTAAATACGATAGCACTCAAGCTGTTTAACGAAAAAGTAGGGATTAGCAATGCTTGGGCTTTTGCTAAAAAACTGGGTATCACCACCTTGGAATCCAGTGATAACAACGCACAAACGGGTGTACTTGGCGGCTTGGCCCATGGGGTGACCGTCGAGGAACTCACGAATGCATATGGAGCCATTCCAAATGGCGGTGTGTTTAATGACGCCTATATGATCGAAAAGATTGTGGATTCGCAAGGCAATATTGTATATAAGCATCAGGCTAATCCTGTGCAGGCCTTCTCACCGCAAACCGCCTACCTGATGACGGATATGTTGCGTACAGCCGTGTCGGAAGGCACAGGTAGACTGGCGAAGCGGAACTTTGATCAATCCGGCAAGATTCCGATTGCCGGCAAGACAGGCACTACGCAATCCTACACTGATGTTTGGTTCGAGGGCTTTACGCCTGACGTCACGCTGGGTGTATGGGTTGGTTACAAGCAACCTGTCAATAAGCTTGAAACGAAAGTCCAAAAAGAGCGGGCTCGTCGCCTATGGGCTCTAATCATGAATGAAGTAACAGCTAAAGATGCTCAGTTGTTCCAAACGGACAGCTTCAAGAGACCTGACGGCATTGTAAGCCGTACAGCATCCGCGTACGGTTCGGACATTTATAACAGTAAGTATCCACCTAAAAACAGTGAAAATGGTGTGAGCCGTGCGAAATATATTACCTACCAAGGTGTGAATTATATTCCACGCGATGGTACACCGGATGATATGTTATATGAACGGACCGTTAGGAAACGGGAAAAGCCCATCTCAGAATTGATTAAAGAGCTTCAGCAAGCCTTCAAGGTGATGAGACGACATAATTCGTTGTCCTACTATCTGCCTCAGGATGCAGATAAGGAAGCTCCTACTCAGATTGATCCACGCAAGGACGATGGAGCAGCCCCTAACGCTCCATCTAGCGTCAACGTAAGCTATAGTGACGGCAAAGCCATAATCAGCTTTAGCCCAAGCGGAAACAGCGACGTCGTAGGATACCGTCTGTATCGTTCTACAGATGGGGGTAGCTTCCAACGGCTTGGCAAGGTCGTTATGGCTGACGGCTCCAAGGTGTTCTCTGACAGCCCTGGGGGCAGCAGCTCCAGCTACTACGTGACCGCCGTTGATGTAGGCGGCCATGAGTCCGATCCAAGCACGAAAGCAAGCGCAGCACCTGTGGTGCCACCTGCAGATTCTGAGTCTTCAGACGTTCCGGGCGAGGGAGATGGAACAGGTGTGCAGCCTACAGAGGTTCCTACTGCCCCTGGACAGCCTCAAGCTAAAGCCGCAGGCTCATCCGTAGCGCTCCAATGGAGCGCAGGTAAGTCTGCGGACGCTATTACAGGCTATAACGTGTATTACAGCGAAAGCGGTGCGGAGCCTTTTACAAACATAGGCTCTACCGCATCTACCAGCTTTGAATATAAGTCAGGGAAAAAGCCAAAAGGCTGGTTTCGTGTCACTTCCATGAATACCATAGGGGAATCGGCTCCTTCCGGAGCCGTCCGTCCATAACTGAAGACAAAAGCAGAAAGTGATAGGTTGGGTGAATATGAGATTCACCCTAACAAAAAGGGAGTCCCCTTAGCCATTAAGGCTTTGGAGACTCCCTTTTTTAATTCTAATATGCACAGCACTTCAATCCTCTATGGTAGATAAGTCACCTGTAGGAAGGTTAAGCTCCCAGGCTTTCAACACGCGTCTCATAATTTTACCAGAACGGGTTTTGGGTAGCTTTTCCTTAAACTCAATTTCGCGTGGAGCAGCATGAGCAGACAGCCCTTCCTTAACGAAGCGATAGATGTCCTGCTGTAAAGCTTCAGACGGTGCATAGCCTTCACGCAGTGCAACAAAAGCCTTGATAATCTCTCCCCGCACGGTATCTGGTTTTCCAATGACTCCGGCTTCCGCTACAGCAGGATGCTCCAGAAGCTTGCTCTCCACCTCAAAAGGGCCGATTCGCTCCCCGGAGGAGTTAATGACATCATCAATCCTACCCTGAAACCAGAAATATCCGTCCTCATCCATGTAAGCTGAATCACCCGATACATACCAACCGGGAAAGCGGAAATATTCCTGAAACTTGTTCGGATTGTTCCATATACGATTCATCATGGATGGCCATGGTGTACGGATCGCCAAGTGGCCCATCCGGTTAGGAGGCAACACCTGCCCTCTGTCGTCCAAAATAGCAGCCTGAATACCTGAGAGTGGCTTCCCCATCGAACCCGGCTTAATCGGCAGCTCAGGGTAATTACAGATCAACTGTGCTCCTGTTTCCGTCATCCACCAAGTATCATGAATGCGCTGTGTATACACTTGCCATCCCCATCGCACCACTTCTGGATTCAACGGTTCCCCGACGGATAATACATGCCGCAGGCTGCTGAGATCATATTTGGAAACAACCTGCTCCCCTGCGCTCATCAGCATTCGAAACGCTGTAGGAGCACTATACCATATGGTCACTTCGTGACGCTCAATCGTGCGGTACCAGTCTTCCGGGCTGAAACGCCCCCCACGAATGACATTCGTCGCTCCATTTAGCCATGGAGCAAAAATACCGTATGATGTTCCCGTGACCCAGCCAGGATCAGCAGTACACCAATACACATCATCTTCCCGCAAATCCAGCACCATTTTGCCAGTATAGTAATGCTGAATCATTGCATTTTGCACATGATACACGCCTTTGGGCTTGCCTGTTGAGCCTGATGTATAGTGAATAATTAATCCATCTTCACGATTCAACCATTCTGGCTCAAGTTCCTCTGAGGACGTAAGCATTTCTGTCTCGAAATCGATAATTCCCTGCTCACGTGCATCCATATCACCAACCACAAAAATATGTCGCAGCTCAGGAAGCTCCTCACGTTTTACCCGTGACAGAAGCGCAGGTGTGGTCACTAATGCCACCGCCCCACTATCCTCCAATCGATCCTTAACCGCAGTTTCCATAAACGCCTCAAACAATGGACCGACAACAGCCCCTACCTTTAGAACACCAAGTAAACTAATAACCAGCTCGGGTGAACGTGGCATGAAAATAAACACCCGCTCCCCTTTACCAATACCGTATTTCCGCAGCACATTTCCGAACCTGTTAGAGCTAGCACGAAGCTGAGAGAAGGTGTAGGTTTCGTGACGGTTTGCGTCACAATACAATAGTGCCGCTTTCTCACCTCGTCCTTCCTGTACATGTCGATCAATGGCTTCATGTGCCATATTTACCTTGCCTGTTTCATACCACGTAAAATGACGCTCTGCATCCTCCCACTGAAAGTTGTTGTAAGCTTGTTCATACGGGCCCATGTTGGATGTGGGAACTACAGTCTGGAGTTCTTCAATCTTCATGCGTTAAGCCTCCTCACAATGGATTAATGAGAATCACACAGAACAAGATAACGCTTACAAAATCAATAAAGCAGATGAAGTTCTTTGATGTACTGGTTGATTTAAGCACTTAATTGTGAACATTTTATGTCTAAAACAGTATATCATAGGTCAGGATGTGACGACCATCCTTTTCATTTAATTGTTTTTTTGCTATAAGTAGGGGATATGAGGAACAAGCTCATGGCGAACAAGGAGGGCGTACACATGCAGCATTTAAAACTGTACCACTTGGACACGCTGGATCATAACGGACAAACAATCTATGTAGAAGGTCCCGTATCCGCGGATCAACTGCGTTCATTTCAAATGCACAAGCAATTAGATGCCTTTCGCAAACCAAAGGAACAGTTCGACGCGTTGGTGGACATTTCGGAACTGCCAGAAGGCAGAATTATCATTGCCCACAACGGGGAAACCCTTCTGGGATACGTTACCTTTCATTATCCAGATGAGATGGAGCGCTGGTCGGAAGCTGGCATGAAGGATTTACTGGAACTTGGAGCTGTTGAGGTAGCCGATGACTATCGTGGTCTGGGCCTGGGTAGCCGAATGATTCGGATTGCCTTTGAGGACGGACAGCTTGAATCCTATATTATTTTTACCACCGAATACTATTGGCATTGGGATTTAAAAGGCAGCGGTCTCTCCGTATGGGAATACCGCCGCATGATGGAACGTCTGATGAAAACTGTAGATATGGTCTGGTACGCCACGGATGATCCTGAAATATGCTCACATCCTGCTAACTGTCTGATGGTACGAATGGGAAAGGATGTGCCCCTCGCATCACAGGAGCAGTTTGACCATATCCGGTTTGTCCGAAGATTCATGTATTAAAAAATTATACCCTTAGCCCAAATGCTTGAGCATGAACTCCACAATACGATGCGAACGATGTGAAGCCTCTACCGTAAATTCAGCATAATTAACGTGAGCCGATCCATCAGCCTTATCTGACATAGATCGTAGGACAACATAAGGCACAGCGTTCATATGAGCTGTCTGAGCCACAGCTGCACCCTCCATTTCGGTACAAGCACCGTCCATTTCCTGATGCAATGCAGTCACTAACTCACGATTTGCAACAAATTGATCGCCAGAAAGTACCTTGCCGACAATATACCGATCGCCAAACGATTTACAGGCTTGCTCAGCTAGACTTACAAGCTCGGGATCAGCCACAAACTCTGAGGTGTCCTGATAAGGAATGACCCCTCTGGCATAACCCAAAGGCGTTACATCCATATCATGCTGCATACATGTTGATGAGATGACAATATCCCCAATGTTTAAATCGGGATGAACTGCCCCTGCCACTCCCGTAAATATAATCTGTTCTACACCAAAATGATCAATCAGGATTTGTGTTGTTACCGCAGCATTAACCTTGCCTACACCGGATTTGCAGACAACGACTCTTTGCCTGTGAATGATTCCTGTAGTGTACGTGATTCCAGCCTTGACCGTCTTGCTCGCTTCCGTCATCGCTGCCAGCAGCAATTCAATTTCTTCATCCATAGCACCCATTAATCCATAAAGTCGGCTCATTACGCATCCCTCTATTCTTGGTTTGATGATGATGTCCATAAGAAGCTTTATATCCGCGAAAAAAGCTCCATCAAAGGAGCTTTCATCGAAGGTATATCCTATTCAGCACTGCGTCTAGTCTAAATAATTAACTGACAACCGCAAAATTGTTTCATGCGGCAAAATAACGCGAGGATTCTCCACGTTTTCCTTTTTCATCAGCTTGGTCAGCAAACGCATCGCTACCGCACCCAAATCGTACATCGGTTGCGCGACGGTTGTCAGCTGAGGACGAACCATAGAGGCCATACGAATATTGTCAACACTGATTACCGAAAAATCATCAGGAACTTTCAATCCCTCATCCTGAATACTGTGGATCGCACCAATTGCCATTTCATCCGTAGCAGCAAAAATCGCACTTGGCTTCTTCTTCAGGCCGAGAAAATATTTCATTGCTTCGACACCGGATTCATAACGGTAGTTCCCGATTCGCACGAGATCCTCCTGATAATCAATTCCGGCTGTTTCCAGTGCTCTCTTGTAACCTTGGAAACGTGCATAGCCGTTTGCAGGGTCTTGAAGCGTACCACTGATCATTGCGATTTGACGGTGTCCATGGCGGATCAGCGTGTTTACTGCATCAAAAGCAGCGGCTTCATGGTCGATATCGACCGAAGGATAGCTTCCTTTTTCATCACTCGTTGCACATAGAACGATAGGGACCGCAGCTGTATGGAACGCCTGAATATGCTCGTCCGTTACTGTACCACCCATGAACAGAAGACCATCCACTTGCTTTTCAAGCAATGTGTTGATGACACGAATCTCTTTTTCTTTTCGCTTGTCGGCATTACACAAAATAATATTATAGTGATACATATTCGCTATATCCTCAATACCGCGCGCAATTTCTGCAAAAATTGAGTTCGATATATCCGGTATAACCACGCCGACGGTCGTTGTCTTCTTGCTGGCCAGACCTCTAGCGACCGCATTTGGACGATATCCCAATTGTTCAATCGCTTCGTACACTTTCTTGCGGGTCTGAGGTTTCACATTAGGATTATTGTTAACTACGCGGGACACTGTGGCCATTGAGACACCAGCTTCGCGAGCTACATCATAGATCGTTACCGTCACATTCCTTCTCTCCATTGCCAATAAATTTTCAACCGAATCCTAGATCAACTAATTAGAACCATGATACGACAAAATACTACTTTATGCAACGACAGCACACATTCTATCTATGTGAGATGATCGTGGAGTGCACGGGCTGTAATATTCGAATGGGATGTATGCCAAACAGCCTCTCCGCCCTTGATTAAAATGGCCTGCGGGGATTCATGCTTCACCTGAAGCCTGTCCGCGGTTTCATTGGACACCGGCCGATCTTCTACTACATAAATGATACCGTATTCAATATTTTCGTTGGGAGCGCCATGCAAATAGGACTCCACTTCCTGATATGCGCCTGCACTTATCGGACAACGTGTGCTATGTTTAAAGAGAAGCAGCGGCTTGTCTGATGACGCTTCCAGAGCCGTATTTAATTGTTGAACAGTAGTCATTTTTGTCATCGTCGCCATTGGATATACATTCCTTTCTGTGTCTTGTCGTATGGCCTATTCACATCGTAACAAAAAGAACATGTAAAATCCAATGGTGACCATGAAAATTTTCATATTTTTTAGTTTTTTGTATTCGTAAATACCGATTCACTGGTAAAACCGGATAATTGAACCAATTTTTTCTCTACATCATTCATCCAATCTTCGTCTCCCAGACTTCTCGCATAGCGATAAAGATCCAGTAAGAGATTAATTCGAAGCTCCATGCGCTCCTCCAAAGCAGATTGCCAATCCACATTGGGATTGTCCGCTTCCTCCAATACAAGCTTGCGAATTATTTCTGCCAGTTCATTGTTGCGAGCAAAAGATATTCTCCGTGCCGTAGGTTTGCTCCCTAGACTTTGTAATAGTGCCTTAATGTCCTTCGTCACATGCTGCAAAACCTCACTGGAAAAGCATGACGAGCATGAGAATACAGGGACGTGCAAAATTTCAACCTTGCCCGCATAGATTACCTTCCGCAGTTCCAGTCCCATCGGTTTGCCACATTGACATTGCTTCTGCATTTAACCACCTCATTACGTAGGATCAAACTATATGAGGATCTCATCAGAATCCAAATATATCTATTTACTAGTCTAATAAATATTTGTTAACTCCATTAAATCTATCATACCTTGTTTTATTTCGACTTTGGGACCTCAAATCCTTCCACAGATTGCAGCTATGAACAAATTACCAAAGCTTTGGCGGGTCAGAAAATGACGACAATTGCTGTCAAAGAGCAGACTACTAACATAAGAATCTGCGAAGGAATGGACTTCGAGCGTTCTTTTTCTTAAGATGTAAAAGTACAGATTACAAAACAGAGGTGTCATCATGTGACGCACGAAAGGATGGTTGGATGTCAAGACTTGCCGGAAAAAAGGTTATCGCCCTAGTGGATGAGGAATTCGAGGATCTGGAGCTGTGGTATCCGATTTACCGTGTTCGTGAAGAAGGCGCAGAAGTGCATTTAGCCGGTGCGGAAAAGGGTAAAAAATATATTGGAAAATATGGCGTACCTGCTGAAGCGGAATATGCCTTTGAGGAACTGAGTAGCAGTGATTATGACGGGATTCTCGTCCCTGGCGGTTGGGCACCTGATAAACTGCGCCGCTATCCCAAGGTAATTCAACTCGTACAGGAGTTTCATGCTGCTCATAAGCCGATTGGACAAATCTGCCATGCAGGCTGGGTACTGATTTCTGCTAAAATTTTGGATGGTGTTACGGTAACCTCCACACCAGGTATTCGTGATGATATGGAGAATGCAGGAGCTATTTGGAAGGATGAGGCAGTTGTGACGGACGGACATATTGTATCTGCTCGTCGGCCGCCTGATCTTCCACCTTACGGAAAAGCTTTCTGCGATTTGTTAGCAGATAACACCCGAAAATAAGAGATTAAGTTAATTTTCCGTAATCTCAAGAGGCTGTCAACAAGATGAAAAAAAGAACCTTCAAAACCATGAATAAGTGGTTTTGAAGGTTCTTTTTCGTCCAAGCCGTGATACGACATTAAGGTTTGCTACGACAAGCCCAACAGTACGGAGTGTTGGCTGTGCAAAGCTTTGCGGACATTACATATTACTGCCGTCCAGGCCCGGCCGGAGTGCAGCTGACATTAGCTGCAGTCAGCTTGTCTTCGATCGCTGCACCAGTGGACATGCCAAAGCAAACCTGAGCGACTGTCGTTGCCTCAGATGCAGTCGTATTCAGCACACGATGCTTGACCCGCAACAAAGATTGGGGAGACATGCTGAGTTGATGTATCCCCAGTTCCAGCCAAAGAGGAACGGAACGTTCATCTCCAGCCATCTCACCACATACACTCACATCAATTCCTGCTTGATGTGCCGCTTGTGCAGTCATGCGCAGCATTCGAAGTACAGCTGGATGGTATGGATGGTACATATGTGCAATCTGCTCATTCATACGGTCTACAGCCAGCACATACTGAACCAGATCATTCGTTCCGATACTAAAAAAATCTGTTTCAGCTGCCAATAGCTCAGCGATCATCGCCGCAGCCGGTACCTCAATCATAATTCCTCGCTGAATGTTCGGATTATAGGCAAGCCCTCTTGCATCCAAATCCGCCATAGCCTCCTTCAAAAGAGCATCTGCCTGGCGGACCTCCTCCACGGATGAGATCATCGGATACATTACCTTGATATTTCCCGTTGCACTGGCTCTTAAAATTGCAGTCAACTGGGTTTTAAACAATTCCTTCCAATCTAGACTGATCCGTATAGCACGGTAACCTAGAAAGGGATTTTCTTCCTCTGGTAGTTGAAGATAGTCCAACGGCTTATCTCCACCGATATCCAATGTACGGATGACTACAGAGTGGTTTCCTGCCTTTTCCGCTATCAGCCGATATACTTCATACTGCTCCTCTTCATCTGGAGCAGATTTGCGATCCATGTATAAAAATTCCGTGCGGAACAGTCCCACACCTTGAGCGCCATGCTTCAACGCTGCCTCCAGCTCTTTAATCGAACTAATATTGGCCGCCAGCCTCAGGGTGGTTCCATCCTTGGTCACGGCATCTACAGAAGCAAGTACCTGAAGCTGCTCTTTTCTGCGTCGCTGCTCGTCGCGCAAAATTTTATAATGATCAGTTACTGTTTTTTCCGGATTCACATAAACTTTGCCCAGGTCTCCGTCCACAACCATCATATCTCCCGTTTGAACGGGCAAATTCAGATTGCTCTCCAGTCCTGAAACGAGTGGAATACCAAGTGCGCGGGCCATGATCGCAGAATGTGATGTTTTACCACCATTCATAGTTACAATCCCTAAAACATAGCTAGGATTCAAGTGTGCTGATTGGGAGGGTGAGAGCTCCTTGGCTACCAGAATATAGGGTTGTGTATCCTTGGGCAGAGTCACTTCCGGTGCACCCAGCAAATGCTTGAGCAGCCGGTTCCCCACATCTTTGATATCGATTGCCCGCTCCTTCATATATTCATCGTCCAGTAAATCAAACATTGTCACAAAATGATCAATGGCTTCCTTCACGGCCACCTCAGCCGCCTTGTACTGACGCTCAATAATTCCGCGAATTTCATTCATGAATTCCGGATCTTCCAATATCGCAAGATGAGCATCAAAGATGCTGGATTCCTCTGGCCCCACCATCTCTCGAAACTCATCCTTAATAAACTGGATTTCACTTTTGGATGTGCGTATCCCTTCATACAACCGTTCAAATTCCTTTGCAAGATCTACCGCATCCATTTTTTGATCAGGTAAATCCCACTCCCAGCTCGGCAGGACAAATGCCTTCCCGATTGCCACACCTGCTGCGGCGCCGATGCCTTCTATCATGTTTCTACCCCTCCAACATTCCTGTCATGCAGCACAACGGACATTACCGAGGCCTGACCTTTTTTCACTGTTTTAAACGGAGCAAAGCTCCACGACTTGACGCGATCCGGATTCGTGATGACCATAGGAGTCACCAGCGATGGAGCTTGCTCTCGCAGCGCCTGCAAATCAAATTTGATTAGCAATTGCCCCGGTTCCACCGTATCGCCTGCTTCTACCATAGCAGTAAAATTCCCTTTTAGCTGTGAAGTATCAATCCCTATGTGGAGCAGAACCTCAAGTCCCTCTCGTGTGGAGATGCCTAAAGCGTGCATAGTCGGATACAAGTGCATCACAGTACCATACACTGGAGACACAAGTTCACCACGTTCAGGAACAAAAGCAACACCGTCCCCGACCAGCTTCGTCGCAAAAATTTTGTCAGGCACTTCATGAATCGGGAGCATTTTTCCATGTACAGGAGCGTTGAACAAAATTTGAGGGAGATCACGCTCCATCAGCTTCGCGATTTCCTCACGAATCAGTTCTGAATACGTTCCGAATACAACCTGCAAATTACCCCCACCCAGATTGATAAGCCCGGCCGATCCCAAAGCCTTCATCGCTCCGGTATCAATCAGCCTGTCATTGTGGACGGTCAGCCGCAAACGTGTGATGCAGGCCTCTACCTGCACAATATTTTCCTTCCCGCCAAGTGCTTCCAAAATAAGTGGAGCACTATAAGGAATATTGCCGGCCCAATCCTCCAGAACCGAACCTTCCTCGCGCCCAGGAGTTGGAATACGGAACCGCCGGATAGCCCATCGAAACAGTACATAATACACAAGCCCGTACGCCACTCCCACTGGAATTAACAACCAGGCGTTATGTGAGAGATGAAAATTAAGGACATAATCTATAAAACCCGCCGAATAGGAAAATCCGTGATGAATATCCAGCTCAAAGGTAAGCCACATGGCCAGCCCAGACATAACCGCATGAACGAGGAACAAATAAGGTGCTGCAAACAAAAAGGCGAACTCGATCTGTTCCGACACTCCGGTAAAAAAGCAGACAAGCGCAGCCGTCAAAAATGTTTTTTGAACCTTTGGCTTCAAGTCTTCACGTGCTTCCTGAATGATCGCCAGCGCAATGGCAGGGATCGCAAACATCATAATGGGGAACAACCCGGACATGAAATAGCCCGCTGTCGGATCGCCAGCAAAAAACCGGGGTAAATCTCCCTGCACAACGTTGCCAGACGGCGTTTTATATGTACCTAGTTGGAACCAAAAAATATTATTAAGCAGGTGGTGCAGACCAAAGGCCGCCAGCAACCGATATAGAATACCGTAGATAAACAGTCCAAAGCCACCCAAGCTCGATTCTAGACCTACTATAAATTGCAGCCCTCTCTGTATGAGTGGGGCAATAATTAGCATGAGTCCTGCAAACACAGCCGAGAAGAGACCAATAAGCAGCAGAACAAATCGGGTACCCCCAAAAAACTGAAGCACCTCGGGCAATTTGATGCTTTTGAAGCGATTATAGGCCACCCCTGAAATGACCCCCAAAATGATACCAATGAGCGTCGCCGGTTGAATGAGTCCGTTTCCAAATCTCAATGTGACCTGATCATATATAGCCATACCAGCTAATGCTGCCAGTCCCGCCTGACCTGCCTGATTCGACATCCCCAGTGCAACACCAACCGCAAATAAATATGGCAAAAAATAAAAAATCCCGTGTCCCGCCGCATTTGCCATATCAGACACCATAGGGAATCCCCATGTAGACCAAGGAAGGCTGCCGAGACTTAGCAATATTGCAGCGGCCGGTAGCACCATCGTCGGGAGCATGACAGCACGACCGAGCTGTTGTAAGGATCCGAGCCAATTCATGGCATTCCTCTCCTTTCTATCCCTGATGGTAAGCCGAATAAATACTTTTGTCAAAGCAATGATTCCATCTGCCAAAATATTTATTTACGCTTCTACAGGTCAAAAAACTTTATCAACAGATAACACTATGAATCCGTCTAGACCATTTTCATCATCAAGGCATACATACATTATATGGATTGCTAAAAGAATAATATACTTTACCATATTCCTCATTTCGCACCAAAAACCTTCAACCCTGTGAAGCAAGGGAAGAAGGTTTTCATGTGCGTATAGCACGGGTCACTGATCCTTGTTTATCCTTTACGTACAGCCTGGGTCACTGAGTCCTCCACCTTAATGCAACGATCCATAATAACCGTCATTCCATGCTCCTGCGCAATGTCAGCGGCTTCCTGGCTTATAATTCCCTGTTGAAGCCACAAAATCTTAGCTCCAATAGCTGCTGCTTCACGCGCAACCTCTGCACAGTATTCACTGCGGCGGAATACATTGACCAGCTCCACAGGCTCAGGTACTTCAGCAAGACTGGCATAACAAGTCTCCCCAAGAATCGTTTGCCCTGCCGCCGCAGGGTTAACCGGAATAATCCGGTATCCCCGCTTCTGCATGGCATAAGAAACCATATAAGAGGTTCGATCTGATTTATCAGACAAACCAACAACCGCAATATTGCCTACTTGTTCCAAAATGGTTTTAATCTCTTCTCTCGACGGATTTTCAAAAGCCATCCTGTTCCCTCCTATTCGCATCTTCGTTTGCTTTTATTTTACCCATTCTACAGAAGCACCAAGCGTCGTTAGATGGTCAAAATACTGCGGATACGATTTGGCGACATGATGTGCATCCTTGATCACTAACGGCTTCTGTGCGCGCAAACCTACAATCGTCAAGGCCATAATAACACGGTGATCAAAATGCGCGTTAATTTCCACGCCACCTTCGACACCCTCCGGTCTGCCATGTACGATAATTTCCGCCTGGCGTTCTTCTACCCGAGCTCCAGCCTTGGTCAGCTCATTCAAATAATCGGTAATGCGGTCACATTCCTTATACCGTAAATTCTCCACGTTATAAAAGCGGGACGTGCCTTCAGCAAATACAGCCGCAGCCACCATTGCAAGCACAGCGTCTGTTGCAGCATCACCGTCAAACTCGACAGCTTTCAATCGGCCATTGCCCTTCACGACAACGGTATCGTTCTCATGTGTCAGTGGCACTTCCATCATGCGCAACACATCTACGATAGCGCGTTCTCCCTGTTTGCTCTGCTCTTTAAGACGATGGATGGTAACATCAGAATTTGTTACTGCAGCAGCCGCTAGCACCGCTGCACTCCCTGGATAGTCTCCCTGTACAGTATACGTACGTGGCTGATAGGATTGCCGCCCCGGGATACGGAAAGACATGTAATCATCGCTTGCATGAATGATAATACCAGCTTCTTGCAATACCTCCAGGGTCTGCCCAATGACCACCTTGGATTTCAAATCATGCAGCACTTCGATTTCGCTGTCTTCCTTCAGTAAAGGCGTGAGGAATAGCAGGGCGCTCAAATATTGTGAGCTAACCGAGCCGGACACCTGAATTTTACCGCCTTTCGCCTGACCACCCTGAATACGAATTGGCAACTTACCTTCACGATGATCTACTTTCACGCCCAGTTGCCCCAGTGCATCGATTAGATCATCATGTGGTCTCTTGCCCAATGAGTCGGGATATGTATTAACAAATGTAACATCCGGACATAGAGATGCAATACCCATCAAAAAACGGAGCACCGCTCCTGCGTTTCCCACATTCAATTCCTTCACAGCTTGAGGATGTTTACCAAAACCTGTAATAACTATTTTTTCATCGTCCTCTTCCAGTACTGCACCCAGATCGGCGATACAACGACGCATAGCATCACTGTCTTCACTATGGGCTGGATAATAAATGGTACTTTGTCCCTCAGCAAGTGCCGCAGTGAGCAGATAACGAGTAGTGTAGTTTTTGGAGGACAGGGCCCCAATCTCTCCTTGCAAGGAAGGGGTAGGTCTAACGATAACATCCATAATGTACATGCTCCTTTTCAGTTCAAACCATCCTATTTTACGTTAATTATACAAGTTGTAGCATTCATTTCTCCACCCAAAAAATAAGAAATATTAATCTAGGTCGCCCAAGTGAATCCCGTCGGTTAATTAATCTATACCTGCCTTCAGGATTAAGCCGATTGACAGCCTAGAGATAGCTTAGCTATCATACATAGAGTGTGTGTGACATTTTGCACACGTCAAAAACATACGTATCACCCATTATTTATCAGAAAAGAGGTCCGGCCATGACGCAAATCGCCCTGATTGAACCTTCTGAGTTGCGCGCACGTCTGCAAGCAGGAGAGCAATTGCAATTAATCGACGTCCGCGAAGCGGAAGAAGTGGCGGAAGGCATGATTGAAGGTGCCAAGCACATTCCGCTCGGACAGCTTCCGGGTCGTCTTGAAGAAATTGAACGCACCGGTGAAATTATCTTTATTTGCCGGAGCGGTTATCGCAGTGAACGAGCCTGCGAATATTTACAGCAGCTAGGTTATGAAGGCTGTACTAACATGACCGGCGGCATGCTGCAATGGTCACAGGAGCAATAGAAAACCTACTTAACAAAAGAGACGGGAACTTCCCGTCTCTTTTGTTTTAGCTCAAAGCTTAGACGCGGTAATGCATTAAAATATTCTGTCCCTATCATACCATAGCGTCAAAAGATTACACAATCCTCTACTACCATCAGAATGATATCCATAATTAAAAATTAAAAAACGGAAGCTTCTTCTACCCATAGGGCAAAAAAGCTTCCGTTGTATTACATAATGCTATTCATGCAAATCCGTCCGTTCATTAGAACCATTGATGATGGAATACGCCTTCTTTGTCCACACGTTTGAACGTATGGGCACCGAAGTAGTCACGTTGTGCTTGCAGCAGATTTGCTGGCAAACGCTCAGTGCGGTAGCTATCGTAGTATGCAAGCGCGCTGGAGAAGCCAGGCACTGGAATACCTTGGGATACAGCCACGGAAATCACTTGACGCCATGCATCTTGATATGTTTCAACTACATTTTTGAAGTAAGAATCCAGTAACAGGTTTTTCAAGGCAGGGTCGCGGTCATATGCATCCTTGATGTTTTGCAGGAATTGCGAGCGGATAATGCAACCGCCACGGAAGATCATAGCGATTTTTCCGTATTTCAAATCCCAATCATATTCATCGGAAGCTGCACGCATTTGAGCGAAACCTTGAGCATAGGATACGATTTTACTTGCAAACAGTGCTTTACGTACGCTTTCGATAAATTCTTTTTTGTCGCCGCTGAAGGACTCAGCTTTAGGACCGCTCAGCACTTTGCTTGCCGCAATGCGCTCGTCTTTCATAGCAGACAAGAAGCGGGAGAATACGGATTCGGTAATCATGGACAATGGCACACCCAGATCCAAAGCGCTTTGGCTTGTCCATTTACCTGTACCTTTTTGACCAGCAGCATCCAAGATAACGTCTACCATTGGCTTACCTGTTTCAGCATCGTATTGGGAGAAGATGTCAGCTGTAATTTCGATCAGGTAGCTGTCCAGTTCCCCTTTATTCCATTCCGTGAAGATTTCATGAAGCTCTTCCGCATTCACGTTCAGGACTGATTTTAACAGGTGATAAGCTTCACCGATCAATTGCATGTCGCCGTACTCGATACCGTTATGCACCATTTTCACATAGTGACCAGCACCGTCGGGACCGATATATGTACAGCATGGGTCGCCTTCTACTTTAGCAGAGATTGCCGTCAGAATTGGCTCTACCAGTTTATAGGCACTTTCTTGTCCACCCGGCATGATGGCAGGACCATTCAAGGCACCTTCTTCACCACCGGATACGCCTGTGCCAATAAAGCGAAGTCCTTTTTCCTCCAGCTCCTTGCTGCGGCGCTGTGTATCAGGGAAGTAGGCATTGCCTCCGTCTATAATAATGTCGCCCTTGTCCAGATGAGGCACAAGCTGTTCAATCGTGGCATCTGTTGCTTTACCAGCTTGAACCATGATCAGGATTTTACGGGGTGATTCCAGTGAGTTCACAAATTCTTCAATAGAGAAAGTACCCGTCAGTTTTTTACCTTCTGCTTCTTTGATAAGATCGTGCGTTTTTTCTGGAGAGCGATTAAAAACTGAGACGGTGAAGCCTCTGCTCTCAATATTAAGGGCTAAATTCTTACCCATTACCGCCAGGCCGATCACACCAATTTGCTGTTTTGCCATCTGGTTCCTCATCCTTTGCAACATATTTTGTCTTCTATATCGCCGCTTTACCGCATTACACTTTATGTGAATCGGAACACGTGCACTTCTATTTTAACGTTTTTGGTGTAAGAAGTGAACCCCTGTCTATTCACAGATCAAAACACCTCATTTTCATGAGGTGTTCAGATGTACTACGCTTCCATCATCAACAGTTGGTGGGATAGCGTTTGCAGGCGTTCATGGCAATTCCCGATTTTAGCTGTATCTCCCGCTGTCATCGCTGTGAACAGTTTCTCCAATTCATCGTCCACTTCCATTTTAAGCAGCAGCAGCCGGGTTTCCCCTTCATTGGAAGCGTACATATCCTCCATTTCCTGTGCGGACAGCACCGGTCCTTTCTGATAAATGACACGCTGTTTAAAGCCTGTAACCTCGACCAGACGAATGACCTCACCGAACAAAATATTTTCTACTAAAATATGATGATCCTTAACTCTTTTGACAATGGCATGACCTCGGGTGCTTCCAATCAGCTTCTCCAACCACTCAGCCAGCTTGGCATCGCGGATTACATAATCTCCAGCCAACTTGTAGTGTCCTGTGCGCAGCTGTTGAAAACGGAGCTTCACCAGCTTGCGCCCGGTTCTCACCGACAAAACCAGGTACGACTCATCCTCGCTCCAGTACAGCGAATACCCTTCCGATATCAAATCCTTGATCAGATTATGGATATGCCGACGGCTAAACCGGAGCTCTAGATTGCAATATTCTACCTCACAGCCCTTGTTCACGGCATTCCCTCCTTTTTCAAGTCCGATTCAAGAAGTCCGGCTACAGCATGCCTGCGGCTTTCCCGCTTGATCTTCCCTTGCTCTATTTTATACTTCATTTTATGTAAGGGTACTTGGTTATTTGACCTATTTTTATGAGTAACAGCGCACAATCCTACTTTTGCCTTATATGCTTGTTTCAAACCTGGTCTAAAGTCGGCCAAGCCCGGCGGCATTATGCTATAATCGGACATATTACGCCACACGACATGGCTTAACCCAGTTACAGGAGGAAAAGGAATGACATTTAGTGGATTTACTGCAAAGGACTTCGATGTTTTTGAAATACCGGGGTTGGAGCCTCGTATGGAAGTGCTGATTCAGCAGGTTCGGCCCAAGCTGGAGGCAATTGGCGAGGGATTGGCCCCGTTCCTGACAGACTTATGTGGGGAGCCTATGCACGTTCACGTTGCCAAGCATGCACGACGCAAAGTCAATCCCCCCAAAGATACTTGGGTTGCCTGGGCGGCAAACAAGCGCGGATACAAGGCGCTGCCGCATTTTGAGGTAGGCATGTTCGCTTCCCATCTTTTCGTCATCTTCGCAATTATTTATGAAAGCCCGAACAAAGCTACATTTGCCCAGGCGCTCGAAGCCAACCTGAGTGATGTACGTTCTAACCTACCGGATCATTTTTACTGGTCCATGGATCATATGGCTCCAGAAGGCACAGAACAACAACACATGGATAATGAAGATTTTCAAACGATCATCCACAAACTGCAACAGGTAAAAAAAGCGGAGGTCATGTGTGGAATCCGTATTGACCGAGAAGATCCACTTGCCAGCGACGGGGCTGCATTATTACAGGCAGTGCGTTCTACCTTTGAGCATTTGCTGCCGCTGTACCGAATGTCTTTCTCGAAAGAGTAGCCCTCGCCGCTTTTCAAGGCGCTGTTCAGGCCTCCACAGTCTTCCTGCGTGGATTACGCGCCAGAGCCAGGTGGCAGCCAAACATGAGCAGCATCACGACCCCACTGATGATAAATGGAACTGTGTGTCCGGCACGGTCCCATAGCACTCCTGAAACGAGCGGGCCTATAACCATGCCGGAGCCTTGAAGTGTTAAAAAAAAGCCCCATACCGTTGCCCGCTCGCTTTCCGGAATCAGTCGGGCAAGAAACGTGTTCCATGCAGGCAAAATGAGCGCATATCCCAAACCAATAAGCGCTACGGATACAAACACCAGCGGAATAGATCGAACGATTGAAAAGAGAAACAGCGTAATTCCGGCTAGCAAAAAGCCAACATGTAGAAAATACTCCGTTCCAAGTCGGTCGACCAACTTGCCGCAAGGGATCAGTGCCAGCACAGTCACCCCACCGCCTGCAATCAGGAGCACGCTGTACAGGTTTGGTGAAATCCCGAGGTCTGTCCGAGCGTATAGCGTCAGTACCGGGCTGATTAAACCGATAACAAAAGACTGCAAAAACAGCGCCGGGTAAATTAACGGATTGACGTTAAGCTTTGTTTTGAGCACGCCGATCGTCTCCTGGATTCCTTTCAGAACTCCCCGCTTTTGCTTTATGTGCCCATCAGACGACACTAGAGCGCTCTGTTCGAGGTCACCTTTGTCAGCAGACCTTTTCGTTCCTGGCAGCATGAGAGCAACCAACAACAATACAACACTGCATCCTATCAAAATCATGAACACCATGCCGTAAGAATGCCCAAAGTGGGATATGGCGAAGTTCATAATGAGCGGACCCAATCCCGTTCCGCCCATAGACGCAATTTCCAGTGTGCCCATCGCCGCGCCATTGCTGTTATTAGGCCCAGACATTTCGGTCGTTCCGGTCATAACACAAGGCCAGAGCGGAGAAGTACCCAGACCAAGCAGCAGACACGCGACGACGAGCCACACTGGCTCTGTCAGTACGCTCAGCATAATAATTGCTACAAGTGTAAACAACAGCGCGGCCGACATCGTTCCACGGTAACCGAGCCGTTCAGCCATCCAGCCCGCTGGTGCCCGGAACGCATTGTCTCCAAAATACTGAAGTGAAAAGGCCAAACCAATAATCCCGGCCGACAAACCCAGCGTTTCTCCCATATATACCGGCAGGATAGATACGAGAAGAGATCCTTTCATAAATTCGACCAGAAATACCAAAACCCACAATTTTGTAAAAAAAGGAGTCCATAACCGCTGCGGAGCTTTTTTTCGTCCCATTTGCCTCATCTGATCCACATCCTCCACTTCATTTTTTAGCTATAAAGACCGGGTTCTCCGCCTACTCCACTCTTCCACAAATAAATGCGCCTCAATCGCTTGCATTCCTACTTCAAACTGCTATACTCAATTTTGTTCTATTATCAATTGCACAGGATTGTCGAAATCCTGCATGAAAGGTTGTGACAACACTAATGAATCAAAGCAACACCCCGCTTTTTACTGCTTTGAAAAAGCATGCTCAGAGCAACCCGGTTCAATTTCACATCCCAGGTCATAAAAAGGGAGTGGGAGCAGATTCGGAATTTCGCGAATTTATGGGGGATAATGCCTTTTCCATAGATATGATCAACATCGCTCCATTGGACGATCTGCATCAGCCATCAGGCGTCATCGAAGAAGCTCAAAAGCTTGCAGCAGAGGCCTTCGGAGCTGATTATACTTATTACAGTGTACAGGGGACAAGTGGAGCCATCATCACCATGATTATGTCGATTTGCTTGCCAGGTGATAAAATTATTGTACCCAGAAACATACACAAATCCATAATGTCTGCCATTATCTTCGCTGGTGCGAAGCCGGTGTTTATATCTGCAGTCAGTGATGAGAATCTCGGTATTCACCACGGGGTTACTACCAAGTCCGTACGCCGGGCATTGGAACGCCACCCTGACGCCAAGGGCGTCCTTGTTATCAACCCGACATATTACGGTGTGTGCGCCGACTTAAAAGAAATTGTAGATCTCGCTCACAGCTATAATGTGCCGGTCCTGGTCGATGAGGCTCACGGAGTACTGATTCATTTTCATCCTGATCTACCGATGTCCGCCATGGAGGCGGGAGCAGACATGTCAGCTACAAGCGTCCACAAGCTGGGTGGTTCCTTGACTCAAAGCTCGATTCTGAATGTAAATACGAAAAACGGATACGTGAATCCACAGCGTGTACAAACGATTTTCAGTATGCTGACAACAACGTCGACTTCGTATATTCTGCTGGCTTCGTTGGACACATCCCGACGTAATCTGGCCCTTAACGGTCATGAAATAGCACAACGTGCTCTTGATTTGGCTGAATATTGTCGTTCAGAGGTCAACAAGATTGAAGGGCTATATTGCTTTGGCAGCGAAATTCTTGGCACGGAAGCTACCTATGATTATGATCCAACCAAAATTACGGTTCATATCCGCCATCTGGGCCTTACTGGATACGATGTGGAAAATTGGCTGAGAGATCACTACAATATCGAGGTTGAGCTTAGTGATATGTACAATATTCTCTGTTTGGTGACCCCTGGTGATACCAAAGAGGAAATTGAAATTTTATTGAAAGCTCTGCGTGAGCTGGCTTCTCTGCACTATTCCACAGGTCAGGAGCATGAGCTGGTTGTAAAGATACCGGATATCCCTCAGCTCTCCCTCATTCCAAGAGACGCTTTTTATGGAGATACGGAAACCGTGCCTTTCAAGGAATCTGCAGGTCGCATTATTGCAGAATTCATTTATGTGTATCCACCTGGTATTCCGATCTTACTGCCAGGAGAAGTTATTTCGCAGGACAATATTGATTATATTGTTGATCATGTAGAAGTAGGCCTGCCTGTTAAAGGACCTGAGGACCGAACAGTACATCAGGTGAAGGTTATCGTCGAAACTGACGCTATTTCATAATATTGATCTGTCAACACATGCTTACAAAATATGTTGGTAGTCAACAAAAAAAGCCCCTATTTAGGGGCTTTTTTTGTGTGTCTCGAAGATCTTTATCAGCTGCTACATCCAATTCTATTCGTATTGGGCAACAAGCTCGCTATATGCGGCTTCTACACGTTTCCACTCATCTTCGTCCTCAATATTGTAAAGCACCATTTCTTCGTTTTCTTCTTCCATACGAAGAATAATGCCATCCGCTTCGGGATTGCCTCGCTCAAGCAGAAGAGCATAAACGTGATCTTCTACGTCAAAGGTCTCTACCAGCACCATTTCTACATCTTTACCATTTTCATCAGTTAGCGTAAGAACCATTTCTTCATGTTCGTGGTCATGATCGTGGTTGCAGGCTTCACCGTGTTCATGTTTGTGATCACTCATGGAAATACCTACCTTCAAATTGTTTTATTTTCCCCCGTATCGTAACATGATCAAGGGTGCAGGTCAATTTGTGGTATGCCTAATTTATCGCTGTAATGACTTTTTCGGACACCAGGGTATAGCTGCCGTCTTTGCTCTCTTTAATGTAGAAACCAACCCGGTAATTCCCTGCTGTTTTGAAATCATACGTAAAGTCATTCGTACGGAACCAGAAGTTATCCTTTTGCGCTCCTTTGATATCTTGGGACTGAATATCCTTCACGTTGCCCGAAGGGTCGGTGATCGCTACCTTCACTCCGGAGATATCTGTTTTCAAGGTATCAATTTGACTGAATACATTAAATTTCACTTTATTGCCTTTATTCACGTTACCAAACACCGTATCTCCCTTGAACAGGAACATATGCACGTTAGGCTGGTCGAAAACAACTTTCCCACCGGATGGATCAAAATTTACAAGTCCGTTAAAATCACGGATGGGTACATAGGTTTTCCCATCAATGACAACTGCACCATCTTTTGACACTTCTCCATTAATAATCAACTGCACTTGGTCCTTGGCGGATTCCGCCGAAATGGCGGTCCCTCCCATTATTGAAAAGGCCATCACTAGGGCCATCACTTTTCTCCATTTCATCACTACTAATCCCTCCATCGTTATCTGTTTAAAACCTTCTGTCGTACATTTATACCTAGCTCAGCCGCACAAGTTGCGCTGTGTTTCACAAATTGTCCAAAGTTTTTACATAAGGAGCCAAATCTTTAGTTCCAGCAGCATAGGTGATAAAATACGACTGTAGAATGTCCTAGTACACAAAGTCCGGAGGGATAATCCATAATGAGCCTAACGATACAAATGCTTGGCACAGGCAGTGCCTTTGCCAAGCATTATTACAACAACAACGCGCTGCTGGACAGCGGAGAAGGCAAACTGCTGATCGATTGCGGTACAACCGCTTCTTTAGCATTACACCAAATGGGCGTCCCTTTGCCTGATATTGGCGCAATTTTAATCACACATATTCACGCAGATCATGTCGGAGGTTTGGAGGAATTCGGTTTTCAAATGAACATTCTCCATCGTCGCAAGCCTCTACTTTATATCGCCGAACCACTAATCCACCCTTTGTGGGAACATACGCTCAAGGGCGGAATGTCACAGCAAGGTATGATTGACAAGCTTGAAGATGTATTCGAGGTAAACGTAATAACGCCTGGTGTACCCACTACATTAGTATCGGGTATCCAGGTGGAGCTAATCCCTACAAGGCATATTCCGGGTAAAAACAGTTATTCCATATTCATTAATGACCGCCTTTTTTATAGTGCAGATATGGTTTTTGACCCTGATTTGCTTCATCATCTGGTGCATGAACGAGGATGTCGTGGTATTCTGCATGAGGTTCAATTACAAGGCGCTGGAGAAGTCCATACGACGTTGGACGAGCTGCTAAGCTTGGCGCCATCTCTTCAAGAGCGGATTCATCTGATGCACTATAGTGATGATATGGAACAGTTCAGGGAGAAGGCAGGAGTCATGTCCTTTCTGGAGCAGCAACGAGTATATCAACTTACAGAGTTGGAACGTGCAGAGTAGCATGCTAAATACAGTTTGAACAATTAACAAAAAGCCGCCTGGCTTTCCTACAAAGGGTAGCCAGGCGGCTTGCTGTTCTTGAATATAATGATGAACTTGCATTCTAATGTTGCGAGTTAAGGTCAGAACAATGGCAGTTGATCCAGGTTATTAGATGGATCTCCATCGGCATCTCCCCGAATTCGTTTGCTTCCATCCTTGGCCTTGAAAACGTTAACGCCTGCAATTGAGCCTGCTTCAATCTCGTTCAATGCTTGGCTATAATCTAAAACCCGACCAGTAGATGTCTGAAAAGACGTAAGGTCGCCATCCCCGTTTTTACGTACTGCTGTAATTTGCTCCCGTTCTGTATCAGCCATACTGTATCGCTCCTTATCCATAGTATAGTGGAGGAACTTTTACTAGCATGCACATTGTACAGATTTGTATGCACCTTACGCTGTCGACTACAACTTTTTGCGCATACGTACATGCGGTATTCCCGCATCGTCAAAAGGTTCATCGGAGATCGTCTCATAACCGAGCTTTTCGTAAAACTTCTCGGCTTGACATTGGGCATCTAGCAGCGAGTATCTTAACCCCAATTCACGTGCACGTTCCTCCAGCGCTAGCAGTAATACACGTCCATAGCCTGCGGCACGATGCTCCTTGAGAACGGCAATACGTTGCATTTTAGCTGTATCTTCGTCATAGTATGTCAATCGACCAGTGGCCACCATTTCACCATGTTCACAAATTAGCAAATGATGGGCCGTATCTCCCAGCTTGTCATAATGGTCAATTTCTAAATCGAGAGGAACCTTCTGCTCTTCGACAAACACTTTGGTACGGATCGATATTGCCTCCTGTAGCTGTTCCTCTGTTGTTACACTTATAATTTCTGCGGCCATCATCTGTTCCCCCTATCATTAATTCCAAATTGCAAACTCGCTAAATTCGAATTATATATATAAATGGTCATGAAGTACAGGCTGACTTCTATTTTTTCACTTTACATATATGCTTAATACATGATATTATCTAGTAACCGCAGGACGGTAGCTCAGCGGGAGAGCATTATCTTGACAGGGTAAGGGTCATGGGTTCGATCCCCATCCGTCCTATTCGTCAAAAGCCTTGATTCTCAAGGCTTTTTTATTTGTCTAGAAATAAAGCGAGTTATCCTGAGAAAAGAAAACAGGTCATTCACTAAGATTTAATCAAGAAATATTTTTAAATTAAAATCATACTTATAAGATAAAAAAGCCGCCCGGAAAAATAGGGTCGACTTTTCTGTATACTCAGATCATTGCATTTTAACAGCACCACTTCTTCAACAAAGCCTTTCACCTTGATCCTTCTATTATATAGAAGAAAAAAAACAGAACCATCAGCACAATACGTATAGAACTCTTAGATTACGATATAAACCGCCCCGCTCTCACTATCAATCTCCGTGGGGTAAGCAGTCACACATCCAGTATCCGGCTCTTGCACTCGACCAGTGGAAAGGTCGACTTTCCAGTCATGGAGCGGACAATGGACCGCTGAGCCACATATCATTCCTTCGGATAACCGCCCCCCTTTGTGCGGACAACGATTCTCAAGCGCATGCACGCTGCCATCGCTCAGACGGAATACAGCTATCTCTGTATTATGAATGCGAACTGTCCTTGCTCCACGTCGGTCAATTTCGTTCAGATCAGCTATTCTGACTCTGTTGGTTGTCGTATTGGTCTCCATTTTGTCAGCCCCCTATTCCATTACTGGCTTAAGTTTCGGCAACTGCACAAAATTTTTGCGCAGCTCTTCGTTGTGAATAATTTCGTGCCACGGATCAGTCGTCGTGCTTAACGTCTCCTCAATTCTGGTCACCAGTTGCTTCCTCGTCTCTGCATTCGCGAGTGCCTGTTTGATGGATTCAACTCCGACCCGTTCCACCCAACGGGCTGTGCGTTCGTTCCAATTGGCCTGCTCGCGATAATACTGCAGATAGGCACCGGTCCATTCCATCACTTCATCCTCGGTTTTAACGGTACAAAGCAGTTCAGCTGCCCGAACCTTAATACCGCCGTTACCTCCAACGTAGATCCCCCAGCCACCGTCAATAGCAACGACGCCTAAATCCTTGATCGTCGCTTCAGCGCAGTTACGCGGGCAACCAGACACAGCCAGTTTGACTTTGGATGGCGCATTCAGACGCTCAAATGCCTTTTCCAACCGAATGCCCATACCCATAGCATCCTGAGTGCCAAAGCGGCAAAAGGTGTTACCTACGCACGTCTTAACCGTTCGCAGCGTCTTTCCATAGGCATATCCAGACGGCATATCCAACTCGGCCCAGATCCCCGGCAAATCCTCCTTTTTCACACCAAGCAGGTCAAGACGTTGGCCACCCGTAAATTTAACCAGAGGCACATTGTATTTCTCTGCGACAGCAGCAATTTTCTTCAGGTCGGCAGGTGAAGTAACTCCTCCATAAATGCGGGGCACGACAGAATAGGTGCCATCTTTCTGTATATTGGCATGGTACCGTTCATTCGTGAATCTGGATTCCTTCTCATCCTCATAATCCAGTGGCCATACCATACCTAGATAATAATTGAGGGCCGGCCGACATTTAGTGCAACCTTCCGGTTCGTTCCATCCCAGCACATTCATCACTTCTTTGACGCTCTTCAATCCCATCTCCCGAATGCCATCAATGATCGCTTCCCGGTCAAGCGTCGTACAACTACAAATCCCCTCTTTCATCGTTTCTCCGGCTTCTGCGCCTGCATATAGCAGTAAGAGTCCCTCCACTAATGGCTTGCAGCCGCCACATGATGCCGATGCCTTCGTGCATGCCTTAATCTCCCCGACACTCCGGCAGCCAGCGGCAACCGCCTCTCCAATGTCACCCTTGGATACACCATTACATCCGCATACAATTTCGTCATCAGGCATCTGCTCCAGCATCATGGCGCCACTAGCTTCAGGTTGACCGGGATTGAAGCCAAGTAATAACTCTTTCTCTCGGCCAACCACCGACTCGCCACTTTTGATCAAAGAAAACAGCATGACTCCGTCAGACGTATCCCCAAACAGAACGGCTCCGATCAGTTTTTCGTCCTTGATCACGATTTTTTTGTAGACGCCGCCAATATCATCCTGATACCGCAAGGAACGTGTTTCCGGCTCGTCCTTGTAACTCCCTGCTGAAAACACGTCTACGCCCGAAACCTTCAACCTTGTAGAAGTGACGGAACCACTGTAGCCGGGAGTCTCCATTCCCGCGAGCCGCTGAGCCAGCACACCACCCTGCTCATATAATGGAGCTACCAGTCCGTAAGTGATTCCCTGGTGTTCTGCACATTCGCCAACGGCGTAGATGCCGGGGATATTCGTTTCCATGTGATCATTTACGATGATGCCGCGGTTTACAGGGATTCCCGCCGACACCGCCAGTTCAATGTCTGGTTTGATGCCTACCGCCATAACGATCAGGTCTGCTTCCAGCTCACTGCCATCAGCAAATTTCAATCCTTCCACGCGACGACGGCCCGTAATTGCCGCCGTCCGCTTATTGACCAGAAAAGTCATTCCCTGCTCCTCCAGCTCGCGCCGTAGCATAAGGGAAGCTGCCTCATCCAGCTGCCGATCCATAATATATCCGTTAATATGAATAACCGTGACGTCCATCCCCAAGTTAAGCAGCCCCCTAGCTGCCTCTAGCCCAAGCAATCCGCCGCCGATAACGGCTGCTTTTTTGTGCGTCTTTGCCGTCTCCATCATCGTTTCACAGTCACGAATATCCCGGAAACCGATAACACCATCCTTGTCGGCCCCTGGAAGCGGCAGAATAAAGGCTTTAGAACCTGTTGCCAACAACAACAAATCATAAGAGATGCATACGCCGGAGCGCGACGTCACCTGCTGCTTTTCCGTATCGATGGCTGTGACAGGATCATCGGTATATAATCGAATATTGTTGTCTTCATACCAACTCCAGTCATTGATGACAATATCCTGCAAACCAGCCCCTCCCGCCAGAACGGAGGACAGCATGATCCGGTTATAGTTTGGATGGGGCTCGGCCCCGAATACCGTAATCTCATAGCTACCTGGTGCAAGCTTCAGCAAATGTTCGAGTGTGCGTATCCCTGCCATTCCGTTGCCGATCAACACTAACTTTTGAATACCGTTCATCAGGTCACTCCCCTTCCATTTGTATCCTCAAAACATAAAAAGCCTGCTTCACATATGGGGATTCAAAATATCCCTCCACATGAGAAAACAGGCTCCATTGCCGTTTCATCGAATACGCCGTTGTATCCATCAGAGTATGGAATTAAAAAGTATTGTAGCTAATATATAATGGTTCAAATGATATGTCAACATTCCTTACGCATTAACTTATAAAAATTTTTATTTTATCACCATGTAACATATCTATGACGTATAAAATATCACTCCCCTACAAAATTAGGATTGATTTTCAGTCCAAAACACGCCAAAATGGTTTAAAAGTCCGTTTTAACTTGATGATGATGAAAAAATAAGCAGGCAGACAAAATCTTATGTCATATTTGTTATCAGTGATTACTATCCCCATCGCTAACTACCCTTCATGTTACAGAGAGGAGGAGCCCGCTTGCGTTCCTTGTTGGTAATTCACTTACATTCTGACCATGTATCTGAGCAGACACACGCCGTTTCCTCATGGCAGGCAGGACCTGAGCACCTTTTAGAGTCCAACGGATACCTAACTCTGCCCTGCCGCAATGAATCTGAAATCAAACAGCTAATCCTTAATGCAGACGCGGCGGTACTAAATATACCTGTCGGCACTATCAGCATGTGGGGTGGCAGGCTGGAGCAAGCCAAAGCGGTCCCGTTGCTCTGGTGGTGCAGCGCAGAATCAGCGCTATCATCGACAGAGGCTTGTGAAGCTGATGTCACTGTCGATGGCATTCTAACTCCTTCTATGGCAGCCCATGAGCTGAATTGGGCTCTTCATTTTAGTGCCAAACGCTTTTTTGAACGCCAGCACTGGCAAAGTGAACGCAAGCAACTGACCGCTCGGCTGGAAGAACGAAAATGGATTGATATGGCGAAAGGAATACTTGGGGAAGTAAACGGTATCCCGGAAGCGGAAGCATATGATGTGCTACGCAAAAAAGCAATGAACGAACGCAAACGTATCGTTGATGTGGCCATCTCCATCGTCAAAGCACAGCAAATGCTAAAAGCATAAATCTGAAAGGGGCCTGAACATGAATATCATTGAAATATTAAAAGAAGTGGGTCGCGGCAAAAGGGGCGCCCGGGATCTGAATTACGCCGAAGCCGAAGCTGCCGCCGAACTTATTATGACCCAGTCAGCAACCCCTGCTCAAATCGGAGCTTTCTTTGCCGCGGAGCGCATTAAAATGGAGAGTGTTGCCGAGCTGGAAGCATTCGTAAACATCTGCCGTAAATATACCCATCGCTTTCCGATGCAGGAAGGTATTGATTTCGCCGGTCCGTACGATGGCAGGAAGTCTTCATTTATCGCCACCTTCGCAACGGCCTTTCTACTCGCCTCATGCGGAATTCCTGTAACGATGCATGGCAGTGCACCTCTCCCTCCCAAATGGGGTGTTACACTCCCGCTTTTACTGCAGGAAATGGGGGTAACGTCCCGGAACATGACACGTGAAACCGCCATTCATGCCGCGAAGCTGACTGGTGTACTGTTCGTAGCCTCCGAACAGTGGTGTGCGCCCCTGCGAGATATGCGGCCCATTCGCGAAGAACTGGGGCTTCGCACAGTGCTGAATACTGCCGAGAAACTGGTTGATTACGGTTCTTCCCCGTATATTGTATTCGGCGTTTTCCACAATACTGTGTTCGAGAAGACGGCGAAACTCATGCAAAATCTGAATTACCGCAGGGCTCTGATCGTCCAGGGGAGCGAAGGATCGGAGGATCTGTTCATCGATCGACCGACCCGGACTTACCTGCTTGCTAACGACGAGGTATCACTACAGGTTATCGATCCGGAAATGTACGGGCTGGATTCGGTGGTACCCGAGCATAACTGGACCCCCGCTGAACAACTACGCATTACGGAGGAAGTGCTACAAGGCACAGCTTCTATAGCCTTTTCGAATCAGGTGTTACTCAACAGTGCGGTCCGACTGTTCGTTGCAGGGCGAGTCGACTCCATAGAGGAAGGTTTGTATACCTGCAAACCGCTGCTAGAAAACGGGGACGCCTGGGATTTGTATTGTCACTGGCGGGAAGCTATGCTCAGAAAAGAAATAAAAACAGGAGCAAGCAGATCCGAAACCCGAATGCATTTATAATTATTGGCGTCACGCAGTCTAGCGATTGTGGGCCCTAAACTACCCAACCCAAAAAGGCCAGCTCCCTCACTCATACAAAGGGACTGGCCTTTTATGCAAAGAAAAAGTCACTTACTCAATCCTGCTCTAGAACTCAGGCCAATCACCGTTATCTGCACTGGTTGCGGCTGCAGCCAGGTGAAGGGGACGGATGCGCACAGCAGCCGTTTTGAATCCAGGCATCCGGCAGAACGGATCGAGATCGGGTCGGGTCGCCCGATTTACATTTTGTATCCCACCCCAATGCATGGGCACGAAGAGCGTATCTTCGCGGATATGTGGTTTGATCCGGCTGCGGACAGTGAAGCTCCCGCGCTGTGATGCTATTTCTACCCACTCCCCGTCCCTGATATGCCAGCGTCGCGCTGTCCGCGGATGAATTTCCACATAATTCTCAATCTCTCGTGCGGCCAGCGACGGACTTCTGCGCGTTTGTGCACCGGTCAAATAGTGAGCCAACACGCGGCCGTTCGTCAAAATAAGCGGGTACTCCTCTGATATCTCCTCTCCTGCTCCACAGCTTTCAACCACCGTAAAAACAGCCTTTTGATCGGAATGGGCAAAGGTTTCCCGAAACATCGTATCCATACCGACTCTGTCCGTAGACGGGCATGGCCAATATACTCCTTCTTCACGACGCAACCTGTCATATGTGATCCCATAATAATCGGCAGGACCGCCCCGGCTGGCAAGCCGCAGTTCTTCAAAGATATGCTCAGCATCCCTGTAAGAGAAATAGCTGCCCTTGTTTAGCTTTGCAGCCACCTGACACAAAATGTTCCAGTCATCTCTAGCCTCGCCCGGCGCGGGCCTCGCCGCTTCCCGTAGCAGAACGCGGCCCTCCAGATTGGTCATCGTCCCCATATTCTCCAAATAAGACGTCACAGGCAAAACAACGTCGGCCATCCGCGCGGTTTCAGTGAGAAACATATCCGCCACAACCAGCAGATTCAGCTTTTTGAGGGCTTCCTCCACCAGCGTGACATTTGGGTTAGATACAACAGGGTTAGAGCCCATCACGAACAAAGCTTGGATTTCTCTCTGATGGACAAGCTCCATCATTTCATAGGCGGACACTCCTTTTCCCGGCAAACTGCTTGGTTCAACTCCCCACACGGAAGCCACATAGACTCGATCCTCTTCATTCTCAATCGATCTGTAACCAGGAAGCTGGTCAGCCTTTTGGCCGTGCTCTCGCCCCCCTTGCCCGTTTCCCTGACCTGTAATAGCTCCATAACCGCACCCTTCCCTTCCAATCTTGCCAGTGGCCAGCACCAGATTAAGAAATGCACGCACCGCCATATGTCCATCTGTCTGCTGTTCAACACCCCTGGCCGTAAAAACGATGCCGGTCTCCACACCGCCAAAGGCACGTGCTGCCTGCCGGATCATTTCTACCTCAATTCCGCACAACGCAGCCGATTCTCTCAGATCCACACTCTTCAAATGAGTCAACAGCTGGTCATAGCCGTTGGTCCGCTTGCGGATAAACTCTTCATTCGCAAATCCTTCGTCCACGATGACCTTTAGCATGGCATTGGCCAGTACAGCATCCATACCTGGCTTGATCTGCAAGTGCAAATCGGCGGCCGCCGCCGTTGGTGTCGCGCGCGGGTCAATTACAATGACAAACGCGCCGTTTTCCTTCGCCTGATGAAAATAAGGCATTAACGTCGGCTGACATTCAGCGATATTCGTGCCTGCAAGCACAATACAACGAGCTAATGGAATATCAGCCAGTCTGCAGGTCAGTCCGCGATCAACGCCAAACACTTTACTGCCAGCGGATGCCGCTGCCGACATGCAGAAGCGCCCGTTATAATCGATATATCTCGTACCTACAGCCACTCTTGCAAATTTACCGAGTAAATAAGCCGTTTCATTGGAGAGTGAACCTCCGCCGTAAATTCCGATTGCATCGGGACCCTGTGTGGACAGTAGCGTAGAGAAACTGCTAGCTATAGTATCCAACGCCTCCTCCCACTTGACGGGAACAAGTTTGCCCTCTTTGCGTATGAGGGGCTGTACCAACCTTTCCGCATGAGTCGCATGCTGATGCGCATTCATTCCCTTAATGCACAGCCTACCCTGCGAGGCTGCATTAGGCTTCCCCTCCGCCTTATACACTGTACGGTTGATACCCGCGAGTGTCTCTGTACCCGTGCTAACGGTCATCTTACATTGCACGCTGCAAAACGGGCACTGCGTATCCATTACTGACGATACATGTAGCCCAGCTTCCGGTTTGCCTTCTCCTGACTGACACATCAAAGTCACCTCCCCTTCGCCATTTTTCGGAATCTTATTGTCTGCACACGATAGAATATCGCCACAACTCAACTCAACCCATCACGTCATCCTGTCAGCATTGTGGTCCGCAAGCTACCCGCCAGTCCACTTCGAAGAGCAGCGTCAAGCACACTTTCCCGTAATGCCAGAACGCCAGTCCTTTCAATCCACTCCCACATTTTCTCCCCATACCGGGCACTATGTCGGTATATTTGCAAGCAGGTTGCAGCCATCAGGACCGCTTCTGCCGGGACTTCCTCCAATCCAAGCAGCTGCCCCTGGCGAACCGGATGCTCTGCATGGCCACCGGCATAAACCTCCCAGCCTGCTGGAGATCGGGATATTCCAATATCGTGGACAAGTACACCTCCGGGATACGCCGATCCAGGACAAATAGCAACTGTAACCAACGCGGGCAATGCGAGACTTCCCCATAAAGTTGTCAACCGCTCTCTGAGCCAGGCTACTTCTACAAATGCCTGATCCATCAGGTCCGACTCAACAAAAGCCCGATTCTCGGCATTTAGGTTCGTAAAGCGCAGACCCGCAGAGTGCGCTTCTCCTCCGTACTGCGGTGTGACCTGAACCGCAACACCAGCACCTAATGGATTTGTCGCAGATCTGTCGCGCAACCCGAGGGATTCCAAGTAATAAAGTACAGCCGGACGACATAATTCACACCCCTGCTGTCTAGTCCAACCGAGACGGGACACTACTTCATCTGGAGTCTGACAGACTGCGTCCACCATAGCTGTTTTAAGCGAATCATGATCGTAATGCGTACATCCACACACAGGGACAACTTCTTGGGCGGTCGGAGTAACTACAGGCCCGGAAACTGTCGATCGGGACAAACTATTTTTGACCAGTGCAGCCACCAGCGGCCGACAGCCTCCACAGGAACCGGATGCTTTGGTCCGGCTCTTCACCTCTTCCACCGTCTTCAGCTTATCCGTGGCAATCGCTCGCAAAATATCCCCCTTACTCACGCCGTTGCACGCACATACCGTTTCCTCTTCCGGCAGTGCGGCTGCCGCATCCTCTGCTCTGCTTCCGCTGTTATCCCGGGATGTAAGCTCTGTAGCGGGCGCGCCGCGCCGTACCATTCCGAGCAGCGAGGTGCTCTCCGCCGTATCTCCGAACAAAATGGCGCCAGTGACAGCGCCGCCGTGCATCATTACTTTTTTGTAAACCTTCAGCATCCCGTTATATTCCATGACTGCTGTCTCGTTTCCCTCATCGCGAATGTCTCCTACGGAAAACACATGGATCCCCGCTACCTTGAGCTGCGCATACGGAACCGTCCCTTCATAGGGAGCCGTTTCACGACCACAAATAACTTTTGCCAGCACTTTGCCCTGCTCATATAGCGGCGCCACTAGCCCGTATGAAATCCCGCGGTGCTCAGCACATTCGCCGACGGCATAAATACCGGGAATACTCGTGCGCATATAATCATCCACGACAATGGCACGGTTTACGGTCAGACCGCTGTCCTGAGCTAATTCGATATTCGGTCGGATACCAACCGCCAGCACAACCAAATCCGTTTCCAACCTGTTCCCGTCCGCAAACATCAGTCCTTGCGCCCTGTTTCGGCCTATGATGTCGACCGTTTCCTTCGCCAAATGAAACCTCATGCCCTGTTGTTCCAGCTTTCGCTGCAGAAGCACAGCCGCCGTCCGGTCAAGCTGACGGTTCATAAGGTACTGCGCATTATGAACAACCTCAGTTTCCATCCCTAGATTCAGCAGGCCTTGAGCGGCTTCAAGTCCTAACAGCCCCCCTCCGATAACCGTGGCCTTACGGTATGTTTTGGCAAATCTCGCCATGGTTTCACAATCATTCACATCACGAAAAGCGATTACTCCCTGTTTTCGAGCTCCGGGAATGAGCGGCATGAAAGGCAATGAGCCCGTTGCCAATATGAGCATGTCATAAGGTTCTTTCATGCCGGATTCCGTTTCCACCATCCCGGCTGCAACATCAATACGACAGACGCGTTCACCCGCGTACAGCTTTACCCCGTTCTCTTCATACCAGTCCCAGTCATGGGTAACGATATGTTTAAATGAGCTCTCCTCCTGAAGCATTTTGGACAGGAGCACTCGGTTGTACCCGGGACGGGGCTCTGCACCAAATATCGTGATTTGGAACCGCTCTGGCTCCAAATCGAGTATTTCCTCCACACATTTGATGCCTGCCATACCGTTGCCGACGACGACCAGTTTTTTCATCATATTAAACCAGCCCCATTCTCCGAATAAAATAAGACAGAAAAAGCCCTTCTCCATTCAATGGAAAAGGGCACCGTTGCCGTAAATGTCGGCACATCGTTGTGCCGATATGTATCTAAGATTACTGAATTGTGAATGTCATGTCAACATTCAATACATGAAAGCTATATTTTTCACCTTATATTTAATTTTTTTGCGATTTTGCGTTATGTATATTGACATAAAACAGTTCCTTTTTTATAATTTGATTAAAATCACTCCAACGTGATCATACCATCTCGACTCACAATGAGGTGTGTCAACCACGGCAATGAAGCCGCAAACCGTTTCCTAGATACCATGTAGGGGCGATTTGCGGCTTTTTCATGTTCAAATTACATTTTGCAGACAAAGAACAACAATTAGAACAGGAGAGATGGAGAATGAACAAAAAAAATTTCTGGAAAAGCGGACACAAGCCCACCCTATTTGGCTCCTTTCTGTATTTTGATATCAGTTTTATGATATGGGGAATGATCGGACCGTTGGCCGTTGTAATTGCCAATGATTATCCAATGGACCCTGTACAAAAAGCCAATCTTGTCGCCCTACCCATACTCGGTGGTTCCCTGCTGCGGCTCGTGCTCGGATTCATGTCGGATTATATCGGTCCGAAGCTCACGGGACAGATTGGTATGCTTGTTACGATAATCCCTCTCTTGCTCGGCTGGCTGTGGGTTGATTCGCTGGAGCACTTGTACGTTGTTGCCCTGCTCCTGGGCGTAGCCGGAGCATCATTTGCAGCTGCGCTGCCGTTGGCCAGTCAATGGTACCCCAAAGAGCATCAAGGCTTGGCTATGGGGATTGCCGGTGCTGGTAATAGCGGTACCGTCCTTGCGACTTTGTTCGCCAACCGCATTGCTCAACATTTTGGCAGTTGGGAAGCCGTTTTCGGATTGGCCATCCTCCCCATCTTAACCGTCTTCATTCTGTTCAGTATTTTTGCCCGCAACAGCCCTCACCGCCCGGCACCAAAAAGTCTGTCGCAATATGCTTCGGTGCTCAAACAGAGGGATGCCTGGGTATTCTGTGCCTTTTACTGCGTGACTTTTGGTGGATTCGTTGGCCTTTCTAATTATTTGACTATTTTCTTCAATACCCAATATGGCCTCTCCGCGGTACATGCTGCCGATTTTGCGACCGTTTGTGTGATTGCCGGAAGCTTCTTTCGTCCTGTAGGTGGCTTTTTGTCCGATCGGATTGGTGGTTCACGCATGTTAATGTACTTGTATGCGGGAGCCGGGATTATGCTCGCCGGCATTGCGTTTTTACCGCCACTTCCCGTGGTAGTTGTGCTGCTGTTCGTAGGCATGATGTGCCTTGGCGCTGGCAACGGCTCCGTATTCCAACTCGTTCCGCAGCGGTTCGGCAACGAAATCGGGCTCATGACCGGCATTGTCGGCGCTGCTGGTGGCATAGGCGGGTACTTCCTCCCCCTTATACTGGGTCATCTGTACAAATCAACGGGTTCCTATATGCCAGGCTTCATCTCTCTGAGCCTAATCACGTTCTGTGCCTTTACCCTCGTCATCATAATGCAATTGAAATGGCGTAACAGCTGGATGCAACGCTCTGCTACAGTTACTGATGAAGCCGTCAATCGCATCGGAGAATTAAATGCCTGATGTTCATTAAACATAGAGCTGCGAAGCATTAAATTTTGTCCCTCAACCATCCCTATAGCCAAAAAATAGCTTAACTTCGTTTATATAAAATGAAGTTAAGCTATTTTTCATGCACACTTAATCGAACTGTGCCTATAAAACTATGATAATTATCACATTTAATAAAAATTTTCCGAAAATATCATGAAAATTAAATGAAATTTTCATTCGAAAAACATTGAAAATTGCTTTCATTTTCATATTTTTTCTTATGTAAACACTTATATAACCATTTTTCACACAACATACTTGTTCACTTGGTTTAAAATAAGGCGTATACTTGTTCACGAATTGTTCAAGGATTAATTAAATGTAATTTTTTAGAAAGAAGGAATTGGAAATGCGTGCTTTTCATTTTACGGAAGACGGATCTATCGAAACTAAATTAACCGGAAAAGATCTACTTGCCAACCCACTGCTGAATAAAGGAGTAGCTTTTACCCTGGAAGAACGGAAACAGCTTGGACTTGACGGTCTCCTTCCTCCTACGATATTAACTATTGAGGAGCAGGTTCAACGAGTTTACGAGCAATTTCAGAGCCAACCGGATAATTTGCGTAAAAATGTTGCCTTAAATGATCTTTTTAATCGGAATACGGTCCTTTATTATCGTTTGCTCTCTGAGCACCTAAGCGAAATGCTCCCGATTGTTTATACACCAACAGTAGGCCAGGCTATACAGGAATACAGTCATGAATATCACAAGCCTGGTGGTATGTATTTATCTATTGATAATCTGGCGGGTATTGGAGAGGCTTTTAAGAATTTGAACCTAGACCCTGATGATATCGACCTGATCGTAGCCACAGATTCCGAGAGTATTTTAGGAATCGGGGACTGGGGAGTCGGAGGTATTAATATCTCTATTGGTAAGCTTGCTGTGTATACAGCTGCTGCTGGTATAGATCCTAGCCGAGTACTGGCAGTTGTTCTTGATGCAGGTACAAACAACGAGAAGCTATTGGAAGATCCTTTATATATGGGGAATCGTCATAAACGTGTACGTGGAGAACAATATGACCAATTTATTGACACTTATGTTCAAGCTGCACTTTCCTTTTTCCCGAATGCCCTGCTGCACTGGGAAGATCTCGGCAATGTCAACGCACGGAACATTATCAATAAATATGGAGATAGTATTTTGACTTTTAATGACGATATTCAAGGTACTGGAGCGGTTACACTCGCAGGTGTGAAGTCCGGTGTTCAATTGTCCGGAATCCCACTGAGCAAGCATCGGGTTCTAGTCTTTGGCCCAGGAGCTGCTGGAATCGGCAATGCAGACCAAATTAGCGCAGCCATGATGCTGGAAGGACTGTCGGAAGCAGAAGCAAGACGTAACTTCTGGGCTTATGATTACCGCGGCCTGCTTACCAACGAAACAGAAGGACTTTTTCCATTCCAAGTCCCTTATGTGCGTGATGTTGCAGAATGCCGTGACTGGGAACATGCTGAAGATGGCAAAATTCCACTGCTTGAAGTCATTCGCCGCGTAAAACCGACGATTATGATCGGTACTTCTGGTGTTACTGGGGCATTTAGTGAGGAAATCGTTAAAGAAATGACCAAGCATACAGAACGTCCTATTATTATGCCTATGTCCAACCCGACTCCACTGGCAGAAGCAACTCCGCAAGATTTGATCCACTGGACCGAAGGAAAAGCCCTCATTGCAACAGGAAGTCCTTTTGAGCCGGTGATCTATAACAATATTAAGTTTGAAATTGGGCAATCCAACAATGCTTTCGTGTTCCCGGGTCTTGGTCTTGGTGCAATCGTGGTAAAATCCAAAATTATAACAGATAGCATGTTTGCAGCTGCTGCCCATGCAGTAGCTCAAATGGTTGATTTGTCGCAACCTGGTGCTTCCCTGCTACCAAAAATCAATGAATTACGCGAAGTATCTGAAGCTGTAGCCGTCGCCGTGGCTAAGGCAGCAGTTCAGGATGGAGTAGCGCGTCATCAACCGGACGATATCGCACAAGCGGTTCGAGATGCGATGTGGGACTGCAAATATAAACCAATCAAACAATATGGTCAGGAAGCGGTCCTGGTTTAAAAAATAGCGAATAACATCAAATTTGTATTTGCATACGCAAAGTGATTATTTAACTGATGTCCGCCATTTTTGGCGGACATCTTCATTGGAGGCGACATCATGGCTACAGGTCATATTTTTATTATCTTAATCCCCATTTTCTTTGTCATTTTAATTGGTTATTTCGCAGGATTGTTTAAGGCTTTTAACCCTGCTTCTTCTAAAGGATTAAATACACTCGTAACGAAGTTTGCTCTGCCTGCACACTTGTTTATTGGTATTACGACGACACCAAGAGAGACGTTGATTCAAAAGTGGCCCTTTCTTGTGGCTTTGCTACTTGGTGTGATCGGCTTTTATATTGTTTTGCTCATTGTTTATCGCTTAATTGCCAAAAAAGGCCTGACTGAATCCTCCATATTCGCATTGAATTCAACACAGCCTTCTTTTGCATTCATGGGAATTCCGGTTTTGGGAAGCCTGTTCGGAAGTGCGGCAGTCGCCATCCCGATTGCGATTACTGGGATCGTCGTTAATGCCATTCTTGATCCGCTTGCAAGTATTTTGGGAACGGTCGGCCAGCGCAAAACAACAGAATCCGACGGCACTAAAGGCAACTTATTTAAAGTCACTATGAAATCAGTCCTTCATGGACTCAGCGAGCCGCTTGCCTGCGTACCCTTGTTTGGTGTCGTATTGACTCTATGTGGATTCCACGCTCCGAAACTTTTGCAATCCATGTTTGATCAAATCGGCAATATTACTGCTGGTACAGCCCTATTTGCCATTGGGGTAACCATTGGTATCAAAAAAATTACGTTCAGTCCAAAAGCACTTAGCATCGCTGTGCTGAAAGCCATCGTGATGCCTATTGTTATGCTCGGTATTGCTGTTCTGATAGGACTATCCCATGAAGATGTAACCAAAGCCGTACTGCTTGTCGCTTTTCCCGGCTCGGCTGTGGCCGCTATGATTGCTACCCGTTATGAAACACTGGAAACGGAAGCTGCATCTGCATTTGTTATTAGCTCAGTCTTATCGCTTATTTCATTACCCTTGCTCATTTCACTTCTTTTATAAGGGACAGAAACTTAAGAACCCTCAATGCAATCCAGGTATTTATAGGTATAAAGCATACCCGTTCGCTCTCATTTATCTTATTTTTTAAATATTGTTTGAACAATAAACTGATTTAGTAAGATTATTTGGAAAAACAACATAAAATCCAGTTTTGCCGACAAGCGGCGGTCCCATCGTTTCATTCACTAGGGGGCCGTCGTTCTTTTTGAATAACCTTCTTCTCTCCCTTTTAATAAATACCTAACATTTAGAAAGCAAATTGTCGAAATATATATGGGGTAGGTTGTATTATGAAACTAAATTGCTAATTCAAAGGAGAAGAAAACGTGAAAAACTTGAAGTGGAGAACTATGTCCTTTTTTGGTAAAAATCTATTAATCTCTTTTCTTAACATCGTATTAATAGGTGCTATTCTCATCACATCCAGCTATATACTTCAAAAGAATATTCTCACCACGCAGCTGCAAGACCAAGTTAAAGTATTGACTAAAAAATGGGCAGAAGATGTTGACAAAACAAAAGTACAACAAGCATTAAGCGAAAAAGATTATAACGGTTCTGCTCAACAGGATTTACGCAAATTCCTAGATTCTATCCACACATTTTATCCTAATGTTGCCCAAGCTTACATATTTGGCACAGAACTAACAGAAGGAAATCAAACCTCCATTATTGGCGTTCCTACAAATTTAGTCCAAGCTTTCCAAGACTCGAAGATGAATATTGGGGATATGTACACTCTTCCAGACGAAAATGTACAAGGTGTAAATAAAATGCTTCAATCTAAAGACTCAGCGTTTAGCAGCTTTTATACTGACGATTTTGGTACATGGACTACCATTGTTTACCCAATTACAGATGAAAGCGGTAAAATCACAAGTGCGATATACTTTGACGTAGACGCGAGCTCTGTACCTACCGGACTTCATAAATTACTTGTATATGGTGTTTCATTGCTCATTCTGTTCCTTGCGATCTTCTTAACGATCCAATATTTATTGGTAAAACGGACCTTATCCCCGATTCGTAGCTTGATGAAGGGAATTGAGGAAGTCAGCGAGGGTAATCTGAATGTAAAAATCAAGACAGGCGAGGACGACCTTGGCATTATCAATCAAAAATTTAATTCTATGATCAAACGCCTTAACGATACAATGGTGAAAGTACAGGATACGACGCAAGAAGTTACGGGATCTGCCCAGGAATTGTTAAGCATTAGCGAGAAAAACAGTACGAATACGAACGTCATTAACAGCAATATTCAGGAAATAACCCAGGGGCTTGAAGCTCAGGATCACGCAGCACTTGAAAGCTCCAGAGCTATGAATGAAATGTCGACAGTTATCCAAACGATTGCCGAGAGCTCCTCTTCCGTAGCGGATCAAGCTTATTCTATGGAGAAGCGCTCCGTTGAAGGCAACCAGGTAGCCCAAAAGCTTTCTACTCAAATGGACTCCATCTCCACTACAATGGAAAGTACAGCTGATTCCGTTAATGCGCTGCAGAACCGTTCTAACGAAATCAGCAATATCGTTAGCATCATTACAGGCATTGCCAGTCAAACGAATCTGCTTGCACTGAACGCTTCTATCGAAGCTGCCAGAGTCGGTGAAGAGGGCAAAGGTTTTGCAGTCGTAGCGGGAGAAGTGCGTAATTTGGCTGAACAGTCTCAAGAGTCTGCCAAACAAATTGCAGAGCTCATTGAAGAAATCCAAAGAGAAATTGAGCAGACTGTAAAAAGCATCAGCCTTGGTACAAAAGAAGTTCACATTGGGCTGGAAGTTACGAAGCAAACAGGTGAAATGTTCTCTGAAATTTTAGATGCGTCTAATAAAGTGTCGTCACAAATTCAAGAGGTATCCAGCGCAACGGAGCAGATCTCGGCCAGCACGCAGGAAATGTCAGCTACCTCTGACGAGCTGTCTTCGACAGTTAGCAAAACAGTCGGCAGCAGCAAACAAATCGAGCATACCATTGGAGAGCAGGCTGAGTCTATGGCTTCTATTGTCCAGGCTTCTGACAAACTTACATTGATGTCCGGGGAGCTGGAAGAGCTCATTTCGTTCTTCAAGGTGAACCGGGAAGCCTAATTTTATAACTTCCAAGTAACTCAAGATAACAATAAAGAACCTCTAGTCTGCATAGAATGCGAACTAGAGGTTCTTTGATATACTCTTACGTACTTCTTAATTTATAAACCCTTCCAAAGCTGAGGTTGGCTTACCGTCAGCCTGCCAAGCACCTTTGTTATAACCTTGATTGTAACCTGGAGTTGCAGCCGGCTCCCAATAAAATACCCCTGTACCTTTGCCGCCTCCGATGTTCCGAACCTTCGTTTTGATTGCAGAAATAAATGCCTTGGAAGCAACAGGTTCGTTATATTCCATCCCGATTTCACTGATGACAATGCCTTTGCCGTATTTTGCAATGAGGTTATTGGCATTGGTAATCGTCTGATCCACCTTGCCCTGCCAGTCAGAAGGAGACGGATACAGAGACAGCCCGATGAGATCAAACTGAGCTCCATTGTCAATCAGTCCGCCGATATTCCAGTTCAACACGGAACCGTTATCCCCGTTGGCTAAATGTACTATCGTTTTAGTACTGCTGCTTACCGATTTTACAGCATTATTACCTGTATTGACGAGCCAGGCATAGTTTTTCATGTTCACCGAAGCTTTGCCGTCTTCCCAGAGCATTCCATTGTTCGTCTCATTACCGATCTGCACCCAGTCCGGTGTTACCCCCTTGCTTTTCATCGTGTTCATAACATAGACCGTATGAGACCAGACTGCATCCATGAGTTGTGTAAATGTGAAATTGCGCCACGCATAAGGTTTGTTCTGTTGCCCTGGATCTGCCCAGGAATCACTATAATGTAGAGTCAGCATAACGCTCATACCCAATTTTTTAGCTCGCTGCGCCAGTTCTGCTGCCTTTTCGGCATTCATGTATCCGCTTGCATAATCTTTCATGTCAGGGTTTACCCACACACGGATACGTACCGAGTTGATCTGATAGTCATCTCGCAAAATTTGCAGTATATCTCGACGAACACCCTTTTTATCCTTCCAAGTCATACCTTGCGCTTCCATTCCTGCTACCCAGCTTATATCTGCTCCTTTGGCGAAAGCAGGGGCGGCCGAAGCCGCACCCAACCCTACAGAGCCGAACGGATACAATAAGCTGGATAGCAAGATCAACATCGCAAACACGATAGTGCGGTTACCTGTTTTCATAAGTCATCTCCCATCCGAATTGTATACTTCTCATTGCCTCTGACCAATCTACCAGTTCCCTCACTCGGGAAAACGACAGAGATCACACTTTAATATCATGTTCTATTTATTGCGCTCTGTCTTTAAAACCTTAACAGTGTAGGCATCCAATTGAACGCTACCGTCTTCTATCGCATGATTTTCAAGCATATCCGCATAAGTTCGTCCATCCAACGTAATCTTTTGCGACTCATGCGTGAAATTCAGTATAAAAATATAATCATGAACCCCATCGGTACGAATCGCCGTATTCACTCCATGAGGCAACTTCACATTGAGCGCTTTACTGATTCCTGCATCATCAATTAAACTTCTGTAAAAATGACTGTGGAACAGTCCGGTGTTGCGTGATGCGATGTAATAAGCCTTTCCCTCTCCCAAACGGTTCACCGTCAAAGCCGGGCGTCCTGCATAAAAGTCTGAGCCGTACACAGCCAGTACCTCTGCACTCTCCGTATGAATGAGATCACACAATTCTACAGCTTCATACTCCCCTTGCAGATCCAGCTCATTGCCTTCAACCGGCAAAATGTGATTACGGTCATGATCATGCAATCCGTCAATCTCTTCCGACCAGATCCCCAGCGTCTTACGAAGCGGCCCCGGAAAGCCTCCAAGGAAGCACAAATCATGTTCATCTACAATACCAGACCAATAGGTTGCTACGAAAACGCCACCGTTTTCAACAAACTTCTGTATACGCTCCCCCACACCGCTGCGGACCATATACAACATCGGAGCTACCAAAAGTTTGTATTTGGAGAAATCTGCATCCATATGAATGACATCTACAGGTACACCCTGCTCCCAAAGTGCGAAATAATGCGCTTCAGCTGTCTCTTCATATTTCACACCTTTGTTGCGTGGTCCCTGTGAATCGTTGATTCCCCAACGATTCTCCCAGTCAAAAATGACTGCGGCCTCCGCCGGTACAGAAGTACCGATAACCTCCTCCAGTTTTTCCAGCGCATTGCCGACCTCTGTCACATCTCCGAATACACGAGTGTGCTCATGTCCAACATGATCGACGACTGCACCATGCAGCTTTTCACTTGAACCGCGGCTTTTCCGCCACTGAAAATATTGAACGGTGTCTGACCCATGTGCCACAGCCTGTAAAGACGATAGCAGATGCATTCCTGGTCGCTTCAGCTTGCTTACGTCTTGCCAGTTCGTCAAACTCGGCGTACTCTCCATGAGCATCCAAGGCTTGCCTCCCTTGATTGAACGAATAATATCGTGCATCATGGCCACTTTAGCAGCCTGACGGCTATCATCTCCCTCACGGTCATGCCACGTTGGGTAACTATCCCAGGATATAACATCGAGCAGATCAGCAAACTTCCAGTAATTCAACCCTTCAAAAAACTCCATTAAATTGGTTGTGACCGGAATTGCTGGATTTGCAGCCTTGAGCGGCACAATCTCATGTTTGATAAAATCTGCGGTCTGATCGGTCACAAACCGTCTCCAGTCCAAATTCAGGGCATGGACCTGTGTTTCACCGTGAGGTGCCGGGGACTCAACTTGGCTCCAGTCCGTAATCGTATGACTCCAAAAGGTCGTCCACCATGCGTGATTAAGCTTGTCCAGCGTACCGTATTTCTCCTCGACCCAAGTACGAAATGCCTCCTGACAATAATCACAGTGGCAATCTCCACCAAATTCATTGGAAATATGCCAGCCAATAACAGCCGGATGGTTAGCATAACGCTCGGCTAGCTTCGTATTCATGATACGTACTTTTTCCCGGTAAACAGGCGACGTAGAACAGTGATTATGGCGAAACCCATGCAGGTTACGGACACGGTTAGCCTCCACACGCAGCACCTCAGGATATTTTTGTGACATCCAGGCTGGTCTTGCCCCACTAGGAGTGGCCAAAAATGCATAGATTCCGTTCTCAGCAAACGAATCTAGAATACGATCCAGCCACTCAAACGTAAATACACCTTCCTCAGGCTCCAATGAAACCCATGAGAAAATACCGACAGACATCACGTTGCATTTGGCTAGTTTCATTAGACGGATATCCTCCGCTAACACCTCAGGGTAATGCTGCCATTGCTCCGGGTTATAGTCCGCGCCATGCAGCATACGTGGAACTCGCTCACTAATGGGAGGGTACTTGATTATGTTTTGATTCGTCACTACAAATCATCTCCTTCTATGAATTCTGTTACTCTTTGACGGAACCTAGCGTCATACCTTTAACAAAATACTTTTGTAAAAATGGATATACAATGAGAATAGGTGCTGCACCAATGAAAATTTGCGCTGCATTAACCGTCGTTTGAGAAAGTAATTCCATCTCTTTGGGACTCATGCTCATGGAACTCATGTCCTTCTGGATAATTACAGTTTGCAGGAACGTCGCCAGCGGATAATCCTTTGCATTGCTCAAATAGAGCAGACCATCAAACCAGGAGTTCCAATGAAATACCATACTAAACAGCGCAATCGTGGCAATGGAAGGCATGGATATCGGTAAAAAGATACTAAACAATGTCCGAAAATGTCCTGCTCCGTCGATCAATGCGGCCTCTTCCATCTCTTTGGGAATTCCTCTAAAAAAGTTCAACATGAGGATGACCAGAAATGTATTGACCGCTCCTGGCAAAACAAGTACCCAGAAGCTGTCCATAAGATGGATCTTTTGAATAACCATATAGAATGGAACCAGACCACCGTTAAAAATCATGCTGAATACGAACAACCATGAATATACGTTTCTGCTACGGAACACAGATGTTTCCTTTGAAAGTGGATAAGCAGCTAAAAAGGTAATAAGCAGTGTCAAGCCGGTTCCCAATACAGTCCGACAGACAGAAATCCAGATGGAGTGCAGAAAAATCGGGTTATTCATCGTCTTCTTATAGGCTTCTAATGAAAATTGCACCGGCCACAGTCCAACCAGATTGGCATCTGCTGCTGATTTAGCACTAAATGATACCGCCAACACATGAATCAGCGGAACGATACACATGATGGACAAAATCACAAGCAAGCAAATGTTAAACACATTGAAGATGCGGTATGGCGTTGTTTTATGATACATGACTCTCCCTCTTTCAGCCTCGTGGAATCAAAATATGCGGTAACCTGCCCATTTGTAAGCAAGTCGATAAGATATCAGAATGAGAATCATACTGATAACGGATTTGAACAAGCCGATTGCGGTGGCAAAGCCCATTTCCCCATTGATTAACGCTGTCCGGTAGACGAATGTATCAATAATATCGCCTTTTTGGTAAACCAGCGGATTATAAAGGTTGAAAATCTGGTCAAAACCAGCATTCAGTACATTGCCAAGTGCAAGCGTTCCAACAACGACTACCATCGGAATTAACGAAGGTACAGTGATGTGCAGCGTCTGTCTCCAGCGGCTCGCTCCATCCATTTCAGAAGCCTCATACAACGAAGGATTAATACCCGCCAGTGCAGCAAGAAATACGATGGTGTTGTATCCGAACTCCTTCCATATATCCGATACAATGACAGTAAACCGAAACCAGTTATTTTCTCCCAGAAAAAAGATAGGCTGGATCCCGAAACTACCGAGAATACGATTCATAAATCCATCTGTAGCCAACAGGTCAATCAGAATTCCGCCCAAGATGACCCACGAAAGAAAGTGTGGCAGATAAACCAGTGTCTGAATGGATCGCTGAAGGCCGACCTTGCGAATTTCATTCAGCAGTATAGCAAAAACAAACGGAACCACCAGATTGAAAAACATCTTTAACACAGCAATAATTAGTGTATTCCAGACGACTTGAAGACTGTCCTCCCGTTGAAACAAAAAGCGGAAGTTATCCAGTCCAACCCACTCGGAACCAGTTATGCCTAGCCAAGGTTTGTAATTTTGAAAGGCCATCACGATGCCGCCCATCGGAATGTAGCTGAATACAATTAAGAAAATGATGGCTGGCAGCAGCATGATATGAAATGGCCACGTACGTTGCAGACTTCTCATTGCAGTTCCTCCTGTAACTCTCATGGTATACTTCAATTATAAAAGCGTTTTCGCTGTCCCAACAGTTCAAAAAACCAACATACATGGCACAAAAGCAATCATTTTTTAAGCTCGCCAAACGAATAAAACTTTTTTTCAAACACACCATGATAGCGCATTCATTTCCACTCGATACGGGTGAAGCTGTAGTAAAAAGGCTGCCCACCTCGGGACAGCCCTCCTACTCTGTTACAACATCATTGGTTTTTACTTTTCGACGCTTTTATACCATTCGTTTACTTCTTTAGTAATTTGTTCGCCACCAGCTGTTTTCCACGTCTGTACAAAGGTATCAAAAGCAGAGATCGGCTGCTTGCCATAAATAATTTCATTGAAGGTCTGACTTTCAATCTTATCCAGATAGTCCTTTTTAGCCTTCATGGTTGGCGTAGTAGGGCCTGTGAACTGATCTTTCATGGAGATATCCTTCTGTTCCATAAGCACTTTGGCAGCTGCGGGAGTATCTTTCCCGTAGTTCACCATTACATCTTTCTCCAGACGGGTCTTCGGTTCTGCGCCGTTAGCCAAACTTAACAAGGCCTTCATTTGGGCATCAGGTATACGCGCACCATCACGAACCAGCAAATAACGAAAAGAGTTTACATAACCGCCTGGTATTTTATCGATAGACATTAGCTTTCCGCCCGCATCCAAATCATAATCGTAGCCCTTAAACAGCCCATTCGACAAATCGCCGTCCGGTTTGGCATTAGCATAATGGTCAAACAAATAATTTTGATAAGTGAAAAAAGCTTCAGGATGCTGCATTTGTTTGTTGATTAATACAACACCATTGGTATATTGCGTTCCGTGACGCATGGCTTTATTGTCAGGACCCGCTGGAATCTTGATCGGCTTCCACACGGCACCCGGCGCATTTTTGACTGTATCCTGAAGCGGCCAGCCGCTCATCCAATATGGCCCAGGAATCATACCGGCTATGCCTGCGACTGTAGGTTCTGACGTTTTATTTTCATCCCACAATGCTGCTTCCTGAGGGATGTATCCCTTTTTGAGCCACTCGCTCAGCTTTTGCAAACCCGGCTTCATGCCAGGCTGCACGGAGCCATATTCCAAACTGCCATTCGTGCCTTTGTTCCATTGCTGAGGTAGAGTGCCATATGCCCCGAAAATCCAGGACGGGTCACCCATCCAAGTGTTCATGGATGTTTTGAAACCGATGCTGAGCGGAATCACTTTGTTCGGAGCCAGTCCGTCCGGATTTTTATTTTTAAAGGCATCCATCACTTTTTCCAGATCATCCATCGTCTCTGGAGCCTTCATACCCAGCTTATCCAACCAATCTTGTCGTACCCACAATACATAATCATGGTTATAGGCAAAATCAAGCACAGGAATGCCCATTTTTTTGCCATCTCGGCTATACTGATTCCATACGTTTGTATCCTGATTCATCGCCTGCTTCCAGGAATCCGAAGCGTACTTGTCAAACAACGGACCAGCCTCTGCAAACATACCAGAATCGATCATGTCCTGTGCCAGTTGCTCATTCTCCGTCCCCAGTACAACGACGTCCGGCATCTCCTGGCCGGAGGACATAGCCAAACGCAGCTTCGTAGCAAATGCGCCATTCGTATCCGTGACGGACCAAAGTGATTTGATATTAATACCGAATTTCTCTTTAGCCCATTTTGTCGCAATGTTATTTTCGATAGATTCACCATTTTTAAATTTTAAGGCGGGATCTACACCCCATACCGTGGAAATTGTGACTTCTGGATTGTATTTTTCTTTGTATACGTTTTCAGTTTTAGCTGTGCTGTCCGCATTCCCATCATTTCCCGCACCTGAGCAGCCCACAAGGCCAACTCCTAATACCATAGTTGCGGCGAGCAACGACAACAACTTTTTTTTCGAATGAACTCGCATATTGTTCCCCCTCTAAAAATCATTTTCTACTCTTTTATTATAAGAGGGCTTTTCTTCGCAGCCTATGTCACAAAATAAATATTTCTGCACCTTTCCCAACTGATCTTTACTCATCTCATTTTTACTGGTCCCTAAATTCATGCGGAGTCATTCCGTAATGCTTTTTGAACATCTTACTGAAATATTGGGGATTCTGATAGCCCAGTTCCGTCGTAATTTCGTATATTTTTTTATTGGAATATTTGAGCAAATAAAGAGCCCGCTCCATTCTCATTCGGATAATATAGTCACCCAAACCTTCTCCGGTTTCAGCTTTATAAATTTTAGACAGATAGACTGGATGAAGATAAACCTGATCGGCAATCGTCTTAACAGACAGCTCCTGACCTTTATCCTGGGAGATGAGCTCCTGAACCTGCTTGACCACATAGCTTTTAGCGCTTTGCTCGCTTGCGGACCATTCAGATTTAAGTTTGTTCATCATGGAAAGTATCCACTCTTTGAGGTGGGGAAACGAATGAACCATTTTCTGCGCATGTAACGGATCGAAGCCTACTTGATCCATCTGTGTAATGAAACGTCCTTGTTTGTGCGCTGTATACATAAAGGCACTCGTCACCGAAATAAACAGCTCATATAAATGCTCGCGTGTATATCCCACCTCTTCCATTTTTCCAAATACACGGTTCACTTTCGCTTCGGCCTCTTCCCATTGCCTGGACTCTAGCAGATGGGTAAGCGTAGGGTGCATATAAAGCCCCTCCAGTGACTTAACTGAGCTGTGTGGCTGTTCTGTCTGTTCTTCTATGAATAGCAGTGTATCCGTCTCCTCCTGATGGTTCCAGTATAAGGATCTAATCGCTGTCTGATATAGCTTAGGCAGCTCCTCTGGAAACTTAAACCATCCGGTTAATGCAACGTAAATTTCCCCTTTCAAGTAATTGCTCACATTTTTTCGAAAGGTTTCAATCGCCGCACTCAAAAAACGATTCTGCTCATCCACACTCCGTTCAGGAAATGAATTCCAATTCCCTTCTATTAATACAATTAAGCAGTCATGCGGCGCTTTGCAATGCCAAACGTGAAAATCAGGTGCGAACACTTCTTCGGCAATATTTCCAATCGCATACTCAATTAAGGAGACTGAATGATAGTCCATATCAGAAAAATGCTTCCCTAGCTGAATAAGCAGCATACTGGCAGGATGTCCCGTGCGTAGCTTGATTTCGTACTCGGACATTTTGCTCTCTATTTTTGGTACTGGCAAATCACGCCCGAGTAGCAAATCATGCATCAAATGGGTCCGCAGTACACCAAAATCGTTTCTGCGGCTATATTGTAATTGATGAACCTTGTCAAATGCTTCCCATTCTTCCTTTAGAGAATCCATGGCAGCTGACACACATTTGATAAACTCTTCATCATCCACCGGCTTTAAAATGTAATCAAAAGCCTTAAGCTGGAGCGCTTTTTTAGCATATTCAAAATCGGCATAGCCTGTCAGTAACAAACTTCGGATATGTGGCCATCGTTCGTTTACCTCAACAATCAACTCCAGTCCCGTCATGCCAGGCATACGAATATCCGTAACCAGAATATCAATATCGTACGCTTCCAGCACATCCACCGCTGCTAATGCGGAAGCCGCTTGATGAACCCTCTCGATGCCTAGCGTCTCCCACGGAATGGTAGCTGCCAGACTTTCTGTTACATAACTCTCATCATCTACTAGTAATATCTGAACCATCTGGTCCCTCCGTTTTAACTATATTCGAATTTGGCGAAGGCTCAATTAAACCATTCGCATGCTCTGCTTCTGTTGAGATCGACCATTTTAAAACTGCACGCAATCCTCCCAATGGAGACAAAGAGAATTCCAGTCCTGCATCTTCCCCAAAATGTAATCGCATGCGTTGATGCACATTCCACAAACCGTATCCATGATCCTCTTCCACAGGCTTGTCAAGCGTTGATGTCAGGGCAGTTATAGCCTCTCTACTCAAACCGAGTCCGTTATCATCCACAATCAGGTACATATACGAGCCAACACGCTCGGTTAAAATATGAATTATACCATCCTCCGCTTGAGGCTCTATCCCGTGCAGCACCGCATTTTCCACCAGTGGCTGCACTACAAGCGGGGGAATCAGCAGACTGCTGGCCTGTGAAGAAACATGAATTAAGAACGTTAGCCTTGGCATACGCATCTGCTGTATGTTCAAATAATATTGAACAAACTCGACTTCCTCTGACAATGGAACCAAATCCCGCTCCTGTCTTGTCGTATACCGATAATACCTGGATAAATTATGAGCCATGGCAACAACCGCCTCATGATTGCGCAGCTTTGCCATACTTGTAATAAACGAAAAACAATTATAAAAAAAATGCGGATTGATTTGTGACTGGAGCTGCTTTAGTCGCGCTTCCTTGACATGTAGCTGCTCAACATACACCTTCTCAAACAGCTCCTGAATCTGTTCGACCATCAGATTAAATTGACTAGACAGGAAAGCAAACTCGTGACTCCCCCTTAGACTTAATCGAACAGCATAGTCTCCATCCTTTAGTCTCCGAAATGCCCGCACAAGCTGAAGAATCGGCACTTGTACCTGTGAATGAAGCAAGTAAGCGCCAATCAAGCCTACCAGCAGCGAGCCAACAACAGTTATATAAAACAGTCGATTCGATGAGTAAATCGGAGACATCATATCGGACAAAGGCATGTAATCAATCAAATACCAACCAGTCGTTTGCGAAAGAACGGCATGTACCAGGTAGCTTTCTTCTCCAATTTTCACGGTCAGATTATCAACTTCATGGAGTCCCATTTTTTCCAATTTAGAAATCAGCTTTCCAGACAGCTCTTCATTTGCAGTACGATTAAAGATCACTCCTACACCTTTTTTATAATAAAAAGGCTCCTTTCGACCATCACCTTTGAAACGGTCAAGCATGTCCTGAATATTACTGCTGTCAAATTCAACCTTAATAATCGTGTTAGCGGTTTCTGGATTACCAAGTGAAGAAAACGGGGATAATGTATACAATGAAAATATAAATTGGTCTTTCCCGTATGACCTTTTTTTTGATACCTGCCAGCCGTCTTTTATCAGCTGATTTAGTTTTTTCTGGTCATACAAGCCTGCTCCATTCTCCGATACAACCCGTCCAAGCGAAGGAGAATAGATACTCAGCCCGGTTCTCCAATTAGAAGAGCTTTCCTGAAGCCCAAGCTTGGTTTGGATCCGTTTGACAAGATTAATTCCATCCAGATTGAGAACCTTGTCCTTCAAAAAAATCGCTTGAAAACTGGCTACATCGGGATCATGAATCAGCAGATGCGGCCAGGAGGAAATCATTTCAATATTCGTATTCACCTGGTTTTGAAAAAAAGTCAGCTGATTATAATTAGATTGATTCAGCTCCTCACGTAATACACCTGTCGTTGTCTGATTAGAATAGACATACAGGATCAGCATAGGTATAAGCAATACGATAACGATGGAGACGATTTTAGTATAAAAATTAAATTTAAACATGAGTTCTACACATCCTCTGCACAAAAAACAGGCATACTTAAATGGTATGCCAGAGCCCTGACCTTCGTTGCCGTCCGTACATACTATACATTACTAATGGTTGGCGGTGATAAAATGTTTGATACTAAGCAAATGGAATGGTTCAGTCAACTATCCGCTGAAGATTTGGCTATTTTAGGTGCCGGCTTCACTGCACTGGGTGATTTTTTCGCTTTTTTGGCATTGATTAAAGCCAAACAGGAGCCTAATAAGGGAAATAATTTTGTGGCTCTGGTTAGGGCCAAGCAGGAGCCTACTAAAGGGAAAAAAAAGTAACGATACGATCCCATAACATATTATTTGACGACAAATTTTACGCGAGTTCCATCTTCAAACTCATCCAGTTGGTGACTGACCCATGATCCTGCCCCACGATTATCCTTAGGGGCTATGTATTTGATATTTGCACCTTTGCCTCCTTCTGAGCACATAGCCATCGGCCATTCGTCACGATCGTATCCTTTACGAGTGGGAACACCTGCAAGCGAATGCTTGCGATTTTGCTCGGCTCCTTCACGGTCTATTGTGCATACCGGAGATTTTCCCGCCTGAATGGCTTCCTTAATATGCTGCGCCGTTTCAGGGTAACGACCTGACGGGAATTGCAGCGTAACCTGAGCCGATGAAGGCGGGTTCTCTCCTGTCATTTTCGTAAGAAGATTGCCTCCTTCAAACCAGTACGCACCCAAAGCTAGCAGCACTAAAGCTATAAAACTTAGCAACTTTTTCTTCAATTTCCCTCTTCCCTTCAAGCTATTCCAGTAGATTCCTTCAACTAAGGTAATCCCCGGATTTTATTTTTTGTAACCCCTTACTGACTATAAAAAAAGGTTGAATACTCGACGACAAATAGTATAGAGAGGAGGTTGTACGAATGAACGATGAGATCAAACTGGCCGTGAGCCAAATGCAAGCCGTTGTAATCCGGTTACTGAATGGAAGTACCGTAATTGGCTGGCCTAAGCTCCTATCTGACCAAGAAACTCAGCAATTCAAGCTCTATGATGACGAACACGTATATACGATTTCCGTTAATGACGTGGATACAGTCGCAAGAGTTATTGTATAAGATACAGGAAGCGACTTAATGAGACATCCAGCGGACAAGCCCAAACAAGGCGCACCACAGGAGAAGACTGATCAGAATCCCCCAAAATAAACCTTTAAAAAGCTTCATACCATACTGACAACCTTTCCTACTGGGCTTTTTCCCCATTATAACATGTCAGAAAGACAGCTGTCGCAGCTTGCTCTTATATCATCTTCGCATCATATATATTAAATTTTAAAATCACGACACAACGGAAAGAATGAAATAATTCCGAAAATTAGGCCTGATCACCAGTGAAAATGCAATCATGACATAATAAAAGTCACATTTTAATCAAAATTTAATGAAAGTTTTCCGAAAATAATGTATAATTATTGACATAATAAAACGCACGAGGTGATCATCATGGCATTATTAAACAGAGTTCATGAATTAAAATTGCAACTGCCTAACGAGCATCATAGCATTTCCCAATACGTGGAGCATGCATTGCATTCGATTGACAGTTTTGTGGAGCAACATCGTCAGTTTATAGCCGCTCAGGCTCTATATGGGGAAAAAATCAATGGTACGGAAGAAAGACTGTTCCGAGACACAATTTCTGAGATTAAAGCCCAACTGGTAGCTACCTTGGAAAAGACAGTTGAAGACTTCGCACACAAAGGCGATAAGCACTGGAAAAATCATTATCAGGACGGCGTAGAATAAGCTGAAAATAACCCCTGGTCTTTGGACCGGGGGTTATTTTGTATAAGTGGATGTGGCAATATGCGTAGACTATTTTAACACTCTGGCCGATGTCGCTACAGTCTTACCACCATAGACTACTTTGATACTGGAACTTCCGGTATCAATCGCCTTCACCTGACCGCCATTAACCTGTACGATCGACGGTTTGGAAGATGTCCATACCGCTGAGCTTGTCACATTGGTAGTAGCGCCTGAATCATAAACTGCATTCACACTAAGCACTTGAGAGGAGCCTTTAGGCAGCTTCAGGTTTTTATTGCTCAATACCAGTTTGAGCAGCTTAGGTGTGACCTTGATCTCAACGTTAAACGACTTATCTTGATATGTGCCCGTAATCGTTGCTGTTCCAATTCCAACGGCTTTAATGGAAGAGCCTTTTACGATCGCTACGGAAGCACTCGATGATGTCCATTTCACTTTACTGCTCAGCGTAGCTTTTTTACCATCCGTATATATGCCGATGACTTTGATGGACTTACTTCCTTTCAAATTCATATCAGCACTCGAAAAGCTTGGTGTCAATGTAGAAATGGCTCCTTCCACAATGACAGGTACTTTCACATATTTGTTCATATACATAGCCTTGATTCCAGAGTTACCGCCATTTACCGCTTTTACTTTACCATTTGCTACTGTAACTGCGGCTGTTGTACCTACCCAGCTTACCTGATTGGTAACATCCAGGATTCCGCCACCAGCCATGTGTGCTTTTACTGTCGGAATACTTGCTTCTTGGCCTGCAACCAATACATATTTTTTCTCAGAAGCCGTCAGCTTGAGCACTTTGTATTGCACAGTCACTGGAATATCCAGTTTGAGCGCACCTACCGTTGCTGTCAATGTTGCACTGCCTGGGTTCACTGCAATCAGCTTACCATTTGCTATTTTAACTGCACTTTCACTGCTTAAGCTCCATTTTACATCGGATTGAACTGCTTTTTTTGCTCCATTGACCAAATAAGCAGATATACTCGGAAGAGAAGTTTTGCCTCCTGTTTCGAGAGTCAGACTGGCTTTGCTTGAAACCAGTTTTTCAACCGTCGGAAGTACATTAATCTTCAGAGTCTTGCTCAAACCGTGATAGGACGCTGTAATCGTCGAATTGCCTGCATCCATCGGTGTGATTTTACCTTGCTCGACTGTGGCAACCAGCGGATTGGAGGAAGTCCATTCTGCCGTGTTGGTCACATCTGTCTTGCCGCCAGTCAGGTTGACATCGGTTGCACTAACCTGAATTGGGGAGCTACCCAGAAAGACCGATTTGGACCCAGTTTCATTCAATACTAATGCCTGAGAAGAAGAACGCACATACACAATCGTTTGTGCTTTGAGTTCATCTTTACTTGCTTTAATGTAAGTCACGCCTTTGGCAAGTGGACGAACCAGACCATCTTCAACGGTAGCAACAGCCGCATTCGAAGAAGTCCATTCGACACCGGATACACTTTCCGTCCCACCTCCAGTAAGTACACCTTGAGCAGTCAATTGTTTTGATTCTCCGCCAATCGTCAAATTAATGGGACTAGACGGATTTAATTGCAACTTGCTGTAAGGCGATTTTACTGTAATCGTTGTACTTACCGTTTGCTGCTCATATGTGGCAACAATCTTAATCTGCCCTTTTGACACAGGAGTAATGAGTCCCTTATCTACCTTTAAAATGCTTGAATCCCCAGAGATCCATTCTGCCTTTTGTGTAACATCTTCTTTGCCCTTTTCTGTCAATGACCACACTTTTAATTGAGCGGGGCTTCCACCCAGATTCAATATAGTCGGATTTTGACTGTCCCACTGTACCGTGGAGGTCGTGCTCTCCTCAGCCCGGATCAAACCCGCTGGCCATGCTGCAAATACAAACATTAGCAAAGCAAGTAAGAAGGTACTCCGTTTGCTCATACGTTTCATACGCTCCATTCGTTTCTCTCCCTTAGTTTCATCTCTATAAAATAGGATATAATTAACAATCCCATTACTTTTATCGGTTAGCAGCTAACTAAATTGAACCCTTCATCAAAAAAAGGTGAATAATTACAGTTAAAGTTCTCCACGCAGTGACCTTACCACAAACAGATGCTCTTCTTTAGATAAGGTTTGTCCATCTTCAAGAATTACATCGTGTGCCGAGTGACTGACCAGCTTTACATTATAAGCAATCAACTGATCCTCTCTCCAAATCGTCACCGCCGACTGAAAATGAATGGCATTATCAAACTGTAACGGAACGCTCATTACATAACCGATAGCGTTCAGCTTCGCCGGATGGCGGCTTCTACGCTCACGCCCCGGAGGAAGCATGGTAATATGCGTAATATTTTCAAAAGGAATAGCCAGCATTTTCGGGCCTAAAATAACACACTTTCGTATATCATCCCATTTTTCAAGCGTGCCGCGCACCTTCTGGGTATGACCGTTGTTGCCGTGATATAAAATGACCTGACGTCCCTTCCACTGACGCATGTCCTCACCTCCAGTGCTAGCGGTTAGGAATCTCCCACCGAATAGGCTCCATTCCATGCTCCTGCAAAAATGCATTGGTACGCGAAAAAGGCTTGCTGCCAAAAAAGCCTCTGTGAGCCGCCAATGGACTCGGATGAACGGATTTCAGCACCAAATGCTTGCTGGTATTCACGAAGCTTGCTTTTTTCTGAGCATGGCTCCCCCACAAAATAAACACTGCTGGCTGCTCGCGCTCATTAATCGCTTCAATGACAGCATCCGTGAAACGTTCCCAACCTATTCCCTGGTGAGATTGCGGTTGTCCTTCACGTACGGTTAACACGTTGTTTAGCAGCAGCACACCTTGCTCAGCCCAAGGAACGAGGTATCCCTGATTCGGAATGGGAGTGCCGATATCATCGCGAAGCTCCTTGTATATATTTAGTAGAGATGGCGGTGTTCGCACACCAGGTCTAACAGAAAAGCTCAAACCGTGAGCTTGTCCCTCTCCATGATATGGATCCTGTCCCAATATAACCGCTTTGGTCAGATGAAATGGCGTTAATTTGAGTGCGGAAAACAAGTCTTCTTTTGGAGGATATACCTTATGTAACTTGTACTCTCGGGCTAACGTATACCTTAATTCATTAAAGTATGGCTTTTCGACCTCTTCTCGTAGTACATCATCCCAGTCATTCTCAAACATACCCCTGTCTCCTCTCAATATGTAGATCTGTGAAAACGGTAAGCTTTTTGATCCAAAAAAATAAGCTGAACTCCTCATCCGGAGCCAGCTTATTTATTCGTTACCTGTGTTATATGCCGAAGGACCAGGAAAATATCCTTACGGTAATCAGCTACCGCAGGTCTAAATTCGATTTCCTTATTATAACATTAACGATAATGATGTCAAGTAACTGAAAGCTTAATTCCCTCAGAAGAAAAGCTCTTTATTGCTGTATTTATTACGATTTTGTATGAGCATTCAGGTATTCCAATGCATTATATAACATAACAGCAGCTTCGGCACGTGTAATCTCGCTTTTTGGATGAAATTTTTCACTTGCATCCAAGGTATTGACCTTGTAGACTAGCGAGCGTTGAATACTACCTTGGTAAGAAGGCTCCAGTTCGCTGTCATCCGCTATATTCGCAGGTGCGATTTTAATCATCGGAAGAGCGCCTGCTTTTTCCATGCCCTGAATCAACATGTGGGTGAACTCTTCCTTAGTCAGGGTTTTTGAAGGAACGATATCTTTTGGAATCTCTACGCCATTATAATGCGCGTTGATAAAGGCTTCGGCATACCATGCAGTATCCTTAACATGGGTAAACAGTCCGCTGGCCTGTGGCGCCTTATTAAAATCAATAGCGGCCAAACTAAGCTGGAGTCCGCCGGAGATCAACTGAATGCCCTGGGCAGCGGTCACTTTAGATGACGGGAGAAACTGCGTATCAGAGACCCCTTTAAGCAAACCCTGATTTTGAAGGAAGATGATTTTGTCTTTACCGCTTACGCTGTCCAAATCCTTGAACTGATTGCCCGCCGCAAACATTTGACCTCCAAAAGAGAAGGAAAGAAGCAATACTGTGGTCATGGCTGCGAATGCGCTTTTTCTCATATTCATGTAAGTTCCACCTTGTAGTTGAATTAGCCCCCCTGGCCATTAACAACCTCTTTGACGTAGTTCAGGATGGAAAGGTTGCAAGCGATCTAACAGAGATTCGGATGAAGATTGCAGAACGCTCAATCCTTATCTTTCACGCCAATCACGATGACATCCCCCTCAAAATTATGCATATCAATAACCGTTATATTGTCCTGAAACGCTACCGAAGCTGCTGCAAATCGGCGGTATTCCAGGTCGATAATCGTAAAGTCATATTCTCTGAGATCGGCGTCTAGCTTCAGGGCCGTGTTCACCGGCACATAAATAGCAATTTTTTCGAAGCCTCTGGTTGAGGCAACTCGAATCTCTTCCGTGTTCTTAAGTACTATGTTCCAAGGCAGCAAATCTACCAGTCCGTATATCTGGAACAGCCACTTCGCGAATCCATAATCCCACGCTCCCTCAAATTTAAGGGCAACCTGCCATTCATAGGGGCTATCAAAACCTTCCCCAGTAACTCCAAATCGTTTCCCTTTTTTGTGCCAGCTCCATATTCCATGTGCTCCGTAGGTTACGCCGGCTCCCGCACCGGACAAAAGACTTTGCCATGCAGCTTTACGCACGTCGGCACGGCTGAAACGACCGTATTCTCTCCGGCTGTATCCCATCATCTCGTAGCAAGGTTCCGAGTTTAGCACAGGCCGTGTTACCCGCTTGTTGTAGAAGTCCAACGCCAAGGTGTAGGCCTTCGACTGAAACTGCGAATTGTGACCTGATTGGTACATGTAAAAGTCCAAATTAGGATCGTTAATGAACTCATCCGGCAGATCCGCCAGTCTCCCCTGAATGTGGAGAGTAGTCAAACACTCCGGACTATGTGTCTTCACAACGTGAAGTGTGGTGCGGTAATACTCGTTCGCTCGCTCTGACGGGAAGTCGGTATCCCCGCTCACAATATAGATAGGGTGATATTTTGAGAATCGGTCTGCCGCGTAACGCACATACGGTTCTACCGCCTCCAGAGGCATCTTTTTCTCATCACGAAGCTTGGCCGCCCATGTATCCGGGATGTAATTGCACCAAAGCAAAACAAGCGCGGGTACAAAGCCCTTGCTCACCGCCATCTCGACCATTGTCTCCGCCCTGTCAAAATAGTCTGGATTCAGCGAATAAAAATCGTAGCTCCCGTCCTCAATCCGTACGAACGGTTCGTAATCCAAATCACTGCCGCTGGCATCCCACTGACGCAGCAAATTGATTTGCAGAACATTAAACCCCTGGCTACTTCTGTAGTCAAGATAATCAGCCCATTCCTCCAGTGAGATGTTGGTAAATGCGCTCCAGACGGTATCGGCCAGATAAAAAAATGGAACTCCTTCATTGACAAAGTAACGTTTGTTCTCCGCTATGCCAAGCTTTATCATACGGCATCCCCCTTATTGCTGTAATGACAGAAAACGGCGAACAGTTCGCCGCTTTCCCTTTTATTGCTCTTTTATGAAGTAACGATACTAGTTTGGGCTCCAGCCGTTCCCTCCTGCTCTGACTTCTCCTGCGCTTCGCGTTCCCTGTTCAACGCTTGTTTATCAAGCGTTCTAAAGAACGGATAGTAAATCAACATACAAACGGGAATGAGCAAAAGCTGTGCAGCTGCAAGTCTCCAGCTCCCCTCAATAAAGCCAAGAGCAAAAATCGGAGTGCCAAATGCCGGGTAAATTCCGATGGGTGCAGGCAGCAAGCCCGCAGTTGTCGCAAAATAACCGAGGACCGCGCAGACGATAGGAGCAACGATAAACGGAATAGCCAGGAGCGGATTCAAAACAACTGGAATTCCGAAAATGAGTGGCTCGTGAATCGAGAAGAAAGTCCCCGGAAGACCGAGCTTGCCAATTGTGCGTAATTGCTTACTCTTGGCCAAGAAGACCAGCAGGAGAGCGAAGCCCAACATCGGCGCATAGTTTGAGAAAATATACCAGAAAGCCAGCCCGATAATGTTCGGAAGCGGAGCTCCCGCCTGGAAAGCGTCGAGATTGGCAAGATCCAGGCTCATCCAGATCGGTTTGACGATGGCAAGCGTTACGATTGCACCGTGGATTCCGAACATCCAGAGCACCTGCATAATGATGAGGGCGACAATCATAGCCCCCAGTGATCCACCCAGTCCTTCCAGTGGCACTTGCAGATAGGTATAAATAAACTCATGGACCGTACCGAATGACGTATGCATGAACAGACCGGAAACAATAACGAATACCATAGCTACGAGTATCGCCGGAATTAATCCTGAGAATGTTTTGACAACGGTAGGCGGTACTCCTTCGGGCATTTTAATGGTCCAGTTGCGATCGACAATCCAGATATACAATCGGGAAGCGAGCAAGCCAACCAACATGGCGACAAATAAACCCTGCGCACCGAGCCACTGAAGTGGAAGCGCCCGGACTTTATCGAATGTTTGAATCGGCGTCAAAATAAGAAACGAGAGCAGTGCCGTTGCTGCGGGAACCAGCGGGTCCTTGTCAAAAGCTTGCGCCAGTCTGTAGGCGATGAAGAAGACTGCATAGAGGGCGATGATGCCAGTTGTCATCGTCGATCCTAATCCGATAATACCCTTAATGGGTGCGATGAGGTTCTGGTAAGGCTCCCAGGCAAGTGCGGAGAAAAGCGTCGAAAATGCTCCAATAATCAAAAAAGGAAGGGTGGACATCAGTCCATTTGATATAGCGCTCATATAGCGATTTTGCTGAATTTTCCCAGCGTATCTTTGTAATTTATGCGATAGTTTTTTTTCGTTAGCCATATTCCTTCAACTCCTGCTTTAGAGTTTCATCTGTTGTACTATAATCTAGAGAACGCTTCCATTTGAGGAAATCACATTTTTGTACCAATGGAAGCTGTTCTTGCGAATCCGCCGCAATTGTCTCAGGTTGAACTCATCCCGGTCAACATAGACGAATCCGTAACGTTTACTTACTCCCTGGTGGGTGCTGACCAGATCAATTGCGGACCAAGGACAATAACCAAACAGCTCCACCCCGTCCGTAATAGCCAGCTGGCATTGCTCGATATGCTTGCGCAAGTAATCGATGCGGTAATCATCTCTTACGACATCGCCCTCTTCCAAGGAATCAAAAGCCCCCAGTCCATTCTCGGTAATGATCAGCGGTAGCTGATAGCGGTCATAGATCTTCCTAAGAGTAACACGCAAGCCTGCCGGATCAATTCCCCAGCCGAACTCCGTTCGTTCCAGGTACTCATTTCCACTCCCAGCAAAAACACCCACTTCTCCAACTGAGATTTGCTGATCCCCCATCCCGCCTTTTTCTGCCGAATTCTGGGTACTGGCTTTGACCGTTGCAGAGCTGTAATAATTAAAAGCGATAAAGTCTGGCTTTGCGGCGGACAGAATACTCATATCACCTTCTTGAATCTCAGGCGTATAGCCTTTTTCCTCGAAGTATCTCCAGACCAGCGTATTGTAACGGCCAAACACCGCCATATCAAGGTATAACCAATTGCGGATTGCGTTGAAGTTATCAGCCGCCAGCACATCTTCCGGACGCGAAGACGCTGGATATACGCACGAGATGTTAGGAGCCGGTGCCACTTTAGCTTCAGGTAACATTTCTTTGCACAGAATCATCGCCCTGGCTTGAGCCAGAAGCATATGATGATTTTGCTGATACAATTCCTTTTTCGGATTCTTCAGGTTCGGGTCCAACGTTCCCAAAGCGGAACCGTGCAAAATCATCATGTTTTGTTCGTTAATAGTTAACCAATATTTCACCCGGTCCCCAAAGTGTTCGAACAATGTCTTCGCATACGTTTCAAATGCGTTGATTGTACTACGGTTCGACCATCCGCCTTCTTTTTCCAAAGCTGCTGGAAGATCAAAATGATACATGGTCACGATCGGTTCGATCCCGTATTTTAATAACTCATCAATTATATGGTTGTAAAACTGTATGCCTTTCGGATTCAATTCCCCTGTTCCCTGCGGATAAATGCGGGTCCAGGCCACCGAGAAGCGATAAGCCTTGAAGCCCATTTCCGCCAGTAAGGCAATGTCTTCCTTATAGTGATGGTAATGATCGCTTGCCACCTTATAATCAGTGATCCCTTCCCGGGGCGGACGGGTGTCAATAACAGACGGCCCTTTTCCGTCCTCGTTCCATGCTCCTTCAAACTGATAGGCCGAGGTCGATCCACCCCATAGAAAATTGGAGTCAAACGCTTTCAATTTATGATATTTCATTTTGACCACCTTCAATGAAAAAGTGTTGATCTATTTGTACAGACAATTATAGATTTAAGGCTTCGGCAAGTACCTTTTCACCATTCATCATGCCATAATCCATTCTGTCGATTACGCTTACCTTGATGCCTTTAGGCTCGTATTTGGTTTTAAAATCGTCTTCCAAATAGCCGACCTGCGGTCCAATCAGCAGTACATCCGTTTTGTCCGCATACTCTTTAAAGGAGCTTTCGGAAGTAGCTCTGATCTCAACCTCAACATTTTGAGCCTGTGCAGCCTTCTGCATTTTCTGCACCAGCATACTTGTAGACATTCCCGCTGCACATACAAGCGTAATTTGTTTCATTGGTTATTCCTCCCCGATAATGGTGTGATGGATACTGCTGCTTCGTAACGGTTCAATCTGCTGTAAAGTTCCACGATATGTCTCGCCAGATCCTTGGTCGTAATGGCAGACATAAGATGGTCTTGTGCATGCACCATTAGCAGTGTCACTTCATGAGCTGTTCCACCCGCTTCCTGCTGGATCAGTCGCGTCTGCGATTTATGCGCTTGGACCAGTTCGTTCTTGCATTCTTCAAGACATTCTGCTGCCTGCTCCGCATTACCCTTCTCGGCAAAGCTGATGGCTTCCATAGCTTTACTCTTCGCAATACCCGAATTTGTTATAAGTCCCATTATGATTTCCTGATACTCATCCATTGAATTCACCCCATGCATTTCATCTCTTTAGCTTACAGATTCAGTGTATACGATTCTTGCCGACTTCTAAACGCAACCCTTTTCCACTAGAAGCGGAAATGCTTACAATGGAAAAAATAGCAAAACTCCGCACGATGCTTGTTCAAAATCCAAGCAGATGTCGTGCAGAGCTTTATTTTAATACAGTTTATGTTTGACAATAATTTGAGCAAAATCCCCGTAGGTTTTGCATTCCAGCATTTGCTGGATAATATCCGAGTCGTCGAGTAGTCCCATCAGATGCTTATACATTTTCGCCGGAGGCTCGTCGCCGTTTTTGTTAATACTGAGCAGGCAGACGAACTGCACGGGCTTGCCGGACCAATCTATGGGAGATTTCAATGTACAGACCGCCCATACCGTCCGGTTGCTTTGCGGAATAATAGGATGAGGAATGGCTACCAGATTTCCGTAAGCCGTAGGAGCAGCATTTTCCCTTTCCAGCACCAATCCGATGAATCCCTCGGAAGAGCGGATCAATCCGGAAGCATGCATTCTTTCTCCCAAAAAAGTAATAATCTCTTCTTTTGTAGTGAAGTTATGTCTCAGAAATACAAGCTCTTCCATAATGTAGCGGAAAGTAAATTCGCCTTCATCCGTCAGCAGCTCTTCAATCTTATCGATGTCACCGCCGCCAAGCAGAGTCTGAACTACCACGACCGGAACGGATAATGTCTGCGGGATTGGAACTGTGCTTACCACAAAATCAATGCCATGCAAAGGAACCTGCTGCAACTTGTAATACTCGGTCGTGCCAGCAACCTCAAGCCTTTCACCGAACTTGCTACGTAGCTTGTAATACAGCAGGCGGGCACTTCCAACACCCGAAGTGCATACGACAAGGCAGCGTTTAGGTCTGTTGTTCATCTGCTGCCTTTCCATGGCGGCCCCGATATGAATCGCCAAATAACCCATTTCTGTCTCTGGTATAGTCAAATTCAGTTTGCTCTCGATCAACTTGGCACCTATGACCCCCGCCTGAAAAGCCAAAGGATAATTATTCTTCACATGATCCAGCATCGGATTACGGATATTCATCCTATATTTCACGCGGTTTAGCGCCGATTTCAGATGAAGACATATGCCCATTAACAGTTCTTGATCCCGGCTGATATTCAGGTTAAAGCCCCTGTCAATTTCAGCCAGCATTTCTCTGCCAAGCTCATAAATTCCCCGATCCAAGAGTTTCTGAGGCCCCGCCTCTTCTGTCTGTTGCTCCGTAACTCCCTCAAACCACTTGTTCCCGGCCAGATGCATGGCGATATAAGCAACCTCATCCTCCGGAAAGATCAAATCCATTTGCTTTTCAATGTGGCTAACAATATGTTCAGCGGCTCGAAATTCCTCGGTAGCCCGAAAATCTTCTCTTTCTTCGGAAAGCATCGCGACCCGGTTCCCATCGCGAATACGCTTGCAAGCTATAGCAATATGAATGGACAGGTTGTTGAAGGCAACATCCGACAAAGTGACCCCGTGATTCTGGATTTGCTCCAGAATAATACCGCGAATGAGTGTCATTTCCCAAGGGGTAACCATTCTCGATGCGGCCTCCACGCCCCCAGTCCTTTCTTCTTCAGAACGGTTGACGATGAATTCAGACATGCAGAAACGTAAGCGAACCTCGTCGCCCCTCAGCTTGACACCGTAATTCGGGCGCTTATCAATGCCGATTCCGTAAGCCTGTAGCATATGCTTAACCTCTTTGAAATCATTTTGTACGGTGGATTTGCTAATGTATAACTCATCCGCCAACTCTTCCAGCTTCAAATAATTTTCTGTAAGCAGGAGGCGCGAGATTAAATAACGCTGTCGGTATTCAGGAGAATTGGGATCATCCGGTTCGTTATACAGGAACAACTGCTGTAGGAGCGTACGAAAGCTGCGGTCGTCCGTGATTTTCAGTTCATACCCCCTTGAACGAACAGGCTGAATCGATGCTCCATGCTTGGCCAGAAATTCATCCAGTTCTCTGATATCGCTACGTACGGTACGTGAAGTAACCTGGATCAACTTTGCCAGATGCTCGCTGTTGACAGGAGTATCCGCAGCCAGCAAATGCTGTAGAATCGAAACCATTCGCGTATTCATTCAAGGTGACCCCCCGTTCTTTTGTCCAAATCTATCCTCTACTCAGGCCTGCTCGGTTAGCTCGCCTTTAGGTACGAAAGTGGCAGGAGCAGCACAGGAATTGCGCTCTACAAATTTCGTATCCACTGTGATTTTTGCTGTAACCTGCGTTCCCTGCTCAATAGTATCGGTCAGGAGATCGACAGCCAGAACGGCCATTCTTTCTTTTTCTACATGAATGGTCGTTAGCTCCGGCGTAACAATGACCGATTCCGTAATGTTGTCAAAGCCGATAATTGAAGTATCCTGCGGCACCCGGATGCCAAGCTCGCTCATGGTCTTCATAGCGCTGATAGCAATATAGTCGCATTCGCAGAACCAGGCCGTCGGCAAAGTTTTCCCGCTCTCCAGATAAACGGTTAACTGCCGATTCAGATCCTCCTGCGAAGTAAGAATGGTTGGCGCTACAGCCAGCATTTGTGCCTCCGGAATCTTCAGCCCCCGTTCCATAAGTGCCCCAAAAAATCCGCGTTTACGTTCCTCAAAATTATGAATTCGTACATTTGAAGCAATATAACCGATTGAAGTATGACCCATGTCGCATAAATAAGCTCCTGCCTGATAAGCACCCATAACATTATTAATCTGGATAAATTGTACGGGAAGCGTATCAAAGCAGGTATCCAGCACAATCAGATTCGGCAGCTTGCCATGAATATCACTGATCTGCTCTCGGGTCAGATTGGTTCCCAGAACAATGGTGCCTGCACTGCGTTTCTCCTCTGCAACCATCTGGATATCCCTCTGGAAAAATTCTACGTCGACCGTCGAGAAGATCAACGAATACCCTTTTTGTCGGCAACGTTCCTCAATAAACTGGATTAATTCTTTAAAAAATGGCTGTTGATAGTATTCCTCAAGGACAATGCCCGAATTTGTACACACGAGAAAAAGCAAGGACTTATCACTTCTTGAAGGCGTTATCGTCTTGCTTTTGGGACTGTATCCTGCCTCGTAGGCTACCTGGAGAATACGTTCACGCGTATCCAGGCCAATACCCGGCTTGCCGCTGAAGGCCAGTGAAACAGCTGATTTGGATACGTTGGCCAGCTTAGCAATGTCTTCCATTTTCATGCCCTAATTCTCCATTCTAAATAAGATGAACACAGCAGTAAAGTGAATAGATGAAGTTTACACCGATTTGAGATGCGATGCAATAATTAGCTAAATTTATTTATATTTGTTTAGTTATTTTTTAGTTTTCATAACTAAATATCACTAAATAATTCATTGACACCGTTTTAATTCAATGTTACTATGGCCTCGACATAGAAATAGTCATTAAATTTAGTTTTTATAACTAAACTAATTTGATTTTGTTTAGTTTAGTTATTCTATTTTGTTCAGCAAATGTTGTTTATTCAAGTACAGAGGAGACATGATCATGAAGAAACTAAAGTTGGGTTATGCTCCGACGCGCCGATTTACGTTCAGCGCCGACGATGCCTTTAAGTACAAAGTGGAAATTCGCAAGAAAATTGAGAGCTTTGGCATGGATATCGACATTGTAGACCTGGAGGGCCTTAATGAGGAAGGCTTGCTGTATGATGACCATATAAACGCGGATTTAATTGCAAAGCGATTCAAAGAAGAAGAAGTCGACGCTGTTTTTTTCCCACATTGCAACTTTGGTACAGAAGATACTGTAGCTCGTGTAGGCAAGGCGCTCGGCAAGCCTGTCCTGCTGTGGGGACCGCGGGATGAAGCGCCGCTTGCGGACGGCATGCGCCTTCGCGACACCCAATGCGGTATTTTCGCGACAGGTAAAGTGCTGCGAAGATTCAACGTTCCCTTCACCTATGTAACGAACAGTTGGGTGAATGATCCGGTTTTCGAAAGAGGCTTTACCAACTTTGTGGCGGCCGCCAACGTCGTGCGCCAATTCAAGAGCTTACGCATTCTCCAGATTGGCCCCCGCCCCGCTTCGTTCTGGACGATGATGTGCAATGAAGGCGAACTGCTGGAACGCTTCGGCATTGAGATTCATCCCATTACCATTGTCGACATTCAGCTTAGAACCAAAAAAATCGCCTCCAGCAATAGCTCAGAGCTTCTGGAAACGATGGATTACATTAAAGAAAAACTCGATTACAGTGAAGTGACCGAAGATGATGTAAGACGGATAGCTGCTTTAAAGGTCGCCATGAAATCCTTCGCCCGTGAGACGGGAAGCAGCGCTATCGCAATTCAGTGCTGGTCCTCTTTGCAGGATGCCATATCTATTATGCCGTGTCTGGCCAATGCAATCCTGACTGACGAACAAATTCCGGTTACTTGTGAAACAGATATCCACGGAGCCATTACTTCCATTATGGTGCAGGCTGCATCCATGAACACATTGCCAACCTTCTTCGCAGATATTACCGTTCGACATCCTGAGAATGATAACGGCGAACTTCTCTTCCACTGTGGCAATTTCCCGGTCTCGCTCTCCGTAGAGAACAAACCGAAGTTACGCAAACATTTTCTCTTCGACGACCATTCTCCCGGAACGCATGAAGGCGAAATCCGCGGTGGCGGTATGACCATTGCCCGATTTGACGGCGACCACGGTGAGTACTCCATGTTCCTCGGGCGTGCCCGGGGTATTGAAGGTCCTTATACCCGCGGCTCCTACGTATGGGTGGAAGTAAACGATTGGCCGCTGTGGGAGGAAAAACTCGTAAAAGGGCCTTACGTCCATCATTCCGTAGGTATCCACGCCAATGTGATCCCGACCATTTATGAGGCCTGCAATTATATACCCGGCCTGACGCCTGATCCGGTCGATCCCACGGAACAGGAAATTCAAAGCTGGCTTAGAGGATCCGATCTCGCCCGTAATAAGCGCCCGAACCTTCACGTTTGAGACGTCTAAAGCGACAAAGCCCATCCCTATAATACCTATCTTGAGGAGGACATTATGGAAATTCAGGAACTGAAAGTCAAAGCCGCACAAATCCGCATGGACCTGCTAACCATCATTCACCGCGCCAAAACGGGACATACGGGGGGATCGCTGAGCAATACAGACATTTTAACGGCTTTATATTATGAAATCATGAACGTTGACCCTGCTAATCCAAAATGGGATGACCGTGATCGCTTTATCGCCAGCAAAGGGCATTCCGTAGAATCTCTATGGTGTATTCTGGCCGACCGGGGCTTTTTCCCAAAAGAAGAGCTGGAGACCTATAGCCAGTTCGGCACCCGACTCATTGGCCACCCGAACAACAAGGTTCCAGGGATTGAAATGAACACCGGGGCCCTCGGCCACGGCCTGCCCATTTCCGTAGGCATGGCACTAGCTGCCAAGCGGGATGACCGTCCTTACCGTGTATTTTGTTTAATGGGAGACGGCGAACAGGCCGAAGGCTCCAACTGGGAAGCCGCTATGGCAGGCTCTCATTATAAGCTGGATAACCTGATCGGCATTATCGACCGCAACCGACTCCAGATCAGCGGTGCTACCGAAGAAGTCATGGGACTGGAGCCGCTGGAAGAGAAGTGGACTGCCTTCGGCTGGAACGTCGTCTCTATCAACGGCAACAATATGGAAGCATTGCTTAAGGCATTCAGGTCCGCCCCTGAAGTAGCCGGAAAGCCAACGTTAATTATGGCCAATACCACCAAGGGCAAAGGCGTATCGTTCGCCGAAAATGTCCCGGCATGGCATCACCATGTGCCTAATGATAAAGAGTTTGAGCTGGCTCTCACAGAGCTAAAGGCAACGATCGAAGAATTGACGCAGAAAGGGCAGGTGCATTAAGCATGAATAAAATTCCTAATCGCCAAGTAATCTGTGACACACTGCTGGAGTTGGCCAAAGACGACCGTGATATCATGGTACTGGCCAGCGATTCGCGCGGTTCTGCTGCAATGGCTCCCTTTGCCAATACGTTCCCGGAGCAGTTCGTCGAGGTCGGCATTGCCGAACAGAATATCGTAGGCATGTCTGCAGGCCTGGCCCACAGCGGTAAAAAACCGTTTGTGACTTCACCAGCCTGCTTCCTCAGTATGCGCAGTATTGAACAAGTCAAAGTTGACGTTGCTTATTCGCGGACAAATGTAAAGCTCATCGGCATTAGCGGAGGCGTCAGCTACGGGGCGCTTGGCATGTCACACCACTCCGTGCAAGATATCGCAGTAGCCCGGGCAATTCCGGGACTGGCGATTGTCCTGCCTGCTGATCGTCACGAAACGAAGAAACTGACTGAAGCACTTGTAAAATATGACGGCGGCGTATACGTGCGAATCGGGCGTAATCCCGTTGAGGACGTTTACGAAACCGATGATTACCCATTCGAAATAGGCAAAGCTATAACTGTGAGAGAAGGCAACGACGTTACAATTATTGGTGTCGGTGAAACCGTGCGAATCGCGCTCGATGCCGCCAAGGCACTCAACGACGAAGGCATATCCGCCCGGGTAATCAACATGCATACAATCAAGCCGCTGGATGAAGAGGCGGTCATTACCGCTGCACATGAAACTGGACGCATCATTACCGTTGAGGAACATAGCATTTACGGCGGTCTCGGCGCAGCTGTGGCAGAAGTTGTTGTGCAGAATCACCCGGTTCCTATGAGAGTGCTCGGCATCCCTGATGAGCCGGCGATTGCCGGTAAATCGGCGGAAGTTTTCCAACACTACGGCATTACGGGTGACAATATCAGACAAATTGCATTCGAATTGATTAATAAGTAGAGGGCGAAGCATATGGAGCACAATCAACAATATATATTGGCCATCGACCAGAGTACTTCAGGCACCAAAGCACTCCTTGTAGACCATCAGGGTACAGTAATCGCCCGTAGCGGGATGGAGCATAAGCAATATTACCCCCAACCCGGCTGGGTAGAGCATGATCCGCTCGAAATTTATGAAAATGTCAAAATAACGGCCCGCAGCGTATTGGAGCAAGCCTGCGTCCACCCGTCCGCACTAGCTGCGCTGACAATCACCAATCAACGCGAAACGGCACTGGTGTGGGATAAGGCGACTGGTCAGCCAATATATAATGCTGTTGTCTGGCAATGCCAGCGTACGGCGGACCTGTGCGCCGAGCTAAAGCAAGCTGGCCACGAAAGCACCATCCACGCCAAAACAGGACTTATGCTTGATCCTTATTTCTCCGCTGCCAAGTTCAAATGGATCATTGAACATGCGGAAGGAGCTGCCAACCTGCTGGCTGAAGGGAGGCTACTTGCAGGGAACATGGACAGTTGGCTGGTCTGGAAGCTTACCGGCGGCAAAAATCATGCAACCGACTATACAAATGCCAGCCGTACATCGCTGTTCAATATCCACACGCTGGAGTGGGATGAAGAGCTTGCCCAGTTGTTCTCCGTTCCTTCTTCCCTGCTGCCCGAGGTTAAACCATCCGACGCTATTTTCGGATATACGGCAGATTGCGACCTTTTCAATGAGAAAATACCGATTTCGGGCGTCATTGGGGATTCACAAGGGGCATTGTATGGGCATCTGTGTTTCAAGCCCGGAACAGCCAAAGCAACCTTTGGCACGGGCACCTCTGTATTAATGAACGTAGGGAATCATCCGGTGGATGGTGGTGACGGACTTGTAACCGCTATCGCCTGGGGGGCCGGTGGAACTGTTACGTATGCACTTGAAGCCATCATCCGGACAACAGGTGACAGCATCAAATGGACGCAGGACAACTTAGGACTGTTCTCTACCTTTGAGGAAATGCAGCGCTTAGTCGAAAGCGTTCCTGCAAACGATGGCGTCTATCTTGTGCCTGCCTTTGTCGGAATGGGCGCTCCCTATTGGAATCCCTACGCCCGGGCGGCAATTATCGGTATGAACCGTGGAACTGGCAAAGGACACATTGTCCGGGCTGCGCTGGAGAGCATCGTTTACCAAGTACGGGACGCTATAGAGTTTATTCAGGAACAGTCCGGTATTGAGTTGGTCGGCCTGCGCACGGACGGCGGGGCTTCATCCAACACTTGGCTGATGCAATTTCAGGCCGATATTCTGGGCAACCTTGTGAGCCGATCCACATGTGCCGAGCTATCAGCCATGGGGTCGGTCTATCTCGGCGGGCTCGGCACAGGCTTTTGGTCCGATCCAGATCAAATCGCTTCCAATCTTAAAATGTATGAGACATATGAACCAAAGATGGATGACGCTACCAGAGAGAAATATTATACTGGCTGGCAGCGGGCTGTTCAGTCTATAGTGCAACAACAGCATGATTCTCCCGTTTTATAAATAAACTCTATACTTCAATCCTCATATCTCCCAAAACAAACCATACAAAAGGGCCCTTGCTTTTGCAAAGGCCCTGTTTTATTCATTACTCATTCGAACGATATAACTGACTCAATGCTTTCACAAACTCACGAGCTGCCGGGGTTGCTTCATCAAAAGAATGTGCGATAATTCCGATATCCTGCGATGTCTGGCCAGACTCGCATTTCTTTTCCCACTTCGGTCAGTACGAGTCCATTCTGCTTGTCGCGAATAAACAATTTTACCTGCAAAGTATCAGATGTGGTGCTGCTTATTTTTGGAATAACTTCGGTTGCTGGAATCGGGTTGATCGGTGTATTCATTGACCGCTGGCTGCGTATCAGAAGTCATACAAGTTCTAAGATCCTTTTAATATAATACCTTCTCCAAACAGCGTGCCAAGTCATCATCGGGAAGGGGCTTGCGATGCGTATTCTCCAGGTAGATATATTTCTCTGTTTCTGGCATTAAATATTGTTTGGACCACAGGAACATATCCGGACTGTCTCCCTGAAGACGAAGAAATCTCCGCACTGTGTCCGCATGAGAAATAGTGTTATCTAGATTGGTTAACCAATCTGCCCGGTAGAAATGCTCCCATCTTCCAGTTCCTGCGAGCGAGAGCGCTTCTTTACCCATCCGGTAGCTCCAAACGGCATGAGAAGCTTGTATAAAAGCTCGTGGATAATCTTTTTCAAGGAACAGCCCATAAGCGCTACATAAGCTTGCCAGTCCACGTGAACCACTCAGATGCAGTTCAATCTGCACAAGCAGTTGATTATACAGCCTGCGACATTCATCTTCAGACAACTGCTTCATTATTCGTAGACACCGCTCTCGCAGTTCAACCCAGTCCGGGATTGCCGACTCGGCTTTTTCCTTGAACCAGCGTACCTGTTCAGGAAAAGGCCTTTCTCCAGTAGCCCAGTACAGCCGTTCATCACTGCCTTCTTTGCCTTGTAGCCAATACCCCATAATTTGCCGAGCCGGATGGTGATAGAATTCCTCCCCTGCTCGATCATCCTTATGCGGGCCATAAATGATAGTGCAATGGGAATAATCCCGGGTTAATTGGGAAATCTCTTGAAGCTGACTACTGTACAGCCGTCCGATAAAATCAGTAAGCTGCTCTTCAGCATCCACTTTACCCTTCGTCCATAAATTTGCTACTAAATCCAGCGTATATACATGTGGCAAAATATTTCCTGAATTGACCAGCAGGTACTCGTCCGCCCCTGTAGTAAACGCTGCTGTCAATTCCTCTACAATCAAGCTGGCTGAGGAGGGAAATTGGGTAAGATGGTTCGACGCTTGCAAGTCGTGGAAGGTCACATGGTAATATACTCCATTCTTGCCCCCATCCTGCGCCTCAGGCAATGCTGGTACACGATAATTAAGATTCCCATGGCGCCGAGATACCATTTTACCGTAACCATTGTCCGCCCATATTTTAATCACCCCTTCGGGTACCTCAATATGCCCCTGCTTGTATAACTCGGCAATCTCACCATACATCGCCATACAGCATACAGGATGCTCCACAAATTTACAGATCATTTGGTACTGCTTGCGAACCACATACGATATTAATTGTCCGCGTTTGTCCGGCGTATTAAAGGAAGGATCATCTTCCCAAAAAGGCTTGTCACCCTGCCCTCGAAAAGATAATACCCATACAATCTTCTCTTCCTTCTGCCGTTCAATCGCTTCCTGCCAAAGCTGTTCAAACAACTCGGGATGCTCTCTGTAGCTAGCTTGTTTACCCGGAAAGGCGCGCAAAAACATCTCCGCCCCCAACGGTTCAGCATGATGATGTGTGATCCATAAGCCCATGTCTGCTGCAAGCTTATGATGGATCCCCGTGCGTGGTAAATCGGTTCCCGGAATCACCATATTTCCACCGCAGCGCAGTAACGCTTCAAAAACGGGCTGCCACACCTGCTCCGTTGGTGGATAATCTTCCTTCCAGCCAATCAAGCATACCTCATCATTGACAAACCATCCCCGATACCGGACCTTGGACGGTATACTGTCAACATTCTGACTTGGCAAAACGATGGTATCCCGCTTAGGCGGGAGAAGCTCCGCCCAGAACCAGAACGGCTCCACACCCAGAGCGAAACGGCTGTAATGAAGCAGTCCATAAATAATTCCTAATTCATCACGGCCAATAATATGGAGTACCGTTCCCTTGCTACCAGCAACAAAACGCAGACAATAGCCCTCTGGCCAATGCGGACAGCTATCTCCTTCCTGCGCATAACGGATAATGATCGAGGGCTCTACTTCTGTTTGCAATGGCTCGCGGCCAAACACTTGCTTATGATCTCGCGCAATCATGTTCCAAGCGTGGGCAATTGGCACACTTTCATCGGTTTGAAGATTGTATCCGCTTTCAGATGAAATAGTTAGAGGTTCACAGGCTATCATTTATTGTCATCTCCTATTTTTTTCAACTATGAGGATTCTTCTTGTCTTTATTTTATAGGTTGGCAACATACATATAAAGCTGTCCCAACGTAAATATAGCTTTTTTTCGGTAAATCATTTGAGAGTTGAAGCTTAATTCGAGAAAGAAAAAAGTAAGGAACAGGAGAGAAATAAGAAAGACTTGATTGCTACACTAAAAATGTTCCAAAAAAACAGACTGCCCTTAAAGATTCAAGCGCAGCAAAGGAGACTTGATATGAAATTAAAAAAACGATTTGCCTCTTTGTTCCTGTTGGCATTGATGGCATTTATCCCGGTCCAGGCATATGCTTCTGGGTCCGTTCCAACCACTCCCTCTGGAATTCCGATTTCCGAAATCGAAAACAGAACAGATCAAATTATGAAGAAATATATAGGAACAGCGATTCCTGGTGCTGCGGTTTCCATAGTAAAGGACGGGAAAATTGTTTTTTCAAAAGGTTACGGATACTCAAACATCGAGAAACAAACACCCATGAGTACGCAAACAACCTATATGGAGGCCGGTTCCGTATCGAAATTGTTCACCTGGACGGCAGTAATGCAACTGGTTGAGCAAGGAAAGCTGGATTTGAATACGGACATCCGCACATACTTGCCTGACGGCTTTCTCAAGCCTTCTTTTGATAAGCCTATTACCCTGAAATCACTGATGAGCCACACGGCAGGTTTTGAGGAGCGCCTGGAAAAACTTTTGGTTCATGATCCTGCTGATCTTAGACCTCTCAAGGAGCATATCGCACCCGGAAATCAGCCTGAACAGATTTATGAGCCTGGAACAGTGATTGCTTATTCCAACTATGGGACCAACCTGGCCGGTTATATTATAGAACGTGTATCTGGAATGCCTTTTGAAACCTATATTCAGAAACATATATTTGAGCCTCTAGACATGAAACATTCTTACTTTACACAACGGTATGATCTTATCCCAGAGGTTATCGAACATAAAGCAACAGGCTACTCCAAGAAGGATGGAAACTGGGTGGCAAAGCCGAATGTTTACTTTAATGATGTGCCGGCTGGTGCGTTAAACATTACTTCGGAGGACATGGCTCATTTCATGCTTGCTCATCTGAACATGGACCATTCCTTAAAATATTCGCTGTTCAACAAGAATGAAACCCTGCGAGAAATGCATGAGGCTTCGTATACCCACTATCCCGAGCTTCCGGGGAATGCCCATGGCTTTTGGGAACGGTTCGCGGGGGATTATCGTGTTATCGAGCACGGTGGAAATACAGATTCATTCTCCTCTCTGGTCTCTATCGTACCGGATCAAAACTTTGGGATCAGCATCCTGACCAATGTCGAAAATGAAATGTCCGGTGCGAGAAGCGAACTCATTGACCTGTTTGTCGGGGATTCCCACGCTACTCCGCAAGCGGACAGCACGTTGAAGCATAGCGCGGATGTGGCGGGGAAATACCGCTCTGCTCGCGCAGTATCATCTGGTATATTGAAGCTTATACCCGTATTATCTAATGCGGAAGAAGTGGTCACAGCCAACGGCAATGGCGGAATCACTCTGAGTATTCCATCCATGAATATTCATGTTGATTATGTAGAAACCAAACCCTATTTTTTTGAACGCGCGACTCCCGGGAGCACTCCTTATGATTACGCAGGCTTAAACATCAGTCGTCTTTTTTTCTTAACCAATGCCGATGGCAAAGTGACGCAGTTGTCATATGGAGTGATCGATGACCAATTGCCGATATTCTTCCTACAAACATCCATTTTCAGTTATATTCTGGTCGGGGGATGCGGTATTTGGTTTGCGTTTGGGTCTATTTTCGGTATTATTGGATGGCTGCGGAAGCTCAAGGACGCAAGAAAGCAGAAGAGTACTTCGCGGTTTCCCTTCCCTGACAGTGTAACCGTAATACCATTGCTGGGTCTGCTTGTGATCGTCAATCTCATTGCTTCCAGCATCCAATTGATAGGCGACCCCTTTCAGCCTATGTCCAATTTCAATTTGAATATTATCTTTTTCTGGGTACTTGGGCTTGCCTTTGTACCGGCCGCTTATCTTGCTGTAAGAAGATGCAATGTTACCAAAACTACATTGTTAAGAAAGGTGTACACCGCGACGCTGATTCTTTCGTTTCTAGCTATTTCGATTTTCCTGTATTCCTATAATTTCCACTTTTTGGCATAGCTCCACTCGATAAGCCTGCCATACCATCCAGTATACCGATGAAGATTGTCATCGTGAACAACCCCAATCTGAGCTAAATAAAAAAACTCTCCTCTGCATCTAGCAGGGAGAGTTTTTAACACACTCAATGGGATTTAAATACGTGTCGGATTCAGCCTTTGCTTTCAGTATGTTGTTGAATCTGTTTATTCTGTTTCTGGCTGAGTATTTACCAATTTTATATGAACATCTCTCAATTGTTTCTCAGTAACCTCCGAAGGTGCTCCCATTAATAGATCCTGCGCTTTGCTATTCATTGGAAAAGCAATAACCTCTCGGATATTCGATTCATTTGCAATGATCATAACAATCCTATCAATTCCAGGTGCTATACCTGCATGAGGCGGCGGCCCAAATTGAAAAGCATTAAAGAGTGCAGGAAATTTACTCTTGATATCTCCATATGTATAACCTGCAATCTCAAAGGCCTTTACCATAATCTCCGTATCATGGTTACGGACAGCACCAGAGGACAGTTCAATTCCATTACATACAATATCATATTGATACGCAAGGATATCAAGAGGATTCATATTCAGCAGCGCATCCATACCACCTTGTGGCATCGAAAAAGGATTATGGCTAAACCCAATTTCATCAGTATCAGGATCCAATTCAAACATAGGAAAATCAACTATCCAGCAAAATTTATATATATCCTTTTCCAGCAAATCCAGTCTTTTTCCTAATTGATTTCTGACAGCACCGGCTATTTTTTCGACATTTTTAAGTTGCTCAGCAGCAAAAAACAGTGCATATCCTGAACTAGCTTGCGTAACATGTATTAATTCGTTTTTCACCTCTTCAGAGATGAATTTTGCAATAGAGCCACTAAGAGACATATCATCATTGAACTTAATCCATGAGAGGCCTTTTGCTCCAGCCTCAACAGCAAAGTTTACTATATCGTCATAAAAGCTTCTTGGCTGTGTTCCACAACCAGGAACAGCAATAACTCTTATCGTTTTATTTTTAAATACTTTAAAATCAGTCTCTGTAAACAGCTTTGTAACATCATGGATAATTAATGGATTTCTTAAATCAGGTTTATCGCTCCCGTATTTGAGCATGGCTTCTTGATATGGAATCCTGGTAAAAGGCTTTGAGATTTTAAAATTTGTAAATTCAGAGAAAACTTCATATAGCATATTTTCAACTACATTAAAGACATCTTCCTGTGTTGCAAAAGCCATTTCCAAATCCAGCTGATAAAACTCGCCGGGTGATCTGTCTGCCCTTGCATCCTCATCTCTAAAGCAAGGAGCAATTTGAAAATATTTATCAAAGCCCGAAACCATTAATAATTGTTTAAATTGTTGAGGTGCTTGAGGCAAAGCATAAAATTGGCCTGGATGCACTCTACTAGGAACTAAATAGTCTCTGGCGCCTTCTGGAGATGAACTTGTCAGGATAGGTGTCTGGATCTCTAAAAAATTCAAATCGATCATCTTTCTTCTGATACTTTGAATTACTTTAGAACGAAGTATAATATTATTGTGTATTTTTTCATTCCGTAGATCCAAGAAACGATACTTTAATCTTAAATCCTCCCGAGCTTCATTTGCTAAAGATACTTCAAAAGGTAATGGATTCACTACCTTCCCTAAAACTTTTATCTCATTAGCAGCTAACTCAATATGCCCGGTTTTCATAGTAGGACTAATTGTATTTTTAGATCTGTTACATACAGTACCTGTAACAGAAATAGTTGACTCTCTGGTGATCTTTGATACAAAATCTTTCAATTCGTTATTATCAGAAACAACAATCTGCGTTACTCCATAATGATCCCTAAGGTCAATAAAAATAACCCCGCCATGGTCACGCATATTTTTTATCCATCCTGCAATTCTCACTACTTCGCCGACATGTTTTTGATCCAGTTCTCCACAGTTATGAGTCCTATAACTATGCATGAAAAACCCCACTTTCTTTTATTCCCTATCATCTTAATGATTTCTATTTTTCTCCACACTTATACTCACATTATCGTTAAAGCTTTATACCTTTCATTCAGGTATTCCGCAGTTTCAACCATTATTTTTTGTCCTATTTCATCAACATGCCTGTTCTTCCAATTCTCAAAGATTGTTCCCTTGACCCATTGGTTAAAAGCGCCGAGGGCTGGTCCGCAGTGTACTTGATAATCAACCTTACTGTGTTTGTCTCCATTCATTGCAAGTCGTGTAGAATAAGTAAAGTACCATCTAAATATCAACGCCATCTTACGTTTAGGAATTCTTTCAGCTTTTTCAATGATCTCAGCCGGGTAATAAGCTTTAATATCTTCATATACTTGTTCAATACTCTTCTTAAAATACTTTTCTTCAATATATTTTTTGGTTCCGCTATCAATTTCATCTATGGAGTTATAATTACGGTAAAGATCATATAATTTATTTGCCCTGGCCGGGAAAAAAACTCCTTTTTTCATAACCTGAATTTTCGCTCCCATTTCAAACATATCCCCTGCGGGAGCGTAGTCTGTATCCTGTATATTTAACTGCTGGAGCAAATCCTTTACATCATCACTTGTCCCTGCTTCAACCGTACATTGGTTGATTGAGCCTGTCATGATAAAATCCGCACCCAGTATAAACGCTGCCGCAGCTGCTTGTGGAGTCCCTATCCCCCCGGCTGCCCCTACCCTTATACTTTTATTGTATTTATACTTAAGTAACGCTTCATCCCTCATTTTAAGCATTAACGGAACCAGTACATATGCAACCGCATGATCCGTATGCCCGCCTGAATCAGCCTCGACGCACAGATCGTCTACCATAGGAATTTCCATCGCCATCCGGGCCTCATCCCGGCTTATCCTATTTTCCTCAAGCAGTTTATTTACGATATTCTGAGGCGCAGGACTCAAGAATGCCTCCACAACCTCGGGTCTTGATACTTTGGCTATAATCCTGTTCTGCGGTGTTACGATCCCCTTTTCATTTCGTTTCAAACCCTTCAATCTGTACCTTACCAAAGAAGGCGTTATACTCATAAACGCAGAGGCTTCAATAGTTCTAACACCGTATTTTATGTATAAATCAACGATGTTATTTTCTATTTCCAGGTGATCAGGAACATGAATAAGATTCATTCCATAGGCTTCGCCTTGGTTCAATTCTTTCTGTATATACTTTATAGCTTCTTCAAGGGCCTCAATCTTGACTCCCCCTGCCCCAAAGAATCCCATCATTCCTGCCTTACCTGCCTTTACGACCATCTCTTTTGAAGATATTCCCTTATACATCGAACCCATAAGATACGCGTATTTAAGTCCATAATATTGTTTGAATTCGCCATGACCAAGAGACTCCGCCGTAAATCGTTGGCCGGCTATACCATTCTTCGACTTTACCTCCTGTACCTGCTCGCTACGTTCTTCATCCTCCCTCACAATCAGCGGTTCTGCTTCTCGTTGTATTGCGTTAACCAACCCTATTATGACTTTTCCAGGCCCAACCTGTATGAACTGGGTTACATTTTTACCCATTAGATATCTTATACTTTCCGACCACTTGACTGGACTTACGATCTGGTCGATCAGCGTACTCCTTACATCTTGCTGCCTGTAGGGTCTGGCATAGATATTTGAAATGACCGGTATTTTCAATTTTGAGAATTCGAACTGTGACGCATAGGCCTCAAATCTCTGTCTGGCATCTTCCAAATACCTGGAGTGAAATGCTCCGCTTACATTTAAAATCACATAGTTTGTGGCTCCTGCATCCTCAAAAATTGGCTGCGCCTGCTCAATCATATCCTTCGGTCCTGAGATGACAATCTGGCTTGGCGAATTAAAATTGGCAACATCAATCTCCCTTAAATTATTTTTCTCGATAACTTCTCTAAATGCTTCCTTGTTCAAGCCTATGACCGCTGCCATACCACCACCGGTAGCCTTGACCATCAGTTCTCCTCTTTTTTTAACCAGCTTCAAGCCAGTTTCAAAGTCAAATGCCTCTGCGGCAAATAAGGCATTGTATTCACCTAGGCTATGTCCTGCAACATAATCGGGTTTTCTTCCAGTCTCTTTTAATTTATTAAGATAACTCAAAGCGTTTACGACAAATAGCGCCGGTTGGGTAAAATCCGTTTGTCCTAGTTGATTGGCAGGATCTTCAAGACACAGTTTCTTAATAGAATAACCAAGAATAGCATCCGCTTTTGCAACCAATTCCTGAAATTCGTCAAACAGCCCTACTCCCATGCCTTTGGCTTGAGCCCCTTGTCCAGGGAACAGATATGCGATCATTTGTGTCCTCCTTTTTGCTAGTGAATGCATATTAGTCGAATATTTCAAATAGACGATCCAAATTTTTCATATCGTTTTGAAAAGGTGAAAGAATAGAACAAATACTTTCCATTTTCTTGCTACCAAAATTGTACTTCACAAAATTAGCAAGAGTGCCCGAAGGGCCAAGGTCAATATAGATAACCCCATCCCCGTCTCCCAGACATTTTAAAGCGTTTCGAAAACGGATAGGTTTTCTAGTGACATCCCAAAGAAAACGGTTGTCAAGGGATGTCGCCTTGCCTCCGTACATAGATGAGACCATATTTATAGTCGGATTCCTTAGGGTCTTAAGCTTTAAATACGCTGTATATTCCAAGGCTATAGGGTCCATTAAGGAAGAGTGAAAAGCAAACTGGACCGGTAACCTTTGACATATAATCTCATTTGCTATCAAGTAGCGTTCAATTTCTTCAAGTTCCTCACAGCTGCCAGAAATGACAAAATGCGAGTCATAGTTGATTGATGCTAACTCTGAGTTGGCATTCAATACGGATATTTGGTCATACAGACTGAGGTCGCCAATTACGGCCAGCATGCCACCCTTTGGACAGTAGGTTTCTACCATTTCTGCTTGCTTGACAAGGCATTGAAGAGTATCTTCATAACTCATACAACCAGCCGCAGCAACAGATGCAAACTCACCGAGGCTGGAACCTAAAACATAATCAGGATAAATCCCTTTTTCCAGTAATACCTGTGTGAGGGCATACTCCACCATGAAAATTGCAGGGTGAGTATATAACAGGTTATCAAACACGTCTCCTCTCCCACGGTTGTCGTCGTACAGCATTTTTAATACGGACCTGCCTGTAATATCCGTATGAATCTCATCCAGCTTGGTCATCCATTTTCGGAAAACTGGATTTAACTTATATAATTCTCTTCCCATGCCGTAGTATTGTGAGCCTTGGCCTGAAAACATAAAAATCACAGATCTGTCCATTCTAACCTCCCACAACATACTCATTGATAAAATCCCAATAACACCATTTAAAATACATATTTCACAGTAAATTGCGAACTAATTGCATTTGGGAAGGTGTGGGATTGCTTTCGTTAAGAACATTCTCCATATGTTGTCTTATTGCAGGTTTGAATTTCGGCTCTGTTATGATATATAGCTGCCCTTTTTTGATTCCCTCAAACATCTGATTTGCTACATCCTCTGGAAGTATTCCATTCTGGACAGCCTTGCGGGCCAATTGATTAATGGCTTGTCTTTCCGGGGGAAGATTTCCTAGTCCGGTCTGCTTACTCAGCTCCGTCGGTCGGTTCCGTTCCGCATCCATGATTTGGGTACGTACGAACCCGGGGCAGACAACTGAAACTCCTACATTGGAACCTATCAATCTGAGTTCTTGGTGTAGTGTTTCAGACAAGCTTAAAACGGCATGTTTTGACGCGCTATATATGCCATTACCAGGGCCGGACAATAGCCCGGCGATGGAAGCTGTATTCACAATATGACATGCGGTTTTCTGTTTCAGCATAATAGGAACAAAAATTTCAGTTGCAAAGAGAATCCCCCATATGTTTACGTTTATTACCCACTGCCAATCCGCCACCGTATTTTCCCATAATAAGCAGCCCGTGCCGGCGTCCACTCCTGCATTGTTGAACAAAAGATGCACAGCTCCAAATGTCTGAACCGTTTTTTGCGCTAATGCACGTATATCAGCTTCTTTGGAAATATCCGTCACTACGGATAACGTTTCTGCGCCCATGTCTTTCAATTGTTTTTCGGCCCTTAGAAGGGCTTCCTCCTCAATGTCCGCGAGAACGACCTTCATGCCCTCATTTACACATCGGTCCGCAATAGCGCGGCCAATCCCACTGGCAGCTCCTGTAACTACGGCTATCTTATCTTTAAATTCCCTCATGATTTACCTCCAGAATAATTTGTAATTTCCATCTGATAGTGATCGGTTCCCTATTTATGTTTAAAACTGGGTTATCGGTAGGGGGATCCTGCGGACATCTTTATCCTTATGGAGTGCCTCCCATGAAATCCTGCCCCCCTGGGTCCAATACATCGCTATATTTTCCATATTTTTCTCCTCTAGCAGCAATTGAGAAACGTTCTCTCCTATTTTCCCTGAGAGAAGCACACTCGTGTTTGAGTCTTCTGCGCTTTCTCCTATAAATAAAGGAATGGATGCCCCTTCGGGCCCGTTGCCGCTATCGGCTATTTCGAGAAGTTCCCTAAGACCCGTGAGTAGATCCTGCTGCGTACTCGCTACGATTGCCGCCCGGCATGTCATCGCTTCCCGGCCTGTCTGAAGTGTAAAGGCAATATCTTGTAAAGCATCATCGCTCTGCTGCTCCAGATATCCCAGTAATTGATTGGCAAGCGCCATCAGTCTCTCACGATTTATGTCCGAGAGAATCACCACTTGGGGCTGATCTGCCACTCGTAAATGAATGTTGTCTTTTTCTGAAGGGATATATTCTTCCAGAATGAAATGCACATTAGAGCCTCCCGCACCAAAGGAGCTTACGGTTGCCCGCAACGGGAATTCCCGTTCTTCTCCCTGAATCTCAATTACAGGCCGCTCCCATTCCTGAACCTCCCGCTGCAAATAAAATGGAGTATTACTGAAATTAATATTAGGGTTAAGCTTCTCGGCCTTAATGGTAGGAACCAGTTTTCGATGCCACAATTGCAATATGACCTTGGTTAGCTGTGATATCCCCGAAGCCGCTTCTGCATGCCCTATATTGGATTTGACTGAGCCAATGGCACAAAATTGCTGCTCGGTCGTAAATTTCTGGAATGCTTTATTCAAAGCAGCAAGTTCAATAGGGTCTCCCAATGTAGAACCATTTGCGGCTGCCTCTACATAACTGATCGTCCGGGGGTCTATACCGGCTTTCAAAAAGTTTTCTTCGACTAGTTGCGCCTGCGCATTCGGGTTAGGGATTGTATATCCATTGCTATGTCCCCCATGATTGGTTGCCGTGGATTTAATAACCGCTAAAATGCAATCTCCGTCCTGTACAGCCTTATGAAGGGGTTTTAAGAGTACCGCTCCAACTCCTTCCGCTGGAAGGTACCCATCCCCATCCGCAAAGCTTCTGCTATCTTCATGACTTCCAATCAACTGATTTTGACTGGATTCAATATACTTTTTGGGGCTGGTCAATAGATTCCCCCCGCCAGCTACCGCTATTTGACACTCTCCCCTGATCAGGCTTTCACATGCCATATGGACAGCTACAGCTGAGGAAGAGCTCATCGTATCAATGGATATGCTCGGTCCCTGGAAATTGAAATAATGCGACATGGGGTTTGCGACTGCAACAGACCCAAATGATGTTACCCGTTGGCCAGAGTCCGGTTCGATATCACAGGAGCAGTATTTGTGATACGTAGCGCCCACATAGACGCCAACTTTGTTCTGGTGTTTCTTCTGTATTGCCTCTCGCGTATATCCTGCACTTTCAAGCAAATTCCATATTATCCCCAGGAAGAGTTGCTCCATCGGGTCCATTAAACTGATCTCATAAGGGGTGAGATGAAAGAATGCTGGCTCTGACAGGCTTATTTGTTCCATGAAACCGCCCCACTTGCAGTAGGTTTTTCCCGGCTTGTTTCTCTCCTTGTCAAAATAAAGATCGTGCTCCCAACGATCTTTTGGAACTTCGGTAATGCAGTCCTTGCTTTCTTGGAGATTGCTCCAGAACTCCTGAAGATTTTCCGCACCTGGATATTTCCCTGACACCCCGATGACAGCAATGTCCATCGCTCCTGTTTCTTGTTTCTTCTCCTCCTGAGGCTCTACCTCGGTTGCCGAAAATTGGGGACGACGGAATATCGGAGAAGGGGCTTTTACCTGCTCCATACCAAACCATTCAATCAATTCGCCTCGATGCGATTCCAGGAAATATTCTATTAAACTCTGGATATTTGGATATTCAAAAAGTAGGGTCCTCGATAGCGGTCCGAAGTTTTTTTCCAGCTCATCGGTTAATTCCATTGACTTTATGGAGTCAACACCGTAGTTTTCCAGGTTTTTGTCCTCTTCAATGCGATGTTCCGGCAGTCCAGTGGACGAAGAGAGCAGGCTCTTTAGGTAACTTGTCATTTTTTCACGCAGCAGCTCTTCTTCCTGGCTGGACACTACCTTATTTGTTATAGAAGTTGTGTTGGCTTTTGCACCCGCAGCTGCTGCCTGACCTATGCCAAACAAAGCGATCAACTCGTCTCGATAGGCCTCCACAAAATATTCCGTCAAACTCCGAATATCTGGATATTCAAAAAATAGAGTCCTCGACACCTGATAGAACGTTTTCTCCAGCTGGTCGGTCAACTCCATAGACTTTATAGAATCAACCCCATAATTTTCAAAAGGTGTATCCTCTTCGATTCGATATACGGGCAGGCCAATGGACGATGAAAGCAGAGTCTTCAAGTAATGGATCGTCTTTTCACGCAGCAGGTCCCCTTCTCTGCCGGACACTTCCTTGTTTGCTGCAAAAGTTGTGTCGGCTTTCGCGCCTGCAACCGCTACCTGATCTATGCCAAACAAAGCAATCAATGGGTCTCGATAGGCTTCCACAAAATATTCCGTCAAACTCCGAATATCTGGATATTCAAAAAATAGAGTCCTCGACACCTGATAGAACGTTTTCTCCAGCTGGTCGGTCAACTCCATAGACTTTATAGAATCAACCCCATAATTTTCAAAAGGTGTATCCTCTTCGATTCGATATACGGGCAGGCCGATGGACGATGAAAGCAGAGTCTTCAAGTAATGGGCCGTCTTTTCACGCAACAGGTCTTCTTCCTGGCCGGACTCTGTCTTCTTTGCTGTGGAGGAAACGATGTATGCTTCAGCTTCTGATCCGAGCGCCTGATCCCGGGATGCTTTGCCGCTTTCTTCAAGCTGTCCCTCCATGATCATCATGTTGCTGATTAGCTCTACGTCTCCTTCGATCACCATGACCTGATCCGGTATGCAGGCTATGCTTTGGTACAGAGCACTCATTCCTGTCTCTGTCCTCATCGCATACATACCCACCTTCTGCATGGCCTTCTCCGTCTCCTGGTCAGGCCGCATTCCGCCATCTTTCCATAACGGCCAATTGATGGACAGCGTTTTGCCTGTACGCTCTATGGAGGATACCAAGGTATTGCGGTACCAGGCATATGCGTCCATAAAAGCATTCGCGGCAGCATAGTCAGACTGACCTGCATTACCACCCACTCCCGAACCTGACGAAAACAGGATAAAGAAGTCAAGAGCAATGTCTTTACTGGCTTGGTCCAAATTTACCAGTCCCGCAACCTTGGGCGCCAGCACTGCCCTGAATTCCAGGCTAGTCTTTTTAATAATGTAGTTATCCTGGATTATTCCAGCACTGTGCAGGATGCCGTTGATTCCGCCGTATGTCTGTTTGATATCTTCAAATAAGCCAACCACAGCTTCCTTCCGCGTGACATCCACCTGCCTGTATTCCACCCGGGCGCCCAATGCCTTCAATTCCTCCAATGAGGTCTGCTTGTCCTGGTCCAGTAGGGAACGTCCAGTAAGAATCAAAGTCACTTCCTTGGCCTGAAGCGCAATCTCTTTTGCAAAAATAAGACCTAAACCCTTTGCTCCTCCAGTAATCAAATAAACCCCGCGGTCTTTCCATGGAATACCCGGTGTCTCTGACGGCATTTCTGCTTTACTCCAGACAGGAATCCAACGTTTGCCTTCTACAAACCGGATGCGGCTATCCGCAGGGTGTCGGCTGCTCGTCTTTAGTTTTTCAATGAGCCCTTCCATTTTTTCTGTACCCTCAACTTCAATTAACTGACCATGGATCTTTGGATTTTCCTTTTGCGCAGTTTTGAGTATGCCGCACAGCCCAGCGAAGAGCAGCTTTTCATGTTGAGGCATCGTTACAATCTGCACCAGCACCTTGCCTTTGGGTTTGTCATTCAGGATACTTTTTATTTTTTCAAAAACCTGGACAGCATACATTTCGAAGCGGCGATCGACCTCCTCCATACCGGATTGCAGAGTGATACATTCCACTCCTGCCAAGGAGGACTCGATATCTCCAGCAGCAATGGTATCTGTTTCGCAGAGCATTACCACATGTCGTTCGTAGATGGGAACCATCGTGTCCTCCGCAACCGCCTGTTCTTTCCAAAAGGGTTGGAGCATCATTACACCAAGTGTTTGCTCACATGCACCCACTTCCTTGTAGGAGCATCCTTTTATGCGCACGCAGACCTGGCCTGCCTCATCACACAAATCAATGTCATACTTCTGCGTATTATGACCAGCCCCGCTTCCTCTGCTATACCGGATCAACACCCACATTTCACAGCGACATTCCCGAAATATTTCGAGTCCCTCAATGGCAGTCGGCCGTATTTTCTGTAGAGGATCAATGCCTGAAGGCCGCATGATATTTTCATCATTCGAAAACAAGTATGCCGGCGGCATTTGCAAAGCAGCGTTTATTATAAAGGGATGCAAAACAAATAAGCCCTCAGTATTCCTTATACCGGAAGGCAACGATAGCTTGGTCAGCACTAACCCCTGTCCTATATGCACTTGTTCATTGACCTGATGTCCCGGACTGCAGTCGGCTCCCATGTCCCACACTGCTTCGTCGTCTATCCTAGGCGAAACATGCTGAAAGCACTCCATCTGCAAAGCCTGTATATCCCACGTTTCCGCTTCATTTAACATCTCCAGTTCGGCACTACCCTGGCTGTGTAAGACAGGGTCCCCGGCTTCTGTTAATCTGCTGTAGATTTTGAAGCCAATCGCCCCTTGATCTCCCGGAAAGAGCCCTATATGTATTTCTAACGGCTGATCTCCTATAGCGGGAGCATGTGTCCATACAATATCTTTAATAATGATGTTTGACTGACCCTTCTCCTGTACTGTTAACGACTGCTCAACCGCTGCCCGCACCATTTCAAGGCATGCCGCTTCTGACAGGACAAGCTTTCCGTCAACTACGGAGTTTTTCAGATAAAACTCCTGGCCGCTAAAGGTTGAACTAAATCTTTGCTCAGAAAGTACGGAGGTGTTTTGATGCAGTAATGGATGTAGATGTGCAGCCGCATTGGCGACAGGCTTTTCTTCATCTACATGTATCCAATAGCGTTCTCTAGCAAAAGGATATGTGGGTAAAGGGATACGGCGGGGCTGGACATCACCGTAAAGTCTGCTCCAGTCCATATGGATACCCCTGACCCACAAGTCTGAGATTCTGCCGTACTTTTCCGCTAGAATCTGTAAATCAACCGTTTCATCGAGCGTTTTCTCCTCTGAGGCCATGTTCAAGCTCTCCTTGTCCCGCTTGGCCTGTCCCCGGTAAAGGTGTGCAATACTCTGTCTTCCTCCAATAAAGTCCCGCAACTTGTTTTTAAGTTCCTCCACTGACTCAACGACCACAGCGAGGCGCTCTTCCATCGCCTCACGTCCTGTCTGCAAGGTATAAGCCACATTCACCAGATCGTGATCGGAAAACTCATTCCGATCCATTGCAGCAACCAATTGGCTTACCTGCTCCTTCAATGCTCCATCACTTTTTGCCGACAGAACTACGACGACCAGTCTTGGAGGATTAAAGGCATTTTGAAATTCATCCTGTTCCGCAGGGAGGTATTCCTCAAGGACGATATGGGCATTAGCCCCACCGGCTCCAAAGGAAGATATCCCGGCGATCCTCGGGTATTCCCGTTGCTCGCCGTCCTCCTCCACTATCGGACGCTCCCATTCAGAAAGCCCCTGTTGGACTACAAATGGCGTTTTGGAAAAGTTTATATTAGGGTTCAGTTCTTGGGAATGCAGGCTGGGGGCAATTTTCCGGTTTTTCATTTGCAAGATGATTTTAGCAATGCCTGCAATCCCTGCGGCCGCCTCTAAATGGCCTATGTTTGATTTTACCGAGCCGATAGCGCAAAACCTCGTGTCCTGCGTATCTTTCTTAAATGCCTGGGTAAGCCCGGTGATTTCAATAGGATCGCCGAGCTCCGTTCCAGTACCGTGGGCCTCAATATAACTGACTGCCCGGGCATTTACGCCTGCTTTATCAAAAGCCTCTCTAATCAGTTCACCCTGTGCTACCGGGTTAGGCACGGTATACCCGTTTGTTTTTCCTCCATGGTTGATACGGGTTCCCCGAATAACGGCATAGATATGGTCCTTGTCTGCAATGGCTCGTGATAAAGGTTTGAGCAGTACGACCCCTGCACCTTCGCCAGGGACAAATCCATTCCCGCCTTCCCCAAAGCTTTTACACCGTCCCTCAGGCGATAGCATTCTCATCGTACTGAGAAAGATATAGCTTGAAGGATGAAGATATAAGTTGACTCCTCCAGCAACAGCCATCTCGCATTCACCGTTATAAATATGCTCACAGGCCTCGTGGATTGCAGTTAATGAGGAAGAGCACATGGTATCAACCGGGATACTGGGTCCCTTTAAGTTCAAGAAATAGGATATTCTGTTGGCTACCGAGCTGAAGGAGGTTCGCGGAAAGACGGGTTGTCCTTGTTCCCACAGCTTTGGCCCGTATAAATTGAACCCCGTTCCGGTAATTCCTGCAAAGACGCCAATCCGGCCATTATACTGTTCGGCGAGCTGTTCCCTACTATATCCTGCATCCTCGAAAACCTTCCAGCATTCTTCCAGGAATATTCGCTCCTGAGGATCCATACTCATCGCTTCCCGGGGAGATATATTAAAGAAGAGAGGATCAAAATCTGCAAAATCCTCCACAAATCCTCCATATTTACTATAGCTTTTGCCCTTCTCAACAGCTTCTTTGATGTCGGAACAGTAGAACCCTTCCCTCTTCCAGCGTTCCGCAGGGATTTCTGTTATACAGTCTTTGCCCTGTTCCAGGTTGCTCCAGTACTCTTCCATATTTTTGGCCTGCGGATATCGTCCGCTTATACCAATGATGGCTATTTGCTCGTGTTTCACACGGTCTCTGTTAGTAGCCGTGTTGCAGATACGATTGTTTTCTTCCTTTGGCAGGGGTGACAAAGAAAACTCGCTGGCAGCATGCAAGGTTGCGGAAATGGAGACGGATTTCTCTTCCGTCTTTATCTGGCTTCCGAGTCCTGTCCACCGTACGCATTCCTTGTGATAATCAGCAATAAAATATTCGGCCACTGCCTCCAACGTCTGATATTCATAAAACAAGGTCATTGGTATTTCTCCAAAAATGCCCTGCAGCTTTTGATTAAGCCTTGTAATCATGATGGAGTCTATGCCATAGCTCTCCAAAGGCTCACTGACATCAATCTTGTCAATGCTCAGCTTGGTAACTTCTCCAAACAATAGTTTTAGCTGATATAAGGTTTTTTCCAGAAGCAGTTCAAGATTCACCTCTGAAGAAGCTGACTCTTCAACATATTCTTTCTCCTGCGGTCGGGACTCCAGGAAATACTTTTGCAATCTGGATTGCTCGCCTTCTATTACTAATAACTGATTCAGACCAGCGGCCAGACCGTTATATAAAGCCTGGATACCGTTTGAAGCTTGCATGGCTACCATGCCAATACTTTGCCAAGCCCTCTCCGTGTCATCGTCCACATGCATGCCTCCATCCTTCCAGAGAGGCCAATTGACAGATAGCGTCTGCCCTTTGCGCTCCTTTGAGGATACAAGGCTGTTTCGATACGCGGCATAGGCATCCATAAAGGCATTTGCGGCAGAATAGTCGGCTTGACCGGGGTTGCCCATAATTCCAGCTATTGAGGAGAAGAGAATAAAGAAATCCAGATGTAGCTCCTTGGTCGCCTGGTCTAAGTTCACCAGTCCGGCAACCTTTGGTGCCATTACTTCCGCGAATTCTTCCTGTGATTTATTCATAATAAAACGATCCTGTATTACTCCAGCACTATGAAGGATACCATCAAGGCCTCCATACTCTCCCCTGATCTCAAGGATCAATTTGGAGACCTCTTCCTTCTGTGCTACATCTACCTGTTTGTACTCAACGCGGGCCCCCAACGCCTTCAGCTTCTCCAATATGGCCTGTTTACCTTCGCCTAGATTTGAACGACCTACAAGAACTAGCGTGGCTTCCCTGACTCGCTGGGCGATATCCTCCGCAAAAATAAGTCCTAAACCTCCTGCACCGCCCGTAATCAAATAAGTCCCCCGATCCTTCCAGGGTACTCTTCCCGTTGTCTCGGTGGGTTTCATCTCGTTCCAGCCGAGAACCAAACGTTTGCCATCCTCATACCGTATCCTTTTATCCTTTGGATATTGACTGTTCTCTTTTAAATTCTCAATCATTTCTTCCAGACCAGCTGATTCCAATTCTACGAATTGCCCTACGATTTTCGGGTTTTCTTTCTCAGCTGTCTGCAGTAATCCCAACAGTCCTGCGAAAGGTTGCTGAGCGCTTTGTGCGGCAATCTGTATCAGTACGCTACCCTTGGAGTCCTCTTTGAGAACCATTTGCACTTCCGTGAGCAGCTGGCGGGCATACGCCTGAAAGCGTTCATCCATGCTGCTTTGGCTGGCATGCAGCTTGATGCAGCGGGTTCCTTTCATGAGCGATTCAATACTTCGCTCCGCGAAATGATCCAGTTCGCAAAGCACCACCAGATGCTGGCTAAATTCAGGGCGTGCCACTTTCTGGAGAGCAACTTGCTCTTTCCAGAAAGGCTCAAGCATAAGGACTCCCGTATCCGCCAAGGACCCCGCAGTCCCTGCTCCGCTTTGCGGGGCCTCATGTGAAGCCATTTGAGCTTGAAATTGGCGTATTTTTACAATGGCATCCTCTTTCTGTATCCGTCCGCTTTTTACCTCGCCTAGAATATATTGAAAAAAGTCCTTCATCTTCTATTGCCTCCCAGCACGTAGAAACTTCTCATTTACGTATACATATATTGAGGATTTCACTGGCAGCCTCATCAACAGACAGGGTATCGTTCATCATTTCATCCAAGAGTCTGCCGCACAATATATCATCAAAGTCTACATCGCTCTCACCTTGCGAAAATAATGCATAGGCTTTTACTTGATCCTTGCTTTCAGAAGTCCAGTAATGCTCTTTAGCAAAAGGGTAGGTAGGCAGGCTGATACGATGAGGCATCTTCCCTGTGTAAAGTTTTTTCCAATCCAAATTTATCCCTTTGGCCCACAGCTCCAAAAGCTTGGTATATTTCTTTTTGGAAATCCAAAGATCGATCATTTGTTGCAAGTCTTCGTCCCCCGAAAAAATAGACAACGATTCTCTGTTGCGTTTAGCCTGTCCCCTATATAGGTTGAGCATGTTATGACGTCCATCCACAAAACTCTTTAATTTTCCCTCAAGCTCTGTGGTAGATTCCACAAGTACGGCTAAACGCTCCTCCATCGCTTCGCGCCCCACCTGAAGCGTGTAGGCAATATCCGATAGGCTTGCGAAGGATAGCTGACCCTGAAGAGCATTCAGCAGCTGCCGTCCCTTTTCCTTAAGCTGCTCCTCGCTCTTGGCTGACAACACGATCATGACAGGTCCCTGAGAAGCGGATTCTGTTCCAGACTGTTCCTGATACTCGGGAATATACTCTTCAATCACGATATGGGCGTTTGCCCCGCCTGCACCAAAAGACGATATTCCAGCCCGTCTTGGATATTCTTTTGTGATTCCATCGGTTGTAATTACCGGTCTCTTCCATTCCTCCAGGCTTTGCTGAACGATAAATGGAGTGTTGTTGAAATTAATTTCAGGGTTCAACTTCCTTGAATGTAAGGATGGTACTAGCTGGCTGTACTTAAGCTGCAACAATATTTTAGTCACTCCTGCAATGCCTGCTGCACTCTCACAATGTCCTATATTGGATTTGACCGCCCCTATGGCGCAGAACTGCTTATCCTTTGTAAATTTTTCGAATGCCCTTGTCAGTCCTGCAATTTCAATAGGATCTCCCAGAGCTGTTCCGGTTCCGTGGGCTTCAATATAACTAACTGTCCTTGCATCGACATCCGCACGCTGGAGCGCTTCTTCAATCAACCAGGATTGAGCTTGAGGGCTAGGTACTGTATAACCGCTGGTTTTACCTGAAGCATTAAGCATGCTCCCTTTGATTACTCCATAAATATGGTCGCCATCTGCAATGGCCTTCTCCAACGGCTTCAACACGATCGCGCCGACACCCTCTCCGTCGACGAATCCATCTGCCTGATCTCCGAATGACTTACATTCACCCGTTTTAGAAAGCATCGTCATAGCCGACAGCTTGATATAGTGGATAGGGTCTACAATCAAGTTGACTCCCCCGGCAATGGCACACTCGCTTGTACCGCTATACAGACTTTCCAAAGCCAAATGGATCGCCGTCAATGAGGAAGAGCAAGCGGTATCTAAGGACATACTCGGACCTTGGAAATCCAAATGATAGGAAACTCGGTTCGAGATGGAATTATATTGAGGTCCCAAACCGTAATTTCCGTTCATAACGCCTGCAAATACACCGACTCTTCTACTCTCACAAAGATTAGCAGGGGTATACCCAGCATCCTCTATGCTTGCATATGCTGCTTCCAGGAAAAGTCTTTCCTGCGGATCCATTGTTTCGGCTTCTGCGGGAGAAATCTTGAAAAATAGCGGATCAAATAAATCAATGCCTTCGATAAAACCGCCCGATTTCGTATAGATTGTGCCCCTTTTCCCTTTTTCTTGGTCAAAGTAGGTCTTCCAATCCCAACGGTCTTTCGGAATTTCAGTTATGCAATTTTTACCTTCTCTTAGATTGTTCCAATATTCCTCTATATTACGAGCTCCCGGATAGCGTCCTGCCATCCCAACAATCGCAACATCCCTGATATTGGAGGATCGTATCGTTGGCTTTTCCATTGTGCTGTCAGAAGGCTTAAGGAAACGACCTCCCCGGTCAAACTTCATTGGGACAGTAGCGAGTAATTGCGAAGCAGGGACCTCTTCAACTCTGGAAGTCTCTTCGGTTAACTCCTGTTCCTTCATCCCTACCAGCTTCTTCAACGAGTCCTTTTGCGTTTGAAGAAGGTATGCTACTAGATCATCTATGGTGTTGTACTCAAAAAACAGCGTGCTGGCAAAATCCTCGATGACTTCACGCAAAACATTTGTGATTTGCACAACCAATATCGAGTCGATTCCATACTCTTCCAGGGCAACCGTTGAGTCGATACTTCCCGGTTCCATTTTTAGCGTCTCACCAAGCAAATGTTTAAAGTACGCCGTACTTTTTTCACGCAGCACATGTTCTACCTCTGCTTGTGCTACCTCTATTTTGGATTGAGTTCGTTGTTTCACTGATACCGTTTCTACGGTTCTTTTCTCCACCGATATTGATCTTCGTTTGTGCTGTCGCTTTTGCCGAACCATGCCATCGCTTTGGGCTGCAACAATCTGCTGGCCCCAATCATGCGCTTCTTGCGCCGGGAAGAACGCTGCATGGAAGCCTTCTTTGTCCAATACGGTTTTCCATATTTGAGGGTGAAGCCCTGGGCATCCAGGAATACGCCATTCCGGATCCTCATACGCCCACCAGCCATCTAGCAATCCGAAGGTAAGGTGGGTAAATACGCTACTACCTGTGATTTCATTGAGCAGGAGCAAGCCGTTGCTTTTCAAAACCGCTTTAGCATTACGTAACGCCTGGCGGATGTCTTTTGCGGTATGAAGTACATTAGCGGCAATGACAATATCATATTTACCCGTCTCAATACCTTGCCCGGCAATAGGTTCTTCAACATTAAAAATCTGATAGCTGAGATACGGATTATGCGGCCCATACTCTTTTTCCGCGTGCATCAAAAAGGCTTTGGAAATATCGGTATAGCAGTATTCCTCAATGTGTTTGCGGTATGGGCGTAATTTCAGGAAAAGCGTAGCACTGGTCCCTCCGGTGCCTGCGCCGATTTCCAGAATTCTGATTTTCGCAGTGGAGTCGGCCATAATCCTCTCCTGAATATAAGCGGCAGTAGTATCGGCAAGTACTTCATTAAAGTAGTCCACCACCAGATTGTTCTTATAAATCCCTTCCACTAGTTCCATTGAGGAATTGGGAAAGATGACTTCAGTCGCAGGCGATTTTCCGGTAAGCACTTCCGGTAAAGCCCGTAGCGTTGTCTCAACCAAATTAACCCTTGCTCTCATCTGCGGATATTGCAGCCAAGTACGCTTACGCTCTTCCCATTCCTGCCAGACATCATCTCGATCCGTCAAGCTGGGGTTTCTACCTGATAGGTCGTTATCCATCTGTGCCAAAATCGCCATGCTCTCTTTCAGCCATTTGCCATATAGCTCAGGTAGTCCGAGTTTATTTTTGAACTCGTCGACAGACTGACGATCTGTCCCTGATAACCCTATGGACAAGAGCTGCTCCTGCAACAACCTGCGTAGGAGATGTTCCATCTCCCTTTCCTGGAGGTCGCCCATATCGTCTGCGGCATAGTTTTCGATAAAATGGCTTCTTGATTGTATTGCTGTAGCAATATTTTCCTGTATATCCCTGAGATTCGGATCCGAATTAGGCGGGTAGAGATCAATCTCTTCCGTCGGATTAGTCCCTTCCATCTCCAAATGTCTTGTTGTTTTCATAAGCCCCATTTGGTCCACCGGTGAGGCAAGAAGCGTCTCAAGCGCCTCCATCCCCTCCTGCGGGTCAATGAGCCCAACACCTATTTGCGCCAGTCTGGAGTAATTTTCTACCTCCTGCCCTCCATTTTGAGAGGCATTGTTTTCGCCGCTCCCCCAGTATCCCCAGTTCATGACCTTCACCGGACAACGCCATTCCTGCGAAAGACGATGCGCAAACGCGTCTTTAAAGGTACTTCCGGCAGCATAGCTACTTTGTCCCGGATTCTTTACATAGGTAATAATGGAAGAGAAGAACAATACGAAATCCAACGGCTCATTTTGGAAGACCTGAGCCATGCGTACACTTACATCAACCTTTGCTGAAAGCCCTGACCGGAGCTCTTCCTCCGTCAAATCTTCCAAGCCCTTCTCCAAAAATGAAATGGCTGAGTGGACCACTCCGTTTATGTTGGAGTACCGCTGTTTTATTTCCTCATATGCCCGCTGCAGCTCCCTTTCGTCTGCTACATCCGCCGTGATATAGCATGGAACAGGTCCCAGGCCTTCAAATCCGTCCAGTTTGGCCTGGATAGAGGCATCCTTTTGCCTTCTGCCTAGCCACACCATCTGGGCCTGGTAAGTACAGGCCATATACTTGCTCCAAGCCTCTCCGATAGTGCCAGCGCCTCCAATGACCACATAGACGCCTCCGGTTTTGTATAGCGTCTGTCCTTTTAAACCTGAAGTCTGTTTGAATGGGATCAAGTGCTGCCGGTACCACTGCCCATTCCTGAAAACCCACATCCGTCCTTGCCGGTCCGAAGGCAGCGTAAACATATCGGATAGCGGCCAGTCAGCATCGGATTGCAGGTCAAGGATACGGATTTTCCAGTTCGGATATTCTTTGGCCATGGTGCCTACCAGCCCATGAAGACTTGCGTGAGTCGGGTTGACTGTATCGTTCTGATCCATCGGCTGAGCTTGATTGGTTATCGTTGTCCAGCCTAGCTTTTTCGTCCCATATCCCAATAGAAGCATCGCTTTGACCATTCTAAAGAAGAGAAGGACTCCCTGCTCCTGTTCCTTGATCAAGGATTCGGCAGTCACCGATTCGACGGAAGCACAGGGTGCAATCCACAGAATATGGTCAACGGCTCCATATTCTTCTACCTTTGAGGCAACTGTTTCAATGGAATCGTGCGCTTGAAGCTCCAAGAAATGCGCCCTAGGATAATACTCCCGGATGGCCTGTCTGTCTTTGTCAGTACCACCTGCAATGACCAATCGGTCTGTCGGTGACGGGGAAACGACATCTTTTTTTACAGCAGCCGGGTCCCATTTCGGGATGAGCAATACGGATCCTACAAGCGGATCGGCGGCACTTTCTCCTGCCGCTGCGCCTTGTGCATCCTCAATGCCGACTTCTCCGTCCAGCGCCCGGGTGGATAATCCTGTTATTCTGACGCAAATAGTTCCTTCCTCATCACACAAGTCAATATTAAGCTTCTGTACCTTGTCTTCTTTCTTGCTGCCCTCGCTGTATTGAATCAACGACCACATGGTCGGGGTGCATGCCCCATAAATCTCAATCTCTTGGAGGGCAAACGGCATATGAGGCGTAGCTGGTACAGTGCTGCCCGGTAGCCCTCCGTTCTCTTGGCCCATGATTAGCCCGATGGATGCATGCAAGGCCGAATCCAGCAAGCTAGGGTGAAGGACTAAGCTGTCCGCCATATTAGAAATGAAGGAAGGCATTGCCAGCTTGGCTAGCACCCTGCCCGGATGTGTATATACCTTCTCCACACATCTGTATGCCGGGCCATAATCCATTCCCATTTCCTCGAAGATTTCATAACATTGCGATCCGTTAAACCTATGTTGACCAAAATCTTCCTGTAACGCCCTAAGGTTTAGTGTCGGTTTTTGCTCTACGTAAACCTGCACCGCATCACCTTGGCTATGCACGGTATGCCCTCTTTCGCTTCCTACTTGCCCGCTGTACACTTCAAAGCTGATTTTTCCGGTGTCTTGCAGGGAGAGCCTGGTGTGTACAGAAACTGGCTGGTTGTCCACCACAATAGGCCGAATCCAGTTTACATTTTTCAAACGGATTCCTGTTGTGCTGTTGTCCATATCTCCTGTGGAACGTTCTACAGCCGCCCGTACCATCTCAAGATAGGCTACGCCAGGCAGAACCTTTTGACCTTTCACAACATGATCCTTGAGGAAAAATTCCTCGCCTGTAAACGTTGAACTGAACCGTTGCTCCAAAAAGTCTGAAGTGTTCTGATGCAGTAAAGGTGTCAAAAAGGAAGATTGGAACGAAGCGGCTTCTGTTATTGCGGCGCTCTTTTCCTCATGTACGGGTATCCAATAGCTTTCTCTGGCAAAAGGATAGGTTGGCAGACTCATCCTGCGAGGCTTCACATCCTCATAAAGCTTGTTCCAATCCAAAATCAGTCCCGTAACCCAAAGTTCAGCGAGCTTTCCATACTTCCCTTTGTCCACCCATGCATCAATCATTTTAGCCATATCTTCATCGACTTCCTGAGTGACAAGCCCTCCTCTATTACGCTTTACCTGTCCTCTATACAGCTCTTCTACGCCTTCTTTTTTTTGTAGGAAGCCTTCCAATTTCCAGTCAAGCTCTTGGATGGATTTTGCAATGATCGCCAGACGTTCGTCCATCGCTTCTCGCCCGATTTGCAGCGTGTAGGCGATATCTGAGAGACTTGTATGCGGGTCATTCAGCTCTCTGATTGCAGACAGCAATCTTTGCACCTGCTCGTCCAGCCTTTCCTTATTTTTGGCCGACAACACGACTATGACAGGATTCAGGGATGCAGGCGCAGCTTGCTGCTGACTAGCTTCTTCTGGAATATATTCTTCGATGACCACATGAGCGTTAGAGCCCCCAGCACCAAAAGCCGATACTCCTGCTGCCCTTGGGTATTCTCTGGTTTCACCGTTGATGGCAACTACAGGTCTTTTCCACTCTTCTAATCCCTGCTGAACTTTAAAGGGACTATCGCTGAAGTCGATATTGGGATTTAAAGTACTTGCATGTAGCGAAGGCACGATTTGTTTATATTTCAACTGCAAAAGCACCTTTGTCACCGCGGCGATACCAGCGGCGCTCTCACAATGCCCAATATTAGACTTCGCCGACCCGATTGAACAGAACTGCTTATCCCCGGTATATTTACGGAAGGCCTTTTGTAAGCCTGCTATTTCAATCGGATCTCCCAGTGGAGTTCCTGTTCCATGGGCTTCTATATAGCTGATGGTTCTGGGGTTGATTCCTGCCTCCTTCATTGCCTGACCAATCACACGGGCCTGTGCGTTGGGGTTAGGTACGGTATAGCCATTGGTTTTCCCCCCGTGGTTCACTGCAGTTCCTTTGATAACTCCATATATCCGGTCTCCGTCTGCTATGGCTTTCGCTAATGGTTTGAGCAGCAATGCCCCGACTCCTTCTCCCGGTACATATCCGTCTCCTTGTCCGAAGCTTTCACATCTCCCATTGCTTGATGCAAAACTTCCCTGTCCCAACAATAGGTATTTGTTAGGATGGATGGAGACGTTGACCCCTCCTGCTACTGCCAGTTCGCATTCTCCATGCTGTAGTCCATGACAGGCCATATGAATTGATGTCAGTGACGAGGAGCACATGGTATCTACAGCGATACTTGGCCCTTGAAAATTACAAAAATACGATACCCGGTTGGCAACCGCCGAGGCATTCCCGAGAAGTCCAATCATCCTTCCCTTGGCTTGTTCCTGGGCTCCATAGAGTTGATACTCATGGTACATCACTCCGACGTAAACCCCGACATTGCCTTCTATGCCGCCAAGCTCCCGCTCTGCACAAAGGGTTTCTCTCGTATAACCCGCATCCTCTATCGTTTCATAAACGCATTCCAGGAATAAGCGCTCCTGCGGGTCCATCGTTTCCGCTTCCCTTGGCGAAATATTGAAAAACAACGGGTCAAACCAGTCCACTCCATCGATGAACCCTCCCCACTTGCTGTAGGTTTTTCCGGGCTTGCCTCTGTTTTCATTAAAGTACAGACTGTGATCCCAGCGTTCCTTGGGAATCTCTGTAATGCAATCCTTTCCATCCCTTAGGTTTTCCCAGAACTCTCGGATACCCAATGCTCCCGGATATCTTCCTGACACGCCGATAATTGCAATGTCTAATGCCTTCTTCTCCTGATGTGGCTGTATCCCTGTCGGGAGAAGCCATGGACGCCTACGATTAGCCGATATCGAGGCTAAAGGCTCTATGGTTGCTTTTATAGGTACTTTCGGGCCTGCATCAGGAGCCGTATTCTTCTCTGTCGCTTCTACAGCATCAATCAGCCGACCGCGATACGATTCAAGAAAATAACTCGTCAATGACCGGAGATTCTGGTATTCAAAAAATAATGTTTTCGGTAGTGAGCCGAAAGTCTTTTCCAATTCATTGGTAAGCTGCATAACCAGTATGGAGTCAATCCCATACCTGTCCATTGGTGCATTTACATCTATACTTTCAGCGGGCAGCTTGATCACGGTTGAAAGTACCGTTTTCAAATAACCCTCCGCTTTTTCCCTTAGCCATTCTTCTCCGATAAGCGGTGCTCCCCCGCTTTCTATTACAGATCGGCCTGAGACATCCGTTTCCGAGAGCTGGCCTAAAATTGCCGCTTTAATCCTTTGGGGATACCCTTCGATCACCATAACCTGACTTCTGCCGGAAGACAGGCTTTGATACAAAGCTTTGATTCCATTCTCCGTTTGCATGGCAATCATGCCCAGACCTTGCATCGCCTTTTCCGTTTCCAGGTCGACATGCATGCCTCCATCCTTCCACAGAGGCCAGTTTATCGACAGCGTTTGCCCCTGGCGCTGCTTTGCTGTCACCAAAGCATTTCGATAGGAGGCATACGCATCCATGAATCCATTAGCAGCGGAGTAGTCAACCTGTCCTACATTGCCAAGGCTTCCTGCGCCTGAAGAAAATAAGATAAAGAAGTCCAGAGGCAGGTCTCTGCTGGCCTGGTCCAGATTCATCAACCCTGAAACCTTCGGAGTCAGCACTTCTCTAACCTCTTCTTTAGTCTTCTTGATGATGAAGTTGTCCCGAATCACTCCGGCTGTGTGCAAAATACCGTTAAGGCCGCCAAATTGCTCGACGATGCCATGAATTAACCCGGTAACCGATTCGTTGTGGCCCACATCCGTCTGTTGATACTCTATATGACCGCCCAGCGCTCTCAGTTCGCTTAACAGAGCCTTTTGGTCCGCAGAAAGTGATGACCGACCCACCAATACGACGGTGGAGTTTTTCACATTGCGCACAATGTCTCTGGCAAAAATAAGTCCCAGGCCGCCTAAGCCACCTGTAATGAGATAGATCCCACCATCTCTCCACGGCAGGTCTGCATCTTCACGTAAGGCTCCAATTTCTTGCCACATTAAAGCCTGTCGTTTGTCCCCTTGGTACCGTATCCGTTCGTTATGCCGGCCACTCCGGTTCCCTTGTAGTTTCTCAATGATTCCTTCGACATCATCTTCCACATCAAGCTCAAGCAACTGACCCATGATATTCGGATTTTCTTTTTGAGCGGTTTTCAACATTGCAAAGAGCCCGGAATAAACCTGTTGGTCCTTCCGAGCGTGGGTTGCCAGCTGTATCAAAACTTTCTGTTTGGGTATGTCTAGCAGGATGCTTTGCAATTCTTCAAATATCTGAATGGTATAATCTTCAAACCGACTGTCCATATCCATGCTGGAGGACTGTAAAACAAGGCAGCGAGTACCATCCATGTGGGCTTCAATATCCTCCCCGGCGATACCATCAAACTCACACAGGATCACAACATGCCGGATATCGTCGTTAGCGTTCACCCCTGTGGTGACAGGCGTCTCCTGCCAGACAGGCTCAAGCATCAGTGTACCCATATCCTCAGTGATGCTGGCTTGCCCCACATCTCCTTCCAAAGCTCTGGATAAAAGTCCTTTGAGCTGCACGCAAATCTTTCCGGTCTCATCGCACAGATCAATATCCACCTTGCTTAATCCATTCGACGTCTCTTCACTCCCATCGTGAAAGATCCGGGCCCACATCACTGGAGTGCATTTTTCGGATATCTTCAGTTCCTCCAAAGCAAAGGGTAACGCAGGCTTGCCTACAGGCAAATTTTCTTCCGAACTCATTACCAAGCCGATTGTGGCCTGCAAAGTTGAATCCATCAAAGCTGGATGCATTACAAATTCACTTTGAGTATGGACTACAGCGGATGGTAGGGACAGCTTGGCCAACACGTAATCCTTTCCTCGAAAGATTGCCTCAATGCCACGGTGTGTTGGTCCATAGTCTATCCCCATGGCTTTGAAAGCTTCATAGCATTGGCTTGAAGAGAGTGGTGTGAGGGTACAGTTTGCTCGTAAGACATTCAGGTCCAGATACTGTAGCTCGCCAGCCCTCTCCAACACAGCCATTCCCTGACTGTGTATAATACCTTCAGCGTCGGCTCCTTCCATCCCGCTGCATATTTCAAACGCAATCTCTCCATTGTCCTGGGGATATAGACTGATGAGTACCCTGACCGGTCCGTCTGCTACAACCACAGGCCGAGCCCATACGATATTTTTCAGCTGAATATGGGTCTCGCCTTCTACTACGGCTCCCACTGCCTCTTCTACAGCTGCTCGCACCATTTCGAGGTAAGCCACCCCGGGTAATGTTTGTTGACCCTTGATTCTGTGGTCTGACAGGAAAAATTCCCGGCCTGTAAAAGTAGAGCTATAACGTTGTCCGGAGAGATCGGAAATATTCTGATGCAATAAAGGATGAATTTGGGCAGTCACAGCCAGATTTACACTGCCTTGTCCAGTGTCTGTTTCGGATAACCAATAGCGTGCCCTTTCGAAAGGATAGGTCGGCAGACTGATTCGTCTGGGCTTGATATCTCCATACAGTGCGTCCCATTCAATGCTTGCACCATTGGCCCACAATTTGGGTACCTTATCAAGTCTTTTCTTCTGAGTCCAGGCCCGAACCAGGGTTCCGGTGTCTTCGTCCGAATCCAAGAGTTCGATTCCGCCACCTACATAGTTCACACGGCCGATCAGCACTTTTTCCGACGAGTTTCCGTTAATAAAATGTTCAAGTTCATCTATCAGATTTTCTCTTGAATCCGTCAAAAACGCGAGACGCCAGTCCATAGCCTCTCTTCCCACTTGCAAGGTATAGATCAGGTCCGTCAGATTAACGCTTTCGTGCAACTTAACAAAATTCATCATATCTGCTGCATAGGTTTTCAAGGAATGTTCACTTTTAGCAGACAGCACAAATAGTCCCGGGTTGTCTTTCCCCACTGGGGGTAGATTCACCGCAGAGACTACAGGAACATATTCTTCAATAACCATATGAGCGTTAGTGCCGCTAAATCCGAAGGAACTTACGCCCGCACGCCGGGGTACTCCCGGTTCGGGCTCCCAGCTTTGCAGACTGGTGTTAATGTAGAACGGGCTATCTTCCAGAGAAATATGCTCATTTAAGGATTCGAAATGAATGGTAGGCGGCAATTGGCGGTGCTTCATGGCCAGCAGCACTTTCATCACACTGGCCACCCCGGCCGCAGTCATCATATGACCCATATTGCTTTTCAGTGACCCCAATGCGCAATAGCCCTTCTTGCTTGTATAGGATCGGAATGATTCCGTAAGTCCCTCCACCTCGATAGGATCACCCAGCTTTGTTCCTGTCCCGTGGGCCTCGACCATGGAGATGGTTTCGGGATGAATGTTAAACCGTCGATATACGTCTTTTTCTAGCGAGATTTGTGAATTTACACTCGGGGCAGTTATTCCGTTGGTTTTTCCATCCTGGTTCATTCCCCATCCCCGAATAACTCCATATATGGAGTCCTTGTCTCTGACTGCATCAGAGAGCCGTTTTAATAAAATGACCCCCACTCCTTCTCCGGGTACAAACCCGTTTGCACGGGCATCAAAGGTAAAGCACCGTCCATCCTTGGACAGCATTCCTGCCTTGCTAGTCATAACATGCATCCCCGGACCAGCCATAATCATGACTCCGCCTGCCAAAGCAAGGTCACTTGTTTCTAAAAGGAGACTGTTGCAGGCTTCAGCAATAGCCACCAGAGAGGAAGAGCATGCTGTATCAATAGCCAAAGAAGGACCTTTCAAATTTAGCAGATACGAAATCCGAGCGGATAGAATTGAAGGCGACCCTCCCATAAGAACCTGCGCATTTAACCCCTGCCCACTCATGGACCTCCCATAATCACTGGCTGCACAACCTACAAAAACACCGCAACGGCTCTCCGACAGTGAAGCTGGATTTAATCCGGCATCTTCAATGCATTTCCAGCTGCTTTCAAGAAACAGGCGCTGTTGAGGGTCCATCATCTCTGCTTCTGCAGGGGATATATTAAAGAACAACGGATCAAATTTATCTACATCCTCTAAAACACCCATCCATTTGCTATAGGTTTTTCCCTGAGCCTTGGGATCGGTATCGTAATATTCATCGATTGACCATCGCGTTGAAGGGATTTCCGATATACAATCCCTGCCCTGAGCCAGATTGTCCCAAAATTCAGCCAAAGTCCTGGATTCGGGGAATTGCCCTGCCATACCAATAATTGCGATAGACTCCTTATGTTCCTGACCGTGCGGCATAGATGGCATAGCTTTTTTAGAATCAGCATGCTTGACCGGTTTGTGGGAATCATTGCTATTCGGCAGCTGTCCATAGGCGAATTGAATCCGTTCTTTAACCTCTTGCTGATTCACAAACGTTTTATCCTGCATTTTTATTTCTTTTTCAATAGTAGCCGCCAGCTTTTCTCTTATCGATTGGGCCATATGGTTTTTCAACTCAATTAATGACTCCCTGGGAGACTCAGACAGTTTTCTTGCCAGTTGCATGGAGTACGGCACCACTTCATTCCTCGGTACAACCGGAAAAGGAACCCCTTTGGTTTCCAGTTCCGAACCACTATATCTAGTACCTGTAAATAAAATTTCCTGTGCCATACTAACCCCGAATTTCTCAGGGAAAATCAGGGTCGAACCCGCTCCGGGAGTAAAGCCGTACTTCATAAAGTTAGTAGTATAGATGCTTTCCCGACTCATCACGATAAAATCGCAAAACATCCCCATGCACCAGCCAGCACCAATCCCATGTCCCTGCATAGCAGCGATGACGGGCAGCTTGCAATCCAAAGCAATCTTGTAAACATTGGTATCGCTATATTTCGCCTTTCCCTCATGGATAGCCAGCAATCCCTCTTGGGTGCCTCCTGTGGCAAAGTAGGTGTCATATCCCGTCAGAATCACAACTTTATAATTCTCGTTAGCCTGGACCGTTTCGAATGCTTGATTCAGGCCAATAATCAGTTCATCGGAAAATGTATTTTTGTGCGCCGTGTCCTTCATTTTCAACAGGACAATCCCGTGCTCAAATTCCTGCAATTCAACCACAGACTGTACCTTTATTTGGGGGGCGCTTATCTCCTGCCCATCCTCCGGCGTGTGAAAGCTGTCCAATGGTTGCAACGTGAAAGCCCGTCCTTCTGATAATTCCTGTGGACTGGCTTTCAATGATTTATCCGGGAGCTCGCCAATAAATTGAAGCAATTGTTTTTCAGCATCTTCATAATTTATTTCCCCTGCTTGCACCGCACGAAAAATATCTTTTGAATCCATAAACATGTCCTCCTAGCTGTATGAAATAGGACAAATATCGTGTTGGCTGTCTACGAGTGTAATTGGTTGAATAACTGGTCGGCCTGTTCAAAATCTAACTCACCCTGCAGTACTTTCTGTAACAAGGCTTGCATGGGCTGCTTAGGGTTCGGCTCTGTAGGAGCCTGGTTTGTATCTCCCGCCAACTTGTTCAATTCCTTTGCCAAAAATTTGGAAAATTCTTTAATGTTAGGATAGTCGTACACTCTGGTAGCTGGAATAGCTGTTCCAAAACGTTTATTCACAGCCTGTACCCACTCTACGCCTATAATGGAGTCCAGTCCCATATCAATAAATTGATCATCCCGGCCAATATCCTTTTCATTCATACTCAAGGATTTCGCAAGACTTTCTACCAGTTCCTTCTCCAATGTTTCTATCCGTACAGCCGTTGGCGCATATGTCGACCGCTTTGCCTCATCCCTGGCAACAACGGGCGGCGGCGAAGAAGGCTTGGCCTCAGGTTGCGGCGGGGCAGGCTTGGATTCTGCCAGCACGGCTGACTTTTCTGGCTTATCTGCTACCATCTGGATGTTGGAAACGGAGCTTAGCAAAATGCCCTGCGGTTTTTCAGGTACTTTCGCCAAAGTCTGTCTCTGCACATTATCGTTGCTATGGTTAACTGCAGGAGGGCTGGAAACGAACTCTTGTACCGACACATCGACTACAGGAGATTCCGTCTCGACGTCCCGGGATTCGCCCCCACGCGCGAAGATCCAATAGCTCTCCTTGGCAAATGGATAAGTTGGCAGACTAATCCGACGAGGGCTAATATTCTCATAAAGTCTAGTCCAATCGAAGAGCAGCCCCTTCACCCAAAGCTCCGCCAGCTTTGTATACTTACCCTTGTTTATCCAACTATCCACCATTTTTGCCATGTCTTCGTCTGCCTCAAGAACAGCTAGGATGTCTTTATTCTTCTTTGCCTGACCCAAATACAGCCCGTCAATATCCTCATTCCCCGCTAAAAAACTCTCCAGCTTTTCTGTAAGCTCACGGGTAGACTTAACTATGATTGCTAACCGTTCTTCCATGGCTTCCCGTCCCACCTGCAGAGTAAATGCTATATCCTCCAGGCTGGTTTGCGAGTATTCCGGCTCTTTGAGTTCAGCAAGCAGTCTTTGCACCTGTTCATCCAGTCGATCTTTATTCCTCGCCGACAGCACGATCATTAAAGGATTTTGCAGTGGAATGGTAACTTGTCTAGTCTCCTGCTCCTCAGGGATATATTCCTCAATGAGCACATGTGCGTTGGAACCTCCGGCGCCAAAGGAGGAAATACCTGCCACTCTTGGGTATTCAACTGTCTTCCCATTCATTGTGACGACGGGTCTTTTCCACTCTCCCAGCTCCTGCTGAACTATAAAAGGACTATCGCTAAAATCGATATTCGGGTTTAGTGTTTTTGAATGCAATGAAGGCACGATTTGTCCGTATTTGAGCTGAAGGAGCACCTTTGTAACTCCGGCAATCCCAGCCGCGCTCTCACAATGCCCAATATTTGATTTTGCCGATCCGATTGCGCAAAATTGCTTATCCTCCGTATATTCCTGGAACACTTTTTGCAATCCGGCGATTTCAATGGGGTCACCTAAAGATGTCCCGGTGCCATGCGCTTCGATGTAACTAATGGTTCTGGGGTTAATTCCTGCTTTCTTAAAGGCCCTTCCAATTACACTGGCCTGCGCATTGGGATTCGGAACTGAGAATCCGTTTGTCTTCCCTCCATGATTCACCGAGGTCCCCTTTATGACCCCATATATATGGTCGCCATCTGCAATAGCTTTGGCCAGTGGTTTGAGCAGTACGGCTCCTACGCCTTCTCCCGGCACATATCCATCTCCGCCTTGTCCAAAGCTTTCGCACCGTCCTTTACTCGATACAAACCTGCCTTGCCCAAGCATCAGGTATTTGTTCGGATGAATGGATACATTCACGCCGCCAGCAATGGCAAGCTCACACTCGCCTTGTTGCAAGCTTTGGCAGGCCAGATGAATGGTCGTCAATGAAGAAGAGCACATGGTGTCCACAGCCATGCTCGGACCGTGGAAGTTACAGAAATAAGATACCCGGTTTGCGATGGAAGCCGGATTGCCAGGAACGGCAATCATTCTGCCCCTAGCTTGTTCCTGTGCCCCATAAAGCTGGTATTCTTCATACATGACCCCGACAAAAACACCCACATTCCTATCCTGCCCAAGGCCCCGCTCCAGTCCAAGCGCTTCCCGGGTATAGCCTGCATCCTCTATCGTTTCATAGACGCATTTCAGGAATAGACGCTCCTGAGGATCGATTATCTGTGCTTCTCTAGGAGAGATATTGAAAAACATGGGGTCAAACTGATCCACACCTTTGATAAAGCCTCCCCACTTGCTGTAAGCTTTTCCGGACTGGTTCCGGTCCTCGTCAAAGTGCATGCTGTGATCCCAGCGATCTTTGGGAATTTCCGTAATGCAATCCTTCCCATCGCGCAGATTGTTCCAGAATTCCCGTATGTTTTCTGCATCGGGATACATGCCCGACAAACCGATAATGGCAATTTCCTCTGATCCGCCTGCTCGTTCCGGTTGCGGTTGGAAACTTGCCTGAACTGGCATGAAACGCGATTGCTTCCGACTATCAGAAAGTGACCTTACCGGGTCGCTTTCCACCGTAGAAGGCTTGAAATCTTTCGTAGCGTCCTCTGTCTCGATTCCAAGTAATTTAATCAACTGCTTCTGGTGGACTTTAAGGAAATATTGGGTCAATTCCCGGATATTCTGGTATTCAAAAAATAAAGTTTTGGGCAGTGTTCCAAATGTTTTCTCCAACTCACGGGTTAGCTGTTTAATCATAATGGAATCAATGCCATACTTCTCCATAGGGGCATCGGTTTCAATCTGCCTTGCCGGCAGCCTGATGGATGTAGCGAGCAATTGCTTTAAATAATTTGCCGCTTTTTCGGCAAGCAGGTCTTGTCCGATGACCGAACCCATCTCGCTTTCCCTTATCATAGAGGAGGCATTTCCAGTCTGATTCAGGGACGGTTGCTGCAGGAGCGTTTCTCTTAGCTGACTGGCATGCCCTTCCAACACCATGACTTGATTCTTTTCGGAAGCCAGGCTCTGATACAAAGCCCGAATTCCTGCACCAGTCTCCATTGCAAACATCCCCATCCCTTCCATGATCTTTTCTGTTTCCCCATCAATACGCATTCCGCCTTCTTTCCAGAATGGCCAATTGACTGAAATCGTCCGCCCCTGGCGTTGTTCTCGCTCTACCAGCGTACTACGGTACTTGGCATAGGCGTCCATAAAGGCATTGGCAGCAGCATAGTCAGCCTGTCCTATATTCCCGAGGCTCCCTGCAACGGATGAAAAAAGGATGAAGAAGTCCAGCGGGATTTCCTTGCAAGCCTGATCCAGATTCACCAATCCCGTAACCTTTGGTGCCAAAACGTTTTGCAATTCCTCCCGTGTTTTTTTAATAATGAAATTATCGCTAACCATTCCTGCGCTGTGCACAATTCCGTCCAGCTTCCCAAACTCTTCCTGAATATCCCGAATCAAAACTTCAACCGCCCTTTTATCGGCGACATCGGCTTGTCGGAATACTACTCTTGCACCTAAAGCCTCTATCTCCTCAATCCTTGCTTTGGTGTCACCACGAAGCGGTGAGCGTCCAATAAGAATTAAAGTAGTATCTCTGGCCTGTCGTGTAATTTCTTCGGCAAAAATCAAACCGAGACTTCCGGTCCCGCCAGTAATCAAATATACTCCCCTGTCCTTCCACGGAATGCTGATCGCTTCCCCAGAGGCTTTAATTTCCGTCCATACGGCAACATGCCGTCTACCCGATTGATAGCGAATATGTGGTTCTATAGAACTGCGACTGTTTTCTTGCAAGATATTTATCATACCTGCTGAATTCTGCTCCACATCCATTTCTATCAGTTGGCCAACCAGTACTGGATTCTCCAGCCATGCTGTTTTTAAAAGTCCGGAAAGTCCCGAGAATACCTGTTGGTGATCCTGCACCGGAACGACAAGCTGAACCAATGTTTTGCCTTTGGATTCCGTTTTAAGAATATGTTGAATTGCCTCAAACACCTGTGTCGCATAAGTCCTAAACCGTGCATCAATGCTCTTCTCTTCGGATTGGAGAATGAGGCACTGCACCCCGTTCATCTGTGATTCAATAATTTCCCCGGAAATATATCCCGGTTCGCATAAAATTACCAGATGCTGTTGATAGTCAGGTGCTGTTCCTTCCAGAGCAACCGCTTGTTCTTCCCACACAGGCTCAAGCATCAAAGTCTCAGGTGCAGTCCATTCATCTGGGCCACCTGTTCCTCCTTCAGCAACTCGTGATGAGAATCCCTTCATCCTCACACAAACATTCCCCTGCTCGTCACACAAATCGATATCTAACTTTTGCAGCGGGCCATCTTGCCTGCTGTCTTCACTATTACGAATCCAGGCCCACATCTCTGATGTGCATTTGTTAAATACCTCTAACTCTTCCAATGCAAATGGTAAAGCTGGCTTAATGGAAGCTTTGCGATCACCTGCACTCATAATCAAGCCTATCGTCGCCTGAAGAGCGGAGTCCATCAAACTGGGGTGCATCACAAAACGTTCCATCGTATGGTAAACGGAAGAAGGCAAGGACAACTTGGCAAGCGCTTGACCCACTCCGATATATATTTTCTCAATTCCCTGGTGTCCCGGCCCATAGGAAATCTGCATCGCCGCAAACGCCTCATAGCACTGACGGGATGAAACGGAGCCCAGACTGCACTGCTCCAGCAAGGTTTTAATATCTATAGCAGGGACCTCTGCCACCGGAACAATTACTGCCCTGCCTTCACTATGCACCGCCAGTCCCTTGTCCGTTGCTCCAGACTTGCTGTAAATTTCATAGGCGATCTCCCCGCCATCTTGCGGATAAAGCCCAATACTGACATCAACCGACTCCTCCCCAACCACAACAGGCTGGATCCAATCCACATCTTTTAGCCGGATGGACGTCCACTTGTCTTCCGGAGATCCTGAGACCTGCTCTACTGCCGCCCGCGCCATTTCAAGGTAGGCCACTCCAGGCAAGAGCTTCTGCCCCCTTATCACATGGTCAGACAGGAAAAATTCCTTCCCCGTAAAAGTGGAGCTGAACTGCAATCCATAAATATCGGACGTATTGCGCTGAAGTAAGGGATGAATGCCGTCTGCTGTCTCCCGTTCCAACACAACACCGCTTGCTCCCGTCCGTTTATTGATATCGGTTATACAATATCGTTCTTTGGCAAAGGGATAGGTTGGCAGACTGATACGGTTTGGTTTAGCCTCTCCGTACAACAGGGCCCAGTCAATTGCGACTCCTTTTACCCAAAGGTCTGCGATTTTGCCATAGCTGCCTTCGCTAACCAACACATCAATCGCCGTGCCCGCACCCTCTCCGTCTTCACGAGCTCTATTTTCTTCTTTATGGCGTTTGGCGTGTCCCAGGTGTAAGCCGTGAATACCATCCCGGCCTTCCACAAATCCTTTCAATTTCTCTTCAAGCTCCCGGAGAGAGCCTGCAACGAAAGCCAAACGTTCTTCCATCGCTTCGCGCCCCACCTGAAGGGTATACGCTATATCTACCAGACTACTGTCTGTGAACGGATGCTCCCCGATTGCAGCTAGTAATAGCTGCGCCTGCTCTTGCAATTGTCCTTCACTCTTGGCTGACAGCACCACAATAGCCGATTTTGGGGTGGTAAGGGTAATAGAATTCTGCTCCTGCTTTTCAGGAATATATTCTTCGATTATCAAATGGGCATTGGCACCCCCGAATCCAAAGGAGCTAACACCCGCTCTACGAGGAATATATTTCCCTTGAGTATCCCGCTGTGGCTTCCAATCCCGCGCCTCCTGAACGATATAGAACGGACTACCTTCAAGTTTTATATAGGGATTAATTGCCTCGCAATGAAGGCTTTTGACCAGCTTTTTATGCTTTAACTGAAGCAGTACTTTTATGACGCCCGCGATTCCAGAAGCCAGTTCCAGATGTCCGATATTGGTCTTCACCGAGCCCAATCCGCAATGGGATTCTGTGATCCCGGGTCCCTCTGTATTCTCATAAAGCTCTTTGAAAGCTGCTTTCAGCCCGTTAATTTCAATCGGATCGCCCAGCTCGGTGCCTGTCCCGTGGGCCTCAATGTAAGAGACAGTCCTTGGGTCGATTCCGGCCTTTGTATATGCATTTACCAACACATCCGCCTGAGCCCTCGGATTAGGAGCTGTCAGGGAATTGGCCCGGCCTCCGTGATTGACGGCAGTACCCCGAATTACACCATAAATATGGTCTCCATCCTTCTCTGCATCCTTCAGCTTTTTCAGGAAAAGCATGCCGGCCCCTTCACCACGCACGTAGCCATTGGCCTTATTGGAGAAGGTTTTGCACCGACCGTCCTCACACAGCATTCCTGCTTTGTTGAAGCTGATATGGAGTTCAGGTGTGATAATCACATTGACGCCGCCTGCAATCGCCATCTCGCAGCTTCCATCCTCTATGGCCCTAACGGCCCGGTGAATGGCCACCAGCGAACTGGAGCAAGCCGTTTCGATAGGCTCGCTCGGACCATGAATATTAAGGAAATAGCTCATTCGATTGGGCCCAACAGACGGTGCCATACCGCTGGAGGAATACGCCTCGACACCCACATTTCCCTGATAGATCATACCGCTGTAGCCACTGTTCGCGGTACCTACAAAGATTCCTGTACGGGTCCCCGACAGACTCCCTGCCTGAATGCCTGCATCTTCAATCGCCTTCCAGATATAGGTCATCAACAGCCGTTGCTGCGGGTCCATGAGTGCGGCTTCCCGTGGTGAAATTCCAAAGAATAGCGGGTCAAACTCATAGATCCCGTCAATAAACCCGCCCCACTTGATGTTTGTTTTATTGGCCTCCTGCTCAGGGTCACCGTAATACGTCTTCCAATCCCAGCGATCTTCAGGGATTTCAGTGATACAATCCCTGCCTTCCTCAAGATTTTTCCAAAACTCATCCACATCCCGAGCCATGGGAAATACACCGCTCATTCCCACAATGGCAATGGGTTCAGGAACAGCCTGAGTCTGTTGCGGCGTGGACAACACATTCCCGCCTGCAAACCGGAAACGCTGCCGTCTAACGTGGGCACTGTCTTCCCTATCATCCTCCACGGCCTGGACAGCAGGCTCAGTCCGGGCATGCACGGCAAACTGCTCGCCAAGCACGGCATCATATTCGTCCACAAAATACCTGGTGAAGTCATGAATCGTTGTGTATTCAAAAAATATGTCCGGCGTCAGTTCAAGCCGGTATAAGTGATTGATGTTGTTGGTAAATTGTGTAAGCAGGATGGAGTCGAAGCCATACTCACTCAGTTCTACATGTTCATCAATATCTTCAAGTTTGACTTTCAGCAATTTTGACACGGCCTGTATCATAGCGGCCTGCACCTTGTCCAGCAGATCCGGTACGGCATTGCTTTCAGGGGAAGCTTCTGAAATTCCCGTCACCTTTTCAGGCTGCCTAATCTCTGGAGTCGTGATTAAATTCATGGTTTTCTTCATTTTTGCGAGATTGCCTTCCATCACCATAACCTGATCAACGCCCGCGATCATGCCACGATACAAGGCCTGAATGCCGGAAGAGGTTGACAAGCCGCTCATGCCTGTACGCTGCCTTACCAGCTTCTCCGTTTCCTCATCAATACGCATCCCACCCTCTTTCCATAGCGGCCAATTGATGGATAGCGTTTGACCTTGGCGCTGCTTAGATGCTATCAGAGTGTTCCGGTATCCGGCATAAGCATCCATAAACGCATTAGCTGCAGAATAGTCGGCCTGTCCCTGATTACCTAATCCTCCGGCTACAGACGAAAATAGAACAAAGAAGTCAAGCGGCAGGTTCTTGCTTGCCTGATCCAGATTCACTGTCCCTATTACTTTGGGAGCGAGAACCTCCAGCATTTCCTCGCTATTTTTTTGGAGTATGCGATTGTCACGAATAACTCCTGCACTGTGAATGATGCCATTGATGCTTCCGAATTCCTCCTGAATTTCCTGGATTAAATCGGTCACCGCCTGCTCCTGAGTTACATCGACCTGTCTGTATATTATTCGTGCCCCTAATGCCTCCATTTTCTTTATCTCAGCCCGTTTGCCCTCATCCAGCGCGGAACGCCCCGTTAAAATCAAGACGGCTTTATGGACTTTATCCGTAATCTCTTTGGCAAAAATGAGTCCCAATCCACCGACACCGCCAGTAATCAGGTACACTCCGCCATCCTTCCACGGGTTACCCGCTGCTTCCTGAGAGATGTGAACTTCGTTCCAGCAGGAAACCCACCGTGTGCCTTTCTCGTACCGGATCTGGATATCCCCGAGGCTACGGCTGTTTTCTTTTAAAATGTCTATGACTGCTCCCCAGTCCTCATCCTGTCCCAATTCTATTAACTGACCTACCAGTTTTGCATGCTCAAGCCGGGCCGTTTTTAAAAGACCGGAAAGTCCCGAGAAAAGCTGCTGCTCCTCCTGTCCGCTTATGGCAATCTGGATCAGCACCTTACCATTGGGTTTTTTCCTGAAAATGCTTTGAATCTCTTCAACCACCTGGACGGCGTAACGCTGGAACTGTTCCGCGATTCCGTTTCGGTCGGGTTGCAGTACAATGCATTGCACGCCGTCCATTCGAGCTTCAACTTGTTCACGGGAAATCCCGGACGGCTGGCAGAGTAACACGACATGGCGATCATATACAGGCATTTCGGCCTCTAGAGCAATCCCTTGCTCTTTCCATACGGGTTCAAGCATCAAGTTACTGGAATTTGACTGAACATCCGAAGAAATCGAGTCCCTACTCAGAATTCTTGATGAATATCCTTTTATTCTGACACAGATGGCTCCGGTCTCGTCGCTCAGATCAATATCCAGCTTCTGTGCCTTTTCCTCAGCTAGACCGTCTGCATTGTAGCGAACCAACGCCCACATGATGGAGCTGCAATTTTTTATAATTTCAACTTCTTGAATGGCGTAAGGCAGAGAAGGTTTGATCTCGCCAGACCCCAGCGTCAAGCCTACGGTTGCCTGCAAGGCCGAATCTATCATACTTGGATGCAGGACAAATTTGCTTTGGTTGTCAGAAACGGAAGACGGCAAGCATAACTTAGCCAGCACTTGACCCTCTCCCGCATACACCATCTCAATCCCTTGATGTCCAGGGCCATAATCAATTCCCATATCCCTGAAAACTCTATACAATTGTGTGGGGTCGAAGTTCCGACTGCATACATTCTGCAAGTCTTTAATATTCAGTGCTGGGACTTCCGCAGCCGATCTTCGTGTAGCACTGCCGTAGCTATATATCACAATCCCTGCATCAGCTTCTTCGCTCTCCCCATATATTTCATAGGAAATCTCTTGATGATCATCCAGGAAAAGTCCGATGTGTAACTGCAGTGGCCCATCCTCTACGATAATAGGCCGTGCCCAAACCACGTTTTTAAGGCAAATTTCGGTTGGCCCACCCTCATCAGATCCTGTTGCTTGATCCACGGCCACCCGAACCATTTCAAGGCAAGCAGCCCCGGATAAAACTTTGTGTCCATTCACCACATGATCCTTCAGGAAAAACTCCTGGCCTGTAAAAGTCGAACTGAACCGCTGTTCCGAGAAATCGGAGGTGTTTTGATGCAGTAAAGGATGGAGCGAAGCGGCAGTGATAGAAGTCATGCCTTTGCCTGCCTTGCTGTCAAGCTCAGGTGCCCAGCAGCGTTCTCTCGCAAAAGGATAGGTCGGTAGACTGATCCGGTAAGGTTTGATGTCCCCATACAGCTTGTTCCAGTCAATAGTTAGCCCCTTTACCCACAACTCCGCTATTTTTTTCAGTTTTCTCTTCTTGATCCAGGTTTCAAGCAACGATTTGGCATCTTCATCCGCCTCAAACATCACAATCCCGTCTTTGCTCTTTTTCACCTGAGCCGTTAGGACGCCAGCAAGCAGATCATGATTCGCAAATCCTTCGAGCGCTTTTAGCAATGCCTCTTTTGAATCTGCCACAAAAGCCAGCCGGTAATCCATCGGCTCGCGGCTCACTTGCAGCGTATACCCCATATCCGAGAGGTTAAGATTTTCCCGGGATGCAATAAAGCTCCTCATTCTTTCGGCATACGTTTTTAGTTGCTTTTCACCTTTGGCAGACAAAACGAAGAGAACGGGATTATGGATATCGGCGGCTGCTGGTGATGTCGCAGATGTTCCAGTCCCGGGACGATATTCTTCAATAATAAGATGGGCGTTCGTACCGCTAAACCCGAAAGAGCTCACAGCGGCGCGCCTTTTGTTCCCGCGGGAAGGTTCCCAGGCGTTCAATTCTGTATTGACATAAAAAGGAGAATTATCAAAATCAAAATGCTCATTCGGGTTCTTGAAATTCAGCGTCGGTACTAGTTTTCTATGCTTCATGCATAGCAACACCTTTTGCACGCTTGCTATGCCCGCTGCTGCAGAAGTATGTCCGATATTGCTTTTTACCGAACCTATGGCACAGTAGTTCTTCTGATCGGTTTTCTCTTTAAAGGCGGTTGATAAAGCTTCCAATTCAATAGGGTCGCCCAGCTTGGTTCCTGTCCCATGCATTTCAACATAGCTAATGCTTTCAGGCTCAATCTGATATTTGTTGTATATTTCCCGCTCCAGCTCAATTTGGCTGTTTGTGCTTGGAGCGGTAATCCCGTTGGTTTTTCCATCTTGATTGATTCCGGACCCGATAATAACTCCGTATATGTGATCCCGATCAGCTTCAGCATCCTTCAGCCGCTTCAGAACCAGCGCCCCTACTCCTTCCCCCGGAACAAAGCCGTTGGCGCTATTGTCAAACGTTTTACACCGGCCATCTGGCGACAACATTCCAGATGCAGACATGCCTACATACGATTCAGGAGTCAGATATAGCGACACCCCGCCAACCAACGCCATTTCTATCTCTCCGTTAGATAACGCTTGGCAGGCCAGATGGGTTGCCACCAGTGATGAGGAGCATGCCGTATCTACGGATATGGCTGGACCTTTCAGATTGAGGAAATAAGAGATGCGAGCCGCTGCAATAGCGTTGCTGTTCCCAGTAGTATTGGTGAACTGCGCTTGATGCTTGTACCGCAGCATACTATATTCATTATTTAAAATTCCGAGGTAAACCCCGCATTTTTTATTTCCCAACTGTGAGCCACTATAGCCTGCATCCTCAATTGCCTTATATGCTTCCTGCATAAAAATGCGCTGCTGGGGATCCATCCCTTCCGCCTCGGTAGGAGAAATATTGAAAAATAACGGATCAAAATATTCCATATCCTCTAAAACACCCAGCCACTTACAATTGATTTTCCCCTCTTGCGCTGGACGAGGATCATAATATTGGCTTACATCCCAACGGTCCTTCGGGATTTCAATAATGGAATTTTTGCCTAGAGCGAGATTATCCCAATATTGCTGCACATCTTCCGCACCAGGATATCTTCCCGAAATCCCGACAATTGCAATTACGTCTTTATTTTCCGAAGGCATAGGCGATGAATCCTCTGCTACCTTTACCAGATGGAATGGCTCGGAATCCTCCTTAGGCGATAGCCTTGGAGAGCATTGTAGCGTGTCAGGTCCCTTCGAATGGACTTTCGCAATAGGCTTATCCGTGTCCGGGACTGTGCTCAAGGATTGTTGATTGGAGCTTCCTCCACGCTTATTGATTTCTTGTGCCAAAAATGTAGCGAATTGGTGAATGGTCGGATAGTCGTAGACCTTGGTCGCTGCTATAGATGTACCATATCGTTTATTAATATTTTGAACCCACTCTACGCCTATAATGGAATCTAGTCCGGTATCTATAAAGTTTTTATCCGCCTCAATCTCGCTCCGTTCCATATACAAAGCCTCAGCCAGGCTTACCGTCAGTTCTTCCTGTAAAAGCTCTGCCGAGGCGCTGCACTCAGCCATGCTGGCCTGCGTCTGCTTTTCAAACGAAATCGGCATCAAATTCACCTGAATGGAAGCCTCTGCCGATTTCTCCGGCTCTAATGCAACCGATGACAGTGAATACTCTGCTGGAGAATGATCCGAAATAGACTGGGCAGAGAATGGCGCAATTGATTTGCTCAACAATTCCTTCTCTACAAATTTGCTAAAATCCCGGATGGTTGGATAATCGTAGACTTTTGTCGCTGTTATGGCTGTATTGTAATGCTTATTAATGCTACGAACCCACTCTACGCCTATAATGGAATCCAATCCAAGATCAACAAAGTTTCTATCCGAATCGATATCGCTCCGATCTATATATAAAGCCTGCGCCAGGCTTGTTGTCAGCTCCTCCTGCAATATTTCCGCCGATATTGCAGATGGAACAGACGACAGCGCTTCCGTCTTCTTCTCATCCTCTAATGTGTGCGATGTCTCCTCCAGTGAAGTTAACATGATCGTTGTCCCCTCCTGGTTGGCAGACTTGCTTAGGTGCGGCTGACGGTCCAACAAATTCGGTAAGGATATGGCGCTTGGTTTTTCAGAACTATTCAAAAAACCGGGTTGTATTAGGGCTGTTGGCTGCATCGCATGAGTCTGGACGGGAATTGCCTTTTCCTGAGCTTCCGTAACAGCTCTTTCTACAGAAGAGACTCTTTCTACAGATGGACTCATAATATCCGTGATCCAGTACCGCTCCCTCGCAAAAGGATAGGCCGGCAGGCTGATTCGCCGCGGCTTGGCATCCCCATAAAGCATGTTCCAATCCATCGACAGTCCCTTGACCCAGAGATCAACAACCTTCGAATATTTTCTTTTCCCTATCCAGGCAGCGATCGTTTTGTCCATGTCTTCATCTTCTACCAGCGCCGTCAGCGCCTCCTTATTCCGTTTGACCTGGCCCCGGTACAACTCAGGGATTCCGTCCCGTCCTTCCAGGAATCCTTCCAGCTTGTCCACCAGCTCCTGCATAGACCCTGCAATCACTGCCAGGCGCTCTTCCATGGCTTCGCGTCCCACCTGGAGCGTGTATGCCACATCGGCCAGACTGCTTTCGCTTAGCTTTCCTTCCCGCATAACGGCTAGCAATCTCTCGGCCTGCTTTTTCAGTCGTTCTTCATTTTTGGCCGACAATACGATGATCGCAGGCTTTTGAGCCGTAACGCTCATCGGCACCTTCTCTTCTGCAATGTACTCTTCGATGATGACATGTGCATTGGAGCCTCCCGCTCCAAACGATGAAATCCCGGCAATCCTCGGATATTCCCGCGTCTCTCCATCGATCTCAACCACCGGCCGCTTCCATTCCCCCAGCTCCTGCTGGACGACGAACGGCGTCTGATCGAAATGGATGTTCGGATTCAATTCTTGGGCATGCAGGCTGGGAACCAGCGTCTGGTTTTTCATCTGCAAGATGATTTTCCCAACCCCGGCAATGCCCGCTGCCGCCTCCAGATGTCCGATGTTGGACTTCACAGAGCCTATGGCGCAGAATCCCGTATCCGGCGTATCCTTCCTGAATGCCTGGGTCAGACCCGTCACTTCAATCGGATCCCCCAGCTCCGTGCCTGTTCCGTGGGCTTCAATATAGCTGACCGTCCGCGCATGTACCCCCGCTCGCTCCAGTGCCGCCCGAATCAGTTCCCCTTGGGCTGTTGGGTTCGGCACCGTATAGCCGTTGGTCTTACCTCCATGGTTGATGCTTGTCCCCCGGATCACTGCATGGATGAGGTCCCCATCAGCGATCGCCTTGGACAGCGGCTTTAATAGGACGACCCCCGCGCCTTCTCCAGGGACAAATCCATTGCCTCCTTTGCCGAAGCTCTTGCACTGCCCGTCTGCTGACAGCATGTGGTTGGCGCAAAGTCCGACATAGCTGAGCGGATGGAGATACAGATTTACTCCGCCTGCAATAGCCATTTCGCATTCTCCACGGTACAGATGCTCACAGGCTTCATGAATCGCGGTCAACGAGGACGAACACATCGTATCGATCGGCATGCTTGGCCCTTGCAAATTAAAGAGATACGAAATCCTGTTGGCCACTGAACTAAAGGATGTGTGAGGGTATATTTGTGTTCCTTTTCTCCATAAATCCAGTCCGTATAGATCAAAACCCGTTTTGGTAATTCCGGCAAATACGCCTACCCGGCGGTTATGCCGCAACGCAAGCTGTTCCCGGGTGTAACCCGCGTCCTCCAGCGCTTCCCAGCAGGCTTCAATGAACAACCTTTCCTGCGGGTCCATACCGAGTGCTTCCCGTGGCGAAATATTGAAAAAGCGCGGATCGAAATCCGCAAATCCTTCGATAAAGCCCCCCCACTTGCTGTAGCTTTTTCCATTCGCCACCGCTTCCTGTGAATCAGGATGGAAGAACCCTTCCATCGTCCAACGCTCACGCGGGATTTCGGTGACACAGTCCTTCCCTGCTTTTAGATTTTCCCAATATTCGTTCATGTCCCTGGACCAGGGATACTTTCCAGCCATCCCAATGATCGCTATTGGTTCACGCATTTCCGCAGGGGCAGACCCGGCCAAGCTTCGGACGGGCTTCGCTGCCGCTTTTGCCGCAGATGGCACGGCTTCTTCTTCGACATACAGCGGTGCCGCAAGTGTTTCTTCCACAGGCTGTATGTCATGGTTCATCCCGGTCCACTGCATGCACTCCTGCGGGTATTCCGCTACAAAATATTCCGTCAAGGCGCGCAAGGTCTGGTACTCATAAAACAGCGTCTGGGACAGCTCTCCAAAGAAGCCCGCCAACTTGGCATTGAGCTGGGTAATCATGATCGAGTCGATTCCATACCTCTCCAGCGGCTCATGGGCTTCGATGCTGCTGACGCTCAGCCGAGTCACCTCTCCCAATAGCACCTTGAGTCGATATAAGGTTTTATCGTAGAGCAAGTTCGAATCCAGCTTAGGTGCAGTTGCCTGGCTAGGGACAGCTGCCTGGATAGCATGGACATCGGGCTGTGAAACAGCTTTTGCCAGGTAGGCCTCAATTTTCTCAGGTTCTCCTTCCATGACCATCACCTGCTTCTTGCCAGAGGTCAAGCTTTGGTACAACGCCCTCATTCCCGACCAGGTCTGCATGGCAGTAATACCCATGTTTTGCGTCATGATCTGTTCCGTGTCCGCATCAATCCGCATTCCGCCCTCTTTCCATAGTGGCCAACGGATGGATAACGTCTGTCCCCGCCGTTGCTTGGCCCCTACCAGGGCATTCCGGTATTCGGCGTAAGCATCCATAAAGGCATTGGCGGTCGAATAGTCAGCCTGTCCCGGATTGCCCAGGCTACCCGATATGGAAGAAAAGAGCACAAAGAAGTCCAGGTTCTGGCCACTGCTTGCCTCATCCAGATGGACCAGTCCGCTTACCTTCGGTCCCAGCACCTCCATAAATTCTTCACTAGTTTTTTTAATGATGAAATTATCGTGAATCACCCCTGCACAGTGGATAATCCCATGAACACGTCCAAATTCCTGCTGAATGCTGTTCAATAAATCGATAACGGTGTTTCTATGGGTGATATCTGCTTGCCTGTACACCACGCTGGCTCCTGAAGACTCCAGCTCCTGTAGCCTCGTCTGCTTGTCTCGGTCCAGCGGCGACCGCCCCGTCAAAATGCAGGTCGCTGCTTGCGTCTGCCGGGCAATCTCTTCTGCAACCAGCAGCCCCAGACTGCCGGAGCCGCCGGTAATCAGATAGACCCCACCATCTCTCCATGGAAGCCCCTCTTCTTGCCCAGATGTTTCAAGCCTGCTCCAGCAAGCGATTGTCCGTTGTCCGTTCTCATAGCGAATCCAGCTATTCATCGGGCTACGGCTGTTGTCCTCCAGCTTCGCCAGGATGCCTTCCGCCTGTTCTCCCTGATCCACTTCGATCAGCTGCCCGATGAATTTCGGGTTTTCCAGCCGGGCTGTCTTCAACAGTCCCGAAAGTCCCGAAAAGAGCCGTCCTTCCCCGGCGTTCCGCACCACAATTTGGACCAGCACCCTCCCCTCAGGCTTGTCTTTGAGTATGCTTTGAATGCTCTCAAAGGCCTGAATAGCATAGGCCTGGAACCGTTCATCAACCCGGCTCTTCCCGGATTGAAAGGCAAGCACCTGCGCAGCTCCGTTCAAACTCGCTTCGAGTCGCTCGTGCAAAGCTTCGTCTGGCTCACAAAGCAAGACCATTCGCCGATCATAGGCAGGGACTTCGGCTTCCAGCGGTACATTCTTCTTTTTCCATGTAGGTTCAAATAGCAGTGTACGGCTACTCGTAACGGCAGGCGCTTCCGCAGCTCTGGCGACCGTAAATTTTGGTTCACGCTCTGCCGCTCTGCCGCCTGTAATTTTGTCCTCACTCCTAGGCGCCCAATACTGCTCTTTTGCAAAAGGATAAGTTGGCAACGGAATCCTAGAGTACTGTTCATTTGAAAACAAACATTCATAGTCTAACGAATATCCCTGAACATACAAATCTGCAATCGTAGTCAAAAGCTCCAAATACTCGCGGGTATCGCTTGCGTTTTGACAATTGTAAATACATTCATCCCCGTATCTTTTCAAAGATGTTTGTATGCGTTGATCTTTTTCGTGCAGTTCAGAATGATAAACTTGAGAAACACTGCCTTTTTCCAGCCACTTTTTAAGGGACATGACAAGCTCGCCTTGATTACGGGCAACACAGGCAAGACGATGATTACAGTGCTTTCTCCCAAGCAATAATGTATAACTCATATTACCGCAATCCGCCTTAGGCTCCTGTTCACAATAAGCAAGCAGTTGCTCTACCTGCTGGCGCAATTGTTTTGAAGTCCGTGCCGACAGTGGAATGAAATAACCTGGCTTTTCGGAATGTCTCCGTTCCGTCTGTGGAGCCTCTTCTATAACCATATGAGCATTCGTACCGCTGGCACCAAAGGAGCTGACCGCAGCACAGCGTCTGACTCCAGGCTCAACCTCCCAGTCCTGCAGATACGTATTGACATAAAAAGGACTATCCGCAAACTGAATATTTGAATTGCCCGACCGGAAATGAAGTGTAGGAGGAATTTGCTTATTCTTTAATGACAATAACAGTTTGATCATTCCCGTAATTCCTGCCGCAATTTGCGTATGGCCAATATTCGTCTTGATGGACCCTATGGCGCAATATTCCTTCTTGTCGGTATACTTTCTAAAGGTTCGAGTCAGTGCCTGATATTCAATGGGATCTCCCAATTTGGTGCCAGTTCCATGTGCTTCCACCATCTGGATTTGCTCTGGGTGGATATGAAATGTATCGTATACATTTTGCTCGAGTCGCTCCTGAGATTTCTGGCTTGGCGCAGTAAGTCCATTCGTGGTACCGTCCTGGTTGATCGCTGAGCCTGAAATCACTCCATAGATGTGGTCTCCATCAGCAACAGCTTCATGAAGACGCTTGAGCACAATCGCGCCAAGCGCCTCTCCCGGAACCATTCCATCTGCCCTGTCATCAAAGGTATAGCAGCGTCCCGATCGAGACAGCATCCCTGCCCTGTCACCATATAAATAGCAGCGAGGGGTCGTATGAATATAGACACCACCCGCTAAAGCCATATCCGTTTCTCCAGTCCATAAGCTTTGGCAAGCCAGATGAACTGCAACTAACGAACTGGAACAAGCTGTATCTACAGCTATTGCTGGTCCGTGAAGATTCAAGTAGTAGGAAATTCTAGCCGGAATCACGGAACCCAGATGACCCCAAAGCGCTTGTGGAGGCAGGTCTTCACCCAGCAATTGTTGGTAATCTCCCTCGGCACAGCCCACATACACTCCACAGCGGCGACCCTCCATCCCTGTACCTGCATAGCCAGCATCCTCCAGAGCATGCCACGCTTCCTCCAGAAACAATCGCTGCTGCGGATCCATATAGGTCGCTTCCAGTCCCGAGATATTGAAAAAAAGCGGATCAAACTTATCAATATCCCCCAAAAAACTGCCGTGATTGCAGTAGCTTGCATGTTTTTCCTGGTATTTCGAAAGATCCCACCGGGTTACCTCTTCCACTAAATCGTCACCGTTCTTAAGGTGATTCCAAAGCTCATGTACATTATCTGATCCAGCAAACCGCCCGCTCATTCCAATAATCGCAATGGGCTCCCTTGGTGTTAAAGCTTTCTCTTTATCCTTCTTATTGGGTCTCTCCGGCTCAAAGGATATACTTGCCGTTTCAACAGGATGAATCGTATAATCCGTGTCTTTAAGTTTTTGGATGTCGCGACTAGCATCTTCCATGTTGTCTATTGGATTAGCGCTCTGGTCCAAGACTTGTGAAACTTTATCTCCATATTGGCTTAAAATGTATAGCGTCAGTTGTTTTACCGAACTGTAATCGAAGATGTCGGTGGTTTGCAAATGAATCCCCAGCCCCTGATTGACAGCCTGCACAAAGTTAACGCCAAGAATGGAGTCCAGTCCATAATCTGCGAATGACTCATGAATATCAATCATAGTAAAGTCCACATTCAAAGCCTCTACCAGCTTCCCTACGATAAGCTCCTGGACATACTCTTCAGCCATCTCGCTTGTTACATCAATATCTGATCGAATTCCTTCGTCACGCTGTTTCATTTGAGATTTGTCGTGTTCAGGCTCCTGTTTGTTCAGAATCAGACCATCGCTTTCCGCCACAATAATTTGTTGACCTATATCATGCGCTTCCTGAGCAGGGAAGAAAACGGATCGGAAACCCTCCATTTCCAATACCTTTCGCCAACTTTCGGGATATAACCCGGGAGAGCCTGGAATGCGCAGCTCCGGGTCATTATAAAGCCACCATCCCTCTAAAAGGCCAAAGGATAGGTGGTTTAACAGAGAGTTACCGCTGATTTCATTTATAAGAATTAGACCGTTTTCTCGCAGCGCCGCTTTGACATTGCGTAACGTTTGGCGAATGTTCCGGGTGGCGTGCAATACATTGGTGGCAATCACAATATCATATCCACCTGTATCGATATCTTGTCCCTGAGCCGACTCTTCCACATTAAAAATCTGATAAGTCAGGTAAGGGTTTTGCGGACCGTACTCTTTTTGTGCATGTAATAAAAATGCTCTGGATTTGTCGGTATAGCAATATTCTTGAATATGCTTCCGATAAGGTTCGAGCTTCTGGAAGATCAAAGCGCTAGTACCTCCAGTGCCTGCGCCAATTTCAATGATTCGAATCGGTACCGACGGGTTATGCTTAATCCTCTCATTCAGATAGGAAACTACGATATCTCCCAACACTTCATTAAAGTAATCCGCTGCAGGACTGTTCTTATATATACCTTCTACCAGTTTCATAGAGGAATTAGGAAAAATGATATCGGTGGCTGGTATTTTCCCGGTTAAAATCTCCGGCAGCTTGCGCAAGGTTGATTCTACCAAAAATACCCAGGCTGAGAGATCCGGATTTTTCAGCCATGCCCCTTTCTTCCATTCCCACTCCTTCCATACAGCCTGCAGATCGACCGAAGCGTTACCCGCTACACTATATGACTCTCCATTGCAGTACAAATACTGATTCCGTACCAAAATCTCTATGCTTTCTTCAAGCCAACGATCGTATAAACTCAGTAAGGCGGTTTTTGTTTTAAAATCTGCGATCATAGCTTTCTTTTCCATTTGCGCATATGGACATAATCCCATCAAGCGCAAATGGCTCCATAACAGCCTGCATAAGATATCATTCATTTCCTTCATCTGTAAGCCTCCATTCCCGTTCAGTCCCTCGTGTCGCTCCATCCTGTTCCGAGTAAGCTTTGCTGTCGACTGTAGTCGAGGACATTGTCTCGTATGCAGCCGCTAGATAAGAAAGATCTGGCATCTTCTTTATTTTTACACTGGCAGAAATATGACTCTGGATGTTTTGGATATACGAAGGAATAGCTTCGGGATTTGAAGCATCGATGTCTTCCTTATTCATTTCCGAAACATTTGCCGTTTTGGCAAGTGTCTTTTGGGCAATGAACGAATCTGTTGGCTTTACAGCATCTGCAGATTCAATGAAAGCCGATTTAGTTTTAATATCCGTGATCCAGTACCGCTCCCTCGCAAAAGGATAGGCAGGCAGGCTAATTCGCCGCGGCTTGGCATCCCCATAAAGCATGTCCCAATCCATCGACAGTCCCTTGACCCAGAGATCAACAACCTTCGAATATTTTCTTTTCCCTATCCAGGCAGCGATCGTTTTGTCCATGTCTTCATCTTCTACCAGCGCCGTCAGCGCCTCCTTATTCCGTTTGACCTGGCCCCGGTACAACTCAGGGATTCCGTCCCGTCCTTCCAGGAATCCTTCCAGCTTGTCCACCAGCTCCTGCATAGACCCTGCAATCACTGCCAGGCGCTCTTCCATGGCTTCGCGTCCCACCTGGAGCGTGTATGCCACATCGGCCAGACTGCTTTCGCTTAGCTGTCCTTCCCGCATAACAGCTAGCAATCTCTCGGCCTGCTTTTTCAGTCGTTCTTCATTTTTGGCTGACAATACGATGATTGCAGGCTTTTGAGCCGTAACGCTCATCGGCACCTTCTCTTCTGCAATGTACTCTTCGATGATGACATGTGCATTGGAGCCTCCCGCTCCAAACGATGAAATCCCAGCAATCCTCGGATATTCCCGCGTCTCTCCATCGATCTCAACCACCGGCCGCTTCCATTCCCCCAGCTCCTGCTGGACGACGAACGGCGTCTGACCGAAATGGATGTTCGGATTCAATTCTTGGGCATGCAGGCTGGGAACCAGCGTCTGGTTTTTCATCTGCAAGATGATTTTCCCAACCCCTGCGATGCCCGCTGCCGCCTCCAGATGTCCGATGTTGGACTTCACAGAGCCTATGGCGCAGAATCCCGTATCCGGCGTATCCTTCCTGAATGCCTGGGACAGACCCGTCACTTCAATCGGGTCTCCCAGCTCCGTGCCTGTTCCGTGGGCTTCAATATAGCTGACCGTCCGCGCATGGACCCCCGCTCGCTCCAGTGCCGCCCGGATGAGTTCCCCCTGGGCTGTCGGGTTCGGCACCGTATAGCCGTTGGTCTTGCCTCCATGGTTGATGCTCGTCCCCCGGATCACTGCATGGATGAGGTCCCCATCAGCGATCGCCTTGGACAGCGGCTTTAATAGGACGACCCCCGCGCCTTCTCCAGGGACAAATCCATTGCCTCCTTTGCCGAAGCTCTTGCACTGCCCATCTGCTGACAGCATGTGGTTGGCGCAAAGTCCGACATAGCTGAGCGGATGGAGATACAGATTTACTCCGCCTGCAATAGCCATTTCGCATTCTCCACGGTACAGATGCTCACAGGCTTCATGAATCGCGGTCAACGAGGACGAACACATCGTATCGATCGGCATGCTTGGCCCTTGCAAATTAAAGAGGTACGAAATCCTATTCGCTACTGAACTAAAGGATATTTGGGGAAATATTTGCGCTCCCTTCTTCCATAATTCCGGCCCATAGAGCTCGTAGCCCGTCTTAGTAATTCCGGCAAATACGCCTACCCGGCGGTTATGCCGCACCGCAAGCTGTTCCCGAGTATAGCCCGCGTCCTCCAGTGCTTCCCAGCAGGCTTCAATGAACAACCTTTCCTGCGGGTCCATACCGAGTGCTTCCCGTGGCGAAATATTGAAAAACAGCGGATCGAAATCCGCAAATCCTTCGATAAAGCTTCCCCATTTGCTGTAGCTTTTTGCATTCACCACCGCTTCCTGTGGATCAGGATGGAAGAACCCTTCCAGCGTCCAGCGCTCACGCGGGATTTCGGTGACACAGTCCTTCCCTGCTTTTAGATTTTCCCAATATTCGTTCATGTCTCTGGACCAGGGATACTTTCCAGCCATCCCAATGATCGCTATTGGTTCACGCATTTCCGCAGGGGCAGACCCGGCCAAGCTTCGGACAGGCTTCGCTTCCGCCTTTGCCGCAGCCGGCACGGCTTCTTCCTCGGCATACAGCGGTGCCGCAAGTATTTCCTCTACAAGCTGCATGTCACGGCTCATCCCGGTCCACTGCATACACTCCTGCGGGTATTCCGCCACAAAATATTCCGTCAAAGCACGCAAGGTTTGGTACTCATAAAACAGCGTCTGGGACAGTTCTCCAAAGAAGCCCGCCAGCTTGGCATTGAGCTGGGTAATCATGATCGAGTCGATTCCATAGGTTTCCAGCGGTTCATGGGTTTCAATGCTGCCGACGCTCAGCCGGGTCACCTCTCCAAACAGCACCTTGAGACAATGCAAGGTTTTGTCGTAGAGCAAGTCTGCATCCAGCATAGGTACGCTTGCCTGGTTAGGTACAGCTGCCTGGATGGCACGGACGCCGGCCTGTGAGAAGGCTTTCGTCAGGTAGGTCTCGATCTTCTCGGGCTCCCCTTCCATGACCATCACCTGCTCCTTGCCGGAGGCCAAGCTTTGGTACAACGCCCTCATTCCCGACCGAGTCTGCATGGCTGTAATGCCCATGTTTTTCGTCATGATCTGTTCCGAATCCGCATTGATCCGCATTCCGCCCTCTTTCCACAGCGGCCAGCGGATGGATAACGTCTGCCCCCGCCGTTGCTTGGCCCCTACCAGGGCATTCCGGTATTCGGCGTATGCGTCCATAAAGGCATTGGCAGTCGCATAATCAGCCTGTCCCGGATTTCCCAGGCTGCCTGATATGGAAGAAAAGAGCACAAAGAAGTCCAGGTCCTGACCGCTGCTCGCCTCATCCAGATGGGCTAGTCCGCTCACCTTCGGTCCCAGCACCTCTATAAATTCTTCCCTTGTTTTTTTGATGATAAAGTTATCTTGAATCATCCCTGCACAGTGGATGATCCCATGGACACGTCCATATTCCTGCTGAATGCTGTCCAGTAAATCGATAACCGTCTTCCTATCGGTGATATCGCCTTGCCTGTACACCACGTTGGCCCCTGAAGCCTCCAGCTCCTGCAGCCTTGTCTGCTTGTCTCGGTCCAGCGGCGACCGCCCCGTCAAAATGAAGGTCGCTGCTTGCGTCTGCCGGGAAATCTCTTCTGCAACCAGCAGCCCCAGACTGCCGGAGCCGCCAGTGATCAGATAGACCCCACCATCTCTCCATGGAAGCCCCTCTTCTTGCCCAGATGTTTCAAGCCTGCTCCAGCAAGCGGTTTTCCGTTGACCTTCCTCATAGCGAATCCAGCCATCCATCGGGCTTCGACTGTTGTCCTCCAGCTTCGCCAGGATGCCTTCCGCCTGTTCTCCCTGATCCACTTCGATCAGCTGCCCGATAAATTTTGGATTTTCCAGCCGGGCTGTCTTCAACAGTCCCGAAAGTCCCGAAAAGAGCCTCCCTTCCCCAGAGTTCCGCACCACAATCTGGACCAGTACTCTTCCCTTCGGCTTGTCTTTGAGCATACTTTGGATGCTCTCAAAGGCCTGAACAGCATAGGCCTGGAACCGCTCATCGACCCGGCCTTTTCCGGATTGAAAGGCAAGCACCTGCGCAGCTCCGATCAAGCTCGCTTCGAGTCGCTCGTGCAAAGCTTCTTCCGGCTCACAAAGCAAGACCATTCGCCAATCATAGGCAGGGGCTTCGGCTTCAAGCAGTACGTCCTGCTCCTTCCAGGCAGGCTGAAATAGCAGTGTACGGCTACTCGTAACGGCAGGCGCTTCCGCTGTTTCGGTTCTTACTGCTCCGGCCTCAACCTCAGGAGCCCAACAGCGCTCCTGAGCAAAAGGATACGTAGGTAGACTTATTCTTTTCGGTATGACATTGGAATATAGCAATCGCCAATCTATATAGAAGCCTTTGGTCCACAACTCTGCCAGCTTGTTCATTTCACGATTTGCAATCCATTTGCTCATTAATTCCTTGAAAACTTCTTCCTGTTCAAATAATTGCACTGAATCTTTTGACTGATTGTTTTCACCCCTCCAACAGTTCTCGATAGGTTCTTGTTCATTCGTGAACGATTTGAGCTTTTGTACCAGCTCGCTCGTATTCTTTACAATAAAAGCTACCCGGTTTTTCATTACCATTCGTCCTGTCTGAAGCGTAAAGGATACATCCGACAAATTAATGTCTTCAGAAGCTATCAAAAAATCTGAAAGCTCTTGTGCATACACTTTAAGACGATGATGATGCCTTGCAGATAATGGAATCAGATAGACAGCTTCTTCGTTCACAGAACTATCTTTAAATCGTTCTGATTCAGCATTGACTACAAATTGTTCAAAAATGGCATGAGCGTTAGTTCCGCCTATTCCAAAGGAGCTTAATGCCGCCCGATGAGGAGCCGACGCATTCTCCCATTTTTGGAGACTATCAACAACATAAAAAGGTGAATCGGGCAAATTAATATCAGAGTTTGGTTTTTCGTAATTAAGTGAAGGAGGAATCTCATTATGGTATAAGCTTAAAGCAACTTTAATGCACCCCGCCAAACCTGCTGCAGTATCCAGATGCCCGATATTGGTTTTGACCGATCCAATACCGCAAAATTGTTTTTTGGTTGTATACTGCCTGTACGTTTCATTTAAGGCGGAAAATTCAACAGGATCGCCCAATTTTGTTCCGGTTCCATGCGTCTCGATATAACTGATAGATTCGGGATCAATTCGGGTTGATTCTATCGTCTTCTGAATAACCTCAGCCTGACCTTTGACACTTGGGGCATAAAACCCTAATTTGTCGGTTCCATCGTTGTTCACACCTACTCCCCGTAAAAGCGCATAAATATGGTCACCGTCTCTAATGGCATCTGGCGCTTTCTTCAGTAGAACAACCCCAACCCCTTCTCCGCCAATCATTCCATCTGCCGACTCGTCAAAGGCTTTAATATGTCCGTCACTGGAAAAATTCAAGCCGGGTTGATGCACATAGCCTAAACTGGTGAAAGGAAAGATCGTGGATGCTCCGACTAAAGCGTATTTGGCTTCACCGGATAGCAGGCTTTGCGACGCCAGACGCAATCCGACTAATGAGGAAGAGCAGTTCGAGTGCACAAACAGACTCGGACCTTTAAATCCCAATTTATGAGAGATCATGGTAGGAATTGTCCCACCCTGTGCTAAAATCCAGGTTACATATTCATCCGCGTTCTTCAGGACATTAGGTGATTGCGACGCCAAATTTGGGATAAATGCTTGATAGAAACTGCTGCTTGCCGACATAAACACACTGGTTTCAGGAATTTCTTTGCTAATATAGCCAGCATCCTCAACGGCTTTCCATGAATGTTGCAACAGCAATTTCATTTGAGGATCCATAAACTCTGCATTTTTCTGTGATAAGCTGAAAAACTCAGGGTCGAAATACTCTTTTCCTTCAATTGTGCATCGTCCGGGAACATAGCCTCGATTCCCGACGATTTCTTTTTCCAGCCCTAATCCAACTAATTCTTCCTCGGAAAAGAAGCGGACACTCTCCACCCCTGCCCTCAAATTGCTCCAAAACTCGGCATGGTTTTTGGCCCCCGGAAAATGGCATGAAATCCCTATAATTGCAAGACTATCCTCAAAATAATCTGGGTAGGGTGGCTTGAGGTCATCTTCGCCTGAATCCATTTTCGGTAAGGCTGTATTTTCAGCTGTATCTGTTTGTTCCGGTGTATGTGACTGTTCTGTTTGAAAATCAACATTCTCGCTTCTTGTTTCTGTAATGTAGGCACTGAGTTCCTTAACTGTTGGATACTTGAACAATGCTGTCACCGAAATATCGCATTCCAACAATTCTTTGACCCTTCCGATCATCTCTGCTGCTGAAAAAGAATTCCCGCCTACGTCAAAAAAAGCATCATCTGTACTTAGATCATCAACATTCAGAAGTTTTTTCCACACCGTTAGAACCTGATGTTCAACATCCGATTGTGGTAAATGGATCTTTCTTGTTGTTGCTAACTCGATCCTGCGATTCATTAATTCTTTTCGATCTATTTTCCCATTAGGGGTCAAAGGCAGCTTATCTAGCTCTATAAAAAATGCTGGTATCATATAATAGGGCAAGAAAGTTTTTAAATATTTTCGCACTTCCTTCGGATCGAGAGGAGGCTTACCGGACTCGGAATTGTTCAGCAAACAGTAGGCAACAAGCTGCTTATTCCCCCCCTGTTCCTTGGCAATCACAACACAATCATCGATTCCTGGATATGTTCTGACCTGACCTTCAACTTCACTCAGCTCGATCCGAAACCCGCGAATTTTCACTTGATAATCCATCCGTCCCACATACTCAATAGAGCCGTCCGAAAGCCACCTGCATAAATCTCCAGTTCTGTAGAGCTTGGTTTCCAGATTGAATGGGTTGTCTATGAACTTTTCAGCCGTAAGCTCTGGCTGGTTCCAATAGCCTCTGGCCAATCCGCTGCCCGAAATAAAAAGCTCTCCCGGAAGACCGACAGGCACAGGTCTAAGATGTTTGTCCAAAATGTAAATCTGGGTGTTTGCGATAGGCTTACCGATCGAAATAGGCTTATCTGCGTCGATCTTTTGAATTGTAGACCAAATTGTGGTTTCAGTCGGACCGAACATATTCCATGCGTCACAACTGTTATGAACAAAACAAGATTTTAACGTTTCCGAAAGGGCTTCCCCTCCGCAGAGAACTTTCATGTTCTCTTCGTTCTTCCAGCCGGCTTGAAAGAGCAAGGTCCAAGTCACAGGAGTAGCTTGCATGATTGTCGGTTTTATTCTTTGAATTTCCCGCTTAAGTCTTTCGGCATCCTTTATGTTTTTGGAACTGCAAATATAGCATTGTGCCCCCTTAATCAAAGGCAGATATAATTCCAGTCCCGCTATATCAAAGCAATACGTTGTCACTGCAAGTAGTTTGTCCTGCTCTGTTAAACCGGGCTGTTCTCCCATGGAAATAAGAAAGTTGGTCAACGCTTTATGTGGAATCATGACCCCCTTGGGTTTCCCTGTACTTCCAGAGGTATATATCACATATGCCAAATGGTGAGGTTGCACTTCCCGTTTGATTGTCTTTCTACCCTTCACATCACTTTTCAGATGATCCCAGTCTTTATCAAGGACAATACAGCTAACGTTGTTCCCTTCCAAGCGTGACACTTTCTCCAACAACCCCGATTGCGTAATAACCAGTGAAACATTGGAATCCTGAAGCATATACTCCAATCGGTCTTCCGGATATTCCGGATCGAGCGGCACGTAGGCTCCACCGGCCATCAGGATTCCTAACAGCCCAATCACCATATCTAAAGAACGTTCCATGCAAATCCCCACAAGAGTATCAGGAGTTACCCCATGTTTCTGCAAATATAAGGCCAGCAAAGTGCTCTTTTCTTTTAGTTCCCCATAGGTAAGCGATCCCTTTTCATATACAACTGCAATAGCTTCAGGTGTTTTTCTTGCCTGTTTTGCGAATAATTCAGGGAAGCACTTATCAGGATAACTTGTTCCGGTAGCATTCCAGTCATTAAGGATGATGTCCTTTTCCTCTGGTAAAAGTAACGAATGCTCCTCCAAGGGCCAAGTGGGATTCTCCATAAGTGCTTCCGCTAATTCTATATAACGCTCTGCCATCTGTATGATGGTTGAATGATCGAACAAATTGGAGCGATATTTGATATTTAATATCATTTCCTCTTCCTGCTCTTGCAGTTCCAATACCAACTCGTATTCGCCTTCCTGGTGAATTTCTTCAACCAATTCGACAAAAAAGATATCTTTATATAGCTTGCAAAGTTGCTGAAAGCTTGAAGTTGAAAGGAAGTTTTGATATGAAAAGGCTGCTTGGAAAATAGGTGAGCTCATCTGCATCCGCGGCACATTCAATTCTCGGACCAGAGCCGGAAAAGGATACGAGGCATGATCCATTCCATCGATTACTGTCAGCTGCAATTTTTTCATGAAATCCAGGAATGTCTCTGTTTCCGATATCTGACTCCGTATTGGAAGCATATTGACAAAATAGCCGATTAACTTATCAAAACGCTGCTCCGGGCGTACCATAACTGGCATTCCAACAATGATATCTTCCTGTCCCGAATACTGGTTAAGCAATACCGTATACATGCCTAACAAGACTGTGGACAAGCTCGTATATTGCGCTTGGGCAAAAGACTTTACCCGTTTGACCCATTTAAGCGGAAGCGGCTTGGAATATGTTTGTGCTTCCATGCTTTGAGCCGGAAAACCAGAGCGGTCATATGGCAGCTCCAGGGTCGGTAAAGCACCTGACAGCTGTTGTGTCCAGTAGGAACGATACTTCTCTCCTTCTGCACTCGCTAACATCGTTTGCTCCCATTTAACAAAATCGCCGTAGCTCGCTGCGGGTGGCACCACTGTCGATGTCTTTCCCTGTACCACGTTCTTATAGGCATCTAAAAAGCTTTGTGTAAACATGCTGAAAGAACTTCCATCAAAAATAATATGGTGGATGACAACCAGTATGAAATGTTCCTGTTCAGATCTGGACATAACATAAATACGCATCAAAGGATCCTGTTCCAGCATGAATGGTTGCTTCGCTTTATCCCTAATAAATGGAATAATCTCATCTGCTTCCAAGGCTGAAATATCCTCCATTTGCACATGAAGCGGCTGCGTCGGCTGCAGCTTTTGATAAGGTATCCCATTTTCCTCTTCAATCACACTTTTTAAAATAGGATACTGTTCTAAAACGATGTGAAAAGCCCGTTTAATGCTCTCAATCTCAATCTTCGTATTAAACCGGAGGCATATTGGTATATTGTAAGCATTCATCTCAGGGGACATTTTATGTAATAGCCACAACCCTTTCTGAACTTCAGAAAGCGGATTCCTTCGGAAACTGAGCGAATTTTTCTCAGTATTGACCTGTACAGTGGATTTATCTTCTTCCACCTTTTGGGCTAAATATGCCGATAATAGTTGAATCGTCGGGTTCTCTAAAATTTCTCTTGCTTTAACCTTGATCGAATAGGACTTCTCAAGGCCGCGTATAAGCTTCATGACAAGAATAGAATCGATGCCATAACCATGAAGATTTGTATTCAAATTCATTTCCTCGTGCTTGAGATTCAGTTCCCAACACAAAAATTGCACTATATACTCCTGAATCTTCGACTGAGCCAACGAAACGGCATTTATGCTACTGTCATGGTTTTCTGCGGCGGTTTCTTCCATATTCGAATGTGATAGTGAAAACGCACTCCGATATTGATAAAGTGCTTGAAGCTCTTGTTTGATGTAAGCATTGCGGCAGATCTTTCTCTGGATTTTCCCACTTCCCGTTTTGGGTATACTTCCCTTAAGTAGAAAATAAATATCGTAAATTTCAAGTTGATGCGTATTGGATACGGCATTCAGTATGTTTTCGACCAGACGTTTATATTCCTGCTCATGAAGGGGCGCTTCAATTTCCTGTACGACGATTACTTTTTCCTGACCATTGATTTCAGAGGAAAATACAGCGATAGGCAAGGTCAATTCTGGCATATTCTTTTGGATGGTCCATTCAATATCGACGGGGTGATGGTTTTTGCCGCGAATAATGATGACTTCCTTCTCTCTGCCGATGACATAGATATGATTATCCGCAATGAAGCCAAGGTCCCCGGAACGAAAAAAGCCGCCTTCTTTTGTATCAGAAAGGGCTACCTCAAAAGTGCTATTCGTTTCTTCCTTCCTGTTTAAATATCCCTCTGCCATCCGTGCGGATTTAATCCAAATCTCGCCGACTTCCTCCGGTAAGCATTGTGTATGCCTTTCTGGATGAACAATCCGTATTTGCGTCGGATCTTCGATCTCCCCACAGCTCACTACAGACTTCGATTTATTCTTTTCATCTGTGTATTGGACTCTTCGTTGCTCCAAGCTAGGGATATCCAAATTAAGGAACCTCATCGACTGTCCTGGTTTTATACTGGCGACAGGGCACAGCTCCGATAAGCCAAGGAGGGGACAAAATATATCCTCTCGTAGTCCTAATGCCCGGAATTTATGGATGAAGTTCTCGTAAGTTTCCTTCCGGATGGGCTCACCTGCACATATAATCGCTTGGAGATGGCGAAGTGAATATTGCTTAATTGAAGCTATGTCCAGTGTGGAGCAGCAATAATCGAACGCAAAATTTGGCGCTGCCGTATGGGTAGCCTGATACTTGTCAATCATATGAATCCAATTTTCCGGGTTTTTAGCGAAGCTTTCTGGCGGGAGAATAATGCTCGACGCCCCGTTTAAAAGTGGGACTAAAATATTGTTATGCAGTCCAAAAGCATGAAATTGTGGCGTCCAGGAAACAACACGACTATTCCGGTCAATTCTCCATTGCTCGGCCTTGGCCTGATTCATCAAGCAGCTGTGACTAAGGATTACGCCTTTTGGCAAGGATGTTGAACCCGATGTATACATCAAAAGAGCGGTATCCTGCGGCGCTGGCATTCTCATCTCTATCTCAACGTCAACGGTGTCTTCTTGAAAGATTTCATCAATATTCAGGATACGGATTGAATTAAACTCCCTCCGTGTTTGGAGAAATGCTTTGAAGTACGTATTAGTTATAATACATACGGCTTGGGAATCCCTATAGATAGGTATCATCTTCTCAAAGATTTTTTCATCCGGCTCCGAATCTGTAATAGGTGTAGGTATGGCCACGATATTTGTATAAAAACATGCCAGCATGCTGCTGATATATTCCAGGCCCTGAGGAAATACAAGAAGTGCCCGTTCCTGCTCAGCCAGTTCTTTCAATAGGATACTGCCCAAAGCCTGTATTTGATGTAGAAGCGTATTTCCGGAAAGAATTTGAGGACTCTGGTCTTCTTTCTCAAACGTAAATAACTCTTTTTCAGGAAATTCCCGGCAAGTTTCAATAAAAGAAGCGATCGGAATATCAAGGTTCCATGTTTGGTCATGTTTTCGCATCATTCTCCACCAACTCCTCAAAACACAAAGTTTATATAACATGAGCTAAAGGCTTGTCACCCTGTCCATTTTGAGCTATTATTCACGTTTGAAGCATTGCCAGGAGTTGCCTGCTAAAATATATCAAAGAAAAAACGAGTGATGAGGAAGGCTATATGCCTCTTTCACACTCGTTGCTGGTTCGCATGAACAACCGCAAAGGCGTTCAACGAATCTCTATTTGGTTATTTTCCAAACAAGTTGATAATTCGTTCTTTAACCTCCGCTTGATGAAAGGTCTTCTCATGCATGATAAGCTCTTGTTCTACGATTTTGGGAAGCTGTTCCCGGAGTGGAGCAACCAAATGATCCTTTAGCGTGATTAAAGAAAATCTGGGTTTCTCGGCTAGCTGCCGGGCAAGATCCATTACATAGCCCATCACTTCTTTGCGGGGCAGAGTCGGAAATGGAACTCCCCGTTTTTCCAGTTCAACACCTCGATAATTGCCCCCATTTAACAATAACTCTTCTCCCAAGCTGAACCCTAGTTTTTTAGGAATAATATACGTGGCACCCATTCCCGGTGTGAATCCGTATCTCATAAAATTAGTCGTGTACACACTTTCCCTGCTTAGGACTACAAAGTCAGAAAATAGCCCCATTACAAAGCCTCCGCCCACCGCATGTCCCTGCATGGCAGCTATCACTGGAACTCTGCAGCCCAATGCAAGTGAGTAAATATTTTCATCGGTAAACTTCGAGATTCCTTCATGTAAAGCCAACAGTCCCTCTTGCGTGCCACCCGTGGCAAAGTAATTATCGTATCCTGTTAGAATTACGACTTTGCATGTTGAATCTTCTTGGATCGTCTTGAACGCTTGTCTTAGTCCATGGGTCATTTCAAGCGTAAATGTATTTTTATGAACTCTATCTTGCATTTTCACTTGAATAATACCTCGTTCGATTTCAAGTAATTCAACCACGGATTGTGACATTATGATCTTCTTCCCTCCTACATCCCCATCTTGTGGCGTACGCCATCAGTCCATCCACGGAAATTGCCCCGTTTCGACGTATCGGAAAATGCCCTTAAGATTTTGAGCGTCTGAAAACACCTCTTGATTGGACGCCAACGCTAGTGGTTTACACTGACGCAAATCGTTGAGTTCATCCATAAAGCGCTTGTAGCGTAAAATCCCATGCTTGCTCAATCGTCTGAGGCGTAATAAATGCTTGCGTAGCACCATCTCGCTCTGAGCATCGTACGCATCAACCAACCCCCATACATGGGCCTGTTGAACCGAAACGGGCTGCGTCATTAGTGTTAAATAATGCGCTTTTTGGAATCCAATCCTGCGGACTAAAAACGGTAGAACGCAAGCAGGAAAAAGTCCGAATAGCAATTCTGACAAGCTGAACTGTGCCGTCTCGTCGGCTATCACAATATCGCTGGCAGCAATAAATCCGACACCACCAGCGTTTGCTTTTCCTCGCACGTGAGAAATCGTGATATAAGGACCGGTTGCTAGTTTCAGCCACAGATCATACATAGGTTCTGGACTCATTGCATGTTCTTGTCCACTTTCCACTTTTTCACGCATTCCCTCAAAATCCGCCCCAAAACAGAACACCTCTGGCAGACCCTCCAAAACTACGATCGTAACTGACTCCTCACACAGCGCAAGTACATGCAAGCACTCCTCGATGAGGGTATTATTAATCGTATTATTTGCCTCCGGTCGGTAAAAGCGAATATAACAAATCGATTCTTGAAAGCGAACCTGAATCGTTTGATAACTCATGATTCCCACCTGTATTTACGGTGGAATTCATAGATTTCTTCCAAATACAATCGCTGTCTACCTTTCCCGGAAGCTATCACCCCCGGAATCAATTGAAAATCCAGCTTGGCGTTGCGGGTTCCAAACCGTACGGCGCCACTGCCTTTTAGCAGGGATTCATATTCATCCATAGTTAACTGATAGCGATCATTCAAATTACGCTCAATTTCAAAACGCCGCAGATGTTCCTGGCTTTGCGGCATAACAACCCCGCTATAAAATTCAGAGCAGCAGCCTGACCCGTAGGAAAAACAACCGATTCGCTTTGGAGCATCGAATGTACCCTGATCAATCGTACCTGCCAAGGAGAGGTACAAAGTCGCCCCCATAATATTACCGACTCGTTGGCAATACGCCAATCCGGGCTTAACACGTTGTAAATAATCTGCCTCAATCTCATTTGGTTTGGATTGAGTTATCCTTCGCATCATCGTGCGATGCGCCCCTTTTACCATTCCGCCAAAAGGAGTATGAAAGGCAAGATACTGAAAGGTATCTTTATAATCCACTCCTTTCACCCGTTTTTGATATTCCAAAAACGCTTGCTCGCAACAGTCCAGATAGGACATTAAAGACAAATCTGCATCCCCAGCCTCGCTATCTGGAATCGGCCGGCAAGTATCCATCACCTCATAGCCGTAATATCCATTAGCGCCTGCATCGATTTGAAAAACTTGAGGATTTTCACTAATGAGCATTGCCACGGCCCCTGCGCCTCCACTTGGCTCAGCATAAGACCAATCCTCACTCAAGACATCCCCGCCTTCAGCAGCAATAAATCGTGAAATATCACTGGCAATTACAAGCGCTTTTGCTCCTGGTGAGACCTGAGAAAGAATAAAATTCACCGCCATTTGGAGTCCAGCAGTACCGGAATAGCAGGCTTGCTTGAGCTCGAATAATCTGCAATTCCGATTCAACCCCAAATAGTGGTGAATATATGTACTGATTGATTTCCCAAAATCAATACCTGATTCCGTACAGGTGATAAGCATTTCGATTCGGTTTTTTTCCGCTTCTGAAAGAGCGTCCACCAGCGGTTTTGCCGCATTTACTCCAAAGGTAACCGGATCTTCATAAGGTAGGGCAACCGCCTTTTCTTTCATTAATAAATTTTCGAACCTTGCAGGATCCAATTGCCTGTGTTGGGCTAATTGCATAACATCCAGATAGGCAGAGCCACCAAAAACGTTCATTGCCTCAATTCCCACGACAACCATAATCGTCCCCCTCTCTCAAATACGCGACTCACATTTTTGCATACAAATGGCAGTATTGATTCCACCAAACCCCATGCTCAGATTCATAGTATTGTGAATAATTGCTGGTACGGACTCATTCTTCACCCAATTGCAGTCCAATTGGATAGGCTCCTCCAAATTAAGGGTAGGGTGAAGTCTCGACTCCGACATTTGTAAAAGAGTAGCAATAATTTCAACCGTTCCTGCCGCGCTCAAGCCGTGACCGATAATGGATTTAGTTGCATTGATATAGGCATGTGACAATTTACAATCCTGTAATGCCTTTATTTCTATCTCGTCTCCAACGACCGAGCCTGTCCCATGGGGATTAATATAATCAATCTCTTCCGGTAGCAGCTTTGCTTTCTCCAAAGCTCTTCTAATCACTCGGGCTTCGCCTTCGCAGGAGGGATTGGGATTCCGGTTTCGATCCATTCCCATATCCCATCCTGCCAGTTTGGCATAAGGTTTCTCCCGACGCCTCACGGCAGAATCGGCCCGTTCTATGACTACAACCCCGCAAGATTCCCCATAGATGAACCCGTCCCGCGACTGATCAAATGGTCGACACGCCATTGCAGGTTCATCGGCATATCGGTCGCTTCCCATCGCTCCCAAGGATCGCAATGCCTGGCATTCCATATACGAAATATCCATCAATGCCCCCATTGCAATGCAAACATCAACACGATCTGCTTGAATGGCCTCAATTGCTTGAATGATTGCGACTTGTCCACTCGCGGATGCACCACCGACGGTATAAGCTAACCCCTGAATGCCGAACTGTTCGGTACATAGTCCGCACAAATCAGTATCCATAAAAGAAACCCCATAGGTTGGCGGTACAAAGCACTTTTTTTCCCGGTAGGTCTCATAGGTCTGAAATAGCTCCCGTTGCTGAAAATTGGAGCCTCCAACCACCAGTCCAATACGGCTAGGATCAACGTTATCCAATTGGGAATCATCCCAGGCTTCTTGAAGGGTTACCATGGCCGCCTGCCCCGAAAAGGATGCTGTACGTAACATTCGTTTGGATAATGCCTTCGGATAAGACAAGGGTGGCAGCTCCGCACCTATAAATGAAGCTTCACCTCTTCTGCCAGGGCGTTGCATGACGCCAAATGCATGCTGCCCTTTGAACAACGCCGAGGCAAAAGCAGCCTTCCCCTGCCCAATCGCCGAAGTCACGCCAATCCCCGTAACGACTAACTCAGGTTTTTCATAATTTTGCATAAAGTGCATCTGTCAATTCCCCTATATTTTTCACGCCAGACAATTCAACGCGCGGAATATTAAGAGATAATGTTTCCATCGTCTTGTTTACAATTTCAGCCCGATCTACTGAATCTGCACCCAAATCCACCAATCGATCGCCATACTCGAACGTGTGATCTTGTAATTCGGGAAGCACTTCACGAATACAACGTTTAACGATATCGAATACTTCTTCCTTATGCATGGGTATCCTCCTAAAAAATAAATGATTTAAAACTCAACAAACCTGGTATTCAGTAAACATGACCTACAAACGGATTTCGATGAAAACTTGCATTGAATTTCTCATAAAGCCGAGAAGTATTCATACTCCATTCCGTCTTCCTCGGTGCTACAATCGTGCAGATATAGTCACCTAACCGGTAAGACTGGGCAGCATATTGTGGAAAATGTGAAAATGTACTTTGGAAGCATTCATCCACAAATCTGGTCTCATTCATTTCAAGTACATGCAGCGATGTTGTAAAACCTGTGCGCAATATTTTGGACAGGGCCTCCTTCACTGTCCAAAAAACCGTCAATAAAGCTGAGTACTCCTCTATTCCCCGCACGACAGAGATTCTTCCCTTTTCTTCCGCCGTCAGTTGGCTTTCAATTGTCTTATTTCGCTTTGAATCAATCCTCTCAATATCAATACCCATGGGATGTGCTTCGGGAAAAACAACAGCCGCTCCGATATAGTCGCAGTGGGCAATGCTCACCTGATAGCTGTGGACACCATTGATTCGAAGCATGGGCTGGCCGAAGACACCTGACTCCACACTTACGTTGCGCAGGTCTGGCTCGCTTAACAGCACCGAAACTGCTTGTTTGGCACTTAGCCTGCCAAGCACAAAGTTGGATTTCCGCCGATGGAATACCAAACTCTCGAAGTAACTACACTCATCCGAATGAAAAACTTCCCGATCAAGGGGAGCGTCTGCATTATAATCTGCATGGACAAAACTGACGGCCGCCTTCATCACGACATCTTCCCGCTTCAATATTAGTTGTTCTGCATACGAGGCTACGCATATCCCCCCCCTAGTAAACTACTAACTTAGCAGTCCAAATCAAAAAAGGCCTTCAAATCCCTTAAGGGTTCTGAAAGCTTCCTCATGGAGTATGAACTCGTCACGAGTTCTCCACTTTAAACCTTACTTATAATTTCCAAAGCTACTCTCACTAACCTAATATCACCCATAAATTCCAACTGAATGACCGCTTGTCGTTTATGTCTATCTATTTTCTTAACTATACTCCCCCTTCCTTTAAGTGGGCCATCTAGGATACGTATATTGTCTCCTTCAATAATTCCTGTTGACGATTCTATACAATAGCTATCATTGCATAGACTTTCTAACATTTGTTTCTCCGAATCTCTCATTGAAGCTTCAACCTTCGAGTATCTCAATAAACGAATGATATCACTAGAAGTGCAAATCATTGAATTTGTACTGGTTACGAACTGCAAGTCAGGTAAATTCGACTCAATAAATACATAGCTTGGGAACAAAGGAGCCCATTCTTTCTTTACTATTCCTGCTACTTTAAAGAGTCTCTCTTGGAGCGGTATAAAGGGTTTGTAGACTTCAGAATCCAACCACTCATTAATAAGCTGCTTGACCTGTTCTTCCCTACCCGTTCGCACAAAAAACACGTACCAGCTCACTTAACTCATCTCCTATAAAAACGTACTGCCAAATCATCTCCTATAATGTCTACTGCCCATATACATAGCTTCGCCCTTTCACTTATCCTACTTGATAAGCTACAATCTCTCACAATATATCCCTCTTTGATGGTTAACGTGACCCGCCAGCGATTAACCACAGAAAAGTTCCTTTATTTTTCATATAATCATATAATTGGAATAATGTTTTTCCATTATAATCCTCTACTCAAACCCTGTCAATTCACAGTTGATTGGAAACGGACAAGTTCAGCATTAGATTCGCAAACCTTTCTGAAAATGCTCAATTTGAAGTCATTATTATCTTTCGAATACAGCTTCAACGTTTCTGGCGGCTTATAAAAGAACTGATCAGAGTGTTTTACTCTAGTTAACTTGAGCATCTGGGGCACAAACAAGCGATAGATCGTTATGTACTATTTTTTTATATTCAATATTTTCTCTCACCATTAGAACTGAGCCACAATACAGACTCATTTGAAATCGAACAGGCCCTTTTGGTTCGGACGCATTCTAAATTTAATAAAAGATTCCTTACTTGTAAATTGAAAATAAATATTTTCATCCATAAGGTGATTGAGTGTAAAACCAGGCGCTTTACCAAATGAATGAGCAGGATAAATTTGAATAGAGTCATCAATTTCTCGCTTTATTTTTTGAACACTATTATATAATTCTATTGGATTTCCTCCATTTGGGTCACAAAAGCCACAACCTTCAATGAATATTGTATCCCCAGTAAATAAGCGATCTGATAAAAGATAGCATACACTTCCCGCGGTATGTCCGGGAGTCAAAAGACTTTTAATTTCTGTTTCACCGACTTGGATTGAATCCTTGTCTTTAATTGAATGTAAATTTCTACATCTAAAATGATAAAAATCGATTTCGTTTGTTGACATGAATACCTGCGGGTTATATTTTTCCAGGAGTGGATTTACCAAATTAATATGATCCCAATGTGAGTGAGTTAATAGTATCGCTTTGAGATTGCCATTCAATTGTTGAAGATAGGACTCTACCTTTAATAAATCCCATGATGGGTCAACAATAGCTATGTCTCTTGTTTTCTCATCCATTACAAAATATACATAATTGATGAAATTCATAAAACAGACTCTTAACTGTTCCATATGAAAAGTCAGATTCATTCACCGAACCACCTTCCCAATGGTTAATTAAAAACAACAACATTCTGATTTAAGGTTTTGGGCCCCTTCATTTTTTTGGAATTACTTACCATTTAATTATAAAGGCCTAATTTCGTTGTCCTATGATTATAACAATTTATGCAATAGAAAGGCTCCAACTCTCTGTTACAAGATCGCTTAATTTTACCAAAATAAAAAACGCCTCTCCGCATATTAACGGTGAGACGCTTTTGTTGGTTCTGTGTACCTGTTACGGAGTATTCCGCAGGTACACAGAACCTCGCATTATTTTCATTCATTTAACTTTGATGTGGCCGTTATAATTCAAGAATGCCGAGGACCGGGATCGAACCGGTGCGGTAGTCACCTACCGCAGGATTTTAAGACATGAGTTTTTAATATACTGTAGTGGCATACAGTTCCAAAATCCAGCATTCACAAGGCTTTTGTGTGTTCGTATATGTTCTCATTTGGACTGTATTCTACACAAAATACTACAGTCTGTCCCCAATTTGTCCCCAATAAAAAGAGCAGAAGGATTAATTCCTTACTGCTCTTTTTGCCTTCTACTAAACGCTGCCGTATGTGTTGTCCTGCCTCTCTGCCAGTATCGTTTGCTGCACACGGTTATAGAAAAATATTCCTACCTTTGATAAACTATCCTTTGTATAAGTAAGTTGAAAAGTAATGTGAATAGATTTCTGATTTGAGGAAGGTAGGAATAAACGAAATGGATTGTGATAAGTGTAAAAAAGAAATACCTTTGGGAAGTACCTTCTGCAATCATTGCGGCAAGGAAGTGAGCGTGAATATTTTACCGCAGAAAAATCAGTCTGGAAATAAGAACGATGATCCTACCTCCAAGAAAAATAGTTATAGAAAGAAGATTTTCATTAAGATTGCTCCATTCCTTATTATAACCTTTCTTTTGATGCTTCTGATCGTAGTACCTTTATTTATCAATCCCTACATCCAATACTATCAGGCTAAGTCATCAATGAGTAATGGAGAATTTGATAAAGCGATTCAAGCTTTTACCCACTTGGATAAATTCAAGGATTCTAATGAAATGATTGACGAAGCCGAGTATCTCAAAGCAAAATACCTATTAAATAATAAAAAATACGAAACAGCAGCTGAATTGTTTATAAATTTAGCTAACTACAAAGATAGTGTCGAGCTAAAAACAGAGTCTAAATACTTATTAGCAAAGCAAAATGCTTCGCAGGGTAACTATGCTTCAGCAATTGAAATATTTGAACAAATTCAAGACTACAAAGATTCCTCTCATTTATTTCAGGAAGCGAACTACTGGGAAGGATTAAAACAATTTAACAACCATAACTACCATGAGGCCGAAAACTTATTTTCCGTCAGTAAAGATTTTCCTGGATCGAAGGAGTATTTAGCTAAAATCTCTTTGCTAAATAGATTTGAAGGCATTTGGAAAAATCAGTCTGGCTATGAAAAGCTGACTTTCAAAAATGGAGAAATGATTAAGGTATACTTTCCAGGATCACAAGATGAAAGCAGTTCTACCTGGTCAGTGTCACTCGCTGGCAATGAACTTCATGCTGATAACGGAACAGTATACTCTTTAAAAAACGATAAATTGGTTTCAAAAGATGAAAACCTTGGTTCTGACTCATATGTTAAGATCGGAGACTATGATGCTATTCCAGCTGAAAAGTCTGATCCTCAAATCGGCATGACGGAACAGGAAGTGATATATTCGAAATGGGGACTGCCAAAACATGTAAACAAAACCACAACTGCATATTATGGCATAAGTGAACAATGGGTCTATGATAATTACAAATACATCTATTTCGAGAACGGAATCGTAACGACTATTCAAGACTAATTTATTATATGTTAACGACTTGACAAGCCAACGCGAGTTATAAATTTAGCTAACACACTTTCGCCCAGAGGTTTTCGCGCATCCTTCATGTGGTCTATATATCGGGTAACTACTCAAATATACAGAAAATAAAGGCACATACCATTTAAGTTGGTAAGTACCTTTATTTTGATTCACTAAATTGCTAAAGAAGTTTTGAATTTTTAGAAGTTTCTATATAATCTATTTTATCTACATTAATAATGACTTTCGAATTTTTTTCTTTTTCAAACACTAAGAACTTACTATTGAGAGAGCTATCTAGGTACATTTCCTCCATTAATGTAGGTATACCAGTAATCTTAATATTAAACTTATTCTTTGGCTTGCTGTATATCTGTAAAATTTTTATTGGATATGCTGTATACACGCGTGCAAGAATATATAGAGCAGCATACAAGATGATAATTGCATAAGCCGAATTAGGAGATTCGTCGTAAAATTTGGCATGAATTAAAAAAATACTGTTCTCTTTTAAACCATAATATTCAGTAATAAAAATTGAAGATGTTGCGATTAATTGGGCATATAGTAATCCCACCAAAAATATCTGTACAAGCGACAATGTTATTTTGAAATTCTTCTGGCTTTTAAAGATAGGTCTAAAAAGATTAAATAATTTAATTTCGATTTTAGGTATTGAAACATCATATACACAACTAGTGTATATATAAAGAAGTATAACAGCAATGTATTCCCATAATAAGCTATATCTATTTGCATCAAATACCATAGCAATAAACAACGTACTGAAAATAAATATTAAAGCCTCACTAATAATCCATCTTGTAGTCCTTAATCTGCTGACTTCAAAATACTTCTGCAAATCTGTTGACTTAAAAAAATCTACTGCTCTAATTATTATAATAAAAATAGCGACAATACAAAGAAGAAGTCTTGAATTAGGTACGAATTTTAACAAATCCATCATATTTCACCCTCTTTTATCTTTCGCAAGCTATACCATCACCATCACGATCCAGCTTTCTACTGTAACCTGGTTCTCCTTCATAGATTGGATCGGCGCCAGCAGCACGAACCGCAGAGCAGTTTTTATAGTACACATCGCTTGATGACTCTTTTGGTTCTGAATAATCTTGAACAACTTCTTTTTTAGGAGTAGCAACTTTAGGCTTAGACTCTTTCTCGCTAGAGTCACTTTTTGGTGATTCAGCCTTGGCTGTTACCTCTTGAGCTGCCTTCTGATTGAATCCATCTTCTTGCGCATAGTTTTCAATACTCCAGATGCCTGTTCCACTCTTTTGAGCAGTAGCTTGAATCTCCTTGAATTGATCGACATATTTAACGTTTGGAGGATTTATGTAGGCCACCCGAGCATAACCTTTCTCGATTAACATTTCATTCAACATCTTATCTCCAACCCATACATAACCAAGTAGACGACCATACTTATCTCGTTCTGAAACATCAAGCTCTAGGGAAAGATTACCCTGCTTTAATTGCTTCAGCGTAAAAGCCGAAGCTTCTTTTGCGAACGGTTGGACTGGTGTACCCTGTTTTACGCTTTCTGGCGTATCTACTAGGAGTAGTCGAATCTTTTCCTCTTTCCCTTGAACTGATGCTTTAAATGTATCTCCATCCGTTCCCGCTATTAAAGTTATAGAAATACGTTTTGGTTGTTCAGAATCCGCCTTTTCGTTAGATGCTGAGGTAGAAACAATGTTTGAAGTTTGCTCAGATTTAGTTGTAGTAGGCACCGCAGAAGTTTGTTCTACTTTAGCTGGAACAGCTGGTACTTTATTCGCTAATTCCTGCTGCTTAACAATAGACAGATTGCCGATGAACGCTAGAAAGAAAATTCCGGCAAGTGAAAATAAAACTATAGCTAGTTTGCTTTTTTGATTTGCTCTCTTAGCATTCTGATATTTTTTATAACCCCAGTAGCCAAGCCCTCCTGCGATAATAAGCAATCCTAAATACTTAATAACCGCAACAGCTATAATTACTGCAAAGATAATTCCTATGATCTTTCCCTTTCCATTACTTCTCATGATATCCCCCTAGGTATTTAGTTCTAGGATAAATATACCATGTACATTTTCCAATATATACACTTTTATTACAATAATCGCACGAATATTTTGCTATTCTCTAGATTTATCTACTAGATACTTGCTGAAATGATATCCTCCAACTTGATCCAACTAAAATCATCCTCGCCACGAAACAGTTTTACTTCCCTGCGAGCAGTATTTATAGACGTGATTACACCTGTGAGTTCTTCGTCATCAAACGGGCTAAAAACCACTATCGATATAGGTTGACGTGTGTTGTAGGACTCTATAAGCGCTTGCTCGATCAACCGGACTTCCTGATCGTCAAGTTCCGGCTTGCCTCTCCGCTGGCGGTCTTGCATGAGTTTTAAGTATGCTTCCTTGTGTTCTGGTATGATAATCCGGCTGCTTTCCCATAAGCCGTTACCTTCTAATTTTTTCGACATGTATGTAGCCTCCTGATGTAATATGTTCAAATTATATCCCGAACATTTGTTCCTTACAAGGGCTTTTGTTTTCTACTTCTAAGACTTTTGTGCTAGAAAATTATTCCTAGGTCATATATACTAATTTTACTATAATATTACCAATAGATAGGGGTTATGTAATGACTGCAATTGCTGTGATTGCTTTGCTGGCTTTTTTTGTGTTTTTTGTTTTGTGGGCTATAGCTTTAATAAGAAAGAACGGCAAGGCTAAAAAAATGTTTCTCTTTGGTTTAGCTGCTCTCTTAGTATTTATTATTGGAATATCAGTCGCTGACACTCAGAAACCAACCGAAACTAATTCAAAATCAGTAGCTACTACGCCTGTTAAAGAGAAAGAAGTTACTACTGAATCAGTACAAAAAGAACAGACTGACGCTAAAAAACCATTGATTGACACATCGCTTCCTTTTGATAAGTTTTCATCTGCACTCTTTGCATTGCCAGTATCCAAGCAAGGGGAAACATTCGACAGTGTAAGAAATCAAGTTGTTTCATGGTCAGGTGTTGTTATTGAAGCTGGATCTAGCAGCCTCTATGTCTATGGTAAACCAGCAGATTACAACGGTGAACTATGGTCAGATATTAGCGCTGAAAAGAAAAAACTCGGGGATGTTATTGTTGTAAAAGTTTCAGATCGTTCAGAATTGAATGGTCTTAATCCGGGGGATATAGTTACCTTTAAGGGTGAACTTGGTTCCCGTGGTGTTAAGGGAGAAGCCAATTGGAAACTATATAACGGAAAAATAGAGGGTCGGACAGTAGCAGAATCGCCAAACCTCGGAACCATTACCAAAGCTAAATATAACAAGATTAAAAATGGAATGACTTATGAGGAAGTTGCGAAAATTATCGGTGGTCCCGGTGAGGCTCTTTCAGAGGTTGGTGAAAAAGGAGACGAATTTTATACTGTAATGTATTCGTATAAAGGTGAAGTCGGACCTGGTGCAAATGCCGTTTTCACATTCCAAGGCAACAAACTACAAGCAAAAGCACAATTTGGTCTCGAATAAAACAGCCCCGGAGCAATCCGGGGTTTTAATATTTCTATAACCATTATGACTATTGTCAACAAAGGTAATTCCATTGCCTGAATAAAATGAATATGATAACATAAGAATAGAAAAAGGGAACGGCAGCCACCGTCCCCTGTACGACTTACCGCTATAAGAGCGGTCAGCAATTGAGGTTTGATCCAGAAAATAGACCGGTTCCTCACCAGGGCGGTCTATTTCCTTTTATGGAAAGAAAGTATCAGGATCACCAACGTTGCGAATTGAATCATCAACATTAGCGCGTCTTTAACTTCCATGGCATCACCTCCCTTCCGGGAGATTAGCCGACCGCCCTTTATAGCCGTTTTGTCGCACAATCCAGATTATACCACAAACAAGCCCTAGGTAGGTCCGGAGACTTGCCTTCTATTTTTCCATTAATTTATTAAATATCTCTCTATCTTTGGAAGTAAAGTCGGTAATCCGTTTCTTTTGCTCGTACGTGTTGGTACTTGAATCTAATTTAATGAAGCCATTTTCCCCAACCACATAGACGATATTTTTTTTTATCTTATATGACACAATATTATCAACAGCTTTTTCTAGTGGATCAGCAAGATGATTATAAAGTATTAAAGGGTCTTGCGGCCCCCCTCTCAAAATTTGAAAAGTCCCGTCACCAAAATATTCTACGGTATCTTTGCCTGATGGGTATTTATACTTCGTATTATCCCCGGAATTCACCAGGAAAATTAGAGTAGTAGTTATAACTAGTAGAGAGATCAAGATCAAAATAAAGATATATCTACGCTTCATCTGCATTTCACACCTCACTTCCAAGCTTTTCTTGTATCAGTTACTGTTACATAAGACGTATACTCATTTAGTGTTCCCCATGATTCCATTAAATTTGTTAGGTTTGCTGCAGCCCAACCAAGTTTGTTGTTCCCAGTAAACATTTGCTTAAAATTATACTCAAAATTATAGACATCAGAATACGTTGTAGTAATTTTCCATTGCCCGTTTACATATGTTCCATCTATTTTGTACTTCATTTTGTGAAAAGCATTATATAAATCTCTATCACTTTCTAATTGCTCAGATCCATTATAAGAAAAACTTTTAACTTTTTTAGCATTAGCTTTTTTGACTTCATCATTAACTATTGCGATGTGCTCTTTAGATTTTTTAACTTGCTGCGCCTCATATGACCATTCGTTAAAGTTTAAATTTCCTGGTTTGTACTCAAGTGAATGTTTAAGTAAATTGGCTGTGATGTCCCCGTACTTCTTTCGAGCTATAGGAACAGCTACTAATGTAAATGCTTTACGATCAGGATAATGTATTACAGTGTCTGTCGAATCTTTTACCTTCTCTACGCCTCGCACCCAAGTCTTTTCTAGTTCTACCATCGGATTTTCAAACGGAAAAGTATTATTTCCTGCATACACTAACATATTCTTACTATATGCGCCTTCCAGCACTTTTTGCGAGACATCAGACTGATCCTTTTCTCTTGTTTCCTTAGGTTCTACCTGAGGACTGTATTGAATTTTTCCCAATTGATCTTCTTTTTGTTTTAAAACAAGTTCAAACTCAAGGATCTCTTTGCTGGTATCAATCTGTTCTTGATACTTATCTACATAAGCGTGTGTAAACGTAATATCTCGGATTGTGTTTTCATTTCTAACGATTTGGATATTACATTTGCGATAGTAATCCTCAGTATCAGGTTCATATTCTGTGTTTGCCCATGTATACAGCATGTTGGAATTATCCGCATTGTCTACAACTGAAGGAAGCGAATGAAGCGGAATTTTGCTTCGAATATGTAGCGAATGATTCAAGTTTGGAGACTTAGCTGAAAGCTTTATGGAACTATTATTCTTATAAGTAAAGCCAATGATTTCACCTTTTACAAACTCGATTGGTTCACCACCGGATTTGCGTTCTATTTTTAATGAAATGCTCATTGAAATAATCTCCTCTGTTAATTTAATCTAGTTTTGTAGGAAATATTTGTGAAAAGATAATTTCCAAATATTAATATATACGAAAAATATTAAATAGTAAACATATTTTCAACGTGGTAAAGGACGACAATTGAGTTTCGTAACTCGGCAAATTATATGAAGAAGCTAAAACGAAATATAATCCAGCCTAACACGGGCCTCTGTTAGAAACGTTAAAAGCTCTGCCGACCAATTAAGGTTAGCAGAGCTTTTAATTTATTTAGAGTATTCACTTACTTCAAACGTTAGGATACGATCATATAACATATAGTCCTTACGGCTGCTGAATGGGCCTTTATTGTTATCGTGCTTATTGATTGCGTATGAAGCTGATCCAGAACCAGCCTGTTTGCCTTCATACCAGGCAATAAAGTCATTGACCTCTTTCATACTCAAATCAAATTCCTTCTCCAATCCTGTTGTCATAGTGACCACCAATATTGCACGATCTCCAGTAGTTGGCTCTGGATCAGGTTGACCGCCTCCTCCTTGTGGAGTGGCAGATGCTTCATTGGAGTATTCAGAATCAACGCCATTCGCCTTAGCACTCACAACAAAGTAGTATTTCGTTCCGTTGGTCAGACCTGGAATGATAAAATTTCCATATGCATCTTTTGTAGCTGTTGCGCTTTCAGTGTATTTGCCCGATTCTGTTCCGTATTTGACTGTATAGCTTTCAGCGTCTTTAGTTTGATCCCATTTCAGAGTAACCTGACTGTCTCCAGGCGTTGCTTTAAGATTAATTGGAACATTCATATCTATTAGTTGGCCATTTTCATCAATGTCTATTGCGTCAAACTGAATATCACCATTTTGGATTTTAGCTACGATTGGCGGAGTTTCTATTGTGACAGTATGAACTGTATCTGATAAACCTGTCTTTTCATAAAGAAGAATTTGACCATATACTAAATTACTACTATATCCACTAAATGTCTCAGTAACATTATCGATAGTAATTGGAATTTCAGTTGGCTTATTGACATTCGTAGGTCCTATTATTCTTAATTTTGTTCCTTTAAACTTAAATACCAACTTCGAATCTGTATTGTTAAATTTAGAATACTTGGATTTTCCATTTAAAAATGCTGTATTACTTTCATCAAGCCAAATACCTTCATATTTAATTTTCGGGGAACTATCATCATATCTCTTCCATCCATTTTCTGGTGAAGTTAAGCTTCCACCAACAGAAGCAGCATATATAGTAGTTGAAGTAAGAGCAAAAAAAACAAATACCAGTGCTCCAAACAATAGTTTTATTTTCTTAGACATTTGATTCATTAAATTTCCTCCTAAGTACTTTTATACTATTAAGGGTATACGTCACTAAAAATTTTGTCTAAACATAAACTTGCTAATCTATAAATATAATCTAAATATTTGCATAATTATTTTTTAATGGGTATAAAAAAGACTCTATTGGCCGCTAACCGTTAGAGTCTCTCTTCTTTATTTCACTATAAATCTTATCTTTATTCCATCAGCATACTTATCTAACTGATGACTTACCCATGATCCTGCTCCCCTATTATCACTAGGGGTTATGTATCTGATATCAGCACCTGCGCCACCTTCAGCACACATTGCCATCGGCCATTCATCACGGTCATATCCTTTTTTAGTTGGATAGCCCTTAAGTGACTCCTTTCTGTTTTCTTCGGCTCCATCTCTGTCAATCGTGCAAACGGCGGAATGTCCGGCTGCTATTGCATCTCTAATATGCGCCCCGGTTTCAGGGTAACGTGAACTTGGGAACTCCAATGTATACCCAGTTGCTTGTTGACTGATTGCTGTCGGTTCAGCATAAACGCCTTGAACGGAAAAGATAGCCGCCAGTAAGAATACGATTAATCCTCTTGCGATTCCTTTTACCATATGACACCTCCGAAATATGTTAAATCTTCTAAATACTATACTGAAATATATGTCAAAGTATCGGGCGTATTGTCGCAAATTAAAAAGACTCATACCAGTTATTATTACAAACTAATATAAGTCCTATCTGAGATTAAATTTAGGTATTAGGAGGGAGTGTGCTCACAAACTCATAAACACCTACTATACGTTTAGCCGGGTAATCCGGATTTTCAAATACAGTTATGGAATATCCTTGTGGTTTATTAATCATAGAATTAATAACATCTTTTGGTAACCCCTTTTTTAGCGAGGCTTTGATATCAACTTGATATTTCAGACTATCGTCATCTGAAATTAATTCTTCACCCTTCACTGGTATAGTTTCAGGCAAAGTATAATATTTAGCTAAACTTTCTGGAACACTTATATAAAAATAATATGGATGTTTACCCTCCAATATATATTTTCTAGGCTTGTCTCCAAATTTATAAGTCACACGAAAGGAGACTGAGTTATCAGAGGAATCGTGAGACATTTTAAAATCATAGACAAGAAAGGCGTTAGGGTCTTCAAAATGAGTCCCCGTTAAAAAAGGCTCACTCTTTTCATTGTTCTGATCTTTATTTCTTTCTTCACTTTTGCTCTTATTTGTCCCGTTGTTTACATTATTGCTAGGATTAAGTTTATTATTAGCTGTATCCATCTCTTTATTATTACTGCTACAGGCAACCAGAGTTATAATTACAAATACTAAAATCCATAAACTAGTTTTTCTTAAAATGATCTCTGTCACCCCCTTGAAGTATAAAAAAAGGAAACCAGTTTGGATATTGGTTTCCTATAAAATTATTACAATTTTCTTACAAATATACTATCGGAAAACTCGGAAGTAGTCCAATTTCCAGAGTTATAAGTGCTGCTAACTACCACACCAGAACTATTAGCTCTTTCGATATAGCCACTTGTTTTTACCACTACACTCCCAGCTTTAATAGTATAAACACTTTTCGCTGGAATAGACCATGTAATACTAACTGATTTAGTAGAATCAACTCCTGCATTTACATCAAGAGATGCTTTAACTTTTTGGGCCATAATCTTTAGCTCAGTCTCACCACCAATGGTGACATTTGCAAACTTGCGTATACTTACCGTTCTCGTTACCGAAGTTGTTCCCCCTCCAGTATTAGATACTTCCATAGAAAAGTCTGTAGATTTTTCTCTCGTTGTCTGATAGGGCTCATAATAAGTCCCTGGCCCGGGATATTTAGCCTCCGCAAAAATTACTATTCCTGAAGGGTCGATCGCTTTCTCATACGTTGCTTCAGTAACACTTTCTGCATAAACTGAACTAGAACCTAATGACAATAAAGTTATTACACCTAACAAAGATAAACTTTTTAATTTCTTTTTCACGTGTTATCTCCTATTCTTATTCTTTATTTTCACACCCACAAAATTCAATATTATGGATATACGCTCATTATAATCAAAATATGCTACAATTAAATAAGAATAATTACTCATTTTACAACGGTTCAATATACCTAATACTGTAATATTATATATATATATGTCGAATTTTCTGATCTCTGATTGTTAAAATATTATATAAAAACATCTGCAATTTATTAGTTCTAATAAAAAGACTCCATACTGGTTACATACCAGCGGAGTCCTTTTTCACATCTACTCTAAATTCAAACTGATTACGGAAGAAATAAGATCCGTTAATCTTAATCGACTCTGGTGTAATCTTCTCCACTACTCCACCGTAATCCACAATGTCTATCAAATCCTCTCCCAACGGCTGTACAACATATACTCTTACCTGGCTTAATGCAGCTGCAAATAGTTCCATATCCGACTTTAACACTTTAAATGTATGGTTCATGCTGATCACCTCAGTCATTCATTCGATGAATGATATGAGAAATCCTTCAATATAATATTCCCCTGTCGACAAAACCCAACAAGCGTATAGGCTATTCCCAAATACGCTTGTTGGGCTCTACTTTTTACCATTCTTAAAAAAATGAGTCAAGTCAAGTGAAGTAGTATTATCCAACAATTCTTTTCACAAAATTAAATCCAACACGCTTTAGTAATTATGACCAACAGGATAAAGAGCACCAAAATTGCACCCGTCGATGTGAAAGGACAAAAATGTTTTGCCTTATGCTCATGTCCACATTCACTCACATGAACTCCTCCTTTTTTAAGTTACGGTATATAGTATGTGTCCTTAAAGAAATTGACAGGGCTACACGGCAAATCACAAAAACACCCCACCAGCTTAGCTAGTAGGGTGTCACCGATGCTTTCGGATTGCACAACGGTGCTTCCGTATGTGTTGTTATCAGTATAATTGGTATGGGTGATTCTGTAAATACTTTTACAATCGCGGTTGTTAAACGCCATTCAAAATTTACTATATTATAGTGGAAGATATAGCCAAATAGAGACTTTTGATTTACAATGGGACTATTATCTTACATATGGGAGTGCTGTTGATGGGTAAGGAATTTAAGGTGAAGTTTGTTAAGGATAAAGATTTAAAAAGATTTCATACTACAGGTGTTCTAACATCATATAGTAGAAACATGTTCGTAATTCACCTTCTTGAAGAAGTATCACCTATACTTCAGGAATTTACTATCGTGGATGGCTCCACTTCTGATATGACCCTTGAGGATGGAGATGCAATAAATTATATTCATGCCGCGTTGTCAATAGCTCCAGAAAATTTGCCAAACATTATCGAGTCCTTGCAGATACTCTACGATAATTATATAAGTCAATCTGACGGTGAATAAAATGGGAAATGCAAATAAAATATACGGCCTTCCCTTTAGTGAGGTTCAAGCTATTGCTATAACTATGCAACAATACCAACTATATATCGACGACACGATCAAACGTGTTAAAATGGATGTAGGGGATCTAGCCCAGGATAGTGAAGCAATAAAAATGGCTATAAAAGAGATTTTATCAAGCAATCAAATTTCCTCTACAAAGGAGGACGGAAATATGCAAGAATCAATTGTTGAGTTAAAACAAAAAACATCATCTATTGAAAAAACTGTTGGGGATATTAAAACAGACGTTGCCGTTCTTGAAAATACAGTTAAATTAAGTTTTGAGACAGTAAATGCTACTCTCAGCGAAATCAAAAAAAGTCTGGACGATATCAAAAAACCACTTGCCGAAATGACTGTTCAGATCGCTGAGGTAAATAAAGATGTTTCAACAATAAATAGTAAGCTCCAAGAGCTAGTAACAAACAAAAAATTCTATATCACATCAGGTCTGACTATTCTCGGTCTAGCGGTAACTATTTACAGATTATACTTTGTGTAATAAAAAGCAGGCCCCAAGCGATTATGATATGATCCCCTCATAGTAGACAGAAAAGAGCAAGCCGACTAATCTGTCTATTATGGAGGGGATTTTTCTATGGGAGTAATAAGAAAAACTTACGATGTGAGCTTCAAGAAAAAGACAGTGGATCTGTACCTCAACAAGGGAATCGGATATAAAAACGTGGCACGAGAAATGGAGATTGACGCTTCGCTGGTTCGCCGATGGGTGAGACACTTCAAAGCCGAGGGAATGAAAGGTCTAGAGGAAAAACGAGGCAAAGCAAAAGGGCCTGGCATCGGCAGACCTCGAACACGCCCCGAAGATCCGGAGGTCAAGCTGAAACGCCTTGAAGCAGAAAATGAAATGCTAAAAAAGCTCTTGCAGATGTGAAAGGAGGAATGGAGGCTGTACCCAAGAGTAAAAAGTTTGCGGTGATCCAAGAATTGCTTAGTAAGGGACATAGCATCGTACTACTATGTGAACTGGCCGGAGTATCCAAAAGCGGCTTTTATAAATGGATAAAGCGAAAGATGTTCGTTTCACAAAAACAGCGGGAAGATGAAACCATGAAGCTAAAAATCATGGCTTGTTACGAGAAATTGAAAGGAATATACGGCTACCGCAGGGTGAAGGTTTGGTTGAATCGAATCTATGGCATACATATAAATCATAAGCGTGTACGGAGACTTATGGGTGAACTAGGAATCAAGGCGATCATTCGTAGGAAGAGACCTTACTACGGCAAGAAAGAAGCCTATGTCATTTCTGGCAATCATCTAAACCGGGAATTTAAGGCCGACCAGTTGAATCAAAAGTGGGTAACAGACATCACTTACCTCATATTCAATGGACAGAGGCTCTACCTTTCCGCGATTCAGGATCTTTTTAACAACGAAATTGTTGCCTACCAGATCAGCCGCAGAAACGATTTGAGCCTGGTGTTGGATACAGTGAAAAAGGCAAGGAAGCGACAGGATGCGCGAGGTGTTCTACTGCATAGCGACCAAGGATTTCAATATACCTCTCGCCAATATACCAACCTGCTCAAGCGATACGGAATACAGGCCAGCATGTCCCGAAAAGGGAACTGCTGGGACAATGCATGTATAGAAAACTTCTTCAGTCATTTTAAAACCGAGTGTTTCTATCTCCACGCCTTCCATTCAGCTCAACAGGTGGAGCATGCTGTTCAAAAGTATATCCATTTCTACAACCATGAACGCTTTCAAGAGAAACTAAACAACCTGACTCCTTATGAATACAGGACTCAGGCTGCTTAATTATTGCTTTTTGATAGCTGTCTACTTGACAGGGTTCACTTCATTATGCCTAGGGCCTACTTTTTATTTTACTTGCTTACTGTAGCCGTATTAGTCTTGCCATCCCAACCAACAGTAGCTCCTAATGCCTCTCCTAATGCTCGTAGCGGTACATATGTTTTTCCACCAATCAGCAAGCCATCTGCAATAGGCTTTCCGTTTACAAGCACCTTTGCCTTGTCCATTGTCTCATCCTCCTTAGTATCTGCGACAGGCTTGTTGAACAAGCCCCACTCTGCATTCCTACGCCGTGTCAGGCCTGCCAGCACCTTACCCCCAGCCTTATCGTATTTCATGATGCTCTGAGCGATCTGGGAAGCTGTACGACCTTTGCATAAGGACTTCAAGTTTCCAGCTCCGCAGTTATAGCAAAAGCTCACCAGTGCATCGAATTGATTTTGATTGAGGCTGTCTGTTATTGGCACATAGGCAGGGTTGTTTACATAGAACTCATATTCAGCCATATCCTTAACTAGCATTGCATCAGCCTGAGCTTGAGTGATGACGGATTTAGGCTCAACATCTGGACCATAGTGCCCCCATCCGATAGTCCAGAATTGCTCAGTAGGTACAGGCTTGTAGGCGTACAGTCGGCAGCCTTCAAAATGCTTGATTAAATCAAGGCCCGCTTTCGATATTTTCCGCATTACTTGTCAGCCCCCTTCTTTGTTTGCTTTACCAGTTGGTTGCCATAAACAGCAAATGCCCCCGCCAGCACGCCCTGGATAACAGCCTGTGGACCCCAGCCAACTATCCAGACCGTTAGAATCACAGCAACACCCGTGACGATATATACAATGCTCCAGTCCGGCACTTTAGGCGTTTGCTTGATCCCTATACCAATAACCCAACAAACAGCTACAACGATTAACAATTTAGGGTCGATTAACGACCATACTGTATTCCAATCCATTGTTAAATTCCTCCCGTTTCTTCTTTTCGATCAAGTCGTTTATGAGCCTGTTTCGCTGATTCTTCAACCCGCGTAACCCGTTCGGATAAGGCATCAATCCTTTGGCCCTGCACCCGCTGTTCGAGCCGAATGTCGTCCACGCCGCGCTTGATGTAATCAACATCCGCACGCTGCAAAGCTTCCGCTCCCGCCTCTTGAATGATGTCTTGCCGCATTGACCTGCTGCGCCCGGCCCAACCTAAAATAATCCCACTAATCGCAGCAATTAACGAAAAAATAACTGTAATATCCATCGTGTTCCCCCGTCTCTCTGTTCAGGAAACTTTTCCTGAGCTATCATCATCTGTTTTCTGATCTTTTTCTTCTTGGGCCTGTATTTCTGCTAAAGCACTTCCTACTGCTATATCCAAACCTATAAGTATTTCTTTCCGGCGTGCTGGCTGCGAAGCAATGACAGCAGAAATAACCTCCGTCAATTCCTCAATCGGTCTGGTTAGATCTAGTTGTATATCCAATGTAGATTTTATTTTTGCCACGGGTTTCATCACCTCCTCAAGACGCAAAAAAGACACCTTTTTAAAAAGTGTCTTATCGTTATTGATTTGCCATTAAAACGCCTTCTGCCGGGATAACGCCGCTATTGAACCAGACAGCATATCCTTTACCTACAATACACATAATGAATTGAGACTCGGTTATATTTTTCGAAAATTTATGTTTTTCAATTTCAAAGGAAAAAGTAGTGGACCCCAACTCCAGAACTATTGCGGCTCCATTCCCATCTCCTTCATAAAGCTCAGGAACAATTTTTTCATCAACCATCCCCATCAGCGGATCGGCTTGTCCCTCGACTTGAAACTCCAAACTACAGGTCGATCCGAACTGATTGATGATTTCAAACAGGCGCACAATTTCCTTTGGTTTAGATTCAATCATTTTGTCTGACACAATTCATCTTCCCTTTCTTGTAGGTTACGTGTATGTTACCTTACGTTCAAATCATACAGTTCCTGAGCAAGCTCTTTCACATCATTCTCATAGAGCTTTGCCGCAATTTCATAAAGCTCTGGAACCTTCTCCATCACTTTGTCGATATAGTCAATTTTGTTCTTAAGCTTCGGCTTATTACTCTCGTTATAACGATCCAACCGAGCAGACAAATTGATGTGATATTTCATCTCGAATTGTTTGTATAGCTCACGCCAGCGCTCTTGATACCTTTTTCCACCTCTACGGACAACCCTGTTCAAAATTTGTCGTTTGGCGGCAAGGTCGATATCATCAACCAGCCCGACGATAACCGTCTCTTTATATTCAATTTCTTCACGCTGAGACTTGATTACTTCGTTCTGTTGTCGCACGACCGCTAAAGTCTGTTTGAACATGGCTCTGGTTTGATCATCCGCAAAAGGGAGATATGTTTCGATGAATGCATTTTCGTTCGCTACGTATCCTCCGGTCTTTCTAATGGAAGGTAGGATCTCATCTGCCACCTTAGCCTGAAATACTTCAGCAGCTTCATTTCTCGCTTTCATTGCAAGACGATAGAAAACATTCTCAGGTATAAAACCATCTTTCTCAACTTGTTGGGAAAATCCAATTTCATTCAGATATCCCTGTACCCTTGACCAGCGAACAACTTCGTTGCCACTTGTGGCTACGGTAGTAAATCCTAGGCCACGCGCCACATCCTCTAAACTCAATTGTGCCGTACCGTTACCGTCAATAAATCCTCGCACTCCGTGAATTGTAAGTATATCCATTACTGATCTCACCTTTCTTTGTACGCAAAATAAGCCCCTGAGTTATCAGAGGCTTTCATACTTGTATCTTAAATTGGTTCGATTGCTATAACGCTGCGGATTTTTAAGGAAAGAGCAAATTATTCGTTTTACAGGAATTCTAACGGGCAGGTCTTCAGAATAGCAACTACCGGCTGTCATATTATTGCTTATTTTATTCAGTGCACACAGCATTGCACCGACTCCAACTCGCGTTGTTATTCATTAGGGAACTGGAGTAAACGCCGCAGTTGGTACCGTTTCCGAGCCGAGGACCCTTTGAGCGTCAATTAGATTGCCATTTTCATCCATCGTGAAGATGTTAGCCGTAAAATCGCTGCCTGAGGTTGTATCTGCTTGTAATTCATAACCCAAGGCTCCGGCAATACTATAAGTCTTAATAATATTAGAAAGCGGAGGCACTGAAAATAGTTCATGAGCAATAGGTGTTTTCGGCAGCCCGTTGCCAGTGATTATGAAAACTTCTAATTGAACCATAGGTATTTGCACCGTACTGCTATTTCGGATTGCCAAAATGAGTGTTGTTGCCAACCCATTATTCTGAATGGGTCCCGACGTCCTTGGCATCTGTGTCCCCTCCAAACCATTATTTTATGGAACAGGCGTTAATTGAGATATTTCCTGGCTCTCGCTGCCCAGTACTCGCTGGGCTCCAATTATACTGCCATTTACATCTGTTGGGAATATATTTACTGTTAAGCTGGTCGTGCCCGTGACATTATATTGAACTTCATATGCGGCAGCACTAGAAAGATTGAAAGTTCGAATAGAAGTAATCAATGGAGGCACTGAAAAAAGCTGATGGGCTACGGGTGTTGAAACACCCTGAATCGTAAGAAACACTTCAATTTCGACAACACCGGCAGTGCTGAGATCATCATTGCTTAGTAAAATCGTTACAATTTCAGCTGGATCGGAAATATTATTCCATATAAGACTAGTGGTATTTGCCATATGCTTTGGCTCCTTTCCGGGTGTACTTTGAAATATATAAAGAGTATATGCCAGCAGAAAATAATCGGATTGGATGAAGCACGAATTTTAAACGGATGCGTTAGTTGAACAAGGTTAGATTTTGAGCTGGGATGATTGAAGTTACGCCAACTTACCAAACAACTGACTCGATCACCACGATGTTCTATTGAACTATTGGGAAACGATAGTTCAATAGAACATCGGCAGTCCAGGATTTTATTTTCTCGTCTATGGCTTCCGTTGTTTCAATTATTGGAGGCATTCTAATAGTTATTTCACTAAGACTGAGAGGCTATATTATTCTACAGCGGGTTTTGCTTCCATAATATCGTCTACCTTTATAAAAGACATAAAAAAACCTCTCCAAACCTAAGAGGTTTTTTTATGTCTTTATTGTATTTTGATTATAATGTGGTAATACTACAGATCTCATACGATGTGATCGTATTATTTGAGCATTTCCGACACTACTCTAGCCCCGAAATCTTTAAACTGGTCCCATCCCCATTTCCCTGTTTTCTCCAGCAGACCCTTTACTTTTTGTTCTCCAGAAAGCGTTTGGTCTAATTGAGCCTTGCTCTCTATGTAATCTATGCCGAATCTGGTCATTTTGCAGTATTTAACGTTAACCATTAAAGGAATAGTACCATTTCCTCCATGTGTAATAGTGGCATCAGTTATAAAGCCTTCATTGACAAGCTTTTCAACTGCAACCTTAAATACATCGTTTTCCAACCCCAAACTACTAAAAGTGATATTCGCCATTTCAGGTATATCCTTTTGATATTCTGTGTATATTGCAATCAATACCTTTTGTTTAGCATCAACTTCCATGTGATCGCCTCCTGAATTACTTAATTCTAAGGCGAGAGCGGCTTTCCCTCTAAAAATCATTCTTTCTTATTCTGTCCAAATGAATATCTCTTTTCATGAGATGATAATGTCTTGATTCATTATGATAGCGAAGCCAAAGTTTATTCCACCAAGAGGCAAGGATTCTCATACGTCGTCACCCTCTCTCATAATAGTAAAAGCCCTCCGTTTAAGAGGGCTTTTGTGTATACAGTATATAATTTGTTTGTTGCTGGATAACTACGGATTTTATTTAAGGGAAGCTATAGCTTTATTTATTTCTTCTAGTTCAGTCTTATATTTAGCAATAGCGCTCTCAATGCTGTCTAATTCCTTCTTTGTTTTGGCCACATTCGATTCTCTAATGGCTAATGTTGAAGAACTTACTGATGTTTTCGACAATTTATCAGCAATCTCAAGTTCATGATTTAGCTTTTCTTTACTGTTTTCAGACTCTGAAATATATTTTTCTAAATCAGATTTCCTCTGTTCCAACTTCACTATGCTCCAACCCGCATACTGTCCTTCTGTTTTTATCACTCCATCAGTTTCTGACAAAGAAGTTGTTTTTGTATCAGTAGATGAATCTGTACTTATTTGAATTGTTTTTCCGTCCAATTTTAGATTCGCCCCTAATGAGTCGGTTACAGCTCGTAAAGGAACATGTGCCTTTCCGTCTACCACAATGGCATTTTCGGAAAGAGAATTTCCATTTACCTTGACTGAATATTCCCCAGCTACCTTTTCTCCGACTAAAGATTTGATTTGATCAGCAAATGCGCTGCTAGCCGTAGCAACAACCGCGCCGATTAATACACCACTAAGTAAATAAGACCATTTCTTCATGAACCGTGCCTCCTACATAGTATATATGTCCTAATATTACCATTGGTAGGAGGTGCAGTAAACATTATGTTGTCGAACTAGTACCAGCAGGAATTTTAACAGTTGCAACTGTCCTTGTTCGACTAAACAGTTTCAAATTTCTTGATGATGGATCAAATGTAGCGTTCACAATCACATCATCGTACATATCACCCCTCAATGAAGCAGCATCGTTCCTCAATTCTCTAATTGTATCCCCGAGATTTTCAATATTTTCAACTCCAAGCTTAAGCCCGCTTACAGTAGCGTCAGTAAAATTAATCTCATTCTGAAAATAAACCATATCATCAGTAGACTTAATATATACCCCGCCCATATTGCCTACATGAAATCCGTTCGAGTCTCCGAAAATACTTCCTCTTGGACTTCCATTATCCATAAACAGCAGCCCGCCACCATCATTATACTGCCCCAAAGAAATAGACTCCCCACCCCTTGAGTTATAAGCAGTCAAGCCATTGGAGTTTATCTCTATGCGTCTGCCTTCCCTGGCTGTACGAAACAAAGCCCCTGTAATAATACCGCCTTCTATTTCATTACCGATCAGTTTACTACCACGTATTGTACTTGCATTAACTGTACTGGCTCTAATATCTGAAGCATTCATTTCTGAGTTTTCGATCTGGCCTGTAAGCTTGATTGATCTTGCTACTACATTGCCCTGCATATCTACCTTGAACGGTGCAATAGTATAGTCGTCGTTTCCGGCACTAATTCCGTCGGTATTGATTTTGGTTACGTTATTACCGCTACCAATAACCAAAGAAACGAAACTACCAAGTTGTCCAATAATCTGTTCTGCCAATACTCCACGAGCGGTTATAGCAGCACGGATCGTTTTCCATCCATCTGTTGATATGCCTATCCCTTTTGAGGTCAGACGTACTTGTTCCAATGGATTTGTCTTTTCTTGAGCCAAGATTCCGCCTTCTGGTGGATAAATCAATTCCGTTTTACTATTATTGATATCAATGACAGCTTGTTTGGCATAGGCTTCAAAAACTTCTGTTCGGATCTTTCCGTTACTAAACGAGTTGTTAACAATGTTCTTACTTCTCTCTAAGTCACTGATAATATCCGCATAGTCCCGTAAATTGACATTGGATATCGTAGGCTCACTGTGTTTGTCACGGCTATAGGGATACTCTGTAAGCTCTGTGATCCGAGCTTTGAGTTTGTTCATATCCATAGCCGGGTCAATGCACATTACATTGTCGCCCAAAGCTGGTTTAGGTTCAGTATTGTCTATTTTGAACAGGTCCGCCGTCGATACAGTTACCTCCAGTGTCACGTTTTCCTGTTCAGCAAGCGCCTTGCGTGTAGCCTTTAGCAAGTCCTCTGGTTCCTCTATGTCCTGTTCAATGATTTCCCCATCATAAAAAGGAACTGACTCGCTGGCCCAATACTGAGCATAAGGAGATATCAAATAGTTCACCGCCAGCTTTCCATTTACAATCGTTCCTGGTACGCCGGAAAGCAAACTCCGCTCCTCGTCGGTCAGTCTGGACGCATCCATTCCAATAAATGTGCGTCCATCCTTCATCTGAGCGAACATTCGTGTGACCAGAGACTCACCCTTGTCTTTAAAGCTACTGGATACGATATTCTTTTTAAGCCGGTACTGTAATACGCTGTCGGTTCCAATCTTTTTTCTCAGGTTGATAGTGAAGTTGTCTGGTTCGACCTCGCACTCATACATTTGAATGATCTTGTTAAGCGCTTCAAGACAAGTGCCGCGTCCGAAGTCCTTAACGTCATGAAGGTCGAATGTGTCGTGTATAACAAACTTGAATCTTCCACCTGTAGCCGTTGTAATCAGGTCAGTAAGCTGGCTAATATGGATACCATAGGCTTCTGTGATATAAGACGCATAAGAGAATTTGAAATCATTTAATTTAAACATGACATGGTTACAATAGATATTCGCCGTTAGCTTCCTTCCCTCACGTGATCGGCTACGAGACTGAATGACATAAAATTGACCACGCTCATCTCGAACGTGGCCCTTGATTGCTATTTTCTCACGATAATCCTCACTGGTCATCGGTACCATAAATGTTAATTCGTAATCGCTGTTAATCCTGCGCCGCCGCTGAATGTCGTAGCTATTTACTAGCGTCCCAACGCGCCGCATGTTTTTATCAAACACTTGCATAGTTGGAGTAGCCATAAGTCACCTCACTTAATATAAGAATTTATCCCGGTGTGTAATACGGAACACAACCGTCCGGCCTGTCTCTGGGTCTGTCCAAGTAAGATTGTTATTGCCGAGATTTAAGTCAAAGAAATCACCATTATACAAGTGAGAAACGTTTTGCCCATTGCGAGTGATCTTGAACTTACCTGAGTCAATGACAATTACCTCTCCCGGCCTGAACACATCCGTGAATTCAATGTAGTCGGTATGGAATTTCGACAGTTCTGTCGATATCCTTCCTTCCCCGGACATAGGTACAGACTGCACCAAGATTTCGCGGATATAAACAGCATCTGACATACGTCCCTCGCCCGACATCGGTACAGCTTCCAAGGCATACTCACGTACAAAATCAGCCTGCGCCTGACCTTCACCGGACAGATTAGCTGCTGCTGTCATGTCCAAATTAAAGTCCAAAATGTATTCCGTTACTGTACCGGGTTCATCCACATTAAATGACATAAGATTGAAGGCATTGTCGCCCTCAGATCCATCCGTCTCCAGCTTCCGCGAATACATTTGCCCGGAACCAGAAAGAGATGCAGAAAGGTCAATAATGTTCCCCTCTACATCTCCTGTATTAAAACCAAGGCTATTAAATGCACCATTAAACATAGCGTCCTCCTAACTTGCTAAGGAAAATTTTCCTTATGCAAAGTCCAAGCCTGTTATGGTCTTGTATTCTTCTGGACTGATCTCTCCAAACTGATTACCTTCCGTTTTGACTGCACCTTTAAGCTGCTCCGCTGTTACCCAACGCCACTTAAAAGCAAGGCTCCAAAATGTCATTTACTTTCAGCTCCTTTCAGGTTTATAAGTTCCAGTTTAGTTGTTGCCAACTCCGCGCCCATACTGGTTAGTAACTGATTCTGCTGCATGGTTTGAAGCTTCAACTGTGCAAGCTCCTGACCAAGCAGCTCCGCACTGGTCGGCTGTACGGAGCCCTTTACGACCAAGCCACCATCTTCTGCTGTTTCGATCTCACGCTCTTCGATTACTGCGCCTTCGGGTAGCGGATTAGTCGGTTGTTCCTCATAAATTGGTTTCCCTTGTTCGTCCAATCCAGTCATTATCGGTTGTACTCGGTAATCCCAAGGGCCAATATTAATCACTTCTCCATTTAGCATCACGCATTCTTTTATCATATGCCTCTCCACCCCGTATTCCCCGTACCAGTCTGTTTAACATAGAGCGTGGTATTCGCTCCACCGTTTAGGTTTCTGTACAAATATCCAGTAGGAGCAGTTATGCTACCCTCGGGACTCCCCACGCCTGATAAAATTGAAACTGAAGCATCTGTTAAATCTCGCGACCATGGATACCAAGTTGCATCTCGCCGTGTTCGCATAAAAGTGGATATTCCGTTCGTAGAATCAAACTTAATTGCTATCTGAATCACAACATCCCGATCAGATCCACCGCGCAATACAATAACAGTGAAAGTCCCTGTTGTCCCATCTGGGGAATCTGTAAATCCTGTACCACTGTAAAAACCTGTATCCGTTAAAGTGTTCATGCTTACCAGATATTTTGGTATAGTTGCACCCGTGTCTCCAGTAAGCTTAAATTTCTGCCAAGCTTTTGCATCGACGTAATTCTTGGCATTCGTCTCCGCCGTATTTGCTTTAGCCTGCGCCCCCGATACCGTTTCTCTACTGCTAGCCAGATCATAGACGACTTTTACCACACTCTCAACAGCCGCTACATTGTCCCGTGTTCCATCAACAGCCTTGGATAGCTGAGTGATGCCTTTTTGGGTTAAAGAGGCGTCTTGAGTCTTTTCAGTTACAGTGGTATTTAAAGTAGTAACCTTCCTGTCGATCTCCAGAATGTTATCCTGCGCCACCTTAAAATCCGATGCTGTAAAATTACGTGCAACCCTTGTACCAACAGGCCACGCACGGGCTACACCCTCAAATCCTCGCACACAGCCTTTTAACACGTTTTCCTCTACTGAGGTGTATGTGATAGTTTCTGCCACGTCCCCATTGCCCAAAACAGCGATTCCCTCGCCTTGAAGCAGTACAGACGCATTAGCAACTGTAATTTCCGTTTGTTTGTCCGTAATCAATTCGGTCAACTCTGTTTTAGGAGAATTAACAACTGGTGGATACATTTTTTCCACGCTTAACACCTACCCTTCGTCTACTTTGATTTGCCCTGCTAAGAAGCGCAGCGTGTCATTTGTTTGAACCGTGCGCGGCGTTTTGACAGCGCCGTGATATACAAGATTGCCCCCGGTTGCCGCTGTGCGGATACCAATATGAGTTACCAAGCCCCAATCTGCTCCAGCGATAGGGAAAGAGACATCACCCATGCTGGAAGTAACAGCCCTGCGATCCGCGATAACTGGTTCAGAAAACGTCACCGCTCGCCGCGCATAGCCGCCGCCGCTTACCTCCTGTCCTGTATCCGCATCCGTTGGACTACTGGTGTACAAGGCAATGTACAGCGTCTGCGGTGACGCAAAATTAATACCACGCAAAGCGGCGTTGATGCAGGCCGTTTTCCACCAGTTGCTTTTACTTAAAAGTATGTCTGCCAATATAAAGACCTCCTATTCTACTTGATATTCATTAGCAATACGAAAATTCCGTATGTCGTTGTTTCCAATGTTGGTAAGCACTATTACAGGACTCGCCCGTTCATCCCCGGTAGAAATAACTGACACTGTTTGTGGAGACTGTGTGATAATGACCTCTTTTATATTCTCCTCCGACTCAGGAAACGGATGCTCACCCATCTTAATCGGGATAGTCAGTTCTCCATCCCAAAGTATCTTTTCGATATCCAACGTGCCAGCATACCGACCAATGTATCTCCTTCCCGGCAGGTCGGAAAACGTGAATACGATATCTCCTTTTTTGGCATTAAAAAGAGCCGCCACTTGGGCGACTCTCCTATGGTAATCAAAGGTTGTATCATCAGCCATAACCACACATTCAAGGTTAATTGTCCGCGCTCCGTAAGTACTACCAAAGTCTAATTCCCCATCCCTCTCGGCTATTTCAAGAGAATGGTCCTTTGTTGGCGGTAACACAGGTATATTGTGAGTTTTAAGCCCTAATCCAATGGATTTAAAGGACTTTCCATCTGCCGTAGCATTAATCATTAAGACTTACCTCCCCTCGTCTGCAACCTCCGTACAAAGTTGTCCCGTTCGTTCCAGAACACCTTTGCTGCGGATTCGTCTTCAATATAAGTATCGCCTGATTTTATTACGAACTGGTTGCTGATTTGCTGCGGATTTGAACCGCCCGAAGCCATTGGCATAGAAAAGTCTGGCATGGAGAAATTAAGCGCTGGCATTTTGAAATTGATAATTTTGAACAAGTTGCTCTGCTGTTGATCATTCAGGTACATTTCTCCTGCGCGAGCAATGACCGGAACTTCTGCGCCCCTATCCCCCTGAACGACACCGCCTGAATGGAATTTTTGAAGCTTGCCTGTGTCCTTTTTGATACCATACTTATTCCGCAGAGTGGCATTTTCCTCGTGCAGCTTGGCCTTCTCAGCAGCGCCTGCCGAATACCATTTATCAATATTAGAATTGTATCGCGCCAAATCGCTGTCCTTTTCTGATATTGAGGAACCTGTATCCAAGGATGCAGACAATGAGGTGGCATTGATTTCAGCCATCTTCATCTGATAGTCAGCAATAAACTGATCCAACTGACGCAAAATCTCCGCGTTCTTCTCGGTTTCTTTTGAGATTTGGGTATTTTTCAAATCTTCTGCTTTGGATTCAACTCCATCTGAATACTCATCATATTTCTCGGCTAGCTGATCATAATGTTGTTTGGCTGCTTCAATCTGGTCATTGTAGTCCTTTTCCCGTTCAGTCTTCTCGTCTTGGAGCTTCTTCTTCTGATCCTCCAATCCACGCTTAGCAAGCGTCCGGTTATGTTCCCGCTGCATATCTTCAATATCTTTTTCAGTCTGTTTCCGTTCAGCAATACCTTCGGGACCCACAGCAGACTGTAGCAGGGCAAGGCGCGCTTGTTTCTCCGCCATTGCACGTTCATAATCCTCGTCTTCGTTAGCTGTCTGCATTTTGGCAAGCAAGTCATCTATGGCCTTAATTTTAGCGTCCTGAGCCTCGATAAAAGCATCCCGTTCCGCCTCAATCCGCTTTACTTCATCATCCCGAGTCTTTTCAAGTGCTTCCTTTTCCTTCTTGGCAGCTTCAGAAGCAGCCTTCTTCTGATCCTCCAAAAGTTGCTTCTTCAAATCATGGACCTGTACATCAATTTCCATCCGCTGTTCTGATCCTTCTTTATAAAGAGCCTGCATTTTTGTCCATAAATTGAGCTGATCGGAAACAGATACAGCTTCCATACTCTTTTGGTAATTGATTCGTTTTTGGAAGTCGGACAGGAACTCATCTTCCAGAGCTTTACGTTTCTCATAAATCTTCTGCTGCAACTCAAAACTCTGTTCGGCGGTACGATCCTTTGCCTTACTCATACGCATATAAGCGTCATATTCCATTTTGAGGATAGCAATCTGGCTTTGGCCTGCCATTTCCATTTTGGAAGTCTCTTTATCAATCCATTTCTCTGAGTTTTGGTATCGAAGCTCGTTATACTTCACGGTCAGATCATAAATTTGCTTTTGGATTTCACGCCTATTTGCTGGTAGCAAGTAAGATTTAGATTGTTCCTTCTTGTAAAAATCCAGGCTGGTTTTAACCATTTCAATTTCCTGTTTATTGGCCTGTCGCATGCGTTCGCTTCTTCGCTCTAGGTTCTCAACATCTTCCTGATACCTGGAATCGTTCAGTTTCTGAACATCTCGGCTCCATTGCTTCATTGCATCCTTATCTTCCAATAGGTACTGCTTATGTCGCTGAGCCAATCGTTTGTACCCTGCTACCTGTTGGTCTATAGACCATTCATTTCGTTCAGCGATATATTTGAAATTATCCATATCATCGCTGTAAGAATCCTTACGAGCCTCAGCAGCTTCCTTGGCTGCTTTTTCAGCCGATTTTTCTGCATCACTCTTTCCTTTTCCCCCTTTTTTATCTTTGCTTGATGAATCACTAACTCCGAATTTAGGATCTTTGTAGAGCTTCGATAAAGCGTTAATCCGAGTGTCAAAGGATTTTGCTTGATTTTCATATTCAGTGTATATTTCATCAAGTTTTTTTTTGTTATCCAGTTTTTTCTTATCGACATCAAGTTGATTCTTGAAAGGAGCGTTTAAAACTGATCTAATACCAGTCATGCTATTAAGTTCAGTTTGTCTTTTCGCAACCTCCAACGAACTCTGGGCCATTACACCATTGAGAGCGGCTTTTAGTTGAGCTAAATTTTTAATAGCTTCTGCTTCAATGCTATAAGCTTTTAATCGTTCATCGGTGGATACTTTTGTGTTGAATGCCGAAGCTTTCTCGGATTTCAAATCGTCGATTGCTTTCTGGATTTTTGCTTTTCGTAGAACTTCCACAGCGTCTTTTTCAAATTTCCATCCATCACTTGTCTTATATATTTCTGCTGCCAGTTGAGGATATTTTATAATTAGATCTGCCGCGGCTGCGGCATTCATGGATTGCCCTTTTGTAAGATCGTTTAGTATATTATTCATTTCTGAAACAGCAGTACCGTTCCCTTGAATTTGCTCTCTTAAATCAGCAAGAGCTTCTTCTTGAGCTTTAACACTTTCGGCTGCTGTACCTGCTTTACCAGCAAATTGGTCAGTTTCCACAGCCGCTTGACCTAGAGAAACGCCCACTTCCGTTATAGACAATGTAAGCTTATTGTTTTCTTGCTCTAACGATTTGATTTTTTCTTCTAATTTTGCAGCGTCTTCCTTGAATTCACCTGTCCCTAAAAAATCCCCGATGGGATTAGCAATGATCTTTTTTACTCGTTCCAGTTCTTTAGTAGCTTCTGTAATCTCATTTATCTTCTGTTTTTGTTGGTCCAATAATTGTGATTGCTGATCTTTCAGTACATTTTTTCGCGCTTCATTCTGCTTATCAATGAGGTCGGTTAAAGCATTTACTTGTATTTGTACGGCTTCATCTGTATAACCCGCAGATTCAAGCTGTTTTGCCCCTTCTTTTCCTAAAGTGATGACTAAAGCCTTGGAAACTTCTTCAAGCTGTTTCTTTACTTGGGTTTCCTTTTCTGCCGATCCAGTACTGAGCTTTAGCGACTGTTCAAGAGAACGATGCGCATTTGCAAGTTTAGGTAAAAGTTCAATCTGTCTTTGATACTGACTAACCATTTGCTGTGACGCCGAGTCCTCATCTTTTAAACTCTGAACTCTATCACGAGCAGCCTTTTCTTCTTTACCGCTATTCATTGCAACTAGAGCAATTGCACCAACAAGTAAGCTCAATCCCGCCGTTGCTGCTGCTGTGGTCACAGTCGCTGTCGCTTGAGCAACAGACAATGATTTCGTGGCAACTGTAGCTCCCTCGGTTGCCACCGTTAACGTTCCTTGCGCTACTGTAGCTCCCTCGGTTGCCGCGACTCTTTGAACTGTTGAAAGAGTTGCTCCTTGTGAGGAAACGATATTAACGTTATTAGCTACCGTATTAGCGCCAATAGCGGCGGTTTCCGCTGCCTTCGCTGTGGTTAACACTTTCACAGCAGCAATTACATTCATGATTGGGCCGCTCAGAGCTTTATAAGCAAGTAGTAGTCCACCTATAGCCGCGGTTCCCTCAAATACACCAGGAGGCACTTTTGTAAGCCCGATCAGCAATTGGTCAATAGCATCCAATACATCCTTGATTGTTCTTCTCAAACCATCGTCACCAGCATTGTTGAATATCTCAAGTAAAGATGCCTTGGTTTGAGCTGCTTTACGTTGAATCGTGTCCATCTGGACTTTAAGATACTCCATTGTGGACCCTGTAGATCCGATGGATGCTGCTGTACCCAATAGAATGTCTCCAGCATTTAAGGAAGCTGCGAGTTTTGCGTATTGGTATACACCGCGTGAGATATCGGCATAAGACTTTGTGAGGTCATAATTCTTATCAATGACTTTCGTCGATAGGTCCAGCAAGATATCTTCTGCTCGTCTCCACTGTTCCTGTCCGTTAACGACTTCCTTGGTTGCAACGCCTAAACGCTCAATTTCTCCAACAGCCTTGTCTGTCCGAATTGTACCTAGGACTGTCTTCCACATGTTCCCTAAGTTTTCCCCGCTGAGAGCCGTGTTACGAACACCTGCTGAAATCAAGCCGTTCATAAAATCAAATGAAACGCCTGTTTCTGCCGCTATCTTACCTGTCCGTTCGAAGGCGGCTCCCAAGTCTCTCGCTGGTGCCATCGTGTCATGGGCAACCTTGGACCAGGAATCCAGCACGCGACCACCAAGCACCATGGCGTCGTTGCTGTCTTTAATCTGCACGCCATATTGAGCAAATGTGGACTCCATTGATTTAGTCGCGCCTTCAAGAGAAACCAAATCGACAGTCGAGAGCATCGTAGACTTACGCACCATTTCCTGAACTACGCCTGCGTCCTTATACATCCGGCCCCAAAGACGTGCTGATTCGGTAACGTCCATAATTTCCGAACCAAGGTCATGCGCCGTTCGAATAAATTTGGTCGTCTGGTCATGAAGCTTTTCGGTGTTCATCACCATTTCTTTGGTGCCTTCGTTGTACTCCAAAAAATAGTGCTCATTGGTTTGGATATAACCCGCCATGTTGGACTCAATACCAACTAATCCCTCTTTAAGTGCCTCCTGCGCTTTATGCATAGCTGCGTATGCTGTATTAAATACCAGGGCATGTGTAGCCATATCTCCTACACGACTCATCCAATTAGGAGTTGTATTAAAAGTCTGCTTCATTTGCGCTTCGGTTTGGCTCAGTGAACGACGGATTTTCTGTTCTTCTTGAAGCACCTTTTCGCGAACCTGTGCTTCTTTCTGCTCTCTAGCGCGCAGAGCACTTAGCCAGAACTTTTCATAATCCTGTGCGTTTTTCCTCGCCTGCTGCGCTTCCTTATCCGCCATTTGTTGCAGCTTTATGCGGATAGCCTGTTCTTGCATAAGAACACGTTCACGCGTCTTATCATCCGTTCCTGCCCCTGAAACTTTAGCAGCTCTCTGCCCGGTTGATGTCGCCTTATTTTGAAGGGCTTCCATCCGTTTTAGATGCTCTCGTTCCTGCTGTTCAATTGCATCCTCACGCTTTTTTACAATGGCCTGCTGTGCTCTAAGCTTCTCATCGGTTACCTTATTGGCCTGATCTAATTGATTCTTCCGGGCCGTATTTAATTCAGCCTGTGCAGTACGCTGCTTAACCAGAGCTTCGGATTCAGCTAATATTTTCTTTCGTCTATCCTCTGCTGAAAGAGCAAACTTGTCTGCGTTACTGGCTAAGGATTTGAAATTCTTTTCGCTGACTCCCAATTCAGTATTCAATACTTTGAAGGATTCGGCGTTGGCTCTTGCTCCATTGTCGATAACCTTGAATGCAGGTAATATCTTGCTGGTATCCAGGTTTATTCGTGCGCCTACTACGTCCTTATTTAAGTCTGCCACTTAACTCACCTCACAAATGGTTCAGGAAAAGTTTCCTGACCTAAATACAGAAAAAGAGGCATCCTGCATGATTGCGGATGCCTCTTAATTTACTTGGCGAAGAAACCAAGATCAGATAACGTCTTGACCTTCTTCGGCTTTTTGTTTTCCACATTGCCACCGTGAAGAATGATTTCAAATTCCCGGTTTCTGTTCTTGGCTTTCATGAGCGCTCTAATCTTTGGAATGGTCATATTAGGCCACTCTGAATCAGAAATACCATTACTCACGCATAAAGCCCAAAGTTCTAACCAGTCCGTCTCATGATCATTCTCGGCAGGATTAGACTCCTCCTGTTCATCTTCCTCATCTGACTCTTCATCTGGAGGAAACGACTCAGAATAGAAATCGGTCTAACAAATCATCCAGTTCTGCAATACCGTCCTGGTCAATCTGTTCGTACTCTTTTTCCGTTATTTCCTCAACTAGCACGAGATTAAACGCCTTTTTGTATGTTTCCTCCACTTTAGGCCAGTCAACAGCCTCCCGTTCCTCGGTAGCTTCCCATTTCTTGCGACCGATAGAAAACGAAAACTTGTGTGCTACACCGTTCATCTCTTCACGAACCTGACGGATCAATGCAATGGTCCCGATCTTCACGTGCTTTTTGATGCCCTCTGCTAATCGAATTTCAGTTCCGACATTAAGCGTCTTATCCAATTGTTTGTCTGTCATTTGTATTTCCTCCTCAATGTATGTAACCCCCAACCTGATTCGGCAGAGGGTTGGGTTTAATTGTTGGTTAGATACCGAAAATGATTTCTACAGCGTACCCGTTAGGATTTTCTGGCGTGATGTCCGGCTCCATGATTTCCAGCGACAACGTGTTACTGGTAGGTTTTTTACGTTCTTGAGACACGTCCAATGTACCACCGCCAAGTGCTTTCCAAATGGTAAGCTGGCACGGTACCTCCTTACCATCCCGATCATCTACCAGAGAAAAACGGTGAACCAGTTTAAATGGTTTTGGACGGCGTTTTCCACTCAAACTGCTTCGTGTTGCATTTTCTTTCGACCATTTAAATGTAACGACAATCAATTTGCCCTCATTCGCGACATCGGATTTGATTGTGCCATCAGCAGTGATAACGTATTGTTCTGCTGTAGGAGTTGAAGCAACGCGAGTCAGCTCAGTGAGTTCACTCGCACTATCTTTTAAATAAACCCTGTCGCTTGCAGCTACTAAGGTTCCACCAAATTTCGTCGGAGCCTTGATTTTGTAACCATCAGTTGTATTCAGGAAACCTTGTTCCGTTTCATCGAAAAACACTGTCCCTTTCTCCGATTCAGCACCTTGAGATAGCTCTGCTAGGATGTCCGAGTAGCGCGGTACCTCCATAGAAGCTTTGTCTCCTAAATCTTTGGCTGTGTAGTGGAAAGCGTATCCGCTGTCACCGCCCATCACCTTGTCCCAATCAAATTGGAGTTGCAATGTTACTTTGGAGATTCTTTCATCAAGAAACTTGAGTTTTCCTCCCGTCTCGTACACTTGAACAATCCCTACTCCATCAAATACTAAAGGTTGCATATTTCATCCTCCTCAAAAGTGAACAAAAAAGAACTGATCAGGATTATTTGACCAGTTCCCATAAACGCTTATCAATTTCGTGAATCCGCCGGTACTCCTCAGTTTCGCCGTAAGCCTGAATTGGTTCCAGGTTACCCATGATACCCAGCTTTTTAGCAAGGTTGATCTTCTCCGCAATCAGTTTTTCTAGCTCCGATAGTGGTTTTTCAATATTAACTGGAGCTTGCGTTTGTTGCTGAACTGCTTCCTCAGCCATTATTCTCACCTCAATTCATCCTGAGATAATCCACATCAAAAATTGCTTTGTAGCCTTTCGCACCTTGTATTCCAGTAGCAAAGTCTGTGTCATAGGTCAGAACACACAGATATGAAGCAAAGCCCTGAGCTGTCAGTCGTCTGTCGTGCAAAATCTTGAATGAACGTTCAAACAGTAATTTCGCTTCACGTGCTGTCTTCCCGTAAAAGTCGATACAGAACTTGCCCTCAAAGACTAACGGATTAACTGCATATCGTCCCGGCATGACGTATTGGCAGATATGAGGAATTGTATCCTTGCTAACCGTTATTTCAGGCTCCATGCCTTTGGTGAATCGTTTTACAACTTCGTCAGGAGATGATGAAGAAGTGAGCTTCAGCATGGACATAAGCTCTGTATCTGTCTTCAAGGCACTCTGAACGGCATCAATAAGTTGCAAACTCACTCCTTAACCTCCTTGAAGTATCTGTGATATGGAAACTCAGTTATTACACGGCTAATGCCATCCAAAATACGTTTCCGGTTAGACTGAATTGCAATACGCAGGAAGTAGGTTGGTGGTGTGGCCCTAAATGAAGGATCAATATCACCGCGCTCCGCAAGCTCCTCCAAGTCTACTCCAGCATACCCACCGCCAGATTCCCTCATAGTTCCGTCTAATGCTCGATACTTACCACGGGAACGACCCACAATTATACGATCATCTTTGGACCTCAGACGGTTCCATGCTTCACTGTTCATGTAGGTCACCAATCCGGGGTTTTGGCTGCTATCTGCCATCTTGGACCCTTTGCCAAACTGTTCAAGCCATGCCTGCCAATAGTCAGCGGTGATATCTCCTGAAATCATTTGATTAGCAAGTACAAACATGTGCATTTCCAAATGGTCCCGAACTGCCGGATAGTACCGTATGCCGCTTTTGGCTGTCAGCATGACCAGTTTCGTTAGCCCGGTAATTTCAACAGCGAGCTTATTCTCCAGATCCTTTGCAGCTTTCATTGAATCGTACCCTGTAATCATCGGCGGTCCTCTGAAAGCTGGACATGCAGCAGATTAGGATACTTCTTCCTATCAACTGCATCTACCTGGTATGTCTTCTCGCCCATAACGATTCGGTCAGGAATAGCAGTAGTTGTCTCCTCTGGCCTCTTTACATCAACAGTCGTTTGCATCTGCAAAACAAATACGGTACTCGGTAGTAATCCCGGTTCCTGCTGCTGAAGTTGCGCTGTAACATACTGTGCAAAGCAAACAACATCAGCAGCAACCGATGTAAATTCAGCATCGCCCACCGGATTATCGTTTGCATCATAAGCTTGCTGGTATCTCTGAACCTCGATTAAAGCGTTCGTTTTAATCAGAGAACAGTACTTGTCCTTCTCAGTTGTTGTACGTAGAGTCTGTACCAAATAAGACGATTCGTTCTGAACTATATCCCCCGGCTTTACAGATGATTTCGAAGAAAACAAACCATTGTACATATACTCTTTTCCGATAACCGTTGTGGCTTTCGTTTCCCTAGACAATATAACGACATCGGGCTCACCATTGACAGTACAAGGTGAATGCCTATGAACGAAGTCTTTAAACATTAGTGACGCCGCCTTTCTCTCGCCCGGGTCGGCCCAGCTACACCGAATACCGGAACATCTGTCCCATGCTGCACTGTTGATATGGACTCGATAAACTCATAGGCTTCATCAACAAGCTGAACAGCGTACTTTTTCCAATCAACAACCTGATTTTCAAAAGAGAAGTCAAAGTCCTTTTTAGACTTCTTGATTCTCGCTGTCATGGAAGGGGCCAATATAGCAGCAACCATACAAACGGCTGCTGCATACACATAAGTTTGATCATCACCAGTTAACTCAGCATAATCAGGAACGGCTTTTACAATCCTCGACTCTCCAATCGGCAAAACAGAAAGAGCGTCTATGTCAGCATTGGATATTACATCCTCACCAACGCCTAGACGCCCTCTAATTTCCTCATGGTATGTTTCTGTAATGAGTATCTTATTTGCCATCTGCTGCACCACCAGCAGCACTGATAGCTTGTTTCATTTCTTCAATACTCATTTTGGTGTATCCGGGTATTTTCAATTCCTTAGCTGAGGCTTTCAATTCTTTCAACTCACCATCGGACTGAAGAATATCAATTTGCTCAAGTAATTCTGCTTCTCGCGCTTTGGACTGTTCTAATTCGGCCTGAAGTTGCAACTCCCGTTCTGAAGGAGAACCATCAAGAGCCCCATTACCATCTACAATCTCCGCAAGCAATTGTCCGGTTGCGGCGTTACGGATTTCTTTCTTTGCGATATCTACAAGACCATCAGGGGCATTTGTTACGATGTCCCCCGAATTGTATTGCCCAACAGCATCAACCAATACTCTTACAGTTGTCATAAATTCGACCTCCTCCCTTACGCCACTGTTGCGAAGATATGCCAGTTGACGTATTTCAGACGCGGTAGCACTGTTGCACCATTGATGGCTTGCCATTGATCGGGGTCTCCTTGGATCAACTTAGTCAGTGCAAACTTTCCTGTATGACCGGTGAAAATGTCTTCATAGTTATTCGGGCCGGTCACAAGATCCATAATTGAGCCTGTCATACCTTGGCCGATTATGATTACTGCATTATCTGGAATGAACGGATAGAATACGCCAGAGTCATCAATGTAACCACCATCGTAAACTTCATACTTAAGACCATTCAAATTTTGGCTGACAATTTCAGCAAGCGAACCGTCAGTGACAACATCTTTACCAAAAGTGTACTTGATCAATTCGCGGATTTTAGCATTCTGCTTCAAATAGATATCGACTTTCTTATTAACAATAATTTTAACAGGACGAGCCCCACTTCCTCGGAATCGAAGTGACCAGCCATCCAAATCAGCCAATGGATCTGCTGTTTCGGTATTACTCCACAATACGGATGCTGTTGGCTTGTTACTAGCTGGAACACCATAGTCAATCGTTCTGGCTGGTTTGGTGGATGTGGCTGGTACAATAAGTTTTCCTGTTAATGACTGCCATCTCATCCACTCAAACCGAGTTTCGAGTCGAAGGTTCAGACCAACCATTTTCTCAATCATGTATTCTTCGCCCCACTTTTGCTCAAGACTGTTGCCTGGCTTTCTCAAAGTAGCAATCTTTTCACGGTCGATAACAACCTTTTCTCTCCATTCTTGGTTCGTGAAGTTCATGTGTTTCACCACAGGTGGAGTATGAATAGGTGAAGGATCATTCAACCCAGTAGGTGGCGTCATACCTGTGTCGTCATAGGTGATGTCATACTCGATCGTTAGTCCAAGTTCCGGTTTGAAATCTACGCCATTTGTCAGGAGTTGGGCACCGCGAAAACTGTTAATATCCGTCCGAATGTTCTGGACGACTTCCGTGAGAAAATATGGATCAAGTACGTTTGCCATGTATTTTTATCCCCCTTATACAAAGTAGCAAAGCTTCAGCGCTGTTTTAGCTGCCGTATCAATGCCTGTCAATTTAGATGATTCGAAAATGCCTGCAATCCATGCGGATGCACCGATATCAGAAAGTGTTGTGTCATGATCATTATCAAGGATACACAGTGCCACTTCAGAGCCGTTGGTTGCTGCGGAACTATAAGCTACCGCTTTATCCTTATCCGCTCCTTCTGCTGTGATCTTGCCTATAATCGTCCCCTTTTTCAGGATTCCTTGCCCTTGTTTCAGCAAAATCCCTCCTGGTAGTTTAGCCTGAAGGTCAGTAGACGCTAGAACCTCCGTAAACTCTTGAGTAATAACCTGACCGGGACCAGGAGCGCCATTATACTGAGATTGCATCATAATTATTTATCCTCCTTCAGCAGATTACCTCTGCCTGTGTTCTTAAGTGCCGCCCGAGCTTCTTCACGAGCTAATGCTTTAAGTTGTTCTGGCGTTTTCTCGCCACCATCATTTTGTGAGTTAGTTGGCGGCGCTCCATTCAGAGCTCCTTCAGGAAGGTTTACATCTTCTCCTTGTGTATGGCGACCACCTCCGCCTAAGGCGGCTTGTGCCTGCGCCTCATACGTTGCACCGATCTTTTCAATTTCAGATACCGGGAGATGAGACAGTGCTGTTTTCATCGCCTCTACATTAAAGGCTTCACCAAGAGCACGTACGCCAGCTCCGCATGCTTGTTCAGTGACCTTCACCTTGTACATTGCTCCGTCAGCAGCTTGAACACTCAGCGCCGTAAGCTTCGCTGGGATTTCTGCGTCACTCTCAACGCCCAATGCAGCCCGTACTTGTCCAAGCATGCCATTAGCCGCTGCCAGTGCAGTTGCTTGGGTTTGCGCTGCTGCCAAAGCAGCTTTTTGTTCTTCATTCATAGTGTCATCTCCTTGGGCCAGTGTCTCGGCCTGTTCTTTTGTTTGATGCTGCTTAGATACAAAAGCATTCATACCGCCTTTGTTGCTGAAAAAATAAAAGACGCGTCCATCGCCATCAAGCGACTTCGCATCTAAAGGTAATGGTTCGTATTCAGTTTGTCGCTGCTGCTCAGCTTCAGCATGTTGTTTCACCGACAGAGATTCACGTGTTATTCCAGCACCTTCATATCCTCCATCAAATACAATGGAGTTTTCCATGATATATCCATCATCCGCGAGAACAAGACATTCTTTGTCATCGTACGTTTGCCCACGAATGTGTGAACATGCTGAGGAACCATAATAATCACTGCCACAAATGCTACATGTATGCTTCGTAGTAACAAACCCTGCCGAGGTATCAAAGATAGTTCCTGAATCAATACCGGTAGCAAGTTGATCCGTTGAGATCCCATTAGCTTCTAGCCCCTTTGCCATGTAATGATCACCGTAAAGTTCCAATTCCCCTCCCTCTTCGATAATTCGACTGTCAAAAGTTCTGCCATACGGGAAAGATAAGGCTTCCCACTTCTGCCACGGATGGTCAACCAGCAAGGCGACTCCTTCTTTAACCTGATCTGCCATTTTGCGTAGGAAGTTTGGGGTAATTTTCATTTTGTACTTATCAATACGCTTGGTTCCTATGATTCTTGCTTGAAACACATGAGTTTGTTCATCGGTTAAAGGGACCAATGCTTTTTGATTGATCTTCGCCAATTGTTCGGATGTAGGTTTAGCCATATTGTTTATTCACCTCCCTCCGGTGGAGTATTTTCTTCATTCGAATCAGATTCATGCTTCTTTACAAGCAAAGGAAGTAATTCAGCAGGAATTTTGGCATTAATACCAAGTGTCCAACGTATTTCCTCAGCAGCTTCCAACGGTGTGATGTAGAAATTCTTCTCCGCTATGATGTAGTTATCGATCTTTGAACGGCGGTCACGTTCAATCTCATTTTCAGAGCGTAGATCAATGGGGAGATAGTCAGCTTCAACTTTTGTTTGAGTCCCCTTTACTCTTGCAGACAACGAAAAAGCCCGCTGCCAGAAACGTTTGGTTACGCTCCGCGCGGACTCTACATTTTTGATATATATTTGAGTGTCAATCGAACTGTATGTTTCAGTGGATCCTTGATGCCTAGAAAGAATAGTGAGCAGCGTCTTGAGTGAAGTAGCCATTTGGGTATCAATGATGTCGATTAACTTCTTAATATCAATCATCGGCCCTGAATTACCGCCTTTGAGATATTCGACTTTTACACTATCCCAGTGGACAAGGGCATCGTCTGGATTGAGTGAGTTGAAATGGTTTAGCATCTCATCCATTCGCTCTTTAAGCCATTTTTGCTGTCCATCTGGATTACTCTTTAAGTTATTTGGCATATTCTTCAGCATGATTTCTTCCAACATAGAGATATCAAGCCTTGGATACCCTTGGTTGTGCACAACCGCTTTTAGGTCAGCCAGTACTTGTAGATGGAAAAATACTACTTGAAGCACCGGAAGCATGGGCGTTCGTCCATAAGGATCATCAACCATAGGGTCGAACTCTTCATAGATGAACGTTGGCGTGTCGATCTTCTTATAATTACCAAACCACTCTTCGTTCGCGTTCCTTCGTGGGTTCTTCACATATTGCCACGGTGTAAGTCGATTAGTATCCGGCTCCCTACGAAACCATATTAAAGCCGGATCAACCGGAACGATATCAATTACATCGTTACATCGCTCATTTAGTACTACTTCCCCGGCACAAGCACCACGAACCATGATCATCATCCGCTGAATCGTATCCAGTTTATTCAATGACCGTCCATGCTGATATCCTGGCGAAGGCAACGGTGTGTTTAGCATGAACTTAAGTTCGTCCAGCACCCGTTGTCCATTCTTATCTACATTCCCGTTTGGCTTCTTAGCTGTAAATGTTAAATCGGTATCTCCCATACGTAAGTATGTGTATAAAGCATAGGATACGTCTGGATGAACAGATATTAGAAGTTCAAGTAACTCCTCTGCCGTGTAGCTCTGCAACTTAGTAAGGTCAATATTGTGAGCCTGTTGATGCTTCTTAGGCAACCAGTTAAAGATTCCCCATGGGTTAGAGTTCTTTGGGACTGTCGTCCTGCCCACACCCATCATCTGTCGCTTTACTGCAACTGGAAGAACGGAATTTGCTAATGAATATATGGCTTTATGATACCATTTCAAGATTTCACCGCCTTTCTCTGCAAACTTCTATGAATACAAAATAACATCGTTTTTATTCGGATTTACTACTGATTTTCGACTACGACTAGCTAAGGTATTGATCTCACCATAACAAGCTCTTTTAAAAGATACTGCTGATCTCTAAAACAATAAAAAAAGATCAGGAAAAGTTTCCTGACCCTCTATATTCCCTCTTCTTTATATCCTACAATAGAGAGCCGTAAAACGTCCTTTAGCTTTATCATTCCGCCACTCTCCATCAACATCTGTTTTGCTTTGTCCCGCTCGGGACTGCGTTCCCTTTCCATCCTACATGTCACCACCCCCATATTGACATTTCTTTATTCTAGCTATATAAGAAGTGTAGTTGTTCGTTTTACTCGATTCCCGATAACGGTCTTCTACGTCTGCCTATGATTAGGCTCCAAGCAACAATTAAAAATTTGGAGGGAATCGCTATGAGTATTGTCAAAGCAATTAGGTTCAAAGGTTTTGATGTCAGACTTCCGTTCTTGTCTATCAAGTTTGAAACCCATCACCCAGTTGTTTGGAGGTCGGGTAAAGCGAATAACTAACCGTCCTATTGGTAAAGGGCGGTTTTTTTATATTTCATCCTTCTGAAGCTTAGTATCCAATTCAATCAGCCGATCCAGATCCTGCACCGTCTGCACTTTTATATTTCCAGCCTGTAGGTCTTTGACTTTTGTCCACGAAAATAAATCATGCAATAGGCCCATACAAAAAACAGCACCAATAGATGCTGTTAAAATCCATGTGCCATTATATGTGTCAACTTCTCATTAACAACTGAGATTGCAATTCTTAAGGTCTTTAATGATGTTCCTAACAAACCAGTAGATAGTAGATCTTGAGGAATGGGCGAAACCACCCTCAATTTACTCCTTTGTTTGGCCTTCACAACTTTGAACAAAGTATTGATTTTAACTGCATTCTCCCAGACTAATATATTAGATAGTTTGGTGAAACGAGAAACAGTAAAAATAAATGTAAAAGGACTAAAAATAATCAAGGCAATAAATAACGCTCCCCTTTGTACGAGGTTATATTTACGTTTTTCCATAAGAAAGGCGAAAGGCATTACGAATGGTACTACAATAATGCTACCCATCAGAATCAAAAAGAGGATTAATACATAATTCCATGTTTTCACCAAATAACCTTCCTGATAACATCTAATCAAGATGCCTGTAATCGAACCCAAGATCATAGCAGCAGAGAAGAATATCATTGTTTGAGTTAATGTCATTTCTTTCCCTCCTATCCTTAAACGACCTTCTGCTGAGCAGATTTAACGGCAGCCACCTTATCAGGTTTCAAAAAATATTCTACGCAAACCAAAAAAGGAAATATCAGCATCCAAGGTACAATGTAATAATAATCAAATACTATCTGCTCAGGATGCGGCATTGGTACCTTTTCCCCTAAGCTGAAAACAAGACTTTTTATGTCTAGTTTGACAAAACCAAAAAAACCACCCAGGGACATGACACCATACAACGCTGATATCCAAGTTCCCACTACTGATATTATACTTCTTACGCTTTCATTTGTTTCCAAATAAATTATAACATATTCATACAGAGATGTTACAGAAGACACAAACAATACAGTAAAAAAAGCAGATTCACTGTCGGGTTTCGTAAAAGTGACAACCCAAGTGAATAAAACAATAATCAGACGAAATGTTATTTTTACCTTCGCCCCTTTGTTAATATCAACTTTCTCGGACAATTCGAACGCTCCTTTGATACTAAGTACCCTTAATTCTAACCCATCATCCAATATATAACAATATATTTTCGAATTCCAGTATTATCAGGTACCTCGCATATTTTTTCAGCGCTCACTCTATACGAATATTTAAACTTCGATTTTCATTACTCATCAACCACCTGATAACTAAAATAAGCAACCTACAACGGCCTGGCGGAATGTCAGTTCATCCATCACCATAATTTCATCTCCATTAGCACCGGTGATGCGCATATCCTTTTGGTCTTTCGGTTCAAAATTATCTGAGTAACCCCCTATTTGAGTTGATTTGGTTTCCGCTATTCGGGTGACAGGCTAACAGGCTATCATAGCGTGTGTATGCCCTCTCTCTGCTCTCCTTCCGGGAATCGTCTGAGCCAATAGAAAGAATGCTCAAAACGGCTCATAATTTATCGTATGAAGGCAAAAAAAGCACCACAACGGGTGCTTTACTTAGAGAGCATCTTCTCTTCTATATCCTTTTTAAAAGCTTCTACTGTAAATAGTTCCTGCGGTTGACCAAAATCAAAATTTGTTGCAATGATCCATTTCCCAGACGAATAATTAAGCCTTGTAGTATTCGTTGGTGAAGACTTAAGATCTGATATTCCTGAATATTCCTTGTAATAATTCAAATGGACATAGAATTCATTCTGAGGATAGCTAATTTGTGGTCTTACTGTTACATGATGTATCTTAGTAAATATAATATCAAGCTCGGTATAGCCGCTTGTAAAATCAAATACTTCTTTCTCTTTAATCTCAACAAGCTTTTCCTCTTCGTACTTACTCAACCACTGTTTCAAATCATCATAAAGCAATTTCAAAGCTTGAATTTGTTCTTTTCTCAAATTTATTAAACGTTCCGCATCTTCCCCTAAATTCTCTAAAACCTGCAAAAATTCATCCTTCATTATTAACAGCCCCCTCTTAATAAAACGCTTTGCCTATAATAATTCGACATTCAGGAAGTTTTTTCCTCTTTAACACACTTGCGAGGCTTAGAACAAAATTGTTTAACACCATCCCATCTATATCTATCCCATCCTCAACCTTTGAAATTCTTCGGCCGTTTAAGCTGATTCATTTGAGTATGATAAAAAAGCCACTCATTTGAGCGGCTCAGTATTGTTTCCCTTTGTAATCTTTTAGCGTATCCCATACTATCTCTTTCAGGTCGGAATGTTCTTCAGGTAATTCAACACCGGTGAGAGCCTGCAAAGACAATACATGAATTATTTCTTGTACTTCGAAAAATTGTACAAGGTTCATCTCTCCAGCTTTTAAAGTGTGACGAATATTATGTACATCCAAATAATCTAATTTCAAAACATTATTTATCCTTTCCAAGATATAGTCCTCCCTTTTTAATTAAGATACTTTAATAATTGCATTTTCCGAACACTATACCATATTACAAAAAAATAGCTGGTGTAAGTACGCTACACTCTTTGCTTAAAGCATTTGAGTTTAGTTACTAAAGACGAATAACAAGACCATTCTACAAACTGCCAGGAATGACCGTCAAATGAGGTGAATAGAGAATAGACTCAGAAATCGAAGTCAGTTTATTCATTCTCTGGACTCCTCCTTTCTCGCTTCTATCCTGCTTTCTTGGTTGCGGAATTACTTTGCTTAACCTGCAGAATCATTTCAATAAGCTGTTCCCTGTTAATCAAGCGAACGTTATTGGACCTTGCCAGTTTGTAGGCTTGCTCTGTGTAATCGCTATTTGTCACAACCCATGCTGAAGATGCACGATAATGAGCTACCGCACCGTAAACCTCCTGAACCGCTTTAAGCCCAACATTTTTACTGTACCGTTTCGCCTGAACTACGATACGCTGACCGCTTTTTGTAAGAACCAAATCAGCACCGTAATCTCCAGCAGCTTGTGTAACCTCAGCTTTGTATCCTTGAGCACTGAACAAAAGTCCTAAATATTTCTCGAATTGACGGCCATCCATTTTATCAATTTCAGCAATCCCAGAGTTACGCAGTCTTGTTGCAGCAACCATTTGACGATAGATAATAAATGCTATGACTATTGCTACTGCCAAAAAAGATGCAAAAACAGAGGCACCGATTGAATCTGTAACTGAATAGATAAAGAAGAACGGGGCTATTAGCGCAATTCCTGCAATAGCCTCCTCAATAGAGCTTTTCTGTTTTCTTCTCCGTCTTCTAGCCATTAATAATTCCCCCTTATTCTGTATATATCGACAATAAAGAGATTGGAATTAATAGGTAGAAGAAAAACCTCTACGAATTGAACCGCACTAGAATTCTGATCAGACTGTTAATATTTCCACTAGTTAACGTTACCTTGTCGCCTACCCGGGCTATGTAAAGAGGCCGGCACATTGGCCGACCTGATCCCCGAAGCTAGAAAGCTGCGGTGTATTACTTAATTGATTTTCCATGATACAAATTTACCATATCAATAGTCCAGTGGCGGGTCAATTTTCATTCAAATAACGGTCATTAAATAGGCTTTCTCTTATATTTGTTTGTTCTAATTTTTCAAATTATATCTCATAGGAAAGAAAATTAATGATCACCTTTTCTTGTTTTTATTTTCCCCATTGATAAACAAAAAAATAAGCACAATAAAAACTCCTATAAACACAAAATTCATAGCATTGTAGTGACTTAAATGCAGCATATAAATTGTGATTATATATATAATACATATCATAATATTTTCTGTATTGAACTTTTTAAACCTGTACTTTCTTATCCGATAAATCAACAGGATTAAAACTAGAACTGTGATTGCAAACAAATAATAAACCATAGATTCTCTACCTCCTTCATTGAATACTACATTACTATAATATAAAAAATAGCCCGCTAATTAGCAGGCTATTTTGAAGCAAGCGCTAAATTACATTTGTCTTACATAATTATAGGACTTAGTTAGAGTTGCATGTGCTGCATTATAATTTTCATATACTAACCCAGCTTGCCCCGCAAGAGCTCCCCCAGCGGCTATAGCACCTAAAACATCAGGAATGTTTATAACAGTTAAACCTAATGAACTAGCCAAAGCAGCAGCGCCAAATCTCATATTATTGTGATTAGTTGCGAAAGAATCTATGCTGGCAATAGCTAGTGGGACATAATTATTTGTAATAGAAATTCCCGATTTACTTATCTGGCTTCCAGCCGGTCCCCAACTAAACCAAAAACCAAAATCATTATAGACTCTGAAAGAATAGGTTTTATAGTTACCGTAATAATGAGCGATTGCAGGTAGTCCTCCAGTATCTTCACTGGCCGCTAAACTAAAGTCATTCGGTTGAACATTAGAGCTATAAATGGATTGATTACTTTGTGCGGTATCTACTTTTTGACCATCAACAAAGTATTCATTATTTATTTTTTTGATTTCGGTCTTATTTACATCATCCGTGAATACCTCTTTTTGGGCTTCAGTAGCGGTATCGTTTAAATCATAATGTGTCTCGGTAACTAGATTTACAACAATATTGTCTCCCTGTACTTGTCTTTCGATCTCCATACTAATTGTTTTTGTACCGATTTTCGCTCCCTCAGCTAATACATCATAGGTTTGTTTAACATTTTGGTTATCTTGGTTTTGAGTGACCTGTGCTGAAGCGTTTACTGGTGCAACAGATAAAATAGTCGAAAACGCCAGAGCAGAAGCTATTGCTAATTTCATTCTTTTCAAATCCTTACCTCCAGTAATTTTTATTTTCTAACAGTTAAATCATTCCATATAATTACATAAAAGTACATAGTTCATAATAACTATATATTTTTCGACATATTACTACATAAACAAAGTAAGCTCTTCCTCTTCATCTGTATAAATATATGCGTTTAATGATGTGGCAGTATAGCTATAGCATCAAATTTTAATCTTCGGAATGTACTATTAATAATCCCCTTCTCTCCGCAACTGATGTAATCAAACTCCTCCTCATCATCCAGATAACTCCGTTGGATGGCCTCGCGCTGGTCACTGGACAATTGGCCCATTGCCATACCAAGCAGACGATCTTTAGCCTGAAACTATGCCTCCTTGTCCACGTTGTAAACAGCAATGTTCTCTGTTTGCTTGCTGATTTCATTATAAAATACGTCTGCGTAATCGCCGCCTCACGCTGAATAAAACCAATCATCCTATTCATCTTTTTACTGCCACACTACCTATTGAAGGAATCATAATGTGTTCAGGTGCTTCAACTAAGAACTCTCCGAAAGTCAAAACAAAAGCGTCAGCTCTATCAGGAGACTTGAGTCCTCGTTTCTTCATATCATCTTTACTTTCAAGAATCATCTTCCCTTTTGAGGTCATTCTCCACTTTCTTGTGGCTAACTGAGAGATTAAAGTGTCGTCATCGGGTAATTCCATAACTCCTGGATCACCGTTTATGAAGTTGGTCAGATTGGTTTCTAAATCTGTTCTGATGGATTGCCACATCTCTGTGACCAGATTAGCGCAATATTCATCCAAAGAAGATGATCCGTTATTGATCGCGACGACTTCCCAACCGAATCCTTCTTCATTGATAACCTCAATCAACCGATCCGTGACACCGCCGCCAACCCCTGTATCATCAACATTAAACTTTACATGTTCAACTTCTGGATGTTTCAGAAGCATTTCTTTGGCTAAGCGTATGGCATTACCAACAGTAACCATTGTGCTTTCTTTGAAATGGCTGTGCTGTCCAACCGCTTTTTTACCTATACCAGCATACATGGCTGTTTCGTCATCTCCATATCGTGCAACGTCAACTCCAATGACAAGTGTTGTTCCAGTAGGCTCAATATGAACTTCCTTTGCCGCATGCTCCGTTGCTTCCAAAGTGATGAATGTTCCAGCTTCCCCTCGTGGGAACTGGCCTTGGACACGAACGCGGTATACGTCACTGCCCTCGCCATACTTTCGCTTAAGCATTTCAATGTTTTCTTTACTTGTACGCGGACTATCAAGGCACGAGACCTGATGAGTCCTATATATCGCTCGGTCTCTATTATGAGAATCAAAAAAGAACCCGCTCGTTTTGGTCGGGTTCCCACACATAAAAAGCTTATTGTAATCTCCTGATAGCGTACCAAATATTGCAGCCATAATTCTGTCGTCTACCCCTGAAGCTTCATCCACAATAAAAAGCAGGTAGTCCTCATGGAATCCCTGCATATTCTCAGGTTTGGTTGCTGTCCGGGCCGTAGCAAACCAGCGCTCCTCATAGTTTTTCATATATATCTTAGTTTTGGTCCATTTGAGGATGCGTTTCAAAATCGGGCTTTGGGACTGCCATTTGCTAATCTCTGCCCACAGTACGTCATTTAACTGCTGCCGTGTTGGAGCTGTACAAACAACACGAGGGAACGGGAAACAACATAAAAACCATAGCGTTATAGCCGCTTCAAGTGCTGTCTTACCGACTCCCTGCCCGGATCGGACAGAAACAAAACGATATTTTGCAATATCATCCGAAACGCTTTCTTGCCACTTATCAGGATTAAAATTCAGGATCTCTTTAAAGAATGTTTTAGGACTCTTCCGGTACACTGGCAGCCTCTTCTTGAATGCCGCCATCCGTTTCGTCACGCTCTCCACTTTCTTCGCCATCATTCATTACCGCCTCTACCCAATCATCTATAAGGTCTTCTTCCGAATCGCCTTTCCCGTTCTTCATTTCCTCAATCTGGAGCTGCGTCTTTTCAACTTGTGCTTGCATTTGGTCAAGTTTCAGACGGCGTTCATCTTCCTCATCCGCAATCGCCAGAAATTGCTTGATAGCACCACGCAATTCAGACATGGCTGTGGATTGAGCTTTCAAGTAGGTAGCGTAACGATCCCAAGAAAATTGAAATTCATATTCTTCCTTGATTGGCACTTGCTCAAGCTTTTTCTTTTTGGAAGTACCTGTATTGTGTATTTCATACTCGACTTTTTTAAGTTCTTTAATCATTTCCTGTTTATTTTCAACAAACATGATCCGCTGCGCCCAAATTATCGCCTGAAATTGAGTGGTAATGTTGTACCAGATCATGTCTACTGGGTCCATTTCTTGGACAGCATCCATTATTTCAACGAATTCTGGGTTCTGTGGCATGAACTTACGAAAAAATCCGTGTGTAACAGCTTTGTCGTTTCCGTATGGGCCTCCAGCTCCTCCTTTATTTCCTTTTGCATTCTTATTGCCAGTTTGTCCGCCGCGCTTTCTTTTCTCCGGTATCTCATCCCATTTGTCCAATGCCTTCCATTTGCGAATACTGGAGTCGCTGACACCAAGCTTCATCGCAATATCCTTTAATTTCATATCGCGTCCGCTGTCAATCCACATTTTTAGTGCCTTTTCCCTATTTGGGCTTCGTTCTCTACTCACTTCATTTTTCACCACCACCAAAGTATTCGAGTTGGTTTTAACGCGGATGTCTAAAATAAATTTAGCGCTCCACTTGCATTTATTTCTCATGTTGTTCTAACGATTAGAAATCTAGCACTTATTCAACCAGATACTGTAAAACTAATTCACTATAATATATATTCTCGGTAACTCATAAAACACGTAGATTGCTTGGTGCTATTTGTTTTGTTGTCCTTTTCCCATTTTGAATTCACGGTTACCCTATTGTAGAGAATTGCTACAGCTCAAAATCCTTCAAAACATCGTCTAAAGTGTCCTGAAGGATGCCGACATAGCGTAAAGTCACCTTCTGCTCGGTGTGATTGAATAGATCCATTAGTAACGCTATATCCTTCGTTTCATTGTAAAAATAGTAACCAAAGGTCTTTCTCATGGAGTGGGTTCCAATTTCCTTTAAACCAAATTTTCGGGCAACACCATTTAACATCTTGTAAGCCATGCTGCTACTGATCGGCACGACCTCCGATCTCCTCTTTTTGTTCCTGCTCGGAAATAAATAATCGCTATCCAATTTACCGGATATATATGCATCAAGTTCTTTGCGAAGGTTTTTGCGAATAGGAATGTTCTTTCTTTTCTTCGTTTTCTTTTCTGTAATTACAATATGGCTTCCTTTGACTGAGCTGACTTTCAAGGGCAAAATATCCGATATCCGCAATCCTGTGTTGATTCCAACCAAAAACAAAATGTAGTCCCGTTCATTTTTCTCTTTCAAATATTGCTTAATGGCCTCCAGCTTTTTAGAATCGCGGATCGGCTGAACGAAGTTCACTGCATTTCGCTCCTTTCATGTTTGTTTGAACAGAGGATGGAAACATACATAATTGTTTAGTACCAGTCCAATTGCCCCAAACACATCCATTGCATAAAGCAGGTTGACGTGGTGACCTAGCCAGAACAGGCGGGGGTCTCCGTGAAGATTTAATTGGCATATCACTTTCCTCCAATGCAAAAAGGCCGCTTTTCAGCGACCTCTAATTTACGTTATTTTATGGATTCAATATATCATCATTCTATTACTTATTTACTTCGGATTATGTGGTATGTATCAAATGCCAAGGAAAAATTTCCTGAACGAGCATAATAAAACCTCTTTTTAAGCCGATATAAGGATAAAAGGAGTTGTATATAAACTTGATATATATTTTAGGTTTCATTATAATCATTGCTTTGCCCATACTTGTTATTCTCAAACATCTCAAAAGCAGGCCGCTTAGAAAAAGTTATAAAAAAAATTTTAAAGATCCTTTTAAAAAGCATATAAAGAAAAATATGAATAGTAAAAACAATAATTTTTATCTTGAGTCGGATAAGAGATTCAACAATCTTTTAGAGTTTTATAAAGATGAATCTTTTAAAATTCTTTCAGATAAACAGAAAAGTATCAATTTTCTTATAAGTGGAATTAATTTGAATTCGAACTTAAATAATTCAATGGTCTCTTTTTTTATTAGCACTTTTGCCTTAATATTTTCTTTAGTATCGGTTTTTAAACCAGTTATTAACGCAGATGACCAAGCTTTAATAATCGTAACTATCAGCTCGTTTATTCTTTCCATTCTCATGGATTCTTTATTAGAATATACTTTTAAATCCGACATCTTAACAGACTTAAACGATCATCTATCAGCAATAAGTCATTTGATTGATTTAAAAGGTGCTGACAAATATAGTTTGTTAAACTTAAATTTCGACAGCGAAATTTTAAATAAAATTAGAATTATAAACCAAAAAAAATAAATATTAAGTAAGTTTGAAAAACCAATAAATAATAGCTTCTTTACGAGTTGGCATTGATTTAGTTCGTATAAGAAATTTATAATGCGATTTTTTAATCCCAAAATATGTGCCTATACTATATCGGCATAACCTTAATTCTTTTCTATGTATAAGATTGCGGTAATTTATAATATGCGGCTACCGCTAATCCGCCATGCCCGGTATGGGCCTCTTATGGACATCCTTCTTGCTCCGGGGTTATATTACCCTCTGAGTCCTGTCTCCGATTTAGTTTTAGTTTTGGAAAAAATTACTGAAGCTGACCAGCTAGTGCTTTAAGGCCACTTGGTACAGCGATTTGTTTACCATCATGTTCATTTCCGTTTACATAGGCTGTGTCTTTGTCCACATAGTAAACTACACCTTCGCCTCCGATAATCGGAAAGCCGCTTTCGTCGTAATCCAGATTTGTACCCACATACTTGCCATGCTTAACTGCTTCATCTTCCAATGGATGGAGATGGAGAATTTTTTCCTTATCCAAGTAAGCGTAACTATGTGCCATGTTTATTGCCTCCTAGAATAGATTTAATTTGTTCCTGAATAAAGTATAAATCCTTTCTACTACGCGCCTACTACGGATTTATTAGTTCCTACTATCAGCAGAAAATAAAGTAGTAGACTGAGCCTGGAAATTGAAACAGCGACAACCAAGGACGAAAAAAAGTCCTAGACTGTCGCTGTTCCATTGAACTAACGTTCCCCGTTAGCGCAAGTACATTACATTAATTCACCGTCTTAATCTCCAGGCCGTGACCGTGACATTTAAAGTTATAGTTAGGGTTTTTCATAACCTCTTCTTTCTGAAGTTCATACATGGCTAGTTTATAGTTTATTTCTTCCAAGTGTTTTTGACTTTCGTCAATTTTCTTCTGAACTTCCAATTTATGATGCATCAACATTTCTTCTCTTTGCAAATAGGTGCTATTTCCCAATTCATAAAGTTCCTTGTAATCCTTGATTTTTGAAAGAGGCATTCCTGTCTCTTTGAGACAACGAATAAAAGAAATCCAATCTATTTGTTGTTGGTTATAAACTCTACGACCTTTTTCGTCACGAGATATATTTGGTAATATCCCCTGCTCTTCATAAAACCTAAGTGTCTTTGCAGATACATTTAAATTCTCCACTACATATGTCATTGAATATAACATCTATTTGTCCCACCTTTAGTTACAGTTACTGTAACTAAATATATATCATGAAAAGATCGAAAACACAACAATTCTACATGTAATCATATAAAAATAAATCCTTGACCTACTGTAACGGTAACCAATTACACTGAAACAGAAAATAAAATATGATAGCGAGGTTAAAGAAATGAATCAAATATATAGAAGGTTATTTGAATCCTTCACATTCAGAAGTGGAATAACAATGAAGAATAGAATTGTTATGGCACCTATGACAACCTGGTCAAGCAATGACGATCTTACCATTTCGGATGACGAAGTAAAGTATTACAAACAAAGAGTGAATGGAGTAGGACTCGTCATTACAGGGTGTACTCATGTTACACCGAATGGACAGGGTTTTACGAATGAATTCGCCGGGTACAATGATGAATTTACTCCAAGTTTACGAAAATTAGCTGAGGCAGCGAAAAGTGGAGGCGCTCCTGCGATCCTACAGATTTTCCATGCTGGCAATAAAGCCGTGCCTGGATTGGATGCAGTTAGTGCGAGTGCATTGCAACCCGAAGTTACTAATTTAGGTTCAACTTCAGAAACAAGAGAACTATCACATGAGGAGATCTTGTCGATTGTACGTGCTTTTGGAGACACAACAAGACGAGCAATTGAAGCCGGATTTGATGGCGTCGAAATTCATGGGGCTCATGGATTTTTAATTCAGAATTTTTGGTCGCCAGCGACAAATCAACGGACGGACCAATGGGGAGGATCACTTGAAAATCGCTTGCGTTTTCCTTTGGCAATTATTGAAGAAATCAAAAATGTCATTGAAAAACATGCTACAAAACCATTCATTATAGGATTCCGACTTTCTCCTGAAGAATCCTCCAAAGTGGGCGGATTACGTATGAAAGACACGTATGAATTAATTGATTTCCTTGTTGGACAGGATTTAGATTATATACATGCTTCATTGGATAATGTGTCTTCAAAGCCAGTAGATAGTCAAGATGAAAAAACACGACTTGAATTAATTCTTGAAAGAGCAAACGGTAAGGTACCTGTGATGGCTGCTGGTTCCATAATAACACCGGATGATGCTCTTAAAGCTATGGAATTAGGTTTGCCGCTAGTCGCCATTGGGCATGCGTTAATTATGGATCCTAATTGGGTTGAAAAGGTCGCAAATGGACGTGATGCCGAGGTAGATTCTGAATTGAACGTTTCGAAACTCGACCAGCTTAATATTCCAGAAAAACTTTGGAATGTATTTCAAGCAATGCCAGGTTGGTTTAATATTAGTAAATAAAGAGTAGTCCTAAAGGCTACTCAGATTGACGAGAAATCCAAGTCTTTTATGAGACTTCGGGTTTCTTTTGCTGATTCTAAGGTGCTCCGTTCATCCGTAGTTCGGTAGGGCAATTCTTGCTGTTGCGGACACACATACCGCGTATATTTCGATCTTGAAGGCCTTTGCAAATAGAAGGCGTTAAATAACCTGAATCTAAGGCTACCGCTCCAGAATATTGTTGCGTTAAACTGCCCGTTAGCTTAATGAAGCATCGTCAAGACTATTACTTTATTTTTCAGTCTAGAACTTTAGACACCTACAATAAAGACCGCAAAGGCTTAAGCCCTTACGGTCTAATTTACTTCTGGCATCCTTAGTCCAATTTCACCTTCCTTGTTTCGTCCCCGTCCATAGTCGATGGTGACAAAATCCAATGTACGGTTAACTTTAAGACTTTTTGCTATACTTTCTATGGCCTTACGTCTTTTGTCTGCAAACGTAGTCGCTGAGATGCCTGGTATATCCTTACGATAACCCTTCTCTAAATATTGTTGTGCTTTGAGGTACTTCATTCCATCCAGAAACAGCAACTTTGCAATTAACCCTTCATGTTTATCGCGTATATTATTTATTGCAAATTTAATGTTATTCGTAAGGAATTGATAGAATTTGTAATTTACATGGCGCTGGTCTTTGAGTAGAACGGCATTTGCTGTCACATCTGCTGTCAGTTCTTGTCCCGAGACTCGCTTAGCAACCGATCCCTCTGCCGAAAGCAGATCATATGCAGCCATGCCGTTTTCCAATTGTTGAAGTGAGTATTCATAGTTTTTGATTACATCAATTAAGTCAGTATATTTGTTTAGCAGCCATTTTGTTTTTCTTATATCTACTACATCTACATCATCAAAGAAGTTTACTTGAACTATTTTCTGTTTATCAGAAGGATCTTCATTAGACTGAGCACTTAATACTACAGACTGAGTTAGTTCCATAAACATGTATCCTTTCAAAGGAAAATTGATTTTTTATATTTTGTCTCAAAATAAGTATAGCTATCTAAGAGTGATTAAGTCTGCAACCAACAATCTTAGAACAAAAAAACAAACAAGAATTATTTTTCAGAAAAAGATAAGTAAAAATATATGCAGGGACTTGGGTGTTCTCCCTATATCTCTAATGTAAATCCAAATCATAAACGTTGTGCTGATGTGCACTCCGACCTAACTCAGAAGTAGAAAAAATGATCAGAAGAACGAATATAAACCTCGGGTAATAATAGGCCTCTCAAATTATAATTCAAGATATAGTTTGTAGATGGGTAGATCTTTGTAAAACTCCTGTGTTTCAAATTTCAATTGTTTGAACCCGATGCTTGCTTCAATCTTAATTTCTAATAAAACGTTAATGCAAAATAGAAGATCTTTGTCACTACGAGATACTGCCTCATATTTTAATTCGATCAACTTTTCATTCATAGTTTCGTCTAATGTTCCATTTAACCGTTTATGAATCTGAAGCCGATTTATGAATATTACCAGATCTGAACAATCTCCCGCATCAAATTCAGTTGAGTATTTATCATAAACATAGTTGGCTAAATCTAGTAATTGCGAATTATTACCCAGATCATAAGCTTGTATGCATTTTAAGCAAAATTGATTCGTCCAATTGAAAGTTTCCATGTTGATAAATGGATCGAACTTATCAAAAGACCTCCTAATAATATCATAGTCAAAATTTATAGATTTCCCCAAAGCCTCTTCACTAAGTATAGTGTAGACACTATGAGGAAAACCTTCTCCTTCTTGATTTGTATGGATGACACAGTCTATCTTCAGAACCTCCTCGGAGTATCCATTAATTAACAGTCTATCGTCCTTTGGATTGTAGAGTACAACAATCGACTTATCTCCCAACTTAATATTGAGTAATGATGTATTGTCAGGCTTCTCTATTATTATCCCATTCAATGAATTTTGGTTCACAGTCTTTGTGATTGCTAGTAATTGCGGATAAACATCTCTAATATCGGAACCACCAAAAAATGTATTTTCAGGGACGCCTAAACGTTCAAATGCAACAGTCATATCAAGGAGATTCTGTTGGTATACCTGCATCTCTTGAAGATCGCCTGATATCTTCTGTACATTTAGTTTGAGAACAAACCCGTAATCCTCAAACTCTACAGGATGACCGGCCAATAAATCAATTACTAAAGGAATAACTTTCAATTGCGTTGAAAGAGACCGAAATCCCATAAAATGGAGATTGTATTTTTGTTCCCTTTCATAAATATTAATGGTAATTACTTCTTCAATAACAACTGTTATTTTATTTTGTTCAAAGGATAATTTCGATGTTAAAGAATATAAATCCCCATTAATATTTAATCTTGTTAAACTAGATGTACCCATGGATTCAATTCTTCCAACTTTATAGGGAAAATGAGTTTCATTTATAACACCATATATATTAAAATCGTGTTCGAAGATCGAACTTGTTTTTGGGTTCGATGTATCAAAAGTCATACTAGATAATCTGTATTCTTGGAATGCTTCCGGGGAGAAAATTTGTTTCTCGACAAGCATTCTCGGTTGATGTTTCTGTTCCCTCAGAAATTTATAGCAGACTGTATAGAGATTGGTTTCTTCTAGTGGCCGCAGTTCAACTGACTTTGTCTTTTGGTGACCATAGATACGAATAAGTTGATTGAGTTCCATTCCTAATAGCGACTTGTAAAATATTTTGCTATCTCCATCTGACTTTACTTCCACAACTAGCAATAGCACCCCATCACTGTTCAAGTAATTTCTATAGTGGCCCATATCCAACGAAAACGATCTTACCCCTTTGTGAAAATGAGCCACTTCCGTCCCTTTAACTTGTACCGGAACAATTCCAAGCAATGATTCTTTTTTCTCTGAACCGTCGGTGAAAACAGAAATGTTGCCGTCAAAGGATATTCCCTTGTCGCCTACAGGAATATTTGGAACTAAAAAACACCCTGGTTGATTTGCGACGTTCGTGATGGCTCCTACTGCTAAGCGTTCAATTTGTCCATTTGACAATGTCATAGTTCATCTTCCTTTTGTGGAATAAAGATAAGTTAACACTCTTTATTATAGAAGTGTACGTTATATTTAGCCAAGCAAACGGACAACATATAACTGAAGCAGCACTTAGTATAGAGGTATAAGCGTAATTCATGAGTCACGCTCTACTGAATCGCTTATATTCCGCTGTTCTTCTAGACTGTAGAAACATCTTGGAGGCGAGCTTTGAGCCTGGCTATATCTGCATCCTTTTGTTGTATAAGGGATTCAGCGGCGGTTAAATCATCATTCCAGCCCTTAGCCACCTGTTGAAAACGTTCATATTCTCGTTGTAGCTCTGCATATTGTTGGAGCCAGTAAGGAAGGGCTTCAGGGGCATTAATCATGAAACGCATGAATGCTTCTTTTCTGACATTTCCACCAAGCAAATCATCAAAAATATACTCACACTCACTACCAATGACTATTTCCTGGTTAGAATCTTCAATCCATTCACCTTCATCCGTTTCAACCCATGCCCACGGCGTTGGTGGTAGGCCAGCGCATCCATTCATATCCTCTTGCCAGTTACGTGGTTTATCTGTCATTGTTGTTCCTCCCCAGGTTCATATTTACCGAAAGCAACATCAGAAAAAAATTTATTTGGCCTACGGTCGTGCTTTTCCTGAATCAATTTGTACAACTGCACACAAGAAGGGCAAAATTCAAATCCTGCGTAATTCGTAGCGCATTCCTTGCACATTTCGTTATTACAAGTCTGGTGCTGCCCTCCGATCATGCGGCCTTTTTCGTTTTTCATAGTTGTCCAACTATATCCGATGACGAAATCGCATAGCTGTGTAGCTTCTCTCTTTTTACAGAATGCACATGGATACTTTGGCATTTTAAATACTTCCGGCATACCATTTATCCTCCCTTAGTGGGTGTAGGTCCTACACCCTGTATAGGCTTAATCCTTACTGTCCAAATACCTGAAATAATCAGGGTAGCTTTTGATTTTCCCGTTCTTTATCAAATCATCTATTGCATCCCACCGCTCTTGTGGCAGGGTTATTGTTACGGATTTCTTCGCGCCAAGAGATTTACGTCCAGCCCCTTTTCGGGCACCACCTCTTTTTTCAACCTTTGCCGCATCTGCCTCACGCCTTTTGGTGAATCCTATTGGATCAGCACAAAAAACAGCGTAGTCTTTAAAAAACTTATCTTTTTTATTTATTAAATCCGTTGATTTTGAACGAAGTGAATTAATCTTTACATCTTTATTTGTGCGTAGGTCGAATAACTTATCAGCAAGCTGATCCCCTGCCTCGACAAAATAATCGCGACCTTGCGTTGAAATCTGTTTAATTCTAAAAAGTAGTCTTTCTACTTCCATTTGAGTAGCTTTAAGCTGCTTGATGAGTTCTTCCCGAGAATTAACCTCCATAAATATCACCCTCCATTTGATTTAGGTTGTCTAAATCAAATATTACCATATCACCATTTGAAAAAGAACACCTATTTCAAGCGAAAGATATAGGAGCGTATTGTATTGGTGGGTTACTCCCCTAGCTCGTTAGTAAGCCACGTTATTTTTTGGTCCTTCTCTGCAATCTGCTGCTGCACTTGGTCCAACGCTTCTTGAAGTTTATCTCTGTCCACTCTCAATGTGCGCAAGTCTTGGACAAGCTGTTTCGCTCCCGAAGTATGGAGTCTATCCATTTCTTGCAGCTGGGCTATTGTCCGGTCCCTCTCTGCCAGCTCCTTTTTGGTAGCCAATAGGTCAGCCTCCAGTAGAGCAGTAACCATTCCGCTTTCATCCGCCTGCTCCCGAAGCTGTTCACATTCCAACATGTATTTTTCAGCCATGCCTATAATCATATCAACTTGCAAATTGGATAAGCCATCTTTCAGGGCTTTGTTAAAGTCTGATTTAGCCAGCATAAGGGCTTCTTTTTCGCTAATATGTTTACTCACCTTTACCGCCTCCATTGAAATTTTTATAGAACAATACTGACAGCATCGTGTATTTATCCGTATCAAACGTGCAGTATCTGTAATGCACGTATCCATCTATATCCTCAAAAAGTGCAAAAACCAGTTCTCCATCTTCATCCACGTAAAAGCGCTCTATGCGGCGTTTGAGGTGTATACCAGTCAATCACACATACCCGGACCTGTTTGCGGAGGGCGACTGTAAAATGTTAAATGTTCACATTTCATGCGCTTTGTCCACGAGACGAAAAGTACATCTGCCCATGTCTGACGCTTCGACACACGCTGTACAATACCTAAATCACCAGTCTGGACCTTTACCCAATCTCCCCGCTTTAACTCCATTGTGGTCATTGCTTGTTCCCTCCTTGGGGCTGTAGCAGCTCCGGGTTATCGTGTATGTTTCCTATTACCTCAAGCATTAAGTTTGAAGTTTCCATATCTACATAATCGTTAATTAGGAACGTGCATCCCCTCGGTAAAACATGGTCACATTTAATCACTTTCGCTCCGAATTTTGTGTATTTTGCATCCCATACGATTTGGTATATGGTGTTTCTTAGTTGGCACAAATCATCTTTAAATATCTTCTGGTCTTTGATATTATCCAAGCCAATGTATTGGCCTACTGTTTCGGGATGCACTTCATCTGCGCTAAAATTGTCACCGATTCGTTTTACGATCCAAGCTTTATCACCCTCAAATACAGGCGCACCATAAATCCATTCGCCGGAATTGATCTTTTTACCACGGAATTTAATATCTCTCATGCTTATCGCTCCTTATGGGTTATAAGAGTGGTAATTTCATTTTTGGAAATAACCACTTACTGCTGCGCCGCGGTCTCTGCATTGCCTACGATTATCCATACCTCCGCTCCTTATATAGGGGTATAGGGTAAGAGGCCAGAAGGCCCCTGTTTATGCGCTCGGTTGATCCAGCGTGTCAATAATTACTTCCGGACCGTCTAACATCCAGTATTTTGTTGCGTGGTCACTGCTGAATGCTTCGTTAAGCACAGCCTGAATCCGCTCATAATGTTCTTGCTTCAAGCAATCAAACGCCCTGTCATCCCAATCTTCGTACATTTCGTCATATTGTGTTTCGATGTACTGACGGAGCATAGCCTTTGCGTCCGGATGCCAGCGATGTTCCTTAGCGACATACCATGTGTGCAGCAGCAGGTCTCCATCCTCTTTCGCTTGTTCACGTAGTTGATTGGGCGTAAGTGTGCAATTAGAATCCTCATAACTCAACATTGTTTCACTTGGCAGCTCAGACAATTTCACGTTTTCCATTTCTAAATCGCTCCTTTGTATTTGGTAGGGTAAGAGGCTGTTATGCCTCATCCCAAATTTATAAGTTTAGTACAGCCAATAGTGCAGCCTTACAACGTTCCTCTGGTGTGGCGTGGATCAGTTTGAAATCTTCCCTGAATGCTGGCTGCTTGTCTTCCCATCCGGTTACCAGCCTCAATCTCCATACATACCTTGTTTGCACACCAGGATGTTTCAACAGCATATTCTCTTCTACTTTCCATGCTGCTGATATGCTCTTCGACCAATGGCGATTTACGAAGTACGTAAAGGGGATGCTCCCCTTTGGTGGCATCATTCGTAATGCCTCGTCCGTACTGGTGTTTGGAGGTATCAGCACATCTCCATGCTCCACAGGACCGTGGTAATCTTGTGTTGGTCCGGTTATACGAGTCCATCCAAAAACGAATTCGGCCACCATTGCATCTAAATCTACTCCCAACTCCATCCCCAGCACTTGCTCTCTTGTCAGTGACATGTATATCTCTCCTTTGGTATAGGTAGTAGGGGGTAAAAGGCTGTTATGCCTCAATTATTCGACTGGCTCAATGTTAACGACTTTGAAAAATGTCGGTTGGTATCCATGCCGGGTAATCCATTTTGTAATTACGTCTTTCAACTCATTCTCAAGTTCTTGATCATGCTCCGGCGCCGTGTACGTGAGATAGTCATCAGCAGCTTCTCCCGCCTCATCACACATATTCTGATTGATATATTCGAAGATGGATTCTACATCCACCATTACGCCCAACCCACATTCTGCAACCTGACCAACGTAGAGGGCATAATCGTCATCAGCGAAATACTCCTTACCTGCGGCAATCGCCTCTTTCTTAGTGTCGAAGTATTCTCCGTAGTTGAAAAACTCTTCATTTTCACTGAACGTCCATTTTCCGTTTTTACTCATTGTTATCTCTCCTTTGGTATAGGGGATTCCCCCTTATAGACTGTCATTTATGGCTTTTATAGCTGCTAGGATGGGGTAAACCTGATAGGGACTTACTGTGTTGCCGAGTGCGTAACATCTGTCCACCCTATCGGGAATCCCATCAGACTTTCTTGAAACCGGGGGTCCAGATATGCCCCAATCAACTCGGGGTATCGGTCGCCAACTACGCCGACGAGCATCTTTCCATGCTTCCCAGTTCGCTCCGATGGTGATAACGGCCTGACGGGCTTGTAGTCCTGACTTTTTGTTGGAGTGGGCCACAACGAATACCCTATATCGTTCATGGTCCGCATCAACGGCGAGAGCTGGTATATGAAACGCCCTTGAGGTGTACTGCAAGTGTTCCAGATCATTAAATACCGTGTCGATCCCCATTGTGATGTGTCCACTAACGTTTTCACCAACAAACCAAGGGGGTTCGAATTCATCCAAGAGGCGTGCAGTTTCCGGCCAGAGCCATCGGTCATCTGCCGCGCCTTTTCGCTCCCCGGCATAACTTTCACCTTGGCAAGGATATCCGGCGGAAACAAGGTCAATTGCTCTACCTGGTCCAATTACTCCATCCTCCTTGAGCCTTTCGGCTGTTAATGTGCATACATCGTCATAGATAGGCACGTCAGGCCAGTGCTTACGTAACACGGCCTGCGGAAACGGCTCCCGTTCGCAAAAAGCGACCGTCTCCATGCCTGCCCACTCAGCAGCCAAATCAATTCCTCCGGTTAAATACCGGAAAATAGGCTCAATTTTCGCATTCTATTTTCCGTGGTCATGGGCATCACTCTCCTTTTATCTACTACTGGAATTGGTGGTATAATATAATCAATCTCATCCCTCTAGGAGGATTATTTTGGCAAATAAATATACTTATTCAGTCCCTTTCACAGAAGAAGAGTTGTACACCGCTTATGTCATAGATGGTTTAAGTCAGGATGAATGCGCTGTAAGATTCGGAACCACCCAAAAGGTCATATGGCGTGCAATGAAGAAAATGGGTGTTCCGACGAGAAAAGCAATTAAGCGGAATCAATATGGTGAAAACAATTCTTCCTGGAAAGGCGGTCGAGTGCTAGTTAATCATAAAACTCCCAACGGTCACCGTTTCCTATCGAGTCGCAATGAATCAAAAGGTTATTATATGGTCAGACAACCTGATCATCCTCATGCGAATAAAAATGGTTATGTTTTTGAACATATAGTTGTTGCATTGAAAGCTGCTGGTAGAGAAAAATTAGACCCCGATGAATGCGTTCATCACATCGATTTCGTCCGAACAAACAATTCTCCTGAAAATTTGATAATCTGTTCAAAAAATAAACATCGTGAATACCATGGAAAATTAGAATCCCTTGTTGGTGAAATGTTAGATAAAGGATTGGTCGAATTCGATTCAGATTTGGGTTACTATATCAAGTAGCCCTTTTCCTCAATTCCACCTATACCGCTGAACAGGCTTAATTTACGCATATGTGTCTCTCTCCCTTATGGAGGGTTGCCCCTCCTTCTTGTCCCCTATGGGGCCGTGCTGCTGTTTAATCCTCAAACCGTTCTCCATAACCATATGAAGGAGCTGGTTGAGTGAAATTTTTCAAAGCGTCAGATATCATGTTTGTAAAAACAAGCATTTGCTTATCATCCATAGCTTCCAATAGCCGTATCTCTTTAGTCTTCAAAGTTCGGCCTGCCGCTGAAGTAATCAGTTCAATGACTGGCTTTATGCTCTCCAAGCGTTCATTTTTATCGAATTCCACACGCTGCCGCGCCGCCAGTTTACGGTTGTGCTCTTCCCAATCCTGTTCATCGAACCAAAAGTAATCGCCGTATTTATCACGGAATGCCGATATCCAAAATTGAAGGAGTTCTTCATTTATTTGTATCCGATCATGGCAAGGCCAGCAGAGTCGTAGTCCGTTCGTCTTTACGCCACGTCCTTTCCTGCCGCGTGGGTAAACGTGATGAGTAGTTGTAGCTTCGGCAGCTTTACAGCATTCGCAGATTCCGTTTGAATCAGCAATCAGTTCCGCTATTACATCCTTCGGGAATTCTCCACGCTCCTTGGTATTAGGCCGTGACTGGTGGTGAGAGAGAATATCTTTCTTCCATTCAGGAGCAGGCTTTTTATCCCTCTTGCGCTGCCTGAGGCTGCTAAACGCTTTCTTATCTTTGACTTTTTTCTCCGGCTTCCAGAACGTTTGATGGGACATTCCCTCTCGCCACCTTTCCAACAATTTAGTTTCGTATTTCCTGTGCTTATGCTTATATTTTGAGCCTAAACCACTACGGCTCCACTACGGATTTTAGAGGTTCAAGCAGTCCTGCTTCCTCTAAAATGGAATAATATTTATACCTTTCTTCCGTCGTTACGCGCACTTCACTTATTGTGTGAGATGCATAGAAGGCCACGGCCTGCTGCACTTCGATCGGCTCTTCATCAAGCTTGTTCAAGTCGAGCTTTTTCACGAACTACTCTCCCTTACAAGGTGATCATATTTCTCTTCAAATTCGCTCTTTATATCTGGTGGTAAGGTTTCAATAACCCCTTCCCACAAACTCAACAATTTATTGTTATCAGAATTACATTTCTGAATCTGAGTGTATCGTTCCGACAAAGCTGTGGTAAATTCGTCAGCCTCTTGTTTCGTCATATCCGTCCTCCTATATGTTTTCAGTTCCAGTACAATGTTACTCGTTCGAATACAGTGTTGAGCGTAGGAAAAGTTTCCTGAGTTGATCATTTGGCTTGTATTAATCTCACCTGAGAATCTCCGCAATGCTGCGGGTTTGAATCTGTTATTCCATATCGTATATCGAATTATGACTCTTGACCTAATAATATACGATATCGAATATAGAGTCAATGCATGTTGCTAATAAATATTCGGTATCGTATAATTCGACTGAGAGGTGAATTGCATTGCTTAAAGTGAAACCGAATTTGACGCCTTTGTTAAAAAAGAAAGGTATCATTCAAATGGAATTGTCTGAAATGACTGGAATTCCACAAGGTTCAATTAGTAGATTTGATAAAAATAGTCGCCATGAAGCCTGGCATTTATTTGCTATCGCTAAAGCGCTAGATGTTACCATTGAAGATTTGTTTATTACTGAGGAGCAAGAGGATTGAGGACCTCTATGCTCCTTTTGTTTTCCTCTTAGATCGGGTTTAGCAACCTTTCGAGTCGAATGACTTCTTTCTGAAGGTATTGAATCAAATCAGCTGCCTCTTCCAAGGCCATGAGTTTCCAGTCATATGCTGTATCGGATACCTGGTCTATGGTGGTTCCATACTTCTTTAGACCTTTCTCGTTTTGCTTGTCCAGCAATTCTATGATCCGTTGTGTTACTTCTGGACGTTCAATTTCATTTTGAGAGTGCTTCATTTAATCGCCTCCTCCGTCTCCGATAGAATAAGCATATCTCCGTCATACTTCAACTCCGCCTGATTAGGGTCAATCACTGGTCCCCAATGGTTATTAGCCTGCATGATGCGGACTATATCAGCCGCATATGTTTCGTCGGTGTTAACTACCAGATAGGTATTTAAAGCTGGCTTTCCATTCAGATGTCGCAACTCTTGGATTTTCCAAAGGATGCGGGATAACTCACTTTTATCCTGATCATCAAGGTAATTCTCAGCATCCTCATTTTTGATTACGGTGAATCTGACTTTTATTCCGGCCAGTTCTGACATTTTTAATCTCTCCTTCGGCTCGTTTTACTAATTTATTGATTGCTCGCTTTCGATCTGCCCGTTCTTTCTTGGCCTGCTGTGTAGGGATAAATTCTCCACGCCGCTTTACAAGTATTTCAATTGGTAAAGTCGGGTATTTTAGTAGGAAAAGCTTCAGCTTCACTCTAAAGGTAGCCGTTTCAACTCCCTTTATGTCAATTACTCGCTGGCTTCCGTCAAGATCAGTAACAAGGAAATCTGCGATGTAGGTCACCTTCGGGCTTTCCTGTAGGACGTATTTGGGCTGACAAACAAAACCCTTTATTTCCCCAAGCTGCTTCTGCATGAGCAATTCCTGATAATACTCACCTTCCATTTTGCTGTCGAAGCGAATACCAGTCACATCAAGGTTATATTTCTTTACCAACCATTCCTCGAATAGTGTTCCATTGGCTGTAACAATCACTTTTTTAGCATTGTATTTACTCATTAATCTACCGTCCTATAAGGTTGTACAATATGAATGCTTTGATTATCTTCATTGCTAAGAATGAAAATAGACTTCGTTTTGCCTGCAAAAACCAAGGTAACTTTTTCCCCATCCAAAGCTTTTAAAGCATCTATAGCATACTTAGAATTCAAAGATATAGATAACTCCTGTCCCGTAAACTTAGTGGGCACAATACTTTCGCTTGCCTTGCCCGTTTGCTTTCCTTTTCCACGAATATTTATTTCTTTTTCAGTTATATCAAGCTTGACCATATTATTTTTTTCTTCTTTTGCCAGAGTGTAAATAAGTTCAACTGATTCCAAGAATTCTTGTTTATTTATCTCAATCCTCGTACCACTATCAGGTACAATAACCATCTGGTGTATGTCTGGATACTCACCCTCTAGAACACGAGAGTAAAAAGTGAATCTCTCTGTGCGAGCAAAGGCATAGACTACCCGATCATCCTTCCCCTTTGAAAAGCCAAATTGGACATCGTCCTTATCTGTAATGATCTTCTGTAGTTCAACTAGTCCTCTCGCCTCGATCACGGCACTACCAAAATCGCCTGATTCAATATCCTTTTCTGCTTTTGAAAGGCGATGCCTATTGGTTGCTTCCATTCCTATTTTTCCATCCTTGAGGTAGACATTTGCTCCAGTTAGTATAGGCATGCCTTTACCATCAATGTCCGCTGCAAAGATAGCCTTTTTGAATAGTCCCCTTAGGTCTTTCCCTGTAATTTCAATATATTCATCGTCATTTATAGTAGGTGGTGAAGGGAATTCCTCAGGGTCCAATCCTGCCATTTCAATTTCTTTATTCCGGGACGTGATAATCACATTCATACCATCTTTAGACTCAATCCGAACGTCACCACTTAATTTCTTGAGCATTTTCAAAAACAATTCAGGCAGAACTACCTTTCCACTCCGTTCGATTTGAACATGCTCCTCGAAAATATATGATTGTATTGTTGCTCTATCATCAGTTCCTGTCACAGTTAACCCCTCTTGATTCGCTTCGATCAAAAAGCAACCAAGTATCGGCATGATACTTTTGGCTGAAATAGCTTTACTGGTATCTTCTAAAGCCTCAGCTAATAGAGAACTGTCCACTACTATATTCATAAGGTTTGATCTCCTTTTTCGCATTAGGATTGCACTCCGGGCAAGGTCCCAGCATTACAATTGAGCCTTTGAACTGATATGCCACCTTACTGCCGCTGCAAGTTCTACACATACCCTTAATCCCTCCGTCTATTTCTACCACCCACCGGCAGTATCTTTACAAATGGTTCTATTCGCTCAATGATCCGGGCCGCCTTTTTATCATTCTGTTCACTCGGCTTGCTGTCTTTCGGATTCGCCAAATGATGTTTCAACTCACTCATGGTTAAATTCGATGTGTAGATCGTCGTTAAGCGTTCCATACGCCGCTGAAGTATCGGTCCCAGCACTTCATCCCTTGTCCAAGTCGTTAATGACTCGGCCCCAATATCATCCAATATCAACACAGGAACTGTTCTCAAAGCATCAAGTTTGCTTTCAACAGTCTCTGTCTTTGAGTTAATTGCATCCTTAACCTCCAGTAGGAAATCGGGAACATAGACCATCAGTACGCTTATGTCACGCTTAGCCAACTCTTGGGCAATGGCTCCAACAATCCGACTTTTGCCTACACCCATTTGCCCGTAAAAGTACAAACCTTTTGTTGTTTCACCTGGTACAAACTCATCACAAAAGTTTATTGCCGCCGCAATTGCAGATATCCGCTGCGGGTCAGGTTCAATGTCTTCGAAGGTGGCATTCAGGATGTGAGCCGGGATGTAATGGCTCTTGATCCTCTGACCGATTCCTTGTTCTCTTTCGTGAGCGACCAACAATGGGCATTTCCGAAGTCGGAAGACCAGTTCGTCAGCTTTGGTCGGGTTAGGCTCCGCAACGCTTGCATGCCCCTTCTGTTCGTTCTGGCAAGCAAGCAACCCTGGACACTCGCTGCATTTATCGCAATAGGTTATATGCTGTGACAAATCTCTATATCGTTTTGGTTCGGTCAGATCCTCGGTTCGGTCAGGAAATTCACTTTTTAACCGCTGAACCTCAGGATGGTTTGCTAGACGTTCCAGTACCGCGGCCTGTCTCTTGGCAAAACCAGCGGGTATTAATGCCTTTAGTTCTTTGCCGAAGCTCTCCATATGGCATTAACCTCCCTGTTTAGCCCTCAATTTTGCAAGCATGTTCTGAATGTCCACTTGGGTATATTCGCTTGTTCGGACTTCTATTTCCGGTTCCACCTCATCCAGTGGTGTTTCATCCTCTTTGCTCTTGCTATCAACTTCTCGCAATGCATGCAAGGAGAAAATGATCGTCGCGCAATAACTCACACTCCGTATCTCGTCGCGCTTATGCTTGGGTTTGAAATTGTCAAAAGCTTGGTCTATGCCATCTAAAGCAGTTTGAAGTGGTACACCTTCTTTGATTAACTCGTCGATGGCTTGATCATCAGCAATCGTTATTTCCAAGCCCTTCCCACGACGACGAAGGTATTTATCAGCTACGGCCTGTCGATAATCAATATCCGAAGATGATATTTCATTCTGTTCAGAGTCAGTATCTGTTTCAGAAGTGGCAGGAACGGTACCTTGCCGGGAAGACGGTATCCCCTCATCTTTGGAATTGATTTCATTTTCAGGCGTTAAACAACAACTACTGTCTTTAATATTGTCTTTAAACATGTCTTTAGGAGTGCCTTCGTCCTTACTCCCACAAGGTTTTTCATCCTCTTTGACTTCCACTTTTCGTAAGTCGCCACTTACACTTTTCGTAACTCCTGACTTACATTTTTCGTAACTTCCCACTTCTTCACCCGCCTGTTTACTTACACTTTTCGTAACTTTATATACGGCAAGATTTATTGAAATAAGTTCTTTGAATTTTTCCTCGTTCCATTCTTTAACAAGACTTACACGCCATTCATCATAATTTTTATTTAAAGAATAGATTTGCTTACCGTCCCACTCTATTACTTTGCACTGCTTCAGATAGGTAATTTCCTTCTTAGCGTCCTGTATACGTACACCACACAGCTCAAAATTAGTTAGTAGAGGGATTGTTGCACTTTTCTTCTGGCATCCGTAGGAAAGCCGCAAAATGAGTTTTAATATCTTTTGCTGCCTCTCAGTAAACTTCCGGCTTATGATCTCATCCCAAATACTGTTGGCTATTCCTATGAACCCGTCTTTTAATTGGGGACTTACCACTCACCTCACCCCGGTACTTTCTGAATACTATCTAGTCCCGCTGGCGTTGTTTCCAAACTCCGCTAGCAGAACCTTGAGGCTATATTTTAAAGAGTTTATTACCTGGTCATTACTTTCTACAGCATTATTCCAGCGGACTTTATCAGCTTCTGCATCTGCTTCTTGAATGCGAAGTTCAATTACCGCCAATTCCGCACGCTGCTCTCTTAGGTTCTTTGCTGCAATATATGCTTCAGCATAAACGCGTTTCCTCTCAGCATATTTCTTCTTATAATCCCTTACGGCCTCAGCTGCCTTGCGCCCCAGGAGAATCTGGACTTCGGTCAGCAATTCAATCTTACGTGCCAGTGTAGCAGGGTAATCATGGCTGCATTGATCCGCAAGACTATAAAGCTCCCCGAGCGTATATTGTTTTTGTAGAGACAATGCAGCCACTCCTTAACCCTCTATTAATATTCTTCGCCGTAATAAGTATCAACTTCGTCTTCATCCACGATAACCTTGGCTCCAGTCGCAAAAATTTGGAACATCAATTTTTCAAAATGGTAGAACGATGTCATAATATCTTTGTTATTGGAAAGGTTCTGACCATCAATTTTAGAGTCATAGACGTGTCCTTCTTTGTCCAAGTGGAGTTGATATTTGTATCTGTACTTTGACTTTTCAGAACCCCACGAATCTCTACTTTCGCTTTCTGGATCAAAATAGATGTGACGATACCCATCCTCCTCGCCTTCCAAAATGAAAGATATTTTTTCACCATCTCGTTCATGGTCATCATTCTCATCTTTCTTCATTGCTTCAATCAATTCAGACAACTTGTATTCAGGTTTAATACCGACAAGCATTTGTTCCATGTTTTCTTTAATTTTTTGCACACCTTGAATATGGAGAGCCGTATTCAGCTGAGATTTAACTTCATTCAAAACCATGAGGTTATATCCGCTTATACCCAGTTTTCTCATATCGATTTGCAATTGCTCTTTTACATGATTTTCTAACTCTTTACGGAAATCTCCGTAACTGCCAAAGTAATCTTCTATCACTTTTTTGATAGTAGTCTCAAGTTGCTTTTTAATGACCTCCTCAACAAAACCGTTTTTTTGAATTGTTTGCATCGCATCATTTACCAAATTATTTAAGTTCATATTATTACGCTCCTATTTTCAATTTTTAAATTACGTGATATACTGCCGTTGAAATGTTTCTTAAATGATCGTGTTGGTAGCACGATTGTTTGTCTGGGCTTCTCTGTCTTTTCTTTTGCGGTATAACTTACGGCAATAGTAATTACAGAAAAGTCCTTCTTCTTTTGGATTAGGAATTTTTTGTCCTTCAAAGACTTCTTTTTCACAATGCTTGCAGCATCCTATTTTTTTACCGGATATCTTGTATCCCGATGGCTTAGGAGCCTCTAGCCCTTCATATTCTTCGTTTTTAAATTCCTCAAGTTCACTTAGTTCGGCAGTAAGCATGCCTATTTGAGCATGAATTTCGTCAGTCGGTAGTCCAAATTTAACAGCGTCAATACTGTCCTCATATAGCTCGCGTAATTGTGCTCTAAGCACCCTAGATTGTTTATGCTCGTCCAACTCTCTCAGCTCCATATCTCCGCTTCAAGTTCGGATATTTTAGCTTTCAAACGTCTTTCTTGTTCCTTAAAATGTTTCATCTTCTGAATACAAACGTGATTAGGCCACGGACTATCTGTAATAGCATATTGAGTTTTATAAATGGCCTGAAGCTTTTGTTCAGTAAGTTCCTTTTCCTTTTGAAGAGAAAGCTTTTCCTTATCCTGCTCTGTTAGCTCTAGCATCTCAATATCTACTGAATGTTGACAATTCAACCAGCGATGCATGAGTAATACAGCGGCTATAAGTGAGTCTGCTGGTTGATCTAATGTAAACTTGATGCCTTCATCATCCACGATTGGAATTGAATAAGTGGTTTGAGTTTGGTAACTCATTTTGCCTTCGCCTCACGCTGGATATTACGAACGATAATGGCGTGCTGCAAAGAATTCTTAGACCACAACTCAGCCAATTCTTCAAGCGTCATAGCCAACTCCCCTTTAAATGTAGTCTTCTGGACGAAACTCTTTAACGAAGTAAATGGAATCATCAAAATCTATGCGCCGGATGTGACTGTACTTTGCAACTGAGAACAAAACTTTCAACTTACTCCAAATCATGCGGCGATATTTCCCGACCGTTTCGTTAAATTTTCCATCTGTCTCCTTGTAACGATCTTTTGTGAGAGTAATGGACCTGATTCTTACTGCATCCTGTAACTGATAGCATTCAGCATCTGTAAGCGTCACGCTATCCCGAACCTCTTGAACCATCATCTGAACTTCTTCCACTTTTTCAGTAACATCCAAATGCATTTGCTTGATACCGTCCACAAGGCCACGAATTGCCATACCTTGAGCCTCCGTAAGCTGCATCTGCTTTTCGACAACAGACAAAAAATCAGGCTGCTGATTAGGATTAATTAATGTCATTTCTCTACCGCCTTCCTGCCGTTCACGGCTGGTCGAATCTGTTCAACAAAGGCTTCCAGCATGTCCAAGCTTTCGGACAACCGCTTCTTTTCAGAACTACTAGCACTACCTATTGCACCCAGCATGAATGAAGTAATTCCGACCTTTTGTAGAAACTGCTTTACATGGATGCTGACTTGAATCGTATTGCTATCAGCCTCAAAACGAAGTTTCTTCATCTGAGCTGCTGCCTGCTGTTCGTCGAAGTCGTCTGGCTGCTGGAGCTTGATAGTCTCAAGTTCTTCCTTAGCTCTTTGATAGCCACCTCGCAACTGTTCTATTTTAAGGCGCTCAGCCTCCAAATCTTCTTTAAGCTTGCCTTTCCAGTATTCGTCACGCTGCTTGAGTTGTACTTCAGCTTCTTTTTCCTTCTGTCGGATGAACACGGTGGTTTCTTCCTCATGCCGCTCTACTGCGGCAGACACGGCATCCTCAAGTTGATCCGCAGGAATGGCATCCTTGTACTGTCTTTGCAGCTCAAGCTTGTCAAGTTCTGCTTGCTCCGCTCTCTCTTCGGCTTCACGGACAGCGGCCTCCAATCGGTTTTTTGTCTCCACGAACGCTTTATGAGTGCTAATCAATCCTTCATCAAGCTGCTGGATAATCTCCGGTGTGGCATTCTCAGCGATGAACTTCGCCTTATCGTACTGTCTGCCAGAGCCGAACCCTGCTTGATCCGCTACAATGTCTCGTACTTGCCCGGTAGGTTGGTCAGGAAAATTTTCCGTACCTCCAGCCATGCGCTCTTTGGCTTTCAAACGTTCGGCCTCTTCAAGTCGCCGCGCCCATTCTACTCGTTCAGAAAAAGTGAACTCTTTACGATGTTCATTTTCAGAAATCTCAAGCTGAAGCTGATGTTCAAAGTCTTTGATTTCCATAATTCTTACTGTCACTTCTGAGCGTCCAAGGAACTGATGCGCTCTCAAACGCCGCTCTCCGGCAATAAGCTGATAATCCGGTGTTACTACAATAGGGTTAATGAGTCCATTTTGTTCTATATCTTGGGCCAATTCTTCGATGCCGCCAAAGTCCTTACGGATACGATCACTGACTTTGATTTTGTTGATATCAATGAGCAATCTAATTCTCCTTTCTTCATTTCTTAGCTCTTTGTTCAGCTCTCCAGGCCTCCAAATCAGATAAACGAATCTTTATTGTCGGTCTCCGAGAACCGGAAACTCCATATCTTTCATGAGGAATATCATTTGTTTTGCATAAGCTATAAATCAACTTTTCTGAAATACCAATATGTTTCGCAGCTTCACGGACATCTAGAGTTCTATCTACATGAGCCGGAAGCAATGCCGTAATTCGTTGTTCAGCTGCTGCTACTTCCTCAGCGATAATTGCACGAATTGCATCTTCTAAACCCATCATGATGCTTCACTCTCTCATTCTCATTTAAATACGTTGGGATTTAATTACCTTGCTTTCGTGTGGCGATTAGGACAAAAAATAATCAACAGTTACTCCGAAATAGTCAGCCAAAATCTTAAGTTTATCTGTTTTGGGCTTATATCTTCCCTGCTTCCAATTTGTCAATGTCGCCGTAGAAACACCCGTGTCTTTAGAAACTTGATACGGTGTTTTTCCATATTGTTCTAACAGAACAAGGAATTTCTCGTACAAGTCACACACTCCTTTCGTAAAAAACATATTGACTGGTAGCTAAGATTTCTTATATAATCAAAGTGCCACCTAAGTTATATAAGATTTCTCAGCTAACAACCTTTGTTATTAACTCAGTTTTCTAAGTTATGTTTGTATATTAGCATAGTTTTCTGAGTCGGTCAATGGATATTAGCTTAGTTTTCTGACTTTATTTTTTTAAATAAAAATTACGGAGGAAAACTATGTACGAAATATTTGATGAACTTCTAAAGAAGCACAACGTTACGGCTTATCGTGTTGCGAAAGAAACGGGAATTACTACAGCTACCTTTACTAGTTGGAAGCAAGGGAAATACACTCCGAAACAGGATAAGCTTCAGAAAATCGCTGACTATTTTGGAGTTACTGTAGATTATTTAATGGGGAACTCAGACAACGATATACCCAAAGAGAACCCCTACCATACCCTTACGAAAAAAGATGAAAAGGACATCGCCAAAAAACTTGAGGCAATGATGAACGACCTTGATTCTGATTCGTCGTTATCTTTTATGGGGGAACCAATGGACGAAGAGGATCGAGAGTTGCTTCGAATTTCTTTAGAGAATACTCTTCGTATGTCGCGTGAGATGGCGAAGAAGAAATTCACGCCTAAAAAATATAGAAAATGAACTTCCGGGGGCACCGAGATGATAGAAAAGAAAAAAGCTCGCGAACTCATTCTAACCCACGGAACCAATTCACCTTTAGAGATTGCAACTGAGAGAAAAATTGTGGTTCTTTTTGAACACTTAGGGAAACAAACATGGGGGTATTATTCTAATACTAATCGCTTACCTGTCATACACATCAACAATCGACTTAGTCGAGAACAAGCCATTTACACAAGTGCGCATGAGCTTGGACATGCAATTCTTCACCCAGGTATAAATACGCCGTTCCTTAGAAGCAACACTTTTTATTCAGTGGACAAGTTGGAACGGCAAGCGCATCGGTTAGCTGTCCACCTGCTAATCGGTTTTAATGCGCCGGAACAAGGCGAGACTAAACAACAATTCCTGCTTAGATGTGGGATTCCTGAAATATTTCATATTTTTTATTAAACTTTGCGCTTTCCAGCCGCAAGGCTGTTTAATCATAAATAAATATCGAACATATGTTTGTTTGGAGGGATTATTTTGAAGGGTAGTATTGAAAAAAGAGGAAAGTATACATGGAGGCTCCGGGTTGATCTTGGGTATCACGCTGACGGTACTCGGAACCGGCCTGATAAGACCCATGAAATCGATGACCCATCCCTGATGAAGCTGTCTGAGAACTGCCCGAAGTACAAAGACGCAACACGAAAACTTAAGGATTATTTGGACGATCAATTAGCTGCTTTTAAAATTGAAGTATTAAGCGGTAACTACATCAAACCCAGCAAGCTGACGTTTAAAAATTTTTATGAAAATGAGTGGGTTCCGAAGTACGCCGTAATAGAATTAAAGAACGGAACTACCTTGGAATCTCACTGCTCCAAAATCAACAATCACGTTCTGCCGAAAATTGGCCATATGCCTATTGATGAAATTACAACCATGATTTTAGTGAAATTGTTCGCTGATATGAGAAAGCCCGGCGCCCGTGTTGATAAAAAAGGTGAAAAGTCTACTCTTGCATCGCGTACAATCCAGTATGCTTACGATGTAACAAATAGCATATTCCAACGAGCTGTAGAATGGCGTGTACTGACCAAAAATCCCCTGGAAGGTGTTAAACGTCCACAAATTAGCAAAGAGGATAAAAAGGCCCGCAAAGACCGCAAAAATTACTTTGAAGAAGATGAGGCAGTCGAGGTAATTGATAAATTACTTTATACAGACTCTAAATGGAGACTTTTTTTCTTGGGGGCGATAATGGGAGGATTCCGACGCGGTGAGTTAATTGCTTTAGACGAAGACGATTGCGACTTTGAAAACAACAGATTGAGGATTGACGAGAGCATTTCAAGCACCAAAAATGGCCAGGCGGACATTACAGATACCAAGAATGAAGCATCTAACGATTATGTAGATATGCCACAATGGTATATGGAGGAACTGGCCGTCCATGTTAAAGGCATGCGTAAACTAAGGTTTGAGGCAAAGGCAAATGGGACATGGCAAGGCGGGGATCGCAACTTTGTTTTTCACTCAGGTACAGGGAAACCCTATTACCATACAACGCCGTCCCAGCAGTGGAAAAACTGGTGTGAGCGGCACGGCTTCCGTAATGTATCACTTCATGGTCTCCGCCATACAAATGCAACGTATTTGCTTGGCCAGGGAGCATCTATCAAGGAGATTCAACATCGATTGCGACATTCCACATCTCAGGTGACTTCAGATACCTATGCTCACGTCACCAAGAAGCTTAGTCGTAAAACAACAGCACACCTCGATGTCTTCGATCCAAAAGTTCGTCCCCAATCCGTCCCCAAGAGCGAAAAAGGCGCTCGCTCCCTGTGATATGGAAGTCATGATTTCAATCACTAAAAAATAAAAAATCCCTTGATAATCAAGGGATTCAAGAAAAAAACGATAGTGCCGAGGACCGGGATCGAACCGGTACGGTAGTCACCTACCGCAGGATTTTAAGTCCTGTGCGTCTGCCAATTCCGCCACCCCGGCATAAATTTAGGAACGCTAATCTTCACACTTACTTGTCTTACAAGTATCTGAGAAACACACATCTGATTAAGAAGTGTTCTCGTTATGTAAATGTCGTTCAATTGGGCACCAACATATAATACGATAATTTTATCGAATTGTAAAGTGTTTTTTTTAAAAATAATAAAATTCTCTTTTTGTATAACTTGTGCACATTTGAATTACACTAATAAACGTCTTTCCAAACTACCAGAAGGGGTGTTACGAATGCGTGAAGGTATGATTCCAGCTGTTCTTGGAACGGTAGTATCGGCTTCAGGCGCTGTGTTGCTGAGCAGTAAGTACAAACTTGCAGCTACAGGCATTCTCGGTTTCGGACTGGCTCATGTAGTTCTGGGAGCGATTGATCTGATTGAGCATCGCTAGTTGTTTGGGAAGTGCCGGGCGGGATTTACTCCCCCCGGTTTTATTTTTATCAACGTTTAGTCTGAAGCACAAGCGTTTATGTAAAGTATAGAAGCTGAATGTACCTAATAAAAGGAGCTGTGATGTGCTATGAGAGATAATAACTCTGAAAAGAATCGTACTGACGATCAAATCGAACATAAACAATCCCTGGACAAGCGCGAGCCAGGATTTAATCGCATTCCTGACACCGATGAAGATACACCTGCTACTACTGATATGATTGATGAAGCCATAGGTCGCGGGATAGACAAGTTACGTAACGATTTCACAAAATAAAGCATGGGTAATAGGACACAGGTTTGTGAGCAGTCCTTAATTCATTTGTTTTGATATGTACAGTGATTTCGTAAAATCACTTAAAAATCAGCATGATCCAGCCAATGATTGATATCCACAGCACGATGCTGATTAAGAGTCCACATATGATACCAAAAGAGAAATTACCTTCACTCTTCGGTACAGCACTACCAAATTTCAATCTAAGCTTCATTTGATTCCAGTTCATAGAACCCCCTCCTTAAGTTCTATTTCGGAATATGAAGCTTATTTTTGTAGACCTATAGTCATGTTTTCAAAAAATAAAATAGGGTTTTTCGTCCTATCATCCTGGTCGCGGAAACAGGATTACAGCTATACCGACCAAACAAATCAATCCACCAATGAAATCGTACAAGTCAGGTGTCTTTTTATCGATCCACCAGCCCCATGCAATGGAAAGAACAATAAAGACACCTCCGTATGCTGCATATACACGCCCAAAGGAAGAAAAAACCTGAAAGGTAGCAATGATTCCATACACAGCCAAAATTACTCCGCCGCAAAGTCCAACATACCATGTCTTCCCTTCACGCAGCCACTGCCAAATCAAATATCCTCCTCCAATTTCAGCGATGCCAGCCAATATAAAAAGTAAAGCTGCCTTTAACACCATTTCACATCCCTAATTCTTCAAATTCTTTTCGGCTTCTTTGGGATATCTCATTCAGAGCACTCGACCTAAAATGATAATCAATGCAATCACGCCAACCAGAATCAGCAGGTTGCTGACCTGACGCCATAAGCTAGGCACTCCCTCGGAGTGAAGCTTCCGCTGATTGGCATCAAAGTTCGCTTTGGCTCCTTCAGCATCTGCTGATCTAGAGAATGGTCTGTTTTCTTCATTCATAAGAGCACCTCCTTTTCAATCCACTTTAATCATACCAAACTTTTCCGTCGATTTCGCGTTGCTCTTATGCATATACTTACCATATATTTCTGATTGCATCTTCATATATGTGAAGTGTACATCCATATGTCAATATTTCGCTGAATATAAAGTATGATGTCGAATCAAGGTAGAGTGGGTATTTAGACGTCTTTCATTGCAGGACGGTAGTTATGGTATAATTTAGTCAACTTGTTCAAGATCGTAACCAGCGCTCAATTGTTTACTCAACCTGTAATTAAATTGACATCTAAGAATCCACATCCCGGTTACAACCTGCATATTCTGTTTGTAAACCCAGGAGGAGGATACCGATGTCCCCAATCTTTATAGCAAGTTTAATGATGATGGGCATATTTTTATTTCAGGCAGCCATAGTTCTCGGCATCATACATTGGATTTCAAAACGAACCCAACGTCCAGCACAAACCAAAATGTATCTTGCAATGGGTTTGCTCGTTGTAATTTTAGTCTTCCTTGTATGGGACAACTGGATACACTCACAGGAATTCAATGGATGGGCCACGATTAGTCTGCTGGTGATTATTATTAGCGCCTATATACAGCTTAGAAAGCAAAAAGAAAAATACTAATCCCATTACCATGCATCAAAGGAGGAGCGCCATGAAATCTCACTCAACACGCTTTTGGTTACAGAGGGTGCTACTGCTAATGCTTGTTTTACTCTTCAGCGGCTCTCAGCAATCATTCATTGTTGCCGATGCCGCCCCGCCAATTAATGTTCAGGCCTCTGCCAAAGCCAAGCAATTACTTGCCTACCTATCTAATGTACCGGATGATATGCTAATTTCCGGGCAGCATGATTACTTAGAGGCACCGGATGAACAAAATAACAAGCTACAACAAATCAGCGGACAATACGCAGGACTTCACGGCTATGAGTTTGGAGGATTGGCTAACCAGTCCCGTACGGCCCTACGAGAGCAACGTCAGCATGTTGTGAATAGTGCTATCCAATGGAGTCAGGACGGCGGAATCGTAGCTGTTACCTTCCATCAGGCGCTACCGGGCAAACCCAAAACGTGGAAAAACGTACAAGCAAAAATTACTCAAGCTGAATTTAATCGTTACATCACGCCGGGTACCCCGCAATATAAACAACTGATCGCCGATCTGGATGAGGTGGCTCTGTCCCTTAAGACCTTACGAGACGCGGATGTACCTGTTTTATGGAGGCCCTATCATGAAATGAACGGCAACTGGTTTTGGTGGGGGAACAAGCAAAATTACGCTAAGTTGTGGAATCTAATGTATGATCGGTTCACTCATGTCCATCATCTGAATAACCTGTTGTGGGTGTGGAGTCCCAATGCTCCAAACGCATATAGTACTCCCTATAATTTGTCCTTCCCAGGTATTAACCGGGTAGATATTCTTGCAGCTGATATCTATAACAATGATTACAAACCCTCCTACTACACCGAATTGCTAAAGCTTGCGCAGGGCAAGCCTATGGGAATCGGAGAAAGTGATATTCTGCCGAGTGCGAAGGTGCTGCAAAATCAGCCAGCCTGGGCCTATGCCATGACATGGGGAAAGGAGCTGTCTGCAACCAATTCACAAGCAGCAATCAGGCATTTTATGAACCAAAATAATATCATCACACGAGACCTTCTTCATGAGTCCCTACGCTGAAAGAAAAAAGCTTCCACTTCGCTCTAGGAGCAAAGTGGAAGCTTTTTTATACCAAATCCAAATAAAGCACTCTAACTATTTCTAATAACCTCTTCTAGATCAATATCGGCATACGCCTCTTCGCCAAGATGTACGGATACAATGGTGTAGATCCGCTTGGACAGTCTAGACATCAGCCGATCACCCGGTGCTACAGAATATTCTTCCCGATAATCTCCAATTTTGTGAAAACCGCTGGACATATGGATGTACAAGTTGCCCCTACGTGTTTTACCATGCACCAACATCAAATCTCCTCCTGCTGTGTAACCAACCTAATTTCCCTGTTACATGTATATCGGTCAGAACAAGATAGGATATAAGTCCCTGGTACCCTCTTTCGTTTCACATGTTAGTGCACGTAAACGAAACGGGTCTGCCAGTGATGTGACAGACCCGTTTTTGTAAACCCATTTTCGTGATTTAGGAAGAAACTATTCTTGATAGGATTCTGCTATTGCATTCGCTGCAATGATTGCATTGTACACGTCAGTAGGACTAACCGGGAACGGCATGTTGACCATTGTATCATTCGATGCACAAGCAGCTTCAGCCACTTGGCGCCATTCAGCCTCAACAAATTCCTCTACACCCAAGTCACGAAGCGTCAATGGAAGCCCTACATCCTTAACCAGTTTAATCACGGTTTCCAGTTCTTCCTTCGGTGCATTTTCCAGCACTAGCTGGGTTAACAAACCGAATGTAACTTTCTCACCATGCTGTGCTTTATGAAGCGAAGGAACAGCCGTCATGCCGTTATGAATGGCGTGTGCTGCTGCCAACCCACCTGATTCTGCACCAACACCGCTCAGATAAATGGTAGCTTCAATCGTATCCTCCACCGCACGAGTATATACTTTACGATCTACAGCACGTTTGGCCTTCACAGCATTTTCCAGCAACGTATCATAACAAAGACGAGCAAGTCCCAGTCCTGTAGTGGAAGGCTTGTTCAGAACCAGGTTATCCCCGTTAGCCTGATAGCAAGCACGAGCTTCAAAATAAGTGGCCAGTGCGTCACCGATTCCAGCTGCAAAGAAACGTGCAGGCGCTGCTGCCAGAATGCCTGTATCCGCCAGTACAACGTCTGGATTAGTAGGCAGGAACAGATATTCATCAAAAGAGCCATCTTTTTTGTATATAACCGCAAGCGCGGTGCAAGGAGCATCTGTAGAAGCAATCGTTGGGAAAATAACAACAGGCAGCTTTTCATAATAAGCCGTTGCCTTGGCGGTATCCAACGTTTTTCCCCCGCCAATCCCTATGATAATGTTCGAACCATGTTTACGCACCAATTCGCGGTTACGACCAATCTCTTCTTTTGTACATTCATATTGGAATTTCTCGAAGACCACCTGGTTACCAGCTGCTTCAATCGAAGCACCTGCCTCCTTTTGGGCCCTTTCAAGTATGAACTCATCACAAATAACAAAGGCTTTATCTCCATAATCCTTAATATAGTCATTTAACGACGAGAGCAGATTTTGTCCAGAAATAAATTTCTTGGGTGAAGTGACGGACCTTACAACGTTTGCCATGTAAATTCCTCCTCAGCTTTGACTCATACTCAAATTAATAATGATTTGGGCATGTGACCCCTTAACTATAAACCTCTTTTCACGTTATTAAAAGGCTTATTATGGAATATTTTATGAACAAATTGTGTATCTATTATACTTGAACAGTCGAGCTCCATTCAGAATACAGGATACCCATCATGATACGATCATAACTGTTACCATCACGAAGAACAGCGGAACGAACTCTACCCTCAAGCTGGAACCCCGCCTTCTCATAAGTTCGGATCGCTTGTGTATTGTACTCAATCACATCCAAGCCGACCCGATTTAAATTGAGCTCATAAAACGCATAACGTAGAATGAGACCTACAGCTTCTGCCCCAAAACCCTTGCCACGGTAGTCCGTATTACCTATACCTATTGCCAGCTGCCCGCTGCGATTATTCCACTCAATTCCGTGGATAGCAACAAATCCGATCAAGACATCATCTGCCAATGTTCTTAATCGAAAATAGACCTCGTTAGAGCTGGGAGATCCTTCTGACTCCATCTGTTTCAACGTGTAAGGGAGCGCCAAATCCGTATCTACATTTCGCAGATACTTCGCATCCTCACCCCATTTGAACATCACTTGGGCATCTTCTTCCCTGACTGCGGCTAGTTTTATTCGTTCTCCATAAAATAAATTTTCGATCTTAATGACCCTTCAGCTCCTATTATGAATTGTGTGCCATGTTTTCTGTCATAATTGTCATGCTATCCGATGTCCGCAATATAAGCTCTCCCTTATGTACTCAATGCTTAAATTTTACAAAACAATCAAACATAACACAACCAAATCATTACAATTGTCAATTTGTGATACACAAAAAGACCTTGCAGCTGCAAGGTCTTCATATTCCTAGTATTTAAATAACATAGCAACTAGTTGATATCCAGCTCCAATCGTCCAGAACAGTACATAATCACCGCGCCGGATACGACCCGATTCAATACCTTCATATAGAGCAATGAACGGGCTACTGGTACCTGTGTAACCATATCGATCACCCACATAAATCATTTGGGCATCCTCTAGCTCCAAGTGATCCTGAATCTTCAATACATTTGCTAGCGAGAACTGAGACAGACAATAAGCCCGTACATCGCGAGGCGTCAGCCCATTCTTTTTTAAAATGCGTTCAAGCAGATCAAATGTTGGAGGCAAAGCCATATTGGCGTCGAACGGAAGCCACTGAATATATTTTCCGGGGGCGTTCCTTTGGAGTGTTGCCGCTAACCCCTGAGCCGGGTACAAAATTTTATCTATATTGACTGGGTCCGTAAAATACATAGAATCTATAAATCCGGTGTCTTCTTCTGTACGCTCCAAAATAGCCGCACATGCAGCATCTCCATAGTTCGCATAAGTAATCTCATCCTCCGGACCGGAAATGAGTGAATTATAATCCGAACCGATAATAAGCGCTGTCCGCACGTCAGGATTAGATAACATCGACCGACTGGCTTGATCGACAGCGACTGTCATCCCTGCACAATTCGCGTTGGAATCCATCACGGCCACATCATGTCTGGCCCCAATCGCCTGGTGAACAAACAATGCATTCATCGGAAACAGTGACTCAGGAACTTGAGTGGAGAACACGATCATATCCACGTCACGGCCTGTCATACCAGCCTGTTCCAGAGCTTTTTGCGCAGCCGCAATTCCCATTGTTAGACCGTTTTCGTTCGGATCATCAATGATATAACGCTGTTTTCTACCCATATGCTCCATGAAGCGTCGAATATCTTTGCCCCGCTCGTCAAAATGGCGAACATAGTATTCGTTATCCAACGAATGGGACGGATGGTACACACCCAGTGCTTTTATTTTGATATGGCTCATCAGGCTTCCCCCTTACACATACGTCAGCGCATTATTGTACAACAATATCTACGTTGTTTAATCCTGCTTCGCGTGCTACTCGACCAAGCTGCATTTTAATAATGGTTTGTTGAAGGCTGATGCCAAAGATTACTTTGGTAAATCCAGTTTCTTTATAACGTACAAATGAGCCCTTCAATTTTTCCACTTCTCCCGGACCCAAAAGTGCCATCTGGGTACAATCTACCTTGAGTGTAAAGCTGGACGCCTGAATGGATGAGGTTTTGGCTACATAATCTTTTACAAAGCTATCATACTCCTCCTGGCTAAAAACTCCATTCACCGCCATATGTACCATTTTCATGGCTTGATCTACTTCGATAGTGTAAGGATGTTGACTCATTTTAGAAGGACTCCTTTAATTTCATTTTTTTGTCTATTAAGAGTATCGGAATAATAGGTAGAATTTTTAATATTAAATCAGATAAAACACAACTAAAATATTACAAATTTGTGAATATAAAAAACCGTCACTGCTCCTAGAAGAAGCAACTGACGGCTGGTATTCTCATGTGAAATTAATTCGTAAACGTATGGCGACCGAGTGAGATGACAGCCGGACGACTTTTACTCCATTTGGCTGTGGCAATGGCCGGGTTGTAATAAAACAAGGACCCATTGGTCGGATCAGCACCATTAAGTGCCTGTCTGGCTGCACGGTACGCAGTCTTGTTTGGTTTCAGACGGTATTGACCATCCTGTACAGCGGTGAATTGGCCAGGCTGCAAAATAACGTCCGGGATCGAGCTTGGAAACTCGCCGGACTGAACACGGTTTAATACGACAGCGCCGACAGCCACTTGACCTTCAAACGATTCTCCGCGCGCCTCAGAATAAATGATACGAGCCAGTTGATCCAGCGCGGTTACGCGCACCTCTCCGAAGGATTCCAGCTTGGCTTGTGTAGCCGCTCCGGCTACTCCATCAGGTGTCAGACCGTTATCCCGTTGAAAACGAGCTACCGCTTTACTGGTCAGAGAACCATAGTACCCAGTAAACCCGGCTTTGAAATAACCGAGCGAATGAAGCTGCTGTTGAAGCTCCAGCACCCGTTCGCTTTGAACCCCTTTCTTCAAAGCTGACGATTGTGCTTGTGCTTGTCCTGGTGCGACTGACAATACAGTACCTAACATACATGCGCAGGACAGGATTAAAACAGATAACTTTTTCATATTCCAGACAACCTCCTCTTTCATGTTCTGTCCGGTGCAACCATTCCGGCCTGTACAACTCAGGGACGTTTATCCGATGATGTTTCTTATGACATAACTTATGCCTAGCTGCAGAAATGACGCGTGGCTACATACGGAATGGGACAATCATGCTTTCACACGTCCGTTGCAGTATACCACAAGCCGCATTTACGTATCATCCGGCTCTGGTCCTAAGACTACCCAAGCAAATAAAACGCCATCCCTAAAGGGATGACGTGTATTAAGAGCAATGGATCATGTTCTGACCACACTTGAATACGTGACTTTTTTCGCTATTTTTCGCTTCAACTTGCCCGGGACCGGAGCCTGATTTTTACTAATTCAAATCACATATCCGCGCACACATACATGGGCGTATGCATAGGGTAGCGTACGATCATCAAATTTCGAATAATAGAAAGGCAGGAAACGACGCGTGGATTCATATATGGATTACACCTCCCCTACTGTACAATTCACCTATGATTTAAGAGACAATGTTTTGTTTCAGAAGGATGCTCAAAACTCGATCAACGAGCTGTCGATCCAGCAGCTGAATACATTGGCAAATGTATCGCTGCTGGATATTCGCCTTAGCACAGCTAATGTTGTGGAGCCTCACTATCACCAAAATGCCACAGAACTGGTATACTGCATCTCTGGAGCAGTAACCGTGTCACTGATTAACCCCTTCACCCTCGAGTTACGACATTTTCCGATCACACCTGGCCAAGTGGCTAACGTTCCTCAGGGATGGTGGCATTATCTGGTCGCTACGATGGACAACACTCATTTGTTGACCATTTTTAATGCTCCGACCCCTGAATTCATACTGGGCTCCGACATTTTGCGGCTAACGCCAAGTAACATTCTGGCTCATACTTACTGCCTGAATGAGAATAAGATTCAGGAAGCACTCGCCCCAATTAAAAAGCCTGTCATCATCGGTCCTCCCAATGACTGCAAACAGCAGCCCCCCCGAAAACCTGGGATACATGTAAGGCTTGCCGATACTTCAGCACACCCTCAGCTCGCTCCCCAAAGAGGTTATGCCCATACCAATGGATATCCTGGCTTCTCTTTTAATCCCTATCAAGAATAGGCTAACTCTAGTGAGGCTTTAAGTTCGAGGGAATACCTTTTCCCTGTATGTTCGCCGTTACCATAAGACCGTCCCTCTCATAAAATGCCAATGTATAAGAGGGGGTGATGGAATGGACGCTTATTACAACTGTTTGAACTGCATGAATAAAAAGGTGCGTATTCTCACCATTGACGGAAAACGGTACGAAGGAACCATTATGGATGTGGATCGTAATAATGTGTACTTAAAAACAGAACGGAACGGACGTGTACAAACGTCTGCCTTTTATCCTGGCTACGGGTATGGGAATCAAATCTTAACTTTGAGCCTGTTCACCCTGCTGGCGATTGCGTTAATTTAATCCTGATCCATTGTCCGTTCCTGTCTATAGATGCCAATGTAACTCAAATAACAGCTGCCCAGCCCGGCACAGTTTGTGCAGGGCTGGGCAGCTGTTATTTGAGGTGTTTTATCATACGTTCCATCCTCTAAAACACTTAACCCCCCATCGGTTATATACCGATGGGGGGTTAAGCTACTCATTTCAATTTAAACCCATAAAGACTTAGTAATGATAACGAGCAGAATGAACAGTACCAGAATAGCTCCTGTCGATGTCCATACTCCTGGGTAGCCCCCTACTGAACCGCCACCACAACCTCTTTCACATTCACTCATGGTCATTGCCTCCTTCAATTCAAGGTACAACATATCTTATGTATTGAGCTTTCCTACGGACCGGGCTTTTCGGCAATGTTATGAATGTTTTTGCTGATGGGCATTAGCCTACACCTTTCCTAGGCAGGAGCATAGGATAACACAACTAATCTTGAAGGAGTGAAGCAATTGAATTCAAATCAAATGCTCAATTACAACGTTAATCAACCTTTCCCTCACCATCCTACCTCTCACCACGTCGTGGTGCACCCTGTAGATCCGTACGTCGTAGAAACATTAAAATCGGTGATCGGCAAGTACGTTGTACTTGAGACAACACGTGGCAGAATTGATGGATGTGTAGTGGACTGTAAGCCTGATCATGTCATTTTAGATGTATACGGAAAAAAATTCTTTGTTCGAATCAGCGAAATCGTATGGATCATGCCCAACTAAACAAATTAGACATTAAAAATCCTCGCAAATCCTGTTCCGGATTCGCGAGGATTGATTATAACGTTGATTATGCTAATCAAGCTCTCCTGCCAGTGAAGCCCGGAGTTCATCTATCGTTCCGTTGTATTCATCCAAATCGACTTGGCCTTGAATACCCGGAACACTGCCTGTGCTACTGTACTGCCAAGCCCACCAGCTATTCCAAGCTGGGACTGCGGTCGGCTTTTGCGTAGTGCTGTATCGGGCTACCCACAGCTTATACATAGAAAATGTAGGATCAAACTTGGAAGCAAAAACATTGCCGGTGTATACGATCGGCTGACGCCCGGTAAGCCTCTCCATTTCATCCAAAAAAGCATGCGCCACTTCACTAATCTGTGCAGGAGTAAGACCTTTGGGGTTATTTTCATAGTCCATCACAGGGGGGAGATCCAGCCTGCCTCCTGCTGAATCTATAGCCCTGGCAAAATTAGCTGCTTCCTGACGAGCTCCATCCGCAGTAGTAGCGTTCAAAAAGTGGTAAGCGCCAACCAGGATGTTAGCATCTCTGGCACCCTGCACATTCACTAAAAATTGATTATCTTGATATTTTGTACCCTCTGTAGCTTTAATAAAAGCAAATGTCTTGCCTGCCGCCGCCACTTGCTGCCAATCAATATTGCCATTATAGTGTGAGACGTCAATCCCTTGCGCGTGTCCATCAGAAGAAATCGCAGGTACAACAGGTATGGTAGGTATAACGTCCTCGGTAGTTGATGGCTCCTCCGTTTCCTGATCCAACGCTACAACAACCTTACCATCATCCGCATCGAGTACATGAAAGGGTGTGCTGTGATTAAGATCAACCACAATACGTACCGATGCGGGGGTTGTACTAAACATGGAGTATCTTACTTGGGAAACATCTGGATCTTCTGTGACTGGAAAACTTCCTTGTCCACTACTATCAAATGATTGCGATGCTAGAAATTCCTCAGAAAAAGTTGAACTAGATATGTCTACAACAATACGGTCTGCATGAGTCAACGTAGTTACTTTGGGGTTTGCTTTTCCATTAACAGCTATAGTCAATTGGTGATTAGCGAAGCTAATTTGGTTTATAGCCGTACGCGCACTCTCTTTAGGATTACTTACAGCTGGAGTAGCAGAATGATCATGAGTGGACTCGCTATTGCCGCTTGAAGTAGGCGGAGTCGTCAGGAACACAGTTTTAAGCTCGTTGTTCCAGGCCACATCAATCCCTGTCTGTTCGGACACAAAGCGAAGCGGAACATAAGTCGTCCCCTCTCTAAGCAAAGGGGCTACAGCCAATCCCATTTGATGATCATTGACAGAGGCTATGGGATTGTTGACCTGAAGACTGAGGTTAAGATTTTGCTTATGTATAGTTATGGTCCCTGTCTTGGACTCCCAATTCACGCTATAACCCAATTCCTCTACAATGAGACGGAGTGGAACCAGTACATTCCCCTTTACTTCTTGAATCTGAACACCTTTGCCAACACTTATATCTTTACCATCCAACTGAAGATGTGAACTCGAAGATGCAGCATGACTTTCTCTTGGAAATGCTAGTAGAAACAGAAACAAAAAAGCAAATAAACAAATTTTCTTCATTATGTACCCTACCATTCTCTAAATTTTCGCTTATGAAATTCTTGCAATCTATGATTCTCAGGACCTCCATTTTGATAGACGCGAATCATATGTAAAAAGTTACGATTGATTCAGTACAATTTCAGTCTTATCATACAAAAGTACTAAAAAACTCTGCCAGCTATACAGCAAGCAGAGCTTTTTCCAGTTTTATTAATCTAGTTTACTAGCAATCTTATCACAAACGAATACTTCATGTTCACACTGTTAAAAATGTTAACCCTATAAGAATGATCGAGGTAACAGACAGTACCAGTAAGGGAAGCATTGCTTTCTCCCGCAAAGCCTTAAAGCTCACATTTAGCCCCATTCCTACCATAGCCATCGTTAACATAAAGGTGGTAACTTGAGAAATTCCGTTCGTCAGACTAGATGGAACTACAATATATTTTCCAAAAACATAGCTGCCCACAATACTTGTAGCCATAAAGCCGATGAGGAACCAGGGGAACTCCACTTTAGCGTCTGTACGAATTTTTCCGGTTCGTTTCATCCAATACATTAAAACAAAGCTGAGCGGTATGAGTAAGAAAACACGCCCCAGTTTGGCTAATAAGCCCATTGCAAGTGCATCCTGTCCGGCAGGCGCTGCAGCTAAGGCCACATGTGCAATTTCATGTAAACTGATACCCGACCAGATTCCATATTGCATATCCGTCAAAGGAAGCCAGGGCCGAAGCACAGTAAACAAAATGGCAAATACCGTTCCAACCAAGGCAATGAGTCCTACCCCTATGGCTGTATCCTCATCTTTGGATTTTAACAAGGGAGAAACCGCTGCAATCGCTGCTGCACCGCAAACTCCTGTTCCAATACCAAGAAGAAGCGAAAGCGAAGCATCTGCCTTGAAACGTTTTGCCAGCCAAACCGTAAAAAAGATGGAAAATACAACAGTGCCCACATCACGCAAAAGTAAACCAAGTCCATGATGAATGACAACATCCATGTTCAACTTCAGCCCAAATAACACAATAGCTCCACGTAGTATTTTCTTTGCTGAAAACTCAACCCCCAAGCGCACAGCTTCAGGGTATCCCCACAACTGTCGGTACAGAATAGCGAGAAACATGGCACAAGCCAATGGACCTACATAATGAAAGCCTGGCAATTCATTCAGGCCATAGCCTGCCAAAGCAAATAACATCGTGAGGACAATGCCAAATATACGCTGGAATAATCGCCCTCTGTTCGAAAATAATTTGGTGTGTTGTGTATGACTGTTCATGGTGAACCCCTCCAATTCTACATGCATCCAGCTTAATATGTTTTTTGTCATAAGAAAAATAAATCATTATAATAATGATAATAAGTAAATAGATATGATGAATTTGGAGGAATGGGCTTTGGACCAATCTTTAATCGTATTTGTTATGGTCGCGGAGAAACAAAACTTCACACGAGCTGCCGAGGTGTTACACATGACCCAACCTGCGGTAAGTCAATATATTCAAACGCTGGAACGTAGCGTAGGAACCCGCCTCCTGGAGCGTAGCAATAAGTATGTACGCTTAACCAAAGCAGGTGAAATTGTGTATCATCATGCTCAGGAGATTATCCGTCTCCATACACGGATGCAGTATTTGGTGGACGAGCTGATGCATACAGCAAAAGGAAACCTGTCGATCGGCGCAAGCTACACGTATGGCGAATATGTGCTGCCACATGTGATCGCGCAAATGAGGGTCCGGTATCCACTCATTCAGCCCTCCATTACCATCGGCAACACCCAGGAAATTGAAAAACTCATGGTCCATAATCAACTGGATGTAGGCATTATCGAAGGAGAATTTCAGCATGACCATTTACACATCGAATCATTTGCTGATGATAGAATGTATATCGTCGTTCCGCAAAATCACCGTTTGGCTGGTAAATCTCAAGTGGATGTAAGTGAGCTGCAAGAGGACATCTGGATTCTACGGGAAGAAGGTTCTGGAACCCGGGAAGCGGCTGATAAAATGTTTGCACGGTTTCAGTTCTCCCCTTCTCATATGATGAATTTTGGCAGTACACAGATCATCAAAGAGTCTGTAGAAGCAGGCTTGGGGATTTCTTTGCTGTCCCAATGGGTCATTCAGAAGGAACTTGCTCTGGGAACATTAAAAGTACTGGATATTCGTAATCTTCCGGTTATTCGAAAATTCTCCTTCCTAACTCCTTCTTCGACATTTGAAACGAAAGCAAGCACCGCTTTTTTGGAGATTTTGCGAAGTTATAATGTGAAAAGATAAAGTGCAGAAACAACGAAAAAAGCACCCATTAAGGTGCTTTCAACATAATCATTATCATGTTTTTTTATGAGGAAAGATGATCCTTACCATGATAGAAGAAATGAGAAAAATCAGCGTAGCTTCCTTGGAATTGTTGCATATCATGAGCAGCAATACCTACAAAATTTCCTGTAAAACCACCGGATAAAAAGCTGATATCCTGCATTTCAAAAAGCCGCTTCCAAGCAGGTGTGTCTCCGACTCCATAATAAAATTGCCCGTGGGATGCATGGACTTCCACAGCTAAATGTATAGGAAGATCGTCCTGAAGCGTAATCGCTTGGGGAACTAAGGTAAATGTATTGGCTTCACATCGCATCATGCGCAGTACCTTCCCTTGTCCCTCCTCATAGCTAACATAGGCGTACAAATAATCTTCTTCATTAAGGTACAGTAGAAGCCCCGCCATTTGTAAATAGCTTGTTGGCTGATACTCTAATGCTGTTTCTACCCGGAAATGATGATCCGTTTGCCGAATGGCAAGCACGTGATGCTGGAACAGGCTTTGAATGGATTCTCCAGCCAGAATGCGAAGGTAGCCTGGGCGCTGGCTTAATGAACACCAGCTATCGTCCGCCAGGATACGCAATGTGTTCCACGTTTTATCTAATGTGGGTCCCTCGAAAAAATCCTCAAAAACATAACTCTGCTGCTCTTGCTTAACCGAGAACATCCCCTGAGGTGCGGGTACCTCCAATTGAGGTGTATGGCCCCCAGCAGTTAATCGCAGCCAGCCTTCATCATTCCAGTACACTTGCTGCAAGGCTGTTTCCCGTCCTAAAATGGCATATTTCCCCTCTACTGGACGTGTGCATAAATGAGCCATGTACCATTCGCCGTCTGGTGTTTGTACAAGACTGCCATGTCCTGCGCATTGTAACGGGAAATCAAGTTGATCACGTGACGTTAGCATTGGGTTGTGCGGGTCCACTTCATACGGCCCGGATATCTGCTTGGAGCGTGCTACGGTAACGGCATGCCCCGTACCCGTTCCGCCTTCCGCTGTAACAAGATAATAATATCCGTTTTGCTTGTAGATGTGAGGCGCTTCTGTTTTCTTCAAAGGAGTACAATCAAAGATTTTAACAGGCTCGCCAATGAGCTGTTGTTGCTTGCTGTCATACTCCTGCATGACTATACCGGAAGATTTATTGCTTTCCAACATACGGTAATCCCACAACGCATTCAACAGCCATTTGCGTCCGTCCTCGTCATGAAATAAAGACGGATCAAATCCGCTACTGTTAAGATAAACGGGGTCCGACCACGGTCCTTGGATCGTAGGCGCCGTCATCACAAAATTATGAACATCCTTGAACGGACGCTTGGTGCTTTTCACATCCGTATAGAGCAGATAAAAAAGGTCATCCGCATAGCTAAGCTGCGGTGCCCAAATGCTACAATTTTTAGGATTACCTCTTAAGTCAACCTGATCGGTCAAAATATCTGTGCAATGCTCCCAATTTGCCAAATCTTTGGACTGGTACACCCGTACTCCAGGCAGCCACTCAAACGATGACACCACAATATAGTAAGTATCCTCGACTCGTGTAATACACGGATCGGGATTAAAGCCTTTTAATATGGGATTTTGGATCATCATGAGACCTCACTTCTCCTTACTTCCAAAATGTGACTTTAGCAAAAACCTGTTCCTTGCTCCATGCTTCTGTTCCCGCTTCAAAACAATCCGCCCACGGAACACGCTGCTTACGTAACGTAGCAACTTCATCGTGTCCGTTATATTCCTGATAACAGACCGTTTTCTCGTTCGCAACATTGTTCCAATTGTCCCAGCCACGTGGGTCAATATGGTCGCCCATTTTACAATTGACAAATACGGTCTTGGCATATTCCCGCCACGGACGCCCCAAAAAAACCGGAGTAATATCAGGCTCTGCGGTTAAGTAGCAATGGTTGAATACATAACCATACGCCTGTCCTTGCGGCGTAGAGGCAGCTGTAACGTAGCTCGTTTGGTTCTTATGATGGCGTAAACTGCGAATTTCGCAATCTTCAAAATACGCGGTAGCCCCACCAAAAATAAAGTCCACCGTACCCTCTATATAACAATGCTGATAGAGCTGCCGATAGTGCCTATGATGCTCCTTCAAATGGATTCCACCAAACTGGAGTCGTTCTTTCGGTGCAGGAGGTAGAGGGCCTGTAAATAAAGTATCCTGGTGCCCTTTAAAGGTACAGTTTCTAAAGACTGTTTCATCACAATGAGCGTATACCGCAACGGCCTGCCCAATGGCTTCTCCCTGTCCTGCCGTGTTGGAAATCGTGAGATTTTCCAAGATCAGATGGCTACCGCCTAAAAATAAAGTAGGTGTCGCAAAGGTCCCTATTTCCTCACCCGCTTCAGCCCGCTCCTTGGCATACCGATCCATTCGAATCTCTACCTGCCCGATGCCTATAATATGAAGATATGAACGGTAAATTCGTACCTCTTCCTCATAAGTACCTGATAAAATAGTTAGCGTTTCCATTTCGTTGGAAGCCGACTGCTCCAATACAGCAATCGCCTCCTGAATCGTATGGAAATCACAAAAGGATTCTTTTCCAACTAGCATGGTTACCCCGATCCCTTCATTTGATTTACAGGTGTTCGGCTAAAAATGACTGCCACGCCGTTCGCATTTCCAACGTCTCCATATGTCCACCGCCCGCAATCACAGGCTGCCAATGCTCAGGGTGACCTGCCTCCTGGTAAGCTTCCAGCAGCCCTTTTGCCAAATGCTCGACTCCTTCAATAGGACACATCCGATCATTTTGACCTGTTATACTCATCCGTGGACGAGGTACGATCCGCTTTTGAATATCCAGGGTGGTAAAATGCTTCAGCAAGCCGGGGACATAGGAATAAAAGCCATGATGATCTAATCCCCTTTTAGCGATTAGCGTATGGGCATCTACCTGTCCACAAATATCAACCGTAACCTGTATCCGTTCATCTAACGCAGCCATCCACCATGCCATGAGTCCGCCCATCGACATACCGATTGTTGCGATACGGGAAGCATCAATGTCTTCACGCTGGCACATATAATCCACCAAGCGACGGTTATCATACAGCATCATGCCCCACAGCACTTGGCCCTGCCAGAGCATTTCTTTTACCAGCTCGCTCTCGGTTTTGCCCCCACGTTCATTGAAGCCCCACATGTCAATGCAGCATACGCAGTACCCCATGTCTGTCAGGGTTGTAGCAAACGAGGGCTGCTGCAAGTAAGAGCTGCTATGGATCAGTTCCTTGCGCCCGTTCGTATAATTGCCTCCATGCGAATGGTTAAAAACGACCAATGGGAACGGACCGTTCCCTTGTAAGGGTGTAGCTACATAAGCGGGTACAGACTCGATCCCGTTCAAGTCCAGCAGGAGACACTCCAGTCGATATCCCTCACGCTCTTCTTGATTCAGCAGAGTTGCCGTTACAGGGCGATCTGCCGGAAGGTCTCCCAACAATGCTTGCAACTTATCCACGTTGTACCTCCTTTCATGGCCTCCTAATTCATCATATTTTGTTCAGAAGGTTGTATTGTTACTTGTTCTATCAGCTTTTCGGGCTGAGCTGTATTCTTCGAATGGCAACGATTGATTTCAACGTCTTCCCCATTTTCAATATAAAAGGCAGGACCTTCATGATTCTCAATCGTCACATGATGAAAACGAATATCCTTCACGTTACCTAGATAAAAACCACGGTTGTTCATATCTTCTATCCCTGTCATCATGGCCGGACGACCGGGAATTGCATTTTTAGCCATAGAAATATCAATATTGGAAAATGTAATTTCAGCAATATATTGTTCTGCAAGTCCGTATAAGAACCCAGCAGCCGCATGAACCTGTCGTGCCGTAATATCGGAAAAATGGATTCGTCTAAAGCACGGGGTTTCATCGGTAATCGGATAGGGATTTTTGTCCCACACATATTTGTCTTTGCCCCGAGGGCCGCAAAAATAATAAAGATTCAGAATAAATGGACAAATTACATCTTCCATCACAATGTTGCTGACGCGAATATCCTCGATGGTTCCGCCACGTCCTCGTCTGGATTTCAGACGTATACCCCGATCCGTTTGCTTGAACACGCAATTGCTGATCGTAACATTACGAATGTCACCACTCATTTCGCTTCCCAGTACGACTGCGCCATGTCCATGCACCATCGTACAGTTGGTAATCGTAATATTTTCACATGGAATTCGCTCTTGTGTATCTTCGGTTCCTGCTTTGATCGCAATACAGTCATCGCCCACATCTATATTGCAGTTGCTAATACGAACATTGGAACAGGATTCAGGATTAATGCCATCCGTATTGGGGGAGTCCGCCGGGTTAAGAATGGACAAATTATCTATCGTAACGTTATAGCAAGCGATGGGGTTTACAGTCCAACTGGGGGAATTTTTTAACATAACATCTTTAATGGTAACCCGCTGACAACGGTCAAAGCTGATTAATTTGGGTCTCGGATACTGTAACTCCTCTGCATGATGGCGGTGCTTTTCCCACCACGGCTGACCATTTCCATCCAGCGTTCCGCTACCTGTAACTGAAATATTCTCAAGGTTCTGCCCATAAATGCATGACGCATGCACTTCCCGCTGAACGCCCTCCCATCTGGATTCTACTACAGGGTAATCAGCCAGTTCCGTACTGAAGGACAGAGTTGCGCCAGGGCTTACATGCAGCTCAATGTTACTTTTCAGAAAGATAGCACCTGTCAGATACGTCCCAGACGGAACAAAAACGGTTCCTCCTCCAGCATTGCTGGCCGCTTCAATGGCAGCCGCAATCGCTCCCGTAGCCAGCGTTGTGCCATCCTGAACTGCTCCATAATCTACAATGTTATACAATTGCATTTCGTTCTCTCCTGTCTTTATATTTTGAGAATGTTAGATCCATTTTGTATTGGGAAAGCATAAGCTGCCCCCGGATTTCAACATCCAAGAAATCATTCAAGGAGTCAGGGGGCAACAGCCATGCTCAGCTATTATTTTTTCGTTTTCTTATACGCTTCCTCATACTCGGCAGTAATCCGTGATCCACCAGAGTTTTTCCAGTTTTCTACGGCTGCTTTAAACCCGGCTTCGTCAAGCTCACCCATAATAAATTTGAAGGAGGCGTCGGTAATGATTTTCTCCAGCTCTGTTCCTTGCTCATTGGCGGTGACTGAATCCAGTGGCACGGTCGGGTCCAGAACAGCAAATTCATTATTTTCTCGGACTAATTCATTAGCCAGTTCCTTTTCTGGATTGGCATCTTTTAAGTTGTAGGTCACTTCACTTGGTCTGGAGCTTGAAAACGGCTGAACATCTGCTTGCCACAAATCTGTATTCGTAATTTTGAAGGCTCCATCTTTTTCGATCTTATAATGAGTGCCTTCTATACCGCCGGTCATATACATATATACATCTTTGTCAATTAAATCATCTACAAATTGCAGCAGTCTCTTCAACTCAGCTTCTGTTTTTACTTCGGATTTCGGAAATGCCAGCAAACCTCCTACCCCGCTTCCCTCAGACCATACGTGGTATTTGCCATCTCCATTCGAAATCTTGTTAACAGGTACCAGCTTCAGCCCCTTTTGTAAGCCTTGGGACAAGGTTCTGAGGTTAGAGATATCGATCATGCCTGTATAAATACCTGCTTTACCTTGTGCAAATTGTTGCTGCTGGTCCGTTTTAGCGGTTACAGCAAAGTCTTTAGAGAGATATCCATTTTTGTATAATTTATTGGAATACTTTAAGGTCTCCAAATATTGAGGAGTATCAAATTCCGGCGTAAATTTTCCGCTTTCATCAACTTTCCAGCCATTAGGTGTGCCAAAGTAGGAACTTAAAGTCTTGAAGCTGCTGTAGCGTAGATCCGATCTGTCAACAAACCCAGTCGTATCCTTTTTTCCATTTCCATCCGGATCATCTTCTGTAAACGCTCTCGCAACTTCATACAACTCATCCAGTGTCGTCGGCACCTTCAGTCCTAAGCGATCCAGCCAATCCTGGCGAATGACCAGACCCGCCCGAGCCAGATTCTTCTGGAACGGAACGCCATACAGTACCCCTTCAATGGATGCGGCTTCCCGAACTTCAGGCGGGATTTTTTTCAAATTTTCATAATCATCCAAATACTTTCCTACATCCCAGAATAGTCCTGATTTCAAAGAGCTTCGTACTGAAGAATTTGTCATCATCGTCAGAGTCACCATATCGGCCAATTCGCCAGATGCAAGCGCGGTAGTGATTCTCTCTTCTTTGGAAGCGTCAGGCACCCAATTGAACGTGATTTTAGAATTGGTGTATTCTTCAATTTTGCTTTTGATCGTTTCTGTAGGCGGAGAAGCTGTATGCAATACGTTTAACCAGGTAAATTCCAGTTTGGACTTCGGATCATAGGTTTGGCCGCTTTGATCCTCAGCTCCCTTGTCACCGCAAGCAGCTAAAAAAACACTCATGACCATTAGTACAGCAAGAAGGCCCGATACTCCCTTTTTCGTCGTGATTCCCTTTTTCATCGTGTTTGCTCCTTTTCTGTTTATATATTTATGCCATATCTTCCTCTTTCACCAGAACCTCTCGCTCTATTTTGCTGAACACCTGATGCGTCATCCACATCACGAGATAACCCATAATACTTGCTCCGGCAAAAGTTAGAATTCCTGGGTACAAGCCTAGAATCAATGCAAAAAGCACGACAATGGCTACAAAAAGAACAAGCGTATATTGTAAATACGAAAATCCAATCACTATCGACATTTTGACCTTCAGTCTGATACCTTTCCAATCATAGTGAGCCAGTAGCGGGAAAATGTAGGCCAAAGAGATGAGATACAAAAAGGCTCCAATAAGCGTCACCACACGAACATACCAGGACGAGACGTTGACTATATCCACGTAGAGCACGTAACCCACAAGGCTGTAAAGTCCGCCAATGATTGCTGCTTCTTTAAAGCTTTCTCTAAAGTAACGTACAAACGTCGAGAAAATGGCGACTTCCTCATTGCCCCGAATCCATTGCCTTAAAATACTAAGCATAGCAACAGTCGCAGGTCCGACACCTATAAAACCCAAGCCTAGAATCGTCGCAACCGTCCAAAGCAAATTAAGGTAGACCAGGCGCAGCAGGCGCATGCACCATTTGTTCATGTTTTCTACAAACCGTACCATTTTGCATCCTTCCCGTCGTCATTAGTAAACGCCGTCTTCACCAAATTTCTTGGCCAGTCGATTGGAGCCCATAATCAGGATTAAACCTACTACACCTTTAAAAAGTCCTACCGTCGTACTGAAACTTAATTGTCCATTCTTTAAGCCCGCAGTATAAATGTAGGTGTCAAAGATTTCGGCAACCTCGCGGTTTAATGAGTTCAATAGCAGATACATATGCTCAAAGCCCAAATCCAACGTGCTACCGATCTTCAAAATTAATAATGTAATAATGACTGGGCGGATCGCAGGCAAGGTAACGTGCCATGTCTTTCTCAGGCGTCCAGCTCCGTCCATCTCTGCTGCCTCATACAATTGCGTATCTACCACTGTAATCGCAGATAGATAAATGATGGTAGACCAGCCGAGTTCCTTCCAAATCACTTGCCCGATGTAGACGGTTCGCAGCCATTGCGGAGAAGTTAAGAAGCTGATCTTCTCACCGCCCAGCGCGGCAATCATTTCATTCAGCACCCCACCGTCTACGGTTAGGAATACATAGGAAATCGAAACAATGATAACCCATGACATAAAGTGCGGGATGTAGATAATGGTTTGAATAATGTTTTTAAAAAACATCTTCCTAACCTCGTTCAGCATGAGTGCCAAAATGATGGGCAATGGAAAAAAGATTACAATGTTCAATGCGAACAAAACCAGCGTATTGCGAAGCAGCATAAAAAACGTAGGCTCGGTAAACAAACGAATAAAATGCTTCATTCCTACCCATGGACTGCCCGTGATTCCCTGAAAAGCTTGATAATCCTGAAATGCAATCACCAATCCCCCCATAGGAAAATACTTAAAAATAATGAAGTACACCAGTCCGGGTAAAACCATTAAATAGAGCAACTTGTGTTTCTGCATTCGTAAAAGGCTTTCCGTCGTTCTTTTGTTCTTTTTCATTTTCATGTTTGGTGCGGGGACACTTGAAACTTTCATTAGTTCGACCTCCTTCAAACGTTCCTGTATACGTTTTCAAGAGTACGCGATTTTCGGCATTCCGCATATAATCATCAAATGATAGCGTTTACAAAATGGGTGTGCAGCCTACTTTTCAACCTTTTCACCTTAGCTAATGATTACAACACAACCTAATGATCATCCGCTTTTCTCCATGATTAGAGAACACCTCAAGATTTGATTATATACGGAATTCTTTCCTCTTGATAAGGTTGACATGTAAACGATTACGAGGAGGTCAACCACATTGACACAACCATTACGAAAACAAAAATTACGAAAAAAAGAATCGCTGGGTAGCCGTATTTTCAACATTGTAAACAGTACACTATTGATTCTCATTGCCCTCACTTGTCTCTTACCTTTTTTGAATATCATCGCCAGCTCTTTTGCCTCAACTGAAGAAGTGATAGCCAAGAAGTTTATTTTATTCCCAGTTACTTTTTCCTTGGATGCCTACCGCTATATTCTGTCGACTCCCACCATTTTTAGAGGTCTCGGGGTTTCGGTCGGAGTAACGATCGTCGGTACAGTTGTAAGTATGATATTTACTGCTTTTATGGCTTATGGATTATCCCGAAGATATCTACTCGGCCGCAATACGATTAACTTCATTGTAGTGTTTTCTATGTTGTTTAGTGGGGGGATGATTCCGACATTCCTGGTTGTAAAAAGCATGGGGCTTATCAATTCGTATTGGTCCTTGATTCTTCCCGTGGCCATTAATGCGTTTAACCTGATTATCATGCGTAACTTCTTTCAGGCGCTGCCAGATGATTTGGAGGAATCAGCCAAGATGGACGGGTGCAACGATTTTGGTATCTTCTTTAAAATTATGTTGCCGTTAGCCCTGCCTTCTATTGCAACCATCTCTCTATTCTACGCTGTTGCCTACTGGAATACGTATATGCACGCCATTCTCTATATTAATGATTCTGCCAAATGGCCGATTCAAGTCTTGCTACGTCAAATTGTAATCGTTTCCAGTGGTATGCAGGCAGAAGGAACTGCTGTGGATGTCATCCCGCCTGCGCAGACGATTAAGATGGCGGTCATTGTCATTGCGACCGTTCCGATGTTAATCGTGTATCCATTTGTGCAAAAGCACTTTGTCAAAGGAGCTTTATTAGGAGCAGTTAAAGGCTAATTGGCTTGCTTCATCTTTCGGTAAGCTCCCGGTGTAACCTGTTCCTTTTTCCGAAAAGAGCGGATAAAGTTTTGCGAATTATGATATTGCAGTCGCTCAGCGATTTCTTTAATCGTCATATCTGTCTCAACGAGCCATTTCTTGCCCATTTGTAACCGGTAGCCCATTAGATATTCACTAAACGTCGTTCCGTATTCTTTTTTGAAAATGCTGCTTAAATAATTCGGATTGTAATGAAGTCGGTCTCCAATGAGTTCTAATGATAATTCCTGGTCATATTCAGCACGGATAATAGCAGCAATTTTCTCCGAGAGACAGCGGAATTGCTGGTTGGTCTTCTCCTTCATGCTTTTTACCATGGGGAAAATAACTTGCTCTATCAGCATACGTTCTATCTCTTCCGGGTTACGGATGTCCAGCAAACGATGATACAAGGCATGATTGTCTTGCGTCAGCAGCACTTCAATCCCTAATAGCTGCTCCAATTGGATGAGGTTATTCACAAACCGTACCAACAGCACTTCAAAGTTCATGGAATGATTGTTTTTTATCATCATTTCCTCCAATAAAGAGTGCACGGTATGGTATACCTGCTCTTCGTCCCCTATTCGGATGGCATCAAACAGTTTTGATTCCAATTCCGTAGGATAATGAAGCAGCACCGGACCTGAAATGACCATGGAAATATCTTCATAAAAAATAATCGACTCTTTGCCTAAATTTAAACGGTGATGCAAAGCTTGCTTGCTCATCTCACAGGCTTCTTTACTTTCTAATAAGTTATCATACGCCGTACTAATGCCGATGCTGATGGATACATTCAAATACTCTTTTACGTTTCGAACCAAAAGGGTCGCATCATCTAGGACTTGCTTTCTCATTTCCTGTTCGCTCTTACCTGTCAAAATTAATATAGTGGCCTGAGTGTTATCGTTCAAAATGATGGGAAGCATTCGCTGCTGCTCTGGAATCGTTTCTTCTACGATTTTATTAATAGCCAGCAGCAAAACATCTTTATCCGAGGGCTCTCGATCTCCCAGATTATCCAGCTGGACTAACAAGGTAATATACATTTGATTCTCGATCTGCGGATAACCCAAGCGTGGCATTTTTCGTGCCAATTCCTCTGCAGAAATACGTTTGCGGAACAGGTTGAGAATCAATTGGGTTTCCAACTGTGGCATTTCGGACTGAATGAGACTTTCCAAGCTTTCCTTCTCGGTTACAATGTTGTCGATGGAACTAATAATCCATTCAATTTCATTTTTAGAAGGTTCATTTTTGAAAGCGAAATTAGGATTTTTAGGCAAGCTGCGTTTTATTTGCTGAAATGGCTTTGTAAAGTAAATGGCAATGAAGTACGCCACTACCACCATTAAGAGCGTTAATACAAGTCCCATCATGATGATCCCAAATTTGGTCGTTTGAAAGGCATCCGCAATTTCTTTCTTATCTAATACCGTTAAATAAGTCCAATTGTTATAGGCAGATTTGGCATAAATGACTTGTCGCGCAGGCTGCTGATCCGTTTTCTCCAAAGTTAACATACCTGTGTTGTTCGGCTTCACTGCAGCTTCTGAAATGTGCTGAAGCTGTTGGGTGGACAATAATTGTTCAGCAGGCTGGGTTTCATACATTAAATCGCCTTGTTTATTCAAAATAAAAACAGCCATATGATCCTCGGTTTGAATCGTATGATTTAACGTTTGCAGCGAAATATCCGACAACGCAATGGCTTGCTTCTTCTTAGAGAATACAGGCAAGGTATTAACAAAACGAATTCCTTTATCTGTTTTAACCCAGAATAGTCCCTTCTCTTGGTGGTCGATATAGGTACTAATCAGCTTTTCTCGTTCCGTTTTCGTCAAATAGGACAGGCTTCCATTGGAGATTCTCCAATTCTGATTTAGACTGATTAGCGAATATTCCGTTCCCTCTAATCCCATCGTAGCAATATAATTGAGCTGAGTATTCACATTCCGATACGCTATAAAATCTTTTTCTGTAATGGGATTTTTCACAACATCATTAAAGGAACTGGTCGTGCTATACGTATTAAAAGCATATTCAATCGTTTGAATTTTCTGCTCCAGACTATTTCTGATCTGTGCCATGTAGCTTTGCTTGGTATTGGAAACTCTCTCCACAACGGAGCTAATTGTTGTAAAATAGATGTAGCTGCCAAAACTGGCCACCAATCCTATTCCCAAAACCAGAATCGTAATAAAAATAGTATAGAACATTCTTCCTTTTTTCATTGCGCTCCCCCTCTGGCTCTTTGCATCACAACAAAATTATAGCGCTTTCATAACAAGGTTTAAATCATTTTTTTCACGTGTGCATTATTTTTTACATCCGTATCATTCCAATTTAAGTCGATTTTGTTTGGTTTGCGGCAGTTAAAAAGAAATTTGGAGGAATTACTTATGTTACATGTTGTTAGTCCTAAAGAACCGATTGTAAAAGAAGAATTTCCGTCAGACACTTCCTTTCTCTCCCTCTATCCCGTAGCAGTTCGTGAAGCTCGTCCTTTTATATTGGTATTACCTGGCGGTGGCTACGAGCATTTGGCCTCACATGAAGGAGAACCTATAGCTCGGTGGTTGAATGATCTAGGTATTCATGCGGGTGTGCTGGAGTATCAAGTCGGCAATTTCGAGATTACTTCCTTGTTGGAGGATGTAGAACATGCTCTGCAATGGATTCGCCAAACACCGCATGATTGGCTAGTCATTCCTGATCAAGTGGGGCTCATCGGTTTTTCTGCAGGCGGTCACTTGGCCTCCATTGTCTCCACTATAGGGACGGTAAAGCCAGATCTTCTGTTGTTGGGATACCCTGTAATTTCATTTCATGAGCCTTATACACATATTGGAAGCCGTACACATTTTTTAGGGGAACAGCCGACGCTGGAGCAGCTTCAAGCCTTTTCATCCGATCGACAAGTAACTTCACAGACACCTCCAACTTTGATGTGGACTACAGCCAATGATGGCGCTGTACCGGTAGAAAATAGTCTGTTGTTCGCTTTTTCATTATCCAGAGAACGTATTCCGTTTGAACTGCATGTATTTGAGGAAGGGCGACACGGCTTGGGACTGTCAGAGGACAACCATGAATGCCATCAATGGCTTGATCTAACGGAAACTTGGCTTCAAAAACATGGATATGCTCCGGCAAGGCAACAGATGACAACTCGACTGTTTATCGCTGGGGACTCCACTGCAGCTCAAAAAGGGGCTAGCGAAAAACCGATGACAGGCTGGGGCGAACACTTGCAAAGCTACTTGGCACCGTCTGTTCATGTGGACAATCGTGCTGTCAATGGACGAAGCACCAAATCTTTTATAGCAGAAGGCCGGTTAGCTGATATTGAAAAAGATATTCAAGCTGGAGATTATCTGTTTATTCAATTTGGACACAACGATGAGAAAAAAGAAGACCCCACTCGCTATACCGATCCTGATGGAGAGTATCGTCAAAACTTAATTCAATACATTCAGTCCGCTCGGGAGCGTGGTGGAATTCCAGTGCTATTGACCTCTGTAAGCCGCCGCCGATTCACCGCAGACGGTGAACCTGATCCGCTGGCTGTAGGAGCCTATCCTGCTGCCATGAAACAAGTAGCCGCGGAAACTAAGACACCCCTGCTCGATATTTTTGAAGCTTCTCAGCAGCTGTATCGTTCAATGGGTGAAAAAGAGTCACAGCAGCTATTTATGCATTTGCCTGAAAAAGCGCATCCTAATTACCCCGCTGGTGTAACGGATAATACCCATTTTTCTGACGAAGGAGCCAAACAGGTCGCCCAGCTTGTAGCAGAAGCAATTCGACAGTGTGCGGAACTGTCTGCATTAAAACAGCGTATGGTAGAAAGGAATCTAGACAGCGATGAGAGGCTTGCACACCAACTTGTCAACTGATATCAAGAACTAAATAGATACAAACACGAAAAACGGACTTGGAGCTAATCACTCTGACGTCCGCTTTTTATTCCGTGTGGATCAAAGACTATACAGCTAGGAGAATGGTTCAAAAGTATGGTAAGTTAAAAAGTAAATACTTAAATTGTTATATTTTAATTCTTTTGTATTTTATAGGACTTTAGAATTGTTTTGTTGTATTATTTTGACAACATTTGTCGAATGAAGTGAAATCCATAACTTTACATGGTATATTTTAGGAGCTCATATCATACATAAGGAGGTTTTTTTTATGAATACTAAGAAAATATTATTATCAACAGCTATGTCTCTGGGACTTATTGGGAGTATTATCGTCCCTAGCGCGTCCGCATCTGTAGGCCCTTCTCCGGTAATTACGCCTGTCGTAGAAGTTAACGGAGTATACTACAGAACGGCTACGTTGCCACGTAATTATTCCTATGCGTTGTCAAATTACCCAGGGGATACTTATAAAGTGGCGAGCGGAAATATCACCGTCTCCGCTTCCGGGGTGGTAACCACCACTACTGCAACGAATGCAAGAGTTGAGATTTACGGCGGTAACGGTAAATTGAGAATGGTATACACCGTTAAGGTGTCCTAAGATAAAAGCAGTATAAATAGCACTGTCCGTTTATTCGGGCAGTGCTATTTTTATGGACGGGCTGATGTCACCCCATCCTCATAGATATTCAATGCCCTGTTTCTTTGAACTCTAAAGATCATATTTAGACCGATTCCAATTAAAACGAGATCCGTAACTTTATCAATAATATTTTGTACTCTCGGAGACATTAACCATCTCCTTACATAACCCAGCAATAATACGATTGTGGCAAACTAAATAATGGAAACAACTGCACAAAGCAAAAAATGAAGGCTTAATTGTAGCCAGGCTTAATAAATTAGAAAAAATAGTGAAATTAGTTATCCTTTATATGTGCTTACGGACCATTAGAGAAACTTTATTCTTATATTTATTGTTGGTTACAAGGTTCACTATCTTGAGTTAGCCTATTAGTAAATATTTATAGAAAAATATATCTAGTTCTGATAGACTATTGCTACTATATTTTTATACTGGAGGATATTGGGTTCATGAAAAATAAAGCTTTTTTCTCTCTTTTGGGTGCTTTTATTATTTTTATATCGGGATTAACAGCATGTGGAGTATCATCAAGTAAAGATCATTCATTATTATCTAAAGAAGAATTTGAACAAATGTACGTCAATGCTGATCAGTTTGAAGACCGCTCTATTGATTTTTATGGACAAATCACTAATGGTCCTAAGGAGAATAGAAATGGAATTTATGTTCAAGTGAATGCTGATCCGAAAAATAATGAAAAAAACACTTTTGTTTACGGAGATAGTTTCTCCAGCTTCTCTAATGCAAAAGAGAATGATTTTATCCACGTAACCGGTACTGTCATAGAAAAATATCGTTATAGAACGACCCACGGCAACTACACCTCGGCTCCTGCCATCTCGGCAAATAAAATAGAAAAATCTATGTTTATCGATCCTACATTGAGCACTATAGAAGTAAATAAGTCAATAAAACAAAAGGGCTATATCATGACTCTTCAAAAAGTCGAGTTTGCTGAAGAGGAAACACGGATTTATATGGCAATCGAAAACAAATCTAAAAACACGATAAATTATTATGACTTCTATACTAAATTGGCTCAAGGAAACAAACAATACGAACCAGTGACTGATAGTGTAAGTTATACTTATCCTGCGCTACAGTCTGAAATACTACCTGGTATGAAGACAGAAGGAATTCTGACATTCTCAAAAGTAGACTCTTCTACGGACTTAACCTTAATTGTAAAGGGGTCTGCAGAGGATTTTTCCATTGAATATAATCCGTTCAAGTTTAAAATCTCAAAAAAATAGTCTTTTGGGAGCTTCTCCTAGCGTATAGATTGCATCCCCTAGAATAGATATTGTTCCCCACTGGGTAGTTTAATATATTCTATTCTAAGGGGGCATTCTTCATGGCAATGAAAGATTAAAAAAATCAAATCACATTTAGAAGAAGTGAAGAAAGAGAAGGTTCGCTGCAAATTATAATCGTTCCCTCATAAAGGGGCTATTTCTCTCCATTTTCTCACCCTCTATAAACGACAAAAAACCCTTGCTACGCAAGGGTTTTTGAGGAAATGGGCCCTGAGGGACTCGAACCCCCGACCAATCGGTTATGAGCCGACCGCTCTAACCAACTGAGCTAAGGGCCCTCAAAAAAATATGTATATTCACGTTACATATTCATAACAGCAACGTTAATTAATATACAACATTTTCTTGTGTTTCGTCAATAGCCTTTCGAAAATTTTCTTTTTAAAAAATATTTTCGTGGACTTACGGAATAAATCGGACACCATAACGACCTTTGCGCGAGCGGTACACCTCCACTGCGCGGGGATCATTGTAGCCATACATCCAGCCGTCGTGCTCCAACCTTTTTGCCAGACATCCTGCCTGAAATTTAGTCGTGTACAGTCTGCCATAGTAAATCCAATACATCCGAGCTCCCTCTTTTCACATGATGGTAGGAGTTAGTGTAACCGGATCGAATTCGATTTACACGGCCTGAGCCATAACAATCTACAATGGTTAGCAACGAGTACGAATCGCTCTAATCATTAGCTCTGTTGGCCCCTATAGCTCATCTTATTTGCCAAAGGAAGCCGGATCCTGACGCCAGGAACGCAGCAGTTCCATCTCTTCTTCCTGAATAGTTCCTTCACGCAAGGCAACGTTCATCAGGGCTGTATAATTGGACAGGCTTTGCAGCTCCACACCTGCTTCTTCAAAGGCTTGAGTCGCTTTATCTAGCTGGTAGCTGAAAATAGCTAGTACCGCTAACGGCTGAGCGCCTGCTTGTGCTACGGCCTGTGCTGCTTTAATGGAGCTGCCTCCTGTAGAAATGAGATCCTCGATGACCATAACCTTTTGTCCTGCGCTGATGCGGCCTTCAATTTGGTTCTCTTTCCCATGTCCTTTGGCTTTGTCCCTCACATAGGCCATTGGCAGATTTAGCTTTTGCGCCACCCAGGCCGCATGAGGAATCCCTGCTGTAGCTGTCCCTGCAATGACTTCGGTTTCGGGATATTGCTCACGAATGAGGGCAGCAAATGAGTCTGCGATCAGCTCGCGTACCTCCGGGTAGGACATGGTCAGACGATTGTCACAGTAGATTGGCGATTTAATGCCGGATGTCCATGTAAAAGGCTGTTGCGGGCGCAATGCCACCGCCTGAATACGTAACAGATGGGATGCGATTTGCTCGGGGATACTATTGAATGTGGTCATACTTGTATCATCTCCTCAATAATGTGTTCCGCTGCGGCACGTGGGTCTGCTGCTGCAGTGATAGGACGTCCAACAACAATGTAGCTACTGCCTTGGGCAATGGCTTGCCCAGGTGTAAGCACACGCGACTGATCGCCTGCAGCACTACCTGCAGGGCGTATGCCAGGAGTTATCGTCTTAAAGTCTGATCCACATACAGCACGAATGGCAGGCACTTCCAAAGGTGAAGCTACCACACCATCCAGTCCCGCCTCACGCGTCAGTTGTGCGTAACGAACCACTGTATCCTGTACCGTGCCAGGAATACCCAACTCCTTATTCATAGTCGTCTGATCCGTGCTGGTCAGCTGTGTGACTGCAATAATGAGCGGCATGGAAAGCGAGCTGTCTGCGGAAATAGCTGCTTCTGCACCTGCTTTAGCGGCTGACATCATATTAACGCCCCCAGCAGCATGTACGTTGAACATATCCACACCTAGGCGGGTAATGCTTTCTGCCCCTCCCCGCACCGTGTTAGGGATATCATGCATTTTCAAATCCAAAAATACGGAGTATCCTCTGGACTTTAGCTGTTCTACAAAAGCTGGCCCTGCATTATAAAACAGTTGCATACCTACTTTTATATAACAGGGAATCCCCTCTAGCTGCCGAATTAACTGCTCAGCCTGTTGTGCATTGGGATAATCTAGTGCAACCATCAGCCGTCCTGCCATCTGCTGAAATGCTCCATTCACCGTTCTACATCCCCTTTTCACGTCAATTCGGGTACATTTGCCCGTGATAAAGGACATCCGTCAGCCGAAGCTGATGAATGTCCTTCCCTGTGCTACTTATTTCCCCACATCTATTCGTAACGCATTAGTTACTCAGGACCGGCATGGATTCGGATGTGAAATTGATCGTTTCCAGCATTCTTAGCAAAGCGCGTACTGTATCCAGTGAGGTCATGCAGACAATGCCATTCTCAACCGCTTCGCGGCGGATACGGAATCCATCACGTTCTGGCGTTTTGCCTTTGGTCAGCGTATTGAAGACAAAGTTGGCTTCACCCGTACGGATCATATCCAGGATGTTCGGGTTACCTTCGCTCAGCTTGTTGATCGTGTTCACTGGAATATTGGCCTGCTTCATAGCAGCCGCCGTTCCACCTGTTGCAATAATTTTATAGCCCAGTCTGTAAAAGCCCTGCATCAACTCAACAGCTTCTTCTTTGTCCTTATCTGCCACTGTAATGATGATTGCTCCAGTGGACGGAATTTTCATGCCAGCCCCCACAAGTCCTTTGTACAGTGCTTTGGCATACTGAATATCGCGTCCCATGACTTCACCTGTCGATTTCATTTCCGGACCCAGCGTCGGCTCTACACGGCGCAGTTTGGCAAAGGAGAATACCGGAACCTTAACCGAGACATAATTACTTTCAGGCCATAGACCTTCTGAATAACCTGCATCTTTAAGCTTACCGCCCAAAATAGCCTGTGTGGCCAGATTCGCCATCGGGATATTTGTTACTTTACTCAAGAAAGGAACCGTCCGCGAGGAACGAGGGTTAACCTCGATCACGTACACCTGGTCTTGATGAATGACAAACTGGATATTTACCAAACCGATCGTTTTTAATTCTTTGGCGATGCTGATTGTAATTTCCACAATTTTTTGTTTCAGCTCGGCAGACAAGTGCTGTGGTGGATACACCGCGATCGAGTCACCTGAGTGAACCCCGGCCCGTTCTACATGCTCCATTATGCCTGGTACCAGTACTGTCTTGCCGTCGCAGATAGCGTCGACCTCAACTTCTTTACCCAGCATATAACGGTCGATGAGCACCGGATGCTCTGGATTGATTTTAACTGCTTCTTCCATGTACCGCAGCAATTCCGTATCTGAGTACACGATTTCCATAGCGCGCCCGCCCAGAACGTAGGATGGACGTACCAGGACTGGATAGCCTAGCGCCTGTGCGGTTCCTACTGCTTCATCTACCGATGTGACCGTGTTGCCTTTAGGCTGTGCGATAGCCAGACGAGACAAAAGTTGCTCGAACTTTTTCCGGTCTTCCGCTTCATCGATACTTTCCAGACTCGTACCCAAAATATTCACGCCTGCCGCACTCAGCGGAGCTGCAAGATTAATGGCCGTTTGACCACCGAACTGGACGATAACCCCAATCGGTTTTTCCTGCTCGATGACATTCATTACATCTTCGAAGAAGAGCGGTTCAAAGTAGAGGCGGTCGGATGTGTTAAAGTCCGTAGATACCGTCTCCGGGTTGTTATTGATAATCACTGCTTCGTAGCCCGCTTTTTGAATAGCCCATACCGCATGTACGGTGGAGTAATCAAATTCAATCCCTTGCCCGATCCGAATCGGTCCGGAGCCGAGTACGATAACTTTCTCTTTGTTAGATGGAATCACTTCATTTTCCACCTCGTAAGAGGAGTAGTAGTACGGAGTTGTGGCTTCAAACTCGGCTGCGCACGTATCTACCATTTTGTAGACCGGACGCAGGTTTTGAGCTAGACGGAATTCACGTACCTCACGCTCGGTTGTCATACTGTCTTTTTGGCCCATACTGCGAATCTCGGCGATAGAGCGGTCGGTAAAACCTTTACGTTTGGCCTGATAGAGTGTTTCGTAGGTCAGCTCAGACTCTCCAGCGATGATGGCTTCGAACTTGACGATTCCCTCTACCTTATCGAGGAACCACCAGTCAATTTTCGTCAAATCTTGAATCTCCTGCTGCTGCCAGCCGCGACGGAACGCCTCAGCTACCAAGAACAAACGCTCATCATCTGCTTTAATCAGGCGATCCTTGAGCACGTCATCAGACAGCTGTTCGGCTCCCTTAAGATGCAGACGGTTTACACCGATTTCCAACGACCGTACCGCTTTATGGATGGACTCTTCGAATGTGCGTCCGATGGCCATGACTTCACCTGTTGCTTTCATTTGCGTGCCCAGCTTGCGGTTGGCAGAAATGAATTTGTCAAATGGCCAGCGTGGTATTTTGCTCACGATGTAATCCAGTGTTGGCTCAAAGCAAGCATACGTTTGTCCCGTTACCGGATTCACAATTTCATCCAACGTATAGCCCAGTGCAATTTTGGCAGCCATTTTAGCAATCGGATATCCGGTTGCCTTAGAAGCCAGCGCCGAGGAGCGGCTTACGCGCGGATTTACTTCAATTACATAGTATTGATAGCTGTGCGGATCAAGCGCAAACTGTACATTACAGCCGCCTTCGATATTGAGGGCGCGGATAATTTTCAGAGAAGCGGAGCGCAGCATTTGGTATTCGCGATCTGACAGCGTCTGACTCGGAGCTACGACGATACTGTCACCAGTATGCACGCCGACTGGATCAAAGTTCTCCATATTACAAACAACGATGCAGTTATCATTGCCGTCACGCATGACCTCATACTCGACTTCCTTCATACCTGCGATACTTTTTTCCACCAAACATTGTCCGATTGGACTGTATCTTAAGCCAGAGCTGACGGTTTCACGCAGTTCTTCTTCTGTAGAGCAGATACCACCGCCTGTTCCCCCTAGTGTATAAGCAGGGCGAACGATAATTGGATAACCGATTTCATTAGCAAATTCTAACGATTCTTCTAAGGTTGTTACAATTACACTCTCTGGTACAGGCTGTTCCAACTCGCGCATCAAATCACGGAACAGATCACGATCTTCAGCTTGTTCTATCGAATTCAGTTGAGTTCCCAGCAGCTTGACGTTTTCACGCTCCAGCACTCCGGCGCGAGCCAGTTCCACTGCCATATTCAGACCTGTCTGTCCTCCCAGCGTAGGAAGCAGACCATCTGGACGCTCTTGACGGATAATCTGTGTTACAAAATCAAGTGTAATCGGCTCGATGTATACTTTGTCTGCCATGTTGGTGTCTGTCATGATGGTTGCCGGATTACTGTTGATCAGTACTACCTCGACGCCTTCTTCTTTGAGCGCTTGACAAGCTTGTGTACCAGCGTAATCAAATTCTGCTGCCTGACCAATAACGATAGGACCGGAACCGATCACAAGTATTTTTTTAAGTTCTGTATTTTTCGGCATATTAGCGCTCTCCTCTCACTGCGGCGGCGATAGCAGCCTGACGCGGTTGCTTTGGATGATTTCTTTTGTGCTCACGGATCATGTCCAGAAAACGGTCAAACAGGTAGCCATTGTCGTAAGGTCCTGGTGCAGCCTCTGGATGATATTGAACCGAAAACGCGGGATACTTGGTATGTTTAAGACCTTCAATCGTTTTATCGTTGTTATTAATATGCGTCACTTCAAGCTCAGTTCCTTGGATCGAATCCTCATTTACCGTGTAGCCGTGATTTTGCGATGTGATAAAGCAGCGTCCGCTCTCCAGTTCTTTCACCGGATGGTTACCACCGCGATGTCCGAATTTCAGCTTTTCCGTATCCGCTCCCGAAGCTAAAGCAAACAACTGGTGTCCCAAGCAAATTCCGAAAATCGGGTATTCCCCTAACAGTTCAGCTACCGTACGAACGGCATGGGGTACGTCTTTTGGATCTCCAGGGCCGTTAGACAGCTGGATACCGTCCGGGTCCAAGCGGCGAATTTCCTCAGCCGTCGTATCATGTGGTACGACAACCACATCGCAGTCCCGTTTATTCAGTTCGCGCAAAATGCCGCTTTTTGCACCGTAGTCAATCAATACAATCCGCTCTCCGTTGCCAGGACTGCTGTACGGATGAGGTGTGGAAGTCATAGGAACCTGATTACGCAATTCTTCAATGGTAAGGTCAGACATCATTTCTTTCAGTTCTTCCAGCGGCTGGGAACCAGTCGTCAAAATGCCCTTCATTGTGCCGTGATGGCGAATAATCCGGGTAAGCATGCGGGTGTCGATGTCGCTAATGCCAATGATGCCATATTCCTTCAGCAAATCGCCCACGCTGTATTGTGCACGCCAGTTGCTTGGCGCCGGCTCGTAATGTCGAACAGCAAAGCCATGGACATAAGGCCTTACCGATTCAAAGTCATCCCGAGTAATTCCGTAATTGCCAATCAGCGGGTAAGTCATCGTTACGATTTGTCCGCAATAAGAGGGATCAGTCAGCACCTCTTGATAGCCTGTAATCCCTGTGTTGAAAACGACCTCGCCTGTTTTTTCACCTTCCGCACCAAATGATGTGCCTGTAAACAGCGTGCCGTCCTGAAGTAACAATCTTGCCTGCATCCCGTCTCACTCCTCTATATTGTTTCCTGCTATTAGGTTCTATTTTTTTAGTGGTTCTATTTATTTTGCTTCGTCAGCAGACCATACCAGTTTGCCGTCTACCCAAGTTTTCACGGGCCAGCCTTTGAGCTTCCAGCCTGTAAAAGGAGTGTTGCGCCCTTTGCTGGCAAACGTTTGCGGATCAACTGCCTGCTCCTGCTCCAGATCAATCATGGTCAGGTCAGCTGGAGCCCCTTCTTCCAGGCGTCCCGTATCAAGGCGGAAGACACGCGCTGGATCAGCAGTCATACGACGCACTAGAAAGTCCAGCGTCCACTGTCCGGTAGCTACGAATTTTGTGTACAACAGCGGGAAGGCCGTCTCAAATCCAACGATTCCGAATGGCGCCAGTTCCATACCTCTTGCCTTCTCTTCCTCACTGTGCGCTGCATGGTCGGTTACGACGATGTCAATCGTACCGTCTTCCAGTCCCTCGATGCATGCCTGCACATCACGTGGGGAGCGGAGCGGAGGATTCATTTTCCAGTTCGCATCCAGCCCAGGGATGTCCTCATCTGACAATACCAAGTGATGTGGGCATACCTCAGCCGTTACCTTGATGCCAAAAGATTTCGCGTGGCGGATTAACCGCACTGACTGCTCCGTGCTGACATGGCATACATGATAGTGTGCCCCGGTTGCCTCGGATAGTAAAATGTCTCGTCCGACGTGAATGGCTTCGGATTCGTTCGGAATGCCTTTAAGTCCGTGGCGCTTGGCAAATTCGCCGTCCGTCACCGCCGCTCCTTCAACAAGCGTATTATCCTCACAGTGTGCAATAACCGGCATATCCAGTGCTTTGGCCCGCGCCATGGCATCCTTCATCATTTGCGCGCTTTGCACCCCGACACCATCGTCAGTAAAGCCGATTGCACCCGCTGCTTTGAGCGCTTCAAAATCTGTCAGCTCACGCCCCAGTTCGTTTTTCGTAATGGCTGCGTAAGGAAGAACCTTGGCAAGCCCGGCTTCCTGTCCCTTTTTCAATACCAGCTGGACTGTGTCCACATTGTCAGTCACTGGACGTGTGTTTGGCATGCAGGCAATCGTCGTAAATCCGCCTTTCACCGCCGCACGGCTGCCCGTTTCAATCGTTTCTTTATATTCAAAGCCAGGTTCTCTCAGATGCACATGCATGTCGATTAAACCGGGGATGACCAGTTTTCCATGGGCGTCGATTTTTTCAACTTCGCGTTCCTGCTCAGATGCCCCTTCTTCTATAAGTAGGCTGACTCCAGCATCTGCATTTGCGATAGCCAAAATTTTTCCGTCGGCGATTAGGATGGATTTCAATTCAGCCTCGCCCTGCTCGTTCAATACGCTTGCATTCATTATTAATTGTTTCATCTGAAATATTCCTCCGCTCAGTTTTCTGCAACTTTTTCCCACGATCCTACTGACAGCTTCTACAGCTTCATTGCCCGTTCCATAACCGCCATGCGGATTGGAACCCCGTTTGCCATTTGCGGAAAAATTCGCGATTGTTCGCTTTCCACAACTGCACTATCAATTTCCACATTCCGATTCACTGGAGCTGGATGCATGATAATCGTTCCGGGCTTCAGGTTCGCTGCTCTTTTCTCTGTCAAACCGTACTGCTCTCGATACTCATCCGCTGAGCGCAACATCCCTTCAGCATGCCGTTCCAGTTGTACCCGAAGCATCATGACCACGTCCGCCTGTAGTGCCTCTTGCATCGGAACATAAGGCGCGTACGCCGCAAGATCAGGTGCTTGCATATTATCAGGAGCGCAGAAGCTAACCTTGGCTCCGAATTTTTGCAAGGCCCACAGATTCGAGCGAGCGACACGGCTGTGCAGAATGTCTCCTATGATGGATACTCTCAAGCCTTTAAGCTCACCGAAAGTTTTGCGCATGGTGTACAGGTCCAGCAGAGCCTGCGTTGGATGCTCATTGTTGCCGTCCCCCGCATTAACCAGTGGGACACTGACCTTCTCAGCGAGCTCTTGCAGCACCCCGGCTGGCTTTAACCGGATGACTCCTGCATCAATGCCCATGGATTCGAGCGTACGTACTGTATCGTAAATGGACTCCCCTTTTTCCACACTGGAAGCCGCAGCGGAAAAGTTCAAAACCTGGGCGCCCAGCCGCTTCTCTGCCATTTCAAAAGAAAAGCGGGTGCGAGTGCTGTTTTCAAAAAACATGTTGGCCGCAAAGCGTGATTGCAGTACTGGAACCAGTTTTTCTGGTTGAGACTCCCAATAATGAGCGCGATCCAGAATGGACTCGATTTCATTTCGACTAAGTTCCTTTAACCCGAGCAGGCTACGTTCTTTAAGTTGACTGGCTGTTGTGATCATAGCTGTTCCCCCCGGTTCTGAATGATTGTCACTTCGTCCTTACCGTCCGTCTCTTGAAGGGCTACTACGATTTCCTCAGATTTGGAGGTCGGGATGTTCTTGCCGATGTAATCCGGACGAATCGGAAGCTCACGGTGTCCGCGATCCGCTAGCACTGCCAGCTGAATCATTTGCGGTCGTCCGCAGTGCATCAATGCATCCATCGCCGCGCGGATGGTGCGGCCTGTATACAGCACATCGTCAAAGAGAATGACTTTCTTATCATGAACCGATACGTCAGCAGGATTCATCAAAAGCTCTTTTCCATTTCCTTTAGCTTCGGCTACGCTACTCCGGTCATCCCGGTAAGCTGTGACATCCAGCTCTCCCCATGGAATTGGCGCGCCTTCAATCTCAGCAATTTTTTCAGCCAGGCGTTCTGCCAGATGAACTCCGCGTGTTCGAATACCAACTAGCACACAATCGTCAATACCTTTGTTTTTCTCCAAAATTTCATGTGCAATCCGTGTCAATGCCCGACGAATCGCAATTTCATCCATCAGTACATGTGTTTCATTACTCATGCTTCCAGCCTCCTCAGGTGATGTTCCCTTCAGACCTGGTCCCGTGTTCGGATACAAAAAAGACTCCTTGCCCAAGTTTGGCAAGGAGTCTCGTGTGAACAGTCTTCTACTGTTCTCCGATCTCTCGGACACACTGAAGACATACCGCCGCAGCGGATGCACTGATCAGTGATCCATTCACGTTACCTTGCCAGCCTCACGGGACTGATTTAAAGGTGCTATTCAGGATTTCCTTTGTCCTGCTTCTCATAGTGTGAGATGGTTAGCCATCTCTTGGACAAAGTTCATCGCAACTACAAGAAGTATGACAGATTGAAAATCGTGTGTCAACACCCGTTCAACCGGAACCACCGGAAGCACTCTAATAATTATACAACTTCATTGTATAATTATCCATAGTTGTTTTTACCCATACCTTATCCCACAATAAAAAAACCGCCATTTAGGCGGTTTAACTTAATAATTTATTCAGGTTTGTGAATAGGAATGCAAATTATCATTGTTTTAGCGACTACGCAAGGATGCTAACACATCCTCCATATCAGGAGGGATCGGTCTGTTGAATTCCATGTATTCTCCAGTGGATGGATGCTTAAAGCCCAGTACCGCCGCATGCAGCGCCTGACCATCCATACGAACCCCTTTGCTACGCCCATACATAGGGTCGCCAACCAATGGGTGTCCAATAAATTTCATGTGAACACGAATTTGGTGTGTGCGTCCTGTTTCCAATTGAAGTTCAAGCAGGGTATAATCCCCCAAGCGTTCAATGACGAGAAAATGGGTGACTGCATGCTTGCTGTTACGTTCCGTCACTGTGAACAATTTGCGATCACCCGAATCGCGGCCAATCGGAGCATCTATCGTTCCCTGATCGTGGCTCAAATGACCGTGAACTAAGGCTATATATTTCCGAGTCACACTATGATCCTTAAGCTGTGCTGCAAGTGATGCGTGAGCCTGATCATTTTTAGCCGCCATCAGCAGTCCTGATGTATCCTTATCAATACGGTGAACAATACCAGGACGTAATTCCCCGTTGATGCCGGAAAGATCGTGGCAGTGGTACATCAGTGCGTTAACCAATGTTCCCGAAGAGTGTCCCGGTGCAGGATGCACAACCAGACCACGTTGCTTGTTAATAACAATAACATCCGAGTCCTCGTAAACGACATCCAACGGAATATTTTCCGGTACAATATCTACACTTTCTGGCTCCGGTACCGATAATACAATACGATCTCCTTCAGCCAGCTTGTAGTTCGCCTTGATCGCCGTACCGTTCACCAGCACCCGACCATTTCCGATCCACAGCTGTATCTGAGAACGAGACACTTCCTTCATTTCTTCAGCGATATATTTGTCTATACGTGTTTTGGCATCCCCGGAATCCGCTGTCCATTCCAGAGATTCACTCTCCAGTTCGTCCTCATAAGACAGACCTGCGGCTTCGCCGTTTTCATTCACTTCGCTCATGCTATGACTTCCCTTCAATGCTATCATTGCCATTTCCCTTTTCCCGACGCGATTCCAGCAATGTATCCAAAATAATCAGTGCTACACCGATGACAATCGCCGAATCTGCCACATTAAAAATGGGGAACGTATAGCTTCCAAAATTAAATTGTGCAAAATCAACTACTTCCCCTGAAATAGCTCGATCCAAAAAGTTACCGACTGCTCCCCCCAGCACCAAACTTAGCGCAACAGGAAGTAGCTTTTGTCCAGCCTTGACTGTTTTTCGCAGGTACCAGATGATACCAATCACCACTACAATTGTAATCACGATAAAAAGCCAACGTTGACCTTCCAAAATCCCAAAAGCGGCTCCACGATTACGATGGGAGGTGATTAAAAAGAAATTGCCGATGACTGGTATTTGCTCGTACAATTCCATCCGTGTAGCCACCAAATATTTAACTCCCTGATCAATCAAAAAAATAATTAGCGCAATACCAAAATAAATCACAGTCCTTCGTCACTCCGATCCGCTTATATCCGTTGTTGAACCCATTTATTGTAGCATAAGCGTTCTCAGATCGTCCACGAAACCCGCAAGCTATCAAGCACTGATCATCCATAAAATGAACTCCTTCGCATTTGATTAGAATTTCCTATGTAAAAGAGGTCTTCCCGGTGCAAACTACAAGGAGCATACTCGACACAACGCATGCGCATGTAAACCTAGAACAAGGAGAGGATTCCATGTCCCCATTGACGGAACAACAATTGCAGGGCTTGCGTAACGAACTGCTGGAACGCAAAAAAGAAATTGAGCATCGTTTGCAGGACAACGGCCATTACGGACTCGGCGATTCCCAACGCGATCAAACCGGCGAGCTTTCTCCTATTGATAACCACCCAGGAGATCTGGCTACCGAAACCTACGAGCGAGCCAAGGATATTTCCTTGCTGGAGCACGACGAATTCCAATTAGAACGCATCGAATCAGCTCTGATGGCCATGGAAAAGGGGACGTATGGCATTTGTGCCGCCAGCGGTAAACCCATTCCCTATGAGCGCCTACTGGCTGTTCCCTATACCATTTACTGCAAAGAGTACAGTCCCGAAACAGAAGTGTCTAACCGCCGCCCAGTAGAGGAAGAATTTCTCGCTCCCTCGTTCGGCAGAACGAGTCTGGATGAGCGGGATGATCAAAACGGCTTCGACGGTGAAGATGCTTGGCAGATAGTCGAAAATTGGGGCACCTCTAACACACCAGCCATGGCCGAAAGTGGAGAAATCCACAGTTATGATGATATGGAAATTGAAGCAGGCGACGATAATATGGGCTTCGTAGAACCATACGAAAGCTTTGTTGCTACTGACATTTATGGACAAAATGTTTCCGTTATTCGTAGTTCCATTTATCAGCGTTATATCGAAGATGGCGAGGGCGAAGGTCTACTGGAGCCGGATACGCACGAAGACGAATCGTGAACATCAAAGTGGAGATCGCTGCCTAATAGGTAGTAAGCTCCAATTGTCGTTGTACAATCCGTACAATATCAGCGATATAATCACCGATAATCGGCAAATTCAACGCTCCGAGCACTTGCAGCACATAAATAATGGTAGCGGCAAAAAAAGTAAAACCTAGCGCGATGCCGATTCCCCGGGAAACGCCTGATATTAGATTTAGCCAGAGTAATCGCCAAGGCTTATTCAGCAGCAAAGCATAATCTGCAATACGTGTCCGTTCCATCTGCTCTGACACAGCACGTATCAGCTTTTCAACACGACTTAATTGCTCTGCCTGATTACCTGTTTTGCTTTTATCTGCGGCTACGGCAGCTCCCTCTCCGTTCATCCCTCGGAGACTTCTCCCCTGTCTACGCCTTGATCGTGCCGTCATATGCACAATCCCCCTTTTCCCATGGCTGCCCTGAACGCAGCAAACGAGCCGAAGCACGTAACGGAGAAAAACCGTTTTCGATGCTTAGGCTCGTTTTTATATGCTGCCTGTTATTGTATTATGGGACAGGGGGCTTGTAATTATTCTCCAATATGAACGCCGATGGTTTTACCGTTCACATCCACATGTTCTGCCGGTTCGGCTTGACCAAATGTCACAGTAGTAACCAATACGTTCTCACGCAACACAGAGTCGAAGCTTTCGATGGCCTGACGCAGCTCGTTATCTACATCCAACGTCAACGCCACATATTTTTCAATCGGCAGATCCAGTTTTTTACGATAATCCTGTACCGCACGAACTACTTCACGTACCCAGCCCTCTTGCTCCAGCTCCGGCGTAATGTCTGTGTTCAACGCTACCGTTAAGCCATAACCGGAAGCAGAAGCGAAGCCTTCTTTCGCTTTTTTCTCCACCAGCAGTTCTTCGGCCGTAACTTGCAGCTCTTCACCTTCTGGAGAAGCGACGTTTAACACTCCTTTTTCTACAACAGAACGGGTATCCTCAGCAGACATTCCTTTGAAAAAGTTTTGTAGGAAACCGACATTTTTGCCGTATTTCTTGCCTGCTACTTTCAAATTCAGTTTCAGTGTAAAATCTACAAAGCCGCTATCGTCCGTCTCAACATGAATATGCTTCACGTTAATCTCATCTTTGATGATTTCCTCATAGCCACTCAGTTCAAAATCCTGATCCATGGACAGAATCAACTCGGACAACGGTTGACGCGTTTTCAAACCCGTTTCGTTGCGGACGTTACGCGCCAATTCGACGACACGACGTGCCGTTTCCATGTCTCGTTCCAGTTCCAGATCGATCAAGGACTCATTGGCAGTCGGATAATCATCCAAATGAACACTTTCCCCGTTGCTCAGATTGAGGTAAATATCCTCTGCAAGCAGTGGTGTAAACGGCGCAAGTAGTTTGGCAGTCGTTAACAGCACTTCGGTCAGTGTACGGTATGCATCCAGCTTATCTTCTGTAAGACCATTGCCCCAGAATCGGTCGCGTGAACGACGGATATACCAGTTGCTCAGCTCATCTACAAAGGACTCAATCGCTTTGGATGAGTTCAAGAAGTCATTTACAGCCAGCGCTTTGTCCACTACCAAAATCAGGCTGTTCAGACGGGACAAAATCCAGCGATCCAACTTATGAGCCGATGGTTTGAACGGATGCTGTGCCGGATCAAATCCGTCGATATCCGCATACAAGGTCAGAAAAGCGTGTGTATTGACAAGCGTATCCACCAGCTTCGATTTAGCCTCACCTACAATGCCTTTGGAAAAACGTTTGCTATTCCATGGTGCACTATCAGACAGCAATGCCCAGCGGAAAGCATCTGTACCGTACTCGTCAATCACTTCCCACGGATCAATAACATTACCCTTGGATTTAGACATTTTCTGTCCCTGCTCATCCAGTACATGGCCTGTCGCCATGACAGCTTTATAAGGAGCTTTGCCAGTCAGCATAGTCGAAACCGCAAGCAAGCTATAGAACCAGCCACGAGTCTGGTCAATCCCTTCGCAGATCATATCTGCCGGAAATTGCTGCTCGAACGTTTCATTATTTTCAAAAGGATAATGATGCTGTGCAAACGGCATGGAGCCACTATCGAACCATACGTCGATTACTTCCGGTGTACGAGTCATTTCGTATTTACCGCATTGGCTACGTACCTTAATATCATCTACATATGGTTTGTGCAGCTCGATGTCCGCTGGTACATCGCCAATCGCACGTTCCCTCAATTCAGCAATACTATGTGGAGCGAACTGTTCTCCAGTTTCCTCACAAACCCAGATGTTTAGCGGTGTACCCCAATAGCGATCGCGACTGATGTTCCAATCCACCAGTTCCTCCAAAAACTTGCCAAAACGTCCTTCACGTATATGCCCTGGGTACCATTCGACTTCGCTGTTGTTGGCAATCAATTGATCCTTGATCGCAGTTGTTTTGATAAACCAGCTGTCCATAGCATAGTACAATAATGGAGTATCGCAGCGCCAGCAGAACGGATAGCTATGCTCGTATTTTTCCTTGCTGTACAGCAAGCCTTTTTCGGACAGCATTTTCACAATATCTACATCACAGTCTTTCACAAAACGGCCTGCAAAATCAGTGATTTCCTCTACATAGTTACCTTGGAGATCCACCACGTTGATGAACTCAACACCATTTTCACGACATACCCGGTAATCATCCTCACCATGCGCCGGAGCCATATGAACGATACCTGTACCGCTGGAGTCTGTTACGAACTTCGCACCCAGAATCTGATTACCCTTCTCAACCTGAAAATACGTAAATGGCGGGGTATACGTTTGGCCAACCAGTTCTGAACCGGATAGTGTGCCAATCACTTCATGATCGCCTTTAATTACGTCCTCAACCAGATTTTTAGCAACGATGTATACACCGTCTTCCTGCTTCACACGTGCATATTCCAGTTCAGGGTTGACAGCGAGCGCCACGTGACTCGGCAAGGTCCAAGGAGTTGTCGTCCAAGCCAGTACATATTCACCACTGCTATGCAACTTGAATTTCGCCGTGGCACTCAGATCCTTCACATCTTTGTAGCCCTGCGCTACTTCATGAGAACTTAGCGTCGTCTGACAATCCGGGCAATACGGACTCACACGATGACCACGATACAACAGATCTTTTTCATGAATTGTCGCCAAAATGTTCCATACGCTCTCGATATAGTTATTATCCAATGTAATGTACGGGTTATCGAGGTCTGTCCAGTATCCGATCGCTTCGGTTAGATCACGCCATTGTTGCTCATACTCAAACACGCTTGCCTTACATTTTTTAATAAACTTTTCAACGCCATATTCTTCAATTTCAGGTTTGTGGGAGATTCCCAGTTGCTTTTGTACACCCAATTCTACCGGCAAGCCATGCGTGTCCCAGCCTGCCTTACGTACGACGCGGTACCCCTTCATTGTCTGATAGCGGCCTACAAAATCCTTAATTACACGGCCCAGCACGTGACCGATATGCGGTTTACCGTTAGCTGTTGGTGGGCCCTCATAAAATACAAAATTTGGCTTTCCTTCACGATTTGTGATGGATTTGCGGAATGTGTCCTCTTGTTTCCATTTGCTCAGGATGCGCAGGTCACGGGACCGTGCTTTTTCTTTAACATCCACTCTGTTCATACTGTCATACTCCCTCTCTGCTCATCATTGATTTCCATAGCATTTCCTAAAAAAAGCAACAAAAAAAGCCCCATCCCTGTAAAGGGACGAGACTGTGCTCGCGTTACCACCCTGATTCCGTAAAAACAGACCATTCTAAAAATACAGTCTCATCACGGCTCTCTGAGCCCCACTCAACTACAGCAGGGCGCCATTATAACGCATGGCAAACGGTGATTGCTTACACACGCCATAAATCTTAAGCGCTTCAGCTCACTTCTCCGGGAGGATCTTCGGTCATGTTCTGAACGTTGGCTTGCACCGGAAGGCCAACTCTCTGAGGGACAAATCATGACGTACTCGTTCCCATCAACGAATTAAACATGTTAAATTCATCGAATATTAAATCAGCAACATCGTTGCCTTGAATAACAATCATCAGCCGACAGACGGATAATCATTGAATTCAGTATAGTATTTACAGTTATAGCCTGTTTAAAGATAAAAGTCAACCCTAACAAAGCCTAATAAAAGCTTGTCAGAAATGAAATTAGTAAATTTCTTTCATCTCACGCTCGCGCTCCAGTACTTCCCGTTCCCGGTTTTCAAGGGCTTCCCAGCCGTCTTGACTTAACAAGTCAAGCTGTGCTTCCACCAGTGTACGAAACCGTGCTCGGTAAATCGATGCCTGCTTCTTCAGTTCTTCAACCTCCAACGCGATCTTGCGGGATTTAGACAATGCTTCGTTCACAATACGGTCCGCATTTTTTTCCGCTTCCTTCACGATCAGTTGGGATTCTTTCTTGGCGTTGTTACGAACTTCATCAGCCGCTTCCTGCGCCACGATAATCGTCTTACTCAGCGTATCCTCAATCGTCGCGAAATGATCGAGCTTCTCCTGTACGTTCAACAACTCGGTGCTCAGTTCTTTATTTTCACGAATAACGCCCTCGTAATCTTTGATCACCTGATCCAAAAATTCATTAACCTGATCCTCATCATAACCGCGAAGCCGGCGGGCAAATTCCTTGTTATGTATATCCAATGGCGTTAATGGCATGCCGTCCACCTCCTATAAGATTGACAAAAAATACATTTTCCGCGTCACGACGCTCACTATCATCTATCGGTCATCATACCCCGTTTTGTGAATACTGTACAGAGCAAAATCGTTCCAGTTCTTCGCTATAGCTTAATTCTTTCGACAGAAAGCTCGTGATTCCTGCCTACAGCTATACAAACTTACCAATTTTGACACGGAATCTTCCCTTTTTTGTCATCCCGTCTGTTTCAAGCACTTTGAAACGCCCAAAACCCTGCATGGAAATAACGTCCCCAGCTTTAAGTGGAGTGGATGGATTCTCCTCCACCTTCCAATTTACCCGGCACCGTCCCGCCCGAATCGGTGTTAATATTTTACTGCGGCTTAGCTTGTACACGTCGCTGGCAATACCGTCCAGGCGCAAAGAAGCGACCGTCAGATCTAGCACCTCTAATGCAACTTCCTTCGTTCGCAGACTCGCTACAGGCAACAGTTCTGTCCATACATGAACACGATGTACCTGCTGCAAATGCATTGTCATAAAATCACCGATCTCTGAAGCTACCAATACATGGCACCCATCATCAAGTACATGAATGTCCCCGATTTTCCCACGTTTGATTCCAAGCCCCAGTAGGGCACCTAGATAGTCACCGTGCTCAAGGGTACCTATTTTATGATCGTCAGATGTGATGGAAAGGACCTGAATCCCCATCTCCTCACCGTCCAAATACGAATAATCGGGCGCAATAAGCGCCCGCTTTCGTTCTGAAGCCATGTATCCTCCATCAATCCTAATCGTGACCTTGTCTTCCTTCGAAGCAAGTGTCTCCAATATGTACTGCTGGCGCGGGTCCAAAAAATCAGTCAGCTTCTGCTCATGATAAGCTCCCGCATGACTGATCCATTCGGAAGCGCGATCCACATAATCCCGTTCATCCGGGTGAAAATGCTCATAAATCTCAGTTCGCATAACTCCTCCTAGACGAGATTACCAATTAAAGAAATCAAACCGTATGACGCAAAACGCAGAGCGATCAGCGCAACGATGGGAGAAATATCAATCATCCCGAAGATTGGCGGTATAAACCTGCGAAAAGGAGACAAATACGGCTCCACAAACTTGGCAAGTAAATCACCAATTACACTCTCTCTGGCATTAGGAAGCCATGACAGCAGAACATATGCAATGATCATGTACGAATAAATCTGAAATAGCCAGTAAATTACCTCGATCAAGAAAAGTTCACCTCATTCTGTTAAGTTCTTGTTCAGTATCAGCCAGTATTTCCGTAATAGAGCCTTGAATCTCAACCGTATCTGGTGTACACAGAAAAATATTGTTCCCGACCTTGGAAATTCCACCACCCAGTGCATACACAGTACCACTCAAAAAATCAATAATGCGCAGCGCCTGATCCTTGCGAATTCGTTGTAAATTAACTACGACGGTGCGATGGGAACGGATATGGTCGGCAATTTCCTGTGCTTCATCATAAGAACGCGGCTCATACAGGACAACTTTCACATTTTTCTGTGAATGGATGCTGACAACATTAGTGCCCTTCTGGTTCTTACGTTTATCAAAGCTTGGGGTTTCAATTTCTTGATCTTCTGGCGTATTCATAACCTCTCGCTCTATAACTTCCTCTTCTTCCTGAAGCCCCAGAAAGTTCATGAACTTATTCATTACGCCCAATGGAAATCCTCCTCTCGTCCGACCAGTACGGAACCAAGCCGTAGCCAGGTCGCTCCCTCTTCAACCGCCACTTCAAAATCATTGGACATTCCCATAGACAAGTGAACGATGGGTTCTCTGGTCAAGGCTTGTCCATTTAACCTATCCCGTAATTCACGCAATCCCCGAAACACAGGCCGAGTTTTTTCCGGGTCTTCCTCATGAGGAGCCATCGTCATCAAGCCAATCACGTCCACATGCTCCAACTCGCGAATTTCTTCCAAAAAGGGGACAACCGCCTCAGAGGACAAGCCATATTTGGATATTTCCCCAGAAATATTGACTTGCACAAAAGCCTTAACTCTCAGTCCCAGAGCGGCTGCCTTCTTGTCCAATTCCTGAGCGAGCGATAAGCGGTCAAGCGAATGTATAAATTTAAATTTTCCAATCACATCTTTAACCTTATTCGTTTGGAGATGACCAATAAAATGCCACGTTCCCCGGTCACCCAACTTGCTCCATTTATCCGCAGCATCCTGCCAGCGATTTTCGCCCACATGCTCTAAGTCGCTATCCAATACCGATGTCATTGTCGCCGCCGAAACATATTTCGTGACAGCGATCACATTAACTTCATCACGCGAACGTCCGCTTCGGACACATGCCGCTTCTACACGGGCATTCACTTCTTTAATTCGTTCCTCCAAAGACACGGGAGGACTCACCTCTCTTCCAGACCAATCCAACTCGCCATTCTTCCTGTGACGCCGCCTTCTTTGCGATATGAAAAAAACAAATCGCTACGGCTACTCGTGCATAAGGTAGTACATTCGATATGGCTCGGCAATATTCCTGCTTTCATCATAATGTGTCGATTGCATTGTTTCAAGTCAAGTAGTGTTTTTCCGTCGGTTAAGGGGAAGTAAACAGAACCTTCCCATTTATCATTACCCGGGCAATCATGCTCCAAAACCCGAATTTGGCTCATCACGTGCTCATCCACCTCATAGGATTCAGAACCAATGGAAGGACCAATAGCTGCTAGTATATCAGACGGAAGAGATCCATATTCGTTTTGCATGGTCTGTACCATTTTCAATGCGATTTCCGCAACGGTTCCCTTCCAGCCTGCATGCGCCAACCCAATCACACGGCGGACTGGATCACAAAAATATAATGGTACACAGTCTGCATAAAAGGACGTCAGCAAAATGCCAGGTACATTCGTCAAAAGTCCATCTGTGTCCTGAAAAGCGGATGCACGATCCATAAAGCCCCGCCCGCGATCAGCAGCCTTGACCACAGCAACATGATGACCATGAACCTGTTCACCGCACGTCCACGCTTCAGCAGCAAAGCCAAGCTGCTCAGCAATGAGCCGACGGTTACGAATAACTTGCTCGGGGTCATCCCCTACATGAAACGCACAGTTCAGACTAGCGTAGGGCACCTCACTGACACCGCCATGACGACCTGTAAAACCCGCTGTTAATCCCTGAACCTGCCGCTCCCAAGATTGTATATATAACAACTCCGGTACGGGACGTCCGCCATTTTGCATTAGCGTAGCCCCCGTAGCCTCGGTGTTCACTACAAATGGTTCCATTCATTCTCACCTCTACTGCCCAGTGTACCAAAAAGCCGCCGCCGTGTCTTCACAACACACTAAAATACGTAGATCTGCAAGTTCATAAGCCCCGTCGGTCACTCCGCTCTTGACGTTCGATATACAACTTTTCCTCCCCTTCACCCGGCGGCTCATGCAATCCTTCCAGTCGCACAAGCACAACATCCGAACCAATTTTCACAATGTTGCGCCACGGAATGACCAACTCGCTTCCGCCTCCAAACCAGCCCATAAAACGGCTGCTGCCTGGAACCACAATGGCTTCAATTTTCCCCTGCCGCACGTCAATCTCCAAATCACTGATTTGTCCCAGACGTCGTCCATCTACAATGTTTATGACATCCTTGGTCTGAAACTCGGAAATTTTCATTGCTCTTACTGACGTTTCAGGTGCACTCACACGCATCACATCCTTTATTTCACTATATGAGCGGAAGAGCCTAAAAAATGTCCTGTAAACGCAAAAACGATCCGGGTAGGATCGTTTTTATCGCTGAATCATTCAAGCATTCATTTCATTAGGACTTTACATGTTTTTGCATTTGCTGTATAGCCGACTTCTCTAATCTTGAAACCTGGGCTTGAGAGATACCGATCTCGTCGGCAACCTCCATTTGCGTCTTTCCTTCATAAAAACGCATAGACAATATCATCTTTTCACGCTGGCCCAGGCGATGCATCGCTTCCCGCAGAGCGATTTCCTCAATCCATGAGACGTCTTTATTTCTGTCATCACTGATCTGATCCATCACATAGATTGGGTCGCCCCCGTCGTGATATATCGGCTCGAACAGCGAAACCGGATCCTGAATCGCATCCAACGCGAACACAACGTCTTCTTTAGGCACATTCAGTGCCTCTGAAATTTCAAAAATCGTTGGTTCTCGCGAGTTCAGATTCGTCAGACTGTCCCGCACCTGAAGCGCCTTATATGCAATATCCCGTAACGAACGAGATACACGGATCGGATTGTTATCCCGCAAATAACGGCGGATCTCTCCGATAATCATCGGCACCGCATAAGTGGAGAACTTTACGTTTTGCGAAAGGTCAAAATTATCAATCGCCTTCATTAGGCCGATACATCCTACCTGAAACAAATCGTCCACAAACTCTCCCCGATTGTTAAATCGTTGAATCACACTCAGGACGAGTCGGAGATTGCCGTTGACCAATTTTTCTCTGGCTGATCGTTCATTATTTTGCTGAAGTGATGTGAACAACTCACGCATTTCTGCATTGGTTAATACCGGCAGTTTGGCGGTATCCACACCGCAAATTTCCACTTTATTTCGGGTCATCGTGTCTTACCTCCCAAGGAGCAACATTAATGTACATTATCTCCTGAGGGCATTTTTTTATTCGCTGTTTCCATCGCTTCCGGATATACCCATGCATTATACCATTTTATTAAATTCTTTTCGTAAGCGCTTTATAATTCGCTTTTCCAGACGCGAAATATACGATTGCGAGATACCCAACAGGTCAGCAACATCCTTCTGTGTCTTCTCTTCTCCGTCTTGTAAGCCGAAGCGCAGCTCCATAATCAAACGCTCTCGATCCGTCAACTTATCCAGTGCCTTATGCAATAATTTACGGTCCACCTGCTCCTCAATATTACGGTAAATGGTATCATTTTCCGTCCCCATCACATCGGAAAGCAATAATTCATTACCGTCCCAATCAATATTCAGAGGCTCATCAAAAGAAACTTCCGTTCTCGTTTTACTATTGCGACGCAAATACATCAAAATCTCGTTCTCAATGCATCGAGACGCATATGTCGCAAGTTTGATTTTCTTCTCTGGATCAAAAGTGTTAACCGCTTTGATTAGTCCAATAGCACCGATGGATACGAGATCCTCAATGTTGATTCCCGTATTCTCAAATTTACGGGCAATATATACGACTAACCGCAAATTTCTTTCGATTAGCATCGACCGTACTGCTGCATCTCCAGAAGAAAGTTTCCCCAGCAAATATTCTTCTTCGTCTCTCGTCAGCGGTGGGGGGAGCGCCTCGCTGCCGCCAATATAATAAATTTCTTCACTTTTCAGCCCAAATAAAAATAAAATACGATAATATTGCAATTGCAACGCTAGCCTAATTTTCATCTTCAATTTCATCTGTTCCCGCATATCATTCTCCCCCTTTTGAAAATAGTGCAATTCCAGCTGTGCTCCGCCCATTTCACCATTGGATATTTCTCGTCGTCTTCAAACATCATTTTGTGTTTATGCTCCGTCATCCTGATTCCGTAAAATGCTCACTAAACTGTGCATCTCGTTTCTGGTTGGTATCAGCACTGCCCTCTTCTTGTGCCGTCACATCCGGGTGGATGATGGCGCGATACTTACCCTCTGCTGACAATGTTCCCCCATCCAAGCCAATCAACACTCGATGATGTACAAAATGAACCCCATTCATCACCACCTCTACCCGGTCTGGTTTAATGGCTAGCATAAAGGAATGATTGCGGTTAATTCCACGATAAGGGACGAGACGAACACGATCCTGCCAGCTAAACGATTCGTCCCCCAGTTCCATCACCAGTTGGTCAGCATTCCCCTCAGAACATTTTCGGAGCCAGGAGGCGGGCAAATACGATTCCCACAAGGCCGCCTCCATGACCATCACGGGGGTTCGGGTCAAAGGATCATAGAGCTGGTTACCTGTATCCAACAAGCCTGTACACTCAATATGATCCTGCCCAATCCACACCTGCACTTGTCCCAGAAACCCACTCATCCTTTCTGTGCGCTGCTTTGAGGACTGCACAATACGAAAGAAAAGCATCACTCCGCCAAATGCGCATAAAATAAACCAGAATGCGATTTTCAGTTCAAAAGACATTCCTCCCGAAGCGGTGTACCAGATACCATTAAACAATTCCCCCGTATTTTGGAGAAAATAATGCATCCCCAAAATGCCACCTGCAGCTACAAAATTGATCATGTAAAAAGCACCCATTGTACGAAGATACTTTTGCATGCTGCCAAATCCAAAAGCCACCAGCAGCATTATGACCGATAATGCCAGTTTGATCAGGAACGTAAATAAAAAGGACAGTTCCGGCACAAACATCATGACCACATACATTGCGCCGATTCCAGCTGAAGCCATCAACCTCCACCACACTGGACGAATTTTTCTCATCCAGGCGGTGACCATCAGCAGCACAGCATCAATGAACAAATTGGCCAAAAAAATCAAGTCGATATAAACAACCAAGGCTTCACCCGCCCAGCGTTTGCAGGATAGGCTTAAGTATAGTAGTCATGCTGTTCAAAGTCTGTCTAACGGTGGGGACGGTGACCGACTAATTTTGTCGGAAAGAGGAGAAGCACCTGAACTGGAGGATACGGAAAACAGAAAGAAGCCCGCATCTCCTGGGAGAATGCGGGCAGTCCGAATTGAAACTAGTTATCGTTATTATTATTGCGCGAACGGTTACGTAAGAATGTAGGAATGTCTAATTGGTCACTGCTTTGAGTGTTACCAAATGGACGCAAGTTAGGAGAGCCTTTTTCCGCCGATTCGGAAGTAGCCGGGTTGGCTGCCGGTTTACGTCCCGGTGCCGGTTGACTTGGCTTGCCTTCAAAGCCAGTGGCAATGACGGTAACCTTGATCTCTTCTTTCAACTCTTCGTCAATGATAGCACCGAAAATCATGTTTACTTCCGGATCGGAAGCCGATGTTACAATTTCAGCTGCCTCATTAACCTCATACAGAGACAGGTTGTTGCCACCAGTGATGTTCATAATCACACCACGAGCACCTTCAATGGATGTCTCCAACAACGGGCTCATGATAGCCTTGCGTGCTGCTTCAGCCGCACGATTTTCACCAGTTGCTTCGCCAATCCCCATCAAAGCGGAGCCACGCTCCGTCATGATCGTCTTAACGTCAGCAAAGTCGAGGTTGATTAGACCCGGTACAGCGATCAAATCTGAAATACCTTGTACCGCCTGACGCAGAACATTGTCTGCTTCACGGAATGCTTCCAACATTGGGGTTTTCTTGTCCACAATTTCAAGCAAACGGTCATTCGGGATTACTATCAAAGTGTCTACTTTTTCTTTTAATCCCTCAATACCAAGTTCAGCTTGATTGGAACGCTTACGCCCTTCAAACGTGAATGGTCGGGTTACCACGCCTACAGTCAGCGCGCCGCATTCCTTGGCAATTTCAGCAATGACAGGAGCCGCTCCGGTTCCAGTACCGCCACCCATTCCCGCCGTTACGAATACCATATCCGCACCTTTGAGCGTATTCATAATGAGCTCACGCGATTCTTCAGCCGCTTTTTTACCCACATCGGGGTTAGCGCCGGCACCCAGACCGCGAGTCAGCTTATCCCCAATTTGAAGCTTATGCTCAGACTTCGCTAAATGAAGTGCCTGGGCATCTGTATTGACTGTGATGAACTCCACACCCTGAACACCATTTTCGATCATTCGGTTAACCGCATTGCTGCCGCCGCCTCCGACGCCGATCACTTTAATTTGAGCCAAGCTCTCCATTTCAAAATCAAATTCCAACATACTATTCCATCTCCCCCTCAATGTGCATGGATGGCCCGTCCATGATTGGCATAATTAGCAATGAACGTTATATAAATTCACTGAACATATTTTTTAAGCGTTCAATCAACCCCTGCTTTTGCTCGCCTTCCGCAGCGGGACTACTGCTTTTGGTTCGGTTAGTCGGCTTCTTGGTACTTCCGCCACTGTTGCTAACGCTAGTCGATCTTCCGCGATAGTAACGAATAGCATTATGCAAGATTCCAACTCCGCTCGTGTAACCCGGATCCCTTACACCGATAAAATCAGGTACGGCGATCCTTACGGAAGCGGCCAGTTCGCTTTGTGCCACCTGAAGTACACCAGGCATGGAGACGGTGCCTCCGGTAAGTATATAACCTCCCGGAAGCTCTGTGTAACCCAAGCGCTTAACTTCCGCCTGAATGAGTTGAAAAATTTCCTGCACTCTCGGCTCAATAATAGCAGCCAAATCCTGCTGGTTGAACTCCTTATCCACATTACTGCCGATACGCGTCACTTTAAAGACGACATCGGCTGCCGCATCATCATACCATGCGCAGCCGTATTTAAGCTTTACTTTTTCGGCTTGATCGGTAAGGGTTCTCAGTCCGTAGGCAATATCATTGGTTACAAATTCTCCACCAATCGGAAGTGTAGATGTGGCAACAATCGTTCCTTCCTGGAAAATGGCAACATTCGTAGAACCTGCACCAATATCCACCAGCACCGAACCCATCACCTTTTCATCCTTCGAAAGAGACAATTGTCCGGCTCCAAGAGGTAGCAAGACCAGATCTTTAATCCTCAAGCCGGCTTTCTCAACGCAGCGCAACAGATTATGTATCGGGGTCTTGCCTCCAGTAACAATCGTAGCCTCTACTTCGAGACGAACTCCAATCATACCGCGAGGGTCCTGAATGCCTTCAAGGCCATCCACGACATACTGCTTGGCTACCACGTCAATAATTTCTCTCTCCGGTGGTACGGCAATAACCTCAGCTGCCTTCAGTACACGCTCAATGTCCTCCTCACCGATTTCACGGTCCTCGTTGGACACGGCTACTACGCCATGACTATTTTGCAGGCCAATATGATTGCCTGAAATCCCCACATACACTTCTGTTATTTGAATACCAACCATGCGTTCTGCGTGATCCACGGCGTTACGGATTGATTGCACGGTTTGATCAATGTCTACAATTGCACCTTTGCGAATCCCTTCCGAGTCGGCAGATCCAACTCCAATAATATTAAAGGTTCCATTATTCATTTCCCCAATAATAGCCCGAACTTTGGATGTACCGATGTCCAAACTAACAATGATGTCATTGTTGCTCAAGTCTGTGGCACCTCCTGACTCCAAAATGAATTTCGTTCTTTAAACACACTCTGTACATATTCAACAAACTCCATGCTTTCCCTCTTTTTTCTACAAATTTTTTAGAAGCCAATTTATGGTTGCAGTCACATAAAAATTTGAAGAAAAAAGAAGGAGGCAAGTCTATTACCCATAAAATCAATTCTAGCATTTTTTCACATCACTGAGTAGTATCTTTTTCTTGGCCCTCTTCACTCGTATCAGGTTTGAACGGAACGTACGAATCCGCCTCCAACATGGTGATCAAACCTGGATCTTCTGTTTCTAGCACCTGGTTCAAATAGCTGATTTTAGAATTCAGTAGAGAAACGGTTGTAATAACCTCAAACTGGGAACGTGTGTACATTTTGATACGGTCCGGAAAAGAAGGAATCGGCGCGGGAATGATTTCCGAAATATCGGCTGTCCATTCCCCCGGAATGCGCGATAAAGCATCACACAGCTTCGCTTTGTACGGATCATCAGATTTCCATTTGGTCAAAATAGGCTTCTCAACGGCTATTCCGCTACTCCCCACGCCCACGCTTGTCCCGTTCGCTAGAATAGCACGAAGGCTCCCGTCACTCTGCAACTCGTAAGCGACCGTAGCAAACTCTTTAATGTGAATAGCAATAATCCCCGGAAACTGCTTGTCCACTGTGACTTGCTGTATCGATTGAATTTCCCGCAGTTTCTCAGAGATGTCGGATGAACTGACTCCGAAATACTGATCTCCAACAGCCAGACCGCTTCGATTAAGAAGCTGATCTCGGGTCGAAAATACATTACCATCAAAACGAATTTCAGAAACCCGACTCAACGAAGAACGGAAAAAGAGAACAGCGAGCAGTACGATAAACAACAAAATGAGAAGAATAGCAATCTTCCGGCTTGTTCTTTTTTTCGTTCTGTTCTTTTTAAGAACAGGTATTTGAGCATTTGGCATAGCTTCTCTCCACAAAAGCCTTTCGTCCCCCCGATAACGGAGGGACATTACAGGCATTAATTTACGAAATCCAGCTGCTCCGGCACCGGAGACTGACGGCTCATTCGGGCACCCAGTCCCTGGAAAAGACATTCGATTCGGTCATACCCTCTGTCAATATGATGAACCTGCTCGACAATGGTACGTCCTTGAGCCGCTAGACCCGCTATGACCAGCGCAGCCCCTGCCCGCAGATCGGTAGCCTCTACCGTAGCCCCGTACAGACGAGAAACTCCTCTTATAAAAGCAGCATTTGCATCAACCGTAATATCAGCACCCATTACATTTAGTTCATCCACATGTTTGAATCGGCTTTCGAAGACGGTCTCTTTCATGACACTGAATCCGTCCGCCAAGGAAAGCAGAACCATGACCTGAGATTGTAAATCCGTCGGAAAAGACGGGTAAGGGGAGGTAACGATCCTCTCCACTGCTTTGGGACGACTCATACAACTTACGGTCATTATATCATTCAAGATGCCGATTTGAACACCAGCCCGCCTGAGGACGTGAATCAGAGCAGACAAGTGGGATGGATTGCAGTGGGTCAGCGACACACTTCCTCGTGTAGCTGCAGCTGCGATCATAACCGTTCCAGCTACTATGCGGTCAGGAATGACCTCATACGTACACGGATTGAGGCGACTGACCCCCGTAATTGTAATTGTGTCGGTTCCAGCACCGATAATGCGGGCTCCCATGGCATTCAAGAAGTTTTGTAGATCCTGAATCTCTGGTTCCCTCGCTGCATTAGTGATCGTTGTTCGTCCTTCAGCCAACGCAGCGGCCATCATAATATTTTCCGTTGCACCTACACTCGGGAAATCCATGTGGATGTCCGAGCCGATTAGCTTGTGGGCACGAAATGTAATTTGCTCGTCTTTTTCCTCTATCTCTGCGCCAAGAGCTTTTAAGCCCTCTAGGTGAAGATCAATTTTGCGCTCGCCTATGGCGCAGCCTCCGGGCTGGTAAATGGAAACTTCTCCATATCTGGCGAGCAGCGGTCCCATCAGAAAGATAGATGAGCGCATTTGCTTCATCAAATCTTCCGGAATTTGGAACGTTCGGACGGACGACGTATCCACGTATACCGTTTCCTCTTCATGTCGGCATGTACAGCCGAGTCTTTCAAGGATGTGCAGCATGACCTTAATGTCTAAAAGATGGGGCACATTCCGAATTTCTACCTTACCTTGTGCTAGTAAGCTCGCTGCAAGAATAGGTAGTGCCGCATTTTTTGCCCCATGGATACGTATGGTGCCTGACAGGGGACGGCCTCCCTCAATCACCAATTTGTCCAATGTATCACCTCCGAGTTTACCGCTCACCCACTACGAAAACCTCCGGAACTAGCTTGATGCCGGTTTGAGATGATATTGTACTTTGAATATGCTTCATTAGGGTAAGCACGTCCTCTGCTGTCGCTTGACCGGTATTTACAATGAAATTGGCATGCTGTACAGATACCTCTGCGCCTCCCGCCTTCAAGCCCTTGAGACCTGCGCTCTCAATAAGACGAGCAGCATAGTCTCCTGGAGGATTACGGAATACGCTTCCTGCACAAGCTAACTGTAGCGGCTGGGTCAGCCGACGGCGGTCTTTAAAAGCCGCAAGCGCTACTGAAATTTCCTCGCGGTCGCCCCGCTTCATCCGAAACACTGCCTCTGTCACCATTCCACGTTGCTCATGCAACACGGAGTGACGATAGCTGAAATGCATATTCTCGGCATCGTACACAGCCAATTCCCCTGTATCCAGCACAATCTCAGCGGACTGGAATATTTGTGACACATCAGACCCATGGGCACCGGCGTTCATGTAGACAGCCCCACCGACTGATCCTGGGATACCACCAGCAAATTCAAGGCCGGACAGGCCCTGCTTGCTGGCCATAACGCACAGTTTGACCAGTGAAACGCCTCCTCCAGCAACGATATGTTCATCTTCAAAATGAACATAATCAAATCCTGGCCCCAGCTTGATCACAAGTCCCCGTATCCCTTTGTCAGAGACGAGCATGTTGGAGCCCCGACCCAACTGCATCCAGGGAATTCCGTGCTCGCTAGCCAGCTTCAATACTCTTGCCAGCTGCTCTTTGGTATCCGGGATGACAAGTGCATCCGCAGGGCCTCCAATCCTCCATGTCGTATATTTGGACAGCGGCTCATGCTCCAGCACTTTTCCGATATCATGCTCCGCTAATAATGGCATCCATTGCTGCATTGTACTGAAACCTCCTTGTTGCTTGCCCCGCATGGTTATAAGGCTCTCACCTGACAACCGGCAGCCTGAGTGATGGTCACAATCTATAGGGTATCCTATGTAAATACCATCCGGTGTGTGACAACCGCCCAATTCTGCGCTGCAGACTACCTTTTATGGGCAAGACGTTCCATTTCTTTTACTAAAATATCTGCTGAGTCAGGCTTGCCAAGCGCAGACGCCGACTCTGCCATGCGACTCCGCCATGCCTCATCCTTCATAATTCCCGCTATAGATTGAAACAGGGCCGGGCCACTCAGTTCCTTTTCTACAATCATGACGGATGCGCCTGCCTTTTCAAGTGTACGAGCATTAGCCTCCTGATGGTTATTCGTCACATTAGGTGATGGGATCAGAATGGACGGAATGCCCAACGATGTGATCTCTGCCAAGAAGGACGCACCTGCGCGATTAACAATTAATGAGGTACAAGCCAGCACCTCTGGCATATTGTGAATATAGGGAAGCACGTGTAGATGATTGGGCAATGAGCCGATCTGATTCCGTATGCTATCCAGCGTTTGCTCATAATAAGATTCACCAGTTACATATACAAAATGGACGTCTTTCAGTTGCGAAAGTTGCGGAGCCATTGCAATCATGGCGTCATTAATGGCCTTTGCTCCCCTGCTGCCACCGACCACAAGGACGACCGAGCTGTTCATCGGAACCCCAATAGTAGCAAATCCCCGATCCCGGTTAGCCAAACGAACTGTTGTAGCACGCGGGTTCCCGGTGTACAGTACATTTTTAGCTTTGGGGAAAGCTCCTTCTGAGCCTTCAAAGCTAACAGCCACTGTATCCACATAGCGACTCAGAAATGTATTAGTCAGCCCTGGAATTGCATTTTGCTCATGAATAATGCTGGGAATTCCCAACTTGGAAGCTGCATAAACGACGGGGCCGCATACATATCCCCCAGTGCCAATAACGACATCTGGCTTAAATTTCTTTAATAATGCTTTGGATCTGCGAACCCCTTTGAAAAAGCGCATGATCGTTTTTATATTTTCCACAGACAAGCTGCGGCGAAATCCTGTGATATCAATAGCCTCAAATGGAATTTTTTCCTGAGGAACCAACTTGCTTTCGAGTCCTCGTTGACCGCCAATGTATAAAAATTCAGCGTCCGGATCAATCTCTTCGCACTGTCTGGCTACGGCCAGCGCCGGATAAATATGCCCTCCGGTGCCGCCGCCGCTCAACACGACGCGCATAAACGTTCACCTCGCATAACGTGATAAATTTAGTAAAATGCCCAGAGCAGTTAGCATTAAGGTCAGAGAAGAACCTCCATAGCTGATTAAGGGCAGTGTTATTCCTGTCACCGGCATTAAACCGATAACGACACCAATATTAATGACGACCTGTACGGCGACCATTGCGACAATACCCACCGCAAGCAGACTACCATAGGTATCCGGAATGGTTATAGCGACACGCATTCCTCTCCACACGAGAACCAAAAAGAGCCCCAACACCGCCATTCCACCGATAAAGCCAAGCTCCTCCGCCAAAATGGAAAAAATAAAATCAGTCTGCGGCTCAGGAACGTAGCTATATTTTTGTCGACTCATGCCAAGCCCCAAGCCTGCCAGGCCGCCTGGACCAATCGCATATAGCGATTGAATAATTTGATAACCTGCGCCAAGCGGATCGGACCAAGGGTCCAGAAAAGCGGTGATGCGCTGGAGCCGATAAGGCGCAGCTGCAATCAGTGCAGCAAACCCTGCTGCTCCCGACAATGCCAGCAGACCGAGATGCTTCATACGCGCGCCTGCCGTAAATACGATGAGCATGGACGCTCCCATCATTACCGTGCCAGTGCCCAAATCGGGCTGGAGCATAATAAGCCCAAAAGCCAGTCCCATGAGTCCAAGCGGGGGCAACAGGCCGCGCGTAAAAGAGCTAATATCATAGTCAGGACGACTGAGCCAACGAGCGAGAAAAAGAATCATACCCAACTTCATAAACTCGGAAGGCTGAATGCCGAAAGAGCTAATACCGAGCCAGCTTCGTGCCCCGCCTCTTACTACACCAATGCCGGGAATTAATACGGCAACCAGCAACGCTAGACAGATCAACAACACGACCTTGGCATATTTCTGCCAGATCCGGTAGTCCGTTCTGGCAGTAAAGTACATCGCTACAAGGCCGAGCCCTGCAAACAGCAATTGCCGCTTTACAAAATAGTAGGAGTCCCCGTACTCGTGAAAAGCGAGGACGGCGCCCGCACTGTATACCATAACCATGCCGATGGCTAATAAGCTTATGATACAAACGAAAAGCCATAGATCCGGCGCTGGACGAGATTGCTTCATCAGGAGGCCACCCCTTGCATAAAAGTAGGGGCTTATCCAACCCCCCTACTTACAATTTATGCGCCGCCTCTTTAAAAATACGTCCACGCTCTTCATAGGATCGGAACATATCCCAGCTTGCACAGGCGGGTGAGAGTAATACTATATCTCCCGTCTCAGCAAATTCAGCAGCCTTGTTCACAGCCTCCACGAGCGTAGCGGCGGCATCCTCCCCATTATCGACGACCTTGACATGCTCTATTCCGGCCTGCTGGGCCCGCTCAGCCAACTTATGCCGTGTCTCACCCAAGAGCACAACGGCTTTCACACCTTCCTGCAAGGAAGGTACGAGCTCTGTATAATCAGAACCGCGATCCAATCCACCGGCAATGAGTACAATGGGTTGCTTAAAGGAAGATAAGGCCATCATTGTTGCTTTCGAATTGGTTGCTTTGGAGTTATTGTAATAAGCTACACCAGCGTGTTCTAAAACATATTCAAGCCGATGTTCGACACCGCGAAAAGTACTTAATGGTTCCGCCAAATTCGCTGGTTCTGCGCCTGCAGCAATGGCGATTGCGCAAGCAGCAAGAGCATTTTCTACGTTAAAACGACCCGGAAGTCCAATCTCAGCTACGCCTATAATGGGATGCAACACACCATTTCCATCACGGTATACAATGCTACGTTCAATATCGTCCGTCACATCCGGTATGTATGGCGGGTCAGCGAACAACCCTTCCTGCAAACGTTCTGTCATAGAGAACGGAAGCAGCTTCGCTTTTATATAGGGTACGAGTTCCCGGCAGACGGGGTCATCCCAGTTCACCACCGCAGTATCCGCCGCCGTTTGATTGGCAAATAGACGCGCCTTGGATGCAACGTAGTCCTCCATGCCTCCGTGGTAGTCCAAATGGGTCTCAGCTACATTGAGCAAGCAGGCCACAGTGGGCTTGAAATCTTTTGTTCCTTTTAACTGAAAGCTGCTCAGCTCCACAACCATCCACTCGTCCGACTTGGCATCCACAGCCGCCTCACATACGGGCGTACCGATATTCCCAGCCACGATTGGCTTCATGCCGGATGCCTCCAACAGCTTGCCTACCCAAGTGGTCGTGGTCGTCTTTCCGTTGGAGCCAGTAATTCCGATGATCGGAGCTTTACATAGATGGTAGGCGACCTCAACCTCGGTCACGACCTCAATGCCGAGCTCGACAGCTTTCTGTACGGGAGGGGCCGTATAAGGAATCCCTGGATTTTTGACAACCAGCTTCACTCCAGGATGAATTAGCCCCTCTGGGTGACCCCCGCATAAAACGGAAATTCCCAAAGCCTCTAATTCAGAAGCTTCGGGACATTGTTCCCTATCTTTTTTATCATTGACTGTCAGCTTGGCTCCGGCCTGGTGCAGCACCTTGGCAACTTGCACGCCGCTTTTAGCCAGACCGATAATGACGACTTCCTGATCTCTGTATGCGTCTGGATGGTTCATTTGTCTACAACCCCTTGTTGAGATAAAGTCCGAGTCCTGCCAACAACAGTCCTACAGCCCAGAATGTAATAACTACGCGCCATTCGGACCAGCCGGACAGCTCGAAATGATGATGAATCGGGCTCATTTTGAAAATACGCTTGCCACGTGTTTTAAAGGAAGCTACTTGCAAGACCACGGACAGCATTTCAATTACGAATACACCACCGATAATGAGGAACAAAATTTCGCTTTTCGTAACGATGGCAATGGCACCTATGGCGCCGCCAATTCCCAGCGAGCCTGTGTCACCCATAAACACCTTGGCAGGATGAGCATTATATACGAGAAATCCGAGTACAGCGCCAATCATAGCCGCTGAGCATACTGCTGCCGGAAGCGAGGTTGCCTGAATCGCGACAATGGCATAAGCAGCAAAGGCAATGGCACTTGTACCGGACAGCAGCCCGTCCAGCCCATCCGTGAAATTGACAGCATTGCTAATCGCCAGCATCATAATAATGATGAATGGATAATAAAACCAGCCGCCCCAATCAAATGACCATGACGTTCCAGGGATGCCGATCGCAGTACTATGATCATTGCTAAGCAGAAGCCAGCACATGATCGCGCCAAACAATAATTGCCCAAACAGCTTTTGACGCGCCGTCAGACCTAACGAGCGTTTGAATACAATTTTGATGTAGTCGTCCAAAAAGCCGATCAGCCCAAAACCGAGCGTAGCAACCAGCAGAACGTAAAAGTCCGTATTTTTGATAGCTGAAAACTTAAGAAAGGTCAGCGTAAAAGCCACCAGAATCACGATACCGCCCATTGTAGGCGTACCTATTTTTTTAAGATGGCTCTGTGGCCCGTCATCCCGGACCTGCTGGCCGAATTTCATTCGCCGCAGCAGCGGAATGAGCAGTGGAGCGGCAATGACCGCCAATATAAACGATACGACGATCGTCAGCAGTAATAATTGAATATCCATGGGAGTCTCCCTCTCGTCAACATCAGTTCTGTAGCGGACCGTTTTTCAGCGCATCCACAATTTCTTCTAGTCGCATCCCTCTGGATGCCTTAACCAGCACAATATCATTGGCGTGTAGATGAACCAGCAAATACTGGATCAGCTCTTGCTTATCTGTATAAGCGTGCACGTTAGCAGTTGGCATCAACCCTTGCGCACCCTGCGCAATCAAAGTGCCTAACGCACCGTAGGTAAAGAGTACCTCTACGTCGTGCTTTGCCGCGAAAATTCCAATTTCCTCATGGAATTGCTTTTCCTCAGGTCCCAGCTCCAGCATATCACCAAGCACGGCGATTTTACGTCCGTCCGTTTTATACGCAGACAACGTCTGAATCGCAGCCTTCATTGAAGCCGGACTGGCATTATAAGCGTCGTTTAGCACGGTAAGTCCATTAGGACAGTTCACGACCTCAATGCGCATGCCCGTCAGCTTTAAAGACGACAACCCTTTACGTATATGGTCTGCATCGACATTGAAATGACGCGCTACCGCCAGTGCCGCCAAACCATTTACAACATTGTGCTGTCCAAGCAAGGGAAGCCGGAAAGCCTCTTTGCCAGATTGGGCTGTTATAAATAAGCTACCTTCTCCATCCGAAGTGATTTCAGTTGGATAGTCATCGTTGCCTGCAGCTAGCCCGAACGCAAACAATTTTAAACCTTCAGGCTTGACCGTTTCAGACTCCTCCAACACTTGTGAAAGCAGTGGTTCATCCCCGTTGTAGATCAGCAAACCACCGGGCTTAAGGCCACTTGTGATCTCCAACTTTGCACGAGCGATTTCCGCACGAGAACCAAGCTGCAGCAAGTGCGATTCGCCTATGTTCGTTATGATAGCTACATCTGGTTGGGCAATATTAGCCAGCAGACGAATCTCTCCACGTCCACTCATGCCCATCTCCAGAATGAGAATATCTGTATCCTGCGGCATGGACAGTACAGTTAAGGGCAAACCGATATGATTGTTATAATTCCCCTCGGTTTTGTGTACTTTAAAAGTCGTGCCCAGCAGAGCGTTTACGATGTCTTTCGTTGTCGTCTTGCCGTTGCTTCCCGTGATCCCAACGACAGAAACGCCGGTTTCGCGTAAGTATGCAGCTGCTAGATGCTGAAGGGCTTCTAACGTATCCTCTACCTCAATAGCGTTCTCAGCCGGAGGTGCTCCATGATCCTTTTGCCATAAAAATGCAGCTGCACCTGCCTCGCTTACGATCTGCTGCACATAATTATGCCCATCAAACCGTTCGCCCACGAGTGGAACAAACAACCCTTGGCTTTGCGGCCTGCGAGAATCTGTAAAAACGCCTTCGACCATCTGTTCGGTGTCCGCTTCTCCGTGAAGTATTCCTCCACACATAGATGCAATCTGACCGATTGTTCTTTTCATCACTTGGATAAACCCCTTATCGCTTCTTTGGCTACGATGCGGTCATCGAATTCATGCACCGTCTTTCCGATCAACTGGTAAGTCTCATGACCTTTTCCCGCAATCAATACTACATCGTCAGAGCTTGCCATTTCAACAGCTTTATGAATTGCAGTTCTGCGATCCACGATCAATTCGTATCGTTCTGCGGGTACACCTTCGTCAATCAGCCCTTGTTCGATATCTTTCAAAATCACTTTCGGGTCCTCTGTTCGCGGATTGTCGGAAGTAATAAACGAGTGATCGCTGTAACGCGCAGCAATTTTCCCCATCAATGGACGTTTCGTACGATCTCGGTCACCGCCGCATCCAAATACACACCATACTTTACCGACCGCAAATTCCTTTACGGTGCGAAGGACATTTTCCAATCCGTCCGGTGTATGGGCATAATCTACAATAACAGCAAAGGGCTGACCCGCATCTACAGGCTCTACTCGCCCATCTACGCCTGCGATAGACTCTAGACTGCGCTTGATATCCACCAGCGAGATTCCTTCCAGCAAAGCAGCGGTAATGGCCGCCAGTGCGTTGTACACATTGAACTTGCCCACCATTCGAAGCTCAATATCGGTATCCCCTTTAAAAGTAGACACATGGAAGGAGGTTCCCTTGGAACCTATAGTGATACGAGATGCCTGCACATCAGACTCCTTTTCTACGCCGTATGTTATCACTTGGGCCGCAGTTTGAGCCTGCAAATAGGAAGAAGCCGGATCGTCTGCATTCAGAACAGCATATTTGCTATCTGATGCATCCCGCGAGAAAGCATTTCCCAACCTAGAGAATAAAAGTCCTTTTGCAGCACGGTACTCCTCCATTGTGTTGTGGTAGTCCAGGTGGTCCTGCGTCAGGTTTGTAAATATAGCGGTGCGAAAATCAGTTCCTTTGACGCGGCCCTGCTCCAACGCATGTGAGGATACTTCCATGACACAGCATTGAACCCCCTGCTCTGCCATATTTCCGAGATAACGTTGCAGTTCCACCGCTTCGGGCGTAGTGCCAGACATTGGGTAAGACTGACCACCGTAACGCATTTGAATCGTACCAATCAGTCCGGTGTTCACCCCCGCATCCTTCATGATCTTTTCAATCAGATAAGTTATCGTTGTTTTACCATTGGTTCCGGTTATGCCGATCATGCGCATGCGTCGGCTCGGTGAATCAAACATATAATCTGCCAAAACCGCCATGGCATGTCGTGCATCCTTAACTACAAGCTGCGGAACAGGCACATCCAGTTCCCGTTCAACGACCAAAGCTGCCGCCCCGGACGCAATTGCCTGCTCAGCATAGTCATGTCCGTCCACTGTAAAACCTGGCAGACACAGAAATAAATCCCCCTGTTGCACTCGACGTGAATCCGCCCCGATTCCTCGGCAATCCACTGTACCATCACCCACCACACGGGAGACGGCCAGCAGTGAAGCCAATTGTTGAAGCTGCATCTTTCATTCCTCCATTGCTCTCTCGTTATTCATAGTATGGTATAAAATGAACCTATCAATCCCCCATGTAAATACGGATCGTTGATCCCCGCTCCAATCTGGAGCCCGGCTTCGGCGCCTGACTCACGACCGTCTTGCCTGACCCAGATTTCACGAGCATAAAGTTCATATTCATATCTTCGTACAAATCAGCTGCAGTAGCACCTACCAGATCAGGTACCGTTTCGATCGGATTTTCTCCATATTTGTACTCTTTGGCAATTTGATTGGTGCGAGGCGGTATTTTCAAGGCAATCAGCGCGTCCTTTAAAATATTTTGCACGATTGGCGCAGCAACCACCCCGCCGAATTGAATGCCCTTCGGGTTATCGACAGCGGTATAGACGACGATTTGTGGATCATCCGCCGGCGCAAAACCAATAAAGGATACAATATGCTCCGAGGAAGAATAACGCCCGTTAATGACCTTTTGTGCTGTCCCCGTTTTACCTCCCACCCGGTAGCCTTCAATAAAAGCAGGACGACCTGTACCTTTAGCAACGACGCTTTCCAGCGCTTCCCTTACCTGTCGGGAGGTGTCCTCTGAAATAACCCTACGTACCAGTTCTGGTTCTACTTTTTCCAGCACTTTTCCGGTTCCCGGCTGAACCCAACCTTTTGTAATGTGAGGCTTATAAAGATTACCGCCATTAATTGCCGCTGATACTGCCGTAACCTGCTGGATCGGAGTGACAGACACCCCTTGACCAAAAGCGGTTGTCGCCAGCTCTACAGGACCGACCTGAGGTAGCTTGAACAAAATGCCGTTGCCCTCACCAATCATGTCGATCCCCGTTTTGCTGCCGAAGCCAAAATTGCGAATGTATTTGAACAGTGTTTCTTTACCTAATCGCTGCCCCAATGTTACAAAACCGGGGTTGCAAGAATTCTCCACTACTTGAAGGAAAGTCTGGCTTCCATGTCCGCCTTTCTTCCAGCAACGCAGGCGTGCTCCACCGACTTCAATATATCCCGGATCAAAAAAACGGTCATTTTTGAGATTGACCTTCTTTTCTTCCAAGGCAGCCGCCAGTGTAATAATTTTGAAAGTAGACCCAGGTTCATATGTCATCCAGATAGGCAGATTTCGATTATAGATTTCAGGCGCATATTGCTTGTATAGCGCTGGCTCATAGCTTGGTCGTCCAGCCATGCCTAATATTTCACCCGTCTTGGGGTTCATAGCTATAGACAACGCCGACTTCGCCTGAAATTTGACCATGGCTTGGTCAAGCTCCCGTTCCATAATGGACTGCACAGACTTATCAATGGTTAATTGTAAATTCAGTCCATCCTTCGGTTCAATGTATTTTTCAGAAGAACCAGGCATCAGACGACCACCTGCATCTGATAAATACGCAATGCTTCCGTCGATTCCCCGAAGCTTACTGTTTTGCTGCTTCTCTACGCCTGTCAGCCCTTGATTATCAATTCCTGTAAACCCAAGAATATGAGCCGCTAGATCACCATAAGGATAATAACGTTTGTTGTCTTCAGCAACAACGATACCCGGCAGCTTCAAATCACGAATTTGCTGCGCTTTCTCCATCGTAATTTTTCGTCCGCCGGGCTGAAGTTTTTGGCTTGCTGTTCGTTTGGTAATCAGCTTGAGCACTTTATCCTCACTCATATCCAGCAAGGGCGCCAGCCTGCGTGCCGTTTCTTCCGGCTTCTTAATTTGCACTGGTATCGCCATGACTGTCGGCGAACTGACATTGTAGGTCAGCGCCGTACCCTGCCGATCCAAAATTTCGCCGCGCTTGGCGGCAAATGGAATATTGCGGCGCCACGAATCCTCAGCCTTGGCCGAGAGCTCGCCTCCTTTACCCAATTGAACATAGGCGAGCCGGATCGACAAGGCCGCAAACAGTACAAATAATCCCATTAGCCCCCATACCAGCCTCCGCCGCATGGTCACGTTAGATTTTTTCAAACGCGCTCCCTCCGTTCCTCAAATACTCATGACATGTCTTACCTCATGAATATTCAAAAGAACGGACATTAGAACAAGCTATCAGTTATCCTCACCTTTAATCGCAGCAGCACTTTTCTCATCTGCAACAGCAGATATTCCTCCCTTAGGAGCTCCCGCGTCTGTTCCAGCATCAGCAGTAGTACCGGATTCGGTTTTAGTATCGACCTCCGTTTTTGTTGCACTGCCGGTCTGATTAGCTGCAACTCCATTGGTCGAGTCCTGTGTTTCCTCTGGTTTCACTCCGGTCACCGTTTCTTTGGCTGGCTGAAGCGTCACGCTGACGATCCGCTTTCCATTTACCATTTGCGCCTTTTGAGAGACAACATAACCTTCGCCGCTTACCTGCACACCAACCTTCATAAGGGTCAGAACTTGAAGTGTGTCACGCAACGAAACACCTGTAAAATCAGGAATAGTCATGTTGGCACTATCCTCAGTCAGCAAGTAAATGCGTTGTCCGGGTTTCATTTTGACGCCTGCTTCAGGATATTGGCGAACAATTTTGGAGCCTTTGCCTACCGTTTCATAGGCAATTCCCTGTTTGAGCAATGCATTTTGCGCATCTTTTTTCACCTGACCAGTTAATGTTGGTACCGTTGGCAAATTCACTGTTTTTACAACAGCGCCACCTGATTTATTCGTTTTAGTTCCTGTTTTTGGAACCCCCATATATTGCAACGATTGGGATACGATTTTTTTAAATACAGGCGCTGCTGCTGTACCGCCGCCTACTGATTTGTTAGGTTCATCCATAACAACCAAAACAGCTATTTTCGGATCATTTACTGGTGCAAAACCTATAAAGGACACGACATCCTTCGAATGGTCATATACTTTTCCGACGACCTTCGTCGCTGTACCTGTTTTACCAGCTACACGATATCCGTCAATATAAGCAAGGCGTCCTGTACCAATTTCTTGGTCAGATACGACCTGCTCCAGATAGCTGCTTGTCTGGACTGCCGATTCCCGAGTAATCACTTGGCGGACTTCCTTCGGTTGAATCGTCTTAACTTCGCCTGTATCTGGGTTTATGATTTCTTTCACCAGATGAGGTTGCATCAGCTTCCCCCCGTTAGCAATTGCCGAGATGGCAGCTACCTGCTGGATTGGCGTTACCTGGACACGTCCGTGTCCATATGAAGCCGTTGCGACCTCCGATTTGTACTGGGTATGGAATGTAATAGCTCCAGTAGACTCACTCGGAAGATCAATGCCCGTTTTCACGCCGAATCCAAAATTATTAATATATTTTTTCAGTCTCTCGCCACCCAACTTATCCAGTCCCAGATGGACGAAACCGACGTTACTTGAGCGCTTGACTCCCTGAAGATAGGTTAACGTTCCCCAGTTACGGCTTACATCACGAATATCCCAGCCTCCGACCCGAATCATACCAGATTGGTAAGATTCATTTGGATTGAACACCTTTTCTTGGACCGCAGCTGCCAAGGTGACAATCTTAAACGTGGAGCCAGGCTCGTAGATAGATTGAGTAGCATTATTACGGAAATATTCCAAGGGTGTACTCCCATATGTATTGGGATTAAAATTCGGATAAGTTGCCATACCGAGAACATCCATCGTCTGAGGATCAGCAGCTACAACAGTCATCGTTTTCGGGTTGTATTTTGCAATAGCTTCCTGCATGGCATCCTCTATATAATACTGAATCGTATCGTCAATCGTCAGCTTTAAATTTTTACCATTTTGTGCCGGCTCATAGACACTTTCCGATCCTTGAAGAGGAACTCCCTTCCGATCCCGCTGATACAGAAGCTTTCCAGCCGTCCCCGAGAGCTCTTTATTATAATAAGCTTCCAACCCCATACCTGCTGTGCCATCTTTTCTTTGATAGCCAAGAACATGGGAAGCCAGCTTATTTTCCGGATAATAGCGTTTGGATTCTTGAACGGTGTCCACAGCTCCAATTACTTCATACTTATCCTTCAAATACTCTTTGAACGTATCCACTTGTGCCTTGACCTCAGGATCTACCTTCCAGCCCCCATTACGAATCTCGCGATTTTTTAAGTAGTTCCCCTTTTTATCCTTTGCAGAAAGATGTCCTCTCAGCTCATCCTCAGGCGTTTTGAGTAACTGGTGCAGCTTAGCTACAACCTCATTCTCCAAATCATACTCCTGAATGATGCTAGGATTGACAACTACCGTATAAGCCGGTGCATCCGTAGCCAATACGTTTCCTTTACGGTCCGTAATGGTTCCACGCTTGGGCTGAATCACCTGATCTCTTTCTACTTGACTAACTACCAGGTTATGCCAGTACTCCCCACTCACAACTTGAATCCAAAATACCTTAAGTAGCAGAACAAGAAAAAAGAGGGTAATACATCCCCCTATTAGCAGTGTGCGAAGCTTTATTCTTTTGACCATAGCTCAAACCTCTCTGCAAAAAAATGTACGTCAGAGCATAGCTTGATGCTATGCCCTTAACTATTTGGCAGCCTGCTTTTCCACACGAATGGGCTCTCTTGTTGGTTCGATATATCCCTGTTGCTTTGCAGTCGGCACGATCTGATTTTCCAGCCGCTCCTTTTGAATCTTCAGTTGGGCGATATTGGTCTGTAATTTGGAAATGTCCTTGCTTGCCGTATTAATCGAATAATTGATTTGATAAATGTGAGCGTACCTGCTAATCAACATACCAGCAATGACAATGCACGCTACAAGTGTCAATAGATACAGCAGCTTTTCTCGAATCGGCAGCTCTCTGCGGCGTGTAACGACTTTGGTGGTCTCACGATACCGTTGTTGCTGAACCTGTTCCTGACGGGCTCTTTCTTTTACAGCCAAATTACCGCGTGTATAAGCCATGTCGCCTCTCCTTCTCCATTAAATTTACAATTTCTCGGCAACTCTCAGCTTAGCTGACCGGGACCGTGGATTAAGCACCAGTTCCTGCTCTGACGCCATAATCGGCTTACGATTCACCAGCTTCAGATCGCCTTCCATTTTGTCCTCCAAAATAGGCAAATCAGACGGATAGATGCTTTTCGCCAAATACTCCTTGAAAATATGCTTGCATATCCGATCCTCCAGAGAATGGAATGTAATGACCGAAATTCTGCCTCCTGGAGCCAGACATCTTATTGCCTGATGCAAAGTATCTTCCAGTGCACCCAACTCATCATTCACAGCAATCCGCAAAGCCTGGAAACTGCGTTTAGCCGGATGTCCCCCGGTTCTGCGTGCCGCAGCCGGAATTCCTTCTTTGATAATATCGACAAGTTCCCCTGTTGTGTGAATAGGCTTGTTCAATCGACGTTCAATCATGATCTTTGCGATCCGCCGTGAAAACTTCTCTTCTCCGTAATGAAACAAAATACGCGCAATCTCTGCTTCTGACCATTCATTGACAATTTCGTAAGCCGTAAGCGAGCTACTCTGATCCATCCGCATATCAAGCGGCGCATCATGATTGTAGCTAAATCCCCGTTCCCCCTCATCGAACTGGGGCGAGGATACACCCAGATCGAACAAAATACCCTGGACTTGCGGGACGCCGTCTTTTTCGGGCAATCCCAGCTCGGTCAGCTTGTCCTGCAAGTGGCGGAAGTTGGATTTCACTAATGAAATCTTTCCTTCATAGGCTGACAGCTTCTCTCGCGCATTGTTCAATGCCCAGTCGTCCTGATCAAAGGCAATGAGCCTTCCCTCAGGGCCAAGCTGTGATGCAATGACGGAACTGTGTCCTGCCCCTCCCAACGTGCAGTCCACATAAATCCCGTCCTGCCTGATGTTTAGTGCCTGTGTTGCTTCTTCTTTGAGTACGGTAATGTGGTGAAACAAACGGCTGACCTCCTAAATTACAATTCAAAGTTGAAATCAACCAATTTCTCAGCAATGTCGTTAAATGCTTCTTCTGATTGGTTGAAATATTGCTCCCAAGTATGCTTGCTCCAAATCTCTACACGGGTGGACACTCCCAATACGACGCACTCTTTAGTAAGCTTGGCGTATTCGCACAAATTCCCCGGTAAATTTACCCTGCCCTGTTTGTCCAATTCGCATTCAGTCGCCCCCGAGAAAAAAAAACGGGTAAACGCCCGCGCATCGGCCTTCATCAGAGGCAGTGCTTTAAGTTTTTTCTCCATGACAGCCCACTCATCCATGGGATACACGAAGAGGCATTGGTCCAGCCCGCGGGTAACCACGAACGAGGCACCGAGAAGTTCACGAAACTTGGCCGGTACAGTAAGCCGACCCTTCTCATCAATGCTATGTTGGAACTCCCCCATAAACATTGGTTTCGTCACCCCTTACCCCATTCTCCCACTTTGGCCCACTTTCCACCACCTAAGCATAATAGATTCGCTTTAAAAAATCAAAGACCTCTTTTTCATTACCAAAAAGTGATAGAAGCCGGATCCATACCCTTATGTCTGTTATTGTAGCCCTGCGTCACAAGATGCAAAAAAGCCCCTTATCCCATGAAGCCGGCCCCCGACAATATGCATCAGGTTTCGAAACAACACGGAATAAAGGGCTTACTCTCTGTCCATTATGTCAACCTAAACAAATACTTGCATTAAAAACGCAACACTTTGCAGCGAAAATCGTGATGAAAAAATCCGATTACGCGTTCCAGCTGTCCAAATAGATCTTTTGGTCTTCAGTTAACGTGTCAATTTGGATTCCCAGACTATCAAGCTTGAATCGAGCTACCTGCTCATCAATTTCATAAGGTACATTAATAACGGCTTTGCCTAGCTCATTGTAACGATCATTCACATATTTCAAGCCAAGCGCCTGAAGCGCAAATGTCGTATCCATAATTTCCGCAGGATGACCATCAGCAGCAGCCAGATTCACGAGGCGTCCTTCTGCCAGCAAATACATTTTACGTCCATCTTTAAAGCGATATTCCTCGATATTACGACGCACCGTACGAATGGATTCGGAACGTTTAGCAAGCTCAGGCTTACTAACCTCCACATCAAAATGCCCTGCGTTACACAGCACAGCTCCATCCTTCATCACATCAAAGTGTTCTCCTGTAATTACAGCCTTGTTTCCAGTTACTGTAATAAAGAAGTCACCCAGTTTGGCAGCCTCTACCATCGGTAAGACATGGAAACCATCCATATGGGCTTCTACTGCCTTGATCGGATCAACTTCGGTTACAACAACGTTGGCTCCCAGCCCTTTCGCACGCATTGCAACTCCTTTGCCACACCAGCCATAACCTACCACAACCACTGTACTTCCGGCTACAACCAGATTAGTCGTACGAATAATGCCGTCGAAAGCTGACTGTCCTGTACCATAGCGGTTATCAAACAAATATTTGCAGTAAGCATCATTAACAGCCACCATCGGAAAGTGAAGTTGCCCTTCTTTTTCCAAAGCCTTCAAACGAATAATCCCAGTAGTTGTCTCCTCTGCTCCCCCACGGATCGTAGAAATCAGATCAGGCCGTTCGGATTGCAACAGAGTAACCAAGTCACCACCATCATCTATAATGAGATCCGGCTTTGTTTCCAGTGCCTTGATTTGCAAATTTTTGAATTCTTCTGGGTCCGGATTGTATTTAGCTAATACTGTAACGCCATCTTCAACTAATGCGGCGCAAACATCATCTTGTGTGGACAATGGATTACTACCCGTAATAGTTACCTGCGCTCCACCTGCTTGTACCACTTTAGCCAGATAAGCCGTTTTGGCCTCCAGATGTAGACAGATGGTTACCTTCAGACCAGCAAAAGGCTGCTCTTGCTCGAATTGTTGACGTATACGGTTCAATACCGGCATATGGGCTTCTACCCAATCAATTTTTAAATGACCTTCAGGGGCCAATTTAAGATCGTGAACTATGCTATTTTGCAGAGAATGGGAAGTCATACTTTGTTTCCTCCTTCATATTGGTTAAATTTAAACCATGATAAATCCTAATTAAAATAATAAATCATACATAAATAACGCGATGCGTACCCATCAGATCCAATGGTACACTCATAATCATATCAATCAGGCTGAGACCATGACGGTTCAGAAAATGATAGATCGTATACGCCCGCTCCTGCGGCTGTCCAAACGGAAAAAGCGACCATTCAATACGGTCCCACTGGCGAAGTGCTGTTTCATTTTGCCGAAGCAACGCTTCCTGAACTTTTGCCTCCAGATAGGCGATCTGTGCCAGAATCTTATCGCGGTTGGTTTCTCCGAGCCGTAGCAAACCTTTTTCAATCAAACCTGTCTGCTGCACAAGCGGTTCGTACATGCGGACAAAAGCTTCCTTAGCACCGGAAAATTGATCCTGCATTCCAAGCTGATCTTGAGTGGCGATCCATTGCTTTTTCCGTTCCTCAAGTCCGTCTCTAACTTGACCAAAACTCAATTCATACTTAAGCATATGCTTCTCCACACCTGGCTCTACCAACGTAAAAGACATTCGTGGCAGCAGTATCGGCATCTGCATCTCCAACACCCCGAAAGCATCCCGTGTAATCGCCCAGTAAGCAATCTCTCCTAGACCCAGCACAGATGCCAGCACCGGAAACAGTGAATCCTGCATTAGAGGACGAGTTAGTACATTGTTACTAAAACGTTCGGGATGTCTATCTATCTCTTCAAGCAGTTCATCCACAGTAAACGCCACTAGACCGTGTCGATCCGTGAATAGCCCATCTTTTTTGAAAAGCAGCAGGCGTTCATCTTCATGGATATAAAAGAGATTCGCGCCACCTTCATGCACATCGGCTTGTAAATGATATCCATAATCTACGATCCGCGCAGCAGTCGTCCGGTAAGCCTGCTCCAACTCATCATTGTGCTGAACCAGTTGCTTAAAAACGGATGCTTCCAGCTTGCGTAGCGAAGGATCTGCTGAATCCAAGAGCACTAATCCATAGGTGCCGAACAAAAGGCCCAGCAACTTGGCAAAGGCTTCACTCAGTCCATATGAATCCGTTAGCCCGTTCTCAATCATGCGCATTATATCAGCCTTATGTTCTGAATCTGGCAAGCTTTGCTCTATATCCGCTATCGCTTGCTTCCACTCAACAGCGTCAACTTTAATGGCACTAACCGAAGAACGGCGTTCAGGTTGCTTATTCAGCTTGATTTTGACGGCTTGTGGGTCATTTGCCATTACGTATGTATGATTGACCTCGTCCCAGTCATGATCTTCGCCAGCAATCCAGAAGACGGGAATAACCGGACGTCCAAGCCGTTCCTCAGCTTCTCTCGCCGCCTTAATTAGGGTAGCAGCTTTGTAAATGACCAGCATCGGACCTGTGAACAATCCGCTTTGCTGCCCGCCAGCTACTACTAAGGCATCTGGACTTTCCAGACGGTCCAATGAAGCACGAACCGCCTCATACGAATTGTATTTCTCATTGTATATACGAAGACATGCTACGACATCCTTACGGTTTAATCGCAGATGCCCCGTCTTATCCAGCCACTTCGCCCGTTGGGCATAAGCATCGGCGTGCAGCACATTATATTCATACAAGTCGCTTGCGCGTCCTGTACCCTGTATATAATCTTCTGCCAAAGCCGACCCTACGCGAAGCGTTTCCGGAATTATCTTCATGGGTCTGCCTCCTGTCTCCACCAAAACCTTACTGCTTGATTGTACCGAAAGCCCATGTCCACGTCAAAGCTTCCTACAAAAAAAACCGCCGAATAACTCGGCGGTTGGTGCAAAAAACAAGATCAGGCGTAAGGCTCAGCTACAAAATGTCCTTTAGACACTTCGATGAGCGTGGCATTTTCCAGGTTATATGCCCCTGTCTTACTGCCAGATGCATCATGAATCGGGCCTGCTTGGTCGCCTGGCATAATAATCCGTTTTTTGTTGGCTTCTACTTCTGGATCAGGAAGTGGGATCGCCGACAAAAGCATTTTTGTATAAGGATGGATCGGATTTGCATACAATTCAGCACTTTCTGCAAGCTCGACCATTCTACCCATATACATTACAGCTACCCGATCACTGATGTGCTTGACCATCGACAGATCATGCGCAATGAACAGGTATGTCAGACCCAAACGTTCTTGAAGCTCTTTTAACAGGTTGACAACCTGAGCCTGAATAGATACGTCAAGAGCTGAAATCGGCTCATCACAAATGATGAATTTAGGATTAACCGCTAGTGCGCGTGCAATACCGATCCGTTGACGTTGACCACCAGAAAACTCATGCGGATAGCGTGTTGCATGGTCAGGGTTCAAACCAACCAGATCAAGTAACTCTTCAATCCGTTTCTTACGTTCTGCACGGCTACCCGCCATATTGTGAATATCCAGGGCCTCACCAATAATATCAGAAACGGTAAAACGCGGGTTCAATGATGCATACGGATCTTGAAAGATCATCTGCATATCACGGCGCATTGCTTTCATTTTACTTGGTGATAATTTGTAAATATCCGTACCGTTAAAACGTACGCTACCTGCTGTAGGTTCATACAAGCGCAAAATCGTACGACCCGCTGTAGACTTACCACAGCCGGATTCACCAACCATACCCAGCGTTTCACCCTCGCGAATATAGAAATTCAGGTTGTCCACCGCTTTGAGCACACGGTTTTTGCCAACATTAAAATACTTTTTAAGACCTTCAACCTCAATTAAATTGTTGCTACTCACCATGATCTCACCTCCTATTTCTTCAACTTCGGATCAAGCGCATCACGCAAGCCGTCGCCAAAAAGGTTGAACGCAAGCATAATCAAACTGATCAAACCTGCTGGGAAAAGCATCCGCCACGGGTAATACATCCACCCAGTCAGAGCTGATTCAATCATTGAACCCAGCGACGCCTGAGGAGCCTGTACCCCTAATCCAAGGAAGCTCAGGAATGCCTCAGAGAAAATAGCACTTGGAACTGTCAGAGTCAAAGTGACAATGATCGGTCCTACCGCATTAGGCAACAAGTGACGGAACAGCAAACGACCTGCACCTGCACCCATTGAACGGGAAGCGAGTACGAATTCTCGGTTTTTAAGTTGTAACATCTCACCACGTACAATCCACGACATGTTAATCCACCCCGTTACACAGAGCGCAATAATAATTGTAGTGATACTTGGCTCCAGTACAACCAGCAACAGGATCGTAACAAGCAAGTAAGGAATGGAGTACAAGATTTCAGAAAATTTATTCATGATTTCATCAACGCGGCCACCAAAGTAACCCATAATCCCACCATAAATAACTCCAATCATCAAGTCAATCATTGCAGCAGCCAAACCAATAATCAAGGAAATCCGAGCGCCCATCCAAGTACGTACAAACATATCACGCCCCAGATCATCTGTTCCGAACCAATGTTCCGCCGAAGGAGGAAGATTGGTGCTCAACAAATCATTCGTGCGGTCATCATATGGGGACAGCATCGGCCCAACAATTGAAGCAAGCACAATGAGAACCAAAACACTCAAGCTCGTCATTGCCAGTTTATTTTTACGAAGTCGCTCCCAAGCATCTCGCCAAGCGGATAGGCTTTCGCGCTGAATAACTTCAGACTGCTTTTCATCCGCCCCGACCTTCTGGAAATCTTCCGGTTTCACCTGAAGCTTATCCAAGTTCACAGCATTATCTTTAACAGACATAAAGTTATCCCTCCTTCCCGCCAGTAAGCTTAATCCGCGGATCAATAAATCCATATGCAATATCTGTAATAAAACGCGCCACCATCAGCAAAATACCGTAAAAAATAGTAACTCCCATAATCATGGTATAATCGCGGGTTGTAATACTATCTACGAATACCTTACCAATACCGCCAATCCCGAAGATACGTTCAATAACAACTGAACCCGTAATAATATTGGCCGTCATGGGTCCCACATAGGTAACAACCGGCAAAATAGCATTACGTACAACGTGTTTGAACATAATTGTAATGGATTTCAAGCCTTTAGCTTTGGCAGTCTTAATGTAATCCGCATGAAGCACTTCCAGCATGCTGGAACGCGTTAGTCGAGCGATAAACGCAATTGGGGAAGCAGATAAAGCTGCAACAGGCAGAACGTAGTCCATCGGACCGTCAAAGCCCATAACATTAAACCAACCTAACTGTTGAGCGAAGAAAAATTGAATCAACGATGCTAGAACGAAGCTGGGAACCGCAATCCCCATGATAGCTAATACCATTGCAACGTTATCTATTAGCCTACGATGATACAAAGCTGCCAGCATACCTAGCAAGAGACCGACAATTATCGACACGATTATGGCAACAAAACCTAGTTTGAGGGAAACCGTAAAAGTTTGTCCGATAATGTCAGTTACACTTTGATTCAGCTTTTTCATAGAAATACCAAAATCACCTGAAGCAATATCACCTAAGTATTTAAAATATTGGACATATACAGGCTTATCCAGCCCATATTGCTCCATTAACCGGGCTTGAATCTCAGGAGAAGTCGCTTTTTCACTCATGAAGGGGTTACCCGGAATTGCTTTCATGAGAAAAAACGTCGCAGAGATCAGAATGAACAAAGATAGCAGCATATAGAAAAATTTACTGATCAAATAACGCGTCATTGCCCGTTTACACCCCCCATAAATTTTTTTCGACACCATTCGATTTTATCGAAATAGAATTGGACTGTCCAATCTACTTATTTGCATGGTTACATGATGATGGAAAAGACCATGACACACAAAAAAAACGGGATATATATGGTTCTATCCACATATATATCCCGAAGTAACTATCAAACTTCAGAATCGAGCTTCAGTTACTGTGTAATATACGCTCTTGTGAAATCAACTGCTCCACTAAAGTCAAGCCCAATGTCTTTTACATTCGGTTTCGTTAAAGAAACATTTGAGTAGTAGTAGATCGGAAGCATTACCATATCATCTTGAACCAGAATTTTCTCCGCTTTCGCAAAATCTTCCATGCGTTTTGCTGGATCAGTTTCTTTCTTAGCTGCTTCAATCAAAGCATCATATGCTGGGTTAGCATAACCTGCATTGTTGTTGCCATTGCCTGTTGTCCACATATCCAGGAATGTCATTGGATCATTATAGTCAGCAGACCATCCACCACGAGCGATTTGGAAATTCAGCTTGTTACGTGTTTGGATAAATACGCCCCACTCTTGGTTTTGAGTTTTGATGTCAACACCAAGGTTTTTCTTCCACATATCAGCAACTGCCAAAGCAATCTTTTGGTGACTCTCGCTGGAGTTATACAGCAATGTTACCGGAGGAAGTGTAGTTACGCCTTCTTCCTTCATACCTTCTTGAAGCAATTTTTTCGCTTCAGTGAAGTCTTCTTTGAAGTAATCATCTTTATTCTCAGTACGGAATTCTTGAGATACTCCTTTGATACCTGGAGGTACAAAGCCGTATGCAGGAATTTGACCGCCCAATGTTACTCTTTCAACGATTGGTTGGCGTTCAATAGCCATCGCAAACGCTTTACGGATTTTAACATTGTTAAATGGTTTTTCAGTTACATTAAACAGATAGTAGTACGTACTTGCAATCCCTTTTGCCTTAAATTCGTTAGGCAGTTCTTTTTTCACAGCCGGAATTTGGTCGGTAGGAATTTCACCGTTTGGCATACCTGCGTAATCGAGTTGTCCACTTCTATAAGAAGCCAACTCTGTTGCACCACTATTTACAAGGGACATCGTAATTTTGTTCAGCTTGATATCATCTTTACCCCAATAGTTTTCACTTTTGGTTACTTCGATCTTTTGACCGCTGTCCCAAGTCGTTAATGTGTAAGGTCCGTTAGTGATCATGCTATCTTTCTTAACAGCCCACTTATCATTACCTTTAACGGAAGGATTTACAGGGTAAAAAGTGTAGAAAGAAGTCAATCCCAAGAAGTAAGGAGTTGGGTGCTCCAGCTCTACTTGCAATGTATGGTCGTCAACAGCTTTAACACCTACATCTTTAAAGTCTGTAACTTTAGTGCCTTTAAAAGATTTCGAAGTGCTCAGGTTGTAACCCTCAGCATTTTTGATATAGTACAATTGGTAAGCATATGGAGGTGCAGGAGCCGTGGAAGGATCCAATACCCGTTGCCAAGCAAATACGAAGTCACTTGCTTTGACAGGGTCGCCATTACTCCATTTTGCAGTATCACGAAGCTTGAACGTATAGGTTTTGCCGTCATCGGAAATTTTCCAAGATTCAGCTACGCCAGGGATTTCTTTGCCGTCAGGACCCATACGTACGAGACCTTCATACAAAGTTTTCAGAACCGTGTTAGTTTGACTATCCTGAGCTTGTGCCGGATCGAAGGTTGGCGGCTCGGAAGCAAGGTTAATGCGCAAAATTTGCTTGTCGGCCGAAGCCGGCGTAGTCGAGGTGTTTTCTTGTGCGCCCTTACCATTATCGTTCTTGCTGGAGCCACAACCTGCGAGCAGTGCACCAACTGCAAGAATGAGTGTCAAAAGGACTAAAAAGCTTTTCCTTTTCATCTAGCGTTTTCCCCCTAGTTCTAAAGTGGTATATGTTTATAGATTATACAACCAGCGGTCAAAAAAATCTACATTACATTTCTTCAAATTGAGCTTTTTTTTCAAAAAAACATGATTAATTCATATTTTTTCACCTTTTCATGTCACCTTATATCACATGATGTTGAATATATTCTTAAATATACCAACAACAGTCAACAAAATATACGCCAATGTCATCGCCATAAAAGTTAATCTCCAGACCGCTCTACATAATCTTTTACCATCAACCTTCCCTTTTATTCGATTTTGAGCTCCTCCAATTAAACCCAAGGCCAGTAATAGGAGCAGTAGAATCAAATAAAAACCGAATCGAGATGTAAAAATGACGTTAAAGAGTGCTGCGACGGAAAATATCAGAAAAAACGTGGTAATATCCATAGAAGTAAGTAACGATTTCTTTTTTTCCATTTTAAGAATGTAGCGACAAACCGCAAACACGATCAAAAACGGAAAAAAGGGAAGAATACTGAAAGTGATAATAGTACCTTGTATAAGACTCAACTGATCACCCCTCTTTTAGCCGCATGCCTTCAATTAATTGCCACAATACCTCATGAGTTGGTGCAGTAACTCCAGCCCGATCTGCCATCTGCACCAGTTGTCCGTTAATCGAAGCAACTTCCGTCATGGACTGTGCAAGTACATCAGCTAGCATGGACGAGTGATTTTCTGCCGTTGCCCGGCATACATTCATAATTTGCTCCCACCATGCGTTTTCCCAGTGGATACCATGAGCTTCATACACTTGAATGCCTTCATCGTACAGCCTGCGCATCATATGTATTCGAATAGGGTCCGAAAGCAGCTCGCCATTACGAACTCGCCATACCGCCGTCAGCGGATTGATTACAGCATTGATCAACAACTTGCGATACATACCGTTCTCGATTTCTTTCGACAAGCAGGCGTCAAATCCTGCTGCAAGCAGCCGATTTAGCACATATTGATTAAAATTATTGTTCTTCGCCTCCTCCCTTTCCTCCGAACTACCAATTTCAGTAACACCCGATCCTGCATGTACAATAGATGCTACTCCCTGCCTCTTGGCTCCTTCAGTCGTCACAGCAGGGTATACCACAGCTTTAGGCCAAGCCTGTCTAATGCGTTCTATATGGCCGATTCCATTCTGCAAGCAAACAATTCCTGTATCTCTATCCATTTGAGCTGCAGGCTGGATCTGTTCTAATACTTCCTCAATCGCCCCCTGTTTGGTCATAAGCATTATCCATCGTGCTGGAGCCTGTGAATTTAAGCGTTGCCAATCTGCCAATGGCGCTACCTTCAATTTATCCCCGGACACATGTACTGCCGTCTGTCCCTCCTTATCAAACACAGTAATCCCTTCACGAGCAATGACGCGTGCCTGCTCAAGTGTACGCGTCCACAGCCTTACCTTTGTACCCGAAGCAGACAACCTCCCGGCAAACAACAATCCCAGCGAACCCGCTCCAATAATATCAATCACCTTTGTATCGTCTCGCTTCCATCTTTTTTTCTACTATATCATATGCACTCTAAAGAAATACAAAAAACGCCAACTACGGCAAAGCGCTAGTTGACGTTTTATTTCAATATTGCAGAAGTAATCTTGTTACTCAATGCGCTCCAGATTCCCATTGGCGTCCATTTTGAATCTGGATTTAAGCTCTTCCTCATCTTCAGTGATTAAAGCCAAGCGCCGAGCCCGGTCCATAATCTGAATCAGAGCTTTATAATCATCATTCACAACACGATAGTCGGTTTGTACATCATTCACTTCTTTGGACAGCCGGTCATTAATGGAGCGAAGCTGATTCAATTCTTCTTCCTTTTCCCGTAAATCTTTCTCCAACATCTTAATCTGCCGATTCGTTTCCTGGACGGATCCCTTCCATTGGCGCAAGAAGCGAATTACTGCATCAATAGATAATGTATCCTCACTCGCACCATCCGTTCTGTATCCACCTTCGACTGTATCAAGCGAGGCAAAAGCCGCAACCTGTGATACACCCACCGGGTTCTGCTTACGGATATAACTGCGCTTCTGGCGCTGTGCTTTGGCAATACTAATCGCTTCATCGTAACGTTTGCGCACGCAGCTGTTCCAACGAAAACCGCATGCTGCAGAGGTTCTTCCTATTTTTTGCCCAACCTCCTCAAACGCAGCGAGCTGCGTTCCACCTTCACGGATATGCCGCAATGTCACCTCCGCCAATATCAAGTCATCTTCCACACTCCATGCATCTTGTCTTATTGCAGTCATGCCTCTAGCCCTCCTAACAACATCCTGAAATAACCGTCTTCATGAACCGATCTTGCCGGTATTTGAATAGGGTATAAAAGCTGTTTATTCATTCCTATGCCTCTCGTAGAGTTCATAGAATCTATTTGATACTAAATTGTATTTCCATTTCTGCAAGAACTCATACGTGAACGTAAACAGTTTCGGGTTTCAAGCATGCTCAGACTGCTGTACAATAAAATGAATGGTTAAAGAAACAGAAAGGATCATATACATTACCATTAGTTTTTTTCGGGAATACATAAAAGGGGAAACCAAATGAACAAACGAATAAAAATCACAATCAGCACCCTGCTGACCACCATTATGTTGCTAACTTTCATATATGTACGTCCTACCCTGGCCGCTCCCTCCCATGAAGAAAGTCAGATTTTACAAGATAGCCTGTCGATTGTAGAGATAGACCATGAAATTGAGCGAATCAGTCAGGAGCAGCATACCCTTTTGCAGCGTCAGCAGGAACTGCGTAGTAATCTCACCGTTCAGCAAGAGCAAATGACCATACAACGGAAGCGTGCAGGTTCTGTGCTGCGATCTTATTATATGGGGGAAAGGGACAAGCTGTTGAGTGTGGTGCTAGGGGCGAAAAGTATAAGGCAGCTTCTCTCTCTGTACGATTACTACTTATTATTGATTAGTCACGATCAGGATGTGCTTCAAGAATACGAATCCAATTATCAATCTATGCGAAAAACAGAACAACAAGTCACCCAAGCCTCAATGGAATTGGAGACAGTCAAAACAAACTTACTGGCACAACGTAAACGCATTGTCCTGCTTCAGTCGCGTGTAAATGACGGCGTTAACGCCAGTAATGACCCGGATACCCTACGCAAGCTAATTGGCGAAATGACAGCTTATTGGGAGAATGTAGGTGTCTACGAGGTAAATAAGCACTTTAAAGCATTAGCTCAAGCTATGCAGGATTTACCGCAATTCATTCAACAACAACAAGGTGCCATGGTTACAAATGGAAAAGTCATTACGATAAGCATTCGTGAAGAGGACTTTAACCGTTTTTTAAAGTCAGAAAATGAATTGTTTAATCACTTCAACTTTACATTTGCGCAGGATCGAATTGTGGTAGAAGGCCAGCAGGGAACGATGAAATTAAGGGTAGCAGGTCACTACACGGTAGAGAATGAACCGAAAAATGCAATTTTATTTCATGTGGATCGATTGGTATTTAATGGTCTGGAACTACCTGATACGACCCGCAACAAGCTGGAAAAGGATTTTGATCTGGGTTTCTACCCACAGCAGCTTATTTCCTATGTCAGAGCCAAAGAAGTACGCACTTTAGCAGGAATGCTTGAAGTTAAGCTCGAATTAAACTTTAAGTAAGATTTTGCTCACCTTTCATTGTTCTGAATTTTTACGTGTACAAAACAAGAGACCCCGGGATATTGATATGATCCCCTCATAGTAGACAGAAAAGAGCAAGCCGACTAATCTGTCTATTATGGAGGGGATTTTTCTATGGGAGTAATAAGAAAAACTTACGATGTGAGCTTCAAGAAAAAGACAGTGGATCTGTACCTCAACAAGGGAATTGGATATAAAAACGTGGCACGAGAAATGGAGATTGACGCTTCGCTGGTTCGCCGATGGGTGAGACACTTCAAAGCCGAGGGAATGAAAGGTCTAGAGGAAAAACGAGGCAAAGCAAAAGGGCCTGGCATCGGCAGACCTCGAACACGCCCCGAAGATCCGGAGGTCAAGCTGAAACGCCTTGAAGCAGAAAATGAAATGCTAAAAAAGCTCTTGCAGATGTGAAAGGAGGAATGGAGGCTGTACCCAAGAGTAAAAAGTTTGCGGTGATCCAAGAATTGCTTAGTAAGGGACATAGCATCGTACTACTATGTGAACTGGCCGGAGTATCCAAAAGCGGCTTTTATAAATGGATAAAGCGAAAGATGTTCGTTTCACAAAAACAGCGGGAAGATGAAACCATGAAGCTAAAAATCATGGCTTGTTACGAGAAATTGAAAGGAATATACGGCTACCGCAGGGTGAAGGTTTGGTTGAATCGAATCTATGGCATACATATAAATCATAAGCGTGTACGGAGACTTATGGGTGAACTAGGAATCAAGGCGATCATTCGTAGGAAGAGACCTTACTACGGCAAGAAAGAAGCCTATGTCATTTCTGGCAATCATCTAAACCGGGAATTTAAGGCCGACCAGTTGAATCAAAAGTGGGTAACAGACATCACTTACCTCATATTCAATGGACAGAGGCTCTACCTTTCCGCGATTCAGGATCTTTTTAACAACGAAATTGTTGCCTACCAGATCAGCCGCAGAAACGATTTGAGCCTGGTGTTGGATACAGTGAAAAAGGCAAGGAAGCGACAGGATGCGCGAGGTGTTCTACTGCATAGCGACCAAGGATTTCAATATACCTCTCGCCAATATACCAACCTGCTCAAGCGATACGGAATACAGGCCAGCATGTCCCGAAAAGGGAACTGCTGGGACAATGCATGTATAGAAAACTTCTTCAGTCATTTTAAAACCGAGTGTTTCTATCTCCACGCCTTCCATTCAGCTCAACAGGTGGAGCATGCTGTTCAAAAGTATATCCATTTCTACAACCATGAACGCTTTCAAGAGAAACTAAACAACCTGACTCCTTATGAATACAGGACTCAGGCTGCTTAATTATTGCTTTTTGATAGCTGTCTACTTGACAGGGTTCACTTCATATTTCCGAGGTCTTTATTATTGTAATAACGGTAGGGATTTTATAGTAGATCGGCTGCCAACTGCGCGAGCTTGGAGCGTTCTCCTTTTTCCAACATAATATGCCCGCTAATCCCTTCTTGCTTAAACCGCTCCACCACATAGGTTAGACCGTTACTGGCTGCATCCAGATAAGGGTGATCAATCTGCTCCGGATCTCCCATCAAAATGATCTTGCTCCCCTCACCCACCCGGGACACAATCGTTTTGATCTCATGTCGGGATAAGTTTTGCGCCTCATCAACTATAATAAATTGCCCAGGTATCGAACGCCCGCGAATATAAGTAAGTGCCTCCACCTGAATACTGCCCAAGCCCATTAAAATTTTGTCGATATCACCTGATTTTTTGGCATCAAACAGATACTCTAGATTGTCGTAGATTGGTTGCATCCACGGGCGAAGCTTTTCATCCTTTTCTCCCGGTAAATAACCAATATCCTTACCCATAGGAACAACAGGCCGAGCAATCAGCAGTTTCTTGTAGCGATGTTCATCCTCTACCTTAAGCAAACCTGCCGCCAGCGCCAGTAGCGTTTTGCCCGTACCCGCTTTTCCTGTAATGGTCACGAGGGGGATATCGTCATTAAGCAAAAGCTCCAATGCCATCCGCTGTTGAGCATTACGCGCGCTGATTCCCCACACCGATTCGTTACTTAAGTACAGCGGCTCTAATCGCTCTGCCTCCTGATTCACTTTCAGCAAAGCTGATTTTCCAGTTCCCATTTCATCTTTCAGAATAACAAATTCATGCGGATACAGCGTATAAGGTAGTTCCAGTGGCTTGATTGGTAAAAAACGGTTAGAGTAAAATTCATCTATGATGGACGGGTGCACCTGTATTGCCGAGTATCCGGGATATAGCTCACTTAGATCGCCTGTTCTATCGGATAGGTAGTCTTCGGTCAGCAGTCCCAATACATCTGCCTTGATCCTGACCAGCACGTCTTTACTGACCAAAACGACCGAACGTGGTTCAGGCTGCTCCTGCTCTTCCAGATGATAATTCAAGGCGACCGCCAAAATCCGGTTATCGTTCGAAACCTCCCCGAACATCTCCTGAACTTTCAAAAAGCTTCGGTGGTTTAATTCAACCTTAAGCCTCCCACCTTGGGGAAGTGGAACTCCACTGTGCAGATGACCTACTTCTCTCAACCCGTCCAACAATCGCGATACATTGCGGGCATTCCGTCCAATCTCATCCGCGTTGCGTTTTTTGGAGTCGATTTCTTCCAGAACAACAGCTGGAATGACAACTTCATGTTCTTTGAAGGTAAAAATGGCTTTCGGATCATGCAGCAGCACATTCGTATCCAGCACAAAAATTTTCTTCATTAAATCCCCTCCAAAGCGGCGTGGACAATCTCGTGTTTCATACCTATACCTATTCACCGGGTACCCAATACTTGCTGATTCCCTGAAAAAAGAACCCCAAAGCAGCATAAAGCAACGAAAAGTTGTAGTGAAGATAGCCTCTGAGCCTGTACATTTTTAAAATTAGACACAAAAGGCCCAGTGATTGCTCACTGGACCTAGAATGGGTTCACTATAACTTTAGACATACCTCAACCCCCTTATGTTATATAAGAGCTTTACTCGCTGCGAGTATAACATAATAGGAGAGAAAGATACATACTCAGGAATTGGAAGAAGCTGCAGTATTGTCGCTTGCTTTTTTAGCTAATTCCTCTTGTAGCGCTTGTTTGGCCAAATCGAGCTGTTGCTCATCAATGTACACATACGGGCTACGCCACGTTCCCGCCACCGGATTGTATTTCACATTTTGCTTGGAAATATTCCAATAGGTTTGTACGATATTTTTCATTTGCTGTGACTCGATATCTGTCATCATATTCTTATCAACCGATTTAATAATTGCGCTAAACTTGGTCAAAGCGTTAAAGGATTGCATTTGGTCAATTAGGGAATGAAGCACCTGATTTTGTCGACGATTGCGATCAAAATCGTCAGATTCAGCTGTTCTTGGACGACAATTCGATTTGCGGTAGCGAACAAAATCAAGAGCCTGATCACCGTTCAAATGCTTGGCTCCAGCTGTCAGATTAATATCGGTTCCATCTGCACGGTCACGATAACACATGTTTTTATCAACCGTCACATCTACGCCACCCAAATTATCTACTACATCTCTAAAGCCCTGGAAGTTAATAACCGTCACATAATCGATATCAATGTTTAAATATTTGCCGATCATCTTCTTCATTTGTTCTTCAGCAACTTCACCAGATTCTTTCTCTCTAGCCTTAAACACCGGATAATACTCATTCAACTTGCGTGGTTTATATCCATCCATTTCTAGACGCGTATCGCGCGGTAAGGACACGATGGTAGACGATTTGGTATTGGGGTTTAATGTAGCTACCATAATAACGTCTGACAAATAAGTCGGATGATCAGGGCGGTAATCGGTTCCTAGCAATAAGATAGTCAAAGGCTTAGCTTCAGCCAATTGTGTTTTGGGTACTTCCTTGTTGATCCCCGTATCCAAAACTTCCTCTACCTGATTGTAAAGATAGTAGGTATAACCACCTGCTGCCAAAATACCTATAATGAGCAGAAACAAGACAAACTTCATAAACGATCTGAAAAAGCTTTTTTTCTTTTTCGTTTTTTTCGGTTTGGCGGATTTTTTCCCGCTTTGTGTCCGGGGAGGCAATCCGTTCGAAAGATTACTCATGCTTCAACACCTTTTCCTGCGTTTTGAGAAATATCGCTTTCTCCAAGTTTACAATCCTAAAACACATACAGCGGCGCATCCCGTTCCCGGGCGTCGCCGCTGTGGCCAAAGACCAATCCAATTAATCAATTACGTATTTGCTTGTGCTGTTTTACGTTGTTTCTCCGCACGCTCGCGTTCACCTTTGTTCAAGATCTTTTTACGCAAACGGATGGCATTAGGTGTAATTTCGCAATACTCATCATCATTCAAATATTCGAGCGCCTGCTCCAGAGAGAAGATAACAGGTGTTTTCAGTTTAACTGTATCGTCTTTTGTTGCTGAACGAACGTTTGTCAATTGTTTTTCTTTACAAATGTTAACGACGATGTCGTTATCACGTGTGTGCTCCCCAACGATCATGCCTTCATAGATTTCAGTACCTGGCTCCAGGAACAAAATACCGCGATCTTCTACGCCCAGCATACCATAAAATGTAGAGCTGCCGTTTTCCGTTGACACGAGAACACCCTGATGACGTCCACCTACTTGACCGCCAACAAATGGTCCATAGCTGTCAAACGCATGGTTCATTACGCCGTAACCACGAGTCAAAGTCAGGAAGTTTGTAGTGTAACCGATCAGACCACGTGCAGGGATCAGGAATTCCAAGCGAACCTGTCCGGTGCCGTTATTAATCATGTTAACCATTTCGGCTTTACGGGAGCCCAAACTTTCCATAACCGCGCCCATGCTTTCTTCCGGAATATCAATGAGGAGACGTTCGATTGGCTCCATTTTCTTACCATCAATTTCCTTGACGATAACTTCCGGTTTGGACACTTGCAGTTCGTAACCTTCACGACGCATGTTTTCAATCAGGATACCCAGATGCAACTCACCACGTCCAGATACAATAAAGGCGTCAGGGCTATCTGTTTCATCAACACGTAAGCTGACATCCGTTTCGAGTTCTTTCAGAAGACGCTCACGCAATTTACGGGATGTTACCCACTTACCATCGCGACCTGCGAATGGGCTGTTGTTAACCAGGAAGGTCATTTGCAGCGTTGGCTCATCAATCTTCAGTACAGGCAATGCTTCAGGATGATTTGGATCGGCAATGGTTTCACCGATGTTGATATCTTTAATTCCCGCAATCGCCACAATGTCACCAGCGCCCGCTTGGTCAGTTTCAATACGTTTCAGACCTTGGAAGCCGAACAGCTTCTCAATACGCGCTGATTTACTGCTACCATCACGCTGCATAACTGTGACTGCTTGCCCCTGCTTGATGATACCGCGGTTTACACGACCTACTGCAATTCGGCCAAGGTATTCGTTATAGTCCATCAGTGTTACGAGGAATTGAAGAGGCTCATCTACTTTCTCAGTTGGAGCCGGAATGTGCTCTACAACTGTTTCGTACAATGCTTGCATGTTGTCGTCTTGCTTTTCAGCATCCATGCTGGATGTTCCGTTCAGCGCCGAAGCGTACACAACAGGGAATTCCAATTGCTCATCATTCGCACCCAGCTCAATGAACAGATCCAATACTTCGTCAATGACTTCTGCCGGACGAGCTGCCGGACGGTCAATTTTGTTCACTACAACGATAGGCGTCAGATTTTGTTCCAGCGCTTTACGCAGTACGAATTTCGTTTGCGGCATGCAACCTTCGTAAGCATCAACGACGAGCAAAACACCGTCAACCATTTTCATAATCCGTTCCACTTCGCCACCAAAGTCGGCGTGTCCCGGTGTATCTACAATGTTAATCAGGTAATCTTTGTAAGTGATTGCTGTATTTTTAGCCAAAATCGTAATACCGCGTTCACGCTCCAGATCGTTGGAGTCCATGGCGCGCTCCTGAACAGCCTCGTGTTCTCTAAATGTTCCGGACTGTTGAAGCAGCTTGTCGACAAGCGTCGTTTTTCCGTGGTCGACGTGGGCAATAATCGCAATATTGCGAATGTTTTCTCTTGCATGCATGGTTTGTATCCATATCCTTTCCGTATATCAAAATAGTGTCTCTATCCTGAAGCAGTGCTGATTCAAGGCTAACAATCGTTCTTTAGGCCCACTCCCTGCCAGCCTTCTATATGTTTCAGGCTTTGTACAGACAGCTTCTCTCTCCGATTCGCGTGAAAACCTTAAAATAAGCGTCAGAAATCATTCCGACGCTCTTATCATATCCATTATATTATAGTTGAAATATGTCATAAAGCAAGACATTATTGCCTGTTCCGTAATTTACCGCCATAAAATCTCACAGCTTGTCGTTTTACCTTTTGCGTTCGCCACGGTTGTTTAAGACCAACCAGATTCCAGCTCCGATCAGTAAAACTGCAATAACATATATGATGCCCGTTTTTAGCAGGGTAATGACCAATAAAAACACCGATATCAAGCCCAATATCACGCCCCCTATATAAACATTACGAGAAAGCGAAATATCATTAATGGCGTACTCCCATAATCCAATCGCCACACCTAGAAGTAGCAAAGGCCATAAATAGGCCATTAAATGCCAGCCCCAAATATTGCAGAGCAAAAATAAGAAGCCATAAACCGACAAAATCCCTGCCGGCAGCAACATAAAGGGTGAAACTTTACGCTTCATGTACATTGCATGAAGTACGATTCCAGGTATTAAAAACAGCAAAGGCCAAAAGTTTCGTCCCAAGAAGGAGAACGTCCCCAGTTTCCCCAACAAAATAATCAGTCCTACGGCAACAATGCCCACTCCGACCATACGCTCTTTTCCGGAATTCATCGTGGTCTCCTTTGTTTGCTGAATTTGTTTTTAGGTCTCTTAATGTGATTGTTTTTAAGTATATTTTAGCCGATGTTTTCCAAAAAAACCACGTTCAAATATGGCGAGCTCGTAACTGACGATATATTCCTACAATGACAACTGCTGCGGCCAAGAGTCCCGGTAACCATACATGTATAAGCTCTCCCGTACCTGCTAACCATACACCCAATCGGGGATCACGCAGTAGCATTTCTCCTGCCGTAAAAGCCAGGATTGCAGATCCGAGCAAAACAAGTACAGGGAACCGGTGAAGCCAGATCGCAATCACGTTGCTGCCCCAGACGACAATTGGAATGCTAATCGCAATACCAATGACAATAATGGCGATATCCCCATCTGCTAGGGCTGCAATAGCTAATACGTTATCTAGACTCATCACAAAGTCCGCTACCAGAATCACCTGTATAGCCTTCCATATGGTTGTTTCTGCTCTGACTCCCACATGATCCTCATTCTCATAAAGCAGCTTAAACGCAATCCATAACAGAAGTAGACCGCCTGCCGCCTGAATAAAGGGTATGCCCAGCAAAATGACGGCTACAAAAGTCAAAACACAGCGCAGGAGGACTGCACCGACTGCCCCCCACCATATAGCTTGACTCCGCTGCCTTGCAGGCAAGTTTTTGCTCGCCATGGCTATAACAACTGCATTATCACCGCTTAATACCAAATTAATCATTAATATTTTCAACAGCAAAATGATATGCTCCATGTGTACAAACACCCCCATCCTACTTGTATGCGAAATAGGACGAGGCTATGCTTATAAGCCTTGTCAAATAAGTCATCATTTATTAAAAATTGATGTCAAATTTGTTGAGTAAAGACCTTGAAATCAATAACAAACAGCAATATAATGAATCGTATTTCCGAAAAACGGGTATTAAAATAAACAACATACAATGATTTTAGGATGTTTAATCAGGGAGATGAGAACGATTGATATGTCCGGACTTCAGTTCTTTTGGCTACTGCTTAATGTGATATTTATTGACCTTCTGCTCGCAGGAGATAATGCGATTGTAATTGGACTTGCCGCCAGAAAGCTGCCTCCTGCCACGCAAAAAAAAGCGATACTGTACGGTACCGGTGGTGCCCTGCTCATTCGCATAGCAGCCACCATTGTGGTACTCTGGTTGCTTCAAGTACCGTGGTTGTTACTCATCGGGGGTGTCATGTTAGTCTGGATCGCGTATAAGTTACTCGTAGACCAGGAGGACCATACCGAAGTCAAAGCGGGAACAACGTTATGGGGTGCTATACGCACGATTGTTGTAGCCGATGCGGCTATGGGTCTGGACAACGTGATTGCTGTTGCTGGCGCGGCCCAGCAGCATTTGCTACTTGTAGTGCTGGGACTGTTAATCAGCGTACCGATCGTTGTATGGGGAAGCACTCTTTTTATCAAGTTAATCAATAAATTCCCTTGGATTATCTATTTAGGATCGGCTGTGCTTGGTTATACAGCCTCTAATATGATTACTGAAGAACGTAAGCTGGAACCCTATTTTACCAAGCATCCTGCGCTGCGTATCTTGTTTATTGCCGCAGTTATGGCTGGTATTTTGCTCACAGGATATCTTCAAAATCGCAGAGCAGTATCCAGTCGAGAAAAAGCCGTCTAAAATGATTCAAAAACTGTTTTAACTAAAATAAAAAGGCAGACCCAAATTAGCTGATGGGTCTGCCTTTTTAAATTAAAACCAATCTTCCTGTATAACTTCCTCTTTACGCCCCTCTATAGCTCCACCTGCCTCCAGGACAAGCGTCTCCGTTGCAGCCACAGCCTGTTCAATCAAGGCATTTAAATCCCGAATAGAGGCTTCAATCTTTTGAACAACCCACAAATTCGGATTGGTGGTTGGGGATTTGGGAACAAACAATGTGCAGCAATCCTCATATGGAAGGATGGATAGATCGTAGGTGCCAATTTGCTTTGCGATTTCCGTGATCTCCTGCTTATCCATCATTACGAGAGGTCGCAGCAATGGTAATTCTGTCGAACGGCCAATCACATTCATGCTGGATAACGTTTGACTAGCGACTTGCCCCAGGCTGTCGCCCGTCACGAGTGCCAGTGCTCCTTCACGCTCAGCCAGCATCGTTGCAATTCGTAACATAGACCGCCTCATTAGCGTAATAATCAGATTATCCTGTCCTGTGCGCGTAAAGGCCGTCTGCACCTCTGTAAATGGCACAAGGTGGATTTTAATCCGACCCGCATAGCCTGCTAAGACCCTTGCCAATTCAATGACCTTTTCTTTCGCACGCTCACTTGTAAACGGATAGCTATAAAAATGCACACATTCAATTTCCAATCCTCTACGCATGGAAGACCACCCTGCTACCGGGCTGTCAATTCCACCAGACAGCAGCAGCATAGCTTTACCGTTCGTTCCTAACGGAAAGCCCCCTACAGCCATAATAACATCGCTGAATATATAGGCCGCCTGCTCTCTAACCTCCACACGTAACTCAATATCTGGTTGATGCACATCGACCCTCAAAGCTTGAAACTCTCGCAAAATAGGAGAACCAATTAAATGGTTCATCTCTTGTGAAGAATGAGCAAATTCCTTCCACACTCTGCGGGCATTTACCTTGAAAGTCGTTCCCTCGGCCACATTCAGCTCACGCATCAAAGCTACAGCGGTCTCAATTATAGCACCCAGCTCGACAGGAGCCATTTTGACAGGACTTATTGTCGTGATGCCAAACACTTTTTGTAACACTTGAATGATCTGTTCATAAGGCTCTCCTCCGAGAACCACATAAATCCGTCCAAATTCCTTCCGCAATGAAGCACCGGGAAACGGTTTGAGCAGCAGCTTCACGTGATTCAGTACTGCCTTTTCAAAACGAGTCCGATTCTTCCCTTTTAATGTAAATTCACCAAAGCGAAGTAACAGCATATCATAGTGCATTTTAACGTTTCCACCTTTCAAGGGATTCCAGCTTGGCTACAGCCTGTCGCAGTGCAAGTATAAGCTCATCGATATCCTGTACCGTATGTTCATCACCGAAGCTGATACGAATGCCGCCAGACGCTTCCGCCTCATTGCATCCCATCGCCAGCAGCACCCGGCTGGGTTCAGCCAATTTCGAAGAGCACGCCGATTTGGTGGATACTACCACACCCAATTGCTCCAGCGTATGCAGCATTACCTCGGCCTTCATGCCCGGATACGAAAAGTGGACAATATGCGGCGCTTCTTCCCCGCTGTTCAGCCGCAGTTGACGGATTGTCTTCACTTCTGAGACCACCCGTTCTCTCCACTCGGTCATACGGCGTGCTGTCTCTACTTGCCGTTCGCCCGCCAACCGTACCGCCTTAGACATACCGACTAGCAGCGGTACATTTTCCGTACCTGCACGAAAACCCTGCTCCTGAGAGCCGCCACTATGCAGTGGGAAAAGCTCCACACCTGCCCGAACGAATAGTAGTCCAGCACCTTTGGGTCCACGCAGCTTATGCGCAGAGAGGCTGTACAGATCAGCCTGCCAGCCCCGGATATCAACCGGTAGCTTTCCAAACCCCTGTACACCGTCAATATGAAATAGCACACGGGGGAACTGTTTCTTGAGCGCAGCTCCGATATCATGCAACGGTTGCACCCTTCCCGTCTCATTATTGACATGCATAATACTGACTAAAATCGTATCTTTACGGACAGCGGCACAAACCTGTTCGGCGCTCACATGCCCTTCCGCATCGACAGGTAAAAATGTAACCTCAAAGCCCAGATTTGTCAGTTGTCTGCAAGCTTCGTACACAGACGGGTGCTCTGTCGATACAGTAACAATGTGCTTGCCTCTGGTCTGATACTGCAAAGCTGCTCCCTTAATAGCAAGATTGTTGCTTTCCGTTGCTCCAGATGTGAAGACAATCTCTGATGGATACACTCCCAAAGCCGCAGCACATACTTCGCGCGAACGCTTAAGCAACTTATCCGCGTCCTCTCCATACCGATGCATCGAAGATGGATTCCCATAGTGGCGTCTCATGACCTCGGCAACTGTTGTAATCACCTCTTCAAAAGGTGGAGTTGTCGCGGCATAATCAAAATATTTCATTGCACTCCCCTTTTCCGCCCTATAACTACTGCAACAAAAAAAGACCAAAACAGGGAAAGGCCGCTACATTATAGCGACACCCTTTCCCCATATTGATCCTGTCTGCGGACCTAATCTAATTGAAATTACGCACTTTTTTTCGTTATAAGCTATAGGGCTTAGATCGTATATTTTTCACGTGCATTTTGAATTTTGGTAATATATCTTTGCGTTTCCAGCGGAAGCTTGTCCAGTACAGCCATTAACTGTTCATCACTATTTACACCAAGCCGCTGCACCCGCCCGGGACCTGCATTATATGCAGCCAGCGCCATATTTTCTTGTCCGTTAAACCGTTTAATCTGGTAAGACAAATAACGAACACCTGCATCAATATTTTGAACAGGATCATATGGGTCACTGACTCCCAGACCTTGAGCCGTAGCATCCATAAGCTGCATAAGCCCTTTGGCTCCAGCCGAAGAAGTGACCGACGGATTAAATGAAGATTCCGTATCAATAACTGCTTTAATCAACGCTACTGGAATTCCGTATTTCTGACTAGCCTCGTTAATCAAATCATCATATGCTGTAGGTGTTGTGGGTCCGTCTGTTGCTGTACTGGAAGGAGCGGGATACAGTGACGAAGCCGTTCCCCTCGAAGGTCCCAATTGAAGCCATAGCAAACCGTTTTCGTCTCTGGTAACATCACTTGAATTTTCTCGAGTCACAGCACCATCTGTTTCCAACTGACCTACTTGTTCCAGTAATCCAGAAAAAGCGTCCGTTGTACCCGTCTGGGTTGTAGCACTCATATTATTTAACAGCTGCATGTCTAACATGGACTTGGACACGCGCGGATCAATTTGCATGTGGTGTTCCCAACTTTCTATAGTTGTTATATCCCAAATAGCTTGTCATTACTGCTATGATACAACTTTTTACTATGTACTTCCATACCTTTTAATGAAAAAAAGCTCCGTTTCTGTCGAAAAGACAGCGGAGCTTTATAGATCAGCTTTAATGTAATTATATCACTAAGATGATTTTTCTCGGATATACAAAAGTAAACTGAGCTTTTTCCTCCAGTAGGGTCAACGAACGAACGGGATAAAAGCAAAATAACTCAATGTCGCCAGCGCCCCAAGACCAATCGACCAAATGCCGGTCATTTTGCTGCCATTCACATAAGCAAAAAAACCTAAAACTGCAGCTATAGGCCCCAGCACAATTGACCACATAAACAATGAAGCAATTCCTGCAGCCAGACCAATATAGCCAGAAATACGACCACTATTGTTTATAACCTGCTCTTCACCCTTGACCTCATGTCGAGTCACAACTGGGCCGGGAGCAACCTCTGCTGCATATTCTTCACGATCATTACGGCGCTTGGCAGATCGTTCATGAATGTGACGGGGGTAATCTACACGTTTGCGGCTAACATGCTCTTCGTTCTGATGCTTGTCGTTTTCATGATCTTCCATAATAAACTGCACCTCCAAATGCGAAATGAATCGCGTAATAAAATTCACACGGACTTCGGCTTAAAAGTGTGGCAACAAGTTGCGGCTGATGTGGCAGCCTTATCACGTTCTTCTGAACTGAAGCTTTCCCCCGCATATTCTTCTTTAAATTTCTTTCCGGCATGACCATCAACTTCAATCATGATCAAATCTGCCTTGCACAAGTTGTTTTCTCCCCAATAATGGCAATTGGCTACGCTACACTTAACGATTGGCTTGGCCTCTTGGCTCATGATCATCACCTCGGATTCATTGTCCCCCCGCTCCCCTGCACCTATGCGTTCATGGTATATGGCAGTTGGTGACATACGAAAAAAGCCGCTTCCTTCACTTCCTCCAAAATGGCAGGAAGCAAGTAGAAAACGGCTTGCTTGTCTTGTTTTAGTTTTTGATTAGAAATGATCTTCCCCGTTGAATGCTTTAGGCATGAGTACGTCGAGTCTGCATCCGGCGCTGAGTCAAATAGTCACTTTCATAATAAGTCAGATCATCACGCAATTCTTCAAAATTTTTCGTAATGTCCATGATCACTTCGCGAGCGGCTGGCACTGGCGTTTTACGGAAGCGAATAGCATCTTGTCCCGTATACGCATAGCGTCCATCCTCTGCGTAAGATTCATTTTTGGGATAAAAAAAGCTGTTCACGCAGTCATGGTAAACGTTATACAATGCCTTTTCCGCAAAATCGACGTCAAAATTGGCACGGCGTAAAGCCACACCCAGCTTTTCATAAGATACTTCGGAAAAAACAAGGACATGACGGAGATCCGACAAAAAGCCTTTGTAAAAAAGTACGGACTCCTCATTGCCATCTGCAGCCAGTTGCGGCAGAGCATGCTCATTGAGGAAGGTTTCCACCCGTTTCACGGCAGTTTTCAGTCTCTCCTGCGCCGACTCACATAATTTTTGTACGTTGACTGCTGACATCAAGGCAGCTCCCCCTTATTTGTTGCTTGTTCATCAATTTGGTTACCCGAAAATAGTCCCTTCTAACCGAAAGAGCTGTAATTTTCAGTATTTATCCTACCACAAATGAGCATTGAAAGGTATAAAAACATGCCAACCTCCTCACGCTAAACCATAAATTTATGAATACTCAAGGAGGACGGTCCCATGTCTCGGCGAAAATGGTTAAAACCCCTGCTCGGAGCAGCTGCTGGGGTGCTTCTCATCACACTGATGCTGCCTTCCCGTGATCATCGCCCTACACCGCAACCCGAATATACGGCCAAGATGGTGCCACAGCAAGAGAAGCAGCTCAAAAAAGGAATGTTGGCTTTGGACCTGTCCGCTACGGATACCCTCACACGCATGGATGCAAGGCAGGATATTCAATACGTGATGCGGGAGCTTGATGGTAAAACTGCTGATCAGAAAAGACAGTTTACCCGCACGCTACAGCAATCGCACAGTCATCTTCATACGTTACTGTGGATTCACACACGCGACGGGAACACGAGCACCTATACGGGCAGCAAAGCACAAACTCGTCTGCTCAGTCATCCTCAAATCAAAAGCAGCTTGGCTGCGGCTCGCCATTCCGTCATGCAAAATAAATCCTACGAATCTGCTGCATTTCAGGCTGAAGGCGGTAAATTTTTTGTCATGGCAGAACCATCGGCTGACGGAACATGCGGCGTTGCTGCCCTGGTCAGTCAGCAAGTATTGCGTGACGTGGAGAAGCATCAGCGGAAGAATTTGCGTTTGATTCCCTATCCAAAAGAAGGCAGTTACAAAATCGAATCCGTACATCCCGACACATTGCACGATATAACTGTCAAGACGGGCCACGACAACGAAAATGCAAGCCATTATTTCGAAAACGAAATTGTCGTTCGCTTCCGTCACAATCCTGATTCACGACAACTGGAGGAAATTGCAGCAGATTTACACTGTGCGCCAGGCCGCAAGCTTGGTTATACCTATGTATTTCATTCGGATAAGATGAACTTCAAGGAACTAAAGCAATATTTTTCAAGAAAGTGGAACCCGCTTTATACTGAGCCTCACTATATGTATCTAACCAATGAGAAAACACCTATCAAAGCGGACAGCTCTATTCCCAATGATTTGCTCTTTTCCCGCTATCAATGGAATCTGCCGGCTACTGAAACCAACCGGGGTTGGAAATTAAGCAAAGGCAGCAAGGACGTAATTGTCGCTGTCGTAGATACGGGAGTAGATTTGGATCACCCCGACCTAAAAGGTCAAATCCTTTCAGGTCATAACGTGGTAAACCCGTCTGAAAAACCTTATGATGACGTCGGTCACGGAACGCACGTCGCTGGCATCATTTCTGCCCTCGTGAATAATGGTGAGGGGGTCGCTGGCATGACATGGTACAACAAAGTCATGCCGATTAAGGTTCTTGACCAATCCGGCTCCGGTACGACTTACTCCGTTGCAGAAGGTATTATATGGGCAGCTGACCATGGGGCCAAGGTCATCAATTTGAGTCTGGGCAATTACGCACAAGCTGAATTTTTGCATGATGCGATCAAATACGCCTATGATAAAGATGTCGTATTAGTTGCAGCTACAGGTAATGACAATACGGAACGACCTGGCTATCCAGCAGCGTATCCTGAAGTATTTGCCGTTTCCGCTACAGATTCTTCTATGCACCGTGCATCCTTTTCTAACTATGGAGATTATGTAGACGTCATGGCTCCAGGTGCAAGTATTGCCAGCACGTACCCAGGGAATCAATATGCTGCACTGTCGGGTACTTCAATGGCCAGTCCCCATGTATCAGCGCTTGCTGCCCTGATTCGATCCATTAACCCCGATCTGACCAACAAAGAGGTTATGGATTTAATGAGAAGTAGCGTAATTGACTTGGGCACACCCGGGCATGACAAATATTTCGGATATGGTCAAATTGACGTGTATAAAGCGTTGAAAGCAGCACAACGTCCATATGTTCCTTTGCAATTCTATCCACAGCATTTAAGTGACAAGTTAAAATCAATATTAAAGAAACTGGAAACGTAAGATTCCTTATTGGAAAAAAGCAGCCATGTTGCTCCATGGCTGCTTTTTTGGGCTTTATTAACGCTTGGAACTGCTGCGAACAGGACGCTTGCCATGGCTGCGAGTATGACAGCAAGGTTCTCCAGGGTCCTTTATACTCACCGGAAATACGTGATGAGGTACAGGTACAATGTGCGTCTGATTAACAATTTCAATCGGATGAACCACAGGCACGACTTGTGGGAAAAATTGATGATTTACAAATTGGATCGGCGGGCACACGATCGGGTCGTAAGGGCAATGACTCATAATGTGCAACTCCTTTCGGTGAATTAGTACAGCATATTAAGAAGGCGGGTGCTGTGCTTGGATGTTTACCCCCTAATACAAATATCCCTTATAAAATAGGCTTCCGTTCAACAATGACCGAATGATCAAGCAGTTCGCCCAACAAACGGCACAGTTTGTGAAGACCTGTTTTAAGTGTTTCCTTGTCCGCATACGAAAAAGAAATACGGATATGATTACTGTCCATACCACCTGCATAGCATACTGCACCAGGTAAAAAGGAAACTCCTTCTCGGTCAGCCAGCCGCTCCAATTCTGGAATATCAACATTAGGTGGAAGCTTAATCCACACATTTAAGCCGCCTTCGGGAGCATACCAGCTGACCTCTGGCGGAGCATAGCGCTGGAGCGTATGCAATGCGACTGTCAACCGATCCCGCATTTGTTCCCGCAACCAAACAAGATGCTGATCCAGTCGATTCTTGATAAAGGGCAGTAGCGCTTTTTGCGTTAATAGAGGGCTCCCCAAATCCGTAGTAGACTTGGCAGCCACCAAACGATCCATTACACTGCCAGTGGCCGCTACACAAGCTATACGGCAGCCGGGAGCAACGGTTTTGCTAAAGCTTTTGATATATATCACATGCCCGGACTGATCATGCGCCTTGATAGAGAGTGGCGGCTTTGTTTTATAATATAGGTCGGAAAATGGATCATCCTCAACAATGAGGCAATGATAACTTTGAGCTAGATCCAGTAATTGTGTGCGTCTGGCCATCGTTAAAGTTACTCCGGTAGGATTATGAAAGGTGGGTATCGTGTAGATCAGTTTTGGGGGATGAGTGTCACAGAGACGCGTGAGGATATCGATCCGCATGCCCTGCTCATCCATCGGAATCATAATTACTTTGGCACCACGACTGGTAAACACATCAATGGCCCCCGTATATGTAGGAGCCTCCATGTAGACAACATCACCAGAACCAACAAAGGTACGTGCCACCAAGTCAATGCCCTGTTGGGCACCACTGGTCACGAGCAGCTGTTCTGCCACTGTGCATATACCGCGTTCGTTCAGGTGATCTGCAAACACTTCCCTCAGCGCTAAATCACCTTCAAAAGTCCCGTATGCTGCCATTGCATCGGGATTTCCAGAGGATAGACGTTGAGTATCAGCGATGATTTCGCGTGTAGGAAGAAGCTCCGGTTGAATTGCTGCTATATGAAAAGAATAAGGAAACTGTCTGCTATGGTTAAAGTTTCTCCATAACTGTGCGCGCGGCAAATAATCGATCAGCGACATTTGCCATGACAAATCCTGTGCTCCCTCACGTTGAACAGCTACTGAAGGCTCCGCTACATAGCAACCTTTTCCCTGTGTACAGATAACCAAATGAATAGACTCCAACTCAGCATACGCCTTGCTTACAGTTACGGGACTCACCGCAAGCAGACTGGACAGATGACGGACAGAAGGAAGCTTTGTACCCTGAGGCAGCAATCCAGACTGGATGCGATCTGCTAATGTTTTAGCAATCTGTAAATATAATTTGACACTGCTATTGCGGCTGAGATCAATATGCATCGGAACCGTCCCCTCCAAAAATCAACTGTTACATTTAGACGTTTACTGTTATACTTCATTATCGATATAATACAACAAATTTCATAGTACAGTATAGAACACAGGAGATGATTGGATTGGAACACAAATTTTCGGGTATGGCTCGTACTCAGGGCTCGTCCATGGTAAGGGACATTTTAAAGCTGACACAGGGAACAGATGTGTTATCTCTGGCAGGTGGCCTTCCGGCCGATGCCTTTTTCCCCATCGAAGCTGTTGCTAAAGCCTATGAGCGGGTATTTCGTCTCGGCGGTACTACCGCTCTTCAATACGGCCTAACCGAGGGCTACATTCCTCTACGGGAACGTCTTGCAGCAATCATGTCATCCCAAGGCATCTCCGTCACCAGAGATAATATCATCATGACGACGGGCTCACAGCAGACCATTGATCTGGTTTCGCGTGTGTTGCTCGATCCGCAGGATACTGTATTGGTGGAGTCCCCTACTTATTTGGCAGCTCTTCAGGTATTTAATTCCTATGGTGCCAACATTGTAAGTGTAGATACAGACTCTAACGGTATGCAATTAGAAGATCTTGAAGCCAAGATCAAAAAACATCAGCCTAAATTCGTGTATGTCATCCCCACCTTCTCCAACCCAGCAGGAAGTGTTTGGAGTATGGAGCGCAGAACAGGCGTTGTTGAACTATGCCGTAAATACGGCACTTTGATTTTTGAAGATGATCCTTACGGACGTCTTAAATTTGACGAAAACCTTAACTTTCCATCCCTTTTCTCAATTGATCAACAACTAGGTGGAGACGGTCATGTGATGTACACTTCTACATTCTCAAAAACCGTTGCTCCTGGTGTTCGCTCTGGATGGCTGGTAGCTAATCAAGCAATTGTCGTTAAAGTCGCCAATGCCAAACAATCTGCCGATCTGCACTCCAGCAGTATTGATCAACGTGCTTTGAATGAGTTATTGGACTTTTTTGACTTGGACGGACATATTCGTACCGTGTCCGCTGAGTACCATTCTCGTATGCTACGTCTCACGTCGCTGATGAAAGAACGTCAATGGGAAGGAATCACCTGGAATGATGCACTTGGCGGTATGTTTATGTGGGTTACCCTACCCGAGGGCTTCCGTTCTGATCGGTTGCTGCAACTCGCAATTCAGGAAGGAGTCGCATTTGTCCCCGGACAAGTCTTCTATGCTGACCTAAGTGGCAGCAACCATATGCGAATCAACTTCACGCATACCGATCCTTCCCTGCTTCCTAAAGCGGTTGACCGATTGGATCGAGCACTGAAGATGTACACAGAGGAAAGTGTGGTAAAAAGCGTGCGATGATGGAGTTGGCAGGATATGTACGTGAGCCGCTTCACGAATCATTTGATTTTACGATCGCTGTTACCCCCTGATTCGTTTGGAATTTGAATAGTATGGTGGAATTTGGGACAAAGGTGCAGGCCTCGCTTCTACAGATTCAAATGCGTTGCTACGCTAACTACGTGCCTCATCCTCGAACGGTTTTACGGTAGAGGAAGTAAAAATTAAAATGAAAGCCCCCAGTAATTATGAAGTGAACCCTGTCAAGTAGACAGCTATCAAAAAGCAATAATTAAGCAGCCTGAGTCCTGTATTCATAAGGAGTCAGGTTGTTTAGTTTCTCTTGAAAGCGTTCATGGTTGTAGAAATGGATATACTTTTGAACAGCATGCTCCACCTGTTGAGCTGAATGGAAGGCGTGGAGATAGAAACACTCGGTTTTAAAATGACTGAAGAAGTTTTCTATACATGCATTGTCCCAGCAGTTCCCTTTTCGGGACATGCTGGCCTGTATTCCGTATCGCTTGAGCAGGTTGGTATATTGGCGAGAGGTATATTGAAATCCTTGGTCGCTATGCAGTAGAACACCTCGCGCATCCTGTCGCTTCCTTGCCTTTTTCACTGTATCCAACACCAGGCTCAAATCGTTTCTGCGGCTGATCTGGTAGGCAACAATTTCGTTGTTAAAAAGATCCTGAATCGCGGAAAGGTAGAGCCTCTGTCCATTGAATATGAGGTAAGTGATGTCTGTTACCCACTTTTGATTCAACTGGTCGGCCTTAAATTCCCGGTTTAGATGATTGCCAGAAATGACATAGGCTTCTTTCTTGCCGTAGTAAGGTCTCTTCCTACGAATGATCGCCTTGATTCCTAGTTCACCCATAAGTCTCCGTACACGCTTATGATTTATATGTATGCCATAGATTCGATTCAACCAAACCTTCACCCTGCGGTAGCCGTATATTCCTTTCAATTTCTCGTAACAAGCCATGATTTTTAGCTTCATGGTTTCATCTTCCCGCTGTTTTTGTGAAACGAACATCTTTCGCTTTATCCATTTATAAAAGCCGCTTTTGGATACTCCGGCCAGTTCACATAGTAGTACGATGCTATGTCCCTTACTAAGCAATTCTTGGATCACCGCAAACTTTTTACTCTTGGGTACAGCCTCCATTCCTCCTTTCACATCTGCAAGAGCTTTTTTAGCATTTCATTTTCTGCTTCAAGGCGTTTCAGCTTGACCTCCGGATCTTCGGGGCGTGTTCGAGGTCTGCCGATGCCAGGCCCTTTTGCTTTGCCTCGTTTTTCCTCTAGACCTTTCATTCCCTCGGCTTTGAAGTGTCTCACCCATCGGCGAACCAGCGAAGCGTCAATCTCCATTTCTCGTGCCACGTTTTTATATCCAATTCCCTTGTTGAGGTACAGATCCACTGTCTTTTTCTTGAAGCTCACATCGTAAGTTTTTCTTATTACTCCCATAGAAAAATCCCCTCCATAATAGACAGATTAGTCGGCTTGCTCTTTTCTGTCTACTATGAGGGGATCATATCAATTATGCTGGGGGCTTCATTCTAAGAAGGCACTATTTCTGCGTAAATACGGTATGTTAAAAAGGGTGTGCCATGATTCCCGTTGGAATATGACACACCCTTTTTAATTCAATAAATACATTTGGATTAAAAGCTTTCATGCAAACAGGTCATTTACAAAAGTTAAATTTATACATTTTAAGGTGTTGCAGTGGGGAAAGTTTTCCGTAAGCCGGGTTCTGTGCTATTCGTGGTACAGACGGGAACTACCCTCCCACTACAAGCGACAATCATCTATCTAGGCCGAACATTGCTATCCAGCTCCAGCGACCAACCTAGACACGCCTCGGGCTAAGGCTGCTTCGCGAAGAAGCTGTGTCCCATTAGGTCTTGCTCCAGATGGGGTTTACCAGGAACGAAGTCACCAGCGTTCCTCGGGGTCTCTTACACCTCGGTTCCATCCTTGCCTGTGCCGCAAGCGGCCATCGGCGGTCCATTTCTGTGGCACTATCCTTCAACTCGCGCTGACTGGACGTTATCCAGCATCCTGCCCTATGGAGCCCGGACTTTCCTCTCGTGGCTCACGCCACCAGCGATTGTCTGTCAAACTTTCCGAACAACATTACATAGTATACAGGGAACGCGCGCATGATACAACCCTGAAAATATTGTAAAACGTATAGATCTCTGTTTACTTGCTCAAATAAAACGGATGCACCTTTCTCTGCAATGAATCATCCGCCACATAATAAGCAGACCTTCCCACGTATAGCGGGATAGAAAGCTTACTAAAATTAGGAACGTCCTCATCTAGGAACAGTTCATCATCTCGGTAGGTCTTCTGTATTTCACCGACGATCCAATCATGATCTCCATAGGTATGAATATCCACGACTTTACACTCATAAGCAAGATAAGCCTCCAGCAATATAGGCACATTGACTGAAATTCCATCCTCATATGCAATGCCAAACTGCTGAAACTTATCTACATCTTTACCACTAAAGGTACCTACAGCCTGAATCCATTCCGATCTGTGTGCAGGCAGAAACTGAATACCAAAGCCTCCGCTTTTCTCGATCAGACCGTGAGAATATGTTTCCTTCCTCAGTGAAATGCCATACATGCCCGGTGATGATCCGATATAGGTATGCCAGCCTGAGGCCATTACATTATTTTCCCCCTCATAGCGGGAAGTAACAACAGCGACCATGCCTGGATAGGCATGAATTGCAGAATCAGCTATCAGCGTCCGCATAGAACCTCTCCCTACGAAAAAAAATAATAGAGCATCTTCATGTTCTCATAGATGTTGAGATTTTACAAAAATTGAAAAGGCTCGGTTTCTACCTGAGATACATGTACTTCCGTTGAATAACGACCTTCTGCCAAGCGTTTGCGCATCCATTCTGCGGTTTTAGGCTTCATAATCTTTTCAGCGTTATGTCCAGGGTCAATAATAGCAATCCCCGCCATAAGGGCATCCTGAGCCGTGTGATAGTCAATATCCCCCGTGACTAATACGTCAGCTCCCTTAAAGAGCGACTTGTTCACATAACGGCTGCCAGAGCCCCCAAGCACGGCTGCCTTTTTGATCGTACGATCTAAGTCGCCCACCACACGTACATGCTCGACGTTGAGACCGTTTTTTACAACATCGACAAACTCCCGTAACGTGCAGGTTTCCTTGAGCTTGCCGACCCGCCCCAAACCAAAGCTACGGCCTTGCAAATCCATATGGTACAGGTCATAAGCCACCTCTTCATAAGGATGAGCCTTCAGCATCGCTTGAACAACTTTATTGCGTACACCCTGCGGTAAAATGGTCTCAATACGAACCTCTTCACTACGTTCCATTTTACCCTGCTCACCCAAAAACGGCTGTGTGCCTTCACCCGGTACAAAAGTTCCGTAGCCATCAATGTTAAAGCTGCAATGGCTGTAGTTGCCGATATGTCCAGCTCCCGCCCCCAATACGGCATCCAGTACCCGTTGATGATGTGTTTTGGGTACGAAAACGACAAGCTTGAATAATTGCTCGGTGTGAACATCCTCCAGCGTACCTTCACTTTGAATACCCAGAGCTTCCGCCATCCAGTCATTCATGCCGTCCTCAGCCGTATCCAGATTCGTATGACTGATGTAGACAGCAATATCATTCTTGATCAGCTTTTCATACAATCTGCCAGCAGGCTGATCCGTATTCAAAGCTTTAAGTGGGCGGAATATAATCGCATGATGCGCAATAATGAGGTCAGCTTTTATGCGGATTGCCTCTTCGACAACCTCATCATTAACATCCAGGGCTACTAATATGTTTTTGATTTCCTTTTGCAGACTACCCAGCTGAAGCCCGATTCTATCGTCCGGAACTGCCAAGTATTTCGGAGCCAGCTGCTCCATATAGCTAATTACTGTCTGTCCTTTGGCAAACATGCAAGTACCTCCTCTAGCTGTTCAATTTGCTTGCGCAATTGCTCCCGCTTATGCTGTGCGGACTCCTGATCTGATCGTGCCACTTGTGCCAGCACATCCTCAAGCTTGCGAATCTCCAATTTCCATTTATAAAAAAAGATTTTATTCGGTGCTTTGACCAATAGCGGTCCGAGTTGCATTAACAAATCCTGTGTCAGTACCAGCGGACTATTGGGAAGTTTCCATGGTTGATACAGCTCATCCTGTTTCAGTGGGCTTACCGAATCAGGTACGGCCGTCAGAATCTCATATATTTTCCCGTCTTCTTCCATAATATGTTCACTTGTAAGTACCCATTGATGTTCGATGAGCCAACGGCGTAAGATATCCTCGCCTACGTTAGGCTGTAGAACAAGTTGTTTCACTGAAACAAGCTTGTCTTTCCCTTGCTCTAAAATGGAGGCGATCAAGGCACCACCCATGCCGGCTATCGTAATAACATCAACCTCATTGGCCTTAATTACAGCCAAGCCATCTCCTTTTCTAACCGCAATGCGATCAGTAAGACCTGCTTCGGCCACCTGCTTTTGAGCCGCACGCAACGGACCATCGTTGACCTCACCCGCCACGGCTTGCGGTACTCTGCCACTACGCACTGCAGCCACAGGGAGTAGTCCATGATCCGAGCCAATATCCGCAAGTCTGCTCCCGGCAGGAATTTGTTCCATAATATATTGTAATCGTTGAGAAAGTTTCATGACGTCACCCACGTAATCCATTTTTTTCGAGTCCAAAATAAAATTCCTACAACAAATGCCAACTTCAGTATGCTGTAAAACACCACATCATCCGCCGCTTGATGGCGCAGGATAATCGTGTCTGCTTCAGCCATGAATGCTAGTGTCATGCCTATAGCGAAATAAACCAAAGCGAGACGCGGAAAGCGGTGATGTACCCACCAGCTTAGCCAGATCAACAATACTGCGTGCAAAATCCAAAATGCCTCAAGCATCACTAAAGTTGCTGTAGGCCAGTAGCGGCCTATAAGGACCGCGTACACTAAAAGCAGTCCAGCAAGACCACAGTAATGAAGTAAGCTGATTCGCAAAGTTAAACCCACAAGACACCATACCACACCGCATAGGCCTACGAGCAAAAGAAACCAAACCTTAGCTTCACCTTGATGGAGCTGAATGATCCATACACCCGAACCCAGCATTATCGCACTGCCTAAAGTGCTCAACATCGCACTCATACTCTTTTCGGAAGACCGCCAAAATGCGGCCACTCCATAGCAAATCGCAGTAACTGCACTTGCCGAGAATATTTGCATTGCCAACGGAAAAGCGGTAAAATAAAAACCGATCAAACAAATGCAGGAAATAATGACAAAACCAAGAAGCCAAGCGATCCCATGCCCGTGTCTAAGATATGTAAGCAGCCCGGTGTTGTTACGGTTCTGGCTCTGCGACGGATCTTCGTCCTCCCGATACAGGTTAGACAAAAAATCGCAATATTGCTCAGGGAGCAGCCGACTTCGCCGCCAATGCTCAATTTCATGTAACAGTATTGCCCGTTTTTTCTCCTGGTCCAAGCTTCTTCCCCTCCACCAAGGCTGCCGTGAGATAAAAAAAGACCTCCTGCGCGCTTCAAGCCGCAGAAGGTCCGCAATGTTACGCTTCTATTCGAGGAAATCCTTCAGTCGCTTACTGCGGCTTGGATGGCGCAACTTACGCAGCGCTTTGGCCTCAATCTGACGAATACGTTCACGTGTAACACCGAACACTTTACCCACTTCTTCAAGGGTTCTGGTTCTTCCGTCGTCCAAACCAAAGCGGAGACGCAAAACATTCTCTTCCCGTTCGGTTAACGTATCCAGTACATCCTCGAGCTGTTCCTTCAGAAGTTCATAGGCAGCCGCATCTGCAGGCGCCAATGCTTCTTGATCCTCAATGAAATCCCCCAGATGTGAGTCATCCTCTTCACCAATTGGTGTTTCCAATGAAACCGGTTCTTGGGCAATTTTCATAATTTCCCGTACTTTTTCCACGCTCAGCTCCATCTCGGCAGCCACTTCCTCCGGCGTAGGTTCGCGCCCCAGCTCTTGCAACAGTTGACGCGATACGCGAATTAGCTTGTTGATCGTTTCCACCATGTGCACCGGAATACGGATCGTTCTCGCCTGATCGGCTATTGCGCGCGTAATGGCCTGACGAATCCACCAGGTTGCATACGTACTGAATTTAAAGCCTTTTTCGTAATCAAATTTTTCTACTGCCTTAATCAAACCCATATTACCTTCCTGAATCAGATCCAGGAAAAGCATTCCGCGACCAACATAACGTTTGGCAATACTTACAACCAGACGCAAGTTCGCTTCTGCCAACCGACGCTTGGCTTCTTCATCGCCGTTATTGATCCGTTTGGCAAGCTCCACCTCATCATCAGCAGAAAGCAACGGTACACGACCGATTTCCTTCAAGTACATCCGGACCGGGTCATTAATTTTAATACCGGGAGGCAGGCTCAGATCGTCATCGAAATTAAAATCATCCCCATCATTGTTTTCCGGGTCGTCATTTTGACGCAATCTGGTAACTTCTTCGTCGTTGTCATTCACAACCTCAATCCCCAAGTCACCCAGTTGCTCATAAAACTCATCCATTTGCTCGGGGTCCTGATCAAACGGCGACAGTTTTTCCATGATATCTTTGTAGTTCAGAGAAGAACTTTTTTTACCCAACTCAATCAGTTGATCTTTGACCTGATCCAGTGTTAGTTCCGTCTCCAGTTCAGTATGCTGATCATTCGCCATCTTTCGACTCCCTCCTCCCTAGAAACATCCGACCTCTGTGTGTTCATTGTCTCTCTAGGGCTATAATCTCACTTGCAATTTGTGCTGCGCGCAAAAAGTCACCCAAGCGCTCAGCGGCTCTCATTTCTTCCCTTTTCAAATCCAGTTGCTCCTGCAATGGAAATTTTCGCACCTGATGAATATAATCATCCAAAATGTGCGGTGCCCATACGCCTGGAGCATCCATCATCATGATCGAACTTACGTTCTTCTCCAGCCGGTCGTCTTGCAAAGATGAAATAAAACGGCTTGTATCCGGTAACTTCCCTTGCGCGTAATAGGCATATAGATAAGCAGCAATTGCTGCATGATCCTCAATATTAAAGGCGTCGCCCAGATGCTTTTCTACATACTCTGCAGCTTCTAAATCCTGCATCATCCAGTGAAGCAGCCTGCGCTCAGCCACATGGTAAGCCGGCAACAGATTAGGTGTGGAGACCTGCCCTTTTTTATGCCTACCATTATTCCACCCATTTTCGTTATTATCCCCAAAGTTCTGTTTTTTTTGCAGGGATTGACGGAGTAAATTGCATTCTTGCTTCAAGGTTTCAAAATCCACCTTGACTTCGGCTGATACTTCGCGCAGATACACTTCCCGCTCGGTCGGGGATGACAGAGGTGCAATGACATTTAATGCTTCGCGGGAATACGCGATTCTTCCTTCTTCCTCTTGCAGTATATGGTTTTTTTTCAGATATATAAGCTTAAATTTCACCGTTGAAACAGCACTTTCGATAATTTGGCGCTGGAATCGTTCGCCGCCGTATTGCCGGATAAAATCATCCGGGTCCATACCGTCACTGACCAGCGCTACTTTCACGTGAAGCCCCGCATTTTCCAACAGCGGAAAATTTTTAAGCGCAGCAGCTTGTCCTGCCCGGTCACCATCATAACAAATAATGACCTCGTCGCACAGTCCTTTTAACATCGTAGCATGGTGCTCCGTTAGAGCAGTGCCCATGGCGGCCACCCCATTTTGTACGCCAGCTTCCCATGCCGAGATGACATCACCGTAGCCTTCAAAAAGAACACTCTGGCGGAGCTTGCGAATTGAGGTTTTAGCATGATGAAGATTGTACAGCGTTCGGCTCTTGTTGAATAGCTTGGTCTCCGGTGAATTCAAATACTTCGGCTGTCCCTCACCAAGTATACGGCCTGCAAAGGCAATAACTTTTCCGTTGCGATTCCAAATGGGAAACATGATGCGATCTCTGAATCGATCCACATATCCATCACCCTCATGCCGGGGAGAAATAAGCCCTCCCTTTTCCATCTCCACGGGATCAAAAGAACGCTTCTCCAGAAACTGAACGATCGTATCCCATCGGTTGGGTGCATAGCCAATTTGAAATTGATCAATGATCTTGTCACTGAATCCCCGTGAACGCAAGTATTCCATCGCTGGTTTGCCGTGCTCCGTATTTTTAAGCAAAAAATGGTACATCTTAGAAGTTAACTCATACGCTTGCAACAGCCTGTCCAACTCAGGATGCTGATGCGATGAATCACGTCCCTGCCATTCGCCGAGCGGGATATGACTTTCTTCTGCCATTGTCCTGACAGCTTCGGGAAAGGATAGTCCTTCGATTTCCATCATAAATTTGATGGCATTGCCTCCCGCGCCGCAGCCGTAGCAGTAAAAAATCTGACGATCCGGTGTCACGGTGAATGAAGGGGTTTTTTCGGAATGAAAAGGACAGAGGCCTTTCATATACTTCCCCTGCTTGGTCAAATGCACGTACTTGCTTACCGTATCTACAATATCATGATGTTGTAAAACCGACTCAATGATATCGTCCGGTATGTTACCTTGTCCGGCACTCATATTAACCACCTACATCTCTTTAGCACGTAAATATAATTCGATACCGTTACTCATTCTCCTGCAAGCGAAGTAAAAGTTTTGTCAGTTTATGTTGAAAAACTTCACGATCCTCTAATGTAAACGGTTTAGGACCTTTTCCATAACGTCCTTTTTTCCGTTCTTTGGCAGAAGTATGGCGTCGGTCAAGCATGAAATCTATCGAATCGTTTCGATACATAGCTCCGCGAAAAGACATCACTTCACAACCTTTTGCCAAGGCAAGTGCAGCAAGACCATAATCATTGGTGGTTACAATATCGCCGCGGCGGATATGATTGGCAATATAGAGATCGGCACTTTGGTCGCTTCGGTCTACTTTAACGATGCTTACGCCTTTGCTGCCCTGAATGAGATGATCATATGAAGATACCATAATAACCTCAATATGAAAACGGGAAGCTATCTCCGCAATTTCACTTTTAACAGGACAAGCGTCACCGTCAACAACGATCCGCACATCCAGTAAAGTTCCGGTTCCCTCCATGAGCATCCCCCATCTCCATCCGCATTCGAGTAAAATACGGAACGGCTGCAAGATTACTCTTACACCGTTCCGTATATTTATACCCATTTTTTCAAGTTGTTCATACTACCACAACTGACGTTTAAACTACAAGCTTGGAAAAATCGGCAAAACGCTTCAGTTCTGAGTCAATAACAGCCAGCAATGCCAAACGATTATTACGAACAGCATCATCCTCAGCCATAACCATAACGGAATCAAAGAACGCCGTCACCGCAGGGGTAATGGATGAAGCAAGCGCTAACGCCCGTGTCGCATCACCTTCCTGTAAAGCTACGCTATAAGATTCATAAGCGCTATACCATGCTTCGTAAAGCGTTTTTTCGCCTTGCTCCGTAAACTCACTCGTATTAACTGACTTATGAACTGCTTTAGCAGCCAAATTACCTACACGATTAAAGGATTCAACTGTTGCTTTGAATACCTCACCTGTTTGTACGGCAGTCATTAACGCAGTTCCGCGGTTAACAACGGAAGCGACGTCGTCATATCCAGCTGCAAGTACAGCATCCACAACGTCATAACGAAGTGTCTCAGACAATAGCTTCTTCACGCGTAATCCGAAAAACTCATGTAATTCTTTACGTATTTCATCCGCGGAACGTTTCATATTTCCAAGGTTGCCGTGCACCTCAAGCGCGATATTGAACACATCAGACAACGTAGCCGAAAGCTTACGATCCAACAATATCTGCACAATACCTGCTGCCTGGCGACGAAGCGCGTAAGGGTCCTGTGAACCTGTTGGAATAATACCGATAGAGAAACAGCCTGTAATGGTATCTATCTTGTCTGCGATACTTACAATCGCTCCAGCATTCGTTGAAGGAACCGTTTCTCCTGCATAACGAGGCTGGTAATGCTCAAACACCGCTCTTGCCACTTCTTCCTTCTCTCCAGCCTTACGAGCATAATCCTCACCCATTACACCTTGCAGTTCCGGGAACTCATATACCATTTGTGTTACCAGGTCAAATTTACAAATATCCGCTGCTCGACTAACCGACTCCTGTGTATCTGGAGAAACGCGAAGCTTCTCTGCCAGAGCATCAGCAATACGGCGAATCCGGCGCACTTTGTCTCCAACCGTTCCCAGCTCTTCGTGGAAAACGATACTTTCCAATTTGGAGAGTGCATCCTTAATTTCCAGCTTCTGATCTTCCTCATAAAAGAATTTGGCATCAGAAAGCCGCGCACGCAATACTTTTTCATTCCCTTTAGCAATGACTTCCAGTGATTGACTTCCTCCGTTACGTACCGTAACAAAGTATGGCAATAGCTCTCCTGTGCGATCCAGCACTGGGAAATAGCGTTGATGTTCACGCATGGAAGTAATGAGTACATCCTTCGGAATGTTCAGGAACGCAGGATCAAAACCTCCGAACAGTACTGTTGGGGTTTCCACCAAATACAGCACTTCTTCCAGCAAATCATCCTTGACCGCAATCGTCCAATCTTTTTCGGCAGCCAGCGCTTCAATCTGCTTCACAATAAGCGATTGACGTTCCTCAATGTCCACAATGACATGCTGCTTGCGAAGCACTTCAACATAGTCAACTGGACTTCCTACTACGGCATCCTGTCCCAAGAAACGATGCCCTCTTGTCACATTTCCTGACTGCACGCCGGCAATCTCCAAATTAACAATATCGCTACCAAACAAGGCAATCAACCAGCGGATCGGACGAACAAATTTAAAGTCATAACTTGCCCAGCGCATGAATTTAGGGAATGTCATGGCATGTAAAATGTGCAATAAACCTTCGGACAGTACATCCGCTGTTGGTACACCTATGCTGCTCTTAGTTGCGTAAATATATTCCACGCCTCCAAGCTCCTTGAACGTGAACTGTTCAGGATCAACACCTTGGCTGCGAGCAAAGCCCAGTGCGGCCTTGCTCCAGTTACCAGCTTCGTCGAGTGCGATTTTGCGGGAAGGACCTTTAACTTCTTCGTTAATATCTTCTTGCTTCTCCGCTACTTCCTTGACAACTACCGCCAAACGGCGAGGTGTAGCATAAGCCTCTACAGCACCATAAGCAATACGCGAACTGTCAAGCCACGCCGTCATACGCTGCTTCAACTGCTGAATTGCATTCGGGATAAAACGTGCAGGGACTTCTTCCAACCCGATCTCAAACAATAAATCCTTAGACATTTGCCGCACCTCCTTTCTTCAACAGCGGGAAGCCCAGCTTCTCGCGCTCCTCCAGATAGGTCGCAGCCACCTGACGCGCCAAATTACGCACTCGTATAATAAACCCCGTCCGTTCCGTCACACTGATCGCTCCGCGAGCGTCCAGCAAGTTGAACGCATGAGAACATTTCAGCACATAATCATAGGCTGGAAATACAAGATGCTGCGCCATCGCTTTATTTGCCTCTTCTTCGTACATATTAAAAAGAGTAAAGAGCATTTTGACGTCAGATACTTCGAACGTATACTTAGAATGCTCAAATTCAGGCTGGTGGAAGACATCACCGTACGTGATTCCATTGACCCACTCCAAATCGAACACATTCTCCTTGTCCTGGATGTAGGAAGCAAGCCGCTCCATACCGTACGTGATTTCTACCGCAACCGGACTGGCATCAATACCGCCCACTTGCTGGAAATAGGTGAATTGGGTAATTTCCATACCGTCCAGCCATACTTCCCAACCTAAGCCCCACGCTCCCAGCGTTGGTGCTTCCCAGTTATCTTCAACGAAACGAATATCATGCTCCAGAGGGTTAATGCCCAAACGGCTCAAACTCTCCAAATACAATTCCTGAATGTTATCTGGTGAAGGCTTCAAAACTACTTGAAACTGATGATGCTGATACAGGCGATTCGGGTTCTCACCATAACGTCCGTCTGACGGACGACGAGAAGGCTCAACATAAGCTACGTTCCACGGCTCAGGTCCGATCGAACGTAAATACGTCATCGGGTTCATCGTGCCTGCCCCTTTTTCCGTGTCATACGGCTGTACAATAATACAGTTGTGTTCAGCCCAAAATTGTTGCAGCGTTAAAATCATCTGCTGAAAATTCATTGGTACACACTCCCTTTCCAATTCCCTCAAATGTTGGTGATTTCTTCTCATTATGCTCGTATGTACAGGGCTATTTTATCCCAAAAGCCTTGCTAGAGACAGCAAAAAGCCCCCGCCTCTACGCCTGTACAGACGTAGGGACGAGAGCTGACTCCCGCGGTTCCACCCTACTTGATTGCGATCCTACATCACCAATCAGATCGTAATCCTCTTTTCCGTGTCCATTCAGACGCTCCCGAGTGCCTTGTTCACGAAGAATTCCCACTGGGCTTACACCGTCCCCAACTCGCTAATTACAGAGAATACATCCCGCTACTTTCTCGTTCAATGCATCTGCTCCCGAAGGAGATATATAGTAGGATATTACACGTTTTCAGCAATACAGTCAAGACAATAGGGCGTTTCACATATCGTACTTGTCAAGCTGATCCAAGAAATTGCGGGATTTCAGCTTGACCTCCAACTGCATATCCATGAACTGACGCATGACATGTTTGATCTCCAGCTTTGTGGAGTCCTTTACGTCAATGTTGCCGAGCCGATTCAAATCCATTCTGGCGAACAAGCGCAGCAACTTCAATGTACGTGGAGTCACGCTCAATGCAGCTGGATCATAATGCTTGCAGCTCCGACACAAAACTCCGCCCAGCCTCGGACTGACAAACATATCTTCATCAGCACATTGTTGACCACTTGAAATACATGCATCAAGCTGAGGAGCATATCCGGCCGCCTGCAATATTTTAAATTCATAAATACTCATGACGATCAGCGGATCTTTGCCACTCTCCAGCGCCTCCAAACATGCTTTAAGCTGCTTAAACCAGAACGCGCCTGTTTCCTCATCCTGTAACACCCGATCGAGTAATTCACAAGCATAAGAAGCGTAAGCAGCTTTAGTAATATCCTCGCGTAATGTATGGTGGGATTGGATAATTTCACCGGCATTCAACGTGCCTAAGCCTGTGTTTCGAAAAAAAACGAATTCACCGTACGTAAACGGCTGCGTTAAAGCAGCGTGACGGCTTTTGGACTTTTTTGCACCTCTGACCAGCACGCCTGCTTTGCCTCCGCTTTCGGTGCAAAGCGTAATAATTTTGTTCCCCTCACCGTAATCCATGCTGCGGATGACGATTCCTTCCACCCTGTAAAGCATGCCTCTTCCCCCAAACATTCGCGAAGAAGCCAGTGGCTTGTACTATTCACGGGCTTCTTCATGCTCGTCCGACTCTCCCTCATCCGTGTCTTGCTCCCTTGTCACGGCGCTCTCCCGATATAACAGATACGCACCGACATCTCCAGTCATCGCAAAATACTTCCACGAAAAATCTCGCAATCGTATTCATCCTTTCTTCGGAAATGACGTTTGCATCTCAAAAATAGGATGATGCGAAGAGGGGAGAAGTATGCGATGAAATAAATGGATTGCTTTAAAAAAGGCTGCTATATGTAGATTGGAATGCCGCTTCGCAAATGATTTGATCTTACGATCGCTGTTACCCCCGAATTTATTTGAATGTAAAACATACATAAGGGTTAAATTCGGGGGTAAAGGCGAACGCTATCGCTTCTTCAGATTCAAATCCTTCGCTCCGCTACATCGTGCATACAAGGCCTTTTTAAAACACACCTATTTCATCGCTGGAAGAAAAGGATAAAAAGAGCAAGAAGTTAAGCGCCGCACATACGCGGCGCTTTAAATGATCAGGAGACTATTACTATCTCAGCCAAGAGATCGGGACGGCTTTTTTTATGGTGCTTACTACAACTATACATATTTATTTAATATCAATTTTTTTAGCCTCAATAAACCTTGAACTAAAGTGACCTAGAATCGAGTTCTATTTTTAAGCGTCGCGATGGAAGCCAAGGTCACGAAGGACGCGTTCCTGGTTGCGCCAGTCTTTTTTGACCTTAACCCAAAGTTCCAGGAAAATCTTGGAGCCTAGCAGGTTTTGGATATCCTGGCGTGCCTGTTTGCCCACTTCTTTGAGCATGGCTCCCTGTTTGCCGATAATGATCCCCTTCTGGGAGTCACGCTCTACAAAAATAACAGCCATAATATGCACTACCCCATTATCCTGCACTTTCATGTCTTCAATCATAACCGCAATAGAATGGGGTACTTCCTCACGTGTCATATGCAGAATTTTTTCCCGAACCAGTTCGGAAATGACAAACTGTTCTGGATGGTCGGTAATTTGATCATCCGGATAATATTGCGGACCTTCTGGCAAGTATTTTTGCACCTGCTCCAGCAGGGTGTTTACATTGTTGCCCATTTTGGCCGAGATCGGTATGATTTCTGCAAAGTCGTATAACTTGCGATACTGCTCAATCAGGGGCAACAACGCTTCCGGCTCAATGCGATCAATTTTATTCAGCACCAAGATAACTGGCGTTTTTACTTGTTTAAGCTGTTCCGCAATAAAACGGTCGCCACCGCCTAGACCCTCAGCAGCGTCAATAAGAAAAAGTACCGCTTCTACTTCACCCAACGTATTAAAAGCAGTCTGATTCATGTAATCGCCTAATTTTGACTGGCGCTTATGAATCCCGGGTGTATCCAAAAATACAATTTGTGTGTCCTCTGTAGTAAATACGCCGTGAATTTTGTTGCGTGTAGTTTGTGGCTTGTCTGACATAATGGCGATCTTCTGTCCAATGACGTGGTTCATCAGTGTTGATTTTCCGACATTGGGTCTGCCAACAATTGCGACAAAGCCTGATTTAAAGTGTTTCTTAGCCATTTCATTTCCTCCAGCGCGATTAAGCACCTATTTTATTTTGGTTTTTCCATTAAAACAGCGAACTAACTAACGTTAACATAGGCCTATAAAACACAAATATACCAATAATTACAGCAAAAACCGCTGCCAGGAGCACGGCTCCGGCGGCGGTGTCTTTAGCCGCTTTGGCCAGCGGATGAATATCAGGTGAGATGAGATCCACCGCTGCTTCAACAGCGGTGTTGAACAGTTCGGCTACAATGACTATAGCGATAGCCACGCAGACGAATAACCAGTCGAGCCGGGAGATGTGCAGAGTTAAGCCTGCTACAATGACAAGGAGCGCCACGGCCACATGTATCCGCATATTTACTTGCGTACGCAGAGCATACATCACGCCTTCTGCCGCATAGCGAAAGGTCATTCTCCAAGGCTGACGTCTCATTACCTTGTCAACCCCGCTTGAGCCAGTACAGCTTCCTGTTTGCCCATCATTTCAGCTTCACTCACATCATCCTGATGATCATAGCCTAACAGATGCAGAAAGCCGTGAACAAACAAAAAACCGATTTCACGCTCAATCGAATGTCCGTATTCTTCACTCTGAGCTTGCGCTGTCTGTACAGAGATTATAATATCCCCCAGAACATCCGGTACATCATTCAATGAATTTTCTTCATTCGGTTCGTAAATAATTTCAAGCTCTTCATCCAGTGTCTCCTTCATAGCAAAAGACAACACGTCGGTGGGACGATCAATTCCCCGATAGTCCCTGTTCAACTCATGAATTTGCTCATCATTAACGAAGGTAAGGGCTACCTCACCGTCTGTGACTCCTTCCACTTTGCCCGCCCCCTCTAATAAGGTGTTCAGCAGCGTAATCAAGGATTCGTTAATTACCATATCGTTTTGTTCATTATTCCAAGCTAATTGAAGGCCCATGCCAACCGCTCCTTTTAATTCTAGTGCTCTAACCGTGCTTCATGCACAAGTTATATTAAGCTTTTCCGTTTTCAGACTTGGGCCTTTCCTCTGGATACTCAATACGGGAATGGAAAATCCCCATTACTGTTTCCTTGAGGGTTTGAGCCACGATATCAAGCTCCCGCATGGTCAGCTCGCAGTCGTTAAATTGGTGATCATCAAGACGGCTCTTAATAATTTTCTCAATCATGGATTCTACCTGTTCCACCGTCGGCTTCCGCAAGGAACGAACTGCTGCCTCCACGCTATCAGCAATTCCCACCACAGCCGACTCTTTAGATTGAGCCTTCGGTCCCGGATAACGAAAATCATCCTCCGTGAAGTCAGGCTCCACCCCCCGCTCTTCAGCCTCACGCAACGCCTTGTGATAAAAATAGTGTAAGAATGTCGTTCCGTGGTGCTGCTCGGCAATATCGCGAATTGGCTTGGGTAGCTTGTAATCCAATTGCATTTCCACCCCGTCACGAGCATGGGCGATAATGATGGATTTGCTCAGCTTGGGCTCTATTGTATCATGTGGATTTTCCAACCCATTTTGATTTTCAATGAAGTACGAAGGCCTCTTGGTTTTACCAATATCATGATAATACGAACCAACCCGGCACAACAAGCCGTTTGCTCCTATAGCCTCCGCTGCGGCCTCTGACAAATTGCCCACCATTACACTATGATGATACGTTCCCGGCGTCTCCGTAAGCAGCTTGCGGAGCAAGGGATGGTTGGGATTCGACAGCTCAACAAGCTTCAGTGCCGACAAGATACCAAAGGTAGACTCAAAAAATGGCATTAACCCAATAACAAGTATTGCTGTTATCAGACCGCCTGCAAAAGCAAAAGCTACCCCATAGAGCGTCGTCGTTTGAGTCCAATTCCCTTGGTCAATCAGTGCCAGAGAAAAAACAGACAGGGCCCCGAACAGGCATACCATGATCGCCCCTTTGAACAGTGTTGAACGCTGGCTGGCTCGATGGGTAGAGAAAATCGCTGCCAGACAGACCACAAGAGCAAAAAACCCAAAATTAAAGTCAAAAATTTGTCCCTGACGGACATTCAAAATAACACTTGCCAATATACTGAATATAACGGCACATACGAAAGCCAACGACATATCAAGCAACAGCGTTACGAGCATAGCTCCAAGCGCGATAGGCGCCAGATAGCCGAGATAGGAACGTTCACTGTTCTGCAGTATGGAAATTAACATCATTGCTCCCACTGTAATCACAAAGATTAATACTAGCATGAGCAACTGCGCATTATTATACTTGAAGTTTCGTGTTCGTGATTGGAATTGACGAATATACATAAACAGGCCCAATGCCAGCATCATAGACAACATCAGTAGTCCAAATTGTGGCCAATAATTGATTTTATCCTTGAGCAATTCATTTTCATCAAGCAGTGTGTAGATTTCCTGGGTAATAATCTCACCCTTCTTGACGAGTACTTCACCCTGTTTAATGTAAACTGTCGGTGTATCTTCACGAGCCTGTACCTTGGCGTCCTTCGTAGCTGTATCATCATAAAACTTGTTGGCGGTAATCACAAGCCTTGCAAGTTCCTGAACAACCTCCCGTGAAGTACGCTTAGTAAGCGAGCTTGTACTAACCCGCTCCGCTACCTTCGCTCGGGCTGTCTGGGCATCCGTAATTTGATCATTCATCAACCCTGTCACAATCTCACGGGCGACAGGCCGCATTTCAGCAATATCCTCAGATGTAAGGCGCGGAATTTTAATGAATGTCTCCTCTGGAATTCGGTACGTTTGCTCTTTCGTTTTTTCCAGCACTTCATCCAGCAACTTATCTGGGTAGGCATCCGCATTACGGCTGTTATTCACAAAATTTTGCACAAATTCCCGTGCACGTTGCGGAATCTCATCCTTATAAATCGAAATCTTATCTGCTCTGGAAACCTGATCATCCTGATTGAGCCGTTCAATTCGATCCAAAATACCAGTAATCAGGTTATCGTTGCGAACTGGCACAATGGTATACATGGGCTGCACACGTTCAGCTGATTCCTCTTGAGCCTTCAAGGTCGCCTTACTGTTAGGAAGCTGCATCGGGGCGACAATTTCCTTTTCACTCGGTTGATTTACCCGAATGTCATAACGCTCGGGAAGCAGCTTGGACGCAAAGCCTACATAAAAAAGAACCACCAAAAATAAAAACAGAAGATAGCGTGTCGCCACGCTATACTTCCATCCATTCATTCTATGCTGGAACGTTTTCCCTTTAGATAATTCCTTCGAGGTCATCTAAAACAATCCCTCTCCATCATCTTTTTCAAGGCAGCTACACTGCTCATTTTATACTTTTTCTGATCGTACACACCATACTCGTGATTGAATGGCTATCCATGATTTTCGGCAATACGGTCATAAGCAACAATGATTTTTTGAACTAGGGAATGACGGACAACATCCTCTTCTGCAAACTGGACAAAGCCTATTTCTTCAATCCCTTGTAAAATCGCATTCGCTTCAATCAGACCGGATTTTTTGCCACGAGGCAAATCAATTTGCGTAACATCGCCAGTAATGACCATTTTGGAGCCGAAACCAAGTCGAGTCAAAAACATTTTCATTTGCTCGGGTGTGGTGTTTTGCGCTTCGTCCAAAATAATAAATGAATCATCCAGCGTACGTCCCCGCATATAAGCCAAAGGAGCAATTTCTATTAACCCGCGCTCCAGTGCCTTTGCAGTCTGCTCTGGGCCCATCACATCGTATAGGGCATCATACAATGGGCGTAAATACGGATCAACCTTTTCCTGCAAATCCCCTGGTAAAAAACCTAAATTCTCCCCTGCTTCGACCGCAGGACGAGTCAGTACAATGCGCTTGACTGAACCTTCCTTCAGGGCAGCTACAGCCAGCACTACAGCCAGATAGGTTTTACCCGTACCCGCCGGGCCAATTCCAAATACAATATCGCGTTTCTTAATCGTGGTTACATAGTGCTTTTGTCCAATCGTTTTGACGCGAATCGGTTTCCCCCGGAACGTCGTCGTAATTTCACCCTTGAACAAATCGAGCAGCTGATCAGCGCGCAAATCTTTTGCCAATTCAATCGCATAATGGACGTCCCTTTCGGTCAGTATATACCCATTGCGAATTAACTGGAGTAATACATCGAACAATTGTTCGAGCACTTCCACCTCGTGAGCATTACCAAAAACATTAACTTCTGCCTCACGAGATGCTATTTTTGCTGGAATAGCGGCTTCGATTAATTTTAAAAAGGAATCCTGCGGGCCAAATAACGCCTGTCCTTCTCCCGCATTGTTCAATGCAATTTGTATGCTGCGTTGTTGTTCTGCCAAATAGCCTCATTCTCCTTGGTTATGAACTAACGGAAGTTCTTCCGCAATATCCTGCTCCACTTCAAAAAGCACTTTCATATAAACTTTACCATTCTCTCTCTTCTCATGCAAAATTTTTTGGCTCATTATTTTCGTTCCTTTGCCGTATTTAGCTAAAATATCAGCTCGCGCACCTTCTATTCCCGACATTTTCGCTTCTGCTTCCGTAAGCTTCTGCTCTTGTATCTTTGTCTCCCTCACACTTTCGGTCATCCAACCCATCGGAAGTTTGTAGGAACGCCATGTTAGCGGATCATGTTCAACTGTTGTTTTATGTGTAGAATAAGGTATTTTCCCATATCCCCACAATTGTATCGCACGGTTGCCTAACACCAGATACAAGCGGTCGTGACTGGTACCTGTATACGTGCTGCTGCGTTGCACCGTGGGACTGCTAATTTCGTATTCATGCCATACAAGACCCTTAACCTCTCCTTTGGCTACGACCTGCTGCTGATTCTCCTCATCTCCAAGCGTTCCCGAGATGAGAATGGCTCCTTTTTTGACACGCGTATTTTTATGCACGACAGGACGACCCTGCTCGGCAAAAATTTCAGTGACTACCGCATCTGCCTTACTGATGATATGACGTGGGCTGTAGAGCGGCGCAGGGGCAGGCTGTGAAGCTTCAACAACCTGAATCGTTACCAAAGTACCCTGCTTTTCCACACCGATCCAGGATGCCTCTGGAAGCTTCTGCATGAGCGCTCGGGAAAGCTTGTCTTGACTGGGAAGACGAAAGCTCCATTGAAACGGATACAGCCCCTCCTGTCGGGCGGCTTTGAGAACGGATTCCGTCGAGAGCTTATCATTCCCCTTCACTTCAATGTCCCAGATAAGCGAAGACATCAGCAGGAGACCTATCCAGAACAAAGCCAATCCAGCCATAAAAAATTTACGTTTGGCAAGTCGTATAACAGTAAAGGGAAGCCCTTGCCGCTTCAGAACATGCATTTTACAGCCTGTCCTTCTCAAAAGCGGGCGTAGGAGGAAGACGTGCGGCAGCAGAAGGTTCATTTCTGCATGTCTAGTACCCATCGGCCGCACGTTCCAAACAGGTATATGGTGATCGGTGAGTAAATTAATGAAAGCTTCCACACTTTCGCCCTTGACAGCAAGGGTAACCGTGCCACGCAGCATTGCTAAAGCAGGATGTTTCACGTGCCTTCCTCCGTTCCTTCCATTTGGATATCTGTTATATGTCCCTCCACACTTACCTGCTCTGGCAGAATAGACGTAATGACTAAATCATGGCCGGACACCCTCAGCATGCCTTTCTCAAGTGCAAGTACGAGCTGATTCGGTGTGAAATCCACCACGCCCCGGTGATTCTCCACATAAAGCTGGCGGCTGCCGATGAGGGTTAACCGCGGCAGGTCAAATAGAATGTCCTGCGGAAGCTCCAGCGTCTCGCTGGCCCACTTTCGCAGTTTGCGGCTCATCCGGCTCATACGGCGAAATCTCCTTTCCTGTCATCAAAACATTTGTTATCCAACGGCTAATCGTTGTTTTGATGACAGCACGCTGCTATTTTTTCATCTTCTGTTATTGCCATTCGGTACCGATAGATGTTTCATGGCAGCTATGCTGCTGGCTTTTCATCTTATATTCTTATTATCAGTGAACGCCATTACACCAGCGCCACAGATATCTGTACTGTACATTTTATGATCCAGTCCCCGCATTTATGAGGCTAAACTTACAATTCGCAGCAGCTGCTATATTGCAGAGGAAAAAGATGTGTCCTTTTAAAATTCAAACAAAAAAGACAACCTCGTTTTCATATCGAAAACAAGGTTGTCTTTTTTTGATTTTCATTAGACGACACGGTTATTTTTCGTTATCTCGATTCAAAAGAGAGTTTTTTCTAGAGTATAAGAAGTAAACAGCCATACCAATGACAAGCCAAATAATAAAGCGAATAAATGTCTGACCATTCAAATTAAGAATGAGCACCCCACATGAAACGATAGCCAGGATCGGAATATACGGAACTCCAGGACATCGGAAGGCCCTTGGCAAGTCAGGTTGTGTTTTTCTCATAACGATGACGGCGACCGAAATCAGAATAAATGCTGACAAGGTTCCAATGTTCACCAAACTAGCTAACTCATCTAGCGGGATCAGCCCACCCATTAATGCAGATAAAGTACCAAAAAACAACGTGTTAATGTAGGGCGTTTTATATTTTGAATGAACCTTGGATAATATCTTGGGGACTAAACCGTCACGTGACATAGCAAACATAATGCGCGTTTGACCATAGAGCATTACCAGCATGACCGTTGTCATCCCTAAGATAGCTCCTATATCTACAATGCCTGCAACCCAGTTCTGGCCCGCAACCTGCAATACCAATGACACTGGATGAGAGATACCTTCAAATTGCATAAACGGTACTATACCAGTCATAATCGCGCTAACAATGACATACAAAAACGTACAAATAACGAGTGAGAAAATGATCCCTCGTGGTAAATCACGAGCGGGATTTTTGGTTTCTTCAGCCGCTGATGAAACAGCATCAAAACCAATAAAAGCAAAAAACACAAGAGCTGCGGCTCCAAATACCCCACTGAACCCAAACGGCATAAATGGTGTCCAATTATCTGGCTTCACATATTTAAAAGCAACGATGATAAATAATAAAATAACAATAATCTTTACAATTACCATGAAGTTGTTTATCCGTTTTGATTCTTTTATCCCAAAATAAAGCAAGAACGTGATACCCATCAAAATTAAAAAAGCTGGGAGATTAAAATAAGTAGTTTGGTCTTTTAAAGTCCCCGGTGCGGCAGTGAATTCAAGCGGAATGTGAAGGCCAATTCCATTCAAAAAAGATACAAAGTAACCCGACCAACCTGCGGAAACGGCGCTGGCTGCCAGCATGTATTCCAAAATTAAATCCCATCCAATAATAAAGGCCAATAGTTCCCCCATCGTAGCATATGTAAAAGTGTAAACAGAACCGGATACTGGAACGGTGGATGCAAACTCCGCATAAGCCAATGCTGCGAATAAACAGGCGAGTCCCGCAATCACAAAAGAAAGTACCAAGCCTGGACCAGCCGTAACTGCTCCCGTACCTGTCAACACAAAAATCCCCGTTCCGATAATGGCTCCAATCCCAAGCATCGTTAAATCAAACGCACCCAGTTCCCTTTTGAGTGCTTTTTCCCCCCGCGTAGCGGCAATCAACTGATCAATGCTCTTCTTTCTGAACAAGCTATTTCCCATCCATCCCATCCTCCTAAAAATTATTTTTCCATTTTAATAATCTTGTTTTATCACCTCGATATAAATCAAATTTTAGCTAAATTTGGAGTAAATTTCATAAGTATCTATCATTGAGAACATTATATATAAAAAAGAAAAAATGAAAACTGCTTTCGGAAAGCTCCATTCATATTGTTACATTTGATCATTTTTCACGAATATATTTTCATAAATGAGACTCTAAATTAGACAAAATGCCACCATTTTAGATGACAACAAATGTGAGAAACCTAGGGCGCACAAGGGATTATCACATTCGTTGTCAGGTAATTAGAGCATTTGTCGTTAATTCATTTTTTATTCTGAGCATGCTTATGTATTCCTAAAGCTCACAAAAAAAAGATCCACCACAGCCAAAGCTGTGACGGATCCACTATCATTTTAACGTCTTCCTCCACCCATATAGCGCTTGGAACGCGGAGGACCTAATATTTCTGCCCAAATCACACCTCTGCGCAGATCAGCCGTATCCACCGTATTACGATCTTGCGAAGCTATCTCTGGCGCATCTGTAATTTCCCCTGACTCCCTCGCGTTGGATATACGATCGAGACGGGCTAAAACCAACCTGCGTTCTTCTTCCATAGCACGGATCCGATCCTCTAGAGTCGAACCGTTATCTAATGAATCCCGGTCAATCCATCCTTCTGTTTCCGACCGATCGCCCACTTCTTCTATACGACGAGCTTCCATAACCGCCCGTCGTTCATTAGGAAATTGACGTTGCAACTCCCCAGCAACATCCTGCTGACGCTGCTCTTGCCCACGTTCCGTTGTGAAGGGTCTGGATGACGTCGAGGGTCCGCGGGAACCATGATCACCACCAAAGGTAGGCATACCTTTTCGCGGCGGAGATTTCCGCCCTGTACCTTGGATGCTTTTCCCCAAAAAGGACACCAAAGCAAAGCCAATCACGATCAGGATATACAAATGTTCAAAGATCCAGCTGATAAAGTTCATTACTCACCACCTAGCTGCCGTAATTCATCGGCTATGTCCCGTCATTAATCCCGGTTCTTATTGTCATTCCCCAAGTTCTCATTCGGTTTGCCTAAGGAGCCACGCATTTGCGTATCCGCCTCAATATTTTTCAAATTCATATAGTCCATGACGCCAAGTTTCCCGCCACGCAATGCTTCAGCCATTGCCAGCGGCACTTCGGATTCGGATTCCACCACGCGTGCTCTCATTTCTACGACACGTGCCTTCATTTCCTGCTCCTGCGCTACAGCCATCGCACGCCGCTCTTCTGCTTTTGCCTGCGCAATACGTTTGTCGGCTTCCGCCTGCTCTGTTTGCAGAAAAGCACCGATATTTTTACCTACATCAACGTCCGCAATATCAATGGACAGGATTTCAAATGCTGTCCCGGCATCCAAACCTTTGGACAATACAGTTCTCGAAATTGAATCCGGATTCTCCAGCACGTCCTTATGCGAATTACTGGAACCTACGGTTGTAACGATACCTTCACCGACCCGTGCAATAATCGTTTCTTCTCCGGCACCCCCGACGAGTCGATCAATGTTGGCACGCACGGTAACACGAGCTTTAACCTTCACTTCGATACCATCCTTGGCGACCGCTGCAACAGTAGGTGTCTCAATAACACGCGGATTAACGCTCATTTGGACCGCTTGCAGAACATCCCGTCCCGCAAGGTCAATCGCAGCCGCACGTTCAAATTCAAGCGGAATGTTAGCACGCTGGGCAGCAATCAACGCATTGATCACTCGGTCTACATTCCCTCCTGCGAGAAAATGGCTTTCCAGCTGGTTGATGTTCAAGCCCAGACCCGCCTTGGTTGCCTTAATGAGCGGATTGACAATTCGGCTTGGCGTGACGCGCCGTAACCGCATAGCTACCAGCGTAATGATGCCAATACGCACACCCGAAGCCAATGCTGAAATCCACAGCATCACCGGGAAGAAACTGAAAAATACGCTCAATACAATAATCACTACAACGGCAATCAGCAAAACGCTGACAATACCCGATTCGAACACTCGCATCATCCTCCATTAATCTAATTCTTTGTTGTTTACTTGTTTAGACGCTAATGTCTGCCTTGACCACAATTCGCCCACCTTCTACTTTGGATACTATAATCGGCATATCTGTAGCAATAAACTCGCCGTTCGTTACAACATCGACTCGCTCATCAGCGATCAGCACCGTTCCGGCTGGACGAAGTGGTGTCAGACTGACACCCCGTTGACCTAATAACATTTCCCGGTTCACAACTGAAGAAAAGCCTTGTTCAGCCGTTAAACTTTCTTTAAGTATAAAACGGTTCCATATCCCTCGGTCCTTGAATACAACCGCGATAATCGCCACAACAGCAACCGCAGCTGCAAAGGCAATGCCCAAAGATATAAACGCATGCTGCATGTTGTATGCTGCCCGAACAACTCCGGCGACAAGACTGACTGAACCCAAAATGCCCAAAATACCAAAGCTTGGGATGAACATTTCAAGTATAAGCAGAGCCAGACCGATAATAAATAACAACCACGTCTCCGAACCTGCAAAACCAGCGATATAATTGCCGAAAAAATACAAACCAAATCCGAGTATGCCCAAAATTCCCGGTACACCAAAACCGGGTACGAGCAGCTCAATAACGACACCCGCGATACCGATAAATAAAAGCAACGTCTGCACAATTGGGTTGGTCAATATCTCGGCTGCTTTTTCAGCCCATGTTCGCTCCACATGAATTACATCATCCGTGCTGTAACCCATCCACTGGATAACTTCTTGTTCGGAAGACGCGATGTGATCCGCATAACCCAACTTCAGCGCTTCCTCACTGGTTAAAGAAATGATCTGACCATTTTCCTTATTAAAGTTCATCTCTGGAATAGATACGGTTGTTTTGGAGTCAACCATACCTCTGGCAATATCTGGATTACGTCCGCCAGCTTCTGCGGCAGATGCCATGCTACTCTTCCACCATGCTACCGTTTTTGGATCTGTGATAGCCTGCCCCCTACCGTCTACTAACGCTGCTGCTCCGATAATACTCCCCGGTTTCATAACAATCTTGTTTGCGCTCAACGCAATATAGCTACCCGCTGAGGCCGCTTCGCCCCTTATATAGGCTACGGTCGGAATTGGACTGTCTTTAATCAGTTTGCCCAGCTTCTCCGCTGTATCTACCCGTCCACCGGGAGTGTTAATATCCAGTAAAATCAGACCTGCTTTGGAATCTGTTGCTTCTGCAAATCCACGTTCCATAAATTTGCCCAGACCTTGCTCAATTTCCTGATCAACTGGTATAACAAACACAGCTCCACCTTTAGTTTGGGCCGCCGCTGATTCAGAATGAACTAAGGGTAACAGCAAAACGGATACCATAATCCACAACGTTAAAAAGATCAATTTGCGACTGGAGTGGTGATGTTCTCTATGCATTTCTCTCCCCCTTTCGATCTTTCTATGTTACAGCATACCAAACTTTGTTAGACAAACTATACAGTTTTCAGGATTTAATGTGAAATTATTGGGTATATTGCTAATCCTGACGGCTGTCAGATACTTTACGCACCCGACGGACATCACGTTTCACACAATTAATAATAGCGCTTACATAAAAGAATCTTCTCATCATTACATTCTATGGTAGGCATCGCATATATAGAAATAACACCCTCTGTAAACAGAGGGTGTTGTGTTTTCCTGTTTGTCGCAGGTTTATTGCAGAAATTGCTGAACCGCTTGGTTCACGAGCTTACCGTCAGCGCGGCCTTTTACCTTAGGCATCAAGGCCGTCATTACTTTCCCCATCTCGGCTTTCGAAGAAGCACCGGTTTCCTGGATGGTCTGCTGTACAATAACTTTAATTTCTTCCTCAGAAAGTTGTTCGGGAAGGTACTGAGCGATGATCTCTATTTCTGCTTTAGTGCTTGTCGCAAGTTCATCACGACCGGCTTTTTCAAATTCATGGAGGGCATCTTTTCGCTGTTTGATCTCACGACTCAGAATATCAAGCACTTCGTTGTCGTCCAAATCCCGTTTCAAATCTATTTCAAGATTTTTAATCGTAGAACGAACCATTCGAATGGTGGAGAGTTTGAACTTGTCCTTACTCTTCATTGCTTGCTTCATATCTTCGTTCAATCGTTCGCTCAAATTCATGATTGCTTAGATCCTCCTAGAACTTTCTCTTACGAGCAGCCTCGGACTTTTTCTTGCGCTTTACGCTTGGCTTTTCATAATGCTTGCGTTTCTTCACCTCAGCCAATACGCCATCCTTAGCAATGGAACGTTTAAAGCGACGAAGTGCAGCATCAATTGTCTCGTTTTTGCGAACTTTAGTTTCAGACACCAGTTTTCCCTCCCTCCGACCAGACCGTCCAAGAGCAATAACACGGTTCATCAAATTTTATTATAGGTGAAACGGAAACCAGGTGTCAACCTATAAGAAAAAATGAATACATAAAGGGCCATTTTTCTCCATTCACATCCGTATTACTGAAAAGACAAGCTCTGTCATTTTTTAAGAATGTGAGTCCGAAATACCTGTCAAGGCACCCAATTTGGCGCCGCCCAGTAAGTGATAATGCAGATGCCCCACCGCTTGTCCACTATCCGGGCCACAGTTGTTAATCAACCGATAGCCAGACTCGGCAATTCCTAACTTTTTCGCAACCTCAACCGCAACGCGATGAATCTCCGCGATAAGAGGAAGATCCTCCTCCGTCACAGCGTTCATCGAAGGAATATATTTTTTTGGAATAATGAGCACGTGTACTGGCGCCGCAGGCTGGATGTCATGAAATGCGAGCACATTGTCGGTTTCCAACACCTTCTTGCTGGGGATGGTTCCATCCACAATTTTCAAAAACAGATCGTCCATTCAAAACCCTCCTTTGGCAGTGAGCCGATCATAAGCAAATAGACACAAACAGCCCTTGCTCTCGGCATTCAAAGTTATGTATTTCCCACACTGAATAGAAACATATACAGCCATGTTTGGTTATACTTAGTTTCTATATGTATCATAACGGAAAAAGGGTCTTAATACCAGTTTCCCTTACTAACTTCCTCTATAATAGCTTTCACCCCTGCATCAATTTGATCCAACTGTGCGCGCGAAATACTTATGCGCAAAAATTTCTCTTGTTCCCTATAGCCTGATAAATAAAAGCCTTTGCCAGCTACAACCTGAATGTTCCTCGCGGAAAGACACTGTACCAAGCGTTCCAAATTCACCGTCCGAGGCAGTTTAAACTGTATATAAACTCCTGAGGTTACAGCTGAAGCCTGAACGTATCCGGCCTGATTGTATCGTTCCACAGCCTTGTTAAGAGCACGAACGCGCTCCGAATACAGTTTACATATTGTGTGCTTGTGGCGTTCATACATTCCATTTTTAATATAAATATCAAGCGCCGCCTGAGACAACATAGATGTGTCGACATATCTTTTATAAGTGTTAAACGTCTTCAATAGGACTCCTGGCAATACCGCAACTCCTAATCGTAAGCCAGGGAAAATGATTTTCGAGAAGCTTTTCAAATAAATAACATGGTCCGTCTGGTCGTACGCATAAATGGGATCAAAAAGATGATCGGTTCCCAAATCTGCCATATAGTCATCTTCTACGATGTACACATCATATTTGGCGGCTAAGGCAGCTATCGCTTTTCGCTCCTCTGTGTTGTAAGAGACGCCTAATGGATTATGATATCTTGACATGCTATAAAAAAACTTGATGCTCTCGTTCTTAAATTGATTCTCCAATTCGTGAAAATCCATACCTTCCGCTGTCCGGACGATGGTACTGACGGGTATGTTCTCTTCCTCCAGAAAACGCAAATATATATCGTAACTTGGCTGCTCGACCAAAACCTTTTCTTTGCCATTGGGAAACGGCATTTTAGCGAGTATCTCTAATGCCTGCTGAACACCCGAAGTAACGATAATCCGATCCATTTTTGCAAACACCTGAGTATCAGCCAAATGGGAAACCAACGTATGACGCAGTGTTTCCAGTCCTTGCGAATCGCCATAAGTGAACAGATGATATTTGTAGGTGTCAATAGCCTGATTCAAACAATGTTGGAAATCCAGATAAGGGAATACATTCAAATCCGGGGAGGCCGAAGCAAAATCAACGGAGTCTTGAACATGGCTATGGTGTAAATCGCCCGAATTTTCCACTACATAGTATCCACTTTGCGGTATGGAATAGATGGCGTGTTTCTTTTCAAGTTCAGCATATGCCCGCAGAATCGTGCTTTTGCTGCACCTGTATAATTCAGAAGCCTCACGGACCGACGGCAGCTTGTAACCTGATTTATATTGTCCCTCGCGAATTTTAAGTTCTATATCCAATAAAATTGAAACGTATTTTTTCACAATATCCTCCCACCTGCTCTTTACATACTCATTACATGCTCATTTCATTACATACTTATTCCGTCTTATGTTTCTTTACACGCTAGATGTTACCATGGTTTATGGATAAACAGGATACCTCATTTCATTGAACTGTACTGATACAGTTTCAATTACTGGATCATATTCGGGATGTTTTACGTGAAAAAGAGGCTGTTTCTTCATAATGGAAGAAGCAGCCTTGCATGGTGATAATGTATGGATGCGCCTTAAAGTCACTTGTACTGCACAAGAACTGTAGGCGGGAGAGAGCAGAGAATTCACTATGTCTGGCGACTAAGGAAATAGGATTAGTAATAAGGCAGCAAGCTAATCGCTGTCAACGCTGCAAGTGGCAGAATCAAACGATTAAAGCGACGGCGTCCGTATGGGAACCCATATGCATAAGCGGGTACTGGATACGGGTACGGATACGGATACGGAGGATAAGACGCATAGCCACCATAAGCACGGGAGCCGCAGCCACAATTATTAGGCGGATATGGGAGATTAACATTGACATTCTCCATCTCGTCTCCACCCATAGGAACGGCTAAGTATATCTTTTCATCATCCACATGCTCTACAATGCCGTCATACATTGTCCCGTCCTTCACCCATACGCATACATAACGATGCATATGCTTTTGACATAGTGTTTTAGCATCCGTCTGTTCCGGTGCTGTAACTTTTTCGGTTGTCATGCTTTTTTCCATGGTTGTTTCCTCCTAGGCTCTTGCATGTATACCGTATGTTATTCAAAAACGGGCTATTTGCTACATCAAATTGGGCGAATTCCGGCTTGCAAAAAAAAAGAAGCACCCCGGGAGCTCTTGGCAGAGCCCCTCTGAACGGACGTATGATGGGAAGATTTCTTCCGCAGCATACGTCCGCCGGGGTGCTGTATGATTAACTTGTCGGCTTGGCTGTATTATAACAATAGTTTGAAACTGTATCTGTGACCTGTATCACATAGCTTCAAAAAGTTTCCATAACCACACGTGAGCCGCCTCCAGCCTGCTCTGCTGGCAGAACAACTAGCTTGCGCGGAAGACGGGCCCGTAGTTCAGGCACATGACTAATCACACCAACAGACAATTGATCATGGTGCAGCTTTTCCAGTGAGGTGATCACTGTGTCAAGCAGCTCAGGGTCCAACGTTCCAAAGCCTTCATCCAGAAAGAAAAATTGCAGAGGGTATTGGCCCCGCAATTGAATTTGAGCCGACAGCGCAAGCGCAAGCGACAAGGAGGTCAGGAACGTTTCGCCACCGGACAAGGTCGATACCGGACGTTTGACCCCACCGTTGGCATCGTCACTAATGACAAATCCACCGCTGGAATCTACCTCTAACGCGTAACGCTGCTTGGTCAGAAAACGCAGGCGGCGTGAAGCCGACTGACTGACCTGCATGAGCTGCTCCTCGGCAATATATTCAACAAAGGCATTGCCGCGAAAAACAGACTGGAGCTTGGACATTTTTTCCGCTTCGCTACGCAAATGTATACGATTGGACTCCAGCTTCATCCAGCGGACGTGCCGATGCTGCAAGTCCTCTAAATCACGCTCAGCCTTGGCGCGATTCTGAAGCGCCTCTTCGTCGCGTGCACGGCAATCACGTAGCTGTGCAGTGGCCGTTTCCCACTGTTCCTCTGTTACCGTTGCTCCATTCAGCTGCTCTTCGACATGTTTTAAGCGGGAAGACAGCTCTTTTTCCCGTTCTCGATGCAAACTCACTTCACGCTCATAGCGTGCGGCTTCTTCCGGTCCCAGGCAGCATTCCATGACCTCTGCTTCCGTAGCGAAGGAGGAGGCTTCCAGACGGCTGCCCCAACGGGACTCTGCCATCTGCCGTCTTTCTTCTGCCGAGTCGGAGGCCTGCCGAGCAATCAGTGAAGCATGAACGGCTTGCTGCTTGCGTTCTTCCGCTTCGGTACGGCGGCGTGCCGCGGCTTCGGCTCCGTTTTTAAGTCCCCGCAGTCGCGAGGTCGCTTCTTCCAGCAATGAAGCCGCTTGGCCATCTCCAACCCATTTTCGGAGCTGTGCTAACTTTTCACGAAGCGAATCATCTTTGCTTTGGAGCCCTGTACGGCGGGCAATAATGATTTTGTCCTCCTCGATGATACTCTGCTGTATCTGTTGAACACGCTCCGCCTTTCCTTCGAGGAAGGTCACACTCGTCTCCAGCCGGGACCGCAGCTCTTCCGCACGCCCGTCGCGCTCCTGCATGGCGCGGTAACGCTCCGCAGCTTCGCTCGGAGCGACATCCGTTAGCTGCGCCGCCCATTCGGCGCGCAGCCCCTCGCTGCGCGTGGTGCATGCCTCGCGCTTGCTGCGTGCCTGCGTCAGCGCTGCAGCTGCTGCCTCCTGCTCGGCGGCAGCACGGATACGCCGCTGCTGTCCGGCGGCGTCTGCCTCGCGCAGCGCCTGTGCCTCGGCAGGCAGCGTATGCGCACGTGCGGCTAGCTCTGCCGCAGCACGCTCCAGCGCCGTGCAGCGCTCCGCCCAAGCGGCGGCACCGCGCGGCTCTGCTGGTGCTGCCGCAGGCGTGAAAGGCTCGCCCGTGGCAGCAGCGCCGCTGTCTGCGGTGGCAGGCTGCGCCAGCAAGCTGCGCTGCTCGTGCAACTGCTGGCGCAGTGTAAGGCGCAGCTCCTGCAAACCGAGCCGCAGGCGGTGCAGCTCATCTGGCGCAGCGGCATCCGCGCTATGCGCCGCGACGACGGCAGGCGCGGGGTGATGCAGCGAGCCGCACACTGCGCACGGCTCGCCTTCGCGCAACTCGGCAGCGAGATGCTGAGCGAGACGGCCCAGCTCCTCGGCACGGAGCTCGTGGCGCAGTTGCTCTTCCTCGGAGGCCAGTGACGACATATCGGCGGTGATTTCTGCCTCGAGCGTCAGCAATGACTCAATGCCATCAGCTGCCTGTGCAGCAAGGGCAGAACGCCGTGCCTCCGTCTCCTGTGTCTCCTGGTCCGTCAGCTTCAGACGTTCGTCTGCTTGCGCAAGCCGTTTCTCCTGAGTGGCGTACTCCAGTTCAGCTTCACGCAATTGCTCGTTCGCGATTTCCAGCTGTTGCAACCGTTGCACAGCCTCTTGCAGCATACGCCGCTCATCTGCCCGCACTTCATTTTGCTTTAGCTCTTGTTGAAGCTCCTGCTGTCGCTTCAAGCCTCGCGTCTGTAGCTCTTGTTCCTTTGCGAGTCCTTCTGCATGTTCAGCAAGGGTTTGTTCGCTTTGCACAAGCTCGGCCGCCAGACGTTCCCGTTCGGTCCGCAACGCTTCCGAATCACGCTCCAGTTGAAGCGCCTGCTCTAGTTGGTCGATCCGAAGCAATAGCTTCGGTTCTTCGGCACTGAGTGCTTGCCGGGCCTGCTCATCTGCTTGTGCAGACACAAGCGCAGCCTCCTGCGCGGTAGCGGCCAGGACTTCCATTTCTTCGGCAGTCTTTTGCCGTTTTTCCGCTTCAGCAATGGCTTCCTTCCAATCCGTCAGCGCAGGCAGCAATGCCTCGGCTGCAGTTGCTTGTCGAAGCTTGCGCTCCAGCAAAGTAATGCCCGGCTCCTGTGCTGCCAACTGCTCCAGCTCGTTCGATCTTTGGCTGAGCTCGATGACCAGCTCACGGGTTTTGTTGAGCGCCTCCGATTCACGTGAGACACGCTCTAGCTCGCGACGCGAAGCTTCTGCGTTGGCAATCGCCTCTTTTAGACGCGACTCTACATGTTCAAGCGCTTCAGCACTCGCATCCCCCAGCCCTTGCTGCTCCGCCTCTAACGCTTTCAGTGCGCTATCGTTATCTTTCACACGACGGCTTAGCTTCTGTGCAAGTTGATCTCCGTACTTCTCCAGATGGAACAAACGCTGTAGCATCTGTCTACGTTCACTGCCCTTTAAGGACAAGAATTCCGCAAACTTTCCCTGCGGCAATACGACAGCTCGTGTAAAATCGTCCATTTTTAGGCCGATATACTCCTCCACACAGCGCGTCACATCCTGCACCTTATCGGCAAGCACTTCTTCGCCATCCTCTGTTAACGCAATAAAACGGCTAAGCGTATTATTAACCGATACGCCTCCAGCACGTTTGAAACGTCGTTCTACACGGTAACGACGAGGCCCTTGAGCTGACATTAATTCAAACGTAAATGCAACAGACAACGTATCCTCAGCATGGTTCATAATGCCTTGTGTACCATTCACTGCCCGCTCCACTTTACCATACATAGCCAACGTAATGGCATCCAGCAGCGTTGATTTTCCACTACCCGTTGGGCCAAATATCCCGAACAGTCCAGTTTCGGTCAAATCGTCAAAACGAATTTCCTGCGACTCCCGGTAGCTTTGCAACCCCGCCAGTTTTAGAAGGATTGGTTTCATGCGTCATCCTCCTCAGCGTGGTCTCTTGCATCATCCTGTTCCACCAGTTCCAGAAACAACTGCACTAATCCGTCATCCGGCTGTGCTCCACCTGTCTGCCGCTGATAGAATGCCCGGAACAACTCATGCACTGGCAGTTCTGATCGTTGGTGCTCCAGCTGTGCGGCAGCCATTTCTGGATACATTGGGCGAATATGAATGATGCCTTCACGGCTTTTGCGCAGCCGCTGAATATCTCCCATCGACATCGCTTCATCCAGCGTAATTTCCAGATCAATAAAGGCATCGGCATCCAGTCCTTCGTCCAGCCAGCGATATACTTCCTCCAGACCTCCCCGTGCGCGCCACCTCACTAATGGGCGTCCACTGGTAATATACAGTTCCTCCACCTGAGCAGGCTTGCCCGCAACCACGTCAATTAACGTAACCGATTTCGCTTGTCCGGCTTCGGAAAAGCTATAAGCCAGCGGCGAGCCACTGTAACGCATCAGCCCGTCTCCCTTCACATATTGGGGACGATGCAAATGACCTAGAGCCGTATACTGTGCCCCAATGCTCAAAGCAGACGGATCTACGGTATACGCCCCCCCGACCTGAATCGGACGTTCCGAGTCCGACTCCAGCCCGCCGAGCACATAAATATGGCTCATCGACAAATTAACGGTGTCAGGCCGAAATGCTGTACCCAGCTGTGACATCAGCAAGCCCACACGGCGGCTGTATGCCTCGCGCAATACTGTTTCATCTCCGTCTTCAGACAATAGCTCGTTCAGACGAGACTCGGAGGGATATGGCAAGGCTGCAATGCATGCCATTTCACCCGTTCGCGGTGTATGAACGCGTACCGCTTCCCCATGGGGCAGTCCCAGCAATGTAATTCCGCGCCCGCTCACCAGCGGTGTGACCGAGGATACCCTTTCCGGCTGATCATGATTGCCCGCAATGACGACTAGTGGTCTTCCTCCAGCCGTAAGACGGGCAGACGTTTCATAAAACAATTGCTCGGCTGCGGCCGAAGGATTGACTGAGTCGTATACGTCTCCAGCCATCATAATCAAATCGGCCTGCTGATCGTCAGCCATTTTCGCCAATTCTTCCAAAAACGCCTCCTGCTCCTTCAAACGGCTGCGTCCTTCCAACGTGCGGCCCAAATGCCAATCACCTGTATGCAAAATCCGCATGCTATTCCTCCTCTCCCTATCTATATAACTACAGCCGTACACTCTCTCCAGCTTCTAAAAAATACAACCACTTCTCAGCAACCTTTTTGCCTGTAATCTCTTCGATCACACGGGCATACAGCTCCAATTGAAATCGATATTGGTCTGTTAAATGGGACAGTGTACGGTATTCAGATATCCGATCTGTTTTATAATCTACCAGTACGAGTCCTTCAGGAGTTTCAAACAGACAGTCAATAATCCCGTTCATCAGCACTTTATCGCCGTCCTGTCCAGCTTCCGAATCTGTTTCTTGTCCTGGCAGCACGGATGGTAAGCTGTGATTCCAGTAATCGGCTGCCCGCATGGTATAAGTAAATGGAAGCTCACGTTGAACATGGGATGCCCCCAGCATTCTGCCACCCAGCTCACTAGTGAAAAAGCGTAATATTTTATCCGTATCTAGCGCTTTTGAATGAACCTCCAGTAACATACGCTGATTGAGCAAACGAGCCTTGGTTTCCTCGATAACTTCGGCGCTCATCCCAACATCTAGTGGCAAATGCAGCATCAACGTATGATAGACCGTTCCTCGTTCCGTTGGAGTCAGTCGCTGATTCCCCATAAACTTAGGTCTGCGCAAGTGTAATTGACTTCTCCCAGTGTGAGAATCCTCCCGATCCTCCGGTAACTCTGCTAGTAGGGAGGTAGATAGATTGAGCCAATCGTCCGATCCCATCTCCTGCATTTCCAGCCATCTTTTCATCTCAGTAACCGATGTATTGGCTGCCGTCTTGCCAGCCCGCTCATACGGATAGGTCCAGGAAAGAGCAGCTTCAATATCCGTTTCACTCTCTTCGTTCAAGTCGACTAGCTCTGCATTTCTCAGTGCTTCTGTCTTCTTTTGGCGCTCTTCACCCGACACCTCCTCCTCATGATCCGAGTTCACACGAGAGCCGGAAAGTGTTTCCGAGGCCACGATTTTAAATAACCAGTCTGTTCCCGGCATATGTTCCAGCCTGTGATAGTACCCATCCTGATCACCTGCCGCTTCCCTCAACAAAGTAGCAGAAGGATGCCGAATCAAAGCGGGACCTACCCAGTCCAGATAGCTGCGGCCTGCCGCCAGCATATAGTCTGGTAAGACAATTTCCGTATGTTCTTTGGCACGTGCCCAACCCGCTGCGCGCAAAGCGAGATCCTTCACAGTTCCGGTCATAATTAGCTTTTCGCGCGGACGTGTAAGCGCCACGTATAACACCCGCATTTCCTCAGCCAATAGCTCCAGCTGTGAGCGTCGGCGGATCGCTAAATTAGGCAGCGTAGGGTAGCTGACACGATTTTGTTCCTCCACATATTTAGGACCAAACCCCAACTCCTTGTGCATAAGAAACGGCGCATTGAGATCCTGTTGATTGAACATTTTTGCTGTCCCGGCAATAAACACGATAGGGAATTCAAGTCCTTTACTCTTATGAATGGTCATAATGCGGACAGCCTGATCAGGTTCAGTCTCTCCGCTAATTGATCCTAAATCACCGCCTCGCTCCCGTAGACGGGAAATGAAGGTCAGAAATCGGAACAATCCTCGGTTGGACGTAGAAGTCTCATACTGTCTCGCTCGGTCATATAGCGCCCGCAAATTGATTTGACGCTGTGAGCCGCCAGGCAGTCCACCGACCCAATCCAGATATCCTGTTTCCTCCAGCACATTCCAAATCAATGCACTTAAGCTGCCTTGTCTGGCTTCCTGCCGCCAGGCTTCCAAATTACGCAAAAATGAACGTAGTCGGGCAGACAACGTATTCCCGTCATTTCTATTACCAAAGTCAGATGAAGATAAAGAGTCCTCTGGGAAAAGATCCAACTCCATGATGTCAGCTGAAATCCCTTTTTCGCTCTCTTCCAGTGGGTCAGCCTCAGCCGCCGCCAGCAATGCGCCATAAAACAATCCATCCGGCTTCTCCAACCGAATTTGTGCCAGTTCATCTTCGGTCAAGCCGACAATCGGCGAACGAAGCACTGATGCAAGCGGGATGTCCTGCTGCGGATTATCAATAATGTGCAGCAGAGACAACATCACCTCAACTTCCGTTGCTTTAAAAAAGCCTGTCGTCTGCTCCCCGGAGGCCGGAATGCCCTCAAGCCGCAGTTCCTCCACAATTAGGGGGGCCCACACGCTTGCGGAACGAAGCAAAATGACGATATCGCCGTAGACTGCCGGACGCATCGCTTTTAATCCCCTGTCGTAAATCAACAGTGGTTGTCCAGTATCTCCGGTCAGTTCTTTAATCCGTTGCGCGATCGCACGAGCCTCTAACTGTGCCGTTTCTAACTCCACAAGCTCAGCCAGCTCACTTTCCTGTAAAGCAGATTCGTCCCCCGTTTCGGACAGCTCCGAAGCCTCAGAAAGACCATGTCCACCCTTATCAACTAACAGCAGCTCAGGTGCATATACAGATGCGGTGTCTTGATCCGACGGGTCGGGATAGGATGCGCCGTGTACCAGCCATGCTCGTTCATCGTACTCAATTTCCGCCACATCCACACTCATAATCTGGCGGAACACCAAATTGACCGCATCGACAACTTCCTCCCGACTGCGGAAATTACGCGCCAGATCAATTAATAAGCCATCTTCCTGCTCCTGCATGCCGTACCGTTGATACTTATTCAAAAACAGACCCGGCTCCGCCAGCCGAAACCGATAAATACTCTGTTTCACGTCGCCCACCATAAAACGGTTACCCGGTTCCTCCCGTGATACCAGCCTAACGATATCTTCCTGTACGGTATTCGTATCCTGATACTCATCCAACAGCACCTCGTCGAATTGCGCCTTGTATTCGAGCGCAGCGTCGGAAGGTAGTAGCTTGTACGGAGTAGAATCGGGATGTCGTAATATTTTCAGACAATAATGTTCCAAATCCCCGAAGTCCACCAAGCCTTTTGACTGCTTGTGTTGTTGAAATCGTTCCCCGAATACAATCACGGTTTCTACCAATTCGTCCATCAGCGGAGCCGCGGCGCGCAGCTCCTCCCAATAGGCTTCTGCTCTCCTGCCAAACAGGGAAGCCTTCATATCTGTAATCATTTTTTTGGCTGCTTCGCGCAGCGTTTTAACCCGTTCCTGCAATGCAGGCTCGGTCTGATCTTTTTTGACGGGCTTGAGCTTACCGAAGGAAGCTGTCTGAAAATGATCATATAGAGATGCCCACGGCTGTGTCTCCAGCTCCTGTAACAATCCCTTCACCATCGCCGCATCCTCTTGCAACGTCACGGCATAAGGTGCAGGACCGCCGGGCTGCATAGCTGTTTCATGCGCCTGTTCCAGCAAGCTCGCTGCTCCGCGTAATGAAAGTGCAGCATCCGCCAAAATGCTGCGAACCCAGAGAGTCTCTCCCAAAGCGGCTACATCCTGTACACGAAATGCTGCCGCTGTCTCCCGCAGCCAATGTTCTGGCCAAGGATGACTTTGAGAAAAATCATACAGCCGCTGAACAAGCACGTACATTGCATCATCGGTACGTTCTCCACTGAACCAGTCGACCAGTCTGCGGAATGTACTGCCTTCATCATGAGCCTCATATTTCTCCTCAAACAGTTCTTCTAGAAGCTCCTGACGCAGCAATTCTGTCTCATGCTCATTCATAATCCGAAAACTGGGATCAAGGGGAATGGCCTGATAATGCCTGCGGATGACCTCCATACAAAATGAGTGAAGCGTCGTAATAGAGGCCCGATTCAGCAACGATAGCTGGCGGCGTACATGCTCACTTTCCGGTTCCTGCTCCAGTACACGTTCCAACGCTTCGCGTATCCGTTGACGCATTTCGGCGGCGGCAGCCTTCGTAAAGGTCGCTACCAGTAACCGATCCACACTGAAGCCGAGCTGGGGATCGACGATTTTACGAATAATACGCTCTACGAGCACCGCAGTTTTACCAGACCCTGCCGCTGCCGCGACCAGCATGTTGTTACCAGATTCCGAAATTGCACGCCACTGGTCATCGCTCCACATACTGCCTTCCGGCTTCGGCATGCCTTTAGTGTTTGACGTGCCTAGCATTGGTCCATTCCTCCTTTCCCTTCCTGTGTATGACCCAGCAGATTCCAGATCTGATCCTTACCTGGTTTACCCCATTGATTGTAGCCACTGCCCTCCAGACTGTCGTCAAATTGACAAACAGGCTTAAAAGAGCAGAAGGTACATGCCGTCTCTTGCTGGATACGATAAGGTTCAATGGCCACATCGCCCTCTGTCATTCGTGTACCAATCGTCCGAATATTATGACGCACCGAAGCTAGTAGGCTGTCCCACTGTTCCGGCGAAGCAACCGAAGCACTGCTATAAAAACTGCCGTCTGCTTTCACCGCAACAGGTAAAATAGAAGAATACCCCTTATCCAATGCTGTATCCATTTGCCCAACTACATCCCGATCCGCGAGCAATAATCCCTTCATCTTAAAACGTTTCAAAAGCTCCTGACGGGCCTGTTCTGCACTAAGACCGTTAGGCGACTGCAACATCGGATTGTGGACGTGAAAATACAGTGTACCCGCTGGATAAGCTGTCTCGCCCAACCATTCCTCCGCCGCATTCAGCAGCACATCCAGGTAGGTGAGCATTTGCAAGGACAGGCCATAGTACACTTCATGCAGCTTGAGATCCTTTTGGCTAGATTTGTAATCGATGACACGCAAAAGTAACCCCTTTTCTCCCTCTGCCACATCTACACGGTCAATCCGTCCGACAATTTCCATCACAACGCCGTTATTTAACCGGAAGCTTAACGGAGGAAGCTGCTGACCCGGCCCAAAGTCCAACTCCAGCCCAATCGGCTCAAAGCTACCTCTTCGCGCATGTTCACCTAAAATCAACGAAGCACGGCTCACGATGTCTTTCAATTTGCGCAAAATATAGCCATACCGCTTGGAGCTCATTAAAATCTCGCCTTGCAGACGAGGTGCCAAACGCTCCACTGTACTTTCCGCCTCTTGGCGGCATTCCTCCGTGCTGAGACTGCCCCAGCTGACATTGCGTTTACGTAAATTGATCGCCATCTCTCCAAGAGCGGCATGGAATAATTGTCCGATATCCGGGGCCTTCAGGCGATACATTTGACGTTCCTTCAAACGAAGACCGTGAGAGGCAAAGTGCGAAAATGGACATGCCACAAAACGTTCCATACGAGATACGCTGGTACGCAGCTTGCTGCCGTACAGACGGCGGCTCGTTTCCTTCTGCATTTCGGCATGGTTCTCGTAAAAAAGTGAGGTCAACAGCTGAGTTAGCTTGTCCTTCTCACGCCCTTGCTGGCTTGCATACCAGTTATATACCTCCCACCAAGGGGATAAAATGTCACCGCCACGCCGCCAATGTCGTAATTGCGCAATGAGCTGCGGCAAAGCCTCGGACGGATGAGAAGCATACTCCCATTGCGTCGTCCAAGCATCCCCAGGCAAAGGGTACCCAGCCAGCGGACGTTCGTCCAGACTAGGAAACAATTGCCGCACATGTCGTACTAACTCAGACGGCAACAATGACTTGCCCTCTTCATCAGTCACTGCATAGCTCATCCACAGGCTTTTACCGGCTGAAGTAAAGGCCGTATAAGCGAGAAAACGTTCGTCCAACAGACGTCTTGTCATATCCGGCGCCAGCACTAGGCCCCGTTCGTTTAATGCCGTACGCTCCTGCTCATTCAACACACCATCCTCATGGAACACAGCCGGCATCACACCTTCGTTCATACCTAGCACAAAGGCATGTTGAATACCGGACACACGTGTACGGTCCGTGTTTCCGACTAGAACCTGATCCAGAGCTGGCGGAACAAGTCCCATACGGAACTCAGCCAATCCCGTTTCCAGCACACCCGCAAACAAAGAGGTATCCAGCCTCTCGTCACCCATCATTTCGACGATTTGATCCAGTAGTTCAAGCACTGCATCCCATACCTGACGATGCTCTTTCGCCTGCTCAGGTTTTCCTGCTTCCTCTGCCTGATGAATGAAGGCGTCCAGCTTGTGGCCGATTTCTGCATCCTCCAGTAACAGATATACCGCTTCACACTTCTCAAGTGCAGTTCGTGCCTTGCCCACACGTTTCTCAAACGCACGTAAAGGCGTCACGATCACATCCCGGCACAGTTCCATCAAATCCAACGTTTCATCCCGTTGACGGTTCCGTTCCTGCTCCTCCAGCTCCAGTGACAAGCTGGGCACAGCCTGCCACGGGCGACCGTCTGTCCAACGGCTGCCTTGTATTCCGCAGGCTAGTACATAGTTTTCCAAACGGTCCATCTCCTCACGGCTCACCCGACCATCCAGCGGCAGGAGAAGGTCTGTTTTGACCGCACGGAATACATCCTCATATCGCCAACGACGCTGCACGATATCCAGCGAAGCCCGAATCAATTCCACTAAGGGATGATGCAATACACTTCTCCGCTGATCCAGAAATACTGGAACCTCATATTGTTTGAATATCGGTTCCACCCATGGCTCATAATCTTCAATATGACGTACAAACAGAGCCATCTCCCGATAACGAGCGCCCTCATCTCGGGCCAGACGACGCATCTCGCGTACAGCCCCTTCCAGCTCTGCACGGCGATTAGCCGCAGTGTACAGTTTTATGCCTTCCGGCTGTTCTTCTGTCCACTGCTCTCGTAGCTGCTGCAGCCGCATCCGTTGTTCCTGATTCCGTAACCCTGTACGATGTTCAAAGTTAGCCTCCAAATACGCTAACGCTGGACGCTCCTTAAATCTCGGCAGCGGATCAGGGCGCAGTAATTGAGTCTGCGTCTCTATCATCAGCTCGTCTGCCATTCCTTTGAGCTTTACATACGTAGCCGCCGAAGGATGAAACAAATCCAGCTCATGCGGAAGCTGTCCGCTCTCGTAGCTGCGGTTGCAAGTCAGCGCCACTGTCAACGAAGAAGCGTGCAGCATAAGCTGCTCCACCACCTTGTATTCATGTGGTGTAAACCTGCGGTAGCCATCCATCCAAATATCTGCCCCACGCACAAGGGAAGACTCAGCAATCTGTTCTGCCAGCATGCGCAGCGTATCTTCACCGTCAATATATTTAAGCGTCAGCTCTCGTTCAAAATCCTCATAGATTAGACTGATATCTTTGAGCTTGCCGCGCAAAATCGGAGTTGACTCTTCAGCAGCGTTCATTCGCTCCAGTTGCTCCGGTACAGACCAAGTATCATTTCCATACTGCTTTAGCTCCGTAAACAATGTATTCAACCGATCCACAAAGCCGAGCTGGTCTCCCGAATCCTTAAACAAACTCAGTTCATTCTTGCGACGACGAATAATTTTATATAAAAGCATCTTCTTGCCTTCTTCCGTTACAGGCACCAGTGCTGAACCCCCGGTTTCCTGCATAACTAAATAGGCAAGACGATGAAATCCCATCACTTGGGCGCGCACCGACCCCTGAATACCGTTTCCGGCTTCTGTAAGTAACGCATGCTCAGAAGCAAATGACGATTGCTCCGGTACAAGTAACAGCATAGGCTTACCTAGCGGCTCCTCGCGTAACATAGACGTCATTTCATTGCGGATTAACGTACTTTTACCACTCCCAGAGCGGCCAATCAACAAGCGGACCGACATGATGCGGCCTCCTTTCCAACGAACAACATTCTATTAAACAGTATAGCATATCAGGCAAGGGAGAAAAGAACGTACGTTTGCCATGTTGTAGCAATTCTTCCTCCCTCTAAAAAAACAAATCAGTCCCGCAGATTGGCTTGGTGCACGCCTTCTCTACAGGACTGATTTATACCTAAACGAGTCTATTTTACCTATTTAATCACCAAAAAGGCGATTGACTTTGACCTTGTATGAAACCTACAGCTGTGTCCGGCTGCGCACCTCAAAGATGGCGAATTTCAAGTAATGGCCTTCCTCCACACCCAAAATTTGAGGATGGTCTTTACCAGCCGCTCTCCAGTCTACCAGACGAAGGATTTTACCGGCATCTGCCGCCGCTTCCTTAATGGTATCTAAAAACAACTCTGGCCGCATATGGAACGAGCAGCTCGCTGTCACTAGATAGCCGCCCTCATTGACCAGCTTCATCCCGTGCAGGTTTATATCTTTATATCCACGTGTAGCTCCTTGGACAGCATTCTTCGTTTTGGCAAAGGCTGGTGGATCAAGAATGACCACGTCAAAGGTGCGTCCGCCACCTGCTGTCAGCGGCTTGGATGTATCTCCTTTGCCCCCGGCTCGTGCATTGCGTTCCTCTACACCCTTCACTTGATTGCGCAAATATTGAAAAGCATCGTCGACGACAAACTCAACGCGTTCCTCAAAACCGTTCAGCTTGACATTATCCCGCGCACTTTCAATCGCATGCTCAGAAATATCAAGACAAGTTACTTTTTTAGCACCATGTTTACATGCATTGAGCGTAAAGCTTCCCGTATGCGAAAAACATTCCAATACGGTTGCGCCATCCCAGAATGGGAATTCAACAACCTTACCACTTTTATTCACTGGCTTCATGACCGTTGTGCCCGCATCGCCTGAGTCTGCCGCTACTTCTTGTAGCGTAATTCCACTACGTGCTCCCCAACCTGTCATCAACGGTGCTATAGCCGCACGATTTTCACGCTGGTCAAAGAAATACCCCGTCTTCTGGCCCTCTACGATATCAACCTTGATTTGCAGGCCATTTTCCGTCACCACCACATGACGCGGGCAATCACCGTACAAAGGACCCTTCGTTTGTTCCAATCCTTCCAGCTCACGGATGGATACATCACTGCGCTCATATATACCAACAGGACCCACTACTTCAACGAGCGCATCCCTGATTTCTTCCCTGCGCCGATCCATGCCAAGCGTTAACAACTGCACGACTAACACATCACCAAATCGATCTACAATCAGCCCAGGCAAAAAATCAGCCTCGCCGTACACCAACCGATAAGCGTCTCCCCCGGTCACAAAACGTTCGCGGTGCTCCAGACATTTGCGAAAGCGTTGGGCAAAAAAGTTTTGATCCATTGCTTCCAGCGGCTCGTAGGACATTACACGCACTGTAATTTGTGAAGCTGGATTATAGTAACCTGTCGCCAAATAACGCCCCTGATGGTTAACGATACTGACCAAATCGCCTGCCTCTGGGTCCCCTTCGATCTTGGCTATTTCGTTTTTAAACACCCAAGGGTGTGCGTGCTCCAGCCTTTTTTTACGGCTGCGTTCTAATATTACTGAAGGCAAAATCCTTCACTCCCATTCTTGGATTACTCAAAGTGTTAAAACGTTGTTCGATAGGGGCGCGGCTCCGCGGATCATTTGATCTTACGATCGCTGTTGCACGGGGATTCTTTGGATTTTATAAATGATTTTAATGGTAAGAATCCCCCTGCAAAGGCGAACGCTCTCGCTTCTCCAGATTCAAATGATCCGCTTCGCTACTGCCCGCCTGTATATCGACGTCACGCTTTTAAAGCTTGTGAAGATACTACAAAAATTATCGTTCTATAAAAAAAACAGTTCGGCCATGCTTGTCATGGCTGTCCTCGGTAGATCATAGGCTGTTACATAACTGGTTTAGCGTTACTGTGTAAGAATCAATATGCTTCGGTTAACGTCAAAAGTAATTCATGAAAATATCCTGATTTCAAGGCATTGTAATAGCGATCGAAAGATCAAAATTCGCTGTAAGTTGCCTAAGTCACCAACATTAAATTACCTTAGAAGAGAGGTTTATGCTCGTGTTTATACACGTTATTTTGCCACTGTGCGGCGGGCTGTTTATTTTTTTGGGCGGGATGAAGCTGATGGAAGCAGCTCTCCGGCATTTGGCCGGTCCCTTCCTCACCCGCTGGCTGAACCGCGCCACAGTTTCCCCTTGGCGGGGCATGCTGTTCAGCTCAGGCATTACCGCCTTGCTGCAAAGCAGCACCGCCGTAACGGTGCTGACGATCGGACTGGTCAACGCCGGGCTGTTGACCTACGGCCGCACGCTCGGCATCATTCTCGGCACCAATATCGGCACCTGCCTGACCACCGAGCTGATGGGGCTCCAGCTTGGCATGCTGGCTGTTCCGCTGCTCTGCGGCTCACTGCTCTGCTGGAGCACTGCCGTCCTGTGGGGTGAAGCTGTCCCCAGTCGTCAGTATGCGTCCGCCGGAGCTTCACCCGGCTCCAATGGGCTTAGCCGTCCGCAGGCTGTACAATATATCAGCCTCGTTTTTGCTGGATTTTCGCTGATTCTGGCAGGTATCCGCGTAATGCAAACGGTCGGACCATGGATTGAGCAGGCTGGACTATTCCGCTGGTTTCTTGATCACGCTGCAGCCAACATGTGGTGGGCCTTTGCTGCGGGAGCCTGCCTGACCGCACTGGTTCACAGTAGCGCAGCCGTCATTGGCATGGCGATCAGCCTTGCCGCTGCGGGTGCCTTGCCAGCCGATGTGGGAATCGCCATCGTCATCGGCTCCAATGTAGGCACCTGCGTAACCGCTCTGATTGCCGCTGTTGGCGGCAGCGTGCCCGGCAAATTTGTGGCCTGGTCCCACGTGCTGCTGAACGTAGGCGGAGCATTGCTCTTTATGCCGTTGATCCCTGGGCTGGAAATGGCCGCCGCCTGGATATCTACCGAGCCCGGAGCCAAGGTGGCCCATGCCCAAACCCTGTTTAACGTCATTAGCTCTCTGCTGGTTTTGCCTCTCTGCTATCTACCTGTATGGACGCGTTTAGAAGATCGTATATCTCCCCACAGAATCAAACGTTAATTCCTAGCATGGACAGCGCCTTGCTCAAAATGACATCATTATTGTCATATCCACCCTGGCGCTGGAGAAGCCATGCTTCCTCAGGCGTATGCCACGCAACTCCTTTAATTTCTTCGATCTGCGCCTGTAAATCCCCATCCAGTGCCTCTACAAGATAATAGTGTACTTCTTTATCCACTTCCCCAAATTCCGGATGCTGATACGTATAAGCAATCATATCTACATGCTGGATAATCCGCCCGTTCAACCCTGTTTCCTCGCGAATTTCACGTAAAGCCGTCTGTTCGATTGTTTCCCCCAACTCCATTTTCCCTTTAGCCAAGGATACCTTGCCATATCGGTCAGTAATGAGCTGAATTTCAAGCTGCTCCCCCTGCTTGCGAAACACAACGCCGCCTGCGGAAATTTCCTTTTTTGCTGCCATCCTGTAATCTCCCTTCCTTGCGCAACAAGGATTCCGTCCTCTCTGTAAGGAAAGGCGAAATCCTTGTTTGCCATCTCTATTGCCTGTTCAGGCTTTTTTGTTCTTACAGAGCTGTTTGCAGCCCATTCTCTAGTACGCGAACCAATTGGCCTTCACTTTCATTAATGCCTGCCTTCGTTAGCTTCACGCGGCATACCTTGCCAACCAGATCCTCAGTACCTTCAAACGCCAGTTGAATATAATTGTCACTATATCCATGGAGTATACCGCTATCTTCGGTCCCCTTCGGCGCAACTTCCGGAATGACCTCCAGCACCTGACCTACAAACTTCTCAGCATACGCCAGTTGCATTTGCTCTGACAGTTGTATCAGCTCATGCACTCGTGCATTTTTCACGTCTTCGTCCACCTGATCCTCCATACGCGCCGCAGGAGTTCCACTGCGCTTGGAGTACGGGAACACGTGCATTTCCGAAAAACCGATTTTTTTCATCAGCTCATAGCCATTGCGGAACATTTCATCCGTCTCCCCAGGGAAGCCGACAATCACGTCCGTTGTAATCGCTACATCTGGCATTGCTTTGCGAATCATAAGCATTTTGTTATAAAACTCTTCTGTCGTGTACTTGCGACGCATCCGTTTCAATACAGTGTCATCCCCCGCCTGAAGCGGTATGTGAAAATGACGAACCAGCTTGGTAGAACGGTTCAGCACATCAAGCATTTTTTCATCAATCTGGCTGGCTTCAATCGAACTGATACGGATACGCTCCAGCCCTTCCACCTTCTCCAGATCCCACAGCAGATCAGATAGGTCATAATTATCCATGTCATCACCATAACCGCCAGTGTGGATACCTGTGAGTACAATTTCCTTGTAGCCTGCGTGTACCAGTTGACGCGCCTGTGCAATAATGCTCGCAGCGTCACGACTGCGGGATAGACCCCGCGACCACGGAATGATGCAGAAGGTACAGAAGTTATTGCACCCATCCTGAATTTTCAAAAAGGCCCGAGTATGATTAGCAAAATCAGGCACATCCATTTCCTCAAATACACGCGTTTTCATAATATTGCGCACGGCGTTCACCGGTTGACGCGTTTCTTGAATTTCCTGTACGAACGGAATGATTTTGTCCCGATCCTGAGTCCCGATAACGAGATCAACGCCAGGAATATCCATAATTTCGGCAGGAGAAGTTTGGGCGTAGCAGCCCGTCACTGCCACAATGGCATCTGGATTCCGTCGAATCGCGCGGCGAATGATCTGACGACTCTTTTTATCACCAGTATTCGTAACGGTACATGTATTAATAAGATAGACATCAGCAGTCTGCTCATCAAAGTCCACCTGTTCATAACCTTCATTTTTAAACAGCTGCCAGATCGCTTCTGTATCATAAAAGTTTACCTTACAGCCCAATGTGTAAAATGCCACTGACGGCATATTAAACCCCTCCCATTTCTCCTGTCTCATATAAAATGCATGCCAATGCAGCCATTCCTGCGGTCTCAGCACGCAAAATACGTCTTCCCAGTCCTGTAGACTGGGCCCCAGCCTGCTCGGCCTCCAGGCTTTCCGCTTCAGTAAAGCCGCCTTCCGGGCCTACCACCAGCAGAACACGCGGCATGTCCGTCGACGCCCATTGTCCTGCCAAAGGCTGGATTACATCCCGTAGCTGTTTACCCTGCTCTTTTTCATAACAATAACATATCAAATCATACCCAGCAAAAGAAGCCAGAAGTTCTTTCCACGTCATGGGCGCGCTAATTTCTGGAATCCGGTTACGGTGGCTTTGTTCAGCCGCTTCCTTCACAATCTTGCGCCAACGCTCCAGTCGCTTGCCTTCTTTTTTGGCATCATACTGCACGACCGTACGCTCGGACAAAAACGGTACAAACCCGGTTGCTCCGATTTCTGTACATTTTTGCATCACCGTCTCCATCTTGTCTCCTTTAGGAAGACTCTGAGCAATGGTGACCTGCACATGCGGTTCAGAGGTCATCTTCAGCGGCTCAATAATCGTCGCCGTAACATGATCCTGCTCAATCGTATCCAATGCAGCCAGCGCTTCCCTAGATACCCCGTCACTAACTATAATTTTGTCACCACTACGGCCCCGCATGACTTTAGCGATATGTCGCGCGTCCTCACCCGCAACAATCACGTGATCTTCTAGAAATTGCTCTGTCGGAATAAAATAACGCTGCATTCTCTCTCACACCTATTCCTGGATTTTGCAAAATTCAATTCCAGTCGCTCCAAAGTGCAATATCTAGACGAACTAGACCATTTCGATCTATATCTTGTTCATTGGAAGTCGCTTATTGGATTTTTGCAAAATCCTCATTCTAAAAATAACTATTATCCACTAATGTTCCGTACAAAATCCGAATAAATCACCAAGCAACATCATATCATCTTTTGCGCCTGTATGACCAGTCTGTTCCCTCTTCCATTCAGGTTATACCTACCTATTCTCGTAAAAAAAGGAGCCCTTAGGCTCCGAATAATCCAGTGATATAAAAAGAGAACTGCAAAAACTGTATATAAATCATCTGGGCCAGCGTGTAAAGAGGTTCAATCGTTACAGCTCGAACCTGCGGAATGACCAGTATAAGTAGAAAAATAAAGATCGACCACTGTTCAAACTGCTGGAGTTTGCGGCGTACAGGAGTGGGAGCCACATCTTCCACAATCCGGTATCCATCCAGTGGAGGCAGTGGGATCAAATTAAAGATAAACAAAAACAGATTTAAATTGATCAGGGCATTGATAAACAAATAGATTGCTTGAGCCACCCGTTGGTTCTCCATCCCCGGCAATACTTGAAAATGAAGGAGCACGGCATAGATCAAAGTAGTAACAAATGCAAGCAACAGATTGCTGAGCGGACCCGCAGCCGATACGATAGTGCCCATGAGGCGCGGACGGCTAAAATTGTCACGATTAACCGGAACTGGCTTGGCCCAGCCAAAGCCTCCGATCAACAGCAGCAGCGTACCCAGCAGGTCAATATGCACTGCCGGATTTAAAGTCACGCGCCCAAGTAGCTTGGCTGTAGGGTCGCCAAATTTATTGGCATAATACGCATGTGCAAACTCATGAACCGTGAACGATATGATCACAGCCAGTAAATAAAAGGGAAGAACATTTAAATTTACACGAAAAATATTTTGTAAAAAATCCATACTTACCTCTTTCTCGCCACAAACGCCAGCCAATCTTCATCCCGGCTTATTTCGGCAATCTCAAAGCCAGCTGCCTTCAACGCAGTTTCGACAACTTCTTCTTTGTTCTTCCAAATCCCTGAAGCAATATAAATACCACCTGGTTCCAGGGCTTTATATACATCATCAATGAACAGCAAAATAATCTCTGCCAATATATTAGCTACCACCAGCTTGACCGGTAACTGGATACCCAGCGTTGGATCGCTTGCATTAAGCACAGATAGCAAATCACTTTCTTTAATGGTAATGCGTTCCTCCAGTCCGTTCAAACGCGTATTTTCCCGCGCACTGGATACTGCCACCGGATCCAGATCCAAGGCAAGTACATGCTTCGCTCCCAGCTTTACAGCTCCAATGGCCAAAATACCGGACCCCGTGCCGACATCAATGACTTCTTCTCCACCCTTAATCACAGATTCCAGCGTTCTCAGGCAAAGGGATGTCGTAGGATGCGTTCCGGTCCCAAAGGCCATACCAGGGTCCAGCTCAATGATTTTTTCCTCTTCACTCGCAGGCTCATAGTCCTCCCAAGTGGGTTTAATCGTCAGACGATCCGACACACGCAAAGGCTTGAAATATTGCTTCCAAGCATTTGCCCAGTCATCCTCATCAACTGTTTTCAGCTCATACTGAACCTCACCAGGATCAATATCGAAAGTTCTCAATTCTTCGACGCGCGGCTCAATCTGCGAACGAATACGATCCATGTCCACTTCTTCGGCAAAATAGCCTTTGATGATCGCTTGTCCTTCAGGTATGTCGTTCAAAGGCCGATCATACCACTGTCCATAGGACGTATCCCGCGGCTTGTTGAGCGAACCGGATTCTTCAATGGAAACCCCTCCTGCACCTGCTTCGTGCAGAAAATTCGAAATCATTTCGATGGCTTCTTCGGTTGTATGTATTGTAATTTCATTCCACAACATGGTTTTCATTTCCTCCTCATTTCACATGCATACATTACATTGTACTATATACATGCACAGGAGTTCAAAAAAGCTAATATTATCGGTGCTCAAAATATTTTTTGTAGAGCTTGTATTTGTTGTCCTCTCTTTTAGTCCAGGCACCCTTAACTCTAGTACATACAATACAATATACTAGAAAAGGAGTGATTTAGTATGGCAAAGACAGTGTTAGATTATAATGCCAGTGTTATTACACCTATCACTAATGGTATAAATCTTCCTGTTCCGATTTCTCCAGCCGGACTTGGAATTGCTACGACGTCTGTATTTATTGATCCTGCTATTCCTGGAGCTGTCAACAACCGAGTAGAGTTAAAAGCCTCGATTGGACTACGTTTTGTCGGTGCCGGCAACATTAGAGTGCTTGTACGTATATGGAGAGCCGGCAAGGAAATTTATTACGGACTGGAATCCAATGTCTTCGATAACAATATTATTCTTAATGTCGAAACGGTAGACGTCGCGCCTCTGGGCGTGCAAAACTACCAACTGATTATTGAAAATCAAACGCCTGCGACTACTGCTTTCGTCGCCGGTCCTCTTGTTTTTAGTGCAACAGCATACAGCGGATAATGAAGAGAAAGAAGAAAGAACACAAATAAGACGGGCTATCCCACAAATCATCCTTATTAATGGAGATAACCCGTCTTATTAAATTCTACTCATTGTCGATTATGATACGCTGCTGACGACGGTCAGCTACTTCGCTACGCCGGATCGCTTCTAGATCCTCAGCATCTGCCTGATCTGACGAGAACTCTACATCTTCATTTTTAGCAGATTGCATGCGTTTGATTTTCTCCGTTTTGGTCAGCACTTTATCAAACCGTTTGTTTTTGGACATCGGTCACTACTCCTTCCAAACTTTTCACAGCATTCCACCCGCTTGTTCCACGATGGACATCGCCTGATGATGAATGGATTCATCCACCACAGCAGTCAACAAAATATCACGGCCCGTCGGTCCGCCCTGTCCTCCATCACTCATGCCACTGGCGGACGGATCAGCTGCAGCCAGTATTGCTGGAGTTGCATCTGTAAAGTCCACGCCCTGTGTCAGTGAGGACAAGCTGCTAATCTGTCCTGAAAATACAGGCAATCCGGCGTTGCCAGTAGACTGCCGCGGATACCGGCTAAATCGGTCTATCGACACATCGGCTACCCGGAGAGCTTCCAGTTTTCTAGCGGCTCCCTGTGCTTCCTCAGGACTTTTGAAATACGCCAAAATATTTTTTTCGCCCATCTCAAAATCTCCCTGTGTAGTATTGAGCGCAACTGCTCTTCAAGAGCATAGAGCGTTACGCTTTGTTATATCCTGCTCATTGGCACGATTTTATATTCCCTACGAAGCTAGACGGATCAGGCGGTATCGAGAACATCAGGCCAAGACTGTGAACCATAGTTTGTGAAGAATATAACTTTTACGGGTGTAAAGTAGCAGCCGGAGCTTCACCTGACTTGGCCACTCCTGTCTCCAATGCAGCACGAATGACAGCATCCCGTACCTTTTGAACCACCTTCGGATTAAAAACATTCGGTATGATATAAGTTTCACTTAGCTCCTCAGGACAGATCGCATCAGCGATGGCAAGTCCGGCAGCTAGTTTCATTTCCTCATTAATCGTCGTAGCATGGCAATCTAGAGCACCCCGGAAAATTCCCGGAAAGCATAGCACATTGTTAATCTGATTTGGAAAATCGGAGCGGCCGGTAGCAAGCACACGTACATGAGGTGCGGCTACAGCCGGATCAATTTCCGGCTTCGGATTCGCCATGGCGAACACAATAGGATCAGTTGCCATGCTCTGTATATCCTCCACAGTCAGTATATTCGGGCCTGACACACCGATGAACACATCGGCTCCCACAATCACATCGGATAAACTTCCACTTAAATTGTGCGGATTAGTCATGTTCGCATACTCTGTCCAATGCGGGTTACTGTACTCCACGTCACGATGAATAGCTCCCTGTCGATCAACGCCAATCAGATTGCGCACACCTGCCTTGAGCAGCATACGGGAGCAGGCCATACCCGCCGCACCGATCCCTGCAAATACAACTTTGACATCCTCCATTTTTTTGCCACATACCTTTAATGCATTGACCAGACCCGCTAATACAACGACTGCCGTACCATGCTGATCATCATGAAATACTGGAATGTCTAGTTCCTGCTTCAACCGTCTCTCGATTTCAAAACAGCGTGGCGAAGATATATCTTCCAAATTAATGCCGCCAAAGGCAGGAGCAATCATTTTGACAATTTGAACAATTTCATCAGCGTCCTTAGTGTTGAGACAGATTGGGAAGGCGTCAACACCTGCAAATTGTTTGAACAACACTGCTTTACCCTCCATCACAGGCATAGCGGCCTCCGGGCCGATATCTCCTAATCCAAGTACCGCGGTTCCGTCTGATACGACTGCTACTGTATTCTTTTTGATCGTTAATTGATACGCTTTGGCTGGGTCATTGGCGATTTCCATACAGATTTCAGCTACACCCGGCGTATAAACTTTGGACAGCCCCTCCATCGTTTCAATTGGCTTCTTTGGTAAGGTCTCCATTTTGCCACCTGCATGTAATTCTCTAATTTCATCTATTAAACTGCTCATATTTTTCTCCGTCCTTTCATGTCTCTATTTGGATATGAATCTCAGTCCTGTGTATAAAACTCATCAGCTCCATAATTGGAGTAACAAAGTTGCTAAAATGACCGTGCCTGCCCCTCCAATACGTGTTGCAATTTGCGCAAAAGGCATCAGTTCCATCCGATTGGACGCAGACAGAATGGCTACATCTCCCGTCCCCCCTAATCCACCGCGACAGCTAGTCACCAAAGCAGCTTCTACGGGATACATGTGAATCCATTTTCCTGTGAAGTATCCGGTAACAATCAATGCAACTACAACAGATGCACAGGTGATGGCATAAGGAACCGTTAAAATCCCAACTACACTATCCAAAGGTACATACAAAATACCCAATCCCACCATCAAGGGCCACGTCAGACTTGCCGTTATACATTTGTACAAGTGAAAAGCTCCCTGCTCCAATGTGTTCGGCATGATCTGAATGCACTTAATTAATGCCGCCGCCAGAATCATGAGGATCGGACCTGGAATATGGAGATACGGCTCCAGCAACTTACCCACAATAAAGAAAGTGCAAGCTAACAGCAGACCTCCTCCCATCAATGGAAAAGAAATCGATTGCTCCAAACTTGCTGGAGCTAACTTGTCTGCATCTTTCTCTAGTTTTAATAACCTCCCGTTACCTGAAGTTTTTGGATTTTTCTCTGCTAATCTCTTCAGAACACCCGCACCTATGATTGCAACAATGTTCCCGATAATTGCAGCCGGGATAAACTGGGATACGAATACTGCGGAATCCTTGCCCAGCACCAATCCATACGAAATGGACAACGGTAAAATGCCCTCCCCAATCCCACCGGAGATAATCGGAATGATGATGAAAAAAAATGTATGATAGGCGCTATAGCCAAAAGCCATACCCACCACCATCCCCACGGCAACAGCTGCGATAGATCCTATAATAATGGGGGCAAAAATTTTGATAATTCCGTTCATCAGCATTTTCCGATCCATGCCAAGAATACTTCCCGTTACTAGACATGCGATGTAGAAGTAAAGAAAATTCGAGGTTTTCATAAGCGTGTGTACAGCACCCATCGCAGATGGACTGAACATATTCCAAAAAACCATTAACGATGGAACCATAAGAGATAAAATGGCCGGTCCGCCAATATGCTTAAGCAACGGAAGCTTGGCCCCTAGATCACTGAGCAGTATACCTAAAATCATGATGACGGCAAACCCGCCTAACAGATCATTCGGAAGTCTTTCAGTAATTGCAGCTGCATAAACAATCAGCGCGATCACGGCATAGAGTGGAAGAGGAATAACTCCTACCTTTACCCTACCCAGTATTCTGATGCCATCTACAAAATTTTTACTCCATCTTTGCCCCTTTTGAATGACAGGCTGATTCGTAGCATTTTCCATAAATCTCCCTCCATAAAGTGAAGAATGATGATCATGTTTCCATTCTACACCTTGGAAAACGCTTTATTTGGTTTTAAAACTAATCATTCACTTTTGTAATTAAAGTAATCAGAAAGAAGATTTAAATAAAACTATTCATGATGCCTTCTGCCTGTGGCAATATTCGGTATTGGTAAACAGGGCGCCCTATGGTACCGTATATGGTTTCCATGGAAAGAGCCTCAATCTCTGTCATAAAAGCCAGGTACTTGCGCATAGACACCCTGGATATCCCTGCGCTCTCCGCGATATCCTCGGTGGAAAATAGCACCTTATTATGCCGCTGGATACAATTCCATATCATAGACAGCGTGGATTTAGTTATGCCTTTGGGCAACCGTGCCAAGTCTTTAGTCAAGCTTTTATGATAAATCAGTCGGTCCAGTTCTTCCTGCGAAAGTAGGCTGCGCTCACGCACGATGCTAATGTGCTCTCGGTACCCCGTGAGGGCCTCCAAAAAACGGTTAAAGTGGAACGGCTTAATCAAGTAATCCACCGCGCCAAAGTTCATCGCTTTTTTGACACTGTTCATGTCACTTGCAGCCGAGATGACAATGACATCTATATTTACACCTGTCTCCCGTATGAATGACAGTAAATCGAGGCCATTGCTTTCCTGCATATACACATCTAGCAATATCAAATCAATGGCTTGTTCAGCTATATATTTCTTAGCCTCTTCCACAGAAGAAGCCCAACCCCCACATCGAAAACCTTCCACCTGCTCCATATATTTGCGGTTAAATTCCGCAACCATCGGATCATCTTCTACAATCAGGACATTAATCATGTTCATCATTCCCCGCTATAATGTATGGAATCGCAATCTGAAAACAGCACCCTTGCTCGGCTGGGATCAACTTTATACTTCCCTGTAATCTTTTCACGCTTTGCGTCACCAGATAAAGACCCATCCCTCGTGACTCTCCCTTGGTCGAAAAACCTTTTTCAAATATAGCCTTCACAAGCCCTTCCGGTATACCCGGACCATTATCGCACATAATACAGGTCAGATAGCCGTTCTTCTGGCTTTCCTCATAATAAAGTGAAAGGGTAATCCGCTTGTGCTCCAAAGATTCCATCGCCTCCACCGCATTATCAAACAGATTGCCAAGAATAGTAATCAGTTCATGCGTCGTCTGAGTTTGACTGGATTCGGGCAAGTAACTACCTGGAGTCAGTTCAAAATTCACCCCTACTTCCCTGGCCCGACTTAATTTCCCCAACACAAACCCTGCCATAACTGGGTCCCTGATCTGCCGGGTGATGGAGCCAATCTCCACTTGATGATGCTCGACGGCATCCATAATGTAATGCTCCAGTTTATCGTACATTCGCAAGTGTACCATCCCCATAATGACATGCAGCTTGTTCATAAATTCATGAGCCTGCGCACGTAGTGCTTCCGTGTACAGGGACACTCCTGTCAAACGTTCCGCAAGCTGGTTCATCTCCGTTTTATCTCGAAAGGTTACAATTGCTCCCACAATTTCTCCTTTGACCTGTATCGGAACACTGGTGGTCAGCAAGGTTATTCCACCCAGCTCCATTTCCTCATCCATCTGTGGAGTACTCGCTTCCAAGACCTCTTGCAATCGAAAAGCGGATAAATAAACGGTAATCTCCTGTCCGGAGAATGAGAAATCTTCAATCCCCGCTTGCCTAAGCAGACGTATCGCTTCTGCATTCATCAGCATGACGCGACCGAATTCATCTACCGCAATAACCCCTTCCTTGATGGATTGCAACATAGCGCTGCGTTCCTCCAGCAAGCGTGCGATTTCCGGCGGCTCCAGTCCGACTAGCATATTTTTGATTTTACGAGCCAGCACAACCGCACCTCCAGTACCAATCAACATACCAGTGCCAATGGCGATAGCAATAAGACGGTTGTTGCCTTCCTGAGCCATCTGTACATCTTGCATGGATATACCCACAACAATCGCCCCTACCTGTTTCCCCGTTAAACTGAACACGGGGGAAAAGGCTCGCATGGACAAGCCCAATGTTCCCTTCGCAACGGACACGCTCTCATGGCCATGAAGTGCAGTATACTCGTCTCCGCCGACAAAGGCTTTGCCGATCATCCTAGCATCCGGGTGCGTTTTACGAATTCCCTTCATATCCATAGCCACGATAAACTGGATGTGATTTGCTGCTGAAACCCTCTTCACATACTCCTGCATGGAAGGAGACGAACCTGTCCCTTGCAATTGCTCGACAATAAGCGGGGTATGGGCGAGTGTACGCGCAATGGACATTGCCTTTTCTTCCAGTCCCTTCTCAGTTTCATGTTCCACTCTCTCAGCAAATAACAGGGTTACAGGCAGAAGCACAAGTGCCATAACTAGACATACTAGCAGTGTAATTAGGCCTCTGAGCTTTAGTAGCGGTTTACCCCGACGTAGCTTGAGCTGTACATTTCCGATGGAACTCACCCCTTTCTACTTGATATTAAGTCTCGACAGTTCAACATGCCTATACAAAAATGGTTATGTATGTGTTTACGTGAATATAAAAAAAGGAACTATCCCGCAATTGCGGAATAGTTTCCTTTGATTCATGGTTGAAGCTCCGCGATTCCTAATTGGGCTTAGTCGCCTCGGAAGGCGCGCTTCACACGGTCAAAAAAAGACTGCTCATTCTCATGTGTCTGCTCTCCGCTAAGCGAAGAGAACTGACGCAGCAAATCCTTTTGTTCCTCACTCAGCTTGCTAGGCGTTACCACAACGACCTTAATATGCTGGTCACCCTGACCTACGCCACGCAGTTTTGGCACACCTTTTCCTTTAAGACGGAAGTAAGTACCTGTTTGCGTACCTGCTGGAACTTTCAGCTTCACTTTCTCGGTCAACGTTGGGATCTCGACTTCATCTCCCAATGCTGCCTGTGAGAACGTCAGCGGAATTTCACAGTAGATATCGTCTCCCTCACGCTCAAAGAAGTCATGCGACTTCACACGGAACACGACGTACAAATCACCTGCCGGTCCTCCGTTGACACCGCCTTCGCCTTCACCGTTAATACGCATTTGTGCGCCGTCATCCACACCCGCTGGAATGCGGATATGAATTTTACGTTGCTTGCGTACCCGACCCGAACCGCTACAAGTCGTACATTTTTCTTTAATGATTTTACCGGAACCGCCGCAATTGGAGCAGGCGCGTCGATTAACCATACGACCAAACGGTGTATTCTGCACCACTTCTTCCTGTCCGCTGCCGTGGCAGACGGAGCAGGTTTGTGGTTGAGTACCCGCTTTGGCTCCCGTACCGTGACACGTATCACATGTTTCCGTACGTTCAATATGAATGTCGGTTTCTTTACCGAACACCGCTTCCTTGAATTCAATCGTCATCGTATATTGAAGATCGTTCCCACGTTGCGGTGCATTCGGATCACGTCGACCGTTGCCGCCGCCAAAGAACATATCAAAAATATCGCCAAACCCGCCACCGAAGTCGGCGCCACCACCGAAGCCGCCTCCCATGCCCTGGTTCGGGTCTACATGACCATACTGATCGTATCTTGCCCGCTTCTGACCATCGCTGAGAACATCGTAAGCTTCTTTCACTTCTTTAAATTTAGTTTCCGCGTCCGCAGCCTTGTTCACGTCCGGATGATACTGACGCGCAAGCTTACGGTAAGCCTTTTTGACTTCTTCATCCGAAGCGCCCTTCGCGACGCCCAGCACCTCATAATAATCACGCTTATCAGCCAATGTTCCACCCCCATGCCTACAACGTGTCTGCACTACATATAAAAGGAAAGCCAAAGGCACGGGATGACCCGGCTTTGACCTTCCCATCATTTCAAGGCAGTACAACCCGTAATATGCTTATTTATCTTGGAAATAACTGTTACCCTTCGGCTAATTGTTATTTATCAAGGCAGCTACGCTGCAATTACTATTCAGTATATCATAACGCATCGGTGTACCGTAAAGCTACCACTACCCGATCCGTAGCTTAGTCTTTCTTCTGGTCTTCGTCAACAACTTCATAGTCCGCGTCAACCACATTGTCGCGACCTTTGCTGTCTGCTGCGCCATCTTGAGCTTGTTGAGCCTGTGCTTCTTGAGCAGCTTGCTCATATAGCTTCACAGACAATTGCTGAACGATTTCAGTCAGTTCTTCAGTAGCTTTTTTGATGTCTTCCAGGTTGTCGGTTTCCAGCGTTTTTTGCAGATTTTCTTTAGCTGCATTTGCTTTTTCGACTTCGCCTGCATCCGCTTTTTCGCCCAGATCTTTAATCGTTTTGTCTACAGAGTAGATCAGTTGATCCGCAGCATTTTTCGCTTCTACCAAATCTTTGCGTTTTTTATCTTCTTCCGCATGCAACTCGGCATCCTTCATCATACGTTCTACTTCCTCGTCGCTCAAGCCGCTGGAAGATGTGATCGTAATTTTTTGGCTTTTGCCTGTGCCTTTATCTGTAGCGGATACGTTCACGATACCATTCGCATCCAGATCAAAGGTAACTTCGATTTGTGGTACACCACGTGGTGCTGGAGGGATATCTCCCAATTGGAAACGACCCAGTGTTTTGTTGCCTGCTGCCATTTCACGTTCACCTTGCAACACGTGAATTTCTACGCTAGGCTGATTGTCGGCATATGTCGAGAATACCTGCGATTTGCTCGTAGGGATCGTCGTGTTACGATCAATCATTTTAGTAAACACGCCACCTGCGGTTTCAATACCGAGGGACAGTGGAGTTACGTCAAGGAGAACGACGTCTTTCACATCACCAGTCAGTACACCCGCTTGAACTGCCGCGCCCAAAGCTACCACTTCATCAGGGTTTACGCCTTTGTGTGGCTCTTTACCTGTCAGCTTTTTGATTGCTTCTTGTACAGCCGGAATCCGTGTGGAACCGCCGACCAGAACGATTTTGTCGATGTCGCTGGCACTCATGCCTGCATCTTTCATTGCTTGACGAGTAGGTCCCAATGTACGTTCTACCAGACCTTCAGACAATTCTTCAAATTTCGCACGAGTCAGGTTCAACTCCAAATGCTGTGGAACGCCATCAGCTACTGTGATAAACGGCAAAGAAATCGTCGTTGTCAGTACGCCGGACAGTTCTTTTTTCGCTTTTTCCGCTGCATCTTTCAGACGTTGTACAGCAGCTTTATCTTTGCTCAGGTCGATGCCTTGATCTTTTTTGAACTCATTTACGAGGTAATCAATAATCACTTGGTCAAAGTCATCGCCACCCAGCTTGTTATCGCCGCTTGTTGCTTTAACTTCGAAGAAACCGTCGCCCAGTTCCAGAATGGATACGTCGAATGTACCGCCACCCAAGTCATACACGAGGATCGTTTGGTCTTCGGATTTTTCCATACCGTATGCCAATGCAGCTGCTGTTGGCTCGTTGACAATCCGCAGAACTTCCAGACCAGCAATTTTACCTGCATCCTTGGTTGCTTGACGTTGACCGTCATTGAAGTAAGCTGGAACAGTAATAACAGCTTGAGTAACCGTTTGTCCCAGGTAAGCTTCAGCATCGGATTTCAGCTTTTGCAAAATCATAGCGGAAATTTCCTGTGCGGAATATTCCTTGCCGTCAATGCTTTCTTTATGGTTTGTACCCATGTGACGTTTGATGGACATAATTGTACGATCCGGGTTCGTAATTGCTTGGCGTTTTGCCGTTTCCCCTACAGTACGTTCTCCATCTTTTTTGAAACCAACAACGGAAGGGGTTGTGCGTGCGCCTTCCGGATTTGGAATAACGACCGCTTCGCCGCCCTCCATAACAGCCACACAAGAGTTGGTTGTACCTAAGTCAATACCGATTACTTTGCTCATCGGACAATTCCTCCTTCTGTATATACGAGGCCCGCAGGCCAGAATGGTTGAATCAAAATGATGTATTTCTAATGTATATTGAAAAAGCTACATGCTCACTTTTACCATCGCTGGACGAAGCACCTTGTCCTTCAGCATGTATCCTTTTTGTACCTCTTCAACGACGATGCCTTCCTCATGCTCTTCGCTCTCCACCTGCATAATAGCCTGATGGAAATCCGGATTAAACGGTTGTCCCACCGAATTCATGGCCGTTACACCCTCTGCCTGAAGCACACTCTCAAACTGGCGGAAAATCATTTCCACGCCTTTGCTGAATGACTCAGACTCCGCTCCTTGCGGTGCTGTTGCCAGCGCACGCTCGAAGTTATCCAAAACAGGCACCAACTCGGTAACCAGCTTCATAGATGCATATTTGGCAAGGTCTTCTTTTTCTTTCAGCGTACGACGGCGAAAATTATCAAAATCCGCCTGAGCGCGTAAAAACCGCTGTTGATGCTCTTCCGCCTGTGCGCGAAGCTTAGTCAGCTCTGTTTCGCTTTCTTGGTCTTCCAGTGCTGCCGCTTCATTAACCGGCTCTTCCTGCTGGCTCGTTTCGGCGGCTTCCTCTGTGCTTACATTTTGTTGTTTTTCTTCTTGGAACGCTTGTTCTTCCTTCAAAATGTTTCACCTCCTTCAAGTCATAACTGCCTTTACAAAAACACGCAACAATGCACCCGCGCAGGATACAAACCGTATCCCGGCGCGGAACATGTAGTACCGCAACCTATGCGGTCTTGTTCTATTTAAACCGTTGCGTTAGCATTGCGGTCAAATCCTTAGACAGGATACCCAAAATATTAATAACTCTCGCATATTCCATCCGTGTCGGACCCAGTATGCCTATAGTGCCCAACGCTTCTCCGTCTACTGCATACGTAGCAGTAATCAGGCTGCAATTGGCAAACGCCTCATGATCATTTTCAGTGCCGATGCGGACTTGAATTTCAGGTGCCCCGGCAACAGGTGTCATTAGTTTAAGCAGCGTTGGTGTTTCCTCCAGCAGATCGAGAATATGTTTAACCTTTTCTACATCTTTAAATTCAGGTTGATTGAGCATGTTCGTCGCACCGCTCAAATACAAGCGCTGATCCGATTCATTATCCAGTGCTTTATCCAGCACCTTCATAGCGTCCTCAAAATGAGACACATGCTTCTCCATCTCCTGACCAAGTGCGGTGTAAAGGCGTGATTTAAGCTGATAAATCGGCACACCGACCAGCTTGCTGTTCAGTAAATTCACAACCTTCTCCATCTCGGAAATCGAAATTCCCGGTGGAATATCTACCGTTTTATTCTCCACCTGACCGGTATTGGTCACGATAATCGCTACAGCCGTCGTTTCGTTGAGCGGCAGCAGCTGAAAATGACGCAATGAAGTATGAAAAACCTCCGGCCCAAGCAGGATGGAAGTATAATTGGTCATATGGGACAAAATGCCTGACGCATGCTGGATCACTTGCTCCATTACATTCAGCTTTTCGGCATAAAAGGCTTTCAGTTCCCGCATTTCCATAGGCTTCAGTGTATTCAGTGGCACCAGATGGTCCACATAATAACGATAGCCTTTATGAGACGGGATGCGTCCCGCAGAAGTATGGGGTTGCTCCAGATAGCCCTGTTCCTCCAAATCCGACATTTCATTACGGATCGTGGCCGGGCTGAATCCGACATCCTGCCTTTTGGATATGCTGCGGGAACCCACTGGCTCTGCCGAACGAATGTAGTCATCAATAATCGCATTCAGAATGAGTCTCTGACGTTCGGTTAACAAGCGAATCCCCCCTTGTTGTTTATCCATAATAGCATGATTGTTAAATGGAATCATTAGCACTCGTTCGCGATGAGTGCTAACCGATAATACAAAAATACCAAACCGACCTGATCATTGTCAAGTCAGATCAGTATTTTCAATAAACAAGATTTATTACAACAGTTTAGTTTACTGCAGCAAATGCAAACCGTTTACACTTTTTTGCGAAAAATCTCATTATTCATCGTATTAAAACCGTATTTATGTATAGAGATTCAAAAAACAGAAAATTCGTTCGAGACTATGTCTTTATACCGTTACATCCTTTTTGTCCTTGAGGAGGAATTAAATTTGAGAACTAATCGCCGCAACCTTTTATACGCATCGATCGCACTTTTACCTACAATTTGCATGTTTCAGATTTTAATCAAATTGTTTCCGTATACAGGACTAGGAAGAATAGCTGCTTTGCCATTAGTTTTCATCCTCAATGCAGCCCTTATTATTTCAGCCATCCATTTAATTCGTAAATTAAGACCCCTATGTTATGCCTTGGTCTTGGTTCCTACAATACTTTTAAGCATGTGGAATACCATTTTGTTTTACCCTCAAGAATTCAGTCCTAGTATTCCCAAGCAAATAAAATACAGTATATCGGCAATACAACATTACAATGATTTAACACTAGCCGATTGGGAAGGATATACATATAGCCCAAGCAGAAGCGGAGCGTCTGAAAGATATGTTGTCGCCTTGTATAAATATAAATACCGAGTTCCATTAGACGGCACTGCATACTTTTATAATGATACTGATTATCATAAGGACCATCCTATAAGAAGCCTGAATGGAATACCTTCCGAACTGGAGCCTCATCATCAATTCATTTGGTGGTTGCTAAAAGCATATGAGAAATGAACCAGGATTAAATAATGTAGGCTGAATAGCATACGCACGATTATGGCCTGATGAAAAAAACTGACCTCATTAATGACAGGTCAGTTCAGTACTTTCAACACTGCGATTTCATCACAATTGTTTTGTTTACTACAGTGAATGCAGTCGGTCCATACCTTTTCAGGGAAAATCTCTTTACTTACTACATCAAAACCGTTTTTTATAAAAAAGGAGACCTCGTAGGTCAATGCCATAATTTTAGGAATACGTTGCCGCCGTGCTTCTATAATAAGGCCCTCCACGAGCTTGGAGCCAATACCCATACCTTTATGTCCCTCAGAGATGCCAAGGGAGCGAATCTCTACCAGATCAGCGCCCAATTTGCATAAAGAACCACAACCAACAACTTCGCCGTCCACCTCTGCAACAATAAACAGCTCCAGTTGGCGCGTAAGCACTTCCCTCGAACGTGGCAGCATAATCCCTCGCTCTGCATAGCCGCTAATCATTTGATATAAAGGCTCCACATCCTCAGGAACCGCACTTCTGCACAATACATCTTTACACACTGAAGCCATCTTGCTCTCCTCCTGCCGCTTGCCGCATATAATGAATAAATATACAACATCACGCATAGAATCGCAATACTCCATTTACCCTGCTATGACAGAATGGTGTTATAAAATGATTGTCCCAGCTTACGAAGTTGAAACGTGCTGTATTGAAGCCTACGACTTACGACTTATGAATTTACCGTGATTGAACCGATGAACTCTGCAAATACATCATTTCCGAATAAAATGCCGCGTTCACTCAAACGATAACCGTCCTCAATTGATTCGATTAACCCCGCATTGAGCATTTTTCCGAGAGGAGCAGTAAACGTATCCTCCAACGCCTGACCGAATTGAGCTTCAAAGCGGGACTTGGAAACGCCCTCTAGCATTCTCAAACCGACCATAAGAAAATCCTCCATGGCTTCCGCCGCCGGCACCTCAAAGCTATCCAGACGTGGTAAACCATTACGACTAGCCTCCACATACGGATTAATGCCCTTAATGTTCATATGACGCTCTCTGCCAACATATCCATGTGCCCCAGCGCCGAGACCGTAATAGTCCTCATTTCGCCAATAGGTCATGTTGTGCTTGCTCCCCAAGCCTGGTTTTGCGAAATTACTAATCTCATACTGCTCATACCCCGCCTCTTTCATGCGACGCATGAGGAGTAAATACATTTCCAGTTCGTCATCCTCATGTGGAAGTGGCAACTGATTTTTCTGGTACAGTGTATGGAAGAGTGTGTTTTCTTCAACCTTTAAGCTGTAGATAGAGTAATGAGGAAGCTCCAGCTCTAGCGCTCTACTGACGCTTTCATGCAGCATCTCCACCGTTTGGTTCGGCAAACCGAACATCAGGTCAATCGACAGGTTGTCCAAGCCAACCTTACGGGCGTTTTCCAAACTGCGATATACGTCATCTGTACTGTGAATACGACCTATGCCTGTGAGTAGCTCATTCTGAAAAGCCTGTACACCAAAGCTGAGGCGATTGACGCCGCCTTCTTTCATCACAGAGAGTTTTTCAAAATCAGTGGTGCCTGGATTGGCTTCCATGGAAAACTCAATATCTTCCGCCCAATTTGGGAAATAGGTTCGGACGCTCTTCAGGAAATATTCCATTTCTTTCGGGTTTAAGGTAGTTGGTGTTCCGCCCCCGACAAAAATGGTTTTAATCTCTCCTGGCGGGTGAAGCTTGACTGTATGTTCCATCTCCCGTTCCAGTGCATACAGATATTCCATAACAGGTTGATCCTTGAGCACATAAGAGTTGAAATCACAGTAAAAGCATTTATTCGTGCAAAAAGGTATATGCAGGTAAACCGCTTGAGGCGCGGATGAATGTTCATGTTTTTGTATGGATGCGGTCATACCGATCCTCCTTGTCAATTCAGGGTGTGGTGATTGAAAAAAATGGCGAAGAGGGGGGAGAACGCTCCGTGGATGGATCATTCTTCCGATCGCTGTTACCCCCGGATTTTTTCTTTGTAAATAAACTTAATAGGGTAAAATCCGGGGATAAAGGCGAACGCTAACGCTTCTTCAGAACGATTCCATCCACTCCGCTGCTGCCCACCACCATCGGTCATTTTTTGTGATGTAGGTGTTGCAGTAAGAGTAAAGCACCTTTAGAGATACGCTAAAGATACTGTTGTTATACTATTTTTGCAACTGAGATAACAAATACTCCATCTCTGGATAGCTTGCTCAAATAAATAACGTCCATTCTCCATGCACGGCAAATGCCCCATGAAAGAATGGACGAATACCGCTTGGAATCAAGCGGATCGTAATACCTTAGGGTAATCACAGAGTGATTGTACCTAAGCTACTACAGAATCATGCTGTTGTTGCTTATGTGTATTCAATTTATACACACATTTGTGATGTACCGAATTCAATACGATACTGCTGATTCAAGCAGCTTTACTCATCTATTTTCAGTACCGCCATAAATGCTTCCTGTGGTACTTCTACGTTACCGACCTGCTTCATACGCTTCTTGCCCTCTTTTTGCTTTTCAAGCAGCTTCCGTTTACGGGAAATATCGCCGCCGTAGCATTTGGCCAAGACGTTTTTACGCATCGCCTTAACGGTTTCACGCGCCACGACCTTTGTTCCCACAGATGCCTGGATTGGCACCTCGAACATTTGACGCGGGATAAGCTCGCGCAGCTTCTCACAGATGATACGTCCGCGATGATAAGCCCGATCTCTATGCACGATGAACGACAGCGCATCGACCTGCTCGCCATTCAACAAAATATCCATTTTCACCAGGTTGGACTGGCGATAGCCTGAAATCTCATAATCAAAGGAAGCATAGCCTTTGGTACTTGATTTAAGCTGATCGAAGAAATCATATACGATTTCTGACAGCGGAATTTGATACGTAATGGTTACCCGTGTCGTATCCAGGTATTCCATATTTACGTACTCACCACGCTTAGTTTGACAAAGCTCCATCACCGTACCTACGTAATCATTAGGGACGATAATACCTGCTTTAACATAAGGCTCTTCCACATGTTCAATCCGTCCGATTTCCGGATAATTCGATGGGTTGTCGATCTGGATCGTTTCCCCATTCGTCAACTTAATACGGTAAATAACGCTTGGTGCCGTTGTAATCAGTGGAATGTTAAATTCACGTTCAATCCGTTCCTGAATAACGTCCATATGAAGCAGACCAAGGAATCCACAACGGAAGCCAAAACCCAACGCGCTTGATGTTTCTGGCTCAAAGCTGAGCGAAGCATCGTTCAGTTGTAGCTTTTCAAGCGCCTCACGCAGATCGTTATACTCCGATGTTTCGATTGGATACAGACCGCAATATACCATCGGATTAATTTTCCGATAGCCTGGCATCGGTTCTAATGTTGGATTTTTTGCATCTGTCACCGTATCCCCGACACGCGTATCACCCACATGCTTGATACCAGCAACGATAAAACCAACATCACCGATGTTCAGCTCGTCCACGATGCTCATACGTGGCATGAAGGCTCCTACCTCGATAACCTCAAACGTTTTATCGGTCGCCATCATTTTAATTTTGGAGCCTGCCTTGATGCTACCATCTACGACGCGGACATACACAATAACGCCTTTATATGGATCATAATGCGAATCGAAAATAAGCGCCTTCAGCGGATTATTCGGATTCCCTTGCGGAGCAGGTACGCTTCTGACCACCTGTTCCAAAATCTCCTTGATACCGATTCCAGCTTTGGCCGATGCGTGGACAGTCTCGCTCGTATCCAAGCCGATAACATCCTCGATTTCCTGCTTCACCCGTTCAGGATCGGCACTTGGCAAATCAATTTTGTTAAGCACCGGCAGAATTTCCAGATTGTTGTCCAACGCCAAATATACGTTAGCCAATGTCTGTGCTTCAATACCCTGTGCCGCGTCTACAACTAGCAAGGCCCCTTCACAGGCCGCCAAGCTTCGGGAAACCTCATACGTAAAATCGACGTGTCCCGGTGTATCAATCAGATTCAAAATGTACTCTTCGCCGTCATCGGCCTTATAAGTGAGTCGCACTGCCTGGAGCTTGATTGTAATCCCGCGCTCCCGTTCCAGATCCATCTGGTCAAGCACTTGCTCCTGCATTTCACGGGAAGTGAGTGCACCGGTATATTCTAAAATCCGGTCAGCCAGCGTGGATTTACCATGGTCTATATGTGCAATGATACTAAAGTTCCGAATTTTACGTTGTCTTGCCAAAATGTCAGTCATGCCTTACCCCCACACAATGCCTAGTGTCAATCAGCTTATTATAGCAGTTGTACGGGGGGTCAGCAATATTTCTATTCTGTTACTCCATCAAATACAGATACGACCCATCGAATGCCCTGTCTCGACAGGTTTTGAAGCAGCCCAGCTGTTTTGTCCGCCATGGTATCCACCGAAGCTTGCTCTCCCTTGACGGCTAACAGTTCACGAGGCGTCTCCAGGTCCTGAGTATTGACATGCTGCGCAGTCGTCGAATACCACCTGGATGCCCCGAGTTCCGTCTGCTCCTCATTTTCTTTCCTTCCACTAGCTTCATTTATACCCGCTCCCGTTTTCGGCTCAACCTTAACATTTCCACTTGTGCTATACGTACCGCTATATGCACGAGCGTTAGCTGCGGGTGTATCCTCAATAACCGTCTGTTCATATCCGACTTTCTGTTGATTTACCGATTGAATCGTATCCCCGTTCCATTCCGGTCCATACACTGAACGCAGGCCAGATCCTGCCAGTTGCATACCGAGTAGAATGCCTGCCCCCATGAGCAATACAAATCCAAGTGCTTTCTTACGAAAATGTCCAGACATTACCTTTCCCCCTTACCGCTACCTCATTTAATTGCCGCTGTTGCTCTTTTTTGTATCCGATACGTTAGTGCCCGCTTTCTGAGCTTTCTGATCTTCCCAATACACTTCACCGATCATGTCCGCCAAAACGTCTGAGGTGCGTTTCAACTCCTCCTCGGTGTTGTCAATACCCCCGATTTCAATTAAAATGCTATGCGAAGATAAGCTTTGATTGTATTCACCGTTGTTGCCTTTGCCACCATCTTTCCCCCATACACCACGTGATACGCCATGATACGATTTTTCCAGCTTTTCATGAATACGAGCAGCAAAAGCTTCATTTTCGCGCCAATTTTTGTTGTCATGTCCGATAATAAAATACACCTTGGCATAAGAGAGCCCATTAATGGTTGCTGTTGTTTTTCCGTGACGTTGTGAATCTCGATGGATATCAAGTAAATAAGTTAAACCTTTATTTCCAGCTAAAGCTTCCTTGACTGTTTCGCGTGAATATTTATAGGAATAGTTCCAATTGTAATTTTGAACTGTAGTGGCATAATCCTTGTTTACATGCAGTGTGGATATCCCTTGCTTTTCCAGCCTTTTCTTTACGAAGTCTCCTACCCTTGACACATTGGCTGATTTAGAACCTGAATTGGGGTTGGAACTGGTTTTGCTGAGTAGTGGGTTATATGCTTCTCTGGGATGAGAATGGTAGATTAATATACGCTTGTCCCCTTTGGCCGTATCACCTGGATGATCCTCACGTGCAGGATCCGTTTCCGGTGTTGTTGGAATATCTGGCGTAGTAGAACCATGAATCGGCGGGTTCTCAGTTGCATCTGAGCCACCAGGGGCATCCGTCGTTCCCTGATCGGGCTGATAATCCGTAGGACCCTCTACCTTTGTGTTCCCCGAACCCTTGCGCAGCAAGACAGGCGCTCCCGCAGACATGCCAGGAATCTCACGAGAAATGAGACTTTTGGGATCCTGCGGATTAATTCCTGTAAGCATCTGAAAAACAAAAGGCGACCATTGTTCACCCGACAACGAAGATTGCTGTTTCTTTTGTGCCAAATGCGGTACTTCCATACCTAGCATATCCGCAAAAAAACCGCTAGACACCGAACCTGCCAATCCTTTCATCGAAGAAACAGGAGATGTTTGTAGACGATTTTCTGCCAATCCCCCTAGCCCCAAAACGACAAATAAAAGCGCCGAGCCCATGATCAGCAGCACAAGCGTATGTCCCATCGCCAAAATTTCGATACCTTTTCTTCTCCATCTTCCGACGTTCCAGGTCTGAATTTTTTTCATGTGAGCCTTGTCCTCCTTCGTCCCGTCGAAACCCGCTTTATATTCGGAACATAGGGTTCCTATCTGCTGCGGAAATCTCTTATACTTCAACTCTATGAACGGAGAACAATTGCTAGAACACAAAAAATCTCTACCACAGGTATATCACCTCCCTTTTTGAAAGAGATTAGATTCCTGTTAAATAGAGACTTTTGGTATGAAATACGATTTTACCAACCCTTGATTAATGCGTATAGGCGGCGACATTGCCAGGATCAACAGCTTCGTGCAGAGCAGCGTTCAATCCAGTAGCAATGATGTTCGCGATATCTTCAATAAATTCATCGATCTCTTTAGGAGTCACAATCAGATCGTGCCCCAGCGGTTGCAGTACCTCTCTCACCAGCCCAAGTCTCTCAGGTTCTGAAATATCGTCCAACATCCCCAGGATTGCTTTTGTAGAAGCCTTTTCTTTGGTAAAATGTGTTTTCATCAGTTCGATTACGTTATTGACAATGGTAGAAGCATAGCATACCGTCGGAACGCCGATAGCGATACACGGAACACCCATAATATCCTTGGTGATACCGCGCCGCTTGTTGCCAATACCTGAACCTGGATGTATCCCGATATCAGCCACCTGAATGGTCGTATTGACGCGCTCCAGTGAACGTGACGCCAGAGCGTCAATGGCAATAATCAGTTCTGGCTTTGTGCGATCCACGATGCCTTGAACGATTTCACTGGACTCGATCCCCGTAATACCCAGGACGCCCGGTGCAATTGCGCTCACATCTCGATAGCCCGGGTTGATTTGATCAGGTGTCAGTTCAAAAAATTGACGAGTCACCATCAAATTTTCAACGACAAGCGGCCCCAGCGAATCGGGAGTAACGTTCCAGTTGCCCAGACCTACTACCAGTACCTTTGCCGTATTAGAGATCCCTATTTTTTGTATAAAATGCTCCATTTCTTTTGCAAATGCAATAGCTACACGTTGCTGGAGCCCCGTGTCGCCTTCACGCAAGCCGGGTACTTCCAACGTGACGTAATGCCCTTGTACCCGCCCAATACGGTTGGCTCCTTCTTCATTCAGTACGTCCAGCCGTGTGATTTTGATTCCGTTATCTTCCTCCACGTTCTCACTTATGCCCGACAGAGGTACAGGCTGATCCCGTTCAGCCAGTTCTCTTGCCTCTAATGCCAAATCCGTACGTACCGCATACTTCTGCAAATCCAGATCCATCTTTTAAGCCTCCTTGGATACCATCTTTGACTATAGTGTGCGAGACACCCAACAGGTTTATGCACATCCATTTTCATCCTGTAATTCGCATCGCCTCAGAATGTTTTCTTATTGCAATTTGAGGTGTGGCATGCTAAAATATTTTAAGTTGTGAAACGTTTGTGTTCATAAGTAATGCCTTTACAGGAGGTGAATGTAATGCCAAACATCAAATCCGCTATCAAACGCGTTAAAACTAGCGACAAACGCCGTGCGTTGAACGCTTCTCAAAAATCCGCGCTTCGTACAGCAGTAAAAGCTGCCGATACAGCGTTGGTAGGTAACGAAGCTGAAACTGCTGCTGCTGCTTTCAAAGTAGCTTCCCAAAAGCTGGACAAGGCTGTAACTAAAGGTCTGATCCACAAAAATGCAGCTGCTCGCAAGAAATCCCGCTTGGCGAAAAAACTTAACGCTCTTACAGCTCAAGCGTAAGCAAGAGCTACTTTCATACGTTAATGAAAAAAACCTGACCAGCCTTGGCTGATCAGGTTTTTTTAGTTTATAACTTTTGTTAATTTATAGAGTCAGCTTTCCACGCTACATGAGCTGACTCTATAACAGCACATGGGGGATTAGATTGAAGCCCCCGCACCCATTTTCATCAAAAATAGCTCCAGTCCCAGTACCTTGTCAACGACACCTGTTTTCATATGATAATCCAGCTCGCCCAATTCGTAGAGAAGCTGACGCAGCTGCTCAGGGCGGAACCTCCGCGCTTGGTCCCCTGCAACTTTCACCCCATAAGGATGCAAACTAAGCTGACTGGCAATTTGTTGCTGGGAATAGCTTTGACCTGCCAGCTCTTTGACCTGCAACATAATACGGAACTGTCGCGTGATCAAAGCGGCAATCTTGATCGGTTCCTCTTTTTGCTTAAGCAACTCATAAAAAATACTAAGCGCCTTATCCAGCCGCAAATTAGCCAGATCCTCAACCATCGCAAATACGTTTTGCTCTGTGTTACGAGGCACCAGGGATTCTATATCAGCGGATGAGATCGTTCCCTGTGCTCCTGCGTACAAGCAGAGCTTGTCTATCTCGGCAGCCAAGGATTGCAGCCCAGTACCTGTGAATTGAATGAGGCTTTCAGCAGCTCCTGCAGCCAATTGCACTTCTCTTTCTCCTGCACGCTTATGGATCCAAGCTATAAGATCATCTCCACCCATTGGAGCAAAAGCAATAACAGAAGCATCACTTTTCAGCTTTTTGACAATCTTTTTCCGTTCATCCAACTTTTCAGCCTGAACCGTAAAAATGATGACGCTATAGTCAGTCGGGTTATCCATATAAGTCAACAGCGTCTCAAGCCGGTGCTCTATCTTACCGCTATCTTTGCCTGCTGCAAATACACTGGTATCCCGTACAATAATCAGCTTCTTTGGTACCAGAAAAGGCGCTGTTTCCGCCTCCTCCACGACCACCTCAATTGGCGTTTCGGTTAAATCATAAGGAATGATGGCGAAGTCACGATGCTCCTCTTCCACCACTTTCTCTTTAAGCATCTCAACAAACTGCTTCATTTGATATTTTTCACTGCCATATAGCAAATACACTGGCGAAATGTCGCCTTTCCGAATAGCCTTAGTGGCTGTTTTTACATCCATTTTCCGTTCCCCCCACCCACTGATCGTACCCGACATCCGACCGGAAGGCAAGTCATGACACAAACGAAGGGACCCTGCCTATAGGCAGGATCCCTTCACCACCATCTATATCAACACGGCAGCAGAAAGCTCTAGAAACTTTCGGCCGTCGGGATACGACGTCGGTTCATATAGTATATTCTCTGTTTTTAAAAGTGTGTCAACTTACGGAAACTATTTTCCAGTGCTGCGCGGGACGGTGTACGTATATTTACTTGCTGTCCCATCCTGCTCCGTCTCATACATAAAGGTCTGGCTGTCTTCTGACCAGCTTCCTTTGACCCAGGCACCTTTTAGAGTACGGACTTCCAGTGTTGTTCGGTCTACACCGTTATCGGAAAGCTTATACACTTTCAGCTTTTTGCCCTCAATAGCCACCGCATAGCTACCATCTGGCGAGTTGAGCTGATCTGTAGAGGCGGATTGGGCACTATAGCTGGAAGCATTATTGTTGTCCGGAGAGACCAGTGAATTAGATACAAATCCTTCTTTACGAACCGAGTCTTGCGACACGGATGATTGCTGATCATTAGAAGCTGCATTGCTGCTATCTGTTCCCAAGGCATTGCCCGAATCCTTGGTGATGCTTTTGGAAGTCGTTTCTTTCGACGTTTCATTTGACGCAATTCGATCCTGTACCTTCAAATCCTGACTAAGCGACGAAGAAGAATCATTCGTACTTGTGTTACCATTATTATCGTCCTGAGCGGTACCCGTACCCGCTAGGGGTGCTTTTTCCATTTTCGGTTCCAACTGTTCAGCAGGAGCAATCGTGGATTGATCAGATTTTTCCTGACTTAACTGTTTGTCCTCAGATTTAGGAGCATCTCCAGCAGACGGATTTTCCTTTGTCAGCTGACGATCCGTACGTAGCTGTCCCTGCCCTTCATCCTGACGAGAAGAATGTTCAGCTGGTGCAGACTTCGTCGAATCTTCCTCCCCAGCTCGCTGATCGTCACGTTTCCCAGCATCCCGTTTGGAAGAGTTCTTTTCATCGTCTGCATTGGTTGCACCTTGTTTGCTCAGGTCAGGATCTTTATCCGCAGGTAGCTGAGATGCATCCGTTCCTTGCCCCTGCTCTGACGGCTGCTGTGTAGAATCCGAACCAATGGCTGCATCACGGCCTCCACTGCCATTGGCTGTACCTGGAAGAATTTCCGTCTGATTCTGCGGATTCGTCACTTCGGGCGTCTGGGTTGTAAGTATGCCTTCCGCATCCTGCACTGTTTTAGGCTCGAAGTTAAACACTACAATCCCCAGTACAACAGCAGCGGCAGCCACGCCCATGGCAGCGCGCCCAGCCATTCGGTTCCACCAAGGTGTAGGCTGGGTACTTTGTCTAGGCACTGGTCCAGGCTCTACAGCCACAGGTTGCATTTCCTGAAGCGCACTTCCCTGCTCTTCACGTGCGCGGTCAATGGCATCAAGCTGAGGCATGATGGAATCCACCAGGCTGAACGCCGGGGAAACCGCAGGCAATTCCTCCAGCTCGCGAGAGAGTGCTTGAAGAATAAGAAATTTTTCCGCACAGTCCGGGCAAGTCGCAATATGGTTCATTAATTGGGACGTCTCTTCTTCGCCCAGCTCATGATCCACATAACGCTGCATCCAATCCATCACCTCTTCCCCACACTTCATCCTGATACACCACCTTTCTGATATTCCTGAAGTAGCCCTTGCAATTGCTGTCTTGCACGATATAAGTATGACTTGACCGTATTTAGCGGCAAATCCAGAGAATCTGCAATCTCGTTATAGGAGAAATCCTGCAAATATCTTAAGACAATTACCGTCCGGTGGTGCTCAGGAAGTTGTTGTATAGCCTCACGAACATCCTGTGCCATGTAAGAGGTTAACACCTCGACCTCCACGTTTTGGGGATCGTTGAATATCATGTCGTGCTCGTCAATGGAAACCGAGGGCTTCGTTCTTCTGAATTTGTCGATGCATATATTCGTTACAATGCGTTGGACCCAGGTTTTAAACTGCGCTTTTTCCTCATAAGAGTTAATCTTGGAATAGATCCGTATGAGGGCTTCTTGTGAAGCATCCATGGCGTCCTGCTCATTATTTAGAATGTAATATGCCGTACGGTACACATGCTGTTCTATCTCTCTTAATAGGGTAATGAGAGCGTCGCGATCGCCCGATTGAGCGGCTCGAATGAGTCCCTGCTCTACCACAAAGGATCCCCCTCTCCCTGCAATATTACAGACGTATCCATTTTGCAAATTGTTGCAGGATAGACGTCTGACACTAATTTTATTTTTTTAACAAAAAAAATTATACCAAAAAGCCCAGATTCCCCAGCTTAGCCTCCCTTAGAATAACAGAAAAAGGGAAGGTAGTCACCTTCCCCTAGCTCCTACATACATCTAAATGCTAGCCTATCGAGCTGCAAGATCATATTGTTACTTCTTGGAAACCAAAAAATCAGATATGAGTTCTAATTGATAAGTCAGAGCAATCGGATCTTGAAAATAAAAATCGTCGATTGAGTATTGATATACTTTACCTGATTTAATGGCAGAAAGGTTCTTCCACACACTTTTAGATAAAATATCTTTTCCTTGGTCTGTTCCGTCTCCTCTAATACCCAACATTAAATAATCGGCATCGCCCAGCATCTCCGGTAAAGCCTCTATTGAAATGCTGGCCCATCCCTTCTCGAACGCTGCCTTTTCTACCTTCTCAGGAGCATGAAGTCCCAGCTCATCATAAAGTATGGCTCCTCCACGTCCATAGGATTTTCCATATAGATATAATTCTTTTCCTGTAATCTCAAAAATAGCGATTTTTTTGCCCGAATCAATGACGTCAGACAAAGCCTGTTTCTTCTCAGCAATCTTGGTTGCAAAATCAGCCAGGCAATTCTTCGCTTCCTGCTCCTTGTTTAACACTTTGCCCAGCTCCATCAGACGGTCCTTATATTGATATTTACCATATGGAATAAACACTGTAGGCGCTATTTTTTTCAGATTTTCATATGCTTTCTCATCATAGGTAATGATCAGATCCGGCTTCAGGGCAGTCACTTTTTCAAGGGACAGTGCGGAGCTATCACCGATATTTTCAACCCCATTCAAGTATTTTTTATAATATGGTGTATCAAATACGGTGTCTGGAGCCCCTACAGGTGTAATACCAAGTGCTAGCACATCACCTACATAATCACCGACTGCCACTACGACACGCCGGGGATGCTCAGGAAGAGTAATTGTACCTTTATCACTTTCATATGTACGTGTGGCAGCTTCATCTCCAGTTGATGTGTTCTTAGGAGCAATCGATTGACCGCTTTCTGTTACAGTCCCACCCCCACTTGTAGCGCATGCGCTCAATACCAGCATTAACGAAATGATAAACAAACAAGCTGATGCTCTGAATTTAAAATAACTCACAATATTCCTCCCGTTAATAATGATTCTCATTTTCATTACTCATATGATTCTATCAAAGCTTACAGCTACTGTCCATTCAGATTGAATTCAAAGCAAACAGCCCACTCCTGAGAGTGAGCACCCGTTTTAGTGTGTTGTTGTATTAGTATCTGTTTTGTCCTGCTTGCGTTGGTACCGCACACTCAGTTTTCCTTGCTGTGCTCGAATCTGTATCTCTCCCATCGTATCCGTTCGATATATAGCAGAATCAACTGCCGATAAACGTTCCAATACCGCTTCATTCGGATGTCCGTAAGTATTGGTCGCACCGACCGAAATAACAGATACTTTCGGTCGCCAGTAGGATAACCACTCTTCCGAGGTGGAGTACTTGCTGCCGTGATGTGCTATTTTCATGACATCTATAGCTTTCTTTACAGCCCCCGTTGCTCCCTCATCTTTCACACTTGATGAAAAATGAGTTAATTCAGAGAGCAACGACGACTCTGCTGCATCATCCATATCTCCTGTGAACAAAAAAGAGGCTCCCTCCATCTCCAATATCATGGCAACAGAGTAATGATTTTGTTCCTTCATAACAGGCATCTGCTCAGATTCGTTCTCCGGTAGTGTAAACGGATAGAGAAAGCGGATTTTCGTAGCCTGGTCTGGTTCCCATTCCATACTATGATGTGCACCATACAGCTTGATCTGCTTGTCTAAAGCCGTGTTCAACAGCTTACGGAATGGGGTTTTATCTGTCAGGGTACCGTTAAAAAACAAGGTAGATACGGGAATCTGGTCAAGCACAGCCTGTAGTCCTCCGGCATGATCATGATCTCCATGCGTTAAAATGACAGCGTCCAGGCGATGCACACCTCGTTGCTTTAGCAAGGGTACAATCGTATCTTCACCCACCTCGTAGGGATCTGCACGCTTGCGCCAAGCATTTTTCCCTGTCGCAAAATCCATTGTACCCCCACCATCAACCAAGATATGTTTCCCGCCCGGCGTTGTAATTAAAATGCTGTCACCTTGGCCCACATCCAGATATTGAACAATTCCCGTATTTCCCTCACCAGGAGATTGGTAACCTGTATACAATATTCCAAGCCAAGCAATAACACTTAGAGCCAGTGCCAAATGACGATAACCATTCCACTGTCGACTTGCAAATTTCCCTGCTCCCTCAGGTTCAGGAGCCGTATGCAATATAGCCGCCCATTCTGGAGAAGCTGCTAATCCTGTATATATAGGAGATGAAATGGCAGTAGAATTCAAGACGGTAATGTCGTTCGTTTGCCTGCGGGATGTCAGCCACCTTTTGAGCCAGTACAAAACACTGTACAAAGCTGCGTAATACGCCATGACCCACAGGATGGAAGAAGACGGCCAAATACTCACATAAGCATCATCTATATTCAGCCATTTCACTAGTAAAAAGGTCAAAACGTTCAATTGCTCTGCCGGCCACGCAAGAATACGAGCCCCATCCCCCCATAAAAAGGAAAGCCCCATCGCCACCGTACCTAATGGAAGCACGATATATGTAATAAGGGGTACAAGCACAAAATTGGCCGCAAATGATAACAACGAAAATTGATTAAAGTAAAATACCGTCATTGGAAACGAAACAAGCTGTGCCGTAATTGTAATCGCAACTTCACCGCCGATTAGGAAAGGCCATTTGGCGAAAAACGGCTTCATAAGCGGCATATAAATGAGCAACCCACCTGTCACCAAAAAGGAAAGCTGAAAGCTGACGCTAAGTAGATAATATGGATTCCAAATCAGCATGAGCAACGCGGATATACTTAGAATATTAAGTCCGTCTTTGAGCATACCTCGTCGGGCTGCAAACAAGCCGATCATCGCCATAATTCCCGCCCTCACAACAGAGGGAGAAGCACCTGTCAGCAGGACATAAGCCGGAATGAGTATCATCACGACCGTAAGAGATGTCTCGCGGCTAACTCTTAGTAGCTTGAGTAAATATAATAGTGTAGCTGCATATACCGCCACATGCATGCCCGATATTGCTAAAATATGCGTTAAACCAAGCTGCGTAAACTCGTTATACGTTGCTGGGTCCAACTCATCTGTTACCCCAAGTACCAGTCCTTTCATATAGCCTGCGTGATGAAGTGATGTAAATGCCGATTCCATTCTCTGCCCTAGCTGCTCCCTAAGCTGATCATTCCATCTGAACAAAGTGTAGCGGTTCCACAGTGAAGCCTCCTGCTTTTGTAATGAGGCTGCCCCATCGCCTTTGAAAAGCCAGTGGATTTCCTGTGTGTGCAGGTATTCACTGTAATCAAAGCCACCAAAGTTCCCCGCTTTTGCAGGAGCCTTTAAGGTGCCACGCAGTAGGATTGCATCTCCACGTTGCCACGCTGCCGCAAGTTGCTGTTCCTGCTTGGCAGCCAACTTGATATGAACAATGACCTGTTCAGAAATTAGTGCACGATTCTCGTCCTTTTTCGAATGACTTTCGTAGTGATTGATTGAGGTGACTCTCATCTCAAACTGTGTTCGATCACCATCTACCTGTACTTCAGAAGCGATAAGCCCTGTTGCTTGAACAGGCATGTCTTCCACCATAGAAGACGATACATGAAGAGCATCGGGAATACTGCTAACATTATACGTATCATGCCAATACCAATGAAATCCACCACCGCTGAATGCAAGCCAAAGTAATACCATATGCCGGATGGGGATTTTCATCCATAAAGCTATAAGCGGAAAGATCAGGGTAACCCCCGCCCAGAGCAACAAAAGCATCCGTCCAGAATACAGGCATGCCCCTGCACTTCCTGTAATCCAACAAACAGTAAGGGTCAATATAGGTCTAGTTAACACAAGTTTAGCTTGAATACAATCACCTTCCGGTAGCAAACATTGCTTTCTATCCAAAAAACACAAAACAAAAAGAACCTCTGACAAAATAGCATTCGTCAGAGGTTCTTCCTCGTTTACTTTTTAATTCATTACATCCATCAGCGTTTCTTTTGGTGGATGATAGGTCTTCAGCATACGAAAGGCGATTCCCTTTTCCTCCATCATAGCACGAACCTTGTCGGCATCTTTGGGATAAGGTCTGTGGTATACAATCTCCACTATACCGCTGTTCGCCAACATATTGGCACACGTCCAGCATGGCTGGTCGGTGACATATACCGAAGAGCCTTCACGATCAATTCGGTCAGTAAACAGTAGCAGGTTCTGCTCCGCATGAATAGTGCGAATACAACGCTGCTTCTTAACCATTTCCTCGTGCCCATCACGGTGAACGACCTCATACTCCTCTGAGATCATACAGCCTGCCTCAGAACAGTCAGGCACCCCGGATGGTGCTCCATTATAGGCCGTCCCCAAGAGCTTTTTACCTTGTACAAGTACGGCTCCAACATGACGCCGCGCACAGCGCGAACGGGTGGATACCATATAAGCGATATCCATGAAATAGGTGTCCCAGTCCTTGCGTACATCTGCACTCATTTCCATCTCTCCCGTATAAACAAGTTAAAACGTAAACCATATCCGCTACCGCCGTTCTCAGAGCCTGTACATTGTAATCTTATATAAGTTACAAGCTGACATACGGCTTCATTTTCGCCAACATTTTAGCTCCGATTCCCTTTACATGATCCAAATCGTTCACACGTTTGAACACCCCGTGCTGATTACGGTAGTTCAAAATAGCCTCGGCTTTTTTAGCCCCAACCCCTGGTAGCTCCATTAACTCAGCAGCAGTCGCCGTGTTGATATTTACCTTTTTTTCGCCGGAAACGGGTGTAGTAACCGAATCATTCACTGTATTTGTCCTACTCGTTGCACCATTTGAACTGACAATACCTGTGTCTGAGCTCGAATCCGCAACACCAGACTGCTTTACGGTACTTGAATTTCCCGCAATAGAGTTTTCGCTCACAGCAGCAGATACACCAGTAGAAATCTGCACAGTATCACGTTTCACATTGGCAGCGGCTTCGGCATTCTTACTGCGCTCAGCTTTGTCTGAAGGTTCCTTTACAGCAGGCTTTTTCTGGGCATAGTCACTGCTGCGCTGCGACTCATTTGGCTCTGAATCCATCGCCACAGCCTGCTCCACCTTATGGTTAAGTAAAGTCCACTCTTCTTGCGGCTCAGAGCGCTGTCCTCCGGCAAATAAAATAAGTCCACTCCCGATTACAGCAAGCGTTATCGCTGTTCCTGTCCATACGCGTTTCATTTCCGTATCGTCCCCTACTCCACATGGATTTCGGGAAATTGAGCCGACTGAAAACACCGCCTCAATCAAACAGAGCAAGTCTGTCTAATTCCCGTTAAACCGGAGGGTGCAAACAACCTCCATACGGTCTCGCTGTGAGCATTTTTACAAAAAAGTGGTACGATCCCGGGCACGATCTAACATGCTCAGACATAAAATTCGTCATGTCGGCCAAGACCAGGCGCATACACTAAGAAGAATGACAGCTGACAGCACAGCGTCTATACCGCAAAGTATGAAAGGAGGACGTTGAACAATGAAAGTTGGATTTATCGGGACTGGCAGCATGGGAAGTCTGCTAATTGAGTCTTTTATTAATTCTAACGCACTCAAGGCGCAGCAAATATCAGCAAGTAATCGAACGCATTCCAAGGTAACCGAGCTAGCCCGTCGTTATCCAGGTTTGCATGTAGCCCAAAGCAACCGTGAAACGGCAGCGGAAAGCGATGTTCTGTTTATCTGTGTGAAGCCGCTGGAATCAAAAGCCGTAACGGATGAAATACGCAACGTCATTACAGAAGAGCAAATCGTCGTATCTATCACAAGCCCGGTGCAGATTCGTATTTTGGAGCACGCACTGAAAGCCAAAGTGTCCAAAATTATTCCCAGTATCACCCACCAAGTGGGCAGCGGAGCCTCACTATGCATCCATGGAAGCCGGATTACAGAGGAGGACCGCACCCTTCTGGAAGAGCTTATGTCCCACATCAGCAGGCCGATTCGGGTTAAAGAATCTTATACTCGAATCACGTCGGATTTTTCGAGTTGCGGTCCTGCTTTCTTGGCCTTTTTTATGGACCAGTGGATTCAAGCCGCAGTTCAAGCTACAGGTATAGACCGTACGGAGCTATGCGCCCTGGCCGGTGAAATGATCATCGGCACTGGAAAGCTGCTCACGGAAGGCGGGATGACACCGGCCGAGTTACAGGCCAGAGTGGCGGTTCCCGGAGGTATTACCGCCGAAGCTCTCGCATTGTTGGACATCAGCCTGCATAGTGTCTTTCCCGAGCTGATACAAGCCACGCACAACAAGTATGAAGAAGACATGCAAAAGGTGGATGTCTCCTTCGGCTTAAAGCCAATTAACCGGCAACAATATTAACCAGCTTACCTGGAACAGCAATTACCTTGCGGATCGTTTTGCCGGCCAGTGCCTGCTGAACATTGTCCAACGACACAGCGAATGCTTCCATCGCTTTAGCATCAAGATCCTTGGCAATCGTTGCACGCTGCACGATTTTACCATTCACTTGCACAACAATTTCCACTTCGGTGTCCACCGTCCATGCTTCATCATAAGCAGGCCAGGCCGCGTAGGTAATGCTATCATTGTGCCCCAGCAGCTGCCACAATTCCTCGGCCAGATGGGGTGCAAGCGGCGACAGCATTTGCACGAAGTTTTCCATTGCTGCACGCGGCAGAAGGTCTGCTTTGTATGCATCGTTGGTGAAGATCATCAGCTGGCTGATCGCTGTATTGAAGCGCAGTGCATCCAGATCTTCGGTTACTTTTTTCAGCGTTTTATGCCAAGTACGATTGAACTCATCGCTACCGCCGTCATTTGTAATTTTATCGTTCAGGCTACCATCCTCGGAAACAAACAGGCGCCATACGCGGGACAGAAAACGATGTGCTCCTTCTACCCCATTCTCATTCCATGGCTTGGTCGCTTCCAGCGGCCCCATAAACATCTCATAAATACGCAACGTATCGGCGCCAAACGTATTGACAATATCATCAGGATTAATGACATTACCGCGTGATTTACTCATTTTTTCATTGTTATTGCCCAAAATCATACCCTGGTTGACCAGCTTATAAAAAGGCTCTTTCGTTTCCACTACGCCGATATCATACAGTACCTTATGCCAGAAACGGGCATACAGCAAGTGAAGAACCGCATGTTCCGCTCCGCCAATATACAAATCAACAGGCATCCATTCACGTTGTTTCTCTTTGGATACAAGCTCTTTGTCATTTTTCGGATCAATAAAGCGCAGGTAATACCAGCAACTGCCTGCCCATTGCGGCATTGTATTTGTCTCGCGGCGTGCTTTCATACCTGTCTCAGGATCAATGGTTTCGATCCAATCTGTTGCGTTCGCCAGCGGGGATTCACCTGTACCTGAAGGCTTGATATTGTCCATCTCCGGCAGGACGAGCGGAAGTTGGTCCTCAGGAACCGTTTTGATCGTTCCATCTTCCAGATGAATTACCGGAATCGGCTCGCCCCAATAGCGTTGACGGCTGAACAGCCAGTCACGCAGGCGATAGGTGACTTTGCCGTGTCCTTTGCCCTCGGCTTCCAGCCATTCAATCATCTTCGGAATCGCTTCCTCGTTGGTAAGTCCATTCAGCGGGCCTGAATTGACGTGCGGTCCATCCTCAGTATATGGCTCATTAGCGACATCTCCACCTTGGACAACCTCAATGATACTCAATCCGAATTGCTTGGCAAATTCCCAGTCACGCGCATCGTGAGCAGGTACAGCCATAATCGCTCCAGTTCCGTAGCCTGCTAGTACATAGTCAGCAATCCAGATCGGCAGCTTTTCGCCGTTCACCGGGTTCACTGCATAAGCTCCTGTGAATACGCCTGTTTTATCCTTGGCCAGATCCGTACGCTCCAGATCGCTTTTACGAGCAGCTTGTTCACGGTACTGTTGTACAGCATCCTTTTGCTCAGGCGTAGTGATAATATCCACCAATTCCTGCTCTGGTGCCAGCACACAGTAGCTTGCGCCGAACAGTGTATCTGGACGGGTTGTAAATACTGTAAGTTGCTCGTCATAGCCTTCAATTGGAAAACGAACCTCTGCCCCGGTAGACTTACCGATCCAGTTCCGCTGCATATCCTTAATACTCTCAGACCAATCCAGTTCCTCCAGATCCTCCAGCAGACGATCCGCGTATTCCGTAATTTTCAGCATCCATTGACGCATTGGTTTACGGACGACCGGATGACCGCCACGCTCACTCTTACCGTCAATAACTTCTTCATTCGCTAGCACCGTTCCCAGCGCTGGGCACCAGTTCACGGGTACTTCAGCTACATATGCAAGGCCGCGCTTGTACAGCTGGATGAAGATCCACTGTGTCCATTTGTAATAATCAGGATCCGTCGTACTGATTTCACGATCCCAGTCGTAGGAGAAGCCGAGCGATTTGATTTGACGGCGGAAGTTATTTACATTTTTCACCGTAATTTCGCGTGGGTGCTCCCCTGTATCCAGCGCATGCTGCTCGGCAGGCAGACCGAAGGCGTCCCAACCCATCGGATGCAGTACGTTGTAGCCGCGCATTCTTTTATATCGTGAAACAATATCCGTAGCTGTGTAGCCCTCCGGGTGGCCTACATGCAGGCCGGCTCCAGATGGGTACGGAAACATATCCAAAGCATAAAACTTAGGTTTGCCCGGCTCTTCCCCGGTGCGGAACGTCTTGTTCTCATCCCAATATTTCTGCCATTTTGGTTCAATACTTTGCGGTTGATAGCCGTGCTTCGGCTGTGTGTCTGTCATTGTCTTTTCCTCCTCAAACGGTATGCAACAAAAAAACCTCTGCATCCCGTAGCGTGTCAGCGCTAGGGACGAGAGGTTATATTCCCGTGGTACCACCCTAGTTAGCAGAAAGCGTTCTTCGCGTTCTACTCCCTTTGCACCTGATAACGGAGGTGATCCGATGCGGGTTAATAACAGGATACAAGCACCTGTATAGGGCGTTCCTGCGTTGGACGCATATCTCCGAGGCGAGTTCACTTTGCGCTGTCAACCGGCTTGCACCACCCGCCGGCTCTCTACATGTCCAGACAAAGCTACTATTCCTCATCAGCGATTGTTTAACCGTTAATAATGGCACTATTATATTGAAAACCGCGAAAAAAGTCAAATAAGGACTACCTTTGGTGTTAAAGACCCTCTTCATACTAATTGTTCATGACACATGCATACGAATGTTTTATAATAATTCCGAGTTAAATCGCTTCAAGTTGAGATGAGTTGAGATAAGAAAGGTGAGCTGAGAAATGGCACAGATTAAAATTTACGGAATAAAAGAAACTCTAAATCCAATCAAAAAGCAACTTTCAGAGGTGATTCATTCTGCTGTGGTGGATGCGTTCAAATATCCTCCTGACAAGAGGTTTCATCGTTTTTTTCCTATGGATCAGGAAGACTTTATATATGCCGATGGTCGCTCTGAGGCGTACACCATTATTGAAATCAGTATCTTTGAAGGCAGAACGACAGAAGCTAAGAAGAAACTCATTAACCTGTTATTCCAAAGAATTAACGATCTTTTGGGTATTTCTCCACAGGATCTTGAGATTACTATATTTGAAACACCCAAACAGAACTGGGGCATTCGGGGTGTACCGGGTGATGAGCTTCAGTTGAACTATAAAGTGAATATATGAGTGCAAAAAGACGCCCTTCATGTCATCATGAAAAGCGTCTTTCTTTTTCCCATATTCGCTCAATGAAGCCTTGCTATTTTACAGCTACATAAAACAGTCTCGCCGCGTCATCTTCTGCTTCTACCCATTCAAAATCCGCATATACCTTCACATCACGAAAACCCGCTTTGGACAATTCTGCCTTCATCCAGTCTGGGTCATAGGCACGTTGTACATGTATTTCCTCGAAACGCTGGTATAGATCGCGTCCTTCTTGTTCTGCTTTCGCAAAGATACTAAGATGATGCTCAATTTCACAACGGGGAGTGTCCAACGCACATGTCCAGATATACGAGATAGAGCGTTCGTCCAGTACGAAAGGCTGCTCTTCATCATAACGTAAAAACGTCTGGGGATGATGTACATCGAACAAGAAGGTTCCGCCAGGCTTCAGACCAGCATGCGTTCTGCGAAAAGTAGAAATTATATCTTCTTCCTCCAACAAGTAATTCAGACAATCGCAAAAAGAAATTACAGAATCCACAGGCTCGGGTAAAATCCATTCTCTCATATCCTGCTGTATCCAGCGAACGCTTCCCTCACGAAACAATCGCTGTCCCTGTGGAGTGGTTTCCATTTTGCGACGGGCTACTGCCAGCATGTCAGAGGATAAGTCGATTCCAGCCACCTCGAAGCCCGAGTTAACTAGAGGAATCGTAATTGAACCCGTTCCGCAGCCCAGCTCGGCCACCGTATGCGGCATCCCGTACTGATCCCAAGCCTGCCGTGCAAAGCGCAACCAGTCCGGGTACGGCATGTCCTGCATCAGCTCATCATACACATAGGCAAACTTCCGGTAAGAAGCCATTTTTTATTCCCCATTCCCGTCCTTCGGTTTCGGCATTTTCTCCACCAGGTAGGTCCAGTTTTCCTTTTGTGTAACCATTCCTTCCTTCATCAGCTTGCCCATTGCACGCTTGAAGGCGGATTTACTGATACCGAACCGTTGCTTGATAATATCCGGCGGTGTTGCGTCGGAATAAGGCATGCCGCCGCCCGGACGCTCTTTCAGAAAAGCAATCAGCCGATCCGCATCCTCATCACGGCCTACTTCCTTGCGTGGTGACATCGCCAGATTGACCCGACCGTCTTCCCGAACAAGCGTGACCCGTACCTTGACCTCTTCGCCCAAGCGAAGCATCCGGTTACGCTCCGAGGAATGAATCATTCCAATCGCGCCAAAACCAAGCACACCTCCGTCCACCAGGACGAATGTGCCCATCTGAAGCGGCTTGTACACAGTCGCCTGCACCCATGTATTTAACCACGAATCAGGGGCGTGGAAGCACAACGGAGCCAGCTCCTGTTCCCCTGCCAGCTTAGCCCGCAGTCTACCTTGCTTGTCATGCTCCATAATGGCATATACGTAGTCGCCCACCCGAGGATGTAAATCTCGGTTTTCTGGCAACTCACGAATCGGCAGCAAAAGCTGACGACCCAATCCCATCTCCAGGAAACAACCCAAACGCGGATGCACATCAGCCACTTCAAGCTTTGCCATTTCGCCCAACGACAAGAACGGCTTTTTCATGGTTGCGGCCAAGCGGTCCTCTGTATCGTGAAAAATAAATACCTCCAACCGTTCACCAACTTCGATTTCACGTGTCAGCTCCGTATAATGCAGCAGCACATCCTGCTCACCAACAGTGAGAAAGTAGCCGAAAGGAGATACCTCACGATCCACCATAATGGTGACATAAGTACCGGCGATCAAACTCATACCTTTTCCACAACCTTAGCATCCGACCAGAGTCGTTCAATGTTATAGTATTCGCGCTCGTCGCGATGGAAGACATGCACTACGACATCCCCCAAATCCATTAGAACCCAACGGGCGGAATCCATTCCTTCGATTCCTTTGATGGTTACACCTTCATCATGAGCGCGTTTGCGAATTTCTGTTGCAATCGCCTGTACCTGTGTATCCGAATTACCGTGGCAGATGACAAAATAATCAGCTACTAGTGATATTCCCCGCAAATCCAGTGCGACAATATTCATTGCCTTTTTATCATTTGCAGCATCAACCGCCGTTTGCATTAATTGCTCATTAGTTAGGGTCATTCATGAACCTCCGTTTTTCTCTGTTTTAGTTGTTGAATCAAGTCATTGCGCGACAAGACTGTCAGTGGGAAAATAACCTTTTTCTTTTCCAGCAACAATGTAATCGTGGAGTCAAATCCAGCGATAAGGCCCTGCTCCAAGCTTTTCTTTGCCTGTTTACGGATATGCTCCACCCCGGGAAAATCCCGTCCCGGTTCGATGTAATCAGCGAGACACACGACTTTATCCAGCAGGCTCATACCTACGCGTCCTGACGTATGCCAGCGGATCGCATTCCTTATTTCCGGATCATCCACTCCGTAATCTCTTGCTGCAACGCAGTATCCTACCTCTGAATGCCAGAGCTGCTTGTCATGTTCCAAAAGCTCCTGATCACATTCGGGATGACTGCGAATCACCTCTTCCATCTGCTGGACAGGCCAATATTTCGCTACATCATGCAAAATAGCCGCCAGTTCGGCCTTATCCGGATCTGCTCCATATCGCTGCGCAAGCTCCACTGAGGTATGCATAACACCTAGTGTGTGCTTCCAGCGCTTTTCAGGCATTTGACCAGATACGGCTTCCATTAATTGCTCACGGCTGTACTTCATACAAACCGCCCCTTGTAATATAGTCATGCACACGATCAGGCACAAGATAACGGATAGTGCGCCCTTCCGCAGCACGCTCTCGAATATCCGTCGACGAAATGTCCACCACTGGCATATCCGCCAGCAGTACCTTGTCCTGCAAATAATGCGGCAACTCATCCAACGCAAGCTGGAATCCTGGGCGCCGAACACCTATAAAATAAATTCGCTGCGCCAGTTCCTCAATTCCTTGCCAATGAGGCAAGTAGTTCACCATATCCGCACCAATAATAAAATAAAAATCCACAGCAGAGTGCAACTCCTGAAGCTCCTTGATCGTGTCAATGGTATAGGATACTCCCCCGCGAAGCACTTCAATATCCAGCACTTCAAAAGCAGGATGACCCGCTACCGCTTCACTCGTCATCTCCAGACGCTCCTTACCGCTCGCCCCCGCCTGATGCTTGTGCGGAGGAATATGAGAAGGCATAAACCATACTTGATCCAGACCATAGGCATCTCTTGCCGCTTCTCCAGCCAGCAGATGTCCAATATGAATTGGGTCAAATGTACCACCCATAATACCGATTTTCATAATTTTCTCCCCGCGTGTTATCCTCTAGGCAACTCGATTTCCTTATGATCACGGGATTCTTTGTACAAAATAATAGTGCTCCCGATGATCTGAACAAGCTCAGAACCTGTCTCCGCGGCCAGTTCTTCCGCAATTTCATGTTTGTCGTCCAAACAGTTGTTCAAAATTTGCACTTTCATCAGCTCACGCTTTTCAATCGCATCGTTGATGTGACGCATAAGATGCTCATTCGTACCGTTTTTGCCTACTTGAAAAACCGGGTCCAAATGATGCGCCATTGAACGCAAATATCTTTTTTGTTTACCTGTTAACATGTATATTTAACCCCTTCGTCGCCACATATGCAATGCAGCATTTCCATAATTTTAATGTACAATCTTACTTACGACAGGCTACTCAGCACAGCCGCTCTCATTTGCTCTACAGCAGGGACAACCCCTGTAAAATACTCAAAAGCCACAGCCCCCTGGTACACGAACATGCCCAAGCCCCCATGTACAGTGCAGCCGCGCTGTTCACGGCTTTCCCGTAAAAGTCTCGTTTCCAGCGGATTGTAGATCAAATCACTCACAATGATTCCCTCCGGAATCAAGCTCGTTTCCAGTGGAAGTTCATCCGATAAAGGAGACATTCCCACCGAGGTTGTGTTAATCAACACATTCACTGTGGCGAGCACGCTCTTGGCATCCTCGTTAGAATAACCCCTCACTGGGATCGCTTCCGTCGTCCACTCTAATGCCAGTTGCTCAGCTTTGTCACGTGTTCGGTTCAAAATAATAACCGATTCCGGTTGCTCTTCCAATAGAGCATGAATTACGCCACGAGCAGCCCCTCCGGCTCCAAGAACAGCAATTCTTGCGCCCTTCAAATCGACAGAAGTCTCTTCTTTGAGGGAACGCACGTAGCCAATTCCATCCGTGTTATAGCCCTTGAGCCGTCCATTGTCATTCACTATCGTATTGACAGCGCCAATGAGTCTGGCCCCTTCATCAATCTCATCCAGATATTTCATAACCTCGACTTTATGGGGAATCGTCACATTGACTCCGCGGAAATGCATAGCGCGAATCCCCTTCATGGCATCTTCCAGCTGATCCGGTTTGACATGAAGAGGTACAAAATCTCCTTCAATCCCCGCTGCCTGTAAAGCTATTTTATGCATAAGAGGCGATTTGGAGTGCTTGATCGGATCACCCAATACGCCCAATAGTACAAGACCTTGTTCGGTCGCTTCAGACTCCCCGCTGTTCATCGTTGCTCTCCCCCATATTGCAAAATATTAGGCCGCACAAATACATGAATGGCGGCAGGAACCAGTACCTGTTCCTTGCCGCCCTATAACATGGTTACAGCAACGTTATATCAACGCAGGCCGCAAAAGCACACGGACTCCCCGAGGAGCATGAACCGCAACCAGAGCTCCGTTCTCGCTATTCACTCTGATCCATCCCAAACCGGAAATGTAGATGTCCGATGGAGATTTGCGTGGAACGCGGAACTCATGTCTTGTCCATTCCGGCATTTCTGCCAATTGATCGCGTGTTGGCGGAGATAACAATTCCCCGGCATGATCAGCGAACAACTGATCAGCCCGCTCCAGCTTCGTGCGATGTATTTTAAGACCACCGTTAATGTAGCAGGTAAATGATTGGTGCTGACCCTCCACAAAATCAAATCGGGCCATACCGCCGAAAAACAATGTTTGTCCGGCATCAAGCTGATACGCAGCAGGCTTCAGCGGCTTGTCTGGCATAATAGCACTCAAGTCCTGACGGGAGACGATCTCACTGAATCGCCAAGGGTATACAATACCCGGAGTATCAATAATGTGCTTGCCGTCGTCGAGCGGAATATTCACCATATCGAGTGTAGTCCCCGGGTAACGGGACGTTGTAAGTTCCTGCTCCATATCGCTGTAATCACGAATCAAGCGGTTAATGAGCGTGGATTTACCCACATTTGTCGCTCCGACCACATATACATCGCGGTTACCACGGAGCTCAGATACCACATCCAACAGACGGTCAAAGCCCTGATTTTTTTTAGCTGAGCACAGAACAATTTCTTCCGTGCGAAGGCCTTGCTCCTTCGCTTGCTTTTGTACCCAGTTACGTACCTTGTTCCAATTCGTTACCTTAGGCAGCAAATCGGTCTTGTTCACAGCCAGTATAACCGGATTGGAGCCTACAAAGCGTTGCAGGCCGGAAATCAAGCTACCTTCAAAATCAAAAATATCTACAATGTGGATGACGAGCGCATCCTTGTCCCCAATCTGGCTGAGCAGCTTCAAGAACTCATCTTGATCCACCGTCACTGAAGACGTCTCATTATAGTTTTTGATCCGGAAGCAACGCTGACAGATGACAGGTTCGCGAGTAAGCAATTTTTCAGGAATATATCCCGGAAGCTCCGGGCTAGTGGTCTGCACGGTGATACCGCAACCACTACATTTGACGGCAGTGCCGCCGTCAGGTCTTTCAGTCATTCTTCTTTTCCTCCTCAAGCCATAAGCCTTTCTTACGTAACCTTGTGAGCGCGATTCGCTCCAACCGCCGATTAAATCGGGTCATGACTCCTTCATCATGAATGGATATCGGTAGCACCAACACCGTATGCAATCCCAGTCGGTTACCCCCCAATACGTCCGTCAACATTTGGTCTCCGACCATAATAGTCTCTTCCGGAGTCAGCCCCATCATACGGATGGCTCTACGAAAAGACGTGTTGGAAGGCTTCCGTGCGGCATGTATAAATTCAATGTCCAAAGGCGTAGCAAACACGGATACACGGTCCATATTGTTGTTAGACACGATGACAAGCTTAAAACCCGCCTGTTTGACCTTCTCAAACCAGGCCACCAGCTCGGGAGTCGCATTCGGCGCTTTTGCGCCGACCAGCGTGTTATCCAGATCCGTAATAATGCCGCGATATCCTTGAGCATACAAGCCTTCGAGATCAATATCAAAGACGGTATTCACCCGTAATTTGGGCATCAGCATTTCAAACAACGTCGGTCACCTCAGTTTCATACGACAAACTATACCATATTACTATGGCTTAGTAAAAAGCTATCCGCAACAAACGGACAGCTTTTTCACTAAATATATAGCTAAAGATTAAAATAGACGGCAAATTGAACCAAATCAAATATAGACTAGTCTTGATCCTTCTGATCCGTCGCAGCTTTTCGTCCAACCCATCGTTTTATCCATCCTTCTTTGTGTAACAGAGAGGCCTGCTGGCGAACCATATGCCAATCTTCTGCGGTTACGGATGAGGGACTATAACGCGCTTGTTCAAATCGTCCAAGCAGCTGATGTAAAATTGAAGCGTGTTCTGGTACTACTAGCGACCATCTATCAACAGATTCCCTCAGCGTTTCGTGACTGGCGCGGACAAATCCCTTTCTTCGCATGTACCTTAACCAGTGCTCAGTTTCGACGACCACCTTTTCATCCGGGGTCAGCGGCTTACCTCTGCGTAAACGCAGCAGATAAAAGTGAATGTCTGCCCGATTACGCCAGACGATATAAGCAGCCCACAGCAGCAGAATTGCAGCAGCAGAACCTATAATTACAGGATGAATCTTTGAACCTTCCTCCGGATCAGTCTGCGGGTTCTGCTCAGGCTGTTCTGGTTCAGGCTGATCTTTAACCTCTGGGGCTTCTGGAGTCTTTGAATCCTCCTGTTCCGTAAGCAGCGGCATATCAAAGCCAGGCGTAGCTTCTACAGGAACCCAACCGTATTCACCTAAATATACTTCCGCCCAGGAATGAGCATCCGCATTTGTCACGGAGTAAGAGGACATATTTTCGTCACCTTCGCCCGTTGTTGCATCATCTGAAAACGTCTGCTGACCAGGTGCATACCCTTTAACCCAACGGGCTGGAACCCCAACAGAGCGAGCCATCATGACTAATGAGGTGGAATAATAATCGCAATAGCCCTCCCGAATCTCAAACAGAAAGGCATCCACAAAATCTCTGCTTCTTTTCCGTGAGAGGTCCGGGTTGTTCGTATATGCATAATTTTGCTGCAAATACTGCTGTAGTAATCCGACTTTTTCATACGGCGTTTTCGCCGTTGACGTTACGTTCTGAGCCAAATCACGAACCCGCTGTGGCAACTCATCTGGAATTTGTAGATAGGCATCCTGTTTGTTTTTTCCGTACAACTCATTAAAAGTTTTTGTGCGTAGCTCTTTCTCAGGGATCACAGGGACATGTGATACCAGAGTATACGTTTTAGGATAAGCAGTTCTTCGGGAGGATGGATTCCAAAGCAGTTCCGCCTGTTCCGGGTTCCAACGTAACCCATCTGCCCGTGAATCTCTGTCCACCGATTGAACACGCTGCACCGAATAGGCGCCAAACAGAACAGGATAGCTCTGGTCATTTTGCATCGTAATGGTCTGAACGACCTGCTCAGTCGAATGCCGCGTTTCTTGTGTGTTTTCAAGCTCTGCGGTCATTGGAACATCATTTAGCGTTTGATCATCGTTTCCCCCGTCACTCCAGCCTGTACCGGAATAGGTACGTTTCGTTTCCCCTCGCCAATAGCTTCGTTGAGTGGTCGTGATGGTCATGACAGGAGAATAATCAAAATTAAAACCTCCACCTAACCGATTATCCTGGCGACTATAACCCGATGCGGTGTTCATCCGCTGATTCATTGCCCCAGACCCATTGCTGATCCCGGCGGTGGTTGAGCTATTTCTCTGGGTCCACGCTGTATAGGGATCCGTCAAAGCTGGCTGTACCTCGGGCATATTGACACCAGCCATAATAATGAGCGCAAAAATGACCGCAATATTGGCTGCTATTTTATATGGATAGCGTCGAATATGCTTCCACCCTTGAGGATAATGCTGCCGAAAATACTGCAGATGCTGTGTCACTAGCCAACCCATACCAGCAAAGACGATCCAGGCAACCTCCTCCCACAGCACAGTTGGCGTAAAGGAATCAAGCACTGCCAGCGCGGCGATATTAATACCTACAAAAACAAGAATCCGCTGTTTCGTTGTAACGATGAGCGGCACCATTTCAATAACTAGCCAAGCGATGAGGGAAAACCAAATATAAGGAGACATATTGGATATAAATTGGTCCAGGCGATTGGCTACCCCTCCGAAGGGGATAATGATGGAGTAAGACACCAATGTCCGATACAAAATAAAAAACAGCGCCGCCGCCTTTACAATAAATTCAATCCAAGGACGAAATGGTAGTACAATCTTCACCAGAGCCAGCATTGTAATGGTCATCAGTACAAGTGCTCTTGTCTCTTCCAGCCATAATTCGGAAGCAAAAGAAACCCATTGCATGGCAATAATAATAATCCATAAAAATGTAAAAGCGGGGGCCCAGGAACCCTTTAACGATTGTAACCAGCTCTTCATAGTGACCCTCCCCCCATTACAGCCGGGAGCTCTTCAAGGCTCTCAACATCGTAGCCCTTGATTCCCCTTGCACGAAGCATGCGCATCCATTCTTCAGCTTCTCCCTCAGCAGAACCTTCTCCGATATAGACATGGCACGGAGTCATCCCCCGAGTATCGGCCCAGCGAAGAAGCTCCATCGCCTGATAATCATTCAGCGGACTAATCAGTATAAAATAACAGCCTTGTGGAAACTGACGCACACTGCTTTCTACAGCGGATTTCAAGCTACCTTGTGAAGTTGTGTGTATGTCTACCAAGTGATGCATCATTCGTTGTCGTTCCATTGTCTGCTCACTTGGCTGAAAGACAGTGCCTTTTTCTCCAGCTGTGCACAATCCAACCCCTATTCGCTCCCTTCCACCATATTCCAGCAATGAAGCGGTAGAGGATACAGCTAGCTCAAACTGTTCGGCGTTTACATAATGCTTCATGTGTACGTCCAGCACAAGCATCGTTTTTGGAACGGTCTCATGCTCAAATTCCTTGGATTTCCAGCTACCTGTACGAGCCGTCGCATTCCAATGGATGCGCGAAAACCGATCTCCATATACATAGTCCCGTACACCGTTAATTTGTGTCGTTTCACGCCGCGTTCGAGTTTGAACGGTCTGCGGTCCAGACATCCTTGAGCGACGGTCATTCATCTGCCAATACGGAATGAATACCGTTCGGGGTAGCACCCGAAATTCACCGCGTGCGTTCAAGCTGCCTTTGTGCTCCAACAGACCGAAGATGTCCTCACTCACACATTCAGTTTCCTCAAAGTGGTAGCTTCCTCGCTCTAAAGCGGGAGTCTGAAATGTAAGCTGACCGCCCCCTTTTAGACTGGGAATGACACTGTCCTCAAACGACCAGGATTCACCTGTATGCCGCTTGAGGACCTCACGGACAATGACATAGGGTAACGGAAGAAAACCAGGAATACTGAGGCTCAGCTTTACATGCACCTGATCTCCCGCATGCAGCAGTTCTCCAAACTCCGAGCCTTGAGAAAGCTGCCGGGAGCCTTGCACACGGCGAACTCCGCTCAGACCAACGATCCCTAAATAAACGATTAACAGCGTAACCATAGACAACAGCATGACCGACGTCTTGCCGCCCTGAAACAACAAATATAGCAGGCACACCACCCATATGACCACCAGAAGCCAGATGCGGCCTGACAGCCGGGGAAGCCTGCGCTTCCTTTTGACCATATTCATTCCCTAAGGACGCTCCATTCGTACGGGTACATGAACCTGCCGAAGGACAGCTTGGAGCACGGACTGAGCATTGGAACTGTCCAGACGCGCCTCGGGACGCAGCAACAAACGATGCGTTAGCACATAAGGTGCCAGCGCCTTCACATCATCAGGCAGCACATAGTCACGGTTGTCCAGAAAAGCGTATGCCTTCGCAGCCATTACAAAAGCAAGCGCCGCCCGGGGGCTAGCTCCCAGCAGCACGGATGGATGTTCTCTTGTCGCACGCACGATATCAAGTAAATAGGACGTCACTGCTTCGTCCATATAAATTCCTCTAATTTCCTGCTGGATGTCAGCAACCTGCTCCATATGAGCTACAGCCTCCAGACGGTCTGCTGGCTGGCCTGCCTGATGATGAAGCAGCATGTTTCGCTCCGTCTCCATGTCAGGATAACCCAAGCTAATTTTGAGCATAAAACGATCTAACTGTGCTTCCGGCAGCATATAAGTGCCTTCAAAATCAATCGGATTTTGTGTCGCACACAGCATAAAAGGATGAGGCAACATATGCGTGTCCCCATCCACCGTCACACTGCGTTCCTCCATAACCTCCAGCAGAGCCGACTGGGTTTTCGTCGTCGCTCGGTTAATTTCGTCCGCCAGCAAAATATTAGTCATCACAGGACCCGGACGGAAATAAAAACGCTCGTCCCGTGGATGAAATATGGATACCCCTGTAATATCACTCGGGAGAATATCAGGATTACATTGAACACGGCGGTAATCACCGCGCATGGATTTGGCAAGAGCCTTGATCATTTGCGTTTTCCCCGTACCCGGAACGTCCTCGATCAGAATGTGTCCACCCGCCAGCATAGCCGTAAGCAGTAATTTTATTTCAAAGGATTTACCTAATATACATGATTCCAGATTAGAACGGATTGCAGATACAATCTGCACAGATTCTTGACGTACGGGCATAGCTCTGTAAACCTCCTAGATAGCAACATGTTTCCTATTATTGTACATGAAGGTGGGCACAGAGTACACTTAACCCCTTGCCCGTATTATTCAAACTGCATCCTTCTTTCGATCTTTCATGTGCAGAACAATTAAAAACCCTTCGGTCATTAATCCGAAGGGCACATGTATACAGTTATTTATTTTACTATGTCAAATCTAAAGTACGCTGCTTTTATATGCTTCCTTTTGGACGAACAAACAAGCATGCCAGAAAAGAGAAAATAATCGCAGAGGAAATTCCTGCACTTGTCAGACTAAAGATCCCTGTAATGACACCCAACCACCCGTCCTTCTCCAATTCCGTTAATGCGCCGTGTACAAGTGAGTTACCAAAACTGGTAATTGGAATGGTCGCACCCGCTCCTGCAAATTTAATAAGCGGATCGTATATCCCAACAGCATCAGCAATGGCACCTGCAACTACCAACGTACTCATCGTATGTGCCGGCGTCATTTTGAACACATCCATCATCAACTGGCCCACGACACAAATGGCACCACCCACTAAAAAAGCCCATAGAAATATCATACCGTTCCTCCCGCTTCAAAAGCTACAGCATGTGCAACACAAGGAATGCTTTCACCCTGCTGTGTAGTCAAAGGAGATAATAACGCTCCGGTCGCCACGACCAGTACCTTTTGCAGCTCTCCTTTTTCGATCCGCTTCAACAAATGCCCGTAGGTTACAACAGCCGAGCAGCCACAACCACTGCCTCCAGCAATGACTTTCTTTTGCTTATTGATATCGTAAATCAGTAAACCGCAATCATTAAATTCCGTCTGATTCATATCGAACCCATCTTTTTTGAGCAGTTCCTTGGCAATCGGTAGCCCCACTGAGGCTAAATCGCCCGTTACAATGAGATCATAGTAACCAGGGTCACGGCCAGTATCTCGAAAATGAGACAACAGCGTATCCGCAGCCGCGGGAGCCATGGCTCCCCCCATATTAAAGGGGTCTTTAATGCCCATGTCCATTACACGTCCAATGGTAGCACAATCCACCACCGTCCCTGACTTGGCATGTCCTACAATTGCGGCGCCGGAACCGGTAACAGTATACTGAGCCGTAGGGGGCTTCTGTGATCCGTATTCATTAGGATAGCGGAATTGTTTTTCTACAGTACAGTTATGGCTGGTCGTACCCGCCATAACGTAGTCACCGGCCTCTGAGTCCACAATAAGTGCGGCTAAGGCTAAGCTTTCCATTGATGTTGAGCAGGCTCCAAAAACACCCAAATAGGGAATGGCCAGCTTGCTAGCCGAGAAGGAGCTACTGATAATCTGATTCATCAGATCACCACTAATAAAAAACTGCACTTCTTCTTTGTTCAAATTGGCATTAATTAGCGCCAGCTCTGTAGAATGCTCAATCAATCTACGTTCCGCTTTTTCCCACGTTTTCTCGTTGATTTCTATATTGTCATAAATATAATCAAAATCTGTGGATAACGGTCCCTCTCCTTCATCCGGGCCCACAACAGTGGCACTTCCAATGATGCGCGGTCTTGATTCAAACTTCCAGGTTTGTCCTCCCTGTCTTCTCATAAGTGATTGCCTCCCACACCAAGGATGGCATATATAACGCCTACGATAAACGCGGCCACCACCCCGAATACGATAACTGAGCCTGCCAGCTTGAACATATTCGCGCCCACTCCGAGCACCAGTCCCTCAGAACGATATTCCAATGCAGCCGAACACATGGAGTTAGCAAAGCCTGTAATCGGCACAGCGGTTCCCGCGCCCGCCCATTGGGCAACCTTATCGTAAACCCCGATACAGGTTAATATGACCGCCAGCAAGATCATCATGGATGAGGTTGGCGGGGCGGCCTCCTTGGCTGATATGTGCATTCCTGCCATAAAAGCCTCTTGAATCGCCTGTCCAATCACACAGATCCCGCCTCCAACCAGAAAAGCGCGCACACAATTGGCAAATACTTTTCTCGAGGGCTCATGCTTTTGTGAAATATTCTGATAGTCCTTCTCATTTATGGACAGCGGCGACGTATTGGTACGAAAACCGCGCTGCCCTGATTTAGCTGGCATCATTCACCACCCCTTGTCTGTAAGTTTTCGCGCTTGGCGGTTCGAATTGCTTGGGTCTTTTTCATTATGAGCTTTTTGGAGAAATGTTATGTCAGGAAAATGATATCGTGGACATTCGATACAAATCCATTCATACTGAATACATGACGACCACTGGTTAATTAATAAGGAGTGAGGTATGCATCATGGAATCAAAAACATTGGAATTGTTTAAAACCTTAACGGAGTTTCCTTCCATTCCTGGACATGAACGTGAGTTGCGGGCATGGGTTAAGGAACGGATATCCGGTTATACCGATGAAATCGTGCAAGATCGATTGGGGAGTCTTTTTGGGGTGCTACGCGGTCAAGAGAGTGGACCACGAGTAATGGTGGCAGGCCATCTGGATGAAGTCGGTTTTATCGTGAATGGTATTACGGAAAATGGAATGATTCGTTTTCAGCCGGTTGGAGGCTGGTGGAGCCAAGCCATTATGTCACAACGTCTTCAAGTATTAACTCCAAAAGGCCCAGTTATCGGTGTAGTTGGCTCTGTCTCGCCTCATTTGCTGGATGAATCGCAACGCAGCAAACCTATGGACATCAAGCATATGTATTTGGATATCGGCGTAGACAGCAGACAAGAAGCGCAAGATCTGGGGATCGTACCAGGAACAGCCATTGCGCCGATCTGTGATTTCACTCCACTTGCAAATCCTAAAAAAATCATGGCTAAAGCGTGGGATAACCGCTACGGTGTAGGCTTGGCTATTGAACTGCTTGAAGCGTTACATAAAGAAAAAGACAAGCTTCCCAATACATTGTATGCGGGGGCCACTGTTCAAGAGGAAGTGGGACTGCGTGGTGCACGCACAGCGGCCAATCTGATTCAGCCGGATATATTCTTTGCACTGGATTGCAGTGCGGCCAACGATATGGGCGGCGACCCGAATGCTTACGGGCACCTCGGTAAAGGCGCACTGCTGCGGGTATTTGATCCGGGTATGATTACACATCGCGGGATTGTGGAATACGTGCAAGACATGGCGGAAACTCACAAAATCAAGTATCAATATTTCATCTCCACAGGGGGAACCGATGCAGGTCAAGTGCACTTGAGCGGAATTGGCGTGCCATCCACCGTCATAGGCATCTGTGGACGATACATCCATACTTCCTCGTCCATTATTCACACTGATGATTATGATGCAGCCAAAGAGCTGATCATCAAGCTGGTTCAAAATCTGGATCGTACAACGCTGAATACCATTATTGAACGAGCTTAAGGCGTAACAGAGAATCGCAATCTATAAAAAAACAGTCAAGACACGTACAACGTGCATTGACTGTTTTTTTAATTTAATAGAAACAAAAGATAGAACATATCAAATCAAATGCTTATAACGAAGCAAAGCAATCACTACAAGTACAGTAGTTAAAGCAATGCAGACGTTTTCTACCTTAGCTCCCTTCCGGGTTCCAGTACTCATCAATTTAAATCGCAGCTTCCATTTAAACGGCGGCAAAGGTTTAATTCCATTATTCGTCAAGGAATCTGCCAGTAAATGCAGCAAGTACGCCATACCTCCAGCCAGCCATATGCTGTCACCGTGCAAACGTGTCGTACCATAAAGCAGCGCAGTCCATGCGACGGTTCCGTATACCGTATGTGTCAACCCCCGATGTGGGACTAGCGTACAAATGATCAGCAGACACCCGGCGATATAATTCCAAGGTGCATATGATTCTCCATACCAGGCTAGGCCGATACCAATTAAAAAGATAATAACCTTCCGCATGGATCGTGAAGGCATAAAAGAAGCACTGATCATCAGCAAAGCCAACACAAGATTCCATGGAGGTGGAGCCAAACGGGTAAAAAATACCCAACCAGCAGCCCCAATCATTAAAAGCTGTACGAGCCTAAGCATTTTGGTTGGTAGCGCTCGGCTCACGAGCATGGAGTTAGGCTCGTCAATATCCGGCAACAGTGAACCGACCACAGCAGCTGCCACGGCAGCCGGGGTCACTTCGTATCCACTTAGAGCTAATACCGACAGGGAGACCCCGGTTCCAATAATCAAATGGGCTCTTCCCATCATGGTGCAAAACATCCTTTCATTGCAGCATACAACAGAGTTCAACATCACTCCATTTGAATCAGCATGATTCGATTGTATACGACAAACAAAAGGAGAACAATAGTTCGCTTATTCTATTTAAAAGACTTCATTCAAAAGTCCTAGTTTCGTCCCCATTACTTAATCCTCCCTTATTCTTTATCTGTACAACCATTTCTTAAAAAACACGCCATATGGCCTATGAGTATCTTGACAAACATCTTCAATATTTTCTTTTTGCCTCAAAGTCCTATTGTACAATTTGAAATATTAGGTAATATAGTGTTTATATTTACTATATGAATCTATTAAATGAATAAGGAGGAAATGATTATGCAAAAAAAATCGACGTTTCGAAAGTTCAAAACCATCGGTCTGACATCGTTGCTAAGTCTTGTATTATTCGCCCTTCCCGCTTCAGCTGCTTGGAATGATACATACACGGGGTACGCCACATATACGGGATCAGGTTACTCTGGAGGGGCATTACTGCTTGATCCCATCCCTTCGGATGCCAAAATTACAGCACTTAACCGCACACAACTGAATTATAACGGAATCAAAGCTGCATTAGCTGGAGCCTATTTGGAAGTTCAAGGTCCCAAAGGGAAAACAACCGTATATGTAACTGATCTTTACCCCGAAGGTCCAAGTGGCGCGCTCGATCTGTCCCCAAACGCGTTCAACCTGATTGGAAATCAAATAGACGGAAAAATCAATATTTCATGGAAAGTTGTCAAAGCTCCGGTTAACGGCAATGTCTCCTACCGCATTAAAGAAGGCAGCAGCCAATGGTGGGCAGCCATTCAAGTACGCAATCATAAATATCCGGTCTTGAAGATGGAAGTCCAACAAAACGGACAATGGCTCAATCTCGAAAAACAGGATTACAACCACTTTCTAGGTACTAACCTAGGAAAACAACCTCTGAAAATACGGATTACGGACATTCGTGGTGTCGTGCTGAACGATACAATCCCAGCTCTAGCGGAAAATGGTACAGGTGGAGCCTATATCGTTAAAGGTAACGTTCAATTTCCTGACTAATTGCAGTACCGTCATCTTTCTTCTTTTATTTGAATAGACAAACCCGGCCGGGAACCGACGCAATCCAATGCGTATAAGTGTTCCTGGCCTTTTTACGAAAAAATCATTATTTTTCACAAAGAATCGGTTTATTCACTGTCCTGTTCACAAGATCACACGTATAATGAATACATAAATAGGGTGTACTTTACAGCTACGTGCACACAGACAGGAGGCCTGTTCATATGAGCAATTTCAAAAAGCATCACAAGCTTCACAGCAAATTGCTGGTCAGCATTACGTTATGTATTACGCTAACGTTGCTGGTATCCACCACCGTGTATTATTTTTACTATATTCGCGTGGAAAAGGAGCAGGCATTCGAGGCCAATCACAACAGCTTGACGTTGAGAAGCAGAGAGGTTATTAACATGACATCTATTGCTCAATCGTTGGCATTCCAAATGTATCGCAGCAGTACCCTGTCCAAGTTGTTGTATTATCCAAAACCTAATGTATATGATGTAACCGCTGCCATGACCGAATTGAACAATTATCTTAACTCCATGCCGTATATCGAATCCATCTACGTGTTTAACCCTAAAAGCGGCACCTTCTACATTGCATCCTCACAAGGTCAAAACGGGTTATTCAGCAAACATGAACTGGCTGATACAGATATCATTCGCGTGCTGGATCATTATCAGGACTATAAACCCTTTACGCCTATTCCACGCACGTATCCGCTGCTGTCTGCCTCAGACTCCAGAGCTGAAGTAGAGCAAGCAAGCCCAGATATCGCAGCCTATACGTATTTATGTTATGACGCAATTAACTCGAACGAAGCAATAAATTCGGCTGTGATTGTGAATGTGTCGGCGGCATGGATGAACAAGGAAATGGCGGCGAATCCAATCTCAGGCGGGACCGCTTATATTTTAGACGATCAAGGTAGACTGTTGTCTGGTACAACACTGACAGACGAAACTTTGAACGAAAAAGAACAGCTATGGCTGCACACGAGAGTCAAAAAACAAGAAACAGGCTATTTTGTAGAAGACTTTCATGGTAAAAGATCACTCATTTCCTACACCTCTCCGGATGGACTAGGTTGGCAGTATATTAGTGTCACACCATATGAAAGCGTTATCAAAATGGCGAGTGTTATTCGTAATGCGATGTTACTGATAGCCGCCATCATTGCATTGGCAGGATTCGTGGCTTCGTGGCTGCTGTCCAAAATGCTGTATACGCCTATTGGCCAAATTGTTGTGCATATGAATTCACTGGAATCGGAGAAACGAAACAGTATGTACACGATCCGGCAAAACATTTTAAGAAATGTGATCCGGGGAATCCGAAATCTTCCTGCCGGTGAAGAACCGGAACGATTGCGCGAGCTTGGGATTACGTTCCAGTTTGACAAAGACTACCGCCTTGTGCTGCTGCGCATAGATGAATATACCCGATGGCAAAGCGAACGTGGACCTGATCTGCTACCTTATAAGTTTGCAATCATGAACATTGCTTCTGAAATATGCGGACAGACGTACCAGGTGGAGACCGTTGATATGGATGAGGACAGTGTGCTGCTGATGCTTAACATTCTCGATCCCGCAGAACATACAGACACTGTACTGCTAGAAACCTTATTACGCCAAATACGTGAAGCTTGCTTTGAATATTTGAAGCTGAGCGTTTCACTGACTTACAGTGCCATCACAAGTCAACCAGAACGGCTGCATCTACTGTATCGCCAAGTACAAGACGCATCTATGCACCGATTTTTTCAGGGGCACAGATGCATTATTAATGCGCAAAACACTACAGAGGAGGATATCCAAAATACTTACGTATATCCAGCCGATAAAGAGAAAAAAATGCTAGATATGCTACTGTCTGGTCATACGGAGGATGCACACAGTATGTTCAAAGAATTATTGATGCATATGGAAAAATATCCTTTTTCCTCTGTTCAAGTGGCGATATCCCGGCTCATCATGAGTGTAAATAATGCTGTTCGGCATATCAGTGAGCTCAATGGATTTGCTATAGAATCTAAACCTGAATTACCATCCGCAGATCGGTTAGAGACCGCTGAGAATCTTATTGATCATTATCAATTGGTCTTTGATCATGTTCGCTCCAGTCTATCGGAAAAACGAAACACGAAGCAGGAACGACTGGTACGGCAAATTAATGAACGAATGGAGCAAGCCTATACGGATCCCAATTTTTGTCTCAATCAGATTGCGGAAGAGCTGGATATGTCGCCGATCTATGTCAGCAGGCTATATAAGCAACAGACCATGTCAACTATCGTGGACGTCATCCAACAACTTCGTATTCGCAAGGCCTGTGAGCTGCTGGAACAGACCGACTGGTCCGTAGCTGACGTAGCAGAACAAACCGGATTTGCGAGTAGCTCTTATTTCCATCGTATGTTCAAACGTAGCTTGGGCGTAACACCGACAGATTTTCGCCGTTCTAAAGCAAATGCGCAATAAGTAAACTGCTCTACACGCCTGCTCCGAGAACGGAACATTGCTCTCAAAAAAATAGACTGACATTAAAAAAGCAAGCCTCCAACTTTCTGGAGACTTGCTTTTTTCTTTATCACAATTCTTTATGTTTTATTTAATCCCCTTCTCCTTTACATAGGCTTCCCATTGTTTTGTATATTCGGTTTGAATTTTCTCCAAACCAGCTTGGTTTGCCTTTTGCAAGAAGGTCTGCAAGCCTTGATCTACATTGTCGATCAGTCCAGCTTGGAGCGGATACAGATATTGCTTCTCAACCTGTTCTAGAGCTGCTTTTTCTGCTTGGTAGGTTGTGTAGTCCTCTGCAAAGCCGGTAAACAGGTCAGGCTTCTGGATTTTATCCAGCTCGGCAAAAATTTTCTTCACACGGTCAAAGCCAGAATCAAACAGCATGTATTCCGGATTACGCCAAGCCCAACTGTTCATACCTTCGCGTGAAAATCCATTAGAACTGCCGCTACCTATCATATGATAGTAACCATCTTTGACTTCGTAGTTTTTGCCTTCAATACCATATTGCGTGAGCAAGTTATAGCGTTTGTCCGTCACAAGCTTTTCATAAAAAGCTAATGCGCGCGCCGGATTTGGGCTGCTTTTTGGAATCGCAAAGCCATTATGAATCGGATGCACTGGAGTTGCATAACCTGTTGTCAAAGGGAATGGGTAGTACTCGAGCTTCCAGTCCGGGTGAGACGCTTTGAGCTTAATGACCATATCATTAAACCGGGTTGGATTGTCACCGAAAATACTCGCTGCTTTACCAGAAGTCACTTGATCCTGAAGCGTATCTTTTACGTTTAATACGTTTTTGGGAATGAATCCTTTATCGGCCCAGCGTTTGTAAGTGTTCAGCTCTTCCTTTTGTTCATCCGAGCCCCAAAATTTATATACCTCTGTTGGTTTTTCGTATTTAATACCGATACCGTAAGGCAGTGTGCCCACGCTCTTCGTTACTAATTCGGTATATCGATCATGCAGATTTCCCTTGATATCGCTGTTCAGAGATACGGTTTTCATATTTGGCTCATGCTGACGTATCCCATCCATATAAGCCTCATAACTTTTCATATCTGTCGGTTTAGGCAAATTGTACTTCTCACGTAAATCCTCACGCCATACAAAACCGTTTGTGACATATTCTTTATATGTGCCAGGCACGGTATAAATTTTGCCTCCGATTTTAACCCCGTCCCACATGTCCTGAGGCACAAATTTTTGCAAGGCAGGTGCAGCCTTAGGCAGCAGATCGTCTAGCGGCAGGAATGCGCCCTTCTTGGCATAGGCCTGATACTGCGTCCAATCTGCAGTGAAGATCAGGTCGATAGGCTGACCCGAAGACAATAACAGCTTATATTTTTGATCCCAGTCTGTCCACGTCGTATAGTTAAATTTGACGGTGGCATTCAGATCTTTTTCCGCCAACTTATTGATCTCTGTCTCAATGGTAGACAGATCCTTAGGAGCATCACCCAGCATATAAAATTGTAGCTGCACTTTCTGGGATTTATCATCCTCTCCATTTGCTTTTTGAGCGCTGTTTCCACTACCTCCTCCACATCCGGCTAATAGCGCCGTGATGACCATTACTGCAATCAGGATGGACATGCGTTGTTTTCTTTTCTTTGTGAATGTCATGTGAATCCTCCCTTTGAAATGGTAGTCTGATTAAATAAAACGCTTACAAAGAGTGCTATTTAGATGGCACAACGTCAGCACGTCATGCCATCACAGTCCTTGAGTGCCACTTTAGCCTTTTACCGCACCAATGGTCAATCCCTTAACAAAATAGCGCTGTACGAACGGGTACAGCAGCAAAATAGGTCCGGTAACCACGATTGCCATTGCCATTTTCGTCGATTCTGTCGGCATATCGTTGGAAAGGGTTACGCCAGTACCTGCACCCATTTGAGCGATAAATTGCATGGAGTTAATTACATTATACAGATAATATTGCAACTGGTATTTATGCGGATCGTTAATAAAGAGTGAGGATGAGAACCAGTCATTCCAGTAAGCCAAGGCCAGAAACAGCCCCACAGTGGCAATACCCGGTGTAGATAAAGGCAACACAATTCGATAGTAAATTTTAAAATCACCCGCACCGTCAATTTTAGCGGACTCGAACAGCTCTTCCGGCATGGAGGAACGAATGAAGTTTTTCATTAAAATGATCAGAAACGGAGTCATCAATCCCGGGAAAATAAGCACTGTATACGTATCAAGCAATCCTAAATACTTCGTCAGCATAATGTACCAAGGTACCAAACCGCCTCCGAACAGCGTCGTAAAGTAAATATAGAATGAAAACGCATTACGGTATTTAAAATCTTTGCGTGCCAGCACATATCCTGCCATCGTCATTAGGAACAGGCCCAACGTCGTACCTACAACCGTGGTGAAAATCGTCACCCCGTATGCCCTTAACACTTCTTCAGGAAAGGTGAACACCGTCCGGTAACCTTCCAGTGAGAATTGCTGTGGTATAAAGTGATATCCATCCCTGATAATCGATTCATTACTGGTCAGTGAAGCCGAAATAATAAGTAGGAACGGAAGTAAACAAGCAATGGAAGCAATAATGATAATCACATAAGAGATAATTTTAAAAATTCGAGTGTATACATCCTCTTTGATCGCCATCCGTTTGGGTCCTCCTTTCTAGAATAAGGCATACTCGTCGTTCAACTTGCGGATGATATAGTTCACGGTCATGATCAGTACAAAGCCGAACAATGATTGGTATACGCCTGCCGCCGAAGCCATACCCACATCAAAAGTCACTTTCAGCGAACGGTACACATAAGTGTCCAAAATATCCGTCGTATTGTACAGCACCCCATTGTTGCCGATTAACTGATAGAAAAGATCAAATTGTCCTTTCATAATACTACCAAGCGCAAACAACAGCAGCACAACGAATGTCGATTTAAGCATCGGAACGGTAATGTACCAGATTCGTTGAAAAATGTTGGCCCCATCCATTTTAGCTGCCTCATAATATTCGTCACTGATACCAGTAATCGCTGCTAGATAGATCACCATGCTGTAGCCGAGATTTTTCCATAAATAGAACAGGATAATCAGGAAAATCCATACCCATGGTTTGTTGTATACATCCACGCGTTCACCACCAAATTGCAGCAGCAGCGTATTCAGGAAACCATTATCATAGTTAAATATGTTATACACAATGACACTTAGAATAACGAAAGAAACAAAATAAGGCAGGAACATCACGGATTGAGCGATCTTTTTAAAGTAGCGGCCTCGCAGCTCATTCAGCAAAATAGCGAGAACAATCGCTAGCACGTTACCCAGTAAAATAAACGCTGCGTTGTATCCGACCGTATTCAATGTCAGTTTTGTCAGCGTGCCGGATTGCCATAGAAAGCGAAAATTTTGGAGTCCGACGAACTTGGCATCAAACAGACTGGTATTAAAGTCGAACTGGGTAAATGCATAATAAATACCCACCATAGGAATGTAGGAATTAATGAAGAAAAAAATTAAAGTGGGCAACAACATCAGAAATAATACCCGATTGCGGAACAGTTCATAGAAAAAACCGTGTTTCCTACCCGTTCCCAGCCTCTTACCGTTCAGGCGGGAATCCGTTGTAAGCATTGCAGAATTTTTGGGCATAGGCTGATTCAATGTGAGTCACTCCCCCTCTGTATACGTTACCGACAGCAAGGTTTGTAGCACCGCCGCCGTATAACTATATTTTATGTAAGCGCATTCAAAATGAAAAGTGAAGCCTCTCATGCTTCATGAACAAAGGAGTGTCCTGAGGAGTGAACAATTCGGATATTTGTGAAGTTTTGTGTAATATGAGGCGTCTAATCGACGCCTTAAGCCCATTCACAAAGCATATTTGAACGATCTACTCTACTCCTTTTGCCCACCCTGGAATGTGGTTTCATCCTGTTTTACCCGAAATCCGATTTTCTTTGCCTGTTCCAGCAGCTCGGCGGCGTTATCCTGCGGCTTATATCCGATTTGTTCTTCCAAGTAGCCAATGTCATAATAATTATCCGTATTGGCTGACGTACCGTATAAATTAAGATAACTCATCTCCGGACGAGCTTCGATACAGCAGACGGTCAGACGGATCATATCGCGCTCGGAGATCCAAATATGAGCTGCGCGCTCCGAATGGGGCCGATCATCCCCAGGAAAATTTCCGATACGGATATTAATTGAAGATATTTTGCCCTGATCGGCATACAGTCGTCCCAACAGTTCAATGTAGCACTTACTCAATCCATAAAAACTGTCTGGTCGGTAGGGATCTTCTACATCTATGCTTTCGCCTACTTTATAAAACCCTGTGGCATGATTGGAACTGGCAAAAACAATACGTTTTACCCCATTTTTCACCGCAGCTTCATACAGCTTGTAGGCTCCACTAACATTGCCAGACAGCACTTTGCCGAGGAAATCCCCTTCATCCTTGATCCATGCAAAATGCAGTACCGTATCCACTCCGCGCGTCAGCTCATCCAGTCGTGCAGCATCATGTATATCCATTTCCACAATCCCTGCCTCTTCATCCCTCTTCACATCAGCGGCGGTTATTTCATATTTATTTTCCGCTTGTAGCCCTTCATACAATACTTTCCCAATTGTACCTGCCGCACCTGTAATCAACAATTTTCGTGCCATCGTCCGCATCTCCCTTCTTTGCTTGGTTGTATGCTGTCATCCATATCATAATCTTAACCAACTCCCTAGGGAGGAAACCCATTAAACTCTCCAATTAGGCAGGTCAAAGCCCACCTAGCTGTGTCTCCTGTGGGCATATAAAAAGGGACCCTGCTACTGTGCAAGAGTCCCTTGTTGTTACTATGTTACAAGTTCTATGTTTTAATCTCTTGGTTTCAACTACTACGTTCAAGCTTGTCGTACTACTCTCGCTCTGCGATTAACCAAATAAATGCTAAGCCCGATTAAAATCAACCCGATAAGCAGGAAAGCCGTAATCGCTTCGCCCAGCACCAACGAGCTGACAAACACCGAGATCACAGGCACCAAAAACGTATAAGACGCAACCTTACTCGCATCCCCTGAATTAACAAGTGTGAAATACAGCAACCAGGAAAGTGAAATTCCCAGCACCGTGCCGAATATCAGCCCTGACACATACGGGACATTCCATACGATATCTGACCAGCTTTCCGTCACCGTTCCAGCTCCCGTCAGCACAATGCCTCCCAGTGTACATTGAAATGCAACCAGCCACAACGAATCGACACGCTGGTTTACCTTTTTCACATATACCGTTCCCAATGCCCAGCTCACGGCTGTAATAATGGCGATGATTACACCTGCCACAGCCACATGTCCTGAAAATCCGCCGACACTGACAGCTGCAACGCCCAAAAATCCGATGACCAATCCAATCACTTTGAGTCTGGACATCGCTTCCCCTAGCCACATCCATGCAAAAATGCCGACCAGCACAGGCTGGAGATATACCAGCACAGAAAACAAGCCGGAAGGGACGTACATTAGTCCCACCGTTTGCAGACCATAAAACAGTACCACGTTAAAAATACCTGAAATAGCATACACCCGCCAATTTTCTTTCCAACGAATGCGATTCCATCTCGGTACTAAAATCACTCCCAACAGTAGTCCGCCCAGCAGTGTACGTAGTCCCGCAAACAACAGTGGAGGTGTGAATTCCAATGCGACTTTATAAATGGGCCAAGAAATGCCCCATAATACAACCAGCAGCGCGATCATCATTATCCGCTTGGCTGTCGTTAACTCTCCCATGACGCTCTCGCTCCTCTATGAAAAAAATCACTAGACTTTATATACTACGCCTACAGAACAACTTTATCAAACAAAAAATATGTATTGGAAAGCTCCACCTTTCATGCCCGCTTGTTCATCAGGGTATGTCTTCGGACGGAGGAATCCAGTCATTTTCCTATGTTACAATATACCAAAAAGATAGATAAAGCTTATAAGGATAGGAGGTTGTCTGCACTTGATTTATATCATCAAATTTTTGTACAGCTTTGTGCTCCCTCCCGGTTTGTTCATCCTGGTGATGGCAGGGCTCGTGATCTGGCTATGGAAAAGGGCACGTATACCTGCGGTCGTACTGCTTCTTGTCACATTGCTGCTGTATGTTTCCTCGACCAATTTGGCTGGAGATTTGTTAATCAGTAGCCTGGAAAAACAGTACCCACAGCCCCGTACCGTTCAAGGCGATGTCATTGTCGTACTTGGGGGCGGAGCCACAGAAGGAACCCCCGACATCAATGGACAAGGCAATCTGCTAGGATCTGCGGCCAATCGTCTGCTCACTGCGGCCAGATTGCACGAAGCAACAGGCTTACCCATTCTTTTCTCCGGCGGGCAAGTGTTTGGAGACAGTGGTAATGAAGCGAATATTGCGCAAAGGCAGCTACTAGGACTCGGTATTCCGGCAAAGGACATCCTGATCGAAAACCGTTCTTTGAACACACAGCAAAATGCCGTATATACATCGCAAATTTTGGGAAAACATCAACTCACTAGACCGGTTCTGGTGACCTCCGCTTTCCATATGCCACGTGCTGCACTGGAATTTCAGCGTGCAGGCATGCAGGTCATAGCTTATCCTACCGACTATCTGGCAAGTGAAAAGCTGTCACTGTATGCTGGCAAGCTCTCGCCGTCTGCTGGGGCCATGTCTACAACCGGAACAGCCCTCAAGGAATACCTAGGAATTCTTGCATTAAAGCTTAAATAATGTGATGTCTAATTGTATAGCGGCACACAGCACAAACAAGCGTCTTGCGCTCGCAGGTATAAGCCTGTAAGCTAGCAAGGCGCTTGATCTACCATTTCATATTTAATCCAAGAAAATATCCGATATTTGTTCTTCCGATATGACCTTAAAGCCTTCCTTTTTTAACAAAGCCGAGGTTACCCCGTTACCTGCTATTTTACGGTTTTCGAATGACCCATTATATATTGCTGCTGATCCGCAGGACGGGCTGTTTTCTTTTAAAACAACAAATGTTGCGTTAACCTCTCTGGCTATATTCAGGGCTTCGTACGCACCTCTAATGTACATATCGCTGACATTGTTGCCTGAAAACTCGACCACCTTGGCTGTGCCGTTCAGCACATCCTCCCCTGTCCCTCCAACAATCTCAGCAGGCTCTCTCGGAGTCACAAAGCCCCCCAAAAGCTCAGGACAGATTGTCATAGCCTTCTTTTCCTCTACCAACTTCTGAATATGTACATCCAGGCTATCCGTCCCGTTATATCGTACCTTCATGCCCGCCAAACACGAACTTACCAGAATCATTAGTTCCACCTCATATCCATTGCATTCACTATTAAGTAGTTAAAGTATAAACAAATTTTCTCGTAGAGTCATCGTGCGAAAATTTAGGCTCGCCACTACGTCCGCGTTCCGTAAGATATTCGTCCAGCTGATCGCCATAATCATAATCATGATCCTGCACTCTACCCATACCCTTTTGAACTCTGTTTGAAATACAAATAATGAAAAAAGGCCCTGATTAGGGCCTCAAGCGGCTTCATATATCTCCTTATCCATTACCCCTTTTGTTTGTAAAACTCATGGTACAACTTCATCAGCGCGCGCTTTTCAATTCGTGACTTCCTTTTCAGTCCCTATAGGATCGTGGAGAGATACGTCTTTGCGTGTTTTTTTCAGAGATCGCAAATGCATCAGGATTTCATTTTCTATACAACGGGCTGCAAATGTTGCCAGCTTGGTGCCTTTCCCGGTCCGAAAGCTTTCAATGTACTCATCCAAAATAACCTGATAAAAACAAGCCGGAGGCGCATGTTGGGTAGCACTACGGCTTATTTTTATTGTTGAGGTTCACCCTGCTCGTAAGTAAGATAAATTCATTCTTGCTATAAGTCGTAATTTAAGATATATTATTAATTAAATAATCAATCATTTAATTAATGAAAGTTTAGTTTAAAGAGAGGGGAATACATTTGGCAAGACCCATCAATGAAGAAAAAAGACTGGAGCGGCGTAAACGTATCCTAGAAGAAGCTGTTGTCCTGTTCGCAGAAAGTGGATATTCTAATACCACAACGGCAATCATTGCGCAGAGTGTAGGAGTGACTCCTGGAACCATTTTTCAATATTTCCCTAGCAAAGAAGCTTTATACTACGCCGCTGTTCTTGAGCCGCTTGCTGATATTCAGGCGAAATCGCTTGCTTGTCTACAACAAGAGGAGACTCCGGGCGTATTGATTAAGAACATGGTGGCAGAACAATTCAACCATATCTACTTCTATATAAATGAATTGCGGCTTGTTCAATCTGTCTTAGGACAACGAATAAGATTCCCTGAACTTACACAGAAGGTCCTTGAAAGTATAAAGGTAATGACAGATGCGATCGAATGCGTCTATGCCAAGGGACAGTTAATGGGAGAATTCAACAAAAGCTTTTCTCCAGCAATGATCTCTCGTGCCTATATCTCTTTCTTAAATGGAGTGGCCTTAACTCTTGCAGAAAGTATTATTCATCATCCCGAGTGGGAAAATCTGAAGGGGCATGCCTTTTATTTGTTCGCCCCCATACAACCTAAAGAAGAACTGGAGGAGTCTGAATGAGTCAGGCATCATTACAACCCGATCTGACATTTAACGTTCGTGTGAAAAAACGAAAGAAAATTTTATGGAGCCTAGGGATCGTGCTTTTGCTTGTGATGGCTCTTGTATTTTTTATATCTTATAAAGTAGTAGACACCTTGTTGCACCATCCTAGAGACACTAATGTCAGCTACGAATTGAATATGGATAAAACTCCCTACGAAGAGGTCGAGTTCAAGAGTTTGAAAAATGATAATACGATTAGAGGTTCCTTCTTTCCTGCAAGTGGTCTTCCTGGTAAATCAAGTAATAAGACGATTATTGTCGTCCATGGATATACGAGCAATCGTTTAGTCAAAGGGCGGACCCAAAAGTTAGTAGAGCATTTCGTTCCGAAAGGCTACAATGTATTGGCATTTGACCTCAGCTCACAAGGTAAATCCGATGGTGATTTGATTACACTGGGCTTCAATGAAAAATACGATTTGCTAGGAGCTGTAAGCTATTTAAAATCCAGAGACCATACGGGTGATAAGATTGGAGTTATCGGCTTTTCAATGGGTGCTGCTACTACTTTGCTGGCCGCAAGTGAAAATGATGACATCAAAGCCGTAATTGCAGATAGTCCTTTTCGTAATGCTGGTCTATTTCTGAGAGAGGGTTTGCCCTTCTTTTCAGGTTTACCTGCATTTCCATTCAGTTATACATCGACATGGATGGCAAATTGGGCCTTTAAGGTTGATCTTGATTCCATATCTCCTATGGATGCGGTAAAAAAGATGCAAGACAAGCCAGTTATGCTCATTCATGGTACTGGAGATCAGCAAATTAGTTATAAAAATACAGAAATTATTTACGAGTCCTTAAAAGATAACCCAAAAGCAGAAGTATGGTACCCGCAAAATACGGAGCACATCGATGCCATCAACCATTACCCCACTGAGTATTTCAAAAGAGTAGATCGCTTTTTGGATGAGTATGTAGGAAAATAAATTCAATCCAAGAGAGCCAACTAGCGAAGGGGCTTGTCCTGACGAAGTAAAAACACCCAATAATATCAAGCATTTTTAGCCTGTAGTGTAGAAAACCACTACAGGCTTTTATTTGCGTTTTAAATGAAAATACATAGCAAAATAGTTATTATTTAAGCGAAAAAAAACAGTGTACGAGTACTGAGCATGTTGATAAAGACAAAAGACAAGCGTATGCTGTTCACTGATCAGGAGAAGATCCTTTTTAGAGATCATTTGAACAAAGACCCTGAATCGAATTAATCAGCGTTCTCTACAAGAGCAAAAAAGAATAGTTCAGCCCTGTTAAGGGCCTCAAGCGGCTTCATATATCTCCTTATCCATTACCCCTTCTGCTTGTAAAATTCATGGTACAGCTTCATTAATGCACGCTTTTCAATGCGGGACACATACGAACGCGAAATCCCCAGCTCTCTGGCAATTTCCCGCTGTGTTCGTTCCTCTCCTCCGGCTTCCAGGCCGAAACGGCCAATCACCACTTCTTTTTCACGCTCATCTAAAATATCCAGGTTGCGATAGATTTTACTCTTCTCGATTTTGAGCTGTACTTTATCTACAATATCGTCCGCCTCGGTGCCGAGGATATCAATCAAAGTAATCTCGTTGCCTTCCTTATCAGTCCCTATAGGATCGTGGAGAGATACGTCTTTGCGTGTTTTTTTCAGAGATCGCAAATGCATCAGGATCTCATTTTCTATACAACGGGCTGCAAATGTTGCCAGCTTGGTGCCTTTCCCGGTCTGAAAGCTTTCGATGGCCTTGATCAGTCCGATGGTGCCGATGGATATAAGATCCTCCAAATCTTCGCCGGTGTTATCAAATTTTTTCACAATATGGGCCACCAGCCGTAGGTTATGCTCAATGAGTGTGTTACGGGAGTGTGCATTGCCTTCGGCAAACAGCTTTAGGTGTCGAGCTTCCTCTTTCTCAGTCAATGGCTGCGGAAAGGCGTTGTTTTTCACGTAGGAAACGAGTAGCGTCAATTCCTTGATGAACAGAGCGATAGCGCTAAATAGTCCGGGCACGGATGACACCTCCTGAGGTAGTTGCGAACTTACCGGCCTTTGTTACTTACCGGGCTTGCGGTCTGTTTATTGTATGTAGGCAGGTGCCCATCCGTGCCTGTACTCCGAAAACTGCTCCGTAACAATTTGCCGGATATCTTTCTGGAGCAACCTCCAATACTTAATTCGAAGCGTAGAGATCTCTTCGACACAAATCAACGCACTCCATATAGCCAGAGGGAAACCCGGGATAGCTTTACATTATTCATCACTGTCTATCTCCTTTTCTTATGTAGAACACTAACTTCTTTCTAAATATGACAATGGGAGTAGAGAATAGACCATTGTATCTCCATCTTCATCTCGTTTTAAAATAATAGCAAACTCAGCACCATTACTTTCATCGCCTCTTGGCAACGGAAATATCATAGCCGGACAACGCAACTCATAATTATGAGGAAATTCTTTTCGAAAGCTCTCTAAAGCATAATTCAAAATCGCATCTATTTTGTCGGTGAGCACCTTAAATCCACCTATTACAAAATCATTATATTCTTGGGAAGCGGTGTACTTCTCAAATAATTTTCTTTTATATTCCTCAACAGTACTAAAACAAACTTCCCAATCCAAAGGGAATATGCCATCTCCCAAATAATAAGTGTATATTTTCATATTCTATCCATTTCCTTTCTCGCACCTCAACTAGTTATTTATATTCTAAACATGCAACCCCCCGCCCGCAAATGAACTTGCTATTATGATATTGGACCGCTTAAACACTAGTATGCATTCCATCATCAAGGAATATATTCATAGAGAGTTTCATATAAATGATATGAATCAACCTTTTCAACACATTCAAAAATTAAACTTAAGGAGGAATTTCAACATGGCAAAATTCAGTCAAAATCCAGACGATTATACTTTTTCCGTGGATCCTGTTGTTATAGCAGAGGAAAATGTTTCAACGAACGGAGATTCTAAAAATACTTTTCCGAAAAATGTTTTAATCGATAATAATCTCTATTGGGAAAGCAGTTTAAACGGTAAAGGTGGAGAAATCATCTTCAAATTAGATACAGGTAAGACGATCAATGATATTCTTTTAGCTCAGCCAACTTCTCGAGCTTTTATACTTTCATTTTCTTTTTACGGCTCTAATGACGGAGAAAATTGGTTTAGGTTAGGTGAAGTCGAAACTTTGCCAACCACTGCAAAAACAACCTATCAATTTAGTAATGAGATTCCTTTTTCATATTATAAAATAACTGTACTTTCATCTGGGATGAGTAGTACAACCTCCTATTATGGTATACGATATATTCAGCTAAAAACCGCACTCATTAATGGTGTGCCTGCCTACAGAGCATCCAATATAAACCCCGCTATTGCGAAATAAGTTAAGTTAGTACACACAAAAAAAGGGGCTGGTCAACGCCGCCCCTTGATTCGTTCTATTTCATTTGAAGCATGTTATAAATCATCTCAGCCGCTTCCGCACGTGTGACCTCCTGCTTGGCACGGAAGCTACCATCTGGATATCCTTGTACTAAATTTATCTCGGTTAGACCAAGTACATCCTTTCTGGCCCACTCGACAATTTGAGAGGAATCCGAGTATGCACTGCTTTCTTGCTGTGGTGTAGCCTTGATAATGTTATTCACCATTTTAGCCGCCTGCTCACGGTTAATGACCCGATCTGGGCCAAATTCTCTATTACTAAACCCGCGAGCGACCTGATCTTTAATCGCCGTTTTGAGTAGATCAACGTACCACGCCGATGGATTAATATCCTCGAAGCCTAAAGTCACATCCGTTTCGAGCGGTAATTTCAAGGAACGGACCAGCATCGAAGTGAACTCCATACGCGTTACAGGTCTGTTCGGCTCAAATAGCGTGTGGGTTGTTCCCTTTACTATACCCAAATCGGCAAGCACATTTATTTTTTCTTTATTAAATATCCGATCAATGTCGCTAAAATGATTTGGCTTCTTCTCAACGGTTGAATCTTGAATGTGCTCTGTTTCTATCGGTTCCTTTATAACAGGCTGAATCGGTTTTACACTCTCCGCCCCTCCTGCTCCGCCACCTACGTCCACAGTATTAGCCGTTGTTTTTCCATGCGCTTGTTTTGCCTCTGTGCGTTTTCCTTGACTATTTTCTGCCCAAAGTTGAACTGTATACAACTGCTTCTCTTTAAGTTGTCTCCAGATATAGCTTCGATCCTTACCACGATATAGCTCTGTTCCTCCTTCACTGGCGAGGACGAAAATATCATTCTCATGGTCTGACTCCCAATGGATGATAAATTCACTATTCGTTGTTTCTGTCTTTGAAAACGCAAATGCTGGAGACGGCAGCGTCTCGACCTGACCTTCTGTCTGCTTACCTTCACCACTTGTGTTCACTGGCTTGATGGTAATACGATACACTGTAGAACTGTCCAATCCATCTACTTTAAATTCATGGGTGGTCGTATGACCGATAAGCACCTCGTTTTGGTAGACATTGTAAGAATCTGCACCCGGAGCTTCATTCCACTTAACAACCAAATTGGTATCTGTTACGTCTGTCACAATCAATCTATTGTCTGGTATTTGACCTGGCAACGCACGATACGTAAAGGGAGCTATATTACCTACCCCCGTTGTATTCATTGCTTGTATGCCAAACGAGTAAATCATACCAGGCTGGATATCTGAAAGCTTAATATGGGCATCTCTGGTGTTAAAAACTTCCCCCGTATCTTTACGGGTTACAGTATATTGAGAAGAGCTCTTGATTTCATCCCAGCTCAGTGAAATCTGGCCACCCTCAAGTTCTGTAACTTTGACATTTTGTACTTGAGGCGGAAGTGTCAGCAGTTCACCCCACGCTGGCTGGCTGAAGCCACCACTGTTACCGCTGCTCACTTGAAAATCGTAGTTTTCCCCTCCTGCTAAACCGGATACAACTACACGTGGTTCTGTACTGTAATAATCTTGACCATTGATCGTTACCTTATATTGAGTTGCCCCCTCAACCGGGGCCCACATCAATGTGGCATCGTGCTCACGAACATCTACAGCTGCAAGTTGTACAGCTGAAGTAGGTAGTGTTAATACGTTGATAGATGTATCTTTACCCGTACCACTTCGATTGTAGGCTCGTATTTTAATATTTGCAGACCTACCCGCTGGCAAGCCTTCAAAAGTATAAGAATGGATACCACGCGCAACCCGCACCTTCGGTTCATCATTCACATTCAAGATGTATCCGTCAGCCCCCTGCACATCTTGCCACGCAACACCGATAGCATACACATCCTTTGTCACACCCGATAATATAGTTACTCGATCAGGTAAAGTGATGACTCCCAGATGGGCATAGTCTCCGAATCCTGTTGCATTTTCAGCGGAAACGTTATAACCATACTCTGTTCCCGCCTGAAGATCACTATCGGTGAATTCTGTATACACATCGTTATAAACCGATACTTCGTCACGTTCTAGGGCGTAGTAGGTAGCAGTGATTACAGAATTCCACTTCAAGTCGATTCCATCTTCTCTTACAGTTACATTCCGAAATCCGTTCGGGCTGTCTGGTAGACTTAAAAAAGATACATGCTTTGCTGTACCCTCTCCAGTGTCATTAATAGCTGATACAGAAACATCGTAATATTTACCAGGCTTCATTCCCGTAATTGGATTATACACATCCTGTGTAACCGTATCCTTAAATATGATTTCTCCCGTACTTACGTCTGCTGCTGTAATATTATATTTGTTAGCTGATGAGACTGGCGTAAAGTCAGCCATGATTTCTGCAGAATGACGAGAGACAGGTCGTAACTGGATATGCTCAGGGGCATCAGGTAACGTTAATATATGGACTCGATTAGAATACGCATTACCTCCCACATGATTACTAGAACGCACTTCATATTCGTATTGCCGTCCTCCTTGTAGCCCTCTATCTGTAAAAGAATTTGTCGGATGCGTAACATCCCAAACCTCATTAGTTGTTAGATTTCGGACTGTATAAACGTAACCATTATCAAGACCAGACGGGAGAGTCCACTGCAAATCAGCTTCTGTATTTCGTATGGATGTCGCAGAGAGCACAACCGACTGGGGCTGCTTTTGAATGCGAAGTGCACTGCTGACCGTTTCATAAATGTTACCCACCCTGTCTTTGACCTTGGCATGAACATACCATTCACCTTCATCTGAAAGATCCATCTGGATTGTTGTATCGGCTGCAGCATTCCAGTTTTCTGGTGAATCAGGGCTGTTCGTGATTTTATACTGCATTGTGGATGACTCAATCCCCGAATGCTGATCGGCATATCGTATCCTCACATGAATATGGGTATCTTTCCATTCACGCGAATCCGGCGTCAGTTGGATCGTCGGTGGTTCCAAATCAATATAAGACATTGCAGATACCGGATCACTTCGATTCCCAGCTGCATCTACAGCTTGAGCAGTCACTTTTACGATACCCGAACCATTTAATATTCCAGACGAACCAGACACATAGGTGCCAGAACCCAATTGATATTCATAATGTACTGCTGTAGTATCCGTCGCACCCGATAGAGTAAACTGCACTGGCTTATTGGTATATCGGGTAGGTATCGTCACCTCGGAAAACGTAACTTTCGGAGGCGTTGGCTTGGTTCGATCAATCATGACCGATTGAGTCACGATTGGACTAGACACGTCGAGATTATTGATCGTCCGCGCTGATAATTCGTAAATCCCTTCTGCGTTTAATGTAAAAGTGCCATTGTATGTCTGCCATTCCCCTAATGGACCCAAGCGATATTGTGTTATCTTAATTCCATTTGTAGAGTCACTTCCTGAATCAATAGCAATATTCACATCACGGATCGTTGGCCCTGTCTCGCTAGCCCGGATGGCAGGAGCCGTCGGTCCTTTTTTATCAATGGTGACTTCTTTGCTTACTTCTTGGCTCACATTACCGACGCCGTCAATGGAGCGTGCATGTACCGTGCTTTTGCCATCTTTATTCACATGAAACACTCCATCATAGTCCTGCCAATCTTGATTCACAACGCCCGTCAAACGAAATTGAGTATGGGCTATTCCAGAATAATCGTCTGTTCCCGGTTGTAATGAAATGGTATAGTCATTACTGTTTCCCGTTGCGTTTAGGATAGGAGGAGTTGGTGGCATCTTGTCTATTCGGACATTCCCGGAAGAAAGACCACTATACTGGTTATTCACGTCTACTGTCCGGGCATAGATCGTATTTACACCGTGATCATATACAGTAAAGGGACCTGTATATGGCTGGAATGCTCCTCCATTCAGGCTATATTCATAGTATTTTAGTCCTTCAGGAGCCACGTCCCCATTTATCCACACGGTTACAGGTTCTTTGGTCCATCCTGTGATCGCTTGTCCCTCTGTACCTGCATGGATCTGAGGTGGTTTAGGCATGAAATCTGACTTGGGAATAACACGGATTCCAAACTTGGATATTTCATTGCTTGTCTGTTGGTTAGTTCCCATCGCTCTGAAATATCGAACATCCCTTAGTGTAATATAGTCGGTGATATCTACCCATTTTCCCTGGTAAAATTTATCGGCGTAGAATTTCGTTACACTAGTCCATGTATATAAGTTCGTTCCGTTAGGCCTCCAACTGTCGCCTGCTGCGTTATTAGATGTATATATATCAGTATGATAAGACCCTTCAATGTAAACAAAAATTCTATAATCAGAAGTCTTAATAGATCTTCCAATATCAATAAAACGTTCAGTCGGCTGCGTAGTACCATCACATTTATATCTTGCCGAACCCATACCAGTATATACTTCCGTTGCTCCTATCCCACTTCCTGACCAAGAGCCCCAACTGTCGCCTCCACCCGGCAAATTGTTTTGGCAAAAAGGGCCCCCAATGATCTCCTGCGTAGCAGCTGATACCCTTTCCGGAAATATGGGAATCATCGTTAATAGTAGGACTACAGCCAAAAATCCATACACCCACTTCCTATACTTCCTTACCTTTCGCTTATTTTTTCGATACATACACTTCTCCTTACTTTATTTTATTTTCAAAGAGTTTTACAAACTCGCTTCGGGTAAAATAGAAAAAGCACCTCAAACGAAGGCGTTAATGCCTAAGTTTGAGGTGCTTCCTCTATATCACGAGTATGTTTTGAAGCTATTATACTTCGTTCCAAGCAGGTTGTAAACAGAACTGACAAATTATTTGAAGGAGTTAATGAACCTGAACGCTTAATTTCCGAAAAAATCCTCGCATATTCTGCATGTAAGAATCCTGAGTAGCGGAAGATTCCTTAAGAAGATTTTGCATACTGTTCATAAAAGCAGAAGCTGATGTCGTATCAGCTTTGTCAAACCGATTGTTTAGCGGTGTGTTATTGAGCAACTCAGCGTTCTGTCCCGTACGTTCCTTGTATTTCTCAATCCAATCGGGATGTTGAGGAACCTTTTGCGCAAAATTTAACAGCTGGCTCAGCCCATTTCCTCCACCTTTAATATCATTCATGTACGCAGTATATTTTTGAGGATCGACCTGCTTCATCACTTCTGATAGCTTGACATAATCCTCAGGAGCACCTGACGGACGATCTATTGGAGTCGTGTAGCTAATATCTCCGGTCTCTGGATCAGTGGATCGTGTCAAAGCAATACTAGCAATCTGGTTCATGGTTTCCAGAAACTCTTTGGCCTTGTCGCCTTCCATGTAATGATCAGCAATGTACTTGGATTGGGTAACCCCCATCTCCAGCAGCACAGCTCGTTGACTCTCATCCGTTACTGTTCCGTCGACGATAAAATTAGATTCAATCATACTGTACACTGCATTAGACACTTCTTCTGGCTGACCTTCCAAAACCCGGTTTAATGAATCATTGATCTGTGTTGTACCGAAATACTTGGCAGCCTGTGATACAATAGCTCCTTCGGCCAACTGTCTGCCGGCTTCACTGATCTCCACGGAGTCTTGAACTACCACTCTAGAGACCTGTTCTTCATGAAGCTGGGGTGGTGGAGCTTGCTTGCTTGTCGGATTGATCCGTAAGCTACTTGCATTAAGAATCGCTTGCTGTGCTCTAAGAGGTCCAAAATTCATTCTATTTCCTCCTGTCATGTTTGTAACAGGCAATCTAAGGCGTATGTATAGTGTAATGTGATCCTGTTTCTATATATATCGGACAAAGCATATATGGAATGAACATATGCTTTGTCCCAAAAATGAACAAATATTGAAACGAACTACTTTTGTTTCAGATATAAAATATTCAAGCAGCAAGTTACATTAAGTGTTAGCTTAATAACCCGTCCATCAGCCGCCATAAATACTATAGGCAAAGTGATATACAATATCTGTGTCTATAATCGAAGTACCTGACACCTGAACGGCTACCCCTGATAGATCATAGTAGTGTGTAAAACTGATGGCTCCAGACAGGTATTCCGCTATGCTTCCAGTGGAAGATGGCAGGGAAAGAGTCACACTAAAGGCTCCATTCTGGTCCGTATAAGCTGTGCCTGTACGAGTACGATTCCCGCTGCTTTCAGTCCAGTTCTGATTCAACCATGTCACATCAACAGGCGCATTTGCTACTGGATAACCATCAGTTGTCTTAACGACACCCTTCACAGTAAAGTTGCTGCGTTGATTAACCCGATAATGACGACCATATGAGTAGTTCGGATAATCATTAGGGCCATTAGGAGAATCATAGCCGGTAATTTCAATTTTGCCCGCCCGAAGCACCGGCTTCAGTGTAAGTGTGTACAAATGATTGGGTGAATACTGATTAGTTGTGTACACTCGCACATAGTAGGTTCCTGTATTTAAGCTAACATTATGGTTCGTTTGCGGCAAAAGCACCATTTGGTTTCCGGTAAGAGCTCCGTAGACTTCCGCTTTGTAGCCATAACCGTCCGAAACACTGTCAAGCTTTACGTTCAAAGCATCATAATTGCGGCTGGCAGGGATCGTAACTTGGTACCAGTCATTATCAATGCCTGAATGAATGGAGCGTGAATTAAGCGATGAACCGCCCGTACTAAAGGTAAAGTTATAGGCATGGAAAGCACTCTCATCTGGTTCATATGCATCGTAGCTGGAACTTGTATCGACCGTTAGATAGAAAAGATCATTGATGCTGGAACCCTTTTTGGCATGAACAGCAATCGCATAGGCCTTTTCATAACCGGCAGTGTTGCGGGTTCCTACGTTTTCAGGAAGTGAGGCAGCCCCCTGTTCATAATTGTTAAAATAAGTACCATAGGTGGATGCGTCAATGGCATTAGGATTAATGTCTCCTGTCGTCATATCAAATTCATATAAGTATAAGTCATAGTCAAGCTGGGCTGAAAATGGACCATCCAACTGGGACTGCAACAATTCACCAGGCTGCAAATAGATCGGATATAAAAATTGTGTGCCTCCCTCTTGCGTAATCGTACCGGAATACGTAGCAGAGGAAGCTGTGGCTGATGCAGCCATTGGGCTTGCCTTCAGCGCAGAAACATTTTCCCTTTTCAATGAGGTTGTTTCTGGTGTCTTAAAGTTGAGGTCTTCCTTCATTGCATAAACCGAAGACGTAATACTTTCTGGTTTGTCTGCCCGCGTTAAATGCTTAATGATGTCTTCGTTTACAGTTGTTAGCTGAATCTCGGATTCCGCCTTAATCGCTTGATCCGATGCTGCCTCCGTGCTTTCACTCGCATTCGCAGTCATTCCGAAAGCAAACAGGAGCATCATGCTTAACATCACTGCAATAGCCTTTTTGAACCTCTTCATACTGAAATCCCCTCTCAAATGGTTTAAGGAATTCCCGCTATCCCCGGATAAACCAGGGTGATTTCTAGGCTGTATGGCTCTATCATAAATCATCTTTGGTTCTATTGGAATATATTATGCAAAACAATTTCTATTTGTAATCTACGAAAACAAGACCATTTTCTTATCCTTGGTGAATAAACATGAAAAGTCGCCCTTTCAGAAATGGAAAGCCTCAGCTAACCATTCAAAAAAAGCGACTCTCATGAATCAAAACTACATTAAAGCATATCTTAATTTCTCAAGCTGTAAGCAAACAGATAAACAATGTCCGTCGCACTAATCGAAGTTCCATCGACCTGAGCCGCTACTCCTGTAAGATCATAATAGTGTGTGGAACCAATTTCACTTATATAATCTACATTTTTTCCTGTCGATTGCGGAAGAGAAAGGGTCACACTGAATTTACCGCTATCATCGGTGTACGTAGAAGCCGTTCTCGTACGGTTACCGCTGCCCTCGGTCCAGTTCTTATCCAGCCAAACGACCGTGACAGGCGCATTGGGAACCAGTTGACCATCTGTTGTTTTCACAACACCGTTCACGATCAGACTGCTGCCTCCGTTAATACGATAATGACGACCGTAAGAATACGTCGGATAATCATAATAGCCATTGGAGTTATAGCCGGTAATTTCAATTTTGCCAGCTCGAAGCACTGGTTTAATCGATAGTGTATACAAATGGTCGGCTGAATACTGACTTGTGCTGTACACTCGTACATAGTAGGTCCCTGTGTTTAGGGTAACATTATGATTGGTTTGCGGTAGAAGCACCATTTGATTGTCAGTAAGAGCTGCATATACTTCCGCTTTGTACCCATAGCTTTCCGAAGTACTGTCCAGCTTCACATTTAATGCATCATAATTACGGCTGGCCGGTACTGTAACTTGATACCAATCGTTGTCTATAGCGGAATGGATGGTACGGAAGTTAATCGAGGAGCCTTTGTCGTTAACAGTAAAATTATAAGCATGGAAGGCACTGTCATCCGGCTCATAGGCATCATAGTTGGAGCTTACAGCTACAGTCAAATAGAAAAGGTCATTAATGCTAGCCCCCTTCTTGGCATGAACTGCAAGCGCATAAGCCTTTTCGGCTCCGATCGAGTTGCGAGCTCCTACGTTTTCAGGAAGAGAAGCAGCTCCTTGCTCATAATTGTTAACATAAGTCCCGTAGTTGGAAACGTCTATTGGATTGGAATTAATATCGCCTGTCGCCATATCAAACTCATACAGGTATAAGTCATAGTCAAGCTGGGCTGAAAATGGACCATCCAGCTGAGCCTGTAACAATTCGCCCGGCTGCAAATAGATCGGATATAAAAACTGTGTGCCTCCCTCTTCTGTAATCGTGCCGGAATATGTAGCAGTAGACGCAGTCGCTGCGGCTTTAGCTGATACTGATTTTGTGCTGGCTTTGAGCGAAGGGGTAACTCTCTTTTTCAATACAGATTTCTGTGGTGTCGCCAAGTTAATATTTTCTGTAATGGTGTACACCGAATCTGTGATACTGGCAGGCTTGTCCGCGCGTGTTAATTGTTCAATAACACTTTCCTTATTAGTTGTTAGCTGCACATTGGAAACTATTTGAATCGCTTGATCCGTCTTCACCTCTGGGCTTGCACTCGCGTTCGCCGTCATCCCGAATGAAAGCAGGAGCATTGAGCTTAGTGTAACTGAAATCACCTTTCTGAATCTTTTCATACTGAAATCTCCTCTCAAATGTGTTAAAGAAATTCAGCTATTCCCCAAATATATACAGGAAAATTCTAGGATGTATAGCTCTATCATAAAGCAATTCTGGTTGAAATGGAATATACTTCTTAAAACATTCTTATTTGTAATTCTATATGAATAGGTTTAGGTTAATCAACTTAATTTTGACACTATTTTTCCATAAAAATCCTACCATTCTCTTATTTATACGATATAATCAAATAATATGGATAGTTCTTTCTGACTATTAAATGAACCGAATTACCCATAACATACATAAAAAAGGGGAATACAGATGAAAAAACTTAGCGTGTTTATGTTAGTATTATGTTGCTTTTCGATTTTGGCCGCCTGCTCTACCGATCCGGTTAAAAAAGATTTAATCACGTATGTAAATGATGGAATGCTTCCTTTGGCACAAGATGAAAAAGCAGTTACTGATAAGTATGAAGCTGTGACCGGAGATAACTTTACAGATGATGTTACACTATATAATGCTTTAAAAGACGATATCATCCCGGAATACACCAAATTTGTTGATAAGTTAGAAGCTGTAAAGACGGAAACTCCTGAGGTAAGAGCCGTCCACGAAACCTACATCAAGGCCGCTAGTACTCAAAAGGAAGCCTTCATTAAGATGCTCGATGCGTTGGATAAACAGGATCTGAACTTAGTCAATGAAAGTAACACCAAGCTCAGCGAAGGAAGAAAGCTATTCAGAGATTTTGGCGAACAGGTCAACACACTTGCTAAAGAGCATGATGTGGAGATGAATAAGAAATAAATAAAAAAACTCCCTTTATGGGAGTTTTTTTATTTAAAGATTTTTCAAAATTCGATTCCAGTTGCTCCAAAGTGCAAGATATAGACGAACTAAACCATTTTGTTCTATATCTTGTTCATTGGAAGTTGCTTATTAGATTTTTTGCAAAATCCTCACTTATGAATATTCGAAGCAAATTACCGCTTTCTTTAATTCTCTATCGTAAAATAAATAGACGGTATCCGCCCCAAACGCTTGGAAATAATATCCGGTGAAAGAACCGATATAGGTAAAAGTCTCACCATTGGGACGTTTAGGCACATGAAGCAGATTGGTTTGCTCGAACTGGAGCATCTCTTCCAGAGATTCGTCATATTCCTTGATATAACTTTGAGCCTTGTCAGACTGAAAAGCGATATCATCCAAAATTCCGTTAACTTCAGGGAAACTCAGCCCCCAACCACTGGATTGCTTTTCCTCAAAATCACGGGTGAGCTCTTCCACAGACTTTTTGGCCTCCCCAAAGGAGGAATATGGGTAAATTTTATTATTTTCCAGGAAAAATGCTTTGCGAGCTTGGTAGTCTTGTTCATTAGCCATATACACCTGTTCCAGTCCGTCCAACGCCATGACTTCTCTCTTCATGCGTAGGTACGCTTTATCCCCGGTAGATTTCAGCGCTTCATAGGTGGCTTCCAATTGCTCTTTCTGATGAAGGCTAAAATAATTCCAGTCCGCTTCGAATTTGTATTTACCGTCAATTACATCGAATCCCAACATATCTTCCTTGGTATATGAGGTATGAAATTGCTGAGTATTTTCACCCACACAGCCTTCGTAGATTTCTTTTACGGAAACAAAATGCAGCCACTCGTCCTGCTCCGGGAATAAAAACTGAAGATTAATCGAGCAAATCGGCAGAAAGTGCTTGCGATGATGTTCCAGATCGCTGGCAAATACGTCCTCGTATGCTGGAAAACGTTTGATGAATCTCTCAGGTATGTTCATGGTACTCCCCCTATATTGAATGGTTTTCCGGCAGCCTTCTGGTCTGAAACGTTCCTTCAATGGAATTCACGCTATAGAGTTCATCAAATCCTTCTTCGTAGCTTGGGACCTCAAGTTTACTCATTACACTTTTAATACCGATTTCAGGAACATACTCTTTGCCTGTTCGCTCCTCATTACGCTTAATAGATTCTGCAAAATCGGGCTCAAAATAGTAGCCAATAACTTTAAACCCCCTATTTTTACAAGCATCTATATATTTCTTCCGTTCTATAACAGTGGCATTTGTATTGTCTACAACAAAGCGCTGCATTGTTTCGATGGAGGCTTGTAGATAAATATTTTCCCTATTCCGTGTTTTAAGCATATCAAGGTTTATTCGCATATGTGTTTTGAAGAAATGTTCTTTATAAAATGTCGACTTGCCCGAAGCCTGAATTCCTATAAAAATGACACACTCCAAATCTACACATCCTTGTCCAAGTATACATATTGGTTAATATAATCTCTATTCTGTGAAAAAATCGGTGTCTCATGATCAACATCCCACTTGCTTCTGACGGCTTCGCCTTTGTTGTACTGTTGTTTGGTAATGCAAATTCCCCGCTTTTGCCAGACCGGAAGATCGTTCCAGTTTAGCCCTTTTTCCACAAAAAGCTTGTCTTGTAGCTGATTTCCGTTCAATCCTTCTAATTCTGAATGCCTGAAATGGGCTTGAGCTACCATAGAAATGCTGTTTTTAGTAGCATCTTGTTGTCTCCATAGAAAATAGTTGGCAACCTCATCGTGGGGCAAAACCCATGCTCTTGCATCAAAAGTGGCCAGAGGTTTATCCGGATAAACTTTCTGGATTTCTTCATTAAATTTGGCAGTAGCCAGAGAGGCAGATATAGACACCATCTTTTGAAGATTATTTTCAAACCAGGATTGCGTCGTTAATTTGTCATCATTCGTAAGAAGCAGTGAAATTTCATCGCTCTGATGATACACCAGTTTACATCCCATAATGTTATAGGCCAAATATTTACACGTCTCCCATAATGCAAAAATTAGTTTCTCATCAAAAGGTTTCGTCATCCCACGTGTAAAGGTATGAAAATGCGCACCATCAATTCTGATGATTACAGGTAAACGGCGTGGTAGGCTTAATCTATAAGCATTTTCATATTCCTTCATCCTATTTCCAAAATCATTTTTTTTCATAAACTATGTAGGTTCCTTTCATGATCCATGATTTGCGCATAGAGTAAAAAAATGTATATCTTCCCCAATTGACATATATAAGAATTGTAACAAATTGGCTGATACATCGCTAGGAATTAAGCAAGACAAAAAAAACTTAGCTGATGGACTTGCAGAGTCTTTCGTTTTTTCTTGGTATCTATTCCCCAAATGTTAGGCTATAATAATTTCAGATTTTACTTTATTCCGATATGAAAAGGATGATATATATGGGCCAAATTCCATCTTCCATTCCGCGTCCGTTAGTCAGGGCTAATCAATGGGTAATTGTTTTATCTGTAGTTTTCACTTGGATCACAGGGGGATATGGGGTGCTAGTTATTCCTCTTATCGCGGGGTTGCTCGGCGTCCTTTTTAACTTCAATCCGATAATGCGGATAGCCAAGCTTTTCTTGAAGAAAAGCCCCTCCTCGTATGTGCAGGAGGACCGAGAACAGCAAAGGTTTAATCAGCTTCTTGCCGTCTTTTTTCTGTTGGTCGCTTGGGTAGGATTTATGCTCCAGTGGAGTATTGTCGCTTATGTATTCTCGGCCATGGTCCTAGTGGCGGCCTTGGTGGCTATCCTTGGTTTTTGCATAGGATGTTTTGTTCTCTACCAATGGTCCCAATATCAACATCGAAGAAGAAAACACGTGTAAACAGAAACAACTCTCTATTCATTCCATTCCAATTAGGACATCGTTAATTAAATCGAAGGTGCAACCGAACTCTCCAACAACATGGATGCTATGTCGGTTCCGCCTTCTTTTTATTTTGCAGTAATATTATCTTCAAATACAAAAACGGAGATGGCTATATCTTCCTCCACTTTAATATCTGAAAAGAGGTGCAGCAGCCGGGAATCCATGTAATCCTCCAGTTCTTTATTGAAGTGTGTGGGATATATTTTTTGAACCATTTTGGTTCGGGCTGCATGCACCATCTCTTTCCCGGATTCTTCTTGTGCCAGAAACTTTTCGGATGGGGTTAAATTTCCATATAGCATCGTGATGGCCATATTATCTACAAAGGTCGTATGTATGCGTTCCGGGCCTTTCCCAAACAGCTCTTTACGTACTTTTCGAATAATTTCGTTAAAACCCGTTTCCCTTCTCATATCGCACCGCTCTCCTAAAATCTACTAAAATCCCTATTACTATTTCCATCATAACCGATTCCTATCATATAAAACAGAGACTAGCGAAAGTGATTTTTGGAACATGATTTTATCTGCAATTATAAGCGATCATTAATTTTGAGTAACATTTCCTCTAAAATTTGCTTCTCCTCTTCCGTCAGGGCTTGAACAATTTCGTCCTCCACCTTTTGGAAAGAGTCACTAAAATCTTCAATCAATTCAATGGCTTTTGGTAAAACATAAATATTTTTTTGCCGTTCATTATTGGCCGGGATTTTGCGCTCGATGAATCCTTTTTGCTCAAGACCTTGAAGTATGCTTGTAATGCTGGCTCCGCGCAGATGAAACCGATCGGCTAGATCCTTCTGAATTAAATCATTTCCTTGATTCTCGTAGATATATCTAATCATTTTTCCTTGTTGAGCATTTAATCCCAACTCTTTTATGCTCTCGTCCGCTCTTTTCTTTAACTTAAGACCAATAATCTGAAACAAATCCAAATAAACCGTATCCTTTTGGGTTTTCATAATCGTACCTCCTCAAATTATTAGAAGTCTAATTGTCAGTAAATAAACTATATAAATCTCTAAACTGTTTGTCAAATGAAAATTAGTTTATTGACAGTTATAAAACTAATAGTTAGAATTCTAAGTGTTTAAAACTGAACACTAAGGAGGAACGACATGAAGAATGTAACTCAAAGCAGCTCTACGGTAGAAAAAGTTACAGCGATTACGAATGTACGTATTTTCGATGGTGAAAAAGTTATTGAGCCCAGAAATGTTGTCATCCATGGGGAAACCATTATTTCGGTAGGCGGAGACCTTCCGACACATGCAACGATCATCGATGGGGAAAATGCGACATTATTGCCCGGCCTGATTGATGCGCATGTCCACACTTCAATCGGTGGGTTACGAGATGCTTTAAAATTCGGCGTCACGACAGAACTCGAAATGAACGGCAGTTTTACAGAAAGAGGGCGCAAGATCCAGTTGAAAAACGTGAATGACGTCGCCGAAGTCCGTTCTGCCGGCACAGCGATCACTGCTCCAGGTGGTCATCCGGATGAATTATTGCAGGATGAGGATGAAATTCCTGAGTTCGTATTAAAGGAATTGGAGAAGTTACCCAAGGAAGATCGGGAAGCTATGCTAGCCGCCTACGCTCACGATCACGAAAAAGTGCCCCAAGTGACGACAGTGGAAGAAGCGATCAAACATGTGCATACCCAGGTGGAGAGTGGCGCCGACTATATTAAAATCATGATTGAAGAAGGGACGGTCTTGGGTGCCCCTGGACTGCCTATTTTAAGCGACGAGATTTTAAAAGCAGCCGTGGCAGAAGCCCATAAATTCGATAAAATTGTCATAGCCCACGTCTTGACGGCTCATTCTTCGCAAACCTCCATCGATATGGGAGTCGACGGATTGGGTCACTTATTTCTCGACAGGCCCAAATGCACATCCGAGTTGGTGAAATCCATAGCGGATTCAGGCGCATTTGTTATACCGTGCTTAGTATTGAACTCATCCATTCTGGGGAATCCGGCATCAGAATTGGCGAATGATCCACGTGTTTATTCCAAATTAAGTCCGGAATGGATCGATATTTTGAACTCAAGCTTCCATACTTTCCCGCAAGGCAATTTGGAGAATAGCTTTAAAAATGTGATGGACCTTCACCGTGCCGGTGTGGATATTCTGGTCGGGACGGATGTCGCCCCCGTTCCTGTTCCCAATCTTGGCGGCCTTGCTCATGGAGCCAGCGTTCATCATGAAATGCAATTGCTGGTTGAAGCCGGATTTACTCCCATAGAAGCGCTTCAGTCGGCCACCGCGAAACCGGCCCGTTGCTTTGGGCTTAACGATCGCGGCTGTATTGCCGAAGGTGCGCTCGCTGACCTTATACTAGTAAACGGTGATCCGACAACCAACATCTCGGATACCTTGTCGATCAAATCCGTATGGTTCAAAGGTGTACAACAACTATGTTAATCAGAGCCTCTTGAACAGGAACTACTTTCTAATCTCATTTGTATGCTTCCATTTTCACTTCCCGAGGATAGCTTAATCTTGTTGCCAACGCAAAAACACCTCCAAAGTTTATCCTCATATCTTACGACATGGGGATTCTCTTTGAAGGAGTTTCAATTGCAAGGAACATTGTAAAAACGTACAATCAATGGCCCCACATAGTTTCGGTATGCACTGTTGGTCATAAAATATAAGGCTTACTCGTAGGCACCGATGTTCACAGCGGCTCCCTGTACTCTGGGCTTCCCGTCAATATCTAGTGTTCCAATGATGGCACGGTCCGTGTTTCCGGCATCGATCGCCGGTGACGAAGACTGCAAATGGAAGTCGCCGTTCGCGGCATTCACGAATTTAGGATCGGCAAACAGAGAATGCGTATCGTTGCCGGTCCCCGATTTGTACGCGGAGAAACCTGTATATTCTTTATTTTTCCATATCCAGTTGGCTTCCGAGCTGCCGCTCGGAGCAAAGTATAAGTTATAATCCACAACATTGCCGGAATTTTTGGTGTATCCATTGGAGATCAGCATATCTGTGGAGCTGGCCACGAAAATATTGTTTTTGATCACATTGTTTCGCGTATCGTACTGAACCAAAAGCTGGCCGCTTCCGTCGTCAAATGTATCGTTCTTGTATAGCGTATTGTTCACGATCTTGCAGTTTACCGTTGAGCCGCGCTCCTCATTGTAACCGCCCATGGCAATACCAGTCAGCCGGTTGTTATATATCACGTTACTGCGGACCGTAATATTGCTGGTGGCTTTGCCGGCATGCTCGGAGGCGATTTCGACGCCGATGTCGTTGTTGTAACTGTAGTTCTGCTCGATAATGCTGTCCTTGCCTCCATCTACATAAATACCGCCGGCCGAGTTGTCATCGCTCTTGTAAGATGGGTTATTTTGAACAGAATTATTATACACCCGGTTGCTCTTCACCAGCCCGTTTCGCGCCTGATCGTAAGCAGTATTCGGCGCAGTTCCCTCAAAGCCGATCAGATCAATCCCGATGTTGTCATTATCGTGAATGAGGTTGTCGGTCACCGCAAAGCCGTCCACGTTACCGTTTAAAACGAGAGATTCGCTGGAGCCCAGCACGAGATTGTACAGCTCATTACCGCTGATCGTAAGGTCGTGAATCGAAGCCGGAGCTTTCGTGCCATAAACAGCGATACCGTGAGCGTCCCGGCCCAGCCGATCTTTGCCGGTCGGGGTGACCGTGTTTTTGATGTCATGGATTTTGTTGTTGGACAGATTAATGAAGCCGCCCGAACCGTGGACATAAATACCTACAGGCACCGTATTCTTGGAAGCAGTGGTGAAATTACGGATTTCAAACCCCTGAACGGTAACGTGATTGACATCGGCCAGTTCGATCAGTCCTTCGTTCCCGCTGACCAAAAGTCCGGTGCCGTCAATGATGGCGGTCTCCGTCCCATAGTTGGTAAACACAATGGAACCCTGCGAAGCGGAGCCAGAGCGGGTGATCTTCAGTTTCTGCTTATACACACCGCCCCGGACGTAAACCGTGCTGCCCGCAGGAACCACGTCGGCCGCGTGCTGCAGCGTCTTCCACGGCGCGTCGCTCTTTCCTGCGTTGGAGTCGCTGCCGCTCGTGGCCACATAATATTCTGTATCGGCCGCGGCGGCGACGGGAAGCTCCACATTTCCTACCGCCAGACCAAGCCCCAAAACCATGGCTAAACCTACCAGAAAAAATTTCCCGAATTCCTTCATGGTTCCCCATCTCCCTTTACTTATTTTTTTGTAAATTATACCACAAATTAACTAGATCTGTTACGCTTGCAAACGGAGTACAGCCTCGACCGTCCGCGATCCTCCAGGGCCTCTAATTCCAAAATTTGGGGAGTGAATGAAGATGTGTAAGAGTTTTTTCTCATTACAAATAAAACACAGCCTACCCTACGGCAGACTGCGCATATTCTTATTCCAAAAGGGCTAATCCTTTACCAGTCGATTTGAAAGCATCAACATGATAAAAGAGAATAAAATGATGACCGCTACCCAGCTCCAAGAGAGTGTCATATTTCCGACCTCGGACGCGGTATAAATCGCCGTAGGCAGGGTTTGAGTCTGTTCAGGAATATTACCTGCAAGCATCAGCGTAGCGCCAAATTCCCCTAACCCTCGGGCAAATCCGAGAATGTATCCTGAAATGAGTGGTCGGTAGGCAAGGGGCATCGTAATGTGGCGAAACACTTGCCATTCGTTGGCACCTTGCGCACGTGCAGCCTGCTCTACCTCCGGGTCTACAGCTTCAAAGCCTGCTTTAATGGTGCGGTAAGCCAGTGGAAAAGCAACAACTACGGCCGCCACCACTGCAGCTCCCCACGTAAATACAATCGTCTGCTGGAACAGGCTTTCGAAGGCAGTGCCAATCCAGCTTTTCCTTCCCAGCAAGATAAGCAAAATAAAGCCGACAACAGTGGGAGGCAAAACGAGCGGAAGAAGTAGGACGGTCTCAATCACGCTGGTTCCCCTCTGCGGCGTGCAGTTCGCCATCATCCGCGCTACCACAGTAGCTAATAAAAAGACGATGATGCTGGCGACGACAGCGACTTTAACAGATACGATAACCGGAGGAAGAAAAGCTGACCAATCCAACGGGACCCCCTCCTTTATCTGTGAATTCTATTTTCCCGTCATTTCTGTAGGGGCTGAAAATCCATCTTTACTGAACACACTCATAGCTTCATCTGTCCGTAGAAAATTAAGAAACTCGCCTGCTTCCTGGCTGTGTTTGGTTGCTTTTACAATGCCTTCAGGATACAGGATGGGTGCATGCAATTCCTCAGGCACTTCCAGTGCTATGACCGTTTTATCGGATGATTTGGCATCCGTCAGATAGACGAGTCCTGCATCGGCGTTGCCTGTTTCAACATAATTTAATACCTGTCTTACGTCCTTGGCGAATACCATCTTAGGTTCCAGCTTGTCCCATAGTCCAGCCTTCGTTAACGATTCTTTGGAATACTGTCCGGCGGGAACGGTGGTAGGCTCCCCAACAGCCACTTTCAGGTAAGAAGGACCCATCAGATCATTGAGCGTAATGCTTTTGTTATCTGTGCTTTTCGCCTTATCTTGTGGAACAACCACAACCAGTTTATTTTGAAGCAGCACGTTATCCTTTTCCACCAATGAAGCATCCGTTAATGCCTTCATTTGCTTCATGCCCGCCGAAATAAATACGTCAGCGGGTGCGCCTTGCTCAATTTGTTTTTGTAATGTACCGGATGAAGCGTAGTTAAAGGTAAGTTTGATATCTGGGTGCTGTTTCTCATACTGGCCCTTGAGCGTATTCAGACTATCTTGAAGACTTGCAGCGGCAGATACGACTAGTTCTGTCTTGGGTGCGGACTGTGCCGACTGTACAGCAGCCGGAGACGAGCATCCCGCCAGAACCCATGCCAACAATCCAACGAACGTGAATATGTACCCAAATTTCTTTTTCAATTTGTTCTTCCCCTATCTTATAAATTCCAAAATGAGATGACGAAAATGTGATAGCGAAAATAAGAAAACATTGTACATCTCATAACGGGTCGAATCTATTTGGTCAACCCAAATATTTGTGATAAATCGATCTCGCCTCAGCGATGTCCTTCGTCCCATGAATTAAGACGCGTCCATCCTGAAAAAGAACAATTCGATGCGTTCCGATAACAACGGATACCAGGTATGGATTATGCTCCACTTTGCCCCCCTGACGGGACAACAAACGTGCCGCTTCATTCAGATCACGTACAGTACCCGGGGCCGGGCGGATTTGAACCGTATCTCGTCCGCACAAGACAGCCGTTTTAGCCTGATGCTCCGATTGTAAAAAAGGATACACAGGGTACTCACCACATGTTGGACAATCGGCTTTCTTCATGGCGCTGATTTGGATCACCTGATGCTGATTGTTCCACAGATCGAAAGATATCAGCTTCCCCTGTAAGGCTGATTCGTCCCCGGTGAGCAGCTTCAATGCCTCGGCGCTTTGATAAGCCGCCACCATCTGTACAGCCGGGCTAATCACACCGACCGTATCACAGGTCGCACCGCCGAGCGGTACGGTTCCGAGCAGGCAATGTAGGCACGGTGTCTGCCCTGGCACGATGGTAAAGGTTGTCCCATAGCTGCCCACACACGCCCCGTAAATCCAAGGGATTCGATGCTTGACCGCATAATCGTTCATAAGCAAACGTGTATCGAAATTGTCGGTGGCATCTACGATGAGATCCACCCCTGCTGCGATATCGTCGATTTCATCAAGCGAGACGTCCCGGACTAGCGCACGAACGTCCACGTCCGAATTGATTTGCTGCAATCGCTTCTGCGCGGCCACTGCCTTGGGGATCTGATCACGGGCATCCGCTTCGTCATAGAGCTGTTGGCGCTGCAAATTGCTCCAATCTACATAATCACGGTCTACCAACGTCAGCCGTCCGATGCCCGCTCGCACCAGCATGTCAGCATTGGCAGTGCCCAGCGCGCCGGCCCCCACCATCAGCACGTGCTTACTACGGATATTTTGCTGGCCTGTCGGTCCAATTTTAGAGAATAATTCCTGTCTAGAATAACGGGCATGAGACGCATGCGCATGTGCTTGTGCAGCAACTTCCATTTCCTGGATTTTGTCCATTTCTGACATCGTTGGTTTACCCTCCATACTTATCCATTGATAGCTACAAGTTGATCTGACAAGCTAAAAGCTCAGATGTCCTCGTCCTTATTCGAAAGCTTTGGGGTATTTTGAGGATTCCAGCGACCCAGCTGATGCCCCTTCCATTCTGAGCCGTCCTCCCACACTTCCTTTTTCCAAATCGGTACGATTTGCTTTAACTGTTCAATGGCATGGCGGCTGGCTTCGTAGCAAGTATCGCGGTGTGCAGCAGAGACAGCAATCACCACACTCGTCTCTCCAATTCTGACCGTGCCAAGCCGATGTGTAATCGCAGTACGTGTAGAAGGCCAACTCTCTGCAATTTCGTCACCAATCTGCTTCATCGTGTTCATGGCCATCGGGACATACGCCTCATATTCAAGTAGCACCGTTCGCTGACCTTGCGTAAATTCCCGAGTCGTACCATTAAAGGTCAGCGAGGCGCCATGAGAAGGGTCGAGCACCTTTGAGGTTACTTCATCGGCATCAATCGGGTCGTACGTAATGGCAAATAAACCACATTTTGAAACGACCGTCTCCATCCCGGGCGCTGACTGATGAAGAGCAATTGCATCTGATGGAAGCACAAGTTCATCTGGAGAAGCCAGCTTTTTATGATGGGTAAAAAAAGAACCTGGCAGTTGTGAAGTCACTTCCGGGTACAGCTCATTCAGCCTTTTTCGAATGTCTGCCATGGTCACCGTTTCCTGTGAAAGTTCTACCGTGATCACGTCACCAAGTTGCTCCGCCATACCTGCGAATAGCTGAATACGGTATTGCATATGATCTGCCCCCTTGCACCTATTTTATCGAATTCATCTATTCTATTAATAGAATTTACCCTCCTGAAACCGGAGGAATAATCGCAATCTCATCATGTATACTCACGAGGTCCTCAGGAGCGGCGTAGGCTTGATTTCTGGCAACAAAAGAACCCTGCAACTGAGCTGCCGATTCAGGGAAACACTCGGATAGCAAGTCTTTTAATGCGGCAACGGTCATCGTTTCTTGCTCAGTAGGCACCATAATTATAGGCCCTCCCATCTGTTCCGCAAGTCCGGCAAATACTTGAATATGATAGTTCATTTAACATGCCCTCCTTTTCAGTACAATGTATGTCCACCACATATATACCAAGAAAAACCAACATGAATGAATACCCCGAAAGGTTTTATTCCATGCTGGTTAGCTATGACGGTGTACATTGAAGATTTTTATATTATATTTTAGATTCAACCAGTTCATCAATCCGTTCGGTATGCGTATATACATTCAGAGAACGACTGCGTATAAAGCCGACGGTCGTAATTCCCAGATCCTCAGCCAACTCAAGTGCAAGCTCTGTGGGAGCTGACTTGGATAAAACAACTTCACAGCCAATCTTCGCAACCTTCAACAAAATTTCAGACGAAATGCGTCCGCTGAATACTATGATTTTGTCTTGCAATACAATATCATGTTTTAAGCAATGTCCATAGATTTTATCCAGCGCATTGTGTCGGCCGATATCTATTCTGGACAGGATCATCCCGTCTTTGTCGCACAGCGCTGCATTATGAACACCACCTGTCTCCTGAAACGTAAGTGCCGAGCTTTGCATTAAATTCATCAAGCGGAAGCAATCCTCAAAAGACAGCGTAACATGGGTGTCATTCATTCTTTTTGCCACTTTGGCATCATTCATAAAATAAAAGCCCTGTCTACTTTTTCCGCAGCAGGAGGTAATGTACCGTTTGGAATGAAAGTTTTGATAAAACTCATTCATTCGACGGGTTTTAATATGAACAAAACCTTCTTTTTCCTGAACCCAAATATCTTCAATATCATCGTACCGTTGAATGACGCCTTCAGAGGCCAAAAAACCTACCGCCATATCCTCCACATACTCCGGTGTACAAACCATGGTAGCAAATTCCTGCTGATTGATTTTGATGGTCACCGGATGCTCCGTCACCACAGTGTCTTCAAAACGCTTGATCTGACCGTCACGATAACGTAGAATCTCACGTTTTACCTCAGCTGGCTTTTCCATGTGCTCCACTCCCTTGTTTCTGACAGGCTGGCTCTTCGGCTCACCCGCCGATGTGTGACATTTCAATTTTAGATGTTGCTTGCTGTGTATGATTCAGCCGTTCCTCTGAATAGCGATCGGTACGTTCTCTCCAAACACGCTCAATGTAAGCTCTAATCTCGTCATCGGACTGTTCGGAACGCAGCATCGCGCGAAGCTTGTACCCTTGCGAGGCAAACAGGCACGTGTACAAGGAGCCTTCAGCAGAAATTCTCGCTCGTGTACATGTGGAGCAGAAGGCGTCCGTAACAGACGAAATAATGCCGATTTCCCCGTCTCTGTCCTGATACCTGTAGCGCGTCGCCACCTCACCTTTGTACTGGGGTGGGACAGGCTCTAACGGCATATGCTCGTGAATGGCTTCGATGATCTGCTGCTTGGAAACGACCTGATCCAATTTCCAGCCATTGGTGTTGCCTACATCCATAAACTCAACAAAACGTAAAATATGCTTTTTCTTTTGAAAATAGTCGGCCATGGGAACAATATCCTGATCGTTAAAGCCCTTTTGCACGACCATATTTATTTTCACCTGCATCCCTGTTTGAGCCGCAGCCTCAATACCATCCAGCACCGCCTTTACACTGCTTCTGCCCCCGTTCATTTGGCGGAACCGATCATCATCGAGCGAATCCAGACTAACCGTCACTCTCTTTAGTCCTGCCTCTCGCAGTGCTGCAGCATATTTAGGCAAAAATACGCCGTTTGTCGTCATTGCAATATCTTCAACCCCATCGAGTTGAGTTAACGAATGAATAAGCAAGGACAAATTTTTCCTCAGCAACGGCTCACCACCAGTAATACGCAGCTTCGTAACGCCCAGCGAGACAAAAATACGAGAAAGGCGCGTAATTTCCTCAAAGGTCAATATCTTTTCTTTTGGCAGAAACGGATAGTCATGGCCAAATATTTCTTCCGGCATACAATATCGGCACCGAAAATTACATCGGTCTATGACGGATATTCTTAAGTCCCGTAACGGACGATTCCATTGATCGTCGCTCCGGTTCGCCATCCTGTTCACCTCAATCCGTCTTCATTAATAAAACTCTTTACACTCTAAATTGGGACGGTATTTCCATTCATTTTATACTGAACCAAAAAACCGGCATCACAACAACTTCTTCGCTTATGAATATCGAAGAATCTGCTAAATGCCGGTTAATTTATCTACATCAGGATTTTACGAATCCCACATCATGTGATATAGAAAAATCAAACTAACAAGCGCTGCGACAAATAAAATATACGCGATTCCCACGTACACTCCATTTACGATTGCTCTGAAATAGATTACATTCCTATTGTTAGCAATCCTGGAACGTTTGTCAATGATTTTTCGATTTCTCAGACGATAATCATTATCAATTAAAAAATTAATAATGTACCGTTGAACTATCTTAAATTTTACGTTATAGTTACACGAGATGACATGCAGAAAATGACATATCTAAGTTATTCAGAAGTTATTGATATACAGACGGTGCGTACTGTTTGTTATTAATACATATTCAAATGGCGGATTGGCCTCCAGGACCTAGAGCTTGGTCACTACTCCACCATAAACACAAGTGCTGGAACACGAGCACTTGTGTTTATGGTGGAGTTTTTTTATTCCTAATTTTTAAATTTAAAATCTGAAAGGAGCCTGAACCGTGACTGATAGTGCGATCAAAATTACATTAAACGGACAGGAACTGAAAACGAAGAACAGCGCAACGATTCTTGAAGTGATTAACGAAAACAACATCGCCCATCCCCAGCTGTGTTACGTTCCCGAAGTCGATCCGATCCGTACCTGTGACACATGTATCGTGGAAGTGGACGGAAAACTTATGCGTTCCTGCTCGACACTGGCTTCCGATGGAATGAATATTCATTTACATTCGGATCGCGCGAAAGCAGCTCAAACCGAGGCTATGGACCGATTGCTGGAAAATCATCTCCTCTACTGCACAGTGTGCGATAACAACAACGGTAATTGTACTTTGCATAATACAGCAGAGCTTATGGAAATTGAACATCAAAAATATCCGTATCAACCGAAAGTTGACCCGACAGAAGTAGATATGTCTCATCCTTTCTACCGATATGACCCCAATCAATGTATTGCATGCGGCCAATGCGTAGAGGTATGCCAAAACCTTCAGGTCAATGAAACGCTGTCCCTCGACTGGGAAGCTGAACGCCCTCGCGTCATATGGGATGACAGGGTTGCGATTAACGATTCCTCCTGCGTTAGCTGTGGTCAGTGTGTAACCGTCTGCCCATGCAATGCCTTGATGGAGAAATCCATGCTGGGAGAAGCAGGCTTCATGAGTGGCATGAATAAGGATCTATTAAATCCGATGGTGGATTTAATAAAGGAAGTGGAGCCGGGCTATAGTGGGATTTTTGCTATTTCCGAAGCCGAAGCAGCGATGCGTGAAACCCGTACAAAAAAAACGAAAACCGTCTGTACGTTTTGCGGTGTAGGTTGCAGCTTTGAGGTTTGGACCAAAGGCCGCAAAATTTTGAAGGTACAACCTACCTCTGAGGGACCTGTTAACGGTATCTCGACATGCGTAAAAGGAAAATTCGGCTGGGATTTTGTGAACAGCGATCAGCGTCTGACCTCCCCTTTAATTCGTCAAGGTGACGAATTTGTGGAAGCAACCTGGGAAGAGGCACTGAGCCTGATGGCCAGCAAAATGGGAGCTATTCAAGAAACTTACGGTGGCGAAGCACTCGGCTTTATTTCTTCGTCCAAATTCACCAATGAAGAAAACTATTTGATGCAGAAGTTGGCTCGTCAGGTCTTCCAAACGAATAACGTCGATAATTGCTCACGGTATTGCCAATCTCCTGCGTCATGGGGGCTACAATACACCGGAGGCATCGGTGGGGACAGCGGTACGATTAAAGATATTGCCAAAGCAGGTTTGGTCATGCTGGTCGGTTGCGCGCCGGGAGAAGGACATCCAGTGCTGGCTACTCGTATCAAACGTGCGCATAAGCTGTACGGTCAAAAGTTGATCTCGGTCGACCTGCGCAAGCATGAAATGGCAGAACGCGCAGATCTGTTCATTCGTCCGAAGCAAGGTACTGATTATGTATGGTTATCCGCTGTAGCCAAATACATCATTGAGCAAAACTGGCATGATGCAAAATTCATTGAAGAGCATGTAAACTTCTATCCTGAATATTTGAAGTTGCTAGAGCGTTTCTCCCTGGAATTTGCCGAACAGGAAACTGGTATTTCCAAAGAGACACTGATTGAGGTAGCGACTATGATTCATGAAGCCGACGGCACTGCCATTTGCTGGGGCATGGGTGTGACGCAAAACATCGCAGGCTCTTACACTTCGATTGCAATTGCCAACCTACTGCTGGTGACTGGAAACTTTATGCGTCCGGGTGCAGGCGCTTATCCGCTTCGCGGACATAACAATGTGCAGGGTGCTGCCGATATGGGTACGATGCCGGATATTTTCCCGGGCTATCAGCCCGTGACGAACGAGGTCATTCGTGCCAAGTTTGAAGCGGCCTACGGCGTACAAATTCCAGGTCAGCGCGGACTGGACAACATTCAGATGCTGGAAGCCATTGAAACAGGTAAGCTCAAAGCGATGTATATCGCTGGAGAAGAGATGGCATGGGTGGATGCCGACTCCAACCATACCCAAGAAATGCTGGCGAACTTGGATTTCCTTGTCGTTCAGGATGTATTTCTGAGCAAAACAGCTGAATTCGCTGATGTCATTTTGCCAGCCGTACCTTCACTCGAAAAAGACGGGACCTTTACGAACACCGAACGTCGTGTCCAGCGTTTATATGAAGCACTCCGCCCTATGGGAGACAGCAAACCAGATTGGTGGATTTTCAGCCAATTTGCCAAGCACATGGGATTTGATTGGGATTACAGCCATCCAAGTGAAATTTTTGAGGAAATGGCGTCGCTCACTCCATTTTTCTCCCAATGTAATTATGACGTATTGGAAGGCTGGAACAGCTTCCACTGGGGATCGCCGGATGGTAGCAATACACCGCTGCTGCACACCAACGGCTTTAACTTTCCGGATAAAAAAGCGCGTTTGGGACTTTTCGAATATGTACCACCGAAAGAGTACCCCGCTGAATTCGATTTGACCTTAAATAATGGTCGACTGCTCGAACAGTTTCATGAAGGAAATATGACGACCAAATCAGCAGGTATTCAGCTCAAACTTCCAAAAGTATTTGTGGAAGTGTCACCTGAATTGGCTGAGGAGCGCGGAATCACTAATGGATCGCTGGTTCGATTGGAATCCCCTTATGGTGCGGTCAAGCTACGCGTTCTGGTTACAGACCGCGTGCAGGGAACTGAAATTTATGTGCCAATGCACTCTACCAGCCATGATGGTGCGGTCAATCTGTTAACTGGTGGAGCGTTCGATGTGGTCACCCGTACACCGGCCTATAAACAAGCCAAAGTACGGATGCAAATTTTGGAGGTAGACGGTCAAAATCCACTACCACGTATCAATCCGCGTTACAAAAAGCGCCATCCGCAAAATGGGGTTGAAGTGGACCGTAAGTGGAATCGTCCCGGTTACGTCGATTTGGTGGATCAAAAATAAGGAGGTCAAGCCGTGGCTAAGCCTATTTCAATTGTGAGAAAACGCGTTTTGACAGAAGAAAAACGCCAAAAACAATCGCTGGATCAGCTTACTGCTGATCTGGCGGACAATGGGGCGGCATTGCAGAAGACGCTTGAAATCGTACGCGAGCTGCACGACAGTGGTCTTCTCGAAGCAGCTCAGTCTATGCTAAAAGCCAAAGAAAGCATCGCCAAAATCGCTGTAGGACAAGCGACGCGTAAGCCTGTGACGAACATCATCAATAATCTCATGGGAGCAGCAGGGATGCTGTCTGAGGTAGACCCCGAGCTGGTGAAAAAGCTGACAAATAGCGTTACCAATGGCCTGAACGAAGCCGAAGAACATCTAAAGCAGAATAAAAAGACTCGTCTGCGCGATCTTATGAAGGCGATGAATGATCCAGATGTAAACCGGGCAATGGGATTTGGTATTCATTTTCTCAAAGGAGTGGGAAAAAGTTTGTCTGATAAATAATTCATAGAGCGTGAAGATGGAAGACTAGTAAACAACAGACAATAAAAAGAGCTGGCTCCGAAAACGGGGGCAGCTCTTTTTATTTATTTTTTATCCACCTGCAATAGCGTCACCGTTTTAAGAGAAACGGCATCTTTTATTTGCTCCTCTGCGATGACCTTGAGCTTAAGCAAACTGGCAATCTTCGACGTATCCGGCTTGGAAAACAAGCGCCATAGCTGCGGATCAGGCAGTGAATCATACAGCTTTGTATGATCGTATTCCTTGCGGTGCTGCTGTATAATCTTGACTCGGTAGTTGCCAATTTCCCAATCTGATACTTCCTGCTGTGCACAATGAGCGGTAATGTCATTACGCAAATCAGTCAGTTCACCTTCAATTTCTTTTTGCTTTTGCTTTAACTGGTAGTAGCGACGCACCTTGTTTTCCAATTCCATCACGCTCCTCTGCTTACATATGTATGTTTGCAGAAGCGTTTTAGGACAAGTTTTGTAATGTTAGGATTGAAGGTATAACTGCAAAAGCATTTCCCGGGTAATGGAAAGGTCCATAAGTTGAGAGCATCATCATCCAAACTTTATTTAGGTACATTCGCCCCTGGATTTACAGGCCCTGCTCCTTGGGATTTCCCCTTACGCTTCATATAATTGGCCCAGTATGCCGTCAGAATAGGTACCAAAATCGAGGTCACAATGACCGAAGCAGCAACTAAGGCCGTTGCAGATTGCGCAACAGGCAGGAACTCAGGCTTGATATTGGCGACAATGACTGGATTGGCTACTGCTGCTCCTGCTGTACTAGAGGCTGCAATTCCTGCTGTACCGTTGCCACCACCGATATATTTGTCCGCCAAAATCAGTGGAATACCTGTAATGATAATGACAAAAATACCCAATAAAATACCAAGCATACCTGTCTGGACAATGACACTCAGGTCAATGGAACAACCAAGTGCAAAACCGAAAAATGGAATCAAAGCTTGCGTTGCGTTCCCAAAATATTTTCGGAAATCATGATCCAGATTGCCCAACATAAAGCCGACCAAAAATGGTAATACCGCCCCCACAAATGTCTGCGGTTCAAAAACGGCCAGCCCAGTGCTACCCAAAATAATCATGGTCACCAACGGACCCGATTCCAGTGACATCAGTACAAATGCTCCTGCCTCTTCCTTGGAGCCATACTGCTGCATAATGGAGGCGTATAACCCGCCGTTCGTCATATCCATAGCCGAGATCAGCGCCAGCACCGACAAACCTGCAAATAGTCCACTTTCTACACCACCAACAGGCAGCAATCTGGATGCAATGATCGCCACTACCCATGCAACCGCGATTTTAGTCAATACGAGCGTTCCTGATTTACGCAATACAGTACCCGTCGCTCGCACATCTATAGAAGCACCCATACAAAAAAACCACACTGCTAAAATGGGTACCGTACCTGTCATCAGCCCCTTGGTAAAAGATCCAAAATAGTCGCCTGCCCATGGAGTAAATGTATGAAAAAGTGCGCCAATAAACAGCGGCACCAGCATAATGCCCCCTGGAATTTTATCAATGTTTTGTTTGATTTTCATTACTTCGTTCAACCCTTTCGTTTTTGCCAATGCAAAAACAAGGCCGTATTACTTGCGGCTCAAGCCGAGCTCGGGAATCAGTCTTGCGAAGGTATCATGACTCTCCTTCAGTTGCTGCGCGAATGCCTCTGCATCCTGTACACGCAATCCCAACCCATGCTTACGCATTTCCTCCCTGAATTCCTCGTCTTTCGTCCCCTTGATCAGTGCATCCGTCAGCGTTTGAGCAACTTCATCCGGTGTATCCTTGGGTACAGCCAGCCCTCTCCAAGTACCAATAAAATGTACACGCAGCCCAGTGGCTTGCTGTAGTGTCGGCACTTTTGGAAACGCTTCCGAAATAGTGTCTGCCTGGATCGCCAGTATGCGAAGTTTCCCTTCGTCCACGTATTTCTTCACTTCTGCAGGACTGACGGGTACAGCATCCACAAATCCGCTCATTAAAGCGGAGACGGCTGGGCCTGCTCCCTCATAAGGGATATGGGTAAAGCGGACTCCGCTTTTCTGCTCCAGCATCGCGGCAGCAAGGTGCCATATGCTCCCTGTGCCTGCATTCCCCATTTTGAGCTTGCCGGGATGGGCCCCAGCATCCTCCAGAAATGCCTCCGCTGTCTTCCATGGTGCATCCGCCCGGACCGTAATGGCGGAAGGGTCCATATTGGTTTGAAGCAGCGGCTTAAATCGCTCATAGGTGAGCGGTAGCAGTCCCAAATGAGGCAACGTAGTCAGCTCAGCGACCAGATACGTTACGGTATAACCGTCCGCCTGCGCCTCAGCCCCTTCCATCAGCCCGACAGAACCGCCTCCTCCCGTTCGATTAACGACGATTATCGGCTGACCGAGATGCTTTTCGGCGGCTTTCGCCAACGCTCTCGCGGTAATATCTGTACCGCCTCCGGCCGCATAAGGAACGACGAGTGTTATTGGCTTCGTAGGAAATATACGGCTGTGATCCTGCAGGGTGCGGTGATCCACATATTCACTGATACTCAAGGCAGAAAGCATAGCTACTCCTGCCGCAACCAGCACATATTTTTGCCATGGCTTTTTCTTCATTACGTTTCCTCTTCTCCAAAAATGAACTGGGCCCGTCATGCGCCCGTTTTCACCTCCAACGTTTTCGGTCTTGTTGTTTGCGTTTACATGAAGTCAATGTACCGCAACGTGGAGGGCTACAGCTATCGCTTAATCTTCGTATTTATCTTCTATTTCGCCAAAGTATCGACCTTTTGACCGATCTGCATATTCATTGGAAGATTTGCTGATTTGTCTGAATTTCCCTGGGGTCACTTGTTTGTGCTTGCGGAATACCCGAATAAAGCTGTTCTCATTTCGGTATCCGACCTGTTCTGCAATTTCACCGATTTTCAAATGGGTTTCACATAGTAATGTGCATGCCTTTTTTACGCGTAATCCAGTCAAATAATCATAAACGGTGGTCCCCGTTTCTTCCTTGAACATGCTGCTCACCGAGGACACGCTCATGTGAACATGATCCGCAATTTCCTGAAGCCCGATGTTCAAATGCAAGTGATGTTCCATATACTCGATCATCTCTTGTACACGCACAAAATCTTTGGACTGAATGCGGCCGTGCCATTTTTCTTCAATATCAGTCAACATAATGACCAGCAATACCTCAATGTCTTGAAGGTCTAGTGTCAGAATCTGATTCCAGTGGTAATCAGCAAGCTGATCCGGCGGCGTCACACTCTGAGTGGTACACCATTTTAGCAAATCTTCCAGCAATTCATGAACAAACAAGTAAACCTGGGCTGGGGATGTTCTGTGGAGTCGAAGTTCTTCTACCCAGTGGCTGATTAGCTTTACACTTGCACCAGGTTCCTGTGACTCCATGGCACGAATCATTTCCACACGCCGATTGTCCAGCAATGTTGAATCCTGAATCTGCTCCTTTGACTGTTCATCCACTGTGTTATCCTTTTTCACACTTATGCTGCTGTCTATATTCGTATATGAACGTCCATACCCCTCATACAAACGCAAATTAAGGGCCTCTTTTCCTTTTATAAAAGACGCCCGTGCCTCTTGAATATCCGTGACCATGTGACCAATCCCTATAGAAATAGTCAAAGGAAGATACTCACCGACAACCTGAATCAGCCTATCCACACTTTTCTGAAGCAAAATGCTCTCTTGGAGGTCAGTCTCTGTACCAACTTCATTCGAACTCTCACTGAACTGTAACAGCACAATAAAACCACTTTCCTCCTCCGGCGAGCATACTGCTTTCCAGTGAGGTTCGAGCATCTCTAGCAAAATATTGTTCAGCGCATACTTGAGCAGCATTTTATCTTCTTCTGGAAAGCTTGCAGCCCACGCAGAATACCGGTCAATGGACACGATCATGACAAACAAAGAATGGCCGTCCCAATCGGAAAAATACTGTTCCCATTTCATACGCATTTCCTGTATGCCCATTCTACGCTGGATGACATCTTCCATATATTTGGAACGCAGCTCCGGCAAGCTTCGCTCAACCACCAATGATTTGCGGTGAAACTCTCCAACAAGTTTGCTAATCACAGGTTCCAGGTCATACAATCCTCCTTGGCGCATTCCCTTATTGCCCGAATTCAACAGGCTATTAATTTTTTTCAAGGGGCGAAAAGCTGCATAATTGTAATAGTAAACTGCTGAGCACCCAGCCAGTATGGAGATAAAGGCAAGCCACAGCATCATATTGCGCGCCAGCTTTACATTTTTCAGCAGCTTGTCCATCGGAACGAGCGATACTAGACGCCATCCCGTTACATCAGAAAAGGTTTGGTTCGCCATATATTCCATGTCCCCTATCTCCACATAAGCATAGGGGCTCACATCCAGTTCTTTCAAAATCCTGCCCATATCATTTAAGGGTAAGGACGATCTCAGCTTGGGATAGATCAACTCGCCGTCCAGATCATACACGTATTGCGAGTTGGATAAATGAATATATAGTTTGGAAAAAAAACGATCGTAATCCAGATTGATTAGCACCGCACCCATGACCCGACCATTCTCTACTATGGGCCTGGCCAGCGAAAGCAACTCTACCGTCCCCTGCTCACGATCGGTGCCGTACCATCTCCGCTTAATCAACAACGGCTTTTTTTGAATGTCCTGAATCCAGGGAACCCATGTGGTATCCGGTGCCTGCTTCCAATCAGGCATGTAACCATAATTGCTGGATACGAGAGCATGATTGTCCAAAGAAATAACTTCAACCGAATAAATTTCTTCGTGCGAAGAAAGGGTTTTCAAGTATTTCTGAAGCCGATCTATGACGGAGGCGTTGTCTGACAGAGATTTTCCATCCGTTTGGACACGTACAAAAGCCTCTACGTCCGGATGATATGCTGCATCCAGCGCCTTGTTATCAGACTCACGAAAAGCCCGATTGGTCACATCCAGATTGATTTGCAATAATTCTATATTGGGTGTGTTCAGCTCGGTATCCAAACCTTCACGGTATCCTGAATACGATAGCAAGCCGATCACGCTAATCACGAGCGACACGCACAGAGTGAGCAATAGAATCAGTCTTGTCTGTTTATTTTTCAGTATCAATCGAAGCTTAAGTCGCAACATTCCCGTAACTTCATCCTTCCAGACTTCGTTGTCCATCTTCCTCTTACTAATATATCTGGTGCCATATTCTCCCTAATCTATTTGACACAAGAGTCGGAATTCCCTGCCTATGTAAATCAAACTTAATAGAAGTCACATCATTAAAATAAAAAAGAAGAAGTCTCCCTGTATAAGATAGAACTTCTTCTTTGGCACTGCTTATATTCATTATTCAGCAAAAACAGATACTCGCTTCACAGGTGTTAGCTTGTCTTTTCCACCTGAAAACGATCTAGCTCCCGCTGCATCTCCTCGCGAATCTGACGAAGCTCTTTTACCTTCTCAGCCGATTCCTCAAAGGAACGCTTCTGCTCCACCGTGGATGCGGTAATCTCTTCGCTGCCTGCGGCGGACTGCTGAGTGATTGCACTAATATTTTCGATAGCTTGCTGCACCTGTACGCTCAGTTCTCGCGATACCTTCATGTCCGTTGACAGCTTGTTGACTTGGCCAGCAATTTGCTGCACTTTGCCACTAATCTCTGTGAACGATTCTCCGGTGGAGGAGGTTGCCTTCTCCTGCTCACGGAACAGCTCCTGACTTTGCGCCACAGAAGTCTTCACCTTATCCATAGCCTGCGTAATACCTTCGACAGCGGTATAAATTTTCTTTACAGCAGACTCTGATTGATTCGCCAGCTTTTTCACTTCATTGGCAACAACAGCAAAGCCTTTTCCCGCTTCACCCGCACGTGCAGCCTCAATAGAAGCATTCAAGGACAACAGCGACGTCTGGCTGGCAATTTCGGATACGTAGCCCGTCATGGTTGTAATCTCGGCTGCATTGGCCTCCAACTCCTTGACTGTCTGCTCCACTTCGGACATGGCTGAACGATTTTCTGCAACGATGCGCAGTTGATCGCTCATGACCCGCGTCCCCTGCTCAATGACACGCAAAGCATCCTCACTATACGCGGTCGATTGTGTGGTCTCCAGCAGATTAGATTCAAACTTGTGCTGCATCTCGTCCACAACGCCAACCGTCGACGACAGATCCTCAGCAATTTTCTGACTGCCTATCGCCAGTTCCTCTGTTGACGTGCTAACTTGTGTCACAATTTCCTTCATGGCCTCATTATGCTGATCAATATCCCGAGCCATCAGATCGACACGATTACCCGCCTGATCAATGGAGAGTACAATGTTACGCAAGTTCCCGATCATGACCCGGAAAGATTCATTAAGCTCGTCCAGCTCATCGCGTCCCTTCGTTTGGGCGAGCTGCACTGTCAAATTCCCCTCGGCAATTTGCTTCGCAGCATCCGTTAACTTGCGTGTTCTAAGGGCAAGTTGCCTGGAGGTATATGTATTATATAACCCAACCGCCACCAGAAGTATAACTGCACCTGCCAAGGCCAATTGCCAAGTAAAACGAATGCTCTTGGTCAAATCTTCTGTGTATTGGTCATAACGTGCCTTGGTCAGCAGATCCAGCATAAATACATCGTTCTGAATCCCTTGGGCACGCATGGCCTCCCGCTTGGACTCTGGGCTGTTTTGGGTACTCATTGCTTTCTCCGTTGCTACTTTCAATTGGCTGAATTTTGTTTTAATCGTATTCAGTCGCTTTTGCTGCTCTGTGGTCTGCATCATGCCCTGTGAAAGCAAAGTAATCGTTTTTTCAGACTGAGTCAGCTGATTTTGCACATCGGCTTTGTTGCTCTCCGTCATGGAAGTAGAATAATTTTGTAGCGCCTGCCCCGACTGAATCAAATAGGCATTGAGCTGCTGTACATTCAACATAGCCGGAACAAGATTACTGTTTTGCGAGTTAATACGAATTAATTCAAAAATGATATAAGCCACTAAAGCCAGGCAAGCGATCAGGGAAATCATCGCGTTCAGCACCAGTTTACCTTGCAGTTTCATCAACATTCATCCTCCGTTTGCGAAAATTTATTGGGTGGGTACAGTAAGTGTGCCGGACTTGACTTGTTCCATTAAATCATCCAACAACTTTTGCTGATCCGGATTCAGTGTCACAACACGAATAGGCGCCAAACCTACGCCATCTTTCGCAAGACCGAATACCATGTCCTTCTCCGTAAATTTTCTTTGATGATCTGCAAAGCCTTTGACTGCTGCATAAATTGCAATATCTACATTTTTAATCATCGAGGTCACTACCGCTTTTTCCGCAATGAAAAACTGGTCGCTATCGACCCCGATGGCGAATTTTTGCTGCTTCTGTGCTTCTTGTAGCGCACCCACGCCCGTAAGGCCTGCGGCTGCATAGATGACGTCAATCTGATCCTTATTGATCATGTCATCTGCAATTTGCGTACCCAGTTCTGGCTTTCCAAAATCGCCTGCATACGTAGCGGTGACTTTGGCATCAGGCTTGACTGAGTGAACCCCTGCGCTATATCCAATTTCAAACTTTTTCAGCAAAGGAGATTCCACACCTCCGAGAAAGCCCACCTGTTCGGTGCGACTCGTCAACCCTGCAATGACTCCGGCCATAAAACTGCCTTCTTCTTCTTTAAAGGTAATAGAAGCCACATTCGGTAAATTTGATTTTTCATCCACGATTAAAAATTTACGGTCTGGATATTTTTTGGCGATGGCTTCCAGACTGTCCTTCACCATGTAACCTAATCCAACGATTAAATCAGCTTTTTCTTGAGCAAGCTGCTCAAAAGCCGCATCATACGTCTTGGTCTCAGTTATTTCCCGGTATTCAAAAACAATCTTCCCCTCATCCCGTGCCTTAACCAAACCTCGAAAAGCCGCATCGCTGTAAGATTGGTCACCCAGACCAATATCTGACAGTACGATTCCCACCTTAATGGGCTGAGCCTTGGTTTGTGCTGCCGATTGCCCACATGCACTTAGCAATAATGCAAAGATTGTGACAATGGGAATCCACCTAAAATTTAATAATATAGCTCGCTTTTTCATGACATATCACCTCAGCATAATTTGGAAATCCCCAACATCTTTATATCGGTTATAAAAGCATATTTTTTCATAAGAGTTTCTGTAAATTCATTGTAAATAGAACATGATAAATAGGATTATTTTTTCTCTATATGTAAAAAATGTAGATTTTCGCACTGCTTTTATTATACGAACTGTCCAAATTCATTTATTTTCGTTTATATCGGAAGAATAAAGTGTAATTTGGAAAACATAGGCACTCTGAAACCATCACTCTATTTCAATCCGAAAGGAGCAACATTTAATATGACTTCGACAGATTTAATTCCGCAGCCCAAAACTTATGGTCCCTTAGGTAATCTGCCCTTGATCGATACACATGCCCCTGTCCAGTCTCTGGTTAAGCTTTCTTATGAGTACGGTCCAATTTTTCGCATGGATCTGCCTGAAGGAACGAACATTTATATTTCCGGTCATAGGCTGGTCGCAGATGCTTGTGATGAATCCCGTTTCGACAAACAAGTGTGGGCTCCGTTACAAAAAGTACGAGCTTTTGCAGGAGACGGACTATTCACAAGCTGGACTGAGGAACCGAACTGGCGCAAGGCCCACCAAATTTTGCTGCCAAGCTTCAGTCAGAGGGCTATGAAGGGTTATCACAATATGATGCTTGATCTTGCTGTTCAGCTGATACAGAAATGGTCTCGGCTTAATCCCGATGAAAGTGTAGAGGTACCGGAAGATATGACCCGGCTGACTTTGGATACCATCGGATTATGCGGCTTTAATTATCGTTTTAACAGCTTCTACCGCGATCAGCCCCATCCGTTCGTGACCAGTATGACACGCGCACTAGATGAAGCGATGGGTCAGCTGCAACGCCTCAATCTGCAAAACAAGCTGATGTTATCGAAGAAAAAGCAGTTTAAACACGATATCGAAACGATGTTTTCTCTGGTAGACAGCATTATTCAAGAACGCAAAACCCTTGGCAACCAAGGAGAAGAGGATTTACTGGCACGTATGCTGGAAGGCAAAGATCCAGAAACTGGTGAAACGCTGGATGATGAAAATATCCGCTATCAGATCATCACTTTTCTCATCGCCGGTCATGAAACGACCAGTGGGCTTTTATCCTTTGCCATTTACTATTTGCTTAAAAATCCGCGAACGCTAACCAAGGCCTATGAAGAAGTGGATCGCGTGCTCAGCGGTTCGCTGCCTTCCTATACTCAGGTTCGTGAACTCAAGTACATAAAGATGATACTGAATGAAGCTCTGCGACTATGGCCGACAGCGCCCGCCTTCTCTCTCTTTGCCAAAGAAGATACGCTGCTCGACGGAACCTACCCACTTAAAAAAGGTGACAGCGTCAATGTACTCATCCCAAAACTGCACCGTGATACCGAAGCTTGGGGCGAAGATGTTGAGGAATTTCGACCGGAACGCTTCGAGGACCCATCCGCCATTCCGCAAGATGCCTACAAACCGTTTGGCAACGGTCAACGCGCCTGTATTGGACAGCAGTTTGCCTTACAGGAGGCCACTCTTGTGCTGGGTATGGTATTGAAACATTTTGAGCTGATTGATCATACTCATTATGAGTTGAAAGTCAAAGAAACGCTCACACTCAAGCCGGAGGGCTTCACCATTCAAGTACGCCCGCGCAGCACCCAGACTGCCGTCATGCTGCCAGGTGCCGCTCAAGAACTTCATCAACAAGAGGAACAAAAGGTTGCACCCCCCCATGCCGAAAAGCATGATACTTCTTTGCTGTCTTTGTACGGCTCGAATCTGGGTACAGCTGAGGGACTTGCAGGTGAACTAGCCGATTTAGGTCGAAATTGGGGTTTCAACAGTAGCATAGCAACTCTGAATGATCGTGTGGACAATTTGCCTAAAGAAGGCGTGGTACTTATTACGACCGCATCTTATAACGGGCATCCGCCGGATAATGCTGATGCCTTTGTAAAATGGTTGGGGCAGGCAGGCGAAGGGCAACTGGCAGGCGTAAGGTATGCTGTATTCGGCTGCGGCGACCGCAATTGGGCCAGCACGTATCAGCGTATTCCAAGGCTGATCGACGAGCTGATGTCTGCCAAAGGGGCGAAGCGACTGTATGACCGGGGTGAGGGCGATGCCAGCGGTGACTTCGAGAAGGATTGGGAAGCCTGGAACCACGGCTTATGGCCGGATTTGTTGAATGCTTTCAGGTAGAGCACAATGATACAGAACCGCAGGACAGCAACAGCCTGAGCATAGAGTTCGTCAGCGCCATACTCAGTACACCTCTTGCAGACAACTACGGAGCAGTTACCGCCGTCGTTACAGCGAATCGTGAGCTGCTTGCTGCTGAAAGTGAACGCAGTACACGACATCTGCAGCTCAAATTACCAACCGGATTGTCCTATCGCGAAGGTGACCACCTTGGTGTGTTACCGCGTAATCCTGCTTCGCTGGTCAAAAGGGTGATGCAACGCTTTAAATTACAGGAACAGGACTACATCGTATTGAGAGGCAGTGACCGGGATGCGGCGCATCTCCCCTTAGATCGGCCTGTCAGCATAGGAGATTTGCTCACTCTCAGTGTGGAACTGCAAGAACCGGCAACGAGAGCCCAGCTACGGCAACTGGCATCCTTTACAGTGTGTCCACCGCACAAGAAAGAAATCGAAGCTTTGCTGGAGGATACCTCCTTCGAGCAAGAGATACGGCAGAAGCGCATCACGATGCTGGATATTCTGGAGAAGTATCCAGCCTGCGAGCTGCCATTTGAAAACTTTATCTCGCTGTTACCACCACTAAAGCCTAGGTACTACTCCATCTCAAGCTCTCCGCTTGAATCGGATAATTCGGCGAGTATAACAGTGGGCGTCGTGCGTGGACCCGCCCGTAGCGGACAAGGTGAATACCTAGGAATTGCCTCCAATTATTTGGCGCAGCTCCAACCAGATGATCCAATTGTCATTTTTGTGCGTAAGCCTCAGTCGGGCTTCCGTTTGCCGGAAGATCCAGCCGTGCCTGTCATCATGATCGGTCCGGGTACTGGAGTAGCACCATTCCGCGGATTCCTCCAGACACGCCATGTACTTAAGGAGAGAGGAGAACAGCTCGGCGAGGCTCATCTATATTATGGCTGCCGTAATCCAAAGCTCGACTATCTGTACAAGCAAGAGCTGCAAGCCTGGGAGCAGGAGGGAATCGTTACGCTTCATACAGCCTTTTCACGTCTGCCCGGTCAATCCAAAAGATACGTACAGCATGTCATGAAGGAAGATGCGGACACTCTTATTCACTTGCTTGATGAAGGAGCGCATCTGTATGTATGCGGTGATGGTAGCCGTATGGCTCCCGATGTAGAAAACACCCTTTGTGCTGCTTACGCGGAAGCACACCATACCAGTGACGAAGAAGCACAGCAATGGTTGGATCGTCTCCAACAGGAAAAACGCTATGCCAAGGATGTCTGGACAGGCATCTAATGATAACAGTATAAGAGCAAGCATCATGTTAAAAAATAAAAGGGACTGTTACTGGGCTTCGATCTCGTCGCCAGTATTTTCAGTCCCTTTGATGATTATCTTTCACTCCATTTGGAAGCAATCACTTCGGTTTTACTTTCTATGAGATCCATGACTTCCTCGCGGCGTTTCGTCTTGAATAAATCAATCATGTCGATCAAGTCGTTGCGGTCTAATAATTTAACCCCGTTGACAGCAGCAAGTGTTTTACAGGATTCCGTATAACGGCCGGAGGTAATAACGATAGACTTGTCGGCCGCATAATAACGCATAGAGGTATAAATCTCCTGCACTGCTCCCAAGCCTACCGGATGTTGTACCCCATAACGTTTGGCCTGTATGACAACTCTGACGCCTTCACGGTCTGTAAAAACCAGATCCGCTCCAAAATCCCGGCTACTGGTTGTTTTATAGATGTCCTTATAACCAAGCGCGGATAATAACCGCTGCAAATAAAGCTCAAATTCCGAGCCATCCTCCATACGATCTATATCCTGAATTCCAATTTTGCGTGGGTCCAGATCACGTAAAATCCGATTTCTGCGACTACGTATCAGTCCTCTGATGATGAGCGCAAACAACACTAAAAGTACAATGAGTCCTATTCCTAATTCCTTGTATGCCAATAATTTCTCTAGCAACATCCAACTCTCCCTTTTCTACCATAAGCGTAGCCATATCATCCTTGACAGGGAACCCCCCTATGCACGCTGGCTCCCGTATTACATCTCTCTTTAGCACATAACAATAGCCCCGCCAGATTCGACGGGGCTATCTTCGTCTTGCCTCAAAGCTGTTTAAACTCCATACTCTGCACCATTACTCGCGATTCAGCAAAGATTCTCCAGCAATACCAGGCTGAGTCATTTGGTACGGGTCCAATATAATGTCCAGCTCCTCCTCGGTCAGTACATTGTACAGCAAGCACAACTCACGCACCGATTTCCCAGTCGTAATTGCTTCGCGAGCAATGCGTGATACCACCTCATATCCAAGATGCGGATTAAGCGCTGTAATAATGCCTACACTGTTCTCTACATATTCACGACAACGCTCCACATTCGCTTCAATTCCTTCCACACAATGAATGCGGAAGACGTGGAAGCCCTGCTTCATAATTTCCAGCGATTGCAGCAGATTGTAGACCAGTACAGGCTCCATCACATTCAGCTCGAGCTGACCAGCCTCAGAAGCCAAGCAGATTGTATGATCATTACCAATGACTTGGAAAGCAATTTGGTTAATAACCTCACACATCACCGGATTTACCTTGCCCGGCATAATGGATGACCCTGGCTGACGAGCAGGCAGACTCAGTTCTCCCAGACCTGCACGAGGTCCGGAAGCCATTAACCGGATGTCATTTGCCACCTTAGACATATTCATCATACAAATTTTCAAGGCAGCAGACACTTCAGTATAAGCATCCGTATTTTGTGTAGCATCTACAAGATTTTCGTCAGCTTCCACAGGGAAGCCACTGACTTCTGCCAGTACCTCTGCGACACGCTGAATATAACGACGGTCTGCGTTCAGGCCAGTACCCACCGCAGTTGCACCCATATTAATCGTTAGCAGGTGCTGCTTGGTCGCACGGACGCGTCCGATATCACGACCCAGCACACGCGCATAAGCCTGAAACTCCTGCCCTAATCGGATGGGCACTGCATCCTGCAAGTGAGTCCGGCCCATTTTAATCACACTATCAAACTCATTTGCCTTCCGGGAAAATGCTTCCTGAAGCTCACTCATGGTGGCTAACAGCTTATCAATCATACTTAATACAGCCAAGTGTACGGCAGTAGGAAAAGCATCGTTCGTCGATTGCGCCATATTAACATGATTATTAGGACTGATCTCCTGATAATCTCCGCGTTGCTTGCCAATCAGCTCCAACGCGCGGTTCGCAATCACTTCATTTGTATTCATATTAATGGACGTGCCTGCGCCGCCCTGAATCGGATCGACGATGAAATGATCATGCAACTGTCCTTGTATAATCTCATCAGCAGCCTGAATAATGGCCTCTGCTTTGGGGCGATGTAAACGGGTTAGTTCCATATTTACCGTCGCTGCTCCCTTTTTCACGATCGCCATGGCTTTAATCAACTCAGGGTGCAGTCTTTGGCCTGTAATTGGAAAATTTTCTTTTGCTCTCAGCGTTTGCACACCGTAATAGGCATCTGATGGCACTTCCTTGGTACCTAAAAAATCATGCTCCAACCTCATATTCTCTGATTCCTCCGCTGTGTTTGCTACGTTCTTCAATTCAGTACAGCCAAATTGACATAAAAAGACCTTTTCTGATCCCCTCTTTATTATACGTTTCTATTCCCGAGCTTTTCCAGTCGAATAAACGCGGAAAAAGCTATGTAATCCTCGGACAAGTTATGATTACCCGTATATACCACACTTATTCGGTAAATGCTCAGCTATGACTAGAATACAGATTTAATGGCTTATAATAATATCGAGTGGCGTGAAGCTGACCATCAGCTGATTGAGCATAACCCGGAATAACACCAGCTTCTACGAACCCGATCGACTCGTATAGTCCATTGGAGGGGTCACCCACCCGTGTATCGAGCACCAGTAACGTTCTATCCTGACTTAGTGCCTCTTCTTCCGCTACCTTCATTAACTGTCGTGCGATCCCCAGTCTGCGTCCGGACGGATGCACCATAAGCTTTGCAATTTCCGCACGATGAATAGCGTTAGCTTTTTGAGCCAAATGAAGCTGTACCGTCCCTACAGGTACTCCGTCCTTCTCAGCAATCCACAGAACTACACCGTCCTCAAGTACATTGTTCCAATAAGTTGCTGCTTCCTGATAACCTAATGGGGGTAAGAAACCTATAGATGCACCGTCTGCAACCACGTCGATTAACAGTCGACTCAGTGAATCTGCCAGGGCTTCGCTCAGAGCTTGAACAGGGTAGACTCTCATTTCGTTAGACATTGTGATTCCTCCCGATGAGTTCGATAACATACAATAAAGAAAGCAAACTATCTTTTGAGGATAGCTTACTTTCCATAATACTTCGTTTACTTCATCATTCTTATTTCCATTACTGCTCTGCCATATAAAAGAACTCCCACAGATGACCATCCAAATCCTGAAAGCTCCATCCATACATAAAACCATGATCTTGAGGTTCGTTCGAGGGCTTGCCGCCCGCTTCCAAAGCCTTGTGGACGATCTCGTCTACCTTTTCTCGGCTCTCTACCGATAAGGCAACAATCGCTTCTGTACTTTTTGTGGCATCTGAAATTTCTTTAGTCGTGAACGCTTTAAAACGTTCTTCAACCAATAACATGACAAAAATATGCTCACTAACAACCATACAGGTTGCATGTTCATCAGTGAACTGAGCGCTGAATTAAAATCCGATGGTAGTGAAAAAATCAATGGACTGTCGCAGGTTTTTAACTGGCAAATTCACAAAAATTTGTTTAGCTGTTACTCCCACGACATTTCACCTCTTCATTCGTAATTCATTCTACTTTATCATACTACCTCAAAAGATAACTTAACTATCGTATAAAGTCAATCAATCTGACATTTGTATAGTAAAGTCTCCTATTCCCAATGTAGCTTATCCAGTGTGCGTGATAATACAACCGCTGCTTCTGCCCTCGTCACGGATGTAGCCGGGCCAAAATGGCCTTTCTCGTCTCCCTTCATAATACCTAGTCCAGACAAAGTCTTCACAGCCGGAGCTGCCCATGTAGAGATCTCCTGCGCATCCGATAATGACACGGATTTACTTCCTGTTGCTTCTTCTGTAGTTGCTTCTTCTGTGTTCCCAGCGAAGCGCAAGGCTCTCTCTATGATCACAGCCAGTTCCTCCCTCGATACCGGTGTATTAGGACGGAAGCTTCCGTCAGCATAGCCGTTGATCAGCCCGGCTGTTGCTGCGGTACGTACGGAATCCGCATACCACGATTCGGTTTGAACGTCGTCAAAGCTCGTCAGCGTGCGATCTGTATGCTCCAGTCCAAGCACCCGAACCAGCATCGCTGCCAGTTCAGAGCGTCGCACCTGGCCTTCAGGCTCAAAATGCACGTTCGCTAAGTCCCTTTCACGAGTCGAACTAGCTGTAGACGCTATTGAATGGGTCCCCGTCACAAGTAGGCGAGTTGCCAACCGTGTAATGTCTTGCTGCGCCCAATGGCCGGATATATCCATGAACGATCTGACTTCACCAGAAGCCCCGCCATCAAGCACAGCGTAAGTCCCTCCCGAACGTCCATACACGGTTATTTCCTCACTCGTAGCGTGAAAAGGAACGGGGGTATATGATAGCTGTCCGGCTTGGTTAGTCGATACCTTCACTACAGCAAGCTGGTCTGCATCGCCCGTTCCAGGAACACGTAACAGATAACGTTCATACCCACTACCAGAGTCTCCGTTTCCTGCCAAAAGCTGTTTCCGTCCATCCTCGTTTCTCAGCTCAGCGGCGATATCCAAAGCCTGTAACAGTTTGCGCCCTGTCGGAACATCCAAGTGTTTAGCCAGTTCTTCGTTCGAAGTGATGGAAAAATTCAAGGAAATTTGTTTTACAGATACCTGCCAGGTATCAGCCAGTTTCTGAAGAGACAAACGACTTGTTGCTACTTCATATCCACCTTGTGGCGTTTCCACTCGAAGGGTACGAATACGGCCGTTCAAGGCGGCTCCCAAAGCTTCTCCGCTTAAAAGAATCTCATACGTCCTCGCTTCTACTTGCTCCCCTGCACGGATCACAAGCGTACCCTTCACGCCATTTTGAATGGCCTTTTGTATTTCAGCAGCCGTTACTTGAGCAACTGCCTTTTTCAGTCCGTTTTGCTCCACTCCGGTCATTACAGACTTAACTTGCACCACATTTGTACCAGACAGGCTGCTTCCATTGGGTTCACTACTGGCAGTCTGACCCTGCCCATTTACTGTTCCATTCACGTTACCGCTACTGCCATTTCCAGTGTTACCGTTTCCCTCGTTATCCTGCTGATCCTCATCATCATCGTCATTTCGGCCACTCCCACCCTCTGTCGGTGGTTCTTCCGTTTTGCGCGGCAAATCTATCTGCGCAACCAACGGATCATGATCGCTTACCCGCCCGTCTGCCGCACTAAAGTCCGCATTCATATGAACGATATCCAGCACGGATGTTTTGCTCAGTGACGGGCTGACCAGCATATGATCCAATGTTTGCGAGTTACCTTCATAAACATAGGAGTACCGTTCCTTTTCATCCAAATTGTCAATCAGATTGGTCAATTCCTGCCCCCGTAGCAAAGCCAGCGTTTCAGAAAATTGAAAATCATTCAGGTCACCGAGCACCACCATATTGGCCTTAGGGTTCACTTGCAGTACCGACTTTACAAAGCCATTCACAATCGTTGCAATCTTCGCACGCTGTATTTCGCTGCTTCGCACAGGCGGCTGAATTCCTCCAAATGGCGCTTGATCGCCCCCTTTGGAATTAAAATGGTTAGCGACCACAATCACCTGCTGGCCTTCAAACTCAAATTCAGCGGCCAACGGCTTGCGCGAGTCTTCAAATGACACATTCAGGGGATCAATCCGACCCGGGTTGAGAGAGAGTCCCTGCACTCCATAAGTGACAGACGTAACTGAATCCCCCTTGGGCTTGTCGGTCAGCGTAACACGTTGCGGATTGTACAAGAAGCCAACACGGATATTGCCACCGGGGGCACCGCCATCCTTATTATTTTCAGGGGCAATATCTGTAAAAGCGTATTTCGGGCCTCCATGAGCACGAATCGCCTCTATGAGCACGCGGAAGCTTTCGGAAGCGTCTGTGGTGCCATCATCCTTCTCACCGTTATTATCCTGCACTTCCAGCAATCCTATGATATCCGGATGATTCAAATTTACGGCGATAGCCTGCCCCAGCTGATCAATACGTTTTCCATCACCGGGATCGAAGTTTTCCACATTAAAAGATGCTACTGTCAGCTTACGATCATCGCGTATCAAACGCGTATTGGCTGGCTGGAGGCCGCCAGGTACAACATCCGGCAGACGCTCTGGCAGCAGCTTATAATTGCTAAAGCTATAGCTCACCACACCTGTGATAGGACCCGCAAAACGATCGCCTGTCTTCAACGGTGTCGAAGGCTTCGCATCAATCAGAATCCGTTGCGGGTTCAGACTTCTTTCTGTCAGCATGAGTCCGCCTGCCTCCGTTACAACCTCACCTGTGTTTGGACCGTTATCAATTCGGACTGGAATTTCATAGCCATAAGGACCAATCACAGTGGCATCCTTCAACTCTACACGCATGCCTTCTAGGCTTTCGAAAAAGTCCAAGCCATCCTCCTGTGGATCAAACACCGTCATTCCGTCATTATCCACAACAGATGTCGGCATCACACGTCCCTGTTCACCTAGCAAAATTGGAGCTGGCAATGGACGGTCATTGGCAATTACCTTAACCGAAGAAGCCACAATTTCTGTGGTCGTCAAGTCGATTGGCTTACTTGCATATGTTCTTTCCGTGTATTCCTTCACCGAACCGCTAACCCTCACCTCATCCCCTACCTGTGCACCGTGACTAGGCTTGTACACTAAAATGGCCTCGGATGTTTTTTCATCCTGATCCACTTGATCATCCAACTCTTGGATATAGAAGCTGCTCCCCTTCACCATCGTGACAACGCCTTCAATATCCGCTACTTTTTGTCCTTCATATGGAGAACGGTGTGCTGCCCCCTGTACATCGTGGATGCGAAGCTTTTTAGGAAAATAGACATCTGCATATACACTTGCCCCTACAGTTACGGGTGAAGGTTGCACCTCTTTTCCTGCAAAAGATGCAGGCTCTGCCGAAGCTTTTCCACTGGACAACCCTACCGGCCCTCCAGCTGAAAGCACCAGTATGGCACTGAGCCATGTGATCCCGAACCTTTTTAATTTCGTGGATAATATTTTTACTATGTATTCTTGTTTCATCAGAAGATACTCCTCTCTCCATTTTTACTATGATTCCGCTTACAAATATATTCATCTTTTAAGATACCATAAATTAGTCAATTTAGTACCTTAATTATGTAAATGAATTTTTCTTGCCGTAGCATATTCAGATCAAATTATTGTAAACTTGTTCTAATACAGAAAAAGGTGGCACATACGCTATGGAGCATTTGCTTAACGATCAGGTTAAAAACATTCAAATCAGCGGCATCCGCAAAATCGCCAACAAAGTTGCCGCATTACCCGGAACCCTGTCATTAACGATCGGACAGCCGGATTTCCCTACCCCTGCGCATATTATGGAAGCTGCCCATCGGGCGATTAACGAAGGACGCACCTCCTACACACCTAATCCGGGACTGCCGGAATTACGAGAAGCCGCAGCGACGTTTGTAGCTCGTAAATACGGCCTGAATTACCGTGGACAGGATGAGGTTATCGTAACGAACGGAGCCAGTGAAGCGCTGGATATTACCTTACGCACGATTTTGTCACCCGGCGATGAAGTCATTCTGCCAGTGCCGATCTACCCAGGGTACGAGCCATTGATCCGTTTGTCAGGCGGCATTCCTGTGTTTGCCGATACCCGCAGTAGCGGCTTCAAGCTCACGGCCGAGGTGCTGGAGCCTTATCTGACCGAACGGACAAAAGCAGTCATTCTCGGATATCCTTCGAATCCAACCGGACGAGTGATGAGCCGTGAAGAGCTGGAAGCGGTCGCGGATTTACTGAAGGAGCGTGATCTGTTTATCATTTCGGATGAAATATACAGTGAACTGATTTACGATACCCCCCACGTGTCCATTGCAACTCTGCCAGGTATGCGTGAGCGCACCATCGTCATCAACGGTCTGTCCAAATCACATTCCATGACGGGATGGCGCATTGGTTTTACACTTGCACCCGCTGAAATTACACAGCACATGGTCAAAGTCCATCAATACAACGTAACCTGTGCCAGCTCGATTAGCCAATATGCTGCCCTGGAAGCCTTGACTGTTGGTGTCGATGATGCACTCCCGATGCGTGAGGAATACCGCAAGCGTCGTGATTATGTACATGGAAGGCTGACAGACATGGGTATCCCGCTGGAGAAACCCGAGGGAGCCTTTTACCTTTTCCCTTCCATCGCGCATTTTGGATTAAGCTCTATGGATTTTACCTTGAAGCTGCTGGAAGAGCATGGAGTGGCTGTCGTACCTGGAGATGCCTTTTCTTCCTATGGCGAAGGATACATTCGCTTGTCCTATGCTTACGGGCAGGATGTGCTGGAGCAAGGGTTGGATAAAATAGAGAAGTTTGTTAGAGGGTTATAGGGAGTTAAGATGGGAGAGGCGCTACGCAGTCCATTTGATCTTCCGATCGCTGTTGCTGGGGGATTCTTCAATTGTATAAAACATTTTATAGGTAAGATTCCCACTAAGCGTATGCTTCCGAAGTGAGCTTTCCTTTGGAAAGCTTTTAGGCGAACGCTGCCGCTTCTCCAGATTCAAATGGCCCGCTTCGCTCACTGCCCGCCTTAAAGTCCCTCCTTCCGCTAACATGTGTGTAGAGTAAGGGGAGCAGAAGTACAATACTCACCCGCCTCGCGCGGTGAGTAAACATAAAAAAGGCCTCTGAAGCACCCGTACAGGTGGTTCAGAGGCCTTTTCGTTCTTCCACTACTCCCACCGGCTATCGGCGTAGGGATTAATGGGTGCGTACCTTTAAGCACGGTGCAGCGGAGGGGGCGGAATGGTGCTGGACAAGCGGAGCGGGCACCTTTAAATTGAGATTTTAACCTTTAAATATTCAATCAAAAAAATCGGAATTTAACAGCGATGGTAAGCACCATCCGCCACCGCAGCGACCTTTAAAGCACCAACCCCTAATCCCAACGCCACTCCCCTACTTTAAATGCATTTTGAATTGCAGGAACAATTCATTGTAATGAGCGAGCATGCGCTTGCCTAGATTGTTGTATACTTCCAGCTTATCTGTAATTTCGGACGGAGGGTAAAAACGCTCGTCGCCAGAGATATCTTCAGGCAACAACTTCTTTCCATCCTCATTAGGTGTGGAGTATCCTACAAACTCGGCATTTTGAGCGGCTACATCGGGCTGCATCATGAAATTGATGAACTTATGGGCCGCATCCACATGGGTAGCGGTTTTTGGAATAACCATATTATCAAACCACAAGTTGGAGCCTTCATCTGGCACGATGTAATCGAGCTTCTCGTTCTCATCCATGATTTCAGACGCATCACCGGACCATACAACGCCGGCAGCAGCTTCCTCGTTTGCCAGCAGCATTTTAATCTCGTCACCAACAACCGCTTTAACATTGGGCGCTAATTTCTCCAACTTCGTCAAAGCCTGCTGCAAATGTGCCTCATTCGTATCGTTCAAGGAATAGTGAAGGCTGTTCAGTGACATCCCTACGACTTCCCTCGCACCATCAACCAACAGTAGGTTATTACGCAGCTTTGGATTCCACAGACCGTTCCAGCTATGAAAATCAATGCCTTTCGTCAGCTCCGGGTTAAACACAATCCCGACTGTACCCCAAAAATACGGTACCGAGTATTGGTTATTCGGATCAAACGAAAGATTTAGAAAATGAGAATCCACATGCTTCAAATTCGGCAGCTTGCTGTGGTCCAACGGGAGCAACAAGTGCTCCTGCTTCATTTTAGCCAAAGCATATTCCGAGGGAACCGCTACATCAAACGAAGTTCCTCCCTGCTCGATTTTCGTCAGCATCGCCTCATTGGAGTCAAATGTCTGATAAATGACAGTAATCCCCGTCTCCTTCTGAAACCGTTCCAGCAGCTCAGGGTCAATGTAGTCTCCCCAGTTGTACACCGTCAGTGTGTTACCACCGGAGTAGCCTTGACTGGAATTAAGCCATGCGGCCACCCCCATCAGCCCAAACGAGATGATGAAAATCGACAGAAACACACGCACAAGTGACTTCATCTAGGCACCCCCATTTCTGCCGCAGGCTCTTTTTTACCATTACGATTCGCCTTGCGCATAATAAAGTAGTAGCCCACCACCAGCAGCACAGTAAACAGGAAAATGAGCGTGGATAGCGCATTGATGGACAAGGAAACCCCTTGACGGGCACGTGAGTATATTTCCACCGATAAGGTCGAATAGCCACTGCCTGTCACAAAAAAGGTCACCGCAAAATCATCCAGCGAGTATGTTAACGCCATAAAGAAGCCCGCATAAATCCCTGGCTTGATAAAGGGTAGAATCACCTTGGTCAGCACATCAATTCGGCTGGCACCCAAATCACGCGCGGCATCGACCAGAGATGGACTCATTTCCTGCAACCTCGGCAAAATCATAATAACCGCAATCGGCACACTAAATGCAATATGGGATAATAAAACGGAGTAGAAACCCAGCTTAATCCCGACCATCGTGAACAAAATGAGGAAGGAAGCGCCAATAATGACGTCCGGGTTCACGATCAGTACATTATTGAGCGACAGCATCGTGTTTTTGACTCGACGGTTCTGCATCTGATGAATAGCCAGCGCACCCATGATGCCAATAATCGTAGCTAACGCAGACGACAGCAAAGCAATCACCAAGGTGTTAATGACAATAATGATCAAGCGAGTGTCTGCAAACACCTCTTTGTAATACTGGAGTGTAAAACCTTCAAACTCATGCATCGTCCCGCCGCTGTTGAAGGAATAGTACATCAAATACAAAATAGGCGCGTACAACACGAGAAAAACAATCACCAAATAAATATTCCCGAATCGGTTTTTATTTACCATGCCGCACCCTCCGTTTCGTTCCCGAGGTGAGCAGCATAATGATCCCCATCGCCAAAATCAGGAACACGGCAACCGTAGAGCCCATACCCCAATCCTGAGTAACCAGAAAATGCTGCTCTATCGCCGTCCCCAGTGTAATCACACGGTTACCTGCAATCAGGCGGGTAATCATAAACAGCGACAACGCTGGAATAAATACAGCCATGCAACCGGATCGCACACCCGCAAGCGTTAACGGGAAAATAACCCTGCGAAACGCGGTCCATTTGGAGGCTCCCAAGTCACGGGCTGCGTCCAGCAATGACGGGTTTAACCCTTCCAGCGCGTTATAGATGGGCAAAATCATAAAAGGCACAAAAATATAAACCGACACAAACACAAAGCTGGAGCTGGTAAACAATAATTGCTGACCACCCAACCCAACCATACCTAACACCGCATTCACCGGGCCATAGGTACCAAAAATCCCGATAAAAGCATACGTTTTGAGTAGCAAGTTAATCCAGGTCGGCAAAATAATGAGCAACAGCCACAGCTGCTTATGCTTGGTGCGTGTGAGCAAATATGCTGCCGGGTAAGCAACTAACAGTGAAAATAATGTGATCAGAAATGCATACCAAAACGAACTAAGCGTCATGCTCAAATAAACAGGTGTCAGAAACTGAGCATAGTTGTTGAAGGTGAGATGACCATCCACATCAAATAGTGAATAGTAAAACACAAGTACAACTGGAGCCGCCACAAACAGCACAATCCATAAATAGTAAGGCAGCAGATACGCTGCTCTCGTATTACCGGACATGCTGATCCACCTCTTCATAGGCTTCCAGACGCCGATCAAATTCTTCCTCTGTTTCCCCGAACCGCATCACATGGATCGCTTCCGGGTCAAATCGCAGACCGATTTCACTGCCCAGCTCCGCCTTTTTGGTAGAATGCACGAGCCACTCCTGACCCGAATCATCATAGCAGCTTATTTCATAGTGAACACCACGGAACAATTGGGTATCCACTTTTACACGTAGCTTGCCTTCAGCCACACTCGTAATCTCCAAGTCCTCCGGCCGTATCACAATTTCAATAGGCTCGTTCGGACGTAGTCCGCCGTCGACACATTCAAACTGTCGACCGTTAAATTCCACTTGGTAATCCGCAATCATCCGTCCTGGGACAATATTGGATTCGCCGATGAAATCAGCAACAAACCGATTGATCGGCTCATCATAAATATCATTAGGGGTACCACTCTGCTCAATCTTGCCTTTGTTCATGACAAAAATTTCGTCCGACATGGCCAGCGCTTCCTCCTGATCATGCGTAACGAAAATAAAGGTAATTCCAAGGCGCTGCTGCATTTCGCGCAAAATGTACTGCATTTCTGTACGCAGCTTTAAATCCAGTGCAGACAACGGTTCATCCAACAACAGAACATCAGGCTCATTGACGATAGCCCGTGCGATGGCTACACGCTGACGCTGTCCCCCGGACATCTCAGAAATTTCTCGCTCATCGTAGCCTTCCAGATTGACAAAGGACAACGCCTGTGTCACCTTCTCCTGAATGTCCTTTTTGTTCATCTTTTTGATGCGCAGACCGAAGGCCACATTTTCAAACACATTCAGATGCGGAAATAGCGCATAATCTTGAAAAACCGTATTAACCTGCCGCTCATTGGCTGGAACACGATTAATGAGTTTTCCATTCAAATAAATAGAGCCTTCTGTCGGCTCCGCAAAACCTGCAATCATACGCAGAATCGTTGTTTTACCACAGCCGGAAGGACCCAGCAGTGTATAAAATTTACCACGCTCAATCTCAAAGCTGACGTCCGCCAGCACTGGGGGATCGTTGTCATATTGCTTGGTCACCCGTTCAAATCGGATGATGGTTTGCTCTCCCATAACACCCTCCTTCAAAAATTCGACTTCATCCATTTCATTCTTCTCATTAAACATAATTATTCAGGGCGTATCATTTACCCTTGTGACTTCCATGTAAAATAGTCTGTCAGCACACGAATGGCTACACCAATCGCTTCCTCCGCAGGCTCCAGCTTGGCATGATGCAAACCATAAGGCGTATCAACACCAAGCCAGAACATCAGACCGGGAATTCGCTCCAGAAAATACCCGAAGTCTTCTCCGGTCATCGCTTCTCCGCATTCAATAAGCTGCACACCCTGCCGATTACGGACCCAGTTCATAAATTCCTCGGTCACCTGAGCTTCATTGTACACTTGCAAATAATTTGAGCCATAATGAATCTCTGCATGGCATTCAAACCCAGCTTCAACACCGCGCACCAGCGCTTCAATCCGTGATTTAACCAGCATCATCGTATCGGCTGACAACGTTCGAATCGTACCCTCCAAACGGGCGGTTTCCGCGATAATATTCTGCTTCGTGCCTCCGCTAACCTTACCCACGGTAATGACCGCTGCATCGAGTGGATTCACATTACGGGCTACAACCGTCTGTAATTGTCCCACCAGTTGGCAAGCAGCCACTACCATATCATTCGCCTTGTGTGGATACGCAGCATGCCCGCCCATACCCTTCAGATCGATGAAAAGCTCCGACGTATTGGCAAATAGGATGCCCGGGCGAGTCGCAATTGTACCGACAGGATATTCAGGTGCAACATGCAGCGCGACAATTTCATCGGGTATCCAGTCTGCCAGCTCCGTGCTGTCCCGCATAGGCAAGGCTCCGCCCGGCCCTTCCTCAGCCGGTTGAAACAACACAACCAGGTCATCCTTAATCGGATGGCTTGCAAAGTGAGTAACAATTCCCAATCCAATCGTCATATGTAAATCGTGTCCACAAGCATGCATATAGCCGGGATGAGTCGAACGGAAATCGTAACCTGTCTCTTCTTCAATCGGTAAACCATCCATATCACAACGATATCCATAGCGGCGTTCAGGAGCTGTTCCATGAATGAACACTAACACGCCCGTACGCCATGTACGAATTTCCAACCGCTCCTGAGGGAGCGTTTCCAAATAATCCAGCAAATATTGTTGTGTTTTGTACTCCTCAAAACCCGGCTCTGGAATTTGGTGTAAATCTCTTCGTATTTGGACAAAAGAACGATAGTCGACCGTACTCATTGCTGCTACGCCTCCTCTTTATAGCTCATCAGCTCTTATCTGGCAAAAGAACAAAAGGACAAAAGCCCGGCGCAGCCGCCGAGCCTTGTCCGTTGTGCTTCGTCCCTAAGTTATGCTGTCAGTGCATCATGCTTCTGACAAGGAATCGTTCACCTTTGGTACATAAAAAACTTTTGCCTTCTTACAGAACGCGCAGTTCTTTCAAAATCTCAGTTTTAGATTTGGTCTTATCATCGACCTGTTTGATCACACGTGCAGGTGTACCCGCCACTACGGAGTATTCAGGCACATCTTCAGTTACGACAGCTCCGGCTGCAACAACTGCACCTTTACCAATTCGCACGCCTTCCAATACGACCGAGTTCGCACCGATCAATACATCGTCTTCTACTACAACTGGCTGTGCAGATGGTGGTTCAATGACACCTGCCAGGACAACGCCTGCACCGATGTGGCACATGTTACCTACTTTAACACGACCGCCCAGCACAGCATTCATATCAATCATCGTTCCTTCACCAATGGTGACACCGATGTTAATTACTGCACCCATCATAATGACGGCGTTGTTACCGATGCCAACCATATCACGAATATATGCGCCTGGCTCAATGCGGGCATTGATGCCTTTCAGATCGAGCATAGGAACAGCAGAGTTACGGCGGTCATTTTCCACCACATAGTCTTCTTCTTTCGCGTTTGCGCTATCCAGTACAGGCTTGATATCAGCCCAATCACCAAATACAACACCACTGTCTCCAGAAATAAAGGCTTGAACATTCTCGCCAAAAGATGCGGAAGCCAAAGCTCCTTTTACATATACTTTAACAGGCGTCTTTTTCTTGCTGTTTTTAATCACGTTGATGACTTCTTGTGTATTCATTTCGATGGACATAGTAAATCTAACAACTCCTTCATCGCTTCATACGACTTCGCAAGCCGGAATGATCTTATTCTCTCATCCTTTATAGCACAAAAGTGCAGGTCTCGCAATTATAGATTAGACCCTTATAGCTCTAACCTAACCCTTAAAATAACAATTTCCAGCGGCAAAACTGCCTTAAATTCATGATTGTAAGCCGCCGACCATCCCATACCAAAGTAGGATTATTTATTAGCTTGCAGGCTCTCCAGCGATGTATAAATGAAGGATTCGAATCCTTCAGCAGGTTCACCTTGTGGAATGTTCACTTTCACGATGAAACCGCCTGTTTTATTTTCTACAACTATATATTGCTGTGTCATCTTCGAACTGCTCGCTTGTAAGAACAGACGGCTACTGGATAACGCTTCAGGTATGGCTGCTTTGTCCAGTTTTTGCACCTTACCGATGGAAGCTAGATCCTTTTCGCCTTCTTTTTGAAGCTCATCCAGATTAAAATCGGAGGGCAGCTTTGTAATTTCAGCATAATAGTTATCATCTACAGCCAAGGCAACACGGTTTTGATCGGGAAACAGGGACATCGGATCAAACACATACAGTGAATATCCCTCTCCTTTTGCCAATGTTGCTGTCTGCTTTTCCTTCTTTCCTTCAAGGGTAAGCTCAAAAGCTTGAGTTTTCGAGCGTTCCCCGCCTACTGCTTGACTGGAACTTCCGTTTTGACTGCTATCTTTTGCAGCCTCTGTTTTTTGTATTTTCGTTAAAGTCAGTTGCTTCGCCGTCGCGTCGCCCTCTACTGCTTTCTCGTTATATTCAAACGCTACTGTATCGCCTTCTTTAAGTCCAGCTATTACCGTGTCCATTCCCTCCCCCAATTGGAAGGATTGGGCTTCACCATTGGTTTCAATCTCTACCGTATGCGGGTCAGCAGCTCCATTGTATACACCTGTGCCTTTTTTAACCTCCGGCTCAGCGACTGGCTCCGGTTTAACTTGCGGTTGCTGTTGCGTTTGCGGTTGGTCTGCCCCTTGAGGTGCGTTGTTATTGGTTTGCGGTTTCGTTCCACAGGCTGACAGAGCCAGCACTGCCACTACAGTCAGTAGTATGATTGAAAATGTGTTTTGTTTTTTCATAAAATCCACCTCCACTATGATAGACGAGCTTGTGCAGCAAAAGTTCTACGCAGCATCTCACTTAAAATCCTACCTCCTGCTCCCATTTATAATATTCTCAGGATTTTGCAAAATCCTAATACCACGGGAATGTCAGGTACGGTATAATGGGCAGTATTAAACCTAATTTTTTGAGATACCGATGGAAGGAACATAGACGTATTTACTTTCTTCCATACGGATGGAGCTGCCACATGAATCAAGCACACAAACCGTCGTTTTCCTTTGAATTATTGTACATCGTAGGTATTATCGCTATTTCGTTCTCCTCGATCTTCGTAAGATGGTCTGAAGCCGAGGTGTCCGTCATCGCTATGTACCGTTTGTACCTAACCAATCTGATCATGCTGCCTTTGGTCTGGAAATACCGCACTGAGCTGTTTAGCCTGACCCGCAAGCAGTGGATGCTGATCCTCTGGTCCGGCATTGCGCTAGGGCTGCATTTCTTACTCTGGATGGGCTCACTGCGACTGACCACCGTTGCAAGCTCTACCGTTATTATGACATTGGAGCCGATCCTTGTCATGCTCGGTTCTTTTTTGTTTTTCCGGACGGGCACGAATCGTGCTATGCTCATCGGAATGGGTATGGCTTTTATCGGCTCACTGGCCATCGGAGCTGGAGACTTCCATGTCTCGGGACAAGCCCTGCTCGGGGACGCACTGTCCTTCTTGGGTATGGTAGCCGTGTCCATCCATATGCTGATGGGCAAGCATCTGCGCGAGCATTTGAGCGCGTTTGTGTATAATTTTTGGGTTTTCGCCATCGCAGCCACCTCACTTGCGCTGTATAATGTGGTCAATGCCATTCCTTTTACCGGATACGCTCCACGGGAATGGGGACTGTTCCTGCTGCTTGCCATTGTGCCTACGCTGTTCGGACATTACCTGTTTAACTGGCTACTCAAATACATTAACGCCACCGCGGTGTCGATGGCGGTACTCGGCGAGCCCGTTATTTCTTCCCTGCTAGCTTGGATGCTGCTCGGGGAAAGGCTGTCTACTTTACAATTTGGTGCAGGCTTTTTCATCCTGTTCGGGGTATGGATTTTTATCCGATATGGAGCGGATTTTAAAAAGAAAGTCATCCATCAAAGTGAGTTGCCCGACACTGAGCATCCCCTGAAGGCCAGCTCTTAACTTATTTACCCCATTTTCATAAACCATACTCAACGGATTAAATTTACTGTTAAATAAAGGAAGGCGGAATCCTCTATGAAATCCATCGTATCCAAACGCTGGCTGCTGGCCCGATTGTATGAGCCGGACATGATCATTGCTGACTGCCGTTCCCTGCTCGGACAAGCCGGGGCTGGACGGACTCAATTTAATGAAGACCATATTCCAGGGGCGGTTCACTTCGATTTGGAAGAAGACCTTACTGCTCCTCTTGGTGAGCATGGTGGTCGCCATCCATTACCTGATGCGGATACACTTGCCGCACGTCTGAGTCGTGCCGGGATCAACGCATCTTCACGCATCGTCGCTTATGATGACCAAGGTGGTATGATGGCTTCCCGCTTCTGGTGGCTCCTGCGCTATCTCGGGCATGAGCAGGTATATGTGCTGGAAGAGGGCTACAGCGCTTGGAAAGAAGCGAAGTTCCCGGTTACGGCAGACCAGCCAATTCGCATTCCAAGTACATTCACACCGAATGTACAGCCGCAAATGCTCACAAATATGCAAGAAGTGCAACGTGTATCCGAAGGTTCTGTTCCTGTTGGCTCCTATATCGGTTTTTCACCTATATTGATCGACTCCAGAGAGCGACTGCGCTACCTGGGACTGGAAGAGCCCATAGATCAAGCAGCGGGGCATATCCCAGGTGCGGTGAATTTCTTTTGGAAAGAAGTATTGGACGAAAAAGGCAGCTTTAAAAATGCGGAACAATTGCAGCAGCACTTTGCCGACCTTGATCCAAACGCAGAAATTATCGTGTATTGCGGTTCCGGCGTATCCGCCTGTCCCAATGTACTCGCCTTGAATGAAGCTGGATTTAGTAAGGTCCGTTTATATCCAGGAAGCTGGAGCGACTGGATCAGTTATGAGGAGAATCCGGTGGCGACCGGAGAGGAATAAAAAGTTTTCAACGAATATACAGGTTCTAAAGACAAATACACTGTCCTAGCGATTAGGCTTACGGCAGTGTATTTGCTTTGTTCAAAAGCACAAAAAATCCACTTGAGATAAGCGAAGCAATAAAACGATGTAGTAGAAGTGCTTGCTTCTTAGAATAGCTATCCAATCTTTTGAACAAATATATATCTTAATTCATATTTTTTCTGTTGTTTTTCTGCATATATCAGAGTTTCTCTTATGGAACCCGTTTCTAATATATTCAAATCATTAAAATGTTCTATTAAATCTTCTTCAGTAAAGAAGTGAGCATATTTCCCTTTCTTGTATTCATATGTTCCTTCTTCAATTTCCCTACCCACACCATTATTAAAATCACAATCAGAAAAACATGTGAAATACATTACTCCCAATTCCTTCAAATGCTTCACGCAATTCTGTATCAGTTTTTTTCGGTCTTCCAACAAAAATAAATGCAATAAATCATAACAATATATTCCATCATACCTTTGGTTTGTACTAAACTCTAATACCGATGCTTGAATAAAATTCGTTTTTAAATCCCATTCTTTTGCTAGATCTATAGCTGAACTAGATATCTCAATTCCATCAACCTGAAAATAAGAAGAGAACGCCTTCGTATTTCTTCCATATCCAGCACCAGGAACCAAAATATCATGTACATTATTCTTTTTGAACAAATCTATAGCTTGGGTTACAGTTTGACTTGGTTCACAACCCCAAATCATTCCTTCTTCAGTAAATCTTTTGTTCCAATAATCTCCCATATTATTCACCCGCCTATTTAATCACATTGCTTTTCTTTTAAGCTCATCAATCTGTCTTATATGATGTTGATCATGCCAGATAAAATCTCTTAAATATGATATTACAGTAAACTTCCCGTTAGCATATTCTTTAGTAAACTTATCGTCTTCAAAACTCTCTATACTCTCCAATATCATGTTACGGTACTGAATAGTCATTTTAATTAATTCTTCTTTCGTTTTTGTTTTTCCATATTCAATAGCATTCTGATTAAATTGTTCAAAATCCATATGTGTTAATGTCAAAGGTTTATTGTTCAATATGGGACTTATTGCTGCTTCAAAAAAGTATTTATCCCACAGTAGTATATGACTTACGATATCCTGAACTGACCATTTACCTTCAGCAATCGTTATTTGCCAATCCATTTCACGAATCTCAGAAACAAAACCGATCCATTCTTTGAACTCCTCTAGTAACCGTGACTTCTCATTCATGGTATCACACTCCTTTTTTCAAAATTCAATTATTTAGGATAACGTTTCTGTACTCATAAACCCCAAAGGGTTTGTCTGCTGAAAATCCTTTTTCGAGACTCCTTCTCGCAGACCTAGGCTCCGTCAGGAGACGCAGTTGAACATTAAGTATAGGATATCCAGCACATCTTTTTTGAGCTACTAACATCTTCTAATCCCACATAACTCACCTGATAAATAAGACGAATATTCTGTACTAACCAAACCAGAAAATCACTCTTACATCTTCAGCATTCCCTAATTTCAATAATTTTGGAATTGTTTCATTGATGAAGCCCGAACATGTATTTATAATATTTCTGTATTCCATAAATTGATCACAATAATAATTTTCATCCCATTTAAAATTTATTAACTCCTTCAATAATAGCCAACTGTGGTCATAAAAATCATCTTTATCCTCGAATGCAACCTCACTCAATTCAGGGGAAATATCCACCGGAAGACCTCTTGGCAAAGATATAAACTTTAGATTATGATCATTCCTAGTATTCGATAGAATACTAAATAAATCATAGTTTCTATCCCCACTGTAAAATTCATAAGGATCACTTGGTTTCAATTTAGAAGTCTTGTGTTCTGGATATAGATAGTAATAAGGGTTAACGGTCCACTTATCTGCACTTACCCAAGTAGCAGTATCATTTAATTCTTGCTTACTCTTTTTAATTTTTCTCCAAGCACCATCAATCTGTTCATATTCGTCTCTGAAATACCTTTTCTCTACAAAAAACCAAATATCTGTGCCCATATAACCTCCATAATGTTTTTTGCATATATCCTACTTTAAAAGTCTCTGTACTGTACCAAAGGAAATCTTCATATTAGGTGCATATACTAACCAAGATTCATCATTGAATTCTTTAGAAAATGTTGCTTCTGCTTCATATTGTTTTTGAGCTTCCGTTTCGTTTAATCCTCTAGACAATAAATTATTGATCACTTCTGAAGCATCATTAGGTTCTTGACCCAAGCCTTCTTCTTTCAAAGAACTATAAAGCATATTTTTACTTTCAAGATCCATGTTTTGATCAAGAAAGTTCACCTTATCGCTAACCCTACATCCTACATTTCTTAAGCCTAATTGGCTTAGCATGATCGGTAATTGTATGCCTATATTTCCGTCTTTCCCCGTACGCTTGTTATCTCTCTCATATAATTCCTGTAGAATACCTAAGCGAATGACGTTGCTTTGTTCAATCCCATCTAGATAATAATTCGCCATATTACCAATCCAATGTGGTTCAAAACAGATAACCATTCCGTTATCCTGAACACAATCAATCATCTTCTGTAGAATGCTCTTTGGATTAGGCATATGTAATAAAAAAGCATGACTGACTGCTATGTCATACTCCTTTTCTAATTCAACGTTTTCAATATCACACACTAAATTCAGCATCATAAAGGAGTTTTGAAAATATTTTATTGGCTTGCTTTATTAATTCCCTGCCCTTGTCAATGCCAGTATATGTTGATCCATTTGGTAGCAATGGAAGAAGCTTTAGTCCCAAATATCCAAAGCCGCATCCATAATCTATGATCTTTACAGGTTTATTTATCTTCCAAACCTTTTGTATAAGAAATTCCAAGTAATCATCGTTATAGTACAACCAGCGGGTATTTCTTAGATAATCAATTTTATTGTCCCAGTAATATTCAGACATAAAAAATTCCCCTTGTTATTTAATTTGGCGATTTCAGCTAACGTTTCTGTATTCATGCCCCCGAAAGGATTAAGGTGCTTCAGCACCGAGTCGAATACTTAGCCTTGCAAGGTTGATCGCCTGATCCCCTTCCCAGCTCATACCTCTGGACGACCCAAGGGCGATAGGCTCGCAGCGTGAATACTGTGATATCTAATTACGTCGCTTCTTTGAATAACTAATTCCTAATAGCTAAAATCTAAATGCTTACAAAATGTATTTCTTTAAAATATCTAGTTCGTCTTTCAAATTAGTTTCTATTTTTTCAATCCAATCATTTGGATTTCTAATTGTAGTTGGAAAGCTGCTCTTATTCTCAAGATAATATTTCAATTGAAGATAACTACTAATCGGAAAATCTTGAGCATACCATTGTTTTCTATATCCTAAAATTCCATGATCCTTTAGTAATACTTCCATTGATTGTACAACCTCTGATATGAATTCATTAAAGTTACATTCTTCACTGAACTCTAATTTCCCTGGATGTGTCTTTATCCCATCTTCATAGACAGTTATATTAACTTGCACCTTTTCTTGTGATTTCTTTACAATTTTCCAGTTATGTATAGCTGGTTCCGAATCCCAATCAAAGTGAACAATACTTTTAACTTCATCCGCAGGTGTACATTCAGGCAACAACACTTCAATTGCTCTTACTAAGTCAATTAATGGCTCAGAGAGATAGCTTGGAGAAATATAAATTTCCGAATTTTCAATTCGAAGATGTACATCTGCCCAACCAATATTACTTAGTGTATAAGTAAATTTCATGTATATTCTCCTTTTCAATATTACCGTTATTTCGGCTAACGTTTGTGTATTCACGAACATGCGAACCTTAAGGCTCTGTAGAAGCTATCCGCTACGTGGTTAAGTTCTCAGACGGTCCACTGAATTCGCTTCTTGGGTCGCATCTAGTGGACCAAGGAAGCGAAAGCGGCCACAGTGTGAATTACGATGTTAGGTGGAATGCACTGAAATACTCACATAAATAATTCAATTTTCCCTTCAGGGCTCTACTCGAACTAATACCTCTTCCATAGTCATTTCTGGAGTTATAATTATCGTTTTGTTTAGGTTCCGACTTAAATCTTTTAGGAAGTTCATGAGTACATCTATTTTTTTCTCTGAGTCTATCTGTATTGGTGAAATATCAAATTCAATTACGCTTCCTTCATAAAAATGCCCACAAATATCAATTTCACTATATTCAATAGTTATCCCAATACTTGCTTCTTTTTTTATTCTTAACAATTCAGTAATATCCCTAATTCTAGTTATTACCCCATCTATAGTCACTCGATAATTAATTTCATTACTTTCCAAATAATCAAAAACCAAAGCCCATACTTGGATCTCTGTATCCAATATATAAATGTCCCTTAGACTTCCATCTTTAAAGAATACTTCATTCATTAGTTCATAATAATTCATGCAAACCTCCTAACACTCCGTATTTCACCTAACGTTCTTATATCTACAAGCCCTCACTATCTATTAGCTTCTAATCTTCATTCATTCTATCTGCTCGTATCCAGCTCATTTCCTCAATGTTTAATAATTCTTTAAACTCTTCTACTAACTGATGCTCAGATTCCAGTTGTGTATAGTAATTATTATTCAAAATATCGTCTAATTGTTTTATTCGCTCATTATCTAGTTCAAAAAATCTAAATGTTTTTAGATTGCAATTTGTAAACTGTTTTGCTATTTTCTCATTGTATTCATTAGATCTCAGAACTTCTTCAATTAATTCAATTCTGATTTTGTCCCCTCTAGGGTCGACATATAAAAATTCAATGTGATCTTCCTCTGGATATCTTTCTTCTGCAAGCTTAATAATTGAAGTATCTAATAACACATATGATATATGAAGACTTGCTATCTCTTGTGAATTGTAAACTACACGGTATCCCCAACAGTGATCTTCAAAATTATAAAAATATAACACCGGGATTTTTTCTGAAATTTGAAATAGACTTTCTGGAATTTCTTCACTTTCTTCTGTATCTTTGGTTACGAAAACAAACCATTTGTCATTTAAATCCTCAGCGTATATAGGATCATGCTCAAGAATTGCTTCTTTATATTTCAATAGTGATAAGCTTCCTGAAGTCAATTCACTCATTGTTTTGGCTCCTTTTTGTTTTTATTCATATTTCAGATTACGTTTCTGTATTCATAAACCCGAAGGGTTGTCTGCTGAAATGCCTCTCCGAAATCCACCTCGCAGACTCAGAATCCGTAAGGAGCCGCTGCTTGGATATGATGTTAGGCGATACCCTTGATATCTTTTGAGTTCCTTAAAATAATCCATATTACTACTGTATTTTAACTTCTCAAATCGACAACCATCGTGATTGATGAATCAACTTTCCCAACTTCTTTAAATCCGAATCTCTCGTAGAGTTTCATTGCCGCTGCATTGCTCGGATCAACACTGAGGGATAATTTTTTTATATTCCTCTTCCTAGCTTCTTTAAATAATTCATCCATTAAGGCCATTCCGATTTTTCTTCCCCTGTATTCTTTTAACAAAGCCATTCCTAGTTCGGGTACATCATTATCAATAAATCCAAATCCCTTATTATCCTCGTTAAAATATCGAACTGTTATTGATCCAACGGGTTCACCCTCATGGTTCATTGCTATAAATCCAAAATCCCCATCTCTTCCCCAACCTTCAATATATTTTGATATATAAGGGTCTTTTATTATCGCTTTATCGAATGGCTCTTGACCTTCTGGGACAAATAATGATTCATATAACATCTCCCATAAAAAAAACACATCATCTTCTATTATTGGTCGGATTCTGTATTGCATCATTGAAGTTACCTCATTTCTAGATTCTCAAATGTTTCACCTAACGTTTCTATATTTTCCATAAGAGCCGTAGCTTGAATATTATGTTATGCAATTCCTCCATCCTCTCCAAATCAACATTCCAAAGCTTGGCTTGCTTCTGTTAATTCATCATTGGCCTCTAAATATTTTAATATTTTTTCAATATCATCGTGGTCCATTGTTTTCGTTATAATAAGATGTTTAATATTAAATCCTGGTGGTTCCATTTCTTTTTTAAAGTGATTTACTAATTTTTGAGGGGTTGTCACCAAACTCCATCGTTCACTTCCATCCGAAAAAGTAAGGGTCACCTCCACCAAATCAAATTCCTTTGGATCATCATCAAACTTCCATCTTTCTAAATAAGGCACTTCTATATTTCCTTCAATAAAATGAGCTTTTGATATCCAAACTGCTTTTCCATGGTTTCCAATAATTCTATACTTGTCCCTATCTTCTTTTTTTACGATGTATTTATTGCCTCGTGTAAGTGCATGACCATAAACGCCTATACTTATACAAGTTATGATTGGTCCCTCCATCAATTCACTTCCATACCGTATTTAATTTACTGAGATTTCGCATAACGTTCCTGTATTCATGAACCCCAAAGGGGGTGTCTGCTGAAATTCCTCTTCGAAATCGACCTATCAGACCAAGGCTCCGTCAGTAGCTGCTGCTTGAATATGATGTTAAGCAATGTCATTGCCTTCCATGATTATTCTGACACATCTGTTCCAGTCTTTATCATCTGTATTGATTTCTCTTGTAGGCACTTTCGATTGTTTGGCTTGTTCTCTTAACATATTTTGTGTTTCCAATAATTCGTTTACTGACATTTTTACTGCTTCAGGCTTGTTTATCCATTCACTTGGATTTCTGCTTATAATTCTTTCTTCAGCCATTTCAGGAGAAATTGTTAGCAATATGCACTCTGCACCTAGAGATACGAGTTTTTCTTCAATTGTCATGACTTCAATGTGGTCTGAGTTGGAGAAAGCTACCCTGTGATTAAGGTGGAATCTTTCTAAAACGTAAAATAATCCTCTGGCCCTTCTTGATGCAGGCCCTAACTGTACAGCCCATTCATTGAGCTTTGTTAACATTTCTGTTCTTTCCTTCAGTAAGGTTAAATGCTCTTCTTGAGATAAACTTAAAAACTTCCCATGCTTGTTATTCAATATTTGTGTGTAATGTTCACCAAGAATAACTACACTTCTCTCTGTCGATTCATCCTGTGATTGGTACTGCTTAATAGCCCTCAATACCGATGTCTTACCAGCATTAGAAAATCCCTCAAGAATTACTCCTTTGATATGCATGCTTTTCCCTCTCTATACCCAGCAATGACTTCGCTTAACGTTCCTGAAATCATGAACCCCTCAAGAGGTTGTCTTTGTCTGCCTGATCAAACCTCCCCGGAATGCCTCTTGCAGACCAAGGCCGTCAGGCTTGCAGCAATAATATTTTGTTATGAGAATTTACATTGAGTTACCTACACATTATCTACTCAAATCTTCTAAAAGCCCTTTGATATTCTTTCTAAAATCTTCAACCTTCATTTTGTTTCCATAATGGTCTAATATGTCTTTAAATATCCCACTCTCGACACATAACTCAAAATCATTCAGTTGGTCAATTAATTCATTAATGACTTCACCTGATTCCATTTGTTTATAGAGCTCTGTATATTCTTTCAACATTTTTATATCTGAATCATAATTGCTATAAAACATTGCGAAAAAATGCTCTAATGTAACGTACTCTTCATCCTTTGTATTCAATGTTTGTCACCTCATAAAATGTAGTGTAACTTCTATTTGTTTTGACTTATTAATAATTTCTCATAACGTTTCTGTATTCAAGAACCCGTCAGGGGTTGTCTGCTGGAATCCCTCTTGCAGATTGAGGCTCCGAAGGGGCTCAATTTGAATATTATGTTACTCTGCTGTTGCTACTACTTAGAATCAGCATTCAATTTATTAATCTGTTGTGTATTTTCTATTCTTAGTTTTTCTATGTGTTCATTGATTATATTTTTCCCTTCAATTGTATTAAGAAATTCTCTGACCTCATTATCTATTGTCCTTCTCCTATTATCCAAAATGGATTGTGCTTTTTCGGTTTTAAACCCAATTAGTGTTATTGCTATACCTAAGCTAATTAGTGTAAAGGCGTCACTAAAAGTATTAACTTCTTTGACAGAAATATTGATCTTTATATTAGGCAAAACGATTATAGCCATCACCGCACACCCAAGAAATATAGAACGTAAACTGAATAGAAATTTACTTAGCATGAATCCTTTCTTTATCCATATGCCTTCAACAATAAATTCCAGCAAGTCATATATTATAAGAAAGAACGCTGCAATTGAGATATATAACAACCATTTTCCAGTAGCATTCATAAAAGGGGTTAGTCTTAATACTGATAAAATAATAAAACCAACTCCAGTTATCTTAGTGAAAGTTGTGGTCAAGATACTCTCCTCCTATTATACCTTTTAGGCTTTGAGAATTGCAGATAACGTTCTTGTATTCCGAATCCTCACTGCCTTAAGGGACGTCAATCCCGGCCGCGATGTGGTTAGGCAGTGCAGGGTTGGCTGCCTGGATCCGCTCTACGAAAGCCTCGAGAAGACCAAGAAACGTCAGCGACGCAGCGTAATATATTGTTATCTGATGTATGATTTTCTCCGAATGCTCTCTCTAATATTGTGTTCTCTGTGTTGTTGACTCCTTTAACCATTCTTTTAACCCATCTGTACTTATATAAATATCAGTTCCAATTCTAATAATGGGAAACATCTTGCCAGAATATGAACCAGTGGTCTTTAATATAGTTTCCTCACTAGATATGATTATTCTTACTTGGGGTTCAGTTATATTCAAGTATTCAGCTGTTTCTTTGATTGTCATTAGTGGTTTATATTCTTTTTGAATTGTTCCGTCTTTATTCAGCTCTTTATCTCCAGTGTGACTAATAAAAAGCCACTAATAATAATTGATAAACCTAATATGAAGGAACTAATTATTGTACTTAGATTTAGTCGCTTCATTGCCCTTGCCTCCTATAAATAAATTAATCATTTAATCGTATTTCAGATAACGTCTCTGTATTCATGAGCCCCGTCAGGGGTTGTCCGCTGAAATCCCTCTTCGAAATTCAACTCCCAGACCTAGGCTCCATTGTGGACGCAGCTTGAATATTATGTTGTCAGATGTCAGTACCTGCCTTGATTTACTCAACGTTAATTTTGGTTCAACTTCTTTGTCAGTATTATTTCCAGTGGTTCGTTCTCAAGCATTAAACATCCAGCATCTTTATATCCAAGCTTTCTATAAAAATGTTGAGCTTCTTCATTCGACTGTGTTGAGGTCATGACCATTTCAAATCCTTTTTGTTTCATTAATTCTTCCCAATAGTGGACAACTTTTTTACCAATACCTGTTCCTCTATACTCCTCATCTATCCATATCATATTCATAAATGGTGTGTTGTCCCAAAAAAATCCATATCTCATCCAACCTATTTCTTCATTGGATTCTCTAATTATTAGAATTTCATTTTCTTTTATTTTTGGTCTTATCAGTGTCTTATGTATGTGCTTGTCTCTTAACGAGATATACTCATAATCTGATTCAATCGCAAAATCAATCTTCATTGTAAATCCTCCCTTTCACTCTTCTCATTGAATATCTTCTTGGTAACACTTAGCACTGATGTCTCATAACGTTTGTACATTACATAAGTTTATAAAGTCTTTTTAAAAATGTATAAGTCACCTTCTTCTCTAACTTTAGTAAACCCACACTTTGAATAGAAGTGATGATTCTTGACACTCCAGCTAGGAGTATCCAGCCACCATTCAGTGTTGTCTGGAAATTTACTTTCAATTTTCTCCATCACCTTCGTTCCGATTCCTTGATTTTTAAAATTTTGATCAATAAAGATTCTTCCTAGATTATGCACTTGATTACATTCTACAAATATCATAGCTCCCCCGATTATTTCTCCATTAAAGAGCACCTTGAAATATTCGCAATTTTGCATCATCTCTTCTTGCCAACTTATGGAGTCATATCCTATTGGCCCAACGATTTCGTTATTCTTAAAATGCTTTGACTCATCCTCAAAACTGGCCTTTTGTATTTCAGCAAGTTTTTGTGCATCATTTTTTCTAGCTTTTTCTAGTGTCAGCACCAAATATACCTCCATTTTTTATTTTTTCCGGGGTTGTCTGATGAAACGCCTCCTAGACCTCCATCCCAACAGGCTAAAGCTCCGTGAGGACTCGATGCTTGAATATTATATTATCAGAAGTTACCGAACTTCTTCACTATGCATTCAAAATCAATCTGCAAATTTTTTTATCAGCGAATTTTCTTATATGGTCTTTTTTCGTTTTGTAGTTTGATTATTAGTTCATATGCATCTCTTTCACTTTTCTGAGCTTTTAGTGACTCTTCTTCTTTATTTCTATTTCTATCATTTGAACCACTATTCCACCAGCATCAAAAAAGCCTCTAAATTAGAGACTCAAATGGACGATGTTCGTTCGTGTCCCTCGACACCACGGTTCAGCAAATTCCAAAATTGTTCAACCATGACCGATGCCGGATATGGCATCGAACGGGTAATCCACCATTCCAATACCCCCACTGCCGCTGAAATTAAAAATTGCACCGTAATGTCCCTGTTCATATCCTGATCGAGGTTGATCGAATCCAGATGCTCGCTCAGACTTTGCCGAAACATTGTCTCCATTTGGTTTCGAAAAACCGTACTTCCCTTGTTCGTCAGCATTCTAGAGTAGAATGAAGCATGCTGCTCCAAATATTCAAACGTGCGCAGTAGTGCGGTTTTGGAAGGGACATGAAAGAAGTTATCTTCAGACATACAATTGCGTAGTAACTCGTTAATTTGAGCTTCCATGCATTGATCGCGCAGATCGTACTTGTCAGCGAAATGCAAATAAACCGTTCCACGATTGACATTCGCTTCCTCCGCAATTTGACTGATCGTAATTCTCTCGAATTCCTTTTCTGACATCAGCCTCATAAAAGCATCAATAATGGCTTGCCTCGATTTTTGAATACGCCTGTCCATATCCTTCTCCCCTTTGTACCATCCGAAAAAATGAACACTTCGAAGTCCTCTGTTGAAAAATCAACAACCACGCTTGTTTTAACCATTGAACCCCATATACCGCTCTGATACATTCACTTTATAAAATTTATGTTGATGATTCAACATATGTTCAATTTTAGAGGAGCCATACTCATGAAAGCTATTGTTTTACAATGTTTGGATAATTTAATTTACATTGAATTAGGAGGGTTTAAAAATTGAAACTTACAGGAAACACGATTTTTATTACAGGCGGCGGTTCGGGAATTGGACGTGCGTTAGCAGAAGCTCTCCACAATCTTGGAAATAAAGTTATTATCTCCGGTCGACGTAAAGAGCGTCTGGAGGAGACGATCAAAGCGAATCCCGGCATGTCCGCAGTGGAATTGAATGTACAAGATCCTGCCAGCATAAAGGCGACCGCCAAGCAGTTAATCGAAGAATACCCGGATGTTAATGTCTTGATTAACAACGCCGGCATCATACAGTCCGATGACGCGGCGGGCGTGATCGATGAGGATGTTTTGATTTCGACTGTCACTACAAACTTGCTAGGTCCCATTCGGTTGACTTCTGCATTCATCGAGCATTTGAAGGCCAAAGAAGAAGCGGTTGTCATCAACACGACTTCGATACTTGGATTTGTACCATTAGCGACAACTGCTGTATACTCCGCGACGAAGGCAGCACTTCATACCTATACGCTGTCCCAAAGGTACATGCTTAAAGACACATCGGTAAAAGTAATAGAAATTGTGCCCCCATGGGTTCAAAGCAACAACGTTGAACCGCGTGCGATGCCACTTGATTCATTCATTGATGCAACAATAAAGATACTTGGCACGGATACAGACGAAGTTCTGGTGGAAGAAGCGAAAATGTTTCGAAATAACCCTGGCCCGAACGAAGGTGTTTTTGTGACCCAGCTTAACGATACGATGAATTCTGAACCTCCAAAGATCCATTGATCCATCTATAATTCAATGCTCAAAAATTTAGGCGAACATGAAGTAAACACTCAGTTCCGTCTACTTCATGTTCATTTTATTGCAACTTGCACGTGAAGTAAGAAAAAGCGCCGAGCAGTCACACCATGTTTACCTCTTAAATAATTTCGTTGATTTCACATAGCGTTTGGGTATTCCTGAAGTTCAGCAGCTTAAGGTGACAATCGGGAATGCTCGTCCGAATTAGCAGGTCTAATGTGTCCGGTGAATCCGCTCCTCCGAAATGCCTCTTCCAGGCCAAGGGCCGGGCTTGTCCCGGTCAGAGGCGTTGAATGCGATGTTAGATGACGTTAACCCACTTCTTCGAGTTGCATTCAAAGTAATTATTATTCTTGTTTCCATTTATGTGTTTCGAGTAGTTTTCCAGTTTCATAATAATACTTTATTACTTCAAGCATAGGAATTAATTCTATACAAATGTTATCGCAATAATTGCCTAACTGACCACCAGCAACCAGAAGAATTTCACTGTTTCCCTGTTTATCGTTCATAAGAGTATATATATTACCATCAATTGTAATAGACACTATAAAATATTCCGGTCCGCCTCCAACCAATGCTGAATCTGTATCTGATACCTCAAAAAAAACTAATGTAAATTTATCTCCATCGAGTTTTTTAAAAAAACTTAAAGTGTCTGCCCACGTAGGATTCATAACTATTTCTTCATTGAATGTGGTCCCAATCCATTCATCAATACTAATAGATTTTATCACTTTTTCTTTTCATCCTTTTTAGATGGTTTTATTTATTCGGGGGCTTTCATCTAACGATTCTACATTCACAATCCCAGCGAATGCGACGATGCTTGGATGTGATGTTATACAAAGGTACCATGAATTCATTGAATCTACTTAGAAATTCTGTTTAATCACCATCACCATTCTCTCCATTCTTCTGTAATATCTTGATCTTCCTCAATTTCTAATCCAGCTAGTCTTGCTGCCTTGTCTATAAATTCAGCCAATTCTTCACGCTCCATCGTTTCAATAAAATAATCGTTCGCATCATTCAATTCATTAAAAGAAATTACAATTTCTTCTACAGCCTTCATAATACTTTCAGGATGTTTAGTTTCTTGTAATAATATTAATTGGTTTAGATAGTTATCCAGGACTTTATTAGACATTAATAATCTCTCTTCCGTAAAAAGGTCATCTCCGTATTCAACCATTCTTTTGTTCCACAATTGAGTTGGTTTTTCATTAAATAGGTCCTGTAATGTCATTGGGCATATCCCTCATTTTCTGGTTTTTGTTTTAATAGATTTTTAAAATTGTTGCATGGTATTTCACCTATGAGTTTGCTTACTAACTTGCTTTTCACTTCACTTATCTAATTTTTTCTTTGATTCATTTTTTTTCATCTGTTAGTACACCCTTAATGAAAGACCAAGTATGGTCAACATCTAGTCAGTACAATTGGCTTGGAGGGTTTATTCCCTTCTAAGTCTCAGGTAATAAAAACCCACCTTCGGCTCTTAACCTTTAGGTGATTTTTTACCTTCTCTTGTTGTTATTGATGCATGTTAAAAATGCAAGAATAGATGTCCAAAATAGTAACATTAGAGTCACCGCATCTTTTACTTCCATGGTCTCACTTTTCGAAGGAAAACCATACCCACCCAAGAGTCAATTGTATCTATATTTTACCTGTGTTCACGTCTACAAACAAGTGTTCTCATCTATTTTCTTGCATTTTTCTTTTATTCTATTTGTTGTCCATCATTTCTAGCATATAACGTTTCTGTGTTCACGATGTTCCTCTGACTTATGCGAACGAAATGAGCGGCCGCCGTGCGTATGTGTCCGCCTGCCCCCACTCCCTGGCAATCCTCTTTGCCGGACCGAGGAACCGCCAGGCTCCGATGCGTGGATATGATGTTATCTGATGGATTGGCCATAAAAAAACAGTTCAACTTTCCCTCTATGACATAAGGCAAAGATGAACTGTCTTTAGTTCCTGTTAAAATCTCTATGAGCACAAGTAGCAACTTCTTCTCCCATCAAGCCAACAAAGCCTGAGCGATCTGATCCACAATGCCATTGATGCCTGTGGGTCCATAACAGCCGATCCATGTCGCGGCATCGACCGAGTGTATGTGCTGGCGCTCAACGGTATCAAGCATTCCCCAGACACGTTGCTCTGTCGCGGATATTCCCTCCTGCATGAGTTCATGGCTAAGCAAGAAGTAATGGCTAGCATGTACAGCTGGTAGTCTGTCAACTGAGATGTGATAGGCCGTGTCGGAGGTATCTGCCACAAATAACGGAACAGGCAGACCTAGATCATGGTACAGCACAGCCCCTGTACGATGAGAGGCAGAATGCACGCGAACCAGAGAATCCAGCGGACGGATCAGTGCCACGCTCTTGCCTGCCAGAACGGGAGCAAGTTCTTCGGACAGCAATGTGGTTCGTCGGTGATAATCCGCTATAATACGCTTTGCCTCTTCTCGTTTGCCTGTCAGTTCACCGAACAGAGTCAGAATAGTCTGCCAGTTTTCATTGCGCTTAAACATGAGAACTGGAGAGATCCGGCTTAACTGTTCATAGTGCGACTCATGTACCTCGGTGCAAATAATTAGATCCGGAGACAGTCGTTCCACTGCAAGCAGGTCGGGGTACTCATATGTTCCGAGTAATTCAGTATTCTGAAGTCCTGCCCTGATCGTTTGAGGGAAATGTAACACTGCATTGCCTAGTCCTACACTACCTGCTGGAGAGAGCCCCAGCGCAAGCAAATGATCGGCATATTGCACATCGAGTACAGCGATACGCTTCGGAGATCCGATAACATAGTATTCCCCTCGCATATGGCATATCACCGAGCCTTGGGCCGACTCATATGAAGAAGCTGTGCGGTTCCGCTGCAAGGAATGAGCATAGTCTATATCTGTTTTCGAAGCGGCATCAAGCCTATAACGCAGCGGAGGGATGCCATAATATTTCTTAAACGCCCTACTGAAATAATACATGTCGCGATAGCCCATTCTGTCAGCAATTTCACCGATGGGAGCATCCGTGTGACGCAGCATCCGCGATGCACTCTCCATGCGCAACTGAATGACATACTCAGTCAGTCCGAGCTGCTTCTCTTGTTTAAATCGTCGCTGCAGCTGTCTTAAGCTGCATCCAGCAAGGGCTGCCAGCTCTTTAAGCTCCAGATTCTGGCGATAATGCGACGCTATATATGAAGCGACAACATCCACCATGTCAGACGCTTCTCCTCCCTGACCACGTTCGTAATCCATGATCAGTTCGTAGATCATACCCTGAAGCAACGCATTGGCATGAAAACGTTCCATCCCTTCGCCACGACGCCATTTGGCAACGATTTTTTCTGCATTCTCGATCCATTCTGCTTGGGTTACCGAATTTTGCACAAATGAAGTGCGCAACGGATGTTTTCGATATGAAGGCAAAACAAGAGAGGCTCCCTCCATAGAAGAAGCCTTGTACATGATCACGATATAATAAATGTCGTCTGATCTGGCCGTCAGCGTTAAGGATGTCCCCTTAACAACATGACCAGCAAAAAAAGCTCCAATGTGGCAAACCTCACCATTCATTGCAAGCTCTCCTTCCCCTCCGTATCCCAGCAACAACACATTCGAGGTTAATTCCGTTTCGCGAAGAACACTGCCTGTCTGCAAAGTACCGCTATACTCGTCAAGCATCTTGATCGTTGTATCACTCCATAGACTTGTCTGTTCTTGTAGCGGCATTTCTCTCATCTCCTGACAATAGCATCCTTTGCTAGAGTGACTCTCATGACTGGACTTAACCAATTAACTACAACCAGGCCTGTTAGCAAAGTAAAATTGTTGCTGTTGTCATTTTAATTGAGATTTATTCTCATTGTCAATTTTCGGACATTTTCTGCAATATTCCCCTGACATCTGGTAATAAAAACAACAGGTGGTACGCTTGCTTTTCACGGCTGGAATGCTGTCCTTATTTTTTGTGAACCGGGTGAACGGATTTCTTTTTACACCGAACAAATGCCCGGGCGCTCCTTGCGTCAGATATGAAAAATCTGCCTGGATGTGCTGACTTCCTTGCTCAGCATTGTCTACTTCAGGAGTATATAATGGGACAATGCGTATCATGATATTCTCCCAAAGGATACTCATCGAAAGAGGAGCAATCGCAGCAAGCGTCTTTAACAGCGGTGTAAGGTGTAACGCAAACATCTCCTTTACCACCTTTTCCCGCCACACTTCCCTGTCTCCAGTTAGTGCTTCTGCCCGAAGCCCGTTCATAGCTAGAAAAGGAAAATGCGTCCCCCCCTCGTTAGCTGTGAGCGTCGGATGATAGAGAAAGCTGTTGTCTAGCCGAAAAGAAACATGCTGATGATGAACGGTCATCGCGGTCAGCAACGGAGCAATCCACAGGTAGCCGATTCGCTTAGCTAACATCGAAGCAGCTACTCTCATGTCAGGCGCACCAATATACTCTTGAAGCCAGCTTAAATACTCTCGGCATGCAGCTTCTTCATGTAGTTGACTCAAAGCAATAATACGGACATTATCTTCAGACGGCTCACCAAGCCGAATCGAGTGTTCATCCGCCGTTTGCTGCCATAAGTCAGTCGATAGATAATGGTCCATTTTAATTCGATCCCAACAGTGCTTCCGATGCCTGATCTACAATAATATTAATTGCAAGTGGGCCATAATAAGCGATCCAAAGTGTAGAATTAACATCATATGCACGGTTATTTTTGACTGCATCAAGGGATTTCCATACTGAACTGCTATCCAAAGCCTCTGCCTCTGCCGCAAACAACTCATCAGACAGAACAAAATAATGATCTGCTCCAATCTCAGGAACTTTCTCCATCGAGATTTCAACGGAGGTATCATCTTTGATCTTCTGGACTAATGCAGGCATTTTTAAGCCCAAATCCTCATACAGAATGCCGCCTGTTCGATGCTCAAGACCATGAACACGAATGCCTTCTTTTCTCGGACGAATAAGTGCTACCGTTTCCTCTCCCAACTTCTCCGACAGCTTCTCCTTCAGTCCTGCAATTTTGTCCTCATAAGCCTTACGCACAGTTTCTGCCTCTGCCTGCTTACCTGTGATCGCAGCCACTGTAGCTAACGTATCTCGCCAATCCTCGTAGAAGTCAAGTACGATTGTGGGTGCTATTTTGCTTACATTCTCATACTCTTTCTCTTGAAAATCAGTCATTAAAATAAGATCCGGGTCCAATGCTACAATCGCTTCCAGGTTGGGCTTGTCCCGTGTACCTAAAACCCGTACGTCACCCGGCTTATCCCCTAAATATTCTGGAAATGTGCTATTGCCTTCAGCGATAACACTGCCTGCCGGCTGCTCGCCAACGGCTAGCAATTGATCCAGAAATTTGACATCAAGCACAGCAATTTTCTTTGGTTTCTCGTTAAGCGTATACTGACCCTTCATATGCGAGATCGTAACCGGGAAGGCTCCGGCAGTCTGAGACGCTCCATTCGAAGGCGTGTTCGTTGGAGTTGTAGCAGACTCATTGCCGCCATTTGTACCTGCTCCGGCACCGCAAGCCGTCAGTACAAGAACAAGGGCCAGCATCCAGCCCATTAAAAATCGTGATTTATGGTCACCATGTGCCATGCTTCCGGCAGCTTGCCCCTTTGTTCCTTTATTCATGGTGAATCCTCCTTATGTATGATAATGATTTTCATTATCGAAATATAAGGCGAGTATAATATATCTCCACATCGCGTTACCATGTACTTTTGCGACATTTCAGCCGGACTAATGCGACATGTAAACCGCTTGCCCAGCTTTTAATTTTTCTGCAAATATACAATTGCAATTTGTAAATGTCCGTGTATGAACATAAACTCCCGTATTCGAAAGCTTCTATATATATATCTTCATTTACAATTCTATCAGCTCTTTTACTAATTACTGCATAATCATCGTCTAACGTATCAAGCCAACAAAACCAAGAATCTCCCATTTTCTCTTTTCATTGATTCCTACCTCTTGCGTCAATGTACATTCCATATCCATTTGTTCCATTGAAACTACAACAGAGGTTTGTTTGATAAATTTGTGGGTACTCTTCATTAAATTCTGAATGTGGAAACTCATAGAATGTTCCTTTGGATTCATAAGCCATTTTCGGTGAATCATCTATCTTTAATACCCTTTCATCCGCAGATATTTCTAAAACATTTTGCTTTCTCCTTTTATCAAGTATTTCCTATAACGTTCTTGTATTTATGAACCTGTTAGGGGGTGTCTGCTGAAATGCTTCCCTGAACTCCTTCTCACAGACCTAGGCTCCAACGGAGCCGCAGCTTGAATATTATGTTATGTGTAGTTATCGCTCCATTGATTGACATTCTAATTTACGCCTTCCAACCCATCTCTTTATACAATCTTCTAATCTGTTTTATAAAACTATCATCTTCTCTTCCCTTATTTATAATCTCTTCATCTGTGGTTACAGCCCATCTAAAAATTTGTTCAATGCTCCCGTAGCTACGTTTAAATCCTTTGGCCAACTTTAGTATGTTTTCTTTAGTTGGTGCAAATGATAATACTACTCTTAACTCTTCATCTGTCCAAGGTCTCCCCTTATTTTCTGTACTATACGCTTGCTTTTTCTCATATTCAAAAATCAATAATTTCGTTTTGTGGATTACTTGGTCTGTTGTTAGTTCTTCAATTCCTTCATTAAGTAATTCAATTAATCTATCTTTATATTCTTTCTTTTTCATAGATTTCCCCTCCATGATCTTTTCAATAATTACACATAACGTTCCTGTATTCATGAACCCGGAAGGGATTGTCTGCTGATATACTTCTCCGAAATTCCTCCAGCAGACCAAGGCTCCAAAGGAGCCGCTGCTTGAATATTATGTTATAGGATGTAGACATCTTCTCTGAATTAACTAATGCGTGTTCGCAAAATCCAAGAATGCCGTTAAATTTGTTGAATTAGAAGCATGAAACGACGATACGATTCAACGGTCGCCGTGATTCCCAGTTAGAAAAACCAACGTGTTCAGCACGCTTACGACCGTAACATGTAAAAAGAACGTTTCCTAGTCGAATACTTTTTCAATAAAATTGAAAAAAAACCAATTCCTATCAACTTGTTTCGTCAAGACAGTGAGCATGTTCAAGGCCTTTTGGTTTAATTTCGATTCAGATTCGGTTTAAAGGTTTGCATACACACCAAAATATATGTTTCTATTTTCAGATTGAGTAATAGTATATTAAATGAGATAATAGATTAAAACTAATCAAGGCATTAGGTGATCACAATGAAAAAAAGGCAACTTTATGCAGTAGATTTTTTTTGTTCAGGCGGCGGTATGACTTGCGGATTAAAAATGTCTGGAATTCAAGTTATAGCTGGAATAGATATTGATTCTAAAGTAAAAAAAACTTATGAATTTAATAATCCAGATTCATTATTTATACAACAAGATGTTACCACATTAAATGAATTAGAGTTAGCTAAATATATTGATATAAAAGTTAATGATGATAATATGATTTTCGTTGGATGTAGCCCCTGTCAGTATTGGTCTATTATAAATACTAACAAAGAAAAGGCCACTCAATCTAAAGATTTGTTAAATGAATTTAAAAGATTTGTTTTATTTTATACCCCTGGCTATGTTGTGGTAGAAAATGTTCCTGGACTCATGAAAAAAGCGAAAGAAAGTGGTTTAGATGCTTTTATCCAGGAATTAGAACACTTAGGTTATACAGTAGAGTATGGCATTTTCAACCTAAACGAATATGGAGTTCCACAAACTCGCAAGAGGTTTTCTTTAATTGCAACACGTATTACTAAAAATAAGATTACCCCAGAAAAATCCTTACAATATTTAATAGTTAAAGATGTAATTGGACAAGCCAATGGATTTGCTCCAGTTTCTGCAGGTCATAGAGATGATAGTGATTTTCAACATACCGTTGCACAATTAAGTGCTGAAAATTTAAAAGTTATAAGTGAAACTCCTAGTAATTTAACGAAATCCATAAAAAACCGTGCTTTTTTTAATGGAACAGGTTTTTCAGATAGTTATAGTAGAATGAGCTGGGATAAACCAGCTCCAACCATAACAACTCGTTTTTTAAGTGTGTCAAATGGTCGTTTTGCACATCCCGAAGAAAATCGTGCCATTTCTTTAAGAGAAGGTGCTTCTTTACAAACATTCCCGAAAAATTATGTTTTTCATGATTCTAGCATTCACAAAATGGCGCAAATGATAGGAAATGCTGTTCCACCTGAATTTGCAAAACGTATAGGAGAAGCGATAATAAATGATTACGCAGATAGAAAAAGAAATTAAAGACCTTGAGAATATGTTTGATACAGATTCCAAACGCAAAATATTCCCAAAACATATTGACTACATAAGGTTCCCTTCTTTCAAAAATTTTGAACCTGGCTTGAAAGTGAATTTTAATTTTCCGATTGTATTCTTGACTGGAACAAATGGAAGTGGAAAAAGTTCTATTCTACAGGCTTTATATGGTTCTCCCGAGAACAGTAGTATAGGTGATTTTTGGTTTAACACATCTTTAGATCCTATTAATGATTTAAACGGTAATCGTCATTGTTTTATTTGTGGATTCACTACAGAATACACAAAAACTAAAGCAGAAATTATAAAAACCAGGATTCACAGGACTGACAAAAACGGAAAAGTTATACCTGAATATTGGGAGCCATCACGACCAATAAAACGATTCCAAATGGAATTTAACGAAGACGATGTAGACCCCAGAGAAGCCTCTAAGACTCGATGGAATTTACAAAACAGAAAAGTTTACTACATGGATTTTAGATATTCACTTAGTGCTTTTGATAAGTATTTTTATTTTGGAAAAAGACCTGATCAGTTAAAAACTAAACAAGACGTAATTAGAGAACGTTCAATAAAATTAAAAAGGGCATTTGAAAAAAATATTGAACAAACCTATTACAAACGTAAAGTAGATCGTCCAATAACAATAAGTGAAGAAGCATTGATAGCGATCAGTGATATTTTAGGTAAAAAGTACGTTGAAGCTAAAATATTAGAACATGACTTATATGATTCTGATACTGAAAAAGGGTTTGCAATAAGGTATATAACTGAGGAACTCAGTTATTCTGAGGCATTCGCCGGAAGCGGAGAAATAGCAGTAGTTAAATTGGTGAACGACTTAATAAATGTTGAAAATAATAGCTTGGTGCTACTGGATGAGCCAGAAACCTCTTTACACCCCTTAGCTCAAAAAAAGTTAATTCAATTTATACTTCAACAGATCAAGAAGAAAAAACTTCAGGTCGTAATCTCAACTCATTCGCCTGATATGTTAGAGTCAGTACCTAGTCGGGCTATAAATGTTTTTTATGAAAATCATGCAACTGGTAAAATTTCTGTGCACGAAAATGTACATCCGCAAAATGCCTTTGTTTTTATTGGACATTCTAACATTCAAAAAAAAGTAATTATAGTAGAAGATCAACTTGCCAAAATGGTCGTAGAAAGTGTTTTACTTAAAAGTCTTAATACTGAGCTATTTGAAGTCAGCTACTCACCTGGCGGAGAAAGCAGCATCAAGCAAGAAAACATGGTTGTTTATGCTAAAACTAAAGATAAAAATAAATTTATTATATTTGATGGAGATCAAAGGAAAGACAAATTTAATTTAGCTGACTTGACACAAAGAGAAGAAAATTCAGTGGATCTAGCGAACAAAATTTTTAAGATAGTAGGCGAAAATATAAAATTTCAACAGGATAGTAATTTTAGTGAAGAAAAGAAAATAAAACAATATAAAGAGTACATTGATTTCCATTATAATAATGTTTTCTTTCTGCCTAAACTTATTCCTGAAGATATTATTTGGGATGAAGAAATAGCAAAGAGAGAAGCTGAAAGTCGTGGTCTTTATGATGAACTGATGAAAAAAAACAACACAAAAGATAAATTTAATCTAATAGCAGAGTGCATGTTCGGATCCAGAACTTCCTCAGATCAAATTAAAACTTATGAGTATTTTTTAACAAAGTGGATAAAACAAGAATCAAAAGATTACTTAGAAATTCTAGAAATTATAAACTCAATTAAGAATAGATGATTTAATATTTAAATTTCACTTCAATCAAAAATTAAACAAGTAGATTAATCTCCTAATATAAGTAGATTAATCTACTTATATTATTACTAGAGCGTGTAAGCAAACTTCTAATTATGATGTTTCTATATGTATTCTTCTAAACTATATGGTGATTTGATACAACTCGTTATTCTAAGATAATGCATTTTTATAAATTCTATGATTAAAATGACCTACTCATCATGTTGATCCTCTAGTAGTTCTAAAACATAGTTAATCTTCCTTTCATTTCTTGTTTTTTTATAATCCCATACTTCATTTGCTTTGCATCAGTTAAATCAACCTCTGGTAGAGAATGATTCGAAACTTTAAAAATAATTACCCATATTTTCCTCTCTGGTCTATTTCCTATAACGTTCAGGCATTCACGAACCCTCACTGCCTTAAGCGACCAACGGGAGCGGCCGCGATGCGGTTAGGCAGTGCAGGGTTGTCCGCCTGTTAATCTTCCCTGAAAATCCTCGGGCGGACCAAGGGGCGCGACAGCGACCCGCAGCGTGAATGTTTTGTTATCGGATGTCAATACCTTCCTCGAACCTCTAAAAATCTTGGAGTCAGTTTCGCTTTTGTTTTTATATCTTATAGTTTTCTTGCCTTTATCACAAAAGTTACTGGAAGCATTTTTGCTCTCTTTGCCATATCGCTGTTATCATCCCGCAATTGCATAAACTCATAATCAGATTCCTCAATCATTAGCTCAATTACAAACCCAGCTTTTGCAAGCGCGTTTACATAAGTTGACAGCATACGGTCCGCTAACAATAGCTCACCTTCATCAACTGCTACCGGATACCAACCTTCATTAAAGTAACTCTTATTAATTACAAACCTATCATTTTCTGTAGTAACCCATCTGTGTATAGGGTGAGACCAACTGAAAATAAATAGCCCGTCTTTTTTAAGGTAAGAAGATATTCGTCGAAAGGTGCCCTCAAGATCGGTGGTCCAACCTATGGCATAAATTGAATAAACATAGTCAAAATAACCCGTCGGGATGCCGCATTCTTCTTCCATGGGAGAACATATCAATTTTGCTGCTATTCCACATGACTTCAAATGTTTCGCTGCCTTTTCAATTTGTTTTTCTGAAATATCCACAGCCCATAGTTCAGATGCGTTTCGTTCCCCTTGATATTGCAAGGATTGACCATTTCCGCAGCCGATCTCCAGCAGTTTTTTTCCTGAGATATCACCAAAGAGCTGGCACTTTTCTTCTGAGATAAATGCTCCATAATAAGGGAGCACGATTGCTTTTAAGAAGTCATTGCCTTTGGTATCCCAATAAAGGCTGTTTGTTTTATGAACAACATTCTTTTTTAAGTCTTCCGAGCTGCCGACACCATTTTCCCCGTCAACAATAATGCTTCTTCTATTTAATGAATTCTTGTCCATGAAGGCACCTTCTCTTAGTAGATATTTATATTTGAGCATTTCAGATTTGCATTAATTTCCGATAACGTTCCCGTATTCACGACGCCCAGCGAATGCTGGGTGTGTCCGGCTACCTCTGCTTTCCCGAAATTCCTCTACCGGACCGAGGGCATATGCCCGATGCGTGAATATAATGTTATAGGATGTCAGCACCTTCTTGAATTTGCATTCAAAACCTCATTAATTATAATCTAGTCATCTTTTCAATATGCGACTCAATTTTTTCAACTTCTTTTGTTAAATCATGTAGGTTTTTAACAACAGCTTGTGTTGTTCCTTTATACATATTTGCATCAATTATATAATGTTGCTCATATTCATTGTTTTCCAAATCTTTATATATAATGCTTACTCTATATTTTGGATAATCGCCATTTTCATTTTTCAACTCAATTAATGATCCAACAGATGATCTTAAATACTGCTCAGGAGCCAATAACGCTATTTCTTTATCAATAAATGCAGCCTTATCTAAGTACTTAACTTTACTTGTGTCATTGAGGGATTCTAATTTTACTAGTATATTTTTAGCAGGACTTTTCCCGATGTTCTTAATGTGCAGATCTAGCATATTGAAAATAGTCATCTCAAAATAAACAATAATGACTGGCATATTATTTTCTTTTCTGACTATTTCATTTTGTTCAACTACTTTCATATTTGCCCTTTGAATTTTAATTGTAAAGAAAACATATACAGCTGTTAATATAATCATCCCTAAAGTATTAACAAGGCTGATTGTAGCAGCATATTGAGTTGCCCATGAATTCATAAATATTCCTCCATCTTTTATTCAAACTCGCTGATTTCCTATAACGTTCCTGTATTCGTGATGCCCAGCATATGCTGGGTGTGTCTGCTGGAATTCCTCCCTGAAATCCATCCGCAGACCAAGGCTCCCTTGGGAGCCGTAGCATGAATATTATGTTATACGAAGGATCATTTTTCTTTGATAGACTCTCTACCTTAAAACTTAAATCTTTCTTTTATCATTTCAGCTACCTGATTTGCTTCCAACCCACTGTTGTTAATCCTTATATAATTTTGTTTAGTAATCTCTCCGGGTAATGAATTCAACCTATGTTTTTCATGAGTTTCAATCAACTCAGCCTCCGACCACTCCACATTTCGTTTAGTTGGTTTATGTATCAATCTATTCTCAGTCGTATTTCGTTTTTTTCGTTCTTCCAAGTCGGCCTCTAGTTCAACCAAGTACACGGTTCCTCCTCTCGATTCAAATAGGTTTGAAACCTGCTCAATGTAGTTCCAATCACTTTGAAGATCAAATGCCCATACAAACGTAAATATGAGTCCTTCCAGTTCACTTTTGGACACTTCTTCAAAAATCTCTTGCCTGATTAGACTAACCAGACGCTTTCCGGCAGGTGTGCCGTAATCAAAAAATAGAGACACAAAATCAATAGACATGTGATTATGAAATAGTTTTAAATCTGTTGTTGCTTCTAAACATTGCCCTACTGTCATCTTCCCCACTGCTTGGGGGCCAAAGATTATAACCATCTTCATTTAAATAACCTCCATCATAAATTTCACTCTAATGATCTTTCGTATAACGTTTCTGTATTCATGAAACCCAAAGGGGTTGTCTGCTGAAATTCTCCTTCGAAATCCATCCAGCAGACCAAGGCTTTGTCAGGAGCCGCAGCTTGAATATTATGTTATGCGTAGTTACTTCCCAGCATTGTGTACACCCTCAATCCATTATTGGATTCATTGTATTTTAATCCTATTTATTCAATTTATATTTTCTTACTTCTTTTGTTTGAGTATAAATTGCTGTTAAATAGCTATTGTCAATACCTTCGATAATTCTATCTAGTATTCCTTGCTTTAATGAATTCTTCTGTAATGACTTCGAAAAATTCTGAATACTAACACTTTTTTTTGCAATCTCAAAGATCTTTTCAAACAGTTCTCCTGCTTTCTTTATATCAGATCCATCCGAATCTAATTCAATTATTATTCGTTTGGTTTTGCTAAAATGTCCCCTATCATATTCCAATAAAATAAGCACTGGATTGTATGGATAATCAATCATAAAATCATCTTCCAATTTATTCAGGAATTTAAGATATACTTCTCTACCGAAATAGTAGTTTTTCTTTTTTATAGTTATTTTTTCATTATTACCATGGAAGTCTTCCTCTAAATATCCTGGTAAATAAAAATTAATATATCTGTCTGATTTATAGTCGAATCTATCAATATAATTCAAGATATAATCTCTACATCTCTGTTGATTAAAGTCTGCCACTAATAAACCAAAAGTTACTGGAATGCTATTATCTTCTCGACGTTTGATTTCATGAACTAATCTATCATACTGTCCTAATGGCCACATAAACATCCTCCATAACTATCATTGAATCTTAAAATCTTGGAATCGGACAAAATAAAAGCTGTTTTGTTTATTCTTCTTCGAATTCTATTCTACAATCTAGCCTATAGTAATTACGCATAACGTATTATTTACGAACTTCCGAAAGAATGCTCTCTTCGTCATATTCACGAACTTCGTGAATCCTGCACTTTGTTCCTTATTCCGGCACTTTCTGCGTTTCAATCCTCCAGCCCGCTCATCCGATCCAACGGACTTTGAATCCGCCCAATGTCCCGTCTGCTCACATGTGTATACCGCTCCGTTGTTCGCACACTCTGATGCCCCAGCAGTTCCTGAATATAGCGAAGATCAATCCCATTCTCCAGCAAGTGGGTCGCAAAGGAATGCCTTAGCGAATGGATACTCGCCTGTTTGCGAATGCCCGCTTCAGCCAGCGCTTTTTCAAACACTTTCTGCGCTGAACGTTCCGTCAGGTGGCGGCCTTCCCTCTGCCCAGGAAACAGCCAGTCTGCTGGCTGCTCCACCCCTATATACTGCTCGACCACCGCAAAAGCCGCTTCGGATAGCAGCGTTTGCCGATCCTTCCTGCCCTTTCCCTGACGAACTTTCAGTACTTTCCGTTCACGGTCGCAGTCTTCAAGACGCAACCTCACCACTTCGCTTACCCGCAGCCCGGATGTATACGTCAGGTACAGAATAGCCTTATGCTTTAGATTTTTCACTACTTTCAACAGACGCATGACCTCATTCAGGGACAGCACATCCGGTAGTTTACTCTCCTTTTTCGGACGAACATAGGCGGAGGATTTGGGCTGCTTTAGCACATGGCGAAAATAAAATTTCAACGCACTGATCGCTTGGTTAACATAAGCGTGCGAAAGACCTTTTTCGAGCAGCACCAGCGCATATTTTTGCACCACCGCATCATTTATGCTTGCTTCGGTCCCTTGCAATCCGGCAAAAAAGCGTTCCGTTTGCGATATGTATGCTTTTATCGTCTTGCTGCTGTACCCCCTTGCTACCAATGCATCGCGCAATTCTTGCCGCTGATCCAGATTCCATTCACCTCGTTCCGAAGAAGAGGGAAACGCATTAGCCTGCGTGTCCCGTCGATTCAGCCATTCCCGGATGTACGGTAGTTCTTTATTCAAGCGCTCGTCGTACTCGAACTTACAACTCCGATACGCTTCTAACAGGCTTTTTACAGCCGAGATACTGTACGGAATCGCCCAGATTTTTTCGTCTGGAACCCATTTCCTGCCTGGTATGGATCGAATCCCTTCTCGCTCCTTGACTCCGTATCGCTCCAACCGTACGCCGATCGTTTTTTCATCCCGATAAAGTAGGTTTATCTTCATCTCACTTGCCTCCTTAGTATATCAGCCGTTCAAAAAATTGGAAATCTAATTTTACACAAAAAAAGGGACTTAAGATGGATATTCATCTTAAGTCCCTGATTCTTTCAGAGTAAATTATTGATCCATTAAGTCCAATTTACATTATCATAAAATGTCTTACCTTTATTTGTCCAGTTCCTCCGTCACATCATCCCATAGCATCGCCGCCACCTACCATGCTACTCAACCTTAAACTGTTTTAATTCGTCTTGAAGCTTATTGGACAATTGATTTAATTGTTTGGATAGTTCAGCAACCTGTCCGAAGCTTTCCAATTGTTCCTGCGTGCTGGCGCTGACCTCTTCGGTTGAAGCGGAATTCTCTTCTGTGGTAGAAGAGATGATCTCTAGCGCCTGCAAAATCTCATCTTTGTGCTTGTGGACTTTGGAAGTGTTGGTGCTGATCTGGATCATTCGCAATTTCAAATCTTCCAAATCCTTGTTAATGCTAAAGAATACTTGCTTCGTGTCCTCCACCGATCTGGCATTTTCTTCTGCAATTTTCAGACCGTGAACCGTATGCTCAACCGATACGCTGGTTTTTTCTTCAATCACACGTACCTTCTTGTAGATTTCCTGTGTCGCCAGTGCAGTCTGCTCAGCCAGCTTGCGAACCTCCCCGGCAACCACAGCAAACCCTTTGCCCTGTTCTCCTGCACGTGCAGCTTCAATGGAAGCATTGAGCGCCAGCAGGTTGGTCTGCGTTGCAATTTGGTTAACCGTATCCACGATGCTGGAAATCTCATAACGGCTCAGATCAATCTCCTGAATAATAGACGACATCGCTTGTGTGGAATTGTGATTTTCTTCCGCCCATCTGGATAACTGATCTACTACCGCAAGCCCCTGTCCGCTTTGCTCAGCAGAGATTTGTACCATCGTTTCGATGGCTTTGGCATCATTGGCAATTTCGTCAATTTGGCCGGATAATGCTCCGGTTTTTTGTAAAATGTTATCCGTTTCAATAGATTGGTAGTTCGTTGCATTGGCAATTTCATTAATTGCTGTCGCAGTATCGTTCATCGTAATCGCCGTTCTGGAAGAAATGGATTGCAAATCATGAGAAGACTGATTCAACACTTGAGCTGAGCCACCCACCATTTGGAGCATGCCTTGAATTTTTTGAACCATATTGTAAATTCCCTGAGAAATTTGCCCGATTTCATTGTTGGATTGCGTATCAAACTGAACGGTCAAATCTCCATTTTCAATCAGCTTGATTTTTGCAAGCAATTTCGGGATTGATCTCAACAGATAACGGAGCGTTATATAACAAATCACAACGAGCAGGATGGTGGCTGCCGCAAAACCGCCAATGGTAAGCCAGGTAAAGGTTTTTAATTCTGTGAGCACCTCTTCTTCAGAAATGGTTAAGCCTACAGACCACCCCGTATCTTTACTGGTTGCATACCCAATATAACGACGTTCCCCATTATCATTAATTAGCTGTACTCCGGACTCACCAGCAATCATTTTCTTTCCAATCTCCCCAAGATCACCTGTGCTTTCGTTAATCTTTTCTTTCAGCACTTTATTTTGATCGGGGTGATACAAAATATCTCCTGTTTTGGACGCAAGAATCGAATAACCTGTGCTTCCAAGCGAATAGCTTTGCATAACGGCAGGGATGTCTTTGAAAGCAATATCAACTGCAGCAAATCCGATTAATTGGTTACTGCTATCTTTAATCGGATAGAAAATGCCCATGAGCACATTACCCGAATTGACGTCCTTATAGGGTTCTGAGTAGTATAAACCGTCCGCTTCAACAGCTGGCTTGAAGTATGGGCGTGTATGGATATCAAAATCCGGTTTAGAAGCAACACCATCATTCTGAAGAAAGAAGCCTTTACCAGATATTCCTGCAATCCAGGCGTCGGCAAAAGATGGCTCTGCCTTTACAATGGCTGCCAGAGTCGCTACTGTTTCCGCAGCATAAGGAGAAGTTTTCACCATTTCTGCCGATGGGGTGGTTTCTAAATATTGCTTAAAAAGATTGTTCGTTGACATTTGTTTGACAAGTGATCCCTTTTCCTTAAACAACGCATCGAATTGAGTGACAACGGCCTGCGTCTTGGTCTGGAGCATGGCCTCTTGCTGCTTGACAAGTATGCTTTGCGTGCTTGCAAACATGAACGTCCCCAAGGTTGCAAAGACGACAACGATAATGACTAACAAGACCATGGCCAATGTGTTGGCGATGCTGGATGATCTAACTACGCGCTTCTTAATATTTTGTGACATGCTGCCATCTCCCCGAGGAATATTGAGCGAAAAGCTCTTAGATAATATGTCGGAAGTTTGCAGTTGTTTTAATAGGTTTTTAGTATACACAATTTAAAGTTTCGCTATCTGATTCCTCATAGATTCCCTCCCAACCTGTTCGGTAACTCCAGCAAAAGATTAGGGCAGCACAAAGAGCCTCCGTCAGACGTAGGCTCTTTACTAAAAGCTATATATGAGAACGCAGGGCTTTGCGGATTTAGAGCGTTTCAGCGATCCGTAAGCTCACCCCTCATCCTCCGTCGTTAACCCAACTGCATCGTTGTGATACACGTATCGTTTTTTTCATATGTAGAGAATTCAGTTTCAGCCGTTTTACCTTCATGATTCACGCTAATACGGTATGTTTTATCCCTCGGTAGCCATAGATCAATAAAACCATTGGATTGTGATTTCATGGCGGCATTCTCCATGATGACATTCCCTTCGGAGTCGTGAACGGTCACATTGAACGCTCCGTTTTTTATTTCGCCTTGGCAGCCTGTTAGACTATGAGTTGCACAAGGGTGGGTCTGTTCCACATATGGTGCAATCGAAACAAAAAACTCGTTGTCAGGCAAATCATAATTCATGGTCTGAGTATCGTCCCCTGTGACAATCAACTGACTGGAATTAATGGAAGCGGACTGGGCTGTTGCCTTGCCTGCACTGATATCATGCACCAATTGCTTGATATCTGTCGTCTCGTGGTTTTCCGCCCCTTCTTTCTGAATATTCCCTGCAATTAGGTACGTCCCCAATGCGGCAACAACCAACCCTGAAGCGACCAAGATTCCTTTTTTCATCTGGAGTTCATCTCCTCGTCTGTTTTGTATTATTATAAGGGAGAATGCACCATAATGGGCAAAATGGGGTGCTGAAGTCACCAGATATTCACATATCTGTGTTGTGTGCTCAGACATATTTATATCACATTAGAGGATTACCGATGAGCGAAGGAACATGAGCAGTTCTTCTGTCCAACGTAAAAATACCCCATTACTCTTGTGGAGCAATGGGGTACACTCGTTTTTTTAACGGTCCCTGTTCACGACATAATGTATTAAGTGCTTCAGAAAAGCAATATTACGTGGGATTTCTTCCAATGCTTCCATCGCGAGGCAATAGTGTTCCCACATCTCTTTACTAGCACCTTCAAGACCAAGGATGGACACGAAATTCGAATTGTTATTATCAGAATCTTGGCCAACAGGTTTTCCGAGTAAGAGCATATCTCCTTCCACATCAAGCAAATCATCTTTAATCTGAAAAGCAATCCCCATATGATAGGCAAATTTCTTCAAAGCAGCAATTTCCGACTCCTTGACCTGTGCAAGCATGGCTGGCATAACCAGACAAGCCTCAAACGCCACCCCTGTTTTGTAAAAGCACACCATATTCAGCTGCTCCAAGGTCAGTGCCTTTCCTTTGGAATCCAGATCCATCGCCTGACCCATACACATATCCTCTGCCTTACGGGCCGAGTATTGTATCAAAGCAAGCACCGTTTCAGCATTGAACTGGTCAAGTGACGATTGTTCCCCAATCGCCTTCTGGATCAGAAACAGACCGGTTAATTCTGCGGTAGCGCTATTGTGCACCTGATGCAAGGTCTGACGCCCTCTACGGGTAGACGCATTATCCTGGGAAGGCAGATCATCAAAGATCAGGGAGGCTGTATGCATATACTCCAGTGATCTCAGAAGCGGCACGATTGCCGATGCATCTAATCCATATTCGTTCACGCCCATGACCCAAGTCAATATAGGCCGTATCCGCTTCCCGTCCCCTTCGAGACTGTAATTTGCAGCCTCAATAAGCTGTTCTTTCATGGCCGGAATTCCTTGAGGCTTGGTAATTTTCAATTGGTTGTTAATCTGTTCACGGACCATTTTGACCGTATTGAAAAAGTCTTCCTTTTCCCTCGCATCGTTTTTCAGATGGGTAATCATCTGGTCCCGAAGCAGCTTATCTAAGAAATCTACATCATCCGCTTTTTGTACCATCTTCTGAATGAGATTATTAAATTCCGGATTTCCGGATGCAAAGATCTCCATCGTTTCATTATACTTTTCAATACCTACACGTTCTTTATAACGTTTGAGTCCATTCATTGCACGATCCAGTATCACCTCACGAGCCATGGCATCGGAGTCATATACGTTATGGATCAAATAGGAAATAACCGCCCAGTATAATTCAAAGGGATTGATAAGATCCGATCTCTGATGATGATATTTTAAATAGTAGGTATAGGGTGTTACCGCACCGTCTCTCATATCGTCAACCATATCCGCAAAATCATCAGCAAGCTGGTTATAGATACCATAAAAGAATGTTCGTTGCTCAAAACCCTCATCCGCAGGAGCACTAATCACGGAACGGACAATCAATCGGGACGAAGAAGACTTCAAAATCACGGGTATATAAAGCTCTTCATTGGTATAAGTAGCTCGCGTTAGGTCCTTAACACGGTCAATATCTTGAGCATGAAAAAAGACATAGGACTGCTCGAAAAAGGTTTGCTGTGTGTCTGGCCGCTGATGTTCCTTAATATACTCAAATGCATCCGAGAGCTCCGAATGTATGTATTGAATCAACTCCATATGATTTCCGGTCCAATCGCCCAACTCAGGCACAGATCCACTAAGAAGCGCGGCACGTATCATACGGGAATATTGTTCTTTCTCTTGAACGGTCAAAACCTGGGAATCGAGAAGATCATCAATGAAAGGATAGGTTAGACCATAGGAGTACCCAAGCCTGATGGCCTCATCAAGTCTGCGAGCACGTTCCACAGGCAACACTGTATCGTCCATTTCTTCCATCACATGCAAAATAACCCCGGTAATGATCTTAATCAGTTTGCGCTGGGCTTGCTCGGCATCCATCTCCTTGGGAATATGGGAGGATACGGACCTAAGTTTGTTAATCACCCAGATTATCGCGGTTTCTATACCTTCCCTCTGGGCCCACCGATACACCCCGGCCAAATTCATAAATTCCGGTTGGTCTCCTCCGTTTGCATTGGTGGATTGGATCAAGTGTTTTTTTACGTCTGCAATGACACGCTGAATCCGGGTATGTGTGTCAGGAGAATCCAGAGCTTTGCCTAGGTCCCTCATATAAATATAGGAGACACTTCGGTCCAGATAATCATCCAATTTGCCTGTATAATTCAGCCATTGAATGTATCTATTATAGTCCCCAGTATCAGGTTTTCTCTTTCTCCGTGAAAAAAAGGATAACCATGAGGAATGATGAAGATGATTTTTTTTCCACTTTTGAATGTCTTCTGTCAGGGTAGTCACATAAGATTTATCTAAGACCTGATCATAAAGTAATGCAAAATACTGGATCGCCTTCCGCTCAGCCAGCTGATATCCTGTATTGGCTTGTAATTTTTCATTCATATGGTGCATTACCTCAACTTCTCATTTTGTTAAACATGGTTGTATTTCTCCCTGAGGGAACGAACTTGGATCATGTTTTTATCTTTATACGGAAAAAAAACTGTAAGGTTACGAAATTATCATGCTGCTTATCGATACCCCCTCTTTGGCAATATCCATGAATTTAAACCAAGAATATAGGCTCAAATTACTTCCAATCAACAAAAAAAACCACGTCTGACGTGGGTTTTTATGCTAACTCTTCAACAGCCACCTGGTACAACAGAGAACCTTCACGGAGCAGCAGGCGGTTTTTTCTGAAATCCTGTTCGTGCGGCTGAAGAAACCTTTGATCGTCATTTAAAAAACGGATGTTTTGCCCTTTGCTAAAACTACCTGGCTTCACATTCTTTTTCAGGACATATTGTCCACTCTTTCCATACCCGCCGTCGAATAAAAAGTGATATCCATCTGTAGCCACCCCAGAGCAGCTGGAAATCCTCGGATTCATAAACGTAATATTCGTACGGTCGCTACCGGAAATGCACCCTAATGAAAAGTCTGAATAGTAATAAAACCAGATTTCCTGTTCGCTGACCACGTTCAAAGCATAGCAATCATGAATGTCTGCCGCTTGGTTCTCATATATTTTGTGTCCCTCTTTATTCCAGGCGACAAGGCCGGAGGACCCCACAGGCTCATTCCAACCATAATTCCCAAATATACCTTCATCAAAATAACTGGTCCAGATCGTACCTTCCTCTGTAACCTGAACACTCTGGATACCGTCCCCAAGCAGCAGTTCATTTACGGTACGGCCTTCATAATCAATAATTTTACCATTTAAATCGTATTGACCAGGTCCATAATAATGACAACGCGCTCCGACGAGCAGCAGGTGATGATGTAGAGGCTGTATATAATGATAGTTGAACTGCTGCCCCTCCAAACACACCTCTTCAATGTGATCGTCTAGAATGAGTATCTTGTAAGTACATCTGTCTTTAAGAGAGGCAGGTGTGAACATCCCCCGCACTCGTTCTGGGACTTTATCAATTAGCAAAATATACACGCGTCCATCAGGGCCAAATTGGGTCGAAACGATCTCAAACCCTTTAATATCATTGGAAATATCAGCAAATGAATGAATCTGTTTATATTGATGTGACAATGTAGTTCCTCCTCCGAAAGGTCAATAAAGTGAAGTGTTATTTGTATTGAACTCATTTTGTCATAACGGCATGTTGCTGAGTAGGGCGGAAGTATGGCGATATAGCAAACAAAAAAACAAGCTGGGTTCTGCTTCATAAGAAAAGCAGCCCAGCTTGATCTTTATTGATGTTCCCCTTGGAGCGTTTGGTCCTTCTCAACCTTCTGCCATAAAGCCTCAGTCAGTTCATCTATCGTCTCCTTCATCGCCAGCTTCTCGCGCCAACGATTCGGGATCCCGCTTATTCCATAATAAGCTCCTGCAATTTGCCCGTACACTGCCCCGGTCGTATCGGCATCATCACCCAGATTCACTGCCAGCAGTGCCCCCTCTTCAAATGAAGTCGAATGGTGAAATGCCCACAACGCAGCCTCAAGGGAACGAATGACATACCCGGTTCCTTGTATTTCGGGCGGCTCTTTATACCGGTAAGATCCCTGAATTATTTCTTCAATGGCTGCCGAATAAGCGGGCTCGTTCTGCCGCCACTTATAACAGACGTCCGCTGATAACATGGATTCTTTATCCGCTCCTCGCAGACCTGCTACAAGGATTGAAGCAAGCACAGCACAGGCCTCCACACTTTCGACTGCTCCATGGGTGGTTCGCGAGCTCATCTCAGCGTACAACACCGCCTCTTCCGGACGGTTCGCATAGGCCATAGCCACAGGTGCAAGCCTCATAATAGAGCCATTGCCGGCAGTCATGGGGTCAACGGAACCGCTGTACGGATCTCCAGTAGCTTCGAAGCGATGCAGTGCTGCTCTCGTTGCACCACCGATATCAAAACACGTTCCCGTACTGCTCATATATCCCAAGTGGTACCAATTGGTGTATCGGCGCATTTGGTCTGCTGGATCAAAGCCATCTTTTCGCACCATACTCTCGGCCAAGCAGAGCGCCATCGACGTATCGTCCGTCCACTGGCCCGGCTTTAACCCAAAGACACCGCCGCCCACGATATCCGTTACAGGTTCAAATGTACCTGGACTGCTGAATTCCACAGTGGTTCCCAAAGCATCGCCCACGGCCAGCCCAACCAGGCATCCCAAAAAACGATCCTTGATAAGTGCCATTTTGGTTTTACGCCCCTTTTCAAATGTAATAACTAACGCATATTTTCCCATCTCGCCAGGAAGGAAGCCCGACACTGCCATTTATTCGTAGCTTAAGGCCTTACAACGACTATCCGGTTTCAATTCAATGAAAATTCCTGCCTCTTGATGGTAAACGAGTGGAAACCGCTCCGTATCTACATATTCCCGCACACCGCTTGAAAGCCGCCATACCTGAAGCGGGACTCCTTTTCCCCATAAGAATAATCGGTCACCGCAAATGGCCATATCCGCTTGGGGGTAAGGAAAAACCCCGTCTTCAACAGGCTTACAATTTAGGGATGGGATCGCTGGAAGCACACGCCGGTACCCGGGCTGGGTCATATCGAATAGGACAACAGCCGGTTCAACTCCTTCCTCTCCCCAATCTTTCTCCTCCAGCAAATCGGCATCCATCTGTCCCCAAACCGCCAATGTATCGGGTCCTGTCCAGTATACCGGCCCATCCCAATCTATGGTTTGCCAAAGATGGCGAACCGACGGACCGTTCTCCGATTCCCATGGGTTCATCAGCCAATCCGATAACGACCAAGTTCGAACCACTCCAATCGGAGCCCACACCCATCCCGTATCCGCAATCCACTTTCCCCCTGGTGAAATCAGCAGACTCCCATGAAAATAATCTAGATAGTGCTCATTTTTGCTTTCGCTGTTATACACAGGGGTAGGTCTTGCTGTCAAAAGCATGCCTGTTTCTACATCCGTCAGATCAAGCCGGTTCCATTCCGTCCCATGAACAAGAATGCATGCACCATCTTGGTGTACAAATGCCAGGGGAAACATGCTTTTATCGTAGTGATATTCGTCCCGTGATAATTGCATTTTTTCTTGAGCATGGACTAAATCATACACTGCCGCATGCCGTCCAAAACGATTGGAGATTGCTACGTAGCTGCCGTCAGAACTGGTAACCATTTGGACAGGTTGCATGGGATTAAAATCAGGAATACAAATACGTGTGCACAATTCTGCGCTGCCAGAGCGAAGTTCTAGTCTCCACAGTTCTGCTTGTGTGTTTAGTGCCAGCAGGGTTATGCTTTCCTGAGAGTCACCCTTTAGTGGATGAATGGCTGTAAGGCGTCCGATAGACGGTGGTAAATCAGGTAAAGAAACGTGATGGAATGGCATCATTAAACCCCTTTTATTCTTGATAAATAATAATCTATACCCGCATTTATGAAGCTGGATTTATCAACAAAAAATCTGATATCAAGCAATGCAGTCAATACTTTCATAAAAACTCCCGGTTTTTTCTTGCAAAATAATTTAAGATATGTAATTTCGCTAGGATTACTTTTGAGAACAAAATAGGAATAGTTCATCAAGATCAAATGGGAGATGAACTGCTCTGTTGGAGATTGATGCTCATTGATACAGTCTATCAGCACCTCTAATACCCTATTTTTATTAGTTCATGACTTAAATCAGAAATACGCTCATTAAAATAAGCTCTTAATTTGTAATCGTATATTTTAGAAAATGACATGCTTATCCTCCTTACAAGTAAGCCTGAGCATATTAAACTAAGTACAAAACATTTTCGAACTCCTATATTGTAAAATTAATCTGGATAGACTGGCAAGGCGACACAATTACAGAAACGTATGTTCTCCATGTCTATATTATGATATCTTTACGATAGAAGTAAAACGTGATGTCAAAGGTCATAGCCTACAATTAGAAAGGAATGCAACCTATGAAACAGTTAAGCGAAGCTCTGGCCCGTTTTGTACAACAACAAAACTTATATAATGAAGCCTACGGGCTGTTCCAAGACCACGACATCCAGCCCCGGACGGAGAACCTAACAGATTGCTGGGACAGACGGATTCCCGTATCCCCTGAGCTTGAGTACCTGTATAGCCATTATGAAATGATCGATGCTAAGGCAGCAGGAACACACAAATTGAAAAATGCGGCAGTTGAAATCGGGGATGCAGCTGTCCTCTTTTTTGCTGCACCAGAACACCTGTATCGCCAACAACTAGGCTATCGCTGGATTACATCTGGTGAGTTTGTCCAAGAATCTTCTTCGTGGCCGCCCCATCATGTCGTGATTGCAAATTTTAATGACGATCCAGTCATTGTCGATACTAGCGCACCCGATTCCCCTGTATATGCTGCTTTTGAAGGTGGGGCAGCGCAGCAGGTTGCCGACTCTTTAGCTAACTTCTTTACGGCTCTTTCCATCCTGATCGAAAGTGCCTGCACCTTTAAGGGAGAATTGAAAGATGAGGACACATACGAAACCAAAGCAGAATATATCGAGCACGTAAAACCATTGCTGCATCCGCTGTTGAACGAAAATCAAACCACGTATTTAATGGAATACCTATCCCTTTGTTAGAAATCCTTTTTTTGAAGAGAGGTGGAGCTTATATGATCTATATCGCATTACTGCGGGGCATCAATGTTGGCGGCAACAACAAGATCGAGATGAAGAAGCTCAAGCAAACGTTTGAAAATGCAGGTTTGGGGCATGTGACGACTTACATTAATTCTGGAAACATTATTTTTTCTAGTCAGACCCAGTCTAACCAGGAGCTTTCACTCATATTGGAACAGGCAATTCTGGAGGATTTTAGCTTACCCATCCGCGTCATCGTCCGTAACATGAAAGAGATTCAGAGCATTATGGAGGCACTGCCGAATGAATGGTCTAATGATACACAGATGAAAAGTGATGTAATGTTTCTGTGGGATGAAATTAACGATATTTCCGTTCTGGACAAGCTTCCTTTAAAAACGGGAATAGGCCATGTAATATATACAACCGGGGCCGTTCTGTATTCTGTCAGCAAAGAACAAGTCACAAAAAGCGGGTTAGCGAAATTAGTCGGCACCAAGCTGTATCAGCAAATGACGGTGCGGAATGTGAACACAACTCGTCAGATTTATAAGCTGATGCAAATGGCTGAACAGGAAGAGTTACGGGATACGAGCTCTGACCGTAATCCAAAAGCAATCTTGGAAGAGTAAACTCAAAAAGGGAGCCTTTTTTACGGCTCCCCAACTGTTTTTCTTCGATGTAATTTTTTCCCTAGTCTTTGTGTATTGGCCTCGTTATATTTTAAAACCTTCGACCAGTTCATTCAGTCGGGCCGCGCTTTCCTTCACCTGATCAGACTGGTGTGCCACTTCAAGAGATTTCTCCGTCGATGAAACCATATTCTCTGCAATGTGCTGAGTGGATATAGCAGACTGTTCGCTGGCTGTTGCAATCTCATGGATCGCTCTCACCATGGTTTGGATGGTTGCATTCACCTGCTTAGAGGTGGCGTTCAAATCATTGACCGTGTTCGTATGCTCCACGGCATCATTGTAATATTGTCCTGCTGTGTCCTCAAGCAGCTGATAATCCTTGCCCACCTGGGCTTGCAGGAAGTGCAGTAATTCTTCGGCATTAGTAGTTAAATTCTCTACAGATTGCACAACTTCTTGAGTAACACTCTGAATTTGGTCTACCGCGTGTTTGGAGCCGTCTGCCAACTTGCGAATCTCGTTAGCCACAACCGCAAACCCTCGACCTGACTCACCCGCACGAGCCGCTTCAATGGATGCATTTAGAGCCAGCAAATTGGTTTGTGCCGTAATTTCTAAGATAGACTGAGAAAGTAAACGAATTTGGTCTACAGCCTTGGCTCGTTCTAGCGCTTCCTTCATCTTTTCATTGGCCTTCCGGTAAATCTCCTTGGCCGCTTTATTGGATTCACTAGCCGCATGCTTCAATGTTTCGGCTTTTACACTTGTATCATTGGCAGACTGAGCTCTTTCTTGAGTTTTAACCGAAATGTACTCTGCTGCCCGCTGCATTTCTTCCGCAGAATGATTCATGTTCTCGGTGTATGCCGAAGTCTCTTCCATAGCTGCTGACAGCTGTTCGACCGTGGCAGATACATCTCTAATCCGCTCATTGAGATCTGTCATATTATAATTCGTCTGATCACTCAGTTGGTTAATTTGGCGTGACTCATTGATAACCCCCGTAATGACCATTGAGGTTGAATCTGTCATTTGTTGAATGGCACGAGCAATGACAGCGATCTCATTATTTCCTTTGAGCAAGGTAGGATCAAGTGCTGCCGTTAAATTCCCTTGGGTGATCTCCTCACAGTATTTCGTAATTGTACTCATCCGAAAACGGATATTTCGAATGGCCGCAAAGGAGATGGTGATAAGAATAGCCAGCACGAGTGCCAGAACCGTGATCAAAACAATTGTACGCATTTTAATCTCATTTTGCGTATTTTGATATAAGTTGGCGGATTGCTCATTGTTATAATCTGAAATCGTAGTCAACATCGTAACAATTGCCGTACTGGATTTATTAATCCGGCCTCTCTCTTCCGTGTCATACGTTCCGCTATTTTTTTTGACTGCCATGATTTGCTCAATATCCTGATAATATGTGTCTATACTCCCCCGTAGTTCCTCGTACAATTTCTGTTCCTTAGCATCCAAATTCCTTTGTGAGAATTCATTTAGTCCGGTTGTAACGCTATCTTTTCCTTTCTGCACCTGCTTATACTGTTTATCTGTGTACTCCTTATTGTCGAGTATTTTTGTATAATTAGCCCGCATATTATAGAAATCACTTTTGACTTCAAGAATATTCGTTTGGTGTTGAAAGCGATCCACATACAAAATACCTTGACCCTCTTTAGCTTGATACATACCGATAACCCCAACCAACGATACAATGAGCAAACCCACTAAGCTGATTATAATCATGGAGATCATCGTTGTCGTAACCTTTAAATCTCTAAAACCCTTCCCTTTTTTAGTCCTGTCTAATAGCTTGTTACTCATCCAAACCCCTCCAGATCGTCTATGGATAATAGTTCACGCTGCTCTCAACTTTCACGAGTTTCCGCTCGGTCTCCTTGACATTGCCCTCCAAACAACACAATGAAGCAGATCACAGAACGTGATGATATATATATTTATATATATCGGTAGAAAGCGCTTAAATTTATAAGTAAGATAACAGTGATGCAAAAATAAAGAATATTCTGATAGCCAAATTCATTTGCGGACTTGCTATGTAACTCAAAATTTTAGATACTCATGGGCTTAAAGAATTTGCTAAACTAGAAGAGGAGTCCTTACACGAAGTAGGGCACATATAAACAACGAACGCTAATGATGGGAGAGAAAGTATTGTGACAAACATACAAAATAAAAAACAAGTATATATAATCCACGGATACACAGCTTCGCCAGCCGATCATTGGTTCCCTTGGTTACAAGACAAATTACAGGAAGATGGGGTATCGGTAGATATACTGGAGATGCCCAATTCGCAATCCCCCAAACTTAATGAGTGGATCGAGCATCTATTACAAAATATTAAAGTTCTACATAAAGACACCTATTTTATTGGTCATAGCTTGGGATGTGTATCCATATTAAGATACCTACAGCAAGTAAGTATCCCAGAACCACTTGGTGGTCTCGTTTTCGTTTCCGGTTTTACTGATCCAGTGCCGAGTCTACCGTCATTAGATGAATTTACAAATGGCCATTTGGATTATCAGCAAATCATGGATTCGCTAAAAGCGCGTTCAGTTATCGCTTCAAAGGATGACACAATTGTGCCCTTTGTACTCAGTAAGAAACTAGCTGAAGACATCCAAGCCGATTTCCATGAAGTAGACCATGGAGGACACTTTTTAAAAAGTGACGGTTTTACCACCTTACCGATGGTATATCAAGTGTTAATTGAAATGATGAATGCAAATGAGTAGTGTTACAAGCTCTAGCTCAAGTTCTGTGTGGAGCATGTGATGTGTGACGACTCTTGTAAACATTCCATGCCACCCGCAAGATGGATAAGGCGAGAAAAGTGTCCAACTTGCGGGTTATAAAACACAGCTGGATGAATCATGGGGAATAAAGCTTATGATTATCTAATAACAACCGAATTTACAGCTCCTCTTCCACACTGCAACAGCAGTTTTAACTTATATTATTTCGAGGTGTTTTTATGGAGTGGCTGGAAACGATCAAATTATGGAACCAAATACCGGTTAAAGTGCTGGACATTCGTCATTTTAAGATGAAGCCTGGAGAAAAACTGAGTGCCTATTCCCTGCCTTCAAACGGATTTCTATTTGCCAATCAAGGAGAAGCCAGATTAATACTGGATGAAGTCGAAACCTCATCAGCCAAGTTTCAGGTTCTTCACGGCGGAAAAGGAGCCAATCTTAACATCTGGTGCTTAAACCACCCGTTTGAATATTACCTCATTTTATACAAACCCGTTCAAAAGCAAGCGGATCAGCCTTCACATAAACTAGAAGATCCTATGGCTCTATTTAGACAACAATATGCGTTTCAGGCCCTCTATCCGCTCCCCCTGATATCGCTTGTGGAGCAGATGAATAATCAGTGGGCAAAGAGAAATGAGTTGGATAAGCTACAAGTGAATGGATTGTTCTATCAGTTCGTACATGAACAGTTTCGTCAATTACAGATGAAAGAGGTCAAAATATCCGAGCCGGATTTAGCTACACAAATAGCCCAATATATTCAAGAGCATTTCCAAAAACCAATAGCTATGGAGGCAATGGCTAAACATTTTCATTACAGTACCCACTACCTCGTAAAGGTGTTTAAGCGGAAATATGGATGCAGCCCCATCGAATATGTCGTTCAAACCCGCATCAACAGGGCCAAATCCTTATTGGCTGAAACAGATGCTTCTATTCGTGATGTTGCCGAACACGTTGGATATAACAATTTTTATTATTTTAGTCGACTCTTCAAAAAACAAACTGGCGAAACACCAACACAATTTAAAATGCACAGCTTTGTTCTAAAAGGTTCAACGAATACAAATTTTACACTCAAATCATTCATTGCTCCCCGATCAGGACAACGTTATATTGATAACAATGATAATCATTATCAACATGATGCTTGGAGAGTGGATGATATGAATGTTAGCTTTAAGCCTGCTTTTGCCGTTACCCTTTTGTTTAGCCTAACTCTGCTACTGGCAGCTTGCGGCGGCACGAGTGATGTTGCGAAATCAATTGAAACAAGACTGTATACGGATGCACTTGGTCGGCAGATAGAAATTCCTGTTCAACCCAAAAAGGCTGTTGTTATTACATACGGCGGTTATTTGCTTCCATTAGGCTTAAAACCGATAGGTGCTAATCAAGAAATACTCGATCTTTATCCTGATAAGATGGCTGATGTCCACAGTATAGGGAAAGGAACAGGAAATGTCGAAGCCATCTCCGCTTTAGGCCCGGATTTGATTATACTGCCAGACTTTCACGACAAAGCAACCTTTGAGCAATATCAAAAAATTGCCCCAACTATTGCAGTAGCATGGGGTGGTGATCCAGACGTGATCGATACATTGCGGACCTTTGGTGATATTATGAATCGGAAAAAAGAAGCAGAATCCTGGATTGCTAAGTTCGAGAATAAATTGCAGGATATTCGGGAGCAAACTCACATCCCTATTAAAGCAGATACTACCGCGATATCTTTCATTATTCACAAAGGAGAGGTACTGCTTGGAGGTGAGGGCGGTACACTTGGAAAATTGATTTATCAAGATTTCGGGTTCCAGATGCCTGAGCAATTCAAACCCTATGCCGATGGTGGTACGGCTCTTTCCATGGAGGCTCTAGTTCATCGTCCAGCCGATTATTTCATTACTCAAATGACAGATCAAGAGTTGACACAAATGAAAGAGCTGTTCAGCGAACCTGTATATCAGACAATTCCTGCTGTCAAACGTAATCACATTATTAATGTGTCTCGTGATAAATGGAACTATGGTCCCTATCTGGTGGATGAGGCCGTCGATTCGTTGATCGAACAAATAGCTCAAATTCAGTCATAGGGATATACGCATACGGCACAATAGCGAGAAGTCCAATTCTATGGACTTCTCGCTATTGGCTATATATTGGGCAGAATCATGCAGGTATCAATACAATGCCCATTTTTCCGTACACAGCTCTATAAATGAATGGGCAACCTGTTCACATTCGTCATACCCTAAACTGCCAGAATGAGCAAAAAGAACGGGATACTCATTGTTTCTTTTTTCCTCTCTCATATCAAACATATAGTGGTTTCCGCACCCATCCATCGCAAACGACACAGCACCCGGCATATATTCCGGCAGCTCGTAGGCAAGGTTCATTTCTCTCAAATCTTCGGTATTAAAAAACTGAAAATAGCGTTCACCATTTTGAAACTCCCCGCCGTTAGAGTATTTCAAAAAATCCATATAGCTGTCAGGAAATTGCCCTTGGGGCAGAAGCCAGCCCACAGGATCTAAAGGTTTATATTGATCATGGAATGGAGACGACTTTGGAAAAGGGTTCACTTGTCTTTGCTTGATTTCGTGAATCTCTTGCTCGGATAGCTTTATGTTCCATGTTTTCAAAAAATTAGCGATTTGATCATCAGTTGCTTCCTGACTTTTTACAAACGGTTGTTCAAATTGAATACTCCACATATGTGCCAACCTCCATGCCTTGATGCCTCTAAGAGTTGTTATTTCTACCGAGCAAGCTATTCCTTATCCACTACCGCCTGCCATGCTTTTGTAATGTCTATAGGCGACTTGCTGCTGGTCTCCCCTCCACCTTCCTGGGTCCATAGCGGGGGATAATATGCAAATACCTCTCCCGGCTGAAGTTGCTCCATATCCTTCTGCCAACCGTTCCAGCGGAATGTCTGGTAGAACAAGCCCAAATCTCCCTCAGCCAACCAGCTCAAGAAACCGGAATAGGCCAGCTCAGTGGATTCCCATTCCAATGCATCTGGTGCAAAATAGTAGATATGACCGCTACGTCCGAATTTCCCTATATCCAACCCAAAAAATCCACCTGCTGCATCATAGGCAACAATCAGCATCCCCTCAAGCGCAGGAACACTTTTCGACTCTTGAAGCCCGTTCCATGAGGTCAAGCTACCGAAAATTCCAGAGCCACCCGCACCCAGCAAGGTGATCCAACCGTAATCAAACACGATTCCTCCTGTCTCATAGGCAACTGTTCCCAAATACGATTTCGTACTCACCTGCAAACGGTACAGCGCGTCCCCCGTAGCGGATTTCGATTCGGCCGATACAATGTGATGTGAATTCCGGCCTTCTTTCAGAATATTTCTGACCTCTTCCCATGCATGGTTATCCTTATCTACCAGTTCATCAACAGTTAAAGTATGCATGTTCATTCCCCTTCCCGCATATCCCAAAATTCACTTTCAACCTGCGAACTGATTTTTCAAAACCTGCGTTTGATCTAAAATCACCCACTGATTCACTTCGTCGTATCCTTTTACAATGGCCGTGACCTCATGCTTCGGATACATCCACTCGGATGGTGTCTTTTCCTCATATGTACGAGTGTCTGACAATCCGACCGCATGATGCTGGAAAATATGAATAAGCGTACCGTGTGGGAAAAATGCTTCAATATAACCCTTTACCTTAGTTCCAACGGGCAGTGCATTTTTGATTTGATGCCATTCCTTGTTGAAGGTGTGAAGATAATTGGACCAGACTTCTTCAAACTCTTTTTTTGTAATTTGCGTATAATAGGGCTCTGTATCATCAATCGCTTGCTCAGCTAATAAGAAATGATACTGCTCGTGCTTGCGATTAGAGGTGATAGACGTGCCATCATCCTGGATGACAATTTGTCGATAGGCTATTCCATCCGAATCTATTTCAAAATACCAGGTTCCCATGCCTGGTTCCGGGCAATCCTTAAGATATTTCATGGGCTCCTCCTATTAAAAAATTCAATTCGTTTGTATCACTTTTTCCCGCCATAGGTTCTTGCCAAATATGCGAGATATTCCGAACGCGTCAGTCCTCCCGTTTGACGGTTGAACTCATCATACGAAATGTCTTCCGGGAATCCGAATTCGGCCAGTGCTTTTCGACGTTCATCCTGATGTAACGGATTATCCAGCGTTTTGTGCCACGCCCGCTCTTCCCAGGAGCCAAAACAGTCGGCAACGATACCTGAATAAGCACCGTTATTTGAAAATTTTCGCGAGGACTTGAACACGGTCTCCCCTTCCGGTTTGAAAACCGTGCCCGTTCCCCATGACAGACTATATGTTTTTTCTTTTCTACTATCCGTACTACAGCCATAGCCAATGGGGAATACAACATCCTCTTCCACTAACAGCTTATGTCCAACCCGCTCGTAGGCACCCCGCATAAAGGAATCATCCATAACAATCCAGGTTGTTTCGGATAACGGGGCGGATGTGATAGATTCCAAAGCTGTTGAACGGTCACGACTCGTAAACAAATATGGACGTACGAATAAAGGCATGGTCATGACACTGTTCCAAATGCTCTCCTCTGCAAACAACTGATCCTTTTGCATTTGGCGCAAATCTCCAACAACCAGTACATATCCATCTGTGAATAGGTCTATTTCCACACGAAAGATATCTCCTGGGATTGTTTTATAACGCTGGTTTTTCATATGCTTCAACCGGTCCAGCTTACGATCGTAATCCTTGGGCACAAGTGACGGATATTGCTGAAGCCAATCGATGATCTCTTCTTTACTATGTAAATGCTCACATCCCGTAATAGGGAGTTTCACACCCGTTTTACTATTCACAGCAGTAACATAACTAAGAGGACGATCCCTTCGAATGCCTGCTGAAAAGGTCACGCCTTCTGCCTTGATGCTCGAAACACTTGTGTAATTCAGCTTTTTCTCTTTGCCACGAGCCGTTTTAGGCAAAACAAATGCCCGATCACGAGTAAGAATCTCTACATCGGTTTCTCCATAAGTATCCTCAGTGGAAGAAATTCGCTTGCGAATTACGTCTCCATCCACACAAATATAGTATCCTTCTTTAATTTCTACCACATCCCAATGCTCTTCCAGCACCTCCAGCCCGAAGTACGGTCGTAACGCGTTCGTTAGCCAACTATTCATCTGTTCCTCCAGTTCCAAGTATATCTCAATGCACCCGGGTTCAATTTTCCCAAAGATTATAACATAACGTAGCATGTAGCTCGTTTATTCCTACACTGTTCCAGCTTGGACCAACTCCTCCTGAATCCAGCTACTGCTGGTAGAAAGCTGGAGCAAGTCGGCAGAGATCTGTTTGACCTGCTCTTGCAACACGTGTGACTGATCCGTTCCTTCCAGAAAGCGACTCAAAAAATGAAGAAATACGTCTACCTTCCTAAGCAGCATCAAAATAGGCAACGCATCAATCTCGGTGTGGCTTAAATGAACCTGGCGGCTGAAGCCCCGGCAAAAATCCCGAACTGCTGTCGTCTCCTCCGGTTGTCCCAAAAATCCTGATAAGATGACCGCCGGCTCCATGACCCGAACGTCTAGCGTACAAAATTCAAAATCAAGCAGTGCGGTTACTAGACTATGATCCGAATCCTTTACTAACAAATTGGAAGCGTTCAAGTCTCCATGTACAAGCTGATGCGGCAACTCTTCCAATGCATGAAGCGAATCTGTAATCTCTTCATAAGCTTTTCCTATTAATCGCAGCTCTTCATGCAAATCCTTTAGAGGCTCAGGCGGATGTAAACAAAAGCCTTGAACCGTTTCCCGGTTACACAATGGATAGGATTGCTGCAATGCATAATACGGTCGATAGACTGGAGTCATATCAAGATTGACTGTCGCAAGCACTGCCGATAATTCCCCTGTAGTCTCGCCAAAAGAATTGGCAAAGCTTGAATCCTGCTCCAGGGGTGATATGCCTTTTATGTATTCGAACAGACACACATATTTACCGCTTTCCTTCTCCAGCTGAGCGAGCGTCTCTCCCGTGATCGTCGGAATAGGCGTGGGTGTCCTGAACGATAGTGAATGCTTACTCAGCTCCTGCAAAACTGCATGCTCAAATTCAATTTTGTCCCGATCCTTGTGTGTATCGTAGACGCGCAGCACTCCGTTTCGCCCACCACTCTTAACAAAATACGTCGTATTATTCCAACCTCCGGCTCGTTTTTGCAGCGTACCGTTCCACTCCGGCCAATGCCGTCGTAGCATCGCTTCCAAGGATGTATCCTCCCTTATAAACACCAGCTTATGAATTTGCAGATATTATAACAAATATAGACGCCCATTAGAATTGGACGTCCTTGTATATCTTTCATTTCCTCAACTGTTTGTTTCGGATATTTTGAGGGGTAGCACCATACGCTGTTTTAAACTTTTTATAGAAAAAACTCATGCTGTTATATCCCACCTGTTTAAATATCATTTCGAACGGCAGATTGGTATTCACTACCAAAGAATAGGCTGCATTGAGTTTAATGTTGGCAATAAGCTGAGTGTAAGTAAGACCGGTTACTTTTTTTAACTTATTACTTAAATACGTACTATTGTAATTAAAATGGTTAGATAATTGCTGTAGGCTTAAATGCTGATAGTGCTCTTCCATGTAATTCAGAATAGAGGTAATATTATTTTCCTGCTGGTTTAAGTGAATATTATGCTCGCTTTCCAATACACGGACCAATTCTCCAAATACAATTTGCAAATAAGCCTTCACCAATTCCATCGAATCCTCTTGCCTGGAATAATATTCGATCAAGATCCTACGCAGTATATATTGAAGGTTTTCATTATGCTGCGACTCAAAAATAATAAAGTGATTATGGTGCTGATGCTGGAGGACAGAGTTGGCTAGAAATTCGCCAATCAGGCTTTTTTTCTTAGATAGCCGCTGCAGAAATAGGGATGAAATCGTTTCTCTTTGTAGCAAGATATTAATAAGTATATCGTCTTCTCCCAAAGGGGCGATGCTGTGGGGCACATCCTTATCCAGGACACATACTTGGCCTTCACAAAGCTGAATTTCTTTGCCTGCTATGATTTGGTTGCACTTACCTGAGTAAACATAGTTTAATTCAATAAATTCATGCATGTGCTCCAGCATCGGAGCAAATCTATTGTGTTTGCTAATATAAATATCATGTTCTCCGAAGAAAAATAAAGCGGGCATTCGATACATTTTCTGATTCATATCAAAAAATCGCTCATTTTCCGAATCCTTGGAGAGATCATTAATCACCTGATTGTTTTGCTGTTGTAAAAGTTCAATTTCCGTTTTGTTTCTCAGCAACTGATCCAACTCATGAAGGTTCATAAACACTGACTCCTCCTTCACTATATGATGGAAAACGGGCGGTTCTCCGCCCGTTGAAAAAATCACTATATCGGATACATCCCATTAACTGTGGACTGCCGCTTGAGTTTTGCTTCCCTTTCCTCTAATAGCGATTCCCAGACAAAGGAGTGCTGCAATCGTAAATACAATCGCAGAAACAAGGAAAGAAAATGAGGCCGTTTCATTTCCAGACAACACGCCAACTAACTTGATCACATAAGGCGAAGCAAACGCTCCCAAATTGGAACCTACCATCGCAATGGAAATGGATAAAGTCTCACTGCCTTTAGGTACGATTTTAGTTAGTATGGTAAAAATATAAGGAATAAACAGCGCAAAACTAAAGCCAATGATCAGCATGGCAACGGTAACCATGGTAACATTCTGAGCAAACCATAGTAGTACAAAACCTGTTGCTGTTAATAGACTGGAGATAAAGGGAGCGTAATTTCTAAACCATTTATAGATTCTACCAAACAAGAAGCCTGCAATCATGGTGGACAAGGAAAACAGCGTTAACGCAGTTCCTAAAAAACCAGCATTGGGCATACTCTTTTCAGCAATCATAATGCCTGTTTTGGTATATACAATCATGATAAAAGTCATAAACAGAAAAAGTGCAGCCCCTAATCCAAGTACAGGTATGGATATTCCCCCGCTCTTGTGACCCTTTTCTGTCGAGTTCTCTACTGTAGGCTCCCCGCGCTCTGGTTCGGGAATGATCAGAAAGAATAATAGCGCAATAGGAATGGTGATTCCATAGCATAAAAAAGCGAACTGCCAGTCGATTAGGGCGAGCTGTCCTGCCACAAAGGTAGCCAAGCTGCTTCCGAGCCCTTGAACGGCGCTTTGAAAGCCTACTAATTGAGCACGTTCATCCCCTTCAAAAAAATCACTAATTAAACTGACTGCCAGTGAATTAAACATCCCGAGACCTGCACCTAGTACCAAACGCAGCGCAAGAATCCATGTAATATTCGTCGTGAACATGGGAAGTATTCCGCCGATGACTACGAGCAAAAGCCCTAGCAGGACTGTATTTTTTTTACCCAATCGGGAAGAAATCGGGCCACTCAACAGCACAAACAGCATCATCGAGAAGGATGGAATCGTGACTACGCTTTCAATCAGCGAACTGGAGACGCCTGATAATTGGTTCAGCATCATCGGTATGACAGCCGAAATGGCACTCGCTGACGTCAGGACTAAGGAAATGGATAGCAACGCCGTTTTAAACAAAACTTTGTTCTTTATATTCATTAAGCTCTCACCTCTAGTCTATGTTATTTAGCCTCTAGTTGCATCTGTACTGGAACGTATACTGTCCTGAACCAACCGTAAACGTCATTTCATGATCTCCGCTCTTTTGGAAAATCACCTGTTCCCCAGTAGAACCTAATTTTCCGGCCAGCTCCTTTGGTACATCTCCAGGCGGATACTGAATCGACGGATATTGCATAGCAATGGTCTGCTGTAGTGCATCCGGTTCCATAACGCCCGGAAGTGTAATCTCAGCCGTCGTATTATGTGGCACGTGAACCGTCATCTTCATTTCTTTATTCACGATTTCCCATTGGACTTCAAGCGTGCCATATGGCGTCTCCAGCTTGCCATGGGCCGAAGTAAGATTGGCAGGCGGTTTAGGAGCTAAACGTGATTTTTTATAGCCCGCTTCAAGCACATCGATTCCGGCAATATTTTGGTACATAAAGTCTCCTACTGAACCGTACGAATAGTGATTGAACGAGTTCATATCGGTGCTCCAGAATGAGCCGTCCACTTTGATGCTATCCCAATGCTCCCACATGGTCGTTGCTCCCCGTTCAACCTGATAGAGCCATGAAGGATAATCATTTTGAAATAAAATGTTATAAGCGACATCCGTATAGCCATGGTCGGATAAAACCAGACATAGATAGGGGGTGCCCACAAAGCCGGTATCCAGATGCATATCATTTTTTTCTATGAGCCGTACGAGCTCCTGGATCACTTGTGTTTTATACTTATCTGGCACCAATCCGAAGTGCAAAGCCACAACCTGTGCAGTCTGGGTATTGGAGGTTAATTTGCCCGCGTCATCGAAGTAGCGGTTCGCAAAAGCCGTTTTAATCCCTTCATGCAAGCTTTTATATGTGTTGTAATCGGTATAGCGATTCAGAAGTTTGGCCGTCTGTGCCAAAATATGAGTCGAATACGCAAAATAAGCAGTGGCCACCAGCGTTCCGTCGGTCGCCCCAAAATAGCTTCCTTCCTCGCTATCCAGCGCCAGCCAGTCTCCCAGCTGCAAACCGGTATCCCAAAGACATTCTTCGTTCCCCTGGGTGCGAATATAATCCACCCATGCTTTCATACTGCCATACTGCTGCACTAAAATTTGCTTATCCCCATAGCATTGATATAGGGTCCACGGACATATAACCGCCGCGTCTCCCCATGCTGCCGTCGTTTTGTCCATATTATCGGCAAAGGTTCCTTTGAGGACATCCGGCACTACAAAAGGCACTGCCCCATTTTCCAGCTGGTTGTAAGCCAAATCCCTAAGCCACTTTCGGAAGAAGGAAGCTGCATTCATATTGAAGCTGGCAGTTCTAGCAAAAATCTGTGCATCGCCGGTCCAGCCTAATCGCTCATCACGCTGCGGACAATCGGTTGGCACATCCAGGAAGTTCCCCTTTTGCCCCCACACAATATTGTGTTGAAGTTGATTCAGCTTTGGATCAGATGTCTCAAACACCCCGATCGTCTCCATGTCCGAATGCAGAACAACACCCGTAAAATCTTCAATCGTAACGTCATCAGGAAAGCCCTCAAGCTTCACATATTGAAAGCCTTGAAAAGTGAAATGCGGCCTAAATATCTCCGTCCCCTTCCCGCTGCAAATGTACGTAATCTGCTGCGCTGCATCACGAATATTATCTCTGTAAAAGTTCCCTTGCTGATCCAGCACTTCACCATGAACCAAATTCAGAACCGTACCTTCGGGGGCTTCCACTTTAAATTCCAGCCAGCCTACCATATTTTGACCCAAGTTAAGCACCAGCTCACCTTTAGGAGTTCGAATGAGTTCAACAGGCTTCAATCGGTTCATCACACGGACAGGCTCGTTCTCCTGAGCAATCAGATGACTTAACGGGAACGAGACGACCTGCATCATTTTCCGTTCGGTTAAGGAGCTATGTTCGGCTGCCTGCTGCTCAAGTCGGGCATCATAGATTTCGCCGTTATAAATATCCGACATTAAAATGGCACAGCTCGTTTCTTCCCAGGAAGAATCAGAGCAAATGACTTCAGAACGGCCATCTTCATAACTAATCTTCATTTGAAATAACAATGCATTCGTGTTCCCGTAGGTGTCCTTGCGCTTTTGCCAGCCCAAATAACCGCTGTACCAGCCTTCTCCCACCGTGGCTGTAATTCGGTTATGTTGTTCTCGAATGGTAGAAGTCACGTCATATGCTTGTACCTGGACACGATCGTTATAATCCGTCCATCCCGGGGTAAAGTAGACATCGCCCACTCTTTGTCCATTGAACTCCAGTTCATACAGCCCAAGACTTGTAGCATAAATGACTGCTTTTTTCACTTTTCCCTCAACCGAAAAATATTTGGAAGCGGCAAAAGGAGCCCTTGTCTGAAACTGTTCATGGATGCTCCGCTCCTTGGCTGTGATCCATTGTGCCTTCCAGTCCTGCTCATGGAGCAGCCCCATTTCCCAAAAGCCGGACTCACTCCATTCCGATTCTTCTGGTTCTGTGTCACCCGCTCCCTGAGCCCATACTTTTACCCGATAATAATATCTTTGTCCTGATTCCAGCGGGGGGCCTTCATAGGGAAACAAAATGGATTGATCCGAATAGGTAAAATGATTCCAAATCAGCGGTTCAAAAGTGGGATGAACGGATACTTGCAATTGGAAACGTTTTTGAGAAACATACATTTTTTCAGATTCGATCTGCCAACTTAACCGCGGTTTTAGACAACCCAATCCAATCGGATTATTTAAATGCTCGCATCTAAGCGCTTTCACTTTTAGCATTCTTATGTCCTCCCTGAGGTCTTCTTTTGTGTTTCTATATTCAAATTAAAACGCTTCCATTGATTGTGCGCAATGTTGTATCCCTGCATGTTATATGCTTGATTTACAGGTGTTGAAATTCCACCCCTTATATTGAAGCTTAAAATGGATTTATTAGAAAAATATGTGCGTTTGCAGAGCAGCTACACTTAAAAAAAGCCTGAATCCGTTTGAGAAGGATTCAGGCTTGATTCTTGCTAGAAGGTCTACCTATTCTTTTTCAGCTGGCTTATGCCTGTCCGGCTATCGCCGCTTGTTCCGGCGTGGAAGCTGGATACAAGTGACAGGCTACCTGCCGCCCCGGTGCAGCTTCGGCAAAGATGGGCTGTACTTTGCTGCATATCTCCATGGCTGCCGGGCAGCGGTTATGAAACGCACAACCACTTGGCGGATTTTCTGGACTGGGCACATCCCCTTTAAGTACAATCCGATCACGCTCCGCTTCCGGATCAGCTACAGGTACCGCAGACATTAGCGCCTTTGTATACGGATGCAGCGGCTCTCTGAACACTTCTTGGGTCGGTGCGAGTTCGACCAGCTTGCCCAGGTACATCACACCCACGCGGTCGCTGATAAATTTGACTACCGACAGATCATGAGAAATGAACATATACGTCAGATCATATTGTTTTTGCAGGTCCTTCATCAGATTGAGCACTTGCGCCTGTATCGACACATCGAGGGCCGAGACTGGCTCGTCACACACGATAAATTTGGGATGAAGCGCCAGTGCCCGTGCGATCCCGATCCGCTGGCGTTGACCACCCGAGAACTCATGCGGATAACGATGTGCATGATAAGGAGACAATCCGACCACTTCGAGCAGCTCTTCCACCCGCTCTTTGAGCTGCGTTTTGCTTAGCTTTTCATGCGTGATGAGCGGTTCTTCCAGCACCTGCTGTACCGTCCATCTGGGATCAAGCGAAGCAAACGGATCTTGAAACACCATCTGCATATCCATTCTGAATTTGCGCAGCTGCTCTGTGTTCAGCTTACGTATATCCGTGCCATTAAACAGAATCTCTCCATCCGTCGGTTCGATCAATCTGAGAATTGCCCGTCCAGTTGTGGATTTGCCGCAGCCGGATTCTCCCACGATTGCCAGGGTTTCACCCTGCTGTACAGTCAGGTTAATACCATCCACCGCTTTGACTGCTCCCACTTGTTTGGAAAAAAGTCCTTTTTTGATCGGGTAGTGTTTTTTCAAATTACGTATTTCAAGCAGTGTACTCATGATATCCCTCCTGCTGTAGCAAGCAACGGCTTTTGTGTCCGGGTTCCACTTCTGTAAGCTCCGGTGCCTCTGCACGGCAAATTTCCTTGGCAAACTGACAACGTGGTGCAAAGCGGCAGCCTTTTGGCATATCAAGTGGGTTGGGAACCTGGCCCGGAATGGAAGCCAGACGCTCCTGATCACTGTTTAATTGTGGCAGTGAGGCTAGCAAACTTTGTGTATACGGATGCTTGGGATCTTTAAAAAGCGTTTTTACATCGGTTTCTTCTACCACTTGTCCGGCGTACATAATCACGACCCGATCGCACATTTCAGCAACGACACCAAGGTCATGAGTAATCATCAGAATGGAAGTTCCTTCGGACTTCTGCAGCTCACGCATCAAGTCAAGAATCTGTGCTTGAATGGTTACATCTAGTGCCGTTGTCGGTTCATCGGCGATCAGCAGTTTCGGATTGCACACCATCGCCATCGCAATCATCACCCGTTGGCGCATCCCGCCCGAGAGTTCATGCGGATAAGAAGCGGCTACTTTTTCTGGACGTGGAATTCCCACTTTCGTCAGCATGTCCACAGCCATGTCTTTCGCTTTGTGTTTGCTTACACCGTGGTGGTATCGGGCAGACTCCGCAATTTGCTTGCCGATTTTGAATACAGGATTTAGCGAAGTCATTGGCTCCTGAAAAATCATAGCCATCTCGTTGCCACGAATCGAGCGCATTTTCCGCTCCGAAAAATCCAGTATGTTTTCACCGTTAAACCGTACTTCTCCAGCGGCAATTTTCCCAAGTCCCTTGGGGAGGAGCTGCATAATGGAAAGGGAGGTAATGCTCTTGCCGCACCCGGATTCGCCAACGATTCCGAGTGTTTCGCCTTTGCCAACCGATAGATCGACGCCATCCACAGCCCGAATGGTGCCAGCCGCAGTCTTAAACTCCGTCCGGAGGTTGGTTACTTCAAGCAGTTGTGCCATGCCCTCTTCCTCCTCCTTGTCTATCATTGAACCTTCATGTTCTTTTTAACTTAGGGAATAAAGCTTATTCAGACTTGCCCATCGTTTGCAGATGCTTCATGGTACCGTACAGTTTAGTAATATGTTGAAACTCCTTTTCCGAATGAAAAGAGCATTGCCCACGTCCATAAGCTTTGGCTGTTTCTACAGCCAATTTGGCCGCCAGCGCAATATCGCTTTCGTGGCTGGCCCCCGTTGCACTGCCTGGGACAGGAGCAGCGGCCGTGATGGCTACACCAACCACTGGAGCGGAAGTTGCCACCGCTGGTTGCAAAATGCTGTTGATGTGATACAGGTCGTTACCATAAGGTGTGATGTCCTGCGTAGTTACAGCAAACGTGACACACGGTTCGCCAGTAACGGTCTGAACAATATCGACGAGGTCTTCACTAATTCGTAGCACGTAGCCTTCACGTACCGTCGGGGAAATGGCAATACCTTTATGGTTAATGACCCGATTCCCTTTGGTCGTATCAATGGACAGGATCGCTTCCATTTCGGGTGTCACTTCATATTTGTTCATCGTCAAAATATCTACGGGTGAATCCATAAATGGAACCGGATCATGGGGCTGAGTGGGTGCATCTGGACAAATATGTGTACAGATGATCACGTCTCCATCAAGCACATCTCCTTTGGACTGCATGCTCAAAAGTTTAGCTGCCGCCGAAATTGCCGCTGCCGCACCGTCACCATCGGAAACAAATCCAATCATTTCCGGTCGTGCTCCAAGTCCACCAAGTCGCCCTACTACACCCAAGGTTGGAGAATCGCCCCCCTGAATGCGACCCGTTTTACCGGCAATGACAATTTTAATAAAATCCGTAGAGCCCTTTTCACCTTTCACGGTGGAGACCGTAATCTCCGCTTGACCCAGTTGTTCCAAATAAGCTTTGACTTCTGCCCCGCTGGCAAACGGACTATCCAAAAGGTCATAGACTTCAAAAACTTGTTTCATCATACGGCAGATCCCCTTATGCTTCTTTTTGTGTTGTTTTCAGATATTTAAGCGCCGTCAAGGCGTATACTTTCGCAGATTGAATGATCTGCCATACCGGAGCTTTTTCATTAAAATTGTGAATGGTCGACAGTTCGGCAGGCCCGTATTGCAATACCGGGATGTTGTATTTGCGGAATGCACGGGCATCGCTGGTTGCCCATTGCAGTACGCCATAGGCCTCTTTACCGCTGACCTCAGCGATAGATTCCACAAGCTCCTGTACAATCGGCTCGGTTGGAGGGGTCCAGTTGGCATTACCATAAAATCCGAATTGTTTGGGTTCCGCGTCAATGCCAACACTTGCAAGCAGTTCTTTGGCTTTGGCCAGTACATCGCGGTGGTCTACGCCAAATGGAACACGGGAATCCACTTGCACTGTGCAACGGTCCGCAACCACATTGACTTTGGTGCCTCCCTGGATCGTACCAATGTTCACTGTTACATGATCAAACGCTTGTCCATAGCTTGGGTTCTCACGTTCACTTGCATAACGCTTGGAAATTTCAATGATCTCTTTGACTTCTTCCGGGATGTGCGGCTTAATGTCCCACAGTTGTTGCAGCGCTTCAATCCCTTTTGCTGCCTTCAAAATAGCACTTTCACCTGCTATCGGCTGCAAACTGCCATGACCCGGTGTGCCTTCAACGGTAAATTCAAACCAGCAGCTTCCTTTTTGCCCGATGGTCGGGTTTTGCGGGCCGGAAGGCTCTGCGATCACAGCAGCCGTTCCTTCAATCAGCTTTCTTTCCAGCACCCAAGGTACTCCAAGATGTCCCCCGGTTTCCTCGTCTGGAACTACAAGCAACGACAACGCACCTTCGAGTGGTACGCCTAGTTTGGAGAACAGCGCAACGGTAAATATTAATCCGCCCAGTCCTGCTTTCATGTCCGAAGCACCGCGACCCAGGAGATAGCCATCACGTATTTCACCACAAAACGGATCAAAATCCCAACGAGTACGATCCCCTGCCGGCACAACGTCTGTATGCCCACAGAAAATCAATTTTTTTCCGTCCGCCGTTTCAGCGCCATAATCAGAAATGAGATTCCACATATTCGGCCCGGATTCATGCACCGTTGTTTCTATACCTGCTTCTTTAAGATAGTCCATAATGAACTGACTAATTTCGCGTGAATCACCTGGAGGATTTTCCGAAGGAAACTGAATCAACCGCGAGCATAGCTCAAGCAATTCGTCCTGCCGTTTATCTATTTCATCAAGAACCAACGTTTTCCAATCTGTCATTTCCATTCAGTCCCTTCACGTTTTTCATTTAGCCAACTAAATTTTTTACGATCCATCGGGATCAGCTTCATACTTCAGGTGTAAAATGATAGCCTTCGGCTGTAAAAACCGAAGGCATAAGGTAAGATCACAACTTACTCTTTATTCAATGAATAGAATCGGATAACCTCATCTGGGTAGTAAACATATCCAGTGACGTCTTTGCTCATGCCAACAACCCGATTGTATTCATACAGGTACGCCCATGGCGAATCTTGATTTATAAGCTCTTGTGCTTTGCCATACAGCTCTTTACGTTTATTTTCATCTTGCTCTTTGCCTGCTTGTTCCCAAAGCTTATCCACTTCTGCATTAGCATAATGCATATAATTCGAGGAACCGCCGCTGTACATCAGGAACCCGAGATGGTAACCAGGGTCGTTGACGAAGGAAGTCCATTTGGAAATGTATGCTGTCAGGTTGCCTTCTCGTTGCTGTTCAAGGAACTGTGCACGAGCAACATTGACAACATTCATCTTTACGCCAATCTTGGCAAGTTCAGCTTGAATCAATACAGCATCATCTGCCCAGTCCTGGAAGCCGGAACCCAGTGTCAGGTCAAAATTAAACCCATTAGGATAACCCGCTTCTGTAAGCAGCTGTTTTGCTTTGTCCAGGTCGTGCTTGTAGCTGTAGCCCGCATCGGTGTAGCCAGGCGTGTTACTCGCTACAGAACTCTTCATTTGCTTTGCTTGACCGTACATGACATCGTCGATTAATTGGTCGTAAGGAATAGCATAAGCAATTGCTTGACGCACTTTTGGATCATTAAAAGGTTTGACTTTGTTATTCATGGCGAAATACAGAATCCGGTTACTTGCATTGGATTGAACCTTCAGATCAGCGTTGGTTTCCAGCTTCGAAACGTCCTTTGCAGGAATCTCAATCGCCATGTCCACATCGCCTTTATCCAGCAGAAGTACACGGTTGGAAGCTTCCTTGGTAAACTTCATCGTTACTTTGCTCAGATTTGGCGCTCCTTGCCAGTAGCTGGCATTAGCATTAAAGACAGCTTCTGTCGCAGGGTCCCATTTTTCAAGCTTGAACGGACCTGAACCTGCCGCATGTGTTTTCAAATAGTCGCCATCGCCATTTTCTTTGACAAGCACATCATCCACAATGGAGAAGTTGTACAATGACAGGATTTGCAGAAACATATGATTGGGTTGGGACAATGTAACGACAACGGTGTGCTCATCAGGCGCTGTAGCGGTTTTAATGGAGCTCATACCATACAGGAAGCTACCGGAATCGGAATTTTTAAGCCGCTCAAAGGAATACAACACAGAATTGGCGGTCAGCGGGTTGCCGCTTTGGAATTTAACGTCTTTACGCAGATGGAGCGTATAAGTCATGTTATCAGCGGACACATCCCATTTCTCAGCCAGCATGGGCTTAATTGCTTCCGTATCTGCCACTTCACCGCTATCCGTAGACTTTTTGCCATAGGTCACAAGCTGATCATAGAGCGCAAGCACAAGGGTATCCGATGTAAGATCACTTGCTTCAGCAGGGTCCATGGTTGACCCTCCCTCCGAGTAAGCAAGTGTAATCGTCTTTGGTGGGGATGGGGCATCTGCGCCTTTCTCTCCAGATGAAGCGGACGGGCTGTTAGCATTGCTCGCACAGCCTGCCGTCCATAGCAACGTAGACAAGACGACAATTAGAGAAAGACTTTTTTTCAACATGGCTTACGTTCTCCCCTTTAATGATCTATTTATTTTTATTTGCTAGAGCGCAGTCTAGGATCAAGAACATCCCGCAAACCGTCTCCAAGCAAATTGAAGCCCAAAATAGCTGTCGCAATTCCAAGACCCGGGAAGGTTACAATCCACCATTCACCGGAAATGATATACGCTCGCCCTTCTGAAATCATTGCGCCCCATTCAGCAATCGGGGGTTTCACACCGAGCCCCAGGAAGCTGAGACTGGCTGAGGTGAGGATGGCGAAGCCCATTCCAAGCGTTGCATTCACAAGCAGTGGGGCAAGTGCATTAGGCAAAATGTGGCGAAACAGGATCGTTCCGTTCGTTACACCGATCGCCCGGCTGGCTTCAACAAACTCCTTCTCCCGGAGAGAGATGGTTTGTCCGTGAATCAGTCTGGCGAATTCGGGTATGCCTACAATACCCACGGCGATGAGTGCACTCATCAGTCCTGGTCCCATCGCTGCAGCAATGGCCATGGCGAGTACCAACGACGGGAAGGCAAGCAGAATATCCATACAGCGCATAATAATGCTGCCCATTCGACCGCCGTAGAAACCTGCGATGGCTCCAAGCGGTACGCCGATGATAAATGAGATCGACACTGCGATCATCCCGGTCCATATGCTGATTCTCGCTCCATAAATAACACGACTGAGGATGTCACGTCCGTAATTATCGGTCCCAAACCAATGTTCTGCACTGGGCGGCAACAGCTTGTTCGCCGGGTCGGTTACATAAGGATCATACGGAACGATCCATGATGAGAGGATGGCAATGAGCGTCCACCCAACGATAAAAATGAATCCAATTAAAGCAAGCTTGTTGCCAAACAACAATCGCCAAAAGGTTTTTCGTTTCGGTATAGCGGCTGCATTAGGCTGAGGTACAGCCGCTTTTGCCACCAAATCACTTGCAGTGCTCATCCGAGTACCTCCCCCTACTTTTGTGCTTCGTTCATTATTCGTACCGGATACGTGGATCAATCAATCCGTAAACCAGGTCGACTCCAAGATTGATAAAGCTGTAAATCAGCGCACTTACGAGGGTAAATGCTTGAATCGGTGCGTAGTCAGCCGCCAAAATAGAGTCCGTCACATAGCTGCCCACTCCTGGCCAGGTAAAAATGGTTTCGGTAATAACCGCTCCACCAATCAGGTAACCGACCTGCAAACCAAGTACGGTAAGTGTTGGAATAAAGGCGTTAATGAGTGCGTGCTTATAAATAACAATTCCTTCGCGCAGACCTTTGGCTCTGGCTGTGCGAACAAAATCCTGACCGATCACTTCCAGCATGCTGGAACGCATCATCCGTGCCACAATCGCCATAGTGCCTGTACTGAGACAGACTGCTGGCAGAACCAAATGGGATAAACTGCTTTTTAAAGCTACAAAATCACCGGTCATCAAACTATCGAGCACATAAAGTCCCGTAACGTGCGTCGGCGGATTGATGTCACCGCTAATTCGACCCATGGGCGCAGGAGCGATGCCCCATTTAGCATAGAAGATATAAATGAATAACAGGCCAATCCAGAAAATGGGCATACATGCACCGATCAAGGAAAACACACGTGAAATGTGATCAACAATCGATTCTTTACGGGTTGCTGCCAGGATGCCGATTGGGATTGCCACCAGAATCGCAATAACCAAGCTTGCCAGCGCCAACTCGATGGTTGCTGGAAACCGGGTAGCAAAGTCGCTTGCCACTGACTGTCCGGTGTGATAAGCCTGACCCAGATTACCTTGGAACAATCCAACTACATAATGAAAAAATTGAATGTACTTCGGTTGATCCAGTCCCATGCTGCTTCGAATATTTTCAATCGTCTCGGGTGTAGCCTGTTCCCCCGCAAGCATCACGGCAGGATCACCCGGAAGCACTCTTGAGATCATGAATGTAATGACGACAATACCAAGCAGTGCCGGAATCATTTGTATCAATCTACGTAGTGTGTATACGGCCACAGCCTGTCCCCCCTTATCCGTAATTCCTCGTATCTTTGTCACCTTTCTTTTCATCACTTGTTATTTTTATTCATTGTACTAAGGAACAAGAACGGTTTCCACGTCCTGAATAACTAAAAATAATGACGAATTTTGTCGTTTTCGCACTAAAGTTACTCATCATGTTATTTAAATGTCGTGTTTTATTTGAATATAGAAATCAAAATCAGCATGATGCCAAAAAAAGCGGTCCCCTTTCAAAAGGAAATCGCTTGTTTTTTATATATAGATTGTAGTATTAGGCCGATCAGGAAAGGAGAAATAATCGCGAGCACTGCAAAGAACGAGGTGTTCGACTCAGCAGCTTGCTGTCCGGTCGCACCTTGGAGCGAGGGGGAGCGAAAATACGTATTGCTTTGTCTTTCTCTATAGATTTCCAGTCACGATAATACCATTTGCTCGCTTCAGGTGTGCTCTGACCCAAGCTATAAAGGAATCGATAAATATGCGCAATTCCGGCTCCTTGGCAGGCCAAGCATCCAATTCTGTTAATATCTCATGCCATATCGACTCCGGAATCGGATTATCCCAACAGGGATCAAAAGCCTCATACGTTTCCCCCGTATCAGGATCGTCAAGTGGATATTTGGACTTTAACGCAGACAACACGATATCAAAGTCATCTGCGTAGATAAAGATTATCTCCTCCAGCTTTGGTTCATCCGTATCCCCATAACGCAGCGGTTCAAAAGTATACCCAATATTGGCTCGTGGACCACTATAGCGATAGATTAGTGTCTGAATCTCTTTTTTGTCCTTCTTACTCAATCTCACCACTCCTTTCTTCGGCTACAACTCGAACCAATCCGCAGCGCATTTCTCTTCTTCCAGCACCCTGCACATTCCTTCCCTCAACCTCACCGCATCTCCGCCGCCGATATGAAATAGACAATAGATATAAGGTTCATCATCTTCTAACCCTTCAATATTCCTTGCCTCTTCCACTGAAACTTGGAGCGCCTCAGGCCAATCGAGATCATTCTGAAGCAGGGCAAAGCCATCCTCATCCCTTTGCATCCGATATCCGTCAATCCTAGGCAATGCTTCAGCTAAACGATCCATTAGCACTTGAATATCCTTAACATCTGCGACTTTAATTCCATACTCCCAACCCATTTGCATCCCTCCAATTTCATGAACTCCTCCTTAACTAGCCCCCCCCTAAATCGGATTTCACCTTCTCATTCACCTCAGGAGTTCAGTCGTAGTCCGAATATAAGAGGTACTTTTTTGTTTAAAACCACCCATTTTTGCTGGATTCCCATGATCCTCCCATTTTCCTTCTTCTTTTCCTGAATTTTCTTAAAACTTATTATTTCTTAAAACTTATTATAATAGATATCTAAACTATGTAGCTTATGAATTAGCAAATTGAGACCTTTTGACTATCATTCAAACCAGCAAACAAAATAGGCTTCTCGTGAATATAGCACGGAAGCCTATGGGTTTATCAAACAATTCTATTATTTATTTGGCCTTCTGAGATACCAGCTCACGATTCCCTTTTCTCTTTCTTACCCCCAACATAATGATGGCCATAACAGCTACCAGAGCTGCTATAAGAGCAAAAGGAATATATTTGTCCACCCGATATAGCGTCGTTGTCAAAATAGGAGCAATAATTGCAGAAATGCCTTGGACAGTGGCCACCAAACCAGCGGCTCCCCCTTGCTGTTCTTTACTAACAGAAAGAGAAGCCCCAGCCATAAATCCAGGCATAAGCAAGCCTGTACCTATACCAAACATAAAGAACGCAAAATAGTAAACGACCATGCTGGCTGACATGAGGAATATCAGCATACCAGCAATAAGGAACAGAGAACCGAGCAAAATCATCGGCTTGGGTTGCCATTTAAGCCATTTCATCTGAACGATCTGTACAATCAGCATCGCTGCACCGGAAAACATAAGTCCAAAGGAAACCACTCTTGCTGTTTCTTCGGATGAAAGGCCTAATTGATCTTGAAAATAAAATCCGCCTATAACCTGGATGGTCACAATGCTAATCATCGTAACCAAACCTGCAAACAAATACATTCGTAGACCGGGTTGAAACGGGTTAATCCGAGCTGGCTTTTGCTGAATAACGGGTTTGGCAGACGGAATTGCCAGCAAGGCCACTACAAATGCTACAGCCGCAATCACAATCCCAAAATATAGAGGCCACAGCAAGCCTATTAAAGTAAAGGCACCTGCAATAGCAGGCCCAAATACTAATCCAAGTCCATTGGCCGCACTAATGATAGCCATCCCACTGCCTCGATCTTCTCCCTCGGTCACATCTCCCATATAAGCTTGGGAGGATGACAATACCGCCGGGATAAACCCGCCGATCAAACCGCGTGTAACAATTAACAGGACTAACAGCAACCCCCCGCTGAGCCAACCGTTTAATCCTGCAAAAAGAGTAAGCGTAAACAGCAAGCAGCTTACACACATCCCTATGAATCCAAGCAGAATCACAGGCTTGCGCCCCTTTGCATCACTCAAATTCCCCCATATTGGGGCCATTAAGGCCATCGTTATGGAGCCAAGCGATATAATTAACCCAGAATGACTTTCTCTTAATCCCAACTCACGAATAAGGGGCGGCATAATTGGAGCAATGAGCATGAGCCCTAGCATAGCCACAAATACACTGAAAAAGATGCTCCCTTTTATTCTGTTCATCCTCGCACACTCCTCTGTTATAGATTCTCTCTATGCAGAAGTATACGAGTCACAGCACCACTCTACTGCCTATATACGGATTATTCTACGGTTAAACGGATTTTTATTTTAAAATACCTTCTTTAAGGACGATGGCTTCACTCCGTATTCCCGGAAAAATTGCTCTGAAAATGCACTCACATTGCTATATCCTACAGCCATCGCAGCTTCAGTCACATTGCTTTCTTGGCTTCGGAGCAGTTTCATCGCATAATCAAGACGAATTTGGCGCAAATATTCAAATACAGTAGTTCCAAAGCAGGCTTTGAATCCTTTTTTTAATTTAAAATCGTTTAATCCAACCTTTTTGGATAATGTGATCAGTGAGGGGGGATCAATCATGCTGGATTCAAGTATCTCCCGAGCCATATGCAGCTTTCTGACATCTTCTTTAGACAAACCTTCGGGCATAGGTGTTAAATCAAATAATTGAATCATAAATCGATTTAAAATCTCGAGTGCCGCTGCTTCCATTAACAAAGGCGATTTATGCACACTTTTCAAGTCTCTGATCAAATGTTCAATCATCACTATACTTCTGTGATCCAGTTCAAAACTAAAGTGATGGAATGCAGCTCCCTTAAGAATTTGATTAAATTCAATAGCTACCTGCCGACGAGCCGCTAACTGTGAAGCCGCAAAATTAAACAACGAAATCGGAATGCCAAGTGCAAATGATTTGTATTGTTCGTTAACCGGAGGATGAAAGCACGCTTTAAAATCCTGTAAAAAAATAAGTGCCCCCTGTCCCATCGGGAGTGTATAATCCAACCCAGCCACATTCACATGACGTTGACCCGAAAGCGCAAATTGGAGTTCAATCATTTGTCCACTGGAAGCAAAGTTCGTCGGATACGGCTCGTGATATTGAATATGCGAATACACGATCTCAATCCCACTATAAGTTGTAACTCGGTAGATATGTCCATGGCCCGCTTCCGGTAAAATCATATACGTATGCTCGTTCTGTTGTCTGAACGGTTTTTTTTCCAAATAATGCTGATATATTAATGATAACGAATTTGAATTCACAAGCGTCCACCTCAAATGTTTTCATTCATCCTGATTCTTCGAATGAGAATCGTTATCAATAATAGTAGCTGAATTTGTATGGTTTGACCAGACCTATTGGAGTAAGCTGTGGAGACATTCGGGGGTCTATTAATCCCAATCCATATAAAACGTTGCCTTCAATTTACCCTTCTCACATGCTGGACAGCTTAAATGATGAAGAACATTGTTTTCAATGTGTTCCTGTTTCATGACACTCGTGCATCTAGGACAAGCATAAGAAATCCTGTACTGGGATGAGTCGGATTTCATCTCTATAAACAATTCATTGCGTATAGCCTGACAGTCCGGGCACACATATAGAGCGTCATAAGCATCATATCTCGTCGAAGGATTGCCTATGAATTCCTCAATACATCGTTTAAGGGCAGCATCCTTTACAAACGAAGCAACGGATTCCAAACTCATATATGCAAGACCAAATCCTACAAATATGTTCTCAGTATAAGTACAGGTATCACAGTCCAGCTTGTACGCTTTCCCCATTTGTTCCCCTCTTTATATCTATCTCTTTACAAGATTTGCTGAATGAGTGATCCGATTTCTCCCGCCACTTTTGGAAGCATACAGAGCTAAATCCGCTTGATGAACAATTGTTTGTTCCGTATCCTCTTGCATAACCGTTGCCACACCAATACTCACAGTAATAGCATATTCTCCCCAATCCATCGAGGCCGTCGTGGAGCGGTATCTTTCCGCTGTAAGAATAGCTTCTTCTTGATCGTTGCCCGGAAGAATAATTACGAACTCCTCGCCGCCATACCGAGCGACAATGTCCCTGTCCCGTGACATGGATTGCAGTAATTCTGCCAGATTCGTAAGAACTAGGTCACCCACTGGATGACCATAAGTATCGTTAATACTTTTGAAACGATCAATATCAATGATAAGCAGCGAAAAAGATATTCCACTCTCACGAAAGGACGCGAGGCTAGCTAGTAATTGATCTTGGAAATACCTTCTATTTTTAAGACCGGTTAATGGGTCCGTTGATGCCATCGTTTCAAGCTGGAGATTAATCCTTTCTAGCTCCTGCTGTTTGATTTCATATTCTTCGTGCAACCGTTCAAGCTTCTGGTTCGCTTCATTCGTAGCCTGATATAATTCCTGAAGCTTGGTTTTGGTCTGCAGAATATCTCTCTCATGTTCAATTCGCTTACGCATCATAAGCACTACACAATCAATAACAGTTTCTCCGTTGCGTTCCTGGCGTACCCCGTTTAGAAGTACAGGCACATCCTGTCGATCACTTGTCCTAAACGAGAAGTACATCTCATCGACATGCCCGTACAACTGAATATAGGGATAAAAATAAGTATGAAAAAATAGCTTGTTGGTAACAGACATTGTGGATTCAATCGGCCGTCCGAGCAATTCATTACGATCATAAAGTAGCATATCCAATAAAGTTTGATTCACCGATTGAATGAAGCCAGAATCCGAGATTGAGAAATATCCACAGGGAGCTTTATCTAATTGAATATCCATTTCATGACTGCCTTTCTTCTGATATTACACACTGGCTAAATACTCTTTAATCAGATCGCTTGTTTCTCCTGGTTGACTTAAGTGAGGATAATGCCCCTTTGCCCTCATCTGTTGAAGCCTGCTGTTTTTAAGATGAGTATGTAAATAATTCCCTACTTCAATCGGAGCAATGCTATCGTCCGAGCACTGGAGAATCAGTGTAGGAACCGAAGCATGCTGGAGATCGACACGGCAATCCGAAAAAAAAGTCACTTCCGCAAATTGTCGTGCAATATGAGGGTCTCTTGAGCAAAAGGTTTTCTCCAACTCTTCGGTTAATTCCTGTCGTTCAGGATTCTGCATAACAATGGGTGCCAGGTAACTAGCCCAGCCGATGAAGTTCATTTGCATCATATCAAGCAATTCATCGATGTCACTCTTATCGAAGCCTCCATAATAATAGGGGAGGTCATTCACATAACGAGGAGAGGGACCGAGCATGACGATGCGCTCAAAATATTGGGGATTGCGGATAGAAGCAAGCATTCCGATCATACTACTAACGGAGTGTCCGACGAATATGACATTTCTTAATTCTAGCGCTTCCATAATATCTAGCACATCTTGGGCATACCCTTGTAAGTCGCTGTATTTTTCTGAATCATAGTACTTAATTTGAGAATCTCCAGAACCTACGTAATCAAATAAGACGATTTGGTAGTTGTCGATAAAGCTAGGGACGATATAACGCCACATATCCTGATCGCATCCAAAGCCATGAGCAAATACGATCGTTTGGCTGCCTGAGCCCAGCACTTTTACATTATTACGTACGAGGATGTCAACGGTCATTATAAATCACCTCTCTGAGGTAGTATCTGTTCTATCAGCTTCTTTTCATTATTATATCGGAAAAGATTTGATTATGGATAATGAATCTCATTCAGAAATACATGTACCCCATATTCTTCTAGTTCGGAGTAACTCTGTTCATTTAACTCATTCAAATTCATATCTGTATCCTCTACGCGGCATTTATTCATCTAAATGAAAATGTTTTTTTATAGGCAAGGGCATCGCAGAGAATATTAATTCGCCTAATTGCTCTGGAGATTCCTTCATGCCGTTCTCAAGCCAGTCCTTAGTCACATTCACTCCTCCATAAGCGTTAAACCTTATAGCAAAAAGGATGTCGGGAGGCAACGAAGTCCTATTTGTTTTCTTAAGAATATAATTGGTGTGGCATTCAACCGTATAGTTAAAGATATTATTATAAAAAGACAAGTGCGTATTGTCGTCAAAAGCCTTTTTAAAATAGATGTAATCCTCTTTAATAAACTCAACAATTCTCCCGGCAACACGTCCCCAAGGCTCTTTTTCTATATATTGTTCAATAATTTTATCTGCCTTATCACTATATATCCATGAAATCAGGTCATATTTACTGGAAAAATGATAATAAAACATCTGTCTGCTGACCTGACAATTATCAGTAATATCCGTTACGGTGATGGACTGAATCGGATGTATTTTGGCTAAGTCTATCAAAGATTCAGCAAGAAGTTCCTTAGGAGTTGTTTTTCGAATCATGTTAGCCCTCACAAAATTTTATTTTACATTTGTACACTATGAAGTATTTGTCTACATTTTTAACACTCTTAAAAATCAGTCTATTATTATTTAAGTGCCTATATTTTATACTAATGATGTAAATAGAAGCTGGACAGCCATCTGCCAAATGAAAAGGTGATGGTTCAAAATCTTTTTATAAAGGAGAATAACAGCATGAATCCCAAAAAGATTAAAAATGTAACTATTAATGCTTCATTCAACAGCGAGAATGAAGTTGCTAAAAAGAACATGGATGTCATTATAGACTTTTTTTCTTTATATTTAGGAGATACGGACAAGTTTTATTCTTTGTGGGTTGAAGATAATCCGGCTGTAATTACCCCATTTACCACTGATGATGTGGCAGTTTTGCACAATTCTGTTCAAGAAGGATGGGATGCTGTAAAAGGCTTCTTTAATCCCATTTTTAATGATCTGAAAGGGACATTCGAATGGACCATCGATGAGTTTATAGTCGGAGAAAATCCTAACACGATTGTGACAAAAACACGCAGCCATATTGATATCACAGCGAATGGACCATGGGGAGAAAATAAAAAAATAAAATACAACGGGATCTATGTCCAGATCTTTAAATTTGAAAACAATAAAATCAAATCTTTCGAAGAGTATTATGATACTGCACTGTTAAACCAACAATACTCGTAAATATTTACTATTAGAAAAAGTCTCGGCCTGTAATCTACATTTCCATTACGGAATGTACAATTCACAGACCGAGACTTTTTTTCATTCTTTATTCTGCTTCAACATCATCCGTAATTTTTTCTACTAACCCTCTCAAGCCGTGGTTGGTTACATTTAATTGATCAATAATATTCATAAATTCCGTTACAAGCTTGGCTTGCTCTTGGGAGGAAACCGCAATTTGTGTGATTTCTTGTTCCATGTTATAAACCGATTGTCTGACGGCTTGCAAGGACTGTTCAATCCGTCCGGTTGCTTCCTTGGTGCCCGTGGACATTTTTCGGATTTCTGTAGCCACAACCCCAAAACCAGCTCCTGCCTCACCCACTCGGGCTGCTTCAATTGCCGCATTTAATCCAAGCAAGTTCGTCTGCTCTGAAATTTCCTTAATGTAGCCGGCCACCTCAGTCACGTTACCGGAGTCCTCAACCGCCTGTTTAGTATTGCTTAAAATTTCTTCAGCAGTCGCACTAAGCTCCTCCGAATGGGCCGCCACATGCTGAATCCCTTCAACTAGCTTGCTTGTAACATCCTCGGCTTGAGTCATCAACTTCTTCAGTTGATCTTGATTATCCATACTATAGGTGATACACATTACGGCCTCGATCTCATTCTGTTCATTCTTAATCGGATGAAAGTAAGAATCAGCAGCGATGCCGAAAACTTCAGCAGCGTAACGCTCTCTGGTCTTTTCACCGCCTACTAGCATTTTGAAGTCTCTGTGTACATCAGGAAGAGGATCGCCTGCTTTGAAGTCATAAACTAAGCTTTTACCCGACTGAAAGAACAGAAATTTTTCCCTGTCCATTACGGAAATTGAAACATCTTGTCGTGCAGCTTCTTTGATAAATGGCATGGCGGTCAAAACAGCTTCTACTTGATTCATAATATGTATCCACTTCCTTATATTTTAATATAAGTCCTATCTTCTATTTCGACATTTTCACCCCATGTGTTTAGTGAATTTAAAAATAATATGGATGATGTTGAGCCCCTACCTATAAACAATATCCGTAGTTTCCTGAAGGGAATCCATTTTTACAGCCGGGATGCATATCCATTTAAGGTATTGTTTTCACTTCATAATAAATACAAGCAGCGCGTACCGATTAAAATTGGCACGCGCTGACGGTATGACTTTTATGAAACAGGCACTAAGATTTAATTCAACTGCTCTCCATTGGTTTCAATCACATTCTTATACCAATAGAAGCTCTTTTTTCTGGATCTGGCAAGTGTTCCTTTGCCTTCATTATCCTTATCGACATATATAAACCCATAACGCTTTTTCATTTCACCGGTTCCCGCACTTACCAGATCAATACATCCCCAAGGCGTATACCCTATTAGGTCTACTCCATCAGCAATCGCTTCTTTCATTTGCTCAATGTGTTGCTTTAGATAATCAATTCGATAATCATCGTGAATGGAGCCGTCTTCTTCCACTGTATCTACGGCGCCAAGGCCATTTTCAACAACCATTAACGGGATTTCATATCGGTTGTAAATGTTATTGAGGGACCATCTCAATCCCTGTGGATCGATCTGCCAATCCCAGGCACTTGCTTTCAAATGAGGATTCTTTAAGCCCATAGATAAATTTCCTCCCACCTTCTCCTGGTTGGGATCGGCACTGACACAAGTAGAGGAATAATAGCTGAAAGTATAGAAATCTACGCAACCTTCCTTTAAGATGTCCTCATCCTCTTCTTGCATTTTGATCTGAATGTTATGATCTCTAAAATAGCGTTTGGCAAATCCCGGATAAGCTCCTCTTACTTGAACATCTGAGCATAGGAAATTACTTAAGTTATCCTTTTGTTGAGCTAGCAGAATATCATCAGGATGGCATGTAAGTGGGTAGGAACACATATAAGCAATCATACAACCGATTTTAAAGTCCTTGTTGATTTCATGACCCAGCTTTACAGCCTTTGCACTGGCAATAAATTGATGATGCAACGCCTGATACAGAACCTGCTCATCCTTCACTGTAGCATGGGCAAGCTCTCCATTCCCCTCCGGCATCATAGCTCCAGCCATGAATGCTCCAAATGACAAGGTTAAAATATTGATTTCATTAAAGGTTAACCAGTATTTCACGACATCTTTGTATCTGTTAAAAAGCACTTCACAATATCTCACATAAAAATCTACGACTCTGCGATCTGACCAACCATTATATTTTTGGGTCAAATGAAACGGTGCTTCATAATGTGAGATTGTAACCAAAGGCTCAATATTATACTTTTTCAATTCTGCGAATACACGATCATAGAACTGCAAGCCTTGCTCATTCGGCTCTGCATCATCTCCGTTAGGAAATATTCTTGACCACGCAATGGACATTCTAAAGACCTTGAATCCCATCTCTGCAAATAAGCGGATATCCTCTTGATAGTGGTGGAAAAAATCAATAGCCTCGTGACTCGGATAGTTCACTCCTTCTTCCAGTATAGGTGTAATTCTTCGGGAAGTCGTATGTGTTCCAGCCGTAATCACATCAGCAGTGCTTAGGCCTTTACCTTCTTCATTATATCCACCTTCAAATTGGTTGGCAGCCGTTGCACCTCCCCATAAAAATCCTTGTGGAAATTCCAATTTAGTTGTATTTTTCATTGTTAATTCCTCCTCAACATTTAATTAAGATTAGACTACGACGGTCAATAAATCCTCTTGATACTCAATCTCCTTCTTCTCTGTTTCAATGACATCCAGGTAATTCGTAGTATTGGCAACGATAACAGGTGTGGTCAAAACATAACCAGCCTCTTTTATAGCTTCCATATCAAACTCCATAAGCAGCTGGCCTTTTTTAACAGCATCTCCCTGCTTTACTTTAGGATAAAAATGTTTGCCTTTTAATTTGACCGTATCTTTGCCTACATGGATGAGGACCTCAACACCGTGATCACTTGTAATTCCAATCGCATGACCTGACGAAAATAATGATGTTAATACACCATCTACAGGTGAAACGACCTTACCTTCAGAAGGTTCAATGGCAATCCCTTTACCCAGAGCACCTGTCGAAAAGGCTTCATCTGTTACTTCAGATAAAGACTTCACTTCACCTTTTAATGGACTCATCACCGTCTCTTGTTTTACTAAAACTTCTCCTTTTGCCGCTCCTGGTGTACTGTCTTCCTTTTTTGTTTCTTTCACTTCATCATCTTTAAATCCGCCAAAGAACATAAGCAAGAAACCTAATACAAAGCTTACCAGGATACCGATAACAGCCCCATAAAATCCGTTGTCTATTCCTGCCGGACTGATATAGCTCGGGATAGCGAAAATACCCAATCCACCAATAATGTAACCTTTAGTTCCCATCATTCCTATAATACCGCCGCCTACTGCGGATGCTATACAGCTTAAAATAAATGGTTTCTTACGTGGTAATGTAATCCCGTAAATTGCTGGTTCTGTCACACCAAAAATCCCGGAGATGACAGCTGGAATGGAAAGTGATCTCAGTTTTACATTTTTGGTTTTAAACAAGATCGCCAGTACGACGCCCGTCTGAGCAAAGGAAGCTCCCAGCGTAGCCGCAAGAATCGGATCGAATTTAAGCACTGCTAAATTGTTCATAGCGATAGGAACAAGTCCCCAGTGTAATCCAAAGATAACAAACACTTGCCAGAAAGCGCCCATGAGCATACCTTCAATAATCGGACTTAAGTTATACACAAAGAGGGTTCCAGCGCCCAGCAGTTGACCTGCCCAAGTCGAGAGAGGTCCAATCGCAATCAACGCTAAGGGTACAATAACTAGCAATGTGAAAAACGGAACCAAAAATGTTCTCACTACGCTAGGGATTACCTTTTTAAAGAAGTTTTCTATTTTTGAGCCTACATAGGTGGATATGATAATCGGAAGAACGGTTGACGCATAACTCATCAGAATGACCGGAATACCTAAGAAGGTGATATATACCGGTGACTCAAATATAGTACCGCTAAATAGAGTGTATAGTGGTTTGCCCGAGGCTGTTATCGTGCTAAATGTTGGGTACACAAGCGATGCACCTATAGCCATACCTATAAAAATGTTGGCATTGAACTTTTTAGCTGACGTATACCCCAGGAAAATAGGAAAGAAATAAAACAAACAATCACCTAAAGCATTGAGAATTTGATAGGTACCCGATGTAGTGGCCAGCCAGCCCAAAGCTACAAATAAGGCGGTGAAGCCCTTAATCATACCTGTGGCACTTAAGACACCCAGCGTAGGTGTAAATACACCTGAAATGGTATCAATGAATCTATTGAACAAACTCATTTTTTCACCTGATGCTTCTTCTGAATCTCCTGTCTGAAAACCGCCTACAGCAGTAACATCAGCATAAACCTCAGGTACATGGTTACCTATAACAACCTGGTATTGCCCGCCACTCTTTACCACAGTGACAACACCATCCATATTTTTTAAAACCTCTGTATTGGCTTTACTCTCATCTTTTAGTTTGAAGCGCAAGCGTGTAATACAATGAGTTAGACTATTCACATTTTCTTTGCCGCCGACATTACTGATGATGTCTTTTGCTAATGTCTCATACTTCATTGTAACTTCCCCTTTAATTGTATTTATAAAAAAAGGCAAAACCAAAATAGATCAAATTCGATCTAGGTTGGTTTCGCCTGCATTACCAGTAACAATCCAAGAGTTATTCAATTTTGTCTTTGGGTCACACGCTGAATATGAATCGTTATATACAGCTTTTCCTCATCTGACAATACCATATCCAAGTATTTCTCAATCTTCAGCATGCAGCCATAAGCCTTTTTGTACTTTGTTTTCACTTGCCTCCACAAAAAATCGTCTTCCAGTTCTACTTTTTCTTTTTTATTTAATCGCTGAAAGAAGAATCTTAAATGTGTAATAAATCGCTCATAACTGATCGAGTGTTCATCTATGGTGGTATTATAAGAGTATTTAATAATATTCAAGATGTCGTGTATTTTTTGAGTTTGCTGAGCAACATCTGCTACCTTGTTGTAGGAGCTGTTTACTTGAGCATTTATTAAATGAAGAGCAATATTACCTGCTTCATCTTCTGACAAACGTTTGCCTGTTTCGTCTTCAATGAACTCCAGTGCTTTTAATCCAACCGCAAATTCTTTGGGATAAAATTTTTTAATCTCCCAAATTAATGGATTTGCATTTTTAAACCCTTCATCAAACATTTTAAATGCATTGTTCATGTGATCCGTAAGCGAAACATATATATAATCGCTCAATTGTGCTTCTAATATGCTTTTTCCATATTCAATGATGTCATAGCATAACGAAACATATTCTGATGGAACATCCTCCAACAATAACTTAAATTTCTCTGAAGCATCTTTATGTTTAAGCACAAAGACCTTTTCAATTAGATGCTCTTCTACTTGTTCACCTGCACTCTTTTTGAATGCAATACCACGACCCATAACAACAAATTCATCTCTTTTTTGATCTTTGGCTATTATGGCGTTGTTATTAAATATCTTCGTTATGATCATCTAACTGCCCCCCTTATCCCATCAAATTTAAAAAAGGATTTAGTTGCTGGGCGAAATTTCAGATAGGTCACAAGACGGTAATAGCCGATCAAACCTTCGTCGTAAATCAAATTCAAATGTATTGATTTACAATTTCGTGTTATGAAAACGCATTCATAATAAGAGACAAAGCCTTACGTTTTCCCTGAATGATCTTGAGTGCTTCCAAACCGATCTGATATTCCGTTTTGAAAATGAATATAGTCGGTTAACCACGTCCTATGACATCATTTTTCGGATGTCGATTCGTTGGTCGACGTCATCATCTTTGTTGTTCAGCACTTGTAAGGCTTTATATCACTCACCTTTCTGCGTTATGGCTGACCAGATATTCATAGCATGCAGGATATCGTAAAGCTTGTATTCTAAAAAGAAAAGGCAAAACCCAACACATGGAAATCTAATTCCATGCCTCGGGTTTTGCCTTTTCAGTAACAATCCCAAGATCATAATAACATCAAATTTAAGTTTTGCCAACAAAAATGTTTGCGCTTTCTTTTTCGAGGCAACCACATCAAATACAGCACATTTTCATGGTATAAAATGTCAGCCGCCAATGTAGGACATGTTAATCTTTTTTTTGTTGTTGGCTGTCTGCTCCGTACGTTCATCGGAATACCGATCTGTGCGTTGTTCCCATACTGAAGTAATCACATCGAGTAATTCCTGGTCATTCGCTCCATTACGAAGCATCTGACGTAGATCAAATCCGCCTGAAGCAAACAAACATGTATAAAACTTGCCATCGCACGATAAACGGGCACGTGTACAAGACGAACAAAACGATTCAGAAACCGAAGTAATAAAACCAATCTGTGCGTCGCTGTCTTTATAACGGTAACGCTTTGCCACTTCTCCAAAGTAATCCCGATCCATCGGCTCCAGCTCGTACGCATTCTTAAGTCGTTCAACGATTTCTTTTTTGGTTAGTACCTTTTTGAAGCTCCATCCGTTGTCATTACCTACATCCATAAACTCGATAAAGCGAAGGGTTATTCCCTGCTCCTTAAAATAAGCGGCCATCGGCAAAATCTCCGAGTCATTAACGCCTTTTTGAACTACCATATTGACCTTGATTTCAAAGCCGATTTCTCTTGCATATTCGATCTGCTTCAAAATAACATCAGGCTTAATCCCCCGCCCATTCAACCGTCCAAATAGCTCGGGGTCCAGAGCGTCCAGACTGACATTAAGCCGTCGTAGCCCCGCGTCATAGAGAGGCTTAGCCTGCTGTCTTAGCAGCACACCGTTGGTGGTCAAGCCGACATCTTCCACTCCGTCAATGGACAGGATTTGGGAGACCAGGTCGGATAGATTCCTGCGCATTAATGGTTCGCCGCCCGTGAGTCGAATCTTTTTTACACCCAGGGATACAAAGAGCTTCGTCAGCCGGTGAATCTCTTCAAACGACAGACATTCATTTTGGGGAAGAAAGGCGTAATCGTCACCGAAAATTTCTTTAGGCATGCAATAGGAACAGCGGAAATTGCAGCGGTCTGTAACCGATATACGCAGGTCACGAATCGGCCGCTGCAACTTGTCTTTCAGTGGATGAAAATTCATACGCCCCCTCCTTTCTAGTTGTTTAGCATCGTTATCATTAGCCGCCGCTGACTGGGGGAATGAAGGCTGCAATATCTCCATCCTGTAATACATCCGTAGACAACGCATACTCCTCGTTTATCGCAATTCGCACAGACTTGATCGGCATATCTGGATATTGATCTGATATCCAATTGGATAAATCGCCTACCGTTTGGCCCGCCAAATCTACCAATTCTTCTGCTTTTCCCGTCACCTCACGGAGTCCCGCAAAGTAGTACAGCTTAATCATGACTGATCTCCCCTGGCTTTTTCTTTTGATCTCCGACCCACTGCGTTCCATCTTCCCAAATCTCTCGTTTCCAAATAGGAACTATTTCTTTGATTCGTTCGATCGCGTATTCATTCGCCTCATACGCATCCGAACGGTGAGGTGAAGAAACGGCAATGACAACGGCGATATCACCGATTTGAAGCTCGCCAATGCGGTGCGCGATCGCCACTCGCGTTCCTTCCCATTTCTGTTCGATTTCGCGACCAATCTCTGCGAGTTTTTTTTGAGCCATAGGGACATAGGCCTCATAAGCAAGGTATAAGGTCCGTACGCCTTGAGTCCATTCTCGTACGTGCCCTGTAAAAATAGTCACCGCTCCTGCTTCCGGCCTTAGGACATAATCCGCATAAGCCTGCGGGATAATGGGCTCCGTCACAATTTCAAATACACTCATCTTTTCCACCTTCCAGCCACCGGACAAGCCACTCTCCGGTGACAGACTCTTTTAAATGTTTCTGCTTTTTGTATCTATATCTCATTTAACCGAACAGCTGATGATATAGTTTTTGACCGTTGGCAACACTCCGTACACCGTGTATGAGAAGTCTTCCGTTTTTGAATAAAATCATTCGATGCTTAAAAGCATAAAATTCAACGAAATAAGGGGTTCTTTTTACACGATCTGCCATAAGCCTGCCCATTTTCTCTGCATCATCAAGCGTGATCGGACGATGTGGGTCTGGAAGAACCTGTACCACGTTCCGTCCGCACAGAGCCGCATACGCCGAGCGACGTGATGCTGTTAGTGCAGGAAACGTAGGATGCTCTCCACAGGTTGGACATTCTTGGTTACGGATGCGGGAAATCCCTATGTCCATCTGCGTGTTCTCCCATAGATCAAATAGATGAACCTTGCGGCGCATCTTATCACGTCTGCCGCTCAGCCACTTCATGGCTTCTGCACATTGGAGGGCTGCTGTCACCTGGACTGCAGGCGAGATGATTCCAGCCGTATCGCAGGTCTGATTGATCGCAGGCAGTGATGGCAGAAGGCAGCGTAAACAAGCTGACTCGCCCGGCACGAATGGAAAAACAACGCCTGTGCTTCCAACACAGGCTCCATAAATCCATGGAATTCCTGTCTTCAGTGCAGCATCGTTGATAAGCAGACGAGTTTCGAAATTGTCCGTAGCATCCATCAGCAATATACTTTTGCTGGCAAGTTCTTGAACAAGCTCGGCATCCAAGTTATCGAGATATGTGTGCAACCTCACGTCTTCTCGTATGGCTTTCAGCCTTTTTTCGGCTGCCATAACCTTAGGTTGCATTTCCGCGGCGTCCTGCTCCGTAAACAACTGCTGACGTTGCAGATTCGACACCTCTACATAATCCCTGTCAACAAGATGAAGCTCCCCAACGCCCGCTCTTACCAGTGTTTCGGCAATGGCGGAACCCAGTGCCCCGCAACCGATAATGGTGACGACAGCAGCGGATAAATTACGCTGCCCTTCGCCACCAATAGGTCTAAATAAGATCTGTCTGGAATAACGTTCATTCATTAGATTGTGTCCCTTGATAATACAGCCATATAACGAGGATCAGGCTAGCCAGCGCCACTTGGGAGAGTAGCATGAATCCAATGGAATATTGGCCAGTAGCGGCATGAATCGTCGACAACAAGATCGGAGGGAAAAAGCCACCGAGGCCGCCCATCATGGATACAATTCCGTTAACTATGCCTGCCTGTTTATTAAAATAAAATGGAACTAGCTTGAAAATGACGCCGTTCCCCATTCCAGCGCATACAGCGATCGCCAAGCAGCCTACTGTATAAAGGGTAATCCCTGGTGAAAAAGCCAAAAGAATCGCAGCGACCGTATAAACAGAGAACGTGCCTACCAGCAGGAACAGGGGCTGAAACCGATCCGCCAGCCAGCCACCGATGGGACGGAAGAAAGTGGCAATCGCTATGAAGCCTGCTGTACGCATCCCTGCATCCACTTTAGTCAGCTCAAAATTCGATACCAGGAAATTCGGCAAGTACACTGTGAACGCTACAAATGAGCCAAATGTAATAAAATAAAAGAGCGAGAAAAACCAAAGCTTTTCATTTTTGTAAACCCCTTTGATCTGTTCCATAATGGGCGTCTTTACTTTAGCTTCATGACGGTCCCCTAAGAAGAAATTCAAAACGATAAAAACAAGCAGCAAAATGAGATACAGCTTCACTGTAGGGGCCCAGCCAATTTGAGTAGCCACAATAGGGGCCGAGAAGGTAGTGACGGCTGTTCCCAAATTTCCAATGCCATACATTCCATTTACAAACCCATGCTTTTCCTTTGGATAATACTTCGGCAGCGAAGTCACCCCAACCGAGAACACAGCTCCTCCAATCCCAAGGAACAAGCCACCGATAATTAAATCCATCATCGTAGAAGCTTCACTGATATAGTAGACGGGAAACAAAAGCAAAATAAAGCTAACGAGAAAAACGATTCTTGCTCCGAAGATGTTGGCATAATAACCAAGCGGAATGCGCAGAATCGAACCAAGCACGACCGGAATTGCCGTGACCATGGCCAATTTTCCGGGTGGAATAGCAATATCCTCCGTAATGAACGGCATAAGAGAAGAAATGATAACCCATACCATGAATCCAAGAATCAAGTTCAATGTTTGTAACGGCAACTGCATTTTTCTAATCATTTAACTCACCTTTTCAACGTTTTTTCTGTCGAATTATTGATTTGAATTTTCTGTCCCCATTGTAGCCGCTAGCCCATCCATTCGAATATAGGGGACTCCCCTTTACCTGGCAGGGGACTCCCTGAAAATATAAAAAGCCGCTTCTATAGGAAGCGGCTTGGTCAATTCAAGAGATAAGCGTATTTAATTGGTCACATAACTTGGTCAGATCATTCCGATTGATCTGTTGCTCTGCCATAGGAAAAAGTACGGCTTCCTCTTTTATAAAATGTACAGTCAGGACTTCGAAGGCCTCCCCCGCGTTCTTGGTCGCCTCTCGAATCTCATCAAGCGTGAGCAAACTCAGATCGCCCTCCGTCTGATAAAGAAAATGATCGATATAGCCCTCTATTTCACGGTGCTCCTCCTGTATACCGACGAGTGGTCCCTGTTCAAAACCAATGTAGGTTCCTAGCAGAGAAAAGAAGTGTTCTTCTTCCTTTTCGGTATGTTTCTTGAGGGGTACCCTAAAATCGATAATCTGCATTCTCAGCTTTTCCAGTTGCTTGCGGCCTTCTTCCAAATCTAGTATTCTGTGCTGCTCAAACCACAATACAATAGCATGCCATTCATCCATCAGATAGGTTAGATAGCGATGCTCATTTTCAAGAATACGCATGGCAGGTTTGGAAAAGCGCAGTTTCTCATTTTCCAGCACGCGGATTTCCTCCATTCATCGGCTAAAAATCCAGCATTTTTTTCTTTAATGCATATTGGACCAGTTCAGGCCGGCTTCTTAAATTCAATTTCTCCATGATTTTCGCTTTGTTCGCTTCCACCGTCTTGACAGAGATGAACAGCTTTTCCGCAACTTCCTTGTTACCGTAACCTTTTGCGACCAGAGGTAGAATCTCCAGCTCCCGCTTGGACAGGATCTCATAAGGATCTTCTGATTGTGACGTCGTATCTTTTTTGATGAATTCACGAACGAGAGAAGTAGCCATTTTAGGATGGATATAAGTCCCACCCCCATGAATGGTTCGTATAGCAAGCAATAGCTCCTCATCTGGAGCGTTTTTCAAAACGTATCCTGAAGCACCATTCTTTAAAATATGAAAAAGATATTCTTCATCGTCATGCATGGTCAGAATCAGAATTTTAGTATCAGGGTGGTCCTCTTTAATCTTGCCTGTAGCGATCAATCCACTTTCGCCTGGGGGCATGCTGAGATCCATGATTAGAATATCCGGACGATATTTAGCTACCATCGTATACGCTTCAATGCCATCCGCAGCCGTTCCGACAACCTCCATATCCGATTGGAAGTTCAAAATCATGGAAAATCCGCTTCGTACAATAGCATGGTCATCCGCTAACACAATTTTGATCAAGTCTCTATTCCTCCTCTTGGCCAATCGGAATTTGTAAAAAGACTTTGGTTCCCTGACCAACATTTGAAAGGACGCCAAAACTTCCACCTACCAACTCTGCTCGCTCCTGCATGCCATATAAACCTAATCCCGTTCCAATAGGCTTGCTCCCCTTTTCAAAGCCAATTCCATCGTCCTCTACAGTCAAACGAAGTGTATGATCGTGCTCAGTCAAAGAAACTTTAACCATATCTACCTGGGCGTACTTCAAGGCATTGAGAACAGCCTCCTGGCAGACACGGTAAATGACCGTTTCCTTTTCACTTCCATATCGCTTTTGGGAAAGATCCGACACAAATTCAACTACTAGACCAAAGCTTTGTTCAACCCTCTTAAAATGGGAGCGAAATGCCGCTTCAAGCCCAAAATCATCAAGTGTAGCGGGGCGTAATTCCACAGACAGGTTGCGGATATCATCCAACAATCGCGTCATGGATGCTTCAGTCTGCTTCATGTTTTTGATGAGCTGTTCATCATTCGTCATGTATTTTAACACCCGTAGTTCAACAACCGCGCTCATCAATTCCTGGGCCACACTGTCGTGCAGTTCCCTGGAAAGCCGTTTGCGCTCATTTTCCTGCGCTTCAATGACATGCTTCATCATTTTGTTTTGATACAATTTTTCCTGCGTCTGAAATTGCGGAGTCAAGTCTCTCAACATCAGCACCCGTGTTCCATGTTCAGAATCAATGGTGTGAAAAGAAGCCGCATAGGGAACCATTCCGTTGCTCTTCGTTTCCAGATACACCTGAAAAGAAGCGAAATCCTTGGATTCTGGCATATTGAAATAACAGTCAAGGCAGGTACGGGGCTCCGTTTCGCTTGTATAGCCCCTGCATGTTCCACATAAAGCTCTTTCCTTCCCTTCATAGAGTTGAATGAGGACGTCATCGCCCACAATCTCCTCTGCTGCCGGATTCATGGCTAGGGTATTCCCTTGCCTATCAAAAAAGAAAATGGCTTCCGTACTGTTCTCAAACAACTTCACCATTAGCGCACTCAAAGAGCCAGTCCCTAAAGACAATGTCAATTCACATCACTTCCTTCCCGTTCAACTCTCCAATTCCCCTATGCGCCAAGGCTTCCAAATCACGCATCATGGCTTCGGTCATGAGCTGTTCTTCCCGAAATCCACCAAGCAGTACGCCCGCGACGCGAGCATCATTCCATAGGGGAACAGCCCCGAGACTCTTGAGCTTCTCGGATTGAACGATCGGATAGTTAAACAGGTTGTCTGCCCCCACATATTGATAAATAGATGGAATGAAAACGGATTTCCCGGTTTTAAACACGATTCCTGCTATGCCCTTACCGGATTGCAGCACAATCCGCTTAAAGCGATCATTTAAATTACCGGCTGCATTTTTCCATTTAATTACGTATTGATATTCGGCCGGTTCAACCAGAGCAAGCGCCATGAAATCATAACCGAAATGTTCGCGTATTCGCTCAAGCTCCCTTTGATAATCCATCCTATTATTCATCGCTCTCTCCTAATAGAATTAGGAAAGAAGGCAGAGCCCGCTTTCCTAATTCGATTTATGTCTTCTGTAAAGGATATAACTTCTGCGCACATAATTCAACGGAACACTCCACACATGTACAAGCCGGGTAAACGGCCAGAATGCAAAAATCGCAAAGCCCATAAGTATATGAAGCCTGAAAGACATCGGTACGTCTCTCATCAGAGTCGGGTCAACACGGAATATGAATAAACCGCGGAACCAGATCGAGATCGTCTCCCGATAATCGAATTCCGGCTGTACCGCATTCGTTACGAGAGTCGCGAACATCCCCATGCATACAATGGCCAAAAGCAATACGTTTACAATCAAATCAGACGCTGTACTTAAACGGCGCACATTGCGTATTGTAAAACGACGAGAGGTAAGAATCAACATACCGAGGAATGTCATCGCTCCAAATATTCCACCAACATAAACTGCTCCAATATGATACAGATGATCGTTTACACCCAGTGCATGCATCCAGGTTTTTGGTATGCCCAGACCGGATACATGACCCATAATAACCGGGATAATACCCAGGTGGAATAAGAGACTTCCGATCATCAATTGTTTTTTTTCAATAAACTCACTTGATTTTGCTGTCCAATTGAACTGGTCGTTTCTATAGCGGAAAATATGCCCTACAATAAAGACGACCACGCACATATAAGGGAAAATAACCCATAAAAACTGCTCTAGCATCATCATTGCGCGGCTGCCTCCTGTTCTACGCAAACTTTAAGCGTTTCGCGCAGTCCCTTCACCAAATGAAAATACGGGCTTTCCATTTTTTCCAGCGCTTTAAGCAAATGATATGTGCCGTCTTCCAGGATCGCGATTGGCATGCGGAAGTTTTCTGTCGTCTTCGGATCTTGTGACCATTCGGCGGCATACAAAAATTCACACATGAGCGGAAGGTAATCTGGCAGCTCTCCATCTGGCATTTCAAGACCATACATCTCGTATAGCACCTTTAACTTGACCAACATTTGTCCCCGTTCTTTTGCATCTTCGAATTTAAAGTAAGTCATATATAGTGCACAATTTTTTTGAAAATCAAAGGTTTCTGTATACATTTCCTGAATCTCTTCCATACTGAACTCTTGCATAAGGGACCAGTAGGTGTTCGCATACGTATATGCCGGATGGTTTGGATCAAACGATGCTTCCAGAAAAGCCGGATGAAAATCCAGCTTTTCCGGGTACATGAGTTGTTGGGCGAAAAACCCGAATGATGGCTTGCATTCATACAGCTTCGCTACATTAATCACGCCAAATACCCCCGTAGAAGTTTTCTTCATACATTTCTTTGCCCGTTTTCAAGGGCTCTTCCATCCCCATTGAACTTGCCATACTACAGCCGTCACATCCAGAGCCTGAACCCATATTTCCCATGGTATCGCCGTAACCCGCAGATCCTTGAGCCCGGTACGGATTCGAATATCCTTCTTTATGCGATGTCGGAATGACGAAACGATCCTCATACTTGGCAATCGCCAGAAGTCGATACATCTGCTCGGTCTGCCGCGGTGTCATGCCGATGCGCTCAAGACGGCTTTCATCGAAAGATTGTCCTGTGGACTGGGCACGCATATAGGAGCGCATCATAGCCATTCGCTGCAAGGATTCCTTCACAGTTTGCGTGTCGCCCGCCGTCAGCATATTGGCAAGGTACTGAATGGGGGTGCGCATCTCTTCGATAGCCGGAAAGATCATATCGGGATTCTCAATCGAGTCTTTCCCTTCAAAGTAATTCATGATCGGACTAAGTGGTGGCACATACCACACCATAGGTAATGTGCGGTATTCCGGATGAAGCGGGAATGCCAGCTTGTGCTCAATGGCAAGCTTGTAGACCGGCGAGTTCTGCGCTGCTTCGATCCAGTCCTCCGAGATACCGTCTTTTCTCGCTTGAGCAATCACTGCCGGATCACTTGGATCCATGAACAGGTCGCACTGCGCTTTGTAAAGTTCTTTCTCATCCTGCGTAGAAGCGGCCTCAAGCACCCGATCCGCGTCATACAGCATAACGCCGAGGTAGCGAATTCGTCCTGTACATGTCTCGGAGCAGACTGTCGGCAGGCCAGCTTCCACACGCGGGAAACAGAAGGTACATTTTTCCGCTTTGTTCGTCTGCCAGTTAAAGTACACTTTTTTGTATGGACAGCCCGTCATGCAATACCGCCATCCGCGGCAGGCTTCCTGATCGACGAGCACGATTCCGTCCTCGTCCCGTTTGTACATGGCGCCCGAAGGACAGGACGCGACACAGCTTGGATTTAGGCAATGTTCGCAAAGCCGTGGGAGATACACCATGAACGACTTCTCAAAGTTAAATTTAATCTCTTCTTCGATTTTCTGAATATTGGGATCAAGCGGACCGGTTACATGCGCACCCGCCAGGTCATCTTCCCAGTTTGGCCCCCACTCCAAATCCATTTTTTCACCTGTTACCGCAGAATGCGCGCGTGCCACAGGTGAATGCTTCTGTTCTCCGGCGTTGGTCAGTTGCTCGTAATTGTAAGTCCAGGGCTCATAATAATCTTTCATTTCCGGCATGTCTGGATTGTAAAAAATCTTACCCAGTGCTATCTTGGACAGCTTGTTGCCTGACTTCAGTTCCAGTTTCCCTTTGCGGAGCTGCCAGCCCCCTTTATATAATTCCTGGTCTTCCCAGCGCTTCGGATAACCGATACCTGGTTTGGTTTCCACATTGTTAAACCACATATATTCCGCACCTTTGCGGTTCGTCCAGGTTGTTTTACATGTCACGCTGCACGTATGACAGCCAATACATTTATCCAGGTTCATGACCATGGCAATTTGAGCTTTAATCTTCAAGCCAGTTAACCTCCTTCATTTTACGTACCGCAACGTACACATCACGCTGGTTGCCGATCGGACCATAATAGTTGAATCCATAACTAAGCTGAGCATATCCACCGACCATCTGGGTTGGTTTGAGATGAATTCTTGTCGGTGCGTTATGACTACCGCCGCGTGTATCCGTGATTTCGGAGCCTGGCACTTGAATGTGCTTATCCTGAGCATGGTACATGAACATCGTTCCTCTTGGCATCCGGTGGCTGACAACGGTCCGGGCGGTTACGACGCCGTTACGGTTGTATACCTCTACCCAGTCATTGTCAGCAAGATCATGTGCCTCTGCGTCTTCGTTGTTGATCCACACCGTAGGACCTCCGCGAAACAGTGTCAGCATGTGCTGGTTGTCCTGATAGGTGGAGTGAATATTCCATTTACCGTGCGGTGTCAGATAACGAAGTACAAGTGAATCTTGCCCGCCTTTTATTTCCCGGTCGCGAGGGCCGAACACCATCGGCGGCAAAGTCGGTTTGTAGATCGGCAATGATTCCCCAAATTGTTGGAAAATCTCATGATCAATATAGAAATGCTGTCTTCCCGTCAAAGTACGAAACGGAACGAGACGTTCAATATTCGTTGTAAATGGTGAATAGCGGCGTCCCTTCTTGTTCGATCCAGTGAATACCGGTGTCGGTATAACTTCACGCGGCTGTGCCGTGATACTTTGGAAAGTGATCCTTTCCGCTGCCCGATCGGCCGAGATGTCTTTGAGTTCCACACCGTGAAGCTCTTCTGCCTGCTCATAAGCCTTTTGCGACACCCGTCCATTAGTCGCGGATGAAAGGTGAAGAATTGCATTGGCCACTTGGCGAGCTGTCTGGATTTTGGGCAGCCCATCTTTAATGGACTCATCGTAATAAACTCCGTTCAACTTTTTCATTTCCTCATATTCGTCCGCTACGGAGAAGCTGACGCCATGCGCACCTGCTTTCCCAGTAGTCAAGTTAGGACCGAGTGAGATAAATTTATCGTGAATTTTAGTATAATCGCGTTCGATGATGCTGAAATTCGGCATGGTTTTACCCGGAGTCGCTTCAATCTCGCCCTTCGTCCAATCCTTTACAAGACCCATCGGCTGTGAAATTTCGCCTATACTATCGTGTGCGAGCGGCGCGGTCACAAGGTCTTTATATGTTCCTGGCAGGTACTCTTTTGCCATATCCGAAAAGACTTCGGAAAGCTGGCGGTAAATATCCCAGTCCGCGCGGGATTCCCACAGTGGATTAACAGCCGGATTAAACGGGTGCACGAAAGGATGCATGTCTGTTGACGACAAGTCTGTTTTTTCGTACCAGGTTGCCGCCGGAAGCACGATGTCCGCGTACAATGGAGTTGTTGTCATCCGAAAATCAAGTGCAACCATCAAATCAAGCTTTCCTTCTACATCTTCTCTCCAGACGATTTCCTCAGGCTTCTGTTCCTCATTCGGCCGGGCAAGCAGGGCATCAGATGCTCCGAGTAAATGTTTCATAAAATACTCTTGTCCCTTTGCCGAACTGGAAATCAGATTTGACCGCCAAACAAAAAGTGAGCGCGGGAAGTTCTCGGCTGCCCCAGGATCTTCTACAGCGAAGCGTGTCTTACGTGATTTAATCTCTTCCACAGAATGATTAATGATTTCCTCGTTGGACTTCTTGCCTAATTGCGCAGCTTCTTCGGCGAACAGCAGACTGTTTTTATTAAACTGTGGATAAGAAGGCAGCCAACCCAGACGCGCTGCGAGCACGTTGTAGTCTGCTGGATGTCTGTAACTGACATCTCCGCCAATCGGTGACTTCAAGGTGTCTGTTCCACTTTCTTCGTAACGCCACTGCTCTGTTGCAAAGTAGAAAAACGATGTAGCATTTTGCTGTCGAGCCGCCCCTTGCCAGTCTTTTGCAAAGGCAATCGTTGACCAGCCTTCGATCGGGCGGAGCTTTTCTTGACCAACATAATGCGCCCAGCCTCCACCGTTTACACCTTGGGAAGCAGTCAACACGACAAGATTCAAGATGGACCGATAGATCGTGTCACTATTGAACCAGTGATTGATACCCGCACCCATAATAATCATGGAGCGCCCTTTAGTATCGATAGCATTTTGAGCAAATTCCCGAGCAATCTGTACCACAACAGACGCCTTCACACCTGTGATCTTCTCCTGCCAGGCAGGGGTATAATGCGAAGCTTCGTCGTAATAATTTTTGGCGTTATGAGGGCTGTCATTGCGTGCGACACCGTACTGGCTCATCATCAAATCGTACACGGTTGCTACGTAACGTTCCGAGCCATCTGCCAAGCGTACTTTTTTGGCCGGAATTACACGTTTGAATGTTCCATTACCCGCGTTATCAAAGTAAGGGAATACGATTTCTTCCCATTGCTCACCATGACCTTCCACAGTGAGTGCGGGCTCAACCTTTGTTCCGTCTTCCCGCTCCAGAATCAGGTTCCATTTCTTATCCTGCTCCCAGCGCTGTCCCATCGTACCGTTCGGGACCAGCATTTCCCCCGCCGCTTCGTCATATATGACCGGCTTCCAGTCCGCATGCGGCGAAGCATCGCCCAGGTCACTCGCCCGTAGAAAACGTCCACCTTTCCAGGCTCCTTCGTGTGGATCAAGCAGAATCATAAACGGCATATCCGTATATTGTTTGGCATAGTTAATGAACATCGGTTCTTGGCGATCTTTGTAAAACTCATCCAAAATAACATGCGTCATAGCCTGGGCTATGGCAGCATCTGTACCCGGATGTGGTGCAAGCCAATTGTCAGCGAACTTCACATTCTCCGCCAAGTCGGGAGCCACGGATACGACTTTTGTTCCCTTATATCGTACTTCCGTCATAAAATGAGCGTCTGGCGTCCGGGTAAGCGGTACGTTCGATCCCCACATAATCAGGTAACCCGCATTGTACCAATCAGAAGATTCCGGTACATCCGTTTGCTCACCCCAAATTTGAGGAGATGAAGGCGGAAGGTCGGCATACCAGTCATAAAAACTCAACATCTGTCCACCGAGAAGCGAAATGAATCGGGCTCCTGAAGCGTAGCTTATCATTGACATCGCCGGAATTGGCGTAAAGCCCGCGATCCGGTCGGGACCATACTTACGAATGGTATAGATGAGTTGCGCCGAGATCAGACGTAGGACATCGTCCCAAGCGACACGGACATGACCGCCTTTTCCACGAGCTGCTTTGTAGAGCTTGGCTTTCTCCGGATCTTCCACAATGCTTGCCCATGCTTCCACCGGATTGGCATGTTCCTGAATGGCTGCCTGCCAAAGCAGCAACAGCTTACCGCGCATATAAGGGTATTTCACGCGTAATGGACTGTATTCATACCAGGAAAATGTAGCCCCACGCGGGCATCCGCGCGGTTCAAATTCTGGCATATCTACACCGCAGGAAGGATAATCGATCTGTTGATTCTCCCAAGTGATGATGCCGTTTTTCACAAAAACCTTCCAACTACAGGAACCGGTGCAGTTCACTCCGTGAGTCGTCCGAACCACTTTGTCGTGAGACCAACGCTGACGGTACACGTTTTCCCATTCTCTATTTTTTTCCTCAAGGATTGACCAATTTCCCGAATAGCTTTCGATCGGTTTAAAAAAGTTGAGGTTGTATTTCTTTTTCATCGATGACCAACACTCCTTTTTAGAAAGAATCATCCCAACGCAAGTTCCAAGGGAAGACTCATTCGCTTACTCTCATTATGTAATTCATTCATCTCTGTTCCCATTAGGGAATGTCCTATAGCGCTACAGGAAATCCCTCGTTCTATGGAAAGATACAAAAAAGCCTCCCCCTGCTAAAGGGAAGCTTGTATGAAGTAATTAATTGTTCTTTTGACCCGTTAACAGGAGCATGATAAAAGAAATGAGTATGATAGAGCATGTCCACGCCCACGCCATAGGAAGATGACCAGCATCCACTGCAATATAAATGGCCGTCGGAATCGTTTGTGTTTTCCCCGGAATATTTCCGGCAATCATCAGTGTAGCACCAAATTCGCCCAGACCGCGGGCAAAACCGAGTATAAAGGCAGCTTTAAAAGAAGGGAAAATTAAAGGGAAGGTGATATATCGAAAAACCTGCCATTCACTTGCACCCATCGAACGTCCCGCGTTTTCCAAGTCCCGGTCAACTGAAGACAATCCCATTCTCAGCGTCCGATAGACAAGAGGAAAAGCCACTACCACCGCTGCTATAACCCCAGCCCACCACGAGAATATAATAGGTTCTCCAAACCATTGCTCCACAAAACGTCCGAACCCGCTTTTTCGTCCAAGTAATATGAGTAGTAAAAAACCAACAACCGTTGGTGGGAGTACCAAAGGCAGCATGAGCAGGGTTTCAACGACCGTTTTCCCTTTAAATAATCCTAACCGTGACATTGACCATGCCACAAGCAAGCCTAATATGATTACCAGAATGCTGGATAACAGTGCGACCTGCAACGATAATCGGATAGGAGGCCAATATTCATTCCAATCTATAACTTGCATGCTCACTTCGGTATGGTAAATCCATACTTAGCCATAATATTCAGAGATTCTTGCGATTGTAGGTATGCATAAAAGTCTTCGGCTTCTTGAATGTGCTTTGAAGCTTTGACAATCCCGATTGGATACTCAACAGGTGAATAGGTTTTGGGATCCACCTCAAAAGCGATTTTTGCCTTCTGTGAAGTCAACGCATCTGTTTTATATACAAATCCGACATCAGCATTTCCAGTTTCCACATATTGCAGCACTTGTCTAACGTCTTTTGCTTGAACCAGCTTGCTCTGTAACGTGTCCCAAAGCTCTGCTTTCGTCAGCGCTTCCTGTGCGTAGTTGCCCGCAGGAACACTTTCAGGAATTCCGATCGCAACTTTCTTCACTTCTTTTTTTGTTAAATCGGTTACACTCGCGATGTTCATCGTCCCGTCTGCAGGGATAACCGCGACCAATTCATTCGTCAGCCATGTTTTTTGTTTTTTCGTATCTATTAACTGCTGATCAACAAGGGACTTCATGTTTTTGGTCGAAGCGGACAGAAACAAATCCGACGGCGCTCCTTGTTCAATTTGTTTTTCCAGCGCACCAGAGCCGCCGAAGTTAAAATTCAATTTGATGCCTGTATGGGTTGATTCGTATGAATGCTGAATTTCTTTGAGCGCATCCGTTAAACTTGCTGCTGCGGATATGGTAAGCTCAATAGCTTCAGCCGTTTTCGAAGATGTCTGGCTGGAAGATCCGTTCTGACCCGCGCTGCCAACATTTGAATCTAGTTGTTGTTTCGTACCGCATCCTGAAAATAATAAAATGATGGAAATAACCAAAACGAAAACAGTGCTACTTTTAATTAATTTATGCATTTGGTTTGGCTCCTCATGTTCATTCATTATCAATTAATGGGTTTCGCTATTAGCTGTGCCTGTCTCGTACGTTCGATCAGTGTACAATTTTCAAGAAGAATATGATTAAAAATATCTGCTTCCAGGTCTTCTAACCGCTTCAATACGAGTCGGTGCGTACCACAAGCTTCCCGCATTGGCTCAAAGCCGTTTGTGATCAAGCGCATTTCCTTCAGGAATTCCACCACTGTTTGATGTTCGTCTTGCAACTTGGATAAAGTTGGATTTAATGCATCTGCTCGTTCCACTGTTGATTCTTGTAAAAATGCTTCAATCATCGGAAACACAAGGTCCTCCTCATTTTGAATATGTTCCGATAATTCCTGTTTAAGCAAGGTGAACAGTTCATTAACTCGCTTTAGATGCGGATAACGTTCGCCGTGAACCCGCGTTAGTTTGGTTACATACGGCGTTAACGCCGATAGTTCTTCCCGAAGCTTCGTATGATACTCATTTTGAATATAGGCGATTAGTTCTTTTGGTTCGAGTGAAGGAGGTTGCATTTGCTTATGCTGTGCCTGCTTTTCTTCCACTTCATGTATCTGCGTTAGCAGTTCACCAGCGTGGAGGCCTCGATTGGCTGCTGCTTCACGGAGCGATATTTTCCCTCCACAACAGAAATCAATCCTCAGTTTGCGGAACAGATCTCCCGTTTTGGGTACTGCTTTCACAATGTCCGCCACCCATGTTTCTTCCGTTAACTGGCTCATCTTCCATTCCTCCATCGTACTTCGATTTTGTGCTCAACTTTCATTCTACGTCTCCCTTAAAGCTGAACCAATCAGGGGGTTCCCTCTTTCACTAGTGGAAAGAGCCTGATTATAAAAAATCAGAAAGTAACTGTTCAGCCGCTTCTTTCCCTTGAGCAATGCAATCTGGAATTCCAACGCCCCCATAGCCGGCACCGCATAGAAAAACACCCGGTAAATCCTGTGCGAAGTCCTGTCTCACCTTCGCCATATGCTCTTTGTGTCCAATCGGATATTGCGGCATCGATCGATCACACCTACTGACTTCGGCGAATTCCGGTTCCGCTTCCAGGCCCATTAAATCTTTCAAATCTTTGCGCGCGGCATCCACAAGTTGATTGTCTGTCATCTGAATCCACTCCTGTGCGCCTGCATGTCCGATATAGGTCCGTAAAAGCGTATATCCTTCAGGAGCAGTATGGCTCCACTTCGTCGAAGACCAAGTACATGCCGTAATCTTTTTGCCTTCTTTGCGGGGGACTAGAAATCCCGTTCCTTCAAAAGCAAAATTAAGATCTGTGTTTTTATAAGCAAGGGCAATATTGGCTACGGAAACATAGTGAATCTTGTGTAACCAGCTAGCGCTTGCCACGCCGGAGAATAATGTAGCCGCTTCAAAAGCTGGAATAGCGCAGATCACCGCATCCGCATCTATTTTTTGTCCATGTTCTAAAATGACCTGATAACCGCTCTCTTTCCTTACTTCAACTACACCTTGCCCCATAACAAAACGTACGGTATCCAGCCTTTCCTTTAGCCGCTCCACGATCGTAGATAATCCTAGCCGATAAGAAAGAAACATACTTTTCTTAGCGATTTCCGGCAGTTTGTCTTGTACTGCTGGCTTTCTTCCAGCCCCTTTAGACATACCCTTAATCAGACTTCCATGCTTTTGTTCCATTAGTTTAAATTGAGGGAAGGTGGACATGAGGCTCAGAGAATGTGTATCCCCAGCGTAAATTCCAGACAATAGAGGTTCTGTAATCTGATCCAGAACTTCTTTGCCGAGACGCCGTTTGATAAAATCCCCTAGAGATTCGTCCTCATCACCTTTCTTCGCTGGAATGATTAAATCCAAGGCTGCCCGTGCTTTTCCCAGCGGAGAAATAAGCCCTGTCCGAATGAAGGGGGTGAGCTTTGTTGGAATGCCCAGAATGAAGCCCATCGGCATCGTATGAAGTTTGCCCTTATGCAAAATGCAAGCAGATTTGGCTTTCGGGTTTGTCGATACCAGCTCTGCTTCCAGCCCCAACTCCATGGTCAGATCCAATATTGCCGTCTTTCTGGCCAAGAAAGCATCTGGTCCTTTTTCGATCATAAAATCGTTTTGGCGAACGGTTTGCAGCTTTCCTCCCAGACGTTCACTTTTCTCCACCAGTGTAATCTCCACTTCAAGCTGCCGATCCTCAGCCAGCTTTTTCACATAAAAGGCAGCACTTAAACCACTTATTCCTCCACCGAGAATAACAACTTTTTTAGAACTTTTTTTCATGAAAACACTTTTCCTCTCCAACCCCGGGTATATAAGCGCAATAAGGGTCACTCTCCAAATAGTCTCCTGTTATTGCAAAAGCCCTTGCTCTGGAACCCCCACAGATGGCCTTGAATTCACAGACTCCACATTTACCTTTAAGTAGGGACTTATCTCTAAGATTCATCATGATCGGAGAGTTGCGATAAATATCTGCCAGGCTATCCTTTCGTACATTCCCGCACATAAGAGGCAGAAAACCGCTCGGGTATACTTCACCGATATGACTAATAAAAACAAATCCATCTCCATCATTTACGCCTTTAGGAGCACGTCCTAAAACATCTGCCCTCTTTTGTCCGTCTACTACACTGCTCTCACCTGCTCTGCGCTTTTGCTGCAGTACGACCCTCCGGTAGTGAGGAGCTTCTGTAGCCTTCACACCGTACGGCATCTGTTGCTGTATTTGATACAACCATTTCATTACGGCTTCATGCTCATCAGGAGTAATCATATCTTTCTCCATGCCACGGCCGGTTGGAACAAGGAAAAATAAACTCCATAACACGGCCTGCATTTCCTTTACCCTTTCTGCAATTTGCTCCAGATCATGAAGATTGTACCGGGACACCGTAGTGTTCACTTGAATAGGAATGTTCAGTTCCTTTAAATAACCAATTCCCCGCATGGTCGTATCGTAAGAACCCGCTGTACCCCGAAAATGATCGTGAATGTCTGCACATGAACCGTCCAGACTAAACGCCCATCGCGATAACCCAACTTGCTTTGCTTTCTCTACCGCTGCTCGTGTCACTTTAGGGGTGGCGCTGGGGGTCATTGAAACCGACAGATTTTTCTCTTCAATTGCATATTGAGCCAGTTCAAACAGATCAGGACGCATTAAAGGATCTCCGCCTGTGAATACAACCAACGGATGATTCATTTCAGCAATTTGATCTATCAGCTTCTTACCCTCTTCTAATGTCAGTTGGCGAGGATCAGGTTTGTACTGAGCTTCCGCTCTACAGTGAAGGCACTTTAAAGCACAAGCTCGTGTAACCTCCCAGATGACTATAAACGGATCTGTATGATAATCACGCGGCGTTTTCAAAGATATCATTGATGTCTCTCCTTTTAGAAGTATAAAAACAACACAAAAACATAGAGCATCATTGAAAATCCAATTTCCGCCATGCCAACTTGTTTTGCCTTTAATCCGAGTTTAGGAAGCCATATGGCTCGTATCAAAAAAATCAAAAAAGGAACAAACAGAGGTAACTTTAACCAAGTAGCAAACAACAAAATCACCAAATGATAGATGACGGAAGCATAATGGTAACGTATATTTTTTCTTTCACGAATGATCGTTTTGACATACAAAGCAGTTCCGATAAAGTAAAGCACCAAAAGCAAGAATAGCTCTGTTGCTACTCTCCAATCCTCTCCTTCCCCCATATAAATAACAGGGTATATAAAAGAACAAAAGAGTAGAATTGCAACAATATCATTGAGTAAAGCACGTTCATTTTTCGTTTTTGCAAAATAAATATTAACCATAAAAAAGAGCAATAGAAGAACTCCATACCAGATCAAGGCAGGCTCAAACCATATCAGTGAAATTAACAAAGGAAGTAATATCACTCCGTATACAACGGCGGGTTTGCGGTATCTTTCACTGCTGCCTGTTTTGATCCATTGGAGGACAGGAAAACTGAATAAGTAGATAAAAAACCAGCACACAAATAGGGGTATATGAATGAGTTCCCCTCGAGAAGCAGCTAAACCGAATAAAAATGGAAGAATGAGCATGGCCCAGGCTCCATGTTGATTGGGTATGTATCTGCTCATCCCCTTCAAACCCTTGATCCTTTTTTCACAATCTTTTTTATGTCTATTATTTCGGTTAATCGATTCATCATCCATTCCCCCAAGATTGAGTTTTATCTTCTAACTTCATTCTAAGTATTATATGAAATTGAACCAATTAGGGAGTTCCCTTTTCCTTAGGGGGGAATATCCTAACCGGAAAAATAACGCTATTTTCTTATGCTATACTGTACTAAAAAAGGGAACAAAGAAAGGATGAACTGTTATGGGAGGACCTTCTTTACGTCAACTGCATGCTCATCATGCCATTCATCAAGGCGGGCTAACTGGCGCTCTAGATAAGACGAGAGAAGTAGAAGAATTACTCGAAGCAAAAGAATTCAAGGTGGCGCGCCAGGCTGCCGACCACTTGATCGAATATTGGGAAACCCGCATTCTCAGCCATGCTGATGCAGAAGAGGAAGGATTCTATCAGGAAATGGTCGAGAAAAAACCGGAACTGCAGGAGGCTGTCGTCAAACTTACACGGGATCATGACCTGCTCCGAATCATTGTAAAAGAGCTCAAAGCCGTGATCCGTGAAGAAGGGCTTACGCCTGAAGTTCTTCAGCAGTTCCATGCGCTTCTGGTTGTCAATGCTATTCATAGTCGGGAAGAAGAACGTTTGTTGTTTGAGGAACCGTCATGATCAAGATGGGGCATAACGATTCACTTTCTCTATAAAAACGTTCCAAAGAAATAGTCCAACGCCTCTTGTGAGTATCCGTCATCTCCTTGCCAAGCTGCTACGGAATAAAAATCATGATTGCCGTTCTGTCGTTTACGAGGCGTGTCCTGTGGGACCAGCAGTCCGGCATATCCCCACACCTCCATGACTACATCACGCTCGTTTTTGCTGGATGGAAACACATCCTTCCAGCGCTTTTCCAATTGACGCGCACTACTTTGAGCATCACAGTTCTGAACAGCTTCGAGCATGTTATGGAGTATAGCTAGATCCTCGTCGGAAACTTGAACATCCTCTTCTTGACTGAACAATTCAAGGTCCATCCAGCAATACAGAAGGTGGTTCAGACGAATACCGCCCCATTTGATTCGTTCAAAATTCAGTACATTCAAATCTTCATTGACATATTCCTTATCAGACATCAATTTATTAAAATTACAATCCCCACAGCTACTGTAATTGGGCAAGACGACAGGCCGCTCCCCATAGGTGTGCAAAGGAAGCCTCGCGGTTAATGCCCAGCTCGATAAGGCGCTTCGTAAATGAACCTTTTTCGTGGAAAGACTGTGCAAAAACGCTGCTGCCACTCGCTCTTTTGTAGCCTTTTGCTGGTGCAGCTCATGCAGCCTGTTTATAATCTCGTTATGTGTAATCGTGATCGGATCGAACATCAAGCCCTTACTTTTGGCATATTCAAAATCCTCACCCGAAAAAGATCCCCGCTCCTGCTTCCAGCCGCTGGAGGACCAGAATGTGTTCATCAGTATTTTTTTCGCCTTTTTATCCACAACACATCTCCCTTACTCATCCAAAACCCTACCTCCAATATAAAGCGCAGGGTTGTAGTGCATTTTATGTAAGATTGCTATTCATCTTTATACTTAAAAGCAATGGCCGTATTTCCTGACCGGGGGTCAAAATAAGAAAAGATTTTCCCCCAGCTCAGCTCATATTCCATATAGGGGTAAGGCTTGGTTTGACGATAGCTTGGCTTCACGGACAAATGTTGCTGTAACAAACGATCATGCTCCCTTTGCCGCTTTCTCTCTCCTTCTTCAGACCAATTATCCCACGAAGTTGGAAATTCATCGCTCTGGAGCGAAATCTCCACGACAACTAGGCTTGTATCCTTAAAGCATACAGACACAAAAAAATGCCGACGCAGCAAAGAAACCTGATCGAAATGATACCAGATGTACTTATTCCCTAGCTTTCTTACAGAATGAAAATATTTCGAATACCAAGCGGACTCTAACAACTGCTCTTCCGTTAAAGATGAGTAAATCGCACGATCACCATCGACCTGAATGATTCCCGATTCCCAGTCATTCATTGCTGCCACTCCTTCAGCTATTATGCCAATCTCCTACAGTTACTCTCTGTCCTCATTTGTCCACATGATTGAAAATGGCCTGCCAGGCCCGATCTAACACGCGCGTATGTAATTGCTTGGCATAAACATTTCTAACGATGGCAAGAACGATCACACCCACAAATACAACACTGAGCAAAGTGATAGAGGGAACCCAATAGTCAAACATGGCATTCGCCAGCACTTGCAGCAAATGTCGTTCGGGTTGTAAATATTCTACTGCCGCAACGATGCCTGCTGCCAGCAATATGATCACAGATATGATCATAAGCATTGCATTGATTACTTTGTATTTGGCAAGCCCTCGCTGAAAAACGCGAATTCCAGCATATTGCTCCAGCACGATGATCTGCTTGTGAAAATCATTTTCTACCTGCTCTACAGGCAGATCGTGCTTCTGAATAAATGCATGGGCTTTCTTCAATTCGGATTGAATAAATAAACTACTCTGGATAGCAGATCCCAGCTGACCTAAAACATTCATATCTTTTCACTCCATTTTCGATAGCTTCTAAACTACGAGTATATAGGGTTGCCATGCTCTACAAAACGATCGGTTCCAGACTGCTCTCTACGTGAGCTTATCAGTAAAAATCAAAGTAACCCCGCCAGGCTCCTTCATTCTGATGCTTGGCAAAATAAAAGCTGCCTCCATCCACAATATTCAATTGGGCTTTGGCATCTGAAGCAATCTGAAACACAAATTCATAGCCCTCGCCAAAGTCGATGCCCGGTTGAATAAAGCTGGGATAGCCACCGATTTTGTGAACCGCATATATTTCCTCTACAATGTCCTCAAAATAGTCGGGTTCCTCCTCGTCCATATGGTTGAGGGCATCGCCATATTCCTCAGGAATGTCTTCACCGTCCCAGACCGGATAGTCATTCTCTTTGAGCTCAGGGAATAGCGGGAACGCCTTGATTTGCATAAATGCCGGACCAAAATCTTTTTCGACCAAATCCTCTACCGACGTATACTCACGAATACACATATATCCTTCTATGTCCTCATGATCCAGTACATCGGGAGACAAAAAGACCGTCAACAGCTTGACACTGTGCATAGCCGGAGGAACAAAGGGCAAGGCAGGCAAATACAATTGCATGATCGGAGCCATAACATTCCCTTGTACATCAATGGGTTGCTCCTCCGTTGGCAAAGCCACTGTAACTCTACCAATCCAGCTTTGTTCAAGGGAATCCGACGGTCTACGACCCCCTGTATGAAAAATAGTAGCTTTACGTTTTAAAATCGTTCTTAGCTTCTCAATAGCGTTGCTGGACAACGAAACCACTCCTTTCTAATCTAGAATAGAAACGCAACAACATCCTCGCCTGCTTTAAATCCAAACTCTCTTAATCGATCTTCCATCTCTTGAATCTGGCGCAGATAATCTTCCGGCACAGCTGGCAGACCCTGTTCATTCACTAATGTCCCGCCGAGTCTGGTGCGTGCATATTCGGCACTTTTCCACATCACCTCAAACACAGTTTGCGGCTGCACGGTTCGTACCCCATCCATACTGAAAATCAAATCGGCAAAGCGATCCTCTGCGAGTGTACTCAACCAAAAAAAGCCAGGCTCGGTTCCCGTATGTACGCTAAATAGTTCATCATAGCCTCCCGGCCCGTGATGGTATGCATGGAAAATATCCATATCTCCCCACTCCATTTCGAGACTCAGCATGACATCCCAGATATCCGCTCCACGGTAAGATTGGCCTTGATCCGCTACCAGCCTAAGCATGACAGCATGTTCCCTTTCACCTTCCTGATCTGTAAATGCTTTAAGTTTTTCCCCTTTTGCACGTGCATGGGCAGCATCCTCCCGAGGAAGCACATGAACAGTGCCCTTCTCCTGAAAACGTGCTGGCAGTGTGTTCATAAAGTCTGCAACCTTGGCTTCATCTAAACGAACCTGCATCTCTACATTATCGAATATATCCATACAAATACAGATTTTATCAAAATGACATTCGCCTGCCGGTCTGCGCCCCACACTAGTCCACATCTGTAAATCATGGACATGCCCATACACGATATATCCTTTGAGCAATTGCAAAATATCCTCATCTGATAACGTAAAACCGCTGAATTCCACGTCAATCAGCCAATAGATATTAGAATCAGGCTCCACTTGATGGATTCCTTTTATGGTCTTCACAGGCTCATGTTCTATCTCCACGGCAAGGATGCTAGATACATCCTCACTCCCATGTTCAGGTAAATTCATGAATCTCTCTCCTAACTAGCTGTTTTCACTTTACAGTTTCCTATAATTCTCAATCTATATTAAACTATAAATCACCAAGCACAAAACAGTATAAAAACGGTGCTGGGTGGTTGAACTTAACTTTTAGAAATTCAAAGCTTCGAAAGGGGAGAACTTGTGATGCAAAAACTTTGGCAAAAAGGGAAGGCTCTGTCTCTGCCTATTATGGTGTCCGCATCGCTGATATCTGGAGCGCTGTCTGTAAGTACACCTGCGGCGAATGCGGCTGCTACCAAGGAATTGCTTCAGCTAACCGGTCAGACGACTTACTATGGAGAGGTCGAGAATGGGCAGCCCAACGGACGTGGTACAATCAAATGGAGCGAATATAAGCAGTATTCGGGTGATTTTGTGAATGGCAAGCGCTCAGGTACCGGAAAATATATAAATCAATACACCGATGCAGATGGACAAAATCATAAAGTCGTATACAACGGCACATGGAACAATGACACGATGAGTGGCAAGGGTACGCAGACTGAAAAAGTGACCCAAATGGACGGAACCGTACGTTCGAACGAGATCCAAGTAGGTACCTTTCAGAACAATGGATTACAGAATGGCTACCAAGTGATCCACGCTGTGGCCGATCCAGACTACAGCTTCACTTATAAAAACAGCAAAGAAACACTAAATATCTTGCACAGTAATCAAGATCTGGTCCAAAGATGGCAAAAAGGAGATCTCTTCTCCGTAAATTATAAAAATGGCTCTGTCCAAAAGGAATACTCTATGTTCCCTGAAGAGACTGCTACCAAAGAACGTCAAAGACAAGCGTCCATCAAGTATCTCAAAGGAATTACTGCCAAGGTCACTCCTTATTTGCAGCAGTTTGAAAAGCTGTCCAAGCAGATTCCGCTAAAATAATTAAAACGACGCGAAATATGTATTAGCCTCTACGCAAGAAGGCCTCTCTTTCTAATGGAAAGTTCCATTTGAAAAGAGTGGCTTTTTTTGTTTCGTTATGAATGACATATAAGAACTTCGGAGCATAACACCTCCTACTATTCTCCCCTATGAATCCTCAGGAACTCATACAAATGACTTATTTTTCACTTAAATCCCCTCCTTTTTTTGCTAACCCCCCCTAGATTCACTAGAATATAAGTAATTATTTTAATCATCCGAGGTGGACATCATGGCAAAAATTATGGTTCCTCCTGAGAAACTTGAGGCGGTTTCCAGGCAGTTCGCACAGGCACGTGAGCTGGGGGCACAAATTTGCGGACAACTGTCACAGCATATTCAGATGTTGGAAAATAGCTGGGCAGGAACAACACAGCAGCGCTTTTATCAGGATTTTCATAAAGCGCGTGGACAAATGGATGCTTTCACCCAAACTGTCGGTTCTGTCAGCACAGAGCTGCGTTCCATTGCAGTAAAATTCAAGGAAACAGATACACAAGCAGACACGGGTATTAACAAAGGAGATCACAGCGGACAGATCGGCAGCAGTGAAGGGGCAGCTTCCGGAAAAAAAGGACCCGATCCAGCAGATATAGCTATTAACAGCATTTCAGAAGCCAATAAATGGCGCGGGCAACTGGGATTTGCCGGAACAGCTATCTATAGCGGTCTGGCTTCTACACTTGTGCTCACCAAAACAGTAGAATTCAAGAAAAGTCTGAAGAATCCCACTCGAGCGGTTATACATAATGCGGCATGGGTGAATGGCAAGGGTAACAATGCGTTTATGCGTAATTTGGGCAAAAGCCTAAACCGCCAATTCGCTAAACCCGGTATTGTGATGAAGGGTTTAAAGGGCTTTGATCGTTTAGCTGGAAAGCTTCAAATGGGTAAGCTCGGCCTCGGATTCAACAAAGCCAATAGCTTTCCTCAGTGGACGCGGAACGTCATCGCTGGGGTGGAAAAAGGCCGTTACGGCATAGCCACCCGCCAAATTCCCGGCATGATTGCCAAAAAGCTATACCCTATTAATGCCACCATGAATATTGTGGGCGAGGGTATCAGTCTGGCTGGAAAATGGAAAAGCGGGAAGCTTACCGGAACGGATGTGGCTGTATCTGCTTCTAACGTAGCGATTAAAACCGCTGCAACTTATGGCGGTGCTGTTGCTTTGGGAGCCGTAGGCGGCGCTATCGGTGGTCCAGTCGGTGCAGCCGTCGGTGCTTACGTCGGCGGTACGGTGGGAAGCTGGGCAGGTGGAAAGGTCGCCAAATTCGCCGAAAAAGGGATACGTTGGGCCAGCAAACTATTTAAATGACATACACCTAACAGATGGAGAAGGAGCCTGACTATGGACAAACAAACGGTAATTTTAACGCTTGAAGAACTAGGCTTTGCCTTGACCGCACTGGGCGCAGAAGATATGGCTTCTGGTCTGCTCCAATCTTATTACGGGGAACTGACCGAGGATCGCTGGGAACTGCTTTTTCATGCCGCAACGCATAGCCTGATATCCAAGGGTTTGATGGAACAACGGGATGACGGGCAACAACAGCTCGAATTTGATGCGTTTATTTTTGAAATGCTAGCTCATCTGGTACAAAGTCGTCAGATGCTACGTGGCTACAAGGAGCAACAGGACAAGCAAAATACATTAACGATACACCATGGAAATGAACGTTTTCTGTATCATTTTTCCAGCCACAATGAACTCCATTTCTTTCGCTGGTCTTCCCCAGAAGACTGGTATCACGACATTGATCAATTGTTCAGCCTGCTTGCTTCGAACTTCAATGCGCACAGCCGATACGTCGATCTGACAGAAGAACAGTGGAATGAGTTAACCTCTTCCAGCTTCAGCATGCAGCAAATGACAACGTGGAAGCTTCATGAGTCGGCTCAACAAATGATACAAGACTGGCGAGAGGATTTTGATCGTAATCAGTGTAGCCTAGATAATTTGAGCCAGATGATATACGCGGATACGGATGAAGATGGACCTTCCGTTACAAATCTACTATTTGTTCTTAAAGGAACGAATGATGTGTGGATCGTAAGAAATACAGAACTGGATATGCAGGCCACCCCATGTCTGCGTATTGAAAGTGTAACCGAATCTGACTGGAGAGAACGAATAACTTATTTCATTCAGGAGTTTGTACGCGACGAGGCGGTATTCCGTGGATAAAATTGTATATCGAAGATCTTTGGCATTTTGGAAAGCCATGGGCAGCTTGATGTTTGTGCTTATCTGTCTGTTTTTGCTGCTGCTCATTTTTATCGACGAAGATATCTCAGCTCTACAAATCTTCTTCTTTATTACCTCCGCCATTGTCGGACTTCCTTTTTTCGGTAGCTATCTCGTGGTTTGTTTGAGCAGAACGCTTCGTAAGGATACCTACCTGTTCATCTTTGACGAGCATAGCATTTCCGATGGTATTCGAACTGTCCCATGGTCTGCAATCACTAAAGTCGAATTCGAAGGGGCCTCCATCCGCAAATGGCTGCGCCCTCGCTTTCCCGCCTTTATTTTTCATCTGAATGACCGCAGCACCTGGGAAGTCAGCACCGATTATGTGTTGAACGATATGGAGCTGAACCAAGCCGGGAAACAACTTCGAACTCTCATTAACCAGCATGGCAAGCCGAAGAAAAAACGTTCCTGAATATTGCCATTGAATATATCAAAGCTTGTCTCTATCATATGCGGCTACAAGAGCCACAACCACTGCTGCCGAGTTGGCCGCAGCCAAATCAAGATTGGAGTCAAAAGAATCCGCCGCTTCTACACCGGCAAGATCAGACAAAGAACGGACAGCCAAAAATGGAACACCAAACTGGTACGCAGTCTGAACGACCGCGGCCCCTTCCATATCCGTCACTTTTGCTTCAGGAAACTGGCTACGGATAAAATGGGCGCGCTCAGCCTGGGAGATAAAAGAGTCTGCCGTCGTAATCAAACCGTTGACGATCTGTCCCTCAATCCTGGTCTCCGCCAGCGCTTCTGTCGCAAAAGCAAGCAGCGCTGGATCGACAGGATAACTTGCCGGCATCTGTGGTACCTGTCCGTAGGTATAGCCGAACGCCGTTCCGTCCACATCGCTGTAAGTCAGCTCGGTCGCCACTACGACATCGCCAACATGCAGCGCTGGATCGAGCCCACCTGCAGACCCGGTATTAATGACAAGCTCCGGGCTAAATCGCTCAATCAGCAGCGCCGTAGTCGAGGCTGCGTTCGCTTTGCCAATTCCTGATTGCAGCAGAACCACTTCCTTGCCCTCAAGCTGGCCTGTATAAAAAATCCCGTTCGCAATCTGGGTCATCTTTATCCCTTCGATCTGCGCTTTCAAATCTGCTATTTCTTCCTCCATGGCTCCGATAATCGCTATACTCAAAGTTCTTTTCCCGCTCCCTCCATGAATTCCTTGTATCCCAGCTTATACTTGAAAAACACCCGTTGCTGCGATGCGCTGCACTGCCTCCAGCAGCCTTTCTTCACTGTTCACCAGACTGACCCGCACATGAGAAGCTCCCGCACGACCAAAGCCTTCTCCAGGGGCGACCGCAACATGCGCCTCGTCCAATAAAAAGTCTGCAAATGAAGCGGATGTATAACCCTCTGGCACCTTGAACCAGGCAAAAAAAGACCCTTGGGGAGCAGCTACATCCCAGCCAATACCTCGTAACGCTGCAATGAGAACATCACGGCGCCGCTCATATAACGCCGCGAGCTCCCGTACTGGTTCCTGCGTGCCCAGCAATGCCACAGCTCCCGCATCCTGTACCGCTCCAAAAACAGTGCTGTAAGCATGCGTATGATAATGCTTGAGCGCACCAATGATGGACGAATTTCCCACTGCAAAGCCGAAGCGCCATCCAGCCATGTTATACGTTTTGGAAGCCGTATACGTCTCGACGCCATACTCCTTGTCGCCGGAGATTTGCAGTAAACTAATCGGCTTATGTCCGTCAAATCCAAGAGCACCGTAAGCAAAATCATTCATAACCGGAAACTGATACCGAGCGGCATAATCCAGCGTCTTTGTCAGAAAATCTGCAGTAGCTACTGCTCCAGTCGGATTGTTCGGATAATTAATCATGAGCAATTTGACCTGCTCTGCAATTTCTTCCGGTACGGTTGTATAATCAGGCAAGAAACCATGCTTCTCATCAAGCGGAATCGTATGAATATGGGCTCTTGCCAGCGCAGCAGCGGAATAATATTGGGGATATGCCGGATCGGTGGTCAATAACCAATCACCGGGATTCAGCAGCGCCTGTGGAATCCCCATTACACCTATGGCTGAGCCGTTGAATATGGCAATCTCCCGGTCAGGATCCAGCTCCACCTGATACTCCCGTTTATAGAACGCAGCGACAGCCTCCAGCGTGCTTTTTTTCCCATGAAAAGGTGGATAGCCCTGATTGATCGGTTGATCGACCGCTTCTTTCAAAGCGCTGATGATATGTGCTGGTGTTGGCTGATCCGGGTTGCCGGCTGCCAAATTGATTACATCTATTCCTTTGCTTTTATACAGATTCACTTTGTCATCCATTGCGCTAAAATAGTTGTCAGGCAGAGCCTTGACGAGATCAGAGGATGAAAAAATCACGTTCATATCCACCTTCTATCCATAAGATACAGGCTGACAACGTCAGCCGGCAGAAGATAATACCCCATATTATTTGAAATAGCTTGGCAACTTGTAGCCTTCATAATCAGAATTCGATTGGATGTACTTTTGGAATTCTTCTGAATGATATCCTTCAATAATGTCTTTGACGAAGGGCTTATCCTTGTTCTTGCTGTCCACAGCGACCACGTTCGTGAACGGATCTGTCATATTTTCAAGCTTTAATGCCGAGGTCAGCTTTATTCCATTCGATACAGCAAAGTTCCCTTGTATGGCCGCAAAATCAACGTCCTCCAGTGCACGTGGCCCCTGTGCCGGGTCGGTAGCAACAAATTGCAGATGATGCGGATTAGAGGTGATGTCATTCACCGAGGTTTGCAATGGATCGATTTTGTCCTTTAACGTAATCCAGCCTACTTCCTTCAAAATATTCAGCGCACGCAGCATATTGACTGGCTCGTTGGGCAGGTTGATTTGGGCTCCATCGCTGATTTCGTCAAGGCTGGTGTGCTTGCTGGAGTACAATCCCATTGGAGGAGTCGGGACCTGCACAGCACCAATCAGATCAATATTCTCCCGCTTATTCATAGAATCCAGGTAGAGCGAATGCTGGAACACATTAGCATCAATATCCCCATTAGCCACGGCTACATTGGGCTGAACACCGTCTGTAAACTCTTTATATGTAATCTTATAGCCTTTCTTCTCCAAATATGGAGCCACACCATTCTTAAACTGATCACTATATGGACCGGGATTAAAGCTGATATGCAGTGTTTTCTTTTCTTCACCCGCAGCATTGCCCGACGTATTCTTGCTGCCGCAGCCTGAAATAAAAAGCACGACTGCTCCCAGCAGCAATATAAATGAAATCCATGGTTTCTTCATTTTAATGTCTCCCCCTGCTCCTTGATATCATCTACTTTTGGTGAGTTAGAATGTTACAATCGCTCAAAATACCAAGTAATTTGATGCGTTTTATAGATATTACAATGGTTTTTTATTCACTGTCAACAACATTTAATTACGCATCTTCTGCATAACAAAAAAGGGGGCACAACAGGAGATCCCCTTGAAAGCAAAACACTTCACAAGTTTGTCATATACTTCCGTTTTAAAAATACCCCATAGGGGTATTTTAAATATGTAATTAAAACCCTAAAGAAGCTGAAAATCCAGCCTTCAAAGTTGGTAGCCAAGCGACTATCCGAGCTGACCATATGGCAGGCATGAATGGGGCTACTGCCACGATTGTTGGTGCTTATACGACTACTGCTTATACAGTCTCATATACTCCAACCACTGGAGAAGAAAAAGTGAATAATCATAAGTGGGTTATTCATGAAGAGATTAAAGATGCAGGCAGCGAGCCCTATGCACCGGACACAGAAATTATCCTTGGGGCAGATCATATGAAGGGGATGGATGGGGCTAAGGCTACCATTGATTCCGCCGAGCCAACGACCGTATATATGGTCGATTATACGCCGACTACAGGAGGAGAGCCTGTCAAAAATCATAAATGGGTGACGGAGAGTGAGCTTTCAGCCCATTAGAACTCTTACAACACAGGCGCTTATGATAACAAAAGGGAGCCTTACATCGGCTCCCTTTATACGGCTTTATTTGGGTTTAGACAAACCTACTTCGCTAAATTCAGCTTGGCATCCTTGATGTCATACAAAGTCCCTTCGTTGGTATCTACAAGCTTTTTCATTTGTTTGTTGGCTAGTCCATTTGCAGGCACGATTGCATTAAAAATAACACCATTTTTCTGTAATTGCTCGTTGATTTCATCTACTGAAAAACGGGCTTTACCCAGAGCTGTATTTTTATCATGAACTGGCGCATCTGTAATGAATATGATTGTTTTGGAATTAGAATTTTTGGGAAATTTACTTATAGCTAACTGAATAGCCTCTAATCCCGATTCCTTCAAATCCCCGCCAGCGGAAGAGCGCAACATATTCAAATTACCTTTTAACTTGTTTTTATCGGTCGTAAACTCCAAAAATTCTAAATCTTTATCTGCTTTCAGATTGATATCCCGAAATGCAACGACAGCAAATTGGGAACCTGCTGGAACGGAATCAACAAAGCCTTTCACCTTCTGTCTCACATAATCCAGCGTCCCTGTCATACTACTCGTAACATCTATGACGAACACAATATCCGTAGATTTGGAGAAGGTGGTGGATATCTTTTTTAGAATCGTTGGATTGGAATGTGATTCGGAAGCATCTTCATTTTCCTCCATTAATTGTTCACTTTCACTGGTTGTCAAAACCTGCGGTGGAGCATGAAAAATCACAACGCTCTGAGCTGCAATATTCCATTTTACCTTCGCACCCAGCGCCTCACTTACAAAGCGAATAGGAACCATTACTTTGCCGTTAATGAGTCTCGGCGCCGCATTGAGACGCACTAATTTACCGTTGATATAGGCATCTCTGGAGCCTACAGTTAACTTAATCGTTGTATTTCCCTTGGTTGCAGTAACGGTCTTGGTAGCTCCATCCCATTTCACTTTCGCCCCAAGCGCCTCAAAAACGGCACGAAATGGCACCAGCATACTTCCGCTAATAGAGGTCGCAGGCTGCTCATATTGTTGCAGTTTCCCGTCTATAAACACCTCAACCTGCTGAGCCTTGTTATTATTTATGGGAACAAATTGGGGTACAGACGCTGCCGAATTTCCTGACTGATCGATCATTTTGATATAAAAGTAGTATCCACCCGTAGATAAATTCAGGTTACTTAATGGGTAGCTAAACGTTGTTTCCGGATCGAACTGAATCCGTTTAATTAATTGAGCATCCGCATTTTTGACCATAACGTATGAAGTGTACGTGGGTTGAATATTTTTCATTTTCAAACGAACCGAAAATGACGTACCTGAAGAGTTAATTGTAAATGTACCCGGAAAACTTTCTCCAGACGGGATAGACAAAGGGATTTCCGGTGACTCATCAACCGATTGGTCCACTTTAGACTCCACGACGGGCTGGGTTACTTGAGGTTCAATTACTTTCGGTTCATCCACAGGTTGAGCAACCTCGGGTTCACTGGGAGTGGGAATCTCTTTTATATTGGTCTCCACCTCAGGCTGCGTTACTTTCGGCTCCTCAGCAAGTGGAGTTACTGTAGATTCATCGACTGACTGCACAGCCCCTTCCATAGTTGTAGCTATAGGAAACTCTATATGATTTTCTGATCCTGGATAAGGTGCTGGTCGTGAATCCGCAATCGTAATTGTAGAGTTGGCATAATCGATCGTAAAGTCACCCGGAGGAATTTCAATATAGTTGCTATACAGACGAATTGGCGTATCAGGCTTAATCGTAAACGGGAGATCGAATTTAAACACTCTGTTTACTCCATTACCATCATCAAGGGTAAGCTTAAGCTTATCTCCATCTCTGAATACTATCGAATTGGCAGCATGAACACTTTCTGTACACAAAGTGAACAACCCTACGAGTATCGTTAAAAACGAAAGTAGGAACATCATTCTTTTGAGCTTCATTCTTATTTCCCCTTTTAAATCTATATTCTTGTCGGTAAATCATAGCATAGGGTTAGATGAAGTTCATGCCATCTGATTACAGTTATGGATATGCGAACTCACTTTTTCCATCATTCGCGCTCTGTTCATCTGTTCAATGTTCATATGTATCTCCTTGGCCCGCTTCTTCAACGTGGCATACGTAATATGGCCGCCTTCAGTGCTTTAGTCCCTTCTTCGCTTTTCAAATAATCCGACGGTGTTTCGTTGCCGAGTGCGGGGACTTCTCGATCCATCCAAGTCAGCAAATACTCCCCCATATCTGGCAGCAGCACGATCTGAATCTCCTTGGGGATTTTACTTTCGGCCACTTTTGCTCTTATAGCCGGATCTACCTGATCATATCGCTCCTGAGATCTGAACCATGTTGGCCCAGCTCTCCGGCTTAAACTCTTTCAAATATATGTCTCTCATCTATGACCCCTCCTTAGGACCTCAGACAACGCTTCTCATGCTGGAGCAACCATTCTTTTCTCCATAGGCCTCCTGCATAGCCCGTTAGTTTCTGATTGGAACCGATAACTCGGTGACATGGAATCACAATGCTCAGCTTATTTTTTCCATTAGCACTGCCTACGGCTCGGATCGCTTTTTCATTTCCAATAGCAAGAGCAATATCTTTATAAGCTGTCGTTTTACCGTACCCCACGGACACCAGAGCATTCCATACTTTTTGCTGAAAATCCGTACCTTCAAAGGCATAAGGAAACGTAAACTCAAAGCGCTCACCTTTAAAATACTCGTCAAGCTGGATAGCGCATTCCGCTAATACTTGGATTGGAACCTCTTCTATAGCCCTCGTTAAGAGCTCATTCCGATTAGAGAACATAATAGAATAGACAGCCTCATTTGTGCCCTGTATCTCTATCTCTCCAATCGGCGATACATACTTCATTACGTATAGTTCGCTCATAAAAGGATACAACCTCCTTCCTTTTCTATTCCTTACTCAACTTTCTATACTCACTAGGAGAACAATGGTTCAAGCTGCGAAACGCCTTATAGAAATGGGAGGGACTTTGGAAGCCCGTCTCATAGCAAATCTCAAGATTCGTAAGATTTGTACTTTTAAGAAGATAGGCTGCCTTATCTACTCTTATTTTTTCCAAATACGTACGCGGGGTTTCGGCGGTTTCCTGTTTAAAGATCCGATCCAAGTAAAAGGAGCTTATTCCGATATGGTCCGCAATATCCTGCAATACAAGTTTTTCCTTGTAATGATTAACCAAGAAGGTTACCACATTCTGCACAAGTCTGATATACGGCGAATGGTCTGTATGGGGCTGGCATCTTTTGCAAGCACGAAAACCCGCCTTTTCCAATTTGTCCAAATCAAAGTAAAACTCCACATTTATTTTTTTCGGCTTTTTGGATCGACAGGAAGGTCGGCAGTATATGCGGGTTGTTTTCACAGCGGTAAAAAACAACCCGTCATACTTACGATCACACGCTATAATTTTCTCCCACATTTCTTCAAAAGAAAGACTAAGGTTAGCCATGATCGAATGCTCTGTCCTTTCTATAGTTCATATTCATCTAGCTCAAGGATTTTGCAAAATCCTCATATAAATGTGATGTATCTTGTAGCTCTATCAACTGTTCTGCATTCTTTTGCAAAGCAACTATTATCTTATCAGAAAATGCATTTCCAAAGCTAAACCGTTTAACTCCTAACTGCTGAAGCTGGTGGACATTCGTCAGACCCGGCAGGGATAAAACATTAAGCGGAGCATGTATATGAAACACAACTTCCCTGATCTCTTCATCACTCTTTAATCCTGGAACAAAAATTCCGCTCGCACCACTATCTACATACGCTTTGGCCCGCTCTATGGTCTCTGAAAGTGGGGCATCCATCTGCAAATATGTATCCGTTCTTGCATTTATAAAAAACGCTTGAAACCCACGCGCATCCAATGCTGTTCTTATTTTGGACAACAGGTTACTGTGCAGGCCCACTCCTCGAAGCCCCTTTTGCGTTTTCAAAGAATCCTCAATATTAATCCCTGCAACTCCCACATCGGCCACCCTTAAAACATGCTCAACAATCGTTGCCGTATCCGCCCCATATCCTGCTTCAATATCTGCCGACACTGGAATCTGAACATGCTCAGCAATCGTCCGAATAATGCTTACATGCTGGTCAAAATCAATAAGCTCTCCATCTGAGAATCCAAGCGTATTGGCAATTCCCCAGCTCGTCGTACCTATCGCCTTAAAGCCTGCCTTCTCCAGAGCCGCCGCAGATAGCATATCCCAGGCGTTCCCTAAAAATAAAAGTTCCTCTGATGTGTGAAGTGCATGAAACTGCTGGATTTTGTTCATAAATATAGCCTCCTGATATGTGATGTAACTCATTTTATCAAGAGGCTATCTTTGTTTCGTCCTCATTCTTGCACTTATGGTCTGTAGGAATCTAGGAACAACTAGGTCCATTTATTCACATACAAAACATAATTTTTAAAAAACGGTTATTTAAGCTCTATTCAATCATATCCTTCTTATCTATACTCTTGCTAAATCAATTCGAGTTAGATGCAAATCTACGCTTTTAGCTTTTAGCTTTTAGCTTTTAGCTTTTAGCTTTTAGCTTTTAGCTTTTAGCTTTTAGCCTTTCACAATTACATTATTATAGGAGGAGTTATATGTATAAAATAAGCAATAAACTCATTTCCAATAAAACAAAGTTCCTTATGATCTTGCTAAGCTTTACTGTAATCGCTTCTTTCTCTAGCTTGTCCGGCCCACCTGCCAAGGCTTTTGCTGAAGAGAATGGAACTCCGGTGCAGAAAACATTCGGTTTAAATGAGGGCTTCGACAACTCAAATGAAGCTAGTATAGAGCCATTATCCCTTACCAGCGAAGAAGCAACTAACCAAGTAGCGGTTACAGCTATTGATCATGATGCTAATTTCTCACCTTCAACACTTCAGTTTCTGAAGGCTAATACAGGACTCGACGGTGAGCAATGGGATAATATTATGAAGCTAGTGAACAAACCAGAGCAAGATTCTTTGAAATGGACTGAATTCTATGGATATGCTGAAGATATCGGCGATAATCGCGGATACACAATTGGTATATTTGGAGCAACAACAGGCGGTTCAAATGATACGGGACCAGATGGTCCGGACTTATTCAAAGCTTTCGATGCTGCTAGTGGAGCTAGTAACCCTTCCATTGCAGGTGGATTAACACGTGCTGGTCTGAAGGGAAAAATGAGTGGTTCGATTCTAAAGCTCAGCGATAGCGATAGTGTAATCAAGAAGAAGATCAACGCCCTCCAAAACAATGAAGCTTGGAGAGAAGCCATGTGGCGTACGTTCTATGACACCTATATCGAGTATAGTGTACAGCAAGCACAGAAACGCGGATTTAATACTGCTCTGACGATTGGATCATTTGTCGACACAGCACTCAATCAAGGCGCTACTGGTGATTCAGGTAGCCTTGAAGGAATCCTCTCACGTTCAGGCAGTAGTACGAATGAGAAGAAGTTCATGACTAGCTTCTATGCTAAGCGTACATTGGTTGTCGATACCAACGATTATAACCAACCTCCCAATGGTAAGAATCGTGTGAAACAATGGAGTTCTCTCTTAGCTTCTGGTGAAACAGATCTTAAGAACGCAGATGCAGCCGTGATCAAAGCAACTAATTGGGAACTGAAGTAAATACAATATACGTCATGAGGAGGGCATATCGTATGTCCTCCTTTATCTATTTTCATGAACATAGAGTTGGCGATGACTGCTGACAACGTCCCATTCTCCCATACAGTTCCTCTCATCATTCGAGTATGTAGGTCGCGTGTACAAATAGAGAGACTGCCCCGGAAGCCCGAAAGTTGCAAGCTCCTGAAACAGTCTTGTAAAATGGTTTATGAAGTCGAAATAAGGCCGTTAGATGATTCGATAGCCAGATGGAAGTCTACCGCTACTGCGGATATTACGGATTTGCTGCAACGTCAGACGTTGATTGGTAGAGATAATAGATTCCACATCATTCCCGCGAATCAGATCATCCAGGTCGGCGATGTTGCGATTGCCTCTAAACACACGGAAGTTACCTCTAAACTGCGTGCCCGTAAAGAGTACAAGTGTAGTATTGCTGCTAGTAGAAAAGAAACGCAGACTTTCGATGCCGTCGAGAATGTTATCGGTATTACGAATGCCTAGGTTTCCTCTGAATACTCTCCTGGAACCCCGAAAATTTTCTTCGTTGTAGATTGTAAGACGTGGATACGTTTAAGATACATGTGCTTTGTTGTCCATGTTGTAATTCCTACTTTCAACTTCATCTTATGCTTCACCATCCGATTGGCGCGGGCCTCGCAGCATCCATCTAAGAATAGTTATGTGATTGAATAGAGCAGATGCAGACTTGAAAAAAGAACATATGTTCTGTATAATCTAGCTTAGCAATTTGGAAAATCCTGAACTAACGGAGATGCGGACATGGACGATAAATTTATTGAGGAACTACGTGAAATTAGCAGAAACGACAAGCGAAGATCCGAATTTCTTATTAAGGGTATGAAGGAAACACTTCAGGAAAGAAAAGAAAAAAACTTTATCGAAAGATGGATTTGGCGACAAAAAAATAAGAAGCTTATAGCGCGGAAGTTTAAATCCTAGTAGATATAACAACTGAATCTTCATAGATTTCTACTTTTTGTTTAGGTCATAACTCATTTTTAGGAGGCAGAGTCATGATTGAGCTACTAGTCCCAAACGACGATATATTAAATCAAAATCAATTTTTGGCTGATGAAGTTCGATACAATTTAGTCCATCGAATTTGTGAGTCAGAAGGGTCAACATGCCTCAAAACGTCCGATAATAATATGATCTTTGCTCAATCACCCGGACATAAGGCTTGGCTATGGATCTCACAACAAATCACAGATAATCATAAATTGACCTATATAGAAGAACTCTTACGTTATTTAAAAGGAACCACCCTATACCCCGCCTAATTTACGAAAGAAAGGTTTTGCCAGCGCAATGGTATCCGAGCTATGTTCCATTTTGGAAAATGAGCATTTAGTACCCATGCTATATGCAGATTTAAAAAATTCGGTTTCCAATCAAGTTTATAAAAATATCGGCTTTGAGGAAGGCGGTAAAATCACTGATATTGCGTTTGAATAAGCCTTCTTACTGCAAGAGAGCATATTATTGCTCATACAAATCAAAGAAGGCCGCAATGTCACCTTCCTCACTGGGCCTCCTCTTCACTTATCTATACACTTTACTCCGTAACACCCACTTGTGTTTGAACTGAGGATCTTCGTGTAAGTAAATACGTAGCCACAATAGCGATACCGACCCCTGCTGCTCCAAACCAGGTGATGGAAGACAGTGAAACCTGACCAACAACTACACCGCCAATTCCGGCTCCGGCTGCCATAGCAAGCTGCATTGTAGACTGATTGAGACTCAGCATCACACCGGAAGATTCAGGCACAAGTGTGACCAGATTATATTGTTGAGTAGGTCCAGTTGTCCAGGCTGCGAACGACCAAAGGATCAATAAAGCAAATACTGCGATCAGGGAATGAGCGGCAAAAGGAAGTAAGAGTAAGGAAATACCGTGCAACACCATACCCCCTAATAATGTAAAGGGTATACCCTTTTTATCCGCACTGTACCCACCAATTTTTGACCCGATTAGACTGGCAATTCCGAAGGCGAGCAATACTGTGCTTAGCATATCCTCTCCTACACCTGATACATTCAGCAAATACGGTGAGATGTAAGTATACGCGAGTGAATAACCTCCTAGCCAAAAGAAGGTAATGCCTAATCCCAAAGCAACTTCAGGCTTTTTCAGAAGAGCAAACTGTTGTAGTAAGGGGACAGGTCGATCTCCTTTCAAGCGGGGAATCGTCATAGCAATAACAATTAGGGCAATAATTCCTGTCAAAGCGATACCGAAAAATACGGTTTTCCAGCCATATGCAGAAGATATCATTCTCCCAAGCGGCACCCCGATAATCAGCGAGGCTGTAAACCCCATAGTAACCGTAGCAATAGAACTGGCCTGCTTGCCGGCTGGGGCAATTTTCGCAGCAATGCTCAGTGCTGTAACCACGACCATCCCTGCCCCGAGGGCCATAAGAATACGTGCGGCGATAAACATTCCAAAACCCGGCAGAACAAAGGAGAGGACATTGGCTACTGCAAATAATCCGAGCGAACTCAAGAGCAGCTTGCGTCTGTCCCATTTAGCGGTTACTGCCATCAGGATCGGCGTGCCAATCGCGTAAGCAAGGGAAAAGACTGTAATCAGCTGACCCGCTGCGGACACCGTAATCCCCATGGTTGTTGCAATCTGATCCAAAACGCCTGAGATAATGTATTCGGATGTGCCTACCAAAAAACTAACAATTGCCAAAATATACACTTTCCACGTGCTCTGCATTTTTAAATAACGCCTCTTTTCTTTTAGTGTTTTTATATTTTTATATTTTTACAAATATCGAAATTAAGACTAAAAAAATTTATGTTATCAGGAACGGGGCATATTTCTGCGCTGCTTCCACATCCAAGCTGTAATAAATAAAGGTTCCCTCTTTACGGTATGTGAGCAGCCCCGACTCTGCCATTTGCTTCAGATGGTGCGATAGCGTTGAAATAGCTACACTGTTCAGCTTCTCGCCCAGCACAGAGCAGCATTGGTCACTTTCCTCTTTTAGCAGAAGTGCTATCTTGAGACGAGTCGGTTCTCCAAGTGCTTTATATATTTTTACAGCCTGCTGCATCTCTGTTGTATCTTTCACCCTGTTCGGCTCCCTTCTGTTCCAGTCTTAATTTCGATGTTTGTCGAAATAAAGTTATCACAAACATTTGTAAAAGTAAACCCGTTTATTATAAAGGTACAGCTATTTTACACTCTGTGGTGTGAATAATGTTCTTTCTCATCCGATAAATAACCCCCCATCCATAAAGGATGGAGGGAAAAATGATCTGAGTAGAGAGGGAGAATCATGGATGCCATGGCGTTAATTCGGGCTTGCCGTGGGTCTGACAATAATTTCATTAACATCTACATCCGCTGGCTGCTCCATGGCATACAGAATGGAACGCGCAATGGCATCAGGCGAAATCGAAATACGACGGTACTCTTTCATTCCTTGCCGGGCCTCTTCATCTGAAATACTGTCAGCAAGCTCAGATTCAGTTACTCCCGGCGATACCAGCGTCACACGAATATCTCCCCCCACCTCCAAACGCAATCCTTCAGAAATCGCCCGAACCGCATACTTCGTTGCGCAATACACCGCTGCAGTCGGGGTTACACTATACGCTCCAATAGAGGCGATATTGATAAACTGACCAAATCCTTGCTTTTTCATAATCGGAAGCCCTGCCGCAATCCCATGCAGAACGCCCCGTATATTTACATCAATCATGCGATCCCATTCCTCTACCTTCAGGGCTTCTAATTTTGAAAGAGGCATCACTCCCGCATTGTTCAAAATTACATCCACACGCCCAAATGTTTTTTCCGCGTACTTAATGAACGCTTCCATCTGGTCCCTCTTAGTCACATCCAGTTGCTGATAATCAGCCGATCCACCTTTAGAACGAATCTCGGATGTCAGAGCCTCTAGTCGCTCTGTCCGTCTGGCCCCTAATATTACATGAGCTCCATGGTGAGCAAGTAAACGGGCAGTAGCTTCACCGATCCCACTACTTGCCCCCGTAATAGCTACGACTTTCCCTTTAATATCCAACATTCTTATTCCTCCTCTAGTTAAAAATATCACTGAAACAGATTACTTTTTTACTTCCCTGTAAAAAACCATCCCTGCATGATACAAAACACCATTTTTGAATACACCATCTGCCGTAAATCCGGTGTCGTCCACATATTCGATATAGTCATCTTCTAAGATATAGCTGCCTGTATAGGCACTTTGTCTCTGACCCCGTGCTTCATCATAACGGCCATTAGGCAAGAGTTCTTGACGGATATTTCCGTCTTCAGTTACCCACATCCCTATATAGGGATGCTGCGAAGCGTGTACACTTTTTTCCGCTTTGTTACTCTCCATGACTCCCACTCCTTTGCACTTCTATTTTTTTCTCAATTGCTCATTAGGTGTTGTATCTGCATCTTATTATGAGAGGAATGTCCATCAGCCCGGTAGAAGAATCAGAGCAAATTATTGCCTAATCCTCCAAAGCCCCTTAATATGTAATAAACTACTGAAAATGAAAACGGGCTACGTTGCAAAGAAGGGATGTGTAATGATGGGGGCAACCAAAATAGAAATTTCTACCATGGAAAAACAAGCCGAGTTGGCAAGGCTTATAGAACGATTTTCAAATCAGGACGGAGTTCTCACTACAGCCATACCTTCGCTTCATTTCGTCCGAAGTTCAAATACAACCGTCCCGATACATCAAGTCCATGAACCTGCTTTATGTATTGTGGCACAAGGCAGAAAAGTCGTGATGCTCGCAGAGGAAAGTTACCATTACGGCACATTCGACTACCTTGTCGTGTCGGTGGATTTGCCGATATCCGGGCAGGTCATCCAAGCGTCAGCAGAAGCTCCTTATTTGTGCCTCCGGCTCAATTTTGATCCGCATCAGGTTTTGGACCTGATCAAGGAATCTGCTTTTCCCACAAGCCCAATGCCTGATTCCAGACGAGGCTTGTATGTAAGCCAAACCAACTCTCTACTGCTGGATGCCGTGGTAAGGCTAGTGCATCTTTTGGAAAACCCGCAGGATGTTCCGGTGCTGGCTCCATTAGTCATTCGTGAGATACTGTATAGGATTTTACAGGGGAATCAGGGGGAATCCTTAAAACAACTGGTCATGACCGGCAGCCATTCCAACCGAATCGCAGAAGTCATAAAGCGGATTAAGCAGGATTATGATAAGCCGTTGCGTATTGAGGAATTGTCCAAACTAGCGAATATGAGTCCTTCGTCACTACATCGTCATTTTAAAGAGGTTACGGCTATGAGCCCAATGCAATATCAAAAACAATTACGTCTACAAGAGTCCCGCCGCCTGTTATTATCCGAATCAGCGGATGCGGCAGATGTCGGTTTTCAGGTAGGTTACGAGAGTCCCTCACAATTCAGCCGCGAATACGCCCGCTTGTTCGGCCTGCCTCCAATTAGTGATATCAAACGCTTGCGCTCGGATCAGGATCACTCGACCACTTGAACCCATTGTTAGATGAACATCTGAAACCAATGGTTCTACTAACATTTATCCCAATCATAAATGCCAGGATGTAAAAAACAGCACAAAACAGCCGCTCCTCCGGTAGAGACGCGGCTGTTCAATATATTCCTCTATAAATGTGGTCATCACTATTTGAGCATCAATACGGATTATCCAGCTTGACGAACAAGGCACGGATGACATCCTTCTCTGCCGTAGTAAGCTTTTGTCCTGCCTGCCATTGTTGAATCTCTTTCTTGACTTCCTTGGGTTCTCTATAGCTGAGAGCATACCCGATGCTTCCTATACCTTGTGTGCGGTTGGTTTTGTCCATATTTGCCAATGCTCGAGTCATCGCAGTTCTGTCTCTTGTAAACAAATCTCCCATAAGACCAGCATAGCTTTCGCTTAATGCTCCATCCAATCCGTCAGAAGCCTGGATCACATTTGCAAAGCTTTCCAATGGAATAAAAGCGCGCTGCCTATACAGATATTCGATAATTTCCAGGCTTTGATGTTCTTTGATTTCGTTTATCTTTCCCCATTGGATTCCTGCTAAATGGTCCGTCATGTGACTTACTTTTGCTTCATCACTAAGGGATGAATCCTTATAAAAGGACAGCACTAGCTCCTCTTTACTTTGCTGGGTGTGCTGCGTATTGGCTGCAGTTTGCTTGGACTCCCCATTGTTTGCACCGGACGGTGCCGCAGTTTCAGCATCCTGTCCCACTGGATGGGGAGTACACCCTATGGTTACAGCCAGCAATAGTGCAGTACAAGCTACAGAAACAAACCCATTACCTTTTAACATGAATCCACTCTCCTGTCTGAACAAACAGTGGTCGTTATAATTGCCCAAAATCCACTCATACCCTACTACGCGTCACGTCCCACCGTAGGCTTACGGATCACAGAGACGCTCGATTCCCTCACGATCAGGCGAGGCTCGAATTGCACACGCTCATAGTCCCCAGGGGTCTGTTCCTGAATCCGCTTGAGCAGCAGCTCCGCAGCCAACCGTGCCACCTCTTCTCCCATGATGGAAACTGAGCTGATCTGAGGGGTCGTTACCATAGCCCACAGATTGTTATCAATACCGACTACAGCAATCTCATCCGGCACTTTTACGCCCAAATCCTTAAATCGATTGACGATCCCTATCGCCACCATATCGTTAACCGCATAAATAGCATCCGGCATATGTTTCAAGCTGTAAAAATAATCGGCTGCGCGCAGCCCTGTCTCAAAGGAGAAATCATCGCCAAAATAAACGAGTGAAGGGTCCACATGCTGGAGAGACTGCTCATAAGCGAAGTATCTTTCCTCGATTTTGTCCTTCGCAGCACCTGCATAGGCAATTCTTGTTCTGCCGATTTTAAGCAAATGCTCCATCACGAGTCTTCCCTCTTGCCGGGCCAGACTGACGATATCCGCTTTGACATCTTCGCCCAGCTTCTTGCCATAGTTAATAATGGACACGGGAACGCTGGCTTTGTTAATCAGATCTACCAACATTTTGGGATACGCCAGCGGCATAATGATGAGCCCGTCGACATGCAGCTTCTTGACCTCACGAACTGTTTCAAGCTCCATTCTGGCATTCCCGGCGGTATTGATTTGCACGACCCGGTAACCATGCTGCTTGGCGGCCTGCTCTACGGACCAAGCGATCTCTGGAATAATCGCGTTACGAATGTCCGGCACGGCTAGCGCGATTTGTCGTGTCTGACGAACTTTTAAGCTCTGAGCCGAGGTGTTGGGCGTAAACCCCATCTCTTCAATCACTTGCAAAATTAAGGCTTTCGTTCTCGGGCTGATGCCCTCACTATCATTAATAGCTCTGGACACAGTCGCTATACCGACTCCTGCCCGCTTGGCTACATCCTCTATGGTTACTTTCTTTTGATCTGTCACGCCCAAAATCCTTTCAAGAACGGAATCGTTTTCTGACTTTCTAAAATAAAGTCTTAATGTTGATATTATACCACAGAATGAGTGTCTAAAAATTGAAGTCGTTTTCTTCTTGTCTTTGCTTCACCTGAAAAATTCACAAAATCTCTTTGTATAAAAGTAACGAGCCAAATATAGCACTGTAGTCACAAGTGATTATATTCACAAAAAAATCAAGTGCTTTTTGTATGAAATTGGTTTGACAATGTGTAAAAATTGTGACATATTATTTTTCGGAAACGTTTCCTAATTCATTCACTTTTATAGAGGCAATGATCATATATTCGTCAAGGAGATGACAGACATGCAAGCATTGAGATGGCATGGAGTAAAAGACTTACGATTGGAAAATATTGAGCAGCCCGCTGCTCTGGCAGGAAAAGTAAAAATCAAAGTAGAATGGTGTGGCATTTGCGGAAGTGATCTTCACGAATATGTAGCAGGACCGATCTTTATTCCCCAAGATGCTCAGCATCCATTGACTGGCGAAAAAGCGCCGATCGTAATGGGACATGAATTCTCTGGACAAGTCGTCGAAATCGGTGAAGGTGTAACCAAGATTCAGGTTGGCGACCGTGTAGTTGTAGAACCCGTTTTTGCATGTGGAGAATGTGATGCATGTAAACAAGGCAAATATAATCTTTGCGATAAAATGGGCTTCCTCGGTCTGGCAGGCGGCGGCGGTGGATTTTCTGAATATGTCGCAGCTGACGAGCACATGGTTCACAAAATTCCAGAAAGCGTATCTTTCGAGCAAGGCGCATTGGTAGAGCCTTCGGCCGTTGCTTTGTATGCTGTCCGTCAAAGCCAACTGAAAGTCGGCGACAAAGCTGTAGTATTTGGCGCTGGTCCTATCGGATTGCTGGTTATTGAAGCGTTGAAAGCTTCGGGCGCATCTGAGATTTATGCAGTAGAGCTTTCCGAGGAACGCAAAGCTAAAGCTGAAGAGCTGGGTGCTATTGTGCTTGATCCTAAGACTTATGATGTGGTGGAAGAACTGCACAAACGGACTAACGGCGGTGTAGATGTAGCCTATGAAGTCACTGGAGTACCTCCTGTACTGACTCAAGCTATTGAATCTACTAAAATTAGCGGACAAATCATGATCGTCAGCATTTTTGAAAAAGAAGCTCCGATCAAGCCTAACAATATCGTTATGAAGGAACGCAATCTGACTGGTATTATCGGCTACCGTGATGTATTCCCAGCTGTCATCAGCCTGATGGAAAAAGGTTATTTCCCTGCCGACAAGTTGGTTACCAAACGTATTAAGCTCGAAGAAGTGATTGAGCAAGGTTTTGAAGGACTACTGAAAGAGAAAAATCAGGTTAAAATCCTGGTATCTCCGCAAGCCTAATTTAGAAAATAAACCAGATGTCTGCTCTGTGCAGACATCTTTTTATAAAAAAACGCTCTCCTTCCTGCGACATGCTGTCGTCAAGATGAGTAGCGTTTTTTGATTACCATTTGGATTACTTCGTTACATTTTTCAGAACATCGTCAATCATTTGACTGTTTGCAATTGTACCTGTGTACAACCAGCTTGAATCCTTACCAAAATCGTATACGTGGCCTTCTTTAACGGCTGGAATTCCCGCCCATACAGGATCTTTTACAATATCTTCTTTACTCACGTTTTTGCTGTTCACGATAAAGATATAATCCGCATCCAACTCGGCCAGCTTCTCCAGCGATAAATTACTCCAGTTCGCCTTAGCCGTTTTGGAAATCTCCTGTACGACTTGTGGAATCTTGAATCCCAAATCCTTATACAATACATCACCGCTGGATAGATTCTGGTTTACGACATACACATTTTTATCCGTTACCCATAATGCCGCCGCAGTTTTTTGTCCCACCGTCTGGCTCAGCTTGGCCTTAGCCTCTGCTGCTTTTTTGTCGTAGTTGCTCAATGCCTGCTTCGCTTCATTGCTCTTATTCAGCACCTCACCCACGGTCAGCAGCTCTTCACGCCAATCATTGTTCATATTACTGCCTACCACGTAGGTTGGAGCAATTTTAGAGTATTGATTATATTTGTCGCCTTCCACCATGCTCGCACTGTCCATAATGATTAAATCAGGCTTGAAGTTCAGAACCGCCTCAAACGGAAGATCTGAAGCAATGGTAGGAACGTCCTTCAGTTCTTTTTGCAGGTAACCTTGAACTGAATTTTTGCCTACCGACCATTGGGCTACGGGTTTAACACCTAGGGCCACTAGATGATCCTCCAGATAAGAAGCGATCACACGCTGAGGCTGAGCCGGAATCTTCACCTCATGCCCAAGTGCATCCTTCAGCACCCTTTCCTGTGATGTTGGTTCCGCTGATGTATTATTGTTCCCTTGGGAAGCGCCATCGGTTGCCGCAGGACTGGATGTGCCTGAGCACGCGCTGAGCAGCAGGGTAAAACTAAGCAATAAAATAAATGCCATGGAATGCTTTGCGTTTCTATTCATTCGTAAAATCCCTTCATCATGATTTTGATAATGATTATTATCCTCAATAACAGTATGCAGGGCGCCACTTATCGAATCAATGGAACATTCGGACATGCTTAATGGATTATCCAGACTTATATCTCTCACATAAGCAGATGAATATAGGCTGTCCCGGTAATGAACCGGGGATACCCCCGTATATTTTTTGAATGCCCGGCTAAAGAAATAGACATCCGGGTACCCCACACTGACAGCGATATCCTGCAAAGTAGCATCCGTCTTCCGCAAAAGCTCCTTCGCCTTGTCCATTCGCAGTTGAATCAAGTACATAATCGGGCTACAATCCGTTTGTTTTTTAAATAACCGAGTCAGATGTCTCGGACTGCATTCCAATAATACGGCCAAACGTTCCAGCGTTACGGACTCCGCGTAATGATCCTGCATAAATCGAATCGCCTGTGTCACGATATCCCGCGCAGAAGTTCGAGCCTTCGGTTCCTGCAATTGCCGCATACATTCATATGCAAAATCATAGAACCGACCCTGAGCCTGAATCTTGGATAGCGCCTCATGATCCTGCCATGCGTACTCCAGTAGTTGCAGCTTTTGGTACAGTATAACCGGATAAGGCGGTACAAAACCATGAGCTATCGAAGGATGATTATACATCGTGTGTCCCGATAGAGAAGTCGCTTTATATAGTACAAGGATATATTCTATCCCGTATTGCGAGGGTTTCATATTCAGTTCAAAGCCTTTGCTGCCATGCAGTACGTACCCTGAATGTGGCGTATCCTTCCAATCACCATCCAAACGCACGCTACCCTGCAATACAAATACAAAAGCCTGCGCAGGAAGACGATACGGTTGAAGCAACTCTTCCAGCTCCAGTCGAATATGCCGGACATCCATGACACGGATCGACGAATGAAGCCATAGGGACAGCAGTTTGTTTAACTCATCAGCTTCATGTCCCTTGCTCATCCCGGTATGGGAACCTGCCTGCTTTTGTCGATCCTGCTTCACGTATCAAAGCCTCCGCTTCATAAATATCATACTTTTTTTCAAAACCAACCTTATTATATATCATCTTTTACTGCGTCTACCATGAGACAAATATTCCTGCACGAAACAAGGTGAATATACCATTTCCATGGTACAATTTGTATAAATACAAGATTTAAAATACATAGGGGGTTTGACAGCATGAGCGGTCCCAACATTGCATTGAGTACAGGAGCTAATGCACCATTCGGTAAGGAAGATACGGTGCGGGTCACCATTACATGGAAGCATGCACCTGCCGAACTGGATGTTAGCTGTTTTATGGTAGGAGCAGACGGAAAGGTTTCCTCTGATGACTATTTCATTTTTTACAATCAACCCGCTGACCCGCACGGCCATGTACGGTTACAGCGTCCAAATGACAGAACCACTGAGTTTACTGTAGCGCTCCAGGAACTGGAACGAACCGGAGTGGAAAAATGTGTGTTTGCGGCCACACTGGACGGCCCGGGTACTTTTGCCGATGTGGTCGGCTGCTCACTTACTGCTCAAGGCAAGCAATCCCATATCACCTACAGCATCACCGAAGCTACCAAAGAAACGTCACTCGTATTCGCTGAAATATACCGCCATACGTCTGGCTTCAAGCTTCGCGCAGTTGGGCGTGGTTTCAATGGAGGACTAAAGCCGCTCGCCGAAGCTCATGGTGTCACCGTAGAGGAAACGGAATCGCCAGCAGCACCGTCAGCGGATAAAGCCCGCGTGAAGGAGCCTTCTCCTGTGAATGGAAGAATTAATCTGCTTAAAGAGAAGGTACAAATTTCACTCCAAAAGAAGCAGATAGACCGGGAAAAAGCACGAGTAGCGGTTGTATTAGACGCTTCTGCTTCCATGGCGAAACTGTACTCTAAGGGAACCGTGCAAAAAGCCTTCGAACGTGTTCTGGCTGTATCGGCCTGCATGGATGACGATGGTGAAATGGATGTATGGTTTTTTGCGGACAAAGCCAAACGTGCTCCAAGCGTCACAGAGAGGGATTTCGAGAATTACGTAAAACGAAATTTCCCGGAAATCGGATACGGAAATATTGGATTTGGTAACAATGAGCCTGAAGTGATAGAGGATATTATTTTAAAATATACAAAAGAGGCACCCAATGAAACAATCCCGACCTACATTATCTTTTTCAGTGACGGTGGCGTATATGAAACGAAAAAAATATCAAAATTGCTGATCAAGTGCTCGAAAACTCCGATTTTCTGGCAATTTGTTGGTCTTGGTAATGCTGATTTTGGAGTCCTTCAAAAGTTGGATAATCTGCGTGGTCGCGTAGTGGATAATGCAGATTTCTTTGCCTTGGATGACATTGAGTCCGTGACAGACGCAGAATTGTACGACCGTCTGCTGAATGAGTTTCCTGGTTGGCTCAAGCAAGTACGGGCTAAAGGAATATTGCGGAGCTAATCCTTCACCGCAATGCGATACTCCTACATGATCACTTAAATATCCGCCGAGCAGAACAATAAAGGCAGAATGACCGCAGATAGAGCAATCATCAGCGCCAGCATTCTGCCTCTGTTTTCCTCGGTTTACTTCAGTTTGTCCTCTAGCGATTTCAATCTCCCTACCAGATCCTATTTATTTCATTTCCTAATTGGATATTTTCATGTAGTATAAGTCTAATTGAAGTAACCCTGTTTGGGCCATGCTGAAGCTATACACTATATGAAGGAGGATTTCATTTTGAAATCAAATGAAGCAACTTTGCACAAAAAGCTGCTCCCACGGCACATTACCTTTATGGCTATGGGTGGAGTTATCGGAACGGGAATTTTTAAAGGAAGTACCGAAACGATTAGCTTGGCGGGACCTGGAGTTATTTTATCCTATGTCTTCGCAGGACTCTTGCTCTTAGTCGTTATGGGCGCAATTGCCGAGATGGCTACCGTCTACCCCAACATGAATATGAAGGATTTTATTCGCAAAGCTTTTGGAGAACGACTGTCCTTTATTATCGGCTGGTTGTATTGCTTCATGTGGCTGGCCGTCTGTATCATTGAGGTCATTGCTGCGGGGAGCTTCCTGCAATATTGGTTGCCAGATGTTCCTCTATGGGTACTCAGCTTAGTGAGTGCGGCTTTCATTATTGTCGTCAACATGCTGAGTGTCGGCGGTTTTGGGGAGCTGGAATTTTGGCTTGCGGGTATTAAGATTGCCATGATTATTATCTTCATCGCCTTGGGTGGCTGTATACTGTCCGGGATTATTCCCACTGAAACTCCACCTTATCTAAGCAACTACGCGCAGCACGGCGGATTTCTACCTAATGGCTGGTTGGCTATCTTTTCAGCGCTGCTGGTCGTTACCTTTTCATACGGAGGGTCCGAGCTGATTGGACTGACGTTGACGGAGACAGAAAATCCGGAAAAGGTACTGCCTAGAGTGGTTAAAAGCTTTATTCTTCGCGTTGTTTTGTTCTATACGTTGCCCATTCTCATCATTTGTGGCTTGATTCCCTGGAACCAACTGGATGCGAATACCAGCCCGTTTGTACAGGTACTGTCTTCTGTAGGGCTTCAAGGCTCGGCTCATGTTATGAACTTTATTCTGATCACTGCCGTACTGTCTGCCGCCAATTCGGGGATTTACGGAGCTACACGTATGCTGCATTCGCTGGCTACCAATGGAGAAGGTCCCAAATCACTCGCTCGCTTATCTTCAAACGGGGTTCCGGTAAATAGTCTCAAATTGTGCGCTGTAGTCCTGATTGTCGGTTCCATGGTTGCTTATGTCGCTCAGGACGGGCTGTTCCGTATTTTGATGGCTGTACCTGGCTTCGTCGTGCTGCTCGTCTGGAGCTGCATTTGTCTGTCCCAATTGAAATTGCGCAAATCTTATCCAGTGGAGCCTACTTTCAAGATATGGGGATTCCCTTATGTAACGGCGGTTACAGTGGGATGTCTATGGGTCATTGCGTTCCTATTCTTGCTTGACCCGCAAAATCGCATTAGCATTAGCGTGTGCGTGGCTTTCATGGCATTTCTGGTCATCTGGTCTTTGGTGAAGTTCCGGAGAAAGCAGGCGTAAGTAGCACATGATTCAATCTTACCTGTTTCCTGTTTCGTATGCCTTTCTTGCGTTTCCTTTTGCTGCGTTATTGTTCACACTGCCTTTCCTAATCGTGCAATATCGAAGGCATGGCTATATTCACAAGGCTAGAGCATGGCTGCTTTACTTGATGCTTTTATACTTAATGAACGCCTTCTTTCTGGTCATACTCCCGCTTCCAGCATCGCGTCATAATGCTGCATTAGCCGGGGGAGCGTTGCAGTTGATGCCCTTGCAGTTCGTTCATGACATTATAAGAGAAACATCCGTCTCACCCGCTCATCCCTCCAGCTATGTTCATTTGCTGAAGGAGCGCGCTTTTCTGCAGGTCGTTTTTAACGTTGTGATGACCGTGCCTTTCGGTATGTTCTTACGTTATTATTTCCGTGCACGATGGGGATGGTGTCTGATTCTGTCCTTTATCCTCTCCCTCTTCTTTGAGGTGACGCAGCTGACAGGACTATATGGATTTTTTGACCATGCCTATCGCGTGTTCGATGTTGACGATCTAATGGCTAATACATTAGGCGGTATGCTAGGCTTTCTATTAGGCGAATGGTTTTCACGCTTCCTGCCCCGCTTAGAACATCTGGACAAGCATGTGGACATGGCAACGAAGCGAGTGTCCTATACCCGACGGGGCGTAGCCTTTTTCGTGGATTCTATCATATGGACCGGGCTACTCGGCATCATGGAGTCTCTGCATGTGCCTGCTGCTTTCTGGGTTTCCAGTGGGGTATACTTTATGGTGGTTCCTTACCTAACGAATGGACGAACTCCAGGGAAATGGCTGGTGCGTATTCATCTTACAGGGACAGGACAACGGATTTCCCTATGGGAGCTCATAAAGCGTTACAGTCTCTTGCACTGGGTGTATTTGGGACTTAATTACGTACTGGGTGGACCCGTGCTGTGGTCTCAAGTCTCTCCATGGGTAAGTGTTCTGATCAGCCTTTTGTTGTTAGTGGTCAACGGATGGTTCTTTTTCCATCTGGTCATACATCTATTCAAGAAAGCCCCGTTATTTTATGAGGAGCTTAGCCATACTTCACACCAAATTATATGGCCCAAGCACTATCATCATCCTCAAAATGACACCGCTGACCCGGCAGAAACATCGGGAGCGAATACCTTGAAATGATAACTGAAAGACTGAGAACGTGATAAGCACCCGCGATCTACGTTGCATCTAAGCAAACATAAAAACAGGCGAAGCAAAGGGATTTCCTTTGTCCGCCTGTTTTTATGTTGCGTATAGATGTTAGTTCGTTTCCCTTATTTCCACTGTGCGATTTGATCAATAGGCAAACGTGTGGAAGGATGACCATCGTTGATTCCTTTACCCATGGAAATGAGCATAACAGGGACATAACGATCTTTTTCCAGACCAAAGGCTTCAGCAATTTGATCCTTTTCAAAACCGCCAATAGCATTAGTATCATAACCGTGAGCGCGTGCTACCAGCATAAGCTGCATGGATACCAAACCACCGTCAATCAGGACCGTTTCTTTGTTCACAACTGGATCAAGCGCTGCAAAATGAGCTGCCACTTTTTCCTGTTGCATTTCTTTAATGTCTTTTGGCATATAGCCCAGTTCTACAGCTTCTCCGAAAATTTGTTCGAAATTATCAAAGTTGTTCAAATCTCCAAACACAGCGATCACTGCCGAAGATGTTTCTACTTGACGTTGGTTGAAACGAGCCAATGGTGCCAGTGTAGCTTTACCTTCAGGGCTGTCAATGACGAGGAAACGCCAAGGTTGCAGGTTAATGGAAGATGGTGCGCGTGTAGCTTCCGTCAAAATCTCTGTCATTTCCTCGCGGCTGATCTTCACGGACGGATCGTATACTTTTACAGAACGGCGTCCCAGGGCGATTTCTTTAAAATCATTCGTTTTTACAGTACTGGATGTATTCGTATTATTCATTCCAATCTCTCCCACTATAAATTAATATTTTCTCATGTTTTCTCACTCGTTCTTCGGTTTTCAGCCATTGACATATCGAGCACTGGAGAAGTCATGTAAGGATGTCATTATTTTCCGGAAGAGCCGGTGGCTGGATTAGAGGTTGAGACATTTTTCCCAATCTATGGATCGACTTCTATGATCGCACCTTGGATATCCACTCTTCCTTTGTCTCTGCTAATTCCTGTCCGATGAGAAACATGAATCCGGTTTTTCTTAAGCTGTCTTCTGTAACTGGGCCTCACGTACTGGCCCTAAAACGTCGTTTGCATCGTACCGAACTTGCTTGGTGCCGAGCGTGTGAAGAACGCGAATCAGCTTCCCGCACAACGCTACAATCAATTGCTTTTTCTTCAGTGGATTCTGGCTTCGTTTGGTAAAGTATTGGTGCAGTGCCTTAAACTCCGCATTCTTCGCCACCATGAGCATCACGGCCCGAAACAGTAGCGCTCTTAGCCTTGCGCGTCCTCGTTTGATTATACTGGATTTTCCTTTTTTCTTCCCCGAGCTGTCTGGCGAACATGTCGTACTGTTCCAGAAGTGTTTTAAATCTATTTTTGCTGCTGGAAGTCCTTCGGTCAGATCGATGGAACTTCTCGCCGTTTCCACCAGTTGCTGGGCTCGTTTCGTCCCTACGGCTCGCTTCACGTCTTTCTTCCAGCGCTGGACGATGGCTTCTGCACCTAATTCTACGATCTCACCTGGCGTTGGAAACTCCTACAAGGTAATGCGCGAAGCTTTCCCTTCCCAGTCTTTAAATACCTGCGTGTACTCTGGAAAAAAGCGATCCTGCCAGTTCTGTACCCGTGCATACAGGAGGCGCTTCTTTTGTTCAAATCTCAAATTAATTCATTACAGAAATGGCTCCTTACCTTAAAAATGAATGAACCCACTTCATCTTCTGACATTAGCGATCAGATAATAATTTTCCTCCCAAACCAATGTTTTCTTTTTCGCTTTCCTTAATCAAAACAATAAAAGCCGACTCGGGTACATTCATTATGGTTGAAGCTGATGTGGTAAGTTCAGTGACCAACGATCTTTTTTGTTCTTTATTTAATTTGCCTGCTTCAATAGTAATTACTGGCATGTAAATTCCTCCTTGTTTCCCCTATGGGTATAATGTAATTGGGGTCAGTCCATATCGGATATATGACTATTCATCACTTGCAGCATATCAGCTAGTTGGTGCCGCTGGGTCTCGTCGAAGCTCTGTAGCAGCTGAGCTACAAACTGCGAGCGCTCCTGCTTAAAAATGACAATGCGTGCACGCCCATAATCGGTCAGGCTTACCAAGGTAACCCTGTTGTCCTCTGGCTTCGTGCGTCGTGTGACCATTGCTGTCGCTTCCAGTTGTTTCAAATGGCGCGTTACGGCTGCAGCGTCAATGCCAACCTCTTTTTGCAGCAGAGTTTGACTAATCTCCTCCACTTGATACAACTTGCACAATAGCTGCAATCTGGATGCGCTGACTCCTGCGCAACGCTCAAACTTGGAGCTAATCTGCTTGTTCAGCAACAACAGCATGTCAAAAATATACTCAGGCTCGGATGGTGTCTGGGTGATATCAATCTCTCCTCCCTTAAGAATATCGCTGGGCTTCGTGATCCGACCTTTGATCCATCAATTATTGATCTATCAAGTAATATACATCCTCATTAAAAATAAATCAAGTCCCTGAGAAAAATAAAGTGCTCTTTGCAAATAAAAGCTGAGCGACTCGCACAAGAGCCGCTCAGCTTCAATTAACTTTATTATGTTCCGTTGTGCTAAATAATCCCGTGGGACAGCATTGCGTCGGCCACACGCACAAATCCTGCGATATTGGCTCCGACAACCAGATTGCCTGGCACGCCGTATTCCTCAGCCGCCTTCACACTGTTAGCATAGATATTTTTCATAATATCATGCAGCTTGGCATCCACTTCCTCAAAGGTCCATGACAGGCGCATGCTGTTCTGCGACATTTCAAGCGCCGAGACCGCTACTCCGCCTGCATTGGCTGCCTTGGCTGGCCCAAACAGAACCCCATTGTCCAAAAACACTTCAATGGCCTGTAGCGAGGATGGCATATTGGCACCTTCACCTATAGCTTTTACGCCATTACTTACCAGCAGCTGGGCTGCTTGCTCGTCAATTTCATTCTGTGTGGCGCATGGCAATGCGATGTCGCATGGGATCGACCAGATCCCCGAACAGCCTTCTGTATAGATTGCGTCTGGACGCTCTTGAGTATACTCGCTAATCCGCAGACGGTTCACTTCTTTCAGCTGCTTCACCAGCTTCAGATCGATACCGTCTGGATCATAGATGTAGCCATTCGAGTCACTACATGCCACGACTGTAGCGCCAAGCTGCTGTGCTTTTTCAATCGCATAAATGGATACGTTCCCTGAGCCCGACACGACGACGCGTTTTCCTTCAAAGGACGATCCCTGAGCCTGCAACATCTCGTTTACAAAATACACACAGCCATATCCAGTCGCTTCTGTACGTGTGAGACTGCCTCCGTAATGAATCCCTTTACCCGTCAGGACGCCACCTTCATGTCCTCCGCGAATCCGCTTGTACTGCCCGAACATGTAACCAATCTCGCGGCCACCTACTCCAATATCCCCAGCCGGAACGTCGGCATCTGGACCAATATATTTATACAACTCAGTCATGAAGCTTTGTGTAAAGCGCATCACTTCGTTATCTGATTTCCCTTTGGGATCAAAATCCGAGCCGCCTTTACCACCACCGATGGGAAGACCTGTCAATGCATTTTTGAAAATCTGCTCAAAACCCAAAAACTTGACGATTCCTAGATATACAGACGGATGAAAGCGAAGTCCACCTTTATAAGGCCCTATCGCACTGTTAAACTGCACACGGAAGCCACGGTTGACCTGTACAACCCCCGCATCATCCACCCAAGGTACACGGAAGGTAATGACTCGCTCCGGTTCCACTAGCCGTTCCAGAAGCCCCTGCTGCATATACTTAGGGTGCTTAGCCAATACCGGAATTAGCGAATCCAATATTTCCTTGACGGCCTGATGGAATTCATTCTCATGAGGATTGCGCGCGATAACCTTCTCAAAAACGGACTGCACATATTCGGCTGCTGCTTGTTGACTCTGCTCTGGACGGATCATGGTCATTTTTTTAATACACCCCTTTTATAATTAGCCCCTCTGTTAAATGACGGAACGACTTTATTCTGCACCTTCGAGAGTGGAACTTTATGTATTCATAAAATTTAGTTAACTATACATGATTTTTTATAATAATACATCTAATTCGCCTATAAAAAATTTTTGTATCCTTCATTAAATAACTCTATGAACCTCTCATTGTCTGTTAGTTTCCTAAAGCTAAATCCCTTGATTCACGGGCTTTTTTCACGATTTCTAAGGCCCTAACACCTTACCCTACATGGCATTATAATGTGAACAAATTGAAACTAAAACATACATTATGTCTGAAATATGGAAATAAGAAAAAGAGGCTGCGCGCAGGGCGTAGCCTCTTTTCCCATCCTTTTACACATAAAAGGCTTCAAGCTGACGCACAATTTCTGCCTCGTCATGCTCTACCACCTGCTGATGCTGCGATTTGGAGAACAATTGTTCAATTTGCGCTGGGAACTCCTGCTTGATGTCCACCAGACGGATGGCTTCATCAAATTTGGCCGGATGCGCTGTCGCAAAGGTCACACATACTTCGTCCGCGCCATTATACGCCTCATACGCGGCAATACCGCATGCCGTATGGGGATCGAGCAAATAATCGTATTCGGCCTTGTATTTCTTGATTAGCTCCAGACACTGCTCATTCGAAGCGCCGAGCGCTTCAAAATCCTGCTGTACCCGTTTCAAATCCTCTGCACTAATCACAATCCGTCCCTCGGTTTTGAGGTTATTCATATATTCAGATACCTTGGCTGCATCTTCTCCGAGGAAGTAATACAGGTATCTTTCGAAATTGCTCGCCACCTGAATGTCCATCGAAGGACTGTATGTGCTTTTGAAGTCGCCTGGCTTGTATTCGCCTGTCTTCACGAAGCGCTCCAAAATATTATTTTCATTGGTTGCAATGATCAGCTTATGGATCGGCAAGCCCATTTTCTTCGCAAGAAAGCCGGAAAAAATATTGCCAAAGTTGCCAGATGGCACACTGATATTGATTTTTTTCGTACCCGCAGACTCCTGCGCCCGGAAATAAGCATAGAAGTAATATACGGTTTGCGCCAAAATGCGCACAAAGTTAATCGAGTTAATCGCCCGCAAATGATGTTTAGCTTTGAAATCCAGATCGGCAAACAGGTCCTTAATGACCTTCTGACAATCGTCAAAGTTCCCTTTTACGGATAGATTCAATACATTTTCATCGTCTACCGTCGTCATTTGCAGCTCTTGTACCTTGCTCACCTTTTGGTGTGGGTGCAAAATACAGATTTTAATGCCTTCCTTGCCACGCACGCCCTGAATGGCTGCTGCCCCGGTATCGCCCGAGGTTGCACCCAAAATGTGAATGATCTCATTCTGCTTTTTGGACACATAGGAATAAAACTCACCCATAAATTGCAGCGCCACATCCTTGAACGCAAACGTAGGCCCGTGGAACAGCTCCAAAATAGACAGGGAATCGTTGATCTTCTTCACTGGCGTGACTTCCGGGTGACGGAAGCTCGCATAACTGCGCTCCACCAGCTGCTCCAAATCTTCACGAGGAATCTCATCATTGATATACAGCGCAAAAACTTCCAGCAGCAGCTCTCTGTAGCTCAATGTTGCCCATTGCTCCAGCGTAGCTGCCGACACGGTCGGAATCTGCTCAGGTACCATCAGACCTCCATCGTCAGCTAACCCCATGAGCACGGTATCAATAAATCCCTTGGCTTCTACTCGACCTCTAGTGCTTATATATCTCATATACATCCCCCAATAAAAATTCAATTCGAACCTTTTTTCGAATATATTATTGTCTATAATACCCTGTCGCGGTGCTGTAACCAAGCCTTTTTTTCATATTTCAAAGACTTTCTCCTACTTTACCATACCCTGATGCATCAGGCATCTGTAATCGCTAGGCAATCGGAACGTCAGAAACAGGCCGTGAGTCTGAAAAAAGAAGGCTGCTCCAGTCATTAGGAACCTGAAATCGAGAGTGCAGCCAGCCTGAGCGAAGGCGATGTGCAGCTTCCCGTAAAACGCAAATCGTTGCCAACTTCCTCTACCTGCTGCAACACATCAAAGAAGTTGCCCGATACGGTGATCTGATTGACTGCTCTGACCACTTGCCCCTGCTCAATCCAGTATCCCAGACAAGCCAGCGAAAAATTACCGGACGCCGTATTCGTACCCGCATGCAGCCCTTGCAGCTCTACGATCATCAACCCGCGATCCGTCTCGCGAATCATGTCCTCCAACGTAGACGTACCTGGAGCCACGTACAGATTATGATACGACACACCGATTTTACCGTTATAGCTTCCCTTAGAAGCATTAGAGGTACTTTCCACCCCAGCCTTGCGAGCCGTCTTGCGGTTATGGAAATACGTCCGTAGTTCTCCATCCTTGATGATCTCATTACGATGCGTTGCGCTGCCTTCGGCATCAAACGTACTGCCTGCGGGAACGTTCTCCATCAGCGGATCATCAATCAGCGTAATACGTTCGCTTGCCACCTTTTGCCCCAGTTTCCCAGCTAATCGCGAAAAGCCTTTATCCACCGACTCCGCTGAAAATACCGACGTATACGCAGCCAGCAATTGCGCTGCTGCATCATGACGGAAAATGACAGGATAGTTATCCGATTGGATCGTGTGCGCACCCAGCTTGGAAACAGCTTCTTTTACGGCTTTACGCGCCACATCCGCAATATCGATTTCTTCCACACTTCGCAGCGAATAATCATGCCAGCCCCCGGTAACGGTCTCGTCATGGTCTGCTGCAATCACATACACATAAGCGCTCGCCAGACTTTTGCGACGATGGCAGTGCAGTCCTTTTGTATTTACTATCAGAACCTCATTTTCACGAATGCTGACCGAGCAATGCCGAGCCATCACAATCCGTGGATCTGCGGCAAGCGCTGTACGTTCCATTTCTAGCGCCGCCTCGATCAGAATCTCAGGAGCCGTGTCAGCCAACGCTGCGGCATAAGCAGGCTGCTCAGGGTAACTCTCAGAGCCTGCGAACAGCTCATCCTGCTCCTCGCTTTCCAATATGTCCGCGTTGCTGCGAGCTTCTTCCAATAAAAAGTCGATCACGTCGGGTTCCAGCTTCTCCGTAGAGGCATAACCCATTTTCCCGTTAATGACGCCCCGGAAGGAAAGTCCACCGTTCTCCACGATGGTATATTGGTCAATTTCTCCCTTCAGTACCTTCACCGAGGTAGAACGTCCATTTACATAGTAGATTTCCATATCCGCGTAGCCGATTTCCCGGCCTTTTGTGAACAACGCTTCCTGAAATTGCTGAATATTCATCGCCTATTCCCCCTTCCGTCCGCCGACGGTCATCTCGGACACACGAATTGTCGGCTGTCCGCAGTTGACCGGAAGACTTCCGCTGACCGAACCGCACATCCCCTGACCATGATCCAGATTGTTGCCGACCATATCAATATTTTGCAGGGTTTCAATCCCTTTGCCGATTAGCGTTGCGCCTTTGACCGGCTCCACAATTTTGCCGTTGCGAATCATGTACGCCTCTTCAACCGCAAAATTAAACTCGCTCGTCGAGGTATTCACCGACCCGCCACCCAGCGATTTGGCATAGATCCCGTACTCCGTATTGGCAATGATCTCTTCACGCGTAGAATCCCCATTCGCAATAAACGTATTGTTCATACGGGACGCAGGTGCAAATTTATAGGATTGTCTTCGTCCCGACCCTGTCGCAGGTACACCCATCTGGCGCGAGCCCATGCGGTCGATCAGATATCCTTTTAAAATACCGTTCTCGATCAGTACGTTGCGCTGTGTCGGCGCTCCTTCATCATCGATATTGAGCGAGCCCCACGCGTTCTGAATCGTTCCATCATCTATAGCCGTGACAAGCGGTGAAGCCACCTGCTGCCCGATCTTATTCGCAAACACGGAGGTTCCATGGGCCACCGCCGTAGATTCCAGCCCGTGTCCACATGCCTCGTGAAAAAGAACGCCGCCGAAGCCGTTCTCAATCACGACGGGTAGTCTGCCGCTAGGCGCATATCCCGCTTTGACCATCGTGGTGGCAATACGAGCGGCGTGTCTCGCATTTTCTTCGATATTCAGATTCTCCAGAAATTCAGTCCCCGCATACGCTCCCGGCCCACGGAACCCGGATTGTCTATGCTCCCCATCGGTCGCAATCGCGCTTATTCTCATGCGTGTATACGTACGGGTATCCTCCACCAGCAACCCGTTGCTATTGGCGATCAGCACGTTCTGGATCGAGTTACTGATCCCTATGGAGGTTTGCGTAATGGAAGGATCGTATTGGCTTGCTGCCTCATGCGCCCGTCTCATCATGTCAATCTTGGCGCGTTTCTGTGAAGCGTCAGGAATGATCGCAATTGGATGGTGATTAGGAATCGCGTGGGGATGGAGTGTAATGGTGTGTGTACCTGGCACTCCACCGCCGCGAATGGCCTTGGCGGCCGATTTGGCCAGTCGAATCAGGCTCTGTTCGCTCATATCACTGGTGTAGGCATACACCGAGAAATGCTCCTTCATGATCCGAATACCAATCCCAAAATCCCGGCCTGATAATGCCGTATCCACGACTCCCCCGGTCATGCCCAGTTGTCCATTGGTGCGGTCCTCGACGAACACCTCTGCAAAATCCCCGCCCGTCTCCAGCGCGGCTTGCAGCATATCCTGAATCTGTGTTGGATGTATCATCACGTTCCTCCTCGTTTTTGCCATGTTTCTTATTGTACGGTTAAGCGATCAAGATAATATGCGGGTTCATGTTTATTTCCCATAACTTTACTATACATGATGTTGGGAGTGGGTGTAACTATCTGGGTGACGAGTGATTTGGGGGAGGACGAAGATTTATGCGCGGGGGTTAGGGGAGGGAAAATGGGAAAACCCGATCAGACCGTGAAGGGTCATGTCGGGTTATTGAGAAAATTGATTACTGGGTGGATTGAACAAGTAAGTGCGTGTAAGGCGCTACGTGGACGGATCATGCTTCCGATTCTGTTGCCCTCAGATTTTTTTAATTATATTTTAACGGTAAAAATCCGGGTTCAAAGGCGAACGCTCCGCTTCTTCAGAACGATTCCGTCCCCTCCGCTGCTATGCTTGGGTTTGTTTCATTTTGTTTCAATCTCTAACTTGTTAGTTAAAATACTTTTCTCTAAACGGATATAATACAAAACATGGTTTAGTTCAATCTCCGTTGAGTGTAAATAATAAGCCGCTTCCTTAACTGAATCCATGCTAAGCGCTCCTGCTTTGGCAGCGATAATGTTAAACGCATCTCCAAGTAATTTAATACAAGTTTGAATCCTCGCTGTGTATTGCTTTTCAAGTTCTACTAACTTTTCATACTCCGCTACCATGTCACTCTGAGAAGTCAAAATATTCCCCACCTTTTGGTACGTATATGAGTACCAGTTTTACAAAAATTATATGTTACGTTTATGCGTATCGTCAAGAAAAATTTGTAAAATAAGGTGGGAGCTCTAATGGCAAAGAAAGTAGTAGTAAAAATAAACGAAATTACGAGAAAACATAATATCTCCTTGAGGGAACTATCACGTTTATCTGATGTACGTCATGCTGCTCTAAGCGAACTTCAATCCGGTAAACGTGAAAGTATCAATTTTAATCATATCGAAAGAATAGCCGAAGCCATGAATATTGAAGATATTCGGGAAATTATTGATCTGGTTAGTGAGGTAGAACAAAATTAGTTAATTTTTGTCGTGTTTAAAGTGAAAATTCCTCCTCTAATACTTTAACAAACATAATAAATATTCCTATATCATATCGAATATACATTCCTATTAAAAACTCACTTTGGAAAAACCGTCCTTAAAGAGGGGAAAGTTCATGTTTCGAAAGCAAGGGGAAGTATGATGAAAAGGCCCAGCATATCTCCTAGGCCCTGAAACTTGAATATTAAATAATTTCAATGGAACAAATTTAGTGAAAAATGGCATACACAACATAGGAGAGCACATTTTTGACCTCTTCATTGTCAGTGGAGCGATAAGACTTTGTGCGTTAGGGAAATACGTTGGAAAGCCTTGTCCGACAAGGCTTTCTTTAACTTTCTTTGTTATACGTTCGAGTTTAACGCTCAAGAAAGCAAAAGTGTGACCAAAAAACAACGGATATTGTTGCGGTTACAAAGTCATCTGTAATCCATAAATCTCTTTTTTCAAATAATTTGCTACATCAATTGATTCTACATCTAGATTCTTTAACCACTCTATACAAGTATCTGTAGTAATATTATCGTGAAATCCCATAATACGAGACAACTTGATTGCAGCTTCACGATGTAAACCAATTGCCATAAACTCTAATGCAGAAGTAGCGCAAGCTCCATACTCTAAATATGCCGATATATTTATTATTTTTTCAGAATCCTCTCTTCTATTAATGCTAATAAGGAAGGTTTTTAATACTTCGATATATGTTTGAGTATATTTAACTATTTGATATCTGATTGTTTTATTTATAAATTCAATCTGGTCTTTAACATGCTTAGTAATTTCTCTTTGTTCTCTGTTTAGAATCTGTCTATCGTAAAAAATAAGACTTGTCAAAGAAACGCCTTTCATCCATTTATCTCCTACTGTAGTGATTCTTTTAACCTGTTTTTCAGTCCATGAACTATCATTAAAGAAAACATTGATAGCATTAACTATCAAGTCAAAACGTTCATAGCCACTTTCGTTTAATGGGAAAACTGGGCAGAGATAATCAATCTCACTCTCATTATCAACCAAAAAATCCCACAATGCATTTATTTTCTGGGGCATAACCCCTGGATTCTTATTCAATAACTCTGTAGGAGGCTTAAATGCGTTAATTGTTGAACCAGTTATAGTGTCAATCTCTTTTAAAATATCTAAATTTTGATCTGTACTATACAAAGAATTTTCCAATCTTTCGCCAAGCAGATGCTCTTTAATAACTAGCGAGAATAACTGCTCGTTATAATCATCACTTTCTTGCCTTTTTGGATTTTCGCTCTTGATAAACTCTTTAAATTTTTCTGGTTCCTTAACTAACCTGATTTCAGAAGAGGGAATTATATCCTGATATCTTTCTCCTATAACTGGATTTGTGACCCAACTTTCTAATTCTATACATATAACGTTACCAGAAAAGTCATTTCCGATTCGTCCAGCTCTCCCCACTAAATTCCAGAAACTAAGGTTATCAATAGGGTTTTTTCTACCTTTTTTAGGTTTGTAAACAAAAATATTCTTAGCTGGCATGTTTACACCTTCTAATAAGGTTGACGTACAACTCACTATTTTTAAGAGTCCTAATTTAAATAGATCTTCAATACCGGATCTTATTATTGCAGGCAAAGAACCAAAATGGAATGCTAGTCCCCTTCTTATAAAATTTGCAAGTTCATAGCTTTCTGTAATATATTCTTCAATAAAGTCAGCAAAATCATTTAAACGCACATCATCTAGAAGAGGAAAATTTCCATTGTTATATAACTCTCTGATTACATCAGTGGAAAGCATTGGCTCATTTGAGTAGACAATTGAAGTTTGATTATTCCAAAGGTCTAACGTTGCACTGGAAAGAATTTTAGAAATTGTTTTACTTCCCGAATAAGTATAACTTTTCTTCCCTATAGCTATTTCTTCTTTGTTAAATAATGCGGTAACCAACAACGTATCTTCTAACAACTTTACTGTTATAATGTTCTGACGTACCAGTGGCAAATTATCTCTTTCATTTACCCCATTCTCGAACTCAAATGTGTCCAATAATTTTTGTGGATTTTTAACAAGCGGGCTTGAAAACAGTATCTTTGTCTCTGGCCAGAGTAAACGAGAAAATTTAACTGCGTTTTCAAGTAATACTCCTCTCCCACCATATTGAATGTTATGAGCCTCGTCCACTACAATAATATTTGTTTTAACTCTGTTTACATCTTTTCTGTTACAAAGTTGATATAACCTTTCTTGAGTTAAAACTAGTATATTCGATCGTTCTGGATGCTCGATTAGGACTTCAATTTCCGAAGAACATCCTACAAAGATATTCTTTAGTCCCATTTCTGATATACTTGAAAGGAAATCGTTCATAACTTGCTTAATTAGTGCTCTTGTTGGCACAATATAAATAGCAGTAGTACCCTTCTGTTTAACTATCTTATCTAATAACACTTTGAGATATACAAATGACTTTCCAGCAGATGTAGGAGCAGAAATACTAATCCCATCTACCTCTTCCTCGATCATGTCAACTACTCTTTTCTGAAAATTAGTTAAAAGATAATCTTTCCCTGATAAATTTCTAGTGTTAGCATTCTCAAACACATGTGCTTCGAAAAGCGCCATCCCATTTAATTGTCTTTTATAATTACTTAGTTTATTTCGATCTTCTAACAATTTTATTCCAGGGTAATTTCCAAGTTTCCTCAATATTAATGAAGAAGCCATTACAATCGAATTCGACGGTTTGATCAAAGGAAGAGTGGTAGCAATGTTTAATGCTTTTTGTTTATTTTTAATTTTAACTGATGCAGCTAATATATTTGCAGACTCCAAAAGTATCCTAGTTTCTTCACCCGATAACTCTTCATCAGTTTGATTAAAGAATTCTAGTTGAATTTCCATTTTCTTTATTTTTTTTATTAAAAAATCTATATTTCCTGAGTATTCCATTCTATATATTAGGGACTCGAAGCTCATAAATCACACCTCCATTCCAATTTTATGCATAAATTGATTCTCGAAATCAATAATTTTATTAAAAGGAAGTATAAACCAATTAATCTTTACATTTTTAATACTGCTTGTTTTTAATAATTGATGGCAAATAGATTCGTAGTTCTTCTTCAATTCACTAATAAAATATTGATTTAAATGTTTCTCTAAGGTTGGACCGTTTATTCCATCTTTTTCAAACATATTCAAAAGTTCAGAATTATAACCTGTAAATACAGTCATTTCTACATTAACTTTGCTCCAATCCCTTGAATCAAAGAATTTGTCAATTAGAGTCTTCAACGGACCATGATTTAAAGTCTCATATGAATAATCATCATAAAAGAGAATATCATTCTCCATATTCACTATTTCCTCTAATTCTTTAAGAATTGTAGTAATAGCTACTTCAAAATTATCATGTAGAATGCCTCCACCAATAAATAGCGCCAACTGCCCATTCTTCAAACCTGCATGCACATCATCTGAAATATAATTCAGTTCTGTAGACGGGATGTCGCTTCTAATTCTTGTATACATTTTAGGCATTTCTAAAATTCCTTCTATCAACATCCACAAGAGCATAGAACCAAGTTTTCCACTTTTGCTAATTTCACTAACTATTTTATTATTATTCTTAAAAATCTCTAATTGTTTGCGTAGGTCATTTGATGATGAACTAATAATGGTTAGACTATTAGCATACTGTTGTAAAACAAGTGTTAAATGTTCAGCTAGTTCACTAATTCTTTTATTTCCTGATTCATGATATTTTACATAGTAGAAATCAACATCCATATTCAATTCCTGATTTATCATCGAATGGTTTATTTTGTTGAATATGTCGTTACATACTCTCTTTTGTATATCCAATCTTTGTTTCAATAAATTATTGGAATTTGCTAGCGAAGAATTAATCAAAATTCCATTTTGTAGCAAGAAGTTTGCACACTTGAAGAAGCTAACTGACTTCAGTTGATTCTTTAAAAGGCTGTACTCCTCTTTAATTAAGATACCAACTATTTTCTTATCAACCAATAATGGGGCACCTGATAGGCCTGAAAGACCGTACGGCCAGTCTTCTTTTATATAATTACTTGTTAATTGCTTATCATACTCTTTACTGTCATCAAAACTGCTATCAAAGTAGAGTTGCCCTCTGAGATAACAATAAGCATCTCCCTCGGCATCAGTATTCCAATCTTTGGGATACCCCATACTCTCCCATTCAATCTCCCTGCTATCATAACTATTTACGTCAATTGCTAGCCATTCTTCAATATGCGTTACTTTATCAGTAATTTCAAGCAGAGCCATATCATCTTCGATTGAATCAGCTATTAAATTCGCATACCTTTTAAAAGATTTCGTACTTCCAGGATAAAATTCAAGTTCTATTGGCTCATTATTGTCAATATGCTCTTTTATACAATGTCTTGCTGTAATAGCACGTTTTTCATCAATTAAAAATGCAGTACCTTGGTTACGGCAGTTAATTTTCGCTGTAGTTTTATATAAATATTTAATAGTATCTATGCTAAACTTCCTCCTTAACTTTTTCGTTTTTTTGAAATGAAATTATTGTAGGAACATCATCCAATGTGTTTGCCAAATCATTGGTGTAATGAATACTGTAGCTATACTTTTCCATCAAATTTGGATCATTAAATTTATTTAAAATCCTGAAAGGTTTATAGTTGAAAATTAGCTCCTTATCAGGAGTGTTGTCAGTCGATATTATTCTATAGATCGTTTCAATATCAGGATGACTAAAGTTCTTGCCTTTACCGTTTGTTGAAAAAATATATTTATTGGAATGTATCAGTTCTAACATACTAACACTAGTATTGTGTTTACTTCCGTGATGAGAAACTTTAACCATATCAAACCACATTTTCTCTTCTTTTCTCTGATTCAATAATTTTTTTAAATTATTTTCAATAATTTCCGAATGACAATCTCCTAAGAAAAGCAGTTTCTTAGAGTTGAACTCCAATATAAATGCAATAGAACTTCCGTTCACTTCTGCTCTATCTGGTTCAAAAGACTGTTGTGCTATTTCTTCCAATGTGTATCTAGTAGAATTTATATCTTGGACCTTTCTCTGTTTTTGTTCCATTTGGATATTCGACATATAAAATTCGAAAGCATCGTCCAGTGTCTGATCACTATCAACTTTATCTTGATAACCGAGTGATGATAATTTCTCAGCCCATTTATTAGAAAGCAATTGAAGATTTTCAATATTAGGAGATAATAAAGTTATTGATAATTCTTCATTCGTATAGTTTACCTTGATCTCGTTTTCATCAACTACTACAGCTTTATGATTAAAGCTAGTATTCCACTTGTTCTCATAACCATTTTGTAGTATTAGTGATCCCAAAGTTGAGCCTTGCTTATATCCTATATCTGCTACTTCTCTTACTCCTATTTCCCGTGGATATCCCATGGAAAGAATGCTATTCATTCCACTGTTAATAGAGAGCTCCCCTTTAGTTTGAATCTTATCAAACTGTAAGTGTCGAAAACTGTTATACCAAATTTCTCTTATGTCAATTGAATTTGGATTATCAGAATGACCGTTTTTCTTAAAGAATCTAACTCCGCCTAGAATATGATCTTCATCTACATGAGTAAAAATTAACAAAGATATACCCTCTGCTTTTATTTTCTGAAGTTCCTCACTAATAAACTTTTCATAGGTAGTAGCAAAGCCCATATCCACTAAAATATGATTAATTGCTTTCCCTCTACAAGAAATAAGAAAACTATCACCATACGATGCAGGAAACATTTTTACCTCTAACATATATCTTCTCTTCCTTTTTAAAATATTCATGACATTTGACTCAGTAATTAAGTCCTATATAAATAATAACTCAGTTTGACCGAAAAAAATGTCGAAAATTGTATTACATTATGTTTCAATAGATAAAATTAAGCACTAAGTAAGCTTCATTCTATATTTCACGTAAGAAACTTTCTATTAATCATTAAAAAATCTGGATAATAGTAAAATCAAAAAATAAACAAAAAAATCCCCTGTGAGTCTTACTCAACAGGGGCTGCCAATTCTTTCGGACAAAATAAGTACAACAGGAATAATTAAATATTCCTCTTTTAATCCAAATCAAGTTAAAAAATGTGTTAATTTTTCATTATTGACCATTTCCATTTTCAAACTTAACTTCCTTACCTTCTTTAACGCTATAATTCTGTTTTATTTGTTCGTCATGATCAGATTTTTCGCCCTTTAAATTGGTCTCATTAGGAACACTCCCTACCATTTTAGGTTCTTTATCTTGCTTCTCAAACTTTGAACCTTCTAATCCTAGCTCTTTAAGTGCATCTTTTAATCTTTCGTTAGGTTTACTCTCTTCTTGTTTTTTATTCTCAGGTTTTAGGCCTTCTGATTGGGCTTGATCAGAGGACTTTTTCCATTTTCTGTATGGTTTACTCTCTTCTCGCTCCTTACTTCCAGATTTTGGGGATGCTGAGCTATTTTCCATCTTACTCCACATTGACTTCCAATCTAATCCACAAGATTCTCTCACAAAAGAAAGTATATTACGCGATACTTTAAATTTTTCATCTGATAACGTATATCCGAACAAATTCCTAATTTCATCATCTGTGTAATCCCTACCCTTTATACCTTGCTCAAAAAGTAAGAAATCGAGATGCTGAGGCATTGACAAGTATGCATTTGGACGAGCCAATGCTCTTTCAATGAGACCAATTAGACTAGAAGTGTAAGGGGGGGGTACAATCTCTCCAAAGTCAACATCTTTTGGCATCATTGCCTTCGGAACTGAAGTTTTTATTATTTCATTTGCAAGTTCTTTGGCAGTGTTTATTAGATTTCTAGCAGTACCTGGGTCTAGCTCTCCATAAGTAAGCTTTGATGAAATATGTTCTCTTCTAGCCTTTTCTGGTAGACCTAGTATATCTGAACTTATCCACAATATCTGTAATCCAACTAAAACTGTTAGTTCACATGCGAGATACTTTAGAGCATCATAATGATCTTTGCTATGATTCCCTCCATGTTGAAAGCCTTTTGCAATGTTAGTAAGAAACTCCATACATATGTTAATAGCAACGTAAGGATTCTTATGAAGATATAACTTTTTAGTATTCAAAATGATATTATTCAAAAGAGAACTTGACTTTGCAGCATTCTTTATTTTCTGTTCATAGTGAGTATAAAATTGCCCGTCAGCTAAACCGTAAGAAGATTGATTCTTTCGGTATTCACTCATACTATCACTAGTAAGAACTTTCACTCCACCTGAAGCTGCAAAACGAATAATTTCCCATTGTGTTTTGTTGAGAGCTACGAATACATTAGAAGCATTAACAAATTCACCAAGACCTTTTGCCCAAAATACCCTCTCAAAAGGCTTAGCTTTAGTTTTGTTTTTGCAATCGCATATTATCTTATGACCTTGAAAGGGGTTAGTAAATACAATTCCCAAAACATCTATATCAGTCGCATCATTGCCATAGGATAAGGGGACTCCTCTTCTAGTTAAGTAACCCTGGCTTTGAAACATACTAGAAACATCATATTCAAACCCAAAGCCCTTCTGATCAGATTTATTATTATAAACCACACTTTACACCCCCGACGAAGTACGAATAGTAGTTAGCAACTTATTTCGCAAGGCTTCTACTGGAGCTGTAGATTTTGCAAAAATCTCGCTTTTCCTTGTTTCAGGAATAATACAGCCACTTGGCTGATCTTTTAATAGATCTCCAATATTTGCCTCCGCTTCAAGAGCAACTTTATTGTAAGTAATCATTTGTCGAACAAGTTCCCCCACCTCAAGTTGGCGTAACTTCATTTCAAAACCATATGGCTTTGCTGGTCTTGTTTGTATCACACCATCAATTTCCAGCAATGCATAATCCTGACCTATAGCTGTTGCAGGACCAACCCACTGTCCACGGAGTAACTTATTCAGAATATTCATCATCTTGTCAAGAGTAGAAATTTTCCCTCTCCCCCATGTCGACTTTGTTTGTCCAAAACGCAAACAACTTAATAGTATTTTCGCCTTATGGAAAACATCCTCAGAAAGTGAAAAACTTCCTATACCTTGACCTTTAATTTGAGGTGTTGTTAGGAAAGTGGCCGATCCTATTGCAGATTGTACAGTAATACCATCAACAAGCCCCACTCCTTCCATCATCTCCACAATATACGTAGGAATATGCGATGGAATATGTTCAATTAGAAAACCCTGTGTCTCAGAAATCAAATTTTGAATTTCAATTACCATATCTCGTTCATTGTTGTCCAGTGACGACAATGCTTTTACTACCCTTTGTGGATCTCCATTAAACGAGTATTCGTTAAACAGTACTTTTTCACCACTCTGACCACTCTCTCTAACTAGTCCAAAAGATTGCTGTAACTTGATAGTTGTTTCAGCACATTCTTCAGATATACTACTGGTTGTCAAATACTGCTTGAGTTCATCTGTAGTTCTTGGTAAATGAAAGGTGTGATTTAGACCGATTAAACTCGCATTCTCTTCTTGTTGGGGTTCAAGCGTCTCATAAATGGTTGATACGCTTTCCAGAGCTTCCTTACCAGAGAAACAATAGATTTCAATTTCTTTCGGTCTGTTCATTGCATCAACTGAATAATCGACTTTCTCAGCTTGCCGTAAGTAGCTCAAATATGTATTCAATTCTGCAGGTGAAATACTAGATTGGCGAGCAAAAACTTTTGCATTCTGTATAGGTATAATTTCTTGTTTATCTGCCACCAACCTACCAAGAAAGGCTCCAGCTTTTCCTGCTTGTTCTGTTGCCTCATAAAAAGCAAGCTCGGTTGTATACTGTTTAAGTTCAGCCAGATGTTTAACCGTGTTTACAATCCAGGTACCCTTTGTAAGCTTATCCATCTTCATTCCTCCTGTAATTTTGGTAAAACAAATATTTCTTGTTCAATTTGAATGTACTCCTTTTTTTGGCACATAACAACAGCTTAGGAAAGGAAAAAATCGTAGGTTAATTATTTTCACTTTGTCCAAATTAATATAACGCATTTAGGTGACCCTTTAGAGCTGGATTAAAACTTGCTGGTAACACCATCAAAAACTATAGATAATGCCTATAAACAGATACTAAAATGTTAAAGATAGAATGCTGTAAAAGGTTTTAGTTGAAGAAAAAATGGCCGAGAAAAACGGGCAGACGTATATAGTTCATCGAGTTTATACTGAAAGATTTCTTTATACTCCTAAAAACCAACCGTTTTTACAGGGCCAATCACTAATAATTTTATGAATTCTTCAGCGATGAAGTTGGATGAATATTTCATGTTTTGGTTCAACCACCATCGTATCACTGACATATACAAAGATGTCATCCATTCCAAGAATAAATCCCGAGATATTAAGATATTATTCGGGAAGCTGCTATCCATTTTTCCAATGAGAGCTTGCTGATACTTTTGATTAATGTCTATCATCTGCGGATCGTTAAGCAGTACCTTGTATAGCACCGCATCATCTTCCACGACTTTAAGAATTGCACGAATATTTTCTTTGAAGCTGCTATATTCTAGTTCTCCATCAACAATATGTGTTTCAGGGGCTACCAATTCTATGATATTAGCTAACGCTTGTTCCGCTGTTTTTTGCAGTAAATCATACTTGTCCACATAGTGTAAATAAAAGGTAGAACGATTAATCATAGCTGCATTCGCAATCTCCTGAACGGTAATCGCCTCAAATCCGTTTTTATCGAGCAAATCAACAAATGCATTCCGAATGACTTTTTGTGTTTTTATAATACGTAAGTCATTATTTCGCATCATTTTAATACCTCCTGTCTACTATATACATAATAATCATCATATTTGAGATTCGTGTCGTATAAGCAACAAATCCCTATATATCAATGATTGAAGACTATTACACAAGAATATTATGCTGTGTTCATACTTATTTGAAAGGAGTTTTAATATGACAAAGAAATGGCAACCTGATGATTTTCCGGTAGGACTCTACGAGCTGCATCCTGATGCAAGCGTCAACTTCCATATGAATGTATTCTATAACTGGACCAATGATAACGTCTTACTTGAAGAAATGCGCGAAGTAGGCAAAACTGCTCACAACTATGAAACATTAATTAAACGCTTTATAGAACTTGGAGACGAGTCATTGAAAAAAGATGCAAAATTACGTGCAGCCTTTTATTTCAGAGGCGCTGAGTTTTTTTATTCCACAATCAAATTCACTCAAGCTAAATTTACGTGATCAGTTTATTCAGCTCTCCAAAGAAGCTTATGGTATTACATCCCTATGAAAGAGGCTATCTTTCCGCTTATCGTCTTTCGGCAAAAAATCCGAAGAAGACTTTGGTTTTATTTGGAGGTTTCGACAGTTATATTGAAGAGCTTTTTCGAATGTCTATGGTGTTCAGAGATGCTGGATATGATGTTATTATGTTTGAAGGTCCAGGACAAGGCAGTGTCTTGGAAACCTACAATATTCCAATGACACATGAATGGGAAAAACCAGTTAAAAGTTTGCTTGACTATTTCAAGGTTGAAAATGTAACACTTATAGGCCTCTCTTTAGGCGGCAATCTTGTTTTGAGAGCAGCTGCTTATGAACCGAGAGTAAAAAAAGCAGTCGCCTATAATATATTAACGGATTTTTATGAAGTGGTAACGCATCAAATCCCCCCTTCCTTCCGAGATAAACTTAATATCATGATTGATGAAGGAGATTCACAAACCGTAAATGATACCTTAGCTCAATTAATGAAGCAGAGTTTAATGCTAGAATGGGCTCTTGCTCAAGGCATGCATGTTACAGGAAGCAAAACCCCTTATGACTTCATTAATGGCACAAAGGCCTACAACGCGAATCACTTCTCTCATTTAGTAGCTCAGGATGTCTTGCTGCTGGCAGGACAAAACGATCATTACGTGCCAATCAATCAGCTTACAGATCAAATTCTAACGCTAACAAATGTTCGATCACTTTCGGCAAGAATGTTTACTCCTCATGAAACATCTGATACTCACTGTCAGATTGGTAATATTGGACTGGCTTTGCAAGTTATTTTCAATTGGATGGAACAAACAGACTGAGTCTTAGAAGCTGCAAAATTTAAATTTTATACAAGAGCTCCCTTTGACATACATCACATATGTATGGCTGTTCAAGGGGGTTTTTGCTACGTCCCCCTCCCATTTTTCCTATCTCCAAAAATACACATTGAAAATCCCTCAATGAATGGGTCATTCTGTAAACTAACTCTCTCTTTTAACCGATAAATACATATGCTGGGTTGTTTATTAAATATCGCCTCTCGTCCCTTTTTAGCGTACAAACCTTGTTATACATATTTATACTCACTGTTATACTCATCTACGGCTTCTTTAATCAGAAGCAATTTCAAGATGACGTGCTTTACTTGGAAATACCCATCGCATCTAGAAAGGAGTTATGAACTCACTTGAGCGTATTATCAGATGGGATCGGATATGATAGCCTACGCTTTTATGGTCCCTTTCAGCCACTACACATCGAACAACTTCAAATAACACGTACCATTAATGATCATGCCTTTTTACATATCAGTGGCATGCTCTCCGAAGAACAAGGAGCTGCATGCATCGGACAGGATATGGAGCAAGAGCCCATTGTGATCCGTCAGTTGAATGATCAGGGACAATCGCTGAGAAGGCTGTTCCATGGGATTGTTACGCGTATGTCCGTACACTGCGTGCGAGGCGTGTATACGTTTGAACTAGAGGCCGCTTCCCATTCGTACCAGATGGATATTAAGCGTAAAAGGCGCTCCTATCAAGATACTCACCGTACCTATGATGATCTGGTCACTGCGCTGGTTCGAAAATATCAGTACGGAGATGCCATTGATACGGTAAGCAACTATGCCAAACTGGAGGCATTTGTTTTACAATATGAGGAGACTGATTGGGCGTTTTTAAAACGTCTCGCTTCTCGCTTTGGTTCCGTCCTTGTGCCAGAGGTAACCGCAGCCTCGCCCAAGGTTTTCTTCGGAATGCCGGAAGGCAAACAGCATAAGGTGGAGCGGGATGTATTTTATCGAGTACGAAAAACGTTTCATGAGCTGGATACGGAAAAGCCGGGAGAACGTGCTAGCTCGTATGTCACCTATATGATCGAAAGCCTACAATACTATGCGCTGGGCGACCTCATCACGTTACCCATTGGACAAGGCAAAGAACTGGTCGTGGTTCGAGCCGTGACCACACTAACAGATGGCTTGCTGCGCACCCGTTACGATCTTCAAGCCGAACAGGATATCCGCTATGCTCGGTATGAAAACGATCAGGCCACCGGGATTTCGCTGACAGGAACGGTGCTGAAGGTACAACAGGATTTCGTACAGCTTCAACTGGACATCGACCCGAAGCAAGATCCTGCCAAAGCGTGCTGGTTTCCAGTGTCCACCCGTTATGTCGCCGAAGAACATAGTGGCTGGTACGATATGCCTGAAGTGGGAGAACAGGTGGAATTGTATCTGCCTACCCACCGCGAACAAGATGCCTATGTAACGGATTCACTGCGACAACAACGCCACACCAATGGACAGCCGAATGTGAAGGTATGGCAACATGTGCAAGGTAGCGGCGTAGAAATGTCTGAGCATGAACTGACCCTATCCACCTCCGGTGAATTTTCCATTACACTGCATGAAAGTAGCGGCATTACGATCGACAGTCCGGGGAATGTGCAGATTCAGGGTGGTCACGTAAAGCTCAATGCTGGCGAGGAACTTTCACTGGAAGCTGGAACGGCGCTGTATCTAAAAGGCGGAGCCAGCAGCATGGTACTGGATGGTGAGACGGATACCAAAGCTCCGGTGATATATCAGGAAGGTACGGTGAAAGCTCCTGTTTTCGTGGCTGACCTCCCTCCTGTTCCAGAACCGCCATTGATGAGCATCAAAGCGTACGAGGCGGCGCAAGTTCCATCAGCAGCTAAGACATCATCAAGCAGCACTCCTACCGCCAAAGTAACAAGCCCGGCTGCACTTCAACAGGCCAACTCTTTGTTGGGTACGGTGTCCAAGCTATTAGGCTCCATTCCAGTGATGGGAAAAGTGGCTGGCGTTGTTGCGGGAGCTTTAGGTGGGCCTGCGACGGGTGTGATTCTGAAAGCAACCGCTATGATCCCCGTTCGGAGCAAAGGAACTCCTACGATTGGAGGCAGAAAGGGGAACGGTATTCATCCGTTGAAACACTTGGCTGGTCTAGCACTACAAGGATTGATTAATCAGTATGAGCATGATCAAGCGAGACAAGCCTACTATAGCAAGTGGATTCTTGGGAAAGTGTTTACGAGTGCACGTCATATAGCGCATTCTGGTGGCCCATTGGAACTGGTGCAAAACCTGCTGAAAGAGTCTAATGCCATGGCTCATGCGTATCAGCAGGTTCCGGTAGATCTAAGACAACGCTGGAGAGCCAATTATGACAGCTACATGGCAGCTGAAAAAGCCAAAGTATCCTATAATTTTGATGAGTTTGATAAAGAATTTATGGGTACTATGTGGGTCCTCAGTAAAAATGGAGTTACCGATCAGAAAGCAGCCCAAGCCACTCTTGCCTATAACGAAGCTATCAAAAATGGAGAAATCAAATTACATCACGAACCAGAAAATGTGGATATTTTCGTAGAACAGATTAAAGCAGCTAAAGAAGGAAAGAACTATTGGACAGGCGAAGAAATACCAAAATGGCAGGCAAATGCAATTATAATCAGTAGCGTATTTTCTGAATTTCAGATGGTTGGAAGTTTATACGGTGCTAAATTTGGTAGGAATATAAAGATACCTTCTAAATCAATTAAAGCTCCAAAAGTTAATGTTGAAACACCGGGGACAGGAGTAATTAAAGTATCTCCGGCCGAACAAATAAAACAGCGAGTATTACAAAACATCGCTCAGAGCAAAGCTGCAAGGGAAGCATCAAAGTTTGGGGATTATTCAATTAAAGAAAAGCTTACCTTTGATGATATTAAGAAACGACAGGCGTTAGAGGGGACGGGTAACCCTAACAGAATACCTAACTCCAAAATTCCAAAACAAGTTGGTTATGGAGAAACAGATTTAAGTGCAATGACGAAAAAGTATCGAATTGAAAATCAAATATTCGATTTAAGAAATCTAGTAGTAGCGGAAATTGAAATAGACGGTGTTCGTTTTCAGAAGGTTTTTGAAAGCACAGAAAGATCAGTAGTAAAGCCGAGTGGAAAAGTAGAAGTAAAAAAGGTCCATTCTGAAAAGGTTTTGGTTGAAGAAAAAATTGCCGCTGAAAAAAACGGGCAGACGTATATAGTTCATCGAGTTTATACTGAAAGAGAACCATGCATCCTTGGTGGTCATAATTGTAAAGAGCTACTTTCTAAGGAATTACCTGATGCTGAAGTAACTTATAGTGTTGAGTATGGGGATAAGGCTTCAAGAGATCGAGGCAATACTGGTTTAGCCCAAGAACTTGAAAAGTTAAAGGAGTGATAGTATGGATTATGATATTCGAGAAATTCGTGAATATTATGACTCAGAAATACGAGACTATGATTTTAATGAATTGGTAGGTCTTGGAGTAAGTCGTGAAAATGCTGACTTTATGATTGACATTGGAGTACCAGAAGAATTTGATGATTTTGTATTTTATGAACTGAATGATTTTAAAAAGTTGTTAATTGGTGAGGTACAATTTATCAAAATCGGTCATTATGCTTCATACGGATATGGACTTTACTTAAAAGAAGGTGAGGGTGGGCTTTTTACTAGTTCTTCTTTTCATCATCCATTTGTTTACATGCTTAATAAGAACTTAAGAACATTTTTTTTGTTTCAATTAATTAGGCAGGAATTGTCATCGGAAATGAGACAACGAGAGATATATACTTCATACAAATATGCAATTGAACTACGAAAGCTTTATGAACAGATTGACCCAGCTGCATTGAAGGATGTTGAAGGATATTGGTCACATTTGATAGAAGACTATGAAACTGGATTATAAAACCATATAAATAGACCCATGGAAACTATTCAAAAGAGTCTGTAAAAATTTTCATACCGTATGTAAAATTAAACGCCATAATACGTGCTAGCCGCGTGTTGTGGTTTCTTTTTATCCGCTGCAATAAGTTAAACAATACAAAAGTATAAGTTGCGGCTGCTCAAAAAGCCCCCCCAGTGCCGCATGAACCCATCATCCATCCATGAACACATCTAACCCATGTAATATCCGTATAAAGATTTCGACATTTTGATTGTACGTCAGACATTTTTAAATTAAATTATTTATTGATTTTTTACGGTAAAGCTTTAGAGAAATTAGAAAGTTCAACTAAACAGACAATTAAAGATATTTTAATGGTGATTAGGGATGACGATCAGATTTATATTTAGATAAAGCTAATTCTCTATTAGAAAAATTAAGTTAAAAAGAGGGATCTGGCTGAATACACACACAGTTAGCCCTATAATAGATTTTGCAAAATGTTGTCGTGATCACGATCACGGTTTAGACTGTAAATTTAAGTTAAAATACAAACAATTTTAAATTTATTTCAGCTGAAACCAAAGATACTGTGATCGATCACAAAGAAAAAACAAGGAAGTGTACAAAGATGAAAAGAACTGATTTACCTCTTGTCTATTCTTGTTCTGGATGTTCCTCCGCAGCACAAACCGCTAACATGATCGCTATACAAATGGATCGAGAAAAAGTCGCTGAAATGTCCTGCATAGCTGGTGTTGGTGGTGATGTCAAACCACTTGTCAGAACAGCAAAATCGGGACGTGACATCATTGCAATTGACGGCTGTCCCTTGTCCTGTTGCAAGAATTGCTTAGCAAGACATGAGGTTCAACCCAAATACCATTTCCTACTGTCTGACTTCGACGTACCCAAGATAATAGGAGAAGATCCTAACCCCGATCATTATAGGAATGCTTACACACAAATCTTAGAACAAATTGGACAATAATTCTTAGTCAAAATTAAGGTGTGTATCGAAAGATGGCTCACCCATTTTTTTATTCCTTTGAGGTGTTGGTACAATATACAGTAAAAGTATAGTTGGCTCTTATTAACAATATAAGTAAATTAGTTTTTACTGGTGGCTCCTATCGCATCTTTAAGGGGCACCAGTATTTTTTTACTCCCAGTTTAATCCAGAGTCATTTTTTAAATTTTTAAGTAGCTCATTTGCAACATCTGGCAAAGCGTTTTCGAACACTTTTCTTACAAGTACTATACATTTATTCTCTTTTTTTAATTATTTTCAGATAACTAAGGTTCCCCCTCCTATATTACAAGCTCCCCCGCTCCTTGCTGCCTTGTAAAATTACTCGTCGTTACCATCCAAGCAACACAGCAACTATGTACCTGCTTACCAGCCTTGAGTTGGAGTAGTATACCATTCTCAACATCACGTTTCCAGCATTTGCACTGAACGGCGATTTTATAGCTCTCTTTGCCTTTGAGAATTACTTTGCGTAATAGCGAAGAGCCTAAAAGTAAACGTAATGATGAAATTGGTGAATATCACAATATGACAACAGATGTTATATTATACTTGATCGAAGTTGAGCAAAGGAGATGCTTATGATGAATCAAGAACCAAATCAGCAATTAGGTGAGATTATTGAACAGTTCATACATTCATATATTGCAGAAAATAACAATATTCGATCCCGAAAAGTAATCAACACTGCAGATGGGGATACAATAGCTCATTTAAGGGGAATTGGTTTTCCGAAAAAAGGAAGACCGATACAAGAGGTCGTCGATGAAATGAGGAAAAACGTCTATCCTCACCAAACCTTCATGCAACACCCTCGCTTTTTCGCATTGGTTCCTGGTCCAATGTCTCTTTACTCGTGGTTAGGAGATATCATGACCAGCGCTTATAATACCCATGCCGGAAGCTGGATGCTGAGTTCGAGCGCAAGCCTTTTAGAGGGGGAAGTGATCCGGTGGATGTGTGACCAAGCAGGGTATCCCAATACTGCTGGAGGCTTATTTCTGTCGGGCGGATCGCTGTCGAATTTGACCGCTTTAGCGGCTGCACGCAATGCAAGGTTATCCGAGCAGGAATATGCCATTGGAACTGGTTATGTTTCAGATCAAACTCATTCATCGGTCGCCAAAGGGTTACGCATCCTCGGATTCCGTGGTGATCAAATCAGAAAGATTCCAAGTGATAAAAATTTTCGTATGGATGTTTCAGCCTTAGAAAAAAAAGTAATGGATGATCAGGCGGCTGGCATGAAGCCTTTTGCGATCATTGCCACGGCAGGCACAACCAATACGGGAAGCATTGACCCGTTGAACGAAATTGCTGACCTATGTGAAAAACATAACATTTGGTTACACGTGGATGGAGCTTACGGTGCATCGATTTTGGCTTCTTCGAAATATAAGCCCCTTTTGAGCGGGATATCGCGTTCAGATAGCATCACCTGGGATGCACATAAATGGTTAATGCAGACATACTCCTGTAGCGTAGTTTTAGCCAAAGAAAATCAACAGCTTAGAAACTGCTTCAGCACACATCCAGAATATTTGAAAGATGCCGAGACTAATGAAGAATATATTAATTATTGGGATCTGGGCCCTGAATTAACGCGGCCTGCTCGAAGTTTGAAACTATGGGTGACACTACAGGCTTTAGGAACTAATGCTGTCGGTGAAGCCATAGAGCATGGAGTTCAACTCGCAGAATGGGCTGAAGATGAAATCAAAAAACATAATCATTGGGAAATTGTATCCCCCGCACAGTTAGCGATTGTTAATTTTCGATATGCGCCAACTGGATTATCTGAGCAAGAATTAGATTCACTCAATAAAAGGATCTCCCAAGAAATGATGACAAACGGATACGCCTCTGTGCTTACGACACAACTTAATGGAAAAACTGCTCTCCGAATCTGTGCAATTCACCCAGACACTACGGAACATGAGATAAGGAATACAATTCAGCTTTTATCGAATATAGCACGCTCATTGAATGAGACAAAAGCCTTTTTGTGATGAAAAATCTTGAAATGAAATGCTACGCTTTCTGTAAATGAATAAAAATGCTCAACATCACACAAATAAGAGGGGCTCGCCGCCCCTCTTTACTGTTTCCTAAACATCTTCCAAATTATTTGCCATTGTGCAATGCAGTAACAATGAACAGCACTCAATCCTATAACGTATGTACTCCACATGTGTCAAAGAAGGACAAACTATCACTGCTCCAAAGCAAACATGCGACCTAACACAACCTATCTCAATTCACGGAGGGTGAAAAATGAAACGAAAATATTTTTATAGAACGGCTGTATTATCCCTTGCAGTTCTTGTGAGTTCTATATTTGGAACCTCTTCTTATAACGCTAATGCAGCACCGATTAATCACTCTATTCATGTCAATGGAACCTCTTTGCTCAAAGTGAATGATTATGACGTTTTGTACTGCACGCCGATTGGTCCCTACGTTAATGAAGAAAAACGTCTCATGGTTCCGCTTCGTTCCGTTGCCGAGCTTCTTGGCGCAAAAGTTGATTATAACGGTAAACTTCAGGAAGCAAAAATCAGGTGGAGGTCAAATGAAATTGTGTTTCAAAAGGGAGCGAAAACATATAAACTGAACGGTACTCCAGCACAGATGGACACTCAGCCCGAAGTGATTCAGGATGCCTTTGTCATTCCGCTTGGGGTATTAGTGAGAAGTATGAATATCCCGTTTGAGTACATGAACAACAAAGTAATTTTAAAAGATCTTGCTTTTGACCAAAGCAAGATTTTTCAAAAAGTAATAGAACTGGATCGAGGAAGATCCATTGTTGACAATCCTTCTGCACTGGATATTCAAAATTTCAATCTTGTGGAAGAGAAAAACTCAGCAAGCGAAACCAGAGGGAGTATCACAGTGAGTGGGTTAAATCGGACAGGCTCCACGATTAAAAAAGGGAAAGAAGATTTGCACATCATTGGCTTCTTTAATCAAACGGTGGAAATGGATGCAGATTTCGCGTCTGTAGATATCCCGGATCGAAAACGTCCAAAAGTTAATCAGGAAGGTCGCGTGTCTCAAAGTCTGTCGTATCTTAAAATAAATGACCCTTTGCAGTATATACTAGCTGCCGGAAGAACATTACAAACGAAGAATGAACGAAAATAGTAATATTCCATTGGACTGAGGCCTTTTAGTTTTGCCTGCAACCTCATTATTTTAAATAATAGATGTATAGGTTTCAATATCCTTCTTCAGTTCCTCAAAGGTCCACCCTATGCCTTAAATTTTTCATACTTACATTAGGTCTACAATTAAAAGTGATTAAAAGCAAAAACCCGCTCAGTGAGCGGGTTTCAGTATAGAGACGTGGAGAGTTGAACCCCTGTTCAAAACTTTCTCTGCTATTCATTAAAACATTGCTCCTCAAGCCTTATGTACCAGACTTAAGGAGCAATTAGTTTGTTACCCATTCCCAAGCAATCAAGTATTATTTCTTAATGTCAACATGTAATGTTCCATTGATCTTAGTTGTATTTACTGTAGCCCCCAGAACTTCTGAAACAAATCTAAGAGGAACCATAACCCGATTTGGATATGGCGGCATAATGGGAGCACTCGGCATCATCTTTTCTTCATCGTTCATGTATGCAACTTTGTGCCACCAGAATTTCTATTACATCATTTTAGCAGATAGTCACTTTAACACTTTTCATCAAAAAAAGTTATTGCATTTATTTTCCACTAAAGCTTTTAGCCCATTCGGCAACCCTACGACTACTTTCTTCTTCTGACAAATCCTCGATTCTGGTCATAATAGACCATCTTACTCCGCAAGGATCCAATATACTTCCGAATCGATCACCTGAAACAAAGTTTGTAACTGGTTCCCTTACTTTCGCTCCTCTTGCTACCGCATTTTCAATGACCTGATCAGCATTCATGACGTAAATTCCGAAAGAATAACACGCATTCTCTTCATCTGGCGGCAAGACCAATTGATATGCCGGATTCGCTGCTCCCAGCTGCAAAAAACCATTTCCAAAATCTAATTCAGCATGAACAATTATTTTATTGCCATTCTCATCAGGATATTCAGTAATATCCTTAACCCTTGCATTGAAAACCGTTGTATAGAACTCTATTGCTTCCGAAGGATTCTTCACGGTAATAAAAGGGGTAATAGATGTAAAGCCGTTGGGCATCCCCTTCTTTGTATATTTACCTGACACTCCCATATATTCTCTGCTTTCAGTCATTTTGACTCCTCCTTTAAATGATCGTAACAGTTCAATTTAATGCGCATACCTTCATTGGATTGAATTCATCAACTCATAGTAATATTTGGATGCTCGAGTTTTGTTTAGACTATACCAGGCTTCTAATGTTTTAGAAGAAAATACACCCAGAGCTTTCAAAACGTGTACGGAAAATTCCAACGGAGCTGTTCCAGATGCAGTGATCAGTTTTCCATCCGTTACAGCAGACTCCGTTTTGTAATACTTTTCGCCCGTGTAGGTGGGACAGATCATTTTGAGATATTCCAGATCATTGCTTGTATGCCAACGTGAATTCAGCAATCCTATCTGGGCAAGTCCCATGGTAGCACCACAAATCGCCGCAACCCATATACCTTCCTCTAAACACCTCTCAGCGATTTTTAAGATGGGTTGGTGAATGGTTTCTGTCCATGTATCTCCACCGGGTAAAATCAATATATCTGTGCTTTCAATGCTGCACTCATCCAGTGTGATGTCAGGCAGGATTTTCAATCCGCCCATTGTAGTTACAGGAATCTTTTCCATTCCCACGGTAACTATTTTTGATGGGACCAGCCCCTTTTTATAATATCTCCCCGAGTTCAGTTCGGCAGTTAAATAACCTATCTCCCAATCTGCCATGGTGTCAAACACATAAAGATATACTGTATTATTCATTTGCAAATTCTCCTTATTTTATAATTCATCGAGTGATACCAATCATCCTCCGGTAATCAATGATTATCATCATTATAAAAAAGCTTCACTGACATCTGCTGTCAGTGAAGCTTTTAACGTTGATAATATTCCATTAACTCCGACGCAACAGCAACAAGTTTTCCCTTCAAACTCTGTGGTTCGATTACTTGAATGGATTTCCCGTAGGGTAGGAGTAAATAAGGGACATATGTATGAAGTGATTTTTCCTCAAGCAAAAAGATGGCTTGATTGGATGTCCGCTCTTTCAGGTGATGTCCCAAAAACCAATGCAGACATAAGTCATCCAATGCCTCGGACCTGCCTCCGATAGTTAAAGAAATTAAACCGTCCTTACCCACTAAATCAGGTAACAGATTTTGCATAAAAAATTCTCGAGCCGAAAAAGCTTCGGAACGCTTAAATATGATTGGAGTACGCTTGATTTGTAGAATCCGATCTGCCCGAAAGCTACGGATCTCATTTCTTAGGTGACAAAATGCAACAGTATACCATTTATTGTTCCAGTAGACCATTCCATAGGGGTCTATCACCCTATTCTTGGGTTGTTCTTCATGGCTTGTGCGATAATCCATTTCTACAGAGAATTCGTTGGCTACAGCTTGCTCCAATACCGCCAATATCGGCTTAAGAGAAGGGTCTCCCATGCGGTTAATCACTTCAAATCCGGCTAAATGACGGCTAAGTATACTTTCCTGCTCTTGATTCGAATACATTTTCAATTTTGATGTCGCATTGTCTAATGCCTCACTCAAAGGGTATCCAGCCTCTTTTGCAAAAATAGCAGCATGTAGGAGTGCCTTTTTTTCTTCCATATCAAATAGTAGAGGCGCTCTAATAAAATTATTCAGCAAGCTATACCCGCCATTATGACCTGTGTCGGATATTATAGGCACTCCACTGGCACATAGTGCATCAATATACCGATAAACTGTCCTTATATTTATTTCTAACTTTTCGGATATTTGTTTTGCAGTCATTTTTACGCCCGAATTCAGCATCCATAGAATCGCCAGCATATTATCGTTTTTTGGCATAACATGAACCCTCATCTTTCATTTAAGCTCAATCTTATATATATCTTTTTATACTCCCTCTTACCACCTATTATATACTTTTTTCCACCTTATACTTCCCTCTCATATCTTCTAATTCCAGATTTACACATAGTAAATACCACTTCCAATGGTTCATTCTGTAAACTAAATCTCTCTTTTAACCGATAAATACATATGCTGGATTTATCAATAACCACATTACTAGCTGGGAATCTCATAATAACATTTACCAAAAACAACTATAGAAGGAGACACCTATGGAAAACATCGTGACGTACGGTCATATCGAAATCATGCCTTATGAGTTCGTCCGCCTTCATGAACTTAAAATCTTAAAAACAGTCAATGACCATGCCCGAATGATCTGTACAGGTATCATTTCGGAGAAAAAGCGAGAGCTGTACGTACGTGCTTCGGATGAAGAAACCCAGGTCAAAGCTTTTGTTACGGACAAAAATGGCAATCGACAGCCCCTTTTTCGAGGCATTGCCTTGGATGTGGAGGAAAAAGTCGTTCACGGGGTCCATTACCTGACCGTCGAAGCCATATCTCATACCTACGAGTTAGATATTAAGCGGCATCAACGCTCTTTCCAGAATCCTAAGCTTACCTATACGGGTCTGATCGAAAGTATTGTATCTGATTATTCCAAAGCCGAAGCCATGGATGTTGTATCCCATAAGAAGCCCATCGGTACCTTTATCATGCAATATGATGAAACCGATTGGCAATTTCTGAAACGGATGGCTTCGCACTTCTACTCTCCACTCATTCCTGCGGTGGGCTATGGAGTGCCAAAGTTTTATTTTGGCCTGCCTATGGGACTCAGCAAAGGAGAAATTAAATCTACGAATTATAAAGTAACCAAACGAGTAGCTGATTTCCAGACCGCCTCAGAGAATCATATCCCCGGCGTACGTGATGCTGATTTTATCCAATATGAAGTCGAGACGGAGAAATTGCTGGAGCCTGGCTACGAAGTGACCTTTCAAGGCCATAAACTGATCGTAGCTGAGGTGCTAACGGAGATGAAGGATGGGGTGCTGACCCATACCGCCAAGCTGTCACCACGAAGCGGCTTACGTCCGATTAAAGACTACAATCGCTCCATTATCGGCGCTTCCATTCATGGCAAGGTACTGAGCGTTCGTCGGGACAAAGTACGCGCCCAGCTTGACATGGACGATCAGCAAGATCCGAACACGGATTACTGGTTTCCCTACTCTACCATCTATGCATCTGCGGATAACACGGGCTGGTATTGTATGCCTGAAGACGGGGACAGCATCCGTATCTATTTCCCCAGTTATAAGGAAGAAGAGGGTTACGCGATCAGCTCAGTCAAAAGAGAACCACAACCTTCCGGGGGAAAACCTACTGCTACTTCTGGACATGCCACAGCTTCTGCTTCGTCTGCTGGATCAAAGTCTTCTTCGGCACTGTCTGCGGCAGCTCCTGCGCCAGATCGAATGGCTGACCCTGCCATTAAGACGCTGCGAACCAAATACGGCAAAGAAATCATGCTCGCTCCGGATCAAATCGTTATTTCTGGCAATGGCATGTCCATTGTCATTAACGATAAAACAGGCATTGATATTGTAAGCGGAAAAAATGTGAGTATTAGTGCGGCTTCGGATATTGTTATGAGTTCTGGTAACATCCAGCTTTCTGCCGGAAAAATTGAGTTGTCTGGTAAAGGCAATACCATTACGCTGGATGACAAAACGACCTTCTCCGGTACGGAAATCAAGATGAACTAACGGGAGGTTAGTAGATGGATAAACAAGCAGCGTTACAGCATTTTAAGGAACATCATTTTACACCCTTACTGGACATTCAGTTGGACATGCTGGAAGCCATGTTTCATCGCTACCAAGCTCAACTAATCTTCGATTTCAAAGAATCGTTTAGGGATTTGTGTATACACATTTTGAGCATGCAGCAACAAGGTCAAAAAGATCCCATTGGATATATCCACTACTCGTTCTTGCGTACTCAGATGCTGGAGCAATCCTACCTCTATATGATCGAGGCTTATTCTGCTGAATGGTACGAAGATGATTCCGATTGCAAATTAACCTATGACGCTTCATGGGCCTATGCACCGATGAGTACCATGTTGGAAACCTTGGAACAGGAACGAAAAATATATATGGGGACGATTACTTCTGTGGACGTTGAACGAATGATGCTGGAATCCGCTCCTTTTTTCCACCAGTTTGTGAACTCCCTCCTGCGCTTAGGGATCGCAGAAGTGGTTCAAATGCCTGAGTATCTCGCCATTCATAAAGCTGATCGTGTAGCTATACGAACGGGCGAGTACAAGGATATCAGCGAGAATCTATATGTCGAAGATCAGGAAGCACTTCTTGCAGATCATGTGAGAGAGCAATTGATACATTCCAGTGAAGAAGAACCCTATGTTTACGAAAACCTAAAGAGGCTCTCTCTTCCCCTCCTTCACCTAATGCAAAAGGATTTGCGCTATAACGATTTTAGCCACAGTGACTTACGGGAAAGCCAGTTTCACAGCTGCATATTGATCGGAAGCATCTGGCAACGAGCGAATCTGGCAGGAAGCAGCTTTCAGGGATGCCTCCTGACCGACACGGATTTTAGATATAGCGATTTGAGAGGTGCTAACTTCAGCAGTGCCAGCGGACAGCCGCATCGGGAACATGGAGTTCGTGTGCCGGGGCTATGTGGACTTCGTTTTGAACACGCCAACCTGGATGGGGCCGATTTTACAGATGTACATTCGTTTGAACATGTGTGTTTTGAGGGGGCTACAATGCAAGGAACCCTTGTCCCGCGAAAGTACCAACAGCATTGGAAACTAAGCGAAGCACAGCGTCAATCTATTGTATGGACGGAATAAGGAGGAATGTGTATGCGCCATTATTATGTGCTGGTCGATGATCATCGTATTTCCCGAAACATTAAACCGATGAATTTAGACCTTTTTAAAACGCCATTTGTTGGCATGCCTCCGGCTCAGGTTTTAGATGTTCATGCGACAGAAGATGCCGAGTACACGGACTGGCTACCGTTTTCACCCTCACAACCGCTATTTTCCGATCCTATGAAACGGATTCTAGAACTATACAATACACAAGCTCGTTTTAAGCAGTTGTATATCGTGAACCGGGAACCCAGCCGTCAGGAGCTATATTGGATTCCATCTGTTCCCTCCGTGGATGGTATTTCGGAACAGACTGAATTTTATCCGCATGATCAAACCCTGAAACGCCTTGTGCTGGATAGTCAAAAGGTGAATGGACACCATTTTTTCAGACTCTCCAACGTGAGGGAACCTTATTTCATCGTTAGCTTGGAGGCTGCTGAAAGTTTGCTTCGGCGGAGTTTGAGTGGTTTTCGGCTACAGAAGCTAGAACTCGTATAAGGAGGTTCAATCTTGACGGAGCATTGGGATGAATTTTTTTTGAAACTGCATCATCAACAAACGTTGAAAGAGCACCTAAGTACAGCGGAAAACGATGAAAGCTGGATGATGATATCTATTGAAGCAGCGATGGAGGGAATTTTGAAAGGCTCACTAACCCTACCGAATGAACAGGAAATTCGATTTCAAACCCTTTCTGTCTTTGAAAATCAACACACCATTTCCCTGCCTGACTCTCTTATTCCAGAAGTTCGGGCTGGACAGACAGTAGATCCGTCGAAAAGCTTCGTTGTTCAGGACAAACTGGGTGGAATCCTGTTAGGTCTGCACCAAAGCAGGCAAGAACTGGACCCCACGCAAATAGAAATCTATCAACAGCAGATGATTGAGCAAACGAGTCGCGCACAACCAAGTATGAAGCTCGTGGATGAAAAGGCTCTTTCTATTCATGATACCGTCATTGGTTGTTATGAAGCTATTTTTCTAGTTTCCCCCTCTCCCTATTATCAGATTGTCTTTGTGCGTTCCTGGCATGGCAAGGCTGTGATCGGAAGTTGCCAATTTAAGCTGGAGGATGCTCCCCTCTGGGTTCCCTTAACCTATGCCATGCTGCACACCGCAACATGGTCGGAGCTTTCTTGATTCTATACCTTTTATTCAAGGAGGTACTTGTATGTTTTTACCTTTACTTATTAAAGCTCTGGCTCAAGGTGCACTCAGCGGAGAACATTCTTATGTGGTGAGAGGAGCCAAGTTACAGTGCAGTCAAGGCACAGACCCTGGTGTGCTCAATATGATGTACAGCCACGGTGTTTTCATTAAAGATAAACCCGTTCTGAACGTGGACGATGCTATTTGTGGAGCCAATATTAGCAAAATTAATGCTTTTGGACTGTGTAAATTGAAGCAAGGCCTTCCTTGTGAACCTGAGATTGCGTTTGGGTCCAAGTGGACAGGAGGGAAGGAAGACGTATTGATTGAGGGGGCACCTGCCCTACTCAACAATTCTACCTTAATGTGTAGCTGTCAAGGTGTACAAGAGGCGATATCCTCCTTTTTTGGTGCAGACAGCACGGGATCGGGTGGTGGAGGCATTATCTCCATTACAGATGACGGACAAGATGGCTGATTTTAACAGGCAAGGAGATTAAGGATGAACATCGTAGCGAAAGACCGCTTTACCTATCAGCACTTACATGTCACTTGGCCCTATGGCAAGCTGCGTCTTAATAACGTTCATATGAGTCACGAGCTGGGAGAACATGCTAGACTGGTGATCACGGGTAGTCTAGAAGCCGATCAAGCACACACAATCATTACCAAAGCAAGCAGCGACGACAAAGTCGAACTTTGGTATTCCATTGCTAAAGACCAGAAGCATCCCTTATTTATGGGACAACTATACTGCTTAGATGTGGAGCACAGACATCAGGAGATCGTGGTAACTCTCGACGTCATTTCTCATAGTTTCAAACTGGATACGCAGCTCAAAAACCGCTCCTTTCAACACATCAATCAAAAGTATGCGGAGATTGTAGATGCGGTGCTGGCCGATTACAAAGGCTCGGATAAGATTGATGAAGCGTTTGCGAAAAAAGCAACAGGTCAATTCATCATGCAATATCAGGAGACAGATTGGACTTTTTTAAAACGGCTGGCTTCGCATGTGGGAGCCCTTCTCGTCCCTAATATCGTTTCACACCATGCGCAAATTTGGATCGGTATTCCGCAAGCCAGACAGCATATTCATTTGAAAGAGGTTCCATTTACGCTACAACGCAAGATTGCTCCCTATCTGGATCAGGAGGCAAACGGCTGGAGATCTGCCCAGATTGCAGACTACACTCGGTATACCTTTGAGTGGGATCAAATGCTGCAACTGGGAGATGAAGTCGAGCGCAATCACGAAACGTACGTCATCACCAAACGTGAAGGCCAATTGATTCGTGGCTTGATGACCTGGTCGTATGAATGCGCCCTGTTGGCGGGCTTGAAGGTCCCCAAAATATATAATCGGACCATCATTGGCGCGGCTATTGAAGGGAAAATACTAGATGTCAGCCGGAATCAGGTTCGATTGCATCTGGATATAGACGATCAGCAGAATCCCAAGGATGCCCAATGGTTCCCCTATTCTGCTGAAGGTAATCAGGTTTGGTATCTGATGCCGGAAAAAGGTGCGCAGGTGAAGCTGTATTTTCCAAGTGCTGACGAAGACGATGCGATGGTCATACAATCGGTTCGAACGAAACCATCCAGCGTTGCTGTCCCTTCATCTCACGCAGCTCAAGGTGCCGTGGTCGAATCGCCTGCAGTACGCCACCAGCGTAAAACAGCCGATCCCGGGGTCAAATCCTTTGCGAATCCGCAGGGAAAAGAAATTTCCTTAGGGAACTCCGAACTGTCGATGAGTGCTCAGGAAGGATCACTATACATCTCCATGAATACCCATAACGGCGTCAGCCTGAACAGCACCCAACGTGTACAAATTCAAGCCACCGGCAGTCTTAGTCTTTCGGCAGGTAGCATCCTGCTGCAAGGAACCAACGGCTTACACTTAAATACGACAACCGATACACTGGATCTGGAGCAGGAAGTTAACAGCGTGAGTTCAGAAATCCAGCTTAAAGCTTCCCTCCATCAATACTACCCAGAACCGATTTTGTCTGACTTTGAGAAGCAAGTCGCTGAAAACGGAATCCAAAGTGTGCTCGGAGCACGCGTTAAGGAAAACGTAGGCGCCACGCTCAAGGGAGAATGGGATGCGGGTATAGAGTTTTTAAGCGGGGTATGGGACTCAGTTGTCGATATAGCAGATATGGGGACCATGGTAATGACTCCTTTCGTTATGCCGGGAAATTACACTGGTAAAGGTTTTCTGGAGCGCAATGAGACGCTCGAGGGTATTAAGGGCGGTGCGAAGTTTGGCTGGAACTATATTGCCGATTCATTCCAAGGGAAAAAAACAAAGAAAGATGTGGTTCACGACCTTGAAACCGTGTGGGACGGCATAAAAAGCATACCCGATCCGATTGAGCGAAAATTGAATAATTTCTTCCCTAATCCATTGACCGATACCAAACAGGAAAGTTACGATGCAGGATATGACAGTATTAAGGCCGTTGAACGTGGAGCCGACATTTATACAATTGTCAAAGGTGGAGCAAAATTAATTAGGAATCTAGGAAAGCTGGGCAAAGAAGAAGCCTCCTTATCTAAGGGACTCAAGGAAGCTGAAGAAAAGAAAGCCAGTAAAGGAGGAACACCGGGGTTATTCGGAGATTCAGCAAAGGCCGACTCTGCTCTAGCCAAGATTGGAGATGGAAAATTCAAAACGAATGCCATCCGTTTTCCAACCAATTTTGAATCCTTAGGGAGTTACTTGCAAAGTGTAGCTAGAAAGATGAATATTCGTATAACTAGAAGATCACCCATTTTCGAAACTGCTGGAGGTCATTATCGGTTTCATGATCCTGGTCCCGACGTTCCACATCCTAAAGGTTCCGGTGCAAAGATTTCGCCTGAGAGACAAAAACAGATTGATGCGTTAGAATCAGGAGAGTATACGGGTAAGAGTACTAAGGGGACGGGTGAAGTTCCAAAGTTTAAACTTACTGAACCTTCTTTACCAAAGGGTAGCAAACCTAAAGGGAATTATGGAGAAGGAGATTCCCATGGAATAAAGAAGCAAAATGAAACAGCCGATGTTTTGGCCGATAATGGCTATGACATTGAGATGTTAGATGAAATTGATGGTGGAAATGGTCATGGCATTGCAGAAGGGTCGAATCCAGATTTTCTAATCGAAGGAAATGTATTTGATTGTTATGCACCAAAACCAGATGGAAAGGTACAAAGTATAATTAAAGAAATAGCAGGAAAGACGAAGAAACAGTCTGGAAGAATTGTTTTGAACATAGACAACTTTCCAAATGAAAAAGTTACCGAAATTATCGAAACAATTTTAAGAAAAGCAAATCCGAATGGAGATTTAAAAAGACTAGAAGAATTAATTCTAGTGAAGAATGGAAAGATTACAAGAGTGTTTGGAGGTTAGAAGTGAGATGGACTGTACGTTATTCTTAGTCTCAAATTTGGATAAAGAAACACTTAAAAGCACAATTTATGAAATAGTATGCGATACAGTTGAAGATAAAGTAACTAACTACGAAGATTTTTCTCGTCTTAGCTGTAAATACTTCACACTTGATATTGAAACAGAAGATATTATTAGTATTGATTTTTTAAGAGAAGAATATGGAATGAAAATTAATACAGAAATTGGGATTCAATTATTTGGGAAATTATTCGAGGAAGGATTAGAAGTGTTATTTAAAATTTTCGGTAATATTTTAATGGTTTTTAATCCTGACATGGTGTTTGTGGAAAATGGTACAGATCAAATATTCAGAAAAGAAAATGCTACTGTAATCATAAATACAAAGCTAGATCAATACCAGAAAAAGTATCTATCAAACAAGATAATTACTTCACTGCGATTCCCATATATTTTCCAACAGTTATCAAACTGAAAGCAGGCTATAGAATGCTTGTTGGATATGAATCCACTCGAATCATGAATATTTTAAAGGTGGTGGGGCTACCAAATGACGAATGAATCCATCATTCAACCAATAACACATATAAGCCATGTAATACCCGTATAAAGATTTCTCCATTTCGGTTGTACGCACATCAAATGCTTTAATTTTATAACCTAAATAATGCTATTCCGTTACATCTAACAGGTTGATTATGGTCAGATACCACCATAATTGACCTGTTTTTTGTTATTCTTATTACTTAAATAGAATTTTTTACAACATTTAAATTTCAGGTCCAAAAATTTCTTAATGAAAAATATATTTCTAAAGATAATTCAACATCTCACTACACAAAACAATGACTTGCCATTCCTCCCCATCAGAGTTAACATACACACACTTCAACCACGGGAGGGAAATATGCTATGTCAAATTGGCCAGATTGGTTTCTGGAAGCATTACGCCACTATTTTATCGACAACATGATTTAAATGTAGCAGAATGTCTACAAGCTTCACCAATTTCTAACATGTCTATGATTAAAAGCAAAAACCCACTCAATGAGCGGGCTCTCAATGTGAAGACGTGGGGAATCGCCCCTGCTCCAAACTTTTTCTGCTATTCTTTAACTATTTATTGTTCCTCAGGCCCTACATGCCAAGACTTGAAAAGTAATTGGTTTGTTACCTATTCCCAAACTATCAAACCAGGGTGTGGATTACGAAATTCTGGGACTCCCAATATTAAAGGGAAATGATGTGAAATTTAAAATGAAGTTGGATACGGAAATGTTTAAATTATCGGATGAGAAACAATTTAAAGCCTAGGCGGAAATACATTGTGGGGAGATGGTATTAGATGAGCAATGTAAAACGGAGATCACCAGATGAACTTGTCACACGTGAAGAAGTTGAACAAGTGGAAACGGATTTGGGAGTTAAATTTCCTTTAGATTATATAGAATGTGTATTAGAAAATAATGGAGCGCATGTTAATCCTGAATTGTTTGATGTAGAAGGAAAAGAAAAAGTGTTTGGGACTTTAATAACTTATGATAAAGACGATGATGAATTTATTCTAAATGTGTTTAATGATTATAATGATACACTTCCAGAGAAAGTAATACCTTTTGCTTTTGACCCCGCAGGAAATTTAATCTGTTTGATTACAAAGGTCATGAAGAGAATCCAGTGATTTTTTTTGGGGAGCATGAAGGAGCAGCGGAAAAGGTTGTATTGGTAAATAACGAAGGTATGAGTCAAGATCAGGCAGAGGAGACAGCTAGAAAAAGTATTTTTTTGCAGATTCATTTATAGAATTTCTGTATAAATTTTATGAAAGAAAAGATTTAGCAGAAAATTGAGCCTATTGATTAGCTTTTTCAACCTTTTTAATTCAAGGGAGCTTTCCAAATTTGGAAAGCTCCATTTTTTACTCTCATTTTCAAGATTGTAATTCTAAAAATCGTCTAGTAAATTAAAAGATAACAGATTCTAAAAATCGTTTAAATAAAGATTTTTTATCCAGCAGCACCTTCGTTGGACAAGTCCAAGTGCAGTTGAAGGCTATACGTAGCATCACCGTTCTACTATTCCTATCGAACACGCTGTAGCTTTTCTACTCCTAATAATTTAGAAAGGAAAATTACAATGAGTTTCCGGGTAAATTGGTCAGATAATATAAAGTTGGATAAGAAAAAAGTGAAAATTCTCGAGAGCAGATGGAATATCCGTTTTCCCAAAGAGTACGTAGAAATTGTGCTGAATCATGATGGATCGGTACCCTATATAATAGATCAAAATGGTGAAGAGATAGCGGGCGTTGTAGAAGTACCTGGGAAATTAACATGGTCTATACAACTATTATCTCTAATAGAAAAAGAAGTTCTTGGAGAAGTAATTTCTCCAATTGAGCTGGCGTATGATACTTTGAGCGAGGCGTTACCAAAAAATATATTTCCCTTTGCTATTAATGGATCTGGAGATAAATTTTTATTTGATTTTCGGAAAGATAAAAATGAACCCCAAATTTTGTTTCAAAACCATGAAGATTTAATTTTAGAAAGTGAAATAACCGAAGAGGAATTAGAAGAAAAATCACTTGAAGACTGGCAAGACGAAACATTAGATTTTGTATGTGAATCATTCGCAGCTTTTCTTAAATTAATTTCTCCTAGAGACTAAAAGGATTACTCTTTAAAGCTACTGCCCTAAACATAGCTATAAATAAATGAACTTAATTATATAGATTCGGGAGTGAATTATATAGAGAAATCATTACTAAATATATATTAAATTCATTTACTCTTTTATTTAAGATGGGTCACTCTAAAATTTTGAAAGTCCATTCCAATTTGAATCATAAGAGGAATGGACTTTTTTTCAATTTAAAGAAGAAATAAAAAAATAGCAGTCCCACCAATCTCCCTGCACCAAAAACAATAACTTTCCATCCCCCTATCAGAGTTACGAACCACATCATAACCTCCGATGGATTCACGCAATTGGTCGGTTTCATAATTTATCAACACGTTTGCTCACCATTTATTTTCTGAAAAAACTTAAACTTATAGATTTTCTACTTTCATTTATGTATTTCCCATCGACTCAAACTAGACTCGCATAAAAAAGCACCTCCTAGCATTCATCGGACAAACCAAAAGGTTTGTTCCAATGTCTACACTAGGGGGTGCTCTTCTAACCAGGGGAATTTGTTTTACCCCTTAACCGACCCGGCCGCGATCCCTTCCACAATCCGGTCACTCATGATGAGGAACACGAGCAAAATGGGCAAAATGCTGATCATCAACGTAGCTCCGATCGCTCCCCAGTCGGTCGTATATTGTCCAATAAAGTTTTGAACGCCTACAGTCAGTGTTTTGTTTTCGTCCGAGCTGATGAACGTGTTGACGAAAATAAACTCATTCCAGTTATAGATCATGTTAATAATAGATGTCGTTGCCATGACGGGGGTTGTCATGGGCAGTATGATCCGAAAGAACATCCGGTTGACGGAGCAGCCGTCCATAACGGCCGCTTCTTCCACTTCACGGGGCAAGGCGTAATAGAAGCCCAGCAAGATCATCATCGTTGTCGGCAGATTAAAAGCAACATACGACAGGATGATAGAGAGTGAAGTGTCTGTTAAATGCAGTTTTAGAAACATACTGAACAACGGAATTAAGGTGGCATGTACTGGAATCATCATTCCAACCATAAAGAGCCCGAGAACTAACTTGCTTCCTTTCCACCGCATACGTGTAATGGCAAACGTTACAAAGCTGGCTAGCAGCACCGTCAGCGCCACGGATATGACCGTAATCCACACACTATTGAAAAAGTACCTCCCTATATTGCCGCTGGTCCACACATTCATATAGTTCTCCCAATGCGGCTGGGACGGGAGTGCAAACGGCGGAAGGTTAAACACTTCCTGATTATTTTTAAGTGAGAACAGCATCAGCCACACCAGCGGTAAAAGCTGCGTCACCGCCAAGATGATTAAAATGATATACAAAGCGGCATAACCGACCCGAGTTAACATTTTGCCGCGGGTAGCGACTCCAAGCGGATAGTTGGCGGCTGCCTGGGTTTTCATATCCGTTCCTCCCTCTTCCTGTCCATTGTTACCCTCATCTATTAGCAAGACTGCATTATGAATACTGGATGGTGTCACTAGTAGCCGTAACCTTGCGGATCAGCCACGTAGCGATCAGACAGATGAGCAGCAGGGCAAAGGCTGTGGCGCTGCCGTATCCAAAATCAAAGCTGCGGAATGCCTGGTGGTACATGTAAGAGGCCATCACTTCACTGGCTCCATTCGGTCCACCATCCGTCATGACGTAGATGAGGTCAAAATATTTGAGCGAGCCGACAATGGACAATATGATCGTAACGTTAATCACCTCGCGCAGCAGGGGCAATTTGATACGAGTCGCAATCTGCCAGGGGCTGGCCCCGTCAATCCGGGCAGCCTCCATCAAGGTTTCGGGAATGTTTTTCAGCCCTGCATAGTAGATCAGGATATAAAAACCTGCATATTGCCAAATAATCGGAATAAACAAGGCAATCAACACCAGAGACGGATTAGCTAACCATTCAGGCGGGTTGTGAACTCCGACCGACACCAGTAAGGAATTGAGCACTCCGTTCGTTGGATGATATATTTTGAGCCACAGCTGTGCGATTGCTACAGAAGACAGCAGCATGGGAATCAGATAAATTTTCCGCAGCAGATTCGCTCCCTTGATTTTCCCTGACAAAATCATCGCAATGACCAGATAACCGATCAGACTAATGCCTGAAAACAAGGCCAGCAGCAGCGAATGCCATGCACTTTGCCAGAACGCTTTGTCTGTAAACAGATGTTGATAATTGTCCAGCCCCACAAAAGTCATAGAGCCAATTCCATTCCACTGATTCAAGCCGTAATAGCCAGTCAGTACGATGGGTACATATATAATAGCGAATAGCAATAGTAGAGAAGGCAATACATATAGAGCAATAACGAGCTTATTCGACATGACCTTTTCCACGGTCGGACCTCCTTAGGTGGTCAATTTCAATTCCCTTTCTCGATGGCAGCCTTATGCTGGTCGGCAAATTGTTGCGGTGTCACCGCTTTGCCGAACAACGCCTGAATCATGTTCAAATGCACCTGTGCTGCATTCGGCTTCATCTGTACATCAGCGAACAATGTAATGCTGCTGGCCTGGTTCAGCCCGTTCAGCAAATCAACATACAGCTGGGGCAGTTTTTCTTTAGAGGTGTCCACTTTCGTCGCTGGAATAACGCCTGCCTGTGTGACCGATTGTTCTCCCCATTTGACTACAAAGTATTCAACGAACGCTTTGGCCTCTTCTTTCACCTTGGAATTCTCCGAAACAAACAAACCTACTCCCGGACCTCCTACCCAACTGTTCTCGTTGCCCTTGCCGCCTGCAACCATCGGGAATTTAAAGAAGCCAATTTGATCTTTAAATTCTTGTGGGATTGCGGGATTGGTCGTAAAATTCGGCAATTCCCAAGTAGCCATCAAATACATAGCTGCCTTATTGTTCATAAACTCGGATTTTCCCTCATCATTGGACAAGCCATTAAATCCTTTGTTAAAGGCATTCATATCCACAAGTGTCTGGACTTCAGAGGCTGCTTTAATTAAACCAGGGTCATCGAACGATCCTGAGCCGTCAATCGCTTTTTTCAGCGTGTCATTACCTGCTATGCGCTCTGCCAGATACATGTACCAGAGTGAGCCGGTCCAGCGATCTTTATTGCCCAGTGCAATCGGTGCAACTCCATGATCCGTAAGAGTTTTCACAACCTGCTTAAATTCGTCAAATGTCGTAGGTACCTTCAAATTGTATTTTTGGAATATAGCTTTGTTGTAATAAATAGGTGTTATGTTCAATTCAATCGGAAGCGCATACGTTTTGCCATTCAGCGCATAAGCTTCGGTCGTTCCCGGTACGAATTTGTCCTTCAGCTTGGAACCATTCAACAGGTCATCCATCGGCGTAAATAATCCACCTTTAACGTAAGGCTCCATAAAGCCCGCTGCCCAGGTAATGCCGACATCCGGTAATTCATTGGAAGCCGACAGCACTTTGAGTTTGTTTTTATATTGTTCATTTTCCAGCACTTCCTGCTGAATGACGACATTCGGATGATCCTTTTGGTATTGATCTATAATCTGAGTCACAAGCTTGCTCTGCTGTGCCGAGCTTCCCTCTGGCCACAGGTGCATCATTTTAAGTGTAACCTTTCCCCCTTCTCCACTGGAACCGCCCTGACCATCCTTACCAGCACCGCAACCGGATAGCACCAGCATAAATGACAGCAGCAGGGTCAACCCAGCAAACCATTTCTGATGTGAGCGCTTACGTAAACCATACTCGTTGGACATCGTTAGACCTCCGTTTGTTGTAATTATATTTTTTGTAACCGTTATCATTTGTAAGTTTAGCACTCCATTCCTGCTTCCAACAGGGTACACTCATTGGGTATAATTCCACTTTTATTGGGTTTGATCTGCCTACTGTCAGTCAATATTCTCTGGTCCTGTACGCATCTGCTGCCTGTAGCGGCTAGGACTTATCCCCTCGGTCGCTTTGAATACTTTAATAAAATATTTATCTGTTCGGTAGCCTGATCGCTCGCCGATTTGGGCAATCGTCAACTGGGTATGCAGCAGCAGCTCCTTAGCCCGCTGGATCCGCAGCCGATGCAGATATTCGCTGAAGGACAAACCACTTTGCTCCTTGAACAAAACACTAAAATAGCTGGCATTCAGGTGTGAATGTGCGGCAGTCTGCGCCATCGTAATGGATTCGTGAAGATGCTCCGCCATATAAGTGAAGGCACGTCGTACCGGATCACTAAGAGTAGCCGCCTGGAGATCAAGCTCTAGCAGAACAGGGTCAGCCAGCTTGTCCAGCTTTTCGTACCGCTGCCGCTCCTCTTCCAGCCGAAGCGCTTCATTGACCGCATTCAGTAGCTCCTGCTTATCAATCGGTTTGAGCAAATAATTGACGGCTCCCAGACGAAGAGCCTGCTGGACATAATCAAACTCCGCATAACCCGAGATGACAATGATCGCTGGTCGTCGTGAATCCCGTTCCAGAGAGCGGATTAAATCCAGCCCACTGAATTCCGGCAACCGGACATCCGTAATCAACAGATGAACTGTCTCCGCTCGCAGTATATTTAATGCTTCCAAACCATTATCGAATGTTACAATCCGGTATTTCCCGGCGGCCCATTGCTCCAATGTCTGGTGTATCCCCTGACGTGTTCGCTGTTCATCGTCTACAATGACAATGGTTTTGGATGAAACACTCATTCCTACCGCCCTCCATATTCATCAGGAATTTCAAAAGCGACCACAGTTCCTTCCTGCTCAGCACTATGTATCAGCACACCATCCGTTGGATAAGATGCGCTGTCATAATAGAGAGCAAGCCTGCGCTGCACATTCACTAGTCCCATACCGGTTCCCTTGCTCTGGCAGGCTGCTCCCCCCATCAACGCTGTACGCACAGCTGCAAGTTCTTCCAGTGTCATTCCAGGTCCGTTATCTATGACCGCGATCTTGGTCCAACCCGATCTGGTCGAAGGAGTGACACTGATTTCAACACGGCCGTTGCCGATGCGATTTTCGACACCATGCAAAATGGCATTCTCTAGAATAGGCTGGATCAACAGTTTAGGAAGCGGAATTCTGGCTGCCTCCGAAGGCATATGAATTTGCCAGCTCAGACGTTCGCCCAGACGCATCTCCATCAGTTCCAGATAACGACGGATTTGCGCCATTTCTTCCCCGAGTGTCACCCAAGAGTCATGGTGAGCCGGTTCGATAACATAACGAAACAGCCGCGACATGGACACCATCAGCCCGGCAAGCTCCTCTTCTCCCTTCTCCTGTAGCGACCAGTTGAAAGCATCCAGCGTATTAAAAAGAAAATGCGGATTGATCTGCGCCTGCAGAGCTTTAAGCTCGGTCTGGCTTTGTAAAACCTCCTTCTCGCAAATAACACGGATCAATTCATTAATATCGACAATCATTGTGTTGTACTCTGCGTTCAATTCTCGCAGCTCGACCGCTGCTGCCGGTTCTGGATTCAGGGCCAATGCCCCTTCCCGTGAACGACGCATCGCCTGAATCAAGTGACCTATCGGTCTTGTAATCAACGTAGACAACATAAAGGACATGAACAGGAATAGCACGGCACCAAGAGACGCGGAAATGATAAGTGTAGTCCGTAAAACCGTAATTCCGTCTGTGACGACACTAACCGGAATCAGGATCAGCAGCGACCAGCCCGTCCGCTCCGACTGCTGAACTGCCTTCACATATTCCCGTTCCCCAATATGAACCGTCTGTGTCTTGCTATGCAGTACACCTGACAAATCCGTCTGGTTCATTGGTTCACCCGACAGCAGCTGACCTTGACGATCTACAAGCAGCATGGTTTCATCCGCTTCCTCATTGACCGCTGACGCACCATTCAGTCCAAAATAGCTTCGCTCCATACGGGTAATCAAGTACCCTCCGCGCGAGAACCAGCGATCCACCAGGCTCACCTGCCGAATTGCCAGCAGTGACCGGGGATCTTCGGGATCAATGCCGATCCAGACCAGTCTTCCTTTCATCTGATTCGCTTCCCGGATGTCTGCCTGTCCGATACGTTCCTCCAGACTGCCCTCTCTAATCGGAAACAACATCTTCCCTTCGGCGGTATACAGCTCCAGCGAGCCGACACTCGGCATATATGCCTGATAGCTATGCATCACTTGCAGTAGTGATTGACGCTGTCCGAAATTTACCTTGCCCCCGTTACGCTCCTCCAGCAAAATATGCTGAACAGACGGGTGATTCGCGACCTGCTCCGTCAAGCTGTCCATCTGGCCGATTAATGCATCCAGCCTACCGCTTGCTTGTACGGCGGTCTGACCAATATGTCGCTCGGCACTGTCTTTTAACAGGTGAGACACATTGAGATAAATGAACGCCCCCGCCACACTCATCATAATGAGCATCACCAGTATAAATCCGATAAAAATCTGATTACGCAACGTGTTTAATGGTTGGAACCTTGAACGCATATGCCTTCTCCCCCTGACCATCGCAGAAAATAGGTGATGATAACGCTTTCTTTTCCTATTCTATCGCATCGTTCTTCTTTGTTGGCATATTTTTCAACAGAGATTTATTCATTATCAAGACTATAATTAGAAGAGGACTTTAACGTATTTCACGTTACTATTGCCCTTCATTACTTTCATCACATGCGAATTATGTATATCCGGGTAAAGTAAGTATTTAACGTATGGATCGTATAGGAGGAGTGCAAATGAATCAAGTGATTAAAATACCGTATGAAGGAGGATATCGTTAGATTGTAGTGGATGAACATCAACAAATGATTAAACCGATTATGAAGTATATTAAGTATCTAGATCAGATGGGACGGGCAGCCAATACGTTAAAATCGTATGTTTATCAATTAAAGGTATATTGGGACTTTCTACTTTAATACGGTGGCTTCCCCACTCCGGTGTGTCCAAAGCTTTTTTATATGGACATGCAAGCTTGGGACAATTATTGCAATATGACGCTGTCACAAAAAAAATTACGATTCGACAGTTACTCGCCAAAGTCATATGGGACAACTTACCCGATATTCTCTGTATCCAAAATGTATTACGAAAAAACAAGAATAGCCCTCTCTCTAGTAGAGAAAGGGCTATAATAGAAGTGGAAGTAAATCAGAAGTTATGCGTAAATCCTTTTATTTAAATTAGTATGTTGCTAGAGTGCCGTCGTAATTAATCACCTGTCCATTGTGATTTTCATCATCCAAAACAAAGTTGACAATTAATTCCGCAGCTTGAGCAGGTGTTTTTACAAAATCTCCTGTTATACGCCCATTCAAATCCGTCGAAACCGCTCCTGGCATCACTGCAAAAATCTCCACAGGTATACTTTCCTTCTCAAAACTCATTCCCCAAGACTTTGTCATGACATTTAAAGGAGCCTTAGCTGTTTGGTAGGCAAATGTATTAAAGAAAGGTATCGGTTCAATGGGTATACTGATGTTTTCAATCGTGCCTTTATTGGCAATCAATAGGGGTAGTAAGCCTTTTGAAAGTGCAAAAGGACCAATAAAGTTAACTTGATGAGTTGCCTGTAGATCTTCAACCGCAAACTCCCATCCAGGTTTATGCATGTCGCCTGGAATACCGGCATTGTTTACCAAGAGCGTCAACTCCGGGTAATTCTGCTTAATCGTTGTCACTGCATTATCAATACTCTCTAAGTCAGCAACGTCCAACAGTACCAAATGTGCATCACCAAATTCTCGGAGCGCAGTTACTGCCGTTTCTCCTCGCTCCTGATTGCGTGCTCCCACTAAAACACGATACCCCACTTCTAACAACTGTTTCGCAATCTCAAATCCAATACCTTTATTTGCACCAGTTACTAACGCAGTCTTTGTCATCTTTTATTCTCCTTTTTTTCTACATACTTCTGATAATGAGCAAGCTTTAGTTCGACGCACGACGGCATTACATTTTACTTTCCATATTAGCTGAAATCTTTTGCGATAAAGAGATTAACAGCTCTTTTTCTTGTTCCGTAAGCCCTTTTGATGTTATTTTTTCCATTTCTGTCCAAACGGAAATGGACTTGGCTACAAACTCGCGGCCAGCTTCTGTTAGCTTCACAAGTGTAACACGCCCATCTTTTGGTGAGCGTGAACGAGTGACTAATCCCGCATTCTCTAAGCGTCGAACAGATTTGGCTACTGTTGAATGATCCAGTCGCATGGTGAAGCCTAGACTTTGTTGCGACTGCTCATCTTTCTCCCATAACTGCATAAGCATAATTTCCTGACCAGCGTACAAGCCTACGTCCCGTAGTAAATGCGCAGCCAAACCCCGGTGCGATCTAGCTAGTGAAAAAACAGCAAAATTTATTGGAAAACGTTGAATTGCTTGCATGTCTTCTTTAAACAATCCTTCGCTTAAATCATTTTTAATTCCATCCATGTTTAACTTAACCTCCTACAGTTACTTTGCGTTCAAAGGTAGTGGATAACCCCATGATTGTAAAGATGCAGTTGCTTCACATGGTCTGCCTTTAGCTTGCTTTGACGATTGAAAAAATTCACGCTACACCATAGCAATTCGCTTATGAAATGCCGAAGGTAATATACTTCCATTTATATCTGAATTCAATTCATTGTAGGGTAATCTGTATAGCCGTGTTGGTCACCACCATAAAAGGTAGACGGATCTGCTTCGTTCAGCGGAGCACCTGCTTTCAAACGTTCTACAAAGTCAGGATTGGCAAGCGCCCAAGTACCTACCGATACAATATCTGCAAGTCCTGCATTAACATCTCGATCGATTTCCTCTAGAGGGCGGCTCGGACGATTAACTACAAGCACAGTCGGCCAAGCTGAGCGAATTTCACGAAGCGTTTCTTCATTACCGCCATGCAAGACATGAAGATAAGCGAGGTTAAGTTTGGCAAGTTCTGAAATCAAGTATTTATATACCTCAGGCCCTTTATCACCCTCAACCAGGTCTCCCATTGGAATATCAGGAGAGATACGTAAGCCTGTACGCTCAGCTCCAATTTCTTCTGCCACGGCTGTTGCTACTTCAATGGCAAAACGTGCGCGATCTTCAATCGAGCCTCCATACTGGTCTGTTCGTACATTTGCATTTTCTGAAATAAATTGATGAATTAAATATCCGTTTGCCCCATGAATCTCTACACCATCTGCTCCAGCCTGAATAGCAGCAGCAGCTGCCTTGCGGAAATCTTCAACAGTCGCTTTAACATCTTCAAGGCTTAACTCACGCGGAACGGGAATATCCTGCATTCCGGTTGCAGTAAACATCTGCGCTTTCGGTGCAATGGCAGACGGAGCAACCGGCTGGCGATGATGCGGTGTGTTTTCTGGATGCGACATACGCCCCGCATGCATCAATTGAATAAATAAATATCCGCCAGCTTGGTGAACTTGGTCAGCTACCTTTTTCCAGCCTGCTATATGTGCATCGCTATAGATACCTGGTGTATACAAATAACCTTGGCCATCTTCTGAAGGTTGCGCACCTTCGCTGATAAGAAGGCCTAGTGAAGCGCGTTGTTTATAATATAGTGGACTAAGTTCTCCTGGTGTCCCGTCATGAAATGCACGAGATCTAGTCATAGGAGCTAAAGCCATACGATGTTGCAAGTTTAAGTTTCCGACTTTTATTGTATTCCATAACTTTTTCATTTTCAAACCTTCTTTACTTTATATAGTTGACGACCACATAAATATAGCAAAGTATTATGTGGTCGTCAACACATTTTGCATAAGTTCCAATAATGATTAGAAATTTAGTACAGTTACTTGATGAAAACAGGTACTCTTTTAAAATCGAGGTGTGAATTAAAACATCTAAGTAGAATCATGATGATATATTTATAGTGAATAATAGAAGTAAAACCAAAAATCTAGTGTCTTTCTATCAGATTTATACTGCTCCGGTTGATTCATAGCATTATAGCTATAGGTACTTCTCATATAACCGCAGCCTACTATCATTGCCTGACAACAACAAGGATCTTTTACACCTACAAGTAAATTCCCAGAGTTTTATTTTATTACTTTTGGACGTTTCTAAAACAAAATTGGAATGAGTAACAAAGCAATAACACCGCCACTATAAGATAACGTGGCATAGCTTGAATTAGCTACAACTATTCCCGAAAGAGCACCATCAGATTCTCTAGCTAAAGCAATCATTACATCAACAGTACCTTGCACTTTAGCGCGATTATTTGTTGTTGTAGAATCTACAATCAAAGCTTTAACCTAAAAAAGCCAAAATTCCGTCCTAGGTCAAGCAATGAAAGAGCAACAAGTAACATCACCATAGAATCAGCAGGTGCAGTAGCAGCTATAACCACTGAAAGCAAAAAAATTATGGTAGCCGCTATTGCCATTACGATCCGCCCTACCTTATCCACTAATATCCCGGTAATTAAAGATGGTAAATACATAGCACCAATATGAAATCCTATAACTAGCCCCACTTCTGCTAAGCCATGACCATGATGTCCCATATGTATTGGAGTCATTGTCATAATAGAAACCATTACGATTTGGGTTAGAATTATATTAGCGCACCAAGTGTAATTCCTCTTTTTACGTTCATGCGTTAGCTCTTCTGATGTAGCATTCATTGTTTGCTTCCTAACATTAATTAGAAAGCGCTTATATTAATAATCAATCGATATCATGATCATGAAAAAATATTTAACTAGAATAATAGATTTTCACATTGACCTTACAAAATATATGCTTGCACAAGCGTACTTTTTAATTTTTACTAACGTTTTTATCTATGTCTATATATAATTAAAGATATTCTTCTTTTTCTCAAAGGAATATCTAAAATTGAGTCTTGATAATCGAATAAAATGGGCAGGAATGCTATGAAACAGAAAGGTCGTAGGGTAAACGAAAAAAATGACTCCCGACAAATGCAGGAGCCATCTACTGACCAGTTATACCGAAGCTTCTTTCAAATCACCCAAACTAAGGTACCGTCCAGGCTCCAAAGCTTGTATATGAAATGGGTATCCTATTGGAGCGTAGCCAAAATACGGTCGCACAGCTCCATCGTTTTCACGTTATCCCATCCACTTGAATCAGGCGTCCGTCCTTCTTGGCAGCAGTTCATGAAATGTGCGATTTCACCAACAAAACCGCGCAAGTACAAATCACGGTATCCGCCCGACATCGCGGAGGCTGACGGTGTCAGAACCGTATCGTTTTCCGCAAGGGATTTCCAAGGAAGCTCTGTATGACTCTCCGACTTGTGAATGATCAGTGTATTCACTTCATCCGCGTTCGCAAAACCGTGATCAAAGGTTACCGTGAACCCTTCACTCTCGCGTGTCCATGCTGTCATACCTGCGAAGTATAGGCTACCCACTACACCATTTTCAAATTTCAGGGCAATCGTATGGGAAACAAACTCGCCGTTATCGTTCGCAAATCCGGTAACCTGCACCACTTCTCCAAACAAATAACGTACCAGATCGACCATATGAACCGCCGCCAGCTTCATGAAATCTTCGCCGGTTTTACAAAACAGGGTACTGTCCACGAGAAATTTTGCCTGAAATGAGCGTGCGGCTCCAAGCGAGCCACCCTCAATCAATTCTTTTAATTTTATGTATACAGGCGCGTAACGCTTCATGAAACCGACCATCAGTACGACACCCGCTGCTTCTGCCGCATCTGCAATTTGGGCCGCTTCCTCGGCATTCCAGCCCAGTGGCTTCTCTACAAAAACATGTTTTCCAGCCTTAATGCAGTCCAGTACGAGCGAAGGATGATCTGCCGCTTGTGCAATCACGACAACTCCATCACAGTCTTCCTGCTCCAGCATAGCCTTGTAATTGTCATAAGGTGTGCCGCTGCTTCCAAACCGCTGAAGTGCTGTCTTCGATCTGCTTAGATCTCTAGTCGCAATCGCCTGAATTTCAGCACCTGCCCCAATGACAGCAGGATATATATTCGTTGAAGCGTGAAAGCCAGCCCCGATAAAACACAGCCTCGCCTTGCTCATGTTAGTCCCTCCCATCTACACACTAAAATAATCCGATCCCATCGTACCATATTGCCAAAGTATATATACAGTGGCATAAAGATAAAGGACATGATTCTTAAGGAGAACAAGATAAAAAACCTTAACAAAGATAATCCCTTATCCTTGTTAAGGCTCTGTCTGTATCACCAGCAACAATCTTTAAAAATACATTCAATTACAGGGTTCAGACATTATCTTGTGGATAACGAAGCCCATTTTTGCTCCAGCCACTGATCAAATTCAGCACCCTTGTCACCTTCATAGATGTCATAAATATCGACTCTCATCTTGTGCAGCTTCTCGCGAAAATCGTTATAGGTATGGTCGGCTGGCAGGCTTTTTTTAATCCGCACCAGAATCTTCGTCAGGCCCTTAACAAGCTCACCCTCTTTGCGCACAGGCGGCTGTACATTCTCGCCCCATTCCTGAAGTCTGCGGTAAGCGGCTTCCTGAACGGCATATACCGTATCATTATTCAAACGGTGTGTCAGCAAGTCAATCGTCTGCTGGTTCTTCCATGCACCCAGATCATTTACCGCGGCTAGGCGTGTTTTCCAATCGGAGGTTCGGTTTGCAGCTACTTTAAGCTGCTCATATACTTCTGCAAATTCCTGCTGAGTTTCGTTGTTTTCCAAAATAATCTCATCCTTTTCTAAAAATCACTATATTACTGTTCATCACGATTACCGTTTGTTAAATATAACATACTTGCAGGTCTTCTTCTAAAAAAAGATAAAAAGAAATGTATCGGACCCAAAGCAACTCATATGAACAAAAAAGAACCTGAGGTTTACCTCAGGCTCACTGGTGCAGATTAACAACTGAAAACCTGCGTTTGTACCGTTTTTTTACATCGGACATGGCCAGAAGGCGTTCATTCGCCTCGGTTATCTGCCGCTGAAAAGCATCGTGAATTTCTCCAGATATCTGGGTAGATAAACCGTATTTTGAAAGGGGAATTTACAGAAAATCTGCACGTGCTGGTGTAAATGCATCTAACAGAATACCGCCATCCTCCAGTGGGATACAGCCATGAAGAGTATCGGATGGAAAATGGATGCTGTCTCCTTCTTTTACAGTCTGCACTTCCTTTGTTTCGCCATTATCGATCATAAACTTAAAACTTCCCTTTATTACATAAGTGACTTGTTCATGGACATGCTTATGCAACAGGATCTCCCCTGTTTGAGCTTTAGCAAACATCACTTTGACATACATAAGCTGGTCACTGTGGGCCAGCACTTTCCGGGTGGTATTACTGTCAACGATATCAATTTGAATATCTTGATCGTTAAAAAACATGGATAATTCCTCCTCTTTTTAAGGCGCAAATAATTTAGATAAGTTATTTTGAAAAAATTCATAAATCGATTTAGTTTAAAACCAGCGAAAAATAAGCCAAAGTACACCAGAAAGAGTAGTAAAGTCGGGATCGGCGAACGTTACCCCTTCGGCGCCCAAAAAAGAAAAGAGCGGCAAGGTGAGAGCCGGCAGCAGACAGAGCAAGAATCCATTAAGACAACTGGAAATAACAGCCCCTCTGAAACCACCGCTGGAATTGCCGAATATCGCGGCTGCACCACCAGCGAGGAAGCAGGCCATGATCCCTGGCACAATGACAGGCAATCCGATAAACGGGAAAAGAAAGACGCAGGCAACGCCTGTGAAGAAGCTAACCAAGAAGCCTACCAACGCGGAATTGGGTGATTTGTCGAACAGTACCAGAACATCCACACCAGGGATTGCTCCAGGTGCGAACACTTGGGAGAAACCTTTGAAAGCGGGTACAATTTCAGTTGTGAACAGCTTAACACCTGCTTTTGCGATATACAAGCCGCCAGCAAAAATAGCTGACTGTTCGAGGATGAAGACGATATATTCTTTGCCATCCGATAATTTGCTGACATAATCAGAACCAGCAACCAGTCCAGATACCAGTAAAAGCACAAGCATCGTCAAGGTCGTTGCAACATTGGGGTCGCGCAAAAAACTGATGCGGTCATTAATTTTCACATTTTCGGTGTCATTTTCACGGTTGCCAAAAACTTTCCCTAAATAGGTACCTAGAATGTAAGAGGTCATGGAAGCATGAGCAATCGTATATTCATCCGATTTAATAATGTTTTTGCTGGCATTCCGGAGTAGGTAAGGAAACACCGCCATATAGCTCCCAATTACCAAAGAACCGACGATGATCGTAGTTAGCGAACTGAGACCCAGCCCTTTCATAACGGCTGTAGCGGCAAAGCTCATAAACAAAATCAAGTGAAGAGACAAATAAATGTACTTGAACTTGGTCAGGCGTGCAAGCACGATGTTAAGGATCATGGAAAAGAGCAAAATGAGCGCAGCATCCGCCCCGATCTGATCAATGGTCAGTGCCATAATGGCTTCATTGCTTGGTACGACACCTTTAAGGTTGAACGCATAAGAAAAAATTTGGCTGAAGTTAGTGAGAACGCCACCTAAAATTCCGCCGCCGACCTTGATCATGGTGAAGCCCATAAAAGAAAGGGTAGTTCCCGTAATGATCTCTGATACTTTCTTCCTCTGGAATATAAGGCCGAGTAAAGTCACAATCGCGATAATGATGGATGGCTCCCTGATAATGCTCATAAACATTTCCATAGTGATCTCCGACTTTCTTTTATTTATTTTCCATTCTTACTAAATCGATTTAGTAATACTCGAAAAAAATTTCCCTCTCGGGAATGTAAAAAGAAGCAGAATCATTTTTTGTGAATCAATTCACAACTTACTCCATACATTATTCGTTTAAGCTTCACTCCTCCCCTCTCTTCAATCGCAATCATCACTAAAATCAGGACATACATAAATGAAAGGGTATTCATGACTCGAATCATAAGATCATTATAGCTCTTTATTTTCTTTTTACAATAGAATTTATAAAAACGTTTTCAAAAAGATGAAAAGGACTTAATCAAATCATTCAGTTCAGTTTTTGGACAGATTCTCTGTGGTTAATGACCGGATTCATTCGTATGATTTCTGACAGCTCCTCATGATCCTGTTCTTTTTGATCAATTTTCTCCAGCAGTAGCCTCGCACTTCTTTTCCCCATTTCAAAACTCGGCTGGGAAACGGTGGTGATCGGCGGATTATAAAAAGATGCAAAGGATACATCATCTATGCCAATCAAGGAAAAGTCATTAGGTATGGCCAGATGATTATTTTTTGCATAAATCAGCACCTGCTCCAAAATCATGTCATTCGTAGCAATGATTGCGGTGGGCGGATGCTCCATATGGAATAGTTGTCTAATCAGATTAGGCATTTCATCCAACCTGCCGCTTTTGATATAGTTTTCATTCACTGATATGCCATGTTTGCCCAACGTATTTCGATAACCTGACAGCCGCTCACTTCGTGTAGTGATCGCTTTTTTGCCTAAGGGGAACGTGATGATCCCAATGTTGTTATGACCATGCTCAATGAGTGCTTCAACCGCAAGCTCGCTGGCCTTTTCATTATTCAACAGCACTGTGTCTACGCTGATTTCATCGATTTTTCGGTCCACAAACACGAAAGGATAGCCATTTTTGACAAGGGAAACATATAATTTCTTGTTCTCTTCCGTCGGGAAAATAATAAGTCCATCCACTTGCCGAGCAATCATCGACTGAACATACTTTTTCTCTTTGAGCGAATCATCATCGGTATTGCAGACAATGACCTGGACATTTTCCAGTTGGCATTCATCTTCAATTGCACGCACGACTTCTGTTGTAAATCTCGATAAAATGGTTGAAGAAATAACCCCCACAATAAAGGTCTTCTTCTGCTTGAGACTACGTGCCACCTCATTAGGTATATAACTGAGATCCTCAATCGCTTGCTCGATCTTCTTCTTGGTGTTTTCACTCATATAGTTGTATCTCTTTTGTAGAAACTGCGAAACTGTACTCTTCGACACACCGGCACGTTCTGCAACTTCCTTCATCGTTGTTACCATAATTACCCTCCTTTCCTTTCCTTTTCTGCATGTAAGGCGTGTTAATTTTCAAATATATATATTCTGCAACTTGTATGTAAAGTGAATTTCACTTTATTATATACCTTCTTTTACAGCAGGAAAATATAATAAATGAGGAGTTAGAGCGTGTCCTCCAGCCCCTAAACAACCGCTCCCACAAAAGCTGGACACTTAGCTTAACCATACGTTGTTACGAATCTATTGAATTCGAACGAAATCTTAGAAATATACGAATTTTATGAACTTGTTTGATGGAAGATTTGAACATAAAATGAGAATGTAATTGGTTACAATTTCTTTTAAATAAAGGAGGAAGCAGAATTATGAAGAAAAAAGGACTGAAAAAAACATTTTTCGTCATTACCTCCCTCGTTATGGGCTTCACACTGTATGGCTATACTCCCGCTTCAGCAGATGCAGCCAGTGTGAAAGGATATTATCACACCCAAGGAAACAAGATTGTAGACGAATCAGGGAAAGAAGCGGCATTTAACGGCCTGAACTGGTTCGGTCTGGAAACTCCTAATTACACCTTGCATGGACTGTGGAGCCGCTCAATGGACGACATGCTAGATCAGGTGAAGAAAGAAGGCTACAATCTGATTCGTCTGCCTTACAGCAATCAGTTATTCGATTCCAGTTCCCGTCCAGACAGTATTGATTACCACAAAAACCCTGATCTTGTCGGATTAACTCCGATTCAAATTATGGACAAGCTGATCGAAAAAGCTGGACAACGCGGTATTCAGATTATCCTTGACCGTCACCGTCCAGGCTCAGGTGGGCAATCCGAGCTGTGGTACACATCCCAGTATCCTGAGTCTCGCTGGATTAGTGACTGGAAAATGTTAGCTGACCGTTATAAAAACAACCCCACCGTCATTGGTGCGGATTTGCACAACGAGCCACACGGGCAAGCAAGCTGGGGTACAGGCAATGCCTCCACAGACTGGCGTCTGGCGGCACAACGTGCAGGGAATGCGATTCTGTCCGTGAATCCGAATTGGCTGATTCTCGTAGAAGGTGTAGACCACAATGTACAAGGCAACAATAGCCAATACTGGTGGGGTGGCAACCTGACAGGTGTAGCCAACTATCCTGTCGTTCTGGACGTACCGAATCGTGTCGTATATTCTCCACATGATTACGGCCCTGGTGTGTCTTCGCAGCCATGGTTCAACGACCCGGCCTTCCCGTCCAACCTGCCAGCGATCTGGGATCAAACCTGGGGCTACATCAGCAAGCAAAACATAGCTCCGGTACTGGTCGGTGAATTCGGCGGTCGTAACGTTGATTTGTCTACTACTGAGGGGAAATGGCAAAATGCACTCGTAGACTATATTGGTGCCAACAACCTGTACTTTACGTACTGGTCCCTGAATCCGAATAGCGGCGACACAGGCGGTCTGCTACTGGATGACTGGGTTACCTGGAATCGTCCGAAGCAGGATATGCTGAGCCGGATTATGAAACCTGTTATTTTTGTAGCGGAACAAGCGAAAGCAACCGCCGAATAGGCACAGGGCTTCACTTCACTTATTGAAAAAGCCGATTTTCCTCCTTCAGGCCAGATTATGCTGGGCTATGAAGATGTGGAGAAACGGCTTTTTTTGTGGTACCTGCAAACCTCCAGGATTATACTCCACGTGTGTACATGCTTTCCTCCCCTTCTTGACGCCTTCTATCCAGTTTTATACATTGTAAATTCCCCATTGTATGGGTCATTTTGTAAACTAAATCTCTCTTTTAACCGATAAATACATATGTTGGATTTGAACTCAGGAAGGAAGATTTCATGTGATTGTTTGGAAGGGTTTTGGTATTTTAAACATCGTTGTTCCAGGGATTTTATTTTTTATAGTTGGGAGTTTAGTATCCGCTCTAGGGCTTGACTCCATAGATTCCCGGCTACCAATGGCTTTTGTGTTCATTGTGTCGGGGGTTATTATCTGGTACTTGGGAAAAGCGCTTAACGCCGACTCGGACAAAGTGCTAGTTGATATGGAAACTGGGCAACGCTATCGAATGGGAACCCAACACAGTCTGTTTTTTATCCCTATGCATTATTGGGGCCCTGCCGGTCTAGCGATCGGATTTATTTTAATCGTTGCATCGATATTTATATAACGTTGATTGCAAACATGAGCTATTCCGAACACCACAATGCGAGCCAGTTGCTCCCATTGTGGTCTTTTTCCTTTTCGCAGGTCAATTATGATCAGATACCACCATGATTTACCTGTAGGCCAATGAATTTGGGGCAGGCAGGTGAAAACCTAGCTCATGTTTCGCCCCAGCTGCTCCACCTTGCTCAGCCAATCGTTGCGCTGCTGATCCGATAATTTATTCATGAGATCAATCGCAGTAGAATGCACCGGTTTGACACCACATAGATGCAGCGTTGAATCCTTCATCATCCGATGTCCAGGCTGTCCCTGGAAAAATCGGTAATACCAATGCGGACCGTCCATCGTTGTAATGAGGCGGGCCGTTCTTCCTTTTAGAAGCTTGTCAGGCAAGGGTTTTCCTTTTTGATACTTAAACGCAAATCCCGGCATAAAGGTACGGTCAATGAATCCTTTCATTAATGCAGGCAAGCTGCCCCACCAGATCGGAAAGACAAAAACGAGATGTTCTGCCCATTTAATCGACTCCTGTGCTTGGATCAAATCAGGTTCCAGCGGTAATTTATTACGATATCCACCTAATAGATTTGGATTAAAGTCCAACGCGGATAGCTGCAACAAACGAACCTCTGCCCCTGCAGCCTTCGCTCCTTTTACATAGGATTGAGCCAGCGCTTCCCCATAACTGCCAGCGACCGGATTCCCTTGAATCACCAATATTTTTTTAGACATATAAACCACTTCCTACCTTCATATTATGATTTTAGTTAGAAGACACTAACTTTATATTTAAAAAGAAAAGGTCACTACTGACCTTTACTTAATAAAGCAGTTAAACGTTGTTTGACCTCTGCTGCAAATGGAACCAACTGCTGTGGAAGTTCACCTTCCAGGCTGGACACGGACAAGCGTGTAATGGCTCCAATGATGAGCACACCGGATAGCAGAGCATCCTGCTTCGGCAGTTCACCTTGTTGAATCCCCTGTTCGATGAATTCAGTCAACGCCTCCAGCGGCTGACGCACATTCTGGCTCTGGCTTGCTTCAACATACAGCTCATGATGCTGTGATAGTAGAAGCAAACCATACTGGTCCTCATCATGCATATTCAGCACTTCATCCACCAGTTGATGGAAACGACTAACGAAATTCCCACTCTGCTTGCGATAGAAGTCAATTAATGTGGTGTAGCTATTACAATACTGCCCGAATACTTCCAAGGCCATCGCATCTTTACTCTTAAAATGCTTATAAATCGCGGCATCCGTCACACCAGCAGCCTCTCCAATTTCTTTGACCGAAATCCCGTCAATTCCTTTGGTTGCAAATAAGCACATTGCTGCCTGCAGAATATCTTTCTTTTTGCTGTCTACATGTGTTTTCTTATTCATAAGCTTATAGTAAGCGATAACTAACTAAAATGCAAATTATATTTATGCAGGCTCATTCGGTCTTCATACCTCCATTTAAAATATATTGAATCCAACCTAAAATGCCATGTTTTTGAAAACAAATGATCATGAACACCTTAAATAATACGTTTATCACCACATTTTATTCATATAAAATAGATATGTAACCGAATAAAATCGGGTGTTCTGAACCGTAAATAAAGAGGAGTGAACCCAATGAGCTTACTGTTTCAACCCCTTCAAATACGCGATGTAGAGCTAAAAAACCGGGTTATGATGTCTCCAATGGGTACCGTCTCAGCTGCAGAAGACGGAAAAGCAACCGATTGGCATACGCTGCATTATGGCGCTCGGGGGCTAGGACAGGTGGGACTCATTATGCTGAGGTGCATGCAGTCACCCAGCAGGGAAAAGACTCAGGCAGTCTTGGCATATGGAGCGACGAGCACATTTCCCCGCTGCAAAAAGTCGTGCAAGCCATCCATGACCAAGGCTCCAAAGATGGTCTACAGCTTTGGCATGTCGGACGCAAAGGCTCCGTTGCCCCAAGAAACAGCTATATCTGCCTCCGGGTTGCCTCACCGCAAACAGTATCATCCACTGGATCGCACACTAAATTGGACAATTTCCACAATAATAGGTGTGCCGGAGAGAATTGCCTCTCCTTCGTTAAGGCGAATCGTCAGCGATGAAGGTGTTAAGCTATACAATGTGCTTTCTTGTATCATTCCATTAATGTATAGATTGGCATAACTGTTGCTTCCGACATTAAAACGCTGAAAGGCCTCCTGTACACCATCTACAGAAAATTGATCCGCCATAATCGTGATTGAAGATTCAATTGTAGCAGGTGCAAAATAAAAATACCGCTCAGCTATGGGTATAATTTCAATATTTGAAATGTCAGCTGCCGGACCGGTTGGGCCTGTTATACCTTGGGCTCCAGTAGGGCCCGCTATGCCCTGTGCTCCAGTAGGGCCAGGTGCACCTGTTGCACCTGAACTACCTTGGACTCCAGCCGGACCTGGCACTCCTGGCGCTCCCCGTGTTCCTGCTGGACCCTGTATTCCTGGTATTCCTTGGACTCCCGGTGTTCCCGCAGTTCCCGGGATGCCTTGGGCTCCTGCTAAACCTGGAATACCTTGTACCCCTGTCAAACCGGGAATGCCTTGTGCTCCTGCCGAACCCGGTGCAGCTCGCTTTCCCGTCTTGCTCATGCCCCTTCTCCGCTTGCTAGGAGTATTTCTACACCGCCGTTGCATGATTAGCTTTGGATGCTTTTTGGCATGGAACCCCGTTTTTGTTTTATCTTTGAATGAATAACTTGTTTTACACTTTTTACATTTGTTGATCTTGCAATGTACGGTTCTCTTTCCTAGCCTTCTTAGTGATGAATCGCGTCTCCTCATACCAGCCGTATACACCTCCTTCTCACATGCTTATTTATGTATTGTATGCACATCCCCCTTTAGGGTTTTAGGCATCTGTAGCATGCCTATTCCAAGTATTCGCTTCCATCTATATTTGTAGCAAAATAGGGCCTTCTTTATTTACCCTATTATTAATAGAAAGGTTAATATGCCGTTTCCGAATAGGTTGAAAAATCATTTATTGATTAAGAGCCAGCGAATGGCTCATTACCAGTAAAGAAAGGAGATGAGAACTATGCCAATCGTAAAACCTGTGTTCACAGCAGTGGCTACTGCTCCAGTGTCAACAGGTGGTGCTATAACCACGACCGTAACCCCAACCACCACTCGTTTTTTCGCAACGATTACAGCCGGGATGATCGGAGCAACAGAAACAACCATTCCTGCTGCAAGCTTTGTAGATGACGCCAATGCTCCGGTTGTTAATTTACCGACATTAACGGCTACTGATACTTCTAATTATTCTGTTAATGGACTTGTTCAGCAAAGCTCCTTATTCACCCTAAGCACAGCAAGTCTGGTCATTGACTCCACTGATATTTCAGTAGGTGTCCCAGTTATTATCGAAATATCAAATTTTAGCGGCACAGCCTCTACCATCTCAACCCAGCCTACCATCTCTGCTCCTACCATTACTATTACCAGTTGAGACGTTTCACATTTTAAGTCTGACGGATTGAACATTCAAGCCCGCTGTACATTACCCCGTATAAGCTAGAAAAGACCGATTCAGATGTCAATATCTGAATCGGTCTTTTAAGTTCAAGATGATTATATAATCGTTTTCAAATGACTGGGTACTGTATGGTTAAGGTAAAATAGCAAAGGAACGCACCGGAAATCCGGGGGAATCTTGAATGCTGGGAACGATATTATATATGACCGCGCCCGTCGGGGGCAGCTTGTCCAAATTCGTCAGCACCTCAACTTGATACCGATCCTGCTCCAATATGTAATATTCCCCTACCAGCTTGCCAGCTTTGCGATAAGCTACAGAGGAATCGGTATCTAGTGTTTCATGTCCAATGGCAGCCACATTCCGTTCTTCTACCAAAAAGCGTAGCGCCTCCAGCGACCAGCCCGGACAGTGTGCATCTCCGGCGTCGTCCTTGTTCGAGAAGGCATCTGAATCAGGCCAACGTTTGCTCCAATCACTGCGAAAAGCGACAAAGGACTGATCAGCAATGCGTCCATGCTCTTTCTCAAAGTCCAAAATATCCGCAACCGTAAGTTCATAGTCAGAATTGGCTGCAACGGCTGCTGAACGGTCAATGACAACTAGCGGCAAAACCAGCTCCTTCAACGAAAGTTCATGCAAGTACCGTTTGCCCTTCACAAAATGAACGGGTGCGTCAATATGAGTCCCATACTGACCGGGAAAGCAGTATTGTTTTACAAAAAAGCCATCATCGTGGGTAAATAGGGTATCCACCTGAACATTATCGAATACTGGAAAATGAGGGATTTCAGGATAAAAAGCGTGGGACAAATCCACCCACTCTTTTTGCTTCAACAACTTCAAGATATCTGCTAAATGCTCTGCCATGATGCCCATTCCTCCTCAGCTTTATTACAAGCCATTTTACCTGAGGATTCTTCAAAAATCTATAAATCGATCTGCTATTCTAATATAGACAGAAATCTATTTTGTGCGACGGTATGGACGAAGAAGCTGCCATCCCGTCTACGATAAAATGAGCGATTTCTTAACATTGGATATCCCTCCTTTTAGAATGAAATCGTTAACATTCTGATAAAAACATAAAAACAATTCCATATATTCATATATACATTTCCTATTCTGTGTGATTGTTAACGTTTTCATTATTACATATACGTCTTGATTGGAAAAAGAAGGGGGCTATTGAATTATATAAAAAATTCGACAAAAATTTTAGTATGTAACTTTTATTATATTAACAAATACTGGAACACAAAGTATGATAGAAAATGTAGAAACCACAGGAGCACCCGGGACTCCCTTCGTTCGTCTACTCCATTAATCCAATATACGGAGGTATTTTATGAAAAAGAGATTTTCACTCGGAATCGCGGCAGCTCTGCTGTTCACTACCCTGTCCCCTCTTGGTGCACCTGCTCATGCAGCCAGCGATATTGGTAAAGAAACGCTTGGCAGCAAAAACGGATGGGCAGCCTTTTCTACAGGCACAACGGGCGGAGCTGCAGCCTCTTCTTCCAATATTTTTACCGTAACGAATCGCAAACAACTTGTCGATGCCTTAGGCAAAAGCAGCAACACAACACCTAAAATTATTTATGTCAAAGGCACGATCAATGCCAACGTCGATGACAATAATAAACCGTTAGGATTGAACGACTACAAGGACTCTAAATATGAGTTTGACGCCTACCTCAAAGCGTATGACCCGTCCACATGGGGTAAAAAGGCCCCGTCTGGCACATTGGAAAAGGCACGTGAGGCTTCACAAAAAAATCAGGCCAGTCGTGTCGTCATTGAAATTCCGTCCAATACTACGATTGTCGGTCTGGGAAGCGACGCGGTCATTAATGGCGCAAACTTCCAACTAAAAAAAGGGACAGACAACGTTATTATCCGTAATATCGAATTCCAGGATGCCTACGATTATTTTCCTCAATGGGACCCAACGGACGGCAGTACAGGCAATTGGAATTCGGAATATGACAGCATTACAGTTAACGGCGCCACACATGTATGGGTAGACCACAATACCTTCAATGATGGGTCTCACCCCGATAGCCAAAATGGCACCTTTTACGGCCAAGAATACCAGCATCATGATGGACTTCTCGATGTGATTAACCAAGGCGATCTGGTTACAGTGTCTTACAATCATTTTTACGATCATGATAAATCATCAATTATTGGCAACAGCGACAGTAAAACAGCAGATGAAGGGACTTTACGTGTAACCCTGCATCACAATTATTATGAAAACACGGTACAACGCACACCACGCGTACGGTATGGACAAGTCCATCTGTACAACAATTACTATACAGGTGATGTAAAACGCTCCGAATATCCTTCACTGTATATATGGGGCGCAGGTAAATCCTCCAAAATCTTCGCCGAAAACAATGTCATTGACGTTGCCGGTTTATCTGCAGCTAAAATCGTGACTGTCTTTGGAGGAACTGCCCTGTCAGATACGGGCACAATCCTGAATGGACAAGCTGTTAATGCAGGCTCCAGCGCGGGTCTTAGCTCCTCTGTAGGCTGGAAACCATCGCTGAATGATAAAATTTCCCCATCCGCCAGTGTGAAGGCAGAAGTCACTTCCCAAGCCGGCTCCGGTAAGCTGTAAACACTGCCCGCTAACACAAATAACCACAGGCGCATACAACCTGCGATTTTATACCAAAAAGGCTGTTTCCTCCGTAGAATGATTCCACACGGAGAGAACAGCCCTTTTTTTTATTTTTCATTTGTTTAATTACAAATTATAACACGTCTTAACTGCCGTATTGTTCTACCAAAACCGGCTTTTCAAATGCGTTATCCAGCTTGCGAAGTTTAGCCTTAACCGCTTCTGGTGGCTCAACCGCAGGCGCATCTGGATGCAGCAACCATGATTTCACAAAATGCGTATCGGATAATTGAAAGAGTGGAGGCTCTTTCTCAAAGTCGATTTTCATAGCATAAGAACTACGGGCTGCAAAAGCATCCCCTACAGGTGGGTGAAGCAGATCTGGAGGTGTTCCCGGGATAGCTGCCAGCTTCTGACCATGGCTGTCCAAACTTGGCATAGAAGCGAGAAGGCCCCATGTATATGGATGTTTCGGGTTGTAGAAAATTTCATTAACCGTACCTGTTTCCACGATTTGTCCTGCGTACATAACGGCAACGCGATCAGCCATCTTCGCCACAACACCGAGGTCATGAGTAATAAAGATGATGGAAGTATCGATCTTTTTCTGAAGATCCTTCATCAGCTCCAAAATTTGAGCTTGAATCGTTACGTCCAACGCAGTCGTCGGCTCATCGGCAATCAGAAGTTTCGGATTAGCAGCCAATGCCATCGCAATAACGACACGTTGACGCATACCGCCACTAAATTCATGCGGATATTGGTTAAAACGCTGTTCAGGATGTGGAATACCTACCAGATTCAGCAACTCAATACCCCGCTTGCGAGCAGCATCCTTGGATATTTTTTCATGCTTGAAAAGCACTTCCGTGATCTGCTTGCCCACTTTCATCGTCGGGTTAAGCGAAGTCATTGGGTCTTGAGAAATCAGGCCAATTTCCTTACCACGAATTTTTTGCATCTGCTTTTCCGTTTTATTAATCAGCTCTTGTCCGTCAAACATAATTTGACCCTTTTGATAAATGCCTGGAGGGGTCGGAATCAACTTCATAACAGCTTGTGAGGTTACGCTTTTGCCTGAGCCGGATTCACCCACAATCGCCAGCGTCTCTCCTTTATTGACATGAAAGTTTACGCCACGAATGGCCTGCACTAGTCCCTGGCGGGTCTTGAAAGATATCGTTAAGTCCTTCACTTCCAAAAGGCGGTTCATCTCATCACTCTTTCATTTATTATTCATCACTATTATTGACCACTATCTAAAAAAACGACGTCCATGAGTCAAGGTATATACGATTAATTTTACTCAGTTTAGTACCTACCAGTCAAGCTATATCTAAAATATCATCAAAAACCTCTCATATCATGTTACATAAATGGAATGTTTGTCCGAAAAAACGATCATTTTTAACCATTTCTGTACTCATTTATAACATGCGCTGGATGTAGCTGAAGCGTGCTCCACCCAATGGCGAACGTGTGCAGAGTAGTTCTCCATTCAATCGGGTAGCAATTTGACGACAAATAGCCAATCCAAGACCTGTGGCACCATTCGAGCCCGCATAGAATCTTCCAAATACCTCGGCTGCCTCTTGTTCGGTCAGCCCTTCCCCATCATCATCCACGTGCATAACCCATACAACCTCCGGTGTTGTCCCTGTCTCCAAATGAATGACAACCTCCGTAGAGGTGTGCCGAACTGCATTTTGCAACAAATTCAATATCATACGGAACAATTGCTCGGCCGGAACGGCCACATGCAGGCCCTCTCCCTCCACTCGAAGCGAGATAGAACGTTCAGCAGCCACTGGCATCAATAGATGAACAGCATCCTCCGCCATGCTTCTAAGATCAACCAGAGAGACAGGCCATTCTTCATTCAGCGCCTCAAGCCTCGATAGCTGCAGCAGCTTTTCCACCATATCAATTAACCGCTGGGACTGCACTTTGATGATACTCAGCCCCTCGTCCTGGGATACCACTTGATCCTGAATGGCATATACATAGCCTTGAATGGACATTAACGGTGTCCTTAGCTCGTGAGATACATTTTGCAGAAATTCAATTTGACCGTGGTGGTGGTGCTGAATACGGGCGGACATGGAATGAAAGGTGCTGATCAGCTCGCCAATCTCACTTTTATCCGCCTGCGGAAAATCACTATCCTGCGGCTGATTCGGCTCATAGTTGCCTACCGCCTCCATCAATCGTTTGAGCGGACGCACCAGACGTGAGACAACCATCAGACCAATGACGAGAATCACCAAAAAACCCGCGATGATAGATAGTAATGTGGTTCTCATTAACGGTACATACAGTGCTCGCAAAGAAGATAAGGGTGAGTATACAAAAATACGAAAAGGTTGTCCGGGCAATTCTTCATTCGTAAACAGTACCTTTTTACCTTGAAGCACAGCCACCCCTTCATGTGTAGCGGTCAGATCCTGGGCAGACGGATGAACCGATGCAAAAAATCCTTGTCGGATCAAAAGCAAACGCTCGATCTTTTTGCCTTCCATTCCAGAGACGCTTGAGTCGATGATGCGGTTATCCGTGCTTAAAATAAAGTAATCGGCAGATAAAAGCACGCCCTTGATAACATAGTTAAATTCAGCATTATCCAGTCGATCAAAGCCTCCGTCACTCATAATATGGACGGCTTTGCGTGCCTGCTCATGAAGCTTGGATTTGGCCTGATTCACCAGAATGTCGTCGATAAGCCTGATGAATAAGACCACCGTAATACAGACGGTAATAAGCATGGCGATGGTTAGGGAAAGCAGTATTTTAGCTCTCATCGTACGCATGGCTACAACTCCTGAACTGTTGCTTTATATCCGAAGCCCCATACGGTGTTAATGACGAGCGTAGAGTGGTACTCAGCTAACTTTTTACGAATCCGTTTGACCAGATCATCCACGACTCTCACATCACCTATAAAATCATAGCTCCACACCTGCTGAATCAGATGTTCCCTGCCGAAAGGTCTTTCCAGATGATTCGCAAGAAACAACAGCAGGTCGAATTCACGTGAGGTCAAATTTAGCTCTTGTCCGTCCACTGTGACTTTACGAAAGTCAGCAAAAATACACAGATTGCCCGCATGGCATATATCTGCGCTTTCTGCCGCTTGCCTATCGTCTGATGCAGACATTCCGGCCTTGCTCAGTCGCAGCATCGCTTTGACCCTTCCTACCAACTCCCTTGGATTAAAGGGCTTGGTCAAAAAATCGCTGCATCCCAGCTCCAGCCCGTGAATACGGTCGTTTTCTTCTCCACGGGCAGAGATCATAATGATCGGCATTTCCGTAAACTCGCGAAGCTGAGTCAATAGAGAAAGTCCATCAATGCCAGGCATCATAATATCAAGAACGAGACAATCCGGACGGTTCGTACGGATATGCTCTACCAGTGTTTTACCACTGGAAAAGGAAGTGACCTCGTAGGATTCTTTTTTCAAATATTCAGATATTAATTGCAGAATGAACACATCGTCATCCACTACTACTATTTTTGTCATGACCTTAACCCCTTGCCGTTGTTCTGGATGCTTCCATCCTCTCTTTAAGCTTAACAGAAGCCCAGCAGAATAGACAAAAGACGGGTATACCGTTCCCGGTCCCGTCTTTCTTATCATGAATCGCTGCTATATATGCCAGGCGAGCTGAATGCTAACTGCATATCAATCTTATTTCTTGGTTGTTACTGTTTTTGGAGCTGTTTTGACTGTTTTTGAAGCTATTTTGGCTGGGACTGCTTTTTTAACTGGAGCTTTGTGGGTCACTTTTTTAGCTACGACATGATGTGCACGAGTTTTATGAGTTGTTGCTTTGTGTTTAACAACATTATGTTTTTTTGCATGATGTTTAACTGTACGGTACTGCACTTTCACTGCTTTTGTTTTGTGGCTTGCCACTTTTTTCGCAACGGATTTTTTGGCAGGGGCTTTCTTCGCTTTGGTTGTTGTTTTATGAGCTGTTGTAGCTTTTTTAACGGGTGCTTTCACCACAGGTGTTTTCGTCACAGGTGCTTTTGCCGGTGTTTTGGTAGCCGGAGTTGTAACCGCAGGAGCTTTAATTGCTGGTGCAGTGCTCGCTGGAGTCGTTGTTGCTGTAGCGGCGAATGCGCTGCTTGCTCCTCCCAGTACACTTACTACGGTCAATACGGCTGCTGCATTTTTAGTCCATTTTTTCATGATTGAATCACCTCTCCTTTAAAGTATCTTTAGCTTATCAGGAGAATTCGGGATAATTGTGGAGCAAATGTGTGAAAAGTATATGAAAAAGCGTGCAGCCCTGTATTTAGAAAATACATGAGTCTGCACGCTATGAGTTTTACAATAACCATCTTCACTAACCAATGGCGATCCAGGAAATAATACCGTAGTTATGCGCGGTTTCGTTCCACTTGGTTACGACGATCACTGCTCCATGCGGCGTCTGGGATTTCAGCGTCGCATGAAAGAGAGGGTGGTTCGTCATCGCTACCAACGTGTAGTCCGGGTTTACAAAAGGCTCCCCGAATACAATGGTTACTTCTGTCTCTCCTTCACTGCCCTTCAAAAGAAACGGCGCTCTGCCGAACTGCTGCAATGCGGGCTGATTCGCACAAGTACGGACCGGAGTGATGCTCAAATGCTCCGGCTTCACTGCGTTCAGCTCCAGCTCACGTGAGCCTACCGAGCCTTCCACCAGATGATGACCTTCAATGCTCCGCTCTGCCACATGATGGCTTTGTACCGAAGCGGCCTGCAGATGCTCTGGTCCCACAGCTTCCGGGCTCAGCACCTCGCTGTCGACGGTCTGAGCTTGCAGATGGCTGCGAGATACACTGTTTGCCTGAAGTCTGTCGCCACTGACACCTTCCTCCGGCAAAAGTCCCGAGAGATGAATATCTGTGGACAGCTGAGCCAGTGTCACCGAGCCCGGTTTTAGGTGATGCGAATCAATAACTTCCTCTCCAATGTGGTGGCTTTCAATAGCCTCCTCAGCCACATGGCGAGACTGTACCGTTCCATCTGCCAGCTTGCTGGACGTCACCGCTCCTTCCTGTATAGCATCCTCAGCCACCGCCTGCCAGCCTACATGCTGTGGCTGAATAGCCCCTGCTTGCAGATGCTCCGACTGGACTGAATCCAGCGCGATATGCCTGGACTGCACCACGCCCTCTGCCAGTGCGGACCCTTGGATCGCCCCGTCGGCCAAATGCTGAGCGTGTACGGCATGCTCCGTCAAATGGACGGAGTTTACGCTGGCTTCTGCCAGATTCGAAGCACGCACCGCCCGAAGCGCAAGCTTCTCAGCGTTCACGCTGCCTGCCTGGAGCGCGTGAACCGATACACTCCCGGGCGCAATATGCCGGGTCATCACTGCCGAAGCCTGCAAATGATCAGAGGTGACGGATTCAGGAGCCAGATGGCTCGACTGGACGGCCTCTTCTGCCAAATGATTGGCTTGCACCGCTTCGTCCGTAATATGCCACGGCTGGACAGAATGAGGAGATATTTTGGCAGCAGTCACGCCATCATCCGCCAGTTTGCCGGACGTAACCGACTCATCCTGCAAAGCATCAGTTGATATTGCTTGGGATGCGATATGCACACCCTGAATGGTTCCAAGGTGTAGATGGTGCGGCTGAATGGACTCTGGTGCGATATGCACGGACTTCACTGCCCCCTCTGCCAGCGCCCTGTCCTGTACTGCGCCAGGTGCCAAATGCCGGGGGTGTACGGCATGCTCAGACAACTGTGAAGGACCGACGCTTCCTTCCGCGAGATTCGTCGCTTGCACCGAGCGTGCCGCCAGCTTTTCCGAGGTGATGCTTTCTGCTTGAAGCGCACGACCTGACACACTGTCAACGGCCAGATGTCTCGCAAACACCGAGGAAGCCTGTAAATGATCAGAGGTGACGGATTCCGGGGCCAAATGGTTCGACTGGATGGCCTCTTCTGCCAAATGATTGGCTTGCACCGCTTCGTCTGTAATGTGCCACGGCTGGACCGAGTGGGCAGACAGCTTGGCGGCAGTCACGCTCTCATCCGCCAATTTGTCGGACGTAACAGATTCATTCTGCAAAGCATCGGTCGATATCGCCTGTGAGGCGATATGCACACCCTGAATACTTCCCATTTGCAAATGATGGGACTGGATGGACTCCGGTGCGATATGCACGGACTTCACTACCCCCTCTGCCAGCGCCCTGTCCTGTACTGCGCCAGGTGCCAAATGCCGGGGGTGTACGGCATGCTCAGACAACTGTGAAGGACCGACGCTTCCTTCCGCGAGATTCGTCGCTTGCACCGAGCGTGCCGCCAGCTTTTCCGAGGTGATGCTTTCTGCTTGAAGCGCACGACCTGACACACTGTCCTGGGCCAGATGTCTCGCAAACACCGAGGAAGCCTGTAAATGATTAGAGGTGACAGATTCCGGGGCCAAATGGTTCGACTGGATGGACTCTTCTGCCAAATGATTGGCTTGCACCGCTTCGTCTGTAATGTGCCACGGCTGGACCGAGTGGGCAGACAGCTTGGCGGCAGTCACGCCCTTATCCGCCAATTTGTCGGACGTAACGGACTCATCCTGCAAAGCATCGGTCGATATCGCCTGTGAGGCGATATGCACACCCTGAATGGTCCCCGTTTGCAGATGATGCGACTGGATGGACTCCGGTGCGATATGCACAGACTTTACTGCCCCTTCTGCCAGCGCTCTGTCCTGTACTGCGCCGGGTGCCAAATGCCGGGGGTGTATCGCCTGCGTGGACAGATGTGAAGGGCCGACGCTTCCTTCCGCGAGATTTAACGCTCGCACCGAGTGTGTCGCCAGCTTTTCCGAGGTGACGCTTTCTGTTTGAAGCGCACTACTGGATACGCTATCCGAGGCCAGATGGCTCGCAAGCACCGCCGAAGCCTGCAAATGGACAGAGCTGACGGATTCCCGGGCCAAATGGTTGGACTGGACAGCCTCTTCTGCCAAATGATTGGCTTGCACCGCTTCGTCTGTAATGTGGCACGACTGGACTGAGTGGGCAGACAGTTTGGCGGCAGTCACGCCTTCATCTGCCAATTTGTCGGACGTAACGGACTCATTCTGCAAAGCATCAGTCGATATCGCCTGTGAGGCGATATGCACATCCTGAATGGTTCCCGTTTGCAGATGATGCGACTGGATGGACTCCGGTGCGATATGCACGGATTTCACTGCCCCTTCTGCAAGCGCTCTGTCCTGTACTGCACCCGTTGCCAAGTGCCGGGTGTGTATCGCTTGCGTGGACAGATGTGGAGGGCCGACGCTACCTTCCGCGAGATTCGTCGCTTGCACCGAGTGTGCCGCCAGCTTTTCTGAGGTGATGCTTTCTGCTTGAAGCGCACTACTGGATACGCTATCCGGGGCCAGATGGCTCGCAAGCACCGCTGAAGCCTGCAAATGGGCAGAGGTGACCGATTCCTGGGCCAGATGATTGGACTGAACGGCTTCTTCTGCCAAATGTTTGGCTTGCACCGCTTCGTCTGTAATGTGCCACGGCTGGACCGAGTGGGCAGACAGCTTGGCGGCAGTCACGCCCTTATCCGCCAGTTTGTCGGACGTAACGGACTCATCCTGCAAAGCATCGGTCGATATGGACTGTGATGAGATGTGCTCTCCCTGAATGGTTCCCATTTGCAGATGATGTGGCTGGATAGATTCAGGTGCGATGTGCACGGACTTCACTGCACCCTCTGCCAGTGCTCTATCCTGTACTGCTCCAGCTGCCAGATGCCGAGTGTGCACCGACTGCGCAGAAAGATGTGAAGGGCCTATGCTTCCTTCCGCGAGGTTCATTCCTTGTACCGAGCGCGCTGCCAGCTTTTCCGAGGTGACGCTTTCCGCTTGAAGCGCACGACCGGACACACTATCCGGGGCCAAATGTCTCGTGAGCACCGAGGAAGCCTGTAGATGCACCGAGGTGACCGCTCCTGCAGCCAGATGTGCCGAATCCACGGCCGCCACAGCCAAATGGTTGCTTTGTACAGCTTCATCCATAATATGTCCGGACTGCACGGCATGGGCAGACAGTTTGGTGGGAGTTACGCTTCCCTCCGACAGTTTGGCAGAGGTGACCGATTCATCCTGTAAGGCCGGAGTCGCTATAGCCTGCAATGCGATATGCTCTCCCTGAATGACCCCGCTTTGCAAGTGCTCCGATTGGATGGATTCGGGCGCAAGATGTGCAGACTTCACAGCGTTCTGGGCTAATTCCGTCTCCTGTACTGCTCCTGCTGCCAAATGCCGAGTGTGTACGGCTTGCGCAGCCAAATGTCCGGGACCCACGCTATTTTCCGCCAGATTGGGAGCCTGCACAGCACGGGCCGCTAGCTTCTCAGAGGTGACACTTTCCGACTGAAGCGCATGACCGGATACACTGTCGGGGGCGAGGTGTTTGGTTTGGACCGATGCAGATTGCAAATGATTAGAGGTGACGGATTCCGGAGCGAGATGATTCGCCTCCACCGCTTCAACAGCCAGATGGTTACTCTGCACCGCTTTATCCGTAATATGCCACGGCTGCACGGAACGAGCAGACAGCTTAGAGGAAGTAACACTACCCTCAGCTAACTTAGGAGCCGTAATCGCCAAATCATTGATTTTATCCGTGGCCACACTCTCCGGCGATAGTTTCAGCGAAGTAACAGCATGATCCTGCAAATGATGGGAGTACACCGCTCCGCTGGCCAAATGCGCGGTTTGAACAGCGCCTTCACCTAGTATGTCCGCGGTAACGGACTGTTCTTGCAAAGCCGAGGTTCCAACACTGTCTTCCCCAAGATGTTTGCTCAGCACAGAACTCTGGGCCAGATGGGTCGAATCGACGGATTGAGCCTGCAATGCCTTTCCACCCACACTGTTGTCGGCAAGGTGGTTTTCACGAATTCCCCCCGTTGCAATGTGTACGTGTGTAATGGCTTGAGAGGCAATCTTATTTCCGGTTACCGCCCCTGTGCCAATTTTAGGTTCTGTCACTGCTTCATCAGCGATTTTGTCAGACTTAATCGCGCTCGAAGCAATGTGATTTTCCTTGACAGCCTGATTCGCCACATGGTGTTCCAGAACTGCTCCCTTCCCTAATTTATCGCTCGTCACAGCCCCGGAATGCAAATGTTGCTCCGTAACCGCCTCCGATGCAATATGATCCTTTCGAATGATTTCGGACTGGAGATGCAAGGAAGAAACTGCCTCTGGAGAAATTTGTGGACCTTGTATGGCTGCTGTAGCAATATGTCTGGTAAGTACCGCCTCATCGGCAATTTTGTGTGGTAATATGCTCTGATCCGATATCTTGGATGAAGTGACGGATTGATCGACAATTTGCAATGAGCCTACAGACTGATCTGCCAGTTTATTGGACTGAATACTCCGATCCGCCAGGTGGCGGGCTGTTACTTGGCCCGTTCCAAGCTGCTCTTCCCCAATGGAGCCTGGACTCAGATGCTTTCTTTCAATCGCTCCAGCCTGAATGTGCGAACTGGTAACTGCCTCCGACTCCAGATGACGCCCGCTGACAACACCTTCCTCCAATTGTTCCTTGCCCACAATTCCATTGGATAGCTGCTTGCGATTAATCGAACCGGGGGCCAGATGCCTTGCATGAACGGCATGCTCGGTCAGGTGTGCACTCTCAATGCTGCCAGCTTGGATTTTAGCCGCATCCACAGCCCCATCCCGCAGTTTGGAAGTGGTCACAGATTGATCGCCCAACTTGGAGCTATCGACAGCTTCATTAGCCAAATTGTTCGATTGAATCGTACCACTGCGAATTTTATCAGAGGTAACCGCCTGATCTTGAAGCATATCTGAAGACACGATCCATTGCTTGAAGTGACGGCTCTCAATGGAGCCATTCGCAATATGATCGCCGCTGATAATCTTATCAGCCAGCTTTTCTGGAGTGATGCTGCCATCTCGAAGTTTTTCACCACCGATGGAGCGATCTTGCAATTTACTGCCTGCCACCGATGCGTCCGACAGATGTTCCACCGTAATGGAGTCCGGGGCAATCTTCGAAGAAGTCACAGCACCGTCGGCTATCTTAATCGTTTGAACGGCATAATCCGCCAGAGATTCCGTGTGGATACTCTCTTGCTTCAGCTTGCTGGAATCTATGGAAGCGGGAGCGATCTTCTCACCCGTTACAGCGAGATCGCTCAAATCGTCTGTATAAATGAAAGCGTTGTTTACATGCGGAGCCTTCTTATTGCTCAAAATTTCCTCCACATCAATTGGATCAGGTTCTGGTTCTGGCTCTGGCTCCGGCTCTGCTTCTAGCTCTGGGGGTTCCTCCATCGACACTTGAGTCTCCTCTGCATCCGCAAATTCAACCTCCGTCTCATGCGAAGCCTCGACTTCAGGTTCGACAACAGTCTGTAGCTCCGGCTCCTCTTTGGTTGGGGGAGGCGGAGAAGCAACTTGATGAAGTCTTGCTTCTGTCTCCCTCTCCGCAGGCTGTGGCTTCACGCGATGTATCATACTTAATTCATTCATATCCGGGTCAATTACACTATAGAGCGGCTTTTTGTTTCTTATGGTTTTGCGGCTCTTATTCTTCAAGCAACTCTCTCCCTTCTCATATTTATCGTTACAGCATCATATGCAGGCACTTAGGCACTTGCCACCCCGTGCAAGGATACACTTTTGGGTAAAATGGATACTTACTAAAATCCACGTTTGAAAAAAAATAGTTAAAAGTTAAAATAGTAAGGGTGAAGATCGCTACAAGAAGAGAGGAATTACAATAACATGATTATCAAACCAAGAACACGTGGCTTTATCTGCACCACTGCTCATCCGGTGGGCTGTGCCCAACATGTTCAGGAGCAAATTGACTATGTACAGGCCCGTCCTGCTATCCAGGGACCCCGTAATGTACTTGTGATCGGGGCATCTGCCGGATATGGTTTGGCTTCTCGCATTACTGCCGCCTTCGGTGCGCGTGCCAATACAATTGGTGTATATCGCCCTAGTAATGCTACCGCCACACGTACAGCATCGGCAGGCTGGTACAATTCTGCTGCATTTGAAAAAGCTGCTCAGGAAGCTGGGCTTAAATCCTTAAGCGTAACGGGAGATGCCTTCTCAGATGAGGTCAAAGCCAAAACGGTGGAAGCCATTCGCGAAGAACTGGGACAAGTCGATCTGGTGGTTTACAGTGTCGCTTCAGGTCGCCGTACAAATCCCCGCACAGGCGAAACGTTTAATTCCGTGCTCAAACCTATTGGTAAGCCTTACACAAACAAGACCGTTAACTTCCACACCGGGGAAGTCAGTAGCGTGACGCTCGAACCCGCAACAAAAGAAGAAGTACAAGGAACTGTAGAGGTTATGGGCGGTGAGGACTGGAAATTGTGGATTGACGCCTTGCGAGCTGGCGGTGTACTCGCCGATACTGCAACTACCTTCTCTTTTTCGTACATCGGTTCAGATATTACACAAGCCATCTACAGAGAGGGCAGTATCGGAAGTGCAAAGGATCATCTGGAGGAGACAGCACGTCAGCTGAACGATCAGCTGAAAGTTACAGGCGGACGCGCCTTCGTCGCAGTCACTAAAGGACTCGTTACCCAATCTAGCTCCGCTATCCCTGTCGTTCCTCTGTATATTTCTGCTTTATATAAGGTAATGAAGGAAAAAGGGCTGCATGAAGGGTGCGTAGAACAGAGCTACCGTCTGTTTGCTGAGCGTCTGTATGCACCAGAAATCCCTGTAGATGAAGAAGGACGTATTCGCATTGATGATTGGGAACTGCGCGAAGACGTACAGGCAGAGGTTGAGAAAATATGGGAGGCGCTGACAACCAACAATATCTACGAATTGTCAGATCTTGAAGGATATCGTCACGAATTTTTCCAACTGTTCGGCTTTGAGTTCGAGGGTGTAGACTATGATGCTGACATTGATCCCATCGTAAATATTCCCAACGTGCGCTAAGTCTTTAATACCGTCATTATGTCAGAAAAACAAAAAAAGCTGTTCTCCAGCAGAGAAACATTTCGTTCTGCTTGGAGGACAGCTTTTGTTTTTTAATTAAAAGGGACACTTGTGTCCGCTCTGAACTGCAAAATGAAGCAAACATTGCAATTTTAAAATTCATTTGATATTGTACAAGTAGGCATAGCAAAGTCCCTCTTCCTAACAAGAGGGTAAACACAGTTGGACAAGTCCTACCTTGACTGACCGTGATTATATTTGCTGAGCCCACCACATCCATATAAAGGAGGTGTACAACATGGCAAAAGACGTTCTGTGTGAAGTCAATTCATGTACGCACTGGGCCCAAGAGAATAAATGCAGCGCTAGCTCCATTTACATCGTAAGCAACAGACCTGAAGACACTCACAAGTCTGAAGAAACAGACTGCAAAACCTTCGAAGCCAAGTAAATCTTTGATTTCAAGCCTAGTTTTATAATGAAGGAGCCCATGCCCGGGTTCCTTCTTTCTTATGATATTCTAACAAGAATGATAATTATTATCAAGTCCTTTTTCGGTACAGAAAAACGCTATTCGCTTGTATACAATCATTTCTCTGCTACTTTATAAATCCAAGCCGAAAAGGACACTGCTGTTCTCGATAAAGACAAAAAAAAGAAGCGTCGCTCTGAACGATTCGCTTCTTGTGCTTGACCTTTTGTAATTGTTCTTGCTTGGTCGGCTTCACTCGTATGTGCTGTGAAATCTCGCCATAATGGTCATTCGTTTTGCGGCTTTGTGCCGCGCAATAGATTCCAGCGCGTTTTGCCTTGCTCAGCGCTTTTTGTGTTTGAGTACGTGCCATACGGCTTCACTCTCCTTCATTGGACTCCTTTTATCATAGCATCCAATAGTCAAATCGTGAATGGTTTGTCTGACTCAAGCATTCTTCAATTGATTAAATGTCTGAAAAAATATCCGGATCGCCACTGGAGGCCGCTACAATAAAAACAATAACTATAAAAATGATGATCAGTGTATAAATCAGTGTACCGATAATACTACATACCAATCCAGCAATGGCCATACCTCTGCCTTGCTCGCCATGACGGTTAATTTCCTTCAGGGAAAGACTGGACAAAATAATACCCACAATTCCGATAATCAACCCGATATAGGGAATGACCACAGATAAAATCCCGAGCACCATCGAGGCAACAGCTTTACTATTTGTAGGTGGAACTACTGGGGGTGGGTTAAATGGGGCGTTATAATCGTTCGTCTCCTGAAAAGGATCGGAAGATCGAGGCTCCTTGTACAAATCACTCATCTGTTAAATTCAACTCCAATAAGTAAAATAGCAATTATATAAGTTCTAGGGTACCACAATCTTACAAATCAGGACAGTACTTATTTCGATTTTCTTAATTAGAACGTTAAAAAGAAGAAACATAGCGATATTAGCACTTTTTGAGGTAACTGGGCATACAGTATTTTACCTGTTACAGATCAATTGTGCTCCATGAGAGCATCCTGCCAAGGAGGTCGGAGCTATGTTATATCGTTCAACATCCCACAGAAAGCGCTCGCCTCACAAACGTTTAAATGCAAACACACTTAGGATAATATCCACTGCCATGCTGCCATTTTACAAAGCTATTGCAACTCGCCGTGCGTTTGCAGTTCAATGGTCACGAGCTGTCGTTCAGGGCAATTTGGATCGGATGAAATCCCTTCTCTGCTCAGTAGCGCCATTTGCCGCCAAACAAGGCTTAGGCACGAATGGCATCGGCTACTTTATTTCCTTTTTAGCTCAGCCACCGATGCTCTATTATACGAATGGAACGACGATTCCACCGGGGACTGTGCAGTTTACGTTTGAGCCGAGAGTTCATCGCGCCATTGCAAAAGCCGTTTTTCCGCTGTATCGCGAATTGGCACGTAATTCATGTTTTGCTTCTGCCTTAGCCAAAGCGATCAACAGACAAGACCAGCGTGCAGTTCATGTCATGATTCGTAGTTTGATTCCATCCTCTGCGCTGAAATCCGTACAAATTGAGGATGATGGCTTTGCATTGCTTTTTAAGTATCCCTTTAGTAAGTACCCATATCGCAATCTGCTCTTTCGGGAATTCAATTAAGAAGGTATGCTACTAGCGTGCTTGCTTGAGTTCTCCAATGAGCTCTTTTCCCAATTGTATAGCCATATCTGTCAGCACTCGGATTTCGTCCTTGGTTGCATGATCTAAATGTGCCCCGCAGCAAATGGCAAAATTGCCTGCAAACTCTTTTCGCAAGCGAACTGCAATTTCTTCGGTAATATAAAACTCCTTGTGATTTTGCAATTGCACAGTTTGAATCGGCTCGAGTCTGGCCCCTGCTGTAATCGTTCCCAAATGAGGCTGATCACCGCCTGAAATGAGTACAATGATATCTTCCCCCATAAAATAGGCATCCAGCACAAGACGGATACGTCCGCTTTCTTTTTGCAAATGAATCAATAGGATCCTCTCCTGCTAAAAAATATTATTGTGAAACGATTCACTTTTTAGAGTTCTACTCATTGTACCGCTTCTTGAACGGCTCGACAATTAAAAATGGCCCACAGCAGCCTCTATAAACCGGGGCTTGCTGTGGGCCTTCATTGTTATTCTAAAAGAAGCATTTCCTTTCCTACTGGCTGTTAACGGATCGTGATCGTATGCACAGTCTTACCACTTGCGCCGTCATTATCCGTTACCGTTAGCTCTACGGTATATGTTCCAGCTGTGGTGAATTTATGCTTCACCTTGGAACCGACCGCCGTATCGCCATCGCCAAAATTCCAGCTGTAACTGACGATCTCACCGTCTACATCACGGGAAGCTTTGGCGTTAAATTGTACATTTTTGTTCTTCTTGGCTGATTCGTTAGCCTGAATAATGGCTACCGGCTTCTCATTGGATGGATTCGGATCAGGGTTCTGTCCTCCACCATTGGTTACATACAATCTTCCCGGTGCCTCCGTCTCCACTTCATTTCCCGCTGCATCCCTTACCCGGATCACGATGACTCCGCCTTCCAGGTTCAGAGAAGATGAAGTGAAATAAGTACCTTCATAGTGGCCTGACGAAGTTTCATTTAATGGAATATCGTTGCGGCCCAAAGTGGACAGGTTGAAAGGCAGCTCCACATGGAAGGACGCCTCCAAACCGGATGCACTGTCAAAGGATACTTGTACCGGCTGCCCTGGAGTAATACGCACATCCTCAGCAGGGCTAATGTTTTCAAGCTTCGGCAGAGCTGTATCGACATACACCGAGCGCGTAACGCTTGTTTCGTTTTCGGCAAGATCCTTGGCCGTCACCGTAATTTGATTTTCACCTTCGTTGATAAGCAACCGCTTGTTAAAGCTGCCGTCACTTCCAAATTCAGCGGGCTCACCATTAATCGTCAATTCGGTGAGGAACTCGTCATACACGGTACCGACTACACTGACTACACCCGCGTTTGTACGCGCCCCTTCATCAGGCGATGTCAGGATCAGACCCGGTTTAGTCTGATCGAGCGTCACAACCACCGTTTCGGAACGATCCGTTAATTTGCCGTATACCGCTGCTTGAACACTTAGCGGATTAGTACCTGGTTGAAGATCAACCGACAAACTGAACTGGCGATCCTTCACTTTCGTTGTGCCAGCCAGCTCCTTACCGTTAAAGAGCTGAATATCGGCTCCTTCTGCCGGGGAAGTTCCTGTTACGGTAATCGACTCTTCCTGCGTATACGTAGCCTTCGTAGGAGTCGTAATCGTTGGAGCATTCACCGGATATCTGACGATAGCCCGGATCATGTAGTTCCCTTCCTCCTCAGGTGATTGGCTCCATGCGCCACTTACACCTTGCCAGCTGCGAAGTGCATTCGGGCCACTCTCATCTGTAGCAAGACCCGGCGACTGTGTGCCTACAGCAGACTGTGTATATACGATGTAGAAGTCACCTTGAACCGTCACCGGCTCTGGAAGCTGCACTGTCGTCCATTGTGACTCATCCCGCACGGCAGTCCCGTCGAATGGACCAGCCAATAATCGTCCAGGCGCTCCTGCCGTACCGGAGGCGTCATAAACAGAATATTGGAATGCCGTTCCTCCCGGATTCGGGAAGGCAGAGTTCCAGAACAAAAGCGATGCTCCTGTCACTTGAGCCACTTCCGACTCAGGCGTCATTCTGACTGCCCATGAATTGCCTGCCGCGTTAAAGGCTCTGGCATTTTCTCCTGTCCCGTCATCGTAGGCGATGCCTCCCTGGAACCCGATGAAAGGTTTCAACGTGACATTCGCTTCCACACTACCGTTCGGAGGAGCAATAACGGATACACTGTCGCTATAATAATTCTCAGCTGAAATAGACAATGTGTATGTTCCTTCCAGCACGTCCAGCGTAAATTCTCCAGCCTCATTCGTCTCTACCGGAGCAATACGTGCATCCTCCAGCACCAACACTTTCGCTTTTTGGATCGGTTCACCGGATTGCTTGTCGGTAATGACCCCGTGAATCGTACCGTGAGGTATGGCCTGAAGACTAAAGTTTGCTCTAATGACTTTGTTATTCTCAATCGTGACTGCTTTCGTTTGAGGCACGTAACCATAGGCTTCAGCCTTCAGCGTATAGTCGCCCGCTACATGGGTGAAGCTGTATTTGCCTGTGGTCGGATCCGTTTTCACCGAACGTCCGGTTTCCAATACCGTAACCGTAGCACTGGCTGGAAGACTGTCGAGCCCGACACGTCCACTATCCACCGTTGTTTCTGCCGGCTTCACTTTCTCCTGGAATTCACTCTTTTCAGTGCTTGTAATTTTGTACAGCGGGAATTGTTCTTCCGCTTTTTCCAGCTTGATATTCGACTCAGGTACGATGTCCTTGGTCACTGTCGCAGCTGGAATACCCAATACACGGAAATCGTCAATGTACCAACCGTTCTTGTTCACACTGTTATCCGATTTCAAACGGAAGCGAATTTGAATCTCATTGCCGGTGTAGCTATCCAGATTGTAATAAACTGGAGTCCACTTTTTTCCATTCGTATTGTGAGAGAACTTGCCCAGCTCGCTCCACGTGTCGCCATTGTTTTTGGACACTTCCACATAACCGTAATCATAGCCAGCCTCAATTTCAAACCAGTGATTGAAGGTCAGTGTTGCGTTGCGTACAGCCTGCAAATTAATTTTTGGAGAAACCAGCGAAAATTCAGCTCCGTTCTCATAATTGCTATCAAGATCGGTTGCCCACACATTTGGTCTGGACACTGCGCTCTCTGGTCCTACTTCCTTCGGAATGCCACGTTCCCACTCATCCTTGGTACCGGAATGAGTCCAGCCATTATCCGAGCTGCCGTCAAAATGATCGCTATACAGCGTATCCGGCACGTCTACTCTCAGAGAAGCCTCATTTGACTTGATTCCTTCATTGCCACTATAATCCTCAGCCGCCACTGCATAATGATAGGTTGCTCCACCGACCGTGATGGTATCTGTGAGTGTCAGTGCTGAGGTTGTACCGATGGAAGTATAATTTTTGCCTGATTGGGTAGAACGATACACCTTGTACTGCTTCACATCTTCATCGGAGGAAGCATTCCAGGCCAGCGTGACGTTGCCCACAGTATCTGCTTCAGCAGTCAAATTGCTCGGCGCAGCAGGTGCAACGGTGTCTGGCTCCTGAATCGACAGATCGTCAATATACCAGCCATCTTTCACAACCGTATTGTCACTAGTAAAGTTGAACAGGAGGTATACCTTTTGACCCGCGAATGCCCGCAAATCAAGATATTGTGTTTTCCAGCCGTTGCTGGTGCCAGTAAACGATAATACCTGCTCAAACGCATTCTGATTGTTTGTGGTTGCTACGTATACTTTGCCGAAATCAGAATTGTTTTCAAGATCGTACCAATGCTTGAAGCTGACCAGTGCCCCTTTTGAGCTCTCGGTCAGATCAATCGGAGGGGCCATAAAATAACTGTTGGAGTTGGCCTGATATTGGCCTTCGAGATTTGTCGCGATGACCTTTGTACCCGAATGTGCGCTTTTAGGGCCGCTTGTCGGAGTTCCCCATTTCCAAACACTGCCCTGTCCACCGATATTAATACCAGCAATGTCTTTTTCAAAGTCTTGTGTGTAGCCTGGTTTTACGCCTTTGGAGATTTTAACCTTGTATACTTCAGTTTCAAATCCGTTATTACCGTAATCATTTACACGAATATAGTATTCCAGACCAGCGCTGTCCACCAAAAAAGTCGGGATGGACGCTTGATATGTACCATCTTTGCTGTCGCCGGAGGTCCGTTCCAACGGAATATATACATAGTTTGACGTACCTGCTGTTTTGGCAAATGCCTCAACGGCTGTCACGCCGACATCATCCGTTACATGAGCAGTCAGAGGTATATCAATACCCTCGAATGCCGCTGCGGGCGGTGTATGCTCGAGAACAGGTGCTTCCAGATCGTCGCCACCCGTTACAACTTTACCAGACACGGAGCCCAGACCTTGCATGACCGAACCGACTGCATCCAGCGCATTAATGACACCATGTCCGTAGCCATTGTTTGGCGAAGTAGGATATGTGCTGTCCGTGCGCGGTGTAGCTGTGTTCATCAAAATTTCCTCAAGCTGGTCTACGGTAAGCGAATGATTCGCTTGCAGCAACAGAGCCGCAAGGGCCGCCACATGAGGTCCCGCCATAGAAGTACCGTTATATCCGCCTTTATAGGCGCCACCAGCGACAGATGACCGGATATTCACACCCGGTGCGGAAACTTCTGGCTTCACCTCACCATAGGGTGATGGTCCTAACAAGGAGAAGCTGGCCAGTTTATCATTGATATCGGTGGCTCCAGTAGCGAAGGATTCCGGATAGTTCGCCGGATTGGCTACCGAGGCAGGACCGCCCGGATTGGAAAGAGAGGTATTACCTGCGGAGAATTCGGGGAAGATTTGAGCATCCCTCCATGCCTGAACCACAGGCCGGAACCATTCATCAAGACCCGGTCCGCCTCCCCACGAGTTGTTCACTACGTCTGGAGCAAGCTCGGGATGAAGATTCCCTTGGGCATCTTTTGGCGCAAGCAGCCATTGACCGCCATCCAGTATAATCGCATCCGTCGTTTCCGGATTAAAAATCCGAACCGCAATCCACTTCGCACCAGGTGCAACGCCAACTCGGTTCGTTCCGTTTTCCTCAGAGCCGACCATCGTGCCCATCGTATGTGTACCATGGGAATCGTCTTCCTGATCGACCGGAAGCGTCGCATGACTATGCGGATCGTACCAGCTCAGCTCGGGATTCACGACATTGCCTGCCGCGTCCAGACCCCGCCATTTGCGATGAAGGGCCGGATGTGTATAATCTACACCTGTATCCAGATTGGCGACCACGATTCCGGTTCCGTCGATTCCTTTTTCCCACACTTGTGGTGCGTTAATATGGGATATGTTCCATTCCACCGTAGATGGGTCTACAGCGTTCTTACCTGCATTGCCAGGCTTAGCCGATGTTTTGCCATCGTCCTTCTCCAGCTCTACAGCTTTCTCTACCGTTGCAGACTTCGCCGTTGCTGCTGTCGCTGTTTCAGCCGTTTTGGCATTTGCTCCCTCTGCTTGCTTGTCAACCGTCACCTTTTGCAGATAACGCGTTTCATTCGGCAAGACTTTATCGACCTCAGGCAGCTGCGAAATATGATCCAGCACCTCCTTGGTGCTTGTTACAGCCAATGCATTGACAATAAAAAAGCTTTTATATTCCTTCACTCCGCCGCTCTCTGATTGCTTATCCAAATAATTTTCAAGCCCATATTGGGTTCTTGAAGCCGTTTCACGCAGAGAGCTGATCACATGGCTACGTGCAGCCATTTTGGCAGCGGAGGGTGTTATTTTCTCAAGTGAGGCCTTTTGGAGGGCATTTTTGGAAACCTTGTTGGTGTCTACCTGTTCTTTTAATTTGACCAGATAGGTAACATAGTTATTCTCCTCAAACTGTTTGGTCAGTTTCGGGGACACCTTCGCGGTCGTGACCTTGTGCGAGGCAGATTTCAGCTCCAGCTTGGAGCCATCCGGTGTGTTATTCGCCAAAGCAGGTTGAACAAAGGAAAAGGCCATTAGTAAAGATAGTCCGATAGATAGTGGTTTCTTGAATCGTTTAGGTTTAATCAATTACTTCTCCACTCCTTTTACTAGGTTTAATGTTTCTGGAATAACCTGTACAGAGTAAGACCTCATGCCTAGCACATCAAACACACGGGTTGCGCAACACGATGTGGTTGGCGACCACCTCCTTCATAGAATATAGAGGCACAAAAATATTTGGCTGTTCATAGGTGGCAGTACTTCATAGGTGAGTTTACAATCCCAATAGAAAAGCGATGAAATTCAGTAGAAACCAAGGAGAATAAGCAGGAGAACTTCGAAGAAAAACATGTTATATCATTACATTTTATATTAAAAATTGATATATAATCATATATTATGGAATAGTATAAAGTTATCAAAACAGATATACAAGTCATTTTTTTGCATTTTTCTTGAAATTCTATGACTTTTATATTCTTTTATGTACGAAAACCCCTTTTTTGCGGCTACGTAATAGTGCATTACACGGTTAACAGGTGTATGCAATCTCTGTACGAGCCGCTCAAAGGGATTTTCGGAGGTCTTTCTTAATCCTGTCTTTCGATCTATATCTTGTTCATTGGAAGTCGCTTATGGGATTTTTGTAAAATCCTCAGTTAAGTACTGAATTGACTGCAGCAAGCGCGTCGATCAGACCATATCCGTAACCATTGTTCGGTGAAGTACGATACTGGCTGTCTGTCAGCGGTGTCGCTGTTTTTGAAATAACATTCTCCAGTTGATCCACAGTCAAAGATGGTTTGGCCTGAAGCAGTAATGCTGCTAATCCGGCAGTATGCGGGCCTGCCATGGAGGTACCGTTCCATCCCCCCTCATACACTCCGCCCGGTACAGAAGAACGGATGTTTACACCAGGAGCCGAAATTTCAGGCTTCACTTCGCCATAAGGAGAAGGACCGCGCAGAGAGAAGCTGGCCAGCTTGTTGTTTACGTCCGTGGCTCCTGTCGCATAAGCTTCCGGTAGATTCGCCGGATTGGCTACAGACCCAGGTCCGCCCGGATTGGACAGTGTTGTGTTGCCGGCGGAGAACTCAGGGAAAATCTGAGCCGCTCTCCACGCCTTGGTAACTGGACGATACCATTCATCCAGGCCAGGTCCACCGCCCCAAGAGTTATTCACTACATCCGGTGCAAGCTCAGGGTGCTTTTTACCGTTTTTATCTACAGGAGCAAGAATCCACTGTCCACCGTCCAGTAAGATGGAGTCGGTGGTATCTGGATTGAATACTCGAACCGCAATCCATTTGGCGCCGGGAGCAACACCGATTTCATTCGTACCGTTGCTGTCCGAGCCAACGCTCGTCCCCATCGTGTGTGTACCATGTCCATTTGAATCAGTTGGCAGAGATGCCCCGTTAACCGCATCATACCAGCTCAGCTCTGGATTCACGACTTGACCGGAAGCGTTCAAACCGCGCCATTTTCTTTTCAACGCAGGGTGAGTATACTCTACGCCCGTATCCAGATTGGCAACGACAACCCCTTTGCCGTCAATGCCTTTGGCCCACACCTGTGGTGCTTTGACTTTGGTAATATTCCATTCAACCCGGCTTGGCGTTACAGCATCCTTATACACGGATTCTTCCACCGACTTCTGAGCATTCTCTTCCGTCACAGCCGTGTCTACAGCGACTTGATCTGCAACCGCCTGGTCAGCTGTCGATTCCTCAACTACGGGCTGGGCATCCTTATCTATTTCTACCTTTTGCAGTTCCCGCTTTTCATCCGGTAAAATTTTGTCGATCTCAGGAAGTGTGGCGAGATTATCCATGACCTCTTTGGTGCTGGTTACCGCAAATGCGTTCACGATAAAGTAACTCTTGTACTTTTTGACGTTTCCGTTATTGACTTCCTTCTTTAAGTATTCTTCCACGGATTGTTGCGTTTTTTCTGCTGTATCCATGAGAGAGTTCACAACTGTTGTACGTACAGAAAGCTTGGCGGCAGCGGGTGAAATTTGCTCTGCAGAGGCCTTTTGGAAAGCATGCTTGGCAACTGACTCCGTATCCACCTGATCCTTCAATTTAACCAGATAGGTGACATACTCACTGGCACTGAATTGTTGGTTCAGCTTGGCTGAAACCTTGGCGGAAATGGTTGATCCTCCTGCTGAGGTGGTTGTGCTGGAATCTCCATATACCGGAGAAATTAGAGAAAAAGCAAGAAGAGCGGTAAAACTGACCGACAGCGTCTTTTTGATATTTTTCGACTTAATCAATACTTTCCATCTCCCTTTACTTGGTTTTTTAATTCTCAAGGACAACCTTCCGGGCAGCTGCGTCAAAAGCTCACAAAATAGCCTCTGGTACTCACCTCCTTTAAAAAATATAGATTCCACTGGGGTGAAATCCATAGGTCATCATTCTGAGGTGAACAACCCTTGGTGCAGACCGCAAAGAACGAGCATCGGGTAGGAACAGGTGGACAAGTTTGAAAATGGTAAGTGAAAAAAATGAAGAAAAAGGTAGGGTAAGAAACTAGAAGTGATCGAGGAGGTTGATAAGCAAGTATTAAAATACAATTTAAAACAAAAGAATGAAACATATGGTATCTTTTGAATCTAGTATAGTGTCATAAAATCAGATATTCAAGCATTTTTTTGAATTTTATTCCTTTTTTTCTTTAAGAAGAGAAAAATCTCTTCCATTTTCGAAGCAAATGCAAGTCTTCATTGTGCACTTGGTTTCGGAGATTAGAAGAGATTTTTCGGCATTCAGCAACAAATTTAAAAGAGTGTTATCTGCCGCTATTTACAGGTATGGGAACCGAAACGGCTCCGTCTGGAAAGGAAGATTTGGTTTGCTGCGATCTGCGGCACAGACTCGTACATTCTCGGAAAGCCATTTGCCTGCATCCACAGCAATGATCCTGATTCACCAGCGCAAGGGCAGCCGTAAGGGCCTCTCCTGTATGTTCGAAAAAATGCTTTTGTCCAATCATGTCGTAGCATCCGGTTTTCTGTAGTAATGCCAGCGGTTGAGGCTGGAGTCCGGAAACAAGCACCGTCCCGCCAGACTTCCGGTATTTCTGAATTAATGCGGTAAAGTTACCTTCTCCCGTCATATCCATAAAAGGGACCTTTCCCATACGCAACAACAAAATCCCTTGTAGGTGGTTAGTCTGACCTCCCACACCTGAGTTTTCCAATACTGAGGCTGCACCAAAAAATAGAGGGCCTTCCACATTGTAAATAGCCACCTGCGGGCAATCATGCTGATCTGTGACCATATGCGCGCCTACTTTTTCATGTTTTACAGAAGGATCAGGAAGTACCTTGTCTACTGAAAGTGTATTGCTCATACGTTTAACAAACAATACAACCGCCAGAATTAAACCCACCTCCACAGCCGTTGTCAGCGTCGTAAAAACCGTCAGCAAAAAGGTGACCACCAGTACGATAGAATCCGCTGTCCGCGTTTTGAGAATATGCGCAAAATGCTTGCGCTCACTCATATTCCACGCTACTACCATCAGCACCGGAGCCATACTGGCCAACGGAATATTAGATGCATAAGGTGCAAAAAGCACCAGAATAAGGAGCACCACGAACCCATGTACGATGCCTGACATAGGAGAAACAGCACCGTTACGGATATTTGTGGCGGTGCGGGCAATTGCACCTGTCGCAGGAATACCGCCGAACAGCGGTGTCAGCAAATTAGCAATCCCTTGTCCAACCAGTTCACGATTGCTGTTATGCCGGGCTCCCGTCATACCGTCAGCTACCACCGCTGAAAGCAGAGATTCAATAGCTCCCAGCATTGCAATAACAAGTGCTGGCGGCAAGAGTTTCACGATCAAATCCCACGTCATCGCAGGAATATGTAGCTCAGGTAAAGATGCTGGAATTGCGCCATACGCAGATCCAATCGTAGCCACCTGCCCAGGAAAAAGTAAAGCTGCCACCAGCGTTGACAAGAGTAGGCCAACCAGTGAGCCGGGTATCTTGGGCCATTTTTTAGGCACCAAAATAAGCGCGGCAAGACAGATACAAGCCGTCAGGATACTATATACATTCAGTGAAGGAAGTCGATGGATGAGCTCTGCCATGGAAGGCAGAAAAGTTTCATGCCGCTCTACCCCGCGCAAGCCGAGAAAGTTAGCAATCTGACCGCTGAATATCGTCACGGCAATTCCGGCCGTAAAGCCAATTGTTACTGGCTTGGGAATAAACTTAATCAGTGCCCCCAGCCTTAGCACACCCATTAAAATGAGCATAATGCCCGCCATAAAACCGGCTATGAGTAAGTTCTCATAACCGTATTGCATGACAATAGCCAGCAAAATCGGAATAAATGCACCTGTAGGTCCTCCGATCTGGAATTTGGACCCTCCCAGCAGCGAAACCAAAATGCCCGCAACAATGGTCGTATACAGCCCATATTCCGGCTTTACTCCTGATGCAATGGCAAACGCCATACCGAGCGGAATCGCCACAATAGCTACAATACTTCCGGAAATTAGATCCTTTCGCAAAGCCCCTGCGTTATAGCCTTCGAACCTTCCTATCCACTTCATTCCTATAACCCTTCTTTTCTGTAATAGCATTACTTCTCGTTACGTATACCTTCCAGCAACGAGATAGCTTCGACCAAATGATTGTCAAAAATCCGCCGCGCTACCGCAAGCAGCTCCGTCAAAAGCGGATCACGTAGTGAATACACGACCGATGTACCTTCCTTGAAGCTGTTCACCAAATTTTTGGCCCGTAAAACGGCCAATTGCTGCGATACGGCAGAACCTTCGGAACCGAGCGCAGTCTGCAGCTCGTTCACATTCCGTTCTCCTTCACTCAGCACCTCCAAAATGCGGATGCGCAGAGGGTGAGCCAATGCTTTGAAAAAGTCGGCCTTAAACTTCTGGAGATCTCCTTCCATGCCTGCTCCGTCCCCCTCACAGAATTGTCCTATAAACGATCAACAATATCTGAATATTTGAATATTCAGTACAATAACAGCTTTGGGCCAATTGAACTATGATGTTACTCACACTTCACCATGAGTAAAGTCACATTCTCCCACACTTCTACCTTTCAGGGGTTGACAGCTTCCACAGGTTTCCATTAACATAGCAATTAACTTTAAGAAAAGGGGGCCGACAGACATGACCGAGCTTTACATGATAACGACAGACAGGCAGCACGATACAACCACATATTTGAGTTTTCGTCTCATCGGCCCCGCTCGGGCGACATGATGGGTGATATCACGCTGTCTGACGGCGTGATTAGCCAGGCTTTTTTATTTTTTTATGCTATTGGAAGAACAGGTTATTTTACGTATTTATGATGTATTGATCATAAAATGTAATGACACTTTCGGTGCAGGAAGCCGTAGACGACAAGTCTGCGGCTTTTTTTGTTTTTTAATTATTCTATGCAAGTAATATGAATTTACATGAAGAAGGGAACTACCCATTTATATGAATATACAACATACAACCGACTCGTCCTTGCATGAAGGAACATACAGCCATCTGATGAAGCTTCCGGCAGGTGATCTGACCGTATATGCTTCTCAGCAACTTTTCTCCTCACTGGACTATAAGGTGTTCGAGATGGCTAATAACAATTTACAAATTCCAGGTATCCGCTATATGGGATACACACCAGATGTACATGTAGGCATCGGAACCTGCATCGGTACGACAGCTGTATGGGGAATGGAGAACGGCTATGTATCTCCCTCCATCGTCGGCAGCGATATTGGCTGTGGCATGCGCGTACACCTGACCAATCTGCACAAGGATGCTTTGAAGGAAACCAAGCTGCGCCGTAAGCTGGTCAAAACCATCGACAAATACCTGCCTATGGAAGCCCACCAGCGCGGGCATTATTCGGATATCCGACTGGAGCATATTGTACGCAAGGGTCTACACGGCTTACCCAACAAATATATTCCGGACAGCTACACTCCTAAGAAATCCACCTCACTCACCCATGTAGAGCACAGTAAGTTCTCCTTTGACGAGGAGGTGCTGAATCTTGTCGAAGACCGTACATGGCATCGGGCTCACCGACAGCTAGGCACACTGGGTGGAGGCAATCATTTCGTCGAAATTCAGGCGATTGAAATCGCGGAGGAAAACCGCGAAACAGCTGAAGCGTGGGGTATGTTCGACGGTCAGGTGGCTGTGATGATTCATTCTGGATCGCGGGCTTGGGGTGGAGCAGTCAGCCAGGCCAGTTCATCTGCTATTGCCAAGACGATGAGCCGTCTCGGACTCGGTACCTCTGACCCGAGACTGGTATTCGCACCGCTGGACCATCCCGAGGCTGCACATTATGTCGATATGATGTATTCGGCGCTAAATTATGCCGTGGTGAACCGACATCTCATCGCATACTCGGTGCGTGAAGCCTTCCGCGATGTCTTTGGTACAAAGTGCGAGTTGCGTACTTTGTACGATCTAATGCACAATTATGCTTGGGAGGAATCCCATCCGGATCACGGCAGCGTGTTTGTGCATCGTAAAGGTGCTACGCGTGCTCTTCCAGCAGGACACCCCGACAATCCGCGGCCTTATCAGGCGACAGGGCATCCGGCCCTGATCCCCGGCTCTATGGGTACAGCCTCTTATATTATGGTAGGTTTACCGGGCGGTCAGGATAACTTCCACTCCATTTGCCATGGAGCAGGCCGGATTCGTTCGCGTTCTGCGACCAAACGACTCGTCAGTGTGGAGGATTTTGCAGGGGCCCTGGGTGTAGGGACAGACGACGAAATTGTGGTCAATCAGGCATCGCTGGAAAGCATTATCGACGAATCTCCGCAAGCCTACAAAAATGTAGATGATATTATCGAAAGTGTCACCGGGGCAGGACTCGCAGCAGTTGTAGCCAAATGCAAGCCGCTAGCCGCCCTGAAAGGAGCCAAATAATTTGAGTATAGACATCCCAGCTATTTACGAATTTGATGAACGTACAGATGGACGCATTACCGGTTATGCCGCTTATGCCCGTCTGATCGACGGTATCAGTGAAGCACTCTATAACCGCTACGGCGTAAAATACGTGCTGTATGCCAGCGATGATCCCAATATTGAGTATTGGGATCTGCTGGAGGAGGATATTCGTGCAGGCAGTCCCGATCTGGAGCATGTGGCACGGGTCTTCGATCGTTTGGAGGAACGCACCATCCAGTATGACGATGACGGGCCGACTCCTGAATATGGCGTGCATCTGTCGATGCGTAATAATGTATTCGCCTATCCCAAGTGGGGCATCGCGCTGGCGCGAGTTCCCTTTTTCCGTGATAATGGTGTGTACAATGAGGATTACGTATTTGCGATAGGCGACCAGGAGCTGCAAGGCTTCCTCGCGGGAGTACGCGGTCGTGAACGTAAGCAGAATATGAAGCGTGTCACCGTTTTTACCGACACAAGCCGTGGACTTTCTCGGCAGGCAGAGCCGATAACCCGCGCAATTACGCGGGATGACGTGATTTTAAAAGCGGAAATCAAACGGGATATTTTCCGATCACTTGACCAGTTTTTTGAAGCCGATCGTACCTTCTATCAGACTTATAACATTCCTTACAAGCGCGGTATTCTACTATACGGCCATCCGGGCAACGGTAAAACAACACTTGTAAAATCAATTGCCAGCAGTGTACCGGGTCCGGCAGCCTACTGGCAAATTACGGAGTATACAACCAGTGAATCGGTCAAAGAGGTGTTTGAGGCGGCTACTCGCCTGGCCCCAATGGTCCTGGTCATTGAGGACATTGATTCCATGCCTCAGGAGGTTCGTTCCTTTTTCCTGAATACCCTCGACGGCGCTACATCCAAGGAGGGCATCTTCCTGATCGGAACGACCAATTATCCCGAAAAAATTGACCCAGGTCTGATGAACCGGGCAGGGCGTTTCGACCGGGCTTATGAAATCAGTTTGCCTGACGAAGCGCTGCGACTGGCGTATCTCAAGCTGCGCAACTTCCTTGTTTTTGCAGGGGAAACAGGTACACAGAAGGCGGCATCCATGACTGACGGGTTTTCGCTGGCACAGCTCGGAGAACTGTATGTCAGCACTGCTCTGGAGTGGCATGAGCAGGGAAAAGCCGATATTGAACTGATTATCAAAGGTATGCGAGGCGAGCTCGATAAGAGCCGTAAGCAGGACTGGTTAAAAAATGTGGCCGAAGGACGAGTCGGGTTCTTCTGATTTATCCTTTCATTGCCTTATCAAGAAATTTATGTTACGTTTATAAATAATAAAGTATCGAAAGGGTGACCTTAAGCCAATGATCTACTAATCCTATTCCACCAAAGAAAAAAATCGTAATCTTACGAATTTTCTGGATAGGATTAGTGTAGGCTTTGGGTATTAACGATAAGAGCATTGCTTCTTTGACGGGAGCGGTGTATCTTCTTGTTCGCACGTCTACCTCCTATCCAGAAACCAATGGATAAGGAGGTTTTTTGCATGAAAAGAATACTTGGAATTCTAATGATTAATATCTTCATCGTTATGGTGGGCGTTGGTTTAATTACCCCCATCCTGCCAGAACTGATCATTGAGTTTGGAGCCAGTGGACGGGCGATCGGTTTATTGGTAGCAGCCTATGGCATGACACAATTCCTGCTCTCTCCCCTGACTGGACAGCTGTCTGATCGATATGGGAGAAAGGCATTCATCGTCGTAGGTGTCATTGTTTTTGCTGTGGCTAAATTTATCTTTGCTATTGGAGATGAGCTGTGGATGCTGTATACCTCAAGACTTCTGGAAGGAATGGCAGCAGCCCTGATTGTTCCACCCATGATGGCATATGTAGCGGATATTACAACAACCGAAGAACGCGCCAAAGGAAATAGCCTGCTCGCCGCAGCCATGTCATTCGGATTTGTTATTGGACCTGGACTGGGTGGTCTTCTTGCAGGATATGGAACGAGAGTGCCGCTTTACGTAGCGACAGGTGCTGCTATGGCTGCTGTTATTTTTTCAGTGTTTTGTTTGCCTGAAAGTTTATCGAAAGAGCAAACGAAAGCAGCGCGGGCAAGCATGATTCAGAAGGAATCTATTTACAAACAATACGCGAGATCGTTGAAGTCAAAATATACGATGCTCTTTGTGCTTGTCCTGGTGATGACCTTTGGGCTCGCTAATTTTGAATCTGTTCTTGGTTTATATGTAACGAACCGCTTCCAATTCTCACCTCAAAATATTGCTGTCATTCTGACCGCAGGTGCTGTGATCGGAGTCGGTATGCAAGCATTAGTTGTTGCTAAAGTAATCAATAAGTTTGGTGAACAAAGGGTGATCAAAGGATCGCTTCTTTTCACCTCAGTTGCTTATATTTTATTTCTCTTAGCCAAAGATTTTTGGAGTATCTTCCTTGTCACTTCCCTTATTTTCTTTGCCACAGCTATGCTTCGTCCAGCTCTTAATACACAATTATCGAAGATGGCCGGGAATGAGCAAGGATATGTAGCTGGTATGAATAATGCCTATATGAGTGTCGGGAATATTGTAGGCCCTACTCTAGCAGGATTTTTGTTTGATGCAAATCTGTTCGCTCCATTCATAGCAGGCTGTTGTATTCTGTTGATCACTTTTTTACTTACATTAAAATTGAAATAAAAGAGGACAACTGATGAGCAAAAGGCAGCTACGGGTTCGAGGCTTATTTTTCAAATGCCCGGCTGTAGCTGCCTTTTTATTCAGTCTAATCGCTTATAATTAACAAACACTCTAATACCCTTTATTCCGCTTCACCGCTCAGACGATTCAAAAACTGAATAGCCCGTGGACTGGTGGGCTGCTCCAGAACCTCATGCGGCGTACCCTGCTCAACGATTACACCCTGATCCATCAAAATCACATGGTCCGCGACCTCAGCTGCAAATTTCATTTCATGGGTGACAATGACCATGGTCATTCCTTCAGCAGCCAGTTGCTTCATGACCTTAAGCACCTCGCCTACCAACTCGGGGTCAAGCGCAGAGGTCGGCTCGTCAAACAATAGTACCTCAGGTTCGACCGCCATTGCCCGGGCAATACCGACTCGTTGCTGCTGTCCTCCCGACAACTGATGCGGATAGGATTCCGCTTTATCAGCCAACCCCACTTTTTTAAGCAACTCCAATGCACGTTTGCGCGCCTCATCCTTGCTCTTTTTCTGAACCGTGACTTGTCCCTCCATCACATTTTGTACGGCTGTCATATGCGGGAAGAGGTTGTAGGATTGAAATACCATCCCTGTCCGCTTACGCAGCGCCAAAATGTTTTCTTGCCGGAGCTTCGTTCCTTTCGCAAAATTCAGTGCAATATCCCCTACTTGGATCTCTCCTTGGTCAGGAATTTCCAGCAAATTCAAGCAGCGTAAAAGCGTTGTTTTACCAGAACCGGAAGGACCGATGATAACAAGCACTTTCCCCTTACCCAACATCACGTCAACACCCTTAAGCACTTCCAGCGAGCCGAACGATTTGTGTATATTCCGAATTTGGATCACCGGTACAATCTCCTTTATCTGACGGAAAAACGGCCTAGTCGCTTCTCCAGGTAATTTTGCAGCACAGTCAAAATGGTGCTAAACAGCAGGTAAATAACCCCCGCCTCGGTATACACCAATAGCGGTTCGTATGTGGTAGCTACAATCTGGTTAGCCGTTCTGAACATTTCCACATAGGTGATGGTCGCAGCCAGTGAGGTATCCTTCACCAAGCTGATGAATGAATTAGCCAACGGAGGTACGGACACACGGGATGCTTGCGGGAGCACGATACGCCGCAATACTTGCCAGCGCGTCATCCCCAGAGAGTATCCCGCCTCCCATTGGCCTTCCTGAATGGATATGATAGCCGCACGCATAATTTCAGAGCTATAAGCCCCTACGCTGAGGGTAAAGCCGATCACTGAAGCAATAAACGGGTCCAGTGTAATACCCACGGAAGGTAAACCATAGAAAATAATATACAATTGCACCAGTAAAGGAGTTCCTCGAATCACCCATACATAGAAGCCGAAAATCAGCTTGAGTATTCTCCATTTGGACAGCCGGGCCAACGCTGTAATCAGCGCCAGCACGAGTCCCAGAGCAAAGGAGATAAGCGTGAGCGGAATCGTAAAAGAAACCCCTGCTTTTAGCAGAGGCAATAATGAATCGATAATGATTTGTATTTGGCGATCATCCATTGTACAGACATCCTTTGAAAAGATAGGTTTGAGAAGATTCGGTTCGACTTGGCGAACGTCTATCTTCATTTATTATTTGGATACGTCGGCTCCAAAATATTTCTCGGAAATTTTCAGGTACGTACCATCAGCCTTCATATCAGCCAGCGCTTTGTTTACTTCCTTGATTAAATCTTCACTGCCTTTATTGAATACAGCTGCGCTGTGTGAAGCATCTGGAGATTCGTCCACCTTTTTGATTGGTGCGTCAGGCTTTTGCTTTTTCAGATCGAGATAGGATAATCCATCATTGACGGTCGCATCCACCCGTTTGGAAGTGAGGAGGTCAATGGCTTGGTTGAATCCCTCTGTTGCCACAATTTCCGCACCGTTGCTTTTCGCGATTTGAGTCAGGTTACTGGTCAGGGACTGCCCAGCCTTTTTTCCTTTTAGATCAGCAAATTTCTGGATGTCTGTATTGTCTTCGCTTACGATCAGAACTGCCTTGGAGACAATGTACGGATCGGAAAAATCATATTTTTGCTTACGCTCATCTGTAATGGATACTTCATTAAAAACCGTGTCAAACCGCTTGGAGTTCAACCCTGCGAATATGCCATCCCATTGCGTCTCGATAAACTCCGGTTGTACCCCCAGGCGTTTACTCACTTCAGTCGCAATATCGACATCGAAGCCTGTCAGTTTACCAGCAGCATCATGGTAGGTAAACGGAGCATAGGTACCTTCCGTGCCAATTCTTAGCTTGCCGCTTGCTTTTACAGATTCAAGAGTAGCTGTAGCAGTAGTATCTGCTTTTCCATTATTAGATCCGTTATCTCCGGTAGATGCATTATTGGTACTGGCGCCTTTATCGTTGTTACCGCAGGCCGAAATCAGCAATGCCATCACGATGAGTACAATCGGCAAAAAACTAAATTTTTTCATGGTATCCACACTCTTTCCCTTTTTCTTGATAACCCAGCACGCGGCTGGTCATTGAATAGTACATCATTCATTTTCACGCGTCAATGCTTTTATCCAATAATCCCTATGCAAAAGGTAAGTTATATATCTTTGCAGCCTAAAGTTATTCTAGGTTGACTCTTTCATTGGCAGGCTATTCATTACAACTCCCCTCACAGCAACTTTTTCTGTACCCTTACGTTAGAGATTTCGTATAATAGGTTTTAATATGCATTTGAATCCATTTCATAAATGATTAAACCAACGAAATGTATAGTACATATAGACAAATTAAACCATTTTGATCTATATGTACTCTTTATTAAAGCTACTGAAGGTATTATGAAATAGATTCAGTTTAGAAATATACCGGAGTGTGATCATGGATACCCAAAATTCAACCTTATCCTCTACTTCACCTGAAGGAAGTCACTCGGCCTGGGCTACCTTCACTTCACCTTTAAAACAATCCAAAGCGTTCACCCTGTTGTGGCTTGGACATTGGATCGCAATGTTGGGGAGCTCAGTCACCACAGTCATTTTGCCACTGGTTATCTATTCCCTAACAGGCTCGACTACTATCATGGGACTGGCGATGACTGTTTATATGCTGCCTAACGTACTTATTCTGCCTTTCGCAGGAATGATCGTGGACAGAATTGACCGAATTCGTCTCCTTCTGTTTACGAATATCGCCCGGTTTGGACTGATGTTCATTGCGGCGGTGCTGATGTTTACAGGCGGGATGAAATTGCCGGCTCTATTCGTTGGCCTAGCGTTGTACGGATTGATGGACGGTATCTTTAATCCTGCTTATTCTGCCTTACGCGCACAGGTGTTCACACCGGACATACGTAATGCAGCTAACGCGCTTAGTCAGATCAGTATACAAGCCGTCCGTCTACTTGGCCCTCCGTTAGGAGGCTTCATTGTATCTTTTTCCTCACCGGGTATCGGCTTTGGACTGGATTCTATCGCTTATCTCATATCTTTCGCCTGTTTTTGGATGCTGAGCGCTCATTTGGCCTCCATCATCGGCAAAGGTCAGGTAGATCCAGAACAGCAAGATCAGGGTGGACAGCATTTTCTCAAGGATTTTATCGCAGGCTTTACCATTCTCAAAAGCCACCCCTGGCTATGGATTACGATTCTTGCCTTTTCCTTCATTAATATTTGTTATTCAGGCATTATCGCTGTACTCATTCCGTGGCTGTTCAAGGTTCATCATGGCTACAATCCAGTCGTATACGGCATTGCGATGGCAAGTAGCGGCATTGGCGCCATGCTAGGGGCCTTTGTGTATGGATCACGTAAGCATTGGAAGCATCGTGGCCTGCTCGCTTACTTAGGAGCTTTTGTCAGCGGCCTTGCTTTACTACTGTTGTCTGTAGTCACCTGGATGCCAGGACTGATTATGAGCATGATGCTCGAAGGATTTGGCATTATGATATTTGCGATTATCTGGGAGACAAGCCTTCAGGAATTAGTCCCAGCCGAGTCTTTTGGACGTGTAGCTAGTCTGGATCTAATGTTTTCCTTTGCCCTGCTCCCTGTCGGCTATCTGGCCGTAGGTGCTGTAGCGGATAAGCTTGGTGGTATGTTCACAATTGGCATGTTTGCAACCATCGGCATGTGTATCGTGCTCGGCGTTCTAAGTGTTCCTCATATCAGGCGTTTTCAATAGGAAAAATTCGTCACTTTTCCTCAAAAAAAGCTGCTCCCACAGGTTCATTTTCGAACCTTGCGGAAGCAGCTTCTTTTCATTTTTAGCCTTGTGCCCCATAGGGGCTAGTCTATTCAATGATTCGTAAAGTTAGCCTCTACTCCGTCCAACGGAACGGAAGATCAAGCTTACAATTACGACCAGCACAATCGCACCAATTAATGCAGGAACGATGTAGAACGATCCGATTTCAGGACCCCAGTTCCCCAGAATCAAGCTACCCAACCATGCGCCGATAAAACCAGCGATGATGTTACCTATCACGCCACCCGGAACATCACGACCTGCAATAATTCCTGCCAACCAACCAATAATACCACCAACAATCAATGCCCATAACCAACTCATTTTGCGTCACCTCGTTTAAGTTTTTATCGTTGTGTTCTATTATTAACCACTCGAACTCCTTTTGAACACACAAAAGACGATTGGTTAATATTACCACAGAACGGAACACTGATTTAGGGACTTGATACCATCTTACGTGCCTCTACGACTATTTATACCCCTTGTGTGAAAAGTGTGTCTAATATGCGTTCATCCTTGTATTCCTGCTTTTTTTATGCCATCCTCACATTATGGCTTCATTAATGTCACTTCATGCATAAGTTACAAAAATAACAGATTTTAAGGAGTGACCCCAACTGGAGTGTCGAGTAGGATGTGCCGCGTGCTGTATTGCCATTACGATTTCTTCCCCTATTCCCGGCATGCCAGATGGAAAACCAGCTGGTGTTCCTTGCCCTCAGCTCACTTCCGATTACCGTTGCCGATTGTTTGGCAAACCTGAGCGCCCAGTTGTATGCAGTGGATTCCATGCTGATGAGGATACGTGTGGAAGCACTAATGAAAGAGCATTTGAGCTGCTGAGAGAGCTGGAGGAGTCAACTTTACCGGGTAAAGCTTAAGGAGAAGTTCATTCTATATGAAGGAGAATTTTAATTATGAATGTTATTGAAAAAAGAATTGCCGAATTAAAGCAATATCGGCCCGATCTTACCGCCCCGAAGGATATCGATTTATTCTGGGCCAAAACATTGGAAGAAGTACACACCAAACCTGTACGTGCGTTCAAAGCTCCCGTAGAAACACCTTATCCTCATATCCTTGCCTACCGGGTTACTTTTGAGGGTGTCGATGATACGCCTCTGCATGCCTGGTATGTACGCCCCCGATTTGCCGGAGATCAAAAGCTGCCGTGTATCGTTCTGTTTCATGGCTATACAGGCGGAAAAGGCTATCCTGAAGATTATTCCTCTTGGCTCATGCTTGGCTTTGCTGTATTGGCAGTAGATGTACGTGGTCAGGGAGGAGAAACGGGAGACCGTCTGGGTGATCCTCACGGTACGGTTAAAGGCTGGGTAACGAAAGGAATATTGGACAAGGATACCTGCTACTACAAAACGATTACAACCGATGCCCTTAGAGCCGTAGATTGGGTAGCGGAGCAGTCGGATGTTGATTCGGCTAAAATCGCAATCAGTGGCGCCAGTCAGGGCGGCGGACTTTCATTAATGGTGGCTGCGCTCAGCGATAAAGCTGCCATTACGGTCGCGGATATCCCCAATATGTGTCATATGGATTTTGGTATGATGAATTCTACCAGTTCACTGACGGAAGCAGCTGAATTCGTCAACCGATTTCCGGAGCATTTGGAGCAGGTACTACATACATTAAGTTATTTTGACGTGATGAATCTTGCTCATCGCATTCGTACCCCGATCATGGTATCGGTAGGGTTCAAGGATACTGTGTGTATGCCAGAGACGATTTTCGCCGCTTATAACCGTATTGAATCACCGAAAACGATTGAAATTTATCCGTTTACCGGACATTGGGTTGAAGGCTTTCAAAGACGCAAAACGGCAGAATTTTTAGTTCAGCATTTTTCATAATTCGCTTCCCAACGCTCGAAAGTACAATATATAGAATGATTCCTCCGGTGCACAAAAAAAAGAACACCACGCATCAAACTGCGTAATGTTCTTTTCTACGGTATCGGGGCCAGTCCCGCTTACGCTAGACAAACTCCTCGACACTTCACACGAAAAAATTTTCTAAGATTACGATGCAGCTCGCTGTTCTGCTGCCGAATCCCCTGTCCATTTTCGCACCCAAACAAAATCCATAATCATCAGACCAAACGGGATGAAGGAGGCAAACATAATAAAAAGAGGCCGCCGTATAGACCAGTGCAATGCTGTTTTTCCATAGATTAAAGCAACGAGGAGCAACAAAAAGCTCACCCGGTATATGTTACCAATCACCATAACCGTCTGGGTCATGCCCGCAGCTTGCAGGGGCTGGTGGGTGAATAGTATCGCCAAATAAGCTATAGCTTGAATCCAGAGCATGAGTCGGACACGCCCCAAAGGTGTTCTTAACACAAATTCAATCCCCTCTCCATAAGCAAGGATGTTCTCTCATCCTTTACACATCCTTTATTATAACGAAAAGGTCCCCAAACTCCAACCTATCCATTTTTGAGTTTTGACCTAATGAGTTGTGTCTGATACAGTTGTGTAAGAGGTGATTGCAAAATGCTTAAACTGGGTATACTGGACCAGTCTCATATTCCTGAAGGCGGTACTGCTCAGGATGCATTATCCAATACAACAGATTTAGCGCGTGAAGCTGATCAACTGGGATACAGCCGTTATTGGGTATCCGAACATCATGCGTCCAAAACACTAGCGCACTCCAGCCCTGAGGTGCTGATTGCGCATTTGGCTGCTCACACATCACGTATTCGTGTGGGTTCAGGCGGTATTATGCTGCCACACTACAGCGCGTATAAAGTCGCCGAAAACTTCCGCTTGCTGGAGGCTCTCCATCCAGGACGAATCGACCTGGGAATAGGGCGTGCTCCCGGTGGTTTACCGCTGGCTACTCGTGCCCTGCAGGAAGGCAAGTACCAATCTGTCGAACAATATCCACAGCAAATTCTCGATTTAATCGACTACTTCCATGATTCGGTGCCTGACAATCATCGATTTGCCGGTCTTCATGCCTCCCCGATGATATCGACCGTCCCTGAATTATGGTTGCTCGGCTCCAGCGGAGAAAGCGCTAGATTGGCTGCGATGATGGGTGCCTCCTATGCCTTTGCCCAATTTTTCGGGACTCCAGGTGGTGTAGAAGCTACCGCACGTTACCACGAGCAATTCCAGCCTTCGATCCTGGGTGATAAGCCCCATTCCATGGCGGCAGTTACGGTGGCCTGCGCGGAAACCGAAGAAGAAGCTGAACAACTGGCGTCCAGTGCTAGTTTGTATTTCCTTTTGCTCATGCAAGGTAAAGAAATGAGTTCTCTTCCGTCGGTGAAAACAGCAATGTCCTATCCGTACACGGAGTTGGATCGTGAGCGGCTGCGTCAGTCCGCATCATGGCGCGTTGTTGGTACCCCTGAACAGTGTAAGGAACAGCTGCTAAGACTGGCTGAGCAGTATCGTACCGATGAGTTGCTGGTCGTTTCATCTATTCATGACTTTGATAAACGTGTTCAGTCCTACCGTCTGCTGGCCAAAGCTTTTGATTTGGTATAGACGCAGTTGAACGGAGGCTGAGCTTCAGAAACATTAAAACCCCCGCCTGCCTATGATGGCAACAGCGGGGGTTTGTCGTAGAGAAGGGTCCATTGGAACCAACCCCTCTGCACTATAGAAGTAATTCAAGCACCACAAAAGTCGAATATCATATGGTACTTTAGTAGTATATACACTGAAACTAAAGTGTCAGTCGTTCCCTCCTAAAGTTCCAGTCCTCATATACCAAAGGCGCATATTCTATACTCCAAACCTTGGCAAGCTTGCACCCAAAAGTCCCATATCTTTACTCGTTCCGATAAAGTTAGTACCGGTTAAATTCTAAGGCTCTATACCCCAAACCAGCTTATCCTGCTGATATACAGTGCCATGGTCCCAGTCTGCGAATGCTGTTTGGGTAGCACCATAGGAGTAATCGTTGGTCTCATCAAAATTGCTCCAATTTGCAGCATGAATACGGGGTTGAATTTCTCCGCTTTCCCCGCCGGGCTGAATCGTTCCCGCTCCATCTGTGAAAGAGATCTCCACATATTTATCAGCCTTAGCCTTTGGATTCGGCAATGTTACAAATGTTGCTTTTACCTTTTCATTGCCAATCCTAGCCCAGTCAACAAAAAACTGCTGAGCTTGTTTGCTTTCATCTGTGTAATAGTAGCGAATTTTTAGATCACTCAACTTCACAGCTGTTTTCCCTGTATTTTTGATATTAAATTCAGGACGGATTGCGTTATCCTTGGCGTTCGTGTCACCGGTGCGATACTGAAGCACAATCCCTTGATCGTTACTGCCTGGTGTATTTCCTCCGTTACCGTTACCGTTACCGTTATCGCCGCCAGTGTTGCCACCATCTCCGCCGTTATTCCCAGCGTTGTTTCCGCCTCCACCATTGTTGCTGGAGCCTTCCAGAATCGCCTGTTTTACGAATTTGCCGGAAGCGGACAATTGTGAATCAGGCCATCCGCCCTTACGGTCAGCACCAGGCAACAGCGCAGCAGAGGTCTCATTTTTATCTGCCAGCGACCAGTTAGCCCAACTGATTCCACGGCTTGCAAGAAAATCAGTCCATACTTTGGATTCATTCAGGAACGGACCACCGTTACCCGAAGCATCGCTTGTACCCCACTCGGTAGCAAATATGCCCACGCCTTTGCTCAGCGCATAATCGACCCGATCGCGCAAGTACTGTCCATGCGTACCCGCATAGAAATGTACGGTATACATTGTATTCTTGTCTGGAAGTGGATGGTCTGCTGCATCATGTACATCCTGACTCCATGTGCCTGTTCCTACAATAATAATATTGTCCGGGTCCTTAGCACGAATAACCTGAGATACCTCAGACGCATAAGGTCGGATTTGATTGTTCCAGTTCACATTCCCATTCGGCTCATTGGCAAGCTCATAGATTACGTTAGGCAAATGGCCGTACTGAGTCGAAAATTCATTAAAGAAAGCTTTGGCTTCATTTTTATGAATGTTTGGATTGCCATCTGAGAGAATGTGCCAGTCAATAATGACGTACAAGCCCAGTTTCTGTGCTGCCTCAATCGCTTCCTTCACTTTATTTTTCAAAGAAGGATTGGCGATATAACCATCTTCTTCAGTGTACAGTGCAACCCGAAATACGGAAATGCCCCAATCGTCCCGTAGCCATTTCATAGAGTCCTGATTTACTAGATCCCCAAACCATTGGACGCCGTGAGAGCTAATACCTTTGAGTTGTACAGGTTTACCGTTTTTATCCACCAGTTTACCATTCTTTACTGAAAGTTGTCCGTAACGTTCCACAGGGGTCGTCCCAGCAGCCTCTGCTGTTTGCGTATTCCAGTTGAATCCGTTCGTTAACGTTAACAGTAATACTGCTGTTAGCATGACTGCTACTCTTTTTGCGATCCTTGGCAGGATCCATTGCCCATTCATCATTTACACATTCCTTCCTTTTTATAAAGTAGATGAGACTTATCAGTACGTTGTTCTCCGCTCTTTCGTCCCCTCCTTCATGCAGCAAGAGGATCAGGTCCAAACATAGATGTCACTTACCTGTATATGGATGATACTACTATTATAGTTAGTTTCATGTTACATTTCGACTTTATGATAGAAAATGAACAGGAAGTCACGGTTTTGGGATGTGTTCTGCTTAGTTGACTACTATAGAGTACTAAAGGGACAAAAGACTCATTTGCCAATTGCAATATTTGGAGAATTTTAGTTGTTTAATAAAAAAAGACTGCTACCCGATGCCTTGGCTCGGTATAGCAGTCTTATAAATGATCTTATATGTGATCGAATAATGTTACAAATATCGTCTTAACGTATGATCTCCCTATTACCCCTGAGCGGTTGCTTGAGGCTCTTTGGTCGTCTGATCTTCCTTCATATCGCCGCCATCCGTCGCTTGATCTGTCAGTACAGTCTCAGATGAGTTACCTATTACCTTGTCTATAAGTTGAAGCCAAGGTTCTTCACTACCTCCACAGCTCTCAATATCACCGAGCAGGGACTCTAGCGTGGTTCCTTCTTCTGGCAAATCAATAACTAAACTGTCTTCGTCAACTTGGATGGTGCAGCAGGTTTTCATTGTAAATCCCTCGCTTAATTCATATTTGAGCATGCAGTAAGCTAGCTCAGATGGGATGAACTCCCATGGATTCCGGGATAAGCCCTTTGAATCCGTCTGAAATTATAAACCTAATGCACATCAATTGCAATGAACAAACCTTGAATTTTTAAGAATTAGCGAGTGTTACAGAATGGATATCTAAACGAAGTGTTCGCAACAGTAATTTTTGGATATATAAAGAATCAGTTCAAACTTTCAGCAAGCTCCGTAAAAATCACCCCAAGCGCATAAGCCCCCGCATCTGGATAACCGAGGCTTCTCTCTCCGACCGTTCCGGCACGGCCCATGCGCGCCACGATGTCTTCCGTCTTTTTGGCCCCTGATACAGCGGCTTGAGCACCTCTTACAAAGGCTGCCTTCACATCAAAATCTAATTTCGCGCTCTCCAACCAGCTATCCGCACATGGCACTAATGCATCTATAAGCGTTTTATCACCAACGACGGCTCCTCTGCCGAAAGAACGTTCGCCTGTCGATTGTATGCCTTGCACCGCAGCCTGCATCATATTCGCGAATTCGGAAACGGTGAGTTCGGTTCGTTCGCCCGCAGATCGTGCCGCTGCGCGAAATGCTGAACCCCAGATCGGACCCGAAGCGCCACCGCAATATTCCATGATGACGAGCGAGCATGAATGAAGAAAGGCTCCCATCGTCAAAGAATCTTGATTCAGGATGTCTCTCCATTCCCGTTTTAGCTGACGAAATCCCTTAGCAACGCTCATTCCAAAGTCGCCGTCGCCTGCATGAGAGTCAAGATCGCAGAAAGGTACCTCATTCTTGATGATAACCTCGCTCATCTTATCTACTAAATAGATAAGATTGTTCAACGTAACTTTGTTGTTCTCAATAACCGCGAAAGCAGGGTCCGTTTCCACCTCAAAGGATACTTGCCGCTTTTCGTCTGCTACAGTTGAAATATCCGTGAATACGACATGATCAACAGGTCCAGCCACCTTGAACGCAGGGGCGTTGCTTTCATGGGAAAGGAGCGTTTTCAGTTCGTTGTCCAGCTTCATGATGGAAACCGAGATACCTGCCATATCGATGCTCGTCATATAATTGTTGACAAAAGTGCGATCGATCGTGATCCCCTTCGCTGCTAGTTCGCGAGTGACCGAATGATTGAAGAGGTACAGTTCTTGCAGAGGCGTACCGCCGAAACCATTGATCAACAGGGCGATTTCTCCACTGAATCCAGTTTCAATCTGCATGTCTCGAAGGAGATCGGTTACCATTCTGCCTGCCAACGTATCCGCATCCGTCAGCTTCTCACGGCTGGTCCCAGGCTCGCCGTGAATGCCGACGCCGTACTCGATTTCATCATGCCCGAGCTCTAATGTTGGCGTGCCCTTCGCCGGCACGGTACACGAAGTCAATGCGAATCCGATACTGCGTACATTCGCAGCGGCTTTCTCGGCCACTGCTTTAACTTCCGCCAGACTCCGGCCCTCTTCCGCCGCTGCACCCGCGATCTTATGGACGAGTACCGTTCCCGCCACCCCGCGCCGACCGACCGTATATAGGCTGTCTTCTACAGCGATGTCGTCTTCAACCTTTACATAGTCCACTTCCAGACCGTCTTCAGTGGCCAGATGGGCGCCGTTTCTAAAGTTCATAATATCGCCGCTGTAATTTTTAATAATCAGCAGCGCACCTTTTTTCCCGGTTGTCGCTCGGATGGCCTGATATACTTGAATTTGTGAGGGAGAGGCGAAGACATCACCGCAGACCGCGGCATCGAGCATCCCTTTGCCAACGAAGCCGGCGTGGGCGGGCTCATGACCACTGCCACCGCCGCTGATGAGCGTTACTTTTTCCACGTTCAATTCCTTTTTTTTGAGCACTTTGTATTTTGGCAGAAATTCCAGTTCGGGATGCGCGAGCGCAATACCGCTGCACATCTCAAGGACCAAATTTTCCGCACGGTTGATGACCTTTTTCATGCTACTTTACCTCCGCTTTGTACTGGCTCCCGATACGGTCGGCCGCAGCGATTGCCGCTGCAACCTGCTCCACTGTGACCGGAAACGGCATGGAATGAATCGATTCCTCCAGAATGCAGGCCTTTGCAGCTACTTCCATGAGTTCTTCCTGGCTGATATGATCGACGCCGATATCAGCCAAGCAGACCGGTAAACCGACGGCTAAACAGAAATCAAGTACCTGATGTAATTCTTCCGTCGGTGCGTTTTCGAGCACCAGCTGTGCGATCGTGCCGAATGCAACCTTCTCTCCATGATAATAATGATGCGTGCCTTCCAAAATCGTGAGTCCATCATGAATCGCATGGGCCGCCGCAAGTCCGCCGCTCTCGAAGCCGAGGCCTGAGAGTAAAATATTAGTTTCAATGATATTTTCGAGTGCTTGCGTAACTTGGTTTTCATCACATGCCGCTTTTGCTTTGGCACCGTCTTTCAACAGCATTTCATAACATAGCGTTGCAAGTGCAATCGCCGCATTTGTACCTACTGCTGGCGCACACTGTCCTTCGCGTACTCCGTTAGGCAGTCCGGCATTGACCCTGGAGTAAGAACGGGAGGTCGCACGGGCTTCAAAGTAAGTCGACAGTGCATCACCCATGCCTGATACGAGAAATCGGGTTGGTGCATTAGCAATTACGGTGGTGTCGACTAATACGACATTCGGACTTTGCTTAAAATAGGCGTAATCGTCGAAAGCACCTTCCGGGGTGTAAAGAACGGCCGAGTGACTTGTCGGTGCATCCGTCGCAGCAATCGTTGGACAGATGATAAGCGCTTCCCCTTGGGCCACGCATTTCGCCGCGTCGATCGCTTTCCCACCCCCGAGACCTACGATACAATCGCATCCATTCGCAGTAGCAATTTCCTGAAGTCTAGACACTTCTTGTCTGGAACACTCACCCATAAAACCGCTTTCAATAAAGGTCACGTTATATTTATCCAAAGTGGAATCAAGCTTATCTTTTACCCGCGCCACATCGGCAGGATGCGCAATCAGTAAAGCGGATTTGCCAAAGGTGCTCACATAGTAACCCAAATTCAACAATTCGTTTTCACCTTGTACATATTTGCTTGGGCTGATAAAAGCTTTTCTCATCTATAATTCCTCCTTATGATTGTGTTGGCTTCGTTACTGATTAAAACTATAACCGAACCATGTAAACTTTACATTGGAGGAATCAAGGAATATATTATAATCTACAATCGTATTTTTTTGCACTGAAGATCACGAATCGTACTTTTTTGTTATTGCTTACAGGATAATTTACCATTAAGGGATGAGAATCTTGATACGTGAACATTTGAGCATCCAGAAAATCTTTGATTTGAAAAAGTGGGAGCAGTTGCAGGATTCATTAGCATCCGTTACCAAATTAGCTATTCTCACTGTCGATTATAAAGGGAATCCCGTAACTAGCCACAGCCAATGCCAATCGTTCTGCAAGAAAGTTCGCCAGGATGAGAGTCTCCTTCCCTACTGCCAAAAATGTGACTCTCGCGGTGGACTTGAAGCGGTGCGTTCCAATAAACCTTATATTTATCTCTGTCATTATGACATCGTCGACATCGCGGTACCGATCATTATTGACGATAAGTACATCGGCGCCGTCATGGCAGGTCAGGTCCGCTTAGCCGATCCTTCGAGCGCCTTACAGTTGGAGCAAATCCTCACGTCAAAAAATGAAAAACTGTACAGTTCCAAATGGGAGGAACTTAAGAACGACTACGCCGATCTCCCATCCATGACCTATCAGGAAATTCAGACGATCTCCAATATGTTATCCTTATTGTGTAATTATATTGTTGAAGAAGCCATGAACAAAAATCTTCTCGCAGAAATGTTCGAGAAGGCGTCGGCCACACAGTCCACTCCGCAGTTGTCCGAGATCCTTCCTGGCTACTCGCTGGAGCATATCGAAAGCCTTAAGAAAGAAATGAATAATTTCTTAGCAGATGCCTATCTGAATTCCTCAGGAGATGTGGATATTCCGTGCGGAAATCCCGTACTAAAACCCGCCTTTGAATATATTTTTGAGCACAAGGGTGAAACTTTTTCTCTCAAAGCCATGGCTGACTTGTGCCACATTAGCCCAAGCTATTTTAGTCGGCTGTTTGCCAAGGAAACGGGGGAGAACTTTTCCAGCTATCTTTCCCGCCTGAAGATTAAATGGGCGAAGCAATTGCTCGAAGCTACAGATATTCCTGTATCTCAGATCAGTAGCGAGCTCGGCTTCAATGAGCCGGGGTATTTTATTAAAATATTCAAGAAGTATGAAGGCACAACGCCCGCGGTGTACCGAAAGTATTACAAGGGATAAAATAAACGAAAAACAGATGATTCACGGGTCTATCGTCTCCATGATCATCTGTTCATGTAAATTAGTTCTGCTCAACTACTTATGTCCTAGTGTGCTTCTCAAGCTGCAAGAGATGGTGATTTGCGCTCAATCACCATCCCCTTTTTATCAGCAATTTTATGTTGGATTGTTTCTTTATAGTTACTGTAGTGTTTCTGACTGATCCTGAACGTTCGTTTCATTGTGCATGGATTCCGATTTTTTCTTACGAATAATTTGGCAAAAAACTTGCCTATCACACCAAACATACCTGCACAAGCTGCACCGATAAGTATGATAACCTTAATTCCCGCGCCCTTAAAAAAAGCAATGAGTAATGCCAACAAGCCTACTTTTTTAGCTACTGCCAAGCCTGCTCCTCCCAAAATCAATCCGGTTAGGCCGTATTCGGAAATTTTGTCCGTTGAAGCATTAAAATCCTCGTACCGCTCACCCGATTTGACTGTCAGCTTGGGTAATATGTTCTCATTCAAAAACTTCTTATCTGCGTCTAAATGCGCAGGATCGGACACTAATATTGCAGAGATATAACCCTGACGAGTGAGCAAACGAACATTATAATTGATCAGCTTTTCCTTGTTCCCATCCTCCGCCAACATAGACCAGGTTAAATTATGGGTCGCTTCATTATAAAAAGGCTCCACATCCCAACCCGTAACATACAGGCGATCACTTTCCGCTTTTTCCTTGTTACTCTCTTCCGTACCCTCTTTATAACTATCTAGAATGGCATCCGCATCAATGTCTTCTTTTTCATCATCCTTGATGTGTCCAAGTTCATAGTATTCAAAAACAACTTCCCAATTTTGATTTTCATCTTTCGGAAATATACTCCCAATCTCCTTGCCGGATGGCTTCTCATGATTCATCTCGCTTACCTTTGCTGTGTTAGCTGCATCCAAGAAAAGAAGAGATGAGTCCAGTTCAGGAGTTTCTGAGACTTAATACTCATTTTTATACATATGTATGCAAATATTCTAATCTAATCGAACTGAATTAATAATATGTGAATGAGCGATAAGAAATACTCATAAAGGACAAGCACAATTGCGCAATGGCACTACTTCTCCGTTCCAGTTTCCTACTTATGAATTCCTAAACGGGGCTTATTCCTTGATACGACAACCCCATTGACTTCTAGCTTAATTTCGAACAATCCATCTAGCATAAAAAATGTCGAATTTCATCAGATTAAGGAATGTATAATTCATCTAACAAGAGACTTTAGTCTTGGTGACTTTTTGCCTGTTTTTAAACATATGTCAACTTTTTTATTTAAAAGAATGTATAGGCTTTCATAAGGTTGATTGATTAGAAATAAGCTAATTATTGAAAAGCTCCCATACAAGTTTACTGCTTGTTTTGGGGGCTATGAGTTATTCACCAGTATTTGATAGTGTCACCATACTACTTATTCAGCTTGCCAAAGCCCGCTCCGAGACTGGGACAGATCACCTTGTCTGACTTTAGCGATATCACTAGTTCCTTCACTGTACTCGCTGGTGGCAACAATCATGCAGCGACACCAGTTAATAGCCGTGTTGTGAATGTTATCGGAGCCGCCGTTGAAATTGCTCCACCTGCCCCCGCCACACCCCAAGAGAGCAGCCAGAGTAAAAAACAGATCCCCTAAAGCGGATTTTTGGACTTTAGAGAGTCCTGTTTCCATATTAGAAAATTACTATATTTGGGAATCAATCTGGCTGGAAGAGTGAATTTACAACCTCACTAAAACTTGAAGATACTAGTTTAATGAATTCGGGTTTCAACTCATTGTCCTCTTCGAAATAATCCATATCACGAAATAAACTATTCCTTGATCCTCCTCATTAACAGAAAGACATATAAGACTATCTGCAGGATCTATTCCAATAGGAATAAAGTTAGAAAGGATTATTTTGCCACCATTATATTTTTTATAGTAGTATACTAGATTACTCTCCGTTTCTTTACTAAGTGTAGAAATAACATAATAGACGATGTTATTTTCCGATCTTTTGTTTCAAATCTTCTTCGAACAGTCTTACCTCCGTTACGATACATTAAAATTTGTTTATAATAATTTGGCAAGACAAGATTGCACATTTCTTCAAAAGTTTTTAGGTTCTTGGTTTTGAATTGGTTTAAATGATGATTCAAATTCTATATTAACAAAACTCCACCCACTATTCTTTAGAATACAATTTAGCAAGTAATATTTTAAAAGCATCTTCTATAACCTTCCCATAAGTTTCTTGATGTTTGCCCTTGGATACTTTCTCCGAGCTCTTTTCCATTTCCTCGTTATGGTCGATCTGGTGACCGTTGTTATCAATATTCATAACGATGATGTAGGAACGAACTTCCGTCCGGCCATTAAGTTTACAGCTTCGTGACATTTCCGTCTGCATCAAATCATATGCCATCTCAATACCGTTGCCGTATAGAACGGAAGCTATACGGTTACCATGCCGTATCCTAGCTCCTGAGCCTGAAGATTACAGACACTCGTCCGACCAGATCAGTTGTATTCTATAGTCCGGTCTCCTGCATGGTCTGAGCCGTCGCTCGGCCTTGCGTATCATATTCGTAAGCTAGGATTTTTACAGCCTGACCTACGATTTCCTGCAGTTTTGTTACTAAATACTACGCTTATATTTCTACTATTATTAACCTAATATTATTTGCTGTTCACCAAACCGTCTTCACACATAATCGTATCGTGTATGCTCGTTTGCCGACATATTCAGCAGAAAGAAATTCCACTCAATTACATGATATGATAGGATAAATCGCTATTTGTAAAGAAGAAAAACACCCTTTTTTAGTGAAAAGACAGTGTAGAACAATCATCACTATATAAAAAGGTGTTTTGCTATTTTAATTTTTTTATTTAGAATCAATTAACTTAATTGGTTTAAATTTAATTATAAAACATTGAATAAATTGCTTCACTAAACTACTTCCCAGTTAAATGATGGCGCTAATATATCAAAAAAAACATCATGGCCTAAAATTAACCAATGTCTTACACTTAAAGAATCAATACCTAATCTACTTTTCAAATTTGAGTTTATTACTTCATAAAAGCTAGGATCCGGACAAATATTTGTTTCATTCCACAGATCATCATCTAAATTTGCTATTTGACTTAAATCAAATTTCTCTGAATCTAACAGTCCATATTCTTGCTGTGATACAGTTTTGCTAAAAAAGTGAACCTGAGCAAAATTAATCTCTATAATTGCATTTCCAACCCTATTCCAAATCTCATCTGGTATTTTCTCTTCGTTACCATACTGTCTACATAAATGTTTAATTTCACGCTCCCTTATTTTAGCGTTATAATTAATTAAAAATTTTGTTTTAACTTCTGATTCCTCTCCTATAAATTCTATAAAATCGTGAGACGGGCTTATTTGCCAAGGTACTTCTACTGCATGAAGTATTGATTTTTCCATTGATTTGCTCCTTTCAATTACTACTCCGGAAGTGTGACTATGTCTATTATTTCGAGATTTTTAGGGCCAGGAGTTATCGGAATACTTCTACCCGGCATCTCAAATTTTTGACCGCGTTGTCTTATTGGAGCCTCTGTCAAACGATTTAATATGGCTTTATCCGGTATTATTTCTTTTGTTTTAGTTGGTTTTATACCAGCCATACTCAAAACAGTGAGGGTTCTATTGCTCTCAGCAACCTTTTTCCCCGTTTTTGGATCAATAAAGTATTTGACTTCAAATTGGTCCGAATGCAATACTCCTGTTCTTAAATCTTCAGCAACATCCGCAAGCTTTCTGCCCACAATATATTCTGGGGCCCCACTATTCATATTGAAAGTGTCAGATACACGCTTTTGTCCCAAAAGTATTCCATTTGAAGAGTCCTTACCTTCATAAACATTCCCATTACCACAGTCGCGCATGTACCCGCTCGGGTCCACGTAGTGGATCGAGTTGTTCCCCACATACGCATAGAGGTTCAGTCCATCTCCGCGATACGTATCTTCCTGGGTAAAGCGGGCAATGGCCGGATTGTAGAACCGCGCTCGCAGATAATACTGCTGCGTTACACTATCCCACGCCTCTCCCGCATAGCGGAAGCGGTTCTCGATCTGTTCCGCCATCGACAGCATATTCCCGAATGCATCGTATTCGTAGCTGTTCTGAATTCCGCCCTTACGGTCGGTCAGATACAGGACATCCTCGTGTGGGTTATTTACATAATAAGACGGATTCCCTACCTCGTCTATCTGGGCCAACCACTCATGGCCGCGTAAAAGCGGTTCTGAAATTTCTATGACTAACCTGATAACGCAAAAAAGCTTATTCCTACTCACACATTCAAGTCGGAATAAGCTTTTAAAAGGTGGTTATACGTATTTTTGTTAAAGTTTATGGTCTATTGATTGTATTGGGTGATTCTTCTGTAAATTTCAAAATACCCAACCAACTTGCTTGGTCTTTTCTCGATTCTCTTGCAATCTGGTAAGTACAAAGCTATTTTTGTACCGTCAATTTTACCAAGTATATTATTATTGGACAATGGGATTATAAATCGTGTTTTAGACTATAGCTTTCTACATAAGTAGACCCCAACACGTAATAAGATAGTTGTGCTCTTCCACTTCTATACACAATCCATATTTCAGATCTTCAGTAGTAACTAGTAAGTCTGAGGTCAAAACAATATCAGATCCAAGAATATTATTAAGAATTAATTCCAAACTTAATAACACTCCTCCACTGATATTATCCATATAAAAAAGGACAACTGGCTTTTCAACTAGTGAATTTAATTTGGAACGATTTACATTAACCCAGTTTAGAACCTCACTGTACTCAGTGCAACTTAAATTTTCTTTGCTAAAAACCTTCTCGTATCCTTTTCTTTTCAAATTATTTGACTGTTGATAATCAATAAATTGATTATCAGATAATATTATATGATAATCGTTGAGATATACATCTTTTAATTTTTTTCTTTCTGCCAAGACTTCTTTTTGAAACAACAACTTCTGTAACTTCTCTTTTTTTTCTTCCAATCTACTTTTTCGCCTCCTTAAATCCACCCTTATCTTCTGGATAATGTCCTTGAATATGTGGGAAATTTGGATCCTTACCTAAATTCTTGTATCTCTGACCGTTTTCAAATAAATCTTGACCTTCATATTTTGTACCTGCAACATGAAAGTGTAGACCTCGACCATTCGGATCATTTCTATGTTCAATAATGTATTTCTCCACAAAGCCCGTTTTCTCTTTCAATATAAATTTATATACTTTCATGGCCTCACCAGTTTTACCACCATTATTAACATTAACCCAGCCTTGTTTCACAGGACTTGTAGAAGTAGGTATGCCAGCATCTATTTTTGCTTGATTAAATACTCGTTTTCGTGAAGGATCCTTCCCTAGATTATCAGTAACTTCTTTCGTCCCCTCATTATCTAAAAAACCTTTCTTTTTATTACCATCATAAACATTCTCTTTACCACATTCGCTCTTGTACCCGCTCGGGTCCACGTAGTGGATCGGGTTGTTCCCCACATATGCATAGAGATTCAGTCCATCTCCGCGATACGTATCTTCCTGCGTAAAGCGGGCAATCGCCGGATTGTAGAATCGCGCTCGCAGATAATACTGCTGCGTTACACTGTCCCACGCCTCTCCCGCATAGCGGAAGCGGTTCTCGATCTGTTCCGCCATCGACAGCGTATTCCCGAATGCATCGTATTCATAGCTGTTTAATATTCCGCCCTTACGATCGGTTAGATGCAGAACATCTCCATGGGTGTTATTTACATAATAAGACGGATTCCCTACCTCGTCCACCCGAGCCAGCAGTTCATGTCCTCGTACAAATGAGGCCTGGACTCGGGCTTCCTCATCCAGCTCGTTCACCATATACCAGCCGTCATACACAAATCGACGACGCGTGCCGTTCTCTTCTACGCCATTACGAAGTCCTTCCGGATCATATAGATGACGGATATAGCTGCCATCCGACTTCTCTGCCTTCACCGTTCGGTTAAAGGCATCGTAGGCATATGAGATACTTTCCTGTCCGCTTCGCTCTCGCAGCAGGTTCCCCTGCGCATCATATTCGTAACGCGTCTGCTGCCCTTGCGATCCCGCTGCCTGATCCGAACCTTCACCCAGCGCCTCTTCCAAAACCGATAGCAGACGGTTCCGTGAATCGTACGTATAGCTCGCTTTGTGGTCGTTCCACATCCGACCTAGCCGATTCCCCACTGCATCATAGGATAAACATTCCGTACCCCATCCCGGGTATTCCGCTTCCACCAGTTGCCCTATGGCATCATAGCGATACTTCGTTCGTTTTCCGTTTTCGTCCCGGGTGACCTGATGTCCGTTGTTATCATATTCGTAACGGTGCTGTAGGAGCGGACTTCTGTTTGGTGATCGAGCTTGCAGCTTCGAGACATTTCCGTCCGTATCATAGTCGTATTCTATATGAATACCATTACCATATAGTATGGAAGCCACACGGTTACCATGCGCATAACCATACTTCGCTAGTAGCTCTTCATCCTGCCGAATCTCAGAAACACGTCCGACCAAATCGTACCGATATTCGGTCGTTCTACCTCCGGCATCGGTCTGAGCCATCACTTGGCCTTCCGCATCATAATCATAAGCCAGTATTTTACGACCTGCCCCACGATCTTCTGCCGCGTTGTTACTCATCAGGCTTGCAAACGCTGCGCTCGTACTTCCATTGCTACTGCTCATATATTTGCCCGTCAGCAAACCATCTTCATTGTACGTATAATCATATCGCGTATGCTCGTTTGCCGCTGTTTGCAGCAGGCCGTCTTCCCGGTACATATAGGACTCTTCCACACCACTCGACATTTCACGACGCTTGAGCAACTGGTCATTGAAGTTATATGCATACTCAATGACTTTGCCGTTACGGTCCGTTTGGCGGGCCAAGCGGCCTTCAGTGTCATACTGGTACAGCATCTTCTGCTTGTCCGGGTCTAATATAGCAGACAGCTTACCCAAGCTATTGTAGTCATACTGCGTCGTTTGACCGTTTCCGTCCGTCGAGCTGACGATATTCCCCGCATAGTCGTAGCGGTAATGCTCCGTGCTACCGTCCGCTTTGTGGAGAGCCGTGATCTTACCCCAGCCGTCTACAATATGCCGGGTCAGATGGCCTTCACCATCCCGAATGCCTGTAATGTTACCTGCCGCATCGTATATATATTCTTGCTTTACAATGCCTTGTCCTGCCCTCCCTGGTGTCAGCACTTGCTTCACTCGGCCACCAAGGGTGTACGTGTATTCTACTCCAACGCCACTCTCCATTTTGCTAACCAGTTCACCGAACTCATTAAATCGGCTTCGCTCCATGATCTGACCATACGGATCAGCCACTTCAATTAACCGGTTCAGGCGGTCATAAATGAAGGTCATCCCCGGACCGTCATCGATAGCCGGATCATACTGATTCGGCGTGACTTGCTTCACGATATTCCCCGTCTTGTCATAGAACAGACGGGTCGTACCGCCACGTTTTCCGATCATACGGATACGCCGATTCCTCGGATCATACGCATAGGTTACCTTGCTGCCGTTCGTATCTGTCTCTTCTATCACGTTACCCGTGCGGTCATATTTCAAATAGACGCTGCTGGTCCGGGCATCTGTACTCTCCCGGCGGCTAATCTGAACCATTCGATCAACGGCATCGTAGCTAATCTCAGTTTGATATCCTTCCGGGGTCACGATCTCGACCACATTGCCGTTACGGTCATATCCATAAGATGTAACTGCATTCACCAAGCCCGGTACACGATCGGTCAGATCATTAGCATTCAGCACTTCTACGCGCCGTTGCAACCATCCGGTTTTGTTATATTCGTAGCGGATCAACCGATCCTTTTGCTCGTTCAGTTTCTGTCTTTCCGACGTCTTCTGGTTCAGACAATCGTACGTATAGCGAATTTCCGCTCCAGTATCATCCGCAATGACGATCACCCGGTTATTCCGGTCATAGCTGTAACCAACACTCTGATAGCTGTCCGCATAACCAGCTTCGCTAACATACTCTTGTGTCCGTTTCTCTTCCAGCAGGTTTCCCGCTTGGTCATAACGATACAAGGTTAGACGATACAAGACTTGATCGGATTCCTCCACAGGCTCACGCTTTTCAATTAGCCAGCCAGCAGTATTATATACATAAAGCGTGCCGAAACGTTCACTATCGTTTGTTCCACTAGCATAACCCTTGGCATCTATTGCTTTTATTATGCGCCCTGCATGATCATACACGAATCGGCAACTGACATGACCTTCTGCATCGGTTATTTGAACCAAGCGATTCATGACATCATATACATACTCGGTGCCAGGTCCATCGTCCATAATCGGATCATAATGTTCTGGTAAGATCATTTTGATCATATTTCCGTTCGCATCGTATTTCATGCGAGCGATGCCACTATCTGGATACCTTACCTTGATCCTGCGTCCCCGATGATCATACTCATACTCCGTGCCAGGTCCATCATCTTCAACATGGTTATAATAATTCGGTTCAATCTCTTTTAAAATGTTACCGTTTATGTCATACCGAGTACGGGATACGTTCTGAGCCAGATCCGTCATCCGAACCAGACGATCCATCGCATCGTAACGATATTCGATGCCTTTGCCATTGTCTATACGGGCGACATAATCGTTAGGGAGCACTTTTTTGACCAAATTGCCCATCTTATCATAGAACATTAATGTAGTGTTGCCTTCAGCATCTACGATGCGTGTACGCTTATTCAAATGATTGTATTCAAACTCTACCGTGCCGTAGACCGTGGTAATGCTCATCATTCGCGCAGCATCATCAAATGTATATAGGTATTTATTGCCCTCTGCATCTTGCACCTGAGTTGGCGCATCTGTATGATCTGTTCCATACGAATAAACCGTCGTGTGACCGAGTGCATCCGTGCTGCTCAATATCCGTCCTTGCGGATCATACATATAAGAAATGACCGCATGCGTTCCATCCGCAATACTGGTCTTCTCTTCGATCAGCCTTCCCATGGCATCATACGTGAACCATTTCTCTGTTACTCCGTTAACAACAATCTGAGTCAGATTTTGATCCTGATCGTATTGACGCTCAGTACGAGTTCCGTCTGGACGGATTTCTTCCACAAGATTACCAAAGATATTATATGCCCATTTTGTGGTGTGACCCATAGTATCCGTATGACTTGATTTATTTTGATGCGCATCGTACGTAAAAGACTCACGAGTTCCATCACTGTAGAACGTATCCGTCACCAGATCATCAGTATTGTATTTAAAATTCTCGACGACTCCTGTGGCATGATACGTAAAAGTAGTTCTCCGTTTCGCCTCATCGTATTCAATATCCGTAACGTGATCGTCCGCATCCCACTGCCTGATTACCCGATCATGTTGATCATATTGATTTCGGACATACCTATGCCCATTCTGGTCCGTGATTGCGTCGATTCTTCCCTTAGCATCATAGACATATGACGTCACTCCCGCATTCGGATACGTTACACGAGTCAGAAAATCTCCTTCATATTCGTACTTTACTGTTCTGCCTATATTATCAGTGATACTATAAAGTTTGCCACCTGAATAGGTGAAGGTGATTTCCTTACCACCTGGGGTCGTTAACTTGCATAATCCTTGCACATCGTATTCCAGCAACGTTTCATTGTTAGAGCGATCCTTGATTTTCAGCAGTCGTCCATCCTGATCATAGATATAAGTTCGACGCTCTTTATCGGTTAAGCGATACTCTTTGGTAACAGAATTCTCCGAGAGGTTGTAATCCTGTTTTCCTCCGATCTCATTAATCCACTGACCGTCTTGCTCAATAAAATGTTCATAATGTCCATCCGTGCATATGACCAGGATATGATCTTCCACCCGCCGAATGGAGCTCTCATAGGTAAAGGTAAAGCCACGCCCCGTGCCGCCTGTCATGGAGTTGGTGGAAGTATAACTTCGGACCATCTCAATCTGACCAATATCCTGAACCACCATATCTGTAGCCGTAAAATAAAATCTACCCTTCACTACATCAATCGGATCTCCGCGTGTAACAAGATTTCCTATACTAGATATCAGAGACTTTTTTAAATTCTCTACCGTTAGCGACTCTTTGACATTCCCATGCTTTCGGTAATCATCCGCCATAGAGCCTGACATGTCGCCTACCACTGAGGATAGATAAGAGCTGATCTTGTTATTACCTGCAAAAGAAAATGCTCCTCCTACAAGGCTTCGGGTCAAGTTAGATTTGAGATCTGTTTGTCCGGTATTCATCACATCTTGAACCGTTCCCGCTGCGACTCCACCTGCCACTAGACGTGAATAGATGTTGAGAGCACCTGTACCGCATTTTACTCCTGTCATAAATTTCCCGGCTACTGTTGCACTGATAAATCCATTACTAAAGCTGCTCATGTAGTGTCCAATCAACGTCTCGCCTGGATGGGCATTAGGATCAAATATAGCCGTAATTCCTGTATTAATTCCTCCACCTATGGAAGGGACGATGAGAGCACTCGCACCTCCAGTGAGAAACGCTACTCCAGCTACCGAAACTGTTACAGCTCCATATTTAACCACATCATATAACTCTTGATTTCCTCCCAGAACGGTATCTCGCATGAAGTTATACGATTGAGAGAGATCACCTACTCTCGCTTTGGCGATATCCTGCTGTCCCTCACTAGACTCACTGGCAGCGACTACCATCGTTGTAGCTCCTGCAGCGAGTGTGACACTGGCAGCAGCCACAACTAAAGGAGCGGCTGCACCCGCTGTTAAAACAGTTACCGCAACACCCACAGCCACTGCTCCAATAATCATGGCTATTTTTCCAAAGCCTACTTTTTGCTTGCCTGCCTCCAACTTATTCACGAGGGCTTGACGTTTAGCTGCCGCATTATTGTTTACCTGTTCCATCACCTGCTGATCCTGAGCAATTAGAGCACTATCATCGTATTGTACTGCTGGTGCTTTACCTGGTTCTCCCTCATAATATATCGTGGCAGCTTGAGCGTTTGTCGTGTCTTCGATCCAGATCACCTGTTCAGGATTTACGCCTTCAACTGGGCTACGGGAGATTGCAACGAGTTCGCCAGCTGTCAATTGAATTTGTTTTGGAGCTGGCATTTCACCGACAAGATTAATTTTAAAATCCGTGGCAGCCTTAACACACATATCCGTATCGGAGAGGATTTCTACCTTTCCGTCACCTGTAAGCTGGAACTTAATGCTTTCCTGACTATTAGCCGCAAATACAATATCCTGCCCAGTTAGCTTCATTTCTTTATCTGAGTCATTGGTTAATGACTTGATAAGAGGATCGGAAGATTTCTGACTATATTTGCTTTGTTCAGCCCCTCTTCGAACGGAGCTTACCGCAATAGCTCCTGTTTCCAAAGCTGTTGGGAAATGAAGCTTGACTGGAGAGCCTGACTTAGGCATCATGTAGGCACTTTGATTGTCCATACCTGTGGAATAGGGGAACCAGCAAGTACCTGCATCGTCATTTGTGGCGTCAATATCCAAATGCAGTTTGATTTGATTACGGGATATCTGTGTGATCCGCCCCTCCAAAGAAAGCCCCTGTATAGCAGTATTCATTATTTTATTGGTTTTGATCGTACTTCGCGAAGTTAAGGTATATGTATATAGCAGTTCCCCTTTGACAACAGATGCTGCTACTTCACATACAACATACGGTTTATGTTGAAAATCAACTTGTGCTCCCAGCCTTAATGCCACTCTACTCTCCACACTAACCAAAGTATGATTAGCCTCGTATCCCATTTGGGTTGTTGATCCAAAACGACTTTGCATCGTATAAGAGTCATTTTCCAACTTACCAGTTTCCTGCCCCTCTGGTATGCCCAGTAAAAGAGACGGAGTTTCTTCGGACATAACAGAGATCACAACAGTATTTAAATGAGAGGCCATACGCTTGATGAATTGCCAATCCGTCTCTTCATATTGTAGTAGTAACTGCCCTGTCTCAATATTCCCTATTGTTTCATCTGAACAATGTGCTCCAGGGTAATCTTCCAATAGGTTGTCTACAATTTGCCCGTACGTTTTTTGCTTGTTTTGAAACGATCGCTTCTTCCACTCCAAATCCATCTGGTACGTGAATGATACAGCTTCAATCTCTAAAAAATGAACTCCCTGCACATACTTTACGGCTGCTCGCTTGATCATCCCTTTAAATAGTGGATTTTCCTTTTCAGCATTTATCGGGTGAGCTTTAAAAAGTGAAACCTTATCATCAACATTCATTTTCTGCAGGCTTTCGCTTTGAGCATCAGGAATAATCGCTTTAAAACGAAGAACTGCATGTTCATTCATTTTATGCAGTAAATTTAGTTCTTCAATCCTCTGAATGTTATAAGGAAAATCCAGTATTAAGCCAGCATAAAAAGTTTCCATAACGACTTACCTCCTCTCTTCATTGGCTTTCTTATTTGCGCTGTCCATTATCAATAATGGAAATATTTCCACCAAACAAGCAGGAGTTACAGCAACTGCTTAACATCGCATCCGCCGGACCCACTTTGACATCCTCTTTTCCAAAATCCCAAGGCCTTACTATTTTAGGAGTACACATAGCCACACATTCTGGTGGAGGGAGCTGCTCGAGAGGAATATCTTCTTCTTTCATAAATAATGATTTAAACCAGCCAACATCCTGTTTAGGGGCCTTGACGGCTTCTTCCACCTTTTTCATTTCAGCTTGTACTGCCGGGTTACTGAGACTCTTGCACACTCCAAAGGGACGAACATTTTGCTCAGGAAAAAAGTCATGAATATTCAGTTGAGGCTGTTCATGTATGTATTCCCCATGACTCGCAGGCACGATGATTCTCGCTGGTCTTGATCCCTGATCACAAAATGCAAAGGCACCGTGCACTACAAAACTCTGGTCTCCGCTCATAGCGACAGCCTCCTACTGTAAGTTTCTACCTTCTCTATTTTCATGCCAAACAAATCCCTCCTTAACATGCTCTCAGTTATGTCCAGGTTGATCACAAGCATCGTCTCATCAATACCTTTAATGCGAAAAGCAGCATGTCCACGTGTCTTCTCCGAATCAATAACAATATGTTGTATTCTTCCTGCCTTATCAAAAACAGTTTGATCTGATAAGCAGTCCAATCTGTCAACAAGCATCAACCAGTAGGTGCTCTGGGTTTCCATTTTGATATTTGTTAATACAGCACACTTAAAAATCACATGTTCGTCATACATAGAGATCACTTTTTTTAGCGCGTCGGATACGAGTAGTACTGGACGTTCAATGAAATCCGGACAAACACGGTTTTCATCACCATTTACGAATACAACCGTCAGGTCTTTAATCGAGTCTGCTTGATCCGTTGTTACCTCCAACGTAGAGTTGGCAGCTATTAGTCCTTCGAATGTGATCAGATGATCCTCAAGACTTTTATCCTGTGAAATGATAAAGTACTCCATATTCCCCTCCTTGACACACCCATTCATTGTCTAGTAATAGTGCGAACATCAGTCATTAGAAGATACTTGTATGCCATCAAGCTGCTGATCATTTAACTTCAACAATTGAATATCTTTCAGATAGAACGATGCACCTTCCAGATTGGCCTGGGAAAAATCCGTCTGTTTTAACAAAGCCCCTCTAAAATTAGCACCCCTCAAGTCCGCTCCCTTGAAACTCGCATCTTCTAAATTGGCTCCAGCAAAGTTCGTTTCCATAAACGGGGGAATATGAAATTCCTTTTCTGTGGGCACAACAAAACTTCCCTGAACCTCTTCTAGTTGAGCTTTACATAAATTGGCCCCTCTAAAATCCGCACCATGGATTAAGCTGTAATCCAAGCTGGTCTCTTGTAGATTAGCACTACGGAAATCTGCACCGATGAGAGGGCACCCAACCAAATAGCTCCCTACCAATGAAGTTTTGGAAAAATGGCTGTAGCATAAGTTAACTAACTTGAAATACATGTGACTGAGGTCTACATTCTTAAAACTTTCGTGTGCATATTGATCATTTTCATTAGGGTCCAGCCTGCTTCTAACTTCAGCACTTTGCTGCTCTTTAGAGTCAAATTTATACACAAGCTCATTAAAATCCTTATACTCACCCACACGAATATACACCTCGCTGTCCTTGCCTAACGCTAAAAACTCATCTGTCTCTACTGCATCTTTCATGACATGTCTTATCAAGTTAGCCATGTAGTTTACATAAAACGATGCTTCTTCTCTCTTTATTTGAGATATATCTGCAGAATAAATTTTATTGACATACTTTTTACTATCTTGTGTAAGCTGACGTTCAAAGATATCCAGAAATTTAAATACCCAGTTTGCATTAAATTCCTTCGCGCATTCTACCGAGTCCATATAGCCTTGATGATCATAAAAATATATCCGACAGCTTGCATCATGATTAATCACGCGATGTCTGAAAAAAGTAAAATGTATATGCTGAATCTTTCCTTTATCACATTTCTTCTGAAGGTTTAGAGCTTGTATACAACTATCCTTAAAAACAGAAAGAATTTGCCTCGCAAGTTCATCACGATTAATTATCAAATATTCATGCAAAGCCGCAATCTGCTCTACACGATATTTCAGGACACTATTTTCTCTTAAATGTAATAAAGCTTCCTGACGTTTCATCGTTCATATGGACCTCCCTTGCTAATTCAGGCTGACGAGAAAATTAGTTTGTGAACACTTCAGTACCCGCAAGTTTAGCATTTCCCGACTGATCCAGAGTGATCTTTCCACCCTTATCACTTTCAATTACAATTTCATCTGTCGCGGTCATCATCAATGTCTTTTCAGCTCTGATTTTTACGTTTTCTTTAGAATGCAGCGATACTTCTTTTTGTCCAATGATTGTAACTGCACCACTAGCCTCCAGCTTCACAAGCGCCTGTCCCCCGTTAGCTGAAATCTCCACATGATCTGGCGTGAGCTTAATTTCCATCCCTGCTGGATTTCGGAAATATCGTACATTCGGATCAGACATTCGATCACCTGAAGAATTGCTACTTGCCCCCGATGTACTTCCTCCCTCACCGGAAGTGCTTCCGCGCTGGGCAGAATCCTCCGAGTACGAATTGACTGAACTGAGGGCAAAAGCCGCATCTTCCCATTGGCTCGGTAAATTCACTCGTACGCTGTCTCCCTTTTCCGGCATACAATACCAACCGCTTCCGTCCTCTGAGGCATACACTGTTGAATATGGAAACCAATAGGCAGTTCCTTCATCCTGATGATTATCAATTTCTAAGTGAACTTTTACTGTATCCCGTTTGATCGCCAGTACCCTTCCCCCTATGGAAGCACCACGTATCCGTTCGTTATAAGGGTTCGCACGATTAATGCCTAAGCGACTTGCCACCGTATAGCGGTGAACGAGCAGTCCCTTTTCCATCGTTGATATACTTTTCTGGATAAAATATGGCCTATCTTGAAAACGAATAGCATCGCCCAGGTTAAATATTTTATATGTTTCAATCTCGTAATACACAAAATCCGTCTCATGAATGTCTGTCTGATAGTTTTTGGAATGCACCAAATATTCTGACAAATTCTTTTTGACGGTATAATTAAAGTTTTCCAGGCGTTCAGTTGCTTCATCATCAGGAATGCCAAAGAATGTTTTTATGCTTTTAAATTTGCCCACTGGCAGTAGCACCGTGTTCACACGGGCAGCCATCCGTTTTAAAAAGGTCCAGTCTGTTTCGTGATATTGAAGAACAAAATTTCCAATACTCTCATCACGGTCAGCGGAATATTTAACATCATAATCGTCATATCCCCTACCAACTTCTTTAACCAGACGTGAATAGGTAACTGATGCATTCTGATAGGATCTGGTTTTAATTTGCATATCCAATAAATAAGAGTAGGTATAGGCCTCCACTTTAAGGTAATACACATCAAGCACTTTCTGAATTTCCATCATGCTAATTAATCCGCAAAACAGCTCTTTCCGTCCACCGCCCTCCAAAACCTGGTATACTTCCACCGGTGTCTGAGCTTGAATGGAGTGAACATAGTTATCCTTTTGTCCTTCAGTGATCGTACCAGTAAAGGAAAGCTTGCCATGTTCATTCACCTGATGAATAATTTTTAACTCTTTTAACTTCACCTGCTCAAAGGGACTTATTTTGACGTTGTCATAAGCAAGAATAGGCATACTCATTTGCTGTCCACCTCCAGTGATGAAATCATACCTTCGGTAATCCACTTCCATAAGTTTCGTTGCCGATCACTACCGTTCACATTAATAATGAGCTGATGGCTGCCTTTTTCTACAAAGCATAAATAATTGAACACGACTCCATTAGCCACGTTATTGGTGAACAGACAATAATGAGGCTCTAATAGGCCATGATTAACCGTATCATCCTCGACCCAACTGATCGGCATCTCCATCGCATGAAATTGTTGAAGCATAGAATCTTTCATATGCTTCATAGAAAATTTTTCTTTTACCTCTATCCAATTAAAAATAACGTTAATTTCATGTTCTTCATTGCTAAAAACCATATGCTCATCAGTTTCAAGAGTGCAAACAAAGAAATCTTTTGGAAAGTGTATGCTTAAACCTGTCTTCATTACATTCAACCTTGCAAATTCCAATTGAAGGGCATCAATGTCCAAGCTCCCTCTCTTTACTCCTTTAATGATATCTTCAGCCTTCCACTTCTCCTCTTCCGTGTGCTCTATATCATTTATTGCAGAGTTAATAGAAGTTTCATTCAGAATCTGTGGGTTCTGTTGCTCCTTTTCCAGCTTGGCAATTTCTTCGTCCAAATATTTCATAATGCACACTCCTCTACCTGATTTTCTAATCCACAATCATCCGTCCTGCTCCGCCGCCCTGCCAGCGGCCTGCTGTTCGTTTTCCACGTCCGGCGCCTTCTAGAATAAGAACTAGCTGTCTATGCAACTGAGCATGAGAATAATCTCTGTATTCCGCACCATTTCGGTTTGCGATGTAATGCTGAATGGACTCCCTGTCTACGGCTTCTGAGTTCAGGCATATGAGCGCAAACATACAATCCATCGGATCTGTGGCACCACTTTTAAGCAGCTCGGATGCGAAGTAGCGCATCGTTTCTGGGCGCAATGTACTCTGCTCCAAACCCGCAAAAGGAGCATAAATATCGCTCCATGTATTGAATTCGGTAGCCATGTCAGCAAAATCCTGATAATCCGAGCGAAGCACGGCTCCATCTTTGAGCTTGAATCGGCCTAGCTCCATCTCATCCAGACCAATCTCTGCCTCATCCTCCAGCACGATATCTGCATGATGGGCTGTGAAATCCGGGCGATCTGTTTGTTCCAAAAAGAGCAGCTTCAACACCGATAGCCGCCCCGTGGCCGCATACGGCACTTCCTGCTCTTGCTCCAGCAGATATAGTCTGTCCTTGTGCTTCACGATGCCTCTACCAATGGTCAGCGTGTACTCCCCGACAGTTACGTTCATTCCTGTAATGATGCCATCCGAAAAATCCTGATACCGGATATCCAGAAAACTGCGAGGGTAGTCTCGCAGGTTCTCTAGCATCTCGGTTTTAAGAATACGGCCCTTCTCAAACTTCGGAACGATATGCGTTAACATGGTGCTCCCCCTCCTTTCTCTATTCTTCTTTATTTAGGGGAACAGATAGCCGATTCACACCGGGTGCAGGAGGCGGAACAGGAACTGCATCATCGATGGGTTGAGCTTTACTTACTCCAAGTAATCCAGTAAATAGGCGAATATTCTTTTCTAAAAATCTGCGTATATCCATCGTGCTCCCCCTGATTGAAAACTACGGTTCATAATAATCTTAGAATCTATTTATCCACCTTTACATCCCGGCTCCGCGTTGAGCCTGCTCACGAAGAATATATTCCAGCTCGCGTTTGTCCACAACATAGGTACGAGCGATCAGATCGTGGAGGGCCTGTTTTCTCGTCGTAAAGGCTGCCATGATAAAACCGATGAACAAAATGATGACCGATATAAGCTTACTCCAGTAGCGGGCACTTGCACGTCCAAAGCTCAGCTTGTGATTAAACTCATCTACCACAACGATGCCGAGAGCCAGCTTGCCCACCGTGGCTCTGCATTTGGATGATTCCATAAGCGCATAGTATAGCCATATAGCTCCCCAATTCAGCAAGGTCTGTCCTATTGTTTTCATTGTAAAAATATAAGGCGATCCATCTGAGAGCAAAGAGCTTTCTGCCGGAGACGGTACCCAATCCCCTAAGGTCCGAATCACAAGCCAGATCAATCCAATTATTAAAAATACAAACCATAGAATAAGACTATCGATGATATAAGCTAAGGTGCGTTTCCAAAAACCCGCATACAGCATGCTGTCCCCTCCAAATGTGTTTACTTTTCTTATTCATTTATTTCGTGCCGTCAAAGAAATCCAGCTCGGAGAGATCATTTTCGAAGGCAAAAAAGCGTTTGGGACCCAGATGCAGCAATTCATCTCGGCGGGTAATCGGCACTACATAAAAGCCCCAGCGGCTATCCCCGACAAAAACAAAATATTTCGTTTCCTCATTGCGGATGGAGTCCGTATCATCTTGCGGAATATCCCGCCCGTACAGCACGGCAATTTCCTCATACGGCATGGGTTCAAAAGCTTCTGGCCGACTACGATACACATGGCGCTGGCGCAGCTTGCCGCCGTCGGCCGTCAGGAAGAACTCCACCTCAGCTGCATGGGACGGCCGGGAAATGGAACCGCGCACCCGGTCGCTCTCCAAACTCGCAATCAGCTCCTTTTCGCGTCCCGTATGTGTCCATGCGCTGACCGTGTACGGAATAGCCGGAATATGATTGGTAATGACAGGCTCAATCGTGCCCATTTTTTTAGCGTTCAGATAACGGATAGCCCCGCGCAGACAGGCCATTTTCAACTCAGGTACCCGGCTGAGGTCCTCTGCCTTTTGACGAAACTCAATACTGCGCCCCGGTACAAATTCCTTGAGTGCTTCGCGAAATACGTCAATCCGGCAGGACTGCCCGGTCAACTTAATAATCGAATAATCCTGCAAGCGCCCCTCCTGATAAAAATCATCCAGAAACTTGCGCACAATATTGTAGATATCTGCCTTAAGAAGCTGCTGTATTTCCCGAATGTTAAACACCACATCAGGCAAACCATATTCATCACGAAACCGTCCGTTCTCGATGACTGAAACCAGCCAACGGTCCATCACTGCAATGTTCAGGTCGCTTTCAGCAGATAATACCTGCTCAGATTCGAAGCGGCTGCGCAAGATCCCCGTACGTAGAAAAAATTCCTTTTTCATATTTTCTGCCGCGCTCCACAACAGATGAAAATTACTCAGTACCCGCTGATATTCATCCCGTGTAGCATGTTCATACTGTTTGAATGCGGTAGGCAAGATGGCCTCTGCCTCTCGGTAGCGTGCCTCCAGTCCCGCATATACAGCATCTACACCAAACTCATCCACATGACGGTACAAATCTCCCGAAGGAATGCCAATCAGGGCATCAATATCGGTGTCAGGCAAACGAGTCTCCGCAGCATAATAACCTGCAAATACAATTTTCATAAACTGCATAATCCGATACGTCAGATTGTTTCCGCCAAAATTGGTATCCCCATTTTCATACGTTGTGTGAATATCCAGCTTGTAAGCAATACGTCCGTCCTCAATTCGGAATCGGCAGGAAGACAAATCTGTCGTGCCTCCACCACAATCAATGACAAGTGCCTGATACTCCTCACCGTCCGCAAAAGTCCCTCGTTCCATCTGGTCTGCCAGCGTGTTGTACAGCACAGCCAGCCCTTCGTCCAACGCATCCTCCGCTTCAATCCGGTAATCAGGCAAAATATCGCTAAACATCTCTATAAACTGGGGCTGCAGCTTGACCGGAGCAGAAAAGTGCAGATTGCGGAACCGACACTTAAATTGCTGCTCGGCTGTAGCAATCACATAACGGATAAAAGCAGCTAAAATATCGCTGCGGGAGGCAGTTGCTGTATTCCCCTCGGAATCCATTAATTCCTCGATTCGCTTGTAGTCGTTGACCCACCGCTTGATTCCCCGTAATACTGTCGCACGGCTGCCTGCCACGTCAGATCCACGTAATGCATCCTCCCCAAATACATAAAGGATATGTTCCGGATTGGAGCAGTCTGCGACGCGAATAGCAGTCGGCAATACTTCGATCCAGTCGCCTTCTGCCCCTTCTGGGCCGGGGAATGACACATAATTGATGGCGTTCAGCCTTACTGTGCTGCTCATACCTGTATCAGGGGCCGTAACGTAGGAGCTATCCAAATAAGCACCTGCTGTGGTGTTAGAGGTGCCAAAATCAATCGCAAGTACCGCATCTGTAGTTTCCGTGCCTCGAATGATCAGCTCTGCCACCGGAACCCGGTGACCTTGAAGCTTCAGCGGCAGCATCGGCTTATCTCCATAGTAGAGGTTATAAAAATATTCTGATTCCTGTCTTCGCAGAAATAGCAGGCTATAACTATGATTGGACGTCTCTCGCAGTTCAGCGTCGCGATGACGAGAAAGATAATATACGCCTGTTCGTCCCTCATCCTTCACCAAATTCAAAACACCGCACAGTTCTCCTGTCGCATTCACCAGCAGCACATTAGATGAGCTCAGCCAGGACAAATCGGATTCGATCCGGTAGTTGTCCATGCGACCTGTGCGTACACCCTGATACAGCGTGATTTTAGCGGGAACCCGGATACCGCTGCTCTCCTGCCGACGGTCGTTCCAGTTTCGCTGTAGTGCCGATTCCATGCGTTCAAAACCGCCAGGGTTTGGCCTTGTGATGAGTAAATGCTCTTCCGCGCTCCGAAATCGCAAAATCACGCGAATCAATTCTTCACGTGCCAGGCGATTGGCAAAGCCCTCGACCAGTCGTTCCTTATCGCATATTCCGCGTAACTGAAAGGTCGTCATTTGCTCCAATTCCGCCCGCGTGTATTTCGCCGTGAAGCGTATGCTTTTTCGATCGGTGAGCGGGTCTAGCAACCTGTATGTATAGGGTCCGTTCATCGTTCACATGTCCTTTCTTAGCCATTTAGCTTTAATAGAGGGCGATAGCGTCTATTTTCATCGTAGGATCTTCCTCTAAAATGCCGAAATGACTTGTCCAATACAATTCCGTCGTAAAACGTGCCGGAAGAAACAAATCCAGAATCAAATCCACTTTAATCCGTGACAACGGTGTCTCCTCTTGGCCGATATAGATGAGCAGTTCGTCTTTTTCCTCACAATTGGTGTAAATGATTGAGCGATGAAAGACGCGCCGCATCGTTTCTTTTAGCAGATGTACGGCTTCTCCCGTCTCATACAGGCGCAGCAGTCCTTCAGCAATCGCGTCCTGATCCTCACGGTTTAATTGTCCAAAGCCTTCCTTTACCTTCGGGCCAAAAATGCCCTCTGCAATATCACGCCGAACAAACCGAATATGGTACTCCCGCCGATTCATCCCTTGATACAAGTCCATTTCCGCCAGAAAATGCATCATAATATCAAATAGCGATTCTCTCAGCTCCAGATACTCTTCAGCATCCGGTGGAAACAGATCCCGAAAAATAGAATAAAAGCGGTAGTACGGATTTATTTCCACTACCTGCTCCAAATGGGAAGTATTCAACTCTGCCAGACTAAGCTCCATATACGGAGAGTAGCTGACAGCGGGTACGAAGCGGAATTTATCTACATCCAGCCCCTGTTCCCTCGCGCGCATGAGCAAATCCCAGACGTAATTCACACCCATTCTCCTTCACACTTGTACTCCGGAAAATACATCTGCACTTCCGATACCAGAAAGCTCATTAAATCGGATAAAATATAAGCAGGCGCGGTGGGCAAAACATCGTCAGAACCACGTCTGAATCCCAAACGCATGATCTGCTTGCCTTCCTCTGTCCGTACATTATCGCTGACAAACGGATTTAATGGATACGTCTGGGTTTTGGTTAACAGGTTGCTTACATCATTTCTCCCTGCACCTCCCCAGATGTCCACACGTTCCAGCTCCAGCCCCTGTGCTGCTTCAAACGAGTTTACAATGCGCATGATTTCCGCTTTGGCACGGACAATCACGGCCTGTTTTCCTGCATAGCGGCCCAAAAAGCTGTCCTGTCGCCGATTGGACAATAACGGATAAGTCTGACGACTAAGTCTCGTTGTAACAGGCTTCGTAACCTTCAACACATTCCATTCGCCAGACTTATCACGTGGTGTGACAATCGTCAGTTCCTCTTCTGTACGCTTGATATACCGGATATCACCTTCAGTTCCGTCAATCAAATAACCATGCTCAGGACCTGTTTTTCGCAAAGGCAGCACATGCTCATAATTCACACGATCCATAGCGGGTATAGGAAAACCGCTGTTCTTTAGAGATAGCCTTTCAATGTTCCAAAGTGGAAAAACGTCGCCCTTTTTAAAAACGTCGAATTCCTCCAATGAAATTGTAATTTCATGAATTTCTTCATGGGCAGCCGGCTCGCCGTCTCCACCAATCAATACACAGTCCACAAACTTATAAGCATACGGGTGATTAATTGTTTTCCACGGCATGCCATTTTGCATAAAGGTGTGATATAACTGCTCAATCTCCAAAATATAAGAACGGTTATGCTCCAGACGAAAACGAATCGGATAATTGCCAGTTTCCGTGACCAACATTCCTGAGAAAATTCGCTTGCTGCGCACCAGCGCTGAGATTCGTTCGGTCTCCATCTCAAGAAAAAGCGTAAACAGCGGCATCGCACCGCCTTCGCGTACCACCTCTGCCACACGGCTGATGTCCATCTGCTTTTCCTCCGTATCAGACGGTAACACAGGATATAAGAATTCATGAATCGGGTCATAGTCCTCACGCGATGTCAATGACACGTACACATCAATCTTTTCTTCCGTATTCTCAATTTCCTCAAATACCCGCCGTTCTAGCTGGCGGGTCATTTCTTCCTGATATTCGACGAGGTTCATAAATACCCCCGCCATCATATTTTTCAGTAAACGTCTCTGCTCTAAATCGTCCATCTTGCTCAAACGGTCCTGTACCAGCTCTTTCACGACGTCTCACTCCTTTCCGGCTCCAGCTTCAGTGAACATGAAAAACTTAACTTCCGTTCGCAGCAGCCCGATCTTGGTTCTCTGAATCAGACGCCCCTGCTGCTTTAGAAGCGGAATCAGCAGTTCCTTGCTCTTTGTTGGTATCCACCTTGGCCGAAGGGGCAGTTCCATCGCCTGTACCTATGCTCTTTGCAGCCGAAGAGGCTTCCTTCTTCGCGGGTGTAGTTCCCGCTGAAGCCGTTGGCGCAGCCTTCGTTTGCGATTCTGCAGCAGGGATTGCAGCAGCGGAAGATGAAGCTTCACTCGCTGCGTCCACGTCGTTCAACGCTCCGTCAGACAATCCCAATCCAGCAGGAAGCTGACCGTTTTTCTGCTGCTCTGCGCTCTGCTTTTCCTCCGCCTTGGCTATGCTCCGCTCCAATGCCAGAACACTTTCAAGCTTATCGATCTCCTGATAAATTTCCTGTGCCCCGCTATAGGCATCAATGGCTCCTTCATAATCGAGATCCTTCATCATCCGATCCCCTTTGGCCTGAAGTTTGCCAGCTTGAATCTCCTTGAGCTGCTGCTGAATAGCTGTCAATTTATCGTTGGCTTCGGTAATTTTCTTCTCCAGTTCTTTTTGCGCGGACGTATAACCGGATTCCATCGCAGCCTTGTTTGCTTTCTTGTACAGCTTAAGCGCATTCGTGTAATCTCCGCCCTGAAATTTTAAATCTCCGTCCTTCATCCAGCTCGCTGTCTCGGCATAGCTGTCCAATTGGTCGATTTTATGCTCAATATCCTTCACATTAAATGGTGGATATAGCCCGGCACTTTTCCGTGCTTTAGCATAGCTGGCCTCAGCTTTGGTGAAGTCCGCCTTTTCCACATAGCCATCTCCATCAACCATTAATTGAGACAGTTTCTGCTCTGCAGTATACAGTCGCTTGTGAATCTTATCGTTAATTTTAACCGCCGCGTTTTTCGCTTCGCTGTAGGACTTGAGCGCCTTCGCATAATCCCCTGTCCTTGCATAATCGTCTGCGGCTTGGGCTGATTCGATCATCGTTTCCAGCGCAGCTGCCTTATTCGCAGCCATACGAGCCAGCGTAATCCATGCTCCCCCGCCCACAACAATAAAGACAAGCAACGCAAGCAAAATCCGTTTGATCAGCTTACGGCGGTTTTTAGGCTTTTCCTGAAAAACTTTATTTACATAAATGGCCGCCGCCGTGTAATTATTCACCGTCTGGTGCTGTTTGCTTAGCAGAACCTCTTCCAATGTGTCCGTCAGCATGACCGGGTCCTTCGCTTCCTCTAGCGCCCCCAGCATTTCCGCCAGCTCGACGTCCCCCCACATCCCTGACGTAGCGAGCAGGATTACATCTCCATCTGCAAGCTGCGTCTTTTTGGCGTAATGGGCATGAACTCCATTCGGATTTCCCAAGTATTCCAGCAGATTGCCTCGTTCCTCATGTGTGCTGGTCGTTTCGTCTGGAATGCGTCCATCATCTGCCAATGACTGAGCCAAGCTATGATCCTTACTGCGAAAATTAAGCCTTCCATTGCGAAAATGATATAGCCGCACATTACCGCACGAAACATACACCATTTTGTTGTAGTTGGTCACTACCATCAGCAGACTAGCTTTGAGCCGAACACGACGGCTTTCAAATTGCAGCCATTCCTGCGCTTCACGAAGATCTCTCATCAAGCGCCGTTTGGACATGGAAGGCTTCTCCATGAAGTTTTCCAGCACCGTTTTGACAACCATTTCTGCGCTGCGCAGTTCCTGATCCGAATCCAGACCGTCTGCGAGGACATAACAGGCCATGTCGTCCGTCTCCATGAATGCAAAATAGTCCCGGTTGTCTATGTAAGAGCCCGCTTCCGACACAAAGGCGGTACTAAAATCGCTGTTGTCCTTGCGCATCGCTACCCCCGTCTTTCTGGTTTCATCCTATCGCCAAAATAAGTACTGTCGCATTATCCTGACTTTTAAAGCCTTTATCATTAATGGCGTCGATCATGGCATCCGCTGTTTCCTGCGGTGTTCCACCCTTGCGCATAATCTCTTCCAATTCAATCTCCGTCAGCGCCTCCTGAATGCCATCGCTGCACAGCAGCACATGATCGCCTGAATACAGACGAATCGGTGCACTACCCAGTTCCATGCTCTCAAAGCCCTCATAGCCCAAATAGTTGACCAGTTGATTGCGCACTGGACTCGTTTTGGCTTCCTCCGAGGTCATTTGTCCAGCAAGCACTCGTTCCTCCAGCAGTGTTTCCGCTGTATGCTTGGAATTGACTGTTTGGAAATGACCATTGCGGTAAATCGTAATCAGGCTGTCGCCCACCGCTCCGTAATACAGCTGATAGCCGCACACAATGACCGCAGCCAGCGTCGTTCCTCCGCCCTGTCCATTCAAATTTTGCAAAATGCCGCGATTGCTTTGAGTTGCCGCCTCTGCAAAATATCCGTTCAAATTCGTTGCATCCTCCAGCTTGGCAAACGCCTTCGTAAAAGTCGTCACAGCTAAGGTACTGGACATACGTCCATTGGCCAGTCCACTAATACCGTCTGCGACAACAGCCAGCGTACCGACAGGTGTCGTCATACTGGAGAAATAATCATCCTGCTCGCTCCGGCTCCCGATCGTTTGACCATTTCCGATCTCAATTCCACTCACGGTACGGCTGCCGGGACTTCGCGTCAGTCGTATACGGATCATGAGAAGAACAGCGAATAGTACCGCAGCTCCACTTACAACAAAATAAGGCTGCATATCGTTACCTCCCTGCACCATTGCCCAATTCCGTCCTAGTTTTCGTTGTCCCACTCAAAATGGGCGCCACACAGCGGGATAAAGATAAATTTGCTGTGTCCCAGCTGAATCACGTCATAGGCAGCCAGCTCTGCTGGTGAATATACCGCCTCGTTATTGTGGTACGCCAAACCTGATGAATCGCCTGGCAGCAAGTAAAAGTTACGTTTCTTCGGATCATACACAATGACCGCATGATTTCTGCGGGAAATCGTGTTATCCCCGATAATGCGGACATGCATTTCCTCTGCGCGCCCGATAAAGTTTTTCTCCGCCATAATGCGATAGTCCTGACCCACCTGTGCTCCTTCGATGCATACCAGCCATCCAGTTACTGGATGAATGCCCACCGTCTCGCCCAAATACGGCATTGTTTTGTCATTATCTCCCGCGACGTTTGTTTTCGCTGCTGGCTCCGCGCTCTTGGGTGCAGCTACATTTACTACCGTGTTGCAATATGGACACGTATTTCCGTGCTTTCGTGTACTGAACATGTGTCCGTTCGGGCATCTTGTCAAACTCATAGTCGGTTCCTTCCCCCATTGTCATGATTGTCTTTTCAGCGATCTGAGGATTTTGCAGCATCCTCATCTATTTAACGAGCAGTCTCGTATTGGCAATATATAATAAGTCACCTGAGTAAATCCGGTATGGCTCACCGCTTTCCAACTTCTTGGTTACACTTTCGTTGGCAGACCGCAAGCCTGTACCATTACCGGAATCCACATCCTCCACAAACCAGTCGCTGTTCACCCGGTTGAGTACCGCATGCTCCACACTTACCAGGGAGGCATAATCTGTACCTACCAAATCAATATCCGCTTCCGAACGTGACGTTGTTTTACCGATTAAGAGCGACGTTTCGCCTTCGATATACCATTCTTTAATGGACTCGCCCTCCTCATCAATCAACACCAGCTTGGCAATCCGATGACGTTGTGCCTTTGGCTTGGCCACGGGTACAACGGACACCAGATTGCGCAATATGTATACAAGCACGCCGATTCCAATACCTATCGCGACCACGGTTTTCAAACCGCTGTAGCCTGTACGATTAAACACATAAAAGGCGATCGCCAGCATCAGCCCGAACATGGCAACATCTATGATGAAAACCCATCTGTTCTGCGCCGTTTTCACTGCTTGCTTCCCCCATTTCTATCCTGAAATCATCACTTTTTACGAATACCGAAAAATTGGTTAAACATCGCTGAGGTATCCGTCGGATCACCGGGTTTTTTCGTTTTTTTCCCTGGTGAGCCCTCCTTCGTTTTCGGATGAAAACCAAAAAACTGCTCAAAATCAGTTCCTATATCAGCCGGATTGAATCCTTTGGCTGCCGTACGTGCACCGCCGGAGGATGCAGCCCCTCTGCCTCTCTCTCGCTGTTCCCCGCCAGCTCCCTCAGTTTTTCGGATGAGCTCGGCATCGTATGCCTGCCGCAATGCTTCGTCACGCAAGGTATTGTAAGCCTCGTGAATCAGCTTGAACTTGCGCGTTGCTTCCTCGCTTCCCTGGTTGGTATCAGGATGATACTTTTTGGCCAGTTTACGGTAAGCCTGCTTAATCTCTGCCTCCGAAGCATCCCGGCTGACACCGAGCAGCTCATAGTAGTTGGTCATTGTGTGATGTTCCCCTCTCCGAAAAAAATAAATATTAAGAGACCCGTAGGCCTCTTAATATTTATCCACCCTGCACTTGTGTGCCGGGTGAGTGTGTGTTTAAGCTGCACTTAACGTGAAGACGTTAAGTTTAAACCGGATATCCGCCGTCGATTGTAGCCAGCTCGGTTTTGTCTTTCTTTTGTTTGATGTAGAGTGTAAATGCACCTACACCTTCTGTGTCGCCAAAGTGCTCGTTGTAGTCTACAACGAAAGCATTCGGGAAGTGGATTTTACGCACAACTTGATCAGCTGCGATAACTTCCAGTGTTACTTTACGGTAGCTGTCTGCTTTTTCAGCAGGAACCAGAGACCACAGAGCCAGTTTCAGCGTGTCATCCGCGCTGTCACCGTCTACTGCTGTGATGATTTTGCCGCTGATACGCAGCGTGGAGCCTACGTCAGTGGAGCGTGCATTGGAATCGTCCGGTGTATCGGTGTCATAAATAACCGTTTGGATGTTATCCAAGCCCAGCTCAATTGTTTCTTGTCCTTCTACTTTCAATCTGAATCCCATGTGTGTTGCCTCCTTGAAATTAGGTAATATGATGGCGGGAGATGCAGAGCTTCTCCGCGATTTATGTATAAAGGCGGTTCTGGATAGAAACGCCTCTAACATCTTTCGTAGTGCTCGGATCATGATTTGACCGAGCTGGTTCCCTTAGTGATCATGACTTCCAGGTTCTTCACATTACCGTTGAATACCAGGTCGATATGGCACATATTGCTTTTCTCATCAATAATGAAGCTCATATCGTCTCCGTCCTGAATGATCGAGTTAACAGATCCTCTGCTGCTCAGCCACTTGCTCTTCTGACTGCTCGGATTGTTACTGAAGAAGCGGACGATATTTTCGTGTTTGAAGTCTCCTGTCTGGTAGCGCAAAATACGTTCAATGTACGTGCTGACCAGCGTCTTGTAGATGGAGTCAAAACCGTCCTCGGACATCGCCATGCTTCTCGCCTTGTAGACGGTAATCCGGCGGATATCCTTATCCTGAATCTGAGCATTCTCCGACGAGAATACAAAGCCGAAGTTTTTACGGTTGATGGCATCCTTGATCGTGTTGGTGAATCCGGTGATTTCCTTGGCCATCGTCGTCACCGTGCGCAGACTGTTGTCTCCTGCTTCGATGTCGAAGCGTACGCCAGGGAAATTCTTATTGACCGTTTTGAACGTCTCACGCAGGTACTCAGGACACTGATAGGAAGCGACCAAGCCGGCGGCAACGTAGGCTGCACCCACATAAACGCCCTCGATCCACAGCTTGAGAATATCCTCTTTCTCCTTAGAGAGCTGTACACCGTCTTCGGTTTGTAGCATTTTGCTGTCGATAATGACACCCGATTTGTCCTTCGGAATAATCGTAAAGTTCGGTACACAAGGAATGGCAAATTCGCTATATTCTCTGCGAACGAGACTGGCACATTTATCGACATATTTATCGATGCCTGCTGTCGCCATACTGTTGAAAGTCGTTTCTTCACCGGATTCAAAGTTAAAGAACATTTGAATTTTGTAATCCTTCACGACTTGCAGCAGCATCGAGAGCGATTCCATAGAATTTCCGCCCTGCTTAACGACCTTCTCGTTCCCCTTGAAGCGTTCACGTGAAACTTTTACCTTACCGGCTGCTTCCAGCTCGACGGATGGAACGATACCGAACCAGATCGTGTCGCTGAATTCATTCTTAGCATTCACAGTATTCAGGTACGTTTCCAGGCGCGGGATATTGCTGCTTTTCACCAGCATGTCCAGCTTGTTGTTCGCCACCAGCATTGTCGGCAGCATACCTTTGCTCTTCGTTGCATATTGGTCGAAGAACATTTTGACACCGAGAATTTTCTCCACAAGCGGCTTAACCGCCTTTACGAAATCGTCCTTGGCATTTTTATAGAACTCCAGATACGTGTTGTAGTTTTGAACTTCAACCGCTGTATCCACCTTGGTCTGAACAGCCGGCAGTGGCACAAACGTGCGAACTACCAAATCCTTCACATAGTCAGAAGGCGTATCTGTGATGGAGTTATAATCCTCTTCGAATACTTGGGAGAGATCGCCAGTGCTGTTCTCATCCAACAGCATCAGCTCAGTACTGTCGCTCTTCGGCGCTTCAATAATTTTCAGTTCGCCGCTTTCTCCAATGGAGAGCATACCCACCTGGATCAGTTCGCCGGAGTTTTCCTCTTGGGCGCCACCGAGCAGAAGGCGGGTTTTGATGTCCTCGATTGCCAGTGGGAGCATAGCCATAACGTTGTTATAGTTCTGACTCGCTTCCTCGAACATACCATTCAGCTTGTCACCCATATCGAGTTTCTTCGGATCGCCATCATCCAGCTTGTCGTATTCACCATACATATAGTGAATTTCTTTGCGGACTTGACGAATATCATCCATGACCTTTTTCGGTGAAATCATATCCAGCAGATTTTCAAATTTGAAATCTACATTGGTGATTCCTTGACTGCGCTTGGTATCGATGAGCGTAAACAACATTTTCAGAAAGTCATTACTTTGATTTACACGAATTTCAGAAATGCTATCCTCATCAATTCCCTCTGGCTTTTTAAGGGTGTAGACGACTTTTTGATTGGCCGCGTTAAAAAACGAATACACGGTTGGTGAAAACTTATCCAAAAATTCGTCAAAGCTACGCACCAGAAGGTGCTGATTAATTTCCTTGATCTTTTCATCGCTCAAGCTGTCAATACCCTTCACATCACCTACAATGGTGATCAGGTCCAGCTTTTCCGGGTTAATCTCTTCAAAAAGCATTGTCCGGTTGGTTTGATAAATGATTTCCATCGCTGTCGGCAAATGAATAAAGTATGAGTTATAGGTCCATTGCTCCATATACGGACACGGGATGTCCAATTTGAAACGGACGAATACTCATTTTTAGTTCTTTTGCCTCCTCCCCCCTACTTAACATTTAAATTCGTCAAAGGATTGAGCTTATACCACATTTACGGTACAGGCATGTAACCTCAAAAATCGGTCCGAAGCGTTATTCGGCTTTTAACGGCAAAGCATACAAATGAGATGTTTTTCAAATTCAAAAGTCAGATAACACAGAAATTTTAAATTTATGATTTCGTATTCCTAACTTCAATCCCAATTTTTGCCGTTGATACGAGAGCTATCATACAAAGCACCCTTCAGTTTTGTCAATTTCTGTAGTCTCAGATTGAAACAGGGTATTTTGACTCATTTTATGCGTGAATACGTAATTTTCATGATATGTTAGACCTGTTTTTTCAGGGAAATATTCACAAATGGAACCCAATTACCGATAGAAGTCCATTGGATATTTCTGATAAGCGTAAAAGAATCAAATTCATGGCTAATGTGAGGGTTATCAGCTGTTTTGATCCTTTATCCCTTATATCCCAAGGATTAGGAGAGTTGATCCCCCTATGTTGGCCTCGACGATGGAGGAGCTTATGTTCAGAATAAGGAAACTAGGGATTATCGTTTTCATGACTTTTGTACTATTTTTACAAATGGGCTTAAATGGGGTCATTTGCACTGTAAATCAGGCTAATGCAGCATCTTTAGGTGCTGTCCCGATCGAGGGTTATGATGCCGTTTTTGTATTGGATACCAGTTATTCCATGAGGGATACTGATCCTGAGGGCATTGCCGCCGAAGTCATCAATATGTTTATGGATTTGAGTGATGCAGACCGCACACGCGTAGGTTTCGTTGCCTACAATCACAACGTGGTCGCCTCGAAACCACTGACTTCGATTGCCGTGGCAGCGCAAAAATCCCAGATCCAGCAGGATATCAGAACGCTAAACCGTTCCGGTTATACGGATTTGGGACTTGGGTTGCGCAGAGGCTCGGAGCTGCTAGCGGCAGGAGCATCCCAAGGGCGTCAGCCTTTTATGATTCTATTGTCAGATGGAGAGACTGATTTTGGTGCCTCCTCTGGTTCCCGATCCAAAGGTGACTCCAATAACGATGTGTCCTCTGTCATCAAATCTGCACAGACCAAGGGATATCCGGTGTACACGATTGGTCTGAACCATGATGGCACAGTGAACCGACAAGAACTCGAACGGATCGCTTCTCAAACGGGTGGAGCTTCTTTTATTACGAGTAGTGCGGAGGATCTGCCGGAAATTCTGAACCGTATTTTCGCCAGTCAAATTCGCTCCAAGCTCGTTCCAATTGCTGCAATTACGACCACTGGTGAGATGCAAGAATTAACTGTAACTCTACCTGATTCTAGTATGGAGGAAGCCAATCTGGTGCTTTTGTCGGAGCATCCCCTTCTGGAAACACAGCTATATTCCAATTCAGAGAATGTCCGCAGGTACAAGTCGAGCCGATATGCGATTTTAAAAATCGAACATCCACAGGCAGGTAAAGTGAAGTTGAAACTACGGGGCATACGCGGGGATTTGGTGAAAATCAATTTACTTGGCAGCTATCGACTGGAAGCCGAAGCTACCATGGGAGGAAAGCAACAAGCAACGGCAACTCATGGCGACAAGCCTGTGCAGTTACTGAAAGGTCAAGCCACACCGTTTCAAGCTCAGCTCCTGTTACCCGACAGTCAAAAGCTTACGGATGAAGCCGTATATACGTCTCTCCAAGCCCATATTATAGTTACTCCAAAGGGGGGCACAGCCAAAAAGGTGCCTATGACCTATAAGTCAGGAGCCTTCCATACCGAATATGCGTTCCCTCAAACCGGGGATTATACATGGCAGCTATCCCTGGATAGTCCGCAATGGTACCGTAAGGGAACTGTACATAAAGTTCACGCGGCCAATGCAGCGCCACAAGTCTTGAAAGACCTGACGATTCGCCTGGTAAAAGAAGACGGCGATTCCCGTCGAAGTTTATCGGATTTTATTATTGACCCGAATCATGACAAGCTGAACTATAAGCTGGATTCAGAAGCCTCTGGGGATGCGGTCAATGCTGAGATTAACGGTAATGATCTGCTGCTATCCGAGCCCCACACAGGTGACACTCAGCTAAAGATTACCGCTACCGATCCGGAAGGCGCATCCAGCAGCGCTACACTAACCGTTTCCGTACAATCCCGGTATACAGCCATTAAGTGGACGGTAGCCATCAGTATCGTGGTAGCCGCTCTTCTGTATTGGTTCTTGCGGCCGAAGCCGCAGTTTGCCGGAAGAATCGAAGGATATTTTCTCGCAACAGCAAGCGGACAGGAGATTCCGGTAAAATCTTGGCCGCTCACCTCCTTTCCGGGACGTAAGGTCAGCTTGCAGGAATTGTTCCGTACGCTTGACGTTCACGAACCGTTGCCAGAAGCGGAACGGATCCTATTTTCCGCAGGCAAAAAAGGGAGCCTAATCGTGAAACATGATACACGCTGTGCCTTACAGCATGGAAAGATCAGATTAGCCCGCAACAAAAAAGCGGTCATGGAGTACAGTGATAAACTGTACATTACATTCGAGGATGGTGTCACTGAAATCGAGCTGCGATACAAAGCGATTAAACCGAATACTTCAGTGTATACCGACCATATCCAAGCTCCGACAGGATAATGTCCGTCACAACGTAAAAAAAGAGAAGCACCCTCTCTTACGATTAACGAACTGTAAGAGTAGGGCGCTTCCCTTTTTTTATCCAATATTCCGCACGTAGTGCGGCTTTAAACCATCTAAGTGAGCGGCAACGCTTGTTAGCCTGTACCTCCAGACCACGCCGAATGACATACGGCAGCAGAGAAAGTCCCGCATTTTCAATCTGAATCCGCTCGGAATGATCTGCAAACAATCGGCCTGGCACATCTGGCGGAGGTGTTCCTTTTCGGCAATAATACAGCGTGGCGGCCAAACTATAGATATCCGATACAGGCCCCTGCTGCGAACGATTAGAGTAAAATTCCAGCGGAGAATAGCCCGCCGTGGTGAAGATCGGATGCTCTTTGCCTTCAAAATGCACAGCCGAACCAAAATCAATCAGCTTGATGTTGCCATTTTCCCCAATCATAATGTTGCCCGGCTTAATATCCCGATGAATAATTCCTTTGTCATGAATGTACTCCATGGCATCAATTAAAGGTAGCAGCGTATGGTACAAAAAAGTGGGATCATACGTTGGCACAGCCTCTTCTTTCATCATTCGATCCAGTGTCTTGCCTGCACAGTATTCCATGACCAGATAGGCAGTTCCATTTTCCTCAAAGTGATCTATATAACCGACAATTCCCGGATGACTTAGCTCCTTCAACATTTGCCCTTCACGCAAAAAATAATGCATAAACTCCACGTATTTGGATTGCATAGAAGCACCGCAAGTGACCGTTTTTCGATCCATCCCCCGCAAAGCCAGTGCATTCGGAAAAAATTCCTTCACAATGACCTTTTCTCGGTTATCCAACAGCCTTGCCGTATACACGATGGCCAGCTCACTGCGGGACAAGGCGCTTCGAATTTGATATGTATTTCGCAGCTTCGTATTGCGGGCAAGCAGATTCCCGCTTGTATCCACGATCATGACTCGTCCTCCTGTCAGGTTCTTAGCTTATGTCTTTTGTATATATCGGCTTATTACACATCTTTTTATTATACCGTAAAATAGATTATTGGAAAAACAAATAACCTGCCATAATCTCCCTTAGAGAAATGATGACAGGTCTTTTGGCATTCATCTGGTTCTTTTTTCTCAAATCGTTTAACCCAGTTTCGTTCCAGGCTTCATGCTGCGCACACTGCTGGTATTTTTCTTCCGTTCACTGCGCAGTTTGCCTTTACCTTGTTCTGGAGTGCGAATGGTGAGGGCAATCAGGAACGATACGACACACAGCACAGCAATCGTAGTAAAGGTAGGGATGAATCCGCCGAGCAAGGCTGCGATAAATGACCCCGCCAGCGCACCGAGGCCAAAGCCTTGATACACAATACCATAGTTTTTGCTTTGATTTTTCAGACCGAAGAAATCAGCTACGATGGCAGGAAAGACTGTAATGTTGCCGCCGAAGCAAAAAGCAATTCCTGCTACACAGGCAAAGAACAAACCATAATTCAGTGGTACCAGGCTCAGCACTGTAACTGCGACCGCCGTTGTTAATAGAGCACCCGCTACTACTTTCAAACGACCTACTTTATCCGATAGCGCACCTAAAATGATCCGACCCGCCGTGTTGAAAATAGCAACCATAGCGACCGCATTAGCGGCTGTTGCTACATCTAGACCGGCCATCCGTACGCCGATATCCTTGACTACTCCAATCAGGTAGAGACCACTCATACAAGCGGTAAAGAACATTACGAACAGCAGGTATGCCTGCTTGGTACGCAGCATTTCTTTAACGGTGTAGTCCCGCTGTACAACCCCATTTTGTACCGAAGGCTTGTTCACGACTACAGCTTCTCTTACCAGGAAAGAACCACCCACAATCATGATCAGCACGATCATTCCCCAATATAAAAACGCTTGTGATACGCCAACGGACTGAATCAACGAACCATTAATATACTTGAATATAAGACTGCCTGTTCCATATGCCCCAACCGAAATACCGGAAATAAGTCCTTTTTTCTCAGGAAACCATTTAATCAGATTCGACAGTGATGTAATATATGCCGTTCCATCCGCAAAACCTACGACAATACCCGCCAAAATGTAAAGCAGGGACAGCGATGTTACCTGCGAACTGAGCATGAGCCCTGCTCCTAACACGACACCTGCACACAAAATCAAACGACGTAGTCCCCATTTATCCTGTAGTTTGCCTGCGAATAATGTAGCAAACGCCAGTGCAAAACTGGTAATTGAAAATGTAATGGCAACCGAACTGAGGTTCCAGCCAAAGCGGTCTACCAACGGTTGATTAAATAAACTCCATGTGTAAATGGTTCCTAATCCCATCTGGACAATTATCGTTCCAAGTACGACAAGCCAACGATTTCCGCTGTTTGTTTTCATATAAATCTCCTCTTTTCATTCCGGCTCTACAGCGTCAGTTTGTGATCATAATAACCGGGAATCCAGTACGTTTTGCGCCTGTGGAGGAGCAAGTCTGTAAGGATTCTCTCTACATGGATTATTATAACCCTGCATGTTAGCCAGAAATCGTTTGAGGAATGAAATGCACATATAGCGGAATGAAATGCCTTTAAAGTCGCATAATTTGCCGAAATTCCTTGGCCTTGCTACGGCTTACCGGAATTTCAGCTTCTAGTCCACGCAAACGCAGGAGATACGTATGATTAAACCAAGGTACAATTTCACGGATCTGCGACAGATTCACCGTGTATGAACGATGACAGCGGAAAAAGTCCTGCTGCGGCAGCCGGGAATGAAATTCCGAAATGCTCATCGGCATCGTATATTCTTCGTGCCTTGTAAAGACACGGGTCACCTTTTCCTGCGCACACGCATAGTAAATATCGTTCGCATCCGTCACAATGATTTTGTCATTTTTCAGCAGATTAATACGACCTGGAGCTGCAACGGTGCTGGCTTCAGCAGCTCGGGGTTGCGCAGTCTGGACAGGTTCCTGTATTGGAACGTTCTGCTGCTCATAAGCATTTTCCAGCTTACGCAGCATAGATGCGATCCGTTTTTCATCATATGGTTTGAGGATGTAGTCGAACGCCTCCAGTTCAAAAGCCTGCGCCGCATGTTCTTTATAGGCGGTTGTAAAAATAATATAGGGCTTTTTGGCAAATTTGCTAATGTTCTGTGCCAGCAGCATCCCATCCAATGAAGGAATGTTAATGTCCAGAAAGATCGCGTCCGTCTCCTGATCTTGCAGAAACCGAAACACATCTAGCCCATCCTCGAAACTATCAGTCACCTCAATGTTGCTATGAGTCTGAATAAGATACTCCAGCTCTTCACGCGCCGGAAGTTCGTCTTCTACAATTATGGCCTTCATGACTTCTCCTTTGGTATGTCAAAATAAACTTCGGTGCCCGGCTCATGCTTCAGAATAATAACTCCTTCGCCGTACATAAGCTTGAGTCGTCTGTGCACATTGTACAAGCCGATCTGTTTAGCCGGAACCCGATCATGATACAGGTTATCCACAACATCATCCCGTATACCTACCCCGGTATCTGCTACAGAAATGCGCACCTTTTCTCCACGATCCTTTACAGAAATGGTTACTGTACCTGATCCTTTTTTCTTGAGAATTCCGTGATTAATCGCATTCTCAACCAGGGGCTGGATAATAAGACTTGGAATACGCACAGACACCTCATCCATTACATACTTTACCTGAAGTCGGTTGCCGAAGCGTGCTTTTTCAATTTCCACGTAATCAGACACCTGCTGAAGCTCCTTATGAATTTCGATCAAATCATCATTCAGCTCCAAATTATAGCGCAGATAGCCCGATAAATTAATGATCAACTCTCGTGCCTTATCCGGCTTGGTGCGTGTCGTAGAGGCAATGGCGTTCAGCGCGTTAAACAGAAAATGGGGATTAATTTTCGTTTGGAGCGCCTTTAGCTCCGCTTTATTCGCGGCTTCCTTAATTTGCTCCACACGTGACACTTCCATTAACGTGGAAATGATTTGAGACAAGCCAATCGCCATCGTTTGCAACGGATACGTGATTTTATAAGCTTTGCGATAGTAAATCTTCAAGGTGCCGGTTACTTCTCCCCGCTCCTCTAAAGGGATAATGAGCAGAGACTGGATTTGGGGTGTTTTATCGTCTGCAATATGGTTGCGGATCGTGATTTTACCGCTGCGGATCGTCGTTTTAGTCACATCGCTAATGATCTCATCTCCGATGTGATAACGCTCTTCGCCAAAACCGACATAGGCCAGCACATCTCTGGTATCCGTAATCGCCACCGCGTCTGCCTTGATATCTTCTTTTATGATCGAACAAATGGTATGCAAGGATTCCGCATTAATGGAGCGGAAATAAGGCAACGTCTTATTGGCTATATCAAGTGCAAGCTTGGCCTGTCTGGCCGCGATATTCTCCTTTTCCCCCTCCACACTCTGGATCAACAGAACGATTAAACCGATACTGACTTCTCCGATAATCATCGGTAGACCAATCTTAGAAACGATGTCCACTCCAAGGTTATGGGGTTGTGCCATCACCAGAATGAGCAGCATCGTTAATGCTTCGCAGACCATACCTGCGGCGATACCGACTAGCCATCTCTTGGAACGGTTGACCCGGCGGCCAATGTATCCTGACACCACACCTGCCAAAATACTCGTAATCAGACACGGAATCGAGGTCACTCCCCCGATATCAATTAGATAACGGTGAATACCTGATACAATACCTGTAACGATCCCAACCCATGGTCCGAACAAAATACCGCCTGCCATAATTGCAATGATTCGAACGTTAACAAGCGAACCTTCGACTTCAATCCCGGTGTACGTACCGAACAGCGCAAACATACAAAAGATCAATGTTAATATGGCCAGCTCTGCCGGAGAATGGCTGTTCTTTTGCAAGGTTTCCTTAAACCGCGGGATACGTGTAATAAAAAATAAACAAATCAGTAACAACGCTGCGCGCTCAAATAGCTGCATCAGCATTTCCAACAAGGCGTTCACCTGCGTTCCTCCCAAATAAAAATGGATATGCCTACATAGGTTGTGTTAATTATTCACATATTTCAATACTCACCCTGCCATTACGGGCACGGATGCTAGCCTTCCCACCAATCGGATATGTAAACTGCGGCGTAGTATGACCAAAATCAGCATCTGCAATCACTGGAATGGAGGCCAATTCTCTTTTCGAGCTAATGATTTGCCGCAGTAATTCTTCTGTCATATGCGACGCCTGCTGAAAACGCCCTATGATGATTCCCTTAACCTGATCAAATCCAGGCAGGTGCAACAGTGATTGCAAATCCCGGTCAAACGTAGCGGGAGAGCTTTCGTAATCATCCTCAACAAATAGAATGCTTCCTTCCAGACTCGGCATATACGGAGTCCCCTGCAACAAATTCAGGGTACACAAGTTTCCGCCCACAATCGTACCCGTTGCTTCCCCTTCATGAATTGCATACGGACCCGCATTGCGGTAAAAGCTTCTTTGATCCTGATCTAGATACCAAGTATCGTCACTCCACTCCGACGAAGACTGGATTTGAATGCTACCCTCTTCCAACATCAACCTTTGAAAATACGCCGTCGTATAATCATTTCCTCGCAACATGGCAAACGTCAAAAAATGAGGTCCTGCATACGTGATAAGCCCCGTTTTGGCATAAATCGCATGGCTTAACGCTGTTATATCCGAATAACCACATAATCGTTTAGGATGAGCTGCAATCAGTTCATAGTCAAGATGGGTAAGGAGCTGATTGGCATTATAGCCCCCAATTGAAGTCAGGATGCCCTTTACCTTTGGATCGACAAAAGCTTCGTGCAAGTCTGCGACTCTGGACTCTATCGAGGAAGATGTAAAATCATCATTTTCCAGCACATGTTGCGAAAAACTCACTTTAAACCCTAGCTCCTCCAGTCTTTGCTGGGCAATCAAGCGATTTTCCTCAGAAACGATAGACAAGCTTCTGGACGGCGAAAGAATGCGTATCTCGTCTCCAGCTTTTAACTTAGGTGCTTGCTTTCCTTTGATCATGGTCATCCCCCCTTAGTTACAAAGCATTTAAACTGCCACAAATTATACCATCAACTTCCATCTAATTATAGCTTCTAGAAATCCCATCTTCATTTCCCTTCTTCAAACGCAGTAAAAAACCGGAGAGTACCGCTAGATAGCGATAATCCCCGGATCTCTAGTCCGATAATGAAGCATTTCGGTTATTTGCTTTTGCTGATTTCGGTAGGAATGTTGTCCTCCTTCTGATCATGTACCAGTTCTTTTAATTGAATAATCAACGCCTCCAGCTCACTAAACCCGGTCACCATATTGGAGGTTATATTTCGTTGCTCCTCTACTCCAGCCAAAATTTGTTCTGACGCTGCACTCGCTTGTTCCGTTACACTTGAAAATTCCGTCATTTCTTGAACAACCTGAGATGAGTATTGCTGCATGCTATTCGTACTGTTTTCCACATCTACGGCCTGCTGCAGCACTTTATTGGCATTTTGCAGGATATCCTCCAGTACAATTTCGGTCGAATGTGCCGATTCCATACTTTGCTGTAGCCTTTGTTGTCCCATGTCAAATTGGTTAACGACTGAATCCATCTGAGTTCTCAGTTGAGTCAAGATACCTTCCATCGCCACCGAGGTGTTCCCTACCATTTCAGCCAAATTACGCACTTCTCCAGCTACGATGGCAAATCCTTTTCCATGCTCTCCCGCTCTGGCGGCCTCAATGGATGCATTCAAGGACAGCAAATTAGTTTGTTTCGAGATTTGAGTAATATCTTTAAGCATGGCAGACATGCTATCACTTTGTACTTTAAACTCGTCCAGTTCTTCTTTGGTACGACTCATGACCTGACCCAAATCCTTGATTTGAGACGTTAATGCCAGCAGTTGACTGCTCCCTCTGTCCCCGGCATTTTTCGTATCTTCGGAAAGCTGCTTCAGTTCTCGGGAATGATCAGCTACCTCTCGCACGTGCTGGTCAGATTGGGCCAAGTTATCCGTAACCTCGGTGATATTCGAAGCTTGCATTTCTACCCCTTTGGCAACCTCCTGAAACCCGATAGCGACTTCATTCGTCACGCTGCCCGTAGCATCCACTTGATTCCTGAATCGTTCTGTAAAGCTATGCAATCCAGCCACTGCTTGTTTAACTTGCTCAAACAGAAATTCAATTCGTTGCCTTGTAGCATCGATATCTTTATTTTGCTCTTCACTTTTCTTAAACTGCTTTTGATTTAACACCGATACCACTAACAGTAGCAAACCAATGAGTAAAACAATAATAAACTCATGCACATAGCGCAAAGAACCGGTAGCTGGGGGAACTGCGGGCGTACCGATTGTTATTTGCACAAAAATATTACAGAGATTTAAGGTCATAGCTACCAGAAAATATCGGTAAGACGGATACAGCAAAAACAAAGAGCAAATTAATATGGTGGTCACTACCTCGACGCTAGATAAGTTCAAAAATATACACATTAATACGCTAAAAAACGTAGTAATCCACGGAATAAGGCGAATTCCTTTCTTTTTCATATTCAGGATCGTTAAAACTGCCGCGACTACAAATCCTACACCATTAGATACCCACATCGAGGGATTAGATAATGCCGGGACGATGCCGCTCAAGGCCATAATCCAAAAAATAATGATCACCAATTTGTTTCTTTGCCACAACAATTCATTCGTTCTGTCCATGATTGTGAACGCGCTCCTTAGATATATATTAGGTATTTATAAAATAAAAATGTAAATGCCATACTTTATATATCGTCATATCAGAACACGTAGTGAATGAAAATCGTACAAACACCACATTCCTTTTAAACACCAAATCACAACAGGACAACTTTTTAAAGAGAAAGAGTATGTAATTTTAAATAAATGAATGCAAAAAATCGCCCCCTAGCAGGGAGCGATTTTGAATTCATTTTTGATGATCTTCGCAATTGGAAAAGGTTCATGTACCAGCTGACAACATTAGGATTCCTTGTTTTCGGAAGCCTCTTTAGCGCCTTCGGTTGCCGCTGCATCACCTTCCACAGCAGCATTTTCCACTTCAACTGCACGCGGAACGATAATAGAAGCAAGCAGTTCTTCTTCAGGGACGTGCAGTGTTACTCCTTTAGGGAGTTTCAAGTCGCTAGCGCTCAGCTTGTCGCCAACATCAAGCGCGGATACATCCACCTCAATGGTAGATGGTAAATCAGCAGGAAGACCTTCGACTTCTACTTCCGTTTCCTGAACTTGCAGAATACCGCCTGTTTTTGTACCTACAGGTGTACCCTGATAATCAATAGAAACACGCACGCGAAGCGGTTTGTTTTTGGCAATTTTCAAAAAATCGGCATGTAACCATTGGTTGTCACGCTGTTGATAATCTTTAATAATAACTGGAATGGTTTCCCCACCCTCTACAGTGAGGTTGAACACCTCTGAACGTCCGGTTCTGACTACTTTATTAAATTCCTTGGCATCGACATGTACAGGGGTTCCTTCAAGCTCAGAGCCGTAAACCACAGCTGGAATCCGTCCTTTTAACCTCAATTCACGAATAGCCGAACCCTTCTTCTCTGTTCTCGGCTGGGCGGTCAGTTGAATACTTCCTCCATTAGAACTCATGATATACAACCTCCTTCAGGTTACCTTACAAATGATTTTCCTCCAAGAATCTTGCCTGTTTACCAGTCGTACTACAGGATATAAGCCAGCAAGCTGGCAAAACTAAACAAGTCCATAATTCTATTTTACCCCTTTTTTCTGAAACTGACACACGTTTGCATAAAAAAATAGCATTTTTCGAAATGATCGAAAAATGCTACTTTCGTATATATAGCGACCAAGCATACAAGTCTATCCGGCCCGATTATCATTTACCAGTAGCAAATATTCTTCTCTGCCACTATGAATCAATACCTGCATCACAGACTGGTTCGGGTCTATATCAATATATCGATCTGCCTCAACATCCTTGGCATCCCAGTGATTAAGCCGGACAATGTAGCCGATTCGCTGTATATCAGGGGCCACCTGAATACGCGCTACTGCACGACCATCATCCAAATCACGGAATTCGACATGTCCGTCGCGGTGCCCCGTTCCCCATACCCATACGTTCCAGCCAGTGTATTGCCGATCCGCACGCTCATAGATCAGTTCAATCGTGCGAAATGGAGCGGCTTTACTATCGTTTCCAAGCTGCACATCTGTCAACGTCATAGCTGTACCTGCAATTTCTTGATCTGTTCCCTCATCCGAGTCTTCCAATTCGTTCTCCGCCTGACGATTAGCCTGATCTTGTTCAGTCACAAATGAGACTCGTGCAGGCTCTTCCTGATCATATAACACCATCATCGACCAGCGCGATACGGTCACACGATGGCCTACGACTTCATACCGTGTCTCATTACCAGCCCCGTGTGCGTCCACGACCACATGCCAACGATCCGATTCCGCAGGCAATGCTATCGTCTGCTCTGCATCCGAGCCGTTATAAATCACCACAATATGATTCCAGGCATCGCCGTTAGCATGGTGCCTCAAAGCAAAAGCCACCACATGCCCACTGCTTTGCAGCACTTCCATGTGCTGCTCCACCAGCTCACGATGATCCATTCGGAATGCCGGGTGGCTGCGTCGCAAAGCAATTAAGCCTTGGTAGTAATCAAACACTGGGCGAAACCTCGCCTTGTTATCCCAATGGATGGCATTCACCACATCTGAGCTTCGGTAGCTATTATGGTCTCCACATTTGGAGCGCAACAGTTCATCCCCTGCATGAATAAAAGGAATACCTTGAGAGGTGAGTACCATGCCGTTAGCTAACAGGGACTTGCGTACGGTTTCGTCCTCCAGCAAGTTATTTTCATCCAGTTCCCAATACGGGTCTGCTTCGGCAACAGCTTGTTCAGGTGTCCTCCCATCCTGTGGCTTCCCCTGCTCCCATTGTGGAAAACGACAGTGCTCCCGCAAATGTCTTACCGTCAAAATTTTATCCCACAGATTGAGGTTATCGTGGGCAGTGACATAATTGACGGTCTCCGATGGCTGAGCTGTGAAATCATGAATCGCCCCAAAAGCACCTTTGAGCACCTGTTCCTCCTGATGTTCTGCCCCCGTGGCAAACCCACTCCCAGTACCGTCGCTATCCCCCTTAATAGCAGAACGGTAGTTGTCGTTAAAAACAGCAAAGCCTTTGTCCCGTTGCGTTCCTTTTAGTGTAAGCAAGGGTTGCGGAGATTCTCCTCCCGTCCAAGGCTCACCATAGATAAGCAGATCCGAACGCACTTCAGAGCGAAGTTCTTGCGTAAGCTGCACCACGGTTGGGGTATCAATCAGACCCATCAGATCAAATCGAAAGCCGTCTATATGATATTCCTCTGCCCAATAGCGTAGTGAATCCTTGATATACTTGCGCACCATAGGACGTTCGGTTGCCACCTCATTACCTACACCTGATCCATTGGTGAGCTGCCCTTGTTTATCTGTACGGTAATAATATCCAGGTACAACAGGCTCAAATGGCCCCTGTTCCACCGAATAAGTATGGTTGTACACGACGTCCATAATGACACCGATGCCGGCAGTATGCAAAGACTGTACCAGCAGTTTCAGCTCTCTTATGCGTGTCTCCGGATCAGCCGGATTGGAAGAATAAGACCCCTCCGGCACATTATAATGCTGCGGATCATAGCCCCAGTTATATTCAGTATCTAATTCCGCAAAGTCATTCACCGTATGAAAATCAGCTACTGGAAGCAAATGAACATGTGTAATGCCCAGCTCCAGCAGATGATCCAGCCCGATGCTGTTCCCCTCAGTATCCTTCAATCCCGTATACGTAAAGGCCTCAAACCGTCCCTGAGCAGCAGATAAGTCTTTTTTCCCCGTATTAAAATGGGTATCCATCGAAAAATCACGTACATGAAGCTCATAAAGAATGGCATCTGTCGGCCGCTTAAGTGTAGGCCCCGCATCCAATTCCCATCCGTCCGGGTTGGTTTGAGCCAAATCAATGATCGCTGTACGCTGCCCGTTGGCTGATACCCCTGTGGCATATGGATCAGCAGCGTAATGAATGATGTTGTCCGCCCACTCCAGCCTGTACATGTAATAATATTTGTTCCAGTCCCCTTCCAGCTCTATAGACCATACACCTTGATCATCACGGCTCATGAGAAATTCCTGACCACCGCCGTGCTCCTGAACGTTCCCCTCCTGATCGTACACCCCCGCATCGTTATACAACGCTATATGGACCTGCTGCGCAGTCGGTGCCCATACCTTGAACTTGCTGCCCGCAGGCGTATAAGTAAGACCCAAATCATAGCCTTCATATATAGGATATGTTGTGTGCTCAAGCTCTTTGAGCTGATTGAAATCTGACATTCCTGTTCACCACCCATTTCTGTACATCGGCTTACAGCCTCTGTTCATCCATCATTTATGATGTTTATGACTTGTCAATATACCTCAGGATTTTGTAAAATCTTCACCTAATAGGCTATCAAAATAAGACAAGCTTGAAAAGCTGGATGATTTAAATAAGGATGACGCTTCCATTTCAACGCACACTCCATTTTATGACAAAACCATGAACAGGCTACAGCTTTTGCCCTCAAGGTATAACAATAATTTCCTAGATTTCATCACTTATTGCTAAATAAGTACGTTAAAAAACACGTTAGAAAAGTCAGGACAATCTACGGTTATCCATTTCAAAAATATCGTCAGCAATCCGCATGGTAGAACTTCGGTGCGAAACAAGGACAACCGTTTTATCTTGCTGCTGTTCCTTTAACGATTTTAAAATAATTGCCTCGTTCAGGCTGTCCAAATTGCTGGTAGGCTCGTCGAGCAGTAAGAGAGGAGCATTATGGACAAAGGCTCTGGCCAGTCCCAAGCGTTGACGTTCTCCACCGGACAGCCTGTCCCCCAATTCTCCAACTCGGCTATCATACCCTTGAGGCAAGGTCATAATAAAATCGTGCACGGATGCCTTACGTGCTGCTTCCACCACCTGCTCATGTGTAGCATCAGGCTTTCCGATTTTGATGTTAGCTGCAATTGAATCATCAAACAGGAACGTATGCTGGTCTACATAGCTCTGTAAGCCTCTCAAATGTCGGGTTCCAATTTCCTTCAAATCGTGCCCGGATAGCAAAATTCCACCTTGCTGCGGGTCCCTAAATCGCATCAGCAACTTCAACAGCGTAGACTTACCAGAGCCGCTTTTACCCTGAATACCTAAAATCCGCTTATGCGGTATCGTGAGACTTACATCATTCAGCACCGTTTGACCATCGTATGCAAAAGTCACCTTGTCTACTCGTGCCCCAGTAAAGGCAACACTCATCCCTTCGATATTTTCCTCTACCTCTGGGGTTTCCTCCAATAGACTCAACACTCGTTCTCCGCTCGCCAGCGTTTGAAGCAAATTGTTGGACAAATTGCTCAGTGCGACGACCGGACCAAATGAACTAAACAGGGCAATTACAGAAATTAGCATACCTGTAAAGTCAACCTGACCATTAGACATACCGGACAATCCAGCCAGCAGCATCAAGAATGAGAATCCAACTACAGCCGCATCTGTGATGGCTCTTGTGATGCCTTCATGATGCTTCAAGTCCTTCTGCTTGGCATCCAATTGATCCGTACGACGGTTAATCTCATTCAAACGTTGTTCTCCTTGCCCATATTGCACTATTTCCTTCATCCCCCGTAAGCTGTCCAAAAAATAACTGCTCAGCTTGCCAAAGCTGCTTCGGTATTCCATCCCCTGACGTTTGCCCATACGTGACGTGAGTAAGGGAATAAATAAACCGACAGTTAGGTAAGCAAGCGCAGCAAGCCAGCCTAGCAGAGGCTCATAAGAACCGATAAAAAATACCATGAGTAGTGAAGTGATGATGCCGATCATAACAGGCGCTATTGTATGCGCATAAAATACTTCCAGTAGCTCAATATCACTCGTAATGAGTGAAATCAGATTCCCCTTGTCCTTGCCTTCCAATTTGGCTGGTGCCAGTCTTCGTAGGGCTTGAAGTACCTTATCACGCAGTACAGCCAGCAGCTTGAAAGCGAGATAATGACCACTCATTTGCTCGCCATAACGGAATACGCCGCGCAGTACAGCACAAACGACGATCGTCGTCAGCAAAAACGACATGGTGTAGCCTGTCGTGATGCCCGTTGCTGTAAGCAGAGCTAGGGCTCCAAACACTATAATGCCAATAGCACAAACAAAACCAAGCACTCCTGTAACAATCGTGATGAGCAGCACAGGTAAAAGAGGCCCCGCCAATACCAATAATTGGCCCATGATCCGTAATCCGTGTCTACGCATATACAGCCCCTCCTTTTACAAACTGCTCTACCCGGTGTTGACTGAGATACATCTCCGCATAATGTCCCTGCTGGCTCAACAGCTCATGATGCGTTCCCGATTCTGCCACCAAACCGTTTTGCAGCACATAGATACAGTCGGATTGAACTACGTTTTCCAGTCTGTGAGAGATAAGAATCACTGTTTTTTGACCTGCCAGCGCATGTATAACCTCCATAATGCCTTCCTCACTCTCACTGTCAATGTTAGAGGTGGCCTCGTCAAAAATGTACACACGACTATCATGCAGCAATGCTCTGGCTAGTGCTAGCCGTTGGCGCTGTCCTCCTGACAGATTTGCCCCCTGCTCCTCCAGTTCTGCTTCCAGTCCTCCTTCTGAAAGGATAAAATCATACAGCTTCACTTGTCGCAAAGCTTCCAGCATTTGTTGCTCATCCGCGTGCTCATTGCCCATTTTTAAATTTGCTTCCACTGTGCCTTTAAAAATATAGCTGTTAAAACCGATCCAGGTCATGTGACGCATGCGGCTTTCTTCCGAAATATCGGTAAGCTCGGTTCCTCCAATCGTCAGACTTCCTCGATACCCCTCGTGATGCCCAACGATCAATCCGGCTACCGTACTTTTACCAGAGCCTGATTCCCCAACAATTGAAACAAAGCTGCCCTGGGGAATATCCATGGATATATTTCGTAAGGTATCTCTTTCGTCGTAGGCGAAACTCACCTGTTCCAGTCGAATATCTGTGTTTTCTATGCTTTCTTGTCCTTGTATAAGATCCTCAGTACTCAACATTTGAAATATTTTGTCGCTTGCTGCCATTCCGTTCATAGCGATATGAAAGTAAGAACCCAGCAGACGCAGAGGAATGAAAAATTCTGCCGACAGCAAAACAATGATGATTGCTCCCGCCAAGCCAATATGGCCTGAAGAATATTCGCTTACCGCGACCAGTACACCCGCAGCGGCACCACCAAATGCGATAAGATCCATAATGGCCACGGAGTTAAGCTGCATTGTCAGCACTTTCATCGTCATTTTGCGAAAATCCTCAGCTGCTGTGTTCATTTCCTGATGTTTTTCCTGGTCTGTTCCGTACATTTTGAGCGTAGTCAGACCTTGTACATTTTCCAAAAAGCTGTGGCCCAGATTGACGTAACTGCCCCAATATTTCCGAAACAGCTTTTTAGCCATCCTCATAATGACAATGATCGACACTGGAATTAAGGGAACGCAGATCAAGAGTATAATGGCTGCTTTGAAGCTGACAAAAGAGAGGGTGATGAATAACGTTACGGGGGCAAGCAGACTGTAAAATAGCTGAGGCATGTATCTACCGAAATAGGTTTCAAGCTGCTCTACCCCTTCTACAGCAACCTGTATAACCCCCGAGGTGGAGGTATGATCTGTATATGCGGGTCCCATTTTGAGCAACTTGCCGTAAATTTGCGAGCGCAGCGTTTTTTTAGCATTTACCGAAGCACGATAGGATAACATACTGGCTGCATAATTGCTCAGACAGCGAACTGCAATAGCAGCAATAACAATGACCGTCATAGATAGAATCAGCTTGCGAGTCACTTGTCCTTCCCAAGCCTGCTGCATAACAAAGGCCATAGACAACACAGCGGCTATACTCCCCAAAAGACCGATCCACTGCACAAGCACACCCAAGACGATATATTTCCGAGAATGTTCCACTAGACCGAGCAGACGGCTGTCGACCATTTTAGACCTTTTTTTCAGAGTAGGTGCAGGTGAAGATGAAGACGTTTTTTCTGCTGCAGCGTTTCTCACTGTTCCGATTCGGAATATAAAGTAATAATATTTAAAAAGGATGACCAAGACGATGAGCGTTCTGCCCCACACATTAGGGGTGAAAATAAAGCCTGTAATCAGCATCGCTGACGCTAAGCCCAATGTCGTGATTTTCGTAGACAGCTTCAACGACCTTGTTTGAACAAAACTCTCTAGATGCTTTTGGTACAGAGAGGTATTCGAAAACCACTGGTGAATCCTTTCGGACCCCCGCATAAAGAAAAAGGTCGCTAGCAGCAGAAACGGTGTAGTCGGTAGCAACGGCAGCACTACACCAATAACTCCAAGCGCCAAAAATAAAAACCCTAAGGTAATATAGATCGGTTTCACTATAATCCTCCCTAATAGTTATAATAGTAATGATTTCATTTTAAAGATAATGATAATCATTATCAATATAAACAATTTAAGCAGGTTGTTATGTGATGTAAATCACGCATATAAAAATCCTCTTGAAGCACATCTCTACAGAACACGTTAGTGTTGATGTCGATGCTTTGTCTTCAAGAGGATTTCCGAAAGCAGATGTTGATAATTCGTTGTTTTATGAATTTATAATATCATATTGCTCCAATATCTGCCGATGTAACGGGTGATCTGCGGTTATGGAAGTATAACGCGTCAGCGCCACACCCAGTCCCTCACTGTGGATCACCTGCTGAAGCTCGACTGCCTCGGGGTCTTCCGTAATATCAAATTTACAGGCAGCCGCCATTCCTAACGACAGATGATCCGTCGGGATGCCATACTCCTGCGCTTGCAGCGCGGGACGTACAAGACGGTCATTGGGAGACAGCTTACGCAACGGTGAACGTCCGACTCGAGTAACATCGTCTGTCAGATTAGGGTTGCGGAAGCGATCCAAAATTTTAGAGATGTACTTCTTATGCTCCCCTTGATCCAAACTGAAGCGCTTCACAAGCACTGCTCCTGTCTCCTCCAGTGACCCTTGTATCGAATCCACCACCTCGCTATCCTTCATAGCCTCCTGAATGGTAGCATAACCTGCGTTATAACCAAGATAGGCTGCCACGCAATGCCCCGTATTCACCGTGAACAGCTTTCGTTCAATGTAAGGTTCTAGATCCTGCACGTACAGGATACCTTCGATTTCTTCATGCTCAGGTGCCATTTGCGAACGATCCACCACCCACTCGTAAAAAGGCTCTACCTGCACATGCAACGGGTCCTCGTGGTGCTGGATCGGCACAATCCGGTCTACAGCAGCATTTGGAAAATACACCGAAACCTCAGCCTTGGCACGGGTCGCCCCATCCAATAGGGCAAAAACATGCTCTTTCAGTTGGGCGCTGCCTCCGATTGCATTTTCACAGGCAATCACATGCAGTGGACTTGCTCCTCGCTCTACCCGCCGCTTGATTCCCTCCGCAATGCCTGCTGCTATGTGCTTGAGGATGCTGACCCCTACTGCGGTCGTTACCAGATCAGCGAGGTCTACCGCATCGGCTACAGCCGCTGCATCCTTGCCGTCAATCGCCGTCACATTCGTGACCAGCTCCGTATCCTTTGTATCATTGGCTAACTCTACGGTGTATTGTTTACGACGACGTAACTCGGATACAAGGGTGTCGTTGACATCTGAAAAGACAACCTCATAGCCTGCACGCGACAGAATCAATCCGATAAAGCCGCGACCGATATTTCCTGCTCCAAAGTGGACGGCTCTCATAGCTCCATCTCACTTTCGAACAGATCTATAATTTCCTGTGGGGTCACCGCGTTGCGAAGTTTATCCATATTTTCTTCCTCCGCACACACCACAGCGATACTCGTCAAAATCTCCATATGATCGCCGCCTTGTGCTGCAATGCCGATTACCATGTATGCTTTTTCTTCCCCAAAATCTATGCCTTGCGGAAACTGAACGATAGAGATGCCTGTGGATTGAATAAGCATCTTGGATTCCTTGGTGCCATGTGGAATAGCCAGCCCGTTCCCGATATAGGTGGACACGATCTCCTCGCGTTCCAGCATCTTGTCAATGTACTCACTTGAAATATGTCCTGCATCCAGCAGGATTTGCCCAGCCATACGAATCGCCTCATATTTGTCTTTGGCGGTTGCGTTCATTTTTACTTTGTCTATCGTCATAATACTCACGGTAGGTTCCTCCCTGTCCCTAATTTACTGTGGAAAAATTCAGCTAGTTCACTCGATATATAATTGACAATATGATCCCTGCTACCGTGTTCCAGTAGCGTAACCATGTCTTCCTGCAAGAGTAATGCACTAATCTCGCTCAATACCTCCAAGCTTTCTCTCGGCAGCTCACGAGGTCCCAACATGAGCAGCACGCATTCTACTTGTTCGCCTGTATCCGCCAGCAGCGACTCTGCCAGCTTATACAAGGTAAGCGAAGGCTTGCGAATATAGTGGCTGCGCGTATGAACTAAAGCAATGGAGGTATCAGAGATCACCTGACTACCTTGGCGCTCTCTTTCCATGAGCTGTGCAGCAACCGCAGAAGGCTCTGTAACATTCCCCCGCCCCGCCTCCAACATGCATATAGCCTCTACGGTCGCCGCCATATCCATCCCCTGATTTTCCAGCGGATACACTTGAAATTGCTGTACAATGTGTACAATTTCCTCAAGACTTTTCCGCAGACCGGTAAGCCACTCCATATCCTGACCAGGCTGAACCGCCTGTTCCTGCTGATGGTCATTGGGATGATTGAGTGTAATATGCTGGATGAATTGACGCAGGCGATCACTCTCCTCCTGCGTCAGCAACGGGCTGATCTTAAGATACCGATCCGGTTCAAGCGGTAGCTCTACTGTCGAAATGATCAGATCATAATCCTCCTTGGGAAGCCGCGCCGCTTCGTACCATGAAGCCCTATCCACAATTTTGATTTGTGGCAGCTCTTTGGCGAGCCTTGTTGCCAGAAGTCTGGATGATCCAATGCCGCTCGTGCAGACTACGATGGCCCGCACCTCCCGCCGCAATTGTCGTAGCCGCTCCAGTGAAGCGCCGAAATGCATGACGAGAAATCCGATCTCTTCATCTGGCACTTTCATTTCTGTCATGTCCGCCGCAGCCTTTTTCACTGAGTCGAATAAGCTGCTGTAATCCTTGCGGATTTGCTGAAGGAGGGGGTTGCGAATCGACCTGCCTTCCTTCAAACGTTTGAACACCGGGGCCATATGGGCAATCAGTCCTTCACGCAGAACACGGTCCTCTTCCAATGGCGTGCCTGTCTCTTCCTCCACACGACGAATCAACTCATGAACCGACTCCAACAGTACGAGATCGTCCAGCGGCAGTAGCCGGGTGGAGTGATCCTCGGCATCACGAAACAGCAGCCTGAGATAAGATCGTTCCGGCTCTGGAAATTCAATATCCAGCGCCTCTGACAACTCCGTGCATATGCGTTCCACCATGGCTGTGCGAAGCATGATATTTTCATCTGAATCTGTTTTTAAATATGAGGGAAGAGGATCCATAACATACCCGAGTCGCAGACGTGCCAGCGAAACGCAAATTTGAATCAGCAGCTCCATATATTTGCTTTCCACCATGTTTTCCAGCCATTTTTCATGGGGCTGCCAGAGGGCCTTTTCCACAATCAGCAGGTTCCCTCTGCCAATCATCTCCAGTAACTTGTCGGCGACACGGGTTACAGAACGAAGTTCTTCCCGGACTGAAAACAGATCAGATTCATCCAAATATTCGAGAGCCAGCTCGGAAATCGCCCGTCTTTTGTCTGTCTCCCGTCCTGTAATCTCGACCCCGTACCCCCGTCTGCGCACAAGCATGAGTCCACGTTCCTCAATCCAGCCTTGCAATTCGTCTAGATCATGACTGACCGTAGTTACCGTGACTTTCAGATCTGAAGCCAGCGCCAGCAGCTTGATCGGCTCCCGTGTATCCAGCAGCATGCAGAGAACCACGATCTTTCTCTCCTCAGCCGAATATTCGTCTGACTTCGTATGCAGCAATTGCTTTCGCAGGCATACAAGCTGAGCAGGGTCAGCATCAATACAGATACCGATCCCTGACTTTTTCTCCAGCTTCACCTCATGAGCTGCCAGCCAATGCTCGACTGCGCCCAGTTCCCGATGAACCGTCCTTGTGCTGACATTGATCTTCGTGGCAATTTCCCCGGCTGTAACCTCTTTGGACTGCTCCAGAAGATATTCCACGATGTCACGTTGTCGTTTCGTAATATTCATAAGCGCATACCGTTCCTTCCCAAGCTCATCCCTCCAAGCAGGAGACGTACACTGCATACAGTCCGCCTGATTACGACGGGGATTAAGAATCGGATTTCAGACGTTCAACCAGCGCTTCGTATTCAGGGCTCTTCAGAAAATTGTCAATGGAAATGTGCTCAGCATTCGGGGCTACTGTTTTAGCCCGGTCTGTCAACGTTTTTTGCGTAATGACAATATCCGCATCCTGTGGAATTTCACTGATTGCCGTATTCGTAACTGTCACGCCTACGCCCGCCTGCTTCATTTTTTTGCGTAAAATCGAGGCGCCCATAGCGCTTGAACCCATACCTGCATCACAGGAAAAGACGATCTTGTTCACTTCGGATTTATCCTTGAGCGTTCGATCTGCGACAATCTCGACAGCACGATCAGATTCGTGGTTATCTTCCATTACAGTGGCGTTAGCACTTGCACTCTTGCTTTGATTTTTCATATCTTTCAGGCGAGATGCAGCTTCCTCCAGCCCCTCTTCTTTTTGCTTACTAGTCTTGAGTAACACTGCGGCAACAGCAAAGGATACGACCGCAGCAGCGATCACCCCGCTCAGCATTGGCAAATATCCGCCTTTTGGCGTCATTAGAAAATAGGCGATGATGCTGCCCGGTGAAGGAGCAGCAACCAGTCCGGCACCTGTCAACATAAAACAGAAGGTTCCCACAACACCCCCAGCTATAGCAGCAAGAATCAAAATCGGCTTCATCAAAATATAAGGGAAATAAATTTCATGAATCCCGCCGAAAAAATGAATGATGACCGCTCCAGGAGCCGACGACTTCGCAGAGCCTTTGCCGAACAGGCAGTAGGCCAGCAAAATACCGAGCCCCGGCCCAGGGTTAGATTCAAGCATGAACAGTACGGATTTGCCTGTTCTTGCAGCTTCCTCCAACGCAATCGGACTCAATACTCCGTGATTCAGCGCGTTGTTTAAAAATAATACTTTTCCGGGCTCAATAATGAGGTTGACAAGCGGCAGTAGCCCTGCGTTCACGAGGAACTGTACCCCTGCCGACAATACTTGACTGATCATTTGTACAATCGGGCCGATCGCCACATGGGCAAGCAGTGCTAGAATGGCACCGATAATCCCGGCCGAAAAGTTATTGACCAGCATTTCAAAGCCTGATCTGACCTTGCCTTCAATGGCCTTGTCGAACTTCTTCAATATCCACGCAGCCAGCGGACCAGCTACCATCGCGCCCAGGAACATCGGGATATCGGCTCCCACTATGACACCCATCGTCATAATGGCACCAATCACACCTCCACGCTGTCCATGAATCATCGTGCCCCCTGTATAACCGATCAGTAGCGGCAACAAATAATTTTTCATCGGGTCAACCAATTGTGCAAAACCTTCGTTTGGGAACCATCCGGTCGGAATAAAGAGTGCCGTAATCAGCCCCCACGCAATAAAGGCTCCCATATTTGGCATAACCATACCGCTAAGAAAACGGCCAAAACGCTGTACGGCGACACGAGTGCCTCCTTTTGAACTTGGCTTTGCGTCCAATGTACTCATATTCAAATCCTCCTTGTAGGTAAGCATCACTACCTTTTCTTAAAATTCATACTAAATGACAGCGCTATCTTCATCAACGAAATGAAAACGCACTTTCGTCATGAACGTTGATGACAACATTTAAATTTAAATTATCCGGGAAGGTATTATACCTGCATAATTCTTCTTAATATGACCTGTAGCTATAGAAATTAGTCGAAAAACCGTGCTGGATTATGTATGATTCTTATATGGGAAAAACCCTCTAAGTCAGAATAAAACACGTAATTACGTTTGCAAAAAGACAAAAAAATAGCCGCTACGTCAAATCATAGCGACTATTTTATACAAAAATCGAGCAGACAATTAACCCTCTTACTCCATACTACAATGCTCCATTACTGCTCATCGGAAATCAACTGCTCATACTGATCCGCAGACAGTAGCTTGCCCAAGGCTTCCTCCACATCTTTATCCATCTCTACTTCGATCATCCAACCTTTGTCATAGGGAGATTCATTCACTAGCTCAGGCGTACTTTCCAGCGTTTCATTCACTTTTAATATGGTTCCCGTCACCGGAGCAAAAAGGTCGGATACCGTCTTCACCGATTCAATCGTACCGATCTCCGCTCCCTGCTCAATCGTTGCTCCCGCCTCAGGTAATTCTACAAAAACAATATCACCCAGTTGATGCTGTGCAAAGTCTGTAATACCAATCCGCACCGTTCCATTCTCTGTCCGCTGAACCCACTCATGTTCGTCTGTATACCAAAGTTGCTGCTTCACTTCACCCATTCTGTTCCCCTCACTTCCATATGAATAAAATCGCTTTTGCTCACCTGTATTAGACAGGTTAAGATTATGACAACAAGAACACTCATGTCAATAATACTAACAAAAATACTTCATATCACCTCATATAGCGTACTATATAAAAAATGATAGCTTATAACAAACGCTTACATATCCTTATTTATATATTAAATGTTTTTTCTATTATTTTTGATGACATTTTTATTGACATTTTGAATGAATTTGCGTATTAATGGGTTATAGCAAATGCTTTGGGAAACACACCGACAACTGCAAACGCGGATGAACGCGGAGGGAGAGACTGCCAAAAAGATTCGCATAGCTGTTGCCGCTTGTGAGACATAAGTGCACGCGAATCGGATCAAGTTGTTATCTGCAAAGCCAGGTAATATACCGTTGATCCCGAAGGTAGCGCCGAAGGAGTAAACCTGCATTGCAGGTGAATCTCTCAGGCAAAAGGACCTCTGCCGGACGCATCTCTGGAGAGCATTCGCTATTGGAGCGGATCACCCAAGGGGAAACCCGGTACATACCGGGGTAACTTTCTGGTATCAAGGACAGAGCTGAAAAAAGAGTGTAGACTGCCGTCTATACGTTTTTTTCGGCCTGTCTTTTTTGTTTAGCCGATCACACCGGATAGGAGTGGAATAATGACTAATTTGCGAAAAACACCGCTATATTCGTCCTACGGGACGCAGTCTGGGGTTCGTTGTATTGACTTTGGCGGCTGGGAGCTCCCCGTTCAGTTTAGCGGCATTCAAAAGGAGCATGAGGCCGTCCGGCAACGTGCGGGTTTATTCGATGTATCGCATATGGGCGAATTTTTGGTTGAAGGCAAAGAAGCCGAAGCTTTTCTGCAAAGGGTGACCACGAATGATGTCAGCCAGTTGGAACCAGGTCAGGCACAATATTCACTCCTGTGTTACCCCGATGGAGGTGTAGTAGACGACCTACTTGTTTACTGCAAAGGACCGGAACGCTACATGCTCGTTGTGAACGCATCCAACATCGATAAGGATTGGGATTGGCTAATTCGCCATATGCCTGCATCCGTTCACATGGAGAATGTGTCTGATGCGATAGCATTGCTAGCGTTGCAAGGACCGGGGGCAGCACGTATTGCCGCAGCCGTGGCAGATACGGACATTACGAATCTGGCATCTTTCCGCTTCCATGAGAATGTGCCATTGTTCGGAGCAAAAGCACTTGTCTCACGAACCGGATATACGGGCGAAGACGGTTTTGAATTTTATATACCTGCTGCGGAAGCACCAGCCGTATGGGAGGGTTTGCTTCGTTCCGGTGAGTCGTATGGGCTGATTCCCGCTGGACTGGGTGCTCGGGATACACTACGCTTTGAGGCACGGTTGCCGCTATACGGTCAGGAGTTATCTGCCACGATTTCACCACTCGAAGCTGGTCTAGGTTTCTTCGTCAAGCTGAATAAAGGAGATTTTATCGGTAGAGAAGCACTGCAACGTCAGAAAGAACAAGGGATTCCTCGCAAATTGATCGGGCTGGAAATGATTGATCGCGGTATCCCACGCGCCCATTACCCGGTATTCGCAGAAGGACAACACATTGGTGAGGTCACAACGGGGACTCAGTCGCCCACCTTGAAGCGTAATCTGGGCCTCGCCTTGGTGGACAGTCGTTTTAGCGCCCTCTCCACACCGTTGGAGGTTGAGATTCGTGGCAAACGCCTGCGTGCCGAGGTGGTGGCAGCACCCTTTTATAAACGCCCGCACTGATCTTAAACTCTTTTTATTTCTATAAAGCAAACATGTCAGATATTAACTTCTGGTTTTTTCATCTCACACACTTTTTTATTAGCTAATTTACGTTTAAAATTTTGCTTTTCGAAAGGAGTCAGAACCTATGAAGCAGCATCGTTATCTCCCTATGACTGAACAGGATCAAACCGAAATGCTGCGTGTGGTCGGTGTATCATCCATTGATGATTTATTCAGTGACATTCCAGAGGCCATTCGATATCAAGGGGAACTGCCTCTTTCTTCTCGACTCGATGAGAAAGCCTTAACCCGCCACTTGGCTGAGCTGGCCGGACACAACGCCAATACAGACACACATGCCAGCTTCCTTGGCGCAGGAATTTATGATCATCATATTCCGTCCGTCATCCAGCACATCACTTCACGCTCGGAATTCTATACAGCCTACACCCCCTATCAGCCGGAAGTAAGCCAAGGCGAGCTACAAGCCATTTTCGAGTTTCAGTCGTATATTTGCGAATTGACGGGCATGGCTGTAGCTAATGCCAGCATGTACGACGGAGCGACTGCACTGGCGGAAGCGGGCTCACTGTCCGCCGCAGCTACCCGCCGTAAACAGCTTATCGTATCAAGGTCCGTCCATCCGGAGGCACGTCAGGTATTGGCAGCCTATGCACGCGGTTTGGATTTGGACATCGTGGAGATCGGCTGTTCGGACGGCGTAACGGATGTTGATGCGTTAGCGGCAGCCGTATCGGAACAGACCGCGGCTGTTTTGGTCCAAAGCCCCAACTTTTTCGGAGCCGTGGAAAACCTGAAGCCGATGGCTGACCTCATCCATGCGCACAAAGGTCTTTTGGTCGTCAGTGCCAATCCACTAGCACTTGGCTTGCTGGAAACACCCGGCAAACAGGGCGCGGATATTGTGGTAGGAGACGCGCAGCCACTTGGCATCTCCTCTTCTCTCGGCGGTCCGACCTGTGGATACTTTGCCGTTTCTCAGGCACATATGCGCCGTATCCCCGGCCGTATTGTGGGTCAGACCACAGACCGCAACGGTAAACGCGGCTTCGTGCTGACCTTGCAAGCGCGGGAACAGCATATCCGCCGCGAAAAGGCCACCTCTAACATTTGCTCCAACCAAGCGTTGCTAGCTTTATCTGCATCTGTATACTTGTCTGTCATGGGTAGACAGGGGATCAAGGAAGTAGCCGAGCTAAATTTGCATAAAAGCCGTTATGCTTTAGAGCAATTGCTGAGCTTGAAGGGCGTAACTGCCTCGTTTAACGCACCGACCTTTAACGAGTTTGCCCTTAGACTGCCTGAGGGTACAGATATGAGCAAACTCCAGGCCGAGCTGCTAGCTGCTGGATTTATCGCTGGCTACGATTTGGGCCAGGACTATGAGGAACTTGCTGGTCACATGTTGATTGCCGTGACGGAGCAAAGAACCAAAGAAGAGATTGACCAATTTGTACACACCTTGGGGGGATTGCTATGACACACACCGGACAGGATCAGAAACAAGGGCTGTTGAAGGAACACGATCAAGCGCTCATCTTTGAATTGAGCCGTCCGGGTCGCATTGCCTATTCCCTTCCCGAGTGCGACGTTCCCCGTCGCCCGGTGGCAGAGCTTTTGCCAGATTATGCGCTGCGCAGCGAACCTGCGGCATTACCCGAGGTATACGAAGTAGACGTTATTCGGCATTATACCGCCTTGTCCCGGCGCAATTTCGGCGTGGACAACGGATTTTATCCGCTCGGCTCCTGTACGATGAAATACAATCCGAAGGTGAATGAGGATGTCGCCCGATATACAGGCTTCGCCAAAATCCATCCATATCAGCCCGAGGAGAGCATCCAGGGTGCCATGGAGCTGCTGCATACGCTCCAAAATGATTTGGCTGCGTTAACTGGCATGGATGCCGTCACGCTTCAGCCCGCCGCGGGCGCCCATGGCGAATGGACCGGGCTGATGATGATTCGCTCATACCACGAAGCACGTGGTGAACGACGTACCAAGGTGCTCGTGCCGGATTCCTCGCACGGAACGAACCCCGCCAGCGCAACCGTCGCGGGCTTCGAAACAGTCACCCTCCCCTCCACCCCTGAAGGGCTGGTGGATCTGGATGCGTTGCGTCAAGCCGTAGGCAACGACACCGCGGCGCTCATGCTGACCAACCCGAACACGCTTGGGCTGTTCGAGAAGCAAATCACTGACATTGCTGCCATCGTGCATGACGCGGGTGGTCTGCTCTACTATGACGGGGCGAACTCCAACGCCATCATGGGGATTACCCGTCCCGGAGATATGGGCTTCGATGTAGTGCATCTCAATTTGCACAAAACGATGAGTACCCCGCACGGTGGCGGTGGCCCCGGCGCTGGGCCTGTCGGCGTAAAGCAACGGCTCATCCCTTATTTGCCCAAGCCACTTGTCGTACGAGATCTGCAGGGGGTGTACCACTGGGACCGGGAACAGGGAGATTCTATTGGACGGGTTAAAGCCTTTTACGGCAACTTCGGTATTCTCGTCCGTGCCTATGCCTATATCCGTAGCTACGGGCCTGATGGCTTAAAGCGTGTATCGGAATGCGCTGTGCTCAATGCCAATTACATGATGCATCGGCTCGCTCCACATTTTGACCTGCCCTACCCTGGACATTGCAAACACGAATTTGTAATGTCAGGGCGAGGCTTGAAAAAATTTGGAGTGCGTACGCTTGATGTAGCCAAAAGGCTGCTTGATTTCGGCTACCATCCGCCTACAATTTACTTCCCTCTGAATGTAGAGGAGTGCATCATGATCGAGCCCACCGAGACGGAAAGTAAGGAGACACTTGATGCTTTTGTTGACACTATGATTCATATTGCGCGGGAAGCAGAAGCAAACCCTGAGCTGGTGCTCAATGCACCATATACTACTCCAGTCACACGATTGGACGAAACTACTGCAGCTCGCAAACCTGTACTGAATTGCTCATGCAGTTAAAAACAAATTCTACTTAAAGCATGCAAAAAAGCCGGTATCTATTAGATACCGGCTGCTGTATGTACACAGCAATTTTTTTGTTGGAAAAAGATATAACCTTTGAAATGTAATACCCTTCCTTAACCTTCGATGCTTTGAACCAATTCAACAACCTGTTCTGCTGTTTGCATGTCCAGAGCTTTTGTAGCCAGTTTTTCCATGTCCGCACGGGACAACTTGGAGATTTGACTACGTGCTGGCAGAATGGAAGTTGCGCTCATACTGAACTCATCAAGTCCCAGACCCAGCAGCAATGGAATTGCTGTTGTATCTCCTGCCATTTCGCCACACATACCAACCCAACGTCCTTCACGGTGAGCGGCATCAATAACCATTTTCACCAGACGCAGAATGGATGGATTGTATGGTTGATACAGGTAAGAAACCCGCTCGTTCATGCGATCCGCTGCCATTGTGTATTGAATCAGATCGTTTGTACCGATACTGAAGAAATCCACTTCTTTTGCGAATTGGTCAGCCAATACCGCTGTAGAAGGAATTTCTACCATGATGCCCAGCTGAATTTCTTCAGATACGGATACACCCTCGGCTACCAACTTTTCCTTTTCTTCCAACAAAACAGCTTTAGCTTCACGGAATTCGTTCAGCGTAGCAATCATTGGGAACATGATGCGCAGGTTACCATGCACACTCGCACGCAACAAAGCACGCAATTGAGTGCGGAAAATATCCTGGCGATCCAGACACAGACGAATAGCACGGAATCCAAGGAACGGATTCATTTCTTTCGGCAGGTCCAGATAAGGAAGTTCTTTGTCGCCACCGATATCCAAAGTACGGACTACAACCGGTTTACCTTCCATTCTTTCCAGAACGGTTTTGTACGCCGTATACTGTACTTCTTCGGATGGAAGCTTATCGCGTCCCATGTACAAGAACTCCGTACGGTACAAGCCAACGCCTTCACCACCGTTGTCCAGAACACCAGCTACATCATTAGGCGTACCAATATTGGCTGCCAGTTCGACATGAACACCATCGACAGAAACCGTAGCTTCGCCGCGCAGCTTGCGCCACTCTTCGCGTTGCTTGTCGTATGCCACCTGTTTAGCACGGTATTCCGCAACAATCTCTTCGGTAGGGTTCACGAATACGTGACCATCCAAACCATCAACGATAATCAAATCACCGCTTTTAGCTTGAGACAATATATTTTTCGTTCCCACAACTGCAGGAATTTCAAGTGAGCGAGCCATAATAGCCGAATGCGAAGTACGTCCGCCGATGTTCGTTGCAAAACCTTTAACAAATTCACGGTTCAGCTGAGCTGTGTCGGAAGGTGTCAAATCTTCTGCAAGTACAATCGTTTCTTCGGCAATTTCTGCAGGACTAACAAAATGAACACCAAGCAGGTGATTCAGGATCCGCTTGGTTACATCACGCATGTCCGATGCGCGTTCTTGCAAATAAGCACTTTTCATGTTTTCAAACATGGAAATGAACTGTGTAGCTACTTCATTCAAAGCATAGTCAGCATTAAGCTGCTCGTCTCTGATTTTAGCTTTAACCGGATCGATCAATTCAGGATCATTCAGGATGAGCAGGTGAGATGCAAAAATTTCTGCTTTTTTCTCTCCCAGCTCCTGAAGCGTTTTCTCCTTAATCGATTCCAATTCGGTTTGAGATTGTGCCAAAGCCGCATCCAATCTCGCGATTTCAGCTTCAACATCACCAACCGCGCGTCTCTCTACAGCGTAATTCGGATGCTCCAAGATAAACGCCCGGGCAATGGCTATGCCTGCCGAAGCGGCAATCCCGGAAATTTTAAGCATGAACTTCGCCCAGCCCTTCGTTAACGATTACATTTTCAAGAGCTTTCAGTGCTTCGGCAGCTTCAGCGCCTTCGCAGATAATGTTAATAGTATCGCCTTGTTCCAGACCCAGGGACAATACACCCAGAATGGATTTCAAAGTTACTTTTTTACCGTTAGCTTCGGCAAAAGATTCAGCACCGCTGAATTTGTTAGCTGTATTTACCAGCGCAGTTGCAGGACGTGCATGGATACCGTCTTCATCCGTAATTCTAAAAGTTGTTTGCATAATTTGTTCCTCCCACTTTCCTAAAGATAATATTTGTTTACACGTAGTATACCAGATAGTTGATCAGACGGCCTAAGCCGCCTAATCAACTAATCCGAAACACATAGAGTTTATTTTATCGTAATTATACCATCTTCGCCAGCCTTCAATACTCCAGTTTTGTTTAAAGTTACCGAAGAACCTTCTGGAAGGTTAGTAAAAATGACAGGTGAGATGATGGATTTAGCGTTTGCCTTCACGTATTCCAGGTCTACTTTCATAATAGGCTGACCAGCTGACACAAGATCGCCTTCGTTCACCAAAACGTCAAATCCTTGGCCTTTAAGCTTCACAGTATTCACCCCGATATGAACAAGCACTTCTTTACCGCCATCGGATTGAATACCAATCGCATGCTTGCTTGGGAATACATTGAATACTTTACCATAAACAGGGGACACAATCGTTCCATCATTTGGCACGACCGCAAAACCGTCACCTGTCATACGTTCTGCAAATACCGGATCGGGAACCGTCGAGATATCAACCAATTCTCCGTTAACAGGCATTACAATATCTTCTACAATAATAGTTTGTTGTTCTTCTCCAGCTTCCTTCTCCTCTTGTGGGGCAGGTTGCGCCGGAGCTGGTGCAGGTGTACGTCCAGCCATGATATCAGCCATTTGAGATTTAATGGTGTCGGAACGTGTACCGAAAATTGCCTGTACGTTGTTACCGACTTCAAGGACACCCGATGCGCCAAGTTGTTTCAGACGAGCTTTGTCAACGTTCGATTTCTCATTAACCTCGATCCGAAGACGTGTGATACAAGCATCCAGATGCTTGATATTCGATGAACCACCGAAAGCTGCCAAAATGTTGTGCGGGAGCTCATCACTACTACCGGCTGCTGCGCCATCCACATTATCTGTAGCTTCTTCACGTCCTGGTGTTTTCAAGTTGAACTTCCGTATGATGAACCGGAATCCGAAGTAGTAAATAACTGCCAAAATCAGACCGACGATAATTACATACCACCAAGGCGTACGGGTTGGAATAATCCCGAAAATCAGGAAGTCAATAAATCCGCCTGAGAAGGTCATACCGATTTTGACATGTAAAATTTGCATGGTCATAAATGACAGACCTGCGAATATACAGTGTACTGCAAACAGCAGTGGAGCTACGAACAGGAAGGAAAATTCCAGTGGCTCCGTAATACCTGTCAAGAACGAAGTCAATGCTGCTGAACCCATGATACCTGCTACATATTTTTTGTGTTCTGGTCTTGCTTCATGGTACATTGCAAGCGCTGCTGCCGGCAAACCGAACATCATGAATGGGAATTTACCCACTTGGAACGTACTTGCTGTCAACGCCACTCCGTCGCGAAGCTGGCTGAAGAAGATCTGCTGGTCACCGTGAACGGTTTGACCTGCTTTGTTAACATATTCACCAAACTCAAACCAGAACGGTGAATACCAGATGTGATGCAAACCAAATGGAATAAGCGCGCGTTCGATAACCCCGAACAGAAACGCCGACAAAGTCGGGTTGGAATACACCATAAAGTGAGATACTGCATTAAGTCCTTGTTGAACTGGAGGCCAGATCAGAACCAGCGCAAGTCCGACAATCAGTGAGGATACCGCCGTTGCAATCGGAACGAAACGCTTACCCGCGAAAAAGCCCAGATACGAAGGAAGCTCAATTTTGAAAAAGCGGTTGTACATGGCCGCGGCCAGTATACCGATGATTATCCCGCCGAACACCCCGGTTTGAAGCGTTGGAATCCCCAATACGTTTGCATAACCCGGTATTTTTTGAGCAATCAGACCAGGTGTGACACCCACGGCTGTACCCAGAGTAATGTTCATAACGAGGTAACCGATGATGGCAGCCAAACCTGCTACACCTTCACCGCCCGCCAGACCGACGGCTACGCCGACTGCGAACAACAGTGCCAGATTATCAAAAACGATTTGTCCGGCATTCATCATGATCGTCGCTACCGATTGAACCCAGCCCGCATTTAATGCCGGAATGTACTGGAGAAAATCAGGATTGACCAGCATGTTACCGATACCCAATAAAAGCCCCGCAGCTGGCAAAATCGCTACAGGAAGCATTAATGCTTTACCGACACGCTGTAAAACGCCGAAAAGCTTTTTAAACATACCTTCCACATCCTTCTCTGAAATTTAGAACAGAGGCAAAACAACAAAAAAGGCATGAGCCGATTTAAGTATGTTTGAAAACAACCTTGGGATATAGCTTGCCCCAGTAGGCTGTAAACAATCATAACTTAAAACAACTCATGCCTGATCGAATCAGTAACACGTTAAATGTTCAGTTGTTGTCTTCCTCATTGCAGATTGATTATAGCACCCCGCTAAATGCGAGGCAATACTTTTTTATTCCGGTTTTATCACTTTTTGTTGCTCCCCCTGCTCTTTGCGTTGGGACAACCGCTGCAGATGCATTGTCAAATAACTAACCTCAGCCGGGTACACAGATTTACGGAGCCTTTTCTCCATAATTTTCGTGAGCTTCCAGGCCAGCATATACATTTCCGGGTATTCCTCATTCAAAAGCTTGTCCAATCGATAAATCTCCTGCACAATTTCTCCCCGGCGCACACGTTCAATCGCAAACCTCAGATGAGTCAGCAGTCGAGAATAATCAAGAGATTGGAGAGGAATACGATAATCCAGTGTGGTCTCGACAACCTGAACCATATCCGCAATCAGACGAGAATCCTTCCTAACCTCGGAGATATGCTGGTTTGTCATGGCGCTATAAATATGCAGGGCCACGAATCCGATTTCATCTTCTCCCAGATCTACATCCATCTTATCCCTGATTAGAGCAACAGCCTGCTCAGCCATCTTGTATTCCTGAGGATATATTTCCCTAGTCTCATACAAAAACGGATTATGAATCGTAATTCCCTGTTTATGACGGTTGATGGAAAAAGCGATATGGTCAGTTAAAGCAATCAGTATGTGCTCATTTAGAGGCTTCTTTGCTTGAAGCTGAACAAGATGAAGCACCTCACCGATGACCTCAATGAGCTTTTCATCCAGCTCAGGAAGCAACCGTTTGTATTGCTCCTGTTCTTCATGGCTTTTTAATATAAATAATTTCTCAACTGAATCCAACGGCATAAGATCGCCGGGTCTGCGATTGAAACCGATTCCTTTTCCAATCACGACAACCTCATCATGCTCGGGATGCATCCCTATAATCACATTGTTATTCAGCGCTTTGGCCACTTTTAGGCTGCTCACATCCGCACCTCTTTTATCAGAACCTTGATCCTAAGAATTATAGCATGAAGCTCAGAGGAATCCACGTTAAAGTACCAAATATTCGGCTAAAGGTCAATAAAAAGAAAACGCTTTTCATCACATTGCCGGGAAATGCTGTGATGAAAAGCGGTCTTTTGGTTAGGAGTAGATGCTCCCCAAAGACTTATCGTTATTCTTTATCTGTTAGTGCTGCCTCCACCGAGGCTGGAAGATGCTGCTTATTCGCTTCACCGGAGAACGGCACGGAATGAAGGCCTTTTTTCCCAGTCGTCAGCCCTTTGATTAACTGCTCCACATCAATGCCGGATACACTCTTCAGCATCTCAGGTGCCGTAGCCATCAGTTCGGTGACATAATTGCTGACACGCGCTGCTCCTTCTCCTTTTCCCGTATCAACTACGGTGAGTTTATCAATGGACGCAATCGGTTCGGCAATACGTCCAGCCAGATCAGGCAGCATTTTTACGATAATATCGAGCACGGCAGCCTCTCCAAACTTCTGGAACGCCTCCGCCAGTTTTTCCTTGGCCTCCGCTTCTGCAAGTCCACGCAAACGGATGACATCTGCGTCTGCCGTACCTTTGGCGCGTTCGGCATCCGCTTCTGCTTGCCCGTTTAGACGTTTTTGTTCAGCTGACGCTTTCGCCTGTGTCTCGATCGAGTATTGCAGCGATTCAGCCTCACGCATTTTACGCGATTTATCTGCTTCCGCCGCTTGTTCGACCGCATACCGATCGGCTTCTGCCTTCTTTTTCACTTCCGCATCATATTGTTTTTCACGTACCTGTATTTCCTTGGATTGAAGATCAATTTCCCGTTCTTTGCGCACCAGTTCAACCTTCATCTGCTCCTCGACAGCAGTCTGCTTGGCACGGGCCTCCTGGATGTGATAAGCCTGATCGGCTTCTGCCTTCGCTGTATCCTGTTCTTTCTTAAACGAAGCCACTTTCAGTTCCTTCTCTTTGGCTGCCTCGGCAATATTGGTATCCCGCAGCAATTCGGCCTTCTGGCCTTCCTGTTCCGCACGTGCCTTCTGAATCCGGGCATCCCGCACAGCCTCAGCTTCTGCAATCTCAGCATCCCGTTTCACAGCGGCAATTCTCGGCTTACCAAGCGCATCCAGATATCCATGTTTATCCCGCACATCTTTGATGGTGAATGAAACGATTTGCAAGCCCATCTTTTTCAGATCACGAGCAGCCACGCCTTGCACTTCCTGCGCAAACCGATCCCGATTACGATAAACTTCTTCCACCGTCATCGAGCCGAGGATTGCGCGTAAATGCCCCTCCAGCACTTCCTGAGCCTCTCCCCTAAGAGCTTCCAGTGGCTTCCCGATGAACTGCTCGGCTGCTGTAGCCACATCCTCAATAGAACTGCCTACCTTGATGATCGCCACACCATCCGCAATCACGGGAACTCCTTGTTCCGTATACACTTCCGGTGTGGTTACGTCCAATTTATGGGACAACAGAGAGATGAATTCGGACTGCTGAAAAATAGGCCAAATGAAGGCCCCCCCGCCGCGTACAATTTTAATTTTTCGTCCAGAGTCATCCTCGGAAATATTTTTATTTCCTAGAAAAGAACCCGTCACGATCATTCCTTCATCCGGTCCTACCGTTTTGTAACGGGCCCAAAAAGCGATCCCTAATATAACGATAACGATGACAACAATCCCAGGGACCAATACAATATCTTGCAAATTTGACACTCCCGATCACGCTCCCTTCAAGTTAAGCGAATGCGCCGTCTATGTGTCTAGGTACGCTACGCGGACGACGCCCTCTGCGACCTCAACCACGACGATACGGGTTCCCGCAGCAAGCGGTTTGTGATCGAAGCTCGATGCTGTATGTATGGTGTTGCCTGCACCCAAGCGGATCATAACCTCCCCGTAACCAACCTCAGGTACAGGAATGGTGACCTCACCGATCCTGCCAGTCAGCTCACGCATGGAGAAGCCGCTGGATACCTCCGAATTCGCCATGGGTTTAATAAACGCAAAGAACACGAGTATTCCGATGACAAACGCAATCCCTAAAGCAAGCACGACGACCCATCCCATGCTCAGCCCGGTATACTTTGTCAGCAGTACTCCAGCTCCGCCAAAAGCGGTCATGGCTCCAAGTAAAACGACAGGTCTGAACCAATCGAGGCCCGGTAGCTCCAATGCACCATCCAGCCAACCACCGAGTACATCTCCAATCAGCACACTGACTACGGTAAAGATAGCGCCCCCTGCCAATAACCACCAAAATATGGTTTCCATGCGACTCCTCCTTCCATGTACCTTTTCAGTCTGGTTTCCAGTCTATAACTATGTTTACGTATTCAACCTAAAAAAGTTTCAAAATTTTCCTCCAATATCCCAAATCAAACCCAAAAAAGCACGTTCGTACGTCTAATGACGCACAAACGTGCTTAATATGATACAAATGTCGGTTTACAGAGATGCTTTGTAAATTTCGACTACATCTTCGCGATTGAGCTTGTTAAAGCCACCAAAAGATCCGAATTTCACAGCTTTATCAGCCATAACATCGATTTTGGACACATCAATCTCGTAATCAGCCAGACGGCTTGGTGCACCAATCGAGTTCCAGAAATCACGCAACGCCTGAATACCTTCCAGCGCCACTTCTTCATCACTCTTGCCTTCTGGGTTTACATGGAACACATTGACCGCCAGTTGTTTGAAGCGTTCAGGCTTCACATGCAGATTGTGTTTCATCCAGTTCGGGAACAGAATAGCCAGTCCTCCACCATGTGGAATATCATAAACAGCAGACACAGCATGTTCGATATTGTGAGTAGCCCAGTCGCCTGTCAGCCCCATGTTCAGGAACCCGTTCAGCGCCATCGTACCACAATACATAATCGTTTCACGCAGCTCGTAATTTTCCAGATCGTTGACCAGACCTGGAGCCGCATCCATGACCGTACGCAAAATCGTTTCGCACCAGCCAAGTTGGACCGGAGTATTGGATTCCAGATGGAAATAATGCTCCAGCGTATGTGACATCATATCTACGATTCCGTAAACCGTTTGATTTTGCGGCAGTGAGTATGTGTTCACCGGATCAAGAATAGAAAACGCAGGGAACGCAAATACGCTGCCCCAGCCCAATTTTTCCTGTGTTTTTTCATTTGTAATAACAGAACCCGCATTCATTTCAGAACCGGTAGCTGCCATGGTCAAAACCGTACCTAATGGCAATGCAGCCTGTGGTGCCGCTTTACGCTCTGCAAAATCCCACATGTCGCCATCATATTTTGCACCAACAGCAATGGCTTTAGAGCAATCCAGCACACTACCGCCGCCTACAGCCAGAACGAGGTCAATTTGATGTGTTTTACACAATTCCACGCCTTTATGTACTGTAGATAAGCGAGGATTCGGTTCTACACCAGCCAGTTCCGTTACCTCTGCACCGATTTCACCAAGCAAACTTATTACATTATCGTACAAACCGCTGCGCTTAATGCTGCCGCCGCCATATACAAGCAGTACACGTTTACCATATTTAGGAACTTCACGCTTGAGAGCCTCCAATTGTCCTTTACCGAAGATCAATTGTGTAGGATTATAAAATTCGAATGCTTTCATCGCAAACGCTCGCCTCCAATAGTTCTAAAGTTTAATGTTAAGAAACTACTCTATTATAACCTTTTCGGTTACAGGAAACAAATATGCTTTATTTTCAAAAAAAAACCACACTCCTTGAGGAGCATGGTTCCATGTCATATCTTGGGAGGGTTCTCGTAGTGTATTATGTGCTGCGCCAGCAATTTTATTCTCCCAAAGTATATCCCAATTGTTTCATAAAACGACCGAACGCCTGCTGCCCGGACTCATTCCGTTTATACACTCCTGCATGCTCTAAAATTTCACTGAATTTCAGTCCAACCTCATTTTGTACGGTACGAACAGCCGTCTCCTTGTCAGGCAAACGACCAAACCGGGTGTTTAACTGGTAAATCCAGTCTGCATGCTTAAACAGTGGATGTCCTTCCTGCTGCATAGCCACAGCCAGTTTGTCATCCCCACACAAAATATCTGCAATTCCATCCAGTTCATCCTTGAGCCGCCCCGGTAATATGGCAAGTCCCATAACTTCGATCAGACCGATATTTTCCTTCTTGATGTGATGCATCTCGCGGTGAGGATGGAAAATACCTTCCGGATACTCTTCACTCGTTCGGTTGTTACGCAGTACGAGATCCATCTGGTACCTGCCTTCGGCATCACGGCGCACAATCGGCGTCACGGTATTATGCGGAATCGTTTCCCCTTCCTGCTCTGTATGAGAGAGGACATCAGCTACAGGATCACTATAAGCTTTCCAGGCTTCAAAAGCAGCATTTCCCGCTTCCAACAACGCCTCGGCATCTGTTGACGTAAAACGGATGACCGACATCGGCCAGTTTACAATCCCTACTGTAACCTGCGGGAACGCTTCATTATGGTATACGCCATCTACACCCGCTTTTTCAATTGGGAATGTATGACGACCACCCTGAAAATGATCATGGGTCAAGATCGATCCGCCAACAATCGGCAGATCCGCATTGGAGCCAATAAAATAATGCGGAAACGCTTTCGTAAAGGCCAGCAATCGGCGCAGTGTATCCTTCGTAAGCTTCATCGGTACATGATCATGATGGAACACAATGCAGTGCTCGTTGTAATACACATAGGGTGAATATTGAAAAAACCACGGTTCCCCATTCAATTCCACCGGAATGATGCGCAAATTTTGACGGGACGGATGATTTACTCTTCCTGCATATCCGACGTTTTCACGGCATAATTGACACTTGGGATAAACAGGCGGCGGCAAAAGCTTCGCCATCGCAATTTCCTTGGGGCTTTTTTCTGGCTTGGACAAATTAATCGTGATTTCCATATCTCCGTAAGATGTCGACTGATTCCAGTACACATTGCTGGCAACCCGATCCATTCGGATGTAGTTCGAATCGATGGATAATTGGTAAAAAGCATCTGTCGCCGCCTCTATGCCACGTTCAGTCTCCGTTTGATGAAAGTCACGGATGACTTCAGACGGTCTCGCCATCAACAGCCCCATGATTTTGGAATCCAGCAAATCACGATACGTATCTGTGTTTTCAGGGATAAGTCCAGTGGCAAAACCATAATCTATCAAAACATTTAGCACAGGCTGGAGGGCTTCGGGGGCCATAATGCCCCCTGCTTCCCCACCTGAATAAGGCTCGGAAAAACCAAACTGCTCCAATAGCAGATTACGGCTGTAATCTGTATCTTGCAGACCAATCAAGCCCCTGTTTTGTGCGAATGCAACCAGTTGCTCCACCGCATATAGAGCTGATTGCTGTACAGTTTCGTCGATGTCATTGGCCAGATGCCGGGAATGTTCCCGGCCTTGGCCTTTATCTGCGGATTGGCGCTCGCTCATATGTCATCGTCTCCCGTCTATTCGTCGCCGTAGCCGTGAGGGTGCGACTGATGCCATCCCCATGCTCCGCTAATAATATCCTCTAGTTGGGTACGTGCTGGACTCCAGCCCAACACCGAACGAGCCTTGTCAGAAGATGCAACCAATATCGCTGGATCGCCTGCGCGGCGTGGCTCTGTAACAACTGGAATGTCGAGCCCAGTGACCTTGCGTGCCGTCTCAATAACTTCTTTCACAGAGAAGCCCTGCCCGTTGCCCAGGTTGAATACGTTGCTGTCATTGCCTTCGCGCAAGTAATTTACTGCACGCACATGAGCATCCGCCAGGTCACTCACGTGAATGTAATCCCGAACACACGTGCCGTCAGGTGTCGCATAATCCTCACCAAACACAGCGATGTGTGGACGCTGTTTCAGGGCTGTCTGGAGCACTAACGGGATCAGATGGCTTTCTGGTCGGTGATCTTCACCGATCTTGCCGCTCTCATGCGCACCAGCCGCATTAAAATACCGTAAAGACACATATTTGATGCCTAAAACTTTGTCAAACCACGACATCATGCGCTCCATCATCAGCTTTGTTTCACCATACACGTTGGTTGGCTCTGTACGGTCACCCTCTTCAATCGGTACCTTTTCCGGTTCGCCGTAGGTAGCCGCAGTAGAGGAAAACACGATTCGACGCACTCCAGCATCCTTCATCGCCTCCAGCAAGCTCAGCGTGCCAAATACATTGTTGTCGTAATATTTACCAGGATTTTGCATACTTTCTCCAACCAGCGAGTTGGCTGCAAAATGGATAACTGCGTCGATACTATTTTCAGAGAACAGTTTGGACAGTAGTTCTTTATCCCTCAAATCCCCTTCATACAACTTGCCTCCAAGCAATGCTGCTTTGTGCCCGGTTTGCAAATTATCCAGCACCACAACTTCTTCTCCCAGATCCAACAGTTCTGCTACGGTATGTGAACCGATATATCCAGCTCCACCTGTGACTAAAATGGCCATGTTATTCGTCCTCCTTCAGTTCTTTAACTCCGTCTCCTGCCTTGCATACATAAAAGCTGGCTTCCAGCCCTGTGCGGGTCTGATAAGCTTCGCCGACTTCCTTCACAAAACGTTCCACATCGTCCTCATGAACCAATGAAACCGTACAACCTCCAAATCCGGCTCCTGTCATACGAGCACCCAGCGTGCCAGGAATGCGTCGTGCTTCTTCAACCATGACGTCCAGCTCTGTGCAGCTGACCTCATACAAATCGCGTAATGAATCATGAGAAGCATTCATTAACTGACCAAAAGCTGCAAGTTCATTCGCCGCGAGAGCATCGACAGAGGCCAACACACGAGCGTTTTCCTCCACCACATGCTGTGCCCGCCGACGCACTGTTTCGTCCGCGATGTGATGCTGAAGCTCTTCGAAACGCTTCTCGTCCAGCTGAGCGAGGTATTCCAGTGACGGCTCCTGCTGCTGCAAAATGGACAGTGCTTCGGCACATTGACTACGACGCTCGTTATAGGCCGAGTCCACCAAACCGCGACGCTTGTTTGTATTGCCGATCACCAACTTATAATCTCCCGTGCGGAATGGCACTTTACGGTAATCCAACGTATCGCACATCAGTAGAATTGCATGATCAGCTGCTCCGTTCGCTACAGCGAACTGGTCCATAATGCCGCAATTGACACCAACATAATTGTTTTCTGCCCGCTGGGACAACAAAGCGATTTCGACCGTATCTGTTTTCTGTTTTTCGATAGTGAGGAACGCGTATCCTGTGACAACCTCAATGGAGGCTGAGGAGGATAATCCAGCACCGTTCGGTATTTCTCCGTGATAGAGCAGGTCATATCCGTTAGACGGATAAACTCCCTTATCAGCTAGCTCCACCAGTACACCCACCGGATAGTCCACCCACTCATCCGTTTTGTTTTTACCTATTTCTCCGCGGGAGATAGATACTTCATACGGCAGGTTTGTCGAAGCGAAATGAATTTCATCATCATTGCGCGCACGAAGGATTAGCGTCGTTCCGAATTCCAGCGCAGCCGGGAGTACATAACCACCGTTATAGTCGATATGCTCTCCAATCAGATTGACACGTCCAGGTGCATGAAATATCCGCAGTTCATTGCTGCTTTCACCATATTTTTCAATAAAATGTTTCTTTAATTCAGTAGAGTTCATATCCGCATCCACCTCATATACCGTTAGTAAAGGTCCCCCTGACTTCCCTGTAACATCTTAATCAGGTTGACATCTCTTATGATTTCAGTATAAATGAAAGCGTCACACAATGTAATGCATCCATGTGTTTAAGCTATGGATAAATGTGACTTGGATATGTACAATGTAAGTATACCGCATCCGCTAAACTATTCACAAATGCAGGAAGGATGACCCAATTTTGCAAGCGCATTCATATAGTTATGCTGTCGCCTCTAATCCAGTGTTTTATGAAAATAGCCCCCTGCATGTGCTTTTTGCAGGAGAGAGCCAAACCAAATCTGGTCATGCCGTAGGGCCGAAAATCTATGATTACTATCTGCTTCACTTTGTAGAATCGGGCAAAGGCATCTTCCGAACGGAACAGCACACATATCAGCTTGAAGAAAACGATTTTTTCCTTATCCATCCCGGTCAGCTGGTGAGTTATACCTCTGATGAAGAGGAACCATGGCGTTATCGTTGGTCTGCATTTACCGGACACCATACTGAGCAGGTGGTACAGGAGGCAGGGCTGCGTGTTCACCAGCCTGTCTTCCATGCTTCCGATCAAAGTCCCATCCCCGGTTATTTGGAACAAATGCAATTGGCCTTTTACAGCAGAAAATCTAGTTCTCATCTTTCAGCCTTGGGCTATTTGTATCTGATTATGGGGGAAGCAGGCAATTACCTGAGTGACTGGGCTGATCCGTCCGGGGCGGATTCGCAAATTCAACGTACAGTCAAGCAGATGGTGCAATATATGTCCACTCAGTACGCACATCCCGTTTCCATTGAGCAAATGTCTGAAGGACTTGGTTATAACCGTGCGTATTTGTCACGGATATTCAAAAAGGAAACGGGCATCTCCCCCGTCACCTATCTGCTTAAGCTAAGAATCGACAAATCACGTCAACTGCTGCGTGAGCGTCCTGAACTATCGGTAGAGCAAGTGGCCGCTTCTGTCGGACTAACCGATGCCTTATATTTCTCACGTCAATTCAAGCGCTTCTGTGGTCAGTCTCCAACCGAGTACCGAAGCAAGGTTAAGCAATACCCACAGTCGTAAAGCAGGCTTAAACAGCCCGCATCCTTCAAACGGATGCGGGCTGTTGGTTATATATTAAATTAGGCCGATGACTACAGATTAACTTTCACCATAAGGCTGTGCCGCCGTCCTGTCAGTTCCCGGCATTCAGAATCGAATCAATTCGATCCAGTTCCTCCTGAGAAAAGTCCAGATTGGATAAGGTAGCAACATTTTCTTCAATTTGGCTTACACGGCTTGCCCCAATCAAGACAGAGGTCAGACGTTCGCCGCGCAGAGCCCAGGCCAGCGAGAATTGAGCCAAACTTTGTCCGCGTGCAGCAGCCATCTGATTCAGGGCGCGTACCTTGCGAAGTGTTTCTGGCGTTACATGGTTCTCATTCAGGAAAACCGATGTACTCGCTGCACGTGAATCCTCGGGAATTCCGTTCAAATATTTATTGGTCAGCAGTCCCTGAGCCAGCGGGCAAAAGGCAATGCTGCCTACCCCGTTTTCGTCCAGTACATCTTGTAATCCGTTTTCAATCCAGCGGTCGAGCAAGGAGTATTTCGGCTGATGAATCAGAAGCGGTGTTCCCAGCTCCTTCAGAATGCGAGCTGCTTCTGCTGTTTGCTCCGCACTATAATTGGACACACCCACATACAGCGCTTTGCCGGAACGTACGATATGATCCAGTGCTCCCATCGTTTCTTCCAGCGGCGTATTAGGATCAAATCGGTGAGAGTAGAATATATCGACATAGTCAAGCCCCATCCTCTTCAGGCTCTGATCCAGACTAGATATCATATACTTGCGAGATCCCCAGTCACCATAAGGCCCTGCCCACATATTGTAGCCCGCTTTGGTGGAGATGACTAACTCATCCCGGTACGGTTTCATATCACTGGCTAAGACTTGTCCAAAAAATTCCTCTGCTGATCCCGCAGGAGGGCCATAGTTATTAGCTAAATCAAAATGCGTAATTCCTAGATCAAAGGAGCGGGTAATCATGCTACGGCCATTCTCCGCGTTGTTAATCCCGCCAAAATTATGCCACAAGCCCAGCGAAATAGCGGGCAGTTTTAGACCTGATCTCCCTGTACGGTTATATTTCATACTTTCATAACGATCTTCGCCAGCTAAATAAACCATGCTATCCCAGCCTCTCTCGAAACATTGTAATGTCCATCACAACATCATCATAGCGCTTTTATCCAGGCGTTGACAAGAAAACGATTACAGACCTAATTGATGAGCAAGTTTTTCCATAACTTTACCGATTGGATCGGTGATCAAAAGATCCGCCTTATGATCATACGAGGTGGGATCTGTATTCAGCAGCACCGTATGTTTACCACGAAAATAAGTAATCAAGCCCGCAGCAGGATGTACTGTCAGCGACGTTCCTCCAATTAACAGCAAATCAGCCTGCGAAATAGCCTGAACAGATTGAATAATGGTATCCTGATTCAGCTCCTCCTCATATAAAACGACATCCGGTTTGATAATTCCTCCATCTATCGGACATTTGGGTACAACCTCAGAGCTGTTCATCACTTCATCTAGACTGTAAAAGCGGCCGCATTCCATGCAGTGGTTGCGATGCACCGAGCCATGAAGTTCTAGTACATTCACACTACCTGCAGCCTGATGTAAGCCGTCAATATTTTGTGTCACAACCGTTTTAAGAAGGCCTTGCTTTTCCAATAACGCGAGGAAATGATGGCAACCGTTCGGCTCCGCATCGGGATGCAGCATTTTGCTGCGATAGAAGTCGAAGAACACTTCAGGATGCTTCACAAAAAATGAACGGCTAAGCATAACCTCAGGGGAATAAGGCAATTTCTCCTCACTTTGATACAGGCCTGCTGCCGAACGAAAATCTGGAATACCGCTTTCCGTCGATGTCCCTGCTCCGCCGAAAAAAACAATATTCTGCGATTGCTGTATCCATTCCGCCAACGTATTAACTTTCATACCCTACGCACCTCCAGCTCTTCATATCCACGAACAACCTTATCCGCATCCAGCAAATGACCAGAACGTTCTGCTTCTGGCGCAAATCCAATAGCGAGCCGTACTCCGGCACGCTTGCCCATCTGCATATCCCCATTGCTGTCTCCGATGACTACCACGTCCGCCGGCGACAATCCTAGTAACGCGCAGGCTTTTTCAGCCATTTCCGGGTCAGGCTTACCGTATGTTACCCTATCATGTCCGATAATCTCGTCAAAATAGGATGTCAGCCCCATCCACTCCAAATGCTCCTGTGCTGCCTCTGTACTGTCAGAGGTCACAACCGCCAGCTTCAGCCCGGCATGGCGGCTTTGCTCCAACAACGTCCGCAACCCTGGAAACACCTTCGCTGCCCGATGCCGCCGAATATCAGCCATCGCCGTTTTATTAAAGTCGCGGACAAGCCGCACAGCCTCATTCCACGGTACACCAGCAGTATAAAGCTGCCAAGCCAGTACCCCCGTACTTTCGTCCACCGTCCCCATGGCCAGCGGGCCAGAAGGATCGTAACCGATCACACGTCCCTCTTGATCGTGAACAGTACCTAGAACACTGCCTTTTTCCACCGTAAAACCGGCACCCGCCACGGTAAGATGCTGCTCCATCATATCCAGTATAGAACGAGCCCAGGGGCCCCACAACTGAATAAAATCCAGCAACGTTCCATCTTTATCTAATAAAATACCACGGCATGGGTACCTCTCCCCCTGCACGATCAGCTCAGACAAGCAGCACACCTCCTTTACTGATTCTTAGGAGCCACATCCACACTCTCTTTCATCCAGTCCTGTAAAGCCGTTACCGTCTGATTCCATTGCTCAACAGCGCTAATTTTCGCAGGATTATCTCCTTTTTGGAAACCATAACTGCCGAATTGGGCATGGTTCCCCCCCTCGACTGTAAAATACAGCGTGTTGGCTGGTAAATAAGTTCTTCCACTTTGGACATTTTCCATCTGGACGACTCCATCATCACTTCCCAGTAGAGAAATAACGGGCAGATTTTTATCCTTTAAATTACCCTTGTTATCCGGGTAGGAGGCGAGGAAAAATACACCTTTGACCTGATCAGGATGTGCAGCTGCATATCGGGCCGCCATCACACCGCCTAACGAATGGCCTCCAATAACAAACGCTTCTTTCGGATATGCCTTTAGCACTTCATTCGCTAGATCCGGGGAGATCAGTGCAAGGTTGAGTGGCATTTTTGCAATGATCACATGATAACCCTTTTCCGCCAGACGGCGTGCCAAGGGCGCATAACTTTCGGGCTTCACCAACGCCCCTGGATACAAAATGACTCCAGTTCCGCTTCTTTTTACAGGCTCAAAACCGACCCAATGTTCTTGTTCATTTACTTTCACAGCATCCGCTACTTCAGCTAATGCAGCAGCAGCCGTCTCGTCAGGCTGATAAGGCGTAAATACCTTCCATGCTCCCCACCCTGCTATCAGTGCAATAACAATCAGGATGCCTAAGAGAACTTTCCATATTTTCCGAGGACCACGTGTCCCATATGAATTGTATGATCTTCTTGTTCTTCTTCTCATTGTAAAAGTTCCTTTCGCCTTTCGTACCTCGTAATTCGTAATTTGAATATAAAATGTGCCGCTGTATTCATCAGCGTAACTAGCCTTGTTAGGGTAACATCGTTGCACATACAGGGTCAAATCAGCATACATTTCCATGTCTTAGCCCATCTTTGTCCGGTGTTCAAGCTTTCGCCACACAATAAGGTTATGATAACGCTTACTATTGTGAATAAAATCACAATGATAAAGTCCAGAGTATCGTACCTTGTTCCTTGTAAAGAATTATTTTTTAAATAGTTTAGTCGGCAGAAGCCGTTCGGAGGGAAACACATGACGACAAGCCATGATGTACAAGGGGAAAGCTTCTTTCTCAATTTGCGATTTCTGTTGATCATATGCGTATTTGCAGGGAATGCTCTGGAGCCTCTAGCCGGTTCACTTCATATTGCCCAACAATGGTTCAGCTGGATATTCATGTTTCATATGCCGTTGTTTGTACTCGTTACAGGCTACTTTGCCCAAACATCTTTAACCGGATCCGCAGGCCGAAAAGTTCTGCTTCAGATCGGTATGCAATATCTTATTTTTCAATCGCTCTATTCGATCTTGGATGTTGCACTCTTCCACGTTCCTCATATCCATCATTCGTTCTTTGCTCCTTATCTGCTACTCTGGTTCCTTGCCAGCCATATCTGTTGGAGACTGCTGATGCTGTCTTTTCAGAAAATACCACCTGTCCTCCAATTGGGTATATCCGTGCTGCTGGGTATCCTCGTCGGGTATCTCCCTGTGGATGGTATATGGCTGAGCGTATGCAGAACCTTTGTTTATTTGCCTTACTTTGTAGCAGGCTATCATTTGAATTATGCGGACGTTCGACGGTTCTTCACAGCTCCAGTCCGCATAATCGCTGGCGTTATATCTCTTCTGCTTATGGTACTGGCGGGAACGTCGTATTTCGGCATCCCGGCAGGCTGGCTGTATGGCAACATGACTTACGGTGAATTGGGCCATACCGAATGGTACGCAGGAATTTACCGCATCGGCATTTATGGAGTTCAATGGATAGCATCCATGGCGTTCCTAAGCTTTGTTCCAGCTGTCACAGGACGTATAACCGAGATGGGGAGACGGACACTATATGTCTTTTTACTCCATGGCTTGATCGTCCGTACCGTTGTTGCGAAGGGAGTCTACGAGTATATAGATACTCCAGTGGAAGTCATGTTGATTGTAGTGTGTGCTGCAGGTCTGTGCTGTCTGTTGACCATGCCTTGGGTTCGAACTGCAACACGACCTCTGATTGAGCCACAGGTAGAGTGGATGCTAAAGCCAGCTCCTTATCCTTTTAGACGGTCCGCGTAATCTTTTTATCCATTTTTTATTTAACATTGAAGACGCGATAACCCACTCACAGACGAACATGTAAGCGAGTCTCCCCCCTCTTTACTCCACTTGGAGCCTGTTTCATACAGGCGTGATGTGGTAAGTAAAGGATGCGCGCAACAAAAAACAACTTTTTTATTAAGGAGTGATTTGTAATGGCACGTAATCAAAATCAGGGGAAAATGAGTCGCGAAGAAGCAGGTCGTATGGGTGGAGAAGCTACTTCCAAGAAGCACAATAAGGAATTTTATCAGGAGATTGGTAAAAAAGGTGGGGAAGCAACCGCAAACTCTCACGATAAAGAATTTTATCAGGAAATCGGTAAAAAAGGCGGCGATGCTACAGCTGAGTCGCATGACAAAAAATTCTACAGAGACATCGGTCGTAAAGGCGGCAGAAATTAAGGTGTAATGTCATCTTCCGCCCTCCTTTAACATAAAAACAAGCTTGAGTCCATCCGCTTTATTGCAGAATGGGCTCTTTCATATTTTACCTGATACGCAAACATATCAGTATACATATTTCTAATAGAATCAAGTTCTAACCTCTTCTAAATGCAATATATAGACAAATAAAACTGCTCATGTCTATATATTGTTGATTACAGAATCCTTCTTGTACTTTTTCAAAATCTTCATATATGTAGAAAAAAGCTCACATCTATGATAGACTCTTTAGAAAACATCTGCGCTATTACGGCGTCCATTGAACGCCATACTATTTTTATACTTTGGGGGGAAACCAGCATCATGACAGCTAAGACGAAAATGCGTTCCGATATGATTAAAAAAGGCTTTGACCGCGCTCCTCACCGCAGCTTGCTGCGCGCAGCGGGTGTCAAGGAAGAAGATTTTGACAAACCGTTTATTGCGGTATGCAACTCGTATATTGATATCGTACCGGGCCACGTCCATTTGCAGGAATTTGGAAAAATTGTCAAGCAAGCCATTCGTGAGGCAGGCGGTGTACCTTTCGAGTTTAACACCATCGGTGTAGATGACGGCATTGCCATGGGTCACATCGGTATGCGTTATTCTCTGCCAAGCCGCGAAATTATAGCTGACTCTCTGGAAACTGTCGTTTCCGCTCACTGGTTTGATGGCATGGTTTGTATTCCTAACTGTGATAAAATTACCCCTGGCATGATGATGGGCGCATTGCGCGTTAACATTCCAACTATTTTCGTCAGCGGCGGTCCTATGAAAGCTGGTAAAGACAAGAACGGACGCTCTATTTCCCTGACCTCCGTCTTCGAAGGCGTAGGTGCATATCAGGCTGGCAAAATCGACGATCAAAGCTTGCTTGAATTAGAACAATATGGCTGTCCGACATGTGGCTCCTGTTCAGGGATGTTCACAGCGAATTCCATGAACTGTCTCGCAGAAGCGATGGGTCTGGCTATGCCGGGTAACGGCACCATTCTCGCAGTAGCCGAAGAACGTAAAGAATTCGTTAAACAATCTGCACGCCAATTGATGGAATTGATTAAGCTGGATCTTAAACCACGTGATATCGTGACTAAAGAAGCTATTGATAATGCATTTGCATTGGATATGGCAATGGGCGGTTCCACGAATACAGTATTGCATACATTGGCACTTGCCCATGAAGCAGAAGTTGACTACCCTATCGAACGTATTAATGAAGTCGCAAACCGCGTACCTCATTTGTCCAAATTGGCACCTGCCTCCGACTATCATATTGAGGATGTTCATAATGCAGGCGGCGTAAGCGCAGTGTTGAATGAATTGTTGAAGAAACCGGGAGCACTGCATGGAGACTGTATTACTGTAACCGGAAAAACCATTCGTGAAAACGTAGAGGGGCAAGAAATTCTGGATACTAACGTCATCCACAAATTGGACAACCCTTATTCTGAACGTGGCGGCCTGGCTGTATTATTCGGTAATCTGGCACCGCAAGGCTCCATCATTAAAGTTGGTGCAGTTGATGCTTCGGTTGGTGGTTATCACAAAGGTCCTGCCATCTGCTTTGATTCACAGGAAGATGCACTGGCAGGTATCGCCAACGGTAAAATTAATGAAGGACACGTTGTTGTTATCCGTTATGAAGGTCCAAAGGGCGGACCTGGTATGCCTGAAATGCTCGCTCCAACTTCACAAATCGTGGGCATGGGGCTTGGTGCCAAGGTGGGTCTGATTACAGACGGACGCTTCTCAGGTGCTTCCCGTGGTATCTCCATCGGTCATATTTCCCCCGAAGCCGCAGAAGGCGGACCTATCGCTTTTGTTGAGGACGGCGATATCATCGAGCTGGACTTGAACAATCGTAAGATTGAGCTCCACATTACGGACGAAGAATTCGAACGTCGTCGCGCCAACTGGAAAGGCTTTGAGCCGAAGGTGAAAACGGGTTACCTGGCGCGCTATTCCAAGCTGGTGACGAACGCAAGTAACGGCGGAATTATGAAAATCTAAATGCTTTGCCAAGATAGGATTACTTTATGAACGGCTAAAAAGCCTCTCGATCCCTAACAAAGGATCGAGAGGCTTTTATATTAGGTCATTAGGGTTAGCCTATTCAGTCATTTCGCTGTTGAGTGTATGGACATCATCTCTCTGTGCTGTTTGCTCAAGAGCTTCCTCTAAGCGGTGTAAGTCTCCCTGATGAAAACGGTCAAACAAGGTATCCATTGGCATCACAATCAGTTTCGGTACCATTACATCTTTTTTTTCACTCAATTGCTCTGAACCCGAAGGATGGATAACACGAAATAACAGCTTTAGATATACAGTGGACACATGCTTGAACAGCCCTTTGGGAAGCTCTCGAACTTGAAATCCCAACTTCTCTGGTCCCCGATGAATCATACTTACTGCATAGATCGCCTTTACACCCTTCATTTCAGAATCATGTACAATGCGTTGGGCCAGATCAGGAAGTTGTTTTTTTACAATCCGAATTAATTGAATAGCTAGATGTACCATCGACTTTGCCGTCGTACCCAATTGAAACAACTTTTTATTATCAAAATGAAGCTCGATTACCGGGTCTCCTTTTTCTAGCCACCTGCTGTTCTCCATATTTATATTGGGCCCATGATAGATACGGCGACGATAATAAAAGATCGTATCCTCCTTGCTTACGGGACGAAGACGAAACAAAACATGGAATAGCCGCTCATACTGGAGCCATCCAAATACCAGCGTTCTTTTTAACCAGCCCGTACTGAACATCTCAGAGGCAGTAGGTTGATTGACAGACTGACGACAAAACAAGGTATCCACCCGTACGCTGCGTAATTGTCGTTCTTGGGCGACCCTCAACAGCTTCTCCAGTGCGATTAGCATATTCTGGGGCGCTTCCACGTCTGCCCCCAATGTCGTACCACAGTCATGGAGCAGCATCACCTCGCCACCCCTCAGCTTTTTGAGCATTCTCTCCGCTAATTGTTTCGCTCCAATGCTTGCCTTCCAGTCCCCGAACATGGAGGACCATAATACAATTCGACGACCATTGGTGTTGGAAATATCAAAAAAGTTCACTATCCCCCAAGGTGGGCGATAAAAGGTCGTTCCCTCGCCAGTTACTCGACGAATGACTGACTCTGTCTGGGCAATTTGTCTTCTGACGGTAACAGGCCGCATAAGCCAATTCGATTTGTGCACATAATTATGAATACCGATTAGATGACCTTCATCATGCATGCGTTTCAGAAGCTCAGGGTGTTTTTCTGCATTCATCCCCACAACAAAAAAAGTAGCCTTGGCATCAAAACGCTTCAGTAAATCAAGCAGCTGTGATGTATACACTGGATCAGGGCCATCATCAAAGGTGAGTGCATATTCTTGCTCACTTTTGCCGCGACTGAACACCCGGAAACCAAATATACGACTAACCAGCGCCGGAATAAAAGCATAAAAAGTTGAAATGTAAAACATCCATAACAGCAAAGTCTGCACGTTTTATCCCCACTTTTCTATTCTAAACTCTCCAAGCAGGCTTCCTGAGGAAAACTCACTTACTATATGTTATCACATTGACGTAAACATGCCGAGATTTCGCTATTGCATATGGTCAGCATTGAGGTCCAATTTAGTGTACAATAAATAAAAATCTAAAAGGAGTCGTTGTATACATATGCTTCCCTTGTACAAAAAATATTGGCGTACCGTTTTTGATATCGGTTTGATCGTATTAACCGTGTATTTAATTATGTTCGTATCCAGCAAACTGTATCAACTTGCCGCACCTGTGTTCCTTTCGTTCGTCGTGTTCTGGTGCATTGAACCTGCTGCCCGTTATTTTCATCGGAAAGGAATGAAAAAGCCTTTTGCCTCCGCACTCTCCGTATTGCTATTTATCATCCTTTTACTTGCTATTTTTTTCGGATTGGGCCTGATTCTGGTTACGCAATTTACGAAAGTCGCGCAAAACCTCCCACAATATACTCAGATTATCCAAGCGGAATTCACGCGGTATCTTCATCTTTCTCAAGATAAAATCGCTGCTTTACCTCCGAGTGTTACTGAACGTGTGAATGATTATTTTGCGACTGCCACCACCATTGCTACGAAATGGGCACAGCTAGGCTTATCCTTTTTCATACAGTTCCTCAGTTCCTTCACTGTTTTCATGGGCAACTTTGCCATTGCAATCATTTTAGCGTTCTTTTTAAGTATGGAAATTAATCTTTGGAAGGGCATTGCCCGTAGTAAAACACCCAAGACACTAAAAACTGCTTACCTTTTTCTAAAAAATCACGTACTTAAAGCCATCTCCGCTTTTCTCAAGGCTCAAGCTCTGCTGGTAGGGATTACCTTTGTTCTCGTATTTATAGGTTTACTCATTTTGCAAGTGGATAATGCCCTATCATTGGCGCTCGTGGCAGCTTTGTTTGATATCCTGCCCTTGTTGGGTGTGCCTGTTATTTTTATTCCGTGGGCAGTGTATCTGTTCATCACAGGCAATACCGGCCTGGCTGTAGGCCTGCTTATTGTCATGGCTGTCACGGTTATCGTCCGCCAGCTGGCAGAGCCTAAAATCACTGGTAATTCCATCGGTGTTTCATCTGCCTATCTGATGCTTTCCTTTGCCATTATATCGTTATCCATCTTTGGACTGGCCGGATTAATCCTGTCTCCAATTCTGATCATTTTGCTCAAGGAATTGTGGCAGCAAGGCTATCTGCAGAAATGGATTCGGTTTCCGACAGAGGAATTTGACGAGCCCCCGTTTATCGTAAAAATCCAGGAGGAGGATCGTGAAGCTACTCGTGGTACTCAGGAGGATTGAGCTAACAGATCCATGACTTGACCAAAAAGTGCTGTAGCTTGATTTGCAGAATGTGTTGAAGCATTTTGCACAAGGACGGCGACTGCATAACGAGGCCGCTCTATCGGACCATAACCTATAAACCACTGGTGATTGATAGGGTGACCGTTCTTTAAAGCTTGGGCCGTACCCGATTTGCCGGCCAGATTCCATGATTTATTACGCAAGGAGGCACCAGTCCCCTGTGTCACAACCTTTTCCATTGCTTCACGAAGCATGCGAGCCGTCGATGTGTGAATCAAGCGGCTGCCCTCGGGTGAAGGTGCAGCATGAGCAGGTAGTTTCAGTAAGGTGCTACCATCTGCGTAGCTGATGCGTTTGACGAGGCGTGGTGCATGTACTTGACCATCGTGCAACAAGGTGACGATGAGATTGGCAGCTTGGAGAGGCGTTACCAGCACATCGCGCTGACCGATAGCTGTCTGTACACGTACGCCCGGATCAGACGCGTTCGTATGGGAGCCGAATACGGCTCCCTTTTCTTCGTGATCCAGCGGTCTGAATTGAGATAGCCCTGCAAGATTCCGCTCCTGCCAGCCCACTGTTCGGCTCAATCCCAGTGCAGAGGCTGTGGCCTGAATTTGCTCAGGATTAAGCCGTTCACCGAGATGAGCGAACACACTATTACAGGATACGGCAAGCCCTTCCTCCAGGTTCAGGGTACCGTGTCCTTCTTTTTTCCAGCAAGCCAGACCGTACTTGCCATAAGATCCATGACAATGGAATTGTTCCTGTGGTTGGACAACACCTGATTCAAGTGCAGCAGCAGCCGTAACCAACTTAAAAATGGAACCAGGCGTTATCGCCTTGAGTGCACGATTAGACCAGTCTGTTTTTTGCTGCGGATCAACATGACCGGGATTATAAAAAGGGCGAGACACCATCGCCAGTACATCCGCGTTCCCTGCATCGAGCACTACCACCGCCCCTTCTGCCAAATGACTAGATTCCGTCAGCTTTTCAATCTGTTCCTGTATAGGCAGATCAATTGTAGTCTGTACCTGTAAAGGATAGTGACCATTGGATGGAGCACTGACACGCAACGGTATGTGAGTCAATGGACGACGCTGCGCATCTACAAATCGGGAGACGAACGTTTCACCGACGCCGCTCAGCAGCGGCTCCAGCGTTCTTTCCAGCCCGGCTGCCCCCATCGGCAGTTCACTCGCTCGGTCGGCACGTTCATACAGAAAGCCAAGCCATTGCCTGCCATTGGGCAAATCGCTGTAACGTTTCGCATAAGGTACAAGCTCGATAAGCGAAGGGGCTAGCTTCAGCAACTTGCCTGCTTCATGCGGATTGATTTGTACGGGCTCTCCGCGCCCATCTCGCCATATGAGCGGGGATTGCAGTCCTTTCCAGCGTGTCAGTAGTTGATTCTTGTTTGTACGCAGTAGCTTAGCCAGTTCTTCGCCATGTAAAGCCGCTTTGCCATCTACATCGGGAAAAAGCACTGGCGCCCATACTACTCCGCCAGTCAAGGGTTGCCCATGCCGGTCCGTAAACTGTCCACGTCCAGAGTCGATAGAAATGCCCTCCTGTCTCTGACGTGCTGACATTTCCTTAAGTGAATGCCCCCCATAAACGGACATATGAATGCCCGCTGTCCCCTGAATCCAAGCCAGTCGGAATAATAAAATCAGCAGTAGTGACATCACCCCTAAGCCCATATATGCAATTCGACGTTTTCGAATGAAACTGCTACCACGCCTCGGCACACCCATCCTTCTTTCATCTTTTTTCCAGTAGTATGTCCTGTAGTTGAAAAAGAAAACCCACTCAACTTTTAACGTGAATGGGTTTTCGAATTTATTTGTATCTTGTGATGTCTGCTTCTGGGCTCCAATCTAAAATCTCGTCTAACGAATAAAAAACCGTAATAAAAATGGTACTGGCCAGCACAACCCAAGCTACCTTTGTGTTTGTATTCATCTTTTGCTTTCCTTCTTGAGAGATTTTTAAGCACATCCACTAATAAAAGTACAAAACCACGGAGATCAGTAACAATCCTGATTCCCATGGTTTTGTTATATCTACACCGTAAACCGCGAAAGCTGTTCTTTCAAATTCACCGATACTCCTTCCAGCTTATCCGACAAGCCTACCAGTTGATTACCAATATTGGCCTGTTCAGTGCTGAGCGAAGCGACTTCCTGCGAAGTAGCTGAGGATTGCTCGGCTACCGCACTTACATTGGTCATTGCCTCGGACAAAGTGGTTTGCGATTCACTCAGATGATGAATGGAGGCGGTGACCGTTCCCAATCGTAGCGCGAACTCTCCCATTTGCTGCTGCACCGATTGGAAAATATCCGTTGTTTCCTGTACGGCTCCCATCTGCTCCCGGAACAGCGGATACACCTCAGATAATGCCTGTACCGTTTCATTCATTTCATTGACGATGTTGTTAATAATGCCTGTAGCCGTACGAATAGCTTGACGTGATTGTTCGGCCAACTGCCGAACCTCATTAGCTACCACCATAAAACCACGCCCGGCCGTCCCCGCTCGTGCCGCTTCAATCGTCGCATTCAGTGATAGAATATTCGTTTGTTTCGCAATATCCTGTAGTACGTCCAGCACCTTAAATACATCAGAAGTTGTCTGCTTCAGTTCATCTACTTTGCCCACCAGAGCATGTGTAGTTTCTTCCGTAACCCGAGTCTTGCCTAATAGATTTTTCAGCTGAATGGTCCCTTTTTCACTGGATTGTTCAACTTCTTGTGCGACCAGACTCATTTCATAATTGGAAGCCATAACCGTATCCATTTGCTGAGATATATTCCCGGTAAGTCCGCTGCCACGTTCAGCCTCTGTTGCCAAACTGGCGGCGCCATGAGCAATCTCTTCCGTTGCTGCTGCAATTTCTTTGGCTGAAATGGCTGTCTTCTTCGAGGCATCGCCTAGTTCCGTCGCTGTATTCAGAACCTCCTGAGCTGAGGCATTCGTCTGTTCTACCAGCAATGTAATTTGCTCCATCATCGCATCAAAGCTTTCTGACAACTGTCCAATTTCATCCTGAGCCTTATAGTTCGTTCGGATTTGCAAGTTGCCTTTGGCGCCTTCGACCATTAAATCCTTCAGATGTGTCAATGGACGCGCCACGAGGCGCACGATCCACAGGCCAATGAACAATGCAATGAGTGCAGCCACTGCGGCAAATATCCAGGTTGTGGTTAGTATCCCCTTAGCGTCTTTCACCAGCTCAGATACAGGTACTACACCCACGAGAATCCACTTGGAAGTTCCCAGCGTATTATGAACCGTAAGCACATTTTGCTCTTTGCCGTCTGCTTCCTGCTCCATAATTTGATTTCCTTCGATCCCTTCAAGCTTGGAAACGTAATCCAGCTTTGTCTTTCCTCCTGCCAAGCTCTCATTATTAGAACCTACAAACTCACCCTTGTCTGTCACAAGGCTAATCATACTGCCTGAGCCCAAATTAACACCTTTCAACTCGTCCTCCACCGCACTGGACTTTAAATCCATAACCAGAACGTAAGTCCCTCCCAACCCGGACATACTGTTCATGGAGCGTGCTAGGCGAAAAGTCTTGCTGCCATTGTCATTCACCTGCGTAGGTAGCCAAACAATTCCCTTGTTTTTCAAAATATCCTTAAACCACGCTTCCTGCCGTACATCCTTTTGTGTTCCGGTGCCCATTGCAGCTAACTTGGTTTCTTCCGGGTACAAGTACAATGAATCGATCGCTTTATTCGTAAAAGCAATATTCGTTAATTTCTTGTTTACTTCGCCCATAGCAACAAAAGATGCAAAAGGGTTTTTATCTTGCTTTACAGCCTTTTGCAACTGATCACTTAATTCAGTATCGAAAAATACCTGTGTCGATGTGTCTTGAAAGCGCTCTAGAATAATATCAAGCTTTTCTGAAGTTTGCTGAACGGTCTGCTGATAAGCCGTAGCTGCATTTTGCTCAATCGTACTTTTAGCCTTGTAGTATGAGAGCATCCCCAAGCTGACCACAAATAACATAATTGCCGCAAAAAAGATCAGAAACAACTTCATTCCAACCGAACGTATCGGATTATAGTTTTTGACCAAATGCATGAAATCTTTACTGTACCTTTCCGGCTTAAGTAAACGCTTTAAATTGTGTGTACCTTTACGAGTCGCCTTAGCTACCCAGGGGGCAACCTTCGAAGACACTGTAACCGTTTGTTCCCCTTTATCCGTTGTCACTTTACTGCCTTTCAAACCCTGCATTTGATCCGTTTTCTTGGGTTGCCTTTTTGATGTATTCCCCTCTTTTTTCCGTAAACCCATTTCTCTCACCTACCACCATATAATTAGTTTCTAATTCCACGTCATCCATTATGTATCTATTATCTATATAACTTCTATCGGAACTATTCGACAAGGAATGTAGCTTTCCTTTGAGTATCAACTAAATTTTGTGAAACTTTTTTCCTAGAAAACTATTCAAAAAAAAGCCCCTCCAACCGATAGGAGAGGCTTTTGTATCTTTTCACCTGTGACTTAAGGCTTATTTACTTCTTTTTACGCATCATATCAAAATACGATACGGGCTGATCTACCTTCATTCTAATTCGTTGAAGCGGGTGACGAGCAGCATCCAATTCGTTGCCTTCCTCATCCCAGATCGTTCCGACCGTTTGTTTAAAGAATGTTCCGTTCGGACCGAAAAATTCGATTTCATGCCCTGGTTTAAAATGGTTCCGTTGTTGAATGGTTGCAATGCCACTCGCGGCATCGTAGTCCATGACCAGTCCGGCAAAATCATAAGGGACTGCTTTTTCTTCCGGCTCATAAATATGATCCTCATGATCCGGTGTATCGTAGAAAAACCCTGTATTCAACGGTCGATTGGCTGCCTTGTTAATTTCTTCAATCCATTCTGGTTTGAGCACATAATTTTCAGGATCAGCCATATAGGAATCAATCGCTTGACGATAGACATTCACGACCGTAGCCACATAGTGGATGGACTTCATACGTCCCTCCACTTTAAAGCTGTCCACACCTACATCAATCAGATCAGGGACATTTTCAATCATGCACAGATCCTTGGAACCCATAGAAAAGGCATTATCGCTCTCTTCGAACAGTGGAAGCTGGTTAACACCGAGCTGGAACTGTTTTAGTGCATTGCTCTCCTGTGCCTCTTCCTCAGATATCCAAACCTCACCTGGGCGGGCATCCTCAAACAAATCGTATTTCCAGCGGCAAGACTGACAACATCCCCCACGATTGGAATCACGGTCTGTAAAGTGATTGGACAACACGCAGCGGCCGGAAAATGAAGAGCACATCGCACCATGGACGAATGCTTCGATTTCGATGTCCACATGCTTTTTAATTTCTTCGATTTCCTCCAGACTGGTCTCACGTCCCAGTACCACACGCGGTAGTCCTTCGTTTTTCCAAAACTTTACCGCTTGCCAGTTCAGCGTGGACTGCTGTGTGCTCAAATGCACTTCCAATCCGGGAACAGCACGCAATGCCACGGATACAATAGCCGGATCAGCGACGATAACGGCATGAATTCCTGCCTCGTACAGATTGCGCAAGTATTCCTCGATTCCGGCAATATCTTCATTGTGGGCATAGATATTGGTGGCTACAAGCACCTTAGCACCGTACTTGTTGGCAAATTCTACACCTTCGCGCATTTCTTCAAAACTGAAATTATCGGCGTTAGAACGCAGACCATATTTTTGTCCACCAATATATACAGCATCCGCGCCATAGTGAACGGCAAACTTCAGCTTTTCCAGATTTCCGGCAGGAGCCAACAGCTCCGGCTTATCCAGACGATTCCGTTTACCTATATATTTTCTCGTTTTGGTTATCGTCCCCATGACGTTCCCCCCTCTGTGAATTCATTTTAAAATTAATAAACCTGCTCTTTATAGAAAAATCCGAAGGAAAGTTCCCGTTCCGGATCTTGAAGACGGCGAACTTCATCCAGCCAGCTTTCATCATAAGCATAAGCATCCGGGTCAGCTGTATAATTATCTATGGCTTTACGATAAGCACGAACAACCGCCTCATTGTAAGCCGTAGGTTTTAATAAGCCCTCGATCTTAAAGCTATGCACGCCCGCCTCCATCAGAATATGCAGGTCCTCCATGATACAAAAATCATCTGAACTCATAATATGTGTCCCATTAATATCCTCGTAGATGGGGAACTTCTCTTCCTTCCGCTCTGCTTCAATCAGAAACAAGCCGCGCCCTCTACCCAAATCGCCTTCTACATTACGTCCCTGGTGCAGCATATAACTTTGAACAAGCTTACGCTTGGAGTGATAAATATTGGTCATGCCATGTACCTGAACCTGTGCTTCTATGTTCAACTTTGGTATCATTTCGGTAATTTCATCCATACTGAGCTCACGAGCCAAAATGACCCGGGAAGCTCCTTTTTCACCCCAATAGTTGGCGGTTGCGAAGTTGGTGGAGATCATCTCACCGTTCCAGAACAGCTTAAGATGCGGGGCGTACTCCTTCACGGCCATGAGCACTGCGGGATCATTAAACTCAATGGCGTCTATGCCGCATCCAGCTAGGGTCTGCACATATTCGGGAAGGAGCGGCAATAGCTCGTTCGTCATCAAATTCGTCATGGATACGTATACCTGCGCCGTATGCTTCCGTGCCTCTTCCACCACTTCACGGATTTGGTCTGGTGTAAAATGTCCCGGCAGCCGCATTCCAAAGCGGTCATCTCCAATAAGTAATGCAGTAGCTCCAGCCTCCAGCATATGGCGGGCATCCTCCGGAGAGCTGGCAGTTGCCAGTAGTTCGGGTTTGTAAGCCATAGGCTCACCTCCTAATTTGTCTTACGGTTACTTACCTGAATGTTATGCAAATGTTCTTTATACGTTTTGGCAAACAAATGTTCATGTGTCCCATCTTTTTTGGTCACATAAAACAAATAATCTGTAGCTTTCGGCTGTAAAGCCGCTATCACTGATTTCAGACTGGGACTTGCAATCGGCCCTGGTGGAAGTCCCTGATGCATATACGTATTATAAGGGCTTTCCACAGCCAAATCCTTGTAATACAGCCGTTCCTTTTGCTTGTCCAGCATATATTGAACTGTAGCATCAATTTCCAGCTTCTTATCCTGTTTGAGTCGGTTATAAATGACGCCAGCTACTACAGACCGCTCATCATCCACAACTACCTCGCGCTCTACTAGAGAAGCAACCGTCAGCAGTTGATGCAGCGTTTCACCCCGTTGTTTTAGCTTGGCATCCAAATTGGAAACAGTCTCCAGCCGTTTTTGCGTCTGTCCTAGCATCGCCTGTATAATATCTTTGGCCGTGCTGCCCTTTTTCAGCTCATAGGTTTCCGGGAAAAGATAGCCCTCCAGCGCATAGCGAAGCCCCGCCTGCTTTGGAATGTCCCGCACCAGCGCGACGTCAAAAGCGGACGGATCGTTGGCCAGCTGCAAAAATTGCTGCCGGTCTGCCAGTCCTTCCTTTTGCAGCTTATCAGCCATCTGTCTAATCGTAAAACCTTCCGGGATTGTAAAACGAATCATTTCCTCTTTGACAACATCTCCAGCCGATAACTTAGTAATCAACTGATCAAAGGTTGCGCCAGGCTTCGCCTCATATTTTCCGGCCTGAAATCCGCTTCCTTGCTGTTTGAATTTTACATAAGCCTTAAACACGAGCGCATTACGTATAAGTCCCTTTTGCTCCAGCGTATCTGCAATTGCCGATGTTCCTGTTCCCTGCACCACCGTAAAAGCAACCGGTTGTGTTTGGGGCTGAACAGGCTGCATGGCATTCCAAATATAGAGGGCTGCCCCTGCTGCTATAATGATAAGCAGTAGAAGCAACGTAAACATCCTCGTCCTTCGTTTCACATTCACCCAACTCCTTCACAGCCAAAAAGGGCGGACTGGTCCGCCCTTTCAGGTTTGATCTCATCGTTATCCAGACTTACAGTTCTTCCGGCAACGTACATTCGTCGTACAGCTCGGAAATATCTTCCCACTCATCATCATCTTCAATGGTGGTGATGGAGATTTCGCCGTCTGTGGATGAGCTTACATGGTAAAGTTCATGTTCGCCAACAGCAGCCCCAGGTCTACGCAATACGGCGTACCGTTGCTCACCTACCTTGAACTCTGCTTCCAATTCCATGCGAATCGCATGGCCCTGTTCATCCTGCAGCTCTACATCGCCGTCGAACGTTTCCTTCAAATCAGAGGTCCAACTCAGGTCTTCACGTGAATAACTCGTCATTTCCCGTCTTCCTCTTCCTCTTCTTCTACAAATGTATTAAAGGTCTCTTCGACGATTTCCCATTCGGCATCGTCTTGGATCACAAACAATTTAATATCATCGCCTTCTTCCTCGTAACGGAAGGCGTACACATCGGACTCATCAGCTTCAGGGTCCACTGGCGCAACCATCATGTACTTCGCTTCGGAACCATCTACCTCAAACTTCATAATGACCTCGAACTCTTCCTCGTTGCCCTCGTCATCGGCAATATAAATAATTTCCGGCTCTTCTTCCATACCCACTTGATTTTCAGCCATTACGAAATCCCCCTCACCTTGTACTGTGTGCGTCCAAATAGTTTTGCAAGATCAGGCTTGCGGCCAGTTTATCTACCACCTGCTTGCGTTTTTTTCGGCTGACGTCGGCCTCCAGAAGCGCACGCTCCGCCGAACGCGTCGTCAGCCGTTCATCCCAAAGGTGAACGGGTAAACCCAGTAACTCCTTGAGTCGGTTCGCAAACTCGATGCAAATCTCACCGCGTGGACCCACGGTTCCGTTCATGTTTTTCGGCAAGCCTACAACAATCTCGCCGACCTCATTGTCACGAACCAAATTTGCAATTTTACCGAACTCGCTGTCGTCACCGCGTCGTTCTATGACTTCCAATCCTTGGGCGGTCCAGCCGAAGGCATCACTTACGGCGACCCCAATTCGGCGATCCCCGTAATCTAATCCCATTACTTTCATGCCTGTCTCCTAACGGTGCTTGGCGAGATAGAAACGAACCAACTCTTCAATCAACTCATCGCGTTCTTTTTTACGTACCAGGCTTCTGGCATTATTATGCCGTGGCACATAAGCCGGATCACCGGATAGCAAATAGCCGACGATTTGATTGATCGGATTGTATTCTTTTTCCACCAGCGCATCATATACGGTCAACAAAATCTCCTGAGCAGAAGCTTCCTTCTCATCTGCCTTGACATTAAATTTGACCGTTTTGTCCATGGAATCCATTGTTGACACCTCGCTTCCACAAAACATGTGTACATGTTTATGCCAGCTTATTCTTTTACATCATACCATAAGCAAAGCCCTACAAGGAAATATCTAAGCCCGTTTTTTCCCAAAAATCCGCAAAAATTATCGAACTTTATCCTTGTGAGGCTGCCGACACCAGTTCATGCGCACGTTGGAGTGCTTCGTCCAGCTTGCTGGCATCCTTACCACCGGCTTGCGCCATGTCAGGTCGTCCGCCACCACCGCCACCGCATACGGCAGCAATTTCTTTCACGAGCTTGCCTGCATGAAGTCCAGCCTTGGTATACTCTGCCGGAACTGCTACGACAAAATTAACTTTGTCGTCCATTGCAGCGCCGAGCACCAGCACAGCAGCCGGAAGTTTTCCTTTCAGTTCATCAGCAATCGCACGCAACGCATCCATGCTGGAAGCCTGCACGCGTGCAGCCAACAGCTGCACCCCGCCTGCTTGCACGACCTGATCGGTCAGCTGGCCCGCCTCAATAACGCTCAGCTTGCTTTGCAGCGATTCATTTTCACGACTAAGGTCTTTAATTTGTTGCTGCAAAGATTCGATACGCTTTGGCACCTCAGACAGCTTGGATTTTACAAGCCCAGCCGACACCTTCAACAGCTCTAATTGACCCTCCATATATTCAAAGCCAAAACGTCCGGTCACCGCTTCGATACGACGTACACCTGATCCAATGCCGCTCTCGCTGACAAGCTTGAACAAGCCAATTTGCGAAGTATTGCTGACATGACAGCCACCGCATAGTTCAATGCTGTAATCGCCTACCTTAACGACCCGTACGATATCTCCATACTTTTCACCGAACAGCGCCATTGCTCCGAGAGCCTTGGCTTCATCAATCGGTTTCAGTTCAATATTAACGTCCAGTTGGCTCCAGATGGCACGGTTTACACGCAGTTCAATATCCGCCAGCTCTTCTGGTGTAATGCTTCCAAAATGGGAGAAGTCAAAACGTAGACGCCCAGGCTCAACCAAAGAGCCCGCCTGATTGACATGGTCACCCAGCACTTCTTTAAGCGCTTTGTGAAGCAAATGTGTAGCCGTATGGTTTTTCTCAATTTCTCCACGTGAAGCTTGATCTACTTCTGCTTTCACCGTATCGCCCACGTTCAGTTCACCGGCTTCTACAACAACCTGATGCACATGCTGACCTTGTGGCGCCTTAAACAGTCCTTCGACCTTCGCGGTTACCGTACCTCCACGCAGCAAGCCATGGTCACTGACTTGTCCTCCGCTTTCGGCATAGAAAGGAGTCACATCCAGCACGACCTGACAAGACTGCCCTTCACTAACACTGTCCACCAGTACATCTTCATATACAATCGCCACAATTTTAGACTCAGTTACGAGGTCATTATATCCAACAAATTCACTTTTAACCGCCAGATCGGACAAAGCTCCGCCCTGAATCTTCATGCTCGCGCTGTCCTGATGAGCATCACGAGCACGTTTGCGTTGCTCCTGCATCGCTTCATCAAAACCCTCACGGTCTACTTTCAAGCCCTGCTCGTCCGCATAATCCTCTGTGAGATCGAATGGGAACCCGTACGTATCATACAGTTTGAAAGCATCTGCTCCGCTAATGACATTGCGACCTTCGGCCTTCGCCTGAGCACTGATATCGGACAAAATTGCCAATCCATCTGTCAGTGTTTCATGGAAGCGTTCCTCTTCCGTTTTGATCACTTTAATGATGAAATCACGCTTGTCCACTACCTCAGGGTAATACACACCCATGACATCCCCAACGGTTTCCACCAGCTCAAACATAAATGGACGGTTCATGCCCAGCATTTTTCCATAGCGCACAGCCCGGCGCAGCAAACGGCGAATCACGTAACCCCGTCCTTCATTAGAAGGCAGCACACCGTCACCAATTGCAAAAGCTACGGTGCGGACATGGTCAGCAATAACTTTAAGAGCTACGTCACTGTCCACATTTTCGTTATATTTTACTCCTGCCATCGCCGCTGTTTTTTGGATTAGTGGCTGGAAGATATCCGTATCAAAGTTGGAATCCACATTTTGCAAAATGGATGCAAAACGCTCTAATCCAGCCCCTGTATCAATATTTTTGTTCGGAAGCGGCGTATAGCTGCCGTCTTTGTTATGGTTGAATTGTGAGAATACGAGGTTCCACACTTCCAGATAACGCTCATTTTCTCCCCCCGGATACATTTCAGGGTCCGTCATGTCGCTGCCGTAGGCTTCGCCACGATCATAAAAGATTTCCGTACAAGGTCCACAAGGGCCTTCACCGATATCCCAGAAGTTATCTTCCAGTTTGATGATACGTTCGGCAGGAAGTCCAACTTTTTCGTTCCACAGCTTGTACGCTTCCTCATCCTCAGGATACACAGTTACAGCCAGACGTTCCGGATCAAAACCAATCCATTTTGGATCCGTCAGAAACTCCCATGCCCATGTAATGACTTCTTCTTTAAAATAGTCACCAATGGAAAAGTTGCCGAGCATTTCAAAAAAGGTGTGATGGCGGCGCGTTTTACCGACATTCTCAATGTCGTTCGTCCGGATACATTTTTGCGAATTGGCAATACGTGGATTTTCTGGCTTCACACGTCCGTCAAAATAAGGCTTAAGCGGTGCCATACCCGCATTAATCCACAGCAGGGAAGGATCTTTATGTGGAACAAGCGGCGCGCTTGGTTCAATCACATGTCCCTTGCTTTCAAAAAACTCCAGCCATTTGGAGCGGATTTCACTAGCTTTCATATAAGTAGCCTCCTAATTATGGTGTCACTGGTTCCTGGCACAGGCCATAAAAAAACAGAAAAACGCCCCTGAACGGATCAGGGACGATTGTATCGCGGTACCACCCTGGTTAACGCCGTCCCCTCTGTACGAAATGCCCATGCGCAAGCTGCACACCAACATTTGCTTAACGGACGATCGATCGCCTTGTTTTCACTGGTAACGGGAGCATCCCGGCGGGTTCAGCCCGCACTTCGAAATGAGCTTTCCCTACTGGATAAACACATTTAAACATACTCAACTCAGTATATCCGTGTCATTTAGCCGTGTCAACGCGATTTCAGACAAGATACATACGGTGTATGGACAAAATCAGTTTGTTTTCCGCTTCACGTAATAAGCAAAAAAATGCTGAAGTCCTACCTTTAAAACTGCCATTACGGGAACCGCTAAAATCAAGCCGGTAATTCCCGCAATTTCCCCACCTACTAGCAGAGCGAAAATAATGGCTATCGGATGCAGATGCAACGTTCGTCCCACCACCTGGGGAGAAATGACATTGCTCTCCAACACTTGAATACAGGTGTTAACAACCACGACCAAAAGCACCATTTTTAAGGAGACCGTAGAAGCCATGACTACTGCCGGAGCGGCTCCCAAAAAGGGGCCCAAATACGGAACGATGTTAAAAACCGCAACCACTCCTGCCAGCAACAGCGCATAAGGCATGCCAATTAGCATATATCCGAGATAAGCCATCACTCCAATAATGACGCATACCAGTAATTGTCCCCTGACATAGTTGCCAAGCGCCTGATCAATTTCCTTAAGTACCGTTACAATCGCCTTGCGACGAGAACGCGGGAGGTAAGACACAATCGTCCGCTCGAACACATCAAAATCCTTCAAAATATAAAAAATGAGGAACGGTACAATGAACACATTGAACAGCATGTTGATCATCCCACCGATGTTATCCATAAAGGTAGAAATCCCTGTTGCCATCCGATTCTCTAGTTGGAAAAACCATTGATTCATACCCGTTCGCACCCCTTGGGGCAAAATCCCGCTATCCATATTCGTCATTAATCCTTGTGCATGCATGGTCAGCTCAGGCAGATGCTCATTCAGCTCATCCAGTTGTTCAATGAACATCGGAATCAGGTTCATCAGAATCACAACGAGACTGGCTAAAAACACAGCATAGATGAGCAGCACAGCTACACTTCGAGGCACCTTGCGACCGCCCAGCATACTGACAACGGGATTAAGTACATAGGAGATGATCATCGCTACCGCAAACGGAGCAATGATTGTTTTCAGAAATTCATACAAATGCAAAAACAAAGGTCGCAGCAGCCAGATAAAATATAGAATGACAAGTCCCAGCAGCGTCCATATTCCGTACCGGAACAGTCTACTTTTCGTTAATTGCTCCATTTCGTGCCCCCTTACCGGACTAGCCTCCTTTAAGTATATGCCTGTACCTCTACTTTAATCCTCCCGCGAGGCTGGAATGCCCCATAGATTACCATTGTAAAAAAATGATGAAAACGGATGAAAACAATTAACAAAGTCATACCATCTGACGATATAAGTACAAAGCACTACTTTAAGCTTTCACATTTCTGAAACATCGGGGGTCGTTACATGAACTTAAAAATCAAACTTATTCTCCTTTTCACTTGCATTGTTATCGTTGCAGCTGGGCCATTGTCGATCATTAGCATGACAAGCGTTAAAAATCAGGCCAACCATGATATCCAAGAGCTTATGAACAGCAAAACCTCCGAAACCGTCAATCAGCTCGACGGATGGATAGGTGGTAATGCCAAAATTATTGAAACATTGGCTGCAGGTCTGGAATCCAGCGATATCTCATCAGATGCCAAAGCCGTATCTCTGAAAGCAGCTTTTCAAAACTATAAAGATCAAAACATTTCCAATATTTACGCAGGCTTTGAAGATGGAACCTACTGGGATGGATCTGGCTGGTTTGAAGCAGGTTATGATCCTCGCGCTCGACCGTGGTACAAGGATGCCAAAACCAAGGGAGAAATGTATTACTCGTCCCCGTACATTGATGCAAATAGTACGAATTTCACCATTTCTATTGCGAAGCCTCTCAAAAATTCGAATGGCTCCGTCACTGGTGTGGTCAGCGAGGATATAATGCTCAACGATATGACAAAAATAATTAAAAGCATAGACTTGAACGGATTGGGCTACGCATTTTTGATTGACCAAAATGGAGCCGTGATCGCGCACCCAGACAACAAGCTGGCTGGCAAAAACCTCAAGGACAATCCCGAGTTGGGTTCATCAACCGCGGCCCTGCTGAGCGCAGCTTCGGGAGAAACAGACTATAGCTATAATGGTAGTGACCGTCAGCTTTATTTTAAAAAGATGCCTAGCACAGGCTGGATTGTAGGGTTGTCTATTTCCAAAGATATTGCTTTTCAAGAGTATTACTCCACTCGTAATATGTTGATTATAACGGTTGCTATCATCTTGGTTGTCGCTATGCTGCTGGCGATCTGGGCGGCAAACAACTTTATTAAGCCGATTCGCAGACTCCAAGCGAATGTCAAACGTATAGCTGAAGGCGATATGACCGCTCGTGTGGATGTTAAGGGTAAAGATGAAATTGCCAGCCTGGGGACAGATTTTAATATCATGTCTGATAATCTCTCTCACCTGTTGCGCAAGGTATCAGATACGGCGGGCGATGTCAGTTCAGCTTCCCATGATATGCATCAGCACGCTAAGGATACTGGAACCATCGCGTCACAAATCTCCAGTGCAGTTCAGGAGCTTGCCCAAGGAGCGAGCGATCAAGCTGAGGCTGTATATTCCGGCTCTGAGAAGCTGACTCACATGACAGGCTCCATCGACCAGATTGGCGAAAGTGTCAAACGGACCCAAACTGCCGTATTCGAAACAGATTCTGCCGTGCTTGCAGGGTATGAAACAGCAGAACGTCAAGCGAAACTGGCCGCCGAGTCCAGACAAACGACAACTGCGGCAGGAGAAGCCGTAGATTCGCTCGCGCTGAAAACTCAGGATATTGAGCGGCTGGCCGGGGCCATCCACGATATCGCCGCACAAACAAACCTGCTAGCCCTCAATGCATCCATCGAAGCGGCACGGGCCGGAGAACACGGACGAGGTTTTGCCGTCGTCGCGGGAGAAGTGAGAAAGTTGGCTGAGCAAGCGGGCAGTTCCAGTGACAGTATCATGAGTAAGCTGGAAGAAATTAAAATTGCAGGAGTACAAAGCGCGGAGGAAATGAAGAAGGCTCTTGCTGTAACCGTAGAACAGGAGCATGCTGCCATTGCAACGAGACAGGCGTTTGAATCCATTCGTGGGGCTTCTCAGCATATGCTTGCCCAAATTGAGGACGTTACCGCCGCCGCAGATCATCTCCGTGTGAATGCCGGGCATATTTCCGACGTCATTTCCAGCGTTGTCGCTGTTTCTGAACAAAGTGCAGCATCTACAGAGGAAGTGGCTTCCTCTGTGCAAGAACAAGGTCATGCCATGAATAATATTGCCGACCTTTCTGCCAAACTCGATTCTCATGCAGATCTTCTATTGGAAGAGGTCAAACGCTTTAAATTGTAGACTAACTATCTTCACAAAAACGGTATACAAAAGAGGGTGCCCCCAGCCAATATGGCCGTTTGGGGCACCCTCTTCGTTGTTTTTTATCAAGCGTTATCCAACCTACTAAGCCGTATGTAGATCACACCTCTTAGTAAGCAGCCTGTCCACTTTCGGAGTCAAGCTTAGGAAGAAGCGTGAATTTGCGGCAAGTCCTGTTGTGCCATCTCATCTCCAAAGAATAGGTCGTCCAGCGAACTGAGCGTTCCATCCTCTTCCACTTGGTAGACAGACATTTTTTCACCATTCACCTGAAGTTCGATAAAGCATCCCCAGCAATAAAATTGATGGGAGCCGATTTTGCCGATATCTTTGGAATTACAATTCGGACATCTCAATAAACTCACCCTATCCATTAACAGAATATATGGCTTTTTCCAGACGCTGCTCGCTTAACGGGGGAACCATAACAGCATTTTCCCCGATGGACATATCTTCGGTGCAGGGCAGCCATTTCCGCCCCTCTATAATATCCGATACAAAACCATCGCTGATTTCCAAGCCTATTATGTTATTGCCCATTTCCTGGTCAAAATAAACATCCGAGATGTGCCCGAGCATGAGCCCTTCCTCTGTTAGCACGGATAGATCCTTCAGTTTACCGGGTCCAAGCAAGTACGTATGTTGTATATCATGGGCCTCCGTTTTACGGACAGCCTGCTGATTGCGAATCATGATCGCATCCTCACCGTAAGCAACGATGTCATCCCAAGCAACCATTTTCACGTGAGAAGAAAAAAGCCCTTTTCCTTCCAACTCGATCCCTGTGATTCGCCAATCAGCAGTCACCATAAAGTCATGTATTTTACCAATCTGCTTCCCGTCCTCCACATCGAAAACGGCAAGTCCGATCATATCTTGAAGCTTCATATATAGGGTACCTCCTCATTCTGCAATCCGAACGAAGGTGCGGTCCTTTTCCTACATGCCTGTCAGACCTTGCTTCCGTTCATGCAATGAAATGGAAAACCGCCCCTCCCTTCTTATTAAAATGCGGAGAAATCCCTAGTACCTAGTACGCAGCCGCTTCCATATGGTTTCAATTTTCTTGGCCGTGTATTCCATTTCTTCCGTAGTATTACCCAAACCGAAGCTAAACCGAATCGCTGAATATAAAACATCTTCAGGAAGATCCATCGCCTGCAATACATGCGATAGCTCTAGAGACCCGGAAGTGCAGGCTGATCCGCTTGCTGCCGCGATTCCTTCCATGTCAAGGTTCATCAGCATGGTCTCTGTACCAATGGCCGGAAAGCTAACATTAAGGACATTAGGTAAAGAATGATCAGGATCACCGTTAATCACAAAATTTTGGCTACCCAGAGTGTCTTCCAACCCTTTAAGCAACGTCTGACGAAGAACCGTATCGTGCGCCCCACGCTCCTCAATGGAAGCATTAGCAAGAGTTGCGGCTTTAGCCAGACCCGCAATACCGGCAATATTTTCTGTTCCGGCACGACGTTTCTTCTCCTGAAGTCCCCCATGCATTAGCGGCTGAATGCGTGTACCTTGGCGGATATATAATGCACCCACCCCTTGCGGTCCGTTAATCTTATGACCCGACACACTCAGTAAGTCAATCGGGAGATTCCGACAGTCGATGGATATATGACCCAAAGCTTGAACCGCATCTACATGGAATACAATGCCATGTTCTCTCGCAATCTGCCCTACTTCTGAGATCGGCTGAATGACGCCCACCTCATTGTTGGCATACATCATGCTGATCAAAAAAGTGTCCGGACGAATGGCCGCCTCGATATCCGCAGGGTTCACGCGTCCAAAACCGTTGACCGGGACATAAGTCACCTCATACCCCGCTTTTTCCAGTTCATCACAAGCATGAAGCACTGCGTGATGTTCAACTTCGGTTGTAATCATATGCCCGGAAGTACGGCCGTCTGCCGTAGCCGTCCCAAACAGGGCCAGATTATCGCTTTCTGTCCCTCCGCTCGTAAATATAATTTCTTCAGGCTTGCAGCCCAAAGAGGCCGCAACGGCATCCCGAGCAGCGCTGACGGTGCGCTTGGCATCGCGGCCAAAGGCATGAACGCTCGAAGCGTTGCCATATTGGCCGGTCATGATGTCCATCATAGTCTGCGCAACCTCAGGATGCATAGGAGTCGATGCGGCATGATCCAGATAAATTCTGTTCATGTTAATCCACCTCAAATGTAGAACATCTTGTTCTTAGTATCGCCGAAATTCAATTATATACTTCATTCCTAATATAATGCACTGTAAAAGTTTTTATAAAAGCATTCCAACCGCAAGTATTCGCGGGTATTCGTCGGAATTGTGATTTTTCATATGATTTTTTGTGATTCAAAAAAACTAAATACCTACACATAAATCGAACTCATCAACAATTTCCTTTCATTGTATATTGATGTATACGAAGTAGCAATAAAATTTTAATATTCTCTAAAGTAGCTTTTCGGCTTACCCACCTTCTAGTCCTTGTCCCAGCCATTAAAAATAATGATATGACGCGTATCTGATTTATCTCCCATACACAAAGATAATTATCCTTTTCAAGAGCCAACAGCCCGGCTTTAATGTCCTCTGTGCGCCTTCCTGTCTTTATCTCCAGATCCTTGGCGGCCTGCTGAAAAGTTGTAGACTGAACGGCGACGTTAAGCTAACGGGCAGTTTAATGGAACTCTCCATGTTTCGAAACGTAATTATTTAATGATTGTACCAGAACTCACCTAAAGTGAGATATGATTAACTCTGAGTATATTCAATAAGTGAGGTGTAACTTTGTCATCAATTTTACTAATGATTTTTTCAATTAATTTTGCTCTCCTACTTTTGCACGAAATGGATGCAATAAGAGCTAAAGAATGGAGAATGTTTATAATCCTAAAAGATATGGAAGATAAACGCGCATTCAAAGTATTTACAATTTTGCATCTACCGCTATATACTTTTTTATTGTTTTCATTTATTAGTCAACAACCTTTATCTTTCGTAATATTAGATCTATTTTTAATTTTTCACTCGATCGCTCATTTTTTCTTTGAGAAGCATCCAAATAATAATTTTACTTATACTCAAGATTAATTATATATCCAATGGGCTTATTGGGTTTGTTACATCTTCTTGGGATAATGTATTTTTAAAGGAGACGTAATCCGTTTCTCACTGGAGTAAATAACCAGTCTTTCGAGTTGGATTTGTGGCAAAAGAAACCTAAATTGTTATCGGTTAAAATTAATTTCATATTACGCTAACGGGAAACGTTAGTTCAATGAAACAGCGACAGTCTAGATCTTTATTTTCCCGTCCTAGCCCACCGTTGATTCTTTTATTGTAGTTAACAAAACTTTATTTTCAACGAACATTTAAAAAGTGAACTCATACCAGTTCCACCTAGAATGTCCGTCTGTAAGCAATTCTTCAACTAAAAAGCTCTGCCGACCAATTAAGGTTAGCAGAGCTTTTTACTATTTAACAATAAACCTCACTTTAGTTCCGACAGCGTATTTATCTAACTGATGATTACCCATGATCCTGCTCCCCTATTATCACTAGGGGTTATGTATCTAATATCAGCACCTGCGCCACCTTCTGCGTAGGATAAGCGCCCAGCGCCTTTCTGTATTACTACAGTAGGTTTCCAAACGCTCTCCTCCGAACCGTACGTACACCTCTCAATGTATACGGCTCTCCACTCATCAATCTAATTTCCCACTATGTAGAGCAGTGTGACACTCTCTACATAGTGCTATGGTTTTCCTTCTTCTTGCTATCATGAAGTATTCCCATTTCTTTTTTCCTTTTAAGTCCTTGAGTTTTTTCACATGATGTATTTCCATTTCATTTGAGCTTTTTGAACAAAACTCACATTGGGCAGCCTTAAGTCTGTCCATCAAGCTTGTTGTTCCCCCAAATTTCAGTGTATTAGGCAGTGTGTCTGCATCATGGATATTGGTTAGTTTCCTCACTCTTTTGAATCCATCTTTGTAGAAGTACATTATTTTTTGACCTTTTTTTGTTTCGTATTTAACGCCTATTTCACCATTAACTTTATATTTTGCCATCATCTTGGCTACTGACATATTGTACTTGGAGCCTAATGTCTTGGCAAAGCTGAACTTCATAAAATGGTAGAATTTATGGAGGTTAGACACGTTGTTTGCGATTTTGTAATAGTTATACAAACCTCGAATTTCAGAGTTAAATATATTTACAATTTCAATATCGTCCAGGTCTTTCAAATAAGTTCTACATTTTAGTTTCCATTTCCCATCCGGTGTAATTTCCAGTGCGCCATATTCCTTCAGCTTTTTTACCCATTTATCCTGAGGTAGATAGAGTTTGCAAATATAATTTCGGGTTCTTTTGGTGAACCCCTTGCCGTCAGTACCGATACTCATGCCCCTTGCCATCATAATATCGTAACCCAGAAATCTCGCTTTTTGTACACTATTTGTGACAAGTGTTTTCTCCTGTGACAAATTGAGTTTTAGCTTGTTTTTCAGAAACATTGTTATATCCTCTTTAATGAACAGACAGTCTTCCTTACTTCCAATGACTCCTATGATGAAATCATCAGCGTATCTCGTATACTTAAGTTTCCTGAAGTCACTGTCCATGGGATTTGTGCTCTGAGTGCTTAGCAAGCGAGCTCTAAGCTCCTTATACTGCTTGAGGCGTTCACCTCTGTGTTCTTGCGATAGTCCCGTCCATTCGTTCTTAAGCTTCTTTCTCATTCTATACGCTTTTATTTCCAGATACCTCTTGATGCTGGTCGTCTTTCTTTTGGTTCCTTTATCGAAGGCCTTAATGTATTCTTTCATGAATACATCCAGTTCATGAAGGTAGATATTTGATAGTATCGGGCTAATAATTCCACCTTGCGGTGTTCCACTAAACGTTTTATGAAATTTCCAGTCATCCACAAATCCTGCTCGAAGGAATTTCCACATTAGCCTAATCCATTTAGAATCATCTATACGTTTCTTTAATATATCAATTAAGACGTGATGATCTATATTATCAAAGAAACCTTCGATATCTCCTTCTATGAACCACCTTACCCCTGTAAATGTTCCTCGCACCTGTTCAAGAGCCGTATGGCAGCTTCGATTCTTTCGGAAGCCATGAGAAGTTTCAAGAAATGTCCTATCGCATATAGCTTCTAATATCATACGGACAACTTCTTGTAAAAGCTTATCGTCGAATGAGGGAATACCTAATGGGCGTTTCTTACCGTTGGCTTTAGGAATGTACACTCTACGGGATGGTTGGGGTTGATAGGTTTCATTTTTGAGTGATTCAATTAATCTTTCAACTCTTTGAGTGTTGAAACCATCCACGGTTTTACCATCTGAACCTTCCGTCATGTTACCCAGCTTTGCGTATATATTTTCATATGCCTGGTAGTAAAATTCAGGATTGTACAAGTTTCTATATAGACGGTCGAACCTATAGTTTCTATCCTTAGACTTGGAAATTAGATTGTCCAATACTACTTCTGGATTTCTCATGAGCCTCTCGCTCCTTCCAGCGTTGTACTGAACTTGACAAGCTGTTCCCCTTTGCCATGTAGCAGGCTTTCCCTGCCTCAGACTACTACGGGAACTCCGTTACCATGTCGGATTTTCAGGTTCTTTCACCATAGCCTTAAAGGCGTTCCGATTTAGGTAATCCCCATTTAGACATATACTGACATAGCTTATTGTAGTATCGGATGTGACTTTCGCCCTTCAACCCTTATTGGGCTTGCTCAGTCTCTGGGTTGCTGGCACTCCAACCTTTGGGTGTTGGGGTGTTTTTCTAATGTATCCAATGTGCACCTGAATACATCCAATAGACTGTATAGCGTTTGTAATTACCTTCCGCTATAATTATGGCTCAAATCGCTCGGACTATCATTCAAGCAGTTTAGCTTTCATCCTTGTCTACAATATTTCATCTTGCCATTCAGTCGTGACGTGGTAATTCGCCAACTTATGGCTTTCCCAACATGCTACACTCCCTGTTCAGTTTCCATTCCAGATCAGTTGGGCGATGACAGGCTTCGCAACCTAACCTGTTGCCTTGCTATCAGCAAATTCAGTTTATGCCCTTATGGGCGCACACACATCGCCATAGGCCACTCATCCCTATCCTTGCCCTTCTTGGTGGGCACACCCTTTAGGGACAACTCACGATTATGGTCGGATCCTTCGCGGTCTATGGTACATACTGGTGACTTTCCGGCTGCTATAGCCTCTTTAATGTGCTGTGCTGTTTCTGGGTACTTGGCTGACGGAAATTTGAGCTTGACCGTATCGGCAGACACCTGTGTTACTGGAACGGCTACAGGGTCGCTCTTAGTGGTCTTTACAACGTCTTGTTGTACGCTGCAGCCAGCTAATAGGATTGTAATTAGTACAGTGAATATCCATCTAAACATATGTATTCCTCCCCCTAAACGTAAAAAACAACCCACCGGCTTTGAACCGCACCCTTTCCTCTTAGATGATTATATCATGTGTCTAAGATTCGGGGTGCGGTTCACGTATACCAGTAGGGTGCCACTATGCTAATATAGTTTCCTTTAGAAAATCATATAACAATATGCTAACTAGGTATTTATCCCTATATAAAATTTACATTTTATTCTTCATAATTACAAATGTAGCTATAATAAAACAGGAGGTGGGATTTCTAATGATGAATTAATGAGCTTAGCTTTAGTAACATTATCAGTAACCGTCGAGACACTGCTTTGCCGCTTCAGACAGTGACGTGGCTTACTACACTCCTTATCTGTTCAGTTACGATGATTTTAGAGTAAATAATAACCCGATTGATAAACAGACATTCCTTTAAAAAAAGGATAAAAAAACAACTAGATATCTAATAGCGGGAACAACTTGAGAGGATGAATATAAATGAGAAATAAATGGTTTTCAATTTTATTAATGGCAATCATTACTGTAGTCACCATTCTTCCTAGTTATCCTGAAACAGTTTCGGCAGATACCTACCATGTAGGCCAAACATGGGAAGTTAAAGATGGAGGTACTTCTTACACCTTTGACCTAGGAGATCCTGGAGTTCCGCGAAATATGTATAGCATAAAGAGTGTTTACAATGCGAAAACAGAAAATACTGGAGCTGATCCCGAATGGGTTTCCCTGTACTATTCTCAGGATGGAGTAAAATGGTACTTAGAGGATTCGACACCGTTGCATTATGATAGATATGATGGTGTTTACACTATTCCTTGGACAATATTCAAGAGTAAACACCCAGAAGTGAGCAATATCCGATACGTTAAAATAGAAGCTGACTCATGGCAAGTGTCTATCAAAAACATTCGCTTAGAAGTAGTCGACAGATCTGTAGCTTACTAGTACATGTTTAATTGTCTGATGACGAAAAGGAGCGTTTAGTGTTTCAAAGTATACTACTAAAAAACGGTTGCTGAGAGGCTATGATACAGGCCAGAGTGGGCTAGTCAACAACATTGAGAAAAAGGCTATTTTGCATAACACCTCTTCAAGTATATACCATCATACCTAAATTCCTTATATCACATTTTAGAGTATAACTTGAACTAAAGTTTTAAAAATAACTCTGCGAGGCATGATCATGGCCATTAAACCTGGTCGTTGCCTGCTGAAGCAAAGGTTGCGCGAAATACGAAAAGATCAGCAATGGTTGAGTGACACTACTGGGATTCAAGTCTCAGATCTCAGAATACGCCAACAATAGGCGGCTGATGTCCCTGACAACTGCTATGAATATTGTTGCAGCAATCGGCTGTCACATTGATGATCTTTATGAGCGAATCGAATTCAGCAGCACTGAGTGACACTATGTCACTCCGACTGGGTGTATGTAAATATGCTATTTGGAAAAACAGGGCTGCCTGATGACATGAAAGACAAAGAATAATAAAATAAATTTCCAAACGCTTAGATCTTTAGTACAATAACATTAATTAAACCATTCATAACTTAAGCCCTTCCGGGCTTTTCTTTTCACCATTAAAGCGAACATTTGTACCTATATAAGGAGATAGAATGTATGGCATCATACACCAAAATTAAAGCAAATACAAACAAGGCTATAAGTGGATTTGTACACTGGAGGGGCCTCCTGATCCGATTACCGGTGTAAGGAGACAGATACCGCGAAGAGGCGATACTAAAAAAGAAGCTTTGGCCAAGGCTCAAGCTGTTTATGACGAAATGAAAAAAGGGATTGATCCGAAAAAAAAATAAAAAAGCAACTCTCGAATCTGTTGCTGAGGAATGGCTTAAAACCTATTCTAAAGGTAAGGTCAAGCGCAGAACAGTCACTCAGCGTGGCGTTCAAATGGCTCCACTCAAGAAATACTTTGTTAATAAGCCTATAATTAAAATAACCCATCAGGATTATCAAAACTTCTTAAATGATTTAGATGATAAAGATTATGCGTATAATACGATATCAGGAATACACAATGTGGCAAATATGATCTTTAAATACGCTCTTAAAAACAAGTATAGAACTGACAACCCCACCATTGAGGCAATTATTCCGGAAAAGCTCATTACGGTGGAGGAGATTGAGAATAAGGATCAACTGATCGAGGAGAAATATCTAAATAGAGCGGAACTGACGGATTTTTTGTCAGCTGCCATGCAAGGTGAACCTTATGATAAAGAAATATTCTACTTATTTGCTTTTTCGGGGTTCCGTTCTGGCGAATTGTGCTCTTTAAAGTGGACAGATGTTGATTTTCAAAACAATACGATTAGAATTACAAAAACCATAGATGCTGACAGTTTTGAGAAGTATGAACTCACTACTCCAAAGACTAAAAAATCGATTAGAGTAGTACCTGTCGATGAATCTATAATTGAGATGCTCAAACAACATCAGATTAATCAGAACGTTCAAATACCGCAACTAAAGAAACTTTTTCCTAACTATCATGATGAAGAATTTGTATTTTGTACAAACAGTGGCTATCCACTCAATCCGCAGCATATACGTGTACGTATGTATAGAATTCTAAAAAGCACGTCAATCAAGAAACACGCCACTCCCCATATATTCAGACATACTTATGTCAGCATGCTCGCTGAAGCTGGAGTCGACTTAAATACCATTATGCAAAGAGTGGGACATGAGGACGAAAAGACAACTCTAAAAATATACACACACGTCACAACAAAAATGCAGCAGAACGCTGACCAGAAGATCAAAACCCACTTTTCCGACGTGCTCAAGCTCAGCGTTTTGCAGGAAACGTGATTTTTAATGTGATTTATAAGCATTAAAGCCCCATAAAGTGGGGCTTTAATGCTTATAACAAGGTTTTTCTTGTTATAAGCAGGATTGAAAACTAAATATAGAACATGTAATTGTCCAATTCATCATGTTCTTGGTATGTGATCAAGTCCTTAAGTGTAGTTGAATCCAACACTTCAGCAATGCTGTCACGAATTCGCAGCCAGAGCTGACGTTTTGCCGGATCGTCTTCTTCCGTGAAATCGACCGGAGAAATCGGACCTTCCAGTACACGAATGATGTCTCCCGCTGTTACTCCTGCCGGTTCATTCGCCAAAATATAACCGCCGTAAGCACCTCGGATACTTTTTACCAAACCTGCATTACGCAAAGGTGCGATGAGCTGTTCCAGATAATGCTCTGACAGCTGATTTTTTTCGGCAATACTTTTCAAAGAAGTTGGACCTTCGCCAAACCTGGCTGCAAGTTCCATCATAATGGTCAGGCCATAACGGCCCTTCGTTGATATTTTCAATTGTGCCACCTCACTTATAGTAACAATTCCGTTAAACACGCGGAATAACTAGTGTTGTAAACCTCTCTATTCCGATCCTAACCCTCAGCTTATGTTAACATATTAGGGCAGGTAAAGGGAAACATTACGATAACAATCTTAAAAAAAGTTGCTTTCGAGCGATTTGGAACAGCTTTAGCCCATTTTATATAGCTTTCTTCCATCGTTCGCCGTGTCGTTTGATCGTCCAAACATCGTATCTTATTATCGTTTATGTTACAATAGGTGGGTTCTACAACAATATTGAAAGAATTGGGTGATGACCATGGCTAAAGCCAATCATGAAACCCGTGTCGTCGTCGGGATGTCCGGTGGCGTCGACTCATCCGTTACCGCGCTGCTGCTGAAGGAGCAGGGCTATGACGTAATCGGCATCTTCATGAAAAACTGGGATGACACGGATGAATTTGGCCGTTGTACGGCTGAGGAGGATGCGGAGGATGTGCGCCGTGTCTGTGAACAGATCGACATTCCTTACTATACCGTCAATTTTGAGAAAGAATACTTCGATAAAGTATTCTCCTATTTTCTTGATGAATATAAAGCTGGACGCACACCCAACCCGGATGTCATGTGTAACCGTGAAATTAAATTCGGCGAGTTTCTAAATAAAGCGCTGGATTTGGGAGCAGATTATGTTGCTACTGGACATTATGCACGGGTTGTGGAAGAAGACGGCCACTTTACTTTGCTGCGAGGTGTGGACAGCAACAAAGATCAGACTTATTTCCTGAATGCATTAAGCCAAACACAGTTGTCCCGAGCCATGTTCCCTATCGGTCATCTGCCGAAACCAGAAGTGCGTAAAATTGCGGAAGCTGCAGGACTGTATACGGCCAAGAAGAAAGACAGCACAGGCGTATGTTTTATCGGCGAACGTAATTTCAAGGAGTTTCTGAGTGGATATCTGCCTGCAAAAGGTGGAGATATGGTGGATATCGCTACTGGTGAAGTCAAAGGACGCCACGATGGTCTGATGTACTATACACTGGGTCAACGACAAGGCTTGGGCATTGGCGGCTCAGGTTCAGGCGAACCGTGGTTCGTAGCGGATAAGGATCTGGAGAAGAATATTCTGTATGTGGTACAAGGTGATCGTCACCACAGTCTGTATTCTACCAGCCTGATTGCAACGGACGTGAACTGGATTGAAGGCGCAGATACTCGTCCGTCCGGCGAATTCCGTTGCACAGCCAAGTTCCGTTATCGCCAACCTGATCAGCAAGTAACTTTACAATGGCTTGCGGATGGAACCGTGCATGTCATATTCGATGTACATCAGAAGGCCATTACGCCTGGACAAGCTGTTGTATTTTACGACGGGGAACGCTGTCTGGGTGGCGGAACCATTGATAAGGTTGAAAAACTTCAGCCTGAAACAGTTTAAATAAAATGACCATTTTGCATTGATATAGCAGGGAATTAAAAAAAGTCGTCTCTCCAGATTTGGGAGGGGCGACTTTTTTTATGAAAGATGTTTTTAGTTAATGGCTTGTAAAGAATTGATAATCTGCTCTTTATGATGTCTGTCATGCTGGACAAACATTTCTTGCAAAAAATTTTCCATGGTGTATGCACGTCTCTTGAATTAACTAGAAAGATCATTAATACATAAGGAACTTTTGATAACATCCTCATTTGGGTATATGATGTAGACAAGATCATACTTCAATTGAAAAGGAGCGTGCCTTTATGTCTGATTCATTAGGAATGCTGACACCGGGTAAAAAAGTTTCTTTGAAAGAATGGGACCCCAAGGATACGAAGAATATCAAAAATAAAGAAGAAATCCGACAGGAAACAGATCAATTGAAGGAACGCTTCACGGAATTACAAAGCAAATTATTTACAGAGAAAAAACAATCCGTTTTGTTTGTATTTCAGGGTATGGATTGCAGCGGCAAAGATGGCGTCATCAGACAGGTATTTTCCAACCTTAACCCTGCGGGGGTGACTGTCCACAGCTTTAAATCACCTACGGCTGAGGAATTAAGTCATGATTTCTTGTGGCGTGCTCATAGCGTTACCCCAGGACGTGGATATATTGCAGCATTTAACCGTTCTTATTATGAGGATGTGCTGATTACACGTGTTCACGGACAGATATCCGATAAGCAGGCCAAACGGAATATTAAGCATATCAAGCATTTTGAACAGTTGTTGCTGGATAATGGTGTAAAGGTGGTTAAAATCTTTTTACATATTTCAAAGCAATTTCAGTTAGAAAAGCTGATTGACCGGATTGAAAAGCCTCACAAAAACTGGAAACTCGATCCAAGTGACTTGCAGGAACGAAAATTTTGGAAGCAATATACCCAGTATTATGAGGATGTATTAGAGCTAAGCGCAACCAAACAGGCTCCTTGGTATATTGTTCCTTCAGACAACCGTTGGTATAGGGATTATACTGTGCTACGGATTGCCGTCCAAACGCTGGAGGAAATGAAGTTGTCTGATCCTGATCCAAGACCTGAACTTGAATCTCTTTTACCTGAATTGTACGAAGAACGAGATAAAAAATAGCTGTATAGGTACAGCACTAAGCTTCCAAAACCGTATCACGGCTGAGAATGCCTTGAGTCGGGATTGGAAGCTTTTTATTGCATTTTTACGTGTTATTTCGAAAATGTATAAAGCTTAACTGACTCTGTACCCGATAGCCGCAGCTACAACTCCTACCACGACAGAGGACAGTACATACGTAGCCATGCGTCGGTATTCTTTACGCTCCATCAGTTGAAGAGATTCATAGCCGAATGTGGAAAAGGTGGTGTAGCCGCCACAAAAACCTGTTCCTAGCAGCATCCAGAGTGCAGGAGACAAATGGTTTTGCGTAAACTCGCCATAGAGCCAGCCTAGCAGCAATGAACCGCTGACGTTAATGATCCACGTCCCCCACGGGAATACGGTACCGAACCTCTTTCCAGCCCACATGCCAAGCCCGTATCTCGCCAGTGTACCCACGATACCGCCTGTCGCTGCCCACCAGATCATAAGCGTTCCTCCTTGGGAGCAGCCTGCGTCATTTTTGTACCTAGGCGGATACCTGTCCATGTCAAAAACAGCCCTCCGCCTACGCTAAGCAGCAGGTACAACACAGCCGTCAGCATACGATCGTGAACCGTGAGGCGGACAGCATCCACTGCAAAGGTGGAAAAGGTGGTAAAACCCCCTGTAAATCCTGTTCCGATGGCAAGTCGCAATCGCGGCTTGATCCGCCATGATCGCAAGGTTACCGTAAAGAACCAACCAAGAAACAGGCAGCCGATCCAATTGATTAGCAGCACACCAAGTGGAAAATCCGCACCCGCCGCAGGCAGCAGCGATTGCAGGCCATAACGGGTAGAGGTTCCAAGCGCTCCGCCCGCAGCAACGTATAGCACGTCTTTCATCTTTTATCCCCTTCTTCGCTCTTGCACAATCATGGTGTAACGTGACGATATCGTACACACTCTGTATATTAAGTCGCACATATATTAAGACTGTGAATCCCGCCAGCGCTGGTTTTGCCTGATTTTTGACTCATTCCCCTGCTCAGTAGCCTGGTAGAAGGTTTGGTCTGCTATCGAATCGGGCAAATATTGCTGCTTCACATAGTGATTCGGATAATTATGTGGATATTGATAGCCAACATGCCCGAGCTTTTCCGAGCCTTTGTAGTGTGCGTCACGCAAATGGAGTGGCACCTCGGCTGATTTGATATCGTCCATAGCCGACATGGCCCGTGAAATCGCCGTATATACGGCATTCGATTTGGGGCTTTCCACGGCGAACAAAATGGCCTGTGCAATGTTCAGCTTGGCCTCGGGCCAGCCGTTATTGCGATAAGCTTCAAGCGCACTCACCGCTTGCACCATTGCCTGCGGATTCGCCAGGCCAATGTCCTCACTGCTCGCCGCGATGAGGCGGCGGATAAAGGTCATCGGGTCCATGCCGAGCTTTTCTACGGCGTACAGGAACCAGAACAGCGCGGCGTCGCTGGAGCCGCGTATGCTTTTGTGAAAGGCCGACAGCACGTCATACTGCGTGGATTCATCTGCTTTGACAATCGGGCGGCGGATGGATTCCTCCGCGACTTCCAGTGTCACGTGAATCGTGCCGTCTGCCAGTGGAGGCGTCGTGAGCGCCGCCAGTTCCAGCGCGTTCAAAGCGCGGCGGATATCACCGTTCGCCATGGACGCGATGTGAGCCAGTGCAGTTTCATCTACCTGAAGCTGCATGTAGCCGAGCCCTTTGTCCGCATCACTCAAGGCGCGGCGCATAGCAGCCAGCGAATGCTCCTGCGTTAGCGCTTCAAGCTGGAACAGCGTAGAACGGCTCATTAAAGCGCCGTTGACGTAGTGAAAGGGATTTTCAGTCGTGGCGCCAATAAACACGATCGTGCCCTTTTCCACCGCAGGCAGCAGTGCATCCTGACGTGAACTGTTAAAACGATGTACCTCATCGAGAAACAAAATAGTTTTTTTGCCATACATCGATTTATTCGTCTGTGCACGGTCAATGACTTCTCTTACGTCTTTCACAGATGCTTCTACAGCATTCAGACGTACAAAATCGCCTTGCGTGTGTTGCGAGATGATATGTGCCAGCGTTGTTTTGCCGCACCCCGGTGGTCCATACAACAAAATAGAAGAAACCTGATCTGCCTCTATAGCTCTTCGCAGCAGCTTACCCGGACCCACAACATGCTCCTGTCCAATATATTCATCCAGCGAAGTCGGACGCAAGCGATCCGCAAGCAACCGATTGCTTGGCGTTGACTCTTGGGAATATGAAAATAAGTCCATTTCATTCACTTCCTTATGGTTTATGAACGAACACTTTCTCTTTTTCTTTGAAAACCTACTATATTATGTTCGCTCATACGGTTGAAAATCATGAAATTTCAAGTCATCTATAATCCTGATACAGTGTAAACCGCCTCTTATTCTACCATATCCGTTAACAAGTTGCAGATAGCATGGTCATGGCACAGCTGTAGATCTCCAAGTCAGTCGCCCACAAAAAAGAAAGAACAGCCTTAGACGAAAGATGAATTTCGTGGCTGTTCTTCGACTGACATGACTTCCTAATTTCCATCACTAAGATAAACAGTAAACAAAAAGGAATACAACAACTCAGGCGATGCTTTACAACGCTTTTCTGTTTACTCCGTCTGTGCCTGTACGTAACTAGGAAGTGAGCCATCATGCAATAGCCACAGCTCATGCAGCGCACGAGTACATCCTACATACAGCAGCTTGGCATCCCATGCCCGTTCCCCATAATGCTCATGGTCGGCATCCGCCACAATAACTGCATCGAACTCCAGACCTTTGGATAGATACACAGGCAGTACCGACAAACCGCCTTCATATTGCTTTTTACCACCGTCAATCAAATTCACATCCAACCCCGCGCTTGTGAAAACCTCATGTAGCTCCACAGCCTCTTTTAAGGTACGGGTCAGCACAGAAACAGTACGATACTCCTTGGAGGACAGCTCTTTTAGAGCGGTGAGCAAACTCTGCTCACGCACCGATGAGTCGTAAGACATAGTGCGCACCGGATCGCCACTACGAAATACCGGAACTGCCGTAATACCGCCGCGAACTCCCTGCTCCAAAATCGTGTTTGCAAATTCTATAATTTCCAAGGTTGATCTATAGCTCCGCGTAAGTGCAAAATACCCTGTATGTTCCGGCGCAAAAAGAGAACTCATTTCCTCCCACGCATGTACGCCACGGTATTCATGAATGCCCTGCGATAAATCGCCCAGTATAGTAAAGGAATGCCCTTTCACGAACAAATCCAGCAAGGCGATATGAAAAGGTGAAAAATCCTGCGCTTCATCAATGACCACATGGTCAAAACGTTGAGATGACTCTACCTCATGAATCAGCACGTGAAGATACACTAACGCAGTCAGATCTTCTTCACGGATAATCTGTTTTCGCAGGTCCGACTGTGTGGTCTTAAAAATAGCAGTCGGCAGAGAAGCCTTCATCTCCGCAGCCGTATCTGCGGGTAACCCTTTAGCTGCCTGAAAAAGCTGCTTATAGAGCGTCAGTGCGTCATATTGTGGCCATTTTTTAGCATATGCCTTTTCCCGTGTCCCTGCCTTTTTCTTGCGTTCCTTGAGCGCTGCCGCCGAAGGCGACTTTTTCAGTTCCATTTCAATCCAGCGGTGCACTCTTGCCAGCACACGCTCCTTCCGCTTCGCGAGCGGATAAGGCTTATATTCCTCATTAAACCAATTCAAAATCTCAGCTTGTGGCAGCACCGCTCCATCCCATGGTGAAAAATCCCCCTCGGGCACGGAGATGGGCTCCAGTCGTTCAACAAAAGCTTGAAGCAACTCCATAAAGTGAACCGAACCCTTGAATCTTCCCGGCGCCTCATCCATGGATTCCTTTCTCAGACTGCCACTCTCAAACCAATAAGATAATGTTTCGGCAGGATCAGCCAAAGGTAAATCCAAACCCAATAAGTCCAGTGCCCAGTCTGCAAATGTACTTTGCTGAATATTCCCGACCCCCAGCTCTGGAAGTACATCTGAAATATAGTCAAGGAACATATGGTTTGGTGCGAAAATTACCATTTTGTCCGCGGATACCTGATCCTTGTATTGATACAGCAAAAATGCGAGACGATGCAGCGCTACCGTCGTCTTGCCACTACCCGCTACCCCCTGAATAACGAGGGCTGTATTTTTGGCCGCGCGGATGATCTGATCCTGCTCCGCCTGAATGGTAGATACGATATCCCGTAAACGGTTATCCTTGTTTTCTCCCAAACGATAAACGAGAAACTCATCGGAAACGGCAGGCTCGTCGCTTTCACGATTATATGTATCGGCTACCCGTTCCAGGATTTTTTTCCGAATGACAACATTACGCTTCAGATAGACCAAGCCCTCAATGGTTCCCTCAGGAGCTTCATAGGACGCGGTTTCTTCACCACCTGTAAACGAATAAAACAAGCTGGCAATCGGTGCACGCCAATCAATCACCAGCGGATACGCTGACGTTTCTTCACGCTCCACTCCAATTTTACCGATATAAAGTGGCTTCCGCTGCCCTCTGCCACGCTCTTCAAAATCCATACGACCAAAATAAGGCTCCTGCGAGCTTTTGGCCAAAGCCTGACGTTTTTCCTCCCGTGCCGATTCCAGCACTTGCTCCGTAAAATCATGCCCGGTGTACACCGGCGTATTGCGAAGCCGTTCCAATCTCCGATCAATTTCCTCCATAGCAAGCGACAGCCTATGCTGTTCTTCTTGATAGGCACTTTGAAACTCATTCTCCATTTCAGTTACCTCCTAAGAATATCAAGTCTCGATTTCTGCATCGCATTCACTTGCTCCGACACAAAAAGGAAAGTAAGCGTAACACATTTAACCATAAAAATCCAACCTTATTTCCTAATACGCCTATTTCCCTACTCTTTCACAAAAGTATGAAGCTTTGAGGCACCAATGGAGCGGGTGATTTGAATCCGAAGAAGCGGAGCGTTCGCCTTTGCCTCTGAATTCCCCCCTCTCCTCATTACAGTGAGAGGAATTCAGAGGCAACAGCGATCGGAGGATCAAATCACACGCGCAGCGGCCTCTAATGCTCCATACTCCTCTCCCCCATCTCCACAAACTGCTTTTGAGCCAGCTCACGGTACACCTGATGGGACTCTAATAACTCAGTATGAGTTCCTGCACCGGTCACCTTGCCCTTGTCCAACACGATAATCTGATCGGAGTGAACCACCGTAGACAAGCGATGAGCAATGACAATCGTCGTGCGTCCTTCCATCAAGTTCGCTAGGGCCTTCTGTACCTCATGCTCAGATGAGCTGTCCAGACTAGATGTAGCCTCATCCAGCATGAGAATGTCAGGGCTACGAAGAAGCGCACGCGCAATAGCGATCCGTTGACGCTGCCCTCCGGACAGCTTCATTCCCCGTTCTCCCACCTCAGTATTGTAGCCTTGAGGTAGATCCATAATAAATGTATCCGCATACGCCATCGTGGCTGCTCGTCTCACTTCTTCCAAGTCAGCTTCGCGTCCCAAGCCATATGTAATATTATCTCTGACCGTTCCGGTCATCATTGAGCTTTCCTGCGATACATAACCAATTTTGGAGCGCCAGGAGGAGAGTGTATATGACGATATCGGTTCGTCTCCATAACGAATTTCCCCTGTATCTGGCACATAAAAGCGTTCCAACAATGAAAACAAGGTGGACTTCCCACTCCCGCTCGGCCCCACGAATGCTGTCGTCCGGTTAGCCGGAATGACCAAGTTCGCATTATGAAGGACCTCTTCACCTTCGGTATAAGAAAAGGCAACATCACGAAGTATAATATCTCTGCTCTCTTTTGCCGCTTCCTGCTTCAACTCGAGCGGTTCCTCTTCATGATCTAAAATAGTCTGAATCCGTTCAGTAGCCCCAACCACCTTTTGTAGACGTGAATACAGGGTCGTGAATTGTGCCATCGGTGTAATCACCTGAAACAGTAGCAAAATAAAAGCCACCAAATCCCCGGCGGTCAGCACACCCGATGCGACACGAACACCACCAACACCCAATATAATGACCAGCACTGCAGTCAACAAGAAGGTAGAAATGGGACCTACAAGAGCCAGGATGCGTGACTCTTGCAAACCGAAGCGGAACATCCGGTAAATACGATCCTCACCGGCCTGAGCCTCTCTGCTTTCGGTTCCGTAGGCCTTAACCAGTCTGATTTCGCCGATAACCTGACTCAACACCGAGGTCAGATCTGCCATCTCATCCTGCTGTTTTTTGGAGATACGGTACATTTTTCTGCCTACCGGAAATAAAATCAGGGCTGTTAGCGGAACAATAGCCATAATAATGAGCGTCATCACCCAATCCAGATAAAATAACAATGCAATACCACCAATAATTGCAATCACATTAGAAATCAGATTGACTAGATACTCCGTAATTAAGTTCATAATCAGGCTTGTATCATTGGTGACACGACTCATCGTATCTCCTGACCGATTTCGATCAAAGTAAGGGATAGGTAGAGATAAGATTTTATGCCATAAGCGTTTGCGCAAATTAGCCACAATCTTATGCCCAGCATAGTTCAACATATAGATAGAAACCGCCGAAGCCACCGCTTGAAGCACAAAAGCGCCAAGCAGACCAACAATGACCATACGATTTAATGAAGAAAAGGTTAAGCCATCAATCAACCCTTTGGTCATCATGGGTACGATTAAACCAGCAATGGTCTGGATCAGGGTCAGAATCAGGGCGATGATCAGAATGGCCTTGGGCGGATGCGCACTCGCAATCAATTTGATAAACCGCCCCATGCCAGCCTTATCCGGTCTTTTACCTGGCTTTTCCTTCATCCGGTCCTCCTGCTCATCTTGGTGTATATGATGTTCTTTTTCCATATACCATCAACCTCGCTTCCTGTCTGACCATTCTTGTTCAAACAACAACACCCGCGCTCTGCGCGGGTATGAACAGTACAATCTATCTTCGAGTTTACTACACCAGAGAATGAAGCACAAAGTTAGCCACAAATAGTACAGAAATGATATATAATGCGACAGGCACTTCCTTGCCCCGTCCTGCTGCCAGCTTGGCTACGGGGTATGCAATAAACCCAAATGCCATCCCGTCTACAATACTGTAAGTAAAGGGCATCATCACCATGATCAGAAATGCAGGAAACGCTTCAGTAAAATCACTGAAATCCATCTCTCGCACATTTTGTACCATTAGACCCCCAATGATGATCAACACGGGCGCAATGGCACTGTCAGGAATATAAGCCAACAGTGGAATAAAGAAAAACGTCGCCCCGAATAAAATAGCAGTTACCAGCGGTGTCATTCCCGAGCGTCCCCCCGCTGCAATACCAGCCGTCGATTCCGCAGCGGCTACCGCCGGACTGCTGCCCAAAATACCGGCAAAGATATTGGTTACAGCCAACACACGCAAGCTGTTTTTAAATAAATCCGGTCTTCCGATCATGTTGGTTTGTGCAGTAATCATACCAATATTCTCGAATAGTACAATGAGTAGGAGCAAAAAGACAGCGATCCAAAAAGCTACCGAGACAATGCCTGAAAAGGAAAGCTCTCCAAACAATTGCCCATACTGTCGCACCGTTTCAGAGGTTCGTACCGTGCTTGTAGGCTCTACAGCTCCCAGTATATAAGCAAGCCCAGTTCCCGCCAAAATGCTAATTAGTAAACCTCCCTGAACGTTACGCACAAACAATACAATAGCGAGCAGCAACGTTACACAAGCCGTAATTACCTTGGGATCATTAAAATGGCCAATAGCCACAAAAGTCGTCTGATGAGCAATCACGATGCCGCTTTTTTGCAATCCGATAAAGGTTAAAAACAAACCAATGCCTACCGTAATTCCGTGCTGCAAATTATGGGGAATCGCTTGGCTAATCAGCTTGTATAATGATGTAAAGGCCACAATGGCGAATAAGATCCCTGTAATGGCAACCACCATCAACGCTTCCTGCCAACTCAGCTTCATAGAATGTACGAGCGTATAAGTGAAAAAGGCATTAATCCCCATCCCTGGTACAACGACCATTGGAGATTTCCCACCAAAAGCCATAAGCAGACAGCCGATCATCGATGTCAGCAGCGTCCCGAGCATCGCCCCTTGGAGGGGAATCCCGGCATCTGCCAAAATAGTTGCATTAACCATAACAATGTATACAACGGAAAAATAAGAAATGGCCCCAGCGGCTAATTCCTTTTTCCAATGATGCTCGGGCTTGAAACCGAGACTTCTGGACCACAGTCCATCCTTCATACCAAAACCCTCCAGCAGTTGTTCAATCTGTTTGCAGTAAACTGCGCTTTTTCAAAACAAAAAAGAGCTGTAGCAACTGTGACACAAAGGATGTGATGCACAGAACTACAGGTCTTAAAGTGAATACATACTGATGTAAATCTACGAATGCACTGCCATGCTATTTTTGCAACTTACACACCAGCATGTTCTAATAAATCCTTCACGGCTACACTAACCATGATCAGTCCTGCTACCGGAGGTACAAATGCATTGCTTGCAGGCGGCTGCTTCGCCTTCCGGATTTCAGGTGCGTTTGCAGGTACAATTTTTTTTGTAATTTCTTCACGTGGCTTCATTGGTTCTTCATCGGAGAATACAACCTTGACGCCTTTGGTAATACCTTCCTTGCGCAACTTGGTGCGGATGACACGGGCAATCGGGTCCATTCTCGTCTGGGAAATATCCGCAACTTGAAAACGACTCGGATCCATTTTGTTCGCAGCACCCATACTGGAGATCATCGGAATCCCCCGTTTCAGGCATTCCTTAATCAAATGAATTTTGTAAATAATCGTATCCGAAGCATCCAGCACATAATCCAGTTCGTACTTGAACAGCTCCTCATATGTTTCTTCCGTATAAAACATGTTCAGTGCAATCGCTTCACATTCAGGATTAATCAGTTTCACACGCTCTACCATCAGATCAGCCTTTTTTTGGCCTACCGTCGTTGTCAACGCATGTATCTGGCGATTAATATTGGTGATATCTACAACATCTTTATCAATCAGAATGATACGTCCAACGCCCGTGCGCGCCAGTGCTTCCACTGCAATCGAACCGACACCGCCGATACCCAGCACGGCCACCGTGCTATTTTTCATAACCTCTAGACCTTCAGTTCCGATAGCCAGTTCCGTTCGTGAAAATTGATGCAACAATATGGTATATCCTCCCTCACTGATTTAAACTCTATGCTTGAACTCCAGCATACAAACCACGAACCCATTATCCATATGAGGGTAACGGGTTCATGGCATTCTATAAGCTAATCACATGCCAATGGATGGCACTTGCAAACGTCTTAAGCTTTAGGAGCAACAGGCTTCGGAGCAATACGGATATGAAGCTGTTCCAATTGAGCTTGATCTACTTCGGCTGGTGCATCCATAAGCAGGTCTGTCGCACTAGCTGTTTTCGGGAATGCAATCGTTTCGCGCAGGTTTGTACGACCTGCAAGCAACATCACAAGGCGGTCAAAACCGAAGGCAATACCACCATGTGGAGGCGTACCATATTCGAACGCATCCAACAGATAGCCGAATTTATCAGTAACTTCTTCCGGCGCCAGGTTGAGAGCTTTGAACATTTTCTCCTGAACATCACGTTTGTAAATCCGCATCGATCCGCCACCCACTTCGTAGCCATTCAGCACGATGTCATAGGCTTGAGCACGAACTTGACCTGGATCGGTATCCAAGAGGCCAAGGTCTTCGTCCTTCGGACGAGTGAACGGATGGTGTTCCGCAACATAACGTTTTTGTTCTTCATCATAGCCGAGAAGCGGGAAGTCTACAACCCAAGCAAATTTGAATTTGTTATCGTCGATCAGTCCCAAATGACGGCCAATTTTCAGACGAAGTGCGCCCAATACATCAGCAACTACCTTTTTATTATCCGCAGAGAAGAGTAACAGATCGCCTTCTTCGGCTCCTGTGCGCTCCTTCAATGCTTCGATTTCTTCCGGTGTGAAGAATTTAACGATAGGCCCCTTGAATTCGCCTTCCTTCACTTGAATCCAAGCCAAGCCTTTAGCTCCATAGCGTGCAGCATAAGGACCCAGGTCATCAATGTCCTTACGGCTCCAAGTGCCACATCCTTTGGCATTGAGGACTTTTACTTCGCCACCCTTTTCAATTACGGAAGCGAATACTTTTACACCACTAGTTGCCACGATATCATTGACTTTAATCAACTCCATGCCAAAACGCAGGTCTGGCTTGTCCGAGCCGTATTTGTCCATCGCATCGGCATGTGTAATCCGTTGGAACGGTGTTTCCAGTTCTACCCCAACGGTTTCTTTGAACAATTTCACCATAAGACGCTCCATCATTGGCAGCAAGTCATCCTGTTGCATGAAGGAGGTCTCGATGTCGACCTGCGTAAATTCAGGCTGACGGTCAGCACGCAAATCTTCATCACGGAAACAACGTGCAATTTGGTAGTAGCGCTCCAGGCCACCCACCATCAGCAATTGCTTGTACAGTTGTGGCGATTGCGGCAAGGCGAAAAACTCACCTTCATGCACCCGGCTAGGTACCAGATAATCACGTGCGCCCTCTGGGGAACTTTTCGTCAAAATTGGTGTTTCCACCTCGACGAACTCTTCTCCGTCCAGGAAGTCACGGAATATTTTTGCTGCTTTGGAGCGCAGTTTCAACGTCTGGTACATTTCCGGACGACGCAGGTCCAAATAACGGTATTTCAAACGCAGAGACTCGTCCACTTCTACACCATTTTCAATGAAGAACGGAGGTGTTTTGGACGCATTCAATACTTCGATTTCAGTGACACGTACTTCAATTTCACCTGTAGGCAGGTTCGGATTAACCGTTTCTGCATCACGCTTAACAATGGTACCGGTAACCTCAAGCACATATTCACTACGAACACGATCCGCAATTTGCAGTGCGTCACCGGAATATGCCGGATTAAACACAATTTGTACAATTCCGCTACGGTCGCGCAGGTCAATAAAAAGCACGCCCCCCAAATCACGACGGGTTTGTACCCAACCGTTCAATGTAACTGTTTCTCCGATATGCGCATGGGTCAATGCGCCGCACTCATGACTCCTTTTCATAATACACACTCCTGTTTATGTTTAGTAGTTAATGCTATATGACAACCAGAAGAAGCTCCACTGATTGATGTTACATCATTTTGTTTATCCTAATTCTTCCACCAGCTGATCCAGCTTAACGGTACGCTGCTCGCCAGTTTCCATGTTTTTCAGTGCAATTTCACCTTGAACCAGCTCATCCTCCCCCAGAATCGCAGTATACCTTGCTTTAAAGCGATCGGCTGATTTCATCTGTGCCTTCATTTTACGCCCCAGATAATCTCGTTCTGCGGAAAATCCGGCTTGACGCAACTTGAATAGTTGTTTGGTTACTTCCGTTTCTGCTGCTTCTCCCAACGCTACCATATAGATATCTAACGGCTTGGCTTCGTTCAGTTTGACACCTTGATGCTCCAGGATCAGCTGAATTCGCTCCAGTCCAATGCCAAATCCAATGCCCGGCTGATCTGGTCCGCCCAGATCTCCAACCAATCCGTTGTAGCGGCCACCTCCACCGATCGTGTCTATGGCACCAATTCCTTCAGCTTTGAATTCGAACGCTGTCAACGTATAATAATCCAGCCCCCGTACCAAACGCGGGTTAACTGTATATTCCACGCCCATGGCATCCAAATTTTGCTTCACTTTCTCAAAGTGTGTGCGAGATTCCTCGTCCAAGCTATCCAAAATCGAAGGTGCACCTCCAAATTTGTCCTGGTCATCTTTGCTATCCAGCACTCGCAGCGGATTACGCTCAATGCGTGCTTGGCTCTCCTTGGTCAACGTATCCTTAATTGGCATCAAGAAGTCCACCAGATGCTGACGATAAGCTGCCCGGCTGGCTGCATTACCGACAGAGTTAATCTCCACCTTTACTCCTTTCAAGCCCAGCTCACGGCAGAATTGATACCCGAAAGCAATAACTTCTGCATCCAGCGCCGGATCGACCGCCCCAAATGCTTCAATTCCAAATTGGTGAAACTGGCGCTGACGCCCAGCCTGTGGACGCTCATACCGGAACATCGGGCCGATATAATACAGCTTAGTTACATCCGGCTCCCCGTATAGTTTGTTCTCCACATAGGAGCGGACAACCCCTGCTGTTCCTTCCGGACGCAAAGTCATGCTGCGCTTCCCTTTATCCTCAAAAGTATACATTTCTTTTTCCACCACATCCGTCGTTTCACCCACACCTCGAACGAACAAATTCGTTTGTTCGAACATTGGCGTACGAATCTCTCGGTAATTAAAGCGGCGGCTAATCTCACGGGCTTTTTCCTCGACAACTTGCCACTTTTCTACACTGCCCGGCAGCAAATCCTGTGTTCCTGTCGGTTTTTGAAAGGCCATTAACGTATCCCCCCATCGTTGTATTTCGTATTGTGCACTTTCTTCTTGCTCCACTTTCAATATAAAACAAAAAATCCCTCGTCCTGTTAACATTAACAGGGACGAGGGATTGTCGTTTACAATCACCCGTGGTACCACCCACATTCCGGAGTTTGCCCAGACAACCAGCATACGAATCACTCATTGCCCGTCAGCATTATACTGACTCCGCTCATACGTATAACGCCCGTAACGCGCAGTACGGCTATTATGCAGGACCATCCACTGTCGGCACAATTGCAATGTACTTTCAGTAGGGTTTCCTCAATTGTTCGCCGCCTGTTCTCGGGGAGGTCATTCATCCGCTCATCAAGGGAATTTTTACAGCCTGGAAATTCCTCTCTGCGCTTGTGGGTTCGGAGTACTTGGTCCCGTCATCAAATCATTTTTCATTATTTTATGATTTTAATGAACCGCTTCGACAAAGTCAAGACATTCTCCCTATAATCGGACAAATAAGGCTTATAAAAAGAAAATAACCTGCGGAAACGGTCCGCAGGTTAAAAAAGATATATCAAAAGGGGGTCATGCTGTTATTATAAACAACGAATATTAAGGAATGATGTTTCGAATATTACAATTGTATTACAGTCACTCTTTTGTGGCTAAATCCCTCAAGTATCGACAATCTTGTGGCGCGCTCCCAGCTTTAATCCAACTGCGATACATATCCACGATTGGAACGTAGCTTATAAATGACCTCATCATAATCGGCATCATTCACCTTTGCTGATAATACATACCGCAATTCATCTTGATCACCGTTAATATACACATCTGTCGCACGGAGCAACCCTCCGTCATGATTCGTTGTTCCGTTCCGATCTTCATCCAGATCCCTTTGGGCTGAGCCAGAGTTAATTTGGTCATCCTTCGCATCTGGTAGAATATTCTCGCCATAAGCACCCGCCGCAGGGATTGCCGCACCTGCAGAGCCTCCTGTGCTCACAGAGCCTGTATTGTTATAGGGGACCAGCGGAATTAAAACTCTCGTCTCCCGGCCGAGCGCATCATCCAAAGCACCTACTTCCAAATGTTCGGTTCTATAAGCTTGAAGCGAAGCTCTGGCACCCTCAGCTTCATCTTCTGTGCGAAAATAAACCTGAATCTGTTTTGCCATATCAAATCCTCCTCGTTTGGGAATTGTACTGGCATTAATCTAAGAAAATATTCGCGTTCTAATTACAATACTTTTAATAACTCACGCACAAAGGCTGGCTCATCCTTAGGGGTCCGAGACGTAATAAAGTTACCGTCCACAACCGCCTCTCGATCCTCAAAATGAGCACCCGCATTAATCAAGTCATCTTTCAATGGAGGATAAGCTGTAATCGTCCGGCCTTGTAACAAATCAGCACTCGCCAAAATTTGTGGCCCGTGACAGATAGCGCCTATCGTTTTTTTGGACTCATTAATTTCAGTCACAAATTTCAGAACATTTGCATCCAGTCGTAGATTTTCCGGGGAGGATCCGCCGGGAATAACAACTGCATCATAATCACTTGATTTCACATCTGCAATGGCTTTTTCAATAGTGTAGCTTGCTTTACCTTGCTTACCGCTCACTTTCTCACCTTGCTTCAGCCCAACAATATCTGCCTCATGTCCAGCCTTTTTTAATTCATCATAAGGTACCTTCATTTCGGAATCTTCAAATTGGTCAGCCAATAAAAATGCAATTTTACTCATTAATGTTCAGATCTCCTTTCCGGTTATCCTCAAAACAAGTTTAAAATTAAGTTTGTTTGTCTACCACGCTTTGTTATTACCCGCTTGATCAGTTTTTATAACAATTCGCAGCGGTGGAAAAGAAAAAGGAGCCTTTCGGCTCCTGCACTAATTCGATGCTACATATGTTATTTTTGACCTCTTTGTGCTGCTTTCGGGTAGCCCCTCATTAACGCTACATTTAACACGATGTTACCTGCGCGGCAAAGCACCGCGTCCCGGCTTGTCGATGGCTGTTGCAACATGCTGTAATAACGTATCAGCATTACGAGAAAGGCTGATTGCCTCCTGCATACTACCGGGAAAAAGCAGCACAGTGCTTCGATGCCCGTCCATTTTTGGGGTTTGACGCATAGCTTCGTCTCTCCTGTCACCCTTAGGCTATCCGCCTGGCTAATCACCAATCGGGATGACATTATGGTCCCTCTGAACAGCTATTTTATTCTACTCAGATCACGCCATGAACGCATAGTTACGAACGTTCGGTATCCAAAATCAGTGTCACTGGGCCCCAGTTCGTCAATGAAACATCCATCATAGCCCCAAAAATTCCCGTTTCTACCTCCAGGCCCTTGGCTCGAAGCTGACTGTTGAAGAAATCATACAGCTTCTCTGCTTCCTCAGGTTTGGCCGCCCCCATAAAGTTAGGCCTTCTTCCTTTACGGCAGTCACCATACAACGTAAATTGAGAGACAGACAAAATGGCTCCACCGACATCCAGAACGCTGTCATTCATTTTACCTTCAGCATCCTCAAATATACGTAATCCCGCTGTTTTATCCGCCAAATAAACGGCATCGGCTGCTGTATCTCCCTGACCAATACCAACCAGCAGCATTAATCCGGTTCCAATCTTGCCGACCACCTTTTGATTCACCGTTACCTGAGCGTCTTTACAGCGCTGAATAATGATCTTCATCGCCTATCCGATATCTCCTTTAACCTTCCCTTTTAAAAGGTGCTCACAGCCGTATTACGGCTCTTTTAGCAGCCTATGGGTCTTTCTACCCAAGATGTGTTACAAAGGCTATAAACCTATCTATACGCTTTAACAAGGTTATTGCATAATCCGATGCACGGTGTATACATCCTTCACCCGTTTAATCCGTTCGACAACAGAATGCAAATGATCCGTGTTGCGAATGAGAATCGTGATGTGAATCATCGCCATTTTATTTTTATCTGTACGACCTGTAACGGCCGAGAAGCTGGTTTTATTCTCAGAAATGGCCTGAAGCACTTCATTCAGCAAACCGTTACGATCATGCCCCGTAATCTCAATATCGACGCTGTAATTGACTTCCGCTGCTTCTTCCCACTCCACTTCAATCACACGCGCCTGGTCTTCGCCCGTACCCGAAGGAATATTCGGGCAATCCGTCCGGTGAACGGATACGCCGCGTCCACGTGTTACATATCCAATGATGTCATCTCCCGGTACGGGATTACAACATCGTGCAAAACGAACGAGCAAATTATCGACGCCTCTGACGCTGACACCGTTAGTGGGTGTTTTTTTCCGCTCGCCCTGCGGCTTGTACTCCTTGACCTCGGTTGTCAATTCGATCAACCGTGCCTCTTCTTGTTCCTTACGCAGCTTCTCTGTCAAACGTGTACAGACCTGCGCTGCAGTTATACCACCAAAACCAATCGCAGACAGCATATCTTCGGAATCGTTAAAAGAGAACTTCTGTGCCACTTCCTGAAGCTTGTCGTCGCTCATCCACACCGATGGCTCGATATCACGTTTTCTTAGCTCACGTTCCAGATTTTCGCGGCCTTTTTCAACATTCTCCTCACGCTTTTCTTTCTTGAACCATTGTTTGATTTTACTGCGCGCGTGAGAGGACTGAGCAATTTTGAGCCAGTCCTGACTAGGTCCATAAGAATGCTTGGACGTCATAATTTCGACAATATCACCGGTTTTAAGTCGATAATCCAAAGGTACGATTCTTCCATTTACCTTAGAGCCAATCGTTCGATTGCCAACTTCGGTATGAATACGGAAAGCAAAGTCCAGGGGAACGGATCCGGCCGGCAACTCAATGACCTCTCCCTTAGGAGTAAACACAAACACAAGGTCTGAGAAAAAGTCCATTTTGAGCGATTCTACAAATTCCGACGCATCCTTCGCTTCATTTTGCAGCTCCAGAATTTCTCGAAAAAAGGTGATTTTATCCTCAAAGTTAGTGTTGTTTGCTCCGTTGCCTTCTTTATAGGCCCAATGGGCCGCAATCCCGAATTCAGCGGTACGGTGCATATCCACTGTGCGAATTTGTACCTCGGTAGGCTCCCCGTTGGGACCTACTACTGTCGTATGAAGGGACTGATACATATTGGCCTTAGGCATAGCGATATAATCTTTAAACCGCCCCGGCATTGGCTTCCACAACGTATGGATAATCCCCAGTGTGGCGTAACAGTCTTTAATGTTATCCACAATAATTCGAATCGCCAGCAAATCATATATTTCATTGAATTGCTTGTTCTTCGTCGTCATTTTTTTAAACACACTGTAAATATGTTTAGGGCGTCCGGACAGGTCAGCCTGAATACCCATTTCTTCCAGCTTTTCTCTGATACGTTGTATGACATTATCAATAAACTGCTCCCGCTCTGCCCGCTTTTTATGCATCAAATTAGCGATGCGATAATACTGCTGAGGATTCAGATAGCGTAAAGCAATATCTTCCATTTCCCATTTAATGGCTGAAATACCCAGTCGGTTTGCAACCGGACAGAAAATCTCTAGTGTTTCATAAGCGATCCGACGCTGGCTTTCCTCTGACTGATATTTCAAGGTACGCATGTTATGCAGACGATCTGCTAACTTAATGACGATGACACGAATGTCCTGCGCCATAGCAATAAACATTTTCCGATAATTTTCGTTCTGTTGTTCTTCCTTGGAACGGAACTGGATACGCTCCAGCTTCGTCAGACCATCGACAAGCATCGCACATGTATCGCCAAAATGCTCGCGAATCTGCGCCAAAGACACCGTCGTATCCTCCACAACGTCATGTAAAAGAGCGGCGATAATGGAGATGGTATCCATCTGCATATTAACGACGATATCAGCAACCGCAAGCGGATGCAGAATATAAGGTTCACCGGACTTACGAGTCTGGCCGGAATGGGCCTGCTCGGCAAAATCATAGGCGTCCCTGATGCGGATAAGATCTGCTTCTCTGGTATAGGCCCCGGCCTTTTTAAGTAATTGCTCTATCCCCATTCTGCTCTATTCCGTGTCCTTTCTATGCAAAATGGAACCCGCCGATCAATGTCGCGCAAAGGTTCCCTTTTAAAAGTGATTTCCTACAATTATGACGGTTAGCACGTCGCACGTCAACTATTACAGGTTTGGCATTGTCGCATTATTCTGTCACACATGGATAAGTAAAATGAGGATTGTTGACGAAATGAAACGAATTATATTGAAAAAATTACGAAAAGTAATTAATGTATATAAGAATAATTGAAAGAACTAAGGAGTGAACTGCGTTGCAACGCGAAATTCAAGTTAATGAAAAGCTACCGGCAGGACCCGGGTTCCTGCTCAGCGTACAGCATTTGTTTGCCATGTTTGGCAGCACTGTGCTGGTGCCGAATATTTTCGGCGTCGATCCTGGCATGATTTTGCTAATGAACGGTATTGGCACATTGTTGTACATATGGATCTGCCGCGGCAAAATTCCCGCCTATCTCGGCTCCAGCTTCGCTTTTATCGCTCCCGTCAGTCTTGTGCTTAAAAACAATCCCGGCGGCAACGGCTATGCTATGGCTCTCGGTGCTTTCATCGTTACAGGTATTATTTTCTGCCTCGTCGCACTGGTGATCAAATATGCCGGAACCCGTTGGCTGGACGTCGTTTTTCCTCCAGCTGTTATGGGCTCCATCGTAGCCTTAATCGGTCTAGAACTGGTTCCGGTTGCAGCAGGCATGGCAGGCATTATCAATGCCGATCCTACTAAAGCCTGGTCTCCAGATCCCAAAACGATTACTCTTTCGCTCGTTACACTCGGGGTCACTGTTCTGGGTGCGGTGTTGTTTCGCGGGTTTGCCAAAATCATTCATATTCTGATCGGTATCGTAGTGGGCTATGTGCTTGCTTATTTTATGGGCATGGTCAATACACAGGCCATTGCAGACGCTCCTTTTTTCGGACATCCTGCAATTACCACTCCAGTTTTTAATACCTCTGCTATGCTGACGATTCTTCCTGTTGCTCTGGTTGTCATCGTAGAGCATATTGGTCACTTACTTGTGACTAGCAACATTGTCGGGCGCGAGTTGTCCAAAGATCCTGGTCTCCATCGCTCACTGCTGGGTAACGGTATTTCCACCGTCATTTCCGGTTTTGTCGGTTCTACACCTAATACGACTTATGGTGAAAATATTGGTGTCATGGCATTAACTAAAGTGTACTCTGTATGGGTCATTGGCGGAGCGGCTGTCATTGCCATCTTGCTGTCCTTCTCAGGCACGTTCTCAGCGATTGTTTCTAATATTCCAGCTCCAGTTATGGGCGGCGTATCCTTACTATTATTCGGCGTCATCGCTGCCTCCGGTCTAAGAATCTTCGTTGAGCAAAAGGTGGATTTCGCCAAGCCAACCAACATGCTGCTTGCGACCATCGTGCTTGTTGTCGGAATCAGCGGTACTACGCTCACTTGGGGCGCTGTAACCTTGAAAGGTATGGCATTGGCTACAATCATCGGCATCATCCTCAGCTTGTTCTTCAAGCTGGTTGACGTGCTCGGCTGGTCCAACGATAAATCGCAGGAACCTCTAACCGAGAAAACACCAGATTGATATCTGTTTTTAAACTTTAAAACGCCGCTCCATGAGTCACGGATCAATACGCTTGAGCTGTTAAGATAAGCGTGTAAGGATCCGTCTCCCATGGTGTCGGCGTTTTTTTATGCACAGCCTTTTTAAAATAGATACCCCTTCATCCATCTCCAGAGCACCCCATCCAAGTTAGTTGCAATAACCGCTTTAACCCTCGATAAGCAACGAGCAGCATTTTTGACTTATTTCCGTATCTAGCTTCTGCTTAGCAAAAAATAAAACAAAAACTGATTGAAATCAGTATGACCACTATGCTCCTTACAACCACCTCTGCTCCTTTTTTTATTGTTCATCGACATTTTTAATTTTTTTTCATACCTATCCCCACAAAGTGGTTGGTGGTTTAGGACTATCAAACAAAGCCCAAACTTAAAACACTTCTAAACAAAATAGTCCGATGGAGCAACTCTTTAGTTAAAGAGATGTTCCATCGGACTATTTAGGCGATCCGCACATAATTATTTCCCGGGAAACCCGGGTTTCAAAATACTTAATACGTAATCAGGGTGAATACATCTACATCAGTCAGTTTCGCCCGACCGTTTAAGTCAGACAGCTCGATAAGAAAAGCAGCCCCTGCCACATTACCACCAAGCTGGCGTACCAAGTTCACGGATGTAGCAATAGTTCCACCTGTAGCAAGCAGGTCATCAGCAATAAGAACATTTTGGCCTGGCTCTATAGCATCCTTATGCATCGCCAGCGTATCTTTACCATACTCCAAACCGTATGCTTCCTCAATGGTTTCCCCAGGGAGCTTGCCACTTTTACGGATGGGAATAAAACCAACACCAAGCGCATAAGCCAAAGGAGCACCAACAACAAACCCACGTGCTTCTGGCCCTGCAATCAAATCAATTTTCAAATCCGATACCAGTTCCTTCATATCGTTGATAGCCTTGCGATACAGTTCACCATTTTTCATCAGGGTCGTAATGTCCTTAAAACTAATCCCTGGTTGTGGAAAATCGGAAATCACCCGAATATATTCTTTGTAGTCCAACTTAGTTCCTCCTACTGTAAACTTCAAATTAGTATATACATTTTACAACATAAATTGCGAAATAGTATCTCAAGACGCACCCTTCATAAGCGACATAATCCAGCTCGTCATCTGGGTAGTGTCCGCATCCAACAAGTACTTCTCCATCTCAGCCATATTATACAATTCCTGATAGCGTGGAGAAGCGGTTAAATCCCGCTTAGGCGGATTGGATACAAAACAGAATTGACCATCTGTACGCGTCATAAACTCAAGTTCTTCGAAGATGTCCAATACTTTGGATAACATACGTACTGAACAGGAACACTGTCGGCTAAGAGCAGGCAGCATTGCCTTTTCATCAATAGGCTGTGTCCCCATTCGGGAAAGCACAACGTAAATACGCTTGAACAGCTCTCTGTCGGGGCTTACGAGTCGACCGCCACGCTCACTGACCGAATGAAGGAGAAATACGTTCTCTACATTCTCAAAGGTAGACCATAATGCCTGAAACTGATCCGGTGTATCCGGCGGCTCCAGTACGAACAGCGACTTCACAGAGTGCTGTGCATCTCTTTGACCATCACTGGGAATAACGCTGCCATCTTTATCGTACAACCATAAGGATTCAGCATCCACGGAGCCCGAGGGACGAAGCCTAGATGACGGGTGGATCAACACCGCAACGTCTTTCTTTCTTTCCTCTATGCGTGGATGAAAGATCTTGAGTCCCCGCTCTAATTCGGCAAAAGGGTCCGACACTCCACGATAATCAAAAATTTGCGGCGCCTGCACTCGAATGTCCTGCATCATTAGCTGGAGAGACCTTTTACCGTTCCATTCGTTAATTGACAATTCACCCAGCAGATCTATCTCCGTTTGTTGCTGTAAAAAATCAGCCAAATCGCCACGACGGAAGGCAATCGCGTCCAGCGATAAACCGTTCTGCTCCAGCAAGAGCTTCACATGATTTTTCTCACGTCCCATTTTACGAGCCTCGCGCAATTGCAGTCCCTGTAATACGAATCGTGGAGAAGGATTCCCCATACCAAAAGGCTGAAGCAACTCCAGTTCTTCAACCACTTGCAAAGATACCTCGTCCAAACGACAGACCATATCAGCTTCAGCTACAGGAATGAGATCTTCTGGTGTCAGAATGGAACCCGCATAGTGGTTCAGCTGCTCTTCAAACAATTCCAGATTGTCACGGGACAGCGTCATACCCGCAGCCGAAGGATGACCCCCAAAATGCTCCATAAGCTCATGGCTGTCCGTAAGGGCACTGTAAATATCCAATGCAGGAATAGAACGGGCAGAACCTTTGCATGTGCCTGTCTCAGCATCTATACCAAGAATAATAGTCGGTCGATAATAACGATCCAATAGCTTGGATGCCACAATTCCGACAACGCCGACATTCCAGCCTTCACCAGCCAACACAATAACTGATGGTAGCTTGCCTCCATTCAGTTTGGATGCCAATTGCTGCTCGGCTTGCTCCACAATACGTTCGACCACCTGTTGACGCTCACGATTGAGCAGGTCCAGCGCATGCGCAAGTTGGTCTGCTTCTTCCTCTTTTTCTGTCGTCAGCAGAGAAACTGCTCGTCCCGCATGATCCAGGCGCCCGCTGGCATTAATCCGCGGAGCCAATGCAAATGCGATGTTGACTGAAGTCACTGTAGATATATCCACGCTCGCTACATGGAGCAACGCACGAATACCCGGAAATGCAGAGTTTCTCATGGATTGAATCCCTCTGCGTACCATCGTCCGATTTTCACCATGTAGTGGCATCAGATCGGCTACCGTGCCGATAGCGGCGATTTCAAACCATTCCTCCGGCACCTCACCCAACAACGCCTGAGCGAGCTTCAGGGCAACACCAACACCTGCAAGACCTTTAAATGGGTATGGGCAACCGGGTAGCTTCGGATTAATCAAAGTATATGCCTCGGGAAGTACAGCAGGCGGCTCATGATGATCCGTCACAATAACATCTATCCCCAAGGAAGTTGCATAAGCAATTTGTTCTACTGCACTAATTCCCGTATCTACCGTAATGACCAGTGTAACTCCCTGCTGATGAGCCCAATCAAGGGCATGGTTATGCAGACCATATCCCTCATTAGAACGATGGGGAATATAAATATCATAAGAAGCCTTCAGAAATCGCATGAGCTGAATCATCAATGATGTACTGGATACGCCGTCTGCATCATAATCGCCATAGATTAATATATGCTCGCCACGTTCCAGAGCCCGGCGAATTCTCGGCACGGCCTCTTTCATACCAAGAAGCAGAAAAGGGTCGTGTACATCGTCCACACTTCCGTACAAAAAGCGGTTTGCTTCCCCGGCGGTAGTGACGCCCCGGTTCACTAAAAGCCGGGACAACAATGGTGAAATCCCCAGTTCTTCTGTCAACAGCTGAGCCGCTTCCAGGTTAGCCTCTGGGGTCTTCCATCTGTACTGCGAATGAAGCAATCCTATTCACCTTTCTTTCATAGTCGTCCTGCCCTATTGAAGCAAAGACGACACATCATTATCTGGCAGTTCATGATTGGATTTGTAAGGATACCCGGCTTGATAAGAAATGAACTGCATTTGTACATGGGTCACCTGTGGAAAACGGGCTAACAGTAAATTTTTTGCTCGATCGGCGATTTCCTGCGCTTCCTGTACCGTAATCCGCGGGTTCACACTTATCGTTACATCCACCGTTATGAAATGGCCTGTTTCCTGGGCATGTAAGTGTTCAACCGTTACAATACCATACACCCGTTGAATCGTCTCCATAAAGCGTCGGGAGTCTTCCTCCTGCAAGGGCTGTGCAGGAACCTGGTAAGCGGTATTCATTACCATCAAATATCCTTTACGCAGCACCAGACAGGCTACCAGCAAAGCTGCGGTTGGATCAAGATATAATAATGCAGGCCATTCCATTGCTTCGCCAGTCATTGCACCGATCATGCCGATCAATGCAATCAACGATGCATACAGCGAGTAACGTTCATGGTTAGCGTAACGATCTGCTTCCGCTTTATGACCATGTTTAATCGAGTAGCGATATTGAAACTGAAATAGCGCTTCTCTCAACACCAACGCAATAAATACGGTAATTAATGCATACAGACCGGGAGCCTGCGGTTCCGAACTGCTTAATGAACGAACCGCCGACATAGCTAGCTGAAGACCGCTCATCAGCACTAAAATGGCCAGCACCACAGATATGACCGTCCGAACTTTTTCACCGTTCCGCAACCGTGCCAGCATTCCGTGCCCTGTAGCACCCTTGGAAAACAGAAGCTCCTGCAAACGGGAAGCACTATCCGCAGCCGTGTGCAGTGCATCCCCCAACAACGCCTTGCTGTTCACCGCATAACCGACGGTTCCCTTTAGAACAGCCAGCGCGAGATTACCTACAATACCGCTCAACGCCGCAGTTTCTAATGATCGGCTGCGTTCGCTATTCACAACGTTTCCCCCTCAATCCTGAACTAACCCTTTCCCAATAAAGCTCCATTCTAAAATAACCGAATTTCTAAAAAACAAAAACCATTCACATTTAAGTGTCCACTACTGTGCCTTACTCAAGGTAAATCTCAAAACCTTAGAAAACCGCGCCCAAGCAGACGCGGCTTTCTCTTTAATTTATACTACTGGTATTTGCGTAACTTAAGACTTTGCAGTTTTGGCCGCGCTCCCGCCAGCTGTCGGAGATTTTTGTTTTCCTTTCAAAGCCACCCACAGCGGACTGGCAATGAAAATGGAAGAATAAGCACCAAACAACAAACCAATGACCATCGCAAGGGAGAACATACGGATCGATTCGCCGCCAAATATGAACAAACATAAGGAGGCAATAAACACCGTAAACACGGTTGCAAGTGAACGAGTCATTGTCTGCGCAATACTGTGATCAACTACCTGTTCTAAGTCGTCTCTGGACTTCTTCTTCGCAAATCGTAGATTTTCCCGAATACGGTCAAAAATAACGACGGTATCATTAATGGAGAAACCGACAATCGTCAGAATTGCCGTAATAAAGGTCAAATCCACCTCAAGACGGAAAATCGAGAAAATACTGATAACGAGGAAGGCATCATGCAACAACGAAACGATGGCTGCAATGGCAAACCGCCATTCAAACCGGATTGAAATATAGACTGCGATGGCTACACATGCTAGCAATATCGCCCATATTGCATTCCGCTCCAGTTCTTGTGCCATTTCCGTATCTACTGTATTGACCTCAAAGGAAGCCTTTGGATCAAGCTCTTTATTAAAGGAAGTCTTAAAGTCATTCACTTGCTGATCCGTCAAAACCTGTGAGAAGCGAATGCCGAAACGCTCTTTCCCCGGTGTATAATCCACCTCTTTACCGATCTTCTGCTTGTCCAGCAAAGTTTGGATCTGTTTCTGTGTAACGACTTTAGTCAAATTGACATCCACATTGGAACCGGAACGAAAGTCTACCCCGTAATTCAAGCCGAATATCGACAAGCTCAGAATACCAAGCAGTGTGATAATAATCGAGAACGTGTAAAACCACTTGCTCATCTTGATATATTTATAGTCCCAATTAAAGCGCACTAATATCACTCTCCTTCACACCAAAATACTTGGGCTTCTTCACAGCATCCGCTTTAACCAGCAGATTGAGCAAGAAGCGGGAGAAGAAGATATTCGTCAAGATACTGGTGACAATATCAACGATGAGCACCAGAGCGAAACCTCTAACGGAGCCTGTTCCGAGACCAAACATAACCGCTGCCGCTATAATTGTCGTAATATTGGCATCCATAACGGTACGGAACGAAGCCTTACTACCTGCGATAACGGAAGAACGAATCGTTTTGCCCGTCTTAATTTCTTCTTTAATCCGTTCATACGTAATAATATTGGCATCGACTGCCATCCCGATCCCGAGCACGAAGGCTGCGATACCTGGGAGTGTGAGTACGAATCCACCCAAGTAGAAGATCGCAAGCACCAGCCAAGTATGAACGATGAGACAGAAACTGGCCACTAATCCCGGTACACGGAACATCGCAATCATAAATACCAGAATAATGATCGAGCCGATCAACCCAGCACGAATCGTCTGATCTAGTGACAATTGACCCAGCGTAGCACCTACACTCTGAGAATATTTTTCCGTCAGTTTGAGCGGAAGGGCACCCAAATTAATCGTATCCGCCAGTTTATTCGCTTCATCACGAGTGTAGCTACCTGTGATTGACGCGCTACCGTCCGTTAATTCCCCACGTACTGTAGGTGCAGACAGCAATTCCTGATCCAGGAAAATAGCTAATTCTTTATTCAGAAGTCGCTTTGTGATTTCTGCAAATTTAGCTTTGTCCTTCACTTTGATACTAATCTCAGGTTGGTTCAGCTGGTCAAAGCCGACAACAGCACCATTCTCCACAAAATCATTACCGCGGAGCTCAATTTTGCTGTATTGGCCTGGCTTTTTAGCATCTGCTGCCGTTGCACTGCGGAACGTTAATTCTGCAGGTTTTTTCAGCATGGAGCGGACTTCTGCCTCATTAGTGACACCAGCAAGCCGCACGCGAATACGGTTGCTCCCCTCTGTTGTTACTTCTGGCTCAGTCGTACCGAGCGCATTAATCCGTCTCTCCAGACTTTGAGCTGTTTGTATAAGAGACTGTCTGGTTACACTCTGCCCGGCTTCCAAAGGCTGGGCTTCATATAAAATTTCAAAGCCTCCCTTTAAATCGAGGCCTAATTTTAAACTGTTCAGTAGGCCCGGGCTTGTCCCGATCATAACACCAGTAGTTATGAGCACGACCACGATGAAACTTAGAATTCTCTTCATTCCGTCCCATGTTCCCCTTTCATTCTCAATATTCCTATTATAGCTACCCCTCAAAAAGCAGTCAATTTGAACGCAAAAAAAGACCCCCTTCTATTCGAAAGTGGAGCCCCGTAATGCGGACATAGTCAAATAGTTCATAAAGCTCGTCGCTTTAAGGGAAAGTATATCGTTAACGAGCTTGTGCAGCGGAGGGATACCCTCCTTTTCATATTTATGACTGACGCAATTCCACACGTCCTTACTTGTGACATGCTCATAGCCTACGAGAATCAACTCGTCCGCCTTACTTTGACAGAGCATCTCAATTGCGTCATCCCAATCCTGCTCATCCAGCTCTTCCATACCCACGATGGCCGTTCCTCCTCCCAGCGACTACCGGTTCCGCAGATCAGCAATTAGCGGGGTTATTGACTGCTTTGTAGAACATTTCTGTCCTGATCCTGGAAAACCCTTCTTTTCGTTGAAAATAGCCTTAAATCAACAATATATGCATTCATTTCGCTCGTCAATAGCAGAATTCACCACTCTCCCTCTTGTTGTCTAAATCACTTTGTTTCTGAACGGAAAAGCTTGTCATGAAGATGGACAGGTCCAGCATATCTTCTAAAGTAATGTATAGACGCAGAATTACATTTTGGGGAAGAGGGAGTTGCGATTGAAAAAGCAGACATTCATCCATGGAGCAATTATTTTATTGGCAGCAGGAATTATCAACCGGATACTAGGTTTTATTCCCCGAATCGCACTCCCGCGTATCATCGGCCCCGAAGGAGTTGGCTTGTACCAACAGGGGTATCCCTTTTTTATCGTTCTGGTGACGCTTATTACAGGGGGTATCCCTCTTGCGGTAGCCAAGCTTGTAGCCGAAGCAGAAACGGCGGGACAGCCCGAAATGTCGCGGCGTATTTTGCACACCAGCCTGCGCTTCACCATCACACTCAGTCTAATCGCCATGGTGCTCTGTCTTGTGTTCGCGCCTTGGATCACAAGCCATCTCCTGACCGACAGCCGCGTGTATTATACATTCGTGAGCATGAGCCCAATGATTGTCATTGTAGCGGTTTCCTCAGCTTATAGGGGCTATTTTCAGGGAAAGCAAAATATGATTCCTTCCGCCACCTCCTCCATTGCGGAGACCGTTATGCGCATTTTTTGTGTCATTTGGTTTGCTTACTTGTTACTTCCCCATGGGGTAGCCTACGCTGCTGCAGGTGCCATGCTCGGTGCTCTGGCGGGCGAATTCATTGGCATGCTTGTGCTGCTATGGCAATACGTGTGTAACCATCGAAAAGATCGCATCCTTCAGCCGAAGTCGCCTATCCCCTCCTCTGAGGTTCAACCCGAGCAATCATCCGTTTTGTCACGTCTTATGTCTATATCCGTTCCCGTTACTGCTGGAAGGCTTGTTGGTTCCTTATCCTATTTGCTCGAATCTATCTTGTGCATGCGTAGCCTCGCCGTAGCAGGCATAGCAACTGGCGTGGCAACCGCACAATATGGAGCCATGCAGGGCATGGTCATTCCTGTATTATTACTACCTGGAGTTCTTACCAGTTCGCTAGCAGTTTCACTCGTTCCTTCGTTATCCGAAGCAGCAGCCAAGGGGCATATTACAGCCATTCACAAACGTCTACATCAATCGCTTCGGCTCGCTTTGGTTGCAGGAGCCCCATTTGCCGTAATCATGTATGTTTTGGCAGAACCTCTGTGTCTGCTACTCTATAATAATGGCGATATTGCAGGCATGCTTAAGCTCATGGCACCTTTTGCTCTTTTTATGTACATTCAGGCCCCGCTTCAGGCAGCACTTCAGGCATTAGACCGTCCTGGAAGTGCCTTATTAAATACCTTTATCGGAGCCGTTATCAAAATTGCGCTAATCGTCTGGCTTGCTTCCCAACCTCAGTACGGTATCTACGGAGCTGTCATCGCCATTTGTATTAACAGTGCCATTGTTACACTCCTTCATGGCTTCAGTGTCAGCAGACTGCTTCGCTTCCGCGTACGTTTGCTCGATTTCTGGAAGACCGGGATAGGTATGATCATCATGGCAGCAGCAGTATTATATACCTACAGACATCTAACGATGTTCAACCAAATGTGGCTTCAGTTTATTTTTGCCGCAGGCTTGGGAATTATACTGTACCTTTTCCTAATGACCTTGATCAAGATGATTGATTGGGACAACCTTACACGTATTCCAATCCTGAGAAGATGGTTTAAAGCATAAGAAATCTAATCCGAAGATTTTCCATAGGCCGGTGGTGTAATATACACATCACCTCTATGGTTAACCGAGCATAAAAAAACATCCTTAAAATCTTTGTGTCCCTTCGCTTGAATCTGATTTTTAAGCCAAAAACGGTTCATATCCATCCGTTCCAAATTTCGATCCAGCACCTTGCCATCCATGATTAATGGAATAGGCAGTCCCTCATATCTAAACTTTCCACCGATTTGTGGAGAAGGATGGACTTTATTCACCTGTTGCTCTTTGTTTATCAAATCTGTTCCGTTTAATTCTTGCTTCATTTTTCCGTGTTCCACTCCATCGTTATCATCCTTACCTATAACCGTTAGCTTACCTGTCGTTTCCAAAATAACATATTCGACTTCGTCCAGACTTTCTATATTTTGTTCACGAAGTTGTAACAGCAAGTCATCTAAATTGTAACGTTGTTTCACCATTTCGTCCTTGTTTAATTGTCCATTGGAGTACAATACACTGGGCCTACCATCAAATAGTAAGCGCAGTCGCCGACTTTTCAGACTGAAAAATGAAATCCCGATTTGCAAAATTAACAGCACTCCTAAAGGAATCAGCCCTTCATAAAGTGGACGTTTTATATCCTCCAGGCTGAATACAGCAATTTCTGCAATCATAATCGATATGACGAGATCGAAAACAGACAATTTGCCGATCTCCCTTTTACCCATCAAGCGCATCACCAGATATACAATAAAATACATGAGCAGCGTCCGAAAAATATGAGCAAAAATATCGTGACTCAATATGTTCGCCTCCTCCCCTGTACTTGCAATAAGACATTAGTCGTTCATTGTACACGTATTCTGACCGTTCCTCACTTGGCTCATACAAAAAACAAAAGGCTAAATTATTGAAATAAAGAGAAAGACTGCTTGCGACTTGGTACTAAGCAGGGAGGCTTGGCCATAGAATGATAATAGTTCAAACCTTGGTACAGGAGGAATTATCAATGGAGCTCATTCGCCGCTGGTGTTCGTTTCGTCTGGCCCATCCCATTTTATCCGGCTTATTTTATGCTTTTGCATGGATGCTGCTTGGCGCATTGATTCTTTCACTACTCTTGTGGCTGACACAGATGCAGGAACAGGACTTATCATTGTATACGTACATCGTCCACGCATTCGCCATGCTATCTGGCGGCTTCGTCGCCGGTAAAAGATCCACAAACAAAGGCTGGTATCAAGGCGGTATTACAGGCATCCTGTATGGACTAATCGTTTTGCTGGTCGGTTTTCTGGCATTGGATGCGGGCATGAACGGCAAGGACCTGTTACACTTAGGTTTCGCGTTTGTCATAGGTGCAGGTGGTGGGATGTTTGGCATTAATCTCAGCAAGTAATCAAAATGTTTGTATCCATGTAATAAAACAACACAAAAAAACCGAGCCTCCTCAAAGGCTCGGTTTTTGCATAACGGTCAGAAGTATTTTACGATTTGGAAACAACTTCCTCAGATGCCGTGTCTTTTGCAATCGCATTACTAATTGCACTGCGGTCAAAGGTCAGCTTCGTGACATCATTCACACGCAAAACTACTACATCATCCGTAATCTCCACAATTGTACCGTGAAGACCTCCGATCGTAATTACTTTATCTCCCTTTTTCAAAGCTTGAAGCATCGTTTGACGCTGCTTTTGTTTTTTCTGATTCGGGCGAATCAGCAAGAAATAGAAGATTACAAACATCAGAGCCAGTGGCCAGATCATTTGAAAAAGTCCGCCAGTTCCACCGGGTGCAGCAGCGGCTGTAGCAAAATGAAACATGTTAAATCCCCCTTTCGTATACTCTCCCTAAAACTTAAAAGCCTTTATCATTATCATGAAGACCGTACTGCTCAAAAAATTCATCTCGGAAATCAAGCAGCCTGTCATCCATAATCGCTTGTCTGACATTACGCATCAATTGTATTAAGAAATGCAAGTTATGATACGTTGTCAGTCGGAGCCCGAAGGTTTCATCCGCTTTAATCAAATGTCGCAAGTAAGCACGTGAATAATTGCGACAGGTATAACAATCACAAGCGGGATCGAGCGGGCCAAAATCGCTTGCATATTGGGCATTGCGAACGACTAGACGACCTTGGCTGGTCATCGTTGTCCCGTTGCGAGCAATTCGCGTTGGAAGTACACAATCAAACATATCCACACCACGGATAGCCCCTTCAATCAAGGCATCTGGAGAACCTACGCCCATCAAATATCTTGGCTTGTTGGTGGGAAGCAGAGGCAGCGTGTAATCTAGCACTTCATACATCAAATGTTTCGGTTCACCTACGCTCAGTCCACCAATAGCATACCCCGGGAAATCCATGGAAGTCAAATCCGCAGCGCTTTGCTTACGCAGATCTTCATGCATGCCTCCTTGTACAATGGCAAACAGCCCTTGATCATGAGGACGCGCGTGTGCCTCCAAACAACGCTCAGCCCAACGGCTGGTACGTTCCAGTGACTTTTTCACATACTCATATTCAGCCGGAAATGGCGGGCATTCATCGAAGGCCATCATAATATCTGAGCCAAGCGAGTTTTGTATTTCCATCGCCACTTCAGGCGAAAGAAACTTCTTATCTCCATTTAAATGAGAGCGAAAATGAACACCCTCCTCTGAAATCTTGCGCATTTCACTTAAGGAAAACACCTGGAATCCACCGCTGTCCGTTAAAATAGGGCGATCCCAATTCATAAACTTGTGCAGTCCACCCGCTTCACGAATAATATCGTGGCCGGGACGAAGAAACAAATGGTACGTGTTACTCAAAATAATTTGAGCATCCATCGCTTTCAGTTCCTCAGGACTCATCGTTTTAACAGTAGCTTGAGTTCCCACAGGCATAAAGGTTGGTGTCTCAATAACTCCATGAGGTGTGTGTACACGCCCAAGACGGGCTCCCGATTGCTTGCAGGTTTTAATATGTTCGTATCTTATTGCTGGTGCCATATTTTCTCTACCATCCTTAATTAATAAATGAACATTGCGTCCCCGAAGCTGAAAAACCGATATTGTCGGTCAATCGCCTCCTGGTAAGCATGCATAATATTCTCCCTGCGCGCCAGTGCACTGACCAGCATAACCAAGGTGGATTTAGGCAAATGAAAATTCGTAATCATCGCATCCACCACACGGAATTCATAGCCTGGATAAATAAAAATCTGTGTCCAGCCACTACTGGCCTCTAATACTCCATCTAGGAATTTATTGCCCACCGTTTCCAGCGTCCGGCAACTGGTCGTCCCCACCGCCACGACTCTTCCGCCTCGCGCCTTGGTTTCATTGAGTACATCCGCTGTTTCCTGTGACAATGAATAGTATTCTTCATGCATCACATGTTCTTCAATCGTATCCACAGACATCGGTCTGAACGTCCCTAAGCCAACATGAAGTGTGATAAAGGCAACGGTAACGCCCTTCTTTTTAATCTGGTCCAGCAATTCTTCTGTAAAGTGCAGCCCTGCCGTTGGAGCCGCAGCAGAACCTTCATGCCGAGCATAAACTGTCTGATAACGCTCGCGGTCATCCAGTTGTTCCTTGATATACGGCGGAAGCGGCATCTGCCCCAGACGGTCCAAGATCTCCTGGAAAATACCGTCATATGAAAATGAAAGTACCCTTCCGCCCATATCTCCTTCTTCCTCAATTACTGCTTTAAGCTCATCACCGAAAACGATAACAGCACCCTTTTTCAGCTTTTTACCGGGTTTCACCAATGCTTCCCATCGGTCCCCTTGCAGTTGCTTAAGCAGTAAAACCTCAGCCTTAGCTCCCGTGTCTTCCTTGATGCCGAACAAGCGTGCAGGAATCACTCTCGTATCGTTTAACACCAGCGTATCCCCTGGTTGAAGATACTGCACAATATCCGAAAACGTATGATGACCCACTTCACCGTTATTTTTGTTTAACGTCAGTAATCTGGAAGCACTCCGATCAAGCAAAGGTGTCTGTGCAATTAATGTTTCAGGCAGTTCAAAATCATAGTCGTTTACGTTCATATATTGGTCAGTCCTTAACTATATCCACATTTTTGTAATAGTGTTGCAAAATTTTCTTGTAATCATACCCCTGCTCGGCCAAACCGTTGGCACCCCATTGGGATAAGCCCAAACCATGACCATTTCCTTTACCTGTAAAAATAAAGCTTTGTGTTTTGTCAATGACTCGTGCATGACGATCTTCATTCATGACGATCACCCCGTTACCACTTGAAGTACTGCTGCCAGATGCGGACAGAATTTGAGTGCCTTGTGTACCACTTACATGAGAAGTAGCCCCATCAGCGCCTAATACAGTATAACTTCCGGTACTCGCAATATCAAACAGTGTGCTCGGGAGTCCGCCCATCGCTGAGCGAAACATATCCGGATATTTCACTTTCAAAGGGGATCCGTTCGCTTCAACCTCCAACACTCGCCCTGATGGACCACGTTTGGTGACATCGAGGTGATTAATAGAGGAAGGCACTGTGCCCGTGACTTTCCCTTGCAGGGATTTAGCAAGCTGAGCTGACGTAAAGGGCCCCCGCACCCATGCATAGTCTCCGGACTGAGGCACCTTTTCCAATACAATTATCTCTTCACCCGGCTGCGCCTTGGCTATTGGTGTAACTGTCGATTGGATTTGGGGAATAGGACGCACATTTGTATTTTCCGCAGTGACGGTGATTTTGTCTAACCCCGCTTCTGTGACACCCTCCAGTTCTTTAGCATTATCCTCACGAATATAACCTGTCTTGCCACTGGAGAGAAGTACATGATACCATTCCTGTGCTCCTTTTTGTGCCGAAGCATCCCCCGAGCTGTCTACGCTGGCAAAGGCTTCGCCACCACTGTTCCACACCTCGGAAGCATCTGCTGTCACACCGCCCGCATTAGATGAAAATACAGCTTCGACCACTTTGCCGCCACTTTTAATGACTTCACCAGCTGTTGCATCTACAGCCTCATTGACATTGGCATGTTCCGAGCTCTTACCGTTGTAAGCCTGGCTTAACGTACCATCTACTACATTGCCGATCTGAAACCGATTGCCTTGGGCAAGCGCGTAGCTACGAGCCGCTACCGCTTGAGCCTTGAGTGCTTCATCTGGCCATGAGGAATAGACCTCTGCTCCTACCACGGAATACAAATACTGCTCCAAAGGAACTTCGTTCACAAGCGCCAGCTGGCCTGACGTCATGCCAATCTCCATCTCGCCGCGATATGTACGCTGTGATCTTTCCATCACTTGTATTCCATTATTACCGCCGTTGACAATTACCTTGCTATTATCAGAACCACTTAGCATGTAATGAGACATCACCTGCGAGCCGGTCGTGACTCCTGCTTCCTGTCTTATAATGAGGCCGGTTTGAGTAGCATTAACTTTAGACAGCGTGAGTCTTGGTTGCTTGCTCTCCAGCTCTGTTTTCAAAGCCGACAGCTTGCTGTCATTACTTTCTTCTCCAACCCATACAGCATACTGGCCTCTTGATTGAATCACAGTAAAAGCATCAAAGCCTGCCGCTGCAATTGTCGTTCGAACGAGATTAGCTTCCTGCTCGCTTCCGTAGCTTCCTGTGGACCAATGCTTGTTTCCCTTAACCTCGGGCTGCGCTCCGGTTGCGGAGGAAATCCGCTGTACAGCAGCCTGCGCAGACTGTTCACTAGCATATATTCCCGCGTACACTTGATACACAGAGCTACCATTTTTTGAACCAATAAAAACCGTAGGTTTATCATTAGTCTTTTGCAGGGCTTGGGCCGCTTTTATCGCCGCTGCTTCATTTCCTTCAAGTACCTTCACCCGATAGCTGTCTACACTAAAACGAGCCGTACTGTCTGGCAGTCCCATCCAAGTTTGAAAACTACCTCCACTGTTCTGTCCAACACTCAGACCTCCTGATGATTTCAAGGTTACAGTGGGAACTGTCGCTTTATATTTGCTACCTAGATCCGCAAAAATCACTACACGAATATCCTCTTGGGCGGCAGCAGCGTGAACGCCCGAAGACCAAGGTATGCACACTGTAGCTAATACCATAATCGCTGCTGCTCGTTTGGCCCGGCCCATCCATGCACCGAAAATACTTTTTCGGTTAAATGCTTCTCCACTCATTTCTGGCTCCCCCAATCTAGCTGTCTAGCACTTATATTGCGTAATTTATCGGGATCTCGACCCTTGTCTGTCCCTTTAAATACATCGACGGAATAAACCAAAATATGAACCCGCTCGAATCTTACTTACACTCTCACTTCCCTCAATCATCCGTCAGCCGATATCGTATTCACCATACTTGCGTATAACCATGCAATGATTTTTTTAAAAGTGCATGATGTTTCCTAATCACCGTGGATCCGTTGGCATTGGGATTCCAAGGTGGGCATATGCCGCCGGAGTCACTGTTCGTCCCCGAGGTGTTCTTTGTAAAAGACCAATTTGTAACAAATAGGGTTCATACACATCCTCAATTGTCTGACTCTCTTCACCAATAGTTGCAGCAATTGTGTCCAATCCTACGGGCCCGCCTCGGAATGAATGAATCATGGCCTTAAGCATTTTATGATCAATTTCATCAAGCCCGAGTGGATCTATTTGAAGCCTCTTTAGCGCCTCTGCAGCTAACTCAGAATGAATAATACCGTCTCCGGCAACCTGGGCAAAATCACGCACCCTTTTTAACAGTCGGTTGGCAATACGCGGTGTCCCCCGTGAACGCAATGCGATTTCCTCCGCCGCATCCCCGACAATTTCAATCTCCATAATATCCGCGTTCCTGGACACGATGTAAGCCAGCTCGTCTGTCGTATAAAACTCTAAACGACTAATAACACCAAACCGGTCACGCAATGGCGCAGAGAGCAGCCCAGCGCGCGTAGTGGCCCCTATAAGGGTAAAGGGTGGCAAATCCAGACGGACCGAGCGTGCACTCGGGCCTTTACCAATCATAATGTCCAGCGCAAAATCTTCCATCGCAGGATACATGACTTCTTCCACCGTACGATGAAGGCGATGAATCTCATCAATGAACAAAACATCACCCTCTTGAAGATTGGTCAGCAACGCTGCCAAATCTCCCGGTCTTTCAATTGCAGGACCTGAAGTTGTACGCAGATTAACCCCCAACTCATTGGCGATAATGTTAGCAAGAGTTGTTTTACCCAACCCCGGCGGTCCGTACAACAGCACATGGTCCAACGCTTCTTTACGCATTTTGGCCGCTTCAATATATACTTTCAGATTTTCCTTAACCTGATTTTGCCCGATATATTCATTTAGATAACGGGGGCGAAGGCTTAGCTCCGCCGTCTGGTCTTCCATCATCAAATTGGCGGAAATAATCCGGTCATCCATATTCCATCGCTCCTCTTTTCACCAGACATTTGTTAACGGACATCAGCGTCCTATCCGGCAAACAACAGTTGCAAAGCCCGCTTCATCAAAATATCAGCAGATTCATCAGGTTTCGCATCTTTCTTCATTCTGCTCCATACCTTATCCAACTCAGCATCAGTGTAACCCAGCGCCTTGAGCGCCTCACGGGCCTCGCCCCAATATGAACCTTCGCCTTCTTCTACGACAGGCTCAGCAAACAATCCGGTTGCCATCCCCAACGAGCCAATACCGTCGAGCTTATCTTTCAAATCCAGAATCATACGTTGTGCCGTCTTTTTACCGATCCCCGGTAACTTGGTGAGAAATGTGATATTCTCCTGATAAATCGCCGTTACCACATGAGCAGGCGTACCCCCTCCTAAAATACCAAGCGCAACACGCGGTCCAATACCAGATACATCAATCAGTTTACGGAACAGCTGCTGCTCATCACGGGTCGCAAAACCGAACAGTAAAATAGCATCTTCCCTTACATGATGGTGAATGTAAATAACCACTGGACCTTCTGTTTTGGCGAACGCGTAAGGATTCGGACAAAATACCCGGTACCCTACACCCTGTACATCTAAAACGACATATTCATTTTCCAAATGGGCTACAGAACCACGCAAGAAATCTATCATTTTCGCAATACCTCATTTAATTTTGAATTTAGTCCATAAGAATGCGCATGACAAATAGCCACCGCCAAAGCATCCGCTACATCGTCCGGTTTGGGCACAACTTGAAGCTTTAGAAACATTCTGACCATTTCTTGTACCTGTTTTTTCTCAGCCTTACCATACCCTACAATAGCCTGCTTTACCTGCATCGGCGTGTATTCACCTATAGGCAAATTACGTTGTTTTGCAGCTAGTACCAGCACCCCACGTGCCTGACTTACAGACATAGCGGTTGTAACGTTGCGATTAAAAAAGAGCTTTTCCAGTGCTACTGCATCAGGCTTATATTTATCTATTAATTGCAACATGCCTTCATACACATGAAGCAGCCTTTCTTCTTCCGGTGTATGGGCCTCCGTCTGGATGCAGCCATACTGTACAGGAACCACCTTGCTGCCAATCTTGTCTACAAATCCGAAGCCCACAATGGCAATGCCCGGATCAATTCCTAAAAAACGCAAAAAAATCTCTCCCCTATCGCTCAAACATGGCGTAACTAAACAATAGCCAGACGTTATCCTTAATATAATCATGGCCAAATACCATATAAAGCGAACATATGTGTCGTTCTTTTCATTATAACAAAACTTTGTATCTAATAGAGGAAAAAATTTAAACGTGAGTAAAAACATAAAAAGAGACGCTTCAAGCCTCACCTCATCGGCAATGCCTAACGTCTCCGTAGTTGTAATCAATAGTGCTGCTTTAATACCCTTTGTGTTCGCTCCACGGCAAAGTCACTAAAAGTGGAGATTACACTGTTATACTCATTTATATCCTGTACACGGATCCCCTGCTGAAGTTGTTTATACACCCCTTCTGGCAAGGCCGTCTCCATGGAACCCACATCCAATTGAAAAAAAGTGCGGATAACTTTTTCTCTTTTAGGTAGCCCTTCATACAATGTAAGCTGGCCGTCAGTGCTCAAACCCATGTATCCACGCTCTTTGCATGACTCTGACAAGTCTTCCACCCTGCGCTCCAGCCACACCTCTCCTTTGGTATTAAGTCGTCCCTTCCAATCGGGATGTTGCTTCAGTAAGGTCTCTAGCTGCTGTGAACTTAGTGTTCCCAAGGAAAGTGTTTCCGTACCACACACGTAGGTGGTTAATAGACGGGTCTTCCTGCTTATACCGGAAGCACGAATACTTTGCAATAGTTGCGTCTGTGAGGAGTGATCTTCAGTTGGACTCAGATGTGAAGCCTCCTCCACGCTCTCCTCTGCCATGACGGTGGTAGCGAGTGGCTGTAACAACATAGCCTGCAAATAATTCGAAAACAGAATACCCAACCCTGCCAGCAAACAAGCTGCACCAAAAATGCTACAAGCCCACACTGTTCTTCTCCACTGTTTCCAGCGCCGTTTCATCTGTTTTTTCCAACTTAATCGCTTCACAGTAATCCCTTCCGTCCCACTTTTTATGTTAGTGTGACCTGACGATTACTGATTTATACAAAAAGATATTAATATAACAAAAAAGCCGCTGCTTCCAGCGACTTTTCTTTTGAATCGGGATGACACGATTTGAACATGCGACCCCCTGGTCCCAAACCAGGTGCTCTACCAAGCTGAGCTACATCCCGAAATAGATGCCGGTGAGAGGACTCGAACCTCCACGGTTTCCCTCACGATTTTGAGTCGCGCGCGTCTGCCAATTCCGCCACACCGGCTTATGAAGTTAATGGCGCGCCCTGAGAGATTCGAACTCCCGGCCTTTTGATTCGTAGTCAAACGCTCTATCCAGCTGAGCTAAGGGCGCAAATATGGAGCGGACGACGGGAATCGAACCCGCGACCCTCGCCTTGGCAAGGCGATGCTCTACCGCTGAGCCACGTCCGCAATATCATTATATTCATGACATATAAGTTCATGAATGGTGAGCCATGAAGGACTCGAACCTTCGACACCCTGATTAAAAGTCAGGTGCTCTACCAACTGAGCTAATGGCTCCCAACAGGGTAATATAACTTTATAAAAATGGCGGAACTGACGGGATTCGAACCCGCGATCTCCTGCGTGACAGGCAGGCATGTTAGGCCTCTACACCACAGTTCCATAGCAGTTTATATTCAAAAGTTAATTGGTTGCGGGGGCAGGATTTGAACCTGCGACCTTCGGGTTATGAGCCCGACGAGCTACCGAACTGCTCCACCCCGCGATAATATTAGGGACTGCTATTTAAAAAAATGGTGGAGGCTGAGGGGCTCGAACCCCCGACCCTCTGCTTGTAAGGCAGATGCTCTCCCAGCTGAGCTAAGCCTCCATACTACTTATGACCCGTAGGGGATTCGAACCCCTGTTACCTCCGTGAAAGGGAGGTGTCTTAACCCCTTGACCAACGGGCCATGCAATAAAATAATTATGGCGGAGAGAGAGGGATTCGAACCCTCGAGACGCTTTTGGCGCCTACACGATTTCCAATCGTGCTCCTTCGGCCAACTCGGACACCTCTCCATATGGCTCCCCGAACAGGACTCGAACCTGTGACAACTCGATTAACAGTCGAGTGCTCTACCAACTGAGCTATCAGGGAATATTAATCATAAAGCTCTGCTTGGCGACGTCCTACTCTCCCAGGACCCTGCGGTCCAAGTACCATCGGCGCTGGAGGGCTTAACGGTCGTGTTCGGGATGGGTACGTGTGGAACCCCTCCGCTATCGCCACCAAACATGAATTTACATCGTAAATTCTACCGTACGGTTATTCGGTTCATCACTTATCGTGTGAATGAATAGCCATGCGCTTGTCGTATGTCACTTGTACATACCTTCAAGGTTACACCCTGAAAACTGGATCCGAAACTCATTTGCGTTTTATTTTAGGATAAGCCCTCGACCGATTAGTATTGGTCAGCTCCATGCATTACTGCACTTCCACCCCCAACCTATCTACCTCGTCGTCTTCAAGGGGTCTTACATACTGGGAAATCTCATCTTGAGGGGGGCTTCACGCTTAGATGCTTTCAGCGCTTATCCCTTCCGTACATAGCTACCCAGCGGTGCTCCTGGCGGAACAACTGGTACACCAGCGGTACGTCCATCCCGGTCCTCTCGTACTAAGGACAGCTCCTCTCAAATTTCCTACGCCCACGACAGATAGGGACCGAACTGTCTCACGACGTTCTGAACCCAGCTCGCGTACCGCTTTAATGGGCGAACAGCCCAACCCTTGGGACCTACTTCAGCCCCAGGATGCGATGAGCCGACATCGAGGTGCCAAACCTCCCCGTCGATGTGGACTCTTGGGGGAGATAAGCCTGTTATCCCCAGGGTAGCTTTTATCCGTTGAGCGATGGCCCTTCCATGCGGTACCACCGGATCACTAAGCCCGACTTTCGTCCCTGCTCGACTTGTAGGTCTCGCAGTCAAGCTCCCTTCTGCCTTTGCACTCTTCGAATGATTTCCAACCATTCTGAGGGAACCTTGGGGCGCCTCCGTTACTCTTTAGGAGGCGACCGCCCCAGTCAAACTGCCCACCTGACACTGTCCTCGTACCGGTTCACGGTACCAAGTTAGAACCTAGATACGATCAGGGTGGTATCCCAAGGATGCCTCCTCTCAAGCTGGCGCTCAAGATTCAACGGCTCCCACCTATCCTGTACAGATCGTACCCAAATTCAATATCAAGCTGCAGTAAAGCTCCATGGGGTCTTTCCGTCTTGTCGCGGGTAACCTGCATCTTCACAGGTATTAAAATTTCACCGGATCTCTCGTTGAGACAGCGCCCAAGTCGTTACGCCATTCGTGCGGGTCAGAATTTACCTGACAAGGAATTTCGCTACCTTAGGACCGTTATAGTTACGGCCGCCGTTTACTGGGGCTTCGGTTCATAGCTTCGCCCCGAAGGGCTTACCACTCCCCTTAACCTTCCAGCACCGGGCAGGCGTCAGCCCGTATACTTCGCCTTGCGGCTTCGCACAGACCTGTGTTTTTGCTAAACAGTCGCTTGGGCCTTTTCACTGCGGCCCCCTCGGGCTATTCACCCTACCGAGGCACCCCTTCTCCCGAAGTTACGGGGTCATTTTGCCGAGTTCCTTAACGAGAGTTCTTCCGCGCGCCTTAGAATTCTCTTCTCGCCTACCTGTGTCGGTTTGCGGTACGGGCACCTTCTCCTGGCTAGAGGCTTTTCTTGGCAGTCTGAGATCATGACCTTCGCTACTACAATTTTCGCTCCCCATCACAGCCCAGCCTTACGATGTGCGGATTTGCCTACACACCAGCCTCACTGCTTAGACGGACATCCATCAGTCCGCGTCACTACCCTACTGCGTCACCCCATCGCTCATAACGGATTACGGTGGTACAGGAATTTCGACCTGTTGTCCTTCGACTACGCCTATCGGCCTCGCCTTAGGTCCCGACTTACCCTGAGCGGACGAACCTTCCTCAGGAACCCTTAGGCTTTCGGCGGATCTGATTCTCACAGATCTTTTCGTTACTCATACCGGCATTCTCACTTGAATGCAGTCCAGCGCTCCTTACGGTACACCTTCAACCCGCATTCAACGCTCCCCTACCCCTGATGCAAGCATCAAGCCATAGCTTCGGTGGTGTGTTTAGCCCCGTTACATTTTCGGCGCAGAGTCACTCGACCAGTGAGCTATTACGCACTCTTTCAATGGTGGCTGCTTCTAAGCCAACATCCTGGTTGTCTGTGCAACTCCACATCCTTTCCCACTTAACACACACTTGGGGACCTTAGCTGATGGTCTGGGCTGTTTCCCTTTCGACAATGGATCTTAGCACTCACTGTCTGACTCCCGGAACTAAATCTATGGCATTCGGAGTTTGACTGAGCTTGGTAACCCTTGCGGGCCCCGCACCCAATCAGTGCTCTACCTCCACGATTCTTTTTTCCGAGGCTAGCCCTAAAGCTATTTCGGGGAGAACCAGCTATCTCCGGGTTCGATTGGAATTTCTCCGCTACCCCCACCTCATCCCCGCATTTTTCAACATGCGTGGGTTCGGGCCTCCAGTGCGTGTTACCGCACCTTCACCCTGGACAGGGGTAGATCACCCGGTTTCGGGTCTACGTCCACGTACTCATTCGCCCTATTCAGACTCGCTTTCGCTGCGGCTTCAGCTCTTCACCTTAACCTTGCACGGGAACGTAACTCGCCGGTTCATTCTACAAAAGGCACGCCATCACCCATAGATCGGGCTCTGACTTCTTGTAAGCACACGGTTTCAGGATCTATTTCACTCCCCTTCCGGGGTGCTTTTCACCTTTCCCTCACGGTACTGCTTCACTATCGGTCGCCAGGGAGTATTTAGCCTTGGCAGATGGTCCTGCCGGATTCATACGGGGTTTCACGTGCCCCGCACTACTCGGGATCCGTCTCGGAGAGAACAAGTTTTGAACTACAGGGCTTTTACCTTCTCTGGCGGGCCTTTCCAGACCTCTTCATCTAACCGGTTCCTTTGTAACTCCATGTGAGACGTCCCACAACCCCAAGGAGCAAGCTCCTTGGTTTGGGCTAATCCGCGTTCGCTCGCCGCTACTGACGGAATCACTATTGTTTTCTCTTCCTCAGGGTACTTAGATGTTTCAGTTCCCCTGGTCTGCCTCTATTCTGCCTATGTATTCAGCAGAAAGTGACTGTCGATGAAGACAGCCGGGTTTCCCCATTCGGACATCCCCGGATCAAAGCTTGCTTACAGCTCCCCGAGGCTTTATCGTTGTTCGCCACGTCCTTCGTCGGCTCCTGGCGCCTAGGCATCCTCCGTGTGCTCTTTGTAGCTTAACCTAGTATTTACATCGTAAATACGATTTGCTTTGAACTTCGGTTCAACACTTACGTGTGAATGAAATTCAAGGCAGCTACCTTTATTTCACTTGTTTACACAAGATCAGCTTAAAGGAATATTCTAAAACGCAATTTCGTTTCGGTATCCAGTTTTCAAGGTGCAATTCGCTTCATCGAAGCGAAACCCGATGAATATTTCGGTTCCACACGGATGTGTGAATGAAACATTCGTCGAAGCTTGAGAGTTTGAGCTCTCAAAACTGAGCAACGAGTGAGTAACAGGCCTAAACCTGAGTTTTGAAGCTTACGCTTCATATTTGAATGTTTCCATTGCAGGAAACGATTCTCCATAGAAAGGAGGTGATCCAGCCGCACCTTCCGATACGGCTACCTTGTTACGACTTCACCCCAATCATCTACCCCACCTTCGGCGGCTGGCTCCCTTGCGGGTTACCCCACCGACTTCGGGTGTTGTAAACTCTCGTGGTGTGACGGGCGGTGTGTACAAGACCCGGGAACGTATTCACCGCGGCATGCTGATCCGCGATTACTAGCAATTCCGACTTCATGTAGGCGAGTTGCAGCCTACAATCCGAACTGAGACCGGCTTTTCTAGGATTGGCTCCACCTCGCGATTTCGCTTCCCGTTGTACCGGCCATTGTAGTACGTGTGTAGCCCAGGTCATAAGGGGCATGATGATTTGACGTCATCCCCACCTTCCTCCGGTTTGTCACCGGCAGTCTGCTTAGAGTGCCCAGCTTGACCTGCTGGCAACTAAGCATAAGGGTTGCGCTCGTTGCGGGACTTAACCCAACATCTCACGACACGAGCTGACGACAACCATGCACCACCTGTCTCCTCTGTCCCGAAGGAAAGGCCTATCTCTAGACCGGTCAGAGGGATGTCAAGACCTGGTAAGGTTCTTCGCGTTGCTTCGAATTAAACCACATACTCCACTGCTTGTGCGGGTCCCCGTCAATTCCTTTGAGTTTCAGTCTTGCGACCGTACTCCCCAGGCGGAATGCTTAATGTGTTAACTTCGGCACCAAGGGTATCGAAACCCCTAACACCTAGCATTCATCGTTTACGGCGTGGACTACCAGGGTATCTAATCCTGTTTGCTCCCCACGCTTTCGCGCCTCAGCGTCAGTTACAGCCCAGAGAGTCGCCTTCGCCACTGGTGTTCCTCCACATATCTACGCATTTCACCGCTACACGTGGAATTCCACTCTCCTCTTCTGCACTCAAGCTCCCCAGTTTCCAGTGCGACCCGAAGTTGAGCCTCGGGATTAAACACCAGACTTAAAGAGCCGCCTGCGCGCGCTTTACGCCCAATAATTCCGGACAACGCTTGCCCCCTACGTATTACCGCGGCTGCTGGCACGTAGTTAGCCGGGGCTTTCTTCTCAGGTACCGTCACTCTTGTAGCAGTTACTCTACAAGACGTTCTTCCCTGGCAACAGAGCTTTACGATCCGAAAACCTTCATCACTCACGCGGCGTTGCTCCGTCAGGCTTTCGCCCATTGCGGAAGATTCCCTACTGCTGCCTCCCGTAGGAGTCTGGGCCGTGTCTCAGTCCCAGTGTGGCCGATCACCCTCTCAGGTCGGCTACGCATCGTCGCCTTGGTAGGCCTTTACCCCACCAACTAGCTAATGCGCCGCAGGCCCATCCACAAGTGACAGATTGCTCCGTCTTTCCTCCTTCTCCCATGCAGGAAAAGGATGTATCGGGTATTAGCTACCGTTTCCGGTAGTTATCCCTGTCTTGTGGGCAGGTTGCCTACGTGTTACTCACCCGTCCGCCGCTAGGTTGTTTAGAAGCAAGCTTCTAAACAACCCCGCTCGACTTGCATGTATTAGGCACGCCGCCAGCGTTCGTCCTGAGCCAGGATCAAACTCTCCATTAAAGACCAACCGAAGTTGGTTTATAGAAAGAGCGATAAGCTCATTTTGAAACTGACGAGATAAAAATATCTCTTGTTTGATTTTGCGAACAAAATCGTTTTACTCACTCGTTGTTCAGTTTTCAAAGATCAAACCTGCATTTTTGTCTTACTTTGTTTCACCACCGCATCTCAGCGGCGACTTAAATAATATATCATGTTTTCTAGATCTTTGCAACACTTTTTTTCAAGAGAATTTTTTAATCAATTCTGCTTTGTTTTCGTGTTGCTAACTATCTTGTAAAAGACAGCTATGAGAATATACCATATAAATATGCTAAATAGCAACACCTTTTTTTAAAATTCTTTTCTCATCTTTAAATCACTGCATTTAAATAAAGAGACCATTATTCCCACAAGCAGAATAACAGTCTCTATAACATTCATTTCTTTCTCTTAATGAATAATAAAGCCGGGGCACTACTAGGAGGTCCCTCTCTTTTTACATTTAGCCACGTCAGTCCTTAATCCATGGATTTTTACGCGAACGAGCATTATAGGATGAGGAACGGGGTTCTCCTCCACTTGAATTACGGGATTTTTGCTTCTTATTGCTAGCATTTTTACTAGAAACCTTGGCTTTGGACGACTCTTCTTTGGATGTACTGCCAGAACCGTCTTTTGATTTACCTTTACGCACGCTACGATCCTTTGGTTTAGAAGAAGAAACAACTTCATTTTGGGATGCAATAGTCAGATTGTTACCCATCTCCTGCGTTCCTGGAATTGCTGGTGCCGACTGGACGTTCTCTTCCCGGCATCCACAGTCTGGCATAAACATATAGGGGGTTGTATATCCCTCTAATGGATACATAGGTGCATTCCCATGCGCAAACGGATGATAAGGGGAATTCGCAGATTGTTGTCCTTGTAGCTGGCTATAGTCGGACACGTTTCCACCCGCAGGCAAACCATATTGAGGTCCTCCCCATGCCTGGCCCCATTGACTGCCCTGGACTGCACTCTCTGGATACTGCTGTGGATGCCCTTGATGGATAAATGGAGGATAGACAGGGTAGGATGCATTTTCAGACGCCTCATGACTCGGATAATATCCGGGGGCGCAGCAATCTGAATAGGCAGGATAAGGTGTTGGATGGGCATTTATCGGTGATGTCTGCACAGGCCCCCAGCACCATGGATGCTCACAGTCATGATGATAGCCCTGATCAGAAACTGCAGTAGGAGAGGCATATTCTGCTAAGGAGGTATTTATAGGCGCATTCCCCAAAGTTTGAGGAGACCCAATCCCCGGATACCACGAGTTCGGCATTGCATTTATTTGTGGACTATAATCAAATGTCGGCTGTTGTATCGACCACTCGGAATTCACCATCGGCTCCGATTTTGTGCAGCCGCAAAATTTTTCAGCTACAGGTTGCTTCACAACAGTTGTAGGAAGCTGTGGCTTAGATGCAATCGGTTGGGTAACTATAGGTTGCATTTGAGGTGGAGCAGGTGGAGTAACTATGGGCTGCATTTGAGGTGGAGCAGGTGGAGTAACTATGGGCTGCATTTGAGGTGGAGCAGGATTTACGGGTGCCATAGGAACTTCAGGCAGTTTTAATTCAGGAAGCTTAGGAGGATTCACTGTTTCTTTTGGCTGTGTCATCTCTTCTTTAGGGCTAGGCATATTCTCCTGCTTAGGCTGCGTCAACTCCGCCTTGGGCTGGGTAAGTTCTTGCTTGGTTGGGGATTCAGGTTTAGGCTGTGTCATCTCTTCTTTGACTGCGGTATTTTTTTTATTCTCAGTAAAATCAGACGCCTCTTCTTTGTAGTGTGGAATATTAACTGTTTCTCCAACCAGAAGTGCGTTCGGGTTTTTAAGCTGGGAATTGGCATCAATAATTAGCTTAAGCGGTACATTCCACGCCTTGGACAACTTCCACAATGAATCTCCTTGCTTAACCTTGTGTTGATATACTGTTGACGGCTGTGTTTCCATCGTAACAGGGTCTGTTGGAATTTTAATTTTCTCGCCGATGCTCAACTGATTAGGGTCTGCCAATTGGGGATTGGCGGCAATAACTTTCTCCAGCGTCACATTATACTTCTGTGCCAGCAAGTACAGAGTGTCACCTTTTTTGACGATGTGTATTTTCACAGGTCACAAACCTCCTAGACTTTCGTTCGGGCGGGATAAACGCCCGGCTTCTGTTATTACATCCTATGCACCTCCCGGGCGAATGACCCCATACAAACAAAAAAATCCTTTTAACTGAATACTCTCACGAGCATTCAGTTAAAAGGATTCGGTTTTATTTTAGTCCTGCCACACTTTGTAGCCATCCTGATCCACGATCTTCCGGAACTCAGCCAGGAGCTCCAAAGTCACTGGGCCAGCAACGCCGGAGCCGATCGTACGACCATCCACTTCATAAGCTGCAATAACTTCTGCCGCAGTTCCTGTAAAAAACACCTCGTCCGCAACATATACATCATGCAGTGTAAAAGGTTGTTCCTTAAGGGGGTATTCAAGCTTAGCACACAAATCGATAATAGCATTACGAGTAATTCCTTCAAGCGCTCCCAAATAGCAAGGAGGTGTATATAACACTCCGTTTTTGACAATGAAAATGTTGTCCGCAGAGCCTTCAGTAACATACCCTTGGGAATTGAGCATAATAGCCTCACCTACACCAGCATAGTTAGACTGGATCTTCACGAGGATATTGTTGAGATAGTTCAATGATTTAATCTTCGGATTCAAAGCATCTGGGATGTTGCGACGCTGAGAGACAGAAATTGTCTTCAGGCCAGTCAAGTAAGCTTCTTCCGGGTAAATGGCGAGCTGCTCCACGATAATGATGACACTCGCCTTCGCACAACGAAGAGGATCTAAACCTAGATTCCCTGCACCTCGGGATACAATCAGACGGATATATCCGTTACGCATTTCGTTAAGACGAATCGTTTCAGCCATTGCTTCCAACATTTCATCAGGAGACAACGGAATGTTTAACTGAATGGATTTCGCAGAATCATACAGACGCTCCAAGTGCTCCTTACATTTAAAAATATTCCCGTTATAAATACGAATGCCCTCAAATATACCGTCTCCGTACAAGAATCCATGATCATATACGGAAACCTTTGCGTTTTCCTTAGTCACATGCTGCCCATCCAGATAGATCCATTGTTCTGCCATTAAAACCACACCTCCGATTAATGTTCCTTTAAAATAGGTTCGATCGCTGCTTCAACATACTTGTAGCTTGGATAAGAGCCAAGAATGCGTACATGGCACCCCAAAGCCTCGATCTCTGCAAAGGCTGCCGGAAGCAGAACGGAATGCAGAGATTCCAAAACTTCAATGTAAAAATAATAATTCCCCAATTGCTTTTTGGTCGGACGCGATTCAATACGGGACAGATTTAACCTGCGCCATGCAAATGCGGATAAAACCTGGTGCAGCGCTCCCGGGAAATCCTGCGGCGGCGTGACCAAAATACTGGTTCGTTGACCTTCAGGCGTACCCGGGAGACTTATAGGTTGATGGCCGATCAAGACGAAGCGGGTAAAGTTGTTATCGTGATCCGTCACTTTACTGGCCAAAATATCCAATCCGTGTTTGGCAGCCGCAAGCTTGGTTCCGAGAGCGGTCCAGCCTTTACCGGGGTTATGTTTAACAATTTCGACGGCTTCTGCCGTACTTCCTGCACTCTCCAGCTCCGCCTGAGGTGCGGAAGTCTGTATGAATTCTTTACACTGGGGAAGCGCTACAGGATGAGACATAATTTTGACCACTTTGCTCAAATCCAGCTTGTCCAAATCCTTCGTAAACTCACTACGATGTCCAATAAGATTTTGAATTGAAGGATATACCCATTCCGCCTGCATTTGAATGTCTACTTCATGTACAAGCCAATCCATATGCAAACTTACAGAGCCATCAATCGTATTTTCAATGGGAATTACACTATAGTCTGCCTGTCCCTTGTCTACTGCCTGAAATACGTCCGCAATATGCTTGTAAAACAGTAATTCATGGGGCGTATCTCCTAACAAATACTTAATCGCTTCATGAGAAACGGTCCCCTCAGGAAGAAGTGCAATTCGTTTCATATCGTAAGTTCCCCTTTAATCATATCCATAAAAGGGAGTGTATTCCCTTCTGTATATACTTTAACTCCTTCACTCTCAGGGCGCAATTTTAAAACAGAAGCAGTGATCCCCTCTTTGTTCATGGTATCCGTTAAATACTGCTCCAGCTCCGCTTTCCGATTCTCCCGTTGATCCGTCAATGCCAGCAGCGTCGGTCCAGCCCCACTGAGAGCCACACCCAAGGCACCATAATGGTGCGCATCCTGCAGGATCTCTGTCATACCTGGCACAAGCGCCGCACGGTAAGGCTGATGAAGCTGATCACGCATCGCTTCGGCAATTAAATCGGTTCTTCCCGACGCCAATGCTGCTACCAGCATGGAAGCATGACTTATATTATATACGGCATCCTTCAATGATACATGCGCAGGTAGAACCTCTCTGGCTTTCGACGTGGACAGCTGAAAATCTGGAATAACTACCATAACCTCCAGATTAGCATCCGGTTCAAGTCGTAAATGCCTAGCATGCTCGCCGTCCCACATCGCTGTAATAATACCACCAAACAGGGAAGCTCCAACATTATCCGGATGTTTTTCAATGGCGCTTGCCATATCGAACAGCTTGGAATCCGGCAGAGGCGAGCCAATCAACGTATTGGCAGCGACCAAGGCGCCCACAATGGCAGAAGCACTGCTGCCCAAACCACGAGTAAGTGGAATATCCGAGTACATCGAAATATCGAGCTCAGGAACAGATACACCTGCTTCCCGAAAAACCATTTGTGCTACCTTGAAAATCAGATTAGTTTTATCTTGGGGAACACCATTCATTTCATTTCCGTATAAATGAAAAGCCGTCTGTTCGGCCTCCTTCATTTCAATCCATGCATATAAGGACAATGCCATGCCCAATGTATCAAAGCCGGGACCCAAGTTGGCCGTACTCGCAGGCACACGCACTCTTGCTGTTTTTAAAACGGTCATACAGACAATTCCTCCTGCTTTTATTGACTATCCCTCTACTCGATATACGCTCTTGATGCGACGGATAACGTCCAAAGTTTCAAAATGCTCCAAAACCTTTTTCATACTCGCTTTACTGGCTAAATGAGTCACGATAATAATTTCAGCATCGGGGTTAACCTCATTCGGTTGCTGCACAACAGATGCCAGACTGACATCAAATTCAGCAAATACTTGCGTAATCCGTGCCAACACCCCTGCTTTATCATCCACATGCAGAAGCACGAAGTTTTTGAAATACACATCTTCATCGTTACTAATTTTTTTGGGATTGTAAGGAACGATGGCTTTAAGCCCATTGACACCAAGTTTGAGATTTTTCACTACAGCTACTAAATCGGCTACAACCGATGTTGCCGTCGGCATTTCACCTGCACCCGCACCATAAAACATGGTTTCACCCACTGCTTCACCATGCACATACACCGCGTTGAATACCCCATTCACCGAAGCCAATGGATGCTGCTTGCGTACCATGGTCGGCTGAACGTTAATCGTAAATTCATCACCTTGGCGCTCTGCAATGCCGAGCAATTTCATTTCATATCCTAGTTTTTTAGCAAAAGCAATATCTTCACTGGTTACCTTTGAAATGCCGCTGACACTTACATCCTTGAGCTCTACATTAGAGCGGAAACCAAGCGTGCCGAGAATTGCCATTTTACGAGCTGCATCCAGTCCTTCCACGTCTGAGGTCGGATCCGATTCAGCATACCCAAGCTCCTGCGCTTCCTTGAGAACTTCCTCGTACGAGGCCCCTTCCTGACTCATTTTTGTTAAAATAAAGTTTGTTGTACCGTTCACAATCCCCATAATGCGGGTAATGCGGTCGGAGGAGAAGCCTTCAATTAATGTACGAATGATCGGGATACCACCTGCTACACTAGCTTCATAAAAAATATCACACTGCTTTTCCTGCGCCTTTGCTAATACTTCAGAACCGTGCAAAGCCATTAAGTCCTTATTTGCTGTTACGATGTGTTTACCCCGCTCCAGCGCTTCAAGAATGTACTCCTTCGTCTGATCAACGCCGCCCATGACTTCAATAATTACATCAATTTCAGGGTCCCGAATAACTTCCCATGGGTCCTCAGTAAGCTTCGCCGTCTCCACTTCAATGGAACGATATTTTTCTATGTTTTTTACAGCTATTTTTTCAATGATGATCGGTGAACCGACTTGTCTGCTCAAGTCTTCCTGATTGCCTTCTACGATTCGAACGACTCCCGTTCCAACCGTCCCCAAACCTAACAATCCTACTTTGACCGGTTTCATCCATTCCCCTCCCGCGAACTTATGTCTAATGAACTGTATTACCTTAACCTTGCCCAATCAGGCGAACACGTTTAACTCCAGAGATGTCTTCCAAGCCCTCCAGTAGAACACCCAACTCTTCACTGAGTCTGGACATTTCTACCGAGATGACTACGTTGGCTCTGCCTTGCAGTGGAATACTTTGCTGGATCGTCAGCACATTGCCTCCGAAATCAGCCACTCTGCCAAGCACCCTGGACAACATTCCGGATTGATGCTCTAAATCAATAGAGATATTGACAATTCGCTCACGCTCCAGCTGGTTAACCAAATGTATGCCATCCTTATATTTATAAAAGGCGCTTCGGCTTAGCCCAACTTGCTCCACGGCATCATGCACGGTTTTAACATCTCCTGAAGCCAGCAGCAGTTTCACCTGTATGGTCTTAACAATTGCTTCAGGCAAAATATCTTCCCGTACCAAGTAATAGCGCTCTTTCAAGAACGTCCTCTCCTCAAAGACTTATGTTTTTGTATAGAGGACATTATATCGAAACTCTTGAAAATCGGCAAGCAAACAATGCAAAAAACGGCTACTGCCTTCTATAGAGTTTCCTATAGTACAGTAACCGTTCAGGTTTTAGACCTTTATTTGAAATTTAGTAGTAGCTGCTGCCTTCAACAAATTCGAACTCGAAATCAGCAATGCGTACAGATGTACCATCTTTGGCGCCACGCTTGCGTAACTCAGCATCCACACCCATATGGCGTAACGTTCTTGCTAATTTCAAAATGGCATCATGCGAGTTCAACTGCATGCGCTTCATCATGCGCTCAATTTTAGGGCTCTGCACCACGAATGTGTCGTTTTCACGCACAATTGTAAAGCCATCGTCTTCTGCTGTATCCAGCTTAAATACCTTACGTTCATTGACTTCTGCAACTTCCTCAACAACCGGCTCGTCCGGTATTTGATCCAGCAAATCAGCAGCCCGGTAGAGCAGTTCCTTCACACCTTGACGTGTCAGTGAGGAAATAGGCATGATTTCAAGATCAGGACGTATAGAAGCAATCTGCTCTTTGAAGTGAGTCAGGTTTTCTTCCGCTTCCGGCATATCCATTTTATTGGCCGCCACAATTTGTGGACGCTCAGCCAATGTTGCATTATATTGCTTCAATTCGTCGTTAATTTTAGTCCAATCTTCAAACGGATCACGTCCTTCGGAGCCCGCCATATCCACGACATGGATAATAATACGTGTCCGCTCAATGTGCCGCAGAAATTCATGTCCCAGCCCAATACCTTCATGAGCTCCTTCAATCAAACCAGGCAAGTCCGCCATCACAAAGTTACGATGATCACCCACATCCACAACGCCCAAATTCGGAGTAATCGTTGTAAAGTGGTATGCCCCAATTTTCGGTTTTGCGGAAGATACAACCGACAACAAGGTAGACTTCCCTACACTAGGGAACCCGACCAAACCTACGTCAGCCATTACTTTTAACTCAAGCGTGATATAACGTTCTTGTCCCTCAGCGCCGTTCTCAGCCAACTCAGGCGCTGGATTATTCGGCGTAGCAAAACGGATGTTCCCGCGTCCTCCGCGTCCTCCTTTAGCTACAACGACTTGTTGACCATGACGTGTCATATCTGCTACTACTTCACCAGTATCATCATCTATGATGACCGTTCCCGGTGGTATACGTACGATCATGTGCTCCGCATTGGCTCCGTGTTGGCTTTTGTTGCGTCCTTTTACTCCACGCTGGGCTTTAAAATGACGTTGGTACCGAAAATCCATCAAGGTACGCAAACCCTCATCTACACGGAAAATTACGTCTCCACCGTTCCCTCCGTCACCACCACCTGGGCCACCTTCAGGAACGTATTTCTCACGGCGAAACGCAATTAATCCGTCTCCACCGTCACCGCCTTTAACAAAAATCTTCGCTTTATCTACAAACATGGTTACACCTTCCTTATGTCTGGCACTGCATCCGAATTTGAAGCATTTCGCCCGTAGGGAGCTTCTCTGTTCGAATGCGTTCACTTCCGAGTACGGATCTGACCCGCTTCAGGATATTCAAATCCGCAGGTATGTCACTTCCTTCAAAACGGACGATAACATCATTCTGATCCATACCGAAAAAAAGTGTCAATCTGCGCACTTCTCCCCAGGACGACCGGCCCCCGCCATATTGATACGCACGCACCGTTTCTATGACGGCCGAGGCAAGCGACTCGCCGTCTTCGGGAGACATGACAGCGTCTAACTTTAACTGCTCCTCAACCTGTACCGACAACTGTAAATTACCGGCGTTCACGCGAAAAGACTGCAAATAAAACACCAGTGAGGGAATACCCAACTTAGATATCTTACTGTCTTCCGCCACGCGCCCTTTTATTGTTTCCACATAAGCAACAGATTTATCATGCTTATTCATACGAATATATCCATAAAGCACCTGCAAGTCATTCATCCAGTCATGCCGATGATGGTTAAGCATTGAAATCGCTGTACGCTCAAAAGAACGCAAAGCAGCTTTCCGCTCATACTCAACCTGTCTTTGCGTATACCACATACCAAAGCATGCAGCAACTACAGACCATACTGCTAATAAGATAATCGTTAATACTTCAGGATAGAGCAGTGAAAAAACCAAAGGAATCAGAATGGAACCCAACGCCAGATAAGGCGCTCTTATCCGCTGGAACATGGCTTCTCTCCGTTCTGCGAAATTAAATGGATTATTAAAGAACCTTAATCCAGTATAGCACAGACTAACTTTCCAGTTCATTACCATCATGCAAAAAAGCCTCCGACAAAAGTGCCGGAGGCTTTTCAGCGTGTCTAAGCCGCTATTAAGCTTCTACAGTAGCTGCTACTGGAGCAACGTCAATCGGGTAGATGCTCACCTTTTTGCGATCACGGCCCCAACGTTCGAACTTCACAACGCCGTCCACTTTCGCGAACAGAGTGTCGTCCTTACCGATGCCCACGTTCGTGCCCGGGTGAATTTTCGTTCCGCGTTGACGAACCAGGATGCTACCGCCGGTAACTGCTTGACCGTCAGCACGTTTCACTCCAAGACGTTTCGATCTACTGTCACGTCCGTTTTTTGTGGAACCTACACCTTTTTTCGATGCGAATAATTGAAGATCCAATGTCAATTTCAACATGATGTCTACCTCCTTCTTTGATTATTTTCTATTTGAATATACTTACCGTATGATTCAGCAATACTTGTCAGCATAATCACCATGGACTCCAGCAACAGTTGAACCTGTGCGTTCGCATCATGATAATTTTCAGGAGAAAGATACGCGCTTAAAAAGCCGTTTTCCATTTCCGTTTCCATCTCAACGTCCGTAAGAGCTCCAATCGAATTGACAGTTCCTACCGTTACCGCTGAAACGCCAGCACATACGATATCCTCGCCAGATTTAGCGAAATTCGCATGCCCTTTAACGGAAAACCCCTGTATGCTGCCATCCTCCAGTCGTGTAATACGCACGATAATCACTTATCGCACCCTCTTACGCTTGGATTTTTTCAATCGTCACTTTCGTGTACGGTTGACGATGACCTTGCTTCACATGGTAGTTCTTTTTAGGTTTGTATTTGTATACGATGACCTTTTGACCTTGACCATGCTTCTCAACTTTAGCTGTTACAGAAGCTCCAGAAAGAAGCGGTGTACCTGCTGTCAAGCCATTGTCGCCGGACACTGCCAGAACACGATCAAACGTTACAGTTTCACCATCATTAGCTTCCAACTTCTCGATGAACAATACGTCGCCCTCTTGAACTTTGTATTGCTTACCACCTGTTTCGATAATTGCGTACATTTGCTTGCACCTCCTTATGTCTCAGACTCGCCTAATAGCAGGTGACAGATTCCCTTAGGATACTGCACTTCAGTACCTGATTGGAGCGGTTACAGCATGTGCAGCCAATCTTACGCATCACACATACTAAATGATTGTAGCACAAGCTTTGTACACATTCAACCTTTAGTTTTAAAATGATTTTTGGTTACGCATTGCTCTACACGAGCGTCTTTTCCTCACGCACTTTTTTGCGGGTCATTTCCAGCAAACCTAACCGCGTCCAACCGACAACATAAGATTTGGTCCGATCCTTCTTCAATCTTGCTTCCAGCACAGAGGATACTTCCCGACGATTCTCCTCTTGTTCCATGTCAATAAAATCAATGATGATGATACCACCAATATCACGCACACGTACCAAGCGGGCAATCTCTTCAGCTGCTTCAATGTTAGTCCGGGTCACCGTCTCTTCCAGATTACTGCCTCCCGTAAACTTCCCCGTATTCACATCAATGACGGTTAATGCCTCCGTATGATCAATGACAATGTATCCGCCGCCCTGCAGCCATACCTTTCGCGCAAAATCGCGTTCCAGCTGCTCGTGAATGCCATAAGCTTTGAAAATCGTTTCTTCTGCACCACGAAATATACTTACATGAGCTTTCGCAGGACCAATCTGTTGCAGCATTATTTCTGCATCCTTTGCTTGCTCTTCACTGTCAATAACCAGTTCATCCTGTTCAGGTGTAAACACATCCCTAATCAATCGCTGAACGATGCTTAAATCCCGGTGTAATTCGCACGGAGCCGAGTGTTCACCAGCTTTACGCTGAATAGCCGCCCACTGCTTACGTAGTTGATTTAAATCATTTTCAATCGCCTCTATACTCATGTCTTCCGAAACGGTACGGATTATGAGTCCTTCCTCACTTGTGCGTAGCTGCTCTCCCATTGCTTTCAAACGGGTACGTTCGCCCTCACGTTCGATCTTCTTGGATACGGCCACATAATCAGCACGGGGCATATATACGATCCAGCGACCCGGAAGTGAAAAATGAGTGGTGACCCTGGCTCCTTTGCTACCAACAGCCTCTTTTAATACCTGCACTACAATTTCCTGCCCCACCTTTAACACTTCTGAAATGGATGGCTTTACCTCCGGCTGCTTGTCCAAATGAGCATGAAGTACGTCATCTACATACAAAAAGGCATTCTTTCGCTGTCCAATGTCAACAAAGGCGGCTTGCATACCTGGTAGCACATTGACCACCCTCGCTTTGAAAAAAGAACCTAGAATTCCCCGTTTTCGCGGTAGTTCAGCCGCATATTCAACCAATCGTCCCTCTTCCAACAGCGCCATTTGGGTCATCTGCTGCTGGCATTGTACAATCATTTGCTTCATGGTTTTTCAACCTCTCTGGATACAGCCTCTTCCTTAACTCATAAAACATTATTTCGGCTTGGGTTCTCCACCATCTGGCGGGCGTGTCGCAAAATAAGAGCGAATAAGACGTTGCTCCGGCAGTACGGCTACAATCCGTCCCTGTTCATTCATAACATAAACCATATGATACCGATCTCTTCTGAAAAGACGCAAAATAGGCTCCAAATGTTTCACTGGCAGGGATACAATAGGTAAGGCAATACTCCCCTTAGCTACTTCGCGGTAAAAAAGCTCGTCCCTCCCCAGCAAAAACCGTATAAAACGGTAAGGGATATTCCGATAATCCACAATATTAGAATAAAGCAAAAAAATCCCTACCGCCAGCAGATTTAAATGCATAGGTCCATTTTGCCTTAACAACGGCGAAATACCATACATACAAAATAGCAGACTCGTTACGATACTGGCTCTAAAAGTCCACACTAATGTGCGGTGATAAGAACAAGATAAGCTAATCAGTGACTGTAATATTTTTCCACCATCAAGTGGTAAAATGGGCAGTAAATTAAACAGTGCAATAACTGCATTCCCCTGAATTATATAATTTACATAATCATACTCCAGCCCACTCACATTTCTGAACCACAAAAGGATGATGATCATGATTCCGTTTTGCAGGGGTCCCGCTAGCGCAATGACAATCTCCTTCCACGCATTGAGCTTCCCCTGATCCTCAATGACCGCCACTCCCCCAAAGGGTAACATCTGAATGGAAAGCACCCGCGCGCCCAACAACGAAGCAGCTGTCGCATGACCTAGCTCATGAATAAACACCAATGTAAATAAAGTTATGATCTCGATAAAATGTCCAGTTAATATAGAGGTCAGCATAACCAATACAAACAGTGGATGTAGTGATAAGGTCACCCCTCGGACATTAATCAAGGGCTACCACTTCCGACGGGTCAATGTACTGATCCCCTCTCTGAACTGCCAAAAACAAAGTTGCCGCCTCGCTGCTACTGTGACTTGCTGGCAGTACACCGATCTCATCTCCCTCCTGAACCCAGTCGTTCACTTTTAAGGTAGAGCGGGAAAGCCTTCCGTAAGTTGCTGTGATACCGCCAGTGTGTCGAACTGTAACCGAAATCCCGCTTTCAGGATGATTTAATATGTCTAATACTCGTCCTGCATCTATACTTTTAACAGCGATTGCCCCGTTGTCGGTAACATTCGGCGTAATTTCTACTCCTTTAAGGCTCAGTACAAAAGGCTGTGTTATGTTGCCTTCGATCGGTGGAGATCCCTTTCGACTTGCGTCTACCTTGTGCGTTTCATGCCCCTCGCCAAAAATCGGCAAAAAGGAAGGAGCTCCGTCAAAATAAGTTTCATACCATTGTCCAACGGCTGCAAAATCCATATCCTTATTCAAGGCATCTGCAATAAACATTCTCAAATTCACTGCATAGGGAATATCCCAACGAAACATTCCCCATACCATTCCAAATAGCACCGTTGCCATGACTGATCTTCGCCAAAAGGAAGTCCAAAAAGACGGACCACGATTCGTCCCAAAAGATTGCTGCCAGCGTTGCCGCTCATTTTTCCACTCAGTTTCTGGGTCTCTGGGCGAGTTGGCACTGGCTATAGGCATTGACTTCATATCTTTATCCCCGTGCCTGTTCTGATATATGCCAGAGGGATACGTCTCCGCTTTGCTTCCCGCGATTAGCTGCTGTATACGTTCTTCTCTGCGCTGCTTGATTCCGGAATTTTTATTCATCCTGTTCAGCCCCCTCAGCGAGGTATGTTTGATACATCTTATGAGGACGGGCTTCAACTTATGTTGTCCGGTTCGGGATTACGCACCTAAAAATCAAAAAAAACCGGCGCTAGCGCACCGGTTATGTTTTGTATTTATGATATTTATGTAGTGACTCTAAATTTTGAGAAACTGTATTATGAAAATTAAAAAAACAAACCAAAAACACTTAAATAAGATTACTACTTATTTAAGTGTCTAGTATTACAAATGAATACTACTACAGCTCCTACCTTAGAACCAATGGAAAATCACGTAGGAAGTGTGGAAGCAATTTACCAGCCATAACTTCCTGTTTTCCTCATCCACCCATACCAAAAAACTTCTTAAAGCGTGTCATCACGCTTTTCTTCTGGTCCAGCTGCATGAGGGGCACTGTATCACCCAAAATCCGTCTCGCAATGTTACGGTAAGCAATCGCGGCCTGTGAATCTGGATTCATAACGGTAGGCTCCCCTGTATTAGCTGCTTTAATTACCATTTCATCATCCGGCACAATCCCAATAAGGTCTATGCTAAGCACTTGTAAAATCCCATCAATATCCAGCATATCTCCGGATTTAACCATGCTATTGCGAATGCGGTTAACCACCAACTTGGGTGATATCACATGTGAGCTTTCCAGTAAACCAATTACCCGGTCTGCATCGCGTACAGCTGCATTTTCCGGAGTGGTCACAACAATGGCCTGATCCGCCCCGGCAATGGCATTTTTAAAGCCTTGTTCAATACCCGCAGGGCAGTCGATCAATATATATTCAAAATCCTTTTTAAGCTCCAAAATAATATCCTTAACCTGCTCCGGCGTAACAGCACTCTTGTCCTTGGTTTGAGCGGCTGGCAGCATATACAGCTCCTCAAAACGCTTGTCCTTAACCAGTGCCTGATTTAAACGGCAACGACCTTCCGCTACATCAACAAGGTCGTAAATAATCCGGTTTTCCAGACCCATCACAACGTCTAGATTACGCAAACCGATATCCGTATCCACCAAACATACCTTTTTGCCGAGCAGTGCAAGCGCTGTTCCTATATTGGCTGACGTCGTCGTTTTGCCGACGCCGCCTTTTCCTGAAGTGACGACGATAGCCTCTCCCATGTGCTACACCCCTTTGAACACGTTAAAATCGCGGCCCAGACGCACAATATTGCTCATTTTATCTATTTGCATAGCGCCATCCTTGAGATACGCAAATTCCATACCGGATTCACGTGTCTCCCATTCGTCTGGTGGACGGCTGATCATTTCGGAAATTCGCAGTTGTGTTGGTGCAAAATAGGAAGCCGCAATAATCGCTTCACTATTTCCCTCCATCCCTGCATGCGCCATGCCTCGCAAAGCGCCGAGGACATAAATATCACCAGTACATGTTATAATTCCACCCGGGTTTACATCTCCCAAAAAGAGTAGGTTCCCATTGTGATGAAGCACTTGACCAGAACGGATAATCCCTGTCATCGTGTGAATAGGGGGCTTTCCCTGCACTTCCACAGGCAGTCCAGGTGATTCTACAGACCTGATGAGCAGATTTCCCTTCTGCTTCAAAATCTCCAGAATACTTTCCTTCTGTTCCTCTGTCACTTCTCGGCTTCCCAGCTTAATATCCACATGAATGATCGGGCCTGTTAAAATATTTTGATGACTGTGCTCCAGCTTAAAACGCAGCTCACCCAGCAAATCCTCAAACTCGCATTGATCGTCCAGCAGGAATACCAGGCCATCTTTGATGCCTTTAATCGTGACATGATTCGATTTCACCGCCATTAGCCTGTCCCTCCTATCTCAATCATTTCGTCCCCGGGACGTCAAATCCCTGCTAACCCGGACAAAATGTGTGTAAAAAGACCTAGACAGCCTCTTCCTTTTTCACACGGGTACCCAAACGCTGCAATTGCTTGCGAACTGGGACATAAATGATGAGGGCGAACAGAAAATGGATAAATAAATCAGGAATCATATATTGAGCAAGTGCCCAATTGAAAGTCTGATGATTCAGCTGGAACAGCTGATCAATGGCAAATAGCATAGAATCCAGCAGGAAACTACCAATCAATACAGCTGCCATCATAATGGGCATCTGCGCACGTCGAGCTGTAAAAACAAGCCCCAATAAGTATGCAGACAACCCCATTGCAAAAGAATAAGGTCCAATGATAAACCCGTAGAACACTACATCATGAATAAGTCCAAAAACAATACCTAGCACCAATGCTGTATGACGGCTGTAATACACAGACACAAACAAGATCACGACATACACAAAATTCGGAACCATTCTTGAATGCCAACTATCCGGAAGAAGCCACGGAAGAATCGTCCCTTCAGCTATAAACAGTACAAACAGCAGCAGTATTAGAACCTGACCGCGCATCTTCATTATTCCGGTACCTCAGGAGTGTAGAGGATGAGCAATTCTTTCCAATCCACAAAGCTGGCTGCCGGTTTAATAATCGCTGTCCGTGTTTTGCCAAACTCCCCAACCTGAATCTTCTCTACCGTTCCGATCATTAGGTTTTTGCGGAATTTCCCGCCTGCGCCAGACGTAATAATCTGATCACCCTTTGCGATTGGATCTTTTTCCTCAATGCGAGTCATTTGAAATCTGTTCGTACCCGGATCATAGCTTTCAATCATACCAAACGATTGATTTTCCTTGCCCAAGACTGTCGCTGCAATGGCATAAGAATTCGGATTTTTAGGATCCAATGTAGTCAACAGTGTAACGGTGGATGTAAAATTCCCCGTTTGACTAATGACTCCTACAAATCCTTCAAGCGAACTGACTTCCTGACCAACCTTCGCTCCGTCCTTCTCACCAATATCGATCACAAGCGTTTTGGAATCATTGCTGACACTGTTCACTTGAGCAACACGATAATCATAATTATTTTTCGCCTTTTGCGTTTGGGTGAACTTCAGTTCATTCTGCAGTCTGGCATTTGTTTCAACATAATTATGGGTCTGAATCTGGTCACGAGTCAGCTTTGCTACAGCAATTTTTAACCGTTCATTTTCTTCGTAGATGCTGCGCATATTTCCGATATCTTCAAAGAAGCCCGCTATTGCTGAAGCGGGCCTGTAAAAGATACCTTGCACAAAGCCAATTGAATCTCTGGCGAACTTCTCGGGCCAGGTTAAGGAATTTCTCTGTCCAAGTGTAATCCCCATAAGGGCAATAAACAGAACGATTCCGATCAATAGAACAAATAGTCTTTTATTGCCAAACAGCTTAAACAGTTCCTACACCCCCGATTCAACGTTTGGAACGGACGGCAGAACTGCTGCGCGATTTGAACAAATGAATATTTTCCAGCGCTCTACCTGTACCGATTGCCACACAATCCAGAGGATTTTCCGCTACGATCACCGGCATTCCGGTTTCACCTGCCAACAGCTTGTCCAGATTACGCAGAAGTGCCCCACCACCAGTTAGTACGATTCCTCTATCCATGATGTCCGCTGCCAACTCGGGAGGGCATTTTTCCAGTGTTACTTTGACCGCATCCACGATTGCATTGACTGTATCCGATAACGCTTCACTAATTTCATCAGAAGTAATCGTGATCGTCTTCGGCAAACCTGTTACCAGATCACGTCCGCGGATTTCCGAGGTTTCCACTTGCTCTAATGGCATAGCTGAACCAACTTCCATTTTCAGTTGCTCTGAAGTCCGTTCACCAATCATCAGATTGTATTGGCGCTTCACGTATTGGATGATGGACTCGTCCATTTCATCGCCAGCCACACGCACGGAGCGGCTTGTTACAATCCCGCCCAGGGAAATGACTGCCACCTCGGTTGTACCTCCACCGATATCGACAACCATACTGCCTGTAGGCTCCCATACAGGAAGATCAGCGCCAATTGCTGCTGCAAACGGCTCCTCTATCGTATATGCCTCTCTTGCGCCTGCTTGCTTCGTCGCATCTTCAACAGCACGCTGCTCCACCGCAGTAATGCCTGAAGGTACACAAACCATCACGTTCGGATGGCGTGGAAACAAAGAGCGTTGTGCTTGCGCCTGACGGATAAAATATTTGATCATCGTTGCTGTCGTATCAAAATCAGCAATGACACCGTCCTTCATCGGACGAATCGCACGGATATTTCCCGGTGTGCGACCGATCATTTTTTTCGCAGATTCACCAACAGCCTCAATGGTTTTTGTATCTGTACGCAAAGCGACTACAGATGGTTCACGAACCACAATTCCTTTACCTCTTACGTATACAAGCGTGTTTGCCGTCCCCAAGTCTATTCCCAAATCTTTTGTAAAGCCACCCAGCATGATGTAATCTCCTTTTCTCTTCCCTGAAATCTGTTATCCATGTATAAACGGTTTATTCAGGCCGGATTATCCGGTCGTGTTTAAATGTTTGATTTAAATATTATATTATATCAGACCTTGTTCCTTCAAACTTACAAAGGTCCCGTCCCCGATCACAATATGATCAAGCACGTCGATACCCACGATGTTGCCCGCTTCCATCAGGCGGCGAGTCAACTGGACATCCTCCGGGCTTGGCTTCGGATCACCGCTCGGATGGTTATGAGCGCAAATTATTGAAGCACTGCTGCATTTGATTGCTGCCCGAAATACTTCACGAGGATGCACGATGGCAGAATTCAGGCTACCCATAGATAGTGTTTCCTGAGCAATGACATGATTTTTAGTGTTAAGGAACAAGCATACAAAATGCTCTTTCTGCAAATAACGAAGCTGCTCAAACAGCAGATCAGCCACATCCCGCGGGCAACTAATCACCGGGGTCTCCAAATGGCGAGACAATGCTAATCGACGCCCCAGTTCGATACCCGCTTTTAGCTGTATCGCTTTAGCATCCCCAATGCCCTTAATCTGGGTCAACTCGCTCAAGCTCATATCCACCAGTTGACGCAAATTTCCTGCCTGCTGCAAAATACGCTGCGCTAAATGCACCGAAGACTCATTTTGCGTTCCTGTACGCAGCAATATTGCCAGCAACTCCGCGTTGCTTAAGGCATCCGCCCCATATGTCATCATGCGCTCTCTTGGTCGTTCTTCATGGGGGAGGTCGCGAAGCATCAGTATTGGCGACTCCAGCATATGTTTATCCCCTTTATGGACGCAACACATTCACTCCAAAATCGGACAGCATGTCCGACAGCAAGGAAAGCGGCAATCCTACGACGTTAAAATAACAACCCTGAATAGATTCCACCAGCGTAGCACCCATGCCTTGAATGCCATACGCTCCTGCTTTGTCAGACGGTTCACCAGTATTCACGTATGCCACAATTTGCTCTTGACTCAGAGGCTTCATTGTAACCTCCGTTTGGCGATGTCTGACAAGCATTTCGCCGGTTCCGGTATGTATGCAGGCTACCCCGGTGTACACACGGTGTGTCCTTCCCTGCAATGCAGTCAGCATGCGAACCGCGTCCGCATGGTCGGCAGGCTTGCCCAATACCGAACCATCCAGCACGACAATGGTATCACTGCCAATCACCAGTCCGGCTTCCTTCGACTGAGCGGCGGTGTTCACGACCGCTTCGGCTTTGCGTGCCGCAAGGGTCTCCACGATTTGCTGAGGCGTCCAGCTCTCAGGCGTGCTCTCATCCGCATGACTCGGCACCACCTCAAAGGGGAGTCTCAAAAATGCGAGCAATTCCTTCCTTCTTGGTGAAGTCGATGCCAGAATAATGCGGGGCGTAATTTTCCCGTCCATAAGGGAAGCTCCTTTTCATCAGTTAGAGCCTGCGGTACAGCCAGAACGCGGCAATGATGCCGATCAGACTAAGCAGGCTCAATTCAAAATTTATCGTTATGTTGTAGCTGATAATATCCAGGTCCGCTCTCGGCGACCAAGATATCCTAGTGGGGTGGGTCAGAAAGGAAAGGAACTTGATCGATTGAAGGGCTTTGGCAATCCATGCACCCAAGAGCCAACCGAGCAACAAAAACAGTATAAGCATTCCTACATTTTTTTTCATCCTGATCTTCCCTCGCCATTTTTTGACACCTTCATTATTATACGGTGATTTGTACTGCAATACAAACAGAAATCCGGCATGGGGAACTATTTCCAGTTCCTTGCCGGAAAATATGGTTAGCTTATTGTTTTATGAATTGGATAAATTCCTTCTCACGCAAAACATATTCCATCATGGAGGACTGAATCTCCCAAATGTGTTCCTTGGCTGTGTTCTTGTTATATTCCCCAATTGCAGAGATCGCACTGTTCATCGCCTTTTCAAGTGAGGTTGCGGAGACAGCCGCTTCCTTCGAAAGCCCAGTGGGAAGTGCAGTGATATTTTGTGTCCACTGCTGATGCAGGTCGTTCAGCTCCTTCATGTCGGAGGCTGGCACCGTATTCGGACCTCCTTCTCCAAGCAAGGTTGAGGAAAGTCCGCTCAACTTACCCACCAATGAACTGCTTAACTGAAAAAAGCTAGTGAGTTTATCACCTTCGCCTCCGTAAGCTGCTTTTTCGAATCCAGGCAATTCAAGCTCACGAACATACAATTCGACTCCTTGTGTTTTCAACTGATTGCTGAGCAACTTGGCTTGCTCCCTATCCGGCGATATTCCTGCATATACCCGGTTTTGGTCCTCGGTATCCCCTCCTGCTGCAATGCCTGCCTTCAACAGTTCTTCTTTTGCTTGTAAGGCCCGTTCTGGAGTGCTGAAAACCCCATATTGCAGCAAATAGTAGGTTTGTGGCGGTACCTGAGCCTCTATGACAGTGACAGGGACAGAATTCTCTTTTGCAGATATTGCATCCACACCAACAGATTCTTTAAAGACCGGTACTGCCTCCTCTACTGAAGGATCTGATCCTGGGACCATGCCTCCTCCGTTAAACAGTAACAACATAATATATCCAAACATGCCTCCGGTCACCAGCGCGCTGGCTACAGAGCCAACCAGTTTCCATCTAGAAGGGTGGGGCGGACGCTTTCTGTACTCTTGGACAGAATGATAAGCTTCCTCATCCTCTTCCAGGCTATCTGGTAGAACTTCCGCATCTGACCAGGAAGCCGCCGAACGACCAAAGGGGTCATCCCATCCCTCTTGTACTCTTAATGTCGGAGCAAAACGCCGACTTGAAATGCGTTTGTTCAGATCCTCAGGCTCGTTGATCTCTGATTCTTGCTTAGTTACAGTATTTTTCTTCATTCCTCTGTTCCGTTCCGTTCCTTTATGCGGGTTATCAGTTTCACGCTGTTCGTTCGTAATCGACTCGTTTTTGTACGGAAGCACCTGTAGCTTATCCTCCCGGCTTGTCTCCGGCAACTGTTGGTCGAACCGGAATGTCATCTTGGTCTTGTTCATGGATGCACTCCCTCCTTGTCCCATACTTCCTCATAGTCTGTTGTATGAGTCAAGCTAAGAATATATGCCCCAGCATTACAAAAAAGGGTATCCCGAAACACAATCGTGTTCGGAATACCCTTGAATAAATGTGATTCATTGGCGTAACAGCTCTTTTTTATACGTATTACACTTGCTGTCCGCGAAGATGGCGCGCTAACGCGTCACCTGCTTTCCAGATATCTCCCGCTCCCATCGTCAGCACAAGATCACCCGGCTGTAACCGATCTTTCAACTCCTCGATCACAGCTTCTTTGGTCGGCAAATAGATTGCATTCGCATTGCTGTTTTGGACGATTAAATCCACGAGCTTGGAAGAATGCACGCCTTCAATCTGTTTTTCACCCGCTGGTGAATAAATATCGGTAATTATGACTTCACTAGCCTCGCTAAACGCGCGGCTGAACGCATCGAGCAGGAAAAAGGTACGGCTATAGCGTTGCGGCTGGAATACAGCAATAATACGTTTGCCAGTCGCTCTCGCTGCGCTAATCGTAGCCTCAATCTCTGTTGGGTGATGCGCATAGTCATCAATAATCAGTATGTCATTGCTTTCACCTAGTACTTGAAAACGACGCTTCGCGCCGTGAAATTCCACAATTGTCGCAGCGATTTGATCGAATGGAATCCCTGCTTCCAAGCATGAAATCACAGTCGCCATCGCATTATACATGTTATGTTTACCCGGCACTGATAGTTCGATCGTTCCGAGTGCTGTTCCCTTGCGGCTCATAGTGAAGCTTAATCGACGGTCACCTAATTGGATATCTGTCGCCATATAATCCGCTTCATGCTCCACTCCATAAGTAATGACCCGAGTCTGGAGCTGAGGCAGCATTTCCCGGATGTTCTGATCATCTGCGCATACAATAGCCGCCCCATCCGGTCGAATTTGACTCAAAAACTGCACATAGGCACTTTTCAGACGATTAAAGTCGCCATCGTAATTTTCCAAATGATCCGCTTCAATATTGGTTACGATGCCTTGCCAAGGATGATATTGCAGGAAAGAACCATCACTCTCATCCGCCTCAGCAACGACAAACTCGCTTTTACCTGCTTTGGCATTCGTCCCCAAATTCGTGATTTCGCCGCCAATAATATACGTTGGATCAACGTTACATCTCTCCATAACCAGAGCGATCATGGAAGAGGTTGTCGTTTTACCGTGCGCACCCGCAACAGCTATTCCCTTACGTTCGTTAAGCAAGCGAGCCAGCATCTGCGAACGGTGCAGAGTTGGAATATTCAATTCCTCCGCTGCCACCCGCTCCACATTGTCACGTGACAATGCTGTTGAATAGACGACGATATCCGCGCCTGCAATATGCTCAGGCGTGTGTCCAATATATATTTTTGCGCCTTTTGCCGCCAGTTTTTCTGTCAGCTCTTGTGATGCCACATCTGAGCCAGTCACGGTATAACCCATCTCCAGCATGACCCGAGCAATCGCGCTCATCCCGTAGCCGCCGATACCGATAAAATGAACATGTTCCGAAGTAATCAACAAATTTCACCAACCTTTTTCCGAATCGGTTTGATACATAAGGGTAGCCCGTACATCCGCAATAAGGTACAGCGTGCCGGACACCACCCCCAGATCTTCCGCTTCCGTATGTGACTGAAGCAGGCCAAGAGCCTTTTTCCAGTCACCTTCTACAATTATTTTTAAATCCGTTTTGGCATAAGACGGCCGCAGCTTCTCCACGAGATGAGCCAATTCAGCGGCATTCATTTTGCGGCGAAAATCGGGCTCGGTCAGGATAAGCGTATCCACTAGTGGCAGTATATGCTGCAAGTATGCTTCATGATGCTTGTTTGACAGCATCCCCATCATTAAAACCAATTTTTTGTACGAATACACTTGAGGAAGACTCTTGGCCAGCGTCTGTGCTCCTTCTGGATTATGAGCTCCATCAAGGACAATCCTCGGCGAGGTACTGACTTGTTCGAGACGCCCTGCCCAAGCAGTTTGCCTAAAGCCCTCCAGCAGTTCTGCATCATCCAACACAAAAGCCATATACTGACGTAGGACCTCAAGTGCCATCATAGCTCCTGCCGCATTAGAACATTGGTGCTCGCCTAACAACGTGATGTCAATTTCCATATGTCGGAAGGGCCCCGCGAATGAAAAGGTCTGCGCTGTTTCATCCCCATTTAGCCGTTCATACGTAAACTGTTCTCCTGCCAGGTACAAGGTAGCTCCTTGCTTTGCCGCCGTTTCACGTATGACCTGAATAGCCTCGGGTTGGGAAACACAGCTAACGACAGGTACACCCGGTTTGATGATACCAGCCTTTTCCCTTGCAATCTGTTCGAGCGTATCTCCTAAAATATCCGTATGGTCATAGCCGACATTCGTAATAACCGAGACGATTGGACTCACGATATTAGTTACATCCATCCTTCCCCCGAGACCTGTCTCCCATACCACAACATCTGGGAAAGATACCGTAGCATAGTATAAAATAGCCAACGCTGTCGATACCTCAAACATCGTAGGTGATCCCAATTCACTATCTGCGATTTCTTTCACCAACGGATACAAGCGATTGGCAAGCAAAACCAGCGTTTCATCGGGAATATCGGTCCCATTGAATTGAAAACGGTTCGTAAACCGGGTGATGTACGGAGACGTAAAAGTTCCGACATCGTACCCACATTTCAGTAGCACAGAGGTCAGAAAGGCACAAGTCGAGCCTTTACCGTTGGTTCCCGCAATATGCACAAACTTCAGATGTCGTTGCGGATCACCCAACTTACTCATTAGCTGTTCAATTCGTTCCAATCCGGGTCTGATACCAAACGGAATCAAGCCGTTAATCCATTCCACTGCTTCATCATAGCTTTGTAAAGGAGCCGTATCTCCGCCCCTGATCGTATCTGACATCCTCTTCACCTTCAGGTCATTTTATTGTGAGTGAAATTATCCCTTGAGTTCTTCAATACGTGCGATAACTTTAGCGCGCTTATCTGAGTAATCGGCTTGCTTGGCCTTTTCTTCCTCGATGACTTTAGCTGGTGCCTTCGCCACAAAGCCTTGGTTAGATAACTTTTTCTCCACGCGCTCCACTTCACTGTTCAAATGCTGAAGTTCTTTTTCCAGTCTGCTAATTTCCTGGGCAATATCAAGCAGCCCGGCCAGCGGCAGGTATAGCTCTGCGCCGCTAACTATAGATGTCATCGCTTTATCTGGAACGGTGAATTCTAATCCCGCGTCGAATTCAGACGTATTACAGAATCTACGTACATATTCCCCATTGCGGTTAATAATATCGAGAACGGCTTGATCGCCAGGTTTTATGAGTAATTCAATTTTTTTACTCATCGGCACGTTGACTTCAGCACGGATATTGCGCACAGCGCGAATTACGTCGATTAGCAAATTCATTTCTGCAACTGCATCCTTATCCTCAAAAGCCGGATCATAAACAGGCCAAGCGGCCAGTGTAATCGTTTCTCCCTCATGCGGGAGATGCTGCCATATTTCCTCAGAGATAAACGGCATGAACGGATGAATCATGCGCAGCGTCCGATCCAATACATATGCAAGTACGGATTGCGTTTTCTTTTTCGCCTCTGCATTGTCGCCATATAGGGAAAGCTTCGCAAACTCGATGTACCAGTCGCACAAATCATCCCAAATAAAGTTATATAGAAGGCGGCCTGTCTCGCCAAATTCATAAGCATCTATTAGACGCGTGATGTCGCGTGAAGTTTCGTTTAGACGATGCAGGATCCAACGATCAGCGGTGCTCAAGTCACCAGTAATGTCTATATCTGCCGAAGTGACGCCTTCCAGATTCATCAGCGCAAAGCGTGACGCATTCCAGATTTTATTGGCAAAGTTACGGGCCTGCTCCACCCGCTCCCAGCGGAAACGAAGGTCTTGCCCAGGCGTGCTACTGGTGGAAATCATATAACGCATGGCATCGGTACCATATTGGTCAATCACGTCGAGCGGATCAACACCGTTGCCGAGGGATTTGGACATTTTTCTACCGTCCGCATCACGAACCAACCCGTGCATAAGTACGTCCTTGAACGGAATCTCTTCCGTAAACTCCAGCGCGGTAAAAATCATACGCGATACCCAGAAATAAATAATGTCATAGCCTGTAACCAAGACATTAGTCGGATAGTAGCGTTTGAGGTCCTCTGTCTGCTCAGGCCAGCCCAGTGTCGAAAACGGCCACAAAGCCGAGCTGAACCAAGTATCCAGCACATCCTCATCCTGTTTTAGCTTTCTGCCAGCATACTCAGGCAAAGTTGTAGGGTCCTCCGCCGATACAATAACTTCTCCGGTTTCCTCATCGTACCAAGCCGGAATACGGTGTCCCCACCATAATTGACGGGAAATACACCAGTCACGCACATTTTCAATCCAATGCAGATAAGTACGTTCAAAGCGATCCGGTACAAAGTTTACCCCGTTGCCAGCCTTCTGCACTTCAATCGCTTTAGCTGCCAGAGGCTTCATTTCCACAAACCATTGTGTGGACAGATAAGGTTCTACAACTACACCTGTACGCTCACTGTGGCCTACTTGGTGTACGTGCTCTTCAATACGAATCAGTACGCCCTGCTCTTTCAGATCAGCGACGATTTGCTTACGGCAATCGCTACGATCAAGGCCCTGATATTTGCCTGCTTCGGCATTCATCGTTCCCGTTTCGTCCATCACCGTAATTTGTGGCAGCTGGTGACGTTGTCCCATTTCAAAGTCATTCGGGTCGTGAGCCGGTGTAATTTTAACCGCGCCGCTACCGAAATCTTTATCAACGTAGTCATCCGCAATGACCGGAATTTCCCGTCCGATGATTGGGAGCACAAGCGTTTTGCCGATCATTTGCTTGTAGCGTTCATCTTCCGGGTGTACAGCTACAGCTGTATCGCCCAGCATCGTTTCAGGACGTGTAGTGGCTACCGTAATAAATCCGCTACCGTCTTTCAGTGGATATTGCAGGTGATACAGATTTCCGTTCACCTCTTTGTATTCCACCTCAATATCCGATAATGCAGTACGTGCAGCAGGGTCCCAGTTAATGATGCGTTTACCGCGATAAATCAGACCCTTCTTGTACAGTGTAACGAATACCTCGCGTACCGCTTGAGACAGTCCCTCATCCAGCGTAAAACGCTCACGAGAATAATCGAGAGAAAAACCCATCTTTTCCCATTGATTATGGATATTATCCAGATAAAGTTCCTTCCACTCCCACACTTTCTCCAAAAACTTCTCGCGGCCCAAATCATAACGTGTCAGGCCTTCTTCACGCAGCTTTTGCTCTACCTTTGTTTGGGTAGCAATACCCGCATGGTCTGCCCCTGGCAGCCACAAGGCATCATAACCCTGCATCCGCTTGGCGCGAATAATAATATCCTGCAAAGTAAAGTCAAGAGCATGTCCAATATGCAACATACCTGTAACATTCGGTGGTGGAATAACGATTGTAAAAGGCTTTGCCTCTGGATGTTGCCCGGCGCGGAAATAGCCCTTCTCCATCCACGTTTTGTACCATTTTTGTTCTGCTGATTTTGGATCGTACGTTGTTGGCATTTCCAAGGTTGTCTTGTTGTCTTGTTCTGACATATCAGGATACCTCCATGATTTTCAATTGGCAAATAAAAAAAGCCCTTCATCCTCAAAGGACGAAAGGCTGTTCTCTCGCGGTACCACCTTTGTTTCACCCCTAGTGTATGTATCCACTGATCCATTACACATGGTGTGACACTTTATGCAGATAACGGTTGCGGACCGGCCTTATTCTACCGTGAACCTCTTATCTTCCGTAGGAATTAAATGAGGAACCGTTCAAACAGGCGACTCCCGGGTGACTTCGGCCAGTAGCTTCCTGCGGAACCTCACAGCGCTGCAATTCCACTCTCTGAAGGGCTTGCTGCCTACTCTTCCCGATCTCAGTCTTTCAATAACTATACCACATCATACATTTCCCATTGACTATAGTCAACACCCGCTGTGCATTTTTCAACAACCGGATCAAGGGATGTACAATACCTGTCCTTCTTCCACATGATGCTCCGCCAATCTGTTATACAGTTGAAGCTCACGTGTGCTGAGCTGATAACGGTCAGCTATGGTTTCCAGTGTATCCTCGCGCTGTACAATGCATAACCGCACCTTGCGAAAAGGTGTTTCATCTTGTGTATGAAAAAAAAGGTTCTTCCACTTGGCATTCTCCCGCTCTTCTTCGGCTTTCTGATCCTGATCCTGCGGCTCCTGCTCCAATTGCTGCTGGTATTCGGCTTCCTTCACCGAACGGCTGGATTGGAGCAATGATGAGTAGACAACCGGGTCTGGCTCGTCTGCCCCTTCATCCTTTTTACTGTTAAGCGCCACACGCATCTCTGGCTTATCCTCAGTAAAGGTGTCATGGGCCTCGTGGTTCACCTGTTCTGACGCTTCGGGCCTGAAGTCGAAGTTATCTACTTGACTCTCCTCCAACTGTGGCTCCAAATAGACCTCGGACTCCGTGGCAAGATGCGGTTCATTCAACAAAGGGTCATATACTATATTGGGAGATGCGGAAGATACTTTAGGTTCATTCCCCCCTGTCCATGCTTCCTCTTGCTGAAATCCCCACACTTCCGGAGACCCATGCTCATGCTTGACCTCGGGAGAGCTGTCTTCAACTGCTTTACCCGTCCAAGGCTCATAGAATCGGTTAGGATCTACTGCCGACTCATAAGCTTGCTGTTCCGACGATGCCTTCTGTTCCTCATGGCCCTCAGACAGCTGCTCCCAGGAAACGGACTCCTGTTGTGCTGGCACTCTGTAGGAAGTTTCAGGGTCTGTGAAATTGGAGGGCGAGTCATTGGTAGAATAGGTCTCTGCATGGCGATGCTCTCCATTGGCGGGAAGGGATTGAACCGGATGCTCAGGTGCATGCACTACGGTAAATTCCTCATCCAGCCAGACCGCCGTCTCCTCCGCGTGCGAGCTTTCCACGCCATGCAAAGAAAGAACACCTGTAATGTTTAGACTACGTAAAGAGAGCAGGTCCACATCAAAATTTTCAATCTCGACAGAGATATCTTCCAATCTCCCTACGCGGTTTAGCGGAATGGTAATTTCCACAGGGATCAAATGATGAAGCTCGCTCGTGATCTGTTCAGGTGTGCGGTACACGCCCTCCAGCAGCAAATGCCCTCGCAAAGCGGCATGGTCGCCGTGGGTTACAACCTGAATGCGTGGCAGAAGCTCAATTTCCTCCAACTCAGCAATCCCGGCAGCTTCCTCCGTCAAATGAATGCGTTCATAAATATCAAAACGCAAGCCTTGCGGCTGATCATTCTGTTGTTTGTTCAAGGATGGCATCCTCCTTTGGGCAGTCTCCGCACATCCTCTGACTTCTGGTCAGGCGCACGGAAACTCCATATTGCAAACCGTTTCTAGGTTCAAGTATATGCGCCAAAATAGAAGGCATGCCATCTTTTATAGCTGTTTGTGCAGCTTTTGAAAATCATCCGGCCAAGCATCCTCCACCGTAATTGTTTCGCCACTCAGCGGATGACAGAAGGTAAGACGCTCTCCGTGCAGCGCCTGCCTGCCAAAATCAGTAGCCCGACCCCCGTATAATACATCCCCAAGCAACGGGTAGCCAGCATGACTAAGATGTACGCGAATCTGGTGCGTCCGGCCTGTCTCCAGCGTCAGATATACGAGACTCACTGCACTTGGACCGCTTCCCCATACTTCCCCAAGTTCAATATGGGTAACCGCCTTCTGCCCAGTCGGAGATATACGACGGCGCTGCTTATGATGCCTGTCCTTGCCAATCGGCCAATCCAACGTTCGCAGCGATGGAGGTACTTTCCCTCGTACCAAAGCTACATACCTGCGGCCGATATCCTTAGCTCTCATTTGCTCGTCCAGCTTGAGCAACGCAAATTCATTTTTGGCATATAGCACTGGGCCCGTCGTATCCACATCCAGACGATGTACATGCCGTACCGCCGCATGTATGCCATTCATCTCATAGTAGGATGCGACAGCATGATCCAACGTCAGCGGACCATCCTGCACAGCGCCGTCCGGATGTACTGCCATACCTGCTGGTTTATGCACTACCAGGCAAAAATCATCTTCATGCAGTACCTCCAAATCATACCAACGAGGGGTGATACCAAGGTTCATTACAGGAAAAAGGGCCAGCCGCAGCCGGTCCCCTGTAAGTTCAATCTCTTTTTCATGACGCAGTCTGCGCCACAGCTTTTCTGGTAATTCCAAACGATTCAGCAACCACTGATCTACAGCATCAGCACTGTTTTTTTCCCCGTCTGTGACTTCACGTCCTGGCGTGACTTCCAGCCACGGTCCTCTTCTTTTCCAGCCACCTTGCCAGCTCATAGACGTTTGAGCGCGCGATAGTTCGCCTCAATGGTAGCATCAATATCCTCTACCGTATGCACGCCCGACACAAACATACCCTCAAATTGAGATGGTGCCACACTAACTCCCTCATTCACCATTTCAGTAAAGTAACGGCGGAAGTGGTCCTGATTACTCGTTTTAGCTGTGTCAAAATTGACAACCTTTTCTTCTGTAAAAAATGGACAAACCATAGAACCCACGCGATTGATCGTGACAGGGATACCCAGCTCGCTCGCATTACGTTCGAATCCGGCTTGAAGTCTTGCTGCCCGCTCTTCCAGACGATCGTATACTTCTGGCGTCAGCAATTTAAGTGTCGAATAACCTGCTGCCATAGCCAGCGGATTTCCGCTGAGCGTACCCGCTTGATAAATTGGCCCCGATGGAGCAATCTGCTCCAGAATATCGCGACGTCCGCCGTAAGCACCTACAGGGAGCCCACCACCAATCACTTTACCCAGACAGGTAAGATCCGGCGTCACACCAAAGCGACCTTGAGCCGAATGAAGTCCAACCCGGAATCCAGTCATCACTTCATCAAAAATCAGCAGACTTCCGTACTGCTGGGTTACCTCACGCAAACCTTCCAAAAATCCAGGCTGTGGCGGTACAACTCCCATATTGCCTGCTACTGGCTCGACAATAATTGCGGCGATCTCTTCGCCAAATTTCTCAAAAGCTAGCTTCACCGAAGCCAAATCATTATAAGGGACGGTGATTGTATGGTTGGCCACAACTTCAGGTACACCCGGACTATCAGGCAAGCCTAATGTCGCAACACCAGAGCCTGCTTTAATCAGCAAGCTGTCCGCATGACCGTGATATGATCCCTCAAATTTAAGAATTTTACTACGGCTCGTAAATCCGCGTGCGAGTCGAATCGCACTCATAGTCGCCTCAGTTCCGGAGTTAACCATACGTACAATATCCATGGAAGGAACACGTTCACAAACGAGCTTGGCCATTTCAGTTTCTGCCAACGTTGGTGCGCCGAAGCTGGTTCCTTTTACAACAGCAGCCTGTAAAGCTTTAACCACTTCGGGATGTGCATGCCCCATAATAAGCGGTCCCCATGAACATACATAGTCTAAATAGGATTGACCATCAATATCATATACGCGCGATCCTTCGCCATGGTCGATATATACAGGTGTAATCCCAACAGATTTAAAAGCCCGTACCGGGCTGTTTACGCCACCCGGAATGTATTGTTTTGCCTCATCGAAGGCTACTTTGGAGTTCGTATCCTTGCGCACTGTTCGCTGTTCATCGATCAATCTGACCACTCCTATCTTCTGAAAATAGACTTATTGCTTCAACCATCTTGCCGCATCCTTAGCCGAATAGGTAATAATCATATCTGCACCCGCACGCTTCATGCTTGTCAAAATCTCTAGCACCATTGCTTTTTCATCAATCCAGCCTTGAAGAGCTGCTGCCTTGACCATGGCATATTCACCACTAACGTTGTAAGCCACCATAGGCAGATCAAATTGATCCTTAATCGTGCGCATCACGTCCAGGTAAGAAAGAGAAGGCTTCACCATCAGCATATCCGCACCCTCCAGCACATCAGATTCCGCTTCTCGCAATGCTTCACGTGCATTAGCAGGATCCATCTGATAGGATTTACGGTCACCAAACTGCGGCGCAGAATCTGCGGCTTCCCGGAAAGGACCATAAAAAGCAGACGCATATTTGACGGAATACGACATAATCGGAATATGTGAAAAGCCTTCTAGATCCAGCCCCTGCCGAATCGCCTGTACAAAACCGTCCATCATATTAGATGGCGCGATAATATCCGCACCAGCTCTGGCCTGAGAAACGGCTGTACGTACCAGCACCTCCAGAGATTCATCATTCAATACTTCACCGCATACCTCACCATCATGCTCATGCATGTGTACCATACCGCAGTGTCCATGGTCCGTAAACTCACACAAACAAGTATCAGCCACAACCAGCAGTTCGGGATAACGAGACTTGATCAAACGAGTCGCTTCCTGAACAATACCATCGTCCACAAAAGCCGAAGTCCCTACACTGTCTTTTGTTTCCGGTATGCCAAACAGGAGCACGGCAGGAATGCCAAGCTCACTAATCTCTTTCAGTTCTTCCTCCAGCCGATCCAGAGAAAAACGGTATACACCTGGCATAGAGCTAATTTCCTGTTTCACCCCAGTGCCAAATGTTACGTAAATCGGTTGGATAAAATCAGCGGGATTCAATACCGTCTCACGCACCATACTGCGGATTGCAGCTGACTGGCGCAAACGACGATGTCTAGTAAAAGGAACACTCATGAATACAAACCTCCATTTTTTATACATTCATTAGCAAAAACAAAAAATTATAATGTCATAAGAGTACTTGATCGTTTCCAGTCACATAACGATTGAATCAGACTTTCAATGGTTGCCTTCTCTGACATAAAACTCACAGTCAAACCGGCTTGGGTAGCTGTCTCACCGGTCAAAGGACCGATCACAGCAATCGTAACTCCCTCCAGCAGCGACAACGGATCATGGATCCCCATTTGCCTGAGCGCCTCCAGAAAAAAGGTGACGGTTGAGGAACTCGTAAACGTAATCGCGTGAATGGCACGTTCCTCAAGCAGCTTGAGGAGCTCGTCATCCTGTGTGTTGGCTGCCAGCACAGTTTGATACAAATCAGCCTCGGTCACATGAAGCCCCATCTCCCTCAGCTTTTCTGGCAGCCACGGCCGAGCTAAATCACCTCTAGGTAGAAATACATTCTGCCCTGCCTGCAAATCCTGCTCAAATCCTTCGAGCAAGCCTTCTGCCTGAAAAGGGCCTTCGATCTGTTCTGCCACAATTCCGTGCGTCCGAAGCGCGGCTGCTGTAGCCGGTCCGACTGCGGCAATACGCGCTTTGAACAGCATGCGTACGTCCTTGCCCTGTTCCTTTAAGTGCGTGAAAAAGTATTCCACTCCATTAACGCTGGTAAAAAACACCCAATCATATTCATGCAGTCGCGCAAATGCCTCTTTAATTTCCTGTTTGGTTGACTCGTCCGAAGGGGCGACAGTCCGAATAACTGGAAATTCATAAGGCTCGCCACCAAGCTCCTCAATCCGGTGAACCAGACTGCTGGCCTGCGCACGCGCGCGAGTAACCAAAATCCGCTTACCAAACAAAGGCATGTCCTCAGCCCATTTTAACTGTTCACGTTGATTGACCACTTCTCCGACAACGATGACGGCGGGAGGTTGAAAATTCGCGGCCTTCACCTTAGCTTCAATATCCGCCAGCGTACCCACCAGCGTATCCTGCTCGGCGCGGGTCCCCCAACGGATCAAGGCAACAGGAGTATCTGACGGCTTGCCGTGTTTTATGAGCTGTTCACTGATATAGCCGATCTTTGCTACACCCATCATAAAGATCAGTGTGCCCGTTGCGTTCGTCACTTTATCCCAATGAATACTTTTGTCGAGTTTATCTGGACTTTCATGACCTGTAATGATAGACAGCGATGAGGCCATATCCCGGTGTGTGACCGGAATGCCCGCATAGGCGGGCACACTGATTGCTGATGTGATGCCGGGTATAATTTCATAGGAAATACCGTGTTTACGCAATAGCCCGGCTTCCTCGCCGACCCGTCCAAATATAGTAGGGTCTCCCCCTTTAAGCCGAACAACTGTTTTGCCCTCCAAGGCCAAATCCACCAGCAGCTGATTAATTTCCTCTTGCTTCATAGTGTGACGATCTGGCAACTTGCCGACATATATTTTTTGGGCACCTGGCTTCATCAGTCCCAAGAGGCGTGGGCTTGCCAGTCTGTCGTACACAATGACATCGCCCAATTGAATGCATTCCCAACCCTTGACCGTAATTAATCTTGCGTCTCCGGGTCCTGCACCTACCAAATATACTTTTCCTGCCATGCTATCATCCCCTCACCTGCGCCAGAATCTGTTCCGCTCCTTTGGCTATCAAACTGGCCGCCACCGCTTCTCCCAGCTTTTGCGGATCATTTCCCTGGAGCGTTTCCTTCAAAATAACCTCGCCATCTGGCGATCCTACCATGCCCGTGAGGCTGATTTCTTCACCAGCCCAGACCGCATGAGCCCCGATCGGCACTTGACATCCCCCATTTAACACGCCCAGAAAGGTTCGTTCTGCCGCAACGGTAGCCGAGGTATCCCGGTCGTTGTAAAGGCGCAGCAAAGCCAATAGCTCTTCATCGCTCGCACGACATTCAATACCCAGCGCTCCCTGCCCAACCGCCGGCAAACAGTCTTCTTCCGGTATATAGGACGTAATTCGCTCTTTCCAGCCCATCCGATGCAAGCCTGCTGCCGCCAAAATGATAGCGTCAAAACCTTCCGTCTCCAGCTTTTTCAGACGGGAATCAATATTACCACGCACTGGCTCCAATTGTAGATCAGGTCGCATGGACTTGATTTGACTGGCTCTGCGCAGGCTGCTCGTGCCCACCTTTGCCCCTTGAGGTAAATCCTCCAGGCTCTTGGCGCCCAATGTGATCAGGCAATCACGTGGATCCTCACGGCGCGGCACAGCGCCGTTGACAAGCCCTTCCGGCAATTCGGAAGGCATATCCTTCATACTATGTACTGCCATATCAATCTCACCAGCCAGCATGGCCTGTTCAATTTCTTTGACAAAAAGCCCTTTGCCACCCACTTTGGACAAGGTTACATCCAATATTCGATCACCCTTGGTGAGGATTTTCTTCACAACAAATTGCAAATCCATTCCATGCTCCGCGCACAGCGCGTTCAAATCTTCAATGACATGCCCGGTCTGAGTTAACGCCAGCGCACTCTGTCTGCTGCCTACCACAATTGTTCGCATGTTATTCCTCCTGATTTTGCGCAATCCATACGTCTATTTCTTTTTCGGTCCAAGCCATAAATTCATGACGGCGTATTTGATCCAAAATATCGCTATTCGCCAAGCGCCTCAGTAGTTTGGTCCTTTGCTGTGGGGAACTTATCTTACGTTTGATGATCTGTCGCATATCGTACATGAAATCCAGATATGGCTCGTATTCGCTACCAAACAACGTATCCAAAGCTGATGTAATATCAGCGGTCACAGCAGGGCCAGCCCCTTCCGTGGAAATACTAATCGTCAGTCTTCCTCGTCGAATGATACCCGGCGTTATAAAGTCTCCATCTTCCGATCGATCCGCTACATTTACCAGTATACCCCTTTGTCTGGCCTCATGCGCAACCTCATAATTCACTTCTCTCTGGTTCGTCGCCACATATACAAGAAAGGCTCCCTGGAGGTCACCCTCGCGATATACGCGATTTACCCAGTGGAGCTGCTTGTGATCCGCCAGAACCTGTAAATCCGGCGTTATATTCGGGCTAATGACGGTAATGAATGCCCCACTTTCCATCATCCCCTTTACCTTTCGTTCCGCAATCCTACCGCCACCTACAACACAACAGATCTTATTCTTACAATTCAACGAAATCGGGACAAAATGCTGCAAAAGGCTTTTCACTCTCCCGTCCACTGATGAAATACAGACCAGGAATTCAGCAAAAAATTAAGAATCAATAGCGTGTAGCCCACCAATGCCCACTTTGCCATCACAAGCCCTGAACGCTGATTCAATCTTTTGCTCACTAAAAATACAATATACACGCACAAGGCAATCGCTGTCATCAGCACCTTGGTATCGAGCAAGAGACGCCAGCGTTCCTCGGCAATAATAGAAATAACGGCAACTACAATAGAGACTCCCAGCAAAGGAGTACCAATCAACAGCGCCATATGCGTATACCGATCCATCATTTCCAGACTCGGCAGGCGTCTGATCGTGTCATTCCATTTCTTTACTTTCAATTTACGATGCAAAAACAGATATAACCCCGAAAATACAGCCGCTACCGTCATTGCTACAAAACCAAGATTAGCCAGCGCAATATGAATCAGGAGCAGCCCATGTACTGTATGCCAATTTCCAAGTGGGTTGTCGAGAGGCTCCATCCATATATTGTTGAGTACCAGAACTGCAAAACTAATAATATTAAGTAGCAATACCGCAAATTCGGATCGCTGATAACGTGTCAGAATCAAAGAAATCAGTACCAAAATAACTGAGAACAGAAATAGAAAATCATAGGTTACGAAAATAGGAAGATGCCCTTCATTCCAAGTTCTTATCCCCATATAAGCAAGCTGGAGCACCAGAACGACAACAAGAAGCCCTGTACCTGTCCGTTTAGCATTCGCATTGCGACGAATCCCATCCGAGAATACAAACAGAAGGCTCAGGGCAAAAACATAAATCATTGAATCATATATAAGCATGCCTGAAGCCACGTCTGTTCACCCACCTTTACAGGCTGGCCGGCGCAAACGACGCTGGCAAAGCCTGAGCCTGAACGGTTTTTTCATGAACACCGGCTTCCGGTTTCATTAACGCAGATGCATCGCTTTTATCTACTTTCTGAGCGGCGTCATCCAAACGATCCTCCAGAGCAAAAATGTGGCTAAACATGTCTAGCGCCTCATTTCCCTGCTTTTGGACAGCCAGTTCCTTTACCCGATTGATCGGATCATGCATCATCTGATTCAGCATACTCTTCGTCAAGCGGCTAATCACTTTGCGTTGCCGTTCATCCAGCTCGGGAAGCTTATTGAACAAGCTTTCCAACGTATCCTGATGTACAGACTCCGCTTTTTCCTGTAATGCACGAATCACCGGACGCACTCCCATCGTTTTCAACCATTGATAAAACTCGCTAAGCTCATCTTCGATCATATGCTCGATTTTTGTAGCTTCGGTACGGCGCATTTCCAAATTGCTCTCCACGATCCCTTCCAGATCATCAATATCGTACAGGAAAACATTCTGTAATTCACCAATAGCCGGATCGAGATTACGCGGAACCGCAATATCAATCATAAACAAAGGACGGGACTGTCGACGTTTCATACTTGCTTCAACCCGAGTCCGATCCAGAATATAACCCTGGGCACCTGTCGAGCTAATAACAATATCCACATCCGCCAACCGATTCATGCCTTCCTCCATCGTAACCGGCGTTCCATGGAACTTGGAGGCAAGGTCTTCCGCACGGGACAAGGTTCGGTTTGCTACAATAACCTCGGCTGCTCCGCCGCTGTACAAATGCTTAACAGTAAGCTCGCTCATTTTACCAGCACCGAGAATCAGTACCTTTTTATCGGTAAACATCCCGAAAATCCGTTTGCCTAGCTCAACTGCTGCATAACTGACAGATACGGCACTTTCTCCAATAGACGTCTCCGAATGGGCACGCTTGCCCAATGTGACGGCCTGCTTAAACAACATATTAAACCACGTTGCCGTAATTTTCTGGGATTGAGCCTGAAGAAAAGCGTTCTTTACCTGTCCCAAAATTTGTGTTTCTCCGATTACCATAGAATCAAGACCACAAGTCACACGGAACAAATGCCGAATCGCCTGCTCGTCCTCATATATATATAAATGTTGTGTAAATTGATCACGCGGAATGCCAAACCATTGCTCCATAAAACTGCGTATAAAATAACCGCACATGTGAAGGCGGTCCACCACAACATATATTTCAGTCCGATTGCAGGTTGCGACAACTACGCCTTCCAACACACTTTTGGTAAGTTTGAGTTGTTCCAGCGCTTTTGGCAAATCTTGTTCTGCAAATGTAAAACGCTCTCTGACTTCCACAGGCGCCGTACGATAATTCAACCCAACAACGACGATGTGCATTGCAAATTCACCTGCCTAAACTGTAATAAGAATAACCACTGTTATCATAAACTATGTTAATTATATCACAGAAGTCCGAATCTCCTCCGGCTGTTTTATGAATTGTTTATGAAAATTGGATGGCTTTCATGAACATCTAGCACGTTCTGTATGATTTGATTTAGTGTAGACCACTTTTAAAACAAATAACCATGGAAATGTTCCATGGTTATAATATAGGACGCACAAATGGCTCCATAAAGAACGATTTACACTAACTCGGCAAGCTTGCACTCCGGTGATTCCACCTGAAGTTCTCCCAAGCCGCGAATCAGCTTCTTCGCATATGTTTTTTTCGGTTTTAGAACGGATACCAGGTAATCAATAGCCAGCTGCGGATCAACAGTCTCACCGCAAGTATAACAATCAATAGCGGCAAATCCTCTCTCAGGATACGTATGAATAGAGAGATGACTCTCCGACAACAGTACAAGCACGGTAGCTCCCTGTGGTTCGAATTGCTTGGATTGAACGGACATCACCGTTGCTCCGCAAGCTTCAGCTGCTTCAACTAATTGAGCCTCCAAAAACTGCGCATCATTCAGTAATTCAAACTCAACACCCCAAGTATCTACGGCAACGTGTCTTCCGAAAGTTGAGTACTCCAATTCCATCTTTCGGTTCCCCCTTCCTAGGAATAAAATGTTTGAAAAAATTTCATCCGCTAGGACCTACGTCATTCACTTCCCGAGGGAATAACCTCTCGCAACATTCAATGTCCTGAGTGAATCCTGGTTCCTATATTCATTTTCAACGAGATTAAAAATAACATCTATATGCAGCAAATGCAATCATTTTTTTGGAATAAAAAAGCCCCTTTCGGTAAGGAAAGGGACTACACTGCATAACGATTCATTCCATATATTCATGCCTTATTAAGCTTCCAGTGCAAATAATTTTGAGCAACTCATTCGAAGCTTGTGGTCAATCTGTTCTAACTCCGAGAAAGTGCGCGCCAAATTCCGCTGGTCAAGCAACGAATTAATGAGATGATATACGTCTGATATTTCATTTTCGACGTTCTGATGCTGAAAAAGCTGTTGCAGTTCCTGCACCGTATTTTTATATTCAAATACCAGCCTGGAGCCTACGGCATTCTTCTCCATAATTTTACGAACCGTACCTTCATTATAAAAATACACCATAGTGAATCCTTGATACATTCGGTAAACGATGCCTTCGCCCTTAAAACGAACAAAAAGTTTGCGTATAAACAGGGTTAGTTGCGGATGAATTAAGCGGCAAGTCAATTCACACACAAACACTCCCTCTTTGACTTCAAAAAACAAATGAACTTCCTCACCCGCACTATGCTCCAGAACGATTTCATGTCTTCCGTTATCCAGAACTTTAATGTGATAATGCACCTGGGGATCATCCATTGCCCGCAAAAATTCGTCCATTTGAGTTTCTGACAAGGTCAAAGTGGTTTTAACATACTCTGTGGCTAACCGCTGAGCCATACCAATCTCCTCAATTCTTTCCTGAACCTTTATAGTTTAAGCTTTTGTTTTATTATACATCAGACCTACAGCGCTTATCTTGCACATCAAATCATTTTAATAAGTTTATTTTTTTGAAGCCCGAATCATTAAAAAAGGACGCCCTCAAGGACGTCCCTAGCCTTACAATTCCGTCTGCTCTTCGTCGTCATTCTCTATATAGCTGGAGATGACAGACCACAGCTCTTCCTTGCCCATACCTTCTTCGGATGAAAAGGGGATAAACAATCCCCCGGGAAGTATTCCGAGTTCCTGCTTGATTACCTTATAATGCTTTTCTCGCCGCGTTTTAGGGATTTTATCTGCCTTCGTGCCTACAACACATACAGGAAGCCCATTATGACGCAGCCAATCATACATCATGATATCATCCTTGGACGGCGGATGGCGTAAATCTACCATTTGAAGCACCAGTTTGAGTGGCTCACGCTCCAGCAAATAAGACTCAATCATCTGCCCCCAAGCCTTGCGGGACGTTTTGGATACTTTAGCGTAACCGTAACCGGGAAAATCGACAAAATAAAGATCATCATTAATCCGGTAATAATTGAGTTGCTGGGTTTTACCTGGCGTAGAACTGGTACGCGCCAAATTCTTACGGTTAATCAACCGATTAATCAATGAAGACTTTCCTACATTGGAGCGCCCCGCCAGAGCAATCTCTGGCAAAGCGTCCACAGGAAACTGATCGGGGCCAACCGCACTTATTATAAATTCTGCTTTTGTTACTTTCATTGTGTCCTTAATTCCTCTCTAATGTACCCTTGCCTGCTCAACCAAAGCATGCTTTAGCACCTGATCCATATGGGCAACGGGGACAAATTCAACATCCTGCCGGATACTGTCGGGAATATCCTTCAAATCCCGTTCATTATCTTTGGGAAGCAGAATTTTTTTGTAGCCTGCCCGATGGGCAGCCAGCGACTTCTCTTTTAAACCACCAATCGGCAATACACGGCCGCGCAGTGTAATTTCGCCCGTCATAGCCACATCCTTGGATACATGACGGTTGGTCAAAGCTGAAATTAATGCGGTAGCAATAGTAATTCCCGCAGATGGGCCATCCTTCGGAATCGCACCCTCAGGAATATGAATGTGGATATCATTTTTCTCATAAAAGTCCAGTTCAATGCCCAGATCAACTGCTTTCGAACGAGTGTAGCTGAATGCCGCCTGTGCAGATTCCTTCATAACGTCTCCCAGTTTACCCGTAAGAATCAGTTTACCGCTACCAGGTACGACCGTCACTTCAATCATCAGTGTTTCACCACCGACCTCTGTCCATGCCAAGCCTGTAACCGTACCGATCTGATCCTCCAGTTCTGCAACACCGTAACGGAATTTAGCGATACCTAGATAATCCTTCAGATTATCCGGTGTGATTTGAATCGGGCCTTCGCCACCAGATACAACGGACTTCGCTGCCTTGCGGCACAGAGAAGCCATTTGCTGCTCAAGATTCCGTACACCGGATTCACGGGTATATTCGCGAATGACACGCAATAACGTATCCTCCCCGATAACCAGTTGTTCCTCGTCCAAGCCATGCTCTCTCTTCTGCTTGGGCAATAGGTACCGATGGGCGATTTCCAGCTTCTCCAGTTCGGTGTAGCCAGGAATATAGAGTGTCTCCATGCGGTCCATTAGCGGACGCGGGATGTTGTGTGCAGCATTGGCTGTCGTTACAAACATCACATTGGACAGATCAAACGGCAGCTCGACAAAATGGTCACTGAACGTATTGTTTTGTTCAGGATCAAGCACTTCGAGCAATGCTGCCGATGGATCACCTCGAAAATCGGAAGCCATTTTATCAATCTCATCCAGCAAAAATACCGGGTTAGACGTTCCTGCAGTCTTCATCCCTTGAATGATCCGCCCCGGCATCGCGCCAACATAAGTCCGGCGGTGACCACGGATTTCCGCTTCATCCCGCACACCTCCGAGAGAGATGCGGACAAATTCCCGACCTATGGATTTGGCAATCGAACGGGCCAACGAAGTCTTGCCGACCCCTGGCGGACCTACGAGACACAAAATCGGTCCTTTAATGGTCTTCACCAGCTTACGTACAGCCAAATACTCCAACACACGCTCCTTGGGTTTATCCAGTCCGTAGTGGTCGTTATTGAGTACCTCTTCAGCTTTGACGATATCTAGATCATCATCGGTAAACTTGTTCCAAGGCAAGCTTAACAACCAATCAACATAATTACGGATGACGCCACCCTCGGCAGAGCTTGCCGGCATTTTTTCCAAACGGTCGATTTCCTTTTCGACCTTCTCCTTCACCGGAACAGGCAGCTCCAGTTCACTTAGCTGGTTGCGCAGTTCTTCAACTTCTCCTGCGCGGCCTTCCTTCTCGCCAAGTTCCTTTTGAATCGCCTTCATTTGTTCACGCAGATAATACTCCTTCTGCGTCTTCTCCATTTGCTTCTTCACACGCTGGTTGATTTTACGTTCCAGCTCCAGTACTTCACGCTCATTGTTCAAAATATCCAGAAGCTTCTCCAGACGCTGAGTAACGTCGATCGTCTCCAGTATATCCTGCTTTTCCTTAATTTTGAGCGTCAGGTGACTTGTGATCACGTCTGCAAGCCGTCCTGGCTCCTCAATATCGGATACCGCAGCGAGAGTCTCCGGTGTTACCTTTTTGGACAAGTTGATATAATGCTCGAACTGAGTTAATACAGTGCGCATAAGCGCATCCGTCTCAGGCTGTACGTTTTCTGCCTCGTGCAGCTCCTTCGCCATTACCTCATAATATTCTTCATTGTCCGTATATTGAATAATCTCGGCGCGTTCCAGCCCTTCCACCAATACTCGAATGGTTCCATTAGGAAGCTTGAGCATCTGGCGTACCTTGGCTACCGTGCCGACTCGAAAGATGTCCTCTTGTGTAGGTTCTTCAATATTTACTTCTGATTGAGAACACAGGAGAATCAAATTGTCTTCAACCATCGCTTTTTCCAAAGCCTTGACCGATTTTTCCCGGCCCACATCGAGATGCAGAACCATGCTCGGGTAGACCAGAAGCCCTCTTAAAGGCAGCAAAGGAAAACGACGACCTTTTGTCTTGGTGGGTCCCATCGCTTTCGCACCTCCAGTGATTCTCAGGTTCCGGATTTTACAATCCTCACGTTGCTATCTTTCATATTTTATCAAATGTTTTATGAAAAAACCAATGAAAGGGTGGTTTATCAGCAAGATCCTGTATCTGATATCGTCCCGTTATGCGTTCCATCAGCCTGTAACAAGGAAGATTGGGATGGGCGAAAAGTCTCAATTGGCGCATGCACAGGCAAATCCGACGTCATCTCTTCCCCAAACACATGTCGGAACACTTCGGTAACCGACTGTACGGGGATGACTTTTAAACCCTCAATGCTATCAAAAAGAGCTTGCCAGTTATCCTGCGGAATGATCACTTTTTTGGCTCCCGCCTGAAAAGCAGCTTCAACCTTGGCTAATACACCACCAATCGGTTTGACACGACCATGGATGCTAACTTCGCCAGTCATAGCAATTTCATGATCCACCGGAATTCCCCGCATCGCGGAAGCAATAGCTGTTGCCATCGCAATTCCTGCGGACGGGCCATCTACCGGCGTACCCCCGGGGAAATTGATATGCAGATCGTAATTCGACGGAGCCAATCCGAGCGTACGCAAAACGGTCAGAACATTTTCCACAGAACCTTTAGCCATGCTCTTACGGCGCAGTGTGCGGGACCCACCTCCGATTTCTTCCTCGTCCACGACCCCCGTAATATTATAGCTTCCCTTCCCCTCAGGAACCGGAACCGCGGTAACTTCAATTTCCAGCAGCATTCCCATGTTTGGGCCATATACAGCTAATCCGTTAACAAATCCGATTTGCGGCAAGCCCGGTATTTTTCGGTCAGGACGCGGTTGAATTTGACTGCTGCCCGCTACCCATTCCACGTCGGAAGCATTGAGACGTTCCCTCTTCTCGGTAAGTGCCAAACCAGCAGCAAGCTGGATCATATTGACCGCCTCCCGACCGTTCGTCGCGTAACGCTGTACAACTTCTACCGCCTCAGGACAAGGACCAAAGCCTAGCTTGTGGACAGCATCCTCAGCAATACGAGCAATCTCCTGTGGCTGCAAGGCACGGAAATAAATTTCCATGCACCGGGAGCGAATCGCAGGTGGCAGTTCATGCGGCGAACGGGTCGTCGCACCTACCAAACGAAAATCCGCTGGCAAACCGTTTTGGAATATATCGTGGATATAAGCAGGAGTATGCGAATCTTCCGAGTTGTAATACGCACTTTCCAAAAATACCTTGCGATCCTCCAGCACTTTCAACAGTTTATTCATCTGCGTTGGATGCAGCTCACCAATCTCATCAATGAACAGCATACCCCCATGTGCCTTCGTTACAGCTCCAGGCTTAGGCTGCGGGATACCCGCCACCCCCATCGCTCCTGCCCCTTGATAGATTGGATCATGTACTGAACCTATCAGCGGGTCCGCAATACCGCGCTCGTCAAAGCGGGCCGTCGTAGCATCGATCTCCGTGAATTTGGCATCTCCCTTGAACGGGGAGGACAGATTCTTCTTCGCCTCTTCCAACACCACGCGTGCAGCAGCCGTCTTCCCTACACCCGGTGGGCCATAAATAATGACATGCTGCGGATTCGCACTACATAACGCCGCCTTGAGCGCGCGCAATCCGTCCTTCTGACCCACGATATCCTGTAATGTGGCAGGACGTGTGCGTTCAGCCAATGGTTTGGTAAGTGAAATTGAACGCAATTTGCGTAGCTTATCTAATTCCTTCCGGGATTCTCGATCCACCGCACTACGGTTCGTTTTCTGGCTCCGCAGGAGGTTCCAGAAATACAGACCAATGACAATCCCGAAAAACATTTGCACCAATAACAAAATCATAGTCAAGTCCATCGTATTTCCTCCGTTTCTCATCTCAGCAATTTGAAAAATGCCGCTCTATGAAAAACAGTATTTCCTTTTCCGCGATAGCTAAACGGCGGTCTTTCAAAAGATCAGAGAGAAATACAAAAACACCGCGAAGAACAGTTCTGTAGCAGAGCTGCTCTCCACGGCGTATAAATGATGACAATAGATTATGACTATGCCTCTTTATAATAACTGCTTTTGCCTAAACCTTCTCGGCGGTATGACGTTCTTCACGTCCAGGGATTTTCCCTGTTTCCTCATATGCCTTGACGATGATATCAATTTCTTTTTTCAATTCCTCGACCATATCAGCCTCAGGTACTTTGCGAATCATTTTTCCATAACGGAACAAAAGGCCTTCACCGCGCGCTCCGGCAATTCCGATATCAGCTTCCTTCGCTTCACCCGGGCCATTTACTGCACAACCCAGTACTGATACTTTAATCGGTACCTTGAGTTTTGCAATGTAATCTTCTACCTCATTGGCAATAGAGAACAGATCAATATCCAGACGTCCGCAAGTCGGACAAGAAATCAGTGTAGCTGCGTTTGTGATCAATCCAAACGTCTTGAGCAACTCACGTGCTACCTTCACTTCTTCCACCGGATCGGCGCTGAGCGAAATACGCATTGTGGAGCCGATGCCTGATGCCAGCAAAGCGCCCATACCTGCCGCGCTTTTAACCGTACCAGTAAAAAGCGTACCAGCTTCGGTAATACCCAGATGGAGCGGATACTTAATAATTTCTGCTGCCTTCGTGTAAGCGGCAATCGCCATAGGAACATCAGACGCCTTCAGTGACACAATAATGTCATGGAAATCAAGCTCTTCCAGTATCCCGATATGATACAGTGCGCTTTCTACCATTGCTTCTGGCGTAGGGTATCCATACTTATCAAGTAAATGCTGTTCCAACGACCCGGCGTTCACACCAATCCGAATTGGAATCCCTTTTTCCTTACACGCCTTAACGACAGCTTCCACTTTTTCACGTCGTCCAATGTTGCCGGGATTGATACGAACCTTATCAATTCCATTTTCAATTGCCAGTAGAGCCAGCTTGTGATTAAAGTGAATATCTGCAACCAACGGAATATGAATCCGTTTTTTTATTTCCTTAATGGCTGCGGCAGCTTCCTCATTGTTGACGGTAACCCGCACCAGTTGACATCCGGCTTCTTCCAAGCGAAGAATCTCGGCTACAGTTGCTTCCACATCTGCTGTTTTGGTTGTACACATGCTTTGGATGATGACTTCATTGCTGCCGCCAATCGTCAGATTCCCGACTTTAACGGGACGTGTGTCTTGTCTTAAGAACATGTACTTTTCTCTCCCATTAACGCCAAACCTCCACCCCTTAAAACCTCATACAGGTTTAGTGAAGTGGAGATCCGGCTTCTCATGTTTTAGAGATCGCGAAGTATCAATCCTTAGGCGCTCTCTTCTTGTTTTTTATCCTTATCTGTACCACCGAGTTCCGGTGCGATTTTATCTTTTACAACCTGCTCATTGATGACGCAAGTAGTGATATCATCACGGGAAGGAACCTCATACATCACATCCAGCATAATGCCTTCAATGATCGCACGAAGACCACGGGCACCCGTGTTACGCTTGATGGCTTCACGGGCAATGGCTTCCAGAGCATCTTGCTTAAACTCCAAAGTAACATTATCCAGTTCAAGCATCTTCTGATACTGCTTGACTAACGCATTTTTCGGCTCAGACAAAATACGAACCAATGTGTTCTCATCAAGCGGCTCCAGCGTAGAAATTACCGGCAAGCGTCCTACAAATTCCGGAATCAGACCGAATTTCAAAAGATCCTCAGGCAATACCATTGAAGTATATTCGCCTGGTTTCAGATCTTTTTGTTCGCTAGTTGCGTTAAAGCCGATGACCTTTTTACCGATACGGCGTTTGATCATTTGCTCCAGACCATCAAAGGCACCACCGCAAATGAACAGGATATTCGTGGTGTCAATTTGAATAAACTCTTGATGTGGATGCTTGCGACCGCCTTGCGGAGGTACAGAAGCAACCGTGCCTTCCAAAATTTTAAGCAACGCCTGCTGTACACCTTCACCCGATACGTCACGCGTAATGGACGGGTTTTCGGATTTGCGGGCTACTTTATCAATTTCGTCAATGTAGATAATGCCGCGTTCGGCTTTTTCCACATCATAATCGGCAGCTTGAATCAGTTTCAGCAAAATATTTTCAACGTCTTCACCCACATAACCTGCTTCCGTAAGGGAAGTGGCATCTGCGATAGCAAAAGGAACGTTCAAAATTTTAGCCATGGTTTGCGCAAGCAACGTTTTACCCGAACCTGTAGGTCCAAGCATCAAAATGTTACTTTTTTGCAGTTCCACATCATCAATTTTGTTTTGAGTATTAATACGTTTGTAGTGATTATATACCGCTACAGACAACGATTTTTTCGCTTGATCCTGACCAATGACATATTGGTCCAGAATGTCACGGATTTGCATTGGTTTCGGAATGTCTTTCAGATCTACTTCTTCTTCATGACCCAATTCCTCTTCTACAATCTCCGTGCACAATTCAATGCATTCGTCACATATATATACGCCCGGTCCAGCAACAAGCTTGCGAACCTGATCCTGAGATTTACCGCAGAAAGAACATTTCAATTGTCCTTTTTCATCATTAAATTTAAACATAGAGCCACCCCTTTACAGATTAATCGGTTTAGACAGCACCTGGTCAATGATACCGTATGCTTTTGCCTCTTCCGCTTCCATGAAGAAATCCCGGTCAGTATCACGTTCGATTTTTTCGAGGGGCTGACCCGTACGCTCTACATAGATTTGATTCAGCTTGGCACGTGTTTTGATAATCCAGTCCGCATGAATCAGCATATCGGAGGCTTGCCCCTGAATGCCACCGAGCGGCTGATGGATCATGACTTCACTGTTGGTAAGCGCGTATCTCTTACCTGGCGCACCCGCTGTGAGCAGCAACGAACCCATACTTGCAGCCATGCCTACACAGATCGTCGATACGTCCGGCTTAATGAATTGCATTGTATCATATATACCCATGCCCGCAGTTACAGAACCGCCTGGCGAGTTAATGTACAAATTAATATCCTTCTCTGGATCTTCCGCAGAAAGGAACAATAGCTGTGCAATGACGAGATTGGCGACATCGTCATCAATCGGGCCACTTAGGAAAATAATACGATCCTTAAGCAACCGCGAGTAAATATCGTAAGATCGTTCTCCTCGATTCGTTTGTTCCACAACCATAGGGACGAGACTCATCACGACCAACCTCTTTTCTTTATTAAAATGAACACCTGTATTCATCCGCTTCCTTATGTCCCATTAAAACGGAAGCAGCAAGCATGAAACGTGAACACCTTACAAAATATTTTAACATGTTCAGAGTCTCGTGTCATATTTGCATGCGCTCATATATGCAGTGCGGGCTGTTTACAGTACACTCTGCCGAGACCTTCTCATATTTAACCATGTTTCGTATGTATGTGCAAATATACGGTAGTGACTTATGTAAAACAAGAAAACACGACTCACAGCACTTTCCATAAACGACTAAAATTTGGGTTACCTAAGGTAAAAATAAGGCACGTAACTTTCACTACGTGCCTTATCCCTATCTAATTGCTACGTTGCAGCTTGTTACAGCATACTCCGTATATTTTATCGTCTGAATTATTCAGCAGCTTCAACTGGCGCTTCTACTTCTTTGCTGTTTTCCACCAACAAAGCAATTGTTTTGCGCAGTGAAATTTCTTCTTTCAGGTTAGCGAACGATCCGTTACCTTCCAGAATGCTGCGGATTTCCTCAACTGAACGTTTGTAAGCTTCAGCCATGTTTTTCAGTTCTTCATCAATTTCCGCTTCGGAAACTTCGATGTTTTCTGCTTTAGCCACTTGCTCCAGCACGAGGTTGTTACGTACGCGCTTCTCAGCATCAGCTTTCATTTGCTCTTCCAGGTCTTCCTTGCTTTGACCAGAGAATCCGAGGAACATTTCAAGGTTCATACCTTGGCTACGCAAACGGTTGTCGAAATCGCGAACCATGTTTTGCACTTCGCTCTTCACCATTGCTTCAGGAATGTCGATTGTTGCATTTTCAGCAACTTTCTCCACTACAGCACCCTCGCGGGCTGCTTTAGCTTCGTTTTCCTTACGATCCAACAATTGCTTTTTCAAGTCTTCCTTGAATTCAGCCAGTGTGTCAAATTCGCTTACATCTTTAGCAAATTCATCGTCCAGTTCAGGAAGAACTTTGCGTTTCAGTTCGTGAACTTTCACTTTGAATACCGCTTGTTTGCCAGCGAGGTCAGCAGAATGGTAGTTCTCAGGGAACGTTACTTCAACGTCCTTGGAATCGCCAGTGTGCAAACCAACCACTTGCTCTTCAAAACCAGGGATAAATGTGTTAGAGCCCAGTTCCAAAGAATACTTCTCAGCTTGTCCGCCTTCGAACGGTACACCGTCCACGGAACCGTCGAAGTCAATAATAGCTGTATCACCGGATTGAGCAGCATCTTCATCAACGACAACCAATTCAGCATGACGTTGTTGCAGGCGCTCCAGTTCTTGAGCCAGTTCTTCGTCGCTTACTTCGAGTTTGCTTACAGGCACTTCTACGCCTTTGTAATCGCCCAAAGTTACTTCAGGTTTAACAGTAACCTTCGCTTTGAACTTGAAAGATTCGCCTTTAGCAAATTGATCAATTTCAACGTCAGGGCTGTCAACCGGGAAGATGTCCGTTTGCTCTACAGCTTGGCTGTAAGCTTCTGGCAACAGGATGTCAATTGCATCCTGGTACAGACTTTCAATACCATAGCGTTTTTCAAAAATAGGACGTGGTACTTTACCTTTACGGAATCCTGGTACACTTACTTGTTTTGCCACTTTATTAAAAGCTTTGTCGAGTGCAGCGGCTACACGATCCGCGTCAACCTCAACTTCAAGAACCCCAAGGTTCTTCTCTATTTTCTCCCAAGTTGCTTTCATTTTATGCTTTCCCCTCCAACAAAATCTTCACTTAGTTTTCATTACAATCAACGCACACAAAATAACCACTATAGTATATCTAACATTACTGTCTTTTTCAAGAGCAGCCCTTTGAATGCTTCACAGGTAAACGTTTCCGGTCATTAAGGAGTGTTCATTCCCGCCGCTACGAATAGTCGCATCGACCGATACGCCTGCTCAAAACGGAAGCGCAACGCATCTGTAATGCCATATATAGCACGGGTTTCTTCCTCATTATTATTTCCGTTCAAACTTTCCGAAACTGTCTGATGGAGTGCTGCAGCCCAAATATCCGGCATTCCGTCCTCTTCCACCAACATTGATCTATAATCTTTCGTACCGTATACTGCCATCACAAACTGTGACCACAGCTCCTGTGCAAAATAGAATAGTGTAGGCTCGTGCACCTCAGTCTGATCGGCCACCCGTTCTAAAATACGCATAATCGACTCTGGAAAATCACCTGGCTGTAACGGAACCGTTTCAATGTCGATTTCCGCTTGTTCATCACCCCGTATGATTTCTATCGTCCCTTCCGTTCCGCGTCGTCGCATGGTCTGTAGAACACGGAATTGAAGTAAAGGATGGATTTCCCGTTCCGTAATCCAGCGAAGCAAGGCATCGTCGATTTCTGGCAGTTCCAGATAGGACAACTGCTCCAATGCTAAAATCGTCTGTTCGGATAAGGGTTCATCCATAGCCATCCGCAACAGCTTGTTGCCGTAGCCTGCATCCTGCTCCTGCTTAAAGCGTGCATGACGGCGAGCTAACTCTACTTCACTGACTTCTTCTTCCACAGCGTCCGTTACCGCCCCGCTGTCAGCGTACTGTGGAAATGCAGCTTCCAGCCATTGTAATAGAGCGTTCCATTCATCGTATTGCTTCTGCTCCTGTCCCTGACACTGCATTAAAAAACGCAGCATCGCCATCGCCTCTCCGTAACGTTCGTTTTCAAGCATCACAGTAAGTTGAATTTGATAATAGTCCAGTGTCTTCGGAAACAATACAATATTATTTTCTTTTGTCGTCACCTTGGAGTCCTTTATTCAAGGCACCCCCTCTCCTTCGCAAGCTCAAGTATTTGTAGATTATATGAGAAACAGTAGCCGAAGTCCAACCACTCGTCTTACACATATTCACCTGTATTCTAACATACCCTTTTATAAGGCAAAAAAAACTACTTCTACTCAGAATTTATGCTGTATAAAGCCTAAATAAGCGATATATGCAAAATAAGACTTGAATTTCTTTTGTCCATATGATATATTAATATTCGCTTGAATTTTATGTCCCAGTAGCTCAGCTGGATAGAGCAACGGCCTTCTAAGCCGTCGGTCGGGGGTTCGAATCCCTCCTGGGACGTCATAACAAGATGCTTCCATAATGGAGGCTTTTTTTGTTTTCATAAGGTAACCCACGGGGGAACGTCGGGCTATCGGCATCATTTAGCCTATACTTCGCATCTACCATAGGGAGAGTATCTCTCTTGATAAATTACACCAAAAAATGCTTCCGCAAGGGAGCTTTTTTTCATTATAGATAATGTAGAAAGAATAGTCTGCCCAACGCTACTTTAGGCGTTGGTTTCAAGTCTCTACTCTTTCAAAAAAACGCAGAAATTGCTATCATCTATCATGTTGCACCATTTTTAAGTAAAGGAGGTAGGCTGACTCCCTTGACTACGAATAAACTCCAAAAGTCGCGGGAAATTCATCGTTTTGTTGCCACTTTGCTTTCCATATTAGGTACTGGATTGGGTATGTTTTATCTCGCCATTCCTTCCTATATGATTGAAGGAGCGGCTCTTATCATCACACAGGGAATTCTGATCTATTTTACAATGTTTTCTCTCGGATACCTGCTTATTATCTCGGGACCGTTGGCCATTTTTTTTCACATTATAGGCATTGTTTTTACAGTACGATCTTTTCAAATTCCACACCATGCGGAGAGAGCACCGACGGGTGTATCCTTGCCTTCCAAATGGCGCACTTTACTCAGTCTCGCTTTGGGAGCTACACTTCTACTTCTTGCAGTCACAATGAAATACGTAGATATTATCGAGCCTTTTACACAAACAGGTGAAAATAAACGCAACGTAGCCGCAGAATCAGAGCAATATCTGGAGCAGAAATACGGAGAGGACTTTCAAATTCAAAATATTAGCTATCATAGTATTCCCTCCACTGAATATACCATGGAGGCGATCTCTAATCGTCATCCTTCCGTCCTCTTTAACATGACTAAGCGTCCTTATGAGGATGTCCCATTTAGAGAAAATTATCTTAACACCCTTTGGGAGAGCCAACTGGACATGAAACTCAAACCCGTTATACAGAAGCTTTACGATGATTCAGCCGCTGTTCATTCTGGGGTGCAAGAAGGGACTACGGATAAAATGATCAAAGAATACGACGATTTTAAACTGAATCCCGAAGCGGTCGGCGATCAGTATATTCGTATAATTGTATTCGAGGATCTAACTGACTCAGGATTGCCATTGGAAAAAGAACGGGTATTACAAACCGCGAAAGTTCTCAAGACAGTGTTGGCCGGAAATAAAACCTCATTAGATATCGAATACTTCCCTTCGACTATGAATACCAAACGAAACCTTAAGGCAATAGAAATAAACGATTATATGTTTGGTCAGGACCATTTTGATGAAAAGACCTATGAAGTCCAGATAGAAGACATTTATAAACTTATGTCAACAAAGGATATACAAATCACATCGCTTGACCGCGTGAATTAGCAAGGAGATTAATCAAATGAAATTAATATCTTGGAATGTAAATGGCTTAAGAGCCTGTGTGACCAAAGGGTTTTATACTTATCTAAAAGAAACAAATGCCGATATTTTTTGCGTACAGGAAACGAAGCTTCAAGAAGGTCAAATCCTTATGGAGAACATGGAGGAATACACACAATACTGGAATTATGCTGAGAAAAAAGGATATTCCGGCACGGCTATTTTCACCAAAATCAAGCCGCTCTCTGTGCATTATGGACTTGAGGAAAATGAAGAACCGGAGGGCCGAACCATTACTCTGGAATTCGAAAAATTTTATCTCGTCAATGTGTACACACCAAATACCAAACGGGACTTATCCCGACTGCCCTACAGACTGGAATGGGAAGACCGTTTTCGCAGCTACCTGCAACAACTGGATGCTTTGAAGCCTGTCATCGTTTGTGGAGACTTGAACGTAGCTCATCAGGAGATCGACCTCAAAAATGCCAAAGCTAACTACGGAAATGCCGGATTTACGCCTGAGGAACGGGAACGCATGTCACAGCTACTAGACGCCGGATTTATAGATACCTTTAGATACTTTTATCCTGATCGGACGGATGTTTATTCCTGGTGGTCCTACATGCCAAAGGTGAGAGAACGGAATATCGGCTGGCGGATTGATTACTTCCTCGTCTCGGAGAGACTTCGTCCGCTATTGATGGATGCGAGCATTGATTGTCATATTACAGGCAGTGACCACTGCCCTGTGATATTGGATTTGCAAGATATTTCAGCATAGTCCCCCTGCCTGACACAATAATTTATGAAGTCTTAAAAAGCCGTCATGCTCTGTTATTGCAGCATGACGGCTTTAATTAATGGAGCTATGTCCCCAAATATACCTCGATACGGGAAATCAAGCGATCTCTCACATCTTGTGCCTCTTTTTGATCTAATACAGCCTGGCTTATCGTCTTCTTTTCGCCACTGGCGTAATGCAGTACATACTGGGTCACTATGCATTCCGGTGCATAAGTATCCTTGCGATCCGTATTAAAATAAGTCACCTGGCAGCTTCCGAGAAAACAGAAAGATAACTCACCTGTAGCTGTGAATAGCCAGCCTGGCAGCTTGGGCTCCAGTCTCAAGGATAGGCCCCTATGATCATAGCCAAACGGCTGCCCGCCGGTCATCATCCATATCCACATATGAATAAATTCTGCCGTAGATCCGCTCAGCCTCGCAATATATCCCGTTCCATGCAAACTTGCATCAGGATTAGCCATACTAGCAATAAAGGAGCTATTCTCCAGCGTGCTTCTTCCGTAGACCTCTGGGTCCATAAAAGGCGGTAACGCTTTTTTAATGTCTGAAAAAAATTCAGTGTATAGCCCCGCCCTTAAGCATTCAAGTAAATATTTAAATTCCATATGCATAAATATAGATTCATTTTCCAGCCAACCCGGCGTAAAAGCTCTGGAACGACCGAGTTCGAATGGCTGCCCCGCCAGACTTTCATTCACCTTATACATGCCCAGCTTCCTGTCGTAAAGTCCACTCTGCCTGATTTGCCGATACAGCTTCTGCCCATTTACAATGTCACCAACCACTTTCATAGCCCGGGTCGGTCCCTCCAGAAAATATGGTGTATCCTTACGTTCGAAGGAATGTATGTTTACGAGCTTGCCCCCGGAGTCATCCTCCTGTACCTCGAATTCTCTGGCTTCATAATAAAAGAAGGTTGGGTATATCCCCTCACCGATAAGCAGAGCCTTATCCATCCCCTGTTGGAGCTTACGTTCAGCCTGGCGCAAAAACACCAGCACATCATCAAACGCTAGTGGTGTTTCTACCCCTTCAAATCCAAAACGAACTGTTTCTCGATACGCTTCTCTAGCATCCGAAATTCGTGACCAGAAGCTGTAATCCTTGCTTTCATTCCTGTAATCAGCCTCATCAGAAGCGTGGTAGTATTCCTCCATTGTGAGCCTCAGCTGTTGGATCAACTTAGCAACTTCTCGCGGCAGCCGTAGCACAGAATCGCCCGAAAGCTTCACCTGTGCATTTATTAAAAATCTTACGAGTCGCTGTAATTCACACAGTTCACTGAATCCAGAAGCAAACAGCCCCGGAAGTCCGTTCATGGAATCATTCCATCCCGGCTTGCCCGCCTCCATCTCAATTCCCAAGCCCTCCGGGTCCAGCGTGGACAGCTTGATGGCTGCCAATGACAGCAGCTTTTCATATAAATTAGACTTATAAATCTCTCCGCTTCCATGTTCGGTTCGAACCCAATGAACATCACGATCCCGGGCGTGCAGCTGAGCTTCTTTCTCCTTGCTCTCTACGACCGCCCCGTACTGACGGATACGTCCGTCCTTCATCTGCACGTATTTGTTTCGACGTGGCTGTACCCATGCGGGACTGTCGTAATACATGTACTCTCGGGTCGCGAGCAAGAGTTCCTCTTGTTTGTCCGGATAGATACTTAGATAACTTTCGATTAGATCCATGTTATAAGTCCAATGGTCGATCCAGAAACCTTCACCAAAATCAGCCTCATAGCATTGTTCGGAATGCTTGAGAGCTTCGGTTACAAACGTCTCAACCGTTTGCTTTAGCGCGATGTTGTCATGAATGATATGTTGAATCAGCTCACCCGGGGTGAACGACGATTGGAAAAAAGCACGCAAAGACGAATGATCTGCCACCTCCACCTGTCCTAGCAACGGTTCCAACTCTCGTATTTGAAAGCTACACCCCTTTACAACAAGCGGATTATAGCCGTCTGGCTGAATCAGGCTCATAAACAAACGGATATTGAAATCTCCTATGCCGGGGTTAAACCACACATCATTTCTCCGGTTCTGGTTCGCATCGCGAAAATTACCATTTCCTTGAGAATAATATCCCGCCTGGAGCTTAAAGAAATTATAGTCCCGTTCCAGATCCCCATGCTTGCGCGAAAATACATGATATACAAATGGTTGCTCGGTGCCGTTGTCCAGCAGCAATGGATAACCACCGCGCAAAAGGTTATCCAGATAGTTCTGACGGCAGTATTCGTCAAATAACGGAATGGATGTCCGCGTTGCCATTTCATCCGTCAACTCTTCGATCAACGCTTTGGCTTCCTCCGTCTTCCGCTCAATATAAGACATGGTTGCAATTTCCGTAATCCGTTCATTGATAGAGTGAATATCATTCACATGCCCAATGATCGTACAGTGATTGACGGCAGTACCTGCCGCTAGTCGTGCTGTGTAGCCGCTAAACCCACAAGGCACTTTATTCGTCGTCACAGCCTGCTGTGAAACCAAGTCTTCGACGCGTGTATGGATAAAGCGATCCGGGAAGGTGAGTGCCGTATTTTGACCAAATATTACGGACGGATCAACAATTGGACTCAATAGCCTGGTCTTGCCCTCCTTCTCCACAAAGCTGTACATAAAATGTCCCGCTTCAATTTGATGAATCTCACTTGTATCCGCTGTACTTCCACGTATCTTATAGTAAGGAATGCTATTGTTGAGATTATACACATCCATCCAGCTTTTCAGTGTATGTCCAAGCTCCTTGTATGCCGCATTATCAATACCGAAGGGCAGCACGGCAGGCATGCCGTCTAGCACCTCCAGTTCAAGCTCTTGAGCGGAATGATTGACAATCTCCACCTTGCGCACCAAAGCAGCGTAACTTTCATGAGGAAGCGTGAAATATTGCACACGTACCTCAAGCCCTATGTCTGGATTGGAGCTATGTATTTCCAGCATGTGGCGGGATATCAGCATTTTTTGCTGTTCACGCTCCATAGGATGCACAGCCGAAAATGGCTCCACATAGCTCCACTCATCCTGCATCTTCACCTTTAAAAACGTTCGAAAGCCATGTATCGGCACGAGACTATAGCTGCGGTTGGCCGGAAAAAACTCCATGATTGCTCCATTTTTATCCTCCACACCAAAGCTCGCAATTCCTTGTCCACGATTAACATAATACGCCCACAGAGGAATCCCCTGAACCCCAGCAATACCGGGTAGAAAACTGGAAAAGGGCTTGGCCTGCGCATAATTCTCAATCACAAAACGTCCTTGATCGTCAAAATAATACTGCTGCATCGTATCCCCCTTTTCTATTTAAAACCCGTTATTCGCCATCACTTGTTTGAACCACAGCGCACTTTGTTTGGGTATCCGTTCCTGTGTGTCGTAATTGATGTGTATAATACCGAAACGTTTGCTGTATCCCCAGGCCCATTCAAAGTTATCGAGGAATGACCAGACAAAATAGCCCTTAAGCTGACCTCCCTCCCCAATAAAGCGATGGCATGCCTTTAAATGTTCCTCAATGTAATGCTGACGCCCAATGTCCTCAATCTTTCCATTCACCAGTTCGTCCTTCATCGCTGCTCCGTTTTCCGTAATCAGGATAGGTAATCCCTTGGTAAAATCCTTCTCAATCCGCGTTAGCAGCTTATAAAAGGATTCAGGGTGAATCTCCCATCCCATATCCGTTACCGGTTCCTCTATGGAAATCTGCTCGACCTGAAGCAACGAAGCGTCTGTAGTCGCTCGAATGATACTGCGGGCGTAGTAGTTGATGCCAAAAAAATCCCCTGGCTGCTGAATCAGCTCCATATCACCAGGCTGTACAAAATCCAATCCGTTCAAGTGCCCCCCGTACCATTCCACCATATCCTCAGGGTATTTCCCGTTAAACAATGGCTCGGCAAACCAACGATTAATAAAGCCATCCCGCCGGAGAGCAGCGGCTACATCTTCGGGGTGTTCAGAGGCTGCATCAACATGCTCCATGTTTAGCGTAATACCGATGTTGCCCGTCAGGCCCTTTTCCTTGTGTAAGTTCATGGCTATCCCGTGACACATCAGAATATGATGAGCGGCAGTAAAGGCTTCCCTCCAGTTCTCATGGCCGGGGGCATGCTCGCCTGTGCCATAGCCCAAAATAGAGGCGCAATAGGGCTCATTTATCGTATTCCACCAGCTTATACGCTGTCCAAATCGATCCATGATTACAGAGGCATACGTTTTAAAATGTTGGATAATCTCTCGCTGCGTCCAACCGCCCTCGTCCTCAATCCACTGCGGTAGATCCCAATGATACAGCGTCAGCATTGGAATTAGCCCGGCCGACTCAATCTCATCCAGCAGACGCTCATAGAAGAGTAGCCCCTGTTCGTTAACCACGCCGGGTGCGGGAATAATGCGCGGCCAGGCTACGGAAAAACGGTAATGTAAAAAGCCAAGTTGCTTCATTAATTGCACGTCTTCCTTAAAGCGGTGAAAATGGTCACAAGCCACATCTCCGCAGTCCCCTCCTATCACCTTCCCGGGTGCTCGACAGAAAGTATCCCAAATAGAAGGCGTTCTCCCTTCCTCATCCACGCCACCTTCAATTTGATAAGAAGAGGTCGAAGTTCCCCACATAAACGTGGTGGGGAATGTATAGGTATTCTCACTCATACTCGGTATCATCCTTTCAGGAATCAAGACTTCACAGCTCCGGCCATTGCACCGCCGACAATAAAGCGCTGGAGGAAAATATACAAAATAACGAGCGGTAGTGTAACAATCAGAATGCCGCAAGCGAGCAGCGGCCAGTTGTTCATGTATTGTCCGTAGAAGGAGAACAATCCCTTGGTCACTGGCTGATAAGCAGGATCAGACAAATAAATAGTAGGACCTATAATGTCGTTCCACGCCCCAATAGCTGTCAAAATAATGCCTGTCGCCAACACCGGCTTCATCAGCGGGACAAGAATCGTAAACAAATATCGTGAATATCCGCACCCGTCCATTGCAGCCGCTTCATCCAGCTCTCGGGAGACAGACTTGATATATCCCACAAACATCAGGAAAGCGATGCCGGTACCTGTTGTTTTCAGTAAGATAAAACCAAGCTGGGTATTGTAAAGTCCCAGGCTATTAATGAGAGCAAACTGCGGAATCAGCGGATTCGGGAGATACATGGATATCAGGAAAAACACATAAAAGAAGGTGCTGAACTTAACATATCCCCGTGCCAGCGGAAAAGCCGCAAACACGGATATAATCAGCGTTAATAACGTAGATACGCCTGTATACAAAATGCTGTTCCACATGTATTGAGAGAAATCCCCTTTTTCCCAAGCATCCATAAAATTCTCCAAGCGTATACTCTTGGCTAGAGCTACAGGATCCATCAGATACTCACTTTGAGTCTTCATCGATACATTAAAAAGGTAGAAAAGCGGGAATACATACAACGAAAGCATGAGCAGTACGATGATGTAGCTCAGTATTTTGGCTCCTTTGGTACTGCTCATTACATTTCCACCTCTCTTCTACGTAAGTAATACAGGGCAATCATCGATACCGTAAACACGAACACGAACTGGATCATAGCAACTGCGGAAGCAAGGCCGTAATCTGATGTCCCAGAGCCAAAGGCTGTGGCATATACATCAAACGCAAGTGTCGTCGTGTTGAATTTACCACCTGTCAGCACATAAATAATGTCAAAGGTCTGCAATGCGCCGATAATGGACAGCAGCATATTGACGGTAAAGGACGGGGCAATCATCGGAAAGGTAATATTTTTGAACGCTTTCCATCCAGAGGCACCGTCCATGTACCCTGCTTCATATAAGTCACTGGGGATGGATTGGAGTCCGGCTAAGAAAATAGTCATCGAGTAACCCATGTACATCCAAATTTGCACAAAAATAATCAACTCAAATGCAATATCATAATCCCCGAAGAAGTTGGAGCTGGTTCCAAAAAAGTTCATCAAGGCTTGCGCAGGTCCCCCAAGCGGATTGGCAAGCAGCTGCCAGATCAGGCCGGATACCGTTACCCCGAGCACAACGGGTAGGAAAAATACAGAGCGATATAACACATCCCCTTTGAGCTTCTTATTAATAAGGATGGCCATGAACAGCCCCACTGCATTTTGAATCACAACCACCGCTACGGCAAAATATAAGGAACGGCCAATGGAAGCGATGCGATCTCCAGAATCGGAGGAGGTGAAAAAGGTCGTGTAATTCTCGAATCCTATAAAATTCCACGTCTGTCCCGGAACCCCGGTAGCATCTGTAAAGGAAAAAAGCACGGTTACCATAGAGGGTCCAAAACCAAGAAGCAAATAGAGCAGCACCGGAATACTTAGCAAAAGATAGGGCATTATCCGGGCCGCACCCTTTCCGAAGGGATACATGGGTCTCACACCTTTTTACATTATTATGGGAGCTTTGCAGTTGCCCATTTGTTTTCCTGTAAAATCTATAGATTTATTTAGGGGCTGCCGCATCCCAGTCTGCCTGAGATTTCTGGGCAAGCTCCAAAGGCGTCTTTAGCGGACCAGCAGGCGCCAAAAATTCCGCATGTACGCTGGCTTCCTTAATGTACTGTCCAACATTCTTACGATTGATAAATAGCTGATCCCAAGAGAGCTTGAAGTTTTCCAGTGAAGGTTGGATTTCATTAACAAAGTCGCTGCTTATCTTCACATCAGACTGTGTTGGCAAAAATCCAGCAGCGTTCACAAAATCCGTGTAGTTCTGCTTCTCGGAGAGCATTTCAAGCCATTTGATTGCATAATCCTTGTTTGGTGATTTTTCCAATACCATCCAGGTCATATCATACTTGCCTGCAAGGTTTTTATTTTGGGCCGGATCGTTACTGCCCGGAATCGGGAAATAACCAAATTTCAGCTCTGGATTGGCTGTCTGGATCGTAGTTGCATCCCACGTACCATCCGCAATCATAGCTACACGCCCTGAGGCAAACAAACTTGGCAAGGTTCCATAGTCAATCCCCATAAATCCACCAATGGCGTTGTTCATCAAAACTTGTGTTTTTTCCAGCACTTCAAGCTGGACGGGGTCTGTCAGCTTCGTCTTACCTGTCCACAGCCCTTTGATATATTCCAGCTGATCATCATGGATAGAGGCTTGAAGCCCTTGGACAGCAAGGTTAATAGGCCATACATCCTTACCGCCAAAACCAAGCGGTTCTACACCATTATCCTTGAGCACCTTCATCACATTCACCAGTTCGTCCCATGTCGTCGGCACAGTAAGATTATATTTTTCAAAAATATCTTTGTTGTAAAACAGACCTGTCAGGGCCACCTTTCCCATGTTTACACCATATACTTTGTCGTTGTAGGTCATGGCATTTTTGACATCTGTAGGATTATAGTTTTTGATAAAAGCTTGATCCGACAGATCTGCAATGAGTCCTCCCTCAATCCACTGCTTCCACATCGGATCAGCCGCTCCCTTAGACCATTCCTGCGGTGCGCCTACGAAGCTGAATTTCAAAGGAATAATGTCTGCATCACCGGTTGAACCAGCATTCATACGCGTTTGCATCAGTTGATCATAAGTTGAATCAGCAGGAACCGTCGTGTACTCCACCTGAACATCGGGATACTTCTCTTCAAACTTTTTATTAAATTCCTTTATATAGTTATTAATGTTTTCTTGCTGCCAATGAATAATCTTTAACGTGACCTTTTTATTCCCGTTCTGTCCAGCTTCACCACCTTTGCCGCAAGCAGCCAATACCACTATTAAAGCGGTTACAAGAAGTAAAGAAAAACACTTTTTCAGCATTGCAAAATTCCCCCCTGTAATCTTAGAATAAATGCATTCACTTTTACGAAAGCGGTTTAGTTAATTACAGCTACTATTATGTATCGGATAGCCTGTATTTGTAAATAGAGATTTGTAAATTATCAAAAAAAACACAAATTATCGTTATTACTCTTTAAAATATTAGGCAACATCCTTTATTAGTACTGTTGACTCACTTCTATGAGGTAGCATAGAATACGAGTAATCATTAAGTTTGAAAAGCAAAGTCAATTTAACTAAATCAGTTTAGTTACGGAGGATTCCATGAATATAAAAACAATAGCTAGCATGGCAGGCGTTTCAGTGGCAACGGTTTCGAAAATCATTAACAATTACACGGACATCAGTGAGGAAACCCGGCAGCGGGTACTTAAAATCATGGAGGAGACAGGCTATAGACCCTCCTCCTCGGCTAAAACGCTTGCTACCAAAAAATCTAATCTGGTAGGCGTTATATTTGCCGGCAAGCTGAATGTTGATTTTAGTCATCCTTTTTTTGTAGATATCATTAATGTCTTCAAAAAACAGATTGGCCTGCTCGGTTACGATCTGCTGTTTTTTTCAAATGAGAAATTTCTGGATAATGGAGAGGACTATTTGGCTCGATCGAAATATTTTTCAGTGGACGGGTGCATTATTATTGCTGGAGATGAGGTGGAGAAGAGTGTTTTTGATCTCGACGCCAGCCCTATCCCCTGCATCGGTGTCGATATTGAACTAACCGGAGCTAGTTCCTGCTATATCATGTCCGACAATCAGAAGATTTCAATGAAGGTTGTTGAGCACTTTTACATGAATGGATACCGCGAAATGGGTTTTATAGGCATTGAACGCCCCTCCTTGGTTATTAAAGAGAGAGAGGAGGCCTTTATCGCTTCACTAAAACGGTTTAGTCTTGATGTCAGACCTGAATGGATCGTGTATGGTAAGGACTACGCGGCAGAAGATGGATACCAGATCGCGAAGGCGTGGATACAGCAAGGAAATTTACCAAAAGCTATTTTTGCGGCTACCGACTTACTTGCTTTTGGTGCCATACGTGCTTTCAAGGAAAGCGGCTTGAGGGTACCCGAGGATATTGCTGTAGTGGGATGTGATGATATAGAAGCCTGTCGTTATACCGAGCCTCCACTGACGACTGTAAAACAAGACAAGCAAAAAATAGGCCGTCTAGCCGCTATGGTGCTGTTTGACCTGATGAATAAACAAATGGATACGAAATGTATTAAAGTAGAGCCGGAACTGGTCATTCGTAGCTCCTGCGGAGCCCGGCAACATTGGAACCATACGAAGGTCAAGAGTTAGCACATGCCTTAAAAAAGATGACTTCTGATAAATTCAGAAGTCATCTTTTTGCAGTTTAATATTCAGAGACCCATCGCTTAATCTATTACTTGTAGGCCATCGTCGCATTCACAGCCTTTTTCCAGCCTTCATACAAATTTTCACGTGTTGATTCATCCATATCCGGGGCAAAAGAGGTTTCCACCCTCACCCGCTTGCGAAGTTCATCCGTGCTCTTCCAATATCCAATAGCCAAACCTGCCAGACATGCAGCTCCCAGTGCCGTCGTCTCATGGATAACTGGCCGCTCCACTGTTGCATCCAAAATATCGCTCTGGAATTGCATCAGAAAATTGTTCAATACAGCTCCTCCATCCACCCGCAGCGTCTTCACTGCAATACCTGAATCAATCTCCATGGCTGTAAGCACATCCTTGGTCTGATAAGCGAGTGACTCCAATGTGGCGCGGATAAAATGCTCCTTCGTGGTCCCGCGTGTCAGGCCGAACATCGCTCCGCGCACCTCGCTATCCCAGTAGGGGCTGCCCAGTCCGACAAAAGCGGGTACAAGATACACTCCTTCTGTAGACGAAACACGGGCGGCATAAGGCTCACTGTCCTTCGCTTCACGGAACATGCGCAGCCCGTCTCGCAGCCACTGGATCGCCGACCCCGCTACAAACACACTCCCCTCGAGTGCGTATTGTACTTTGCCTTCCTCCAGTCCCCAAGCGATGGTCGTAATCAGACCGTGCTTGGATTCAACAGGCTGATCCCCCGTATTCATCAGCATGAAGCAGCCTGTGCCGTAAGTATTTTTGATCATCCCTTTTTCGTAACATGCCTGACCAAACAAAGCTGCCTGCTGGTCACCTGCTGCACCGGCGATCGGTACATTCTGACCAAAGAAATGATAATCCACGGTGTGCGCATATACCTCGGAAGAAGGTCTTACCTCAGGTAGCATGATTTTCGGAACACCCAGAATGTCCAGCAGCTCTTCGTCCCACTTTAGTTCATAAATGTTGTACATCAGCGTCCTGGCTGCATTGGAGTAGTCTGTTACATGTGCCGTTCCGCCGGATAATTTCCAGATCAGCCACGAGTCAATCGTACCGAATAACAGGTCACCTCGTTCTGCCTTTTCCCGAGCGCCCTCCACATGGTCCAGTATCCACTTTACTTTAGTGCCTGAAAAATACGGGTCGATCAACAGCCCTGTTTTGCTGTGAAACAGCTCCTCGTGCCCTTGCCGCTTCAATTCTTCACAGATGTCCGAGGTTTGGCGTGATTGCCATACGAGTACGTTATACACAGGCACTCCTGTATTTTTGTCCCACACAGCCACCGATTCTCGCTGATTGGTAATGCCGATGGCAGCCACTTGATTTGCTTTTACACCGGATTCGGAAAGACAGGAAGCAATGACTCCGAGAATAGAGCTCCAGATTTCATTCGCATTCTGCTCCACCCAGCCGGGATGAGGAAAATATTGCGGAAATTCTCGCTGAGCCGAGTACACTACATCTCCTTCGCTATTGAACAAAATCGCTCTTGAGCTTGTCGTTCCCTGATCTAGTGACAGAATATATTTTCCCATTGTTCATCTCTCCCCGTGTAAATCCATCGTTTTTACGCTGTAAGTTTGTGATCCGTTTTATGACTTTTATAAGTACGACTCATACGGAAGGTAATCAAGAGTACAATCACGATGATCCCTAGTAAAATCCAGAAAGCCGGAGTTACACTCCCCTTAAAAACAGCCTGATAAAATAGCCCTGCGAAAGATCCACCCAACAGCGGCCCTACAATGGGCACCCAGGCATATTTCCAATTGGATGCTCCTTTACCGGGAATCGGTAGTAAATAATACATCAGACGCGGCCCAAAATCTCTCGCTGGATTGATGGCATAGCCCGTTGTGCCTCCAAAGGATAAACCGATACTGACAACCAAAAAACCCACAATCAGCGGTTTCAATCCCCCTGTAAATGAATTGGCACCAAATGACTGCAGAGCAAGAACAAAGATGAAAGTACCTATCATTTCACTAAGCACGTTGGCAAACGGATGATCAATAGCCGGTCCTGTCGCAAACACACTGAGTTTGGTTGCTGTGTCCTCCGTCTCTTTCCAGTGAGGCCAATAATGCAAAACGACGATTATCGCACCCGCCATGGCCCCGAGAAGCTGAGCCACAATATAGCCAGGAACGTCCTGCCATGGAAAAATGCCCTGAAATGCCAACGCCAGTGTCACTGCCGGATTCAAATGCGCTCCGCTGATTTCACCCACTGCATACACCCCAATAGCAACCGCGAGCCCCCATCCCATTCCAATCACAATCCAGCCGGAAGCGTGAGCAAATGACTTTTTCAGGGACACCCCTGCGCACACTCCGCCACCTAGGGCAATAAGAATCATTGTCCCTATGAATTCGGCTGCGTATGGCGACATATAACCTACCTCCTCAATAGATCATCCGATTTCGATCGCTTTCATCGCGCAAAAAAAGAAAAGCCATCACAAACTAACCCTGTGCTGTACCATGGGTGTCTGCGTGGCTCTCTTGTCTCCGTCACGATTATTAACTTAAATTTGATACTATATAAGCATGTAAGCGATGTCAACTTCGGATTTACGTCTTTTCATAGCTTAAAATAATCGTTGACCATGTTAGATTATCCGATTTATGATGTAAAAAAATGGTTTAATGTAAGGGTTTCAGGATGAATACGACACTCCCAAACTCGGTGAAGAAGGGAAGAATGTTATGCTGAAATTTCTGCAAAAAATCGGCAAGTCGCTAATGCTTCCAGTAGCCACTCTACCCGCCGCAGGGATTTTGCAAGGATTAGCACTGATTAATTATGAAACGGATATACCACTTGGTCCCGGAGTTGGCGGATTTCTGAATCATTATGTCACTCCTTTTCTGAACGAGGGGGCGGGGGCCATCTTCGGTAACCTGGCGCTCATTTTCTCCATCGGTGTTGCCATTGGTCTGGCAGGCGACGCAGTAGCCGCATTATCGGCAGTCATTGCCTATATGGTGCTGACCCGTATTTTGGCGGCAGTGCCGGGTATATTTGCATATATTCCAGACGACGTCAAGCTGGACATGGGCGTATTGGGTGGTATTTTTATCGGTGGTTGGTCTGCTTTTCTGTTTAAAAAATATCACAATATTCAGCTCCCAGATTGGCTTGGCTTCTTCTCGGGCAAACGTTTTGTCCCCATGATCACCGCCTTCACGACCATGATTCTGGCCATTCTGCTCGGTATGATCTGGAGTCCGATACAAGATGGGATTGCAGTCTTCGGCAACTGGATTGTCGGCTTTGGCGGAATCGGATCAATGGTATTCATGATTGCCAATCGGCTGCTGATCCCGCTCGGTTTGCATCATGTGTTGAACTCGATCGCATGGTTTCAAATTGGTGACTACACCAATGCTGCCGGTGAGGTCGTTCATGGTGACCTGACGCGTTTTTTCGCAGGCGATACATCGGCGGGTATATTCATGTCCGGCTTCTTCCCCATTATGATGTTCGCTCTCCCAGCAGCAGCCCTCGCATTCATCCATACGGCCAAACCGGAAAAACGTAAAGCCGTCGCTTCCATTTTCATCGGTTCTGCGCTGGCATCGTTCCTGACCGGAATTACCGAGCCCCTCGAATTTTCGTTTATGTTCATTGCACCATTGCTTTACGGCGTTCATGCTCTGCTGACAGGCCTGAGTGGCCTGGTCGTATACCTATTGGATGTCAAACTCGGCTTTTCTTTTTCAGCAGGGCTCATTGACTATCTGGTCAATATGAAACTCTCCACCCACCCATTGCGAATGATCCCGGTCGGGCTTGTCTTCGCCCTCATTTATTACTTTCTGTTCCGATTTATCATTCTCAAATTCAACCTAAAAACTCCTGGGCGTGAAGATGATGTGGAAGACAGTCTCCTGTCTGAGGTTAACGAAACTATACCCGATGGAAAGGCAAGCACCACATCCGATACTCAGTCCAGTCAGGCAGGCAGAATACTAACCTATCTCGGCGGTTCAGACAATATCCAAAGCATTGATGCCTGCATCACACGGCTGCGTCTTGTCGTCAAAGACGACAAAGCGGTTAATGATCAAGCTCTCAAGCAGCTCGGAGCATCGGGAATCATCAGGCTTGGTAACGGTACCCTGCAGGTTATTTTCGGGACTCGGTCCGAAATTCTGAAAGATGAAATACAGCGGTTGATGTAAGTAAGTTCAGGTTCACAAAAAGGGTATCTCTTCAATCATCGAGATACCCTTTTGGGTTGCCGTCAATCTGTCAATAACTTAGGTAAACCTAAATTATAGTGTGATATATACGTTGTTACATGCGTTATACTCTTTTAGGTACTTATCTTAGATTGGTGCTGTGCGCTCTTTTTTTGTTTCAACAATAACCATTCACGACATACCTTTACCTTTATCCGCGCAAAGGCATAGACGACGCCGAAGGAGCAGGCTACAGTCGTCAGATAAACCAAAAGCAGCGCCACGAAGAAAGGAAGCTGGGTTATCAAGTCACCGAACAAGCGCAGCACGATGACCAACATGAATACGTTCGCTGTAAAGGCTCGGTACGCGTAAGTAGATAACCATTTGTAATAGGGAAGTGAACGGGAATTCACGCTGATCAAATGTCTTGCCAGCATGTAAATCAGGAAAATCACTACCAGACTGTACAAGGTCATGGACGGCTTCAGATAAATCAGATTTCCGAAGGACATATCCTCAAATCCAAAACCGAAAAATTCGTGATTTGTCCAAATGAGAATAAGAAGCATTACCGGAATGAGTATGAACTGAATCCGGCGAAGCACTCCGTCGAACTGTTTCTTATATACCCAAGCGATTCCACCTAGTAAAGCATAAATAAAATAACTAACGAAAAAGCGGTCAAGGTAACGCAGACTAATCGCATATGCTCCTTGGAATACGAAGGTATCGTACATCCATAGCCACGCTCCGAAGATCACGAAGCTCACAATAAGCAGCGGAATGACCCGCTTAGGCTTAGCCAAGTATTTGTAGCAGATGAAAATAAGGACTGGCATCAGCAATTGAAATTGCAACATCATCACCGTGTACCAAAACTGTGATGATGCATTACCGAGCACAAATGACTCGATAAGCGTCCGGAATGATGTAACGTGCTGATTAACCTGAATTTCCGGGAAGAAAATTAAGCCAGCCGCTGCCCACAGTAAATAAGGGATCACGAGCTCCCCGAATTTTTCCTTGTAAAAATGGGATACCTTCGTATGCTGATTATTTTTCACCATCCCATATACAATGGCAAAAATAAAGACTGGCGCAGTATACTTTACTATATTGAAAATGACGCCTAATAAGGCTAGGTTATCGTTAGTGTGTGCATACTTCAGAAACATCCCCAGAACGCTTTGCAAGATCGCTCCGCTGACGGCAAATACCTTTAAGATGTCGCTCTCATTAATATTAATATTAATATTCCGCTCTTCAGTGTTTTCCATAATACGCACTTCCCCTTTGACAGCTTGCCTGAAGCCAAATGGTCGTGCATTCCTCCCTTTTGCCGTTGATTATAGCTCCTTATTGCCAAGGATTACGAACGAGCTTGGGACCCGAAGAAGTTCGCAGCACCACAGTGCTGGCCCGTCTCTCAAGAATTTCGCGCAGGACGTAGGCACCGTCTCTTGTCACCAATTGAATGTCAATTCGAACACCCAGATGCTCCAACTTGTGCACAAGTCTTTCAGCTGCTGCATAATCAATAACCTCTGAACCATCTATAACAAGGTCAAGATCACTCGTTTCCTTCACAGTCGGGTATTGCGTTACTATTTCGAATCCTGCGCTCCCCGCTGGCCCCCAGCGCCAATCCGCCATCATTTCTGCTAACAAGTCCATCAACTGAAGAACAGGCTGCTGCCGTCTCTCTGTAGGCAAGGAGTTCCACATCTGACGTTTCACTATCACATAGGGAGACACGAGCTGGGACACCCCCTTCGGGTCCAGGAATGCAGCTTCCCGTTGATTTCGCTCCTGTCCACGTACTCCGACGGGAATATAACCATCCGCCGACGGCTCAGCTCGGCGAACGACCACAAAGGGGGTCCGCCTCAGCGAGGCGGTTACCCACTCCTTGTCTTCATATAAGGAGAGATATTTCAAATTGGACACTTCAATCAGATCATGTGGATGAATTACCATTGCCCCAAAAGCGCATCTCGAACGCCACGGGTTGCAGTCCGTCCGCCCGCCATAGCTTCCTTGGTCTGCAATCGGAAGCTAAGGTCGCGGGGCGCTCCTTTCGTACTCTCGATTGCCTCGGAAACGGTCTTTTCCACAATGGCTACATCGCTGCTCTGTGGATCGTCTGCATGGATACCGCTCAGCATCTGATATAATGCCCCCAGGGTACTGTAGCTACGAACGTCGTAGGCCATAGCTGGAACCTTCTTGGTAGCTTCATCAAGCTCGGCAATCGTCCGCTTGGTAATTCGAGCAGCAGAAGCCTTGGACATGGCCTGAATATTGACCTTGCTGTCATCCAGTGCGATCAAGCGATTCGATTGCAGCCCATGCGCGAGGAAGCCTCCGGAAATCGCGTTACCGACAATCACACCGATGACGGGATGGCCTTCTAATCTAGCGGTTGCGTAAGCATCTGCACTTGCAGCTAGGGCAAGACTGATACCGACCATTTCTTCCTTATAGCCATAGGCTTGACTCGGTACATCAATAATGGCAATGATTGGACGCTTCGTTTCCTTTTTCTCATCTTGACGGATTGCGTCCCTAATGATTTGAGCCACCGTCCAGCCTTCAAGCATACCCACCTCGCCGTTTCTGACGCGGGGGAATCGATTGGAGGCATTCGGAACAATGGCGATATATCTGCACAGCTGTCCGTTCTTATCCACGTCTGCCGCAAGCACTGAAGGAACATCGCTGGTTGGGTGAGCAATGCCTGTCAAGCGGGAGAACCAGCGATAACCTCTACTATCCGAAATGTCGGACGCGCCCTCTTTTACCAGCGGGACAGGCTGCTGCACAGGCTGTATCTGCGTGTAAAATTCGCGATAGCGCTCAGGTGTCCAAGCTTCTGTAGGATCAAGAGTGTTTAACAGGGTCAGATAGAAATCAATTTGCTCTGTTTTAGCAGCCTTCGCCGGTGCCTTGAGCGCAGTATCAATTGCTTCGATAACGGCATCCGTCGTATCTTCCACCATTACGTCAATCAATCCGGTTTGGAAGCGCTGATTGGCTCCGATTGTGTTCCAAATTAAGGCTTTATCGCTGGCATCGAACTCCATTACCCCTGCTTCCTGCTCTATGACCTCCGGTCCGTTGAGACCAAGGCGCGCTTTCTTCGTAGCAATCAGAGTGGTAAACAATTCTGCAGTAATGGACATCCCCCCAAATGCTCCTACGCGGCCCGGGATCAGTCCGACAACAGGAACGTATTTACGCAGGGCAACGATCTGGGTGGCAATCTCCGAAATCGACAACAACCCATAGTTTGCTTCCTGTAGCCGAACCCCCCCTGTATCGAAGATCATGACGGGATATAGTTTGTTCCCTTTCTTATTCTCTTCCAGTGCCAGTTCGAGCGCTCCGGAAATTTTGGCGCCGCTGACTTCTCCAATCCCCCCTCCTTGAAAAGCGCCTTCCATCGAAATGATCAAGACCTTCTGCTTGTGTATTTCTCCAAGAGCCAGAATGATCCCGTCGTCGCTCTGAGGAACAATGCCTTGCGGCTCTAGGTGGGGGGATTGGATTTTGTCCAACGGCCCAAGTATCTCACGGAAAGACCCTTCGTCCAGCAGCGCTTTGGCTCTCTCGCGTCCATTCAGCTCTACAAAACTATTCTGCATAATCTAGCACCTCCAGCACTTGCGTAAATCTAAGCATTACAACACCCGGAGTAGCTCCGAAGTCATGAACTGTAATATTGGCAGTAATCGAATAACGGTTAAGAAAACGGGTCAGAACATTCTCCCATACTTGTTCAAATCCTTCACTGCCTGTTAAAATGCTGACATTGGTGGTCTGGCCTTTTACAGGCTCTACAATAATCTCCAAATCTCCCGAACCGACCACACCGATGTGTGCCGGCTTACAGATGGGCTTCGTAGTCTGGTATTGAAACTGTAATTTTTCCATCCTTCAGAAACACCTCCAATTCAAAGTATCAATCGATTAGAAATAATGTGGCAGCTAGCAAATCGGCACTGCCTCCGGGTGAGAGCTGTCTAACATTGCAATACTCGGACAAGCGGTAAAGCAGCTTTCTGCCCGACTGGGTTCTTAATCCATCTGCTGCAAGGAACGCTGTGGCCATACGCTGAATCGCCATCAGATCCGTCAACTGACCGCGGTGCAGGATGCAGGTATCATCCACACATGCCATCAAGGCCAATAAAGCTTCTATGCGTGCTTCCAGCTCTGTCTTCCCACAAGCCCTGGCGCGCAGCAAAGCAGGCAAAGCTTCGTCCCGGATGTGCGGAAAGCCTAACTTCGCTTCTTCCTCTGCCCCCACTACCGCGTATTTCTTCTTAACTGTTCGTCCATTCGTCTGCTGCATCGGGCGGTACCGGTCATGGAACGATGCGATTCTTCCTGCAATGCTCATAATCTGATGAGGGTCCCGCTCCTTTGGAAAGGCTGCCTGTGCACTCGTTAAAAGCCCCAGCGCCCAAATGGCGCCCTTATGTGTATTGACACCATTCGTCGCCCTGAGCATCACCTTTTCGCCTTCCCGCCCGATTAGAGCGATCTGCTCGCGCAAGGTCTGGTCCACAGGGTGAAGGTATGACACATTGGCTATCTCCCGAAACGTATCCTCCAATGCTCTTGCGGATGCAAGCATAAGATCGATGGACATATCTGTATGAGAGCCATTGTCTCTGGCATCGACAAGTCCAGGCTTGGGCGTAAGAAGAGCCTCTTCCACCAGTGCCTTTACAGCTTTGGCAGCCAGAGAAGCCGCGAAGGCTGAATGATTCAACGTGAGCATGACTTTAAGACCAGCTCCGGAATTTAGCCGGTGGATCATACAATCCGTCTGACCAATCTACGAGGTCGTTAATCGTCTGTGCTGCCAGCATCGAGCGCTTGGCTTGTCTGCGCATGATCCCAAGATCCTCCGGATAGGCCACGATCCCTCTGTCACGCAACAGGCTTACATCGCTCTCATTACTTTCCATTCCTAAAGGTGTTACGCCTCCGATTGCCGCGAGAGCCTGCTTTCTCTCCTCTATGCTGTCTGTCTTGTAGAGGTATGCAATGCCTTCCTCGGTAAGAACGTGGGTGACATCATCCCCGTAAATCATGACCGGCGTAATGGCGAGGCCAGATTCATCCTTCACCTTGATGGCATCTAGCGAATCCACAAACACTGGCTTTTTGTTGGCACCATAGGTTTCAATCATCTGCACGACCAATTTCCGGCCTTTGGAGAGTTCCGTCGGGCGCTCGATCATGTCAAGCCAGGCAGGCGTCGCATGTCGCCGTCCCCGAGGATCATGCCCCATATTCGGTGCTCCTCCAAAACCGGACAGTCTGCCGGAAGTAACGGTAGACGAATTGCCTGCACTGTCCATTTGTAGTGTTGATCCGATAAACATATCTACAGCGAATTGGCCTGCAACCTGACACATTGCGCGGTTGGAGCGCATAGATCCGTCCTTGCCGACGAAGAACACATCTGAACGAGCCGCAATGTATTTCTCCATACCGACCTCGCCTCCAAAGCTGTGAATGCTTTCGACCCAACCGGATTCAATCGCCGGAATCAAAGTCGGATGCGGATTCAGGGCCCAATGCTTGGCAATCTTCCCTTTCAGGCCAAGCTGTTCACCATAGGTCGGCAGCAGAAGCTCAATCGCTGCAGTATTAAAGCCAATGCCGTGATTAAGCGACTGCACCTGATGTTTTCCATAAATGCCCTTGATTGCCATCATCCCCATCAGGATTTGCAGTTCAGTAATATTCTGCGGATCACGGGTAAACAGTGCTTCCAGTGCGTACGGTTTTTCGGCCTGTACAATGACGTCGACCCAGGACGCTGGAATATCGGTTCGCGGCAGCTCGTCCACGATTTCGTTAACCTGCACGATCACGATCCCATCCTTGAAAGCGGCCGCTTCCACGATCGTCGGAGTTTCTTCCGTATTGTTTCCGGTATACAGATTGCCCTCGCGATCTGATTTGTCTGCCGCTACCAGCACCACATCTGGAATAAGGTCAATGAAGAGACGTCCGAACAATTCCAAATACGTATGGATGTCACCGAGCTGAAGCGTCCCATCATCAATCATTTGCGCAACACGCAGGCTTTGGGAGCCACTGTAGGAGAAGTCCAGCTTCCCGGCGATGCCTTTCTCGAAAATATCCAAATGCTCGGGTCTTGAAATGCTAGACATTATCATATGCAGGTCATGCACCTTGCCAGGATCGACTTCCAGCAGCTTCTGGGAAAGGAAAGACGCTTGCTTCTGGTTATCTCCTTCCAGGACGACCTTCGCACCTGGATCAATTAGCGCCTCCATCAGATCGACAATTCGGGAGGAGTCGATATATTTTCCGTCCAGCCACTTTTCTACCTTTCCTAACTTTTCCTGCTTTTTATCACGTTTTTGTGACCAGGATCGCAGTACTTTATTCATTCTTCTTGCTCCTTCCATTTTTTAATCAAATACTGAGTCGCTTCCAGACCGATTTCGTCCACGGCCACTTGCCGGGTACTCTTGTGGGCTTGCTTGACAAGTCCGGAAAGCGTATGGCCCGGTGGCATTTCGATGAAACAATCAGCTCCCGATTCGACGCAAACAGCCGCCATATCCATCCACTGGACGGGATTTGCTACGTTTAGGGCAAGATCCTCTGCAATTTTTTCCTTGGAGTTCGTCTTTCTGCCCGTATGATTTACCAAATATGGTATTTGAGCGTCCCGCAAAGAAAAAGTGTGTATTGTCAGCAATAGCTTATTGGCTACCTCTGACATCAGCGGGGAGTGTGAAGGAATCGGAACCTTCAAAAGCGCCGTCTTAGCGCTCCCAAGCTCTTTCACATGCATAAATGCTTTATTTAACCCTACCAATGATCCGGATACGACGATTTGTTGCTCTGCGTTTATATTCGAGAGGTAGACTGGCGTCGCCTCACTATGGGAGAGAAGCACGGCTTGTTGAACTTCTGCCTTCGTAAGCCCCATAATCACACCCATTCCATAGCCTTCAGGGAAGGCTTCTTCCATCAACCGGGCACGGAGCCATACGATCCGAAGCGCATCCTCGAACGAGAGAACTCCCGCGATGACCGCCGCAGGAAATGCACCAATGGAATGCCCTGCCACAAATTGAGGCCGGATCCCCTGCTCGATCAAGCGGTAGGCTATTGCCGTTTCCTTAACGAAGAGTGCCGTCTGAATCCAGACCGTTGAGCCCATAGCCTTCTCATCATCACGAAGTTCAGTTCCGATGATACTTGTTGCCTTTTTCACATACTCGGGTACATCTTGCAGCATTCCAGGAACCTGTGACCCCTGGCCGGGAAATGTAAAAACGATGTTCAGAATCTCACCACCTTTAGCGGATTCAATTTCTTACATTGTCAATTGTAATAAGAGAGCAAATACCTGTAAAATATATATATTCACATATAATCGATAACCTAGTGGTTATAAAGGAGCTATCCATAATGGATTATTTGCAGCTTAAGTATTTTCAAGTAACCTCGAAGTATGAGCATGTCACACGTGCCGCGAACGAGTTGTTTATCTCACAGCCTGCCTTAAGTAAAATGATTAGAAACCTGGAGACGGAATTGGGTGTGCAGCTATTTGACCGCGAAGGAAAACATATCGTGCTGAATGAATATGGCAAGAAGTTCCTGAAAAGAGTGAATCAGTCGCTCTCAGCGCTAGAGCAAGGCATATCCGAAGTCAAAGAAATGAAGAATGAAAAGGTAGAGGTAATCACGTTATACGTCGCCGTCGGCTCTATGCTACTGCCCAACCTGGTTGGTAAGTTTCGCGATCTCTACCCTCAAATTAGATTCAACCTGACCCAGCACCCTGCGATGGTGAAGAAAGGACTGGCATACGATTTTGCGATTACGTCCGAAGAGTTGGCAGGCAACGAGCATACGATTCTGCTGGAGGAGGAGATTTTTCTTGGCGTACCAAATTCTCACCCTCTGAGCACTCAGAACACCGTATTCCTGAAAGATCTAGAGGATGAGAAGTTTATCAGCCTTACACCTGGTAATTCGCTTAGGAAAACAACGGACCGCTTTTTTACTCATATCCCTTTTGAACCGAACACCGTCTTTGAAAGTGATGATCCGGCTACGGTAAGAGGATTGATTCAAACGGGACTTGGCATCTCATTTATTCCTTCTATCCTGTGGAGAAACATCGTAACCGAAGACATCAAGCTGCTTCAAATCAGGGAACCTCGATGTATGCGAACAATCTATCTGTCTTATCCTGCTGGGGAACTGCACACCGATATAGAGAAATCGTTCTTCAAATTCATCATTGGATTTTTCCAGGATATTGCCCAGCATTGACGATTTAGATTCCTTTTGACATAATATTTGCCTTATTGTTTTATCATTCTTCGGATTAGTAGGATCAATATCTTTAGAGTATTAAATTTCTATACATGCTTTGTTTCAAATTTTTTGTTTTTGGTTAAGGCAATGCACATAAATGGGTAACAGCTTCATATGATGGAGCTAAACCATTTACAACTTGTTTAGCAGGCAGATTATCTCAGACAGCAAGGAGGGAAATGATGTGAAGACAGTACAATGGCTGGTATTATGTCTTGCTTTTCTCACGATGTTCAGTGCTTGTAGTGGACCCTCGTTCTCTGAAAGTCAATCATCTGAAACTAATTTGTCAAACGGAAAAAAGATAACGCTTACATTGTGGTACTGGAACCGTTCTATTGACGATGAACTACTCGCCCAAGCGGAAAAACAATTTCCCAATATTGAATTAAAAACTCAAAAAATAGGCGGTGACTTCAAAGCCAAACTGAAGACAACGCTCGCAGCTCGTTCCGGTGAACCAGACATCGTAGCTCTGAACGATTGGATGGTGGAGCTGTTCCCAAGTGCGGATCGTTTTTATGACTTAAAGGAACTCGGAGCAGACCGCTTAAAGGATCAATATTTGGAATGGAAATGGAATCAGGGGATCACTCCTGATGGTAAAATGATTGCATTTCCCATGGATACAGGACCTACCGCCCTCTTCTACCGAAGTGATCTGTTTGAACAAGCAGGCTTGCCTAGTGATCCTGAAAAGGTTAGTGCCTCCATTCGCACATGGGATGATTACATGGCGGCCGGAGAACAACTTCGCCAGAAATTCGGAAGCCGTTCATTCTTGGCTGACAATATTGTAAACGTTTACAATCAGGTGCTCGCTCAGCATACAAACCTTTACTTCAAGCCGGATGGCAGCTATATCGGCAATCAATCTCCTGACATCCGTCTGGGCTGGAAAACCGCTGTCGATTTCCACAAGAAGCATCTGCTCGCCAATGCGGATGGCTGGACTCCCGAATGGAACGCTTCGGTCAATAATGGAAAAATCGCCTCTTTTGTAGGGGCTATCTGGATGAAGCAAGTTCTCACAGAGGCCGCGCCGGATACAGCGGGCAAATGGAGAGTCGCCCGTGCTCCTGGAGGAGACGGCAACCTGGGTGGTTCTTTCATTTCTATCCTCAAATCCAGCAAACATCCCAAAGAAGCCTTTGAAGTCCTGACCTGGCTGCAAAACCCGGAACACCAGCTGGAAGCCTACCACAAAATCGGACTGTTCCCGTCCACTCCCGGCGTCTATAACGATCCTATCATGGGGACACCCGAGCCTTTCTTTGGTGGTCAGGCCACCGGACTCATCTTTGCCACCTCCGCACGTAATGTGAAAAGCAGCTATTTCGGCGAGCGCTATCCTGTCATCCACGGCATTGTGACCCGTCGCCTTGCTAATGTCGCCAAGCAGGATGCCAATTCCGATGCATTATGGACGGAAACCATGGATCGAATCGAACGGGAATTACAGCGATAAAAACAAAATTCAAAAAAGGCGTGTGGACATTATGCTGAGAGAAATCTGGAAGCACCGTGCCGTTTATGCTGCGATCTCGCCGTTTTATCTGCTGTTTGGCATCTTTGGACTGTTTCCGATTGGTTTTTCATTATATCTAGCGTTTCACAAATGGGACGGGATCGGAGACATGACCTACAACGGCTGGGGCAACTTTCGCTACCTTGTAACAGATCATGAATTTTGGCAGGCTGTAGGCAACACCTTTGTGATCTGGGTGTATGCAACGATTCCGATGCTATTCTTCGCACTGATTATTGCCTTTCTGCTTTATGCCCCTTTTGTGAAAATGCGCACCTTATGGCGAGTCGGATTCTTCCTGCCAAATGTGACGTCTATTGTGGCTGTTGCCATCATATTTAGTGCCTTATTTGCCAACAATTTTGGATTTCTCAACTACCTTCTGCAACTCTTGGGGCTACCCATGGTTCAATGGCTGAATGTGCCATGGGGTATCCAAATTGCCATTTCTTCTATGGTCGTATGGAGATGGATGGGCTATAACGCAATCATCTATCTGGCTGGACTCCAGAGTATTCCGCATGTGCTGTATGAGGCCGCCAAAATAGACGGGGCAACCGGAGCGCAAGCTTTTTTCCGCATCACTATCCCTATGCTACGCCCAGTCATTCTGTTTACGGTCATTACGTCCACCATCGGCGGTATGCAGCTCTTCACCGAGCCACAGGTCCTGGTCGGTAATGACGGCGGTTCCGGGGCAAGTGGTATGACCATCGTTTTATACCTGTACCGCGAGTCGTTCATTAACAACTATTTTGGATATGGTGCAGCCGTCGGATGGGGCATGTTCCTCATCATTGCTCTATTCTCCATCATAAACTGGAAACTCGTTCAAGGTAAAAAATAACGATGGGAAGGAGCTTCACAACATGATGCAGACACGCGCAAAATCCTTTGTTTTATATGCCGGATTGTTGGTGGGAATCATCCTGTCGATGTTTCCATTTTACTGGCTGATCGTCATGGCAACCCGTACAACCTCAGACATCTATCGTTTTCCACCGCAATTGTGGTTTGGCAGCCACTTCTTGGATAACATAACGAGAGTATTGCAACAGATTAATTTTGCTGGAGCCTTTTTTAATACCCTTTTTGTAGCCGGTTCGGTTACCCTATTGGTTCTGTTTTTCGATTCACTAGCAGGTTTTGCATTCGCCAAGTTTGATTTTCCGGGCAAAAAAGTGCTATTTATCGTTCTGCTAGCTACGATGATGGTCCCTTCACAACTTTCGCTTGTCCCCTCCTTTGTCATGATGGCCTCCTTTGGATGGGTAGGTACGTTCAAAGCGCTTATCATCCCGGGGATGGTAAATGCCTTCGGCATTTTCTGGATTCGTCAATATGCGGAAGAATCCATTCCAAAGGAACTGCTGGATGCGGGCCGGATGGACGGATGCAGCTTTTTTCGACTGTACTTGAATGTAGCACTGCCTATTCTACGTCCTGCGTTCGCTTTTCTCGGCGCATTTACCTTTATAGGAGCCTGGAATGATTATTTATGGCCACTAATTGTCTTAACGGATGAGCGTAAATTCACACTCCAGATTGCACTGTCACAATTGAACGGGATTTACAATACGGATTATGCGATGGTCATTGCGGGCACCCTGCTGGCTGTACTGCCACTTATTATTTTATTTCTTTTCATTAGCCGCCAGTTTATTTCCGATCTTGCCGCCGGAGCGGTCAAAGATTAGATTTACTTGAATTCCCTTATTCATTTCATGTATAATGGTTAATCGTCATTTCAAATAGCTTACATGATGAAGTTAGGTATCCAACAGGAAATCAGGTTAAGCGATTTACGATTTGAACATGAACTATGAACTGAGGGGAACTTACCAGATGAACAAATTCACATATTATAACCCCACCAAATTAATTTTTGGAGACAATCAAATTGAAGAACTGCAGCAGGAGCTGCTGAATTACGGCAAAAACATTTTGCTGGTATACGGAGGTGGAAGTGTCAAACGAAATGGTCTGTATGACCAGGTATTAAACGCGTTAGAGCCGCTACATCTGAACATTCATGAATTGTCCGGCGTAGAACCGAATCCGCGCTTGTCCACCGTTAAGAAGGGCATCGACATTTGCCGAAACGAAAAAATCGACTTCTTACTTGCAGTAGGCGGTGGAAGCGTTATTGATTGCACCAAAGCCATCGCAGCAGGGGCTGAATATGACGGCGATGTGTGGGATATTATCAACAAAAAGCACATGCCGACCCAGGCTCTGCCATTCGGTACCATCCTCACACTCGCCGCCACCGGTTCAGAAATGAATCCGGATTCTGTTATCACCAACTGGGAAACGAACGAAAAATACGTATGGGGCAGCGCGGTGACGCATCCGAAATTCTCGATTCTGGACCCAAAAAACACCTTCTCTGTGCCACGTGATCAGACGGTATATGGCATGGTGGATATGATGAGCCATGTGTTTGAGCAATATTTTCACAATGTTAAAAATACACCGTTGCAAGATCGTATGTGCTTTTCCGTGCTGCAAACCGTGATCGAAACTGCACCTAAGCTGCTGGAAGATTTGCACAACTACGTGCATCGTGAAACGATTTTATATGCCGGAACGATTGCCCTTAACGGAACACTGCAAATGGGCTACTTCGGGGACTGGGCTTCGCATACGATTGAACATGCATTATCCGCTGTATATGATATTCCTCATGCCGGCGGTCTGGCGATCCTGTTCCCCAACTGGATGAGACATACGGTGGATCAGGATGCTGCACGCATGAAGCGGCTGATGCTCAGCATATTTGATTTAGAGACCACTGGTAAAACGGATAAGGAAATTGCTTTGGAGGGGATTGATCGCCTGAGTGCATTCTGGACAAGTCTCGGTGCCCCTTCCACCCTGGCCGATTACAATATTAATGATGAGCAATTGGAAAAAGTCGCAAACATTGCAGCCCGTGAAATGGAATACGGAGGCTTCGGTAATTATAAAAAGCTGAATCAAGAAGATATTTCAGCTATTTTGCACGCATCGTTATAACATTTAAAAGGGAGTGTCCTCAAGCCTGTGATGGCTGAGAGCACTCCCTTTTGAAATTTATGAATTAACCGTTTGTCCTTTTTCTTCTACTTGAATAGCTGCCCCTACACTGGCACCTGCAAGAATGCCCTTTTTCTTATTAGAATTCAGAGAATCCATATAGGTTCGGGTTTCTGCGACTACAATTCCTGATAAGCCGAGCAGTGCAATCAGGTTCGGGAAAGCCATCATTGCGTTAAAGATATCTGCCAGCAGCCAAATCGCATCCAGTTTAATGAACGCGCCCCCGGCAACCAGTACGATGAACAGATAACGGTATGGCTTAATCCACTTGACCCCAAGCAAATATTCAACACAGCGTTCCCCGTAATAGTTCCAGCCGAGCATGGTGGTGAACGCGAACATAATCAGAATGATTGTGAGCAGTTCTGCCCCCAGCGGGAATGCGCTGGAAAATGCTTGCTGAGTCATCAGGCCCGCATCGGTAGGCCCGCTCCACACACCACTAACCAGTAGCGTCAACCCAGTCATCACACAAATAACCATCGTATCAATAAACACGCCTGTCATGGAAATTAGCCCTTGCTCCGCAGGCCATTTGGTTTTGGCAGCTGCAGCTGCAATCGGTGCGCTTCCCAATCCGGCCTCATTGGCAAAAATACCTCTGGCTACCCCACTTCGCATCGCTAGCATAATCGTAGCTCCGGCAAATCCGCCCGTTGCAGATGTAGTTGAAAATGCCGAATGGAGCACCAGCGCAATTGCGGCAGGAAGTTGGTCAGCAAACCGAATCAGTACGATGAGACAGATCAGTACGTACAAGCCTGTTTTAAAAGGAACGACCTTCGTCGATACCTTGGCAATGCTTTTGAGTCCTCCAATAGTAACAAGTCCTGTAAGGATAGCAATAATCAGTGCTGTTACAATGGGCGGAACGCCAAAACTGTTTTCAGTCGAAGATACAATCGCTTTGACCTGCGGAAACGTTCCAATCCCGAACAACGCTACCAGCATGCCTGAAAAAGCAAACAGCATCGCCAGCGGTTTAAAACGGCGTCCCAGACCTTTCTCAATATAATACATCGGGCCGCCGGAAAATTGCCCATTCCGATCCTTCACCCGGTATTTTACCGCAAGTACACCTTCCGCATATTTCGTCGCCATCCCAAAAAAGGCGGCAACGACCATCCAGAACAAGGCACCCGGCCCGCCCAGCTTAATGGCTGTCGCTACGCCGACAATACTTCCTGTGCCAACTGTAGCCGCCAACGCTGTACTCAAAGCCGCAAAACTACTTACATCCCCGCTGCCTTCATTCGGTGCCTTACCGATCAGCTTGATCGCCAGGGGCAGGCGGAATACCTGCAGCATCTTCAAACGTATGGTCAGCCACAACCCCGTTCCCATGACAAGAATGATGAGAGGCGCCCCCCATATCCAACTGCTAATCGCTTCTAACACATGTACCAAATTCATTTCAACCCGCTCCTCCAGCATATTAGAAAACAAAAAAGAGTCAAATCCGCTGATTCGACTCCTGGAGAGGTTAAAGGCACGAAAAAATACAACCATCTTGCGCAGGTTTCTGCCTCTAATAGCTTATAAAAAAGCCTAGGGCATTCCCTGTCACAGGTTATTCGCGTCTCTGTCCTTTTGCCTGAGAGTTTAAGCAGATGTTCTCTGCGGTGCACCTTCGGCGCCCAATTAAGGGTCTCTCCAGAGTTCTGTCCGTTTACGGTCCCCGCTTGTTGCTGTAATCAGCCTAAGCACCTGAGAGTTTTGCCCCTTCGGTCGGAACTTTCGTTCCATCTCCCGCAAACATCAACCAGACATATGAAATTTTTATTTATTATACAGAAAACTTTCAGCTTATTACAAGTGAAAAGTTTGTGAAACCCTCTGAAATATTATTATTATGTCTATCAAAAAAGCGGGTACAGCAGATTGCATCCTTAGGATGTCCTCTGCTATACCCGCCCGAGACGATATGGAATTACAATTCTTCACCATTGGTTGCAATCACATTTTTATACCAGTTAAATGAGTCCTTTTTGGAGCGTTTGAGCGTTCCGTTACCGTCATCATCCAGATCAACGTAAATAAATCCGTAGCGCTTGGACATTTCGGAAGTAGACATGCTCACAAGGTCGATAGGACCCCAGCTGGTGTAGCCAAGCAGATCAACACCGTCGGCAATCGCTTCCTTCATTTGAACAATATGCTGACGCAAGTAATCAATACGATATGTGTCATGCACAGATCCGTCTTCTTCTACCTTATCATAAGCACCTAGGCCATTTTCCACGATAAATAGCGGCTTTTGGTAGCGGTCATATAACGTGTTCAGCGTAACACGCAGACCGATCGGATCAATTTGCCATCCCCAGTCAGAGGACTGTAAATATGGATTTTTCACGCCACCAATCAGGTTTCCTGCTGCTTTCTCACCTTCTGGACCTGCAGAAACGGTCAAGGTCATGTAATAGCTGAATGAGATATAGTCGACCGTGTTATTTTTTAAAATTTCGGCATCCCCTGGTTCTGTGTGTATAACAACATTATTTTCTTCAAAATAACGATTCATGTAGTTGGAATATTCCCCACGGGCATGCACATCCGTAAAGAACAGGTTCATCTGATTTTCATGCTGGGCTTTCAGTATATCCTCTGGGTTACACGTATGTGGATAGCTTTCCAAACGAGCTAGCATACAGCCGATTTGAGAGCCCGGGATGATCTCATGTCCTCGTTTTGTCGCCAGTGCACTAGCTACAAATTGATGATGCAGTGCTTGGTATATCGCTTGTTGTTTGTTTTCTACGCGGTCAATAACCACCCCGCCACCGGTAAACGGACTCATGGTCATTACATTGATTTCATTAAAGGTCAGCCAGTATTTTACTTTATCCTTATAGCGTGTGAACACCGTTTCGGCATAATTTACGTAGTGCTGTATAACTTCACGACCCAGCCAGCCATTATACTTCTGAGTCAAACCCAGCGGTGTCTCATAATGTGACAATGTTACCAGCGGTTCAATACCATATTTGCGCAGCTCATCAAATACATTGTCGTAGAATTGCAGTCCCGCTTCATTCGGCTCGGCATCATAGCCATTCGGAAAAATCCGCGACCAGTTGATGGACATACGAAATACCTTAAAGCCCATTTCCGCGAACAATGCAATATCTTCTTTGTAGTGGTGGAAGAAGTCCACACCTTCACGCTTTGGAAAACGGGCATTGACTTTGCCTGCCAAAATGTCTTCGAGTCGCTCGGACGAAATCTCCATAGCATGATCGTTCTTGCGCTCTGCTTTGGGTACATAGGCAACCATGTCCGCACTGGACAATCCTTTTCCATCTACGTCAAAAGCGCCTTCCAATTGGTTAGCTGCGGTTGCACCACCCCACAAGAAGTTTTTCGGAAATCCTTTTAGCGTCTTCGTCATGGTATAAAAACCCTTTCCGTATTTAAGATTTTTACTTTGGTCAAGTAATCCCATCATGTGCTGCAAATGTGAATCAATACCTAACGGTAACCGTTCTCCTTTGAAAAGCATTGACAGATGCTTTAAAATAGACGTAATGCCTTCATAAGCATCCTAATCGTTGTAACGCGTTTCATGTCAAGTATTTTTTTCTTATGTGAGGAGAAGCACCATGTCGAATCTTGATCAAATTGCAAAACTGGCGGGCTTTTCCAAAGCTACGGTATCCAGAGTATTAAATCAGTCACCCCATGTCAGTCACGAAACAAGAACTAAGATTTTGAAAATCATGCAGGAATTAGATTATGTTCCTAATCGGAATGCCATTTCTCTATCCAAGGGTCAGACGCTTCAGATCGGTATCATTACTTCAACTATTAATGAAATTGTTCTCGCTTTTCTGGACAGCTTTGTAGAAGTAGCCGGCCAGTATGAATTCCAAACCATTATTTATACTTCGGGAGAAGACAAAAAGAAAGAACTTCAAGCCTTTGAGGATTTAAAAAGAAAAAGAGTCGATGCGCTGGTCATCATTTCCTGCGTGAATGACACTGATTTTTTGAGCACCTATTGCAAATATGGCCCGATCGTTTCGTGGCAACGAATGGAGCATACCGATATTCGCTCCGTCGCTATGGATCAGTATGAAGGATATATGTTAGCACTCAAACATTTGATACAAAAAGGCTATACTCGTATAGCCAATGCTTTTGGTCGTCCGAGCAGCATCAATACCCATAGCAGACAACGAGCCTACGAACAAATCATGAGTGAGCACAATCTGCCAGTGTTGCAACACTGGAATCACTCTTCTATTTATAATATCCGTGATGGCGAACAGGTCGTACGGGATTTGTTACAGCGTCGGGAAGAATTCCCAGAGGCTATTTTATGTGCTAACGATTATGTAGCAGTGGGCATTCTCTGCGAAGCACGCAGACAACGGCTGAACGTACCAGAAGATCTGGCGATTGTCGGATTCGATAACACGGAGCTGGCGCATACAATGGGGATTACAACGATTCAAAACCCCATCATGGCTCAAGCACAAAATGCTTTTTTCATGCTTTCCCCTCAGCTGATTGGACGCCAAATGGAGCTTCATTCGCTAGAGTACAGCCTCATTGAACGTACGACCACGTAAGGTAACGATTTACTTGCAAATTAGGCAAAAGGGCCTTGATATGAAATATTTTTTGTCGAATCAGAATAAAATATGTTGAAATCGCTTTTTTTTGTGCTACAATAGCACTATATCGAAGGATTGTGACCGGTGATGCGGGCAATGCCTGAGTTCAATTGAGTGCTATTGCTAACAATAGTGTTGAATTGTGCTTAGGCATTTTTTATTGGTAAAGGATGGGAGGGGGAACTTCAATGATTATTGAGAAGGTGCTCAATAACAACGTCCTATTGACTAAAAACGATAAAGGCAAAGAGGTCATCGTGATGGGAAGAGGTATTTCCTTCAAAAAGGTGGCTGGCGATCAAGTCGATGATGATAAAATAGATAAGATTTTCATGTTAAATGAAAACGAGTTCACGGCTAAACTAACTGAGCTGCTGAACGATATTCCAGTGTCTCATCTGGAGGTCGTGAATGAAATCGTAACCCATGCAACGGAAGTGCTGGATACGGAGTTAAGCGATAATATTTATTTAACGTTGACCGACCATATTCATTTTGCCATACAACGGCAAGAAAAAGGACTGGCACTCCAAAACGCGATGCTGTATGAAATTAAACGCTTTTACAAAAAAGAATTTGCAGTTGGACTGGATGCTCTCCAAAAAATTGAAAATACGCTCGGAGTAAAATTGGGCGAAGATGAAGCGGGATTTATTGCATTGCATATGGTGAATGCACGGATCGACGGTAACGAAATGAAATCTACACTGAAAATGACCGAGATTGTCCAACATATATTGAACATTATTACGTATCATTACGGAATTGTGCTGGATGAGTCTTCTTTTAGCTATTCGAGATTTTTGACACATTTGCAATATTTTGCGATGCGAGTGATTCGCAAAGAAGTCATTCACAGTGGTGAAGAATTTTTGTACAACCAGGTGAAGCAGACGTATACCGAAGCTTTTGCTTGTGCCCAAAAGATCAATGAGTATCTGGAAAAAACATACGATCAATATTTAAGCAAGGATGAATACGTATATCTAACTATCCATATTCATCGGGTAACTGAGCGTAATAACATATAAGACTAACAACTTCATACCCTCATCGTTCATGGATTGTGACTGGTAAGGCAGGCAAAACCTAAACTGATGGTGAAATCGACGTTCCTCTATAGGAGAGAGTGCGTAGTTTTACCACGAGTTTAGGTTTTTCTTGTTTACAAGTTTAAAAAGATGCACGCCGGCGCATCTTAGCAACAGGTGTAAACGGTAAATCCTATCAGTAGCAAGAATAACCCATAAGGAGTTTTGAACATGAGTGATAAAGAGCTATCCAAAAAAATAGTGACCCTCGTTGGTGGCGAAGAGAATGTCAACTCGGTATTCCATTGCGCCACACGCTTGAGATTCAAATTAAATGATCGTACAAAAGCAGACAAAGCCGCACTGGAAGCAACCCCTGGTGTCATTACAGTAGTGGAAAGCAGCGGCCAGTTTCAAGTGGTTATCGGCAACAATGTAGGTCAAGTATTTGAGCATATGATGGCAGAAACGAATTTACAGGATGCGGACAATCCAAATGCGAAAAAGGAAGAGTCTTCCGAAAAAACGAATTTTCTCGGCAAAGCGGTCGATATCATTTCCAGCATTTTTTCGCCTCTCTTGGGCGCTCTTGCCGGAGCCGGTTTGCTCAAAGGGATTCTGGCATTAATTTTGTCACTCCATTGGATTAATGATAAAAGCGGTACGTATCTGATCCTAAGCGCTGCTTCGGACAGCGTATTTTATTTCCTGCCAGTATTTCTGGCTGTTACATCGTCCCGTAAATTTAAGACAAACACCTTTGTATCGGTGGCAATCGCCGGAGCTCTGGTCTATCCGGCGGTTATAGCGGCAGTAAGCAACCCAGAAAGATTGGCGTTTCTAGGTATTCCGATCATTCTGATTAATTACAGTTCTAGTGTTATTCCAATTATTCTCGCGGTCTGGGTTCAGTCCTATGTGGAACGCTGGTTCAATTCCTTTATCCATCAATCGGTAAAAAATATTATCGTACCGATGCTGGCTCTGCTGGTCGTTATTCCGTTGACATTCCTGGCCTTTGGTCCAATAGGTAACCTGATCAGTCAAGGCTTGGCAAACGGTTTTACATGGGTATACAATTTAAGTCCATTGATCGCTGGGGCTGTTGCTGGAGCGTTCTGGCAAGTGTTTGTTATCTTCGGTGTGCATTGGGGCTTCGTTCCTATTATGCTGTCGAATATTGCAACATTGGGTTATGACACGATGCTTCCGATGCTTACAGCAGCCGTACTTTCTCAGGCTGGTGCAACATTAGGGGTATTCCTGAAATCCCGAAATACTCAAATGAAGGCTTTGGCAGGTTCCTCTACGCTGGCGGCTGTTTTTGGGATTACAGAACCAACGATTTATGGCGTAACTTTGAAATTGAAAAAGCCATTCATTTATGCTTGTATTTCTGGTGGTATTGGCGGTGCTATTATCGCTTCCGGCGGAGCGACTGCAAAATCCTTCTCCCTTCCTAGTTTGCTGGCACTGCCTACTTATTTTGGAGCTGGATTCTTGTGGGTTGTCATCGGCTTGCTCGTTGCCTTTGTACTTGCATTAGTGCTGGTTATGATTTTGGGCTTTGATGATCCAAAAGAAGAAACTGCAAAAACAGAAGCCGCACCCGTAAAAAAAGAAGCGGCAATCGAGAAGGAAATTCTCGTAAGCCCACTGCAAGGTAAAGTATTGCCTTTGGAACAATCTTCTGATGTTGCTTTTGCTTCAGGTGCTATGGGGAAAGGAATCCTGATTGATCCTACAGAGGGCGTGCTGACATCTCCTGTCAATGGAACGATTACGACAGTATTCCCGACCGGACATGCAATCGGTATTACTTCCAATGACGGAGCAGAAATTCTGATTCACGTTGGTGTTAATACAGTGAAGCTCAAAGGACAATTCTTTGACAAGCGCGTCAAGGAAGGCGATGTGGTTAAGCAAGGACAACTGTTGCTTGAATTTGATATCGAGCAAATTAAGGCGGCAGGCTATACAACGGCTACGCCGATTATCGTAACAAATTCCGCTCAATACCTGGATGTGCTGAACACAATGGAATCTGAAGTGAAGCGTGAGGATTACTTGTTAACTGTTGTGGTCTAACGTTTTAACTTTCAGACTAAAGAAGCTTTCCCAATGGAAAGCTTCTTTTTTTATACATAATGAGACAAGTGTTACAGCTAAAAATGGAAATATCATTTATTGTAAGTGTAAGAATGTAAAAAAAGGAGGATTTCTGTGAAAAAAGGATATATCGCCGGGTTAAGTGTCATTGTGTTGCTTGTCATTGGTATCGCTATTTCAGCTGTCGTTAAATTTCAAGACCTAGAGCAGGTTGTTCAACAAAAAGACAAAGAAATCCAAGCGAGCAAAAGCAATTACCCAGAAATATATGACCACTTGAATGCGGTTACATTTGATGGTTTTAAGAGTTTGATTCAACAGGATCACAGTGTATTTGTCTATGTCGGCAGACCGAGTTGTGGCGACTGCAATCGGTTTGAGCCTAATTTTAACAAGATGATCGAACAGTATAATCTAGGCTCTAAAATTACTTTTTTGAACGTTCACAAAATCCATAAGGACAAGCCCCAATGGAATAAATTCAAAGAGGATTACAACGTTAAATACACCCCCACCATTGCAGAATTCAGAAACGGCAAGCTGGTTGATAAAATAGAATGGACGCCTAAAAGAGACCTCAGTACGGACGCTGTAAAAGAGTGGCTGACTTCCAAGAAAATTATTTTATAAGTCTCTATTCAATTCATTACAAACACAAAGAAATGTTTATGCAAAAAAAGGTATTCATTCGTGTAGCGCATGAATACCTTTTTTAGGAATGTACAGGTTATCTAAGCTCTAATAAAAAATAGTTCCTACTACTCTTCACTGCCTTCTGATAAACCTCGTTCGTATCTATCAGTCCCTATATTGTAGACACTTCATAGAGTATGGTCGTCAATCGAATCAGGAAATTCATATCGGATAATATCCGTTTCGGATACGATATGTCCGATTTGTGACTCAATGAATTCTAAATCTCCCTCTACTGCCCCTATAAAATGCTTTGTACCGGGTTCTATCACGATGACCTCACCAGGGCTGACTGTCTGTGTCACGCCATTGATAGAGACACTTCCGGTTCCAGAAACTATGGTCCAAACTTCTTTACGAAACTGATGCTCATGATAGCTGATAAATCTCCCGTTTGAAATGACCACGCGTTTGGTCACTGTCTGCAATCCACTTGCCGCCTGTTGATGGGATAATACGGTTTGCTTTCCCCAGAAGCGCTCCTCAAAACGCGGGCCGATTTCAATTTCTGCCACCATGTCCTTAATTCCTGTTGACGACTGCCGATCCGTAACCAGCACGCCATCTGGACCAGCAACGACAATAATGTCTGGAACATTCCAGATGCTAACCGGAATCTCCAGTTCATTGATGATATGCGAGTCATGTGAAGCTTCTGAAATATATCCCGGGCCACTCAGCTTCGAACTTACTTCCCGTACCAACGAATCCCATGTGCCCAAGTCTCTCCATTCTCCATGATATGGGAGCACGGAGAGCTTATGAGTATGCTCTACTACCGCAATATCGAAGCTAGTTTTAGGCAAGTCTGCATAATTTGTCGAAAGAGATTCATAGTCGGCTGGTAAACCCATTTGCTCCAGAATATCCAACAAAAAGCCCAGTCTAAAAGCAAACACCCCGCAATTCCATAAGGCCCCTTCACGGATCAACGCTTCTGAACGGATCAGATCCGGCTTTTCAACAAATGAACTAACCCTGTAATATGGCTGGTCAAGTGAAGGAGAGGCTGAAGGCACAATATATCCGTATTTATCTGAGGGCTCCGTTGGGGCAGCCCCCATTAATGCGATATGGCTTCCTGATTGCTCTAATATCAAAGGAAGCCTACGCAGATGCTCGAAAAATTCATCCCCCGCATACCCGTCCACAGGCATGACCCCTACGATCTCATCGCGTGATGCGCCTGCAACGTCATGCAAGTAGGCCGTAGCCAGGGAAATGGCCGGGAAGGTATCCCGTTGAGTCGGCTCCTCAATCACTACAGCATCTCCGCCAATTTGCCCCCGAATCAGCTCGGCCTGAGTTCCACTCGTTGAAAAATAGGCCTCATCTGCCAAATTCGCCTCATCTAATTGCCTCCATATTCGTTGCAGCATGCTTTCTGGACGTTCATCATGACGTAAAATAGAAAGAAACTGCTTGGGGCGGTTCACATTGGATAAGGGCCATAGACGTTTACCCGAACCTCCAGATAATAAAATCATTCGCAAAGATGCAACCTTCTTCCTCTAAATTAATATTTTTCTTTCATTATAGGACTGTTCGATTTTCGCATTTCTGCCGAATACATAAGTATGTATTATCGTGGAAAATACATACTTATGCAATGTAATTGTATCTTTATCCGTACAGGAGATGTCAGTCATGCCCATAAAAATACTCATCATTGAAGATCAAAAAAGTTTGGCAGATATGATTGCTCTTCATCTTCAGGAGGAAGGCTATCATACCGAGCTTATTTATGACTCTAAACTTGCAATTCCTACACTTATGCGTTTTAAGCCCGATATTATTGTGACCGCTCTGATGTTTTCCGGTAAAGTCGAATGTGCGCTGATCAGCCAAATCCGTCAATTTACCACGGTCCCTATGCTGGTCATCTCTAATAACACCCTGCTGAATATAAGAATAAAGGCTCTGGACGACGGAGCAGATGACTTCTTATGCAAGCCCTTCAGCCTGATAGAGTTAAATGCCCGCATCAAAGCCCTGCTGCGCCGCTGCGGTCCCAACATGCCCATTGAATCGCAAACGGTAACTCAAAAGCTTAAAAAGGTAAGGGTTTGGGTGAATGATTACCGTCATAGCCTGTTAGTCGATGACCAAGAAATAGAAGTCACTCAAATTGAATTTTCCATTATAAAAGAGATGTCCTGCAATCCAGGTAAAGTCTTTACCCGCAGCGAGCTGATGGATCGGATCAAAGGCGGAGATGGCGCTTATCTGGATCGTACCATCGACGTACATATTTCCAGCCTTCGCAAAAAAATAGAACGTGACCCTAAAAATCCTCAGCATATCCGTACCGTCTGGGGCAGAGGCTACAAATATGAGATGTAGCCGTATCATGGCTACCATTTCCCCACTGAGCAGCTTGCTTTTTATGGAAGGTTTCGCTTCTTCCATCGCCGATAAGGAAGAAAACAAGCTGCTCCACCCAGTATCCCTATGAGGAACAGTACCCAGCCGAAACGGTAGGCGGAAGCCAGAATAACGACGACTTTCCCGTTCCCGTTACCATTGGTAATGAATCCGGTAGTCACTCCATTGACGGACAGACGGGCTCGCTGATTTTCGCTACCCAGCCTGAACTCCCACAGTGGATTGGGTGATTCGGTCTCCCGGATCAGCACCTGCTCATGCGTTGGATTATATAGCGTAAAACTGCGTTCCATGGAATTTTCACGAGTAGCCTGAATGCTTTCCGAAGCATGTGGAGCCATAAAAAAGGTATCCATATCCGTTCCCTCAAACAACGTAAATTGATCCACAGTGATCATCGCTTGATAAGGGATGATGGAATATTGCTTCATTTGAAATAAGCCTGACTGCTTCTTGTGCGCATGCGCTAAAATTTGAAACTGCATCATGGCGGTTCCTTCCGGAGCCTTCACAATTTGATCATAATGATTCCATTGTTCCTTATCTCTCTCCTCCACCTCATCAATATAGGAGGTTTGGAGAACCTGGGACGCTTTATTCAAAAAAATGACCTTCATGTGCCGACTTCCAATTTGTTCTGATCGCGCATCCAACTGCACGACATACTCTTGCAGCGGCTCTGCCTTCATTTTCTTGGACGCATAAATATTCCAGTCACAGGAATAGCTAGGTGCGTAACGGATAGAGAGTCCTTCGTCCATGGTTGATAGGTTCGTCTGGCCAGGTCGTATATCCGCTACACATCCGACATCCGTGCCTAATGACTCCTTCGTGTTCTCTTCAGGCATTACCTTCACTTCCTGCGCAGCCATTCGATGAATATCTCCAAAGCTACTCAATGACGGTACTTGGCTGTCCAGCACAAGGGTTAAGTGATACTTTCCCTTGGTAAGGAACAAATTTTTGAATTCTACTCGGCCATAGTCATTCAGCAGACCGGGAATTTGTATGATTTTCTTGGCAAAACCATCCCGATCTGGCACCGTTTCAATAACCTGCTTTTCGGATAAAGAGGTCGCGGGTAGCCGCTTATACGACTCCTCCGTACGAATCGTTCTCGTCAGCACCTTTCCCGTCTCTTCATTCACCCACTTCATCGTTAATGACCCATGGTATCCTGCGGGTAGATTAGCCAAAATAGCTGTGGCATAGGTTCCCGTTTTAGCGACTTCCACATCCCTGCTTAACGTCCCCTTCTGATAGCTGATTCCCCGCCCCATACTAAGTCTTGGTAAAGCACGTTCCGTCTGCACATTCCCTTGGGCGTTAAAATCGCTCTCTGCCTCCAAGGTGAAAAAAAGCTTGCCCCGCTTCAATGCCTGCTCCACTGGAAAAGATAGCTGATCTAGCTGATCCACAGGGACAATCGCAAATTGATTGATCGCATTAAAGCCTTGCAGATTATTAACCGTGACTGGAGTATCTCCTTTTGGAAAAACATGTTCTCCCAGATCCACCCATTGAAATTGGTTTAAACCATCATCCTGAGTCTTGATACTAACCACTTTGTCCGGCAGTGTGACTTGTAATTTTCCGCCTGCCTTATTCATAAACACTCTAGCATATACATGCGAGGTTTGAGGTTGATCCAGTTTTTTGTGCATCGTAAACGTGTTAGGCTTGCTATATTGCCCCAAATCACGCAACTGGATATCATGAATCCACCAGTAATTTTTTTGCTGTGGACGCTGTAGGGTTAACAAATCCATTCGCATCCAATAGCTGCCGGGCGGCGACACGTATTCCCCGTAAAATTTCACACTGTCAAAATTATATCCCTCCGAAGGCGCCACGACATAGCTAACCCCCAGTTCACGCATTTGCTTATCGTAAAATCTCATTTTCACATGCATTTTGTTCGTCCCGCGACCGGAAACAGTAATTTGGAACTGATACGGATTATTTTCCTTGGCTTCCAGCAAACCCGATCTAGCGACCTGCCATATATTACTCGGGTCTCCCTTCATAATTTCGCCATGCAGAGTTGGCACATCATTCAATTCCTCACGGGGATTAGCCTGCACACTGAATAACTGCGGATTATCCGGCTTGAAGAAGGTTTCGGTCCGCAACATGGAATCAAAGTCCACGACCGTCTTCCCATCGATGCTGCTCATCTGATACGGGGCCACATCCAGCTTCTTACTGGCAAAGGTGACCGCAATCCCTGCATCCATTTCCATATCGAACGGAAAGTTCCGTATATTTTGGGAGGATAAATACCATAACCAATCGTTAGTCGAGGCAAAGGTTTTGGACCATTTTAAAAAGGCATTACCATCCTCAATGGCATCAAAAGGCCGTAAGTAATCCTCTGCTGGAAGCTGTGACAACAACAAGTCATTAAAAGACGCCGCTTCCACATAATCCCCTTTGTTAATCATCTGGATGGTTTTTAGCTCAGGCTTTAACGCACTGAACAGCACCCCAAAACGGCTAAAATCAAAACCAGGCAGATGACTGTAGCTCTCCAGTCGGCTAAAACCGTAAGGTGTTACAATTTTACTCGCAAGGATGTTCATATAGGGCGGTGTCTGATCGAGATTGAATATGGAAAATAGCCCGTTCTGGTACGTACGTTTCAGCCCGGTCTGACCTTCCAGCTGAGACAGGTGGAAATCCTGCCGCTTCTCCTGCCCCACATATTCATCATGGTAGACCAACTGATTGACCCCAAAGGTAGAGAACAGCCAGCCTAATCGAGAGCTTAATCCGTTGTCCATGACATACTGCAGAAAATTCATATAGTATGTAATGCCGGGATCATTCCCCTCATGATGAAAGATCGTATTTTTAGGAGAAGAGTATACCTGAAAATCTCCAGTTGCCTTTTCGTTTGCGGTCTTCCCTTTATTCCATTTGGGCGTGGCTACTCCGTTATAGCTCTGAATCATATTGTCAGCAATCGGAAAGTATAATGCCTTGCTATCGAAACGATCCGGGTCAGTCAGCTTTTCAGCCATTTGACTATAAGCCTCCGGCACTTGTACCGGCTTGTAGTACCCCTCAATGAATTGAGTACGCAAGGGAGCAAAATATACCCCGAGGCACAAGACAACGATAACTACTGCTAGCTTTTTATATACACGCTGCAACGGGGATGATCCGAACCATTCCATAAATTGAATAACACCAAAGGTCAACAACACCCCGAAATTAAGGGCAATCAGTCCAATAAATTTGTTAGGATCACGGAAAACCGAACCAATCACAGGGGTTTTCGTAACCAAAATGACAAACCACTTGGCAATGGATGGGAACGTCGTCCCGGTAGCTGCAACCAGAAACAGCAACGTAAGTAGCGAGAAGATCAGAATAATCGGATTTTTATGTGAACGTATCACCATTGCATACCCGATCAATAGCAACAAAAATCCCCCTCCTACATAAAACATGCTAGGCAGTGAGGAAAAGGAAAACATAGGCCACCAATAGCTCAGTAAATAACCTACGTTATATAAACTGCTGTTGCGGCTGAACAGAGATAACGTATCCACGACGTTGATATTATGCTGAGACGCTTGAGCGTCCATCAACATGCTACCGACATATAGAGACAACCAATAAAAACTGAGCAGACCGAAAAATACGCCAAAAATGATCCCTTTACGCAAAAAATTGCCGTATAACGGCTGCAAATAGGTACGACCGGCCTTACGGTGGGTCCAGGTCAGCTTGATCAATAGCAACATGGTGAACAATCCCAAATAAATCATGCCGAAGAAAAAATAATGAATTGCCGCAGCACTAACGGTGAATACCGCAGCCAACAGGAACAGGTCGATCCAGTTACGCTGATACAACTTGTGGGGATGATAGTTTTTAATTTGTTGAATTTGAAACTTGGGGTCCACCGCACTGAAAAAGAATCGCAGCATTAACGGAAATAAACTATATCCACAGAGCAAATAAATATGCTGAATGCGGAAAATAACCCACGGATTCAGCGCATAAAACAACGAGCCGACCATGATGGCAAAAATACGGGTCTTCGTAAAGCTTGGTGAATAATACACGCTGACCAGTCGCTTGGCAAAGGCATACATCGAAAATGCCGAAACAAATAACAAGCCTGTAATAAACGACTTGAGCAAGACCGGGCCGCTTTCGTCAAATAAGAGTGACAGTCCATAGAAGGGCAAGATGTACAGGATACGTGGAGCATTGAACAAGGTCGAGGTAGACCATCGCTCGTTCCATACTCCGGTTATTTCCTCCAGATACCGATGAGAGGTGGCTCCAAAAGCAATGTCGCTAAACACAATTTGCCCTGGTCCATAGATGGGTGCAAGATATGCAACAATCGCAATCAGCATCAACATCATTGCCGCCATATCGTAGCGGTAGCGAAATATCCATTTTTTCATGCTTGTCCCCCTCTCTTGAACTTCTCGTATATCTGTCGGTTATCTTGGGCCTATCTCCTCAAACGAACGATTGCCTGCAAGCCCTGATCGGTATTACGCAGCTTTAAACGACCGCCTATAGTCTTCAGGTATGCATCCATATGATACAGGCTGAACGCATGCTCCTGGGAGTTTTGGGAATAGTCTGGCTGGAAATAGCTCCAACGCATTTTATCATCAATCCCGCCGCCCGTGTCTTCAATGTTAATAATAATTTCTCCTTCTTCCAGCCGTGAGCTAACCTTAAGCACTTGAGATTGTCGCTTGGATCGCAGACCTGTTCGGCCTTTTTCCTGATTCTCAGGCTGCTCCCCACCTTGGCCCATGGCCTGAACTGCATTTTCCAGCAGCCCCTGAATCGTTTTGTACAGCATGGGTGCTTGTGCTGCAATCGATGGAACAGGCTCTTGCCGCAAAATCACTTGAATGTTCTTCATGTTCAATGAACGGTTTGCCCATTTCAGCGACTCAGACAATACTTCATTCATATCTGTAAAGCTAATTCCACTATTATCATGCATTTTCTCTTCCAGCTCATCGCGCAAGCTACGGACTCCCGTCAGTAACTCTCCCAGTGAGGATTCCTGTCTGAGACGACCCTTGATGAAATTTTCATTCAACTCGCGAAAATACTCCAGTTCCTCATGGGAGGCTCCTTTCCCCTGACTGGAAGCCGCTTCAAACCGGTTTGCTAGATCATGATAAAATCCCAGCAGCTTCAAATCATCACCGCCTGTGAGACGGCTAGTCTGCTCTTGCAGTTCTTGTAGCTGCTGCTCAATCGTCTGCATTAACGGCAAATAATACGTGTCCTGCTGCTGTCGCATATCTTCATCTCGCCGTTGGTCACGCACCTGATTGTTCACGATGGCATCCTTTACAATTCTTTTGCGGAACTGTACGAGCATGGCCCACAGAATGAACAATATCAGAACCATGACCATCCACAACTGTTTGCGAAAGGAGCTGATTCGCTGAGCTGTATCTTCGCTGACATCCTTAACCGATATGTAAAGGGCCTCTTCCCCTATGCGGCTGAATCCTATTCCGTGTTTCTCACCGTCATCTTCAATGACACCTGTATTGCCCTCCAGCAGCCTACGGGTTACGCTCGTGATGTCCGTTCGGTTAATATCCGGAGTACTTCGGGAAGCTACGACCTTAAATTGACCGTTATAAAATAAAGTCTCATGCTGGTTAACCGGTTTACTTTTAATAATCCCGCTGAGCATATCAGCGTCAACCGTACGCACCATAAAACCGCCCATTTGCGCTCCTTGAATCCTGCATGCTATATACTGGGCAGGCTGATGATCCTCTGTCACAAAAGAGCTTACTGCACAACCATTTTGCAGCCATTTAATCTGCTGGACCGCACTTTTCATCTCACGATTGTCTCGTCCGACCATCACATGATACTGCTCATCCAGCACATAAAAGTCCCCGCCGCTTTCACGCTTAAACCCCGCAGGATACTGGCGTGTTCCCTGATTCAGCATATCTCTGCCCAGACTGGACGACAGCTCCTTCAGTTCAGCCTGCCATGCGGCATAACGCTCGGTTATGCTGCTGGAAAGTTCCTGTACCTCATACTGGAGCTGCTCGTTCTGAATCTCCGCCAAGTGAACACTGAATTGTCGCACAACAAACCATTGAAGCACAGCGGCCAAAAACACAGTCACACCCAGAACGATCAGGTACAGGATCAGCTTTTGCCAACCTGGTTTCAACAAAGCCCATTGCTTCATGCTTCCCTGTCCCCTCCATTCTGTTCAAGACGGCTCAAAATAGCCTGCATCAGGCATTCCAACTCGTAGCTGACCAGCGGTAGCCGTGCGCACAGCAACCGGGGAGTACGGCGCTGGAGTGCAGCAAACCTCGCAGCGGTTTCCGTTGCCCCGTCCGTCAGTAGGATCAACTCGCATGTTTTTGCGATATATAAGCGATCCAGCTCTTCCTCGCCGTATTCTCGCAGATCAACAACGTAAATATCATGACGATCGTCCATATGCTGAAGTGCGCTGGAGACAGCCAGAGTCACTCCTGTATGCCGTGCAGCATGATACTGATGAAGGAGACGCATACCTTTTTCCCAGAGGGCATGTTCAGCCGAATCAAATCGTTCACAAAAAAGACGCAACGCCCGTTCTGTATTGACATCTTTCAAAAATGCCAAAACGCTGATATTATACATGTAGTTCCTCATTTCTTACTTCCTGATTGGAGTTGCGCAGTTCTTATGACACCCCAAAACATTCTATTTGTTGACGACAGCCCTATGGTTCTGTCCCTGCTTGAACGGGCCTTGACGCAAGAAGCATTCACCTTACATACCGCTCACACGCCCAAAGAAGCCTTACAAGTGCTGGAACAGCACCCGATTGATGTGGTCGTTTCCGATCTGCTCATGCCTGGTCTGGATGGGATTACCTTCCTTCGCATGATTAAGAAGGATTATCCACATATCGTACGAATCATTTTGTCTGGTCACCTGCATACGCAGTCCATTTTATCGGCGATTAATCAAGTCGGTGTGTTCCGTTTTTTGACGAAACCGCTGGAACTGGATGATGATACGCTAAAAAAAATACTGTATGAGGCGCTTGATCAGGCCAAACTCAACCGAAACAACCTACATGAAGACCAGAACGTAGCTTCCGACCTGTCAGTTTTTATAGACAGCATTTTGAATGCACCGTACCGACCCTATGTGCTGCTGAATGAACAAGATATCGTAACCGCTGTACACATTGCACTCGCTGAGCTGTATCCTGTCGGCTGCTCACTACGTCATCCTGACGGGGAAGGTATTCAGTTAACCACGCATTCATTATATATACCGTATGAGGAGTCGGAATCTTCCGATCCCGACTTGTACACGCTGGATACACTGACCCTCAGCCATTCATCGTTACGCCTTATCCGACTTAGCGAGATCGCCTGAGTGACGGGTGCCGCCCTTTAACACGGCGGCTACCCCAATCACAGTCAGGCATACATACATCCACAACATCCCCATCGTCAGCAAGGGGTGACGGATATAGTTTTTCAAATTCCCCCATGTATACAGCACCGGACGGAAGAAATACCAACGTTCCAGTGCCTTTCGTAATCCTCCCTCTTCAGATGACATCGTACGATCCATCACCGAAAAGTAGTAGGCTTTTTTACGTAATACATCGTGCAGATACACCTGTTTTTCATCATGGTATACCCGTGTAAATACCGCCCGGCGAATGACTCCGCCAGACTCTATATAACGCAAGGTTGGCTGTATTTCTTCAAAAGCAATCTGCTCCGCATTAAACCCGCCCGTCGATTCGTAAGCGCTCATTCGCCAGAAGCGTGCGGCTTCAATGGAGCGTTTTCCCAAGGTCTCACCCGCGTTGTTAATCACATTTCGCTCAAAAACTTTCACTTTGGAAAAAAAATTGTTTGCTTCCGAATACGCCTCTTCCGGAACGACCAAGGCGCCAATATCCTGATGATCGTCAAAAAAGTCAATGCTCTGCTGAATCAGATGTTCGGCTAAAATCATATCGGAATCCAATACAAATATGTATTCGGCACCCAAGCGTTTCGCTTCCTCAACCGCCCTGACCCTAGCGACTCCCCGCTCCCCATGGGGAAGCTCCAATACCGTTACGGGTACTGAACTCCCTGCCGACAGCATACGAATCGTCTCAACGGTCCGGTCATTGGAGCCATCATCAGCAATTACAATATGCAGATCCTTGTAATTTTGCCCCATACAGCTTCGCAAACAAGGCTCTATCGTCCGTTCATTGTTGTACGTGGAGAAGAGAATGACCACTTTGTCCACTCTGTTCCGCCTCCTCTACCCAATCTTCCATCAACTGCTCAAACGCAGCAGCCGTATGATCAAAATGGAATCTTAACGCATATTGATACGCCCGCTCACGGATGGCCATGTAATCTTCGCCACCCTTCGCTGCTCTTTCCATTTGTTCAGATAATCCCCGGATGTCGCCGTGAAAGCATAGATACCCGCTTTTCCCGAAATCCGTTGCATCCACCAGACCCGGTGAATTGCTGACAATGCTGGGGGTTCCAACGGCTGCCGCTTCGGTAATCGTCAACCCCCAGCCTTCACGCAAGGAAGGAAACACCAGCGCGTGGGCACGACTCATCAGCTCCAGCTTATGCTCAGCTGAAACAAATCCGTAAAAGGTAATATCGGCTTGCGATCGCCCCTGTTCATCCGGTTCTCCGTATGTCAATCCATATCGTTTCATAATCGGCAACAATTGTTCTGCCACATAGGTTTTATCGGTTTTTCCGGCAATCCATAACATAGCCTGAGGGAACTTTTCCTTGAGCTGCCCAAAGGCCTCAACGACCAGATCAATGCCTTTATATTTGACGAAGCGCCCAGCGTACATGAAGGTTGGATTAGGCTCCTTCGTTAAAAATTGTTCACGCGGCCAATGATCAAACTCAATGCCTTCCGGTAAAAGATGGACACGATCCGGGTGAAAGCCCAGCTTAAGTAGATCATATCGAGTAGACGGAGATACCGTAAGCGTCCGATCCTTACGAGCCAGCTTAAGCATCAAAGGCTCCATATGAAACCCAATAACATTTAGCGGGAATTTGGCGTTCTCAAACCATATTTCCCTTGTTAGCTGATGTATGAAAAAAATCCGCTTGGATGCCTCCACCCAAAACCGGGTAAAGAATTGATGCGTATTTGCCTGGTTAATCACATAATCGATCTTCCCTCGATGACGACGGTAATAGCGCATCGCATAATAAATAACACTGTATATGTTCCCTTTTCGAATATACGTAATACCGTCAATAACTTCATGCTCAGGCATCCCCTCAAATTGGGGTGAAAAATGAATGAACTGGAAGCGGCCTTGCTGTGAGCGTTTAAGCATTTCGTGGGTGAAAATTTCTGCTCCCCCACTTTTAGGTGAACGAATGTCACGCCAGGAAAGCAATAGAACTACGGTTTTACCGTCCTGTTCATGTATGGTATTCATGGGGTAAATCCCCCTTTATCTTTATTTTGAACAAATGCACATAGGCGTCTATCACAAAGTAGAGAGCCATAGCCCCGTAAACTATGAACTCAGATAGCAAAAAATCTACCGGATCTGTGTGGGCAATATGAAAGGCTACTAATAAAGCCGCGGCTCCTGCCATCAGACTGAACATAAATTTGCGTCTGCCCACCAATACGTGCACATGCACAAAAAACAGCACGATGGAAAATAGCCAGTACACCCATCCTCCCCATGGAATATAGGCCTCGGCCGATTGGTAAGAGGCTCCGAATAATATGGGAATAGAGGAAGGGAACACAAAGGTCGTGCCCACATATACACAGATTGCAGCTATAGCCATTAAACCGGCATAGACGGCAATCAACTTGCCCAAAGCTTGGCGGTCATGTCCCTGCGCACCGATCTTTGGAATAAAGGCAGCAATTAGACTATACGAAACGTAATAGACCAACTGGCTGTACTTCAGCGCAATGGCATAGCTGCTAGCCTGCTCGGGAAAGTAATGCTGTACATACAACATGTCGATGGAGATACAAAACAAAATGAATAAATTCGTCATAAGGCTATCGGTGAAATCCTGACCCAATGATTTCCATAGCCCAGAAGGGATATGTTCTCCACTGTATGTGAATAAGGACAAGCCACGAGCTGAAACGATCCAGCCGTGGAGCAGCGACAGCAACATTCCTCCACAGCTCGCTAACAGTAGGGCTTCCAGCTTTAACCCCAGTGCAGCCAGAACAAAAAATAGGCTCAGCTTCCCTAATACCTCAATGTAATAGTTCACATTGAGCGCCAACATGCGTTCCCTGCCCTGTAAATCTCCGCGGCACGAACTCACAAGAATATGCAGTCCGATCAAGCCATACAGCATGAACAGCGGGCTGGATTCGACGCCTAATAGCGAACGCAGTAACGGATGAAAGATGAGTAAAATGATCATGGCAAGCACGGTTAGCACCAGAGGTGCTTTTAGTAATAGAGAACCGAGCGGTAAGCTTCGTAGCGCAAGCTTTTGGTCTCCCTTAGAGACCAGTTTGGCAGTTAATAGCTGGATGGATAAACCCAAAACGGATAAAAGCGCAAAAAGTGCCAGCAGCGCATTCGCCTGGCCATAAGCTTGTCCCGTAAGATACCAACTCGCTGCAATGTGGAAGAAAAAATTAAATCCGTTAAGCAGCACATTAAAGAGAGGGAACATCAACGATCGCAATCGGTTGTTCACGTTGTTATCTCACCCGCCGATCCAGTCGCCAAATATCAATGATAGACCGTAAAAAACGAATAGAATCCTTCCAGACATGGATGTGCGATCCATCGCGGTCAATACATTTGACGGGTAATTGCAGCACACGAAGCTGGAGTCGCTTGGCAATAAACATCATTTCTAGATCCAGCGCCAGTCCGAGCTGTTCTTTTAAATGCGGAAACATCCGTTTCACTGCAACCGAACTCATCACTTTAAGCCCAGTCTGCGAATCCACCACACCTGTTGGTAAAAAAGGACGGGAAATGACCCGCTTACCAAAGCTGACAACAGATCGCAATAAAGATCGATTCTCGGCGGTCATATCCTTGGTTCCGATCACGACATCATAATAGCCCTGCTGAACAACATTAATCATTCTGGCAATATCCTCAATAAAAAAGGAGTCGTCCGCGTCCACAAATACGTAGTAATCCGCACCAATGGTCCGCATCCCTTCCAGATACGTCCCTGCCTTACGTGTATTGCGTCCCAATTCCCTTGTTTGAAGCAGGGGGCTAAGATTCTGATTAATCCGGTTTACGGACAAGTCCGTTGCTGCCTCCAGCGCTTTAATCAAGGCATTGGTACCATCGTGGCTGCCATCATCAATGAGATAAATCGAACCTTCAATAATATGGCTGCGGATAAAGGCTTGCAGTCGTTCAGCAAAGGTTTTGACATGAACAAAACGTTGCTCTTCGTTATATACAGACAAGATAAATGCAATATGTTGGCTTTTGGTCGAATACTCGGGATAGAGCAAGCTTTGTATTTCCGAAAGCATTTCTTCGGTGTCATTGGCTTGCCAAAATAGCAGGCGCAAACGGCCTACTCCGGTGATTTGCACCATATGCTGATCACTGAACGGAATTGTTACATCCGTCACCAGTAACAATGGCATTTGCGGAAATTGGCTACGGATCTGATTGGCTTTCCGCACCGCCTGCCCCGGCTCCCTATAATCAATCAGGCAACAACATGCGTTCTCGTAGACTGAAGCTGCCTCCGTGTCCTCGCACTGTATATATTGGTAAAAACAAATCACATTGGGATAATCAATAGCCCTGTCGTTATCGCTAAAAATGGCTATAGGTCCCTGCACACAAACCTCTCCTTTTCCTCCGAATAGTTCTATTTTGTTGAAAAAGAATTAAGAATGTTTGCTTATAGGAGTTAAATTAATGTCCAAATACTTCATATTTCCTTAACAAAATAGCTGACACTCCATGATATATAAGGATATAAGAGAAGAAAAACTGATTTTCATATTTGATAAAAATAGAGTATTTAGACCTGATTCATTAGAACCAAAACCATCAGAATTAGTTAGCGCATCTATATCGAAAATTAGTTCTTTTAGATCAACAGAAAGAAATATATATGGTTATTTTGTCATAGATAAATAGAAGAATAAAACAGATTCGCACGTCCATACTATGGACAACATGTCATCTTGAGGATTTTGCAAAAATCCGATAAGCGACTTTCAATAAACAAGATATAGATCGAAATGGTTTAGTTCGTCTATATCTTGCACTTCGGAGCGACTGGAATCGAATTTTGTGAAATCCTTACAATATGAAAATGAAGAGAAGGAGGGTCTTTCTATGGAAGCATTTTATGTCAATCGCGATGGGTCATTATCTACTCCATTACGGGGAAAGGATGTGTTGGCAAATCCTCTTTTGAACAAAGGTGTCGCTTTTACAGAAGAAGAACGCAAAGAGCTGGGTTTGGAAGGAATCCTTCCTCCAACCGTCCTTTCATTGGAGAAACAGAGCGTACGGGCATATCAGCAGTTTCTCGCACAACCCACCATGCTGCGTAAAAATGCTTCTCTCAACGACCTTCACAACCGAAATGTCGTACTCTACTACCGGCTGCTAACCGATCATTTAAGTGAAATGCTGCCCGTAGTCTACACGCCAACCGTAGGAACCGCGATTCAAGAATATAGTCACGAGTACAACCGCCCTGGAGGCGTATATTTATCGATAGATAACCCGAACGGTATTGGACAAGCATTCTATAATTCTGGTTTGAGCGGCCATGATGTGGATCTGATCGTCGTGACTGATTCCGAAAGTATTTTGGGGATTGGTGACTGGGGCGTCGGGGGGATTAACATTGCGATTGGCAAGCTTGCAGTGTATACGGCTGCGGCAGGCATTCATCCCGGGCGGGTGCTGCCAATTGTACTGGATGTAGGCACGAATAATGAAAAGCTGCTGAATGATCCACTGTACATCGGAAACCGCCATAAACGGGTTCGCGGAGAAGCCTATAACCAGTTTATTGATACTTTTATCAGCAAAACGTTAGCGCAATTCCCGAAGGCGCTTTTACATTGGGAAGATGTGGGTAGCGTAAATGCGCGCCATATTATAGGAAAATACGGTCAAAGCATACTCACCTTCAACGATGATATACAAGGTACAGGAGCGGTGACCCTGGCTGCGATTCTTTCGGCGGTGGGTGTCACCAAGACTCCGCTGCGTGAACAAAAAATACTTGTTTTCGGCCCAGGGGCTGCAGGGATCGGTAACGCTGACCAAATTCGGGGCGCTATGATCGAGGATGGCCTTTCCGCAGATGATTCATTCAAGTCCTTTTGGGCCTTTGATTATCGTGGGCTGTTAACGGAAGATATGGAAGACGTATTGGAGTATCAGAAACCGTATGTGCGCAAAAAGGATGAAGTCAGCTCATGGACCCGGTCAGGTGACGGCAAAATACCGCTACTGGAGGTCATCCGTCAGGTGAAGCCTACGATATTGATTGGAACTTCCGGTGTAGCAGGTGCCTTTTCTGAAGAGATCATCAAGGAGATGGCGAAGCATGTAGAACGCCCGATCATTATGCCCATGTCCAATCCTACAAACCTTGCAGAAGCAGTACCCGAGGATTTGATCCGGTGGACAGATGGCAGAGCACTGATCGCAACCGGAAGTCCTTTTGAGCCCGTCACCTATAACGATACAAATTTTGAGATTGGACAGGCGAACAATGCCTTTGTTTTTCCGGGACTGGGTCTGGGTGCGATTGTGGTTAAAGCCAAAAGGATTACCCCTGCGATGTTTACAGCCGCAGCAGTTGCTGTTGCCAATGGTGTAGATTCGAATAAGCCTGGCGGTGCGCTACTCCCTCATATCCGAAAATTACGCGAAGTTTCGTACACTGTTGCGATTGCGGTTGCAAAAGCCGCGATTCAGGATCAGGTAGCGCAGGCGCACATTTCAGATGTGGAACAAGCTATACAAGATGCAATGTGGAAACCGGAATATGCCAAGGTCAAAGCAGTGGAAAGTGTAATTCATCATCCTCACTAACACTCCGTTTAGGGAAGAGATTACCTTGTTCAGACAGGCAGAATACGTCAGGTCAAGCCCGCTCACTAGATTAGATGGAATTTATGTCTTCACAAAAAATGTGTAGTTCATATTTGCACACTATGTTTGACATAGCGTATGAACGTATGTACAGTAATAGTCAATAGAATAGAAGTCCACTAGGGGAGCCACTATGGCTGAGACAAGAACGTATCTTGGACCCTTTGAACCTGATCTAGTTCGTACTAGCGTAGGAAAGTGGAGCCTTCGTATATAAGGTTTCAAGCGTTTTTTGCGCATTGGGCCTATGTTGAAGCCGCTCCATTTTTCCGGGGCGGCTTTTTAGCGTTGTTCCGGAATTGTATCCTTACAGGACTTCTTGCTCTTCAATTAATGGAGGTGGGGAAATTGAGTTTTACACAAGAACTCCGTCGGCAGGCGGACGGCATTTTTCAAGCGATTTTTGAGCATCCCTTTGTGAGAGGCATTGCTGAAGGAAGTTTGACAAGGGGACAGCTGATTCACTATGTAAAACAGGACTTTGAATATTTGAACGCCTACATGCGGATATACGGCATCGCAATCTCCAAATCCACGAATCGGGAGGACATGGCTGTATTTAATGAACAAATCTCTTTTATTCTCCACAGCGAGGTTCATCCGCATCAAAATTTTTGTGCTATCGCAGGGGTGACCTATGAAGAGTTGCAGGGATATCCACTCGCTCCGTCGGCCCATCACTATATCCGTCACATGCTGACAGTTGCGCATGAGGGCAGCCTGGGCGAGATCTTGGCTGTGTTGCTGCCATGTATGTGGACGTATGCCGAGATTGGTCGCAGGCTGCTGGATGAAGTAAAGCCGGATGAGTCCCATCCGTTCTATGAATGGATGGGCTTCTATGGAGACCAGCTTGATGATACAACACTCAAGTTCCGAGAACGTGTAGATGCTTGGGCGGAAGGCGCAACGGCTGCTGAGCGAGAGCAGATGATTGAGCATTTTATACTGAGCTGCCAGCTGGAATATAAGTTCTGGGACATGGCTTATAACCAGGAAGAATGGCCGGTCCAGATGCAGGCAGCGGTCTTGGAATAGTCAGCCTGGCGATTCGATGCGTGAAGTACGGTTAATGCCCTGTTGAACCACCAACTATAGAGAGGATAATCATTATGAGTACATGGGAAAAAAGTTATTCAGATCTCCTGACGAAGGTACAAAACAGCAAACCCCTCGTTCACAATATGACCAATGTGGTAGTCACTAACTTTACGGCCAACGGCCTGTATGCATTGGGCGCCTCCCCAGTGATGGCCTATGCACCCGAGGAAGTAGCAGACATGGCAAAAATAGCGGGAGCCGTCGTGTTAAACATCGGTACGCTGAACCGCGAACTGGTGGATGCCATGATCATTGCTGGACAATCGGCGAATGCACACGGTGTTCCGGTCCTGCTAGATCCGGTCGGTGCGGGAGCAACGAGCTTTAGAACTGAGTCGGCACTGCGAATCCTGAGAGAAGTCAAAATCTCATTGGTGCGAGGCAATGCAGCCGAAGTCGCGCATCTTGTTGGAGAAGCGCGTGAGATTAAAGGCGTAGATGCAGGTGACAGTGCTGACAGCGGCCATGTCGATCTGGCAATTCGGGCTGCTCAAACGCTCAATTCAATGGTTGTCATCACTGGAAAAGAGGACGTCATCACCGATGGGGCCGAAGCACGAATGATTAGCGGCGGAGACGCGCTGCTCACGAAGGTAACCGGAGCAGGCTGCCTACTGACCTCTGTGTTAGGTGCCTTTGCGGCTGTTGAACCCAACCTGCTGCTCGCAGGTACAGCAGGCTTGGCATTTTACGGTGCAGCAGCTTCCCGAGCCGCAGCACGTACCGCAGAGCTGGGGCCCGGTAGCTTCCAGATTGCCTTTCTCGACGAGCTCGCCAAACTACATACAGGTTCGCTGGAGGGGCATGTCACTGTCCGTGAAGCCGGAACAACCACAGCAGGTGGTGCGCGATGACAGACGTTCGTGTACCCAGAGCACTGACGATTGCCGGTTCGGACAGTGGCGGCGGGGCCGGAATTCAAGCCGATCTCAAAACCTTTCAGGAGCTTGGCGTTTACGGCATGTCGGCTATTACGGCCGTTACCGTACAGAATACCTTAGGGGTTCACGGCGTATATCCGCTGCCACAGGAAGCAACAGCGGAACAGATCGAAGCTGTAGGATTAGACCTTGGAGTGGATGCCCTAAAGACTGGCATGCTGTTTAATGCGGGTATCATCCGTCTTGTGAGCGAGCAGATCCGAAAGTTCGACTGGAAAAAGGTCGTCGTCGATCCCGTGATGATTGCCAAGGGAGGTGCTGAACTGCTGCAACTGGAAGCGGTGCAGGCTTTGAAGGACGACCTGCTTCCCTTGGCCCTAGTCGTTACACCGAATATCCCGGAGGCGGAAGCCCTGACAGGGATCAGCATCCGTACAATGGAGGATCGCCGCGAGGCTGCGAGACATATTAGCAGTATGGGACCAAAATTCGTTGTGATCAAGGGCGGCCACGCTGACGAGAGTGAGAACAGCAGACAAATTATTGACCTGCTCTTTGACGGAACCGCCTTTACAGAGCTGAGCGGCAAACGAGTACGGACTGTTCATACACACGGAACAGGATGTACCTTCTCGGCAGCGATAACTGCTGAATTAGGGAAAGGAATGTCTGTGCTGGAGGCTATCTCGAATGGTAGAGCCTTCATTCAGGCAGCGATTGAGGAACCTTTACATCTTGGACAGGGACATGGCCCAACCAATCATTGGGCCTACCGCCGTCGTCAGGAGATGCTGCTATGAGCGGCAGAATGTTGTCAGAGGTGGTGCGCCGCCAGCTACAGATGTACCTGGTGCTTGGAAGCGTGAATTGCCTCGCGGAACCACGCTGGGTCGTGCAGGAGGCTCTGGCTGGCGGGGCAACCATGGTCCAGTTCCGGGAAAAGGGTCTTGGCGCGTTAACGGGCGTCCCTATGTTCGAACTTGCGCGCCAGCTACAAGACCTGTGCCGCCACGCTGGTGTTCCCTTCATCATCAATGACGATGTGGAGCTGGCTCTTGAACTCGACGCCGACGGCGTTCACATCGGTCAGGACGATGAATCGGCCGATTCCGTCCGCGAGCGAATCGGAAATCGAATTCTCGGCGTCTCCGCCCATACTATTGAGGAAGCACGTCGAGCCATCCTGCAAGGTGCGGATTATCTCGGTGTCGGGCCAATCTATCCCACCATCTCGAAGGATGATGCCCATGCCGTACAGGGACCGGCAATTTTATATGAGATGCGTAAAGCGGGAATTGATGTGCCGATTGTTGGGATCGGAGGTATTACAGTGGACCGTGTTGGGGAAGTCGCACGTGCAGGTGCAGATGGTGTGGCGGTGATTTCAGCCGTGACACAGTCAGAACAGGTTAGAGGTGTGGTCAAGGAATTAAAGAAAAATATGGTCTCATTTCTCAATGATCCGATCTACATGTTTGATAATGATTCAACAGATCATCCAGCTTTTTAGATTGTTCTATTACTTTGGGATGTGTTAAAAATCCATACTTTTTCTGGACCTGGTACAGTTTCTTCCTAGCTCGTTCGACACAAAGTAAAGTCACACCTTGGTTCATTAGCATGATCCCTCCTATATGTCATATTTTATGACAAAAAGACGTTTTTTGGATTTTCAAATAATGCGCCTAACAAAAAAAGAACATCCCAAAAGTTTGCATAAACAAAGATGCCCCTAAATCCACGTAAAAAAGCCTCCGTCTCCACTAATAAAAGTGGGACCGAGGCTCTTTTTCATAAAAAGATCCAATGAATATAGAGCATACCAATCAAATCTGACTTAGAGATTTACCTTATGTTGTTTGATCTCTAATAGCCGCTGAACTCCCCAAACTTGAACTAGTCGGTGAGAATTGTCTTTGTTTCTAGCCGTTTAAGCACCTCCAATTTGTACGTGAGGCGTTATTCTTTGATTTTGGTTATGCGACTGTACAGGCATTGCTAAAATAAACAAGAAGCTAGCTGCGATGACCAGCAGAATCATTTTTTTCAACATTGTCTAACCACACCTTTTCTAATAGTTTGAAATACGCTTCCCTTGTTTCGGGAAGCGCATGTGCTTGGAAATGTGCAAAAAGCCCTGTACAGTTTATAAAATAAGTCTCATTGTTTAGTAGGTGGGCTTTTACCAATGCATATATTAAGTGTTTAAAGCCATCATTGTACATTCCCCGCCTTAAATAGTAATAAGCCAGTTCGTAACCAAACCATGCAAAATAATCCGGCATCACTTGTTGGGTGTACATATCAGTAGATTGTGATAGCAGAGCAAAAGAATTAATCTCCACTTCAAAACGTGAAAGGACATCATTGATATCTATTGCATATCGGTTAGCAGCAATCATAACGTTCAGCAACTTGGATAGCTTTTCATTCTCGGTAGTGATTGATGTGGATGCAATATATTCAACATAATGAGGAAGCACATTGGTATCTCCAGATAGGAGTCTATTTACAAAAGTATTACCTTCTGCCCAATGCTTGAACAAGTTGACCCAGTGTTGGGTTTCCTGGTCTGTCTCGATCACCCAATCTAAATCAGAGTAGGCATTTGTAAATTGTAGTGCTTGCTGATAATCGCCTTGCGCTTCACAGACACTCGCACACAGTAAATCAGCATAGGTAATGTACACAAACATCGGGCGACTCAGCCTCTGTTCAGACTCCTCCCACTCTCGCTTTTTCTGTTGATGTTTCAAAGAATATTGGATCTCCGCTTTGGCTCTCATTTTTCGAGCAGTTGCATCAAGCTTGTCCCATTCACGCAGAGAACGATACACATTCGCCAAATCTTTTAACGCATCAAGTTGATCTATTTCATTCAGACGTTCGACAAAGGGTTCAAATCGTGTAGCCGCCTTGAGATTTCGGATCTGATTGTTCCCCACCTGAATGGTAAACAGACGATACTGACAGATAGCCAAGCGTTCAGAGTGCTGGTACTTCTCGCCTTCCGCAATCCCTTCGTAGAGCAACAATGCAGCATTGTGCTGACCTTGTGCGAATAATTTTTCTGCTGCATCAAATAACTTTGGGGAATATAGAAGATTGTCCATAATATGTCCCACTACAAGCTGGATAGCATCCAACTTGTCCAGTTCCGCACAGCGAAACAACAACGGCTCAATTCGCCTCCAATCCGGGGAGCGCTCAATGATGTAGTTATCTATGTATAGTTCGTAAAAAAAACCCTCTGGTAGTCCCATAGCCCAAGTGATTCGATCTAGCTGATGTATCGCAACAGGACGATGCTTGGCAATCCAATTATTAAGTGTTCTTTGATGAACACCTGAATGTTCGGCAAATTGTGCCAGCGTCAAATTATTTTCCCCTAAATAATCCTCTAACTTCGCCAAAATCGTAGGTGTATGTCCCAAGTCATAACCACCCTTCATACAAAAAATCCAAATTTTATACTTTCACCTCAAATTATTCACCAATTATTAACATGTGTCAACATTTTTCTTCCATTATTCCTACTATATAAACTTGAATATGGTAATTAATAACCGCTAACATGAAGTCCCTTTTGGAATTAGGTGGTCGCTCGCTCTACTAATTTGAATTCCAGATGATGTATCGTTTCATCCAGCCCTTCAAGGGCATTGCAAATCATAATGAACGCATTCTCGGCTTGCTTGTCTATCGGGTAATGAATCGTTGTTAAATCAAGCAAATGCGAGATTTCAGTATTATCAAAGCCTACTACTGCAAAATCGCTTGGTACAGAAACACCGAGTCTCCGTGCTTCAGTCAAAAGACCTGCTGCCAAATAATCGGTAGAACAGGCAAAGGCTTCCGGTCTATCTGTTTGTTCTCGTTCTGCCCACCAATGAGCTATTTGTTCACCAGCTTCTATTGAATTTAAATCATAAAAATGCGGGAAGGCCTCAGCATCCAAATCATATTTTTCGCAAAAGTCATGATAAGCTCGAATGCGTTCTTTTGTATTCAACCCCCGCATGCTGCCGTACACATTCACAATTTTCCGATATCCTCGGGCGTACAAATGTTCCAACGCCAATGTATAGCCCTGATACTGATCCATAAATACAGACGGGATTGCCTCAATGTTTACACGCTGCCAGGTCACAATCGGACCATATTTTGTATAATGCTCAATCACACTCCACTCATTAACACGAATCATACAGACCAAGGCGTCCAGTTGCTTTCTCCGCAACATTTCCAGCGCCTCAAGTTCTCGCCCCTTCTCCCCATTCGTAATAAACAGCGCTATATTAAAGCCATGCTCCTGGGCATACATTGTAAATCCACGCACAAATAAACCCAATGAGTCATTAAAAGAAAGTGAAATAATCCCTATGAGCTTAGTCATGCCTTTTTTTAAAGATACCGCATTTAGATTAGGAACATAATCCAGTCGGTCTATGACCTCCTGCACACGCTGTCTTGTCGGTTCACTTACATACGGATGATTGTTAATGACACGGGACACCGTAGCCGAGGATACGCCTGCCAGCTTTGCAATTTCATGAATATTCGCCATTTTTCTCACCTCGTTCTTTCTATTTTAGCATGTTCGTGTTTAGCATGTTCGTAGTACCTGCCCTATAATTGTCACCTTCCCAAAATAAGTTTTTTAAAAGCGCTTGACCTGTAATGCATTACAGGGATTACAGTGAATTTGTGCTTAAGAAAGCGGTTAAAAAACATACTTAGGAGGCACTAACCATGAAAAAAGGCATAAAGATTGCAACCATTGGCGGAGGTTCCAGTTATACACCAGAATTAGTAGAAGGCTTCATCAAACGTTATGCAGAGCTTCCCATTCGGGAATTGTGGCTGGTAGATATTGAGGCAGGACGTGAAAAACTGGAGATCGTAGGCGCCATGGCCAAACGGATGGTGAAGGCCGCAGGCATTGATTGTGAGGTACATTTGACACTGGATCGTCGGGAAGCGTTGAAGGACGCCGATTTTGTAACGACCCAATTTCGGGTAGGCTTGCTGGAAGCCCGGATTAAGGATGAAAGTATTCCGTTAAAACATGGCATGATCGGTCAGGAGACCAATGGTGCCGGAGGAATGTTCAAAGCGTTTCGCACCATACCCGTTATCCTCAGTATCGTCGAAGATATGAAAGAACTGTGTCCGAATGCATGGTTGATTAATTTTACCAACCCTGCGGGTATGGTCACCGAAGCTGTGCTTCGTTATGGTCAGTGGGATAAAGTCATTGGATTATGTAATGTTCCAATCGGTGCGATCAAGAGTGCATCGGCTGTGCTAGACAAACCGGAAGAAGAGTTGTTCTTTAAATTTGCAGGGATTAACCACCTTCATTGGCACAAAGTTTATGACAAAACAGGGGCCGAATTAACAGAGCAAGTCATTGAAGGACTGTACGCTCCGGGCGCAAAGCCAGAGAAAGTCGTTGAAAATATTAAGAACATGCGCTTCCTGTATGATCAAGTTCGTCAATTGAAAATGCTGCCTTGTCCTTACCATCGGTATTACTATATGACGGATAACATGCTCAAGGAAGAATTAGAGGAAGCCAAAAACGAAGGAACTCGGGGCCAAGTGGTCAAACGTCTGGAAGAAAGTCTGTTTGAATTGTATAAAGATCCGAATCTGGATTACAAACCAGAGGAACTATCCAAACGCGGCGGTGCGCATTACAGCGATGCAGCCTGTGAGATCATTAATTCCATTTATAACAACAAAGGCACATTGATGGTGGTTAGTACACGTAACAATGGTGCGATTGATGATGTTCCTTATGATAGCGCCATCGAAGTGACCAGTGTCATACGCGCCCATGGTGCCGAACCTGTCAACTTTGGCAAATTCCCACCTGCACAGCGGGGCTTGTTGCAAGTGATGAAGGCAATGGAAGAGCTGACGATTGAAGCGGCGGTCACCGGTGACTATGCAACAGCACTGCAAGCCTTCACCCTGAATCCGCTCGTACCAAGCGGGGACATTGCTCAAACCGTACTGGATGAATTGCTGGAAGCACATAAAGAGCATTTACCGCAATTTTTTGCCAATAAGGCGAAGGCGACAGTGTAAATTTATAAAACAGATTGTTCATGCTGGACGTATGAAAAAACGGTCGTCTCCCTCATTTCGGTTGGGATCACGGCCGTTTATAATGACATTAACTTTTAAACTTCAAACTTAGTCATCTTAGATATTGTTTCATGGTATCCTTCTAATACATCATTTATGATATCTTTTACACTCTTAATCTCAGTTATTAGTGGTACTATTTGTCCCACCATAACAGCGCCCTTCTCTTCAACGTCGCCTTCCAGCATCGCCTTTTTCAAAGAACTTTCAGCAACTTCTTTTAGTTTTACTGCTGCTTCTTTTTTGCTGTAATTGTTTTCAATTTCCGTCATTTCCTCTGAAAGCTTGTTCTTCAATTGTCTGCATGGCTCATCAGTAGAATATCCTGTTATCACAGTCTCCATGTCACCAGCTTTTAACATGGCATCTTTTACATTTGCATGTACTACTGTTTCCTCTGCGCACATAAAAATGGTTCCCATTTCAATGCCTTCAGCACCAAGAGCGATAGCTGCTGCCATTCCTCTTCCATCTGCAATACCGCCAGAGGCTATCACTGGTACAGATAAGCAGTTCGCTGCTTGTGGAACAAGAACCGTTGTTGCTTCATAAGTAGTATGTCCGCCACCTTCCCAGCCTTTTACAATAACTGCATCAGCCCCCGCTTTCTCCGCAGTCATTGCATCTTGAATTGTACTTGCTTTTACGATTACTTTTATTCCTAATTCATGCCATATAGAAAAGTATTTTCGGGATAACTCAAAATCCAGTCCCACTAGCGTATCTGCATAAATTACTGGTGGTTTTTCCTCCGAAGCAACTTTAGTTACATGATCTAATAATTCAGAGTTCATAATTACATTGATTCCAAAGGGTTTACTCGTAAGATTTCTTGTAGCAATAATCTGGTCCCTAATAAAATCTAAAGGAGCAAATCCTACTCCTAATACACCAAGACCTCCACTTTCAGAAACTGCTGCAACTAATGGTGCTGTTGAAACCCAAGCCATAGGTCCTTGAATAATTGGTTTTTCAATTCCCAAAACTTTACATAAACGATTGTTAGACATAAAAGATTCTCCTTTTCATATTGAACAAGATGGATACCATTTATATAAATATTCTTTTATATTAAGATTATAATAAAGAAAAAAGATCCAGAATATCAGTAAGGCTTACCCTGAATGTTGCTTAAACAACAGTTCTGATCGCTTTTGTTGTTTTTAATATGTAGAATTAGTGAATTGGAGTGTGACACATATTGAATGAGATAACAGACTTACGTGTTGTGAAAACACTTGAAAATATAAAACATGGGTTTGCTAAATGTATTAGTCAAAAAAACTTTTCATCTGTTTCCGTAAAAGATATTACTACAACTGCAAGAATTAATCGTTCTACATTCTACAAATATTATGAAGATAAATATCAGCTAAGAGAATCATTGGTAAAATCAACATTAGAAGAACTTTCAAACAATATTAATCTAGCATCTTTTAATCTGGAGAATAATGACATCGAATCCTTGAACGCTTTAAGAAAACAACTCCAATTTATGTATGATCATAAAGATTGGTACCTTATATTGTGGAATAAAAATATGGAGTTATATGTCTATGAAGATATGACACGCATATTTGAAAGGAGAACCGGGGAATGTCTTCGTGAAAATAGCAATGGAACAGAAATTACGAAGAAGGAACTTTCAGAAAAGCAGGAGTTATTAACTCGTTTGTTTGCAGCATCTGCAATGACAACGGTTAAATGGTGGTATGAATATTCACCAAATATGACTCCAAAGGATGTGGCAAATATTATTATGGATAATATCAAATTTGGAATGCATCATACCTTTTTTCAAGCTCCATGAACATGGAATACCCTCTCCATTAGCTTCACCGGATAAAATCCACCATGTGCGCAGGTATCGTAGCGCAGCGCTTTGGCAGCACTGAAAAACAAAAAAGCTTCCTACATGTAGGAAGCTTTTTGCTATACGTCCCAGGAGGGATTCGAACCCCCGACCGACGGCTTAGAAGGCCGTTGCTCTATCCAGCTGAGCTACTGGGACAAGATGGCGATCAATAAAACCTTATGTATTCAGCGCATTGATTATTATATCACATTTCGGGCAACTGTCAAAATCATTTTTTTATGATATAGGGAAGCTGGCTGCAAAAGGAATCATTTGGACGCTAACGGGGTATTATGTACAAAGAACCATGCATAAAGGAGGGGTTAATCCGTGAGAGGTCTTTTGTCGTCACTTTGTTATTTCAGCATTTTCTTCGCACCTTTTCTAGTGCCTGTCATTGTGTGGATTGCAGTACGGGACGAATATGTTCAGGGACATGCAAAAAAGGCTATTTTATCGCATATTTTCCCCATTATTGCGGCAATTCCGCTAGTGTATTTTATTATTACGGCAAATCATGCAGGTTCAGTGATCGGGTTTGTACTGCTATTCGTAGTGGTCTATCTCGGGGTTTTTGTTTATAACATCTACAAAGGGATTATGACGCTGCGTGAAGCGGCTTAGTTCAAAAAGAAGCCTCCTGCATTCCGCAAATTTGGCGGGATACGGAGGCTTCTTTAGGGTCATTTTTGATGAGTTGCTGTTGCTATTTAGTTCAATGGCTGCTTATTTATTTCCAAAGCGTTTAGGGCTTTTCCGTACTTCATGTCTTACGTTTTTCTCCAGCACTTCTTCCGCGAACTCATTGTTATGAATATAACTGCTGCCTTTGTTTTTCTTATACTTCGCTTTGCCGTCTATGATTTCCCCCTCCTTTCACGCTGATCCGGCGATGGCGCCGGGGCCCAAATCAACAAAAGCCGAGGCATAGCACACCATATCCTCATGCCCCGAACTCCTTGGCGAACTCTGTGCTGAGCTGCCCGTAGGAGAGCAATTCTTTTTTAAACTTCTCTCGCTCCTCACCAGCAGTAATGTGTGTAGAGTCGGTAAAAGCCTTGTCTGTCACTTCCTCAAATGCCGAATGCAGATTATTGTCGTACCAATCCAGCTCCAGATCGGCGTCATTGCGGATGATCCGTACCATGTCATAGTCATGCTGACCATCCGTCTGATCCTTGGCCGTGATATAGACCAGCAGTTCCGGGTCATCTGCGGCACCGGGCCGCACCTCTACCTCAGCGCAGCGCACTCCGTCAAGTTCAGTGAAGCGGCGTATTTTGGCATCCTTGATGTAGTACACGGTCTCCCTCCTTCCTTGCGAGTAGACGGGTTTCCCCATCTGTAGTTTTCGGAACGGACAGACATTTTATGCTTCTTTTCGGCATATATACTGATGAACTGGGGATTTAGTTTTTGATTCATTCCAACACTGGATGAACACGACAAAGAGAGGATGAACAGACATGTGCGGAATTACAGGTTTCATACAGTGGAACGGAGACTTAATGCATCAATCTGAGCTGCTGCTGAATATGACACAAACGCTCTCCGATCGCGGACCGGATGCTGCGGGTACCTGGATATCCAACCCGTGTGCTTTCGGACACCGAAGACTGAGCGTTATGGACCCGGAAAATGGCGCTCAGCCCATGATCCGGCAGCTTGAGGATATCACTTATACGATTGTATATAACGGGGAAATATATAACGCGCCTGAGCTGAAAAAAGAGCTGCAACAGCGCGGGCATTTTTTCCGTACACAATGCGACACGGAGGTGCTGCTCGAATCCTATATCGAATGGGGCCCCGAATGTGTGGATCGGTTAAACGGCATTTTTGCATTTGCGGTCTGGGATAGTGAGCGGGAACAGGTATTTCTGGCACGGGATCGGCTGGGAGTAAAGCCGTTATTTTATAGCCAGACCGAAGAAGTATTCGTATTTGGCTCAGAACCCAAAGCACTGCTTCAGCATCCAGCGGTAGAAGCAGCAGTGGACGCCGAGGGATTGGCCGAAATTTTTATCATCGGACCTGCGCGTACCCCCGGACATGGCGTCTATTCGTCCATGAAGGAGCTACGCCCCGGGCATACGCTAACCTACAGTCGCGACGGCGTGCGCATTCAAGCCTACTGGACACTGGAAAGCATTGCGCATGAGGATAACACCGAAGAAACGGCACTTAAGGTACGAGAACTGTTGCTGGATACGGTGGAGCGGCAGCTCATTTCGGATGTTCCAGTCTGCACCTTATTGTCTGGCGGGCTGGATTCAAGCGCTCTATCCGCATTAGCTGTCGATTATTACAAACGTACCGGGCAGGGACAAGTTCATACGTATTCGGTCGATTATGTGGATAACGACAAGCATTTTAAAGCCCATGCGTTTCAACCCGGAGCCGATGCCCCCTGGATTCAGCGGATGGTGGATGAATTAGGGACAAATCATCACTGGATTGAATTCGATACGCCAGAAGTCGTAGCAGCTCTGAACAACTCCACACTAACGCGGGATTTACCCGGAATGGCGGACGTGGATTCGTCGCTATATCTCTTTTGCCGGGAGATTAAAAAAAGAGCTACGGTCGCTATTTCCGGCGAGGCTGCGGATGAAGTTTTTGGCGGATATCCATGGTTCCACCGGGAGGATATGCTGAATTCGGGTACATTCCCGTGGGCAGTTGCACCCGATATGAGAGCCAGTCTGTTGTCTCCTGAGGTACGGGACTGGATCAAGCCGCTGGAGTATTTGAACGATCGCTACTCAGAAGCGGTAGGAGAAGTGCCGAAGCTACCAGGGGAAACAGGAAAAGCTGCGCAAATGCGCGTCATGTCCTATCTGAACATCACCCGCTTTATGCCTACTCTGCTGGATCGCAAGGATCGGATGAGTATGGGAGCCGGACTCGAAGTGCGGGTGCCGTATTGCGATCATCGACTGGTACAATATGTATGGAACATTCCGTGGAGTATCAAGATGACAGGCGGACGTGAAAAAGGTATTTTGCGCAAGGCGCTGGAGGGCGTATTGCCGGATGATGTGCTGTATCGCAAAAAAAGCCCATATCCCAAAACGCATAACCCTTCCTATCTTGAGGCTGTGAAAAAGCAAGCGCTGCAGCTGCTGGATGATTCCTCTTCCCCACTGCTCAAGCTGATCGATGCGCAAAAGGTACGCGATATTGCCGCCTCACCGGAGGCATCCACCAATCTGCCTTGGTTTGGTCAGCTGATGTCCGGTCCCCAGTTGTTTGCCTATTTGGCTCAAGTGGATAACTGGTTGCGCACTTACAAGGTAGCTATTCGATAAGCTACACTGAATGCTGAAGCAATAGAGCTTCTAAGCGGCAGCGGCAATTTTTCGCTGTGTACTATATGGGGAACAGAAAGTACCAAAAAGGCTATCCGCAGCTCATGACTGACGGATAGCCTTTTTTTTCGTTATGTGAATGGGGGGATGATTTCGCCCCTGTTACCAAGCTATGCCTGTGGATTACCCAGCTTTGTTGCCAAATCACGCAGAGCTATCCCTCGGTGACTGATAGCCTGCTTTTGTTCCAACGTCAGCTCGGCCATTGTCTTTTCAAACTCTGGCAAATAAAACAGTGGATCATACCCAAACCCGCCGCTGCCGGCGGTTTCAGTAGTAATCCAGCCCTCCACGGACCCTGTCGATTCCAACGTCTCGCCAGTCTGCGGATTATATAGAATCAAGGTACAGACGAATTGAGCCGGGCTTAGCAAAGGCTGTCCCGTATCATCACCCAGCTGCTTCGATTCCAGAACGTCGAGCAGCTTAATATTGTTTTCGTGATCGCTGGCACCTTCTCCAGCATAACGGGCAGAGTATACCCCCGGCGCACCGTCCAGCAAGTCCACGCAGAGGCCGGAATCATCGGCCAGCACGGGCAATCCGAGCACATCTCCAACCGCTTTAGCTTTTTTCAGTGCATTTTCGGCAAAGGTTTTGCCATCTTCAACGACATCAGGAATGTCGGGATAATCGTACATGCTTCTGACTTCCTTGCCAAACGGCGCAAAGGCATGCGCAAATTCCCGCACCTTTCCTTTATTTTTCGTAGCGACAATGACGACCGGGCCATCCAGCCGCATTAGGCGCCAGCTCCTGTACGTCCAGCACCGATCTTATCAGCAATCGGTCCAAGCACTTCTTTTTGGCGCTCAATCATTTGCAGAATCCCTTGTTCGCCCAAGCTAAGCAGTTGATCCAATTCGTTACGGTCAAATGGGCTTTCTTCACCTGTACCTTGCAGCTCAACATATTTCCCGCTGCCAGTCATGACAAGATTCATGTCCACTTTGGCCTTGGAATCCTCTTCATAGTTCAAATCCAGCAATGCTTTTTCACCAACAACCCCTACGCTGACGGAAGCCAGGAAATCGGTAATTGGAAAAACAGGCAGCTTGTGCTGGGTGGCAATTTTATTGACCGCAATCGCCAACGCTACGAAAGAACCAGTAATTGAGGTTGTGCGTGTTCCGCCGTCCGCCTGAATGACGTCACAATCCAACGTAATCGTCCGTTCACCAAGCGCCTGCAAATTGACCACCGAACGCAACGCTCTTCCAATCAGACGCTGAATTTCCATGGTACGGCCTGTCAGCTTGCCACGCGCAGCTTCACGCTGATTACGGCTATGAGTCGCACGCGGAAGCATGGAATACTCTGCGGTCACCCAGCCTTTTCCTTGTCCCTTCATAAAGGGTGGTACGCGTTCTTCTACAGTAGCCGTGCAAATGACTTTCGTCTCGCCAACCTCTATAAAAACAGAGCCCTCCGCGTATTTATTTACTCCTGCTGTCAATTTCATCGGGCGCAGCTCATCACCGTTTCGTCCGTTAGATCTACTCATGCTTTTTCCTCCTACGTCGTATGCAACCTGTTCTTATATGTTTATTTTACCAAAGTGTGCAGGCAAAAGCACCCCAAGGACGATTCCCCGTCCTTAAAGAGGAATTTCGTTAATGTGCTGCGGCTTGGCTACAGGCTCTCCGTAATTTTGATTATTTTGTCCAATCACGCTTTTTTCACCATTCAGTTCAATCCGAATTTTCGTTTTGACCGCATCATCTGAATTGTCTGCCGCTGTCAGCACAACCGATTCCAAAAATTCAGCAGGCACGGCTTCTCCTTTAGCAAACATATCATCTGAAAGAGATACCGTAATGACGTTGTCTTTGGAGCGTTCTACCGATTTCAGCGCCGTCTCCCCTGTCATCACTTCTTGTAGCCCATCTTTGGTCTGCGGTCCTTGAATCAATTGATGCAGTGCTGACTGGACACGATCTTTTTCAGGGCTGACCAACCGTGTTACAGGTACATAATATTGAACTCCAGCAGGAGAAGATGAAGAGAAATACACGGTGACTGGACTGGAATCCAGTGGTGTTACGCCATGACCAATCTCCAAATTAATACCTACTGCACGCGTCAACGGATGATCCAGCGGTGTGCCGCCCACAGGCATTTCTTTCAGCTTTTTGCCATCCACCCAGATCTGTACACTCTCAATATCGGGACGGTCGGTCAGGGTCCAGGTCAAACTCTCCATTAATTTTCGTTCTTCCTGTGGCTTATAGTTGGCGAAAGATTTGTTGAATTCGACAACAGCCAGCTTGTTGTTCTTGTCCACCGTCACACTTTTCACTTCCGTACCCTGGGGGATTACACCTTTAAATCCCTCTGGTAATAATCCGGCATATGGCCCGCCCTCAACTAATGTTTCCAGCGCTGACTTGGCATCTGCCTGCACATCACCTGTAGCAATCGGTAAAGATACCGGGGCCAGCAAACCGTTATGATCTTGCAAAAAAACAGCCCTCAGTTGCCCCGTACTGGCGGGTGCTTTTCCGGTTACAGCCTTAATCATGGACTGCTCTGTCGTGGACGGCGGGGGGTCAATGGATGCCGATTCGTTGCCGAAAAGGCTGCAGCCTGACAACAACAGGGGTAGGGATAGCAGTCCAGCTACAGAGGTCATACGCCATGGGTGTTTTATATTCATAAGTGAAGTTCCTCCCTAACAATTTTGTACAGATTGTACTAATATGTATACGAGCCTCGCGTAAAAAATAACTACTTTTTCAGCAGACTGGACACACTGGTCATAATTGCAGTAGAAATCAGGAGCTATACGAGGAGGGGAATTTCAACTTTATGGACAAGAAAAAAGCACCATACAGCCTGAATAGTAAAAAGGTAGCCGATGCCACCCGCGAGTGGCTGCACAAGCGTGGTGTACACATGACTGAAATCGCAGAACTGGTCATGCTTTTACAGAAAAAATATTACCCGACCCTAACGATGGAAGAATGTATGGAGAATGTGGACAAGGTACTGATGAAGCGCGAGGTTCAAAATGCCGTGCTCACGGGCATCCAACTGGATATCCTTGCTGAACAGGGCGCTCTTCTTCCCCCATTGCAGGACATGATTGAGAATGATGAGGGATTATACGGGGTGGATGAAATTCTGGCCTTCTCCATTGTAAATGTGTACGGAAGCATTGGATTTACCAATTACGGTTATGTCGATAAGCTCAAACCAGGTGTGCTGGAACGCTTGAATGATAAAAGCCTCGGGCCGATCCATACGTTCCTGGACGACATTGTGGGCGCTATCGCAGCTTCCGCCAGCAGCCGTATCGCCCATCGCAAACAGGCAGAGCGTGAGCAGGAGCTTGGGGAAGAAAGTGCACCGAATACAACACGTTAAATAACAAACAACGCTTGGAATACAACAGATATATATAGGGTTAGAGGAGAACTAGACATGGTAAACGTAACTGAAGGATATACATTCCGTACGATGCAGGCTGAAGATTATGATCAGGCCATTGACCTTTGGAATGGCTTAGACGGATTGGGATTAAGCGAGGCCGACTCACCGGAGCGGATTGCACGCTTTTTACAGCGGAACGAAGGACTTAGCTTTGTCTGTGAGCATGATGGAAGCATCATAGGCACGATTTTGGCGGGTCACGATAGTCGCAGGGGGTTTCTGTATCATCTGGGTGTAGCCACAGCACATCGTGGTCAAGGGATCGCGCCCAGGCTGGTGAATAAAGCGTTATCTGCTTTGCTGAGAGAAGGCATTGATAAATGTCATCTGTTTGTGATGGAGCATAACGCAGGGGGTCAACGCTTCTGGTCAGCTAATGGCTGGGAGAAACGGGATGGAATTTTACTATATTCCCGAGGACTAGAATAGGATCTAAGTGCTTGATCTATACAAAATAGGAACGCCGAGTCTGATTCAAGTCGAGCTATAAACGATCAGACCCGGTGCATAAAACTCACAGCTTATTCATTGGTATTCTAACATTTCAAGCTCAGATTACCTTTATTCATAAATTACAATCCATTTTGTGGACGCAGTGCACGTTCTACAATTCCCAGCGTGGATTGACGAGAGAAGAACCGGGACACCTGAGCTACCCAATAGTTTTGGCGACCGGAAATGATGTGACTACGCCCCTTTTCAAATGCTCTCAATGCGTTCTTCACAACGGTTTGGGGAGTTTCCCTAGTTCCAATTGACGCTTCACTTGCGCCAACAATATCAAAAAAAGGCGTTTCTGTTGATCCTGGACAAAGGGCCAGAACTTTAAGCCCCCGTTTCCGATTTTCGGCCCATAGCGCTTCAGTAAAAGAAAGCACAAATGCTTTGGTTGCTCCATACACCGCCATATAAGGATCGGGCTGAAATGCAGCTGTGGAAGAAACATTGATTAATCCACCCTCCCGCTTACGCAATAAATCAGGCATAAATGCATGTGTGATGTCGACTAAAGCAGCCACATTGAGCATCACTTCCTCATGCTGTCGTTCTCCTGAAACCTGCTCAAAGTATCCATAGGTGGCAAAACCTGCGTTGTTAATCAAGAGATCTACCTTTAGCTGTTGCTTTTGAACCTCCTGATGCAATGTTTGGGGTGCTCCTGGTGTGGAAAGATCCAACGCAATCACCGTTGCTTTTACGTTATATTTAGCTGAGAGTTCTTTAGCCAGTGTCTTTAATTTGGTTTCATTGCGTGCTACCAAAATGAGATTACATTTCTTAGCTGCGAGCGAGTAGGCAAAGGCCTCGCCAATACCGGATGAAGCCCCTGTGATCAGAGCTATTTTGTTTGCGTACATAAACATGATGACAACCTCCATAGTATCGTTGTTTTATTTTAGAAACATTGTTACCACTACTCTATAATGAACTGAAGTCATCTACTATGACGACCTCAGTACACTTCATATTTACGATGGAGATGAGGATGTTTTAAATGCTACGAGCGCATTCTTTAGTGTAAATGCATACACTCCTTGAGCCATATCTACATCTGAAAAATGACCTGCAAACTGAAGATGTATGACTCCATGTAAAGCAGACCAAAACATCCGGACAACCAGCAGCGGATCATGTTCTTTCAATGCTCCCAGCTCCATAGCGTGTATGACGGTTTGCAGGATTTGAGACAGGGCCGTTGTGGTACCCTCCAAGCTCTGTTCATCCGGCTTGAAATCAGATAATGCCCCGCCAAACATCATTTTGTAATAGGCTGAATGAAGCTGCGCAAATTCCCAGTACGCCCAGCATAGAGCTTCAAGATCAGCGAGTACGCTTTCGGTAACAGGTACTTGCTGGAAGGATTCAGCCAATAGCCGACATCCATCCAGGTACATCTCATTGGCAAGACCATCCTTGCTGCCGAAAATACTGTAAATAATTTTGGTGGAACAGCTTAATTTCTGGGCAACTCGTCGCACGGTCACGGCCTCTGGCCCTTCCTCCGCAAGAAGGATACATGCGGCATCAATGACATTTTTACGTAGCAATTGCTGCTGCTGTAGCTTCACTTCCGAATAGGTTTTATAGGGATGCGATGGCTCGGACATGATTCAATACACTTCCTTTTGCTTATTAAAAACTGTTGCTTGATGCTACAATAATAAATTAAAGATCTACACAAGATTTCAAGAAACATTGTTTCCGTTAAGAATCATAGTATTCTAAGCCTGAGTGTTTGTCAAATAAAAAAGAACGCAATGAGTAGGTACACTTACCACGCTCTGGTTGAATGCTTAAAAATGAAGCTATGTTTGGCGTTCCACGATCAGTAGGCAATGCCTACCCGTGTACGGATAAATTCGTAACTCTTCCATTGCCGATAAGTAAAATCAGCCGTATCCGCGGTGGTAATTTGTGAGCCACCTTCAGGCAAAAAATCTTTTTCCACGCGATAAATCCCTGTCCGCGCTCCATCTGGCAGATAGGTTGGACATACAATTGTCCAGTCTAGTACCGATTCACGCAGCAATTCGTACACTCGCCGATGTTCCTCGGCTGCACGAGTGCTGCGTCGCCGGGTCTCGGAGGACTCATATCGATACAGGTCCGGTTCGGTCCGGCTTTGCAAAATCCCTGCCGTTCCTACCGTAATGAGCCGGGAAATAGACTGCTCCTGCATGAGCCGGATCAGCAGGCCTATACTAATGGATAAGGTAGTCGTTCCATCTGTATTCAGCGCACTGATCACAGCCGTCGCCCCACCCTTCAGTGCTTGCGCTACGTCCTCTGCATTAGTGGCATCGCCTTGTACGATTTGCAGCTGATTCCCGTATCCGGGTGCGTAATCCTCCAGCTTGTCCGGTGAACGAACAAGGACAGTAACGGCATGACCGTCCGCTAATGCATAATCTAATATATACCGTCCTACGCGTCCGGTAGCTCCCAGCAGCAGCAAATTCATAAAATCCTCTTTTCCGGCATGAATGCCGCTTGTCATGTTGCTTCGTCATGTCACTTGTTGGATAACTTTCCGCGACTATTGACGGCAAAGCGGATAGAAGCGCGTGATTGGGTCCGTCTCGCTCATAGAGACCCGTTCACGGCGCACCAGCTCCACCAGATGAGCCAGCGTCTCGGACATGGCAAACCTTAGCTGGTGAATACCCAGCTTGCCACCGAACATGGCAATGCACAGCTCATAGGCTGTGCTGCCCCCCAGTTGGATCAGCTGCTGGAATTTATCCAGCCGTTCTTCATGATGCGCCAACAACGCTTGCGTCCGCTCCCGAAAATAACCAAACGGATTGCGGTGCCCCGGATATGCCCACGCTACCTCCAGCTCGCCTAGACGCTGCAAGCCGTCTACATAAGACTTTAACGGCTGGGCATCACTGCCTGGAAGCAGACTGATGTTAGGAGAAATCTGCGGCAAAACTGCGTCACCGCAGAGGATAACGCCGCTAATCGGGTCATATAAGGACACATGTCCGGGCGCATGCCCTCCTGTCTCTACGGGCAGCCAACTGCGTCCACCCCATTCCAGACGAGCGTCCATTCCGGTAGGAATAACGGTAATCTCAGGCTGTGGATTCACTTGCAAATAAGCCTGCCGTATATGTAATTCCAAGGCCGATACTTGCTCCAAAGGAAAGCCATGCTGGACAAAAAAACTAGGAAGCCTGTTCTCCATTGCGACCGTCGATTCTGGAGCGTCCCACATCATCATCGCTTCCTTATGGCTTCGAGCTGACATATGTACACGAGCCTGACTTTGCTGTTGCATCCAGCCCGCCAATCCGTAATGATCGGGGTGATGATGAGTCACCACAATGTCCGAGATATCCCCAAAGGTCATCCCCAGCTGTTGGAAGACATGCGCCCATTCTGCCTCGGTATCCATATTGCGCGGACCAGGGTCTACAATCGTAAAACCATGCTGCCCCTTGAGCACATAGCTATTTACCCAACGCAGCGGAAAGGACATGGATATTTTGACCTGAAAGCCTCCGTCTATTCGCTCACACGGTGTAAGCTCTGGCATTTTCATGGCTTCCCATCCGCCTTTCTGTTTCAAGCCCGCACGCCGACAAAAATCATTCGAGGCGAAGCATCTTCGATATATTGATCTTCATTATAGCTTCCGTGTACCTGCTCTACGGATAGTCCGGCTTGCTCTAGCAATCCACGGAACTTTTCATACGGATATAGCTTCACTCGTTCATGATACACGCGCGCGGGTTCTCCCTCAGTAGGAGTCGTACCCATAGCAGAGGCTGCCTCAGTGGCCGTAACGGATGCGGCTGACCGAATCGCAATTTGCTTTTTCACAAAGCCATCTTCAATGATCCGATGCTCCTCAATCCAATTTCCTTCATCCTCCCTTGACGAATGCGGTACCAAATGAGCGGTTACGTAAGCAGGGTTCAAATAATCTATAATAAAACGTCCTCCCGGCTTCAACAGCCGATAAATTTCCTTTAATACTTTTAGCTGCTCCTCATCCTTCTCAAAATAACCGAAGGAGGTGAACAAATTCATCACCGCGTCAAAGCTTTCGTCCAGCGGCACCTCTCTCATATCCCCTTGATGCCAACTTACCCGCCCTTCGGAATCTGCTGCACGAGCCTCTCTCAGCAACACATTGGAAAGGTCCACACCTGTCACCTTATAACCTGCATCTGCCAGCGCAAGCGAATGACGTCCCATCCCACAGCATAAATCCAATACGCTGGAGCCTTGCGGTAATTTGAGCCAGGAGATCATTTTTTGCACTTCCTGATAGGCTCCCTGAAAGTCGCGATGCTTGTATACCAATAAATAATCTTCCCCAAAGCTTTGCTCGTACCATTCTGCCATATCGATTCTCCTCCATGAACTCATTTCGCTCTATTACATACTATATTAGCTTTTTCAAACTGGAAACTCAAAAGCATAACGAATAAGAGTTTTGCAAAATCCTGAACAACAAACATGTTACAATAACCGTTATTTGAATCCATTTCATAATACCTTCAGTAGCTTTAATAAAGAGTACATGATTCACCCCATTTTATCATTAAAATGATTCATGGGAACGCCTTTAGAAGTATTCATAAGAGAAAGGAGCGGGGAAGTTATGATTCAAATTGGACTTACGGGTTGGGGCGATCATGATCACTTGTATCCAACCGGCACCAAAGCTAACCAAAAACTAAGCGTTTATGGAAGCCATTTTCCGGTAGTAGAGATGGATAGTTCTTTCTATGCGGTGCAGCCTACAGATCGTATGGCACGCTGGGCGGCGGAAACCCCTGACTCTTTTTCATTTCTAGTCAAAGCCTATCAAGGCATGACTGGACATACCCGCGGCAAGCAGCCTTACTTCAAAACAATAGATGCCATGTACGAAGCACTGCATGCATCCATACAGCCTCTTCGCGAAGCGGGTAAGCTCAAAGCCGTACTGTTTCAGTACCCACCCTGGTTCGACTGTACACGTGAGAATGTCGCTGTACTGCGAGACACGAAAAAAAGGATGGGAGAGGTCCCATCCGTACTTGAATTCAGACATCAAAGCTGGTTCACACCCGATTTTCGGAAACAAACGCTGGCATTCATGCGTGAAGAAGGTTGGATACACAGCGTATGCGACGAGCCGCAGGCAGGACCAGGGTCGGTTCCCATTGTGCCGTTGGCTACAGACGGTAATCTGACAATCGTACGTCTCCACGGGCGAAACATATCGGGTTGGAATCAAAGCTCCGCGCCTAATTGGCGGGAGGTTCGTTATCTGTATCGGTACAATGAACAAGAGTTGACCGAATGGAGAGACAGATTGCTGGAGCTGGAGCAGCAAAGCCGTGAGGTGTGCGTTATTTTCAACAACAACTCAGGTGGAGACGCCGCTGCTAACGCCAAGCAGCTCATGTCCATGCTTGGGATGGACCCTAAACCTTTTCCACCTCGCAAGCCACCTGAAGAGGATAACGGGCCGGAACAGCTTGAACTATTTTGAGGAACAGGCTGAGGATGAGGAGTTGGAGATAGCCTCCTTGAGCTTGCGTGCATTATCCAGTAAATACGGGTCGTCAGGTAAATAGCGTAAAGCGATTTGGTTATGCTCATACGAAGCGCCCAGCTTACCTGCATGGGCATAGCAATGGCTGAGCCGCACATGAGGTAACCAGGAGTAGCATGGTAGTGGAACAGGTCGCATACCCGGAAGGTGATGCTGTTGCTCCAATGCCTTTTCATACCAGTATGCGGCAGTGCTCCATTCGTTTCGTGTGAAAAACCAGTCACCGATCATGCAGCACAAGTCTGATTGCGGTACACCGTATCGAAAGGAACGTAACAGACTATCCAGCTGTTGCTCCGGCTTCCCGAGGTGAAGATAGCATTCCGCCGACCGCGCACAAGCGGTAATCCGATCCTCACGGTAGCCGCTCGGCTCCTCCAACAGATGGTTGAACGCCTCTGCCGCCTCGGCATATTCTTTACGGTCAAAACATTCATTGGCATGCAAATACAGCAGACGCCCCTCCAGCTTGCCGATTTCGCTGATCCACCGAGCGAGAATACGTTGGTTACGGAGCGTGTGGTCTTGCATTCGGCGGTGAGTTACTGCCACATCCGAATGCAAGATTTGCCCCTGAGGTATCACCAGATCCTCATGCAGACGCCCTTCCCAGCGGTATTGTCGCTCACGCTTCACGAGACGGATACGACGTGAGGTGAACAACAGTTCACCCTGCTCCCCCTCTGCCAAATGAAGTGGCATTACCACTGCGTCGATATCCATAGACAAACGCTGCTTCAAGGCACGCAGGCGCTCACGGTCCGGCTCCAGCAGCACATCGTCCGCATCCAGCCACATGATGTAGGAACACGTCGCCTTGTCAAACGATTCATTACGGGCGGCTGCAAAATCATCCTTCCATTCAAACGTATATAGCCGATCCGTATAGCGGGATGCTATCGTCTTCGTTTGATCCGTCGATCCCGTGTCCACCATGATGATTTCATCCATCAGGTCTGCGACCGAATCCAGACAGCGTGCAAGTGTCTGCTCCTCGTTCTTTACGATCATGCACAAGCTGATGGTCATTGGATGATCAGTCATGACTTCACGTCATCCCCCTTTACCTTTGGCTGAATCTGCCATCGTTTTTCTGGTAGACTCACCATCAGTATATGCACCTCTCCTTTCAGCCTGCGTCTTGTCTAGCTGTTCGACACGTGCATACCTTTCCAACGGCAAAAGTTGTTCCTCCATATGCCGGATTCGCTGTACCGCCTTGTCGAGTGCGGCCTTTCGCTGATTCATTTTTCGAACATGCTGCTGCTCCACCAGTCGAAACTGCTCCTCGTCCAGTTTCATCCACTCATTCAGACGCTCTGCCTCTGGTTTGATCTCACGCAGTTCTTTCGACTTCTTGCGGCCTGCAAAGCACAAATATTTGTGATGGACCTCAAGCGCTTTTTCATCAAAATAAGGATACAACACACGGGAGAGGCTCCCAGCATAGTAAGTCCGCTTGTGATCATGAAACGGATGGTATCCATAAGGTACAGACAAGACGAGCGTTCCTTTTTTATTCAACAAGCGATAAGCATGAGCCAGCAGGGTGTCGGGATGCGCAAAATGTTCCAAAATCTCCCCTAAAATAATGGTGTCAAATCCACCGGGAGGACGCTCAAATTGTGAAATGTCCTTTAACTGAAAGTGGACTCTTCCCCGGACGGGTGCGGATTCCTGTCGAAGTTCTTTTTTTGCATAAGAAATGCTGCCCTCTTCCAAATCAATAGCCGTTACCTCAAAGCCTTCCCGTCCAAGCAAAATGGACGTTATCCCCTGACTGCACCCAACATCCAGCACGGTACGCCCCTGTACATGGCGGCAAATCCAGTGAATTCTATTGCGGGTGGCTTCATGAGACTCCTCCGAATTAATTTGCCCATAATAACGTTCGTTTACCTGATCACGGTTAGCCAACAGCGGCGCCTCCTCCATCACCAGGATGCCCCAAGATCACGACATGTCCACCTGTGCAATGTGCAGTCGCATTACGTGTATCAAAGACCAGCGGGGCATGGTCGACCAGCTGTTGGTAATCCACCACAGAATGGTCTGTCGTGATGACTACGATATCTGCACTTTCCCATAGCTGAGCATTTGCCGTTCGAGATGGGATTGCTTCACCGTTCAGCTTAAAGCTCGATACATATGGGTCGGTGAAGCTCACCGAAGCTCCCATTTTTATTAGATGTTCAAACAGGACAAGAGCTGGGGATTCCCGAACATCATCAATGTCCTTTTTGTAGGCCACACCTGCCAGAATGATTTTGGCCTTGTTTATGGCTTTACCTTTCTGAGCGAGCATGGCTTCAATTCGCTCCGCGATATACAGCGGCATACGTCGGTTCATGCGATCTGCCAAGTCCACGAATTCCAGTGGAAAACCATGCTGCTCGGATTTCCATGACAAGTATAGCGGATCAACCGGGATACAGTGCCCCCCGATGCCAGGTCCCGGATAAAAAGGCATATAGCCGAATGGCTTGGTTGCCGCTGCATCCAGTACCTCCCATATATTGATGCCAATTTTCTCACAGGCGGCTGTCAGCTCGTTGACCATTCCAATGTTGACACTGCGGAACGTATTCTCGAACAGCTTGGCGGCTTCCGCCACGGTTGTCGAGCTGACCGGAACAATCTGGTCCAAAAAGGACCCATAAAAACCTACTCCCGCTGCCAGACAATCCGGCGTGCAACCGCCGATCACCTTGGGTGTGTTGCGAATGTTAAAATGAACGCTGCCCGGATCCACACGTTCCGGTGAAAAGCACACATAAAAATCCTTACCTACTGTCCATCCCCTGCGCTGCTCTATCACCGGCCGAATCAGTTCCTCGGTCGTTCCCGGATAGGTGGTGCTTTCCAGAATCAACAGTGTTTGTCTACGCAAATGAGGTATGGCCTGATCAATAGCCGTTTCAATATAGGACGTATCCGGCTGGTGTCCGTCCGTCAGCGGCGTAGGCACACAGATCACGACGATATCCGCATGCTCCAGTACCTTGATATCCGTAACCGGATGCAATTGCTGCCCGATCAGACCTTCCAATGCATCATCCCCAATGTCTATGATGTACGACTTTCCTTGAAGCAGCTTGGCTACTTTGACAGGATCGGAATCTACACCATATACATCATAACCAGCCTGTGCCATTTCCACTGCCATGGGCAGCCCTACATAACCGAGGCCGATCACAGCCACCTTTACAGTTCCTTTTGTTATTTTTTCCATAAGCTGCAAAATACCCACCTCTTTCATCGTTACTCCATGCCTCGCAGTAGCTCAGCAATTCCAGCACGATCCATTAACTCGTCGTCCGAGCGATATTGTTCGAAGTTCACCCGCTCCAATCCACCATATTGACTCAACAAACGCTTGTCTGCTTGCTGGGGAAGAATAACAAAATAACGATCATCATAGCGATACGTGTGCGGCACCTCATAGGGCGAAATCAGCACCTCATGCAGCTTTTCCCCACCACGTATACCAATTTCCTTCACTTTCAACGCAGGCTGTCCCGCCTGTTCTTTCATCACTTCTGCCAAATCCGCAATATTGCAACCCTTCATTTTCATTACTAGCGTCTCTCCACCAATCGCCGTAACAGAAGCCTTCAGCAGCAAGCCAATCGCCTCTCCGAGCGTGAGGAAGAAACGTGTCATATCTGGGCTCGTCAGCGTTAAATCCTGACCTTCCGCAATCTGGCGTTTGAACAGGGGCACGACACTTCCACTCGTCCCTAGCACATTGCCGCCGCGAATACACACAAAGCGAGTACGCTCACTTAAGGCGTTGGCGCGGATCATCAATCTTTCGCCAATCGCCTTCGTCATCCCATATACATTCACTGGGTCTACCGCCTTGTCTGTAGAGACATCAATTACCTTAGCGACTCCTTGCTCAATGCTGGCCCGGATCACATTTTCAGTACCGTGTACGTTCGTCTTGAATGCCTCCTCGGGCTGTCTCTCACACACGGGGACATGCTTTAATGCTGCCAAATGGAATATATAGTCCACTCCGCGACATGCCTCCTGCAATGCCTGAAGATCTCGAATATCTCCAATCATGAAATTCAGGCGAGGATCAGATTGAAATTGCCGCTGCATGGCAATCTGTGCAAATTCACCGCGTGAGAAAATACGAATTTCCGCTGGTCCCTCCTTCAGCAATTCAGCCGTTAGGCGTTGCCCCCAAGATCCCGTTCCTCCGGTCACCAGCAGTTTTTTTCCTTTGAACAATATAATCTCCTCCTGACCGTTACGAATTGGCAATGCCTGTTCCCAGAAATTCAGCCAGCACGGCATTCATTTCATTCTCTGACAGCCGATCCTTCGCCGGCACTTTTTTCACCGAAGTATTTGCGGCATGAATGACGTTCACATAGTTGCGAAGTGGAATGACCTCATGCGGCAGCTCCGTTACATATCCGTGCGTACCCTTCCCAGGAATGACGACACGGTAATCATTTAGAAAATCCTCCACTTGATAGCGAAACACATAAAAAGAAGGCGAACGGTGAAACACCGGTGCCATCTGCCCCTCAACCGCATCCCACAGGTAACCCATCTGGTTCACCAGCGCAACCGTCTCCGGTTGAAACTTGTAATCATGTAACTGTTGTACAAACGACTGGTGGTACAAATCGTCGGAATCTATTCGAGCAATGAGCAGTTCGTCCGCGCCTTCGATGTACGCATGAATTCGACGTTTACTTTCGATGCTCGTACCAAAACGGATGTGGTCAGGAATGGGCTCATGTCGGGCTAGTTCCTCTTCCACAATGTCACTGCATCCGCCCGCCAGCTTGACGACAGATAAGAAATCCGTATTTGTCTGACTGAGTAAACTACGTAGCGTAAAGGTTCTGAATATATCCAGTCGCTCACTGATCCACTCACGTGTCAGGCGGTTGGGATTCATCCCATAGTTATTAAAATTAATTTCAATTACAATCTTGCGATTCATTGATCTTCCTCCCTTTCAACCGTCTTCTCTCAAGTTATGAAGACGCTTCTGAAACGGCACGTACAGATGCAACGAATCTTGTAAAAATAGGTAGAATCCAAAAAGAATAGCCGTTCATACAAAAACCTTTTTGCTTTCGACATATGATAGAATACAAAGTTTTTTGCTCCATCTAAAAAGTTGAACAAGCAGGAACGACAGGGAGGTAACATGTTATGACGAATCCAAGGTATCTGGAGATTGACGAGGTACTGAAACGATTGAAGCTGGCACTCGATCAGCACCAGTCCTTTTCGCTCATTCGTATCGGGGATGGTGAAAATTTGGTGTTGTCGCAGGACACCGTCTGGCCGATGGAAAAGGTATTACAGGAACGTTGGGCGGTTAAAGCCAATCTCGGTCAAAAGGGACTGTTTCTACCGAATACGGAACTACGGGACGCGGTGGCTGAGGCAGTGAGCAAAGCCAGCATTGTTGGCATTTTGCCATATGATGACGAATCTATTAAAGCACCATCCTATATGAAGCGGGAGCTGACCGATCAGGTCTTTGCTCACTATGCTCTTTCCCCCGCGCTGACCTGCCACGCCTGCCTGAATCGGTATTTGGCTGAGACACCCGCTTTCTGGGACATACTGAAAAATCGACGCATTCTGCTGGTCACCCGGACGGCCGTTGAAGTGAAGCCTGTTCTTGAGGCCGAACCATACGGGCTGCATATCGCACACACGCTCGCATTTCATCAATATGAACAAATGCCTGAAACACTCCAATGGATCGCAGCACACAAAGATGACTTTGATATTGCGCTGTTCTCTTGTGGTGTCAATGCAGTCGTGTTAGCACAAAAAACAGCAGAGTTAACTGGCAAAGTAGGTATAGACTTCGGCAAGGCGATTAATATCGTCATGTTTGGCAAAGCTAATTAATAGATAAAATAATATGTGTGAAAAAATACACTTAGTAAGTAATCTTTGCTCCGTATATCAAAAAGCACCAGCAAATTTCAGTTGGCTGGTGCTTTTTGATATCATATGTTGTTCTAAAGTCCGTGATCAAAAAGAATAATCCATATAAAGCTTTGGGCCCTTGCTTGTTTAGAAATAGAATTTGAGATTCCCTGTCACTTCTTTTACAATATTACAGAAACTAGCATTCATTAAGAGATCATGAGGAGGATGTTGAAATGTCACATAACAAGAGATTGAAGACATACCCACTTACAAAAGCAAGGCATGTAAAGGTTCATGGTCGAACTACGCAAACACGTAAACCTCTTACTCTATTTTGGACAGGCAGTGGCATTGAATTGAATATCAAAGGCTCAGAGCTGTGGATTGAAATTGAAGCCGATTACCAGGTGTATGAGCCCTGGATCAGTATTGTCATCAATGGGGTTCCGATGAGTCGCCTGATGGTGACCGCAGGACGGCATTGGATCTGTCTTTTGAGAGGGTTGAACCCTGACACGGTCAAAAATGTCCGTGTGGTCAAGGATGTCCAGCCTATGAGTTCGGACTCGCGCTGCTTGTTGCAAATTCATGCCCTGAAGGTTGACGGGGAATTGCTGCCAGTCACTGATAAGCCCCTCAAGGTGGAATTTATCGGTGACAGCATTACCTCGGGAGAAGGAACGATTGGAGCGAAGGAGGAGACAGACTGGGTTCCCATGCTGTTCACAGCACTACGCAATTATACAGCCATAACAGCCGAAGCACTGAATGCGGACTACCGAGTGTTATCACAAAGCGGATGGGGTGTCCTAACAAGCTGGGATAATAATCCGCATGCGAACATACCGGCATATTATGAACAGATATGTGGTGTGCTGACTGGTGAGAGAAATGAAGCATTAGGGGCATTTTCAGATCATGATTTTACCTCATGGCAGCCGGACGTGGTCGTAGTGAATTTGGGTACTAATGACGGGGGAGCCTTTTATTCTCCTGCATGGACGGACCCAGCAAGCGGGAAAGTGTACAAGCAACGCTTGAACGAGGACGGCACATTCAATGAAGAAGATTTACAATCTTTTGAAAGCGCTATCGAACATTTTCTTGTCAAGCTTCGGACCTGCAATCCTGCTGCCCATATTGTGTGGGCCTATGGGATGCTGGGTACTCCGATGATGCCCTCAATCTACCGAGCGGTAGACGTGTACAAGAAAAGAACGAGGGATCGGAATGTGTCGGTATTCCAACTGCCTAACACGACGGAAGAAACGATAGGATCTCGCAGCCATCCCGGGCTCTCCGCCCATGCCAAAGCAGCAGATGAGTTGACAGTGTATTTGCGAGAGATTCTAAAGAGATAGAATCCGAGAAGCACAATCAACTCGTAGAACACGCTCATAAAGGAAATTACAACAACTAGGTCATTTGTGCTCTGGGTGTTGTTGTTGAGAATTATAGCCACGAGTCTGCAGCAGATGTCTGTCTATGCTCGTGGCTAGTTAAGCTTGGGCGCAGCGGACTATCCTAGGAGAACCACGAACAGGCAGCGAGCATTTACTATAGAAATAATCACCTGATATATTTACAAAAACGGAGTCGAGGCGATGCCCGTGAATACCTCTGGACCATTACGAACAGTGGTCGATACACCAGAAATATAAGAAGAATATACTGTTTGTATTGCCCAGGGAGCAGACAGATCCTGTGCATTAAAAGCTTGCGTTTCATTAGATCCAGTCACGCCCAGTACCCCCTCGGCGCGGTAGACTACCTCACTCGGATCATAGTCGGCTCCACGCACGATTTCAACCGCATACGTATCGCCAAGCTCACCGAGCAGACCAATGGAACCACTAAAAGTTACAATCGGACCCGGCACAAGAAAGGTCCGCAGGGTAATCAAACCGAAGCGCTCCGGCATAGGACCCAGCTGTATATCGGGACCCTCACCTGTTTTTGATGAATTGGTGGAGCTTCTCATATCCAGAAAAAAACCCATACCCTATCCCTCCAAATTGCAAGATACTCCATGCTATGCAAGAAATTCTTTAGCGTATTGGACAAATTAGTAATAAATCTATCAATTCAGCTCAAAATAACCGATAGTAAATACATATGATATAAATTTTAGAAATGAATATGTAGATAGAAAGCAGGGGTTTGATGAAACAACTGAGACGACTCAAAACATTAACACTACGCAAGAAATTGACAGCAGCATTTCTACTGGTCATGCTTGTTCCAAGCATTATTGTAAGTTCTTTTTCTTATCAAGCAGCATATAACCAGACGGACCGACAATTACTCGATAGTGCGACAACTAGCGTTACCGCATCCGACCGTGCAGTTACTCAAACGATTCAAGCCAAAATCGCTGATCTCGAATATTACTCTACGACGATGACGGCTAGTGATAACAGTGCCGAAGCAGATGAAGACATCCTGAAAAGGTTACAAGTGTATTTGAAAATGCATGCGGAAGCTGTTGATATGTTTGTAGGAACTCCCGAAGGAAAACTCATTATTGGCAAAGCCGTAGGCTCCACAAACGACCCTCGTGAACGTCCGTGGTACAAACAGGCCATGGAGAAACCCGGACAAACCGTAATCAGCCCTGTCGGACTCAATACGGCTAAGGTCCCCGTTGTATATATTTCACGTACACTTCCTGACAACAGTGGTGTTCTCGGTCTTTCCCTGAACCTAAATAATTTAAAAGAAATCACAAATTTAAAAATCGGACAAAATGGCTATATTATGATATTAGATGGTACCAAACGTATCGTTACCCACCCGACAGAAGTCAGCGGAAGTACCAAATTGGGGGAAACGATACCCAAATTGTTTGCCTCCAAAGAAGGCAGCTTTAGTTACGATATTAATGGCGTAGATAAACACCTGATTTTCAAAACCAATACGCTGACAGGCTGGAGAATTGCTGGAACGATGGACAAAGCAGAAACCAGTGCCTCCGCCCAACCGATTCTTATCACAACGATCGTAGTGTTGGTGATTGCAGCCATCATCATCGGTGTGCTCGCAATGTGGCTAATCAGCAGTATACTTAAGCCCATCCAAAGATTACGTAATTCTATGGATGCCATCAGCCAAGGTAATCTTTCGATTAACGTAGCTACGACCAGCACAGATGAAATTGGTGAATTATCAAGATATTTTCAACAAATGGTAGATAACCTGCGTAACATGATTAAAGAAATTCAAGCGATGACAGGCAATTTGTCGGCATCCTCGCAAGAGCTTGCAGCAGGTGCAGAACAAACGACCCGGGCTATCGAGCATGTGACCATAGCCATTCAAGATGTGGCTGCAGGCAGCGAACGCCAAGTGGGCAGCGCTAAAGCTAATCAGACACGGGTTAGCGACATGGCAACAGACATCACCGCGATGACTGAAACTATGGCTGAAATGACCACTTACTCCACACAGGCCATTCAGGCGTCGGATGCAGGCAGTGAGCATATCGGCAACAGCGTCGTCTCCATTGACGGCATTCGTACTACCGTGGAAGAACTGGATACCATCATCGGTGCTTTGAGTGACCGATCTGGACGAATCGGAACGATCGTCACTGTCATTACGGAAATCGCCAGCCAGACTAATCTGCTCGCATTAAACGCTTCTATTGAAGCAGCACGTGCAGGGGAGCATGGCAAAGGTTTTGCTGTCGTGGCGACAGAGGTCCGCAAGCTGGCTGAAAACTCAGCTTATTCCGCACAACAAATTCGTGAACAGATTCAAGGGATACAGAGCGGTGTATATGAAGCCCTGATCGCTATGGAATCCGCCAAGGAACGCGTAAGTGATGGTATTAATTCCATTGACCTATCCGGTCGCTCCTTCTCTCGCATCCGTAGAGCGGTAGCCAAATCAGCGAAGCAGCTCGATAACGTCGCAGCTTCTACCGCTGGAGTTGCAGATGGAACGAGTTCAGTCGTCAGCAGCATGGAGGAAATTACACGCATCGCTGAAGAAGCGGCATCCCATACGGAGACCGTATCCGCAGCCGCAGAGGAGCAGCTCGCCTCCATGGAAGAGATCGGTTCGTCTGCCGCAGATTTGACCCGTCTGGCAGAGCAACTTCAAGATTTACTGACACAATTCCAATTAGATGAAACAAAATAACCGTTCCAACCGATAAATACAGAGAAAGAGTCTTCACAATGAAGGAGGGTTGGAACATGGATATCGCAGCATTATCAACAGGTATGAGTCAGGCCAGCTTGGCTCAAGCCGTAAGTGTGAAGGTATTAGGTATGGCTAAGGATCAGGCCAGTGAACAAGGTCAGGCTTTAGTGCAGATGATGGAAAAAAGCGTACAGCCTCATCTTGGCGGTCAACTGGACATTCGCGCATAAGTGCATCCATATGCTTGGTTAAGGGCGATTCTGCTCAGGTCTGGACAGACCCGGGTAGAATCGTTTTTTTATCTCCCTATTTTTCGTTCAGCACAAAACGTAGTAAACTAGACATATCGTCCACGACCTCGGTTCGGAGGATGGCGCAACATTCACACGATTTACATTGAAAAAGGAGGATACATAGTTTATGAGTTATTCTGATTATTTTGAAAAAGCCAGAGAGCAACAACTGAGCGAGTTACAGGAGTGGTTGTCCATTCCGAGTATCTCAGCATTATCGGAGCACAAAAAAGACATTAACCAAGCAGCTGATTGGCTGGCTACCAAACTGACTGCTGCCGGTCTGGAAAACGTTGAAATCATTCCAACCAAAGGGCACCCGCTGGTATATGCGGATCATTTGCACGCACCTGGTAAACCAACGATCCTCGTGTATGGACACTATGATGTACAACCCGTAGACCCGCTTCACCTGTGGGAAACGCCACCGTTTGAGCCATCCATCCGTGATGGAAAATTGTATGCGCGCGGAGCGACAGATGATAAAGGGCAGGTTTTCTTGCACATTAAGGCAGTTGAGGCCATTTTGAAGCAGGAAGGCACATTGCCGCTGAACATCAAATTCTGCATTGAAGGCGAGGAAGAAGTATCCAGTCCGAACTTGCTTGAGTTTTTGCAAACTGGAGCTGAACGTCTAGCTGCCGATGCTGTACTGGTGTCCGACACTTCCTTGATCGAAAAAGGGAAGCCTGCCATTTGCACAGGTTTGCGTGGACTATGTTCACTGGAAGTCGCCATTCACACGGCGAACACAGATCTACACTCCGGCTCTTTCGGTGGCGGCGTGCCGAATGCCCTGCACGCTCTGGTGTCCTTGCTGGCAACCCTGCATGACGACAAAGGCGGCGTAAGCGTCGAAGGATTCTACGACGATGTTGCTCCATTATCGGCAGAGATGAGAGAAGAATTCGTGAAGCAAGGCTTCAATGAGAGCAAGCTGCAACAAGATCTTGCACTTGATTCCCTCTATGGCGAAGAAGGATTCAGCTTCGTTGAGCGTGTTGGGGCGCGTCCGACACTGGAGCTGAACGGCGTATACGGCGGCTTCCAAGGGGAAGGCACGAAAACGGTCATTCCAAAAGAAGCTCATGCTAAAATCACGTGCCGCTTGGTAGCTAACCAGAATCCGCAAGACATTCTGGACAAAATCGAGCGCCATTTGCGTGCCCATGTTCAGGCAGGAGCTACCCTGGATATTCAACAGGGTGAAAAAGCGAACGCCTTTAACATCGACCCGTCACACGCGTTTCTGCAAGCGGCAGCCGATGCTTTTGAGAAGGTATACGGTGTGCGTGCCCTCTTTACCAAGGATGGAGGTTCTATCCCAATCGTGGAAACCTTCTCCCGTGTGCTGACTGCCCCAGTCGTGCTGATGGGCTTCGGCTTGCCAGATGAGAACCTGCATGCGCCAAACGAGCATTTTAACTTGGACAATTTTGACAAGGGTCTGCTGACGATTGTAGAGTTTTTGAAATCGGTGTAAGTAAACTAAAAAGCATTCACAGCATGGAACCATCCATGCTTCGTGAATGCTTTTTTTTACGTTAGTCCCGTCGCTTAAGAAAAACGGGTGTAGCGCAACAGGTGAGCTAGCCGATTGAGCCGTTCTATCTCCCGATCCAACTCATTCAGCGGCTGTCCAGCCAAAGCAGCGTTTGCTCTCAGATCCCGTAGCGGGTTCATTTTCCGACCAATGAGTTTGAGCACCGTTGCCTTCCCCATGTTATTCACCACCACATATTGCGTTAGCGGGTCAAGCTCAATCCACAATACATGATGCTGTTGAAAAAACGATAATAGTTGCTTTTTTAACGCCTCCAGCTCTTCAATCTCACCTGTGATTTGCGGATGATGATGAAAAGCCACATAGCCCATCACCCGCAGGTCACTTATGATTTGTTCCAAATGAAGCGTTTCGTTTATGTACACATTGTTCGTGCTCATGCGGTTTCTTGCACCATTCGTATGATCTTCCCGGATGACGTTCACCACCTGACTATCGTTATATCAAGATTTATCTTTCCCCTTTTCCAAAAGCTGCACAAGCCAGTAACCTCCAAACAACAATGCTCCTACTGCAAAAATAACGGTATACACCGTATATAACGTTGTCAGTTCAAACAAACTATTGTACCGATTAAGCAAGGTCCCCCACAAGCATAGCAGAAAATTGCTACCATTTTGCTGATGAAAGCGATGCTTGTATATCCGTTGAATCAAAACAGCCAGGAATCCTATCAACAAAACGTGATTCAGCAAAATACTCCACATTTCCATAAGCCCCCTTTTTCACTATAGCGCAATCGGCTTTGAAAAGTCAGGACATGTACAAACCTTACGAACAAAAAAACAACCGGCTTATACGCCAGTTGTTTCCCGTTCCACAAAATACTTATTGGTCATATAATGGGCCTTGCCTCTGGAGGTATCCACCATTCCCTTTTTGTTGTCGAGAAAAACAATCTCCCGGCATTTGGTGCAGTACCACTTGGTCCGCTTAAAGGGAGATTCTGTTACATACGATGTACCACATTTGCAATCTACTTTAATTAGGGTTTCTGTTGATTTGTAAGCCTGGGACAACTCTTTTAGGCCAGTATCCGGCTGTTGAATCGGGATAATAACCTCCTGATAGCTTGAATACTGATTATGCACTTTAAAATCAGCCACCAGTTCCGCATGTAGTCCAAAGTACTCTTTGCCGATCTCAGTTACAAATTTTTTGCCAATTCTGTAACACTCAAGCCATTCCTGTATCTGTTGATTAGACAAAGGCACTGTGCCCTTGATACCACTATTTAATGTGTAAGTCATGATGTATAAAGTATCATCTTGTCTATGTCCGTACATGAGAAGCCTCCTTATAATACACTTGATAATGTACTACAAAGCGCAAAAAACATCAATTTTATTATTTGGCAAAAGACTTAATATATCTCGGTAAGCACATAAGAGGTGTGAGTGTATAGTTAGAAAGCAACTGACAATCTGTCAGTTGCTTTGTCTTTCCACATAGTATTTGTTGGTCATGTACCACGCCTTGCCTTTATCCGTATCCACCATGCCCTTTTTACGATCCAGGAACACAATGTTATTACACTCCTTGCATGACCACTTGGTTCTTTTATGCGGTGACTCTTCTATATAGGAGGCACCACATTTACATTCTACCTGAATTAATGTTTTATACTGGCTGTACGCCTCTACCAGTGGGTCCAGTTCTACAGCTTTGCGTTCCATTACAGGCTGTATTATGGATATGTGTTCTCTCTGCTCCGAGTATTCATTATGTACCTTGAAATCTGCTACCAACTCAGGGTTTAAACCAAAATACTGTTTCCCCACAACCGTTACAAACTTGCTGCCAATTCGATATGCTTTGATCCATTCCTGCACCTGCTTACTGGTTAGGTCGACAGTTCCCTTTATACCGCTGTTCAGCGTATAAGTCATCAAGTGTTGGTTGGGTGTCATATGTCTTAACATTCACCTCCGATCAAGAATATACCACGGGTAGCTCTAGGCAAAAGCTACTTCCTACTACCTGAAGCAATGAGCTTTTTCTGCCTTGTAATTCTTCTTCAACACCTATATAAAAGTATAGCTCAAAACCTGATCCATCTTCCATCCTGTCGTCATGCTGAATACTGCTTTTGTAGGGATTTATATTCTTAGACTACCACCAGATGCATTTCTATCTTAGTATAACTTTGTGGTACAGCCTTATGTTTTGATCACTCCTGTTAGTTGCACTATGATCTCTAATGGTAGTTTCTTCCTTCTATATATAGTACATCATTTACACGCAAATTCCCACATATTTCAGCGGTTTAATCGTTTTACTTTTTTACATACCACAAAACAAAAGCCTTCCCGACCACCCTTCACTGTCGAAGGATCATCGAGAAGACTTTGTACCCCGCAAGGAACGAGAGGTCAGATTTTTAATTCGCCAAGCCTGATTAATTCCACGACCGCCTGTGAACGACCTTTTACGTTCAATTTTTGCATCACATTGGAAATATGGTTTCGGACCGTTTTTTCGCTAATAAATAGCTGTCCGGCGATGTCACGTGTTGTTTTGTCCTGCACGAGCAGTTCAAATACTTCACGTTCACGGTGAGTTAACAAAAACTTGTTTTTGTGGTCGTTACCCTTCGTCAATTTCACCCCTCCTTGCTCGGGTTTTGTGTGGTGTAACAAGGTTAAGGGATACAGTCAACACATTTTATGTCATGTGCTCGGGTATGGTTCAATATGCGGATAAAAATGGGCATAGGCACCTTACTTGCTGCTTTAATGATGGGTTGGACTTTGTGTCTAAATTATGTATTGACAGGCATATGGGCCAGCCTTATGATAAGAAAAACCGCGACTGATAATCATTATCAAAATAATAATTCGATATAGATATCGCGCAACAGACTATGGTTCAGGGCCAGTTTGGCCAGAAAGGGTGTTCATTGATTATGAAACTACGTTATGCCGTACCGGCCGGAGTGCTGGTCTCTTCTATTCTGTTCGCAGGTTGCGGGCAAACCGGAACTGCTACTCAGCAGCCTGCCGCAACGACCAAAGATGCAGGAGCCACAACACAGACAACGACTCCTGCCGCTTCTGCTCCCAATTTTGATCAAGCGGTAGCAGCTTACCGCACCTATGCCATCGAGCAATGCGATACGTTTGTGAAGAAGACAGAAGAATTCACGAACGCGGTCAAAGCTGGCGAGCTGGATAAAGCCAAGGCGCTATATGCCCCTGCACGTATGTACTATGAACGGATTGAACCGATTGCAGAAGCGCTGGGTGATCTTGACCCGAATATTGATGCACGTGACGGTGATGTGGATGCAGCGGATTGGCGCGGCTTTCACCGTATTGAAAAAACATTATGGGAAGAAAACACAACCAAAGAAATGGACGAGTTTTCCGACCGACTGCTGAGTGATGCCAAGCTGCTGCGTGCCAAAGTAGAAACAGTTAATATTGACGCCAGCCTGATGGTAACGGGTGCAGTCGAGTTGTTGAATGAAGTATCTACCTCGAAGGTGACGGGTGAAGAGGAGCGATATTCTCATACGGATTTGTACGATTTTGCTGCCAATGTAGAAGGCGCGCAAAAGATATATGACATTTTGAAAACAGATCTGAACCAAAAAGATGCCGCGTTGGAAAAACAAATCGGTGAGCGCTTTACGGCCTTACAGCAGGAGTTGGCTCCTTTTAAGGACGGAGAAGGCTATGTATCGTATACAAAACTGAAACCGGAAGAAGTTAAAAAGCTGAGCCAAAACCTCGATGCCTTGGCAGAACCGTTGTCCCAAATGGGGAAATTGTTAGGAGTGTAATGATATGAAAGGCTTTAAGCGGCAAAAAGGGCAAGAAAAGCCGCAGTATGCGGAATCCCATAATGAACAGGCTGATCTGGTAAAAAAGGATGCGAAGCTAGTGGAAGATGAGGCGTCAGGAAAAAGCAAATCCGTATCACGCCGAGACCTATTGAAGCTGGCCGGGGTAGGTGGGCTAGGCCTCCTGCTTGGCGGCGGGGGCGTGGGAGCCGTGCTGTCAGCAGGTCAACGCCTCGAAAGCATGATGACGGATGCGGATACCAAAGATGTAATCCCTTTTTACGGTAAGCATCAGGCAGGTATTGTGACTCCGGCGCAGGATTTCATCTGCTTCGCCGCTTTCGATCTAACAACCAGCGACAAGGAACAGGTGCGTAGACTCTTCAAAGCCTGGACGGAAGCAAGCGCTACAATGACTTCTGGCGTGCTCCTTGGCAACGATAATGAAAACCTCAACCTCCCTCCTTCCGATACGGGCGAGGCGGCAGGATTGTCGCCATCCCGCACGACGATCACCTTTGGTGTGGGCCCATCCTTTTTTGATGGACGATACGGCCTGGCAGGGCTTAAACCTGCCGAGTTCCGTGAACTGCCCCGTTTTCAAGGGGATGCCCTGGAGGAGCAATGGTGCGGCGGCGATATCGGAGTGCAGGTATGTGCCAATGACTTGCAGGTAGCTTTCCATGCCCTACGTAATTTGGCGCGTATCGCCAGAGGAACGGCGGTGCTTCGCTGGACGCAGGAAGGCTTCCAGCGAACAGCACAGGCCGATCCTGCGGGAAGCACACCACGCAATTTGCTGGGCTTCAAGGACGGTACGGGGAACCCGGACACCTCCAAGGCAGACGAGATGAATCGGCTGGTGTGGACACAGACCAGTGACGGACCAGCATGGATGGGTAACGGCAGCTATATGGCTGTACGCCGTGTACGCATGCGGGTAGAGGTGTGGGATCGCTCAACATTGGGCGACCAGGAGGATACTTTTGGACGTCATCGCAGCAGCGGGGCCCCACTCGGCAAGGTCAAGGAGTTCGACAAGCTTGATCTGGCAGCCAAAAATCCGGAAGGCAAGCCGGTTACACCTCCCACCTCTCATGTGGCTTTGGCTCATGGGGACGGGAGCATTAATATTTTGCGGAGGTCTTATTCGTATTCAAGCGGATTGGACAAGCAAACAGGACAGCTGGATGCCGGGCTGCTGTTCATCAGCTACCAGCGTGATCTGTTCAAGCAGTTCGTTCATATTCAGGAGAAGCTTGCACGCAATGACAAGCTGAACGAATACATTGTACACAAAGGCAGTGCGGTGTTCGCCTGCTTCCCGGGTGTATCGCAAGGCGGCTACATCGGGGATACGTTATTTTAGCAGCAGGCAAGGAAGGGGATTTATATGAATCGGCGCAATAAAAGCTTGGGATGGGTGTTTGTGCTGGTGGCAGCTCTTCTGCTGACCGTCACTCCGTTCATGTCCGGCTCCGGGTCGGTCGCTTTTGCACAAACGGATGCCAAAGCTGTCACCAATGATCAGCTAATGCCTGTGGTGGGCGGAGCGCTGGTGGAGGCGGGACAAGCTCAATGGACGGAAGCCTCCAAGGATCTGAAAGAATTCCGCACGCTGTGGGAGGCCGCCAAAACGAATGGCGGAGATTCAACTCACATCGCGGCTGTAGATCAAGCACTCACCGATGCGGAACAGACACTCGCCAGTGGCGGCGGGGAACCAGCGAAAGCTGCCTTATCCGTGCTGGCGCGCTCGGTCAATGAGTACGTCACTGCGGCCGAAGGGGACAAACCAGCCCCTGCTGGAGCCAAAGCATCGGAAAAACTGCTTCCCATGGCGAAGGGCAGTCTAGCCGCCATGCAAAAAGGCGATTGGGCAGCCGCACGGGTGGATTACGATCGAATCGTCAAAGCCTGGTATCAGGTAGAAACACCGATTCGTTTGGACAATTTTCCGGTATACAGTTCGCTCGAAACTAAAATCAGTCTCATTCGCATCTCCATGCAAGCTGAGCCCATTCGCCAAGAACAGGCTCTTAAGGAAATGCAGGAATTAACGACTCTGCTGTCTGATTATAGTCAGGGCAAGTCTGTGAACACAGGCCAAGGAACAGATGCAGGCAATACGGCTACGGGAACGGCGAATGGTTCGGCAGCTTCTCTGACCGATGCAGTCACCTTGCTCGAATCCGCACGCCAAGATGCTGTAGCTAATCAATCAGAGCAAGCGGCTGATAAGGTAGTGCAGTTTATCGCTCTGTGGCCTTCCGTCGAAGGACATGTACAAATTTCCGATCCGACGTCTTACACTGGGATTGAAAATGAAATGACCGAAACTTCCGGATATCTGCTGTCTTCTCCACCGAATACGGACAAAGCCATTCAGACTCTTGATCAGATGCTGGACAGGCTCCGTCCGTTGACGGAAGAACGTTCTTATACTGCGTGGGATGCCGCGCTGATTTTGCTGCGTGAGGGCCTGGAGGCCATCCTCGTGCTCGCAGCTCTGCTGGCGTATGCCAAAAAAAGCGGCGAAGCCGTGGCTGGACGTTGGATATGGGCAGGAGCCGGAACGGGGCTGGTGCTGAGCGGAATTCTGGCGGTACTGTTCACCACGCTGGTGGCAGCAGCCGCATCGGGCAGCATGCGTGAGCTGCTGGAGGGTGTCACCGGGCTGGTGGCGGTCGTGCTGATGCTGACCGTTGGTAGCTGGTTGCATAGCAAATCCAACGCTGCCGCATGGAACCGCTTTGTGGAAAACAGCGTGGGCAACGCGCTGGCACGAGGAAGCCTGTGGTCGTTATTTGCGGTTTCTGCGCTCGCAATTCTGCGTGAAGGAGCCGAGACAGCTATCTTTTATGTCGGTATGGCTCCAGCCATCGAAACCTCGCAATTGCTGATCGGCATTGGCTCAGCGACGGTTATTCTGGTCATTCTGGCGTTTGCGATCATTAAGTTCAGTGTACGATTGCCAATTCGCGCCTTTTTCCTGACTGCCACTGTACTGATTTACTATCTCGTATTCCGATTCCTGGGTGAAAGTATTCATTCGCTTCAGGTGGCCGGTAAGCTATCGGGGCACACTGCCTCCTCGCTTCCGTCCATTAGCTGGCTGGGAATGTATCCAAATTGGGAAACATTTGTCCCACAAATCGCTGTACTGATCTTTATGGTATGGCAGCTTGTGCGTCAGGAAATGCGCAGCTCCAAGCAACAATAAGTCGATACTACCCTACTCATCATGTAAAAAACGCCAAATCACAGGTCCGATTTGTATCGGTTCCCATGAGTTTGGCGTTTTTTTACATACTACTGCACATCCTCAGGCAACGGAATCATGCGCTGATGATGCAGCAGGTCTGTGCGGTCACCGTGTTCACGAATGACATGCACCTCCCCACGAAAATCGAGCAGCTCCGCCGGGGTAGCATGTCCCAGAAATTGTAGTGGACTATAGCTCAATCCATAGGCACCCGCATTCGGAAAAGCAATATAATCACCCTCGTGAATCGGAGGAAGCTGCGCTTTTTTCACAATACAATCCTCGGGTGTACAAAGCGGACCGACAATGCTTACCGTCTCAAGCTCCATGGATGCCTCTTCCAGAGGCCCTCCTATTCGGTTTGCAACCTCTTCTAATGATTGTTCGACAGCAACAGCCGTTTGAGCAGAAGCGTCTCTCTGCCCCATCCATAGGGTTGCTTCCACTTCTCGTTCTTTGGGCTCTTTCAATTCTCTTGCTTGCCTGCGCATAATTCGCACCGGGTAGTTGTCCCTAATGCGGCGTCCTCGAAAAGTAGCTGCGGCGTAGTGATTCATGCCACCATCAGCCACGACAAACTTCTCCCCCTTGGATTCCTTTGTATACAATGCTCGGCAGACATACATGCCCGATTGAGCGACCAGATACCTGCCGCTTTCGATGATTAGCTTAACCCCGGGCATGCGGGTTCGGGTCTGCTCCGCGAGTGCGTTCAGTCCGTCAATGACGTGATCCATATCGAGCGGTTGCTCATGAGCAAAATAAGGTACACCAAACCCGCCGCCCAAATTGACCGTATGCATTGCCACACCATACTGAGCCTGTACCCGTTCTGCCAACTGTAGCGTATTCGCAAATGAAGCTAAAATCTGATCCGATTTCAACATTTGCGTACCTGTATATACCTGAATACCTTGAAAATTGACGTGCGGGCAATCTTCCAGCACCTTAAAAAAGTGATCCAGCTGCCCTTCATCTACTCCAAAGGGGCGCGGAACACCACCCATTTTAATCGTTGCTCCAGACAGATCGTTATCGGGATTGATGCGAACCGCAGCCCTGACAAGCTGGCCCGCTTGGGCAGCAATGTCCTCCAGCAGACGCAGCTCCCTCACCGATTCGACATGAATACAGCCGATTCCACAGGCTACCGCCTCGTTCAGCTCGGCTACTGTTTTTCCCGGTCCGGCGTACAGCACGTCTTCCGCAGCATACCCGGCTTCCATAGCGACGAACATTTCTCCAGTCGAAGCAATCTCAACACCACAACCTAACGAGCGCAGCAGCCCAGCCAAGGCTACGTTACCATTAGCCTTGAGCGCGTAATGTACACGCACGGCCGGGTGCAATCGGGATAGCAACGAGCTGACATGAGCATGCAGCGCGTCCCCGTCATAATAGTAAAATGGCGTCGGATGCTTGCCGAAACGCTCTAGTAAGGCTTCGTCCTTTTTATCCATCTACTGAATTCCCCTCCTCTCTTTGCCTTAATACTCAGTATTTTGCATCATTCGGCTTCCCACCGCTCGAAAACACAATCATACTCATACTGCATAGATCGTCTCGCCCGAGCGTGCTGCTTCATGAATGGCTGCCAGCAGTCTGACGCGTTCAGCAGCCTCGCGAAATGGAATGGGCTCCGCTTCCCCCCGGATGATGCTGCAAAAGGTATTCAACTGATTGACATAATAGTTCATAGGCTCGAAAACCGTTTTGGTATGCGAGGATGTCTGTGATAACACAGGCAGTGCGTCCGCATCCGTTATATTCGGCATGATATCCTTCTTTATTTCCGTCTTGAGTGTCATTTTATAAAAGCCTAAATTTGCCCGAAAGCAGTCCTTCAAGGTGACCACTGCCGAATCAAAGGTCAGTACATGAGCGCAGTGATAAGGGCGCTCAAATGAAAAGAGGGCAGATGCCTTCAATCCGCTCGGATAACGGGCTTGCGTACGAAATGTCCAGTCACAGCCATGAGGACCATCGAAATCCGATTGACTGTGGAATTCAGCCTGCTCCAATCCAACGACGGCTTGAAGCAGCTGTAGCCAGTACACGCCCAGATCCCAAAAACATCCCCCACCCTGCTCCGGACGAGATCTGTAATTATCCGCATGTCCTTCTTTTGCCGGAATGCATAGACTCGTCTCTATGGAGCATAAGCGACCATAACGCCCCGATTCTACGATCCTCCGCAGCTCATGCTGCCAAGGATGGTGCTGCACCATGACTCCCTCCAGCAGGTAAGCGCTACTCTGTTCGACTGTCGCTGCCAAGGGAGCCAGATCAGCCGTATTCAGGCATAACGGTTTTTCCACCAGCACATGCTTATGAGCCCGTAATGCTTTGTTAATCCACTCGGCATGTAAGTCGTTGCTGAGCGCAATATATACAGCATCGATCTCCGGATCCTTTAGCATATCCTCAGCATGCCGATAAACGACACTGACGCCAAAACGATCTGCCATTTCTCCTGCCTTAGCAACCGTGCGGTTCGCAAGCGCGGTCACGCGTGCCCCTGCAACATGTCGGATCGGTTCCAGCAACGCACGGGGAGCAATGGCAGAACAGCCAATGATCCCAAAGCGAATATCTCGCATTGCAGGCTCTTGCGCAGCCGCAGCAGCGTTCATAATCCCTGCTCCATTCCCGATGCTCTTGCCTGCATTTGTATGCTATTCACATACGACTCTATATAACGCGGCGTCCGACTGCGCAACTCTACGATCCTACGATGCATATCCTCCAGTATCTGAGCACTACCGTCATAGGTTTGTATCCACGTATCGTACCGCATACCGAGCCCCAGTCGTTCCCATAGATCCGCATTATGCTTTTCATGCACACCAAATGGCTCCAGCATAATAAGCGGAGTAGCTGTAGCGAACGAATCGGTTAGGCTGCCACCACCTGGCTTGCTGACAATGGCCTGGACACGACATGCTTGGTCCAGCATGCTATGGTAATCCGGTCCGACCTGATACACTGTCTTCTCGCCCTTTTTCACCTCTCCGAAAGGCGGAAATGTATGCTCCCCGACTTCATTTCGCTGCCATGTCCTCCACTGCGGATCCATCTGAAAATAGCGTATACTGTCCCGCTGTTCATCCGGTTGATCCTGATCATACAACAGCAAATCCAGCTCCCAGCCCGCTTCTTCCAACCGTCCAACCTTATCACGGTAGGTGCCCATGCCCCAGCCGCCGCCATGTACGAATAAGCGGGATTGCCGCTCTTCAAACGGAACATACTCCACAGCCGGGACATCAATATAGTGGCTGACTCTATTGTTATCATTTTCAAAAAAGGTCGTTTCTCCACAGCCATCCGCAAAACGCGGGTTATGCTTGGCTAGATTTTTCCAGGAAGGAGAAGGTGTCGAATCCATATACACAATGTCCACATGCACCAACTCCGGTTCTCTGCGCTTGCGATACTCCTCCAGTACATACATCCAATGACCGGATAAGCATATAAAATACCGCCGATCTTCCTCCATCCATTGGTTCAGCAGCACTTCCATCGCAGCAAGATCCAGTGAATTACGCATATCCTGTGGAACTTTCTGTGACATTAAGGCCACCGCAAAATTGTCATGGTAAGCTTTGCGGCTTTTGTCGACCTTGAGACGGGCCGATTCTGGCAGCACATTTTCAAATACATGAATCGCCGTATCCACGCCCAGCCTGCGAAGACCTGCTTGCAACAACAAGCCAGGGGTATAAAAGCCCAATCCGAAACCGGAACACAAAATCGTTACCTTCATAAGCTTAGCCGCATTCTTACGCATGCTCATACGCCTCCCGTTTAATTCAGCACTGTAAAATGATGCTCTGCCAAAAAACGCTCCAGCTTTGTAGTCAATCGCATTTTTTCCTCATCGCTCGCAGCAACCAGTTCCAAATAAAGACGACCCTTGCCTCGTGCCCGTTCGCTTCCAGCGGTTTCTTTTTCACCAATTAAGTCCGGCTTAGCCATGCCGTTCCCTTCTGATCCGCCATCGCTGGCCCCAATCCCGCTCACACGAACCTGCTTGGCAGATGATCTGCCTCCGCGCCCGATTGCATTTCTGCTTGGCGTGCTTATATGGCCCACAATCTTGTTCTCGCCATCTCGTCCACCTGTGTTCACATATAGCGTATTGGCACCCAGAGGCATGACACCTTCTTCACGTTCACCTGTGAACAACAATCCTTCACCTTTCAGCCCTTCCAGCAGTTCTTCATAGGATAGACTGCCATCATGGGACAGCGAATAATTCGTCAGCGTGCCACGCATATTTTTCCCGGCCAGAAAGGTATCGAGCTGATGCTTGATCAAACTCATCGACTTTCTGGCATTAATTTCGATAATAGGCTCCAGCTTCCCACCACGAAGTGTCATGGAATCAATGCAAACATCGCCATAATAACCGTCTTGATACAATTGCCGTCCCACATCCTGCATCAAGCTAAAATAGCCCTCGCGCTCCAGCCGCTCCAAAAATGCCCCGTCCGGGGACAAGGATTCCCGATAGGAGAATTGAGTGTTAGCCAGCCATTGTACAGATAAGATATCGACACTCCCATCATCACCAATCGTAAATTGGCATGAAAAATCCTGTTCTTTCTCCAGAAAAGGCTCCAAAAGGAAAAGCACCTGTTTGCCTTTACGCTCCTGTCCACGCAAATACGATACGATCCGGTCCAGCATTTGTGTCGAGGTAATGTGCAGGTTTCCTTTGCCCGATACGCCAAAATCATCCTTGATTAAAAAGCTTCCATCCCGTAGCAGCTTACGCCCCGCCTCAGCAACATCTGCAAACGAAGTCACAATATAGCCCGGGTTGCGCAGACCAAGACTGCGTTTCAGATCAGAGGAATACGTTTTGGCATTTACCTTGCGAATCGTTTCCAGCGGCGGCTGATGCAGGGTTATTCCCCAAGCACGTGCAGCCTCCTCCACATGCGGTAAACCCGCAAACGGGCTAAGCACACAGCCTTCCAGTTGAGGAAACCCCTCTCCGGCATCGGCCTTGCGATTGCCCAGCAGTTCAAATACTGATGCGGTCGACACGTTGCCTGCACGCTCCATGCCATCGGTCAAGTCCCGTTCGTTGACAGCCGGATGAAAGCCCAACTGCGCGATATACTGACGATGTACGGGCGAAATGGCATAACGGGTCAATAACGCATCTCCCGGCTGGCAAAAGCTGAACAGCAGTTCATCCATGGCTGCTACAATCGCAGAAGAAGCCCGGTCAGGCAGGGCTGGCAAGGAAGCTAACTGAGCATCCCGCCAGTAAACCTCCGCTTCGAACGTTCCCATATACAAATGACGCTGATTCGGTATCGCATTCATATGATTCGCTTCCTTTCCTGCTTCATTATTGGCCTACTACACGGTAGCGCTACTGGCTCGCGCTCGTATAATCACGTAGAGCAAACTGCCATATCAGGCGGATGATCGCCAGCAGCCAGAGAGGTGCGAGAAATGCCCATACCACTAACCCGGTTTCCATTTTGCCGAGAATGAACATGGGCGGAAAATTACAAATGACAAACACCGGAAGCACGAACAAACCGATACGTTGAATCAGATTACTGTACACGGCCATCGGCACATAGTTTGTTTCGAAAATGCTGTTGGACAGCTCCGTAACGCCGTTCGTGCGGATAATCCAGAAGGCCAGTAGTTGGGGGAGCAAAAATACGGAGTATGCCGTAAGCACTCCGCATGCGAGCAGCACAGAGAACCCTCCTACAGTTTCAAAATTAAACGGCAATCCGAGTCGATACCAGCCGATCCCCGTCATAATTCCGCCGCCAATTACATTCGGCACGGTATAGCCCAGTTCAAATTGACGCAGTGTTACCATAAATTGCAGCGATACTGGTTTGGTCATGAGCACGTCCAGTGAGCCGGTACGAATTTTGTCAGGCAGGCTTGTAAAATTACTGTAGAACAATCCACTATAAAATCCGCTCATCATCGTAAATACGCCGATATATAACAATATGGCGTCAGGAGACCAACCATTAATATCCGTCCCAGCGCGGTATGGAACCGATGCGTACAGCAGTTTGATGAGCAAATAAGCCGTTTCAACCAGAAATGCCGTTATAAAATTAATACGGTATTCCATCTGCGACATGACGGAAAACTGGACAAACTTCCAGTACAGTCTGATGTAGCGCCTAACGTTTCGGAAAACATTTTTCATGTTAACCCCCCACCGAGACAAAGCGTTTGACCCCGGCTTGCCACACCCAGCGTGATACGGCCGCCAGCACTACAATCCAGAGCCATTGCACGCCAATGCCTTTAGCGGCTTCCAGCACAGTCAGCTTGCCTGTCAACGCATTCACCGGAAAAAATACGGTGTAGCTGAACGGTAGCAGACTGAACAGACGGGCCAAAACATCTCCAAAAATCGTCAGCGGAAACACGGTACCGCTAGCTACGTAAATGACAAGCGACAGCGTATAAAATAGTCCCGCCGATTCCGTCACCCAAAAGGCTATGCCGCTCAGCGCATAATAGACCACAAAATTAAGCACAAGCGCTCCCGGCAACGCCAATATGTAAAGCAAGATGTACGATAGCCCGAAGCTGATTTGTCCTTCCAGGCTAAGACATAACAGCAAAATAGCAGCCGCCAGCAGCACGACCGCGGACTGTATGACTTTGCCTCCGATAAACCGGCAAAAACGGTAAGCAAAATAATGCACAGGCTGTACCATGAATTTTGCCAGTCCACCTTCTTTGATATCTGTAGCAATTTCGTATTCAAAGCCCGCAGCAATCAGTTTTCCAGTTACTCCCGCCATGACCACATACACCAGCATTTCTGGCAGAGAGTAGCCCAGCACTCTTGCTTGTCCCGAAGAACCGAATACAGCTAGCCAGAGAAAAATTTGCGTCATGATCGGCAGCATAAATCCCGCCATTTGGAGCCAATAATTAGCCCGATACTCCATTTCGTTTTGCATACCAAGCTGGAGTACCTTCACATATTTGTTATTTCGCATCGGCCAGCCTGCCCCCATCGTACAAATTGGCTATCCCCTCTTCCAGCGGGACGTCCTCAATCGTAAAATCAACGACAGGTAGTGCGTCCAAAATCTTTTTGGACCAAGCCAAGGTATCTTCTGCGTCCAGCTCAAATACCGCCTCCAGCTCCGAGTTGGAGCGAAGTTTGGCGAGGCTCGCCAACGTTAGGCTGGATACGGGGGTCTCCAGTCGAACCTTGAGTAATTTACGGGCACCGATGACCTCATTCACCTTGTGTAAGTCTCCGTCATAGACCAATCTGCCCCCGCTGATAATGATGGATCTACTGCACAAATCCTCAATATCCTTCATGTAGTGGCTTGTCAGCAGGATGGTCGTCCGGTGCGTGCGGTTATAGGCTTTGAAAAACTCTCGAATCCGCCGCTGAGAAACAAGGTCCAGTCCGATAGTCGGCTCATCCAGCAAAATGACCCGTGGACGATGCAGCAGCGCGGCGATCAGTTCCATTTTCATACGCTCGCCGAGCGACAGCCGCCGAACCTGCACATGAAGCTGCTCCTCTACCCCAAGCAGAGTGACCAGTTCATCTAGTGCCTCTTTATAACGGTTTTCATCGATTTCATAGATAAGCTTGTTCAGCTCGAATGACTCGCTTGCAGGTAAATCCCACCAGAGCTGGTTTTTCTGTCCCATTACAATGGAAAACTGACGTTTAAACTCTTTTTGTCGTTTCCACGGGGTAAAGCCGAGTACCAATGCTTCCCCGTCCGTGGGATGAAGAATGCCAGACAGCATTTTGAGTGTCGTTGTTTTGCCCGCCCCGTTTGGACCGAGAAATCCGACAATTTCGCCTTCCTCAATGCTAAAGCTGACATTTTGCACAGCCTCTTTGGTCAGCTGCTCACGTCTGAACAAGTTTTGTAACGATTTGCGCACGCCCGGCTCCTTTTTGTAGTACGTAAATGTTTTCGACAATTGGTTTAATGTAATGGACGGCAATCAATTCCCCTCCTCTTTCCTCTGTGCAGGACACCTGATGAACGTTACTTATACGGCCGAATGCTTGGACTACTCGGCTGCTTTCTCTGCTAAAATCATCAGTTCCTCCAGCATATGCCGCTGTCTTTCAATTAAATGCAAAGCTCGTTCCGTAATTTCAGGCATCCGATGCTTGCGCAATTGAAGCCCTGTTTTGTAAATATGCAGATTAAGCTTGTGCCAATCTGCGTACAGCGCCTGTGCCAATTCAATTACATGCTGTGTTTGTGGTCCCAGCGTGGCTTGATGCAGCAGGCAATAATCAGCTGTATAATCCGTCAAATGAAGGGCACTGCCCAATCGCAGATTGTAATAGATTTCATGACAGTACGTCCGAAAATCCTGATCCTCCATGTCTGCCAACAGATGGAAGTCACCGACAAATGCCCGGTACCCCTCATCTCCCCGCTTGACCTGCTTGCCTGTCACAGCTTTCCCCGTTTGATTTTCCGACTCATTAGACGTAGGTACGCCTCTCCAGATGGCTTCGTGTCCAGTCAAATACTGTCGAATATGATGAGCACACGCAGCATGCATCTCACTTGGCGAAAGCGGGGCAGGCTGCTCCACCAGCCATGCATACTCAATAATGCCCTGCATCAGATCGTCGAGCCGGGCTGAGCCCACATAAGTCATGGCATGTCCCGAGGAATCGAGCAGGAAGCTATCATTGACCTGTGCTGTCCGTTCTTGCAAGTCCAACCCGCACAACTCAATCACGTGGCCCCTTGGGTAATTTTTCACATATACATCGTGATAGGTTAAAGCGGTGCTCGACGTATGCAGCATGGTACCGTAGCCCGATGTGAGTACCTGCAACAGGTTGGTTTCATCGCTGACACCAGCGACCCACGGTTCCACGCGAATAACAGGTCCGCCACTGGCTGCCATTTCTTGAAGCTGCTCCGGATATTTCTCAGGTCCGAAGCGCTTCAAATCTCCACCATACTCTGCGCACATACTCCCACACAGCATGAATAGCTCGGATTCGGCCATGTTCACCCCGTACCTCCGCAATGAGGTACGCAGGGAAGAATATACACAATGTTTCCCTGGAAGAGCGTTTGCCACTTCTTCTGCACCATAGTCCACAACAGAATCTTGACGAGTCTCCATATCGGATTCCTGCATCAACCTTGTCTTTTCAGCGCCCTTATGCATATTTTCCCAGCAGACGCTCAATGCCTTGCAGTGTAGATAGATGCTCCAGCACTAGATCGTCGTCCTCCATCGTAATATCGAGCTCATTTTCCAACTCTACAATTAATTCCACAGCGGATAAAGAATTCAGCCCCAAGGTTCGCAGATCCTGATCCGGAGTCAACTGTTCCAGCTCTCCCGAATCCAGCTTCAAAATCTTTTCCAGCAAGGGTACTACATGGTATACATCTGTTGTTTTCATTCTTGATTCCCTCCAATTTATGAGCATCCTAATCCAGCAATGATACCTTCCAATTTGTGCGCATAAGCATCAGCTTCCGGCCAGCTGTCTGCCAAAATAAGTGTGAAAATCCGGTTCACATAGCCCCGCTTCACAGGAATACCAGACAATGTACCCGCCGTATACACAAACACCCCTTCTGGACGTTCGGGCGTATAGAGCAAGCCCTCCTCCGCGAGCAACCCGCACAAGCGGCTGTAGGTGAGAGGTGTAGCGGTAACGTTGCGGTAATAACGGGATAATGTTTTATGCTGTTCTCCCAGGACGGATGACAGGAACGAAATATAGGTAGACAACGTAAATCTACCATTTATCTCAATGACTGGAACCAGCAAACCTTCTTCGTCAACAAAACCGTCAATAGAGGCCATTCCCGTATACCCAATGGAATAAAGATGTGTACCCAGCTGATAGGCGCAGCGTCTCACTTCTTCCTCCAGCGCATCGCCAATCTCAGCTGGCACTTGAGATCCGATATATACGGTGCCATCCACGTTTTGCCTTTTTAGCGAAAACATCGTCACACCACCGCCCTCGTCAATGCAGAGCTGGTAGTTCAGATCCATCTGCTTATTGTGCCAGCGCTCCACCAGCCAGCCGCCGGAAGATGGCGATGAGCCGCCAAAACGCTTCATCACACTCAGCAGCGTGTCCAGCTTGGACAGCTCGTCCAGCATATACATGCCTTGTCCTGAGGCACCGTGCGGCTGCTTGATAATCAGCTTCACAGGTCCATCCGATAAGTCAGCCAGTCTGGCACACTCCCTGCGGATCGCCGATTCGTCTGCACATACAGCGCCTTCGCTGACAGCAAAACCAAGCTTTTGCGCGGTCAGGCGGCTGAATATTTTATCATTCACCTGAGCACTGACCGCGGATGGAGCACCGATCAGCTCTAGCCCGCAAAGCTCCGCAATCGCTTCCTCCTGCGGTGTGACTGCATAGGGGACGAGCCACGCTTTGGCTCCGCCGCTGCTATGGCCTGCATCTGCAACCGTGCGCAGTCGTGCCAAAAGCGCCTCATCCGCCAGTACCAGCTCTGAAATCGGCGTTAGCGGATCAGAAGGCTCCGGCACCTCAATACGCGGCAGGCTAAAGCCCAACCGCTGAAGCATGTCCAGAAACGCCTCATCCGGCTGTTCCCGAAGTACAATGACATCCTGACTTCGACATAGCAGGAGATTCATTTCCTCCATCCGGTTTACGACTTGCTGTTCATCCCGGTCTACCATGCCCCCCTTGCGGGGGGATGGATGCCACACCTGCTCTGCGCCGATATTAAACAGCCAAATCAGGACTCCATGGTCCCGTTCATGCGCAAGCGCTTCCACAAGGTTAATAGTTTTAGTCGTCACGTCTTGTCATCATCCCTCTCTCTTCCATCCAGTAACAAACAACATCCTTAGAAAACTAAATGTATTTCAGAGAGCCTGCCCCGTGCAGATACAATACGCTGCATTTGGAGCACACCGGAGTCAATCCTTCATGATTAATCTTTTGACGAGTTTTCTCATACGCATCCGAGTTCCATATCTCCTTCAGACTGTGCTCACGCATGCTTCCAATCGTGAACTCACTGAAAAATTTGCAAGGCATGACCTTCCCATCTGGTAAAATATCTGTTCTAGAGGTGAGCGCCAAACAATGATTGGAACAACGGCTGACCATTTCCTCGCCATGTATAAATTTATCAATTTCCTCATAATCCAAACCGGGCTGATAGCGCACGCGAATGTTCCATACTCGCTCATTGATCCGCTGTAGTTCCTGCATCAGAGGATCGATGTTATCCGGGTTGATTTTATATTTGAAAGCATGCCAGCTACTAATATTTTTTTCTTCAAGTTGTCGGAGCCAGGAGAAATTATGTGTGAAATATTCATCCATTTTGAGGGAGGTCTCTTTGGAAATGTACCAGGGGAACGTCAGCAGCACCAGATCCAGCCTTTTGTCCTCCAGCATTTGCAGAAATTCGTACATCCGTCCGATCATGTTATCGTTAATGACCGCATGGACAGTTACCCGTCCTTTGTACAATCCCTGGTCGCGCAGTTCAATCAGCTTATCCATCTGCCGCATTGTTTTTTGAAAGGTGCCTTTACCGCGAATTAGATCGTGTTCTCTTTCAAAACCTTCAATCGCTATTAATAATTCCAGATTTTCGGACAAATCCAAAATCCGGTCCAAATATTTATCAATAAGTAATCCATTTGTACAAAAGGTCATTTCGCGCCGATCTTCCGCCAGCACGTCCAAAATTTCATCAAAACGCCGGTGAAACATCGGTTCGCCGCCCCACATGTACAGTCTGGACTTGGCTTCCTTGGTTTCGCTCAAAATCTGCCGGAGCATGTCCGGAGCAAGATCCATGTTTTGTTCTTCTTTATCCATTTGGTGATGGTAGCCTTCCTCGTTCCATTCAAAGCAGTGTGTACATCTCAGGTTGCAGCGGTTGGTCAGCTTAATGCCGATCGTCTGGGGCATGTCCGTTTTGAAAGTAGGGTCCTGTGTGGCGTTACGGTAAGATACAGAAGCGTTTTTCAGGTTACGCTTGATGAGCTTGAACGCTTTCTCATCAATCAGCACATTGCTTTTGGGCTGCATGCTAACACCTCGTTTAATGGATTTTCAGGCACATGTACCAAGCTGTACGTCAGACCGTCTCCATTCCTTCCAGGTGCGGCGCTTGTTCCGCATCGCTGATCCCCTGAATGTAGCTGCAAAACGCATCTACCGAGCTCAAATGCTCTAGCTCAAAGGAATCAAAATCAATCTCCACATCAAACGCATCCTCCACTTGCAGCATGAAATGAACCAACTGCAACGAATCCAGTCCGGCATCATGAATAATGTCCGAATGTCCATCCAGCTTAGCGACCAGTTCAGGATCTTCCTTGACCGCGCTGATCATTTCAATCACTTGGCTTTGCATAGCAAACTCCTCCTTGTGAATGAGATTCTATTCGTTCCGCCCAACGATGTACTCTGCAAAGCTCCTAGATAAATTCCTTCACTGGAACTTTATTCAATTATACTCCTCCAATGAAGAGACAAGTCAATAGGTTGTTTTGTAAATAAAACTCGCAATATGTAAATTAATGTATGATAACTTCTACAATTTTCGCTGGCTATTTTTTCGCAAAATCTAATAAAAATTCTCCTCACATCTCTTGCATGAGCGGCAGAATTATTTTACAATACATATGAAAATGTTTTTCTTTATATTATTATTATATACGATACTTATTTTCACCCAAACACTCTACAGCCAAAGGAGCACAGCTCATGACCCCCATTCTTCATACATTAGCCCATAGACTGGAGCAGCTTCCCGTACAGGAGCGCAAGCTGGCGGAATCCATCCTGCAATCCCCGGAAGATGTGCTGCATCTGGGTATTCGGGAGCTGTCAGAGCGTTGTGGTGTGAGTGCGGCGACCGTTACGCGGTTTTGCAAATCACTACATTTTAAAGGCTATCCCGATTTCAAAATGAAGCTGGCCGCCGAGTTGTCCCATTCCAACCGTAATGGTGAAGAATCCTATCAGGATATTGTCGCCGGAAATTCACTTTCCCGAATCGTGCAGGCTATTCAGGCGAACCATACCGCATCCATTGCGGACACGACCCGACTGCTGGATTACGACAAGCTGGAGCAGGCCATTGCATGGCTGTCAGCCACGAGCCGCATTGATCTCTATGGGATGGCGACATCGTCGATTGTGGCACAGGATTTTTACCAGAAGCTCATCCGTATTGGCAAGAACAGCACTGCCTTTGCAGATTCGCATATGCAGATTACCTCTGCCTCCTCGCTCGGAGCAGGAGATGTCGCCTTTGCCGTCTCTTATTCAGGAGAAACCCAGGAGACCATTGCGGCTCTACGTTGTGCAAAGGAACAGGGGGCTAAGACATTATCCCTGACCTCCTTCGGAAACAATACGCTGGCAGGTCTTGCGGATATTGCGCTATTTTCCTCTTCATTGGAGGAAGGAATGCGACGTGGGGATATGGCCTCCCGCATCGCCCAGCTTCATATCATAGATATTCTGTTTACAGGTATGGTGAGCGCAGATTTTGACAAATATATTCCGAGATTGGAAGGTTCATATCAACAAGTGAGCAAGCTCAAAAAACAACCAGGGGGTCACTAAGATGAACATACGCATTTTGAACAGCCGTGAGGACCTGAACGCTACTGCCGCCGCTGTGATCGCCAGCTTGCTGCTATCCAAACCACAGGCCATGCTTGGCCTGGCCACCGGTAGTACGCCGATTGGCATTTACCAACATCTTGTAGATATGTACCGCAAGGGACAGGTCAGTTTTGCACGAGCCTATTCCGTGAATCTTGATGAGTATGTTGGTCTTCCCCCAGAACATCCGCAGAGCTATCGAAGCTTTATGAATGAGCACTTGTTCCAGCATATCGATATTCCCATATCCCATACACGTGTCCCTGACGGAAATGCACTGGATCTGGCAGCAGAATGTGCAGCGCACGAGCAGGCCATTCTGGACCATGGACCCGTGGATCTGCAACTGCTTGGCATTGGTCATAATGGTCATATCGGCTTTAACGAACCTGGTCACCGCTTGACTGGAGCCACACATGTTGTAGATTTGAAAGAAAGTACGCGCTCGGCGAATGCTCGATTTTTTGGCGATATAGATGCTGTACCCAGGCAAGCAGTTACGATGGGAGTAGGCACGATTCTTAAGGCGAAGCAAATTATACTGGTGGCTTTTGGTGCGGATAAGGCTGATATTATAAAGCAGGCTTTAACTGGACCCGTCACGACTGAGTGTCCGGCTTCTCTGCTGCAATGTCACCCTAACGTACTTATCTTACTGGATCAGAAAGCAGGAGGATGGTTCAATTGAAGTCAAATGAAATGAGTGGTAACGTACCCCAGCTACTGTATGGGCAAGTTGTCGTTGGAAATGACATCATTGAAAAAGGGGTTGTCGTCATTGAGGGGCAATCCATTGTATACACTGGTTCAGAAGAGCATTTACCCGCCGATTGGACAGCGGTAGTCTTGGCAAATCAGGAAGAAACCGCAGCGAAAACCGCAAACATTGTGCGTTTGGAAGAAGGCTATCTGCTGCCAGGCTTTATTGATATTCATGTTCACGGCGGTAACGGTGAGGACTTTATGGACTCTAGTCCAAGGGTGCTGGATACGATCACCTCCTTTCACGGTTCACAAGGAACGACGGCTATGCTGGCTACCACCATGACCGCGCCCAAGGAACAGATTGACCGGGTATTGAGTGAAGTTCACGCATACATGGCACTACCTATGCCCTATGCTCAGTTGGAGGGCGTACATCTGGAAGGGCCGTTCATCAGTCCGAACTGGCCTGGAGCGCAAAACCCAGAACATATCGTGCCACCGAATCTCTCATGGGTGGCAGAATGGGAGCAGCTCTATCCAGGCCTTGTTCGCCAGCTCACGCTTGCGCCCGAACGGGAAGGAGCGCTGGAACTGATTGCATGGCTGCGCAGCCATGGCATTACCGCGGCTCTCGGTCATACAGATGCTACGTATGAAGAGGTTGAACAGGCAGCGACGGCGGGGCTGAATCATGCGGTGCATGCATTTAATGCTATGACTCCGCTGCATCATCGCAAGCCGGGAGCCGCCGGAGCCGTACTCGCTGATCCGCGCATTGAAGCAGAAATCATCGCGGACGGCATTCATGTGCATCCCGCCGCCATTTCCCTGCTCGCTAGATTAAAGCAGGATCATAATCTCATTCTCATCACAGATGCCATGTCTGCTACTGGTCTGGAAGACGGTCATTATACGCTCGGCGATTTGCCGGTGATCGTGCAGGGCGGTGTAGCGCGACTGGAGGATGGGGTCACTTTGGCAGGAAGCACACTAACGATGATTGAAGGCTTCCGCTATTTGGTTCAACATGTGGGTATAAGTATTCCCACAGCATCACAAATGGCCAGCCTGAATCCAGCTCGATCCTTGTACATTGCTGATCGTACAGGTTCGCTTGAAGCAGGTAAACAAGCAGACATCCTGTTACTGGATGGAGACTTAAAGCTGCAAGGCGTATGGATTAAAGGATTGCGCAAATAATTCAGTTATAGTTATCATTCCCCAAAACTAAAGAGCTATCCACCAGCGTATTCGCTGAGATGGATAGCTCTTTCTTTGGCATTGCACACACTTATAGGGTTTGAATTAGCGATGATTCATCGGCGCGGGCGTATGATTTTGTGGGCGTGTGGGTGCTGTATTTTCCATTGGACGGTTTGTACCAGCCGCCGGGGTCGGGAATACACGTTCAATCACATCCACCATTTCATTGCTCAAGCCTCTGATCGGATGACCATTTTGCACACTGTGTGTAAAGTCAGTGGCTTGTTTGACAAAATCCGGGTTAGCCGATACATACACCTGTTCAATCGAAGGTGCAAATTGCTTAACTTTATTCGCGATTCGGCTCTTGACTGCATCACTTGGTTCATATGCAGTTCTTGCTCCCTCGATTGTGGTGTTTCTGTTATCTGTGCCATTGTTGTTCGCCAAGCCACGCAACATACCATACGAGCCTGTACCCATCGTACCGAATAAACCATCATCACGACGCGCAGGTGTTCCATTCCCGGTAACTCCATTGTCTGTCATTCCAGGCGTTGTAGTATCCGTAGTACGGTTTCCTCTAGTGCCATTAACGCCATTCACACTCGGTACATTACCGTTACGTCCAATACTATTAGCACTTGGAGTACCGTCAACACTTGGAGCACCCACACCTGTTCCGTTGGCTTGGTCTTTCAAGGAAACGGCTACATAGGCATGTCGTTCACCGACCAGCACTGTCGCAGACTTTACATCCGGCATCTCGGATATACGTTTCGACAAATTGCGATCGACTTGCAGATTACGGACTGGATGTCCAGTTCGGTTGGCATTTTCATTCAACACCATCCCGTCCATACCATTGGACTTAACCCCATAACGATTCACACCATCCATACCATAACGGTTCACACCATCCATGTGATGTGTGCTTTGCGCGTTATAGCGTGTACTGTTCGTACGAACGTTATGATCGGCATTTCCGCACCCGGTCAAAGCAGCCATACTGGCGAGTAAAGCAGCAGAAATCGTAAAACTGATGACCTTCTTAGTTCCTGGCATGAACTCATCCTCCATACATTATAAAATGTGTGACGAGATTATCATGCGCTATGAATCATAGGGATATCCTGACTAAAAATTGACTAAAAAAATAAAATTTTAATGTAAATATGAAATACAATTGATGATTTACCACAAGATGGCATGTATAATAAGCTTGAAAAATACTTTATTTTACAAAGGAGGATTTTTAGTTTGAAAAAGATCACCGTTTTGATGCTCATTTTTTTGTTATCAGTTACTCTTGTCCCCGTTGGCGCTTTTGCAGGCTCCACTACACCCCAACCTCCGAAAGATCCCGCGGGAAGCTGGGCAGAAGGTCCACCACCTAATCACGTTGATCCAGCCAAGCCCGCACTATTGTTCGTACATGGTTTGAACAGTAGCGCTGAAGTCTGGACCAAGAATAATAACGATATGCTTCAGCGTGCACGAGACGCCGGATACCAGACAGCCACCATTAATCTGTACGATACAACTGGCACATCCCAAGATATGTGGGACAATGGTAAGCTTCTGGCCGACAAAATTAAGGTCATCAGCAATCACTTTGGAAAAAAGCTTATCGTCATCGCCCACAGCAAAGGTGGAGTGGATACTCAAACCGCTCTCGTATATAACGGAGCCGCTCCTTATGTACAACGTGTCATCACCCTCAGCAGTCCTCATCATGGCTCACAACTTGCAGATCTCGCCTACAGTAGCTGGGCCGGATGGCTGGCAGATATCGTCGGGTCACAAAATCCCGGTACCTCCACTTTACAAACATCTTATATGAAGTATTTCCGAACCAAGACCGATGCACTCAGTAATGCGACTACAGTTCCATTCTTCACGTTTGCTGGTGATAACTGGTCTGGCGGCACTGCTTCCTACATACTGGGCGGACTTTACCTCTCAACCTTTGGTAAGAATGATGGAGTGGTCACAGTCGACAACGCTAAGCTTCCCGGCGGACGTGTAGTTAAAGTCGGATCTTGGGATCATGCCAAGGTTCGCACTGGTTCTTACGTCTTCTCCCTGATCCAACCCTACCTCCAAGCGAACACTCCAGCATTGAATCAGGAAACTGAGGCACTTTCAGCATCTTCCCTGACTGCTTCTGCTTTACAATCCACCTATAGCGAGATCGATAATTCATATTTTATCCGAGGCGGCGATTATAATGGAAAAGCCTCAGAAACCCTCACTGTTGAAAATGGTGTAAAATCCATTGATCTGGACTGGATCAGCGATAAACGTGTGAGTAAACTGGAACTAACCAAGCCTGACGGTACTAGTGAAATTATTAATCTGAAAGCAGGCTATGATAACGATATTTTTGCCGGTGCCTGGCATCATAACGCCGTCATTCAAAATCCAAAACCGGGCACCTATAAACTGAACGTCACGGCTCCTGATAATGGAGCGTATCTCCTGATTGCACGTTACCAGGCTGTTCAAGTTCCTGAGCTGAAATACAATTTAAATGCAGTGGGCCCGAAGCTAAATCTGAAATCACAGGATTCCCCGAACAGCGTTACACAAGTTACCTACCAAGTTCAATATTATGGTGATCCGCAGCAAGGAGTCACTTCTACATCCAAAGGTTTGACGGTACAGCAAAAAAACGTTAACCCTACCGGACAAATTGAGCTATCCAAAGCGGACAAGCCCGGCCTCTATTCTGTAACCTATGAAATTAGCGGCACCACAGAGGCTGGATATCCGTACCGCCGCACAGCTGTTCAATCCATTTATATTGATGCTGACGGCAACAAGTATGTTGACTAAATAAATCTACAACCTAAAAAGCCTGCGAACCCCCATTATAGTTGGGCGTTTGCAGGCTTTTTTTCATTTACAAAACATCTTGATAGAGGTAATACTTTGTAATCCATTCGTTGTGTTCAATCCGTTGTCTGATTCCTCAGCTTATGAAGCCAATAGTAGCGGTGTAAATCCATAATAAAATGAAAAAGAACACATGCTAGCATCGAGTATACACTTATCAATACTGTGGCAACTAATTGTTGTGTAGCGAATCCGAGGGAAACATTAGCTATCAGATAACCAGCCCCAGTAAATGTGGTGATAGTTACTACAGGTGTTCTCTTGTTTTTTTTCTTAACTTTTGGTTTCTTCTTATGATTTGAAGGATCTTTGAATTTCGCCAAATTATATTTTATAAAGTAATACAAGGCGACTCCATAAAGGGCAAAAGAACCTATAAAATACCATGAAGTATCCAGATCCAACATGCCATAAGCAAACTTTTGTGTCATGATCATGAAGCCAATAGAACAAACCCAACCAAATACACCACGGAATAAAATGTAATTCAACTGCAATTTGCGTGGCATGATAACCAGTACAAGGGCCCAAATGTTTATCATAACAATCGGTGGCAACAGTACATAAACGTAAACTGCAATGTATGGATTTCCCACTAAGGGGATAACCAGAAACAGATCTAACAGTAATAAAACAAGAATGATGACATTGGAACGAATACTGTTGACTGGGTACATCTTCATACTTTTTTCAAAAGAAGCCCTGTTATCACTCATAAACTTAAAGCCCTCCGTTAAATAAGTAAACCTACGGATAAGGATAGCCAAGGCTATATCCATTGTCCACTTTGTACTGTCTTTAACTCTTGTTGCAGTTCTTCTATAAAATCAGTCACAATGCTTTGGACAGCATCTTCACGGGACATACGAATATACCGACTGGTCTTTTGAATGTCTTCCTCGAACAATTGAAGTATCCTACACATGGCCTCCTGATCTCCACTTCGTACTAATTTTAGCAATTGGACGAACTCAGCATCCGAAATAACTCTTTGAGCATTTTCTTTTTCCATTTATTCACCGCCTGTTGGGATAGCTTTAACTCTTTTGCAATCTGTGCTTCGGTTTTGTCTAGTATGTAAAGGTCAAAGATGATCATTTTTCCGATCTCAGAAGATAGAGAGTTGATAAGCTGTAGTGTGTACATATTAGAGTTTGAAGATTCTGTAAAAGATGGGGCACTGACGGCTTCGTTCTTTTCCATTACAAATTCATGATTGGTTTGTACCCGAGCACGATACTGGATTCTCCAAGCAATGCGGTACAGCTTCTTTCGATATTGTTCCACCAATGTTAGCTGAGACTTATCCATTGTAAATCACCCTTTCTCTTTGGATTTGACTTTTTCTAAATCCTCATACTATAGGGTAATTTGCAAACCTATTTTACAACCAAAACAGAACATTTGTTCTTATTTATTATACTATTTTTACATGCAGTTGTATATGGTTCTTTTAATTTACCTTCCTTTATATATGGCTAAAAAGGAGGGAATACATTGCAAATGGATGATGCTCTTTCTCTGGTTACCAACGTAGGCTTTCCGGCTGGACTTTGTTTTATTTTGTTGCGGCACATCCTGCACACGATGGAAGAAAAGCTGGATAAGCTGGATCTCTCGCTTCATGAGCTGATTCAGGTTATCCAAGATTTAAACGACACGAACAGCTCTTCTTCCAAAAGCAGCAAACCTGACGAATAACGAGCACAAAGAAGCTCCAGACGACGATCATCCGCCGTTGGAGCCTCTTTGTGCAGCTAATTTAATTTCTAATGATTATTTTCCAGTCTGTGCTTGGTCGTGGCCATTCTGTTCAGTACGGTTCACGTCAGATACTGACAGACCATAAGCCCAGTTACTTTGTGGCGGCACAACCCATACGGTATCTGGATCATCGCTCAGCGTCCAGCCCTGATAGACCAGCTGGGAATCATCCTTACCCAGCGATATACTCAGCGTAAAGCGGTGAACAGGCTTGCTCAGCTCGGAGGCTTTGCGCAAGGCCTGACTGCTGGCCAGGTTTTTGATTTGCTGCGAGAGGGAAGTCGCCGTGTCATTGGCTACTGACTTTCCGTTCAGCGTCCAAGATGTGGAAGCACTGTCTTCGGTTCCGCTGTTACCGGAGGATTTGAGCATCCATGAAGCATTTTGGCCTTCCCACTCTATTCCGCTCAGCTTGGTATCGTCCCAATCGAACGGCGTTGTATCTATAAAATCATCAGCACCCAGCAACAACCCTGAAAGTGTATCTATAGGTACAGAAGCTATCTCTTTTTTGTCTGATAATACATAAACAGCATCTCCGGAAGGCAACGTTTCACCGAAGGCAAAGGTACGAACGTCGCCCTTCTTGGTCTTAATCTCAATCTGATCATGGGTAGCGCTGATCCCATATTTGGCTACGTCTGTAGGAGAAGATTCCACCACTTCACCCAACTTTACATTTTGAATCGCTGCTAGCCAATTGTCTATTGTATATTGGTTTAGCGGGTAAGTCCGTGGCTTACTCATACTCCATTGACCATCATGTTGTTCAAGTTCCACCGACTTGCCGTCCTTTCCAGTGATCGCGAAAGACGTAATATTCTCTTGCGTTAGCTGAACCAGCTGGCGAACCGCCGGCGCTTGTTCACGAAAGAAGTTTTGGCTTTTTGCATAGATTATACCCGCTCCCAATACAACTAACAGTAGCACTGTGGGTATCCATTTTCTCATGCTCTTCTTCGCCTCCACCATAATAAGATTCCGATGACCGCGAATAGCAACGGCAATCCGATGACAGATATGGTCAATATCGTTTTTGCTTGTGCAGGAGTCAAGTAAGCTACCTTATAATCCTGCTCCTGACGAGGACGAATGGTGAGCCCATCAGAATGTTCCTGCACATAATTCAGACTGTTCAGCACAAAGTCTCGATTGCCTCCTGTGCTGATCTCAGTGTCGCTTAAAAGGGCAGACGTTCCGAGAATAACGGCTTTGGGCTTACCGTCTTTCCCTTCTACTGCATAACCGAGATTCAGCGGCCCCTGCGGGTCCTTGTCATCCTTCTGCGTTTCGTTGTTCAGCAGCCCTTGGATATTCGTTTCACCATAGCTGGCTGCAGAAGATTTCATCAAAAGCGTCGTCTTCCAATCCTTTGGCTCCCCTGCCTGCAAAGCAATAGACAGTGAAAGAACCGGGTACAGATTGGAAGCCGCCAACTTATCGGTGATCGCATGACTGCCGAAGGTAGGAACCGTCCATAGAGGTCCAAGTGTATTCGTCTGTTCCTGATCCACCACGATGGCATGAGTGTCCTTCACTCCATAATCAGCCGCTAATGCATCAAGGTTTTTCCAATCGGACCCCATGTTCGGGTGAAAGCCTAGCGCCATAAAAAGCTTTCCGCCATCATTCAGATACGTACGAATACTCTTCAGTTCCGTTGCACTGATATCACGTTCTGGTCCGACAATAGCCAATACAGACGCATCTTTGGGCACGCTCCCCGCCTGATTGAGCTGAACTTCCTCTGTTTTCACATTATCTTGTGACAGTGAGCTGCTTAATTCAGTCATTTGGGACAATGGGATTTCCTCATGTCCAGTCAGAAAGACCACTTTCCCTTGACGGGTAGATGATAATCCCAGCAGTCCACTAGTCAGCTTTTCTTCCCCGGTAAATTGGTATGCCCCTTCACCACTCCCCTGAGCCTGCGTAAATAGACTCCCAATATCTATAACCCGCTTCTTCTCCCCTTGCACCAACACAATAGACGCTGAAGTAACACCATATTGCTTGGCCAGTATCGGTTCCTGATTCAGATCGTATTGCTCGACCTTGAGCTTGTTGTTACGCTTGGCGTATTCATTCAGCATATCCGCAACATCCCGGTTCAGCTTCTGATTTTGTGAAGTGGATACGGTAAAAGCAATGAGCCGTACGTCTTCCTTTACACCCTGGATGGTCGTCAACGTTTGGTCAGACAGCGTATACTGCTTGCCTGCCGTCAGATCCAGTTGAAAGCCACCCAACGACCGCAGAAATAACGTCAATAAAATAAAAATCCCTACAGCAGCAATCGATAGTATCACACTATTGGTATGACCCAGCCATTTTTTCATATTCATTACCTCCACCGTTTCCGTTCAACCACTTGGATGCTGAATAGCAAAAAGAGCACCGCCACCGTCACGTAGTACATCACATCGGCTCCATTCAGCAATCCTTTGGTGAAACTGTCAAACCGTGCGGTTAGTGAAAAAGGTTCCAGCCATTGCTGTACCGCCGCAGATGCACCCGTCTGGCCTCCAAACGAATCCAGCATCCAGAACACAAGTAAAATAATAAAACTGACGACCGCCGACATCATCTGATGCTGTGAAAGCGTTGAAGCGAATAAGCCGATCGCCATCATGGCTGCGCCAAGCATAAACAGACCGATCACAGATGTAAATACCAGCGTCCAATCCAGCGACCCATAAAAGGACATCACGACCGGATACGCTAGACTGCACAGCACCAATATGAGCAACATGCCCAGCGACGCCAAAAATTTACCCACGATCATTTCCGTCACACTCACAGGTGAGGTAAGCAGCAGTTCATCCGTACCTTGCCTGAATTCCTCCGCAACCAGCCTCATCGTGAGCAATGGGACGACGAACACCAGCATGGACAAGGTGTCACCGAGTACCAGCCGATAGTCCAGAATGCTAGGCTGATACATAACAAAATTTGTATAAAAAAGTAACCCCGTCAGCAGCATGTACACTGCAAGCGCAAAATACGTCGTTGGTGTCCACAGATAGGCTTGCAGCTCTTTTTGACAGACCGCGAACAAACGCCTCATGACCGATTACCTCCTGTATCCTTATCTTCTTCAGCCTTATCGTCCCTGGACGCAGCTTCTCCATGCTCCACCGTGATGGCCGTAGGTGCTGCAGTCTCCGAGGAATGTAGGTCTTGTATTGCTGGATCGCCGACCTGACCTTCTTCCGTCTCGCGGGTCGTTAACTGCTGGAAGATATTTTCCAAGCTAAGGTTTTCTTTTTTCATCTCCAAAATCGGAAGCTTCGCATCAGACAGCACATAAAATAGTTCTTCGCGAAAATCCTCACCGGAGTCTCCTGTGAGTAGCAATCCGGTCATATCTGGCTCTGCGGCAGTCAGCTCCGTGTTCGCTGGAGATAGCATGGTCGCCATAGATTCAACCTCTACTTTTCCCCAAGTACGCAGGACATCCAGCACCTGCTCACGCTTGCCTTTAACCTCCACCTTCACCTTGAATCCATCTTCCATCGAACCGCCGAGCGCGTCAGGGCGCCCATCCATGACCAGTTTCCCTTCATGGATGATGAGAACACGATTACACAAAGCATCCACCTCAGGCAATATATGCGTACTTAGCAGTACCGTATGATTTTCGCCAATCTCCTGAATAAGCTGACGAATCTCCAAAATCTGATTGGGGTCCAAACCTGAGGTCGGTTCATCCAGTACCAATAAATCCGGGTTATGAATAATCGCACCTGCCAGTCCCAAGCGCTGTTTATACCCTTTGGACAAACTGCGGACTAATTGTTTTTCCCGCCCATTCAGTCCCAGTCGGGACATCATCTCCGAAATACGCAGCTTCTGCTCTCTCGCAGGCACGTCCCGAATACTAGCTACAAACTTTAAATAGGATCTTACGGACATATCCTCATACAAAGGGGGAGTCTCTGGCAGATAACCGATTTTGGAACGGGCCTGTCTACCCTTATCCTGAATCGGGATACCGTCAATCGTAATTACTCCCTCGTTGGGTTGAAGATACCCTGTAATCATGCGCATCGTCGTCGTTTTACCCGCACCATTCGGCCCCAGAAAACCAACAATTTCACCGCGCTGCATTTCAAAATCCAGCTTATGTACACCCCGGTTGCCCTCATACCACTTGCTCACCTGCTGCACTTTGAGCACATGTTTCACCCTTTCTTTTATCGTAATCTTCTCCCTGCTGCTCCCCTACCCCATAATGTTGCATGAGTAGCAGGTAGCAGCGATCGGAAGCTCAAAGCCTTCGCGGAGCGGTCTCCTCGCACTCATGCTACACTTTTAAATTCTAATGATAATCCCCCACATATAACTCCAGCTTAACGTCACTTAAATAGAAGCTTAAAATAATGTGTCTGAAATGTGAACACAAAAATACACATCTGCCCTCGGAAACTTGTACGGTTCGCTAGGATATGGATTCGCATCTACTATCATTACAACGTGTGAAGGGAGTGTATAAAAGCGATGAGTGTATTGTTTACCAATCTAGTTTCTAACGGCGACTTCGAGATCGGATCAACCCTTTTTTGGAGCTCTGTCAACGTGACTGTCACTAACTTATCTGTAAAAAAGACAAACTTTTATAGTGCGATCCTGGCAGGAGGCGCAATAGATGCATCTCTTTCCCAGGTCGTTTTTGCTGCACCAGGCGAAAGCTATACGTTAAGTCTTTCAGCTGCAAAAATAGGAAGCCTGTCCAGTCCTCAAGTTAACATATTTCTGTATTACTATGACGCAGCCTTTAGCTTCCTTGGCACGGGGCTAACTACCTATTTTAGCGCAGGCACTTTGCCAGACGCTGTGAACGGAACATGGCAAAGCCTATATGAAGTAACAGCTCCTGTTCCAGCCAACGCAGCCTATGCCTTTTTGGTTATTAGTAAAAATGCCTTGGCTAACACTGCTGATGTAGCCATTGATGCCGTTGCTCTTGTTAAAGCAAGTGCAGCTGGAGCTGTTGGACCAGCCGGACCTGCCGGGCCTACGGGTGCCACGGGTGACACTGGTATTACTGGACCTGTCGGACCTACTGGTGCCACGGGTGACACTGGCGTTATCGGACCTGTCGGGCCTACGGGCGATACCGGACCTACGGGGCCGACTGGACCTACCGGACCATTTGGCCTTGGATTTACTGGCCCTGTCGGACCTACTGGTGCCACGGGTGACACTGGCGTTACCGGACCTGTCGGGCCTACGGGCGATACCGGACCTACGGGGCCGACTGGACCTACCGGACCATTTGGCCTTGGATTTACTGGCCCTGTCGGGCCTACTGGCGCCACGGGGGACACAGGTGCTACCGGACCTGTCGGACCTACAGGCGCTACGGGTGATGCAGGTGTTACCGGACCTGCTGGACCTATCGGGCCTATCGGGCCTATTGGCGACACAGGCGCCACGGGTGATACGGGTGATACAGGTGCTACCGGACCTGCTGGACCTACTGGTGCCACGGGCGACACTGGCGTTACCGGATCTATCGGGCCTACTGGCGCTACAGGCGACACTGGCGTTACCGGACCTGTCGGGCCGACTGGTGCCACGGGGGACACTGGTGCTACCGGACCTGTCGGACCTACTGGCGCCACGGGCGACACTGGTGTTACTGGACCTGTCGGACCTACGGGCGACACGGGCGACACTGGTGTTACTGGACCTGTCGGACCTACTGGCGCTACAGGCGACACTGGCGTTACCGGACCTGTCGGGCCGACTGGTGCCACGGGGGACACTGGTGCTACCGGACCTGTCGGACCTACTGGCGCCACGGGCGACACTGGTGTTACTGGATCTACAGGGCCGACTGGACCGATTGGACCTACAGGAGACACAGGCCCAGAAGGACCGATTGGACCTACTGGACCTACAGGGCCGACTGGACCTACGGGGCCTACCGGACTCTAACCTCCTTTTTCTGTCACATCATGTTTAAGCGATGTACCCTACCCTATCGACAAAGCCGCCCAACACGTTAAGGCTTTGTCATCCATGCCCTGCCGCGATTGCGGCAGGGCTTCTATAACTCAGACCTCTTTTAAATCCAACTTTATGTTTGACCTGAATCCTTAGATGGTTCCCAAAGGAGTGATGCTCAATTGATCAGTATCAGCCTGTGCATGATCGTCAAAAATGATCAACATACCATTGGCCGTTGCCTGGAATCGGTCCATCATATTGTGGATGAGATCAATATCGTGGACACAGGTTCACAGGATCGGACCATTGACATATGTCGCAACTTTACAGATCGAATTTTTCCATTTGAATGGGTAGATCATTTTGCCCTTGCACGTAACTATTCGTTTGAGCAAGCTACGCAGGAGTACATTCTCTGGCTTGATGCCGATGATATTTTGAAGGAGCAGGATGCCGTTAAGCTGCTTGAGCTAAAGCAAACCCTTGATTCCTCAGCCGTACCAACCGTCGATTCTGTGTCTATGAATTATCATTATGCCTTTGATGATCACGGCAATGTCACCCTATATTTTCGCCGAAACCGCTTGATCAGAAGATCAGCCGGATTCCGTTGGCACGGAGCCGTGCATGAGTACCTCGCCGTAGACGGAAATATTCAACATGCCGATATCGCCATAACTCACACCAGAACACATACAGTCTCTCCAGGAAGAAATCTGCGAATTTATGAGAAGTTGCTCGCCCAAGGTCATGCCTTCTCTCCTCGTGACCTCTACTATTACGCTAACGAATTAAGAGATAATGAAAGATATGAACAGGCCGTGCAGGCTTACCGGAATTTTCTGGATACCGGACAATGCTGGGTAGAGGATGCGATTAGTGCATGTAGCAAAATGGCCGACTGTCTGCAACAACTGGGCAAGCTGGAGCAGAGTATTACCGCGGCTCTCCATAGTTTGACCTTCGATACACCCAGGGCAGATCTATGCTGTCGGATAGGTCATTATTTTTTGCATAAAAATGAGATCACCAAAGCTATTTATTGGTACGACATGGCTACCACTCTCAATCCTCCCGACACGATGGGCCCAGTACAGGACGCGTACCAAACGTGGTTTCCTCATATCCAGCTATGCATTTGCCATTTTCGGCTGAAGGATTACACACGTGCGAATTGGCACAACGAGCAAGCTGCCACGTATATTCCCAACGACCCGCATGTCCTGCATAATCGGCAATTTTTCAGCTCAATCCTGAATCCTCTCCAATAAAGTGTCCCCCATCCCCCCTCAATCTTTAAGTAAGTCAAAGGAGGAGCAAGCGGAATGCAACAATCGAATCGGTACAAGATAGCTGTCTATGCCATTAGCAAAAATGAAGCCCGATTCGCCAAACGCTGGATGCACACCATGCGTGAAGCCGATATTGTCATTGTAGCGGACACCGGCTCTACAGACGATACCGTTTCCCTGCTGCGCGAAGCGGGTGCAGAGGTGCATTGTATCCAGGTAACTCCTTGGCGTTTTGACAAGGCTCGCAATGAGTCCCTACGCCTGGTCCCTGACGATATAGATATTTGTGTCTGTACGGATCTGGATGAAGTCTGGGAGGAGGGTTGGCGGTCGCGGCTGGAACGCAACTGGAGGGAAGGAACTACCCGAATGCTATATGCCTTTACGCATGGACAGCCTGGTCAAGATACCGGTTATACATGGTTCTGGAAAGAAAAAATACACACTCGTCACGGTTACCGCTGGGTACGCCCGGTTCACGAGGTGCTTGAATATATCGGGGAGGGTGAAGAACGCAGCATCCGATCAGACCAGCTCCGCTTGTATCATGATCCCGATCCGCACAAGTCCCGCAGCCAATACCTTCCACTGCTAGAGCAGTCTGTGCGCGAGTTTCCCGAGGATGACCGCAACATGCATTACTTGGGGCGGGAATATATGTATCATGGCCGTTGGGACGAGTGCATTGCTACACTGCAACAACATCTTGCCATGCCGCAGGCACGCTGGGCAGATGAACGCAGCGCTTCGATGCGCTTTATTTCTAGAGCCTATAAAGCAAGTGAACAATGGCAGGAGGCAACGCGTTGGTTATACCGAGCTATTGCGGAAGCACCGTATTTACGTGAACCTTACACAGAAATGGCTCAGCTGGCCTATCATACACGGAACTGGCCCGCCGTCTATCATATGGTCGAAGAAGCGCTGCGTATTTCAACACGACCGGATACGTACATGCAAGAGGATTTTTGTTGGGACGCCACACTGTATGATCTTGGTGCCCTCGCTTGCTACGAGTTAGGCCTTTTACACAAAGCTTGTGAATTTGCCAGAGAAGCCACAGAGCACTCCCCGGAAGACCCTCGCCTTAGCCATAATTATGCGCTAATTCAATCCAGGCTTCCATAGAAACCCACACCCCGTCCTGTAGGTTGAATAACTTGGTATAGGAGCTTGCGATTGGCAAAGGAGGTTATTGAGATCAAAGTTCTATTTACTTTTTATATACCCAGTGGTGGCGTGGAAACCTTGAACCGCCAACGCTGTAAAGTGCTCATGCAGGACGGGATTGAATGTCATCTTCTCTATTATCAGCAAGGTACAGGAATGCAAAACCTGAACGGCGATATTCCTGTATTCATGACTTCCTCTGAAGAAGAAATTCGAATGCTGGTAATTACTAACCGCTATGATGCAATTATCGTCTCATCGGATTATCCTATGCTCCCTAGACTGCGAATGTTGGGCTATCAGGGGATATTAATCTATGAATCGCAGGGCTTTGGTTCTCACGAAGAGGCTGCTTGGGTGGTCGCGGATGCAGTTCCGTATCTTCAGAGACATGCCAACGCAGTGCTCTTGCCCAATACAACTCATCTGGTGCAGCTATTTACCGACATGTGTCCATGGCTTAATCGTTATGTATTTCCAAACGTACTGGATACCAGCGTATTTAATTATGTACCTAACACTCCTCCGACCAATCCGATCATTGCATGGGTTGGGCGGCTGGAGCCCAATAAGAATTGGAGGCATTTTATCGACATTTCTTACTGGATGCTACAAAATCGTGCGGACCTTCGGATTTGGATGTTTTATGACGACACATTGTCACAGCCAGAGGATAAAATACAATTCGAAAAAATGCTTTCTCAGCTTGGCATGTCCTCAATTATCGAGCGTTTTAAAAGCGTGCCTCATGCCAAAATGCCCCTGTATTACTCCATGATTGGCGACTCAGGTGGCTACCTGCTATCTACCTCGCTGGTGGAGGGATTCGGCTATGCCGTAGCTGAGGCGATGGCCTGTCGTTGTCCGGTATTAAGCTCTGATTCAGACGGAGTACGAGCTTTCATTGACCACAACGAAACCGGTAAATTTTATCAGCAGGGAGACATCTTGCAGGCGATACTGGAAGGACTAGACCTGATGAACAACGTATCTCATCGCGAATCTATCCGCCAGAAGGGGCTGGCACGGATCGTTAGCCTGTTGGCACCGGATAAATATGTGCGCTCCTTCCGGCAGATGATGAACACGCTGGGTGTGAGGTAACTAAAAAAAGCTGACGACAACCCTTTTTTACACATGGGCCATCGTCAGCTTTAACTTGCCTTTTATTCTTGAGTATTGGAATCTATCTAATCTTTAGTAAGCGGTCTCCTGCATGAATATCCTTGGAATCTTCAACTAAGATATCCGTGTACACGGCTGTATTGGTTACAATGACGGATGTGGTAATATCATATCCTTCATCCTCTATAGCTTTGGGATCGAATTCAACCAGCTTGTCCCCTTTTTGAATCGTATCCCCTTCAGACACAAAGGAAGTGAAATGTTTTCCTTTCAAGCTGACCGTATTAATTCCAATGTGAATGAGCAGTTCAACTCCATCCTCAGAAATAAGCCCGATGGCGTGCTTTGTTTTGAAAACGGTAACAACAGTTCCGTTAAACGGCGCATAGGCTACTCCTTCTTTAGGAATAATAGCGGCTCCCTGGCCCATCGCACCACTGGAAAAAGCTTCATCTTTTACTGCGGTTAAAGGAATCAATTCACCGTGTAGAGGACTGAATACCACTTTTTCTTCCTCTTTGTTTTCATCTGCAACCTTAATCTCAGACGCAGGTTTTACATTTTTATAACCGAAAAGATAGGTCAGAATAAATGCAACTACAAAAGCTACAACCAAAGATACGATAAAGCCGATGAAGCCTGCATCCATGCCTTTTGGATTAATGAATAGAGGTATACCAAAAATGCCGCCTGAGGCAAATCCATATGCCGTTGAGCCGAGCAAGCCTGCTGCAGCTCCTCCGATACCTCCAGCGATCGAGGCTAAAATAAATGGTTTTTTGGCGGGTAGCGTAACCCCGTAAATAGCTGGTTCAGTAACCCCCATCAAACCCGCAATTGTGGCAGAAGTAGCAATGGGTTTTAATTTAGGGTCCCGTGATTTCAAAGCGATGGCAAATGCCGCACCTGTTTGCGCAAAAGTCGTACAGAAGAGCATACCGTTAATCGGATCAAACCCGTTCGTAACTACATTATTCAGGAGAATTGGAATGAACGCCCAATGCAGACCGAAGATAATGATGCCCTGCCAGAACCCGGCCAGAACGAGGCCAGCTACAGCCGGACTTAACTGGTAAATCCACATAGAGCCTTTGGCTAACCCATCGCTGATTATAGTTGCTATCGGCCCGACAACCAGAAAAACAATCGGTGATATGATGACCAAGGTCAGAAAAGGCACCATGAACATTTTAATGGAGGCAGGTGCATACTTACTTATCATTTTTTCGACCTTAGCTGCCAAGAACGATCCAATAATGATAGGTATAACAGAAGAAGTATAATTAATCAGAACGACAGGTATGGTCAAAAAGGACAGCGCCGTTTTATCCGTAAAGGCGGAAGTAATGGTCGGATACACCAAGGCGGCACCCAAAACAGCAGATAGGTACGGGTTTCCTCCAAATTTTTTACCTGCTGAAAACCCTAGAATAACTGGAAAGAAATAAAACATAGCGTCTGCTGTCGCATATAAAATTTTATACGTGCCCATCTGATCAGTCATCCAGCCCAGGGATGTGCATAAGGCCAATAGTCCTTTTAGAATCCCCACAGCAGCGAGCACACCCACAACGGGCATGAACACACCTGAAATTACATCGACAAATCGGCTAAATAGGCTCGCTTTTTCATTTTTTTGATCGTCTTCAACCATTTGATCTCCATGCTTTACTCCCATTGTATCCAAAAGAGCTTCGTATACTTTGGGAACCTCATTCCCGATGACCACCTGAAATTGGCCACCACTTTCCACAACGGTAATGACACCGTCAATCTGCTTGATCTTTTCTTTATCTGGCAATTGATTATCCTTCAGTTTAAATCTCAATCGAGTGACACAGTGAATGACACTGTTCACATTTTCATTTCCGCCCACGGCACTCAATACTTCTTTGGCTGTTTTTTTATGATCCATCATGTTCGCTCCTTCTTGGATGCGCTTTCTATTTTTCTATTCGTAGTAGCTGGATGTGCAATAACTGCGACAATTACGGCACTTATCCCAATTCAGTAGGTATATGGAATTGAGCTGCTTTTTCAAAAAGTAAGCCTTTATTTCGATCACAAAATCCTTTGATTTCTGCATCCGAGATAAATTGCCATGCTTTTATATGTTTTTCCGACCAATATCCCGTTCCAATAACGCCGATTTTCCACATGTTGCTTCACTCCATCCACATTCTTCTCTGTTTTTATTTCGTTCCGATGATGACAACATCACTTTCAAAGCTGTGCATGTCTAGCACCGATTGATCCTTTTGGACGGACACGTCGGTTTGGGCAAACCGCTTCCCGGCTAAATCAATCGTTGTAAACTTGTAATCCTGCACGTTGATACTTAGTCGCACCTTCGTGTTAACCGGGACATACAAGATAAGGGTATTCTCGTTCCCCGCAGCTCTAATTTCCTCTGTCTTGTTTAAAACAATATCTAGCGGCTTTATGCCAATAAGGTTATACATTTCAAACAAATATTTAATAAAGGAATAATCCCACGCACCTTCAAATCGCAATGCCGTTCTCCAATCATAGGGACTATCGAATCCTTCCCCTTCTACAACGCCGAATTTCTTTCCTTTCTTGTGCCAGCTCCAAATGCCATGCGCCCCGTAGGTAATTCCCGCTCCCCCGCCTGCAAGGAGGCTTTGCCATGCTGCTTTTCTGGCATCCAGTGCAGTGTATCTGCCATACACATTGCGGCTGTAACTAATTTGTTCATAACATGGCTCCCCATTAATGACAGGCCGTATATCTGGCTTATGATAGAAATGTTGAGCAATCTCATGGGCTACATGTTGAAACTGGGAGTTATGTCCTGATTGATACATATAGAATCCAAGACCCTTGTGTTTCTCAAAGGCTGGAGGAATTTCTCTCAATCTCCCTTGAATATGCAGCGTAGTTAAGCTTGCAGGGCTTAATTGTTGTACAATTTCCAGTGCTTTTAAATAATAGGAATTGGCACGTTCGGTCGGAAAATCACTATCCCCGCTAATCAGAAAAATAGGATCAAATGGAGAAAAACGGTTTACGACGTACGTTACATAGGGTTCAACGCATTCAAACGGCATTTTATTACCCTTTTGGAACATTTCAGCCCATGTATCCGGTACATAGTTACACCACAACAGAACCAGTGCCGGAACAAATCCACGCTCTACAGCCATTTTCAACATGATTTCTGCCCGGTCAAAATAAGCTTCGTTCAATGTATAGTAGTCGAAATCCCCATTTTCCAGTAATGCAAACGGCTGTAGATTCAGATCCGATTCACTTGCGTCCCATTGTCGGAGCATGTTGATTTGCAACACATTGAAACCCTGCATCTTCCGATAGTCAAGATAATCGCTCCACTCCTCTATCGTCGCGTTGGTAAATACACTCCAAACCGTATCTGCCAAATAAAAAAAAGGTTTGTCCTCTTTTGTAAAACTTCTTTGATTTTCAGCAATGTTTAAACTCAAATGAATCACCGTTCCTCTCTTGCTGTATTCACAAATTCCCATAAACAAAAAACTAAAATAAACAACTAATTTATATGATTATTTCGCAAATAAACTAAATTAAAGCGCTTTACACTTGCATATTAACACTACGAATGATAAAAGGTCAACATTTTTTTGTTTTAATTTATTTAGTTTAGTTTAGTTTATAAGCTAAACTTTCTTGTAGAGTAATGATATAATTTATGTAGTTTAGTTCAATAGGGGGTTCCACATTGAAAATTGATGATATTGCAAGGCTTGCAGGTGTTTCGAAATCTGCTGTCTCTCTTGCTTTTAATAACAAACCCGGAGTCAGTGAAGAAACCAAGGAGCAAATTCTAAAAATAGCCCAAGAGCATGGATATAAACCACGCACCATGAAGACAAGCAAGGAAGTCATTAAAAATCATCATGTGATTCGCTTTGTGGCCTGTAAAAATACAGACATCGTAACAGAGCATTATGATTCACTTCCATTTTTCAATGAATTAATTCATCATATTAGCAATCAGGTGAGAGAATATGGAAACACCTTGATTTTTTCGTCTTTTGATAGCCATAGCCTCGAAGAAGAATTATCTGCTTTGGAAAAAGATCAGCCCTCTTCAGGCATACTTCTGCTTGGCACCAATTTAACTTCCGAGATTATTCATTCTATACAATCCATTCATTCCAATATCGTGATTTTGGATACCTACTTTGAACACGTCGACGCCAGTTTCGTATCTATTAACAACTATCTTGGTGGCTATCAGGCAGGCCAATATTTAATTCAGTCAGGACACAGAAAGATAGGATACGTACAATCCAGTACCAGAATTCTTAACTTTAAAAAACGAAAGGAAGGTTTTATGGCAGCTTTAGAGGAGCACAATCTTTCCATAGAAAATGGGCTTACATTTGATATGCATCCCATGCTTGTGATGTCACAGGACGCATTTAAAACAGCTATTCATGAATTGAATGAGCTACCTTCGGCCCTATTTTGCGAAAATGATTATATGGCGATCAGTGCCATTAAAACGTTTCAGGAGATGAACATTCGAGTGCCTGAACAAATTTCCATCATGGGATTTGATAATATTCATGAAGCCAAGGTCATTAGCCCGGAACTCACAACCATTCATGTGAAAAAGGATATTTTGGCCCGAACTGCTGTAAACTTGCTTATGGAGAGGCTTAACAATCATCAGGGGCATCATACTCAGGTTCTTGTGAATACAGAGGTTATTGAAAGAAGATCTTGTTTAGCCTTAAAATGACCTATGATCATTGGTTTATTATTGCTTGCTCTCTCTATGATTTTAGAATAAAGCCGCCGTGTTGGCGGCCTTTTCTATCATCGGATTCCATATAGGATATTCCAATTTCTCGTCATTCGTTGAAATCTTCCTCTGTCAAATCCATATTTACGCTCGCAGCGGTTCGACTGCCGTCAGCAGCGGCAAAAATCAACTGAGAAGGCATGAAGTACGATGAATCCCCAGCAGCATATATACCAGGTATGGAGGTTCTCCCCGCTTCATCCGTCTTGATCCCGCCCGACTCCGTTCTTTCACAGCCCAAATGTTCTCCAAACGGTGCACTTTGTACAAACTGGGGAGTCACGAAGCCGCCGACCCTCGGGACTTGAGTGCCATCCGTAAAGCGCACATGCTCCAGCTGCCCATTGTGACCGATGAACGCTGAAACAGGTTGCTCCATTACCACAATTCCCTTGGATTGAAGCCGTTCTTTTTGCTCGTCCGACAGGGATGCATGACCGTTCGTACAGACGATCAAATCCTTACTCCAGTTAAGGAGTAGTTTGGCTGTATGAAATATAGCCGCCGATTCAGAGACGAGGACAAGTGGTTGATCCCGCAACTCCCAGCCGTCGCAATAAGGGCAATTAAATAAACTTTTCCCGTATAACGGATAAAAACCTTCGATCTCGGGGAATGTTTCCTTTACACCCGTCGCTAATATCAATTTTCGCGCTTGAACGCGAAGGCCTGATGAATCAAGCACCTCAAATCCAGATTCTTTTTTCATAATCGAAACAACCTCGGTTTGCAAATGATGGACAGACGGATAACGCAGCACTTCCTCATAAGCTACACGGCGGAACTCGGCTGGCGTTACGCCGTCTCTCGTAATAAAACCATGCGACGCATGCGTAACCGCATTTCTGGGCCGATTATTATCAATCAAAGCCACACTTCTCCTTGCCCTGCCCAGCACGAGGGCTGCATTCAATCCGGCGGGCCCTCCACCAATAATAGCGCAATCGTACAGCATAACACTCAACTCCTTTTAAAAGATATTAAAGACTTATTATATCTGTAATTAAAACAAAAAAAACGCTTTACATAATTGGCAACCACCCTCTTTCTATCTAAAGTTGCTTACTTTTAAACTTGTGTTTGCTTTTGCGCCAAATCGACCAATTTCGTATTTTTTAGATGTCGTTCCATTTTCTCCTCTGCTTCCCTCATTACAGCTTGAATCAGGCACTCAGATCCGTGGACAAAATCACATTCAAACAAAGAATTCGTACCTTCAATGGCATGGATAATATCCAAAAAGGTAATATCATCTTTATGACGGGATAGGCGATAGCCTCCATTGGCTCCAGAAACGGATTCGATCATTCCGGCCTTCACAAGCCTCGTCAAAATTTTTGAAAGATAAGTTGGTGAAACATTTTGGGATTCGGCCAATTGCTGAACACCTACCGGCTTAACCGACGAATCAGCAACGAGCATGAGCATGGTGTGCAGCGCATAATTTGTAGCTTTTGTAAATTTCATAACTACACCTCAATCAAAGACTTATTGTGTCTACTATATCTCTGAATCTGCTAATGTGTCAAGATCATCTAGGATTCACGCTGTTGTCAATCCTTCTTTTGGTTACGCTCTAACCGTTGTATACTGTTCATCAGAACAGCTAAGAAAGGGGGCTCGTTGTGCGTATTTTTGATATTCTTCGTATATTAGTTGCTGAACAGATGGTCAAAGGAGAACACTTGGCAAATGCATTGAAGGTATCCTCTCGAACGATACGAACAGATTTAAAGGAATTGGGTGCGCTGTTGTCAAAGCATGGAGCAGCAGTTAAATCCCTTAAAGGAACGGGCTACAAGTTAGAGGTTCGGGACGAACAAGCATTTCATCATCTGCTGAAGCAATTAAAGGATGATGAAAATAATGTGCCCTATCCATTAGCGAATTCCTCTGAAGCCAGAAATCGTTTTTTAATGAAAAAGCTGTTGCTTACCAATGCATATGTTAAACTTGATGATTTAGCCGAGATCCTGTATGTTAGTCGATCTACTTTACAGAATGACCTCAAAGAACTACGCAAGTTATTGGCAACTTACGGACTTTCCCTGGAGAATAGACCCTATCATGGTATTCGAGTCAAAGGTAATGAGGCCAGGCTGCGTTATTGCATTTCCGACTATATATTTAATAGGATAGATGAAATAGGCGACCAGCAGATGTCCCCCCCTCCTCTGATCTCTAACGAAGAGATGGAATTCATAAGAGAAGTGATTCTGGATCGTATTGAGATCAATGATATTCAGCTGTCGGACATTGCCCTGAACAATCTGGTCATTCATATTGCTATAGCATGTAAGCGTATTCGCGAAGAAAGGTATGTCTCGTATTATCCTCAAGAGATGAAAAAAATCGAAGCGCAAAAAGAGTTTAGGGTGGCCACTGAGATCGTTTCCGCCTTGGAACAAAACATGGAGTACTCCTTTCCACTTGTTGAAGTTGCGTACATTGCTGTTCACCTGTTGGGTGTAAGGACCGTCGTTAGTGCCCGTATGGATGAAGTGGAGATTAAAAAGATCATTGATAAAGATATCTACGAACTGACTATCGAAATATTAGACCAAATTGATCAGCAGTTGAAGATGAACATTCATAACGATCAAGAATTGCTGATTGCATTTTGCCTTCACCTCAAACCGGTGATCAACCGTTATCAATACGGAATGAATTTGCGTAATCCTATGCTGGATGAAATCAAAGCCAATTACCCGCTTGCCTTTGAAGCAGGTATCATTGCTGCGGAGGTCATCAAGCAGCGGCTTCATATACACATTGAGGAAAATGAAATTGGGTATTTAGCCATTCATATCGGAGTCGCGATGGAAAGAAAGAAAATGGAGGACGCGCCCAAAAGATGTATGATCGTATGTGCTTCTGGACTCGGCAGTGCTAAGCTGCTGTATTACAAGCTTCAATCGGTCTTCGGTTCCAGGTTAGATATCGTGGGAACCACTGAATTTTATAAGCTGAAACAAATGCCGTTGGATACACTGGACTTTGTCATTAGCACGATCCCCATTTCAGAACCGATTTCAATCCCCATGATCCATGTGAATACATTTTTAGGCGGTTCCGATATTACTAAAATTGAACAAGCCATTTCTGAGGCCAGACTTCCTGCTGTGCAGTATGTACGAAAAAAAATGGTCTTTCTTCAGCAGAAGTTTGAGAACAAACTCCAAGTGCTTGAATTTATAGCCGAAAAAATACACGAAGCAGATCTTGTAAAAGGCCCCCTGCTGCAATCTGTGATAGAGCGTGAAGCCGTTTCCCCCACTTCATTTGGCAACTTTGTCGCGATCCCGCATCCGATGGAACCTTTCGCAGATTCTACGTTTTGGGCCATCTGTACATTACAAAAAGCTATCGACTGGGATGGCAAGCCGGTGCAGTTTATTTGTATGCTCTGCATACAGCGTACTAAATCAGAAGATTTACAGACGATGTATCATATTTTGCTTGATATTTTAAATAATGAACAGCTTGTCCAACAGCTTATTCGCTGCAAATCGTATACAGAATTCATAGAAGTGTTGCATAAAAATTGTTGAATATAAGGAGTATGAAGAACGATTTATTTCCGTTAAGAAGAGGAAATAATGTGCGTTATGTTGAAAGCGATTCCAAATTATAATAGCGATACGAAGGGATCATTGAAAGGAGAGAAGATCACGTGAATAATGATGAATCTACAGAGCACGACGTGAACATGGAGGACATGGATGATACAGAGATTGTATTCCAAATTATATTATACGCAGGGAATGCACGCAGCTCGGCCATGGAGGCGATTGAGCTTGCAAAGGCGGGGAAATTTCGGGAAGCCAAAGAAGAATTAGCTTCAGCAAAAAAAGAACTGGTGTCCTCCCACAAAATTCAAACCAGAATCATCCGTAAGGAAGCAGCGGGTGAAAAAACAGAGATGTCCGTCATGATGGTGCATGCTCAAGATCATTTGATGAATGCCATTACCATTCGCGATATGGCCTTAGAGTTTGTAGACCTGTATGAACGCATTGATCAATTCGTACCGAAATCGTAGAGGGAGGGGCGCTATCCCATGGCTTTCAAAGACAAACTGGTTGACGGCCTCACATCGGTAGCAAATGCAATCAACAATTTTAAATATATTATAGCGATCAAATCAGCTTTTATCACATTGATGCCCGTTATTATTGTCGGTGCCTTTGCTGTGCTGATTTCCAATATGGTCATGGACCCGGTCAATGGTTTGGCCCATTTTAAGCCATTCTCATTCCTGGCTGAGTACAAACCGATTTTCTCGAGCATTAACTATGCCAGCTTGAATATCCTTACCATTCTGGCTGTTTTCATGATTGGTCTGGAGCTAGGAAAAATTAATGGAGAGAAAAATCTCTTCCCCGGTTTGCTTGCTTTAATCTGTTTTATCTCTGTGACACCAACCACGATAGAGTTGATGGTTAACGGTGAAATACAAAAAGTAACAGACGTCATAGCCCGTCAATTTACGGATACCAAGAGCTTGTTTTTAGGTATTTTCATAAGCATCCTATCCGTTGAGCTATACAGCAAACTGGGCAAGTCCGATAAGCTAAAAATCAAAATGCCTGAAAGTGTTCCCAGCAATGTGGCCGTTTCTTTTTCTGCACTGATACCAACCATCATTACGGTGACGGTCTTCTCAATGTTTGGATTCTTTTTTCATAAGTTTACGGGACTCTATCTGTACGATGCTGTCTATAATGTGGTGCAAAAACCTCTGGAGACCGTAGTACAGGGACTGCCAGGTATACTGGTGCTGATGCTGGTTGCGCAAATCTTCTGGGTGATCGGTATTCACGGGAACCAAATGGTAAAGCCCATTCGTGAACCCCTGCTGCTTGGCGCGATTACCGTCAACATGACTGCTTATGAGCAAGGATTGCCCATTCCGAACATTATTACGATGCCTTTCTGGGACGTATACATGAGTATCGGTGGTTCAGGGATTACGCTGGCCCTCTTGATTTGTATTATGATCGCTTCCAAGCGTGAAGATATGAAGGAAATAACAAAGCTTTCGCTCGGCCCAGGTCTGTTTAATATTAATGAGCCTGTCATTTTTGGACTTCCGATTATGTTGAATCCATTGATGGCTATCCCTTTCATTATTACTCCGCTCATCACAGGAACGATTGGTTACTTCTCGACGTTGCTTGGATTTGCAGGTAAAGCCGTCGTCATGGTTCCATGGACTACTCCGCCTATTATTAATGCCTACCTGTCTACAGGTGGAAGCATTGGCGCCGTCGTAACTCAGATCATTTGTATTGTGGTAGCCATTATCATTTATTTCCCGTTCGTCAAAATTGCCAACAAGCGAACGACTGAATAATGCGCTACTATAGAAATACATCAATTAATTGAAAACGCATTCTTTATACAATGAAAAGGAGAAACATGTCATGGCTAAACATACGATACAAATTCCGTCGAATTTCATCATGGGTGCAGCGGCTTCCGCTTGGCAGACGGAGGGCTGGAGCGGTAAAAAAGAAGGTCAGGACTCATTCCTAGACCAATGGTACAAAAATGACCGCTATGTCTGGCACAATGGATATGGACCCGCGGTTGCAACCGACTTTTATAATCGCTATGCCGAAGATATTGCGCTGATGAAAGAGATTGGTTTAACCCATTATCGTACTTCTATTAATTGGTCCCGCTTCTTAACGGATTATGAGAATGTAGTGGTGGATGAAACGTATGCGGATTATATGGGCCGGGTCATTGATGAGCTGATTGCGAGCGGAGTCGAGCCGATGATTTGTCTGGAACACTATGAGGTACCCGCCTACCTGCTGAACAAATATGAGGGCTGGTCTTCCAAGCATGTCGTGGAGCTGTTTGTAAAATATGCGGAAAAAGTGTTTGAACGGTACGGCGATCGGGTCAAGCACTGGTTTACGTTTAATGAGCCCATTGTTGTACAGACTCGTGTCTATCTGGATGCCCTTCGCTATCCCTATGAACAAAATACGCGGAAGTGGATGCAATGGAACTATAATAAAACGCTGGCTACCGCGAAGTGCGTACAGCTTTTCAAAGCAAAAAACTATAGTCAGCACGGGGCTAAAATAGGCGTTATTCTGAATCCCGAAGTCACTTATGCCCGATCAAGCGCCCCTCATGACCAGTATGCGGCGCATGTGTATGATTTATTTTACAATCGAGTATTTCTGGACCCGCTTATTAAAGGCGAATACCCGCAAGAATTGTTCGATCTCATGGGCAAGCATGATATTACATTTGAAGCTACAACGGAAGAACTGGCAGTCATTAAGTACAATACCGTTGACTACGTCGGGATCAATCTCTATTATCCCCATCGGGTCAAAGCACAGAGTAAAGCGTGGAACGAAAACACCCCCTTCCACCCCTCTTACTACTATGAGCATTTTGATCTTCCGGGTAAAAGAATGAACAAGTCACGGGGCTGGGAGATTTATCCGAAAATCATTTACGATATGGGAATGCGTATCAAGAACGAATATCACAATATCGAGTGGTTTGTCGCAGAAAATGGTATGGGCATTGAGAATGAAGCTGTTTTCAAAAATGAGGAACACATCATTCAGGACGACTATCGTATTGACTTTATAACTGAGCACTTATACTACACATTACAAGCTGTAGAAGCGGGCTCCAACTGTACAGGTTATATGCTGTGGGCCTTTACAGACAACGTTTCTCCCATGAATGCTTTTAAAAATCGCTATGGACTGGTGGAAATTAACCTGGACAATGATCGAAGTCGGCATTTGAAGAAATCCGGCTACTGGTATCAAGCCACTATCAAGGAACGCTCATTTATTGCTGATCTGGATGAAGAGTATAAGTAGCTAAAAATGAATGTCTGGAGGCGCTCAAATATGAAAAAAATTATTTTGGCATGTGCTGCGGGTATGTCCACATCCATTTTGGTTTCTAAAATGAAAAAAGAAGCAGCAGCAAGATCCATAGAGCTGAGCATCGAAGCCATCCCCGAAAGCACCATCAAGGAAGAGCTAGAAGCCGTTACAGATTCTGTGATTGCTATTTTGCTCGGACCTCAAGTGCGGATGCGTAAAAAGGCAGTAACCGAAATTGCAGTTCCCTATGGTATCCCTGTAGATGTCATTGACACGTTGGCTTATGGTAGAGGAAACGGTGCAGCTGTCCTAGATCAAGCCTTGAAGCTGGCTGGCGAGAACTTCTAATTGCTATTCAAATGAAAAAGAGGCTGAGAGTTTCCTCAGTCTCTTTCTTGAGTTGCGCGCTCTTTATCACGACATACCTTCTTTGCCTGAGCCCATACTGCTCACATACGTTTCCTGTAAACCGGCAGAAATGCCGTATAGCGGTTCCCAACGAAGCCAATGTCTGGCGACTGCGTTACTAAGACAGCTATGGTGAATGTCTCCCGCTCGCGCTGGTGAATATACAGGTCGGACAGACGAACCATGCAGCTTTAGTAAATCGTAGGCCAGTCGATTAATGGACGTCGTTCGTCCTGTACTTACATGTACTGTGCGTTGGTCCGCTGCATGGATAGCCGCCATATTCGCTCGAACTACATCCTTGACGTACACAAAGTCTCGGGTTTGTGTCCCATCACCGTGAATGAGCAAGGGGCTTCCTTTTTTCAGCCGCTCCATAAAGAGAGCGACTACACCACCCTCTCCCTTCGCGGCCTGACCGGGACCATACACATTTCCATAACGCAAAATCGTGTAGTTCATACCGTACAGCCGATAAAAAAGTCGAATATACGATTCCGCGGTCAGCTTGGACAGTCCGTAGCCTGAAATGGGCTCCACGGGATCATCTTCCTGTATACATTGCTTTTGCAGCTCTCCATATACACCGGACGTAGACGCAAATATAAATTTCGACACACCTGCTTCATGACAAGCCTGCAATAAATGAATCGTCCCCAGCACATTCACATCCGCGTCCTCATCGGGTCGATGGATGGATTGCTGCACATCCGCCTGTGCGGCCAAGTGAAACACAATATCCGGGCTTTCCCGAATCAGCAGCGTCCTAGCTTCAGAGCTGCGAATATCCGCAATATGCATGACCGCGCGCGGGTCCACATTTGCAATATTCCCGGTCGTCAGATTATCCAGCACATGCACTCTGATGCCCGAATCAGCAAGCGCACGTACCAGCTGAGAACCAATAAATCCGGCTCCCCCGGTGACCAAAGCCTTCACTAGCTCACCCTCCTTTTGAACCGAAGCATATGACTTCCCTTCGCATCATGTTATGCGACTCCCTATAGCTTGGCGCAGGCACAAGCACAGTCCGAAGACAATCTATAATGTGTCTCTAGAATCTCAGCACCTCAGACATGCAGTCTCACGTTTTCCAGCATATAACTCCACATCTCATCCTGACCGTTCCATATATCCTCAGGTGGCAGCTCCACTGAAACCAGCCGCTCCAACCCCCAGTCCAGCTCCGTCACACCATCAGTCCCTGTATAATCCACGTATAACAAGCGAAAATCATGTGTAATCCTCTGTAATAACACATCATGTAGTTCCACCGCTTGCTCCCGACTGCCCCCGAGACGAACCAGTAGCAGACGGGACGCAAGCGTGAATTGATCCAGTAGACGTGCGATGCGGCGATCAAGCGTCGTTTTGAATGCAGGATAGGAAGTCAGCTGCTCCGATGTATTCTCGCTAACCGGAAAATGGTGTGCCGCTGTAATCCCATAGGATGCATCCTCGACCATGAAGTTATGCTCGCCGTAATCGTGCCCCGTGACACGCAGACTCTCAACATCCATAAAACCGTCAAAACGGGATTCCAGCAAGCGACTGATCTGGGACAAGTTACCGGAAATCATCCAGTCCAGCGGCCCCGCATATGGACGCAGTCCGTTTTTATCCAGCTGAATGGAAGGCAAGCAATGTCCACCCAGACTGAATACAGCATCATATTCCCCCTGTAACCGCTCAAGCACGACGCCCTCCCCTTTCCGAAGACAAGGTCATCCCTTTAAAAAGAGTACGCCAGTGCGGATCACTCTTGTAATTCCATACATCGGCAAAAGGCATTTCCACCGCGCATACATGCGGAAGCTGCCAATCCACCTCCGTCAACTCCGTTACGCCGGAACAATTCACCACCAACAAACGAAATTCATTCGCTACCATGCCCGACAAAATACGTTCCAGTTCCTCTACTTCTTCGTAGGTTCCCAGCATACGGACGAACAAGCTGCGCTTCGCTGTCTGTGTTTTTGCAAAAAAACGTTCAATACGACGGTCTATCTTTTCCTTGAACTCGGGATAGGTCACCAGATCTGAGGATGTATTGCGTTCCTGCGGAAAATCATGTACCGAGATCACATTATAAGCGATATCTCTGACCATATAATTCAGTTGGCTCGTACCAACGACACTTAAATTGGGCAAATCCATAAATCCGGCAAACCGATTTTCAAGCAAGCGGTTCACATCGGACAGCGTGTCAGACATCATCCAATCCAGTACCCCGGCAAACGGCCGCAAACGGTTCTTTTCCAATTGAATGGCAGGTGTACAGTTTTGTCCCAGACTGAAGACCGCTTCATATTCCCCTGCCAGCTGTGCGAGTCTCATAGCCGTGCCTCCTTTTTTAATACGACCCTTCCCTCAGATCCTGCTTGGCCCTTCTTCTGTAGTCGAAAAGGGACTTCAGGCCGTAGTTTGTTCCACTCTACATTACATGCACAGCACGGCGAAAAGGGTTGGACACCGATGCGCTTTTTGTCAAAGAGGCGTACAACTATCCAGTCCAATCCCGGCTATTTTTCATATCATATTAAGGCTGGTAACCTAACGGAATTCAAGGAGGCATCATCATATGTCCGTGTTTCTTTTAACCGTCGATCACCATCTCGCTTACCACAGCGCCCATATACAAAGCTGCCATGTGACCTTTTTCAATCGTGAAAAGAGAGCCGTCGATGTGTTGCTGGAAATGGGAAATGACAGTGGCGTTTTCCGACGGCAGCTCCTTCGATTGAACCCTTCTCCCGAAGCTGGCTCCGTGCTAGAACTCAAGGATATGGAGACCGCCCAAAATCCTTTTTACCTGCGAGTGGTAACGAGTATTTACAATCCGGAAACGCTGTTTATCCTGGCTGAATTTTTGGAAAACGGGAACATTGTCGCTAAGCGTACAGCCAGTCATTTTACCGTGACACCCTGATGAACGGGCAGAGGAGGAAGAAGGTATGTTGAAATATTCAGTACAAAACAAAGCTGAGCCAGGCACATATGCACTGCCTTTTCAGGTCACCGAACAGGAGAGCGTGCTCTCTACATTAATCATTCCTGCAAGTGAATCTGAAGGACGTATTGTCATTGAAGTCTCTTTGGCATGGGAAAATCCGCTGCTCAACTGGGATATCGGGGAGCTGGACATTCGATTGCGTCGCCACGATGAGCGGGGACCTATGCTGGATTGGTTGCAGGATTCCTGTTATCAGGAGGGATTTGCCGAGTTAAGCTATGAGGAAACGGGGGAACAGGCAGAGCCTTATGTATACTGCTTGACCGTACAATCAGCTGACCGTCGTGCTGTTGTTACGGGCCCGCTCATAATTCGAGGCTCAGTTTATGAAGATTGACGAAAAACTGGATGGAGAATGAGCTAAAATAAACTAAAGGCAGGTGGGAGTTTTAAGCCCGACCTGCCTTTTTATATGGTCTGTGCCCTCATGGTGCGGATTGTTTCAGACGTTCCAAAATGTCAGCATCCGGCAGCTTATATTCTTCCGGCAACGAGGTGTTAATTCGGTTCCATATTGCGTAATCGACCTTCAGATCCGGGTGCGACTGCTGGATTTCAAAAATACGGTTGTACAAGTCTCCAACGACAGGAAAAGTCATGCTCTGCCTCCTAACTGTTGAATCAACGTACTCAACGTACTTGATTCAGCGCTTGCCCATAAATATTCACGAGTCGCTCAATCATAACATCCAGAGACCAATGCGCGGTCCCCCATGCTTTGGCACGTTTTCCCATAGCTATCCGCACTTCATCCTGAGCCAGCAAATGCTGTAAATGAGCTGCAAGTGCCTCCACATCGCCAACCGGGGAGACCAGTCCGGTGTGTTCATGCTTCACCATTTCCGGCAGTCCGCCCGCATCCGATACCACTGCCGGAAGCCCCAAAATCTGCGCCTCCATGACCGAAAACGGCTGATTGTCCTGTATGCTCGGATGGACAAAAAGGTCCGCCAGTTGTAAAAGAGCAGGTACATCTTCACGATGCCCCAGAAAAACCACGTCTTCCTCCAGCCCTAGCTCCTTCGCCTGTGTTTGAAGCTCTTCCCTTTTATCTCCCTCCCCGACAATCCAGCAAACCCAATCCGTACGACTTGCTTTCAGCAGGCCAAGAGCGCTCATTAAATAATGCAGCCCTTTGATATAGACCAGCCGTGAAGGACAAATTATAACTTTTTTCCCCTCAGGTCGTGTCATGTCTGTTCCCTTGGCATGGATTTCCCAGAAGTGCTCGGTGTCTAAGCCATATTGGAAAGTGGCAATCTGCTGCTCAGGCACTTCGAACTCACGCACCAGCGTCTGCTTCATCCATTCTGTAGACGTAATGGTAATATCCGCGGATATAGCGCCATAATGCTCCAGCGCCCAATAATATTTCCACATCAGCGTCTCGCGGTAACCCTCCTCATGATCCCGCTCCAGAGCCATCATGACTTCACGAGCCAGCGAGCCATGAATATTCGCTACCAACGCGCTGTCTTTGCGTTTGACCCGACTTAGAGCACGCGTGGCTATAACATCTTGCGTATGAATCACATCATACTGCTCAACCCCGAAATACGCCGCTGCCAGCTCCATACAGTATCGATCCTTTTCGACCGTCTGCACCCATGAATCCAAATGTAATACAGGGACAGCCGATTCATTCAGCTTCGTATGCAGCAGGGGCAGCAGTTGATCCTTCAGCAGCTCTCTATCTTCAAAAACAATATGGTATTTAGGTGTATCCGGTCCGTTCCCCATCAAGTCTACGGTGTGACCCAGTTGCTCCAGCCTCCGTTTAATTTGCAGCATAAAGGGCCATACGCCACCCAAATGAGGAATCGGCCAGTACGTAGCCAACAAAATTTTCAAAACAGCCTCACCTCCTCTGTCTCGTACGCTGAGCTACATTCCGTTACTTCCGTAAATTTGCTGGAAACCCGATAACGCATCTGTCCAGACCGCAAAAAATCCATTATTCGGCACGATCGTTACATCAATAAAATTACCGATCGTAACGACTGGAACCGGACTAATCCCGTTAGGATTAAAGGAGCTGTCTGTTATTCTGAGGTTCGTAAATGTATTCCCTCCGTTCGTTGATTCGGCCACAAATACGTCTAATAAAGAGGTCGTTATTTGATTGGTATAATATACGATCTTAATCACGCCTGTCACAGGCGAAACATCAATAGCCGGGAAAAAATGCTGTGCCCCTGCACTGGCCCCTGTCACAGATTGCGGCGCAGTCCAGCTTAATCCACCATCCACCGACCGGGCGAGCAGCACATCCGCATACCCTGCCCGATTATCCTGCCAGACCGCATAAAGTGTTCCCTGATTCGGGCTAGTAGAGCGATCCACGGCAATGTTGGCCATCGGCAGCACATTGAAGCCAAACCCGGGCACGGGCAACGGACTCGGAACCGGGACAACAGAAGATACAGGCAGCGAAGAGCTGAATGCTGTCCCCCCATTGAAGGACACAATGACCTGATATTGGTTAACCGGATTAGTCACAATGTAGCCGACATAAATCACCCCTGTAATGCTCACGGTGATTTCCCCCCGCGTGATCTGATTGGAGCCAGCGGTGAGCACCACGGGTGTATCCCAAGTGATTCCTCCATCCTGCGAACGCTGGAAAAACATTACTGATCCGCCAAAAAAGTCAGGATTGTACTGATGCGTATAACATAAATAGATGTTTCCGGTATAGGAGCTAACCTGAGAAGTATCGAATTTCACGCTGACCTCAACATTGTTGACAAATGTCCCATATCCTCGCTGGGCAATCACGGGTGGATCAAATGTATTACCGTTATCTCTGGATACATAGGTAGCGATGGTACCGCTCAAGCCGTCTGCAGTAAATACGTGACAGGCTATGACAAACAAGTTGGGAAAACCGTAGCTGACGCTATGGGATTCCGCCCCTACATAGCCGGCTGGTAGCGGTAAAATCTGCTGTGTAAAGGAGACACCGCCGTTACCTGAACGGTATACCGCCGTCAACGGCGGCCCTGTCGTAAAATCGATAGCCGCAGACACAATGGTACCGTCGAGCAGGTTGAAAGCTACACTCGGTTCCTGCGCCAGCCTTCCGTTAGGCGTAAGCTGTACGTTCGGCATCAGGACCCCCCTCCCGGTACACCAGCAAAAATTGTCAAACTGCCTGTGCGCGTATCCGTCCAGACGGAAATGTAGCTATTCGGCGGTACAATGGCGACATCAATATAGTCGCCGATCAGCTCTGATTCGCCTCCACCGACATTCGGATTAAAGGAGGTCGTCGTGAGACGGCTGTTCGTAAAGGTGTTGCCTCCATCTGACGATTGGGCGGCGAACACATCCAGATTAAAGCCGTCCAAGCGATTAGTATAGTACACGACAACGACCAGTCCCGTCTTAGGCGACACCGAAATCGCAGGAAAGAAATTTTGCGAGCCAGGCGGGCTGTCTGTCACAATGATCGGAGCACTCCAGGTACCGCCAAAATCGCTTGATTTGGACAACAAAATATTGCTGTATCCCTGACCAAAGTCCTGCCAAACGGCATATAACGTATTCGTTGTAGAAGGCACTCCCGAGCAATCCGCAGCCAAGCTGGGGAAATTCAATACCCGAAAGTCATAACCGGGAACGGGCAAAGGATTGGGCACCAGCGTTATATTGGACACGAGAATATCCCCGCTAAAGGTAGCCCCTCCATTAAAGGAGCGCCGAATAAAAAAAGCCGGTGTTTGCGGACCCGTACGAATCCAACTGACATAGACACTTCCATATTTGTCGACCGCAGGCTCAGGTCGTTCTGTGGAAGATTGGATATTCGAAAGCAATAACGGTCGATCCCAAGTTAGTCCTCCATCGGTGGAACGCTGGTAGAACGCCGCAGATTGAGCATTAAAATCCACATTATATTGGCGGTTATACGTGACATAGACATGCCCAAGATAGGGACTTGCCCCAGCGTTATCCGTCGTAATATTAGTCCAGTCATTATTAATGTAATCACCATAACCGGGATTAATGACCACCGGGGGGGAAAAGGTGGCCCCATCGTCCGTAGAGCGATAGATCACGACAGCCCCATTCTCATTTCCCGGAAACACATGTGCCGATATGATGAAAATATTCGGGAACAGATAGGCTACCATTCCTGCCTCGGCTCCTGTATATCCCGGTGGAATTGGCAGTAAAGAATCCGCCCAGTTCGCTCCAGCATCCAATGAACGATACAGTCCAATTAGCGGAGGCCCGCTACTAAAGTCAACAGCGACAGCCACAACAATATTCGGGTTCAACAAATTAACGGCGACACTGGGTTCAAATTTGGGCAAGCCGCTAGGTGTCACCTGAAAATTCAAAGGCATCGCGAGCATTCCCTTCATTATATAAATGGACATGCCTGAAATATTTCTATTAAAATGTACTTTTTTCAGCACAGTCTACAGACAACCATACAAGCTTTCTTTTCAATAGATTCATAGTATAGAAGCATCCCTTCAGGGGTTTTCCAATATTCTTTTTTTTGAGAGGATGATTCGATTGGCTTTTACAACCGGATATATGACCAACACTAGAGATTTTGGTACTGCCTGCTCCAATGTCGTTGTAAATTTGGTCAACGAGGATACAGTGAATGCAGCAACCGTGACCATCCAAATTTTTTTCTCGCTTGTACCGGATACCAAGATCCCCTTGTACGTGACATCGATTAACGTACCTGCAAACTCCATTGCCCGACGTACCTTCTTTATACAAGGGGTACTTGCCTATGAGGTTCAATACAACGTAGTCTCCGCTGCACCTTCCAATGTTGTGCTCTCCAACTTTGGACTGGACCAGTTTGGCAATGTTGTACAGGAGCATCGTGTTCTGCAGTCGGAGCTGACCACAATTCCGGCGCTGTCTCCTGTCAGCTAAAAACGGCCCTGCTCCAGAGCCTGATGCAATCTGTGGGTGTAATACACGTAATTCCATTCCGGCGGTACGGACTGAACCCCTCGGCCGCTGCCGATGGTTGAGTGGTCATCTGTATAGTAGGAAAAGGCATGTGTATCCTGTAATGGGCGCAACAAATCTGTCAGATACAGCAAATCCGTCACGGCAATATAAGGTTTGACACCGAAGCATACAACAAAGCGGGTCGTTGTTTCACCAATAGCCTGAACCAGTGCTTCCTGGACCGAATAATGCTGACGTGGCGTTACGATTAACCGAGGATCGAGCATCATCGACAGGAAAGCGGCGGCTCCCTGTTCTGGCGTTAAATCCAGCAACCGTACCACGCAATTGCTGTAGTGCTGCTCCAGCAGATTATCCAGCAATGACTCAGCTTGAGCCATATCCGTGACAGGCATTAAAATTGTCATTTCAAGTGGGATGCCCCGACGTGCTCTCGCCTCATGCTTGGCGATTTGGAATGCGCGCCGCCAGCGTCGGTGCTCCTTCTGGCTGTGCAAGCCGGCCGATACACTAAATGTGGAATTCACCCGGTAATCCATCAGGATCTCCGGGATGAATTTCATGCTGCACGTCTCGGTCAGCCGCAGCCAGTAATCATAATCCTCAACTGGTTGCAGCCGATAGCTGCCGATTTGACGGGCATATTTACTTTTGTACATAAATGAAACCCCGACAATACTGGCGTTCAATAATTCATGATGCGGCTGGCTTTGATACCGGATCAGAGCTTGTTGATGCTGCTCGTCATACAACGGGTTCCCACATGCGTCAACCTGGCGGAAGGTGGAGAACACAAGCCCGAGCGAATCTGGCCCCTGCTCCAGCTCCCACCGTAATCGTTCGATAAAGGATGAATTATAAACATTGTCGCTGGATACCCAGGTCACATACATGATCGCAGGATCTTTAAACAACTCGTCGAATCCCCGGTTAAGGGCATGGGATACTCCTTTGTTCTGAGGGAGTGTAACCAACTGAACGCGCGGGTCCCCCATTGCTGCGTTGAGCGCCGGCCCTACCATTTCCGGCGCTCCGTCAATAACAATGATGAAGCGAAATGCCCTGTAGCTCTGGGCTAGTACGGATGAGATCGCAGCTTGCAGATAGCCGATATCCTGTTTGTACAGTGGCATAACAATCCCCGTATCTACCATATCAATCCCCCCTGACAGACTTTCGGCTTCATGAGGATAAACCGCTCAACACCTGACTGAAGCGATCTCGATAACGTGCTTGGGTTATGTTGTACTCCCGCTCCACAGCGGGCCAATGTTTTTTGGTTCCCATTTCATCATGCCAGCGGTAGTTAACCAAGGACTCGTTCAGAAAAGGAAATGGATATCCCGCCAGCATCACTCGGTACCACATATCCAGATCATGTGTGTACGGCAGCAGTTCATCAAACAAACCAATATGTTCAAACAGCTCCCTTTTAAACATAACCGTGCATCCATTAACCGGATTTCCTTGCTGAAAAAAACGGTAAAACTCCGTCATAGACGGAAATACGGCGGCTGCCTGATAGCTTGTGACTTGGCTGTATTGATTGATGAAGTTGAAATTGGTATGGGAGATGTACGCACCGTTTTCCACCATAAAAGAAACCTGATTATTAATTTTGTCCCTATGATAGGTATCGTCGGAGCTGAGCCACGCAATATATTCGCCGCTGGCATGCCGGATACCATGATTCAGGGCGCTGGCTGTTCCACCGTTGGATTTACCCAAATAATGTATATACGGAAGATAGGCTTGAAGCATATCAACATGTTCCGTGGACCCATCATCGACGACAATAATCTCGAGGGGCCCATAAGTTTGCTCTAGTGCACTTTGCAAAGCCTGATCCACATATGCACAGTTATAAAAGGGAATGACGATCGTTACTTTCGGTCTCATATCGTTCCTTCCTTTCCAGCTCGGCGGTATTGAATCATATCCTCCAGAGATTGCCCCAGCTGTATGGTCGGCTTCCAGCCCATGTCCTCCAGCTCTTTCGCACGGTATGCCTCGGTGGATGCTGACTCTTCCACATCCCCCCATTGTATGGGGATAGATGTTTTAGCCAGCGCAACCATACGTTCCACGATATTGCCCAGTTCCACAATGCGGCCTGTGCAGACCGAGTAAACTCGGCCTGGCACACCCTGTTCCAATAGCACACCGTATGCGCGAACGGCATCACGAACGTCGAGGAAATCACGTTGCGCATGTCGGGAAGATACCCGGAACGGGGCAGTTTCAGTTATGGACTGCCCCTCCAGACGTTCCGTCTGAACGATATACCCCGCGAGTAATGCACAAAATCCGGTAGATGGACCCGGACCGATCAAGTTGCAAGGCTCTGCCAGCATAACGGATTGTTCGAACAGCGCGCCCCACGAGAGCGCGACTGCCTCTTGAAGGCTTTTGCTAAGGCTGTATGGATGCGTTGGATGATACGGAGCCTGCAAAGCCGTCTTTAGCCGAGAACCCGCCACGACAATTCTGGCCTTGGGAAAAGGTCGCAGTACATCGAGCAGATACAGAGTGGACAGTACATTAGATTCCATGTATAGCAGGGGACTCTGCCAAGATTCAGGGACGGAATTTTTACCACCCAGGTGAAGCACATAATCCGGAGCAATCTCTCTAATTACTTCGCCTAGACGTTTCTTGTCGAGCAAGTCACACACATAAGGAGTAATACAGCTACGGGTCTCCGCCTCTGGGCTGTTATTTTCATCATCGCGAGCCAGTAAGATCAGTTCTGAGACGGAAGCGGCAGTACGAGTCAGCGCCGCTACCTCCCAGCCGAGCTTTGCAAAATGGCGGCAGGCATGCATCCCGGTATAGCCCGCCGCTCCAGTAATGACTATGACAGGCCGACGTTGTTCCGCTGTGCTTCCGTCCATTCCAGCAGCTCCTTCAGCATGATGCTGTAGTGAGGAACATCGTAGTGCAGATCGGCCCGGGTAGAACGAAGCGTCCGGTCCTGCACCGGCTCATCTTTCGGCACGATCCGAATATCCTCCCTATTCCAGATGTCTTTGAACAGCAGCAGCAAATCATGTTTGCTGATCGGTTCAGGGTGAACCAGATGAATGAGTCCGTTCAGCGGCTCATTCATCTGCACCTGTATCGCCTTCGCTAATTCCAGCGTCGTAACCCCGTTCCAAAAGACCCGACGATACCCGTTAACGTCTCCGCTCTGTTGCAAGAACCAGTGCAGCAGACCAATGCCTCCCGGCCGAATTTCCGGCCCGATAATGGAGGTACGGATGGTCAGATGCCCTGCGGCTTTTACTTCTCCGAGTATTTTCGTCAAAGCATAGGCACTTGTCCCATCGGGTTGATCCGTCTCCTTATATAAACCAGGTACCCGATTTCCTTCGAATACGCAATCCGTGCTGATATGAATCAATCGGGCACCGATACTGTCCGCTGTCCGCCGGAGAAGATGTGGCAGCAATCCATTGATTTGGTATGCTGCAATCTGATCCTCCCCGGCATGCTGATTCAGTACGCCTACCGCGTTAATAATAACGTCTGGCCGTACACTCCGTACCAGCTGCTCCACCATAAAGCTGTCCTTTACATCCAGCAGCAAACCGCCTTTATTTTCGGGATCACGGGTGGTGTAGAACACGTTATACCCGCTCTGGTTTTGGAAATACTTAACCAGAACATGGCCCGCCATGCCGTTACCGCCCAAAATAAGCAGCTTCATTTGATGAACCCCCCGCTTTGGAGAATGCTGCGAATCTCCTCTTTCGACATCAAATTAAACTCCGAACTAAAGCTGCTGAATGACACGGGAGGGCACTGAGTATAGCGGTCCTTTAATTGAGGAATATTCAGCGTTGGGAGAATGACCAAATATTGCTCGTCATAGACTACCGTCGTCAGGCTTTCAAAGTCACTCATCAGAATTTCATGAATTTTCTCGCCGGGACGTACACCTTTTTCTACAATTTCTACGTTTTCCACACCTGAATCCTCAATGAGCACCTCAGCCAAGTCCACAATACGGCAGGTTGGCATGGTCATAATAAAAATTTCCCCGCCGACACTTTCCACCGAGGCTTTGAACAGGAGACTGATCGCATCACGCAGTGTCAGGAAGAAGCGGGTCATGTTCATATCTGTGATCGAAACCTTACCCTTTTGGCGAATCTGGCTTTGGAACAGATGCACCACGCTTCCGTTTGTGCCCAAAACATTACCGCCGCGCACCGTCACGAAACGTGTATCGCTATTCAGCAGATTGGCGTAAACAATCAGTTTTTCTCCAATCGCCTTCGTCATGCCGTAAAAATTAGACGGATTTGCGGCCTTGTCAGTCGATATATAAATGACTTTCTTTACCTGATTGGCAACAGCGGCCTCGATCACGTTTTGGGTGCCTACGACATTGGTTTTGAGTGCCTCATAGGGCTGATCCTCACAGACGGGAACGTGCTTGAGCGCTGCCAAATGAAATACATAGTCCACTCCTTGACAAGCGGTAGTCAGCGCATCCTTATCCCGAATATCTCCAATACAGAAGCTGAGTCGTTCATCCTCAAACTGCCTGTTCATTGCAACCTGACTGGATTCTCCACGTGAAAAGATAATGACCTCTTTGGGGTTACGCGGCAGTAACTGGGCAACCAGCTCATGCCCCCAGGAGCCGGTACCGCCGGTAACCAAGATACGTTGGTTTTCAAACATGCCGTTTCCCTCCAAGCAGAAATTTAACTACCTTATCCGACACATCTTCCGCCAGATAGCCCGCAGGACATTGCCACTTATGGGTCATCCCGGTCATTATGGCTACCGCGTTTGCTATAACCTCGCCATCAAGACCAGACACGATATTGCTGCCGCAATCTACCGTTTCCGGCCGTTCGGTCGTCCGGCGCATCGTAACCGTCGGTACCCCCATGACACAGCATTCTTCCTGTACGGTACCACTGTCCGTCAAAGCGCAGCGGGCATGCCGCTCCAGCAGAACGAAGTCAAAAAAACCGAACGGTTCGTGAAATTCCACTAGCGGGTCAAGCTGGATCGGCGGATGGCTTGCGATTCGGGCGGCAGTGCGGGGATGAATACTGCAAATGACCCGCTGCCCGAACTGCTGGGCTACCCGGTTAAGACCATCTAAAATAGCCAGCAAATGCGGTGGATGGTCCACATTTTCAGCTCTGTGGGCAGTAACCAGGAAATATTCTCCCGGCGACAGTCCCAACTTTTTCAAAATTCCACTGCCCGATACCTCTTTCTTATAATGCTGCATCACTTCGTAGATCGGATTTCCAGTCAGTATAATTCGTTGACTTGGAAAGCCTTCGCGTAGTAGGTGCTGCTTGCTTTGCTCCGTATAAGGCATATTAATGCTAGATATTGCATCAATGACACGCCGATTCTTCTCCTCCGGCACATCCAGATCATAACAGCGGTTCCCCGCCTCCATATGCACGACCGGGTAACCCATACGTTCCGCAAGCAAAGCACATAAGGCGCTGTTCGTATCACCAAGCAATAACACATGATCAGGGCGTTCCTTGTTTAAAATATCCTCCATCTGCGAGTACATGACGGACAACTGTTTGCCCAGTGTCCCCGCTTTCTCCTGAAGTACATAATCCGGGGCACGCAGTCCCAGCTCGCGAAAGAACTGCCCGCTCAGGCTTTCGGTGTAATTTTGGCCCGTATGCACAAGCACATGTTCATCTGCATGGCGGTCCAGCTTCGGAATGATCAGGCTGAGCCGTATAATTTCCGGTCTTGTGCCGAGCACGGTCAATATTTTCATGGTTTTGGAACCCACCTTTGCTGTCATTGTTTCATTGAATTGTAGCGTTCAATGAATGATAGCCATCCAGCAGACTGGCTGTGCTCCAGATTAACGTTCATCTCAACGGTCCGGCGTAGATTCACCCGGACCGTTGTTTTGTATGCTGTCCAGCCTTGAGTGTGACTCGCTTCTGCTTGTGCGCGTTGTGCCGTCGTGACCGGTGCTTGAATTTCCGCTTGAGCTTCTGTCTGGACTTGGTTTTCGGATAAAGTCCCTTCGACAACGGGGACCCGTGAATTTTCTTGAGGCGACTCTTGCCACCGCTTCTTTTATACCTGCGATTCCGCAATCTGGTACGCTTGCGGCCCTTTGGCCATCTCGCCCGAACACTACGCTTGCCGCGGAGCAATTCGGGCGGTGACTCAGGTAAAGGGGATGGTGGTTGTGGCAAGCCCTGAATGGCTGCATATTCGATTGGCGGCAGACCCAGCACAGGCAGTTGACACACCACCGATTCGGGAAATTCTCGAATCGTGCTGGTATATCCCTCCGGTATAGCAGTGACCTGGCGCAGTCCCTCGCCTTCCCTCGTCCATACAGGTCCACCTGGCTGCTGAATCAACGGGAACCAATGCGGATGATGACATACCCATTGACTGACCATGAGGTGCAAACTGCTTCGGTAGGAATCAGGTCCGTATACACGTGTAGCCGCACTGTTGTTACGCACACCAATCCGTTCCACTTCCTCGGGATGATCGAGCAGATAGCCCACTTTTTGCGCCAGCATGTCGCTGTTGCCCGGCTCTACCAAAAAATCTGTATTTCCGGTCGCCTCCATCAATTCCACAAGTCCACCCTGCGCAAAGGCTACCACGGGCTTACCGTAAACTAGCCCTTCCAGGGCGGTCAGGCCAAAGCCTTCCTCCACCATACTTGGGATCACAACAATATCCATTGCGCTATAGGCCGTTGACACGGATTCCTCGAATGAATTGAACTGGAAGCGGCGGCTATAACGAGATTGGCGGATTAAAGAGACACATTTTACGTAATATTCCGAGTCCACCGAGCTGCCGATGATCCAGAAACGACAACGCGAATTGGTTTCGCACAGCTTTAGAGCCATTTGGACAAAAGGTAACAGCCCTTTGGCTTCGTAGATAAAGGAAGAAATATAACCAATGCAAATATGAAAATCCCGCAGCCCCAGTTTTTCACGCTTTCTTTTCCGTTCCAGCACATGCTCTTTGGGAGACGGCATATCCATATCCCGGCAGGGAGACAACACCGTATGCGGACGTGTCAGTCCACCACTATGCAAAGGACGCATTACAGCTTGCGAAATGCCGATGACCCATTGGCTATAGCGCTCAATGATAGAAACAGAAACTGGCGTATGCGCATTCTGGTTAATGACCTCGGTTATTTTCCAGATCACTGGAATATTAAGCTCTTGGGCAGCCATTGCAGGCATGACGTTCACACAGGTATTGACCAGCACCACATCAGGTCGAGCATGCCGAAGCATCTGGAACAACGGTGCATACGCCACATGGGTCCGCAAATTCTCCGCATCTTGCGCCAATCCCTCATATGGGGTATACATGCCATGTAGCATGAACAGGTTCTGTGTCAGAACGGTGATTCCGCGCTTGCGGGCCATTGAGGTCAGCCGCCCTTCACCAGGCGTTACGAGAATACAATCGAAGTACGTACGCATGTCTAGACAAAATTGCAATAGCAGCTTCTCTGCCCCCGTAATACTGCGGACGTTGCTAACATGGCTGAATAGCATCATTTTCGGCTTGATCGGAGTTCACCTCCTTTAAAATAGCAACCATCGGACGTGTGAATCACCTTATGGAAATATGACCGACAACAGTTGGTCAATCCGGTGACCATAGGTGTGCTCCCGCAGGGTTCGTTCCAGAGCACGCAGGGCAATCTCATGGCGTTCTTTTTCATGCGTCAAATAAAACTCAACCTTCTCCAGCAGTTCCTGCTGAGAGCTGTAGGTCTCTATCTCTTCCCCCGGCTTGTAAAAACGAGCCAGATCATCTCTTGTATCTGTCAGTTGCAACGTGCCACTGGCAGAAATTTCAAACGTGCGCGGGTTGGGCGAAGCCCCCGGAATTTTCAGTGAGTTGTTGTTCACCGAATCATCCTGATGGGAACGATGAAGATTAATTACGATTTTGCTGCCGTTATACGAATCATTGGTCTCGACCGGAGACATCCAGCGACCCAGCTCAATTTTGTCACCATACGACTGATAATCCGGGAGACGATCCCACCAGATTCCGTTGATTTTAATATTACGGGCCATGAGCTGAGGCATAATCGGATTGAAGAAATAGATGCGGTTCCAGTAGGCTGAGCCTGTAAACCCAATCTCACGTCGTACCGAAGCGGGCGAGCTGAGTGGGAAATAGTGAGTCAGAAATGCCCCAAAGGGCAAATAGTGCACAGACGTGCAACCCAACTGACGGTACAGCTCCAGGCAGTTCATTTCTAATGTGAACACATAATCATAATTCGTAACGATTTTGGTCGTCGTGTCGGTGTAATATGGATCGTCCGTTAGCCAGATGGCGGTGGGGATGCCCAACTGGCGTACCGCAGTAACCTGTTCCAATGGAAGATCCATTCCATCCAGTGCCAGCATCAGATTCGGACGGAGCTGAGCGGCAATATCTCCTACCGGCTGACGTGGGTCTGTTACGGTAACCTGAGCCGTCATGCTTTGCAACGTGGTAATGACCGCCTCATCCAGCGGAGAATACGGAAGGCCTTTGCCGGAGACGACATACAGTACATGGATTTGTCGAAAAGGGAAAACTGCTTTCATCCGCCCAACCATTGCGTTAGCACGTCCGCGCAGATATCCTTCGTCGTATCCGTCATGCACTCCCGCAATTCTCCCCCTTTCCCAGGAGGCTGCCGCCGTCTGGTGAACAGCCGGGTCATACGGTCCTGTCGTAGATATCGTCATCACTTTCACTCCTCACTGTTTATGGTGTTTACTTTAGGCCATCGCCTTGTCCAGCAGTTCTTCCATGCGATTGGAGTACATATGCTTTTGCATAGTCGTGTACAATGCGCGCCAGGCCATGCGTTCGCGTTCCCAGTCATGCTTGAGATAGTAGTCCAGCTTCACTTTCAGCTCCTCTGCTCCAGAGAAGGTTTCAATGTCATAGCCTGGTCGGTAATAACGGCTCAGATCCTTCCGAATATCCGTCATTTGAAGCGTGCCGCAAGCAGAAATTTCGTATGTCCGAGGATTGATGGACTCCGCTGAAAGCTGGTGTGTATTCCGATTATCCAGTCCAGGGTCTGTCGGGCGGTGCATATTGATGACAATTTTGGAGCCGTTATAATATTGAGCGGTCTCTTCCGGCTCCATAAAACCTGGACGGATAAAGCGTTCCAGCACATCCCGCCGGGTCAGCCGATCCCAGTGCCCACCCACGATCAGCACTCTTTTGTCCGCCAAGAAGGGAGCAAGGTAGTCGAACAGCTTCACACGGTTCCAGAAGGCATTTCCAATGAAGCAAATATCATGCTGATGTTCCCGCTCTACCCGCCGGGGATAAAAGATACGAGTTGACGCAGCCAGCGGCAAATAGTGGACCCTCGTTACTCCCTGATCGCGATAAAACGGCAGGCAAGAAATTTCGTGCGTAAATACGACATCGTAGGATTGACAGATCAACGCCGTATCCTCCGTAAAGTAAGGATCATCTACAAACCATATGGCCGTCCGAATGCCAAGGGCTCGTATTTGCTGTACCTGCTCCAGATGATCCGCCGGAAAAACATGCAGCCCGTTCATGACCAGCACGAGGTCTGGACGTTGAGCCTCGGCGTCAGCTAGCATCGTAGCAGGCGTACCGATGGCGCATGAGCTGCATATTTGGCCTAATGCCTCTTGCACACCTGTGTCTATAGCTGCGAAACCTTGCGGAATATATAACACTTTCAAATGACGAACAGCAGGCTGTATTGCCACGACCTGTGACAGAGCAGCCGCGCAACCGCCCATTCTGCGTCCTTCCCGATAGCCGCATCGGTACGCTTCGCGTTCATTTCCGCTTTGTTGATCGTTCACATCCTTCACCCTGTCCTGTTGTAGGATAAACTTCTGTCACTCCTAAACTATATGCGGAGGGGTCAAACGCATCATGGACGACTGCCACTGCCCGGACAAAATTGGCGTTTGCCCGTCCAACTGCCGAACCGCAAATAACCCCAAAGCTGTTAGCTTCGGGGGAGAACAGTAATAGATGATTTGCACAGTTTACTGAGCTTTGTAAGCGAGCTGGTGTCCATCTTCATAACCTTTGGCAAAGCCTGAATTGAAACCCTCGTTGTAAGCTGCATCATATCCCTGCTGAAATGCCTGCGGATCATGCTCCAATACAACAGTCCCGGGCTGTGGATTCTCCGCAGAAGGGGTTGCCGCCGGGTTAGCTTGAGGTTTTTTCCGCCGCCGCAAAAGAGGATGTCTTCTACGTGCAGAACGAAGTCCTCTTTTACGGCGTCTTAGAGCAAGGAGACGTCTTCTTCTCCGTTTTAATCTCCGCATGCTGGAACGCCGGGCATCTTTACGTCTTTTGCGGGCTTTGTCCCGAGTGGCGCGTTCCCACCTTGTACTCATTTTCATTCCTCCTTTGCTTTCTCGTGGTGGTTTCATTTTTCTGAACAGGCACATGGAGCCACGGCTTAGTCGGTTTCCCATATACCTGTCGTCTTAATGGAATACCCGCCAGCATTTGCGTGATTTTTCCCTGATAGTTGCTGAGTAGACGGATGGTCTCTTCCAAACGGGAAGCCGACATATCCACATGGGGCGTCAAGTCCGCAAGACTGGTCAGCATCCGAGCAACGGCGTGCTGGCTGGCAGCAATAGACTCCATCATATCCAGCTTGATCTCACGTTCACGCCTCATGCTCATTAGTTCATATCCCCCGAGCCCATTCCTCCCATCATCCCTTCCATACCGCCACCCTGCTGCTCATCCTGATCCAGCAATGCTTTAAGGTTGCTGCACAGTCCAGTCTGAAGCCGGGTCAATCCCTCCAGCATTTCCACCATCTGCTCATGAATTTCCAAAGGCCGTCCCAACTGCTCTTCATCGGTTTCAAATGCGGAAGGCGCCAGATGGTTCAGCGTCCAATTACGCATTTTTTCAGCTTCGACCGCCTTGGCCTCCAAAATCATAGACACATTCCGCTGCATCTTGGAAGCTGCGTCCAGCATGTGAATCATTGCTTTTTCCCTACTCATGTGTTCACTCCCTACCTTCGGTTGTTACACTACTCCTCTTCCGGGTATGCCGTCTCCTTCACCACACGAACAAGCATTTCAGCCATGGCTTCCTGAAGGTCGGCAATACCGTTCAAATAGGCAACAATACTTTTGTTTACCTGTCCCGAACTATCGAGAATGCCCGGAATTCCATCAAATCGCGGCTCCTCATCCGGCAGTTCATGTATGATCTGTGCCATGCGCACGACCACCTGCCGTTCCGCATCCAGCAGCCTCGACATCTGCTGCTGCGAGTGCGAAATATGGATCAGCAAATCATCTAACTCGTTATGCATAAGCCCCTCCTTTATGTGTTCCGCCTTGCGGAACGCACGAAATAACTACGGGCTTTCCGCTACTACAGCGTATGCCGCAGCGAGTAGTCGGTTCGCCTAAAAAAAGCCTATTAATCATTACAAATGTCCTCGCAGCACCGGTGGAGCAATAATAGGCTGCTTCTCCGTCAATGCCGACAATTCTTCGGAGGACAAAAATTGAATTGGATAGTCCTCAGCCCGCCAGCTCATCACAGCGTAGAGGGTAAGAAACGGTCTTTTCCAGCCGTTGCCGATTTGGTACAGTTGCCCACCTTCAGCATACAGTAACTCGATCCATCGCTTACGTTGAGCCGGGATATGAAGTGTGGGCAGCATGGACATGTTCTCCAGATCGGGAGCCGCCAGTACAGGAATAGGTTCCTCTGGCGGCTCAGCTACAGGTGCATCAATGCTGCCGGAAACTGTGGCCTCCGGCTTCCCTACCAAGGGAAGCACCAACAAATCCAGCTGAGACACTCTAACAGGGCGCACATTTTCACCTTTCGCAGCACTGACTCCATGCAGATACCGCCTTCTTCCCGGCTCTAACCGAAATACTGCTCCAGACGGTCCCTGAACAACCGCTCCGATGGGATAAAAGCTTGCCGCTGATACGTGTGTTTCCTTACCTGTTGATATCTGGCCGTCCGTCTCCGCTGTACTGAATTTCAGGTTGCGGAACAGCTTATCCGCGTCCCCCCACTTTTGTACAAAAAAGGATCGGTTCCGGCTGCTTTCCTCCATTGAACCGCTTTTTTCGGTCGTTTGAGGAAAACCATACACCGTATCCCGATCTCTTTCCTCATAATGGATAAAAGCATCGCCGGCAATTGCCATACGTATCCCCAACAAACGCACACGCAGTAGCCAATCTGCATGGGCTTCCTGAGTACTGTGGCAGCCTTCGTCCCAGTAGCCCGTTTTTTCCAGTGTCTCTCTGTGCAGCAATAAACAAAATCCGGCTAAGCTTTCGGTCTCTCGCCATGCATCCGGGTTGGGCATATTGTAGGTCATGGCAAATTGACGTGCCCCACTTTCGTTCATATAAGGAACCTCAATCTGCTGTTCTTCGAATGGACCATTCGTTACAGGCCCGACAACACCAATACGCGGATCGCTGTATAAACACCCTAACAACCGATCCAACCAGCCGGGGGTCACCATGGAGTTTTGATCCAGTACCACAATAGTTGTGCCTTTTGCCATCATCAGCCCCTGATTCAGGCTACCTATCATTTGAACATCCTTTTTTAACAGCGCATAACGCACAGCGATGCTTTTACGGAGCAAATAGGTGGATGTCCCGTCCGTCGAGCCGCAGTCCACCACAATAATTTCGTGAGGATGGCTCGTATTCTCCTCAATACGGTGAATGCATGCACGGAGCTGTTGAAGCTGATTGCAGGACGGAATGATAATACTGACGCCTTCAAAAACCTTGCCGAACGAAGCCTGGCCCAACCTGTTGCCTTGCTCCTGGCCCCTTTTATATCCTGACCAATAGCCTTTCTTTCCGAGCCGCTTGCTGTGTTTCCTTTGCATATTCAGGCGTTTCATGCCGTTCACTCCTCCGGGTGGCATTATGCCCATACTATATGCCTGGCCCGGCCGGATGGTGTTTCATTGAAATTAGGGTAGAAGTCCTTTCATTTTCACCCCAGCTTCCTGAAGGGAATCGAAGGTTCCTGCGTCGCTCCAATAGCGCCGTAAAATATCATATTCCAGCTTGCCTTCAGCGGCATAACAGTTGTTAACATCCGTGATCTCAAGCTCACCGCGTGCCGAAGGTGTAATTTGCCGGATCTTATCGAACACGGCGGTATCGTACATATAGATACCCGTAACGCAATATTTGGATTGGGGATGCTGCGGCTTTTCTTCAATCCGCGTAATGCTCTCCGGGCGCTCAGGATCAAATACGGGTACCCCGTAACGACGAGCATCTGCCACCTTTTTCAACAACACTCTGGCGCTCCCCGGGGGCTGTTGCTTGAACCGTTCGATCACAGGTCCCAAGTCTTCCTTGAACAAATTATCACCTAACAAAACAGTGAATTTCTCTTCTGCCTGCATATAGCTTCTTGCCAGTTCGAGTGCTTCTGCAATGCCGCCCGCCTTTTCTTGAATCCGGTATGTCAGTTGGACACCATAATCGCTGCCACTGCCCAAAAAATCGGTATACAGTCCGGCCGATTGTTTACCAATAATAATAAGCATATCGGTGATCCCCGCCTGTCGCAGCCTCTCGATACCATATACGATCATGGGATACTTGCCGACCGGAAGCAGATGCTTGTTGAGTAATGTAGTCAACGGATGAAGGCGCGATCCGGTTCCTCCTGCGAGAATAACCCCTTTCATATCTTCCTTCCTCCTTCGACAGCATGTTCAGTGCATACAACCCCAGCGTTTCCAGTTTCGATGAACATTCTGGGATCTATACTCCATTTCTCTATAAACAAACGATAGTTCCGCTCGATCAGCTCTTCCATCCAGGAAGTTTCCGAGCGTGAGAAGCTCGCATTCCCCTCGTGATAGACAAAACAGTCGTTGCACATGAGCAGCTTGTAGCCATGCACGCGTGCGCGTAGACAATAATCGTCATCCTCATAATGTCCGGGGCTGAACCGTTCATCCAGTAATCCGATCCGTTCCATCAGATCGCGCCGGAACAACAAACAAAATCCAACCAACCGTTTGACCTCCTGCCATCTGGAGGGATTACTTGCATTATTCTGCTCCGCATATCTCAGACAACTGGCCAAATCTCCTTCTAGTCCGTGTATCTGCTGAATACCGCTGACGTAATTCGTCACCGGTCCCACCAATCCCACTATGCTTTCGCTCTGCAATGCGGCTAACATATTCGATAGCCATCCCCGCGTAACCATCACATCATTGTTTAAAATAACGAACTGGTCACCCAAAGCCAGCCGGAGCCCCATATTACATGCTGCTGGAAAGCCTCTGTTTTCAGGAAGACGTATGCTGATCAGCCGCTCGGATGCGCAAAAATCATCCGTTCCGTCATTCGAAGCGTTGTCCACAACAATGATTTCATACGGTACATCTATCGTATGTGTCCGAATCGCCTCAATGCACGGCTTTAACAGATGCAGGCCGTTATAAGTCGGAATAATGATGCTCGTCAGACTCATTGTGCATTCCTCCCTTTGGCAACGTCTACCCGTGTTGGAACAGGCCCGAGCGGGGAATACCCGGCTACCTGAAACACCGCCGTCAGTGCCTCTACATGATCACCGACGATCAACTGTTCCATAGCGTTCCCTTTGCCAACATTGAAGGTCCGCTTACGGTTTGTTTTAATGACATCGACAGCATGTACTGCCGCCACGATCATGCCATGCAGAATTGCCATGGCGTGGGCTTTTGGCGGTACGGCAAGCACGGCTGAGCCAAGCTGATCCAGTAAACGCCGAGATAATGCATGCGGTACGGCAGTCAATGAGCTTGCTCCCAGATCCGGCCTGCGCAGTACGCGATTCAGGAATGCTTTGCACCGTGTCACGCTGTCCTGCTGGGCATAGGGCGGCAAATGTCTGCCCAGATCATTAAGCGCAACATCCGTTCCCTGATCCACCGCGTGGAGAAAAGGCAACAAATCAGATGCTGGAATCGGCAAATCTCCGTCCACAAACAGCACAATATCAGCCTGCGTCATACGCGCGCCTACTGCACGGCCAACATCATGCCCCAGTCGATCCGGCACGTTGACGAGAGTCACACTGGGATGATGTTTGGCTACGGTGGAGCGCGTGCCGTCCGTGCAGCCGTTCAATACGACAATGATATCCGTAAGAGGAAGTTTTTCCAGCTCGCCCAGTACCCGGTCAATCGTTGACTCTTCATTACAGGCGCTGACCACGGCCGCTGCCGTTCCCTGTAATACAATATCTACCGGAACTTCGCGTTCCACAGGCGGAGTCACTTCGGTCATTCCTTTCGCCCGAGGTGTGGGTTTTCTCACCCTACGGCTATGCATTGAAGTCGTCGTTCCTCGTTTTCGCTGAACACGTCTGATCCCCCAGCTCGGTTCTTCACGCTTCCCTCTGCGATACTGTCTACTCACAGTTTCACCTCGTCTCTGATCCGTTTGCGCCCCAAATCCGTATATCCCGCACGCGTTCCCAGACGCGATGTAAGCCAGGCAATGGCATCCAGATGATCCTGAACAATTACATCTGCCAGCGGGTCCTTGCCGTTCTGTTTTTTACGTGTCGCATTTATTTTACCGACAGCTATTCCATATACAGTCACCACTCGTAACCCGGAGGCGATGGACATAGCTTGAAATAAAGGAGGTTTATCCAAGGACTTTAGTCCTATTTTCTTTAGAGCCTTTTGACTTATGGCGTGTGGAATGCCAGTCATAGATGCTCCCCCTAAATCAGCACGATTCGACAAGACATTCAATACATGCTTTGCCTCCACTACAGGATGTACGGGCGTACGATTCACAGGTCCATGGTAATCATTCAGCACCACATCCGCCCCTGCACATATGGCGTGTATAAACGGCCGGAGTCTAACGCAGGGAATGACGATATCCCCATCCAGGAAAAGCAGGATCTGTCCGGATGCCGCCTCCGCTCCAATACGACGGCCAACATCATGTCCGAGCGGTTCCGGGAAAGAAAGTACACGAGCTCCCGCCGCTGCTGCCACCTTCGCCGTTCTATCGTGTGATCCGTTCTCAACGACGATAACCTCTGTATGTGGATGGACACGGCGCGCTTCGCGAATCACAGCTCCGATTGTTTTTTGCTCATTCATGGCCGGGATAATGACAGATATGAAAAACTTTCCCACCGATGACGGTTCAGATGGTCGCTCTTCGCCGATCTGTGCCCCCCTCTCCGTGTCGAGTACCTCCCTCATGGCAGGGGCTACCGGATTCTTATGCATGTTCGGCATTCGTAACGGCAGCCACATCTTAGAATGATAGTAAGCGCCCGAATGCCGCCTCCGTTTGATCTTGTATCCAGCTCTTCCCTGCTTCTTCATGCTCCCGTCTCACCTCCCTTCCTGCTGTATAGATGGACAGCATGATTAGGACAGTTCAACATAACCTATGCGGTCCAAAAGCCGTGTGTAACGGCAATCGTGGAGTCTTTTCGACACAGCAATTTTCGACTTTATTTTACAAAACTTATTAATCCTATTAAATAAATGAGTTATTAGGGTCTAAAGAATCATTTTGGATAAATTTGTGACATAGATCTTCTCGTCCGTCATTCTCTGTGCTAATATCAGAGCCAGATGATGGGAGTTCAAAAAATCAACATTTGTTATTTTTGCATAAGGCAACATTTTTCCATTATCCACCATTATTCTACTTTCTTTATATACGACAGGAAAGGAGGAGTTTGTCACCTTTTTAGGCTACATGCTTCATATTGCAGTACCCTCTTTTCACGTTCGCTTCATGAAAAACACTTCGGTATTTCTCTTCATGTTCCATTTTCTTCTATTCCAGACGACAACACGACCTACATAAATGGCGCAATGCCTTATTCAAGACAGGATGATTCATCCTGACATTAATCGAGGAGAGTGAATTTTTAATGAAAAAAGTATGGGTTTCGCTTCTTGGAGGAGCTATGTTATTAGGGTCTGTCGCGTCTGGTGCATCAGCGGAGAGTTCCGTTTCGGGGCCAACTCAGCTTACACCGACCTTTCACGCCGAGCAATGGAAAGCCCCTTCCTCGGTATCCGGGGACGACATTGTATGGAGCTATTTGAATCGGCAAAAGAAATCGTTACTGGGTGCGGACGACTCTAGTGTACGTGAACAATTCCGAATCGTTGATCGCACAAGCGACAAGTCCGGTGTGAGCCATTATCGGCTGAAACAGTATGTAAACGGGATTCCCGTATATGGAGCTGAACAGACTATTCATGTGGGCAAATCTGGTGAGGTCACCTCTTACTTAGGAGCGGTGGTTACTGAGGATCAGCAAGCTGAAGCTACGCAAGGTACAACTCCAAAAATCAGCGCTTCTGAAGCAGTCTACACTGCATATAAAGAAGCAGCTGCACGGATTGAAGCCCTCCCTACCTCCGACGATACGATTTCTAAAGATGTTGAGGAACAAAGCAGTGTAAGCAAAGACACTTACGCGGAAGCAGCTAACAACGAAAAAACGCTATCTACTGATAAGGACGAGCTGAGTCTTGATAAAGCATCTGCCCTGAAAGATAGCAAAATTGAAGCGGTGGAGGCAGAAAAAAGTTCCATTGCCAAAATCGCTAATCTGCAGCCAGAAGTAGATCCTAAAGCCGATCTGTACTTCTATCCTAAAGGGGAGGACCTGCAGCTGGTTTATGTAACAGAAGTCAATGTTTTAGAACCTGCCCCACTGCGTACTCGCTACATTATTGATGCCAATGATGGCAGCATTGTATTCCAGTATGACATCATTAATGAAGCGACAGGCACAGGTAAAGGTGTGCTTGGTGATACCAAATCATTCACCACAACTGCTTCCGGCAGTAGTTACCAGTTAAAAGATACCACACGCGGTAACGGGGTTGTGACCTACACGGCCTCCAACCGTCAAAGCATCCCAGGTACCATTCTGACCGATGCCGATAATGTATGGAATGATCCAGCCGGCGTGGATGCCCATGCATATGCTGCCAAAACATATGATTACTATAAGGCCAAATTCGGACGCAACAGCATTGACGGACGCGGGCTGCAACTCCGTTCGACAGTCCATTACGGTAGCCGCTACAACAACGCCTTCTGGAATGGCTCCCAAATGACTTATGGAGACGGGGACGGTAGCACATTTATCGCATTCAGCGGGGACCCCGATGTGGTAGGTCATGAACTTACGCACGGTGTCACAGAGTATACTTCGAATTTGGAATATTACGGAGAGTCCGGTGCATTGAATGAAGCTTTCTCGGACGTCATCGGCAATGACATTCAGCGTAAAAACTGGCTTGTAGGTGATGATATTTATACGCCAAACATTGCAGGCGATGCCCTTCGCTCTATGTCCAATCCTACACTGTATGATCAACCAGATCACTATTCCAACTTGTATACAGGCAGCTCCGATAACGGTGGCGTTCATACGAACAGCGGCATTATCAATAAAGCCTACTATCTGTTGGCACAAGGTGGTACTTTCCATGGTGTAACTGTAAATGGAATTGGCCGCGATGCAGCGGTCCAAATTTACTATAGTGCCTTTACGAACTACCTGACTTCTTCTTCCGACTTCTCCAACGCACGCGCTGCTGTGATCCAAGCGGCAAAAGATCTGTACGGTGCGAACTCGGCAGAAGCAACTGCAGCTGCCAAATCTTTCGACGCTGTAGGCGTAAACTAAATCATATACGCTATAATCCTCATATCCCGTCCATAGACCTTTGCCGTTGTGCAACTGTCACTTGGCCCTGGCTCATACAATGGACGAAAAAATAGGGGTGCAGTGTACAAGTCTGCGCCCCTTCCCCCCTTATTTATGGCGTCCCCTCAAAGGGGCGCCCTTTTCTTGTTCATCGGGTCCCTTCGATCATTTTCGACTAAATAAGACAAATAAACAGTAAATGAGGGACTAAAGATTCATTTTGGGGTATTTTGTAAAATTAACCTTCTCGTTCGACAACCTCTGTGCTAATATCAGAGCCGAGACGTTGAAATTGCAAAAAAATAAACCTTAATATTTTACAAAAGGTAATTTTTATCCAGCCTCTTCACGTTTCAAAGGAGCAACAAGACTTACATATATAACGCAAGGCTTCTGCAAACAGGGTGTTTTTACCCCAACATTAATTAGGGAGAGTGAGTATGAATTGAAAAAAGTATGGGTTTCACTTCTAGGAGGAGCTATGTTATTAGGATCTATAGCACCGGGGACCTCCGCAGCTGAAAATTCTGTTTCCGCTCCGACTCAGTTTACGCCAACATTCCAAACGGTCAACTGGAAATCTCCTTCAACGGTAACAGGCGACAATCTGATCTGGAGCTTTTTAAATCGACAACAGAAAACATTAATAAGTCTGGACAATACCAACAGCGGCACCAATGTCCATGAGCAATTTCGTATCGTGGATCGCACCAGTGACAAATTTGGTACAATGCACTATCGGTTAAAACAATACGTAGACGGAATCCCCGTATTTGGAGCCGAACAGACCATCCATGTAAACAAGTCTGGTCAAATCACCTCTTATTTGGGAGCAGTCATTTCAGAAGATCAACAAGCCGATGCTAAAGAAAATACAACTCCTAAAATCAGTGCTACTGAGGCTGTATATACCGCATATGAAGATGCAGCTATACGGGTTCAATCTCTCTCTTCCTCCGTCCAAATCGTTCCTGAACCTTACGAGGATACAAGTAGTGTAAGTAAAGACACTTACGAAAAAGCATCTAACAATGAATTATCAATCTCTTTTGATAAGGACTCCTTGGATTTGGATAAAGCAACTGAACTGGAGAACAGTAAATTGGAAGTGGTAGCGCCTGCATCCTCTATCCCCAAAATTGCCAATCTGGAACCAAGTGTGGACCCTAAAGCAGAACTGTACATCTATCCCGATGGAGACTCAACACGTCTAGTCTATGTAACCGAAGTTAATACTTTACAGCCCACTCTGCTGCGCACACGTTACTTTATTGACGCTAATGATGGAAAAATCGTATTCAAGTATGACATCCTTAACGAAGTGATCGGCACAGGGCGCGGTGTATTCGGTGATACCAAAACATTTGAAACAACAGCTTCGGGCAAGAAGTACCAACTAAAGGATACGACTCGTGGTAAAGGAATCCTAACTTATAACGTCCACAACACCGAGACGCTCCCCGGCACCCTGTATACAGATTCCGATAACGTATGGGAAGATCCGGCTGCGGTGGATGCCCACGCTTACGCTATCCGCACTTACGATTATTACAAGGATAGATTTGGACGCGACAGCATTGACGGGCATGGCATGGCCATCGCTTCGGCAGTCCATTACGGCGCAAAGAACTACAATAATGCCCACTGGGGCGGCACTCATATGCTTTACGGAGACGGAGACGGCACGCTATTTGCCCCTTTTAGCAGCGATCTTGAAATTGTTGCCCATGAGCTGACACACGGTGTGACCGAGCATTCATCAGGGCTCGTGTATTTCGCTGAATCTGGTGCATTAAGTGAAGCCATCTCAGATATTATAGGCAACGACATTGAGCGTACCAATTGGGATTTCGGCAAAGTCGCTTATACCCCTAATATTAAGGGCGACGCCATTCGCTCCCTTTCCGATCCTGTCAAATACGGTCAAGTCGATCACTACAGCAATCTCTATCCTGATCCTAACAACGAGGATTATGGTGGAGCCCATATTAATAGCGGCATTATTAATAAAGCCTACTATCTACTGGCACAAGGAGGCACCTTCCATGGTGTCAAGGTAGATGGAATCGGACGTGATGCAGCCGTATATATTTATTATAATGCCTTCACCAATTATCTGACTTCCACGTCTAACTTCTCCACCGCGCGTGCCGCTGTTATCCAAGCGGCCAAAGATAGTTATGGTGAAAATTCAATAGCGGTAACCTCTGCTATTAAGTCTTTTGACGCTGTAGGTGTGAGATAAGTGAAATAATACAAATTTCCCCGATATTATAAATTTTCCCCCTTCCCTCTTATGTATACGGCGTCCCACTATGGGACGCCTTTTTCTAGTATGAAGTTGATTATTGGCAACTTATATTCCTAGCTTCTTATTATTGCCCCATCGCAATCCAAAGGACCAACCCTTCACATATCGGACCTGAGTGTATGCGTTCCACAGTAAGTACTGCTGAATACCTCTGACGTTGTGTGACGGATACCAGCACTCCCGGTATACTCGCATTGGCAGTGATTACATATTGTGTATCTATAAAAGGCTTCTCAAATACAACGCTCACTTCGCCCCTATCCGCTCGTGCGGGGAGGTGAAAAGAAATGCTCCCATATTGAGATGAAGCTATATGATCGTCAGAAGCCTCGTCACCGGTCGCTGATCCGTCGTGAATGGCATTCAAGTCTAATTCTTTCTCCGTATCGAAAGCTAGATCGATATCTTGCTTAGGCAAGACCACGCGCTGCTTTGGGCGGTGTCTTCCTTCCGCAATGTGAATACTGGTTATGGAACAATCCAGTAACGAATCTTGCTCTGCCTGACCTTCCGTCGTAATAGACGGTATGTCGTTATCCGTCCTGTATTCCGTATCTGACTCAGGCACAGACAACAGCAGTACAGATGCTCGATTCATCTGCATCGCTTCCTCTAGCGTTTTGGGAAGCTTATGCTTCTTCCATGCCGCTTCCTCTATAGCTTGAACCGAGGTATCCTTCTCTACGGGGGCAGGGACCGTTGCCGTCCCGCGCTGGCTCAGTCTATGACTGCCGGAAGTCGAAGCCACTTTCTCCTTGTTAACACGGGGTGAGGGAACTGCATTGGAAAGGTTACGCCGCGCTGTTCTTTTATCCTTAGGGCTATGGTTCGTACGATGGTTCATGGTGATCGCTCCTTTGGCACAGGAGTGAACCAGCGGTCGCCCCGCTTCATTCACCCGGCTGGAAATCATGGCTAATGCCTATAAGATAGCCTATGCGCGTAACAGCGCCTACGTCACTCCGTTGCGCAGTCCGTTATGATTTGTGCCCAGCGTTGTGCTGAGTGCTGCCATAAAAATCGTCTTCGTACCTCGCCAAGTCCGGCTTCTCCCATCCGTCGTCGCAAACCAGGTTGCTGGAGCAGCCTGATGATGGCATCGGCCATTTCCTGCTCACCGTGAGACGGATACACAAGCCAGCCTGTCTCGCCGTGTTGTACAACCTCTGGAATACCGCCGATTCGTGAAGCGACCACAGGCACTCCTGCTGCCATGGCTTCCAGATTGACCAGCCCGAAGGCCTCATCCTTCACTGAAGGAACAACGGTCACATCGGCTAGCTGATATAGCGAGGCCAATGCTGGATGCGGAACATAGTCTAGGAATTGCACATGCTTCCCCAACCTTAGTTTACGCATCTGCCGATGCAACGACGCCGTGTACGGCGTGAGGCGGTCATGCCCGTAATAGGCACTACCTGCAATGAGCAGCAGTACGTCCGGGCAGGCGCGGACGACATGCCGCAAGGCCTTGAGCAGTCGGTGAACGCCTTTTCCTGGCATCAGTCTGCCCGTGAATAACACGATTTGACGGCCTGACCAGCCGAAATCGTCCAATCGCGCCGATCTGGCCGCTTCTGCTGCAGGAGTCCATCTTGGCAGGAAATCGCCAGGATGGATACCCAGCTTGTTTATGACGATGCGTTCCCTGACCGCGTCGGGACAGTCAGAAGCTACGATTGCCCCCAAATACGCACTGTTTACGATAATGCGATCCATCGATGCCAGCAGCCTACCCATCTCCTCCCGTTTGAGGTGGGGCTCCCGGATGAACGTGGTCGAATGCAAAGTCAGCACAACCCGACTATCGGGTAAAGCCTCGCGAATTGCATACGCAACTGCCGGGCGGTTGTGTACATCTACTACCGCTGGTAACCATCTCTTTAAATCAGCAATCACCTCAGAAATATAACCTGCTCCCCGCTTATAACGCATGCAGGGAATTCCGTCGACATCGCCATGATTCGGTGCCTCTGCTCCCTTTATACCATAGATCTGCGCTTGGAGCTCATGACTAGCCAGCGGTACCATGTGGGCAATTACCCGCTCCACAGAACTGCTGCGGGGCGAAGGTATAACAAAGGAGCCCGGTGTAACGACTGCTACCTTCGGCCTCTGCATCACCTCACCTACTTTCTGACCCTATTCCAACACTCTTCAACAATCATCTTGTATCATATCGTCTGCCTCCCTGAAAGGTGCCTCGCTTCTAACTTTGGGCTTACCGCAAGGCTAGCGTCCATGCCTGGCCGATCTTTGATACATATGATGGACTAGAATCACAGTATGATCAGTTGGAGTGACTACAAGGAGGGCGGACATACTCATGTTGCATGTCGGCGTCATGCTCAACCCGGCAACCTACCGGGGCATTCCCGCCATGAGGACGCGATATGAATCTATCGCCAATTACGAGGACGCCGGGTTAAGCTACGAGCTCATCCCCTGCTTTCTTCGTCTGGAGGATATTCATATAGCGACCGGAACATGCCGGGCTTTTGTTAAACACGGCAACGAGTATCGGCAGATGACTCTTCCGTTGCCGCCGGTCATCCACAATCGGACTCTCTATCGGCAAAATGAAAATGCTAGAGATATCAACAAACTTGTACAAAAGGGATTCTATATTTTTAATGAACAAAACCGTTTCCACAAAGACCATATACATGCAATTCTGCAGGAAGACCCTTTGCTACGCATCCACCTCCCCAAAACATTGCAAGGCAACCTTTCCTCCATACATACCTTGATGGAGGAAACCGGAGATGTTGTAATTAAACCCAGTAGCGGCAGCGTGGGTAGAGGAATTATGCGTCTGCGGCATTCCCGCGGAGGCTGGACTTTGCAATGTGCTCATCCGGCTATACCTGAGCGTTGGTCCACACTACGTTTGAATGTCGAAGAACTCCCATTATTTCTACACAAACGACTGCTGCATGCGCCTCATATCGTACAGGAAACCATACCGCTTGCTTTGTACAACAATCGTCCGTTTGATGTCCGTGTGTCGGTTCAGCGCGGATATGGCGGTATCTGGGGTGTAACAGGTATGTATGCTAAAATTGCTCCTTCTCACACCTTCGTCTCGAATGTGGCACAGGGCGGTACGGCCCGTTCCTTACTGGAAGTGTTATCACAAACAGAGACGGTTCAGACTTCGAACGCAGTCCGGCTGATGAATGAACTGGAGCGACTCTCGTTACAAATCGTGCACCGACTGGCACAAAACCTTCCCCGTCTCGCCGACGTCGGTCTGGATCTGGGAATTACCCATAAGGGCAAGATTGTTTTTATCGAATGTAACGGTCGTGACCAGCGCTATGGCTTCAGCCAGGCGGGCATGCACAATGTCTGGAAAGAAACATACTCTCAGCCGATGGCTTACGCTCGTTGGCTTCTCGAACGGATGCCTTCGTCAGACACCGAACGTTCACCAGGCCGTCCACTGTATTGATTTACGTCACATTCTGTGTCAATATAGTTCAGAGCGGCCGGACAGGTTCCGGCCAAGACGGCTCGGAAATGAACAAGGGGGATCTGTAATGGCAAAACAGTGGCTGCGGCTCATGACGGAGCTATCATCGCGCAAGTGGGTGTGCCGGATTGTAGGCTCCTTCGCGCAAAGCGGTGCAAGCCGACTTTTTATCCCCACCTTTATACGTACGTACCAGATCCAGACGCATGAGGCGGAACAGGAATGGAAGGAATACCGTTCCCTAAACGCCTATTTTACACGCAAATTAAAAGCGGGCATGCGCCCGATTGATACGAACGCCGAGGTGATGACCAGTCCGGTGGATGCACGGATTACTTTCACTGGCCCAATTACGTCCGGCACTCTTTTGGATGTCAAAGGGCAGGACTATACGCTGGAAGAGCTTCTTAACCGCTCTCCGCGTCTTGAAAAATATACACACGGCTATGCATTTGTGCTCTATCTCAGCCCGACGGATTATCATCGCATTCACGCACCAGTATCCGGTACACTGGTAGAAAAAGAACATCTGCGCGGCAAGGTATACCCAGTGAATGACTTCGGCTTGCAACATATGCGAGCAGTTCTTAGCCGCAATGAACGACAGATTACGTACATTGCCCATAAATATGGTGAGGTGGCGGTCGTCAAGGTTGGCGCAATGAATGTGAGTAGCATCAAATATACGGATGATAAAGCCGTCTCATGGACAAAAGGAGACGATCTCGCCTATTTCGAATTTGGATCAACTGTCGTTTTGCTAACTGAAAACAGCACGTTTGATCCAGACCCCGCATTGAAGCCGGGGGATGCGGTGAAAATGGGACAACGTCTGGGTTGCTTTCGACATGATCCCAAAGCATAAGTGAATTTATCGTAACCATATTATAGCTACACATATGAGCATCGGGATCGGTTGATGCTAAATTGCTCATAAAAAAAGGACCCGGCGTAACTCCTCGGGTCCTTTTTGGAATTTATCCTTTATATTCGTTATTCGTTATTCCCAATTTGCCTAAATCCGAAACAGCTTGTCCACCGTCCGTAGCATTACCGGATCTCAGACGGACTTTTCCCCGTGTACTGCTTGAATTGGCGGCTGAAAAAAAAGATGTCACGATACCCCAGAGCCTCTGCCACCTCGGTCACATTCATTCCGGCATGTAGTAATAGATGCTGTGCACGCTCAATCCGCATGCTGATAATATGAGATTGCGCGGAAACACCCAGCAGCTCCTTGAATTTAATCGAAAAATAACGCGGTGACAGCCCCGCCCGTGCAGCCAAATCCTCGACGCGATGAGGAAGTCCCGGATGCTGACGCACATAGTTGGCCGTTTCCCGAATGACCTCGGTGAGCTGGTTACTGGCCTGTTGCTCCTGAGGCTCCTTGCGGTCCGCACGCAGCAGATGAATCATCAGTTGTTTCAGGATCAGCTTGCCTTCCTCGTCAGCTCCGTAAGCACGCTCCAGGCGTAGTCGAACGTATCTGGCAAGCATATGCTCTACCTCGAACGTTTCCTCCAACATACGGTAGCTTGCAGGGATAAGCTTTGGCTGTTCGATAAGATCAAAATGAATATAGGTAAGTATGAGCGGCTTTTGCGGGTTATGCGTGGCACGGGTATCATCCCCCGGCTTGAACAGGAAGCAACTCCCCTTGCTTACCGGATACGACGTCCCGTTTAAGACCACTGTTCCTTCTCCGCTCCATACATAAAATAAATCATAGTTTGGCATCGGCTTCTCGCGTACCTGCCACTTCCAGCCCGGCTCACACACAATTTTGGCGAAGGCCGACAACAGGATAAACGATGACGCAGATGTATCCAGCAAAATCTGCACCTCCTTTTGTTAATCTTTGGTTGTCCTTTATCCCGTTAATTTATAATATAAGCTCAGCGCCGTCATTAAGCAAAAAAATGCGTTTTTATGTTCCAGATGCTTTTGCGTGACGCTTACCGTGTGTAATGCTATAATATGTAATCAAAATGACTTGGAAGGATGAAACGGGAATGAATCCACTGGCAGCGCAGTTAAACCAAAACATTCAGACAGGCAACGAGCATGTATATCAAATGCTTTCTCTTTTAGGGAAAGAAATTTATTTCCCAAAAGAAGGGATTTTGAGTCAATCCGCAGAGGCAGGGAAGCTTGCTAAAAAGTACAACGCTACGATTGGCATTGCTACTGAAGGCAATGGTCCTATGCATTTGGAGGTCATTCAGGAGAAGCTGTCCGCTTACAATCCCAAGGATTTATACCCTTACGCTCCCCCTGCGGGCAAACCTGAACTTCGTAGTGTATGGCGTGACAAAATGCTGAAGGAAAACCCTTCATTGGCTGGAAAAAGTTACGGCCAACCCGTAGTTACGAACGCGCTGACCCACGGTTTGAGCATCGTTGCCGACCTGTTCACGGATGAAGGGGACGCTGTCATTTATCCAGACAAAAACTGGGAAAACTATGAGCTGACTTTCGGTATTCGCCGTCATGGACGTTTGGTGAATTTCCCGTTGTTCACAGAGGATCAACGTTTTAATAGTGATGGATTACGCGAGGCGCTACTGGCGCAGAAAGAATACGGCAAAGCGATCGTTGTGCTGAACTTCCCGAATAACCCGACAGGCTACACACCGGGAGTGGAAGAGGGTAAAGCAATTGTTGCTGCCATCCAGGAAGCCGCGGAAGCGGGCATCAATGTCGTAGTTGTGACGGATGACGCTTATTTTGGTCTGTTCTTCGAGGACTCCCTGCATGAATCACTATTCGGTCAGTTAGCTGGACTTCATCCGAGAATTCTACCAGTCAAAATTGACGGAGCTACCAAGGAAGAATTCGTTTGGGGCTTCCGTGTCGGATTTATTACCTTTGCTTCGGAACATCAGGATGTACTGAGCGCACTGGAACAAAAAACATTAGGGATTATCCGGGCAACGATTTCGAGCGGTCCTCACCCATCTCAAACCTTCGTCCTGGATGCCCTCAAGTCAACGGACTTTGAACAACAGAAGAAAGAAAAGTTCCAGATTATGAAGGGACGGGCTAACAAAGTCAAAGCGTTGCTCGATAGTGGAAAATACGGAGATGTATGGAGCTACTATCCTTTCAATTCGGGTTATTTTATGTGCCTCAAGCTGAACGGCTTGTCCGCTGAACGACTGCGCACACATTTGCTGGAACAATATGGGGTAGGAACGATTGCGCTGGGTGAATATGATCTCCGAATCGCATTCTCATGTATCGAGGAAGAGTATCTGGAAGACCTGTATGACATTGTTTACCGTGGCGCACAAGATTTGTTGAACACCTAATATGTAACAGATTAAATATAGCATCATTAGCGGTATGCCGGATGTTGAGGCATACCGCTTTTTAATGGGCTGAACCATTGTGAATCACACTTCGAAAGAAACTATCCTTCAGCAGCGAGCAAAGATTCCTGTGCGAGTGGCAGCAGGATGACTACCTCGGTTCCGACTCCGGGCTCACTCTCATAGTGTATACTTCCGTTCATGGCTTCAATGATTCGAAAGGAGACGACCGTTCCCAGTCCCGTTCCTACCTCTTTGGTTGAAAAAAATAAAGTACCCACTCGCTCCAGATGCTCCTGACTCATGCCTTTTCCCGTATCCCTAATATGCAGACATGCCTTCTCTTCCTGAATCGCCAGTTTTATGTATACCCTGCCTCCATCATCCGCAGCTTCGATCGCATTTTTCGTCACATGTATTAACGCCTGTAACAGCTGATTACGATCTGTATGTACGTATATTTCACTCCTTAGCTCAGTATACAGTCTTACGCCTTGCTTGGTTGCCATCGGTTTCAAAAGCAAAACAATCTGTTGAACCATGCCAGACAGATCCATCAGTTCTGTGTTCCCAATCTGCGGTCTGGATAAGTTCAGATAGTCGCTAATAATTCTTTCGGCCCGGTCGACCTCCGCTAGTGCCAAAGCAATATATCTGCGATTTTTCCCTTCTAGCCCTGACTGAACCATTTGTAGGAACCCTTTAACAACGGTCAACGGATTCCGCACTTCATGAGCCATAGAGGCAGCCAGTTCACCTAACGTATTCAGATGCTCAGCATATTTAACCTTCCTTCTCATTTCTTCCCGTTCCAAACTAAACTCCATCCAGAAAGAGGAGGCTCCAATGCTTAGGAATTGAATCACACCAAACCAGAGTATTGCCCGGATCAGCTCAATCTCATCCTTATCCAGCCTGCCATTGGCCCAGGAATGTATTAATAGAATTATAAGCATGGCAATATTGGTCCATATACTCATTAGCATATTCATGCCCACCCGAAGCAACATACTATTGAGCTGCATAAACTTCTTTCTCACCAAGAGAGGGCCCAAATAACACAACATCATGCTAGGAAATCCTACCACTATAGACTCAGGACCTATATACATACGAGCCATCACCATCAGCGTTATATTCAGAAGCCCTGCCTTAGGACCAAAATATAAAACAGAAAGGATCAGAGGTACATATCGGAGATCCCAATATAATCCATACCAGATGTACGAAAACATAAGGCAAAGCACAGAAGACACACCCAGCACCCCTCCCATAAGCAACGGGGTATGTTTCATATGCCGATGATCTGACAAAGCGCTATATACTAATAATGGTACAAACACAAGAAATATGTTCACGAGCAGCTTATCTACCAGCATCTCGTCTTTCCCACTTTCCAAGTGATAATGACTACGTACTTCTTCTATTCTCGATAATACGTGCCTTTTCCTCTCTCCTCCCCTACATCTGATGAAAAATATAAGGCGATTCGGCAACACAACTGAGCATTGGCCCACGCAATCTGAAAATTCACTTCATAAGATACGATGTATCCTTTATCACAATGACCGAGAGGAGACTGAGCATGGGAGCAGAAGAAACAAGAGGCGGTTACGGTGGTTACAGCGCATTTACAAGCACAGGAACAATTCTGGTACTGTTCATTTTATTAGTTATCATCAGCAAAACGATCTTCATATAAGCAGACGATTATCTGCACCCACGGCTACGATAGCAGTGAGCGTACAAAAAAAGGCTAATTCGCAGACAGCTCTTGCTGCTTGCGAATTAGCCTTTACTTTATTCACATAGATACACATTACACTTCTTCTTCATCCTGACCGTCCAAACGCCATTTTTTGGCTTGAGCGCCTCGTAACAGAAACACTACTGCAACTCCCCCAAGCAGCGTGAGCAGTGTAGACAGTAGATCTTCCTTTCCTTTTGCCAGAAAAGGAAGCCACAGAACCACAGCAGCCGGCAACGTCAACCGAACAACAAAGTCGAGAAAAGACGCACGACGACTATGCGCAGGAATCGGATATAACTGAAGCCATAACGAATCCTTGTGATACTGCCTTAGTGAAGTGACCTGTACACCAATGAGGAATATGAAAAATAAATATACTGCAATACCAATCCAGCTAGCATGGGTGATATATATAATTAACAACCCCAGAATTCCAAGCCGAATGACAATACCTGCTGGCTCTGTACGCAGGAACGTCTTAAACAGCAGGTAACGATACGCTCCCCTTCTGTTCCAAGGTATGTTACCTCCCAACCAGGACAGCCAACGACGTGGCGTCACTCTCTGCGTAAGGGCGGGCACATCGACAAACCAGCCCAAAGTGCGCATCACCCGAGCAGCCTGCATACCCTCTGTGCGAATCAGCTTTTCCCAAGCCACTAGCAGCTTGACCGGAAAACGCAGAACAAGCACGTACACCACACCGACCAATATGATAAATGGTATGCTGTGTAGTGGAGGCTGCCATAGCCATGCGGCTACCATCAGCACAGCCAACACCCACCGAAGCAGACGATAGCCTACACTTCCGCCAATCGATACCATGCGAAGCTCTTGCCAGCCGCCGTAGCTAAATAGCAGCTTTAACAGCACGAACAGTAGCAGGGTCAGTAGCAGCGGCTTAGGCGCGGCATCACTGCGAATATACAGCGGCCACACGATAATAGACAGCAATAGCAAACCGAATATTTTATACACCACACCCCGAATCCGGCTGGCCTTAAAATAATCGTGCATCGCGTGCTCCTGTGGACGGAGGAAAACAATATCCGCCGCGTTTAAATACGTACGAAAGCTCGCATGAGCAATCGGAATAGCCACAATAAGCATGATCCAGCGGATGGGCAAATCCGGTGGAGTATGCATCAGTAGCGACGTGTACCATGCGGCAAAGGCAATCAGTGCAAAGCCGAAGACCACCGCCAGACCGCTCTGAATGACATAGCCCAGATAGGGCAGCACCTGTCCCCAGAACGCTACACGTCTTTCTTTATGCAAACGTTGCAAATCCATGCTCATTCCCTGCCCTGTACCAGCTCATAAAATGCATCTTCCAGCGGCATGCCCGGCTTACCCGCCTGTGCTGTCACTTCGTCCAGCGTACCCTGTGCAATGATGGCACCCTGATGAAGTACAATGAAACGATCACAATAATTTTCAATCGTGGACAAAATATGAGAACTGAGCAGAATGGACGAACCCGAACGCTTCATCTCTAACATAAAGTCAAGCAGGGAACGAATACCAAGCGGGTCCAAACCCAAAAAAGGCTCATCTATGACATACAACGGCGGTCCCGCTAAAAATGCGCACATAATCATCACTTTCTGGCGCATCCCTTTAGACAGATGCATCGACATACTTCCACTTTTATCCCGCATACGGAACAAGTCCAGCATTTGATCACTGCGCGTGCGGAAATCTGCTTCGCTAACTCCATACGCTCTGGCCGTGAATTCCATATGCTCCATCACCGTCATTTCAGGATACAGCTCTGGAGATTCAGGTACAAAAGCAATGGCTCCCTGATACTCCTCGGGATTTTCATCCTGCTTATGACCCTGCACACGAATTTCTCCGGCCTGCGGTGTCATCAGGCCCAAAATATGCTTCATGGTCGTACTTTTCCCGGCCCCGTTCAGACCGATCAATCCTACCATTTCGCCCGGTTTCACATCCAGCGAAATCTGATGCAGCACCGGGCGCTTGGCGCTATATCCGCCGGTCAGTCCGTTAATTTGCAACACAGGCTGTTGTTCCATGGCTCCCCCTCTTCTCCCTTACTCGTTCGGTTTTGATCCTTTTTCCTTCAGCCATCTTGGTGCACCCTTGTTTTTGCGATCACGCTCGCGTTGTGCTTTTCCTGCTTTGGACAAGGCTGCTCCTTTGCTCTTGCCTGGAGCTGAACCGTTCGCGGAATTCCTGCCAGGACGTCCGTTTTCGGTACGAACAGGTGCCTTACGGTTTTCCGTCTGTGCTCCGTCAGATATGGATCTGGCCTCGGATGGTCTTACAGGTGCACGCTTGGCATCCGCCGGACGCGGCACAACTACTCGACCTCCGTGCAACGCACGCTCTGCGATGTCAATGCCCAGTTCACGGGAGAACTTACGCATGATGAACGTTTCACGGTCGGTAACAACCGACGCCACCAATCCTTTGCGTCCCATCCGTCCTGTCCGTCCTGCACGGTGAACATAAGCTTGACTATCCGTAGCCGGGTCAAAATGAATGACCATTTCAAGGCCCTCAATATCCAGACCACGGGCTGCCACATCCGAAGCGACCAGCACCTTGAGCTTGTCCTCGCGGAATCGGGCCAACACGTTGCTACGCGTGACTTTATCCGCATCTCCATACAAGGATGCCGTAGTCAGCCCCATATGCTTGAGCTTGGCTTCAATCTCCCCGATGGCATTGGTTGTATTCACGAACACCAGCGCTTTTCTTGGATTAAAATGACGTACCAGACGGCGCAGCATATCCACCTTATCCCGTTCTTCAGATACAAAGTAATAGTGTTCCAATCCACTGGCTGTCTTCTGGTCGGGATCAATCCCAATTTCTACGTAGTCACGCATCTCCCGTTTCGCCAGCGACTGGATCTCATCGTTCAGCGTCGCGGACAGGAATACCAATTGACGATCACGTTGGGCGGTGCCCAATATGTTTGTTACATCGCCTGCTCCGCCGAGCTGGAACATCTGATCCACCTCATCGATGACAATGGCTGTAATATTGTGCATTTTCAACTTTTTCGAAGCGATGAGTTCCCGTACACGTCCTGGTGTGCCCACGACAAGCTGTGGATGGTCCTTGAGCTTTTCGATTTGACGTTTGATAGCCGCCCCACCAATCAGACCGAGTACACGGATTCCGCGATGCTCTCCGTACCGCTGACCCTCACGTACAATTTGCATGGCCAGTTCCTGGCTTGGAGCTAGTATCAGCTTTTGCGTAGCCTTTTTCTGTGGATCAATCGCTTGCAACAGCGGCAACAAATAAGCCAGTGTCTTGCCTGTGCCAGTTTGTGAACGCGCCAAAACATGCTTTCCCTTCATTATTTCCGGTATAGCCTCTGCCTGAACTGGCGAAGGCTGTGTAATTTCATGCTCAGTCAATTTGTCCAACAGATCTTGTTCAACGCCGAGCGATTCAAAATTCAATGTCATGAAAAGGTCCAACCCCTATACGTAAATTCGTTACTCTCCATTATATGCGAAAATAGCCCTGTTACCAAATCACAAAAATAAAAGATGTCCCTCACCATAGCAAATGGCTTACGGGACATCTTTTATTTCTTATTCATCACACCATGACCCAGCCTGTCGGTTAGTCTGGGAGCTAACTGATACAGCTTGAGAAAAGGAGATACCCACCGTGGCAGATTAACCTCTTCCTTGCCAAGCTCCATCGCTCTTACGATATGCCGTGCTACCTTATCAGGTTTTAGCATAAACCAGCTTACATTGCGAACATATCCTCCTGTAGGATCTGCCAGCTCAAAAAACGGTGTGTCGATCGGCCCCGGATTAATCGTCGTTACAGTCACTCCACTCCCGCGTAGCTCTTGCCGGAGCGCATTGCTGAAACCGAGCAATGCATGCTTCGTCGCCGTGTAAGAAGACGATTTGGCTGTCCCGATTTTCCCAGCCATCGATGCTACATTGACAATCTGTCCATGGCCCCGCTCTGTCATTTGCGGCAGAAACGCCTTGATGCAGCGAACAACACCCATGTAGTTCACGTCCATCATTTGTTCGAACTCCGTCAGGTCGGTTTCATTAAAATATTCAAATTTTCCGTAGCCCGCATTGTTAAGCAATATATCGACCCGTCCGTACTGTTCCAATACTCGTGCAGCAACAGCCTCTACCTGCTCCTGGCGGGTGACGTCCAGTTGGATAAGCTCATGCCTGCCGCTGATTCCCGCAGATACTTGCTTCAGTCGCTCCTGCGAGCGTGCTGTTAAAATAGGAATCGCGCCCTTTTCACTTAACAACTGAGCGCAAAGGGCGCCAATTCCACTAGATGCACCTGTAATCACAACTATCTTGTCCTGTAGTATACTCACGGTCATCCCTCCACATTAAAGAAACTTGCTTCTTTAATATTAAGAGATCATCACCTGAATATCCAGCTCACCGATTCCTTCCACCGTGAGCGGAATATAAAGGGCACGCTGAGGCACAAAAGTGGTCAAGTTTTCTGATTTCATAACCTGCGGAGGCGTAATATCCACGACAATTCCCTGATTGGACAAAATCGTACTGGCATTACCACTAATCATATTGCCCAATTCTGAAATTGCGCTTTTTCCCATCTCATCAATTTCAGTCAACACAAATCCGCCCATCATCGCTGATACCATACGTAGCGCCACCTGTTCATTCAGGCCGAACACAATATTTCCGCTAAGCTGTCCGGTCATCCCGATCATAATCCAGATGTGGTCGTCCACCAGCTCGACATTTTTCACACCAAGATTTCCGGGTGAAGGAGATACTTGGATCAATTGTTCAATGACCCGTCGCGCCGACTCCAAAAAAGGATTTATCACTTCTGCCTTCACGATCAAAGCGCCCCTTTACGATGGGCTTTTAGACATACAACAAAAGTCCCATTTAAATTAGAATTTTTTAATTAAATATTACTGTAAAACACATCGATCCTCAACAAAATGCTCTCTCTATCACTTATCGACAGCTGCCCGGTAATTTTTTATAGCTAAACCACAAAAAATGTGAATAATGTCCTATATCTTTACTTCTTACCGGTTTTAGACTGATTATTTTTGAAGGATATCAGGACTTTAGTCTTTATTTCCCAATATACCATACTTTAAGGTGCTCTGCTTCGATTCATTGCCCTTCCTGCTCGAATAACCTATAATTTAATGAAATAAAGCATAACGACGGTTTTACATATGAACCTATGGATTGGCTAAAAATATTCATTCTATACAGCTGCGACAAGATTAAGAAAAGAGAGGAGGAACTTCATGAACATCAGTCAACTTGAAACACTTATCATGATTTCCAAAACGATGAGCTTCCGCAAAGCCGGAGAACTTCTCAATTTGACGCAGCCGGCGGTGTCCGCCCAAATTAAAAGTCTAGAGGATGAGTTCAAAACCATTCTGATTGACCGCAACCAGCCCGTCACCCTGACCGACCGGGGAGCTGTTTTTTTGGACCACGCCGAGCGCATATTGGAGGTTGTTGAGGAATTAAGACAAAAATTGTACGATCTAAACGAAACACCGCAGGGTCACATTGCGCTGGGTACCACAACATCCATCGCTATTCAAATTTTACCGCGCGTGCTTTCCTACTTTCAGGATCAGTTCCCTCTCATCAAAACCTCCATTCAATCCATGGCTTCCTCAATGATTTATCAGCAGGTGGAGAACGGACTTATTGATGTTGGCATCGGCTATCTGATCGAACGTAATCCCAACTTAAGCACTTCGGTTCTGTACTACGATTCCTTTGAGCTAGTCGTGTCTCCTACTCATCCACTGGCCTCACAACCACATGCTACCATTGAAGCCCTTCGGGAAATTCCGCTGATTCTGCTCTCTCCCGATACGGTGGGACGAAAATTCGTGGATGATGTATTTAAAAAGCACCAAATCGTACCTCATGTCGTGATCGAGTTGTCCAGCAGCGAGGAAGTCAAACGGATGGTCGAAATTAATCTCGGTGCTGCCATTATTTCCAGACTATCGGTCACTTCTGAACTGCGTGCAGGCACATTAAAAATGATCCATATTCCCGAGCTGGAAGTTAGTCATCCGGTAGGAGTGATTTATAAATCCGGCCGATATCTAAACTCAGCCATGCAGCAATTTTTAAGTGATCTGAAGGGGATGCCGGAGACGAATTTCACCAGTTCTGAATAACGTAATTCGCTATGAACACCATACGAAATATAAACCCTGATTACGAAAGGAAGACAGACTATGAAATTTGATCTGCACACCCATCATTTCCGCTGCGGTCATGCAGACGGAAACATTCGGGATTATATTGAAGCAGGTATTCAATCTGGCTTACAGGCTATTGGCATTTCGGATCATTCCCCCTTTCTATGTAGCGAACAGGATCAGGCTTTTCCTAAAATTTATATGGCTAAGTCACAGCTTGCTGAATACGTAGAAGAGGTACAACAGCTTAAAAAGGAATATGAAGGCCGTATTGACGTGCTCCTCGGATTGGAAACGGATTATTTTCCTGATTTTGCTGAATTATATCGTTCCACTCTGGCTCCTTATCCATTTGATTACCTCATTGGGTCGATTCACAATGTCGAAGGGGATAGCATTTTTAACCGTAACCGTTGGAACAAATTAAGCGACGCTCGTAAAATCGAGGTCAAACAAGCCTACTATACGCTCATTCAGGAATCTGCGCGAAGTGGCATGTTTCAGATTTTGGGTCATATTGACGCAATGAAGGGGAACTTCCCTGCCTTTTCAGACATTCCTGCCGATGAAGCCATTGATGAAACCTTGCAGGTAATTGCGGAATCCAATGTGGCGATTGAAATTAACACTTCGGGTAAAACCAAGCTAAGTGGCGGATGGTACCCGTCTGCTTCTATTTTAGAAAGAGCGCACCATTTTGGTGTAGAGGTTACTTTTGGTTCGGATGCCCATAAGCCTTCGCGGGTAGGCGATGATTGGGAAGAAGTAAAGGCAATGCTGAAGGATATCGGCTTCCGGGAATGGGTCTATTTTAAAGAAAAACGTAAAATTCCTGTGGCGCTTTAAAATTTAAGGTGGGTATTGCCGCTCCGCAAATCATTTGATCTTACGAACGCTGCTGCAATGGGATTGTTGGGGATTGTATTTATATGGTGATAATTCCATTGCAAAGGCGAACGCTTAGCAAGATTATGACATCTATGTGTGAGGAGAATTACATATGCACTTGGAAGATCCTATGGACAAGATCAAAAAGCTAAAGCATGACATCACGCGATTTATGCTAATTTATAAATTTGCGCTCGACGAAATGGAAACCAAGATTGAAATATTAAAGCAGGAATTTCAAGCATTACACGATTACAGCCCTATTGAGCATACCAAATCACGCCTTAAATCTCCTGAGAGCATCATGAACAAAATGCTTCGTAAAAATAGCGAGTTATCCCTGGATGCTGTCAAAAATCATATTAAGGATATCGCCGGCTTACGTATTACTTGCTCTTTTATTTCTGACATTTATGATGTCAGTAACATGCTTCAGAGACAGAGTGACTTGAAGGTGCTGGAAATTAAGGATTACATCAAGAATCCCAAGCCGAACGGTTACCAGAGCCTGCATTTGCTGGTTCAAGTTCCTGTATTCATGTCGGATTGTGAGGAGCTAGTCTGCGTAGAGGTGCAAATTCGAACCATTGCGATGGATTTCTGGGCCAGCCTGGAGCATAAAATCTTTTATAAGTACAACCAGTCCGTTCCCGAAAGTCTGACACGTGAATTAAAGAACGCAGCGGATTCCGCTAATGCGCTAGATCTCCAAATGGAGCGTCTACATCGTGAGATCAAGGAAATTAAAGACGCTAGAGGTCAAGAGGACTCCATAGAGGAGCTTCGGAAGATTATGATTAATAATCAGCAAATTACGGTGCCGGCCAATTTCTTGAAGCTTCTAGGAGAGTAAGATTAGGCGGTGCTCCACCGCTATGCGAATAATTTGATCTTATGATCGCTGCTGCAACGGGATTCAAATTCTCCACCCCACCTGCAGGAGACAAATTTATGATCAACGGATTGCATGCTTGTTCAAAAATGAAAGAATAGAATCATTGATTAAGATCGGCTTCTCTCTAAGCATGTGCGGTCGATGACTACAACCCAGAGCAATTAGATAACGTGAGTCTTGGACCCATGAGCAAATTCCAGAAGCTGCTCTTCGGTGGCAAAATCATCATGTTCACCCGCGATAAATAATGCAGGGCACGTAATGCTGCTTAGCTCATTACGTGTCAATTGCGGATATTGGCGCCAATCCTGTGCGCTCTGTCGCATAAATTCTTGCCAATTCCCCTGATGTGCCTCCTCATGCCGTTCCATCATTTGATGGATCATTTCATAACGTTCGTTTTTGATGAGCCACTCCGGTTCAAATTCATCTGCCCTCTCAGGACATGCGACTCCACTACAGCCTATGATCCTCCTCTTTTTACTTAATTGTTAGATGAACTATGTAAATAAACTAAGTATATGATAGATTGCAAAATGGCTCCGCACTAAGAGCACTTCATCAAAGTATGTTAAGCTCTTTTCATTCGCTCTGTACCCTTTACAGTCATTATTTCGTCTACCTTAATATCTGAGGATTTTGCAAAAAACCAATAAGCGACTGGAATCGAATTTTGCAAAATCCTGATCTATGAAAACAAGCTTATAAGGAGTGATAAAGTATGAAAAAGGTACTTGTATTGGGTGGAACGCGCTTTTTTGGCAAGAGACTGGTGGAACGTCTGCTGGAGAGTTCCGAGAACTCCGTTACCATCCTCACACGAGGCCAAACAAGCGATTCGTTTGGTGACCGCGTTCAGCGGATCTGTGCAGACCGTACCGACCCGCAAGCGCTCGCAGAGGCGGTAGGTGGGCAAGTGTGGGACGTTATTTATGATAATATTTGCTTTTCTCCAGATGAAGCCAGCGAAGCCTGCCGGATTTTTGATGCTAAAGCCAAGAGGTATATTGTGACCTCCAGCCTATCCGTCTATGATTCGAGCCCGGAAGTGCTGACAGAGAGCATCCTTGATCCTCAAACTTTCCCGGTTCGCAAGGGTGGGAAAGATGATTTTACATATCAGGAGGCTAAACGGCAGGCAGAAGCAGTTTTTATGCAACAAGCTACATTCCCTGTAGTGGCTGTTCGTTTTCCGATTGTATTGGGAACAGATGATTATACGAAAAGGCTTCATTTTCATATCGAACATGTTCGTGAAGGAACAGAAATCGGAGTACCTAATTCCACAGCACAAATCTCATTTATTCGTTCCGATGAAGCCGCAGATTTTCTACTTTGGCTCGGTCACACTTATTTAACAGGTCCTGTAAATGCTTGCTCCGACGGTACAGTGAGGATTGGAGAGATCATTTCGATGATTGAGCAGGCAACGGGAAAACAAGCTGTGGTGAAAGAAAAAACAGCAGACGAGCACATGTCTCCATTCGGTATTACACAATCGTGGTACATGGATACGTCCAAAGCTCAGTCAGAGGGGTACTCATTTCTCTCCCTAAATGAATGGCTTCCAGAGCTGATAACCAGCCTGAACCGTTCCTAAAATCATAAAAAAAGAGGACCCGAAGCTTCGGGTCCCAGCAATATATATAATTCAAAGGGGGTCATATCTATGTTGTACCCACTCTATGTTAAAGTAACTTTGCAGTTATGTTTCATCTTTGTAACAAAATGAAATGCAAATGAGTCCAGCCAAGGCAAGAAGACCACTCGCCGCCACAGAGGTAGAGAATGCCCTGATATAATCTGACAGATTAGCTTCTGAAAGCGGGTGATTGAGTGAGGAAGAGAACAAGATACCGATCAGAGCGACTCCCAACGAATTAGCCAAGTACATAAAGGTCGTAAACAAGCCTGAACCCGTTCCTGCCTCTTCAGCCGATACAGCACCAAGGACGACATGGGCCAGTGGCGTTGTGGCCATCCCGAGACCCAGACCATATCCCCCTAGTATCATGATATTTTGAATATGACATAAATGGATTGCATCTAGATGTAACGATCCAATGAGCAGAAAGCTACAAATCCCCATGATTAGCATACCTGATTTCAACACCTTGCTCCCCCACCTCTTTACTAGCCTGGACGACCATAATGAGGTGAGAAAAAAGCCAACACCAAGCGGCAAAAAGACCATGCTTGTGGATCGAACATTGTATTTCAAACCGGATTGTACATAATAATTTAAAATAAAGAAGAACGAAAACATACTAAGATAGATGACAATTACCGTCAATATCCCTGCGCCGAATGAACTCTTTCTAAATATAGATAGACGAATAAAAGGCGAGCCTCCCCTCTTTTCTTTTCCCATTTGCGTAACTATAAAAGCAACCAAAACCAGAATGGACAACAGCAGACACCCCCATGTCCATAAAGCCCAGCCCTGCTTTTGCTCGGTTGTCAACGGATAGACAAACAGCAATAAACCAAGAAGCAACAGAAAAGCCCCGCCCCAATCCATGTTTGGCACCGCTCTGCCATAAGACTCCGAAATAATAGGACAAAAGAGTAACACTAACAGCCCAAAGGGGACATTAAAAAAGAAAATGATGCGCCAGCCCAGGCCGAAAAGGTTCCAGTCTACCAAAAATCCACCCAGAATTAAACCAAGTGTAAACCCAACCCCAATGATAGCTCCGTAAATTGCAAATACCAGTCCCTTCTCTTTGGGAAGAAAGCTACTTTGCATGATAGATAGAACCTGGGGTTGAATCATGGCAGCTGATATCCCTTGAAGCACACGAATCATAATGATTAACGTAGGCTGCGATACGATCCCCCCTAACAGAGCCATCAATGTAAATCCCAACACCCCGATATATAATATGCGTCTTCTACCATACATATCTCCAAGTTTGCCGCCTAATATCAAGGCCACAGCCAATCCCAGAGAATATCCCGTAAATATGAGCTGTGCCTCGGAAAAACTGGCATGCAGGTCCACCTGCATCATCGGAAGGGCAACCTGCATCATATAGTTGTTCAGTGAAATTAATAAAGTAGGAAGTAAAATAAGAGCTAATGCGTACCAGCGACGCGAATCTACCTGCTGTACTGCTTGAGGATTAGTCATGGCTATGGCAAATCGATCTTTCATTGTAGTTCCTCCAACTCTATAATCGTCATCTTTAATCTTTTCATTTCTCATCTCAACTGATAACCATTATCATCTATAAAGCAAGGGGTTCTCTACCTGCAAAGGTATTTTCTATCCCTATAGAAGGAGCACCAATAAAAAATCCTCCAAACATGATGGACATGCTTGAAGGATTGTTTCATTAAAATTTATTCGTAAATGTATCTGGATTACGTATTTTTTTGATATATTCGCTAGGATTACAACCATAATACTTTCGAAAGGTTGTCGTAAAATTACTGGCGTTGCTGTACCCGATTGAAAATGCCGTCTCTCCAATGTTTAATTGTTCAACTTCCAAGTACCAGAGAGCTTTTTCCATTCTTTGCTTACGCACCATTTCAAAAATAGTCATTCCGAATAAATGGGGGAATCCTTTCTTTAGCTTGAATTCATTAAGCCCAACCTTTCGGGCCAACGCTTGAATCGACAGGGGGTGCTCAAAATGAAGAATGACGAATTCACGAGCCTTATGGAGCTTTGAAATATCTTCACTACTTATAAAATGGCTTGTCCCCCTTGTTACATGTCCATCCATCTCCCCAAACAATGCAATAAACTCCATTGCCTTACTTTCCATGTATAACCGTTTCATCGTCCCATTATAGTTACAATGTATCATGTCATAAACACACTTGTGCATGGCGGGCGTATCCGCGTAGGCGTCAATATTCCCTTTGTAACGCTGTAACCATGTTTCTATGCTATGCTTTTCTGCAATATCTCCGGCGTAAGAAAATAGCTCTTGTGGAGAACACCTTATTTCCACCATTTGGTGGTGAACGCCTGCCTTCTTTTCCTCATAAACCAGTTCATCCTCTAAATATAAAACATTCCCGGTCAACCGATTAGTATGACTTTCTTTGCCGTTCCATTCACAGTATATTTCACCGTTTAAGCAATAGCTGAGTTCAAAGAGCGGACAAGCCTCCTGAATATGAAGCTTCATATTCTGTTCAAAGGTGAGATCCGTGACCACGATTTCCATACCTGGACGAATCCGTGTGCGAGTCATACTTCCCTTACCCATATGCGGGGGAATCGTGAGTTGTTGCTCCGATTTTTTATGATGAATATGACCATCCACAAGCTCAGTGAATTGGTCAAATAAATGATGAATGTCTGCACTCCAAATATTCAAAGCCAATGACAGCCCTTCTTTCCTGTTCGGTTCTAACTATAGGATAACAAAAAAAGAGGACCCGAATCATCGGGTCCCAGCAACATATATTATTCAAAAGGGGGTCATGTCTGTATTGTACCCGTCCTGTGTTAGAGTTGTTTTGCAGTTATATTTCATCTTTGTAACAAAATATTCCACTGCCATTTCTACGCATAATCCCCTTGGGTCATCGAAAATACCAATACACTCGGTACCTCGCCTGAGGGATCATAAGCACCAATTGTACGCAGCAGGCGCATCTTATTTTTAATAAGCACGCGCATGGAAGCCTGATTATCCTCTTGGCAACGACTTTCGATCCGCTTGAGCTTCAAAGATCCGAAACCAAAATTCAGCATTTCTCCTACCACTTCTGTAGCCAGCCCCTGTCCCCAAAAAGGACGATCCAGAATATAGCCCAATTGCGCCTCACCCGTTCTTTCATTCCATTGCTGAAAAGAGACGATACCAAGCAACGGTGAGGAGGTAAGCTCATTGGATTCACCAAGTAGATTGCTTTCTCCTGTATTTCTCTGATGCCATTCCACCGCAAAATGCAGGGAATCTAGTGAATCAGCAGATATTTTAATTTGCGCAACCAGACGCCGCATTCGTGTATAGACTGGCTTGCGAATTCGATTCACATATTGGATCACCAATGGATCGGATAGGATCCGTTCCAGCGCGGGATAATCCTCCGCTCTTAGCTGGCGCAATCGGACTCGACGGGCGTAAAGCTCCGGTAGCCCAAGACGAAGCATTTCTCTGGTCAGCACAATGTCCCCTCCTGCGGATGGATTGGCTTTTAGAAATGAATGTTTCCATACTTAATCCAGGTCCTGAATCCCCCGGTAAATTCCTGTGCGCAGCTCTCGAATATAATACGGCAAAGAAGGCACAGCAGCTTCCTCCGCTTGTTTTACCGCCAGTTCTATATCATAAGGTACACGTACAAAATGAATGGAGAAGGACGTAGGCTGCTCCTCTCCCATCTCCCCCTCTAAAATGCAGTAGGAAGCCTGCGTAACATCCAACGGATTCCCGACACTACCGACGTTAAAAAGTGTTTTCCCCTGAAAATGCTGGATAAAAGCATTGTGCACATCACCATATCCCACAACATCCGGAGTAAAAGCAACTTTTCCATTTTCTTCTGCTAACTGATCGAACATGGCAAGCCGTTTTTCCGGCTCATCCCATGGCTGCACACGGTGATATACACTTTGCGGCGAGGCATGCACCAGACGGATACGGCGTCCGCTCATTCTGAAATCATAATGAAACGGTAACTGTGCCAAATACTGCACTCGTTCTGCCCCCAAGCGTTCGGCTTGCCAGCTAAAATTGAGATCATCCGTAATACTAACCAGCTCATCCCAATTCCCCCGCACGACCACTTCACAACGTTGACGGACAGCATCCAGAACCTCGCACGGGCTAGGCCCTTTGCCGATCAGATCCCCCAAACAAAACACACGGCTAATGCCTCGGGAAGCAATATCCTCCAGCACCGCCTCACAGGCAGGCCAATTGCCATGAATATCTGAAATGACAGCAATACGATCCATCTGAACCTCACTCCTTTGTCCGAAACGACTACATCTCTACACTACATTCAAGCCATCTTTATGTAGTTCCAACATATATGATAAAGATGAAAAAAAGATCATGGCCTATTGGCCGGATTTTAACGTAATGACACTAAGCTCCGGTCTGCACAGCACGCGAATCGGCAGATGTGTCATGCCAATGCCTCGGCTGACATACAGCGGCATTCTCCCCGTTCCCACATGAAATAATCCCTGGATGTACTTGCGTCCACCCGGAGGCGGCATCGGCGCTCCAATGACCGGCAAGCGTACCTGTCCTCCATGCGTATGCCCTGACAGTTGAAGATCAAAGGACATTTGCGCCGCCACATCTGCATAGTCCGGCTCATGCATCAGCAGGAGCTTGCACATCTCATCAGGTAGTCCGTGGATGGCACGCTGCGGATTGGGCTTGCCCATGATGTTATCCTCTAAACCGACCATGGCTACACGCTGTCCCGCAAGCTCTACAATCGCATGCTCGTTTCTCAGCAACGTAAACCCGGTTTTCGGATACAATTCCTGTACTCCGGCTGGTAAGCCTCTATAATCATGATTGCCCAGAATAGCAAATTTGCCAAGTGTGGCGTGCATAGAAGCCATAACTGGAACAGCAGCCTTCATGGATACTGCATAGTCATCCACAATATCGCCTGTAAAACAGAGCAAATCTGGCTTCAGACCTGCTATACGGTCTGCAAGCTCGCGTAGATCCTGCTCATCCATGTGAAAGCCTAAGTGCACATCACTAAAATGTACGACCCTGATTCCGTCAAAAGCAGACGGAAGACGAAGGAGAGACAAGTTGAAGCGTGTAATTTCCAAATGATTAGGCTCCCATAAGGAAGCATATCCTCCAGCCAGAAGCGCGGTTCCGGCTGTGGCTAAAGCCGCTTTTTTCAAAAAATGGCGGCGCGAAGGATTGGCTGGTTCATTTGAAATGGAACGCCGCGAAGAACCGGGAGGGATAGCGGACCCCTTATGCGGGCCATCCTGACTCTCGCGGCGGGTGTGCGGCGTCTTCTCCATATGCATTCCCCCTTGCAATCTATTCCTTGATCTCACTTTTCAGAAATTCTTAATGTCCAGAAGCTTTAGCGGTAGTTGGACAACCACTGCTCCGCATAGTCTACCAAATCACGTTGCCTCGCGAAAAAACATGAAGCCTCCCCAATGTTCACCTGCGTAAAAGCTGAGGGACAGTCCCGTTCAAAATCAAGTCCCAGCTTCTCAAAGTCATCTGAGGTAATATTAAAATCGTGAAAAGATACCCACGCTTTTGCTCCATCCACCATCATAGGAGCTTGATGCATGATCACTTCTCGTCCATTATAGGCTGTTCGATATTCCGCCAAATGCAAGGACGTGTTGCTGTCATGTCCGCAGCCCAACAGCAGTACATAGGCATCTGTCTCATACAGCTTTGCCAAGGGAGAATGCTCACCCAGCCCAAAATCAAGCTCATGCGCCTCCAGCAAGTCTGAAGCAGCAGGTCCACGTGCCGCCAGAGAAACATGCGGATGTCCGCTACGCTTGGTTCCCGGCAGACCGCGGAACGTTTCTACAATGACGCCCATCCCTCCGGTCAGCGTCCAGGCCGCATCATAAGCGGGCATTTCCTCGCGTACCAGTTCCCACCATGACTCATCCAGAGGCGGGTTCATCCAAGTCGAGGGATCAGTCAAGTCATGAGACTGTGTCGGCATTACCAGCGTCCCTTCCGGGCCAACCGCTTCGGTTAGCGCGGCAAGAATGGTCGAGGCCCCGCCTGGAACAAAGCGTCCAAAGCTGCGCATCGACGAGTGAACAAGCAATGTCATGCCGCTCCGAACTCCCAGATCCTTTAATCCCTTCATTACATCCGACCTAGTGACAGGTCGATTCGTTATCGGTTGCACAGTCACCTGTCCAGCCTCCTTTTCACCAAAAACGATACACAATACCATAATTATACCATAACTGCTATCCCGCGCTCCTTTCTCCATGTTACCCTCCATCATTCCTGAGCGCAAAAAAACAGGCTTTCTCCAGTTTGAGAAAAAGCCTGTTTGGGCATAACCTATACGCTGTCCAGTGCTATACAGTCAGCCAGCGCTTGAACATATGCTTGGTCGTTTCCTTGTTCATTTCGGCAATAGAAGTTGTCAACGGAATGCCTTTCGGGCAAGAACGTACGCAGTTTTGCGAGTTCCCGCACCCTTCCAGCCCGTCGTCCGTCATCAACGCCTCCAGCCGCTCTTCCTGATTCATTTCCCCTGTCGGATGGCTGTTGAACAGGCGAACCTGAGATATCGCCGCAGGTCCGATGAACGTCGTCTTCTCGTTGACGTTCGGGCAAGCTTCCAGACAGACACCGCAGGTCATGCACTTGGACAGCTCATACGCCCACTGACGCTTTTTCTCTGCCATTCTAGGACCAGGACCCAGATCGTAGGTACCGTCAATCGGAATCCACGCTTTGACCTTCTTGAGCGCATTAAACATCCGGCTGCGGTCGATGACCAAATCCCGAACTACCGGGAACGTGCTCATCGGCGCGATCGTAATCGGCTGCTCCAGCTTATCAACGAGCGCTGCACAGGCCTGACGCGGCTTGCCGTTAATCACCATGGAGCATGCTCCGCATACTTCCTCCAGGCAATTCGACTCCCAGCACACCGGAGCCGTCTCTTTACCGTGGCTGTCCACCGGGTTACGCTGAATTTCCATCAGCGCGCTAATCACATTCATCCCCGGACGATAAGCCAATTCAAATTCTTCCGTATAGGAACTGGCTTTAGGATCAGCTTGACGGGTCACAACGAACTTCACTGTTTTATTCGACTTCACTGCTTGCTCCGACATCTAAATACACTCCCTTCCGTTATTTGTTCTTGGAATAATCCCGAATACGCGGCTTGATCAGCGAAACATCCACCGCTTCATACGAGATTTGTGGTCCTTCCGGTGTCCAGTACGCAATCGTCGTTTTCAGGAAATCCTCATCGTTGCGATCCGGGAAGTCTGGTTTGTAATGGGCCCCGCGGCTTTCGTTGCGTAGTAGCGCACCTTTGGTCATCGCTTCGGCCAGCTCCATCATATTCCACAGTTGCCGTGTAAACGCCGCACCCGCATTGTTCCAGCGCGAAGCGTCATTGATGTTAATGTTAGAGTAACGCTCCTTCAGCTCCTTGATCTTGTGGATCGTAGCTTCCAGCTTGTCATTATAACGAACCACAGTCATGTTGTTCGTCATCCACTCGCCCAGCTCTTTATGAAGAACATAAGCATTTTCTTTTCCGTCCATATGCAAAATACGCTCATACTTCTCCGTCTGCTGATTAACTGCCGCATCAAATACGGAAGTAGCTATATCCTGTGCAGATTTTTTCAAGCCTTTGATATATTCCACAGCCTTAGGTCCAGCTACCATCCCGCCGTAAATGGCTGACAGCAACGAGTTCGCACCCAAACGGTTCGCTCCGTGATATTGGAATTCACACTCACCAGCCGCGAACAAGCCCGGTATATTCGTCATCTGATTGTAGTCGACCCACATGCCGCCCATTGAATAATGAACAGCCGGGAATATTTTCATCGGGATTTTGCGCGGATCGTCACCGACGAATTTTTCATAGATTTCAATAATGCCGCCCAGCTTTACATCCAGCTCTTTCGGGTCCTTGTGGGACAGATCGAGGTAGACCATGTTCTCGCCATTAATACCCAGTCCATCATCAACGCATACACTGAATATTTCACGTGTCGCAATATCGCGAGGAACCAAATTTCCATAAGCCGGATATTTTTCTTCGAGGAAATACCATGGCTTACCGTCCTTATACGTCCAAATACGACCGCCCTCTCCCCGTGCCGACTCGGACATGAGACGCAACTTGTCATCCCCTGGTATAGCCGTCGGATGAATCTGGATAAACTCACCGTTCGCATAGCGTACGCCTTGCTGATACACCGCACCAGCAGCTGTGCCCGTATTAATGACGGAATTCGTGGTTTTACCGAAAATAATCCCGGGGCCACCAGACGCCAAAATAACTGCATCCGCCGCAAAAGTCTTCACTTCCATCGTACGCAAATCCTGCCCGCAAATCCCTCGACAGATGCCTTCATCATCCAGTACAGCCTGTAAAAACTCCCAGTTTTCATACTTGGTCACCAAACCAGCAGATTCCCAGCGCCGTACCTGCTCATCGAGAGCGTACAGAAGCTGCTGTCCTGTCGTTGCACCAGCAAAGGCGGTCCGATGATGCTGGGTACCGCCGAAGCGGCGGAAGTCCAGCAGTCCTTCCGGTGTCCGGTTAAACATGACGCCCATGCGGTCCATGAGATGAATAATCCCCGGAGCCGCTTCGCACATCGCTTTTACCGGAGGCTGGTTGGCCAGAAAGTCCCCGCCATAGACCGAATCATCAAAGTGAATCCAGGGTGAGTCTCCCTCACCCTTGGTATTTACCGCACCATTGATGCCGCCTTGAGCACAAACGGAGTGGGACCTTTTGACCGGAACCAAAGAAAATAAATGAACGTGAACTCCCGCCTCTGCCGCCTTGATCGTAGCCATTAGACCTGCCAGACCGCCGCCCACGACGATAATGTTGGATGCTGCCATTTCTGCTCACTCCTTTTTTTCAGGATTTTAACCAAATCCCCTTTTACGTTTAAAAATAGAATCTCAACACGATGTATAATGGGTATGACTCATTTACAGTAGCTGTTTAAAAGCGCTGCATTGCACCAAGGCAGTTGCCGTTTCCTGAAATTCCGCGCTGCGGAATGCAAGCAGGGAAGCGATGAAGCCGATAGACACCACCACGAACAGGGTCATACAGATATAAGAAGATACTTTTTGCGCACGTGGTCCCACAGTAATCCCCCAACTGACCATAAATGCCCACAGTCCGTTAGCAAAGTGAAAGGATGCCGAAACGACACTGATTAAATACAAAATAAAATAAACCGGGTTCGTCACGATGCCATGCATGACACCGCCTAGCTCCTCATGGGTTACTTTACCCAGAGCCACCTGAAAACGTGTGTCGTATACGTGCCAGATAATAAATACAAATGTAATGACGCCAGAAATACGCTGGAACAGAAAGCGCCAGTTACGTGAATAGCCGAACCTTTTGACATTCGGGTCAGCCTGATAAGCGATATACAAGCCATAAATTCCGTGGAACAGTAATGGCAAGTAGATGAATAACGTTTCTAGCACAATAACCAGCGGCAAACCATTCAGGAAGGCCACGCTGCGATTAAATCCTTCCTTGCCGCCCTCCACCGCTGTGAAGTTCGTCACCAAATGCTCAACAAAAAATAGAGCCAACGGAATGACGCCAAGAAGCGAATGCAGCTTTCTGGAATAAAATCCTCTCATATAGGTCATGCTCCCTTCTCCCAATAATAGCGTTTTCAATAGTAATATAACATATAAAATGACAGTTCCCGACAGGAAATGTCCAACAAGGTGTCCCTTATAAGGAAAAACAAAAGTGTGAACATCTTGTGTCGCTTTCATGTTACTCCTTTTCGGCTTATAATGGAATTGCAATATACGTATTAATTATTATGTCTTTTTTGCATATAGAGAGGAAGTGGATGATTTGTTTGAGGATTTGAACGCTTTTGCCGTCATTGTCGAGCAGTCCAGCCTGAATAAAGCCTCCAAACTGCTGAATCTGTCCCAACCTGCCCTGTCTCGCAAAATTGCCAAGCTGGAGGAAGAGCTGGGTGTGAATCTTTTTGATCGTCGGGGCAAACGGCTCGAAATTACGTCCACTGGCCGATTTGTTTATACATTCGCGCTAGAGCAACGGCAACGACAGCTTCGCTTCTTACAAAAGCTGTCCCAGCACAAAAATGAAGCCCAGAGTATGCTTACACTCGGCGCAAGCCTCACGACACTCCAAACGACGCTGCCTACCCTCGTCGAAGCTTTCATGAGCAAGCATCCTCAAACCGAGCTGAAGCTGCTCACCGGTAAAACCCATGAAATCGTCGCCTTTGTACGTGATAAAAAAGCAGACGCCGGTATTGTCGGGTCTGCCATTCATGAAGCCGGACTGCGTTGCATTCCGCTATTTGATGATCATTTGGAGCTTGTTGTTCCCATTGGACATGAATTAACCGTCAAGACAGAAACGGCCTCGATGAAAGAACTACAAGGATTGCCGATGATTATATTCTCCAAAGGAACCTGGTACCGCAGTCTGACGGATGACTTGTTCCAGCGCAGCGGCATCATGCCGGATATCCGCATGGAAATCGACTCCTTCGAGGCAATTGTACGCCTGCTTCCAACCTGTAAGGCTTCTGCCTTGCTACCCAAATCCTATTTGCGCAGCGAACTGCTGCGGGATAATGGACTCACTGCATTGTACTTGCCCGATTTGAAGGAGACACGCCGAACGACCTCCCTCATTTACTCGGAGACGACCGATCTCGGTCCGACAGCACGACGCTGGATTAGCGAGACACGTGCGTCGTTTGCAGGCTACCGTATGGTGTAGAGGGTTAACCCTCTTCATTAACATTAACAACCTCATCCTCAAAGCGACCGATATTGTCATTCGAGCCGATGATAACCATAATATCGTCTGCTTTTAGCCGATCCATAGCCGTCGGTGCGATCAGGATACCGTTCGCCGTATGAAGCGCTACGACACTACAACCAAAGCGAGTACGGGCATTTAGCTCTGCTAGCGTTTTGCCATTCAGACATGCAGGTACATTGAGTTCCACAATACTGTATTCTTTGGACAACTCCAAATAATCGAGCAAATTAGGCGTGACTAGCTGATGAGCTACCCGGATACCCATATCCCGTTCTGGATAAATAATCCGGTCCACACCGAGCTTCTCTAACGCACGCCCGTGCAGCACAGATATGGCTTTGGCTACGACTTTTTTCACACCCAGCTCCTTCAGCAAAATGGCGGTCAGGATGCTTACTTGAATGTCATCACCAATAGCAACAATGCCGCAATCGAAATTCCGGATGCCCAGTGATCGCAATGAGTCTTCATCAGTAGCGTCCGCCACGACAGTATGTGTCAACATCTCACTCATACTGTCCACAACATCCTCATTCCGGTCAATGCCTAGCACCTCGCACCCCATATCCACCAATTGCAAAGCCAGGCTTGAGCCAAACCGCCCCAAGCCAATAACTACAAACTGCTGCGTTTTCATATCTACTCGAAAACTCCCTTATCTGAATCAATTTCATAAATGAGGATTTTGCAAAAATCCCATAAGCGACTTCCAATGAACAAGATATAGATCGAAATGGTTTAGTTCGTCTATATCTTGCACTTCGGAGCGACTGGTATCGAATTTTGCAAAATCCTGAAATGATTAAACCAACGAAATGTATACTACATATCATGAAATGATTCATCCTATAATCATTTTGCCTTCCGGATGACGATATAATTCTTTACCCTTTTTCGGCCCCAGTGCATAAGCTAGCGTGAGTGGCCCCAGTCTACCTGCAAACATCGTCAGGGTAATCACCAGCTTGCCTATGACTGTCAAATCAGGTGTAAGCCCTATCGACAGCCCCACCGTACCAAACGCAGACACTGTCTCGAACAAGATCATCAAAAAATGATGATCTTCGGTTGCCGACAAAATCATGGTCACCCCGATCACGAACAGCAGCCCCAGCAATGTAATGGTCAAAGCCTTGTAAATTCGTCCCTGCGCAAGTCGGTACCTGAACAGCACAATATCTTCACGTCCCCGCAGCATCGAAATCACGGCTCCAATGAGCAGCGCGAATGTTGTGGTCTTAATCCCGCCTCCAGTAGAGCCAGGAGAAGCGCCGATAAACATGAGTATGATGATAAAAAACTGCGTAGCCTGCCGCAAGCCTGCAATGTCCAGTGTATTGGCACCTGCGGTACGAGGGGTAACGGACTGGAATAAAGATCCCAGCAGTTTACCACCCCAATCAAGCGAGCCAAGAGTCTTTGGATTCGTAAATTCAAATACAAAAATCACGAGCGTGCCGACTACAATCAGAGCGCCCGTCATGCTGAGTACCACCTTAGTATGCAAGGACAGTCTCTTGCGCTTGCGATATTCTGCCAGGTCCGACATCACTACAAAACCAATGCCGCCTGAAATAATCAGGAACATAGCTGTAAAATTAACAATCGGATCATATACATAACCTGTCAGGCTGCGAAAGTGCCCGAATAAGTCAAAACCAGCATTGTTAAACATGGAGATGGCATGCCAAATCCCAAAATAAATCGCCCTGCCTACAGGCATATCAAACGACCAGCGAATCGCAAATATTGCAGCACATACGCCCTCAATGACCAGCGAGTACAGCAGCACCTTACGAATCAATCCGACAATTCCTTCGACAGAGGTCTGATTCATCGCTTCCTGTAAAATGAGGCGCTCCCGTAAGGAAATCCGACGTTTGAACACCAGCGCGATCAAGGTAGCCATAGTCATAAAGCCCAGGCCGCCGATCTGAATGAGCGCAGCGATAACAACTTGACCAAAGGTTGTAAAAAAGGTCCCCGTATCCTTTACGACAAGCCCTGTAACACAGGTCGCGGAAGCGGCAGTAAACAAAGCGTCTATAAACGCAAGTGGCTTTCCTGTTGTATTGGAGATCGGCAGCATTAACAATAAACTACCTATTAGAATGATAATGGCAAAGCCCGCAACGAATATCTGCGGTGGAGAAAGCCGGAGCCAGCTTGCATTGGGATTCATCTATTCATCACTTCTCTCCTACTTGGTGAATTATGAGCATGGAGATCGCTCCGGGTGCAGATTGTTCTTCCGATTGCTGTTACCCCCGGATACTTTTGCCTTTCAATACTCAATACTTCATACCTCACTACCTAATGAAACGTTTGGTGACTTTAAGGCAGGCAGCAGCGCAGCGGTCCATTTGAATCTGGAGAAGCGGTAGCGCTCGCCTTTGAGTCTGAATTTTAACCTTATTAGGGTTTCCTAATTCAATAAAATTCAGAGTCAACAGCGATCGGAAGATCAAATGGAACGCGCAGCGACTTAACTCAGCAAACTTTTACACGCACATATACGCACAAAAAAAGACACCGGAAAACCGAGTGCCTGACTTGGTTCCTGCTCACAGCCTACGAGGTTAGCTGACGGATTCGGGCAGCACAGTATGCCCTATTTACACTTCCGATCCACCAGGATCGGCTGTAAAATTCACCCCAGTAACATGGTTCCCCCGTTTTCCCATAGAAATTCGGCTCAACTGTATATCATTACCTATGTATTTCATAGGCATTGCCTCAAGATTATAATCCTTCTCTATCCAGATCACAAAACCGATTTCGCCGAAAAAACGTGAAATTGGCTTTATTTTGCGAATGGGCATCGTTTAATCGCAGCTTATCTTATTTTATTGGAACTTTAAAGTGCTTTCACTCTATTTTCATGAATATCGCTGGTCTGTTGGCGGGAACCTGTGCAGTATGATATCTTTAATGGATGTTCTTATTTACAGATTAAGGAGGAAACTCATGAATCCTATCGGGAAACCGGTCGTGCTCACGGCCAACTTCAAAAAATTAGGCTTGCTGGGCGGGATTGGCCTGATTTGCTTTTTTATCTTTCAATTGCTTATTCCCTCGCTTAGCAATCCGAGTCCAGAATCAGTAATGAACGCAAAGGTCATCAGCAAACAAGAAGCGGTCATACACGCATTGGACTTTGCCCGCTCCGAGTTGGGCTATACTGAATCACAGCCAGAGGAGCCTGTCGTGACCTATCAGGCCGAAACAGATTTGTACGGTTATTTATCTAGAGAAAAACTGCTTCAACAGTACGACCGTACATGGAAGAAAAATTACCCTTACGAAACCTTTCGGGTCGATCTGCCTGAATCCTCAGCGAAGAGCAAACTGCAAATTCATGTGGATTTATCCACTGGGAAGGTCGTTAGCTTTAAACGGATCACCTCCAGTACCAATTACACACAGGCTGATATTTCTACGGATGAACAAGCACGTAACAGGCTTGTACGTGTGGCTGAGGACGGCATGACGCTCGAAGCCAAGGAGCAGACAGCCGCAGTATGGGTCAAGCGCTTTGGCTTTAAGCCGTCGGATTTGAAGCTCGCGACCACTGAAAAAGAAGGCGGATTAAAGTATACCGTAGACGATAAAAAAATCGGCGCCTCGGTACTTACACTGGCTTTTACTTTCGAAGACGGTGATGTTCGCTCCTTCTCTCAAAGCTTTTCGGCCCCGTCGTCCTATACCGATTATATCGAAAAGCAAACATTTTGGGCGAATTGGATGACCTATGCGGGTTATGCCCTATTTAGTTTTGTGCTGGGTGTACTTGCCATTGTGTATGCGTCACTCACCCGACGACATACTTCATTTGTACGCGGCATTGTTCTGTCAATTATATACTTCATTGCTAGTATAGCTGGGACAATGAACATGCTGCCTTTATTGCAAGCAGAAGCAGGCGGTAAGGGCATGCTTATATTTCTTATGGTGTTCCAGATTGGTGTTACCTTCTTCATGGCGGTAGCGCTCTACTTCTCCTTGGTCGGCGGTGACGGACTTATGCGTCAGGTTGGACTGAATGCATGGCCGCGTGCGAAAGAGCCAGGCTACGGGCTGTATGTGCTTCGCAGTATGTATGTTGGCTACTTGTGGGCCTTTATTTTACTCGGGGTACAATCCATCTTATTCTTTATACTGGAGCGCACATTTAATACATTCTCCACAACAGATGCCACGCAATCCCCTTACAATATGGCTTATCCATGGTTACTGCCGATTATGGCCTGGATGGCAGGTATTGGAGAAGAGACTGTCTACCGTCTGTTTGGTATTCCGATGGTCAAAAAAATAGTAAAAAACACTTTTGTTGCTTGTCTGATCACCACGCTGATTTGGGCACTGGGACATACACTTTATCCGATCTATCCGGTGATTTCTAGACCTATTGAGCTGACTTTTCTTGGTTTACTGTTCAGTTTTGTGTTCCTGCGTTACGGCTTTATTGCCGCCATGTTCAGCCACGTTATTTTTGACAGCATTCTAATGGGGCTTAGTGTGATGAGTCTGGGAGACACTGTGAATGTGAGCGCTGGTCTATTCTGGATCTTACTTCCAGCCATTGTGGGTTACATCATTTATTGGTTTAGTCCTAAAAAGCCAAATCGAATTATGTTTGAACCTATTAAAAAAGAGGAGCCGTATTCTACGACTCCTCCTCCCGAAGGGCAGCTATAATCTGACGCGCAAGCTTATCCCCAATAGAGAGAGGCCGGAATTCTTCGACGCTGGCCTCTCTTATTTTTTTGAGTGATCCAAAATGCTTAAGCAGTAACTTACGCCGTTTCTCGCCGATGCCTGGAATAGAGTCCAGCCGGGAAGTTACCATAGATTTGCCGCGTTGCTCGCGGTGGAACGTGATGGCAAAACGGTGAACCTCGTCCTGAATCCGTTGCAGCAGATAAAATTCTTCACTATTGCGTGCAAGTGTCACGGCCTCAGAGGACTCTCCCACTAATAGTTGGGAAGTTCTATGTTTGGCATCCTTCACCAGACCACACACAGGAATGAACAAACCCAGCTCATTTTGCAGTACATCGGTCGCCGCCTTAATTTGTCCACGTCCACCATCCACAACGATCAAGTCGGGACGTTCCAGATTTTCCTTAAGCACACGTTCATATCTACGCCGAATAACCTCACGCATCGTTTCATAATCATCTGGTCCCTGCACAGAACGGATCTTATATTTTCGATACTCCTTCTTGGCAGGCTTGCCATCAATAAACACGATCATGGCGGAGACTGGATCGGAACCCTGGATGTTGGAGTTATCAAATGCCTCCACCCGGTGCAAGCTATCCAGCCCAATGGCACGTCCGAGATTGCTTGCAGCTTTGGATGTCCGTTCCTCATCCCGCTCGATCAGCTTAAACTTCTCATCCAAAGCAACACGTGCATTTTCCGTCGCCATGCCTGTCATTTGCTTTTTCAGTCCACGCTGCGGCACGAGTACCTTTACATCCAGCCATTCAGCCAGAGCGAGAGCCGCCGTAGACGGGTCCTCCAGTCCACCGGATAGTTGGGTTTCTGTTTCCTTTATTCCGGCATCTTGGTCACCAACTTGGCCTTGATTCGTTGCTGCTGCATAAGTTGCTCGTTCTTCAGCCACCAGCAGTGAGTCAGCAGAATGCTCTAACGAATATTGTACGTTTGACGCATCTGGTGCTATTTCCGTTTGTATCGCTTTGTCATCTGTCTGTCCGGTAACATCGGCTGTAGGTGCACTGTGGAGTGCAGTTTCTGCCGCAACCGGTTGATCGACATTGACCTGTTCCGCCTGCATCAGCTTAGGAGAATCTGGCAGCAATATTTCTTGCGGCACTGCCGGGTTGTCACTATAATATTGCGTCACATAGGACATAAAATCACTGTAAGCCTCACCGTAGAAAGGAAAAGTCGACATATGGCGCTCGATCATTTTACCTTTACGGACATATAGGATTTGTACACACATCCAGCCCTTATCTACTGAAAAACCGAATACATCTCGATCTTTCGCATCCGATGTGGTGATTTTCTGCTTTTCCATCATCGCGTCGATGCTGATAATCTGATCTCGCAGCTCCTTGGCCCGCTCAAAGTACAATTCATCTGCGGCCTCCTGCATTTTACGCTGAAGATCCTTTTTAATTTCCTCATGTCCCCCGCTCAAAAAGGAACCAATCTCCTGACCAATCTGGTCATACGTTTCCTTCTCGACCTCTTTCACACAAGGCCCCAAACATTGATGCATGTGATAATACAGACACACTTCCTTGGGCATCACACCACACTTGCGTAACGGATACATACGATCCAGCAGCTTCTTCGTCTGATGCGCCGCGTAGGAATTGGGGTACGGTCCAAAATATTTTGCTTTATCCTTCAGAACGCGACGGGTCACCTCCAGCTTGGGGTGTGCCTCGTTCGTAATTTTCAAATACGGAAAGGTTTTATCATCCTTCAATAGCACGTTATAGCGCGGCTGGTACTTTTTAATGAGGTTGCACTCCAAAATGAGCGCCTCCATATTACTGCCTGTAACGATATATTCAAAATCACGGATATCGGAAACCAGTCGCTGCGTCTTGCCGTTATGGCTACCTGTAAAATAGGAACGGACCCGGTTTTTCAACACTTTGGCCTTGCCGACATAAATAATGGTGCCTTCGCTATTCTTCATCAGGTAACAGCCTGATGCATCCGGCAGTAACGCTAATTTGTGCCGTATGTTCTCCAGCGCCTTCTCCTGATTCTGCAAGTCCTCCGCATAAGGTTTCATTCGCCCGGTTCCTCCTTCCATTCTTAATGATTACTCAACTAACTACTTATAATATATAGGAATAATACACAAAAACGCCCCCGGTATTTACAACCGGAGGCATTGACCTTTCATGGCCGCTCCACCAAGCCCCCGCAGGAGCATGGGTCACATGCGATGATTATTGGTGTTTAGTAAGCATGCTTTTCAGCGCTTCTTTGGAGTTCAGACCTACCACTTTATCAACAGGCTGTCCGTCTTTGAAAACGATCAGGGTAGGAATGCTCATCACGCCGAAACGGGAAGCAGACTCTGGATTTTCATCCACGTTCACCTTCGCGATTTTGACGCTGTCGCCAACTTCTGTGGACAGATCCTCCAGAATAGGAGCGATCATTTTGCAAGGACCGCACCATGGCGCCCAAAAATCAACCAAAACGGTTCCTGTGCCTTCGACTTCTGCGTTGAAGGATTGATCGGACACGTTAACAATTGCCATTGTATGTTCCTCCTTTATAGAAAAGTCAAGATTATTATAACCTGTAATGTCTGTTTCGACACCTTTTAATTATATCACAATAGTCTTTTAATTGTAAGATATCAAAATAGCAGACGGAAAAACGCTTACCCCCGCTGATTTTTTCCCTTTACGGTAATGACATCCACAAAAGGACGAATCCGGTCCATCAAGCGTTGTCCTTTGTACATTTCCTCTCCGTCCTTGCTCGTAAAGCTAAGATGCTTCTCCAGCCCCTGCAACGAATAATTGGAGGTATAAAAAGTAGGTTTGCGGTTCATTCGGTAATTCAATATAGAACCCATCACATGGTCCCGTACCCACGGGCTTAAATTTTCGGCACCAATATCGTCAAATACGAGCAGATCACAATTTTTGAGCATTTCGGTCGTTTCCTTCAGCTTCTGCCCGTCCTGAATCATGGACTTTAAGTCCTCCACAAAATCAGGCATATACACGATCACACCGTTCAGACCTGACAGAGCCAACTCGTGCAATAGATAGCCCATCAAAAAAGTTTTACCCGTACCAAACGTACCTTCCAGATACAGTCCTTTTTTGGATAGACCCTGACTTTTCGTTTCTTCAATGTAGCGGAATAGCTGTGTGACGGCAGGCATACGTTGTGAATCTTTGCGTGCAATTTCAAGAGCGTTATATCCCTCCAGAAGTGCGCGTTCATCCACATAAAAGCTTTTAATTCTCTGACGCACCTGTTGTTCATGTTGGGAAGCAACCAGCTTCGCACATGGGGTCCGAATGTCCACGATTTCGGCTGTTCCATTCGGATATTCCACGCCCAGCTTACAAAAGTGGCCCTGAAAATCGTTAGGACACCGTTCCAGCCCCGGACAATTGTCGCAATTTCGACGATCCCGGGCATACTGAAAGAGCATGCTCATGTTGAGTCGCAATTGTGTTTCGTCCACATCAGGATGCGCAGCACAAAACTCCTGCACGAGCGGATCATTTAGAACTTGATCGGCTACATTGCGAGTGCGCTGGCGAAACGAAGGGTTCTGCATCTGCTGTAGCAAATCGCCCAGTGATTCCAAGAACGCTCCTCCTTTCTAAAATGTGCAGAGTTATGGAGGGAGACGACGCTACGCGTGCAGATTGTTCTTCCGATTGCTGTTATCTCCGGATTTCTGAATTATAATTTCAAAAGTTGAAATCCGGGGATAAAGGCAAACGCTTCGCTTCTTCAGAACAATTCTGCCCGCTCCGCTGCCGACCGCCATAAAGTCGACATCTATTTGAATTGGCTTCGCTTAATAGTTTTATAAAACCTAAAATTCACTAGACTTTTTTCTGTTTTCCGGATTGCATTCGTTCGGCCAGACGCAGCAGTTCATCCAATTCTTCCTCAGATACAGACTCCTCGGAAGGGTGATCCTGAACGATTGGAATGGATGGCTTGGCTGGCCCGTTATTTTTGGCATATGCGCGGGATCGGCCGCCGGAAGGAGAAGCAGAGGACTGTTTTCCTTTTACCTTGGCTTGATCCCTTATATATTGAACGGCTTTTTCGTAAGTGTTTACCTGCTTAAGCAGCATGTTGGAAGCAACGGCCTCGACAAAGTTTCGGTTAATCCGCTGATCGCTCCCAGATACGAGCAGTGACATCAAATAATGGATCAGCACGTTGATGACTTCACCGGGCAGCTTATAGCTGATATCAATTTTCTCGAATATATCCAGCAGGTTACCGGGAACCGTGCCGGGGAAAAAGGTTTGCAGCAAACGACGATAAGGCTCGTTGCGCAACATCATATTATATTGGTGAATGTCACATTTGGCTGTGAATTGTGGTGGAACCTCCACATAAAATTCCATTTCCACAGCCTGTTCTGCAGGCGGCTCTTCAGATGTGGAAGTTTCCCTCTGGCGCAAGGCGACCACTTTGGCGGCCTGTACCTGCTGTTCCTCCTGACGCTTCCGATCCTGTCTGGAGTGCTGACTAGCCCGAAGCTGAAGCTCGTCAAGCAACAAATCGCCTGCTTCGGTAAAAATACCATCCTCATCCAGCAAGCGACTAATATCCTGTACAGAAAGGTCAAATTTGCGAACAACGTAATTGACCATGCCTAACTGCTCGTGCTCAAACCGGAGACGCTCCACATGCTTGCGATTGGCAGATTCACGCGGAAAACGGAGAATAATATCTGCATAATTCAATGCTTCCTCCGATTCTGACGCTAGTGGTCCAGTCTGACGGCTAGTGGACACCTCGGACAGCGCCTGTTCCAGTTCATAATCTATAACATGGGTATTCAATTCAAATAACTCGTAGAAAGGAATCGAAATATTCTCTTTATTATAGGAAGATTGCGACCATTCGCTAGATTCCCTGCTCCACAACGATTCTCTCAGAGAGAGCACTGCAAACTTACCGATCTTGTCTCTCAACAAAAGGGTGAGATGCTGTGTTCTGAAAAATTCAGCAGGTGCGAGCGGCGGCTGCATCTCATATTCATACATATAGTCGTCCGTTTCGGGTGCATACAGCCTGGACGTCTGTAACAGACCGACGGCCTCCAGCTTGGAGGTCTGTTCAATCAAATACTTGCGTCCCTTCTCACTCGGCTCCAGTCCCAGTGTCAGAAAAAGGCGACGCTGCTGTTCCAACGGCGAATAACCGATTTGTCCGACTGGCACATGCTGGAACAACAGTCGATACAGACTGACCGCAAATGCGCCTACCATCGGCTGATAGACGCTTCCCAGCATCAATTCATCCAGTGCGCTCAAGCCAAATTCCCGATAAACGCAGTAGCGGTGGTTCTCAGTATAGTGCAGCAGGTTTTTCATCCGCATTCCAACATTCTTCCTTTCCTGACATAACGGTCTCCAAGATGTTTTTCTATTCTATCATACTTGCCTTCTCGTGGGACCAACAAAATAAGGGCAATTGTTCTCCTTTTTGGCAGCCGTATTCGTCTGAGTTCTACTTTTTTCGAGAATACTAACTATTTTAAGACTTTGTGACCTGTATCATGGTAAAAATAAAATTCTTCACACTTCTTTCATTGGTGAAAAGCTTTACTTTGAGCTACAATATAATGGTTAAGCATCACGTATTGGATACAGGAATGATATAAGGAAGTACACATATTTCGGCTAAGCCGATTATCATTTACAGACGTAAAGGAGTGTAGATCGTGAGTCAACATCAACCTCAACAAACCCCAGCAACTCCCAACGAAGTAGCCTCCACACTGGAAGGCTGGTATGCGCTTCACGATTTCCGGTCCATCAACTGGACAGCATGGAAGACCGCAGACGATGAAGAGCGCGCCGGAGCACTGGACGAGCTTCAAGAGTTTATGAAGGAATGGAACGTTACCGAGGAAGCGGGTCTGGGCAGTTCAGCTGTCTATACTGTTGTCGGACAAAAGGCTGATTTTGTCATGATGCACCTGCGCGAAACGCTGGAAGACCTCAATAAGCTGGAAAATGACTTTAACAAAACAACCTTCGCCAAATATACAACCAAAACCTATTCTTATGTGAGTGTGGTGGAACTAAGTAATTATTTGAGCAAAGATGAAGATCCCATGCAAAATCCACAAATTGTCGCACGCTTGAAGCCCGTATTAAACAAGGCCCGTTATATTTGCTTCTATCCAATGAACAAAAAACGTGACCTGGACGATAACTGGTACATGCTTTCGATGGACGAGCGCCGCACCTTGATGCGCAGCCACGGTTTAATTGGACGCAGCTATGCTGGCAAAGTAAAGCAAATCATTTCCGGTTCCGTCGGCTTTGACGATTGGGAATGGGGCGTAACACTGTTCTCCGATGACGCACTTCAGTTCAAGAAGCTAATCTACGAAATGCGTTTTGATGAAGTCAGCGCCCGTTACGGTGAATTCGGCTCCTTCTATGTCGGCAGCGTGTTGAATGAAGAGACATTTGAAGACATGTTGAAGCTGTAAGACGCAGACCTCAGAACTCTTTACAGAATAAAACCGAGGATTTCGTGAACTCCCACTTTCGGGACGACGGAATCCTTTTTTATATACCTCAATGCGCCAGCTTTCTTTTCTCCAAAGCGATCAGAATAAAGATAATAAGCAGCAAACCACTTAGTAAGATCAAAAAGCCTCCCAACTCGGGAATAAAATATTTTAAGCTCCCACCTTTAAAGCCCATACCTCTCAAAAACTTGAAATGCCAGGTCAATGGAAGGATGTTACTTACATATTGCAGCGATGGAGGCAGCATAGCCACTGGCAATTGAGCGCCGCTCAGTAAAAACGAAGGCAGTATAATTAGCATAAGGCGTGGGGAAGCTTTTCCAGGATTGGCCGCATTCCATCCTAAAGCCATCGCAAACAAACCCAACGTAATCGTGTACAGGAGAAATGGAATACTGAGCTGCCATACATTCGCTTCAAAGCGTAATCCGCCAATTTGCTTAAGTAAACCAATGGACAGGTAAAAGGACACACATCCTACTAACGCATACGGCAACACCCTGAGAATCAACCCATACGAATGCTGAAGCTCCTCTTTTAATCTTCCTTGCTCCCGCAATCGCGGGACAATTGTCAGTACAGTAGCACCAATCAGTGAAATCATGACCGTATTAATGAACCCCATAACCGAGGTCATCAAAGTAGCATTGGTAGGATTATATAACAGGCGCTGCTGAAGCAGCATATTGGAAGTAAGCCCTGTAACCTGACTGTCACTCATTCCCATCCCCTTTAATCCACCACCAGCCAGCATCGCATTTTCCGTCGCCATGATCTCTGTGACTGCCGAGCGTAGATTTCCAGTAGCCTGACCTACCGTATTATCTACATAAAAACCGATGTTGCTTTGAACTCCTTTAATCCTATTTTCCTCCAACCCAGCTGGAAGGTAAATCACCGCAAAAAACTTTTCATTATATAAAAGTAAATTCGGATCGGTTTCGTTCTCTTGCACATGGCGTACATCAATATACTGTGATGCATCTAATTTATTAATAAGCTGTCGGCTATAACTGCTATGATCTAAATCGACTACAGCTACAGAAGCATCGTTAAGCTGATTATTTTTAAAAACAAATCCAAAGGCAACAGCTACCACGATAGGAACGAGCAGCATAATAAAAACCATTTTGCCGCTGATCATCAGCTTCCATTCTTCTATAAACGCCTTCATTTCGTCACAACCTCTACCGTCATTCCAGGCAATAATTCAGATGTTCGCTGGACATCCACCCGTACTTGGAAGGAGCTTATATCCGACAGACCTTTGTCCCGACTCATTCTCATGTTGGTATACTGAGGGGCAGAAGTAATGTACCTCACCTTGCCTTGGACACCTTTATCTAAAGCTACAACGTGCGAAGTCACATTTCCCCCAGCTTTAAATTGTGATATGGAATCCTCGCCCACATAAATATCGTAGTATAGCTGATTGGTTTCAATAACGGCGCCCGTTGCCCCCGTAGAAACGATCTCTCCCATTTTAGGTACAATACGTGCCACCTTACCATCTGTAGATGCCTTCAGCACCATACGTCCGCGCTGCAATTCCAAAGTTTTGAGTTGAACACTCAATGCCTGCTTTTGTTGAGCCAGAAGATCCACATTGTATGCGCTATTCTTAACATCTTTTCGTGTTTGTGAGGTTTGAGTCAAGGCTTCCTTGGCTTTTTCTGTTTTGATACGAGCCTGCTGGCGTTCCTCAGCAGTTGCGCCAGCCTCCATTTTATCCAAAGCGGTTTGCTGCTGAGCGATCCCATTTTTGGCAATGTCCGATTGTTTGCTAGCCGCTGTAATCTGGTTGTTGGCAATTTCAACCTGATCCTTAGCTGTATCTAACGCGATTTGGGCATTATCCAGTTGGTTTTTGGCGTTATCCAGTTCTGCTTTGGTTCCAGCTCCGGCATCATATAACGCTTGGATACGATTGTAATTCACTTTAGCCAAGTCCAGAGCCTGTTGTCTGGATGCTACTGTTTTTTGCGCGATTTCCGCATTTCTTTTGGCTGTCTCTACTCCTGTCAGAGCTGCGTCCAACGATTGCTGTGCTGCTTCAATAGCCAGCTTTTGTCTTACAATGTCCTCCGCACGTGTGCCTTGGTTTAATAAGGACTCTCCCGCTTGTGCGGCTTGAATGTCCAATTGCCCCTGTTTTTCTGAATTCGAAATTTTCTCCGACTGATTTTGCAACCCGTCTTTAGCCTGTTTTATTTTCACATCAGCCTGTGCGATATCCGTTTTTAATTTCTCAATTTGCAAATCAAGGTCTACAGGATCGAGGGTCATGAGCACATCCCCTTTTTTCACCTGTTGTTCTTCCTTCACCTCAATCGTGTTTACTCTTCCCCCTACGCCCTGAAAAGCAACATTCACGGTATCTGCCGTAAGCAGTGTATTTTTTTGTTGGGCTGCCATACTCACAGCATCCTTGCCGCTCATTGCCATTAGCGTACCCCCAGTACCTAACGCGACAACAAGTAATACGTACACGATGATCTTTTTGTTCATTACAATAAACTCTCCTTCATGATGATTTAGCAATAATAGTTAAAAATTAATAGTCGAAAACTAATAAGGAACCTGATAGTACGACGTCTAACTATTTGAGTTGGGAAATTTTTTTATTCCCGTTTTATCTGTTCAAGTCCTGAGGAAAGCTTATTTAATAACGTAGCAAAAAGAATATGATCTTCCTTCGTAAATTCATTCATCAAATCAGCAAAAAGCTGCATAAACAACGGAATTCTTTCCGTCATTAACTGTTTACCTTCATTAGTCAAGGAGATTGCAGTCATACGTCGATCCGTCAGCGTACTTCTCCGGATGATGCCGTCTCGTTCCAGCTTATCAATTACACTGGTTACTGTTGAACGAGTAACTCCTGAATATTCAGCCAGCTCGGATGGAGTCAATGCACGTTCATGAAGAAACAATGGCATTAAAATTTTCAGGTTGCCTACAGATAGCCCATATTCCGACAGTCTGGAAGACACTCCATTGTACACTTCATGCGCTGCCTGCACGAAAAGTACCAACGTATTCAACGATTGGGAGTCCGCATTTGGAAACTTTTCTGCCAATAAATTTATTCTCTTGGGATCAGCATTGATATTAAAATCAGAATTCAATCTGAAGCTCCCCCTCTGTAATTAGTAACCATACTATACGTCGTCAAATAGTTATGAGTCAATACCTTTTTTTGTTCGCCTAAATAAAAAAGGTCTCCATGCTCCCTTTTAGGAGTCAAGGAAACCTTTCTACCTTTAGAAAAACCGTCCTTTTTTCAGTACCAGTGGAATTCCGCCAATGATGAACAGATAGCGGAGATCCACAATTTTTTTCAATTGTGCGGCCACCCAACCTTTTATTTTGCGTTTGCCCACCACGGCGACAGCTTCGCCTTTTCCAAGGGAAGCAACCGTCCCTTTGTTGGAAAATACGAACTTGTGCAGCTCCTTTTTGCGAAGAGTAGCGGCCAGATTTTTGGCACAAAGGACCCCTTGCTGCATCGCAATTTGGGCAGTCGGTGGATAAGGGCGTCCTTCAGGATTAAACATCAGGGAGCTGTCCCCGATAATAAAAATATCATCGTGGCCTGGTGCACGCAGAAAATCGTCGATTTTCACCCTTCCGCGCATCACTTCGAATCCAGCTTTCTCGATTAATCCGTTCCCACGGATCCCTCCCGTCCAGACCACCGTGCAGGCTTCGATTTTCTCACCCTCACCAACGATTACACCATCCTGCAAGCATTCCTTAATCGGAATTCCAATGCGGAAGGTGATCCCTTTATGCTTAAGGACATCCATCGCATACTCCACCAGCTCAGGATCGAACCCTGGCAGTGCCGTAGGAGCTGCCTCGACGTTAATGATTTGAATCCGGTTAAAATCGATGTCATAGGCTCTGGCCAGCTGTGGCAATCGATCCGCCAACTCCGCTACAAACTCAATGCCGCTAAAACCAGCGCCTCCTACGACGAAATTGAGGCGACCTGGTTTACCGTCATTTTTATACAGGGCCAGCTGGTATTCAATATGCTCACGAATTAGGCGAACCGAGTTAATACTGCGAATCGTCAGCGCGAACTTATCCATTCCCGGAATACCGAATGTTTCTGGCTCCCCGCCTAGTCCGATGACCAAATAATCGTAGGATAGCGAGCCATCCTCCAGCACGATTTTTTTCTCCTTTGGTATGATTTCCTTAACCGTTCCTTTGACTAAATCAACCTTGAACTCATCGATTAGCTGGGCAATCGGAATCCTTGAATGCTCAATCGTATCCGTACCTGCCGCAGGCATATGAAGATGTGTCGTAATATAGTGGTAATCATGACGATTGATCAGCGTGACATCCGCCTCATTGTGCTTGAGCTCCTTTTGCAATTGCTGAGCCGTCAATATACCGCCATATCCAGCGCCCACAATGACAATTTTGGGAATACTGCTCATGCTTCTACCCCTTCCGATATACATAATCATTAATTATTCACAGCTGTTCTCTCAAAACGGTTAATTTATACTCATAGAAAAGTCTTCATCAAATATTAATCGCTTTAACTTTGCAAGCGGAACCCAGCAGTTTATAATGATAAACAGTGAATCATGCGTTCGGCGGCTATCTGAACCTCTATGCGGCTGATTCAATATCTACAAATCCCATACTATCCCTTTCGGAGGTGTTTTTAGAGTGACAGCTCAATCCACAGGTGCGGAGATCCGCGATCTGATTATTATCGGAGGCGGTCCAGCCGGTATTTTCGCCGCTTTTTACGGAGGAATGCGTCAGGCATCCGTCACCTTAATTGAAAGTATGCCCCAACTGGGCGGCCAGCTTGCAGCCCTTTATCCTGAAAAATATATTTATGACGTCGCTGGCTTTCCTAAAGTGACTGCACAAGAACTGGTTAACAATTTGGTTCAACAAATGAACCACTTTAATCCAGAGGTGCAGCTAGAAGAGAAAGTCGTATCGTTAGAGAAAAAGGAAGAACGCCACTTCATCGTAAAAACAGACAAAGGTGGCGAGTATCATGGTAAAGCGGTTATTATTACCGCTGGTGTGGGTGCTTTCGAGCCGCGCAGACTGGAGCTTCCAGGTGCCGAACGTTTTGAAAAAACGAACCTGCATTACTTTGTCAGCGATCTGAGCAAATTTGCAGGCCGAAAAGTGCTAATCAGCGGTGGTGGTGACTCTGCTGTAGACTGGGCACTTATGCTGGAACCGATTGCAGAGCAGGTTACATTGATTCACCGCCGTGACAAATTCCGTGCGCATGAACACAGTGTCGAAAACCTCCTCGCTTCCAAAGTAAACGTTATTACACCAACGGAAATTACAGAATTGCATGGAGAAGACACGATTACGAAAGTCACTCTTGCTCATGTAAAAACCAAAGAAACACAGGAAATCGAAGTGGACGATGTGATCGTTAACTTTGGATTTGTATCCACACTTGGCCCGATTGCTGAATGGGGAATTGAAATCGAAAGTAACTCTATCGTGGTCGATTCTCGCCAGGAAACAAATATTCCCGGCATTTTCGCCGCAGGGGACATTACGACCTATCCAGGCAAGCTCAAGCTGATTGCGGTCGGCTTTGGTGAAGCTCCTACGGCAGTCAACAACGCCAAGGTCTATGTAGATCCAGATGCCAAGTTGTCTCCCGGTCACAGCAGTAACATGAAGTTGTAGTCTAGTTTAGACTATGACAAAAAAGGGTATTTTACTCCAAATTTGAATCTTTGGAGTGAAATACCCTTTTTTACGGTGTGCCTATTCGTTGCAGTGATTGTCCGTAAAATCATTCGAACCCTGAATGACTTTACAGTCGCAGTACGAGAGCTTGTCCGGTCTAATGAAGGACTACGGCTGTATTCATCTCTAGATTTCTTTTGTGAATCTCAGCCAGCAACAGTGCAATGAAGTCACATTCAAGTTTAAGCTCGATTGCCATCTGATAGGAATCCAAAAGCATCTCATCCGTCAGCATAGCCATCCTCGACACAACCTTTCCTTTTATTTCAAAATCTATTCTATCAAAATACCAAAAACGGAACAAGCGTTCTGTTATCCACAGTCAATTGTGGAAATCCTGTGTATAAATTGTTGGTAAGTGTCGTTAACCCATATATGTGACAGGGGATAATGTGGACAATATTTATACACAGAATTTTTACGCTTGAACACAAAAAAAATATTTTTATTATTTATATAAATATATTATATTTAGCGTCTTGTTAATAGATTATATTGGAATTTTTTTAAAGAAATCAGAAATTTATTGAGGTCTTGTATTAACCTCTAAAATCCATACCCGTCCACTCTGATCAAGCCCGTAATCAAATCCCAGTTGTCCGATCCCAGGAAATCTTCTTTCCAGTACAGGAATACAGCGTTGTGTAAGTTGAATGATTTCTCGCCGCTTTTGAATAGCAAGCCGCCGGGGATATATCATCCGAAGCGCCTCTGTTCCCTTCAGCAAAGTTCCCCCTTTGCACAGATTTGTAATGACCAGTCCGGGACGAGCATGACGTGCAACCACCGCACGAAAATCCCATCTCTGCCCTTCCTTCACGACTTTGACTCGATAGTCGACAGGTCTACCTTGAATACTTGCCAGTTGGATGCCTTGTTGAATGAGATATGGACGTTGGATTCGGAGCTTATTGATTCCGAATACAAGTGCTCTAAAATGACTGAACCGATGTGTATGCTCCATACGCGTACAGGCGTATCCTCTACGCTCCTTTGCCACACGCATGACTCCGATTCCTCCGCCTCCTTTTACAGGTTTTATAAATACAAAAGCATGCCGCCGCAGCATCATGCGCAATTGATCTTCACTATATAGACAGGTTTCCGGTATATAAACGGCGGTATGTGGATGGTACAGCAGCGCCTTCGTCTTGAGCCATTTGCTTGCAAGTTGCCTCATCTAACCCTCTCCTTTCGCCGTCAGGTATACTTATACATACTCAACAGGAATGTTCTATTCTTGGATGATTGTCGGCGGCATGTGTCTATTTCGACAAGATCATGGCGAACGGTAGCATGCACCGAACATCACTGGTACAATGACAATAATCTACTACCATTTGCACGGAGCAGCGGAAATTACCGGCAAATCGTTTGTTCAACAAGGAGGTCAACTCATGAATAGCAAAATTGGCATCATGGACATTGGCTCAAACTCCATACGTCTGGTGATCTATGAAATGACAGAGACAGGAGCCTATCGAATTGTGCAGGAATGCAAAGAAGCTGCCCGACTGAGCGAAAAGGTTGGGGCCAACGGCCGTATGGAACGAGAGGCGATTCGAAGCATCGCTCCATTGCTGCGCCAATTTATGGCGGTATGCCATATGCACGGGGTTGTCCGTATGCGTGCAGCAGCAACAGCAGCCATCCGCAATGCCACGAATTCGGACGAAATCGTCCAATGGATCGCGGAGGAGACAAATTTAACACTGGAAATACTGAGCGGAGAGCAAGAAGGCTATGCCGGTTTTCTGGGCGTAGTGAACACTATGAATGTGAGTGACGGAATCATTATTGATATCGGGGGTGGCAGTACCGAAATTACGTTGTTCCGTGATCGAAAGCGACTGCATACCGTTTCATTTCCCTTTGGCGCCGTCAATATGAATTGGCGCTTTGGACGTGAGGTCAAGAATGGCGAATGGTCTCCTCAGCAGATTGAGGAAATGGAGAGCTTTGTCCGTTCTTCCCTGCAAAATCATGATTGGATCTTCTCCAATCCGGGTCTGCCATTCATCGGGCTAGGTGGAACCCTGCGTACTTTGGCTAAAATCAATCAGAAACGATTGGATTACTCACTTCCTGTGACGCACCATTACGAAATGACGATAGAAGATGTCAATTACTTCTATGGAAGTCTGCCCCATCTGCCCTATGAAAAACGCAAAAAAACAGCCGGCCTGTCCAAGGACAGAGCCGACATCATTGTACCGGGTCTTATTATATTGAAAACGATATTTGAAGCTGCTCAAGGCTCCGCGTATTTGGTCAGTGGAGCGGGTCTGCGAGACGGCCTATTTCATGAGCTGGTCAACGCTGAACAGCCCGTGGTAGCTAATCCGCTTATCACATCCATTCGCAATATCCTTTCGTTTGCTGTCCCGGTTAGCGAAGCGCATGTCAAGCGAGTTAACGAGTACGCCGTCCGGCTCTATGACACATTAGCTAGCGGAACCTCAGCTGCTATGGACAAACGCTTGTTACTGACCGCAGCAACTCTTTACAAAACGGGAGCTGCCTTGAATTACTATCATTTCCGCCAGAATTCCGTATTCTGGATCTTACATGCAGGCATTGGCGGTTTATCCCATAGGGAAACGGTACTAGCCGCGTTGATCGCGGATTACCATCCCAAGAACCGGACACCCCGTTTGCTACGCACACATGCGGATATTTTGGAGCCTTCCGACGAGGAACGTGTACATCGGCTCGGCTCGCTGCTCCAGCTCGCGATTGGCATGGATCGGAGTGAGTCCGGAATGATTAGCAGCATCAATCCCACTACAGGGGATGATGCACTGCATCTTCGTCTGGAAAGCAAGAGTGAACCCATATTAGAACAACGGGAGCTAGAATCGGTTGCCAAAGATTTCCAAAAGGCATGGAATCTTACATTGTCGTGGTCCATTCTACCTTCTTCCAATTTCTAACCTTCATCGCTTCAGATTGGCTCCTGATGGGAGCCTCTTTGTCGTTTCTGGACACAAATTGATAGCTGCCGTTAGGCAAAAGCTGGCGCGCCTTCACATTATCTCTTAACGATAAATGCAGAATATCTGCCAGCATTTCTTTGATCCCGTCATCATAAATCGGGCACATCAGTTCAATTCGGCGGGTCAAATTGCGCGTCATCCAATCCGCGCTGGACAGAAACAACTCGGAATTGCCTCCATTTTCAAAATAAAACAATCTGGAATGCTCCAGGAAGCGGTCTACAATACTGATGACACGTATGTTCTCGCTGAATCCTTCCACACCCGGACGCAAACAGCAGACCCCTCTAATGATAAGATCAATCTTCACACCTGCTTGGGAAGCCGCATATAGTTCATCGATCATCTCCTGATTGGATAAGGAGTTGATCTTGGCAATAATCCGGGCGGGCTTACCTGCCAATGCTTGCTCAGCTTCCCTACGGATGAGTTCAAACAGCTTGTTCTTCATTCCCGTTGGAGCCACCGTAAAAGCTTGCAAAGTCTTGAGCGCAGAGAATCCGGTAATTTCATTAAACAGTTCAGAGGCATCCTCGCCAAGTACCGGATCCGACGTAAACAATCCGATATCCGTATACACGCGCGCCGTGCTTTCATTATAATTGCCTGTGCCTACGTGCACATATCGTTTGAGTGCGTTGCGCTCATGGCGTATAACAAGAATGATTTTGGCGTGCGTCTTCAAGCCAACCAGCCCATACACTACGTGACAGCCTGCTTTTTCAAGCGTACGCGCCCAGGCAATATTACGTTCCTCATCAAAACGGGCTTTCAGCTCCACCACCACCGTTACCTGCTTACCCGATTCGGCCGCACGTGCCAATGCCGGAATCAGCTTCGATTCCCCGTTGACACGGTACAGGGTCATTTTGATTGCCATCACATCCGGGTCCTCTGATGCCTCAATGATAAAATCAGTTACCGCATCGAATGATTCATACGGATGGTACACGAGCACGTCCCGTTTGCGAAGCACGTTGAAAATATCCTCTTGCGGGGGTAGTTCTTCCGGATACAGTGGTTTGATTGCCGGAAATTTCAAATGCGAATACCCCTCCAAATGATCGGCAAAAGACGACAAAAACGTCAGATCCAACGGCCCGTCCATCTCAAACACATGATCGAACAGCTTGAATTCGCGTTGAAGCTCCATCAGGGCATAGGGATGAATCCCTTTTTCTACTTCCAGTCTTACCGGCGCCCCCCGTCGTCTTCGACGCAGCTCTTTTTCAATCTCTTCGAGCAAATCTTCGATCTCTTCTTCATTAATGGACAAATCGGAGTTACGCGTAACACGAAAGGCATGAACCGCCTCTGGAACATATCCGGTGAACAGCGTTTGAATGTGATGCTTGATTAGTTCCTCAATTAAAATAAATGATTTCTTCTTGCTGTTCGACCGCAAAGGCACCGTAACAACACGTGGAATATTCGAAGGCACCTGCACAATGGCAAAAAGTGGTTTATCCTCCTCTGTATCCCCGGGACGTCTCAAGACGACCGCTAAATATACGTATTTATTGTGAACGAGTGGAAAAGGACGGCTCTGATCGACCGCCATCGGCGTGAGCACCGGAAATATAATTTCATGAAAATATGCATCCAGCGACTTGCGCTGTGTCGTATTTAAGTCTTCATATTCGAACAGTAAAAGACCCTTTTTCGTCAAGAGGCGAGAAATATCACGATAGGTCCGGTATTGTTCCGATACCATTGAGACGGTACGCTTGATCAGGCGTTTGTACAAACCGGAGGGGGTATATCCCGTAAAATCCTTTTGCATAAAACCCGCCTTGATCTTCTCGCGCGTCTCTGCAACACGAACAGCCATAAACTCATCCAAATTGCTAGATACAATCGCCAAAAATTTGGCTCTCTCCAGCAACGGTGTATCTGCATCCTGAGCTTCCTGAAGCACACGGCGATTAAATTCAATCCAGCTTAAATCTCGGTTAAAGTAACGTTCTGACCCGGCTTTATCCTTATTCTGACTCTCTATCAACATATGGCCTCCATCAATTCATGCAGTATAGTTACCCTTTATTGTACTATTAGATGAAACGCACTAGCATCACAGCAGTGTAAACGCAATGTAAAATGTGTGTAAACACAAACTGGATGTTTGAAAAGGTCAATCGGATGCTTTACAAAAATAGCATTAAGCGGTACAGTGTTTACGTCTGTTTCATAGAGTAGATTGACGAACCGTTCCTTTTCCAGTTGTTTATGTTCATTATGATGTGTAGTAACCACTTAGTAGCCACGTTCAATTGCTGATTTTCAAATGGCATGATATAGGGAGGATTTACGTTATGGAACCCAAGAAAACGCCACGCGTACTGCAAAAAAACATCGAATTTTTCACCGCGGCGCTGTCTCAACACCTCGTTTCAGTCTGGCAAGAGGACCCTACAGGTGTATACTGTGAGATTGGCTGTGGATATATCGAGTTATTCAGTAGCGAGATGATTCGGGTGCGCAATCAAGATGGAACCCCAAGCCATTATGACCGCAATATTACTATGTTTCAGCTAATCACGAAGGATCAGCCGATATAATTATTATATGCTATGCCTGCGCTGTTCTTCCAGATTAGAATTGCTTTATGTTTACAACTACCGATTTTCATATCTGCTGAATCTTGCAGTTTTTCCAAAAAGCGCCTCAGAGCGCTTTTTTTGTCGACTTTTTTTGAACATCGTTTCGAAAAGCAGTATGATAAGGGAGCATATTACCTAAATTTAAAGGGGAATCAACCGATGGAGCATACAACATCAGATGGGCGCATCCTGGTTATGACCGCGGTTGAAGGCGAACGGGAAGCAGTATTGCGGGGCCTGAAAGGCGACACCCGTTTTGTGGTCGAGCTGGCTGGCGTGGGCGCTCCGTCCGCAGCGGCTTCAACCGCGCTAGCACTGGCTGCGGCTGGTGACTATCGGCTGGTTATCAGCGCCGGAATTGGTGGCGGCTTCGCGGAGGTCGCTGCACTGGAGAGCGTCGTTGTTGCTGACGCGATCATTGCCGCCGACCTGGGGGCAGAGACGACAGAGGGCTTCAGCAGCGTGGACGAGCTGGGTTTCGGCTCAAGCCGAATTGCCGTGAACGTTGCTAACGCGCAGCGATTCGTTCAAGCGTTGCGCGCCGCCGGACAGGCTGCTGTCGCGGGGCCGATCCTGACTGTCTCAACAGCCACCGGCACGGCGGCAACAGCGGAACGGCTGACCAAGCGCGTTCCCGGAGCCGCTGCGGAAGCGATGGAAGGCTACGGCGTAGCCGTGGCGGCAAATAGGCTGGAACTGCCGACGATGGAAATCCGCACGATTTCCAATGCTGTCGGTCCACGTGACCGTGCAGCCTGGCGCATCAAAGAGGCTTTGCAAGCGTTGGAAGCCGCATTTTCTACATTAACGGAGGTTATATAGATGCAAATTGCTTTTTCACCTTGTCCCAACGACACTTTTGTCTTCCATGCCCTGGCGCATGGATTGATTCCGGGCGCACCCGCGCTGGACATTACATTTGCCGATATCGACATCACCAACAATCTGGCGATCACACCAGACGGACTGGATATCATGAAAATTTCGTATGCTGCACTCCCTTGGGTGCTAGATGAATATGCCCTGTTGCCTTGCGGGGGCGCACTGGGCCGGGGTTGTGGGCCGCTCGTGCTGACCAGGGAAGGTTCCACGATCGAAGGCCCGGAAGCCCTGTCTGGCAAGCGTGTAGCCGTTCCGAGTGAACGTTCCACTGCCTATCTGCTGTTCCGCCTGTGGGCAGCCAAGCATGTGCCTGGGGGTGTCGGCGAGATCGTCGTGATGCCGTTCGACCAAATCATGCCTGCTGTCCGTGACGGGGAGATAGATGCCGGACTGGTTATTCATGAAGCACGGTTCACGTATCCGTCCTACGGACTTAGTAAGCAAGTCGATCTGGGGAACTGGTGGGAAGAAGATACAGGGCTGCCGATCCCGCTCGGAGCTATCATTGCCCGCCGTACGCTAGATCTGGATGCGATCACAAACTGGATACGCGCCTCTGTCGAATATGCTTGGAAGCATCCTGAAGCTTCGCGTGAATATGTATTGTCTCATGCGCAGGAACTTTCACCCGATGTCGCCCAATCGCATATCGACCTTTACGTAAACGATTTTACCGCCAATCTGGGAGACAGCGGATATGCCGCCATCGAAGCTTTGCTTGGTCGCGCTGCGCAGGAAGGGCTGGTACCTTCGTTTGATTTAGCCCAACTGCGCCCTACTTTTATAACAACACGTTAAAAGGGACAGACATGCCATGCATGTTTTCATGCTGAATAGAGTAGTTTAAACATATAAAACCTCCCGAACGAGCACATGGCCTAGCCAGGCGCCCCATTCGGGAGGTTTTATCATTTCATATGGCGAATCCTCATTCGGACTCGCTTGATCCTTATTCTTAGTTCTGTTCCTGCTCCACAACCTCGGTCTTAAATACGTTATCCAGTTTGGTACCCAATCTTTTGACCAGCGGCACCTTGATATCCCGGCTCAGCTCCTTGAAAAAAGCGTCCATGTCACAATTAATCTTATCCAACACGACCTTCACGGTACCCTCTTCCAAGATCTGCTCATTCAGATCCTCCGGTACGGTAACCGAGATATCATACTTCTTGCTTAACGTTTTAATGTAGCGGGTAAAGATTTCGATAAGCTCCTCATTGTTGAACTTCTCAACTGCAACTTGCCCTTTGTTAGTAAATTTCAAATTCACTCTCACGTTAGCATTTCCCCTTTTCCTTTTGACCATTTATTTTGGATAAACGTTGAACCTTTCAGAGGCTCTTCAAAGAAAGGGCCTTACCGGTCGTTTTAGACTCTTGTCCTTTGATATACTAAGTATAACACATTAAGGCCGTTTTCATTTCCCAACTTGTCGTTTTATGATAAAAAATGATACAATTTGCGCATTTTCAGCATAAATTCTTTCTTTTCATGCCAATCATTAGAAATAGTTTATACACAAATACACAAAAAAACGCCTATCTCGCAAAAGAAAGACGTTTCCGTATAGATGCCTAAGTGGTATGCATTTACAGAGGTTTCGTACATTCCCAACCGTGTGAACGATACTCACGCACAGCGTCTCGTATATCCTCAATATCATCAGAATGCAGCAAAACGGCAGGTAGAATTACCCAATATTCATTCTCCGCTAGATCAATAAATACGTCCTCGACATCGTAATATTGCATATCGCCAAATGCCGTATCCCTAATTTTCTGTCCAACCAAAGGTGTAAACTGGGAATCAAATGTTTTCATCACCTTCGTATATTCCTTCACGCCCGTTGCCGAGATCTGCTGTGAAATAATGACGCTCAATGCTGTTACCTCCCTGACCTAATAATGCTCATTATACCCTTCTCTCAGACCTTCTACAAAACCTTGTGCAAAAAAAATCATAAAAATCAATAGGCCGATGCCAATAGCTACGGAGCTGATTACGATAATGAAGATACCCTGCGTGTCTCTTTGTTCCATCTTTTTAGTCAAAATTCCGAAAACAAGACCTATGATCCCCAACAAGCCTCCAACGACAAAAAAACTAAATACGAACCCCAAACCTGCAAAAATCCAGCCAAATAGAGCGAGCACCCAGCCCTGCGGCTGTGGCTCACTCTGTTTCATCTGCCAGCGTTCCCTCGCTGTAGGTGTATATCTGTCCATTCCTTAGCTCCCCCGCTCCACTTGCATTCCTTAAGACAAAAATTCGCTCGCCTTCTCCCGATGGACAGGCTTGATATGCATGTCCAACACTTTCAAAGCTGCTAGCACAACCCCCGCATCATCTGTAAAACCCAACATCGGAATAACATCTGATATAGCATCTAATGGAGAAATAAAATACGCTAAGGCTCCGAATGCTACCCCTTTGGCATAAAGAGGCGTTTCAGGATCTATCGCACAATAGTACATAGCCACCGCATCCTTCACAAAGGGAACTTTTCCAGCCGTGGACTTCACCTTGTTGAAAAATCCCTTTTTCACCTGTTCTTCCTGTTTTGGATCATACTTGGCTTTGGTTACGTCAAAATCCTTCATTAGGTTCCTCCTATTGCTGACCGGTGAGTTTGAAAGTGCCACCTTCCCGCTTACCAAGCGGATAATTTTGAACCGTCATTTCCACTTTCGTGTTCTTATCCCATACCGGAAGCTTGTCAGATGTACCGTACCCTTTCATAGCTATGTTTATGACTTCCTCCGCCTTCTTCGTCAATGCAGCAGAGGACATATTATATTTACCATAACCTTGATAAGCACCGCCAAAACCGAGATTAGGTTGATTGTTCACATTCAGTAGTACACCCTTCAACGTGCCATCTTCTGTTACATCAAAAGTCACTTTTTCCAATACAAAATCATCGGTGACGACAGATGTCTGCTCTAACATATGCGTTATGGCTGACAGGTTTGCTGTTAATCTAACTCGTTCCAGTAGCGCCGCTGTATCGTTTTGTTGCTTCGTTAATACTTGTGTTGTCTTATTTAGTGAAGCGTTCGCACTAGTTAAAGTACTTACCTTCGTATTCAGATTATAATTCCATACCCCCAAGGCTATACATCCTAGTACGGCTACTCCTGAAATGACTGTTGCTACAACTGCGAGCTTACGAACAGAATGTGTTTGCGGCTCCACAGACTGAGTATGACTGCTTAATTCTCCCATACCAAACTTCCTCTCTACTTATATAGTCATATTTTACTATCCCCCTCTCTGATAATCTAGTATATTTTTCCTAATTCCATATTTCTATGCATTTGCACAGGAATTCGTTTCATCAGCCTTTGAGCTTCGGTTCTTTCGTTTTCCGGGAGATGCTGTATTTACCAGATACACACTGCCTGCAATCAGCACCAGCCCCACAACAAACGTCAAAGTAAGTGATTCCTTAAGCATTACCATACTAAAGATTGTAGACAGTACCGGAATCATAAACGTATATGAGCCGACGGTTCCCGCATCACCGTTGTCGATCAGTTTAAAATAAATCATCCAGCCCATCGCAATCACAAATATCGAAATAAACAATAAAATTGCGATAAAGGAGGTCGTCCAGTGAATATCGCTCCATTTCTCGGTCGTAAATCCAATCCCATTGAGTATAATTCCTCCCAAAACGAGCTGCATCGTCACCGCCCAAATGGAGTCCAGCTGCTGGCTTTTTTTCTTCATATAAATCGTTCCGAGCGCCCAGCACAGTCCTGAAGCTAGCCCCAACACAATGCCCAGTACCGATAAATGCCCTGCCATCCCACCAGAGCTAATCACGATTACCCCGCCAAAACCCAGTACCAGTCCAATGACCTTCAGGGGAAACATGCGCTCCCCCAACCACATCCAGGAGAATAATCCCAACAAGATCGGCTGAAGGAACACTAAAGTGGAAAATAATCCAGCAGGCAAATAATGCAGCCCTACCGTCTGCAAGCCATAGTAGCCTGCAATATTAAATATGGCCAGCACAAGATAAGTCCACCCATTCTGTCTAAGGCGCAAGGTTTCCCGGCGACGCATAGCGAACAATAGCAGAATCACACCACCCAGTAGGGTACGGATTCCTGAAAAAAATATCGGCGGTGTATCTGGCAAAGCCAGCTTGGTCAACGGCCAGTTGATCCCCCATACCATCACTAATATCAAGACAAGCCACAGTGTAGCTCTAGGTGTTAATTTTTTCATAGATGTCTTCTCTCCCTTAAATTTTCATCGCTCATTGTTACGACTAAAATCTGAATAGCCGTTTGCAAAGTTTTGCTTTACTAGCGTATACTGTGATCACTAATAAATAAAATGAATGTTTTCAATAAGGGAGATAACTTTTCACTTATGACCATTACTCAAATTATGATCTTCGTTCGCGTAGCTGAAACGCTAAGCTTCACCCAAACTGCCCATGAGCTGCATATGACGCAGCCCGCGGTCAGCCATGCCATCGCCAGCATAGAAAACGAGCTGGATGTCCAGCTATTGCTGCGCGACCGAAAAAAAGGAGTGCTGCTGACAGATATCGGGAACAAGGTACTGCTGCAATTCCGTATGATGCTGCAAAGCATGGAAAAGGTACAGCAGCAAGTGGCTGCTGAAAAAGGTCTAGACGTTGGCACGATCACGATCGGTGCCTTTCCTTCTGCCTCAGCCTATTTTCTGCCCCCGATTATTCATCATATTCGTCAGCATTATCCGAACCTTGTTTTCGATCTACATGAAGGCTCCACGAATGAAGTCAAGGAGTGGGTTCATACTAGAGAAATCGAAGCGGGTATCATCCTGTTACCAGACCCTCAGGTAGATGTCATCCCTTTATGTCAGGATGACATGGTTATTCTCCTGCCAGACGGTCACCCCCTACAATCGCACAATAAAATCGCCATTCGAGACTTGAATGAGCAGGATATGATCTTTTGTAAAGGTGGACATGAGGTCGCCATTATGGAAGGTTTTGAACGCGAACAAAGTCAGTTGCAGGCACAGTTCATTACTCATAATATCAGCACCTTGGTCAGCATGGTTCGACAGGGACTAGGTATGGGTATTGTCTCTTCGCTCGCCTTGTCCACGTTCCCCCATGATCTGACCGTCAAGGAGACTTCACCTCTGATCACACGCCAAATCGGTATCGCTGTACCATCCCTGCATGATGCTTCACTTGCTGTACAGTTATTTGTGCGGACCGCGCAGGAGCTATTTACGGATTCGAAGCAGTAGAAGCATTGGATTATGATCATAAGGAGGTCTATTCATATGCAGAGAAATCAAATCATTCGACCAAATAGCTAAATTTATGACCTATTTACGGTGGTTTTAGGTAAGTAAGGAAAAAATATAGCAAGGATTTCGTCGCATACGCAAAGTAGCTGCACAACTACAAGAACGCACAGGCAAGGCTCCAGTTGTTGTATTAGAAGTTGTGGCTGAAATCGGAGTTGCGAGACAATTCGTGGGGCCGAAACAATTGGTTGCCTATACTGGACTACGACAAAGAGCAAATCAAAAATTAAAGGTCTATTAAGAAATGTAAAAGAAAGAAGACAAGCCTTACAAGGTAGCTGGGATCGCCTGCGCCAACAAGCTTATACATAACATATAATACATTAATTCCACTGGTATATTAATCTAGTGCGGCGGGTAACCTATATGCTGAATACCTGCAATTTTTAAACTAGGAGGGTTTTGCATGGACCATCTCGTTATTTTGATCAGAAGTTTTTCTGCATTCGTTATCCTCATGCTAATTGGGAGAATACTGGGGAAGCAAACCCTCTCCAATATGAACTTTCACGAATTCGTGACGGCAGTCATATTAGGGGCTATAGCAGCCAACTTTGCCTTTAACGAAAAAATAGAAGTTGTCCACCTATTAATAGCCCTGTCTGTTTTTACAATTACTTCTTATGTTTTATCCAAGTTTTTTTTGAAATTCAGAAACTTTAAGATGTGGACAGAGGGAGCACCCACCGTTCTCATAGAAGGAGGGTTCATTCTCGAAGATAACTTAAAAAAAAATAATATGACATTAGATTCTTTAAATCAGCAGCTTCGCCAGAAAGAAATTTTTAATATAGAGGAAGTGGAGTACGCCCTCCTTGAGATTAACGGAAAACTATCTGTTCAAAAGAAAAAGGAACTGCAAGCCGTGACATTAAAAGACCTGCAGTTGAATGCAGGTAATGCCACACAGTTCCCAATTGAGCTTGTAATCGACGGACAGCTTTTGCATGGCAATTTAAACTCCAATCATATCCCCGAATCATGGCTGCTGTCTCAACTGAAGGCCCGCGACAAAAAGTTAGAGGACGTATTCTATGCCGTTAAAGGCAGCAACGGCCAACTCTATGTGGATGAATATAAGGATAAAATCCAGCATCCAATTGATGTGGAGTAGTATTGACTTGCGGTCAATAGTTACCTGAGATTCAACGTAATCAGATAATTGTATTTAGCAGCGTGCTTAAGCTCATCCAAAATGATACCGTACACTGTGTCCTTATAGATGCCAGCAGGCAAACCAAACCAGATGTTGCGATACCGTTCCACCGCACCCAACTCTCCCATCAAGGCGCGCTGTAAACCTTCTGTATAGGATTGCACCCTCTCATATTGCTCACTACTGTTGCCTGTAATTTCCTGTCCTGTCAAAGCCCGATACATCTCTCTGAACATTTTATTGTGACCGCGCTCATCATTACGGATGCTTTCAATAATAGCCACCTGCTCTTGTGAGGGGGCCAAATTGATCAATTCATCGTAGAACAACTCATCGTTACGCTCCCCTTGTACCGCTTCCTTTATCATTTGTACTGCTTTCGGAAATCCTGTGTTCCAGATAGGTACAAAATTGGCCCGCATATAGTATGAATTTCCCCAGTAAGAAGGTACTTGATACAAGTTTATCTCCTCCCGATGTTAGTTTTTAGAAAGTATATGCGCATCTGCCCATGTCGGTTCCTAACATTAGGAAAATATACTGATGATAGCTAACACCGGGGAAGAACTCACTAAAAAATCAATTACAATTTGTGTCATAGTTGAAAGCGCTACTTCTATTGCTTCCAGATAATCAAAAGCACCTATTAATGTCCATACTGCTTGTTTCGAGGTGATACGGGTACGCAAGCTATAAGCTACAGAGAAATAGACGCGGGACTCCTTGACAAACATTAGCTGGTTTTCTTGTCTTAATATGGTCTACTAAAAAATAAAAAAAGAGTTTCCCATAAACGGAAAACTCTTTCGCACTTTAAACAATCTGCTTCTATACTTTCTTCAATGTCGGACCAATCCACCAGCCAAATCATCCCATCGCCAAGAAACCTCATGTCCATGGAGATGCAGCCCCCCAAACCACTCGTCGATTCCTTGAACTGCAATGCGGTCCACTGATCCATTCAGTACCTCATTACCCAACTCTGTAAGAATTACCTTTCGGTTCAGAAAATCCGGAATTTGTCTGAAATCCAAGCCGACCTCATCCCCGTCAATGATCAGCAAAGGATGTTCGCCTTGCGCCAAAGCAAGAATAAATTTCCAGTATTCGAGATCACCCATGCCAAGCACATGCAGAACGTCAGTTACCTGACGAAACAATTCCAATGCCGTATTCACTCCATTATGAACGGCCTGAAGCGTGGTCTGTTCCACAATGCCAAGACCATTCTGCTCCGAGGGCAGCCGCTTGAGATGCGCTGTGAAAGCTTCATAGGCAAAAGGCAGGCCGGATGCTGCCAATTCTGCCTTCTTGTCTTCCAGCAGATTAGCCATTTGAACAGGATCAGGAGAAGCATACGCCTGCCAAAGCTCGCTTCCGAGTTCCATTTCTTGTCGCCCAATAGTCCGCCAGGTACCGGATAATGTCTGAAGCTGTGCCGGAGTGAGCTGTCCCAGACCATGAAACCGTTCGATTCCCGGAAACTCCCCAATACAGAGCAGGCTCAGCTTCGTGCGGCCCAGTTTCTGTCTTTTGAACCAGTGGAGCAGATAGGCGAGCATGCTCTGATCAAACAGGTCATGCTCAAACCACAACACGACTTCATCATACTTAATAAATTCACGAAGTTTCTGCTCTTGTTCCTCACAACCCGTAATATATTCGTTGGTCGGAATACCCATCGTTTCTTCCAAGACCCGGGCCCGCAATGCCCGTTCTTCCACCCCCGCTGGATTTGCAAATATCGGTCCTGCCGGATATACCTCTCTCCATACAAGCACATCACCCTGTACAACCCCCTGCTTCAACATCTGGCCTACAACATCACCGTTAACAATATGTAGCATGTTTTGCCCTCCCTCATACAAATGATTGAACACGGAAACGAGGTCAGCTACCGGGAGTGTACCTTTTAACTTTCGGCGGGCATCGTGCAGCCGCTTCTTAAGCGTCGGGACCGGAGTGCCCAGATAATCGGAAATTTCCTGCAGAGAGTAGCCGTAAAAATAAAACAATCGCAGAGGCACGCGCAGCTTGGCAGACAGTGCCTTCACCGATTGTTGCAGAACTTGGCTCTCCTCCCTACGCTCCGCAATTTCTGCTACACCCGGTACTCCTCCGGAAACCTGCACAGCCTCATCCAGAGGAAGCATCGAATGATGCTTACGCCGCAGCATCCGCTGGCACTGTCTTACGACAATGGTCTTGAACCAGCCTGGAAAAGCGGACGGGTTCTGTAGCTTCTCCAGATTCTGATAAGCCTCTATGAACGCATCCTGCACGGCATCTTCCGCGAGATGAACATCCTTTAGCATGTCATAGGACACCGCATAGGCCATCCCGCGAAAATGCAGCATCAGCTGCCCGAACGCTTCCGCGTTCCCTTGCCGCGCCTTTTCAACCCACTCCCTCATACGTTCCTAGCCTCTTTTCTTTCGTGTTCTTAATCTTAAGTGCCGGCTCAGTGGGGAAAGGTTACAAATCATGTTGATGGAAAAATGAAATGATTGATAAAGAGCTTCACTGAACACAGCAACCATATTAACAGATTCCTTCTCAATAGAAGCATAATGTAGTTACAGGCTGTTGGTTTTCAACAGAAATATATCATCCTTTATTTTTCACGAGGTTAAGTTCAATATGACTTCGACCATGTAGCCATAGCAGTTCATCCAGTAAAAACGCCAATCCATCCTTACTACGCAAACGCTCGATCAGTTCTGTAACGACCTCCATAATCTCACGCTGTACATTCTTCGCTAGTTGGAGACCCCCACTTTCCCCGTCTACATAAAGATGTGGATGGTCCGGTTGTTCTACCTTTCGTACATGCCGCAGACACAATACCCCATTTTCAAGATAAAAGAAATAGCTACGATCATACAGAACTCCCTCAAATAATTCATGCATATGAGGATCATCATCAGGTCCGTATGTCAGGGTAACTCTTTTTAAATTAACTGGATTGCTCATATAATCTTTCACTCCCTCAGAATTCAAATTGTAAGTTCCTATACTGAAATTTTAGTGAAGTAAAACTCTGATTAAAATAATGTGAACTTTTTATTTGATAAGTCCTGGAGGTTTGTATGCAATACTGTAATTTATGTATAAGAAGTCGTTCATTAAATACATTCGCATATATTCTCTCTCAAAAATCAATCGCAATATGGTATATATACCAAGTTAACTTCTATTTTGTTATTGAGGTACTTATACTATATGTTTGAATTCTTATAATCAAAATGGAGAGTGATACAATGGATTTTATAAAATCTATTTACACAAAACAAAACGTAAATAGCTCAGTACTCTTTTTTGCATTTTTAGTTCTATATAGTGTTTTTTCTGAGATTGAAATTAAACCCGTAGCTCTCTTGCTTTTTACAGTTGTATTTGCCTTTTTTAATGCCCTGAGTAAATTTGTCCAATCCACACATAGTGATAATGATCTTAAGTAAAGTTATCCTTAAACACATTAAAAAGACCTCCAGGGCGAATATAGTACGTGACTATACCGTTCTGGAGGTCTTGATTTACATTTTCGAATTGTCAACGCCCCATCGTGTAGGTTTGCAGACAACCCATTTTCATTGTATCCCCGTTATCTATCTTAACAAGGCTCTTCGTTCGGTTTCCCGGCATCTGTAGCCGTACGGAAGCTTGAACCACAGCCGCATGTAGCTACAGCATTCGGGTTATGAATCGTGAAGCCGCCTGACATTCCAGACTCTTCAAAGTCGATTTCCAGACCGTCCAGGTAGCGGATGCTTTCCTTTTCCACTACAATTTTCATATCCTGTACGTTCATATATATATCCTGATCCGTCTCGTTGTCGTCAAAGCCCATTGCATACGAAAATCCGGTGCAACCGCCCGGCGTAACACCTAGACGCAAAAACATATTCGGCGTTTCCTGCTGCTCCAGCATATCTTTCAAACGCTCAGCAGCGGAATCGGTGATGTTAATCATAGCTCCATCCTCCTCTTTTACTTCATGTTCTCCTTCAGTATACTCCACTATTAGCAGGTGCTCAAGTCATGGAATGTCCTTCCCTTACAGGCTTAAAGACCTGTTTTTCTATTCGTTTGTATTGAACACCGGTGGTGTGAGGTTTATAATAGGTGAAGAGTGTGTAAAAGAAACTGTCGGAAATTTGTCATTTCAAAGGCGATATTTTGAGACATTCATCATTGTAGCCTGGCATTGTAACATTTTTCACATATCGTATATCCGCGCTGCCGGATTCTTACCGACGGAACGGGACATCCTGTGCGCACCTATCGCTTGTGCCGCTGATTTAGCGGACAGCCTCGCACAGAGCAACTTGAAGGAGGAATAGGCATGTCCACATTAGTTACACCTTTTACAGACCGCAGAATGGCGGAAATTGTAGAAAAGGTACAGAACGGTATTCGTTTGAACCTTGAAGACGGTATATATTTGTATGAAACTGACGATATCCTCACACTGGGTCAGTTGGCTAACGAAGCTAATTTACGCAAGAACGGAAAAAAGGTTTATTTTATCGAAAACATGAGCCTGTACTTCACCAATGTATGCGAAGCGCGCTGCGCGTTCTGCAATTTCCGCAAGGATCAGGGGGAGGACGGCTCTTATACGTTGTCCGGGCAGGAAATGATTGATTATGTAGAGCAACACATCCATCCGGGGGTAAGAGAATTTCATATCGTCGGTGGTCATAATAATCATGTGCCTTTCCAATACTATGTAGACTCATTGAAGGCGCTGAATGAAAAGTATCCCCACGTTACACTGAAAGCTTACACTGCAGCGGAAATTGACTTTTTCACACGCATAAGCGGCTTGAGTATTAAAGAAGTGCTTCAGGAGCTGCAAAAGGCTGGACTTCAATCCCTGACTGGTGGTGGCGCAGAAATCTTGTCCGACGAATATCGGAAGAAGATGCGTGTTACGAAAGCCAACGTGGACCGCTATCTCGAAGTACATCGCACGGCCCACAATCTCGGCATGAAAACTCATACGACTATGCTGTACGGTTCGGTCGAATCGTATCAGGATCGTATTGAACATATGCTGCAAATTCGTGAATTGCAGGACGAAACGAACGGATTTATGGTATTTATTCCATTGTCCATGCAGCCGAAAAGCAAAAACGCCAACATCATGCGCCGTAACTCCGCTTACGAGGATCTCAAAACCATTGCGATCAGCCGCCTGATGCTGGACAATATCGACCATGTCAAAGCTTACTTCATTAATATTGGCCCGCAATTGACACAGGTCGCTCTCACCTTTGGCGCATCAGACGTCCATGGCACGATTGTGCGTGAGCAGATCAGCCATGCCGCAGGTGCGTTAACCCCTGCCGGATTGACCCGTAAAGAGCTAATCTGGCTGGTCAAAGGTGCAGGACGCATACCTGTAGAACGGGACACCTTCTATAACGAAATCGAAGTTTTCGAATAAATGTAATATCGGATTCAAATTTCCCGCGAGCATTTCATCCCCATTACTCACACCATGCAGCATCTGCTGCCTCGGAATACGCTGGTCTGCCTGCCAAAGGCAGGCCCGATTCTCGGGTTTTATATCAACAAAAAAACTAGTGTTAGATCGACAGACACCAGATCATTTGCCGGGGACACGGTAGCGAAAGGAAGGCGGATTTTGATGAAAAATTTCGTTATTCTGGGGGGCGGCTATGGCGGTCTTACCATTGCCAAAGAATTGCTGGATAAACACATTCCCGACGATGTTCAAGTTATTTTAGTGGATCGAATGCCCTTTCAGGGGTTGAAAACAGAGTACTATGCCCTCGCGGCAGGTACGGTATCTGATTTTGATTTGCGGGTGCATTTTCCAGATGAACAACGTCTTATTCGCAAATACGGAGAAGTCACCTCGATGGATCTAGAGAATAAGATTGTCCATTTTCAAGACGGTGAACCCTTGCCCTATGACCAGCTTGTCATTGCGTTGGGTTGTACCGACCGCTTTCACAATACACCAGGGGCTGAGGAACACAGCTGTACGATCCAGTCGTTTAACCATACCCGCCAAACCTATCTGCGCTTGAACGAAATCAAGCCATATGGACATGTCCATATTGTAGGCGGCGGTCTTAGCGGTGTTGAGATTGCTGCGGAGTTACGTGAAAGCCGCACGGATTTGAATATTACCATTATGGATCGGGGCGAGCGGGTGCTGTCGGCATTCCCGCAACGTTTGTCTGCCTATGTACATGCTTGGTTCAAGGAGCATCAGGTAAATGCGCTGAATCATGTTGCGGTTTCCCGTATTGAGCCGGGGGCTATTTATAACCGTGACGAGCAAATTGTAACGGATGCAGTGGTATGGACGGCTGGGATTCAGCCGGTGAAAATCGTGCAGGATTTAGCCGTTCCTAAAGACCCTCAGGGTCGCATCGTGCTCAACGAGTACTACCAAATACCGGATCATCCTGAGGTGTATGTGGTCGGAGACTGTGCGAGCCTTCCCTACTCTCCAAGCGCTCAGGCGGCAGAAGTGCAAGGGGAGCAAATCGCACACATTGTACGCGACCTGTGGAAAGGCCAATCGCCTCACCCGCATCCTTTAAAGCTGCGCGGTACATTAGGCGCACTTGGCAAGAAGGCCGGGTTCGGCTATGGCTTTATGGGCAGTACCTCATTGCGCGGACGAGTACCACGCCTGCTTAAAAGCGGTGTGCTCTGGAAGTCCAAACGCCATTTTGGCTGATTACATGCTAAACAAACAAAGAAGGCCCGCTCCCAGAGCAGGTCTTCTTTGTTTCTTGCATGAATGGATTATAATATTCCCTATACAAAAGGAAGCTGGCTAAACGGATCATTCTATTTCAATCCAAATCTAGGTTATCCCATGCTTCAGCTTCCTTAATTTTGTTCATAATCACTTCGTACAGAAGCTCTGCTGAATCTGCGGATACAATCTCACCGTTGACCATCGCATAGGGTTCGGCGTTGCACTGACCACAATTGCTTAGGCATCCGTATTCAATCACATCATAATCTGGATTCTGCTCCAGTTTGGACATGATTTCATCGGTACCCCAATGCATATTACTTGTGCAAAACTCAATAATAGGTCTTAACATTTTTTCACCTGCTTTGGATGACGGGCATTTTAATTTGGCCCGCTTTGTAATATAATAATAAAGGTATAGGAAAGGAGTTGAATTCTAATGAGCGAAACACAAAGCGTTCAAATGTATGATGAAGTAGCAGATGTACTGGATAAGCTCCGTCCGTTCCTGCAACGCGATGGTGGCGACGTTGAGCTGGTTGACGTTGAAGACGGCATCGTTAAGCTGAAGCTGGTAGGCGCTTGCGGCAGTTGCCCAAGTTCCACAATCACGCTGAAAGCAGGGATTGAACGCGCTCTTCTCGAAGAAGTCGACGGCGTCCAAGAAGTGGTACAAGTATTCTAATGCTTGATGCATAATGATCATGAGAGTCTTGACTTCGGTAACGAAGCTCAAGACTCTTTTTTGTGTTACAGCGTCTGAGGGATCACTCAAGCTTATATGGTTGGCCGAATGGGGTCCAATCCTCCCGATACATCCATAATATTACCTGTTATAAAATCCGAATGCTCCTCACACAAATAGGCGATCACTCGCGCAATGTCCTCTCCGCTCCCCGGACGTCCACGCGGTGTCTCTTTATCCTGCATGCCGATGACATCGGCGATTGACATTTCCTTATTTGCTCCTCGGATATCCCCTGGACAGATCATATTGACCGTAATGCCATAAGGAGCTTCCTCCACAGCCAGTGACTTCGTAAAAGACACCAGCCCCACCTTGGCGGCTGCGTAGACGGCGCGATGCGGCCAAGCCCTTGCTTCTCCAGCATGACCAAAGCCAAAATGAATAATACGTCCCCATTGCTGGCTACGCATGTGGGGCAATACCAAATGATCCAGCAACATGGTACCGACCAGATTCCCTTGTATCATGGTATGAATCTCAGCTACACTGTAATCCGCAAACAGACGGCGTTCCCGGATGAACGGTCCGGCATTGTTTACCATAATATCGACTCCGCCCAGCCGATCCTGTACTTCACCAATCAGCCTCGTGATATCTTCCTGAACAGAGATATCCCCTTGTAAAGACAGGCAGCGTACTCCCTTAGACTCAATTACCCGCTTAAGCGCTTCGGCTTCTGCTTGGCTATGCACATAATTTAGCGCAATATTACAGCCTTCATCCGCCAGACGCAAAGCGGTCGTTTTACCTAAACCTTTGGCACTGCCCGTTATGAATGCGACTTTATCTCTCAACAATTTTCCTCCTGTTCACAGAGAACGGTCACCCCCAAGTATAAAATATTTAAGCTTCCCCTACAACTCCATCCAAAAGAGCATTTTGCATAAATCCCAAGAGCGTTTTCCAATCAGCAATATATAGATCGAAACGCTTTAGTTCGTCTATATATTGTACTTATGAGCGTTGGGAATCGAATTATGCAAAATGCTGAAAAAGAAACCCCAGTCCTCTTGTTTAAGAGAATCTGGGGTTTGCGTGCAATACGTTCTCGTCCCCTACTTAAAATGCCGGGATAATCGCGCCTTGGTATTTATCTTCGATGAATTTTTTAGTTTCTGGAGATTGCAAAGCTTTGATCAGCTTCTGAATCGCTTCGGAATCTTTATTATCAGGACGTGCTACCAGAACGTTAGCATAAGGAGAATCTTTATCTTCCAGTGCCAGTGCATCCTTCGTTGGATTCAGCTTCGCTTCCAGAGCGTAGTTCGTGTTGATCAACGCAATATCCACTTCAGGCAACTGACGTGGCAGCATAGCCGCCTCAAGCTCCTTGAATTTCAGGTTTTTCTTATTTTCAGTAATATCTTTTACCGTAGCTTCAATGTTGCTTGCGTCTTTCAGCTTGATCAGACCTTGTTTCTCCAACAAGAGCAATGCGCGGCCTCCGTTTGTCGCATCGTTCGGAATGGCTACAGTTGCGCCATCAGGGATTTCATCAAGCTTTTTATATTTTTGGGAGTAGATACCGAATGGCTCCAAATGAACTGCGCCCACAGAAACCAGATCCATTTTGCGCTCTTTGTTCATCACATCCAAGTAAGGTACATGTTGAAAGAAGTTAGCATCCAGTTGCTTGTCAAACAATTGTACGTTCGGCTGTACATAGTCGTTAAACTGAACGACTTGGAGGCGAATTCCTTCTTTTTCCAATTGAGGTTTGATCGCTTCCAAAATTTCCGCATGCGGCACAGGAGAAGCTCCAACTTTCAGCTCCACTTCACGTGGTGATCCGCCTGTATTTTGGTTCGCATTGTTTGTATCCGATGTTGTGCTCTTTGTACCGCAAGCCGCCAGCACCGCAATTAATGTCAAGCTTAATACAGCCAATACCCATTTCTTCATGTTATTACCCCTCCAATAATTTGTAATATTCAGGAGCAGATGTCCTGATCAATAAGGATATCTATATGTTTTCCCTATTTTCGAGTATAATGCCGCACGAGACGATCTCCCGCCATTTGCAGCAATTGTACCAATACGACCATCAGCACGACCGCAACGATCATGACAGCCGTTTCATAACGATAATAGCCGTAGTTGATAGCCAGTGTACCCAGTCCACCGCCCCCGATCATCCCGGACATTGCCGTGTAGGATACGAGTGTAACGACGGTAATGGTTAATGCAGCGAGCAGACCCGGAAGTGCCTCACGTAACAGCACACGCCGGATAATTTGTCCTGTCGAGGCACCCATCGCTTGTGCGGCTTCAATGACGCCCTTGTCCACTTCACGCAGAGACGTTTCGACAAGACGTGCGAAGAATGGGGCAGCCCCAATAACCAATGGTGGAATGGTTCCCAACACCCCGGTCGAGGTACCTACCAGCGATCGTGTAAAAGGAATAAGTGCAACGATCAAAATGATAAATGGTACGGAACGTAAAATGTTAACGATGAATGATAATACAATGTATATCACCTTCATCAGAGTTAACGAGGAGCGACTCGCCAGAAACAATAATATGCCAAGCGGCAAACCAATAATGAGGGTGAACAATGCGGATGCTCCGAGCATCTGAAGGGTTTCCAGAGTAGAATTCCCTAGCTCATCCCAACTCACTTGTGAAAAATCAAGTTCGCTCATTGTCCGATCACCTCCACATCAAGTCCTTGCCCAGACACTTCGCGCAGCGTATGCTCTATATCTTCATGGTTTCCTTCAAAACGAACGATCAGCTGTCCATAGGGTACATTTTTAATCGTAGATATGGTTCCCTGCAAGATCGCAAAATCAACACCAGTGCTTCGAGCCGTACGCGACAGAATCGCATCATATGTTTTACTGCCCAAGAAGGAGATACGTACCACCTGCGCCGACTCACCGCCACCTGCTGCCGCAATCGCTGCTTGCAACTCCTCGGGATGTTCTGACTCCCGTTGGATAAAGTCCTTGGTTACCTGGTGCTGTGGCTTCAAAAATACTTCCGCCACTGGGCCTTGCTCCACGATGTCGCCCTGATGAATGACGCCAACTCGATCACAAATGCTTTGAATGACATGCATTTCATGTGTAATCAGCACGATGGTTAAATTAAAGCGCTGATTAATATCCAACAGCAATTTCAGGATAGACCCCGTCGTTTGCGGATCAAGCGCAGAAGTCGCTTCGTCACACAGCAATACATGAGGATCACTAGCCAGCGCCCGTGCAATTCCTACCCGCTGTTTCTGTCCACCTGAGAGCTGTGACGGATACTTTCCACTGTGTTCTTCCAGACCCACCAGTTCCAGCAGCTCACGAACTTTCATGTCCAGCTTTTCCCTGGGAGTGTTTACCAACCGCAAAGGAAATGCAATATTGTCATACACCGTTGCCGAAGATAACAAATTAAAATGCTGAAAAATCATTCCGATTTTTCGACGTTGCTTCTGTAACTGGGATTGACTCACAGTAGCGAGGTTTACCCCGTCTACCCATACTTCACCTGAAGTAGGGCGTTCCAATAAATTAATACAGCGGATCAATGTACTTTTCCCCGCCCCGGAGTGACCAATCACTCCGAATATTTCTCCACGCTTTATAGAAAGATTCAACCCAGATAGCGCATTAACGCGTCGGTTGCCTTTGCCATAATGCTTGGTTAACTGCTTAAGCTCTATCAACGTGCTGCGACCCCCTTCACTTCTTCCTTACCCTTTTAACCAGTTGTCATCTCTCAGAATTGTATAAAATCGCTATTTATTTATACAAAAAAGAGCCCCTTTCACAGAATGAAAAGGGCCCCACCTTGCGAACCTTTTCTCATCTGCCAAAATCGCTATAACTCTAGCGGTTTTGTAGGAATTAGCACCATCATGTTCCCTCCCAGTGTATTACACCGGGAAAGAACGGGTTGCCGGGCTTCATCGGGCCAGTCCCTCCACCTCTCTGGATAAGAAAAATATGTTAAACTCCAGCTTTAGCTGTCCGTTAAGTTTATATAAAAAAACATAATTCAAGCATTTTTCTGAAACTAGGTTTCAGTATAGATAGTTTACATTGCTTTGTCAAAGGATATTTTCTATCATATTTTTGGGCGTACTGCCCGATTCTCCCATTGTTTCGCAGTATAAGTAAAGGCGTTTGACAGCGACCGACATACCATTTCCAAGCCCTGCTGCAAATCTTCCAAATGGTGATCGAGGTCCTCCAGTTGGATTTTTCCATACAAAGCTCGGTGTCGTTGCCAGAGATCATCCTGCATTTCCGTATTCATATAGTGTATCTCCGTATTCCGACGCTTACGCAGCCGATTGATGGCATCGTTGTAAGTATCCTTGATATCAATTAAATTATCGGTCAATACAGGATGCATTTTGAGATACTTGAGCTGCCGCAACACGGTAAAATACGAATAGTGCGCCTTATACTGCCCTGTTTTTAAATCATACAGATCATTTAGCCAGTTACCCAGCTTATCCAAAATAGAGAAAACCCGAACAAACCCATCTTTATAAAAGAAAACATATAACGCATAATCGGATTTTTCATCCTCACTCATATCTTCAGCATATCCGGCTTTCACTTTCATACGGAAAAAGGCGGAAGCATGATGGCTCTGCTCCAGTTCATCCAGAGATGACATTAGACCGCGTGTTAAAATATCCGCCTTCCGAAAATCGTGGGTCGGATCTCCACCAGCCTGAATTTGCCGCTCCAGCAGGTTCAACATAGCTGACATGCTATTCATGGCATCTAGCAGGATGCCTTTGTTCACACGTGGTGGCTCACCCAGTAGCTTGCGTATCATGCTTACGCCTCCTTATAAATGTAAAATCCGGCTGTAGGTTTAATTAGGGCGTCAAGCGAAATAACTTGTCCATCGTTGATCTACAAGCTTAACAATATCCTCACGCGGTAACACCTCATCTGGATACCCCGGCTTCATACGCGCATCCACTACAATCGGCAGCTTATAGTTCAGATGATGCAAACGCACTTCGCTGTCTGCGTACATATCTGTAGCCGGGTTAAAGCGTGTGAATACCGTCCACAGGAACGAGGCTTGAGAGCGAACGACTTCTTTGGCATCGTCTACAATGAAGACGAGCGGCCACTCTTGCTCACCCGCTGCTAATCGCTCCAAAACACGTGCCGCCAGCTCAGGCTCCTGCTCAAAGGACGCACCCGATACGACAAGGCAACCTCCGCAATAGGGCTCAATTTCACGAATTCCCGGCAGATCGCCTCCCTCATAAGCACGAGGCAATTCACGTACAGGCTCACCTATCCCCATCAGGATGGCCTTACTGCCATGATTCAGCTTGCGGCCTGTGTAATCGAGTGTATCGTGTGACGTGTGATTGAATATAAATAAATCCCTTGCTGGATTAAATCGCTCCAGAATGGTTTCCAGCAGCAGGTTAAAGTCCGATAAATCAATTACTCGATCCGTCAGCATCAGGAATTTAGTCAACGACAATTGACCTTGACCCAAAATAGTAAAACCGGATACAAGCGCTTCACGGGAGTAGCTTTCACGTACCACTGCCGCTGCTAGCGCATGTACACCCGTTTCCGCATACGCCCACAGGGACTTGACGGAAGGCATCACAAGCGGATAGGCAGGCGACAGCAAACGTTGCAAAAACTCACCGAGATAGTAGTCTTCTTGCCGAGGCTTACCTACAATGGTTGCCGGATAAATGGCATCCTTGCGGTGATGCATATGTTTGACATGAAATACAGGGAAATCATGCTGTAATGAATAATAGCCAAAATGATCACCAAACGGGCCTTCCGGACGGCGTTCATGAGGCGGTACATAACCGCTGATTGCAAATTCTGCTTCTGCTGGAATCCGGTGACCCCCAAGCGGGTCTTCTGTCATGGGCAGCTTGCCTCCCATAATAAGCGAAGCCAGCAACAGCTCAGGCAAGTTTTCCGGTGCTGGCGCAATGGCAGACGCAATCAGGGCAGGCGGGCCACCGATAATAATCGTCGTAGGCAATGGCTCATTACGCAGCTCCGCTTCATGATAATGGAAACCGCCGCCTTTATGAATTTGCCAGTGAATGCCCGTCGTCTGATCATCATAAATCTGAATGCGGTACATCCCCAAATTATGATCCTTGGGCTGACCTGGCTTCTCAGTATACACGAGTGGAAGCGTAATAAACGGCCCTCCATCCTCATGCCAACTGGTCACTTTAGGCAGTGGTGCCAGCGGAGCCTCTGTACGGCGAACTCCCAATACAGGGGCCTCGCTATGAGATACTGTTTTTAGCCCTACTTTTAGCATGTCCTTAATCAGGCCACGTTCATTCCACAATGCTTTAGGTGTAGGTGGAAACAATGTTTTGGTCGCTCCTACAATCGCATCCATCAGTTGCTCTGGGCGCGGACCAAAAGCCATGTCCACACGGCGATTTGTGCCAAACAGATTACTGGCTACAGGAAACGGGGTTCCTTTTACATTCGTGAACAGAAGTGCCGGCCCTTCTTCCTCAATGACTCTTCGATGAATCTCAGCCAGCTCCAGGTAAGGATCGACAGGTGCCTCTATAATTTTAAGATGATTTTCTTTACGCAGCGCTTCAATAAATTGGCGCAAATTCTGGTAGATCAACTGGACGACTCCTCCTAAGCAAATCAAGCCCTCGAGAAACTCGCGGGCCTGGTTTGTTTCTTATATGCTATTATACGTGTTTAAACGCCTCTTGGGCAAAAATCCGCTTGACTATGATCTATGGAACGCTTAGGTACGTTGTGCTTGGGTCGGAACAAGCTTGCGGTCCGGTGACAATTGCCATACACGATAGCTCAGATAAGCCAAGATGGAGAACAACGATGCAATCACCAGCATATGTCCCAGCACGATAAACATGTAGATTTCAGGTTTGTTGACGTACAACAAGATAATTCCAATCACCACTTGAAGCAAGATTAACAAGACCGATACGACACCCAATATACGGATGTCCCGGTGATTCGGGTGATAACGGTATGAGTAGTGACCCACAGCCAAGATAATGACGAACAGCAGACCAGCTGAAATCTGATGAAGCAGCAGTGGAGATATGAAGCCCCCAATATTTACAACCTTTTGGATGACCGAGTGACTAAGCAACGCCCCTGAATAGACAGCAATATAGGTATAGATCGTCGATAACCATATAAAGTTACGAAAGCCCCGACTGACAGGCCCAGGAATCAGACGCGGGGTGTGGCGTGAATCTGCATGCTCCTGCCAGGCCCCCAGCGTCATCATAGTCGCACTGGCAAAGGCGATAAGCGCAAAGCCAAAATGCAGTCCCATGACTGCAGCCGATTGGGAGAAGACGACAGCCAACGCCCCCATTGCACCTTGTATGATGACAAACATGAGCGTGAGCAGCGAGAATAGCTGCAAATCCTTCCGATGCTTCATAAACAGCAAAAAGCCAACAAATGAGGCGATAGAAAGAATCCCGGCCATGGCACTGACCGAGCGATGAGAGAACTCAATAAGGGATGCAATCGTATGTGCCGGAACCAGCTTACCATTGCACAGCGGGAATTCCCGGCCACAGCCGAGACCCGAATCCGTCCGCGTCACGACACCTCCACCGAAGGTAGCCAAAAACATGACAATACATGTTACGAGTGCCAGCCATTTTAATATTCTAATTTTGTTATTCAAATTCACCCGTATCCTTCCAAATATAATATTTATTCACTTTATATGTTGTGAAATGATCACTTAAAGTAATTATAACTGATATATCGTTCCTTGACATACGAGCTTTGTTGACAAAATGTGAACGTGTCCGTGAGAAAGCCGCCCCCTTAGAAGGAAGCGGCTTTCTGAATGTCTTGATGTTATTTTGCCAAGCTCGCGTGGACTTCAACAGCCCGATCCAAAAATTGCTCAATCTCCTCGCGGGATTTGCGCAGTCTGTTCACCAGCCGTACCAGTTCTCGCCCTTCACTGTAAGCGATAAAGCTAGGAATCCCCAATACATTTTGCTCTTGACTGACGCTTTCGGCCTGTTCTACATCAATCTCAATTAATGTAAGCTTATCTGCATATTGATGTTCCACATCAGGCATGAACGGATCGATGAAATGACAATCCTTACACCAGTCCGCCTTAAATACAGCCACCGTAACGCCCGGAGTGGATATTGCCTTATTAAAGTCTTCATGAGAGACGATTTTTTGCATGGATGATTCCTCCTTAAATTCTTTTTGTGCTGAAAAGATTGCACTTTCTATTGTAACGCCAAGTTAAGCTTTTGCACACTCCCCCATTCTGCTCACATGCCGATTGGAAGCCCTCTCATTGAGGCATACTAAAGATATACTTAAGAATCCACATAAGCGACGACATCCTAACAGCATACCCAACATACTTGGCAGGATACGGGGATGCTTGCAGTTGGAAAGGAGGTTATTTAGTCATGTCTCTTACCGAATGGCTCCATACAGCATCTCGCCAGCTTCAAGGAGGACTAAAGTTACTGGGTTCCGTTCCCCGTGTTGCTGAGGAAGCTTGGGAGGGCAAACGGGCGGCTTGGACCGAATCCCGAAAATTACGCTCCCCCTTGCGTGAACTAGCGTGGGATTATCATACGGCACAGGCCGCTATGAATGAAGCTGAAGCGATAATGCTGGTGAACGGACCCGCTACGCGTCCCTCTTCTCTGAATATGCCCTTATGCGAAACAGACTGTGAGCTACTGGAGCGGATCAAGAACGATACAGCACAGGAGAATCGCAGCAACGTCACCCGCACTGCCGCTTACCTTGAATGCTATCGTGGCTACCCGGAGTTACACTGGGCATTACTGGCCCACCTGGTTTCTCGTAATGGCGGCTATAATATGACCGATCTGAAAGGGGGACTGATTGGCAACCTGTTCGGCGAACAGGAAAAGGAATGGCTGTATCGGCTACTGGAGCGCTGTAACGCCCTTATTTTTCAAGACGCTTATCCGCAGTTGCAACTTTACATGCACAGCCGTCATTTGGGTCGGAGTTGCTTTCATTTGTTGCCTTATTTTCACGTTTCGCCATTCATGAAGCCCTTTTGGGAACGTTTCTGGGCTTGGCGGGATAGCTCTCTGTTGACTGTGGCGCTCATCATTAATGAACAAAACTATATTGAAGGACGTGTGGTAAAAGATCCGTATTTTCAAAAATTTGTGACACACAAGCCGGGCTTTTATTTGCATGACTGGCTCCAGCTTAATCAGGTTATATTTCCACTTGGGCTGAACGGTGGACTTGCTGGACTAGTGATGGAGCGTTTCGGCCATTTGGACGAGCGGATCGGCTTTGGCAAAAGTCTCTATGCTATGCTCTTCGGCCATCAGCAGGTGCTGGACCAGGTATCAGCATTCGCTAACAGTGTGCCGCATACAGGTTCACGCAGCGACTATTGGCCCGGATTGTTCACCCAGAATGAACAAAAAGCGCTGCACTCTCCAGATGAAAGTGCAACGCTTTTAGCACATGAATGGCTGCCGCCAGGACAACGTCTGTACAGTCCGGAGCTGAACGCCGTCTGGTCCGATACAGCTTATGATCCAATCCCCCGGTATGACTGGTTTCAGGACGGCTCCACACTTGGACATCTCAGCGAACCAAGGCGACCGCTGTTATTTGCCATGCGCCATGAGCATCGTCATGGCATTCAAAAAACAGCAATGGCCCACGTTGCCCATAACAGCTTGCAATCTTTCCACTGAAAGACTGGGGGACTCTTTTAGCCTCGTTGTCCTGTGGACTCACGCTGTAGACGCATTAACGGACGCAGTACCTTTTGCAACATACGCGGATAGTTGCCCAGCTCGTCTCTGCGCAATACGCGCAGTACAACCAGCAACAACAAGTAGCATACCAGTACAGTTGCCCCGGCAATGCAGCACGCGATCAAGAAGGCCACACGCGCAGGCATCAGATGCACCAGCAGAATACAGGCTTCATTTACACCGTATCCGATAGCTCCCGAGACGACGACTGCGGTTAAGAACCCTGCCCAGCGACGGCCCATGATGGAAAAGGAGACAATCCCTTTAAGCACACGCAAATTCAGCAACGTGATCACGAGGAAACATAATCCGGTTGCGGCAATGATCCCATAAATCCCAAGCCAACCAGCCAGCAACCAGCTCGCTGCAAACTTGACGACGATACCGACCATGACATTAACCATTGAAATACGCGGCTTGCCCATACCGATCAGTATCGAATTAGAAGTCATCATCGTAATCTGGAATATCGTTCCGAGTGTCAGAACAGCGATGATACCACTGCCTCCAAGCGAGCTAAAAAGTAAACCATTAATAGAATAGGCGGTTACACATAAAGCCAGCACAATCGGCATCCCAGTCAAAATAGAGATACGCAAGGCCAGCGTCATCTGATTTTGTAAATGCTGCTCATCCTTACGGGCAAATGCCGCTGAAATGATCGGAATAAGCGATTGGCTGAGCGCAATGGCCAAAATCGGCGGAATTCCCGCCACACTTTGTGCCCGAGAGCCTAGATAACCCAACTGAGTAGTCGCCTGATCCAATCCCACTTGACCAGACAATAGTCTCACCACAATCGATGTATCAATAAAGTTGACCGCCGGAACCGTCAGAGACGACAATACAATGGGAATGGAAAGCTTGAAAATATCTTTGTAAATGCGCATCATCGGTAGCGCGGAGCTTTCCTCTTGGAATTGATCTTGACGATCCTGTCGATCCTGCCGACGCAATTTCACCGTGTAGTACAACATGACCGCTAGAGCGCCAAGACTTCCCATGACACCTCCAAAGGAGGCCCCAGCCGCAACCTCGCGATCTCCATAACCTAGCTTCAAAATAATAAAAGCGAGTACAATAGCGGTCGCTACCCGTGCAACCTGCTCCACAATTTGTGAAATACCGCCTGCGGTCATATTACCGCGCCCTTGGAAGTATCCACGCATCATGGCAATGGCAGGGAATAGCAGTAATGCTGGTGCCAAAGCCTGAATGGCCAAAGCGGATTGCGGAACCCCTGCTACATGCTCGGCAAAGTAAGGCGCTCCAAAATACAGCAGCGCTGTAATGATAATGCCTGCCGCGGCCGCGAATATCAAAGCCGCACGATACACACGTCGCGCTTCCGAAGGCCGATCCAGTGCATAACGTTCTGAAACCATTTTGCTCAACGTGCTTGGAATGCCGGCCGTAGCGACCGTGAGCAGCATCAAATAAGCGTTGTTCGCAATGGTAAACGAGGCGTTCCCGACGGAACCGAGCAGATGCTCCAATGGAACACGCTGTACCAGACCAAGTACTCTGGCCACTAAGGCGGCAGCGGCTAAAATAAGCGTACCTTTAAGGAATGTTTCTTTATTGGACAAAATGCGTTCCCTTCTTTCTTGCTGTTCACACGCATGCAAAAGCCCCGCACAAACTGTCATGGCCTGAGCCATCACCGGTGCGGAGCCGCATGTCGATTCTGTCTCTGCAAATCATAATAAACCAAAACGAATCTCGGGTCATAACACCCAAATTAAGAATACAATAATCATGGCAAGCTGCAAAATCACTTTCATCACGGTGCTGGTAAAAAGGCCTAATACAGAGCCAAAGCCCACTTTAATAGCTCGATCCAGCGGAGCTTTGCTTATCAGCTCGCCTAGCACAGCGCCAATAAATGGTCCCAAAATCAGGCCAAATGCCGGAATAACGAAGGGACCGATAATAATCCCGATGGTACTCAGTATCGCCGACAGACGCGAGCCGCCAAACCGCTTGACTCCCCACGCATTCACAGCATAATCCGCAACAAAAAGGGCAACGACGATTAGTGTTTGTATAATCCAAAACAATGCATTGTATGGAGCAAACGAGAAAAACCAGCCGTATACAAAAAATGCAAAATAGATGGCGAGCGCCCCCGGCAATACGGGATATACCGCCCCGGCCATGCCCACAATGAACAGCACAATAATAACAATCCAGCCTACAACGTCCATGGGCCTCCTCCTTCTCGTCCATTCATCCTGCCTGCTGCATTATTCATTTTATTACACAAGCACATAATCACGGATCACTTCTACAATGCCGTCGTCATTATTCGAAGCCACGACCAAATCAGCGGCTTCTTTAACCGTATCCTGAGCATTCCCCATTGCCACGCCCAGTCCAACCGCTTGAATCACAGCTAGGTCATTCAGACTGTCGCCAACGGCAACCACCTGCTCCAGAGTAATGCCAAGCAGATCGCACACTTCAGCGATTCCACTGGCTTTGGATATACCAGCTGGGTTGATTTCCAGATTTGTCATCGAAGAATTGGAAATTTCAAGTCCACCCATGTCCTGAAGCTTAAGCAAAATTTGGTGGCGAATTTCGTCATTTTCCGTATTATAACCGAATTTAAGCCATTCCTGTGTGTCCAATGTATCCGGCCAACGATCCCTATTATATAATTCCTCCGTTGAGTAAGCCCAGAACCAGGAGCCTGTGTCTACAGCAATCTGGTGCATCTTACGAACGAGCTCCTTATCAAGTAAATAACGGCGCCACAACTCGTGGGGTGATTTCCACACCTCACTGCCGTTTACGGTTACCATTGGCGTCTCCAGGCCGAGTTGCTGACCGTAAGGCAGAGCATGCATCGCTGCACGTCCGGTGGATAAGCATACATGAATCCCTTCCTGAATCGCCTTGTTAATCCAGTTAATCGTTTCCAGGGAAATTTCATGATTATCATTCAGTAAAGTTCCATCCATGTCGAGCGCAAGCAGTTTGTATTTATATTGGTTTTCTCCCATAGTCTCTCTTCCTCCTGTATGTCCCTTATGTCCAACGACATTTTACCATGAAAAAGAGAAGCCCACAAAAGTATTCAAGTCCTCACTTTGCTGCCAGAGGCTTTTTAGGAGTACCATCTAGCCCATATACTTCATCATACGCATCAAATATTTTACGCGCAACCGGTCCTGCGCTCGTCGCACCAAAGCCCCCTTCAGGGATGATGACCGCTACTGCCAGCTTCGGATTTTGACGCGGAGCAAAAGCGATGAACACCCCGTTATCTTTAACCGTATGTCCCACCACCTGCTGGGAAGTCCCCGTTTTGCGGGCATAATCATAAGGAAATCCATTAAAGGCATTAACATCCGTAGCCATACCTCGAATCACTGTATTCCAGTACGTATCTGAAAAAGCGACCTCATTCAGCACCTTCGGCTTAAATTCACGTACAAGATTCCCCTGATCATCTACAATTTTGCTGACCAAATGAGGCTGCATACGCTTGCCCTTTGTTGCCAGCACAGTCGTATATTGAGCCAGCTGCATGGCCGTATACTTTCCCTGCTGACCAAAAGATGCCTGTACCAAACGTGTCAGTGCACTTTCATGCTTGCTCGCATACTCAAGTCTGCCCGCCCACTCGCCAGGCAGATCTACTTCAGTCGGAACGCCTAATCCAAATTCCTTCATATACTTGTCCCATACATCAATTCCCTGATGCATCCCTGCATTACTTCCGTATTTGGCATACAGCGGCTTACCGATCATATCCACCATAAACGTATTCGACGAGACCTCAATTGCCCTGCTAGGTGTCAAAGAATTATACACATGTCCGCTAGAATTCCCAACCCGGCTGGAGCGATTTTTGCCGTAGTACGCACTTCCCGTATCCAGATAAGTTTGTCCGGGAGAAAACAGGTTTTCCTTCAGCCCGATCAGCACGGTTAGCGGTTTAATGGTTGAACCCAGAAGCACCGAGGATTCTGGATGTGGACCCACTTTTCCGCTAGGCACGGATTTAATGGTTCCATTTCCCATTTTGTGCTGAATTTCGTCATATACCGAAGGTGAGGTACTTCCACTTTTCCATACATTAGAGTCATAATCCGGCATACTGGCCATTGCCACGATATTTCCGGTCTCTACCTCCATCGCTACAGCGAAGCCAGTGGTCGCGTCTTGATGAAGCTTCCCCGATACGGCATTAGTATGAAGCCAGCGAAGCTGATCCATAATGGCCTGTTCGGTTTTCTGCTGAATTTCCTTGTTGATGGTGGAGTATAGATGATGTCCTTTTTCCGGAGGAGTAATGGATTCAATACCCTCCGGCATGCTGCGCGGATTGACTTCTACCGTTTTATACCCGTTTTTTCCTCTCAGCTCGTCCTGGTACTGAAGCTCCAAGCCATCATATCCGACCGTTTCACTTTCCGAATACACCTGTGCCGGTTTTAAAACCTCTGAATTAGCTTCATAGAGCTCTTTATATTTGGGCCGGTTCGTTCGAGCTCCTTTGAACTTGTACATATATCCAATCGTTTGTACCGCCACCCGATCCGGGTCATAATGGCGTACACTTTCTTCTACAACCTCTACACCAGGGAACTCTGTCCGATGCTCCAGAAAATAAGCGATTTCCTCCCGACTCAGATCAGATTTGACCAAACGTGGGGTAAATCCCCTATATTGATTATAGTCCGGGTCCAGTCGCTTTTTTATTTCCTCTGCATTAAGCTGCTCTCCTTCGGTACGACCCAGTTCGTTTAATTTGGCAGCAAGCTTGGCAGCAAAAGCATTGAGCTCAGGGAGCAGCTTTTCCCCCGGCTTGCGATCTTTCTCCGTACGTTTGCTATAATCCTTAGATAAAGTTACATACAAGGACTGTACTGAAGTCGAATACGCCAGCTTAACCATACCTGTGGAGTCATAAATCGTGCCGCGACTCGGGGCTAACGGGACATTTTTCGTATTTACGGATTGCTGCTGGCCCTTCAGCTCCTCCGATTGTACAAACTGCAATACAGCTAGTCTGGTAATGATCAGGGCAAACAGTACAAAAGCACTAAAAAACAGTAGGTTGGTTCGTAAAACCGTCCGTTTTTTTCGTAACTCTTCATTCTCTTCATCATTTTTCTTTTTAAATGAAAACTTTTTATCCAAACTTCCTCTGTCCATATTAGCTGGTCATTACTCCTTCCAAGTTAGGGTTTCACATTCCTGATCCTACCATATCCAAAGCAATAAACGATGAATTCCAAGATGACAATTTTGTAAGAACGTAGAAAAGCATAAAAAAAGCTTCGCTCAGCTCTAAGGCTAAGGGAAGCTTTCATGAAATGATATCGTATAAAATGATTATGGCTGTTTGATTGTGTTAGGATCGGTTGCTGTGGCATCCTTTTTCTTAGGTACCCCGTCCAATCCATAAACTTCGTCGTAGGCATCAAAGATTTTACGCGCAACCGGTCCTGCGCTCGTCGCACCAAAGCCCCCTTCAGGAATAACAACCGCTACTGCAAGTTTGGGGTTCTGACGTGGAGCAAAGGCAATAAATACCCCGTTATCCTTCAGTTTACCGCCTACGCTTTGCTGCGATGTCCCCGTTTTACGAGCATAGTCGTAAGGGAAACCATTAAATGCACTGACATCTGTTGCCATCCCGCGTATGACCTCATTCCAGTATGCATCCGGGAATTTCACTTCATTCAGCACCTTCGGCTTAATCGTTTGAACTACATTGCCGTTGGTATCTTTAATCTGACTGACCAAATGCGGCTCCATCCGTTTGCCCTTGGTAGCCAGCACAGTGGTATATTGTGCAAGCTGGAGCGTTGTATACTTACCCTGCTGCCCAAAAGAAGCATACGCTAATTTGGACAAGGCCGATTCCTTGCTTTTAGGTCCATACTCTCTCAAACCAGGATATTCCGTAGGTAAATCTACACCCGTAGACACACCTAATCCAAATTCCTTCATGTAGCGGTCCCATACATTCACACCTTGATCTTCCTTGGCATTATTAATGTATTTGTTGTACAATCTTTTGCCCACCATATCGACCATGAACGCATTGGAGGAATGTCGAATGGCAGAAGCCGGGTCCAACCCGCCGTACACATGACCCGAAGAGTTTCGAACTCGTGACGAATTGTTACGCCCAAAATAAGCCGCTCCTGTATCCTGGTAGTAGGATGAGGTACTGAATAGATTTTCCTCCAGACCTATCAACACAGAAAGAGGTTTAATGGTGGAGCCAAGTAGGACAACCGACTCTGGATGTTGACCTGATTGGCCCGATCCGAAGGAGCGAATAGTACCATTCAAGTATACATTTTGTATTTTCTTGTAATTATCACTGGATATATTTCCGGTCTGCCAGTAATTCGCATCATAATCCGGCATACTAGCCATCGCTACCACATTTCCTGTGTCCACTTCCATAGCCACAGCAAAGCCTGTTTTGGCATAAGGATGAGTCTTGCCAGATACAGCGTGTGTATGGAGCCATCTCAATTGATCCATAATGGCATCTTCAGTCTTAACCTGAATTTCTTTGTTAATCGTGGAATATACATTATTCCCTTTTTGCGGAGGAGTAACGGAATCTACACCTTCCGGCATATTACGCGGATCAATCGGTACCGTTTTATAACCATTTTTCCCTCGCAACTGTTCCTGATATTGAAATTCCAATCCATCAAAGCCTACAGATTCGTTATCCATATAGATGAGACCCGGATCATTTTCAGCTGACATGGATTTTTGAATATTCTTATATTTAGGCAACGTTTCACGCGCACTTTTATAGCTTTTAATGTAGCCAACCGTTTGGACAGCTACCGTATCGGGATCATAATGACGTACCGTTTCCTCTACGACATCTAACCCGGGGAACTCACTCTTATGCTGCATAAAATAGGCGACTTCATCTTTATTAAGATTTGTTTTAATCAGACGCGGCGTAAAACCGCTAAATCGCTGATAGTTCCGGTCCATAGCGTCCATTATTTGTTCTGCCGTCATTTTCGGCTCATCTTTACTACCATATTGAGCAAACCGATTTGCCAGCTTCTGTGTCATATCCTCCAGCTCAGGCAACAATTTTTTATCAGGATTACGCAAATTTTCCACGTTGTCACTATAGTTCTTGGAGAGCGTGATATACAGCGATTGTACAGGTGTAGAATACGCCAGTCTGTTCTGCCCGGTGGAATCGTAAATCGTTCCGCGAATCGGCGTAAGCGGTACATTTTTAGTAACATTACTGGCCTCCTGCTGCTTAAGCTGAGGTCCATCTACAAATTGAAGTATCGCCAGTTTTACAATAATGACCGTAAATATAATGAACGAGCTGAAAAAGAACAGATTGATCCGAAAGCTGAATCTTTTTCGATCAGACATCTCATTGTCTTTTCCCTGCTCGTTGTCTATCTTTCTCATGTGCCCTTTTCCACTCCTTATTAAATCACTTTATCCTTGATATGTGTTTGGGCAAAACCAGGCGGATTAAACCAGTCCCCACTTTGCGCCCAGGTCGGGTCTAACGGTACCCACTGATCCTGCGCGCTCAAATACACTTCATTCCATGCATGGGACCCGTAGCCTCCCTGTCCGTTATAACCAAGTCCTGTCACCACCTTGACCTGTAGTCCCTGCGACCGAGCCATCATCGCATACAGGCGGGCATAATCAATGCAGACTCCTTTACGTGTATCAAACGTATCTCTAGGGGTCTGTTCATGCCAGTCACCACGCTGCTCATAGGCTTCTACCTTACTGAAATCATAGCTAATGCGGGTACCTACCCATTCATACAACGCTCTGGCTTTTTGCTCATCACCGTTCATCCCCTGTGTAATCTTGGCCGCAGCCTGACCGATATCGTTCGGAATTTCCCGGTCAATCATTTCGTATTTTCGCTGCAGGATACCATTTAATTCCTTGGTAACGGCCTGCGTAAATACGGGCAATTTATCCTTAATCAGTGTACCGGATAACGGCTCAATGACCGATTGCGCTCCTTGCTTATAAATCGGTGAAGCTTGGACGTAGCTGCTAAACCCGCTGTCTGGATACAGACTTACGCCTATGAATAGCAGGGCTATAACCATGATAGCGCGTGCTCCACCGATAAGAGTACCTATTCCAGCCCCTGCCACCCTACTGAGAAAGCCTGATTTTTTTTCATGCTCACGGAGATGAGAATCTGACTTGCCACCTACCATCAACACATAAATTGCACGTAGTACAAATTGTGCGATAGCATAACTGAGCATGAACAATACGGCGAACCGCAACAACGGAAAACCTTCTAACCCTGCCACCAACGTATAATAAAATTGCTCAATCCCGCTTAGTTCTCGCTGAGGCAAATGTTCCATGTAAGCCGCCAGCCATTGTTGTACTTTCGGTGAAAGCCACATGGCTAACCCGAGCGAGCACAAAATACCCGCCACAGTCAGTATGCCATCCACAATGAGACTGAACAGCGCCCCTACAGATCTGGAAGCTCCTCGTCTCCAGCCCTGAATCAACGACAGCAGTACAATGACAATCAAAAACACCGTCACGCCATTCCAATGAAGAATAGGCTCCAGCCAGGATGGTTTCATTGTGTTCCTCCTGTCTCTACGGCGACTGTGGCGACTGTGTTACAGCCGAGCCTTTCGCACTTTCGATATATTTCTTGACGGTATCGCCCATACTCCACTCGCCCAGCGACATCCCCTGAAACCATACCTTGACCTTGTCACCATCAAATGGACCTTTCACTTCCAGGTTGGAGCTGGTTACCGAAAACGTACCATCCGCGTTGGATGTGTATTTGGCATCCCGTCCCTCCTTGATCATCATGCTCAAAGCCTCGCTCTGAACCTTGTTAATCGCATCATCCTTTGCCTGAGTAACGACCTTGCCGACCTGTTCAAAGGAAATGCCACTGTAGATAAGCAAGCCTGCAATGACGACAATGACAATCAGCCATTTTATGAGAGTTCTTACAACCTTCAATATGACTAACAATAGGACAAGCCCAATTAATATATACAGCCAGTTATCCTGAACAATCTGCCAATTATGTTCCAAAAACTCTGTCCAGACGCCCTTATCCATTTCGCTACACTCCCGTTTTCAACTACATCATTCAAATCACAAAATTGTCTCTGTAATTATACATGATTACGTGATGCCCTGTCAGCTTAGCTCTTTTACACACCTTGTTATTCAATTCTTGTCCATAAAAAGTGGTCTATGTTCGTCCACTCCAGCGTACAACTTAGGAAGGGCCGATACGTAGTGCAACATGAAAGTTTACATTAGGGAAGGGGGTCATCCCATGAAAACAGCCCTCTGGCTGTATCTTTTTTTATTCATTGCCTTTTTCGATCTGCATGCACAATATCCTATTTTGACACCATTCGCTATCTCCCTGGGTGCAGCACCTACTTTTATTGGCTGGATGATGGGGATTTACTCTCTAACTCACCTGCCTGGTAATTTGATGGCCGGCCCCAAGGTCGACAAACACGGCAGCCGCCGATATATTATGTTCAGCCTAACAGCCGCAGGCATCATTCTTATCATTCAATCGTACATCCACACACCGTGGGAATTACTTTTTCTTCGGGCGATTAGCGGTTTTGTGTTGGCCTTTTTATCTCCAGCCTGTCTGGCCATGTTGGCACAGCTATCCGATCATCCAGTTACGCAGGGCAAATATATGTCGGGACATGGTGTCGTTCACACATTGGCCTCTGTCCTGTCTCCAGCTGCCGGCGCATTTATCGTAGCCAGTTTCGGCTTTAGTGAGACGTTTAATTCCCTTGGCATCATTCTCGTAGTCACGGGACTCATGGCTTATTTCACCTTGCCCAAAACAGCACCCGCTCCACAGGCCCAATTATCAGATGGTCATGCGACACCTGCTCCACTATCCGGAGTACAGAAGACGCGTTTACCATTCAATTGGCGCTACCTGCTCCTTCCTTTTGTTTTGGCGTGTGCACAAGGCATTTTATTTTACGAAATTCCATTACGGAATAACGGGTCTGCGTCCATGATGTCCACCGGATTGCTCTTTTCCATCATCAGTTTGGGAGCACTTTGCACGCTCAGCCTGCTGTTTCTGAACAAATATTCACCCATGGCGCGACTACTTTGTGGCATTATTTTGATGTCTCTAAGTTTTTACGCACTCGCCACCACGCCCGAAGCGGCGATTGGCATCATACTTTTTATTTTGGGAACAGCCAAAGGCATCATTTTTCCAGCGCTGGCCTCTCTTTTCATACGAATTGGAGGTGCGCGACTGGGCAAAACCTTTGCACTACAGTCTATTGCAACATCTATCGGCTCCTTTGCCGGACCTGTACTGGCAGGTCAGTTACCCGATCACATTTCTCCTTTTTTTATCGCATTTCTGATTCTGATGGCTGGCCTGCTATTCGTTCCCGTTAAACGCTTATCTCCGACGCCGCCACTGTCTGCCTCAGGACCTTATCATTCCTAGCTAGTCTGAGGCAGTGGTATGCTAATATGCTACCTTTAAAGCCCAAAATGCCATTCCAGAGGGCAAATGCACAGTACACTATACCCCTATCCACATAGACTATTTTGACTGAACATTCACTAACAAAGGGAGGTGCAGCCTGTGAGCCACTGTCATCCTTGCCCTATTGGAACTTCAACTGGCACCATTCTTGTTCTTTATATTCTGCTCGTCATCATTCTCCGTACTTGCTGGATTTAATGTCTGAATCGCCCTAACATGTTGCCCCTTGTGCCCATGCCTGCCACTTCTGGCAGGCTGTTTTGTTATTTTTTGCATGAGAACCCTATTTGGAGCTACACTATACACATATTCTTCATTTCCCGGGGAATTTCGAGCATATGTATCAAACAAGGGGTGAGCTTACATGGCGATAACCGTGATCGTCGAAGGGAAAAATGACCGCATCAAACTTCGCCGATTACTTGACCCGGAGGTCCACATTTTATGCACCTTCGGCACACTAAACTCTTTAAAACTGGAATCCCTCCACAAGCGGGCCAAGCACGACGAAATATATTTATTTATGGACAATGACAGCTCAGGGAAAAAAATAAGGGGTGTGCTTGCAGACTCTTTTCCGGATGCCTACCATATGTATACCCGCAAAGGATACGCTGGCGTAGAAGGCACTCCAGACGAATATGTGATCGCTCAATTGGAAAAAGCAGGATTGGAAGAATACATTATATACCCTCCACCTGTTCTTTAGTCTTTAAAATAACAAAAAGCTGTCCTCAGGCCGCTTTCATGCCTGTTGGACAGCTATATGGTGCACTATAAAAAGCCTCTAAAATGACATTAGAACTTATGAACCGTATCGACGATCATCAGCAAGAAGCTGAGTGTCAGATGATTAATGGAAAAGAAAAATACTTTTTTTGCCCAGGAATCCGTTTCTTCTTCCTTAATCGTAAAACCTTTAAAGGCATAGAATGCCCACAGCACGGACAGTAACACGGACACGATCATAAAAATCATACCGGCATATCCATAAGCATACATAAGGATGGGTACCGGAATCAGCAATACAATATAAGGAATCATCTGAATTTTGGTCCGATGGATACCTTTTACGACTGGCAACAACGGAAATCCTGCTGCGCGATATTCCTCGACTCTGCGAATAGCAAGTGCCCAAAAGTGAGGAGGCTGCCATAAGAATAGGAGAGCAAATAAGAGCCAAGCGCCCATATCAATACGCCCCGAAGCGGCCACATAACCAATCACAGGAGGCATTGCACCAGAAATACCGCCGATGGATGTGCTCCATGTAGACGAACGTTTTAACCAAAGTGTATAAATACCGACGTAGACGAACATACCAAGTAATCCCAGTAATCCTGCCTTTACACCAGAGAAGAAGAATAGAACAGCTAACCCGACAACACCCAAAATAATAGCGTATGACAACACCGTTGTAGGGGTCAGACGCCCTGTTGGCAGTGAGCGATTACGTGTACGTTCCATTTTCAAATCCAGCTCACGGTCAAAATAGTTGTTAAAAACACAAGAAGACGCCATAACCAGCATTGTACCTAAAAGTGTAAGAATTAGCTTTATATAGTCAACGTCCCATTGCGATGCTAACCAAAAACCACCAAAGGCTGCAACCAGATTGGTACGAAGGATGCCTGGCTTGGTAACTGTAATAAAATCTTTCCAAGTGCCCGCCTTACCGGGTGGTTTAGATTTTACAGAATAAGTAGCCGCATCCGAAGAAGTCTTATAACTAATATTATCCATTGTGAGTAACTCCCCCTTAGAGATGTATGAATTCGGGAGTAAGTTGAACTCCGATATAAATTTTATCATATACCTACCCCGAAAAGTTTGACAGAAAACGCACAAAACGTTCACAATTCCGATGGCAAATCGCCCCTGCTGATCGTTTACAGTAAATTTGGGTAGTAATAAGTACAGGAAACAATACAAAAGGAGCGACAGATATGGATACAGCCACACACTTTGTCATGGGAATCGGATTGGCCGGGCTGGCCTACACTGATCCTGTCGTCGCCGGAGATCCAAAGTTGGCCGCAGTCGTACTGCTCGCTACAGTCGTAGCGTCACAAGCTCCGGATTTTGACACTTTGCTTCGGTTGAAAAATAATGCAGCCTATATTCGCAATCACCGTGGACTGTCGCATTCAATTCCCTTCTGGTTGATATGGATCTTGTCCATAACAGGACTGATTTGCCTGATCTTCAGAGATGTGCCCCCAGGTCATGTAGCATTATGGGTAACGATTGCCGTCTGCCTGCATGTATTCACAGATTTATTTAATACGTACGGAACACAGGCATTCCGGCCGTTTACAAACAAGTGGATATCTTGGAATATCATCCATATTTTCGATCCCTTTATTTTTGGCACCCATGTTGCTGCGATTATGCTGTGGGTCACCGGATTGATTCCACCCGCTCCCTTATTTATTACGCTGTACATTATTATTGGCCTATATTACATTTGGCGAACCTGGAGTCATTTTATAACCAGAAAAGCGGTACGTGATATGGACAACGAGCGTCAGGAAGGCGACATCTATTATATCATTCCCACCGTATCATGGAACCGGTGGCATGTGGTAAAAGCTCATCAGAATGGAAGTTATGACATTGGCGGATTAAATGGCAAACACTTATTTTGGACCAAACATGCGATTCCATCCACACATCCTGCCGTAGAAGCATCCAAATCCTATCGCGATGTGCAGGCATTTCGCTATTTTTCCTCCTTTGCCGTTGCCGAGGTGGAGGAACTGGAATGGGGCTACATTGTGCGATGGGGAGACGTAAGGTATCGACACCGGAGACAATATCCATTCGTGGCTGTGGTCGCGATGGATAAGCAGTTCGGACTGATTAACAGCTATATTGGATGGCTCAGTGACGAAAAGATGCAAAAACGCCTTTCCCTGCATACGAATTAAAATCTGCTTACAAGCTAACAACAAGCCGTATGAACAACAGACAGCAAGTTCCCCTTAATCTGGGAGCTTGCTTTTTTTTTGGTCACTCCCGCAGAAAATCAGATCTCATGAAAGCGCCCTCTTGACGAAGCGGACTTGCGTGATTCACAATGGTCATAAGCCATGCGTAAAAAAATCCGGAGCATGATCGCTCCGGATTTTCTTCATCACAGTTGCTCATAATACAGCTTCCAAGATGGAGTGTTTATGTGTATTACTGCAAACGGCTGCTGCCCGACAAGGATTGTTCTGCTTGTTGGACCAGCTTTTTCGTGATATATCCCCCAAGCGAACCTGTTTCGCGGGAAACAACATTACCGAAGTAACCGTCCTGAGGGATAGTGATGCCAAGTTCTTGAGCTGCCTCATATTTTAATTGTTGTAAAGCGGCGTTGGCCTGCGGTACTTGCAGGTTGTTTGAACGACGTCTGCTCATATTTGAATCTCCTTTCAGTTCTTTGTGAGTGAGGTTCATTGCAAGCTTGCAAGATTATTATGGCTCGCTTACAACTACTTATTCCTGAAATTCAACATTCGAACGCTGGAGGTTTTTACCAATGAGCAAAGGTTTGTCCCTATGGTTCGCCGTTTCATCCATTGTCCTGCTGACCGCAGCCGCTATATCCATCAGTTATTCCGCATGGCTTGCCATTCTATTGGGGCTATTATCTGTCGGCAATATCGGCTGGGGTTTCGTGGTCAAAGCCCGACAACGCCGCTCCTAAGCCAATCCTATAAAAGGCCTAATCCGTTTCGGCTCAATATGCTTTAGCGTAGACGTGGCAGAAAGCCCATGCGCTCTTTGACCGCAGACAACGTGACTTCAGCCGCTTCTTGTGCGCGCTCTGCGGATTGGGCCAAAATACGTCCAATCTCACCAGATTCCCGGATATCGCGATAGCGCTGCTGAATCGGTTCAAGCATAGCTACAACGGTCTCTGCCAGTTCTTTTTTAAATGTTCCGTACATTTGACCTTCATAGCGATCCTGTACTTCTTGGAGCGACAAACCGGAACACTGGCTGTAGATGCCCATCAGATTACTAATTTCCGGTTTATTGGCTGGATCATATCTAACCTCACTGCCAGAATCGGTCGTAGCGCGGCTAATTTTCTTGCGTATGACTTTCGGTTCGTCCAGCAGGGCAATAAAGCTGCCTGCATTCGGATTGCTCTTACTCATTTTTTTAGATACATCATCCAGGGACATAATTCTCGCCCCTACTTCAGGGATATACGGTTCGGGAACAGTAAAATAATCTCCATAACGGTGATTAAAGCGACCCGCCAAATCGCGTGTCAGCTCCAAATGCTGTTTCTGATCGTCGCCTACCGGGACGAGATCCGCGTTGTAGAGCAAAATGTCAGCTGCCATCAACGATGGATATACGAACAGCCCTGCTCCTACGGAGTCCTTGCCTGCCGCTTTGTCCTTAAACTGAGTCATACGTTCCAATTCGCCCATATTCGTCAGTGTTGTCATCAACCATCCCAGCTCAGCGTGCTGAGGAACATGGGATTGTAAAAAGACATTGGATTTCTCCGGGTTAATACCTGCTGCGATAAATAATGCCGCTACCGCCTCCGACTGCTCACGTAATTGGGCCGGTTCCTGCGGTACGGTAATTGCATGAAGGTCTACGACCATAAAGTAACATTGATGATCCTCTTGCAATTTGACAAAGTTTTTCATTGCACCAATGTAATTGCCCAAAGTAAGTTGTCCGCTAGGCTGAATACCTGAAAGTACAGTTTTCATATTCTTCCTCCTCCGTTTATTTCAAAATTAGAACGCAAAAAGGCCCCGCATCCTCAAGGGACGCGAGACCGTGGTACCACCCTTATTCATTGCCGTCAGCCTATTACTTGTCGGAGCTATGCTCCGTGGCTGCCTGCAATCTTAAAGCTCCGTTAACGGGGAGCAATCGGCCGTCATACTGAGGACAGTAAAATCCTGTTCTGTGCGGCACTCCAAGGTCCATTCAGCAGTGCAGGCTCACCGGTTCCCATCCACCACCGGCTTTCTGAAGAGCTTATGCGAGAGCTTACTTGTCCTCATCATCGTGTTATCCATGTCATTACTTTCTAAACTACATTAATGATAATTCCGCATAATGTTATTGTCAAATGACGATTGTGCCCTACGATCAAAAATCTGTTATCATAATGACACGAAGCTTCAACCGATTATAGTGGACAAAGGAGCATGGATATGAAACAAGTGACCAAAGAACACTGGAACGGTTACGACACGTATGTTTTACATAGTGGTGAACTGGAAGTTACGATGATCCCTCGCCTCGGGAATAATATTATCTCAGTGCATGATCTGAAGCTCGACCGGGATATCGTACGTCGGCCTGGTGAGGAAGAATTGGCTTTCTATTTACAAAAGCCTTATCATTTTGGCTTGCCCATTTTGATTCCTCCAGGCCGAATTCGCAAAGGACAATTTGAGTTTGACGGTGTTCCTTATCAGTTCGACCGAAATACTGCCAATGACAATCATATACACGGTCTGCATCGTAATCAGTCCTGGCGCTGCAGTGATATTGAAGAGGATGAAGAAGGTTGCAGTGTTACTACTGAGCTTTTGACAGAAAGTGATCCGCACTGGATGGAACAGTTCCCCATTCCCTTGCGTCTGGAGATGACGTATCGCTTGCAGGGTGCTGTATTAAGTCAAACGCTGCGCGTAACCAATTTAGGTGAAAAAGCAGCCCCATTTGGCTTGGGATATCACACTTGGTTTATGGTGGACGGAGAACCTGAGCGCTGGCGCCTAAAGCTGCCTGTGAACGGCGTATATGAGCAGGATACTGAACAGCTACCTACAGGTATCATTACTTCGTTGAATGACTTGGAACAGCTCTCTTCGGGTCTTTCTCTGAAAGGAACAAATCTAGATACGCTGCTGCGGGCAACGGAAGGCCCTGCTGAAGCTCTTTTGACTCGTGACGACGGTTATCAAATCCGCTACACAGCAGATGAGCAATACTTTAAGTATTGGGTGTTATATACCAAAGGTGAATGCGATCAGTATCTTTGCATTGAGCCATATACATGGCTGTCGGATGCTCCCAATTTGCCTGATCCTGTTGAGGGAGGCGGACTGATCCGTCTGGAGCCTCAGCAATCCATCGACCTCAAAACTCAGATTCATATCATATATCCGTAATTTTCCTCTAGTCACTTTTCTTCCTTCGGCGCATATTTTCATAACTCTGTCGCATACTAACCTCATCACAGCCGAAGGAGGTGACTACACATGAATGAAGCTAATCAAGGCAGAAGCCGTCGCAGTAACAACCTAGTTGTTCCTCAAGCCAACAACGCGTTGCAACAATTGAAATATGAAGCTGCACAAGAGCTGGGCATCACCATTCCGGCAGATGGTTACTACGGTGACATGCCATCCCGTGAAGCTGGTTCTCTGGGAGGCTATATCACTAAACGCTTGGTACAGCTGGCCGAACAGCAATTATCAGGTCGTTCAGGTCAATAAGCGTCATTATTCCACATGAGCATTCCGTTCATCGTAATTTACCAAAATGCGTTATAACGGGCATATAACAAAGGCGGTCTTCCCTAGGAAGCCCGCCTTTTCTTTACTCTTTTTTATAAATGATTATTCCGAATTAGCCGCTCGATATGTAGGCTTGTTATAGCGGATCATGAGATTCGCCATGTTGTAGTTGGACTCCAGTGTTGCATCTACCAAAATCGTTCCTTGTCTGATGGCAAAATCAAAAGCAATCTCACCATGAGTCCAGCTACGCTTGTGATTTAGCGTTTCCAGGGCCATACGTCGAAAATCCTCCCTATGCTTTGCTGATAACCCCGGTTCTACTGCTGCAAATGTACCACCTTTGCCTGCAAGCGGATTATGCCGAATCCCAAATTTCCCAACTACGTTGTTACGTATTTGTACAAATACGATGCCTGACGACAAACCCGCCAGTTCATTATCCAGTTCTTTTAAAACGATATCCATCTGCCTCACTAAAGACAATTGACCTACTTCATCCATTACAAAAAACCCTCCTATATACCTTATATAAAAATATTTAATAGGTCTTATGGCTCAATTATATGCGAAGATTTTTAACCTTACAATCAAAACCAACATAATTGGGTATTTATAACTATTTTCTAAGTATATCCATCATTTTAAATTTCGCCAACAGGTAATGTTAATTACACTTCGACATTTTGCGACTTTGTTCATCATCTTCTGCAAAAATCACAAAAAAGGCCTCCCTTATGGGAGACCTTTCAAAAGTGTAAAACTGTTATTTTGTCATTTGTAAAAATTGCTCAATATCCTGAACAGTAACTTGCGCAGCATTACGCCAGAAGTCAGCCTGTGTTAAATCGGTACCTAAGTGCTTGGAAGCCAATTCTTCGACTGTCATGCGACCTGTATCACGCAGCAAAGCATCATATTGGTCGGCGAAGCCGTCAGGATTTTCCTTCGCAAAAGCGTAAATTCCTGCACTGAACATATACCCGAATGTGTACGGGAAGTTGTAGAAAGGAGTGTTCGTAATATAGAAATGCAGCTTGGATGCCCAAAAATGAGGATGAGCCTCATCCAGAATACCGCTAAACGCTTCACGCTGCGCTTGTTCCATCAACTCGCTTAATTGTTGTGCTCCTACGACTCCTTTTTTCCGCAGCTCGTAAAAACGGGTTTCAAACAGGAAACGGGCATGAATGTTCATAAAGAAGGCTACACCACGCTGAATTTTATCTTCCAGTAAAGCTACCTTGTCCTGACCCTCGGCAGCTTCCAGCAAAGCATCTGATACAATAAGTTCTGCCAGCGTCGATGCCGTCTCAGCCACGTTCATGGCATAATTCTGATTCAATGGATGCAATTCATTCATCACATGCTGATGATAACCGTGTCCGAGCTCATGGGCCAGTGTCGAAACATTGGATGGTGATCCGGCATAGGTCATAAAAATACGGGTCTCTTTGCTCAGACGCAGAGATGTACAGAAACCACCCGGACGTTTGCCTGGACGATCTTCTGCTTCAATCCAGCTTTTCTCAAAAGCCATTTGGGCAAAGTCAGCCATTCTCGAGCTAAATTTACCAAATTGCTCAACAATCGTTACAGCAGCATCGTCGTAAGGGATTTTAGTGGTTGACGTCCCCAGCGGAGCTTCAACGTCATGCCAGGACAGCTTCTCTAAGCCCAGCAGCTTTGCTTTCCGCTCCAAGTATTTGACTACAATAGGCTTTGTTTCATTAATAACCTGCCACATCGTATCCAGCGTTTGTGCAGACATACGGCTGATTTCCAGCGGTTCCTTAAGCACATCTGTCCAGCCTCGTTTTTCATATAGCTTCAGACGGAAGCCTGCCAAATGATTCAATGTATCCGCGCAATAGTCCTCTACCTGAGTCCATGCCTCTTCCCAACGTGCAAACACGTCTTTACGTACGCTGCGATCTGCTTCATCCAGTTTATTAGCTGCCTGACCTACAGACAGGTTTACGATCTTGCCATTTTCTGGCACAGGGATCGTCATATTTTTGACAATGGTATCATAAAAGTCGCCCCAGCCATGGTAGCCATCCACTGCCAGATCCAATGCAAGGCTTTCCATCTCAGGAGCCATTTTTTCACGTGCTTCGTTCCGATATTCGGTCAAGACAAAAGAAATCGGCTGGATAGCTTCGCGCTCCATCCATTTCTGCCAAATGTCTTCACTGGTTTGTGCCAGCAAGTTCTGGAAAGATACTAAAGCACTTTTCCCTTGGGCATACAGTGTATTGACACGCGCCCCCAGTTGAACAGCCAGCTTGTCGTGCTGGTTTTGAGCAGTTAGACAAGAGACAAAGGAACCCGCCTGCGACGCGCCATTAAACAGCTCCTGTATGCTATTCAGTACACTATCCAGACGCTCGGTATCCAATACCGTTTGTGGTACTTTGGCTGCTTTAAGCTGAGCTTGCAGTTGTTGGACCTTGCTTTCCATTTCTTCCAAAAATGCAAGAAATGAGGCAGAGGAAGATCCTCCGCTAAAAATAGATTCCAGATCCCATGTTTGCTTTAACGGTGTTTTCATAATAGTTCCACCTTTCTTTTTTGGCGAATTCATGTGGTTTCATATACAATAAAGCTACATCGTGATAGTAAATCACTACAATTGGGAGGAAAACAGGATGAGACCCTTACAAATTTCGCCGGAAACGGCTGTGAAATTATCCGAAAAGCTCGGCATTCCGCTGGAACACCTTATGCATACACCCCAGCACATTTTGATGCAAAAGCTGGCCGAACTGGCTAAAGAAGAAACCGCTGACCCGAACGGCGGAGAATCGGACAAATCATGATCCCTTTTCATAAAACCTGGCCTTATGACATCGTCATGGGAGACGTTTATGTACAGTCTTGTCCGTTTTGCGACCATGATAATGTTTTGCTGCCCCTGAAGCCAAAAGAACTTAAGCTCATACACGAAGGTATGAAAAAGCTGCTTGTGTTTCCATGCTGCCATAACAAGGTTACTTTAGTGGATTGTGATGACGATTATTTGCTGTCAGATACCACATTGCGTCATCATTAATTCATGAAGCAGTTGTAAGATAAGATAACCCGTTTTACAAACAAGGTGTGAACCATGAGCCTAAATCGGCCATAGTGCACACCTTTATTTCTTCAGGAGGAGCTTGCGTCTTGCATTTCCTCCGGCAGTTGGTAATTTTTAGCCAGCATTTGTTCTCGCAGTACAGACCACTGCTCACGGGAAGCCCGGATCATGGCTGCATCCATAATCTTTTTGTCATTAATGACACGCGAAAACCAGCGTACCGCTTCGTTAAAGTTGCCTGTACGTCGATGCAATTCACCAATCAGATAAAGCAGTTTGGCATTATTCGCCCCGACACCCTCCAGCTCGTAGACCCGCACATAAGAATCCAGACTAAATTTGAGAAATCGAAGCTCCTGCTCCTCATTTCCCTGGTATCTGTACATCCAAGCGATATGCTGTAATAGACTAGCTACTACGCGTTCCTTTTCTCCGATGACCTGGGCACAGAGTAAACCCAGTTTATACGTTTCTAATGCCTCTTCCCAGCTACGATGCCCGCCATATTCGCGAGACTGCCAGCGATTACCGATTTTATCCTTAAATATCTTGGTTTGCTGTTCGCTTAACTGAACGGTAGAGTGCTCTGTCGAGGTAAATCCACAATGAGGACAGACCCTTACGACATAAAAATCCGGATTTTCATTCTTATAATAAGCACAAAAATCTGAATCCGTACGAATGGCCTTCTTTAGGCTTGGTCTGACACGGGATGTCTGAAATTCTTCTTCGCAATGTGGGCAAATGATTTTGATCTGATATAACGGTTCAAGTTCCAATGTTTTTACAACCCTCTCCAAAATTCGGCAATCCCCGAAAGCTTACGGGGTATTTACAAAATGATGCGCAGGACCAGACAAACGGTTAAGTATGATTGAACGAAGCGGCTCCTCAATGCCCGTATCCGTTAACGCACCTGCCATACAAGACAACCATGCCTCTGCTCGCTCCTCCGTTACGGGAAACTTCATATGTCTGGCACGTAACATCGGATGACCATATGCATCAGAAAAAAGGGACGGTCCTCCAAAAAACTGACTCAGGAACATATACTGCTTTTCCTTAACCGGTTCCATGTCTTTAGGAAACAGGGGACTTAACAACGGATCTTTATAAACTCTCGGGTAGAAGGCCTCAATAATAGCACGAACACCTTCCGCACCCCCAAGGTTGTCATAAATGCTCAGGCTAGGATTCACTTTTCCTCCAACTTTCTGTGCTATGGTAATAAATATACACCCGTATTATAACAAAAAACAAAAAATGACGCTAAAAATAAGCGTCATTTTATCAATTTAACATATGAAGAGGGTGTGCTTCATTGCACACAGCTTCGTCATTCTATAAATACAACTAATAACTCCGCCAATCCTCTTCACCGGGATGGACGAGAGAGGCACGAATAACATACACAAAAGCACATACGAACAGACCGGCAACGATACTCATCCTGATCACTCCATCCTTAAGGTTATGGATCGTTGTTTTCCTATTTTAACATACTATTTACAAAAATACAGCATTAGGTGTAACCGTTTTCTTTGATTTTTTTGTACTCTTTGTCCATCCCCGACATAGGTATATTAGTACAACTCCAAAGGAGGGGCCTCTATGTCGCTATACCGTCGTTACTCGCTTCCTCTGCTCATCCTTACACTGCTATTCCTATTTATACTTATGGCTGTATACCCGCAATCTTCTCTGAATGCCGGGCTTCGGGGGCTTGCCATCTGGTGGGACGTGCTGTTTCCGTCTTTATTCCCGTTTTTCGTTATTTCCGAGCTTCTCCTCGGTTTCGGAATTGTTCATTTCATAGGTGCGCTGTTGGATCCGCTGATGCAGCCTCTATTCCGTGTACCTGGCTGTGGGGGTTTTGTAGCTGCGGTCAGCTGTGCATCCGGTTACCCGATTGGAGCTAAACTAACAGCCAAGCTGTGGGAGCAAAAATGGATCACACGCATTGAAGGAGAGCGTTTGGTCGCGTTTACCACTTCCTCTGATCCGATATTTTTGATCGGTGCGGTTTCCGTTGGCTTCTTCCATCAACCAGAAATTGCACTCGTACTGGGCGCGGCCCATTATGGTGGCGTGCTCATCATCGGGCTGCTTATGCGCTTCCACGGTTCCCGTTCAGGAGAAACAGATACTCGCAACGACCGCCCTCAACCTACTCAAAAAGCCTGGTCGAAGTCCAAGAATACAAAAGTAGCAGGCCGCAATAGGCAGCCTGGACCCCTACGCCAAGCATTATATGCCATGCATACAGCTCGTTTGGAAGATGGTCGCCCATTGGGTGAGTTACTTCGTCAGGCGATTACTTCCTCCCTACGCCTTATTATTGTCGTAGGAGGGCTAGTTGTATTCTTCTGCGTCATTTTAGAAGCTTTGACGAACTCTGGTTTAATGAGCGGGCTTCATCTGCTTACGGCAAGCCTATTGACTGCATGTGGTCTTCCTCCTACGTTAACGGAGTCCATTGTGGGTGGTATTTTCGAAGTCACTTTAGGAGCGCAAGCCGCAGGTAAAGCCACGGCAGCGGCGTTACCATTCAAGGTAGCCGCAGCCGCTTTTGTTCTCTCCTGGGGCGGGCTGTCGGTTCATGCGCAGGTTGCAAGTATTTTAAATATGACGGATCTTCGTTATTTGCCATTTTTGTTGGCCCGGGCTGCGCATGGCATTATCTCAGCACTACTAGCTCTCGTGTTATGGCGACCTCTTATGGGACAGGGAAGCTCTCCAGTCTTTTCTCCGATATACGACATCGCGTGGTCTCCTGGCTTCTCGTCCGTCATGTTGTTGCAAAGTCTGCTGTTTCTTGCCTTTATACTGGCTGGAATGCTTAGTCTCTCATGGTTGAGTGTGGGTACAAGTCGCTTATATGTACGTTTGAGAAGAACACACAGGCAATGAACGATTGTGTTCTTGCTCATAATTGATTATGATCGATATATACCCATGACAAAGGAGCTTTTCATCTTGAGATATTATGTTCTGGATCGCGGGGATCAGCACTCCATGGACTTGAGTCAGCAATTTCACCGTCTTGCCCAAGAAAAGAATTTCAAGCTGGATGCCGAATCGCCGGAAATCGTCGTGTCTATTGGAGGCGATGGTACGATGCTTCATGCGTTTCATACCTTCATCGACCGCATTCCGGATATTGCCTTTGTTGGTGTACATACCGGTCATCTAGGCTTTTACGCTGATTGGCGTGCGGACGAGCTGGAGGAGCTAATCCACCTGATGAGCCAAAGCGGATCTGAAGGACCGCTTAACCCGAGAATCGTTAAGTATCCACTGATTGAGTTGGAAATTCACAAGAAGTCAGGCAATGCTTCTTTTATTGCCTTGAATGAGTTTACGTTAAAAGGGGTGGATGGCACTGTCGTTGCCCAAGTAGATATTAATGATATCACCTTTGAAATGTTTCGCGGTGACGGTATATGTGTTTCTACCCCCTCAGGAACGACCGCATATAATAAAGCACTTGGCGGAGCTATGGTTCACCCCACCATTGAAGCATTGCAATTGACTGAGATCGCTTCCATTAATAACCGCGTGTATCGGACACTGGGATCGCCATTGCTACTGCCAAAACATCATCATTGTGATATTTTTTCACGGAAAGATCAGCGTCTCTTATTGACAGTAGATCATCTCAACTTTCCTGTAGATGACTTAATCTCTGTTCGATGTCAGGTCGCAAGTCAGAAGATCAGCTTCGCTCGTTACCGTCCTTTCCCATTTTGGGATCGAGTACGCAACGCTTTTCTTAATTAGCATCTGCAAAAGAGCCGACTATGGCTCTTTTTTTATAAACAAAACGGCCCCTGAAAATTCAGGAACCGTTTTGTTGTGGAGCTGTAAATGATTTATTCTTTTTACTACCCTCAGCTCTTTCGGCTTTAGCAGCTGGCTGGGTCTGACGCTGGCTCTCAGGTTCACGAGAGACACGAACTTGCCGTCCCTCCCGATTTTCCTTTGGTTGACGCTCATAGCGTGGGCCACGCGATTCCTTTTTATCGAAACTCCCTTGCTGATTGCGCTGTCTACGTGGTTCCCGGGCTTGCTGCCCTTCACCCAGATTGCGTCCATCCTTTGCTTCACGTGGCTCACGCTGCCGATTTCCTTCACGTCCTTCTCTGGATGGACGACTTTCGCGAGCTTCACGCGGCTGTCGCTCACGTACTTCCTGGGCATCCTTCGGTTCCCGACGTTGCAACTCGCGTGTTTCCCGGGATTCTCGAGGCTGCTCCACTCGCGATTCCTCCGTAGCTGTGGAATCCTGCTCTGGTTGCGGCCACTCCTGTTCTCCAGCTGTATGTTGCAATACTTCTTGCTGCTCTTCGGGTTCTAGCGTTCCCGCTTGTTCCCTTTGAGCATCTACCAACTGCTGAATATCTGGAGCAATGATTTCATCATTAACGCCGTTTTTATTAACCACTTCACGGCTTTTTTGCAACACAAAATAGGCACAGCCAAAATTGCAGTATTCATTAATGTAATCGTCTAGTACCACTATAGATGTATCCTTATTTGCTTTGGGATGACCGTCTCGATAAAAGCCCTTCAGACGGAGCTGATTGTAACCCCAATCACCAATAATGTAATCATAGCGATCCAGCACTTCACTATACCGATCACGAAACGCTTCGGGATTCCACCCGTTCTTGTGATCCTGCAACAATTCATAGTTTTTACCACCGATTTGAAACAAGCTATTCTGACCGCCTTTCCCGGATCAAGCCTGCGAAAGGGCGCCTTCTTCCTTATGCTGAGCAGCTGACTTCACCTGCTCATGCGCTTGGTAGGAGCTGCGGACCAACGGTCCAGATTCAACGTGGCTGAATCCCCGCTGTAATCCCTCTTCCTTTAACTTCGCAAAATCTTCCGGTGGATAATATTTTTGCACATATAAATGTTTCTCGGACGGCTGCAAATATTGACCAATTGTCATAATGTCACAATCGACTTTACGCAGATCATCCATGGTTTGTAAGATCTCGTCCCACTCTTCCCCGACACCTAGCATGATGCTTGATTTCGTTGGAATAGCCGGATTTAATTGCTTCGCACGTTGAAGCAGCTCCAGAGAGCGACGGTATTTCGCTTTAGCCCGAACCTTGTCGGACATGCGCTCCACCGTTTCAATATTATGATTCAGAATATCTGGTTTGGCATCCATGACGATTCGCAGCGATTCAATATCGCCCATAAAATCGGGAATCAATACTTCTACACTGCAAAAAGGTAACCGGCGGCGAATCGCACGAACCGTTTCTGCAAATATAGTAGCACCCCCATCTTTCAAATCGTCGCGAGCCACACTGGTTACGACACAGTGCTTCAAATTCATGTTTTCAGCCGCTTCAGCGACGCGTTCAGGCTCCTGCAAGTCCAGTTCCGTAGGCATTCCCGTATTTACTGCGCAAAAACGACACGCACGCGTACAAGTATCACCCAAAATCATAAATGTAGCTGTCCTATTGGCCCAGCATTCATATATATTAGGACATCGTGCCTCCTCACATACGGTATGTAATGTCTTGGAACGCATCATGCTCTTGATTTCCTGATAGTTATCGCCTGTCGTAAGTTTAATACGAATCCAGTCGGGCTTAGCTTCCTTCACTTTTCTAGACAATGGCATAGACCTTCTTTCTGATAAGCTTAAGCTGTCATTGCCATACATTATAACATGAAAGCCATGGAAAAACCTCCATTCATTGTTCCCTTTTTGATATGACATTGATGCCGGAAAAAGTAAACTCTTTACATGGATAAAAGCGGCGGATATGGCTCAATCTAAACAAAAGCGCCCTATTCACGCTATTGAATACGGGGCCTAGAATTTACCGGGCGATTAAGCCCTTCTATAGGAGGTCGGTTCACGTGCCATACCCTACGCGGACAGCCCGAGCTGTTCGTTTGTTATCGCTGCTGTTATGCGCTACTACACTGACAACGGCCTGTCCGCTTCCTGCCCATGCCTTTGCCAATCACTTACAGTCCTCGTCCGCCAGAAGCAGCCTGACCGCAAATGTAGATGCTTCACATGTTCAGTCTTCGTCGTATACGTCCAGGCTGGCTCTATATCATTCCATCGAAGCCTTGACTGGAGTTCCTTGGTACAGGCTGGCCGCCATCGACCAGTATGAACGCACACTTACAGTGGCCCATCCCAGGGATCGGAAGCATGCGGAACGAATCATAGGTATTTTCATCACGGGACCAGTCTGGTCCGGCCTGATGAACCCTGATTCGGAGGATCAAAATGCGCGTTCCATTGAACTATTTTCCGGGCTGGGACAAGACGGTTCGGGTGATGGAATCGCTGACCGTAATAATGACAAGGATCTGCTATTCAGCATCGCATCTTATCTCGGAAAGTATGGAAACAACGAGGATGAATTTGGTATTGCCGTTTGGGAATATTACCATAACAGCCGCGCAGTTCAAAGAGTTCAGCAGTTTGCCAAGCTGTATCGGACGTATGGCAAGCTGGATCTGGTCAATCAAGCCTTCCCTCTTCCTTTAGGCAGCATTTATAGCTACCGCAGCACATGGGGAAGCCGTCGCAGCTGGGGCGGTTACCGTATACATGAAGGAACTGATCTGTTTGCTGGCTATGGAGTTCCAGTTCGCAGTACCTGCTACGGTGTAGTTGAAATGAAGGGCTGGAATCCCTTCGGAGGATGGCGAATCGGAATCCGAGATCTCAACAACCGCTATCACTACTATGCGCATCTTTCCGGCTTTGACAAAACCGTCCACAACGGAGACATCGTTACACCCGGTCAGACGGTTGGCTGGGTCGGAAGCTCAGGCTATGGAAAACCCGGTACCCAAGGTAAGTTTCCACCGCATCTGCACTATGGTATATATCGGGACAATGGCTGGGCAGATTGGTCCTTTGACCCGTATCCGTTATTAAGACAGTGGGAGCAGTCCGAACGCAAAGCGCTCAAAACAGGAAAAACAAAAGGGACCTCCTCATAGGGCCCCTTTTGTTTTTCCTGAGCGTCTCACGTCAGTCCCCCTCTGCTCTATGGCGTTGGGGACTGACTGGAGGAGTTTGGATCTTCCTGTGCCTCTGGAACACTTTCTATGCTGGAATCTATAGCGCCGCTACTCTCTATGGAATGGGGAGGCAGCGCCAACTGCGGAGCAGCTGCACCATTTTTACCCACTGGTTTCCCCTGATTGTCATAGTAGTACATCGGAACGTTGCCCACCACCAGCAAATAAGAAACTGGGATTTCCGTCTCCACAATCTGAGGTTGCATCTCAAACGGTATAACCACAGACACTTCCGTCGTAATCCGAATATACACTTCAACCAAGATCATGTTTATGCCCGCATCCTGTTGACGCGTATTTAAATCCACCTTGATCGCTCCATGCGGCTCCACCTTTAGGGGGACCGTTGGTCCATAAGCTGCCAACAGCGGACTGCCCAATGCCTGACCAATCGGAACACTCTCATCAAAATGGCTCATGCTGTCCATCGTTGCCTTGACTGCTTTAAGCGTGTCTGACGTAATTCTCATATGCTCCGCATAATTCAGAACAAAGCCAGAGGTTCTTCCTTGTGCATCCGTTCTCCATTCGATCAAATTATCAGCCGTCTTCCCCTGTTCTACCTGTGCTGTAATTGCTGAATTAATAGCCTCCGTCGCCATTTGTTTCACCCGCACTTTTGCCAGGTGCATCATGGGCGGCTTCAAATGCTGCTCCACATAAGCAGCCATCTGTATGATCCCTACCAGCAGCGCCAGTGCCACAATCAAAAATACTCTACGTCTGCCGCGTCGCCTTCTGTTGGGCGCGCTGTGCCATTGCGGTCTTCTCATCATCCGATCCCCCCGCAGCGTTGGACTTACCCTACAAGGATATGCAAGGGAGGGACGAAAAAGAAGCCGCCCGTCCGGCAGCTTCTCTAGATGGAATACATATACAATTGCAAATTTCAGGTGCACTTATTATTTGAATATATGGTCAATCTTTTCGATATCAGCCTGACTCAATTGGACATTTAGCGTCTTCAGATTCGCCAGCACCTGCTCCGGCCCCTTCGCCCCTGGAATGAGGGCATCAATCGAATCGCGGGTCAAATACCATGCGAGTACAACATGAGCAACCTCTGCATTCAACGCATTGGCAATCTCCCGTACCTGCTCCACTTTGTCCAAATTACGAGCAAATGCATCTCCCTGAAACAATGGATTTTTTGCTCTGATGTCTGTGAAGGTCATGTCCTTCGTATACTTACCACCCAGCAATCCTGAAGCTAGCGGGAAATAAGGCACAAACGAAATGCCATTTTCATTGGTATAAGGCAGCAGATCCTTCTCAGCTTCCCGTTGAAACAAATTATATTGGGATTGGAGCACATCTACATAACCGTCGCTATTCGCATCCTTAAGTTGTTCAATGGAAAAGTTAGATACGCCAATAGCCTTGATTTTGCCTTCGTCCTTAAGCTTCTTCAATTCTCCGACTGCTTCTGCCTTCGGCGTAGCTTCGTCCGGGAAATGGATATAAAACAGATCGATATAATCGGTCTGTAATCTTTTCAGGCTGGATTCAACGGATTCACGTAAAAAAGCAGGCGAGTTGTCAAAAACGACCTCTCCGTTCACAAATTTGTGTGCACCCTTCGTGGCAATCACAGCTTTATCACGCTGACCACGCTCTTTCAATACCTCACCAATCAACCGTTCCGAGTGCTCAGGTCCATAAATAAAAGCCGTATCCAGAAAATTGATGCCGTTGTCCAAAGCCGTGCGAACAACTTCTTTACCCGTTTCATCATTCAAACCGGAAAAGAGATTATGTCCTCCCACCTTATTTGCACCCAAACCGATTGGTTTTACATATAGATCTGTTTTGCCAATACGCACTTGCTCTGCCAATTCACGTCATCTCCTTTTCGAAAGTTACTTCCATTTTAATATTAAATTCCAAAAAAAGCAAAGTGCGTACCTGGCAGTTGTCCTCATCCTTTAATCCCCGTCAAGGCAATCCCTTCCATAAAATACTTCTGTCCTATGGCAAACAGTATAATAGCAGGTAAGACAACAATTAAAGAAGCGGCCATCAAAACGCCCCATTGAGCCGAATATATTCCCTGAAATTGCTGCAGCCCAATCGCCAACGTAAATTTGCTCTCATCATTAAGGTAAACCAGCGGCCCCATAAAATCATTCCATGTATTCAAAAACGTAAACAATCCAATGACCAAAATCGCCGACCTCGACAAAGGCAAAATAATACGGGTGAAAATCGTAAAATGATTGCCTCCATCCACAAATACAGCTTCATCCAGTTCTCGCGGTAGAGTCATGTAGAATTGTCTTAGCAAAAAAATATTAAAAACGCCTCCACCAAAAAAAGAAGGTAATACCAATGGAACGTACGAATTAACCATGCCTAATGCCTGCCAACCAATAAATGACGGAATCAGCGTGACTGCAAACGGCAGCATCATGCTGCTTAATAACAAGGCAAATACCTTATCTCTTCCCTTCCATCTCATTCGCGCAAAGCTATAGGCAGAAATGGTACTCGACAGAAGTACACCCGCCAAAGTACCCGCTACGACGATAAATGTATTCACAAAATAGCGCCCAAAGGATAACTCTTCAAACGGCTGTAAAAAATTCTCGAATACAAAAGGCTCTGGAATCCATTTCGGCGGGATCAAAAAAATCTGACTTAAATCCATCATGGAGCTTCGCACCAGCCAGTAAAAAGGAAACATACAAAACAGTGAGCCTACTATGAGAATTGTGTAGAGCAAAACCCTGCTCCAACTCCAACCGCGTTTTTTCATGTTCATGCCCCCCCGCCTTCGTAATACACCCATTTTCGGGCCGTCTTGAACAGAAAGGCAGTGAATACCAAAACGACAATAAAGAGCACCCAAGCAATAGCACAGGCATAACCCATATTCGAAAAAGTAAATGCCTCGCGGAACAAATAAAAGGTATAAAACAAGCTGGAGTTATTGGGTCCACCCTGAGTCATGACGTAAGGTTGAACAAACACTTGAAACCCACCGATGAAGCCCATAATCGTATTAAAAAAAATAGTGGGAGATGTCAATGGAATTGTAATATACATAAGCTTATGAAGAGCGTTTCCACCGTCAATTTCAATGGCTTCATAATAATGTCTAGGTATATCTTGCAAGCCTGCCAGAAAAATAATCATGGTTCCTCCAACGGTCCACAAACTCATTAAAACCAGAGTAGGAACTACCGACCCTTCGCTATAGATCCACTGACTTTCAGGCAAATGCAGCGCACGCAGCACTACATTTAGCAAGCCAAGATCCGGATCAAACAGCCACATCCAGATCATAGACGATGCTATGAGTGGCACAATGGTAGGGAGATAGAAAACAGTCCTGAAAAAAGCCAGACCTTTTACCTTTTGATTAAGTAATATCGCCAAAAAGAAAGCTACAATAATTTGCAGGGGCACACTCAGGAACACATAATAAAACGTAACCCCGAGTGATTTATAAAAAAATTGATCCGTACCGTCAAATAAGTGGACGTAATTATCCAGACCGATAAAATGGGCCTGTGAAGCAACCTTGTAATCGGTAAGACTGAACCAGAGACTAGCGATCATCGGTCCCAGAACAAAAATGACAAAGCCGAGAATAGCAGGGGCGGCAAAAAGCCACCCCAACCAATTTTCCTTCTTACGAATAGAAGATAATGATTGCATTCTATCCCTCTCTTTCTGTCAAAACACTCACCCTATTCTTTTGGATACGTCCCTTTAAATTCCGCGTTGGCCTTTGTGGAGACCTCCTTAAATGCTTGCTCCACCGTTTTCTTGCCCAGCCATACCTGATCTAGCGCCGGGTTAATGATGGCATTGATTTTTTCCGAGTTTTTCAGATAATAGTCGTAAGAATTGACACCGTTATTCAGCGTTTGGTTCATGACAGCATCACGGTAACCATCGGCATGACCTGGTTTGACATCGGCCCATTTGCTAATCAAGTCTGGTTCGGTGTACCACTTTTTCATGACAGGCATCCACAATCCGCTGGAATGCATGTCAAGTCCGCTTTCAGCATCCAGCAAGAATTTATAAAACATCCATGCTTCTTTAGGATGTTTGGTTTTGGCAGAAATCACTTCCGGTTCGCCAAACAGGATCGTTTTGCTGCTCTTCAGCTTGGGTAATACGCCTACACCAAAATTCACCTTCGATTCTCCAAGATCCAATTGAACCCACTGTCCATCCAGATCCATCGCTACACGCTTACTTTGTAGTGCTACGGCCGGGGAAGGTATATTTTTGGACTGCGTTGGCGACGGTGCCACATGGTAAACGTTGATCAGATCAGCCATTTTCTGAACAGCTTCAATCACATCAGGGCTCTCAAGATTAAGCGAGTCCCCTTTGTCTGAAATGACACTTGCGTTATTGGAAGGCACAAGCAAATGCCACATCCATGTATCAAACCGAACTCCATACTGTTTAATGTTACTTGAATCGAAATTGGGACTGAGCGCATTATTTCCCGCTTTATCAATGGTGAGCTTTTGTGCTGTCTCTAAAAACTGCTCCCATGTCCAAGCCTCCTCAGCCTTTACTGGCGGCAAAGCAACACCAGCCTCATCAAACAAATCTTTATTGTAATAAAGCGCGAAAGCTTCCTCCGTTACCTTGACCCCAGCCACCTTGTCCTTATCCCAATAGATGACTGAATTAGGAATAAGACTTTCCTTCGTCAGCTCCTTATCCTCCTTCAAAAATTCATTTAAATTATATAGTTTGCCTTGTTCAGCCCATTGCAGAGCCTGTGCTTTATAAATGGGAAATACATCGGGTGCCTGATTGGCAGCAAACATCGTCGTTAATTTGGTTACGTAATCTCCGGGGATATGCATATAGTTGATTTTGATCCACGGATATTTCTCTGTAAATTTTTTAGCGATTTCCTGCTGAACCTTCTTTTCATTGGTGCTACCCCAACTGGCATAGGTCAGTGTCACTTGCTCGTGACCCTGCAAATCAACTGGTTTGCTGCTGCTCTCATTTGAACTACAGGCTGACATAAGCCCAACGATCAAGCACATGCAGACGATCCATAACTTTCGTTTTAACATGAGTAACGCCCCCAAACCGGTTATTTTTTTATCTTTTCGTTTGTTGCTTCGTCACTAAACTCATTTTAGCAAACGCTTACATTTTTAAAAGTCGTACTCTCATTGGATTGGTGTCATTTGATTAGATCTATGAATTTCTCCGATGCGAATCAGGACGAATGTCCCTTTACCTGCTGGCGAGTGGAGCGTAACGCCATAATCCATTCCATATAATAGCCGTACTCTTCTGTCTACATTTTTAATGCCCGTTGATCTGATTTCTCCAGCTTGAATTCGGCGTATATGTTCTTCTTGAATTCCTAATCCATTATCCTCCACTTTAAAACACACCAATTGCTTCTCGATCCAGGCTGTGATCCTAATCAGACCCCCTGATTCCATTTCGGCGAAGCCGTGAATAATTGAATTCTCTACAAAAGGCTGCAAGAAAAGTTTGGGAACCTCCATCTGAAGCAAAATGGGATCAATATCATATTCCACCGTGAACTTGTCCTCAAAGCGATTCTGCATAATATAAATGTATTTTTCCAGCCAATTCAGATCGGTTTCCAAACTCCATGTATCGTTTTTATTTCGAGTAGTAATTTGCAGCATTTCCGCCAGACTAATGATCAATTGGCCCAGCTCCTGCTGTTTATGTTCTAAGGCGATCCAATACATGGTCGTTAAAGTGTTATACAAAAAATGGGGATTCAGCTGTAAATTAAGTGCCATTAACTCCGACTCTTTGGCTCGCAGACGTGACTTGTAATTTTCCTCGATTAAATCTTTAATTTTTTCATTCATTTGATTAAATCGAATCACCAGGTCTCCCAATTCATCATAGCCACGCACAGGAATTCGAATATCAAAATGCCCTTTCTCCATTACTTTCATCGCCTGTTTCATATCTGTGATGGGCTTACTGATGTAAACAGACAGTAAATAAGCAAGAATAACAGCGACGAGCATCATAAAGCCTAAAAAAAACACCGTGTAGGTGCGAATCGTTGATAGATGTCCCAATACATCTTCCATGGGAATGGCTATATAAGATACCCAGCCCGTCGTCTTCATCGCTTCGTAAACCAGTAATATGCTTTGACCTTTAACATTTACCATTTTCATCCCTTGTTCCGAAGCAATGGCATCCTTAAGCCAATCCGCCACGGGCTCTCCCACTTGTTGCTGTCTATCCGAACTCATGACCATCCCATTTTTATCATGAATCATGCCATAGGATAGATGTGCAAATCCGCTGCGGGCTGCATAATCTTCAAAACCCCCTTTTAACAAGTCAGGACGAAAATTCAATATAAGTATAGGTTTTTCCTTTCCCTCCGGAAGCGTATGAAAGGTTCCTGCATCATCTAATGCAGTCAAATGAAGCTGCTTTACCACAGCAAATAAAGAACTAAACTCATAGGAGCCTCGTTTTAAATCCTGCTGATGGAATGTATCGGCATACGAATAAGCCGGAATCCACTTGGTAGCCCCTTCTGCTTCCACCGCCATTGTTGCCAACGGAGAAGAATAGAACGGCTGAACGGGAATATACATCCGATCAGTGCTTCCATATGCATAATTTTGCGTCATAATTTGGGAAGCGTACACTTCCTCCATATTGCCAAAGTATCTGTACAAAATTTTTGTAATGCTGCGATCTGCTCGTAACAGCGATGAAGAATCCGTAGTATCCACGTTCGTAATGTTCTGAAGAAGATCATGGTCGATCGGAATCATATCTACGGTTTTTTGAATAGCTGTCAGCTTGTTATCCAGCAGCTGGTTATTACTACGCAGAACGCTTGTAACGCTATCTGTTACATTTGTAGTAATATTCCGTGCGCTCGTTTCAAAGTAAACGAAACCTAGGATCAAAACGATAAAACCAGACAACAAAAAATAGGACAGCATCAATTTCGTACGAAAGCTACTGTCCAAAAATTTTTGATACATATATTTAACTTGGCGCATCGTATCTTCCTTTCACCTAACAATCAGTTGAATTTCCTACGAAATTCTTCCGGCGTGTGCATTACATTTTTTTTGAACACTTTAAAAAAGTATTTGATATCTTTATAACCAACCTGTCTACTAATTTCTGCGACCTTGGCGTCTGTATGCAGCAGTAAGTGCTGAGCCTTTTGCATTCTGAGCTTCACCATATATTCCGTGAACGAGAGCCCGAAATAATTTTTGAACAGAATGCTAAAATAGGACGCATTATAGTGGAAGCGCCGGGCCACGATCTCCAGACTTAGGTCTTCATGTAGATGTGCATCTAGAAATTCCTTGCACTTGTTCATAATGGGTTCGCCTTTGGAGCCGCTATGAAGCTCAAGAATCAGCTCTTTTAACCATGTTGCAACACGATCCTCAAGATTCCGAAGACAGGTGGCCTCTTCGACAGCTTTGTTCAAACGTTCCGAGAAACGTGAGTAGACTTCCTCACTCCACCCTATATTTAACCGTTGTAAACTAACCAACAGAAGGTGTACCAATTTTGATTTAAGCGCTTCAGGTGCAGGATACCCTTGTGTCATTTGTCCAATGAAATTCTGCACCCGACCCAATAGCTGATCGGGCTTTCCATTAGAGATAGCGCTTTCAATAAATTTAAAAAAGGCCATTTGTTCGTGTGCGCTCATTTCCTGCACTGGCTGCTCATCATCTGAAACGACAAGGTTCAAATATCTGATGTGAGGTGTATAAAAACGCATGGAGATCAGGCCAACGGCCTTTTCGTGAGATTGGTTTATTTGCATTTCATCAAAATTAAAAGGCTGACCCCAAGCAAACCAGATTGAAATAGCTTGCTGTTGCTCCAACTTTTTCAGCCCAGCTTGCAGGGCACTTTTGGCCTCTTTGCTTTCAGCCCTATCCTTCCAATTCACTACTGCAACCACATGGTCTTTACGGGATTCGAGTGGAAACACGACAGAAGACGCCCAAGGTCGCAATATTTCAACAACCGTATTATGGAGCTGAGAATCCCACATATGTATATCCTCCGGGTGGGCTGCCGATGCTCCCAACGCGAGAACTTCTCCTACCCCATGCCATCCAAAGTGACTCTTTAATAGGATTTTCTCATTAGGCTGTAATTTGTCTGTCACGCATCTGCTAAACAAATGCTCCACAAATGCAGGCATACTCTGCTCGATCTGATTCAACGCTGTTTGATTCCCAATCAGTGCTTCCTGTTCCTCTACAATGATCTTCTCCATGTGTTGAATCACTTCAATGAGCTGCTGCGATTGCACCGGTTTCACCAAATAATCATTCGCCCCGTACCTCACCGCCTGCTGTGCATAGCTAAATTCCTGGTAGACTGTCACTAAAATAACTTTGGTCTCATGCTGACCGGATGTTCTCAATTGTTGAAGATATTCAAGTCCATTCATGATCGGCATTTGAATATCTGTAAAAACGATTTGAATTGGTTTGGATAGCGAAATGGTCAGAGCATCTTTCCCGTTCTTGGCTTCCCATACCTCGTATTCGGGACGTAGATCCCTGACCATGGCAGCTAAACCTCGACGCTGTCTAGTTTCATCATCCACAACAAGTACTCCCAGCGGGATCGAATTCACTGACTCCCCTCCTGTCGTTTTCATACACGCATTTTTTTTCAGTATAACACTTACAGGTGGGGGTCGATCCTATTTTCTTTTTCGCTTCATACCGCGAATGGTCGTTTTCGTTGCCTGATCCACCCGATATGATTCCGTGATTTTTTGCAGTGCTTTGTTGAAAGTAAAATCATCCAATGTATTATGACTTAAATACGCCATTGTTACCTCGGGCAGCTTGATATAACAGATCGATATCGCCCATGCTACTGCCATTTGTACATAATAATCCTCACGATGGGTCTGATCCAGTAAAGTAAACACCCGGTTCATATACTGTTCCTCAATATAAAAATTTAGAAGCATAACCACACCAAACCGAATTTCATATTCTTTCTTGGAGAATAGATAGGGCTGAATAAACTCCCATACCCGTTCTTTATGATGTTTCGTGATTTTCAATCCGGCACAGAAACTGTCACATACGGACCAATTATCAATTTTAGGAACAAACTTGGCGGTATAGCTCAAAACTTCCTCTATATCTGTTTTTACAGAACCAATCACCATACCTTGCAGCATTACTTCTTCGAAGTGTTCACTTTCAGCGGTCTCCAGGTAGAGGCGCCAATCCCCTTTGGCAATATCTTGAGCTAGCTTACGCAGCACTGGTAGACGTACACCCAGCACATTATTAATCGTCGGAAGCAATGCAGCCGTGAATTTCTGAAAATCCGCATCCACGTATGACAGTATCTGTTCTCTAATTGTTTTCTCCATCGTTTCCACTCCCTGATTCTTAACGAAATGAAATACTCCACAAATAAATGGAGGCCACCGAACCATAAGGCGAATAGACTCGGCGGTACTCCTCAAATTGCTGCTTGGTCAATGTATCTAGATGGTACAGCTTCATCATTCCCCGTCGAATAGCCATATCGCCCCAACTGACGACATCTGGACGCTCCATACAATTAATCAGCATCATTTCAGCCGTCCAAGGTCCTATCCCTTGCAGCGAGGACAATTTCTGGATCACCTGTGCATCGGAAAGCTCATATAATTCCTGTAAATCCAACAAGCCCTGCTCGATCGTTTGGGCTATATTAAGGATACATGTGGCCTTTTTCATGGTGATGCCACAGCTTTGAATTTCTAAAGCCGCCTGAACGGCTATATTTTGTGGAGTAATCGCCCCTAACTTCTCCTGCATCCTTGCCCATATGGTTTGAACCGCCTTGGCCGATATAAGCTGCCCCACAATCGCATGAACGAGCGCCGCGAACAGGTCGGGAATGATTCCCCGTTCTACCTTGCCCATTTGCGTCATCGCTGCACCAAGTACGGTGTCTACGTTTTTTAGATAATTGATTTCCTTTTCCCCATAATCAAAGTTTTTGGTCATTACGGTTTGCATTCGTTCTCCCGCTGCCCCCTTATATGGTCACTCTTGATTCAATGGCATGGACTTACATCAGGGTTCGAATCCTTCTTTGCTCACATAGAGCTGCTCTTTCGGGAAAACATGGGAAAAACGTTCATAAACCGCCTTATAGGCAGCAGGATGATACCATTCTTCCAGCCCCAATGACTCGTACAACGCACCAATTTTTAAGCTACGCGTTCGTCTCCCCCCACTGCCATCTCCCATAAAATAATCATCAATACAGACACGATTGACCAGAGGCAAAAGCTTGTCTGCAAAATGCTCACTGCTTGGAAGCATCGGAGCAATGGTAGCTTGCGTCGGTACACCTGCCTCCCTTAAAAGATGCAGCGTTTGGAGACGAGCCTGGATGGGAGGAGCCTCCGGGGTAAAATGTTTGCGTATATCTTCTCGATCTGTTTCTATAGTCATACTCACACGAACACGATCCCCCAATCGGAGCAGTAAATCGGTATCCCGCCGTACCAGTGGACTGCGCGTCTGTAAAAAGAGAAAATCGGGTGGATTCTCCACCATCACCTCCAGCAGAGACCGGGTCACCTCTTCCTTGTACTCAGCAGGCTGATAAGGATCTGTGCTTGATGACATAAAAATCGTGACTTTACCTTTGGATTTGGCTCTACGAAGCTCCTTGCGAAGAATATCTGCCGCCTGATTTTTTATATCAACCCATGTTCCCCACGCTTCCTTCCGAAATGTAGAGACTGGCAATTGACGTACATAGCAATACGAGCAGCCGAAGGTACAGCCAGTATACGGGTTCAACGAATGTGTATACCCTGACAAGAAGCCGGTCCCTTTATTCAAAAGAGTCTTGGGGGATTTGTAATACTCATTTTTCATACTGAACCGATGCCACACTTTCCTGTTCGAGCTGTAAAAGTTTCACCTTCATGTCCAAACCACCACGATATCCGGTCATAGCTCCATTTTTACCAATGACCCGATGACAAGGGACGGTGACCAAAATCGGATTAGCACCGATGGCAGCCCCCACCGCACGAACAGAGGCTGGCTTTTGAATAGCGTTGGCAATATCTGAATAGGATAGTGTTTCCCCATACGGAATATCACACAACGCATTCCAAACCGCCATCTGGAACGCAGTCCCACGAAAATCAAAGGGCAATGTAAATTGGGTGCGCTCCCCTTGGAGATATTCAATCATCTCCTTGGCATAGGGCTGTAAAGCAGCATCCTCTTCAACTAAAGGACTGCCGGGAAATCGCCTTCCCGCCCATGAAAACAATTCCTCTACAGGTTGATTGGGCGAACCTACATAACATAGTCCTTCCGATGTAGCTGCAATATATAAATTCCAATCCTCATGTGTCAACAATGACCAATAGATCGTTTTATTTATTTGCTGTGCCATGCTGTGTACCTCCATTTTGTGTTGCTTTCGATTTGAGTTGGCGATATTGCAATGGGGTGTAGCCTGTATTCTTTTTAAATAACGTAATAAAGTACGGTGCATTGGACAGACCTACGTTCTCCCCCACTTCCGCAACAGATATATCTGAGCAAATGAGTAGCTTCTTCGCTTGTTCCAACCTGGTCTGCTGTATATATTCCATTGGAGTTAGATGCATGATCCGCTTGAAGGTACGATGTAAATGATACGGACTTCCATGACTTATCTCAGCCAAGATGTGCAATGTTAAGTCCTTCATATAGTTAGAATTCACGTATTCAGTAACCAATGCGATCCATTCATGATCAGGCAATCGGTGTCCTGTCGGTTTACATCTTTTGCATGGACGAAAATGCTGGGCCAATGCCTGCTCTGCTGTTTTAAATATACGGATGTTCTCTCTTTTGGGAGGTCTGGATTTGCAGGAGGGGCGACAAAATATTCCCGTTGTCTTCACAGCGTACAAAAATACCCCGTCATATGACTTGTCATTTTCTACAATAGCTCTCCACTTGTCGTCAGTTATGGATAAATCGGTTGTTATCATTCAAATCACCTCTCTTGTGCAATGTGGCCTCCCCACATATCTATGGCAGAATTTTTCTAAATCCGTCTGTCTAAATTATAGACTAAATAGTGAACATATGTACCCCTCTTGGAATGTAAAGGCAAGATAACGAAAAAAAAGATGACTCCCCGCGGAGCCACCTTTGATCTTACTTATCTATCTTATTTAGGCTTGCAGCTTGCTCGGTTTGGCGGTAATCGTCAACTCATCTGAAGGAGGCTGATATTCCTTTGACCAATACTCGGCATTTGAAATACCTGCCTTCTCCGGGTCAAACACCGGGTCCAGCCCTTGCCTCTGCTGCTGTTCGTAATCCTTAAGCACAAGAAGAGCAGGCTTGGCTAACAGAATCATAGCAATCAGATTCACCCAGAGCATAATACCGACCCCCATATCCCCCAGTGTCCACGCCAACGCCGATTCCTTGACGACCGTTCCATAGAACGTCGAACCCAGGATAACCAGCTTTAGAACGAACATGGGCCATTTGGCTTTACGGTCGGCAACCAGGTAGGCCATATTCGTTTCTGCGATGTAATAATAGGCGATAATGGTCGTAAAAGCGAAAAAGAACAAGGTAATTGACAGCAGACTCGATCCAAAACCCGGAAATACTGATTCAATAGCAGCCTGTGTATATTGAGTTCCCTCTTCAACACCCGGGAGATGCTGTACAATAAAATTGCCACCAGGTCCCTTCACGTTGTACATACCTGTAAATAAGACCATAAAAGCCGTAGACGTACAGACTAAAAAGGTATCCACATACACGGAAAATGCCTGGACTAGCCCCTGTTTTGCGGGATGAGACACTTCCGCGGCTGCAGCCGGATGCGCACCTGAGCCTTGTCCGGCTTCGTTGGAGTAAATGCCCCGTTTTACGCCCCAGGCAATCGCCGTCCCTGCCATACCGCCGAACACAGAATCCACGCCAAAGGCACTGCGAAAAATCAGCGAAAATACATCGGGAAGCGCAGTAATATTCGTCATCATAATATAAAAAGAGACGAGGATGTAGCCAAGTGCCATAAATGGTATGACAATTTGGGCTACATTGGCAATCCTTTTTACACCTCCAAAAATGATAAGCGCCAGCAACACGACTACTACTATCCCGGAAACCTTCATATCCATGCCAAACGAGCTATGAAAAGCTACGGCAATAGAGTTCGATTGAGTTCCCGGCATCAGTAAACACATCGCTACCAACGCAGCAACCGCAAAAATGACGGCAAACCATTTAAAGCCTGTCCCTTTTTCAATATAAAAGGCCGGACCGCCTCGGTACTGACCATCGCGCTTTACCTTATATACCTGAGCCAGTGTGGATTCAACAAATGCAGTAGCCGATCCGATAAAAGCCATGACCCACATCCAAAATATCGCCCCGGGTCCACCCATACCGACTGCCAATGCAATCCCAGCAATATTTCCCGTCCCTACACGCCCCGATAGCGCCATCGTAAAGGCCTGAAAAGAGGATACACCTGCTTCTGAACTTTTCCCTTTAAATACTAGACGGATCATCTCTTTGAAATGCCTGATTTGTAGGAATCGAGTCATGATCGAAAATAATAGTCCCACACCCAAACAGACATATACCACAGGATTGCTCCAAATGACGCCGTTTACTGCCTCTGCCCACTGCTCTAACATTCCTTGTATTTCCCCCTGATCAATCAATTGATTTTCTAGTCTATGTTTTCAGAAAATTTGCATAATTACAAAAAATTATAGATTAGTTTTCACCCCCATACAAGTTAATTTAATTGACATATTGTCAATTACAAGTGAGCTTATCGGCTACATAAAATGACGACAAAAAAGCTCTGATGATCCGGGAATGTGGACCATCAGAGCTTTATTCTTAAGACATCAGGCGATGCCCTCTTTCTCATTTAAAGCACTAGACAATTTCAACAGTGGGGACTGCTCCGTTACCTCTCCTTGAGCGATTGGAAGGATCTCGACATATTGAGAAGAGTTTGTAATGATAACTGGCGTAATTGTAGGATAACCCTCTGCTCTGATTTGCTCAACATCAAACTCAAGCAGGAGATCTCCAGCTTTTACCTCGTCGCCTTCTTTGATATGGGAAGTAAAATATTTACCGTCAAGCTTGACTGTATCTACTCCAACATGAATCAAAACTTCTGCGCCATGGGGTGAAACAATCGCAAGCGCATGTTTTTTCTTGAACGCCACAGTGATGGTTCCATCGAAAGGGGCCACGACTCTGCCCGTTGTCGGTTGGATGGCGATACCTTTGCCCATAGCCTCTGAAGCAAATGCAGGATCTGGAACTTCTGTTAGAGCTACCACAGTTCCTTCAATCGGGCTAAGTACCTCTTCATTAGAAACATCGGTTGGTGAGGTTGATTCATTAGCCGAATTGTCGGTGGTTTCTTCCGCTTCGACAGGGTCCTCAAATCCTAAAATATAGGTCAAAATTGCCGACACCAGGAATGAAACCGTAATCCCTAAAATCAATCCCGGGAATCCTTGTCCACCGGGGCCGTAAAAGATCGGCAAGGTCAGCAATCCAGGTGCGCCGGAGGCAAATGCTTGCGTTCCTGCTTGACCGATAATGGCACCACCGATGGCACCGCCGATAATACCTGCAATAAACGGACGTTTCAGTGGCAGCGTAACCCCATAAACTGCTGGCTCCGTGATGCCGAATAAAGCGGTCAGTGTGGCGGAACCCGCCAAAGTTTTCAGCTTCTTATTTTTGGTTTTCAGCATAACACCAAACGCAGCGCCGGTTTGAGCAAAGATGGAAGCCGCAGCGGAAGGCTTGATTCCGTCTCTGCCATTAACAGCAATATTATTAATGAATACAGGTACAAGACCCCAGTGAACACCGAAAATAACGAGCAACTGCCAGCAAGCACCAAGGATTGCTCCAGCCAGCAACGGACTAAAGCTAAATGCAGCAACGAGTGCAGTGGCGATCGTGTTGCCCACATACACCCCGACTGGACCAAACACGATCAGGGTTAGAGGAAGCATAATTACGAGTAGAATCAAAGGTGTAATAAAGTTTTTGACGCTCTCATGGATCACTCGATTGCACCATTTTTCCAGCTTACTCATAACGATGACGGCTAAAATGATCGGAATAACGGTAGATGAATAACTCATCATAACAATAGGAATACCGAAAAAGTCCGTAGGTGTACCTTCCGTTTTTAGCGTGACAATGGTCGGATAAAGCAACCCTCCGGCAATGGTCAGGGCAACGAAGATATTACCTCCGAATTTCCGTGCCGTTGTAACCGCTAACAAGAGAGGAAGGAAATAAAATAAACTGTCAGCTGCAGCATACAAAATCATATAGGTAGTGTCTTTCGGTAGCAACCAGCCGAGGTTGCTCGCAATCAACAGCAGACCTTTCAGAATACCGGACCCCGCCATAACTCCGAGCAACGGTGCAAAAATGCTGGAAATTACGTCAATTACGGCACCAAATCCTTTGTTGCCTTTAGCAGAATGATCTTCTTTTCCAGTTTCATTCAAAATATTGGATACTTTGCCGATTGCATTATATACCTCTGGTACTTTGTTGCCGACTACAACCTGGAACTGACCACCGCTCTGCTTTACCGTGATAATTCCATCGGTTTTTTCCAGCTTTCCCTTGTCTGCTTTTGCCTCATCTTTTAGCACAAAACGCAGGCGAGTGGCACAGTGAACGAGCGATATTACATTTTTTTCGCCACCTACCAGGTGTACAATTTCCTTAGCCAGTTTTTCATAACTCATGATGGACACCTCCATGTTCTAAGGGGCTTTTTACATATTTAGGCACACAAAAAACCTAAGCCTTGAAAAATGGTGGGCACTTTATTCCCGCAATTTTTCATGACTTAGGTTTTGCCTGCATAACCAGTAACAATCCCAGTTAAAACTTATTAAATTCCTGTTGCTATCATAATATAATTAATCTACCATATTTGTCAACAAAAACTTTTAATCGTATATTTTTGACCCTTTTTCGTCGAAAAAGTTCGACTTATCTATTCACCACCCGTTCAATATGCACGGTCAGATATAGCTTTTCTTCGTTCGTCAATTCGTGGTTGTATTCTTTTTGCACAAAAGCCCCGATTTTCTCTGTGCAAGCAGCTGCTTCCTTGTGCTTTTCCTTAATCATGTCATACAAATGATCATAGTTATTTTCATAGTGATTTCCCTTAAATACGCGCTGGGCGAAAAATTTCAGATGCGTAATAAAACGGAAATAGCTCAGAGAGTCCTCGTCAAAATCGACCTTAAAATGATATTTTGCGATATTGATAATTTGCTGGATAAACTTCGTGATACTCATGGTCGTAATGACTTCCTCGTTCATTTCAGCATTCACGATGTGAATCGCAATATAAGCCGCTTCGTCCACAGGCAGTTCAATACCGAGCCTTTGTTTGATTTGCTCCAACGTTTTTAGACCAATCGCGAATTCTTCTTTATACAGCTGCTTGACTTCCCACAATAACGCGTTTTTGATTTCCAATCCTTCCCGGTATCTTTCAACAGCGAAATTGATATGATCGGTCAGCGAAACATAAATATTTTCGTTCAGCTTTCTGTTCAGATTATGCTTGGCATCATTAATGACTTCCTCCACAATCACGATCAAATCAAGCGGTACCTCACGCAACAACATTTTAAAGTTATCGGACGTCTGCTTGTTTTTCAGAGCAAATACCTTCTGAATTCTGGTTTCGTCTACTTTGTCTCCAGGCTTTTTCTTAAAAGCAATCCCCCGACCCATTACCACGAGTTCGGTACCGTCCGTCTGGTAGACGCTGATTACATTGTTGTTAATGACCTTTGCTATGTTCATCTCGATCCCCCGTTCCATATGCCAGCAAGAGCCACACATGCTCCATCCTCTTTATTGTAAACAGAAAAAAACCGAAGCACGCCAAATAAACAAGACTGTAACATCTTCTTATTTGTGGCTTAGGTTTTGCCTGCTACGCAGTAACAATCCTAAAAATGATGGAATTGCGTCAAGTATAGCCCGAAGAGGAACGATTGTCAACGCTTTCAATGAAGAAACGAAGATCGGAAATCCCCGTGGGCCCGGGACGTCCGATCCTATTTTCTTATGGTACGATTATTCGCCCAGATTTTCGCCATCGGAATGAATTACGTTCTTGTACCAGTGGAAGCTTTTCTTTTTAATACGTTTCAATGAGCCGTTGCCTTCGTTGTCGCGGTCCACATAAATATAACCGTAGCGTTTTTTCATCTCTCCTGAGGAAGCGCTGACAATGTCAATAGGTCCCCAACTTGTGTAACCGATAATTTCAACTCCGTCTTGAAGAGCCTCACCCATTTCGGCAATATGCCGCTTGAGATAGTCGATCCGGTAATCGTCGTTAACTTCTCCTTCAAGCGAAACCACATCATTGGCACCAAAACCGTTTTCCACTACGAACAGAGGCTTTTGGTAACGGTCATGCAATTGGTTGGCTGTGATGCGGAATCCTTTTGGATCGATCGTCCAGCCCCATTCGGACTTGTCCAGATATGGATTGGCCACAGAGCCAAACACATTGCCGCTGGTCATGTTCTTCACGATTTCCGGGTCTGTGCTGGTCGTCCGGCTTGAATAATAGCTGAATCCGATATAGTCAACGGTATGATCTTTCAGAATGGCTGCGTCGCCTGATTCCATCTCAATGTTTAATCCATGATCCTTGAAGAAGCGCTTCGCATAACCAGGATATTCGCCGCGTGACTGTACATCAATGAAGAAGTAGGACTCGCGGTCTTTTTCCATGCCCTGATACACATCTTCGGGATTACACGTATACGGATAGAAGCTGCCGGCAGCAAGCATACAGCCAATCTTGGCATCCGGGATAATCTCGTGACACGCTTTTACAGCCAGCGCACTTGCCACAAGCTGATGATGTGCAGCCTGATACTGAATCTGTTTAACGTTTTCACCTTCTTGAAAAACAAGACCAGCGCCGAGAAACGGCAAATGGAGAAGCATGTTAATCTCGTTGAATGTCATCCAGTATTTCACTTTATCCTTGTAACGGGTGAATACTGTTTTAGCATAGGTTTCAAACAGGCCTACCAGCTTCCGGCTCCGCCAGCTTCCATATTTCTCGACTAGATCCACTGGCACGTCAAAATGAGCGAGGGTAACGACTGGCTGAATGCCATGTTTATGCAACTCGTCGAACAAATCATCGTAGAATTGCAAACCTGCTTCATTGGGAGTAGCGTCTTCTCCTGTTGGAAAAATACGAGCCCAGGCAATGGAGACACGCAGCGCCTTAAATCCCATTTCTGCAAATAGCGCGATATCCTCGCGATAGTGATGATAGAAATCAATGGCTTCGTGGGAAGGATAGAATTCGCTTTCAAGCGGAGTCAGCGAAGGAACATTCCCTTTCATTATGTTTCTTCTCTTCTCTCCGGTAGGCAGCAGATCTACCAGACTCAATCCTTTACCGTCTTCCAAATAAGCACCCTCAGCCTGATTGGCAGCAAGAGCACCGCCCCATAGAAAGTCTTTAGGAAAAATATAGCTGGACATAAACATTCTCCTTCCAAATGTGTGATAAAAGGGATACCCGAGGGTAACAGATAATAAAAAAACCCAAACCAGCCTGTATACACTTACAGTGTAAACAAGCCAATTCAGGTTATGCCCTATCGGTAACATCCCATGAAAAGGTTATACGTATTTGATTGAAACTCTAACAAAGATTTGGGAACCTGTCAAATTCATTTGATATAATAGCACGCAATTAACAAACCAACAGCATTATTTCAATCGCCTATTGGGTAATGAATAGAACTATGAAAAAAAACCAGATAAACGACTTTACGAAAGATACCTAGCTGTTCGTCTTTGTCTGGAAGGGCACACGTTTTCGAAGATCGGTGATCTACTCAGTCGCTAATTTAAGATATTTTGTTGCAAGAAATTTAGAAAATCCCTTTGCATAGAGCCAAGAGGAATAATTTTTTTGATTATCTTGAACCTCCAATGCTGTCCTTTAATGTTAAATGACCATATTGCAGAAGAGAGATATATGGAATGATATTTTTGTTCTTGTAAATCAGCTACTTCAAATTCAACTTTTTCTACTACTTTAGATGAAAATAGATTGAGGAAAAGTATGACAACCCTATCATTATTCAGGAGTAATATAGCTCGACTTGTACAAGCCGAAAGACTCTGAGGAGTTGAATAGCAGATAAGCATGTTAGACTCTCTATGCGATTCAGTTAACTTATCAATAGTTTTTTTGTTAATGAATATCATAGTCAAATACCTTTCTATTTGGATATTCAAACGAAATAGCTTCTTAAAGAATATACTTCAAAATATTCAAAATTCCAATTGTCTATGATAAGAGCAAATATATTATATGCTACCACAAGTAAACTATTCCAAGATAGGCTAGATACCCTATTAAGATGGTTACTATATAAACCGTAATTAAGATCATAACCTAACCAGTAGACGATCAATTGTTTCCAGTGGTTGTTTATTGATTCGTTTCATAAACTGGCCGACATGAAGCTTAATCTTATAAAACTTCTCAAAAAAGACGTTATTCACCACATTGGATTTAAGCCACAGCATAGCCCCTCGACTGGATTAAGGTTGGGACTATAGGGCGGAAGAAAGGCCAGGTGCAGGCGTGGATGTTCCTAGTCTCAATTGGCAATATAAATAGTCTTATTGATGATATAACCCACACCAGCAGCTGTGGGTTATATCATCAATTGAGACTAAACCATGCCTAGAATAGCTATCTTTATAACGTTAATCAAAGATATTTATAACGTCTAGTAGGATAAACGTACCTTTTCTATAAGATACACTGAGATAATAATTGCTGGTATTTTCACAGGGATTCCTTCCTTCACTCTCTATGAGGTAGAAGGCTTCTCAACACACATTTGAGACACGCCGTAAAGATTTATGACCGTGAAGAAATCCGCTGGAAAGGCGGTAGTTATTGAAGGAAAGTTTCATGCAACTTGGTATTCTAAAGAGATTGTGGAAGATACAAAAAAAGAAGTCTGTCTATCATGTTTTTTAATAATATCATTCAACTCACGATAAAATGTCTTCTAGGCGTCCCCCTGTCTTTATCTCCAGCTCCTTTATAGCTGGCATCCTACGGCGGCCTGTAGAATTATATAAAAGTATCCGCAGCAGTCTAAATTCGATATTACGTAACATGATGCTCCCTTATTATTTAACAAACTCAAACACTACCTTATACTGGCTACATGGTATGACAGCTGCATTCATTGTTATTTGCTATAAGCAACTGTCTTACAACCCGCATAGCAGGCGATTATTGTTTCGCACGCTTTGAGTACTTAACTGGCTGAATACATCATTAATACCCGCCGTTACTATAAACGGCGGGTAAAATTTTACCGAATACCCTCATATCATTGTCATTTGTTGCAAGTGACTGACATCCGCTTCGAGCTCCACGGAATATTCATTTTGATTATGGACATGAACTAAGCTTAAACTAGCATTCTGTGCCTGAGGAGCATCCCATACATTCCGTATAGTTTCTTCTTTAAAATAACACATCAGCAATTTCAAGACTACACTGTGGGAGACGATCAAAATTGATTCCGTGGTGCGGTCATTGAGGATACGTGATAATAATCTAATCGCTCGGTTCTGAACATCAAAGAAGCTCTCTCCTTCCTCAGGTCTGAATGATTCGGGGTGTTGACGAAACTGCTTAAACAAAGCTGGATTTGATTGTTCCGCCTGCAGGGGAGTTAGACCATCCCAAAGACCAATATCCATCTCATATAGGGATTCATCATGTATTAAAGCTGTTCCCCTCTGCCCCCTGATCATGTCAGCAGTCATCGTTGCTCTTAAGCTTGGACTTGTATAGATGCAATGCAAGTTGACACCCCTTAAACGTTCCGCAATTAAGGCAGTTTGCCTTTTACCCAGTGCGTCTAATGGAGAATCTAATCTAGATTCCATAACTCCTCTATGGTTCGCTTCACTTTGCCCATGCCGAATTAAATATATCGTGCTCATTGTATATGTCCAGTTAGGACGCCTTGTGCATTATTAACTGATGGAATGGCTAATTCATCTACAATATGTGTTTTGAGAAGTGGACGGTCAGTTTCATTGGCAATAATCTCTCTCCAATCAAAGCAGCTGCGGATTATCGTTTCATATTTCCCGTTGCTTAGCTCTTTATCAGCGTTAATCATATCGTTCATGACTTTCCAATAATGCAAGTCATTAGGCAATGTCTTTATCCACACTCTTGCCATCAATCGGCCGAAATAATCTCGTGCATCAAGCAGGGCCGCTTTAAACTGATCTTCGTTTCCTTGATAAGACCTCGTAAACATTGCCTGTATGCGTTCTACATCATTGGGTAACGCATGGTAGGCCTGATCACCTAACTCTGGAGTGATCAGGTTTCTTTCAATTAGATTTTGCTGGAATACCTCCACTAATACGTCAAATGCTCCGCCTGTAAATGGTTGGGACAAATTATGAGGCTTTTTTACCCATTTTCCAAGTATTTCGTCGAAAACGGGCTTCACATCAGACATTTTCATATTATTGAAAGCTAGACGTATTTGGCGTGAATCACTTAATTCACCCATACGCGATAACTCATTAATAGAAAAGAGGTTTCCTTTTGTATTGTAGAGAACGTGGTTAATTACAGAATCAAAATGTAGAACTGAGACAATAGCCACCAGATCTCCAAACGCCTCATGGTGCCCATGGTATTCTTCTGTATCCTGGTTCTCTGGCCATCCAATGATTGAATTTTTAATTGTATGACCCGTTTCATGCGCAAGAACATCAAAGTTTTCACAGTGCGGATTACTATGGTCGATGCTGCCATCTATGTTTCGTCCATATCCAAATTCAAGGAATCCATAACCTGATTGTGCATTATCCCATTCCACGAGAGGAATAAGCTCTAATTTATTAAAACGCCTGTGGAAAAACCACTGAATCGGCTGTTCAAAATAATCTTCCCAAATATCTAGAACGCGCCTAACAGTAGCATACATAACTGTTGACGAAAACTCACGGGTATTAGGCTGAATATGGTCAAAATGCCCCTCGCGATTGGGCTGAACAGGTGGAAAACGAAGACCAGAGTACGGAGGGCCTTCCCCTTCAAATTGATAATGCCTCTTGTCCTTCGCATCAACTACATACATTCTTTCATCTTCGGGACCTGCTTGTATAGAACCGAGAGGTATATTAATGTACACCACCTCAGCATGCTCAAAGCCCTTTAACCGCTTATTTTGCGGATAAACCAAAAATCTTGTACCAGTTCCCCTCGCTTGTTCATCTAATGATTGTGACAATTTAATTTCTCCTTTTTATAACTGGAATTTTTCAAACAAAAGTATTATTAGTCATTAAGCCAAGTTTTATGAAATCCTAAATATATTATTAGTCCATTTATTTCATTTTTTCTTAATAAAGAAAACATTTATACTAAATTGGTACTCATGCAATTAATCATATGTCGGGGTTTTCTCATAAAATGAATATGAATGAGCGTCTCTCTTTACTCAGCAGAAACATGACGCTCGCCTCCTTTCAGAGGTAGGCGATTTCTGTGTCCCCGTAGGTATGATACGGCTATGCCCGCCGATCGGTACAACAGCTCTCCTGCTAGGATACCGCCAACGACATCCGCTAGTACATGCTGCTTGACCAGCAAAGTGGACGCTATAATGACAATAGACATCGCGGTGACTGCCCAACGAATCGTTCTTCCGAATACCCTTGCTCCACGAAGCATCAGGTAGCTGGTTAGCACATGAATGCTCGGGAAACAGTTAAACGGCTGGTCATTGCTGTACACCAACCAGACCAAATGGTTGATGACGCCTGTCTGGGCTAGATTGTCTGGACGGTGAACAGCCGTTTGGAAAAGGGCATAGACGATATAAGAAAGGATCAGCCCTCCACAGAGCGCAAGTAGCGTCCGGTAATAAGCTGTTCTGTCCTTGAACGCAAGTCCGATCAGTACAGATGCAATGAACGGGTACCAAAGAACATAAGGAATAATAAAGGACGGAACGAATGGCGTTAGGCGATCTAGGTCCGTTACGAGGCTATAGACGTGTTCGGTAGGATGGTTAAGTATACTGTAGAAACTATACAATAACGGAACCACTGTAAGCCATAGAAGAGACAGCCAAGTTGAAAGGAAGGATTGTTTTGTAGGGTGAGTCACGTTATCATCTCCTGATTAGGTTTATCTATAGCAATGAACCCATCATAATGATAAACTCTGAAGAACTTTAGAGGATTTTTCTAAAGAATTCCTTAACATTAGTTGGTAGGGATTATTCCCTTTCGCATCTTATTTATAGGGAAACTTATCAACGATTTACGTAATAAAAAGCCTTGCCAACTTATTTTTGTTGGCAAGGCTTTTTGGGTTCTTCAATCAGATCAGCTTTCTGATTTTCGTGCACTTCTTGCAGACTTCGAGTCTGAATAGTGTACACATCTTCAGATTTTCTTTAGATATATCCTCGTAAAATCCTTAGATTTTTTCGTTACTATTTTTATATGAAACAAAACGAGGAGATATGGCAATATGTTTCGGATTATTTCTTCCAGTTGTTCGATATATCATCCCTTTATTTGTTGGGTTAAGCAGGGTTAAATTCAGTAAATTTGCCCTGATATCATATTGCAGCGCTTTATTATGGACAGTGACGTTTTTTTCTGTCGGCAGGTATTTGGGGGAAATCATATTTTAGATCTCGATCTTTGATCGAATGAACCCAAAAGGGAGAAATTAAATAATGGGGGAAAAACAGTTGAATATCAGTGAATGTCTACTTTTTTTGCAAGGATTTCTCACAAATCCACAACGAGTAGGAAGTGTTATACCTAGCTCCCGATTTCTAGCAGCTAAAATCGTTGAGTCTGTACCATGGAATGAGGTAAAGGTAGTCGCAGAACTCGGGTCAGGTACAGGTGCTATTACACGTTTCATGAAGCCACATTTAACCAGATCAACAAGAGTGCTATTGTTCGAAAGGGATAAGAAAATGAGAGCTACTCTGAAGACAGAATACCCGGATTTCGCGTGTCATTCAAACGCTTGCCAATTAATCAAAAAATTGAATCAAGATGACATCGGCCAGCTTGATTGTATTATTAGCGGATTGCCATTTTTTAATTTTACGAGTGAAATGCGAGAAACCTTACTTAATCAGATTATTAAAGCATTAAAACCAGAAGGAATTTTTGTCGCTTATCAGTACTCACTTCAAATGAAAAAAAAATTTGCCGAAGACTTAATCATCGAAAAAATCGAGTTCGTGCCCTTCAATTTCCCTCCAGCTTTTGTATATACCTGTCGCAAAAGGGGACGCAATAATCGGTATTAATAAACTTTTCGTAGCAATCATTAGATTTGCCTTAATTATAGAATTTTAGTAGCCGTAATCATAAAAAATAGGAAAGGGGTATCATGTAATGGATACAATACTTGTTGTAGGTGACGATACAGAGATTCGAGATGTCATTCACGTTTATTTGCGCAATGAAGGATACTTTGTCATAGAAGCTGCAAATGGTATGGAAGCGTTAGATTTAATAAGATCAATCTCTTTCGAACTTGTCATCTTAGATATTATGCTGCCACAGATGGATGGCATTAATGCTTGCATTAAAATAAGGGAAATATCGAACACCCCCATTATCCTGCTATCGGCAAAGGAAGAAGATATTGATAAAATTGTGGGTCTTACTCCCGGTGCGGACGATTACATGATAAAACCCTTTAATCCGTTAGAATTACTCGCTCGAGTAAAAGCTCATTTGCAGCGACAATCATTAATAGGAAAAGAAGAATTTAATTCTCTTATATTCTTCAAAGATCTTGTTATCGATAAGACTAAACATTCCGTTACATTGAAAGAAAATAACATTTCGCTGAACCCTCTTGAGTTTTCAATTCTAGAGTTGCTTGCAAGCCACCCTGGGCAGGTATTTAGCTTTGATAAGATTTACGAAAGTGTGTGGAAAGATCCTATTGGGTATTCCGATAATACCGTGAAGGTCCATATTCGTAATTTACGAGAGAAATTAGAGGAATCCCCCAGAGATCCTCAGTATATTAAAACAGTTTGGGGAGTTGGTTATAAAATTGACTGAAAATGTGCAAAAGCCAAAACGAAAAAAAAGGATGATTCAGGTCAATATTTTAATCAGAATGATGCTAAGTCTTATTTTCACCACAACCATAAATAACATGTTCATTTTACTTTTACTGGAGATTGGCTATGGCATGAAATCCGAGTGGCTCCTCAATTTCATTCCGTATATTTTCCCCCCCTTGTTTATGGTTTTCTTTATTATTACTTTCCTCGCTTTGACTCGACGAATCGTAAGAGACTTAATTTCGTTGGAGCAGGGGCTTCAAATTATATCCGAGGGTAATTTAAACTATCGAGTACCTGTCATGCGAAAAGATGAACTCGGGAGGGTTGCGTTTAATATCAACTTGATGGCGGAACGTCTGCAACAGCAGATCGAAAAGGAACGTAAACTAGAAAACTCCAAGTTGGAGATGATAACAGGCATATCACACGACTTGCGTACGCCACTTACAAGTATTATTGGCTATATAGAACTTTTAAGAACAAATTCATTTCAGAATAAAGATGAATATACGCGATTTGTTCAAAACACTTATAACAAAGCTATTCATTTAAAAAAATTGCTCAATGATTTGTTTGAATATACCCGACTTACTTCGGTCGATACCCGCCTGGACCTAAATAAGATCGATGTATTCCAGCTTCTAGATCAATTAGTTTTTGAATTTGAACCGATCGCTCAAGAGAACGGTATCAATATTATTAAAGATTTAGGTAACTCTCCTATTATAACCGTTATTGACAGTGAAAAAATTGCCAGAGCAATCGATAATCTACTCATGAATGCCCTTAAGTACTCTGTAAAGCCGGGAACCGTTCGTATTTTAATGAAGTTGGATAATAAGCAAATTAGTATTGAGATCGAAAATAAAGGGAATCCCCTCACACAAGAGCAAGAAAATAAACTCTTCAATCGTTTTTATAAAGTAGACCATTCAAGAAGTAGTGAAGGCATTCAAACGGGAGCAGGTCTGGGTCTTTCTATTGCTAGAAACATTATTGAGTTGCATGGAGGAACCTTAACGCTCAATCATATAAATAACATATTTAAATTTACTCTTACTTTGCCTTTCGAAAGAGTTCTGACCAGTTCCATTGGATCAGAAGAAGGCCACTCCAGCAACCTTGATGTATAAGTTAAAAAACTTAAGCCCCCATCAATACTTTGTCCCGGGCTTAAGTTTTGATTTTTAGTATCAAAATTAAACTTACTCTGTTTCCTTAAGTATAATCTTCGAGAGTGCTGACAGATAATGTGTTTATGTAAAACAAAAAAGCCGCGCTTATCACGGCCGTACCATAATTAATGCTCATATATTTAGCCTGTTCATTATGCAGCTCTTTTCTCATCTACTCTCTGAAAACAATATCCCGTATATAATGCTTCAATGATAAATTCATTTAATGCCTCCAACATGTATGCAGGTGCATCCCTGTCTGCTCCAAACGTTTGCCCGCTATCATGAAGAACGATAACAGCTCCACCCTTTAGCTTGGACAGCAGCCTTTGCTTAATTTTTTGCTTGCCGCCAGAGCTCTTCCAGTCACCTACAATAACAGACCAAAGAATCATGCGAAATTGCTTCATCAAAAAAAAATCAAATAGGTTAATGATTCCCCACGGGGGCCGATAATAGAAGGCTTTCTCTCCAATAATACGATTAATGACATTGGCCGTTTTGTTTACCTGCTCGCGAACCCTCTTAGGACTCATTAAAGCATTTGACCAATGTACATAATTGTGGATTCCGACAAGATGCCCTTCATTGTGCATCCGTTGGATTAAATCGGGATATTTCTCTGCTTTGCGACCAAGGACAAAAAAGGTACCCTTTATATTATATTTCTTTAATAAATCAAGCAAAAGAGGCGTGAATTCTGGGTCCGGACCGTCATCAAAAGTTAAGGCAATGGGCTGCTCGCCCGTTCCCCTTTTATAAACTCCGATTCCAAATAGTCGGATTATAAGGGTCGGGATAATCGTGTATACGAGTAATGCACTAATGAGAATTATCAATGCCTGCTTCATGATCCTGCTCCTTTTTAACAGTAATAAATCCATGCTTGCCTTTTATCTAGGAGCATATCTTTATTTCACTGGATCTATTATTCATTGCAATAGTTCCAAAAATAACTTCTAATGAAGCAAACGCGGACTCTTTAGGATGGATCTGTTTAGTATTTTCTATCATATGTTGAAGAAGTTTTGCATCATCTAGTAATTCCGATAGGCGCTCGGTTAGATCCCCAGATGTCTCTGCATGAATGGCTACCCTAGAACGAACTAAAAATTTGGCATTATCCTGTTCTTGACCAGGGATTGGTTTACAAAGTAGCATCGGCAGTTCCATAGCAATCGCCTCAAAAGTCGTGACTCCTCCTGGTTTGGTAATCATAATATCAGATATAGCCATTAACTCATGAACATAGTTAATATAACCTGTTAAATAGATGCGATGTTTGGAAATTTTCAGACTCTCATTCAATTTCATTCGAAGTTTTTCATTATGCCCACAAACAATGATGAATTGTACAGGCTGTGACAATAGATCAAATTTCTGAATAGTAGAGCTTCCATCACCAATCATGCCGCAACCTCCTCCCATCACAAGCACAGTAGGCATATGAGGATCTAAACCATACTTCTTAGCTGTTTTCTCTCTTTCTATGGACTGAGAAAATTGCTGACGAATGGGAATTCCCGTATCTGCAATCCGAGTCTCTTCAACACCTAATTGTATTAAAGAATCACGTACACTTCTGGAACCCACAATATATTGATCTGTAAGGTGCATACTACAATAGCTGGCTGTATTTCATTAATCAATTTCATCATTCGTCCGATTCCTGTAGAAAAAATGGTCTTTATAATATAGGATAGGGTGTTTTGTCTCCGCGTTTTCTGATATAGATATCCATAAACTTGAGGGAATGTTTTTACGGCTTGGAGATAAACATTTCGACTCAAATGATTTATATAAGGATGGACCCATTCCATAAAATCAATAATGACAGGTTCCATATGAGGAAATCGAATTTGCATCGCATCTTGTATTGCTTGGGCTACTTGAATGTGACCATCTCCATAATTTCCGGTAAGAATCAACATTTTTTCTTTCGTTCCTTTTTTCATGGAACACAGCTCTCCTTTTCAAAAAATCAAATCTCAGAAACTGTTAAGAATTACCTTCCTTTTATGTTAAGAGAAATCGGCATAAACTGAAGGCACAGAAAGGATGCTTTCATATGCCCAAGAAATGATTCTTATTATTGATGGTGAAATGAAATTCGGGAGTTGGTGGGGGTATATCTGACTATGACGATTAATATTTTTAAATCAGCAGTTCGCCTTATGTGAAAACCGTTTGAGCTGCTAGAATATATAGCAACAGTGAAATCATAACTTTGTTGTATTTCCTTTAAATCTATCAAAAGTGAACTTGCGAACCTTCGGCCAAATCAAAAATGTATTTAAACATGTGTCGGGTCAGTTTAAAAAAAGAAAATAATAAAGGCTGGTCTAGCTTTAGAAAAAAACATCCCGCTTGTAATCGATTTACAAACAAATTGATACAAGTTATTACAATGGCGAAACTGAGATATGCAATGACGAGACTGAAAACTAACGCCAAAAAAATCTCAAAGCAAACATTTCTTTTGCCGTTTATCAGTTTCAATTCTCTACCCAACTCCCCAAACGGTTTTTATATATCGCGGCTCTCTTGGGACATCATCTATTTACTCGTGTAAATTCAGAATTTAAACTACTACCGTATTATCTAAATTTCCTAAAGGTTGATTCCACACATCACGCTTTGCTCCTTTTCCGACTTTTAAGAATCATGAATATGACAATTCCTATGATTAAGGCAAGTCCCACATATATACCGTAGTGATAAATCACTGTCCCGATTGTTTCCACATGACCACCTGCAAATTGGCCAACTACAAAAAAGACAGACGTCCAAGCAAGCCCGGCTGTATAGGAATAAAGGATATAACGGCGAAATGACATTTTATTAATTCCGACTAAATAGGGAACAATATGCCTCACCACCGGAAAAAAGTAGCTAAAACTCAATGCAATATTTCCATATTTATTTAGAAGGTGTTCTGATGTTTGTATATGCTTCCCCAATTTTTTTTTATGGCGAAGTTTATCCAGCACCGGCGAACCGAAAAACCTGCCTAGAATATAACCAAGAGATAGCCCGGAGATAACTCCTAAATAAGTGATAATAAATGCTGGGAAATAATGGAGTATTCCTACTTTACTAACGGCTCCGCCGGTCATAACGACAACCTCGTCCGGTATTGGCATTCCAACAATTCCGAGCCATAATGCAAAGAATAAAGCAGCATAACCAAACTGCGCAATCCAATGAATAAGTGTGTCATAACTCACTTAAATCCCCTCCTTCTTACGGCATGTATAAACAAAAGCAGGAGGAAAATTGAGGGGCACAAAATTGATTTTATCAATAATGAATTTCTCAGATAAATGTTTCTTCATCTGAAGGGAGTATTGAAAAGCGATAAATTTGCCCTCTGGTTTTAAGGCTTCGGTAATTTGATGGAGTAAAGTTTCTCTTAATTCGCTCTTAAAATTAAAAAAGGGTAATCCGCTAATAATACAGTCCAACGGATTTATGCCTTGTTGATTCATTATTTTTGTTAAATGACAAGCGTTTGAATGACATGAGAAGTTTGGGTAGGTTGTTTGCAAAACCCTCCTCATCTTATCGTCCATTTCAAACAATAACACCTTAGCAGATCGATTTACTCGCAGTTCGATAAAGCGTGTGATAGCTCCTGTGCCAGAACCGAATTCTGCAATTGTGCTCACATCATCCCATGACACAGATTGAACCATTTTACTCGCCAGAAACCGTGAACTGGGCAAAATACTTCCGACTCGCTTTGGATTTTTAATAAATCGTTGCAAGAACATTGCATACTGATTTGAAATCAAATGACTCTCCCCCTTTCATCTATTTTTTTCATTTGTCCACCAGCTTATGCAGTAAGGTCGGATAATTTCGACTTGAACCACTTGGTTGTGATAAAGGTGCCAACGGCTATGATTAAAGCAACCACGGCCAATTTAGGATCGATCAAATCTAGCAAATTCAATATATAATGTCCAAGGAACTTGCCAAAGGCAAAGAACGTTGCGGTCCAAATAAACGCGCTGGAATACGAAATCAAAGCAAACTTCTTGTATGAGATACCGTTTAGACCAACGAATACAGGCAAAATATACCGAACGACTGGTATGAAATGTCCAAGACACATTGCGATATCTCCGTGTTGTTCAAAAAATTTCTCTGCTTTTTGAAAATGACGGTTGTTTTGAAACTTTAGTTTGAATTTTTCTCCAAAGATTCTGCCCGCAACATAAGCAATTGTAATTGCTGTAAATAAGCCAGCGAGGATAACAATATATACAATCCACGGGTTTAAAGCTCCGTTGTTACTCAAAATTCCACCTGTTAGTATGGTTATTTCATTTGGAACCGGGACGCCGAATGGGCCTAGACAGAAGGCTAAGAAAAAAAAGAGATATCCATAATGATCGACTAGCTGTAAGACGATATCGCTAATCATGTTCTAACCTCCTCGTTAATGTCGATGAAAGTATATTATTATAAAAATCTTAGGAGCTTATAGGGATATTTCTAAAGAAATTCTGAAGTAATGCAAAAACGCCTTCAATTCTCCCCTCCAAGCCATGGCTTGACACCTTAAACTGTTTTTACGCCGAATGTAGGAAAGGTCTGATCAGCTTTTAACCAAGCTAATTAGACCTCAACTTTATCCTAACACTTTGGTAATTCTACTTCTTTAGCACTGATGGAAATTGAAAAAGAGAGAATTCTCTCCTATTCCCACTCGTACTGACATTGAAAGAATGATAATAGCAATTAGTTATCTTCTGATCAAAGTTATTAAGTACTCCACTGAGCCCGGGATCATTCACCTTGTAATGAAGTGTAACAAAGGCATCCCATTTTGAGAGTGAAAGCAAAGCTTCACCCTACATACAAGTAGAAGAAAATACACGATCACAAACATCCTCCTCCCCAACATTATGAAGGGATACAAATTAGAGTAGCGCTTGGCCTTTCTATAGCCATAAATATCATTGAATTGCGTGGCGAAACAGTTTGCCCTTATAAAAAAGCCTTACCGACTTGGTCGGTAAGGCTTTTTGGGTTGGATGATATAGATTTTAAACCTTCTATAGATGAATCTTTAGATTTTCTTTAGAAATATACTCATTAATTCCTTAGTTTTTTTCATTATGATTTCTGTATCGAAATAATAAAGAGGTGCAGAAATAGAGGGGATTGGGCCATGTGCATCGATATGTTCTTCCCAATCGTACGACATTTCCTCCTTATGTCTTTACTTCAATTTTCTCATTTTTAATCGTTTCGGTATCCATCCGTTTCGATAAAAGAAATAAATTTGTTTAATATTTGTGCCATATTCAGCATTGTTCCTGACAATAAAAACAGTAATGGAGGAAAATCAGTTGAAACTTAATGAATACTTTTTATTTTTGCAAAGCTTTATTCGCAGCCCAAGAAATGTAGGCAGTGTTATACCAAGCTCCCGATTTCTAGCGACCAAAATGGCGAAACAAGCCCCCTGGAACGAGATTAAGGCAGTCGCAGAACTCGGATCGGGTACAGGTGCTATCACCCGTTTTATCAACGCCCAGGTGAGCGAACCCACGAAAGTATTATTGTTTGAGATGAATGAGACTATGAGGAATAATTTACAGACAGAATACCCAGACTTCTCCTGTCATCCGAACGCTGCTCAGTTAGTAGAAGCAATGAAGCAAGAGAACATTCATCAGCTAGATTGTATTTTTAGCGGACTACCTTTTTTTAATTTTGAGCGTGAATTGAGAGATACCTTGGTTGAACAGATCTATAAAGCACTCAAACCTGGAGGCTTGTTTATCGCCTTTCAATATTCGCTTCAAATGAAAAAGCAGCTTTCCGAAAAATTTATCATTGAAAAAATTGATTTAGTGCCTTTCAATATCCCTCCCGCTTTCGTTTACGTCTGTCGCAAAAAGGAAACAATTTAAATGATGATGACACTTTAATTCACTCCATTAAATGTTTCGCTTATGCATATGTAGAAAAAGTGAAGACTTTACCTTATCATCAAGATATCTATACTAGTTGCAGTAATTTCAGGAACCTTAGATACCCTAATTCTACCAAGTCAAAAAAGAAGGAGCAGTCAGTAATGAATACCATTCTTGTTGTGGATGATGATTCCGAGATTCGGGATGTCATTCATGTATATCTTCGTAATGAAGGATACCATGTAATTGAAGCAGCCGATGGTGAAGAAGCCCTGGATGCCATAAAGACAACACCGATTCAACTGGTTATCCTGGATGTCATGATGCCACGAATGGATGGAATCAGAGCATGCCTTAAAATAAGGGAAATATCGAATACTCCGATTATCATGCTGTCAGCCAAGGAAGAAGATATTGATAAAATTAACGGATTGACCACTGGGGCCGATGACTACATGATTAAACCGTTCAATCCATTAGAATTGCTTGCTCGCGTAAAAGCGCAGCTACGTCGTCAAACATTAATAGGAAAAGAAGAATTTAATTCCCTTATTCTTATTAAAGACCTGATCATCGATAAGAGTAAACATTCCGTGAAGTTAAAGGGCAACGAAATTTCGTTGACTCCTCTTGAGTTTGCTATTCTGGTCTTGCTTGCCAGCCATCCTGGGCAGGTTTTTAGTTCGGAGCACATTTACGAAAATGTGTGGAAGGCGCCATACGGATTTTCTGATAATACCGTAATGGTTCATATTCGTAATTTACGAGAAAAATTAGAGCAGTTCCCAAGAGATCCTCAGTATATTAAAACGGTGTGGGGAGTTGGCTATAAAATTGAATAAACATGTACAAAAGTCAAAACGAAAAAAACGAATTCAAGTCAACATTTTAATCAGAATGGTGCTAAGTTTTATTATCGCCATTGCTATAAATGATATTCTCATTTTACTTTTCTTGAAAATTAGCAGTGCTATGGAATGGCATTGGTTTCGCAATTTTTTTCCTTATCTTCTTACCCCCTTGTTTATGGTAACGTTTATTTTTACTTTTTTAGTTTTGACACGGCGAATCGTTAGAGACTTAATTACATTGGAGCAAGGGCTTCAGATTATTTCCGAAGGTAATTTAAAATATCGGGTACCTGTTGTTCGGCAAGATGAACTTGGACGTGTTGCGCTCAACATCAATCGAATGACAGAACGTTTAGAGCAACAGATTGTAAAAGAACGTGAAATAGAGAAATCCAAGATGGAGTTGATCACAGGTATTTCACATGACTTGCGCACGCCTCTGACAAGCATTATCGGCTATATCGAGCTTTTAAGAACAGACTCATATCAGGATAAAGATGAATATACGCGCTTTGTTCAAAACACCTATAACAAAGCAATTCATTTGAAGAAGTTGCTCGATGACTTGTTCGAATATACTCGGCTCACTTCTGTCGATACCCACTTAAATCTCAGAAGCATCAATTTATTTCAACTCTTGGATCAATTGCTATTCGAGTTCGAACCCATTGCTGAAGAAAACGGTGTATATATCGTGAAAGATATCGGTGACTCCCCGATCGTTGCCTCCATTGACAGCGATAAAATTGCTAGAGCAATCGATAATCTTCTCATGAACGCCTTAAAGTATTCCTTGAAGCCGGGAAGCATTTGCATTCGACTGAAAACGAGCCCTGAGCAAATTACGATTGAGGTCGAAAATAAAGGAGCTCCTCTCACGCAAGATCAAGAGGAGAAGCTATTTGATCGTTTTTATAAAGTTGACCATTCAAGAAGTAGCGAAGGTATTCAAACAGGAGCAGGACTGGGCCTTTCCATTGCTAGAAATATTGTTGAGTTACATCAAGGTACCTTAACGCTTAATCATAGTAATAACGTATTTACATTCCAATTGAAATTGCCTTTTGAAATTAGCTCAAGTAGCTAACCGTGTCAATTAAAGTTTTTTTAAAGACTTCTATGGAATGCGGAGAAGCTCCGCTTCCTAAACCTCTTATTTACTTACTGCTTTAAATACAAATCACTCAAAACATTTCTTTAAAATTCTATGACAGTATCATTAATTGAAGCGAAGTGCACCTAAACGCTCAAACTGATCCACGCTTGATCGATCACTCTTCTAATTTGTTGTAAATCCAATCTAATCTTTTGGCATACGAGTAAACTTCTCTTGCAAGCCTAAACTACCATGACTGCTTTTAGAAACAGGCTCTTAAGCAGCACTTATACCTGTATAATAGAGCGGTTTCATTGTAAGTTTTTTATAATGTTACCTATACGCATGCCCATATAACAAACGAATTAGACATAATTGCATCCCCCCGCTCTCCAGTGTGGGTGAGAATCAAAATGCACATCGTGAAGAAAAATTAGCGCGTCTGGTATTCCAATATGGCGGGAATTGGTATGGATTTGAAGGATTACACCGGTACAAAGAAAAATTCTCTCCTGAATGGCAAGCACGATATTTAGCTTATCCGGCAGGTATGGCACTTCCAATGCGTACACTTGATTTTGTCCGGTTGGTATCTCTTCTTCCGGAATAACCAGAACTAAAGATATTTATAACATCTAGTAGGATAAACGTCCTTTTCTATAAAATACACTGAGATAAGTATGTTCCACTGATTGTTATCAATACATAGATGTTAACTGTATATTCACGAGTGGGATTGCCCCATTAATAGTAATATTGATTTTGGAAAACGAATAGATTTATCAGTGAAATTAATTCATTTAGTTATTTATTTCATCATCTGTTTGCAAATTAATAAGGTGAACTTTTCAAATAAATCTCTTGGCTTAAACCCTGAAGACTTCTCGAACCAGTCCCTTGGAATTTTCCCCCTTCACACACTCTATCAAGGTATATATAGATTCCATATTCTTTCAGAGTATACATAATATGAACTACAATCTTTTCATTGAGTTATTCAGCTTGCCATATATCTTTCAATTTCCAATATGTCAGCCCATTTACTAGTGCCTCTCCACCCTCCGTTATGATTTCTATGCCTAGCAATTTCTCACTCGGATAGATGCGACTTGTCATCGTAGCTTGCCCTTCATTCGCAAACATTTCAATGGATGAGCGATCCAGATATACATGCAATGTCAGCTGTCCCTCAGCATTGAATGCTGTTTGACGTACTCCATCTGTCTTCTTACCTGATTTAGAACAATTAAGCATAAGTTTCTGCTCCGGAATAGAATATGTGATAACCGTTTCTTCTCGACCTGTTCCGCGAAACTTCAAGCCTACCAGGTCTGCACTTGACTTCGTGAGGTCGAACACTACCTTAACTTCAAGCAGATCGGCTTCAACTTCCTTGTAGTAACTTCCAGAAATAGCGCCATATTGATACAAAACATGTTTACTTTGACGAAGTAACTTCATTTCTTCAACTGGAGTCATCAGTACTTTATTATTGTCACCCAACGTAATTAAACGTGGGATCGTCATTGCTCCACACCAGCCATCTGCTTTCGTCGGCATATCCGATTCCCACATATCCATCCAGCCAAGCGCAATGCGGCGACCTTGATCATCTAGAAAAGTTTGAACCGCATAGAAGTCATGACCATTATCCAACTCGATGAACTCTCCATGCTTATATTCATTACTATCATAATTATATTCGCCAACATAATATCCCGTCTGGAACAAGTTATTGTACTTATCTCCTTGCGCATCAATACCTTGTGGGGAGAACATAAATATATGCTTACCGCTCAGTTCAAAGAAATCAGGGCACTCCCACATGAAGCCCATATTCTTATCTCCCTGCAGAAGCACACCATGATAGGTCCAAGTTCTAAGATCAGGAGATGTATATAGAATAACACGCGGCAGATCTTCTTTCGTGCTGTTACCTAGGATCATGTACCATGTATCCTCATGCTTCCATACCTTCGGATCACGGAAATGCTTGGAGCTATCTGTCGGAGGTTCAGCGATTACGGGATTCTGCCTTAGTTTTGTAAAATGAATGCCATCTGTGCTTACTGCCACATTTTGATTTTGGAAAAAGATATTGTTTGGTTGATCAATATAGTGATGTCCAGTATAGATCAATGTCAGTTCGCCGTTATTATCTACTGCACTTCCTGAGAAGCAGCCATCAAGGTCACACGCATCTCCAGGCGCTAATGCAATCGGACAATGCTCCCAATGTACAAGGTCTTTACTCTTCACGTGTCCCCAATGCATTGGACCCCAGTTCTCATCATAAGGATGATGCTGATAGAAGGCGTGATATTCACCTTCAAATTGAATTAATCCATTTGGGTCGTTAATCCAGTTTGCTGGTGCCATAATATGATAACCTAATCGGTACCGCTTGTTCATTTTTGCTTCTGCCTGTTTCAATGCTTCCTCAGCTTGCTTCGTATTGTTATTATATGTGTTCATTTGTCTTCCTCCTATGCTGTTTCAATATGCTTGTTAGGGTTGGGATCCAGATTTTTCGGTTCTTTCTTTAAGGTAAAGATTGAGATTGTTGTAAAGGCAAATACGAAAACACCCATAATCACGTACGTATTTGCAAAGCCTCTAATGTCATAAGACATACCGGCGATTGGCGAGAAGATCGAAGCTCCTACCTGACTCATAAACTGGTATCCCACCAAATATAAGATCGAAGACAGACGCGTATCGAAATTAGCAGCCAAGTACTTAAATACGGAGATCAGCATGATTGGCAGTTCCAATGCGTGAATCAATTTCATAGCGGAGATACCATAAGGTCCAATAACTAAGCCTGAACCCATGATCCGGAACGCCATCAAGAACCCTGCCAATATCAGACCCTTTTTTGCTCCAATTTTGTTGACAATGAAAGGCTCTAAGAACATCATACCTGCTTCCAAGAACACTTGTAGGGAATTTAAGTAACCGTAAACTTGATTGCCTAAAGCAACCGTTGAGAACGTCGATGAAAAGTAATTCGGGAACTGCTGGTCATACACATTGTAAATACAGGTAACACCAAGAACATATAAAATGAAGAACCACAAATGCTTATTTGCAAACAAATAGCCGATTTGCTTAAAGTTAACGGACTCTGCTCGCTCCATCTCGGAATCTGTCATTTCAACTTTAATTGTCATCGTAATGATAAACAGAATGACAGCAGATACTGATGCAATCCAGAAGTTAATGTTAGAGTTGATATTGAAGAGCTGACCAGCAAAAAATGTTGCTGCTGCCCAACCTAGCGAGCCCCACATACGAGATTTTCCATATTCAAAGTCATATTTTCGGCTGACTTTCTCGACATAAGATTCGATGGCTCCGATCCCTGCCAAAAAAGAAATACCCAAGTATAATCCACCTACAATTGCGCCGAGGAATACATTGTATTGAAGTAACGGCCCATAGATAAAGATATAGAAAGGACCAACAAATAAGAGCAAAGAACTGATTAGAAATAAAATATGCTTCTTTAATCCGATTTTATCAGATATATAGCCATAAAGCGGTTGCATACATAGCGCAAAGATAGCGTTTACAGTAAAGATAACACCTGTTTCAGCACCATTCAGACTGATTTCTTGCCCTAGCCAGATGGAGAACAATGAATAACTTGCTGACCAAGTAAAGAAGAAAAAGAAGAAATAGGCACTTAGTTTCCAGTACATGCTCTTTGACTTTCTCATATCGAACGCTCCTCTAAGTTGAACATTTAATGTAAATGAAAGCACTTCCGTATTTACAGATCGATTATATGTCAACCGCTTTCATATGTCAACCGCTTGACATATTTCCGAAAGAAAAAGAGCTCTCCTCTTTGATTTCAATTACTCTAATAAGGATAGCTCCACCTTATATCACAATGCTGAGAACTATGGAAATTGTATTAAGCTGTACTAGCTTCAATCAGTTTCACTGGTAGATAGGTTTCTCGCGGGACATCACTGAATCCACCTTCAATTTCTTTAATAAGTAACTCTATAGAAGATCTCGCGATCTCCTGTATTGGTTGCTGAATTGTCGTTAATTCAGGGAGAAGATTGCGGGTTGTTTCTGTTCCGTCATATCCAATTACGCGAATATCTTCAGGAACACGTTTTCCTCTTCTTCTTGCTTTAGCAATAAAAGACGCAGCCACCAAGTCATTACTCGCAAACAATCCATCTACTTCAGGATGTTCATCGAGCAAGCGTTTAATCGGTTCATCGTGATTCTGTTGGTGGAAGGGATCATGTACTTCATAGGTAATTGCCTTTCGACCATACTGCTCCATCACATCTTCATATGCTTTTCTTCTTAAGCTTGCCGGTGTCTCTAATTCAACAGGGCCATTTATGTGTAAGATATGCTTGCACCCCTTTTCAATAAGCAGTTCTGACGCCAGCTTTCCACCCATATAATTATCCGATCCTACAACTGGGATTGAATCGGATAGGAAGCGATCGATCGCAATGACGGCAATATTCTTCTGTTCATAATTTACGATACCTCGGTTGTGTGTACCAACGATAATACCGTCAACTTGATTTCGCATAAGCATATCCACATAAGATTCTTCTTTATCCAGCTGATTCAAACTGTTACAAAGCAATAGCTTATAGCCTAATGACGCACAAATATTCTCTATATGAAAAGTCAGCTCTCCGAAAAATGGGTTGCTTGTAGTTGGAATGATTAATCCAATCAGATTTGTTCGTTTACTAAATAATGACCGAGCCACATCATTTGGAAAATAATTCAACTCCTGCATCGCTTTATGAACTTGATCCTTCGTTTCTTGACTGATATAGCCACGATTATTAAGTACGCGAGAAACCGTAGTCGGTGAAACTCCAGCTAATTGTGCAACATCGTTAAGTTTTGGTTTCATTGATTCTCCCTGCCTTCTCTCCATGCCATATCTCTAATTATTTTTTTCATTTTAACATGGTTAAATGGGAAAAAACATGCTTGAGCAATCTTATGGATTATTCTTCAGATTTGTCCCCCTATAAGAATCTCTTTGGCGACAGAAGAACGAATAGGATAATACGTAAATATATTGTTAGCTGATGTCTCGTACATCTTGCTCTTCATATGTTACAACAACCTTCTAAATTTCTTCTGTGTCCCTCTTAGTGAATTGAGGTTTCAGAAATTTGAGAAGTGTACATCCCGTTCTCATTAAAAAATGTTTTGGATATCTCACTTCAAAGCGAAGCGATCTCTTTGGGGGGTGTTGTCGGATGATACTTAGAATTATCGATAGCTCCCTTTCTTGAAGCCTTGTTTTTTTCGAGGGAGAGCTCTCCCATGCGGTGGTCAAATCGTACTTGGAGGAATGCAGATCCCCCCTGTCGTGTCCCAATTCACTTTGCAAACATAAAAGCTCGGCTTTCTCTGAACATCATTAAACATTTAATCCCTCATTACTACATTGAGGATCAATGTAATCATGACGCTTATCATATAAGGTATGCAACGAATCCAAGAGGATAGAGATATCAAGAGTTACGAAAAAGTTATGCAGTCGATGAAATCAAAAAAAATTTGAACCTAAAGATTATTTTGATAGAATATTCAGGTAAACAGTGATATCTTCGACTGGACAATTGAATTTAAGATTACTACCTAAGCCGCGGTTGCTCATGGGTTTGCAACTCATCCTAATAATTATGAGGTGAACAGCATTGAATGCAAAAATAGTCATAACTGAGGAAGAACTCAAGGCAGCCTATCAAATCAGGAAAGCTGTATTTGTCGAAGAACAAGGAATTTCGCCCGAAGAAGAATTTGATGCCTATGATCAAGAAGCAGAGCATATGGTGATATGGGATCAAGGCCAGCCTGTAGGCGCCAGCAGATGGAGAATCGTAGATGGCATAGCTAAGTTTGAAAGAATATGTGTTGTAGCCAGCCACCGTAAGCACGGCGTTGGCAAAATGATCCTTGCATTCCTTGAGCAACATGCCCTAAACAAAGGCTTAAACCAAGCCAAGTTGCATGGACAGACACAAGCGGAACCTTTCTATCATAAACTAGGCTATCAAACTGCCTCAGAGGTTTTCATAGAGGATGGACTGCCTCATGTATTACTGGTCAAACAGCTTTAAGGTCAGTAAAAAAGAGGTTCAGGGGATTTCCTCCTGAGCCTCTTTTTCGTATCATCTATTTCGTATGAGTGCCTTGCCGTCTTACAATAGGTGTTGCTTACCGTTTAGTACATCCCATTTGTAGCGAATCGTCTGTCCGTTGCTCTTGACATTAAAGTACAGGTTCTGTTCATTCCAATAATCCACCTGTACATTTTCCACAGCCGTATGTCGCAGGAATGAACTCAACAGGAGTTCGCTGTCGTCCTTAAGTTTAAGCAGCATTTCATCCGTGCGGTAGTCAGAAGCACTTGAATGAAGCGATATAGTAGCATATTGTCCATTGGATGAAAAGGCCAAATTTTCAATCCCCACATCGCCTTTTCCGTACAATGAAGTAATCTGATGGACTTCCTTAAATTGATATTGGCCCAGATTATAGTCCAGCAATTGTACATATCCTTACTGCTCATGATCGACATCCGATGCATACAAAGAAGCAATCCGGCCTTCCCCCTTTAAGACGTTTGGCTTGGGGAATGTCATCCATTGAAAACAGCTTTTCTATTGTAGAGCCCTTTTTTCTTTTCACAAAATTGCTATTCATTTGACTAACCGTCGAGTTGTCAAGTATTTTAATGGATTCGATTTTATAACCGTATCTGTCGCCAATTCTCACATATCTGGCATCCCGTGTTAAACTGTAAGGGTCTGCTTGTAGACCTATTGCTCTCGCGTATCTATATGCAATTTGTCGCCCATGGTGCCAGAATCGATTTTTTATAGCTTATTTGGCGCGGATTCGAGTTCATAATTAAAGAGAATAATCCTTGAACAAGCAGACTCAGTGCATAGTCGTAGTTTTTGTAAATCATGGCTTGATTGAATGCTTTAACTAATTGTTCTGGCCCTAGATCTTTTGTGGACAAACCAATCTTGTAAGATTGGCATTCGACTCATCTTTTCTCTTGGTAAGAACATAAATAGAGAGGACGAGACATTGGACCAGACCGGAAGGCTGTAGTGGTATAAGCCGCTTTTCGGTGTGCTCCCCTCGGTTCTATCACTAGCTTCAACTCCGCAAAACCTTTTTCACACGTGATTGACTCCGTCATATTGGTTGTAATCGAACGCTTGGTTTGTGGGTTAACTTCAATTGAGACTATAACATGCTTAAACTGGCTGTTTTTATAACATTAATCAGATAACATCTAGTAAGATAAACGTTACTTTTTCTATAAAATACACTGAGAAAAGTATGTTCCACTGATTGTCACCAATACATAGATGTTAACTGTATATTCACGAGTGGGATTGCCCCCAATAATAAGTAATATTGGTTTTGGACAGCGAATAAATTTATCAGTGAAATTATTTCATTTGACTACGATCAAGCATACTCATTTTAGATGATACATATGGAACAAAGTACTACTCCCTCACATAATATCTTTTTTCCGTGTCCATTCTTCCTAAAGCCAAATTTTCATACCTTCTGTGCCCCTATGAAATCTATTCCTACTTTGCTTTGAGTCATTTAATGCATCACTATTACAAACAATAGTGACCTTTCTTAATTGATAGTTGTAATAACCGACTAGATATCCGTCTGTTTCCAAATTTTTCATAGATAGAGCCCTGTGATAATATTTGATGCATCAAGTTTTCTTCAAACTTAATTTCAAACTCACCTTTTGGAAATTTTATATTTTCAAAAAAATTGAGCAATAGCAAATTGGTTTTTAACTTATGTCCCTGTCCATGGGTCTGGACAAGATTTATAACGCTAAATCAAAAAACTGCGATTATCGCGGCTCCTTATGAGTATAAGTTTTTCCACTCTGAGAGCAGTCCCTTTATTTATGCACTTTCTGTAATGTGATCTTCATATTTTTCTAGATCCGATCTGCGGTTGATTCTAAGGGGCAAACTCCAGTTACGCCTACCCAATCGTCCGTTACTACGGAGTAATCCCAAGCGCTTGGGATAGTAAATACCCTACCAGCAGCATTAAGTTGATAGGTATTTTTAGTTTTATAGAAAACACAAAATCGACATTAGTGGCTGGTTTATAATCTTTTTGCGCTAAAATAGTTGGAACGAATCTCAAAAAAAGTTATATTAGGATATATATATAATATCATTAGTATAATAAAAAAGGAGGAATATCCTAAATGGATGTACGAAGCTGTTTGCAACAAGGATGGAAGGTAGGCTTATGTATGTTGTTGTTGTGGATATGGATGATGGGGGCTGTAACAGCGGGTGAAGCCGGAGCACAACCGGTGTTCCCGGGAGCCGTGGGATACGGGACTGACACTTCAGCAGGCCGGGGCGGAAAAATAATCAAAGTGACCAACCTGAACAATGACGGGCAAGGCTCATTTCGTGCGGCATTAGAAACCAAGGGACCGCGGATTATTGTATTTGAAGTCGGCGGTGTCATAAATCTAGAAAAGGAGCGTCTTGAGCTAAGAGAACCCTACGTGACCATCGCAGGTCAAACGGCTCCCTCCCCTGGCATTACATTCATCCAGGGAGGTATGCAGATCAGAACGCATGATGTGTTGATGCAGCACGTCCGGTTTCGGATGGGCAACGGGGACAGCACTCAAGGTGCAGGCTTTGAACCAGATGTATCCACTTACGGAGCCTCCGCTTATAACATTGTCATTGACCATTGCTCCTTTTCTTGGGGAGTGGATGAGAACATGTCCTTCTCAGGTCCTCGTACCAGCGGAACCAAGGCGACTACCCACCGTGTAACACTCAGTAATAGTATTATCGCCGAAGGCCTGTATAATTCCGTTCATGAGAAGGGCCCCCATTCCATGGGCACGCTCGTTCATGATTACGTCCAGGACGTGGCAGTCATCGGAAACCTTTATGCCCATAACATGGAACGTAATCCGTGGTTCAAAGCATTCTCGACGGGCGTAATTGTTAACAATGTCATTTATAATCCAGGAAAATGGGCAATTCGACTCGGATTCGTGGAGAATGAATGGACGGATACGGGGATCAAACCGGAAGGCCCTAGAGTCAGTATCGTCGGGAATTACATGCGGCATGGAGTAGATACGATTAAAGGGTTAGGAATGGTCGGAACGAACAGTAAAAGCGGCTGGGCTTATCTCAAAGATAATCTTGCTTATGACCGTAATGGCAAGTCAGTCCCGCTGACTTTTGGCGGAATCAAGGAACTTGACAATCCACCTGTTTGGGTTGAAGGACTTGAAGCACTAGCTGCCTCAGAAGTAGTAAAGGAGGTCACTGAGCATGCAGGAGCAAGGCCAAAGGACCGGGATGCAACAGATCAACGAATTATCTCTGATTTTCTGACGGGTCGAGGAAAGATAATTGATAGTCAGGAAGATGTAGGGGGATACCCGGATGTTCCAGCGACCTACCGTGCTTTAAATGTACCTGACCACAGCATTGACGAATGGTTGTATCAATTTTCAATTGAGTTGGAGTAGTCTTTAATGCTCTTCAACAAGATCTAGTACAGTCCAGCATTCTGACTTGGGTACCTCCCAAGATTATAGGTATCTGATGTCCAATGAAAAGATCTGCTCAAACGTTTTTCGATTGCCCTCATCATATAAATTGCAATCAAGCCTGATCCTTCTTCGTTGAAAAATCAGCTTGTACTGTTCTTATCTACCACCGCACTTCCCGAGAAGCTCGCTCCGTCCTCTCCAGGCAGAATTGTCGGTGGGAGTTCTCCCCAATGCATGCGACCAAAGTCAGGCCGCGTATCATGGGGCGTATGCTGGTAGAACAGGTGGTACTCTCCCTCATAGTAAACCAAGTCGTTAGGATCGTTCATCCAATTTTTCTCAGGAGAATAATGAAATTGAGGCCTGTATGTCTCCCTATAATAACTGTTTGAGATCCCACCTTTTTTTGTTTCAGCCTTTCTGGATGAGCACCATGTGGATACGTCCATGCTCCTTTTTGATCCGGCAACTCCGACTACACTGGCCTTTGTTTCCCTTACCGCTAACGGCGAACGGGATTTCGTGTTCAATCGCGGAGCTGACCGTCAGCTGTCTCTGCAGGACATTGATAGAGAATGGACCCGGCAGGCTGGAGGAATTTATCACACTATCCAGAAGAGGAATTAAACATCATTACAGGGCTAGCTGACCGCGATGCTTCATTGGATCTTTTGCATGGGTTGGGAGCCAAGACGGTGGCAGTTACCTTGGGGAAAGAAGGAACCCTCATCTCAAGTGGTGCCTCCCGTTCGTTAATCGGCAGTATTGCTGTCAAATCGATCGACTCTACTGGTGCCGGAGATGCCTTCGTCGGAGCAATGCTGTATCAAATCAGCCAGCTGAGTCAGCCTAAGGCATTTACCTTCAACGCGAAGCAGCAGCAGGAATTTGTGACACTTGCCAATCAAGTCGGCGCCATCGTGTGCACTAAAGTTGGAGCGATTGCTGCCTTGCCGTCGTTGGAAGAAGTTAATCGTTTCGTAGCGCAAGGTTGAATCAAGGAATGAAGCGTAAAAACAGCAAAAGGTGTCCCACGATCTCTAAGGTCGACTGGACACCTTTTTATGTAGAGGTCCGTCATTCATTGGAAAGATGCTACCGATCAGGGCACCTTCCAATGAATGACGGAAAGCTTGGTGAAAATTCAAATTTATTATTTATGATGCGCATCCCTGTTGCTCTCGATTAATAAAATGAAGCGAGAGCATCGCGTCCTTATAATTGATAGGTCAATGAAAATGACTGACTGAAGGTAAGAATATATATAATCACTTTACAAATGAAAACTTTTATATCGCAAATGAAAGAAAAAATTATTCGCGAAGTACCAAAGATTGTGCAACCAAGCCTATACAAATAGAGTGGTTGCAGTAAGTCAATTTACACTTAGCCTGATTATTTTCTGATTTTGCTGATGAAAAACGGAATCGAATATGCTCCTGCATAAAACTTTTGATGGATTCGGATGCTGCTCCCTCTGTTGTCTATACTCAAATATCTCGCAAATACTTTCGTCAATATCAATGCTAGTTAAACCACCTCTTCCCTTAAGCCAATATCCAAGGTAATCGTCCCAATCTCCAGTTCCGATACCAACATTACATACTTGGATTTCATCAAAAATATCGAATGTCTTCTTTACGTAATCTCTTGTCACCAACTGTGTGTGAAGGCACTGTGGAGAAGAGTTCCATTCCCCCGCATTCGGACCTTTGAGTTCCAGATAATATTGCAGTAATTTCTCATCTTCCTTATTCATTGATAATGCCCCCATCATTAAGTTATGTTTGGTTTGTTCAATTCGATTAAATACAAACAAAAATTGCTCTTCCAACTTTATGCCTTTCTCACTTGATATTTTGCTTACAATGTATTCTTCACCCCATATATAGAAGGTATCGTCTTCAATCATAACCGTTTCTGCAAATTTCCTGCTTAAGCTTGGATTTTATAAGGTAGTTTTGATTGGAAACTTTGTGTCGATGTACATTGAACCAAACAGGATTAAGTATTCTGTCTCTGATAATGGACCAAATAATTAAAAAAAGTTTGTGTCGCTGTGCAGCGACACAAACTAAATCCATAGAGCCATAGAGATACAAATATCATTATTTAACTTTTCTTAACCATTCATCTTTATGTTTAGTTTCACTTTAACTTCATTAAAAAAAGCCGTTGTATCCCATACATTGAGCCCAAAGTATCCTTCTTTATAAGTTTATCTTTTGTGTCAATAACTAATTTATTGTTCAAACTATTTGGCTGTAAATCCAGTTTTCCATCATTGTTATATGTCGCAATTTCATATCCGATCCCATCAACAAATTTAATTAATTTTACAACATTATTTTATGTGTCTCTATTAAAGCAACTTCAAGAGTATTTCCTCGATCTCGGCAGGATTAGTTGCATTTTGAAAACGTTTAACGAATTTTTCTTCTTGAAACAAACTTGTTAAGTTCTTTAAAAATGAGATGTGCATCTTAGGATTTTTTACTACAAGTACCATCACGATTTCTGCGTTGACAGTTTCATCTGATCCCCCCATATCCTCGAACTCTATGCTATTATCTAAAACTGCAACGGCAATAGCAGTTTCGTTAACGAATTCTTTATTTGTATGTGGAATTGCTATACCAATTGTCCCCATGTTGATTCCGGTCGGATATTCGATTTCACGTTGAAGCAATGATTCTGTATATCCTTTTTTGGCATAATTTTTCTCTTCTATCTTTTTTCCAAAGCTTTTGATAAGCTCTTCCCTCGAATCGTAACGTGCGTGCAGTTGAATTAAATCCTGATCAAACACGAGTCCATTTATCGTTTTTGCGCTCATAATAATTACTCCCTTTTATAAAAATCGGAAAACATAGATATCTTTTTATTAATCCGTACCATATTTTTTGATGATACTATGGATATCCATTGCACTTTGGGCTTGAATGATAGCTTCACAATCATCTTTACTTTCAACAAGTTTCATTAACTGAACCAATGCCCTTAAGTGCTGTTGTTTATCGACAGCGGCTATGATAATAACGATGTTTATCGGCCTATTTCTTGCAAATTCAACGCCTTGCTCTAAACGGAGCAAGCTCATAGCTACTTCGTTTACGCCACTTTCGGGACTATCATGAGGAATTGCCACATTTGGGCTAATAATGATATACGGATCTTCCACATCGTAATGTTGGATCATAGCTTCTACATAAGAAGGTTGGATACTCCCTTGAAGCAGCAGCGGTAGCGCCCCTAATCGTATAGCCTCTTCCCAAGATGATACTGAAGGAAGCAATGTAATATTTTCCGGCGTTATCAGGTCATGCAAATTTGTCTTTTGTAATTCGGGTTGTGATTTGAAAGACAACGAGTGATGGCTTGTAAAGTAGTGTTGTAATTCCTTTGCAAGAAGTTGCCTGTTCTGAACGGTTGCATATTTCTCAACGATCTCCAGAATATTTTTCAAACTTAATTCAGATGGAGTGAATCCATGCAATAATTCCATCACTTGTTTTCGTAGAGAGATCTTTTCTTCCTTTTGTAATATTGGCTTAACTATAAATAGTCGTTTGTTCGTTTGCAGATATACGGAAGAAAAAACAATGTCATATTCCAAATCATACATCTTGAATTCTCTCACAGATAAGGAATCCAGAAAAATGAATTCAGGAAATAAATCATTCAAAGTAATGAGTAAAAGCTTAGAAACGGATACTCCGTTAGCGCAAACCACTACTGCTTTTGTTTTACTCAGAATGCTGTCTCCTTGCTTTGTTAACCAACCGCCTATCAGCATCGTTAAATAAGTGCATTCACTATCTGGAATATCACAGCCAATGTAATCAGCTAAAGGTTTTGCTGACTTTTTTACAAGGTGGTGCAGTTCTATGAATTCACTATTAATTGTTTCTTGTAGTGGATTAGTAATAGTAAGTTTGTATTTAATGCGATAATATGCAGGTTTTATATGCAGCATGATCATATGCAACAACTGCTTTTTGTCTTGTAAGGGGATGCAGGACATTTTCTCGAATCGCTCCAGCATCTTTTTCAATGCCTGATTTAAATCTGATACAATGTCTTCCCCAAGGAGCTCAGATGAGGAAACATTCGTCGTAAGAATTTGCAGCGTTATGAATAATCTTTCCTCGGTCGGGATATGCACCAAATCCGATAGTAGTTCTTGAACCGCTTGGTACTCCTTGGTATCCGATAATTCTTCATAGCTAATATGAAAGGAATTTATTGTTTTCCCAAGTTTGATTCTTCGCAGCAAGATCAGTAGGATATGCGGCAAAGTTTTCATCTTATCATCTGTAAATTTCAAGCTCAGATGGCTTTCAATCTTTTCAAGACGTTCATGAATCTGTTGCACTTCTTTTTCAGTGATCTCTGCTAACTGTTGAACCCATTTTTCCCCATTGTACATGTGATGAATTTTGTTAACGACATCAATCAATAACTTTCTTTTTTGAAATTCAACACCCTCAATTGAGTAACCAGATAACCGGGAATAACGGATACTAAGATCATAAGGTTCGACTAATTCTTGTGCTGCTTTTAGATCATTTAGTATGGTATTCTTGCTTACGTAAATGGAACTGGTAAAATGAAATAAAGATAATTCTTCACTACGACTCAGTAGGATCAGAATAATAAGTTCTACTCGCTCTGCTTCAGAAAAAATATACTTTTTTGTCGAAGGCTTGTTTACTTCATTAGGCACAGCAGAGAAGAGAGTAGCATCAACAATAAAAACACCCTGTTTATTCCGTTCAATTTTTGGTAGGCGTTGGCCCTCTAACCAGTCATTGATTTTTTCAAGGCTGTAACTGATTTGCCTGCGGCTTAAACCATACTTATGTTCCAAGTTCTTACTCTTCACACTTGGATTTGATAACAATTCTTGCAGCAAGCTGCTGCTTCTATCATCAAGCTGCATGGCTCTCTCTCCTCCTTCCTTGTTAATAATAATATTGACAGCTCCAGAGGATTATATAAGAGGCTTCAAGTTTAGGTCGTATTCAAATTACTCAATTTAATCTTTGCTCTTGGAGGCGCTCTGTGAAGAATCGAAATTTTGTTCTGCCTCCAAATCAAACGTTTATTCCAAATTAGCATGTCTTAATTTCATGTCATCATAGGTTTCATTAAAATTAGCTACCCATTCCAAAACAATCGCATCATACAAAAGAAGACTTAATTGCTCAAATGCCGATCCCATTGGTTGAATAGAAGATTCCATTAAATCAGTATCCGTTTCTTTATTGTCAACATTAATTAAAAGCATGTAATCAGCTAGTTTCCCCAAAGTGGACTGCGAATTCGTTGTATTAAGAATTACCTTTGCTCCTGATTGCTTTGCTTTTTTTGCATTTACTATTAGACCAGCGGTTTCTCCTGAACCAGAACCAATAAATAAAATATCCTCTGCTTGAATGCTTGGAGTAGTAATATCACCAACAATATAAACCGTTTTACCTAAGTGCAACAGTCGATTAGCGAAAGCACGGATCGCTAAACCTGATCTCCCTGAACCAGCAAGGAAAATCCGCTTTGTATTATACAAGACTTGCAGAATTTGTTCACTTTCACCAACATTCATTAAGGAAATACTTCTTTCTAATTCTTTCATAATGACTTCCATTTGTTTAATTAATTTGTCCATAAGTTCACCTTCAGCTTTCTGGATACATGATTACCTTGCCGATAAGTTCTTTTCTTTCCATTAATCGTTCAAACATTTCTGAACCTTCTTCAAGCGGTATACGATGTGTAATCATTTTTTTAGTATTTAATCTGTTATTGTGCATAAAGTGAACAGTCGTTGCCCATTCCTTACCTGGGAATGGTGCGGATACACAACTCCATGATCCCCACACGGTTAACTCACTTCTTAGGATTTTTTCAAAATAAAATCTTTCCATCGCAACGTCTGCATAAGGGATACCTAGGAACACAACTCCGCCGCCTTTTTTGGCGTAACCAAACACAGTTGCTGCTGTATGGGGCGTTCCAGCTGCTTCAACTACAATATCTGCATTCATGCCATCCGTATATTCAGCGACCTTTGTCAGAACATCTTCATTCAGAGAATTTATCGTATAATCGGCGCCTAACTCCTTCGCAATTTGAAGTTTTTCATCATCAATATCAACCGCAATTACTTTTTTCGCGCCAAATATTTTTGCCCATTGAACAGCAAACAACCCAATGGTTCCCCCTGCTCCAACAATGACCACATCGTCGCCCACCGATAGATTGGTTCGATAATACCCATGTAAAACTACAGTAGAAGGTTCTACCATTGAAGCTGATTCGAAATCCAAATCATTAGGTACTTTAACTAAATTCTTCTCTGGGAGTTTAATGTATTCGGCGAATCCACCGGGTTCCTTAGCACCTATTGCATGCAATGAATTCGCTCTAGCTGGTTGACCTGCTCGATAATAATAATCATCTTCTTCAATTAGTGCTGGACATCCAGCAACATGGTCTCCAACTTTTAGATCTGTTACTTGATCGCCAACTTGTTCTACAACACCTGCAAATTCATGTCCCCATACCTGACCAGGTGTGACTGCACCCAATTTTTTATATCGAGAGATATCAGATCCACAAATGCCACATGCTTTTATTTTTACAATGACATCTTTTCCATCCAGTATTTGAGGTTTTTCCGCTCCTCCAAAACGTATGTCTCTGGCACCATACAGTTTTAATGATTTCATTTTCTCTCATCCTTTCTCTCTCCATGTTCTAGACTTTTCAAATTCTTCACATGTGCTTTGTTATTCGAAAATAAATATGATCCGATGACAACCAAAGATGCTCCAGCTTCGATACATTGACTAGCTATACTCTCATCGACTCCACCATCAACTTCGATCTGAATATCTCGTTGACCTATCATTACTTTCAGTTCTCTTATTCTATCAATCGTTTCTTCCATAAAAACTTGATTAGGTCTTCCTGGATTGATCGACATAACTAGAACATAGTCAATGATGTTTAGAAAAGGTTTCAATAAAAAGGTGTCCGTCCCAGGATTAATGACGATCCCTGCTTTCCTTCCATGTTGCTTAATCTGATCAATGACAAAACGAATATGAGGAGTTGATTCATAGTGAACTGATATCATTTCTGCTCCAGTGTCCAACACACTCGCTATATGCTGCTCTGGGGCTGATACCATCATGTGAACATCTAATTTCATATTCACTTGTTTTTTTATATTTTTAATTTGTTCTGGTCCAAATGCGATATGAGGGACGAAGTTTCCGTCCATCATATCTACATGAAGTACTTGAAATCCTTCTTCATATAAAACATCGCATTCACTTTTTAAGTTCATTAAATCTGCTGCAAATATTGAAGGTAAAATCAGATTCATTATTTTTCCTCTTCTCTAGTCTTTATTTAACTAAAGTGCTTACCCAATAAATTAATAAGTTCCATATCTCAGAAAAAGTAACATCTGTCCCTAAACCTTTTAACTCGACACCTGCGCTGTTTAGCATCTGTGTTGCACCTGGTGCAACAAATCCTGCCAAATAAAATGTGATAATACAAAATACTACTGTCGACACAATAGAACGGAATAGATTTCCTTTACTTGTTAACGTACACATTACAGAAATATAGGTAACAGACATTAACAGTCCTATTGGAAAGAACTGAACTCCAGGTAAAATGAGTGCCAATAACATAACAATTGGAATAGAAACGACTGTAGTTGTAATAGTAGTCGGATCGCCTAAGCCTAGCGCAATATCCATCCCCACATTTAGATTGGAGTTATTCCCCATGCGTTTAATCATAAAGTCTTTTGCCGATTTCCCAATTGGAGATAGCCCGTCCATCATCACTCCAACAACTTTAGGCATTAATACCATAACTCCAGCTATCCCTGTGGCCATAGTCACTATCTCTGTAACAGGTCTTTTAGTAATTGCCCCTAAAACTAATCCAACAATAAATCCAATAATAACTGGGTCCCCGAGAACGCCTATTTTTTTATTAATTTTACTCAGAGAAAACTCCAATTTATTTAAACCAGGAATGAAATCAATGATTCTATTTACCAGCCAGGCAATCGGATAACCCCAAGCTGAATAAATAATAGTTGTGCAGGTTGTACCTTCTAAACCAAAGTATTCTTGCCATTTTGAAGCAATTAAATCACCAACGAATAGAGCAATAACAGACATCACCAATGTTACTACCAACCCTAACCAGAAACTGTCAAAAAGAAAGTAAGCCAAAGCTCCTGGAATTAGAAAATGCATGTAATTCCATATATCCACATTTAACGTTTTTGTCCATCTAAGTCGAACTAATACTAGATTAATAATTAAACCAAGAGGAATTGCTAATGCTGCAAAAGGAGGCACCCAAGATGCCGCCCCTACAGCTGGCCATCCAATATCTGCAATTGTAAATCCAGAACCGATTTTTGCATAATAATCAACTGCCGGTTTTAGGGAGGAATTGAGCAAGCCAACAACTAATGTTAAACCTAAGAAGCCTACCCCAACTAAAAGGCCTGATTTGATAGCGTTTCCAATTTTCATTCGAAAAACTAGACCTAATACGGTGATTATTATTGGTAAAATAGCTGTTGCTCCCATATCAGTAATAGATTTAATAATATTATGCACAGTATCCATTATGATCTACCACCTTAACTATTTTTTAAATCCAGCAGTTTTTCAGCCAATTGATTTTTTAATTTTTCTTCATTAAGCCCGGTTACAAATCCCATGATGTTCATATATGGCTTTTCATCGGTTTTAAAATTATTAGTTGTCAGAACAATATCGACGTTGTCAATAATATTCGGTAATTCCGTCATACTCGTTTTAATGATATCGTAATGTTCAATTCCTGCTTCTTTTAATACCTCTTTCACTCCATCTGCTGCGATAGTAGAAGTTGCTACTCCGCTTCCACAAGCTACGGCGATTTTAATTTTTGAATTTGACATGTTAATTCCTCCTGGTATGTTAGTTTTCGAAGCTAGTTTTAAATCCATTTCCAATCCCAAAGGGTTGAAAAAATCCTCCTTGCAAATTGTTTTATATTTCCTTTTACTCAGCAGGATTAACTTCTTTCTTGCTGTGGATTCATAATAACATGATGAATTCAATTGTTGTATTCGTTTACATCCCACTTTATAGACAACCGGTTGTACAATATAGTGATGAAAAAAATGATTTTCCCTCGATATTTTTCAGGTTAAAATCCATCTATTCCAATGAATTCAATCGTATCAACGAGTTCCGGGTTGGGTACAACGGTAGATGAGGCTGAGCTGCAACATGTAGACGTGAGAGATGATGAATCCTGGTACATGACGTCCTGTGGAGAGGAACCCACATCTGCCACAACGGAGGAAATGACACTTAGCAGCGCAGATTTGGCATTGCCGGGTTGATTCCATTTTGTCTCACTCTTTTTTCAATGATTTTCTATAATTCTCCAAAAAGAAATCCTGTCATCAAAGTTTTTGACGACCAGGATTTATAATAGTGACAAAAATATATTTTACATATGTGACAACCTTCAAACGACTTAATACAAGCAATACATCTCTTGTTGTTATAGAATCAGGCTATAGTTTTAAGAACTTTGGCTGTGGCCTGGTTATGACTTTGAAACTGAATTTGAATTACGCAATTGCTCACTAAAAAAGTCGCAACTCTAATACGTACTTGAATAAAAGAATATCCTCAAAGAGGATTATCTTACTTCTTGTTATAAAAAATGGACTGTCGTTTTTCATACGAAAATTCCATCAAGATAAATCACCTTTGAGGATAACTCATTTGAATACTTAAGCAAAATCCCCGCCGTTACTGGATTCTTAAGGAAATGTCAGTCTCATTTAGTGCTATAACTTGTCTCATTTGATGTTATAAACCACAGCAGCCCCGTGTTCATTCTCTTAGTTTCGTTGTCTCATCGCCTCAAATAATAGCACCGTAGAAGCCATCGCTGCGTTCAGTGATTCCGCTTGCCCCTGCATCGGAATGAATACCGACTCATCCACCATGCGTGCGGTAGCAGCAGAAATACCTTGGCCTTCGTTTCCGATCACAAGCCAAGTGGAAACACGCAAATCCATGGTATAGCATGACAAGCTCGCATCCAGCGAGGTGCTGATCAGTCGGGCACCTTTGCTTTTGGCCTGTGGTAAAAGCTCCTCCAGACTGCCTTCAATCACTGGCAGGTGAAACAACGATCCCATCGTGGAGCGGATCGTTTTGGGATTGTACAGGTCGGCGCAGCCATGACCCAATATTACGCCTGCGGCTCCAGCAGCGTCCGCGCTGCGGATGATGGTGCCTACATTGCCGGGGTCCTGCACCCCGTCCAGCACCATCACCAGTGCATCCGGCTGCTCCAGCAATGCCGGGAATGCGCTGCGCTCCTCCTTACGCACGATGGCAAAGACCGACTGCGGCGTCTTTGTATCGGTGCATTTTGCAATGACCGCCGCTGACACGGGAACCCATTCCACCGGCTGGTCGGCTGGATCCAGGCCATTCAGCTCGGCGGGAATGCCCTTGTCCAAATCATAGGCAACGGTTTCGACAGCCGCGTCCGAACGCAGCGCTTCCTGCACCAGATGAATACCCTCGACAATATATTTATGCTGCCGTGTGCGATGCTTTTTCTCCAGCAGTTGCGCCCACTCTTTTACACGCGCATTATTCGGTGAAATGATTTCCATTCGTTTAACCTTCCGTTTCTTTGTCCGTTTCTTAAAAATAAATGATGCATCACTTGTACTTGTACATCAGCCTTCATTAGGCTGCAAATGCCAGCTCCAGCTTGGTCAGATCATCCTTGTGGCCCACGATGACCAGTACATCACCCGGCTCCAGACGATCTTCGGCATAAGGTGAAATGTTCATTTCCTGATTTCTACGAATCGCCATCACATTGCAGCCAAAGCGTGCACGTATGTCTAGCTCCTTCAGGTTTTTGCCAATCATGGAATCGGCGGCTCTCATCTCCAAAATACTGTAGTCCTTAGACAGCTCGATATAATCCAAAATGTTGGGAGATGTCAAATGATGGGCTACCCGTAACCCCATATCCCGTTCAGGATAAACGACTTTATCCGCACCTATTTTTTGCAGCACTTTCCCGTGCAATTCATTTTGTGCCTTGACCACAAGGGCTGGTACGCCCATGTCCTTGAGAATCAATGTCGTCAGAATACTGGCCTGTATATCTTCGCCAATCGCAACTACGATTACGTCAAAATTACGGATACCCAGCGCTCGCAGCGCTTCCTCATCCGTCGAGTCGGCAGATACCGCATGCGTCACAATATTCGACATTTCCTGTGTACGCTGCTCGTCCGAGTCAATAGCCAGTACATCAAAACCCATCTCACTCAGCGCACTGGCAACACTGGAACCAAAACGGCCCATGCCAATGACCGCATACTGTTTTTTTGCCATTCCTTCTTTACCTCCCGATCACCATACTATCCGTCATAGTATAGCATATCATGCTACAAACATAAATTTTGACATACTTATGCCAAATGCTTCTCCATGTATACTGGACAACAGCTCAAGCCATAATACATTCGACCACTACTACAACATACGGGAGGTACACATGCCCATTACAATGGATTTACGACAAGCAATTGTTCACAAAGTACACGGCAAATCAGAAGCTGATCTTACGGACATGATTATTGGGTCAGTGGACGGACCGGAGGCCGCTTTGCCTGGATTGGGTGTCATTCTTGAAATTGCTTGGAAGCATATGAGTCCAAACCAGCAGCACGATTTCGTCCATTTGGCACATGAACAAATCGATAAAATCAAACCCGTACCTTTAACCTAGCTCTAGCTATTTAACTTTTTGTTCCGATTTAATTGTGCTCATTATTTTACCCGTATTCGAAAATGAGAATAGTCCACTCGCATTAACATCGAGTGGACTATTCGTTGTATACACTAAATGACTTAGATCAAACTGTCCTGCTTATTCAATCTTATGGAGCCATTTCCAAAAACTTAGCTGTCGGGTTTTTCTCCATAGCCGTACGCATGGCATACTCGTTTTCGAACAAGGCAACATAATTGCCCTTCTTATCCTTTACCAGCGTAGAGTTAATACGGAACTTGCTCGGATCAATCTGATCATCCACAATCCAACGTGCAAATTGGAATGGCATACGCTGAAGCTGTACATCAACGCCATATTCACCCTTCATGCGGTACTCAAATACTTCAAATTGCAGTTGCCCGACAACACCCAATAGCGTATCGTCAAAGCTTACCGTACGGAATACCTGAATCATACCTTCCTCGGTCAACTGGTCAATACCCTTCAGATACTGTTTGTGCTTCAAGGCATTTTTCACCGTTACCTTGGCAAAAATCTCAGGCGAAAAAGTCGGCAATTCATCAAACACAACCTCGCTACCTTGGCTGAGTGAATCACCAATACGGAAAATACCTGGGTCAAACAATCCTATAATATCGCCAGGAAAAGCCTCCTCGACAATATCACGGTCCTGTGCCAGGAACTGCTGTGGCTGAGACAGCTTAATCTCCTTGCCCATCCGTACATGCTTAACACTCATCCCGCGTTGAAACTTACCAGAGACAATACGCAAAAATGCAATACGGTCACGGTGAGCCGGGTTCATGTTCGCTTGAATTTTAAATACATAGCCGGTAAACTTTTCGTTTGTTGGCTCAATTTCCCCAGCTGTACTACGGCGCGGCTCCGGTTTAGGAGCAAGCTGAAGGAAGTTTTCCAAAAATGTTTGTACACCAAAATTATTAATCGCACTGCCGAAGAATACAGGTGTTAATTCTCCGCGCTGTACTTTTTCCATGTCAAAAGGGTCCCCCGCGACGTCAAGCAACTCCAAGTCTTGGCATAATTGGTCATGCAAATAATCGCCCGCCATCTCACGAATGATCGGATCATTGTAATCTTCCACTTTTTGTACTTTGATCGTGGAATGGTCATCTCCCTGAAACAGCTCGACCTGATTTTTGACACGGTCATAGACACCGCACAGCTCGCGTCCTGTACCAATCGGCCAATTCATAGGCACCGAACGGATGCCAAGCACCTGCTCCAGCTCCTCCATCAAATCAAAAGGACTGCGTCCCTCACGATCCAGTTTGTTAATGAAGGTGAAAATCGGAATTCCACGCTTCGCACAAACTTGAAACAGCTTAATCGTTTGCGCTTCCACACCTTTCGCTACGTCAATCAGCATGACTGCACTATCTGCTGCTGTTAATGTACGATACGTGTCTTCACTGAAATCCTGGTGACCTGGGGTGTCCAGAATATTGATGCGGTGACCATTGTAATCAAATTGCATTACTGAGGATGTTACAGAGATCCCCCGCTGTTTTTCAATCTCCATCCAGTCACTCGTGGCGTGTTTGCTTGCTTTACGCGCTTTAACTGAACCAGCAAGACGAATCGCGCCCCCGAACAGCAGCAGCTTTTCCGTCAGTGTCGTTTTACCCGCATCCGGGTGAGAAATAATCGCAAACGTACGCCGTTTGTCGACTTCCTGTTGAAGTATATCTGTTGTTTTACTCATTTCACATATCCCTTCATGATCAAATCCATTGCATTACTGCTCAAGCTATTCATAAAAAGGCCATGACGCACGCCTGTTTTCATAAGTTCATCGGCTCTATCAGCTATATTGCCGTTAGCTCCAGTATTCGGCGTACTCCGTTACCATATTCATTATAAATACGATCTATTTACATGTTTTAGCCTGCCTTTAACTTATAATCAGTTGCAAACTGAAAACCTGAGACTAAGCTATTATAGCACACTCCGAACGCAAAGCATCCCCTTACGCCCTGAACAGGACATAGGGGGATGCAGGACAAATCGGGATTACTGAACGCCGCCTACTCGCCAGATGACATTATCTTCATCCTGACCGCTAACCGGCCACCACTTGAAGCCATCCTGCTCCAATAGCTTGTGAGCACCTTCCGGTCCCCATGAGCCTGCAGCATAGGTTTCCAGCGTATCCGGGGTCTTCTGCCATGCTTTGGCGATTCGATCGACGAATCCCCATGCCGTGGCAACCTCATCCCAACGCGTGAAGTACGTCGAATCACCCTCAATCGCATCCATCAGCAATCGTTCATAAGCCTCCGGTGAGTTGATACCCACCATACAGCTTTGGCAAAAATCCATAGCCAGTGGCTCAATATCTGATTCCGAACCGGGTTTTTTGGCATTGATTTTAATGTAAATGCCCTCCATTGGATTGACCCGAATCACGAGCAAGTTCGGTTCCAGCTTATGCTTTTGACCGAGGTACACGTTCGTTGGCATGCTCTTAAATTCCACAACAATCTCCGTTGTTTTTACAGGGAGACGTTTGCCCGTACGAATATAGAACGGTACGCCAGCCCAACGGAAATTATCAACAAACACGCGTGAAGCAAAATAAGTCTCTGTGTTCGACTGTGGATCAACCTTGTCTTCTTGGCGATACCCTGGCAACTGCTGACCGCGATAACTGCCTTCGGTGTATTGGCCACGTACCACATTGGTTTTCACATCCTCAGACGTTTCAAAAGGGCGCAGCGAACGCAGCACTTTTACCTTTTCATCACGGATATCCTCAGGCAACAAACGACTAGGTGGTTCCATCGCAATCATCGTTAGCATTTGCAACATATGGTTCTGTCCCATATCCCGCAGGGCGCCGGAATGATCATAGTAACCTCCGCGTTCCTCCACCCCTACCGTTTCACTAAGCGTAATTTGCACATTGGCAATATGCTTATTATTCCACAGTGGTTCAAAGAAGGCGTTCGCGAAGCGGATTACCTCAATATTTTGTACCATTTCCTTGCCAAGATAGTGATCAATCCGATAAATTTCTTCTTCGGCAAATACTTCTCGTATTTCAACGTTCAATTCTTGTGCAGATTCGAGGTTATAACCGAATGGCTTCTCAATTACTAGGCGATTCCATCCTTTTCCATCCATCATGCCGCCATCTTTCAAACTCTTCGACACGCTTCCGAATAATTCAGGAGCCAAAGCCAAATAAAACAACCGATTTCCCGGTATGTTAAACTTGCTTTCTATAGACTCCGTCTGCTGTCTCAGCTCATGGAACCCTTCGACATTGTTGATATCCAGCGATTTATATTCAAAATGCTCGGCAAATGCCTGCCATTCTTGATCATTTTCTGCTTTGTAGCGACTAAACTCCTGTATAGAAGCGTACAGGTCATTACGGAATTCTTCCTCTGTGCGAGGACGCCTTGCTACACCAATAACGGCAAAATCTTCAGCAAGCTTGCCTTCGCGGTACAAGCTGTAAATAGCAGGAAAAAGCTTGCGACGAGCCAAATCGCCCGTAGCGCCAAAAATAAACAGAACTGCGCCTTGCGTCACAACAGATTCTTTAGCAGGTATGTCAGCCATGAAGTACCTCATTCTTCCCATGTCAAGATTCCGCAATCCACAATCCCCGAAATCCGCATGTAGTATTGTGTATATTTATACAAGATCATACTTGATTTTCGAAAAACATGGAACTAAAGATTTGATGATATTTTATCATATCCTACATGGATAAGCTATCCGATGAATCATAAATTTACCTTATAAGTCAGTATTCAATCGTGATGAGCGGGAAACCGAGCGTTATACGTGTATCCTGCTGCTCCCTATCTTCATGTACAGCCATCTGCATCTGGACCTGATGCTCACCGCTTTGAATCATTAACGGCAGCTCTGGAGCTTCATAGGATATAGCCACAGTAGTCGCATCCGTATATCTTTCTTTGGCCTGCATGAAGATGTTCTCTGCTAAGCTCGCCTCTGTCAGTTTCAACAGTTGATCTTTGGATTCCTTTGTATGCAGCGAACGCTGAAGGGCTGTGTTCCACTGCGCTTGAATCCCCATAGATTTTAATTGCTCAGCACAAAGCTTATGAAGCTGAATCAACCGCTCACATCCTGCATCGTTGCTCTCCAGTTGAACAACTACATACCATTGTCCAGTTCGACGTTCCATCACATTTAAGCGGATTCTTAGATCCTCACTATGACGAACAGAACGATAAACCGTGTGTCCATTTTCTACGAGTTTGTTTACTGTGGGTATATTCAGCTGATCAGCTATCTGTGCCGCCACATCTGCCGGCTCTTCATGGTTAGAAATCCAATCGCCTTGCCACTTCACAACCAGCTTATCCAACGTACCCGGGGCCTGGTCTGAGATGATTAACAATGAACGTAAAGCCGTTTCTGCCTCACGGGAATCATATCGGTTTGTCTGAAGGGTTCCGTAGCGCCAGCCAGCCAGTACCAGCACCGTTCCTAATACCAAAATTGCAAGAATCCCCTTTTTAATCAGCTTTGCTTTTAACATTATCGTTCCCCCCGCTCCACAACCATCCGATTCCCACACCTACGCTCTGATTACTTTCTTTTTCGGCTGGATTGAAATCTATGAATCTATCAATAGCATTCCCGTTGTCAGAGGTTTTATACACACAGCAATACGGCAAAGCCCTTCTAAAATATTCATCTGCCTACTGGGTGTTCGACCATACATCGTAGGCACCGTAAGAATAGACTATGATCACAATGCATCTTACACCAAAAGAGGTGAAATCATGTTTCCGATTTATCCTGTAAATGAAGCTAATGTGGCACCTCATGGTGGACGTCTGGTCTGTGCCGTTATGCGTGATGGTACACGACACATCGGCATCTTAAGTGGGTGTAGCAAAGGCAAGCTGATGTTGAACGGATATCCACCCTCCTTTCCTGGTAGTCTCTATGCCGGGAGCTACAGTAACAAAGGAAAACAAACCCCCAAAAAGATTTCCTCTAAAAAGAAAAAAAGGAACCCTAAAAACAAAGCTCATACCTCTGCCAAACTAAATGCCTTAATTAAGCCGCCCAACGCACCTCTGAGTCCATCCTTTCCTTATGACGCAGGCGGATTTGCTGGAAATGGCTATAGTAGTTATGGAAATGGCAGAGCAGGCTATCGCGGTGGGTACGGCGGATATGGATACAGGGCAGGGCTTGCACTAGATCTGGCTTTAATCGCCTTTTTATTCCTCCTGATCTAAACACCTTGTTATGGAACACAAAAAACCGGAGGACTATTGTCGTCTCCGGTTTTTTGTATTCGTTTATTCTACATTCTACTCTGCTAGTCCGTTCTTATAAGCATAGATCGCCGCCTGTGTACGGTCTTCTACTCCTAATTTAGCGAGAAGGTTCGTGACATGGAATTTTACCGTCTTAATCCCGATAATCAGCTCATCTGCGATATCTTGGTTAGACTTTCCTTGTGCCAACAGACGAAGCACCTCCATCTCGCGATCAGTCAGCTCCGTATGCGCGGGCGCCTCAGCCTGTGGCTGGCGGAATCGATTCATCATCTTGGAGGCCACCTGTGACTCTAGTACGGACTGTCCACGTGCAGCTGCACGGATCGCATCCGCTATCTCGGAAGCACGAGACGTTTTGAGCAAATAGCTGAATGCCCCTGCCTCAATGACCGGATACATTTTCTCATCGTCCAAATAACTCGTCAGCACAATCACCTTGGTCTCTGGAAGCAGGCGAGTTACTTGGCGTGTCGTTTCGATGCCATCCATGCCATCCATGACCAGATCCATCAAAATCACATTTGGCCTGTATTCGGAAGCCAACCGTATGCCTTCTTCTCCGCTTCCGGCCTCGCCGACCACTTCAATGCCTTCTTCCGTCCCCAGCACCGCCGCAAGACCAATCCGTACCATTTCATGGTCGTCTACCAGCAGTACGCTAATCGGTAATTCCGTTTCCATGATCATCGTTCCTTCCGCTTTCATCATTAATAACTGGCACGGACACCTCGATCCGTGTTCCTTTTCCTGGAGCCGTTATATATTGAATAGCTCCCCCAATTTCACTGACCCGCTCCTGCATCGTGGATAATCCATATGAAGTCTGCTTTTTCTCATCCAGTTCAAAACCAATACCGTTATCCCGAATCGTCAGCCTGATGGAATCCGGGCGTTGCACGATACGAATTTCCATGCGGGTTGCTTTGGCATGGCGCAATGTATTAGACATCGCTTCCTGAACAATACGAAACAAGTGGTTCTCAATGCCTTTAACCAACTGTACTCCGCTTTCAATCTCAAAATCAATCTCCATCGGTACCTTTGCCTGCAACTCCTGTACCAAATCACGCAAACCCTGCTCAAGCCGTTTTCCTTCCAGATAGACAGGCCGCAGATGAAGTAGTAACGCCCGCATTTCGGATTGTGCCACGGAAGACATTTCTTCAATTAGCGCAACTTGACGCTGCGCTTTATCAAAATCCTTATCCAGCGTCCTCCCCACAGCCGTCGCCGTCATTGAAATAGCAAATAATTGCTGTGATACGGCGTCATGCAACTCTCTGGCCAGCCGCTGCCGCTCCTCCACAATCGCAGTCATCCGTGCCTGTTCTGCCAGCTGAGCATTATCCGTGGATAAGCGTTGTAAAGACGTAACTTGTTCCTGCCATTTACGCCCAATCCGTTCCAGCTGCTCTCCCAGCCTGCCAAGCTCATCATGCCCTAGGGGCGGCAACTCACGTGCAGGGGTTCCCTTTTCCCACATCAGCAACGTCTCTCTCAACATTTCCAGTCTGCTTTTAAAGCGGTAGCTTTCATAAAATCCGTACATTGCCCCTGTACCAATCAACACCAGTATAACGGCTCCTGCAACTTTCAATATCATTCCCCAGGTTGGGAACGACTTCACATATCCATATGTATACAGCATATAAAAGACAACTACGCCCACAACAACACACAGGAGGATACCTTCACCCATACTGCGGGTTACCATGTTGGACGTTTTTTTATGATTCATCCCGGCTCCTCCTGATTCAATAAAATCGGACGCGGACATCGCCCGCCAAGTACGAAACGACAAACTTCACTTTATACTCACTCTGCTCAAAATGGGGAGACTTCCAAACTAGTCGATTGAGCATCCCTGCCTCATGATCCCGGTCGAACTGAATCTGCCCGAACAATATGAACATCTCCACCTCTACACCGTAATTATCCGGTAGGGTGATGTCAATGTCACCGAAGATCCCCTGCAAAAATATGACGGGCTCACGTTCCTCTGGGAGAGCCAACGTCAGGTCGGCATCCACGTCCCCAACCACATGCCATATGCTTGTGCTGCGCAGGCTCCAAGGCACTTCATCCCATTTATGATTGGATATAAAATTGTGCTTGAATATGGAGCTTTGACCTTTATGCAGCTTCCTTGAACGTGAATAGAATACAGCTAATGATGCTAGGGTAACTACCACAAACAGGAACAAATGATCCAGCACTAACAATCCAGCACCAATCGCGAGCATCGTGTAACCCTTTTTGATTTTGGAATTGCGGATCTTATATATTCCGGCCAACATTAGGATCAGTGCAACCACGGAGAGGAACCCAATCCACTGACCGAATAAAATGATAATCCCGATGCCAATCCCTGCCAGTGCCAAGGCTGATTTTTTTCTCTCCATGCTGCACCCCCTTTTTGTTTATACAGGACGGAAAAGCCATAGTGGCGCGACATTCCGCCATATGGCTTTCCTGGACCATACAGATTGAGCACGATCATCGACCAATGTCCATTCCATACAGCATATCATAATGTCTTGTTTCCGAGTAGTCAGTCCTTCTTCATATCGACTGGTTTAGCACCTGTCTGAATTTTGGACTTAAGCTGTTGAAGCTGCTCATCCACTTTAAACTGTTTTTCAGCCTCAGCCGGATTAGTATATGCTTCTCCTGGAGCTTGACGGTATGGAGCACGCAGTACGTCAGCTTCAGCTTCCATTTGCATGATTTTTTCTTCCATACGGTGGAAGCCCAATGAAGCAGACCCACTTTCAATCGTATGCAAACTATTGATTTGAGACATTTGCTTTTTGGCTTTCGCCATTTGAGCACGGGATACTAACTCATTGCGCTTGTTGCGCATTTTATAGAACTCATCTTTCATGTCGTGAAGCTGTTGTACTAATTCTTTTGCTTGAAGCTCAGCTTGTGTATGCAAGTCGCGGTATTCGTCCTGCTTTTGCACAAAATAAATCTTCTCTCCCAACAGCTTGCGCGCTACTTCTTCCTGACCATTTCGTAATGCGGATTCAGCTTGCTTCTCACGCTCATTGGATACACGCACCGCTTCCTCCAAACGCTGTTTCATACGTCGTTCATTCGCCATTTGCTTGGCAACCGTTACCTCAGCCTCGTGAATTTCCGCCTCCATATCGCGCAAATATTGATTCAACATAATAATCGGATCTTCCACTTTATCCAACACTTCATTCACCGATGCTCTTGTCATATCCTTCATTCTTTTAAAGATCCCCATTATTTACGATCTCCCTTCTCAAATTGCTCTACTTTTTTGCGTAACTCTGCTAATTCTTTTTTCATTGCCTTTTTCTCGATATCTTCCATCATGGAATCCAGGTCACTGTTCTGACCTGTGTTAAATTTGGATGAACTGCGGGCATCTTGCCCAAAAAACGGGTTCGAATTGCCGTATGCACCGCCCTGATTGTAACCAGTTCCTTGCCCATACTGCGATCTTGTATTGTTACTGCCATAATAGCGTGGATCCTGTTGATTGTAGGGTCCGCTGTCAGGGCCAAATCCTCCATCAAAAGGAGATCTCGGCTCCTTGGAGATAACCAGTGCCGCAATCACATAAATCATAAATGTGGTTCCTGCTGTAATAAAGAAACTGATCACAACCAGAATACGAATCCATGTTGAGTCCATTCCTGTTGCGTCAGAAAGACCGCCACATACACCTGTTATTACTCTATCCCGGCTTGATCTGTAAATTCGGGTCATTATCAATTTACTCCTTCCCGCTGTTGTTCAGCTTGCTTTTCAGTCTCGCCCACTCTTGTTCGAGCAGCGATCCACCGCCTTGAGCATCCTGTGCATGGTCGCCCTCACCCCGACGTAAATCACGCAGACTCATCGTTTCTGCTTCCATATCGGCTACCCGATCTTCCAAGCGGTTGAACATTCGGGGAACATTTCGTCCACCGTATGTACCAGCCCGTTCGTTCATTTGCTGCTGGAGTCTCAACGTCTGTACACGTGCCGCATAATACTGACGCTTGCTGTGTACCGTTTGATATTCTGTCTTTAACGTATCTAGCTGTTGTTCTAGCTCACGTAGTGATTCACGGCTCTGCTCCCACAGTTCTCTATACTGCTCTTCTTTTTCTGCATATAGCATTTTCTCCTGAAGGGCCAGCTTCGCGATATGTTCTTCATCAGCCTTCAAAGCCAGTAGCGCCTGTTCCTCCCGTTTGGTCTGCATGGACAATGCATGATCCAACTGCTGCTTCATCTGTCTTGTATGCATCGCATACTGTTGATGGAGTTTTTCCGCTTCGGCAATTTCCTGGCGGGTATTATACAAGAACTGGTCAATTAGTTGCACCGGGTCTTGGCTTTGTTCCAAATGCTCATTGAAGGTCGCTACCGTGATATCGCGCATTCTTCGAAAAACACTCATTTGCGTCTGCTCCTTTCACCATTCGTATTGCCATAATTTATCACTTCGTTGCTGCAATCTTTTTTCATTCGCCAAACTGCTAAAATCAGTAACGTCTTCTGCGGTCACTCAGCAGGGAAACACCAAATATGATCAACCCGATTGCCAGTAGCGGTCCCAGAAGCCAGGACAGTTTTCCAAGCAAAATCAGTACCCCGAGTACAAGTACGATCCAGCCGAAGAGCGCATTTCCTTTTTTCACACCGTAGTAGCCTAGCATGACCATAGCTATCGGAATTAAGTAACCAATCAGATGTCCTAAAAAGTGACCGAAAAACGGAGTAAACTTACCGAGCAGCATAATCGAACCCAACACGATCAGTACAATCGCTAACCCATTCCCTTTGTTAACTCTCATCATCTCTCACCGCCTTTCACTGTGTCTTGCTTATGTTCTTATTGTACGCTGACCTAGCGTTCGACAAAACGGACCCCAGACGGTTTTTGAACCTAGACCTAAGTCGGGGATGAGTATAGACCTGCGGCTATCACCCTCTATGCTGTTCTGCTGCACGGGCTATCGAGTGTTGCTCACCCGCTTGCTTGGAACGTAGTGAAAGGACGAGACAAGCCAGTAAAGCTATAGCTGCAACCATATAAGGCAGATTAATATGAACATCGAATAACAGTCCTGCAATTAATGGTCCAATCACATTACCCAAGCTTGTATAGGACGAGTTCATGCCTGCCACAAAGCCTTGCTCATCTCCGGCCTGCCGCGATAGAGAAGTGCTTACTGCTGGGCGAAGGATATCCATAGCCAGAAAAATGATGAAGGTCGTCAGCATAATCATCACGTACTGTTCAGCAAATAGGGTTAGAAAGATGAACAGGCCCCCAATAGCCAAACAGAGGTGAATTACTTTTTTCTCTCCAAAACGATTTATGATCCATCCAAATATAGTCGCTTGGACAACTGCTCCCAAAATGGAGCCTGTCGTTATAATGATGGCAATATCCATTGGTGTAAAACCATATTTATGGTCAACAAACAGTCCAAACACTGTTTCAAAGTTCGCTAACCCAAAAGCAACGACAAATACAATGAGTAAACCCATGAAATATGGAGATTGATATGACTTGGCAAATTGCTGCAAAAGATTTTCTTTTTGACGTGGAAGCTCTCTATTATATTGTTGCTTTTCCTTGCTTAAAGACTCAGGCAGCACTAACAGAGACAAGATAGCTGCTATTCCCGCAGCTCCTGCTGCCGCAAAAAAGGGAATGCGTATTCCATATGTGGCAAGCAATCCGCCAATCCCTGGCCCGATTATGAAGCCTGTGTTGATCGCTGCATTGATCATGCCCATTCCCTTGCCTCTTTCCTCAAACGAGGTCACGTCAGCGACATAGGCCATAATAGAAGGAGTAAGCAACGCTGCCCCTGCTCCACCCATGATTCGTGCTATGAACAGGGTAGGAATGGAATTCGCCAGTCCAAAAACAAGCTCTGATAACATGAAGATGAACATCCCAGAAACAATCAACTTTTTACGTCCATAACGATCAGACAACTTTCCTGACAATGGTGATAATAAAAGCTGTGTCAACGCAAAAGCCGCAACCATCAGTCCCATCGAGGAACCATTCATCCCTAGCTCACTTATAAACTTAGGTAACACAGGGACAACTAAGCCAATCCCCATGAATGCCAAAAAAATGTTAAGCATCAATAACAGCATTGCTCCTCGATTTCTTGTGAGTATAGACATATTTCCACCCTTCCTTTTCGTATCTCTTTATTCAACATCAGGTAAACTTCATTATTCTTTTTCAAAAACAATTGAAACTGAAATTGTTTTCTTAGTTTTCATATACAAAAATGGCCTCTTCAAATATGCAGCATATTGTTGAGGCTATTTTTTTATTTTTCGACCAATCCGAACAACAAAATATCTACAATAGAATAAGTTGCTTCCTCTACCGTCACACTGTTATCCAGAAAGAAACGCTGATCAAGCGTTAAATTTACAGATTCAATAATAAGCTTCATGATCAGAGCCTCATTTTTATTCACAATAATTCCTTCTCGGATGCCTTCCTGAATTAATGTTCTAATCGGAGACCAGTCATTTAAATCGGCATGCACCCTTTTCCATTGCTCAGGATAGTACTTTTTCATCTGGTCCAATATTCTTAAATCGTAAAACTTATAATACAGAGGCATGACCCTAATCGACTGCTTAATCTTGTCTAACAAAGATAACTCATTATTTTCGATAATCTGCTCAGTTTTTCGAATCATATCATCATTTGTACGCTCAATAAGTGTTTCTAAAATAAGCGTCTTAGACGAAAAATTTTCATACAACGTACGCTTACTAATAGCAAGTCTTTTCGCAAGATCATCCATAGTAAATTTCAATCCATTTTCATGAACTTCCTCTACAAAAGCCTCCAAAATTCTTTCCTGCATATTCGTCCTCATTTCTTTCGGGCTCAGTAAACTAGAAAAGTTTTTTCAGTACCATCATCTTACGATAAGATCAAAGCGCTGGTCAAATCCATGTTAACCTTGTTGCCAAAATCATGAATATATAATAAAAAGGATGATAAAATGCCTTTAAGCATTTTATCATCCTTTTGTGTATACCGGCGAGAGGACTCGAACCTCCACGGTTTCCCACTCGATACCGAATACAATCTTGATAATACTTTGTTTGATGAAGTAAAAAAAGTGTTGCTCGTCGATTTCGACCCGCAAGGTAATCTGTCGATGTACTTTGGTATTGAGCAGCGGGATCAACTTCCGTAGCTATGGTCTGCGACAGGAATAACTCAGTTGCTCAGTATCAAGAAATTTAGAATACTTGTACAACTTCTTTAATATCATCAATTTCCTCAAGAATTGCGCGCTCAATAGCAACCTTTAACGTAATCGTAGCACTTGGGCAACCATTGCAAGCTCCCAAAAATCTTAATTTTGCTATACCGTTCTCAACCTCGACCAGTTCAGCATCTCCACCGTCACGCAGTAAGAAAGGACGTAGTTTGAGAAGAACTTCCGATACTTCATCGAATAAAACTCCATTTTCATCCATTATGTCAACTCCTCCCATTGTTTTACCAACCGTCAATTCAGACCTTTTTTCACCCTAGATCGTCTGAGTGATCCTTTGCTTTTTGCCTAAGAGTGACCTCTTGATCCGAAAGTTCCCTTATAAGCGTATGAATAGAGTCTAAAGGTATCATCACACCACAACTTGCGCTCAATCCTGACAGCATATTGAAGCAGAACTGAAGTTTTCGTATCTCTCGGGTAATTTGAGCTAGTTCTGAATCGTCCGAATTATTTTTCTTCATTACTAGCACCTCGCACTTCTTTAAAGAATGATAAAGGTTTGATCTATTAAATTAATGAATCAACCGATGCTTCCTTCCATCTCAAATTGAATCAACCGATTCATTTCAACGGCATATTCCATTGGCAATTCTTTGGTAAACGGTTCAATAAAGCCCATTACAATCATTTGTGTAGCATCTTGTTCTGTAAGCCCGCGGCTCATTAAGTAAAACAATTGTTCCTCGGACACTTTGGATACTGTTGCCTCGTGCTCCAAAGTAATCTGATCGTTTTTAATTTCATTGTACGGAATCGTATCTGATGTTGACATGTTGTCCAATATCAACGTATCGCACTTAATATTGGACTTGGACCCTGCGGAATCGCGGCTGAAGCTGGACAACCCTCGGTAGTTTACTTTTCCGCCCTGCTTGCTGATGGATTTGGATATAATCGTAGATGTTGTCTCGGGAGCAAGGTGAATTACCTTCGCGCCAGCATCTTGATGCTGATCTTTACCGGCTACGGCAATAGACAGGATGGACCCCTTGGCTCCCCGTCCTTTCAATAATACTGCCGGATACTTCATTGTTACCTTGGAGCCGATGTTGCCGTCCACCCATTCCATTGTGGCATTTTCTTCTGCCACAGCCCTTTGGGTTACCAAGTTGTAGATATTAGGAGCCCAATTCTGAATGGTCGTGTAACGGACACGGGAATCTTTCCGGCAAATAATTTCAATAACTCCACTATGCAGAGAACTGGTACTATAAATAGGTGCTGTACATCCTTCAACATAATGGACAAAGCTGCCCTCTTCGGCAATAATTAATGTCCGCTCGAATTGACCCATATTTTCAGAATTAATACGGAAATAACCTTGTATAGGAACCTCGCACTGAACACCCTTCGGAATGTATACAAAGCTACCGCCTGACCAAACCGCACTATTAAGCGCCGCAAATTTATTGTCGGCGGGAGGGATGATCGTCCCAAAATGTTGCTTAAACACTTCGGGGTATTGCTTTAATGCACTATCCGTATCAAGGAAAATAACGCCCTGATCCTCCAGTTCTTTCCGCATGCTGTGATAAACTACTTCCGACTCATATTGAGCGGATACGCCCGCCAGGAATTTTTGCTCCGCTTCAGGGATTCCCAGCTTGTCAAAGGTTGCTTTGATCTCGGAAGGAACCTCCTCCCAGGTCTTTCCCTGTTTTTCAGAAGGGCGAACGTAATACTGGATGTCATCAAGATTTAGCCCGGTCAAATCCGCTCCCCATTCAGGCATCGGCATTTTGTAGAATTGATTCAAAGCTTTCAACCGAAAATTGAGCATCCACTCCGGCTCTTCCTTGATTCGGGAAATTTCCCGGACAATCTCTTCCGTCAGACCTTTTCCAGATTGAAAAATAGACTGGTGCTTGTCGCGAAACCCATATTTATATTCGCCCATATCTGGTGCTTTTTTAGCCATTAGTATCACTCCTTTTTAACCTTTTAAGATTCATTTTGATTTGCTATGATCTGCCGAGCTTGCTTTCCACTAAATCTTTTAGGCGACTGCGAACACCTTCCAGTGGGATCTCCGAAATGACAGGAGCGAGAAATCCGAAAATAACAAGATGTTCGGCTTCACTCCGTGATATCCCGCGCGACATCAGATAATAGATTTGCTCTGCATTTACTTGCCCCACGGATGCAGCATGACCCGCGGTTACATCATCCTCATCTATCAGCAGGATCGGATTGGCATCGCCGCGAGCTTTAGGACTTAGCATAAGCACGCGTTCTGTTTGCTGACCATCACAATGGGTTGCACCTTTTTCAATCTTTGTAATGCCGTTGATAATGGCCGTAGCTTCTTCAAGCATGACTGCACGCGTAATCATCTGGCTTACCGAGCTTCTGCCAAAATGCTGAGCTTGAGTTGTATAGCTCGATTTTTGATTGCCCGTGCCAATAGCAATCACCTTATTGTCGGAGACCGCCCCGTTGCCTTGTAGCAAAGCCTTGGTGTCGCTGGCGGTATAACCATTGTTCATTTCACCGATAATCCATTCCACACCCCCATCAGCAAGAACGACCGCCCGTCGCTGGGTGAAATCTGTTGTAGTTGCAGCAAGCTGATGAACCGAAGCTACTTGCACCTTTGAGCCCGCCCCCGCGAAGACCTCCGTCACACCGTTATGCAATACCTTGACATCATCACCACTCGATACACAATTATCCACATAAGTGATCTTGCTGTTGCTCCCTGCCACAATTAAGACGTGAGGAGCAAAACACACACCGCTTGTATCGTTAAGAAAGATCGCTTGAATAGGTGCTTCAACCTCTACACCGTCTGGGACATATAGAAAAACGCCACCACTCCATAAGGCACTGTGTGCAGCAGATAAACGATGTTCTTCTGGCTTTACTGCCTGAAAGAGATAACGTTGAACCAGCTCCTCATGCTCTTTTGCCGCAGTATGCAGATCCGTTAAAATGACTCCCTGGGCGGCTAAGCTCTCGGACAATTTCGTATACACTACATCCGAGTTGAACTGAACGATTAGTCCGCCTTTCACCGGAGAAGCAACCAAACCTCGAACAACCTCCGGCGCTTCCTCCAAACTAGACCACGCATTCTCAGCTTTGTAATCTCCACTTTCGTAGATATCCCATTTTTCAAGATTGATTTTCTCCACTTTAGGCAACTCCAGCGTCCCTGCCAGTTCGAGTGCGTGAACGCGGCGTTCAATCAGCCAACGAGGTTCATCCTTAGCGCTTGACCATGCGCGTAAATCGCCCACATTCATTGAAACTCTAGCTTGTATATCCACGTGCTGTTCCTCCTCTCCGGCTTTTAAGCTTCCCTTACCGTCTCATCCGTAATCCCAAGTTCCTCCTTCACCCAATCGTATCCTTCAGCCTCCAAACGGTGGGCAAGCTCCGGACCGCCAGATTTAACTATCCGGCCTTGCATCATGACATGCACAAAATCCGGGGTAATATAATTCAACAGTCGTTGATAATGGGTGATGATTAAAAAGCCTCTATCCGGGCTGCGCATCTCATTTACGCCATTGGCCACAATACGCAGTGCATCAATATCAAGCCCTGAGTCCACTTCATCCAGGATCACAAACTTGGGTTCAAGTAGCATCATTTGCAAAATCTCATTCCGCTTTTTTTCACCGCCAGAGAATCCCTCATTCAAATAACGATGCACAAATTCCGGGTTCATCTCCAGCCCCTTCATTTTGCTCTCCATTTCACGGATAAAACGGATTAAGGATATCTCATCGCCTTCTTCACGCCGTGCATTGATGGCACTTCTGAGAAAATCCGAGTTGGTCACGCCAGCAATTTCACTTGGGTATTGCATAGCGAGGAACAAGCCTGCCTGGGCACGCTCATCCACCTCCATCTCCAGAAGGTCTTCATTGTCCAATGTCACCTTACCGCCAGTAACCTCATATTTGGGATGGCCCATTAAAGCTGAAGCCAATGTACTTTTTCCCGTCCCATTAGGCCCCATAATCGCATGAATCTCTCCGCCATGAATCTCCAGTGTGAGCCCTTTTAAAATTTCTTTCCCTTCAATCTTGGATCTTAATTCCTCAATCTTTAATGTCGTCATTTATCGTAAACTTCCCTTCGGAGTATTCTTCGGCACGCGCCACCAAATCACTCATAAATTTTCCAATAGTCTGCAGCTCAACCTCTGAATAGGATTCAATGAATTGGTAAAACCTTTCTTCTTTTTCTTTGTGCAGTTCTTTATGCAAATGATAAACGTGTCTTCCCTTATCCGTTAAACTAAAGTAAATCTCCTTACGATTGCTGTTCAGTTGACTTCTCATAATGAAGCCCATTTCCAGCAGCTTTGCACTAATTTTAGTAATGCTAGCTTTGGACAACCCCATCTTCTCCACAATCCCGGTATGATTTATCGGTTCATAATCACCAATGCAATCAATAACGTGTACACTAGTAATATTGTTGGAAAGCATGTCAATCTGGTACTTTCTGGCCTGTTGCCGAAACGAGTTAAATTCTTGTTCAGTATACAGCTCATTCAGATGTAGCATTTTAATATATTGCTCGTAAAGATGACCTTTAAAATGATTTTGAAACTCCAATTTCCCAATCTCCCCTCTCTTGTAGTAGTTGCAGACCAAGTTCAGTGTCACCATTAGATTATTTTTTGTTCACTAGTAAACAAAATTATATTAACACAATTGATATTGATAATCAATATCAATTGTGTTAAATGTGACGCAATTTTGGAGGCGCTTTTCATGGGTTTGTTGTCATTGTCATCGGCCTCATGCTGTGTTTTGACTAGGGCACGTCCCGGAAATGGTTTTGCCTACCTCTGATCAATCCTGCTTTGCGGGGGTTGAACAATGGAACCAATTCGGCAGCACCCGGATGGATCTGGTAACCGAAGCCAAGTCCAATACCGTTGCCTATGAACGTCATGGTACACCTGCCACAGACCGGGGTCGCTACCGTAAAAAGAGGACAAAGGTGGTGCTTGGCCGAGCTGTTTTAAAGCCGTATCGCCGCGTTTGAGTACGCTATCGTGAGCATGTATGGCAAAGAATAATCCGTCAGTTACCTGTGTCTGGACATGTTATGGGGCCAAAGAGTATACCAAAAACTGTGGTTTTTGCTGGTGAATCCGAACAGGCAATGCTCCATTCTAGCCAGCACCGATCTGACACTGGAGGCGACCTAGATCATCGAACTTTATACCGCCCGGTTCAAAATCAAATGCACCTTCTGGGCGCTAAAGCAATCCATCGGCGGATTCAGCTACCACTTTTGTAGCAAATCCATTCCGAAGCTCAACCGGTATTTGAAAAAGGATCGGGTTCACCCTCTGGAGTTATTGGAAGAGGAGAAAGCGCAACGGGACATCCGCCTAACTGTAAAGATGAGAATGGTAAACGATGACCAAAATGGATCCCTACGGGGCTTAAGATAAAAGGAACCAAGAAAAGAGCCGAAATCTTGCTTCAGGAAGCCAGGAAGAATTATCATATGGAAGGACAAGCACTCGCGGTTGAAAACGAAGATATGCTGTAAGAGTAAAAGCGGCTACTCCATCCGGTAATAGCAAAAGGCTGTTCGCAGACTTTATGCTTCAATGGCTAGAGATGATGAAAAACAGTATCGGGCTTATCTCCTATATCTCCTATTCCGACACTGTAAAAGGCCGCGTAGATCCTTTTTCCGAGAGAAAGGGATGTATCGCTTGATGATTTAACTACAGAGGATTTTCAGACCTTGTAAACCCATGAAATGAATGTGCAAGGTGTCAGCGCCAATACCGTTATTCATTACCACGCGAACATTTGCAGAGCCCTTTCAGTATGCCGTGAAAATAAAGCTGATTGTAGCGAATCTCCCTGACTTAGTTGAAAGCCCAAAAAAGAACAATTACGTCGTGAGCTTCTACAATGCCGAGGAGCTGGATCAACTCCTCGCAGTAATCCGAGGCGAAAGAATTGAGCTTTCCGTTATCCTGGCTACCTTTTATGGGCTAAGCCGAAGCGAGGTCGTAGGATTAAAATGGTCGGCTATTGATTTATTGAATTGGACTATTAATATTAAACATACCGCTTACATCGGGCAATTTGAATGGTAGATATATTGAAATTGAAAAGGACCGAACCAAGAATAAAGCCAGTCGCCGTATACTGCCACTAGAGGACACGTTCTATGAGCTTCTGATTCGTATGAAGGAATAACAGGAATCCTATCGCTTATCTTCTGACAATTCTTATTGTCTTGAATACCTGGAGTATATTTATGTAGATGTATTAGGGGTAAGCATGAAAGAAGTTCAGGAATGGCTGGGTCACAGTGATTACGCAATAATAGCCAATATTTATTCGCATTTGGAGTACAACTCGAAAGTATCTTCAGCTCAAACAATGAGTGAGGTACTAAAACTCGAATAAAAAAAGCTCACTAGAGAATGTCTCTAATGAACTCTTTTAGTTAATACCGGCGAGAGGACTCGAACCTCCACGGTTTCCCACTCGATTTTGAGTCGAGCGCGTCTGCCATTCCGCCACGCCGGCGTATTCAATTATGGAGGCGCCACCCAGATTTGAACTGGGGAATAAAGCTTTTGCAGAGCTTTGCCTTACCACTTGGCTATGGCGCCAGAGTGTAACAAAGCGGACGACGGGAATCGAACCCGCGACCCTCGCCTTGGCAAGGCGATGCTCTACCGCTGAGCCACGTCCGCATAAAGATGGCTGGGGATATAGGATTTGAACCTATGCATGACGGAGTCAAAGTCCGTTGCCTTACCGCTTGGCTAATCCCCAATAAGTAAAGGGCGGCCGATGGGGCTTGAACCCACGAATGCCGGAGTCACAGTCCGGTGCGTTAACCACTTCGCCACGACCGCCGCAAGTAATGAATAATTGGCAGGGGCAGCAGGAATTGAACCCACACCAACGGTTTTGGAGACCGTTGTTCTACCTTTAAACTATGCCCCTATAAAACTGGTGGAGGATGATGGATTCGAACCACCGAACCCGTAAGGGAGCAGATTTACAGTCTGATGCGTTTGGCCACTTCGCTAATCCTCCAAAAATGGTGCCGGCGAGAGGACTTGAACCCCCAACCTACTGATTACAAGTCAGTTGCTCTACCAGTTGAGCTACACCGGCACATAAAATATTCAATTAAAAGTGGCTCGGGACGGAATCGAACCGCCGACACGAGGATTTTCAGTCCTCTGCTCTACCGACTGAGCTACCGAGCCTTATTATAAGGCTCTTCATTAAACATTGTATTACTAATGGCGGAACTGACGGGATTCGAACCCGCGATCTCCTGCGTGACAGGCAGGCATGTTAGGCCTCTACACCACAGTTCCATAATAAATTTTAATTGGTTGCGGGGGCAGGATTTGAACCTGCGACCTTCGGGTTATGAGCCCGACGAGCTACCGAACTGCTCCACCCCGCGACAATAAAAATATTTAATTTTCAAATGGTGGAGGCTGAGGGGCTCGAACCCCCGACCCTCTGCTTGTAAGGCAGATGCTCTCCCAGCTGAGCTAAGCCTCCACAATTAAGCACTTCTCATATTATACCATAATGAACTTTTTATTGCAAGTTCTTTTATGATATTTTTATGACCCGTAGGGGATTCGAACCCCTGTTACCTCCGTGAAAGGGAGGTGTCTTAACCCCTTGACCAACGGGCCATGCAATAAAATAATTATGGCGGAGAGAGAGGGATTCGAACCCTCGAGACGCTTTTGGCGCCTACACGATTTCCAATCGTGCTCCTTCGGCCAACTCGGACACCTCTCCATATGGCTCCCCGAACAGGACTCGAACCTGTGACAACTCGATTAACAGTCGAGTGCTCTACCAACTGAGCTATCAGGGAATATTAAACATTTATATCAAGGTTACACCCTGAAAACTGGATCCGAAACTCATTTGCGTTTTATTCTTTAGGATAAGCCCTCGACCGATTAGTATTGGTCAGCTCCATGCATTACTGCACTTCCACCCCCAACCTATCTACCTCGTCGTCTTCAAGGGGTCTTACGAATTGGGAAATCTCATCTTGAGGGGGGCTTCACGCTTAGATGCTTTCAGCGCTTATCCCTTCCGTACATAGCTACCCAGCGGTGCTCCTGGCGGAACAACTGGTACACCAGCGGTACGTCCATCCCGGTCCTCTCGTACTAAGGACAGCTCCTCTCAAATTTCCTACGCCCACGACAGATAGGGACCGAACTGTCTCACGACGTTCTGAACCCAGCTCGCGTACCGCTTTAATGGGCGAACAGCCCAACCCTTGGGACCTACTTCAGCCCCAGGATGCGATGAGCCGACATCGAGGTGCCAAACCTCCCCGTCGATGTGGACTCTTGGGGGAGATAAGCCTGTTATCCCCAGGGTAGCTTTTATCCGTTGAGCGATGGCCCTTCCATGCGGTACCACCGGATCACTAAGCCCGACTTTCGTCCCTGCTCGACTTGTAGGTCTCGCAGTCAAGCTCCCTTCTGCCTTTGCACTCTTCGAATGATTTCCAACCATTCTGAGGGAACCTTGGGGCGCCTCCGTTACTCTTTAGGAGGCGACCGCCCCAGTCAAACTGCCCACCTGACACTGTCCTCGCACCGGTTCACGGTACCAAGTTAGAACCTAGATACGATCAGGGTGGTATCCCAAGGATGCCTCCCTTCAAGCTGGCGCTCAAAGTTCAACGGCTCCCACCTATCCTGTACAGATCGTACCCAAATTCAATATCAAGCTGCAGTAAAGCTCCATGGGGTCTTTCCGTCTTGTCGCGGGTAACCTGCATCTTCACAGGTATTAAAATTTCACCGGATCTCTCGTTGAGACAGCGCCCAAGTCGTTACGCCATTCGTGCGGGTCAGAATTTACCTGACAAGGAATTTCGCTACCTTAGGACCGTTATAGTTACGGCCGCCGTTTACTGGGGCTTCGGTTCATAGCTTCGCCCCGAAGGGCTTACCACTCCCCTTAACCTTCCAGCACCGGGCAGGCGTCAGCCCGTATACTTCGCCTTGCGGCTTCGCACAGACCTGTGTTTTTGCTAAACAGTCGCTTGGGCCTTTTCACTGCGGCCCCCTCGGGCTATTCACCCTACCGAGGCACCCCTTCTCCCGAAGTTACGGGGTCATTTTGCCGAGTTCCTTAACGAGAGTTCTTCCGCGCGCCTTAGAATTCTCTTCTCGCCTACCTGTGTCGGTTTGCGGTACGGGCACCTTCTCCTGGCTAGAGGCTTTTCTTGGCAGTCTGAGATCATGACCTTCGCTACTACAATTTTCGCTCCCCATCACAGCCCAGCCTTACGATGTGCGGATTTGCCTACACACCAGCCTCACTGCTTAGACGGACATCCATCAGTCCGCGTCACTACCCTACTGCGTCACCCCATCGCTCATAACGGATTACGGTGGTACAGGAATTTCGACCTGTTGTCCTTCGACTACGCCTATCGGCCTCGCCTTAGGTCCCGACTTACCCTGAGCGGACGAACCTTCCTCAGGAACCCTTAGGCTTTCGGCGGATCTGATTCTCACAGATCTTTTCGTTACTCATACCGGCATTCTCACTTGAATGCAGTCCAGCGCTCCTTACGGTACACCTTCAACCCGCATTCAACGCTCCCCTACCCCTGATGCAAGCATCAAGCCATAGCTTCGGTGGTGTGTTTAGCCCCGTTACATTTTCGGCGCAGAGTCACTCGACCAGTGAGCTATTACGCACTCTTTCAATGGTGGCTGCTTCTAAGCCAACATCCTGGTTGTCTGTGCAACTCCACATCCTTTCCCACTTAACACACACTTGGGGACCTTAGCTGATGGTCTGGGCTGTTTCCCTTTCGACAATGGATCTTAGCACTCACTGTCTGACTCCCGGAACTAAATCTATGGCATTCGGAGTTTGACTGAGCTTGGTAACCCTTGCGGGCCCCGCACCCAATCAGTGCTCTACCTCCACGATTCTTTTTTCCGAGGCTAGCCCTAAAGCTATTTCGGGGAGAACCAGCTATCTCCGGGTTCGATTGGAATTTCTCCGCTACCCCCACCTCATCCCCGCATTTTTCAACATGCGTGGGTTCGGGCCTCCAGTGCGTGTTACCGCACCTTCACCCTGGACAGGGGTAGATCACCCGGTTTCGGGTCTACGTCCACGTACTCATTCGCCCTATTCAGACTCGCTTTCGCTGCGGCTTCAGCTCTTCACCTTAACCTTGCACGGGAACGTAACTCGCCGGTTCATTCTACAAAAGGCACGCCATCACCCATAGATCGGGCTCTGACTTCTTGTAAGCACACGGTTTCAGGATCTATTTCACTCCCCTTCCGGGGTGCTTTTCACCTTTCCCTCACGGTACTGCTTCACTATCGGTCGCCAGGGAGTATTTAGCCTTGGCAGATGGTCCTGCCGGATTCATACGGGGTTTCACGTGCCCCGCACTACTCGGGATCCGTCTCGGAGAGAACAAGTTTTGAACTACAGGGCTTTTACCTTCTCTGGCGGGCCTTTCCAGACCTCTTCATCTAACCGGTTCCTTTGTAACTCCATGTGAGACGTCCCACAACCCCAAGGAGCAAGCTCCTTGGTTTGGGCTAATCCGCGTTCGCTCGCCGCTACTGACGGAATCACTATTGTTTTCTCTTCCTCAGGGTACTTAGATGTTTCAGTTCCCCTGGTCTGCCTCTATTCTGCCTATGTATTCAGCAGAAAGTGACTGTCGATGAAGACAGCCGGGTTTCCCCATTCGGACATCCCCGGATCAAAGCTTGCTTACAGCTCCCCGAGGCCTTATCGTTGTTCGCCACGTCCTTCGTCGGCTCCTGGCGCCTAGGCATCCTCCGTGTGCTCTTTGTAGCTTAACCTAGTATTTACATGGTAAATAC
>NZ_CP073682.1:4980000-5267500 GCF_019454065.1 Paenibacillus sp. S02
TCTGCTGCCTAATATACGGAATAGCGGAGATGAGCACTCCTCCATTTTTGACATCACTGAAAATTCACAAGCAAGCAGTACTAGTTCAACCCGTTGTTCCAAGGTTTCCGTACTTAATGTGAGTTCGTTATACAGTTTGTCAATCGTTCGATCCAGAGGCTGTACCTGAACCCATAAGTGAATCTTTGGATAAATCCCCCGTTCAATGAGTTCAATAGATGCCCAATGATCCAATGCTTTCAGAACACTTTGATAAGCGTCAATGATTCGCCCTTCTCGCACCGCTCTTTTACCATGAACGTAATTGACCAAAAAGCGGGAGAACTCATGAAATCGCTTCTGCTCCCGCAGTGGATCGTTAAAATCAACAATTTCCTGTCTTAAAAGACGGACCCTGTCATCCCGTTCCCAAACAATACGACCTTCTAGCACATAATCTATAATGTTGGCTTGTTCACCAGCGATAATCCATTCCTTCAGACAACTGAGCGTTGCGTACAACACTTGGCATCTTAATCCATTCATAAATAAGTGTTGAATAGAACGAACTGGCTTGGTGCCTTCTCCAATAATTAGAATGAGTTCATCAAAGTCATACAACATCGAACCGTGAAAATACTCTCCCGGCTTTCTGTACGAAATAACACCTATCGAATCTTCCTGCAACAATTCATCATGCCTCAGGTTTAATTTGGTTAGCTGCACTTCTCCCTCCATACCTGCAAGGCGGCTATGACCGCAAATTGGATATTTGGATACATGTGATCATTTCTACATAAATAAGAGACTTCCTTCTTCAATTGTATAATTTTTTATCTTATTCACTTATTTTTTTCAGTGTTACCCAAGCGCTTGCATCAGCAAAAGTTCGATTCCACACACCAATTCCTCCGAGCTTCAGCGATTTGGCAAGTTCTACTCTTGCCTTCAGAGATACCTGATCCTCCAGCCAAATCTTTTTGACCACACCATCTTCTGTATACTCAACATAATTTTGACCTTCGGAAGCTCTAAACTTAGGCTTCAACTTAAATTTGGCTATGATATCCGCTGCTGCCTCCATACCAAGTGATTTGGAGGAGACCTTAATCTTCCCTTCTTTGGGAGTCTCGGACCACACGCGAGTATATAATGGAATACCTAAAACCACTTTTTGAGGCGGCACTTCATCTTCCTGAATAATTCGCTTAATTGACGCTTCCGTCCATGGTAACGAGGCGACAGAACCAGCCTTTGGACTAGCCGCCCAATGTTCATCATATGCCATTACCATGAGGTAATCTGTGATGGTGCCTAATGATTTTCGATCTAAAAAAGCTGACCACATCTCACTTTGAGATTTAGGCGTTACATCAATGGACAGTATCAAATCATGTTCCCGCGCCATCGGTTTAAGTTCCCGCAAAAATTGGGTGACATTTGGGCCATCCTTCGTATGAACATTTTCAAAGTCAATATTAATACCGTCCAGATCATTTTCTAGGGCAAGTGAAATCATCTGATCTACAATCGACTTTCGACGTTCAAAGGTGGACAAAGCTTCAGTTGTTAATTCGGGATTAAAGCTGTTGCTCAACAAGCCCCAAACCTCCATCCCCTTGCGATGTGCCCAGCTGACATAGGCAGGATCTGCCTTGCTTTCTACAGTGCCTTCATGATCGACGACACTAAACCACGTTGGGCTCACCACATTTACTCCAGGCATAGGATCAAACTTGGAAGGATCGGGCTTGCGATTATAGACAGCTTCCCAAGCGAGGTTTACTGATCTACCCTCCCAATGTCTCTCCGAGATGGACAAATCGTCCTTAACCGAAGGGATCACAAGCTCTTCTCCTTCAGCGACATGGTCTGACTTAATGTATCCTGCATAACCATTGTCTAACTGAACAAAATACCAATCGCCCTGTTTGGACCAAATACGCACCTTCGTCCGCTGAGATATATCTGTCAAAATGAAAGATAGGCTAGAGGCTTCTTTACGCAAGGCGATTCTAGCATCCTGTGGGCCATCCTTCTTTTCCACACTCCCCAGCCTGACCTTCTCTCCAGCCTTCATTAGGATGACAGCACCAGTCACAGGGTCTTCGTGTATAGAAACGCCGTATACTTCACGTACAGCCTCTATCGGGATATATACCTCTCCACTGATTACCTGAGGGGTTGCGCTCAGCGCATATGTTTTACCATTCAGTTCCCCTTGTGCCTTCGAAACCTTCATATGGAGCAGGTTCTGTCTCGTCGCCATAATGACGGTTTGGCTGTCATCCTCGTAGCGAACCGTAGGATCAATTTTACTTTGCACCAATTTAAGCGGCATCAGCATGTTCTTGCCGGAGCTCTGAGCTTCATACCCAGTCAACTTTCCCTGCATAAAAATAGGACGGACACTGCCCTGCCAATCGGGTTTCTCGTGAAGGGGATTACCAAACCATACGACAGTAATTGCACATATAATCGCTGCAAATAATAGCAGGCTTGCCGCTCCTTTGAATCGTGAACGTTTACGGCGGCGTCTGGAATGATTTCTGGCCAATATTGAACCTCCATTGTATGAACTTTGAATTTCCGTAATTTGTAACCTCAACAGATTACTTAAAACAAAAATAAAGTGATTTAAACAAAAAAACGCGGTAAATCCCCGCTTATGGGGAATTCCTCACGTTTCCAATCCATTACAATATATACATACCGCACAAAAAACTTCTATTCCTTGTTTCGTTACGTTTGTTTGTTACTACAAGCTTTGCATACTCCGTGTAACTCCATACGATGTCCATGCACCTCGAAGCCTGTTTCCAACGCGGCATGGCGTTCCACATCGGCCAAATACGGATAACTGAAATCTTCAATCTTTCCGCATTTTTCGCAAATGATGTGATAGTGCTCCGAAATATTGGCATCATAACGACTGGCGTTATCTCCATAGGTCAACTCATGTACCATACCCGCTTCTATAAACATCTTTAAGTTATTATAAACCGTAGCCACACTCATACTTGGAAACTTGGACTCAAGCGCTCGATATATTTCATCTGCAGTCGGGTGCCCCATAGTTTCCATTAAATAGTTTAATATGGCATGACGCTGGGGTGTTATGCGTACACCTGTCTTCTTCAGAAGTTCCAAAGCATGCTGGACGCGTGCTGCCATATATGTCCACCGCCTTATCCCTTACTTACGATCCTATCAATTACCACGCATCTATTTACAATTCACTTCTAAACCTACTCACATTGTACGGTCTACTTAAGTTTCTTGTCAACGCGCCGCATTGTCACCGGATGTTCCTATAGAAGTATCTGTCTCAGAAGCTCCGGGTTCAGCCGGAGAGCTTTCAGATGTATCGGGCGCAGTCGTACCCCCGGAATCATCCAAGTCGGGTAACGACGGCATCAGTAACTTTTTAATGGTTAAATTACTGTTGCCCTCTACGTTGATCGCATACTTGCCTGTCCCGTTTTGGCCTGAAATACTTTTACTGTCTATTTTAAATGGAAAATCGGATTGAAGATTACCATAACTGCTTGAACCCTCTAACTGAAAATCTCCATTCGACGGAAGATCCAATACGATATCACCGACAGCACTGTATATTTTCCAATCTCCGCCTATCTGCTCGCTATGCACTTTGATAGAGCCATTAAGCGAATTTGCATTCAGCTTGGCGGTAGAATTCAGCACATTCATGTCACCATTCTGAGTATCTACGGTGATGCCCCCTTCCGAACGAGCGAGCTGAATATCACCTACCATAGTGTGCAGTGTCACAACTCCTTCAATATCGCCTGCTTGCATGTCGCCACGGTTCGTGCGCACATCCACATCTCCAGAAATCCGATGCAATTTAACCTGACCGTTCAACGTACCTCCCTTGACATTGCCGATAGCGTTATTAACAGTGAGATTTCCATTACCGCTCTCGAGCCGAATGCTGTCAATAGCATCAACTCCATTCAAGGAAATATTCCCGTTGGAGGTTCTAATCTGCACATTGAACCGCCGGTCCTCCGGCACGGTGATCAGCATGTTCACACGGGGCTGACGTTTGCTTGATGCTCCGTACGACTTTGCCTCTGGACGAATCTGGATAGTCTTGCCGTCGGTAGAAGTCAGTGAAGAAGCTTGAGCAATCTTGTCCGCTTCGGCAGCAGGAGCTTGATCCACCCATAGAGTCCCTCGTACCTCTATATTGGACACAGGCCGTCTGATCAGTGTTACATCACCATTAACCGAATCAACTACTAAATCGGACGTCTGCATAGTTACAGGTACCAGCATACCACCCATATCATACCGATTCTCTTTAGCCTGGCTAAAATCCATAGAGGCTGACGTCAGATTGAGGCTGACACGGTTCCACAGATACATATAATGATTTTGCTGGGTCACGATAAAAACCGAGGCTGCCACTACCAAAGCGGACAGAATCCCCTTTAAGTCAGGTCTGAATCGCCTTCCGTTGTCAGACTTGCCTTCTTTCCGATAGTACACGGCAAAAAAAATCAGATACTCCAGTCCCCAAAGCACAAAGATTACGGGCCACCAAACGAGGAGCTGAAGCATATATTCAGTATTTTGAAACACATCTACAATAAGCAAAATGCCTACAGCCATCAACAGAAGCGAAGAGGTGTAGCGCCCGACTCTTATTTTGCGGTGCACGCCAGCTTCACCCTCTTTCTTTCAACTTTTTACGCTTAGAGGTCAGAAAGGCTTCCCTTAGAAAAAGGAATACACCGATCATCATTAATAAAATGGCCAGTGTAAGGAATCCATAATCCTCAAAGAAATTACTCAACCAGCGAGGTTTCATGCGAAACAAAATCATAAGCCCACCGCCTGCCACCATCAGCACAGCAAAAGCAAAGCCTCTCTCCCATGCATAAAAAGGACTACTTTGCTGGCCTCTAGCATCCATTCGTATATAACGATCTGGCTTACGCCGATAGCGAACCATGTAATCTGCTGACTGTAAGACATCATATACATTATAAAAATATAAAACGGGTATGAACAATCCAAGCAAAATAAGTAATGGAATGTTAATCCTCAAGCCGTCAGAGGAAACATACAGCATCGCAAAAATATCTAGCAGGAGCAATACAATAAAACTAAGCCCCCTAATAAACAGCCCTAAAAAAAGATGTCCCAGTCCGGGTAACAATGCCGCCATGATAATGGCAATCACTTTGCGAAGTTTAGCGTATTTTAGACGCTTCCCCTGTCTGGGCTGTTCCCGCTGTTCCGACGCTTGTAGCTGTCCAGCCTCTCCAGACGGTAACGGTTGTTCCGAGTTCATGCCATCCTCCCCTTTGAATCCCATGCGTGGTTCCTCTGAAAAACACTTCAATGCTTACATAGTACCCCAATCAGATTTAAGAGTAACTGTTAAAAAAAGGTACCCTATTACTCAACAGAGACTGCAGCTATATCTTCCCATTGTCGTAAATCTGCTGCAATACGTACAGGATTAAAATCATGACGGGCCAGCACCTCTAGGGAAACCTCCATACTCTGCCGATCTGGGTGTAATTCGTGAAATGGGACATTTTCATGTTCTTTAATCATTATTTTACGTATTTCCACTTTTTCTTGCTCTAAATAAGTCGAAATCTGCTCCAGCAGTCCGTGAGAGGACAATCCGTACAATGTAATAAGATGACGCTTGCGTCCACGCATATACCGAAGTTCAACTTTGTTAAACACCCATAAATTTAAAAATACGAGCACTGTCGCCGCTATAGACGGGAAATAAAAGCCTGCTCCCACCCCAAGGCCAATAGCAGCCACGACCCAAATGGAAGCCGCAGTCGTTAGTCCGGTAATGGATTTACCTGTGAACATAATCGTCCCTGCACCCAAAAAGCCTACGCCAGTGATCACAGCCGTAGCCAAACGAGCGGGATCTATGCGTACATTAGCTTCTTTAATAAAATCGGCAAAGCCGTAAATGGAGAGTAGCATAATCAGCGTCGAACCAAGGCTGACCATAATATGAGTCCTCAAACCAGCTGCGTGATTGGAACGTTCGCGTTCAAAGCCAATGAATCCACCGAGAAGCATGGACAGTAAAAGCCGTAAAATGATATGTGAATCGTCTATAATCCACGGATTATTCATTCGAGTCTCTCCTCCCGGTTATGTCGTGTTTCCCACTCCGGGTGCGCGATTTGTGGGCTTATGTGCATTTTTAATGCCAATTTAATGATATCTCAATGCTATTCCACCCTATGCAGATGGTAGGTGGTTAATTCCACGCCTGGGGCGACCTCGGCCGCAGATACGGGGCGAAAGCCATGTTTTCGGTATAATGTCACCGCAGGAGTATTTAAAGTTCCTGTAGAGACGATAAACAACGGGATATTTTGATATTCATTCAAAACATGCTTCATTAAAGAGTCTGCAATGCCTTTACGAAAATGATCCGGGTGAACCATCATACGGGTAAGGGTAAGCGAATCGGGCGACTCAGACTGCACAGCCAGTGCTCCTAGCAATTCACCGTCCTCCAGCCACCCATAAAAAGACTCTCCACAGCTTCTCAGCGTATCCAATGTATCCATCAGTGGAGGAATCTCATCAAACCCAATCAGCTCAGCTTCCAGCCTATAGGCAACGTGCTGTAGACGCCATATCTGACTGACGATATCATCATCTTCCAATGAACATAGGGTAATCATGCTGTTTTCCCTCCTAAGGAAACTCATAAAATGCCATCAGGATTCTAAAGCTTGTTCGCGCTAATCGTTCTCAGCGTCTATGCAAAAGGGGCCTGTCCCTAAAAGACAAGCCCCTGTCAAATCTATGCCATTAGCGGTTCAGCACTTCCGTCAGCAACTTATTAGCAAGCCCAGGGTTTGCCTTCCCCTTGCTCTCCTTCATCACTTGACCGACTAGGAAGCCGATGGCCTTTTGCTTGCCAGCTTTGTAATCTTCGACCGATTGCGGGTTAGCTGCTACAACTTGTTCGACAATCGTCAGGATTGCACCCTCATCACTGATTTGTACAAGCCCTTTTTCTTCAACAATTTGCTGTGGCAGTTTATCACTTTCCAGCATTTCCTTGAAGACCGTTTTAGCGATTTTGCTATTGATCGTTCCCTTCTCCAGCAGTCCGATCATTTCACCCAAGCCCCGTCCGGTCAATTTAACCTGCGACAGCTCCACACCGGCACTGTTCAAATAACCGAGTAAATCCCCCATAATCCAGTTGGATACTGCTTTGGCATCCTTGGTGAATTGAAGGCTATCCTCGAACAAATCGGCCAATGGCTTGGAGGACGTAATCACCTGGGCATCATACTCAGGTAATCCATATTCCGAAGTGTAGCGTGCTTTACGCTGGTCAGGCAATTCAGGAATCGAAGCACGGATGCGTTCTTTCCATTCCTCATCTATATGCAGTGTAACGAGATCCGGGTCTGGGAAATAACGATAGTCATGGGCCTGTTCCTTACCACGCATGGATAAAGTTTTACCTTGCGCTTCATCCCAACGACGTGTCTCCTGTACAATCGTTCCGCCTTCGTCCAGCGTCTGCTCCTGCCGGAACTGTTCATATTCCAGTCCGCGCTGTACGCCACGGAAGGAGTTCATGTTTTTCAGTTCCGCTTTAGTTCCCAGCTCTTTTTGTCCATGCGGACGAAGACTGATGTTCGCGTCGCAGCGAAGTGATCCTTCCTCCATCTTCACATCGGATACGTCACAATACTGCATAATGGCACGTATTTTTTCCAGATAGGCCTTCGCTTCTTCCGGCGAAGATATTTCCGGCTCCGAAACGATCTCGACCAATGGTGTGCCGACCCGGTTAAAATCGACCAAAGATGCGTAGCCACCATCAACATGTGTTAATTTGCCTGCGTCCTCTTCCAGATGCAGTCGAGTAATACCGATACGCTTTGTCTCACCATTCACTTCAATATCAATCCAGCCATTTTCGCCAATGGGTTGATCGTATTGTGAGATTTGGTAAGCCTTAGGTGAATCGGGGTAAAAATAGTTCTTGCGGTCAAATTTGCTCACATCAGCAATGGTGCAATTCAGCGCCATTGCTGCTTTCATCGCATAATCAACGGCCTGACGGTTCAATACCGGCAGCACCCCTGGATGACCGAGACAGACCGGACATGTATGAGAGTTGGGTGGTGCTCCGAAGGATGTCGAGCATCCACAGAATATTTTAGACTTCGTATGCAATTCCACGTGCACTTCAAGTCCGATGACCGTCTCATATTTGGATGTAGTTGTAGACATGAATAGGTTCCCTCCTTTTTGGCAAATTACAGCTGCGGACGCTGCTTGTGAAATTCGGTATTTTGTTCAAAAGCATGAGCTACGCGTAACACGGAAGACTCGTCAAAGGCTTTTCCGATAATTTGTAGTCCGACTGGCATTCCATCCGCAAGACCACACGGAATGCTGATAGCTGGCACACCAGCCAAGCTTACCGGAATCGTCAAAATATCGTTCAAATACATTGTTAATGGATCGTCCACTTGCGAGCCGATTTTGAAAGCAGTTGTCGGTGCAGTAGGTCCGATAATCACATCATATTGTTCAAATACACGATCAAAATCCTGTTTAATCAGTGTGCGCACTTTTTGAGCTTTCAAATAATAGGCATCGTAGTACCCGGAGCTGAGTGCATAGGTACCCAGCATAATCCGACGCTTCACCTCGGGACCAAACCCCTGCGTACGGGACTGATGGTATAGATCAAGCAGATTGTCCGGATTGTCAGAACGCACACCATAGCGCACGCCGTCAAAACGGGCCAGATTGGATGACGCTTCGGATGAAGCCAGCAGGTAATATGTAGCTACCGCATATTCTGTGTGAGGGAGAGACACTTCTTCCCAAACAGCACCCAGTCCTTCCAGCGTTTTCAGTGCATCCAGCACCTTTTCCTTGACCTGAGGATCTACGCCCTCACCAAGATACTCTTTAGGCACAGCGATACGAAGTCCTTTTACATCCCCGGTTAAAGCGTTCAAGTAATCAGGAATGTCTACCTTCGCAGAAGTGGAGTCCTTCTGGTCATAACCTGCAATGGCTTGCAGGACATAGGCCGAATCCTGAACATTTTTAGTAATGGGTCCAATTTGGTCTAAAGAGGAGGCAAAAGCCACCAGTCCAAAACGGGATACTAGACCATAGGTTGGTTTCAGGCCAACTACACCGCAGTAAGAAGCAGGCTGGCGAATGGAACCACCTGTATCCGAACCGAGCGTGAAATAAGCCTCACCCGCTGCAACAGCCGCAGCCGAACCGCCACTGGAACCGCCGGGAACACGTTCTAAATCCCAAGGGTTACGTGCAGGGAAAAAGCTGGAGTTCTCGTTAGAGCCTCCCATGGCGAATTCGTCCATGTTCATTTTACCGAGTGTCACGGTTTGCGCTGCGCGTAACTTGCTAACAACTGTGGCATCGTAAACGGGATCAAAATTTTTCAAAAACTGACTGCCACATGTTGTACGCAGCCCTTCTGTCACGATATTATCCTTAATACCAACCGGCAGGCCAAACAACAGCCCTCTTTCCTCTCCGGAAATCAGCTGATCATCCAGCTGACGTGCGGATGCACGGGCCTGTTCCTCGTCAACGGTAATATAAGCTCTGATCTTGTCTTCCCGCGCACCAATCGTCTCCAGAGCGTGTCCCACCAGATCACTCACGGAAATTTCCTTTTGATGCAGCTTGTTATGTATCTCGGGCAATGTGTTATTGAACAAGCTCAATTTGCATCCTCCTTTCAAATATGAGATCTATTCCAGAACAGCAGGAACCTTAAACTGTCCGTCTTCTTCTTCAGGTGCATTGCGCATCACTTGCTCATGTGTCAAACTCTCGCGAACTTCGTCGTCTCGCATGACATTGCTGACGTGCAGCACATGAGTGGTCGGTTTTACCTGCTCCGTATCCAGCTCATTCAGCTTCTCCGCATAATGGAGTATGGCGTTTAATTGTCCTGTCATCGTTTCTTCCTCAGCCGCGGTCAGATTCAACCTGGACAGCTTAGCTACGTGACGGACATCTTCCGTGGAAATGTTCATACAAAACCCTCCTCATGTATATGAGGATTTTGCAAAAAATCCAATAAGCGACTTCCAATGAGCAAGATATAGATCAAAATGGTTTAGTTCGTCTATATATTGCACTTCAGAGCGGCTGGAATCGAATTTTGCAAAATCCTGATATTAAAAAATGCTGCACCGAACTTCGAAATAACGTTTTTAATTATAGGATAGAACCCTTTACAATTCAATCTTTGACGCGGTACAGAAGCAAACTATACATCAATGAGGTAAATGCTGCTAAAAGAATATAAAAAAAGCACCTCTCGGTGCTCTTTCGAGAAAACTATAGGAGCTGAGATTGTGCCCATTATATATTTTTAAAAAGAGTCGGCAGTAGCCGACTCCTATATCCAAGCACGCAAATTGACTTGTCTGATAAAATCAGCCTGTGACAACAACTCTGCCGCGGTTTCTTCTTCCTCTTCAGTCTCTACTGAATCAAGACCACCGTTCATTACATGCTTGAACAGTTTCTCATTATGAGTAGCAAGGGCGTAATCTATCAGCGCTTCACGCTCAATCCGCTCGGCTTCCAGCTTGAGAATACTCTCTTCCAGCTCGATGTCCCCGGATGGTACAAAAAAATTGCGGTTCACCTTCGGTACGCGAATGACATAGTCAAAAGCATTGTCCGCATTACGGTCGTAAGCAATGATATAACCATGTTCGCCCACAGGAAGATTCTGCTCAAAAGCATCCGCGACGATCATAATTCTAGCTCCTAAATGATGCATCGTTAGCCCCCCCGTTTGTCTGAACTTATCTGCTAAGTCTACTAAAAAAAAAGTAGCTTGTCTATATCATCTATGTATCTTCATAATCGACCGTCTCCACGTCCCAACCTATGTTCATTCAGCCTCACATGCCAGTTTTGTGAAGAAATTCCGCCCCGTCGTTTCACCTTTTTCCAAGTTATGATCTTCGGCGCGGAACCTACCACAGAATCTTCAATATCTATTATATTGGGAACACGGAAACTACCTCCAATCTCACGTTGTACCCCATATATATGTTTTCTTTTCATTCTTGCTCCCCCTTGTGATCTGACGGCCTCATGCCTCTTTATCCTCTTAATGGGCAAAAAAAAGAACGCAAACCGGGATTCATCCACAGCTTGCGTGCTTCGCGAGTTTAGTATGTAACTTTAATAAATTTATGTTAACAAAAATAAAAACCTTTGTCTATACATAATTTATAATTTGTTGTCGAAATGGGGCAAAACCTGTCACACCTTTGATTTTGCCCCTACAGAAAACGTTCATCACATTTACCGGATATACGGATTATTAGCTTTCTCATAACCGATGGACGTTTTGGGACCGTGACCGGAATAGACTGTAACGTCATCTCCGAGCGGAAACAATTTGTTCTGAATAGAATCGTATAGATCCCGTTCCCGGCCACCCGTCAGATCCGTGCGTCCGACGCCCTGACGGAATAGCACGTCCCCGGAAAAAAGATCTTTGCCGCACAAAAAGCTGACACTTCCGGGTGAATGGCCCGGTGTATGGAAAACCCGGAACGTGTGCCCGATCAGGTTCAATTGCTGACCTTCTGCCAAATCATATTCGGCGGGTTCCGTCGAGATTGGAGGGGAGGCCTCTGGCCACATCAAGGAACCATTCAGCTTAGGAGATGTGAGCCAGTCTTGCTCCAAGGCGTGCAGATAAACCGGGCAGCCTTTGGTATTGCGAATCTCCTCTACTCCTCCGATATGGTCAAAATGGGCATGAGTCAGCAGGATAGCTTCAATGGTCAGTGGCTCAATAGCTCTGAGCAAAGGACCCGGATTCATCCCCGGATCAATAATAACGGCGCGCTGCGGATCATCCCCTTGAAGCAAATAAGCATTGGTTTGGAGAGGACCGAGATTAAAGCTGCGAATAGATAACGTCATAAGTTAAAATCCCGAGATCAGCTCGCGTAATTCCTGAACAATCACAGGATGGACCTCGGTTCCCTCCCCATATTTTTCAGCCATTTCTTTACGAGCAACTGCGATTTTTTCTTGATAATCATCAGCTTCCCGATCTGGATTTTCACGTTTGAATCCGATCATAATTTGTTGGACATGTGCAGGGCGTGGTCCCCAGTGGCCAAGTACGTGACCTCCTGTATCCGCAAAAATCACAATCGGAACAGCACGTCCGCCCATTGTCAGGAAGTCATCCATCAGCGCCTGATGGTTTTCCAAGATTAATACTTCGGTCGGAATCCCGCTATTCTCCAGCGCGCGGAACACAACTGGCACATTGCGCACCACGTCCCCACACCAGTCGGCAGCCAAAATAAGCACGCGCAGATCATCCCGATGGTTCAAGCTTTCAAAATACTCTCGATCCTCTTCGCGATTCCATACAAACTGATCGTACCCAGAGCGGAAGGCTTCTTTGTTCTTTTCCATGCCCTCCATAAACTGTTCAGGGCTTAAGCCCTTTCCGAAGTATTGCGATACATTAGTACGGCTCATGTTATACACTTCCTTTTTTGTTTTTGGACAAAATCCATTTGATAACAAAATAAATGATCAAGAGTGCAAGGGCAACCAGCAAAATCGGTTTGATGTAAGGTGCTGCCACTTCGTCAATTTGCTCCCACTTGTCTCCTAGCAGCATACCTAAATATATAAACAAAACAGACCAAGGTATAATCGCTAGCGTTGTCAAAATAGTAAAGCGCCATACGTTCATTCGAGCCAACCCGGCAGGGATTGAGATGGCATGACGCACAACAGGAATAAAGCGAGCTGTGAAAATGACCCCTGTGCCGTATTTGTTAAACCAGGCTTCAGCATGGTCGACATGACTTTTTTTGATAAGTATATATTTCCCATACTTATCTAATACCGGTCTGCCGCCATAGCGCCCAATCCAGTAAATGAATAGCTGGGCCAGCACCCCGCCAATCGTTCCAAAAACGACTGCGCCAAAAAAATTAATATGACCCGAGGATACCAAAAAGCCACCATAAGCGAGGACAATTTCGCTTGGAATGACCTCCACCATCAAGCCTAGCATAATACCAAAATACCCAAGACTACGAATGATCTCAAACAAATAATTAATGATACTAGATATTTGGTCCACTTCTCTTCCCACTCCCTGCCTGTTTCTCTATTTTCATTAGTGTATCACAGCGGCAGAACAAGTCGCCACTTCCCCCAAATAGGGAGGTCAGTGACCCCGCCCCCTCTGCCCGCATAAGTTGAGAGAGAGAGGAGGGGGTACAATATGCCTCCCGGCAAATTCCCTAAACATGACAATTCACAATCCCGTTTACCCACGGCTCGTGGTATCCGCCGCGCATGTACCAAAGAGTTGTATCGAACCTGCAAACGTCTGCCTGTTCACATTGCTCCTGATCTGGTCAAGCAGGGCGAGGAGCTATACTGCCGCAAGGTCGTCGGACACCTTATCTGGATTGCGGAAAACCATAGTAACCGCAAACTACTATGCGACTGGTGGGACGAAGATGTCAGCGAAGAGCTTGCGGCATTGTGGAAGGTGGATCGCGATGTTTTGTGCACCGCTTTTAGAAATGCCTATGGTGGATAGATGTTTGCGTACTGCAACTATGAACTGTGAACTACAAAAAAAGTGGAGCCACCCCGCAGTGGCTCCACTTTTACTATATTCCTAGCTGTGTGTCTGCTTTTTCCCTGCTCCTTCGGGAAGCAAATCCGCACAAGCGCGTTCCAAATAAGGATCAGCATGAATAAAATCCCGAAATGCTGTGTATTCACGCCACAGAACGGATTGTTCTCCCGCCTGCCCTTTGACGGCACGAATCAGAATGTTTTTAGGTGTATGCTCCATGTCGATAAATTCCAACAGCTGTGTCCGATATCCCATCATATCCAGCAGTTTGGCCCGGATTCCATCTGTTGCCAGTGCAGAAAAACGCTCCTTTAAAATACCATGGGAAAGCAACGGCTCCAATACCGGATTTTCCAGTTGGCTGAACAGCTCATGCTGGCAACACGGAACCGACAAAATGACGGAAGCTCCCCAGCGGACGGCCTTTTCCAGCGCCGCATCCGTTGCTGTATCACAAGCGTGCAAGGTAACAACCATATCCACCTGTTCCAGTTCGTTATAGTCTGCGATATCACCGACCAGAAACTCCAACTGTCGATATTGCAGCTTTTGAGCCAGAACATTACAGGTTTCAATGACATCTGCCTTCAAGTCCAAACCAACGATCTGCAATGGTCGCTTTTGCTGTACAGCCAAATAGTGATACAGCGCAAAGGTCAAATACGATTTGCCACAGCCAAAATCCACAATCGTCAATGGGCGGCCTACCGGAAGGCTAGGCAATACATCCTGCACCATTTCGAGAAACCGGTTAATTTGACGAAACTTATCATACTTGCGGGCCAGTACCTTACCATCCTCATTCATTATCCCCAGCTCAATCAGGAAAGGAATTCGTTCCCCTTCTTCGAGCACATATTGCTTTTTGCGATTATGAGACAGGTCGGCTTTACTTTTGCTCGGTGACTTTGTCAGAATGGATACTTTATATTTTTTACTGATCAGCACTTGGTAGTCTGCATCCTTGGCGCATAAAAGTCCTTGGCGGAACGTGTCCTCAAACAAGGCAGTCATACGCTCATTAGCTTCGTCAGGGGTCAGATTTTCATGAATGACTTTGTTGCTATAATGAAAAGCAAACTGGTAATGCAGCTTGTTTTTCAATTCTACAGGTTTGATTTGCACTTTAGTAAAAGAAGCATCCTCCCGTTTGCGAAGCTGACTCAGCGTCGCTGTTATGAGGGATCCTCCCGTGGTCAATTGGTATATAAGTTCGCGCAGTGAATCCAAAAGGTACATCTCACTTTCTTTCATGTAATTGGGTGATCTCAGTCAAACCCTCGGTGACTTCCTGGCGTGAAATTCCACCCAGCTCCAGCTCTGCATTGGTCTTATCCAGTAATTGACTATAAAACGCCTCCGCTTCCGCTAGAAGCTCTGGCTGCTCCCATGCCAATCCAAACCAGACATCGGCTGCTTCGTCCAGCCTGTTTTCTCGCTCGTAATGAACAGCCAACAGTTTGCTGGTTTCAGGGGGAAGCTCATATTCACGCACCAGTTTCACGATACACGCTATTCGTTCAGGCAGGACCTGCAGATCACGAGTCGCGCCATTCGTATCGCTGTACAAATATAAATGAAGAGATTTCATCAAGATTCGTATGCCCTCGTCTGTTCTGCTGGTTTCCAGGTAAATCACGGCTTCTTCTTCCAAAATGCGAGCCACCTGCTGGAGCTTGTCCGCTTCAATTCCAGGGCCCAATCGGAAAAGCTCAATAATTTGTTCCGGCGGCAATCGTCTGAGCAAATCTGAACGAAGACGAAACTGCTTGTTGAGCAGGTCATCTAGTTGTTTCAGCGCTTCGACGTGTTTATTTTCACGCCTTAGACCGAGCACCGATGCTACTGCCGATGTCAATTCTTCCATCATACTGAGCAAATAATCTTTTCTAAGCAAGCCGTTCCCTTCCTTTCATTCCGATGCCTAGACAACCAGGAACCCTGTCCCTTCTGATTGTAAGACATCCTTGTCTAAAAGCCAAATGCCCTACCATGCAGAAATACCACTTATAACCTTCACCCTCAGTTAACAACATCAATGATCAGGAAGTCAGAATGCTCACGTATGGCAGTGAATTCCTACGGTACAGCACTTTGTAGCAGATCATTTGACTAGCGAATGACGTTTTTTTTTAATCAATATTGCTTCTTCGTTAGTGTTGTGATATTTTTGTTTCATACGAAACAAAAAATCAATCAGTATATTTAAACATTCCATAAAATTATTTATAATAATTATTTTCTTTAGAAACAAAATTTATATGAATATTTTTGTGAGAAAGGATGATGGAGTTTGGGTAAACAATTTAGCTCGATATTACCGGAACATCAAGAGTTTATACAGCGGCAGCACATTTTCTTTGTAGGATCAGCACCGCTATCCAAGACAGGGCACGTTAACCTTTCCCCCAAGGGATATGATTCCTTTCGTATTCTATCGGACCAAAGGGTAGCCTATCTCGACTTGGCGGGAAGCGGCAACGAGACAAGCGCCCACATTATCGAGAACGGACGGGTAACAATCATGTTTTGTGCATTTGAGGGCGCTCCCAGTGTACTAAAGCTCTATGGTACTGGTACCGTCACGCTGCCCGATACTAAGCAATGGAATGAACTGTACCCTCTCTTCAACCCGCTTCCCGGTGCAAGACAAATCATTGTTGTGGACGTTCACATGGTGCAGAATTCATGTGGTTTTGCGGTTCCCTTTATGACATACACGAGCGAACGGGAAAAGCTGAAGGAAGTTTCGATTCAGATGGGAGAAGAAGCACTTAAAAGATATGCCTATGAGAAAAATTTGGAGAGTATTGACGGTTTGCCGACAGCGTTTGCCTTTAACAAAAGCAACATAAATTAGACACCTTACACACCTTAAAATAATTGACTACACAAAAAACCGGGACCTTCTGATTATTGCCTCAGACGGTTCCGGTTTTTTGGGCTTCCCTTAGTCTATTTTTTTAAGTTCTGCTCTAAAAATGTCAAGATAGCGTTCGCTAATAACTCCGGTGCCTCGAACAGGCTCATGTGACCTGCTTCCGGTAGGGTAACCTGAGTTACTCCGGCCCGATCTGTTGTAAACGTCCGCGCTGGAGGAATCGCCTGATCCTGCTCCCCCGCTACTAAAAGGGCTGGCAAGGCAGAAGCTGACAACACATCCCGTCGGTCAGGACGCTCGCGCATAGCCAATGATGCTCCTACAGCTCCTTGCGGAGGTGTTTTGTAGCCAATTTCTTTGACTTTAAGTAATTGGCTGGACATCGACTCCACATGATCAGGAGCAAACAGTCCCGGTACGAGTCCATCTACAAATTTGGTAATCCCCTCCGTTTGGATGGTGGATACAGCCTTATTCCGCTTTTCTTTACCTTCGTCTGTATCTGCATAAGCTGTGGAATGAATCAGTCCAAAGGCTGTAAGGCGCTCTGCATGTCTCTGCACTGCCGAAAGGGCTAGATAGCCTCCTAGGGAGTGACCAAACCAGGCAGCCTGAGGGATGTCCAATTGTTCTTGAAGTTTAAGCACATCATCTGCCATTTGATCAATCGTATAGGCTCCTAGTGGAGCATCGCTGCGTCCATGTCCACGCAAGTCTGGAACAATACAACGATAGCTTTGGGACAGCAATGGAACAACCTCATCCCAATAGGAGGAGCTTCCGCAAAAACCGTGCAATAAAATGATCGGATCTCCTTTTCCCTGTTCGGCATAGCAGATCGTCGTTCCTTCGCATAATACCTTTTCCATATGGAACCCTTCCTTCTCTGTATATAATCTATTGGAGCTGAATATATTAGTGAGTAGAACATGCTGATGTATATTATTAAGCAGACCATCAATATCTGAAACGGTAACCCTCTGGAAAATCTTGCGAAGCTGTTTTCAAACCAAATTCATAAGCCGCCGCATTAGCAATATGCGCAGCCATTGTCATGACCACGTGAAGCGACGTCATTTGGAGTGTCCAATAGGGTTTGGGACTGCGCTCATTCACAATCGCTGCAACACTATAATGACCAACAGACGGCAGAGCCAGCCCCACCGATCGCGCAGGGGTTAGCGGTTCACGCGCAATAAGAAACATTCCCGTTGAGCCGTGCTGTCCAAGACATGCATCTATGGCGATCACATGATGATCTTGGGGAATGCACTCCAAGTATGAAACCAGATGATCTGCATCACAGGGCTCCGTCATTGTGCCAATCACGTGCGGAAAGCCTTGCTCCTTGAGCATGGTGCCTACCAGTGGCCCGAGTGAATCACCCGACGAGCGATCCGTACCGATGCAAACAAAAGTCAACTTATCTATAGCATGCTGATGATGAATTTCTCGAAAAAATGGCGCGAGTCCATCTCTATCTGTTTTCTTTACATTATGTTCTAAGGACGAGCGGCCGGGTGCAGAAGTTCGATTATACAAAGACAACTTTGTCGCACCTCCTTGGTTCGGTTGTATATCGGTAATCTGGCTTTCAGTACATTCTACAACAAAAACATGATACAATACAGGCAACTTCCCCTGTTATGAAAGGATGGAAAATTAACGATGGATTTGTCTGTACCGTCTCATGCCAACATTGAGTATATGATTGAGGGTATTAAAACCAAGCTCCGTATGGCGAGTGGTGCTGCTATGCAGGCATCCGCTTTCTCGCTGGAGCAATACGAGGACATCCATGATGTCTATGATATGGTGATAAGCAAGCCTAACCTGAGCATTTCAGAGGTTGAAGCTATTGTTTCTGAACTGGGCAGATTACGCAAATCCTCCTGAATTAGCTTATAGGAAGACAACTTAGCTGTCTTACATCCTATCATCATGAGCAACAGCCTTTATGGCAGTGGCCCTGTCAGCGTAAATAAAGCTCGTATCTGCGCTCGTCTCAATAGACGTGCACCGGGATACGAGCTTTATTTTTTTGATTGCATATGCGCATTTTCATACACTTCTTCACTCACTCAGGATGCTTCAAGGCAAATCCGCTAACACCAATTCAGATATATCCTCATTACCTGTAGCTCGTATCTTTAATGTACAGCTTTTTTGAATTCGTGCAGCATCACCAGGCCCTAACTGAAAATCTCCATCCTGGCACGTAACTTCCACATGACCGCTAACTACATAAATGTGGGTGCGGCGCTCCTCTTGCTGCGGATATTCAAGCTGCTGGCCTTTTTCCAATCTGCTCAGATACAGATTTATATCCTGCGCGATAGATAATGCTCCCTCCACTTCTGAACCAGACACAACAGGCTGAAGCCGATTTAGGCGTTCACTGTGCTTGAATCTTTGCACCTGATAAGAAGGCTGAATGCCAGGGCTCTCGGGTAAAAACCACATTTGCAAAAAGCGGACCGGTCTTTCATCCCCAGTATTTCGCTCTTCATGTTCAATTCCGGTGCCTGCACTCAGAACCTGGATCGAGCCGCTTTTTAAATCCTGCTCATGTCCCAAGCTGTCGCTATGATGCAGTTGGCCTTCAATTACATAGGTGACGATTTCCAAATCGTGATGCGGATGTCTTTTGAAGCCTTGCTGCGGTTCAAGCTCGTTATCATTATGGGCTAGCATACAACCAAAATGGGCATTGCTCGGATCTTCATAATCGGCAAATGAAAAGCTAAACTCACTATGAATCCATCCTTTATTTGAGGTATGTCTTTCTGCCGATGTCACTATTTTAATCATCCTTAACACCTCCATGGATTCCAGTTCCGTAAAGCAGCCTTGCTTTGTGATGACTATCCCACTTCCGGCCCTGGCATTTACAAACGCTGTGATACGATCCCTTTACCCCGGGCTCAAATGCCTCAATCAGCCTGTCGTCTCCGTCGGGTTTTGCTCTTAAGTTCATTATTAGTTAAGTTAATAGTACGAAAAATTGAATCTATCACAGCCATAAGGAGGAGATTTATTACATATGCTATCCCATGAACCCCAATCATCCCGGTTCCTACCAAGCTATTTGCGTCGTAGTCTGTATGCATCTATTATCATGATCGCTGTGTTGCTGCTCATCGCCTACTCTGTGAAATGGATTGGCACAGCTCCTTTTCTATATTGGGATGAACGCATACAGAATGTCGTTTTTCCAGACACAGCAGCTGCTCGTTACCAACTGTTAACCATCGCTATATTCATTACATCTTTCGGTTCATTCCGCATGTCGCTGATCATCGCCCTCGGTGCTGCCACCTTGTGTTGGGTCAGTCTTCGCTCAAAAGCTTATTCCTTTGCGATCCTAAGCAGCTTTACGGCGATGTGGGTGCTGAACACGCTCATTAAAGAAATTTTGCAACGGGAACGCCCGTCACTTCAACATTTGGTTGAAGCCGGGGGCTACAGTTTTCCCAGCGGTCATGCGATGATTTCCATGGGATTTTACGGAATGATATTTGCCATTTGGGCCATAGAACGAAAGATTCGTGGGCGTTCGCTCTTTCTTCCGTGCGTTCTTGGTGCACTACTGATTCTCTTGATTGGATTAAGCCGCGTATATCTAGGCGTTCACTTTCCTACAGATATTGTGGGTGGCTATATTGCAGGTATTATTTGGCTGGTGTTTACCGTTCCTGTGATCTATTGGCGAGCGCGTATGCAGCTTCCTTCCACTCCCCACCGGTAAATGTCCGAGACGGCTTTTTGTTTCACTCCGGGTCACGACGTTTATATACGAAGTAAGCAAGGCACAGCAATATCGAAGCTCAGCATTCATCAAAAACGTTATGATTTTGTGAACTTAGGATAAGGGAGGCGATCCTTGTGTGGGGAATTGTACTAAGTATTATAATGGCTATTATTATTGGATTGATTGGCGATGCACTGGCTGGTCATGAAATGCCTGGCGGCATTGCGGGCTCTATGATTGCTGGATTTGTAGGAGCTTGGCTAGGTGTCATGCTATTGGGAGACTGGGGCCCGGTCATCGGAGATTTTGCAGTCATTCCAGCCATACTCGGAACCGCATTGTTCGTGTTCTTGCTCGGACTTGTGTCCAGGCTATTAAGAAGGGCTACCTAACATTTATATATATTTTTTATTCTATAAGAGGAGTGATATAACATGAGTAACATTGACAATCAAAATATGACAGGTACTTCAGGTTTTGCAAAAGGTTTATTTATTGGAGGTTTGATTGGTGCTGCCGCAGCCCTGCTGTTCGCGCCGAAGCCGGGTCGTGATTTGCGTAGTGATCTGTCTGATAAAATTACAGTTGTCTCCGATAAAACAAAGGACGTGGCATCTGTAGTTAGCAGCAAAGCAACAGATTTGGCCAAAACCGTTTCCACCAAAACAGCAGATGTAGCCAAAACGGTATCCGAGAGCAAAGACAATATCGTTTCCAGCGTAACTAAAGCTTCTGCCGATGTCGCTAATGAAGCGGCCAAAGCGGATAAAGAAGTTATGGATGCAACGGCTCAGGCGGCCAAGGATACACAGAAACAATTGAATGCTAATTCCTAATAGTTACACATTCAGATGACAAAAAAATAAGCCCTAGATACTGAACAGCCAGCATGCAAGAAGCTGGCTGTTTTTAAATGATAGAAAGGCTGGGATGACAATGAGCAAGCCAAACTCCTATGGAGATGATCTTACCGCGAACAACAAAAGAACCTTTCATCCCCTACAGGCTCAAGATCAGCCAGATGAGGTTTCATCCAAGCAGGCTTCTTCTACTCCTGATCATGTTAAAACGCATGATCAGGAGAGAGACTTTGATGTAAATGAGCATCCTTTTGAGCTGCGCCATGAGGTCAAGCGGCTTAACAAACGCTTAGATCAAATAGCAGATACGCTCGAAAGAGCAGAGTTCAAAGATATTCTGGAGAACTACTCCAGCACTAAAAGAAGAATTATGAGCAATCTGACCGCAGGGATTGCACGTGGTCTCGGCCTTACGCTGGGTACAGTGGTCATACTCGCCTTGCTCGCTTGGTTGCTCAGTTTCCTGGTACAATTAAATCTTCCGGTCATCGGAGATTTCATCGCCGAATTATTAGGATATATCAAAATGAGCCAAGGTACTAAGTAATTGTCCCTATCTCATTTAAAAACGATCCATCGTAACCAGTAATAGACTCCTCAAAGAGCCTCCAGTTACGATGGATCGTTTTTTATTTGTAAATTGTAACAGCTGTAGTCAGTCGCTACAATTTGTTGCGCTTGTTAGCTTTCAATAAGTCTCCTGTCCACCCCTTCATCATCAGCCAGCCGTACATTCCCGCCATACTTAGCAATGTGGCAATAATCACGGTGGTAAAACCCCAGCCTGTTTTAATCCAAGGCAGATTTTCAAAGTTCATGCCCCATATAGCGCCCACTACAGTTGCTGGTGTAAATACGGCGGTGACAATGGTGAGCGTCTTTGTAATCTCATTCCCCCTAAATGCAGAAATGGCGTCGTCAATGGAGATCAATGTGTCGATTTCCTTTTCATAATGCAGGAAAAGTCCTTCCATCCGAGTAACACGGTAAAGTAACTGCTTAAAAAAGCGATTCTCCTCCAGCTTATCCAGATATGCCTCCCGAGAAGCCGTTACCAGCTCTGAAAAAGGAATGAACATATTGCTCCAATACAACAGCTCGAAACGTGCATTCAATATAGAATCCATCAGCGTCCGAGCATTCCTTTTTTCCATGTCCTCTTCCAGTCTTCTCAGGTTGATCTCGAACTTATCCATACCTGTATGAAAATAATGAAGCACGGCTCTCGCCAATACAAACATGCCGTCAGCTGCATCCTCACACTGTTCCAGCATTTTTTGACGTTCCGCTGTGTGCATAATTTCACGGGTATTTTGATCCAAATTTAACGTCACTAACTTCTGATTTAGGACCAGAAAATAAAACTTGTTGCAATTGCGCTGACTGTCGATCTCCTCCTGAACAGAGTAGATCAGCGACCCGTACATTAAGGACTGATTGCCATCTGGAAAGCGCACAGATATAAAGCTGGATGGAATGTCCTCTACCTTGTCCAGCCATTCTGAGGCTTCTGGGAGCTTCTCCTTCAAGTGCTGTATGACCGAATCTTGCCAATTCCCAGCACTGATGTCCCACCATTCCCATCCTCCACGAAAGGAAGAAATCTGTTCAAATGCTGCCATGGATTCCAACCTTCCTCCCAACCTTTTTCGCTTTATAAAAAGGACACGCTTCCCATATCGGAATAACGTGTCCTTACGATGTGACGTCAAATATTTTAAGCCATATAATCTGCCATCTACTCATGAAATAGAGGAATTAGACATAATCTGCTTCAGCTTTTCCGTTGCCCGCTTCTGAATACGGGAAACGCTCATCTGCGATACGCCCAACGTCTGTGCAATCGCACGTTGAGATTGACCGTCCTGAAATGCCAGAAGAAGCACCTTTTGTTCCTGCTCCTTCAGTTGGCTTAAAGCCTGCTGCAAATCCATTCGTTTTTCCACAGTGTCATAATCGTTAGCATCCGAGCTAATGAGCTCGCCTAACGTAGCTGCACTCTCTTCCTGGGATAAAGGCGAGTCCAGTGAAACATAGTGATAGCACTCACGGCCAGCAAGCACCTCAATCGTTTCTTCCACGGTAAGATCCAAATAGGTCGCAATCTCGTCCACATTAGGTGAGCGTTCCAATTTAACGGTCAGTTCATCAATAGCATGTTGAACAAGCGCACCCTTTTCCTTAATGCGGCGAGGAACCTGGATGTACCAGGATTTGTCGCGCAAATAATTTTTCATATGTCCCAGCATACTTTTCATAGCGTACGGTTCAAATGGGATACCCAAGCTGATATCGTATTGCTGAAGCAGACGTATCAAAGCCATCTGACCGGTCTGATATAAATCCTCGTATAAGTCCGGACGGTTACGGGAGATCTTCCCGGCAGCCATCTTGACCATCGGCTCATACTTACGGATCAGCACGGTAGCAATCTCGTTATCTTTTGTTTGCTGGTACTCCCAGATTAGACCAACGGCTTCATCCATCGACTCCGGGGGAGTTACCTTTTCATTCATACTCTTTCCTCACTTCTGGTCAGTCGCTTTACAAGCACCACTTCGGTGCCTTTTCCTGTCTCATTCAAGATATGGACATCGTCCATAAGCGCCTGCATGAGATAAAAGCCTAATCCGCCTATCTGCGCATCATTCAACTCCTTGTCATGCAAGGATGCGATGCGGGACGGGTCCTCCACACGTTCAAAGCTCTCCCCTTCATCTTTGACACGAATGGACAACGAAACTTCATCAAATTCGAATATTACTTCCACGACTCCCCCCTCATGACCATAAGCATAAAGGACAGAGTTATTACAGGCTTCCGATACAGCCACTTTCATGTCTTCAATATCCTCATAAGAGAATCCCATTTTCGCGGCAATACCGTATAAATTTAATCTTACAATATCAACAAAGTCAGCAGTTGCCGGCAAATTAAGAACTACTTTTTGAATTTGAGCATTCATTTCTTTTTCTTTCCTTTCCTATTGGGAATTCTCCTGGGGGACAAAGAATTTGGCAATACCGGTCATATCAAACAGCTTTTGAATTTGAGGCGGTACCTCTTGAACAGCAAAGCGAGACTCCATCCCATGCCTTGCTTTTAAAATGGATAACAAGATACCAATACCCGTGCTGTCAATGTATTTAAGGTCTCTCAAGTTAATAATCAAATCTTGGCTGGACTCCCCCACCAAAGGCTCCATCACCAGACGAAAATCAGGTGCTACTGAAAGATCCAACTCTCCACTCAGATAAACGGTATTTACGCCATCGGTTGTTTCTGTAATTGCATTAAACTTCTCATTTTTATTTGTATTCATAGGCCTACTCTCCCGAAAAAAGATTTCCCTACATACTAACCCATTATACGAGCATTTGAATCACGGTATAACTTTTTAAACACTACCAAATACCACCATCTAAGCTTCATTGATTTGATCTTTACCCGACTGCATTGGAAAATGGTCTGGAGAATGCCGTAGCAACGCCTGTTTGACACTACTGATTTTAACGGGCTTACTAATATAATCATTCATCCCAGCTTCAATACATCGAGGCTGAATACCCTCCATGACGTTAGCCGTCATGGCGATAATGGCAGGTTGGGATCTTCCCGCCAATTGCTCACGCACTCTACCCGTACACTCTAGACCGTCCATCACAGGCATCTGTAAGTCCATAAAGATATAGTCATAGTCCTGATTCGCCATGACCATATCAAGCGCCTGTTGCCCATCTGCTGCCACATCTGAAGCTAAACCGAGCTTATCCAGTATATTTACCATCAGCTTCTGGTTAATCGGATGATCATCTACGACCAGTACAGGTTTACGGCTTGGAGATTCCTGATGTGGAATTTCCCAATCGTGGCTGGACTCCCCCTCCAGTTCATTTTCCTGAGCAAAGCCAAGCTTCATTGTAAAATGAAACGTCACGCCCTGTTCTCCGCTCGTATCTACACGGATATCTCCGCCCATCATATTCACTAAGGTTTTACAAATGGCGAGTCCTAACCCGGTACCACCATATTTACGCGTCATTGAAGAATCCAGTTGGGAAAAGGGCTGAAACAGCCCTCCAACCTTAGTGGGATCAATACCAATGCCTGTATCCTTCACAGAAAACTCAACCGTAAGTCCATTGTCGCTTTGCTCTTTGACAGATGCGAAGACATACACCCCGCCCCGGTCTGTAAATTTGACGGCATTGGATACCAGGTTAATCAATACTTGACGCAATCTTCCCATATCTCCATATAACACAGGAGGCATCTGTTCATCGAGGAAATAAACCAGTTCCAAGTTCTTTCGGTTCACCTCTACCGTAAATAGGCTGAAAACTTCCTTGATACAGGAAACCAGATCAAAAGGATATTCCTCTACCTCCATTTTGCCTGACTCCAGCTTAGTGAAGTCCAGAATATCATTAATGACTGCTACCAGCGCGTCTGCACTACGACGGATGATATCGGCATATTCCTGTTGGTCACTTTGCAACTCCGTCTCCATCAGCAAATCAATCATGCCAATGACGCCGTTCATAGGTGTGCGGATCTCATGGCTCATCATCGCCAGAAATTCCGTTTTGGCATTGGCAGCAATCTCTGCTGCCTCCTTGGCGGCAATCAGTTCGCTGTTCATCTTCTCCAGCTGCTGGGTCTTCTGATGAAGCAGCATGGACTGTGTCTTCAAGCGCTTGTTTGTCAGATACATTTGCACGAAGCCTTCAATTTTGGACTTGAGAATTTGCGGGATGAACGGCTTCACCATATAATCAATACCGCCCGCTGAATACCCCGCAAATAAATGCTCCGCTTCCTTGCTGTTAGCTGAAATAAAGATAATCGGAATATCCTTCGTTTTCTCTCTGGCCTTGATTAACTTTGCGGTCTCAATTCCATCCATACCCGGCATCTGCACATCGAGGACTACGATTGCAAATTCATCTTTTAATAGACATCGCAGCGCTTCTTCCCCGGATGTGGCCTTTACCAAATTATATTGTTCACTCTCCAGCACCGCCTCAAGAGCGAGCAGGTTCTCAGGTCTGTCATCTACCAGCAATATATGAATCGGTTCATGAAGCCCCATGGAATCCTCCTATGCATCTCTATTTAATCTTCCGGTAAATTTTTTCTATCCGGTCCAGCGGCTCGTAGGAATCACTATAATCGGTAAAGTGTATGGATTCCTTGGCCCCAAGCACCAACACACCAAAATGACTCAAGCTATCATAAAACAACCCATGCACGTGGTTGCGAAGTTCGTCGTTAAAATAGATCATGACATTCCGGCAAAAAATAACATTGAACTCGTTAAAGGACCGGTCAGTCGCTAAGTTGTGCTCCGCAAAAATAATATTTTTCCGTAGAAAAGGATGAAACATCACTGAATCATACTTGGCTGTATAATATTCAGAGAACGATTGTGTGCCCCCGGACTCCAAATAATTTTTGGTATACAGCTTCATTCGGTCAATCCCGTATACGCCTTCCTTCGCCTGCTGTAAAGATAGGTTATTCATATCCGTCGCATAAATGCGGGCCTTATCATATAAGCCTTCTTCATGCAGCAAGATCGCCATAGAATATACTTCCTCACCAGTGGAGCAACCTGCATGCCATATTCGAATGTACGGATACGTTCGCAAAATAGGAATGATTTTCTGCCTGAAATTCAGAAACAGCTCCGGGTCACGGAACATCTCGGTCACCGGAATGGAAAGGCTTTGTACCAGTCTATCGAAGGCGCTGCGATCATGCAGCACCTTCTCCAGAAGTCCTGATATCGTGCTTACATTCTCGGACTGCGCATGATAATAAACACGCCGCTTAATCGATGGCAGAGCGTAGTTACGAAAATCGTAGCCGTACAGCCGATGTATACCTTCCAGCAACAGCTCAATCTCAATCAATTCCCGCTCAGTATCATTCGATTTCACTTCATTAGCAGCATTATCCGACATATCCTTAGATGTCATAATCTCTCTCCAATTCCTAAATAGGTTTTGCCTGTGCCGCTCCAATCATGTGTCGATTTATATTACCCATTTTTTTGGGTTACGAATACAACCACACCCGCATTAATGATAAAAGCTGTTCGGTTTGAATCGGTTTTTTTACATAATCGGAAGCGCCTGCCTCAATACACTTGGAACGATCATCCTTCATGGCCTTGGCTGTCAGGGCAATAATAGGCAACTTCTCGAATTGTGGCATTAGCCGGATACGTCGCATCGCTTCATATCCATCCATTTCCGGCATCATCATATCCATCAGCACCAGATCAAAATCAGGTGTCTGTTCCAGCAGTTCCAGTGCTTCTCTTCCATTTTCCGCAAAGGTAACCTCCATACGATAGCTTTCCAGCACGCTGGACAGAGCAAATACATTGCGAATATCATCGTCTACCAACAATATTTTTTTACCTTCAAACAGCTCTTCCTTGTTGTATAGCTTCTGCAAAATTTTGCGTTTATCCTCAGGAAGATTCGCCTCTACACGATGCAAGAACAACGTTGTTTCGTCTAAAAGCCGTTCCGGCGATTTAACATCCTTAATAATAATAGACTCTGCATATTTGCGAAGTTGCGTTTCTTCTTTGCTATCCAGATCTTTGCCTGTATAAATAATGATCGGCAGATCAGTTAGCTGCTCGTTCTCTCGAATACGATCCAGCAGTTCAAAACCAGTCATGTCGCTCAGCATCAGATCCAGTACCATGCAGTCATACCGCTGGGTAGCCAGCTCATTCAGTGCTTCCTGACCTGTCGATACCGCCGTAATGGCAACATCATCATGATCGATCAGCTCAATAATGGATTTACGCTGATTGTCATCATCTTCAACCACAAGGAGACGTTTGACCATTTGGTCCGTATACGATTTTATATGTGAAAATGTCTTATCCAGACTTTCCTTCGAGGAAGGCTTTTTGAGATAGGCAATCGCGCCCATCATTAAGCCCTGCTTCACATCATCTATGACCGAAATAACATGCACTGGAATATGACGTGTCGATGAATTTCCTTTCAGCTCGCCCAAAATGGACCAGCCATCCATCACAGGTAATTGAATATCTAATATAATAGCATCCGGCAAATAAGACTGAGCCATGTTGAGCCCATCGTCTCCTTGGAGAGCGATCAGTGCCTTAAAGCCCCGGCTACGGGCCATATCGTACAAAATATTAGCAAAATTAATATCATCCTCAATAATCAGCAGCACTTTATCCTGCGAGGTAATCTCGTTTCGGTCGTCCCCCGGATGTATAATGTCCTCCACTTTGTTTTTCGAAGGCATCTGATATAATGGCAACCCTTTAGCAGGCATAATCATGGGAAGGTCCGTTTTTACCGAGGCTGCGACATTCTCAAAATCCGAATTCACATCCGCACCGTTAAGTTCCTCTCTCGAATGAGAATCCATATCCTCAGCCGTTGGTGTTTGTTCCGGCAAATACAGTGTGAAGCAACTGCCCTGTCCCTGCTCGGATTCCACCGTAATAACGCCGCCCAACAATCTGGAAAGCTCGCGGCTGATCGACAGACCTAGTCCTGTTCCCCCGTATTTCCGGCTGGTTGTACCGTCTACCTGCTGGAAGGCTTCGAAGATCAGATCCGTTTTATCGGAAGCAATCCCAATGCCCGTATCACGCACAGCGAGAGCCAGATAGGATCTTCGTGGATTTAGCAGACCAGGAAGCTGCTCTCCGTTTGCCCGAGATACATTGAAACGAATAGAACCTTCCGTGGTGAACTTGAAGGCATTAGACAGCAGATTTCGTAAAATTTGTTTGAGACGATAACCGTCACTAATAATGGCATCTGGCAAGTTCTCTTCGATTTCGGTATGCAGTTGAAGCTCACGTTTGGCTGCGACCGGAGCAAAATTCTGCTCCACAAACAGTTCCAGTTCCTTCAAATGGACCGCTTCATGGTTAATATCCATTTTTCCAGCGTCCACTTTGGATAAATCTAGAATTTCATCAATCATTTTCAACAAATCCGCGCCTGACATATAAATGGTTTGTGCATATTCCACCTGCTTTGGCTTGAGATTGCCTTCCTTGTTCTCAGACAAGAGCTGAGAAAGAATAAGCAAGCTATTTAGCGGAGTACGCAGCTCATGAGACATATTGGCCAAAAACTCGGATTTGTATTTGCTTGTGATTCCTAGCTGCATTGCCTGTTGTTCCAACTGAGCTCGTGCATGTTCAATCTCGTCGTTCTTTTCTTCCACTTCTCGAACTTGTTCTTCTAGCGCTCTAGTTTTGGCGATCAGTTCAGTATTAAAATGCTCCAATTCTTCCTGTTGACGCTGTAACAATTCCTCTGAACGTTTGAGCTCCTCTGTTTGCTCCTCCAAATTTTCGTTGGAGCGCTTGAGTTCCTCTTGCTGAGTTTGTAGCTCCTCGGACTGGCATTGCAATTCCTCAGTAAGTGCCTGGGATTCGCGCAGCAATTGCTCTACACGCATCCGTCCCTTGATATTGTTCAGAATGATCCCCAAGCTCTCTACTAATTGAGCAAACAGCTTCGTTTCCAGATCACTGAAGCGATCCAGTGACGCTATTTCTATAGCACCGATGCACTCATCCTCGAACAAAATAGGGAAGATCATAATTCCCACTGGCTTACTTTCTCCTAAGGCAGAGCCTATGGACAAATATCCGTCAGGAGCCTCTGTAATCAAGATCGGCTTACGATCCAGAACACATTGTCCGAGCAATCCTTCGCCCACATGGATAACGTCCCTAATCGAATTTTCGCCAGTCACCTTTGCATAGGAGCCGTATAACTTAAAACGGTTGTCTTCTACATCTTTTCCTTGCAAATAGATGGCTCCATAGCTGCCTCCCAAGATGGGCGTAAACTCACTAATGAACATCTGAGCAACCTGCTCCAGTGAATTCACACCGCGGAACAGCTCAGTCACCCGAGCAGTATTGGCATTAAGCCAAGTTTGATCCTTCTGCGTTTGAAGGACGGAATGCTCGAATTTCCGCTTTTCTTCCAAATCCCCGGCCATTTGTTGAAATACACGAGCGACTTCACCGATTTCATCTTTGGAGGCAACACTCATTCGGCTGATGGCCCTGTACTTTCCCTTGCCAAAACCATTAATCATGAGATTAACGATATTTAGACCTTTGGCAATGCTTGGGAGCACCCACAAAATAACCAGTAAGCCCATGATCAGACCGGCGGCCATCAGAATTGTGGTAATCTGTACAGATTCCTCATAGGCCCGATTGGCTTGCTTCATGTCGTTATCAATCTCCCGATCCTGAAAAACGGCAAGGGCATTAATGCTGTCCATTGCCTCCTCTTGAGCAGGCAAACCAGTACTATTGCGGAAAGCGTTAGCCTCATCAATGCGATCTTGTCCCAGCAAGGACACTAACCTTTGTTCGTAACTTAGAAATTCATTCCAGGCGACGGCTACCCGATCAACCTGCTGCTGCTCTTCACTGGTGCCTGAATTTGTTTGCAGACTTGCCAGCACTTTCGTTCCAGTAGCGGAAATATCATCGAGCTCACGTTTGGCCTCGCCGACGGAGGAGCCCGGATTTAAAAGCAGGTTGGCCATAACTTTGGCCATATCATTCACCTGACCGCGAATAGCCGTTGTTTTCCGGACCTTCACATATCGGTCCTGGTAAACCTGATTCAGCTGCTCATTCAGGCTCCCCATACGGTCATAGCTGATTAGCGTCAGCACAAGGAGGATCGCCATAAGCGATCCAAAGCCGATCAGCAGTTTATTTCTGATTTTCATGCAAGCTCTCTCCCTCTTTCAATGAAATCCAGATCAGGCACTTATCATCATCGCGATCCTGTGGCGCCTCATTACGAAAAAATGCATCCAACATCGCTTCTTCATTCCAATCCTCATACTTACGTAGACACTCAGTCAGATACTCCAACTGCTCCTCATATTCACCTTCCACCGCTTCCAGCAAGCCATCCGTATACAAAGCGATATGTCCAGTTCCTTCATAATGAATCGTGTGCATTTCTGCATCAATCTTATCAAACAAACCAACCGGGCTACATGCACGGTCAAATTTGGTAATGCTGCCATCCTGGTTGAACAGCAAACCGGGAGGATGTCCCGCATTTACATAGTCAATTCGCCGTGAACGGGTATCAATCACCATATAAATCGCCGTAAAATAATACTGTACCAGCTGCTTGCCCAGATCCAGTTGATTAAAACGACGATTCAGCTCTTGTATGACTTTCTCAGGCTCCACATATGTGGTCACCGTATCCTTAAGTACAGACGCAATGAACATGCAGAACAGCGAGGAAGAAATGCCATGCCCCATCATATCAAGCAAAATGATGGCATATCGCCCCTCCCCTAACGGATACCATGAATATAAATCCCCTGCCAGTTCAAAGGAAGGCTGATAGAGCGCATTCACTTGCAGCACCGGGTCCTGAATGGCAGGACTAAGCACCGCCTGCTGCACCATCGCGGCCAGCTTCAACTCATCCTGAATTCGCTGATCCCGATCCTTATGCCAGTCCTTCTCCTGTTTGAGACGCAAAGCAGACCGGATTCGCGCCATTAGCTCTACCTTGTTGATCGGCTTCGTGACATAATCGACGGCTCCCACATCCAGAGCTTCGGCCAATTTTTTGGAATCGCCTACTGCCGTTACCATAATAATCGGGATATCTTTTAAATGCTCATATTCCTGCACAATACTGCAAGCTTCAATGCCGTCCATTTCAGGCATCATCATGTCCAGCAGCACCAGATCAATATCTGAAGGACGGGGTCGAAGACTAATGGTACGATCGCCGATTCCCAGATGCTCCAACATTTCTGCGGCCGAGCTAGCAGAGATCACATCCCGATAATTTTCTTTTTTCAGTATTTCACGAATAATAATGACATTCGTCGGGTTATCGTCAACAATTAGAATTCTCATTGGCCTCTCCTTATCTGTAACTCATGTATTATACTATACCTGCTTAAACGGCAACACCCTTGTTCATTAGTAGTAGTGTTTCCGTAAGAAGGCATTCCAAAAACATAGATAAGGAATGAGGCTGGAACCCCATTCCTTATCTATGTTTTTGGAGGACCCGCGAAACACTTGTGCTGCGGTCAACATCCTCTTTTTCGAATCTAATGCCACTCTGCTTTTATGGTGAACAGCAATATCACGCTTTTTTAGCAATGACCAGCACTTTACCCTGATCCAGTTCTTTTTCATAAAAGTCAGCTTCGGTATCTGTAAATCCCAAGGAAGTAATTTTAGCGCGAAGCTCATCGCCGCGGGAACGGAACAAGTTGGCTAATGAGTCGAAAACGCCCTCTTCCTTAATCCCGATTTCCTTGGCATCCACCGTATCAGCAATACGATCTGTCCGATCCTGATCATGAGCGAGCACGAACACATCCTCATAACGATAGCCCGTGTTACGCAACTCATTTACTGCTTCAACGGCTTGTACACCGTTATCTACCACTTTGGCATAAGATTTATGATTGGTCTGATTCATGTTTCTCACGCTCCTTTAAGGATTGACTTCTCTGACTATTACACTTCACATATCCATTTGAAACTTCCATGTTATGTCACGCCTCGAAAAAATCGATTACCATTCCGTTTCATCAAAAAACTCAACATACTTAGGTTTATCAGACGTCTCATCCATAAACACTTTGATTGCACGTTGTCCGCGTACATAGACCTCTCCGTCTTCCGCCGTGAATTGCGAGCCACCCAGCGCCTGATCCAGCGTTTTCCGTTGCAGCGGCAACCACTCATCATTTACCTTAATTCGACCGGCAGCAGGGTCTACATGCACATAAGAAACGACGTCCTCACGCATACCAACTACAACATCTGGATATTGGTATTCTGTAGAAAGCAGCAGCATATCCTTTTTGACTCGTAGTGGCTTGCCCAGCTTTTTCAATACATCGGCACGTGTATCATCCAAAGATATGCCGTTTAAGGTATGAAAATCTGCTGGTACAGCATGTGGAGCGGGTATCGTCTGTACAGTCCTAACCATATGCCCCGCTGTTTGCGGGGAAACGGTTTGCTGAACCGTATCCTGTCCGGAGAAGGGAGTGAGCAAACCAGCAGCTAGTAATAACGTCTTCATCATAAATCTCACCCTTTCAATGAATTTCCTGTAGTTTACGGTTCAGCCACTATGCTACTGACGCATTTTCTGCCACACCCCAGCAGCGATGTCTACATAACCCAACCAGTTTTTACCCGGCTTGGCCGCTGGCTCCTCATAAGTCGCATTGTAGCTCTGAACCGTTCGCTCCGTTGCGGTCAAAGGTCTATTCGGTGTCGTTGCGTTAATCGCGTTATCCGTTCTGGAAGTATTACTCGCAGCGCTATGCGATTTCTGAAACCGTGTCATTAACGCTGTTGAAGCCTGCTTGGCAGCCAGCGTCACTTCGCTGAGTACCTCCCCCAAGTTTCTAACCGATTCCATCACTGGCTCCACTTGCTTCAATTTATGATCAACATCTGCGGTGATGTCATTCGCATGTCGAACCGTTTGTTTTACTTCATAACTCAGTTCATCTACCGTTTTTTGTACATCCTGTAAGGTTTGAGTCACCTTATCCAGTGAGCCTTGTGCTGCTTTCAACGTTTTAATGAGGAAAATAACGAGAACTGCAAATGCGATAGCAATAATAAAAATGCTGACCTGTGTTAACATGGCGTAACCTCTCTTTCGTCTTTCACGATGATGTTTATGATTACTGCATAGTTACCCTTTAGATTCAGACACGAAACAACGTCCAGGCTGGCTTCTTCTCCGCTCCAAACGTTATGATTCACGGACTCTCGCACCGTTTAAAACAACATATAACGATGGCACAGCCACGAGTAATCTATAGAAGTCACCGTCATCTGTAACCACGCTCTATCGGGGCGTGAGTATGCCACATTATATACAATTAAAGGAGGATACAGAACATGCTAAAATGGTCCGCTTTATTCTTAATTTTTGCTGTGATCGCCGGAATCTCAGGTTTTTTTGGTATCGTCGTGTCCATAGCTGCTACAATCGCTAAAATATTATTTGTGATATTTCTGGTGTTGTTCGTCATTTCACTCTTTACCGGAAGAAGACGGGTTTCATAGTTATCGGATGATAGCTGTACAAAAGCAATAAATGTTTATAAAAAAAGGATGTTCCCACCCTGGTCAACAGGGCTGTGGAACATCCTTTTTTGATGCAGCTTTTTTACGGTTAACGACGTTTTTATTGAATCACGCTGCCCCCAAACAGGAAACGGTCCTGCCAAGGCTTGCTGAAATCCGTAACTTTTACACCGCCACCCGCTACAGAAAACGTATGGAGAAGCTTGTTGTCTCCCAAATATACAGCTACGTGTGTAATCGTTTGGGAGGAATTATCCAAGGACGTGTACGCCCCGGAAGATGCATTATAATTTGTAAAGAAGAGTAAATCGCCACGCTTCAGCGTAGTCATGTCCGTATTCGGCTGACTGTTTTGCTTGATCCACTCACCCTGTGAACGAGAATCTGCCGGAAGCTGGATACCTACAGCCTGACGGAAAATTTGACGGGTAAATGCCGAGCAATCAAAAGTAGCCGTACTGTTACGATCCGAACCATATTCATATGGAGTTCCGAGATAAGTCATCCCCGTGTTAATAACCTGCTCTATTGCAGCCGCTGCATCACCGGAAAACATGTTCATAGTTGACGCAGGAGATGCTGTCACAGGTATTGCGGTAGTATCAGGAGTGGTTGTCACCGGAGCAGCCACAGGCTGCTGCACAACAACGCCCTCACCAATACGAATATACTGTGGAGACGAGCTAACATAGCCCACCGTACCATCAGCATTGGTAACCTTGAACCAATAGGCATTACTTGGATCGGTAATCGTAACGACATCCCCTGCATTCAAATAGCCCAAAACCTCGGAAGAAGTGGATGCCTCCGCCCGCAAACGAACGGACGTTTGAATCGTGGCTTTCGTTTGACCGGCAGAACTATTCACTGAGGCCACAGCCTCTTTAGCTGAAACATTTTTAACTGACTCTGCGGCTTCCGATTTACGGCTGGCAGATGAGGTGACAGCAGCAGCGACGCTGGTAGCGCCAACTTTTATGTACTTGTCGGAGCTGCTAGTATATCCGGTTACTCCATCAGAAGTCTTGATCTTATACCAATAGCTGTTTGTTTTCTCCAATACCGTTACGGCCTCTCCCTGCTTCATAAAGCTGACTACATCCCCTGTAGTCGAAGGACCGGATCTAAGCTTTACAGCCGCCTGAATAACTGCCTTCTGTCCTGTGGATGCTGTTGATGCCGCTGCGTCAACCTGACTTGGCGCCACATGAATTGCTGCCAACAGCGCGGCTGACGTCATGAGCATTCCCATCACGCGTCTTCTCAATGTTGCACCTCCTGGCTGTTTTTACGAATTTGAAGAGCATATCCAATTCCGACGAATATAGCCGGACATGCCTTCATTATAGTAAAAGCAGCAGGAAGAGAGATATAATCCAAACGTCACAAAAGGAAGCGTATACGCCTTTTGCATATAGGTCTAAAGTCACTTTTAACACTAACTATTCAATAATTAATCTATAATTTGGGTTCTACATGGACATGGACATGCATCGTATTATGAACCTCTTGCAGACGTTCCTCAATCCGGTCGCTGATTCGATGCCCTTCAATCAGGCTGAGTTGCGGATTGACCTCAATGACCACATCCACCAGCGCATGATTGCCGTGTACACGTGCCTTAACGTCCCGAATCCCCTCTACTCCAGGTATACAGGCAATCGTACTCCGTAAGTCAGACAGCTCTTGCTCATCAAATCCATCGGTCAAGCTGTGCGTGGAATCCTTAAAAATATCCCACGCTGTTTTACAAATGATAAATCCTACCGCAATCGCAGCTACAGTATCCAGCCAGGGTAGGCCGAACTGTGCGCCGATAATGCCAACTGCTGCCCCAACACTGACAAGTGCATCCGATAGATTATCCTTGGCCGCTGCCAGCAAAGCCTTATTGTTAATTTGCCGTGCCAGTCTGTTATTGTAAAGGTACACTCCCAGCATAATCACAGCACAAATTACAGCTACACCCGCGGAGGTGATATCCGGTATTTGCTTTCCGCCTTTGAAAATGCTCCCGATCCCATCAATAAGCACCTGCAAACCGACGACAGCCATAATAAAGGACGCCAGCAGCGCCGCGATCGTTTCTGCCCGAAAATGTCCATAGGCATGGTCAGAGTCCGGTGGCTTTTGGGAAATTCTCAGTCCAACCAGTACAGCAACCGACACTACAATATCAGTGACATTATTGAAGCCATCCGCCCGCAACGCGCTAGAAGCAAATATATATCCGCTAATCAGCTTAAAGGCGGACAGCAAGAGATAAGCAGCAATGCTCACCCACGCCCCACGCTCACCTTTTCGTATCTCTTCATAGACATTTACCACAACGCAGGACACTCCTTCAAATATATAGTTCCCAGCAGAACGATGTCACCGGGCCCAAAAATAAAAATAGCAGCGTTGCTGCCCTGAATAATAACAATTTTCTTTGGTTAACTGTTATTTTCAGGATAGCAGACGAACTTTGTGTGGGTCTAGAGAAACAGTCTTTCCGCTCTGCATCGCTGTAGTAACAACGAAAAAGTATTGCCAGGCCCCATTCCTGTAGGTTACACAAAACATTTTTTCCTTCACGCAAAAGACAGAGGTTTTCTCTTCCACCCCACCCCAGATGTGTGTTATCATTGTTGCCCTTGTCCCTTCTTTTAAAAACGTATAAAATGAGGACACAGCCGCGTTTTTCTTCAATCCAGCATGATTGACATGAATCTGGCGGCAACAGGAGGAATTTATTCATGAGCGATGCTAATGAACCACGTAAAGTTAATCTCGCAGATGCCATTCGGGAAAAGCTGGCACAAAAAAAACAGCAGTCCGGCGCTTCACAGCAGGGCGGCTTTCAAGGCGGTTCCGCCAAAACACTGAAAAGCCAAAATACGAAGAAGCCGAACAACCAACGCCGTCGTACAGGCGGATCATAAGCCACCCCATAGTATATATATTGTACGTAAAATCGGACGAGGTCTATCTTACCTCACTCCGGAACCGAGTAAGCTATGGGTCATGGCACAAACGAAAAAAGAGGAGTCTCCCGACCATATCAATGGCCTAAAGGAGCTCCTCTTTCGTTTATCTAGTTGTTGAAGTTAGCCGGTTTGGATTTTAGCCGATTTCTACCGGATACATACGTTCACGCAATTTTGTGATTTCTTCATTTTCCAAGTATTCATCATAGCTCATCGTACGGTCGATTACGCCGTTTGGTGTAATTTCCACGATGCGGTTCGCAATAGTTTGAATAAACTGGTGGTCATGCGAAGTAAACAATATAGTGCCGTCAAAATCAATCAGACCATTGTTCAGCGCTGTAATGGATTCCAGATCCAAGTGATTGGTCGGTTCTTCCAGCAACAACACATTGGCACCGTTCAGCATCATTTTCGCCAGCATACAGCGAACCTTTTCGCCCCCGGACAGCACACTTGCTTTTTTAAGCGCTTCTTCACCAGAGAAAAGCATACGTCCCAAGAAGCCGCGCAGGAACGTTTCGTCCTGATCCTTGGAATATTGACGCAGCCATTCCACAAGATTCATATCCACACCTTCAAAATAGGTGGAATTATCTTTCGGGAAATAAGCCTGGCTAGTTGTAATCCCCCAAGAGAATTCTCCGCTATCCGCTTCGATCTCGTTCATCAACACCTGGAAGAGCGTCGATTTAGGCATGCCGTTCGGGCCAACAAACGCGATTTTATCGCCTTTGTTCACAACCAGACTGAACTCATTCAGCACTTGCTCGCCTTCAACGGTTTTACTGAGGCGGTCTACTGTCAGGAGTTGTTTGCCTGCTTCGCGTTCAGGCTTGAAGTTCAGGAAAGGATATTTACGGTTCGATGGACGGATGTCATCCAACGTAATTTTATCCAGTTGTTTTTTACGTGAAGTAGCCTGTTTGGACTTGGAAGCATTCGCGGAAAAGCGCTGAATAAAGGCTTGCAGTTCCTTGATCTTCTCTTCCTTTTTCTTGTTGGCATCACGAGTCAAGGCAAGCGCAAGCTGGCTGGACTCGTACCAGAAGTCGTAGTTGCCGACGTACATCTGGATTTTGCCAAAATCAATATCCGCAATATGCGTACATACCTTGTTCAGGAAGTGACGATCATGGGATACGACGATGACGGTGCCTTCATAGTCCATCAAGAAATTTTCCAGCCATTGAATGGATTCGAGGTCCAAATGGTTGGTAGGCTCATCGAGCAGCAAATTGTTCGGACGACCAAACAACGCTTGAGCCAGGAGAACACGTACCTTGTCATTACCACTCAGCTCAGACATGTTCTTGTCATGCAGGTCGCGGGAAATACCAAGACCGATCAGCAAGGAAGCTGCATCCGGCTCGGCATCCCATCCGTTCAGCTCCGCAAATTCACCTTCAAGCTCCCCAGCACGTAGGCCGTCCGCTTCGGTAAATTCCGTTTTGGCATACAAAGTATCTTTTTCCTTCATGATTTCATACAGACGCGTATGGCCCATAATAACGGTTTCCAGAACTGGGAATTCATCGTATTCATAATGGTTCTGCTTGAGCACTGCCATCCGTTCGCCCGGTGTCATGTGAACCTCGCCTGAATTGGCTTCGATTTCACCGGAAAGAATTTTCAAAAAGGTGGATTTGCCCGCGCCATTCGCCCCAATCAGGCCGTAGCAGTTCCCAGGAGTAAATTTGATATTTACGTCTTCAAAAAGTGGGCGTTTACCATAACGAAGCGTTACGCCGCTTGTACTGATCATATAAGCATACCATCCTTATCATTAGTAAAGTGCTAAACACAAAATTACCGACGGCAATAGTATAACACACAAAAGATCGGATTCGAACCGTAGTATAAGTATAACCGCCCCTGAATCTCATCCAATATCTTATAAATAAAATAAAAAATGCTTCTGTCTCCACGATTGTCACCTGACAAACACATGGACCAGAACCATTTTCATGTTCTAAATTCGTTGAGATGCCGTTAGGACAGACACGTTATTCAGTCGCGGCATTGATGTTCCATACGCTTGTAATTGTCAGGAAACCCCGACACCTATCGGAATGAGGTACATGCCGGCTTCATCATCCTGTTTGATTACGACCTCCACGTCATAGACCGCCTGGATCAGTTCAGATGTAACGACCTCTGTAGGTGGGCCGTTCGCTATAATACGCCCTTCCTTCATGGCAATCATCACATCGCTATACCGAATAGCCTGATTGATATCATGCAACACCATCACAATTGTCAGTCCATGTTCCTGGTTTAACTGCCGAATGAGCTCTAAAATTTCAAGCTGGTAGTACATATCCAAATAGGTGGTCGGCTCATCCAAAAATAAAATTGGCGTCCGCTGTGCCAAGGCCATTGCAATCCATACACGCTGCCGTTCTCCTCCTGAGAGCTGATCCAACGTGCGAGTTCTACGTTCGTTCAGGTTAGTGCAGGCTATTGCCCACTCAATCGCCTCCTCATCCTCGTCACGTCTCGCTGTGAACATGTTCTTATGCGGCAACCTGCCGAAGCTTACGAGCTTTTCTACTGTCAAGTCGGAAGGTGCCTCGTTCTGCTGATGGACTACCGCCAGTTGACGGGCCAGCTCCTTGGGCTTGTAGTGGGCTATCTCCTTGCCGTCCAGAATCACCTGGCCCAAGCGGGGAACAGCATTGTTAGACATCACGCTGAGCAGCGTCGATTTGCCGCATCCGTTGGGACCAATAATGGTCGTAATCCGTCCCGACTCAATAACAGCATTAATAGCATGTAGACGATCTGTTTTCCGATCATATGAGAAGGTTATATCCTTAATGTCCATAGGTGCGATCCGCCTTTCTGATCAGGAATATCAGGAACGGCCCGCCAATGACGGCCATAATAATAGAAGCCGGGATTTCATTGGGAGCAAGCACCGTCCGCCCCAGTGTATCCGCGAGCAGCAGCAGCAAGCCGCCGCATAAGGCGGAAAATGGAATCAACCACTTATGATCCGAGCCAACTAGGTAGCGGGCACAATGCGGAACGAGCAGGCCGATAAAAGCAATCACTCCCGCGATGGCTGTAGCCGTTGCTGCAAGCAGCACTGCAATCACAGAAATCAAAAGTCGTGCACGCGTTACATTGAATCCCAGATTTTTAGCTGTTTTATCTTGAAGGGACAAGAAATTGCACCAAGAGAACACGAGCATAGCTAAAATTAGCCCAATCCCGCCATAGGTCACAATAACCTCGACATCTACCCATTTTTTCATAGACAAGGTTGAAGTGGTAACCTGATTAATGCTGGTGACTGCATAACTGCCTCGATAGTTAAACGACTGACCTAGGCCGGAAAAAATGGCGTTCACAGCCACCCCGATCAGAATGAGACGAATCGGATGCAAGCCAGATTTCCATGAAAAACCATAAACCATTAAACAGGCTAACGCCCCGCCAATAAATGAAAAGAATGGCATCCAGAAATAAAGCGCAGGAAAGACCGTCACCGCAATCAGCGAGATCAATGCCGCTCCCGAAGAAATGCCGATAACCCCTGCATCCGCCAGTGGGTTTTTCATGACGGCTTGCAGCAAAACACCCGCTACTGCAAGTGCTGCACCTGCCATAACGGACACGAAAATCCTCGGTAGTCTCAGGTCCTTGACCACATTCACCTGATCATCTGTACCTGTCCACAATCCGGTCATCAACTGACTCAAATCCACCTTGAGACTACCTGTCATCGCTGAATACAGCATGACGCCAACGAGCAAGACAATTACAACAATAAGGCTCCATACTTTTTTGGACATGTCATCAGCTTCCTTTAATTCGAAGGATACAGCATTTTCATCAGCTCATCCAGCGCCGAGTTTGCCGCTAAATTCCCTGTTGTGCCAAACAACGGTTCAGGCAGATCATAGACATGCCCATTTTTCACAGCGTTGAAATGCTTCCAGATATCGTTAGTTTTAAACTCTTCATCGAACATTTTCACTACTTCATCCGGCATCCCGTGTGCAGCGCGCAAAATGATATCGGGGTTGGATTGCTGCAAGGCTTCGGTATTGTGGGCAATGAACTCCACCTTCTCGCCCTGAACCACATTTGTTCCGCCTGCAATTTTGACCAGATCCCCGATATAGGAATGCTCGGTAGCCACCAGATAGCTTCCCGGTACTCCCAGCAAAATCAATACTTTAGGGGATTTCTTCCCTTTGATTTTTTGTTGAATCTCAGCTACTTTGGCATCCAAAGCTCCATTAATCTCTTTGGCCTTATCGGCTTTGCCAAACGTGTCTCCCAGCTTTTGAATCTCTTTTTGCATATTCGTGAGACTTTCAAAATTCAAAAATTCGGCATTAATTTTCAAATCTTTAAATTTAGGCTCCAAATCATATTTCAGTGTCGTCACCGACAGTACGTCCGTCGGCTTCAGTGACATCACTTTTTCCATATCAGGACTCATCGGATTACCCACATCAGGCACATCCTTGTAACGGTCAGGCAGCACTTTTGTGCTTGTCGGCTTGCCTGCCAAATCCAGGCCCAGCGCATCCGTGATTTCCGCAATGGCTACCGTAGTTGCCACAATACGAGGAGCTTGAGCTTTACCATCAGACGACTTTCCGGTTGTATTAGATGTTGCCGCTGATTTCGAACCATCGCTCTGATTCTGTCCAGCCTGTGCTCCTCCCGAACATCCAGCCAGCAACAAGATCACGATGCCGATTAACATATACAAACAAAACGATCTTCCTTGAGCCAATGCTATATACCGTTTCATGAAAATCCACTCACCTCAATTCAAAATATAGAACAACAGCATGAGCCCCAGTAAATGCTGACAAGTCTTGACGCCGGGGCACCAAGACTTGCTCGCATACAAACTTTGCTGTTATTCGGGCTTCATGGATGTCACAACCTGAGGCTACTTCGCTTTCAGGCTTGCTTCATCAAATTGAAACTGAACTGTATACCAGTGATCATACGGCACTCCGCCAAGGACCAAGCCAGGCACAATGACGTGTGTGTAAGCACTGATTTTCTGGGACAAGTCCCCTACCTCGAATTGAACGACACGTGTATCGCCGGATGTCGAGATCACTTCTACATCTTTCAGGGTGCCGTTTTGCTCCACTTGTAGAGTTGGCATCCAAGAGCTATTTTTCAAGGTCACTTGGATATAGCGCTTGTCTCCCTTTTCAATCAGTGTGGCTGGCTTGTCGAGATAACCGTCCATAACGGAAGCTTCACTCGTTTTGTCTTTAAATACGTTGTATTTAATCGTGTATTGCTTCTCGGAAGCCGTTTGAGCCGGTTGCTCAACTACTGGTTTTGTTTCAGCCACAGATGCAGTTGTTTCTGCTGCCTTGTCCGTAGAAGCTGCTGTCGGTTCAGTTGCGGTTGCCGTTGTAGCTGCATTGACTCCCTCACCTTTAAGCGACGCACGGTCAAATTGAATCTGTCCGCCGAATTTCTCATTTAGAATGTATTTCTCAGGCAGATATACCTGTGTGTACACACTCAACTTTTTATCCAGATCAGGCACTTCGAATGCAATAGTGTGCGTGTCACCTTTGGTGTCCGAACCCATAATCGTCGGATTGGCATAACGGCCTTCAAAATCCGTTTGGAACAGCTTCAAAGCCTGGTTGTCCGTAACGGTTACATGAGCCTGAACCTTCCCATTTTTCACAATCAATTTCGCTAGACTCTGTACAAAAGGAGCTACTAGAGAATCCTTGTCCGTTCCGTTCGCCAGCACACGGAAGTTCGCACTGTACTCTCCATCCGCTAAGTTGTTTTTCCCTTGCTCTACTTCGTCTGCTTTAGTTTCGTTGTAGTAAGAAACATCACTAGTGTTAAATTTAAATTCAAAATCGTATACCTTCTCTACCCGATCCTCAGTCTTAAAGACCATCGGAGTGGCACTTGCCACTTTAGGGGCTTCATAGACAACCAGTTGGCCTTTTACATTGTTTTTAAAGTCATTCACGCTAAAACGAACGTGCTTCGTATTGCTTGCTGCATCCTCCTGGGTCACTTCTGCGTCTCGGTAGTCCCCGCTTGCGTTGTCCCAAATGCGCAGCGCCTTCACTTCATTACTGTTTTGCAGCTTCAGACCTACAAACCGTTTGTCGCCTTCCACGACCAATTGCGCCGATTCGTCAGTGATGAAGCGTTGAGCCGGAGAATCCACTCCTGTGGAACCATCAGACAAAACGATACTGAATTTCAAAGCATATTTACCATTGGCAAGCTTGTCGAAATCCAATTTAACAATGGGATCAGCTGCACCCGAAGAGGAAGGCTCGACAAAGCTGCGAATGGTAGCAGGCTCGAATTGATACTGCACATCATATACGTGGTCATAAGGGATGCCACCCAAATCCAATCCAGGTACGATGACATGCGTGTTCACTGTCACTTTATCCGACAGATTTGGTACTTCGAATTGTACTGTTCTTGTATCTGCGGAGCTCGATTGATCGACAACCTGAGCCTCTGCACCATTTACTTTGAACGTTTTAATCCAACTGCTCTTGTCCATTTTGATCTGAATCACATTTTTACCGGACTGTCTTAACAGCGTGGCTGGTTTCTGCATATAGCCATCCATCACAGATATTTCATTGCTTCCATTTTTGAGTACGGAGAAATCAATGCTGTATCTGCCGTTTTCAGTCACGGGAGTTGTGCCGCCATCTGTTCCTTTTACTGCAATGCTGCTGCGGTCAAATTGCAGACGAAGCTTATGATCCATCTCATAAACCCCACCTGGATAGGACATACTGACATGTACCTGTGCATTCAGAATAGCATCCAGATCCGCTACCTTGAATTTCACAACACGTGTGTCTGCTTTCTTGTCCACGCTTACGATATCTGCATCTGTCAACGTTCCGTTTTGTTCCGTTTTGAACTCCGTCACCGTTGCGCTATCTTTAATGGTAAAAGCTGCCTCATACTTGCCTTTAGATACAGTCAATGTCGCCGGAGACGACAAATATTCTGCCATTCTTGATGGTTCATCTTTTGTTTCGTGCAACGCATTGAATTTGATCGAATACGTTCCATCAGCTAAAACCTTCCCGGGCGTACCTGGCGTCCCAGGATCAACCGGGGATGTTGCCGTTCCTAATTGGAGATCGACATTATATGTTTCCACATAATTTAACTCAGGCCAGTTGATGCTTACCCATGCGTTCAGCTTGGCAGGCACTTCTTTAACCTCAAATTCGATAACACGTGTATTCGCCGTTTGATTTTCGCTTACTACGGCCGTATTGGTCAATACTCCGTTTTGTTCTACTTTAAAGCCGGCAATCTGTTTGCTCTTTTTCAAAGTGAACTGTACATATTTCTTGCCCTTACGTTCAACCAGGGTACCCGGTTTTTCTGTATATCCATCCATCATGGACTTTTCACTTGAACCGTCTTTTAACAGCGTAAAGTCCAGATTTGACGTTACTGGAGTTGAACCGTTGTCCGTTCCTGGCTGGTCAAATTTAAGGCGGATTTTGTGGTCTGCACTATACGTACCCATTAGAATATGGACTTGTGCGTTCAAAACTGCATCCAGATTCGCTATCTTGAATTTCACCGCACGGGTATTGGCTGTTTTGTCCTCACTTACAATATCCGCATCAGTCAACGTTCCATTTTGTTCTGTTTTGAATTCCGTTACTGTAGTGCTGTCTTTAATGGTGAAGGAAACTTCTTTTTGCCCCTTCGATACCGTCAAAGTCCCTGGAGACACCAGATATTGCGCCATTCTCGATGCTTGATCTTTTGTTGCATCCAGCACATTAAAGTTAATAGAGTACGTTCCATCCGGCAAGGTCGGTGGTGCACTAGGATCAGGTTTAATACTTGTGTCAAACTTGATTTGAACATGATACCAATGATCGTAAGGTACTCCTCCCAGTTCCAAACCAGGCACAATCACGTGAGTGTAAGCATTCAATTTATTGGACAAGTTGCTTACTTCAAACTCAACCGTACGCTGATTAGCGTCACTAACCTCCGAAATAGTTGCTGCTTCTACAAATTTACCGTTTTGCTCTGTTTGAAATGAAGGAATCCAGCTACTGTTATTAAACGTCAGTTGAATATACCATTTATCTCCTTTTTGAACGAGCTTTGCAGGTTTTAAGGCGTAACCGTCCATCACGGAAACTTCTTCTGATTTGTCCTTCAGTATTGTGAAATTAAGGACACCCGGTTTCAAGGGAACTTCCGGCTCAGGTGAAGGGATAGGGGGAGTTACGGGTCCCTCTTTTACAGCTATAGTTGATGGATCAAATTCAATCCAGTTTTGTCTGAGTCTATTATTTAAATTGTAATTCACATCAATTTTCTGTTCCAAATTATACACATCAAATGTTACTGTGCGTGGTTCATACGTCTTTTCCCCTTTTACTAAATCTGAAATATGGGTAGGAACGGTTTCTCCGTTTTGTTTAAATTCGATATCTGTAAAGGGGGTATTAGGATTGTCGAGAATTAAAGAAACATGATAAGTAGCCTGTCCTACAGTGGAACTCTGTTCAACCGTCAACGTAGCTGGCTTTAGGAACATATCATTATAAGGGGAAGTCACTACCCCTGACACCTTGCTTTCACTTTTAACAACGTAGTTAATAGAATATTCATTAGTATCCTTCACAGTGCTGAAACTCTGTGAGTCTGCGGCCGTTACTGTGTACGCACTTGCCACATCTACTATTGGAACCACTTCTTCTGGACTTGGCTCTACCGGATATACATCTTGAGTCACAGAGGACTCGGATACACCAGATTCAATTGATGGGATTGTCTCATCAGAAGCAGATACGGTCGGAGCGAATGGGAAAACAACTGAGAGCAGCATAACAATAGCCGCAAACGTCATTAAGTATTTTTTAAATTGCCTTTTCAAGTGTATTAATCCCCCTACTTAAAATATACTCATTTGGAGCTCAATAGAATTCCAAATGAGTATAAGATCAATGTATAATTACTCCACTATTAAATGGAATCTTCGTCAAATAAAAATTGAACAGTGTAATCGTGATCATATGGAATGCCGCCAGTGTATTCTTTTGGCACACTTACATGCAACTTAACATTCAATTTTTGGGAAAAATTACTCACAGGGAACTCTACTATTCTTGTATCACCTGATGTACTTACCACAGTCGCATTCACATACTGACCGTTTTGTTGCGTTTTGAATTCAGTGACCCAAGTACTTTTAGTAATAGCTACTCTAACTTTGTATTGACCATTATTTGCGATTAACGTAGCAGGTTTGGCGACATAGCCGTTCGAGTCCATGTAGGAGGTTTCATTGGTACCATCTTTGTACACTGTATAATCAACGTTATACGTTCCATTAGGCAAAGCCGCATTCGCTTTATTGGCAGAAAATGGAGCTAGTACCACAAAAACAAGCGCTGCCATCAGTACAGTAAGCATTACTTTTTTCAAAGACAATTTTTCCATACGATTCATAATCATGTTCATGTTTTTAATCTCCTTTTACGTTTTATTTTGGATTAGATTTCGTCGAATTGCAGTTGTACATCGTATTTGCCTGTGTAGCCGATTACTGGAATTGTGATTTCAGCGTAAGCATTCACTTTTGCATTCAGATCAGCAACTTCGAATTCCACTACACGAGTGTTGCTAGCAGTATCTGTGCTTACTACAGTCGCATCTTGCAGTACGCCATTTTGCTCTACTTTGAACGTTGTAATCAGATTGCTGCTTTTCACAGTCAGACGAACGACATTTTTGCCATTAGCTACTGTAACCTGAGCAGGCTTCGTCAGGTAGCTATCCAATCGAGAAGTCTCATTGGTTTGATCCTTCAGAACGGTATAGTCTACGTTATACGTGCCGTCGGCTGCTGCCGCTTTAGCTGAGAATGGAGCAACGAGTGCAAAAACAAGCGCTGTCATGATCAATGCGACGAATACCTTCTTAAAAGAAAATTGCTCAAAGCGATTCATTACCATATTCATATCTACACACACTCCTCAATTTTTTATGCTTGAATTTATGTTGATTTTATGAACGATAAAGATAACTTGAATTTACTTCTTGGAAGATTTAGTTGATTTCGCGGACTGGACGGCTGCTACTTTTTTGACGCTTTTGGAATCAAAAGCGAAACGGATCGTATAGTCATGATCGTAGTTATACGCAGGGACAGTAACATGAATTTTAGAGATTAGCGGGCTGTTCACACTCGTAATTGGAAATTGTACGGTGCGGGTATCGGTTTTGGCATCCTTATGGATGACCCTTGTATCGATGATTTTGCCTTTGTAATCTACTTTAAACCCGGTTGTCCATTCGCTATGATTCAGCTTAATTTGCATGGTCATTTGACCTTTTTTTACATACAACTTAGCTGGTTTTTCAAAATAATCATTAGCCATGGACACTGAATCATTTTCTGCCTTGAGAATATTGTATTTGAGCGTGTATGTACCATCCGCCAATTTTGGAGAAGCCGCAGCGGCTACTACAGATGACGAAGTTGGCCAAAAGCTCAGCACACTCACCAGCAGAAACACAGCAATAATTGCAGAATACCCCTTCTTCATTTTGACAGCAGTCCCTCCCCACGAGAATATGAGTAATTGATTATCATTCTCAATTGATAATTAAAAAAAATAGCTCATTTTGAGCTTGGTCTCCCCACCTTTCCATTCCAGAATTTCGCAAAATAAAGTAAACCCATCACCAATATATCTTACACTTTTCGAAAATGTCAATATGTATTTGCATGTACATAACCCCTTGATATATGCTATTTTTTAAGAAAAATTTGTAGTTTCTTCTTCTATAATTCGAATATATCCCTTTTATTTTTAGTTCAAAATTTATTTAAAAATTTTCTTTTTTCAATTGACAATCCCCAGTGATATTCATTATCATTCTCTTATACATAAATGAAAATGATTATCATTATTGTTTAACTCGAAAATTGCAGGAGGAATAACATGAAATCTTATGTGTTGTGGTCGTCCGCAGCGCTTTTATTGGCAGTTACCGGATGTAGTAATGGTGCCTCGACCGCAGATCACAAACCAACCAGTGCATCCGTATCTGCCACTTCTGGCACGACAAGCGGTGCCGCGATTCAAGTTACTGATTTTTCAAAACGGACGTTAGCGTTTCAAAAGGTCCCACAACATATCATTGCGCTAAGCAATGGCGATCTGGACATCATATACGCATTGGGTGGAACTGCCGTGGGCAGGCCCAACTCCAATGGACCTGCCGTCGTACCTGCTGCTGAGAACGTTCAGCAAGTAGGCTCCACTCATGAAGTCGATCTGGAGAAAATTACGATGCTCAAACCGGATGTCGTGCTAGGCAATTATCCTATGAATGAAAAAGACATTCCAGCCATTGAAGGAGTCGGTTCACAGCTGCTGCTGACGGGAGCCAATTCAGTTCACGATATTCAGTCGCAAATTACGCTGTTCGGACAATTACTGCAAAAGCAGGCTCAGGCCGTGAAGCTGAACCAGCAAATTGACCAACAAGTAGCTAAGCTGCAAAAGGAAACCGCTTCTGCCTCCAAACCGAAGGTGTTGCTAGTCTACGGAGCCCCGGCTACGTATATGGCGGCACTGCCAAATTCACTAAGCGGAAACATTCTGGAAGCTGCGGGTGGCTCTAACATCGCCGCTGATTTTCCGGGCCTGCAAAATTTCCCGCAATATGCGCAGCTGAACACAGAACGCATCATACAGGCTGACCCTGACTACATCTTCATCATGACCCATGGCAATACGGAAGATGTTAAAGCCGCATTTATAAAGGAAATGCAGGAAAATGCAGCTTGGAACGGAATCCGAGCAGTCAAAAACAATCAGGTCGAGGTTTTACCTTCAGATCTGTTCGGTACGAATCCGGGCACACGTGTCACTAAAGCGCTGGATTTGATGCATCAAAAGCTGTATCCGGCGAAATAGGCGATGGAGATGAACAAACTACAGCGCGCCAGAAGACGCACCATCGCCTGGATCACCCTTCCGATTCTACTGCTGGCCGTCTCTGTGTACGGTCTGGCCTACGGTTCGGTGTCGATTCCACTTCAAGAAATTAATCATGTTTTGCTACATAATGATGAATCTACATATCGCACGATCCTGATGGATCTCCGGCTACCCAGAGTATTAGTAGGTTTACTTGTAGGAGCTTGTCTCGCAGCTTCCGGAGCACTTCTTCAAGGTGTCATGAAAAATCCATTGGCTGACCCTGGCATTATTGGTGTATCGGCTGGAGGTGGACTTGCCGCCGTCATTACGATGGTGATGCTTCCACAGCTCAGCTACCTTCTTCCGATAACCGCCTTTTTGGGAGCCTTTCTGAGCGCAATCATCATTTATCTGCTGGCTTGGGACCGAGGGGCATCGCCTGTTAAAATTGTGCTCGCTGGCGTTGCGATCAACGCGCTGCTGGGCGCACTCACCAACGGTGTAATGGTCATGTACAGCGACCGCGTACAGGCCGTTCTTCCTTGGCTATCCGGCGGATTAAACGGAAGAAGCTGGCATCATTTAGAGTTCATGGCGCCTTACGCCATTATTGGCTTAATCGCCTCTCTGTTTGCGATTAAACCAGCTAATTTGCTGCTGCTGGGCGACGATTCAGCACAGCTGCTGGGCCAGAGAGTGGAGCTTCAACGTATGCTCATTATCCTGCTCTCTGCCCTGCTCGCCGGTACGGCGGTCAGTGTAGCCGGGTTGATCGGCTTTGTAGGACTGGTTGTTCCCCACGTCATACGGCTGCTAATCGGGGAAGATTATCGTTTCCTCCTTCCCCTTTCCATTGTGGGCGGCGGGACACTGGTTGTTCTCGCAGATACGGTGGCGCGATCCTGGTTTGACCCGATTGAACTGCCTGTCGGTATTTTGCTGGCCGTCATCGGGGCACCGTTCTTCTTAATCCTGCTCAAGAAACGGGGGAATTTCGGATGACAGCCATTCAGGGTGAGCATATCTCCTTACAACGTGGGTATTTCAAGCTGGACGATGTGAATATCACCTTGCCCGCTGGTCAGCTCACTGCGATCGTCGGACCTAACGGTTCAGGCAAGTCCACGCTTTTGCGGATTATGACCCGGCTGCTCAAGCAGGATCAGGGTCAGGTTTCCATCCTGGGCAAGCCCGTGCAGGAATACAAACGACGTGATTTTGCCCAGACAATTACAATGCTACCGCAAATGAAGGATATGCTGCCGTTATTGACGGTCCGCGAGCTGGTCGCTTACGGAAGATCTCCTCATGCCAAGGGCTTGAGGGTACGCCATACCGGACAGGACCAGCAAATCGTGGACCATGTCATGAAGATCACGGGCATCCAGCCCTATGCAGATCGGATGTTCCATACTCTATCGGGAGGTGAACAACAAAAAGCACGAATTGCAATGGCCTTGGCCCAACAAACGAATATTCTTTTGCTCGATGAACCGACCACTTTTCTGGATATCGCCCACCAATTTGAAGTTATGGATATGCTACGGCGTATCAATCACGAGTCCAGCTTGACGATTGTTATGGTACTGCATGATTTGCAGCAAGCTGCGGCCTATTGTCATCATATGATTGCGCTTAAAAAGGGACGCATCGCCGTTGCCGGCGAACCCCGTGAGATTTTGACGTCTGCTTTTCTTCGCGACATTTATGAAATGAACGCTACCATCAAATTTGAGAATGGCTATCCGGTTATTATACCGACCATACCACATCATTCAGGAGGAATTTAATATGGTTATCGTTACAAATACATCTAAAATCACACCGGGCAATGCACATCTACTCATCGAAAGATTTAACAAAGAAGGAAAAGTTGAAAAAATGGAAGGTTTTCTCGGTCTGGAAGTGTTGCTAACTGAAAACACGAAGGATTATGAGGAAGTAACGATCAGTACACGCTGGAAAGAAAAAGAGAACTTCCAAGGCTGGACGAAAAGCGAAGCGTTCCACGAATCCCATAGCCACCGGCAAATTCCAGACTATATTATTGAAAATAAAATCACGTTCTATGAAGTTAAAATCGTTCGTCATCCCATCGCCAACAGCGATTCCTCTTTGGCGAGTGATACGGAAGCAGTTTAATCCTGCATCACAGCCTAAAAACAAAAAAAGCGACTCCGCAGACAACATCATTTGTCCGCAGAGTCGCTTTTTCTATAAGGATTATGTCGAATTCCTCAAATTGTAGTTGAGCAGCGACGTCCAATTTTCAGCGTCTCTCCGTGCCCCAGAACATGAATGCGTTCCTTCACAATACCCATACGCTCACGCTCCGCTTCGAGACGATCCAGCGCCTCTCTTGGCGTATCATCCGCTAGCTTGAAGGCTCCGTAGTGCATCGGAATCATCTGATCTGCGCCGCAATCTACAAACCCTTGCAATGCCTCCTCCGGTGTCACATGCTGCGAGGTCATGAACCATTCCGGTTCATACGCACCAATCGGCATAAAGGTCAGGTCAATGGCAAAGCGCTCGCCAATCTCCTTAAACCCACGAAAATATCCAGTGTCTCCCACAAAATACAACGTCGGTGTATGCTCTGAATCTGTATTCGAATGAGGATGAGATTCCGTGACGGACGTGGCAGAGCCAATCACCTGCTGCTCATTTTGCAGAACGTATCCACCCCAATGTGAAGTATTCGTATCAAACGGCGTGCGTCGTGTCCAATGCTGGGCTGGAACAAACGTAAATCGTACCCCTCCTACCGTAAAATGCTCCCACCATTGCAGCTCATGACAGTTACGAAAACCTTTGCGGATCATTTTCACCTTTAACCCCGTGGGTACGAGCATCAGCGTATCTGCACGATATAATTTCCGCAACGATTCTAAATGTAAATGATCATAATGTGAATGAGACAGCAGAATGATGTCCAGTGGTGGTACATCCTGAATACGAATGCCAGGCGGAGCCAACCTTTTATCAAAAGCCATACGCTCTGCCCATACCGGATCGGTGACGATATTCAGCCCAAGATACTGGATGAAAAAGGTGGAATGTCCCACCCAGGTCGCTGTCGCCATCTCCCGATTGCTATGCAGGAACTCCAGCTCCGGGGGATGGTTTGGCACAACGAACGTATAATCCTTTATTTTGCTGCGTCGCTCCTGCCGCCATTGTCTGAATTGCTTGATTGTTTTATCGGTATTTACTTGATCCATATTGTTAAAACGAACTTTGGGCATGATGCAGCTCCCTCCCTGATGAACCCGTTCTCCAAAAAACGCAGCGGTTCAATTTAACTATATATTGTCACTTGAGTGTGAACATAAAATGATGCAACATCCTGATATATGTAAAGTATAATTCAATCACGTCTGTAAAGGAAATTCTGCGATAATACAGCAAAAACAGACCTCCCGGATCAATCAGGAAGGCCTGTTCCACCTGTTGTTGTCAGTCTTGTGGATTTTTAAAGCGTGCCGAATAAATAAACAAAAACACAATCGCCACGACAATAATGATAGGTGACTCGTACATAATCGTAAAATACTCGAATGCAGCCACTCTAACTCACCCTTTCTTCCCTTCATGTCCGCGCACATATTTTGCATCGAACAGAAACAATCTTAATATCAGGATCAGCGAAGGGATCAGCACCAGCAGACCCGCAACAAATGCCGTAATCAACGCATACGCCATCGTAGAATTCGTAAAGCTGTCATGCACATTGATGTAGGGATACAAAACATACGGAAGATGCGAGCGGCCATAGCCATACCAGGCAAATGCAAATTGCAGCATCACCAATATGAATGAAACCCCCAGATGCCGCCGTTGCCATACTAGATAAACAGCTCCCACAAAGCATATGAAGGATGCAACAAACATCCAGGCTATGTTCAGCATATTGGTAAAATGATCTGGATTTTGTTTGTTAATCTGAAAAAATGCGAGCAGACTCGCTAAAATCGTAGGAGCACTCCAAAGCAACGCGTATCCTCGTACGATTTCGAAAGCAATCTTGTCCCCCGCCCTTTTGGCATAAAAGGACAAAAACATCGCCGAGATATACAATACACTCACCAGCGCCAGAATAATAACCGCCCACGTGTAGGGGTTGCTTAATAGCTGGCCCCATTGCAGATGAACACCTGTGCTGTTTTCTACAATAATGCCGCCCTCCGAAATAGCGAGAACTGTGGACAGTGCCGCCGGAATCAGCAATCCTGTCGCACCGTACAACGCCATGTAGACGATATTATTCTTACCGGAATGCCCATACGTATTGTATGCATAATACACTCCTCGGATGGCAAGAAGCACAATCGCAATACTGCCGGGAACGAGTAACGCCGTACCATAGTAATATGCCGCATCCGGGAAGAACCCGTTTAATCCCACCACAAAAAAGATGAGAAATACGTTTGTTACCTCCCACACCGGGGACAGATACCGTTGAATGATATTGTGGATTTTGTTCTGGTGGCCTGTTAACACACTGTAAAAGCTGAAAAACCCTGCACCAAAATCAATGGATGCCACAAGCAAATATCCGAACAGGAACGTCCACAAAATGGCGATACCTACAATCTCATAGCTCACTTGCCTTCAGCCCCTTCCAGGCCCAGCTGCGTTATCTCTTCTACCGCATCCTTATTGCGGAATAGCTTGCTGAGTACCTTAATGGCCGAGAAACACAACACCAGATACAAAATAACAAACAACACCAGCATCCACCCCACACTCGTAGAAGTGGTCGCTGCTTCGGAGACCTTCATATATCCGCGTAAAATCCACGGCTGTCTACCGACCTCCGCAAACATCCATCCGAGCTCAATAGCTACCATCGCCATCGGCCCCACCAGAATGAGCGCCAACAGCAGCCATCTAGGGTATGGTTTGCGACCTGGCAAACGCTTGCGGATCAGATATAACAGCGGAATGACGAGAATTAGCACCCCTGTGGTGATTTTGAGGTCAAACATATAATGGATAGACAGTGGCGGACGCTGATCTACGGGATAATCATTTAAGCCCTTGACCTCCGTACTGGGCAGGTTCCCGGCCAACACACTAAGTGCATAAGGCACTTTTAGCGCATACTTGATTTCACCGTTCTTATCCATGTATCCGCCATATACGAAGGGCGCGTGCGTCATCGTATCAAAATGCCATTCGGCGGCGGCCAGCTTCTCTGGCTGATATTTGGCCAGAAATTTACCGGATGCGTCTCCAATCATCACGGTACTGATGGCAAACACAATGGTACAGGTGGCAGTCAGCTTCAGCGCCTTTTTGAAATAAGGGTGATTACGTCCCCTCAGCATGCTGTAAGCAGCCAGTCCCATCAGCACCCCAGCGCTCAATGTATACGAAGAAGCCAGTACATGAGAAACTTTGGTCGGGGTAGCCGGATTTAGCATGGCCTGGATGGGATGAATATCAGTCATGACTCCATTTTTGAGTGTAAAGCCTTGAGGTTGGTTCATGAACGAGTTCACAGTCGTAATAAAAACTGCTGATGCAGATGAGGCAATCGCTACCGGGATGAGCAGCATCAGGTGAAAATATTTGCTTTTAAACCGATCCCAGGTATACAAGTAGATGCCCAGGAATATAGCTTCGATGAAAAAAGCAAACGTCTCCAAAAACAGAGGCAGCGCAATCGCTTGTCCAGCCACCCGCATAAAGGTGGGCCAAAGCAAGCTGAGCTGTAGACCAATGGAGGTGCCTGTAACGACACCCACGGCAACGGTAATGACAAACCCTCGCGCCCACCGTCGGGCCAGCAGTGTATAATGCGGATCACCGGTTCGCAGCCCACGCCATTCTGCTAGTGCAATCATTAAGGGTACGCCAACGCCGATGGATGCAAATACGATATGAACGAACAGGGTAATTCCGGTCAGCATCCGGCTTAGCAATACAGGGTCCAATGAAGACAAATGGGTTTCACTCCTTCATTTCACATTTTAAACATCGCGGATCACTCTGGATTACCAACTAAGGAGTCAAGCGAGCTATGCTTTTAATTACGGCGTATAGCATAATGGCCGCAATTACTATACATACAATAATGAGCGTTCTTTCCTGCTTGCGGAACATAGGAACGCCTCCTTCACTTATCTATTGGCGCATTTTGGTAACCTATTCACAGTTTGGTTCATTCTTCCGAGTTTTAACCCTGCTTATACATTGAATGTAGCCGTATTTCTTTTTAGATATTGTCTTATGCATTTCAATACGTTATATTGATATATAGTTAGATAACCTAATTATATGAAAAGAGTGAACTTATGCCACCAAAACAAAGTAAGCGGGACACCGTCCAGCAACCCCTTCCCCGTCTGGGTCCAGAACCTTATCTGGAGTTAATGGATCAAACTGCCCTTGCAGGAACGGACCGACAACTTGCCCGCATTGGTCTCTTCTTGTTGTGGACGGGTGATAACGTGCTGGATGCGATCGATCTAGATCTATCTGCCTACGGCCTCACAGAGAGTAAGCTAGATCTGTTGTTGCTGTTGACACTGCACCAATCTCAGGCTCAGATGAGCCCCTCTATGATTGCCGACCGTCTAGGAATCCGTCGTGCATCTGTTACATCAATCTTGGACTGGACAGAGCAACGAGGATGGATTATCAGAGAACATAATTCTACAGATCGACGCAAAATTCATGTACGCATTACAGAAGCGGGGACTCATCTTGTACAGCAGGTGCTTCCTGTATTTTGGTCTTCCTGTGCTTCTCTAGCGAGTATTTTGGAGCCAGAGGAGCAGGTCGTTTTTTCGCGGATTATAGAAAAAATCCATCATCATATGGAAGGCAGATTGGGGGTGGGCAGATAAATTTTTTTAAACATATAATTAGGTTATCTAATATAATTAATTGCGCGCATCAACAAGCTGCTTATTTTATGATCAAGGAGTGTTTAATTGATGAGTAAATTACGAACCAATCATACCGGTATACAGAAAGAAAATGTGGCTCTCCCTTATGCATGGATGACTGTAATCCTATGCTGGTCAGCGATTGCCGTTATGTCCAGCCTGTATGTGACGATCCCTTTGGTCCCTCTTTTTGCTAAAGTGTTTGGAAAAACGCTTGCTGAAGCAGCCCTGCCGGGCAGTATCTTTTCCTTAGGCTTTGCGGCGGGATGTCTTGTTTATGGTGGATTGTCTGACCGCTTTGGACGAAAGCAGGTTATCGTCACCGGACTGCTCGCATTAACGATTATTTCGTTATCCATCAGCTTAACCAGTCAATATTCTGTATTAGTTACACTGCGCTTGCTTCAGGGTTTAGCTGCGGCCACCTTTTCTCCCGTTGCTCTTGCATACGCTGTCGATATGTTCCCGACCGAAAAACGGGTAACGGCTATCGGCTTTATCAGCACCGGTTTTCTAGTAGCAGGTATCGCTGGTCAGGTATTTAGTATTGTCATTAGCGAACAAATGGGGTGGAATAGGGTATTTCGGATGCTAGGTATTTTGTATGCAATTACCTTCCTAATCGTCCTTTTTTTCCTGCCTAAAACCCCCTCTCCTCAACGAGGTGTTCGCATTTGGGCAGCTTTCAGTCAGTTGGGGACCGTTCTGCGCTCGTATCCTTTATGGTTAAGCTACACAGTTGCTTTTGTTCTCCTGATGTCCTTTGTGAGCATGTATACGGTTTTGGGTAGCTATCTTGGCGGCCCTGAATTTGGCCTGAATAGCCGACAGATGCTTTATGTCAGATCCGCTGGTATCATCGGCATGCTCCTTTCACCATTCGCCGGAAAGCTAGCCCAGAAATACGGTGTGCACCTTATATTACGTACAGCTCTTATTCTTTCCATTCTGAGTTTGGCGCTGATGGGAATGACACACTCTCTTATGACTATCGTGGTGTTGAGTGTATGCTTTGTCAGCGGCATTGCCCTGAGTGTTCCTTCACTCATAGCAATCGTCGGCCAGCTCGGCGGTGCAGCGAGGGCTATAGCTGTCTCACTATATACCTTCATCCTGTTTGCCGGTACAAGTCTAGCTCCTGTGCTTTCCATTCGCTTGATGGATAATGGCGGTAATCAGACAACTACATTTATGCTGCTGGCAGCTGTTCTGTCTCTAGGCTTTATCGCCTCCCTGCTCATTCGCAGCCACCAGAACGATCCGCTGAAGCGGAATGCATAGACAGCATCAAACTATAAACCGAACTTAAAAGCTACCTATAGTGCCACTGCGCAGTCGGATGGTGCTTCCCATCGCCACCGCTCCCGGATTTCTAGAATAAAGCCTATGATTAGGGTAGAAATCCGGGGACAAAAGCGACCGCTACGCTTGTACAGCACCATTCCGCCTACTCCGTTTTCATGTTAATTTTTCGAGTTCGGCTTATATAGCATCCTGTTTTAATTAAAAAAACCTCCATATTCATCAGCCATGTTTACATGAATTATTGTGAGATATGTCATTGTGTTTTCCTCAGAAACACGAACTTCTCTTTGGAGACATTCGCAGAATGAGTTACAATACAGATAAGCTATATATGGAGAACTTTTGAACAGGAGGCTGTACTGAGCTATGAAAATAACATCTATCGAGCCAACTCCCAGTCCGAACACCATGATGCTGCATCTGGATGAGCGACTGGAAGCGGGTATCCGCAGAACATATACACGGGACAATGAGCGTTCCGCTCCTCCATTTATCCGGCGCATGCTGGGCATTGAAGGGGTCAAAAGCGTGTTTCACACGACCGACTTTGTAGCCCTTGACCGCAAAGGGAATGCAGACTGGTCCACCATTCTGGGTCAAGTCCGGGATCGACTAGGCGAGGAAGGCGCTGACGCCAATTGGGATTTGCCAGAGGAAACCTCTGGAGAAGCATTTGGTGAAGCACAGGTCTTTGTGCAATTTTTTCGCGGCATTCCTATGCAAATTCGAGTCAAGGCGGGGCAGCAGGAGGAACGAATTTCCTTGTCCGACCGCTTTGTGCAAGCCGTTACTCGTGTAGCGAGTGCAACGCTGATTAAGGAACGCAAGCTGAGTGATTACGGCGTCCGCTATGGTGAACTGCCGGACATTGCACGCGAGGTCGAGCAGGAATTGGAGGCAGCCTTTCCGCAAGAGCGGCTGGAGCAGATTATCCAACAGGCGATTGCCCACGGCGCAAACAACAGCGAATTCGTAGAGGAACGCCGCGAGTGGAGCGATGCCGAGCTGGGGCAGGCCCTGCAGCACGAGGATTGGCGCACACGCTACGCTGCGCTGGATCGGCTGGAACCGACGCCCGAGCATTTGCCGCTAATCCGGCAAGCGCTGCATGACGACAAAATGCAACTGCGGCGGCTGGGCGTCGTCTATCTGGGCGATATTCGCTCACCGGAGGCGATGGATCTGCTAGCCGAGGCACTGCGCGATCCTTCAGCGGCAGTACGCCGCACCGCAGGCGACACGTTGTCGGACATCGGCGACCCGGTCGCTACCAGCGCAATGATCGGAGCCCTGTCGGATAGCAGCAAGTTGGTGCGCTGGCGGGCGGCACGTTTTTTATACGAGGTTGGAACCGAGGATGCGCGTGATGCGCTGGAGAAGGCCGTCGATGATCCCGAATTCGAGGTTAGTCTACAGGCTAAAATGGCGCTGGAGCGCATCGAATCAGGCGAACAAGCCGCGGGAACAGTTTGGCAGCAGATGGCCAAGCGGAACTCTTAATTTAAGATTCTACGAGTGATTTTCAAAAAATTGTCGATTGTCAGAAGATGTACAGGTACGATATACTGTAGTTCGCTATACAATAAAATATCATGTCATACACCTCATCAACCCTGTTTTATGATGAGGTAGAGGTCGCGGATGTAATCAGTACACCGGAGGAGACGATAAGAGCCGTCTGAGATTCCAGTGGAAAGGTACACCCGCCGAAGTATGCGGAGCTGACTCTTTGTAAATACTCCGAATGCTGGGGCTGCTAACCGAAAGGAGCAGAACTGTCACACGCTGTCCTAACACAGACACGTGTGTTGAGCTATCTTGTTATAGAAGAAGGTATGGTGCGGAATGCATAGACAAGACCGCAGGCGTATTCCCTGCGGTTTTTTGATTTATATACTCCCCCTCCTTCTGGCTCTTGCCCTGACATGAAATACAATTTCATGAAGGAGTGTTTGAACGTGCAACACAAAGCAACACCTGACGCAACCTTGCGTAAAAGTCTCAAAGCCCGCCATATGACGATGATCGCCCTCGGGGGCTCTATCGGAACAGGCCTGTTCCTCGCCAGTGGAGGCGCGGTTGCCGAAGCTGGACCCGGTGGTGCCCTGCTGGCTTATGCAGCAGTTGGTCTCATGGTCTATTTCCTCATGACCAGCCTCGGTGAGTTGGCTACATTTATGCCTGAATCTGGCTCTTTTAACACCTATGCAGGTCGCTTCGTCGATCCGGCTTTTGGTTTCGCCATGGGCTGGAACTTCTGGTACAACTGGGCGGTGACGATTGCTGCCGAATTGGCAGCAGCGACCGTGCTCATCAAATACTGGTTCCCGGAAAGCCACTCTGCCTGGTGGAGTCTGTTATTCCTAGCCGTAATCTTCGCGCTCAACGCGTTGACCGTTAAAGGCTACGGTGAGTCTGAATACTGGTTCGCCATGATTAAAATTGTGACCGTGGTCATCTTTTTGACTGTAGGTGTGCTGATGATCTTTGGCATTATGGGTGGCCCTGCGATCGGCTTTGCCAACTTCACGGTAGGAGACGCCCCGTTCCATGGCGGATTCTTTGCTGTATTGGGCGTATTCATGGCAGCGGGCTTTTCCTTTCAGGGAACGGAGCTGATTGGGGTAGCCGCTGGAGAGAGCGAAAACCCGCGTGAAAATGTGCCGCGCGCCATCCGTCAAATCTTTTGGCGCATCCTGTTCTTTTATATTCTCGCGATTCTCGTGATTGGATTGATCATTCCGTACACCAATCCGAATCTGCTGCGGGGAGACATCAGTGACATCGGGGTCAGCCCGTTCACGCTCGTATTTGAAAAAGCAGGGCTTGCGATTGCTGCTTCTGTTATGAACGCCGTTATTTTGACTTCCGTATTGTCGGCAGGTAACTCGGGTATGTACGCGGCAACTCGGGTACTGTACGCTTTGGCACGGGAAGGTAAAGCCCCGCGTTTCCTCGGACATATCAATAGACGCGGCATTCCTATGAACGCGCTGCTGATCACGACCGCTGTCGGTATGCTGGCCTTTCTCGCCTCCCTGTATGGAGACGGTGTGGTCTATAACTGGCTGCTGAATGCCTCCGGAATGTGCGGATTTATTACGTGGGTCGGGATTGCGGTCAGCCATTATCGTTTCCGCCGTGCCTTTACTGCACAGGGTCACAGTCTGAGTGAGCTTCCATACAAAGCCCGCTGGTTCCCATTTGGGCCGTTGTTCGCCTTCGCTCTGTGTATCATTGTCATTATCGGGCAAGGGGCGGATGCCTTCACCGGGCAGGAGATTGACTGGAAAACGATGATCGCTACGTATATGAGTGTGCCGCTGTTCCTTCTGCTGTGGCTCGGCTACAAATGGATCAAACGTACTAAAATCGTTCCGTTAAAAGAATGTGATTTGAGTCCAGATGCTTCTTCGGATAAATAATAGAAAACAGTAAAAAAAGCCCGTCTCCACATATCAGGGAAAACACGCTGGTAAACCTGGTCCAAGACCGTTTATCCGCATTTTCACCTGTATATGCCCGGAGACGGGCTTTTTCTGTTTATTTGGAGGAAGGTTCCAATGAAGCTGACAAAGACATGGATAAGGCACGACGACTAAAAATACCGTATATAACAGCAATCAGCGTCAGCACTGCAGAAAACAAGTACAAATTAACGATGCCCAGATGATCTGCAATCCAGCCCATTAGCAGCAGCGATATACAAAAGGTCAAACTTGTCAGTGTCGCTTGGGCGGACAGCACCTTGGGCAAATCATGTACGGACACACTCATTTGCATCATCGTGCGGCGGGATACGACGGACATTTCCGCAGGTAGTCCCATCAACAACACGATAAGCAGCGTCAGCGGCGGTAATGTGTTCAGTGCATACCACGCTGTCAGCAGCCCGTAGCCTACCATCCCCGCAAGCATGGCGGGCAGCAGTCTGCGCTGCAAATGCTTGACGCAGGCGAGGACAACGATGCCGCCGCCAATCGCTCCTGCAAAATACGCTGCATTGATGTATCCCCACCATGCCTCGCTCTTGTGCAAAACCTGCTGAGCGAAAGCAAGCGTGAACGCGCCTACCCAAACCGAACCCCCTAGAAGGTCAATCATATCCATAAAAATAAGAGCTTTCAGTCTGCGACTGGCTCCGATGAGGCTCCAGCCTTCACGGAGTATTTCCTTTTTACGTTTGGGAGGTAGTGCGGGGCTCTCTGATTCCGGGCCATATAGTGTATCTTCCAACTGTGCAGGAGGCAAGTCATGATGCCCTTGCCCAGACTCAGTTACAGCTTCGGAAACTGAGACATCTCCACCTCGCACCCTTGTTCCAGGTTGCAGCAAATAATGGGCTTTGCCCTCTAGTGGATCTCGAATCAGGCTGGTGAAGATCATTGCTACCATATACAGCCCGCCAGCCACCAGTAGTGTTTTTTCCGAGCCTAGCATGGCTACGAGTACACCACTAAGCCCCCATCCCGCTAATTGCACCGTCTGATCGCTGACCGATACCAGACTGTTTGCCCGCATGAGTCCTTCCCCAGACGCAAGGCGGGGAATCAGCGCATTACGCGCAGGCGTGGTCCATCCGTCCAGAAAGGACATGGCTGCCACCAACGTAAACACCATCACCCATATCGGCTCCGTACCCGCTGACCACAAGTGGCCCAGCAGAACAGCAAAGAAAGCCAATTGCCCGAACTGAGAAACGAATAAAATAAAAGGGAGCTGGAATCGGACCAAAATGAGCGGTGCTAAAAAGCCGCTGATCATCTGTGCCCCCATTCGCAGCAACGGGACGAGTACCGAAGAGAAGATCGAGTCCGTTTCATGAAAAACCAGAGACACAAGTGCCATAATGTAAAGAATGTCGGCCGCATTGGACATAGTCTGCGTGCCAAGCAAGTAGGTAAAGGAACGCTTGTGCATATAAATAGAATACTCCTTTGTTAATGTAGCTTTTTACAGCAAGATGATTAGGTCCATTTCAGGGTTACACGAAGATTGCCGGTACTTCCTAGATCCGTAATCTGATAAGAAATGGATTTCAAACCGAGTTGATATAAGGACTGCAAATCTTCCTTGAGACTTCGCTCCGTTCCCTGATAGGCAAAGGTAAGTGTCGTCCCTCCCTTATTTACAATCTTACGCACCTGTTCCTTGATGTCGGCGGATGATTTAACCAGACCTTTGCCGTCTTGCAGCGGATATTCGAGGGTATTGTACAGTTTTTGATATACAGCAGCCTTTGATCCTCCGGCAGCCACCAGTGCTGATAAGGTTTCCCGATACGATGTATTCGCCTGAGGATACGGCTTAACCCATGAGTGATCCCGCCGCATTTCGGTATCCGTCAACAGATAATATGAAGTGCTTACCTCGTTCGCGCGATCCGGGGTTGGATCATCCCATGTCGTATCCATGTGATACCATCGACCATCTAATAAAACAAGATTCCAGGCATGCAGCTGGCCCCCTGCTCTTCCTTCCACAATCCGGTTCGTAATGCCTGCACGTTCCAGCATTTTATAGGCCAGCAGTGAATAACCCTGACAGACCGTGCTTCCCGTTTTTAGGCCATCGTAGGCTGTGTACTTTTGCTGTGTTTCATCATACTTCAGGCGAACGACGATCCAATCATGAATGGCCTTTACCTTCTCATGATCCGTCATTCCCTTCGTAATAATATCCCCCAGCACTGCTTTAACTGTGCTATCCACATATTCTGTCTGTTCCTTCGTCTCCCGGTAGCTTAAACGAATCGTAACCTGAGCGGAGGTCGTTGTGCCTGTATAGCTGAATGCGTAGCTTTTGATCGTATAATTCACATACGGATCGCTCTCCATGGCCTGTTGGATGGCCGTCTGTAATTGTTGCTTGAGACCGTTCACTCGCCCTTGATATGTAAAGGTCAGCGTTTCACTCCGCGTAGCCATTGCCTGTAAAAGCTTGTTCTGAAGCTGCTGCGATGATACGGATGGAGCCGGCTTGGTCGATGCCGCATACACATTGCTGCCCCACTCCACAGCCTGCGGCAGCAACACAGCCAGCGCTGCACCCGCAACCAGACATTTTACAAGCCTAACCCCGATTTTTCTGTTCATACAGAGCGTTCCTGCCCTTCTTAGCATAGTTGTAAACAGCTATATCTTACCATAAAAACAGTTGCCCCAAACGCTCTAGTTTTGTCGGTTGCAGACGAGTAAGGGCGCAGTTCAAGACAGGTTGTGACATTATACTCGCCTATATAACAGATGGGACAACGAGCAGACTTGTCGTTCGCAGAGAGTTTTATCACAGCAATCTAGATTTCCTCATGATATGGTACTGGCATCGGATGTAAATGATATTGATTCTCATTCTAGATCAGAAAGGCTGAGCACCATGCCAGAATGTATCTCACTCCTTCGTACGCCACTGGGTCAGACTGTGCGTTTGCAATCTCTTGCCCCTCTTCATCCCTCATTGCGCCGCCGCTTAACAGATATGGGCATCAACGAAGGTTCCATCATACGGTTAAAAAAAATCAGTTTATTGGGCGGTCCTATCGTCATTGAATGCAACGGCCAGCTGGTTGGCCTCCGCCAAAATCAAGTGAAGCAACTGGAGGTTGTTCCAACATGGACATGATCGCTCTATTCGGTAATCCCAACACAGGAAAAACCTCATTATTCAACAAGCTGACTCGTACGTATGCAGAAGTAGGAAACTGGTCCGGCGTCACAGTGGAAAAGAAAACAGGGCTCCTGCGTGACAAGTCTGCCGTATTGGTGGATTTGCCGGGCGCCTATTCTTTACTCCCTCTTTCGCTGGATGAAGGTGTCGCAACCCGATATTTGTTGGAAGAACCTCCTACGGCCCTGATCAACATCGTGGATGCCTCCCAGCTCCAGCGCAATCTCTATCTGACCGTACAACTACTGGAGTATGGACGTCCGCTTGTACTTGGCTTAAACATGACTGACGTAGCCGATGCCACTGGTCTTCGTGTAAACAAGGAATTGTTAGCCGATCAATTGAACGTCCCCATCATTCCTATGGTGGCACGTACAGGCAGTGGAAGTAAGCAAATGCTCGCTTCTCTTCGGGAGGTAAGACGTACATCCAATGCTTTTCAATTGGACTACGGTCCTGCCGTTGAAGCTGCCATTACGGATATTTGCAACTTGTTGCCAAATGCACCTGTGCCACAACTGCGGTGGGCCGCACTGCAATGTCTGGAAAACAATCCTGTGGTCATGGAATGGATGACGAATGAGGTACAGCGTGAACAAGTAACTGCGCGCATCCACCGTTGCGAGGAAGAACTTCTCGGTGAAGGCCATGCTATCACCCCTGCTCAGCATATTCGTTCTGTACGAACAGCATGGATTGCTGATCTGTGCACCAAGGCACTTGACACCTCCAAACTCAGACCGCACAGCCTGACGGATAGGCTGGATGCACTATTAACTCACCGGTATCTGGGGATTCCGATCTTTTTGCTGCTGATGTACGCTACCTTCAAATTCACCTTCGATTGGGCGGGTACGATCCTTTCAGATATGCTGGATGGATTTTTTTCAGGGACACTCAGCACTTGGATTTCTGAGTTACTCGTTCACTTGAACGCGTCTGCTTTTACGCAAAGTCTAGTCGTGGACGGCATCGTGGCTGGAGTCGGGGGTGTGCTTGTTTTTCTGCCTCAAATTGCTATTTTATTTCTGATAATTTCAGTGATCGAAGACTCTGGTTATATGGCACGGGTCACGATACTCATGGATCGCCTGATGCAAGCCGTAGGCTTGAACGGGAAAAGCTTCATTCCCTTCATCATCGGATTTGGCTGCAATGTCCCTGCGATTATGGCGGCACGCACCATTGAACAGCCCAGAGAACGTCTCATTACAACATTGTTGGTACCCTTTATGTCGTGTTCAGCCCGCCTGCCGGTATATGCGTTGTTTGCGGGTGTGTTTTTCCCAACACATGCGGCAAGCATCATCATGCTGATGTATGTGTTAGGAATCATCGTTTCACTTATACTTGCCAAAATTTTTTCCAAAGTATCGATTTTGTCGGGTGAGCCCTCCCTCTTCATCGTGGAACTTCCTCCCTATCGAGTGCCGCAGGCTCTTACACTATTCCGCAGCACATGGGAGAAGGTCAAAGGCTTCGTCCGTAAAGCCGGAACCATTATTCTTGCAGGTTCCGTTGGCATCTGGCTCTTGTCCAATTTCGGTCCGCAGGGCTTCGGAGCAGAAATGGATGACAGCCTGCTTGCCACCGTTGGAGGTTGGTTCGCTCCATTACTGGCCCCTCTCGGTTTTGGCACCTGGCAAGCGGGTGCTTCCCTGCTCACAGGCTTTATGGCCAAGGAAGTTGTCGTATCAACGATGAATATTATTTACCACGTTCCTGATATGCAGGGACTTGAGCTACAAGTCAGACAGGCCTTTACACCGCTTGCCTCTTTTAGCTTTATGGTGTTCATTCTGTTGTATGTTCCGTGTCTGGCTACGGTAGCGGTCATTCGTAAAGAAACCCTTTCGTGGCGTTGGACCGCATTTTCTGTGATCTATCCTTTGACCGTCGCATATATCATCGCCGTCTTGATCTATCAATGTGGCAGATTATTAGGTTGGGGTTAAGTCAGGCCCTACAGTAAATAAAAGGAAGTGGATTCCATGATCAATATCATCATTTTACTGGTGATCCTCGGTTATAGTGCGTGGGTACTGGTACGATTTTTGCGAAAAAGCCGTCAAGGCGCCTGTGCGGGGTGTTCGTCGAGCAAGTCATGTCCTGGCTGTGCCGGGAGTTCTATGAATGAAGATCATGCGAAAATCAAGAAAAGTATTTAATTCAAACTCATCATCACATGAAAAAAAGCGGCTCCGGGGGTTTCTTACACCCGAAGCCGCTTCTTATTTACGCTTAAAGCTCACCGTATTCACCGATATACTGCCAAATGCTCACTTAGCTCTTGCGTGTGCAAGTAAACTTCACGGTACAGCTCGTATAGGCCTTCATACTGTGCCACACGTTCCGGGTTCGGTGAATATCTCGCTGCTTCACGCAGAAAAGCTTCAGCACACGCTTGCAGAGATTCAAACCAGCCACTACCATAAGCAGCCAGCATGGCCGCCCCCAAGGCAGGTCCCTGCTCGCTCTCCAGCTTAATGATATCCGCGTTAAAAATATCTGCCTGCATTTGCAGCCATGCCTCATTACGCGCACCGCCGCCGATGGAAATCACTTCATTCACCGTTTTGCCCGTTCCTCTGAGAATATCAATGGATTCCTTGAGCGAAAACGTAATTCCCTCCAGTACCGCCCGTGTAAAATGCGCAAGCTTATGCCCCGCATCCATCCCGATAAAGCTGCCTCGAATAGTTGCATCTGGATGAGGTGTACGTTCGCCGACGATATAAGGCGTGAACAGCAGCCCTTGGCTGCCCGGCTCAATAGAGTTCACATCTGCCAACAGTGCATCAAAAGAATGCTCTGGTGCAAAGGTATCCTTAAACCAAGTCAAGCTGTATCCAGCCGCGAGCGTAACCCCCATAATATAATAAGCATCCTGCTCACTATGATTAAAAAAATGCGCCCGCCCCTGCACATCAATATCCTTGCGTTCCTCATAAGAAAGTACAACCCCTGAGGTGCCGATGCTGCACAGGGTGCGGCCTTCGCTCAAAATGCCGGCGCCAATCGCGCCACATGCGTTGTCCGCACCACCTGCAAAGACCTTCGTTTCAGGCGAAAGCCCGCTCTGCTCCGCAATCTCCGGCAGTAGCGTACCCATCTGATCAAAGGATTCCACTAGCGGCGGGAACAGCGACAACGGTAGGTCAAACGCGGCAGCGATCTCTTCGCTCCACTGCTTGTTCGCAATATCCAGCAGCAGCGTGCCCGCCGCATCCGAATACTCCGTCGCCAGCTCTCCTGTCAGACAGTAGCGCACATAATCCTTGGGCAGCATAAAATGTGCCGCACGGGCCAGCACGTCTGGCTCATGCTCCTGCACCCACAGCAGCTTGGGCAGCGTGAAGCCTTCCAGCGCGCGGTTACGTGCGATGTTCAGCAGCTCCGATCCGAGCTTTTCTTCAATGCGGCGACATTGTGCTGTTGTACGCGTGTCATTCCACAGAATAGCCGGACGAAGCACTTGGCCTTCCTTGTCAGTCAGCACAAGCCCATGCATCTGTCCCGAAAAGCTAATACCGTCTACGGCATCTGTGCCGCCGATTCCGGCCTTCTCCACAAGCTGTTTCAGTGATGCTAACGTGCCACTGACCCAGTCCTCAGGGTGCTGTTCGCTATACCCTGCCTTCGGCTGATGGAGTGGATAAGACTGCGAGGTTTCATAAGACACCTGCCCCTTGCGGTTAACCAGCACCGTTTTGACCGCGCTGGTACCCAAATCTACGCCGATGACATAGCGTTCCTGCTCCTGATTTAGCTTTTCCTGCATTGGAGTTCCTCCTTCCCTGTTATCGCACAGCCCTTATTACATCAGGATTTTGCAAAATTCGATTCCAGTCGCTCCGAAGTGCAAGATATAGACGAACTAAACCATTTCGATCTATAACTTGTTCATTGGAAGTCGCTTATGGGATTTTTGCAAAATCCTCACATATATACGTTCTGGCATTAGTCAGCCAAAATGTATTGATTTAATGTTGCTTTCAGATATTCCTGACGACCGGATACGTTTTTGCGTGGTGTTTCGTTCGCCAGAGCATATTCAGCCAGAGAAGCAAGCGTTGCTTTTCCGGATACGATGTCTGCTCCAATACCTTCTTTAAAGCTGCTGTAGCGCTTCTCAATAAAGTCTTCAAACACACGATCCTCGATCAGTTTGGCGGCTACCTTCAGTCCCTTCGCATACGTATCCATACCTGCGATGTGCGCAAGGAACAAGTCTTCTGGCTCAAACGATGCCCTGCGCACCTTGGCATCAAAGTTGATCCCCCCACGGCCCAAACCTTCATTTTGCAGCACTTCATACATGGTTAGTGTGGCATCATACAGATCAACCGGGAATTCGTCCGTATCCCAGCCCAGCAGCAAATCTCCCTGATTTGCATCCAGTGATCCCAGCATGCCGTTAATCCGTGCTACACGTACTTCATGATCAAAAGTATGACCCGCCAAAGTTGCATGATTAGCTTCCAGATTAAGCTTGAAATGCTGATCCAGATCATATTTTTGCAGGAAGGCAATCGTCGTCGCCGCATCAAAATCATACTGATGCTTAGTTGGCTCCTTCGGTTTTGGCTCAATCAGGAACTGAGCGTCAAAGCCAATTTCACGCGCATAGTCTACGGCCATATGGAACATACGTCCCAAATTATCCTGCTCCAGCTTCAAATCTGTATTCAGCAGCGTTTCGTAGCCTTCACGGCCTCCCCAGAAAACATAGTTATCTGCGCCCAGACGTTTGCCCACTTCCAGTCCTTTTTTAATCTGAGCAGCTGCGTGTGCGTATACATCTGCATTGCAAGTCGACGCAGCTCCATGCAAATAACGTGGATGGCTAAACATGTTCGCCGTGTTCCACAGCAGTTTTTTCCCCGTAGCTTTCATATGTTCCTCAATCAGATCCACGATGGTATCCAGATTGCTGTAAAATTCCTTCAATGACGCGCCTTCTGGTGCAATATCCACATCGTGGAAAGCAAAGTAAGGTAAATTCAGCTTATCCAGCAGCTCAAAGGCAGCTTCCACACGTGCCTTCGCCAAATCCAGCCCGGTAAACTTGGACCATGGACGTTCCGCTGTTTCTACACCAAAAGGATCGGAGCCGCCTGCAACCAGTGTATGCCAATAGGCCATGCTAAAACGCAAATGCTCCTCCATCGTTTTTCCCGCTACAATTTCCTGTGGATTATAAAATTTGAACGCAAAAGGATTGTCGGATTGCTTGCCCTCAAAGTTAATTTTAGATACCTGTTCGAAATAAGCCATTATAAGTTCCTCCTTTATAGTAAACGTTTACAAAAATGATTCTAGCACAGCCAAAAGACTTTGTCTATTGCTTAAACTAAGTTTGTTTTTATGATATAATATCAGGAATTACACCAACAGGAAGTGAATTAACCATGAATGTCACTGGCGATCAGGCGCTTGTCAAAAAGCTGAATAAATCCATTGTGTTGGAACGTATTCGCCTTCATGCTCCGCTATCCCGGGCACAGTTATCCAGTCAAACTGGATTAAACAAGGCCACCGTTTCCAATCTGGTGGCAGAGCTCATCACCGATGGACTTGTATATGAGACGGGATTAGGGGAATCCAGCGGCGGGCGTAAGCCTTTAATGCTGCTGTTCAACAGCCGTGCAGGCTTTGTACTCGGTATTGAGGTGAGCGTACAGTACATCAAGGGCGCTCTGACTGATCTGGCAGGTACCATTGAAACTGAGCTTACCCTTGCCCTAACTCAGCATGATCCTGCCTTTATCATGGAACAGATTCGAAAGCTCGTTCAGGAGCTCATGCAGGTCACTCCTCCCTCCCCTCATGGTATCGTCGGCATTGGGCTGGGGGTGCCGGGTATGGTGGATGAAACCGGAACCGTTTTGTTCGCACCCAATCTGGGCTGGGAAGAGGTTCCGCTGCGGCAGCAGCTTGAGGCTGAGCTAGGTTTGCCCGTCGTAGTGGATAACGAAGCCAACGTCGGCGCGCAGGGCGAATTGTACTATGGTATGGACGGCGATCACCGACAGCAGGTGCAGGATCTGGTCTACATCAGTGCAGGGTCCGGGATCGGGGCCGGGATTATCATTGACGGCAAGCCGTATCAAGGAGCTTGGGGGTACGCCGGAGAGACGGGTCATATGACCATTGATTGGAACGGACGGCTCTGCTCCTGCGGTAGTCGCGGCTGCTGGGAGCTGTATGCTTCGGAGAAGGCGTATGTAGCATCCACATTGAAACTGCCTGCACATAATACAGCGGAATTACTGTCGTTTGCTCAGCAAGGTGAAGCGAGTACATTAAGCGTCCTTGGTGATATTGGGCGATATTTGGGTGTGGGTATTACCAACATTGTGAATAGCCTCAACCCCGGGATGCTTATTATCGGCGGTCCACTAGCGGAAGCCAGACCTTGGTTAGAGCAAAGTATGCGTGAAGTGATTGACGAACGTGCTCTGCCCTATCACCGTCGGCAACTACAGATTCGTTTCTCCACGCTTGGCAGCCGTTCGACGATGCTAGGTGCCGCCTATGCAGCAACAGCTCCTTTTCTCGGGCGTGTGCGCGTATCTTTATAAGAAAAAAAGCGTACGGGAACACTTAGGTTCCTGTACGCCCCATTTTTCTTAGAATTTTGCAAAACCCTCTTCTTACAACCCGTTATTGGAGATAACATCCTTATACCAGTAGAAGCTCTTTTTTCGTTTTCTTTCAAGTGTCCCATTACCTTCATTGTCTTTGTCCACATATATAAATCCATACCTTTTTTCCATTTCAGATGAGGAATAACTGACCAAGTCGATCGCTCCCCAGCTGGTGTAGCCCATGAGTTCAACCCCGTCTAGAATCGCTTCATGCATTTGTTCAAAATGTGCACGGAAGTAATCAATACGGTAATCATCCTGAATACTACCATCTTCCTCCACCTTGTCGTATGCCCCCAAACCATTTTCTACAATGAACAATGGTACTTCATAGCGGCTGTACAGCTCATTTAGAGACAGTCTCAAGCCGACCGGGTCAACCTGCCAGCCCCAATCACTCGTTTCCAGATAAGGATTTTTAACGCCGCCAATCGTATTCCCACTGACTTTTTCCATGCCTTCACTATCCGCACTAGCAACCAACGACATATAGTAACTAAAGGAAATGAAATCCACAGGATGCGTTTTCAAAATTTCATCGTCACCCTCGAGCTTTTCAATCACGATTTCCTTTTCACGGAAGAAGCGTTTCATATAATGGGGATACGCTCCGCGAACCTGTACATCCGTGAAAAAATAGTTGAACTGATTATCTTTAAATGCTGCCAAAATATCCTGCGGATTACAGGTGTGCGGATACGTCGTTAGCCGGGTTAACATACAGCCGATTTTAGAATCCGGAATGATTTCGTGGCAGTATTTTACGGCCAGAGCACTAGCTATAAATTGATGATGCAGACCCTGATAAACCGCTAGCTCTACATTTTCAAAGCGCTCTGGTAAAATACCACCGCTCGTAAACGGATGGCGCACGATACTATCTATTTCATTAAAAGTGATCCAGTACTTTACTTTATTTTGGTATCTTTTAAATACAATCTTACAAAAATGGATAAAGAAATCTACAACTTTCCGTTGGGTCCAGCCCCCGTAATGGTTTACAAGATACATCGGCATTTCGTAATGGGACAGGGTGACAAGTGGCTCTATTCCGTTTTTATGCATTTCATCAAACAGCCGATCATAAAATTGTAGTCCTGCCTCGTTAGGCTTGTCCTCATCTCCGTTGGGGAAAATACGCGTCCAAGCAATAGAAACTCGCAACGTTTTAAATCCCATTTCACCAAACAATGCTAAATCTTCGGGATAGCGGTGATAAAAATCAATTCCCTGACGTTTGGGATAATCATGATCTGACGTGTCCTGCATCGCCTTTTGGATATGTTCCTCAGTCATTGAATTGTGTTTTTTATAATCAGCTTTGCTCACATTCTTTTTGTAAATAGCCATATCTGCTGTAGATATCCCTTTACCATCGAAATTCCAGGCGCCCTCCACCTGATTTGCGGCTACCGCACCTCCCCATAAAAAACCTTTCGGAAATGTTCTTTTCGTTTCTGTCATCTCTAGCTCCTCCTCTTTAATTTCTGCTTATGACTCGTTTTAAGTGAATGATCAGATACATAAGTTCTTCATCCGGGATCAAAAGTTCGAATTTGGCTTCAATATATTGTTGAATCGATAATGCACACTTCTCTTCTTCAGGGTACTTGTTCACAATTTGGCTCATTAATTCTGGATCTTGAGAATCCAACATTTTATGTTCGAGTAATCTCTGAACAAAAAATTGAAGGTGCGTTAGAAAACGTGAATAGTTGATGCTGTGGGTATCCAGTTCGATTTGGTAATGCAGTTTAATGATGTTCAAAATGTCTTTGACCATATTGGTCATCAATAAAACCTGGTTCATATTGTTATCGGTCTGTTGAGCATTAACCAAATGAAAGGCAATATTCGCCGCTTCTTCCTCAGGCAGATCTAGACCGATACGCTTTTCAATCAAGGTGAGCGCATACAAGCCAATACCGAACTCTTCCGGATAAAACTTTTTGACCTCCCACAGCATCCGATTCTGAATTTTTATATTTTCTTTAAATCGTTTGGTTGCCATATACAGATGGTCTGTCAGGGATACATATAAATGCTCATTCAAGTGACTGGATAGTGCATTTTTGGCATAAGATATGATTTCGTCTGCCAGAATCAAATACTCTTTGGGTGTTTCCTTCATTAGCGCTGTCAGATCGGAAGACATGCTTTCATTTTCAAGGACATATATCTTTTCAATCTCGTTCTCATCGACGAAGTCACCAGGTTTGCTTTTAAAGCCGATCCCTTTCCCCATCACGATAATTTCTTTGTGATCCTCACGTTTGGCAAGAACAATACTCGTATTGAGAACTTTAATTACTTTCATATCCAGCGACATCTCACTTTCCAGGCTTGATTCCCCCAACAAACACACTGTTAAAGTACAGTAATTAGAGGCTTCTCCGGCCCTGTCTTTTCTGAACTTTCATGACCCATGATTTCCAGATAGTCCGCCGTGTTGGTCACAATAATCGGAGTTATCGTATCATACCCCGCCCTTTGTATAGCTTCAAGTTCAAATTCAATCAGAAGTTGTCCATGCTTAATTTCGTCCCCTTCCTGTACATGCACAGTAAAATGCTGGCCTTTCAGCTTAACGGTATCCAAACCGATGTGAATGAGCAGCTCTACGCCTTCAACTGATTTTAAGGCTATGGAATGCTTGGTACGGAATACATTTATTACGATGCCGTCAAAAGGTGCAACCACTTTTCCGCTACTTGGTTGAATAGCCATCCCTTTGCCCATCGCTTCCTGAGAGAATACTTCATCTTTGACCTGCTGTAAGGGAATAACGGTGCCCTCCATAGGTGCGAAAATAACGGTTTTAGACTTGAAGCTTTTACTTATACTTTGTGCTTTAGCAGGCTCGGGACGAGCTTCTATTTTAGCCGGTTCGGTAACCGTATCTTGAAAGCCGATCACATAAACTGCAATAAACGTCACAATGATCGAAATGGCCATCGTAATAAGCGCATATACCAGGTTAGAGTGATCTTCACTGATAAACATCGGCAGTGATGCAAAACCTGGACCCACAGCTGCATAAGCTTTTAAATTCATAAGACCTGCAAACAATCCGGCAACCCCGGCTCCAATCATACAGGCGAACAGTGTTTTTTTCAGGCGTAAATGTACGCCATACAAAGCGGGTTCCGTAATGCCGAATACCCCTGAAATACCTGCGGACAAAGCAATTTGTTTGAACTTGGGATCTTTCGTTTTCAGCGAGACGGCAAATGCACCCGCGCCTTGGGCCATATTGGAAGCCAACATGGCAACCAGTACCAATGTTTCATATCCTGGTGAAGCCAGCGCAGCAAAAATAATAGGATAGAATACTTTGTGCATGCCGAACATGACGATTAGCGGCATCACGATAGACATCAATACGACTGTAAGCCAGCCGATTCGTTCCTGAATCCAGAATACACCGTTGGACATACCTAAGCCCAAATACGTACCTAGAGGTCCTAAGGCAATGAGAGAAACAGGTGCGACAATCAGAATGACGATTAATGGTTTTAGAAATATTTTCACAGGTCCGGGAGAGATTTTATCAGCAAATTTCTCAATGTATGACATAAGCCATATGGTCAAAATAATAGGAATAACGGAAGTAGCGTATTGTACCGATGCTACGGGCAGGCCCGCAAATGTGACAGCTTTCTCACCTCCTAGCAAACTGATTAAGTTCGGATGAAGTAGCACACCCCCTAGCAGTACGGATACGAATGGATTAGTCTTGAATTTCTGCGCGCTGGAGAAAGCCAGCAGCATAGGCAGAAAATAAAATGCCGCATCCGAGATTACACTTAGGATCATATACGTTTGGCTTTCCTTGCTCATGATTCCGGTTACTGTGCATAGCAAGAGCAGTGCTTTTAACATCCCTGATGCAGCAATGGCCGGAATAATGGGCTGGAAAATACCTGCAATCATACTCGCAAAACTATTGAACAATCCCTTAAAACTTCGATCCATCTTCACTTTTTCGGCTTCATCGGAAGACGATTGATTCGGGTCTAGCAATTTGACTAGCTCATTGTAGACATAGCCTACATCATTTCCTATAATGACCTGATATTGTCCACCGCTATTCACGGCTCCCATAACTCCGTCCAAAGCTTTAATTTCATCTGTTTGTGCCAATTCCGGCTTACGAAGCGTCATCCGCAATCGAGTAGAGCAATGAATGACACTGTTAATATTATCGTTCCCGCCCACTTTGTTAAAAATGGCTTGTGCGATATCTTTGTAATTCATGAGTTACACCTACCTTCTTAAAATAAGGAACAAAAAAAGACCTAAAAAGGGTAGGGAAAAATATCCTACCCAATCTAGGTCTTGCCTGCCGAACAGTAACACGCCTTTATTGGATATTGTGCTATTTAGTTAATTAGAAGTCATAATTGATGGTATTGATGAATTGTTACATAAAAGCAACCCGGGTTTTAAGCGCTTACAATTAAAATATAGCACCGATTATCTACAGATGCAATACTTTTCGACAAAATTCTCTCTTTGTAAAAAAGATTAGAGGCTATAAAAAGACCCCCATCGCAGCATGTAACTGCAATGAGGGTCTTTTTAAACCATATGGCGATCATAGGACCGTCATCTGCTGTTAGGTTGGATTAAGCGTTCAACACTTTTTCAAACTTTGTTTTGTTCATACCGGAAATACGTTCTTCCCCGATCAAAGTCAATGGAACGGCACGAATGCCCATATCCCAAACCTCTTGAGCGAAAGCATCATTGGTTTCAATGTTGCGTTCTTCATACTCTACGCCTTTTTCACTCAAGTAGCTTTTTACTTGACGGCAATGCGGGCAGTTTGTAGATGTGTATACAATTGCTTTTTCCATGAATATCACCTCATCATTTATTTTGTTAATCATATTTATTCATACTTAAACGGAATATTACAGGGCCAGTGCGCTGTGCTCCAGGCTTTCGATGTATTTCTCGCTGTCCATAGCAGCCATACAACCACTACCTGCTGCGGTAATCGCTTGTCTGTAGCGTGTATCCTGTACGTCGCCACAAGCGAATACGCCTGGCACGTTTGTTTCGGAAGTACCCGGATTTACGATGATATAACCGTTCGCATCCGTTGTAATTTGCCCCTCGAGGAAGCCTGTATTCGGATGATGACCAATCGCCACGAATACGCCGCTAACTGTAATGATCTCCTCTTCGCCTGTTGCATTATTCAGCACTTTCAAGCCAGTGACTCCGTTCTCGTCAGCAATCACTTCTACAGGAGTACGATTAAGCGCCCATTCAATTTTGTTGTTCGCACGAGCACGATCCTGCATAATTTTGGAGGCGCGCATTTCTTCACGACGATGCACCAACGTTACTTTGGAAGCAAAACGAGTCAGGAAATTGGCTTCTTCCAATGCAGAGTCTCCACCGCCGATGACAACAATTTCTTTGCCACGGAAAAAGAAGCCGTCGCATGTTGCGCAAGTGCTTACGCCACGTCCGATATTATCCTGTTCACCGGGAATACCCAGATATTTGGCAGTCGCCCCTGTGGAAATAATCAGTGTATCGGTAACCAGTTCACCCAAACCTTCTACATCCAATGTAAATGGACGAGCAGTTGTGTCTACCTTGTTTACCCAACCTGTGCGGAATTCAGCGCCAAAACGCTCCGCTTGCTTACGCATATTATCCATCAAATCGGGCCCCATGATTCCTTCAGGAAAACCTGGAAAATTTTCGACTTCCGTAGTCGTAGTTAATTGTCCGCCTGGCTGTGGTCCTTCGATCACCAGTGGGCTCATGTTAGCGCGTGCCAGATAAATTGCAGCGGTCAAACCGGCAGGGCCGGTACCTATAATAATGGACTTGTACATATCTTGGTTCCTCCTAAAATATCATAAGTATTATATAACGAGTTTTCGGAACCGGGCGCTGGGCAGATGCATATACTCTAAAAGTAATTCCGCCAGAAGCTTATCCCAAAATGTGGACACCCGGATATTACAAAAACGAATCACTTGTTTTGTAGCCTCTTATGACTTAGACTGATTCTAAATCCTAATTTCATTATGCGGAAAGAGCTGTAAACAGTCAAATGAAGTTTTCATGAAGCGAAGCTTAAAGATAAATTAGGTATGGAGGGATTATCCCGATTATGAATGACGTTTTTGTAGGTAGCTTAATTTCTGCCCTGTCCACTGGACTCGGCGCCGTGCCCATACTGTTTATGCGTAATATCACGCATCGGCTTCGCGATGTTCTGTTGGCTTATGCCGCAGGAATTATGACCTCTGCATCCGTGTACAACCTGATTCCCGAAGCGATCCAGCATTCCAATTGGTTCGTGCTGACTGCCGGAATCCTGCTCGGCTGTCTCGTATTACTGGTGATGGAAATGTACATTCCCCATGCGGATTTGGAGGACCCAGATTCCAAGACCTTTCAACTGGAGTCCAAATCTTTTCTCATCATCGCTGCTATTACATTGCACAATTTGCCGGAAGGACTCTCTGTTGGGGTCAGCTATGCGAGTGAGACTCACAATCTCGGCAATCTGATCGCCTTCTCTATCGGCCTGCAAAATGCCCCGGAAGGCTTTATCGTAGCACTATTCCTTGTGAATCAAAACATCGGCCGTTTCAAGGCATTGGGCATTGCTACCCTCACTGGAGCCGTGGAAATCATAACGAGTCTGATCGGCTTTTATTTGAGCAGCTGGGTGAACGGACTGGTACCTTATGGGCTTGCTTTTGCCGCCGGAGCCATGATGTTTATCGTCTACAAGGAACTGATTCCCGAGAGTCACGGGGATGGCAATCAGCGGATCGCCACATTCTCTTTTATTCTCGGCTTAATTACGATGATTGGGCTAACCGAATGGCTATAGCCGAGCAACACAAAAAGGCTGCCTTCTGCCTGTAATCCAGACAGATAAGCAGCCTTTTTGGCATGTTCAAATAGAGATACCTCATTTTTTTTGGTTCATGGAGCGCAGTGCTTCACGGTACTGCTCGTCCTCACTTTTGTGAGTCTCCTTCTCTCCATTGGATATTTGGAAAAGTCCATCCTTTTCTTCGTCTTTTCCAGCAAAACCACGTAAAGCCGCACGATAATCCTGATCTCCGTAAGCATCTTTGATATTCTCGCGATCCTTTTCCACCTTCTTATCCATCTGGATATCAGGCACCTTATGTTGTTCCTCCACATGATGTTCTTCGACGTCGATATCCTTAGGAGGCATCTCTTGCGTAGGATCTGTCCATTCACGCGCCTCGGGTTCCACCTGCACAGGATAAGGACGTTTGCTTCTTTGCCGTGAATCCTCTTCGGTGGGGCGAGTCTTGGGAGAGGACTTGCGCGTCATCTTCGTATTAAATACCAGCAAAAAAATAAAGGCAACCGCAGCTACTACGATAAAAGCAATGGTCATTCGACGGCCTCCTATTCTCTTTCAGCGCTACGGTACCGTCCCGCTATCTCAGCGACCCGTTTGCCCAAAGAGCGACCTAGTGCAAGGTCATCACCCGTAGGAAGATTAGGCGGTCCATTGGGGTCTGTCTCCACCGGACATGTTATCCCTACGCCGTAATAGGAGCCGTATAACGCATTTTCAGTAATATTAGCGGGCAGTCCTACAACAATCATGCCTTGATGAAGCATCGGAGTAATCAAATTCAGAAGTGTGGATTCTAATCCACCATGAACGGTAGCGGTTGTGCAAAACACAGCGCCGATTTTATCCACCAGCTTGCCCTGTGCCCACAGATACCCCAGCTTATCAATCCAGCTTTTCAGACCGCTGCTAATGGTACCAAAATGGCCCGGGCAACCCCATATGATTGCGTCCACATTCACTAGCTCATTCACATCGGCCTCGTTCACATGCTTTAGCAACACTTCCGTGTGCTCAAGGCGCGCGCCTTCTGCGATAGAGCGAGCGAGACGTTCGGTATGCCCATTTTCACTGTCATATACAATCATGATTCTGGTCGTCATTATGCGCATCATCCTTTGTCAGCAAAATCATCCTTTTCGTATGCGCTCTTAACCTTGCCCAAAATCCAACTGAATATTATGAATCGTTTGACGCATACTTTGAAAATCCAAGAACTAGGGAGGCATGTTACACATGAATTCACGCGCCATATTAGTCAACCTGCTAGTTATTATCATTATTCTGGCAGGAGGTGGAGCCGCCGCCTATTACTACAATCAATCCGCCAACTACATAAAAACCGATAATGCCCAAGTGAGCGGACAAGCGGTTACCGTTGCCTCTCCAAGCGCGGGCAAGCTCACAGGCTGGAATGCTGAAGTTGGTAAAACCTACACCGCTGGAAGCACGCTTGGTAGTGTAGAAGGAGGCGGAAGCCGAATTAGCGTTACGATCCCAACCGATGGTACCATCGTCCAGCAATCTGCGGTCAACAACTCGATTGTTGGGGCAGGCACACCTTTAGCGAAGACTTTTGATCTAAACAATTTATGGATTACCGCCAATATAGACGAAACGGCTGTACAGGATCTTCAAGTAGGACAGACAGTTGATGTATATATTGATGCTTACCCGGATACGTCCCTGAGCGGTAAACTCGAAAAGATCGGCCTGGCGACTGCATCGACTTTTTCACTACTGCCCACTTCCAATACAACTGCCAACTATACCAAGGTAACACAGGTTGTGCCTGTCAACATTTCCATTCAAGGTTACAAGGGGCTGGGTATTATCCCGGGAATGAGTGCGACCATCAGAGTTCACAAGTAGGAGGCTGTCATGGATCAAAAAATGTCCGTCGGACGTATTCTGTCCGTGCTGCTGCTAGGCGCCTTCATTTCGATTTTGAATCAAACGCTGCTTAACGTGGCCATTCCACACTTGATGAATGATTTCAATGTATCTGCCACGACCGTTCAATGGCTATCCACCGGATATATGCTAACCAACGGGATTTTGATTCCAATCACCGCTTTTCTGATTGAGTCATTCGGAACACGTGCGCTGTTCATCTCCGCGATGGGGTTATTTACTGCCGGGTCTGTCGTCTGTGCTGCCAGTACCGGCTTTGCGCCTATGCTGGTTGGACGCGTTATCCAGGCCAGCGGAGCGGGCATCATCATGCCTGTGGTCATGAACGTGTTCCTGACTGTGTTTCCTCCCGAAAAACGGGGCGCTGCCATGGGTACCATGGGGATCGCCATGATGTTTGCCCCGGCGATTGGACCGACTTTATCCGGCTGGATTGTAGAGCATTACAGCTGGCGGCTGCTATTTTTGCTGGTTATTCCGCTGGCGATCATTGATATTCTGTTCGCCATACGCTGGCTCAAAAATGTATCCAAGCTAACAAAACCGAACTTTGACCTGTTGGGAACCATCTTTTCCACCCTTGGTTTTGGCTTTCTGCTGTATGGCTTTAGTTCAGCTGGAGACAAAGGCTGGAGTAGCAATACGGTAATACTTACACTCGCTGCCGGGGTTGTGTTTATTGTAATGTTTATCGTGCGTGAGCTGAACATGATACAACCGATGCTGGAGTTCCGTGTATTTAAATATGATATTTTCACCGTATCGACCTTAGTCGGGGCTACCGTCAACATGACAATGTTCGGCGGGATGCTGCTGCTACCGATCTATTTGCAAAATATACGCGGCTTTACACCGCTACAATCCGGTCTGCTGCTGTTGCCGGGTGCACTGCTGATGGGTGTGATGTCACCGATATCAGGGGCAGTATTTGACCGTATAGGCGCAAGGCCGTTGGCGATCATTGGATTGATCATTACGGCAGTCACGACATGGGAATTCAGTCTGCTGACCGATGCCACCACCTACGGACATATTATGATCATCTATACGATTCGCAGCTTCGGAATGTCATTGCTGATGATGTCCGTCCAGACGGAAGGGTTAAACCAGCTGCCTCCCCATCTCGGCAGCCATGGTACAGCCATGTCCAATACAGTGCGGCAAATTGCTGGGTCTATCGGTACCGCTTGGCTCATAACTGTGATGAGTAGCCGGTCCACGATTCATGTAGCGGATTATGCGAATGTCGCTACCACCGCCAATGTCCCTTTAACCGAAGGAGTAGCACAGTTGGGACAAACCTTCGCGCAAACGGCGGGCGTTTCAACAGAAAGTGGTTCAGCGTTGGCGCTACAACAGGTGTACCGAAGTGCCGTTACGGAATCGACGATCCATGGCATTAATGATGCCTTCATCATTGCTACAGGGATTGCACTAGCGGGGCTATTGTTTTCCTTGTTCTTGCGACGGTCTACGCCGCGCCGAAGATAGACGTACAGCGTTGGCGAACTAGAGGTATAAGATGAACTTGCCATGTACACCAAATAGGCTAGCACTGTAAAAGAAGGAGCATTCACCCTTGGATTTTAAGAGGTATGAATGCTCCTTCCTGTTTGTCATCTTGTGATTATTAGTCCTATGACCGCAATAAGCGCAGGCCATTCAAAATGACAAGTAATGTGCTGCCTTCATGCCCAATCACCCCAAATGGCAGGGCTATATCTTGCACAAAGTTGCTGATCACAAGCAGCAAAATGACACTTACCGCGAAGATCATATTTTGTTTGACCACCCGCTGCGCCTTGCGCGCCAGTGCTATCGTCGGAGCGATCTCCTCGATTCCATCGTTCATCAATACCACGTCAGCGACCTCTAGCGCTGCTCCGCTGCCATGCATCCCCATGCCTAGTCCTACGGTTGCCGCAGTCAACGCTGGAGCGTCATTCACACCGTCGCCGACCATGACGACATGCCCGTACTGCTCCCGCAGCATGCGAATATGGCTGACTTTGTCCTCCGGCATTAAGCCGGCATATACGGCGTCGACTCCGGCCTGCTCCGCGATCACAGCGGCCGTTTCTGGGCGGTCTCCGGTCAGCATGACGACCCGAATCCCCTGCGCTTGCAGGCGTTTCACGGACTCTTGGGCCTGTGGACGCAACTCGTCGCGTAGTGCCAGCATCCCGGCAATCCGATCATCCGCGAGGATAATGGACACGGTTTTGCCCTCAGCTTCCAGCCGGGCCCGATTCTCCATCCACTGTGCCTCTGCCAGAGGACCAGATCCATCCAGTACATTTGTACGACCGATTTTCCACTTCACCCCGCCTATGATGCCTTCCATTCCCCATCCAGTGAGTGCCTGCACTTGCTCGGTTGGGAGAAGATCTCTCTGTCCCAATTCAGCTTCGGCTTTGGTTACAATTGCTCGCGCCAGCGGATGCAAAGAATAACTTTCAATTGTAGCGACAATGTGCAGTAGCTCATCGGCATCGTATTCTGCGGCGGTAATCCAATCCGTGACGACAGGTGATCCCATCGTTAACGTGCCTGTTTTGTCAAAAGCAACAACAGAAGTCAATGCCATATTCTCCACATGTGCACCACCTTTGAACAGGATGCCCCGTCGGGCACGGTTGGAAATGGCCGATAGCATCACTGGCATAATGGATGACACGAGCGCACAGGGTGAGGCCACGACGAGGAACACCATAGCCTTGTAGAACGCTGCTGACCACGTCCAGCCTAATGCTATAGGTGCACCAGCAATGACGATCAGCGTGACAGCAACAACAATTCGGGCGTACACCGATTCGAACGTTTTAATGAACCGCTGGGAATCGGGAACTTCGGTCTGGGCCTCTTCCACCATACGAATGATTTTTGAAAATAAAGTGTTCTCCGAGGACTGACTAACCTCTACATATAGCACACCTTCTCCATTAATGGTGCCGGCATATACTTCGTCACCTTCCACCTTATTTACCGGAACAGATTCCCCAGTAATAGATGCCTGATTCACTGCCGAAACGCCCTTGGAGATTCGGCCGTCCGCCGGAATCAGTTCGCCCGGCTTCACCAGCAGCAAGTCGCCCGGCAACAGCTGCTCAATGCCGACCGTTTCCGTCCCCTCGCGAGACAAGCGCAAAGCCGTTTCCGGCTTCAACGCCATAAGCTCAGAAATATCCTTACTACTACGCTCGGTGGTATAGCTCTCCAGCGCACCGCTGAGTGCAAAAATAAAGATCAGCATGGCTCCTTCATTCCAATAGCCAATGGCCGCAGCTCCTAGGGAGGCAGCGATCATGAGCAGATTAACATCCAGATCATGTTCTCGGATCAGTGTTTCGATCCCTTCTCTGGCTTTGGACCAGCCCCCAAGGGCGTAAGACACCACATACAGAATGACCGATAGCCATTGCCACCAATGTGAAATCCCCCATGCCATTAGCATCAGCAATCCACTACCTAGAGCAGCTTGCATCTCCTTGTTTTTCAGCATGCTTTTAAGCTGAAATTGCGGCTTGCGATTCGGACCGGGTCGTCCGCTACCACTGTTTTTTGAAAGGGGTCGGTTAGAGGGAGACAATGTATCTTGTAATCGTTGAGCAGCTTGCATCATGTCACGTTCCTTTCCATATTTTGTTCCTTGTACTAGCATCTCATTGAGAATGATATCCATTGTTAAGTGCCCTAAAATAGCACATGCTGCTTCGGGAAGCCCGAAGCAGCATGTTTGGCAATGAGAATGATAATCATTTTTGCATCTATACAATTATTTTGGTTTAGTGAAACTTTTGTTTTATTATATACCTTTTCTTTTCCACTTGTAAACCAGTAATGGCCTAAATAAAAAAAGATACCCGCGCAAACACCGCAGGTATCCTCCATATTTAAGGCATCCTATTCAGGATTTGCAAAATTCGATTCCAGTCGCTCCAAAGTGCAATATATAGACGAACTAGACCATTTCGATCTATATATTGTTCATTGAAAGTCGCTTATTGGATTTTTGCAAAATCCTCTATTACATGAATTCGGGTTATCTTCAGGCTAAAGGAAACTTCCACGCATGGTTGTGTGCAGTTCCTGAAGTGTGCTGACGATCTGCGGGCTGTTGCAGTCCCAAACGCGCAGCCGCAAGGCGTGCAGCGGGAACTGCTGTGTCCGGGCAAATGACCCCCGTCAGCTCATTCTCCCACATCGAAATCCCATCCAGAGACTGGCTAATTTCATCTATTGCTACCCATAAAGGAAGCTCAGGCTTTACACGCCGAACAGCCTCCATAATGCATTTTATCGTATCACTAGTATTCACATGACCATCGACACCGGATGGAATCAACTGATTCTCAGCCCTCATGTCATCGGATGGAGTTGGTATGACTTCTAAAATGATCGTATCGGCAAAGCGTGCCAGATCTGCAGCTTGAGCCACCTGCTTGATCTGTCGCGCGCCCACTTCAGACATGTTATTGGGGTTGGCTGACTCCCCCGACCGTGCGGCTGGCCTGTTCCCTGTTTGGCTTACGTTAGGCACCAAAGACGGATCAACTGTCAAAAGCACGCCTACCCGATATGGAATACACCGAAGACGTCCGCATAAGGTCTGCTCCGCAACGCCGTCAATCCAGTCTCGGGTTGCCCGGAATTCGTCCACGTCAGCCGGATTGCGCACCATAATCTCCAGCTTGGGTTCTCCCCCCTGCCGCACGCTCCGTAACGCCGCACGCAGTAATGCCTCCAGCTGCATATCTTGCAAGCTTCCAATACCCACTGCATTGTTCTGCTCAATTAGGGCTATAGTGAGTGGTGATCCGTTCAGAGACTCGAATAAGCCTTCATATTCTGTTTCCAGCAAACTGATAATTCGGCGAGACAAATGCTCACACAATCCAGGCAGGCCAGATGCCTGGTTAAAGGTTTTGTACGTGTCAGATGCACGTGAACCGGGAATAAGGATGGGATCGGGCTCCCCGTCAGGGGCATGAATCGTCTGTCCAGACTCTGCTACGTCCAGATAGGCATAGCATAATTCTCCCACGCGGCCAGATGCCTGTGACAAGGGACCATGCAGAAGACTATAACCGTCAAAACTGCTTATTTCTGATGCTGTCTCTGTACTTATGCGACTCAAACTTGCAGGAGCATCGGCATAAATCCGTATGGAGGTGCGCCTGTATTCATCGCTCCATTTTAGGAGTGTGCCCATTGCTTGCCCAATATCGTTGCCGTTATTCAGCATCGTTTCCCCAAGTAATTCCGGATTCGCAGCCATCAAAGCCTCCGCTCGACTGATTACGCCCTGCTCAGCTAAACCAACCAGCCAGCCCAACGGATCTTCCTCCTGCGTAGCAGATACTTCATGGCTGCCTGCCCTTAGCGTCTCCATAGCCAACCTCTGTACACCAGCCTCCGTACCCGACTCTGGAACTTTGAGATCCCGGCTGTTTTTGCCACCCAACAGCTCTGCGAATACATGCATCAGTTTAGCCTCCATGCTATTAATCCATCCTTTCTTCCGTCAGCAAGTTGGCACACACGAATTCGAGTACCCCTCCAAATAAAGAAAACGCTTACTCATTATGGAGCAACCGAATCTTACATGGGCCTTACCTGTAAAGCCCCTACCTTAACGTATTAGGCACGCCACACATTTATACATCTGGGCACAACCACCCTACATCCCAAAATAAATCTCTATACTGCTGGCACAAGACCACTCGTAAAAGGAACCTATAAAATAAACACCCCCGGTCTTCACAGGATGCCTACATCCGATGTTACCCGAGGGTGTTTATTATTTACTCGTAAGAACGAACCTTCAATACACGCATCACATTCAATACGGCTAGCAATGTTACACCTACATCGGAAAATACAGCCTCCCACATAGTAGCAATACCGAATGCTCCCAGCGTAAGAAACACAGCTTTGACACCTAGCGCAAATATAATGTTTTGCCATACGATACGACGTGTGCGCTTGGCGATATGGATCGCCGTAACCAGCCTTGAAGGCTCGTCGTTCATGATTACGATATCAGCCGCCTCAATCGCAGCATCCGATCCCAAACCGCCCATCGCTACACCGACATCTGCCAGCGCCAGTACGGGTGTATCATTAATCCCATCGCCTACGAACAAAATTTTGTCGCTCGTTTTTTTACTTGCAGACAACTGCTCGATGGCTTCAGCTTTGTGCTGAGGTAACAGCTCTGCCTGTACTTCATCCAAACCCAGCTGTCGTCCTACAGCCTCGGCAACTGTCCGATTGTCACCCGTCAGCATGATGGTTTTCACCACACCCAACTTTTTCAGTGAAGCAACCGTTTGGGCTGCGTCTTCCTTAACCTCATCTGAAATCAGAATGCACCCAGCATACGTTCCGTCTACAGCCACATGTACGACCGTTCCTTCATCCAGCGTCCCTGCTTGCTGCGCCGCGTTAAAAGCCACATGCTCCCGCTCCATCAGCTTGGCGTTCCCGGCCGATACCAGACGACCATCTATTTGTGCCTGAATCCCGTGACCGGATATTTCACTATATTGCTGAACCCGGTCTGCTCTGAGCTCTTTACCGTAGGATTCACGCAAAGACGCAGCAATAGGGTGTGTGGAATGCAGCTCCGCCAAAGCGGCGGTTTCGAGCAGGGTTTCGTTTGTATAATCTCCGGCAGGATAAATCCCTGTTACACGGAAAACACCTTTGGTGAGTGTGCCTGTTTTATCAAAAACAGCGTATTTCACATGATTCAGAGCTTCAAGATAGTTCCCGCCCTTGATCAGAATACCTGAACGGGAGGCTGCACCGATTCCGCCAAAGAAGCCCAGTGGAATGGATACCACTAGTGCACAAGGACAAGAAATAACGAGGAAAACAAGCGCACGGTATATCCAATCTGCAAATTGTGCACCTGGCACAACAAGAGGTGGAACAACCGCCAACAACAGCGCTACAATAACCACTACTGGAGTATAGTATCTGGAAAATTTCGTGATAAACTTTTCAGTCGGCGCTTTTTTGGCACTCGCATTTTGCACTAATTCCAAAATTTTAGAGACCGCGGATTCACTAAATTCTTTGCTGACCTCTACCGTTAGAAGTCCGTTCGTATTGATAAATCCACTCAACACACTGCTTCCCGGCTCTACAGTACGAGGCACCGATTCACCAGTCAACGCAGAGGTATCCACATGCGATTTACCATCTATAACCTTACCGTCCAGCGGGATCTTCTCTCCCGGCTTAATTACAATCAAATCCCCAATGCAAACGTCTTCTGGGGACACTCTCCGTACGGACTCAGCCGTCTTCAGGTTGGCATAGTCCGGTCTAATATCCATCAGATCACTGATGGACTTACGTGAACGGTTAACTGCAATGCCTTGAAACAGCTCTCCGATTTGATAAAAGAACATGACAGCTACGCCTTCCGGGTATTCCCCAATCGCAAATGCACCCACAGTAGCCAGCGTCATCAGGAAGTATTCGTCAAAGGCCATTCCACGCACCAGGCTGCGCGCAGCCTGCAAGACAACATCACCGCCAACGATGATATATGCCAGTAAAAATAGGGCCAGCTTGCCTACACCTTCGACAGGTAACCACCAGGCAACAGCCGCAACGACCGCACCAATAGCCAAACGCGCAATCATGCGGCGCATACCGTCCGTACCGTGATCATGCGTATGCCCAGCGTGGCCATCATCTCCATGCGAATGTGAATGAGCGTGGGTGGCTTCACCATGTTCGTGCTCTGCATGGTGGTTGTGATGCTCGTGTCCATGATCGCCGTGGTTGTGTCCATCGTGCGTATGGGCTTGCTTGCCATGTGCTCCATGATGATGACCAGCGTGGCTGTGAGCCGCATGTTGCCCGACCTTGTGTGTATGCCCTTCTCCTTCACCATCATGCTCATGACCGCATGCACAATCCTCTGTGCTGTCTGACTGTACTGCACCAGCATTGCTTCGACTGTCTTCACGCAGACGACCACGGGCACTTTTTACCACCATCCGAACATGTGGCTCAAGTCTGTGAACCTTCCGTTCCGTCTGGAGAAAAATCTCTTCTTTTTGATCCGAACTTGTGGTCATCGTCAACGTTTTCGTAACAAAATTGACCGAGCAATCCAGGACCCCTTCTATTTTACTGACTCCATTTTCAATCTTGAGAGCACAGTTGGCGCAATCCAAACCTTCCAAAATCCATTCATGTCGTTCCGTTCTTTTTAGAGCATCCATAATCATTGGCCTCCAATTAACTATATATGAGCAACTGTTCATATATTATTTGTTAAGGTCATTATATTCAGGATCAGGGTCAAAAGTCAATGACTCTAGCCCTTTTTAACAAAAAAATCGACTTCATCAGACAGACGCCAAAAGAGCGCCAATCACTTGGCGCCCTACTGTTGTTTTATTCCAAAAAATCATTGATGTGATATGTGCTGATGGGTTTGCAAAAAGATCTGCTCCACATGATTATCATCCAGTGAATAAAACACCGTCTTGCCTTCCTTGCGTCGTTTGACAATACGCAGGTTGCGCAAATAACGAAGCTGGTGGGATACCGCAGATTGTCCCATGTTCAACACCTGGGTCAGATCATGAACACACAATTCTTTTTGTGCCAGGGCATAAATCAACTTGATTCGTGTCGGGTCACCCAGTGCTTTAAACAGCTCCGACATTTTGTATGCGATGGAATCCTCAACAAGGGAAGATTTTATGCGCTCGATTTCCTGATCTGAACCGTGACAAGCCGGCTCGCAATCCAAAGCTTCCGTTTCAGAATTCATCCTTTTCACCCCGTGTATTTCGACTTGATGCTTCTATTATAGCAAATTCGTAGAGTTTACGAATAGCTTATATTACAGCTTGCCCTGTAACAGAAAACTTCCAAGTCTCAATGCTTGCCTAACGCTATAGCTTTACACTACTTAGAGCTTAATAAAGCTTAATTCAACGTTTTTAATACTTCATCACTGTAAGGAATAATTTCTTCTATTTGCTGATCACGTAACTTCACCGCAAACGCCGGATCAACCAGCAAAGCACGCCCAACCGCAACCAGATCAGCTTCCTCTCGTTCTACTTGCCCCACGAGTTGTTCTAATCTTGCCTCTACACTACTGGATTGATCGGTTTGACGATTATTATTTTTTTCCAAATCACTCAAAAAGGCCTTCTCCAAACCAATCGAGCCCACAGTAATAACTGGCTTGCCTGTTATCTTTTTGGTCCAAGCTGCCAGGTTTAGATCAGACCCTTCAAATTCCGGTTCCCAAAAACGGCGGCTTGAGCAATGGAATATATCCACCCCGGCCTTCACTAATGGAGCGAGAAACTGTTCAAGTTCTTGTGGTGTCTGTGCCAGCTTTTCTTCATAATGGTACATCTTCCACTGGGAGAATCGGAGTACAATTGGGAAATTCGGCCCTACTGCACGACGACAAGCCTCAATGACCTCCACCGCAAACCGAGTACGCTGGACCAAGTTGCCTCCGTATTGATCGGTACGCTTATTGGTTTTGTCCCAGAAAAATTGATCGATTAAATAGCCATGTGCTCCATGAAGCTCAATACCGTCAAAGCCCACTCGCTGGGCATCGGCAGCGGCCTGAGCATAAGCGGAGATAATATCCGCAATCTCAGCCTCCGTCAATGGCTCAACCACCTTTTCACCAGCGGGAGAAATACCGGACGGACCGACAGGCAATGCCTCGGGATTCGGTTGATTATCTGCACCTATTTTACGAGCCGTACCCACATGCCAGAGCTGCGGTATAATCTTGCCACCTACCGCATGAACCTCCTCAACTACCTTGGCCCATCCCTCTAATCCCTCTCCATAAAAATTAGGAATGCTTGTGTGCTCCACAGCTGCAGGATGATTAATAGCAGTGCCCTCCGTAATAATCAATCCAACTGCATTTTCCGCACGGCGACGATAATACGCGGCCACTTCAGGCCCTGGAATACCTTGAGGAGAAAAATTCCGTGTCATAGGCGCCATAACAATCCGATTGGGAAGAGATAAATTACCTGCCTTAAAAGGTTTAAACAGTAATTCTGTGTTCATTAATTTTTCCTCCGCTCTTCACTAGTATTATCGTTTTCACCCTACTGTTATACAATTCCATTTTACACATATGTAAACTTGAGTTCAAGAAGCCACAGTTTTAATTTTAATAAGCTACACAAAAAAAGAAGAAGCGGCTCTAAGTCCGCTTCTTCTTTCCTAATTCGTTTGTACTTGAGTGATTTTGCAAAAATCCTGACTTATTAGTGTGCTACCATGTTGTATTCCATAATCCATACAGAACCACCAACAACGGTCAACAGGATAACTACCCCGAAAATCAAAGTCATGACATTCCAACGTGGTCCATTGCTTTCACGAATGTGCATGAAGAAGAAAAGCTGAACCAGAAATTGCAGCACTGCCGCGGCTAAAATAACAACCATGGTCGAAGTGCGGCTCAACATATGATTCATAACCACACCGAGAGGAATGATGGTCAGTACGATGGACAGAATAAACCCGATAACATAGGATTTCACTGAACCGTGAGAATCATCATGACCATGCGAACCCGCTCCTGTTTGATGCTGTGCCATCTACATCACCCCCATCAAATAGACGACTGTCAGCAAGAAGATCCAGACAGCGTCCAAAAAGTGCCAGTACAAGCTCAATGCCGAAACTTTCCCCTTCGTCTCTGGTGTAAGCCCGCGTTTTTTCAACTGGAACATGAGTCCAATCATCCAAACCAGACCTAACGAAACGTGAAGTCCGTGCGTTCCGACTAAAGTGAAGAATGCTGACAAGAACGCGCTGGTTCCAAAATTGGCTCCTTCGTGAACCAACTCAACAAACTCATAAACCTCAAAACCGATAAAACCAAGACCCAGGATCGCCGTCACGATTAACCAGTTGATTAATCCCTTCATGCTTCCTTTGTTCATGGCCAACACAGCCAGACCACTTGTGAAGCTGCTCGTGAGCAAGAGGAACGTTTCAATAATAACGCCCGTCATGTTAAACAGCTCTGCGCCACCCGGTCCTCCGGCTGTGTTGTTCCGAAGGACGACGAAGGTTGCGAACAAGGTACTGAACAGGATTACGTCCGTTACAAGGAAGATCCAAAAACCAAGCATCTTCAATTCTTGCGGATCGTGATGCCCGTGGTCATGATCATGGCTTTGGTGTGCTGCAGCTTGTGCCATTATACAGACCCCCTTATTGCCGCTTCCGTGCGTTTTACTTCATCCGCAGGGATATAGTAGTCGCCATCATAGGAGAAGAACGAACGGCAAATCATACAAATTGCCACACCGATCAGCCCTGGAATATAGAAGAACGACCATCCGAATACGAACCCGAAACCTGCAATGAAAAAGAATACCGACATAATGAATGGAATCGCCGAGTTCTTCGGCATATGAATCGCTTCAATTGGCGGTTGCTTTCTGAAAATACCTTTTGCACGTTTATCTTTTTCTGCCCACCAGTCATCGCGTTCTTCTACTTGCGGAATGGTAGCAAAATTGTATTCCGGTGCAGGTGAAGGAATCGACCATTCCAACGTATGGCCACCCCAAGGGTCGCCTGTTGTATCCTTCAGCTTGCGGTAATTCTTGATGCCCAGAAGAATTTGAAGAACCTGGAACAAGAAACCAATCCCCATCAGGAATGCCCCAACGGTCGAAACGAGGTTAAGCGGCTGCCAGCCGGTATCCCAGCCATAAGTGCTCAGACGACGCGTCATACCCATCAGACCGAGAGAATATTGCGGAATAAAACATACATAGAAACCGATGTTCCAGAACCAGAAAGCCCATTTACCAGGCGTTTCAGGTAATGTGAAACCGAACATTTTAGGCCACCAATAGTACAGACCTGCCAAGTAACCGAACACTACACCACCAATCAGAGCGGAGTGAAAGTGAGCGATCAGGAAGTAACTGTTATGGAACTGGAAGTCAGCAGGCGCTACAGACAACATGACGCCCGTCAAACCAGCAATCAAGAAGTTCGGAATAAAAGCAATTGACCACATCATAGGGGTCTTGAATGTAATCTTACCCCGATACATCGTGAACAACCAGTTAAATACTTTAACCCCTGTCGGTATTGCGATAACCATCGTCGAAATCGCAAAGAATGCATTAACATCTGCGCCTGATCCCATCGTGAAGAAGTGATGCGCCCAGGTGAAGAAGGACAAGATCGCAATAATGAACATGGCGTAAACCATGGACTTGTATCCAAACAATTTCTTTTTGGAGAATACACTGATGACCTCGGAATAAATACCGAAGGCAGGCAAAACTACAATGTATACCTCAGGGTGACCCCACATCCAGATCAAGTTGATATACATCATCGGGTTACCGCCGAAATCAAGCGTAAAGAAGTGTCCTCCTCCAAAGCGGTCAAGGAATAGCAAGGCTAAAGTAACCGTCAGAATTGGAAACGCGAAAATGATAATAACACATGACGAAAATACGGACCACGTAAAGACAGGAATCTTCATCCAAGTCATACCAGGTGCACGCATTTTAATGATAGTAACAATAAAGTTGATCCCTGTAGCCAATGAACCTATACCCGAAATCTGAATACCCCAGATATAGAAGTTCTGACCAACGCCGGGACTAAATTGCATTTCTGAAAGCGGTGGATAACTCAACCAACCTGCATCTGGCGAACCGCCGATAACGAAGGACAGGTTGAACAACATCGCTCCCATAAAGAAAAGCCAGAAGCTCAATGCGTTCAGGAAAGGGAACGCAACGTCGCGCGCACCAATTTGAAGTGGTACGGCAATGTTAAACAAACCAAACATCAACGGCATCGCCATAAACAAGATCATAATCGTGCCATGTGTTGTGAAAATCTGGTTGTAATGCTCAGGATGCAATAGTGTAACATCCGGTGTAGCAAGTTGAACACGCATCAATAATGCATCCACGCCTCCGCGGAATAACATCAAGATGGCCGCAAGAATATACATAATACCGACTTTTTTATGGTCAACGGTAGTCAACCAGTTTTTCCAAAGCCAGCCCCATTTTTTGAAATAAGTGAGCACAAACACGATCCCGATCGTTGCTAGTGCGATGGAAACGTCCGCTCCATAGATCATCGGGTCTCCAGTAACGAAGAAAGTGGATGCAAACTCTTTTATTTTGTCAAGCATTGGGGGCCTCCTTCCCTGTAATCATTTAATGGTGTCCGCTCATATTCATATGACTCATGTCCATTGCAGCTTCATCTTCTGTATCGGACTTGGAAGAACCTTCTGTGGATGTGTGTCCGCCATGTCCAGCATGCGGGTTAGAAGCACCATCCACTACATACTTGCTTACAATGTCTTGGAACAAGCCATCTGGAATTGAAGAATACTCATCAGGTTGGGACAAACCTGGTTTAGCAAGCGCCAAATAGCCGTCTTTCGTCAGCGGCTTAGACTGCTTCTTGATGTTAGCGACCCAGTTTTTGTACTCTTCATCCGACTGAACCTCTACATCAAAACGCATTTGTCCAAAATGCTCACCGCTAAAGTTTGCACCCGAACCAAAGTATGTTCCTTCGTGGTCGGCCTGCAAATGCAGTTTCATAGCCATGCCTGACATGGTGTAGATCTGACCGCCCAATTGCGGAATCCAGAACGAGTTCATCGGGGCGTCGGCAGTCAGTTCAAAACGGACTGGAACACCTTTAGGAATGTGAATTTCATTGACTGTAGCAATACCTTCTTCAGGGTACATAAAGAGCCATTTCCAGTCCAGTGAAGTCACTTGAATGGTTACTGGCTTTTGTGTACTTGCCAACGGCTTGGAAGGCTCCAGCAAGTAGGTATATCTCGCAGTTATAACCGCAAGAATGCAGATAACGATGATTGGAATAGCCCACCATACGGTCTCCAGCTTTTTGCTGTCATCCCAATGAGGTTGGTACTTGGCTTTGTTATCCGGTGCGTCGCGATATCGCCAAATGATGAAAAAAGTCAAAATCATGACCGGTACAATCAGCAGTGCAGCCATAGACGTTGAAAGAATGATCAGCTCTTTTTGTGCTTGCCCAATAGGTCCTTTTGGATCGAAAACAACGTATTTTCCGCCAGCATAAAAACACGTCCAAATGAGCAATGCTACCGTGAGCACGGTCAAAACCAACGCAATAATCGCTTTTGGTTTTTTGTTCATGTTGTTCCCCTCTCCTTAAATAATAAATTACTCAAAACTTTACGAACTCCTGTAATGTTGCCCTTATATAAGATAGCAGAAAAGCGGCCACTTTTTTTATTGTTAACAGAATTGTCGATTATTTGTCCGTTTTTTGTGAAAAACATCTCTAAAAATAAAATTTCTCTTGCAAATTCAAAAGTTCTTATTAATACAAAGATGACATAATAAAAACGTTATTTGTGTATCTTAAAGAAGTTATATTAAAGAAAAAAGGGGACTCCTTACAGTTATCATCCTACACTGCTCGAAGCCCCACATTGTTGTTTTCGGTATATATTTGCTTTAAATCATTTTTAAATTGTATTAACTGCGGCCGTTTTCCTGGTCTTCCTTCTTGCGTGCAATGACAAATGATTTCCCAACTAGAAAAATAAAAATCCCGGCAACAACGCAGCCAATACCTGTCATTAAATATATATTTCGATCAGTTAAATTTCCTATATCAAGCAAAATAAGGATAATTCCTGCAATACAGGCGATCAAAGCGATAACAGATACCGTGCGGCTCATTTGGTTATCATTTGATCCTGTTTTCCTAACATTCGAAGCCATACCCTCCACTCCCTCTGGTTTAAAACGCCCTCGTCAGGTATTTTTTTCAGTATGCAACACTTCTTATTTTTTTATTCTTGCTGTCTCTACATACTTAAAACGACCTGCAATTTATCTTGGCTATTATTACCCCAGAGGGCCTCCTATTCAAACAAAAGGGAACAGAGACGTGCCTAAATCCGCTTTATTTTCAAAACATCTCTTCGTTTAACGTTTGGTCTCCAACCAGTTATTACTTACTATATTTCGATACCAATAGTAACTTTCCTTGGGGGTGCGGACTTGTGTGCGAAAATCGACATGAATCATGCCAAATCTCATATTATATCCCTCTGCCCACTCAAAATTGTCCATAAGTGACCATGCCATATATCCTTTGACATGAAGGCCGTCATGAATAGCCCGGTGTACCTGCACCAAATGCTGTTGCATATACGAAATGCGACGATCATCCTGAACCTTGCCATTCACGACTTCATCGTTGATACAAGCCCCATTCTCTGTGATATAAATATCGAGGTTACCGTATTTTTGTAAATAATGCAGTACCTCGTACAGCCCACGCGACTCCACTGGCCAGCCGATATCCGTTACAGGTAGCCCCATATTGATTTCTTCAGATTGAAGAAACCCGGCTTCAGGATTAAAGCGATTAACCGACATAGCATAGTAATTGATACCGATCATATCAATAGGCTCGCCGATAATATCCATATCCCCATCCTGAATAGGCACGGTGGCTCCCTGCTCCGCAAACCAGTCTACCAAAAACTGAGGATACGAGCCTTGATAAATAGGTTGAAGAAACCAGTCACTGTGCAGGGAAATAGTGCGCGCACAAGCGGCTTTATCCTCCTCAGATGTGCTGTAGGGAACAGCCCAGGAGACATTAGGAGCGATACCGATCTGGCCACTGGTGCCCAGCTCGCGGAAGCGGCGCACAGAAAGACCATGCGCAACTAGTAGATGATGTCCTACATCAATGGCTGTCTGAAGATTTGTCAGACCCGGGGCATGAACACCCAGCATATTGGATAAAAAGGCGATGCACCACGGTTCATTGAATGTTAGCCAATGGTGTATTTTACCGTGAAACTCGCGGAACATCGTTTCTGCAAACTGGACAAATGCTTGAATCGTGCGACGATTCTCCCAGCCTCCAGCATCCTGAAGCGCTTGAGGTAGATCCCAATGGTACAGTGTACAAAACGGTTCAATCCCATTTTCGTTCAATAAATCGACTACGCGATGATAATAGTCCAATCCTTCTTGATTGACCTCACCGTCACCATTGGGAAATATACGCGGCCAGGACACTGAAAAACGGTATGTACGAATGCCCAGCTCCTTCATTAGGCGGATATCTTCCTCGTAGCGATGATAGCTGTCACAAGCTACATTGCCGTTATCACCGTTGAATACTTTGCCAGGCGTATGGGCAAAGGTATCCCAGATCGATAAACCTCTCCCATCCTCCTCATAAGCTCCCTCGATTTGATAGGCTGCCGTCGCGGTCCCCCACATAAAGTCCTGCGGAAATTGAAAAATGGTCATATTGTCTGTTCCTCTCCTTCAATTATAATCGTATGTCCGTTCGTTATTTCCTGCTCTTTGGTAAAAATCCATGACAAAATGAATCCTCCATGCTCAGGATCAGGCAGAGCCTGACGAGCATCAGCGCTAAACGGATGCGCACTGCGAATCGTGCAGCTTCCTGCTGAGATGGATGTGACCAGTTCAGCGCAGACAAGCCGGGAACCGGACCATTCCATGCCGACCGTCATCCCGCCATGTCCCTTCAATCCACTGACCCGTCCCTCCGACCATGCCGTTGGCAGGGCAGGCAGTAACGTCAGCTCTCCTGGACGGCTTTGTACCAGCATTTCTGCGATCCCCGCCGTCGCACCAAAATTACCGTCGATCTGAAAAGGCGGGTGAGCGTCGAATAAATTAGGATAGGTCGATCGCGACAGCAACGTGCGAACATACCGATGTGCGGCGTCGCCATCTTCCAGCCGAGCGTACAGGTTAATCAACCAGGCACAGCTCCATCCGGTATGCCCACCACCGTGATCAAGCCGTCGACGCAGCGATTTGCGGGCCGCCTTAGCCAGCTCCGGGGTATCACGGATGTGAATTTGTCGACCGGGATACAACCCATATAGATGCGAGACATGTCGATGCCCAGGCTCCGCTTCCTCAAAATCGACAAACCATTCCTGTAACTGACCGTGACGGCCAATTTGATAGGGCATCAACCTGTCCCGTATCTCCTCGCAGCGGGTGCGGAACTCATCGTCTAATTCCAGCAGGTCCGCAGCTTGAATACAGTTACTCAACAGCTCCCGAATCAGCGTCATATCCATGGTGGAGCCCATAGATATACTGCAATCCTCGCCGTCTGGCGTTTTGAATTTATTTTCAGGTGATGTGGATGGGGACGTCACAAGCTGACCCTCCGGGCCTTCCACGAGCCAGTCCATGCAAAAGGCTGCCGCCCCCTTCATGAGGGGATAAGCTTGTTCTGCCAGATAGGCTGTATCCAGGGTAAACAGATAGCGCTCCCATAGGGGAGCAGTTAGCCATACACCCCCAAGTGGCCAAAACGCCCAACTGGCATGGCCCCCTGAAGGTCCCGCGTATCTCCACACATCTACATTGTGATGAGCTGCCCACCCTTGAGTACCATAATTGATGGAGGCTACCCTCCGGCCCGTACGGGCGACTTCTCCAATCATGTGCAGCAATGGTTCATGGCACTCGGCAAGATTGCATACCTCTGCGGGCCAATAGTTCATCTGAGTATTAATATTGGTTGTATAATTACTGTTCCACGGCGGCTGCACCCGGTCATTCCAGATGCCCTGAAGATTGGCAGGCTGACTCCCCGGACGCGAGCTGCCCATGAGCAAATAGCGGCCATACTGAAATAACAGCACCTCCAGTCCCGGGTCGGCCTGACCTTTCTGATAACGTTCTAATCGCAGATCGGTCGGTAGAACGCAGTCGTCGGTTAGAGTATCACCTCTCAGTTCTAATACAACGCGGTCAAACAGCTTTCGGTGATCCTGTTCATGGCGTTGCCGCACCTGCTCACTTCCCAGCGAAATTGCTCCGTCTAAAATGACTTGACATGCTTCTGCTGACTCCGTTGCATCACTATTCGGCATAGCGTGAAATCCCTGAAATCCGGTAGCTGCTGCCAAATACACCGTGATTTTATCCGCGCCCGAGATGATCAGTGCTCCATCAGCACCCTTCGTCAAGGTTCCTCCCTCGGGAATAACCCTCGCCTGAACTGCAAAAGCCATCCCCAAATCATTTTCATAAACGACAGACTGTGGATGATCGCCATGATAATTAGATTCCACATGACTGGGCGCTCGTCCAGTCAACATAATAAAGTCCCCGGACGGCTCCTCGGATGGATCGTCCTCTTTATCGCTATCCCATTTGGATGAGTCACCAAAATGTATATCCTCTCCAATCTCGTCTTCACAAGGATGGGGGGAAGTGATGCGCACGGATGCATGGATCTTCCCAAGCTTATTCGCAGTCAGTGACACCATAATGATTCCATCTGGCGCACTGGCGATAACTTCACGGGTATAGCAAACTCCATCACTCTGAAAAGTGACCGCTGCCGTTCCGGTCAGCAAATCCAGTTCCCGTTCATAATGCGCAATTTCCCCTAGACCCTCCTGCCTAATCCACAAATCTCCCAAAGGCTGATAGGCTTCCGTATCGCGACCTAGCATATTCGCATTAATCAGTTGTTCCGCTTCCTTGTATTTTCCATCTGCAATCAGCTTTCTGACAGGCTGCAAATATCGCAATGCATCATACTGAACGCCGTCTCTGGGAAATCCGGACCAGAGCGTATCCTCGTTTAATTGCAAATGCTCCTCTCTGATTCCGCCAAATACCATAGCTCCCAGCCTTCCGTTACCAACTGGTAATGCTTCCTCCCATACCTCAGCAGGCTGGCGATACCATAAACGCAGGGACTGTGGTCTTTCGCCTTTCGTCACATCAAACCCTCCCCTATCAAGATCAAACAGAGCGCTAATCCCGTATGGACCACAAGGACAAGCGCTCTGTCATTCCGGCATTCAAAATTTCGTTAAAAGCAGTCAGCTATTTAGAAGCCTTGCCACTCCATAACTCCACTCTGTCCTTCACCAGTTGCGTGTATTGCTGTTCCATTTGGACAGCTCCGGCGGCATCCAGTTCTTTAATCATGTTGTCGTATACCGTATCAAAATTGGAAGCCGGTGCTAAAATAGCTTCCGGTATACGTTTGCGGATAATGTCTGTCGTTTTTTTGAATGTAACGTTATAGCTGGATTCATTGTCTGTTGTCAGATTATAGGCTGCGCCCCAAGGCTTTACATCAAATTCTTTCTTGTCCGGGAACAGATCTTTCCACGTTTTTACGCCATATGCTTTAAGTGATTCTTTCTCCGGCCCCGAATAAGCCGCGATAATTTGCTCCGGGAATTTGGCAGTATAGTAGTTACCTGTAGGGTCCTTCACGCCGTCACCATAGTGTCCGCTGATGAGCGTGTACAAATCTATACCTGTAGATTTATTGAAGTTGGTTGTATTGTTCGTTTTTTGCTCCAGTACATCAGCAGGAATGACGCGTTTGCCGTCTTTGATCTCATAATGCTTGCCTTCGATCCCCCAGTTCACTAGCACCTGTCCTTCATCGGAAGCTAAATAATCAAGGAATTTAATAGCCCGCACCGGGTCCTTGCAATTTTCTGTAATACCTACTCCATAACCGGACGTGAAGCCCGTATCCTGAAAGGAACGATCCTTGTATTCCTCCGAAAGTGTAACTGGAAAATGCGCGTAGCTGGCTTCGGATTTACCTGACGCTTTCAACGCATTTTCGGCATCCTGATAACCCCACTCCTGGTCGATCAGACCGAGGACACGGCCGCTGGCAATTTTGGATTTGTATTGATCACTTTTTTGCACAAACGAATCTTTATCAAGCAGTCCTTCATTGTACATGTGATTCAACCAACGGAAATATTCCTTTTCTTCCGGACGTTTGTAATGAAGTTGGGCTTCAAATGTTTTGGGATCAATAAAATATTCACCATCATCCGGCGCTCCAGTCGTCTGGAAGGCAGGATTCGTTACGGTAATCATAATTCTCCAGTCGTCTGCATCCAGCGTGAGTGGGATCGTTTTTTTGCCATTGATCGTCGGATGCTTGGCTGCATAGGTTTTGAGTACGTTTTCATAATCCTGTAGCGTTCTTACCTTTGGATATCCTAACTCCTTGAGCACCTTATGCTGAATTTCAAATCCCCCCGTCGCGTCAAAATTCTCCTGTCCCACACCTGCATACGTAGGAAGGACATAGATGGATTGATCTTTATTACTGTATTTCAAACGATCCATATAGGGTCCATATAGCTTTTTGAGATTGGGTGCATGATCGTTGATCAGATCTGTCAGATCAATCATGGCCCCCGCATCCACAAGCTTGTTAATATTCGCTTTAGGAGAAACCAAGTCCGGGTATTCTCCACTTGCTGCCATCAAAGCAATTCGGTCATCTCCACCTCCACCGCTGACATCAAATTCCGCATTCAAGGTTACACCTGTTTTCTTGGTGATTTCCTTGCCTATTTCATCCTTCATTCCATTCCATTGCGGGCTTGTATCTGCTCCGAAGAAGCTAAACGTAATCGGGTCTGTGCCGCTGGATGTGCCTTCCTTCGCTGCTTTATCGCTTCCTCCGCAACCTGCGAGTGCGGCAAGTGACACCGCGAGCAAGGGAATCAGTGCAAATCTGGACCAGTGTTTTTTCATGTATAAATCCTCCTATATTCCTATGATGACTTCTCCTGTAAATAACTGCTATTTTTCGACCGGAAACCCGGCTGTTATGATTTCACTGCCCCCAGTGTCATACCACCTACGAAATACTTTTGCAGGAACGGATACACCATCAGGATGGGGAGCGTAACCGTAATTGTAATTGCCATTTTAATCGACTCTGGTGAAATTTGAGCCATTTGCTTAGCCATATCGTTACTATTCGTCATACTGGAGCCGCCTTGCTGCGTACTTTGCAGTATCTTCATCAGCTCATACTGCAGCGTCGTCCATTGCGGCGCCCCACCATTATACAAATACGTATCAAACCAAGCATTCCACTGACCTACTGCCAGAAAAAGAGCAATCGTTGCTAATACTGGTTTGCACAGCGGCAAAATAATCCTCCAGTAAATCGTAAAATCATTCGCTCCATCGAGTTTGGCAGACTCCTGCAGCGCATACGGCAAACCGTCCATAAAAGAACGAATGACAAACACGTTAAAAGCGCTAATTAAGCCTGGAAAAATGTACACCCAAAACGAACCCAGCAGATGCAGGTCCCGCATCAAAATAAACACGGGCACCATCCCGCCGGAAAAATACATCGTCAACGCTAAAAACGTAGAAATAAACTTACGAGCGCGAAACTCGACCCGACTCAATGTAAAAGCAAGCATAGATGCGCAGATCAAACCGAGTACCGTCCCGACCAAAGTACGAAGAATAGATATTTGCAGCCCCTGAAGAAGGCCATCGTACTGGAAAATCGTTTTGTAATTTTCGAGCGTAAATTGGCGGGGCCATATATAAATTCCACCGCGAACCGTGTCCGTTGAATTGTTCAGGGAAATCGCAAGTACGTTCAGAAACGGGTACAGCGTCAACACCACGATCAGAGCCATGAGGATATAATTGAACAGGTCAAACAGCTTCTCAGACCGGGTAGCATTAAATGCTTTATTCGTCATTTCGCTTCTCCCTCCCTACATGATGCTTTCTTTGGTCAGTTTTTTGAATATACCATTCGCCGTAAACAACAGCAAAATGCTAACCAATGAGTTGAAAATACCAATTGCCGTCCCATAAGAGAAGCGACCCAAATTAATCCCGTAATTGAGCGCGTACAGATCCAACACCTCGGAATAATCCGTCACGAGACTATTGCCAAGCAAGAACTGCTTTTCAAAACCATTGCTCACCAGATGTCCAATCGCCATAATGAACAGAACCGCAATCGTCGAGCGGATACCCGGAAGTGTAATATGCCACATCTGTCTCCAGCGGCTCGCTCCATCCACGCGCGATGCTTCATACTGTTCTTGATCAATTCCGGTGATTGCAGCTAAATAAATAATCGTATTCCAACCTGTCTCTTTCCATATGTCGGAAGCGGTTACAATGTACCAGAACCAGCTCCCCTTTGCCATGAACTGAATTGGTTCATCCACAATATGAAGCGCTACCAATATATCGTTGACAATGCCTCCGTCAATGGACAGCATCTTGGTGACCAAACCAGCCACAACTACCCAGGATACAAAATGCGGGAGGTAGGATATTGTCTGCACAAACCGTTTGAACAGCATACCACGCAGCTCATTTAACAGAATTGCAAAGAAGATCGGTACGACAAAACCAAATACAATCCCCATCAGGCTCATCGCTAGCGTATTGCGTAATACCAGATAAAATCGTTCATCCTGAAATAGCTCAATAAAGTTATTCAGCCCTACCCATTTCTGGTCCGAAAAAGATTTGGCTGGCTTATAATTTTGAAACGCCATCGTCCAGCCCCAGAGCGGAAGATAGCTGAAAACAAATACCCATATGACGAAAGGAATGGACATAAAATAAAGATACTTTTGCTGCTTCACACTGTCCCACAAGCCTTTTCTACCACGTTCAGGCTTCGGGCCGCGAGCCTTACGCGGTCTTCCACGGTTGGATTCAGGAATCACAGCATCATTGTTGGAAGCGGTTTCAGTTGAAGATTCCATAACAAGCTCCTCCTCATCTCTAGATACTATTATCATACTTTGCTGGCTCGGAAGCGGGTACCCGACGAATTAGGAGAAAAATCAGTTCAAAATTAGATATATGGGGGGAGTGGGTGGGATTTACGTTTCAAATTAAATGAGCAAGACACAATAATAGCCCCCAGCACAAAATGTGTTGAGGGCTATAAGTTTGCTTAGGTCATTCTATTCCTAGTTCACAGGCTCGGATGATCCAGCTCATACAGGTTGCGGTATCGGGGCTGCTCCTGCCAAAGCTTTTCATGACTGCCCCGCATGGAAATGACCCCTTTTTCCATAAAAATCACCTCGTCCATATGCTCCATTCCTGTCAGATGATGCGTGATCCAGATCAATGTTTTGCCTTTCAGCACACGAAACATCGTATGCATGAGTTCATGCTCTGTCAGTGGGTCAAGTCCCACTGTTGGCTCATCCAGCAAAACAATCGGGTGATTTTGCAGCAAAATCCGCGCCAGTGCAATTCGCTGTTTTTCTCCACCGGAAAAACGAAGACCCGTCTCCTGCATTCGGGTATCGTAGCCCTCCGGTAAAGAATCAATTAGGGTTCCAAGCCCCACCTGCTCCGTTACTGCACGAACCTCTTCCAGCGTAGCATTGGGTCGTCCTAACCGAATATTGTTCGCTACCGTCGTATCGAACAAATACGGCTGCTGGTTTAGCACCGCAAATAAACTGGAGTATGCTCCACCTGTATATACGGGAATCCCTGCGACAGTGACGCTCCCTTCATCAGGCTGCAATGCTCCCTGAATCAGGTTCAACAGCGTGGACTTGCCCGCACCACTGCGGCCAAGCAATGCAACCTTGCCCCCCTGCGGTACGTGCAGGGAGATATTACGCACGCTCCATTCCTGCGTTGCCGCATAGCGGTAGCTTACGTTGTTCAGCAGCAGTTCTCCTCCGTGACCCAATCGCATAGCGGTAGCCTGTTCCTCTTGAATGTCTGCTGTTCCGCCTGCTCCCGGTGTAGGTGTGTCTTTCTCCGAATCCTTTAACCGTCGAAGTGAATCCTGATACTCCGGCGCATGAACCACCGCTTCTCCAGCGCGAACGAAGGCATCCAGCAATGGAAAAGCCACAAGGGCAAAGGATGCCAGCCATGTGGCTTCTATACGATTCTGTGCTACCAGTCCCCCGGCCCACACAGTCATAATCACAATCCCGCCGCCTACAACGCATTGTGCGATCCAATGAGAACGCCACTCACTCCGGCGAAGTGAATTTTCCATCACGGCAGCCCTATTGTGCCGTTGTGTAAAGGTACTCAGGAAATGCCCAGTCCGTCCGCTCAGCACCAGATCACTCATGCCGAACAGAGCATCCGTCAGCTCCTGATAGGCTTTACTCCGTTCCTGCTTGAACATTCGCCGTTTGGCGAGTGAGGTCCATAGTGAGATAGCTGGGGCAATAAAAAGCAAAAATCCGCCATATAGCGCCATGAGCAGGGCAAAGGTTCCGTCCATCCGTCCGAGCGCCAAGATGCCTGCTGCATAAATCAGCAAAGCCGATAGCGCAGGCAGAACTAGCTTCAAATAGATGTTTTGAAGCTGCTCAATATCCTCTGCCAGCAATCCTAATAGATCCCCTGTACGGAATTTACTGCGAATCATCAGCGCCTGCGGTTCTACTGCCCGATATAAGCGTACCCGCATACGGGACACCAGGCGCAGTGCGGCATCATGTCCTACCAAGCGCTCCAGGTACTGAATAACCGCTTTACTAAAGCCAAATGTTCGCACAAGCACAATTGGAACGTACACCATTAATATATTTTCCGGTTTTAAGGCTGAACGGGTAATCAGATGACCGGACGTAAAGAGCAACGCGCCCGCACATCCAATGGCCAGCGCGCCCAAAAGAGCAGCTATCAGAAAGGCCCAAAAATATTGTCTCAGATACGTCACAAACCAGCCTTGACTGCTATTGTCCGTTACTCTCATATCGTCCGTTCCCTCCTTCCGACATCCCCGTCAGCAATCGGTAATATGCCCCCTTACGGGCAATCAATTGCTGATGGGAGCCTACTTCTTCCAGACGACCTTGATCCATCATCCAGACACAGTCCATATCTGACATCCAATGAAGCCGATGGGTGGCAAGAAACATTCTTTTATGTTTCAAAACCGATAAAATCGTCTGTTTTAGCTCCCATTCTGTCTCAATATCCAGATGGGCCGTAGGCTCATCCAATAAAACGACCGGACGATTACTGAGCAATGCCCGCGCCAACGCAATCCGCTGTGCCTGCCCTCCGCTCAGTGTCCGACCTGCTTCACCAATGGGCTCATTCAATCCACCCGGAAGACCGTCTACCAGTTCACGCAGTCCAACCGCGTCAATCGCCCACTCTACCTGCTGGTTGGATGCTTCCGGTTCATAAAAGCGGATATTATCTGCCAGAGAAGCGCTAAACAGGTATGGATGCTGTGGAATATAGGCAATATGCCGTTGCCATTCAGCTTTGGCATCCCCAGCCAATCCGCATCCATTCAGGAGCAGCTCGCCTGAAGTCGGATCAACAAAGCCGCCAAGCAGACTGAGCAGCGTCGTTTTACCTGCACCGCTAGCTCCAACGATGCCGATCATGTTCATGTGCGGTTCAACATTTGCAGACACATGTTCAAGCCGAGCCGAACCGTCTTCATTAAGGAGGCACACATCAGATAGCTCGAAAATATCCTGTCCCGTGATGTCCAATCCTTTATCGCTAGCTGCCTGTTTATTCGGCTCGTTCGCATCATCTTCTGTACTAAGAATGGAGCGTATTGCTCCCCAAGCCTCCTTACCATCCAGTGAAGCATGATAGTCTGATCCCAACTGGCGTATGGGCATAAAATATTCAGGTGCCAGAATAAGCACCGCAAGCGCTGCCTCCAAACCTACCGAGCCACTAATCAGGCGCAAACCCAAGCCTACCGCGACAAAAGCGACCGATAGCATACTAAAAAAATCGAGGGCAAATGAGGAAAGAAACGCTACCCGCAGCGTGCGCATCGTTGCCGTGCGGTATTGGTCGCTGACCTTCCCAACCGTTTCCCCATGCTCTTGGCTACGCCCCAAAAACCTTAGTGTCTGAAGTCCACGCAGCGAATCCGTGAAATGGTGAGATAACAAACGATAGGAACGCCACTGCTTGTCTGCCTGCTTCCGCGCTGCCAAGCCGAGCAAAATAAAGAAGCCCACCAGGATCGGCATCGTAGTCGTCAAAATCACACCTGAAATGACATCCAATGTGAAAACATACACAAGCACAAGTATAGTTACAGCCATCATGTCAATCATTCGAGGAATGGACAGTTCCAAATACGTGCGAAAACGATCCATGCCGTCCAGTGCTAGCGTCACCAACTTGCCGCTGCCTTCCTGCGCTGCAAAACCCGGCCCCCGTTCGAACAAACGTGCAAGCAGACGCTCCCGTAAGGAAGCGCCTGAAGCTTCAGCAAAACGGCCGGCTGTCCGACGTTGCAGCCAGATCATCGTATGCCTCATTGCAAAAGCAGCGAAAAACAACGCCAGTGACGGCCAAGCCATCACCAGCGGATTTTTATCAAATAAAATCGTAACAGCCTTTGCCAAGAAGACTGCTTGTGCAATCACAGCAGCCCCCTGGAACAGGGAAAGGGCAGCCAGTAGCAGCATTACTGGCCGAATGCCCTTTAATTCTAACCATGCCTTATCCATTAGTATTCCAAATGATCCTTCTCACTGAGACGCTTATGGAAAACAAAATAGCTCCACGCCTGATAAGCCAGCACAAAGGGTAATAGCGTTGCTGCAACAATCGTCATGGCTTTCAGTGTGTAATGACTGGAGCTTGCATTATAAATCGTCAAATCAAAAGCACTGTTAATCGAGCTCACCATAAATCTTGGGAACAAACCAACAAATAACGAAACGAAGGTCAGCAAAATCAATGCCCCTGTCATCCCGAAGGCCCATCCTTCACGGCGCTGCTTCAGGAAGTACCACGTCAGCACATAGGCGACAATTCCCACTGCTACCGCAGCATACATAAAGGGACTGCGACGTGCAAATAAATCCGTTGCAAAATAAGTCCATACCACCATGCCAGCGAGTAAAATGCCCAATACCGGAAGAAATTTGGACGCAATCACGCGAGCACGATCCCGTACTTCTCCAATCGTCCGCAGAGAAATGAACGTCAGCCCGTGCATTAGGCACATTCCGACCACTGTCAGTCCAATCCATACGGTGTATCCATTGAATACATCGGAAAATCCAGCTTTCAAATCCATGTTTTGCTGAATAGGTACACCTTTCACCAAAGCTGCAAAAGCCATACCGAACAGCATCGGCGGTAGAAAGCTGCCAATTAGAATGCAGGCATCCCACGTTCCTGTCCACCATTTCCCTTCAGCCTTGCCGCGGAACTCAAAAGAAACTCCACGCAAGATCAAACCTAGCAAAATAAAGACAAATACCAGATAATATCCGCTGAACATAGTTGCATAAAAATGCGGGAAAGCGGCAAACATCGCACCTGCTGCTGTAATCAGCCACACTTCGTTGGCATCCCAAAATGGACCAATCGTATTGATCATCAAACGTTTTTGTTGGTCATTGCGCGGTACCAATCCCGTGGCCATCCCCACGCCAAAATCAAAGCCCTCCAGAAAAAAGAAACCAGTAAACAACACTGCGATCAATAAGAACCATAAATCATTTAGCGTCATTATTGTCACCCCCTTGGGCAAATGGATCATGAATTACCGTTTGCTGATGTGGCTCGATATCTGGACCTTTGCGAGCCGTACGGTAAAACAGAAATGCCAGCACACCTGTTAAAATTAAATACAATGTGGTAAATGAGATGAACGAGAACAGCACTTCTCCTGCCACAACCGTAGGCGAAACAGAATCTTTTGTTTGAAGCAAACCAAATACAGTCCACGGTTGGCGACCTATTTCGGTCATGATCCAACCAGCAGTATTCCCAATGAATGGAAGGCATATCCCCCATATCATAAGACGGAAGAACCAGCGATGTGAACCTTCCAGCTTTTTACGGAACGTCAGGTAAGCACCGTATAAAGCGAGTGCAATCATGCCACATCCCGCCGCAATCATAATACGGAAGCTCCAGAACGTGGTACGTACTGGCGGGATATAATCGCCCGGACCATAGGTTTTTTCATATTCTGCTTGAAGCTCATTCATACCAGGCACAGAGCCGGAAAATTTACTATAAGATAGAAAACTCAGAGCAAAAGGAACTTTAATCTCAAAGGTATTTTCCTTCTTTTCAGGATCAATACCCGCGATAACCGTCCAAGGCGCTGGGTCACCGCTGTTTTCCCACAAACCTTCACTAGCAGCCATCTTCATGGGCTGCGTTTTCACCAAATATTGAGCCTGTCCATGACCAAACAAAGGAATAGCAATGGCACTGATTAAGGCAACAATAATGCTCAATTTGAAAGAAGGTTTAAAAAAGTCCATATTCTTTTTGTGCATCAGCTTCCATGCACTGATACCCGCGATAAGAAATGCCCCCGTTGCAAAAGCAGCAAACAACGTATGCGGAAATTCCCATAACAGTTGTTCATTCGTTAACAGAGCAGCAAAATCTTTCATTTCTGCACGTCCATTTTGAATCTCATATCCTACTGGACGCTGCATGAATGAATTAGCAGCTAGAATCCACAATGCCGATAACATCGTACCGATAGATACCAACCACATACAAATTAAATGGACCGTTTTGGACAATCTTTCCCAACCGAATACCCATAATCCGATAAAGGTCGATTCCAGAAAAAATGCAAGTAGCGCTTCAATCGCCAGCGGCGTACCGAATACATCACCCACAAAACGGGAAAAGTCTGACCAGTTCATCCCGAACTGGAATTCTTGCAAAATCCCGGTGACTACGCCCAGTGCAAAGTTAATCAGCAGAAACGTTCCCCAGAATTGAGCCATTTTTTTGTACAAGTCATTTTTCTTGATAACATACATAGTCTCCATAATTGCCACCAATAACGACAATCCAATGGAGATCGGCACATAAACAAAGTGAAGAATCGTTGTGGTTGCAAACTGCAACCGTGCCAAATCCAATACGTCCATGATGTTGCTCCTCCCCCTGCACTTCTCTTAACATTGATTCATAGTGTCTGTAATCTGAAGTCTTCTACATTTGTGATAGTATTCACATTCTTACATATGCAGCGGTCATTTTTTAGAAAAATGACTCACTCAACTACCTTCACCATGGTTGTCATGATCCGGCTTCAGATTATCCCCATTATATAGAATAAATTTAAATGAAATAGAATCGAAAATGTGAACATCGTGTCAAAGCTGTGTCATAACAATGGCGATTTGATGAAAACGACCTAAATCACATAATAAATGTGACATTTTCGATTGATCTATCTATTTTTTTACCATAAAAAAGAGCCTCTCTTCGTTCGGAGGTCGTACCTCCGACATCTGTAAGAGAGACTTCATAGCGTTAAACCTAGGGATTCTATCAACAGCCATCTGTTCCTCCGTTCTTTTGAACCCGATTACGGTAGGAGGAAGGTGACATTCCAACATACTTTTTAAATTTACTATGAAAATAATCTGCATTCGCATATCCTACACGTTCCGCCACCTGGTGCACCTTAATTCCTTGTGCAAGCAATTCCCTTGCTCGCTCAATCCTCACCTTATCCAGGTAGGCATTAAAGGCTTCGCCAGTATGACTTTTGAACAGTTTGCCCAAATAGCCACTATTGTAATTGAACATATCTGCCAGTAACTCCAGTCGCAAATTTTCATCATAATGACTATGTATAAAGTCAATCATTTGTTTCATGATGATGTCCTTGCCACTAGGATCAGTCTGGCCAATCCATTGCAACACATGCTCCAGCGAGTGATCCACCAGCTCGCCCAATGTGGAATAAGCATATACATCGGTTATAAAGCTGGAGTGCTCCTCCAGCACGGTTCGGCTGTGATCCTGTCCGGCTGCATACTTGTTCAACGCCAGTGTGAATGTTTGGGCGAACGCCGCCTTGATTGCAGATTCTGTGCGATAAATCCGTGGAAATTGGCCTTCCATATCCTTAATGACACGGGTTGCAGCTTCACTATTAGCCATATCTAGCGCATAGTACAGCTTTTCTGCATAACGTATGGGATCATCTGTGGCACTATCAGGCGCTCCACTCCTTTCAGTCTCGACTGTCTCCAATTCGTGCAGGTCTCCTGAAAGCATGACTCTTTCTGCCCGGAACAAAAACGTACGCTCCAATAATCGTAGTGCCTGCTCAAAAGATCTGGGAATGTCGTTAAGAATGGCTACAGGATCACCGGCAGCCACATAAATTTCCGTTGCCCACGGCTTTAGCTCCTGTCGCCAAGCAGCCAGTAACTGAACAGCATCTTTCTCCGTTTTTAACGTGGCGGGAAGCAAAAGACCCATATATATTCCAGCCTCAAACACGATACCTCTGCCCTGCTCATGGAACAATTCTGTTAGCCGCTGCTTTGCTGCCGACTGCCGGGCTTGCCGATCCCAGTCAGGTATACGTAAATCCAGCAGAATAACCTGATAGCTACTCCAGTCCAATGCTGGTAACGCGGGCTGTTGTCCATGTTTTCCGTTACCGCTTTGATGTTCAGCTTGCTTGGATGCTCTGTGAAGAGAATCGCTGCTTTCCACAGCATTACGAGCATGCTCTTGATGAACCGGAAACAATAGTGCTTCGATCCAATTACGCTCATGGGAAGGTAGAGTTCCCCATTTGCCATCTTCTTTCTCGTCCTCAATGTTTTGCCGTACCCGTTTCAACTCTGTCGTCATTTCTTCCTCATCAACTGGCTTCAGTAGATAGCCATCCACCCCGAAGCCCATGGCTTGCCGTGCATAATCAAAGTCTGCATATCCGCTTAATATGAGAAAGTGAAACGGCTCTCCGTTCTTTTCACGTATACTTCGTATTACCTCCAGTCCACTCATCCCTGGCATACGAATATCTACAATGACCAACTCCGGCCGATGCTCTCCGAACTTATCCAGAGCCTCGCGTCCGTTCCCTGCCGTATCGACAATACGGAAGCCACAATTCCCCCAGTCAATAATGGAGGACAATCCTTCACGAATCGCAGGCTCATCATCTACAATCATTGCTTTATACATTCGACTCTTCCTCCCTTGGTATGGAAAAGTATACGGTTGTTCCTTCTTGTAATGCGCTTTCAATATGCAGTCCATAACGTTCGCCGTACATCAATGTTAGACGTTGATGAACATTACGCAGGCCAATACTGCTCCCTTCTGGCTCATCCGTCCCCCTGATCCGAGCTAGCAGACGGGTCAGTTGCTCAGCTTCCATGCCGATTCCATCATCTTCCACTTTGATTTTCAGCTCTCTCCGTTCTATTGCAATATCTACCTTCACGGTAACTGGCTCTTCCTTATTTTCCAGACCATGAATGACTGCATTTTCCACCAGCGGTTGTATGATTAAGGGAGGAATCGACAGGTCCGTCGCGCTTTCTTCCAAATTCACTTCATAGATCAAACGATTTCCAAATCTGAACTGCTGAATTTGCAAATAGGATCGCACCATATCCAGCTCCTGTAGTACCGTCGTTTTACCGCTGCCAATCTCCAGATTCCGACGCATCAGCCTGCCAAGCAAACGCACCGTCGTTGCAATTTCCGCTTCCCCATTCAGATGTGCTTTCATTCGAATGGATTCTAACGCATTAAACAGAAAATGCGGATTAATTTGGCTAGCCATCATTTTTAGCTTGATATCCTTTTGTGCCAATTCCAGTCTGTTATTGTGCTCACTCGTCTCATAGACCTGCGCCATGAGTTGGCGAATACTGTTCACCATATAGTTGAAACGGCGGGATAAATCCCCGATCTCGTCCCTTCCCTCCACACTCGATACCACATGAAAATCGCCCGCGGCTACCTTACCCAGCTCATAGCTCAACCGCTGTAGGCGTTTGGTAATCAGCCAGGAAATGATGGTGATCAGAATCAGTGCCATAACCAGCACCGCAAGAACACATAGAGCACCAATCAAGCTAATTCGGTTGGCTCCCTGTACAATATGCTCCGTTGAAAACACTGAAATAATCGTAAATCCGCTCACACTGGAGGCGGGCAGCAACTCATCCACGATGATGTTGGAGGGCATTCCGTTGATTTTCGCTTCATATATCCCCTTACCCGCACGCTGGACATCAAAGCCCAAATGTAAATCTCCCAACGTCTGACCCACCGACTGCGGACGAGTAGCTGCGACCACAATCCCGTTACGATCGGCAATCAATGTTTCAAAGGGCTCCTTGCTCAGCATATGATTCAACTCGGTCTGACTCAGCGATATCATCAGAACTCCCTTGGTATTGTATTCGGGAAATGGAATTTGCCGTACCAGACTCAGGCGATTAACCGGGTTATCTTCCTTATCCTGAATGTAAAACCAGTTAATCGCCGTCCCCTTCAAAGCCGTTTGGAACCACTGCTGCCCCTCAATGTTAGAGTCCACTGGAATAAACTCCAGGTTATTGACAAGCGTCGGATTGTACGAATAGAACCGGATGGTAGCAACCTCTCTATATTGCTGAGTATACTCATTAAAATCCTTGTATTGATGATACGCATTCATCAGCTCTACCATACCCGGATACCGCCGGTTCGCCATCTCCCTCAGCCTCTTATCGAACATGAGCCCATTTGAAATATCCGTTGGCACACGCAGTAAATTTGCCGTCTGGCTCTTGATCTTTTCCACATTGTTTACCGTCTGGGCAATTGCACTATTCAATGCCTGCTCTCGCAAATAAAAAGTAACACAGCCGCCTACTACCAGCACCGGGATCATGACAATCAGTACATAGGAGAACAGCAGCTTATTCCGCATACGCATATTATTCATCAGAAGCCGTACTCCACGATTCATGTCATCCCTCCCATAAGATAAGCGCTTACATTTTTGTGTATTTTCACATCCTCTATCACGAGCTACATGTTTCCAGTTTAAAGCTTCGTAACCTCTATATCCATATTTTTTTGCAAAATTAAAAAAATGTGGCGAACGGAGTCACCACATTTTACGGATCATGAGCTATTTACGTACAAAAGGTTCGATATGTACTCCCTGCGGCAGCTTGTGCGGATCTTCCGGGTTGATACGGTCATAGAACATAATACCGTCCAAATGGTCCATTTCATGCTGTACTACAATCGCTGCATAACCTTTGAAAGTCAATAGCTCCTGTGTTCCGTCTGGCAAATAGGCCTTAATACGAATTTTTTCATAACGCGGTACATATCCGGCTACGTACCGATCTACAGACAAGCACCCCTCACCTTGTTCCAAATAAATCATGGACGTGGAGTGGCTGACCAGCTTCGGATTAAACAACGCATACTCTACCGTTTTGTCCCCATCTTCATAATAAATAGCGCACATTCTTTTGTTCAAACCTACCTGGTTCGCAGATAATCCCACACCCGGGCGCAATTCATAGCGGGTAGCCAACTCTTCATTTTGGCTATTTTTCAGATAATCCAGCATCCATTGCATCTGTTGAAGATCCTCTTCAGACAGTGGCAAGCATACCGGATCAACCTTCGTACGCAAAATAGACTCCCCTTCACGCACGATATCCTTCGTGAGAAGCATGTCCATCGATTGATTACTCATTCGTCAGCCTCGATTCATTAAAATAAATATACTTTCATGTTATTCTGCAAAAGTTAGGGGAGTTCCCAATATTCCTACAAGTTTTATCCCATAAATTATATCTATTCATGAAATGAATTGTCAAAATGAAGCGGTATTTGGGGGATGTTTGTGTAATTGTGGCCGTTACGCGGGCGGATCATTCTTACGATCGCTGTTGCCCCCGGATTTCCTGTTATATTTTCAAAGGTAGAAATCCGGGGGCAAAGGCGAACGCTATCGCTTCTTCAGAACGATTCCGCCCACTTCGCTGCTATTTTCGTTGCACGGTCATTTTTAAACAAACTGTTTTTGAAAGTCTGAATAATCCAGTATCTTCTATTATTATGACATAGAAGATACCCCACTCTGTTAGTTTAAGTCATTAAATATTCATTGCCTTAATTGTTTATCTAATTAAATCATACCTTTGCTCTATACAGCACTAAACAAAAAACCTCCTAAACCAATTAAATGGTCAGGAGGTCTTGAAAAATTTCGGTGCAATTAGAGATTACTCTCAATACTCAATAGCTTTTCTTACTATTAAGATGGCTGCTCCAACGCACTTGGAGCTTCACTAAACAGCTGCGCCTTTGGATTCGGCTGTGTCCAGGTATTATAATATTGCGAGTTCTTGCCGTAGGAATTGTCAATGACAACATGAGGCATATCAAGCAGACAGGCCAGAATGTGACCGTGCAGCCGTGAAGTGCGAACCTCGCGGTAAGAGCTGAACAGCGTAACCGCCTTGTTCATGAGATGGTCTGTGTACTTGTACCAGAACGTACGTGTAGGCAACGGTCCACCGATTTTCTTATCCAGTCGATAAAACTTCTGGAAATAGACAATTCCCTTCACTTCCAGCGGAGTGAACAAAGTATCCCAGTCCAGCCGGTGAGCGGCATCTGCCTCGTCATCGAACTTCTTTTGTCCACCCACCGTTTCAATATCAGTCCGCAGGAAATACAATACATCCTTCACTGTTTCCGTAGTCGGCTTCAATGGCCAGAGCTGGTGCGCCATATCAGGGCATAGTGTGATACTGCACTGGTTCAGCTTGTCCTTAGCCCACTGATAAGAGCGAGTATCCCGCACAAACATATGTAGATCTGGGTGAGCATTAAACAGGGCAGCGACCTCATTAGCCTTCTGTTCAGATTGAAAGTGGATCGTTTGCGGCATAATCACAATTCGGTGGTTAGGGAAATCGCGAACGATGCGTTCCCGCAAATTTTGGTGATTTGAATAGAGATCGCCGAAGTTGCCGCCGCCGTGGCACACGATAATCCAGTCACCCGGAATTTGAAGCTGATCGGGAATATCCATGGCGCTATAACGGGCACGGACACGGATGCCATTATCCTTGAAGAACGCCTCGGTGCCTTTCATGATGAGTACATCCCCACCGTTATTATAGACGGGATAGTCGACATAAATGATATTCGAACCTTGGGGGACTACGTCGAGAATGACGCTCAGCTTATTTTTCAGTTTAGCCATGGGATGCAAATTCGGCATCTTTCAGTTCTCCCTTCCTGCGCTTCTTTTGTATAGTCTGAATGACAAATGTAATATCACTTTTATCAAAAATGATCCGTGATAGCGGAACATTGAAAAACATGGGGAACGAGAACAGTGAGAATGCCAACCGTACACAAGCACCTACAAGCAAAGCAATCGCAATGCCGTCCAGACCAAAGATCGGTGTACAAATAAAAAATAGACCGACGGTGATCGCATAGGCTACAATTTGCCGGAACAATACTAGTCCCGGACGTCCCAGCGCGTTAAAGGCCGAAGCCAGAATCCATGAGCCGCCACCAATGATACATTCCAGTGACAGCAGGTAGAACGTTAGCGATGCTTCCAGAAAAGCGGGGCCGTACAGCAAACCCAGCATGTATCGTCCAATGAAGAGAGCAGGCACAATGACGATTAGCATCGCAGCCATAGAGATGCGAAAAGCACGACCTACTGTTTCGACAATCTTGCTGTGCTCCATCCCTGTCACCTTTGGAAAAGTAACGTTAGTGACGGCATTTTGCACCACATTGAACACACGAGACAAGGCGTAGACGACAGAATACAGACCGAACGCTTTGGGTGATAGCAGCGCCACAATAACGATTTTGTCCGTTTGTGTGGACAGCGTCCCCATCAGCTCCATCCCGTAAACCCTCGCTCCATAGCTATAATAAGGACGAAGCACTTGGCGGCTGGTAAATGGGCGGAAAGCACGCAAATTCATATACTTGCGCAAACGGAGGAACGCCCATACTAGCGCAAGGAAACTCGCGGCAAAATTCACTGCTCCTGCCAGCTGCACATTGAGCAGGCCCATCAGCCACAGTGTCACCAGACCGATGAAATTCAGTAATGGGTAGTAAAACAGCAGGCCGTTATATACGCTAAATCGATCCAGCCCTTGCGACAATGCTGCCGTCAGCGCTGTAAGCACTGCCAGCGGTATGGCTGCCGCACAATAAAGCTGGGACAGCTGGATGATGTCCGCACCATAACCATTCAGCCACAGCGGCATGCATATCCAGGCCACCGCTCCCGCCAACAAGCTGGCAGGCAACTGAATCCAGAGTGACAACGCCAGCAGTTCTTCCGTCGTGCCTGTTTTCTTCTTGATGTTATAAATTAACGACGTTGGTAATCCGAAGCTCAACACACTGCCGATCAGCGTAGGCCAGAACAGCACTGCCGCCAGTTCTCCTTTCCCCTCTACTCCGAGCATACGTGCGGTCAGGATGGAAGTCAGGGTCGTGACGATTAGCACAAAAAAATTGTTAAAGCTCGTGCGCATGATCGTTTTGGCGAGACTGTCACCCGTGAATACTTTCCTTGCTGCTGTCCATGTGCTCATGTTACGTCCAACTCCTGTTCCTTATTAAGCCTCTCGTCTCTATGCTCACATTGCGTCTTTTGACGCACCTCCATCAGCCTACCGTTTTTTTGGAATTGCGTTCAGGCAACTGCCCACCAACAGGCTCCTTTGGAATTGAAAAGATCGCTTTCAACGCTCTTCTATAGCCTTGAATGGCAGTATGATTTTTTTTGGGCTTTTCTCTCAAAATCTGATACAACGTCGTCCAGTATAGTGCTGCATAACCAATCGGCCCAGATCCCTCGTCACGCAGCAAATGAATATGATTCATCACCCGCATATAAGTAACCTGCTCCATATTGTCGCGCGAGGACGGCGATTCGTGATGAAGCAGCGTAAGCGCCGGGTTAATGTATAACGGACCGCTTTTCATTGCGATGCGTGAAAGCAATAAATCCTCGCCTACGCTATAGCTTTGCAACCAAGGTACCGGCTCCAGACTGCGAATCGCCTCACGGCGAAATGACATATTGCAGCCATGAAAAAACTGGGTTCTAAACGTCTTCTTGGCCTTATGCCAGTTATACATCGAGCCGGACTGACCGCTGAGGGACAACCTCCCTTTGGACAAAGACTGCTGGAATGACAGCAAGCATCGAATCGTTCCCATGAAGCTGTTAGTCATTCCCTGTGCAATACCGCCGACACCAGCGGCCTGCGGGTAGGCCTCATAGGTACGCATCAACTCATTCAAATAGTTGCTCGGCAGCTCAACGTCATCGTCAAGGAACAAAATGATGTCACCCTGCGCAAGTTCAGCTGTCTTTACACGAGATAACCATAATCCCGGCTGCTCCTTGCGATGATATCGGTAGGTAATTCCCGCTCTGCCCAACTGACGCTCATAACGTTCCAGCACATGTTTCGGCAGTTCTCCGTCGTCAATAATCCATAGCTCGGTTTCACATGCCTCCGGTGCTCCCCCATTGGCAATTGAATTAATGCATCGGGTCAGATCATCAACCCGATTTCGGGTGCACAGAGCAATGGACAAGCTTAACATCATACTCCCCCTTTATCCTGTCAGTGTGTAAAGAAAACAGTTTACTGAACCGCCGGGCCTAAATATTCGTTATATTTTTGCTTGCGCGGATTCAGAATGAACAACACCCCCTGCTTGTATCCATCTGCGGCATTAAAATTGCGGCGCAGCATTTCTTTGAGCATCAAGTAGGATAAGGTCCATAAAAGGGCTCCATACTGAATCACTCCAGCCTTTTTCAAGGCAAGAAAATAATAGTGGTTAATCGCTGTAGCCTTAGCTACTTTGCCCGCCTTATCGCGCGAGCTTGGAGATTCATGATGAATGATGGTTAAGTCAGGATTGATAACCAATTTGCCGTAACGGCTCGCCAACTGGCACATGTACAAATCGTCAGCCACGGCATAACTGGTCATCCACGGATACGGCTTCATGTCCCGAAGCGCATCCCTCCGAAATGACATATTGCAGCCATGGAAAAATTCTGTATCGAAAACCTCAGTCGCTTCGCCCCAACGCAGCAAAGAACCTGCCAGACTACTAGGCGAGAGCTTGCCGAGGGATGAAGACATCTGAAATGTCAAAACGCCCAGCAGCTTTCCTGCCCGGCTCGAATGTAATCCCTTTGCAATCCCTCCAACACCCACAATCGTTTCATCCTGATCATAGGTATCGAGCAAGCGCCGGATATAGAGTTTATCGTCCAGTTCTGCATCATCGTCAAAATACAGCACAATATCATACCGCACAAGGGACAAGGCCTCATAGCGGGATAACCAAACGCCGGGACAACTTTTTTTATAATATTTCAAAACGCTTTGAGGCAATCCGGATACCATGTGACGGTACTGCTCGATCTGTTGGTCGGAAATATCGCCGTCATCAACAATCAGCAGTTCTACAGCTGTATGCTCCAATTGCTGCTGTACTGCAATAGATTGTATACAGCGTGTCAGGTCTTCGATCCGGTTGCGGGTACAAATGATGATGGAGACATCGGACATGCCATTACCTCCTGTGTGTGTATCCAGATGCTTTGGAAGAGATATTCAAAGTTTTTCCAATTGCTGGATTGTATATGTTTATTGTATCTTTGACAGCGTTTTAGTGTATATACCTCTTTTGTATACTTTTTCAGTCTCCAAAAGGGTAGACAATCCTCCAAAAAGAGCAAAAAAATAGGATTGGCTTCTAGTGCCAATCCTGATTTACCCCTGGAAGTCCAGAAACAACGTCGCATTCACATACCGACGTGCCATGGACAAAAAATAACTATTTTGCACCGCTACTGCTGCCACCAGCAAAGTATTACGCACTGCTTCACACTGGTTAGGGGTCAAATGCTGTAAACGGCTGGTGTATTGATCAGCCGCCTGAACCAGCAGCTCCTCTGTCGCACCTTCCTGACGCTGCTGTCCTGTAACGGAATTTCCGTTGTCCTTTGCATAGCCTGCTCCAGCAACATCGAGCAGTTGGTCTCCGTTCGCATCCAGCTCCTCAAACAAAGTTGAATAGGCGGCGTACAAATCGACCGGCTGAATCAGATCGTCCGTATCATCTTCGGGTTGTTGGAACAGGATATGAAATAGCTGACGAATGGATTCAAAATCAAGACATGATTTTAAATCTTCCACAATGAGCAATATAGCTGCCTGGTTGACCGAGTATTTTTTGCCGATCTTCGGAGCGCCGAGAAATTCCTTGAAGTCGCGTTTGACCCAATTTTGCATGGATGCCAGTGAGACATGGCTGTATTCGACCAGTTGACCCAGGGAAACGATCTCCTGCAGCGAAAAGGCTGCGCTGTGCTTACCCTTGATGATTTTATCTAGCACAGGTGTCACGTCGGTGTATAAAAATGTCGGCATCGTGCTCCCAGAACGGGCGAGATGGCTATGAGTGCGCCTCCAGGCGTCCTGCAGAACGGCCAAAGGCTGCAATTCGCGGCGACCTTCCATGGCCAGCAGCAAATGGGCCATATCACGACGAGTAAGGGTAAAAGACTCCATCTGCTTTCCTCCCTTTATTACATTTCAAGTTCATTTGAACTCATCATACGCCCTCAAACTAGGCTTGTAAAGTGAAGCAATGAGACGTCCGGGTTCTATTATGCCTTATTTTCCGTGTAAATTGGAGGTAGGTGACCTGCTACGATTCCATATGAACCTTGTATATTTTCTTTTAAGTTCTTAAAATAAGTTCAAGTGAACTTAAAATGGAGTTCCTTAAAAAATTGAACGAAAAAGGGATGAGTGAAAATTATATGGGTATAGGTGTCAGTCTATTTTTGTTTGCGGTGTTGATTTTATTTAGTGCTTTCTTCGTGGCTACCGAGTTTGCGATTATTAAAATCCGTTCCAGCCGGGTCGATCAGCTGGTCGTGGAGAACCGTAAAAACGCACTGGCGCTACAAAAAGTCGTCAATAATCTGGACGGCTACCTGTCCGCCTGTCAGCTTGGTATTACGATTACAGCGTTGGGACTCGGCTGGCTCGGTGAACCGACCGTAGTCAAATTGCTGGAGCCTCTTTTTCAACAGCTCAACATCAATGGGGATTTTTCACATATCCTGGCCTTTATTATTTCATTCGTCATTGTAACTTACCTGCACGTGGTGATCGGCGAACTGGCTCCCAAAACATTGGCGATCCGCAAAGCGGAAGCTGTCAGTCTGTTAACCTCCCCAGTCATCGTGTGGTTTAACCGGATTATGTATCCGTTTATTTGGCTCCTTAACGGCTCGGCCAATCGTCTGGTTCGTCTGTTTGGTCTTCAACCGGCTAGTGAGCATGAAGAAGCGCACTCTCAGGAAGAAATTCAGATCATTTTGTCCGAAAGCGTGGAAAGTGGTAAGATCAATAACACCGAATATGGCTACGTAAATCGTATCTTTGCATTTGACGAGACCGTTGCCAAAGAAATTATGGTGCCACGTACAGATATGGTATGCTTGTTTACGAATCGCTCGCTAAAAGAAAACATGCTGACTATTCACGAAGAGCAGTATACCCGTTTTCCGGTGGCGACAGACAGCAAGGATCAGATCATTGGTATGATTAATACCAAACAGCTATTCCTTGAGTATGATCGCAATCCCGAGCTTGTTTTCGACAGCCTGATTCAACCGATCTTGACCGTTCCGGAAGTTATCCCCGTCAACACACTGCTGAAACGTATGCAGAAGGAGCAGGTTCATATCGCTCTCCTGGTCGATGAATACGGTGGAACCTCCGGCCTCATTACCATTGAGGACATTTTGGAGGAGATTGTTGGCGAAATTCGGGACGAATTTGATAAGGATGAACGGAAGGAAATCGAGAAACTGACGGAGAACAGTTATTTGATGGATGGTAAAGTGATGCTTTCCGATCTGAGTGATCTGACGGGCTTGACATTGGACGATGAAGACGTGGATACTGTCGGAGGGTGGGTGTATAGCCGGGTTCCGGAACCTAGACAGGGCAAGGAATTCATAGAAGAGAATGTGAAATTTATCATTCGTGAAATGGGTAAAAATCGTATTCGTCGGGTGGAGATTATTTTACACCACACATCCCCCGCATCTGAATTGGAAGCAGAATCGGACACTTCTTCCCGGGAGTGAACCGTGTGACCTGAGCGTTTATCTTTGCACTTGACACTTGCGTTCACTCCTACTGAAATGACATATTTCCAGGGCAAACGACTTAGGTCGTTTGCCCTGCACGCGTGTAAGGAGGAGCTAGTAAAGTGGATATTTTATCTTCTATTATTATGGGAATTATTGAAGGACTGACAGAGTTTTTGCCGGTCTCTTCGACGGGTCACATGATCCTCACGGCTGATCTTCTGGGGTTAAACACAGAGAATGATACGGTCAAAACGTTCGAGGTTATTGTGCAGTTGGGTGCTGTGCTGGCGGTTGTCGTATTGTACTGGCGCAGGTTCCTGAGCTTATTTGATTTCAGACGCAGAATCTCGACCCAGCCGCGCCTGAACCTGCTCCATATTATTTTGGCCATGATCCCTGCGGGTGTGATTGGCGTACTGTTCCGTGATGTAATCAAGCAATACCTGTTTGGTCCTGAAACGGTTCTCTACAGTTTGGTCATCGGAGGCCTGTTGATGATTGCGGCTGAGAAATTCCATCCGCCCATTAGATCACATACCTTGGATGAGATCACGTACAAACAAGCATTTACGATCGGTATGTTCCAAGTCCTAGCTCTATGGCCAGGATTCTCCCGTTCAGGCTCAACCATGTCTGGGGGCCTATTCGCACGTGTAAGCCATACGGCAGCCGCGGAATTTACATTCCTCGTATCTGTTCCGGTCATGCTGGGTGCATCGGGTATTGATATGATCAAAAGTATAGATCATCTGTCTATGAGTGATTTTCCAGTGTTCGCGGCCGGCTTTATTACCGCCTTTATCGTCGGGATGCTGGCGATCAAAACATTCCTCGGTCTGCTCAAACGCTTGAGCCTGACTACGTTCGCCATTTACCGCTTCGTGCTGGCGGCTGTGTTCTTTTTCATTATTTTATAAGCCATCGTTTGGTACCAATAACTAAAAAGGGATATCCATAGGGTCTGAATGATCAGCCTTGGATATCCCTTTTACTATTTTGCAGAAAGGATAGATCGTACTGAACTATCCTTATCATGCGTTCTGATTATTGTTTGGATTCCAGCGTAGTCAAATATTCCGAGATTTGAGCTGGCGTTTTAGCGTATTTGCTGTGCAAATGAGCAATTTTTTCGCCATTACGGAAAACGAGCAGACTCGGAATGCCACGCACTTGATTTTCTTCGGCAATCGGCTGGAATTTCTCCGCATCAAGGGCAAAGAAGCGCTTATCCGCGTTTTCCTCAATAATTCCGTCCATAAATTTATCCAGTGTCTTGCAATCCGGACACCAGGTTGTATCAAATTTCACGACAGTCAGACCGTCACCGTTAATTAAATCCTGATATTGCTGCTGAGATTCGATGCGTTCCATTCGTTGGTCCCTCCTAGAGTGTATTTATAACGTCTCCATATTCACATATGAATTATAAACCGAGGCTTATTCCTATATTGTAATGATTCTTTTATAAATTGCAACTGGGACGGGTACATGTTTGACACTTGTCCTATACTTGCTCAGATTAGCGGTATTGCGCATCATAACGATTGGCTCGGCTGATTTGCTGTAGCGTCTGCCGCTCTTGTTGAGTTAGCGGTGCAATATCCGCCGCAGAAATATTATGCTCCAATTGTCCCAAAGAGCTCGCACCCGGGATCACAGCAGCGACCGTCGGATGAGATAGGCTATAACGGATAGCTGTCTGCCCCATACTGCGCTCTGACCCTGCGAATGCCTTTAATTGCTTACGCACGTCCAGCAACTCAGCTTCTTCGTAGTCCAGATAGCCCTTGGCTACCTTTTCCTCCCCTTTGTCAGCCAATACACCACTGGCCACTGGCCCACGTGCAATCACACTAATCCCTCGCTCCTGAAGTAAAGGTAGTACCTCTTCCTCTGCACGCCGATCCAGCAAACTATACTGATTCATGACACTAACGATGTTCGAGCGTTCGACATATTCACGGATGACATGAGGACGTATCGAGGAAATACCATAATAACGGATGACGCCCTCCCGCTGTAGTTGCTCAAAAGCCTCTATCGTTTCGTCCATCGGATCGTCAATTGTTCCTCCGTGCAGCTGATACAGGTCGATGTAGTCCGTTCCAAGGCGCCGCAGGCTCTCTTTAACAGCAGACAGGATATTCCTTGGATGGGTCCCATCCCCAGCCCTCCTGTCCCGGTATACGCCGGTTGCCGACTTTGGTCGCCAGGATGACCTCCTGCCGCCGTCCACGGATTGCTGTCCCCACAATTTCTTCATTGCGCCCGTGCTGGTACAAATCGGCCGTATCCAACAGGTTTACGCCCCTGTCTAGCGCTTCATGAATCAAGTAAACACCTTGCTGCTCCTCCGTACCGACCGACATACATCCCAAGCCAATCTCACTTACCAGCAAATCTGAAGATCCCAGGCGGTTTTTTTTCATTTATGTTCCCCTCACTTCCAATAACGTATAACTTTAAATTTTTAATATTCCTCTATTGAATCAATTTCATAAATGATTAAACTAACGAAATGTATACTTCATATAGACAAATTAAACCATTTTGATCTATATGTACTCTTTATTAAAGCTACTGAAGGTATTATGAAATTGATTCTATTATACGAAAAAAAATATACAAAAAAAACAACCCCAAAGACATAGAGACTCCACGCTCTCCAATCCTTTGAGGTTGTTGTATGAGATACGTATTCCATTCATGCTATCCGAACAGCCATTGGACGGCCTTAGGAAATTGACGCTGAAAACAATCCACACGATGCGCCGCATCCTGATCCAACTCAAGAAGCACATCTTTTGCATCCAGTCCCTGTGTCCGCAGCACCTCGTGTGCTTGGAGGGTCAGCGGAACCATATCTTTTTGTACATTCGTCTTCACTTCACCTTCACGGGTCCCGACAGATATATAAAAGCGATGTGTCCCATCCCTCACAGTTACACAAGATGCAGATTGCATATAATCAATCATGCCCGGATACCAATACGAGCCTGAGATGGAACCGACGCGTCCGAATACATCCTTATACTTGAAGACGGCATACATGGAAATTAAGCCGCCCAATGAGGCGCCGATGATGCCCGTATGCTCCGTTCCAGTATGCACTGGATATCTTGCCTTAACGTACGGCATTACTTTTGTAACCACAAACGCCAGATAGGCATCTCCGCCACCGCCAAAAGCAGGTCTTCCTTCTACTAAAGCAGCTGCCTTCCAAGGCGTATAATCATCCAGTCGATTTACGGGCTGAATACCTACCAGCACCACACGGGGCAGCTCTCCCGTAGAAAAACCTCTTTCCAGCTCATCCAACCCGCTTAGAAATAAAGAGCTGCCTTCCTGCACATACAGCACAGGATACAGCTCATTATGATTCACGGAGACAGGAGGTGTATAGACGTGTACAAGGTACCCATCTAATGAAATTTCATCTATATGACCTTTCATCCTACACAGTCCTCCATGATGTGAATGTATTCATTACAATGCAGCATCCATTTCCTTGATCATTTCAGATACAGATTCCAGGCCATTACCTGACAGGTACCAGTAGTTAGGATCAAGGTATACAATATGACCGTTTTTAAATGCATTGGTTTTCTTCACCAGTTCATTCTCCATGGTTTGTTTGCCTGTAACCTGTTCCTTGCCTTCTTCGACCACCACAGCTCCACGGTCAACAACAAAAATATAATCCGGATTTTTTTGCTGTACATATTCAAAAGAAACCTTTTGTCCATGCGTGGATACTTTAATGCCAGGATCTACAGGGGTTACGCCAAAAGCATCATGAATGATACCGAAGCGGGATTGTGAGCCATATGCGCTCAGGCTTCCTTCATTTGTCAGCACAATCAGTCCTTTAGCTTTGCTCGCTACAGCCTTGTCATGTACGGCCTTGATGGAGCTATCAATCGCAGCCAGCTCCTGCTTGGCAGCATCCTCTTTATCGAAGATTTGACCCAATGTTTCAACGTTTTTCTTAAAGGAATTGATATAATCCTTGGTGTCTACAGCCATCGAAATGGTCGGTGCAATTTTGCTTAACTCTTTATATGCATCAGCTTGTCTGCCGCCGATGATGATCAGCTCAGGAGACAGATCACTGATTTTCTCGTAATCCGGTTCAAACAGCGTGCCCGCGCTTGCATATTTGGAATCTTTATATTTGCTCAAATACGTAGGAAGATCCTGCTGCGCTACTGCCGCAACGTCAACACCCAGCTTATCCAGCGTATCCAATGAACCGAAATCAAAGACAACGACATTTTTTGGATTAACTTTGACTTGGACTGGGTTTTCATCCAGTGCGTGTTTGACCGAGATGGTTTTGGATTCCGTTGTTGCAGCAGAGGAGCCGTTTCCAGTCGCTTCCTGTGTTGCCGGAGCTGCTTTGCCACAGGCCGACACGATCACTACCAACGCAAGCATCAGCGTTAAAAACATCATATTTTTCTTCATTTAACATTCCCCCTAAGTGAAATAAACGCAAATTTTATGGTCACCGATCTGTTGAATCGGAATATCCATATCGTACAAATCCTTTAATACCTGACTATCAATCATCTCGTCAGCCGTTCCTTGTTTTAGCAACCTGCCATCCTTCATCCCTACAATATAGTCTGAATAGCAGGATGCAAAATTAATGTCGTGCAGCACGACCAGAATCGTTTTGCCAAGATCATCCACCAAACCGCGCAACGTCTTCATAATCTGAACCGAATGCTTCATATCCAGATTGTTCAGCGGCTCATCCAGCAGGATGTATTCTGTGTCCTGAGCCAAAATCATGGCAATAAAAGCCCGCTGTCGCTGTCCCCCACTGAGCAAGTCAATATGCTTATCTTTCATATCCTCCAGTCCCATGTAGGCCATAGACTGCTCCACCATTTTGCGATCCTCGCTGTTCAATCTGCCCTTGGAATACGGAAAACGGCCGAAGCTAACCAGCTCCTTCACGGTTAAGCGGATATTGACATCGTTCGTCTGTTTTAAAATAGATATCTTCCGGGCTAGTTCCTCACTTTTCGTCAGACTCACGGCCTGCCCGTCAATGAGGATTTCTCCCTCATCACTGTCAGTCAGGCGACTGATCATCGACAACAAGGTGCTTTTTCCAGCGCCATTAGGTCCAATAAAGGAGGTAATCGTACCTTTAGGTACAGTGACGGATACCTGATCCACCACATTTTTATTCCCGTAGCGTTTGGATACGTTTTTGACTTCTACCATGATTTATTCTCCCGCAGCAAAAGATACAGGAAGTACACCCCCCCGATAAAGTTAATAATGACGCTGACCGTTGTTGATAAGTCGAATACTCTTTCTGCCAGCAGTTGGCACCCTGCCAACGCGATGACACTGACACAGATGGAGGCCGGAATAATATAACGATGCTGATAGGTTTTCATCACCTGATAAGCCACATTGGCCACAATTAATCCGAGAAACGTAATCGGCCCGACAAGCGCTGTAGAAATGGAAATGAGAATCGCTACGATTACCAGCAGCCTTTTAATGATAAAACCATAAGGAAGACCCAGGTTAATCGCATGCTCCCGTCCGAGCGACAGCACGTCCAGATACTTGATGAATCTCCACGCATAAGCAAATACGAGCACAAGAATGAATATAGAAAGCCACAGTAGTTCGGTGTTTACATTACTGAAGCTGGCAAAGCTCTTGTCTTGGATTTTCGCAAATTCGTTCGGGTCAATCAGTACCTCCATAAAGGTAGATAGACTGTTGAATAGTGTGCCGAACACCAGACCGATCAGCAAAAGTACATAAATACCGCGTCCGTCTTTGCGGAAAATTAATTTGTATAGCAGTCCTGCGAACAGCACCATCAGCCCCACCGACAGCAAAAAGTTCAATTCTTTGCTGGTCGAAATGAAGGGTACGGAACCAAATGCAAAAATAATCGTCGTCTGAATCAGCATATACAGTGAATCCAGACCGATAATACCCGGAGTCAAAATCTTATTATTCGTAACCGTCTGGAAAATAACTGTTGCAAAAGCAATGGAGCCACCTGTCAGAATGAAGGCTGCGATCTTTTTCAATCGTCGTGGCAGCGCATAATGCCAGGTATGCGGAAGATCTATAAACACGAAAGCAGCAATCAACACAAGCGCGGCAGCGGCTAATATTCCGATTTTTAATTTAGGATTCATAAGCCCTTCTCCTCAGCAGCAAATACAAAAACAACGCGCTCCCGATCACACCAACCGTAAGCCCTACAGAAATTTCATACGGATAAATGATCACCCGTCCCAAAATATCGCAAAACAGCACAAAGACGGCGCCCAAGATCGCTGTATGGGCCAGGCTTTTTTTTAGATTATCCCCCATATACATGCTGACTAGATTGGGTACAACCAGCCCCAAAAAGGGAATCGTCCCGACCGTTAAGATGACAACAGAGGAAACCAAAGCCACGATCACCAAACCGACATTGACGGTGCGCTTGTAATGTACACCCAAGTTGGCCGCAAAATCCTCACCCATGCCTGCAATTGTAAAACGATTCGCATATATGTACGCCAACGCAACCAAAGGAACACTAAGATATAGCATCTCGTAGCGACCACTCATGATTAGAGAAAAATCCCCTTGCATCCACGAAGAAATGCCCTGGATCAGATTGTATTTGTAAGCAAAAAAGGTCGTTACCGAATTTAAAATGCCTCCAAACATCAAACCAACAAGCGGGATAAATACCGGGTCCTTGAAACGGATTCTATCCAGTATTTTCATGAAAATCAGTGTTCCCCCTAGAGCAAATCCGAAAGCCGTCAGCATCTTCGTCCAAAATCCCGCCGCTCCAAACACCATAATAGCCATCAGTACACCCAATCGTGCCGCATCCATCGTCCCTGCAGTGGTGGGAGATACAAATCGGTTCCGGGTAAGCTGCTGCATAATGAGCCCACAGATACTCATACTCGCCCCTGCGATAATGATACTGATCAATCGTGGGAATCTGCTAATCAGGAGTACCTGCGCCTGATCGTTGGTTAAGTGGAACACATCAAGTGGAGTTACATCATGAACACCAATAAAAACCGAGGCGAAGGCCAGTACCAGAAAAGCCAGTATTAAATAACGCAATTTCATGTTCTAACCAAGGGAGCCTGTTCTCCAACAACCTGTACCAAGCTTCGGCCCTGTCCTCCCCTCCGAGAATGATAATGATTATCAAAATCAACTAGCATAAATTATATCAGTCATACCGTATCTGTCATTGTGATGAGATTTTAAAGCAGGACAAAAAAGCTGCTGAGAACTTTCTCGACATCCCACCTGGACAAACCAGGGAGCAAATAAGAGTAAAATCCGGTAAACTGGAAATAGAGAGTTTGGGGAGCCCTTTTTTATGTTTATGGTGAGCAGTTCTGGAAACCGAGTTCATTGACTTTGGTTAGTAAAAAAATAGGAGGAGAATGATGAATCACATATTAATCATCGAGGACGATATCGCCTTGAGTAACGGTATTGTTCTTGCTCTTAAAGAACCTAACAACGTATTTACGCAAACGTATGACATAGCTACTGCAAAAGAACATTTGAACGTTACTGCCTTTGGCCTAGTGATTCTTGATGTAAATTTACCGGATGGAAGTGGACTCGACCTTTTAACCCATATACGTAAAACAAAAGCTTTACCAGTCATTGTTCTGACTGCGAATGATATGGAAACAGATGTCGTCACTGGTTTTGAGCTGGGTGCTGACGATTATATCACCAAACCTTTCAGTCTTATGGTACTGAGAGCAAGAGTTGGCGTTCAGCTAAAGAAATCTAGATACTCGCTTGCAGACTCCATTCAGCTAGACAATTTTTCTTTTTCATTCGAGAGAATGGAATTTATTAAGAAGGGTACACCTATTGAACTAAGTAAAACTGAGCAAAAGTTGTTGCGTATCCTAGTCAATAATCGAGGCAACACCGTTTCGCGCGATCATTTGATAGATAGCATCTGGACTGACGGGGCTGAATATGTAGGTGAAAATGCCTTGTCAGTTACGATAAAAAGGCTACGTGACAAGCTTGAGGATCATCCTTCTTCCCCACAATATATTAAAACGGTTTACGGGCTGGGCTACACATGGGCGTTGAAATGACAACACTCCTCTATATATGTATTGGAATTGCCGTTGTTGCTATATGCACCGCTGTGTGTGCTATTATGCTTTATCGCAGGAGCATCTATAAAACAATGAAAACTATTGAGAACATGCTGGATGCCGCGATAAATGGCAGCTTCTCGGAGGATGTCTTTGATGAATCCGTTCTCTCTGCAATAGAAGCTAAATTTGCGAAGTTTCTTTCCATTTGTTCCGTGTCCTCCAAAAATCTGCTTGCCGAAAAGAATAAAATAAATGAGCTGATTTCCGATATTTCACACCAAACGAAAACACCATTGGCCAACATCCTGCTTTATTCCCAACTACTTAGCGAATACGAACTATCTCAGGATACCTCCACTTGTGTGAAAGCACTATCTGCACAGGCTGAAAAGCTTAACTTCCTGATCCAGGCATTGTTGAAAACATCACAACTTGAAACGGGGATTATCACGGTATCGCCGAGGCGGGAATCTGTTCAAAAGCTCCTTGGTGCTGCACTGGAGCAAATTATGCCAAAAGCAGATGCCAAAGGGATTTCAGTTCTTATGAAGGACACAGTTATCCATGCTTATTTTGACCTAAAGTGGACGAGTGAAGCTGTCTATAACATTATGGATAACGCCATAAAATATACAGAGACAGGCGGAAGCATGAATATAAAAGTAATGGCATACGATTTGTTTTGCCGAATTGATATTACCGACAACGGCATAGGGATTGCAGAAAATGAACAAGGGAAGATCTTTACCCGCTTCTATCGCTCCCCCACTGTTAACTCGCAGGAGGGTGTAGGTATTGGACTGTTCTTGGCTAGAGAAATCATCGCTGCGGAGGGTGGTTACATCAAGGTACGGTCACGCTACGGCAGTGGCTCCACCTTTTCTATTTTCCTTTCTATGGATACTTAATTCTTTCAATACCGTTAGATTTCAGAAAGATTGTAGAAAGATTAGTGTGTTAGTGTCTGTACTGTAGATGACTACGATCCAGACATTTTTTTGTGAAGGAGAACGTATATGGCTCTATTAAAAACACAGGAGTTGAAAAAGTATTATGGTAACGGGGATCATACTGTTCATGCTTTAGACGGTGTGAACCTGGAGGTGGAAAGCGGAGAGTTTGTGGCCATTGTCGGTACGTCCGGGAGCGGCAAATCTACCCTTCTCCATATGCTGGGTGGACTTGATCGTCCAACCAGTGGAAACGTTACGATTGACGGCAAGGATATTTTTACACTGAAGGACGAAGAATTGACTATTTTTCGCAGACGAAAGATTGGCTTTGTTTTTCAAAATTACAACCTGGTGCCCGTTTTAAATGTCTACGAGAATATTGTGCTTCCTATTGAACTGGATGGTAAAGAGCCAGACAAAACCCACATAGATAAAATTGTACATACCTTGGGTCTTGACCAAAAGTTGAATAACCTGCCAAACAATCTTTCCGGTGGACAACAGCAACGTGTAGCTATCGCCAGAGCACTGGCAGCCAAGCCCGCCATTATCTTGGCAGATGAACCCACCGGAAACCTGGACAGTAAAACCAGTTTGGATGTGATGGGATTGATCAAAGTATCCAGCCAGCAGTTCCGCCAAACGATAGTGATGATTACCCACAACGAGGAAATTGCGCAAATGGCAGACCGGATCATCCGTATTGAGGACGGTAAAATGGTCGGCGGTGAAGGCAAATGATCAAGGTAAAGAACAAAAAAGTAATCCGCAAGCTGGCAGATAAGAGCTTCAAAGTAAACAAAGCCCGTAACCTCTTTGCTATTGTTGCCATAGCACTAACCTCATTGCTATTTACAACACTGTTCACTATGGGGATTGGCGCTGGGGAAAACTTACAACGGGCGACCATGCGACAGGTCGGTGGAGATGGACATGCCGTACTTAAATATATAACGGATGACGAATTTAGTCATGTCAAGGATCATCCGTTGATCAAGGAAATAGCTTATAACCGTATATTAAGCGACGGAGTTATGAACGATAAATTTCTAAAACGCCACACAGAGTTCTGGTATTACGATGATGTAGGGATGAAGCTTGGTTTTATTGAGCTTAAAGAGGGGCACAAGCCTGCGGCGGAAAATGAAGTGATCGCAGACTCCAAGACGTTGCAGCTATTGGGTGTTCCACTGGAGGTTGGAGCACCTTTGAGGCTAAAGCTTGACATACGAGGTAAAGAAGTACAGCGTAATTTTATCCTATCCGGCTGGTGGAAAAGCGATCCTGTGGTTAATGTAGGACAAATATTCGCTTCTAAAGCCTATGTCGATGCTCATGCTCAGGAATTACAAAGCAACTATAAAAAGGATCACTTCTATACAGGAACCATTAGTGCATATATGATGTTCGACAACAGCCTTGATTTGCAGGGAAAGCTCAGTAAAGTGATTACCGAAAGCGGGTATTCGCTTGACGAAGAGGCACCGAACTATATCGCGAATAATGTAAATTGGTCATACATCTCGACCAATTTTAGTTTGGATACAGAGACAATCATAGCGTTAACTTCTGCCCTGTTACTGATCATGTTTACCGGTTATTTGATTATATACAACATTTTCCAAATATCAGTGATGCGAGATATCCGTTTTTACGGTCTCATAAAGACGATCGGTACAAGCGGCAAGCAGATCCGCCGGATTATTCGCAGACAAGCGCTGATTCTATCAGCGCTTGGAATCCCGATCGGATTGATAGCAGGTTTTTTTATTGGTAAATCGCTCGTGCCTTTTATCATAAATATGAGTGTGTTTAACGGTACCGAGATATCGGTATCCCCTAACCCATGGATTTTTGTCGGATCTGCTCTGTTCGCTCTCATTACCGTAATGATTAGCACTTTCAAACCCGGCAGAGTTGCGTCATCCGTATCGCCAGTAGAAGCAGTCAGATATACAGGTGGAGTAAATAAGAGCAATGGTAAGCTGAAAAAATCAACCGGAGGTGCAAAAATCCACCTCATGGCCCGTTCCAATTTGGGACGCAATAAAAAACGCACCGTTTTAGTGGTTATGAGTCTTTCTTTAAGTTTGGTTCTTCTGAATACAGTATTCACACTATCTCAGAGCTTTGATATGGATAAATTTTTATCCAAATTTAATGATACCGATTTTCTCATTGCTCATGCTGAATATTTCCAGGTTCCCAGCAGCTTCAGCGGCCATGAAAATGAGACCACTGAAAGTTTTATTAAGGCTGTACAGGCACAACCGGGCTTTGAAGAAGGCGGCCGATTGTACGGTGATCTAACAGTTCTCACTGCTGAGAATACAAAAGGAATTATAGATAATACCCAAAACACTGACGCTCGCGGCAACTTCCTTGTAGAAGTGTATGGACTGGAAGATTTACCACTACATCGGCTGCAATTAATTGATGGTGAGCTTGATCTTAAGAAACTGGCTTCTGGTAAGTATATCCTGGAGGGAGTCGAACTGAACGACAACGACAAGCCTTACATGGAAAGCATTCATCATAAAGTGGGAGAAAACGTTACTCTGCATAGTTATGTGGGAACAGCAGATGCTCCACTGGATAGAGAGTATATAACGCATAAGTTTACAGTGCTTGGCCATGTGGGTATCAAATCTACCAATTCGAATCGCCTTTATACTGGCTATAACTTCTACCTCCCTGCGGATATATACAAGTCACTTGTAAAACAGCCCGCTGTAATGAGTTATGCCTTTAATGTATCCTCATCTCAGGAAGCGTCCATGCAGAACTTTTTGAAGCGCTACACTGAAACCATCGAACCGATGATGAACTACGAATCCAAAATCACATCTAGGGACGCTTTATCAGGTATGCAAACTACTATTATAATGATCGGCGGCCTACTTAGCTTGATTATTGGCCTAATTGGTATTTTAAATTTTATAAATGCGATTTTAACCAGCATACTGACCCGACGCAATGAATTTGCTATGCTGCAGAGCATAGGGATGACTAAAAAACAACTGCGGGGAATGCTGATTTATGAAGGGTTATATTATGTTTGGGCTACTAGCCTAACCTCTACTCTATTGGCAGTCCTATTTTCTATTTTGATTGTGAAACCTTTTTGCAACTTACTATGGCTTTTGAGCTATCACTTTATAATCTGGCCACTTGTAGCCTTATTGCCTTTACTGTTATTGCTTGGGATACTTATTCCAGTAGCGGTCTATTCTATGAACGACAAACAAAGTATTGTGGAGCGGCTTCGAGAATCAGAGTAGATTTACCGAGAAAATCCATAATACCAGTGTGAATAATAAAAAGATGACTCCTGATCAATTCGAGGCCACCGAAAAACCAGCCTTTCGTGAAAAAAACAAGAACACGAATCAAAAAGACGACGGTTTATTCTGAATTCACAGAATGAACTGTCGTCTTTTCTCTTGCTCTCCGCCTCATGTGGCCCTTGCTTACTCCTCAGTTTCAATATTCGTTTTAAATTGACAGTGAATATCGCCATAGCCCCCTGGATTTCCATACCTATCAGACCCGAGGAGGACGCTACATCATACCCGTGTCTGTGCTTCAGTTTACTATTCTTCGCCTCAATTTTGTATCGTTCTTTGGCCTTGGCTTTAAGCTTTCGCTTTCTTGAAACGTAGCTTCTTCAAATGCTCATGGCTTTTTAAACTTTTTTGCCTTCACGCGCTCTGCGGATCACCAGATGTCCAGCTTTGCATACGTACATTTCCGCATCTTTGTTAAACTCGAACTCGTCTTGTCGTGACAATAGGTTTCGTTCAGTTCCTCATAAATAAAGCTAAAAGTCCACCAATTCGTCCATTCTTCCGTAACAGATGGTCTTTGGGAATCAACAGATTGTATAGTTCAATATATGGACTTAGGACCATGCTTTGCTGTTTCGGAAGCACCGGAACCACCCGCCTTTATTTGGATATTTTAATTATACCGAAAAAGCGAGACAGTAACCTCTGTTATGGAGGAACTGTCTCGCTTTAGAGTTTAGGACTTTTTCAGTGGCCTCGGGATATCCGGGGTTGTCTTTTTTTCATCCTTAATCTTTTTCTGAATGAGCAGCTCCACTTGCTTCTTCCAGAGAATGAATGAGAAGTCTATGATCGATCGGTGACGACATGACAAGCAGGCTCGTGTAGGTTCCATACTTATCGCAATGGTTGCTAAACTCTTCGAGGGTGCGCGTCGAGCTGGTCACTACTTTTAATAAATAACTGTGTTCTCCGCTTATACGGTGGCACTCGGCAACATGTGGAGATGTATGAACAAAATCAAGAAATGCATGGCAATCTCTAGTCCGAAACAATATATAGGCTACCGTATCCTTTCCTATTTTTTCAGGAGAGATGATAGTGCGATACTCCTTGATAACCCCTTTTTCTTCCATTCGTTTAACTCGTTCTGTTACAGCAGGTTGGGATAAACCCACGCATTTCCCTAGCTCCGTCATTGAAATTCTCGCCTGACTTTGAAGATAAAAGAGGATTTGTTTGTCTACATGGTCCACTTTGAATTCCCTCCTTTAAATTTAACGTTTTTATGAGAAATTCATTTAATTACTTTGTATAATCATCATAATGGATTGATTGCGTTATGTAAAATGAATGATTTAGATTATATAATAAAACTCATATCGATAAGGTGAACCAAACATGAAAAGATAGAAAGGATGGCTGCCCTTGAGCAAATACGTTTTTAATAAGGTAGGAACAGTAGCAGATTTAGAAGTACATATTGAAGAGGCTATTGATCGTACAATTGACGAAAAAAGGCTGGTTGGTGTTGGTATACGAGTTACGCTTAATGAGGCGCAATATTATAGTTGCGCTGCCGGATGTCCAGACCGTGAACAAAAGTCTGGAGGGACCTCTCAGTGAGCCTCTCCCTCTCCCGCAAAAATATAATTGCATTGGCTGCTATATGTTTGTCCGCATTGATGTTCGGCCTCGAAATTTCCAGTGTGCCAGTGATACTGCCAACTCTGGAGAAAGTATTGCATGGCGATCTTAAGGATATGCAATGGATTATGAACGCTTATACCATTGCATGTGCCACAGTTCTGATGGCTGTTGGAACGCTGGCTGACCGGTATGGAAGGAGGCGTATTTTTATTATCAGCCTCGTCTTGTTCGGTATTACATCCTTGATTTGTGGCTTGGCGCAAAGCACATCGGTTCTGATCATCAGTCGGTTTCTTCAAGGGGTGGGTGCTGGTGCGATGCAGATTTGCCAGATAGCAATTCTTTCACATCGGTTTCAGGAAGGACAAGAACGCAGCAAAGCCTTTGGCATATGGGGGATTGTGTTCGGTATCGGCCTCGGTTTTGGACCTATCATCGGCGGCATAATCGTGGCCGTGTTGAACTGGCATTGGGTTTTCCTGGTCCACGTTCCGTTGACCATCCTCGCTTTGATTCTTGTTTTTGGTGGCATAGAGGAGTCCAGAGATCCGCAGGTGAAAAAGCTGGACATTATCGGCATCGTCACGCTTTCATTGACAGTTTTTGGCCTTGCATACTTTATCACGCAAGGGCCGGAACTCGGCTTTACCAGCAGAGCATCCATCAGCATCCTTGTTGCAGTAGCAATAAGTTTCATTATTTTTCTGTTTGCGGAAAAGCTCAGCGCCCATCCGATGTTTGACTTTTCCGTATTCAAGATACGTAATTTCTCCGGCGCTCTCCTTGGCTCCATCGGCATGAACTTCAGTTTCTGGCCGTTCATGATCTATCTGCCGATCTATTTCCAGAGTGGCCTGGGTTACGGCATCGTAGCCGCCGGGCTGTCTCTCTTGGCTTATGCGCTGCCCACCTTGGTAATTCCACCTCTAGCAGAGCGTTTTTCGCTCCGCTATCAGCCGCGCATAGTCATTCCATCAGGTCTGTTCATCCTCGGTATGGGCTTCATTTTGATGAAATATGGCAGCGGCAGCGATCACGCCAGTTGGTTGACCATGCTCCCTGGCTCCTTGTTGGCTGGTATTGGGCTTGGCTTAACGAATACGCCTGTGACCAACACGACCACCGGCTCTGTTCCAAGTGCCCGTGCAGGCATGGCTTCCGGTATAGATATGAGTGCCAGATTGATCAGTCTAGCCATCAATATCGCTGTGATGGGATTCATCTTGCAGGTAGGTATTTTGTCTTATTTGAAGAGTGCCCTTTCCGGGACTCTCAGTGCAGTGCAATTGCGGTCTGTAGCCGAAAAAGTAGCCGCCGGAAACACTGTATCTCTCAGGCAGAGTTTGCCAGAACTCTCCTCTCTGGATGCGTCTGGAGCCGTCGTCCATGCGGCGCTTGTGCACGGCTTTGGCTTGATAATGCTCTACGGCGGTATTGGTGTCTGGGTTCTAGCCGCGATCAGTTTTATGATTTTTGGACCTAAGAGAGCATAAAGACAATCCCGGGGATATCGAGGTACTGAAAAAGTCCCCATTGTTGAGAGTAAGAGAATATCCAAAGAAAAACGAGCCTCTAGAATCGCTTCTAAGGCTCGTTTCGCGTTCAGGGAGACATATTTGTACCCCTAAAATTTAAATCAACAGTTTTTCAGTGGCCTCGATCAATTCAGAGGTCATCTTTTTATGCTTAGAAAGGTACTTTATATGAATATCTACAGTTCCCACTCTTCCCGTAAAAGCCCCATTCGGATCGAGTCATAATACTCTCCATTATAATATCTACACTTTCGAAGCCTGGCTTCGAGGGTCATGCCCAGCTTCTCCCCAACCTTCATCATCCGATGGTTTCCTGACCAGGTTGTAAAGCCCACTCTTACTAGAGGTAATGTATTAAACAAATGCGTGATCCACAGTCGAAGCGCCCTCTTACCATACCCACCGCTCCAATACCGCGAATCATAGATACCAATCCCCATTTCAAGCCATTGGGAAGGCTGATGCTCCCAATAGTAGCTAACCGATCCAATGATCTTGCCTTCCACTTCAATGATCCAAAAGTCATCTTGTCCGATTCGCTTGTCTTTATCTTTTAAATAATCATCAAAAGAAAGTGACTTATGTTCATAGTAGGGTGCATCCCACTGCTTCCATTCCGGTGCTTCTTCTTTAAAAGTTAACGACCAAAGAGCCGGCAGGTCTTCTTCTGTAACAGGCCTAATCGTTAAATCCTTATCCGTATACATTTAGTACACTCCTTTTATAATAAAATTCATTCTATCTATATTGGGCTATATTGGGCTTTATTGTATCTGCTTTTGCACTATTTCGAATTTCTAGTTTTGTCCGTCTTTGAAGCAAGACCGTAATTTAAGTTGACAAACAACCAAAAATAATATATCTTAATATCAAGATAATAAATATAAAGGAAAGTTTTTCGACTGTTTATTTTGTTTAGAAAAACCTAATCATATAAAAACCAAGGAGGATAATGACATGAAACTATTAGGATTGCATCACGTTTCGGCGATTACTGCGGCAGCGGCTAAAAATGTTGATTTTTATACTCAGGTAATGGGACTTCGGCTGATCAAGAAAACGGTGAACCAAGATGATGTTAGTGTGTATCACCTTTTTTACGGAGATGAGCGTGGAACTGCGGGTACGGAAGTCACTTTCTTTGAAATTCCACATGCGGGACAAACTCGTACAGGAAATAACAGCATTTCAGCACTCTCCCTACGGGTACCGAACGACAAGGCACTGGATTACTGGAAAAACCGCTTCGAACAGCTGGATGTAAAACATGGTGAAATTACGGATCAAGCAGGACGCCTGGCACTTTCGTTTGAGGATTTTGAAGGGCAACGCTTCTTCCTCGTTTCAGATGAGCATGATCACGGAGTGCGCGGCGGCACGCCTTGGGAGAAAAGCCCTGTCCCTGCCGAGTACGGCATTGTAGGACTTGGGCCGGTTCATCTGACCATTCCTAAAGCGGAGAATACCATTCTCATTCTTGAACAGGTTATGGGCTTCCGCAAAAAAGGCTCTTACCCTTCCCCAGTTACCGGACAACCGGATGTGGTCATCTATGAAACGGGTGAAGGCGGTACAGGAACTGAAGTGCATCTGGAAGAGCGCAACGATCTGCCACAAGAACGACCAGGACGCGGCAGTGTGCATCACGTAGCCTTCCGTGTTGAAACTGAGGAAGAGCTCAAACAGTGGGTAGACCGTATTGGGCAGCTGCAAATTTCCAACTCAGGCTTTGTAGATCGCTTTTACTTCCGTTCATTGTATTTCCGTGAGCCGAACGGCATTCTGTTTGAATTGGCAACCGATGGGCCCGGCTTTGATACGGATGAAGAACTGGAGTTTCTGGGTGAATCGCTGGCGTTACCGCCATTTTTGGAATCGCGCCGTGCCTCTATTGAAGCCAATCTCAAACCGCTTAATACCAAACAGTAATTGAAGTTTAAAGATACGATCAGGTATGGTCAATTCGCCCCATAAATATTTTTATTTCATGTTATTTATCTCATGAATTGTGACCGTTTATTGTGCATGGCACGACCAGCCGGAATGACAGAGCAGATCGAACACATTCTACCATCTCCCGGATCTCCCGGATCTCCTGGACTATCTGGCCTCAAATTTCAAAATGAGCCGATAAATGAAACAAAGAAAGCTTCAGACCGATGAAGGCCTGAAGCTTTCTTTGTTTATCGCGCTTTACTTAACATCAAGCACCATACACTTTAGCTGTAACGAAGTTTACTGCTTGGCTAGCAGGGTCACCAGCCCAAAATGCATCAAAATAAACCCCTCTGCCATTATCCGCATAAACAATGCTTGCACCTTTAACTAAAAATATCCCTACAACAATACCTCCAATCCAGCCTGGTAGACCCAAAGACGAAAGAATACCGGTAAGAGTTGATCCGGATATTGCACCAATTCCCCCAGCGTAAAGGGCTTTTGATTTGATATCATTTATTAATTGATGAGAAAAATAGATACGGTATCCCCACCAAAATAATTCATAATCCCAATAAGAGGAAGTGTTAATCGAAGCTGTAGAGAATTTATTAGTAGGTACTACCTTTAAACTGTTACTATCCGTTGTAGTAACTGTTACTTCACCTGAGATATTCTTCGCTTGATTATTTGCCGAATCTAAAGCTTTATTAACAAGTCCAAGTTCATCTTCAGTTAAATTTTTTGAAGCCTCTTCACTTAAAGTGAATGTTTGTGACTGTAGTTTTATGTAGGGATTTGCTTTGTTAATCAATTCTTGGCTGAGTTCAGAGGTTGATTCTCTCTGTACTGCATTTGGCGTTGCTGCTGCCAGTGCTGCTGTACTGCCGATAACAAGCATTAACATAACTGATGCCATCAAAGTCGATACAAATTTCTTCATTTTACCACTTTCTTCCCAATAATATGATATAATTGTAATAACAATATATAGAGTACCATATATAAGCTATTTTGGGTACATATTTTTTAGAAGGAGTTGTCAATTTTGAAAAACTTTTCAAAAATCTTATTCATTGGATTTTTTACTGGAATCTTGACTATATTTATACTTACTGGAAAAGTAGAACTAAATGGTTTACTAGTTTGCTTTTTAAGCGCAGGAATAGTAGCAGTAGGATATCTGGCTATATATTTAATAAAGAAAAGGCGTAAATGATTTAACACGGGATCGGAGACCTCGAGTGTTCCAGCTCGCTTGGACTGATTTATATAATTACATCACCCAATACAGTGCTATCACATTACCTAGATGGCATATGTATAAAATCCAGCATTTTTTGCATATGTCTAGCCTTCCGTGGACCAATGAGAAAAAGCAGAGATTTGGCCATCCAGCTGATCTCTGCTTTTCTCTCGATTCCTTTGATTTTCGCCTGTTCTGCCGGCATTTCTTCGTCGCTAAAATGACTCCCCACGGATAACTTTCCCTTCTGCATCAATTCATGGTTAATTTAGAATAACCCAAAAAATCGTTTGCGCTTGCCGTGCAGCTCAGCCGCGAAACAGCCCCGCAATTTCCATGAGCTGCTGATCTGCACGTTCTTGAGCTTGGGCACTTCCTCCAGCACACCATTTACCTGGTCACCAACCCCGGAATTCGCCCACTGCTCCACAACAGCATTTATGGCGCTCTGATACTCAATGCCATGATTCAGGAAGTCCAGCAGCGCACGAAAGGCTACAATGTCGTGATCTACAAAGGCTCGATTCTCTTTTTCATTCTTAGCAAACGCATAGCCAGCTTCTTCAAGAGTTCTCGCATACTTATTGACCATTTACACAAAGGGGCATTCCGCGATCTGCAAGCTTTTAGCTTTGACAGGTAAGCGAAATGCCCTTTTTAGTTATGCTTATAGCTTTTTATCATCCACACTGTTCAGCCATGCTTCGATTTCTCCGATTACAGAGGCGATACAGCCATCTTGGAACGGCGAGATTAGTCCAGCCAGCTCAACCAATCCGGTAAAGGATCGACTTCCCCCGGCACGGCATAGCTTCAAATAATCTTCCCACGCAGCTGCCCGGTCGATACTCATGCGTTTCCAGAATTGGAACGCGCACAGTTGCGCGAGTGTATAGTCAATATAGTAGAACGGGGATTGAAAAATATGACCCTGTTTGTGCCAAAACCCGCCCTGCTCCAGATACTCGTTGCCTTCATAATCCAGATGCGGTTTATACTTACGTTCAATGGAGCGCCATGCGCTTTTACGTTCGGATGGGGTCCAGTCTGGATGTTCGTATACGGCATGCTGGAATTCGTCCACGGCTACGCCGTAAGGCACGAACAGCAACGATGAGGATAGATGTTCAAAGTGATATTTGTCCGTATCTTCCTCGAAGAATAGATTCATCCAAGGCCATGCGAAAAACTCCATGCTCATAGAGTGGATCTCAGCCGCCTCCATGGTTGGCCAATGATACTCAGGAATTTCAAAATGTCGGCTTTCATAGACCTGGAAGGCATGACCTGCTTCATGCGTCAATACGTCGATATCCCCGGATGTACCATTGAAATTGGAGAAAATAAACGGCGTGCCATATTCGCTCAAAAATGTACAATAACCTCCGCTTTGCTTGCCTTTTTTGCTGATCAAATCCATCAATCCACGTTCAATCATAAAGCTGAAAAATTCATGTGTTTCCGCTGAAAGTTCCTCATACATACGTGCTCCATTGCGAATGATCCACTCCGGGTCACCTTTAGGCGTAGGATTGCCTGACAGGAAGTTGAAGCCCTCGTCATAATAGCGAAGCTGATCTACTCCGATCCGTTCGCGCTGGCGTTCCTTCAGCTTGGTTGCCAGAGGAACGATGTGCTTCAGCACCTGCTCGCGGAAATTGGCTACCATTTCGGCATTGTAATCTGTACGTCCCAAGCGAGCATAGCCCAATTCTACGAAGTTGTCATAGCCCAGCTTGTGTGCCATGCGCGTGCGTACCTTCACCAGTTCATCATAGATCCGGTCCAGCTCGTCCTCATGCTCACTCATAAATTGATATTTAGCCTCGGAGGCCTGTTTGCGCGTCTCCCGGTTGGTAGCCATTTCAAAAGGCAGGAGCTGCGACAATGTGCGTTCTTCTCCCTCGAACGGGATCTTCGCTGAAGCAATCAATTGAGCATATTCCGAGGTCAGCTTATTTTCCTGCTGCAAATCCTCAATAATATCCGGATGGAACGACTTGAGTGCTACCTCGGCAATACTGAAAAGCTGGCTGCCCCATTGACTCTCCAACTCGGTTCGGAATGGAGAATCCACCAATGCCCGGTAGTAATCGGTTACATACTCCTGAATAACCGGTATGAAATCATCAGCGTACTCTTGCTCCGCTTTGTAAAAGGCGTCCTCCGTATTAATGGAGTGCCGAACTTCCACCAATTGCAATTGCGTTTCCACGTTACTGCGCAGCTTGTTAATCGCATGAATCACTTCATTTTGACGTTCTACGCTGGCCGCTTCACGAAACTGCTGCAACAGCGTTTTAAACCGCTGTTCAATTACAGGTTGCTCTGGTCGGCTGTAAGCCATTTGGCTGAATAAGGTCATTGCTTCGGTTCCTCCTTAAATGTAATAAATCTGATGCCTATTATACAGTACGATTAGACCAAACTGGAAGCTATAATTCCAAAAAAATACAACCTCAAGAGCCGCAATACCATGTATTACGGCTCTTGAGCCTCATCTAACTCTATATATCAAAAAAGTCATGGTCTAAAACAATCTAATATATATTCAGCCTGATGGAGATTTATAAGTCTTTCTAAGATCGCAGACCTTTATGCTTTATTGATTTTGCAAACGATGTGCCGCATGCAAAGTCGGACCGACGAATTCATTCAGCTTGAAGCTACCTTCAATGGCCTGTGTAATGAATCTCTTGGCCTGATCCACTGCTTCACGTACAGTCAGCCCTTGAGCCAAACCAGCCGTTACCGCTGCCGAAGTGGTGCAGCCTGCACCGTGGGTAAAGTTTGTTTTTACAACATCGGCTTCAAACCAGTCAAAAGTGATTCCGTCATATAGCAGATCCATCGCTTTACCTGCGCGAATTTTGCCACGGTCCTTGATCAGTACATGCTTAGCTCCACGCTCATGGATAATCGCAGCTGCTTCCTGCATCTGCTCCAGTGTCGTGATCGGTCCATTCTTCGCCAGTTGCGAAGCCTCGAACAAGTTCGGTGTTACCAGGTCAGCGCCAGGAATCAATAATTCCAGCATCGCCTCTGTATTTTCCGGCTGGAGCACTTCATCCGTGCCTTTGCAGACCATGACCGGGTCAATTACGATCCGCTTCAGATCATGCTTTTTCAAATGGCTGGCTACCAGCTCGATAATTTCAACGGAACCAAGCATACCTGTTTTCATCGCATCAAAACCGATACCTTCCAATACAGTACGCAGCTGCGCTTCTACCACATCCAACGCAACAGGATATACAAGATGGTCCCAGGTTTTAGGACCCATCGCTACTACGGTTGTTAATACGGTCATGCCATATACGCCAAGCTCCTGAAAGGTTTTCAGGTCTGCCTGAATACCCGCTCCACCGCTTGTGTCGGAGCCGGCTATCGTTAATGTTTTGGGAATCGTCATTTGTTCATGCTCTCCTTCACTTTCTGTGCTGCATTTATCCTAATCCCGCTTGCGAAACTTGTCAACGCGCAAAACGGTCCTCTCTATGCTAAAAGTCATAAGCGACAGCAGTAGCTAAAAAACGAGAACATCCCCTTTTGAAACGGGAACATCCTCGCAATAACGTGTTATATGAAGAATTCGAATGAAATTTAGAATTATAAATACCCACCAGTACTGTGATCATAGGCATGATTCTTTTCATTTGCACGTACGCCCAAGCACAGACTCTGATACAACTGCTGCTGTTCCGGTGTAGCAAAATTTCGATGCTGCTCAAATAAAGCCATACAACCAATGATATGTTCGGTATAGCTATTATCGACAGACAGTTGCAAGCAATGCAGTGTTTGTCCCACGCCCTCGGGGTAATCGCCTTTTCGGAAATAATATTCTGCAAACACCTTACAAAAGGATGCAAAGCGAAATGCATTAAAGTGCTTGCGATAATGAGTGTCCCATCGTTCCGGTGCAAGCTCCCAGAAGCTCTTGAGTTGCTGACTAAACAGTCCCAGTTCGGCATCCACGAAATAACCGAACCGGTTCGCCGATTCGAGCAAGGTGTTCAAGCCTTCCAGTGTCTCATCCGGATGCTCACGCAGATAAGTAATATATTCATAGATTGCAGAAGTGTTGCCCATTTTAATTTCAATACAAAGTCGGTTCCCCTGTGCATATACACGATGTAGGTTGACCACTTTCCAGCCTTCTTCGTCTAAACCCTCAAACCAGCTCAAATCTGCATAACCCTCAATCCATTGCTTGGATTCCTCATATCTGCCCTGAAACTCATAGCAGCTGGCCTTGAGCAGATGCCCCTGAGCATAGTAATAAACGAGCGGCTTAAGCAGCTCCAGGTGCTCATCTCCAAAACGGTTCCGATTGCGATACAATGCCTGCGCCAGCTCTCTTAGCTCGTCCGCATACATTTCCATCTCGGACCATTGCATTTTTAAAGCAAACACTTGAGATAGCATATGTAAGCCTTCCAGTGCGTAAATTTCCGGTAGACGACTACGGTACAAATGGAATTGTACAGCAGCCTTCAAGTTCCGTGTGTTATCCTTAATCTGGATCTGGAATATACGGAAATAGCTGATCGCCAATCGTTCAGAGTGGGTATATTTCTCACTCTCGATGACACAATCATACAGAAGCATGGAAGCTTCATATCTGCCATCCTCAAACATCGCTTCTGCGGTCTCAAAAATAGCAGGAACGTTCGATAAATCGTCCATCAAATAGCCAAGTACACTGCGTATACACTCCAGCTTGTTCAACTCCGAGCACCGTAGGAGAAACGGACGCAACCTCCTCCAGTGTGGTAAGGAATGAATAAAACATTCATCCACATACATCTCGAACAAAGATCCTTCTTCCAATCCCATGGCCTCGGTAATCAGATCAAGCTGATTAACTGAGATAGGCCGTGGTGGGTTCCGGTTAAGTATACCGCTAAGTGTACCCGGATTTACCTTGGAAGCATCTGCAAAACATTGCATTGAAATGCCTTCACTTTGAATATACTTTTCTATTTCTGCGCGGATCGTGGTGTTTTTTTCCAAAGGGACACCCCCTTAAACGAATGATGGTGACTTTTTCATTACCTTTTAAACCAAAATTTGTTTAATCAAAGTATATGTCTATTTATACGAGAGGTCAATAACTTTAAATACGACTCAGGACATATAAAATCACGAATTTTGTACGATTTTAAAACTGTTTTATGAAAAAAGACCGTCCTCTACGGGACAGTCTTTTTCTATTATTTTGATGCTGTGGACTTATAGGACAAAAACTAGTTAGCAGTTCTACCGTGAACGTCCGAAATCGAGGGCAAACTTAGCGTATCCCTCTACCGTTAACCCTTCATAAAGCAACTCCGAATAGGCATTAGCAGCATCCGTTGCTTGCGGTGAGGTCAGGAAGGTCACATGCGGATGCCCTGACCATGGGGCGAGGGACCAATGGCCGTCAGCTTTTGGCGTCAACGTCTTCATATGCCGCACGTGTTCAGTCAGTACATGACGGTTCTCATCCGGTGAAGCAAGTATAATTCGCTCTCCACCCGGATTGACCAGCGCAGAGGAAAACGCGCGATAGTTATTCGTAACAACCAGATAATTTCGCTGCATATCCATCGGTTCGCCATCAAAAGATATCTGAATGATTCTGTGTGCATCTGGGTCCTTTAGGCCCCCGTCAGCATCATATCTGGCTGGCTGTGTTACATCAATCTGATACCTGATGCCGTCGATGATATCGAAATTAAAGCTTGGAAAATCAGAATTAATCAGCTCTTGCTCTTGTTCTGCTGAAGGATCGATTTGCTGGAATTGTCCAGCAGACCACTCCAGCCATTCCCGAATTTCCGTTCCGGTCAGTCGAACGACATGCAGCGTATTCGGAAAATTGTACAGATCGGCGATATGCTTGATCGCCAACGTCCCCGCCGGAATATGGGTATAGTACGATGGGCCATATCTGCCGCCTGTTTTAAAAGGAGCTGCTGCCGACAGAACGGGCAATCCTTCGTACTCGCTCCCTTGTATCTGCTGCTTCACATACCACATTTGCGCATCATTCACGAGCTGAACCGAAGCATCATCCATCACCTGAGCAAAAAAGCTGCTCACCGCCACCGTCGTCTGACCTACAGGTGCACGAATATACTCCAGTGTTCCGGCGTGTTCTTCTGCTACCGCCAGCTGAATGGCAGTATCCGGTTGTACCAGCGCTTCCTTGCGTATCGGATCATACACCGGGCGTACCTCGGCAGCAGATGCAGCCACTTGCCACTTCTCTCCACTAAAGGTCAGCTCCAGATCAATGATACCCAGATGATCCCCCCAAAAGCCCGGCTCCACTGCTGGGATATCGTGGATGGTACCTCGCTCTACATCAACACCTGTTTTCCCCATAAACGAAGGTCCGGGAAATACTTTATGTGCATGACCAAACACAATGGCATCGATCCCTTCCACCCTGCTCAGATGCAGCACCGCATTTTCCATATCAAGCGTTTCGGGAATATCCTCAAAGCCTGCATGGGGCATAGCAATGATGAGATCAGCTCCCGCCGCCTTCATTTGTGGAATAAACCGTCTTGCCGTTTCCAGCATATCTTTGACGATGATTTTCCCCTCCAGCCACGCCTTGTCCCATTGCATAATTTGCGGAGGGACAAAGCCGATGACTCCCACCTTCAACAGATGCTTACCACCTGCTTCATCCTCTACCGTCTTATCCAGCAATAGATAAGGTGTAAAGTAATTTCGTTCTTGTTCTCCCGCTATATAAATGTTGGCATTCACATAAGGAAACTGCGCTCCTCGAAGGCAAGTCTGCAAGTATTCCAGTCCGTAGTTAAATTCATGATTACCGATATTGCCTGCCTCATACCCAAGCAGATTCATGGCTTTATAGGCGGGATGCACTGCGCTTGGGTCCTGTTGGATTCGCTGTACAGCATAATCTCCCATTGGATTCCCCTGAATCACATCTCCGTTATCTAGCAGCAGGTGATTGGGTACCTCCGCCCGGGCTATTTGAATCAAGCTGGCTGTTTGCGCCAGACCGTAATGCAGCGTCTCCTGATCCGTATAATAATCGTAATTCCACAAACTGACATGCAAATCGGTTGTAACCATAATGCGGAATTTCACTCTCACAAGGCTTACATTTCCCTGGTCTGCCTTTTCGTTAATATCCAAAATATCCAATCTTTTTCTCTCCCTCAGCTTCGGTCATAGAGCTTGAACAAGTCTAACAGAGCACTGTTAAGAGAATGTTAAAACAAGCATTTTGCATAAATCCAGAGAATGGTTTTAATTATACGATAAATTTTACATCATTTTTACCAAAGTCAGGAGTGGTTTTTACCCTAGCTACGGGACTAGCTGTTAAGATTTGGTTTGTCACAGCATTTACAGGTTTTTTATTATCGTTATCACTATGTTTAGGGGGAAATTATTTTGTTCAAAAAAGCACTGACCTTGTGCATGACCTTCACACTGGCAGCGGGTCTAGCCGCTTGTGGCTCCAATGCAAGCAATAACAACAGCGCGTCCACTCCGGGTACAGATGGCTCTAAAAACGAAAGCACAGCCTATGTTCCTAAGGAGTTAAAGGTACAGTTCGTTCCTTCTCAAAATGCAGATACGCTCGAAGCCAAAGCCAAACCGCTCGAAAATCTACTGGGTGACAAGCTTGGAATCCCGGTGAAAGTAACTGTATCTCCTGACTACAATACGATTGTGGAAGCCATGTCTTCCAAACAGGTAGATGTAGGATTCCTTCCGCCGAATGCTTATGTACTGGCCCACGATAACCGTAAAGCAGCCGACTTGCTGTTGCAAGCTCAACGCTACGGAATTGAAGATGCTACAGGCAAGGACACGACTGAAAAAGTAAACTTTTATAAAGCGATGATCGTGGTGAAAAAGGATTCTCCGATTCAAAGTCTAGCTGATCTGAAAGGCAAGAAGGTTGGCTGGCAAAATGTAACCTCCTCCGCAGGCTACGTGTACCCTGCAGCAGAGCTGAAAAAAGCTGGCGTGGACCCGGATACGGATGTGCAGGGTGTGACAATCAAAGGCCACGATGCTGCTATTCTGGCGTTGCTGAACGGTCAAGTTGATGCGGTAGCTGTTTTCCAGGATGCACGTAACACGGTGAAGAAGGAAATCCCGGATGTATTTGAAAAAACTCGCGTCATTCATTACACAGCTAAAATTCCAAATGACACCGTCAGCGTACGTTCTGATATGGATCAAGCGTGGAGAGACAAGATCAGCCAAGCCTTTATTGACATCGCCAAAGATCCTGCAGGCGGCGAAATCATTAAAGAGATTTACACCCATGTAGGTTATGAAAAGGGCGACGATAAAAACTTCGACTCCGTGCGTGAATACGCCGAAGCCGTTGGTCAAGCGGTTAAGTAATCGGAGCAAACAAGGTACTTTAATGAAGTAACAGCTACGAAACAGGCTTTACGAATGACAGGGCAGCACCGTCCATGTATTCATGGCGGTGTTGTTTTCATTCCACCCCATCGGGGGAGAAAGTTGGGAGCAAATGATCGAATTTCGTAACGTATCGAAAACATACCCGAACGGCACCAAAGGGTTGAAAAATATTAATTTGACGATTCAGGAGGGAGAAATGGTCGTCATCGTCGGCCTATCCGGTGCAGGTAAGTCTACCCTGCTGCGTTCCATTAACCGACTGCATGACATTACGTCCGGCGACATTGTCGTGGGTGGCAGGTCCGTCACATCTGCTGGAAGCAGCGAGCTGCGGCGCATTCGCCGTGATATCGGCATGATCTTTCAAAGCTTCAATCTGGTTAAGCGTTCGACGGTGCTCCGCAATGTACTTTCCGGCCGCGTCGGCTATCATTCAACACTGCGGACCATTCTCGGCCTCTTTCCGAAGGAAGATATCGAACTGGCACTAACAGCGCTGGAGCGCGTGAACATCCGCGAAAAAGCCTACAGCCGGGCAGATGAGCTGTCCGGTGGCCAACAGCAGCGCGTATCCATCGCCCGCGCTCTGGCGCAGGAGGCTAAAATCATTCTGGCGGACGAGCCTGTCGCATCGCTGGATCCGCTGACCACCCGCCAGGTAATGGATGACCTCCAGCGCATCAACCGTGAAATGCAGATTACGACCATCGTCAATCTGCATTTCATTGATCTCGCGCGCGAATATGCAACGCGGATCATCGGATTGCGCGCCGGAGAAGTGGTCTTTGACGGCACACCGGAGGAGGCTACGGATGAGGCCTTTGCGGAGATCTACGGCCGGGCCATCAAGCATGATGAACTGCTGGGAGTAGGATCATGAAGCCCGACTCTACTGCCCAGCCGCTCTCTTCGACGCAACCGTCACCGCATGCTGGACCGCCGCAGCCAGGCAAGACGCCCGCAGGGCCACCTTTGCCAGGACGTTACAAACGTTATGCCACCTGGATGATTTTTATCGTGGTGCTGGTAGCCTGCTCCATTCATACGGATGCCACACCTTACCAGTTGATCGTTGGCTTGCCGGAGATGGGCAAATTGTTGGGCGAAATGTTTCCACCCGACTGGAGCTACTTGCCTACCATCTGGAAACCGATGCTGGAAACGATCCAGATCGCCATTGTTGGCACGACACTGGGAGCCATATTGGCGATCCCTGTCGCGTTGCTGTGTGCCTATAATGTGATGCCGCGCAAACTGATTTCGCTGCCGATGCGCACGATCCTGAATCTAGTACGGACGATTCCCGATTTGCTGTTTGCCTCGATCTTTGTGGCGGTGTTCGGCATCGGGCCGTTTGCGGGGATGCTCGCCCTGCTCTTCTTCTCCTTTGGCATCATAGCCAAGCTGACCTTTGAGGCGATTGAAGCCATTGATCCCGGGCCGCTGGAAGCCATGACCGCTGTTGGCGCGAGCCGCATTCAAGTCATCGCCTTTGGTGTGGTTCCGCAGGCTCTTCCTTATTTTGTGTCGTACTTGCTGTATACCTTCGAGGTTAATGTGCGCGCGGCTTCCGTTCTGGGCCTGGTCGGGGCTGGCGGTATCGGTCTGTTGCTTGACCGTTCCCTTGGGCTATTCCGATATGATCGGGCAAGCATCATTATTCTACTGACCCTCGTCATCGTCCTTGCGATTGATTACGGCAGTAACCTGCTACGGAGGAAATTATTATGAATGATCCTACGCTTCGCAGACCTATTGGCTCCCGCCTGCGCCTATGGGCGATAGCTATTCTGCTAATCATCATTTATATTTGGGCTTTTCGCGGGATGCAGTTTGAAGGATTACAGGGAACGGCCAAAAGTGTCTCTGTCGCTATATTGGACGGCTTCCTTCATCCCGACTGGTCGTTCGTTTACATCCCTGAGGGAGAGGATTTGCTGCGCGGGTTGCTGGATACGCTGGTCATTTCAGTGCTCGGAACCTTCGTGTCCGCATTTGTCTGCCTTCCGTTCGCCTTTTGGGCGTCCAGCAATATGACCCGTCTGCGTCCCTTATCGGGTAGCGGGAAATTTGTGCTTAGTGTCATCCGGGTATTTCCCGAAATGATCGTCGCCATCTTGTTTATCAAAGCCGTAGGGCCCGGCTCGTTTGCGGGTGTGCTTGCTCTTGGCATTCACTCCATCGGCATGCTGGCGAAGCTTTTCTCGGAAACGATCGAAAGTGTCGATCACGGGCCCCAGGAAGCTTTGATCGCGTGCGGTGCCAATCGTTGGCAGGTGATCTTCTTCGCCGTGCTACCGCAGGTGATTCCACAGTTTCTTTCGTATTCGCTTTACCGTTTTGAAATTAATATCCGTTCCGCTACCACGCTCGGTCTGGTCGGTGCAGGTGGTATCGGTACTCCGCTACTGTTTGCACTCCAAATGCGCAACTGGAACCGTGTAGGCGTTATTTTGCTCGGCATTGTGGTCCTGATCATTTTGACGGATCTGATTTCCGGCTGGCTGCGCAAACGGATCGTATAATTAGAATTCTAAACGCCCAAAAAGCCTCTCCTGTGTAAAAAGGGACATGTCATGCTCCCATTCACTTGGAAGAGGCTTTTGCTGTTCGTTCAACATCTCCCTGCCAATTCATCTATTACCCGTCGGACTTCCTCAGCCGTATTGTAAAAATGCGGAGCCACACGGATAACATCCTTTCGTGCTGAAACGATCATATTTTGGCTTCTCAAATTCCTCTCCACAGCCGACACGTCGGCTACTTCAACAGCGAGCAAGCTTGGTAATGTGCCTCCCCTGTAAGGTACACGTATGTGTAACCCTTTGCGCCGTCCATATTCAACGGAAAAATCCAACAACTCACTCATATAGGCCTGAATATTCGTGACTCCAATCTCCAGCAGCAACTTTAAGGCCGCATTGGCGGCAAAAATGCTAATAAAAGAAGGCAATCCCGTCTCAAAGCGTCGGGCTCCCGCCGCCGGAACCGGGTGAGCAATATCAAACCGGGAAGCGTGCTCCTGCCCAAGCCAGCCAGTAAGACGGGGCTTGAAGCGGTCTATTCGGTCCTTGCTTACATAAAGAAAAGCCACGCCCGGAATTCCCAGCATATATTTGCGTGCTCCCGCGACCAAAATATCTACGCCCATTGCCTTAACATCCACTGGAACGATCCCTGCAGACTGGTAAGCATCCACAAACAGCAACGCCTGATTTCGGTGAGCTATTTCTGCAATGGATTTTAAATCCTGCTGAAATCCGTTGGTATAATTCACTTGTGACACCATAACGAGCGCTGTTTTCTCCGTAACATGCTCCTCATACTGCTCTATCATCACTTCTCCCTCGATGGAGGGGATACAGCAGATGTGATCACGGAACATCTCCTGTGCGTGCCAGATGTGTCCCACCGTCGGAAAGTCGGTGTCCGCATACACAATGCTTTCTTTTCCCGGTACATAAGGAAGGGCTGTGGCCACCCCAGCAATCGCCTCAGAGGCTGAGGACAGGACCGCAATTTCGTCAGGCTCCGCCCCGATGAGCTTAGCAAAATGCCCTCTCGCCTCCTCCAAACGTGCCATAGACAGATCGCCGTTATGACCGTGTTGCAGCAAACTTCGATGATATTCCTCAATGGCAGCGGAAACCGGCCTCGATACGGCCCCCTGGGAACAGCTCCCTACATGGATATGTGAGGACAGCACTGGAAACAGCTGACGGTAGGACTGAAACGGATGTTTCATTTTTCCCTTCGCTCCTCCTGGGCACACCAACGTGCCTTGATATGATCATTTTATTATCCATATAAGCCACCTTAGAACAAGGGCCTCTCTTCCCATCTTCTCGCCGTTAACAGACGATAGACGCAAAGAGAGGCCCTGAGGGATCATATACAAAGTCATAAATTAATGCACGCGTTTGCGTCCAAACCAGCTTTTAAGTATCAAGGTTGCCAGAGCAAGTAACAATAACAACGAGGCCACCGCAAAAGATGCCGAGAACTGATATTCGTTATACAAAATTTCTACATGCAGCGGCAGTGTATTCGTCTCTCCCCGGATATGTCCAGAGACGACAGACACTGCACCGAACTCACCCATGGCTCGCGCATTACACAAAATGATGCCATACAGCAGACCCCACTTGATGTTCGGCAGCGTCACTTTCCAGAAAATGCGCCAGCCGCGCGCGCCCAGCATGACCGCCGCTTCTTCCTCCTGCTGTCCCTGATCTTCCATCATTGGAATAAGTTCTCGGGCCACAAATGGAAAGGTGATGAACAGCGTCGCTAAAATAATACCAGGCAAAGCAAATATAATTTTAATATCATGCTCGTCCAACCACGGTCCAAGCCAGCCCTGTGCGCCGAACACTAATACATACATCAGCCCTCCGACGACAGGAGAGATGGCAAAGGGTAAATCAATCAAGGTGACTAGCAAGCCTTTGCCGCGAAATTGAAATTTCGTGATCAGCCAAGCGGCAGCTACACCAAATACCGTATTCAGCGGTACCGTTATCGCTGCCACCAGCAGCGTCAACCGCAAAGCAGACATGGCATCTGGGTCCCGTAACGCTTCGACGTATACGCCCCATCCTTGCTTGAGCGCTTCGGTAAGCACGACGATTAGCGGCAACACCAGCACCCAGAGCAAAGCTAAAAAAGCAGCACCAATCAGCGTCCACTTCACCCAAGCGGCCTCGGTCGTGACCCTGTTGGGCGGTGCAGATGAAGGCACTGGTGCAGAAGCAAGCTCCTGCCCAGTTATCGCTTGTGACATGGTGTATCCCTCCTTAGAACGTGGGTATCATGCGCAGCTCTGCATGTTAACGTTAGATAGTTACATTAGACAGTTGAGTTTAGGCAGTACGCCGCCGTGACCAGCGCTGAATGCTGTTAATTACGAGTAACAGCACGAATGAAATCACCAACAGCATCAACGCTACCGCCGTAGCTCCTGCATAGTCATTTTGCTCCAGCTTGGACATTATGAGCAGTGGAGCAATTTCCGTCTTCATCGGCATATTGCCAGAGATGAAGACGACAGAACCATACTCGCCAATGCCACGAGCAAAGGCGAGCGCAAAACCCGTCAGCAGCGGTGGCACCAGCTCTGGCACAATAACGCTGCGGAAGATACGCCATCTGCCAGCTCCCAGCGTAGCAGCGACCTCCTCCTCGTCCTTGTCCAGCTCCTCCAGCACCGGCTGCACTGTCCGTACGACGAACGGAATGCCAATAAACATCAATGCTAGCGTAATCCCCGTCTGTGAGTACGCCATCCTCCATCCAAGCGGTTCGAACAACGAACCGATCCAGCCATTTTGCGCATACAGAGCAGTCAAAGCAACCCCCGCTACCGCAGTAGGCAAAGCAAAGGGCAGATCAATCACCGCATCAAAAATTCGTTTCCCCGGAAACTCATAACGCACCAGCACCCAGGCTATCAATAAACCGAGAAACAGGTCGATCAGCGCCGCAGCCGCGGCACACAAAAAGCTTACCTTGTAGGAAGCCAGCACCCTGACATCAGTCGCCACGTCCCAAAATTTCTCCCACGTCAGTCCAGTTGAATTCAGAAGCAGTGCCGATAAAGGCACCAGCACCACCAGACTGAGATACAGCACACTATAACCCATTGTTAACCCGAACCCGGGAAGTACACGTTTTCGAGTGGCTTGCACTTGACTCATGTTCTGTCCATCCCTCTCTGAATCCATTCACTATGACACTCGCGGCTATCGATCCAATCCCTACACAGTCCGCCTATTTTATGAACTGCCGGGTACATAAATCTGGTCAAAAATGCCTTTGTCGCTGAAATGCTTCTGCTGCGTCTCCTTCCATGTCCCGAATACATCCTTCAAGGTCACGAGCTCCAATTTAGGAAATTGATCCTTGAACTTTGCCGTCACACTCTCCAGTGTTGGGCGATAATAATTTTCGGCAGCAATGGTCTGCCCTTCTTCACTGTACAAATATTTCAGGTACGCATCCGCCACCTCGCGTGTACCTTTTTTATCTACCACCTTATCGACTACTGCTACCGGAGGTTCAGCCAATATACTGATCGACGGATACACGATATCAAATTTATCCGCACCCAGCTCCTTTACCGAGAGCAGTGCTTCATTTTCCCATGCAATCAGCACATCGCCAATTCCACGCTCTACGAAAGTCGTTGTCGCTCCACGTGCTCCGCTATCCAGTACCGGCACATGCTTATACAGCTCCTGTACAAACTGCTGGGCCTTGGCTTCATCGTTATTGTTCTTCTTGAGCGCATAGGCCCAGGCTGCAAGATAATTCCAACGTGCTCCACCCGAAGTTTTAGGATTCGGTGTAATAACTTGCACATCGCCACGGATTAAATCGTCCCAGTCCTTAATCCCTTTCGGGTTCCCTTTGCGTACCAGTAACACGATGGTTGAAGTGTACGGGGCGCTGTTATGCTCATATTTACTTTGCCACCCCTCTTTAACGAGTCCTTTTTCCTGTAGCGCATCAATATCATAGCCCAGGGCCAGAGTTACCACGTCCGCATCCAGTCCGTCCTGCACAGAACGACTTTGCTTGCCAGATCCTCCGTGAGATTGCTTGATCGTAACCTTCTGCCCTTTCTCCTTCTCCCAATGGGCGGCAAATGCTTTATTATATGCCTCATACAGCTCACGGGTCGGATCATAAGAAACATTGAGTAACTCCACGTCCTTGGAACCGGCAGCAGAGCTACCATCCGCCTGCGTCCCTCCCTTGCTTGCCCCGCAAGCGCTTAGCATAATCGTTAAAACCAAAGATAGTCCGAGAATAAGTCCACTTTTCCATTGCCTCTTCATCAAGACACCCCGAATTCTATGTAATTTGTATTCATTTACGCCTGTTATTGACAGACATAATCAAAAAAAGAGCGGAGAATTCCCTGATGCAGCCCTGATAGGTCAAACCTGTCACGTGGACAGTGTCTGCCTGCTGTTCCTAGAGGTTCTCCGCCAAAATGGCGAGATCATACATTAATTCTTTAATTCCTACCTGTTTAATGAGTTATATGGATATAATACGAGAGTTTAGGAGTGATGTCAAACCTTTTTTTGGTATGTATCATCTGGACTTTTCTTTCTTTAAGGGGGGGCAGTCAGAAACATTATATATGTTTCCGACCGTTTAGAGGTCATTTACACACGAAGTACGACTTAGTTGGCAACCGTTTCAAGATTAATCGAAAAGACTCCAAAAAGCTTCGGATTGTCCGTAGCTCTTCTCAACCACAGTTCACCCGATCCCACCATGACTCCCTGATAATTAACAAACAAATCATCTGTCTTTTGATTCACCAGCGCCTCGCGAATTGCGTCCGTAAAAATCTGATCATACTTGGCCATAAAATCTTTCTTATTCGGAATCGTTAGCGACTTTTCACTATCATTAACACGCAGAGGGTACAAAATATAATTGGCCACTTTTTCCTTGTCATTGTCGGCAACTGCCTTCTGCAGCGCTTTGAACGTGTTCAAAAACGCTTTAGGATCTTGAATACCTGCTACCTCAAATGGATTTTGCGATGGATTGGAGGTTGCCGGAGAAGAAGATGTATCCGATGAAGCAGATGGAGCCGAAGGAGTTGATTTTTGTGCATCAGTACCGCTGTTTTCTGCACTCTCGCTCTCTTTCGCTGCTTTGTCACTTTGGGCTGAACCGCTACGATTACCACCGGCTCCGTTCTCGATTACGCTTGTACTGCTTCCAGTATCAATGGTTTCAGCATTCTTATCCTGACCACAGCCAGTAAGTGCTACAAAGGTAAGTGTAAGTAAAATGGCTGTGAGTGACAGCCTCCGTGACATCTTTTGATTACCGAATTCATGGTTTTTGGGCACAACGGGTCATCCTTTCTGCTTTCTGCTCTGACCTATTCTGTTCATTAAGTCTTCAACCGTTCTATTGTAACATAAGTAGACTAATGACCGCATGTCGTGCCCTTTCTGGAAGGAGCTTACAGTGTAATATATGCGAAGGTTTTAACGTTTCCTTGCGATCCATCGTCCGTACTTACTTTTAAAATCATCTCTTTTAAGGAGTCATTTGCAGCTTCATCCTGTCCCTCTGGCTTTACAAACACCAGATCGTGGCGTTCTCCCGGCTGCAACGTTCGGCTGGAAAACCCGCTCGTTGTACCTTGCAAGTCTAATCCATTCGCACTATTGAGCTTGTATTGTACGGGTTGCTTACCTGTATTCTTGATACTGATGTATAACTTGCGCCCTTCTTCAAATCTAAAGCTCGTTTGTCCTTGTCCTCCAAATTGCATCTCCTGGTCATGTATAATACGTTTCGCTGCACTTCCTTGCTCACTCTGCGTACTAAGCGGAACAGTCGAATGACTCTGATTTACTTCAGTAATAGTTGATGCAGGAACGCTCATACTGGCAAATGTGGCATAACCCACAATTGCCCCTGCAACCCCCATCCAAACCCATTTCTCCACCATTTGATTTCCTCCTCTTCTTATCTATCCTTCAGTCGTCACCGTGATTGCACAGATGGAACGGCTTATCTTCTATAAGGAAGCGATCCAGCCAGGTCATTTTATATATAAAATCGGGTGCCGATTCGATGAATCCATTCACAATGTCCAAGGAGCGCAGATTTTTCAGGTTTTGTAATTCAGGAGGCAACGTATGGATTCCACTATACTGGACATCCAGATACTCCAGTTGTTGCAGCTCTCCGATTTCAGGAGGCAAATGCCGAAATGCCAGCTCCGCCTTGGGAATCACTTTGAAATCTGGGGCCGGACGATCATAGCATCCACAGCTGATCCTCAGATTTTTGAGATGGGTTAGCTTGGCAATGTCAGCCGGTATTTCTTCCAAATCCGCTACTTGTATCGTCAGTGACTCCAACGATTCCAATTCGAACAAAGCGTGCGATAGTATTCGTATATCCTGCTCGAAAATGGTCAGATGCTTCAGGGAATACAATTCTCTAATCCGTTCCGGTATCTCCCTCAAGCCAAACCGCATAAGCTCTACTCGATCCGGCTTTTATGCCGAATAGCATCGTCCAGAAAAATATCTATATTCTGATGATATTCAGGTTGGTGAATAAACACACCGGGGATAAGCTTCTCCAATTCTTCCGCTTCTTCTATAGCCATGTTTAGTCTACCTATTCGTTCGTGAGCTATGTTAATGATCCAATCCTCTCCATCCGCATTCTGGAAGCACAAATCCTCAGGTAATTGGGGGTGTACCCAGGAAAACAAACTGGACGTCGCTTGCTTTAGTAGTCCCCCCGCCTCGGGTGCACACTGGTATCTGTAAAATGTTCCTTGTGTGTAGGCAATAGAATGGATGCCCCTAATTTCCTCATAAGAGTGTGTGGACAGCAAAAAAGGATTCAATTGCCGCAACAATTCCTTGAACAGGACATCCTGGTCGATCACTCCATTCTCATCCTCTGTCACCCATTTATGTATGCCCAGCATAAACGTGTCTGCCCGTTCCATAGCATAATCAATCAGTCTTTCATAAGCTGCTCCCCGGACATCGCTGTATAATCTGAACATGTCTCTCCCCCTCTGTGCTGCCCTCGGCCTTACAATAAAAAAAGCCGAACTCATATCTATTATGAGTCCAGCTGTCATATTTTTCAAACCTGATCAAAGGCACCCAATACGACTTTATAAATAGGGCTTATCGCTTACTCTGTCACTGTTCCGTAGATTAGCACTGGCGCTTCCGCGTGATCCGCAATACGGATGTTCGCGTAGATTTTCTCCAGCACTTGGGCTACATCTTCACGGTTCGCATGGATGGTAACCAGCGAATCCCCTTTTTGAACAGCATCCCCAACCTTTTTGTTCAGCATCAAGCCGACAGCCAGATCAATCTCGGATTCTTTGGTCGCACGTCCTGCTCCAAGCAACATCGCTGCGGTACCGATTTCGTCAGCCACGATTTCAGCTACCACACCGTCCTGCTTCGCAGGCACCTCAATAAGATATTGCGCTTGCGGCAAGCGTTCAGGATGATCCACTACAGAAGCGTCACCGCCCTGATTTGCAATAAACTCTTTGAATTTCTCCAGTGCTTTGCCATTGCGAATGACTTCTTTGAGCTTCTCTTCGGCGTTTTCGAGGGATTCTGCTTTCCCTGCCAAAAACACCATCTGACTGCCCAAAGCCATACACAGCTCTTCCAGATCTTTTGGTCCTTCGCCACGCAGCGTATCAATCGCTTCTTTCACTTCTAGCGAGTTACCGATGGCCAGACCCAGCGGTTGACTCATATCGGAAATGACTGCCATCGTTTTTCGGCCCACGTTGTTACCGATGCTCACCATGGCATGTGCCAGTGCTTTGGCATCATCTACGGTTTTCATAAATGCGCCTGCACCTGTTTTTACATCAAGCACGATGGCATCGGAGCCGGCAGCGATTTTCTTACTCATAATCGAGCTGGCAATCAGCGGAATCGAGTTGACCGTCGCTGTAACGTCACGCAAGGCATACAGCTTTTTGTCCGCAGGTGTCAGGTTGCCGCTTTGTCCGATGACCGCAATTTTGCTGCGATTCACCAAATCCACGAATTCATCCTTGCTGATTTCGACGTGGAAGCCTGCAATAGCTTCCAGCTTGTCGATCGTTCCTCCGGTATGTCCGAGGCCGCGGCCTGACATTTTGGCTACCGGAATGTCCAAGGCCGCTACGAGCGGAGCCAGTACCAGCGTTGTCGTATCACCCACACCGCCAGTGGAATGCTTATCGACCTTTACACCTTCAATCGCGGACAGATCAATGGTATCACCAGAATGAACCATCGCCATCGTCAGATCAGCGCGTTCGCGTTCAGTCATATCTTTGAAGAAAATGGACATCGCCAATGCACTGACTTGATAATCAGGAATTTCACCCTGAGTGTAGCCTTGGATAATAAAATTAATTTCCTCTGTACTCAGTTCTTTTCCGTCACGTTTTTTCTCAATCAAGTCTACCATTCTCATATGTCATTTCTCCTCACTGTGCGTATGATCGTTTACAGAGATACTGCTGTATCCAGTGCAACTTCCATCATTTCTTTAAAAGTTGTTTGGCGTTCTTCTGCGGTCGTTTCTTCCCCCGTCAGCAAATGATCGCTTACCGTCAGAATCGTCAGTGCGTTTACGCCAAACTTGGCTGCCAACGTGTATAAAGCCGAAGTTTCCATTTCTACACCCAGCACGCCGTATTCCATCAGCTTTTGTACCACTGATTTGTCATCACGGTAGAAGCTGTCTGAGCTGAATACATTGCCGACATGCATGTTCAAGCCTTTGGCAACACCGCGATCATAAGCGCCCTTCAATAGATTGAAGCTGGCAATCGGCGAGTAGTCGTAGCCACCAAAGATATGGCGGTTCATGCCGGAATCCGTACAGGATGCCTGTGCCAAAATGACGTCACGAACGTGCACATGCTCCTTCATTCCGCCGCATGTACCCACACGGAACAGGTTTTTCACACCGTATTCGCTAATCAGTTCGTTGACATAAATACTGATGGAAGGCAGCCCCATCCCAGTTCCCTGTACAGACAGGCGTTTGCCTTGGTACGTACCCGTGAATCCGAGCATTCCGCGTACCTCGTTGTAGCAGGTCACGTCCTCCAGATACGTTTCAGCAATAAATTTTGCCCGTAGCGGGTCTCCGGGCAGCAAAATCGTTTCTGCAATTTCTCCGGGTTTGGCTCCAATGTGTACACTCATGTTTTTCTATTCCTCCGTCCCATTTGTCCATGCTTGTATCTTTATTTATATCGTTACTAGTAATCTTGCTTGTACTCTTACTGGTCCTTGATTACTGAAGCTCTGCCAAAAAGCTCGTTCCGTGTTCAGGCAGTTTCACACCAAAGTTATCCGCTACGGTCGCTCCAATATCAGCAAAGGTTTTACGAACCGCAAGCTCCTTGCCCCCAGCTGTAAAACGCGGGGAATATGCCAGCAAAGGTACATATTCGCGGGTATGGTCTGTTCCCCGATACGTCGGGTCATTCCCATGGTCTGCAGTGATGATTAGCAGATCGTCATCGGTCATTTTGGCAAAAACCTCTGGCAGACGCGCATCGTAATCGTCCAAAGCTTGACCATATCCCTGCGGATCACGACGGTGACCGTATACAGCGTCAAAGTCCACTAAATTTAGAAAGCTTAATCCGGTGAAATCCTCATCGAGCGTAGCCACCAGCTTATCCATGCCGTCCATATTGGACACCGTACGCACCGCCTTCGTCACACCCTCACCGTCATAAATGTCGGAGATTTTACCCAAGGCGATCACATCCAGACCTGCATCCTTCAGCTCGTTCATGGTGGTGCGACCAAACGGCTTGAGCGCATAATCATGTCGATTGGAGGTACGGGAGAAGTTCCCTGCCTCGCCTACGAACGGACGTGCAATAATGCGACCCAGCATGTACGGATCTTCCAGCGTGATTTTACGGCAGAACTCGCAAATCTCATAGAGCTCCTTCAAAGGTACAACTTCCTCGTGCGCCGCAATTTGCAGTACAGAGTCCGCCGAGGTATAGATGATGAGCGCTCCAGTTTTCACGTGTTCTTCGCCCAGCTCATCCATGATTTCCGTTCCGCTGGCAGGCTTATTGCCAATCACTTTGCGGCCTGTGTGCTCCTCAATGCGCTGAATCAGCTCATCCGGGAACCCATCAGGAAATACACGGAAAGGAACAGTAATATTCAAGCCCATGATTTCCCAATGACCCGTCATCGTATCCTTGCCATTGGACGCTTCCTGCATCTTAGTGTAATACGCGAGCGGCTTGTCGGCCGCTGCTACCCCTTCTATGGAACGAATATTGGACAGACCGAGCTTACCCATATTCGGCATCTTCAGACCACCGCGTTCGCGGGCAATATGACCGAGTGTATCTACATCGTAATCATCAAACTGGGCAGCATCCGGCGCTTCGCCGATACCAACCGAGTCCATAACGACCAAGTGAATTCGTTTGAATTTAGACATTATAAAAATCCTTTCCTGACTCGCTGTTTTTTTTACAAAAACAACCCTGCAATCGTTGCCGACAGCACGCTAACCAGCGTTGCCCCGTACAACAGCTTCAGACCAAAGCGGGCCACCACATTTCCCTGTTTTTCATGCAGACCCTTCACAGCCCCGGAAATGATACCGATGGATGAGAAGTTAGCAAAGGATACGAGGAATACCGATACGATCCCGACCGTGCGCTCCGACAAGCCTGTTTGCTTGGTCAGATCCAGCATGGCCACAAATTCGTTGGATACGAGTTTGGTAGCCATAATACTGCCCGCCTGAATGGCTTCGTTCCACGGAATACCCATGACAAAAGCGAAAGGCGCAAACACATATCCAAGCAGCGCCTGAAAGCTGATTCCAAACAACCAAGAGAAAATCCCGTTAACCATGGCAATCAGCGCCACAAAACCGATCAGCATTGCAGCTACCGTAATAGCAACCTTGAAACCGTCCATAATATATTCCCCGAGCATTTCGAAGAAGGACTGCTTTTCTTCCTCCTGAACCTCCAGTAAATCGTCTTCCTTCTCAATCTTGTACGGATTAATAATGGAAGCGATAATAAAGCCGCCGAACAGGTTCAATACCAAAGCTGTGACCACATATTTGGGATTTAACATTTGCATGTAAGCTCCCACAATCGACATGGACACCGTAGACATCGCAGACGCACACAGCGTATACAACCGATGTTTTGGCAGCAGACCAATTTGCTTCTTAACGGAAATAAACACCTCGGATTGACCCAAGATAGCCGAAGCTACAGCGTTGTAGGATTCCAGTTTACCCATTCCGTTTACTTTGCTCAAGACAAGCCCGATATATTTAATAATAAAAGGTAACACTTTTACATATTGCAAAATACCAATCAGCGCGGATATGAACACGATTGGCAGCAGTACACCGATAAAGAACGGTGCTGCTCCTTCATTCGCAATTCCGCCAAAAACAAAGTTAATCCCTTCCATAGCATACCCAATCAGACTATTAAACCCTTTTGCAAAACCTTTGACTAGAATTTCACCAATTCCTGTATTCAGCAATACGAAAGCAAGCGCTGCTTGCAGAACAACCATAACTATCAGCGGACGATACCTGATTTTACGCTTGTCACTGCTGGCAACGTAAGTAAGTGCAAATACAACGAGCAGTCCCACCAGAGCGATTACATATTTCATTTAATTTCCCCCTCATTACATTAAGCGCTTACATTCCCCGTAAAAAGAATGCGCTCCAAAGAGGCATTCTTTTTTTTATTTCCCCAGATCCGCTGGTCGAAAAGCACCCGGCAGTAATTGATCCACCGTCCACTCTTCCGTGTTGCCATGAAGGTTTGTCAGATAAATTTTGGTATCTTGATGAGCAAATTCGGAAATAACCTGACGACAGGCTCCACATGGAGACACAGGCCCTTCCGTATCAGCTACTATCGCAATCGAATCAATTTGACGGCAGCCTTCGGATACCATTTTGAAAATCGCTGTCCGCTCTGCACAATTGCATAAGCCGTAGGAGGCATTTTCCACATTACATCCGTGATAAATCGTGCCATCGCTTCCGAGAACCGCAGCACCCACCTGAAAATTCGAATACGGAACGTATGCCTGTTTACGCGCCTCAAGCGCTTTCTGAATCAATTGATCCTTCATCGCGAATCCCTCCATGACTTTAAAATAAACTTAGTAGGAAGATGTAGACTGCTCGCCCTCGATGATCTTCACACCGGAACTTGCACCGATCCGACTTGCGCCAGCTTCTACTAATTTTTGCACGTCTTCCAGGCTGCGTACACCGCCTGAAGCCTTGACACCAATCTCAGGTCCTACCGTTTTGCGCATCAAAGCCACATCTTCCGCATTAGCTCCACCTGTTGAGAAGCCTGTCGAGGTTTTCACAAAATTCGCTCCCGCTTTGACGGACAGCTCACATGCCAGTACCTTCTCTTCGTCTGTCAGCAGGCATGTTTCGATAATCACTTTTACCAGTGTACCGGCAGCTGCCTCCACGACCGCACGGATGTCCTGCTCGACGAGCTGTACATTACGTTCCTTCAAAGCGCCTATGTTAATAACCATATCAATTTCAGTCGCTCCGTTAGCAATAGCATCTTTCGTTTCAAATGCTTTCGTTGCGGACGTGCTCGCTCCCAGCGGGAAACCGATAACTGTACAGATGGCTACGCCTGTGCCTGCGAGCTGTTCTGCTGCATAAGCTACCCACGCCGGGTTCACACATACAGAAGCAAACTGATATTTTTTTGCCTCGGCAGTCAATTTCGTAAATTCATCCTTCGTCGCATCTGCACGCAACAATGTATGGTCGATTAATGCTGCAATGTTCATATCTAAAAGCTCCTTCGTTAGATAAATAGTGTAAAGACAAAAGTCCTTTATTTCTCTGTGATGAGACCATCATAGCACGCCTTTGAACATATGTAAAATACATTTTGAAATTATGTTCAAGCTTATGCGCAAGGTGTCACCTACAATTCATATTACCCTGTAGGGACACGCCATAACCGTGTATTTTGCTGGATTGAAACGACTTGCTCTATTGTAAAAGTGCTTGTGCCGTAAACTGATCCGTCACCAAGATATTCGCATACTTGCCACGCAGCGATGCCCGAATGGCCTCCACTTTACGCTGGCCTCCAGCGACGAGAATGGACTTCTCCTTCTTTCGCAAATCAGGCAAATCAATCCCGACGGTACGGCTATTGATTTCCTGACTGCATATGTTGCCCTCAGCGTCAAAAAAGCGCGAGCAAATATCGCCCTTGCCAATTCTTTGCAGTAGCTTCTGCTCTTCCCCGTTAAAATAACCCAATCGGAACAGCAACGCATCCTCCTTGACCGTCCCCACCGTAAACACCGCGATGTTCGCCTGCTTGCCAAGTTCAATAATACGCTGGATATGCCGATCCTCCTCGACCATTTTCTTAACGGCATGACTGTCGAAAATCACAGGCAGCGGCAAATACCTTGCTATGGTATGAAAGGCTTCTGCGAACAAGTTCACTGTTTCCACGGCATATGTGTTGACATGTGAATGGCTCACGCCTCCTTTGAGCTGAACCACCTCAACACCCTTGACCTGCTTTTGTTGGAGATGAAGCGCCACGGCATGCATTGTTGTTCCCCATGTCACTCCAATAATATCAGCATCCTGTACCGTTTCATGCAAATAATCGGCTGCTTTTTTGCTAATATGCTTCTTGATCTCCTGATATTCATTTAACGGCGAATAACAGACTAACACGGTATCCAGTCCGTATCTCTTCTTTACCTGCTCTCCGAGCGCGTCCATATCCTCCATCGGGTCCACAATACTAATCCGCACGTATCCCTGTTCCTTGGCAGCCTGAAGTAACCGCGATACCGTAGGACGCGAAACCCCGAGTCTGACCGCGATATCTTGCTGACTGTAGTCGTTTAGATAGTATAATCTGGCTGCCTCGATACTTAATCGCTGCTTTTCATGATCCATTCTACCTCAACCCGCTTATCTTAAAATGTAGTGCCAGCGGACACAGCCTTAGTTCCAAACACTATATTATGAAGGGAAACTCAAAGCCACGCCTTGGCCAATGGTTGTTATTTTGGAAGATTTAACTGCTCGTTTGTGATATTCTGTGATTAACTACAACCATTTTACTGCATCCTCAACTTTATCGTTCCATCTGTCAAAACGCAATAGTTAACCCATTTTACCGCTCATTCACAACCTGTGATGGCTTATCTGAATATATAAGGAGAATTGCTATGTCTGATTTTATTGTGTGCAGTCTGGCGGACAAAAGGTTCGCTTTAAACTTTGTGGAAGTAGAAGAAGTCATGAATGCCAAGAAGGGAACTCCGCTTCCCTTTTCCGAGGCGTGGCATGAAGGAATGGTGACTATTCGCGGCAATGTATTTACGATCCTTAATTTACGCAAAAAGCTGTTTCTTCCTGCATCAAGCGATTCCTCCGAGGACAAAATGATTTTGCTCAGCCGTGCGAAGATTGCTCTGCTTGTCGATCAGGTGGAGGACACGGCTTCTGCCGAGGACAGTCAGCTACAAAGCAATGAGGAAGAGTGGCAGCGCGAGTTGTTCCCTACTGTGATGGAGCATCAGGGTACCCTCATTCCAGTGATCGATATGGACGCTTTTCTTGCATCCACCAAGACGAACTAAAATGCAAAATACTCCCGAACCTTGAGCCCGCTTACACTCATCGTTCGGGAGTATTTTCAGTTATTGGAGTCCCTGCCCCTCTTTCATGTGAACCAGCGTGTTCAGCTGCTCCAGCAACGTATTCCCGCCAGTCAGCGAAATCGTGCCAATCTTCTCACAGATTTTTTCCATGAATTCCAGTTCTTTAAGACGAAAGAGGGTGGCATTCTCGTCCATCAGCTTGGCCGTATTGAGCAGACTACGAGTAGATGCCGTCTCTTCACGTCTTGTGATGAGGTTGGCCTGTGCCTTCTTCTCTGCCAACAGCACGGTATTCAGAATATCCTTGATATCCCCCGGCAAAATAATATCCTTCACCCCTGCTGACGTAAAAGTCACTCCATATTCGCCGCTCTGCTCATTCAGTCGAGTCAAAACATATTCCGCAATCTCCTGCTTCATTTTCAGCAAATCATCCAGCTTCATCGTGCCAACGTATTCGCGCAACAACAGTTGAAGCATAATGTACATTTGTTCCTCGTATGCCCGGAATTCCAACGCCCGCAACGGGTCGATGATACGGTACTGACAGACGAAGTTGAGGCGCAGCGTGATTTTGTCCTCTGTCATGATTTCCTGTCCCATCAGGTCCATCTGCTGTTGTCGCATATCTATCGTTTTGACCTCTGTATTCACTGTGGACATCCAGAAATAATATTTGCCCGGTTTCAGCTCACCCTGCAACACATTATCGTAATATAAAAATCCCAATTCATAGCTGCCCACCTGAAGTGCCTTCCAGAAGCCCGGTGTCTTGGACAAGAATGCTTGCCCTAATGCCTTATCAATTGCAGGCTGCCGAGTGTCTGCACGAACAAAACGGTGCTCCTTGAGCATGTTCCAAAAAGCATATTTCCCAGCCGTTAGCAGCTCCACAAATCGATTATCCTCATAATGCAACACATATTCATGGTCCTCTACATCAATGACATTCAATTGCTCAAGCAATAGGGGATCTGTTAAAAACAAACGAATATCATGATCAGGTACAAAAAATGGTTCGGCTACATTCAAAATTTCAACTGCTTCGTGCTGAAATGTCTTCAATAGATAAGTTCCTGGGTGCAACAACTTGTGGTAGCTTCCTTTTTTGAACAGCAGCCCGCGCTCATCAGATTTAATCGTTATCTTCTTAAACATCGTATCACTCCTAGTATTTAAAATCCTCAACTTAAAAATGTTCATTTCCACGTGTGGCGGCTCCGCGGTCCATTTGATCTTCCGATCGCTGTTGCCACTGAATTTTTGGATTTGATGAACCCGTTATAGGGTTAAAATTCAGTGGCAAAGGCGAACGCTTCGCTTCTCCAGATTCAAATGGACCGCTCTGCTGATTCGCGCATAGTCAACACACATTTTTAAAATGAGGATTTTTTATTTTTATTTTTTTAGTAGGGTTAGGACCCTTGCAGAGCATCCCTTCGGTGTGGACGGCGGGGTCAAGCTTAAGGAAAAAGAAAGATACCGCCTGTTTCCGTGTTCTAGGGATGGGATTCATCAGCCCAACATCGACTGTGAATCTGTATCCCCGAAGCCTCGAACCCTGTCGGCGCTTGCTCTCTCCGGTATCCGCTGGCCGCATAGCCATCGCCCCGGTATCTGTCATCGAGACCAGACATGGGATGCTCTTATCCGGGTCTTTTCATTGTTTTTATTCGATCATTCGAATACTCTACCAAAAGTCGCGTGGAAGGCGATTGGGAATTGAACCCTAATGTTGGTGGATACATCAGAATTACAGGATACCTGACCCCATCAGGGCAGGCACTGCGGGACCTTTGGAAATCCACGCCTCGGTAATATCTTCCTGTATCAGCCTTTATCATTATCGCGCAACCTGGAACTCACGAACATGGCGAAAGTATTACGACCCTATAAAAAAACAAAAAAGACACAGGAGAAGCGTATTTGCTTCCCTTGTGTCTTTCTTTCTATAGTTAACTGTCGCGTTCGTATCTTAAGCCTGATCCACTAGGATGTTTTTTCGAAAACAGGATCAACGCTCGGTAGTGGAAGTTGTGGAACGTCTGTCGTTGTAGAAGCAGTCTGCTGGTGTGTATAGCTGAATGAAGGGGTCTCGTATTGCAATCCCGCCTTTTCATAGGTAAACCAATAGCTAACAGCCTTCCCGATATCGAGGTCTGTAATCCGCTGCTCCCAGACACCGCCGTTGTTTGTCATTCGGTAATTGAGCTGTTGTCCACCAGTTAAAGTATAATGCACGTCAACATAGGCCGAGGCTGTTTTGGGTGTAAATTGAAGCAATGCTTCATGATCGCTGACAAAGCGAGCTCCTACTTTATAATCCTCCGTTTCTCCGCCACCCTCATTACCACCAGATGCTGGCTCTGTCGTTACCTCTACGGAATTGCTTGCTGCAGATAGGTTACCAGCTGCATCGCGAGCCTTAACGGTAAAGCTGTAAGTGGAAGCTGCACTCAGCCCTGTAATTGAAGCGGAAGTACCGCTTATCTCTGCTGCCTGAGCCCCGTCCTTATAAACGATATAACCCGTAACGCCAACATTGTCTGTAGCTGCATCCCACTCCAGAGTGACTGCCGAAGCCGTTTTGGTCGTAGCTCGAACATTCGCCGGGATGGACGGAGCCTCCGTATCAGGTTGCGGATTGCCACCGCCGCTTCCATTTCCGGTATTAAAGCTATTCGGCTGCACGGTAATAGTGTGCCCATCTGAGAAGGTTACCTTTTTGACCTGGTTTGTAAAATTGTAGGCTACATAAGTTTTCACACCGTTTTTATGAAATACGGCATAAATAGGTGAATTAGCGGTGATGCTGCGGTCGATGTTGCCTAAAGCATCCAAATTGTAGATCCAGTAGTAGGCATTCGCCTTGGAATTCCCCGCTTCCGGTGCCATAGCCGCTACGCGTGCACTGAATTTGGCCTTGGCATCGGACGGATCCGAGATCGCTCTGTACATATACACAATATCTTCCCATGGACTGAAATTCCCACCGCTTTTTCGCAGCAGGTCGTTATAATTTTTAGCCGCATACTCCGAATATTGCGTCAGATACAAGGAGGCCGAGGTAATCGGGAGCCAGTTGATACCATGCACCTCTGCGGCATTATTGGTCCACCATGTTGCATTTCCTACCGTTTTACCACCCCAGATCATGCTTGCCGTCGCGCTTTGCATCCCTGCAGGGGTGTTTGTGCCATGCACATCAAACCAATATTCGTTAATCGCATTCATTTCAGTTGTATATAGATAAATGCCCAGATCACGAGTTTGAGTATTTCCCGTCGCCTCGCCCCATAAAATAAGACCTGCCCAAGCATTCATCGCTTCCGAGGAGGATTCATTGTTGTTGCCATCACCAAATTTGGCATGGCCGGAAGCCCAGGTGTGCCCGGCATAGGGATCAAAATTACGCAAATACGGAAATTTCGAATCAGACCTGTCGATATTGGCGATATCACGAATGAGCAACTGTACCATCTGCCCCCATTGGGAATTGGATGCCCAGCTCTTGTCCACACGTGCAATTTCTGCTGCAGCCTTGATAAAGTATCCATAATGGAAGTGATGGTCATTTAATTCTGCCGCACTGCCAAAGCTGTCGGGATAACCGATCAGTGTCCCCCAATTGTTGTTATACACAAATAGACTGGAGCTTTTCAGATTACCCGAGCTGTCACTGGCCTTAAACCAGTCCTGCAGCCGGCTTTTGATCTCATTGCGGAACTGGGTCGCTGCTGCGGTATTGCCAGCCTGGTCGGCAATCGGCGCCAGCGCTGCTAGCTTGCCCAGACGTTTTCCAGTCCAGTACGTGTCTCTATCGCCAGAGTAGACTTCCGCTTTCGCTTCGTCTATATAACTGTTGAGCGTATTTTTATCGTAGGACCCCAAGTCGGGCAGGGAAGGCAGTACCCCTGTAAAATTCATTTTCGTTTGAAAAGAAGCACCCTCTGCTGTTTTCATCAGACCGCGTACAGAATTGTACGTATACCCTAGCAGGGGTTGTGATGAATTTTTCCACTGATGCGGGTATAAGGCAAAAATAGTACCGCTTTGTGTGCCTTCCTTCGCTGTTGTTGCAACAGTAAAGGTGGTCGTCACCTCGGAAGAGGCTTCGTTATAGCTGTACTGTGCTTTGGAGTTTGTAACGAAAGAATAGGCGTACTGCTGAAACTTGTCCAATGTCGCGGTTGTTTTGTCAGGCAAAGCCGCCACTGTAAAATAGTTTTTCCCGTTCAATTGATTGATCAGAGTACTCGTTCCGAGGCCAGACCAGGTGCTGCCGGAAGGACCAAACAGACCATAGTGTGAGCCATTAACCGTAATGCCAAGCACAGGGGAACTAGCTGACCCAGACCAAACCTCTGGCACCCCATTAAATGAAAGCTTGGGATTGCCACCGCCAAACTCAAAAAAAACATAAGGGGAGCCGTGTCCATAGGTAGCACTCATTTTATTGCTGCCGCTTTGAAATAATGATTTGACAAACCAGTCGCTGAAACCGTCCACCTTGGCATCTGGAAATGAAGCGCTTACAGAATGACCGACGGAAAAATCGTTCACATCATCCATCCAGCCTGCGATGTATCCCGGATTTACCGTAATTTTCCCACTCGGGTTAAAGATGCGTAAACCGTTTTGCTGATTTTTCAAGGCAAGGGGATGCGGATATTGAGCCTCGGAGTACGGTACCCAGGCGAGGCTGCTCCACCAGTCATTGGTAGGCATTGGGCTGGTTACATTCGCTGTTTTGTAAATCTCGTTTTGCGGTGTTGCTGCTCCGGCAGGTAGTGTGGTTGAATATGAGCCAGCGCCTTGTGTGACCTCACCCGAAAAGGCTTTAGTAGAAACCGGTGCAGCTAAAAATATCAGACTGGCACTTAACAAGCATAATAACGTTTTTTTCACAACCTACATCCTCCTTTGAATTCTATAATCCCTTTCACTGCAAGGCTTTTCCCTTCTCTTCCAAGTTGAATTCAACTTCATTGTGCTTGATCTAAATTTCCAGGTCAATCCTTTTATTTCTATATTCTAACTAAACGAGGCGAAAGTCTCTAAAAATACATAAGAAACCAGGACGAAAAACCTAAGCATGCGTAATTATGTTATCTCGAATTCACCCCATTAGACATTCACTCTATGAGTTATTCATCCCATTAACCATTCACCTCAATAAACGTTTAGTATATAAAAAAAGAATCCTCCAGGCCTGTTAGCCCTTCAGATTCTCTGTTCTTTTAAGTATATAAGCTTTTGAGCTTTTGAGCTTTTGAGCTTTTGAGCTTTTGAGCTTTTGAGTATTTAAGTCCTTTTGCCTTCTCCATGCCCCACACCATTTGGGAAAATGAGTGACTTTGTGGTGGGCAGCAGCGGAGCGAAGGGGTTGAATCTGGAGAAGCGTAAGCGTTCGCCTTTGCAGTGGGATTCTTACCTTTAAATGTCTTATACAATCCGAAGAATCCCACTGCAACAGCGATCGGAAGATCAACCCCTTCGCGGAGTGCCTTCTCCCCCGCAAACAACACTCATTTTTCCCGCTCAAAATACCCTTCTAGTTTCCAGTCTACACCAACCTGTGTCATGCTCAAATCATGCAATGCCACCGCATCGCTCATCGCAGACACGCCCTCTCCCCCGAGAAATCCCGGGGCTGCGCGTCCTCCAACCAGCTTAGGCGCCATATACAGCACCAGCTTGTCTGCCAGCCCTTGCTGCACGAACGAAGCGTTCACCTCGGCTCCGCCTTCCACGAACACTGATGACACCTCCGCCGCACCCAGAATATCCAGCATTTGCGGCAGGTTAACCCGATCGCTGTTTTCATCCTGTGTCGTATATAGCTTTACACCCAGCTGTTCCAACTGGCTACGCTTGCCTTCATCATAAACGCGTCCTGTGAATATCCAGGTAGGCGCCTCCCCATCTGTAATGACACGGGCATCCAATGGAATTCGAAGCTTACTATCCAAAATGATACGAATCGGATTCCGTCCTTCCGGTAGACGAGTCGTAAGCTGAGGATTATCGTGAATCACGGTCTGTACACCGACCAGGATTCCCACATGCTCGTTACGAAGACGATGCACATCCTCCCGTGCAGCCTCAGATGTAATCCATTTGCTTTCCGAGGTCCGGGTTGCAATTTTACCGTCCAGTGTTACTGCCGATTTGATCGTAATAAAAGGACGCTTGCTCACGATATATTGATTGAACACTTCATTCATGCGGATGGATTCCTGCTCACATACTCCGACAATGACCTCAATGCCCGCATCTTTCAAAATCTGTACCCCTCTGCCGGAAACCAGCGGGTTCGGGTCCAGCGCTGCAACCACCACCCGACGAATGCCTGCCTTCACAATGGCTTCCGCGCACGGGCCTGTCCGACCGTGATGGGAACACGGCTCCAGCGTTACGTAAATTGTCGCTCCCTGAGCGTGTTCACCCGCCATACGCAACGCATGAATCTCGGCATGTGGCTCGCCGGGCTTCAGATGAGCGCCGATCCCAACGATACGACCGTTGTTGACAATGACTGATCCGACGAGCGGATTCGGTTCGGTTTGCCCTTTAGCACTTCTGGCATTTTCCAGTGCCAGGCGCATATATTTTTCGTGAGTGGTCATAGAACCTCCCTGAGATCGGAATCCCGCAAATGGCCGGATCGTTCCACTTTTGTATTCAAATACCGTTCATTATATTGCGACACATCGCCCCAGAGCGGCATGCGACCCGCCACATTCATACCCGATTTCTTCAAGGCATCCAGCTTTTTGGGATTATTTGTGATCAGGGTTACTGGTTTTTGTCTCAGGTGACGGAGCACACTAATGGCATCCGCATAGTTGCGTGTATCATCTTCAAAACCCAATTGATGATTGGCTTCTACAGTATCCATGCCTTCTTCCTGCAGAATATAAGCCATTGCTTTACTAAACAAACCGATTCCGCGGCCTTCATGGTTAGCCAGATAGAACAACGCACCCGTTCCATGTTCCACAATCATTTTCATGGACTGGTGGAGTTGAAATCCGCAATCACAACGCTTGCTACCAAAAATATCTCCAGTATGGCAAATACTATGCATGCGAACTAATGCATTTTCCGACTGTTCAAGATCGCCATACACCAAAACGCTTGACTGTTGTCCCTCTGCCAAATCCAGTGTGGACAATCGCTTCACAATCGTCTCAGCGGTGGCATTCAGTAAGTCCTGACGATCTTCCTCATCCCGTACAGGCAACCAGCAGTACCACTGAAAAACAACCGTTTCTCCTTCCATATTAACTGGCAGCTTGATCGGTCCTACCAAAATCGTCGAAGATTGCTCTCCGCGAACGGTTTGAATTTTATCGTTAAGTAGCGTAGCTACATCTTTTTGGTTCATCTCTCTGCACCATCCTTTATATGAGCTCTATATAGAAAATGCCTAATTATTCAAAGGCTAATCGTTATTGTCAGGATCATAAATCATTGAACTATGTGTAAGAAATGTTCATGAAACATGGATTCCATCGTCAGCTGCCGTTCCTGAAGCTCGGTGACAGCCTGTCGTCGTCCGTCTTCGAACGCCTTTAGGTCTCCTGCGGTATAGCTCTTCTGTCGTAAACGAAGAAGCTCACTGGCTAGCACATCGGCATCCTTCAAAGCTGCATTCAAGCCAAAAGCTCCGGTAGGTGTCATGGTATGCGCCGCATCTCCGATAAGGACCAGTCCGTTCTGCGCCCAGGTGTCACTGCGGCTGCTGAAAATATCCAACGGTACGAAGTCCTTCCATGAACGAATGTGATCATGCACACTATGCTTCAAATCTGGAAAAGCCTCGGTAAACCGTTGTATAAATGGTTCAAAAGATTGCTTAAACAGGGTTGGAAAGCTGCCTTCCTCCACATTCCAGCCAATTTGAATATAGCCCTCAGCCTGCGAGAATAAAGCCAACTGCCCTCCGTTGACCCGTGCCAGACGAGTGACGGGCTCCCACCCAGCAGGTGCCGTGATTTTCGTCCATAGCAGATCATAGCCGTGTCGAATGTTTGTCACTGGCATCTGCGCCAGCTTGCGCACAGTCGAATAGCGGCCGTCTGCCCCTACAATCAATGAAGTGTCAATCGTGATGTCATGACCGTTCTTATCGCGGGCGGTCAAGCCTGTGTACCCCTGCTCGCTGTTACCTTCCAACGCAGTCACAGTTGTACCCGCCAGGTAACGGAAAGACTCGTAGGTTGACGCCTGCTTGAGCAGAGCCTCCAAAAATCGAGGCTGTGGAATATGAACCCCTACATTACCATCTACTGATGTTGGCTTGACCGTCTTCACTTGCTGCTGATGCTCCCAATATTCGATTCTTGTGGAGGCGAGAACATAGTCCTCATGAATTTGTTCGAGCAGCTTATGCCTTTGGATCACTTCCTGACCCTCATCATTCAAGATTTCACCGCGAAAGGCCTTTCCCGCTAAGCTCTGCCGCTCAATCAATATCGTGGATACACCCTGCTCCGCCAGTAGACAGGACAACAAAGTCCCTGCGGGTCCCCCTCCAACTACGCACACTTCACATTCCAACTTCATCTGACTTCCCCCTACGCCCAAGCCATAACCTCAACGATTAGTTCGTACCTGTTCATTTAATTACATCATTAATAATATCAAATTAAGTTCAAATTTTAAGTATTTACATCTTAAGTTCCGTATCGAATCCAATAAGTTACTTTATGTAACAAAGTATATTTATATCATTCGATTTCGTCAAGTAATAAATTTATGTAAAGTAAAATCATTTACTTTTAACAGTGAATCGTTAATAATAGGAGCATGAGGTGATCACATGAACATTCCGCAGATGTGCCCACGGTTTGAAAAAGCTATGGAGCTACTGAGTAAGCGTTGGACGGTGTTGATCGTATTTCAACTAACCAATGGTCCGCAACGTTTCGTCGCTATTGAGAATTCAATCCCTAATTTAAGTGGAAAGGTCCTTTCCGACCGTCTGAAAGAGCTGGAGGAAGAAGGAATCATACAACGTATGGTCTATCCTGAGAAGCCCGTACGGATTGAATACTCTCTTACAGATAAGGGACGCGATTTAGCTCCTTTGTTTGACCATATCGGTACTTGGGCTACACGTTGGATTGAGGTTCTACCAGCACTTGAAAAGCAATGATCCATAGGGCTACAGCTATTTTTCTTAAACTAACATGATAAAAACACACAGACTGCTAACATGCCAAAGAACGCCTTTGCTCTAAGTACAATTTGTACTCATAGTGCAAGGCGTTCTATTTTTCATATGAAGGAACTTTATTGATTCACCTACATATCGATTCCATTATTTAAACGTTTCCCTCACCGCTGCGTTGCATTTCCTCACGAATGGATTGCACCCGTTTTTTCCCCCAGTCATACATCATCTCCACAATGGGTAAAATCGTCATCCCCAGCTCGGTCATCGAATACTCCACCTTTGGAGGTACCTCGGGATACACTTCCCGGTGCACAATACCGTCCTCCATCAACTCCCGCAGCTGATTGGTCAGCACTTTATGCGACAGCTTCGGAAACAGCCTTTGCAGGTCACTGAAACGGTGCGCCCCTTCTACACCCAGATGCCATAAAATGACGACCTTCCACTTTCCGCTTAAGACCGAAAGGGTCAGTTCCTTTTCGCAATTATAGTCTCCGTTGACGATCTTCTCCCGTATTTCTTCTCTTAGCGTATCGGACATATATCAATTAACCCCTTCTAAATCATCATGGTCTTGCACTCTAATAGTAACCTGCAGGTAACCTCCGTACTTGAAAGTGCATTCTTCACAGCCTGACGAAGCCATCCTACAATAGTAGATATCGTTTCACATTCAAGGAGGAATGAAGTATGAGTAAAAAAGCTCTTTTTATTATACCCCCAGAGCGCTTTAATGAGGATGAATTGTTTAAACCGAAGGAAGCGCTGGAGCAAGCAGGCGTTACTGTTACGCTAGCTAGTACAAAAACCGGCGAAATCACGGGTGACTACAACGGTAAAGCGACAGCTGGTCTTGTTTTTACTGACGCTGTGCTGGCTGATTATGATGTGGTATCTGTGATCGGCGGATCAGGAACGAATGACTATCTTTGGAATAACGCGGATCTCCAAGCTCTGCTGAAACAAACTCATGAGCAAAAGACTTTATTGGCTGGCATCTGCGCAGGCTCTGTAGCCGTGGCTCAAACCGGACTACTCTCCGGTAGAACGGCTACATGCTATCCTGTGGATGTACAAAAGGACCAGCTCCAATCGCATCAAGCCGAATATGTGGCACAGCATGTCGTTGCGCATAGCGACATTATTACAGCCGACGGTCCAGATGGTGCACAGGACTTCGGCGCAGCACTTGTCAAAGCCCTGCAATAAGCACATCTTTGAGGTTCTAGGTGGGCACTTTAAACAGCACTCCAAAAAGCCGCATCGCGTCCTTTTAATTGAAAGGGGACTGGATGCGGTTTCTTTGTGCCATTTCCGTGCCGAAGTGTCCAAATCAATTGTCGAATCTGCATTGTCGTGCTATGTTAAAGAAATCGACGTTTTAGCATAGGAGGCTTATGCCGTGATTATGAAAGGCAAAATCCATTTACATCAGGTAACGTCCGAATCGTTACGACTGGGCGCCTTACTATCATTAGTAGGGGGCTTTTTGGACACATATACCTATGTTGGGAGAGGCGGTGTGTTCGCCAACGCACAGACAGGCAATATCGTGCTGCTGGCTGTCAAAGCCATTGAAGGGCACTGGATTCAGGCGTTAGCCTTTATCCCGCCCCTGATCGCCTTTTCACTGGGCGTTTTTGTTGCAGAATGGATTAAAAGAAAATCAACTCACCGTTTAACTCCAGACTGGGCCCGCGCTATTCTTTTACTGGAAATTGCAATTTTTTTCATCGTGGGATTGATTCCACAAGGAGTTCCCAATACGGTAGTGGTGGTGATCGTCTCGTTTGTCGCTTCTGTACAAATGACTTCCTTCCGCAAGCTCATTGATGTGCCATACACCTCTACTGTCAGCACCGGCAACCTCCGATCTGCTACAGAGGCTCTGTATGTCGCCATAACGACCAAGGACACGAACGCTGCCATTCGAGCAATGCGTTATGGTGTCATCCTGGCAGCCTTTTTGGTCGGGGCTTTGCTGGGGGGATTTCTGACTTTGACGATTGGAGATAAAGCCATTTGGGGCGCTGTTGTTGCACTTATTTTTTCTTTTATTTTATTTACAGAAGAGGAAAAGTGGAAGCTTCCCCTACGCCACTAATCCTCCATTACATCAGCCCTGAATGAACTGCCGCTGGGCCGTTTCAAAGAAATCCAAAAGGTCTTCGCGGGACGAGAATGCTGCCTGAGCAGATTGGTTGCTACCGCCCCCCTTACCGTGAAACGCGCCCAGATTCTCTTTCAAAAATGCTCCGCAGGCAACAGACTGGGTGCCGTTATGTGCCAGAATGATTTTGTTTTCTGCTGTTGTGGCAAATAAAACAAGCAGATCATGCTCAGCTGTCAGCTTGGTAGCCAATTGCTGCATGTCCTGAAGGGATTTTTGTTCGAATACATGAGCAAGAACATGCCCCTGCACAGCAGATAGCAACTCTTTCGCCTGGTACGAAGCATTTTCCTCTTGTAGGAGCTCCACTTGCGCCTTAAGCTGCTTATGCTCCTGCTCCCACTTTTCGAATCGGGTCAAAATATCTTTTCGCCCGGTATTGAACTTCGTAGATAACACGTCCAATATCTGAACACTATCGTTAAAATCCTGGAGTGCGCGAACGCCACATTTGAAATGGATTCTTGCCATCCCCTTCTGCTTCTCCCATTTTAAGCATTTAATGATCCCAATTTCCCCGGTCTGAGCTACATGTGTGCCGCCGCAAGCATTATATTCAATGCCCTCGATCTCGACAATCCGAATATTTTCTGTCACTTTGGGCGTTTTCACCAGCGGAATATCCTTCAATTGCTCACTGGTTACAAAAAAACTTTTTATGCTGCGATTACTATAGATTTGCTGATTTACTTCCTGCTCGATTGCCGATAGCTGCGCAGGCGTTACATCCGAACAGTTCACATCAATCGTGGCATATTCTTGTCCCAGATGAAAGCTTTCAGTACGCGCACCCAACAACTCCAGACAAACCGCTGACAGCAAGTGCTGTCCGCTATGCTGCTGCATATGATCAAATCTGCGCTCCCAATCCAATTGGCAGGCCATCTTTACATCCTCTGGCAAACGTTCTACCTGATGCCAAATGTCCCCATCCTCAAGAACAACATCTAATACACGGATGCCCTGAATTGTTCCTGTATCACAAGGCTGACCTCCACCATGCGGATAAAAGGCCGTTTCCTCCAGCATAACCAAATATTTTCCGTCCCTTTCCATGCTCTGTGTAATATGAGTGTCCCACTCCGTAAGATTTGGAGCAGTGTAGTATAATTTTGTCGTCATTCCAGATCCCTCACTTTTGTGTATCAAATTTAAAATATGTCTCCATTCTTTTGATGAAAGCTTTCGCGGCTGGACTTAAATATTTATCTACACGATAAAACATTTCTAAATGTCGGGTAGGTGCATGCTTGATGGGAATGGCTCGAATTCCTATTGATCCAAAGCTGTCAATCAGTTGACTCGGCTGAATCGTAGCTCCAATACCCTCTTTCACCATTTGAAACACAGATGTTGCTGATCCTGTTTCCATCAAAGGATGGATAGAAATACCTTCTTCTTCACACCAACGATCCACCAAATCACGTCCAACAAATCCTTTGGGATACATCACTAAAGGTATGTCTGCCAAGTCTCCCGGTACAATCATATCTTTGTCTGCTAAATGATGCTCTATATTCACATACAAGCTATGGGTTTCTGTATAAAAAGGAATCCGGTGCAAACGGTGATCCGAATGAATCTCCAAACCTACTCCAATATCAACTTTATTATCGAGCACTTGATTGTAAATATCAATGGAGGGAATAACTTGAACTTTTGTATTAGGAAACTCCTTATGAAAACTAATTAGAATGGGGGTTAACCGATAATCCAGATCCGAGGGAAGAACCGCTACGCGCAAGTGACCGTTATTGAGGTTGGTCAGATCAGATATGGCGTTTTTCGCATTTTCCAACTGCTGAATGACTTGTGAGGCGTAGTGCTCCAGAAGCTCGCCCGCTTCCGTCTTCACTGTTTTCTTGCCAATACGGTCGAACAATGGGACTCCCAATTCATCTTCCAATACGCGTATTTGCTGGCTTAGCGTGGGTTGCGAAATCCCCAGTTTGTAGGCAGCTTCAGAAAAATGCAGCTCTTTACACAATCGAAGAAAATATTGCAATTGTCGAACTTCCATGGAATCTCGCCTCCAAACAATAGTCTATAGCTATTGTTTATATAGAATAAATAGTATTGATCTATTATAAAGCGAACTCTACAATGAGTTCAATGTTAAAGAAAAGAGGTGTCTCGAATGCGCTTGTTGTATCTCATCATGATTATATTTTTTATCTCGTTAAATTTAAGACCCTCCATTACTTCCGTCGGGCCTTTACTGGATGTCATTCAAGATAATTTGGGACTATCCGGGGTGACCTCCAGTTTAATCACGGCGCTCCCCATTTTTTGTATGGGTCTCTTCTCTCTGTCATCTATCTGGCTCCAACATCGTTTAGGGGTTGAAAGATCTTTGCTAGTAGCCATGCTTTTGATCCTTCTTGCCACGTTTCTACGTATGTTCGTTCATCATACATTCTTTTTGCTCGCTACCGCCTTATGCTCGGGAGTGGGCATAGGAATCGCCGGGCCTCTAATTGCGGGATTTATCAAAAAATATTTTCCTGAAAAACCGGGTTTAACCGGGCTATATTCCGTTTCTATGGTGATCGGGGCAGCCGTTGCATCCAGCTTTTCAGTACCCCTATTTCAACAAATGGACTCCTGGCAGCACGCTCTAAGCTTTTGGAGTATTTTAGCGGTTCCCGCTGTGGTACTCCTTCTCCCCCTGCTCCAAAAAAGAGAAGTTCCTAAAGAAGTTCCTAAAAAAAACCTGCAAATTTCAGCTTTTTTTATTAAAAACAAAAGGGTACATTTATTTACTTTATTTTTTGGATGTATGGCGGCTATTTTTTACGCTATAACCGCTTGGTTGGCTCCCATCGTACAAGCTACTGGCTTAGACCGTTCTCAATCTGGTATGACCCTTACCCTATTTACATTGGTTCAAATTCCGGTAAGCTTTTTAATTCCTCTCCTGGTTGGTAAATCAGGTAACAGAAGAATGTGGCTACTACTATGTGGTTTATCTGAATTTTTTGGCATCATTCTGCTTATGTTACACTTTTCTCCTTGGGTAGCTGCTATTTTTCTGGGCATGGGAGCTGGTGGACTGTTTCCTTTAGCGCTACTCATTCCGATTGAGGAGGCCGCTCATGCAGAAGAGGCCACCTCATGGTCTGCGATGATGCAATTTGGTGGCTATTTGTTGGGCTCTCTCGGTCCTACTTTAATCGGGTTGAGTCTCGACCTTTTTGAAACATCTATTCCAACCTTGTTCTTACTGGCTATGATCATATGTACGATGATTGGGGTGGGCTTAAAGATCGGGAACAAAACTAAAAAGTTAAACTACTAATGTTCCCTCTTGTTCATCTGACCATGGATACAATCCAACAATTTAACCACCTCGTATTGAGTCCTCAGTGGGCAAGCACTTACTGCAAATCGAGGTGGCTTTCTCAACAAAATTTAGCTTGAAATTTAATTCTGGATAGATTAAGATTAGTCAGCTAACTAATTTGTCGATTGGAACATACTGTAAGAAGAAAGGAGAACCCTATGGATTTTGATTTACGGGACTTGCCCACTCGTGAGGCGCTGCAAGAATTTTCTAAGCGTATCCCCGAAATTGATGTAAGAGCGACAGAAGCTATGCTATTTTTTATGCGGGTATCTTCCAGCGTCTTTAAAGTCAGTTTTGAGGGTTTTGAGAAGTTCGGTATATCTCATGGAAAATTTTCAATACTAATTCTTCTGTACCGCAACATCCATACAGGATTGCTGGCTACAGAGCTTGCGGAGAAAGTAGGGGTTAGCAAGCCTACCGTTACCGGTCTGCTTGACCGCCTGGAACGCGATGGGCTTACTATGAGATCCGTACACCCTTCCGACCGCCGTATGAGCATTGTTAAACTGACCGAACAAGGAACAGAAATGATGGAAAAACTGCTGCCTACACATTTTACAAGCACTTCCACACTGATGAGCCACCTATCCACCGATGAAAAAGAGCTGCTCCTGACGTTACTGCAAAAAATAGAAAGCGGCATCCCTCAAGCAAAAGAGATATATAAAGCAGCAAAGCCAGAATAAGTTTTAATTTTGTATTTTAGTTAGCCGGCTAACTTTTCAATTATTAAATAAAAGAATAAATAAAATGTACATATCAGGATATTTATTCGAGTCTATGTTTAACTCATTTTAGGAATTTAAGGAGCGTATTACTTATGAATCGCACACAAGTCGCCAGCCTCATCATCCCTGTCATTTCTATTGCCTGCCTTATCGGCGGGGGGTTCCTGCTTCAGACCAACGGACAAGATCAAGTCAATGCTTCTCGTTCCGTTAAAGGCACAACGCTTAATTCGGATAGCATTCATGTATCGTTTGAACAAGTAGGCGGCAAAGTCCTGAACATCCCGGTAATAGAAGAAACTAAGGTGAAAAAAGGAACTGTCCTTATGACTTTGGATTCTAAAGATGTGGATTTGCAAATTGAGCAACTGCGGACACAAATCGCCCAGTTCAATACGCAGATCAGCCAACAACAACAATCCATCCATTTAGGGTATACACGAGCAGCAACTCAGGAAAAACAGGCACAGCTAGATATCGCGCAAGCTCAAGTGACTGAGAGTAAAAGTCAGGCCGCATTGCAGCGGGCACAAGCGGCTGAGCGTCAAGCCACTGCTGCGGAACAACAGGTCAATAACGGGGCTCGGGATGAAGATGTTCAGCAGCAACGAATTGCCGTAGCCTCAGCCACCAAAAACGTTCAGACAGCGCAGACCAACTATAAGCGTAATAAAGCACTCTATGATGCAGGAAGTGCATCCAAAGCAGCGTTGGATGATGCCGAATCCTCCTTGACTTTAGCGACAAATCAGTTGAGTCAGCAAAAAGAGTCGCTTCAAAAGCTACTTCATGGCGCCACTTCTGAAGAGCGTATGCAGGCCAGTGAACAGACGACACAAGCAGCCGTTTCGGTAAAACAAGCCGAGGAAGAAATTCGCGGTGCCCAATTGTCCGTCGATCGTTCCAAGACCCAACTGGAAACCATTCAGCAGAGCCGTCAACAGTTGGCGGATCAGAAGCTGGCTATTGACCTCTTAAAGCAACAAAAAGACACACAGAAAGTTCAGCTTAAAACGTTGCTGCTCAAAAAGGAACGCCTGGTGTTAAAAGCACCACAGGATGGCAAGGTTACTTCGATTAGTACCAAAGTCGGCGAAAATGTGGCGCAAGGGGCTCCTGTGATTACCCTGGAAACCAACGATTTATATTACGATCTCTATGTGAATGAAGAACAAGCGGGTAAATTCAAGGCCAATCAAGAAATTAAAACTCATATCTCTGGTCTCAATAAGGATTTGAAAGGTACGGTACGCTATGTAACTGCTGCACCACAATTCGCTAATGTGAAGATGTCCCGTGAAAAAGGAGAAGCAGATACCGCTACATTCCAAGTACGTGTATATGTAACAAGAGAAGCAGCTTTGCTACCAGGCATGACAGTTGAGGTGAATACAAATGAAATCTCTTCGTGATGAATGGTCGTATCTGGTTCACTCCAAGTATCCGATCATAGCAATCATCTTCCCGTTGATTGCCGTACTGGGGTATTCACTGTTGCTCCCAAGCAGCCAAATTAACGACGCTAACGTGGTAGTGGTGGATCAAGATAACACAGCTTACAGCCGTGAGTTCATTCAGAAAATAGATGCTTCTCCGTATATGAACGTAGCTGAGATTGTTTCGTATACGGACAACCCTGAACAGTATTTTTATCATGAGCAATATTTGGCTGTTATTTCCTTGCCGCATGGTTTAGAGGATAATCACAATCGTTCCCTTTCCAGCCGCGTGGGTCTCATTCTCGATAATACCAATGTACAATCTATTACTTCGATTCGTACAGCTATGCAGGAAATTAGCGTTTCTGAGAATATGGAGCTGTCTGTTCCAGCTATGTTGAAAACCGGGATGAACGCAGAACAGGCCCAAGGGGCCCTTAATGGTATCGCCTTGGAAGTGCGTTCCCTGTTTAATCCAACCAATGACTATCAGAATACGACGATACTTGCATTCACTTGTATGTTCTCTTTTATGATACTGAACATAAATAGCTTACCTCTAGTCGCTAGACTCCGGGTTTCCAAGAGGCTGGCTGCTGAGCTGCAAAATCCGTTCAACATACTACTGCGTATGCTTCCTTATACGCTGTTTTCGACGGCTGGCTTAATCTTCTCTCTCGGGATGCTTAAAGTGTTTGGGGGAGGCCGTTTCGAGGCCAATCCAATTCTCTTTATAATTCCGGTTGTCCTGTATGTATTCGGTACTGTTTGTATCAATGTCCTGGTTGCATGGGGCGCTGCACATCCGGGAATAGCCATTGGCAGAATGGTGATGATACTCATGCCTGCTTTTGTTTTATCAGGGGCTGTTCTTTCCAGATCACTGTTTCCACCTTTAGCGATTCAAATCGGTGATTTCTTTCCCTTCGTATGGATGTACAAATTCCTGCGCACCATGGGTCTGCGTGGTGCACCTTTGCAGGAGATGCTTCCCGAACTCGGTTCTCTGTTACTATATGTGGGTGTACTCTCCATGCTGGTTATCGCCAGAGCACTGTGGGAAAAACAGAAGCTGGCCAAGCAAACTGCGGGTTCTGCTTCTGAAAAGGGATCACCACATCCCGTTGTTCCAGCAAGCACACCTAGCGGCGCGTTATCTATGCAAGGGGCACCGTCAGCACCTATGCACGAACCTATAAAAGGATAGAGTCTCGTCTGTGAAATAAAAAAGGGTTAAGTGCCGTCTAACGAGCCTTAACCCTTTTTTTCAATAATATGAAATTGTCATTGTTATCAGAATAAAATTCACTTATATGCCCGACCTAATTGATAAGCGTGGTCCAGTAAACCTTCAATGTATTCTTTCGACTCCGACAAAGTATCATAGAAGAACTCCACCTTGGACTCTCTTACTCTTGCGTAACCAGCAATGGCTTTATTCAAATAATTAGTAACCAAATCATGATATTCATACTTGATCAGATGTTCTTTAGTCCCACCCGCCAAGCACATCCACAAAACCTGCTTCGTCGTAAATTCCTGAAGTAAACCTATGTTCCACACTTTATCCAGGTACCCTTTTAGCATGGAAGGAACACTGTACCACCATAGAGGAAACACAAAGACCAGAGCATCAGCAGCAGCAATTCTGTCCATCTCTCTCCGTGTTTCAGGAGCATATTGTTTATGAGGCGTATTCCAATCCAGCTCATCTGCCGCGCTATATACCGGATTATATCCATCCCGATACAAGTCCAAAATATCTACCTCGTGCTTATTCTCTTTCAATCCCTCTACAAAACGATTCATGACCGCAAGGGTAAGTGAATCTTCTCTAGGATGCGTGACGACCAATAGAACTTTCATGTATCCGTAACCTTCTTTCTCCTCATAATTGGTGAACCCTGTCTACAGATGCTATTATGGATGTTATACATTAAAGTGTGAAGTACGCACTTCAATGTACTGTAGGTACTTTAAGGTTCCTTAGTGCCTTTTGTACTACAGATCGGAGAGGGGGAAAGTCTATGGAAGACAAAGCCAAAACCTATATGCTCGGGATCGATGCAACTTTGGAGGTCATCAGTGGAAAGTGGAAAGGCATTATCCTACACCATTTAACCAGCGGCAGAAAACGTACATACGAACTTCGTCAACTCATTCCAAAAATCACCCAAAAAGTGCTCACCCAACAGCTTAGAGAGCTTGAAAAGGATGGAATCATCCACCGCATCATTTATAACCAAGTTCCCCCCAAAGTGGAATATGAGCTTAGTGAATATGGATGGGATTTTAAAGATCTGCTTGATTGTTTTTGCTTATGGGGAGAAGATCATTTGGATAGGATCTATGGAGATAAAACAAAGGTACTGGAAGAGTATTCTGTAAAGGAACAAAACGCCAAACAAGCACCACCTCTTTAAGGAGGCGTGCTTGTTTGAAATACTATAGCTGTGCACCTTGTTTATTCACCAGTCTCTGAAAATTTCCGAATACGAGCCCCTACTTCATCCCGTACACGCTGGAACACGCTCCATTTCTCTTCTTCTGTTCCTTGTGCTTTAGCCGGATCATCAAACCCCCAATGTTCACGACGAACGTGCGGAGGTGTGATAGGACATTTATCAGCAGCATCTCCGCACAAGGTCACAACGAAATCCGCGCTGTTCAGCAAAGCAGGATCTATAATATCTGAAGTTTGACCGGAGATATCGATCCCTATTTCATTCATCGCTTGCACCGCTTTAGGGTTAAGGCCGTGTGCTTCAATGCCCGCACTGTATACATTCCAACGGTCTCCCAAGTATTTTTTGGCCCAGCCTTCTGCCATTTGGCTGCGGCAAGAATTACCAGTGCATAAAAAGTAAATTGTCTTCTTTTCCATCATTAATGTCTCCTTCAATGTTCAATTATGAAATGATTAACCACAGATATAGACCCAGTAGGGTAATAAAAAGTGTAGGAATAGTTAAGACAATGCCCGTTTTAAAATAAGTCGCCCAAGAAATTTTCACGTTTTTCGAACGAAGCACATGCAGCCACAATAATGTGGCTAACGAACCGATTGGGGTTATCTTCGGCCCGAGATCCGACCCAATGACGTTAGCATAAATCAGCGCCTCTTTGACTATACCGGTTGCATGGGTGGCATCAATGGCAAGCGCATTAATCATGACCGTAGGCATGTTATTCATGACCGACGAGATAATCGCCGCAATAAAACCCATGCCCATGGTGGCCACAAACATACCTTGATCGGCAGCCGCTTGAATCACATGGGCCAGCAGATCCGTCAAACCGGCATTACGTAGACCATACACCACAACATACATCCCGATGGAGAAAAATACGATAGCCCATGGAGCGCCCTTGATGACTTCTTTCATCGGCACTGCAGGGCTTCTACGCGCCATCAATAAGAAAAAGATAGCAATAATACCGGCCACCACCGAAACGGGAATATTAAAAAATTCGCATGCAAAGTAGCCAATGAACAAAACAGCGAGAACGATCCAGGACATACGGAACATCTTTGGATCTTTAATCGCTTCCGCAGGCCTGATTAATTGTGTCGCATCAAACGTTTTCGGAATCCCTTTACGAAAAAAGAGATACAGTACTCCTATACTGGCTGCTAAAGAAAATAAATTAGGTATAATCATGCGACTCGCATATTCCATAAAGGTGATCCCAAAGAAATCGGCTGACACAATATTAACCAAGTTGCTGACCACAAGCGGAAGCGACGTCGTGTCTGAAATAAAACCGCTCGCTATGATAAAAGGAAAAACCATTTTCTCATCCAATTTAAGTGCCCGAACCATCGCCAGTACAATCGGTGTCAGTATTAAGGCCGCACCGTCATTCGCAAAAAAAGCAGCAACAACGGCGCCAAGAATGGTCACATAAACAAACATCCGGGTTCCGCTTCCTCGCGCAGCTCGTGCCATGTGAAGCGCCGCCCATTCGAAGAAGCCGATTTTATCAAGCACCAACGAAATCAGAATAATGGCTACAAAAGCCAGTGTCGCATTCCAGACAATATGAGTAACTTCCCAAACATCATGTAAATCGACGACACCCACCAGCAAGGCGAGTATGGCACCGCCGCAGGCAGACCATCCGATGGACAAATTTTTAGGCTGCCAGATCACCAACACTAAAGTGGCTAAGAATATAATGCACGCCAACAAAATCAATGTTTTAAACCTCCATTACATTACCTTATAAACATATACTTATATTAAAAACACCGTCTATCCCCAAGGATATAAACGGAGCAGCCTTTAGGATGAGCAGCAAGCCGATGAAGCCGGTCCACAAGATGCGATCGGCTCCTCTTTATTCAGCCATTTTAAAATCTGCTTGGAGTCTGGCATACTCTCAAGAACAGCTTGTATATGCGGCTTGTCGCCTACATTTAAGGAGTAGTATACCCACTGACTTCGTCGTTCTTCTTTTACAATTCCTTGCGACTTTAATTTTCTCAAATGTTGACTAATTGCTGGCTGCGACATATCAAAGATATCTACAAATTCGCAAACACACCATTCTCTTTCTCTTAGCAGGGAAAGCATGACCAACCGAGTTTTATCCCCCAATAGCTTTAAATGATCGGCTACATAACCTAGTTGATCCAATGTGTGACCCCCTTCCACCAATATAACTATATGCTTATATACTAATGTAGTACGGTTTTAATATCAAGCACGAATAATACTTATTCGTTCACCAATTGCATAATCCAGTCTTTTATATCAACGATTCGCAGTGTTTTGGGGCGTGTATTCGTTCCGGAAATAATTAATGGGACAAGGGAATCTTTTTCATTCAGCGATCCATGAGCTCCCCCTCCGATGTGGGTAGGGGAACTTTCTCCGACGAGTTCATATCCAGGTTGGACCGTGACGACAACATATCTTCCTTCATGTGAATTCATTGCCCCGTGTAGCCTCGCCAAAACGTCTGGATATTTTCCATATTTGATCCGGTTGTTATTCACCGTAATATCCACAAGGTCCTCTTCGCCCGACAAGGTCCACGATTGCCCATATTCATCGATGAATTTTCCACAGGGATGATAAGAAAACAGCTTACCCTTTTTCCCCTTTGTGACATGAATATTGTTTTTACCATCTTTCATAGCGATAATGTCGAGCTTGTTCTCATTTTGTAAAAGCTTCACCACGTCGGACAGCTCTACGTTATCGTTTATCGCATAGATATAAGCCATCCGTTCATTAGCGGAAATCACGATTTGATCCTCGTTTCTTACTGGTTGATTTAATTTTGCAATACGGTAATGATTCAAAAGCGACTTTAAATCAACCGTTGCTACCTGTCGATCATTATAAATAGCGCTTTGCGCACTGTCACCCATGACAATCCATATCGCATTGTTTACCGCCTGTTCCCACGAACCATATGCATTCAACACAGTTTGCAGTGCTTGATCCGCTTTTTCGATTCCCTCCAGTTGAGTCGGGCCCTTTCTATGCGCCAAATTATCATTCTCTGGAAAGTATGTGATGGTTACGTCTCCACAAAGGAGTATTCCAGCTATTTTTCGGATTCAATTGTGCCAAAGCTGCATAAGATAACCATTTAGGCCCTGTTACTATCATTTTTTCTGGCACCCTGTTGCTATTCGCAATGAAGTCAGGCACTTTTAAAGCATGTTTCGTTTTCCCTCTGAAGACAATAGCATTGATGGACGCGGATTCTTTTCCTTTGTCAGCCAATTCCTCATGTATGGTTTTCGTTTTTTTGTTCAAATGAACTTGGTTTAATTGGTAAATTGCGTCTAAGAATACTTGTAGTTGGTCTATCTTCAAGGCTTCTTTGGCACCATTGCCGTAGAGAATCATGCGTTTCTTTTGGTCGCTGTACCAAACGAGTCCGGGCACATGATGTTGGTCTGCATACGTTCCCGTTAATAAAGTACTGTCGATTGTCACAGACATCGTGGGAAATGAACTCACTACCTTCGGAAAATATTGCCCTTGTTTCAGGAGATATTGCATTGCCGGTGCGCGGCCTTTTTGAATCGCATCTTGCAAAGGCTTATCCATTAAAGAATCAATCAAGATCACAATGACAGGTTTTTTGCCCATTTGATTTACTGTGATAGGTGGCTTCACACTTTGTTGTTTTAGCTGTTGACTGGAGTCCGCTCTACCCCCCAAGACCAACAACAATAAACTTAGCACTAGTGCAATGGTAACTTTATTTTTCATGCCATGTGTGTGTCCCTTTCTTAGAAAAACTTGATCCTCTTATTTTTTCTTGTCCTAAAAATATTATTCCTGCATTGGATCATCGGGACAAAGATATCTCATACAAGCAATTAAAGTTTCACCTCCATGAATTTTTTGGATCTAATAGGCCAAATTTAAGATCAAACCATTCAGAGAGGGAGCATAACCATGACTACTACAAACATAAACGAATACTCTATGCATTACATGGATTCTGGGGAAGGAATGGCTATCCTATTCATTCACCCTCCAGTACTCACAAGCTTAAATTTTACATACCAATTCCAAGGATTATCATCCGATTTTCGAACTATAGCTTTTGATATCAGAGGACACGGTAAAAGTCAGCCTTCCGAACAAACGGTTACTTATCCTCTCATCGCCCTGGATATTAAACATTTGATGGACCGGATGAGCTTAGATAAAGTATTTTTGTGTGGATATTCTACCGGAGGCTCGATAGTACTTGAGTTCCTCTTGACTTATCCAGATCGGGCATGGGGAGGCATTGTTATCAGTGGAATGTCGGAAGTAAACGAATGGCGACTAAGAAACAAAATTTCTTTGGGCATTGCTCTTTCCAAAATCGGCGCAGTCGGTACGCTTGCCCTTTCTATTGCTTGGTCACAAACGAAACAACTATCTTTGTTCCGTAAGTTATTCAACGATGCGAAGCAGGGAAATCCCAGGAATGTCGAACAATATTACCGTTACAGCTTGAAGTACAACTGCACCTCACGGCTCAAGGAAATCCATCTTCCTGTCCTGCTCGTTTATGGTGAAGAAGATAAGCACTTTCATCCCTATGCCAAAATATTGCATCAACAATTACCAAATAGTGAGCTGGTTTTCCTTAAGAAAGCTGATCATCGCCTTCCTACGAAGGCCGCCGGATTATTGAATGAACTGATCAAGCAGTTTGTAGATCGCTTCAGTCTTTAAGACAAATCCTACAGGATAATTCCACATACATATCTACATCCCACTTCTGTTACGTTAAGCGTCAAATAGCCCCCCACCTGTTCAACATCCGTTGGCCATGACATGCGGCGGATGGGGCATTCCTTTCCGGACCCCGGCCGAAAGGCAGGAATCACCACATTACATGCCGTTTTCTGCGCCATCGTCGCGCAACCTTACAAGAGTGTTAGGCAATTGTCATCTAGATCAATGGTATCAACCTAGCTGCTCCTCTATACTAATCCATTGATAGGATTATTTTTAAGGGGGAGTTGGCGTGAGGTTTTTTGAAATGCTGCTATTCTTTTCAAGTGCTTGTTTGTTGGCACTCCTGTTCATTATCAATCAACGTATCCGAAGACCAGCTTTGCTCCTGACAAGCGGAGCAGGCTCCATTTTTTTAGTGATACATTTGCTTGTCGAAGGATACAGGGTTCAGCTTTTATTTTTATACGGATTTACGATCCTGATGCTTATGCTTTCGCTTATAGACGTTTTCATAACGCTGAAAGTCGTTCGGACTGCCTCGCGAATCCGTAGGGTGCTGGGCCGCCTTTTTATCGTGATTGGGCTAATCGCAACGGGGTGCTTCCTCTATGTGTTTCCCGTATTCGACTTTCCGGCGCCAACCGGCGAGTTGAAGGTAGGCACGCAAGTCTTTCATTTCATCGATCCAAGCCGGGAGGAGACATTTGGAAAAACCGCGACAGGCAAAAGGGAATTGATGGTTCAGGTATGGTATCCGGCTCAAGCTGGCACCGACAAGTACGCTCCCTTTATTCCCGATACCCAGATTTTACGTTATATGGCCGCGGACTATGGCCTTCCTGGGTTTACTTTTCAACACCTGAAGTACGTATCCAGTCATGCTTATTCGGGGGCCGAAGTCTCTTCGGCACCGACTTCATACCCGCTGATCCTTGCGAATCCCGGCAACGGCTCTTCCAGGTTCCTTCACACGTCGCAAGCCGAAAATCTCGCGAGTCATGGATATATCGTGGCAGTGATCGACCACACCTACAATACATTTGCAACCGAGTTTCCGGACGGGCGAATCACGACCAGCACAACCAACGACTTATTCTCGCCCGCCCATGATTATCAGACGAGTAGAGGAAATCGCGACAAGTTGGGACAAGTTTTAACCGACGATGTGGCGTTTGCGCTGGACCAATTCGAGCTCATCCAATCGGGGCAGATTCCAAGTCATCTAAAAGGGAGGATTGATCTCGGTCATGTCGGGGTGTTCGGTCATTCCATCGGCGGAGCGACGGCCTATGACGCTTCTTACGATCCGCGAATCGCGGTTGGAATAGACCTTGATGGAGGGCTTTATCGACTGCGTGACAGAGAGGGTCTGCGAAAGCCGTTTTTGTTCATCAACTCGGAAAGCTATTTCGAAAAATTAAAAATGGTGATGGATAAACGGGTCTACACGGATGCAGAGCTTAACCGTATGGGCTCAACAAGAGAGTGGGAAGATCAAGTAACGGAAGATAAAAAGTTGGAGCTTGAACGGATGCGCGAAACGGTCGACGAAGGGGGACAAGTCCTCTATATCGAAAATACGGAGCATTTGAATTTTGCCGACGTACAGTTCATTTCTCCGATTTTCGAAATGCTGGGCATTACAGGAAAGATTGCGCCCGAAAGAGCGAACTCCGTTATCAATGCCTATATGCTGGATTTCTTCGATAGGTATCTGAAAAATCAAGGCGGAATCTTAATGAAAGGACCGGATAGCCGCTTTCCGGAGGTGAAGTTCGTAACCTCGCTATTCTAAATTACGGAACAGGCTACCGCTTTTGATATGCTCCCCTTCAAGTAGGCAGGTTTAATAAATAAACCGCTACTTGAAGGGGAGTTTTCCTTTGTCTAAGAAGAACGCATACAATGCGATTGAGAAACTAGCCATCATAGCGGAACAGTATCAGGTTTCCTATCATCAAGTATACCAATGGGTCAAGAAGTATAAGGAGCACGGTCCAGATGATTTGCGGAGCACAAAGCTTTCATCGTGAGGCCACTTGCCCGATAGGCTGCGATACGTGTGTGCCAACCTTGTCTGCGTTGTTCTTTGGCATTCATGAGTTACCCTCCGTATTCAGGTTAATCTCATGATCTCATAGCTAGGTTAGTAGTTGAAGGTGTGGAGGGTTTGACGCTTAGCCTGTTACTGTATCTTCGCCTGTATATTGACCTGCTCATCAAAGTGAAAAATAATATATAATATTTTACAACGTGTAAATATACAAATTATGCTAAAGTCATATATAGTTTGTTGGGATTGATATGTATTCGGAAGGAGTGTAAAAATGAAATGCTAAAGCGTATTCAGAATCTTTTTGTTATCCCTAACTACCCATTGTTCATGATCTGCATGTTATTGCAAGGTATGGCTATATCCATCAGCGCACCTTTTTTAGCTGTATATTTTACAAGTACACTTGGCGTATCTGTGGGGACCTTTGGTGTATTTACAGCTGTGACTTTAATTTGTGGCATATGGATAAGCTCTCTGATTGCCAAACGTTCTGACACCGGATTAGATCGTAAACAAATTTTAGTTATTTGTACGTTATTTAATGCCACAGCATTTGCAGGATATCTTGTAATCCAAAATTTTTATGTACTTTTTGTTTATATGACGATCTTTACGGCCATTGGTGCTCCTGGGATGCCGCAGTTATTTGCCAGTGCACGTGAAGCAGTAGATCGCAGTAAATCTGCGGATCACGCCTTTGCTAATTCAACGCTTCGGTCTATGTTTTCTCTTGGCTTTATTACCGGGCCGCTTTTTGGTTCCTTTTTGATTGCACATACGGGCTTTAAGGGTATCTTTATGGGAACGACCTCTATTTTTGTTCTTATTGCTGTTCTTTTATTCTTTTTTATCAAGCAGCCTCCCGCTCAGCTTAAACATAAGAATCAACTTTCACTTCATCACATTACATTACATAAAAATGTTGAGATTCTGATCCCCTTTTTAGTTCTTACTCTGCTCTATACGTCTCACTGGATGAACAGTTTAAATATTTCCTTGTTCATCATTCACAATTTACAAGGTGACACGAGTGACGTTGCTCTAGTATCTAGTATTTGCGCAATTTTAGAAATACCCTTGATGCTCATGCTAGGCGTACTAGCAGCTAAATACTCCAACCGTTTGCTTGTATTTTTAGGGGCATTAACAGGAGTTGTCTATTATATCCTTGTCCTTATGTCTACGGAGATGTGGCAGCTATTCGTGGGGCAACTTCTTCTAGCCTTCTTTGTTGCAGTGATTTCTGCCATTGGCATTAGTTACATGCAGGATTTATTGCCCTCTCTGCCAGGGTACGCATCGACGCTATATTCCAATGCGACAACCATTGGAAGACTGGTGGGGAGCTTGATGGGCGGATTAACCGCTCAATGGATTGGTTACCGGAACACCTATTGGGTATGTTTGGCCCTAATCATCTGCTCCCTTGGTCTTCTGGCGATTTCAAAGAAATTAGAGTTTGAAAAATCTGCTGCTTTAAAAGAAAGGAATCACAGTATATAAGACTGCGCCTTATTTTTCTATGGTGGAGAAATGACTCATAATTGTATCTGCCGCATGTCTATACCCACCAGCCTGGCGTAATGATTCGCCGATCACGTGAGCCTGTTCTTTATAGGTTGGATGACTCAATACCTCTAATAAGGCAGCTCTCAAACTAGCGGGTGTAAGCTCATTTTTATCCACAACAACACCCGCTCCCAGTTCCTGCACCCGACTGGCTACGATCGGCTGATCCGATGTTAAAGGAATCATGACCTGCGGCACATTGTAATACAGGGCTTCACTTGTACTGTTCATCCCCGCATGTGTAACAAAAGCGTCCACATGCTGAAGCATTTCCAATTGCGGAATATAAGGCTTGATTATAAAATTGTCAGGGATATACGGGGCCAATGGCTCCATGTCTGTATAATTGCCTGAAGACAGCACAAACTGCACAGGCAAATCGCGAAATGCTGCAAAACAAAGCTTATAAAATTCCAAGTCTTTATTCAAAATAGTACCCATTGAAATATAAACCGCCTGTGGATGCAGAACACGAAGTTGTTCGAACGGGAAAGATGGAGCATCTTTACGCGGTACAATAGAAGGACCTGTAAAAATAAAACTGTGATCCAGTTTTTCGGCTTGCGGTTGAAAATAGCGGCTTGTATAAACTATTCTTAAGCGCCCGCCATGAGGAGCAATCTCTTCTATAGCCGGAGCGTCAACCTGAAGCTCCTTAGCTAGTTGATGCGTTATTTGCATCGTAGCCGTGTACAACTTTTTTACCTCTGGATCATTGTCATTCATGCCTTGCCCCGATCCCAATGGCTCTACGAAAGCAAAAGAAGCGATAGAGCACACAGCAGGGATTCCTAGCCTCTCTGCAATAATCGTGCCTCCCCAACCCATCAAAGAATCATAGATTAAATAATCATAGGTTCTGTTTTCAATAACTCTCAAAACCTCTGGAATAATCGGAAGAATCATACCTTTTACCATCATGTACACAAATTGATAATGATGTTTGTATTCTGCTGGCTTTAAATCAGAGTCTTTAGAAAAAGCATCATCAACAAAAGGGTAGGTTATCATCTGTGCTCCTGTCTGTTGAATTCTCGTACGATATTCTTCCGTACACACATAGTCAACATCCTCCCCACTGTCTACCAACCTTTTCACTAATCCTAGTGTCGGATTAACATGGCCTTCAGCAGGCGTGATCACTACTAACACACGTGCCATACCTTACACCTCCAAATCAATAATAAATTACAATTTGAAATAAATGCACTTTTAACATAGCAAACATTTACCATATAAACAAGTATTTTCAACACCGAAAATTAAGTATTTATCCTCTACCCAAACTATAAAAATAAGCGAGGCTGAACGCTAGAAGCGCTTGCCCCGCTTAACCATTGAACATCAAATTTAAAGACGCCAATCCCAATGATCTGTCCCGCTCAGAACAGCTTCAACGGTGTACTGGCTTGCTTCATCGGCGGTAAGCTGTTTGGCCCAAGGTACACGCCCGCTACTTTCTGCACCTGGCCCAAAGTTGTCAAACTCTCCAAATCTTGCGGTCTGCTCATTGGATTCCTTGCCCCAATTGTTCCAGCCGCCCGGCTTGATATGGTCATCCATATAGGTCTTCAAAAAAGTAACATGAGCGTTAGGGCGCCATGGCCGTCCGAGATCCACCTTGCCTGTCAAGCCATTTTCTGTTGTCAGACGACATTGAATAAATACAAAGCCCGGCTTGTTCTCTTCTGTTGAAGCTGCTGTCACATATCCAGCACGCAGGCTGTGTATGATCGAATTATCAAACACGGCAGGTGCATTGCCAAATATAAAATCTACACTGCCACTGATGTAGCTGTCCTTGAAATACTGTCTGCCACGGTTCACAAGCAACGTATCCTGTAGGCCAGTAATTTTGACATTGTGATACTTACCACGATCGCCTTCGGCATATAACGCTACAGCCTGCACCTGCCCGGTTCCTTCTGTATTGGCAACCGTGACATTCTCCAACACAAAATCGGGACTTTGCACACGCATTGTATAGCTGTTGCTTGTTCCTAATTCTTTTCCGTCCACCACGGTTTTGGCCGTATCATCAAAAGAGATGATCGTTTTGTCGCGATCTTCTCCGATAATGCTCAGATTTTTTTTGGAGGAATTCACCTTTATTTTTTCACGATACGTACCGTTTTTGAGATGGATAACTGTCCTTGTGTTGCTGTCGTCAGGGACTGCGTCAATAGCTGCCTGAAGAGATCTAAAGTCAGCAGGGCCATAGGTCGCTACCACCACACTAGTGGGATGAGTTCCTCCTGAGTCTGTCAGGTTGCGGATGGTGACATTGCTGAATTCCGACGTATTGTAATTCCATACATCGTTTTGTTGTTTGGATGCATCGGTAGCCAACCCGATCAATAGCGGCTGATTATTCGGCACATCTATAACAGTTTCACCAACCTTCTCCCAGTTTGTCACACCATCTGCGGATACCCAGCCGGTAACCTTTTGTCCTTGTCGTACAAGACGAACCGAATACGGCGTTGTAATAAAAGCCTCCATTGACGCACGTTTCGTCTTACCATCGGTTTGATCACGACTGATAAGAATACCCTGTTTGCCATATTTAACAAATGCTAAAGACATAAAAGCCATTTTTGATCCAGGCTTCAGCGATTCACGAATCATTACACCCGCTTCGGCATTATCATCCACCGGGGTAATTTGTTCCACACGGGCTGTAATTTCAGTGTCACCTTCCCATTTTTGATAAGCATAATGGAAAAGATCAGCCTTACCGTCCACGTCTCCCGCTGACTTCAGTCGTATGCTGCTGCCGCTTGCATCTTCTTTTAAGACCTGAGTATGCCCTTTTATATAACCATCGTTGCCCTCAGAGCCAATCTCTTCGCTGAGCCAACTTCCCGATGGCGCAGTCGTATTGACGTGAATGGTAAGAGGGTTGGAGAATGTAGCAGTCCCCTTGCGGTCGGTCACCCGTACAATAATATTGTGGGTACCGTCTGTTACATGATTCCAATCGAGATGATAAGGCGCGGTCTCTACTTTACCAGCAAGTTTGCCGTCAATGATAAATTCAACGTGAGCAATACCATCTTTGTCCTTGGCTGTTGCTGTTATGGTTGTATCCCGGCCTGCTTCCAAAATATCGTTATGCTTTAGTGGACGTCCGTCTGCATCCGACACCTGAACGACTGCCTCTGGATTATCCACCTCATTTCCATTCGACAGCTTCTCAATAAGATCATTTAAATAGACCTCAAGATTCGTATAACCCTTGGCAAAATGAGCATACGCCCCTGTGCCGGCAATCCCCTGACCGTTACGGTCATCTGCATTATTGGGGTCCAGCCCATTGGCACGTTCCCATTCATCCGGCATTCCATCATGGTCACTGTCAGAAAGCTCCGTCGTCGTTACGTTATAATCGTCATAAATCCACCCTGCTTCACGCGGAGAGTTAATAAACGCACCCGTTCCATTCTTCACATCATTCATAATTCGAGCGTCCACCGCATCTCTTCTTGGCAGCGTGGCTCCTGAGCCGGCAAGCACCTCAGTATATGCGGTTTGTGCATCTGTCGCTTGATATGGACCATACGCATCCGGTGAGATTCCGTTGTCGTATTCCCCTCTAACTTCAATCGGCTCCGCCAAACGGGTGGAAGGATCAATAATTGACCCAATGGATGTTCCAAGCTGCCAGTTGTCTTTTGTAACCGAGTCATTGCCGTACATGTAGTTACCACCAATAAAGATGCGTGTTTTATATTTTTTACTACCCACGTCCACAAAGATTTGACCGCGAACGTCCTGATATGTGTTGGGGCCATACTTATAATAGTTATTTAGCACATTATACGATCCTTCACCGCCGCCGTATGAAGAGAAAAATCCCCAGTTATAAATGACATTATTGGTCATTTCCACAGCGTCGATTTGTTTTTTATCGGTTGGAAAACGCGGATTACGGCTTGCATTGTGAGCCAACAAGTTATGATGATAGGTGGAATTTCGTCCGCCCCATATGCCGCCATAGCCGTGGCGACCTTTCTGGTGCGTGGTCATTAGCATACTTTCGGACGCAATGGACCATTGTACCGTTGTATTGACGTTGTCATACAGGCTCAGTACCTCATCTACCGACCAGCTAAAGGAACAGTGATCAATCATTATGTTTTTATGGTATCTGGCCCCTAACGCGTCATCCTCACTGGGGTAACGATCGGTCAATCGGAAACGCAGGTAACGGAGAATGACGTTATCTGCATCAATCCCTGTTGTGTAATCGCTTACAGTTATACCGTCGCCAGGAGCTGTCTGACCAGCAACCGTCAGGTTGTTTCCCAAGATTTTAAGTGGCTCCTTGAGATGAATCGTTCCACCCACCCGGAATACGACCGTCCGATTATCGGAGCTGACCGCTGCGCGAAGAGATCCGGGTATTATCTGTTCCCCTTTGCTGTAGTCTGCCAGCGTGGTAACCTCATACACTTCACCTCCGCGTCCACCGGTAACATATTTACCGCCACCCTCAGCCCCCGGAAACGCCGGAATATCCGTCGCCACTTTTGCCACCTTTGCGATCTCTGTTCCTACCGCAGTCTCCGCTTGGATTAGTGGTGGGCACAAGGTCAACAACAATGAACCCACAACCACATTACATAGCACCTTTTTCCATGTACGCTGCTTGCTCATATTCTGTTTCCTCCCTAAGATTTTCTTCCACATCAGCGCATATTTTTATAAAAACACGATCCGAGACGTTCAGAAGCGCCTTCACCTCCTTTCATCAATCTTTTCTGCTTTTATCATTGGCAGGTTGTCATATATACTGTTGGTATATGAATGCGCTTACTTATCTTAATTTGTAAAGGAAGAAGCACATGAATGAAATGAAAGAAGATAAATATGTCATTGGCGAACAACAATTTTCCATTCATCACATCTATCGTACCGGTTTCACAGTTATGCCCCGGCCTCATGTCCACGAGAACTATGAGCTGTATCTCTTACTGCGAGGCGAACGCATCTATTTTATGAATGGCAAGGTATACACCGCTCGCAAGGGGGATCTGATATTCATCCTTCCTCATGACTTGCACTCTACCGCCAGTACGCAATTGCAGGAAACAGAGCGCATCTTGATTCATTTTTCTCCGACGTTTCTCCCACAGCAGGATCATGACATTCTTGACCTGCCGCCGTATCAGCAATCCGCGTTGCTTCGCTTACCTGCGAGAGAGCAAGTGGAGGTTGAACGTTTATTCCTACAGATGAATACCGAATGCAGGAATAAGCAGCCTCTGCATGACCGTTGCGTACAGCATTTACTGCTGGAAATGCTGATCCTGGTGCACCGATCGGAAGCGATTGAGCGTAGTGAACCTGTTTCCTCTCATCCCATGCATCAGAAAATCACGGAAATTTCTTCTTTTATTCAGGATCATTACAATGAACCGTTAACTCTCGAACAAGTGGCCGCCTGCTTTTTCATTAGTCCAGCTTACCTAAGCCGTATCTTTCTAAAGTTGACTGGTTTTCATTTCAGCGAATACATCCGCGTAGTGAGGGTCAGAGCGGCCCAAACAAGACTTCGAACCACCAAGGACAAAATCCAGCATATTGCAGAGGATGTCGGGTTCGGCCATGCTTCCCACTTTAATAAAATCTTTAAAAAAATAACTGGGCTCTCCCCTCTTCAGTACCGCAAGCAGGTTCGGTAGATATTCAGTGTAAAGAATTAGACGCCGATTTTATACCTCCGCTCTTGTCTTGTTTTTCCATTTTTATATCCACTTGCTCTTTCATGGAACTAAAGACAAGCCGCTTTGGAATAAGTAAAATGCACAAAAAAAACCATACTTCGCTGCAATGCATGCAACGAAGTATGGCTATTACATAGTCATTCTACATCTTTAAAATTATAAATTACTCTTTCTATGACCTTTATCGCAATGCTTTAATATCCTGAATCAGCATTTCAACATTTTCTTTCTTTGTAGCCCAACTGGTACAGAATCGAACAGCACTATGTGTATCATCAACCTTTTCCCAAAAGGAGTAAGTATATTTTTCACTCAATGCCTTTAGTATACGATCTGATAAAATCGGAAACTGCTGATTGGTTGTAGAACGGTATTGAAAAGAAAAACCTTGCTCAGATAATCCGTTTTGAAGCAGCATGGCCATATCTATAGCGTGTTTGGAAATTTCAACGTATAAACCGTCTTCAAACAAAGTTTCGAATTGAATGCCCAACATTCTTCCCTTAGCCAGCAGTCCTCCTTTTTGCTTGATCATATATCGAAAATCTTTTTTCAATGTATCATTTAGAATGACTACTGCTTCTCCCATCAAGGCTCCAATTTTGGTCCCACCAATATAAAATACATCGCATAGCTTCGCTATATCTGCTAAAGATACATCGCTATCTTCGGCCACCAAGCCATAGCCTAATCGGGCTCCATCTATAAACAGTGGTAAACCACACTCTTGACAGACTCTACTTAATGCTTCCAGCTCTGATTTACTATAGATCGTTCCATTCTCAGTAGGTTGGGAAATATAAACCATACCTGGCTGTACACTATGCTCAGGAGCGGCATCATTCCAGTGAGCGTCATACAAATCTTGTACCTGCTCGGCCCGGATCTTCCCATCCCCGCTTGGCAAAGTAAGTATTTTATGTCCAGTAGCTTCAATCGCTCCGGTTTCATGAACCGCAACATGTCCAGAAACTGCCGCAACGACGCCTTGATGTGGACGCAGAATAGAAGAAATGACGGTGGTATTGGTCTGTGTACCTCCAACCAAAAAGTGTACATCCGCATTTGGGGAGTCACATGCTTCTTTAATATATGCTCTGGCTTTTTCACAATGATCGTCCACACCATAACCTGGAGTTTGTTCATCATTAGTCTCCAGTAGTCGCTTTAATATGCGCTCATGGGCACCTTCGGTATAGTCGCATTCAAATCGTATCATTCTGTATCCTCTCCAAATTATCCAATTTCTTCTGAATTAACAACATAGAAGCATGTAATTCCTTTATCTCTTCTTCTGAAAGTCCTTGAACTAATTTTAGAATTTGTTCATCAGACCTTTCATTCAGTTGGTTATAGAACTCCTTTCCTTTAGGAGTCAAACGAATCAGATTTGTTCTATTATCCAACGTTGAATTTTCCTTAACAAGAAAGCCCTCTTTGCAAAATTTAGCAATGATCCTACTCATATAGCTGCGATCAATTTTAAGAGATTCGACTAGAGTATTCGCAATACATGGCTCGATCAACCCGATCTCTATAATGACACGGGCCTCGGTAAAGGAATATCCGCTATCCAGCACATGTCTATCTAAAACACCCAGTATATTCGTATAGAACCGATTAAAACGCCTCATATCCGCTATCATATTAGCATCTATATTGATCATAACTCCCCCAATTTAGTGGACTTTTGCAACAATTATAGTAATGATTTTTGTGGACTCTGTCAATGAAATAATAATCACAAAAGAAAAAATCGTACATTAAGACACTCGTCTAATGTACGATTCCGCATTATTAAAGAAAAAATGAAGTATATTCTTTTCTATATTTACCTACAAGGTCATTGAGCTATCGCTATTTATAGCCTTTTCCTTCTTATGCTTCCGTTTCAGCTTCAGATGAGCTACGACCATATACAGAGTCGGAACTACAAACAATGTTAAAATAGTTGAAAAAATCAGTCCGAAAATAATGGTCGTTGCCAACGGTTTGAACAAGATCTCCCCTATTGTGGCAATGGGGATCATACCCACAATCGCAGTTAGCGAAGTAAGCAAGATCGGACGGAAACGGGCAGAGCATGCCATTAGAATCGCGTCTGTTAAATCAGCGCCTTCACGCCGCGCATCTTCAATAAACTCTATTAACACAATACCGTTACGCACGACGATACCAGCAAGTGAAATGATACCCATAATACTCATGAATCCAATGGGCATCCCTGAAATAAAACTTCCAAGGATTCCTCCTGCCGCTGCCAGATAAACAGTGGTCATAATAATTAGCGGTGTGGAAACCGAGTAAAACTGCATGGTGATTAAGAGGAGAATAAGAAAAATAACAATCACAGCTAATTTGCCCAAATCCTTAAACATATCGGACTGCGCGGATGTTTCCCCTCCCATCTCCCATGTGTAGCCTGGCTCAAACTGTGTATTGGTAAGTTTGCTACGGATGTCCTGAGTGAGTTCTGTAGCTGTACGCCCATTTGCATCGGATGAGATTGTTACCGTCCGTTCCAAATCATAGCGGTGGATTTGCTGGATGGAAAAGTCCGGTTTCATCGTGGCTAATTGGGATAAGGGGATTTGCTCCCTTGCCGAATTGTTCACGCTTAATTGTTGGAATAATACCTCAGGATCATTGTTTGGTTTGTTCATATATACATTTATATCAAGCAATTCCTTACCCGTATCAAAATCCGTTACATTCACACCGTCACCCATTAATAGCAAGGTACGCGTTAAATCGGAATAGCTAACCTGATATTTATCCAAGGCTTGCTGATTGATTTGGAAATTCAGATTATAGCTTTGCATACCCATATTATCGGTCACATCTACAGCTCCGGGGGTTCCCGCAACAATTTCTTTGACTTTAGTTGTCATGTTTTGCAGCTTATCAATGTCTTCTCCTTTAATACGGATAGACACCGCACTGCCGACCGGAATACCTAATTGGGGAACACGAATGCTGATTAATGCAGATGGATATTTAGCTTGTAGCGTATGGGTCCAGTTATCCACTGTTTTTTTGAGATCAAATAGCCCTTCTTTTCCAACGACAGCAATTTGGCCGTTTACCGCTCCCCCAGAGCCGTGACCACCTGCAACATCGCTGTACAGCTGAGGCGCTCCTCCACCTGCCGTTGCCGCCAACCGCTCTGTTTCTGGCTGTTTTTTGACCCACATGCCAATCTCGTTAATAACCTGATTGGTTGCCTGCAACGATGTTCCTTCTGGCATTGTTACACTGATCGTGGCATCCGCTTGATCGGAATCCGGAAATAATTCAATGGGAACAACAGCAAGTAGTCCATAAGCTGCTGTACCCATCATAAGACCAATAAGCGCTGTTAAAAGTGGGCGTCGCAGTATTCTTGGCATCCAGTTTTTAGAGTACACATTGGATAGAGACTGGATTTGATTCCCCAGAAGTCCAGGTGGCTTAACTGTCCTACTATTCTCTTTTCCTTTACGACGTTGATCATACCATTGACGGAAAATAGGAATGATCGTTAATGACATAATCATGGAAGCCAGCATCGTTAACGAAATAACGGTAGGTATCGGTTTAATAAAGTCACCAATGGTGCCCGGCAGGAATAAAAGCGGGGCAAATGCTGCAACCGTAGCTAGTGTAGCTGTAATGATTGATAAGGAAACCTCTTTCGTTCCTTTAATGGCTGCCTCCGTAGCATCTTCCCCAAATTCAGTGCGCCGGCGTTCAATATTGTCATTGACCACGACGGCATCATCAACCAATATTCCTAGCACGATGATTAATCCGATGACTGAAATTTGATTCAGCGTGATTCCTGTTGTGGGCAAGAAAATAAAGCCGATGGCGATGGAAACAGGAATGGCTAAGGCCACAAATGCAGAAGTCAGCAAATTTAAACCTAATGTACATATCACAATGACCGATATAATAGCGATGATCATCTCTTTGGTCAGGTTTCCAAACATTTCATCTACTCGATCATTTTGCGCAAAAAGCAGCTCAAAATGTACATTCTTCGGCAAACTGCTCACAAGTTCATTGATTTTGGCTGTAGTCGCTTTAGATACTGTTGGCACGTCTGTGCCTGTATCTCCACTCACACTGATCGAAATAGCAGGCTTGTTATTCACATACGTATAACTAGCTGCTTTTTTAAAAACAAGTGAGGCTGTCCCTACATCTTTCAGAGATATCGGGAATCCATCGTCATTGCTTGAAATCTGGACGTTATTTAGAATGGATGGATCGGTAGAGGCATTTACCGTCAGCTGATAAGTACGCTCATTGAAATCCATACTACCTGTAGGAACTCTTTCATTCTCATTTTTGATTGCTTGAACAACCTGCTCCCAGGAGATGTTATATTGTTGCATCTTTTGTGTGTCTAAACTGATTCGTACTTCTTGATCTGGTATTCCTTGAATATTAACTTGCGAAACACCCGAAACCGTTTTTAATTGATCCTTCCATTTGTTCATCAATTCATTTAACGAGTATAAATTCTCAATTTTATCAGAAGTAATTGCATATGAACCAATGAAAGAGCTTGTCATGCTATCATTGATAATGGGCTGCATCGCATCATCTGGAAGCTCGGACTGTGCATCCTGTACCTTTGTACGAAGATCAGCCCACACCTTTGTCGGGTCCGCATCTTCAAAAGCTTCTACAGTTATACTGGATTGGCCTTTAGATGAAGTGGAAGAAATCGTTTTGACACCTTGTACGGCTTTAATTTTCTGTTCCATGACCTTAGTAATGGTTTGCTCGATTCTTTCGGGTGAGGCGCCCGGATAGATGGTTGTAACACTGGCTGACAAGGGAATAACATCGGGCTGTTCTTGTTTAGGTAACGATGTAAAATTGTAGAGCCCTAGCACAATGCACATGCCAAAGAAAATGAGTGTAATTTTTTGTTTTTTAACGATATATTTAATCATTCGGACGACTCCTCCGATTTCCCAAGTACATCATTCCCAATTAAATCACCATTAAATAAGGTTCCTGCTCCTTGCGTAACGATTTGATCGCCTGCCTGTAGTCCAGAGACAACTTCAAGCTGATTATTAGTCACTTTCCCCAATTTAATTACTGTTTTAACGGCCTTTCCATTTATAGCTTTAAAGACATAAGGGTCATTTCCCGTACTAATTACGGCCTCTACGGGCACTAAAAGTGCTTCGTTTTGATTCATGCTTTTAGATGCGCTGATGACTTGACCAGGTTTCCAATTCAGTTCGGGATTGGGAATGCTAACTTCCACATTGATGCTTCCCGTTTTGGAGTTAGTCGATGGATAGATCTGAGTAACGGTCCCTGTTCTAATTTCATCATAGAGAGATATATTTACTTTTTGGTTTTTCTTCCACGATAAGATTTCACTGTCCGGTACGGGGAGGAGTACTTTTAAAGTCTTGATATTTCCGACAACAAATGCCTCACTCCCGCTGGAGCCCAGTTGACCATCAGATATCTTTTTTTCAATCACAACACCTGTGATTGGGGAGGTTAAAGTAGCTTTTTTCAGTGACAAGGCTGACTGTTCATAAGCAGCCAATGCATCCTCATAGGTAGCCTGCGCCTGAGCTTTACTGGCTAGCCCTTGTTGCCTAGTAGCCCTAGCCGATTCCAGCCCTGCCCTGGCCTGATCTACGCCGGCCGAAGCTTGGGCACGCTGTTCCTGAGAGGCTCCCGCAAGCAAAAGGGACAATTGCTCTTGTGCGTCGCTTAAACTTTTTTGCGCATTTGTTAATTCTAGCTGTGCACTCTCATTTTCTGTCAATGATGCTGCACCTGCCTGGAACAGACTTTGCGTCCGGGCTGCATCTGCCTTTTTCTTATTGTAAGTATTGGTTGCTGCAGTAACCGCATTTTGAGACTGTGCAATCTCCTGCTTTTTGGCGCCATTGTTCAATTCCTGCAATTTGGATTGGGCCGCATTGACCTGGGATTGTGAACTATGAATGCCCGCCTGTGCCGATTGAACAGAAGCCTCCGCTTGGCTAACACCAGCCTTTGCCTTTTCCATGGTTGCCTTTGCCCGATCCAGCTGTAGCTGATAAGCAGATGTATCTAACTTCGCAAGGACACTCCCTTTTTCTACTGAATCTCCAACCTCGACCATGGTGTTCAATATACGTCCATCCGCTTCAAAGGAAACATTGGCCTCATTACTTGCCTGCAATGTTCCCGCCAAATTAAAATCATTGGCCAAAGGTTTCATTGCAAGTTTCTCAATTTTTACCGGGTGACTGGCTTCTGTTACAGTGTTCTCCGATGCACTGGAGCAACCGGAAGCTACTAAGGCTAATGCAACCCCTGCAATCATTATCCTGATTTCTTTTCTCTTCAACTAATGTCATCCTCTCTGATTCTCTCTTCTAAAGGTGCTATCAGCAACCCGTGGGTCAAGTAAACTTTTTCATCCTTTTTTCATGTTATAACAATGAACAAACAAAAAAATCGTACAAAGGGGCAAGCACCTTATGTACGACTGGGCAAATAAATAACATATTTTCAGTTATTATTTCTAAAGCTGTAAAATACCACGTTCCAACGAAACGGCAACGGCTTCGGATCTGGAATCAACACCAAGCTTGTTATAAATATTCGTTAAATGTGCCTTTACGGTACGCTCGGAAATTCCCATATCAAACGCAATTTCCTTACTTTTATAACCATGTGCAACAGACTTTAATATGTGCTTTTCCTTATCAGTCAGAACTAAGTTTCTTTCGTGTGACTCTATCTCAGCTTCTCTCTTATTCGTGGCAGCAAATACCCTTGCTGTTATTTCTGGCTGAAGCAGCGTTTCACCCCTTAGCGCAGACTCAATAGTGCGAAATAAGTTTTCTCGACTGGTATCTTTTAATAAATATCCTTTTGCTCCCAAAGAGAGTCCCTTAATCATTAAATCATCTTCGTTATAGGTCGTCAGGATAATGACTGGTGTTTCATTTTGTTTTTCTCTGAGGGCTTTCATGGTTTCCAAACCACTCATTTGTGGCATATATAAATCCAACAATATGACATGCGGCTGAAGTTCTTCGATCAATTTAAGAGCCGTTGCACCTTCTCCGGCTTCACCAATAACTTCATAACTGTCATTGGTCTCCAGCACCAGCTTTAATCCTTCTCTAACTACCCAATGATCGTCGACGATTAAAATCTTGTATTTCATGATAGGTCTCCTTTAGTAAGAGGCGCCTCTATTTTTATAGCTGTACCTTCTTGAAATATACTGCTGATATTGATTTTTCCACCCAGCATCCGCACACGTTCATGTATACCTATTATTCCGTAATGTCCTGTTTGCTTGGCAATAATATCCGTATCAAATCCCTTTCCATCATCGCGAATCTCGATTTCAATCTTGCCTTTGTTATCGAAAATATTAATCCATACATTATTAGCATGTGAATGCTTCGCTACGTTGGTTAAACACTCACTTATAATAAACAATCCATGTTCGAACAACAGTCTGGGAACTGAAGCTTTAATTTTGATGTTTCGTACTACACGAATGCTCGTTGCCATTGTAAATCGCTGTATTTCTTCCTGCACTGCTTCTGCAAAATCAACTTCCGAGATGGTTTTCGAGCGCAGATTGTCTATAGCTCGTCTCGAATCAGACAATGTTCTACGCACCTGTGACATCGATTGTTGGACGATCTCCTGAGCTCTTTGCGTACTTCCTTTTGTCAGATGGGCATCAATGGCTTCAAGTTGCATGATTAGCCCAGCAAGCCCTTGAGCCAGCGTATCATGAAGATCACGGGCCATCCGTTGTCGTTCGTTAGCAATTGTAAGTTCTTCGACCTTTTGATGTGCGATTTCAAGTTCCTTAAGAACATTTTGCGTGTGGATTCGTGCTTGGACTTGTTTGAGAAAAAGAATGACATAAGCTACTATAACAACTGCAATTAGAAAAAATAGCGGGATGAACAACACAAATTGCTTGCCATCATTATGCCAGACCACAGCCACACAAAAAAGTACATAGGAGATCAAAAATACAAGAATGACCTTAAGCGGCTTATAATAAATACCTATACTCTGACCCACCAAAGTTGGCATTAACCCAACCAGTACAATCGAAAAACTGTCAGGTAGAAGAAATCCACTTGAAAAGATCAATCCCCCTTGCACAACAAAATAAGCCCATGAAAAATATTTTGCAACTCTATGAGCATGCAAGTACAAGAGGATGTGCAATATGATGATTACAGTGAATAAGACACTTTGCGGCAGATTTAGACCACTAGACAAATGTTGAAGAATGACAGACTCACTATAAATTATAAAAATCCATATTATAGTTAATACTTTTGAAATATCTTTCTTCTCAAATTCACCTTCACTTTCACTTATTTCCGGATCAAGATTTTGGACCTGTACATTGAATTCATCGTTCATAATTCCCTCCTACAATTCTGAATTCGGCTTTTCAACTTATTAGAGACAATGCCCCTATGAGGGCCTGGTCCATTTAGTTTGAACAGAAATCATTTATATATTATTTTACAAAAAAACAAAAAGAAAAAAACGTACACATGGGCAACATCATTTGTACGTTTGGGCATTAAATACTATTTGCTTTTTAAGAATTGTCTTCATTTCGGTATAAAAGCTTAATGCTAACTCTCCTCTGCACGTTACCAGCAGCTTCATTGTCATCAGCAATCACCTGCCACTGTCTGCCGATGAGTCCTTGCAAAGTATCGATTTCGAGAGGATCAAGATACAGATTCTTCAACGTGATCCCATCCTGCTCATAATCGCGATCTATGGCTCGATCAAAACGAAAATAAAGCAGCCTTTTCAATCCATTGATGTGTAAAAACTTAAATTCATAACCACTAAGGATCGCTTCTTCCCACTCGTCCCCTATGTCTTCTGCCGTTTGACAACGTTCTTTGAAATCCATTGTTTTTTCTTTAACCTTATCGAGCAAAGGAGTGAAATCCTGTTTTTTGATACATTCAATGATGACGTCTTTCGGTTCACCACTCGTACGTAAGTTCTCGATCAGAAAGGCCACTGGTATTGACAATTGCGCTTTACTCATTGGAGTCTACTCCTTTACTCAAGTAGGAATTGAACCAAGCCACCACTTGTTCAAAGTTATCCACACGAAGGGACGGTTTACCGCTCTTTAGCAATGAATGATTGGACCCGGGATATCGAATGAGGCGTGTTATTTTACCCAACCGCTTAAGGGCTGTAAACAACTCATCCCCTTGGCCAACAGGGCAGCGCAGATCTTCCTCACCGTGTAAAATCAGCAACGGAGTTTCAATGCTATTTACATGTGCCAGTGGGGATTTGGACCAGAGTAGCTCAGGATCTTCCCACGGGTTAGCCCCAACGATTCCCTCTGTGTAGGAAATACCAATATCGCTCAAGCCATAGAAGGAGAGCCAGTTGGAGATGCAGCGCTGTGTAACGGCAGCTCGAAATCGGTTCGTATGAGAAATGATCCAGTTGGTCATCAGGCCGCCATAACTGCCGCCAGCCACCCCGAGCCTGGTTTCATCTATACAATCAAACTGGTTCAGCGCAAAGTCCAAGGCGTCCAGCAGATCACGATAATCTCCTCCCCCAAAGTCCCCCCGGCAGGCCTGAGCAAAATCCTGACCATAACCGAAGCTGCCGCGCGGATTGGTCATGAGCACGGCATATCCCTGTGCCAGAAGCGTCTGCATTTCATGACTATACGTGCCGGTATACATCGCATGGGGTCCGCCGTGAATTTGTAAGATCAAAGGAACCTGATCCCCCGGAACCATTCCGGCTGGTTTGAAAATCCATCCTTGTACCTTGAAGCCATCCGAAGCCTCAAACCAAAACATCTCTGGTGAACTCACTTGCAAGGAAGCCATATGATCGTCGTTATGGTGCGTAAGTCGTTTCTCTTCTCCTGTCTCCAGATTCATTTGATACAGCTCGCCAGGCCGGTCCGCATCAAGTGCAGCAAAAACCAAATAGCGGCCGTCAGCAGATAGCGTGTACTGATAGATATCTCTATCACTTCCGCCAGTCACCGCTTGAACATTCCCGTCCATTGTGATGCGGTATATATGAACAGCACCCTGCAACGTCCCGAGCACATACATTTCTGGCTTCAATCGCGCAGGAGCATATAACGGAGATGGAGACGGACCAAATGATTTCATATCGCTTAAGGCGAAGTTGCCGATTTGCATGTCTAATTCAGGAACCAATAGTTCCGGGGCTCCCCCCGTAACAGGCACGGTATATAGTCGATTCTGGCTACCACTTCCATAAATGCGATCACTGGCGATCAGAGTCAATGATTTTCCGTCTGGGGCATACGAAAATTGGCTAATCGCCAAGCTGGAATCCGTAACTTTCACCAGATTACCGCCGTCGCAATCGATCGTATACACATCCGAAAACGAAAGCATGTCCGCATCCTTCTTGTCGTCGTTTACACGTTTGGACAAGAAGGAAATCTGCTTGCTGTCCGTGGACCATACAGGGTAAGATGCATTCCAAGGTCCCGACGTTATTGGCGTGATCCGGCCGTTTTCAAGCTCCAATACATATAAATGACTAAATAGACCGTTCCACCAGCCCGATCCTTCAGCTTTGGGAGTGGTGCGATCCACAATACGCCCCCGCTCACCTGATTGCTTGCTATATTCCTCAAGCCCCTTGGCTTCCCGCTCAGCGTTTATACTCACCATACTTGTGAATACAATATACTTTCCGTCCGGTGACCAGACGAATGCACCCACTCCCCGCTTCACCTCCGTCTGCCGCTGTCCCTCTCCACCTTCAGCCGGAACCGTCCATAGCTGTTTGCTTCCATTCGCCAGACGTAAAAAAGCTAGCTGTAATCCATCGGGTGACCAAGCTGGAGCCGAATCCTTATGGCCACCGGTCAACGGCTGATCGTCGTTCCCAAGAAGGGATACGACACGGATGTGTGTTTGGTAGTCATTCTTTGGGCGATCTATGCTTTTATTGACGTAGGCAATCGTTCCATCGGGGCTTATTGTGGGATCACTGATCCACTGATATCCGTACAAATCCTCCGGTACAATTGATCGTTTATTCATGAGTAGCCTCCTTTTTTGGTTAACGCCTACTACTTCCAAAAGTTCATCTATTCGTGAGCCACCTGCTTATGCAGGGGAAAATGACAAGCAGCAATATGCCCTGGAGTATGCTCTTCGAGCAATGGACTTTGTAGTCGGCATATCTCTTGTGCATAGGGGCAACGCGTGCGAAAAGTACAGCCCGAAGGAGGATTGGCGGGATTGGGGATTTCCCCCGTCAATGTTATCCGTTCTTTACGCAGCCTCGGATCAGGAACAGGCACTGCCTCAAGCAATGCTTTTGTATACGGATGCTGCGGTCTTGCAAACAACTCATCACGATCTGCAAGCTCCACGATTTTACCCAAGTACATCACCGCGATCCGGTCGCTAATATGCTTGACGGAGGGCAACCCGTGGGCGATGAAAATGTAGGTAAGCTGGAACTGCTGCTGAAGCTCCTTTAACAAATTCAAAATCTGAGCCTGAATTGACACATCCAGCGCGGATACAGGTTCATCACAAACAATGAGCTTCGGTTTCATAGCCAGTGCTCTCGCTATGCCAATCCGCTGCCGCTGCCCGCCACTGAATTCATGGGGATGCCGATCCGCTAAATGCGCGCCTAACCCTACCGTTTCCAACAGTCGAAAAACTTCAGCTTTAAGCTCCTTGCCTCTAGCAATCCCGTGTACCTGAAGCGGTTCCGCGACGATATCAAAAACCTTCATTCTTGGATTTAAAGAGGAATACGGGTCTTGAAATACAAATTGCAAATCTCGTCTGACTTTGCGGACTTCTTCGTCCGTTAAATCAGACAGGCTTTGTCCTTGAAAACGAATTTCGCCTGCCGTGGGTTCTAGCAGTTGTGTAATCATTTGTCCTGTTGTTGATTTGCCGCACCCCGATTCCCCTACAATACCTAAGGTTTCCCCTGGCATCACCTTAAAGCTCAAATCATCAACCGCCCGTACATAACCGCTCTTTTTGGAAAACCAGCCCTTGTTCATCGGAAAATATTTCTTAAGCCCATTCACTTCGAGAAGCGGTGTTTTCTGTGCTATCTCGTTCATACTGACACCTCCTCCATCCGTAAACATCTGACATAGTGTCCTGGATTCTTGGCCTGTAATTCAGGATGAATCCTTGTGCACTGTTCCTGGGCGTAAGGACAGCGGGGATGAAATGGACAACCACTCGGCATCTGCATCATATTAGGAACGGTACCAGGAATCGAATCCAGCCATTCCCTCTGTTCTGTAAGCTTAGGCAGTGATCCAAGCAGTCCGATCGTATAGGGATGGCCCGGCTTTTCGAACAATTCAAATACGTCCGCTTCCTCGACTACTTCCCCGGCATACATCACGACTACCCGGTCAGCCATTTCCGCGACGACACCTAAATCGTGGGTAATGAGAATGATGCCTGTATTCTCTTCCTTGCTCAGCTTGTGGATTAAATTCAAAATTTGAGCCTGTATCGTTACATCCAGGGCCGTCGTCGGCTCATCAGCGATGAGCAGTTTTGGCTGGCAGGCCAAGGCCATTGCGATCATCACCCGCTGACGCATTCCTCCGGACAACTGATGTGGGAAATAACCTACCACTTTCGACGCACCAGGTATACCTACCCTTTCCAGCATCTCTATACTTTTCTGCCGTGCTTCGGGTTTGCTCAGCTTTTGATGCTGCCGGATGACCTCACTGATTTGGTTGCCAATCGTAAATACAGGATTCAACGAACTCATTGGCTCCTGAAAAATCATGGATACCTCGTTTCCCCGATATTTGCGCATTTCTCCCTTGGACAATTTGAGCAAGTCTCGTCCTTCAAGCAGAATCTCCCCGCCCACGACTTTACCTGGTGCAGCCACTAAACCCATAATAGACAAGGAGGTTACACTTTTACCGGAACCGGACTCTCCAACAATAGCTACTGTTTCACCTGGATTCACAGTGAAGCTGACACCGTTGACCGAAGGAACGATGCCATCCTCCGTTTTAAAGTAGGTTTTCAAATGATTCACTTCAAGCAATTTCGTGGTCATCTTTTCCGATCCCCCGCTTTCTGTTATTCTTTCGCTTTCATATGGGGATCTAACACGTCGCGAAGCCAGTCACCGAGAAAAATGACGCCCAGAACTGTGATGGTAATCGCCAGGCCGGGAAACGTTGCCACCCACCAGCTCGTGGCTATATACTGCCTCCCATCGCTCAGCATGCCACCCCAGGACACTGCCGGCGGTGTAATCCCTAATCCGAGAAAACTAAGAGAAGCTTCCATAATAATCGTCGTTGCTACATTCATACCGGAAATGACGATAAACGAAGACAGGACATTCGGTAAAATGTGCTTCAACAGAATTCTACTATTTTTAGAGCCAATCGCCTTGGCTGCTTTAACAAAGTCTCGTTCCTTGATACTCAATACCTCGCCCCGGACAACCCTCGTATAAGAAACCCAATTTGTAACGCCAATGACGAAAATGAGCGTAGTCATGCCAGGCCCTACAACGGCCAAGACAACCAGCATCAGCAGAATAGCCGGAATAGCCAAAAAGGCGTCGGCAACTCTCATTATGGTGGCATCCACCCATTTACCATAAAACCCGGCGAGGAGGCCGAGGATTGCGCCAATCGTACCTGAGACCAGAACTGCACCAATACCGACGATAAGCGAAACTCTTGCTCCATATACGATACGACTCCACATATCTCGTCCTAGGTTATCTGTACCAAGCCAATGTTCCGGTAATCCACGATCCAGCCACATAGGCGGCTTCAGACGGTTAAGCGGGTCAATTTCCGCAGGATTGTGACTGGCCAGCATAGGGGCGCATAATGCCGTTAAACAAACGAGCAGTAAGATCACTGCACCGACCGTTCCGGTTTTACTTCGTAACAGTTGCTTCCATATACGTCCGATACCGGACGGTTGTGTCTGCTTTTTGCCATCCAGGTTTAGATCTGGACCAAGGGCTTGTACATCATGAATGCCTGCCACGTTTCCCCCTCCCCTCTCTAGTTGTATTTAATCCTTGGATCAAGCAGTCGGTAAACGACATCGGTTAAAATATTGCTGACCACCACAATAAAGGCAATCACAAATACAGCAGCCTGAACGATAGCCATGTCGTGCGTATTCACAGCGACGACAAGTAACTGTCCCAAACCCGGCCAAGCAAATACCGTCTCTGTAATCAGTGTACCGCCGATCAAGCTCGTAAATTGCAAGCTCATAATCGTAACGACCGGAATCAATCCATTGCGGAAAGCGTGTTTTCCGATAACCACGATTTCGAGAATCCCTTTACTTCGGGCTGTTCGAATATAGTCCTGATTCAAAATGTCCAGCATACTGGAGCGAATGAGTCGGGTCATCTGTGCAGAAAGGCCGACACCCAGTGTAAAGGCCGGAAGTATTAAATGATCCATCCCGCCCCGGCCGGACACCGGAAGCATCCCTAACATGACGGAAAATAATAAGATGAGCATAATCCCCATCCAAAAGTTAGGCATGGCCTTTCCGACCACGGATAAACTGGAAATGATTAAATCGGTAAAGGTATTCCGTTTGACTGCTGAGATGACGCCCAAAGGCACAGCAATGATGACCGCAAAAATCATGGCGGCTACTGCCAATTCAAAACTGGCAGGCAGCCGTTCCAATACTAACGGCAAAGCCGATTCCCCATAGCGAAACGAAGTACCAAAATCTCCTTGTAAGGCACTGCCAATAAATTTAATATATTGCGTATATAAGGGCTGATCTAGCCCGAGCGCCTGCGTTAACACTGCACGATCCTCAGCTGTAGCGGTTTCCGGCAGCATAAGGGCCACAGGGTCCCCGGTTACCCTCACCAGGATGAATACAATAAGGGAGACAATCAGCAGTACAGGAATAACCTGAAGCAGTGATTTAGCGATATACGTTTTCAATCTGTCACCTCCGTAACCAGCAGGCTTTTTTTAAAAGGACGGGCAGGAACCTTCATTGAGGTCCCCGCCCGTTCATTTCTCTTCTTTATTTAGCAGGTGTAATATCCTCTGCATAGAACATTTCATCGCTTCTCGGTTGGAAGTTCACACCGTTACCGGTGCCATAAATCCCTTCCATTTGGAACAAATATACGGCTGGACGATCTTCAGCCAAAATCTGTTGCACTTGCTGATACTCTTTTTCACGCGAGGCTGTATCCAGATTCGTCAGCGCATGCTGCAGCAGCTTCTCTACCTTCGGATTGTTATAATCCGTTTCGCCTTTAGCCTCTTCCAGCAGGTAACGATTATAGTTATTGGAAGCATCAAATAGAGAATTACCAATGCCGATCATAAACATTTCTTTGAAAGATTTGGAACTGTAACGCTCACTGAAAGCACTTGGCTCCAGCACGTCCAATTTAATGTTGAATCCTTCTTTATTTAACATGGCGGCTACGACCTCGGCATACTCCTTGTATATTGAGGATACTGAAAGGGTCAATGTCGGGCCTGCGCCAGCATAACCGGCCTGCTTCAGCAGTTCCTTGGCTTTAGCCGGATCATATAATGTTTTCTCATATAAGGAAGGATCGGCACCAAAGTTACCTGGTGTAACGGAAGTACGGGTTACAATCCCAGCACCGCCTGCGATGCTGTCTACGATTCCTTTTTTATCAATCGCGAGATCTATCGCTTCTCTCACTTTGGAGTCAGCCGTAACACTGCCCTGACTTTGACGTAAAATCAATTGCAGTACACGCTGGATCGGAGCCTTGACGATTTTTTTACCCTCTTCGCCTTGAACACGTTCTATATCCGTGGAAGGGATACCAGATGCAATGTCAATCGAGCCTGCGAGCAGTTCAGATACACGCGTAGAGGCTTCTGGAATGGAGCGGAAGACAACTTGATCCCATTTGGGCTGACCTTCGTAATACTTATCGTTTTTAACGAGTACCACCCGGTCATCCTTGATCCATTGGCTAAATTTATAAGGGCCTGTACCTATCGGATTTTTAAGGAATGCCTCTATCCCATTTTTCTCAATATACTTGGAAGGTAAGATGCCAGCTCCCATTTTGGATAAACGATTCAACAGTAACGGATCAGGACCATCGGTGATGATGTCTGCCGTATGTTCATCTACCACTTTCACTTCTTTGATATTTTTAAAGTAGGAATTTTGTTTGAGTGTGTTATCCTTCGCTACTCTTTCTATCGTGTACTTCACATCTTCCGCTGTGAATGGATCACCGTTATGGAAGGTTACCCCTTCGCGCAGATGAAAACGCCAAGTGGTATCATCTACCTTTTCCCAGGAAGTAGCGAGTCCAGGTACTTTCTTCTGCTGACTATCATTTTTCAATAAGTAGTCAAATACGTTAACCAGAACGGCTTCACTCGCCGTATTGTTATTGTTATGTGGATCAAAACTTTCAATATCCGTAGCATTAGCAATTGTCAGTACTTTACTGTCGGTCGATGTTGCGCTGTCTTTACTACCGCCTGTGGATTGGGTACCGCAACCCGCCACGATCATCGCAGCAATCAGTAACGTAATCCCGCCTCTAAACCACTTATGTCTATTCATCTTGTCCACTCCACTCCATTAAGGTTGTATATTGCCACACAGCTGCATTTGAGCGTCTTAATCCCGATTTTATATTGTCTTCAAAAAATTCAGCGCGATGGCCGACATCATGGCTACCCCATAAGGCAGTACCACTTCATCTAAATCAAATCTGGGATGATGTAATGGATAGCTAGTATCTTCATCACCTCTCCCACATCCCAACCGGAAAAACACGCCGGGTACCTGTTCACAATAAAAAGCAAAATCCTCCCCGCCTGTTGACGGTTTGATGTAGTCCCACTCCTTGGAGCCAAACAATTGCTCACTCGTTTCCGTCATCAGATCGACCATACCTGGGTCGTTTTGCACAACCGGGTAGCCCTGCTGATAGCTCAGCTCATATCCAGCCCCGAACGACTCACACACCCCACGGACCACCTGCTCGATCAGCTCAGGCATCCGGTTACGCAGTTCCGCAGATAGGGTGCGCACGGTACCGATCATCTCTACTTCCGGTGCAATGGCCGCTCCCATATACCCGCCACTAATTTTGCCAATCGTAATGACAATGGTTTCAAGGGGATCAACCATACGACTTGGAATGTTTTGCAGGGCAGAAATAACCTGCGCGGACACGGCAATGGCGTCTATTCCCTCATGTGGACGGGCAGCATGGCCGCCTTTGCCTAGAATCTTAATTGTTAAGCTATCTGCCGATGCAAAAGCGACCCCTTTGCTGACCCCCAGTGTTCCTGTCTTCAGACCCGGGAACATATGTAGTCCTGCCATCGCATCCACTTTTGGATTCTCCAATACACCGTCATCGATCATAGCCTTGGCCCCTGCCAAACCTTCTTCAGCCGGCTGAAAGACAAATTTGATATTTCCTCTTTCAGGTCGCTCCAAATGAGCAAGTAACTGTGCAGTTCCCATCAGTATGGCTGTATGGGCATCATGCCCACATAAATGGGCCTTATCTGGGATCTCCGAACGATAGGGAACCGTTTTTTGATCCTGAATCGGTAATGCATCCATATCTGCCCTTAGACCGATGGTAGGCCCTGGACTTTTTCCCCGTAACAGACCCACAACCCCGGTTTTCCCTACCTGGGTTGTCACCTCCAACCCGAGACTACGCAAGTGCTCAGCTACAATGCCTGATGTACGAATCTCTTCATAACCCGTTTCAGGATGGCGATGAAAATCCCTTCGCCATGTGATCAATTGCTCTTGAAGCGGTCTAGATAAAGCCAAAAGCTCATGTATGTTCATGTTTTCACCCTCCCCGCTCGAATCGTATTCTTTTTCTGTATGATATCGTTAGCCTTTTGCAACCACTCTTGCATAAATGGCATCTGCGGAATGTCCGATATGATGCTTCATCATTTCCCGCGACTTCTCAGCATCTCGTGCCCGAAGTGCACTCAGAATTTCTGTATGGACGTCGTAATTCACCGTCCGAATCTGATCATCATAGGGCATGAGATCAAGTGCCGGGTTAATCTTGGTACGAATCTGCCTAACCGCATCTTCACAAAATGGATTGCCAGATGCTTTGGCAATGGCCAGATGGAATTTAACATCCAAGGCCCGAAACCATTCTCGGGTACAGTCCGCTTCAATGCTCTGTTCCAGGTAATGCTGAAGCAGGTCCAGTTCATCCGTGGTGATCCGCGCAGCCGCTAAAAAAGCACCCTCCGGCTCCACAATCATCCGATATTCAAAGACCTTCAGCATGTGCTCCCAATCTTTTGCGATTTCTTCCCGGGTACGTTTATGAGAGTTTGCCGTCACGGGAAGAACAAAGGTCCCTCCCTTGGCACCTACCCTCTTCTCAATGAGTCCCTTGGATTCCAATTGAGATAACGCCTCACGGACTGTAATTCTACTGGCATTAAATATTTCTGCGAGTTCCCGCTCTGTCGGTAGTTGCTCCTCGCTAAGCAATTCCTTTAAAATTATAGCCTCTTCCAACTGCTCTCTAATAAAATCACTCACTTTTTTAGCTGATACTTTTTCAAAGCGCAGAGGAGTTTGGATTAACATATGAACACTCCGATCATAAATCTTTAAGGTCTAAACCTTATACCTTTGTGAAAAACAAAAAAATATAAATCTGTTGTTATCATAATACCTAGTAAACCTATATGCAATACTTTTTTTAAAAAATTTATGATGCTTTCGAAACAATAAAAAGAAGCAGCCCCTTGCAGAGCTGCTAAATCTTTGGTTATCCTTATGCATCATATAAAAAGCACGCAACAGGTTATCCTGTGCGCGCTCGGTCATTCTCTATTTCTCCTCCAACTCATCCGGTACATCGTATTTATTGATATGTGAGGTCATTGCTGCAACTGCTTCGCTGGCATCCGTCGTGGCCGGCACTTCTCTAATCACATCATCCGTCTGGTCACGAAAATTCAAACGGTCTGCCTCGACTACTTTCTGTTGATTTGGTTTCATTTTTCATATCACTCCTTTCTTATTCCAGTGCCTGATCTCGTTCCGTTAACGTGTACAAAGGTACTTCCCGTTCCTCTTCCGGATTGTTTAGCGCATAAATGCGTGCCGTCTCACTCTGCTCGTTCACATGCTGAATATAAATGGGTAACCCATCACACAACACATTTGCCATTATGGAAGAGGACGCTATTTCTTGCGCTCTTTGAACATTCACTTAGAAAAAACCTCCCTTGCTAAGTAGAGTTCCCCTTTACTATGCACGAGGTAAATATTTGTTATACACATTTCATGCCAACATATGTTTTATGATCATGAAAGGATATCATTTGAAAATATAAATATTATTGTTATTATGGATTGAGAGATTCAGTGAAAACTGCGATCTTAATTGTAGAAAAAAGGAGTAATGATGAATGTTAAACATATTAATGGTTAACTTTCCGGCAGAAGGACATGTGAACCCTACGATCGGGATGACGCAAGCCTTTGCAGCACGAGGGGACCAAGTACATTACATTACAACTGAGAAATACAAGGACAGACTCGAAGCCGTTGGAGCAACAGTTCACCTGCATCCCGATCTGATCAGGACTGCTTCTATTCATACCCATACTCCGGCTGGGTTAAACGCATTTATGAATATTCATATCCAGACTTCAATGGACATATTAGCAATCACTAAGCAGCTGTCTGAAAGCATTGATTTTGACTTTGTATTCTATGATAGATTCGGAGCTGGCGAGTTAGTTAGAGACTATTTGAAAATCCCTGGTATTGCTTCATCCCCATCTTTTCTGATTTCACAGAATCGGATGGCTACCAATCTCTTTCGCCTTAATGAAAAAGTGCCGTTTCAACTTGATGAACATGCCACGACCTCACTGCAGCTCATGAAAAAAAGATTCGGTGTTGCTCCCGAGCATGTGGTTCAATTTATGAACAATACAGGAGCTTTGAATGTTGTATATACCAGTCGATATTTCCAACCAGACGGTGAACAGTATGGTGACGAGAATCTCTTTATTGGTCCCAGCTTTCCAGAACGTAAAGGGGAGAATTCATTTCCATTGGATGCACTACAAGATAAAAAAGTTCTGTATATTTCGATGGGAACGGTTTTGGATCATATTGAAGGCTTTTTTAACACCTGTATTGAAGCTTTTTCCGATTTTGAAGGTATCGTCGTGATTGCAGCTGGCGAGAAAGCTGACTTTACGAAAATCAATCCAGCCCCAGAGCACTTTATCATCTCGCCCTATGTTCCCCAATTGGAGGTACTACGTCATTCAGATGTATTTATTACTCATGGTGGAATGAACAGTGTGAATGAAGGGATTCACTTTAATGTACCCTTGGTCGTACTGCCTCAGGACAAGGATCAGCCCATGGTCGCACAGCGGTTAACAGAACTTCAAGCTGGCTATCGAATAACCAAAGACCAAATCAATGTACAATCGTTAAAAGATGCCGTACATGAGGTAATGTCGAACGCGGCGTATAAAGAGGGCGTACAAAAAATAAATGATAGCTTCCAGCAGTCCGGCGGTACAGAAGAAGCCCTCGCAAAAATTGATGCCTATCTTCAAGATAATCTTGTGTAAATCACACGATTACAATTCTACAAAAAAAACAGGAGCCCTGACCATCAATGGTTGGGTTCCTGTTTGTCATGCATTTCTATGTGGATATGTCCCACTTCTGAAACGAAGCAATCGTACACTTTCCGCTCGCGAACGCTCGAATGCCCGTAGATTTTACTCCCGGATACACTCTTCCTGTGAGGACGTATTCACCGTCGCCGATGAATATTTCCACCGAGCTTTTATCGACAAAAACCCGAAGCTCCAGACGGCCCTCGTTTAAGCCCACAGGCACTCTTCTCTCTCCGCCCGGGCCTATACCGGCACGTTCTCGGTTGAAACGGAACAGACCATCATCGGGACGGTACGACAGTACAGTCTCCTCTTCGCTACCCACCCGCAGTTTCAAACCGAATTCATCGATGTTACTGGCCTCAAACTCAAATACGACCTTCAGTTCGTAGCTATCTCCGCGCGTGTCCATAATCTGCTCACCTGTCAGTAAGATATCTCGCTGCTCAAACAGATTGCATCGGTAATTCTTTACCTCTTCAAGTGGACGGAACAGCAGCCTGGCGCCGTCGATAACCACTTCCCGCGGAAGACTCATCGCACCAGCCCAATGGTGCCCCTGCTGGGTCGGCATCTCCGACTCCCACATATCCATCCATCCGATGACGATACGCCGCCCTTTATCATCCAAGGTGGACTGTGGAGCATAGAAATCGAATCCGTGATCCACCTGAGCATACCGCTCTGCCATAAATGTTCCGGCAGCGGAATTGAAATCACCTATACCGTACATGGTGGAATGCAGATTGCGGTAAGCCTCCCCCTGCGCAGGCATGCGCTGCGGGGACAGCATAAATACGTGCCGACCACCGAGCGGGAACAGATCTGGGCACTCCCAATTATCGCCGAAGCGTCCGTCACTCACGGCTAGTACATTGACATACGTCCAGCTTTTCAGGTCTTCAGAACGGTAAAGCAGTACAAGTCCGTTCCCTTTGGCATCATTAGAACCGAGAACGGCGTAATAATGATCTTCGTGCCTGAACACCTTAGGGTCACGGAAGTCTTTATGACTGATCGTGTCTGGTATGGCGTCATAACCGATGACCGGGTTGCCCTCCCACTTTTCGAACGTTATTCCGTCTTCTGATACTGCAATTCCCTGCGACTGCTTGTAATCCTGATCTTTGTCAGGCCCGGTTACAACATGTCCGGTATACATCAGGACAAGCTTCCCGTCCTGCTCAATCGCACTGCCAGAGAAGCAGCCATCCTGGTCGAACTCACCGTCCGGTGCCAAAGCGATCGGAAGATAATCCCACTTCATAAGATCGCGGCTGACTGCATGTCCCCAGTGCATCGGTCCCCATACTGATTTATATGGGTAATGTTGATAGAACAAGTGATACTGCCCGTTATATTGAATGAAGCCGTTTGGATCATTCATCCAGCCGAATTCAGCCATTAAATGGTAGTTCAGCCGATAATCCGGCCGAAGCATATGCTTCGATTGGGAGATAAATTGATCTGCACGCTCTCTCGTATACGCTCTAGTTTGTTTGATAAAGCATCCTTCCCCTGCAGTTATTTAATCGAACCTTGCATAACACCCTGAATAATATACTTCTGGGCGAACAGATAGATGATAATGATCGGAAATATCGTCAGTACCAAACTTGCCATCAATGGACCATAATCCACTGTATAGGTTCCATAAAAGTTGTACGTAGACAACGGAAGTGTCCTTTGCTCCGGATCGACCAGAATGAGGGAAGGCAGCAGAAAATCATTCCAGATCCACAGCACATTGAGAATGGAAATGGTGGCAGTCGTGGGCATCAGTACCGGAAACACGATCCGGAAGAATGTCTGAAACCGCGTGCAGCCGTCAATTAGCGCCGCTTCCTCCAGTTCCTTTGGAATACTCTTTACAAAACCATGATAAATGAAGACGGCCAGCGAGCTGCCAAAACCGATATACATGTAAATCAGCGACCACTTACTGTTCAGCAGATCAAGTGAGCCGTAGATTTTCACCAATGGAATCATGATAGCCTGGAATGGAATGATCATGGATGCAACCATCAGCATAAATGTATATTGGTTGAACTTAGTGTTATTTCTGACAAAATAATGAGCCGTCATCGCCGCGAACAATGAGATAAACAGAACACTTAACACCGTTATGACCAATGAGTTGGTGAAGGCAGCGATGTAATTCATTTTATCAAATGCATTCATATAATTGACCATACTGAAGCTCTCTGGAAGCGATAACGGATTCGAGGTGATGGCCATGTTTTCCTTGAACGAATTGATCAGCAGAAAGACGAACGGTACGATGAACAATATGAGTATGACTGTTAGCACAATGAATTTGATCACGGAGGAAGCAACTCTTTTTCTTGCCATTACGCCTCCACCTCCAACTTCTTGCTAAAATAAACCTGAAGCAGAGTGATGAGAGCAACCATCAGGAACAACACGAATGCTTCTGCCTGCCCCACACCATAATCACGGGAAAGGAATGCCTTTTCATACACATGCATCGACACCATTTGAGTACTGCTGAACGGCCCACCTTTCGTGAGCGCAAGGTTCACGTCATAGACCATAAAACCGCGCTGCAAGGACAAAAATATACATACGATGAAAGAAGGAACCATCAAGGGCAGCACCATTTTCCGCAGTCTGGTCCAGCTGTTCGCCCCATCAATGCTTGCGGCCTCCATAATATCATTCGGCACACCCGTCAATCCCGCGATGTAAATGACCATCATGTAACCCGCGTTCTGCCACACGGTTACAATCACGAGTGCCCAGAACGCTTTGTCGGGATCAGCCAGCCAAGTCGTGCTGAGCGACTGTATGCTGGCATGTTGTCCCAAATAGACAAGCACGTTGTTGAATATAAACTGCCATATAAAACCGAGTACAATGCCGCCGACAAGGTTGGGCAGGAAAAATCCCGCCCGGAAAACACTCTGTCCTTTTAACCCTTTAGTCAGCACATAAGCCAGCATAAAAGCGATCACATTGATAAGAACAACGGTATAAAACACATACTTGAGCGTCAAGCCGAATGATTTCCAAAACTCAATATCTCTAAAAACAGCCAGATAGTTTTGGACGCCAACCAGCGATAGTGTGGTGGAAATACCATCCCAGTTTGTGAACGTCAGATAGATGCCATACAAAAATGGAATAATCATTACCGTTATGAAGGCAAACAAGGTTGGGCCAGTAAACAGTAGCCGCGTCCGCAGCCGGTTCCATACTCCTTTTTCCGTAATCATGATGATCCCTCCCTTTGTTCCGGGTTTCTCTCTCTATTCCAGGTAATTTGAAAACAACCTTATTTAACCGTTTTCCAGTAGTTTTCGATTTCTTTAACCAGTGTTGCACGATCTCCCTGTTTCGCCAGATACTTTTGCATGGAAGATCCTGTCTTGGACCAGTGGTCGGCAGGCAGCATGCTCATCGACTGCTCTGACTTGCCTTTTGCAATATAATCCTGGATGGACTTGCCAAGCGGGTCGGCCGCAGGCAGTGTAATATTTTTGAACGCCGGGATAATGTTCGCTTGGTTCACGAGGAAATCCTGGCCTTTCTCATCATATACGATCCAGTTCAGGAACTTCTTCGCCGCATCTTGCTGTTCCGGAGTAGTCTTCTCCTTGTCAATAACAATGCGCTTGGATACAGCGGACGAAATCTCCTGATTGCCGTAGTCATCGGCATTGTTACTGATGGGTACAGGCAAGAAACCATATTTTTTATTAGCGGTATCAAAACTGTTGATTTGCGGCCATGCCCAATTGCCCATGAACCAAATGCCAACTTCACCTTTGCCGAGCAGCTCCGGTCCGCGTTCATAAGCTCCTGCTAGCGGAGAAGCCTGATCGATGTTGTATTTCATCATGAGGTCGAATGTATCCATAAGTCCGTTAAATACAGGATTATTAGCCAAGCTAGCCTGGCCCGCTTTTAGTGACGCCATGAATTTGTCCACTTCAGCCATGTCTTTGTTCTGGCCTGCATAAGCAAGAGGTAAATAATGAGCGCCCAGAGACCAGTCCATTGGTGAAATCACCAATGCTTTCTTACCAGATGCCTCGATTTGCTGAAACAGTTTTTCAAGGTCATTTCGGGTTTTAATTGTGGTGGGATCAAAGCTTCCGCCTACCGCTTTATCTACAACGGCTTTGTTGTAGATGAATCCGTAGCCTTCAACAGCCAACGGAAACGCGTAATTTTTACCATCAAATGTCGTAGCAGTGGTAGCATTTTCAACAGTGTCCGCATTCCACTTTTCCCCGCTTAGATCGAGGATACGGTCCTTGAATTTCTCAACATCACCTGTATCTAGCATGGTCATGGTCGGCGGGTTTCCTGATGCATACAGTGCAGAGGCACGCTCAAAAGGAGATCCACCAGTCGGTACCGGCTGGATTTCAACAGTAATGTCCGGATTGTCTTTCTGGAACGCCTTCGCGGCTTCCTCCAGCTGTGGAAGGATTTCGCCTTTGGAGTTCAAAAGCGTAATTTTGACATTTTTCGAATCCCCTGATCCCCCTCCAGAAGCCGAATTACCTTCTCCTCCGGAGCCACCGCATGCAGACACCACCATAACCAAAAGAAGCAGCATTACCATCCATTGAACTCTTTTGAATTTCCTCACTGTTGTCATCCCCTTATTTATATAATGGCTCTGATTACTTAAATAAAACGCTTACAAACGGATTATATGTCAAAGGTTTAACTTGTGTCAATCGTTTGACATGTTGAATTTTTGACATGTACTAAAAAAAATCTGTTCCCCTTGTTAGAGGAACAGATTTTCATTCAGGTCGTTGCACGCTCAATTAGTTCAACAGGCAACAGATTGACAGGTTGTACCTGCTCCCCCTCCGCCTGGCTGCGGATCAGCTCGACCGCCAGCCTGCCGATCTCTGCAATCGGCTGTCTTACCGATGTAAGTTCCGGCGTCAGCCAGGAAGCAACGCTTACATCATCGAAGCCAACAATGCGCACATTCTCTGGCACATGCCTTCCAGCGCGAATATATTCTTTCAGCGCAAAAGCAGCAATAATATCACTTGTTGCGAACACTCCATCCACATCCGGATGTTCATGAACGAGTTTTGAAATGATTCGCTCGTACTCCTTCTGATCGAACACATTCAAGTCTGTTTGAACGATCACATGCTGGACACCATCCCTGCCCACGACATCCCGGAATGCTTTGGTCCGCTCATTAGACAGCATGTTCAGCTCCAGATTTCCGCATATATGCGCAATTTTCTGGCAACCTTTGCGAATGAGCAGCTCCGTAGCCAGCTCGCCTCCGCGATAATTATCCGAGGATATGTAAGGAATATACGGGTCAATCTGCCTATCAAACGTCACGATCGGTGAATTCAAATGTCGGTACTCTTCTACTTCTAATGTATGGCTACCCATAATGATGCCATCCACCCGGTTCCGCTTCAACATATCGATATACACTTTTTCCTTCACGGGATCCATATGTGAATTGCACAGCAGGACCTTGCAGTTTTGCTGATAGGCATAGAACTCGACCTGATTGGCAAGCTCACTGAAGAAAGGATGCGAGACATCGGGAATAATCAGGCCAATAATATTAGACTGCTTGCGCAATAGAGATCGTGCTATTTCATTCGGTTGATAATTAAGTTCCTCCATTGCGTCGAACACTTTTTTGCGTGTAGTTTCGCTGATATATCCCCGGTTGTTCATTACACGGGATACTGTTGTGACCGACACGCCCGCTTTTAATGCTACATCATGAATTGTCGCCATATTAACCTCTTCCCGCACAAAATAAATACATACAAACTATACTCTCTCCTCATCATTTCAACAACCTTACATAACGGAAGGCCTCAAAATGGCCGTAAATGTTAGGTGACTGAACTTTGCGAATCTCAAATTAGAGGTCACAATTGCTCTAAACCATAATGATAGCAAGCCCCCCTTAAAAAGGTCTTGCTATCTTTTCTTTAACCATCCTTCTTTGATTCAACTTCCATAGCACTACTAGTTGTTCCGCTAAAAGATGATACTTGTGGTGCACAAGTAAGTTTACTAGTAATTTCTATAAAATAATACGACAGCCTATCCAATTGGATAGGCTGTCGGTAGCTGAAATTATTAACATCATTCTGATTGTGCGTCAGTCGGTGCATTAATGTATGTATCTGTAAGCACATCAGTCGGTGCATCCGCAGGCACATCATCCGTTGCTGATTCACTGTTCTGGAGTAGTGCTCTCGGATAGGCCTGTGCACGCTCATAGTACCAGCCAAACAAGAAGCGGGCCATCGCCTGACGTCGGGTATCGCCATCCCACTTTAACCCTGCTGTTGGGTCCGCAAATGAACTCCTTGCTCCAGATTCCAGCAGAAAGCCATTCATGTGTGCGGTCATGCTGACATTACCGGCTGCTGTAAAAATGGACTTCGTGTTTTTCCCAAATCCATCATTAGAGCCGTTAAACAAATTCCAGTACTCTGAATCGCCGGGCTGCGTTTTGAACCAGGTAAATTCTGTAATATTTATTGGATAGGCTTGAGCTGCCACCTTAATGTTGGAATCCCATTGCGATTGCAGCTTGTCCTTGTTATCATAAGCTCCGTAGCCCGGATACCAGTGGACAGCATAGCCGTAGTTGTTCAAGGGGTCTGTCAGCGGGTGTTTTGCCACCGGGCTGTAAAATTGGTTGTATCCAAGTCCTGCAGCCCAGATGACATTATCCGCTCCTTTACTTCGAATCGTGGAAATGATAGAGTTCTGGAATCTTCTCAGATCATTCCAATGGTCAAGAAAATCATTCTCGCCGGGATAGCCTCCCCAATGCCCATTCGAATACGACTTAATTGGCTCGTTGATCAGTTCAAACATGACGTTATCCGCGCTATTGATAGCCGGCTGCGAGGCAAGATACCCCCAAATTTGATTAAATTTGTCCAAATTGGATTGTGTTGTAGCCTGGTCGTTAGCCAAAGTGAAATCAAGACCAAGGGTAACATAAACGCCCTTTGTTTTCGCATAATTGATGTATGGAATAATCACATTTTGTGTAACTGCCTGTAAACCGGCGAAGTTGTACGATCCTGCGGCCACATCTCCCATATCCTGGCGGTCAATAAACAATCGGACCTGATTCATATACCAGCCGTGGTTGCTTCCATACTTCGGTCTGGTGTCTGTAAAGGTGTCGGTGATATCCTTCAAATAAGCCAAAATTGCTGCATGACGATTGTTACCATTCAAATTGAGATAATAATTACTGTCTTGATAGGTCCAGTATGCCCCCGACGGCTGATGCCAGCCACTCAAAACAACAGGTTTTCCGCTGCTGTTCACCAATTGATTGCCCCTGACATGGAGCTCTCCCATGGGCATACCTGACCATGCATCTATATGTTGGTCAAATACCGGTTTTAAAGGCAATATGAATACAAGTATCAGAACTATTTTACATACCATACCTAATTTTTTCAAAGAAAGGCCTCCTCTTCAAAAATTTAATTGACTATTATGCCAAAAGAATAAAATGGTATAAACATGTAGTGGCTCCGCTTCCTGAGTCTATCCCATTTTATAATCACCCCCCTTTAATGGAAAATATCAACCTTGGTTAGTATTTATTGTATCTAATTGTATAACTTACATTTTCAAACCACAACTTGATAAAATTTAGGTTTTTTTAAATTATGTTTCGAGCGTTAAGTTTGCTATAGTGTACGCCTCAATTTCAAGCTACAATGAAGATACCAAATATGGAAGCGTTTTATATTTTTCCGGTAAGCCGGTCAATACTTGAAATAGTGTATCATTGTCAGCCGTTTCTTTCATGTTTGGTCAATCTTTTATGGAGGTGTAAAATGAAGAAGAAATCTTGGTTTACTTTACTGGCAACTGGCATTGTCTCTCTGTTTTTTTCGGTAAGCGTTTATGCGGGGAATGTTTTTTGGGAACCACTTAATGGTTTCAATTCTGGTGCATGGCAAAAAGCAGATGGATATTCCAATGGGAACATGTTTAATTGCACTTGGCGTGCCAATAATGTCAATTTTACGAACGATGGCAAAATGAAGCTTGGCTTAACGAGTTCTGCGTACAATAAATTTGACTGCGGAGAGTATCGATCGACGAACACTTACAGATACGGCTTATACGAGGTCAGCATGAAGCCTGCTAAAAATATAGGGATCGTATCTTCCTTTTTTACGTATACGGGACCTACTGATGGCACGCAATGGGATGAAATAGATATTGAATTTTTAGGAAAAGACACGACAAAAGTGCAATTCAACTATTATACAAACGGGGTCGGTGGTCACGAGAAGATTGTTGATCTGGGCTTTGATGCATCAAGAGGCTTCCACACCTATGCTTTCGATTGGCAGCCAGGGTACATTAAGTGGTATGTTGACGGGGTTCTAAAGCATACGGCAACCACGAACATACCAAGCACGCCAGGCAAGATTATGATGAATTTATGGAATGGCACTGGCGTTGACGACTGGCTAGGTTCGTATAATGGAGCGAATCCGCTATACGCCGAATATGATTGGGTAAAATACACGAGCAATTAACCCGTAGTACAAAAGCAGCCCTGTAGTGGCTGTTTTTTTTGGATAATGTACTGATTCAGCCATGTTCCGGCCATGAAGAAAATCGCTGTAAATCTATTCAAAGCTGGCGATCACCGATGCGTAGCTTGAATATAATCAGGTATTTAATAAATCCCCAGTTTAACCCATATGTTTGCGGGTGGTTAGAACTTTTCTGCTTCAATTACTTTAAAGATACCAATACAGAAAAGGGTTCATGTAACTATACTCGCTCTGAGTGTGCCAAAGCTGTCGTCTCCTGAACTAATAAAAAAGCCCGATGATACTTGCTCATCGGGCTTTTGTTAAATACTTACTAGGAAATAATTACGGTTGCTAACTATAATATTTAGTTTGTTACCATCATTAATGTCTTTGAACACAAACTCCAATCGGTTTATAACTCAGGAACCAACTTTAATGTTCAGTTACCAACTTTAATGACTCTGAACATGGTTTCGCTAAATTCTTTTTCCCTTGTGTACATAGTCCTTAAGTGAATCAATTATATCCACCATTAAACCGATAAACTCTTCCTTCTGATCTTCCTTAAATTTTTTTACTCTCTCAATTAAATTGTCATAATAAACTGACAATTGGCTCTCGTTCGAGATATTTGAGACAAGTGTATTTATAAGTAACGAAAGATGTGATACGCAACAATTAGCAATAATTTTCCTGATTATATACCTTTTATAAGGATAACTATTTGAAGGTGTAATTAAATATTCAAACTCACTCATTTTTAAGTTCTGAAGCCAATAGACAATTCAGATAATTAGCATCTACCATGAGAACCAAAAGGTCGAGCAGCCACTAAAGGTAGCCCTGTCCATTTGAAAATTTATGTATATTTACTTGGCTTTTGCGTCAGACAACGCCCTTCGGGCCGGCTCAGTTACGTGGGTTCTAACCGCTTTCGTCCTGCCGACTTGCGGCTCGGTTTTCGCTTCATACGCCCGATCCACTGTGCATAGGGCTTCCAAATCAGAGCCTTCAGCCACCGCTGGATTTGCAGGAGGGAGTGCTCTACGTTCGCGTCCAGTTTGGCCAGCATAAGCAGGCAAAAAGCGATGAGTGTCAGCCAAACCTGATTGTGCACGGCCTGTTTGCTTGTTCCATAGAAATGCTTAATCTTCAGGTGCTGCTTCATCCATTTGAAGAAGGTCTCAATGGCCCAGCGGCTGCGGTACATCTCACTGATTCATCGCAAGACAGATCGAAACGGTTGGTGAGCGGAATTAGAAAATTGCCCTGTGAATCGGTTGTTTCCATCATGCGAAGCTTGTGCTTCATCCGCTTTTGCGTGGAACCTACCAGCCCCCATTCATCCATGGTGACCTTGCTGTCCTCTGGAATTTCAAGCGATTGGAGCGGTTCTATCACCGCGTTCTCCTTCAAGCGAGTCACGAAGTATATCCCGTCCGAGCAATAACGATCGTATGCTTTGTAGTCCACGTAACCGCGGTCAACACATAGGTGATTCCGGCATCTTCGATAAGGTCATCCATCTGTGTCCGGTCATTTTTCTTGGCTGTCGTAATGGTTGCCTTCTCTGGCAGGACCTCATGAGCATCTGCAAAAGCAAGGCGGAGGTGAAGCTTTATACCAGCCTTGGTCTTGCGAAAGTCGGCCCACTTGTACCTCCGCAAGCAAAGAGCAACGGTGGTAGAGTCGATAATCCGGAGTGCTTTGCGGTCTGCTATCGAACAGCCATGCCTAGACAAAATCTGCATAGCCAGCCGCTCGAAAACCTGCTGGAGCAGGTCCTGATCCACCTGATTATGCTTGCGGCATAATTGTGCCGATGAGATCGATTCCAAGCCTAGCATTCCTGTTGAAATTCCTTACTCAGAACGTCGTCGGCTATCTCTCTCAGCCCTTCCTGCGGCCTATTTCGGCCATTGTATTTCGGAACTTTTCCCCTATGAGGTAGTAGTAAACGAGTAGCCGCGGCGCACGTTTTAGATATCTGTATTTCTTCCTGTAGTCTTCGTGTGCCTTTTGTTGTTCTTCTGGTGTCATAGTCAAAAGATTAAACTCGTCTGCAACGATCGGCAATTACTTCTTTTCGTTTTTCGGGTATTCGGATTTTATGGTGGAATTATCTCTGTTTAAATGGTTTGATTCTTAGTATACCAAAGGTAAACTACGATTTCTGTTGTGTTTTGTCGATTTTCCAATAAATTGAAATAGTTACTCAGCGGCACTTGACGTCAGATTCCTGTGGTGGATTTTTCCCTTTCATTTGGAAAAAAAACACCCGGCAGGATGCGTACCGAGAGAAATACGGCATACACCCAAGCCGGGTAAGGGATTAGAAAATAATATCAATGGCCTCTAGCACATCTTGCTCCTGTTCGGATTGCCCGTTCAGGGAAATATCCTTCAACAGCACCGAAGGCTGTTCGCAAATTTGGGTGATGATCACGAGCAGGTCCTGAGCGAAATTGTCGATCAGATTGAGCGTAAACAACTTGGTGGCATATTCAAACTGCCCGTTCATTCCCTCATCCAGCAACGAAATGACCAAGGTAAGATCAAATTGGGAAACGGTATGAGTTTCCGGATAAGATTCGATCTTGATATCCCCGAAGCTTTGAACGTTATCTTCCTTGGTTTCCAGAGCAAACATGACATCGAATACAGGATTGCGGCTTTGATCTCGCGGCGCCTGCAGCTTTTTCACAAGCTCCTCGAACGGATAATCCTGGTGGTCGTAGGCCCCCAGCATCGTTTCTTTGACTTCGTTCAAGTAAGCGAGGAACGTCTTCTCCCCGGACGGATAATGGCGAATCGCCAAAGTGTTGACAAACATTCCGATGAGCGGCTCCAGGTCGGCATGTGTGCGGCCCGAAACCGGCGTGCCTACAATGAAGTCTTCTTGTCCCGAGTACTTGCTGAGCAGGATTGAATAGGCCGCCAATAACACCATATAAAGGGTGGCACCGTTCTCATCGGCGATGCGCTGCAAGCTGTCGGTCATCTGCTTGTCGATGCTGAAAGGCAGCACATCTCCCTCAAAGCTGCGAGTGGCAGGTCTGACAAAGTCCGTAGGCAGTTCAAGCGTCGGCAGTTCGCCTTCCAGCACGTCCAGCCAGTAGGCTTCCTGACGTTTCAGCCGCTCTTTTACAGGTTCGGACTGCTGCCAAGCGGCGAATTCCTTGTATTGAATCCGAAGCGGTTCCAGAGTCTCGCCGTTATACAGGCGCAGCAGCTCTTCGACGAAGATGCCCATCGACATGCCATCCGTGACGATATGATGAATGTCCAGCATGAGCAGATGCCGTTCCGCTTCCCATTCGACTAAGCCCACACGCAGCAGCGGCGGCCGCTCCAAATCAAAGACGCGCACAAAGCCGTCTACGATGCTCTTCGTTTCACTTTCCGTCGCTTTCGTATACTCGACGGCAAACTTCAAGTCCGGATAAATCCGTTGTACCGGTTCGCCGTCGACCATTTCGAAGCCGGTTCGCAAAATTTCGTGACGAGCTATCAATCCTTTGAGCGCCGCCTCGAATTGATTCCGTTCCAAGCGCCCGACGAGAACCGTCATGCCGGACATGTTGTAGCTAAGCTCGGCGCCTTCCATCTGCTGCTGGATGTACAGCCGTTTTTGCACGGAGGAAAGCGGATAGTAATCCCTCTTATCCAGAACCGGAATGGAGAGGTGTTCCTGCCGCTCCAATTGGCCGATCGCTTCGGCCATCGCTTCGATGGTCGAGTGCCGGAACACATCGCGCAGCGGTAGGTCCACGTTCAGCTCCTTGTGCACCTTGCTGACCAGCGTCGTCGCCCGCAGGGAGTGCCCGCCGAGGTCGAAGAAGTTGTCCGTCACGCCAATCGTGACCGGCCCGAGCACGTCCTGCCAGATGGCGACCAGTTTCGCCTCCAGTTCGGTGCGCGGCGCCACGTATTCGCGGCCTGCGCTTGCTCCCCCTTCCGGCGCCGGCAGCGCCTTCCGGTCGATTTTCCCGTTCGGCGTCAGAGGCAGGCGCTCCAGCTCGACGAAGTACGACGGGATCATGTAACCCGGCAGCTCGCTGGAGATCGCCCGTTTCAGGTCTGCCGCCGTCAGTTCGCCATCCGTTGTGTAGTACGCGCACAGCGCTTTCTGCCCGTTCGCGTCACTTCGAACCAGCACCACCGCTTCGCGCACGCCTTCCACCCGCAGCAGCTGCGACTCGATCTCACCCGTCTCAATCCGGTACCCCCGGATTTTCGCCTGGTTGTCGATCCGGCCGATGAAGTCCACGTTCCCGTCCTCCATCCACCGCGCCAAGTCTCCCGTGCGGTACAGCCGCTCGCCCGCGGCGAACGGACTGTCTACGAACTTCTCTTCCGTCAGCTCCGGACGGTTCAAGTACCCGCGCGCCACTCCGACTCCGCCGATGACCAGCTCGCCCAGCACCCCGACCGGCACCGGGTTCAGATGCGCGTCCACGATGTAGAATTTCGCATTCAGCCACGCTTTGCCGATCGGCACATGGCCTGTCTGCGGCAGCTTCGTCAGCGGCTCGTCGTAGAAACTTGAGTCGATCGCCGCTTCCGTCACGCCGTAGGCGTTGATGATCCGGAACAACGAGCCGAAGCGTTCCTGCAAGGTCCGGTAATCCGCCACGCTGCAACTGTCCGAACTCGTGATCAACAGTTCCATCCCGCTCATATCCAGCCCCTGCTCATGCACGTAATCCAGGAACGGCACGATCAACGCCGGCGTCGATTCGAAGAGGGTGACCCGCTCCCGCTCCATCCAGTGGTGCAGACGAGACGGATCGATCCGGTCGTCCTTCGGCACAATCACCATCGTGCCTCCGTTGTACAGCGTCCGCGCGATATCTCCCACGAACACGTCGAACGAGAAGCTTGCGAGCTGCAGCAGCCGCACCGGGAACTGATCCAACCGGTATTCCCGCCGGTAGCCCGCCGCCGTGTTCACCAGGCTGCGGTGCTCGATCATCACGCCCTTCGGCTTGCCCGTCGTTCCCGACGTATAGATCACGTACGCCAGATCCTCCGGACGGGCTTCATGGAAGCTGTCGGTGCCAACATTCTGATGGCTCTCATCGCCGTCGTCCACAGCATCCGTCAGCTTGCCGGAGACCATGCCGGAGCCAATCGGCGCATTCGCCCGCTCCTCGCTGTACGACGCTTCATCGTCGAGGTACAGCACCGCCGCCAGCGCCAGCTCCTCTTCGCCGAGCCAGGCTTCGGCACGCTCTCGCAGCGGCGTTTGCGTCAGCAGTACCTTCGCTCCGCTGTCTTCAAGCATGAACCGCACGCGGTCCGCCGGATAATCCGGGTCGAGCGGCACATACGCCCCGCCCGCTTTCCAGACGGCCAGCACGGCCACCAGCAAGTCCACCGAACGCTCGGCGAGAATGCCGACGATCGTCTCCCGGCCAATGCCGCTTGCGCGCAGCGTAGCCGCCAAGCGGTTCGCCCGCTCGTTCAGCTCCGCATACGTCAGCCGGTCGTTCTCGTACACGACGGCCGCCGCTTCCGGCGTGCGCTCCGCCTGTTCCTCAAACAGCCGGTGGAACGCGGCCGCAGGAGCCGCTTCCGGCTGCGCCGGGTTAAATGCGCCGAGAATTTGCTCTTTTTCCGCCGGTGTCAAAATGCCCAGCTCGGCAATAGTCGCCGACGGGTTGCGGAGAATGGATTCAAGCAGCTGCAAGTAGTGAGCGGCTAATTTCTCCACCGTTTCGGTTTTATAAAGAGCAGTGGCGTATTCAAACAGATATTCCAAGCCTTCCTCGATCTCCGTGACGTCCAAGCTGAGATCGAATTTAGAAACAATTTCTTCGCTGGCATACGTCGACAAATGGAGTCCGGGAAGCTGGATTTCCAAATTCTCTGTATTCTGCAAAGCAAACATCGTATCGAACAGCGGATTGCGGCGTAAATCACGAGTCACGTTCACCTTATCCACCAGTTCCTCAAACGGATAATTCTGATGTTCAAAAGCGCCCAGCGTCGTCTCCTTGATTTCCTTCAAGTAGTCAAGGAACGTCTTACCGGCAGCCGGATAACTGCGGATGGCCAGGGTATTGACGAACATCCCGATCAGTGGCTGAACGTCGCTGTGATTTCTTCCCGCAATCGGCGTACCGACCACCACGTCTTCTTGCCCTGTATATTTCTGCAATAATATTGTATAACCAGCAAGCAGAACCATGTAAAGCGTTGCGCCGTTCTCGGCTGCAAGCCGTTTCAGACCCTCGCTTTTCTCGCTATGCATAAACAATTGCAGCGTGCGGCCCTCGTAGCTCTGCATAGCCGGGCGCGGATAGTCCGTCGGCAATTCCAAAACCGGTAGCTCTCCGCGGAACATGTCGAGCCAGTAGGCTTCCTGCTTGGCAAGCTGAGCTTTCTGCTCGTCCGATTGCTGCCATACCGCATAATCTTTGTACTGAATGCGGAGCGGCTCCAACTGCTTCCCGCTGTACAAGCGGACGAACTCTTCGATCAGTACGTCAATCGAAACGCCGTCAGATACGATATGATGCGTATCGAACATTAGAATGTGCCGGTCCGGCGCCAGTTCGGCAAGGCCTACCCGCAGAAGTGGCGGCTTCGCTAGATCAAACGGACGAACGAATTGGCGCACCGTTTCTTCCGCCTGCTCCCCGCTGATCTGCACATATTCCACCTGGAAGGCGGCTTCTTCGTAAATCCGCTGAACCGCTTCGCCTTTTACCATCTCAAAGCCGGTACGCAGCGTTTCATGACGAGCTACGAGCCCGCGAAACGCTTCTTCAAACCGCTGCCGGTCGAGCTCCCCTTCGAGCAGCATAGCTCCCGGTATGTTGTAGCTCAGCTCGGCTCCTTCCAGCTGGTTCAAGATATAGAGACGTTTCTGAGCGGAAGAGAGCGGATAATACTCGCTAGGTTCCGCAGCCGGAATAGCCGTGAACGAGCCGATCTCCAGCCGCTCCATAGCCGCGGCCATTTCCTCAACCGTCGAGTAGCGGAATACGTCGCGAAGCGGGAATTCAACGCCTAGCTCCTTATGCATTTTGCTGACAAGCGTCGTCGCCCGCAGGGAGTGTCCGCCGAGGTCGAAGAAGTTGTCCGTTACGCCTACCGCCTTCTCCCGAACAAGCACATCCTGCCAAATGGCGGCCAGCTTCGCCTCAAGTTCGGTGCGCGGCGCCACGTATTCGCGGCCTTCGCCTGCTCCCCCTTCCGGTGCCGGCAGCGCCTTCCGGTCGATCTTTCCGTTCGGCGTCAGAGGCAGGCGCTCCAGCTCCACGAAGTACGACGGGATCATGTACCCCGGCAGCTCGCTGGCAATCGCCCGCTTCAGGTCCGCCGCCGTCAAGCCTTCTTCCGCTGTATAATAAGCGCACAAAGCTTTCTGACCTTCTTGATCTTCCCTGACGACGACGACCGCTTCCTTCACGCCACCTACACTCAGCAGCTTCGCTTCGACTTCGCCCGTCTCAATCCGGTAGCCCCGGATTTTCGCCTGGTTGTCGATCCGTCCGATGAAGTCCACGTTCCCGTCCTCCATCCACCGCGCCAAGTCTCCCGTGCGGTACAGCCGCTCGCCCGCGGCGAACGGGCTGTCTACGAACTTCTCTTCTGTCAGCTCCGGACGGTTCAAGTACCCGCGCGCCACTCCGACTCCGCCGATGACCAGCTCGCCCAGCACCCCGACCGGCACCGGGTTCAGATGCGCGTCCACGATGTAGAATTTCGCATTCAGCCACGCTTTGCCGATCGGCACATGGCCTGTCTGCGGCAGCTTCGTCAGCGGCTCGTCGTAGAAACTTGAGTCGATCGCCGCTTCCGTCACGCCGTAGGCGTTGATGATCCGGAACAACGAGCCGAAGCGTTCCTGCAAGGTCCGGTAATCCGCCACGCTGCAACTGTCCGAACTCGTGATCAACAGTTCCATCCCGCTCATATCCAGCCCCTGCTCATGCACGTAATCCAGGAACGGCACGATCAACGCCGGCGTCGATTCGAAGAGGGTGACCCGCTCCCGCTCCATCCAGTGGTGCAGACGAGACGGATCGATCCGGTCGTCCTTCGGCACAATCACCATCGTGCCTCCGTTGTACAGCGTCCGCGCGATATCTCCCACGAACACGTCGAACGAGAAGCTTGCGAGCTGCAGCAGCCGCACCGGGAACTGATCCAACCGGTATTCCCGCCGGTAGCCCGCCGCCGTGTTCACCAGGCTGCGGTGCTCGATCATCACGCCCTTCGGCTTGCCCGTCGTTCCCGACGTATAGATCACGTACGCCAGATCCTCCGGACGGGCTTCATGGAAGCTGTCGGTGCCAACATTCTGATGGCTCTCATCGCCGTCGTCCACAGCATCCGTCAGCTTGCCGGAGACAATCGGCGCATTCGCCCGCTCCTCGCTGTACGACGCTTCGTCGTCCAGGTACAGCACCGCCGCCAGCTCCTCTTCGCCGAGCCAGGCTTCGGCGCGCTCTCGCAGCGGCGTTTGCGTCAGCAGCACCTTCGCTCCGCTGTCTTCGAGCATAAACCGCACGCGGTCTGCCGGATAATCCGGGTCAAGCGGCACATACGCCCCGCCCGCTTTCCAGACGGCCAGCACGGCCACCAGCAAGTCCACCGAACGCTCGGCGAGAATACCGACAATTGACTCCCGGCCGATGCCACTTGCGCGCAATGTAGCCGCCAAGCGATTCGCCCGCTCGTTCAGCTCTGCATACGTCAGCCGGTCGTTCTCGTACACGACGGCCGCCTCTTCCGGTGTGCGCTCCGCCTGTTCCTCGAACATCCGGTGGAATGCGACCGCAGGAGCCGCTTCCGGCTGCGCCGGGTTAAACGCGCCAAGAATTTGCTCTTTTTCCGCCGCCGTCAAAAGCTCCAACTGATTCACGCGCAAGTTCGGGTTAGCTGCAACCTGCTCCAGTGCCCAGGTAAAATGACTGTAGAGCTGCCTGATGTCATCCTCTCTGAACGTCAGCGCATTGTACGTAAACCGCAGCAAAATATGCTCTTCCGGAATGACAGTAATGTCCAAGTTGTAGTTCGTTTGCTCCGGCGACTGGATATTAGCGATTTTCAGCGCTTCTTTGTCTCCTCCGACGACCTGCTCAATTTGTTCTTCCATCGGATAATTTTCAAAGACCATGATGTGGTTGATCAAGTCACGCTTTTGCTCACTCAGCGACTGAATTTCGAACAGCGGGAACGTTTCGTAAGCTCTCGATGCCAGCGCTTGATCCTGGGTTTTTCTCAAGATAGCGGCTACCGTCTCCTCGGCTTTGCCTTGAATACGGACCGGGATCGTATTAATAAACAGGCCGATCATGCTTTCGATGCCCGGAATTTCCGCCGGACGCCCGGATACGACGGAGCCAAATACGACATCTTCGCTGTTGTTGTATACCTGCAGAACCAGTCCCCATACGGTCTGCATGAATGTATTAAGCGTCACCTGATGCTGGCGCGCCACCCGCTCGATTTGCCCGGTCAGTTCCTTGCTGAGTTCCACATCGATCTCAGCTGCTTCAAAAGGGCCCTGCTTCAGCCCTGTTTTCTCCCGAGGCAGCTTGGTCTGCTGATCGTAACCCGCCAAATACTCGGACCAGTAACGCAAAGCTTTCGCGGCATCTTGAGCTTCCAGCCATTCGATATACCGGGAGTACGAGGTAACCGGAGGAAGCTCCGGCGTCCGCTTCTCCTGGAACGCGAAGTAGGTGTCGAACACTTCCTTGATCATGAAGGACATGCACCAGCCGTCCATCAAAATGTGATGGTGACTCCAGATCACATGGTAGGACTCGTCGCCCGTGCGCAAGACGGTCACGCGCATAAGAGAGCCTCGGGCCAAATCGAACTTGTTCGCTTTATCCGCGCTGACGAAATCGACTATCGTCTTCTCCGGGTCTTCATCGCTTACCGAGCGAATATCTTCGAAGTACACTTCACACTTCCGCTCGCGGAATACCACTTGAATCGGCTCGTCTCTCCAGCCGGTAATAAAGTTGGTCCGCAGCGCCTCATTCCGCTGCACCAGCGTATCCAATCCTTGGGTGAAGGCTTCGACATTCAGGCTTCCGTGCAGATCGAAGGTCACCTGTTCGAAGTAAGCTTCCGAATCGGCATCCAGCAGGCTGTGGAACAACATCCCTTTTTGCAGCGGAGTCAGGGTGTATACATTCTCCAGTTCGCCGAGCGCCGCCGTATGTTCGGCCAGCCGCTCCAGTTCCTCCAACGTCACATCTTGAAGCAGTACGTCGCTAGGCGTAAGCTCCGGCCGCTCTTTCGATACGCAATGGCTGATGATATCACGCAAGCTCGAATGAAGCAGGGTGCCCAGGCGCTCTACCGTTTCCCGTTTATATTGGGTTTCCCCATAACGGATCGTGAGTTCCTGCACTCCTTCCGACACCATGCCGTTGATATCGAGGACATAATCCATCACTGCATTCGGGCTTGAATCGGAGCCCGGGCTGAACGGAGACGGCCTCGAGCCGCTGCTTTCGTAATCCTGGTCGAACTGACCCAAATAGTTAAAGCTGATCTCCGGCTCCAAAGCGAAGCGCTCACCGTCACGCGGCGCCGACGAATAACGCAGGATGCCGTAGCCGATTCCTTTGTTCGGAATGCAGCGCAAGCTTTCTTTAACCTGTTTCACCTGATGACCCAGCGCCTGGGCGTGACCCGGCTCCAGAACGACAGGGAATTGGCTTGTAAACCAGCCTACCGTGCGCGTAATGTCCACATCCGGCAAAAGTTCTTCCCGGCCGTGGCCTTCGAGATTCACCAGCACGCGTTCCCGGCCGCTCCAAGCTTGCACCGCGAGGCCAAGCGCGGCAAGCAGCAAATCGTTCATTTCCGTATGGTAAGCACGGTGTGCCTGCTTCAGCAGCTGTTCGGTTTCCTCCGCCGTCCAGCGAACGGTCACGAGCCCGCTGTCCTTCAGCTTGGATCTGCCTTGTTCAAAATCTTTCGGAAGCGGCTCATAGGTCAATTGCTCGATATGCTGCCAATACTCTCTCTCGCTTTCCAACGCTGGACCGTTCGCATAATCTGCGAGCTGTTTCGCCCACATTTGGAATGAATCCGTTTTGAGGGGCAGACGGATCTGCTGCCCTCGCAGCGCCTGCTCATAGCCGGCAGCAAAATCCTCAAGCAGAATCCGCCAGGATACGCCGTCTACGACCAAGTGGTGGATCGCGATCAGCAGATGATCTCCATCCGCACAGCGGAACAAGCCGAGCTTCAGCAAAGGCCCTGCCTGCAGGTCAATGCTGCGCTGAAGCTTGTTCGCCTTGGCTTCGATCGCCTGCGCGCAGTCCGTCATTCCGCGGAAATAGATCACTTCCAGGCTGTAGAGCTCGCCGTCGCTTTCCGCGATGCCCCGGTTCCATGCCGCATACCCGCTCTCGGTCCGGCGGAAGACGAGGCGCAGCGCATCGTGATGCTCGGCCAGCTTCCGCACGGCCTGACGAAGCGCCGCTTCGTCGTAGCCTTCCTCCCGGTACAGCATCACCGCCTGGTTAAAGTGGTGCGGCTCGGCGAACGACTGCTCGAAGAACCAGCGCTGAATCGGCGTCAGCCGCGTCTCTCCCGTAGCTGCCCCCTGATCGGCGCGTCTTAAGACCGGCTGGAGATACGGGCTTAATTCCGCTACGGTCGGATATTTGAACAAATGCTTGATTTCCAGCTTGTACCCGGCCTGATATAGCCTGGACGACACCTGGATCGATTTAATCGAATCCCCGCCGAGCTCGAAGAAATTGTCCATCACGCCGATCGGACGACCCGTTCCCAGCACCTTTTGCCACACCCCAACCAACGTCTGCTCCGCCGGCGTCCGGGGCGCCACATATTCCGTTCCCACGAGCACACTGCTTTCCGGTGCGGGCAGCACCTTACGGTCGAGCTTCCCGCTGTGTGTGAGGGGCATCCGCTCCAGCTGCACGAAGTAGGACGGAATCATGTACGTGGGCAGATCCTCCGCCAGCGCGCTTCGCAGCTCGCTCGCCGCAAGCGGCTTGTCCGCCACGAAGTACGCGCAGAGGTGCTTCTGACCGGCTTCGTCCTCTCTGGCGATGACAACCGCCTCTTGGACGGACGCCACTTTCAGGACCTGCGCCTCCACCTCGCCGAGCTCGATCCGGTACCCGCGGATTTTCACCTGATGGTCGATCCGGCCCATATACTCGATGTTGCCGTCCGGCAGCCATCTGGCCAGATCGCCCGTCCGGTACATCCGCCCGCCCGGCGTAAACGGACACTCTACGAATTTCTCCACGGTCAGTTCGGGACGGTTCAAGTAGCCTCTAGCCAGGCCTTCGCCCGCGATGCACAGCTCGCCCGGCACGCCGATCGGCTGCAGCGCTGTCGTCCCTTCCTTGACAATATACAGCCGGATGTTCGAGATTGGCTTGCCGATCGGCACCGATACATTCGTCTCTTCCGGTCCGCAATCGTAGTACGAGACATCGACCGTCGCTTCCGTAGGCCCATAAAGGTTGATCAGCTGCGCTTGATTCACGGATGACGCAATCCACTGCCAGAACCGGCTCACATGCGACGTCGCCAGCGCTTCCCCGCTTGCAAACACCCGTTTCAGCGAAGACAGCTTGTTCCCCAGATCTTCGCTCGGCTGACGCTCGACATATTCGAGGAAGGCGTGCAGCATCGACGGCACGAAGTGCATCGTGGTGACGGCTTGCCGTTCGATCGTGTCCAGAATCGTCTCGGGATTCTTCTCTCCGCCCGGCGGCAGCAAGCAAACTTTGGCCCCCGTCCAAGCCCACCAAAACAGCTCCCACACGGAAACGTCGAAGGTGATCGCCGTCTTTTGCAGAATCGTATCCCTGGAGTCGATCGGGTAAGCATTCTGCATCCACAGCAGCCGGTTGATCACCGGACGGTGCTCCACCATGACGCCCTTGGGCTTGCCAGTCGAGCCCGATGTGTAAATAACGTAGGCCAAGTGCTCCGGTCCGCTCGCCGGCTCCAGGTTCGAGCCGTCTTCGTCATACGCGGATGGATCGTTCAGATCGACGAGCGATAGACCGCCAAGCGGCTCAGTCCCGGCAAATGACGCGCTTTCCCTCAAATGGCTCTGAATCAGCAGCAGCCTAGCGCCCGAATCTTCGAGCATGTAGCGGATGCGCTCCTGCGGGAATTGCGGGTCGATCGGCACGTAGGCGCCCCCGGCCTTCAAGATCGCATAGATGCCGACGATCATCTCCAGCGAGCGCTCGGCCATGATCGCGATCGGCTGATCGGCCTGCACGCCAAGGGCACGCAAGGATCGCGCCAGCCGGTTCGCCCGCTCGTTCAGCTCCCGGTAAGTCAGGCGGCTGTCCTCATAGACGACGGCCACCTGCTCCGGCGTTCGCTCTGCCTGCTCCTCGAACAGCTCGTGGATCGTTCTCTCTCTCCACGACTCATCCGCTTCCAAACCTGTACCCTCTGCGGCGGGTTGCTTCGCCAGAGCCGAAGACGCCACGCCAAACCCGACCAGCAAATCATGCTTTTCCCTGTCCGTTAAGATATCCAAATCCGAAATCCGCGCACCCGGCTGAGCCAGGATCGACGCCAAAAGCTGCTCGTAATGACCCGCCAGCCGTACCATCGTTTCCTGTCTAAACAACGAGGTAGCGTACTCGATCTTGCAAACCAGCTCGTTATCGGCTTCCACGATATCAAAGCTAAGATCAAACTTTGCCGTCTTTTCCTCGATGTCGAACAGCGACCATTGCAAGCCTTCCAGAGTTAAATCCAAGCTTTCGTGCTTTTGCAAAGAAAACATGGTGTCAAACAGAGGATTTCGGCTTAAATCCCGGCTCACCTGAAGAGCTTCCACCAGCTCCTCGAACGGATAGTCCTGGTGCTCGTAGGCTCCAAGCGTCGTTTCCTTCACTTCCTGCAAGTAATCCAGGAACGTCCGCTCCGCCGCCGGACCCAAGCGAAGGGCCAGCGTATTGACGAACATGCCGATAATCGGCTGCAGGTCGGCGTGAGAACGGGCGGCAATCGGAGTGCCGACTACTATATCTTCCTGTCCCGCGTATTTATGAAGCAATACGGAGTACGCAGCCAGCAGAAGCATGTACAGCGTCGTCCCCGAATCGCCGGCAAGCCGTTTGAGAGCTTCGCTTTTCTCCGCATCCAGCGTAAACGTGAGCGTTTGACCATCAAACTGCTGGACAGCCGGGCGGGAGAAGTCGAGAGGCAGCTCAAGCACCGGAAGCTCGGAGCTGAATACCCCGCGCCAGTATTCCTCCTGCCGTTTGATGCGCTGGCGCTGCTCCTCGGATTGCTGCCAAACGGCGTAATCCTTGTATTGAATCCGCAGCTCCGGCAATTCTTCCCCATTGTATAGCCGCACAAATTCGCGCAGCAGCACGTCCATGGAAAGGCCGTCGGAACCAATATGATGAATATCCAGCGCGAGCAGGAATTTCTCTTTCTCCAGTTCGATCAGCAGGGCGCGCAGCAAAGGCGGCTGGGTCAAGTCAAAAGGCTGAATAAAGCCTTCAAGAATGGCCGCAACCTGATCTTCGCTTGCTTGAAGCTTCTCGACCTTGAAAGCTACGAGCGGATGAATACGCTGAACCGGCTCCCCATTCACGATTTCAAAACCGGTGCGCAGCATATCGTGCCGGGCCACCAAAGCAGTCAGCGCCTTTTCCACTTTGGTCTCGTTCAAAGCCCCTCCCAATTGCAAGGCGCTTGGGAGGTTGTAATTCAGCTCCGAGCTATCCAGCTGGTGCAGGACGTACAGCCTTTTCTGCGCAGAGGAAACCGGATAGTACGCTTTCTCTTCCGCTTTCGGAATCGAGCTGTGCCGCGTTTCTTCCAAGCTGGCAATAGCCCCGGCCATTGACTCTACCGTCGTATAGCGGAACACATCGCGCAACGGAAGTTCGACGTTCATTTCCTTCTGAATCTTGCTGACAAGGTTCGTCGCCCGCAAGGAGTGGCCTCCGAGCTCGAAGAAGTTGTCCAGGACTCCAATGCCGGAGTAGCCCAGCACTTCCTCCCAGATCTTCACAAGCTGGGACTCCGTCTGGTTACGCGGCGCTACGTATTCGACGCCCGTTTGTATGTCGCCTTGCGGCTCCGGCAGCGCTTTGCGGTCCACTTTGCCGTTGGTCGTCAGCGGCATGCGCTCCAGCTGCACGAAGTACGACGGGATCATGTACCCCGGAATTCCCTGGGCCAGCGAGGTTCTTATTTCGCTGACCGTCAGTGTCCGGTCCGCCACAAAGTAGGCGACAAGCGCCTTTTCGCCCCCGCCGTCCTGACGGGCGAGCACCACTGCTTCTTCCACGCCCTCGACGTTCAGAAGCCGCGTCTCGATTTCGTCCAGCTCGATCCGGTACCCACGGATTTTGACCTGGTGGTCGATCCGGCCCAGGTATTCGATGTTGCCGTCCGGCAGCCAAGCCGCCAAGTCGCCCGAGCGGTACAGCTTTTCCCCCTCTGCAAACGGGGAATCGACGAACTTCTCCGCCGTCAGATCCGGGCGGTTCAGGTATCCTCTCGCAAGGCCTTCTCCGGCCACGTACATTTCGCCCGCTACGCCGATCGGCACAGGGCGGCGGTTTTCATCCAGGACATACACCCTCAGCGTCGGGATCGGCTTGCCGATATTGCTCTTCGCCGCCTCCATTTCGACCCACGTGATTTCCTTATACGTAACGTGAACCGTCGTCTCGGTAATGCCGTACATATTGATCAGCTTCGTCTCCGGGTACTTCGTCTTGAACCCCTTGAGCAGCAGGGGACTCAGCGCTTCGCCCCCGAAGATGATGTTGCGAATCCGCAGATCGTACGGATGGTCCGCCAAGGCCTCACGCAGCAGCTGGTAGAAGTACGTTGGCGTCTGGTTCAAAATCGTGACCTGTTCGCGGTCCAGCAGCGCCAGGAACTCGGCCGGATTTTTCGCCGTGAGCGGTGGTACGATGACCAGCTTGCCTCCGTACAGCAGCGCTCCGTACATTTCCCAGACGGAGAAATCGAAGCAGAACGAGTGGAACAGCGTCCACGTGTCGGACGGTCCGAAGTCGAACAGGTTCTTGTCGTTGAACAGGAGGCGCACGACGTTCTTATGCTCGATCAGCGTTCCTTTCGGTCTGCCGGTCGTTCCCGACGTGTAGATGACATAAGCCAGGTTGCCCGGCCCGGAAAGCGGCTCCAGGTTCGCAGCGTCCAGCGCATCCCCGGCGTCGGCCCCTCTGTCGCCCCAAACGAAATCGTCCAATTCGAGGCGCGTTCCTGCGAAGTCGGTCTTCTCGTGCAGATGCTTTTGAATCAGCAATAACGGCGCACCCGAATCCTCGATCATGAAGCGGATGCGCTCCTCCGGGTAGTCGGGATCGACAGGCACGTATGCTCCGCCCGCTTTGAGAATCGCCAGAATGCCGACGACCATATCGAGCGAGCGTTCGGCCAGAATCGCTACCAGCTGGTCCGCTTCTAAACCCGCCTCCCGCAGCTTCCGCGCAAGGCGGTTGGATCGCTCGTTCAGCTCGCGGTAGGTCAGCTGCCGCTCGTTCATGACAGCGGCCACGTTGTCCGGGTAAAGCTCCGCCTGTTCTTCGAACAAGCCGTGAATCGTCTGCTGCCGCGGGTAGTCCGCCTCCAAACTGTTGAAACCGCTCACCAGCTCGCGGATTTCCTCCTCCGTGAGCATTTCCAGCGAGGCAATATCCCCGTCCGGCGCTGCTGCGATGGTTTCGAGCAGCTTGTCATAATGTCTGGCGAACCGCTCCGCGGTCTCCTGTTTATACAAAGCCGTAGCGTAATCCAACCGGCATTCGAGCTGACCGTCCAGCTCCGAAATGTCCAGGAGCAGCTCGAACTTGGTTGTTCGGTTTTCCAGCGGATAAAACGATTGCTCCAGCCCCTCGATAACAATTTGCTCGTTCTCCGTATTTTGCAGGGCGAAGAACGTATCAAAGAGCGGATTCCGGCCGGTCGCGCGCGGAATGTGAAGACTTTCCACCAAGTCTTCGAACAAATAATTTTGGTGTTCGAAGGCCCCGAGCGTGATGTCCTTGATTTCTTCCAGGTACGAAAGGTACGTCTTGGAACGCTCCGGACGGCTGCGAATGGCCAGCGTGTTGACAAACATCCCCACGATCGTCTGCACTTCTTCCTGCGTTCTTCCGGCAATCGGCATTCCGACGATCAGATCTTCCTGACCCGAATATTTATGCATAAGGATGGAGTAAGCCGACAGCAGCACCATGTACAGGGTCGTCCCCGTCCGTGCCGCCAGCTCTTTCAGCTTCTCTGTCCGCTCTTTCCCGATATAAAACTTCACGGTCCGGCCGTCAAAGCTTTGCACCGCAGGCCGCGGGAAGTCCGTCGGCAGCTCCAAGACCGGCAGCTCGCCCGACAGCTGTTCCAGCCAGTACTCCTTCTGCGGCTGGAGCAGCTGCCCATAAGCTTCGGAATGCTGCCAAACGGCATAATCTTTGTATTGAATGCGCAGCGCGGCCAGCTCCTCGCCCCGATACAGGCGGCTGAACTCGTCGAAGAGCAGCGCTGTCGAAATGCCGTCCGAGACGATATGGTGCATATCGAACAGCAGAATGTGGCGATCCTCGGCGACCTCGATCAGGCCGATACGGAGAAGTGGCGGCTTGGTCACATCAAACGGGTGATAGTAAGCTTCCACCACTTGGTCCACTTCCTGCTCGCTCGCCTGGAAATAATCGACAGCAAAATCCACCTCGTCATAGATGCGCTGGACAAGCTCGCCTTGAACCTGCTCGATCCCGGTACGCAGCGTCTCATGGCGCTGAATCAGCGCCCGGAATGCGTGCTCGACGCGCGTGCGGTCCAGCTTGCCTTCGAGAAGAAGCGCCGCCGACATATTGTAGCTGCGCTCGGCCCCGTCAAGCTGGCGCAGGACGTACAGACGCTTTTGCTCGGATGAAACCGGATAGTACTCGGCCTCAGCCGCCCTTGTAATCTCATACGTCTCCTGCTGCCTTAAACCGCCGATTCTTTGAGCCAGCTGTTCGATCGTGGTGTAGCGGAAAACTTCCCGCAGTGGAACCTCGACTTGCAGCTCTTTCCGAATCTTGGAAACCAGCGTGGAGGCCCGCAAGGAATGACCACCCAAGTCAAAGAAATCGTCTTGGACTCCAACTCGCGTAATACCCAGCACCTGCTGCCAAATGAGCGCAAGTCTTGTTTCCAGCGTTGTGCGTGGAGCCACATACTCACGGCCTGCTTCTACCTCTCCGGTCGGTTCAGGCAGCGCTTTACGGTCAATTTTGCCGTTCGGCGTGAGTGGAAGCTTATCAAGAGACACCAGCCGGGCCGGGACCATGTGGGTCGGCAACTCTTGCTTCAATTGGGACAGCAGATCGCTCAACTGCAAGGAAGCATCCGCCGCCACGTAGCCGCACAAATACTTTTGCCCCTGCTCATCCGTACGGTCGGTCACCACAGCCTGCTTGACGCCTGGGAAACGCAGCAGGGCCGTTTCAATTTCGCCCAGTTCGATACGGAACCCGCGAATTTTCACCTGATAGTCGATCCGGCCGATGAAGTCGACGTTGCCGTCTTCCAGCCAGCGGGCCAAATCGCCTGTCCGATACAGACGTTCGCCCGGCACAAACGGGCTGTCCACGAACTTCTCAGCGGTTAGGTCCGGACGGTTCCAGTACCCGCGCGCCACCCCGGCGCCGCCGATGACAAGCTCGCCCGGAACCCCTACAGGAACCGGCTTTAACGCGGCATCGACAATGTAAAACCGGGCGTTCAGCCAAGCTTTGCCGATCGGTACATGACCCGACGACGGCAGCTTATCCAGCGGCTCATCGCAAAAGCTGCTGTCAATGGCCGCTTCGGTAACGCCATAGCTGTTGATGATGCGGAATTGTCCGCCGAATCTTTTCTGCAACAATCGGTAATCGGTGACACTGCATGCATCCGAACTGGTAATCAGCAACTGCATGGAGCTAACGTCCAGCCCTTCTTCATAAATATGCTGCATGAACGGCAGGATGAGTGCAGGCGTCGATTCGAATACCGTAATGTTTTGGTCCCGAATCCAGCCGTATAAGAGGTTCGGATCAAGCCGGTCATCCTTCGGCACAATCACCATCGTGCCTCCGTTATACAGCGTCCGCGCGATGTCTCCGACGAACACGTCAAACGAGAAGCTGGCCAGTTGCAGCAGCCGCACCGGAAACTGATTCAACCGGTACTCGCGACGGTACGCATCCGCCGTATTCACGAGACTACCGTGCTCGATCATGACGCCTTTCGGGCGTCCCGTCGTACCCGAGGTGTAAATCACATAAGCCAAGTCTTGCGGGGCGCTACCGACAGATTCAAATTCCACGGCTGAGGCATCCCCGTTATAAATCTGTTCATCGTCCATGGCGTAGACAGCTTGAAGCTTCAGCCGGTCATCGGCCAACCAACCTCCGGCCCGCTCCAACAGATGACGCTGCGTAAGCAGCACCGATGCATCGCTATCGCTGAGCATGTACTCAATCCGCTCCGCCGGATAATCGGGGTCCAGCGGTACATAGGCTCCGCCGGCTTTCCAAACGGCGAGCACCCCGATCAGCAGTTCCACCGAACGCTCCGCCCAGATCCCCGTAATCGTCTCCCTTCCCACGCCCTGTTCGCGAAGGAGAGAAGCCAGCCGCTCGGCGCGTTCGTTCAATTCGCCGTAGGTCAGCTGTTTGTCCATATAGACGACTGCCGGATGATCCGGAATTTCCCGGGCAAACTTTTCAACATACCGATGAAACGCTTCTCCCTCGCTCAGCCCTGCCACCGGCGGGTTAAAAACGTTGAGAATGCGGTGTCTCTCCTCATCGCTCAGCAAAGAAATATCGCGTACCGGCAGTTCAGGATTCTGAAGAAACTGGTCCAGAACGGTTACATACTGTTCCATAATCCGATCAATCTCGGCTGTCTCGAACAGGCCGGTACGATAGGAAGCATGGAGAATTACATGGCCTTCATTCAGCATATGGTCGAAGCGCAGCAGCAAATCGTCCATCTCGTGCCTAGCAAAGTGAGCCTCCAGACGTACCTTGATTTCTTCGTACTCCACGATTTTCAAAGGCAGATATTCCAGAGACGTGCGGAACAGCCCCGAAAGATCGTTGCGGCCGTGTTGTTCGCGTAAATCCTGGATCAATTGGTTATAAGGGTATTTCTGATACCGCAAATCCGCCGTATTTTCCTTGGAAACCGTTTGGATCAAGGAAAGCACGTGTCTGTCTGGATTCAGACGAGTCCGCGTAGCCACGGTGCTGACGAACATGCCGATCGTTTCTTTTTCCTTCTTGCTGGTGCGATTGGCGAAAACCGTGCCGACCGGAACATCGGTGCTGTCGGTCAGCTTGTACAATAAGGCGTACATGGCGGACAGAAATAACGTATATAAGCTGACCTGATATTGTTCGCTGAAGGCCAGAATGCTTTCATACCGGGAACCGTCCAAAGTGATGGCCAGTTTATTGGATTCGCTGCCGATCGAGAATTGCGGATACGATTTAATGCCGGTCGTTTCAGGCAAAGTGTTGTACTTCGTCAGCCAGTATTCCTTGCCCTTTTGATAACGCTGGGATTGCTCATATTCACGCTCCGCGGAAATATAATCCAGATAGGAAGGGGCCTGGTAACTGCTGGAGATGCCTTTGCGCAGTTCCAGGTATTTTTCCATCACCGCATGCAGCAAAGCATTGACGGACAAGCCGTCGGCGATAATATGATTTACCGTCAAATTGAGCCATACTTGGCCGTTCGCAAAATGGATAATCGTAAATTGGTAGAGGTGTTCGTCGAACACACTGGCTGGTTTTTCGCTTACTTCTTTCACCCAAGCATAGAATTGTTCGGTTGTGCCTATTTCGAGGCGGCTTATCCTAGCTTGGACATTCTCTGGCTCTTCGAACCACTGCGTTGGATTTTGCAAATCCCCGCTAATGTGGATTCGGAAAGCGTCATAGGTTTTGACGATCTCTGCCGCCGCTTGCTCCAGAAGCTGTGTGTCGATCTCACCCGTAATTTGGTAGGTCGCGGAAAGCATCGTGATGGACGTTCCCGGATTCATAATTTCCATGAACCATATTCGGCGCTGGGCTTGCGTTAATCCATATTGCTCGTTGGTATTCTCTCTCACATCGACACACTCCCGGTTTAGAGATTTTTTATAGATAGGCTTTGTACCTAGATGTCACTTAGTCACTCTTAGAAGAACCGCGCAGGCCATTCCCGGAACGGCTCCTTCGGACTCTTCCTCCTTTTTCGTGTCTACGTTTTCTGGTAACTACCGGTTATAAAGTCATACCTTGGATTACTAAAAGACTCTGTCGCATTCGCAAGCAGGAAGCCGCCCGCCGTAAAGCGGGTCTAGCCGTACAGCCGGGCGTAATAACCCCCGAGCGCCAGCAGGTCCTGATGGCGGCCCCTCTCGACGACCGTCCCTTGGTTCATGACGGTAATCAAATCCGCATGTTCCACGGTGCTGAGACGGTGGGCGATCAGAATGGTGGTGCGCCCCTTCATTAATACGTTCAGGGCCTGCTGTACCCAATGCTGGGATTCATTATCCAGCGCGGAAGTCGCCTCGTCCAGCAGCAGAATCGGGGCGTTTTTGAGAATCGCCCGGGCGATGGCAATTCGCTGCCTTTGTCCACCCGACAACGACGCTCCTCTCTCTCCCACCGGCGTTTTATACTGTTCAGGAAGTTCCTGAATGAAATGGTGAGCGTACGCCGCTTTGGCCGCTTCGATCACTTCTTCATCCGTTGCATCCGGGTTGCCGTAGCGGATGTTTTCCTCAATCGTGCCGGTAAACAAGAACGGCTCCTGCGGAACGTATGCAATCTGCCTGCGGATTTCGTCCAGCGTGTAATGGCCGAACGGTTTGCCTTGGAGCAGGATTTCTCCGCTGTCCACAGGATAAAAGCCGAGCAGCAGCTTGATCAGCGTACTTTTGCCGCTGCCGCTGGCCCCCACGATAGCGGCGACCTGGCCGGGAAACACCTGCATGGACATGTCGACAAGCACCTTTTTATCCGCCTGATAGGAAAATTCCACATCGCGAAACTCCACCGCAGCCTCCGACACGAGCTCGCTGTGAGGAGATCCCAAACGCTCCGGTTCCTCTTCCTCTCTTAGTACCTCTTGAATCCGGTGAGCGCCCGCGAGCGAATTTTGGATCATCGACAGAACCATCCCCAAGTTCAACAAGGCGTGCGTCAGATTCACTTGCAGAACAGCCAGGGCGGCGACGCTTCCCATTCCCATCAATCCGTAGGCATAAAGAAGACTGCCGATGACGATGATGCCGCAGAACGTGACGTAGCTGATAAAATGGTTCACCGCAGCCTGCATGCCGTTCTTCTGCGCCGTTTGCCGAAGCGTCTGCGTCATTTGTTCGTTCAACGCCTCGTACTGGCCGTAAATCGTGCGGATGCGGAACAGCTTCACCAATTGAATGCCGCCCATAAAATCTTTGAATTTTTCGGTCATTTTACCGAGCGTTTGTAAGCCTTGTTCGGACAAGACGCGAACATCCCGCGCAAATTTCAGGCTGACCACGGAGGACAGCAGCAGAATGACAAAGGATACGCCGGCAAAACGCCAATCGATCAACACCATGGAGACAATGGAGCCGATGCAAAAGACAACTTGAAGCAGCAAAACGAAGTAAACCTGCGAGAATGTAAACTCAACGGTCGTTACGTCGTTGTTCACTCGCGACAGCAAGTCCCCATGGTGCGTCTGCTCCAGAAATTTCGGCCGCACCCGGCACAGCTTGTCATAAAGACGTTCGCGGATATTCAGCACAGTCAGCTCGACACTGCGCTGGTATAAGTAAATGAACCAGGGAGAAACTATATTTTCCAGGAACAGGGACACGCCCAAAATAATAAAGGCTTCCACCATCAGGGACGTATCTCGGGACACGGAGAAATCAACCAAGTTTTGTACGACCAAGCTGAAGGCGATCAGGAACAATGTCTGGGAGAGCGCCGTCACGACCAGGCCAATAGCGTACTGGGTTTTGCGCTTGCCGTTCATAAACGTCAGCAAGTAGCAGAGTTCTTTCACTTGCGAGAGCCATCCGCCCTTTTTCAAGTGTACGCCACCTCCCTGCGTTCGGCAGACTTGGTAAATTCCTGGTAGTACGACTGGGCGTACAGTCCCTTCATCTCCAGCAATTGTTCATGAGTGCCCTTTTCCACAATATTTCCTTGTTCCATGACCCAAATTTCGTCGGCGTTTTGTACCGTAGAAAGCCGGTGGGCAATAACCATCGTCGTTCTCTGCTTCAGCAATATGTTAAGCGCTTCCTGAACCGCGCTTTCCGACTCCGGATCAAGAGCCGACGTTGGCTCGTCCAGCAGCAGAACGGGAGCATCCTTCAGAAAAGCCCGGGCCATTGCAATGCGCTGGCGCTGCCCGCCGGACAAAAAGCCTCCGCGCTCTCCGACATACGTCTGATAGCCGCCAGGAAGCTGCATAATGAAGGAATGCGCCTGAGCGGCTTTGGCGGCTTCGATAATCTCGTCCATCGACGCTTCTTCCCGCCCGTAGCCGATATTTTCGGCGATCGTGCCGCTAAACAAATATGAATCCTGGGTTACCACGGAAAAATACGACCGAAGCTGCTCCGGATCGGCGCCGTGGATCAGGCTGCCGAACACGCGGATTTCGCCCTGGTCCTCCGGAAGTGGATAAAAGCCGCATACAAGCTTAAACACCGTGCTCTTCCCTCCGCCGCTCGCTCCGACAAGCCCGATCGTCTTTCCTTCCGGCACTGAGAAGCTGACATTCCGCAGAATCGGGGAGTTCTCCTCATACCCGAAGGTTACGTTCTGAAACTCGATGGGGGCGGCGCTTGCTTTCGGAAGCGAACGGCCATTTTCCGTTTCGGTCGGCTGCTCGACGATTTCGGAGACCCTTCTCAGGGCACCGGACATTTCGAACGTCCGCGTGATGAGCTCGGGAATATGCTCCAGCGGCTCCAGACACAGATTCAGCAAGTACAGGAAGGCAATCAGCTCTCCCGCACCTAGCTGCCCGTTGTAGATCAAATAGCTTCCGTAACTGACGGCGAAAATGATCGGGCTGATCATCAGCGTGGAAAGCAGCGGGTTGACCCAGGCTTCCCGCTTTTTCACGGCCAGCTTTTTTTGGGCCGTCAATTGCAGCAGCACTTGGTAGGAGCGAGATAACATGCCGGATAGCAGGTAGCTTTTTACAATAGGCATACCCCCAAGCGTATCCTGGAGGTTGACGTTCATTCGGCCCATGTTCACCTGGGCTTCCTCCGTTAACCGCTCCAACTGCTTGCCGATCCATTGGGAAACCAGCAGCGCTAAGGGAAATAACAGCAGGCTGTACAACATCAGCTCCCATTGGAGGTAGATCAAATAAGCGAAACAGCCGATGAACAAAAGCGGATGATAAAACCACTGGGCGAAGTCCCGAACCATAAACTGCTGGATGAGCTGCAGATCGTTGTTGACCCGCGACAACACGTCGCCGGAATGCTGCTTTTCCAAATAGGAGACCGGGAGTTTGCCGATATGACGCATGACATGATTGCGGATATCCTGCACCGCAGAGGCGCTGCTTCGCTCCACGCCGAAGCTCATGAAAAACTTCGCCGGCACACCGATCAAGATGACCACAAAGACCGTGTACACGATTTGCAGAACGACTGGCCCCGCCCCCTTCTCGGCCTGGGTGGTCAGCTGCTCGATCAAACTTCCCGTCCATACCTCAATAACGGCGGCGGCAATCGCGGACAAGATACCGACGATCATCCAGCCTTTGTGACGGCTTACATAGGACATCAGCCAGCGGAACGCTTTCCAGGCGGCGTAAGCGGTTTGGCGCCTGGAAGGCGCCGCTGTGCCTTGTTCTAGAACAGACGGCTGCCGGTCAGCTTCCATGCAGTACCCCGGCCTCCGCTTCGATTTGCCGCTTGACTTGCTCTAAGATGTCCCGGATGACGACGGCCGTTTCTTCCACGCGCGCGAGTTCCAGCAATTCCTCGTGCGCGCCCTCCAGCCGGTAATCGGCGTAAGCTTGCGTCGTTGCCCCCCGCCAGGAAGGCAATTGGTACTTCAAGCGGAACGCTTCGCTGTCCTTCGCAATCAGTTCGTAAATCCGGGCCGGGATCGTGCCGGAATTAATAAGCTGCGCTTCGTACGCCAAGGTCGCTTTGACCTTCCGATGAACCCGCTCCCGCACGAGCGGGTTGCTCATTAATTCCTTCTCTTCTTCGTCGAAATCAGCAAGCATTTCTTCAAGCTCTTTCTCCGACGTTTCGGAAGGCGTCAGCGCGTCCTTAATCCACGAGTCCACCATGAGCACGTCCGTTACGGAATACCCTCTTTTCTCCATCGTTTTGGCTACCTCGAACGTCAGGTTGCCTCCGAAGCAGTAGCCGAGCAGCACGTAAGGTCCTTCCGGCTGGATGCGGACGATCTCGTCCACATAACGGTTCAGCATGGCCTTGTAATCGACGGCGTCGTCGATAAAATCAATGCCGTAGAGCACGAACCGGCCGTCGAGCCTGCTTGCGAGCTCTCGATAACCGATGCCGAAGCCGCTGCCCGGAGGGAAGCAGAACACGTTCAGATCTCCTGCTTTATTCAGCTTAATGAAGGAGTCTCCTCCTTTATCCAGGCCGAGATCCCCCTCTCCGAAAGCCATGGCTTCAACTGTTACATTATGGAATTGGCGGTTCAGCGGTATCTCAAATCCCGTTTCATCATAAACGGCTTGAACGAGCCTCATCAGACTTAACGAATTGCCACCCAACTCAAAAAAGTTATCCTTTACGCCGACCTGCGGAACGCCAAGCGTATCCTGCCAGACGCGGGCGATCTTCATTTCAAGCAGCGTTCTCGGCGCGACATATTCCGCTCCTCCGACCGCGGCTTCCTCCGGCGCGGGCAGCGCTTTGCGGTCGATTTTCCCGTTCGGGGTCAGCGGCATCCCCGAAAGCTGCACGAGGTACGAAGGAATCATATACCCCGGAAGCTGCTTGGCGAGCTCCTCCTTGAGTTCATGCGCCGCCAGCCTCGTTTCCGCGACATAGTAAGCGACAAGCTGCTTTTGGCCGTTCGCGTCGTCGCAGTCGAGCACCTTGGCTTCTTGCACGGCGGCGATCTTCAGCAGTTGCGTCTCGATTTCGTCCAGCTCGATCCGGTACCCGCGGATTTTGACCTGGTGGTCGATCCGTCCCAGGTATTCGATGTTGCCGTCCGGCAGCCAAGTCGCCAAGTCGCCCGAGCGGTACAGTTTCTCTCCCTCCGCAAACGGGGAATCGACGAACTTCTCCGCCGTCAGATCCGGACGGTTCAGGTATCCTCTCGCAAGCCCTTCCCCGGCCACGTATATTTCGCCCGCTACGCCGATCGGCACAGGGCGGTGGTTTTCATCCAGGACGTACACCCTCAGCGTCGGGATCGGCTTGCCGATATTGCTCTTCGCCGCCTCCATTTCGACCCACGTGATTTCCTTATACGTCACGTGAACCGTCGTCTCGGTAATGCCGTACATATTGATCAGCTTCGTCTCCGGGTACTTCGTTTTGAAGCCCTTGAGCAGCAGGGGACTCAGCGCTTCGCCCCCGAAGATGACGTTGCGAATCCGCAGATCGTACGGATGGTCCGCCAAGACCTTACGCAGCAGCTGGTAGAAGTACGTTGGCGTCTGGTTCAAAATCGTGACCTGTTCGCGGCCCAGCAGCGCCAGGAAATCGACCGGATTTTTCGCCGTGAGCGGCGGTACGATGACCAGCTTGCCTCCGTTCAGCAGCGCTCCGTACATTTCCCAGACGGAGAAATCGAAGCAGAACGAGTGGAACAGCGTCCACGTGTCGGACGGCCCGAAGTCGAACAGGTTCTTGTCGTTGAACAGGAGCCGCACGACGTTCTTATGCTCGATCAGCGTTCCTTTCGGTCTGCCGGTCGTTCCCGACGTGTAGATGACATATGCCAGGTTGACCGGCCCGGAAATCGGCTCCAGGTTCGAAGCGTCCAGCGCATCGGCGGAGTCCGCCCCTCTGTCGCCCCAAACGAAATCGTCCAATTCGAGGCGCGTTCCTGCGAAGTCGGTCTTCTCGTGCAGATGCTTTTGAATCAGCAATAACGGCGCGCCCGAATCCTCGATCATGAAGCGGATGCGCTCCTCCGGGTAGTCGGGATCGACAGGCACGTATGCTCCGCCCGCTTTGAGAATCGCCAGAATGCCGACAACCATATCGAGCGATCGTTCGGCCAGAATCGCTACCAGCTGGTCCGCTTCTACTCCCGTCTCCCGCAGCTTCCGCGCAAGGCGGTTGGATCGCTCGTTCAGCTCGCGGTAGGTCAACTGCCGCTCGTTCATGACGGCGGCCACGTTGTCCGGGTAAAGCTCCGCCTGTTCTTCGAACAAGCCGTAAATCGTTTTCCCCCGCTCGAACCCGGTTTCGGTGTCATTAAATCGCTTCAGCAGCGTCTCCCTCTCGTCTGGGGACAGCACATCGGCTTGTCCGAGCTCCAGATCCGGCTGAAATAAAAGCACGGACAGCAGCCGAACAAGATGGTCGGCCGCCTGTTCCACAAATGCCCGCTCGTACAACTGCCCGTCAAAGCTTATTTCCAGCTCGATGGAATGGTTTTGGCGGTCGAAGCGAAAAACCGTATCGGCCGCCACCCGGTTGCCCAGCGGTTCCGGATGAATCGGTGCAAAGGATGCGACGGTGTTGATGATTGGTAGGCCGTCCCCCGTATAGTCCAGATGGAGCGGCTCCACCATTTTCCGAAAAGGCAGGTGCTGATGCTCCAGCGCCTCGCCGATGGAGGCTTTGATGCCCCCGAGCAGCGTTTTCAGCGTAGTCTGGTGGCTTACGGACGTCTTGATTACCAAAATGTCCTGCGGCGGCGGAGTCCCGTCAGGGTCTGCGCTATAAGAAGGCATGCCCACCAGCACTTGGTCCCGCCCGGTATATCTGAACAGCAGGCTTTTTACTCCTGCCAAAACAATCATGTACAAAGCCAAATCCGAACCGTTGGCGAGGCAAATGATTCTCTCTGAGAGTTCGCTCGGCAGAGTACGGTGAAGCAAGCCCGGCTCGGCCGCAGCTTCCCCGTCGGCGGATAATTTGGAGGATTGACTGTAGGGAAGGAAGCTCAGGCTGTCATCGGCATCAAACTTGCCGCTCCAGTACCGTTCTTCCTTTTCAAACAAAGATTTCATTTGTACCTCCCCTAAAAATGAAGTGACCGCATGCCCTGGCGCAGGTCCGAAAAAGCTTGCTTTCGGCCTGCTCGTTTACGGGCTTGGACGTTGTTCGCCGTCTTCCTTGGGATGCGCGCCGCTTTCGCTTGACGGCGGAGGCGCGCTTGTAGGATTAGAACGCGAATTCGATCGTATCGACGGCACTCTTTGCGCCTGCCGCCGGTTTATGACATTCAATCCGGCTTAGCTCAAGTTGTGGATTTTCCGCAATTTGAGACAGTACCCGCAGGTAATCCTCGGTCAAGGTGCGGATCATCGCTTCTTTGAACAGCTTGGTGGCGTAGAAGAAGCCCCCGCTCAGCGCCCCGTTGTTTTCATACATAAACAGCGTCAGATCGAACTTCGCTTCTTCCAAATGGTCAAGCTCGTAAGTCTTCAGGCTGACCCCTTCCAGCTCGGCGTCTCGTTCTTCGATATTTTGCAAGTCGAAAACGGCATCGAACAGCGGGAAGCGGCCCGGCTCCCGCTTCACATTCAAACGCTCCACAAGCTCGTCGAATGGATAATCCTGGTTCTCAAAAGCACCCAAAGCCGTTTCCTTCACTTCTTCCAGGTAGGACAAGAACGTTTTGTCGCCCGACGGACGATTGCGGATCGCCAGCGTATTGACAAACATCCCGATGACCGCTTCCAAATCGGCGTTCGTTCTTCCCGCCACCGGGGTGCCCACGATTAAGTCCTCCTGCCCGCTGTACTTGGACAGCAGCACGGTATAAGCCGCAAGCAGCACCATGAACAGCGTGCTTTCACGCTCGGCTGCCAATTCGCGCAGCCGCGCAGAGAGAGAAGCTTCGACGTCGAACTCCAGATGCGCGCCTTCGTAGCTGCGAGCCGCAGACCGTTCGTAGTCCATCGGCAGGTCCGCCGTCGGCAGCTCGCCTTCGAAGGTTTGCAGCCAGTACGCTTCCTGCCGCCCGATCCGCTCTCGGTGGGCCTTTGACTGCTGCCAAACGACATAATCCTTGTATTGAATGCGCAGTGGCGGCAATTCTTCCCCGGCGTAGAAACTCGAGAACTCATCGATCACAATCGCCATCGATACGCCGTCGGACACCATATGGTGCATATCGAAAAGGAGAATATGCAGGTTCGGCTCTAGCTCGATGGCCCCGGCGCGCAGCAGCGGCGGCTTGCCGAGATCAAACGGACGAACGAAGCTACGGACGATTTGCTCGATTTGAGCCGCATCCTCTTTATCCGCTTGATGATGCTCGATAGTAAAATCGACCTGCGGGTAAATCCGCTGAACCGCTTCGCCCTTCACGATTTCAAAACCGGTGCGCAGCGATTCATGCCGTGTTATCAATTTCCGCAAGGCGGCTTCCAAGCGGTCTAAATCAAACTCGCCTTCCACCTGCACCAGCTCCGGCATGTTGTAAAGCTGATCCGCTCCATCCAGCGTGTGCTGAATGAACAGCCGTTTCTGGGCGGAGGACAGAGGGTAGTACTCTCTCTCCTCAGCTTGAGGAATGGCCTCATGCTCCCGCCGTTCCATCCGTGCGATCGCCTCGGCCATCGCCGCAATCGTCGAGTGACGGAATACGTCGCGCAGCGGCAGGTTGACGTTTAATTCCTTAAATACCTTGCCCGCCAGCGTTGTCGCTCGCAGGGAGTGGCCGCCGATGTCGAAGAAGTTGTCGTGAACGCCAATCTCCTTCGCAAGCCCCAGCACCTCCTGCCAAATCGCCGCCAGCTTCGTTTCCAGCTCATTGCGCGGTGCGACGTACTCCGTTCCGCTTCCCGCTTCCCCTTCCGGCGCCGGCAGCGCCTTCCGGTTAATCTTTCCGTTCGGCGTCAGAGGCAGGCGCTCCATCTCCACGAAGTACGACGGGATCATGTAGCCCGGCAGCTCCTGCGCCAGCGCGCTGCGCAAATCGTTCACCGCCAGCTCCGCTCCGGTATCCGGCGTGTAATACGCGCATAGCGCCTTCTGCCCGTTCGCGTCACTTCGAACCAGCACCACCGCTTCGCGCACGCCTTCCACCCGCAGCAGCTGCGACTCGATCTCGCCAGTCTCAATCCGGTAGCCCCGGATTTTCGCCTGGTTGTCGATCCGGCCGATGAAGTCCACGTTCCCGTCCTCCATCCACCGCGCCAAGTCTCCCGTGCGGTACAGCCGCTCGCCCGCGGAGAACGGACTGTCTACGAACTTCTCTTCTGTCAGCTCCGGACGGTTCAAGTACCCGCGCGCCACGCCGACTCCGCCGATGACCAGCTCGCCCAGCACCCCGACCGGCACCGGGTTCAGATGCGCATCCACGATATAGAATTTCGCATTCAGCCACGCTTTGCCGATCGGCACATGGCCTGTCTGCGGCAGCTTCGTCAGCGGCTCGTCGTAGAAGCTGGAGTCGATCGCCGCTTCCGTCACACCGTATGCGTTGATGATTCGGAACAACGAGCCAAAGCGTTCCTGCAAGGTGCGGTAATCCTCCACGCTGCAACTGTCCGAACTCGTAATCAACAGCTCCATCCCGCTCATATTCAGCCCCTGCTCGTACACGTACTCCAGGAACGGCACGATCAGCGCCGGCGTCGATTCGAAGAGGGTGACCCGCTCCCGCTCTATCCAGTGGTGCAGACGAGACGGATCGATCCGGTCGTCCTTCGGCACAATCACCATCGTACCTCCGTTATACAGCGTCCGCGCAATATCTCCCACAAACACGTCAAACGAGAAGCTTGCCAGTTGCAGCAGGCGCACCGGGAACTGATCCAATCGGTATTCCCGCCGGTAGCCCGCCGCCGTGTTCACCAGACTGCGGTGCTCGATCATCACGCCCTTCGGCTTGCCCGTCGTTCCCGACGTGTAGATCACGTACGCCAGGTCCTCTGGACGGGCTTCATGGAAGCTGTCGGTGCCAACATTCTGTTGGCTCTTATCGCCATCGTCCACAGCATCCGTCAGCTTGCCAGAGACCATACCGGAGACAATCGGCGCATTCGCCCGCTCCTCGCTGTACGACGCTTCGTCGTCCAGGTACAGTACCGCCGCTAGCGCCAGCTCCTCTTCGCCGAGCCAGGCTTCGGCACGCTCTCGCAGCGCCGTTTGCGTCAGCATTACCTTCGCTCCGCTGTCTTCGAGCATGAACCGCACGCGCTCCGCCGGATAATCCGGGTCGAGCGGCACATACGCCCCGCCCGCTTTCCAGACGGCCAGCACGGCCACCAGCACGGCCACCGAACGCTCGGCGAGAATGCCGACGATCGACTCCCGGCCGATGCCGCTTGCGCGCAACGTGGCCGCCAAGCGGTTCGCCCGCTCGTTCAGCTCCGCATACGTCAGCCGGTCGTTCTCGTACACGACGGCCACCTCTTCCGGCGTGCGCTCCGCCTGTTCCTCGAACAGCCGGTGGAACGCGGCCGCAGGAGCCGCTTCCGACTGCGCCGGGTTGAACGCGCCGAGAATTTGTTCTTTTTCCTCTGCCGTCAGCAAGTTCAGCTCGGCGATCTTCGCATCCGGACGGCTTACGATCGTTACGAGCAGCTGCTCGTAATGTTTCGCCAGCCGTTCGATCGTCTCCCTTTTGTAGAGAGCCGTCGCATATTCGAAGCTGTAATCCAAGCCGCCGTTCTCCTCGCCCACATCCAAGCTGATATCAAACTTCGCGGTATCCAGTGCGCTCGGATAAGGAATCAGACGAAGCCCTTCCAGCTCAAATTCCTCGTTCTCCGTATTCTGCATCGTAAACAGCGTGTCGAAGAGCGGATTGCGGCTTAAATCACGGGTGACTTGCACCTTGTCCACCAATTCTTCGAACGGATAGTTTTGATGCTCGAAGGCGTGGAGGGTCGTTTCTTTGACTTCGTTCAGGTATGACAGGAATGTCTTCTCCGAAGCCGGATAACTGCGGATAGCCAGCGTGTTTAAGAAAATCCCGATCAACGGCTGCACATCTCCATGATTCCTTCCGGCAATCGGCGTACCAACGATTACGTCTTCCTGACCTGAATATTTATGCAGAAGGACGTTATACGCCGCAAGCAGCACCATAAACAGCGTTGTGCCCGTTTCCGAGGCAAGCTGCTTTAGGCCGTCGGTTTTCGAAGCGTCGAAGAAAAACTCCAGCGTTTGGCCTTCGTAGCTCTGCACAGCCGGACGCGGATAGTCGGTCGGCATTTCCAGCACCGGAAGCTCGCCTTGGAACATGTCCAGCCAGTACGCTTCCTGACGCTGAAGCCGTTCCTTCTGCTCCTGCGAATGCTGCCAAACGGTGTAGTCTTTGTACTGAATGCGCAGAGGCTCCAATTGCTCGTCGCCGTACAAGCGGACGAATTCTTCAACAAAGATTTCCATCGAGACGCCGTCGGAAATAATATGATGCATATCGTACATTAGAATATGGCGTGCCGGAGCCAGCTCGACAAGGCCTACCCTCAGCAGCGGAGGCTTCGCCAAGTCAAACGGACGAACGAAACGGCGAACCGTCTCTTCGGCCTCTTGCTCATCCGCTCGATAGAACTCCACGGCAAAATGCAAGTCCTGGTAAATCCGCTGCGTTGCTTCGCCATCCACCATTTCGAACCCGGTGCGCAGCGTTTCATGCCGCGCCACGAGCTTACGCAACGCTTCTTCGAACCTCGCCCGGTCCAAAGCACCCTCCAGCAGCATTGCTTCCGGCATGTTGTAGCTAAGCTCCGCGCCTTCCAGTTGATTCAGGATAAAGAGACGTTTTTGAGCAAAAGATTGCGGGTACACCTCTCGGTCATCCGCCACCGGAATGGCAACGAATGTCTGCTCATCCAGCCGGGAAATGGCAGCAGCCATGCTCTCGATCATGGAATGGCGGAACACGTCGCGCAGCGGCAGATCCACGTTCAGCTCTTTATGAATCTTGCTGACCAGCGTCGTCGCCCGCAGGGAGTGACCGCCGATGTCGAAGAAGTTGTCGTGAACGCCAATCTCCTTCGCAAGCCCCAGCACCTCCTGCCAAATCGCCGCCAGCTTCGTTTCCAGCTCATTGCGTGGTGCGACGTACTCCGTTCCGCTTCCCGCTCCCCCTTCCGGCGCCGGCAGCGCCTTCCGGTCAATCTTTCCGTTCGGCGTCAGAGGCAGGTACTCCAGCTCCACGAAGTACGACGGGATCATGTAGCCCGGCAGCTCCTGCGCCAGCGCGCCGCGTAAATCGTTCACCGCCAGCTCCGCTCCGGTATCCGGCGTGTAATACGCGCATAGCGCCTTCTGCCCGTTCGCGTCACTTCGAACCAGCACCACCGCTTCGCGCACGCCTTCCACCCGCAGCAGCTGCGACTCGATCTCACCCGTCTCAATCCGGTAGCCCCGGATTTTCGCCTGGTTGTCGATCCGGCCGATGAAGTCCACGTTCCCGTCCTCCATCCACCGCGCCAAGTCTCCCGTGCGGTACAGCCGCTCGCCCGCGGCGAACGGACTGTCTACGAACTTCTCTTCCGTCAGCTCCGGACGGTTCAAGTACCCGCGCGCCACTCCGACTCCGCCGATGACCAGCTCGCCCAGCACCCCGACCGGCACCGGGTTCAGATGCGCGTCCACGATGTAGAATTTCGCATTCAGCCACGCTTTGCCGATCGGCACATGGCCTGTCTGCGGCAGCTTCGTCAGCGGCTCGTCGTAGAAACTTGAGTCGATCGCCGCTTCCGTCACGCCGTAGGCGTTGATGATCCGGAACAACGAGCCGAAGCGTTCCTGCAAGGTCCGGTAATCCGCCACGCTGCAACTGTCCGAACTCGTGATCAACAGTTCCATCCCGCTCATATCCAGCCCCTGCTCATGCACGTAATCCAGGAACGGCACGATCAACGCCGGCGTCGATTCGAAGAGGGTGACCCGCTCCCGCTCCATCCAGTGGTGCAGACGAGACGGATCGATCCGGTCGTCCTTCGGCACAATCACCATCGTGCCTCCGTTGTACAGCGTCCGCGCGATATCTCCCACGAACACGTCGAACGAGAAGCTTGCGAGCTGCAGCAGCCGCACCGGGAACTGATCCAACCGGTATTCCCGCCGGTAGCCCGCCGCCGTGTTCACCAGGCTGCGGTGCTCGATCATCACGCCCTTCGGCTTGCCCGTCGTTCCCGACGTATAGATCACGTACGCCAGATCCTCCGGACGGGCTTCATAGAAGCTATCGGTGCCAACATTCTGTTGGCTCTCATCGCCGTCGTCCACAGCATCCGTCAGCTTGCCGGAGACCATGCCGGAGCCAATCGGCGCATTCGCCCGCTCCTCACTGTACGACGCTTCGTCGTCCAGGTACAGCACCGCCGCCAGCGCCAGTTCCTCTTCGCCGAGCCAGGCTTCGGCACGCTCCCGCAGCGACGTTTGTGTCAGCAGCACCTTCGCTCCGCTGTCTTCAAGCATGAACCGCACGCGGTCCGCCGGATAATCCGGGTCGAGCGGCACATACGCCCCGCCCGCTTTCCAGACGGCCAGCACGGCCACCAGCACGGCCACCGAACGCTCGGCGAGAATGCCGACGATCGACTCCCGGCCGATGCCGCTTGCGCGCAGCGTGGCCGCCAAGCGGTTCGCCCGCTCGTTCAGCTCCGCATACGTCAGCCGGTCATTCTCGTACACGACGGCCGCCTCTTCCGGCGTGCGCTCCGCCTGTTCCTCGAACAGCCGGTGGAACGCGGCCGCAGGAGCCGCTTCCGGCTGCGCCGGGTTAAACGCGCCGAGAATTTGCTCTTTTTCCGCCGGTGTCAAAATGCCCAGCTCGGCAATCTTCGCATCTGGACGGCTTACGATCGCCGCAAGCAAATGTCCGAAATGAGTCGACAGCCGCCGGATCGTGCTTTCTTTATAAAGAGCCGTTGCGAATTCAAAGCTGCACTCCAGGCCGCCATTTTCTTCCGTAACATCCACACTCAGATCGAACTTGGCCGTGCCGTATTCGCTAGGGTACGGGGACAATTTCAGCCCTTCCAGCTCAAACTCTTTATCCTCCAAATTTTGCAGGGAGAACATCGTGTCAAACAGCGGGTTGCGGCTCAAATCCCGGCTCACCTGCACTTTATCGACAAGCTCTTCGAATGGATAATTCTGATGCTCGTAAGCGCCTAAGGTCGTTTCTTTCACTTCTTCCAGATACGACAGGAAGGTCTTCTCCGAAGCCGGATAATTGCGGAGCGCCAGCGTATTGACGAACATTCCGATCAAAGGCTGCGTGTCTCCGTGCGTTCTGCCTGCAATCGACGTTCCGACGATTAAATCGTCCTGACCTGTGTATTTATGCAAAAGCACGGTATATGCCGCAAGCAGCACCATATACAGCGTCGTTCCTCTTTGAGTGGCCAGCTGCTTCAAGCCTTCGTTCGTTGTCTCGTCCACGAAGGACGTCAGCGTTTGTCCCTCAAAGCTCTGCACGGCAGGACGCGGATAGTCCGTCGGCATTTCCAGAACCGGCAGCTCGCCCCGGTAACGGTCCAGCCAGTAAGCTTCCTCGCGTTTCAACTGCACTTTTTGCTCGTCTGACTGCTGCCATACCGCATAGTCCTTGTATTGAATGCGCAAAGGCTCTAATGACTCACCGCCGTACAGACGAACGAGTTCCTCGACTAACACGTCCATCGAAACCCCATCGGAGACGATATGGTGCATGTCGAACATCAGCAAATAACGTTCGGCTGCCAGCTCTACGAGTTCCGCCCGCAGCAGCGGAGGCTTCGCCAAGTCGAAAGGCCGGATGAAGGCCTGCACGACTTCAGGCGCTTCTTCCTCGCTCGCATGACGATACTCGACGGCAAAGTCGACGCTCTCGTAAATGCGCTGTATTGCTTCGCCTTGTACGATCTCAAAGCCGGTTCGCAGCGTTTCGTGCCGTGCGATCAGTCCACGGAAAGCCTTCTCCAGCAGGCTCCGGTCAATCGATCCTTCCAGCAGCAGCACGCCCGGCATGTTGTAGCTCTCATTGGCCCCTTCCAGCTGATTCAGGATAAACAGCCGCTTCTGAGCTGAGGAAAGCGGATAATATGCTCTTGCGCCTGCCAGCGGAATCGACGAGAACGACTGCTCTCCGATCCGGGAGATGGCAAGAGCCATCTCTTCGATCGTCGAGTAGCGGAATACGTCGCGCAGAGGCAGCTCAACGTTCAGCTCCTGATGCACCTTGCTCACCAGTGTCGTCGCCCGCAGGGAATGGCCGCCCAGGTCGAAGAAGTTGTCCAGGACTCCAATGCCGGAGTAGCTCAGCACTTTCTCCCAGATCTTCACAAGCTGCGACTCCGTCCGGTTACGCGGCGCTACGTATTCCACGCCCGTTTGTATGCCGCCTTGCGGCTCCGGCAGCGCTTTGCGGTCCACTTTGCCGTTGGTCGTCAGCGGCATGCGCTCCAGCTGCACGAAGTACGACGGGATCATGTACCCCGGCATTCCCTGGGCCAGCGAGGTTCTCATTTCGCTGACCGTCAGCGTCCGGTCCGCCACAAAGTAGGCGACAAGCGCCTTCTCCCCCCCGCCGTCCTGACGGGCGAGCACCACCGCTTCTTCCACGCCCTCGACGTTCAGAAGCTGCGTCTCGATTTCGTCCAGCTCGATCCGGTACCCGCGGATTTTGACCTGGTGGTCGATCCGGCCCAGGTATTCGATGTTGCCGTCCGGCAGCCAAGCCGCCAAGTCGCCCGAGCGGTACAGCTTTTCCCCCTCCGCAAACGGGGAATCGACGAACTTCTCCGCCGTCAGATCCGGGCGGTTCAGGTATCCTCTCGCAAGGCCTTCTCCGGCCACGTACATTTCGCCCGCTACACCAATCGGCACAGGGCGGCGGTTTTCATCCAGAACGTACACCCTCAGCGTCGGGATCGGCTTGCCGATATTGCTCTTCGCCGCCTCCATTTCCACCCACGTTATTTCCTTATACGTAACGTGAACCGTCGTCTCCGTAATGCCGTACATATTGATCAGCTTCGTCTCCGGGTACTTCGTCTTGAACCCCTTGAGCAGCAGGGGACTCAGCGCTTCGCCCCCGAAGATGATGTTGCGAATCCGCAGATCGTACGGATGGTCCGCCAAGACCTTACGCAGCAACTGGTAGAAGTATGTTGGCGTCTGGTTCAAAATCGTGACCTGTTCGCGGCCCAGCAGCGCCAGGAAATCGACCGGATTTTTCGCCGTGAGCGGCGGTACGATGACCAGCTTGCCTCCGTACAGCAGCGCTCCGTACATTTCCCAGACGGAGAAATCGAAGCAGAACGAGTGGAACAGCGTCCACGTGTCGGACGGCCCGAAGTCGAACAGGTTCTTGTCGTTGAACAGGAGCCGCACGACGTTCTTATGCTCGATCAGCGTTCCTTTCGGTCTGCCGGTCGTTCCCGACGTGTAGATGACATATGCCAGGTTGCCCGGCCCGGAAATCGGCTCCAGGTTCGAAGCGTCCAGCGCATCGGCGGAGTCCCCCCCTCTGTCGCCCCAAACGAAATCGTCCAATTCGAGGCGCGTTCCTGCGAAGTCGGTCTTCTCGTGCAGATGCTTTTGAATCAGCAATAACGGCGCGCCCGAATCCTCGATCATGAAGCGGATGCGCTCCTCCGGGTAGTCGGGATCGACAGGCACGTATGCTCCGCCCGCTTTGAGAATCGCCAGGATGCCGACAACCATATCGAGCGAGCGTTCGGCCAGAATCGCTACCAGCTGGTCCGCTTCTACTCCCGTCTCCCGCAGCTTCCGCGCAAGGCGGTTGGATCGCTCGTTCAGCTCGCGGTAAGTCAGCTGCCGCTCGTTCATGACGGCGGCCACGTTGTCCGGGTAAAGCTCCGCCTGCTCTTCGAACAATTGAACGAGCGTCTTCCCGCGCGGAAATTCCGTGGTGGTGTCGTTAAAACGTCCGAGAAGGTCGGCCTTTTCCGCCTCCGTCACAAGTTCCAGCTCGCCCACTGTAATTTCCGGGTTATCCGTCACCTGCTCCAGCAGATGGACGAGATGCCCCTTGAGCCGCTCGATGCTGTCTTTATCGAACACTTCGGCGTTAAAGTCGAACCGAATTTCGATCTCGACTCCCGGCACCACGGTCACGTTGAAGTTATAGTTCGTCTGCTCCTCCATCTGAACGTCAGCGATCGTCAGGTCGCCGTGCTGCTGGTCGCCCGCCTGCTCCATCTGCTCGTCCACCGGATAGTTCTCGAAAGCGATGATATGGTTGATCAGGTTCTGCTTTTGCACGCTGCGGGCTTGAATTTCATACAACGGATAGTAATCATAACGCCCGGACTCCAGCGCCCACTCTTGGAGCTTCGCCATCAGGTCGGCGAACACGGTGTCCGCTTCGCTCGTGACGCGGACTGGCACCGTATTGATGAACAGCCCGATCATGGACTCGATACCCGGGATTTCCGCCGGTCTTCCGGCCACGACGCTGCCGAATACGGCATCGTTTGTTCCGTTATATTTTTGCAGCATCACGCCCCACGCGGCTTGCAGCAGCGTATTGACCGTAACCAGGCGCTGTTTCGCCACCCGGTCCATCCGCTCGCTCAAGTCCTTACCCAGCTCGGCGGTGACGTGATCTGCCGTAAATCTGCCGTTCGACGCCGTTTCCTTTTGTCCCGGGAGTACGGTTTGCCCTTCATAACCTGACAGGTATGCCGTCCAATAGCCGGATGCCGCCTGATCGTCCTGTTTCTCCAACCATTCGATATAGGCGCCATAATCCGATCCCTTATCTCCCGCTGGCTGCGTGCCGGAGGTCAAGGCCGAGTATATCTCAAACAGCTCCTGCGTCAGCTGCGCCAGGCACCAGCCGTCCATCAAAATATGCTGGAAACTCCACAGCACATGATAGCTTTGCTCTTCGGTGCGCAGGATCGTAACCCGAACGAGCGCGTCATATTCCATGTCGAAGCCGCGACGCTTGTCATCCTCAGCCTTTTTATCCAAATACGCTTGTTTCTCGTCCACCTGCAAATGAAGCAACTCTTCATATTCAAAGCCGACCGGCTTGTCGCGGTATATGATTTGCAGCGGCTCGCCCGCCGGTCCCTTCACAAAATTTGCCCGCAGCACCAGATGACGTTTCGCAAGTTCCATCCAGCTCCTCTCAAAAAGCTGAACGTCGAGCGCTCCACGCATCGTAAAGCGCGTCTGCTCGAAGTAAGCGGCCGTTTGCCGGTCAAGCACGTTGTGGAACCACATGCCCTTCTGCATCGGCGTAAGCGAGTAAATATTTTCGATTTCCCCGACATGGCCCGAACGCTGGGCGATTTGCTCCAATTCCGCGATGGTCAAGCCTTTAAATTGCACGTCGCTCGGTGTCAATTCGGTATTTTCTTTGCCTGCACAGTGGGTAATGAGCTCTCGAAGACTTTTCTCAAACTGCTGAGCGAAGGCTTCCATCGTTTCCTTGCGATACTGCTTCCGGCTGTAGCTGAGATCGAGCGATAAAGCGCCGTCCAGCACCATGCCGTTGATATCCAGCACAAAGCTGCGGGCCTGCCGGTCGCTGGTCGGGCTGCCGCTGGAATAAGAAGATATGCCGATCTCGTCCTGATTGACATCATCGTCGAACTGGCCGAGGTAGTTAAAATTAATTTCCGGCTCTGCGCCCCAAACAAAGCCATCCTCCGATTTGGAGAGATAGCGGCATACGCCGTACCCAAGCCCTTTGTTCGGAATGCGGCGCAAGCTTTCCTTGACCTGTTTAATCTGATAGGCCAAATCCCGATCGGTTTCCGGCTCCAGGACGACCGGAAACTTGGTCGTAAACCAGCCGACTGTGCGCGTGATGTCGATATCCGTTCCGATCGATTCGCGTCCGTGTCCTTCGAGATTGATTCGCACCCGTTCGTGTCCCGTCCACTTGCGAACGGCTATGCCGAGCGCCGTTACCAAAATATCATTCATTTCGGTGTTGTAGGCCCGGTGAACTCGCTTCAGCAGCAGCTCCGTTTCTTCGGGAGTCAAACGGACGAACAGCGATTCGCTGTCCTGCTGCGTCGTAACGTCCGCCTCCAGATCCTTCGGCACGGCCGGAACCGCAATTTGTTCCACGGCCTGCCAATAGGCCCGTTCCTTCGCCATTTCCGGGCTTTGCACGTAAGCGGCCAGCTGCTCGGACCAAGTGCGGTACGCATCCGTTTTCGCCTGGAAACGAATTTCTTCGTTTTTGCCGGCCTGCTCGTAACCCAGAGCGAAATCCTCCATCAAAATGCGCCAAGACACGCCGTCCACCACCGCATGATGAACCGCGAGCAGCAAATGATCGCCGTCCGCGCACCGGAACAGTCCCGCCTTCACGAGGGGTCCGTTCTCCAGATCGATGCCCGCTTGAATGTCCATTGCCTTCGCTTCCACAGCCTGCTCGGTATTCTCCGCATCCTTGAAGTCGAACACGTCCAGCGTGAACATCCCGCCTTCCTGAATTGCGCGGTTCCGCGCGCTAAATCCTTGTTCCGTCTTGCGGAACACCATCCGCAACACGTCATGATGCTCGGCCAGCTTTTGCAGCACCTGACGTACCGTCTCTTCGTCGAAACGTTCCTTCCGGTACAGCATCACCGACTGGTTGAAATGATGCGGGTCTGCAAAGGAGCTTTCGAAAAACCAATGCTGAATCGGCGTCAGCGCCGTTTCACCCGTTATTTCGCCTTGATCGATGGTACGTCCGATCGGTTTCACATGCAGGCTGAGCTGTGAGATAGTCGGATATTTGAACAAATCCCGGATTTCCAGCTTGTACCCGGCTTGATGAAGCCGCGAAGATACTTGAATGGACTTGATCGAGTCTCCGCCCAGCTCAAAGAAATGATCTGTTACCCCAACGCGATCGGCGTTCAATACCGCCTGCCACACATCGGCAAGCGTCCGCTCGGCTTCATTGCGGGGAGCTACGTACGCGCCGCCGATCAGCGCATTTCCTTCCGGGGCGGGCAAAGCCTTGCGGTCGATTTTGTCATTCGGCGTAAGCGGCATCTGCGGAAGCTGAACAAAATGCGCCGGAATCATGTAATTCGGCAATTTTTGCGCCAGCCCACTTCTCAGCTCGCCGACCGTAAGCGGGCGGCCCGCGACCAGGTAAGCGCACAGTTCTTGCCCGCTTTTGCCTTCCCGCGCGATTACGATCGTCTCCTGCACGGAGTCGATCTTCAGAAGCTGCTCTTCAATCTCGCCGATCTCGATCCGGAAGCCACGGATTTTCACCTGATGGTCGATCCGTCCCAAGTACTCAATATTTCCGTCCGGCAGCCAGCGGCCGAGATCTCCCGTCCGGTAAAGGCGTTCTCCCGGCGCAAACGGATGTTCCACGAACTTCTCTGCCGTCAGCTCCGGAAGGTTCAGGTAACCTCTCGCAAGTCCCACGCCTGCCACGCACAGCTCGCCGTCTACTCCCGGCGGCACAAGCTGCAGGTGGGCATCCAAAATAAAAATCCGGTGATTAGCCAGCGGACGTCCGATCGGAATGACTCTGCGCTCCGGCTGCTCCTCATCCGCATCCCAAAGCGTCGTAACAATCGAAGCTTCGGTAGGACCGTAAGCATTGAAGTAGTGGACCTTCGATTTCCACTGCTGTACGAATTCGGCCGATACCGCCGAGCCTCCCGTTACGAGCTTCGTTAAGCTGGGAAGGCGGTCCGGGTTCAAGTAAGCGCTGTACGTCGGAGGCAAAATCGCCGCCGTAATCGCATGCTCGTTCATATAACTCTCGAACAGGCGGTTGTCGAGAATCGTCTCGGCCGTCGGGATGTACAAAGCCGCGCCAAAATAGAGCGCTTCGAACACTTCCCAGCAGGACGCGTCGAACGACAGGCTGGCGAATTGAACGATCCGGTCATGCTCCGTGATGCCCAGTCTGTCCGCGAACATCAGCTTCAAGCTGACCAAACCGCGATGCTCCAGCATGACCCCTTTGGGGTTGCCCGTCGTACCTGACGTATAGATGACATAAGCCAGATCATTCGGACCGCTGACCGGCTCCAGGTTCGAGCCATCGTCGCTGTAGGCCTGCTCGTCATCCAGCGCCAACACGATCCCTTCGAACGGCACCTGCTGCAGCAGTTCTCTTTGAGTCAGCAGCAGCTGCGCGTTCGAGTTCTCCAGAATGTAGCGGATGCGTTCTTCCGGGTATTCCGGGTCGATCGGCACGTAGGCACCGCCAGCTTTCAGAACCGCCAGAATGCCAACGACCGTCTCCAGCGATCTCCTGGCCATCAAGCCTACCAGCTGATTGGGCAGCACGCCGACCGATCGCAGCGTCCGTGCCAGCCGGTTCGCCCGTTCGTTCAGCTCCCCGTACGAAAGCCAACGCCCCTCAAAGACAACCGCCGTCGCTTCGGGCACCCGCTTCACCTGCTCCTCCACAAGCTGATGAATCGTCCGATCACGGGAATAATCCTTCTCAGTATCGTTAAAGCTTTGCAGCAATTGAAATTTCTCGTCCTCCGACAGCATGTCCGCCCGCGCGATGTCCAGCTCCAACTCGTGAAGCCCCACGACCAGCAGGCGATTCAGATGGCCGACGACCCGAGTCATGAACTGAGAGTCATATAAGTGCTCGTTATATGACAGCGCTAGCTGAATCGTCCCACCGGTTAAGCTGAATTCAAAGGAACAATCCGTGACCACGTTTTGCCCGATTTCGTCCAGATGCAGCTCCTTAAGGGATACTAGCGTATGGATGACGGGTATCCCGTCCGCATGTTGCAGGTCCAGCTTTTCCGTCATTTTCAAGAACGGAATATGTTGATGCTGAATCGCTTCCGGCAAGGAAGTTCTCAGCTCGCTCAGAAGCGTTTTAAAAGTCGCACCCGCCGAAAGCGAGTTTTTCAAAATGACCGAATGATTAACGGATCGGCGCGTCTCCGTCGGTTTCCGTACAACCGGCATGCCGACCAGAATGTCAGAGGCGCCTGTATATTTATGCAAGAGTGACTGAACACCGGCGAGCAAAATCATAAAAGCGGCCAGCGGAGCTCCCTTGCTCATTTGAAGGACACGCTGCGCCGCTTTCTCCGAAAGCGAACCGCCGACGGTTGCCAGCATGGGCGGCAGGGAGCTTGGAGCTTTGCTGTAAGGCAGCCGCGTCAAGGTATAATCGTCGCTACCGAATTTTTCGTTCCAAAACAACGTTTCTTTTTCAAAAGCCATCTGGATCGTTCCCTTCTCTTCATCGGTAAAAGCAATCCGGCGGAGCATATGCGGCAGCAACGCTCCCCGCCTTTTCAAACATGTGACAACAATATCAATGGCTTTCGCCAGGTCACCGCTTCACTTGCCCGGTTGATCGCATGCGGCAATTCTCTGCCTAGCAGTTGTCCCGCTCGGCTACCATGCGTGAAAGACAACAAAGAGCATCGTTTTACGCAAGAGATGCGTCTGCTTCCGGCTCCTCTGCTTCAATATGCTTGCTGCGGACGAGCCGCCCGAAGACGGGCTTTGGTTTAACATTGGGTTCGGAATTGAATTTGGGGGTGGACAAGGGATGTTCATCCCATCGATGTAGGCTTGCTGTAGGGTTACCGGTCGGCCAGCAGGAAGTCGGCCGTACCTCCGGATTCGGCACCGGAGCTGCCTTGGTCGAAGCTTATATTTAAGGGGTATTGATACACTCTATGTACGATTTGTGTATTTCCCGCAGCCCTGGTGTGGATAAGTAAAAATTCGGCTGCGCGGTAGTGAGCTTTTCCTGACGATTAGATGTGACGAATGGTGCCGCTTCCATCGCGTTCGTCTCCGTCGGACCGCAGATTTGAAGCTTGTCATTCAGCTTCTTCGGCTCCAGGATCCGCTCCGAGAGGCTCTGGATGAATTCGCGATTGGCCATTGTATACATATCCAAACCGTGCATAATCCGGTCGGAGGTCAAGTAATCGAGAACCCGGTCCTTGATATAATCGTTGTTATGACCGAATTCAGCGCCTCGACACCTGCCCAAAGAATCAATATAGGCTTTTCCGTCCTCAGAATATATCAGGTCCCTCTTGGCCCGGTCGAATACCACCGGAAAGCTTCTGAAGTAAGGTCTTACGTTGGATTCCAGCTATTCAAAAATGCTCACGCACTTCATCCTCCATCGGAATTGGGATAAGGTTGGCTTCATCCTTTCTGAACCTTCTGACGTCATGGAGCAACATATTCTGCGCCGTCATTTTCCACAATTGTCGGTTCCTGCAAGCCGGGTAACCAGTGGACTGGTCTCTCGCGCACAGCTTGGATAGGTATAAAAACCATCCAATTCTATTTTATATCATAATTGGAAAGTCGATCTAGGTAAAATTATATCAAAATTCCGAAGAATGTATAGTAAAATTTTAGTTAAATTTGGTCTGTCTAACATAAGGTGTTAACATCTTGCCTAGAAAGAGCGAATGGAAAAGAAACGCTGGGAATGGTTTGCCATCAATCGAGGAATTCGAAGCGTGTCGACATTCAGGCGGGGTGCTAGCGATTTGGGAGATCTTCCCTGTAAATATTCTCTACCGGTGCTCCGAATCCTTTCGCTTTGCGATAACTTAACATAAATACCTAACGAATTTCTGGAAGCCTGGCTGGAAACGTGACTGGATGTCAGCTGGATATTCTGCTGGAAAATCCGTTGGATACTCGGTTGGAACACCTGATGACTGCCCGGCTGGAAGCTGGCCGTAGCGTCCGCCCGGATGACAGCCGGCATAGTTTTTTCCAGCCGTCTTCACTGCCCCTCTGCTAAGTAAAGAGCAGATAAATTCTGCCCCTCCTCATCAAACCGTACATGAGCTTTTTCCTCATAATTAAAAATAGTGTTCTTTGATACAGGCGTATCTCCAAAGATTAACTACTCTTTATGGGAATTGAAGTTTGCTTTAATTACTATAAGTACATCAAGAGAGGGTTTGTATTTATCTTGCTCCAGCTCACTCAACGTTGCCTGAGAAATTTCAATTATATTTGCAAACTTTATTTGATTAAAATTGTTTTTTCTAATAGTTCGAATTCGTTGGCCTATGGTAGACATAATTGCCCTCCTAAGCAAAAAAAAGATCCCGATATATCATCGGGATCTTTTTTGATGTTTGTAAAATGACTGGTTCCACACTTTTTTATCACCAGACAATTTAATCAGCACTTTACTAAAGCTTATTCTACGGTAACACTTTTCGCCAGGTTACGTGGTTTGTCAACATCATGACCCAGTGCAAGAGAAGCGTAGTAAGCCAACAGTTGGAGAGATACAACCGAAATTGCAGCAGACAGGATTGGAAGTGTCTTTGGAATGGCAAATACCTGATCCACGGACTTCAGCAACTCAACTGCGTGCTCTTCGTACGTAATCGCAAGAACATCTGCACCACGAGCTTTAACTTCCTTAATGTTGCTCACGGTTTTCTCCAACACTGATTCCTGTGTTACCAAAGCGATAACCGGAATGCCGTCTTCAATCAATGCCAGTGTACCATGCTTCAATTCACCCGCAGCATAAGCCTCGGAATGAATGTAGGAAATTTCCTTGAGCTTCAGGGAGCCTTCCTGTACTACAGCATAGTCCTGACCGCGACCAATAAAGAACAGGTGCTTGTGGCTTGCAATTTGCTCAGCATAGGCTTTGATCGCATCTGCTTTACCCAGCATCTCTTCCACTTGCTCTGGCAGGGATTCCATAGCAGCCAGCACATGAGCTACTTGCTCATCCGTTTGTGTGCCACGCACTTGAGCGAGATACAAACCAAACAGATAGAACGCAATCAACTGCGAAGAATATGCTTTAGTGGAGGCTACGGCAATTTCCGGTCCTGCCAGTGTAACCAACACATCATCTGCATCACGGGCAATGGAGCTACCGACTACGTTTGTAATCGCCAGTACATGAGCGCCGTTTGCTTGTGCTTCACGCAGTGCTGCCAACGTGTCAGCAGTTTCACCGGATTGGCTCACCACGATCACCAATGTCTCTGGTGTTACGATAGGTGAACGATAACGATATTCGGAAGCCACATCATTTTCTACCGGTATACGGGCCAGACTTTCAATAACTGTACGACCAATCAAACCAGCATTGTAAGCTGTACCACACGCAACAATTTGAATGTTGCGGATATTTTTAATTTGTTCTTCTGTCAGCTTCAGCTCAGGAAGAACAACTTTTTTAGTATCTTTATCGATACGGCCCAACATTGTGTCACGATAAGCCTTAGGCTGCTCGTGAATTTCTTTCAGCATGAAATGCTCATAGCCGCCTTTTTCCGCTGTTACAGCATCCCATTCGACATGAATCATTTCCCGAGAAATAAATTGGCCTTCGATTGTCATTAATTCGACAGCATCACTGGTCAAAACAGCCATTTCGCCATCGTTCAAAATAAATACATTGCGTGTATATTTCAGAATAGCCGGAATGTCGGAACCGATAAAGTTCTCGCCTTCTCCCACACCAATAACCAGCGGGCTAGCTTGACGAACAGCAACCAGCTTATTAGGCTCATGCTCTGTCAGCACACCCAGTGCAAAAGCACCGCGCATAAAGGTAATTGCTTTTTGTACTGCTTTAACGATATCCCCTTTATATTCACGCGCAACCAGATGGGAAATAACTTCCGTGTCCGTTTCGGAAATAAAGGTATGACCTTCGCTGATCAGCTGCTCCTTCAGCTCCAGATAGTTCTCAATAATTCCGTTGTGAACTACAGAGAACTTTTGGCTCTCATCCAAATGTGGATGGGAATTTTCATCAGAAGGCTTACCGTGCGTTGCCCAACGTGTATGTCCGATACCTGCATGGCCTACCAATGGCGTACCATCCAGTTTAGCTTCCAGATTTGCCAGACGACCTTTAGCCTTAGCTACTTGCAATCCTGAATCTGTAAACACGGCAATACCGGCAGAGTCATAACCGCGATACTCCAGCTTCTTCAATCCGTCAATCAATACCTCTTGTGTATTCTGATTACCAATATATCCTACAATGCCACACATATTCGTTATCCTCCCGATCATCATTTCACAAGACGACTCATCACAGGACTAACGTGTGCGGTAGATTGTGGAATAAAGTTCATTCATCTATGAAGTTGTCAATGATAACTATAGAATTTACAGGCATCTCTTCACGAATGTAACGAAATTCCCAAACCGCGCACGCCAATGATGATGGCCGCACATTCATGAAATGAATCTTATAATTTAGGTTATAAAATAATAAAGGCATCTACCGGTGCGTTGTGTAAACAGTTGCCTGTTCATTTTCCGCTGCCGATTTACGGCTTGATGCTTCACCGGAAGGTCCCCGCCGAATGTTTCGAACACCTTCACCTCGTCAGCTTGTTTTGTCGTGAACCGATTTGCGAGCAACTTTATCTCAACTGAATCCGTTGCTTCTCCACCAAGTTCCTCCCGCACAAAATCAAGCTCTGGCGCTTGTATTACGTTACCTTACAACCCTCGCTTTCTCTATCTGAGTCACAACATCCCTATATTATATTCAGCTAAGTATCATTTGGCAATGACACTTTATTCATAATTACACCATGAAGGCCATAAATCGTTAGTAAATAACCGCAAACGCCGTTGCCTGCTTCTTTTTCACAGGCAACCGACGTTTACAAAATTTTAAACTAATTCTTTCTTCACGACATCTACGATCTGACCGACAAATTGCTCCAGTTCGTCCTTATCCGGGCCTTCGGCCATCACACGAATAAGTGATTCTGTGCCTGAAGCACGGACCAATACACGCCCATTATCGCCCAATTGTTGTTCCACCTGCTCAATTGCTTCTGCAATAGCAGGATTCCCCTCGTAATTGCGTTTGTCCTGCACACGCACATTTACGAGCACTTGCGGATACTGTTTCATGAGCGATTTTAGCTCACTCATTTTCTTGCCAGAAGCTTTCAAGGTATCTACCAGCTGAATCCCGGTCAGCATGCCATCGCCTGTCGTATTGTGATCCAGGAAAATAACATGACCAGACTGCTCACCGCCCAGATTAAATCCACCCCGACGCATTTCTTCCATCACATAACGGTCCCCGACCGCAGTTTTTGCAGTCTTGAGTGCCAGCCTTTCAGTAGCTTTATAAAAACCGATATTACTCATCACTGTCGATACAATGGTGCTATCCTTAAGTTTTCCCGCGCGGTTCATTGCATCTCCGCAAATGCAGAGAATATAGTCGCCGTCTACCTCTTCTCCGTTCTCATCAATCGCGATCAGACGGTCGGCATCGCCGTCAAAGGCCAAACCAATATCTGCTTTCAAGCGGCGTACTTCCTCTTTCAGCTTTTCAGGATGAGTCGAGCCGCAATGATCATTGATATTCAAACCGTTTGGCTCGGCACCGATGGTGTGTACCTCAGCTCCCAATTCTGCAAAAAGCTTCGGCGCCAGCTCATAAGCTGCTCCGTTTGCACAATCCAGTACAATTTTTAACCCTTCAAAAGAATGACTAATTGTTGTTTTCAAGAACTCCAGATAATCATAGCGGGAGTGCTCGTCTACAACAACCGTTCCCAATCCGCCACCAATCGGACGAGGCAGTTGGTCTTCTTTTGCATCCATCAGCTCTTCAATTTTTAATTCCGTTTCGTCTGTCAATTTAAAACCGTCGCCGCCAAAAAACTTAATGCCGTTGTCTTCAACTGGATTGTGTGATGCTGAGATCATTACACCAGCGTCAGCTTTCAATTGACGTGTGAGATATGCCACCCCAGGTGTCGAAACAATACCTAGACGAACCACATTAGCCCCAATGGACAGCAAACCGGCTACAAGAGCCGATTCCAGCATCAGTCCGGATATCCGTGTATCCATGCCAATAACAACTGTCGGTTTCTCTACATTACCTGCTAAAACATATCCGCCGCAGCGGCCAATACTATATGCCAGTTCGGCTGTAAGTTCCTGATTAGCAACGCCTCGTACACCATCTGTACCAAAATATTTCCCCATGTAAAATGACTCCCTTTTTTTGTCTAATAAATCATGATTATTTACTACAGATAAAACATGTTATGGCTGACTGTTCTCCGAGGTTCCATTCGCAGAAGAATCTGCGCCGTTATGAGGATTTGTTTTATCCTCCGCAGCTGCGTTGTCCCCGGTATTAGCGTCAGAGTTTCCACCTTGATTGCCTTGCCCCTCCTGTGGCCTCTCCTGCCCCTTATCACCACTACCAGAGGGGTTTGATTCATTCTCACTATTCGGATTCGTTACAGCAGGCGTAGAAGGGCTCTCAATGTTGACCGTTGCCTTTAGTTGGCTGGCATTCCCGGCTTGCGTAATATATTTAGGCAAGCCTACTTTCAGAGTAACCTCGTGTTGACCAGCCGCGAGGCCACTTACATCTGCCACCAAACTGATATCATCATTGGTTAAATTGTTTACCATATCCTGCGGGCCCCTCACAGTAACATCCATCGTCTTGCCTGCGGGCGCTGTAACAGTCGCAGTCGCTCCATCTCCTGCACCTTGTAAAACGATTGGGATGCCTGACAGCGTCCGTTCCGTATCTGTGACTTCATTGGAAGGAACGACGGTCACCTGAATTTGTATTGACCCTGGCTCGATTTTATCAGAACCTGAGGGGGCTGCCAAATTAGCTTGAACTGTACGGGTCCCCGCTTCCGTGAATTGACTTAAATCCAATGTAGCCGTGACGTAAGAGCTAAGACTGCTCAATACATCCTGCGATGCATATACCGCCGCTTCTTTCATGTTTGCATTGACTTTAGAAAGCGCCAATCCGTCTGGCAACTCTCCGGAATAGACAATCTTAACAGGCACAGATTTTGCCTGCTGAGTTACCGGAATTTCAACGGAAACAGTGGATGGCTCAATGACCGCTCCTGTAAGTTCCTGTCCCTTTTTGTTATAAGCCTTCAGTTTTACACGCTTCTGTTCAAACTTTTCTGAGATGCCATCTGTATTAACAGCCCCCTGAACAGCAGTGACAGTACTCAACTGGCTTTTGGGCAAGGTAACCTTCACGGTTTGAGGAGCAATCACAGGCTTACCAAGCTGTAGTCCCGCATCTGGATTTCCTTGAGGAACTATAGATACATTAAATGATTTCGTTTGTTTTTCCTCAATCGTCACTGTAACACGGTTAGGAGTCATAGATACCAATTCCACTCCATCCGGCAAGTCCGGTTCGAGGGACAATGTTTTAGTACCTGCCCCTAAGCCGTTTAAGTTTAGCTTTGCCTGATAATTATCCGCAAAAAAGGAAGTCAGCACAGAGCGCTGTCCCCTGACCTCCATCTTAACATGGTCAGTATCCATGGTTGACAATACATATTTTGATTCATCCAGACCACTGGCCTGAATGCCCACATTATCTATCACTTTATTATTATAAGAAACGGTCAGCGTAGATGAAGGTGTACCTGTATCTAGATGGACCATTCCCCACAGCAGGACAGCAACCGCAAGCGCCAATATCTTGGAAATCGTATTATTGTTAATCCATTTGTCCATCATGAATTTCCACGGCCTCCCCTCCGATTCCAGAATGAGCCGCGTTTTTCCTTCAAAGACGGTGTTGGCCGCAACTCCTCATACAGCTTGGAGATTAGGGATTCTTCCTTAATGTCGCGCACGACCTGTCCATTAATGGCCAAAGAAATTTGCCCTGTTTCCTCTGATACCACGACAGTTACGGCATCCGTTACCTCACTCACCCCAATCGCAGCACGGTGACGGGTTCCCAGCTCCTTGCTGATGAACGGATTTTCCGATAATGGCAAATAACAGGCCGCAGAAGCAATCTGTTTATTTTGAATAATCACCGCACCATCATGCAGAGGTGTATTAGGAATGAAGATGTTAATTAGCAGTTCAGAACTGACTACAGCCTGTGTCTTGATACCAGACTCTGTATATTCGTTTAGCCCTGTCTCACGCTCAAATACGACCAAAGCTCCTATTTTCCTACGTGATAAATAATTCAGCGCCTTAATCATTTCTCCAATTAACTTGTTAATTTCTTCATCATCCGCAGACGAACGCCCAAATAGTTTGCCACGTCCCAACTGTTCTAGTGCACGACGCAACTCAGGCTGAAAAATAATAAAGATAGCCACCACACCAAAGGTGAACATCTGGTTCATCAACCACTTGAGCGTATACAAATCAAACCAGGTGCTAACCGCCCAAATGACAACCAGAAACAGAATCCCTTTCAACAATTGTACTGCACGCGTTCCGCGAACAAGTAAAATAAGCTGATACATAATATAGGTTACGATCAAAATGTCGATAATATCTTTAATGGACTCTTTCCAAGTCAGGTCCGCAAAATAATCCAACATGCGCATGCCCCCGCAATTTTCTGTAGTGAGTGGGTGTAATATGTACACAGTATGCTCTCTCTATCTAGGTTATAACGATCAGGCTCACGTTGCAAGCTGTGTGACAAAAGAACCGCTAAAATCAGTAAAATACAGTACAATTCGCCAGCTTCATATACAAAAAAACGCCTTTTCCAGCGGAAAGAGGCGCTCGATATCGTCCTTGCCATTTCAAGCTTCTTTTATGGAGAAGAAGGTCCCCCGAATAAATCAGTAACCTTGTACCATATCCAATCCAAGGTTTGATCAATACTTTTAACCTGTCCTGCAATATGAGCGGTGGACGCTTGATAATAAGAACCATCAATTACAGTTACATTTCCTTCCACATCGCCGTATACACGGGCTTCACCATTTTGCACTGTTAGATCTCCGGCAATGGATTTCCCTTCAGGCACAATCACAGTATCACCCTGAATAACGACTTGATCCAGTTGGCTTCCTTTGACTACCAATTGATGGTCCGTGCTAGAAAAGCTGGCCATGCTTGAGCATATAACAATAAGGAAGAAGGCAGCGGCTGTTACAGCGGGATGCCTTTTCACCCACGTCAGCATAGGCACCGCAGTCTGTCTTTTATGCGGTGGCAAAGCATTCATAATGCGAAATGTCAGCTCATCCGATACACACGGCACTTGATGATAGCGTGTACCGTAAAGCATCGCATCCGTCCGCTCCAGCTCTTTAAAACGCATGCGGCATTCCGGGCAGTCTAACAAGTGCTGTTCCAACTCATGTTTGTCCTGCTCAGACAGGTCGCCATCTAGATAGTCATGCATAAAAGAGACGGCTTGTTTGCAATCCATATGAGCCAATCCTTTCTAATATTCTTCCGTGTTTCTCAACATAACATGCTCCGGCTTAGAAACTTTGCTCATCTTACATACGTTACAACGAGCATTATGTTTCATAAAAACATCTACGCAGACTCTTTTCCTAGAATCTATGCGCATGATCTATAGCTTGTGCTCCAGTTTTTTGCGCAGAAAATCCCGGCCCCTGTGTACTCTTGTCTTAATCGTGGTGACTGGGAGATTGAGCACATCGCTGATTTCCTGTAAGGAAAGCTCCTGCAAGTACCGTAAAACCATAATCGTCCTATATTTATCCGGAAGGCTGTCAATGGCGTCATGAATTAAAGCCTGCGTTTCGGACAGAAGCGTACTCCCCTCAGGGGTAAGCTCTTCACTGGCGAGCATGGCGTACCCATCGACACCTTCCTGATCATTCATTTCAGCATCAAGTGAGTATGTAGGTTTTCTCCTTCGCAGACGATCAATGCACAGATTTGTAGCAATTCGATAAATCCAGGTTGAGAACTTCTGTCCATGATCGTATTTTTCCAAATTACGATACACACGCAAAAAAGTTTCCTGCACCAGATCCTCCGCCTCATGGCGATTACCTAGCATCCGGTAGGAAAGATGAAAAATCCGATCTTTATATAACTCGACTAACTCCGCAAAAGCTCGCTGATCGCCTTTCTGTACCAGCCTCACCAAGCGGCTTTCCATATTATCCACTCTATACTCCCCCAGACTTGCTGATGGGTTACTTACTACATGTTTATGATTATTCATCGTAGTTTAATTTTATCCGGAAATCAACTGTAGTATTGTTACTAACTGCAAGCACACCTGCCATCAATATACAAACAGCACAATCGGGCACCCCATGAGTACCCGATTGCCTGTATTCGTACAACCACACTATATCAGCCCGTATTTCTTAAGCCTGCGGCAATTCCGTTAATCGTCAACAATACCTCACGCAGCATTTCAGTGTCATCACCGTTCTGATCCCGCAGCTCCCGTAGCTCACTTAGCAATTGAACCTGCAAGTAACTTAACGGATCGACATAAGGATTACGTAACCGGATAGATTCCTGAATAACCGGCACGTCGTCCAAAATCTCGGATTGTCCGGTTATTTTCAAAATCAACTCAGATGTCAGCTTGAACTCCGCTGAAATCTGCCCGAAAATGCGCTGCCGGGCCTCTTCGTTATCCGACATCCCAGCGTACTCTTCTGCAATCAGTAAATCCGCTTTAGCGATTGCCATTTGCAGTGTATCAATAAGTGACCGGAAGAAAGCAGAGTCCCTAAACATCGTTTGCAGCACTTTAAGGTTATCCTCATTGTTTTGATAGAAGCTTTGCAAACCTGTTCCAGCCGCATACCACGCAGGTAATAAGTAACGGCTTTGTGTCCATGCAAAAACCCATGGAATGGCGCGCAAGTCCTCAAAACGTTCGCTGTTCTTACGCTTGGACGGACGAGATCCAATATTCAGCTCGCCCACCTCAGGCAACGGTGTAGATTCTTTGAAGAAGTTAAAGAAATCTGGATCTCGGAAAATCAAATCCTGATACTTATCCAGTGATACTTGGGAAATGCGGGCGATAATCTCCTCCCAGCTCTCCTCAAACACTTCCTTCTTCCCGGAACGATGATATGCCACAGCCGTAATCAGCGCCGATGTTGCCTGCTCCAGGCTCCGGTACGCGATGCCTCTGAGCGAGTATCGCGATGATAGTACTTCGCCTTGCTCCGTAATCTTGATTCCGCCTCCAATCGTATGAGGAGGCTGAGCCAAAATACTGCGATTAAGTGGCATTCCACCACGACCCAGCGCACCTCCACGACCGTGGAAAAATTTCACTTTTACGCCAAATTCATTAACTACTTCCGTAATGCTATTCATAGCAACCCGAAGTTCCCAGTTCGCTGTAACCACACCGCCATCTTTATTACTGTCCGAGTATCCCAGCATAATCTCCTGAAGCTGGTCCATCGCAGCCACAGATTGTCGATATACAGACAGGTTCATCAATCTTCTCATAATATCAGGTGCAGCGTGCAGATCATCTATCGTTTCGAACAAAGGAACAGATTGCAGCGTACAGATAACAGTGCCATCCTTCTCGATGCGAAACAGGCCCACCTCTTTGGATAAGACCATAACCTCCAGTAAGTCACTGGCTCCCTGAGTCATACTGATCAAGTAGCTTGTAATGGACTGCTTGCCGAATTCCTCCTGAGCCAAATAAATCGTACGATATACGTCAAGACATTCCTGTGTGCTATCGCTATATTTTAAATACGGTGAAGTAATCGGACGAGGTTCATTCAGCAGCTTTTCCAGCAGATTTATTTTTTCTTCTTCTGACAGCTTACTGTAATCCGACACAATATTCATTTTAGAAAGAATTTCAGTCATCGCATTTTCATGTTCTTGACTATGCTGACGCACATCCAGCGTAGCTGTGTGGAATCCAAACAACTCTACCTGGCGAATCATCTTTTGAATATATGTGTTTGCTACATAATCGGCAAAATGATGACGCAGGCTGTTGTCAATAACATTTAGGTCTGCAATGAGCTCTTCCGCAGAATTATAACGCTCATTGGTGCCCTGTTTGCTTTCATCCAGGATGTTGTTCACTTTAGCAATCATAAATGCTAGTTTAATGCGATAAGGCTCTTTTTCGTTATGCCATACTTCCATCTTTTTAAGTGTAATGTGAGTACGGTCTTCTTCAATAGAAGCCAGCAGATCATCGGAAACTCGCACAATGCTGGTGCTGAAACTCAAGTAACCCATGAGTTCCTTTAACGTGTGCTGATATTCTCTCAAAGCCAACTTGCGCTGCATACGTAACGTTTCCCAAGTCACATGAGCTGTCACAGACGGATTACCGTCCCGGTCTCCACCGATCCAGGAACCAAATCTCAGATAAGTGGGTATGTGCCATTTTTGTTCGGGATAATATTTGTCCAAACATCGTTCCAATTCTTGGTATACATCTGGCAGTACATGAAACAAGGTCTCGTGAAAATAATACATTCCATTTCTTACTTCATCTAATACAGTTGGCTTGCGATCACGCAGCTCATCTGTCTGCCACAACGTAATTACTTCGTTTAGCAGATTCTCCCGTACCTGTTCCCGCTCACGCAAGGTAAGCATCGGATTATCCAGCAGCATGACGTCCTCGGAAATGCGCTTGTGGATATCCAGAATTACTCGTCGTGTCGCTTCTGTAGGATGTGCGGTCATGACCAGCTCCAAAGAGAGCTCTTTCAGCAAGTTGCTAACGTCCTCAGCGGAGAAGCCCCCTTGTTTAAGCTCCTGAACGGAACTTTCAATGGAACCGGGCTGAACATCTTCACCAGCGGAATGCTCATAATCCCGCTTACGACGAATACGATGGTTTTGCTCAGCGATATTCACCAACTGAAAATAAATCGCAAACGCGCGAATAACCTGGTGACGAATATCCGTATCCAGTCCGCTGACCATTTGTTTGAAATTCTCATACAACTCCGGCTGATACCCGGCACGTAACGATTTACTTGTCTCACGTATTTTCTCCACGATATCCAAAAGTTCGTTGCCACCCTGATGAACCAAAACCTCACCAAGAATATTCCCTAGAAAACGAACGTCCCGCCGTAGCAGGTTGTTGGATTGGTTTTTGTTAGCGGTTAACGTAAGCTCAGTCATGCTTTTCCCCCCATCTGATCTGTTCCACACCATATACAGTTGTAGCAAAGGTACGTATACACACGAAATTTGACACTTTCTTAACATCATACAATAAAAACGCATGAAAAGCTGCAAAATTTACAGTAAAAAATCATCTTTTTGAATTACTTCTTTCGAGAAAATATTGGATTGTTATGAATAAATATGAAATTAATAAATAGAAATTAATATATACACTAATGATGCGTGAAACATTATGCACAGTCTCTTATAAAGAGTCTGTTTTTAAAGGTACAAATTCATGCAACAGGTGTGTATATGTTTATTATTTGTTGACAAAGTCAACTCTATTAGCCTTCTATCCACAAAGATATACACAAATTAGCCATTTTCTCAGTGTTTCTAAGGTGTTTCCTCTTTAACACTTCGATTCTTACCCACATAAATAAAGGGAAATGTGCACAACCCAAGAACAACTGTCGAGTTATCACCATGAATTCGTACCATAATAGCTATAGGATTCCTATATTCAAAGGATTTGATCACGAAATTAGCCTTACTGCCGGAGAAAGGGGTACGTTAGAGGGGAAATTCGGGATCTAGGTGTCAAAAGTAACAAGAGCCTATGTACAATATGCACAAGTCATCCCCAACTGTGCATGACAGGAGACATAATTGCACTAGCTTATATACATAAAAGTAAATGTAATGTGGACAAAATAAAAAGAAGCCTTTCGGCTTCTAGGTAATCGGTAAGCGGGTGATGGGAATCGAACCCACGCTATCAGCTTGGAAGGCTGAAGTTCTACCATTGAACTACACCCGCAAAATAGTATCGGGATGACACGATTTGAACATGCGACCCCCTGGTCCCAAACCAGGTGCTCTACCAAGCTGAGCTACATCCCGATATAATTTTTTTAAAATATGGCGCGCCCTGAGAGATTCGAACTCCCGGCCTTTTGATTCGTAGTCAAACGCTCTATCCAGCTGAGCTAAGGGCGCAAATATGGAGCGGACGACGGGAATCGAACCCGCGACCCTCGCCTTGGCAAGGCGATGCTCTACCGCTGAGCCACGTCCGCAAAAACAATATGCGCGTGGAGGGACTTGAACCCCCACGTCAAAGACGCTAGATCCTAAGTCTAGTGCGTCTGCCAATTCCGCCACACGCGCATGTAATACAATGGTGAGCCATGAAGGACTCGAACCTTCGACACCCTGATTAAAAGTCAGGTGCTCTACCAACTGAGCTAATGGCTCTTAATGGCTGGGGATATAGGATTTGAACCTATGCATGACGGAGTCAAAGTCCGTTGCCTTACCGCTTGGCTAATCCCCAATATGCATATGATTCACAACTCCCCAAGATTTCATCCAGGTAAGAGGATGAAAAATGGTGGAGGCTGAGGGGCTCGAACCCCCGACCCTCTGCTTGTAAGGCAGATGCTCTCCCAGCTGAGCTAAGCCTCCATAATATCCTATGACCCGTAGGGGATTCGAACCCCTGTTACCTCCGTGAAAGGGAGGTGTCTTAACCCCTTGACCAACGGGCCATCCTATAACAAGCTCTCAACCGGGTTCGAACCGGTGACCTCATCCTTACCATGGATGCACTCTACCTGCTGAGCTATGAGAGCAAATGGCTCCCCGAACAGGACTCGAACCTGTGACAACTCGATTAACAGTCGAGTGCTCTACCAACTGAGCTATCAGGGAATATTAATCATAAAGCTCTGCTTGGCGACGTCCTACTCTCCCAGGACCCTGCGGTCCAAGTACCATCGGCGCTGGAGGGCTTAACGGTCGTGTTCGGGATGGGTACGTGTGGAACCCCTCCGCTATCGCCACCAAACATGAATTTACATCGTAAATTCTACCGTACGGTTATTCGGTTCATCACTTATCGTGTGAATGAATAGCCATGCGCTTGTTGTATGTCACTTGTACATACTTTCAAGGTTACACCCTGAAAACTGGATCCGAAACTCATTGCGTTTTATTTTAGGATAAGCCCTCGACCGATTAGTATTGGTCAGCTCCATGCATTACTGCACTTCCACCCCCAACCTATCTACCTCGTCGTCTTCAAGGGGTCTTACATACTGGGAAATCTCATCTTGAGGGGGGCTTCACGCTTAGATGCTTTCAGCGCTTATCCCTTCCGTACATAGCTACCCAGCGGTGCTCCTGGCGGAACAACTGGTACACCAGCGGTACGTCCATCCCGGTCCTCTCGTACTAAGGACAGCTCCTCTCAAATTTCCTACGCCCACGACAGATAGGGACCGAACTGTCTCACGACGTTCTGAACCCAGCTCGCGTACCGCTTTAATGGGCGAACAGCCCAACCCTTGGGACCTACTTCAGCCCCAGGATGCGATGAGCCGACATCGAGGTGCCAAACCTCCCCGTCGATGTGGACTCTTGGGGGAGATAAGCCTGTTATCCCCAGGGTAGCTTTTATCCGTTGAGCGATGGCCCTTCCATGCGGTACCACCGGATCACTAAGCCCGACTTTCGTCCCTGCTCGACTTGTAGGTCTCGCAGTCAAGCTCCCTTCTGCCTTTGCACTCTTCGAATGATTTCCAACCATTCTGAGGGAACCTTGGGGCGCCTCCGTTACTCTTTAGGAGGCGACCGCCCCAGTCAAACTGCCCACCTGACACTGTCCTCGTACCGGTTCACGGTACCAAGTTAGAACCTAGATACGATCAGGGTGGTATCCCAAGGATGCCTCCTCTCAAGCTGGCGCTCAAGATTCAACGGCTCCCACCTATCCTGTACAGATCGTACCCAAATTCAATATCAAGCTGCAGTAAAGCTCCATGGGGTCTTTCCGTCTTGTCGCGGGTAACCTGCATCTTCACAGGTATTAAAATTTCACCGGATCTCTCGTTGAGACAGCGCCCAAGTCGTTACGCCATTCGTGCGGGTCAGAATTTACCTGACAAGGAATTTCGCTACCTTAGGACCGTTATAGTTACGGCCGCCGTTTACTGGGGCTTCGGTTCATAGCTTCGCCCCGAAGGGCTTACCACTCCCCTTAACCTTCCAGCACCGGGCAGGCGTCAGCCCGTATACTTCGCCTTGCGGCTTCGCACAGACCTGTGTTTTTGCTAAACAGTCGCTTGGGCCTTTTCACTGCGGCCCCCTCGGGCTATTCACCCTACCGAGGCACCCCTTCTCCCGAAGTTACGGGGTCATTTTGCCGAGTTCCTTAACGAGAGTTCTTCCGCGCGCCTTAGAATTCTCTTCTCGCCTACCTGTGTCGGTTTGCGGTACGGGCACCTTCTCCTGGCTAGAGGCTTTTCTTGGCAGTCTGAGATCATGACCTTCGCTACTACAATTTTCGCTCCCCATCACAGCCCAGCCTTAACGATGTGCGGATTTGCCTACACACCAGCCTCACTGCTTAGACGGACATCCATCAGTCCGCGTCACTACCCTACTGCGTCACCCCATCGCTCATAACGGATTACGGTGGTACAGGAATTTCGACCTGTTGTCCTTCGACTACGCCTATCGGCCTCGCCTTAGGTCCCGACTTACCCTGAGCGGACGAACCTTCCTCAGGAACCCTTAGGCTTTCGGCGGATCTGATTCTCACAGATCTTTTCGTTACTCATACCGGCATTCTCACTTGAATGCAGTCCAGCGCTCCTTACGGTACACCTTCAACCCGCATTCAACGCTCCCCTACCCCTGATGCAAGCATCAAGCCATAGCTTCGGTGGTGTGTTTAGCCCCGTTACATTTTCGGCGCAGAGTCACTCGACCAGTGAGCTATTACGCACTCTTTCAATGGTGGCTGCTTCTAAGCCAACATCCTGGTTGTCTGTGCAACTCCACATCCTTTCCCACTTAACACACACTTGGGGACCTTAGCTGATGGTCTGGGCTGTTTCCCTTTCGA
>NZ_CP073682.1:5272500-6060529 GCF_019454065.1 Paenibacillus sp. S02
AAAGTGACCAAGTCCACCTTTTTTCTTTCGGCCCCTTGGAGTAAAACGCATCCAGAGCTTGTGAATCAGATTAAAGAAAGCGGATTTGAGATCGGCAGTCATGGCCATAAACACGAAAATTACAGTAGCTTAAGTGATGAAGATATTCGTAAGCAGATTTCAACTGCTCATACCACATTGACCGAACTGACTGGGCAGTCTCCAAAGTTGATCCGTATGCCTAATGGCGACTTTGATAAAAGGGTTCTTCAGGTTGCCAGCACTTTAGGCTACAAAACCATTCAATGGGACACAGATTCCCTGGACTGGAAAAACCCTGGTACTCAGGTCATAATCGACCGTGTTGTAAATAAAGCGCATCCTGGTGATATCGTCCTTCTGCATGCCAGTGATTCCTGTAAACAAACTCATGAAGCTCTGCCCGTCATTATCGACAAGTTGCGCGCACAAGGCTATGAATTCGTGACTGTATCTGAACTGCTTCAACAGGGTACAGTAAAAGGCAAAGAGGTACGCGATCATGCACTGGGTCTTTAAGGAGTTATTTTACATCGTTCTCAGCTAAAAACCAAAAGCAACTCGACATATTTCTCCCCATTCATCCGCATACTATCCACATTCATGATGAAGGAGGAATACGGCCATGAATTGGACTCGTTTGCGATTTGTTAGCATGGTATGCGTACTGGGCGTTGCACTAAGCGGCTGCGGCTCGGATCAGGGTTCTGCGCCCCCCCAGAACAGTTATAAAGAGATGAAAACGATGGTTGTCGATATCTTGAAAAGCGATGACGGAAAAAAAGCGGTAGAGGAGGCGTTAACCGGGGAAAGCACTTCAAAAGAAGGACAATCCGGTCAAAGCAGTGAGGACGGTGGGTCTGGTGGTGGGTCTGGTGGCAGCATGGGAATGAAAATGCTTATGCCTATGCAATCGGCTGAACAGATGAAAATCGCAGTCAAAGATACTTTGGTATCACCTGAATATAAAAAAGAAATCGAAAAAATTATGACTGATCCGCGTTTTGCCGGAGAATTTGCCAAAGCCATCAACAGCCAAAGCAAACAGCTTCATATGCAACTTATAAAAGACCCTTCTTATCAAAAATCTATTGAAGCGATGCTCAAGTCGCCAGAACTGACCAAGATGTACATGGACTTAACTAAAACCCCTGAATACCGCAAACAATCTATGACAGTCATGCATGATGCCATGCAGAATCCGATTTTTCGGCTTGAGGTCATGAATTTACTCAAAACTGTTGTACAAGAGGAACTCCAACCTAAGGTTGAGAAAAAAAGCGGTGGGCAAGGTGGCTCTGGGGATCAGAAGCAAGATGGTGGTGGTGGTGGTGGTGAAGGAGAACAAGGAGGAAGCCAATAATAAAAAGGCTGGTTCAACAACCAGCCTTTTTTCTTATTCAGAATCCGCATGTAACATCGTAATTTGGGCGGCAATATCATTGTAAATAGCCCCTGTCGCCGACTCGGATTTATATACGGATGGAGAAAAGTCGGCTTCTGAAGGGTGATTATCTGGAATACCCAGCGGAATTTGCGCCAGCAGTTTCGTATGAAGGGTATCTGCCAGCATAGCCCCGCCTCCACGTCCAAAAACATAGTCTTTTTCTCCAGTGGAGGATACATAATAAGACATATTCTCGACAACGCCAATGACCTTATGATCCGTTTGGAGCGCCATAGCCCCTGCACGTGCAGCTACAAAAGCTGCTGTTGCATGTGGGGTAGTGACAATGATTTCTTCACTCTGCGGAATCATTTGATGTACGTCAAGCGCTACATCGCCAGTACCTGGTGGTAGATCGAGTATCATATAATCCAGCTTTCCCCATTCAACATCACTAAAAAACTGTCTGAGCATTCTCCCCAGCATGGGACCTCTCCAAATCACCGGATTGTTCTCTCTGACAAAAAAGCCCATAGACATGATTTTGATACCAAATCGCTCCACCGGCTGAATTATACCATCTTGGACAGAAGGAACATCCTCCGCTCCAATCATATCCGGCACGCTAAATCCGTAAATATCAGCATCAATTAAACCCACACGCTTCCCCTGTCTAGCTAAAGCAGCCGCCAAATTTACAGCTACTGTCGATTTTCCGACACCACCTTTTCCGCTTGCAATGGCAATAAACCGGACGCCAGATGCTGGGTTAAGCAGCTCATGTTCTTCCATACCGACAGCATGTCCTTTGGTCAAAACCGGGTCAGCGGCTTCCTCGGTATTCTCCACAGCTTGAATAGCGGACTTTTCATGCTCAGATGCTTCACGAATACGAATATGGACGTGACTTAATCCCGCCTCTTCTAACGTCTGCCGGATTTCCCGCTCCAGTTCTGCACGCGTCTCTTCCTGGCTATTCAGACTAATAGCGGTCAAGGATACCCTATCCTCTTTAACAACCACATCCCGAATAAAATGAAGATCGACTAGACGGCGTCCCGTTTGAGGCTCCCGTACTTGTTGAAGTAGCTCTATAACTTGCTCTCTTGATTGCATGAATTATCAGCACCTCTGCTTTAATGAATTTACGGAGTGGTAAACACTTACAGTATACCACTATCTGACTTCGGGTGCTGACGAGATCCCTTTTTCCCCGGCACTGTACCGTAAAATCCCCTTATATATGGACGCTGCCACCTGCCTTTGATAGTTCTCGTCACTTAGTCGTCGGGCTTCCTCTGGATGGGACAAAAATCCGACTTCTACAAGGGCTGCTGGCATTTTAAGAGCCTTCAATAAATAAACTGTGTTCATGGTTTTTGCCACTCTGTCCGTATTTTCCAAGTTGCGTTTGATCTCTTCCTGAATTAAGGATGCCAAATTCCCATTATCTGCATGATTAGGTACGTAAAAGGTTTGGGCTCCACTCCAGCGGCTCGACGGGATACTGTTCATATGAATACTTAAAAAGAGGTCCGCTTTCTGCTCCTCAATCATACGCACACGCTGCTTCAAATCCTCCGTTTTTCTTCTGGCATAGTCTTTCGTTTCTTGCTGCGCCAGATCGCGGTCATCCTCACGTGTCATGACAACAACAGCACCTGCTTGCTGCAAATAATCCCGCAGATAAAAAGCGATCGCCAGATTAATATCCTTTTCAATGATACCCTCCTTGCTAACTGCCCCTCCATCAGGCCCTCCGTGTCCAGCATCTATAGCAATTACTTTACCAGTAAGCGGTAAACTCCAATGGATCCAAGCTCTCGAAGCAGGTATCTCATACAATGTCAGTGTAATAAAAAGAACGGCGAGACAACAGCCCAACAGCATTTTTTGCAACGTCCGATAGCGAATCCACAGTGTAACCTCGTGTTTACGATTATTTTTTTGCATAACAAAACGCCTCCGTCCTATACAGATACTAATAATCTATATGGGACGAGGCGTGTAGATAGTACAACTCAGGCATGAACAAATTCTTTCATACCTTCAATCAGCACTTGAGCGACTTCCGGTCGTGTAAATTCAGGTGGCGGGCAAACCCCAGAGCGCAACAATTCCCGTACCTTGGTGCCCGAGAGCGTCAAATGATGCTCCTTGGGATGTGGGCATGTTTTACTTGAGGCCATATTTCCACATCGGGTGCAATAAAAGCTGTGTTCAAAGAACAATGGAGTAATCCCCAGCTCTTCAGCTGTAAAGTGCCTGAAAATTTCCTGTGCTTCGTAGGTACCATAATAGTCTCCTACCCCGGCATGATCCCTTCCAACAATAAAATGGGTGCAGCCATAGTTTTTTCGCACAATAGCATGGAAAATGGCCTCTCTAGGACCCGCGTATCGCATGGCAGCAGGAAATACCCCTAGAAAAGTCCGATCAGCCGGATAATAATTGTCCAGCAGCACCAGATAGCTCTTCATACGCACATCTGCCGGAACGTCATCTGACTTGGTTTCACCAACGAGTGGGTTTAGAAACAAAGCATCCACAATCTCCATCGCGCTTTTTTGGATGTACTCATGTGCCCGGTGTACCGGATTTCGTGTTTGAAAACCGACCACTGTTTTCCAGCCTTTTTCTACAAAATAGTCGCGTGTCTGTGATGGTGTATAGTAAAACTCACTAAATTGTGTGGGCTCCGGCCGATTCAGCACTTGCACAGATCCACCAACATACGTAGCAGGTCGATCTAACAGTTTGTTTACGCCAGGATGAGCCGGGTCATCGGTCTTGAATACTCGTCTGGCTTCCTCAGCCTGATCTACCTGATAAATACTTTCAATATCAAGTACAGCATAGATAGTACCGTCTGTTTCACCCACCAAAGCCACCTGCTGACCTAATTTCAGTTCACTGGCTACACTTTCTACAACTGCAAGAGTAATGGGAATACTCCAGACTGTACCATCGGCAAGACGCATATCTGTTACCACCGACCGATAATCAGATTCATTCATAAACCCCGTCAAAGGAGAGAAAGCTCCCACTCCAATCAAATCCAGATCAGAAATGGTCCATGAGTTTACACGGATAGGAAACAATTCTCCTGCGGCCTGCAAAAGTGCTTTTTGCTCCGGTCCTGTAATGATTTTATCAACAAGTGTTCCGCCATGCGGAAGAATTGCAGTCATAATGCACTTCCCTTCTCTTCATAAATACGACTCATAGTTACCTGAATACCATTTTATTGATGGAGCCCACACTCTGTTTTCTCATTGCCTGACCAGCGGCCTGCACGAGGGTCTTCACCTGGTAGAACTTCACGGGTACATTGCTCACAACCGATACTGGGATAATTGCGGTCATGCAATGGATTATACAGCACTTCATGAGTACGGATATAGTTCCATACATCCACGGATGTCCAGCTTGCCAAGGGATTAAATTTAACGAGTCCAAACTTTTCATCATACTCTACCTTTTTTGAATTCGCACGGGTAGGGGCCTGATCCCGACGAATACCGGTAATCCATGCATCGTATTGTGACAAAATGCGTGTCAGCGGCTCAACTTTGCGTATACCACAACATGTGTTAGGATCTGTTTTCCACAGTTCCTCTCCATGCTCAGCCGCTTGCTCTTCAGGAGTAATTAAGGGAGAGACCCTGACAAAATCCAAATTATATCTGGCTTTCATCTGATCTCGCGTATCATAAGTTTCTTGAAAATGAAAGTCGGTGTCCAAGTAAAAAATGTCGGTGGAAGGGCTAATTTTTTGAAGCATATCTACTAGTACTACATCTTCTGCTCCGAAGCTACAAGCAAAGGTAAGATTGGGAAATGTAAGAACAGCATACTGGATAACTTCCTCTGGGGTAGCCTCTTCCAGTTCAATTGCCTTGACTCTAATCAACGCTTCTTTCTCCAATAAATTCATTATCAATGCGCCTCCATATGAAGATTCATAAATAAGTGTCATTTCAATACCGACTAAACTAATAAGATTAAATACAGTATAAAACTTTCACAATCATTGTCAATCCAAGGCAAAATGGCCTGATGTAAGCATTTATCCACCCAAATTTGCAGGAATGTTGTTCTGTCAGCATTCTTTTATGCTTTCTTACGTATCCAACCAAGTTCATTGGCTTTATATAAAATATTCTTATACCAAACACTTGAAAATGGTCCACAGGCTCTTTGGTTACTAAAAGTAACTATTGTAGCTGAAGGTATGCTTGAATGTAGGCTTTTTACGTCAACATCGGCGGCTTCTTCTCTACTCTGCCGAAGACAAAGAAGTACCACCAGTACGCTTTTAAACAAAGGCCTTTCTTATATTACAACAATATGGAAATAGTTTGGTCCTTGAAGGAATATGCCCTATGGTTTTGACTTTGGAAGAGCAACTCGAACGTGCGGATAAGCATTTTTTTGACAACCTACCATCCTACGCAAAATTACTTAGTTGAATGATTTGTATAGCTAAAATGTATTATTGTACTATACGTCTGCTTGTGGATCTTCTGAGTAAAATGCTTTAGAGGCATCTAGGAGCGGCGTATCCTAATCTTGGCCCAGTGCGCGGCAGCCATCGGTATGCTGAACAGCTTTGGGTTACTTAATCAAGCAAGAACCATCTGTAGAAGAAAGCAAGCATCGTTTCTGAATCTAAGATTATCGAAGGGTGCTAACCGAGGGAATTGAAAATAACTTTAGGTTTCTGAGCTCTTATTTTGCATTCCAAAGATGAAGTCCGTATGTGGACGAGTTCAGATGAAGGCAAAATAGCCTTTAATCGAATTTTTTAGCTAGATGAAATCCACTATACTTTTCTGGAGCTCTGGCGTCAGCGATGCTTTCATTGTGGAAATTATAAAAGAAATGACTGCGCGCTGAACTTTTATTATGCCTCTATTCAATCCTAAAGCGCTTGTAGAGGCAATTCCCGAGGAATTAGTCCACTGGATACAAGCAAGACTCTTATCGCTACTGGAGCCTATTTAAAGCCTGTCATCAAGGGGGGTCAATTTTATGAGGGTAGACACAGTCGGACAATACATGGTGCTCCCGGTTATAGTTTGGAGCGATTGCTGTGTAGACTATTTCCATTACTGGTAACCTGTATATCGCCGTTGCAATTGCAGTAGCCTAGGAAGCAGACATTGCTAGGCTAAGGAGCGTCCTTCTCTCAGTGCACACAAATAAAAAGAGGTATTCCTTGCCGTATCCCTAGCTACGCCCAAAACAGCTGCACAAGAGGCCTAGACAGTACCAGCCAGAACATATCAAGAGACTTTACATAAACAAGTGAAAGCAAAGTATCTCGTGAAACAGCACTTAGCAGAGAATATTAAGATGAGGCTAAATGGAATAGTCGAACATTATATTTTAGTCACAGGTTATAAACATTACAGAATAAACTCCGTTGAAATAGCAAACTGTATTTGTGTATAACAATATCGTCTTCAATTACATCGTGGATAACTTTTCGTGTTCCATGCATTTGCATGCGGTTATTTATGTATTCGCAGAAACATGCTGAAGCCCATGAAATTTTAGAGTAGGTCTACTTATCCACATGTGGATAAGGATCAGGAAATGACTAAATAAAAAAGAACCCTTTCCATAAGGAAAAGGTTCTTCTGTATTCGAAATATTAACGTTTCGAGAACTGTGGTGCACGACGAGCGGCTTTGAGACCGTATTTTTTACGTTCTTTCATACGTGGGTCACGAGTCAAGAAGCCTGCTTTTTTCAAAGCTGGACGGAATTCCGGATCTGCTTTCAACAGAGCACGGGAAATACCGTGGCGAATTGCGCCGGCTTGACCAGAGATACCACCACCATGAGCGATAACGAGTACGTCATAGCTGCCAACTGTTTCTGTCAGGTTCAGTGGTTGTTTTACGATCAGTTTGAGAGTTTCCAAACCGAAATATTCATTAATATCACGCTTATTGATGACAATGCGTCCTTCACCCGGTACGAGACGAACACGAGCTACCGAATGTTTACGACGACCTGTCCCATAGTATTGTACTTGTGCCATGAAACTGTCCTCCCTTTTAATTATCCGCGAAGTTCGTAAACTTCAGGTTTTTGTGCTGCATGTGGATGCTCAGTGCCTCTGTAAGCTTTAAGTCTCAGCTTCATTTTCTCGCCTTGACGAGTTTTAGGAAGCATACCGTGAACAGCCAATTCCAACATACGCTCAGGCTTGTTCTTAACCATTTCTTGTGCAACCGTTACTTTCAGACCACCCGGATGCAGGGAGTGACGGTAGTATTTCTTGTTCTCCATTTTTTTACCGGTCAATACGATTTTTTCCGCATTGATTACAACAACAAAATCACCTGTGTCCACATGTGGTGTAAATTGTGGCTTGTGTTTGCCGCGAATCAACGCAGCCGCTTCGCTTGCCAGACGGCCGAGCGTTTTGCCTTCGGCATCAATGATGTGCCAGTTGCGCTCAACTTCATTTGGCTTCGCCATATACGTAGTACGCATGAAAAGTATCCTCCTTAAGTTCGTTAACAGAAATCATCATTTATCTTCGTTCGTTAAGTTGCTGCATTATTGATGGATTAGATGTTAATTTAAAGTGATTATCTTAATTGGGGCTGTGGGAAAGCCATTAAGAAAACACAACTTTTATATTACAGGATAACCATCAATTCCGCAAGGGTAAAATCAATGTTTTTTGATGTTTTCGTCGTACTCTACATTCCAGAGCGTTAAAGCATGTCCAACGGCCGTAGGTCCGGCCTTTGAACGATTTTTCGCCTCCAAAATGGAAGGAATATCATCCGACGATTTTTTGCCTTCTCCCACTTCCAGTAAAGTACCCATAATAATCCGAACCATGTGCTGCAAAAATCCGCTACCTGTAATATAAGTATGGATAATTCCCTGATCATCCGAGTCCGGACGTGAAAAGGAATGGTCTACTGTCATATAGGCTTCGTAAATAGTGCGAACATGATTCGTCTTTTGGGAACGTCGAGATGCGAACGAAGTATAGTCAAAGGTGCCAACTAAATGAGCCAACCCTTCCTCCATCGCTCTTACATCCAGACTCGTTGGATGATGGGCCTGTGTACGACGGTGAAAGATGTCCGGAAACCGGTTCGCATTAATACTGTACCGATATGTCTTCCGCTTCGCCATGCGGCGTGCATGAAAGGACAGTGGCACCTCTCTCGCATCCGTAACGATGATATCACGAGGCAACCAGGCATTAAGTGCCAGACACCAGCGCTGTAACGGAATCGGCGATTCAGTGTGAAAATTGAATACCTGCCCATATGCATGTACACCTGCATCTGTACGGCCTGAGCCTGTAATTTTAAGACGCTCGCCCGTCAATGAGTAAATAGCATGTTCAAGGCAGTCCTGAATGGTGTTACCGTTAGGTTGCGTCTGAAAGCCGTCATAGTGGGTTCCGTCATAGTTCACCTTCATGCACAAGTTCCGCATGCTTCTCACACCTTTGTAGGGGTAGTCTCTGGCCTTACAAGGAATAACCGAACATAACAAAGGAGAAGCCCCTCAAGGACTCCTCCAAGAGAAAAAAAGGGTTGTTCAGAATCAAGCCGATTCTGTCCACCCTTCCCTCATCTTCGCCTGTTTACGCGCGGTCAACCAATTCCAGATATACCATTGGAGCGGCGTCGCCACGACGAGGTCCCAATTTCAGGATACGAGTGTATCCACCTGGACGCTCAGTGTAACGTGTAGCCAATTCGCTAAACAGCTTTTGGATTGCATCCTGCTCACCATCCAAAGTTTCACGGCGAACGAACGCAGCCACTTGACGACGTGCGTGCAGATCTCCTTTTTTCGCTTTGGTGATCAGTTTTTCAGCAATAGAACGAACTTCTTTCGCTTTAGCCTCAGTAGTTTGGATACGCTCATACAAGAACAGATCGGTTACCAAATCACGAAACAAAGCTTTACGGGCACTGGAGTTACGGCCCAATTTTTGGTATGCCATGTAATTTCCCCTCCTTCACAAAAACGTTGCTGTACTATTCTTCCGTACGAAGTCCTAAACCAAGTTCCTCGAGCTTCTCTTGTACTTCTTCCAAAGATTTGCGACCCAAGTTACGGACCTTCATCATATCTTCTTCAGATTTAGTCGTGAGTTCTTGTACCGTATTGATACCAGCGCGCTTAAGGCAGTTATAGGAACGGACGGAGAGATCCAGCTCTTCGATCGTCATTTCAAGAACTTTTTCTTTCTTGTCTTCTTCTTTTTCAACCATAATTTCAGCATCTTTTGCCTCGTCCGTGAGACCCACGAACAACATCACATGCTCGGTCAAAATTTTGGCTCCAAGGCTCACTGCTTCCTCGGGACGAATACTTCCGTCAGTCCAAACCTCAAGTGTCAGCTTGTCATAATTCGTAACCTGGCCGACACGCGTATTTTCTACGCCGTAGTTCACGCGTGCAATCGGAGTGTAGATGGAGTCGACGGGAATGACGCCGATCGGCTGGTCATCACGTTTGTTCCGATCCTGCTTAACGTAACCGCGACCGCGATTGGCAAAAATACGCATGTGAAGTCTCGAACCCGGCCCGAGCGTAGCAATGTGAAGATCCGGATTAAGAATTTCCACATCACTATCCGCACGGATATCTCCTGCCGTTACAACTCCTTCGCCTTCCGCATCGATTTCGAGTACTTTCTCTTCATCCGAGTGGATTTTAAGCGATAAAGCTTTCAAGTTCAGAATGATCTCCGTTACGTCTTCCTTCACACCGGGAACCGTTGCAAACTCGTGCAGAACCCCATCGATCTGAACCGATGTGACTGCTGCCCCCGGTAACGAGGATAACAGAATACGGCGAAGCGAGTTTCCCAGCGTCGTACCGTATCCGCGTTCCAGCGGTTCTACTACGAATTTTCCATAGGTGCCATCATCATTGACGTCAACCGTCTCAATTTTCGGCTTTTCGATTTCTATCACTGCAATATCCCTCCTTCAAAACGTCGCTCCTATATGAAACATTCACCTTATCCATAGTCTATCATGCAGTATACCTAAACATCCATTCTTGGCAGTTTGTGCCGGATCTATACTACACGCAGAGGAGAAATCTCATTAGACGCGACGACGTTTTGGAGGACGGCATCCGTTATGAGGTACCGGAGTTACGTCTTTGATCAGGTTAACTTCCAAACCAGCAGCTTGCAAAGAGCGGATTGCTGCTTCGCGACCTGCACCAGGTCCTTTAACCATGACTTCGACAGTTTTCATGCCGTGTTCCATAGCAGCTTTAGCAGCAGTTTCTGCGGCCATTTGCGCTGCGAATGGAGTAGATTTACGGGAACCACGGAATCCCATGCCGCCTGAGCTGGCCCAAGAGATTGCGTTACCGTGTGGATCTGTGATCGTAACGATCGTGTTGTTGAACGTGGAACGGATGTGTGCCACGCCAGTCTCGATATTTTTACGGTCACGGCGTTTTGTACGTACAACTTTTTTCGGTTTAGCCATTGAATGTTATCCTCCCTTCTTATTTCTTTTTGTTCGCTACAGTCCGACGAGGACCTTTACGGGTACGAGCATTAGTTTTAGTACGTTGTCCGCGAACAGGCAACCCACGACGGTGACGAACACCACGGTAGCAGCCAATCTCAGTCAGACGTTTAATATTCAAGGAAATTTCACGACGCAGATCGCCTTCTACTTTAACTTCTTTGTCGATCGTTTCACGTAATTTGCTCACTTCATCTTCAGTCAAATCACGAACACGCGTGTTTGCACTGATGCCTGTTTCCTTCAAGATTTTCTGAGAAGTCGTTTTACCGATTCCGAAAATGTAAGTCAAGGCGATCTCAACGCGTTTGTCACGTGGCAAATCCACACCAGCTATACGAGCCATTTTACGCTACACCCCCTTCTATTAACCTTGTTTTTGTTTGTGTTTCGGATTTTCGCAAATAACCATTACGTTCCCTTTGCGGCGAATGACTTTGCATTTTTCGCAAATAGGTTTTACAGAAGGTCTTACCTTCATGTTGATTACCTCCTCCAAGCTTTACCCTGGTAAAACTCGCTTCGTGAACATTCACATCGTTTTGCCGAGCAAAACAAGTTTTTTAAATGACATACGTTTAATAAAAACCTGCATGAATTACTTGCGGTACGTTATACGGCCTTTGGTTAAATCGTAAGGCGATAACTGTACAACCACCTTGTCGCCTGTCAAAATACGGATAAAGTGCATCCGCAGCTTTCCGGAAACATGAGCAAGAATTTGATGACCGTTCTCCAGCTCTACCTTGAACGTAGCGTTCGGCAGTGGCTCGATTACCGTACCTTCAACCTCAATGACATCTTCTTTGGCCAAAGTCAGTCTCCTTTCTCTTCAGCTTGGTATTCGGACGAGTCCAGGAAAGTTTTCACTGCATGGCGCAGCTTTCCATTCGTCACCCGACCGCTTTCGTTTAAACTGTTTACAATCTCGCTACTAATCTTTGTCTGAGGCACCAAATGAAGAACATTTTTCTTCTTCGCTTGATCAAACTTTCGTTTATCCCCATCCGCAATATATACAAACCTGCTATCTGCTACTGAAACGACAACCGCAATCTGTCCGGCACCTCTGCCTTTCAGAATCTTCACCAGCTGACCGATTTGCAGGTTTCCTTGCTGAATCATTCCAATCACCTACGCACTCAGTTTCGTGAAAATGTCCATGCCGCCCGTTTCGCACGTCACCGCTTGCTCGTTATGAGCACATGAGGTTACGTTCATCGTAACGACCGTCCAGTTGTCTTCCAGCGTCCCTACATGGTGAGAACCTATCTGAATCATTGATTCAATAGCCAGCCCAATGCCGGTTTTCAGCCTCGGCCCCTGCTCAGGAATACCACGGTTTGGATTCTCAATATATTGCCGAATGGCATGCGACATTGTAAACTGGCGAGTTTTCGCGATGATATCGCCTTTGTTTAACTTGCGTTTGCCGGGAAATCCGTGCACCAGTTGTTCGTTGACTGAAGCGCAAATGCTAGCAGGAAAACCGTTATAACCTTTAAAAGACGGCACAGCTCCTTGACTGCGAATATACCGATCAGCTAAATGATCAAGTTCACCGGTCGTAATACCGGGCTCGATGTGTCCTGCCAAGAGATGATCCGTTTCCGTATCTATTCTCTTAGCTTTCCTCATAAAGCTTGATTCCGTCCCCGACTTGCAAATGATCATTACAGCTAACCCCGCAACAAGGACACGATATTTTGGGAAACCACATCAATATCCTGTTCTCCGTCAATATGACGCAGAAGATTCTGGTTCTCATAAAACGTGAGGAGTGGTGCTGTTTTATTACTATATTCGTCAAGTCGTGTTCTTACGCTATCTTCATTATCGTCAGGACGCTGATAGAGTTCCCCACCGTCTTTATCGCAAATGCCTTCAACCTTAGGAGGATTAAAGACAATATGATAGCTAGTTCCGCAGCTTTTACAAACCCGCCGTCCAGTGATTCGTGCCAACAAGTTGTCACTATCCACTTTCAGGTTGATGACGTCATCTAGCTTCGTATTCAAACGACCCAAAATTTGATCCAAGGCTTCAGCTTGAGCCAAAGTTCTTGGAAAACCGTCCAGCAAGAACCCTTTCTTGCAATCTGGCTGTTGTAGCCGTTCTTCAACGATACCGATTGTTACGTCATCCGGAACAAGTTCACCCTTGTCGATATATTCTTTAGCTTTAATGCCAATAGGTGTTCCCTGTTTCATCGCTAGGCGAAAAGCATCACCTGTCGAGATATGAGGAATGCCGAATTCCTTCACAATGACATCTGCTTGTGTACCTTTACCAGCCCCCGGAGGGCCCATGATCAAAATATTCACAATCTGTCACTCCTCAAGACGACCCCTACACAAGAAACAGCACAAAAGGTGCCGGTAAGCATGCGAACATCCTAAGCCGGTACCTATTGCCTATTTGTTGATGAAGCCTTTGTAATGGCGTTTGATCAGTTGGCTTTCGATTTGCTTCATTGTATCCAATGCTACACCAATGATGATGAGCAATGAAGTACCGCCAATTTGCACGGAACGAGGCAAGCCCGAAAGCGAACCGAAGAATACCGGCAAAACGGATATGACTGCCAGAAACAAAGCTCCTGTCATTGTCAAACGTGACATTACTCGTGTCAAGTATTTCTCCGTGGCTTTACCCGGGCGAATTCCCGGAATATAACCGCCGTTTTTCTTCATGTTGTCGGCCATTTGCTGCGGATTCATCTGTACAAAGGTATAGAAGAATGTGAAACCGATAATCATTACGACATACAAAACCATGCCCAGCGGCTTGTCATAATACAAGTAAGTGGTAATCCACTTAGCCCAAGCATGATCTGCCCAGAAACTCGCAATAATTGTCGGGAATTGCAGCAATGATACCGCAAAGATTACCGGAATAACGCCTGCCGCATTAATTTTCATCGGAATATGCGTATTCTGGCCACCGTACATTTTGTTGCCAACTACACGTTTCGCGTATTGTACCGGGATTTTCCGAATACCTTGCTGGATGTAGATAACACCAACAATAATCAGAACAATCACCAGGGCAATTATAATTGCCTTCAGAATATTCATAAACAGCTGATCTGCCTGAATAAACTGAGATTCTACAACCGTCCGAATATGTCTTGGAATACCCGCCGCAATCCCTGCGAAGATAACAATAGAGATACCGTTGCCGATTCCCTTTTCGGTAATTTGCTCACCGAGCCACATAAGGAACGTAGTTCCTGCTGTAAGCACAATGGCAATGACCAGATAATCTGCAAAAGTGGCTCCTGGAATCATCGCTGCACCGTACAGTCGATTAAAGCCAATCGACGTTCCGAATGCTTGAATCAGGCCAAGTATTACCGTACCATAACGCGTAATTTGAGCCAACTTCTTTTTACCATGCTCTCCTTGTTTAGCCCATTCCGCAAGTTTCGGAATCACGTCCATTGACAGCAACTGTACAATGATGGACGCTGTAATATATGGCATAATCCCGAGGGCGAAGATCGAAAACTGATACAATGCGCCCCCTGAGAAGGTGTTAAGGAGTCCAAACAACTCGCTTCCTGCCTGATCCTGAGAAGTAAAGACTTGCTTGTTCACGCCGGGAACCGGCACGAAGGAGCCAATACGATATACAAAGAGTATAAACAGGGTGAACAGGATTCGGGTTCTAAGATCCTCAACCCGCCATATATTTTTCAGGGTCTTGAACATTAGATCACCTCGGTTTTACCGCCGGCAGCTTCAATTTTCTCTACCGCAGATTGAGAGAACTTGTTCGCTTTAACTGTCAATTTCACAGTGATTTCACCGTTACCCAGAATTTTAATTCCGGATTTGGCGTTTTTCACAATGCCATTGTTCAGCAAAAACTCAGGGCTTACTTCTGTACCCGCTGCAAAACTGTTCAAATCTTCGATATTCAAAACCGCATACTCTTTACGAGTAGGATTTACGAAACCGCGTTTAGGCAAGCGACGATACAGTGGGTTTTGACCACCCTCGAAGCCCGGACGTACACCACCGCCGGAACGAGCGTTTTGACCTTTATGACCACGACCAGAAGTTTTACCCGTACCGCTACTAGGACCACGACCCAAACGTTTACGTTCTTTGCGGGAGCCTGGAGCTGGGGAAAGCTCATGTAACTTCATCGTTCGTTGCACCTCCTTGATTATTGTTAAAATACGTTATTTCTTAAGCCTCAATTTCTTTAACAGAAACCAAATGGCTAACTTGATTAATCATCCCGCGAATAGCTGCATTGTCGGGTTGAACTACTTTATGGTTGATTTTACGCAAGCCGAGCGTTTTAACAGTCGTTCTCTGATTACCAGGACGGCCGATCAACGAACGAACGAGGGTAATTTCTAATTTCGCCATGATATTCCCTCCTTAGCCCAGCAGCTCTTCGATGGATTTGCCGCGCAATTTTGCAACTTCTTCAGCGCGTTTCAAGCGGGACAAACCTTCCAAAGTCGCATTGACCATATTCATGGAATTCGAAGAACCCAAAGATTTTGTCAAGATATCACCTACACCAGCAAGTTCCAGTACAGCACGAACCGGACCACCAGCGATAACTCCAGTACCTTCCGATGCCGGTTTCAACAGAACCCGGCCAGCACCGAACTTACCTGTAACAAGGTGAGGAATTGTTGTTCCTACGAGTGGAACGTGAACCAGGTTTTTCTTAGCATCTTCAATACCTTTGCGAATTGCATCAGGTACTTCGCCAGCTTTACCGATTCCAGCGCCTACCCAGCCGTTGCCGTCGCCCACTACTACCAGAGCACTGAAGCTGAAACGGCGTCCGCCTTTGACAACTTTAGCTACACGATTAATATTTACTACTCTTTCAGTCAGTTCCAAAGTATTCGGATCTACACGCAAGTCGTTAACCTCCTTTTGAGAAATGTCTTAGAATTCAAGGCCTGCTTCGCGAGCTGCATCAGCCAAAGCTTGAATCCGTCCATGATACAAGTATCCACCACGGTCAAATACGATGTTAGCATGACCTTTTTCTTTCGCACGTTTAGCAACGAGTTCGCCAACTTTACGAGCTGCTTCTACACTACCGCCGTTTTTGATTTCGCTGCTCAGTTCTTTATCCATAGTGGATGCAGATACCAATGTTACACCAGCTACATCATCAATCAGTTGTGCGTAGATATGCTTGGAAGAGCGGAATACGTTCAAACGAGGACGTACAGCCGTACCTTCGATTTTCTTACGTACACGCAGATGTCTTCTGACACGTGCTTTATTTTTATCTTGTTTTGTAATCATCTCAAGTTTTCACTCCCTTCAGTTTGCCTTTTAAAACTTTATACTAAGACGCACTGGGTAAAAAAGAAGTACGAAGTCTTTCCTGCAGAAAGACCGCACAAAGTCGGTAAGAAACTTATTTCTTCTTACCGGCTTTACCTTCTTTACGAATGATGCGCTCGCCTTCGTATTTAATCCCTTTACCTTTGTACGGTTCAGGTTCACGAACGGAACGAATTTTAGCAGCGTAGGCACCTACACGCTCTTTATCAATTCCGCGAACGATAATTTTAGTGTTCGAAGGAACTTCGAATTCGATGCCCGCTTCCGGTGTGATTTCAACCGGGTGAGAGTATCCAACGTTCAGAACGATTTTATCTCCGGATTTGCTTGCACGATATCCGACCCCAACCAGCTCCAGAGATTTTGAAAATCCTTCAGTTACACCACTTACCATGTTGTTGACAACGCTGCGGGTTGTTCCATGCAAAGAGCGGTGAAGTTTGTTGTCCGAAGGACGAACTACATTAATTTCATTGTTTTCCACAGTAACGGACATGTCTTTATGAAGCTCACGAGTCAATGTTCCTTTAGGACCTTTAACTGTGATCGCTGTGTTGTTCAAAGTCACGTCAACACCACTTGGTACTGTGATTGGTTTACGACCAATACGGGACATATCTGTTGCACCTCCTATCTTTTAAACGTTATCTTACCAAACGTAGCAAACAACTTCTCCGCCGGCTTTGGACTGACGTGCTTCTTTGTCGGTCATGATACCTTTGGATGTTGAAATGATTGCGATCCCGAGTCCACCCAGTACGCGTGGAATCTCATTGCTCTTCGTGTAAACGCGAAGACCTGGTTTACTGATTCTTTTCAAACCTGTAATAACACGCTCGTTGTTCGCACCGTATTTCAAGAAAATACGGATGATCCCTTGTTTGCTATCTTCAACAAATTCCGCATCACGAATGAATCCTTCACGTTTCAGGATGTCGGCGATTTGTTTTTTCATTGTAGATGCAGGCATTTCTACTGTTTCGTGACGAACTGTGTTCGCGTTACGAATACGAGTAAGCATATCTGCAATTGGATCAGACATAGTCATTGTGTATAAACCTCCTTCCCAAACAGGACTTTTTACCAGCTTGCTTTTTTCACGCCAGGAATCTGGCCTTTATAAGCTAATTCACGGAAGCAAATTCTGCAGATCTTAAACTTTTGCAGTACCGAATGTGGACGACCACAACGCTCGCAACGAGTGTAAGCACGAACTTTAAACTTTGGTGCGCGTTGTTGTTTGACTTTCATTGAAGTTTTTGCCACTTAGCCTGACACCTCCTAAATAGTTTCGGAGAACAGGGTGTCTTTAAAATCAGACGCCCGAAACGTTATGCCAACATTATTTTGCGAAAGGCATGCCCAGCTGAGTCAGAAGCTCACGGGACTCTTCGTCAGTTTTGGCAGTCGTTACGATAACGATGTCCATACCACGAACTTTATCAACTTGATCATACTCGATTTCCGGGAAGATCAACTGTTCTTTCAGACCAAGCGTGTAGTTACCACGTCCGTCGAAAGCTTTTGTCGATACACCATGGAAATCACGTACGCGAGGAAGAGTAATGTTGAACAATTTGTCCAAGAAATAATACATACGCTCGCCACGAAGTGTTACCTTTACACCGATCGGCATGTTTTCACGCAATTTAAAACCTGCAATAGATTTTTTTGCGCGAGTGATTACTGGTTTTTGACCAGCAATTAGCTGCATGTCGTTGAGAGCTGAATCAAGTACTTTGGAGTTTTGGACTGCGTCGCCAACACCCATGTTGATTACAACTTTCTCGATTTTAGGCACTTGCATCACTGTTGTATAGTTGAACTTCTGCATCAAAGCAGGAGTGATTTCTTTCAAGAAACGTTCTTTCATTCTTGTTGTAGCCATGAATCATATACCTCCTTTCTTCAAAAAATAATTAGTCGATCACTTCTCCAGAACGTTTTGCAATGCGCACTTTTTTTCCGTTGTCCAAAACTTTGTAACCAACACGGGTTACTTTTCCGCTCTTCGGATCAATGTGCATAACGTTGGAAACGTGAATCGGAGCTTCTTTCTCGATGATGCCGCCTTGTGGATTCAGCTGATTAGGCTTTTGGTGTTTTTTAATCATGTTAACACCTTCCACAAGCACACGGTTTTGACGAGGGTAAGCAGCGATAACGCGACCTTTTTTACCTTTATCTTTACCTGTAATCACCAGAACAGTGTCGTCTTTTTTGACGTGCAGCTTGTTGTTATGGGATTCCAGAACTTTTTTCACTTTTGGCATTTCGTACACCTCCTACGGGCACATTTTAAGGTGAGTTTAGATCACTTCCGGAGCCAAGGAAACGATTTTCATGAAGTCCTTGTCACGAAGTTCGCGAGCAACTGGTCCGAAAATACGAGTACCACGTGGGCTCTTGTCTTCTTTAACGACCACTGCTGCGTTCTCGTCAAATCCGATGTAGGAACCGTCTTTACGGCGGATAGAACGTTTAGTACGAACAACAACCGCTCTTACTACATCACCCTTTTTGACAACGCCGCCTGGTGTTGCTTGTTTTACGGAACAAACGATCAGGTCACCAATTTGAGCTGTACGACGTCCCGTACCACCGAGCACACGGATACACATCAGTTCCTTCGCGCCGGAATTGTCAGCTACAGTCAAACGTGTAAATGGTTGAATCATTTATTTATCCTCCTTTCGGAAAAACTACACTACATTAGATTATAACAGCTTTTTCAACGATTTCGACCAGTCTCCAGTTTTTGTCTTTGGACAAAGGGCGAGTTTCCATGATTTTAACAGTATCACCGATTTGTGCAGTGTTGTTTTCATCATGAGCTTTGAATTTCTTAGTTACTTTAATGCGTTTATGGTAGAGATCATGTTTTTTGTAAGTTTCTACAGCAATCACAATCGTTTTATCCATTTTGTCGCTGACTACTTTACCGACTAATACTTTACGGGCATTACGTTCGCTCATTGTTGGCCTCCTTCCTAATTACAGGCGGATTTTCCACCCGGTCTGATATCTTAGCTAATCCCAAGTTCTCTTTCACGGATCACAGTTTTAGCACGAGCAATTTCCTTACGCACAGCGCCGATCCGAGTCGGGTTATCAAGCTGACCGGTAGCGAGTTGAAAACGAAGGTTGAAAAGTTCTTCTTTAAAACCGGAGATCTTTTGTTCGATTTCAGCAGTGGTTAGGTTGCGGAATTCACTAGCCTTCATTTGCTTCACCACCCAATTCTTCACGTTTCACAAACTTAGTTTTGATTGGCAGTTTGTGAGCGGCAAGACGCATTGCTTCACGAGCAATCTCTTCCGGAACACCAGCAAGTTCAAACATAATCTTGCCTGGTTTCACTACTGCAACCCATTTTTCTACGTTACCTTTACCACTACCCATACGAACCTCAAGAGGCTTCTGAGTAATTGGTTTGTCAGGGAAAATTTTAATCCAAACCTTACCACCACGTTTGATGTAACGAGTCATCGCAATACGAGCAGCTTCGATTTGACGGTTAGTAATCCATGCAGGTTCAGTAGCTTGCAAACCGTACTCACCAAAGTTCAGTGTAGTACCGCCTTTTGCACGACCCTTCATATGACCACGTTGTTGTTTACGATGTTTTACGCGTTTTGGTACCAACATGATTAGTTGCCTCCTTCCTGAGGAGCTTGTTTCTTAGCTGGAGGAAGAACCTCTCCACGATAGATCCATACTTTTACGCCAAGACGACCGTAAGTAGTATGAGCTTCCGCTGTACCATAGTCAATGTCGGCACGAAGCGTATGCAGTGGAACAGTTCCTTCGCTGTACCCTTCGGAACGAGCGATTTCGGCACCGCCAAGACGTCCGCCTACTTGAGTTTTAATTCCTTTTGCTCCGGAGCGCATAGTTCTTTGAATCGCTTGTTTCAAAGCACGACGGAAAGAAACACGACGTTCCAATTGTTGTGCAATGCTTTCAGCAACCAGAATTGCGTCCAGTTCAGGATTTTTAATTTCAGAAATATTGATGTGTACCTTTTTACCGCCTGCGATTTTAGTAATTTCATTACGCAGATTTTCAACTTCGGAACCACCCTTGCCGATAACCATACCTGGTTTCGCAGTGTGAATCGTTACGTTGACACGGTTAGCTGCTCTCTCGATTTCAACACGGGATACAGCGGAGTCTTTCAATCTTTTTTTCAGATGTTCACGAATTCTAACGTCTTCCAGCAAAAGATCACCGAAATCTTTGCCTGCATACCATTTGGATTCCCAATCACGGATAATACCGATTCGGAGTCCGACGGGATTTACCTTTTGGCCCACACGTTTTCCCTCCTTATTTTTCAGATACCACCAGAGTAATATGACTGGTGCGTTTGTTGATGCGACTTGCACGACCCATTGCACGCGGGCGGAATCGTTTCATTGTAGGACCTTGGTTTACAAAAACCTGAGATACTACCAATTTATTTACGTCCAAAGAGTAGTTGTGATCTGCATTTGCAATCGCAGAATTCAACAATTTCTCAACGACTGGAGAAGCGGACTTTGGAGTGTGACGAAGAATTGCGATCGCCTCACCAACCTGCTTACCGCGAATCAAATCGATAACAAGTTTCACTTTGCGAGCAGAAATCCGTACGGACTTAGCATGTGCTTTTGCTTCCATTGAGTTTACCTCCTCTCAAACACTACGCTGTGTTGATTATCTTCTTGTTTTCTTATCGTCATCCGTATGGCCTTTGTACGTACGTGTTGGAGCAAATTCGCCCAACTTGTGTCCGACCATATCTTCCGTTACGTATACTGGCACGTGTTTACGACCATCGTATACACCAAACGTATGTCCGATAAATTGCGGGAAAATCGTAGAGCGACGGGACCAAGTTTTGATTACCACTTTTTTGTCCGACTCGTTCAAAACCTCTACTTTTTTCAACAGGTAACCATCAATGAATGGTCCTTTTTTGAGACTGCGACCCATTTATGAATCCTCCCTTCGTTAAAACGTAGTCGTTCCTTAATATGTTAACGTGCGACTTATGCGCACGTTTTATTACTTAGTACGACGACGAACGATGTACTTATCAGATGCTTTACCTTTTTTACGTGTCTTATAACCAAGGGTTGGTTTACCCCATGGAGACATTGGAGATTTACGTCCGATTGGAGCGCGACCTTCACCACCACCGTGTGGGTGATCGTTAGGGTTCATTACAACACCGCGAACTTCAGGACGTTGTCCCAACCAGCGACTACGACCGGCTTTACCGATTTTCACCAGTTCGTGGTCTTCGTTACCTACAGAACCGATTGTAGCGCGGCAAACTTTCAGAATGCGGCGAACTTCACCAGAAGTCAAACGAATTGTAACATACTTTTCTTCTTTACCAAGAAGTTGGGCTTCCGTACCAGCAGCGCGAACGAGTTGGCCACCTTTACCCGGTTTCAATTCGATGTTGTGGATAACCGTACCTACTGGAATGTTTTCCAAAGGCAAGGAGTTACCGATTTTGATATCGGAACCTGCACCGGATACCACTTCGTCTCCTACTTTCAGACCTTTAGGAGCGATGATGTAACGTTTTTCACCATCCACATAGTGGATAAGTGCGATGTTGGACGTACGGTTTGGATCATATTCGATCGTAGCAACGCGGCCCGGTATTCCATCTTTGTTACGTTTGAAGTCAATAATACGGTATTTACGTTTGTGTCCGCCGCCTTGATGACGAACTGTAATTTTACCTTGGTTATTGCGTCCAGCTTGCTTGCTCAGAGGTGCCAGCAACGATTTCTCGGGCTGATTAGTTGTAATCTCCTCGAAAGTAGATACAGACATAGCACGTCTGGCCGGGGACGTTGGTTTATACTTTTTAATTGGCACTGAGTTTCCCTCCTTACTTTACAGTTTCAATTATACCGTTTCAAAAAACTCAAGCGGCTTACTGTCTTTGCTCAGCGTTACGAACGCTTTCTTCCACTCGCTCGTATAGCCGGAATGACGTCCGTAGCGTTTTGGTTTTGCAGGAACACGAAGCGTATTTACGTTACTTACTTTCACGTTAAAAATGGCTTCGATTGCTTTTTTAACTTCGACTTTGTTAGAACGAATGTCAACCTCGAAAACGTATTTCAAGTCATTCATCATACCAGCCGTACGTTCGGTGATAACCGGACGTTTGATAATATCACGAGGATCCTTCATTACGCGAGCACCTCCTCTACCTTCTGAACTGCTTCCTTCGTAATGATCAGTTTGTCGTGTCCGAGCACATCAAGAACATTAATGCCGTCTGCGGCTACAAACTTCACACCAGGAATATTACGAGCGGACAGTGCTACATTATCATCATAGCTAGGAGCTACGATCAATGCTTTACGATCAGCTTTAAGGTTATTCAAAATGGCTGCGAATTCTTTCGTTTTAGGTCCGTTCAGTGTAAGAGCGTCCAATACGATAATTTCATTCTCAATCACTTTGGATGACAACGCCGATTTGATCGCCAGACGACGAACCTTTTTAGGCAATTTGTAAGCATAGCTGCGTGGAGTGGGACCGAATACAGTACCGCCACCAACCCATTGCGGTGCACGGATCGAACCTTGACGAGCGCGGCCAGTACCTTTTTGTTTCCAAGGTTTACGTCCGCCACCACGTACTTCAGAACGTCCTTTTACTTTGTGAGTACCTTGACGCAGGGAAGCCAATTGCATAACAACAGCGTCATGAAGAACGTGCTTATTCGGCTCGATACCGAACACTGCGTCGTTCAATTCAATTTCACCAACTTGGCTGCCGCTAATATTAAATAGTGCTACTTTTGGCATTTCGTGTTCCTCCTTTCTTCAGTTGTTTATTTTTTCACCGTTTCTAATACTTTAACGAAGCTATTTTTAGGTCCTGGAATGGAACCTTTCACGAGCAACACATTACGTTCTGTATCGATCTTAACAACTTCAAGACGTTGGATCGTTACCGTTTCATGCCCCATGTGTCCTGGAAGGTGTTTACCTTTAGGAACGCGGTTAGCTTGAATGGAACCCATAGAACCTGGACCTCTGTGGTAACGCGAGCCGTGTGCCATTGGTCCGCGGCTTTGTCCCCAACGTTTGATAACGCCGGCAAAACCTTTACCTTTAGAAATACCTGTTACGTCAACGAACTCGCCTTCTGTGAAGACATCAGCCTTCAGTTCTTGGCCAACCTCGTAAGCAGCAAGGTCGATGCCACGAAGTTCACGAACGTAGCGCTTAGGTGCAGTATTTGCTTTTTTCGCATGTCCTGCTTCAGGTTTGTTGGATCTTTTTTCTTTCTTATCAGAGAAACCGAGTTGGATAGCTTCGTATCCATCGTTTTCCAGATCTTTCTTTTGCAGAACAACACAAGGACCTGCTTCGATAACCGTAACAGCAAGTACGTTACCTTCAGGGGTAAACACTTGAGTCATTCCGAGTTTTTTTCCTAAGATACCTTTCATGTTGACACCTCATTTCTTTTCCTAATTACATATTACAATTTAATTTCGATATCTACACCGGACGGCAGGTCCAAGCGCATCAAGGCATCCACAGTTTGTGGAGTCGGGTTAACAATGTCGATCAAACGCTTGTGTGTGCGCATTTCGAACTGCTCCCGGGAATCCTTGTACTTGTGTACCGCACGGAGAATAGTAATGATTTGTTTTTCAGTTGGCAGCGGAATTGGCCCAGATACACCTGCGCCCGAACGTTTAGCTGTTTCAACAATTTTCTCAGCGGATTGATCAAGAATTCTATGATCGTAAGCTTTCAAACGAATACGAATTTTTTGCTTTGCCATTTTAGTCCCTCCTTCTATCGCCCAATTTGGTATCGGACATACTCCGTGAAAATTTTCCGACAGCCCTCCCATGGCAAAGGGGCCGGGTGTGTCAGTAACCTCTCACATCATCGCACAGTCACAAACAACATTAGTTATTATATCGAATAGTTCTGCCTATTGCAAGCAAAAACGAAAAAACAATGCATCTTATTTTCAAAAGATACAATTGCGATCGCAGCTCGCGATTTTCTCAAGAGAAAAGCCCCCGCACCAGGGCAGGGGCTCGTTTAGCTTCGTTCCAATACAATGTTACTCGTTCCAGTACACTGTTGCTCTATTTAAAGGCTAAAGCCTTCTTATTTGGAGATTGTTGCTACGGCACCAGCGCCAACTGTACGTCCGCCTTCACGAATAGAGAACTTAGTTCCTTCTTCGATAGCGATCGGGTTGATCAGTTGAACAGTAACCGTGATGTTGTCACCAGGCATTACCATTTCGGAACCTTCTGGCAAAGTAATGATACCAGTTACGTCAGTTGTACGGAAGTAGAACTGTGGACGGTAACCAGTGAAGAAAGGTTTGTGACGTCCACCCTCTTCTTTAGTCAAAACGTAGATTTGAGCAGAGAATTCTGTATGAGGTTTAACAGAACCTGGTTTAGCTAATACTTGGCCACGCTCGATTTGTGCACGATCTACACCACGAAGCAATGCGCCGATGTTATCGCCAGCTTGAGCAGAGTCAAGCAATTTACGGAACATTTCTACGCCTGTTACTACGGATTTACGGGATTCTTCTTGAATACCGATGATTTCGATTTCGTCGCCCACTTTAACTGTACCACGCTCTACACGGCCTGTAGCAACTGTACCACGACCAGTGATGGAGAATACGTCCTCGACAGGCATCAAGAAAGGCTTGTCAGTATCGCGTTCTGGAGTCGGGATGTAAGTGTCGATTGTTTCGAACATTTCAACAATTTTCTTAGCATAGTCGCCCTCTGGGTTTTGCAGAGCTTCACGAGCTGAACCGCGAATAATTGGAGTGTCGTCACCTGGGAAGTCATATTCGCTCAGCAAGTCACGAACTTCCATTTCAACCAATTCCAGCAACTCTTCGTCTTCAACCATGTCGCATTTGTTCAGGAATACAACGATGTAAGGAACACCAACTTGGCGGGACAACAGGATGTGCTCGCGAGTTTGCGGCATTGGGCCGTCAGCTGCGGAAACAACCAGAATCGCTCCGTCCATTTGTGCAGCGCCAGTGATCATGTTTTTAACATAGTCGGCGTGACCTGGGCAGTCAACGTGTGCATAGTGACGGTTAGGTGTTTCATATTCCACGTGTGCAGTGGAGATTGTGATACCGCGTTCGCGCTCTTCTGGAGCTTTATCGATTTGATCGAATGCTACAGCAGCACCACCGTAAGTTTTGGACAATACAGTTGTGATTGCAGCAGTCAAAGTAGTTTTACCATGATCGACGTGACCAATAGTACCGATATTAACGTGCGGTTTGTTACGTTCAAACTTAGCCTTTGCCATTTGAACAATTCCTCCTCAATAACTTGTTTTATTTTAGGCTGCCGGATGCCCTTTTGGTAAAACCTTAAGTATACCGGTCAGCTGATACATTGTATTACTCGCCGCCTTTGGTTTTGGCAACGATCTCTTCAGCAATGCTCTTCGGCACTTCTTCATAATGAGAAAGTTCCATAGAGAACACGCCGCGTCCTTGTGTACCGGAGCGAAGTGTAGTCGAGTATCCGAACATTTCGGACAAAGGCACCTTCGCACGAATGATTTGAGCTCCACTACGGGAATCCATACCTTCAATCCGACCACGACGGGAGTTCAACATACCCATTACGTCACCCATGTATTCCTCAGGAACCGTTACTTCAACTTTCATAATCGGCTCAAGCAATACTGGTTTACATTTGTCTTTCGCTGCTTTCAGCGCCATTGATCCGGCAATTTTAAATGCCATTTCATTGGAATCGACATCATGGTATGATCCGTCCACGATTGTAGCTTTAACGTCCACAAGCGGGAAGCCTGCGATAACGCCGTTTTTCATTTGTTCCTCAATACCAGCAAGAGCAGGTGCGATGTACTCTCTAGGAACAGAGCCGCCGACTACCTTACTTTCGAATTGACTACCAGTACCTGGTTCGAGTGGTTCGAACTCAACCCATACGTGACCATATTGACCACGACCACCGGACTGACGAACGAATTTACCTTCGACACGTGCTGGAGCACGGAACGTTTCACGGTAAGCAACCTGTGGTTTACCCACATTCGTTTCTACCTTGAACTCACGACGCATACGGTCAATGATGATGTCCAAGTGAAGCTCACCCATACCCGCCAAGATGGTTTGACCTGTTTCTTCGTTAGTATGAGCGCGAAGAGTTGGATCCTCTTCAGTCAACTTACCGAGAGCTACAGACATTTTATCTTGGTCAGCTTTGGTTTTAGGCTCAACCGCGATTTCGATAACCGGATCAGGGAAGTTCATGGACTCGAGAATAACAGGACTCTTCTCATCACACAGTGTATCACCTGTACCTGTATCTTTCAAACCTACGGCAGCCGCAATATCACCAGAGTAAACTACAGTGATTTCTTGACGACTGTTCGCATGCATTTGAAGAATACGTCCGATACGTTCGCGTTTACCTTTTGTTGCATTCAATACGTAAGAACCGGATTGAAGAACACCGGAGTATACACGGAAGAATGTCAACTTACCAACGTAAGGGTCCGTCATGATTTTGAAGGCCAAAGCGGAGAATGGCTCTTCATCGGAAGAGTGACGTTCAACTTCCGTACCGTCTTCCAAATGCCCTTGAATACTTGGCACGTCAGTAGGAGCCGGCAAATAGTCGAGAACAGCATCCAACATCAGCTGAACACCTTTATTGCGGTAAGAAGATCCACAGATAACTGGGAAGATTTTAACTTCTACAACACCTTTACGGAGAGCGGCTTTAATTTCGGCAACCGAAATTTCTTCGCCTTCCAGGTATTTCATTGTCAATTCTTCGTCCAGTTCAGCAACCTTCTCGATCAATTCATTACGGAGTTCTTCAACCTGATCTTTGAATTCCGCAGGAATTTCTACTTCTTCGATATCTTGACCAAGATCATCCTTGTACATATGAGCTTTTTGTTCAACGATATCGATAATACCAGTAAAATCATTTTCTGCGCCGATTGGCAATTGAATCGCAACTGCGTTCGCTTGAAGGCGATCACGCATGTCGGAGACAACATTCAGGAAGTCGGCACCAATGATATCCATTTTGTTTACATATGCGATCCGTGGAACGCCGTAGCGATCAGCCTGTCTCCATACGGTTTCGGACTGAGGCTCAACGCCTTCTTTCGCACTGAAAACACCAACTGCTCCGTCCAATACACGAAGGGAACGTTCAACTTCAACAGTGAAGTCAACGTGCCCCGGGGTGTCGATGATATTGACGCGGTGACCTTTCCAGGCAGCGGTCGTCGCAGCGGAAGTAATCGTGATTCCGCGCTCTTGTTCTTGTTCCATCCAGTCCATTGTCGCAGCGCCTTCGTGAACTTCACCGATTTTGTGCGTACGGCCTGTGTAGAACAAGATCCGCTCTGTTGTAGTGGTTTTACCCGCGTCAATATGAGCCATGATCCCGATATTACGTGTATTTTTCAAGGAGAACTCTCTTGCCATGAAATGGGTCTCCCTTCAAAATTGAAGTTATTTTTTTGAGCTGAATCCTACCAACGATAGTGAGCAAACGCTTTGTTCGCTTCAGCCATTTTGTGCGTGTCTTCACGTTTTTTCACGGAAGCGCCTGTGTTGTTGGAAGCATCGATAATCTCAGCCGCCAAACGCTCTTCCATGGTTTTCTCACCGCGGTTGCGGGAGTAGTTTACGAGCCAACGTAATCCCAGGGACGTACGTCTTTCTGGTTTTACCTCGATTGGTACTTGGTAGTTGGCACCGCCGACACGGCGTGCTTTAACTTCCAGGACTGGCATGATATTCTTGATAGCTGCTTCAAAAACTTCCATCGGGTCATTCCCCGTACGTTCTTGGATAAGCTTGAACGCATTGTACAGAATGCTTTGAGCAACGCCTCGTTTTCCGTCGAGCATGATGCGGTTGATCAAGCGGGTAACCAACTTGCTGTTGTATACCGGATCTGGCAACACGTCTCTTTTGGTAACTGGACCTTTGCGTGGCATGGATATCCCCCTTTCTTACATGTTAAACCGACATACGCGGTTTATATCTCATTAGGATTTTTTAGCTTTAGGGCGTTTTGCGCCGTATTTGGAACGAGCTTGCATGCGGTTGTTTACGCCTGCAGTATCCAAAGCACCGCGAACGATATGGTAACGCACACCCGGAAGGTCTTTTACACGACCGCCGCGAATCAGCACTACGCTGTGTTCTTGAAGGTTATGTCCAATACCTGGAATGTAAGCAGTCACCTCTACACGGTTCGTCAAGCGAACACGAGCATATTTACGAAGTGCGGAGTTTGGTTTTTTCGGAGTCATAGTACCTACACGAGTGCACACTCCGCGTTTTTGCGGGGCACTGATGTCGGTAGCTTCACGTTTCAAGGCATTAAAACCTTTTTGCAAAGCCGGTGATTTCGATTTCTCGATTTTGGCTTGACGTCCTTTACGAACCAGTTGGTTAATAGTTGGCATGTTGGTTGCCACCCCCTTCCTCAATTTTTGCTGTTACTTTACAAACCTTATCTAAGCCCACAGACCCAGGCGGTTCATAAAAGAACAAATGAAAAGTCTTTGCCGCCAAGAATAACAATTCCTTAGACAAAAACGTTCCTTACCCTATTGTTTTACGATAGCAGCCATTGCGGCTCCCACTTCAATCCCACATGCAGCCCCGAGATTTTTCATTGTGTCTACGAGAGTCACTTTGACTCCTTGCTTGTTGCACAAAGCAATGATGTTGGAAGTGAGACGCTGATCTGCGTCTTCTGCCACATATACTTCTGAGGCAAAGCCCAATTCTACCATGCGAATGGTTTGTTTGGTACCGATTTTGACATGAGCATCTTGCAGTCCCTGTTCTTTAGACATATCTCATTCCTCCGAAAAGACCAATAGCATATAGGCTGCTCACGCACCTTTGCTATATTAGCATTGACTATAAGTAATGTCAAGACAATTATAAACTATAATTCATTTAAACAGAATAGTACGATTCATTTTTGAAAAAACACCGGAGCACCGTCTGCTGTAGCTTTTATGCAAGCTTATGTCTACGGTGTTCCGGCAATCATACTATTTTTATATTACTCGGCCGAAATTGGTTCGAGCTCCTCAGATGGAGACTGCCCCTCTTCCGGTTGGGCAAATTTCACGCTACGGTAACGGTTCATACCTGTTCCCGCAGGAATCAACTTACCAATAATTACGTTCTCTTTCAGTCCAAGCAACTGATCAACCTTGCCTTTAATAGCTGCATCAGTCAGGACACGAGTAGTTTCCTGGAAGGATGCTGCTGACAAGAAGGAGTCAGTTTCCAGAGATGCCTTGGTAATACCGAGCAGTACCGGCTTGGCTACCGCTGGTTCTTGGCCGCTGAGAATCGCTATCTTGTTTGCATTTTCATACTCATGGACATCAACAAAGGAGCCTGGAAGTAAGATTGTGTCGCCCGCATCAATGATACGGATTTTACGCAACATTTGACGAATCATAACTTCTACGTGCTTGTCGTTGATTTCTACGCCCTGGTTCCGGTATACGCGTTGAACTTCCTGAAGGATATAGTTCTGCACCCCGCGAATACCTTTAATACGCAACATTTCTTTAGGATCAATTGAACCATCCGTCAGTTCGTCCCCAGCTTCAACAGTCATACCTTCGCTTACGCGCAGGCGGGAACCATACGTTACTGAATATGTTTTCGTTTCAGCTTCACCCTGAATGTCGATCTCACGACGGTCTTTACCTTCACGAACTTCTTTAACTGTACCGTCAATTTCACTAATAGTTGCCTGACCTTTAGGATTACGTGCTTCAAAAAGCTCTTGGATACGAGGCAAACCTTGTGTAATATCGTCACCCGCTACGCCGCCTGTGTGGAACGTACGCATAGTAAGCTGTGTTCCTGGCTCACCAATGGATTGTGCAGCGATAATACCAACTGCTTCACCAATCTCAACGTGTTTACCAGTAGCCAGATTGCGACCGTAGCATTTCTTGCAGACGCCATGTTTAGCACGGCAACTTAGTACAGAACGAATCTGAACTTTGTGTACGCCGGCTTTAACAATCGCTTCAGCTTTGTCGGAGTCAATCAGTTCATTACGTCTAGCCAAAATCTCGCCAGTCTCAGGATGACGTACCGTTTCAAAGCAATAGCGACCTTCCAGACGGTCATAGAGATCCTCAATCACTTCTTTACCGTCCTGGATACGACTTACTGTGAAGCCTTTATCCGTTCCGCAGTCTTCTTCGCGCACGATAACATCCTGTGCCACATCTACGAGACGACGAGTCAGGTAACCGGAGTCAGCCGTACGAAGGGCTGTATCCGCCAAACCTTTACGCGCTCCGTGAGTGGAGATGAAGTACTCGAGTACTGTCAGACCTTCACGGAAATTTGACTTGATTGGGAGTTCGATAATACGTCCGGATGGATTGGCCATCAGACCACGCATACCGCCGAGCTGAGTAATCTGTGACTTGTTACCCCGCGCTTTGGAGTCCACCATCATCATGATAGAGTTGTAGCGATCCATGGACTTCATCAATACTTCGGTAATATCATCTTTCGCTTTAGACCAAATGTCGATAATCCGGTCATAGCGTTCTTCATTCGTAATCAGACCACGACGATACTGATTCGTCACAACTTGCGCTTTGTCCTCAGATCCCTTAAGAATCTCTTGTTTTTCCACCGGCACGATTACGTCCGATACAGCAACGGTTACCCCTGCACGAGTGGAATACGTAAAGCCAAGCTGCTTGATTTTATCCAGAATTACAGCTGTTTCTGTTGTATGGTAAGTCTCAAAACAACGGGCAATGATATTACCAAGGTAATCCTTGCCTACCCCGTTAGCTTGCGGAGCGTTTTGAATGGCTTCTGTAAGATTTACACCCTTCTCGTAAACAAAGAACTCCTCCGCAGTACCATAAAGCAGGTTCGCACGGGTCGCATCATTGATGTACGGGAAGCTTGCCGGGAAAATTTCATTAAAGATAATTTTACCAACCGTTGTGATCAACATCGCTTCCTGTTGTTTTTCCGTAAAGCTCGTTTTATTCAAAGCTTTAACCGGAATAGCTACACGAGCATGAAGGCCAGCTGTACCGCGTTGGTAGGCCGATATAGCTTCATTCATGTTGCGAAGGATCATATTGCTTCCTTCTTCTTCTTTGTTATCCATAGTCAGATAGAAAGAACCAAGAACCATATCCTGGGAAGGTGTAACAACTGGCTTGCCGTCTTTCGGATTCAAAATGTTGCCGGATGCTAGCATAAGCAAACGAGCTTCAGCTTGAGCTTCCGCAGACAACGGAACGTGAACAGCCATTTGGTCACCGTCAAAGTCGGCATTATATGCAGTACATACGAGCGGATGCAGACGAATCGCACGACCTTCAACCAAAATTGGTTCGAACGCCTGGATACCGAGTCTATGCAACGTAGGGGCACGGTTCAGAAGAACTGGATGCTCCTTGATTACTTCTTCCAGCACATCCCATACTTCTGCACTCACACGTTCTACTTTACGTTTCGCGCTCTTGATATTGTGCGCCAAACCTTTGTTCACCAGTTCTTTCATAACAAAAGGTTTGAACAGTTCCAGTGCCATTTCTTTTGGCAAACCGCATTGATACATTTTCAAGTACGGACCTACAACGATAACGGAACGACCAGAGTAGTCAACACGTTTTCCGAGCAAGTTCTGACGGAAACGTCCTTGTTTACCTTTCAGCATGTGGCTGAGGGATTTCAGAGGACGGTTACCTGGACCTGTAACAGGACGACCACGACGACCATTATCAATCAAGGCGTCAACAGCTTCCTGCAACATCCGTTTTTCATTTTGTACGATAATATCTGGCGCACCTAAATCTAACAGACGTTTCAGACGGTTATTACGGTTAATAACACGACGATACAAGTCGTTAAGGTCAGAGGTAGCGAAACGACCACCATCCAACTGTACCATTGGACGAAGCTCAGGAGGAATAACAGGAAGTACGTCCATGATCATCCAATCCGGTTGGTTGCCGGAGTTACGGAATGCCTCAATAACTTCAAGGCGTTTGATTGCACGGTTACGACGTTGTCCTTGAGCTGTACGCAGCTCTTCTTTCAAGAATTCCAACTCTTTGTCTATGTCCAAATCTTGAAGAAGCTTTTTAACCGCTTCAGCACCCATACCTGCCTGGAAGCCATAGCCATATTTCTCACGATAGCTACGGTATTCTTTCTCGGACAGGAGTTGCTTTTTCTCCAAAGGCGTATCTCCTGGATCGGTTACAACATAAGATGCGAAGTAAATGATCTCTTCCAGAGATCTTGGAGACATATCAAGAGCAAGACCCATACGACTTGGAATGCCTTTAAAGTACCAAATGTGCGATACAGGAGCAGCCAACTCAATATGGCCCATACGCTCACGGCGAACCTTAGCGCGAGTAACTTCTACTCCACAACGGTCACAGACAACACCTTTATAGCGTACACGTTTGTACTTACCGCAATGACATTCCCAGTCTTTCGTAGGTCCGAAAATTTTCTCGCAAAATAGTCCTTCTTTTTCCGGTTTAAGCGTACGATAGTTAATCGTCTCCGGTTTTTTGACTTCTCCGCGGGACCAAGAACGAATCTTTTCGGGGGAAGCAAGCCCGATTTTCATATATTCGAAATTGTTAACGTCCAACAAGGAGCAACCCTCCTTAACCAAATCCTGAGTTTTTAGGTTTGATACCGCCCAGCAGCACCGGGCGGTATCAAGAAACCTGACCCATCCTAGAATGGATCAAGGTATATAACAAAGCTGATATGAGTCAGTCAGCAGTCAAACTACTCTACGCCAACCTCAGAGCCTTCCAGATTCAAACTCAGCTTATCGCTGGTTGTGTCATCCTCATCATCAAGCTCTCTCATTTCGATCTCTTGTTCGTCTTCAGACAGAATCTTCACGTCCATACCCAAGCTTTGCAGCTCTTTGATCAAGACCTTAAATGATTCTGGAACACCCGGTTCAGGTACATTTTCACCTTTGACAATGGATTCGTAAGTTTTAACACGTCCAACCACATCATCGGATTTCACAGTCAAAATTTCCTGAAGCGTGTACGCCGCGCCGTAGGCTTCCAATGCCCATACTTCCATCTCCCCGAAGCGCTGTCCACCGAATTGAGCTTTACCACCCAATGGTTGTTGCGTAACGAGAGAGTAAGGACCTGTAGAACGAGCATGGATTTTATCATCGACCATGTGCGCCAGTTTGATCATGTGCATGACACCGACAGTAACTTCACGTTCAAAACGATCACCCGTGCGTCCGTCATACAACACAGTCTTACCATTACGCTGCATGCCTGCTTCTTCCATAGTATCGAATACGTCATACTCCTTGGCACCATCGAATACTGGAGTTGCCACATGAATACCAAGACGCATTGCAGCCATACCCAGATGGACTTCAAGCACCTGTCCGATGTTCATCCGTGAAGGTACGCCCAGCGGGTTCAGAACGACCTGTACTGGTGTGCCATCCGGCAGGAACGGCATATCTTCTTCAGGCAAAATACGAGCAACGACACCCTTGTTACCGTGACGTCCAGCCATTTTATCGCCTTCGGAGATTTTACGTTTTTGAGCAATATATACACGAACCAACTGATTTACACCTGGTGGCAATTCATCACCATTTTCACGTGTAAACACCTTTACATCTACAACAATCCCGTCTGTTCCGTGAGGAACTCTCAAAGAAGTATCGCGAACCTCGCGTGCCTTCTCACCAAAGATTGCGTGTAAGAGACGTTCTTCAGCTGTCAATTCAGTCACACCTTTAGGTGTTACTTTACCAACGAGAATGTCACCTGCGCCGATTTCGGCACCAATACGAATGATTCCACGCTCATCCAAGTTGCGAAGCGCTTCTTCACCGACATTTGGAATGTCGCGAGTGATTTCTTCAGGTCCAAGCTTCGTGTCACGAGCCTCGGATTCGTATTCCTCAATATGGATCGAGGTGTATACATCTTCCTTAACCAGTTTCTCGCTCAGTAGGATCGCATCCTCGTAGTTGTAACCTTCCCAAGTCATGAAGGCAACGACAACGTTACGTCCCAACGCCAACTCACCCATCTCTGTAGATGGACCATCCGCAAGAATATCGCCAACTTTGACAATATCTCCTCTGTTCACAATCGGACGTTGGTTGATGCAAGTTCCTTGGTTAGATCGCATAAATTTGTGTAATTTATACTTAACAATGTCGCCCTTCACTTCAGCGCCATCTACAGTTTCAATACGACGCAACCAAATTTCGTTGGCCGAAGAACGTTCGATAACTCCGTTGTATTTGGATACAACGCAAACACCAGAATCTTTCGCAGACTTGTGCTCCATTCCTGTTCCGACCAATGGAGACTTCGGAATCAGAAGTGGGACAGCCTGACGCTGCATGTTGGAACCCATCAATGCGCGGTTAGAGTCATCATTCTCCAGAAACGGAATCAATGCAGTCGCGACCGATACGACCTGTTTAGGCGATACGTCCATGTAATCGACACGGCTACTAGCCATCGGAATAATGTTATCAGACTGTTTGTTATAACGGACAATGACGACCTCATCCTTAAAGGTGTTTTCCTCCGTCAATTCCGCATTCGCCTGAGCTACGATGTAGTTATCTTCTTCATCAGCAGTCAGGTAATCAATCTGCTCTGTAACTTTTCCGGTTTTTGGATCTACCCAACGATAAGGTGCTTCGATAAATCCGTACTCGTTGATGCGTGCAAAAGTGGACAAAGAGTTGATCAAACCAATGTTTGGTCCCTCTGGTGTCTCGATAGGACACATGCGGCCGTAGTGACTCGGATGGACGTCACGTACTTCCATACCCGCGCGTTCGCGCGTCAAACCGCCGGGTCCGAGTGCAGACAGACGACGTTTGTGCGTTAATTCAGCAAGCGGGTTCGTCTGATCCATAAACTGAGACAGCTGCGAGCTACCAAAGAACTCTTTAATCGAAGCAATTACCGGACGTATGTTAATCAACGCTTGTGGCGTAATTACATTAGCATCCTGAATCGACATTCTTTCACGCACCACGCGTTCCATACGGGACAAACCTATACGGAACTGGTTTTGGAGCAACTCACCTACAGAACGCAAACGACGGTTACCCAAATGGTCAATATCGTCCGTACTTCCGATTCCGTGAAGCAAGTTAATAAAATAACTGATGGAGGAAATAATATCGGCAGGCGTAATATTCTTAACCGATTTATCAATATTTCCGTTAGCAATCAGTTTTACTACTTTACCATCCTCAATTGGTGAGAATACATCGATCGTTTGAAGTGGAATATCATTGCTTTCTAGCACACCACTCGCAACATGATACGTACGATGTCCTACTGATTCCTCCAGTTGGGCCAAAATCTCGTCCAACAGGCGGCGATCTACCATTTGTCCGGCTTCAGCGATGATTTCACCAGTTGTTGTATCAATCAAAGTCTCAGCAAGTCGTTGATTGAACAGACGATTTTTGATGTGAAGCTTTTTATTGATTTTGTAACGGCCTACGTTGGCCAGATCATAACGTTTTGGATCAAAGAAGCGCGCAACCAGCAAACTCTTTGCGTTATCCAGTGTAGGCGGCTCACCCGGACGAAGACGCTCATAAATTTCAATCAGCGCTTTCTCGGTGGAATCCGTGTTGTCTTTATCAAGTGTGTTGCGGATATATTCGTCATTGCCGAGCAAATCCAGAATCTCAGCATCAGTGCCAAAGCCTAGCGCACGCAGCAACACCGTAACCGGAATTTTACGGGTACGGTCAATCCGGACATAGATAATATCCTTCGCATCCATCTCCAGTTCGAGCCAAGCCCCCCGGTTAGGAATTACCGTTGCGGTGTATGTTGTTTTCGCATTCTTGTCGACTTTTGTGCTGAAATAGACGCTGGGAGAGCGAACCAACTGGCTGACAATAACCCGTTCCGCACCGTTAATAATAAACGTACCCGTTTCAGTCATCAGCGGGAAGTCTCCCATGAATACTTCCTGCTCTTTCACTTCCCCGGTTTCTTTATTAATAAGCCGGACTTTTACCCGAAGCGGTGCTGCATACGTAACGTCGCGTTCCTTTGCGTCGTCAACGGTATATTTGGGTTCTCCGAGAGAATAGTCGATAAACTCCAGAATCAGATTTCCAGTGAAATCCTGAATTGGCGAAATATCCCGAAACATTTCCCGTAATCCTTCCTCCAAAAACCAATCATAGGATTTTTGTTGGATCTCAATCAGGTTCGGAACCTCGAGTACCTCATTAATACGTGCATAACTGCGCCGAGTGCGTCGACCATATTGAACAAGATGTCCTGCCAACTTAAACTCACCCCTCATGTCTACTCACTTTAAAAATACATTGCGAACCTCTGTTTGTGACCTTATAATAAGACACATACAGAAGATTCAATCTTACAAATACAGAAAAGCCCTTACTCGAATGCATTCGAAAAAAGAGCAACGTATCTGCAGAATCCTCTTACCGGAAGATCTTCATCACTTGTAGATTTGCCCAAAATGGTTGTATTATACGTAATAGAGATAAATACTATACCTACTACGCATAAATCTATTGACATTTCAACAAACTAAAGCCATGGAGGGCATCCTAATACTGACATTTTATAATAATATCACAGACCAGGATTCAAGTCAATGGTCCTATTGCATTTTCTTAAAAACTTTTTTCAGCCTTCAAAATTCGATAACCTTTATCCTTTGTAACTTCCTCTACATGACCGAAAAGGCTCTCTATCTTAGCACTCGCCGAAGGGGCCCCCTGCTTTTTCTGAATGACTACCCACAAAGCTCCACCCTCGTTTAAATGTTCATAAGCAAGCTCAAAAATGGTATGCACTGTTTCTTTTCCTGCACGTATAGGAGGATTCGTCAAGATCACGTCAAAACGTTCATTCTTCACTTCCGCAAACAAATCGCTTTGCTTAATAGTGACATTCTTAACCCCATTACGTTCCGCATTCTCTATCGCTAGTTGAACGGCTCGCTCATTAATATCAACCATTGTGACGTGTCCCTCGGGGACAAGCGCGGCTGCCACCAAACCAATCGGCCCATAACCGCATCCTACATCCAATACCGAGGCTTGTGCAGGAAGCTGCATCGCTTCAATCAGCACACGACTCCCGTAATCAATTCCCTGCTTCGAAAAAACGCCTGAATCGCTGGCTAAACGGTATGACCGCCCCCGAAGCACTGTTTCCAGGCTCCGTCGTTCATGCGCCGTCTCTGGCCGCTTGGAGTAATAATGATCAGCCATTCATGCCCACCTCTTTCGGTTGTACTACCATCATAGCCTTTACAATAACCTTTCAGACATGCTGGTACTACCGTTTTACAGCAACAAACCCCTTGAAGATCACCTCAAGGGGTTTGTTTTAGTTCATTGTCTGCTAGAAAGCAGTCAATTATTTTACTTCTACAGAAGCGCCTGCTTCTTCCAATTTTGCTTTAATGGATTCAGCTTCTTCTTTAGCGATTTTTTCTTTCAGTGGTTTTGGAGCATTGTCAACCAGTTCTTTTGCTTCTTTCAGGCCAAGACCTGTGATTTCGCGAACTGCTTTGATAACGTTGATTTTGGAAGCGCCAGCGCTTGTCAAGATTACGTCGAACTCGGATTGCTCAGCTTCTGCTGCGCCACCTGCTGCGCCACCTGCTACAGCTACTGGAGCTGCTGCAGTTACGCCGAATTCTTCTTCGATTGCTTTCACGAGATCGTTCAGTTCCAATACGGACATACCTTTAATTGCTTCCAAGATTTGCTCTTTACTCATGGTTGAACCTCCATTTAAATTCGTATTTTTTTGTTCTCAACTGCTATACAGCAGGTTTAATCCCTAACTTATGCGCTTTGCTCTTCTTTTTCTGCAACAGCTTTAACTGCAAGCGCGAAGTTGCGCACAGGAGCTTGAAGCACGCTGAGGAGCATGGAAAGGAGACCTTCGCGGGATGGCAGTTCTGCCAGTGCTTTGATTTCCTCAACACCGATAACGCGACCTTCTACAACTGCACCTTTCAGTTCCAGTGCATTGTTCTTCTTAGCGAAATCGTTCAAGATTTTAGCTGCAGACACTGCATCATCTTTGCCGAACGCGATTGCAGTAGGACCTGTCAATACTGCGTCCAGTTCAGTCAATTCTGCTGCCGCAGTTGCACGGCGGAGCAGTGTGTTTTTCAGCACTTGAAATTCGATTCCGGCTTCGCGAAGCTGCTTACGCAGCTCAGTTACTTGGGCAACATTCAGACCGCGATAGTCTGCAACCACAGTTGTTACGCTCTCGCGCAATTTTGCAGCTACAACTTCAACAGCTTCTTGTTTTGCTTGAATCACCTTTGCATTTGCCAAACTGTACACCTCCTGATCAATTTATCCGCTTTGTTCGAAGCACCCGATCTGGTGATCTTACAAAGCTTGCTTTCATAAGCATGAAAAAAGCCTCCGTAGAGTACGAAGGCTTGATAAATCTACATGGACGGGACAAGCCCGTCACATGAAACGTTCTATCATAACACCTCGGTAGGAAATTAAGCCCGAAGGCACCTACTGTCTACGGTAAGCATATTCAACTTTAATGGTCAGTCACAAGGACTCACAACTTTTATAGAATAACAAATTTGATTGAGTGTGTCAATCAAATTATTATCTGTAAACAGATGCGTTCACGCGTGCACTTGGTCCCATAGTCGAAGAAATAGCGATGTTTTTCAGGTATACACCTTTAGCAGCCGCTGGCTTCGCACGGTTCAAGGCTTCAACCAAGGCTTTAAGGTTCTCGTTCAGCTGTTCAGCACTGAAGGAAGCTTTGCCGATTGGCGCATGAATTTGACCGGCTTTGTCGAGACGGTATTCGATTTTACCGGCTTTAATTTCTTGAACAGCCTTGGCAACGTCGAAAGTAACTGTGCCTGCTTTAGGGTTAGGCATCAAACCTTTACCACCGAGCAAACGACCCAGTTTACCAACCTCACTCATCATATCAGGTGTCGCAACGCAGACGTCGAATTCGAACCAGCCTTGTTGGATTTTGTTGATCATATCTTGATCACCAACAAAATCAGCGCCAGCCGCTTCCGCTTCTTTCACTTTGTCACCTTTTGCAAATACCAGAACGCGTTGTGTTTTACCCGTACCATGCGGCAGGACAACAACACCACGAACAGCCTGGTCTTGTTTACGGGAATCTACGCCCAGACGAACTGCTGCTTCAACGGTTTCGTCGAATTTAGCAGTCGCTGCCTTTTTCACCAGTTCAACGGCTTCTAAAGGCTCGTAAGTTGCTTCGCTGTCAATCAGCTTAGCAGCTTCCAGGTACTTCTTACCATGTTTAGCCATAATGTTTTCCTCCTTATGTGGTATTAGCGGATATTCCTCCCACACTTGCCGGACAGTCAAACTGCCGGCACACGTAGATTAATAAAATTAATCTACGATGGTGATACCCATGCTGCGAGCAGTACCTTCAACCATACGCATTGCCGATTCTACGGAAGCTGCGTTAAGGTCAGGCATTTTTTGCTCTGCAATTTGACGAACAGCAGCGCGATTTACAGTTGCAACTTTCGTTTTATTCGGTTCACCGGAACCTTTTTCGATTTTAGCAGCAACTTTCAACAGAACAGCAGCCGGTGGAGTTTTGGTGATGAACGTAAAAGAACGATCCTCAAATACCGAAATTTCAACCGGAATAATCAGGCCTGCTTGATCAGCAGTACGAGCATTGAACTCTTTACAGAATGCCATGATGTTGACACCTGCTTGACCCAAAGCTGGACCTACTGGAGGCGCTGGATTAGCTTTCCCTGCAGGAATCTGCAGTTTTACCATTTTAATTACCTTTTTTGCCATGGATGACACCTCCTTGACTCAATAGTGGTAGACGGACCTATCGATCCTCCCACAAGAAACCTGTAAGAAAAATCTATATTTTCTCCACTTGAGTATAATCCAACTCAAGCGGGGTTTCCCGTCCAAACATGTTGACGTGAACCTTAAGCTTGCTCTTCTCAACCAAAATTTCTTCCACGGAGCCCACAAAATTCGCAAAAGGACCAACTTTAATTCGCACGGATTCCTTAACATCGAATTCAATCTTCGGTTTCGGCTCTACCATGCCCATATGCTTCAGAATCTGTTCAACTTCTTCTGGAAGCAATGGCGTCGGTTTGGAACCCGAGCCTGTCGACCCTACAAATCCCGTAACACCTGGTGTGTTGCGTACAACATACCAAGAGTCGTCGGTTTGGACCATTTCGACTAAGACATAACCAGGGTAGACTTTACGCATAACGGTTTTTTTCTTACCGTCCTTGGTTACCAGTTCTTCTTCCATAGGAACAAGAACACGGAATATCTTGTCTTCCATGCCCATGGACTCAACGCGTTTTTCCAAATTGGCTTTGACTTTGTTCTCATACCCTGAATAGGTATGAACGACGTACCATCTTTTTTCCATATCAAGCCACCTGGAACCCTTCCTAGATAATCGCTTCGATCACAGCGGAAATGCCGATATCGAGAACCCAAAAATAAATCGTGACGAACGCAATTGTCCCTATGACAATCAGCGTATAGTTGGTCAGTTCTTTACGATTGGGCCAGCGAACCTTCTTGAGTTCAGCCCAGCTTTCAGAGAAAAAGGAAAACAGAGACTTGAAACTGCGTTTCACGCCGACTACACCTCCAAAAACTATCTGGTTTCCCGATGAGAAGTCTGTTCGTTACAGGACTTACAGAATTTCTTCATCTCCATGCGGTCGGGGTGATTACGCTTGTTTTTCGTCGTTGTGTAATTTCTTTGTTTGCATGTTGTACAAGCCAAAGTAATAATTACCCGCATGATGTGCACCTCCCGAAGACATCCAACACCGGAAGTCTCATAATTGATCCTAAAAAAAACCGCGAATTTAGGCCTACCTAAAACACTTTATCACACGGGGTTTTCCATGTCAACGAATGTTTGCATACAATTCGCAGTCCCGGCTGTGGTGCATTTTAACATCTGTGCATCCTTTAAAACTGTTCTCTGAAAAGCTGCTTCAAAAATCAAGGCGATATCTATTATTCATCTTTTTTAGTATAAATCATTTGTAACACTTATAAACCTGCATAATCTACCTATAACGAATAAAAAAAGACTCGGACTCGAGCCTTTTCCCTGTCAGCCTCTACTTTCAACTATCTCTTACTTCCAGATACTTTTCAAGTTTACGCTTGACCCGTTGCAGCGCGTTATCAATGGATTTCACATGGCGGTCAAGATCCTCTGCAATCTCCTGATACGAACGTCCGTCTAGATACAACATAAGTACCTTGCGTTCCAGCTCGCTCAGAATTTCGGACATCTTGTCCTCAAGGCCCACAAACTCTTCCTGATTGATTATCAGCTCTTCAGGGTCACTTACTTGTGTTCCGCAAATCACATCGAGCAACGTCCGGTCTGACTCTTCATCATAGATGGGCTTGTCCAGAGACACGTAAGAGTTCAGAGGAATGTGCTTTTGTCGTGTAGCCGTCTTAATTGCCGTAATAATCTGTCGTGTAATGCACAACTCGGCGAAAGCCTTGAACGAAGCAAGCTTGTCTCCCTTAAAATCACGAATGGATTTGTAGAGACCAATCATGCCCTCCTGAATAATATCCTCGCGATCAGCACCAATCAGGAAGTAGGATCTGGCCTTGGCCCGCACAAAGTTCCGGTATTTGTTAATCAGAAACTCCAGCGCTTCCCCATCACCTTCATGGACTGCTCCGACAATGTCTTCATCATTTTTGTAATCAAACTTTGACAACATGATATCCTTGAGGTCCACACTCACTAACAATCCCTCCGGCTGCAACGCAAGGTACCCGTTACTCTCTCAAATATACGACAAGTATACGCGATGTAACCTGATACCGTCAACCACAACAACCTAAAAAAGAAGAGCGCTAACAAAATTGTCAATGGTTTCAAAATGGAGAGAGGTCCAATTATTGGATTATTCTCTTCTCCATCGTTCAAACAACTTTCGAAGCTCCGGACTCAGTTTGGCATCTAGCGAGTTACGGGACAATTTGGCACTATCCTGCTGGATTCGCTTCTGCACTTCCCTTTCGGACTCCTCAATCTCGATCAGTAATTCCCGCGCCGACACCCTGAGTGCACCTTGTCCAAATGCGACATGTTGCTCTACCTGATCGCTTGTGGCTACGTAAACACTTCTTCTTTTACTGCTCAGCTCCCGAACCAATCGCTCGATGCACTCATCAGCAGTTTCTTTTTCTCTGGTAAAATAAATCTGGACTTTACTCTGGGCAAAAGTTTTACCTAATCCTGGCACCCTGTAAGCATCAAATACGACGATGACTCTTCTGCCGGAATACGCCTGATGATCCGCCAGCCGTTCAAGAAGTCTGTCCCTCGCTTCCTGCATACCAGATTGTACCAGTGCGGAAAGTTCGGGCCAGGCTCCAATCATGTTGTAACCGTCCACAAGCAGAACATCCCGCATGTCAGCCATATCGTTAGCCCCGTGCCTGTCGTCCGCGCAATACTTCGTACATGACAACACCTGCAGCTACAGAAGCATTAAGGGAATTAATTTGCCCCGCCATTGGAAGCTTGACGAGTACATCGCATTTCTCACGGATCAAGCGGCCCATCCCTTTATTTTCGTTACCAATGACAATGGCTACCGGTCCCGTGAATACTCCATTCCCAAAGACAGGGTCTTTCGCTGTAACATCCGTACCAACTACCCATACACCCTCTTCTTTAAGACGGTCAATGGTTTGTCCCAGATTGTTTACACGCGCCACCGGGACGTACTCCACAGCACCTGCCGATGTTTTGGACACCGTTACAGTTACAGCTGCAGAACGCCTTTTCGGCACAATAACACCATGCGCTCCAGTACAGTCCGCTGTACGAAGGATGGAGCCCAAATTATGAGGGTCTTCAATCTCATCCAGCAAAATTAAAAACGGCTCTTCTCCCTTATCACGAGCAGTGGCGAGCAATTCTTCCACTTCAACATAGGCAAAAGGCGCAGCTTGCGCGACCACTCCCTGATGCTGAATGCCCGGAACCATTTGATCCAGCTTACGCTTGTCCACCTGCAAGACAATGATTCCTGCTTTTTTCGCCTCAGCTGTAATCGGCAGCGTCAAATGTTTTTGTGCATTATCCGCAATCCATATTTTATTTATCGTTCTGCCTGAACGCAATGCCTCCGTTACCGAATGCTTACCGGCAATCCATTCTTCTTCCATCTCTAGCTTCCTCCCGGGAAACGGACGATGCTTGTTCCATCCAGTCCGTTCCCATTTATGATTTTTCTGTATTTTCCATTTGTGCAATTCCGAACGTAATCAACTCTCTTAATCTGTCCAAATGTCCATCACAATAAAGAGATCCAATCAACCCTTCCAGTGCAGTGGCATGCCGATACTCAAGCACATCAGCATTTTTGGGCAAACTTCCTGATTTAGCATTTCTTCCTTGTCGGACAATATCGCGTTCTTCTTCCGTCAGTACCTTTTCCAATAGCCCCAACATGCGACTCTGCGCCTTGGCGGAGACTAGCCCTGTGGCTCGCCGATGCAGATGATTTGGACGCAGGTTTGGCTGAGCCAACAAATATTGCCGGACAGCTACCTCGTACACTGCATCACCAATGTAAGCTAGTGCAATGGGGGGCATCAAACGGGCTGGCTTGGATGCAGGGTACGGGAACCAGTTCCCCGTACCTTCCGATGCTCCTGAGTTCAGTGGCTTATCACTCATTTTCGCCGCCACCGCATACCCTGCGCCGTATCTTCAAGCACAATGCCTTTTGCAGCCAACAGATCGCGAATTTCGTCAGCTCTACCCCAGTTTTTGGTCTTACGAGCTTCGACACGTTCTGCAATTAAATCCTCAATTTCGTCATCCAGCAACTCTTCACTCGGTTCCGAATAAATACGAAGTACGCTATTCATCGAATGAAAGGTATGCAATACAGCTTGTAGTTCCACCTGATGTACGACATCTCGCTGCAACAAATGGTTTGCTTCGCTAACCCAATCAAATACAGCAGTAATCGCATCAGGTGTATTGAAATCATCATTCATTTTTTCGCCAAACTGCTGCAAAATTCCGTCGAGCTTCGTTTGCAGTTCCGTCGATAGTCCCCCATTACCTTCCAGCGCATTAGCTAAACGATGCTTCACATTGGCAACTGCAATGGCGATCCGCTCGACACTGTTCTCCGCCTGACTCATAGTCTCTTGGTTATAGTTCAACGGATTCCGGTAATGTGTCGACAACATAAAATAACGTAAAGCCTCCGGCTTGTGGTGAGCGCGCAAATCTTTAACCAAAATACCATTACCGAGTGATTTCGACATTTTTTCATTATCTATGCGAATATATCCGTTATGCATCCAATAGCGAGATAAGGGCTTACCCGTAATCGCTTCAGATTGTGCGCATTCACATTCATGATGCGGAAATTGCAGATCCTGTCCGCCCCCATGAATATCCAGTGTATCCCCCAAATAATGGCGAGCCATAGCAGAGCATTCGATATGCCAGCCTGGTCGTCCATCTCCCCAAGGGCTCGACCAATGAATTTCACCCGGCTTCGCTGCCTTCCAGAGTACAAAGTCCTCGGCATTTTCCTTGCGTTCATCCACATTGATGCGAATTCCGAACTGAAGCTCTTCCAGATTTTGACCTGATAGTTGTCCGTAATCTTTGAACTTTTTGGTCCGATAGAATACATCGCCATCATTTTCATAAGCATAGCCTTTGTCTACCAATTCCTTAATAAAATCAATAATCAGGTCCATACTCTCTGTTACACGAGGGTTCATGCTGGCAGCAGGAACATTCAATCCTGCCAGATCCTCATGGTAGGCAGCAATAAATTTTTCAGCAACTGCCGAAACATCCATATCAAGTTCCCGAGCTTTGCGGATTAGTTTATCATCGACATCCGTAAAATTCACCACATAGTTTACATCATAGCCCAAGTACTCCAGGTAGCTGCGCACCACGTCAAATACAATTACAGGTCGTGCATTGCCAATATGAATGTAATCATACACGGTAGGTCCGCATACATACATTTTAACCTTTCCAGGCTCCAGTGGCACAAAAGGCTCTCGGCTCCTCGTCATTGTATTATAAATTTGAAGCGGCATTGTTATGTTCCTCCCTCATGAAAATCATTTTTCTAATTTATTCTCTTGGGTCACCTGATGTTTCTGAGCGGATGGCCCATCCTTCAAATCAGATATTTCTGCATGCAAACGTTCAATTTCCCGTTGAAGTTCTCTCATAGAGTCCACAACCGGATCAGGCAATTGATGACTAAGTCGGTCTGGCCGCCTACCATCCTGTCTGACAACTCGCCCCGGGATGCCCACCACCGTACTGTTTGGTGGGACTTCTTTGAGCACAACCGAGTTGGAGCCAATGTTGGACTGTGCCCCAATCGTAAAAGAGCCCAATATCTTTGCACCGGAGCCGATAACAACATTATTCCCAATGGTCGGATGGCGCTTCCCTTTCTCTTTCCCAGTCCCGCCGAGTGTGACCCCCTGATACAATACGACATCGTCGCCAATCTCACAGGTTTCACCGATGACAACTCCCATGCCATGGTCAATGAACAGCCGATCTCCGATACGAGCGCCAGGATGAATTTCAATGCCTGTCATAAACCTCGATACCTGGGATATAACACGGGCTAGAGTACACCAGTTTCGCAAATAAAACCAATGTGCGATTCGGTGTGCCCAAAGAGCATGAACGCCGGAATACGTAAAAATGACCTCAAGCTTACTCCGGGCGGCCGGATCATTATCCAAAACAGTCTGAATGTCGGATTTGAAATGTCTGAACATGTCGCCCTCCTATTCCCTTCATATCCTTGCCGCATCTTCACAACACTTCACGTTTCGCCAATTTTCGCATCAACCAGCACTCTTCGACATTTTTCAATCTATAATGAGTCTGAGTCTGATAAAAAAAGAAAAAGCGCCTCCGCAGCCTAAGCTGCAGAGACGCATGAACGTGGTCCCACTCTGCTTCGAACATACCTGCTGCATAAAAAGCAAAGCAGTCCGTCTTTGGCGTCCTGTAACGGGAACGACTCGGCACGCCCTTGTCACATCAGCATTTGACGCTAATGAGAGTTCGGGCGCACGGCTCCCAGGCGCATTTCCTCCGCAGGTCATCTGGACGGCTCTCAGCCTGGGGTTTCCCCTCGACCGTCCTCTCTGGCAGATGCCCTTATGCAGTGTACTTCTCCTGTTCGCAGCCTTTACACGTAAATATCAATCCGTATCAATGGAGTCATTATAGCGAAAAGACAACAAATTGACAAGAAATATCAGCCTTTAATTTGTGCCTTAAGACGATCCAGTACCTTGTCACGTCCGAGCAAAAAGATGGTTTCATTCAGATCCCGTCCATGCGTTTGCCCTGTAAGAGCCACACGAATCGGCATGAATAGTTGTTTTCCCTTAAAGCCAGTTTCCTTTTGAACTTCCTTGATCAGCTTAGCCATTTGTGGAGCTGTAAATTCCTCGCTCGTTTCAACTTTAGCTGCAAAAGCTCTAAGTACCCCAGGAACCTGCTCTTCGGCCAATACAGCTGCTGCTTCAGCATCCAGTTCCAGATGTGAACGGAAAAACAACTCAGACAACGCTACAATATCGGATGCAGAAGTCATCTGTTCCTGGTATAAGCGAACCAGAGCCTTAGCCCAATCCAGTTGTTCCGCAGACAGTTCAGTCGGCAACAGCCCCGCTGCCTGGAGATGTGGAATCGCCATGCTGGCAATTCGCTCAGGATCAGCCTTTTTAATATAGTGATTGTTCAGGTAAGCAAGCTTATTTGTATCAAACACAGCTGGACTTTTGGACAAACGATTAGGATCGAAAATCGAAATCAGTTGTTCTCGATCATAGATCTCTTCTTCGCCTTCCGGGGACCAGCCCAGCAGTGCAATGAAGTTGAATATAGCTTCTGGCAGATAGCCCAACTTGTCATACTGCTCCATGAACTGAATAATGGATTCGTTACGCTTACTGAGCTTTTTGTGATCCTCGCCTACAATCAGCGTCATATGACCGAAGCGTGGCGGTTCCCAGCCAAGTGCTTCAAAGATCATCAACTGCCGCGGTGTATTGGAAACATGGTCTTCGCCCCGCAGTACATGCGATATTTTCATCAAATAATCGTCAACCGCTACAGCGAAGTTATATGTCGGAATACCATCCTTTTTGACGATAACAAAATCGCCGCTTTCCTTGGAATTGAATGTAATTTGACCTTTTACGATATCGTCAAACGTATATTCACGATCTTCCGGTACGCGAAAACGAATACTTGGTACACGGCCTTCTGCTTCAAATGCCTGGCACTGTTCTTCTGTTAGATCACGATGTTTTCCAGAATAGCGTGGTGTCTCCCCACGTGCCGTCTGCTCTTCACGCTCGCGCTCCAGCTCTTCTTCAGTGCAGTAACAACGGTAAGCCAAACCACGATCCAGCAAATCCTGCCAGTACGTTTTATATATGTCCAAGCGTTCAGTCTGACGATAAGGTCCAAACTTACCTCCCACGTCTACGCTCTCATCCCAGTCCATACCCAACCATTTCAAATATTTAAGTTGGCTTTCTTCTCCGCCCTCAATATTGCGCTTCACATCTGTGTCTTCGATACGAATAATAAATTTCCCACCTTGATTGCGGGCAAACAAATAATTAAATAATGCCGTTCTGGCATTTCCAATGTGCAGATGCCCTGTAGGGCTTGGTGCATAACGTACACGAACTTCCGTGCTCATATAATCTCCTCCAAATTGAATTACTCAAGATGATAGCATTTACTTGATAAGACAGACAACCGATTGAGCCGCGATTCCTTCACCCCGTCCGGGAAACCCGAGTTGCTCTGTCGTGGTCGCCTTGACGTTCACCTGGGATAGCTCCTCTGCTTCCAGCGCCCGAGCGATGACTTCATTCATCTGCGGAATATACGATGCCATTTTGGGCTTTTGTGCGATAATCGTAGAATCAATATTCCCCAAGCGATATCCTCGCTCTTTAGCTAGCCCCCACACATGCTCCAGTAGCTTAAGACTGTCGGCATCCTTAAATTCTGGGTCGTTATCCGGGAAATGCTTCCCGATGTCTCCCAAGCCAAGCGCGCCCAAGATGGCATCGCTAATGGCATGCAGCAGCACGTCTGCATCGGAATGGCCCAACAAACCTTTTTCATACGGAATATTCACACCTCCGATGATGCATGGCCTTCCTTCCACCAGCTGGTGGACGTCAAATCCTTGTCCCACTCTGATCACTTGATATCCTCTCCCTCTGTTTTTACCCATAACGCCGCCATATCCAAATCCTCAGGCGTAGTAATTTTGATGTTCTTGTAGCTGCCTTGAACGACAGTAACCGGAATTCCTAACCGCTCTATCAGCATAGAATCATCTGTTCCCAAGAATCCCGACTGCTCCGCTTCCTCATAGGCTCGCAGCAGATCGGAAAGACGAAAAGTCTGTGGCGTTTGAATACTCCACAGACTTCGGCGATCCGGCGTTGCTGTAATGATACCATCCCCGTTCACTTGCTTGACTGTATCCTTTACAGGTACTGCCGCTACAGAAGCACCAGTACGCTGGGCTGCCTCAAGGCATGAACGTACAAGCTCAGGTTGAATTAGTGGACGCACACCATCATGCACCATCACCCAATCCGCTTGTAAGTGGCGCAGACCGCGATAAACCGAATGCTGGCGTTCACTGCCACCAGCCACCACCCGTACATTTTTACCGATTTTGTATTGATGAATCCAATCTCGGCAGCGTTCCACATCTTCTGTCCCAGTCACCATCACCATTTCATCCACTTCGGGCATAGCTGCGAATATTTCAAGTGTATGTATGAAGATGGGCTTGTCCCGCAAAAGCAGAAATTGCTTGCTCTCCTGCGTCCCCATACGGGAGCCGTGCCCTGCTGCCACAATGACAACTCCTACCCGATTGTTCATTCAAATAACCCCTGCCCTGATCGCACTTGGACGATCCGTATGATAACACATCTACTTCATCATACCGCGTTTATTGAGCTTTTTCCAATAATTTCGGTTTGGCAAAGATCATACGGCCGGCTGAGGTCTGAAGTACACTCGTGACCAGCACCTCCATCAGAGAGCCAATATAGTCACGTCCGCCTTCTACAACAATCATCGTGCCATCATCCAGATAGGCTACACCCTGCCCATGCTCCTTGCCGTCTTTAATAATCTGCACCATAATTTCCTCACCGGGCAGTACGACAGGCTTCACTGCATTCGCCAAATCGTTAATATTCAGCACTGATACACCTTGAAGTTCGCATACTTTATTCAGGTTAAAATCATTAGTTACAACTTTACCCTGTAACACCTTTGCCAGCTTGACCAACTTACTGTCGACCTCTGAAATCTCCTCAAAATCACCTTCGTAAATGAGCACATTCACATCCAGTTCTTTTTGGATTTTATTCAAAATATCCAAACCCCGCCGTCCACGATTACGCTTAAGCAAATCTGATGAATCTGCAATATGTTGAAGCTCCTCCAGCACAAATTCAGGAATTACAATCGTTCCTTCAATAAAACCTGTCTTGCAAATATCTGCAATACGCCCATCTATAATGACGCTGGTATCCAGTATTTTATGCTCCTCCAGCTTGCGTTCTTCTACACCCGTTCCCCGACCAAAAAAACCAGAACTCCAAAAGGATGACAGCTCGTCCCGCTTCTCTAGCCCAACCATCAATCCCACATATCCACATATCACGGTAACAGCCGTCTGGATAAGTTGACCCGGGGCCCCCAACCATGAAAAAAGCGGATAAACTGCTAAGGAAAGTATCAATCCCACCGCTAAACCAATCACACCTGCCATCATCTCGTTCATCGGAATTCGTACCAAGCCTTCAATGCCCTGCTGCAATCGATTCGCCACGGATGCCCCTGCGAATGAGCATCCAGCCATAAATAGCACTGCTCCCGCCATCATCCAAACAACGATTCCCGGTAAAGACCCATCACTCAACCATTGTGGCATCCACGATACAATGCCTCCTACCCGCTGGTATAACGTATAGCCAAACCATGCTCCGCACAATCCTGTAAAAGTTAAAATAGCCTTTCTCCACATTGAGTCTCTATACCTCCTTTATTTTCTTTTCATATAGTCTGCTATTTATTGGATACATAGCATTTCTCTTACCAGTATGATCCATTTCCAACATAACTAACCCTGTGTTTTCACTTTTTATGCATAAAAAAAAGCATTTATCTCCCTGAAATGCTTCAAGGAAATAAATGCTTATTCTTGTTCTTGCTTGATACTAACGCTGTGAATGACGATATTGATCGTCCTGTTCTTCCTGACTGGAACGCTCCCGATCACGTCCACGTCTGCGTGACAGCTTACGAATGTTCAGCTTCATACCATACAATGCATACAGCACCAGCGGTACAAAAATCAGCTTCGACAGCTGGTCAGGGAATTTAACAGCCAACACCACCGCTGCAATTACGACCCATGGAGCAACCCAGATCGCTTTTTTGGGGAGGCCGACCTTTTTAAAATTAGGATATCTCATGGAACTGACCATCAAATAAGAAACTAGCAACATGGCAATCGACATGTATAACAATGAAATATCGTTATGGAATAAGGACAAAGTGGCTAATACGCCACCTGCTGCCGGAATTGGCAAACCCGTAAAATAACCTGGTACACCAGGACGTACGTTAAATCGAGCCAAACGCAACGCTCCGCACATCGGGAAAATGGCAGTAACCGTCCAAGCAAGAGCCGAATTCGCATCATGAAAAGCAACCATGTACATAATAACTGCGGGAGCAACACCAAAAGATATCATATCTGATAAGGAGTCCAGTTCTTTACCGAATTCGCTTTGGGCATTCAGGACCCGGGCCATCCTTCCATCCAGTCCGTCCAACAACATGGCGACAATAACCATAATAGCGGCAAGACTGTATTTTCCGTCTACAGCCAATAAAATGGCGATCATTCCGAGAAACAAGTTACCTAAGGTACACATGTTCGGAATTGATTTGGTAATCATCTCTTCACCTCAATGTATGAATTGTTCCATTATAATCCTTTCACTGTATTACATTTACATTTGCCTGTCAATGAAAACTTGTTCCTGCAAACGTTTAAGACCTTCTTTAATCGTACGCGCACGAACCTCTCCAATACCATCCACTTCATCCAGTTCTTCTATCGTTGCTGTTATGACATGTGGAAAACGTCCAAACCGCTCCACCAGATTATGAATAATCACATTCGGTAAACGCGGTATCTTGTTCAGTACCCGATAGCCGCGTGCAGCAATATATTCCTCTGATGTCGCAGCTGAAGAAGGGTAGCCTAGTAAACGTACAATATGATTCACATCCAACAATTCGTCGTCCGTAGAACGTTTGAGTCCCAATATAATTTCACGAATCTTCTCGTCGCTATCGTCTTTGGCATAATCCTTATACAGCAACCATGCTTCTTCCTCAATGTTGCTGACAAGCTCTTCCATCTGCATACTAATCAGACGGCCCTCATTTCCGAGCTCGTTAATAAATCGTTTGATCTCCATTTTGATGCGCAGCACCATTTCGATCCGCTGGATGACATTAACGACCTCCGGCATGGTAACCAGCTCTTCAAATTCAGATGCTGTCAAATTCGTAGAGGCTTGCCCCAACACGGATCTATATTTCTCTAACGTCTGAATAGCCTGATTGGCTTTCGTCAAAATAACCCCGATTTCCTTGAGCGCATACCGTAATGTCCCCTGATACAAGGTAATAATATTACGCCGCTGGGAAATAGAAACCACTAGTTTGCCAGTCTGCTTTGCAACTCGTTCTGCTGTCCGGTGCCGAATTCCTGTTTCAATTGAAGAAATGGAGGAGTCCGGAATCAGTTGCGTATTGGCATATAAAATTCGTTTTAAATCCTCGCTCAATATGATTGCGCCGTCCATTTTAGCCAACTCATACAAATAGTTCGGCGAAAAATCACAATTAATGGAGAAACCGCCATCCACGACTTCCATAACTTCTGGGCTATAGCCAACGACCAGAAGAGCACCCGTTTTGGCACGCAAAACGTTTTCCAACCCGTCGCGAAAGGGAGTTCCCGGTGCCACAAGCCGCAGCAAATCGTTCATTTTATCCAGTTGGCTCGCTTCTTTCATTCTCAATGCCCCCTAATCTAATGCGGCTGCCAGTGCATCTGCCACCGTTCCTACTCCTATAATTTGAATCCCTTTCGGATGTGTCCAGCCCTTCAAGCTTTTCTCCGGCATGATCACCCGTTTGAAACCTAGTTTCTCCGCTTCCCGTACTCGCTGTTCTGCTCGGGATACCGCACGTACCTCACCTGTCAGTCCCACCTCGCCAAAAATCACATCATACGGCTTAGTAGGAGCATCCCTAAAGCTGGAAGCAATGCTCACAGCTATAGCCAAATCCACCGCCGGTTCATCCAACTTCACGCCTCCGGCTACGTTGAGATAAGCATCCTGGTTTTGCAAAAACATGCCCATCCGCTTTTCTAGCACGGCTATGATTAATCCCATTCGATGATGGTCGACTCCTGTGCCCATTCGGCGCGGAGATGGGAAATGCGTAGCTGCAATCAATGCTTGCAGTTCAACCAATACAGGTCGGGTTCCTTCCATACTGGCTACAACAGTAGAACCCGCCACCCCCAGTGGTCGTTCAGACAGGAATAGTTCAGAAGGATTTGACACCTCACGCAAACCGCTTTCAGCCATTTCAAAAATACCAATTTCATTTGTAGAACCGAAACGGTTTTTAACTGCACGCAAAAGCCGATACGTATGATGACGCTCTCCTTCAAAATAAAGCACACAATCAACCATATGTTCCAACAAACGTGGACCTGCAATGGCCCCTTCCTTGGTCACATGTCCTACCAATACCGTAGCAATACCTAGCCCCTTGGCAATTCGCATAAAGCGTGAAGTACACTCCCGCACCTGAGCCACACTACCTGGTGCACTCGTCACCTCAGGCAAATATACGGTCTGTATCGAGTCGATGACCAAAAACTCCGGCTTCAAGCTGTCCACCGCTTCTTCAATCGTCTCCAAATTCGTCTCACATAATACGTATAGGCTGGGGGACAAGGCACCGAGCCGATCTGCACGTAGTTTCGTTTGACGGACAGATTCCTCACCAGACACGTACAGCACCTTTAAACCAGTTAAAGCCAGCTCATTAGATGTTTGCAGCATAAGCGTAGATTTACCGATTCCCGGATCACCGCCCACCAAAACGAGTGAACCCGGTACCACACCTCCACCGAGTACTCGATTCAATTCGCCAATTCCCGTCAAAATTCGTGTTTCTTTGCCACTCTCCACCTCTATAATAGGGAGTGGCTTGTCTTTTGTGCTATGAGTAAGAAGGGAAGACCCCATTCCTTGAGTTTTTACAACGCTTTCCGTTTCTTCGACCATGGAATTCCACGCCTGGCATCCAGGACATTTTCCGTACCATTTGGGCGATTCATAACCACATTCCGTACAGGAAAATTTAGTTTTCACTTTAGCCATACTTTATTCCTTGGCTCCTTATTGACGACGATGATGTCAAATTTATGTTCATACAGCCCAGAAAGAGCTGTAACAATAAAAGTTTACCATTGAAGCTTGGCGGACGTAAAGCAATATCACAAACTTTCCCAAAGCATTTACCCGACCATTTCACCGTGTTTTATACACAAAAAGGGTGTCTTCGCAATAGCTTTCCAGCCTGCGAGACACCCTTTTCTACTATTTATTTAGTAAACTGCTTTAGGACTTGGCAGATACATTATCCTTTTTCGTTACAGTCAATGCGCCATTCTCCTCATCAATGAAGAGAGAGTCACCTTTAGTAATGTTGCCAGTCAACAGTTCCTCGGACAGGCGATCTTCAATATGCTTCTGGATTGCACGACGCAATGGACGCGCACCATACGCTGGATCAAAGCCTTCCTTGGCAAGGAATTTTTTAGCGTTGTCTGTCAACTCGAAGTCCACCTCATACTCATTCAGGCGCTTACGCAGCTCCTCAGACATGAGTGACACAATTTCGGCAATATGTTTTTCTTCGAGAGAATGGAAAACGATAATTTCATCAATCCGGTTCAAGAACTCAGGACGGAAACTTTTCTTCAGTTCATCCATCACTTTGCCCTTCATATTATCGTAATCCGCTCCAGCGTCCACTACAGCTGTAAAGCCAAGCGTGGAGTTACGTTTAATCGCCTGTGCACCAACATTAGATGTTAGGATGATGAGTGTGTTACGGAAATCGACGACACGACCTTTGGAATCTGTTAGACGACCATCTTCCAGCACTTGCAGAAGAATATTGAATACTTCTGGGTGTGCTTTTTCAATTTCATCCAGCAACACAACAGAGTATGGCTTACGACGTACCTTCTCAGTCAATTGACCGCCTTCTTCATATCCAACGTACCCTGGAGGTGCTCCTACCAGACGGGACGTGGAGTGTTTCTCCATATATTCGGACATATCAATACGGATAACCGCATTTTCATCTCCAAACATGGATTCAGCCAAGGCGCGTGCCAACTCTGTTTTACCAACCCCAGTTGGGCCGAGGAAAATAAAGGAACCGATTGGACGCTTCGGATCTTTCAGTCCGGCACGTGCCCGGCGAATCGCCCGGCTTACTGCCTTAACTGCTTCATCCTGTCCAATTACCCGCTCATGCAGCAACTCTTCCATATTCAACAAGCGGTGTGTTTCTTCCTCTTTCAGCTTGCTGACTGGAACACCTGTCCAGATTGCAACGACCTGAGCGATATCCTCTGGTGTAACTTCAGAATCTGTACGACCCTGTTGTTCTTTCCATTGGTTTTTCGTCACGTCTAGCTCTTCACGGATTTTTTGCTCTGTATCACGCAGCGCTGCCGCTTTTTCAAACTCCTGACTTTGTACCGCTGAATCCTTTTCCTTACGGATATCTTCCAGACGGTTTTCCAGCTGTTTCAGGTTTGGCGGTACAGTGTAAGAATTCAGCCTTACTTTGGAGCCCGCTTCATCAATAAGGTCAATAGCCTTATCTGGCAGGAAGCGGTCGGTGATATAACGATCTGACAATTTTACGGCCGCTTCAATAGCCTCATCTGTGATCTTTACACGGTGATGCGCTTCGTAACGGTCACGCAGACCATACAAGATTTGAATCGCCTCTTCTGGAGAAGGTTGATCCACTGTAATTGGTTGAAAACGACGTTCCAAAGCAGCATCTTTCTCAATATATTTGCGGTATTCATCCAGCGTGGTCGCACCGATGCATTGCAGCTCGCCACGTGCCAGAGCAGGTTTCAGGATGTTGGACGCATCAATTGCGCCTTCCGCTCCACCAGCACCAATCAGCGTATGCAGCTCATCAATGAACAACACGATATTACCCGCTTGACGAATCTCGTCCATAATTTTTTTCAAACGATCCTCGAATTCACCACGATACTTGGTGCCTGCTACCACAGAACCCATATCCAGCGTCATTACGCGCTTGTCGCGCAACGTTTCGGGAATCTCATTCGCTATGATTTTTTGGGCCAATCCTTCGGCAATCGCCGTTTTACCTACCCCAGGCTCACCGATTAGAACCGGATTGTTCTTTGTACGGCGGCTGAGCACCTGAATTACGCGTTCAATTTCCTTGCTACGCCCAATAACAGGGTCCAGGTTGTTTTCCTTCGCAGATGCCGTCAGATCGCGTGCCAGACTGTCCAGAGTTGGCGTGCTGACATTAGCTGGAGCACCGTGATGGCTGGAAACAGCCTCGCTGCTGCCGAGCAATTGAAGCACTTGCTGACGCGCTTTGTTCAGACTGATGCCCAGGTTGTTCAGTACACGTGCTGCTACGCCTTCACCTTCACGAATAAGACCAAGCAAAATATGTTCTGTACCTACATAGGTATGGCCCAGTTTGCGGGCTTCATCCATAGACAGTTCGATGACTTTTTTGGCGCGTGGAGTATAGGCAATGTTCGTCGGTTGCTCTTGACCGCGTCCAATCAGCGTTTCCACTTCATCCTGGATTTTTTCCAGTCCCAGCCCTAAACCGATTAAGGCTTTTGCGGCTATTCCTTCACCTTCACGAATGAGGCCTAGCAAAATGTGCTCTGTGCCAATGTTGTTGTGTCCCAATCGAACAGCTTCTTCCTGAGCCAAAGCAAGCACTTTCTGTGCACGTTCCGTAAATCTTCCAAACATCATATATCCTGCACCTCCACAGTGTGTATTTCAGATCATTCTATATATTAAAGGGTTGTGCCTAATTTTTGCCGGATCAGCTTCGCCCGGTACATATCGCGCTCTTCGGTATTCATTTTATCCCCAAAGCTTTTTTGCAGGAACCCGGGTTGTGTCATCACATTCAGCTCATTCATCGCTGCGGTGGAAGGACGCTCCAAAATTCCTAAATCTACGCCAAGACGTACATCGGATAGCCGCTGTGCAGCCTCCTTGGAATCCAATACTGCTGCATATGACAAAATACCGAATGAACGCATCACCCGATCTGTAATTCGCAGCATAGATTCATTCATTAGCCTTTCTCTGGCAGAACGCTCATGCTCAATAATTTGTAGCACCACGCCATGTAGATTCTCAATAATCTCCGCTTCGGTTTGTCCCAGTGTAATCTGATTAGATACCTGAAACAAATTTCCGACCGCTTCGCTACCTTCACCGTAAATGCCACGAACTGTAAGACCTACCTGTGAAACAGCAGACAATATACGATTGATTTGATGAGTCATGACTAATGCGGGCAAATGCATCATCACCGAAGCTCTCATACCTGTGCCGACATTCGTCGGACAACTGGTCAGAAAACCTCTCCGATCATCAAATGCATAATCAACATGCGCCTCAAATGCATCATCAATAATCATAGCGCGTTCCCAAGCTTCCCTAACCTGACATCCCGGATATAAGCACTGGATACGCAGATGATCCTCTTCGTTTATCATAACACTAACCGATTCATCATCGCTTATTAAAACAGCACCGTTACGAGATTCGTTCGCCAAATTAGGACTAATCAAATGCTTCTCAACCAGCACCCGCTTGTCGATCTCATCCAACTCGGATATTTTCAACGTATGAAAAGTACCAAAACCACCCAAATCATCATACTGAAGGATATCCGTTAAGCGTTGAAGTGCTTCTTCCGATTGCTGATTGGTAGCAAGCATGGGAAAAGGCAGATGCTGCAAGTTACGCGCAATTCTCACCCGGCTGCTAATGACAATCTCCGAATCCGCAGCATCACCACGCATCCAGTCACTTAGCGGCTTCTCCGTAAACCGAATATTGGGCATTACGCATCCCTCCTACTCTTCACAAACTTTACTCTTTAGTCATTTCTTTTTCAAGCTCTCTGATTTGATCCCTAAGCTCAGCAGCTGATTCAAATTCTTCCTGTACAATATGCTGTTGCATCTCTTTTTTCAAATCGTCAATTTGCCGTTTAACCTTCAGTCGGCCTCCAGTGCGAACCGGAACTTTACCAACATGATTCGTACTGCCATGCACACGCTTGAACAGAGGGTCCAGACGACTATCAAAATATTGATAGCACGATGGGCATCCGAAACGTCCTAACTTACTAAACTGTGCATAGGTCATGCCACAATCCTTGCATTGCAGGTTCTGCGGACCACTGTGGCCTGGAGACTGGCTCTTTGTACTGGAGTCAAAATCCAACATCCCCGACAACAAGCTATGAATCGAAAAGCCGTTAGGTGTTCCAGGGATCATCTCCCCTTTTTCCTTGGCACACGTCTCACAAATATGAAACTCTGTCTTTTCGCCATTCACAATTTTGGTGAAATGCAAAGTTGCCGGCCGCATATTACATTCTTGGCACAGCATAAAAGCACCTCCTTCAATGTCAGGATTTATACCAATCCCTACATCCAAACGTTAGTCTCTATTCACACACTATTTGGTCGCCAGCAACGAGATCAGCATAGCCTTAAGCAATCTTGCTCGCAGTTGATCACGATAGGGAAGCTTCAGTAATAATGTATCCCTTGATAAAGCAGCCTTCATTAGATTTGCTTCCCTTTTGCTTAAAAAATGGGCTTCCTCTAACTGATAAATCAGTCCTTCGGCTGCCGATTGGCTTATTTCCTCCCCGATGCTCTGATGAAGATGTGTATGGATGGCATGCTGTGCAGGCAGCTGAATTCGCTGAATACGAATGTAGCCCCCGCCACCGCGTTTACTTTCCACCACATAGCCTTTTTCCAGCGTAAACCGGGTGCTAATTACATAATTAATTTGCGACGGCACGCAGGAAAAGCGGTCAGCCAGATCATTGCGCTGAATCTCCACTAAACCTTGGGGACTTTCCAGCAATATACTCTTCAAATATTGTTCAATAATATCGGAAACATTGCGCATTTCATCATCCTCCACTAACGGAAACGCAAGTATTCAAGTACATTTCACGCTCCACAGAGTCCGCCGTATATTGAACTTAACCAAACGGTAAAGTCACGAATCTAAGCTGTATTCAGGCTATTGCCTGATCTACATCCATTGGAATTGTACCGTTTTGTCTCTAGTGTGGCCTTTATTTGCGATTAATCATACACTTCTCTTATGTTCATAAGAGTCAGCTCCTAACTATACGCAAATCATTTCGATCCTCATTTACTTCTTTGCTATCAAAATTACCTTATACAGCTAATCCATCAGCATAGTACTTCTACAGAATCACACTAGGCTTGATTGACTTTGACTTTCTTTGACTATATTCATATTATAGCACATTATTCATTTTTGCCAAGGGGTCAATACCATTTTTCGCAATCTAATTATGTTTTATACAATACCATAAAAAAACTCTTCCCATTACAGAAAGAGTTTTGAAAATTATGATAACCACACAAGTCATGTTCCCTGAAAGATGGAGCCTAAGAAGAACTAAATGGCCTTTATCAGAAAAAATCCAATAAGAACGTTTGTTTTACTGGTATTACACGTTTAAGTGCAGACACAGACTCACTGCCCCCTTCAATACGACCCCATTTATACAGATCATCAGCCTGCTGGTAGCCAAGCATCAGAGTGGTCAGTGACTGAATCCCAAGTTTCAAGTCAGCTACTATGGCGTTTTCAGATGAATTGCTTATATCCACTCTCTCCAGATGTCCTTGCCCCTTCGTAGTAATCGTTAATCTCCATAATCCATCATTCCATGGAGCATACCGATCAGTCAGATTTAAGGTTAAACTTGTTTCTTCTCCAATCTGTTCAAAAGGGTATCTTTCTATAAAAGCAGCTGCATCCACAATACGACCCATAAAATAAGGCACAGTTTCCTGTTGAATTCGTGGATCATCGAGTAAAAATGGCAGATTGTCATCTGCTGGAACGTAATTAAATTTACCTTGGGCTATCATTGAGTCATGATTTGCAAAATAAGTCCATAAAGCCCGACGAGCCGTCTCATTTTCATAAATCAACTCATCACAATTCAACTGTTTATCTTCAATTTTGTATAGTGCATATCCCTGAGGATCGCCTGTTTCTGAGTAATATACCGCAGTTCGATAGTTCTCATTTAAAATCCGCTCTTGCCACCATTCCTTATCTCGTACCAGCGTGCCATTATAACGAGATGCATACGCTTGATACACTTGGTCCAATTCTAAAATATCTTTGACATCGCGTTTGACTGTACCTTCTGTTTTAAGTTTTGCAGGGAATTTATCAATGGGAATGACGTACTTTTTATATTCAATATACGTTTCCCAACCAAATTTACGATAGAAGGCAAAGGAGAATGGATGCAGAAAAGAAAGGCTTTGTCCCGCAGACTTCATTTCTTCAAGCGCATGCGTCAGCAAACGTGACACCATGCCTCCGCGACGCTTTTCTGGCCACGTTGCCACACCAGCAATGCCCCCCATATCAAAAACCTGACCGTTTATGTATACCTGTAGCGGTAACAAAGTCAGTTTAGCATTCAAGTCATGTCCGTCGAATATTCCCCATGTTTGCTCTGGTTTGAATTTCTTCTTGGATTTTTCCAGATCCTCCAGGGACATTGTAAACTGAAAAGCATATTGAGATAATTCAATAGCCGCTTCAAATTCCTCACGTTGTAATTGTCTGATCTCCATAACTTCGTCACCTCGCTTGTATACTTGGGCATCCATAAAAAGATTACACACTTAGAGTGTGGCAAACCCCATTCTCTCTGTCAACCTTAGAAGCAGATGTTCATCTAAAAACGCATAAAAAAGGATGATAATCTCAATGAGATTATCATCCTTTTCACTTTTGCTTGGCGACGTCCTACTCTCCCAGGACCCTGCGGTCCAAGTACCATCGGCGCTGGAGGGCTTAACGGTCGTGTTCGGGATGGGTACGTGTGGAACCCCTCCGCTATCGCCACCAAACATGAATTTGCTGTGCAAATTCTACCGTATGGTTATTCGGTTCATCACTATCGTGTGAATGAATAGCCATGCGCTTGTCGTATGTCACTTGTACATACCTTCAAGGTTACACCCTGAAAACTGGATCCGAAACTCATTTGCGTTTTATTTAGGATAAGCCCTCGACCGATTAGTATTGGTCAGCTCCATGCATTACTGCACTTCCACCCCCAACCTATCTACCTCGTCGTCTTCAAGGGGTCTTACATACTGGGAAATCTCATCTTGAGGGGGGCTTCACGCTTAGATGCTTTCAGCGCTTATCCCTTCCGTACATAGCTACCCAGCGGTGCTCCTGGCGGAACAACTGGTACACCAGCGGTACGTCCATCCCGGTCCTCTCGTACTAAGGACAGCTCCTCTCAAATTTCCTACGCCCACGACAGATAGGGACCGAACTGTCTCACGACGTTCTGAACCCAGCTCGCGTACCGCTTTAATGGGCGAACAGCCCAACCCTTGGGACCTACTTCAGCCCCAGGATGCGATGAGCCGACATCGAGGTGCCAAACCTCCCCGTCGATGTGGACTCTTGGGGGAGATAAGCCTGTTATCCCCAGGGTAGCTTTTATCCGTTGAGCGATGGCCCTTCCATGCGGTACCACCGGATCACTAAGCCCGACTTTCGTCCCTGCTCGACTTGTAGGTCTCGCAGTCAAGCTCCCTTCTGCCTTTGCACTCTTCGAATGATTTCCAACCATTCTGAGGGAACCTTGGGGCGCCTCCGTTACTCTTTAGGAGGCGACCGCCCCAGTCAAACTGCCCACCTGACACTGTCCTCGCACCGGATTACGGTACCAAGTTAGAACCTAGATACGATCAGGGTGGTATCCCAAGGATGCCTCCCTTCAAGCTGGCGCTCAAAGTTCAACGGCTCCCACCTATCCTGTACAGATCGTACCCAAATTCAATATCAAGCTGCAGTAAAGCTCCATGGGGTCTTTCCGTCTTGTCGCGGGTAACCTGCATCTTCACAGGTATTAAAATTTCACCGGATCTCTCGTTGAGACAGCGCCCAAGTCGTTACGCCATTCGTGCGGGTCAGAATTTACCTGACAAGGAATTTCGCTACCTTAGGACCGTTATAGTTACGGCCGCCGTTTACTGGGGCTTCGGTTCATAGCTTCGCCCCGAAGGGCTTACCACTCCCCTTAACCTTCCAGCACCGGGCAGGCGTCAGCCCGTATACTTCGCCTTGCGGCTTCGCACAGACCTGTGTTTTTGCTAAACAGTCGCTTGGGCCTTTTCACTGCGGCCCCCTCGGGCTATTCACCCTACCGAGGCACCCCTTCTCCCGAAGTTACGGGGTCATTTTGCCGAGTTCCTTAACGAGAGTTCTTCCGCGCGCCTTAGAATTCTCTTCTCGCCTACCTGTGTCGGTTTGCGGTACGGGCACCTTCTCCTGGCTAGAGGCTTTTCTTGGCAGTCTGAGATCATGACCTTCGCTACTACAATTTTCGCTCCCCATCACAGCCCAGCCTTACGATGTGCGGATTTGCCTACACACCAGCCTCACTGCTTAGACGGACATCCATCAGTCCGCGTCACTACCCTACTGCGTCACCCCATCGCTCATAACGGATTACGGTGGTACAGGAATTTCGACCTGTTGTCCTTCGACTACGCCTATCGGCCTCGCCTTAGGTCCCGACTTACCCTGAGCGGACGAACCTTCCTCAGGAACCCTTAGGCTTTCGGCGGATCTGATTCTCACAGATCTTTTCGTTACTCATACCGGCATTCTCACTTGAATGCAGTCCAGCGCTCCTTACGGTACACCTTCAACCCGCATTCAACGCTCCCCTACCCCTGATGCAAGCATCAAGCCATAGCTTCGGTGGTGTGTTTAGCCCCGTTACATTTTCGGCGCAGAGTCACTCGACCAGTGAGCTATTACGCACTCTTTCAATGGTGGCTGCTTCTAAGCCAACATCCTGGTTGTCTGTGCAACTCCACATCCTTTCCCACTTAACACACACTTGGGGACCTTAGCTGATGGTCTGGGCTGTTTCCCTTTCGACAATGGATCTTAGCACTCACTGTCTGACTCCCGGAACTAAATCTATGGCATTCGGAGTTTGACTGAGCTTGGTAACCCTTGCGGGCCCCGCACCCAATCAGTGCTCTACCTCCACGATTCTTTTTTCCGAGGCTAGCCCTAAAGCTATTTCGGGGAGAACCAGCTATCTCCGGGTTCGATTGGAATTTCTCCGCTACCCCCACCTCATCCCCGCATTTTTCAACATGCGTGGGTTCGGGCCTCCAGTGCGTGTTACCGCACCTTCACCCTGGACAGGGGTAGATCACCCGGTTTCGGGTCTACGTCCACGTACTCATTCGCCCTATTCAGACTCGCTTTCGCTGCGGCTTCAGCTCTTCACCTTAACCTTGCACGGGAACGTAACTCGCCGGTTCATTCTACAAAAGGCACGCCATCACCCATAGATCGGGCTCTGACTTCTTGTAAGCACACGGTTTCAGGATCTATTTCACTCCCCTTCCGGGGTGCTTTTCACCTTTCCCTCACGGTACTGCTTCACTATCGGTCGCCAGGGAGTATTTAGCCTTGGCAGATGGTCCTGCCGGATTCATACGGGGTTTCACGTGCCCCGCACTACTCGGGATCCGTCTCGGAGAGAACAAGTTTTGAACTACAGGGCTTTTACCTTCTCTGGCGGGCCTTTCCAGACCTCTTCATCTAACCGGTTCCTTTGTAACTCCATGTGAGACGTCCCACAACCCCAAGGAGCAAGCTCCTTGGTTTGGGCTAATCCGCGTTCGCTCGCCGCTACTGACGGAATCACTATTGTTTTCTCTTCCTCAGGGTACTTAGATGTTTCAGTTCCCCTGGTCTGCCTCTATTCTGCCTATGTATTCAGCAGAAAGTGACTGTCGATGAAGACAGCCGGGTTTCCCCATTCGGACATCCCCGGATCAAAGCTTGCTTACAGCTCCCCGAGGCCTTATCGTTGTTCGCCACGTCCTTCGTCGGCTCCTGGCGCCTAGGCATCCTCCGTGTGCTCTTTGTAGCTTAACCTAGTATTTACATCGTAAATACGATTTGCTTTGAATTTCGGTTCAACACAAATGTGTGAATGAAATTCAAGGCAGCTACCTTTATTTCACTTGTTTACACAAGATCAGCTTAAAGGAATATTCTAAAACGCAATTTCGTTTCGGTATCCAGTTTTCAAGGTGCAAAGCTGTTTGATTATCAGTCAATCTCCAAAGAGTTAACGATTCTCATACAGTTTAAGATGAAATTGTAATTGGTGGAGCCAAGCGGGATCGAACCGCTGACCTCCTGCGTGCAAGGCAGGCGCTCTCCCAGCTGAGCTATGGCCCCTCACAAGTTCCATCAAAACTGAACAAATGGAATGATGATTTTTTTTGAAGCTTACGCTTCATATTTGAATGTTTCCGTTGCAGGAAACGATTCTCCATAGAAAGGAGGTGATCCAGCCGCACCTTCCGATACGGCTACCTTGTTACGACTTCACCCCAATCATCTACCCCACCTTCGGCGGCTGGCTCCCTTACGGGTTACCCCACCGACTTCGGGTGTTGTAAACTCTCGTGGTGTGACGGGCGGTGTGTACAAGACCCGGGAACGTATTCACCGCGGCATGCTGATCCGCGATTACTAGCAATTCCGACTTCATGTAGGCGAGTTGCAGCCTACAATCCGAACTGAGACCGGCTTTTCTAGGATTGGCTCCACCTCGCGATTTCGCTTCCCGTTGTACCGGCCATTGTAGTACGTGTGTAGCCCAGGTCATAAGGGGCATGATGATTTGACGTCATCCCCACCTTCCTCCGGTTTGTCACCGGCAGTCTGCTTAGAGTGCCCAGCTTGACCTGCTGGCAACTAAGCATAAGGGTTGCGCTCGTTGCGGGACTTAACCCAACATCTCACGACACGAGCTGACGACAACCATGCACCACCTGTCTCCTCTGTCCCGAAGGAAAGATCTATCTCTAGACCGATCAGAGGGATGTCAAGACCTGGTAAGGTTCTTCGCGTTGCTTCGAATTAAACCACATACTCCACTGCTTGTGCGGGTCCCCGTCAATTCCTTTGAGTTTCAGTCTTGCGACCGTACTCCCCAGGCGGAATGCTTAATGTGTTAACTTCGGCACCAAGGGTATCGAAACCCCTAACACCTAGCATTCATCGTTTACGGCGTGGACTACCAGGGTATCTAATCCTGTTTGCTCCCCACGCTTTCGCGCCTCAGCGTCAGTTACAGCCCAGAGAGTCGCCTTCGCCACTGGTGTTCCTCCACATATCTACGCATTTCACCGCTACACGTGGAATTCCACTCTCCTCTTCTGCACTCAAGCTCCCCAGTTTCCAGTGCGACCCGAAGTTGAGCCTCGGGATTAAACACCAGACTTAAAGAGCCGCCTGCGCGCGCTTTACGCCCAATAATTCCGGACAACGCTTGCCCCCTACGTATTACCGCGGCTGCTGGCACGTAGTTAGCCGGGGCTTTCTTCTCAGGTACCGTCACTCTTGTAGCAGTTACTCTACAAGACGTTCTTCCCTGGCAACAGAGCTTTACGATCCGAAAACCTTCATCACTCACGCGGCGTTGCTCCGTCAGGCTTTCGCCCATTGCGGAAGATTCCCTACTGCTGCCTCCCGTAGGAGTCTGGGCCGTGTCTCAGTCCCAGTGTGGCCGATCACCCTCTCAGGTCGGCTACGCATCGTCGCCTTGGTAGGCCTTTACCCCACCAACTAGCTAATGCGCCGCAGGCCCATCCACAAGTGACAGATTGCTCCGTCTTTCCTCCTTCTCCCATGCAGGAAAAGGATATATCGGGTATTAGCTACCGTTTCCGGTAGTTATCCCTGTCTTGTGGGCAGGTTGCCTACGTGTTACTCACCCGTCCGCCGCTAGGTTGATTAGAAGCAAGCTTCTAATCAACCCCGCTCGACTTGCATGTATTAGGCACGCCGCCAGCGTTCGTCCTGAGCCAGGATCAAACTCTCCATTAAAGACCAACCGAAGTTGGTTTATAGAAAGAGCGATAAGCTCATTTTAATGCTAGCGATTCTTCTTTATAAAAGAAGAAATCTTTATTTCATCATCCATTTGTTCAGTTTTCAAAGAACTTGTCTGTTCTCGTTCGTTCAACGAGCCAGGAATTAGATCATATCATGTTAGTTGCTTTCTTGTCAAATCTTTTTTTGATTATCTTTTCAGCAACCTCGCTTCAAGAAATGTTATTCTCAAAGCAACGTCTAATAATATATCATGCCTAAAGTTATTTAGCAAGCATTTATTTATATCTATTTTATTTCCTACTATACAACAGATAATAAGGCAGCCACCCCGCCCCAGAGCGGAATGACTGCACTCATTGCAAAACTATTTATTCTTGTTCCAGCAGTCTGATAAATTCATCCTCATCTTCTATGGTGTCAATTCCGAGCTGTTGGGCCTTAGCTAGCTTACTCCCAGCCTTTTCACCAGCTATGACTAGATCCGTCTTTTTCGATACAGACCCCGCAACTTTGGCTCCCAGCGCCTCCAGCTTGGATACAGCTTCGTCACGCGTAAGCTGATGCAAGGTACCTGTAAGCACGACCGTTTTGCCACTGAAAAAGCTGTCTGTCTTCTTCTCCTGTGGAGCTTCAGGGGCCTGAGCTTTCACCCCTAGAGACAGCATCTTTTCAATTCCCGCCTGAGTAAATGGATCGGCAAAGAAAGCCACAATGCTTTCGGCTACAATCCCGCCTACATCCGGTAGTTCTATCAGTTCTTCCACCGTAGCGGACATCGTCTTGTGCAAATCACGGTAATGTTCAGCCAACATACGTGTTGTCGCTTTACCGGTATTCGGTATACCCAGAGCATAAAGGAAAGAAGCCAAATCTCTCTCTTTACTCTTTTCTAGTGCCGCCAAGAGGTTACTGGCCTTTTTCTCACCAAACCGCTCCAGCTTCACAAGATCATCATATTGGAGTGTATACAGATCCGCAGGCTCGCGCACTTCCAGTTCGTCATGTAGCTGTATGGCCGTTTTGTCACTAAATGTCTCAATATCCATAGCATCACGTGAAGCAAAATGGGAAATACGAGCCACAATTTGTGGTTTACACCCCAGCTTATTGTCACAAAACAAATGGGCACCTCGCTGCTGCAACGGAAACCCGCAGGCTGGACAATGATCTGGTACGACAATTTCCTCCCCGTCGTTCTCAGACGTTACCTTTCCTAATATCTCCGGAATGACATCGTTTGAGCGACGGATAAACACACGTGCACCCAAAGCAAACTTCAGGTTTTTGCGTTCAATGTCACCAGCATTGTTCAGTGTACAATTTTGTACAGTGACTCCCGCCAGCTCTACTGGCTCTACCCTTGCGAGTGGGGTGATTTTACCAGTTCGTCCTACATTCCACTCAACCGAGTTAAGCACCGTTGTCGTTTCCTCGGCTTCGAACTTATATGCCACCGCCCAGCGTGGGAATTTATCGGTATACCCGAGAGCCTCACGTGTGCGCATATCTGTAATTTTCAATACTGCCCCATCAATGAGGTAATCCAATCCGGCACGAGATTCTTCAATCTCAATCAGTTGCTCCATTACATCTTCAAAATTATCAAAGTAAGTCAGGTAAGGGTTTACCTTAAAATGATTTTCACGCAGGAAAGTCATCATTTCCTGGTGGCTGTTAAACTGGATACGGTCTGCATACCCCACATTGTAGAAAAATGCATTCAATCGCCGTTCTGCTGTCACTTTGGGATTCAAGTTACGCAAAGCGCCAGCTGCGGCGTTGCGTGCGTTTTTAAGAGGGTCTGCGGCAGTCTCATTATATTTGGACAGTACAGAGAGATTCATTATCCCTTCTCCCTGAACTTCAATAGTTCCATTTCGAAAAGGAATTGTAAGTGGCACGGATTTAATCGTTTTTACCTGCGCCAATATCCCCTCACCCACAACACCATTACCGCGGGTAGAAGCCTGTACCAGCTGTCCATCAGTATACGTCAGGTTCAGCGTTAGACCATCAAATTTAAGTTCTATCGCATAACCTGGAGATGGCAAAGGTTGCTCCGGGTTCTTGGTATTGTAATCATTGACCAGCTTCACGACACGCGCGTTCCATGCACGCAGCTGTTCCATATTCTGAGCTTTATCAAGGCTCCATAATGGGGCAAGGTGGCGATGCGGTGTGAACCCTTTGAGTAACTCCCCGCCCACACGCTGTGTCGGCGAATCCGGCAGCACAAGACCGCTCGTCTGTTCAAGCGCTACCAGCTCGTCATAAAGCACATCATATTCTTTGTCGCTGATCTTGGGTTCATCCAGTGTGTAGTAATGATAGTTATATGTGTTCAGTTCAGCAACAAGCTGCTCCATCCTGTGCATTGGGTTCATGCAGGCGTATCCCTCCGGGAACTTCATCAGGGCAGAGGCCCTAAGCCAAGCTGCCACTCATGAGGTTCGAGATTTAATGATGTTTGAGATTTATTCTACTTTTGTAATCGGTGCAAAGCCAGCTAACAGTCGTTTAACCCCTACTGGAGCCGGGAAAGCAATTTGAAGCTCCATATCATTACCCGTCCCTTTTACAGCGACAATGGTTCCAATCCCCCATTTGCCATGCTGTACCTTGTCTCCAGCAGCAAAAATGGAGGGGCCTCCTGCCGAAGCAGCCGGAGTTGCTTTCGCAGATGAGGAGGTCGTTACTGTTACGCGGGGTGACGCGGAAGCGGACGAACCACTACGGCTCATCGTATCAAACGAGCGTTCTCCACCAAAGTTGCTGCCACTACCTTTATTCAGTCCGCGCCCACCATAAGATCCGCCTACATTGCCTGAATGGCGGTAGCGGTCACGTTTAATGATCGTATCCTCTTTTAACTCGTCCGGAATCTCTTCGAGAAAGCGGGAAGGCGGGTTAGCTGTGGTGCGGCCAAACAAAGTGCGCATCTGCGCGCATGTAAGGAACAGTTGCTCCTCTGCACGGGTAATCCCGACATACGCCAATCTGCGCTCCTCCTCCAGCTCTTCGTTATCTAAAAAGGCACGACTATGAGGGAACACTCCCTCCTCCATACCGACAATAAATACGATAGGAAACTCCAGTCCTTTGGCGCTATGCATAGTCATCAATACAACCGCATCGCTTTGCTCTTCTTCATCGTCATTCATGGAATCAATATCGGCAATCAGAGCAAGGTCGGTCAGGAAGGAGACGAGTGACTTGTCTTCCGCTCCTTTTTCAAATTCCATGGTTACCGACAGGAACTCATCAATATTCTCCAAACGCGAGCGTGACTCAAGTGTATTCTCGTTTTGCAGCTCCAATCGATATTGGGTGGTTTCCAGCATTTTTTCTGTTAACTCGGTAACCGACAGGTAGTCTACCATCCGACTTAAACCTTCGATCATATCGTAAAACTCTACCAACGCATTGCGCGTACGTCCTGCAAAGCCCAAATCGTCTACAACTTGAAGGACACGGAAAATCGAAACTCCACGTTCCGCTGCAGCTGCCTGCAATTTGCCGACGGTTGTGTCTCCGATGCTTCGTTTTGGCACATTAATGATTCGGATCAAGCTGATGTCGTCGTCAGGATTGGAGAGCAGGCGAAGATACGCCAGCAAATCCTTAATTTCCTTCCGATCATAGAACTTGATACCTCCCACGATCTGGTAAGGAATATCCGATTTAATCAAAATTTCCTCGACAACCCGAGACTGAGCATTCGTACGGTACAAAATGGCATGATGGCTATAGGTTTTGCCTGCATTAATATTCTTATGAATTTCGGAGGCGATAAAGTAGCCCTCATCATGCTCAGAGTCAGCACGATAAACTTTAATTTTGGCGCCGCCTTCTTTGTCAGTCCATAGTTTCTTCGGCTTGCGGCCTGTATTTAGACCAATTACTTCGTTGGCAGCATTGAGAATATTCGAGGTGGACCGGTAGTTCTGCTCCAGCAAAATGGTGCGCGCTTCCGGGTAGTCCTCTTCAAAATTCAAAATGTTGCTAATATCCGCCCCCCGCCACCGATAGATGGATTGGTCACTGTCACCTACTACGCAAATCCGGTGATGCTTGTCGGCCAGCATTTTGCACAGCATGTACTGCGCACGGTTCGTATCCTGATATTCATCAACATGAATGTATTGAAATTTCTTCTGGTAGAAATCCAGTACCTCAGGTACTTCTTTAAAAAGCTGAATCGTTGCCATGATCAAATCATCAAAATCAAGAGAGTTGTTGTTTTTGAGCCGTTGTTGGTACTTGGTATATACCTTCGCCACAATCCCCTCAAAATAGTCGCCAATCTTGCGCTCATACATTTCGGGAGTGACCAGTTCATTTTTAGCCGTACTCATCATAGACTGAACCGCTTTGGGTTCAAACTTTTTGGTGTCTATATTCAGATCCTTCATGCAGCTCCGAATGACAGACAATTGATCCGTAGAATCCAAAATGCTGAAATTGGAGGTGAAGCCAATCCGCTCGATATCCCGACGTAAAATACGCACACACATCGAGTGGAAGGTGGATACCCACACATCTCTCCCCTGCGGGCCAATCAGCTTGGATACGCGATCCTGCATTTCACGCGCAGCCTTGTTCGTAAAGGTAATCGCCAAAATGCCCCATGGAGCCGTCTTGCGGGTCGCGATGAGGTAAGCTATTCGGTGCGTGAGCACCCGTGTTTTACCACTGCCTGCGCCAGCCATAATCAGCAGCGGACCATCTACCGCCTCCACAGCCTGACGCTGAGGCGGATTAAGGCGAGCTACCGCCTCGTGTATATCTATTGATTGCATGCGTGCATGCTCCTTTCCCTGAGCTTCCATAAATTCACGTTCTATACTTCCAATTTCACAGCTATCGTCTCCAGCGCCTTCGCCAAGTCACGATAAATGATGTTTCCTACTACAATGGTGTCACAAACAGCAGCCGCTTGTAACGCGGTAGATTTATCCACGATTCCTCCCCCGTATAGGACACGAGAGCGCTCCGTACTGCGATGTATTTTTTGCACCAGCTCCATATCCCCAAAAGCACCGCTATATTCCACATATACAATCGGCAGATGCATGAGCTTGTCAGCAATCTGTGCATATGAGGCGGCAGATGAAGCATCCAGCGAAGTATCTGCTCCGGTAAGCTTAGCGACCGTAGAATCACCGTTCAAAACAATATATCCTTCCGCCACAAGCAAATCCCACGGGATCATATAACCAAGCTGTTCAATTGCACGTTGGTGCTGCCCTAGAATCCAATTACTGTCAGTGGTATTCAGTACCATGGGAATCATATATAGATCAAACCCTGGCACTACAGCCTCCAGATCGGACACCTCAAGCACACACGGCACCTCATAACGCCGAACCCGTGACAGCAAATCCACCGTATTCTCATAGGTTACGCCCGATGAACCTCCTACCATAATGGCGTCCGTACCAGACATACACACGGCGTCAAGTGCCTCATCATCCAGTTCCTTGTCAGGATCAAGCTTAAACACATGCTTCCATGATTGAATTGAATCTGCCAACACACATTCCTCCAGCATCCATTGCTTTTGTTATGATCCAGTCGAGCCGAATTCCAATATCCAAAAGCGTTCTATGCTAAGTCTATGACAGTGCTTAAAAGGTGTCAATGTTCGTATCAAATGGGAACACCCCGTTCAGACAGCTCATGGTCGTAGCGCATACAACCAACTGCGTTTACTAAGTTCTTTTTCCGTTAAAATATCTGTATAGAAACCTCGCACACCCATCTGTTCATACTCAGCCGCATCCTTCAACTCATTAATGGTATTTACGTAGCACACTGCCCCTACCTGACGCAAACTTTCCACTAAAGCACCACTCACCCGATTCTCTGGTAAAGTTACTGCCGTTATATCATTTTGTTGTACAAATCGAATGATCTGGTCATCTTTATCCTCTGTGGCATAGAGCGTATAAATAACAGATGGATAGGGATAAATACTCCGCAACGTTTGCAGCATTTCTTCATTGTAAATTTGAGGAACAATACGGGACAAAAGCTTGGGGTTTTTCTCCTGTGCCTGACGGGTCAGTTGTGCAAACAACTGTTTGATTTGGGCAGGGTCCTGTTCTTTCGTATCGGTCACAATATAAGCATCCGGGTATGTTTCCAATAAATCCAATACATCCTTCCAATCTACTGGGGTATAGGAACCGTGTATAGGTGTGTTCTTAAATTGATGATAGCTCCAAGGTTTTCCGCCCTGTTCTGTAGCAACTGCGTGTTCCTGTTGCATTTGCTCTGTAAAAGATTCTGTCCATTCATGGCGCGCCACCAATTGTCCATCCGAAGTAAACATCAGGTCGACCTCGAATACGCGGCTGCCTTTTTTATAATTTTCCACAAACGCTTCACGCGCATTAGTATAGGCCAAACCATCAACGGCTCCCATGGCATGCGAAATCACGCGGTGCGTGGTAAAGCCAGTATGTTCTTCTGTAGATTGTCCTTTGTAAGCCAGTAAAAATGTGCCGATTAACATTAAAAGAATGACCGTAGCAATCAATCGTTTCATAGGGTGTCACATCCTTTTCGTACAGGTCAATACCCTACATACGCATGTTCAAAACAACTGCCAGACGCAAAAACACCCTCCGGCTAAACCGAAGGGTGACTCTGGATTAATACGCGTTCTTGAAACCATTGCGAATCGTACGGAAAATAATTTTAATATCGAATAAGAGCGACCAGTTCTCAATATAGAAGATGTCATGCTTAATCCGTTCCTCAATAGATGTATCTCCACGCAGCCCGTTGCTCTGTGCCCAGCCTGTGATTCCGGGACGAACATGATGCTTCACCATGTATTTCGGAATTTCCTCACGGAACTGATCCACATAATAGGGTCGTTCTGGGCGTGGACCAACGACACTCATATCACCAAGCAGAACGTTGAAAAATTGCGGCAGCTCGTCGAGACTCGTTTTACGAATAAAAGTACCAAAGCGTGTGCGTCGTGGATCATTCGCAGTCGTCCAGCCCGTATCTTCAGTCCCAGAAGGCAGCACCTTCATCGAACGGAATTTGTACATTCGGAAGGTACGACGATTCAAGCCTACTCGCTCCTGCTTAAAAATGATTGGACCTCTGGACGTGACCATCACACCAATCGCCACTGCCAGCATGATCGGAGAGGTCAGGAGAATCGCGAATAAAGAGAATAAAATATCGAATAGACGCTTAAATAATCGGTTCCCCGCCACATCTAGTGGAATATCCCGTACATTGATCATCGGCATGCCTGCAAAGTTATCAAAGTACGGTCGAGCCGGCAAATAATCGAAAAAGTCGGGGATTATAAGCGTGCGCACTCCAGCCTTTTCACACATGTTGATAATCTTGGGGTACTTATCATGAGCATCCAGCGGCAGCGCTAGAATGACCTCGTCAATCATCAGATGCGACAGCGTAGCCTCCAATTGATCTAAGCCTCCAAGAATCGGGCGCAAATGCGCCTCTTCCTCTTCACTCCAATGCCGCTTATCATCCAGAAAACCCACTACCTCGTATCCCAGATCAGGATACTGTCCAAGATTATGATAAAATCGTTGGCCTAGAGTACCTGCACCGAGAATAAGCATGAACTGCTTGTTGTATCCTTTTTGACGGAGAGCTTTAAGAACTTGCTTCAAAAAAAATCGGTAAAACAAAATAAGCAGCACGTTTCCAACCATATAGATTGCCAGATAAGAACGCGAAATGTCGATTTGCTTCACAAAGAACATCACACTCAACAGCACGAACAGGCCAACGATATGAATCTGGGTGACGCGGAATACGTCATCTGCAAACCGTTTTTTGCGTTTGGGCGAATAGAGCGAGAATAACATCCCCAACACTACAGCAATCAGGCCGTAGATTAAGCTCCAGCCTCCATATACTTGAATAGGAAGCGGTTCTTTATAGGTGATCCATTCACTTTCAAATTTGAAAAACCAAGCGATCAGAAAGGACAACTGAATGACCGCGAAATCCGCCACAATATATAATTGGGTTAAAAAACGCTGATTTCTGCGTATCATGCTTTCACCTCAGTACGAGATTGTTCCCCGCCGTCAGGCTTGACCGGTGCGGACAACTTATTTTTTAGAAAGGCCATTCCAAATTTCACGGTAATTCCCGCATATACAGCCATATTGGTGATCCAACTGTATTGCTGTTTATAATGCTTACGATGAAATACCCACATTGCTCTATGAAACTCATAAATAATTTTCAAAGGACGACGGCGAGCGCTGCCCCCTTTGATATGAATAATATATGTGCGCGGGTAGTAGTAAATGCCCCACCCGGCTTGCTTAATCCGGTAACACCAGTCAATATCTTCACCATACATAAAAAAGGTTTCGTCCAAACCCCCGACCTGGTCAATCGTCTCCCGGCGCACCAGCATAAAAGCACCTACCAGTACATCTACAGGATACTCATCGTCCGGGCTTAGATGCCCAAGCTGGTATTGATTGTACTTCGGGTTTTCCGGGTAACGCTTCGACCAGCCGAAAGCGTAGTAAAAAGAAGCTGACGGCGTTGGAAATCCTCGCTTACAAGCCTTGTCTAATGATCCATCCGGCAAGACGACCTTGCAGCCCGATGCCCCCATCTCCGGATGCGTATCCATAAACTGAACCATTGTATCCAGCGTGTCCGGTTGCACCAACGTATCGGAATTCAACAACAATACATAACGCCCGCTGGCTACTTCCATCCCCTGGTTGTTTGCCTTGGCAAAACCTGTATTATCCTTATTGGCTATCAACGTAATCTCCGGGTATGCAGCACGAATAGCCTCAACAGATCCGTCACTGGAGTGATTATCAATAACAATCACTTCATATCGGTACTGCGACTTTGACGCATACACCGACTGCAAACAATCCAGCGTCAATTGACACGTATTATAGTTGACGACCAGTATGCTTACATCCATATTTAAAACGCTCCTGACAAATTCAGTAATCTATTCTACTATCGCCTATTATAGCATACCGCACAGACCACGGGGCGCAAAAAAGCACATAACTTGTAACCTTACATAGTTAGTAGAATTTCACAAAATTCGATTCCTGTCGCTCCAAAGTGCAAATATAGACAAACGAAACCATTTCGATCTATATATTGTTCATTGGAAGCCGTTTATTAGATTTTTGTAAAATCCTCGGTTGAGGTCTAAAATTCATCGTGGTAAGATATACATGGAAAAAGGGCTGGTGCCAGCCAGCCCCTGCGCAACCAACGCTCCAAGAGCGGACGGTTTTGGAACAATCAGGCCGAAAATAGACCCTTCCTTGCGGGGGCGGTCTATTTTCGTTTGTTAAACTCTAACAGTGTGACGATTAACGCCCCGAACGTCAGCATTAAACTGAGCGCCTCAAACACTGTCACAGGCTTCACCCCCCTCCTCGGGAGAGTTAGCCGACCGCCCTTGCCAGCTCTATCGGTTGCACGTTTCAATTATACTATATTTTTCCATAAAGGAACACGCATTCGATGGTATTTTATCTAGTATTCATTTGCACCTTTGACTATTTGACGCTCATATATGGAAAAAAGTTTCAATATTTTTTCTTTCCATACCTCTATAACTTCCTCATTATGAAAACCAACTTATAAATCCAGTTGTCCAACCGTGACTGCCTATAAAATGGGGACTGCCAAATATATTTCATACGAGAAATTACGCCCTTTTGGTAGCTGTCCAGGAATTGATCCATATCTTTATACATTTGAGGAGACATGTCTTGTCCATAAAGTTGAATAAATTGCTGGGCTTGTTTGCTTAAAATATAGCGATTTTTTCCTTTTATAAATCTACTTAGTCTTTTCCTCCACTTGCTAACCCAGCCATCGGTAGAACCTCCCAGCACATTGTTTTGATGCTGCCGATACCAAATGGACGGCTCGGGGTCAAAAACAACCTTACCAAAAGAGGAGGTGCATAAATAAATCCACCAGTCATGCATAATAATGTTATCCAAAGAAGTCGGAGTTCTCTTTTTCACGAGCTGGAGGGTTTCTGTATTGATCACCATGGTACAACCTACACACACATTCTCAATGAGAGCATTATAGAAGGATACAGGTCGGGGGATGTCAGCTGGCCATACTTTAAGTGGTTCCAATGTTTGAGAGACCATTTGTGTAGCAGAACAGTACATCAACGGCCGACTCCCATCCTGATCCCTGAGATGAGACACAGCCTGAGCAAGTTTATTCGGCATCCACACATCATCCTGATCACAAAAAGCGTAATAGTCGAATGTCTCAGACGATCTTTGAATCAAATCAAAAAAGCTTTTAATAACCCCTACATTGCTCTCGAGGCATAAAATAATCTGTTGAGGATAACGTTGCTTCAGCGCTCTCAACTTGGCAACCGTATCATCTGTCGAGCCATCATCACGAATTAGAATCTGAACTTCTACGTCTTTTTGATTTATGAGACTTTCTATTTGCTCATCTAAATAAGCTGCTCCATTATATGTAGACAATAAAATTTGTATGTTAGGTCTGTTCAGAGTAATGACCTCCTTCTTTTAAAATGTGTAATAAAGGGACAATAGGTTCCACCTGCTTATACATTATAATGCTCAGCGTCCTTAATCAACATAGGCTTTAATATAATAAAATCTCCCAATCATGAACTGATGGGAGATTGCTGATATTTATAATAAGGTTTTAATTACTCGGATTTACTAAGACACTCCTGCAAAAAATCACGTAATCCCTCACGCCAGTCGCGCAAATCATTCAATCCATTGGTTCGGATCGCTATATGCTCCATAACAGAATTACGTGGCCGCGCTGCCGGTCTGGGGAATTGCTCTGTGCTGCACGGCTCCAATTTCGCTGTGATCTTGGCATCTAATATTTCCGCCGCATCCTGTAAAATAGCTTGCGTAAATTCATACCAGGTACAGGAGCCACTATTGGATGCATGGTATACGCCATACTTCTCCGTTTGAATCAATTCCGCCAAAAAACGTGCCAAATCCACTGTATAGGTAGGTGAACCCTTCTGATCATTCACCACCTGCAGGAGCGGCTTCTCCTGACCAAGCTTCAGCATCGTTTTGACAAAATTGTTCCCGTGCAATCCATATACCCAAGATGTACGAACAATAAAATACCTAGAGGAAAGTGTTTGGGTCAATACCTCCCCCGCCCGTTTGGACTTTCCGTAGATACTCTGCGGATTGGTATTATCGTACTCATGATATGGCTGCTTTGCCGTTCCATCGAACACATAATCTGTACTGATATAAACCAGCTTGGCTCCAACCTTTTCCGCAGCCAGCGCCATATTACGTGTACCTGCCGCGTTGACTTGATAAGCCCCGTCTACATCGGTCTCCGCTGCATCCACAGCCGTATACGCTGCACAGTGGATTACGGCGTCAGGTTGATATTGTCCTACAATCTTCACGGTCTGCTGCAAATCCCTGATATCCAATTGTTCCCGATCGTAACCAAGGACATCATGTCCTTGCTCCTGAAAAACCTTTACTACGTCTTTACCAAGTTGGCCGGATGCTCCAGTAACCAATACCTTCATTCTACGCATCCCCCAAGCGGGAACCGTACTGCTTTGCATAGTATTGTTGATATTCGCCAGATTGAATGCGAGTCCACCATTCTTCGTTGTCTAAATACCAGCGAATCGTTTCTTTAATGCCGGTTTCAAAAGAGTGCTTTGGCTTCCAGCCCAACTCATTCATCGTCTTCGTTGGATCAATACCATAACGGCGGTCATGACCTGGACGATCCTGCACATACGAAATCAGAGCTTCTGGCTTGCCCAGCTCCTCCAATACCGTTTTGACGATATGCACATTTGTCCGCTCGTTATTTCCCCCGATATTGTATACTTCACCCAGTTTACCCTGATGAATGACCAGATCAATTGCGCTGCAATGATCCTCTACATACAACCAGTCGCGAATGTTCAAGCCATCCCCGTATATTGGTAGCTGTTGATCACTCAGTGCACGGGAGATCATTAGCGGGATCAATTTTTCAGGAAACTGGTATGGACCATAGTTGTTAGAACAACGCGTGATATTCACTGGTAAACCGAAGGTTTCATGATATGCACGAACTAGCAGATCGCCACCTGCCTTGGATGCAGAATAAGGACTATTAGGCTGCAACGGAGTTTCCTCCGTAAACAATCCTGTTTCTCCCAGAGAACCGTACACCTCATCTGTTGATACCTGTACAAACTTGGTCACGTTATATTTCTTGGCTGCGTCCAGTAGCACTTGCGTACCCAATACGTTTGTTTTTACAAACACTTCCGGTTCCAAAATACTCCGATCCACATGTGACTCCGCTGCAAAATTAACTACCACATCGATTCCCTGCTGCATCAACTGATCAATCGCTTGTGCGTCGGTAATATCTACTTTGATGAAGCTATGTTTGGGGTTATTTTCAATGGATTTCAAATTTTCCAGGTTACCTGCATAGGTAAGAGCATCTATATTTACAATTTCGTAATCTGGATGGTGTTTTAACATGTACAAGACAAAGTTACTGCCTATAAATCCGGCCCCGCCGGTGACAAGAAGTTTCATACAGACCTCCTAAATCTTATTATTCGTCTAATCAAAATTAATGTCTGCGTCGGCCAGTGCTGGATGCTTCTGATCCTTCTCTGAAAGAATAGCATGAGAAGTTGGCCAATCAATCCCTAGTACAGGATCATTCCACAGAATTCCACGATCATTTTCAGGTGAATAATACTCGTCTACCTTATACAGCACTTGCGTATTAGGAACAAGCGTACAGAACCCATGAGCAAAACCCTTAGGCACCAGTAGCTGACGTCTATTATGCTCGCTTAAAATGACTCCGACCCATTGACCGAATGTTGGAGAACTTTTACGAATATCCAAAATCACATCGTAGATAGCTCCAGAAAGCACACGAATGAGTTTGGTCTGTGCTTTAGGATTAAGTTGGTAATGCAAGCCACGAATCACACCGGCTTCTGCAGATAATGACTCATTATCCTGAATGAAAGCATAATTAATACCGTTTTCTTTCATAATCTGCTCATTGTAGCTTTCCATAAAATAACCACGATGATCACCATGGACCACGGGTTCAATCATTTTTGCACCTTCCAGTTTCAAAGGGATTACCTTCATAAGTCCGCATCCTCCCTTTATTTTAAAGCTTTAGCTTTCCAAACTCTTCACCAAACACGATATCCTTGGCTAATTCATTAGCACGCGCAAGAGATGGGTGAGTTCCAGCATCCGTCCACCATCCTTGAAGAATATCATATGTCAATGTTCCATTAGCAATATATGCATTGTTAACGTCAGTTATCTCAAGTTCTCCACGAGTTGAAGGTTCAAGCGTTTTTACAATTTCAAACACACTATGGTCGAACATATAAATACCTGTTACAGCATAATCACTTTTTGGTTCTTTAGGTTTTTCTTCAATAGACACAATCCGTTCCCCCTGAAGCTCGGCCACTCCAAAACGGTATGGATCTTGTACCTGCTGAAGAAGGATTTTCGCACCCGTGATTTGATTGCGGAAATTATCCACAAAAGGCGCAATGTCATCTTCAAATACATTATCACCCAAAATAACAACCATTTGATCATCACCTACAAATTGTTCAGCCAAATCAAGGGCTTGTGCAATCCCACCTGCCTCATCTTGAACTTTATAAGTGAATGTTACGCCCATCTCACGACCACTGCCAAGAAGGTTAACAACATCACCCATATGATCTTTACCTGTAACAATAAGGATATCTCGAATGTCTGCTTGCTTAAGCTTATATACAGAATGAAAAATCATCGGATATTTACCAACGGGTAATAAATGCTTATTTGTCACTTTGGTTAAGGGGTATAGACGTGAGCCTGTACCTCCTGCAAGAATTATCCCTTTCATAATAAAACCTCCATTAATTCGCTCTAATAATTAATCTCGATAAAACAAAAGTAATTGGAATGGTCACAATAGTAACTATTAACGGAACAATAATTTCTGGTATGTGAAAAATTCTTACCAAGGTAAATAGCATTAGCAAGCTAATCAAATATTGTACAATATATACAATTGGATATTTGATAAAGCTCATTAAAGAAACCTTTTGCTTAAAAACAAACAAAGCATTTAATAAGAAAGATAGAACTATTCCGCACACATATGAAATGCTATAAGAAATCTTATAATCTACGAAACCAATAAGAGCTAAATAAATAGCATAGGTTGCCAGTGTATTTAATCCCCCGCTAATTAGAAATTTAAGAAACTCTTTATTTGTAAGTCTCGTCCACAATATATGCAGGGCGCTCTCTGCTCTCATCAAGAATCCTCCATAGGTACTCTCCAATTATGCCGAGCATAATCATAATGACACCTAATAAAAATGTAATCAGTGCAATAATTGTAGTCCAACCTTGAAGTTCGATCAATCCCACAAGCGCGTTGATAATTATAAAAACACCATACAAAAAACTTAAAACAGCAGTAACAAAACCTATTGCTGACATAAAACGAATAGGCGCATATGAAAAGCTAACAAATGAATCAACAAATAACTTGATTTTTTTAGATAACGTCCATTTAGATGTTCCTAATTTTCTTTCCTGTCTCACATAAGAGATCATTTCTCTCTCATGGCCAAGCCAGTAGATCAGACTCATAACATTAGTATTTTTCTCTTTAATGTGTAAAACTTCATGTACCACTTGTTTATCAACTAGTAGAAAGTCAAACCCACCCTTAGGGTAGTCTTTTAGAGCGAATTTTTCCAAAAGATAATAATACGTATTAGAAAAAAACTTTTGTGAGAACGATTCCTCTCTATCTTCTCTTGTTGCCAAAACTACTTTTTTACCAGACTTCCAATGCTCAATCATTTCTTTAAATAACTCTGGCGGATCCTGCAAATCTGCTGCAATAATACCAACGCAATCACCAGTAGCATAATTCAAACCAGCTTGTATTGCAGACATTGAACCAAAATTTCTACTTAGTTTAATAACTTTTATTCTGGAATCTTGTTTTCTGGCCTCTAACAATAACTTTAAAGAATCATCTTTGGAACCATCATCAACAAAGACAAATTCTAAATCGCATCCTACCAAGCGCTTTTGTAGCCCAGTAAGTCTATGAATCGTATGAGGTATATTTAACTCATTAAAGTACACAGGAACTACAATAGAAAATTTAATTTGGTTGGTAGTCATTAATAGCCTCCACAACACACTTGGCATCATCCATAGTCATAACTGGACTTAACGGAATGCTTATAATTTCAGAGTGTATTTGCTCTGAGATAGGAAAACTTTTATTTGACCATTCACTATAAGCTTGTTGTCGATGCGGAGGAATAGGGTAATGAATCATGGTTTGAATTTCTTTGCTGCGTAGAAATTCAGCAAAGCCTTCTCTATTCTTAACTCTAACAACAAAAACATGCCAAACATGAGACAACTCTTTCTCTTCGATTTGAGGTAGAGTAATGTGTGGATTATCAATATTACTCAAATAGTACAATGCTATCTCTCTTCTCAACTGATTGTCGCGATCTAGGTACTTTAATTTTTCCCGAAGTATAGGAGCCTGAAATTCATCCAAGCGACTATTATACCCTTTTACGATATTTTCATATTTTTTCTCAGATCCATAATTACGAAGTGCATATAATTTTTTATAAACTGCTTTATCATTTGTTGTTATTGCACCCGCATCGCCTAAAGCACCTAAATTTTTCCCTGGGTAAAAACTGAATGCAGCTGCATCACCTAAATTTCCAGCACGAATGTCGTCATAAATTGCACCGTGTGATTGAGCGCAATCTTCAATAATTCTCAAATTGTACTTTTCTGCTAAGACACGAATAGGTTTCATATTACATATCTGCCCATATAAATGAACCACTAATATTGCTTTCGTTCTATTAGTAATTGATCCCTCGATTTTGTCGGGGTCGATATTATATGTCTTAAGATTAGGTTCAACTAGAACTGGAATAGCCCCATTAGCAGAAATCGAAAGAATTGATGCAATGTAGGTATTTGAAGGTACAATAACTTCATCTTCTGGACCAATATCATAAGCACGCATAATTAATTCTAATGCATCAAGTCCATTAGCTACCCCAACGCAATATTCGGTCCCACAATAGTCCCTGAAATCACGTTCAAATGCTTTAACTTCTTCTCCAAGAATATACCATCCGGAATGCAGAACTTTCTTCATGCTTTCCAGAATAGCTTCCTCGTGTTGCAAATTTATTTTTTTCAGATCAAGGAAAGGTATCATGATATTCACTCACTTTGTATGTTTATTGAAATTTCTCCATTATATAAGTAATACTGAGAATCACATTTAGAACAAAAATAAACTTCATTCAAATTTTCTCCGCAATTACAAATATACCCACGAAATCTTGCCGGGTTTCCATACCACAAGGTATTATTTGGGATATTGGAAGTTACGACTGAACCTGCCCCCACCATGGCATATTTCCCAATTCTATTACCAGCTATAATTGTAGAGTTGGCTCCGATAGAGCAGCCATCTTCCAGATATGTGTTTAGAAATTTATCTGGGTACTGTTTGGAGCGCGGCTTCATATCATTCGTAAATGTTACATTAGGGCCAACAAACACATTATCTTTTATTCGAACACCGTCCCATATATACACCCCTGATTTAATTGTAACATTGTTACCTATAGTCACATCATTCTCAATAAATGTATGATCATTTATATTACAATTATCCCCTACTACAGCACCAGGTAAAACATGAGTAAAAGCCCAGATTCGTGTATTTTCACCTATTTTATTGGTCTCTACTATTGCCATTTCATGAGCAAAATAATGTTTCATGAACCATACACCTCTAAAAACACAGAATAGTCTCTAATATAGTCCTCTGCATCATATAGATGGGATGCAAGCACCAATAGTACACAGTCAGAAGAAAAATCATACATTTCATGCCAGTCATTAGGTTCTAATATTAGTACCTTAGCAGGATTATCTAATAATACATCTGTGTTTCTTTTAGCATTATCAAGATATACTTTACAACTGCCTGCTACAGCTACTAAAGCCTGCCGTGTTTTATAATGAGCATGAAAACCACGTCTAATATCTTGTCTTGTTCCATAAATATAAAAGACTCTTTTAATCTCAAAAGGCAAATCCTCATGTTCTTCAATAACAGCAAGCATGCCTCTTTCATCGCCTAATTCGCTAATTTCTATTAATTGACTTGTGTACTCATAAGATGAACTACTCATTTGCCCCTCCATTAACATATTTATAAACTAAACCAGTTAATCCTACCTGTTTGATAGTCCAACAAGAACGACAACACAAAAAATAAAAAAATGATTATTAAAAATGAAACACTGTACAAGCAAATAATTATACGCCTCCTTTTTAGTTCAATGCCCTTGTTGTTAACTAACTTCACCATCTTATAAGCACCAATACCACAAAAAGGGAGTAATATTAAGAACACTGGATATCCGAATCTTGATTCAACTACGGTTGTTCCAATAAAAAGTAGATACACAAGACAGGAAACAAATAAAGAAACGGCAATAAACTTAGCTTTCTTTGTCTTTTTTCTGTATATAAGAAAGCCAAATATGCCATATGCTGCTAGAATCCAAAAAATATAAAGAAATATAGAACCAAGAATCCTACTCATGGGGTAAAAATCTCTGATATAGGTATCTACATATCCCCAATCTAATACTCCAAATATATGTGAACTATATGCAACTAAAAATGCCGGAAAATTGTAAACCACTAAATCAAATATGTTTACCTCAGGACTTACTGAAAATGGTGTTTTAAAAATCAACTGAGGGTTTTCATTAGGAATAATTAAAGTCCCATATTTTAAGTATGTTGCTGCAAGTTTACTTTGAAATTCATAAAGATTCTGATGCACCAGAACAGTCCAATGGTTATAATGATTCACATTATTGTAAAGTTGCGGTATAAAAATTATACTAGAAATAACGGCTGCTAGTATAAGCTTCGGTAAATTTAAATCATTAAGCACTTTTTTTCTGTAAAGGAATAAAATAAAAATAATTGGAATTAGAATTGCTGAGGCTGGTCTAACCATGACCGCCGCATAACCTAACAAAAAAACTATAAAATAAGAACTAATTTTCCGGTAATCATTAAAAATCACATGTAGTACTGAGAGAACAATGAAACATGATGCGAGTGAATCCGTTAAAAATAACGTTGTCGACTGAATTAAATAAGGATTTAGAAATCCAAAAGTCAGTATAACATAATAGATCAAATTATTTTTAGTTGTTCTATAGAAATAAGAGCTCACAGTAAAAATGGTGTAAATATATAGAATAAATTGAAATATACTGATTGTTATCTTGGTATTATCAATGTTTCCATTTGTGAATATTCTAGCCAAAGCTATGAATAGAGGATATAGATAGGTCCTTAAAGGTTCATCTATACTGAGGAGTCCTTTATCTAAAATCATTTGACTAACATTAATGTATCCCGTTTCATCATAATAATTAACATTATAATTTTGAAGTAAGTAATAAATGAAAATCGATGTAGATATTAATATCAGAACAACTAACGGTACAATCTTATGTCTATTCCAAGAGAACAAAAATTCCAACTCCTCTAATACTTAATAGTACCAATTCTTACACTGTATATTACTTTTTTAAAGCTAATAATAACCTCAAGTTTGTTCCTAACATTGGATCATTTGTAGTGTGAAATAGAAATTAAGTATATTATTCGATATAAGAGATCTGTCGATAATAATCTCATTACCGACAGGCCTCTCGTTCAAGGCAAAATTAAAATACACAAAAAGCATAATCCGCATCTACCAATCTATAAATAATTGAGGTATAATTCCCCTTCTATTAACAATCATTTTATAAAATCGATACTTTTTAGCACGATAGATGAATTATTAGGAGGATCAATTCTAATAGCTCCAACATTTTGCATTGCAATCGGTTTTTTACAGAATATTGTATTAAGTCCCTTTTTCACGGAAATATAATTACTATACTTTTCTTCGCTATAATCTTCATTTTTCTGGGACAAAAAAAACTGCATATCTCCTTCCGTATCAGACTCAAAATTTAGTTTAATATAATCAAATGTACTATTATCGATTGCTTTGAATAGAGGAAAAGATATATGTGGGTCAATATGGCCCGCTTTTAACATGGTTGTATTATTTCCAGTTTTAGAAATCGATAAATCAAAATAACCTGGGATATCCTTATCAGCATTAATTTTATAAATTGATTTTCCAGTAACTTTGACATTCTGTTCATTATCAGTCAAATCTAATTTATACTTTTCTTTATCATCAGAAAGATTAACTATTATTAGGTTGCCAGATAATGCAACAGAGCCTTTATAAGGCCAAATTGGCATGTTAGTTGAAAGTTTAAGCGCTTTTTGTATTTCACTAGCATTTGGTCTGAAATAATCATATCCTAATGATTTCATGAAAGCCCATTTTCTCCCCTGTCTTCCACCATCCCATTCAAAAAATGAGTATCCTAATACCTCTTGTTTTATAATATTTTGTCTTGGTTGCTGAGTATGACTTCCTACAAATACAACCGGCTGGGATGGCTTTTCTCCCTGATTCAAATTTAAAATTGTATATCCAATTTGATTGGCCAACTTTACATCATCTTGATATCTATTATAATCACTGTAAAATAACTGTGCTAGTGAAAGCGACTGGTTTAGAGAGACTATTACAATTAATATCAAGACAATATTCTTTAAAAGGGGTTTATTAATAATCAGGTATAGTAGTAGCCATACTGAAGAAATAAATAACCCAAGCACTAAATTTGCTCTTATCGGCATGGGAGAGCCTAGCATAATAGACATTAAAAAGGGCATACTGAGTAAACATAATAATGTTAAAAACAAATAGAATGCCATATAGTTACCTTTTTTAAAAATGAAATTCACTAAAAACCATAGTGAAACGGATATACATGCTATTAATGTAGGTAGTATAATCTCGCTTCCGAATACAATATTTCCCAAAGCAAGATTTTTGAAATACACCAATAGTGTTACTATCGTATAACTTGGGTCCTGTTTTCCCCAAACAAAAAAATTATCGATATAACCTGAGGGCGGAATAAAAAGCCCCACCAATTTACCTATCAGATAATAAAAAATATATCCAGTTACTAAAGCAAGGATATACTTAAGTGGTATTACAATAAACTCCCTAAAACTTAAACATGTATCTGATTTTTGAATAGATAAAAAATATAAACATGTGGTTACCAGAGCGCCACAAACAAAAACTGGCAAGAAGGACTGATATATAGAGATAGAGAACGTAATTAATAATATTCCCAAAAATAAATATACTCTATTTTTTCTTAAAAGAGTCCATTTTACAACTAATAATGTTGCTAAAGATATCGCTATCCACCCTATCCCTAATTCGAAGCTCATCATTGAAAATCCTATATTTTCCGAGTACGCAGGAAATGTTAGAAAGAGTATTACAAAAATAAAGCCTGCTACATCATTTTGCTGATTTTGTGTTTTAATAACAAAACAATTGAAGATATATGCCCAAACTAGACTACTGAGAGTAAGAGAAGTTACTGCAAGAAAGGTGCTAGTTACTGAATTAGCCTGCCAATATTGGAATAGTTCTTTGATAAAAACGATTCCAATACGCCCTTGGGAACCCCATGCCCTTACTATAGATTCAGGTTGTGAAAACAGTGCATTTTCTTCATCTATTGAAAGAGTAAAATTCGTTAAGGGGAAGCCGTATGCGAAAAAAATCATCAAAGCAATTACAATGCAAAGCAATTTATTCTTTTTTATATATTCTTTGAATTCTTGAAACTCCCCACTTAGATCAGCAAAAGCTTTTCTTAGTTCTTCCATGATGATGCTCCCAACAATTATTATTCTATCGATTATTAATTTAAATATACACGTTATGCTCGTTCAAAATTATTGCTTTTTAATGATATTGAACTTAAGAATAAAATAAATAAGCTTCTTGCCCATTTTTAAAGAACCTTTATTATTGTTTCTAAGCTTAGTCAAAACTTTCCACCCAATTGTGTTTCTCATGTTCATTAATTCCGTTTCCAATTGGTTAAGTTGGTTATGGTACTCATGTGACGTTATATTACTATCATGAGGGAAATAATATTTTAAGGACACAAGAAGATCAGCATTTTCAAATACAGTTATTGTTTTAGTCGGCTCTTTGGAACTCTCGAACCTATCGTACAATTCCTTATATTGAGCTACCATCTCTAATTTTGTTTTAAAGTTATACTCACTAATATTAATTTTAATTTTAACCAGTTCATTTTGCCCATGATCAATAATCTCATCCAGTTTCTTCATAACATCGCTTAGTTCAAGAGATTGGGATACCCATCCACCGCCTACCTTATTAACTCTTTCCTTAAGGGCTCCCATAGGAGTAACCAGAACAGGTATATCATGCAACCACGCTTCAGTTAACGTATAAGAAAAAGTCTCTGGCCATGGAGATAACAAACAAATTAAATCCAGATCCAGTTTTTTTATAATATGGCTCAGTTCTTCTCTTTTGTACTCCCCATGCTTATGGAGATTATTTTGATTCAATAAATTTAATTTTTGGTCTCCCAGACCACCAACTAAATGCCAATTAATATGATTCCTAGGGTACTTTGTGATCAATTTATAAATCAAATCACTACCTTTATTAGGTGCAAGCCCGCCTAAAAATCCAATATTCCATTCCTTAATTTCTTTTTTCTCTGATTTCACATATGGAATTTCAGAGCCTGTGAAATTATTCTCAATAGTAACTCCATGTTCAATAGTAGAAATCTTGCTTTCTAATGAGGGAAAGTGCTTTATAAATAAATCTTTTGCAAAATCACAAGGTGTAATAAATTGGTCTACTTTACTACTCATATCTTCAACTTTTTCTCTCCATTTCTTTATAAATGGAGTATGAAATCCATAAGCAGCTCTCAAGGAGGAATTGAATTTTTCTTCTTCATTTCCACTTTCTAAAATGTACTTATTATTCTCATCCAACAAATTTACCTTAGGACTGAATAAATAGTAATCATGTAAAGTGAAAATTACTGGTATATTAAGTTTATGAGCAATATGAGGGATATCAAAAGAATGCCTGATCAAATGATGTATATGCACAAGGCTAATCTCAAACGTCCCCAAGATTTTTTCTACAATTTCACTATATTCTTGATGATGAAAATGTTGTATAGAGATAGAATCACGTAAAGGAAAATGATACTTTGCAATAAAATCACCCTTAAGATACTGCTTTAGCACCAACTCATTTCCATTCGTCACTAATACAAAAGCGTAATAATCTTCTAACTCCGATACAATATCCTTAACATGATACTCTGTCCCACCAATTGGCTGAGTATAGCTCTCGTCAAAGAAATTGTGAAGAACATAAAGTATATTGCCGCGGGTTTTGTAAGAATCAACATAATGTGGTAATCTAATGTTTATATTCTCATGTATACGTTTCAATGGATTTTTAACAATGAAATCATGAACACTTTTATCGTAATAGGGATATCTGGCATTTAAAGTTTTTAAATTTTTGTTTAATAAGGCCAGTTTGTCGCCTTTAAAAGACATAGAGCCTTTATGGTATATAAATGTGTGATCATCAAGAACATTTTTATAACCATGCTCAATTACTCTGCAACAAAAATCGTTTTCTTCTGCGTATCCTTTTCCAAATGTTTCCTGATCAAACAATCCGACTTCATCTATGATCACTCTTTTGATATACATGCAAAAACCAACTGCTGTAGGTATTTCAGGATATTCTTTTAGAGAGATGTTCTCAATAAAATGTGCCAAACTTTCAACTGTATAACCATCTGGAATTGAGTTATCCTCTAAAAACTTTGGAACAGAGCAAATACTTCCATTGTTTGTTAGCGGTGTAACTGTTGCAATAGATTTATCTGAATATGCTACCTCTTTTATCTTTTCCAACCATCCGGCGGTAACGACCGTATCACTATTCAGCAAAACCACATCCTCCTGTGAGAAGGACATACCTCTGTTAACTGTACCTACAAAACCCAGATTTTCTTCATTTTGCAGGATAATTAAACCTTCTTGCTTATCTAAGGTATCAAGATATTCATTCACCTTAGGATCTGGACTACAGTCATTAATAATCACAACTCTATTTTCTTTTAAATTAGTATAACGAAATAATGACTGCACACATTCTTCCAGTTCTTCTGGTGCGTTATACACGGGAATGATAATATCACAGGATCGCACTTTCATTTTTATTTCTCACCTTTTTCTGAATTCTTGTAAAGCTCTAACTATAGGATTCTGATTTAGTTTTTCTTGTAAGCTCGCAATAAGCTGTTCATTCTGCAGCAACTGCGCTTTCAAGTCTGCAAGTGTTTGTTCTTTTTGTGAGATATCCTCTTGTAAAACTGCTGCATGCTCATCTTTTTCTTTTATTGAATCATGGCATAAGGAGATATAGCGATTATTCTCCTCTAATTGTCCATCTTTCTCAGTAATTGTAGCATGGCACTGTTCAATATATTCAGTGTTTTTCAACAGTTCCTTGTCTTTCTCGGCTACCACCTTATGACAATGCTCTATATATTCGAGGTTTTGTGCCAGTTGTTGATCTTTTTCCTGAATTGCGGCTTCGTAATTTGCAATTACATTTTGGCACTTACCATACTCAATTCTAACCTCTTCATTAGTCATTTCAACTACTTTACTCTCATAAACAGCCAAATTAACTTCATTATTTTGCAAAACATCCAGCGAGATAGTCAACAGATTATTGGTTTGCATAACAAAGTCATCATTAATAAAGTCAGTTTCATCTATTTGAAGTTGTAAATTACTCAACAAAAATAATGACATATAATAAAAAAATGATTCTTGCTTATAATCCTCAATCGTGCCCTCTAAAAACTTTTGAACTATTCTCTGTGTGATTTCATTTTCCACAAAAAAATGATAGAAGCTCGCCTCACATGAAAGGCCACGGAACAAATTCAATTCATAAAGTAAATAAAAATAATAAAAACTAAATCTTAATGGATCTAGAAAATAGCTTTTAGAAGGGATACTGAATTCAAAATCAATAAGGCTGAGTTCCCCTTTATCTACCAATATATTGGATGGGGTTAAATCAAAATGCACCATTTTTGTCGGCTGGTCGGTTTCCTTATCAACCTCAACCAGCTTATTTAATATTTTACGATTATTATCAGACAAACTTAATAAAGAAGTTAACTCACTATAGTTTTCTAATGCTTTGTGTGCGTAGTTACTATTATCATCTATTTCTAGAATCGGTATCTCTATATTTGCAAAGCGATTCAGTAAGACTCCAGTATTTAGAAAGTCTGAACGAACATGATCAATAACATCTTCTAAATTATTTAAAGAAAGCTTGTTGACTGTCCGCTGCAATCTGGACTTAAGGGAAATGCCTGACTTAAATTCTTCAAATGAAACATAACGATTGTTGATTCTTAACAAATCAAAAGGTTGAGGAGCTTGACCCCAACCACTTATTTTATCAAGAATTTTATATTCACTAACGATCTTCTCATGGCGTCCCTTACGATCCCTTAAAAATTTAGCAACTAGGGTAGGCTTGGCTTCGTGGTTTTTAAAAATAAGCACTGTGCATTTTCCATGCGTAATCTTTTTCCCCTGAGGATTAGATAATAAAAGAAATTGAAGTGTCGAAGGCTTAATTTCGAAAAATCGGTTCCAGTTTGTTTCTACATAATTTTTAATCTGAGGTATCATTAGTTCTCCTCCTTACGAGCAAAGATACTATAAGAAGCAGGAAATGGACTTAACTGTTCATATTCGATTAGAAACTTCTCCAAATCATTTACACGTTCACTAATTGAAGAGCTGGATTTTGTGTAACGTAAAAATTCGACTAAATAGCTTGATACGTTTTTTTCGGACAGACTGTACAGAAACTCAATCCTTTTGTAATCTGGATGCGGATAAAAAAAGTCAATGTTACTGAATCCTGAAATCTCCAACAGTTGCTGATAACCCTGCTTTGTGTACGTATAAGTACTATATTCATTTTTATTCCACTTTAAACTTATTTCATTGGCTTCTTCTCTACTCAAATAACTAATATATTTGATACCCGTATGATCGTCAGGTTCGCCAAGCAAATATTTTAGCCCCAGAGCGTTTTCAATCCCAATGTATAGATAGCCTCCAGGTTTGAGTAAACTGTAAGCTATTCTTAAAGCCTCATTCTGTCTTTCTTGTGGATTCTGGCCCAGATCATTAAGTCCCACCCACTCTAATACCCCATTAAAGGAAACTAAGTCAAAACTCGCTTCTTTAAAAGGATGCTTAAATATGTCCGCGTGAATAACCGTAGTATTTTCTATATTCTCTTGCTTTGCTCTGGTAGACAGAAATTGAAGACGGTCTAAGGTTCCATCCAATGCAACAACATGTTTAATATTACGTGCAAGCGGAATGGAAATAGTCCCCCAGCCAGCCCCAATATCCAGTGCTACTGAATCTTCAGTTAACGGCAATAGATACTGCCAATCTGCTCTGGATTCATCTGTAATGATATTGAATAAAAAAGGATTATCGTAAAAATTTTCCTTAACAGCCGTTCTCCATCCTTTAGAGATACATTCAGCAACTAGTTTACTCATCCGCTTATTATCTAAGTCAGAATAATAATGTCCACTTTCAGAACATAAATAAATTCCTTCATGTATAGGATAAATTTGTTTGAATAAATCATTCATAAGATCACTCCGAGTTCTCTAAAGTTAAGTTATTCATTACTTTGCTTACGTTTATTTCAACTTTAGGATCTACAAGGCCAGCTGCTTTTTTAGTTTCTGCAACTTTAAAAGTTAAAACATCATATCTTCTATCCATAACTACGATATTATCATCAACTAATTCAATAAATCCCAAAGACACTACATAATCTCCTGCATTTAATATTGTGTTTTGAGTAAAGACGACATTTAAAATATCATCCTTCTTATAATCTTTTAAATCCAAACCCTCGAAGCTAGTATTTGTTCCGGTTATTTCGACCCCCGAAACAGTTTTAATTGTATAGGCAGCAAGTGAAGAATAAGTATCCTTATAATATTGAAGTTTAAGAGAAATTGTTATTTTTTCTCCATGTCTGTAAATTCTTGATTTATTCCCATTCTCGCCATCTAACTTAAAGGATATAATCTTCCCTTCTCCATTGCCATATCTATACTCTGAAGGAGCTTGTTCGCTATCCAACAATTTTGATTCACCCAAAATAGGTATATCTTTACCTTTTTCTGCTGGCTTAGTGCCTCTCACTCCATTTTCCATCTCAGCAATTAGTTTAGTATATACATTTATGACATGATTCGGATGTCCCTGCTCAATAAGTTCCCCTTTATAAATTAGAACCGCTTCATCACAAAATTGTTTAACTAGTCCCAAACTGTGAGTTACGAATAATATAGTGACACCCTTTTCTTTTAGTTCCTCAAACTTTCTAAAACATTTCCTTTGAAAACTCTCATCTCCTACTGCGAGTGCCTCATCAACAATGAGAATGTCAGGGTCCACATTGATGGCAACCGCAAATGCCAACCTCACATACATACCACTGCTGTATGTTTTAACAGATCTATCAATAAAATCGCCAATTTGAGCAAATTCAATTATTTCATCTATCTTCGTTTCAATCTCCTTTTTCTCTACTCCTAGTATTGAAGCATATAAAAATATATTCTCCCTCCCAGTATAATCTGGGTTAAAACCCGCACCAAGTTCTAACAGTGCAGATATCCTACCTTTCACGTTAAAATATCCAGATGTAGGTTGCAAAATCCCTGTGAGGATTTGAAGAAGTGTGCTTTTCCCAGAACCATTAGGACCAACTATACCGCATGTTTTCCCTTTTTCCACTTTAAAAGAAATTCCTTTCAAAGCGTTTATTTCAGTATTTTTTTTCCCTAAATTAAAGATCTCAAGCAATTTATGATAAGGCTTATTGTATACTTTATATGTCTTCGTTATATTTCCAATTTCTATTGCCAATTCATTTTTTATCATAGTACATCAACAAATCCTTTTTTCGATTTTTGGAATATATATTGCCCCAAACAAAACACTATAATTGAAAAAGTATAAAGATAAATAAGTTCCCTGTCCTCAATGAACTGTAATTTAAACAAAGCATCTCTTATTCCTTGTACCACATGTATTAACGGATTCCAGAAAAACCAACCTTGGAATTTTTGTGGTACAACATGTATAGGATATATAATTGCACTAGCATAAAAAACAATATTTAAAACTACACTTACAATCTGTCCCAAATCTCTAAAGAAAACATTTAAACTGGCACATAACCAGCAGAATCCAAGAGTAAACAACACCAAAGGGAATATATATACCAATACATACAGTAACGAAAGGCCCGAGACATGTTGACCTAAGAAAAACATTCCGCCAATTAATATTAGAAAACCGATCAGAAAATTCACCGCGTTAGAAAGCAACAAAGAAATCGGCAAAATTTCAGAAGGAAATACTGTTTTCTTAATTAAGTTACTATTATCAAGCACAACTGAGGTAGCGCGGCTAAGAGTTTCCGAAAAGAAAATCCATGGGAGCAACCCTGCGAACATCCACAGTGTAAAATTATTGGTTCCCAGTTCCACACCTACTCTCATTTTTAGCATCCATGAGAAAACAAGTGAGTAGACTGCAAGAGTTGTCAACGGGTGGATGATTGACCACAAGAAACCCATCATGGAACCTTGATAGCGATTTTTCAGATCCTTGACCATAAAATTTTTAATAAGATATTTATGGTTAAAAATACTTTTTAATGTTGTTCTTAAATACATTCTCAATATCTCTTCTTCCTATAATTAAGTTTTTAATTTAAATGAGTTAGCATGTCCTTGATATACTGCTAGTTGGTTCCAAAGCGTCATTATGCTAAAATGTTGACGTATCTACAAGAAAAGGAGATTGTAAACCTTGTCGAATCCAGTATACGGGAAACAGGCCAAAACGTCGACCCGTGACGATAAAAGGCCGGCTATGTTTTGGGTGTTAATTGTTGGCATGATTCTGTTTTTAGCTTGGGCTCCCTTCCAGGCTGCACTTTTTAATGGGCAAATGCTCGATTTTGAAAAGCCTCTCTATTGGGCTGTTATCATCGCCTCGATTCTGTTGATCCTGGCAATCGTATCTTATTATAAGAAATTCAAGCTGGAAGAGCAAAGGGATTGGCTGGCTGTATTAGTACTGCTGCTTCCCCTGTCTTATGTGCTTTCACTGACTTCAGCAGCTTCGCATTACCTGGCCATGAATATGGTGGTGGTACAGTGCATATATGCCGCTCTGTTTATCATCTCAATCTATCTACTCCAGGATCGCTTAGGCAATAAGATTATTCACAATCTGATTATGACTGTTGCTTATGTCATTGTAGGCTTTGGCTTTATTAACTGGTTTGGACAGTGGGTACTTGCCGGCAAGATGGTAGGCTGGTTTACCCAATATGTATATCAGTATCGTTATACCAATGCAGTTATGACAGATACAAATGGTCTCCGGCTGACATCAGTGTTTCAATATGCGAATACATATGCGGCCTTTCTAATGGCTTTCCTATTCGCTGCCGTTTTCTGTCTGATGAAATCAAAGCTATGGTATGGCAAGGCTATTCACGGCTTCATGTTGGTACCTATTCTGGTCTCGCTGTTCCTGACCTTGTCACGGGGCGGTCTGGTTATGTTGCCAGTCGTTTTCGTACTGCTCTTGCTCTTCTTTAAACCAGCACGTCAGATTATATGGATTTTGCATTGTGCCATTGCTGGTGTAGCGTCAATATCTATCTTGGCGCCAATTACAAATATGGGCTTACAACTCAACAAGACCTACAACGGCGGAGAGGCTGCGAAGGCTTGGGGGTTACTTATTGGTGTCTCCCTGGCTGTAGCTGTCGTACTGTGGCTTGTTGAACGTTATCTGGCACCAAAGTTGGAAAGTGCCCTCAAAGGATGGGCCTCCCGCAAGTTATCCAACCTGTGGCTACCTGTCGGATCAGTTGTGGTGATTGGCATGCTGGCTTTTCTGTTTATTGGAACTGGCCTGCGCAGCGTACTACCAGAAAACGTCCAGGTCCGGTTTGAAAATATCAATTTCCGGCAGCATAGTGTACTGGAACGACTTGTATTCTATCAGGATGCTGCCAAATTGATTAAAGATCATCCTGTTATTGGCACCGGCGGCGGCGGTTGGGCTACTTTATACGAGAAATACCAAGATTATCCTTACACAAGCCGTCAGGCCCATAACTTCTTCATGCAGTATCTGGTTGAAGTTGGTATTCTCGGTTTTGTAATTTTCATGTCATTCATCTTATATATTTTCTACAAATATATCCGTAACTATATTAGACAAAATGATGAAGATCGGGATTCTCACTTTCTGTATCTCATTTTGGCGCTTTCGATCTTACTTCATAGCTTGCTAGACTTTAATCTGAGTTACGTGTTCATGGGCATACTAGTATTTATGAGTCTTGGTGGTATGGCTGCTGCTATGGACAGTAAACTTCTTAGACGCTTGTCCATGAGTACTTCCGGTTTCCGAATCATGTATAGTGCAGTCATCGGCATTCTAAGCATTGTGGTGCTTTTTGCAGGTCTCCGCTTCGTGCAATCGGCCAATGCTGCCACATCTGCCAAACAGATCATGGCGGTCAGCACATCTTTTGAGGAAATCCAAAATGCCATTAATAAGGATCTTGAACTTCGTCCTACGCACCCAGATTCGGTTATAAGATTGGCTGCACTGTACAAGAATGTGTATGATCAAACGAAAAAAGAGGAATTTTATAACGCTGCAATAGAGGTACTTAATACGGGCCTGAAGGCAGAACCGTATAATAAAATCATGTATAACTCCAAAGTTAACCTTTTAAAAGCAAAAGGTGAGCATGAGCAAGCCTTCAGTATTTTGGAAAATAACATTTCCAACTTTGTCTGGGACAATGACTGGTACAATATGTTGATTACCCAAGCTTACACTATTGGTAATAAGGCACATGAGCAGAAAGACACAGCCAAGGAACAGAAATATTTCCAAGCAGGTCTCGCTGCTTATCAGAAGGTTCTGGATGGGGTAGCTCATATTAAGACGGTTCCACCTGAAATTGAGTTGACACGTACTTTTGAAGTAACTCCGGGTATTGCGCTCAGTACTGGAAAAATTGAGTTCATGTCAGGTAAGCCTGCTGAGGCTGCAAGCATCCTCAAAAACGGCTTGAAAGACGACCTGAGCGACGCTACAAATCGTGAGATTGCTCGATATTATATCGTCGCTCTGCAAAAGCAAGGGCAGGATGACAAAGCATTGTACGATAAACTAATAAAAGCTGATCCGACGGAAAAAGAGCAAATTGCTCAGTTGAAATCGGAGAAATAGTAAAAAAAAAGAGACTATCAGATGATGTTATATCATCCGGTAGTCTCTTTCTTATATTAATAAAGTGAGGTTGGGTGAGATGTCTATTTTTGTTGATCAATCTTTTCAATAACCTGTCTCATATAAGCCAGTACTTCATCCTTGATTTCGTTATGCTGCAGAGCATAATGAATAGTAGTTTCAATGAATCCCAATTTCTCGCCAACATCATGGCGATTGCCGTCAAATTCATAGGCCAGGATCGGATTCTTTTCTCCCAGTTTGGACAATGCGTCTGTCAACTGAATCTCGCCGCCTACTCCCGCAGATTGCTGACCCAGGATATCAAAAATATCAGGCGTCAAGATATAACGTCCCATAATCGCCAAGTTGGAGGTTGCTTCTTCCTTCTTTGGCTTTTCTACCAATCGTTCCGCCTCAGAGATTTTGGAAGTCAGTGCATGACCTTCAACTATGCCGTAACGATGTACCTCGTTCCAATCCACTTGTTTTACACCTACAACAGAACGCTGATACTCATCGAACACGTCAATCATCTGTTTGAGGCATGGGTTCTCAGACTCAACGATGTCATCCCCTAAAAGGACGGCAAAAGGTTCATCACCGATAAACTTACGTGCACACCAAATTGCGTGTCCCAACCCTTTAGGTTCCTTTTGACGTATATAGTGAATATCTGCCATCTCTGATGGTTTACGCACTTCATTGAGCAGGTTCCATTTTTCCTTCGCAGTCAAATTATGTTCCAGCTCAAAGGAGTAGTCAAAATGATCCTCAATCGCCCTTTTGCCTTTACCAGTAACGATAATGATATCCTCTATACCAGATGCAACAGCCTCTTCAATAATATATTGAATCGTTGGTTTGTCTACGATTGGAAGCATCTCTTTCGGCATCGCTTTTGTAGCAGGAAGGAACCGGGTTCCTAATCCCGCAGCAGGGATAATCGCTTTACGGATTTTCATAGGTTAAAACTCCTTTGTCTTCAATATAACGGATAGATATACTGTCTATGATTATAACAGGAAGATAGATGAATTTGATAGGTTAAAGAAGAAGACATCTTCCCTCAAAGAGAACATGTCTTCTAATCACTTGCTTTCTATATGAATATATTATGCTGCCGGAATCTTTCTGGCTCCCGAACAAATATACAGTTATTTACTTCACCAGCTGCCCACGTGTAACACCCAACTGATTCGTTGCTTTAAGCGTCTTCCATACTTGTGTTCCGCTGATTTCTCCGCGCAGGGCACGGTTATAGAGATCAATAACCTCATGCACTTGCTCCGGTGTCTCCTCCAAAAATTCCACGCGGTAACGGGACACGCCCAGCTCCAGGAAGTTGGACAGGTATTCCGCGCCGGATTGCTCAATCGCGTTGTATACCGTGTTGCGGCAGCCTTCGTCCACACGGACCGGATGAGACATACCAATTCGATCACGCAGGGATGCGCGATGGTCCTCACACGGACGTCCACAGTTGGTGTAGTCGGTGCCTTCACTCATAAAGGTACAGTATACGCAATGTTCAGTATGGAACATTGGCATATGCTGCTGGATCACAATCTCCAGCTTATCGGTACGCGTACGTCTGAGCATATCGACCATTTGCTGAATGTTCAGATCATACGAAGGCGTAACCAAGTCGCAGCCGGAATCCAGGAACAGATCAGCCGCTTTATGATTGGCTATATTCAGCGAGAAGTCACCAATCAATTGCGGGTGATGTGCGTCCGGGTTCTCCAACCGATGTCGCAAGTAGAAATAGAGTGCCCCTGGATTGCGTACCAACACAGCATCCGGCTTCAGGCGCAGGATGTTGTTGTGGTAGCCATTTTCACCCGGCATGTGAATACGCGGGGTCGCTAGCGCAATTCGGCGGCCTACAGCATGCACAGCCTCTACAGCTGCCGGGAATTGCTTGATGAATTCGAAGTCGGCGTAAATGAATTCCACGCCGGCCTCAAGCGCAGCCTCCACCTGAGGGAGGCTGCGGCACAGCGCGGTCAGCTCTGCCTGACCGCGTGCTACAGACGATGCCGGAGTCGATGCATCGTCATACACCTCGACCGTCCGCTTCGTGTACACGGGCGGTTTGGGGCGCTCGCCCGCGAGCAGTTCCACCGCCTGACGGCGGATACCGTTCAGCTCGCGCATCGGCACGATGACGTCCCCATGCAGATGGACGTCCAGCTCTTCCAGCTGGAACACCGTTCCGCCCAGTCGTCCGAACTGCTCTTCGAGCAGTTCGTGCGTCATCGGACGCTTCTGGGCAATCTCCAGCTCCAGCTCGGAATCCACGCGGACCGTTGTGCCCTTCTGCACGTCAGTCCACCATGTCGACAGCGGTTGCCCTGGGGATCCGCTGACCCGCACATGTACCGGGAAGACCCGATACGGCTTGTCCGTGTCATATGACTGGCGCAGACGCTTGTCCAGCGCCGGGTCGTTGGTCTTCCAAATGCGGTCGCCCACGTGTACACGGCGCAGATCCACATCGTTGCGTCCCGCTACGATGTCAATGATCCAGCCTTCTCCGGCTTCGCCTTCAATCTTCACGCCCTTGCGACGGATATCGTATACGCGTCCGCCTTCTTCTTTTTGCGTGGGATCTCCCGCATCGAATACAATACCATCGCCACGCTTGAGCGGTGCATCAATACGGCACACTACGCCATCACGAAGAATTTGTTCCACTCGGCCCAGATACACACCCCGGCTTTTCGGGAACGTACCGTCAACCAGCTTCTTGTTATTGGTTCCTTCGAGAAAACCGTGCGTAAAGCCGCGTGAAAAGCTCTGCTGCAGCTCGCGGATATCTTCTTTGCTGGTCTTGGACGTATCGCCATCAAAATACTTATCAATGGCCTTGCGGTACTTGCTGACCACATTCGCCACATATTCAGGTGTTTTCAGTCGCCCTTCAATTTTAAAAGAAACAACACCCGCGTCGATCAGTTCAGGCATCAAGTCGATCGCTGCTAGATCCTTAGGTGACAGCAGATACGTCACATCCGCCATTGGTTTCTGCTCTCCATCCACCATCAGATCGTAAGGCAAACGACATGCCTGTGCACACTCACCACGGTTAGCAGAGCGTCCGCCCCACATTTCTGAAGTCAGGCATTGGCCAGAATAAGATACGCATAACGCTCCATGTACGAATACCTCCATTGGAAGTCTCGCCTGATCGCCTATTTTTTGGATCTGTTTCAAGTTGTTTTCGCGTCCAAGCACGACCCGTTCCATATTGTACGGCTTTGTAAACTCTACCGCTTCCGGCGAGGTAATCGTCATTTGGGTAGAACCATGAATCGGAAAATCCGGTGAAATGTCGCGGATCATTTTCACCAAGCCCATATCCTGGACAATTAAGGCATCGACTCCAGCATCAATACAGGCATCGACCAGCTCCTTAGCGTCCTCTAACTCGTTTTCAAATACCAATATATTGAATGTTAAAAAACCTTTAACCCCATAGCTATGCAAAAACGCCATAATTTCAGGCAGTTCCTCCATACGGAAATTATTCGCCCGTGCCCGTGCGTTGAACTTTTCCACCCCGAAAAAGATCGCATCAGCCCCGTTTGCCACCGCCGCACGCATACAATCCCAGTCACCGGCTGGTGCCAGAAGCTCAACATCTTCTCTTCGTACTACTGATTTCATCTTTGTCCTCCCTATATGGAGAAATAACTGATTAACCTTGAGCTAAACGTTATTTTCCAGAGCAGCGATGCTGCTTATTTTATAGCCTATGAATTATCATCCTATCCGATCATCCCCACTCTGAACCACTGGCTCGAGGGATAAATGGCATCCAACTCAAAAAATCCGCATCACGAACATTTGCGGCATAATCATTCTTATCTTGTAACTAATCTAGTGTACCAGACTGCGCCCCAAGCTTCTACACTTTCCAAGCGATTCCTCGTAAAAATCTCTTACTAAAACATAAAAAACACCCCCATTCCCGTCAAACGGTACTTTGGAGGTGAAGAATCATATAAAACAAGAGGAACAACGAAGTAAACAGTGCTATCCAGCAAGAAGCCAAATGGAGATGGAGACTAGGCAACTTAGACGCGCTAGTAGGCCTAAGCCTTTTAGAAAAAGGCATCCTTGTGGTGATACCAGCGTACTAGACATGAATCCGAGAAAAGGCGTTCGCAGGTCTAGGTACCGTAAATAGCTGCCTTCGCTCTTCCCTGCTTACCTCACTCTTTAAAAAGATTGGAAATCTTATGGCGGGCGCCAGCGAAGCGGGTCATTTGAATCCGAAGAAGCGTCAGCGTTCGCCTTTGACCTGGGATTCTTACATATTAAACCCTTATACAATCCAAGAATCCCGGGTCAACAGCGATCGTAGGATCAAATGGCACGCGTAGCCTCTTCCCGCCATACCTCCCGAATCTTTTATCCACACCCTCTACTTCACAAAATTAAACGAATTTAACGTTGAATCCAGTGCATTAGACTGTACAGCCGTGTTGTTCGCATCATTCAATGTCGTTGTCACAGTATACGTTTTTCCATCACGTTCCAAAACCAATTGGTGGCCTGTGTAGCCAATGCCTTCCTCTATACGATGGAATGTAAAGGACACTGCCGGAACACCAGCAAACGTTACGTCCTTAACCTCCTCAACTTTGAGGTTTTTGTAATTCTTTGCTTGCTTATCGTAGAAGTCCTTGAGCTGGGATACCGTTAGTTCAAATGACTGGTCGTTGTCGATTTTGACGGAAAAACGTCCTCCAGTAAACTGGTACTCTACATCGCCCAATTCAAATTGATCGCTAATCGCGGTCCAATATCGTGGGATATTCACCGTATATTCATAGGCTTTTGACGTCTTTTTGACCGTTTTCGTTTTATCTGTCAAATAGTCGTCTTCTTCCAACTGTCCAAAGTTACTCGCTACGGTTTGAAAATCGATTTGAAGCGAGGAAATGAGCGCGTTGAACTGATCATTTCCTTTGCTTACTTTTTCAGGAACTGCGTATTCAGCCAAATAGCGGTATCCATTTTGCTGAATCAGCACATTGTACTCCTTGACCCAACCATCGCCAAAATTATAACGGTACTCCTGTACTAACCCTTGAACGCCTGCAACCTCCAACGGATACGTCTTCTGTGCCTCATAAGCCGTGGACACAAAGGAATCGCCCAGCCATTTTTGCAGCTGCTGGCCCCAGTTCTCCAACTTTCCATCCGCTGGAGCCGAGGTTATTTTCATGCGGAAGCTCGATCCATCATTACTTTCATATTGCATTCGTTGATCGTCCATTTTCCAGCCTGCGGGTATGCTGAGTGACACACCGTAGTCTGGATTCCCGGCCTCGCGTGTGCCTCCTACGACAGTGGACAAGTCTTTAATACTTTTATCCTGCGCATTAAAAGAGGTCTTGAAGGAATTTAAGAGTCCTGCATACTGGGCCAGATCTTTATAATTCGTTGCTTTAGCATCAGAAAAATAAACTACATACAATCGTCCGTTGTCATAGTACTGACGATTTTCCCACAATACGCCGTCCCCATCCTTCGTAATGACACGAGCATAAGGTACCTTCGCTTTCGGGAAGGATTTTCGATCGATCACAGTTTCTCCCGTTTCCTTGGCTGCCTGCACTAATTGTTGCAACAGATCGTCCGCATTCAGTGGAACCGGCTGTGACGCTGTGTGCACCTCCATATAGTAGGCACTGTTCTCATCCATAAAAGTGGAGATACTCTCATCTCCACCTCCCTGACCGATGACGAGACCTGTTGGATAGTTCATAGACCAGCCATAGTAACTGTTCCCGATCTGCGTCTTGCCCTCATCATTATCAATGTTCGGTGTCTCTTCAGCTACCGTGCCCGCCTCTTCTTGTGCTTCCATCCGAATAATGATTCCGGCGCCGCTCTTCTCCAACTTACCGCCAAGCCCTTCTGCTACTTGACGCAGAGGCACCATGAGAATACCTGATGACATTTCCGGTGGAGCTGGAAGTGTCACCTTGTGACCTCTCACCCAAGCAGTACGGCTACCAATGGTCAGCGATACAACATGAGTTCCGCTAGTGATTTTAACCACATTATCTTCAGCCAATCGAATTTTGCTGTTAAATGCCTTTTTAAAAATACCAGCTGGAACCATCAGTGCACCACTTTTGGAATAGGGCTTCGTGATATTTGCATTTTGGCCGTTTACGACGGCTGTATTGCTGCCGCTTTGCAGACGCAATTCCAACATATTTTTATCTTGATCTGCTGCAACTGCTGGCAAAGCGGAAAGCAGAAGGGACAATGCGACAGCGCCGACCCCCAGCTTACGCATCATTTTTCTTTGAATATGCTTCACAGTAAATCTCCCTTTAGCTTTATTTTATAGATTCAAGAGCCGTTATTGTTCACTTTCCAGTAGTTGCCCCTTGAGCTGGCTCCGATGTTTCCTTAGAAGGCGCTATGCCACCATCTTCAGCGGCTTCCGAACCGTTCGAATCTTCACCATCTTCTCCAGACTGAATGGACTCATAGATTTCACCATTATCCTGTGTCAGTACCAGCTTGCGCTTCACAATATCACCGTCCGACTGCATAAGCACATTCACCGTTTGACCCGGTTGATAGTTTTTAAGTAGCTCATTGACGTCAATGGCCGAAGCTACACGCTTACCGTTAATACTATACAGCTCATCGCCTTCCTTGATTTTGGCCTGAACGGCATTGGCTGAAGTAATTTTCGTTACTTTCAAAGGATCCTCGGTAGGCAATCCGACGATAGCTGACCAGCTCTCTTCCAGCCCTAGACCAAGACTGGCGCGCCGAACCTCTCCGTATTTGAAAAATTGGCCGATGACATATTTCACCGTATCCGACGGAATCGAAAAGCCCATATTTTCAATACCGACCGCCGAGAATTTCATCGTATTGATCCCGATAACCTCACCCTTGAGATTGACCAGTGGACCGCCGCTGTTACCAGGATTGATCGCGGTATCGCTTTGGATCAAACGATAAGCAGCATTGACACCACGATTCAGCCCGCTAACAACACCCGAGGTTGCCGAATTGCGAAGTGAAAAGGATATAGGCGTACCAATAGCCACTACCTGCTCACCTACCTGTAGACTGTTCGTTGAAGCTGCCAAGGTAGCGGGTTTGAGGCCGCTTGCCTTGATTTTGACTAATGCCAAATCACTGATCGGATCGCTGTAGCTGTCGGTGATTCCGTAAGATTTTCCGTCCGAGGTTACGACCACGGCATCACCTAATCCTTCGATAACATGCGCATTCGTCACAATCCATCCATCTGTACGAATGATGACACCCGTCCCGTGAGCCAGATTGTAGCGATCTCCTCCCGCTACGGTCTCTCCCGTGGCTGAACGGCCAATGATACCGACCACAGAAGGAGATACATTTTTAACAACCTGCGGCACACGGTCGGCCGATAACGTATATGTACCATTTGCGCTGTTATATGCGCCGCTGGTTCCTAATGCTTTATTCATATCGCTTACGTTAACATAGACCCCACCATTAATGACTTTGGCCTTTAACGCAGTTCCACTGCTAGCTGCACCTGCCGTTCCAGAAACACATAGAGCGCTGCCCAAAGCCAGAACAACTGCCCTTTTCCCCATCTTACGCATATACCCTCACCATTTCCTCTCTTACATGACCCTGTTCTATCAGTTAGTCCAAATCTACCATAGAGGGGACACGCATACAATCGCTTTAAGCCCTATCTTTTTCTAAAAAAGCGTCGTTTGCCACATCCCTGTCCTCTCATGCTATTTATATTATAAATTTTCCAAATCCTTATATCAAAAAAATAAGCAAAAACGATAAATAATCGTTATACCAATTAGGTCATTCCTTCGTTTACGGGCATAACCAACTATGATACCATCACATTATATCTTAGTTTTATTGTCGGAAATAAAGAATGAAATCGTGAGTCCTCTATCCAAAACACTAAAGTATAAATAAGCACTTAAAGGAGGTTAAAAGAATGGCCTACGAACCAATCTGGAACGCTCATCCCGATAAGCTTAACAAATTCGAGTTGGTCAAGCTGGAAAAGGACGGTCTCGACGTTATCCGTACCATTATCGAAAACTATGCCAACGATGGCTATGATTCGATCTCTGCGGACGATATGGACCGTTTCAAATGGGCTGGGGTATATCAGCAAAAGCCTAAGGATGGTCATTTCATGATGCGGGTCCGCATCAATACAGGGATCATGACTTCAGCACAGGCACATGCATTGGCAGACATCTCCGCGCTATACGGACGCGGTCTTGTGGATGTCACCACTCGCCAGGCTATTCAATTTCACTGGCTGACGGTCGAAAGCTTGCCCGATATTTTTGAAAGACTGGAAAAAGTCAATTTGTATTCCTTTGAAGCCTGTGGAGACTGCCCGCGTACCATTGTCGGTAATCCGCTGGCTGGCATCGATCCCAATGAATTGGTGGATACCCAGGAGATTGTAGATGAAGTAAATCGTTTTTTCTTATTAAATCGAGACTTCTCCAATCTGCCGCGTAAGTACAAAATGTCTATCTCCGGTAATACGTACAACAATGCACAGGCTGAAATTAACGACCTGTCCTTCACTCCGGCCACCAAGATCCTCGACGGAAAAGAAGTGGTCGGCTTCCATGTGATGGTTGGTGGAGGTTTGTCCGCCAAGCCGCATATGGCACAGTCTCTGGATTTGTTTGTTCGTCCTGAGGAAGTACTGAAGGTTGCTATTGCTGTCACCACCATTTTCCGTGATTACGGCTATCGGGAAAAGCGGCACCATGCCCGCTTGAAATTCCTCGTTGCCGATTGGGGCCCGGACAAATTTCTGGCTAAGCTCACCGAGTACATCGGTGAAATGCCCGGACGAGGTGAGGACAAAACAATTGGCTGGCAAGCCGCCTATTTTGACGGTGTGCATCCTCAAGCCCAAAAAGGCCTGAACTATGTCGGTCTGAACGTGCCTGTGGGTCGCCTTAGTGCTGACGAGTTGCATGAACTGGCCGACCTGGCTGACCGCTATGGCGATGGTCAGATTCGTACCACGATGTCGCAAAATATTTTACTGAGCGGCGTGCCGAATGAGCAAGTGGATGAACTACTGGAAGCCCCCGTGCTGCAACGCCTGACACCACAGCCCAAGCATTTTATGAGCCGTACGGTATCGTGCACAGGAAATGAGTTTTGCAATCTGGCGATTGTGGAAACCAAAAAACGGGCGGTTGACGTTGCCGAGTATTTGGATCAGCACGTACAATTGGATGAAAAGGTGCGCATTCATTTTATCGGTTGCCCGAATTCCTGCGGTCAAAAGCATATTGCGGACATTGGTCTGCAAGGCTCGCTCATAAAGACACCAGAAGGATTGGTCGATGCGTTCGACATCGCTGTCGGCGGAGCGCTTGGAGCAGGCGCCCAGTTTAACAAAGCGCTCAAAGGTCGCGTACGCGGGGATCAGGTTGGACCTGTACTGGCAGAGCTCATTCTGTTCTACAAAGAAAACAGGAGCGCTGGCGAAAGCTTTTACGCATATGTACAGCGTGTAGGGATTCCGACTTTTCAGGAAAAGCTGTCTGCTATTTTACAGTCCAGCCACGTTGCATCCTAAATATAGAGTCTATTAACAGCCTGCTTGTATGACATATACAAGCAGGCTGTTTCTTATCCTCATGAAGCCCCACAATATCGTTTTTCTCACTTTCAAAAAAAAAAGACACCGGATTACTCCGGTATCAATATTTTCGCAAAATCGAGTACTGTTGGCTTATGAGCGCCTGTTGTAGATGTCACCACTGCGTAGCCTGAAGGTATCTTATATATCAATCCCGTATCATACCGGATGCCGAAGGAATTATCCTCCTTATAATGAGTCCTCGTTTCCCACACCTTTGTACCGTTTCCTTTCAAGCCTGTAATGGTGATGCCATGCATCTTCGTGGTTTTACCCAGTGGATCATATTGATCACTGAACTGGACATACAACTGCTCCTCAGGCAGATACACCCGGTCAGCCGCATAGTCCTCTGTATTACTAAATAATTGCAGACCATTACTTAGCACCTGTGTACGCTTGCTGTTTCCTTTAAGCCCTGTTACAGCAATATGACCGCTCGGCAACTCACGTACTGCGGCAATTTCTTTACCTGATCCTAAGTCCAGATGGATGTCACGGATATCGCGACCATATACATCTGTTTGTACCCCAACGGGACCATCTGAGCTGTTCAAAAGCGCATAATATCCATTGTGACTGCCGACCAGCCAACCCGAGGTCACTCCGGCCGTCGTTCGATTCCATTGTAGATCGCCAGCTTCAGTGTATTTGAGTACAGTGAAGGACTGTTCCGCAAGGTTTAGATAGGAGACCAGGAAACTGCCATCCTCCAGTGGCTCCAAACCAACCTGAGAATCCTGTCCATGAGATATCAAGCCATCTGTGGGTAATGTTTTGGACCACAAGGTGTTTCCATCCTCGTCCAATCGTGAAGCCTGCACATCTCGTGTTCCGTTCGGTTTTGTATAATCAATCAGAAACAGCAAGCCCCCATCCGACGTCTCCCGCTGGACTCCACTGCTGCTTGTTCCGGGTTGTACGTTCAGATCCTGCTGATGTTTCCATACAGCCTCCACAGAACTATCCAGCTTGCCATATGTGACGTGTACTACACTTGCTTCTGTATCGTCCTCGACATTCAGCATAAAGAACCCACCATTCGCTGCGGGTTGAATGTAATTGTGAGCGTTTCCTAAATCTTTAATACTGCCAATTGCCACACTTGTTTCGATTTCGGCTTGTTTGGGCGCAAACGCCTCGGACACCTCGGAGGCATAGGACGGTGCAGCACTATATCCCATCAAACATGCCGCCAAAGCAGCTCCAGCTGCCCATGAATATACACGTGTACGTAAAACTCTACTTTGCTTAATCTTCAAGCGTTCCAGCTCCCTTCATGACTTCCTCAGAGATGTGGTATGAACCTTAGATGTGATAAAACTTCAGACGGTTTCGCTTCAACTTGTAATGGTTGTCACGCGGGCACGGAACTTCGTATGATGCTATATAATCATGAGTTATATATTTACCTCTTCAAGCCCGAGCCTAAACACCCAAAACTCCAGAGACTACTCAGAGACTTTCTGTCGATGAATATACGTATATACTTATTATTCCAGCGCTTGGTAAACTATGTGTCACATGCTTTAACGCAGGAATTTGATAAAAGTTTTCTTTTTTTACAAAAAAAATAAAACCCTACCAAGACGAAGGCATCAATACACTAGTTCGTATTCTGCCTTCCTGCCTGTGCAGGGTTTTAAATCGTACGTTAAACGGTATCTATAGATCGACTGTCTGAAGCGCTTGACTACGCTGGGTATCCCGTTCAAGGATCGGCTTTAAGTATCGACCTGTATAGGATTCTTCGACTTTCACGAGCTGCTCCGGTGTCCCGGTAGCCAAGATCGTTCCACCGCCACTTCCGCCTTCCGGTCCTAAATCAATCAGATAATCGGCTGTTTTAATCACATCCAGATTATGCTCAATGACCAGCACCGTCTCTCCTGAATCAACCAAACGATGCAGCACCGTCAATAATCGGTCAATATCGTGAACATGCAGGCCGGTTGTCGGCTCGTCCAAAATATAAATGGTTTTGCCCGTACTGCGACGATACAATTCGGAGGCCAGCTTCACACGCTGTGCTTCACCACCAGACAAGGTAGTCGCAGGCTGACCCAGCTTGATATACCCCAAACCTACATCCATCAGTGTCTGGATCTTGCGATGAATCTTCGGAATATTTACAAAAAACTCCGTTGCATCCTCTACCGTCATCTCCAGCACATCGGCAATACTTTTCCCTTTGTATTTAACCTCTAGGGTCTCCCGGTTATAACGCTTGCCTTTGCATACTTCGCATGGAACATACACATCCGGCAAAAAATGCATCTCAATCTTGATGATGCCGTCGCCTCTACAAGCTTCACAACGACCTCCCTTAACGTTAAAGCTAAAGCGGCCTTTCTTGTAGCCTCGTACTTTGGCCTCGTTCGTCTGCGAGAATAAGTCACGGATATCATCAAATACACCAGTATATGTTGCAGGATTGGAACGCGGTGTACGGCCAATTGGCGATTGATCGATCTCAACAACCTTTTCGATATGTTCTAGTCCGCGAATTTCTTTATGCTGCCCTGGACGTACTCTCGCCCGGTTCAGATCACGCGCTAACGTTTTGTACAAAATTTCATTGACCAGCGTCGATTTTCCAGAGCCAGATACACCAGTAACAGCTGAGAAAACACCCAACGGAATTTTGACATTCACATTTTTGAGATTGTTCTCCTTGGCTCCGCGAATCTCCAGCCATTTATCAGCAGGCTTGCGCCGCTCGGTATTGACCGGAATGAACTTGCGTCCGCTCAAATACTGCCCGGTTAAGGAATTCGGGTCTTCCATAACTTCCTGCGGGGTCCCCTGCGACATGATCATCCCACCATGGATTCCAGCTCCTGGCCCGATATCAATGATATAGTCCGCCGCCATCATCGTATCTTCGTCATGCTCCACCACGATCAACGTATTGCCAAGATTCCGCATATGCTCCAAAGCACTTATCAAACGGTCATTATCTCGCTGATGCAGTCCGATACTAGGCTCGTCCAAAATATAAAGCACGCCCATCAGACTGGACCCGATCTGTGTCGCCAGTCGGATACGCTGTGCCTCACCGCCTGACAACGTCCCTGCCGCACGGCTTAAAGTCAGGTATTCCAGACCAACGTTAACGAGGAATCCCAGGCGGCTGTTAATTTCTTTTAAAATGAGATTGGCAATCGACTTCTCCTTCTCACTCAGCTCCAGTGTATGGAAAAAGTTTGAGGCTTCACCGATAGACAAAGCTGTCACAAAAGCTATATTACGCTCTTGAATGGTTACCGACAGACTTTCTTTTTTCAGTCGGTGTCCCTTACAAGTGTTACATGGCTTCGCACTCATAAAGCCTTCAATAAATTCACGTATACCCTCAGAAGCCGTATCACGATAACGACGCTCCAGATTGGGGATAATCCCCTCAAAGGTCACATAGGCTTCCTTACGTTGACCAAAATCATTCTCATAGCGGAAACGGATCTTCTGCTCACCCGTTCCATGTAAAATGAGGTTCATTTGCTCTGTTGTCAATTGACTAACAGGAATGTCCTGCGGAATACCATAGTGCTCGCATACTGACTGTAAAAATTGAGGATAATAAGTGGAAGTTCCGCCACTCCAAGCCTGAAAAGCCCCATCCTCGACACTTTTTTCAGGATCGGGAATGAGCAAATCAGGGTCAACTACCATTTTAACTCCTAACCCGTCACAATCTGGACAAGCGCCAAACGGACTATTAAAGGAAAACATTCTTGGAGACAGTTCATCTATGCTGAATCCACAAATAGGGCATGCAAAGTTGGAGCTGAACCGCAACTCCTCTTGCCCCATAATGTCTACAAGCAACTGCCCACCTGAAAGATTCAGTGCCGTCTCAATAGAGTCAGACAGACGCGCACGCACATCTTCCTTGACTACGATGCGGTCTACGACCACTTCAATCGAGTGCTTCTTGTTCTTTTCCAGCTCAATCTTCTCAGACAATTCACGTAGTTCTCCATTCACACGTACCCGTACAAAGCCCTGCTTGGCTATATCCGTGAACAGTGTTTTATGCTCACCTTTGCGGCCGGATACCAATGGAGCCAGAATCTGCAGTCTTGTCTTTTCAGGATATTGCAAAATGCGGTCTACCATCTGTTCAACGGTCTGTGAAGTGATTTCAATGCCATGTTCAGGACAATGAGGATGACCCACCCGGGCAAACAACAACCGCAGGTAGTCATAGATTTCGGTAACCGTTCCGACGGTAGAACGCGGATTCCGACTTGTCGTTTTTTGGTCAATGGAAATGGCAGGAGACAGACCGTCAATCGAATCAACGTCTGGTTTCTCCATTTGCCCGAGGAATTGACGGGCATACGCAGATAAAGATTCCACATACCGACGTTGCCCTTCCGCATAGATCGTATCGAAAGCCAGTGACGATTTACCTGAGCCGCTAAGCCCTGTCAGGACGACGAACTTGTCCCGTGGAATCGTCACGTCAATATTTTTGAGATTATGCGCGCGTGCGCCTTTGATGATGATGCTTTCATTCGCCAAATGTTTCATCTCCTTAGCCGTAGTTCACGTCATGCTATATCGCATTGGATTATCCCATGGAAGTGATATATCGCAAAGAGAACGACCACATAGGCCGCCCTCACTATTTTTAAAAGCAAAGCAATCAAACATTTTATTTTCATATGTTTTGCTTCTAGCTTATTCTCAATGTTTAATCAGCTCGCAACTCCAGCAAAGCATCACGTAGCTCGGCTGCCCGCTCGAACTGTAGGTTCTTGGCGGCGTCTTTCATCTCTGCTTCCAGACGCTGAATGAGTGATTGACGCTCCTTCTTGGAAAGTTTACCCGTCTCATTAGGAAGGTAATCATTCTTTGACTCTGCCACCTTAGTTGCTTCAATAACATCACGAATCTTTTTACGGATGGTTTGCGGGGTAATCCCATGTTCTTCATTATACTGAATTTGAATCGCACGACGACGTTCCGTTTCCTTTAGCGCCTTATCCATAGAATCGGTAATCTTATCGCCGTACATAATAACACGACCGTCACTGTTCCGTGCTGCCCGTCCGATCGTCTGAATCAGAGAGCGCTCAGAACGCAGGAAGCCTTCTTTGTCCGCATCCAAAATCGCCACCAGCGATACTTCCGGCAAATCAAGACCTTCCCGCAACAGATTGATCCCGATTAGCACGTCGAAGGTCCCCAGACGAAGATCACGCAAAATAGCCATCCGCTCCAACGTCTTAATCTCGGAGTGCATATACCGAACCTTGATGCCTACTTCTTTTAAATAGTCAGTCAAATCTTCAGACATCTTCTTCGTAAGTGTGGTCACCAGTACCCGTTCCTCACGTTCCATGCGAAGCCGTATTTCATTAATGAGATCGTCAATCTGTCCCTTGCTCGGACGCACCTCAATAATCGGATCAAGGAGTCCGGTAGGACGAATAATCTGCTGTACCATCGTTTCGCATTTCTCCATCTCATAGGGTCCTGGAGTAGCCGATACATAGACGATTTGACTTACCTTGTCCTCGAACTCTTCAAACTTCAACGGACGATTATCCAATGCAGATGGCAAACGAAATCCATGTTCTACCAGTACATTCTTACGTGCTTGGTCACCGTTATACATGGCACGAATCTGCGGCAACGTAACATGGGACTCGTCAATGACGATCAGCATATCATCCGGGAAATAATCCATCAGCGTATATGGTGTTGCTCCTCGCTCGCGGAATGTCAGTGGACCTGAATAATTCTCAACACCGGAACAAAAGCCAACCTCTTTCATCATCTCGATATCATAGCGGGTACGTTGCTCCAAACGTTGCGCCTCTAACAGCTTCCCTTGCTCCTTCAACTCCGCTAACCGTTCTTCAAGCTCACGTTCAATGTTGACCAATGCTACCTTCATCGTATCCTCATGAGTAACGAAGTGAGATGCCGGGAAAATGGCAATATGATCACGTTCACCGATCAATTCACCCGTAAGCACATTAATCTCGGTAATTCGTTCAATTTCATCCCCGAACAGTTCTACACGTATAGCGTGTTCCCCGTGGGAAGCCGGGAATATCTCGACAACATCCCCCCGTACACGGAAAGTACCCCGCACGAAGTTGATATCGTTCCGCTGATATTGAATATCGACCAAGCGGGACAAAATCTGATTGCGGGGTTTCTCCATGCCGACTCTAAGCGAAAGCAGCAAGCTTGAATATTCTTTCGGGGAACCCAAACCATAAATGCAGGAGACACTCGCTACAATAATAACGTCACGACGCTCAAACAGAGAGCTTGTCGCTGAGTGGCGAAGTTTATCAATCTCCTCATTGATGCTGGAATCCTTCTCAATATACGTATCGGAAGACGGGATGTATGCTTCCGGTTGATAGTAATCATAGTAGCTGACAAAATAATCGACTGAGTTATTCGGAAAAAACTCTTTAAACTCACTCGCCAGTTGAGCAGCCAAAGTCTTATTATGTGCAATAACCAGCGTAGGCCGATTCAACTTGGCAATGGTCTGTGCGATGGTAAACGTCTTACCTGTTCCCGTAGCACCCAATAGCGTTTGATGCTTCTTTCCTTCTGCAATTCCCTCTACCAATTCAAAAATGGCCTGAGGCTGATCGCCTTGAGGTTGGAATTCCGACTGAATTTCAAAAGTCTTATCGCTAACAACGATATCACTCATTGCCCTGCATCACCCTTATCGTCTAAAATGGAAACATCATGATTTTACACCAGTCGAGCTTTAACGTCTTTACCTGTAACTCTATGTCGATATTTCCCGAGCAATGATACTTGGGAAATATGGTTGGATAAGAATGTTTGTTCCCGTATTATACCTCTTTCTTACCGTGGATGCAAACGATAAGTCTTGAATAGGAGTGAATTAAATTTTGGATATCACCATCGTATTGGGCATCATCGCAGGAATCATTGCATTAATCGGTGGCTTCTTATGGGAAGGCGGCGAATTTACAGGGCTGCTTCAAGGTACATCGGCTCTAATTGTATTTGGGGGAACTTTTGCCGCAGTTGTGATCAGCTACCCAGCTTCCAAGCTGAAGACGATCCCCACCGCTCTACGGATGGCATTTAGCCGTGAGGACAATCCTACGAAGCAATATATAGAAGATTTGGTTTCCATGGCGGCCACCTCACGCCGATCCGGTGTGCTTGCGCTAGAGCGTACTTCATCAGAGCATCCGAATGCATTTTTGCGTGAAGGTCTTCAGTTGGTCATCGACGGCACCGAGCAGGAGCAGATCAAACAGATTTTAGAGCTTGAGTTAGATGCCATTGAACACAAACATGAAGGGTACGCCAAAATATTTGAATCCGCAGGCGGTTATGCCCCTACGATGGGAATTATCGGTACTGTCATGGGCCTGATCCATGTACTGGGCAGCCTGACCGAGCCTACTGCGCTTGGTCCGTCCATTGCTGTTGCTTTTATCGCAACACTATACGGCGTCGCTAGTGCCAATCTGATCTTCCTGCCCATCGCGTCCAAAATAAGAGCAGCCAGTGAGAGTGAAATTATCACAATGGATTTGCTGCTGCAAGGAATTCTGGCTATCCAAAACGGAGAGAATCCAAAGCTTGTACGCAAAAAGTTGGAGTTCTTTATCCGCTCAGAGCAAAATATAGATCGCAAACCGCCTCGTCGCTCACGCACAGAGGACGCTTCTCCAAAGGAGGACTTCCATGAGAGCGCGCGGTAAGCGCCGTGGGGGTCAAGGAGGCGGCGGAGACCATCGTGACCGCTGGATGATTACCTATGCCGATCTGATCACCCTGCTGCTCATATTTTTCGTTGTGATGTATGCCATGAGTAGTCTGGATGCTAAAAAATACGATGTCGTTGTTCAATCCCTCCAGGATACGTTCCACAAAGGAGATTCTATTTTGGAGCAAGGCTCGGGCATTACAGGTACTGCCGATCGTTACACCAGCAAGAATCCACCCACGACCAAGCAACCGGCAGCCGATAAAAAGGAAGCTGGATCGACTAAGCTCACCGAACGTGAACAAGCATTTCGCACGCAGGAAAAAGAGCTGCAAAATTTAATGGGTGTCATTCAAGAATATATTACGGACAACAAACTGGAAAACCAGATTTTTGTGTCAGATCAGCCGCGTGGTATTGTCATTACGCTAAATGACCGCTTTTTATTCGATCAAGGTAGAGCTGCACTCAAGCAAGGCTCTGCCAACACGCTATCCAAGTTGGCCAGTCTGTTTCGAGATTTGAAAACACCGATTAGCATTGAGGGCCATACGGACAACATTCCGTTCACGCGCTCCTCGAACTCATCGACGTATAAGGACAACTGGGAGCTTTCCGGCGCACGGGCACTGTCCGTACTCCGATTCTTTCTCGACAGAGAGCAACTTTCACCCTCAGGATTTCAGTATGCGGGTTATGCAGATACCCGGCCGGTTGGTGACAATAGCACCGAAGCTGGACGACAAAAAAACCGCCGTGTCGAAATCACCGTACTACGCCAGCTTCAACAGTAAAACCCAAAAACCTCCTGAGTCACGCAATAACGTGAATCGGGAGGTTTTTTTGATACATATTCATCATTAATACATGGCTTCCGCTCTGATGTAGACGCAGAACAATAAACCGTACGAACAACGTGTATAAGAGCGGCGTACGAGATGCATAGAGCTTATTTTGTTTATTCTATATCCCACTATGTATTAGAAGCCCTGGTGAAGTTAGGTTTTATCTTGTCATGATACTTGAAGATTAATAAGATAGGACAAGCTCGTGTTGCTTCTCTTGTATTTGTGAACTTTGGGGTATGCTCTGTTGTCTATGATAGCTATATTTCCAGTCGCTGTATTTATTAAGGAGTCGATCCAACTCCATGGACTTGATTAACACCCGCCGATCCTTCAATCCCACCTCATTCGCCAAATCATTTAATTCCTTCCGCTTTTCTTCGATGCATTCCTCCAATTGTTTCCATTTCACATCAATAAACCTCCTGTTCGGTGTGGTATTTACATTAGTTTACAAGCTGATACCTTCCCTACAGGTTAAAAATATAATAAAACCCAATTCATCCCTTTAACGGGATGAATCAAAAAACCAGCCTTACTGAGGCTGGTTTTTTGATAACTATTAAGCTCCAGTTCCATGTCCAAAAACAGTAATAGTATGGGACAATTCAAAGAAACTAAAAAGCCCTATAATTAGCATGTATTTCAGGTTTTTTACTTGCATTGATTAAAACCTCCTCCATGATACTTTCATATTCTGCTTTTTGGTCTTTCGTGGCCTCAAGTCTGAATCTTTCGAACAAAGCTGTACAGACCATACACTTTTCTTTGTTATTGATTTCCAGATATTTTCTTAAGCTTTTTAAAATATAATAAACACCTTTCTCATGGAAAAGGTTATTAAACATATATATGGCCAGTTGGTAACACAAATCAGCATAAGTGTCATAACTAAATGATTGCTTATAGTAACTCGTACCAACAGATAATTCAGTATTAAAGGACGTAAGTTCGTTAGAAAACTGCTGTAAAATATGTTCTATCAAAAAATCATACTTGTTAGCCGACTCTACTATCGTTAATAACCCCAATAAAATTTCGGGAGGGTTGCTTTTAAGAAATTGAATATACATTGGCAAACTACTTGTATCACCCATAAGAATATTCAAGTTAAGTTGATTAGCATTTGCCCAAAGTGTGAACCTTTGCACTTCTTGCTGCCCAATTTCCCCTAAATCTTCAAACCAACTCAAATCGGCATAGCCAGAAATAAACTGCATGGCCTCTTCATATTTCCCTTGTTTTTCCAAAGCATTTCCCTTCGTCAAGTAACCTTGACCATAGTAGACAACTAAATGTCTCTCAGTTTTCAATGTAGAATTCTTTTTATTAGTTTCTCTACTTTTACATACAATAGTTGCAAGCGCTCTTAATTCATCTGCATAACGCTCTGCTTCTTTCCAATGATGCAAGTTGTAATAAAGATTTGACAGTTTAAGCAGACCATCTAAATGATAATCTAAGGGTACCCGATTTCTAAAGGGTACGAATCTTAGTGCAGCTTCCAAATTTATCTTCATATGTTCACTAACAGATATTGAAAAAATTCTATAGTGACTGATAGCCAACCTCTCGGAATGTTGGTATTTCTCATTTTCAATGACACATTCATAGAAAGGAATTGCCTCTTTTAACTTCCCTTCTTCATAAAGCTCCTCTGCCAAAGCAAAGATTGTTGGAATGTGGTTAAGATCTTCCATTAAGCGTGAGAGCACTTTCTCCACGCATCGCAGATTTCCTACTTCAACACAACGAATCAGGAACGGCTTGACCCTTTTCCAATGTGGTCTTCCATCATAAAAACATTCATCCACATACAGGTCATACAACCAGCCTTCTGGATAATTAAACGCTTTGGTAATCAGGTCCATTTGTCTTACCGAGATAGGTTTAGGCGGATTGCCGTTAAGCATAGCACTAAAGATGCCCCGGTTAAGCCCCGTAGCTTGTCCAAAACTATTAAAAGTGTAGCCACCAAGTTTTAGTTCTTTTTCAATTTCCGAACGGATCGTGGTTGCATTTTCCAATAAAAACACCCCCGGCGTATTCAGATGATTTAAAAAAATCACCCTCCTCGACAATCAATTACAATATACTAGAAATTATATGAATAAATTGGATGACGGTCAACCCCTTTTCTACACTGATTTATTATATTATGGAATTTGATGTTTATTAAAATAGTTCTTACAAGAACTAAATATTGAATAATTAAGGCAATTTAATTACCTCCACGCTTAATCCAGCTTTGTCTACACTCTTACTATAGGAGTGTGGGTGTCTATGGAAACAACGAAACTATTAGGAACGAAAATCCGTCAATTTCGAAAATTGCGGGGTATTACACAAGAACAGTTAGCAGAAGCATCCGATTCAACAGGTTCCTATATCGGCAAGTTGGAGCGCGGTGAGGTCAATGTGCAGATCAAGACATTGGAGAAAATAGCAGAGGCACTAGACACAAACGTATTCGCATTTTTTGACTATAATCCATATGAAGAACTCAAAAGCCAGCCCTGGATTTGGGAATGCATTCATATACTTTCCCAGCAGAATGAAGCAGGGCAAAATAAAGCTTATCGCATATTGAAGGAACTGTTCACCTCTTCAGAGGGCGAGCTTTTAGACAAAAAATCAGATAAGTCGGATGAACATGGGAAATTTTAATTTGTCCCCGTTTGCTATGTACTTAAAGTAAAATCCCTACTTGGGACTGGGGGGATTGACCCCATAACGTGGGATACATCAAAACACTTTCAAGAGAATGTAACCCTGTCGTAAGCTTAGGAGGTAACCTTGGAGGTGTTTTTGCGTTGACAACTGGAGTGAGTTACCCCTTAGAAATAAAGATGAAAGCGGCAATTTTATGCAGAGATGCCCCTATGTAAGCTCGTCACGTGCATCATTTATTTACCTTCTGGCGGTAAAATCCTGTACTTCTCCAGTACCCTAAAACTGTACACTGGGGAAATTGCAGCTTACGGTATAGCGGACAAGCAAGATACTTCCTTTGTTTTGGTTACACTGAATCAACTTCCAGAACGAGCAAGTATTCCGTTCCACAGCGATCAAGACAGCGCATATACATCTCAGGTATACCCAGCTGTAGGAAAGGGAAAAGGCATTACCATGAGCATGTCCCGTAAAGGAGCGCCCACTGATCATCCCCCCATATCTCGAGAATCTCATGTGTAAAACGACTGCCAATCGTTGTATAGACCGTTCGAGGTTATATCACTTTCTGTAACTCAATTGGGATTCAAGCGAAACTAAATAACCAGTCACTGGTGGGTTTCCAGCGACTGGCTGCTCGCTACAACTGCTCTACGCACCGCGTTCCTTCTCCACACTTGTAAGAGATGCTCTCGCGGATTTCGTAAAATCCTCCTTAATTAGCTGTCGGTTCGGTTCCCCAAACAAGTACGCCATTATGATACAACGTAGCTTTCGTATGATCGGCATATGAAGTTTGCGTGCCTTTATACGAGTAATCGTCACTTTCATTATAGTTCGACCAGTCTGTTTTATGAATACGGGTTTGAATTTCGCCCGTGCTTCCTCCAGAGGCTAACACGCCTGCATCCGAGTTGAAGCTGACTTCCAAATAATAATCAGCACCGGTTGCAGCTTTATCCATTTTAACCAGCTTACCATTCAGCTTCGAGCAGCTCAGCGTCGCATAGTCGCAGTTGAATGTCTGCGCGCGGTCGCCGTCGATCGTGTAGTAGTAGCGAATTTTCAACTCGTTGATCGGTACAGATGCTGTGCCTTTGTTTACAATTTGGAAATGCGGGTTCAAGTGATTGTCGTTCACATTTGTATTCGCTGTGCGATACTGGAGCACCAGTCCCGTTGTTGGCTGCTGAGTATCCGCCTTCGGCGCTGCGCTAGCCGTGTTCGAAACCGTTTGACCTGCATCATTCTTCGCTACGACTTGGTAATAGTACATCGTGTCTGCTGTTACGGCTGTGTCGGTGTAGCTGCTTCCGTATACATCGCTCGCTACTGTGGCGAACGCGCCGTTTTCAGCCGTCGAACGCTTCACTTCATAGCTTGCTGCATTCGCTGATGCTGTCCAGCTCAGCTTTACTTTCGCCGTTTCGCCCGCTGCGTTCAGCGTGAAGCTGCCCGGTACTGATGGCTGCTCGGTAATGCCATACGTTTTTAAGTTAGTCGGGAGTTTTTCAAGCGTAATGACGTTCGGATGATTATACACTTTTTTCAGATGCTCAAGACTGTTTTGTTTGCCGTCTCTCAAGAAATCCCCATACCATGTAGCGAACCAGCTCCAATGGGCTTGATACGCCTTCATCAGGTCAGGATCCGGGATAGGTCCGTTTTCGCTCATGGCAACTAACTTTTTGTCCTTGCCTAATGTAACAAGGTCTTCATATTTTGCAATTTGCGGGCTGTAGTCGCCTGCTTGCGGATAAGAGTCGAAGCTCAAAATATCCACATACTCATCTCCCGGATACCAGTCGGGAGCAACAGAGTTCCAGACCCAGATCAGATTGTTCAATTTGTGCACTTTAGTCAAACGGTCATGCATTAAAATATACAATTTTTTAACAGGCTCAGGGCCTTTGGCGCCCCACCAGAACCATTTGCCCTCCGCTTCGTGCAAAGGACGGAACAGGACTGGAACTTTCGCATCCTGCAACTTCTTCAATTGCCCTGCAATCACATCGATGTCGCGAATAAGCAATTTATAATCTTCGGACTCTGGATGATTCATCGCAAATTCTATATCGAATGTAGTCGAATCGGCATAGAAGCCTCTCCACCATTCTTTTCCCTGCGTATCGATCAGACCTTTCGGCGCGTTCCAGTGCCATGCAAAGGTAACGATGCCCCCTTGCTTATCCCATTCAATCGCCTTTTCCGTCTCTGTGGAACTAAGACCGTGTTCTGCTCTGCTTGGCGAATAGTCGATTAGGTCAAGCGCTGCAATAGCCGGCTTTTTACCTACATTTGCTTGAAGCCAATCAATTTCGGGCATATCCTCTTGACCGGAGAGCATATTCTTGCCGTATTGATCAACCAGGTAGTTCATCAATGCTTTTGCTTCTACCGTCGCATTCGGATTGATGAGCGTTTTGGTTACCGCATGCGGTGGACGGTCAGCAGCTGGCTCCAGCTTGACATAGTCGATATCATACCAGCCCCAGCCTGTTTCAAAACCGATCGTATTCGCCCCTGCATTCAACAGAACCTTACCACCGGAAGTTTCTTTAAAATCAGCCGTTTTCCAAAGTACTAGCTCGCCAGACGCTTTCCCGTTTAAAGAGAAATTCGTGCGTTTGTCATCATAAGGAGAACGGTAGCCGATTGTAAGATTGTACAAGCCTGCCGCCTCTGCCTGAATCGTCATCGTCAGGGAATCCCCTGCATTGTGGAAATTAGTTACATAACCAGTACCGGAGAAGCCGGTCCCGCTGGATTCCACAATGGTTCCCTTCAGCGTGCCATCTTCGGCTTCATAGCGATCCTGTCCGTCTACAGGCGTTCGCGGAACCGCTTTCAAAACATTGGATTCGCTCGTTCCCGCCTTTGTTTTTGCGGTTATTTTATAATAATAAGAAGTGCCGTTCGTTACGTTAGTATCCGTATAAGACGTTTCGACCAAGTTGGATGCTACAGCAGCAAAAGGACCGTTTTCATATGTTGCCCGCTGTACACTGTAACTTACAACTTCGCTGGAAGCGTCCCAGGATAAATCGACTTTCCCATCGCCAGCCTCAGCCCTCAGCTCAAAGCTTTCAGGACCTTCCACAGGTGGCACAGACGTATCATTGCCAGCAGTCAACACGATGTGATAAGCCGTCAAAGGCGGTACTGTATAGGTAAAGCGGTTGCCTGAAATTTGCGTGATTGGCGCTGCTTCCTTAATTTGCGAGCTATTTTTGTCGAAGCCCCATACTTTACCGGAACCGTAAGTCGTCTCGCCGGAAAGATCAAATTGGGCGTCGAATGCACTGTCCATGCTTTTATTCATGACAACGAGGTGCAGTTCTTTGTAGGATGCATCCGTTACGGAAGCATGCACCGAGCTATTAACAATATCCGACGTTTGCGCATGAACGCTGATATCACCGAAAGTAGAGCTTTTTCCGTCATAATTGCGGTAAAGCTTGTAAGCGGCACTAACGTAGTTGTTGGCACCCTCCTTTAACTTCCAGTAGTTTGCCATATAAACGTCGTTTTTGCCCAAGATGCCCAGCACATCAGTCATAGCGATACCGCCGGAAATATCATTTTCGCCACCATAGCTATACTCAGTCAAAGCCAGCTTGGTTCCTGGGTAATACTTATCCACCGACTGCTTTAATCGAGGCAGTATAGGCAAGAATTCGCTGTTCCATTGAGCAATCCAGCTATCTTCCTTGTAGGTCGGATCCCACAAAGTACGAGGCGCTTGCATTCTGGCTTTCTTCGTTTCGTCGTTGCCTACCTCATTTGTAATTCGTATGCCTCCGCCCATCGCTTCAGGATACCAGTGTACATCGAAGACATCCAGCAATCTCTTGCCTTCTGCTTGCGAGCTGAGACGCATTTGATCCAGGTAATAGTCCACGAACCAGCTGTAGTTGCCTTTTACAGAGTTCCAATCAGGTGCAGTTTGAAGATCTTTATAGGCGCCAAAACCGTAAAGAACGGGTCCAAAAATTTCCGCACCCGCGTCAACTGCTTTAACAGCTTTGGATAAACTTACCGACCGGTCTACCAACTCTTTCGCTCCAACCTTTTCACCATGAATGCGCGGATGCGTATGCGACCAGAGAGCGGGTTCATTGTCGAGCGAGTATCCTTTCACACCTGTTTTTGTTGAAGCAGAGCCATACTTTTTCACTAAAAGGTTGACGAATTCATCCGCATAAACCTGATTGTCTTTCAGATCAGGCTGCAATTGAAACGGCGCATTTTTAGCGTTTACGACCTCATTCCACCGAGCGGAAGGAGCCTTTTCGCTTTCCTGCACACTTCCGTTTCCATCCTTGGCCACATAACCGGCCATCGGCAGTGTGACTAAAGAATATGTGCCCTGCTTCAGCGATTGATCGTGAAACGAGGTTGCCACCGCACCTGGCTTTTCACATTCGGCTTTTGTCAATCCGGCGTTGTCGCATAAATAGCTATCGCTGGACTGCATCCAGTCGCTTCCTGCATTGGACATATTGTTTTCCCAGTTATATCCGGTCATTCGATTGCCACCAAGTCGTCTGGCAGTCAGATTCTCATCGCCTGCCAACTCCTGATTCGTACCGTAAATATAAGGGCTAATAGGCTTACGATCCTTGGATGTATCGACTTTAATGGTAACAGTCTTTGCCGTTTGACCGTGAACTACAGTTGGAGTCGGTAGAGCACCCCCTACTATAATCGTGCATGCCATGACGACAGGCAGCCATTTGGAACGTTTGGACCAAATAGTACTACTATTTTTTGCCTTCATGCCGCTTTCCTCCCTTCAATTTAAAAAGAGCGGCACCCATACGAATGCCCCTCCTTGAGGCTTTAAGGCCCCTTCCCTGTCCCCAAACGAGCTTATCGTTCCGTTGCAGCATCATATCCGTGCTTGAAGTGTTCCAGCCGAAAACAACACCCTCTTTCTTTGAAACTGGATTTATAATATTACCTTAACACAAAGGTATATTGACATTTTTAACTATTGTTTTAATTTGCTAGTATTAATTTCTTAAATAACCATATAGTTTGAGGTATCCCACTAGCTCTTGCTCATCCACAACTCGTCTTCCCTAGCGCACTTTATGCTTTTGAATAAGCTTATAATAGATGCGTGCAGGCTCTGACTCTCCAGTGGATAAAATGTATTCTGCCAAAGGTGCGCACAGTTTTTGGAGATAGAAGGAGTATAGCAGCTCGGCCGTGTCAAAATGAAATTTCAACACTTGCTTCATCAAGCCTTCGAATTTGGAGTAATCCAGTTCTTCCGGGGTAATATCAAACGGGTACTCAGGAAAGGTTTTTTTCTGAATTTCAACAAACTGCTCCCTAAGCTTCGGTTGATTGCCTGAACGGGCAGCCGAGAAATTCATCATAAAAAAAGATACAAAATCCGTTTCACGGTCACTTAACTCATAGTACTCACACCAACGCATGAATATCAGCGGTTTTACCATATATAAATCTCCTTTAACAAAAGTTCAGATTTATCATGAATCTTACAAAAATCTAGCAGGTTCCATCTTATGTAATATATAGGTTAAGCCCCATTTTAAAATATGATTCCTTAAATGAATTTTGCTTTTTAACATATCCCCTTCTTATATATCCATAAAAGTGCACAACAAAAAAAGACCGTTTCAGCATCTCAATGACGCTGACCAAGTCTTCTCATAATCATCCGTATAATCGCATTCGTATTTATTCTAATCTTCTACATAGCTGCAAGGTTACAGGCTGCAAGTGAACACATAAGCGGGCGGGACATTGTAGTTTACCTTTTTAATCTGAATGTCAGCAAAAAAGGTGCGGAAAAAATTGTGTTTGACCTTGCTGTACTGGAACGTAATAAATTTGCCTTCCTGGCCCAAAACCTCAGCCGTTTGTCCCAAAATGAGGCTGGATAATGCAGCGGGCAAGCTGGTGAAAGGGAGCCCTGACACGATATAATCCACTTTTGGGACCTCATACTGTCGTATATACTGAGCTACATGCTCAGCCGATCCATGAATGATGTGTACCTTCTCCAAGTGTCCGTACTTGCTTTGTAGTGTTTTGTAAAACGATTCATTAGCTTCAATCACTAAAAGTAGCGTTTCTGGACGCTTGTTCAAAATCAGCTCTTGCGTAAACACACCGGTCCCTGCACCATATTCAATAATGCACGATGCTTTGTCAAAGTAAATCGGTGTGGCAATTTGTTTGGCCAACTGTCTTGAGCTGGGTATAACAGCGCCTACGCTACGTGGATGCCTGATGTACTCTCGAATAAAGTGAATCGCGTTCATCTTTTCCTCTCCCTGCTTGACACACATGATAGGCATTCGGTTCATCAATGCTTCTTATTACATATTCATTGTATACCGATCAGAATATTGATTTCAAGCAGGCTACTGTCGGCATATAAAAAGAGCGTAGCCTTATTCGACTCTAATCAAATAATGACTACCCTCTTGTTGTAACATCTATTTGTTCATGGTATCCAACTGTGTACCCTCTGCCTGCGATGCCTGTCCAGCTTTACGTCGTCGTGCGCCTATATGCATGGCAACAATCCGATAGATGGAGGCCGGCTGTATGGATACGGCCCAGCTCGCGTCTGCATCCGGTGCAAGCACGACCCCTAGCTGGTGATGATCGCCATCGTACATGCCTCGCTGCACAAACTTGCTCTCGCCTTGCAGATTGCGTACCTCCAGCTTGCAAAAAGCAGAGTTGATCCGCAAGGCCTGGTGTAGCTCGGCACGGGTATTCACAACAACTCCATTCACGCGATAAATGGCCTCGCCCGGCAGTATGCCCATGGCTGTCGCTGGACTGTCTGGCAGCACAGCGAGAACACGCATCCCTTGCTCCGGATGGACAAACATCGGGCTAAGACGACTTTCCTCTATATTACCATACCAGATCAGCGCCTCATGAGCCAGAAAGGAGAATAACGCTGCTAACAATATCAGCGGACTCCACCATGCAGCCAGCAAGCTCAGCAGAAGTAAAGCCACACTGTACAGGAGCAAACGGTTCGAAGTAAGTACCGCCTTCTGTCGTGGTAGCTGGCCTAGCGTCACGCTGCTGAAGCCCATCAGGACTGGCAAGGCTGCTAGCATATACCCGGCTCCGGCATCGCCACCGAACAAAGGTGTCCAGGGAAGCGTGAATCCTCCCTGAGTCGGTACCAACAACAACAACGGAATGGGCCAGAGGTCTTCCATACGATAACCGCCAACCAATCTTCCCCGTTTGCCCTCGACAAACAGCGGAGTGGCAGCTTTCCCCCCTTGCCAGCGAACCAACAGCGCCTCAGCCACATGCAGCACGGCGACCAACACCAACAGTGCTGGGATATCCAATCCGCGGATGGCTGCTACTGATGTTCCGAGCGCTCCTCCAGGTTGCCAGCCACTGGCCACGTTTAGGAAAAATTGAACCACACCTAGCAGACCTACCGAATAAGCGAGACACAGGTAACGGACGCGTACCAGCATGAGCAGTAATGTCGCTACCCACAGGCACACGATGGAAGCCGAGTTCAGATGCACACTGACGAACATTCCCAGAGCAGATAGCGCCATTCCAGCAAGCAAACCACTCCATACGACACGCCAGGTCTCTGCAGCCCAGCTATGCATTTTGGTATGAAATAGCTTGCGCTCCAGCAGCATTTGCCGACGATAACCAAGTGCGACAATGAGTATCGAGATATAATAAAACGGCTGCAAAAGCAGATACAAGCAAGCATTCAAGACGCTCCATCCCCATTGTAATGCCCATTCCAAGTCCATTCACACTCCTTATGCCCCTGGCCCGCTGTATAGCGGATCACGTACATTTCATATCCATTTATTCTATATGAAATTGCCAACGTAGGGAAGACAAACCGACAGACTGCAAATAAATCCCAATATAAAAGGAGGCTGTTTCCAGCCCCCTTGTTGTAGCCTCACTATTATTTCGCTACGCTTGTCTTCATTTCCTTCCGAATCTCTTCAATCCCCTGCTTGAGTTGATTATCATTTTTCGGATCACGAATTTTCTCAATCAGCTTGGCTTCCATCGCCGCTGCTGTCTTCGCATCAATGATGCCGCTAGCCGTCAGCTTCGCTTGTTTTTGGAAATCAATAACAGAGCTTTCCGTTACTTTGTCAAAATAGCCATCCTTGCGACCTGGTTTGTAACCCAAGCCTTGCAGAATGATTTGTGCATTTTTCACATCACTGCTATTCATATTGTATTTCAAGGACTTTTCCTTGTTCAATGGTGCTGCTGTAAAGTACTCAGGCTGTTCCACCGCAATATTCGGCTTAATCCCTTTTTTATGAATCCACGTACCATTTGGCGTTAACCATTTGGCAATCGTGATTTTGAGCAGGCTACCGTCACCCATTTGCTTGTCATAGCTGGTTTGTACAGTACCTTTACCAAAGGAATTTTCCCCGATCAACACAGCACCTGCTGATTGCTGGAGAGCACCTGCCAGAATTTCGGACGCACTTGCGCTACCTTTATTCATTAGCAAAGTCACAGGGTAATTTTTGCGTGAACCTTTGGATTTCTCTTCTTCACGCTTCTGATTCTTGTCTTCCACTTGTACAATCGTTTTGCCGGAAGGTACAAATTGCTGCGCAATCTCAATGACGACGGAAAGCACGCCGCCCGGGTTATTACGCACGTCAATGACGAGCCCTTTTAGCCCTTGTTTTTCGAGTTTCGCTAATTCTTCCTTGAAACGTTCTGCTGTATTCAAGGAGAACTGGGTGATCGTGATGACGCCTACACCGTCACTTTCCATATGAGCCGTTACAGTTTCCATATCAATGTTGTCACGGGTAATCGTATATTCGAGCGGATCAGGAGAGCCACTGCGCTGAATTTTGACTTTCGCCTGACTGCCTTTAGGTCCACGGATTTTGGAAACGGCCTTGTTTAGATCCAATCCGTCCAGTGTTTCACCATTAACAGACAAAATAATATCCTTAGAGCGTAACCCTGCCTTCTCTGCCGGGGAGCCTTTAATTGGCGTGACTACAACTACTTTCCCGTTTTCGGCCGCTACTTCGGCTCCGATACCGGTAAAAGAACCTTCAATGGATTGCTCGAACTGTTGTGCAGTTTCTTTACCCATATAAGAGGAGTACGGGTCGCCGAGCGACTCCATCATACCATTGATGGCGCCATCCACCAGCTTGGTACGATCCACATCCTGATAATATTGTCCCTGAATCAGATCCATCGCCGTCTCAATTTTGCGGATATCACTTCTGGAGGTAGAACTGCTACCTGTCACACTCGCCAGCAGTCCTTCGCCCAGAGCGCTGTTCCCTACTGTAGTCGTTCCAGTATAGGCAAAAGTGAGCAGACTGCCGCCAAGCAGCCCGATCACCATCAAGAGTATCGCTGTACTTTTTTTCAACATCTAATCGTCCACCGCCTTCTCATTATCTTGTATCCTATTGCCTTACAACGCATATCCATCCACGAAGTATACGTCTAGCTTGTACGGAATATGTTAATTGTATCCTACTCCGTGTCTCAATGCACATGTTCTTCATCGGATATTAACCATTACAGCAAAGCCCTATCTACAACCGTAATGGCTATAAATAGGGCTTACCTTATCTACTATAAATAGTTCATCGGATTTACAGGTTTGTTATTTTCTCGCACCTCAAAATGACAGTGAGGTCCTGTGGAATTGCCCGTCGAACCAACTTCTGCAATTTTTTGACCACGTTTCACAGTCTGCCCGGTATGAACCACCGTACCGCCATTGCGAATGTGTCCGTATAGGGTCCATAGCCCGTCTCCATGGTCAATCACAACCGTATTTCCATAGCCACTCCACCATTCGGCAACAATGACAACACCATCTTCGGCTGCATGAATATCGGTTCCCTGAGGAGCCGCCATATCAACACCTGTGTGGCCTTTAAGCTTACCGGTAATCGGATGTACCCGCATGCCAAAAGTAGATGAAAGTCGGTAATGGGATACAGGCGAAGCCAATGTGCCCGTTCCGCCTGTATACGTGCTGGCTGCCGCATGGCTGGAATTCGAGGCGGCACCTGAGGATGAAGATGCATATCGCTTGGCTTCAGCCGCACGTGCAGCCGCTCTAGCGCGTGCTGCTTTGGCAGCCTGCTCCGCTCTAAGCTTGTTCTTCTCCTGCACCAGACCCACACGTTTGTTAGCAAGTGCTACCAGCATGTCATTTTGCTCTTCGCTGATTTCATCTGACTCAGCAATATCATGATCGTAATTGGAAATCAGTCTTTGCTTCTCTTTTTCCTTCGAATTCAGTTCTGCTTTGGCGTCCTGCTTGAGCGCATACAGCTTCTTGGCATTTTTATATTCCGTGTCCAGCTGTTTCTTCTTGCTTACGACCAGTGCCTTGTCCTTTTTATGCTCGTCCAACAGGATTTGATCCTGCTCCACGATCGTTTTCAGGGAATCTACCCGGCTGAGAAAGTCACTAAAACTGGACGAAGACATAAGCACGTCCATATATGAGACGGTTCCATCCGTATACATCAAGCGCACACGAGTTTCCAGCATTTTTTCCCGTGACTGGATACGATCAATGGCCTCAGCTAAATCTTTTTTGGTCGCACGCAGATTATCTTCCGTTTGATCAATCTGAACCGCAACACGAGTCAGCTGATCACTGACGCTGTTAATCTGAGCAAGCACAATTTTCAGGTTTTGCACGGTTTTATTTTTGTAATGTTGAGCATACTGTTTATCTTGAGCAGCCTTTTCCTGTTGTTGCTTGGCAGATTGGGCCTGCTTTTCCAATTGGTTCAGCTGCGAATTGATTTCACTCATGCTTTTGGCATATCCGTCAGAAGGCTGGATTAGCAATGCGGCTACCAAGGTAGCGGCCAACACAGATCCTGTTTTTTTCAACTTGCACTCCCCATCCTTTATCGCAAAATAACACCGGGCTTCCCCGTTCTAATTGATATCGACCACGACGTCCAGCCAACGCTTCTTTATACTTTTAAGAACTTGCGCATGGACAGGGTACTGCCAACAATTCCGACCAGCATACCCAAAATAATCAGCAATGCACTCAACTGAATCCAAATGCCTTCAAGTGGCATAAGCTTCAACATATTCAGAGCTATATCGCCCTGAACGGCGGTCAGCAAACGCTGATAGCCAGTAAATAAAATACCCACGGTAATAAGGGAACCAATAAGACCAATAAGCGCGCCTTCAATAAAAAACGGCCAGCGTATAAAAAAGTTGGTCGCACCGACCAGCTTCATAATGCCAATCTCTCTGCGTCGTGCCAATATGGTCACGCGAATCGTATTCGAGATGAGGAACATGGACATGATCGCCAGTCCGGCGACGAATATAAAGCCTACATTACGAATGAGCTTCGTAATCGTAAAGAGCGTCTCTACGGTGCCTTTTCCATAACGAACCTTTAAAATCGGTTTCTCTGGATGCAACGTATTCAGCTTCTCAATCTTTTCGGCCACAAATGGAACCGTTGTTGGTTCAATAACCTCTACCACAATTTTGTCCGGGAGTGGATTGCTGTCCTTGTCAAAACCCTCCAGCAGCTCCTTGCCGCTGTCTCCCAAATCTTTGCGCAGCTCCTCCAAACCCTGAGCTTTAGTCACAAAGGTCGTTTTGCTGATTTCCGGCATAGCCGCAATTTCCTTTTGCAGCGTTTCACGCATATTCTGCTCTACATTTAGCTCCAGAAATACGTTAACCTCCACCTGACTATCTGCCTGATCAGCCAGGGAATTGACGTTGAGCACCAGCATGATAAATACGCCCAATATAAGTAATGACACAATAATCGAGGTGACGGATGCCACGGACATCCAGCCATTGCGGAATATGTTTTTGAAACCTTCCCGCACATGACGTAAGAAGGTGTTAAAAGTCATATCCGTACTCCCCTCTTACCTGATCCCTTACGATGTTGCCATTCTCAATGGCAATTACGCGTTTACGCATGGAGTTCACGATGTCCTTATTGTGGGTCGCCATCACAATGGTCGTACCCCGAAAATTAATTTCGTCCAGCAACTGCATGATCTCCCACGATGTTTCGGGGTCCAGATTTCCCGTAGGTTCATCGGCAATGATCACGGAAGGATTGTTTACGATGGCCCGAGCAATCGCTACACGCTGTTGCTCCCCACCGGAAAGCTGGGCAGGCTCACGATTCATTTTTGTTTTCAAGCCAACCAGTTCAAGCACTTCTGGTACCCGTTTGCGAATCAGCTTCTTGGGAGCTTCAATAACTTCCATAGCAAAAGCCACATTCTCATAAGCCGTCAAACGCGGCAAAAGCCGGAAATCCTGAAAAATGACTCCGATGTTACGACGAACGTAGGGAATTTTACGCTGCTTGAGCTTCCCGATATTAAAACCATTGACTGAAATTTGCCCCTTGGTAGGTACTTCTTCTCTATAAATAAGCTTCATAAAAGTCGATTTCCCCGCTCCAGACGGGCCGACTACGTATACAAATTCATTACGGTCAATTCTGACCGATACTCCTTGAAGTGCGTGGGTTCCGTTAGTATAGGTCTTCCACACATCCTGCATTTCAATCACTCGATCACTTCCCGCTGCTTAATCATATTACGCATAACCTAATACCCATTCGACATATTCCATGCATTTCCTTTAAAAACTTCTCTATTTCATCATACCGTTTATCATTGTAACAAATTTGTTACCTAAATAGTACCGAAAGTTTTCTGCTTTTGGCACATATATATGAATATTATGGCACACGAGTACGCTATCAAGCTTATCAGACAGGAGACATCTGCATTATGAAAAAAATTCATTTATCTGTCATTTGGATATGGTCTGGTGTTCTGGCGTTGGCCATGTTGTGGGGGGGACTTCATCTGTACGCCGACAGACAAACGCTGCCGGAGGGAGTGAGGGTCGGAGGAGTCAACGTAGGAAGCATGGATCACACAGCCGCTCTCCGGCTGGTGGATAAAAAGCTGGATGCATTAAAGCAACGCCCACTGCTTCTGACGGACAGTGACAGCAGTGCACAGGATATAAAAATTACACTTGGGGAAGCAGGGATTCGTTATAAAGCGGAGGCATTTCGGAATGCCGTGAAGGCGCTCAGCTCGGAGTATCTATGGACTCGTGTGCAGACACGTTTTAGCTTCGAAAAGGAATGGTCTATCGCATCTTTCCGACAGAAGGAGATATTGAAAGCCCAATTCGGAGCCGATTGGGAGGAACAACGATACGGCATGCCTATCAATGCTGTGCGTCAGATTGACGGGAATGATCAGGTTCGTTATATTCCGGGGCGCTCTGCGCGACGTCTGGATTGGCCCAAACTGGACGCCGCACTGGATAAAGCGCTGCCCAAGGATTTTACCGCTTCTGTGGAGCCGATACGAGTGGAATTACCGTTCCTTCAGCTGGAGCCGAAAATTTCGGTGGACAGCCTGCGTAACGAAGGGATTGAGCGCAAAATCGTCCAGTTCTCCACCAGTCTCGGCAGCAGCTCGGAAGGACGCGTGTATAACGTCAATTCAGCGGCAAGCACCGTTGATGGTTTAATTCTCAAGCCAGGCGACATATTCGACTACGGTCAATTGATTGCCAAGGCTGAGCGCACTCATGGCTTTCGTGAAGCTCCAGTGATCGTGAACGGTCAGTTGGAGTCCGGTATAGGCGGAGGGATTTGTCAGGTATCCAGCACGGTGTATAATGCAGCGCTGCGAGTTGGTTTGGACATTGTTGAGCGCCGCAACCATTCCTTGCCAGTCAGCTACCTACCCAAAGGTCAGGATGCGACTTTTGCTACAGGGTCCATTAATTTTCGTTTTAGAAACAATACAGGCAAGCATTTGTTACTTCGTGCGGCTGTCCAAAACCGAACGCTTACTGTAAAATTTTTTGGTACATTTCCGTCCAATGTTTCGTATGAACTGGAATCCCATACGGTTCGCGTACTTCCCATACCGGAGAAGAGACTCCGTAATGACTCACTTTCCCCCGGCTTCTATCAAGTACTTCGGCAAGGCAAAGAAGGGTATGTGGTTGAAACATTCCGGGTAAAAAAGGTAGACGGAAAAACCGTAGATCGCACCCGAATCAGCCGCGATACGTATCGAGCGCAGCAACGCATTATAGCTAGTTATGGCGGTGGTACATCGTCTGAGCCACAAACACGTGAACCCGAGAAGTCTATTGTCGAGGACGGTATAAGCGAATAAACGAAAAATCCCCCTTCCACTGTCGGCTGGACTTGTTCCAGACAGAGTGAAAGGGGGATTTTAGCTATAAATTACTCGCTGCGTTTACCCAAAACAGAAATTTCTACAGGCTCACTTTCGTTACCGTCTGCATCTTCAGCTTTGATTACCAGCCTAACCGTTGCTTTTTGAGTAAGCACACTGATACTAAATGTGCCATCACCTTTGGCTACTGCACTACCGATAGGCAGTTCATTGGAATAGGCGGTTACTGTGGAACCTGCTTTAGCTGTCCCCGTAATTGTACCTTCTCCGTCATACACATCGTTGACTTTCAGTGCTTCCGTAGTTGCAACCGCGTCAGTAACTGTGTCTGTAGTCGTATCCGTAGTTGTGTCTGTATCTGTGTTGGTATCTATTGTTGTAGAGTTGTCCGTAGTCGTGCTATCTGTGCTGGTACTTGTGCTGCTATCTTCTGTTTCACTGCCAGAAGTAGTCGACGTGTTACCATAAGTGGAATCTGTCACGTTGCCGTATGTGGAATCCGTCACCGTTCCACCAGGAGTCGTCGTCAGATTATCAACAGGGCTCAGGTTGTAACCGGACGCAGCGTCCAGAATAGCAATCGCCTCTGCACGAGTCAGCGACTTCAGTGGCTGGAATTTACCATCGGGATAACCGTTGATGATTTTTTGCTCCGCAGCTGCCGCTACACTTTTCTTCGCCCAAGATCCAATTTTGTCGGAGTCAATGAATTTAGTAACATCTGCTGCGTTACCCGCAGTCAGTCCAATAGCTTTGCCTACGATAGCCGCAGCCTCTTGACGTGTTACCTTACCATTTGGTTTGAGCTTGTTATCTGCATAGCCGCTTATGTAACCTGCATTCACGGCACTTGTCAGCTCGTTGTATGCCCAGTGAGAAGCTGGTACATCTGTGAACGTTCTGCCTCCATTACCGTTTACTTTTACACTGTCCGCATACGTTACGTCTGTCACAGCTGGAGTATCCTGCGTGAACGTACCCAAGCTGCGATTCAGAAGAACAATAAATTCTGCACGTGTGATCGCCGCATCCGGTTTCACCGCGCCATCCAATTGTCCTGTGGCTGACCAGCGTTGCACCTGATCTCCTGCCCAATGTCCACTTGTAGTTTGAGGAGCAGCTGCCGCTGCGCTGAATGCGCTAAGAATAAGACCTGTACTCAATACACCTGTAACTGTGTTTCTTAACTTTTTTCCCATGCTATAAATTCCTCCTCTGATTGGATTCATCATTCTTTTTTAAACACTTTACCAGAAATCAAACCCAAATAACCCCCAAATTAAAAAAATCGTCCCATATAACCATACCCCCTCCTAATGTAGGATAAATATGAAACGGGACTTAATGCCTAGTTATTCACTTGGATATGTATATTTAGACAGGCTAAGGTATACTGAATGAATACTCGGTCATATGCTGGAACACCGCAATGAGGTCACAAAACCCTAGGAAAAGAGGTCTTCTCATGGCTCTTATTCAATGTCAGTTTTATTCGGAAGTTCTTGGTCTGAGCACATCCATGAATGTTATTCTTCCTCAGGCAACCCGTTCGCAAATTGGACTGGAAGGTAAGCAAGGAACCGGGCCACATCCGACGCTGTATTTGCTGCATGGCCTATCGGACGATGATTCAACCTGGTTACGTCGAACCTCCATTGAACGCTATGTCGCCTCATTGGGCCTAGCTGTCGTCATGCCCCAAGTACATCGGAGTTTCTATACGAATATGGAGCAAGGCGCGGCTTATTGGACCTTTATCAGTGAAGAATTGCCGGCTTTGGCACGTTCATTCTTTCCTCTGTCCGACAAGCGTGAAGATAATTTTGTAGCCGGGCTTTCTATGGGTGGATATGGTGCTTTCAAACTGGCACTCCAGCATCCAGAGCGTTTTGCAGCCGCTGCCAGCCTTTCGGGAGTCATGGATTTACACGCATCACGCACCGATCCTATGCAAAATGCGATGAGTCCAGCGGAATGGCTTAACATTTTTGGTTCAGATGAAATACGTGGAACGGATCATGACTTGCTGGAACTGTTACAACGTCATGCTACCTTGGGGACCTCACTTCCCCGGCTCTACCAATGCTGCGGCACGGAGGATTTCCTATATAAGGGAAATCAGGCTTTTCGTAAAACATGTAGTACTACCGGAGTTCCGCTGACCTACGAAGAAGGTCCTGGAGCTCATGAATGGGGATACTGGGACGCGAAAATTCAGGATGTACTGGCATGGCTACCGCTCAAAGAGCACTAAACAGGTTAAAAAAAATCCCCGCAGCTTCCCTCATCGCACCATGGCGAAGGGATAGGCTTGGGGATTTTTATCACATTAGGGATTTGTCGTGGTCTCCGTCGATGGAGATCCTTTAGTTAGTGACTTGGGTAGCACCTTGTACAAGCGCCACTCACCGTTAAACTCACGTTCAAGCTGGACCCAAGGAGCGCCTTTTTCATATAAATTCGGATATACCATATTGATTTTACTCAGTGGCATGCCTGACATGATCTTAGGTACAAGGATATAATCCACATGGCTATCCTGAGGATAACTTAATGCCTTATTGAACGAATAATCACTGGTGATCAGGAAGCGTTTTGGATATTGGCTGTAGACAATCATGGTGTAGGCTGAAGCCGAATCGGTCATAATGGTAGACTTCGGCAGATGCTCATCCAACCAGACGGCAATCTTACGATCTGACTCCTGTCTCACATAGTTCACATTACCCGTTCGTGTGAGAAAGCTGTTCTCATCCGGTGCAATATCCGGGCGAGTCAACGCATAAGAGAGTAATCCAGCGGTAAGCAGCAGACTGACGGACACCAGGCCAAAGGCTGCCCTCCGCCATCGTCCCTGAAGCTGGCTCAGTTCATAGGGCAACCAGGCTACGGTAATTGGGAACACGTACATAAAATAACGAAACCACCCGTACGAAGATTGCTTCATCATGAGTAAAAATTGCAACCCTGGCACTGACAGGAACAGCAGCAAAATAATCAATGTTCCCCATCGGAACAAGCGTCCACTCAACAGACGAATGAACAGAATAGCAAACAACGGTACCGAATACCAGAGTGTTTTGGAAGCAATAAATTTCAAGGCCACCAGCGGATTGGAGAAAATCTCTACAAACTTATCATCATTCAGCAGCTCTGCCGATTGGGCTGTGTTCGAATACTCCGAATTCAGGAAATAAAAAGCATTCCCCATAATGAGATAGTTAAAGAAAATCCACAACAGCCCGGAAAAGACCACGGGGAGCAGAAGCAGTAACCAAGTTGCCTCGACCTTGTGCAGTTTTTCTCGCAAGGCCAGTTCACGTCTGCCCATGTTTCGATGAAGAAACATGATCGCCAATACCACTCCACCCGCCATTGCCACGCCCAGAGGAACCGCTTCATAGCGAGTCCAGAACGCCATGGCAAGCGCTAATCCAGAAACAATCAGACTTGCCGTCATGCGATCCTTGAGCCACAATGCAAACTCAATCACCGTCATCATAATGAAGTATATGTATAGCGAATCGCTCAGCCCATTGGCACCAAACAGTAAAATAAACGGATTCAGTGCATACAACAGTGCCAGCATGATGCTCATCCCTGAGCTAAGCCCTGTTCTGACCCCCGCCCGATACAGCAACATAGCGGTCAAAGCGGCAAAGGTAGCACTAAGAATGACAGCAGCCAATCCATAGGTGGCTAATGCCGGAAAGATTGGATACAGCAGTAGAATCACCATTTCCAGAAGACTGGGTAGTGGATTCCAGATAAATCCGATTGCGCCCAGATGCGGGTCACGGCTGTACAACACATAAAATGCATTAGCTACGCGACTGAGTGCGTCTGTGTGCATATATCCCAGAACATAGCTGAAATAGATGCCCGCAGACAGTTCCAATGCAAGTATAAATACAAACAGACCTATAGCCATCCATCTGCTTGCAGACCATTTGCGAAAGGACATTCCTCTCGTTCCCCCTCAAACTTCTTGCGGTGATACAACTGTAGCCTACTCACACCCTACAGCTGTATGCTTCCCTCCGCTACGATGCACTAAAATATAATAATTATTTCGATTCTTCATGCTCTATTTTGTACAGTCGCCACTGCCCGTCAAAGTCATGTACCAACGAGGCCCACGGCGCTCCCTTTTCGAACAAATCAGGATAGTTCCGGTTCACCTGATCCAGCGGTACCCCATCCACCAAGCGCGTGACCAAGACATAATCCACCTTGGAAGCAGGCAGATCCATTAAAGATTCCCCAAAGTCAAAATCACTCGTAATCATAAACTTCTTCGGGATTTTGCTGCTCAAAATGATCGGATAGGCGGCATAAGAATCTGTCAAAATGAGAGATGAACCATAATGCTCATCCAGCCACGGCGCTATTTTCCGCTCAATAATTTGACGTTCGTAGCTTTCATTACCACTATGCGTCAAATAGCTGTGTTCATCTGCTGCAATCGCGGGGTTCGTCAGTGCGTAGGATAACAAGCCTGCTGTTACCAACATTCCTGCTGTTACCAGTGAGATTCCGATCCCCCTCATTTTCCCCTTCAATAAACTTAGCTCATACGGCAACCAGGCAACTGTAATCGGGAATACATACATAAAATATCGGAACCAGCCAAAAGAAGACTGCTTGAGCATCAGCAAAAGCTGAAGTCCTGGCACCGATAAAAAAATGGCCAGTAGCGTTAACGTGCTCCAACTCAATAGACGTTTGTCCAATAGTCGTATGAGCAAAATGGCAATCAACGGAGCAGCATACCATAAGGTTCGTTGCCCGATAAACTTTAGCATCAGCACAGGGTGGGCAAACATGGCCACAAAGCGTTGATCCTCCAACAAAGCCGCTGATTGTGTGGAATTGGAATATTGCGAGCGTAAGAAGTAAAGCGGATCGCCCATGATAATCCAGTTAAAGAAGAGCCACAGCAGACCGGAAAAGACAAGTGGCAACAACAATAGAAGCCATGTCGCTTCCACCTTGTACAGGCGCTCTTTTAAAGACAATTCAGTTCTAACCCTCTCTCTGTTTGTACGCCACCGATGCAGAAAAAAGATCGTCAGCAGTACACCCACAGCCATCGCAACGCCAAGCGGGACCGCTTCATAGCGCACCCAAAATGCCAGTGCAAGCGCAAAACCGGATACGATCAAATTCGCCGCCTTGCGATCCTTCAACCACATACAAAATCGACTCACAGTCAACAGGATGAAAAAGATATATGGCGAGTCACTTAAGCCGTTGAAGCCAAACAGAAACATAAACGGATTCAGTGAAAATAATAGCGCAATCAGCAAGCTGGTTGCACCGTGAAGCCCCAACTGTTTGCCCGTCGTATACAATAATGCCGCGCTCGCCCCTGCAAACAGGCTGCTCACAATCACTGCCGCCAGCCCGTGGGAAGCTAGTACCGGAAATAAAAGATAAAACAACAGCACTATCAGTTCCATCAAACTGGGCAGCGGATTCCATACAAACCCGATAGCACCCAAGTGTGGGTCACGACTGTATAGCACATAAAATGCATTAGCCACTCGACTGAGCGCATCGGTATGCATATAGCCAAGATGCCATGCAAAATACACACCCACGGCCAGTTCAAGAGCAGTAATACAAGCAAACAATGATAGCAATTTTCCGTGTTTTCTTAAAATCATGAAACCTCTTTCTGACGCTGTTGCGGAACGGAGAAGATCCAGTAGCGGTTCCAGATATAATTATGAACAGGCACGATGATGGTAGTTAGTACTTCACCGATCAGATACGACCAACCGATCCAGTGAATGGTCACGTACATCAGAGCGGCATTTAAGAGCAAGCCACAGGTACAGACCAATAAATATTTAAGAAACTGGGTGCGGCTTCCCTCGCCGGTAGGCTCGAACGTCCAGTTTCGGTTCAGCACATACGAAACGAGCAATGTAACCACGAATCCGATTGTAGTAGCCGTTACTGCTGGTACCGTAAACAACTCCACCAGCAGCACAAGCACACCAACATGGATACCTGTGCCCAGCAGCCCTACAATACCGTATTTAATGATTGGATACTTTAGATATGAACGTCTGATCATGTTGATTAAACTCCCTGTCCACCCACAATCGGTCAGCATTCGCCCGTTTATCCGCTATCAGATAGCGAGGCCTAGCTTTGACTTCGTGATATATGGCGGCAATATATTCTCCTACCACACCAATTGACAGCATGAGTACACTGCCAATAATCAAGAGCAGCAAAATGACAGTGGTAAAACCGGTCACAGCATCACCCGTTAATTTGCGCATTAAGGTCTGAATCCCCAATACGACTGAAATCAGCATAAAAATGAGGCCCATCAGACTTACTACCCGCAATGGTACTGTCGAAAACGAAACGATCGCTTCTGCTGCCAGTCGAGTCAGCCCTAACGGACTCCAGCGGCTTGGCCCCTCTTCGCGTGGAGCCACCCGGAATGAAATCTGGGTTTTGCGGAAACCTAGCCAGGCCGTCATCCCGCGGAAAAACGGCATACGCTCTGGCATCGCCATCCAGGCATCCACCACTCGTCGATCCAGTAGCTTATAATCGGAGGCATCCTTGAGATTAAAGCCCGTCAAGCGGTTCAGGGTCGCGTAGAACAATGAAGCACCGAGCTTTTTGCCCACCGACTCTTCTCCCCGGAATTCTTTCACACATTCGACCAAATCATAACCTTCATTTTGCCATAAACGTACCATTTCCCCAATCATCTCAGGAGGATGCTGCAAATCACCGTCCATGACAATGATTGCATCGCCAGAGGCATTTTCCAGACCTGCGCACAATGCCAGCTCCTTACCGAAGTTCCGACTCAGCCGGAGCGCGAGCAAAGAGGGCATACGACGGGACAATTCAGACAGCTTAAGCCACGTATCGTCCTTGGAACCATCATCTACAATGATGAGCTCATAACGTGAGGTGACAACAGACAGTACCCCATCGATCACCTTAAGTGAACGCTCGAGATGTGAGCTTTCATTATACATGGGAATGACGACGGATAAAAAAGGTGTTTTTGTCTCCATTCTTGCTCCTTCTTTCTTCATATTCAGGAGGACTGTGCCGGGGTATCATCCAAGTCGTGCATATCAGTCAGACCATGTGTCGTCTTCTCCCAATAGAACGGCTTGGTAATGAGCTGCCAAGCTGCTTTCACCGCAGCTATACTCATAAGTACCCAATATAACGGCGAGAGTAGCCCATATTTGACCATCGCGTATGAAAATGTTCGTTCACCGCGCTCTTCCAGTTCCCCGATGACCCAATACATTCCGGCCACATTACTGAATACGAACAGAAAGTTACCGATATAAAATTCCGCGCTGGCCAGGTAATACACATAACCCGGGAATAGCTTGGGAATAAAGGACAACTCCCAGCCAAACCATAAAATAAGCAACCCCCAAAAAATCGGATTCAGCAACGGCAACATAGGAGTTGCCAGAATCATCACCTGAAAGCCGAAAAAGCCTTTCCAGCCCACTTCACGCACCAGCTTAACCGGATTGCGCATATGAACCAACCACGTCTGCATATATCCCTTGATCCAGCGTGACCGCTGACGAATCCAGTTGCCCACGCGGCTGTTAGCTTCCTCCCATGTGCGGGAATCGACAATAGCAGTTTTGTAGCCGCCTTTATACAAACGTATGCCCAGATCGGCATCCTCGGTTACATTATAGGGGTCCCACGCATTAATATCTTTTAATACAGATACCCGAAAATGATTGGATGTACCGCCTAAAGGAATTGGGGTATCTAACTGCATAATACCCGGCAGCAGTAGCTCGAACCACATACTGTATTCTTGAGTGAACCAGCGGGTCAGCAAATTTTGTGTACTATTAAAGTAGTTGAGCTTCGCTTGAATACACGCATAATGCTCAGGGAGTGAATCGAAAGCTGCAATGACCTTTTTAAGCTGATCAGCGTCGGGACGATCTTCAGCATCGTAAATCACGACAAATTCGCCACGTGCCCGAATCAGTCCATAATTACATGCCTTCGGCTTGGTTTTTGGCAAACCGTCTGGAACGACCAGTGTCGTGTAATAGGCCGGCAGCTTCATTTCCCGAAGTAGCTCGATCGTCTCAATGTCATCCTCTTCAATCAGCAGCCGCACATCCAGCTTGGACTTTGGATAATCCAGCTGCTCCAAATTCCGCAACAACATCGGAAGTACGCCCGCTTCCTTATACATAGGTACCAGAATGGTATAGATCGGCAGTTTCTTTTCATCCATGGCGTCAACCTCTTCCTTCGTGAAACGAAGCTGCGCCCCACGCCGGGAACCGAGATAAATAATGCCAAATTTAAATAGCGTCATCGCAAAATAAAACAGCTGAATCATCATATTGATGATCAACACCGTTTTCCAACTGTTCCACAAGAGGCCGAGCAGTGTAATCATACCCATGGCCGCGAACACCCAAAGTTGTCCCTTTGTAAAAGTCGTCCGCGCCGAATTGTGCGGTTCTTTTTCCAACAGCCCGGTCGTGCTCTCCTGCATCATTTCTTCACCGTAGATTTTACCCCAGAGCTGCTCCATCTCTTCCTTCGTAGCAAGCACCTGCTCTACCGGCATACCCAAAATTTCTTCCAGCTTCAAGCGTCGCTCTTCTGGCAGTGGATCGCTGACCGCCACAATATAACGGTTCATATATTGATGGATGACGACCACGCCATAAGCCATTGCCACTTGCTCGGGTAGTTTGTACGCCGCATCCAGCGCGAGCTCCTCACCAATACGCCCGATTCGGTTCTGTGTAGCAATCGCGCGGTACAAATCCGCAGGTTCTAGCATTTGCAATGACAGCAAGATGTCGCCCAGCAGCCCGCCGCTCTTCGCCTGGAACTCCAGTGCGCGCTCCAGTTGTTCCGGTAATATATAGCCGGAACGAACCAGCATATCGCCTAGACGCTCCTTGGACTCGTCGCCGCCAACCTGCTCCTGGAGCTGCTCGGCTGTAATGAAGCCCATCTCTACAAGAATATCGCCCAGCCTGCCACCGTAACGCTTCTGGTTGCGGATGGCATCTGTCAGCTGATCGCGGGTGATCATCCCGTTCTCCACCAGTTGATCCCCTAGACGGGCCTTGCCGTTTCGTCCGCTCTGCGTTCCTGTTGCGGCCTCTTCGCCTTCCGTACCAGGGATACTGGAAGCAGCGCCCATAGCAGCTCCTGCTGCTGTCTGTTCCTGCCCAGATGCATATTGGAATTGAGCCTCCTGCACCTGTCCATCCTGTATCCCTTCATCCAGCAATTGTTCCACAGCTGCTGCTGTATCATTGGCGTTCTGTATCGCCTGGATACGAAGTTCTGTATCCTGAAGTCGCCGTTCCAACTCTTCAATATGAAAATCAAGCTTGTACAGCACCGGGGCCTGCTCTGACCGCTGAGCCTCTAGCTGTTGTTGCAGTTGTTCGATTCGCTGACGCTCTTCTTTTATTCTTCTCTTGGTTTGGCGAATTGAAACTCCTCCAACCTGCCACCTAAGCTTGTCACCCATGAATTCCCGCCCTTTCAATCCAGCGCCGCTCTTCCGCAAGCGCATCCGCAAGCAGCTGCTTTAACTCCGCATCCCGCTGCTTTTTCCGTTCCAGCGCCGCGTGGAAAAGTTCCCGCTCCTCACGCAGTAACTCCTCCGCTTGCACCCGTTCCTCATGCAATGAAGATATCAGTTGATCGGCTTCAGAAGCGCGATAACCGAACCAAGCGCTCTTTAACTGACGCGCCGTCCTTTTAGTTCTCATAATACCTCCCTGGATCATCCCGACTCTGCCTTCATCTACGTCGCTACTTTAGAGCTTTTACTTGCCGTTCTCCCGAAACCAGGACATACCTATGTTCTCATTCAAGCCCTTCATTTACACATTTATGAAATTGACCTAATCAAAAGTGCCTCTAGTAACTTGACATATATTTATTGAATATAGTTCTTGTCCTATTGAATTGGTAATTCAATGAAAAACTTAGTGCTATTCTACCATAATCATCGTAGGCGTAGTATACAAAAATGTAAATTCTAGAAATTTTCACACTAGCGTATTAATAGGTATTTAGAACTATAAAATAAACACTATGAAAAATACCCTTCCAGGAAATCTATGCATTTCATGATCATTGGGATCATGAATAAAACAAATACCTCAAAAAGCACAAAAGACACCGCGAACGGTGCCTTTGAAACCTAGATTGCTAATTCCTTAAAATCTGATTTTACACAGCATCCCGCTACTGTGCAAGACAATAATATCTTTCTTTACTGATTAATTTTTCGGCTTGTGCCCTTCAAACCATGTTGATGTATTCGCCAAGAGCTGCTCACTGCGCCCAATGGCTGCCTGTACCTGCCCGGTAGCGGTTCCACCATATACATTCCGTGCATTAACTACCGCTTCTGGTTGAAGCACCTCATAGATGCGCTCGTCGAACAGATCCGAAAACCGCTGAAATTCGTCCAGTGTCAGATCAAGCAAATATTTTCCATGCTGGATGCAATACAGCACGGTCTTGCCAATGACCTCATGCGCCTGACGGAACGGAAGCCCTTTGCCGACCAAGAAGTCCGCAATATCAGTTGCGTTGGAAAAATCCTGATTGACCGCTTGACGCATACGTTCCTTGTTCACCTTCATCGTGGCGATCATCGGTGCGAACAGTTGCAAGGCTCCTTCCAGCGTGGCAACGGTATCGAACATCCCTTCCTTGTCCTCCTGCATGTCCTTGTTGTATGCTAGCGGCAAGGATTTCAGTACAGTCAACAAGCCTACGAGGTTTCCATAGACACGTCCGGTTTTACCACGTACCAGCTCGGGCACGTCCGGGTTTTTCTTCTGCGGCATAATGCTGCTGCCTGTGCAAAAAGCATCATCCAGCTCGACAAAACCAAACTCCGTGCTGCTCCATAGCACCAATTCTTCGCTCAGACGAGACAAATGCGTCATGATCAGCGAGGCGCCAGCCAGGAACTCTACGATAAAATCCCGGTCGCTGACGGCATCGAGGCTATTTTCATATACGCCATCAAATCCCAGTTGCTCGGCTACAAAATGACGGTCGATCGGAAAAGTGGTCCCGGCCAAAGCGCCAGCACCGAGCGGCAACACGTTAATCCGCTTGTAGCTGTCTTTGAGTCGGTCAATATCACGCTCCAGCATAGACACATACGCCAGCAGATGATGTGCAAATAAAATAGGCTGCGCTCGCTGCAAGTGTGTGTATCCAGGTACAATCGTGTCCAGATTATCCTTTGCCTGGCCGATTAATGCAGCTTGTACATCATGCAGCATACCCACCAGCGATACCACACGTCCGCGCAAATACAAGTGCATATCCGTTGCTACCTGATCGTTACGGCTGCGTCCAGTGTGCAGCTTACCCCCGACCGGACCAATGGCATCGATTAGATTTTTTTCGATATTCATGTGAATATCCTCATCCGAAACAGAAAATTCAATTTCCCCACGGCGGATACGCTCCAGGACCGTGTGCAGCCCTTCCTTGATCGTGTCTGCATCCTCCTGCGGAATAATTCCGCATTTCCCCAGCATGGCCACATGTGCCAAACTGCCTTGAATATCTTCTTCCGCCAACGCTTGATCAAACCCGATAGAAGCCGTATATTCCTCTACCAGCTTGTTCGTTTGCTTCGTAAACCGTCCGCCCCATAGCTTACTCATTGTATGATCCCCTCTCTGCAATACAAGCCGCCCTCGTCGTTTGGACAAGAACGGCCCGCATCCCGTACATTTTTAGGTTACATTATTATTTATGATTTTGTGTTACGCCCGCGTTGACCTTCAAACGCAGAGCATTCAAGCGGATAAAGCCTGTTGCATCGCCTTGATCGTAGGCTTGTGTCGGATCAGCTTCCATGGTCGCAATGTCCGGATTGTACAAGCTAACCGGACTTTTAACGCCTGCGCCGATAATGTTGCCTTTGTACAGCTTCACGCGCACGGTACCACTGACATTTTTCTGACTCTCATGAACCAGGGCCTGCAAAGCGACACGTTCCGGTGCGAACCAGAAACCGTTGTAAACCAAGGTAGCATAACGGGTAATCAGACTATCACGCAGATTCATAACCTCGCGATCCATCGTGATAGATTCCATTTTACGGTGAGCTGTGAACAGGATCGTACCGCCCGGCGTCTCATAGACTCCCCGACTCTTCATGCCAACAAAGCGGTTCTCCACCATATCCACACGTCCGATACCATGCTTGCCGCCCAGCTCATTCAGTTTTTCCATCACTTGCAGCGGATTTAGCTGTTCTCCGTTCAAAGCAACGCAGTTACCTGCTTCAAATTCCAACTCCAAATATTCTGCTTCATCAGGAGCGTCCTCAGGCGCGTTGCTGAGCAAGAACATTTCTTTATTTTCAGGAGCACTTGGATCAAACCAAGGGTCCTCCAGCACGCCGCTTTCATAGCTGATATGCAGCAGATTACGGTCCATGGAGTATGGCTTGGCTGCAGAAGCAGTTACCGGAATGTCGTGTTTTTCCGCATAGGCAATCATCTCTGCACGGCCCGGGAACTGATTGCGGAACTCTTCCAGCCGCCAAGGTGCGATCACCTTGATATCCGGCGTCAACGCCGCCGCGTTCAGCTCGAAGCGTACCTGATCGTTACCTTTGCCTGTTGCCCCGTGAGCAATGGCTGTTGCTCCCTCGGCAATCGCAATATCGACCATCCGCTTAGCGATCAATGGACGTGCAATACTCGTTCCGAGCAAATATTGTCCTTCATATAAAGCACCCGCCTGGAACATCGGATAGATAAAATCCTTGGCAAATTCATCACGCAGATCATCAATGTACACTTTGGAAGCCCCCGTAGCGAGTGCTTTTTCCTCCAAACCGTCCAGTTCTTCCTTTTGACCGATATCTGCGGTGAATGCGATGATTTCAGCATCATAAGTTTCTTTGAGCCATTTCAGAATGACCGACGTATCCAGACCGCCGGAATATGCGAGTACGATTTTTTCTTTTGCCATTGTTGAAGTCCTCCCCGAATGCTTACCTTTATCTTCTTTACCTATCAATACCTATCAATCTTATGCCATTAAAGCAACTAACAATGCTTTTTGCGCATGCAGACGATTCTCCGCTTCATCAAAAATGACCGAATTCGGACCATCGATTACGCCTGCGCTCACTTCTTCCCCACGATGTGCAGGGAGACAGTGCAGGAATAAATAATCCGGCTTCGCCAGCTTGACCAGCTCCTCATTCACCTGGAAGTCGGCAAAAGCAAGCTCCCGCTCCTTCTGCTCTTCCTCAAACCCCATGCTCGCCCACACATCTGTGTAGATCGCATCCGCATCTTGTACTGCTTCCTGCGGACTTTGGGTTATAACGATCTCACTACCCGTCTGTTTGGCAATTTCACGGGAAGCTGCGACTACACTCGGGTCTGGTTCGTATCCAGCTGGACTGGCAATGGACACATGCACTCCAAGCTTCGCTCCCCCAATCAAGAGAGAATGAGCCATATTGTTACCGTCTCCGATGTAAGCCAATTTGAGTCCTTTTAGCTTACCCTTTTGCTCATACAAGGTTTGATAATCAGCTAGCACTTGGCACGGATGCGCTAAATCACTCAATCCATTGATCACAGGAACAGACGCATAACGCGCCAACTCTACAACATTATCGTGCCCAAAGGTACGAATCATAATGCCATCCAGATAACGTGACATGACTTGAGCCATGTCTCTAATCGGTTCGCCGCGTCCCAGTTGAATGTCATTTTTGCTGAGGAAAAGAGCATGCCCACCCAATTGATACATACCGACTTCGAAAGATACCCGTGTACGTGTAGAGGATTTTTCGAAAATCAGTCCGAGCGTTTTCCCTTTTAGCGGCTGATAGGTTTCCCCGTTTTTGTGCTTACGCTTAATTTCAATGGCGAGATCAATTAAATACTGGATTTCCTCTGGAGAGTAATCGTCCAGCTCCAGGAAGTCCCGCCCCTTCAAATTCACCTGCTGCAGTGCGCCGCCCTGGCTCATGCTATCGTCTCCTTTTACACTCTAGTCTAGGATGATTTGACCTTTACACTAGGCCACATGCTCCCGGATCAATTCAGCAATCAATGTTACAGCCTCATCTATTTCGTCTTTCGTTACATACAAGTTAGGCAACAGACGAATCACGTTCGGTCCTGCTGTAATGAACAGAATGCCCTTCTTCTGTCCTGCCAAAACAAGCTCCGCTACCGGTTCCGCACACTCAATACCGACCATCAGACCTTTTCCACGGATATCCTTTACAAAAGGACTATCTCCAAGCTGCTTTTGCAGACTATGGAAAAGGTAATCTCCCATCTCAGCTGCACGTTCTGGTAGCTTGTCATCAATAATCGTTTCAATAGTAGCTTGAACCGCTGCCATAGCAAGTGGCGTACCTCCAAAGGTAGAACCATGACTGCCCGCTGTGAACGCTTCACGCAAATATCCTTTGCCTAGCATCGCACCCACAGAGAAACCGCTGCCCAGTCCTTTCGCCAATGTAAAGATATCCGGCTCTATACCATAATACTCAAAGGAAAACAGTTTGCCCGTCCGTCCCATACCCGTTTGTACCTCGTCAATGATCAGCAGCAAACCATGCTCGCGGCACAGCTTTGTGATCACATCTACGAAAGCAGGGTCTACCGGATACATGCCGCCTTCGGCCTGCACCATTTCCAGCATAATTGCCGCCGTATGCTCACTGATGGCTGCTTCAAGCGCCGTCTGATCATGAAGCGGAACACTTTTGAACCCGGCGGGAAGCGGTAAAAAGCCCTCTTTAACTTTGTCCTGACCCGTAGCGGTCAAGGTTGCCAGCGTCCGTCCGTGAAAGGATTGCGTGAACGTAATGATTTCGTAGCGGCCAGTCTGCTTTACCTTCTGGTGGTAACGACGCGCCAGCTTAATTGCAGCTTCGTTCGCTTCGGCCCCGCTATTGCAGAAGAACACGGCATCTGCGCTGCTATTGGCTGTCAGCAAGGCAGCGGCCCGTTCTTGTCCCGGAATATGAAACAGATTGGATACATGCCACAATTCATCGATCTGTTTTTTCAATCGTTCAGCTACAGCTTGAGGCGCATGGCCGAGATTGGTAACGGCAATGCCTGACATGAAATCCAGATAACGCTTGCCCTGATCATCCCACAGCCAGCTTCCTTGTCCTTTCACCAGTGTAAGCGGGTATCTTGCGTAGGTTGGAAAAAGGGAGCTTTCTGTCTGGGCTTTTGCCGACACCTTTTCCGTTTGTACTCCGCTTCCATCCGTACTTGGCATTTCCTCGCTCACCAGCGTATTCGGTTCCTTACTCATTATGTTCACGCTCCTTTATCGTTTGGTTATATAGGTCGAGCTATATATTGTAATTACTGCATACGCACGATGCGTGTTCCAATCGATTCTCCGCCCAGCACACGGCTTAGTACCTGCGGTTCGCTACCGTTCACAATGACGACTTCCTTCACTTTGCCGTGGATACAAGCAATAGCCGCTCTCACTTTCGGGATCATACCACCGTATATTTCACCTGTGCTGATCATATCCTCAATCTCCTGTACGGTGATAGAGTCCAGCACTCTCTTTTCTCCGCCATACTTCTTCAATATGCCTGGTACATCTGTAACGACGATCATCCGACTAACCCCCAGATGAGAGGCTACCGCACCCGCCGCTGTATCCGCATTAATGTTGTAACGCTGACCCGATCGATCAATCCCGATGGGTGCAATAACGGGCATATAGTCCATATCCAGTACACCTGTAATAATCGAGGCTTGAACGGATGTTACCTCTCCGACCCAACCGACCTCTGCGGCATTCGACACAGGCTTGGCTTCGATTAAATAGCCATCACTGCCTGACAACCCCAACGCTCGGCCCCCATGCATCCCTATTCTACGTACAATCTGCTTGTTAATGCTGCCCGCCAGTACCATTTCCACGACATCTAGTACGGGTTCAGTCGTTTTGCGTAATCCATGAATGAACTCTGTTTCGATCCCCAGCTTCGCCAAGTTGTCGGAAATCGCAGGGCCACCGCCATGTACAATGACAGGTTGAAGACCTTCCAACTGCAAACGGGCCAAATCTTCAAAAAAGGAATCAGGTAACGCAGCCAGCGTACTTCCTCCGCATTTCATCACAAAATTACGACGTGCCACTCCCGCATGATTCGCTTGATCCGCGTGTTCCACTGCCGATTGCATATCATCTCTCCTTTTCTTCTCTGCATATCCGTGCCATTTTTAAATGATGCTGGGCTTACATCCGCTCGTTGCTTCTATCAACTACTATCCTAATTCAATCGGTATTTTATTCTGGTACCTATGTCCGATAAGCAGCGTTAATCCGTACATAATCATAGGTTAGGTCACAACCCCACGCTGTAGCGGTTCCGTTCCCGTGATGCAAATCAACAATAATTTGCACCGTATCTCCCCGCAAATAGGCTAGCGCCTCTTCTTCGTCAAAAGCGACCGGACTTGATTGGCTTAGCACAACAATATCACCCAAGCGAATATCTACCGTATCTGGATTAACCGGCTCTCCGGCACGCCCTACGGCCGCAATAATCCGTCCCCAATTCGCATCTGCTCCGAAGACGGCTGACTTGACCAGACTGGACCCCACCACTGTCTTGGCTATCGCTTGAGCGGACGCATCGCTTACCGCTCCGCTTACAGACACCTCTACCAGCTTCGTAGCACCCTCTCCATCACGAGCAATTGCCTTCGCCAGCTCTCGGCAGATATAGGTGAACGCCTCGGCAAAAGCGTTCCAATCGGGATGCCCTACGTGCAATTCACGGTTGCCCGCCAGCCCGCTCGCCATGGCAATTAGCATATCGTTCGTGCTCGTATCCCCATCCACCGTAATCATATTAAAGCTGGTATCCGTTGCCTGCTTTAATAATTGATGAAGCGCCGTCTGTCCGATCACTGCATCACAGGTCATAAAAGCGAGCATCGTTGCCATATTCGGATGTATCATACCCGATCCCTTGGCCGCCCCGGCGATGTGCACGGTCACACCGTCCACTTCAACCGCCACACACGCTTCCTTTTTAACCAAATCCGTTGTCAGAATGGCTTGGGTAAATTGCTCCGCTCCATCGTTTGCCCCGTTCATACGGTCAGGTAAGGAGGATATTCCGCCAAGCACACGATCCATTTTCAAATGCTCGCCGATCACGCCCGTCGAGGCGACGGCTACATTGCTTTCGGCAACACCCAGTTCACGAGCCGCAGCCGAACGCATAGCGTAGGCATCTTGCTCTCCTTGTTGTCCCGTGCAGGCATTGGCGTTCCCGCTGTTCACCACTACTGCCTGCAATCGACCATCTGCCAAGCTCTCGCGGGTCACCTTCAGCGGTGCAGCCTGAAACACATTGGTGGTGTACACTGCAGCAGCTGTCGCCTCTACCTCACAACGAATCGCACCCATATCGTTGCGGTTCGTATTTTTTAGTCCGCAGTGTAATCCCCCGGCTGTAAAGCCACGCGGAGTTACGATGTTGCCCCCGTTTACTACTGTAAACTCTACTTTGCCCATAATTATGTGCCCTCGTTCGCAACATATTCAATGAATGACAGCTGCCTGTATTCGAAATTCCGCTCGCTGACGTTTCCTGCATCTTGTTGCGGTTACTTGCTACTTACGGATATACCGGTATGAAGCCCAGCCCGAGGTTCTCCTCCCATCCCATCATCAAATTCAAATTCTGAATCGCCTGTCCAGCGGCACCCTTCACAACATTATCAATGACAGAAATAATCGTAAGACGCCCGGTTCGGGCATCTGCTGCAAAACCGATGTCGCAGTAATTCGAACCCAATACTTCCTTCGTTGCTGGCCATATACCTTCGCCACGTACCCGGACAAAAGGATGCCCTTTATAATAATCCCGGTATAACCCGATAAGATCCTGATCTGTATGGTCACCCTTCAGCGTGACATAAATTGTACTCATAATTCCTCGGGTCATGGGAACAAGTTGTGTCGTAAACGTAATCGTAACGTCCTCGCCCGCAACATCACCTAGTACCTGTTCGATCTCAGGGATGTGCTGGTGCTTATTCACCTTATAAGCCTTGAAATTCTCGTTCATTTCCGCATAATGCGAAACGAGGCTTGTTCCCCTACCCGAGCCGGATACACCGGATTTGGCATCCACAATCAGCGACCGATGGTCAATCCAATCCGCTTTCAGCGCAGGAATAATGCCCAGCAATGTTGCGGTCGGATAACAGCCTGGATTTGAAATAAAAGAAACGCCCGCCAGCTTTTCTGCATACACCTCACTGAGTCCGTATACCGCTTGCTTGAGATACTCGGGTGAAGCCGCAGGCTTTTTATACCATGCTTCATACGTTTCCCCGCTTTGAAGCCTGAAGTCCCCGGAAAGGTCAATGACTTTCATTCCGGCATCAAGAAGCTGCGGCACTAACTTGGTACTAACGCCCGATGGCGTAGCAGTGAAAACCAGATCGGCCTTGGCAGCAATTTCGTGGACATCGACACCGTCCAAATCCTGCACCACAATGTCCGTCAGATGTGGAAACCCATCACTGATTGGGACACCCGCGCTGGACGAAGAAATAACAGATACGATCTCTACTTGCGGATGATGAACCAAAAAACGAATCAGCTCCACCCCGCCATACCCGGTGGAACCGACAATTGCCACTTTTAACTTGCTGCTCACAGACCTTCCTCCATTCCGTTCCTATGAAATATGTATTATTATACGACTCTATTCATATAAATACAACACCTCATGTCATGTTATTCCTCCGAATTTAAAATATGCGCTCTTGTCTATTCTTTTGACGGACAAGCTGTACGAGCTATAATAAAGGAAATAAAAAATAGACAGAGAGTCTCTTGAATACAGTCTGCCGTTTTGCATAAAGAAAAGGGGGGATATTCCCTTTAAATTATCTCATATATTGGTATTCATCTCGATTGGCCGTTTGCTGCACTTTATGAACTTGTTGAACATGAAGGGAGTACACGTAGCACTACACACAAGAGGAAATCACACGGGCTGCATCTAGTGAATCTGCGCAGAGGAGCCGCTGAAGCGGATAATTGGGGTCGAAAATAAACCTATACGTCAGGGGTGTTACACATCGAAACATATACAGCAAATATCGTTATAGATGCAAAAGCAAAGTTAGGCGAGGGTCCCAGCTGGGATCAGCAGTTTCAACGTTTATTTTGGGTCGATATTGAAGGTTTTCAATTGCATATCTATGATCCTTCTACGTGCACAGATCGTACAATAGAGGTTGGTGAACATATTGGTGCAGTTGTACCTTATCTCAAAAATAAAGTGATCGTAGCGCTGATTAGCGGTCTATATTGTTTGGATATTGAGACAGGGGCCAAAGTATTGATCCATGATCCTGAGGAAGGTAAACTAGGTAATCGTTTTAATGATGGAAAATGCGATCCTACAGGACGTTTTTTAGCAGGAACAATGAGCCTAAATGGCGAACACGCGCAAGGAGCATTGTATAGTCTGAGCACAAAAGGCAATGTCTCCTTACTGGTTGATAAAGCTTCCATATCTAATGGATTAGCCTGGAGCGCAGATCGTCGTACAATGTATTATATTGATACTCCAACATTGGAGGTCGTCTCCTTCGATTACGATGTGGCACAAGGCACGATTAGGAATAAGCAACTGGTGGCTAGATTGGATGAAAGTGAAGGGTATCCAGATGGCATGACAATCGATGCAGAGGGCATGTTGTGGGTCGCGCGATGGGGTGGTAAACGTGTCTCCCGTATCCATCCTGCTCATGGAGAAGTGATTGCTGAGGTGTCACTCCCCGTCAATTGTGTGACTTCGTGTGCTTTTGGCGGTGAACATCTGGATGAGTTATATATTACGACTGCTCAAGGTAATGATAGTGCCGATCAACCATTAGCAGGCGGTCTATTTATGGTTAAAACAGGGGTAAGAGGAACGCCAACCTCGTATTTCAATCAAGGACAACCGGCAAATTGGCTTGAACGATTAGAGCGTGTCTGAAAACTCATCACTGAGTCAATTTGAAAATGGCGGCTATGTATACAAATGACAAGAATGATTTTGCCAGTTTGTCATAACGAGTTGCCACGCGGCGAAAATGCTTGATTTTATTGAAAAAGCACTCAACCAAGTGGCGTTCTTTGTATCGATACCAATCAACTTTCCATGGATTTTGACTATTCGCCTTAGGCGGAATGGTGTAGGATGCCTGCTTAGCCGTAATCCAATTCCGAATCGCTTCTGAGCCATAGGCTTTGTCGCCAAGAATATGACTTCCTGTAATATCAAATCCTTCAAGTAAATCGATCGCTGGAACGGAATCATAGACTTGACCACCTGTCAGAAGAAAAGCGAGGGGATTCCCTAATCCATCGACGACTGTATGAAGTTTGGTTGTCTTTCCACCACGACTGACGCCGATATGCTGATTTACTGCGTGTCCTTCTGCGTTTTTTTAGCACCGGCACTGTGTTGATGGGCTTTAACCGACGTAGAATCGATGCTCAAGTTTTCAAAATCAGGCTCTACGTGAAGCGCTTGGAAGATGGCGACAAGTAATCCTGTGTCTCTCCATTTGCAGAAACGACTGTAGGTCGTTTTCCATGAACCGTAACGTTCTTCCGGTAGATCACGCCAGGCTGCACCACTTCGAGCGATCCATAGAATAGCATTAAACATGGTTCGATCACTTAATTTTGACGGACGTCTCGTTTTATATGATGGAAACATGCCCTTAATTTGTTCCCACTGCTCATCGCTTATTTCGTACCGTCTTTGAATCATGCTTGATGCTCCATTCGTTTTTCTCAAATCTTACCACATTATTCTTTAGTTTTCAGACACGTCCTAGTAAAAAGAATCTAGTAAAGCTATTCTAAAAGAGAGGAGCCTACTACATTAGTGGGCTCTCCTGCTCTCCTACATTAATTCAGTTAAGAGCATGCCTCCAGACATGCCCCTTTGTTTTAGCTTTCCTTCTTAAACCCTTCACCCAATACCTCACGAGTATTACTAATAATCACAAAAGCTTCAGGGTCTACCAAGCGGACGAGCGTCTTGAGGCGAGTTACCTCGTTTTGTCCGACTACAACCATAAGCACAGGACGTTCTTCGTTCGTGTAACCGCCCCGTCCTGCCAGCTCTGTCAATCCTCGGTCCAAATCCTGCAAAATAGCCTGCGTGATCGTTTCTTTCTGATTGGATATGATGTAAGCTACTTTGGAGTAGCTCAGTCCCATTTCCACAGCATCAATGACCTTGCCAGTTACAAACAAGCCAATCAACGCATACAGCGCACGTTCCGGCGAGAGGGTGAAACCAGCCAGTGTAATCACCGTGCCATCCATCAACATGACACAGAGAGAAAGACTAAAACCCGTATACTTTTGAATAATCTGCGCCAAAATAGCCAGTCCACCCGTCGAGCCCCTGCCCCGAAATACGGTGCCCAAACCCAACCCTACTCCGATTCCACCATATAGCGAAGCCAGCAACGGATTTGTTGTCGGAACTGCCCAGTCCTTCGTCACATAAACGAATAGCGGCAGCATAATACTTCCCAGCAGGGAACGCAACCCGTATTTTTTCCCTAACAGCAGGACCCCTGCTATAAATAACGGAATATTCATTCCCCACTGCGTATAGGCTGGTTCCAGGCCAAACAGGTCCTCACCCAAGATAGACAAGCCCGATACACCCCCGGATGCAATCCGGTTTGGAAGCAAGAACATGTTAAAGGTCAGCGCTGTAATGAAAGAGCCGAGTATAATCAGCAAAATGTCGGTCACGTTGCGTGCGGGTCCGCTGGCGGCAATCAGAGGCTTGCGGCGTCTTCGGCGGGCAGCGGGGGGATTCAATTGAGACATCATTCGTGTTCTCCTTTAGTTAAAAAATACCGTTACACAAAAATTCCTACAGTCCGCAGGCACATGGTCTGCAGACTGTAGGAAAACGTACAGGCTATTATTCTGCGTCCAGCTTAATTTGGCTGCGCAGGTAACCATCGATGAACGGATCGAGATCGCCATCCATGACAGCTCCTACGTTGCCAGTTTCCACGCTAGTACGATGATCCTTAACCATGCTGTATGGATGGAACACGTAGGAGCGAATTTGACTGCCCCATGCAATATCGGACTGTTCTCCGCGGATTTCGTCCAATTGCTGACGCTGCTCTTCGATCTTACGCTCGTAGAGCTTGGAACGGAGCATCGTCATTGCCTGCTCACGGTTCTTGATCTGGGAGCGCTCATTTTGACAAGTTACAACAATGCCGGAAGGAAGATGCGTAATTCGAACGGCTGAGTCGGTCGTATTAATATGCTGACCACCTGCACCGCTGGCCCGGTACGTATCAATTTTAAGATCCTCTGTGCGGATCTCAACGTCCACATCATCCGCAATTTCCGGTACGACATCACAGGATACGAACGACGTATGCCGACGACCCGAGGAATCAAATGGAGAAATGCGAACGAGACGATGCACGCCTTTTTCTGCTTTGAGGTAGCCGTAAGCATTATAGCCCTTGATCAGCAGCGTTACACTTTTGATCCCTGCTTCATCACCCGCAAGGTAATCCAGCGTTTCTACCTTAAAACCGCGTTTTTCTGCCCAGCGTGTATACATCCGTAGCAGCATTTGACCCCAGTCCTGCGACTCAGTTCCACCTGCCCCCGGATGCAGCTCCAAAATTGCATTAAGCTTGTCATATGGCTGATTCAAAAGCAATTGGAGTTCAAACTCTTGAAGCTTGCTCAGCAAGGATCTGATACTGTTTTCAATTTCTCCAGCCAGTGTTTCGTCGCCTTCCTCATCAGCTAGCTCAGCCATCATCCCCGCATCCTCATATTCCTGACGGAGCTGTTCATAGCTGTCTACAGAAGACTTAACCGCGTTCATTTCCGAGATCACAGCTTGAGCTTTATCGTTATCATCCCAAAAATCAGGCGCAGCCATCTTTTCCTCAAAGTTTGAGATCATTTCCTGTTTGAGATCTAAGTCAAAGAGACCCCCTAAGGTTTGTTAGTTTCTTGCCTATTTCTCTTAAATCATGTTTTACATTTGGATCTATCATGATGACATTCTCCTTTTAATATAGGGTTAGGGGGAGTAAAAGCGTTGTGAGTTACGGTTGGGTGAAGAGACGCTGCGCGAATGATTTGATCTTACGATCGCTGTTGCAGCGAGATGCCCTTGATTGGAATAACACATTCAAAGGTGGGCATCTCACTGCAAAGGCGAACGCTGGCGCTTCTCCAGATTCAAATCCTCCGCTTCGCTACCGACCGCCGTAAAATCAAACGACTTTTACATAACTGGCTCTGGTTATGTGAGCCAGATCAACTGCTGAATTAATTGACAAACAAGCAGGGACCTGCTTGTTTGTCATAATTGTTTAAAAACAATTGAGATCAATCTAGCCATTCATCAATATTCAAACTGATCCTCCAACAGAGACCTATAAGTTGAAAACATCAGTCTCACCCCTGTATGGCACAAAATGGCCGACGGTCAGTGGTTGAACTGCCGCCTGCCATTATATGCACTGCAGGGAATAGTGTATCTCAAGATGTCTCCCTTAATTTCAATCCGTTATTTTCTACGCGGACGCGAAGGAGCGGATTTCTTTTTAGGAGCCGCAGGTTCACCACTCGTCGAGATTTTGTCTTCGTCGATGACAGCCTGACGCTCTTGATTGGATTCAATTTGTGCTTTCATGATGTATGTCGCTACTTCCTCTTGGATGCTAGCAATCATAGCATGGAACATTTCGAAGCCTTCAAATTGATATTCGCGCAGCGGATCGGTACCGCCGTAAGCACGCAAGTGAATACCTTGACGCAATTGATCCATAGCATCAATATGGTCCATCCATTTGCTATCGACTGCACGCAGTACGATAACCTTCTCGAACTCGCGTACCATATCTTCGCCAATCATTTCTTCACGGCTGTGGTATCTGTTGGTAACTTTTTCGAAGATCATATCCACGATCTCCTCTTTTTCCTTGCCCCACATGTCGTCACGCGTAAGTGTATTTTCCTCAAGCAGGTTGTTGTTCACATACTCTGCTACTTCTTCAAGTTCCCAGTTTTCAGGAATGTCATCGCCGCAATGAGCTTCCACTACGCGCTCAATGACAGGCTTGATCATATCGAACACAATTTCCTTGATGTTCTCTGATTCCAGCACTTCACGGCGTTGTTTGTAAATAATAGCACGCTGCTGGTTCATTACATCATCATACTGAAGAACGACTTTACGCTGATCAAAGTTGTTGCCTTCGACGCGTTTTTGAGCTGATTCGATAGCACGTGTAATCATACGGCTCTCGATAGGTTGGTCTTCCTCGAAGCCCAAACGCTCCATCATATTCAGTACGTTGTCCGCACCAAAACGCTTCATTAACTCATCGCCCAACGATAAGTAAAACTGTGTGGAGCCCGGATCACCCTGACGTCCTGCACGTCCGCGAAGCTGATTATCAATACGACGGGATTCATGACGTTCTGTACCGATGATGTGCAAACCACCGAGTTCTGATACGCCTTCGCCCAGTACGATGTCAGTACCACGTCCAGCCATGTTGGTAGCGATGGTTACTGCGCCAGCCTCACCTGCACGGGAAATAATCTCAGCTTCCTCAGCATGATACTTGGCGTTAAGCACTTTGTGACGAACGCCTTTGCGTTTCAACATTTCAGAAAGAAGCTCCGAGTTTTCAATAGAAACCGTACCTACTAATATCGGCTGGTTCTTTTTGTTACGCTCCAGGATTTCATCCACCACTGCATGGAATTTGCCTTTTACACTCTTGTATACAACGTCAGGCATATCTACACGCTGGTTAGGCCGATTCGTTGGAATTTGAAGTACTTCCAGACCATATATTTTCTTAAATTCTTCTTCTTCTGTTTTAGCTGTACCCGTCATACCCGCCAATTTGCGGTACATACGGAAATAGTTTTGGAATGTAATCGTCGCCAGCGTCATGCTTTCATTTTGTACAATGATGTTTTCCTTCGCTTCAATAGCTTGATGCAGACCATCACTATAGCGGCGTCCAGCCATCAGACGACCTGTAAACTCATCGACAATCAGAACTTCACCGTCAGCTACGACATAGTCCACATCCAAACGCATAATAGCGTTAGCCTTCAATGCCTGTACAATGTGGTGATTGATTGTAACACTTTCCTGATCGTACAAGTTTTCAAGACCAAAGAAATTTTCAGCTTTGGATACGCCGTTTTCGGTCAAAGCAACCGACTTCACCTTAATATCCAGCGTGTAATCTTCTTCAACATTCAGGCTCTTCACAAAACGATCAGCCGCAAAATACAGCTCTGTCGATTTCTGAGCTTGTCCTGAAATAATCAATGGCGTACGGGCTTCATCGACGAGAATGGAATCCACTTCATCAATGATACAGAAGTACAACGGACGTTGTACCATCTGCTCTTTGTAAAGCACCATATTATCGCGCAGATAATCGAACCCGAACTCGTTGTTTGTACCGTACGTGATGTCACAAGCATAGGCTGCCTGCTTGGCGCCATGATCCATGTTGGCCAAATTCAGCCCTACAGACATTCCCAGGAAGTTATAAATTTGTCCCATTTCTCCGCTGTCACGTTGCGCCAAATAGTCATTGACCGTAACCACGTGCACACCCTTGCCCAACAGAGCATTCAAATAAACCGGCAGTGTTCCTACCAGTGTTTTACCTTCACCGGTTTTCATCTCGGCAATTTTACCTTCATGCAGCGCAATACCGCCGAGCATCTGTACGTCATAATGACGTTTACCCAGCACCCGCTTGGACGCTTCGCGAACCGTTGCAAAAGCTTCCGGCAAAATCTCTTCAGCCGTAGTCCCTTGTTCGACCCGAGCTTTAAATTCTGCCGTCTTCGCTTGCAACTCCTCATCCGAGAGCTTTTCGAAATCCGGCTCTATCTTATTGATCAGTTCAACCGTCTTCATTAAACGCTTGACGTCACGTTCATTGGTATCTCCGAAGATTTTCTTAACAATTCCTAGCATGGTTTACCCCTTTCGCGCAAAACAATTAATAGAATCAATTTCACAATAAGAAAGGGTCCATGATGAAATTGATTCCCGATATGTTTGACAGGCCCGGCTGTACCAGCCCATCGTGCGATGTTCTTTGCATAAATTGTAACAGTTTGTAGGACATGCCGCAACACAAGCAGCCTCCAGATTTGCATCCGGTTAAAGATACCAAAACAATTGACGCACGAAATACACAACTTAGTTACGCTTATCCAAATTGAAATTTCCTTACATTTACAAAAAAAACATATAAAAGAGCCCTATCCCGCCAGGTTCGCAAGGATAAGGCTCGTGTTGTTTTCATTTTCCTAATATCCATGAAGCATGCTTCAATCGAAATTGTTCTATTCATTTTAAAATGTGAAAAGTTCCTACTTCATAGGCTATTCCCGTTCGATCAGACCGTATTTACCATCATTGCGCTTGTAAACTACGTTAACTTCTTCGTTGTCAATATTGGAAAACACAAAGAAATTATGTCCAACCATGTTCATTTGAAGAATAGCTTCTTCCACATCCATAGGTTTCAATAAGAAACGCTTGGTGCGGACGACTTCCAGCTCATCCAGTTCTACATCCTCATCTTCAGCAACAGCCACGCCACCTGCCGGATCTTCCACAAAAAGGGTTTTCAAACTGCCTTCCTGACGGAATTTTCGGTTTAGCTTGGTTTTGTGCTTGCGAATTTGCCGTTCAAGCTTGTCTACCACGGCATCAATGGATGAATACATGTCATCGCTCTCGTCTTCGGCACGGAGTACAAGCCCCGGCAAAGGAATGGTTACTTCTACAGTGTGCAAATCTCTGGTTGTGCTTAACGTTACACTTCCATCAGACGTCGGGGGTGCATCGAAATACTTTTCAAGTCTGCTGAATTTCTTATCAACGTAGTCCTTCAAAGCGTCGGTAACCTCGATCTGTTGACCTCGTACTGTTAAGTTCATAGGGCACGCCTCCTTTGCTCCTTCAGTATAGCACATATGTTAACGCCAAGTAAAAAAAGAGACCAACATTCGAAGCTATTTTACAAAATTCTTCTTTTTTCGCTAAAACGCTTCCGATAACGTCATTCTTTGAAAACAGGTATGTTTAAAATTGACTTGCATACATATGTGAATAATGAGTGCATATATAAATATTGCCCGGCTGAAGTCATGCCAAACAACTATTTTGGGCTTCATGCTAAGCGATTTTATCGAAAAAGGGGGTGGGCTTTTCCCGCTGGATTAGGTACATGGGCTTGTGCGGTATGCAAGGCCTGGTTATAACGCAGGCAATTTATACGAAAGGATTATTACACCCAGCCTAGCTGGCTCTTCCTATACGGAGATCCTTAGATAACGGATTTGGAAGAGATGGAAAGTAGGAAGCTAATCCATGGCTTTTATTCAGCGTTACGTAACGAACCAGACGGGGGCTGTCACCTTTATAGGGAATACACTTGGGCTGGCACGCTCTAATTCGGTAGGAGTGCCGGGAACAGCGACCAGCATTGGCGCGTTCATCACAACTAATACAGCCTCTCGCTTCGGTACGTATCCATTTGGCACGACTTCTACCTTTACCAGTAACTCATCGACAGCATTCCTTGTGCTCCCTGCGGGCAGTACGGTGCTGTATGCTGAGCTTATTTGGGGAGGAAGTTATGCCAACGGCAGTACCAATGTATTGTCCAGCGCCAGCAACCCGGTCACATTTCAGACACCTGCTTTATCTACTACGGTCAGCCCTGAATCGGCAACATCAGTTAACGTCACCAGTCTCAGTACCTATGTGAGAACAGCGAATGTCACAAATCTGGTCATTCAAGGCGGTGCAGGGGCATACACGGTCGGAAATGTTACGGGCACCATCACGGTTCCCGATTCCACCAACACCAATCATGCCGGATGGACGCTGGCCGTGGTGTACAATAACCCGTCTCTGCCCTTCCGCAACCTGTCGCTACGTGTTGGTGGTGAAGGGGTCAGTACCGCTACAGGCTCGGTCAATGTGGTGGTGAGCGGCTTTGCCACGCCCGTACAGGGGACTTTGCGCGGTAGGGCGCTGATTAGCGCCCAAGAGGGTGATGTGGACATTACGGGTGACCGTGCGTTGTTTGGACCTACCACATCCAGTTTGACTGCGCTGTCTGGGCCTAATAATTTTTCGACTAATTTTTTCGCTTCCCAAATAAACGGAGACGACGGTACATTGGTCACGACCGGGACCTTCGGTACAACTAATGCCGTGAATGGGGCACCTGGAACGCAGGTGACGGGCGGACGGCAAGGTTGGGACATTACCAATGTCGATATTTCCTCCACGCTGCTCAACAGCCAAACCACAGGTGTCCTCCAGCTGACAACAAATGGCGACATTTATACTGTAAATGCCAATGCCATTCAAATTGATATCAATGCTCCGCTGGTGACCCTGACCAAAACTGCCAGCTCTACAGGCTTAGTTATTGGCGATACAGTGACCTATACGGTTAACATTTCGAATACGGGGCTCGTCAGTGCTTCCAACACAGTACTTACCGATACCATACCAGCCGGGGCTACCTTCGTACCCGGTAGTGTTGTTGTCGCGGGCACAGCCCAGCCAACAGCCAATCCCGCTACAGGTATCACAGTGGGCAGTGTAGCTCCTGCTTCCACGGTGACCATTACATTCCGTGCAACCGTTACTTCATTGCCAGCAAACACCCAGCTGGGCAATCAAGCATCGGCATCCTTTTCCTTTCAAACCGTGCCTGGAGGACCTGTCATTTCTGGCAACGTTCCGTCCAACACTGCCAGTACACCGATCTACCAACCTGTTATTGGGATTGTTAAAAGTGCCAATACAACGGCTGCTACAGTTGGAGATACGATTACGTACACGTTTCAGATATCCAACACGGGCAGCATTGCTGCAAATCTCAGCTTTTCGGAGAGCATTCCCGCCGGATCATCCTTCATACTGGGCAGTGTGACCATTGGTGGTTCTTCCGTGCCTGCTGCCAATCCCGCTACTGGTTTTTCAGTAGGAACGATTAATACAGGTGCTACTATACCCGTGACCTTCCAGGCCCTTGTCAACGCGGTTCCCGCCTCTGGTAATTTGACCGATCAGGCGGCTTACACGTATACCTTCACACCGCCTGACGGACGTGTATTGAACGGAAGCGGGACGTCCAACACGCTCACCATTCCCGTATCCTCACCAAATGTGACCGTGACAAAAGCCTCTTCCCTGGCGGCAGCCGCAGTCGGAGAGACTGTTCAATTTACCATAACCGCCACAAACAACGGAATCGCCAATGTGACCAATGTAGTCGTTACCGATCCGCTGCCAAGCGGAGTTGCCTTTGTACCTGGTAGCGTCACCGTGAACGGAACTGCTTCTGCGACTGCTACACCTGTGAATGGTATTCCGATCGGCACTTTAGCTCCAGGCGCATCGGTTACGGTTGTATTTCGAGCAGCCATTAATTCTCTGCCTTCTCCTGCACAGATCAACAATCGTGCAACTGTCAGCTTCACTTCCGGGGCCTTTACCGGATCATCTTTGTCCAATCTTGTAACCATACCTGTCGTTATTGCAGCGCCGACGATTACCAAAAGCGCCAGCTCCAACCGTGCCAGCGTTGGCGGGACGATTACTTATTCATTTCTCATCGCTAATACCGGAACTGCCGTATTAAACACGACCTTGACGGAAACTGTACCGACAGGCTCCACCTTTATTCCCGGAAGCGTCATTGTCGGCGGGTCCTCGGTGCCAGGCGCCAATCCTAATACGGGAATTTCAGTGGGCACCGTAAGCCCTGGTGCACAAATTACAGTCTCATTCCGGACAACAGTGGATTCCCTACCACCCGGGGGTGGATTAAACGATCAGGGCCTACTCCAATATTCATATCAGTTGCAAGACGGAAGAACCCTGTCGGGCTCGCTTCTCTCCAATATTGTTTCCGTATCGATTTCGCTTCCCAACGTAGCAGTAACCAAGTCTGCGGGATTCACATCCGTTAGTGTTGGCGAAACGCTGACCTACAGCGTGAACGCCGTTAATAACGGAATTGACCCCATCACAAACACCGTGATTACCGATCCACTCCCCGGCAGCGTGTCATTTGTACCCGGAAGCGTAACCGTCGGTGGTTCACCTGTGAGCACAGCCGACCCAAGAAGTGGCATTCCAGTCGGCACCATTGGCGCAGGCGCATCCGTGCAGGTGTCCTATGCTGTGCTGGTCAATGCCGTTCCATCCGTGCAGCCGCTGCAAAACACAGCCAGTGTCAGTTTCACTAGTGGTGCTTTTACCGGAACATCCCAGACAAATACCGTCTCTGTGCCGGTTTATCAGCCTCGCATCAGTGTGGCCAAATCTGCAAATACAACAGCAGCTACGATAGGCGACACGATTCTGTACACATTGTTAGTCACGAACAGCGGCAACTATAATGCTTCTGTAACGCTGACGGATGCTATTCCTGCCGGGTCCACATTTATGGAGAACAGCGTGGTAATTAATGGCGTTAGTCAGCCCGGAGCCAGTCCAGCAGCAGGTATTTTCATCGGAACCGTGTCGCCGCAAAGCCCTATCACACTGACATTCCAAACTGTAGTGGCTTCTCTTCCAACACCATCCCAACTGACAGACCAGGCCACCGCCGCCATTTCCTTTACGTTGCCCGATGGGCGAGTGCGAACAGATAGCACATCGTCCAACGTGTTATCCATTCCTGTGTCAGCGCCGAATGTGTCCATTTCGAAGACTGCAGACCGTTCCACCGCCATTCCGGGTGATTCGGTGTTATACACCCTGACTGTACTCAACAACGGAATTCAGACCGTGAGCAATGTGGTCGTTTCCGATCCTATCCCGGCCGGCTCTCAATTCACTGCGGGTAGCGTAACGCTGAATGGCTCCACAATAGCCAGTGGAGATCCTTCTTTAGGTATCGTAATTGGGAGCATTGCCGCTGGAGGGGGAGCTACGATCACTTTCAGGGTAACGGTATCCTCCCCATTACCAAGTCCGCCGCAGCTCACCAATCAATCGCGTGCCAGCTACACCAGCGGTGCTTTTACAGGCGTATCAGTATCTAACCCGGTGACGGTAGCCGTCAATGCCCCAGTGCTAACTGTCAGTAAAACTGTAGATCCCATACAGGCAACGGTTGGCGATATCGTAACGTATTCTGTGGCGGTGACCAACAATGGTAACATTGCTGCTGCTGCCACATTGACAGACAATATTCCCGCAGGCTCAACACTGGTACCGAACAGTGTGATCGTCAACGGTGTTCCTGTTCCCGGTGCCAGTCCCGAAGCAGGTCTGTCTATTGGCTCCATTGTACCTGGAGCCGCGACTCAAACAACTTTTCAGGTGGTGATTACTTCCGTGCCTTTACCTCCCCAACTCACCGACCAGGCGAATATCAGCTTTTCCTTTCAACCGCCGGATGGCCGGATTGTTAACGGCAATGTTTCGTCCAATATCGTCACAATCCCTGTATCGTCACCCAATGTACAGGTAAGCAAAAGCGCCTCGGTAGCTGATGCCGTTCCTGGGGATACGATAACCTATACCATTACAGCTACCAATAGTGGCATCGAAACCGTAACAAATGTTCGCGTAACCGATACCATTCCTACAGGCTCCACTTTTGTTCCTGGCTCGGTTATTGTAAATGGAACGACATTGCCGTCAGCCAGCCCCTTAACAGGGATCCCAATCGGTTCCATCGCTGCTGGAGCGTCAACAACCGTCACCTTTTCCGTGTCTGTCAACAGCCTGCCTGACCCACCTCAACTGAGTGATCAGGCTACAGTTTCTTTTACCAGCGGTACACTGAATTTCACATCACTCTCCAACACAGTTGTCATCCCTGTTTACCAGCCTATTGTCAGTCTTGTTAAAACTGCAAATACGAGTCAAGCAACGGTAGGCGACACCATAGTCTATACACTCACCGCCCAAAATACAGGTAATCTAGCAGCGGCCGCCACATTCACCGATGCCATTCCATCTGGTTCCTCCTTTATACCGAATAGTGTCACCGTGAACGGTCTGCCTGTTGCTGGAGCCAATCCCCAATCAGGAGTATTGGTCGGAAACATTGCAGCGGGAGCTTCTGTCGCTCTTACCTTTCAAGTGGTCATTAACGCTGTCCCTGCTGGACTGGGTCTATTAAATCAAGGTTCGGCCACATTCACCTTCCAGCCGCCTGACGGTAGGACATTAAATGGAAGCGTACAATCGAATCCGGTGTTCATTCCCGTATCCAATCCGAATGTCACCGTGACCAAAACGGTCAATCAGACCTCTGTTGCCTTCGGCGATACCATTACGTATACCATTAACGCAGCAAATAGCGGCATTACACCCGTAACAGGGACGGTCTTTATCGACCCGATTGCTGATGGCACTACTTTTATACCTAACTCCGTACAAGTCAATGGTGTCACTATACCGGGAGCCAACATCGCCACAGGCGTATCCGTAGGTACTATCCCTGCTGCCAGCTCAGTAACGGTCACCTTCCAGGCAACGGTAACATCCTTGCCGGCATCAGGTTTGTCAACAGATCAGGCGACTGTCTCCTTTAACTCGGGGGCTTTCGCAGGTCAATCCGCCTCTAATACGGTCAGCCTGCCTGTATTGCAGCCGATTTTGAATGTGACCAATACCCTCAGTGCGGATCGTGCTACCGTAGGGAATACACTTGGTTTTTTCATTACTGTAACCAATACCGGCAACGCGCCTGCTGAAACGGTCGTGCTTGATCTATTGTCCAGCTCGCTTAGCCTGAATCAAAATAGTGTACTGGTCAACGGTGCGCCTATTCCCGGAGCAGACCCGATTACAGGGATCAATATTGGTTCGGTTGCCCCAGGTGCGACGGTAACCGTGTCGTTTAGCGCCGTGGTCATATCGGTACCACCTGGCTCCATACTGACCAACCAGGCAACTGTGAACTACACGTTCCAATTGCCAGATGGACGAACGCTGAGCGGAAGCGGAGCGGCCCTGCCTGTATCCATTCCGATCTCGTCACCGAATGTAACAGTCACGAAGGCAGCTGATGTGGCTGTCGCTGTCGTGGGTGATTCTGTCCCATTTGTCATAACTGCGTTCAATAACGGACTCGATCCTGTTACTAGCGTAATCGTCACGGATACCATTCCTTTTGGAACCGCCTTTGTCCCGGGCAGCGTTACAATTAATGGTACTCCTGTTGTTACAGCCAACCCGCAAAATGGCATTCCTGTCGGAACGCTTGGAGCTGGCGGCGGAGCCACCATTCGCTTTTTGCTTAACGTACAATCACTGCCTTCGCCAGCGTCCATTACCAATGAAGCGACCGTCAGCTTTACTTCAGGTGCATTTAACGGATTTTCGGTATCCAATCCCGTTACCATCCCTGTGTATCAACCGATCGTCACTGTAACTAAAAGCGCGGGAACGGGAAGAGCTACGGTTGGAGATACGGTAACCTATACATTCTCCGTTACAAACTCTGGAAACATCGGTGCAGATACCGTCCTTAGTGATCCCATCCCGGCAGGGGCTGCCTTTATCCCTAATAGTGTAGTGATCAATGGCACCGCCGCACCTGGCTCAGATCCAAGTGTTGGGATTCCATTAGGTATCATAGGTGCAGCTACGACCGTCACTCTGACCTTTCAGGCAGTCATTACCTCACTGCCCGCATCAGGTACATTGGTCAATCAGGCGACTGCAGCTTACAGCTATCAACCTCCAGATGGTCGTGTCCTGACTGGAAGTGCAGTATCTCCGTCCGTGACCGTCTCGGTCTCTTCACCAGACGTGGACGTTATCAAAACAGCCTCCGCTACAGATGCCGTAGTCGGAGATACCATTACGTATACTGTGATTGCTACGAATAACGGAATCAGTCAAGTCATCAATGCCGTTGTATCTGATCAACTGCCGCCTGGCACCAGCTTTGTTCCGGGTAGCGTAACCGTGAATGGAACTTCGGTACCTGCTGCGTCGCCAAGCTCCGGTATCCCTGTGGGCACCATTGCTGTAGGTGGTTCGGCTGCAGTTACATTCCAGGTCTCCGTCGTTAGTCTGCCGCAACCGCCGCAAATAACCAATCAAGCGACCGTCAGCTTTACTTCAGGCGCGTTGACCTCGTCTTCGCAATCCGATCCGGTTACCTTGCCCGTTTATCAGCCGATCATCGGCCTGACCAAAACCGTCAATACCGTTAACACACAGATCGGATCAACATTGGTCTATACCCTGACGCTAACTAATACCGGAAATATTGCCGTTATACCTGTGCTGTCGGATAACATCCCCGCAGGTTCTGAACTACTGCCTAACAGCGTAGTCGTTAACGGCATCCTTGTCCCGGGGGCTTCGCCAGTTACAGGCATAACGCTCGGATCACTGGCCCCTTCAGGCAGTATTACAGTGAGTTTCCAAACCATCGTCTCGTCTCTGCCAACTCCGCCTATATTGACCGACCAAGGGCAAGCGGACTTTACCTACTCACCACCTGACGGTAGAGTACTGAGCGGTTCTGTCACATCGAATACAGTCAACATTGCTGTATCTGCACCTAATATTCAGGTGATTAAAACATCCAGCCTGGCAGCCGCTGTAGTCGGAGATACGATCAGATATACACTGAGCATCACGAATAGTGGCGTGGATTCAGTCACAGATACTGTTGTAACCGATACAATTCCTGCAGGTACCTCCTTCGTTCCGGGCAGTGTCCTAATCGACGGAGTAGCCTTCCCTAATGCCTCTCCGGTTGCTGGAATTGCCATCGGAAACGTCGCACCTGGAAATACATTCGTCGTCAGTTTCCAGACAACTGTCCAGTCTTTGCCGCAGCCACCACTGCTCACAGATATTGCAGCCGTCACGTTTACTAGCGGAACGTTCACTGGCACTGCCTTTTCCGATCCACTCATCGTACCTGTGTTCCAACCGTTAATTGCAATTACTAAAGCATCCAGCACTCTTAACGCCTCCGTCGGCGATACACTGACCTACACGATTACAGCCATGAATAGCGGCAATATTGCAGCAGCGCTTACCATCAGCGATAACATCCCGGCCGGATCGACTTTCCTTGCCAACAGTGTCAGCATTGCTGGCAGTCCGCAACCTGGGTTGTCCATCGAAACTGGCGTTCCAGTTGGATCCGTGTTGCCAGGCGGAACGGTATCCGTAACGTTCCAAACCATTATCAATACACTGCCTAATCCACAGGTGCTGGTCGATCAGGCATCAGGCTCATTCACTTTCCAACCACCAGATGGCAGAACTGTATCCGGATCTGCGGTATCCAATTCAGTTAGTATCTCTGTATCCTCACCAGACGTTAGCATCGTCAAAGGAACGGCAGCTACCGACGCCATTATTGGCGATATCATCACCTACACACTGGCTGTCTCCAACAATGGGATCAGTACAGCCAATAATATAGTGGTTTCAGATATGATTGCGGCGGGAAGCTCCTTTGTAAATGGCAGTGTTACCATAAACGGCACTTCCTTCCCTGATGGAAACCCTGGCTTTGGTATTGCCATCGGTACGCTCGCTCCAGGAGCTGTTACTACCGTTACGTTCCAGGTTCGAGTCGACTTCTTGCCAACACCAGCACAATTAACTAATCAGGCATCCGTTAGCTTTACCAGCGGAGTATTTACTGGCAGCTCAACATCTAATGTAGTAACCATTCCAGTCTTCCAGCCGATCCTGACAGCAGTCAAAACAAGCAGTACCAATAATGCCACAATCGGAGACATCATCACTTACACGATTGTCGTATCCAACACGGGTAACATTGCAGCCTCGACTACTGTAAGTGACAATATTCCGGACGGCTCTCTATTCCTTCCGAATACAGTGTCGATTAACGGTATTGCTGCTCCCGGTGCAAGCCCAGTTCCCGGCATCCCGACTCCCGCCATACCACCAGGACAATCGGCAACCGTCACTTTCCAAGTGCTGGTATCTTCCATCCCTGTAACCGTACTGCTGGTGGATCAGGCTGAGGTAGGCTATCGCTTTAATGCACCAGATGGCCGAGAGACAGGCGGTTTCCATTTATCCAACATCGTTGAGGTTGCCGTTTCATCCCTAGACATCACATTAAGTAAAAGCGTAAGCTCACCTTTCGCCACTACTGGCGATACCTTGACGTATGAACTCGTGATCCTCAACGAAGATACGAATACCGTACAAGATGCCCGTTTGCTGGATACTTTGCCAGAGGACATCGAGTTTATTACAGGCTCAGTTCAGATTAATGGATCTACGGTGGCAGAAAGCGATCCCGGCACTGGCATATCTTTGCCACCGTTAGAAGCGAATACCAAGACTGTCATATCCTTTGATGTCCGTATCACAGCGACAGAACAGCCAGGACCACGTACGAATCAGGCGCGCTTGTTACTCTCAAATGGTGAAGAAGCGAGTGCCGTTTTGTCCAACGCTGTCACCATTGCCTTACTTCAGCCTGTGGTGAAACTGACGAAAATAGCCAGCACGGAGAGCGTACAGCCAGGCCAAAGCATCACCTATTCCATCGTCGCAGAAAATACGGGAAATATCGGTGCCTTTAGCTTGTTGACGGACTCATTGCCATCGGAGCTTTCTTTTGTTGCTGGCTCTGTTTCGGTTAATGGAATCCCTCAATATGGGGTCAGTCCAGGGCAAGGCATTGCCCTAGGTAGCATCGCACCAGGAGAAAAAACGACTACCGTCTTCTCCGCGCTTGTCGTTCGTGCCTCCGAGTCTGGCACACTGGTGAATCAAGCTGCGCTAGCTTACTCCTACCAGCTGCCGGACGGACGAAGCACGAATCTGGTAACTGCTTCACCTTCTGTCTCGGTTAAAGTAGCCCCTACTGCTAAAGGAGCCTTGTCAGCTGTGCTACGCACAACAGTATCTACTGTCGCATTAGGCGATGCTGTGCCTTATCAGCTGACCCTTTTTAACGATGGAGGCTCAGTCATTACTGATGTAGTGTTAGCCGATTACGTACCGATTGGAACCATCATAAACCCGGACAGCTTGAAAATTAACGGTTCTCCACCTGCTTCTAGCAAGCCAGGTGAACCATTATTTATCGGCAGCTTACAGGCGGGACAGACAATTGATGTATCCTACAGCGTGAACGTTCAGTCTCTGCCTCTCGGAGGACGTCTAAACAATAGTGTACGGCTTCAATATGCTGGCAGTGACGGTGCGAGCGATGTCACCAGCAACACCGTGACTGTAGCCGTTTTCGATCCACAGCTTGCCGCAAGTATCTCTACGGAAAATACGGAGGCCATCGCAGGAGAAAGCCTTACTTATACGGTACTGCTCAACAACTTTGGCAACGTAACATCCGAAGTTACACTGCAAAATTTCATTCCTGCCGGGACTCTATTGATTCCTGACAGCATACAGTTGAACGGTCAATCACTGTCGGGAGCCGATCCTGCTGTTGGTGTTAGTCTGGGGTCTGTGGAACCTGGACAGTCATTGACACTGACTTATCAAGTGACCGTATCGGAGACGCCTCCATCTGGCTACGTCGTAAATCAAGCTGCCCTTGCCTACTCGTTTACGTTACCTGGAGGAAGAGTCGTATCAGGGACATTAACTACGAATACCGTTACCATCCCAGTTGTATTCCCACTGCTCGAATTAGTTAAAAAGGTGAATACCACGGATGCCTCTATAGGTGACACACTCACCTTCACCATACAGATTACAAACAAAGGAGGAATCCCAGCGCAGTATCCGCTGTTCACAGACCCGTTGCCGCATGGACTCATTTATGTACCCAACAGCCTTACTATCCAAGAAAAAGCACAGTCAGGCGCTAATCCCGCTGCAGGTATCACGCTCCCGGATATTGCACCAGGGGAGACGCTCACCCTTACGCTCCAGGCGCAAATTCGTGAAGCACCAGCAGAGGGAACATTCAGCAACCAAGCCACCATCGAATATACCTCACGTCGTAGTGGAGGAGAGACCATCCAGGAAACAACCCAAACCAACACCGTCGGCGTGACCGTTATTGCAGCCATCCCTAAACTTACACTTAGCTCCAGCGCTCTGCGTGTCGGCCAAGAAGACACCCTATCCTTCACCGTCCATGTGGAAAACATCGGCAATACTCCGCTGGAAGAGCTCTTGCTCACTGCACCATTCGCAGCCGAAGATTTCCTTGTACTGAGAACCGTCACCGTGAATTCTGTGCCGCTTCCGCATCCTAACCTGCTCCAAGGTATTCCGTTAGGTCGGCTTGACCCAGACCACAAAGCCGTCATCGTCTTTTCTTTCGACATCGAATCTGCGCTCCGCGCGTATCTGATCGCCCAGGTCATCCTGCGCTATCAATTCCGCTATCCAAACGGAAGCATAGAGAAACAATCTGCCTCTTCCAATACCATTTTTGTGGAGATGGCTGACTTTGATGGTTCTCTAGAGTAAAAGTTCTATTGTGTCGAGCTCCTTACCATCGGGTAAGGGGCCTTTTTATGTAATTAGAAAACATAAAAAAGCCCTGGAATATTTTCCAGGGCAGTTGCTAGCGCGTTATCCATTGCTAACCATCTTACCAATTATGTAGGTCGGCTATGCCGGGGATGATTATAATTTGGTTACGTTAGCGGCTTGTGGTCCACGTGCGCCTTCGACAATGTCGAACTCCACGTCTTGTCCTTCTTCAAGTGTTTTGAAGCCTTCTGTTTGAATTGCGGAAAAATGTACAAATACGTCGCCGCCGTCAGACGTTTCAATGAAACCATAACCTTTTTCTGCGTTAAACCATTTTACTTTACCTTGCATGCACTAACATTCCCTTCGTCATCAAATGAAGTGAAGCTCTCGCCCACATTTCCGACTATACCACCCAAAGTTATCCATTGTCAATTGGAATTGATAATGTTTTCATTCATTTTTTTACCACAAATTGTGGTTAGGTATTGACTTAGTCAAGGTAGTATATATAAAAATAAAGGAGCTTTTCAGCTCCTTTACCCTTTACAAATTAATTTGAATCAAAAAATTAAAATAAATTTTCCCTATAACTAAAGTAAAGGTCTCACTTTGTTACATTTTCTTCAGCAACCTATCTTGTGTATCTAGTCCATACCTTACGAACCGCCTGAATTACATCCTGTACATCCTGATCTGTCATCTTAGGAAAGAGAGGGAGTGTTAACGCTGTATGATAATACTCCTCTGCGTTCGGGCACAACCCCTCCTCGTATCCGAGGTGTTGGTAATAAGGTTGTAGATAAACAGGAATATAATGCACATTTACACCAATATTCTCAGACCGTAGGGCCTCAAATATCATTTTTCGGTCTGCATTAAAATGCTCCGGTTGCCAACGAATTACGTATAAATGCCAGCTGGAGTAACCCCCGGCAAGCTGCTCAGGAAGGACAATCCCAGTCAACTCACTCAAAGCTTCATTGTACGCCCGAGCAATCGTGCGACGCTTCTCTACAAATGCATCCAGCTTGTCCATCTGGGAATGACCTAATGCAGCCTGGATATCTGTCATACGATAGTTATATCCCAGTTCCTGCATTTCGTAATACCAAGGACCGTCGTTTTTTGTCAACTCCTGCGGATCGCGTGTCATACCATGACTACGGAACAGTAACAACTTTCGATAAAATTCCTCAGAATTCGTCGCAATGATGCCACCCTCGCCTGTCGTAATATGCTTGACTGGATGGAAACTGAACATGGTCATATCTGCCCATGAACCGACTTTGCTCCCTTGGTAATCTGCACCCAAAGAATGAGCCGCATCCTCAATGAATACCAGCCCATGATCTCGGCACAGCATCGATATCTTGTCGAGTTCAGCTGGCTGACCCGTAAAATCGACAGCAATGACCGCCCGAGTATGCTTGGTAATCCGCTCTGCAATCCGGTCCGCATCAATGTTGTAGGTATGCATATCAATGTCAGCAAACACCGGTGTTCCTCCTTGGTATAACACGCAGTTACTACTAGCGAGGAACGTAAGCGGCGTCGTGATGACCTCATCACCTTTTCCGATTCCTGCGGCAAAGCATGCCCCATGCAGTGCAGCAGTTCCGTTGGTGAACGCCACTGCATACTTGGCTCCTACATACTCAGCAACCTTGCTCTCAAACTGCTGAATCACAGGCCCCTGTGTAACAAACCCGCTACGGAGTACATCCACTACAGCTTGAATATCTTCATCGTCAATCCATTGCTGTCCATAGGGCAGCAGCGTATCACGCACAGGTCCAGATATTACATCATTGGACATCCTGTTAACCCCCTCTATACTTGAACCAAACTAGATCATGCCGCTCTCACGAATCCATACCGCCGTACGCCGGATACCTTCTTCCAAACTAATACGCGGTTCCCAACCAAGTAACTCCTTCGCCTTCGTCGAGTTACACAGAAGCTTTTGAATTTCACTTTGCGGATGGATATGCTCCACATGCTTGATACGCGACGAGTCCCCACTAATAAGCAACGCTAGATCATTCACAGAAATATCTTGCCCCAATCCCGCATTGACAATCTGACCGTTGACACGATCGCTAAAGCCTGTCTCTACAACGAAGCGAGCGCAATCCTCAACATACAGAAGATCACGGGTTTGTGTCCCTTCTCCATAGATATTAAGATTTTTACCTTCCAAGTGGTTTTTAATAAAAATCGCAACTACGCCACCTTCACCGCCTGTCTTTTGAAAAGGGCCGTACGTATTAAATGGACGAATAACCACGGTCGGTAAACCATAAGCGAAATAATAGGACAGTACCATATTCTCAGCAGCTACCTTTGCTCCTGCATAAGGAGAAGCAGGTTTGGTAGGATGTAGCTCATTAATACCTTGATCGTCGCTACAGCGGTCATATACCATACATGTACTCATAAAAACTACCTTGGTGTGGTGCTTGCGGCACTGCTCCAAGATTACGAAAGTTCCTACCGTATCATTATTAAAAGTAGTGCGTGGATCATCAATAGAATCCTGTACATTTATAGAAGCTCCCAAATGGTAGCAAATTTCAAACGAATGCTCTTCAAACAACTGTTCCAACAGCGCTTCATCCAAAATACTCCCTTTGATGAATGCCTTGAAGTTGCTATGTTCGACCAATTCCGACAAATTCTCCTCGCGTCCATTCGACAAATCGTCGACAATCCAAAGCTGATGCCCATCCTCCAGCAGACGCTTGCCGACCCAACGCCCAATGAAACCAGCGCCACCAGTGAGTAGAATATTCATACTTTATCCTCCTTTATTTTTTGAATTCATAAGATATCCCAACTGATAGGCGTCCCTTTTAATACATTCTTACGAACTGGTTTTCCTAATAACTGATCTATATATTTAGGCGGGAGACCATAACCTGGACGTATCGCCCTCACATTCTTATCTGTGAGAATATCTCCCGCCTGCAAGTCTTCAGAGATATATAATGATCTTCGGAATTGAAGAGAAGCTTTTTCTGCATCTGTCGCTCCATATGAGATACCTCCGAGAGATTGCCAAGCTCTTTCAGTTTCCATAACTAGTGACTTCATTTCTTCTGGTTCCAACGAAAACGTTGAATCCACTCCACCATCAGCTCTAGACAAAGTAAAATGCTTTTCAATTACAGTAGCACCTAACGCAACACTAGAAACGGCAACTCCCACTCCCATAGTGTGATCAGACAACCCTACTTGAGTATTAAATAAATCCTTTAAATGAGGAATCGTACGTATATTTGTATTTTTAGGTGATGCGGGATAAGTACTAGTGCATTTTAACAATACAATTTGATTATTCCCTGTTTCTCTCACCGCTTGAACCGTTTCCTCTAACTCCCCTACAGAAGCCATTCCAGTAGAAATGATCACGGGTTTACCGGTAGATGCTACTTTTTTTATTAATGGTATATCCGTATTTTCAAATGAAGCTATTTTATAAGCTGGAACATTAAGTGATTCTAAAAAGTCAACCGCTGTAGAATCAAAGGGAGTACTAAATCCTATAATCCCTAGTTCACTACATCTCTTGAAAATAGGTTCATGCCATTCCCACGGCGTATATGCTTCCTGATATAAATTATATAAGCTTTTACCTTCCCACAGACTATCTTCATCCTTAATATAAAACTCTCCTGAACTTATATTAAGAGTCATAGTCTCAGCGGTATAAGTTTGGATTTTGAGAGCATCTACTCCCGCCTCCGCTGCTGCTTCTACAATACGCAAGGCACGATCCAATGATTGATTATGATTTCCTGACATTTCCGCTATAATGAAGGGACGATTATTTGTGCTTATTTCCCTATTCATTATTTTAAATCCAGTCAAGACAGTCCCCCCTAAGTTCTTTATGCATTATTATTTCTTCCTTATTTTCCGAAACCATAGCATAACCGCTCTTATTAAACAATTTAATTGAAGCAATATTACTTGGTTTTATCAAAGCAGTCAGAATCTTTATTTCATTATTCCAAGAAGTTGTATAACTTTCAATTTCGCATAGTATTTTTTTAGCATATCCTTTTTGTCTAAGACTTGGATCAATATTTATGCTAATCACCGCTTCATTGTCATTCATTAAGTCTAACCTAATTACTCCTACTAAGACTTCATTTTCATAAGCAATGAGTATTTTTCTTGTTTTGGTATCTAATGACTTTTCAAACCAATGTTTATGCTCTTCATAGGGAATCTCGTCTGTGACAAATGAATTTTTTCTAGTGTCTAAATCATTTCTCAGATTAAAAATGATGAGCGAATCATTTAAGGTCGCGCTTCGAAGTTCCATATGATCCCCACTTATCTATATAGTAGCCTCCAAGTTTTTAATTACTTTCTCTACCCCTCTGCCGTCAACAATATTAAACGCTGTTAAGCTATTGTTCTTTAAGTCACCTTCATAATCCTTTAAATTGTTAACAATATCAAGATCGTGAACATCGGAGTGGAAACCCAAGAATCTGTCTATCCCTAACTTTTCTCCCATAATAGCATTATGAATCTGATTTTCAGCAACCGCTATAACCAAACCCGGAAGGCCCATACAATATCGTTCCCAAGTCAAGGTCCCCCCAGAGCAAATGGCTAAATCAGCTTTATTCATAATAGCTGCAACAGAATTGGATTGAATATGCAGACTCAACCTTTTTTTTGAATCAACAATCTTTCTCAATTCATTGAGATGAGCATATGATTGACCGACTAGTATATCAAAATCCAGATTGCTGTCCAGTAACCCTTCTTTATCTAACGCATACAGAGACTTCAGCGTCTCATTAGTAGGATCAGTCCCTCCAAAAGTGACCAATACCCGTCGAATGGCACCGCTTCTTGTTTTAACTTTCTGACGTTCCAGATGGAATTCATCTCTTAACAAAGCATAACTTGGTCCTATCAATTGTTTTGCATTATTCGTTAATTCATTATATCTTGAATCAGAAATTTCATATAAATTTTGGTCTAAAAGGATATTGCAGATGTGCGCTCGATTAGCTAAATCATCAATTACTAAAAGTTTCTTAGCAATCCGAGACATTTCTTTTTCCCATATATCACTGATTTGATAATGATCAATAATCATCCAATCAAAGCCATTCTGAAAAGCATTATTGACTTTTGAGCTTACATACACAGCATCCTCAATTGACCCTACCGGATATTTGCTGTTTAAATAGAACGGAATGCAACCAATCTGCTTAATTTGCTCAACTAAGTGATCAGGCATTTGTTGAAAGACAAAAACCACTTCTCTTCCTGAGATTATCAGTGATTTTGCTAAGGCTAAACAACGCATCACATGTCCTGTACCGATTGCAACAGAGGCATCCGCTCTAATCAAAAATTTCATTCTTCCCCCTTGAGCTTCTTCTGCTCCACATGCGAGTTAATAAGGGCAATTTCTGGGCGAGTCTCCATTAGTTCCACAATATCCTGCCAATTAAAGCTGTCCCAATCCTTAAAATAGGTATATATTTGCTGAATTAGCTCCCAATCTTCAGTTGTGTCCAAAGTCCAGCGATAATTAGAGTAATCTTTCGCACAAGTAACACTTAGCATAGAAAATCGATCTGGATTTTGGTAAATATAGGGTGTCACATGTTCTCTTTGCTCCGTACTCTTCGCCTCTAGATGTGCTTTTTCTAGAGAAGCAAAAGAAAACACTTCTGCATCCAATCCTCTTGGGTAAGAACGTTCAATTGTATTGCTGACATAGTCATAAGAACCCATAATATAATTTTTGATTAGCTCATCAATAATCACAGGATCTATAACAGGACAATCTGAAGTAATGCGGATGATCACATCCGCATTATATGTGACAGCCGCTTCATAGTAGCGTTTTAAAACATCACTTTCACTACCACGATATACTTCAACCTCTGCTTTATGAGCCAGATTTACTATTGTTTCATCTGCCGTTAAATCAGTAGTTGCCACTACAATTTTATTAATTTGTTTTACTTTCTTTATTCTTTCTACAACCCGCTCAAGTACTGTTACACCCAGTAAATCCAGGCTAACTTTCCCTGGTAGGCGAGTAGATCCCATTCTTGCTTGAATGATCGCTACAATATTCATAAGTCCCCATACTTTCTGTTGTATTCTTATATAAGACTTTCATCATATAACCAATCAACAACAACCGCTTTATTAATGGGATTCATCTCTAACTCAGTAATCTCTTTGTTTATAGATTGATTTTTCCCTTGAAAAGCAGATGGAATGATAAACATATTTTCCGATTCCAACGCAACTAGCTGTTCATCGATGGTCATTAATTCCTCATAACGTTTTTCTCCAGGACGGAGACCGATATATTTAATAACTACTTTATCATTTAGCTTGTATTTCTCCGACACCGTCTCTATAAGCGCTTCCGCTAGATCCGCAATTCGCACAACTGGCATCTTCAGGACAAATACCTCACCACCCTGGGCTGCTTCATTAGCCTGCAGGATTAACTCAATCGCCTGCGAAGGAGTCATCATATATCTCAACATCTCTGGATCGGTAATGGTAATTACTCCATTTTCTAAAATTTGTTTTTTAAATAGCGGGATAACGGAACCACGAGAACCCATCACGTTTCCGAACCGAACCGAAGAAAACACAGTAGACTTGGAACCCTTTTGATATTCAGAAGCCGAAATCAGGCGCTCCGCGGTTAATTTAGTCGCGCCATAAGTGTTGGTCGGAGAAATGGCCTTATCTGTACTTGTGAAAAGAACCTTTTTCACTCCATTCTCTAGTGCAGCCTGAATGACATTTTGTGTACCTATTACATTGGTTTGTACAGCCTCAAACGGATTATACTCACACGAAGGAACGTGCTTCATTGCGGCTAAATGGAAAACATAATCAATATCCTCCATTGCCCTCATTAATCTTTGCTGATCCCTCACATCACCAATCAGATAACGCAATTGATTAGAATGAGCCTGAAAATCGATATTCATTTCATACTGCTTATGCTCATCACGGCTGAAAATACGAATTACACTCGGCTCGTCTTTCAAAAGTCTCTGTACCAGTTGGCGCCCTATTGTCCCCGTTCCACCTGTGATTAATATCTTCTTCCCTTTGTAGGTTTTCTTCTGCATGTTGAACACGTCCCTTGTCCTTTAACTCTTTATATCATCTATTCTACGAATCGATTCTACAAACAACTCTTCAAGCATCGGAATTTTACTCACTACCTCATTCGCTAGCTTTCCTAAATGTTCATATATCATATCAGCTTTGCGAGAGAGATTTTGCTCTATAGCGATCAAAGGTTGTTGCTGGTCAAACAAACCAATTTCCAGTGGGAGTATGGTTTCTATAATAGGAACAAACCAATCTCTACTTACAATGCTGGTCCAACGTTGTTCAATTTCAACAATCGCATTATGACATTTCAGCGGCTTCATTCGGCTCCATTCTCTAATATTCCCAATCGTTTTCAACATGACTTTCAATTCTTCCCTGAATTGAGAAAAATCATTGAGCGTATGCTGTATTTTCCCTTTAACCTCTTCGATACGATTATCATTTATAGTAAAGGGTTGATTACGTTGAATATTGGCTATGGCATCGCGCTCAACATGTTCATCAGCAATCATGTCATATACTTCCTCAATAGGCTTCCATATGGTCCCCTCTAGCGCTGCCCCATTACGAGTCGTATTAATGAATTCAATATTGGATAAGATTACAAACAAATTCTCTAATGCGTCTTTCATAAACAAGAAGCTTTCGTTCGTTGCATTATATCCACCGTGCACGTTCAATACCTGCTGTGGTGCCTTCTCCACGATGGATGCATTGTGGGATGCTTCAATATGTCCTACTCCATCAGCGTAGAACTTATTACCTGGAAACGATAAATCCTGCCCCATCAGTACAACACGTCGGGCCCCCAACCATACAGCCGCTTGTATAGCAGAGCCTACAACGGTTGGTGTCGCCGTTATAGCCACCTGTGCGCGATCAATTCCTAAATAATGCTGCGAAATATGATCATTACTTAATATAAAATGAATGGTATCTTTCTGCTTGCGATCCGTAATACCATAATAAGAGGTAGACCCATATAATAGTGGTGCTTCCAGCGTTCCAGGCTGAGAAAACACCTTATCATTGATAATACCACCATCCAGCGTAACCGCTAAATGTGGCTGTATTCCCTCTTTAACTAGTGCTTGAATACTAGAGCCTGCTGCTATAACAAGCGCATGAGGTTGCACTCGCTTAACCCACTCAATATCTTGCTGAAGCGATGGCCCCGATGCAATAATAAACGCCGTGCTTCCAGGAAAAGAAAATTTAAAATCATCAATAGAGTACGAGGATAGCATTCCAGCCATCTGATACATACTGTTGCGAATCCAGTCCTGTCGAAAAAGATGAAGAGTAATTTGATTTGATTCATAGGTGTGATTGTATTCTTCCAATTTTTCTTTAACATCACGTAATACATCCATCTCAACCTCGAGATAATGACGGAGAGCTACGAAAGCTAGTTCACGCTGCATATGGACAGAAGCCATATAAAATAGTGAATTCAATTGCGACTCACCAATAGCCAGCCAGTACAAATTGGGGTGTTCTAAAAGGCTCCGCATATCATAACTGCTAATGGAGTTTAGAAACTGGTATTCATCAGGCTCATATACAAAAAGCAAGCGGTCAGGGTACATTTCAAGGATGTCAGCAATGCCAAGACCCTGTCCAAATCCATAAACAAAAACACATTCTATATTTTCTACCGATTGCTGAACCGCCTCTAGCCAAATATGATCTTTTTCTATAGGCTCATTATAAGTCTTGTGATCCTTGGTCCCAATTGGTTCAAGTGAGAGTATTGTACTAGCAACCTGCGGAAAACGATTCTGTATAGCAGTCAGATTTAATGATAAAATTGTCAAGACCATACCACCATTCATAATGATTCTTCTTAATTAGTATATCGGACTGTAGCATGAAGGATTGAACCTTCAAATAAAAAAATCCCTCCCAGTAATGCCTGAGAGAGATTATAACACCATTTACTTCCTGTGATCTATAAAAAGACTATCAACGGAATAAGCACGCTGGTAAGCATTTTGTTGAACACGAATGTTCCCTTTTTTCTCCATCCAACTACCCGCTTCATCTTTCAACTTATTCATGCGCATTAATATCGGTCCATCCATATCTAAGATCAGTCCAATTTCTTGTTTGTCTTCCTCAGTGAGTAAAGCACGATATTTCTCCATTGAATGCACAATTTCCTGTCTAAGATCGACAAAAGCGACCAACTCTTCCTCTTCTATGATTGAGAGCCGATTAGTTGTCTCTATTGTCATTTCTTTTAGTGCTTGAATGAGGTCTTGAATATTGTTACTGTCCATTAGCTACCTGTGACCGAGCTTGGAAGTTTGCTCACTTCGACCCAAGCCTCACGTAGATCTGTTAGATGTTCCTCTACTTCCTGGGCTTTAGACACATCTTTATGAACGTTAGATTCAATCAGACAATGCAACATATATTCATAAATTCTTAATAACTCCTGTGCAATCGGATAGTCAAAATTCAATGCAGATATTAATTCATGGATGATAGCTTGTGATTTACAAAGATTATAGTTCGCTTTCCCGAAATCTTTATCTAAAATCCCGTCTATACCTGCCCGAGTAAAACGGATTGCCCCATCATACAGCATAATCAGAAGTTTAGGCTTGGAGGCAGTCTGGGCTTGAGCCTGCTGGTACTTCTGGTAAGGGGATTGAATCAAATGTATGACCTCCTTATTTATCTAAAGCTGGACAGGCTAGAAGAAGTGCTATTATATTTATTAATTGCCGTCTCCATAGCTGTGAATTTTTTGTAGTAGTTCGTTTCCATCATATTCAATCGGGCTGTCATATCGGTAATCCTTCTGTCAATACCCGTTAGTTCTTGTCCCATCGTGCTGCTGATAATGAATGAAGCACTAAGATCAGTGCTTACCTTTGAAGTTCCTGCCTTGTCAGCTAACTTTTGCAGCGCAGTATTGGATATTTTTTTCATACGTGCAAAAATTCCGTCTTGATCTGTATATTTATTACTTTGTGCTGTAGCAGAATCCTGCTTGCTGAAAAAGTTGGTCACAATATCAGGATCTTTATCTAAAGCAGCTTTCAGCTTATCTGTATCTAAAACAAGTTTCCCTTTTGTCTGATACGTACCTGTAGTTATACCGAGCTGAGCAAGACTAATTGTTGTACCGTCATCCAGTTTAACTCCCTGAACCATTGCACTACGCATATCCGCTACTGCGCTCTGCAAAATACTGTCATTTTTAAGCATTCCACTTTTAGCTTTATCAGTCCATTGTTTAACTTCATCATCACTCATGTCCTTTTTTTGGGCAGTTGTTAAAGGTGCATATTTTTTGTATCGTTCTTCACTAACTTTATTATTCAACGTAGAGAGAACATCATTGTACGCATCAACAAACTTCTGAACCGATTCAACCAGCTTATCCGTATCTTTGGCCACCTCAATGCGTGTTGAAGTACTCCCACTGGCATTATTAAGCGTAAGTTCAACACCATTCATCGTGAAGGTATTGGAGGACCTTGTAATATCCAAACCATTTACAGTGAGTTTAGCATCTTCGCCACCTGTGATGGTACTCCCCAGCTTTAAAGCTGTGAATATATCTCCACTAAGTTCAATATCTTTGGCCCCAGTCGTTTTACTTGTTAAAGAAACCTTACCTGTGGCGGAATCATAGATGGCACTCACACCAGCTTGCTTATTTGAATTGATTTTTTCGACAAAGGAATCAATCGTTTCATTGACAGGATCAATTTCTATAGATGCTTCTGAGGCTCCTGAACCTATTTTGACTATTACTGGGACGGTTCCTGAAATTCCCGAATTTTTAATATCCTGTAGCTTAACAGTTCCCCAATCAGTCGGTGCAGAAGCATTGAGTTCAATAGCTGCAGAAGAAGTAGCGCTTGATGCTGTTGCCAACGAGGCCACTTTTACATCCAACACCCCACTGGCCGTTGAAGAAACACTTGCACTAACTGCACTCGTATTTCCGGTAACATTCGCCTTCTGAGCGCTAATCGAGCTACTCATGCCAAGCTTACTTAGTTCTTGTGAAAAGGTAACCAGTTTCACACTGGTCTCCCGATAGTTTTCACGCTTCCATTCCATGAGCTGTTTCTGTTGATTCAGCTTGTCGAGTGGAGCGCTCTCAGCTGTCATCAACTTTTTAACCATTGAATCTATATCCATACCAGATGCTAAACCAGTTATTCTCGTTACCATGAACGTTCCTCCCTATCCTTTTTTATCGACGATAATCCCGGTAATCTCCATCATTCTTGCTGCTACATCCAAAATTTTTTCTGGCGGAACTTCACGAATGAGATCACCTGTTTCCTTGTTCAAAACTTTAATCATAATGGTGTGGGTTTTTTCGTGCACAGATATTTCAAACATTTTTTGCGGACCTTGAATCGCATCAATTGCTTTTTGCAACTGCTGAATGGTTTGCTCGTGTGTCAGCTGTGTTTTTGCAGGAATTACAGACTGGACTACACCTTCTTCAGAAGTTATTGGAGGATCAGTAACTGTCTCCTCCTTTGGAGTTCCGGCAGAAAGGTGAATCGGTGTTATACCTCCTGCATTGGCCGATATCAACGGTTCCATAACATAACCCCTCGCTCATAAAATGGTATGTCGCACACTGTATCTCTTCTACTCATATTAGATGTCCTACTTTATATATCGGTTAATGATTTAGATTATTTATGAAAAATAATACAAAAAAACAAAAAAAGGCTCTGCAAGATGCAGAGCCTTTAATAATTAGCTTGCTTTCCAAAATCTTAACGAAGCAGGGAAAGTACGCCTTGTGGTGCAGAATTCGCTTGTGACAGCATGGATTGGGAAGCTTGCAGCAAGATGTTGTTCTTGGACAAAGTAACCATTTCTTTAGCCATGTCAGTATCACGAATACGAGATTCGGAAGCTGTCAGGTTCTCAACTGTAGTACCCAAGTTATTGGAAGTATATTCCAAACGGTTTTGAACAGCACCCAGTTTAGCACGTTGTGTAGCAACTTTTTCAATAGCATCACTTACGTTTGTCAATGTGGAAGCGTCTTTCAAGCCAGTAAATCCTAGTGTAGCAACACCACTAACTGTAATCGTGAAGGCTTTATCGTCAGCTTGTACTTTTACGTTAGAAGTGATTTTGATTCCATTAAATGTTGTGTTTTTCATGATGCTGTCGATTTGCGATCCCAGTGCGTTAAGCTCCATGTTGATGTTGCTCTTATCACTAGTAGAGTAAGTTCCGTTCAGCTTTTGAACGTTCAATTCTTTCATACGAGAAAGCATGGAGGATACTTCGTTCATTGCACCCTCAGCAGTTTGTGCAAAAGAAATACCGTCTTGAACGTTACGTTGGGATTGTTCCAAACCACGGATTTGTCCGCGCATTTTTTCGGAGATAGAGAGACCAGCAGCGTCATCAGCAGCACGGTTGATACGCAGACCGGAAGACAGTTTCTCCATGTTTTTGCTTGCTGCAGCATTATTCATACCCATGTTACGGTGAGTGTTTAATGCAGGAATATTGTGGTTGATAATCATTTTAAATTTCCTCCCTGAAATGGTTTAATTCCCACGTCCTTGTGGTATGAGCGTCTTCACAGGTCGGCCGCCCTGAAGAATTACCGCTCTAAATTATATATCGACACCTGCCACTGTATTGTTTATAGCATTTGAAAATTTTTAAAAATCTATTTCGGAAAACAATAAAAATCGTATTTTTTTTAATATCGTCCAATAATTGACACTTTTTAAACTCTATCTTATATTAAGCTTGTGGTAAAAAATATACTAATTGAAGGAGTGTTTCAATTATGCTTCGAAAAACTTTTCGTTTGCTATGCGCTTTGACTCTTGCGGTCGGTTGGTTCTCAGCTTCTTTTAATCAGGCACTTGCGGGTTCTTCTCAAGCCAAACCTATTCAGTTGCCAGCGCAATTTCTAAATTCCATGGTTAAGAAAGGCACAAACACACTTCTAAGTGATCTACATACACCGCTGACCCAATCTAAATCACTTTCAATCTCCAAGGAGGAAATTTTAAAATCTCCAAAGTTAAATGCATTGCCAGAGACTTCGTCTAACAGTAAATTTTCCGTCTCCACAGTCACATATGATGTTTATAACACTACACCCGATGGGGCAATCTTTATTAAATCAGGTAATTCCGCGCAAGGTTATATTACTGCGGAGGGTGAAAGCCGCTGGTTTTTCACACGTGTCGAAACTCCCAATAAGCTGACCGTATTTCTAAATCCAGGAGCATCCACAACTAATGATTACGATCTTCATCTATACAAGCTTGATGAAAGCACAGGAACGCTAAACAAAGTTTCATATTCCACAAAGGGGGCTGGTCAATATGAACAGGTCAGCTATGTAGCAGGGACCGGCTATTATTTCATACTCGTCCAATCATATAAGGGATTTGATGTCACCCAGCCATTTACCGTTCATTCTATTCAATCCGACAGCTATGACAGCATTGAACCAGATGACAATCCCTGGTTTGCTAAAGACCGTGGTTCAGCCACCTTTAGCAGCAGCCAAACGATCGACAATATCCTGGATGAGGATTGGAGTAAAATCAAGATTCCCTCTGATAGCACCGTCCGTCTCAACCTCAACAACACCTCAGCTTACGGCGAATATCGACTGGACCTATATGATTCTAATTTAATCAGTCTCGGATATCTTGGTCAGAACACTACCGCACAGTTGAAGCTGGCCGCAGGGGAATATTATATTCGTGTTATCGCACCGTCCAAATTCGATCTTACCACTCCATATACTTTGACAGTGAGTTATCAAAATGCTGATGTTGCAAGGGTGGTAACCTCCAACATTACAACAGACGGTGGAGTATACGGTTTTATAAACTATGGTTATGGACAAAAATGGAGAATAAAAAATAATATCACCATTAGCGGCAGAGCGTTCGATGCCCAAGGCAACCCTGTTGCAAATGCTATTGTCACCACCAGAATTATTGTGACAATAAACAATAAGGTCTTCACCGCAAGCGGAACAACTAATGAGCAAGGATTTTTTACGATTCCAGTAAATGGTTTGACCTCGGCTGCAGGTAAGTACTCTTTCTACAACGGCGTCAGCACTCATTATTTCGATATTATTCCAATCGATTTTTACAGTGGCGGCAAACTGCTCAACTCCGATATCAACAGCCTCTATCATTTCGCTTACCAAATTAGATAACATAATGCAGAGTGAACATTTTTAAAATCCATTTTTCATTTCAACCATAATAAATAATATAAAAAAAGCTGACCCTCGTTGGGTCAGCTTTTTTTATCAAATCTAACAGCGAGCTACTCTATGCCATCACTTTCCTTTCCCATCTCCAATATGGCGGTTTGAAGCGTTTTAAGATCCATTGCTGCGCTTTGATTATTATCCTGAATTGCGTCGAAAATCTCTTTACGATAAATATCTATATCCTTGGGGGCAGATATTCCAATCTTTACGTTATCTCCTTCAACGGAAAGCACCGTTAGAACAATATTATTCTGAATTACGACAGACTCGCCTTTCTTGCGCGATAATACCAGCATCAGGCTTCACCGCCTTGCTCTTCCGACTTTAAATTGGGCCACAATGTATGTTTGGTCGTATATTCCGAACTTTGCAGAACGATCTGCTTACCTTTTAGATCTTCCGTGTTAAAAATGATAGGGGCAATTAAGTTGACTGTTATTTTTTCTCTATTACTGTGCCAGGTTACAATACAACGTATTTCAATCTGATTTCGGTCCGTTACATCAATATCTGCAAGTGCATCGTTAGATAACTCAAATTCGTAATTATGGACAAAGTCAAAAGGGTTGATTGTTATAAAGGAGATCGCAGCTTCTTCTACAGCACTGAAAATACTAAACAACTCGTTATGCGCCTGTAACTTAAATTCACGTAAATGCTCGAAACCGGGTAATCCTTTAGGGAAAATAAAAATCGATTCTGCCTTATACTGTTCTTTTTCATCTATTATATGCTTTTGGTTCATACTTCATCCTCCTAAAAATAGTAACAAAAAAGCTACGGACCTACGTCCATAGCTTCAAAATGTCAAAGAAAACAAAATATCATCTCATAAAATCCATAAGAGATGGCTGCATGATCTGAGCCGATGATTTTAAAGCAGCTTGATATATAGTCTGGGCTGAGGTAGCCTGAATCATCAGGCTTGCAATATCTGCATCCTCAGTCTTAGACTGCAAATTTGTTAAATTTAAATTACGATCATCTAGACGCGATTGCACAAGCTCCACACGATTCGTGCGAGCTCCAACTTCGGACAGGCTGGATTGCATTTTGGTAAAACGAGATTCAATATTTGTAAGTTGGCTTGATATTGTCGTTTGGTTTCCACTTGCCAAAGCTGCACTCAAGTTATCCATAACTTTAAAAATATTATCCGCATCTATTGAAGCTCCAAAAAACTCGCTTCCAGAAGTATTCACCTGAAATGTGGATTGATCTCCAATTGCATAATTCACACTACCTTGATCTGTATCAACTTGGTCATAACTGGTGATTGTACCCGTAAGCTCATAAGGAGCTTGATCATACTTTTGACCATTAAAAATATACTTACCACGGATTTGGCTATTCCCGATATTGGTCATTTGCTCCTTAAGCTGATCTACCTCTAACTTAATGGCATCCAATCCAGATTGAGGAACAGTACCACTTGAGGCTTGAACCGTTAGCTCTTTTAGCCTTTTCATCACATCTCCAGCCTGCTGCATAGTGGAGTCCGTAAAATCCAACCAACTTACGGCTGCATCAGCATTGCTGGAATACTGCTCATTGGAGGCCAGCTCAGCTCTGTAACGAAGGGCATAAGTCACACCCACAGGATCATCTGAAGGTTTATTGAGCTTGCGTCCGGTTGTGATTTGATTTTCCATTTTACTCATATTGCTATAATTACGATTCAGGTTACTGAGCGTCTGCATACTCATCATCCCCGAGGTTACTCGAATCGCCATACGCTACCTCCTACTAATTTGAATTAGAGCCCTACACGGCCTGTACTATTAATCAACTTGTCCAGCAATTGATCGAATGTCGTCATAAAACGAGAAGCCGCACTATAAGCATGCTGAAACTTGATCAGATTGGACATCTCCTCATCCAACGATACTCCACTAACAGACTGTCTGCTTAAATCCACCTGCTCCGTCAGTAGCTGTGCATTCTTCGATTGACGTTCCGCTTCCTGAGTCTGAACCCCAAGCTGTCCGGCAATAGAGCTAAAGTAGTCATCTACTGACGTTGGAGTAGACAAAGCTGCTCCGAAATCAAACTTTATATTTTTCAAGTTAGCCATAGCCATAGCTAAGGCATTATTCCCAAGCACTACCTTTTCATCTGTCGTTCCCGTACCCTCTACCCGTAAAGAAGTTGCAATTTTATTAGGGTCATTTTGTATGTCGGGATTTAGGGTAATATTACCTGCTGTAATTGCTACTCCGTCTTTAGAGGTAAAAAAAGCGTCCCCTTTGGTAGGAGTTGTTCCACTAATTGTATAACCCAACTGGTGAAGTCCATTGATACCTTGGACAGTAACTTTCAAATCGCTTGTTAAAGTCCGGTTATTATTAGCATTAGAGTAAGTAACCGCTGTATTATTCGGCCCCGTATTCAATACTGTTCCTTCAGGAAGCACAGTTCCTTTAGGGAGGGTAACTTCAATATTTCCATTGGCCAGTGTGTTGGCCAATTGGTTCATCTGGTTTTTGTAATCCACAACATATCTGTCACGTGAGAATACCATCCCGTAAACTTCGCCGCCAGTCAAGGCACCACCTGTGAAAGCTGCCTGAAGACCATCTGCAGTTAAAGGTGTAACCACATTACCAGTTACAGCTATTTGTCCAGCTACTGTTACTTGATATCCATCATCCAGTTGAGTAACCTGCACATTAGCCAGTTTAGACAATTTATCGATCGCATAATCTCGCTGATCTCTCAAGTCATTTGGATTATCTCCCAATGACTCCAACTTGGTAATGTTCCCATTTAAATCGGCTACAGATTGTAATAGAGAATTCATCTCTGTTGTTTTTAATGTAATATTATTGGTTAAATCGGAATCTAGCGCATCAAGTTGCTTGCTTGCCTGATTCAATGCATCCGTCAATGCCAGCGTCGTTTCTTTTACGATTTTACGGTTAGTTACATCTTGGGGATCTTGACTTAAATCCGACCAAGCATTCCAAAAATTATCCATAACCTTGCGCATTCCTGTGTCAGATGGTTCGTTCATAATCGTTTCTAGTTTATCCAGAGTATCATAGCGGATACTCCATCCACCTAGAGAAGAGTTTTCATTACGATACTGATCATCCAGAAAAGTCTGACGTACCCGCTCAATTGCACTGAACTCGACCCCTGTCCCCAGTTGTCCCCTTACTACAGAACGATTCAAACCATACGCCTCCATAGATTCGGAAGCCTTCATACTAACAACTTGCCTTGAATAACCGGCTGTGTTAGCGTTAGCAATATTGTGCCCTGTCGTATTTAATGCTGCGGTTTGGGTATTTAAACTTCTTCTCGCTGTTTCTATTCCATGAAATGTCGAGGTCATATTTTCCTCCTGCAATTAGGCCCGAGTGTCGAATAACCCTGAGCGGATAGTAGAATTTTTTTCATCTGGGCGGTGATACGTTGTCTCAAATTCCTCGTAATAAGACATCGTCTCTACGGAAAAATCAATGTAAGAGAGCGCCTGTTCTATAAGCTGACGATTTAACTCATTAAGTTGCTTAAGTTCGTTCAACGTCTCCGAAAGCCGTGCTTGAATGCTTAACAACCTCTGCTTATCTTGAAGGTCGAACACAAGACGTGACAACTCTGAAATGGTTAAGTTCAACTTAGATTTAATTCCGCGTCCCTGCAAAAATTTATATGCAGAGGAAATACGTTGTTCCTCAAGTTCATCGATGAGTTTGGACATCTTCGATTCCTGGTTCATGACTAAAATGAGCTGATCTACCTTATTTGATATCAGTGCTTCTTTTTTTTGATTCCCTAATGTAATCAACTGCTCGTGAGCCTCTCTAAGCTGCTCCAGCACATCAATCAATCGATCTAAAGGCATATTCCTTCACCTAGCTTTCAGAAGACTGCTTGAAGTAAGGTAACAGCTTCTCTGCAATTTTATCGGCATCCACACTGTAGGTTCCAGAAGCTACTTGCTGCTTAAGCTCCTGAATTTTCTTAACGCGGTCTGCATCACTGCTGCGATTCAGCATTTCCATTGCTTCCGGAGAAATCGAAACCTCGTCCTTGCGGCGGGATTTCTTTTGCTCCTCTTGACGTCCTGTTTCAATATTTCGCTGATATGGATTAATAGCTCCGATGCGGTTGGTCTCGTTAATTTTCATAACTTCCACCTTCCTTAGTTATTTGATATGGTCAGAATGTATCAGACGACATAGCGTCGAACATGGTTCGTATTATGCCTCACTTCTTTATTTTGTGCATGGTTGCTAAAAATAAAAAAACCGATAAGCTCTATAAAGATTATCGGCGGTATTTGAAACTTTTTGAATAGCTGAATGCGTTTTTAATTCCCCTGTACTACTTTCCACGAAGTTTATCAATCGCGCTGTAGGTACCTGAGCCCATATTATTACTTTGATCCTGATTACTACTTTCGCGTACAGCCTGATGCAGGTCTTTAGTCAGACGTGTTCGACAAGAATCGCACATATGCCCTTCACGAATCGGTATCCCGCATACCTCGCAAGGATACGTCATATTGGGCGCATTAGCAATGGAAATACGTCCCTCACGTATAAATGTCGTGATTTGCTTTACGGATACCTCAGTAGCCTCTGAAAGCTCATGCATATGAATGCCCTTATTTTCACGTATATGTTTGACACAGCGTTCGTATTCAAATTCAATTTCTTTAATACAGTTCTGACAGATTCCCCTGACGTTCTTAATAAACAGCTTTCCACAGCGAGGACAGTTATCCAAATTCATCCTCTGTAGCGCCCCTTTCCAATTTCCGATCTTTAATTACTTTTATCCTTACATTAACTTATAATGAAGAGCCTCGTCTAGCAAATATTTCAAAAAAGATTTTCAGATTTTACACAATTGCACATCTTATAAGTTATCATATAAAAAGTATAAGAGAGAATGATCCATCATCAAAAGTTTGTCTACATCTATATGCATCAATATGCAGTGAAATAAAAAATAAAGAAAGCCCATGAAAGTTAATAGCTCAGCCTATTGCATGTGTTTATTTATCGTCAAACATTGCTCCATACTTTAGATAGAAATAAAATAAGCGCCATTCCAGTTATTTTCGGGAATAGCGCTTCATTATACAATTAAAATAGCTATATATGAATATGAGTAAATGTAGAAATTAAATATCAAGATGAGGGAAAAACCGGGCGAAACAATCCTCAGAAGAATTCATGTTCACCTGTGCCCCGAATGACATCAAGAAAGCCCTGTAAATCCGGGGGAACGGCGCCCATACGAATGCTCCGCACATGGAGTGTGGGTATTCATAAATCTCATGGACCTAACATCATCTCAACTTATAACCTATCTGAAATCAAGCTAGATGCACCAGTGGAAATTTGCAGCCCAAAAAAACAAGCTATTTCACAAATAATTATTCAAAAAAGCATTGTTTTAATAGAGGCCTTCCCGTATACTATAGTCAAACGCTTGGTTTAAAAAACACACTTCATTATTCATTTATAATGATAATTATTTATTTGTGTTTGCTTGCGGTACTTGCAATTCTTGACCTGCTTTAACCAGGTTGTTGATTTTAACCAGTTCTTCAACAGTTACACCGTATTTTTCAGCAATAGAAGCCAATGTGTCGCCCTCTTGAACATTTACAGTGATTGTATTTACAGTTGCTGGTGTTTCAGTTGTAGTCGTTGCTGGTTTTGTGGTTGTTGCTTGATTGTTGTTCTCAGTAGCTGGTTGAGCTGGTGTTGTAGTTGCTGCATTTTCAGTAGTTTCAGTTCCAAAAAGTTTTGCTTCAAATGCTTTTTGTGCTGCTTCTTGTTGTTGAATGATCAGTTGTTCTTCAGCTTGGTCTCTGTTGCTTTCTGTGTTCGATTTTGCCATTACTTGACCTGTTGCAAGTGGACTCAACAAAGATACTGCACCTAAACTAACTGCCAACATGCTAGATACTGCTACTTTTTTCATTACGTTTTTCATGATTTTTTCTCTCCTCTTTTTAGCTTTAAATTTTAATTAACTGCTTTACTACTGAGCGAGACACTCCCAATGTCCGCTCTTTAGTCATTAGCTAATCACTTATTACCAATCATGTTAGCTATCAACAGATAGAAATTGTACTCCTCTTTTCCAAAAAAATCAACCTCTAAATTGAAATATTCTGTTTTCATCCCTCACTTCCTTACTTTTTGTTTGTCTCTATATTTTTATTATATACCTCTCTCTAGCTCGTTGTCAAATCCTGCTGATTGTATGGTTTAAATGGCTTCTGCTCTATCATCTAATTCTTCCATTAAGGGAATTATACCCTTTTTTCATAGTTTCAAGCAAAATAATCATGAGAAATACTGGAGATTGGACTTATGATCTGGCTAAAGTCAGGCAAAAAATAGTCAAATGTATTCCTTGCTCTAATGCCTTTTCTCTCAATACACGTGCACACGCCTGCAATGTGCTCCCCGTTGTATAAATATCATCTACAAGCAAAACGGTAACGGAAAGCTTTTCCTTCGTAACACATTGAGATTCAGCTTTTAAAATAAAAGACTTCAGCAAATTTGTCATGTTGGGGTGGACAGAAAACGCATTATTCATTGTGTTCATGCGTTCCTTTTTTGATTTAAAGCTTTGTTTGCCTGTATCTTGTGGACGAGCAAGTAATGATAGGAAGAGGAGCTTATTCCGCCTAGCGATCTCTTCTGCCAATATCCGAGCCTGATTGAAGCCTCGCTCTGTCAGCCTCTTCTCACTTACTGGGACACAGGTCACTACATCCACACTCCACAAAGATCGCTTGAAACGAGAATGTTTAAGACTTGCAAACTCACACCTCATCGCCTGATAGGCTCGATTCGTGATCTCACCCAGCAGGGTACCATACTTTTCATTCCCGCGATATTTGAACTGTCCAATCCATTCTCTCATCATCGGCGTATAGCTGGTTGCACTCCGATTGCATACAAAGTAACGTACTAATCGGTCAAATTTTACGCAATCCGGGCAAAACGTCGGACGTCCGCAATGAACACAACGAATGTTGTAAACCCAAGGAATTTGAAGCGAACAAGAAGTACATATCCCAGAGAATTCAGAAAAACGTCCTGTGAAAGTGCCGCAAGCGATACATGTTTGGGACTGACGTTGGAATAACCAATTCAAAAATAGACGGGTTCTTGGAATCATCCCCATACCAGAATGCACCTTTCTTGGTAGTTTACGTACTGACATTGTTTCAGGTTTCACATTTCCAAAAAAACTTTTTTTATTTAATACATTTAGTGCTTCACCTCCTTCAGGTACCCTTTTTTCCGAGCCAGTGCATTCATTCGTTTAATTTGTCTAATCGCTCTCTTTTGGCCTCGAGTCCATTGGGGCGATGTAAAAATAACACCTCCACATGGATCATCCTTGGACCTTCCCGCGCGACCAGCCATTTGGACAAGAGAGGCTTCATCAAAAAGACTGCTGTCCGCGTCTAATACATACACGTCACTCCGTGGAACAGTCACCCCTCGCTCCAAAATAGTCGTTGTAACCAGAACTCGTATTTCAGTAGCTCGAAATAAGCGCACTTTAGCGGTTCTTTCTTCATCCTGTGAGGAGGTTCCAGCAATAGGTACATCAGGCAATTGTTTAATCAGCAGCTCCACAAGTCCCTGAATATGTGAAATTCGTGTCACAAACAGGAAAACCTGTGCTCCACGTTGTATGGATACGCGTAGGCGTTGAATAAAGGATGCGGGTAGCCGACCTTTTTGCAGCCAATGTTGCACTGAAGCAGTCCCCAGGCGAAATGGGACAGGTAGGGGATGACGATGAAAACGAACGGGAACCTTGGCGTGTGGCAGTAGACCGCGTGCAGCCTCTTTCTGCAAAGCATGGGGTGGTGTAGCAGACAAATAGATAAACTTTCCCTTCGGCTTACATACTGCTCGTGCAGCAAAAGCAAGCATAGGATCATTGTGATAAGGGAACGCGTCGATCTCGTCAATCACAACCAAGTCAAAGGCTTGACGATAACGCAATAGCTGATGTGTCGTTGCCAGTGTCAGCTGTCCCCTTTGCCAGCGTTCTGCGCTTCCCCCATAGAGCGTCACCATACTCACATCGGGAAAAGCAATGGCCAAACGAGGGGCTAGCTCCAGTACCACGTCGCGGCGCGGTGTTGCCACAAGCGCCGCTCCGCCGTGGTCCAACACATATTGCAAGAGCGGAAACATCATTTCCGTCTTGCCTGCGCCCGTTACGGCCCAGAGCAGAAAACGTTCTGCCACGGTAGTGGACCCTTGCCAATCAGCGATATGCCTCGCACCTTCGCCAGTTTTTGGCGAAGACTGCCTGCTGCGGGCAAGGGGGCTGCCCTGCGAAGCGGCAGCACCTGATCCCCGGCACGCAACCATGTCGCGCCGGAACAACGCCCGGAGCCCACGGCCTTCCGGGCGAAAACGTCCCCGCACTTCGCCGTGCGGTGCGGCCAAAAAGCGCAGCGCCGCTTCGGCGGCGGCACGCTGTGCAGGGCTCAACCCCCAGCGGTCGAGTTCCGTCGCCGGGGCTGTGTCTGCTGTGTGCGGCAGGGCGGGTTTCGCTGCACCGCGCAGCAGCAGCGAGCATTCACGGCTGCGCCCCAGCGCGAGACATGTCTCGCAGTAAGCGCACGCCTTACGTCCGCACGACGCACAGCTCGTGCGGTGCACTATCCCGCTGCCACAACGGTTGCAGCGGAGTTCATGCGTACGCGCGGCAGACCAGCGCGTACGTGGTGCTGGAGCGAGGCCAGCAGCAAAGCTGAGTCGGCCTTGCAGATATGCAAGCTGTGCAGCGGATCGCCAAGTACGCTCCAAACCTGGCGCTGCCTCTGCCAGTAGCGCTTCGACTTCCGGAACGAGTAACTGGCGTCCTGACAACAAATTAACCAACTCATTCGCTTGTCGTGTTAAACACTCCCTATCCAATCCATCAATTCCCGTGACGAGGCTCCTTTTTAGAATAGAACGTAAACCTCCGTTTGTTTCTCGTCCCTCATTCCTACTTTCTGTGCGAGAAGTCCACCCTTGTCCACCATCCCAAATACATATATTTTCTACTACTCCAGATAAAATCCGTTCTCCGTCGAAAGGCTCAGGAGCCAGTTCACTTTTTAGCTGTGCGAGAATATAAGCCCACCACTGCCGTTTTCCCCATCGCTCCATATCTGCTAATTCCTTAAATGTTTCGCACAGCTTTGTCCCCCAGGACAAGGGAAGCTCATCTCCTAATAACACCCATCTTTCGACAACATTCTCTTGCCCCTCATCTTGATTCATCCACCATGTCATATCTACTCGAATATCCACAGATAATCGGAGAGTCCAATTCCCTTTATACTTCACTGCATATACTGCAATTTTCACCTTCCCCTTCTCCTCCCATTCATGATTTTTGCGGTTCTTGTCACCCCAGAGAACAGCAAAAAAGCACACTCCTATGGCTAATAGCCTGAAGTGTGCTTCACATCAAGTAGATTTCAATGAAATCCCTGTCGTCTTGCCTATGCAACTGTTTATAAACATTTATATCCGATTTTGACCACGATGTCCACAATTCCCTGTCGCTAAGGAACAAGTGGGGCGTCCGCCAACGACTTGACCGTTCTAAGATCAATAACAACCTGCTTTTCACCGCCTGACTTCGGTAAGACCGGGTTCCCCGGTGAAAAACGACTTGAAATGACTGAAACATCCATATGACTATAGCGCACTAACCGTGTCAGAATCGGTAGCGTATCGTCCATAGATTCATCATCCAGTACTGTCACATGTAGCGGCCTCCGGTGTAGCCAGGCAAGTATGTTCAGCGAACGCATCACCCATTCCACACGATCTCCGTCATTGGACGTAATCACAATATAGCGAGTCGCACGATGACCCGGAGATATTGCGCGTGAATCTTCACCATTGTGATAAGCCTGAACCGCCTGTCGTATATACATAAGATGAACGACTGCGGCTCCCACACCGTATATAAGCAATATCCAAACCAAGTGAGCCGTCACGAGGGTTCCACCTCCTCCTATAGCGACAATATATGCCGTATAACAGGAAGAGGTGTCACGGTTATGTACTGGGTTTCCGTATGAGCTGACATATCGCTCCAAAAGAAAGGCGGTACAGCATTCAATCTATTAGCAGCTGCATCGTCTAATGCATGGAAAAACTACACTTTACAGCGTAACCCATCCATATTTGATTGAGTTAATAACTGCTTGTGTACGGTCATCAACCTCCATTTTTTGCAGAATACTGCTGACATGGTTTTTGACCGTTTTCTCACTAATGAATAAATATTCACCGATCATCTTGTTGCTCTTACCTTCAGCCATCAGACGCAGCACTTCAGCTTCACGACGGGTCAATGGATTATTTTCACCTGCGACAAACTTCACGCCGGCTTCCTTCGTATGACCTTCAGCCATAGCCCCTGTTTCGTTCAAGTAGGTCATCCGGCGAAGCTGCTGAATGAGTTTACCCGTTACCTTCGGATGGATAAACGCATATCCTTCATGAACCGAACGAATTGCATTAATGAGAGACTCGGCCTCCATATCTTTTAACAAATAACCATTGGCTCCCTTGCGCAACGTCTCGAATACATAGCTTTCATCATCATGAATGGATAAAATGATAACTTTGACATCTGGGAACATCTCACGCAGTTTTTCGGTTGCCTCTACACCATTTTCAATTGGCATATTAATGTCCATCAGAACAATATCCGGTTTCTCTACGTTACAGAATTCCAACACTTGAATACCGTCGCCACATTCTCCGATGACCTCAATGTCGTCCTCCATATTCAAAATACGTTTAAGTCCTTCACGGAACAACTGATGATCATCCGCTAAGAGAACTTTAATGGGTGCATTACTAATTTCCTGATTTTCCATGTTGTTACTCCTTTCCCTTTTCCACGTTGGTTGGGATATGAATCACTATCTTGGTGCCTTGATTCTCAGCTGATTCGATCTCCATTCTCCCCTCGAGCAGTTCAACCCTTTCCCGCATACCAATCAGACCAAAATGCCCATGATCTTTGCTTTTTTGCTGAAAAAGCTCTGGCTTGAAGCCCAAACCATTATCCTGCACCACGATTTTTACAAGCTGCGCCTGATAGGTAATCTCAACAAGCACATAGGTAGGATAAGCATGCTTGGCAGCGTTGGTCAAAGCTTCCTGGATCAGACGGTAAATGGCTGCTTCCATCGCGGAAGAGAGACGGTGTTCCTTGCCCCTTGTTTCAAAAAGCGATCTAATCTTCGTTTTTTCTTCAAAATCCTGCACATATTTCCGGAGCGTCGGAATAAGCCCCAGGTCATCCAGGGCCATAGGACGCAAATTGAAAATGACCTTTCGCATTTCCTCAAGACTGGAGCGAACCTGTTTCTTCAAGTCTACTATTTCGTCCTGAACCATCTTAAATTCCTGCTTGGCGATCATTCTTTCCACAATTTCCGTCCTAAGCACTAGATGCGCAAGGAGCTGCGCAGGCCCATCGTGAATTTCACGGGATATGCGTTTGCGCTCCTCTTCCTGAGCCAAAATAATTTTCAGACCAATAAACTGCCGGTTTTTGGCCGATTCGATGATCCGCGTCACTTGTCCCAATTCGCCCGACAAATATTCCAGCACGACCCCCATCTGCGAACCTATGGTTTCGGCGCGCTCGACAGAAGCCTCGACACTTTTGGCCCGCTTTTGAAGATCATCTCTTCTGGCTTTGAGATACATTTCCTTCTCACGGAAAATCATCACATCGAGTTGAAGCTGTGTTGCCTTCTCATAAGCCTGCTTGATATCCTCTTCCGAATAGCGAACGAAGTCACGGCTGACCTCAGTCAACCGAATGCGGGACCGCCGATAGTTCATTTCCAGCTGGTCCACCTTTTCGATCGTTTCTGCCGTTTCCTTCAAGACGCTCTGGAGCTCCTGATTTAACGTGACCAGCTCGGTCCGGGCCGTGTCCAATATTTCGAACATCTGATATTTGCTGTTCTCCATCACCTGGATGGCATTTTTAATGACTCGGTCTATGATATCGGCTTGAAAGTCCACAAATGTTCTACTCCAATCCTAGCATTTCAAGTATATATCATACCATATCATGACTGAAGGGTGATGGTCTTCGTTTCCTGTTCCCATTTTACAGTCATTCCTAACTGCTCAGACACGAGTCTTAACGGGACTAAAGTCCTACCTCCTAGCACAACGGGTGCAACATCAGTGCTTTGCCGCTTCCCGTTCAGAACAACTTCTTTTTTCCCTACGGTCAAATCCATCAGTACACCGCCGCGCATAATAGTGATCCGCTGATCGCCCGCATTCCATTTGGCTTGTCCACCAAATGCGTCCAGCACATACTTGATCGGAACATACGTTGAACCCTCGCGAGTCATCGGAGCGGCATCAATCGTGGTCGGCGTTCCGTTCACCGTCATTGATTTTTGCCCGATCGTCATTTGAGCTGTTCCTTTTTTGAGTCCTTCTGTACCGACCGTTCCCGGTGTATTAAAAGAAATATTATCAAAAGCAATTTTGCCTGTTTTAGCGCGCTCGTCCTGACCCTCTGCCACATTGACCACATAAAGACGCTTCAGCTTCGCCGGATACGAAATATTCAAACCGCTCATATCTGCGCTAATGGTTTTCCAGCCGTTCCAGTCGATCACTTTAGCGAGATCAATATATGCTGTTTTGCCTTGAGCATCCTCTAGCTCTGCGCGCAGCCAGTTCAGACTCTTATCCCCTCTGACATCAATCGAGATGGAAGTAGCCGCCTGTTCAAGCGTTTTCCCGGATGTGCCGTTCAATTGAGCGTAAGCATACATTTTACCACTGCCGTTCGTCATATCGTAGTTCAGCTCTAGTACTTTGGAATTGGAATGGTCGCCATCTCCTTGTACAACAGCCGCTGTGCCAGTAACACCTTCCACATTCGAAGTAAAATCAACCGGATACGAAACATTTTCGAAGTTCTCCCAGTTATTTGTACTTGCTCCGCCAGCAGACAGGAAGACGACAGCGCTGAAACCATCATAGCGACCGATGGCATAGCCCGTTTTTACGCCTGCATCCACCGTATTTACTGTAAGCTGATTGTCCTTGACACTGCCCTTAAAGCCGATGAACTCCCATTTGAGCGCATCTGACGTAATGCTGACACTCTGTCCATCTTTTGTCTTTGCCGTTACCGGTACAGCGATTTTAGCTCCAGCGGTAAGCGAGCCAGTTCCAGTGCCTGCGGTAAGTGATGAAATTTCATCTGCTCCAAGCACCGTGACCTTGGTTGTAGCGCTGGCTGAGCCACTGGATGCCGTTAAAGTAGCCGTTCCTGGTTTGGCTCCCTTTACAACGCCGCCGCTCACTGATACAACAGCCGGATTGCTGGATTTCCACGTCACTTGTACTTTCGAGGTATCAAATGGATTGTAGTAGTTGTCATACCCTTTGAAGGAATAGCTTCCGGTCTGTCCAATCAGCAGCGTTTTATTGCCCTTGATGGTGAAGCCTTTGAGCGTTCCTTTAGGAGCATTGGTATATACCCCTACTCCATTTACAATACTACGTTGCTCTGTACCATATTCTGTATTGAACGTAAGCCCCGCTGTCGTATCTCCCAAATCACGTGTCACCATGGTGGTAGAGCCGCCCCCGTCAAGGTTCATCCCCTTCCAGACGCCAATATCCTTCATCAGCGTTTGCAGCTCGCTCAGGGATACACCAACGCTGTTCCCATTCTTCTCAACGGCTATGACATAAGCGTAACGCTTGTCACGAGAATATCCCAGAGCTGTACGCGCACGCGTCCCGCCTATGCTTGTTGTGCTCCGGGAAAAAGAGGTTTTCTGACCGTCATTTACTAATATGGTATGTCCACCAATCATCATCTGAAGGTTAGAAGGATCTACTTCACTCCCTGTCGATTTAACACGAAGGTGATAGCTCGTTTCTACGGTTTGTCCCACGGTCAGATGCGCTTTGGCGTAGTCAGCAGCTTTACCATGAGTACGTAAAATATAGCCATCCTGCGGAACGGTCATATTCAACGTAGCATTGTCGGAGACTTGTGTAACTACACCATTTTGTACCAAGATCTCGGTGGGCGTTGTCGAACTGTTTTTGGGCCGCTCAATTGCTTTCCAAGCAGATGTATAAATATACATAGCATTAGAGTGACTATAGTTGCCCCCACTCGTCTCAGGCGAATACGAAGCCTTGTTCATCCCCGCCAAAGAGAAGGACGACCCATCTCCAGCTTTTACTGTACCTTCAAAAGTAAACTGCTCCACCATCGGAGAACCATCCTTGGTTACAGCAAAGGCATACATACCCGTTAAATCAGACGGAGTAGACATCAACACACCCTTGGATACTTGTCCACCGATCGGCGCTCCCTCGCTGGAGGTATTAAAATAATCCCCGTTTACACCAGCAACCGCCCCGGTCTCTTTTGCCATGCCACCTGTGCTCTGACGGGTCGTAAACTGTCCATTCTTCCCCGTCATGACATCCAGCTTAACGTACGGATTTTGCAAGTCCACTCGAATGATATCAGCCAGCGCTGTTCCTTTGGAACCTTTAAAACGATATTTCAATAATGTTGCACCCGAAGTAATGATCTCTTCGCCCAATTTGACAGTTGAACCAGAGGCTGCACTTGCGATTGGAGCAGACATCCAACCATTCAAGGGGATTAGAGCCCCAGTTCCAGCAACCGGACCGACCCATAATACCCCTGCCAGTGTTAACACGACCCATCTTTTAGCGATTCCTCTGCCATTAACTTTCACTTCACTCTGTTTCTTATTACTTAAAAACATTTGGATAATAGCTCCCATCTTCAATGTATTCAAACGGTTTTGTTCCGCGCGTGTACTCTATCAATAAACAAAAAAATCCTCTTATGTTAATAGACTTATTATATAGGCAAAAGTTACGAAAATCCCGTCAACTAATTCATAAAATCTAAAACGGTGAATTGACGAATGCAATATTGGCGCACTATAATACATTTGAACTAATAAGTTCAAATAATACTGATTAGTTCAAAACTCCAATTATGACCCTACTCGGAAGGATTGATAATCATGAATAAACAACGAGTCATCATCATATTCACTTTATCCCTGAGCATCGCAATCACCGGATGTTCTACAGAAAAAAAAGATGCCGCTCTAGGTTCATCTGCACAGCCAACCGTTGTGCGCACTGCAATCGTCAAATCCACGCCCCTTCATACAGCCTATAACTTGTCAGGCACTCTTCAAGCCTATGAGGAACGTACGCTGGCTTTTCAGAACGGTGGTATCGTCGCTAGCGCAGAAATCACTACCGGTACAGCTGTACAGAAAGGTACAACCATTGCCCGTCTAGATGACGCTGACTATAGACTGCAGGTTGCACAGGCGACAGCCTCTATTCAAGAGGCCTTGGCCGGTATAGATAACGCACAGGCTAACCTACAGGCAGCTGCCTCTGCGATTCAATCTGCCGATGCTGGTATCACGAGCGCTCGCGCAAATGTCAGCAAGATCAATAAGGGCGCACGTGCTCAGGAAAAACAACAAGCGCAAGCCACTGTAGATAAGGCGCAAAGCGCCTATATCAAGGCCAAGACAGATAGCGAGCGTACACAAAAGCTGTTTGAGGCGGGCGCAGCCACCGCGTCGGATAACGAGAATGCCCGCCTGAACGCAACCGCTGCTCTTAAAAATCTGGAACAAGCGAAAGACTCCCTGTCCCTTTTGCTAGAAGGGGCAACAGCCGAAGACCATCAATCGGTCCAGGCTTCCTTTCAGGATGCGCTTGCAGGTAGAACTAAAGCTCTTGCAGCCACTGAACAGGCTGAGGCTTCCAAGAAACAAGCCAGTGCTAACTACCAAAAAGCTCTTGTCGCCAAGGGTCAGGCAGAGCTGGCACTATCACGCACCCGTTTAACCTCTCCCGTGAACGGCGTAATCTTAGATAAAATCGTGAATACAGGTGATTTGGTCGCGTCAGGGCAAGCCGTCTATCGCATAGGCTCCATCGACCGTCTCAAAGTACTGCTTCCTGTACCAGACAGTGAAATTAAGGATTGGAAAAAGGGACAACAAGTGAAAGTTGTGCTCTATGAAGAAACTCGTCAAGGTACGGTGTCTAACGTCTATCCTTCAACCAGCACCGATACAGGAAGGGTTAACGTAGAAATTGTTATAAACAATCCACAGCGAGACTGGTTACCCGGCCAGGTCATTAAAGCTGCTCAACAGGTGACAGACAAGAATGGGATTCTCGTACCTGCCGAAGCGGTCATTAATACGGGAAGCAAGCCTTTTATTTTCAAAGATGTTCAAGGAAAAGCTGTTAAAATCCCTGTGGAGCTTGGTAATCAGGTTGTAGAAAATCAGTTGCAAATCGTATCGGGACTCCATGAAGGTGAACGTATTATCGTTAAAGGGGCAGAAAACCTGTTTGATGGAAATGCGATTCAGTCGGAGGAAGGCGGACGACCATGATTGAGTACATTGTAAAAAAACGAAAAATTACATTGCTGTTTTTTGTCATACTGATTTTGGTCGGAATCTTCGGCTTTTTCCAGTTACCACAGCAGGAAATGCCGGATGTCACCATACAGAATGCTATGGTAACAACAGTCTACCCTGGTGCTTCACCACAAAAAGTAGAACAAACCGTAACCAAAGAGCTAGAGAAACGCATTAAGGAAGTAGAAGGTGTTAAAACGATTAGTTCGACTTCTGGTAACGGATTCTCCTCTATTTTAATCGAATCCAAAAACGGAGTTGATCCTCAAACGGTTTGGGATAATATGCGTAAAAAAGTGCAGGATGCACAAGCTGATCTTCCTCAAGGCGCTGAAGTGCCTGTTGTAAATGACAAGCTAACCAGCTCTTTTATCGGCTCCTATGCCCTAACAGCTGACTCTTCCGCACCACTGTATAAACTAAATGATTTAACAACAACTTGGAAAGATCAGCTTAATACCATTTCTGGCGTATCTAGCGTCAAATTCAATGGTCTCCCTGATCAAGAAGTACGTGTCCATATTGACAACCAGAAGCTCCAGCAATACCAGCTGTCATGGGGACAAGTAGCTCAAGCGATCCAGTCTCAAATTGATCGGGTTCCTACCGGTAATATTGAATACAACGGACGTACCTATCAACTTATTGTTCGCGAGACCGAAAAAGCTGATGAATTGAATCAGGTTCTTTTGACACGCACCAAAGAAGGTAATCCTGTTTATTTGAGAGATGTCGGCACAACGGAGCTGGCACATCCTAATGCAGAATACTTTGCCTATGTAGAGGGTAAACCGGCCATTACGCTAAGTATTGGAGCAGAAACAGGCACAGACATCCCTTCTATGAGTGAAAAGGTCAATACCAAGCTCAAAGAACTGGAGAAAACACTCCCCGCAGGTGTTCACTTTCAAACTCTTTTTGCACAAAAGGATCAGGTAACTCATATCTTTGACGACTTAAAGCGTGAAACGATTCTTGCGATTGCGGCCGTTATTCTCGTTTGTATGTTGGGGCTGAATATGCTCACCTCTGCATTTGTCGCACTGGCAATTCCTATATCGGTTTCGATTGCCATTATCTTTTTGCCTATGTTCGGCATTACTCTAAATCAGATTTCCGTTGTCGGTCTGATCATCGTACTCGGCATACTCGTGGATGATGCCGTAGTTGTAAATGATAATATTGAGCGTAGACTTACGGAATTAGGAGAATCGCCCTCAGTCGCTGCTGTAAAAGGCACCAAAGAGGTCATGCTTTCTATATTGGTTGCAACTCTGGCCACCATCTCAGCTTTCGCGCCATTGTTGTTTCTGCCGGGAAATGTAGGGGCCTTTATTAGACCCATTCCCGCTATTGTCTCCCTGACCATGCTTGCCTCTATGATCATGTCGCTTACCATCATTCCTATTTTTCGAGAATGGTATGAGAAACGCAGACAGGCTCGTCACCCTCAGGGTAAGTCTAAACCAGCAGGCTTGCTCGGCCAGCAGATTCATTCTTTAAACAAGCTCTATTCACAAAAACTGATGCCTAAGGTCATTCAGCGTCCCTTGCTGACAGCCATGGTCGGACTCATGCTTGGAACAGCCGCCTATGGATTAGTTCCCTTTACCTCAGTTGAACTTTTTCCTGAGTCGGAAGATCCTCATGTTGCACTAAATGTAAAAATGCCTGTAGGCACTTCAATTGCGGAAACCGACCAGGTCGTTAAAGACCTTGCAGGCTGGGTGAAAAAGCAACCTGAAACTTCCAAGGTTGTCTACAGCGCTGGAGGGACTGCCCCACAACTGTTTAGTGACATTAATAGTTCGGGTGGAAATATTAGTTATAACGAAACGGTGGGGCAGATTGCTGTCGTCGGCAAAGAAAACGTATTCGATCTCAATACGACAGTGGATGCTTGGGAACAACATGTTAAGAAATCCTACCCTGGAGTTACAGTTACGATGTATGTTCCTCGTCTCGGGATTCCAGTGGGTAAGCCCGTTTCTATTCGTATCTCAGGTCAGGATCTGAATGAACTGCAAACTCTTGCCCAAAAAGCAAAGGAGCAGATCGCGACAGTAGAGGGCACAACAGGCATCGTGGATGATATAGGAATTGAACGATATGCACTGGAGCTTGAGGTCAACAAACAGGCGATGGATCAATACCTGGTAAGTTACACAGATTTGACTCGCACGCTGCTTCTATTAAAAGAAGGAGCCCAAGTCAGCCAATTTGATGCTGGAAATAGTCTGGTAGATATTAAAATGTATTTGAATCACAGTGACGAGGAGCCAAGTAAGCTTTTCCAACAATTAAGTGTAGTTAATGCAGCTGGTAAGCAAATACCATTAAACCAGCTCGTCCAGATTAAGCCGTCATTTGCTATTCAGCAAATCAAGCATTACAATATGGAGCGGACGATTACGGTGGAAGCCGACTTGAACGGACGAACTGCAAGCGAAGCGATGGTTGACGTTGAAAGTAAGCTGGCGCAAATGAAGTTCCCAGAAGGCTACAAATGGGAGGTTGGTGGGGAAACCTCTGACCAATCGACCATATTCAAGGACTTAGGACAGCTGGCGATCGTTGTAGTCTTGCTCATTTTACTCTTGATTACCATGCAATTTTATTCTCTCTCCATTCCTATTATTATTATGACGACCGTGTATCTGGCAGCAGCCGGCGGGATTATTGGTATTTTCTTGACCGGTATGCCTATCGGTTTTATGAGCATCATGGGAATTATTGCTCTCGCAGGCATTGTTGTGCGGAATGGGATTGTGTTAATTGAATTTATCGAGGATGCACGACATGAAGGAATGGAATTAAAGGAAGCCGTAATACAGGCAGCCGCTGCTCGCTTCAGACCTATTTTATTGACATCTTTGGCAGCAATTGTAGGTATGATTCCGTTAGCACTATTGGGAAGCCTGCTCTTTAAGCCACTGGCGTTTACCGTCATTTTCGGTTTGTTATTCTCGACCTTGTTAACCTTGTTTGTCGTGCCGTCCTTGTATATGATCATGGCCAAGTACAAGATGCGCCGTCAACTCAAAAAACAGCAGCACACAGTTATCACACGTGACCAACCTTTGTGAGGTATGAAGTGAATTCGCATGCTGTCGAGTTGGTCGGTCCCTAGGGGGAAGTATGTATGGAAAGTAAAAAAAATGATATTTTACAGGCGGCCATTCGGCTGTTCTCCAGAAAAGGCTATTATTCAACATCTGTTGAAGAAATCGCCAAAGAAAGTGGGATGGCGAAGGCATCCTTCTATAAATATTTTCAAGGAAAAGAAGAACTCCCTCTAGAAATGTGTATCATTCTGGAAAATAACATTGAACAAGACATCCGGGCTCTCTACAGTAAACCTGATCTTTCTAAGCACGATAAACTGCACGGTTTTATTGTACTTTACTTGAAAAATCTCGTTGAAAACAAAGTGTATCTCATGATGGATCTTCCTGAGCCTTCCATGCTTATTTTTCAGAATGAACAACTCAATTACGCGTTCGAGAATCATGAATACAAATTGTACAAATGGGTTCGCGACTGCCTGATTGATATTTTTGGACCGAGCATTGAAGATCATGCATGGGATATGACCTTTGTACTTAAAAGCATTGTGTTTGAATATATTCGCTTCTTTGCCGATCGGATGAATGATGAAACGATTGAACATCTAACACAGTTTATCATCTTCTTATCCAGTTCCTTGGCAACCAGCCTGAACAATGCTGATTCAGCTCCACATTTGTTCTGGAGCAAGCAAGGCTGGTTACCTGAAAGTGCTCTAAGTAATCCCTTTGACCAAGGCCGTCAAATTAACAGCCTTCTCCACTCCTTGGAAGACAGTATACTGCTGTCTTCGTGGAGTTCAGAGGAGAAACAGGAGTGTCAGCAAATCTACGCTCTTTTAAAGGAAGAGGCTCTGAAATCGAACCCTCAGAAAGGCCTCCTGAAAGCCCTTTTTGCGTATTTAGAGCAGTACAAGGAACTGCAAAAGGTTTGTCGTTTACTTAAAAATTTATTGGACCATGCACCGATATCCGAGTAGTCACTCAGCATTCGGTACATCGGAACAAATTCATACTTAACAGCGAAACACATCAAAAAAAGACTGTTCATGCAAAGCATGAAACAGTCTTTTTGGGTTATTGCTTTTATTTTGATAACATACGAGGAGTTACAGCCCCGCTTGTTCTTTTAGAATTTCAGCTTTATCTACGCTCTCCCATGGTACATCCAAATCTGTACGGCCAAAGTGACCGTAGGCAGCAGTTTGCTTATAAATTGGACGACGCAGATCCAACATGCGAATAATGCCTGTTGGGCGCAGATCAAAGTTATTTCGGATCAATTCAACCAGCTTCTCATCACTTACTTTACCCGTACCGTATGTATCGACGTTAATCGAAACAGGCGTAGCTACACCGATGGCATAAGCAAGCTGAATTTCCACTTTGTCTGCCAATCCAGCTGCTACGAGGTTTTTCGCTACATAACGAGCAGCGTAAGCAGCGGAACGGTCCACTTTGGTCGGATCTTTACCGGAGAATGCTCCCCCGCCGTGACGTGCATAACCACCATACGTATCCACAATAATTTTACGGCCTGTCAGACCTGCATCTCCTTGAGGGCCACCGATAACAAAGCGTCCTGTCGGATTAATGTAATACTTGGTTTGCTCATCCAATAATTCGGCAGGGACAACTGGCAAAATAACCTTTTCTTTGATGTCTGCTTGAATTTGCTCCAAAGTAGTATCCTCTGCATGCTGCGTAGAAACCACAATAGCATCAATACGAACAGGTTTACCATTTTCATACTCTACCGTTACTTGGGTTTTACCGTCTGGACGAAGGTAATTCAGTGTACCATCCTTACGTACTTCAGACAAGCGTCGTGCAATACGGTGAGACATAGCGATAGGCAAAGGCATCAACTCAGGTGTCTCGTTCGTAGCAAAACCAAACATCAATCCTTGATCCCCAGCCCCAATGTTTTCCGTTTCTTTATCTACTTCAGCAGGATCACGGCTTTCCAAGGCAGCATTAACTCCTTGAGCAATGTCCGGCGACTGTTCATTCAAAGAAGTCAATACAGCGCAAGTATTATAGTCGAAACCGTATTTCGCACGTGTATAGCCAATTTCCTTAATCGTATTACGTACAATGGATGGAATATCCACGTATTCCGATTTGGAGCTGATTTCACCAATGACGAGAACGAGACCAGTAGCTACCGATACTTCACATGCTACCCGTGCATTAGGGTCATTAGCCAGAAAGGCGTCCAATACAGCATCGGATATCTGATCACAGATTTTATCCGGATGGCCTTCTGTTACAGACTCGGACGTGAACAAATGACGGCCTTTTACAGACATGAATTTCAACCTCCCACAATTAAAATACATGAGGATTTATAAAAAAATCCTGACATGGCAATGGTATTATTCAGATACCTTCAAGCCAACAAATGGCGGGAGATATCTTGTTACACCTGATTAATAAAAAATGAACCTTTTCCGGTAGGAAAAGGTTGCGTACAAGCCTCAAATGCCATGATATCCTATTTAAAACAAGGTGTCAATTCATACAGCCCAATTACAACTTTCGAAATTGAGGTAAGTTTACATGCAAACCATTTTCGATTCACATGTAAATAACCCCAGTTTATACGCTACTATATGATCAAAAACTGTAGAAATTATTGCAATTTACAATGTGCCATATTCAGATAAGCTACGTTCAGCGGATTGTATCAATCGCTTAGTAATTTCACCACCAACAGAACCGTTCTGTCTTGAAGTTAAATCACGCCATGCTACATTTTCGACTCCTGCAAACTGTCCCAATTCTGCAGCAAACTCACTGTCGGCCTTAGGTTGTATATGTGTATATTGAGGATTATAAACAGGCAGCCCAAACTCAGCAGCGATCTCATACTTCAAATCATCTAACCTGGCACGGCTTTCAGGAATTAATCGTCTTTGACCTCTTGATGCCATCGTATACACCCTCCACTAAACGTATTGTCTTTCATGGGGTTAGTGTGCAGCGATTAGGTTCAACTTAGCCAAGAACAATTTGCTATCCCAAGCAGTATTTAAGAAAAAGAGCCACCGAAAGTAGCTTATATACAAAACAGTTTACTGAACAGTATAACCGCCTCGTACCATAACGACCAGACCAAACTTCTGACCTTCTTTTACTTGAATACCTCTTCCTTCTCTAGGAAACGATAATAAATGATTTTTCTCGACAGCCTGATTATGAACAATTTCCGTTCCAGAAGTAATATCAATAGCACCACTGGCATCCATACTATACACAACGGCATAACCATTACGTAAAATAAATTCCGAGCCTGCTTTGGCAATCAGTTTTTGACCAGGCTTTACATCAACAACCTTTAAAGCCTCTGTCTGCTCTGGTGTGGAAGTTTTTCCTGCACTAGAAGTTCCTGACGCCGTTGTGTTAGAAGTAGTGTTTGTTGCTGAAGCATTCGAACTAGTCGTTTTACTACTCGTGTTACTTGCTGGTACTCCACCTTTAATTGCCTGAGCAATTTTTTGGTCGACATAGCTTTTGGTTACGACTGGATCATCAGCTGTACCAGGTTGTCCAGAACTGGAGGCACCATTAACTGAATTGTTCATTAAGGAGCCAGCAACAATTCCTCCTCCAAGTAAAACAGCAGCCAACGATACTTTATAGCGTGATTTCATGAAGTCCTCCTACAGCAGGTTATAGCAAGTATAGTTAAGTTTTAATTATTGTGCGCTAGCTCCAGAAGAACCCTGCATAGCCCAAGGCTTATCAAAAGCCAACTTCAATGTATCAATATTTGTAACTATATCTTCGGCCTGTTGCTCAGCAGTAGTCACTTTCAAATTAGCTTCATAAACCTGAAGCTCCGTAGCCAACCCAACATCAAATTGCTTCTTAGCCATATCAGCCGCACTTCTAGCACTCACCAAACCAGCTTGAATCTGTGAATATTGACTTTCCAATGCTTTGATGTTGTTATAGATTGTTCTTACTGCTTCTTCGAGTTGTCTCTTTGTACCCTCTGTTGCATACTGAGCTTTCTCGACATTAAGTTGTTCAGCTTCGTAAGGTGTGTTTCCTGGCGTACTAAAATTGTAGAGCTTCAAGCTCAATTCAGCTAAATCCACTTTTTGCTCACTCAGCCAAATGGCCGTGCTGCTGGTAAGTACTTGGCTTACTTTAGTTTCCACATTATCTTTGAACTCAGAATATACAGGTTTATCCTTTAATTCATAACGTTGCTCTGGTTTGTAACCAATCACTTGGTTCAAAGATACATATGCACTATCTAGATCTTTTTTTGCTTTCTCTAAAGCAGCTTGATTTTGAGTCAACTGATTGGTTGCTTGCGTAACCTCATAATCACTCGACATTTGATTATCCCTCTTGATTTGCGCAACTTTTAGTTTGCGCTCCGCATCTTCGATATTCAAAGCAGCAAGCTTGACGGCATTCTGCTTTTGAAGGAGCTTGTTATAAAGATCCTTTACGTTATATTCAATACCTTCTTTGGTCATATCCAGGTTTTTCTTAGCAGCCTCATAATTAAGATTCGTTTGAGCATAGCCTTTAAAAGCTTTATCAGAAGCCTCATCACCTGCTTCTGCTGGAACAAAGTCAATATTCTTGCCTGCTTCTTTCATGATTTTGCCTGCTTGATCGATATTCGTTGCTGCTGTTTTAACTGTAGTACTATCAGCTATAGCCAGTTTAACGGCATCATCATAGGCCAACGAATCATTATAGTAGGTATCATAGGTAACCTTTGTCACAGGAGCTGTGAGAGGCTTACTGGACAAGCTATTGGCTTCGCCAGTTGTACTTCCATCTGCTTGGTTTGAAATAGTAATTGTACGTGTACTTTGATCCCAATTTACTTTGGCGCCTAATGATTGGCTCACAAAACGTAAAGGAACGAGTACTTGACCCTTTTGAATTTGAGTTGCTGCATCGAGCTGTACAGGATTACTATTTTTATAAGCAAGTTTAGAACCAACATTTAAAGTTAACGTATCGTCATTTTTAGATGCTGTCACTTTTTTAGCTTTGCTGTCCCAATCGACTTTCGCACCCAAGCTTTCAAAAACACCACGCAGAGGCACCAAGGTTGTATTTTGACTAACAACCGGTGACTGGGTATATTGCTGAGTTACACCGTTAATAATAATCTTTATATCACCTGGTTGAGCTCCTGCAAGACTGGCGAACGCAGAAGAAAGAACCAATGTGGACAGTACTGCCACTCCAAAACGTTTCATAATTTCTCTCCTTTGTCAATAAGACTAATAAAAGAAAAGGGCTCCAAAAGGAACCCTCTTCTAATCTAATTCAGTTAACTCAAAAGAGTTGCTCTTAAATTAGTTGTTGTTTTCAACAGTTACTGTTTTAGCAGTTGCATCATAGTTGATGGATGCATCCAGCGCTCTGCTCACCCAGAAGATAGGCAGTACAGTACGGTTTTTGTTAGTTACAGCTTTAACGTCCATACGAACCACAGAACCGTTAATAGTCAACAGGTTTGTGTTCAGTTTGATTTGAGCAACGCGGTCACCTTTAATCAGGGTAACTGTGGAAGTTGCTTTGTCAAACAGGATGTTTTGTGGGGATACACCCAAAGCTTCAGCTGCATAACGTACTGGCAAGTAAGTGCGTCCGTTTTCAGCATAAGCAGCTACATCAGAAGTTTTACTTTCGCCGTTCACAGTGTAGGAAGTGCTTCCCAGTGTGAAGACAGCTTTAGTTTTAGTAGCACCTGGAGCTGGAGTTCCAACAGTTGCGATTGCTACTTCAGCAGCTGCAGTGTTGTTATCTTTCCAGTTTTGTGTGTTGTCAGTTGCGCCTTTGTATGCAGTGTAAGAAACTGCGCTACCTTTCAGCTTAGCAACGATATCGCCTTGAGCTACAGTACGGTCAACAGTCAGCTTAGGAGCTGAAATTGTGATTGTACTTGGAGTAGCACTTTCGCTGTCGATGTAGAAGCTCAGACGGCCTTTGTTGCTTTCGCCGTAAGTATCAGTAGATACGCTCTTCACTTTAACGTCACCAGCTGTAACTTTTACTTCTGGAGTAGCAGCAAAACGTACGCCTGTTGGCAATTCCAAAATTACTTCACGGCTACCGTCTTTCTTAACGAAAGCTTCTTTAGCAGCTTCAGTGATTGTGATATCGCCAACTTGTTGATCGCCCAGACCGATTGTCAGGGTTGGTTTGGAAGCAGCAGCCAGAGTAACTGCTTGTTTCACAGTTGCAACCTTAACAGTGCCGCTCAGACCTTGGCTACCAGCAACATCAACGTTCAGATCGCCAGAGAAACCTGGTTGCGTAGCAACTTCAACGTTTTTCAATTTCAGACTACCAGCATCAGTTGTGCTGTTAGCGTTGTTGAAAGTCAATTTCAAAGTACGTTTGTCAGAGTCAGTATAGGAAACCTCTGCTCCACCCAAACCGTTAGTGTTCTCCATAGAACCGGAGAAGTTGCTTCCTGGGTTATTGCTTTCAAAAGTTGACTGCCAACGAGCACCTTCAGGCAAACGCAAAGTTACAGTACGTCCTTTTACGAAAGAACCAGCAACAGTTTCTTTAATTGTAACATCACCAATTTTTTGCTCATCATGACCAGCAAGAATTGTTGATGGAGTAGCAACGGAAACGCCACCACCGATTTGACCATAGCTACCAACTACGAGGGAGCTAACATCAGTTGTTGCATTACCAGAAATACTAACTGTAACGTCGCCTTCTTTTGCACTGTTTTCATCATCAACATAGAATCCTACAGGCAATTGGAAAGATGTTTGGTCGTCACTCACTTTTTTCAAAGACAAAGTAAGCGTATCGCCATCAGTAGAGTAGTTCACATCTGATGGTTGAATTGCTTTGTCTGTCTTAGAAGTAAACAAAATAGTAGCTGGGCTTTTAGGAGCGGAATCCCATTTGAAACCACTAGGCAATTTCAACTTAATGTTGCTATTACCCAAAGAACCAGCTGTTTCTTCTTTAACTTTCAAAGTTGCAGTAAAGTTCTCTTCACTGGAAACTGTATCAGCAGCAGACAAAGATACTTGACCGGAAGAAACTACGTTTGCAATTGTTGCTTCACCGCTAGTGAAACCACTTGCAGAAGCTGCATCAAAAGTAGCTTTTACAGGTCCATTGCTAGGTCCGTTAACATTAATTTTACCAAAGTTCAGGTAAAGATCAACGCTATCTTTAGAGTTAGTAAAGTTGAAAGTCACTCTTGCAGAGTTATTAGTGAGCTTCTCTACAGTCAAACCTTCACCCGGAACGTATCCAGTTTCTGCACGAGCTGCAGCATCATCATTGTTATCGCCTGGATCAATGTAAACACCCAAACCATAAGTAGAGTCAATAGCAGTAGGGACAACACCAGGGGCAGTAGCGAATTCAAAACCTTTAGGCAATGTAACTGTGAAAGATTCATTTTTGCCAACAGAAGCTTGGCTTACGTTAACTTTCACTCTACCCAGAGTAGTGTTAGTAGTTTGGCTCGAACCAATACTAGGAGTATTAACAGCAGAATAGCTAGAAGCTGCATGGATTGCAGTTGGTGCAGTCAATGCTGCGATTGGAGCTGCAACACCAGCAACCAATGTTGCTGTTGCCAGCACGTTGATCATTTTTTTGTTAAACTTTGTCATAACCTTTTTTTCTCCTCCTTGAATATAACCAGAAATATTATTTTTGTCTTTTTGTCGGATCTTGTCACTCATCAGTCGTTACACCTCCTTTCCGAGCTTTATGAGAACCCTTATAAAATGATATCTGTGACAATATCACAGAAGCTTGGAATCTAGTTGAAAGAAAGCGTCCATTTATGACGTACTCCAGTATTATACAATGTGATAACAATGCAGTAAAGATTTTTTTTAGCGAATTTTGTCTTTACGCTTTTGTACCCCTTTGTTTCATACTCACCCAATTAGACGTAGCATGGGTTCAAAAAGTTGCGTCTGTTTCAAAAAAAATTTTTTATTTTTTTTGATTATGTATTCCGCTTCCCACAGTAATAATTATACTATTGAACCTGTTCCTCCGTCATCCTACAACTTTTACCTTATCAACCTTAAATGTACAAGGATTATTTTCGTACATTTAAGTCGGTCTTTAATGGAGTATATTCGCTAAGAATTATCCATAGAATATATAAAGCACATAAAGTCTATAGATTCCCTTGAAATCTAATACTCTAATACACTTTAAGTAGTAGGAATGACGGAGTAACAGTGATTTACGATATATATAACCGAGACAAATTACTTCACTACATTAATCTTCGCGCCATCCGTAAGCAGACTAACACCCTTAACGACAACATTTTGTCCTTCAGCAAGCCCCTTGGTTACCTCAACCTGTTTGGCGCTTTCCTGGCCTGTCTGCACTTCCACCCGCTTAGCAACAGTTCCTTCCACTACATAAGCATACTTCTTCCCTGCCTGCTCGGTAATGGCATCCTGCGATACCAAAATGTTTTTAGGAGCTTCTGACTTCATAAATACAGTCACAACCATCCCTGATTTTAATTCACCTGAACCATTAGGAACCGAAATCTCGACAGGATATGCCTTGAGATCATTATCCATTACCGGATTGACGGCTGATACTCTGGCCTCAATTCGCTTATCTAAGGAGTCCACACCTACAGTCACAGATGAACCCACCTGCAACTTAAGAAGCTCAGATTCAGAAACGTTGACTTTAGCAATAATAGGATTGGTATTCGCAATTGTAGCAACTGCGGATTGTGCACTAACCATTTGCCCCTGGGTTCCTGTTACTACTGATATTGTGCCAGAAATCGGAGCTTTGACTACAGAATCCACCAATTGGCTACGTGCTGTGTCTAAACTGGACTTAGCTTGATTAACAGAAGCTCGGGCTACATCAATACCCGTTTTCTGTTGTGCAAGACGTAATGATTTTTGAGCATTATTATATGTTGTTTGCGCACTTTCCTTAGACGTTTGCGCATTATGAAGTGTGATCTGTGCATTCTCCACCGCAGTTAAGGCCCTTCTATGCGCTATTTGAGACTGCTCTAACTCGGATTGAGAAAGAGCACCCGCACTAAACAGCTGTTGGTTGCGATTAAGCGTATTTTGAGCATCACGCACGGAACTCTGAGCATCTACCAAACTGGTCTGAGCTTGGGTGATGGTGTTGTCTTGCTGGACAAGCGCACTTTTGGCTTGATCCACGCTGGATTCTGCCTGCTGCACCGATTGCGCTGCACCTGACTCTGCCTGCTTTAAATTGGCCAGGGCAACCTGGTACGACTCCTGGGATTGCTTAATTGAGTCCCGCAAGTCCTTTTGGTCTATAGTAAACAATGTGTCGCCCTTATTTACTTTTTGCCCCACTGTAAGGTTAATGCTTTGAATTTTGCCACTAATTTTCGGAGACACCTGAGCCGTCTCTTTGGGAGCAAAGCTTCCAATAATACCTGTTGAATCGCTAATACTACCTTTGGTCACTTTGGCCACTTGGACCGGAATGGCTTGCTGCGCCGCAGTTGGAGCGGCAGGGGCCTCCCCCCCACCGCAACCCGCTAATGCAACTGATAAAAGCAAAGTTGTAGCAATCAGAGCACTTTTTTTATTCATTATGTTTCTCCACCTCACCTTATATATGAACACTTTTTTGTAGTTTCGCTTCTTTTTTTAATTCTCTCTTCGCTTGTCTTTTTAATTTCCGATTCTTACGTTTTTGTATCATATTATCCATGATGACGTAGACTACCGGAATAAGAATCAATGTAATAACAGCTGCGAAGGATAACCCGAATACAACAACAACTGCCATCGGTGCTTGTGTTTCGTTACCCTCTCCTGTAGCGAATGCCATTGGGAGCAAAGCTAGTACAGTAGCCAGCGTGGTCATCAAAATCGGACGCAACCGCTCAGACGCTCCATGAATAATAGCTTCATCCCGATCTTGGCCGTCTTTTCGGAGCTGAATTATAAAGTCAATCATAACAATGGCATTGTTGACGACCAAACCGACGAGCATGATGTAACCCGTCAAAGCTGAAACGCTGAGACTCGCCCCGGTTACAGCTAAACCGATAAGCACACCAATTACCGTAGGTGGAACGGAAAACATAATAACAAACGGTGTGAGCAACGATTCGAACTGTCCTGCCATAACCATATAAATGAGCACGACAGATAGCAAAATAGCTATCGCTAAGTTCATGAAAGACTCCATCATTTGTTCATTTTGGCCGCCACCCGTATCTGCACTGTAGCCCTCTGGGAAGTGAGTAGTCTTCAAAAGAGCATCTATTTTTTGATTAATAGTAAGAATATCCCCTGTTCCGTCAATATCAGCTGTAATCTGCACTTGACGCGTTTGGTCTTCACGAGTAACAGTATCGGGTACAGTCCGTTTATCAATACTTACTACGGAAGACAAAGGTACATCAATACCTTGTGGAGTGGTAATCCGTAAGGCTTTTAGATTTGACAAATCATGGCGGTTTTGCTCTGGTAACGATATCTTCACATCAATCTGATCTTCACCTGTACGATAGCTTGTGGCGACTGACCCATTAAAAGAAGTATTCACTGCAGATAAGATTTGAGTCGCTGATAAGCCATATCGACTCGCAAGCTCCCTATTAACAGTAATCTCATATTCTTCACGAACCGCACTCAAGCTACTTTTCACATTAACGGTACCCGGTATCTTTTTCACATCTGCAACGAGATTGTCCGAGAGTTCTCTCAGGACGTCAATATCGTCACCTTTTAAGTTAATATTAACAGCCGCTCCGCTTGAAAGGCCTGTTGTAGACGCCATTGTAATCTCTGCATCCGGAATGCTATCAAATTTCTTACGAAGGCCCTCAACTACACCATCTGTTGGCTGATGTCCATCCTTCAGTGTTACACTTAGATCTGCTGAGTTGGTTGGAGCTGCCCCTGAATAACCAGAATTGCCACCAGAACCAACAGTCACTGTCATTTTATCTAGATCCGGAACTTTCAAAATTTCTTTTTCTATATCTTGAACAACCTTTTCCGTTTCTTCCAAGACCGTTCCATTAGGAAGTTTCACGTTAATTGTGAATTCCCCAGTATCGGATGCTGGGATAAATTCAGCCTTAACAAAAGGAACTAGAGCCCCAGCTGCCACAAACATTAATAAAGTAATAATTAACACAGATTTTCTATGGTTGATTCCCCACTTCAGTATACGGCGATACCCACCCTTAAATTTCTCGAAGCCAATATTAAACCACACAATAGGGTTAACGCCCTTATAAGTACCTGAAGAGTATATGGATTCATCCGGTACGGTAGGTAGCCAACGTGAACCGAGCATCGGCACAATCAGAAGGGATACGACCAAGGCTGCAATGTGAGAGAAAATAACTGTTAACGCCAACGGTTTAAATAGAACTCCCGCTATTCCATCAACAAAAACAACTGGTAAAAATACTACGATCTGCGCAAGTGCAGATGCCATAACGGCATTACCCACCTGCTTGGAGCCATCAATAGCCCCTTGTAGCATGCTTTTCCCTTCATGTCGCTGTCTAAAAATATTCTCAATAATAACAACGGCAAAGTCGACAAAGGATCCTAGCCCCAGAAGCAAACCGCTAAGTGAAATAATATTAATGGTTTGTCCGGTGAAATACATCATCATAAATGTTGCTACGAAGGAAATTGGAATAACGATAGTAGCAATAATGGTAGAACGTATACTATTCAAAAATAACAGCAACACAATAGCTGCGATAATAAGTCCCAATATAGCATGCTCTACTAATGAGTGTACGGAGTCGCTAATGGGTTTGGATGCATCTGTTACCATCTCCAATTGAGTTCCCGGAGGCAATTCCTTCCGTATCGAATCTAAACTATCCTTTACAGAATCGGCGATTGAAAGGGTATTCCCCCCTGTGGCTTTAGTAACAGAAATATTGATACTTGGCTTTCCGTTATAGGTAGAAATGGTTGTAACATCATCCAAGGAATCTTCAACTGTCGCGATGTCCTTTAGCTTAATGCTTCCCTTCCCTACTGGAATTGGCGTTTCACCCATTTCTGAAACAGCTTTGTATTCACCTTGAACCCGAAGTTGGATTTCTGTATTGCCTCGGTACACCGAACCAGCAGAACCCGCTACGTTATTAGACGATAGCGCTTGGCTGATTTGATCTAGCGTAATGCCATAGCTTTGAAGTTTGGCTTGGTCTACAGTAATCTTCACAAGCCGAGCTTGCCCACCTGACATGTTGGCTGCAGCTACTCCAGCAATTCTTTCAAGCCGCGGCTCAATAATATCTTCAGCAATAGGCTTCAACTTGTTAATATCCTGGTCTCCTGTAAGAGAGAGCGTAATAACCGGCGTTGCGTTGAGATCCACCTTAAGGACACGCGGCGAATTAGCCGCCTTGGGAAGAGACCCTTTAACCCCATCAACTTTATCTCGCATGTCGAGGGTTGCTTGATTGATATCTACTCCCCAGTTAAATTGAATCATGACCATAGATGTTCCTTCTGAAGACTCGGACATGATTGTGTCCACGTTCTCAATAGAAGCCAGACTTTTCTCAATAGGTTTAGTAACCAATTCCTCAACTTCTGTAGGCGTTGCATTTGGAATACTAGTCACCACTGCAGCGAATGGCAGCTTCATATCCGGCATTTGCTCTACAGGAAGTCTTAACGCAAAAATACCGCCCCCGATTAACAAAGCAATAATTAACATAAATACTGTTACAGGACGGCGTATTGAAAACTGAGACATCTCATCACTCCCCACTCACTTCTCTATGTAATATTTAAGCACACACATCCTCTACTACGATGAAATAGGCGTAAAGTTTCAGATAAATGTGCAAAAAAAACATATAGAAAAATAATAAACACATTTTGAGATAAATACTTAAAAAAAAGCAATTAATTACAGACGTTTAAGCCAAATCCAAAACCAAAAACGTTGTAAGGCTAATCCACAATTTTTACCTCATTGATATTATGGCATAGGCCCTTAATCCCAGTCAAATAGCTGATTTATAAAAAACATCCCTCTCATGTATATGAAAGGGAATTACCATTTCGCATGGAGGGATGTTTAATAATTTCAGGTGTTTTGTTGATTAGATTTTAGGAAGCAGCTTTTTATCAGCCATAACTTTAGCTACAATAATGGCTGCATCTCCGCGCAAGGTCAAGGAAGTAGGATTAAACATATATCCTTTTTTCAGATCACTTGCATCCACAGGTGACCCTGTGATAAAGCCTTTCTTGGCGATAGCCAATATAGATGCTTGCGCATAGTAATCAATCTTGTCCGCATCTTTAAAAGTCTTAGACAGGTTCTTCATGATCTTGTCATGATCTGTTTCCAGCTTCAAATTCAATGCCTTGGCAATAATGACTGCTGCATCTTGGCGTGTGATTACATCTTCCGGCATAAAGATTCTTGGTTGCGAACCTTTGACAATACCGGCGCGTGCAGCTGTTTCAATATAACGATAATCATAGAGCGCATCTGCTGATATCGTATTTGGAATAGACACGTCGTCAAAATGCTTCGCTCCGCTGAAATTAAGTGGAATTTGCAGACCTTTGACGATCATAGACGTAAATTCGCCTCTTTTAATGTAGCTGTCTGGTCCAAAGCTATTAATCGGATCCATTGGGTTCATAACACCTTTAGCCAAGATGGCTTCGATGTAATCTCTAGCGTATTTATGCTTAATGACATCACTATACGTTTCTCCAACTTTAGCAACTACATAGTAACCGAAACGATCAAACGGTACCTTAATGGTATGTTTTTTCGGATCCACCACACCACCAATGTTCTGCCAATCTTTAAGATCAGAATCAAAATAGAACACCGTCATTTGTTTCCCTGCATCCTGAGCGATACTGTTATCATACGTCAAAGTTAATGTTGCACGCTTGGATGGTACTAATTCATTAGAAGGATCACGCCAGTAGAAGTTTTTAATCTTGCTACTGTCATTTTGCGACTTGTTAGCCAATTGATAAGGATCGGCACCATAAGTTACCGGATCGTAATCGTCTGTTTTAATGTCATCTGCTGTACCTGGGTCAATCCAGAATACTGGACTTGACTTGGTAAAACGATTTGGGAATTCTCTGTTAAAGTATCTACTTCCATCTGCAATCAAGCTCTGCATATCCGACAATGCTTTTTCGGTTTCAAATTCATGACGATCGACCACACCATCTTCGCTATTTGCTATTGCAAAGTACAAAGTGTGACCAGAGAAAACCTGGTTTTTGAACTGTTGCGGTTGATCGTAATCCCGACGAATCAGACTCGTTCCCTTTGCAAAAGCAAGTGTAAGATTGCCATCGAACACTTTGTGCGATGTTTTCATCGCTTCCATGTACTGCTCACCAGGAATATTAGTAGGCACATATTTAACAGTAATGGTCTGTTTCAGTTTTTCTTTGCCTACAGTAACCACTACGTCAATTTTATTATCTTTGTTGGCTTTTAGACCTGTAACGATGGCTTTGTAAGTTGATGGATAATCAATGGTACCATCATAATCAGAGTCGAATCCCTCTTGAACTGCTGTTTCTTTACCTACCGTAACACTATCTGCATTACCTGCGTTTACAACAACTTGCACAAAGTTTTGATTCACGATTCTCTTTTCAGGGAGCGGACGCAAAATATCAAAAGATGTGGATTGACCGGATACTTGCAGTCGGAAAGTAGCAAATGGTCCACTCTTGCCGCTATTGTACAAGGTAATGTTATAAGCTACTGGTGTTCCATCTTGCGAAATAGTTTGGTTTTTCAACACAAAGCTGAAATACTTTTTGTCCGGATGGTAGTACACAAGCAGGTCTTTTAAATCTTTATTTGTAAATTTATCTGTAGTAGAACCGGAATTGTATGTTGTCTTAGCATCTTCTGCTGAGAAAAACTCGTTACTCAGCGTCCAGTTGACTTCACTGTCATCCGATCCCTTAATCTCCAAAATATATTGATCTTTATTAGCAATATCACTTAACGAACCATTTACCTGATCTGCTTTACCCAAATCAGCAATACTGAAAGTACCAAATACATTGATATTTTTCAGAGATGTATTGTAGTTAGTGTCATCCACTTTGGTGAAATTAGCATCTTTTGATTTCGGAGCAATTTCGCTATATTTCGGCGTATTGCTCAAGCCGCTAACTGGTGTGAAAGGGATGATCCCTTGTGTGTTTGGAACAGGAATTACTGGAATATTCGTCTGTGTAAAGTTTACTTTTACCGTATTGCTATACTCAATACCTGGCTTGTATACAAACTTGATTTCATTATTCCCGTTCGCCAAGGCATTGGCTGCAGCTGTCTCTGAGGAAGCAGCAAGCTTGAAGTCCGCTCCTGAACCATCCAGATCAACCAATACATTATTAACATACAGGAATACATTTCGGTTACTTCCAGTGTAATGAATATCTGCTGCGTTGCTCACATCAAGCAATTTACCTTTAAAGTAGCCCAGTTGAGTCAATTTATAGGTGTTCAAGTTTGAGCTGGATGTATTCAACGGAATTTGTTGCCCATCATAAATCGTATCGTATTTCATGAACGGACCCTGCAACAGATTCACCGTTGCTTTAATTAACTTGGTCGAGTCACCATTCAGATAAAAATTCAGTACATTTTGTCCTTCTTTAGGCAAAGTGTCTACATAAGCAACAATTTTCTTCACTTGCGTTGACTTACCATTGATTGTACGAATTACATCTTGAGGAGACCCTACAGTATGAACCGATACTCCGGAAAGCTCATTAATTGAAGAAGGTGCGCCATTAACAACGATAAACTCCATACCTACAGGTACAGATGCAGCATCTGTAGTCTTGTTCTTCATAGAGCTACCTGTTAATTTCATAGCTTCATCTAGAGCAGCTGCCTGATCAGACCCGCTTCCATTAATTCTGTTCAACAATTGAGTATTAAAATCAGGAAGATAGTTAACATCATCAATATACGGCTGAGTGCTACTGCGCAATGTAAATTGGACAGCCGATGGAGCTGGAGGTGTACTGCTATCCGTATAAGTTATGCCCAGGGATGCCCTGGTCAAATGATCAAGTACAGCTTCCGAAGGTACAGTCACCTGAAATGGATATACTTTATAGCCATTTGATGTAACTATATTTGCAGTATCGATTGTGGCATCAACCCCAGTCGCACTACCCACAGCACTACCATTGTTACTCACATCGGTAAAACGTGCATTGATTGTGGCCACTCCTGGATCGGTCGCACCAGCTGGTACCAAAACGTTACCTTTTAAAACCACACCACTTGTAGACGATACAGTAAAGTCAGGCGAAGTGGTCAGATCGGCAGAAACATTCCCATCCTTGTTCAAGGTCAAATCAGAGAATTCCGGTTTACCCGTATAAATCGTAATTTCACGTATAACTGTAAGAGCCTGAGTTCCGTTATTCACTTTAATAGTCACTATATTTTTACCCGGACTCAGTACAACACTACCTGTTAGTTTATAGCCAGTGTAAGAGGATACATTATACGTATTACTGCTTTTTGCAGACGTGAGCGTTACACTGTCAGCATTAGGAGCCGTACCTTGAATGACTACTTTTACATCATCCGTACCGCTATTGCGTGCGTCTGTCAGCACCGCTGTCTGATTCTCTAGCAACTGCTCGGTTGCACCATTCAGCGTAGCAGATAGATCATAAAGCTTAGGTCCATCCTGATACTCAATGTAAATGGAGTCCTTCATATCAGCCGAATTTTGGCTACTTTGAAATGTAATCCGGTTCAAACCAGGAAACAGTTTAATGTCTGTAACTTTAAGCGTAGAGCCGCTGACCGTAATTCCGCCTTTTTGACTCTCGTTCTTATTAACCACGTTAAGGTTTGTTCCATTTTTAGAGAGTTGGAATACACTATAAGATATAGTACTTCCGTTCACTCCGTTAATCGTACCGTTAACTGTAACTCGGTCAGTGTTTACCATTCTAGCCGAATCCACATCATATTTTTCACTTGGAAAAATAAAATAAGTTCCCGTCGCAGCATGAGCCGTACCTACCAGGGCCGCCGGCACCAAGCCAATGATGAGACCAACCGTCAGCAACATGGATAGCAATCGTTTCAAATCATTGTCCTCCTTTGATTCTGTCGCACCTTGGGGTACGTAATCATTCGATACTTTTTTTATCGGTAGTAAACATACAAAAAATTAGTAAATTCTCAAAAAAGGAGGGAGTTTTTTTACAGCAAACATCAAAAAAGCCTTCAAACCCGCGGTATACCGCCAAGCTTGAAGGCTTACTTTTAAATTAAAATTATAATTTCGAACGCGTTTGGGAATCTGGCTTAGCCAGCAACCGAATCAGTGTGTTAATAACTGGTCGTTTGGTTTTGCCAACAAGACCAATAACCTCTGCACCGATCTGTAGGAAGAACATCATAATACAAATCACGACAAAGGTGACCCAGTTCGCTTCATTAAGCGCAGCAGACGATTGAATCACGGCCAATACACCGAAAAATGCAGCAATCCCGTAGATAATCAACACCGTCTGTCTGTGACTGAAACCTAGTTCGCGTAAGCAGTGATGCAAATGACCTTTATCCGGAGAGAAAATCGGTTTTTTCTGCAACTTGCGACGAATGATAGCAAAGAATGTATCTGACAAAGGTACACCGATAATAATCAATGGCGTAATAAAAGATACGATAGCAATTTGCTTGAAACCAAGCATGGATAGCATGGCCAGACAGAAACCTAAAAATAATGACCCTGTATCACCCATGAATATTTTCGCAGGATGAAAGTTAAAAAATAAGAATCCGATAATACTGCCCAGCAGCACAAGACAAAGCATAGCTACCATGTAATTGCCCATCAATACCGACATCACAAAGATAGTTCCAATCGCAATTCCTGAGACACCTGCAGCCAGTCCATCCAGACCGTCAATCAAATTGATGGCATTCGTTACACCTACGATCCAGAAAATCGTAAGCGGAATGGAAATCCAGCTTTCCAAAGATGAGTATGCATCCTGAAAAGGTACATTTACAAAATCTACACGAATATCAAAAGCAAACACGACCATACACGCAACGGCAATTTGAGCCAAAAATTTCAATTTTGCATTGAGATCAAAACGATCATCGAGAGCACCAATCAGTGTAATCAGCGTACCGCCAATCAGAAAGGCTGCGATAAAGTTAATATCCCGAGAGGACAGCATTCCGTCAGGCACAAAAGGTAACACCGCCAATAAGGACAACAGAAATGCCAAGAAAATCCCCAGTCCGCCAAGACGCGGCATAATTCGGGTATGTACTTTTCGGGCATTCGGTACATCGACGGCTCCAACCTTCACAGCGAATTTCTTGACGAGCGGTGTCAGTAACAGCGCAAGTCCCAGTGCCATGATGAACCCAATAATATAGATCAATAACATTTGATCATTCGACCCCCAATTTTAAAGCAATCCCTTTTCAGATGTAACCGCATTGAATTATACTCTGATCAAAAATAAATACCAAGCTTCATATTCTGGCAAATTAGCGGGTTTTGAAGGCAGATTCAAGCTATTTATCACACTTTTGTGACGTTTTCTTTTTCGCGCATCACTTTCGCGGCGAATTTCGGCAGCGCAAGCATTCTTTTGTAACGGCTTGGCTCTTTGAGGAGTCTATATAACCATTCAGCCCGTAGCTTTTGAAACAATTTAGGTGCGCGTTTGGTTCTGCCTGATATAACATCGAAGCTACCGCCAACCCCCATCATCACCGGTACACCCAGCTGTTCCTTATATTTACCAATCCAGGGTTCCTGCGTGTCCGCTCCACGTGCTACAAACAACAAATCAGGATTTGCTTCACGAATGGCTGCAATCACGGCTTCATCCTCTTTAGGTCCAAAAAAACCATCACGCTTGCCACAAACCGTAATTGCGGGATAAAGCTCATGTACCCGCTTTGCGGTCGCTTGAATCACCTCAGATGTTGATCCCAGTAAATAAACCTTCCAATGATAGTTTTCTCCAGCTGCAAGTAATTCATGTAACAAGTCAAAGCCCGCTACCCGCTCAGGTACAGGATGTCCTACATAGTTTGCAGCCCAGACCACGCCAGTCCCATCCGGAACAATCAACTCTGCCTGTTTCATCACGTTCATGTACACTGGATCTTCCAATGCAGCCATTACCATAATCGGATTGGCAGTGATCACTTGATGGGGCTGGCGAGACTCCACTGCTTGAATTAATACATTTAATGTATCTTTCATATTAAGCCTTGATACCGGAACACCGAAAATCGGGACGGTAGGCACATTCGTAACCTTATCAACTGTCACTGTATCCATCATCCTTTGCGACACAAGTAATTAACGATATGCTGTGCCGGTAAGCGAGCCTCACTTTTTAACAAAGTAATGGCCGCTCCCTGGCTCTCGATCCATTGACTTCGCTGATCTAGCAACCGCATAGACTCATTAGCCAGTTTTTGTCCATCCAGTGCCTCTGTAGTGCCTACAGGCTGGCTACCGACACGGCTGAGGAAATGGTCAATTTTAGGATCGTAGGATATCCCCAACGGAGGCACCTGGTGGGATGCTGCATAGATCAAGCTGTGTAATCGCATCCCAATCATCAAACTGCAACGGCTGACTTCCAAAAGCATCTGTTGAGGATCGGTGACTTGATCGCACATGCTGACAAGGCTCCCCGTCCCCCTAATATCCCCCAACAAATCCATTACCATCCTTGAAGCCTGCTCGTCATCAGGCAGATGGAAAGGTAAAAAGCGTAAGTGTACACGGCGCTCAGCAGCTAATCTTTTTAAGCTGTCCGCAATAGCCGTTAAATCGCGACGTTCCTTATCCCAGTAACGTACAGATACGCCAACGATCGGAAGTTTATCCTTATCAGTCTCAAATGCTGCTTTATGCAGCTCGGAACCCAGGGGCAATGGAAGCCCCATTACCGGATCAGGAACAACTTCGACAACCGGGTGCTTCAGTTTCATAGTACCCAGCAGTGCGGCAGACTGCTCATCTCTTACAGAAACATATTCACAGCGCTGAAACACAGAACGGATCATAGAATAAAATATCTTCCGTTGTACCGGACCAATGCCCTGAGCATATACAAACGTCGGCTTTCCAGCCCATTGGGCCAGTTTCAGAATCGCCAGATAATATGGAATACTTTTAGGGCTTGTTGCATCCTGGAGCAAACTCCCGCCGCCACTTATTAGCCCATCGCTGTTTTTAATCGCTCTACGAACTTCCCCCAGACTCATCCGCGGTACAGCTTCTACTCCGTACATCTTCTGTGTCCAGGCGGGGTCAGAAGACAGAACAACAGGCTTGATTGTAATCCCCGCCTGACGACTCTCCTCCTCTAAAGCTGTCAAAATCGACTTGAGCACCGCCTCATCTCCACTATTGCGAAAGCCGTAATAACCCGAGATGATTATCGTTTGAGCTGTGGTGACCATTTCTTCCAACACCCTTCCAGCACTTGCCACACGACAATTGCGATGATTCCCAGCACCAGACCGAAACCCAATCCTAACAGCCCGCGACTAAGCGACAGTGCCGCTGGAGAGTGAATGTGAGCAAAGGTATCCACCATAGAGGCTTGGCCAATAGCAGCTATAATCAGCAAATAGATTGCTTTGCGATATTTCAAAGCCAGGAACGCCCCTGCAATAAACAGTGGGTGAGCCATCAAAAATTCCTTATTACGCGGACGTACACCAAACGCATTTTCAAGGAAGTTCCGGAAAACCAGCTCCGTGTTCGACACCGTACCCGCATTTCCGGTACGAGTCAAATAGTAATAGCCTGCGGCTGCGATAACAGCCAGTGCGATAACCCACAATACAGTAATCGGCGTACGTAGCAGCTTGGAAATTTCCTCTCGTATAGAAACGCCACGATAAAAGAAAATATATATCGCTGCTAAGAAGATCGGCAGAATGTGAAGCAAGCTTACACCTCTAAATTGGTTCAGCACAAGGCTGTAAGCAATACTATTCAACAGAGCAATAACAAAAGGCACTGCAGCCAGCGACAAAATCGCTGTCTGTACGTACAGTATAAGCGTTTGAATCAAACGCTGACCTACAGAAAGTTCGGACCCCTGTTCACGTTTAATTCTAATCGTACGCACGGCGATAATCATTGCAACCGTAGGTCCGCTAATCGCCGCGAGTAGGGCTAGACCTTGCTCCATCAAGCTGGAGTTCAAAACATAAAGTCCTGCTGAAGCTACCAAACCGAGTGCAAATGCCAGCAAAGTCAATGCCGGGACGAAATAGGACACCATAATGGAGAAGAATGCCAGTGCACCCAGTACGACAATCATTTTGAGATAGCGCTGAATGGACGAATCGACGACTTGGAACGATTCAGCTTGTCCAAGTTCAAACCCCTTTTTCTCCATCCGTTGTACAGCGTTACCCGGCTTGTCCAAGCTGTGGATTAGGTTATCCACCGAATCCTTCACCTTGGCTTCAGCAATACTACGGCTAGGCGCGGTATTCAGATACAACATGCGAATATTACGGTCCTTGGTGGCCAGTGCAAATCGATCGGCCAACGTCTCCACATCGAGCGTTGAATCTTTATCGCTCAATGAGTATAAACGCACAACGTTATAGTGGATATCGTAAGCGAGCTTATTGAAGCCTGCTTGCGGTTTTTTCAAGTTTTCGATAGCAGCTAGGCCAATATCGTATTTGTTCAGCAATTTAGCAAATGCCGCTAAGCTGTGCTCTTTCTCGTTATCGGTGAAGCCTTTGACTGAATCACCTTCAAACAAAATGCGTTTTACACCATTCTGCTGAAAGGAAGCAAGCATCTCTTCCGTCAACTCCTGGTTGTAAGGAAGACTGTCGCTCATCCGTGGAACAATAAAAAATCCTTTGCTCCGAAGCTGCTTCATCGCAATCGGGTCAGGCTGCATGGGCTTGAGATACGCATCCTCTGGAGATGTTTCCACAACTAAGCCTTCCTGCCCCTGATAAGTCCAAGGTTTTACATTGATGTCCAGGCTTGTAAACGTACGTAAAATTAACGGCTTTAATGCCTCGGCATTTTCTTTATCAGCGAAAACAATATACGTAAAATTCTCATTTGCAGGTGAAAGCCGTTTTTCCATATCGGCAACGTTCTGAGTCGTATAGGTTACGACGCGTCCCGCTTTACGGAAATCATCCAACGTACTTTCATACATCGCCATGCTGTTCACACCCGCTTGCTGTAAGCGGTCAAGTTGCTCATTCAGATAGTCCTGCGGGTGAGCCTGATACGAGGCTGCCTCCGTCAAATCCCGATAATCGAATACAATCTCTACTTTTTTACTCGAGGATTCTGTCTTCACACGATCGGCGATGACTGGAATGGAAGCCAGCAAGCCGACAGCCACCAAAATCCATAACCATTTTCGAGAAGCCGTATTCCAATACTGCCATTTCTGATACACCAAAGAACCTCCTTAATATTCGGGATTTTGCAAAATTCAATGCTGCCCACCTTGCCGTACTCAGCCTTTCGGTAGGTCACTCATTGAATTTTGCAAAATCCTCCGTTGCCGGAATAAGCCTATTTTCCCAAAGCCTCTTCCAGGTTATTCTGCAATACAGAAATGACCTCCACGGCGTACTGCCCTTTGCCGTGAGAGGTCACCGATTACTATATCTTATCCAATTACCTTAACCTATTCTATTATAAAGGGATTTTTCTCAAGCGTCTACGCGAGCCATAACAGCATCGACCAGGTGGCTGATTCTTTGCTCCGCGTCTGACAGCGAGGAACCGCGTACCGCAAAGTATACTTTGATTTTCGGCTCCGTTCCCGAAGGGCGCAGGCAAAACCACGAACCGTCCTCCAGTAAAAATTTGAGTACATTTTCCTGTGGAAGTCCGTCCAGACCTTGTGAGTAGTCCAGTACCTTGTCTACCTTCACGCCTGCAATCTCTTGAGGCGCGTTGCTACGCCAATCGGTCATTTTGCCCTGAATTTGTGCCACTCCATCCTTACCCTTAAGGGTACGAGACTCCAGCTTCTCAAGGAAGTAGCCAAACTGCTCATACAGCTCTTGTAAAACATCATAGAGCGTCTTACCTTGTGTGCTGTAATAAGCAGCAGCTTCAGCGATCAGCATAGCCGCCAAGACAGCATCCTTATCGCGAGCATAATTCCCTGCCAAATAACCATAGCTCTCTTCATAGCCAAACAGGTAGGTGTACTCGCCAGTTTCGTCAAACTGGTTCATTTTCTCGCCAATATACTTGAAGCCAGTTAGCGTGTTAAACACAGTTGCTCCAAAATGTTCGGCAATGACTGCGCCCATTTCGCTGGTTACGATGGTTTTGATAACCGCCCCATTATTCGGAAGCTTGCCTGTCTCTTTCAATTGATTCAACAAGTAGTAAACCATGATCGCGCCAGACTGATTACCGGACAATACCACATATTCGCCATCACGGTTTTTCACAACTGCACCCATACGGTCAGCATCAGGGTCTGTTCCGATCAACAGATCTGCACCAATTTTCTCACCCAGCGCAATTGCCAGCTTAAACGCATCACGTTCTTCCGGGTTTGGTGACTTAACAGTCGAAAATTCAGCATCTGGCAGCTCTTGCTCAGGCACAATATGCACCTGTTCAAAACCGATTTTCTCCAGTACACGACGAACCGGTACATTTCCAGTTCCATGGAGAGGTGTAAACACAACTTTGAAGTTTTTGCCTGGTCCGGCAGCAATCAGCTCACGGTTCACACTCACACTGGCTACCGTATCTACAAACGCTTCATCTTCATCTTCTCCAAGCCAAACCAATAATCCCTGTGCCTCTGCTTCTTCACGTGTCAGACTGCGAATGTCGGCAAAAGAAGGAACCTCACGGATATAACCAATTACCTGTTCAGCCTGATCAGGAACAAGCTGACCCCCTTCATCGTTGTAAACCTTGTATCCATTATACTCAGGAGGATTGTGACTCGCTGTTACAACGATCCCTCCACTGGCTCCCAAATGACGTACACTAAACGAAAGCTGTGGCGTTGGACGCAAGGAAGGGAACAACTTAGCCACGATACCATTGCCTGCTAGCACCAAAGCTGCATCCAGAGCAAACTCTGGTGAAAAATGACGCGAATCATGTGCAATGACAACCGAAGGTTTGCCTTCTTTACCAGCATGCTGTTCTAAAATATAGCGAGCCAGCCCTTGAGTCGCACGTCCAATGACGTAACGGTTCATCCGGTTACTTCCTGCCCCGATCACTCCACGCAGACCGCCTGTACCAAATTCCAGCTCTTTGTAAAAGCGATCCTCCAGTTCCTGCTCGTTGCCTTCCAATGCGCGCAACTCCTGTTTGGTTTCTTCATCAATATAAGGGTCTTGCAGCCAGCTCTCAATGCCTTCTAATGCTTTTTTACTCAACTGCGTCATACGGAATTTCCCCTCTCCATTTTTGGGTTGTCAAAACAGGATTTCTATGTACACATGCACTCAGTTCAGACGTCGTGCTTATGTCGGCAGAGCTTTATTTATTGGGGAGGGTCAGATAAAGCAAACATAATTTCGCCCTCAGCTACTACCGTATCGCCTACTTTAGCCGTAGCTTTCCCTTTGCCAAATGCGCCTTTGGAACGAGTGATTTCCACTTCAAGCGTCAGCGTATCCCCAGGAACCACCTGTCCACGGAAACGGAAACCATCTAACCCTGCCAAGAACCCAATTTTTCCACGATTGCTCTCTAGATGCAGTAATGCGACAGCCCCAACTTGAGCCAGTGCTTCGGTGATCAATACACCAGGCATAACGGGATACCCCGGAAAATGTCCAATGAAATGAGGCTCATTCATCGTTACATTTTTAATGCCTACTGCTCTTTTCCCTTCCTCCAGCTCAATAATACGATCCACCAATAAAAATGGCGCTCGATGTGGGATAATCTCCTGAATTTGATTAACATCCAATTGCAATTTGTCCATTTACCTTAATAACTCCTCCCGCTTGCAGGTTTGACTCTGTATCAGTTATGAGTTACTGCAAGCATAATATTACCCCGCCTGCACTGCATAAAAACAGCTCTTGGCGGTAACAATGTTAGATATCCTTCACCTACTGCAGAAGTGGAGGTTGAGATAAGGGGCTTTTTCCGCCGGTTATGCAACCTGAGGCGCGAAGAAGCCCTTTTGCCCGTGCTTGGTTTTACCCCGCAGTGTTATAAACTTCCCCATCATTATACAGTTATCAGATGCAAAAAGAAAATTACGCGGAAGTACCATATTGAGTGCTCCTATTATGGAGTGAAGCGGGAATTCATTTGGCTAAAGGGAAGGGCTGCGGGGATGGATCATTCTTCCGATCGCTGTTAACCTCGGATTTTTTCTTTATATAAGAAGAATTAAAGGGTAAAATCCGAGGTTAAAGGCGAACGCTATCGCTTCTTTAGAACGATTCCACCCCCTCCGCCGAGTTACTTTTGGCTCAGAAGGAAAGCCCCGCTTCAATAATGCTCGCTTGTCGTGAAGAGCAAACAAAACAACCGAAGGCCTCTGCGATTGTGTCCAATGGCTGCAAGCTGCCCGTCACTGCGTTTGAAGGCTCCTGCCTGAAGGCATAACAAAACCCTGCGCCACTGGCACAGGGTTTTGTTATTCTATACTCCCCACACAAATGGCGGGTGGTTTATTTTAATAAAAGTGGCCCTGATGGCGGGTAGCAACGGAGCGAAGGATTTGAATCTGGAGAAGCGCGAGCGTTCGCCTTTGCAACGGGATTTTTACATCTGAATAATTTATAAAATAAGAAAATCCCGCTGCAACAGCGATCGTAAGATCAAATCATTCGCGGAGCGACCTTTTCCCGCCCCCACTCATTTAAAGTAAACTAAGGCGCAAATATAAGATCAATCACATGCTGCCAGGTTTTCCATTCGAATACGCCTGACAACCCTTGCTTACCTACAATTACATATCCTGCAATTAAGCCGCCTAACAGCGAGAACAGGAGCAGCAACGGAACTACGAAATAACGAGCAGTACGCCAGCGGGACTTCGTCTTTTCAGGCACCGGACGGGAATCAGATTGTTCTTCTTTCATCACCAAATCCTTAAGCCCTCAGATTGTTGGCCAGGTTCATCATCGTATCACTAGAAGTTAATGCCCGTGCCGCCATTTGATACATCCGCTGAACTTGCATCATATCCGTCATTTCGCCCGCTAAATCCACATTAGATTCCTCAAGATAACCGGAACGCACAGATACGTCCGCTGGAACAGCACCTGCCACACCTGCTGCTCCGAATACATTTGCCTCTGTTACACCATTCAACAACACGAACAGGTTATCATCCCGCTGTTCCAGTCCTTCTGGACGCTGTACATCCATTAGCTTGATTCTCTGACCAACTGTCGGAGCCCCAGTTCCATTAGCACGAATCAGCAATTCGCCATCCGAGTTAATAGCCACCTTGGAACCCGCTGGAGCAGTCACAGGAACATCATTGTTATCCAGCACGGAATAACCTTCAGCAGTGGTCAACATCATCGTCGCACTATCATTCAGATCAGGAACAAAATGAAAGCTACCGTCACGGGTCCAAGCTTTTTGCCCATTTCCCTGAACTTCAAACATGGCATTACCTTGAATCGCCAGATCGGTAGGAAGTCCCGTCTCCTTGAGCGGACCTTGCTCCATATTTTTCATGATTGCGGCCGTTTTAACTCCGTAGCCCAAATTATAGCCGAGCGGCATGGCCCGTCCATTTTGGAGATACGTTGAAGGCTGTTGCTGCACGTTGGCCAATACATCTTCAAAGGAACCCTGTTTACTCTTATAACCAACTGTATTGATATTAGCAATATTATCGGCAATTAAATCCAAACGTTGCTGCACACTGGCCATAGATACCATTGCGCCAATCATGGAGTTGTTCATCACTTACCCCCTGTTATACACGGCCTACTTCATTAACGGCCTTGTCCAAGCTTTTATCATAAAATTGAATTACCTTCTGATTCGCCTCATACGCTCTTAACGCAGCCATCATATCCACCATCGACTGTGAAGCATCTACATTAGATACCTCCAGATAACCTTGACGAACGGATACAGCATCGTTAGCAGTCATCATTCTAGCTGTAGCACCGTCAGTATCATTCAGGCGAAAATTCCCATTGCCCTCACGAACGAGCTGGTACGGACGATCAATGACACTAATACCGAGCGTCGTTCCCAATGTCTGGTTGGACTGGCTATCTACCAATTCGCCCCGCTCATTTACTTTAAGCTCTGAGACAGCCACCGTCAATTGAATCGGGTTTCCATTCGTATCCAGCACCGCTGAGCCAGTCGATGAAAGCAATGCTCCCGCTCCATTTACTTGAAAATGTCCATCACGTGTATAACGAACGTTACCATTACTGTCCCGCACCGTAAAAAACGCTTCTGGACGGTAGGTGACTTCACCGTTAGCATTGATGAATTTCCCCGCCTGATCAAAAGCCATAGGTTGACCAGTAGCTGGGTCGTTCACATTAATATTGGACTGTATCGCAAAATCCGTCGCTTGTCCACTGTCCTTTAATGCTCCCTGAATGTAAGGGGAGAGGCTTTCCTCAGCAAAAACGCCAGTATTGAGCTTGCCGACCGTACGGTCCGGGTTATCAGGGTTACCACCCGTCATGGAAATAAGCATTTCGGGGAAAGAACGCTGAACACTATTCTCCTGTTTGTATCCCGTCGTATTCATATTAGCAATATTTTGCGTCACGGTGTCATGGCGTCGTTGTTGTGTCATCAATCCGGCGGCCGCAGTATATAAACCTCTCAACATGTATCGTGCACCCCAATCCTATACTCTGCTAAAATCATATGCTCGCGCAGAGGCACGGAAGCCAAAATGCTAGGCAACCTGTCTAACCGCACACGAGTCTCTTATAGTCACTATCGGCAGATTAGAACTTTTTCTTAACCACATGATCCAAATTATCCAGCATAATTCCTGTACCTTTAACAACACAATGCATTGGATCTTCGGCAACCAGTACCGGAACACGCAGTTCTTCAGCAAGCAGCTCGTCCAATCCGCTAAGCAAGGCACCGCCACCAGTCAAAATAACACCACGGTCAATAATATCAGCTGACAGTTCCGGTGGGGTCTGCTCCAATACAAACTTGGCCGCAGCAACAATCGCCGATACAGGATCTCTAAGCGCATCCTGCACTTCATCCGCAGAAATACTTAACGTTTTAGGCAATCCGGATACCATATCCCGTCCACGGATGTCCATCTCTGCACGACGTCCGCTCGGATGCACGGTTCCGATAGCAATCTTGATATCCTCAGCCGTACGTTCCCCGATCAGAAGCTTGTACTTCGTTTTTACATATTTCATGATGGCTGTATCAAATTTGTCTCCTGCCATTTTAATGGAAGAAGCTGTTACGACATCCCCCATAGAGAGGACTGCAACGTCAGTTGTTCCGCCACCAATATCCACTACCATGTTGCCGCTAGGCTCAAAAATATCCATTCCTGCCCCGATGGCAGCCGCTTTTGGCTCTTCCTCCAAAAATACTTCCTTGGCCCCGCTACGCTCCGCCGCTTCACGAATCGCTTTTTGCTCCACTGAGGTAATGTTCGTCGGCGCACAAATTAGAATACGAGGGTGGCTGTACCAGCTTTTTCCCCCTACCCGATTGATAAAATATTTTAACATCGCTTCTGTTACTTCAAAATCGGCGATGACACCATCACGTAATGGACGGATGGCTATGATATTACCAGGAGTACGTCCCACCATGCGGCGCGCTTCCTCTCCGACAGCCAGAACTCTTTTTGAATCGCTTTCTATCGCGACAACGGAAGGTTCGTCAAGAACAACCCCCTTCCCTTTGACGTGGATAAGCACGTTGGCCGTACCGAGGTCGATACCGATATCATTACTGAACATATTAAAAAGGCCCCCAAAGTGATATTTTAAAAAGCTAAGATTCGACAAGAAGCGGCAAATATATGTATAAACCTACGGTTACATGTCATTTTTCGTCTTGTACCATCTTTTAACATATCATACTTCAGGGGGTTGATTCAATGGCTTTGCCAGCCAATTCACTATATATTTTTAGGACTTGCCAGAAACGAGAATCTCCCTTCGTTTGCCACTCGTTTTTTTGTACTTAATTTTCGTCGCTTCTCCTCCCCGCAGATGGCGGATGGATTTATGGTATTCGAGAATGTGCTTCACCTGATCGGCAAGATCCGGGTTGATTTCAGGCAGCCGTTCGGTCAGATCTTTATGCACCGTGCTCTTGGAGACACCAAATTCCTTGGCAATCGTACGGACCGTATTCCTTGTTTCCACGATACAGCGACCGATTTTGATGGTCCGTTCCTTGATGTAATCGTGCACGCTCCCGCCTCCCTACTGTGGATAGTTTGGTACATTATATGAGGAGCGTGCCTATATATTCGCGGTTTGGCGGGAAGACATGCTTCGGAAGGCCTATTTATTTGGCAAAAGCAGCTTATGTTTACCTTATGCACAAAAACTACACAAGAAAAAAGCAGGGAATATCGATTCCCTGCTTTGCATGCAAAGCCATGACCAAATTTATTTTTTAGGAAGCAGACCTGCTGGATTCACCGGCTTGTCATCCTGATACACTTCAAAATGCAGATGTGTTTTCAAATCCTTTTCAAGCTCGTTACGACCCGCTGAAGCAATCACATCGTTTTGTTTCACTTGATCGCCTTCTTTTACTTTCAGATCACTCAAGCTTTGGTACACCGTTTTGAGATTATTATCATGCGTGATTTCTACGACATTACCTACCAGCGGATGTTGTTCCACACGAGATACTTTGCCACTCAGGGCGGCTCTCACTTCAAACGCCTGATCGTCGGCCCGGGAAAGATCAATTCCAGTGTTAGCGGTAAATGTTTTATCGTACTCTACCATAGCTGCCGCCTGCTCATCAGCGGTCGCGTTCTCATCAAAGAACGGCTTTACGACCTGTACTGCGCCAGCATCTGCTACTGGCCATACGATATTTTCCGACTGGGCAACTACTTCCACGCTTTCTGGCTGTTGTCCGTTAACATCGGTATTTACTGCACTTGTGCTTTGTACCGATGGACTAGCTGGGTCAGGTTTGAAAGACTTCTGGCTGGCATCCTGATAGACCCACACTAAGGTTAGTATAATGGCTGCTGCGGCAATGTAGGCTGCCGGGTATGCCCACCTTTTGGACAACAGCTTTTTCCACGAAGACGGCCGCGAAGCTCTTCCACCCTGAAAGGTTTTGGGTGTTTCTTCATGGTTTTGGTTCTGGTTTTTATTTTGTTCATTCATTTGCTCATCACCTCAGTAACCAGTGTTACCGGGTGCAACTCTTTTATACTTCAAAGTTTCGAAATATTTACTAACTTAGAATACGAGAGGCTTGCGCAAAAGAAATGCCAGTATAATAGTGAAGGAGAATTTGAGTGGCAGTATGACCTTCCTTGGCCATTCCATTGGCTCCCCACTGACTCATACCAACACCATGACCATAACCATAGGTTGTTATAGCAATCCGATCCCCTTCAGCCTTCCACGTAAACTCAGCCGAACGCAGCCCCAGTTTGTTACGGATTTCCGGCCCTGTAAAGATTGAACCACCAACCTCAATCTTCTTGATGCGATGTCCTTCTGTCTTAGAGAGTATACGAATCTCTGGCATTCTCCCTCCTCCAGTAGAAGCAGCTATCGCAGTACGACTCAACCCCAATCTATCGAACACACTCTGACGACTCAGTGTGACGGTTTCTGTATAACGCGGGGCCAACTGCTTGTCCCATGGACTTGACACACTTCGTAAATAGGGCACTGCCTTCGCCCATACATCCTCTGAATTTTCGGTATAGCCATTGCTAGTAGAAAAAAAAGAGGCCGTAATGGGCTTCCCCTCATATACCATGATCGTATCCTTGGTGTCTCGTACGGCCTGCTGAATTTTAGCCAGCTCTGCGGATTTACCAGAATGCCCCCATTCTCTAGTAAGTTTAGCTTTAGAGATATAAGCCTGATGTTTAACAGTATCCGTCACATCTGCTCCCGCCGGGGCACCGCTGGTGTCATCAGCTAGCAAACGCCGGGCAATGAAGGTACGCGCGGCAATGGCCTGCGCTTTCAGTGCCTCGCCCTCGAAGCTGGGCGGCATTTCGGCGGCTACTACGCCGACAATGTATTGCTCCAGCGGTAACGTCTCCGTGCGACCGGTAGACGTGACGTACACACGCACGTCCGGCTCTGCCGCCACCGGCACGCTGCGCGTTGGAGCAGCGGGCACCGCCGGTATCGGCGGGACACCCGGCAGACGCGTGACGGGCGTCTCGCCCTTTGCCGTTACGCTAGGCGCAGCCGGTGCTGCCGTGCGACTGCTCGGCGGCACCGGCTGCGCCGTCTGGCGAGGCCACGCCATTAGCGCGGGCACAGCCATGGCAAGCACCAGCACCCCTGCCATGGCGGCGAATGGCAGCCATGGGCGGCGGCTGCCCCAGCGCGGGGCACGCCCGGCGGAAGGACGCAGGTGCGGTAGCGGCACCTGCAGCGGACTTGCAGCGCGTGTGTCATGGACCGCTGCTCCAGCAATAGGCAGAGCCGTATCAACGGAGTTCACAGCGGAAGGCACGGCTGTTATACGCCGATTGGGCTTGACGCCAGTCGACAATGTACCTCTTGTGTCCGGTTGCTGTTGCATAAGCTTATTCTTCTGTAACGAAGTAGCTATAGAGCCAGAGCCTACCTCCGCAAGTGAAGCCTGGCGATGTTCCTTAGGATGATGAATGGGTATACGGATGCGAACCTGTGAATCTTTCATAGGCTGAAACCTCCATCAAAGGGCTAAGTGTCCGGCTGGAAGTACAGATATACTCCAGCAGATATTTTCAATCATATGAAGTCGTCCACTTTGATAGAACCGTTTTAAGAGAACTGAAAGAATGAAAAAAACTGACTGCAAACAACAAAAAAACCAAGCCCTTTCGGACTTGGTTCCTTATTGTTCAAGAATATACTTATGCAACATGAAGCTACATACGTTAAAGCTTAGGCGAGGGAAGGCTGGATCTTCTTAAACAGATTTCCCGACGTCTCTTCCGGCATTACGCGCTCTGTACTGGGTGAATGATCCAGTTTGGACTCTTCCACGGTCACTCTGTAAATGTCCGCTCCCAATCCAGTCAGCTTCTCAGCCAAATGAACGTAACCGCGATCGATGTGATGTACGCCGGATACCTCCGTTGTACCTTCCGCAATGAGTCCGGTCAGAATTAACGCAGCACCTGCACGCAAATCTGTAGAGGTTACTTTCGCACCTGTCAGCTTAGCATTACCAGTTACAATGGCGGAACGACCTTCGACCTTAATTTCCGCATTCATGAGATGAAATTCATCCACATGCATGAAACGATTTTCAAACACGGTTTCCGTAATAATGCTCGTTCCTTCAGCGGCAAGTTGAAGTGCCATCATCTGAGACTGCATATCGGTAGGGAAACCAGGATAAGGCAACGTCTTAACATCAACGGCCTTTAACGGCTTATCTGCAATGACACGAATTCCGTTCTCATCAGGTTGAATGGTTACACCCATTTCTTCCATCTTGGAAATAACCGGTCCCAAATGATCGGATATCGCGCCTTCTACATATACGTTCCCGCCTGTGATCGCAGCAGCAACCATATAAGTACCTGCTTCTACCCGGTCGGGAATGACCGTATGTTTTACACCATGCAGCTTCTCAACGCCTTCAATACGAATAACGCCCGTGCCCGCACCGCGTACTTTGGCACCCATTCCATTCAGGAAATTTGCGAGATCAACAATCTCAGGTTCCTTAGCAGCATTCTCGATGGTAGTTACGCCCTCAGCAAGAGTAGCGGCCATCATAATATTCTCGGTTGCTCCTACGCTGGCTACATCCAAATAAACTTTAGCTCCACGTAGACGCCCGTTACTTTTAGCTTCAATAAAACCTTGGCCCAGGCTAATCTCCGCGCCCAATGCCTCAAAACCCTTCAAATGCTGATCAATTGGTCGCGTTCCGATTGCGCATCCGCCTGGAAGCGAGATTCTTGTACGTCCCAAACGTGTAAGCAGCGGCCCCATAACCAAGAATGATGCGCGCATTTTCCTAACCCACTCGTAAGGGGCTTCACAGGAAATTATCTTCCGCGCGTCAACACGAATGACCTCATCTTGGTATGTAACGCCTGCTCCTAAGGACTCCAGCACTTTGTTAATGGTCATCACATCGTCTAGAGGAGGTGCATCAATAATAACACTTTCTCCTTCTTCTCCTAGCAGAGAAGCGGCGATGATCGGCAGAACTGAGTTTTTGGCTCCGCTGACTTTGACACTCCCGGTCAATCTGTTGCCACCGCGGACGATAAATTTGCTCATCTATGTTTCCCTCCGCGCGTCATTTCCCTTTTCCATTCTGGAAAAAAAGAACATATTCCGCTATTTTCATGCCTTGCTTTTTCATTACATAAAAAAACAAGATTTTACTAATACCCTAACTGCCATCATACCACTGATTAAAACAAGTATACAAGCGTTTTTTGTACTTGACGACCATTGTACTCTAACTGATTCAGCTAGCTATACATGTATGGTTCTTTTGTTTACCATTGTTAACAATATGACGCGATGTTATTCGACAATTCCCGCAGAGACACAGTCATAAGGTCATATAACCCGCCCACTTCATGTTAAAACAAATTCTAGAGCATCTGACTCCAAGAAATGTAGCTCAACAGGAACCCAGAAACCAACTGTCCCAAAATTATAGCAAGAAACAAGTGTAGCAATCTGCCTTGCGGTCCTTTGGGTTGCCGGATTAACAAATCCAGCTTAAAGCTCTGTAAAGCCCACCAAGCTAACGCTATACAGATGAGCGACACGATCATGGAGATCAGCGCGGTCATACTCGCCGATTGACTTAGCTGTTCAGCCAATTGCTGTTTCCCGTTCAACCATAATTCCTCCCATCTGCGTCACAGACTTCTTTATAATACTCGGCGAACGCCTAATATGCCAGTGCTATTTCTGTTTTTAGGACATTTATTTCGACAAAATGTGATTAATCACTTCTGTTTCGTGAATTTAAAAGGTACTAAATACCTAGCAGCCGGGCAAGAAGTAGGACTGTACATTTGGTAATAACAGCTAAAAAAGGGCCCGATCACAGTGATCGAAGGAAGCAAGGTTCTCCCTCACCTTCTACCGGACATTCTTTGGCAGAAATTATGAAGTGGTCTCCTTGTCGTTCCATCCGTATACTATGCCGAACCCTTTTAAAATTCCACTTAAAATCCAATATTAATTCTTATTGGTTCTGATGCTTGTAGCATTTAAACGGTTAAGCGCCCGTTGCAGAGCTACTTCCGCCCGATGGTGATCTATCTGTTCCTGTTTGCTCTGGAGCCGCAGTTCTGCCCGCTCCCTTGCCGCACGGGCACGTTCCACATCAATTTCTTCGGAACGTTCCGCACTCTCAGCCAAAATGACCACTTTATCCTTGCGGACTTCAAGAAAGCCCCCATTGACCGCGATCACTTCGGTTTGACCACCGATTTTAATGCGTATCGGTGCAATCTTCAAGGGAGTGACCAAGGGAAGGTGTCCGGGTAAAATCCCAAGATCGCCTTCCGAGCCGCGAACACTGATGCTGTTTACCTGTTCTGTATAGACCAGGCGCTCCGGCGTCACAATCTCTAGTAAATACGTGCTCACTTGAATCCCTCCTGGAAGCTGTCCGCAGACAGCTCACTTCGTAAGGCTCGGCTATTCTTTGCCTGTTGTTTACAACGTTTTAGCTTTTTCAACTGCTTCTTCGATGGCTCCTACAAAAAGGAAGGCCGCTTCTGGAAGATGATCATACTTGCCTTCCAAAATTTCTTTGAAGCTTCGCACAGTTTCTTTAACCGGCACATATTTACCTGGGAAGCCGTTAAATGCTTCGGCAACGTGGAAAGGTTGAGAAAGGAAACGCTGGATTTTACGCGCACGTGCTACCAACATTTTATCTTCTTCACTCAGCTCGTCCATACCCAGGATGGCAATGATATCCTGAAGCTCATTGTAGCGGGCCAAAATTTGTTTTACCCCTTGTGCTACATTGTAATGCTCTTCACCCACAACGTCTGGAGCCAAAATACGGGAGCTTGATGCGAGCGGATCAACCGCTGGGTAAATACCCATTTCGGAAATTTTACGTTCCAGATTCGTTGTAGCATCCAAATGGGCAAACGTCGTGGCAGGAGCCGGGTCAGTGTAGTCATCCGCAGGCACATAGATCGCCTGAATGGAAGTAACAGAACCTTTTTTAGTAGAAGTAATCCGTTCTTGCAATTGACCCATCTCAGTAGCCAGCGTAGGCTGGTAACCTACTGCTGAAGGCATACGTCCCAACAGGGCAGAAACTTCAGAACCTGCTTGGGTAAAGCGGAAAATGTTATCAATAAAGAGCAACACGTCACGGCCTTCTTGGTCACGGAAATATTCCGCCATCGTCAGACCTGTGAGAGCTACACGCAAACGTGCACCCGGAGGCTCGTTCATTTGTCCGAACACCATCGCTGTTTTGTTGATAACGCCGGAATCTCTCATTTCATGGTACAAGTCATTTCCTTCACGTGTGCGTTCACCTACACCCGCAAATACAGAAATACCACCATGCTCCTGAGCAATATTGTTAATCAATTCTTGAATGGTTACGGTTTTACCTACACCAGCACCACCAAACAATCCGACTTTACCACCCTTGGCATAAGGAGCCAGCAAGTCGATAACTTTAATACCGGTTTCGAGCATCTCTGCTTGAGTTGTCAGCTCATCGAAAGAAGGAGCTTGACGGTGAATCGGATTTCTAGCCGTTTCACTCATATCAGCACCATTATCAATTGGCGTTCCAAGCACGTTAAATACGCGTCCAAGAGTAGCTTCGCCGACAGGTACTGAAATAGGTGCTCCCAGATCTATGGCTTCAGCTCCACGAACCAAACCATCTGTGGAAGACATGGCAATACAACGCACACGGTTGTCACCTAGATGTTTTGAAGCTTCGAGCGTCAGATCAATTTTGACTCCGCTCTCCAGCACAGTCCCAATATGAATGGCATTCAGGATTTCCGGAAGCTGTCCACGTTCGAACTCAACGTCGACAACCGGACCCATGATGCTCACTACGCGTCCTTTGTTCATCTTTTGGTTTCCCTCCTACAAGCTTGCACAGCCGCAAATCCGAACCACTCTGATTTGTTTTGCGCCTGCAATTTATCATAATAGTGTAGACCCTGCTATAAAACAGTCGCAACAAGCCTGATTAAGACTGAGCGCTTGCCCCTGCAACGATTTCCGTAATTTCCTGGGTAATAGCCGCTTGACGAGCCCGGTTATAGGTCAAGGAAAGCTCACCAATTAACTTGGAAGCATTCTTCGTAGCAGATCCCATCGCCGTCATCTTCGCTCCCAGTTCACTAGCTTTACCATCCAGCAAAGCGCCGTAAATGAGCGTTTCCGCGTAACGCGGCAGCAATACTTCCAGCACTCCTTCTGGTGAAGGCTCATACTCATAGTTAATTGAGGATGAAGCTGTAGCTGAATCCGGTGTTGCCATTGGTAACAGACGGTCAACTGTTGGAATTTGAGTCAATGCGTTGACAAAGCGGTTATAGCATAGATAAAGCTCATCAAATTCTTTAAGTTCAAAGCCTTGTACAGCCTTGCTTGCAATTGTTTTGATATCTGCAAAAGCAGGTGTATCCGACAGATCTGTTACCGATTCAGCGATAGGAAATTCACGACGTCTGAAATAATCCCGTCCTTTTCGCCCAATGATGAAAATCACAAATTCATCCTGTGAACGGTGACGTTCAGAAATCGTCTGCGTAACCTGTCGTAAAATATTGGCGTTATAACCACCAGCCAGACCACGATCAGATGTAATGATGAGATAAGCAGTCTTTTTAACCGGACGCGTTTCCAGCATTGGATGCTTGATGTTATTCGCTCCAGAAGCAATGCTACTCACAACTTCCTTAAGCTTTTCCGAGTAAGGACGAGCCGACTCCGCTTTCTCCTGAGCTTTTCTCAGCTTGGATGCAGCGACCATTTCCATCGCTTTCGTGATCTGCTTCGTACTCTGCACACTTTTAATCTGACGTTTAATCTCGCGCATACCTTTTGCCATGATTTCACCACCTTTAAGCTCCAGCAAAGCCAAAGCTAACTTCGTAAGCAATCCCTTAGCTTGGGCCAAGTCCAAGCACTTCGTAAGATTCAAATCCAGCCGGACATATGTTAAAGGGCCTGTTATTGAGGGTAAAACATGCCAAGGAAGCCAAAACCCGGAGGGCACGCTTCCTTAGTACATCTTTCATCATAAACAGGCAAATTCCAATGTATTAAACCGACGTGGCGAATGATTTTTTGAATTTCTCGATAGCCGCCTTCAAAGCCGCTTCGTTATCAGCAACCAAGTCTTTCGTGTCGCGGATAGATTGAAGCACGTCCTGATGGTCAGACACCATGAAAGACAGGAAGTCTTTTTCAAAACGTTTTACATCCGCTACAGGAATATCATCAAGGAAGCCTTTTACAGCAGTATACAAGCTCACTACTTGTTGCTCTACAGCAAGCGGTTGGTTAACACCTTGTTTCAGAATTTCCATCATGCGTGCGCCGCGATCCAGACGAGCTTTTGTGGATTTATCCAAGTCGGACCCAAATTGGGAGAACGCTTGAAGCTCACGATATTGAGCAAGATCCAGACGCAGGGAACCTGCTACCTTTTTCATCGCTTTAATCTGAGCTGAACCACCTACACGAGATACGGAAATACCTACGTTGATCGCCGGACGTTGCCCTGCATAGAACAAGTCAGCTTCCAAGAAGATCTGTCCATCCGTGATGGAAATAACGTTGGTTGGAATATATGCAGAAACGTCGGAAGCCTGTGTCTCGATGAACGGCAATGCGGTTAGTGATCCTCCGCCCAACTCATCATTTAGCTTCGCTGCACGTTCCAGCAAGCGAGAGTGAAGATAGAAAACGTCACCCGGATATGCTTCACGACCCGGTGGACGACGCAGCAACAGGGACAGTTCCCGATAAGCTGACGCTTGTTTAGTCAAGTCATCATAAACTACAAGGACATGCTCGCCTTTGTACATGAAATACTCACCCATGGCGCAGCCAGAGTAAGGAGCAATGTACAGCAATGGTGATGGTTCGGAAGCAGATGCCGTAACGACAATCGTGTATTCCAGCGCACCGTGACGACGCAATGTTTCAACAACTTGAGCTACCGTGGATTGTTTTTGACCAATAGCGACATAAATACATTTCATGCCGTTACCTTTTTGGTTCAAAATTGCATCAATTGCGATAGAAGTTTTACCTGTTTGACGGTCACCAATGATCAACTCACGTTGACCACGACCAATCGGAACCATCGCATCAATAGCTTTAATCCCCGTCTGCATAGGCTCATGTACCGATTTACGGGCCATAACGCCTGGAGCCTGACTTTCAACCGGACGGAATTCTGTTGTAGCAATCGGCCCTTTACCGTCTACTGGTTGTCCCAGTGGGTTAACTACACGTCCGATCAATGCTTCCCCTACAGGGACCTGCATGATCTGACCTGTACGTTTTACTTGACCGCCTTCACGAATGTCGGAGAATTGACCCAAAATAACAACACCGACATTGCTTTCTTCCACGTTGAGCGCCAAGCCCAATACGCCAGTGTCGAATTCAACCAATTCACCGGCCATAACTTTTTCCAGTCCGTAGACGCGGGCAATACCGTCGCCGACTTCAACAACAGTGCCGACTTCAACGACCTCGATATCATTTTTATATTGTTCAATCTGACTTTTAATCAATGAACTGATTTCCTCAGGTTTGATACTCAAGTGTGTTCACCCCTATCTTCTATACTCGTCTGTTAAAGGATTTCTCGAGACGATCCAGCTTGCCGGCCAGACTGCCGTCGTACAGTGTATCGCCGATAACCACTTTCAATCCGCCCAGCAGACTCGGGTCCACTATATTTTCCACACGGATTGTTTTATGTTCACGGGCTCCGAATTCCTCGGCTACCGCTGTTTTTTCCTGATCACTTAAAGCATAAGTCGAATACACCTTTGCATGAGCAAGTCCCAGCTTGTATTCCTGAATATCGAGGTATCCGGCAAGGAGAGATTCGAACAAATCTGCTCTACTACGCTGAATCAACAACTTGATCGTGTTAATTAGCGAGGCAGAAAGCTTGCCTTCAAAACTGTTAGCCAGAACTTGAAGCTTGACCGCTTCCGTAATGTTAGGAGAATTAATGAATTTACGGATTTCAGCATCCCCCGATACAGCCTCTACAAAAGCACGTAGCTCCTGCTCGGTTTCCATAATGGTCTGTTCCTGCTCTGCCACTTCAAACAAAGCTTTCGCATACCGTTTGGCTACTACCGTATCCCGGCTCATGCTTTGCCTCCTACCTCTTTAAGGTATTGGTCGACAAGCTCTCCCTGGACTTGGTCTTCCTTGATTTCCTTTTGAATCAGTTTGGAAGCAATTTGTACCGAAGCTTTACCCACTTCGCTGCGCAGTTCGGCAACCGCCTTATTACGCTCGCTTGTGATTTCACGAACAGCTTCGTCTTTCAGGCGGACAGCTTCGTCTTTAGCCTGAACAATAATTTGCTCCGCTTGTTTGTTACCTGTTTGTTTTGACTGCTCAATAATGTCGTACGCTTCCTTACGTGCCTGCTGGAGAGCCTGCTTTTGCTCCTCAACATAAGCAGCAGCCTGTTCACGCGTCTGTGCCGCTTCATTCATTTGCTGTAATACAAGCTGACGCCGCTTCTCCATAACGGAAAAGAGGGGGCCGAATGCATAACGCGTCAGTAACCAGTACAAGATCAAAAATGCAATGATTGTGAAAACGATACTTGTCCAATTTAAACTCAATTGAAGTCACTCCTTTCCGGTGAACGTCGGTTCTGGATCTTTCATGTTCAAACGAACAAAGAAGGCGCGGATGGCTGTGCCTTCCCCGCCAAACCTTGCTTCCATTCAATTAAGCACCTGCGTAGAAAATGAATGCCAGAACGACCCCGATGATTGGCAGGGCTTCGACCAGACCTACACCGATAAACATTACCGTTTGCAACGTTGCTTTTGCTTCAGGCTGACGAGCGATACCTTCAACTGTTTTACTTACGATCAGACCGTTACCAATACCTGCGCCCAAAGCGCCCAAACCTACTGCGATTGCAGCTGCGATATATGCCCAAACTCCCATTTTAAAAAATCCTCCTTAGTGATGTGTATTTGTGTTTTACATGTATTTGCAGTTAAGAGCGAAGCGTACTCCTGAACTTAACTAAAAACCGGAAAACGAGCTTGTCTAATGCTCTTCTTCATGCGTGTCAATGGACTGCGAAATGTATACAAACGTCAGAATCGTGAAGACGAACGCTTGAATACTGCCGACAAAGATACTAAATCCTTGCCAAACAACGAGTCCCAATACGGAAGCAATCCAGCCTCCTACACCAAGTGCTGTCAATTTCAGCAGAACACTGATCAAAACCTCACCGGCAAAAATATTACCGAATAGACGCATACCATGTGTCAACAGTTTTGAGAACTGCTCAATCAAGTTAATTGGCAAAAAGAAAGGAAATGGCTGAACGTAATGCTTGAAGTAAGCTTTGGTATTACGGAAGATCCCCAGGAAATGAACCAGGACAAAGATCATCAATGCCAGTCCAATGGATACCCCTGCATCTGCGGTAGGTGATTTCCACCAGCTGATGCCTACATGGGCAGCTTCGCCCGGGTGAGACGCCTGTGCTTGTTCTAATGCTTCTTTGACTGGAATGATTTCATGTCCAAATACTTGGGCACTTTGCACATTATCGAATTCGGTCACAATCCCGAACGGTAAGCCCAGCATATTTCCCACGAAGATGAACATGATCAGCGTCATCCCCAAGGAGAGGAATGGCTTCCCTTTTTTCAAATCCATCGTGCTGGTAATCAGTCCTTGAACGAATTCTACGACCCATTCCATAAAATTTTGCAGCTTGCTTGGATTGTCCACAGACAAATTGCGCGTTGCAGCAAATGCCAGTCCAAATACAATCGCGCAGGTCACAATCAGCATAATAATGACGGACAAGTCAATGTTAAACCCGCCCAATTGGATAATCGGTGATTCATGCAACATGTTTTCTCACCCCTTTCTCAGTTGAGCTATCATTTTTCCTGAAGCGCGAATATGATGCCTATAATTAACAGAAGAAATTGCCCAGTCACCAGGCTTGCCATTACAGCGATCTCATGGAAATAGGCCGGAAATTCTATCGCCAGCACCACTGCCAAAATTGAGGTCCCTAATCGAACGCCAAAGCCAATACCAAACACTCTCTTCTTTCTTTCACCGGCGGCCGCACTCGCAACCTGTCGAATTTTGTAGGCCATATACAGCACATTTAGACAGCTTACTCCCGTTCCCAGAATGATTCCGTGAGCAATGTCACGGTGTTGGGGCATGAAGGCGGAGACCAGGAAACACAGAGCCATAATACCAAGCGCTACGATCCATAACATTTTTTGCATACGGGTCATCTCATTCATGGTTATCCCTCAGTACCTTTCCGATCACAAGGGCAATACTTAATGCGCCTACAACCAAGCCTGCGAGAACGCTTACGCCAATCCAAATTCCGGATCCACCAAGTTTGGCATCAATCCATTTTCCGGCATAGAAACCACCCAGTGTGCATATCGCCAAATCAATGCCGATCGCGCTCACCAGTCCTATAGCCTTGAAGGCATTTCCGGTGTTATTTCGGTTGTTGTTTTGCTTGGAAGGTTTGACCACTTTTCCATGTCACCCCTGCAATTCCAGTCCATTTTACTTAAATATAAGATGCTTTGTCAATTGAGATATTTTAGCGCCCTAAAGTATAAAATCAAACGACAAAGCATCTTAAATTGCTGTATCCCTTGGTAACCGTACAGTTTAACTGTATGCTTGCCTTGTAAAGAATAATTATATCGGACGAACACCTTTTGTGAACATTGTGTGAAATTCTTCAGGACGTTCGGATTGAACACCATAATGGTGCAAAATCGCATTGACAATTCTTACTGATGCTTGTCCATCGCCGTAAGGGTTCGCTGCCTGACTCATAGAATCGTACAACGCGGAGTCTGTCAAAAGTGCCTTGGTCCGATTGTACACGTTCTCTTCACTCGTACCCACCAGTTCCAAGGTACCCGCTTCAATTCCTTCCGGTCTTTCAGTCGTATCACGCAGCACCAGAACAGGTACTCCGAACGAAGGCGCTTCTTCCTGAAGCCCACCGGAATCCGTAAGGATCAGATGTGTATGTGGGTAAAAATTGTGCAGATCCACAACATCCAGCGGATCAATCAGCTTAATACGCGGATGGTTGCCTAAAATCTCAAATGCAGGTTCCTTCACAGCCGGACTCGGATGAACCGGATAAACAATAGCGATATCCTCAAACTCATCCGCAATTCGCTTAACCGCATTAAAAATCTGACGATGCGGTTCCCCTTGGGATTCCCGGCGATGTGCTGTCATGAGAATCAGGCGTTTGCCCTGAGCCCAGTTCAGTACGGGGTGCTCGTAATCCTGGCGAACCGTATACTGAAATACGTCAGTTACTGTATTTCCTGTAACATATATTCGAGATTCAGGTTTGTTTTCCTTCCGCAAATTTCCAGCTGATAAAGAAGTAGGCGAGAAATGCAGATCAGACAGCACGCCTGTGAGCTGACGGTTCATTTCTTCAGGATATGGAGAAAGCTTGTTCCACGTCCGCAAACCCGCTTCCACATGCCCTACTTCAATCTGCTGCATAAAGGCTGCATAGCTGGCGAGGAAAGTGGTCAGCGTATCGCCGTGAACCAACACGATATCGGGCTTGGCCTCACGCAATACAGGTTCCAGACCTTGAAGTACCCGTATGGAGATTTCATTCAGTGTCTGGCGATCCTTCATTACGTCCAGATCATAGTCAGGGTGAATATTGAAAACTTCCAGAACCTGATCAAGCATCTGGCGATGTTGAGCCGTAACGCATACCACGGACTCGATATGCTCCGGGTGACGCTGAAGCTCCAAAATAAGAGGAGCCATCTTAATCGCTTCCGGACGCACACCAAAAATTGTCATCACTTTGATTTTGGACATTTTCTGTTGAACCCCTTTTCATAATAAATGTCCGCTTCACAGATCTTCCATTATTCAGAAAAACGACCTGTCATAACGTCCATAGATTTTGCCGAACCGCCAAAGGCAGTCTACTTGGTTCCGTACAAGCGGTCTCCCGCGTCACCAAGACCCGGAATGATGTATCCATGATCATCCAGACGCTCGTCCAGTGCAGCGACATAGATGTCTACATCAGGATGCGCATCCTGCACAGCTTTGACTCCTTCAGGAGCAGCAATCAGATTCATCATTTTAATTTGAGTGCAGCCTCTCTTTTTCAACACATCAATCGCCGCAATTGCCGAGCCACCCGTTGCAAGCATCGGATCAATCACGATCAATTCGCGCTCTGTTACATCTGTAGGCAGCTTCGTATAGTATTCTACGGGTTGCAGCGTCTCAGGATCGCGGAACAGTCCCACATGGCCTACCTTTGCTGCAGGCAGCAGCTTTACTACGCCATCCAGCATACCCAAGCCTGCACGCAGAATCGGAATAAGACCTAGCATACGTCCCGAAATCACTTTACCTTCTGTCTCAGCAACTGGTGTCTGCACCGTAATGCTTTCCAGTGGGATATCCCGTGTGATTTCATAAGCCATCAATGTTGCTACTTCATCCACCAGCTCGCGGAAATCCTTAGTGTTGGTCCGTACATCGCGGATAAATGTAAGTTTGTGTTGGATCAAAGGGTGATCGCAAACCACCAGTTTCGCCATAATATATTCCCTCCGGTATTATCGTCACGTTCTTTCGCGCCAGCATATCGAACTACCCTGAGTCGAAAGGATCTATGTAACCTATTTGTACAAACCAAATAAGCACAGATGCAATGCGTGCCTGTAAATCCTGTTTATTATAACATTCCCTTGATTGATTTAACACCTGCCACCACAACCTTTTGTCAAGGGAAAGATATGACATGTAAAATACTTAATAGGACCGCTTTAGGTGTGACTTTTGTCACATAAAAAACACATCAAAAAGGCCCTGACGGCACTTGACCGTCAAAGCCTGTGGACTTTAAGCTTCCTGCCCGAGCTATAGCCTTTGCATCCTCTTGCATCATTCTTTATCTATACTTCAAATTGTCCCATGCTTCCTGAAATTGCTGAAGCATTTCATCCTTCGTGATCACCCCTGCGATATAGGCTTGCATACTACTGCTTAAATCCTGATTCAGTCCCTTCGGGAAGCGTTGGAAGTTCCAGCTCCATATCTTGCCTTCCCTCACGTGCCTAGATATTTCTGCACCTAGATCGCCTGTCGTCTCGTCACTGGACGTGATACTTTTGAAGGCGGGAACAAACTTAAATTCCTTGGTGATATAATGCTTGCCTGTTTCTGATGTGACCAACCAATTGAGGAATTCTTTTGCCTCCTGCTTCACAGGCGAATTTTTGTTGACCACCCAGTTCGAGGCTACTCCCACAGCGAGTCTACCTCCTGTGGAGGGATCATTGTCTATAGGCGCAGGCAGAATACCCAAATTCAAGTTAGGATTAATTCCATCCATTTGCGGTTGCGTCCAGTTCCCCTGGTGCATCATAGCAGCCTTACCTGTCGAAAACAGTGTCACTTGTGTATTGTAATCCGTCGTGAGCGGATTGCGGTTCCCATATTTTATAGTTAGGTCAAGCAACTTCACCCACTGATCGAACACGGGGTTACCGGGGATGCGAGCCGTTCCTTTGTTTAAATCCGCAACATAACTTTCCGGGTTCGGCTGTCTGGCAAACGGGATATTGATAAAATGGTTCCCCAGAACCCACCATTCCGCATACCCGTTAGCAAAAGGTATAATCCCTGCCGCCTTCAGTCGCTTGGCTGCTTCCTCCAGTTCATCTATCGTCTGAGGCAGTTTGGTTATGCCCGCTTTTTTGAACAAATCCTTGTTATAAACAAAACCAAATCCTTCTAGGTTCATAGGCTGTCCATAAATCTTACCGTTAACCGTCATCGGCTTACGAGCGAAATCATCCAGATCCTTCACCCATGGCTGATCCGACAAATCCTCCAAGTACTCCAGCCACGTATCGCGGTCCTGGTAGCCCTCATTTGTAAAAATGTCCGGCTGATCGCCTGATGCGAATTTAGCCTTCAACGAAGCACCGTAGTCCGTACCACCACCGACAGATTGGATATCCAGCTTGATGCCCGGGTGCGTTTTTTCATATTCTGCCTTCAGCTTATTTAGCGGTTCCGAAATCTCTACTTTGAATTGATAAATGTGTATCGTTTTCGTCTCACTCTGTTGAGCCTTCGTATTTCCACAACCTGCAAGTGTACATGCGAGCAGCACCATCAAGGAGATGACAAATAACGCTGTTTTTTTCATCGGTTTTCCCTCCCTTCAGCCTTTGACCGCACCGGCTGCAATGCCAGAAACGATGTATTTTTGCATCACCAGAAAAAACACAACAACTGGCATGATCCCCAACACCAGGGCTGGCAACGCCAAGTCCCATTGCTTGGTGTACTGACCAAACAACATATAGGTTGCAATCGGAATGGTGCGCAGCTCAGGATCATTCAAAATGAGCGAAGGCAACAGATAGTCATTCCAGATCCATAAGGTATTCAAAATAAGTACGGTTACGAACATAGGCAGCAGCAGTGGACAAACGATGCGAAAGAACACCCCATACCGAGATGAACCGTCCACTCTTGCCGCCTGCTCGATCTCAATAGGTACCGTTTTAATAAAGCCATGAAAAAGAAAAACGGATAAAGGCGCTCCAAAACCCAGATAACATAAGATCAGTCCCGGTATACTGTTGTTCAAGCTCAATACGTTGGACACTTCCATAAGCGGCAACATAATCGATTGAAAGGGAACTACCATCGCAGCCACAAGCAAACCGAATAGGAACCGATTAAAAAGAGTGTCATGCCGAACCATCTGGTAAGCGGCCATCGAGCTGATTAGCAGCAAAAGCGCATTACTGACGATCGTGACAATCAGTGAATTCCCCAGTGCTGTGGGAAAGTTTATTTTATTCCAGGCGTTAGCATAGTTTTCAAAACGGAATGTTGTCGGCCACGAAGCGGAATGGGCCAAAATGTCGCCAAAGGATTTAACGGAGTTTACGAGCAAAAAATAGAACGGAACCAGAAAGATTAACCCGATCACAATAAGCAATATTTCAGCAGCCCATGTGCCCAAACGATAGTTCGACGTTTTTCCCATTACATTTCGACCTCCTTTTTCTTCGTGAGACGCACCTGAATGCTGGTAATGATGGCAACGACCACAAAGAAAATCATAGCTTTGGCCGTCCCTAATCCAAGTCGATTATTTGTAAACGCTTCATTATATATGTCCAACGCTACAGACTCTGTCGACTTGAAAGGTCCCCCCTTCGTGAGAGCCAAATTCAACTCAAATACTTTAAAGGACCAGGATATCGCCAGGAACAAGCAGACGGTCACCGCTGGCATAATAAGTGGCACTACGATATGACGCAAAATCTGTCTTCGGCTCGCACCGTCGATTTGGGCCGATTCAATAAGGGCATGCGGAACATTATTTAACGAGGATATGTAAATAACCATGAGATAACCTGCATATTGCCATACAAACACAATGACAGTTCCCCAAAAAGCAGTTGGCCCATCACCCAGCCACGGCAGTTTAAAAAAGGAAAGCCCTGTCGCCTCTCCTACCGCAGAAAAGCCGCGTACAAATATAAATTGCCAGATAAAGCCGAGCAGCAAGCCGCCAATCATATTGGGCATAAAAAATACAGTTCGCAGTGCATTACGGGTACGCAACGGTTTGGTAAGTGCATAGGCTAGGAAAAAGCCAATCAGGTTTGTCAGAATGACACCACATACGGTAAACCGGACCGTAAACCAGAACGCATTACGGAAATCTGGATCATCCCTAAAAATATGAACGTAATTCCCCAAGCCGAGCCATCGGATATTTTCAGATACTCCATCCCAGTTCGTCATGGAATAATACAGCCCCAGCAGGAACGGAATGACCATAATCAAGACGAAAAACAACGCCATCGGTCCTACAAATACGATTTGCTGCAATAATTGCGCGGATTTTCTTTGACTCAATGCAATCACTCCTTTGTCGTTGATCATGAAGGAAAGCGCGCCATAAACCCTTACTGTAATCGCTTATTACCCAAAAATGTAAGTTTCGAGTCGTTCGGAAGCAAAAAAAAGGCTGTTCTCCTCCGGCTTACGGAAGGAAAACAGCCTTTAACATAAAGATTATGAATGTTGATGAATTAGTATTGAGTTCCTGGATAGATCGGGAACTTGTCTGTCAATTCGCCAACCGCTTGGCTCGCTTTGGACAATACAGTATCATCTTTCGGATTTTTAAGGGTTTCGGCAATGATTTTACCGATCTTGACCATAGCCTCTTCATCCATACCACGAGATGTTGCAGCAGGTGTACCAATACGAATTCCGCTTGTTACGAATGGACTGGTCGGGTCAAAAGGAATCGCATTTTTATTCACTGTGATGCCCACGGAATCCAATACATGCTCCGCTTCTTTACCTGTGATATTCAAATTGCGCGTATCCAACAGCATCAGATGGTTATCCGTACCACCGGATACAATGTTAATCCCCTCAGCCAGCAGTGTTTCAGCCAGCACCTGTGCGTTGCGGACTACGTTTTGCGCATAGGTTTTGAACGATGGCTGGAGCGCTTCACCCAAAGCAACCGCTTTGGACGCGATCACATGCATCAGTGGCCCCCCTTGAGTACCAGGGAAAATAGCTTTATCAATCGCTTGCGCCCATGCTTTGCGAGTCAGAATCAGACCCCCACGCGGACCACGCAGCGTTTTGTGTGTCGTTGTTGTTACAAATTGGGCATGCGGAACTGGACTTGGGTGAATTCCCGCTGCCACGAGACCTGCGATATGTGCCATATCCACCATAAACAGAGCGCCTACATCATTGGCAATGGAAGCAAAAGCTTCAAAATCAATAGTACGCGGATATGCACTCGCGCCAGCTACAATCAGACGAGGACGGTGCTTGAAGGCTGCCTTGCGCACTTCATCGTAGTCGATGCGGAAGTTGTCTTCACGTACACCGTAAGCAGCAAAGTTATACAACAAGCCGGAGGCGTTTACCGGACTTCCGTGTGTTAAATGGCCACCATGCGCCAGATTCATACCCAGTACAGTATCTCCAGGTTTGAGAGCTGCCAGATACACCGCCATGTTGGCTTGTGCTCCAGAGTGAGGCTGCACGTTAGCATGCTCGGCGCCGAACAGTTCTTTTGCGCGGTCACGTGCGATGTCTTCAACGATATCTACATGCTCACAGCCACCATAGTAGCGTTTGTTCGGATAACCTTCAGCATATTTATTTGTCAGCACGGAGCCCATAGCTTCCATTACTGCTTCACTGACAATGTTCTCGGATGCGATTAGCTCGATATTGTGGCGTTGTCGTTTCAGTTCAAGTCCCATTGCTTCCATCACTGCCGGGTCACTTTTACGTAGGTGTTCCATCATGATTGATTACTCCCTCTCCATAGTCAATTGTTGGGTATACAAGCAAACGCCTGCTCCTCTGTTGGGTACCTCATCATCAATGCAAAAAAGATTAGTACAAACATGCCGCCATGCCAAATGCTAATCGCAGTTTCCGCCGACTTCTTGCTCCAGACTGTACACCGCCCGTTGTCCGCCAATAAGTGGGGGACGGGTGATCGCTGCTGTCACACGTGCTTCGCCAATCCAGCGAAGGCTTGGGCGAAACGGAACAGCAATGGGTCGCAGATGCATGCCAATCAGCGTTTCGCCGATGTCTATCCCGGCATGAGCCTGCACGTTCGCCGCCAAACACGCGTCGCTCATAGAACGATAGGCGACGGTAGCCATAGAGCCTCCTGCTGTACGAACAGGAACAGCTGCAACCTCCATCAGTCCCAGTCGCTCCAGCACAGCCCGTTCAACGACCAGCGCTCGGTTCAAATGCTCACAGCATTGAAACGCCACATCAAAGCCATACTCCCTGCGAACGGACTCTACTCCAGACAACAGTTGCTGAGCCACATCGAGCGCTCCCGCCGTACCAATCCGACTTCCAGCCACTTCACTTGTGCTAACGCCAATAACCAGCAGGCGACTAGCCTTGAGACTGGCTGCTTCTGCGATTTCCCGCACGACAGAAGTGGTCTGTGCTTCCAGCGGAATCTCATGATCTAATTGTTCCACCATTGGAACCTCCTTTGGTTGAACAGTCTCTCAGAGACTAGGCACGGTCTCATGCCCCAAGTTCAACACACTCTCTCCTGATCACAATCTGACTATATTATAGCCGATGTTTCAGATTTCGAGCAGAAAAAATGGAAGAACCTTTAATGGAATCAACTCTCAGCTAAAAATCTGGCATAACTTGTATATGAAAAAAAGAGCAGTCCACACCTATGTGGAATTGCTCTTTTGCCCAGGCGACCGGCCGTATCTCCGATGCTCCATCGTGGTTAATCCCACTTTTGTCGCCAGTTACATCGGATTCTCATTTTTCCACCTTATCTTAACGGATTAACCGCCGAAAATCAACAGATTCCGTACAAAACAGATGAGTAATACCAATTTTATTCGGAAGAAGCCTTTAGCTTGTCCAGCAGCTTATGCAGCGCCGTACGGATTTCCGCAGCTGTGACATCGTAGTCTTCCCGCGAACCGCCAAACGGATCTGAAATATCAAAGCCCGGAATCCGTTGGTGTAATTCAATCATTCGTTCACGCTCCTGCGCCGATAGCTCTTGTCCGAGTGAAGCCATCAACTGCTGTGAAGCATATAAACCATCCAACTCCTGTACATCATTCAACACCGCATCCCGGTTCTCCACATATTCCTTAAGCGTAAATACTTTGCCCGCCGTTTGGGGAAAGCGCTGAATTACGTGCTGTTTATGTCCTTGCGTCAAGGTTAAGATCAGATGCGCCCACCCAGCAAGCCCGTCGCTCAAAGGGGTTGAAGTGATCTGATCGGATATATCATGATCACGTAGAACCGCCTCTGCATGTCGGGATATCGGCGTGCCTTCCATCGCGGCTACTCCCGCAGAACGCACTTCCAGTTCTAGCCCATGCTCAGCAGCCAACTTACGCAGCATCCCTTCAGCCATTGGACTGCGACAGGTATTCCCTGTGCATACGAATAAGATATTCTTCAACGTTTTCACCCCCCGTATGTTAAAAAAATATATAAACAGAGGATTACTATAATTCTAATCCCTTACTATAATCCTGCATTTATTTTACACTGTCTACGCTAAAATCAAAACATAAACATAAAGCCGAATGCCAGCAAAATGGCACCGCCCACTGCTTCTCCATAATCTCCTAGATTGCGGCTGACCTTGCGACCCAGCAGCAGACCCAACATCGCCATTGCTCCCCCGCAAAAACCAAACGCCAGAACGGACAGCACCAGATCACTCTGGAACATACCTAGTGACACTCCTACAGAAAATGAGTCAACGCTCACCCCAAGTGCAAACAGCAAAAGGCCTAAAGGCGAACGATGATCCAACACCTGTACGCCGTCCCCTTTAAAGGAATTATACACCATATGCCCGCCCAAAAGGATGAGTAGCCCCCCTGCGAAGTAGGCCGTCACATGACCTAATAAAGAACTCATATAATGGCCTGTGAACATTCCCAGCAATGGCATCAGAATGTGAAAAAAGCCAATAACCGTACTGATGCGCAGCACGTCTCGCAGGCGTATCCCCTTCATGCCGATCCCTACGCCCAGCGATAACGCATCCATTCCTAGCGCTACCGCCATGATCAGAATCGTTACAACCTGCCCGGCATGGGCAGAGGCTGCCAGCATACTCCATCCCTCCATTATCCGTCTGTTCTTGTACACGTTATGCGGACAAGGGGCAAATCAGTACAAGCATACACTGAAAGTACCCCATACCGAGACGAGGAGGGAGGAAAATTTAATATAAGAGGCTCTGATTCGACAGAAGCTACAAGCGGACGATTCGGTGACCTGCCGCTTTAAGCAGGCGGTTCATGACGGCGTCTCCCAATCCTTTCGGCGGACAGGATTCCGCCAAAATGTAGGTGACGCCGTCCTCGTCGCAGCGGCGCAGCACGCCGTACAGGCGCTGCGCTGCCTCATGGAGCGCGTCCAGCTTGCCTAGCGTGTAGACGCGTTCTCCGGCGTAGCCGGCGGCATGCTCGTCGAACGCGAGCACTGCCGTGCGCTCCCCGCGCGCGGAAGCCTCCGCCAGCGCGGCGCGAATCCAGCCCGTCACCTCAACGGATGACGGGCCTTGTACCACGCTCAAGCGGCCTCGCGGCGCGTAGTGCGTGTACTTCATGCCCGGCGAGCGCGGCGCCGGGCTGTCCGCGTCTTCCCCGGGCGTAGCAGTCAACGCCGGGTCCAGCACGACGGCGCGAGCAACCGCAGCGAGCTGCTCGGCCGTCACGCCGCCGGGGCGCAGAATGGTGACGGTTCCGTCGTCACCCGCCTGCACCACCGTGGACTCCAGTCCCACCCCCGTGGGACCTCCGTCTAAAATGCCGCCGATGCGGCCCTCCAGATCCTCCCGCACATGCTGTGCAAGGGTGGGGCTGGGTCTTCCCGAACGGTTGGCGCTTGGCGCAGCCAGCGGACAACCCACTTCAGCGATCAAACGAAGCGCTATCGGATGATCCGGCATGCGCACACCGACTGTATCCAGCCCGGCTGTCACACGCGGTGATAGTGCCTGCGGCACTACCGGCAATACGAGAGTCAGCGGTCCCGGCCAAAACATATTCATCAGCGCTCGGGCTGTATCGTTTATTTCTACTACCATACCCTCTAATTGAACAGCATCAGAAATATGTACAATGAGCGGGTTATCGGAGGGACGTCCTTTGGCAGCGAATACCGACTCCACCGCTTTTGTACTACGAGCATCGGCCCCCAGGCCGTACACGGTCTCCGTAGGAAAGGCTACCGTCTCTCCAGCTTGGAGGAGTAAGGCGGCCTCGCGTATGCCCTTTTCCGCCGCGATCCGAGTCTGTTCATCCCAAATTTCGTCAGAAACATCCCCGTCAGTGTTGCTCACAGGAACCAAACATCTTACATCCCACCATTGGGTATGGGAAGACTTCAATGCCTGCTTCAGCTCGCGAATTCCCTGTTCATCTAGCTTTTGCTCCGATTTTTCCTTTTGCACAAATTTTCCGCGCAAGTCTTGCATTTGATTCGATTTATCGCTCATATCAGATCATCCCATATCTTATTGTCATATACAGGCCAGTGATTTCGCCTGATCCTATAAGGCTACTTTGAAAGATTAGTTCATTTGGCTCTGCCATGTGTATATCTATCGTAAGTTCCATTATAGCATATGGGGAAACTTACACTCCTCAACGTTTAGGCAAACAAGCCACTCACCCAGTTACACAGTCCCGTAAGTGCATCCCACAGAAAAAAACGTACTTCCGGCTCCTTGTCAGTAGCATTCGTCCGACTATCTCCATGATTCGTTTTTGCTGATACCGTTTGTGCCGCTGCTTCCCCACTGCCTGCATCAATAAAACATAGCGGAGGAAACAACACGCACCACCAATTTTGCCCTTTTCCTTGCCCCAGCGTAACCCGAAGCGCTTCATAATTCCCTGCTGGGTAGACCAGACCACCGTACATTTTTGTCGGGAAAGGTACGCTCGCCAGTTCCACCTGATGATCATACGCAATGCCGCGACGAGCCAGTTCCATACCTACCAAACGGTCAATTTCAGGTAAATGAGCATCAATCAATGATCTCGCTTGGTCTAAGCTTTGCGGGTTTTCCAGCTCACCCACCCAGGCATTCATCTGCTGCACAATAGCGTCCCGTATTTCACGTTTAACCAACTGATCCTCCGGGCGATCCGAATTGGCCAAAATACGCAGGCGAATGGAATCATGTGGAATCACTTTCAGCCCTGCTGTAGCCACTCCTGATGCTAAGGTTCCTCTTGTTCCAGTGGTCATAGCAGCATCCGTCTTTTGACCTTCCCAAGACATCATTAATATCGAAATACAAAATAGTATCATTGCGGCTTGCTTTACCCAACTTCTCATTTTTGTCCCCCCAAACCCAAACTCTATCATGTCTATCAGTCTGTCCGGTTTGGGAGAGTCTAAACCTATGATTCTTGTAAAAGATTCAGGACCACTTTACAGATTTTTTTAATAATACCCTCAAATCATGCTACACCAAGCTTCTGACCCTCACCGAGGAATATGAAAAAGCCCAGATTTCACAATCTGGACTCTCTCGTTGCACCGTTTCAACTCACACAAATACCAATCATTATCTAGCCACATTCCACCTGTACTAGGCTTTTTTCGCCTTCGTCAAGCTTAGTCTGGAAGGCTGTGGCAGATCATCCTCCAGCTCTTGGCCGTGCACCTTAATACTCATAACCAAGCCGATACTAGCCATGTTAATAAGCAACGAGGTACCACCATAACTTATGAACGGGAGCGTAATCCCCGTAAGCGGCATAATGCCCAGAAACGCACCAATATTCTCAAAAATTTGGTACAGCAACATGGACACAATCCCGACAATAATATACGGTCCGGCGCGATCCCGGCATTCCAGCGAAATCAGGATCATGCGGTGAATCAAAATAAAATATAGCAATAGCAGCACTGAAGAGCCTACAAAGCCAAATTCTTCCGCTACGACCACAAAAATAGAATCCGCGTACGTATAAGGAACACGCCCGGACTGTACCGAGGTTCCATGCAAAAAGCCCTTGCCCATCATCCCGCCCGAGGCTATCGCCAGCTTGGCATTTTTGGTATGATAAGACGCCTTCGCGGTTGCCTCTTCCGGTACCAACCAAGGGTCCAAACGCTCAACCCAGTGACTACGGCCAATCCCCTTCATAAAGGAATCAATCTCATCGTGAAACGAAATATAAGCTTTAATCCCGCCGCCAACAGCGACTGCAAATACTATGAATCCGATTAACGCATGGGATGCCTTCACATTACCAATCCATAGCATACCGATGACGATGACAATGTAACCGAGCGCATTACCCAAGTCATTTTGTGCCATAACCATGGCAAACGGGACAAAGCTCACCAGAGCGACTGGAAGAACATCCTGAATAAAATACAGCTTGCTCTTGCGCTTTTTGATCAGCATATAAGTCAGAAAAATGATAAGGACCAGCTTGAATACCTCAGCAGGCTGAAGATTCAAGCCCCCAATTTTCAAAAAGCCCTGAGAGTTGTTAACCGTCCCGCCAAAAAATCCGAGACCCAACAAGAATATTCCGCCTCCATATACGTACAAGGCTTTTTTAATGAATATCCGAAAATCGACCATCGCTAAACCCAAGATCGCCACAAAACCCAATATATAATACCCGATCATCTTCTGGTAGTCATTGCCGTGCTCTGCCAAGTTCGTAGGGCCCCTACCTGCACTGTATACCGTTATGATACTAATTGCCATGAGCAAAACCAGAATAAAGATAACCGGACCGTCAATTTTTTTCAATTTCTGAAGCATGATTTCCCCCTGAGCCGTTTCTCGGTCATACCCCTCTTATTCTAAAGGAAAGACTCGCAAAAAGAAAATGCAGCACTACTCCGAGACACCTAGGACATGTCGCTCGATCCCTGCAAGGTCAGGAACGATTATAATGTTCTTCCAATGACCTGCCTGTTCCAACAGGCCAGCCACGTCTCTGGCCTGTCCCATCCCCAGCTCAAACCCGATTAGCCGGGGCGGAGCCTGAAGGAGTCCGAGCTGCTCCAGCATTGCCCGATACGGGCCAAGCCCGTCAGGACCACCATCCAACGCCATCCGCGGCTCATGGTCGCGTACCTCTGGCTGTAAGCCAGCGATGTCAGCAGCCGGGATGTACGGCGGGTTGGACACGAGAATGTCCACCGCTGTCCCCGCGAACGGCGCCAGCAGATCGCCCTCGCGGAATTCTACGGCTGCGCCGTTCGCAGCAGCATTATGGGCCGCCACTCTTAGCGCAGCGGCCGAAATATCCCCTGCTGCGACGCGCCAGCTCGGTCGCTCAGCCGCCAGTGTCACGGCAATCGCACCGCTGCCCGCGCCGATGTCAAGCGCCTGCGGAGCGCCGCTTGGCCACAGCCGATCGCCGTGCTGGAGTATCGCCTCGACGAGCAGTTCTGTCTCAGGGCGCGGAATCAGCACCGACGGCGAAACCATGAACGGGCGGCCATAAAATTCCTGCCGTCCGATAATATACTGCGCCGGTTCACCCGCAGCTTTGCGGGCTATGATCCGTTCCCACGCCTCCTTGGCGGTGGAAGGGAACGGATCACCCAGAGCGGCGTAAAACGCCGTACCTTCCAATCCGAGCACATGCTCCAGCAGCAAACGGGTATTATGCTGGGGCTCCAGAACGCCACAGCTTCCTAAAAAAGAAGAAGCCTCAACCAAGGCTTCTCTGACACTCATGTTCCGTTCCGGCGACATTCGATACACACAATCGCGTTCGTTCCCCAAAACTTAAACCTCTTGTTCCATCAAATCAGCCTGCTCTGCAATCGTGAGCGCCGATACGATTTCTTCGATCTCCCCGTTCATCACCTGGTCCAGCTTATGCATAGTTAGTCCAATACGATGATCCGTTACACGGCTTTGCGGGAAGTTGTAGGTACGGATACGCTCACTGCGGTCCCCGGTACCTACTTTGCTCTTACGCTCGCCTGCATATTTGGCTTCCTCTTCCTGACGCAACATATCCGAAATACGGGCACGCAAAACTTGCAGCGCCTTCTCCTTATTGGAGTTCTGGGATTTTCCGTCCTGACAGGTTGCCATAATACCTGTTGGCATATGCGTTACACGCACCGCCGACTTGGTCGTATTAACGGATTGTCCGCCCGCACCGCTGGAACAGAACGTATCCACGCGAATATCCTTGTCGGAAATTTCAATATCCACTTCTTCTGCCTCAGGCATAACGGATACTGTAGATGTCGATGTATGAATACGTCCACCTGATTCCGTCGTCGGAATCCGCTGTACGCGGTGTGCGCCGCTTTCGAATTTCATTTTGCTGTATGCACCGCGGCCGTTAATCATGAAAATAACCTCTTTAAAGCCCCCGAGATCATTCATGTTCGCGTCCATCAGCTCTACACGCCAGCCTTGGGTATCGGCATAACGGGTATACATCCGGTACAAATCAGCTGCGAATAGTGCCGCTTCGTCACCACCCGCTGCACCACGAATCTCAATAATAACGTTCTTATCATCATTCGGGTCCTTCGGCAGCAGCAAAATACGGATTTTTTCATCCAGCTCCCGCTTGCGAACACTTAGTTCATCAATCTCCATTTTGACCATTTCACGCATCTCGTCGTCCAGCTTTTCACCCTGCAAGGTTTTTGCAGCTTCCAGCTCTTCAACGACATTTTTATATTCGGTATATGCTTCATAAGCAGGCTGTAAATCAGACTGTTCTTTGGAATAATCTCTAAGTTTTTTGCTATCGTTCGCTACATCCGGATCGCAGAGCAGTTCGCTCAGTTTATCGTAGCGGTCCGCCAATGATTGCAATCGGTCCAACAAGCGATTCACCTCTTCAGTTAAATTAATATGAAACCAGCTTCAATTTCACTGGCTACAGCTCTTTATTATACCAACTAATTCATGAATTAGCTACAAGAAATACTGACTAATTTAGGATTTTGCAAAAATCCACACAACATGCAATACAATAAAAAAGTCGCCGCCCTAATATAGGCAGCGACCACGTAATCTAGCACATTTCAGAACACACATACATGGAGTCATCGTCTTTTATATACGAATCGAGTATTGTGCTCTGGAAATTATTTATTAAACATTAAAACGGAAATGCATAACGTCTCCGTCCTGCACCACATATTCCTTACCTTCCAGACGAAGCTGACCACGTTCCTTAGCCCCGTTCATCGAACCAGCAGCGACCAAATCGTTGTAGGATACAACCTCGGCACGAATAAATCCGCGTTCAAAATCCGTATGAATTACGCCCGCAGCACCCGGTGCCTTCGTTCCTTTGTGTATAGTCCAAGCGCGTACTTCCTGCACACCTGCTGTGAAATAGGTATACAGGCCCAACAAGCGGTAGGCCGCTTTAATCAGACGGTTCAATCCGGATTCAGCTAATCCAAGTTCCTCAAGGAACATCGCCTTGTCTTCGCCTTCCAGCTCAGCAATTTCAGATTCTACCTTGGCGCTGATCGGTACCACTTCTGCATTTTCAGCTATGGCAAAATCACGTACCTTTTGCACATATGGATTGCTGTCAGCTTCCGTTACGCCATCTTCGCTGACATTAGCTGCGTACAATACAGGCTTCATCGTAAGCAAATGAAGATCGCGTACAATCAACCGTTCTTCATCCGACAATTCTAAGCTACGCGCCGGTTTATCAGCATACAGCGTTTCCTTGATCCGCTCCAGCACTTCAACCTCTTGGGTATACTGCTTGTTGCCACCCTTCATGTTTTTGCGGGAACGTTCAATACGCTTGTCTACGCTTTCGATATCCGCCAGAATCAGTTCCAGATTAATGGTCTGAATGTCGCTGATCGGGTCAATTTTGCCGTCCACATGGGTAATGTTCTCATCTTCAAAGCAACGTACCACATGTACAATCGCATCCACTTCACGAATATGAGCCAGAAACTTGTTACCCAGACCCTCGCCCTTGCTCGCACCGCGCACAAGTCCTGCAATATCAACAAATTCAAATGCCGTTGGCACCGTTTTATTCGGTACAACCAGTTCAGTCAGCTTATCCAGCCGCTCGTCTGGTACTTCAACAACGCCCACATTCGGGTCAATCGTACAAAATGGATAGTTTGCGGATTCCGCACCCGCCTGCGTTATTGCGTTAAAAAGTGTTGATTTGCCCACGTTCGGCAGACCCACAATCCCCGCTTTTAAAGCCATAATCAGAACAACTCCCGTTTATATAAAATATGCGTTATGCCATCCGTTAGTTTACCAACCCACATTATATATGAGAACCTATACACGCGGCAAGCATACGGTTATGAAATTCAGGATTTTGCTATATCTCTATTTAGATTTCTTTGCTCATCTGGATATCCGTAACCCGATAGCCCGATTTGCGATATACATGCAAAGCTCGCTCATTATGCCCAAATACATGCAAACCGATGCGAACAGCTCCCAGTCGGCGAGCCTCTTGTTCCAGAGCCCCCATCGCCAACGTGCCCAGACCCCTTCCCTGATATGAATCGTAGACAAGAATATCCAGTAGAAAAGCTTCTTTTCCTTGCGCGCCATCCGTAATATTGAACCAGATATAGCCAGCTTCCTCCTGACTCTGCCCCCCGGCCTCAGAAAACATCAACATATACAGGTGAGCATGAGGTGTGTCTAGTCTCTGTGGCAGGTATCGAGCAAAACTTTCTGCCGCACGTTCTGGTGCTTCTTCTACCGTCCATGTACCTGCTTGGATTTTCTCATCCGCATAGTCGGCAAGCGAGCGTTGTTCAAATCGTTCATATTGCTCCTCATTCATCGGAACCAATGTAATAAGTCCGCTCATCCGTTTACCTTCTTTCTTAGTCGAGTCGTGTCTTTAAGCCCTTCTATTCCATCTACCCCAATGCCAAACATGACCGTGCGGAGTTCCAGTTCGACCTGCTCCAAGCGTGCTTCCAGCGCTTCACTGGAGGCAACCGCCGAACCGAGCAAAGAACGCCCGAAGCCTGCCATGTCAGCCCCCAGAGCGAGCGCCTTCGCTGCATCGACACCGTCTCTCAGTCCACCGCTACCGATCAGAGCACCATGTGGCTGAGCAGCTCTAACTTCCACGATACAATCAGAGGTCGAATTGCCCCAATCCGCAAACGCCTCCGCCGCGGCACGACGCACAGGATCAGGATTACGAAATTTCTCCACTTGGCTCCAGCTTGTCCCACCTGCGCCAGCGACATCAATAAAGGCAGCACCCGCATCATACAGTCTCGATGCCGTCTCGCCATCTATGCCCCAGCCTACTTCCTTCACTCCTACAGGCACTGAAAGCTGACGACACAACTCCTCGATGCGCTGAAGCAGGCCGCTAAAATCCAAATTCCCTTCGGGTTGAAAAATCTCCTGCAATCCGTTCAAATGCAGCACCAACATATCTGCTCCGGCAATTTCCACTGCACGGCGACAATCGTCCACGCCAAATCCGTAGTTCAGCTGCACCGCACCCAGATTGGCAAGGATCGGGATACTGGGTGCCAGACGGCGAACCGCAAAGGTTGAAGCTAATTCTTCCCTTTCCACCGCAGCCCGTACCGAACCGACGCCCAATGCCCAGCCGCGTCTCTCCGCTGTCTCTGCTAATCGCTCATTAATCGCTCCTGTCTCGGCGCTGCCGCCTGTCATGGAGCTAATAAGCAGTGGCGTTCGTACAACCTGTCCTAAAAAAGTAGTATCCAGACGAACCTCGTCAAAATGCACCTCCGGCAGAGCGCAGTGCTTAAAGGCATATCGCTCCAGCCCGCTGGTGATGCCTTGTCCGGCCACATCTTCTTGCAAACAAAGGCGGACGTGCTCAATCTTCCGTTCGCCTGTCCTCGCGGCAGGCAACAAAGAGCCGGATTTATTAAAACCGTCAGGCGCTCCTTTTTCATTCTCTGTACTACTCATCTATGTTCCACCTCATCCAAAGTCACTCTGTTTATTGTATCAAGTTCAAGAAGCACAAATAAGACCGTTCCCGAACACGGTAACCGATCTATGTATCGTCTCTTATATCAAATATCGTAGCCCTTAAAGTGGCTATTTTAAGATACTTTCATTGTATCATGGATGGAAAAATATATACACGATCGTGAACATTTTTTCTTACCCATAGGTCATGTTCAAAATTCGCAATAAACCAGTTATTTCGGAAACTCTACAGAAAAGCCGCTCCTAATTGAGCTGCCGCTTTTCTGCAAAATGCCTACTCGAAAGGACAATCCCTATCCCAGCAAGATAAAGGTCATTACAATCTCCTTTATCCCTTCATCGAATCAGGTACAGATGAAATGCTTTCTGCTTGCTCCTTCGTACGCCCATGTCCAAATTTGAATACGAGAATACCACCGATAATGACCAATACACCGATCAACTTATTAAAGGTAAACGGAATCTTTTCTAATCCCAGCCATCCTAACGAATCCCACAACAGGGCGGTACCTAATTGTGCCGTCAATACAATGGAGATCGCATAGGTCGGGCCAAGTCGCTTCATTCCTTGCACCAGACAGAACACAACACCGACACCAATCATGCCACTGAACCAGTACCACGGCTGCATATGCTGTAAAGCAAATGTATTTTTCCCTTCAAAAATAAGACTCCCGAGTAAGGAAGCCAAGAACCCTGTACCCAGCACCAATGTTGTTGTGGCCCACGATCCTGTCCGTTCATTCACCTTATTATTGAATATCGTTTGCAGACTGACCAAGGCACCTGCGATAATCGCCAATACAATTCCTAATAACATATATTAACTCTCCCTTGATGATCCTGATATTCTTCTGCCTTTATCCTAAATGCTCCTATTACAATGATTCATAAATATTATGTCCTGCGAGTTCACTCAAACCTTTTCTGTCCCGAATGACAATGTAGCCTTTTGTCCGTTCAACCCATCCATCTTCAATCATTTTGCGAATGACACGGTTGAGATGCCTATAGCTGGTTCCGATCAAATTCGCCACATCTACCAGACTAGATGCACGTAATTCCTCATGAAAAGCCGAATTCGATTCGTCAAAAGAAACCGATAGCAGGTAGCTCGCCAGCCTGACTTCCACCGGATACATGAGATTGAAACTGGAAAAGTCGGAGTCCAGGCAAAACTTTCGCGTGACAATATCCAATAGAAATTGCAGCAAAGGAGCATAGTCTCTGCCGTATTTGTTCATCCATTGGTGGTGAATACCGATCACATAGATCGGAGACACTGCCTCTACTGTGTTGATAACGTGACTACTCCGAATATATTCAACATCTCCTATGACCTCGATCGGTGTTTTGAAGCAAAGGATCAGGGTTTTCCCTTCTGTAGAACTGGTATAAATCTTGACCTTGCCCTGCACCAGTATATATAGATGTTCGATGGAGTCCCCCTGTGAACAGAGCTTTTCCCCTTGCTCCAGACGATGCAACGACAAATAAGGATGTAGTGGCTCGTAGAGTATGGATTCCAACTCATGCAACTGCAAAAAATATTTTAGCTGCTCTTGATCCTGAATTTCTCTCATTCCTAAGCTCACCTTCAATTTCTACATACTAAGCTTTCTTTACAAGTTAAAATTCTATTTTAGAGCTTCAGAATAATTACACCAGCGATCATCATACCAATACCTATAAATTGTGGCAGCTTCATCTTTTGCTTCACTATACCGAACCATCCCTTGATATCTACCAGGAAAGTTAAACACAACTGCGCAATCAACAACGCCGAGATCGTGAACGTAACCCCAATATGTTGGATTGCCGTGACTTCACTAAATATAATAATAGCTGCAAAGGCACCGCCCCAAAGATACATTGGCTTTACCTGTTTCATTTCAGCTACATTACCATCCCTTGTAAACATCCAGACTAATGCTGCCAAAATAAAACCTATTAGCTGAGTAACAGTGGCCGCCGGCCATGTACCGATATCCTGACTAATCCGTGTATTCGCTACCCCCTGTAGCGTAATACAAGCTCCTCCCAGAAAAGCAAACAAGATTCCTCTCATAAATCGTTATTCTCCCCATGTAAATGACTTTTCTATATATTAAAGTATAGGGCAGACTCTCTATAAAGGACATATGTCCTCAATGAATAGTAAAACATCCTCCATTTCATTCCATTCAGTATCCGCGTCAATCCTGCACACTTGCGTTAATAACTTGACAGTATCCCATCATAAAACTGCATGTTCCGGCACGATAAAATGGAATGCAGCATTCAATTAAGGAGTTGATCGTCATATGACTACACGTGATCCGCTGCATTCTGTGCCGGAATATCAAAGAAGAACCGAGAAAAAGGGTCGGGCTTTTAAAATCGCTATTCTGGTACTTATTCTCTGGCTGATTACCGTCATGCTGTATCAGACCCATAAACCATTGCCTCCATTCGTCTCCTATGAAAGTCAGGAATATTCAACCCATGAGGTAAACTTCTGGACGGATTTGACCTATCCCACCGGGGATGGAAGCACTGCACAGCATGAAGGACAAATTTTGAATCGTATGCTCGGGATCATTGATGAAGCCCAACAATTTATAGTCATCGACCTGTTTCTGTTCAATGACTATAAGCATAAAGGTCAACGCTTCCCCCAAGTCAGCGCACAAATGACCGATCATCTTATTGCCAAAAAGAAAGCTCATCCTGATATGCCTATCTTTTTCATTACAGATGAAGTCAATACCAACTACAATTCTGCCCCCAATCCTTTGTTGGAGAATATGAAGCGAGCAGGGATTCAAGTCGTGCAGACCGATGTAGACCCGTTGCGGGACTCCACGCCCATCTATTCGGCGGTGTGGCGTACCTTTTTCCAATGGTTCGGGCAGCAGGGCACAGGCTGGATTCCCAACCTGATGGCCAGTGACGGACCTGATGTTACGGCCCGCTCCTATCTTAAGCTGTTAAACGTCAAGGCCAATCACCGAAAATTGGTTGCCAACGAACAGACAGCGCTCATTTCTACAGGCAACGTGCACGACGCAAGCGCTTATCACTCCAATGTAGCGTTGGAGGTGAAGGGGCCTATCATCGGAGACATTTTACAAACGGAGCAGGCGGTGTTGGACTTTTCGGGCGGTGGGCAGCTTCCTGCCTATACACCACAGGCTGAACCCAAAGTTCCATCGAGTAAGGACAGCTATCGGATCAAATATCTAACTGAGGGCAAGGTGTACACCTCGGTTCTGGATGGCATCGGGCAGACGAAGAAAGGTGACAGCATTCATATGGGCATGTTTTATTTGGCTGACCGTAAAGTATTGAATAGCCTGCTGGATGCCTCTGCGCGCGGTGTAAACATCCAACTGCTGCTGGACCCCAATGAAAACGCGTTTGGTCAGGAAAAAATCGGCATCCCCAATCGTCCGGTTGCCCAAGAGTTGTCCGATAAATCGGGCGGGAACATTAAAATTCGCTGGTATCATACCACTCATGAGCAGTTCCATACCAAACTGATTTATATCGCCAAGGCGCAAGGAGAGCATATCATTTGGGGTGGCTCTACCAATCTGACCCCCCGTAATCTGGATGATCTGAATCTAGAAAATGAATTGTGGGTGGCCGCTCCGGCGGACAGCAAGCTGACCCGACAGGTTGCGGCCTATTTTGATAAGCTATGGAATAATCAGGGGGCTGAATACAGTTTGGATCTAGCAGCTTACGAGGATCATTCAACATTTTGGAAAGATATTATATACCGTCTACAGGATATTTTAGGCTTTACTACATTTTAACTACGGGATACTGCTGTAGCGAATTCGTTTATGTTACAGCAGCGGTGAAAGCAGCCGCGCGAGTGATTCCATCAAACGTTTGAATAGACGTTTTTTCATGAATTCTTCGCGTACGATCAGACTGGCAGAGTGCAAATCTCGTTCGTAGTCTGTTACCATCTGCTGCACACTGTGCGTCTGAATTAACAGAGCGTTAACTTCAAAATTCAAATGAAAGCTACGCATATCCATATTGGCTGTCCCAATGGTCGCAACTTCCCCGTCAATGATGAGGAGCTTGGAGTGGAGGAACCCTTTTTCATATTCATATACCTTGACTCCAACCTCCAGCAACGACTGGAAGTACGAGTGAGACGCGAGAAACGGTAGCCATTTATCCGGTTTTGCGGGAAACAGAATACGCACGTCCAACCCGGACAGAGCAGCCATACGCAAAGCAGTCAGGATATCTTCATCCGGGATAAAATAAGGAGTGGCAATCCAGACTGATTTTCGAGCGGACGTAATCATGGAGAAAAACAGATTTTTAAGCACTCTTCGCTCATTATCCGGGCCACTGGCAATAATCTGCACGCCTCCGTCCGTAATTGGTTCAATATTGGGGGACAGATATTCGCTATCCAACACCGACTCACCCGTCATGTGAAGCCAATCCTGTAAAAATATAAGCTGCAACGTCCGCACAGCTTCGCCCTTCACAATCATATGCGTATCACGCCAAAAGCCGTAGGCTTTGTTGCGGCTGAGATACTCATCTCCCACATTTAGACCGCCAATTAATCCGATATTACCGTCGATGACTACAATTTTACGGTGATTACGGTAGTTTACCCGGCTGGAGAAGAACAAGATCCGAGCGCCGCCGTACGCAACAACCTCTACTCCTGCATCTCTCATTTCCTTCAAAAATGACTTCGACAACTGAATACTGCCCACCGCATCGTACATAAACCGAACCTTAACACCCGCTTTAGCCTTTTCGATCAAAATCTTCTGAATGCTAGTACCGATATCATCCGACCGGAAAATGTAATATTCCATATGGATATGATGCTGCGCCTTGCGCAATTCTTCCAGCAAAGTGGAGAAGGTTTCATCTCCATTGTTCAGAATTTGAGTTTCTGTCGCAAAATAAATCGGGGAGCGGGCCAGTCTGCGGGCCAAACGCATCAACTGCTGCTGCTCATCTGTAAAGCAGGTCAGATCTCGTTTGACTTGCAAAGCATCCTTTTCAATGCGGTCGTAAGCCTGTTGGTCACGCAATGCCTTTTTATCATACTTGCGACGCTTGAATACATTTTGCCCAAACAGAAAATAAAGAGGAAGTCCAACGACTGGCAGCAATGCCAGCAGCAAAATCCAGGACATCGTGGTGGAGGGATTACGATTCTCCGTAAAAATAATCAGACTGATGGAGATCACTGTCAGGGTGGAAAAAATACTGATGACAGTTCCTTCATTTTTGCCGATGTAATTAAACAAGCCAAAATAATAAATAATAAACACCATAGCCGCGATCAATACGGCCAGTAAGCTTCGCCTCATAACTAACCTCACTTCCAGTGGACTGCATTTGACAGGTATTCTTCATTATATTGTACATGAGCCCCTTATTTCTTCCCACTTTTTTATTAAAATGTTGATAAAAAAATCCAAAGAAAAGCTTTATACAAAACGCAATGATGCTGGGTTGACACTTACTTTTTTTCGTGCAAGAATAAACTAACGAACGTTAGGTAGGTGAAAATAATGGGGATGGAAGAGATTCGAAAGGCCGCTCTTTTTCAATTTGCCACCAATGGGTATGAGGGAGCCTCCTTGAGCAGTATTGCCGCTGAGGTCGGTATCCGAAAACCGTCTATATACGCGCATTTCCAAGGCAAGGAGGATCTGTTTTTACAGGTAGCGAGGCATGCTTTTCAAGAGCAGAATTTACGTATTTTTGAATACTTTTCAGAACGCAGGGATCAGCCGTTGCATCATACCCTGCATGACTTCTTGTTTTGGATGGGACAGGAATATGAGAGCAACAACTCAGCCAAGTTTATGCTTCGCTTTTCCTTCTTTCCGCCTGTATCGTTGTATAACGAGGTGCTGGATATTGTTAATCCTTTTCTGGACAAAATGGAGCGAAAATTAACTCGCCGCCTCCGGAATACACGGGATCGGGAACCCTTTGGGCATATGGAGCCAGTGGATGTGGCTTTAGCCTTCATGACACTGGTGGACGGAATCATGGTGGAGCTACTGTACAGTGGAAGCATCAACTACCACCGAAGACTGAACGCTGCATGGCCTATTTTTTGGCGCGGGATTACGTTAACCTCACCTCATGAAGCGTGAAGCCGGCGAACTTATAAAATCTATTTTTGAGGAGAACATTCATCATGAATCGCAGTTGGATTTACGTTTTTGTTGGCGGCCTGATTGAGGTCGTATGGGTATCGGGTTTGAAGCATGCGGATTCTGCGCTCGCCTGGGCTGTAACTGTGCTGGCTGTGGTGGCCAGCTTTTATTTAATCATGAAGGCTGCGAAGCGTTTGCCTGTAGGCACGGTATATGCTGTATTCACCGGACTGGGGACAGGGGGAACAGTCGTAGGCGAAATGCTGCTATTTGGGGAACCATTTCAATGGTCCAAAACGCTGTTAATTGCCCTTTTGCTGGCAGGTGTGGTCGGCTTGAAGTTAGTTACCGACCGTGATGTTCAGGAAGGGAGTGGTGCATAATGGCTTGGATTGCATTGGTTATCGCGGGATGCTCGGAAGTGTTAGGAGTCATCGGTATGAAGGGAGTTACAGTGGGCAAAGGCTGGAAGTCCTTAGTGCTTATGGTCTTATCCTTTGTTCTTAGCTTCTCTCTACTCAGCTATGCCATGAAAAGTTTGCCTATGGGAACTTCCTATGCGGTATGGACAGGCATCGGAACGGTTGGCAGCACGATTACAGGCATGTTCTTGTACGGTGAACAAAAAAGCGTACTGCGTGTTTTATTCATCGCCATGATTCTTGCCGCAGCATTGGGATTAAAGCTGATATCTTAGCATGAGCGAATGGCATCAAATGTTGCAAATTGCTGATCTTAAAGGAGTGATGCCTTGTGATTACCACCGTAACGCTTAACGCGGCTGTGGATAAAATCTACACGGTTGCAGGCTTCGGTTTGAATGCCGTCCACCGCATTGAAGGCGGCCTGACGGTGCCGGGCGGCAAGGGCGTGAATGCCGCTCGCGTCATTCGCACGCTAGGCGAGCCTGTACGAGCGACCGGGTTTGCTGCCGGACACACTGGACGGCTACTCATTGACGGGTTGAGCGCAGAAGGCGTAAGCGCCGATTTCATTGAAACGGCTCATGGGGAGACCCGTCTCGCCATTACCGTGCTCGACCCATCCGCACGCACGCAGACCGAGCTGATTGAGAGCGGGCCAACCGTTGGGCCGCTTGAATTAGCCGCACTACGGCACAAAATCGAGACCCTTGCCGAGGATTCGGCTTGGGTCGTATTCTCCGGCAGCCTGCCACCCGGCTGCCCGCCCGATCTGTACGCCGAGCTGTGCACGCTGGCGAAGGCGCGCGGCGCGCGGGTGGCGCTGGACGCGAGCGGGGAGGCGCTGCGCTTGGGGCTGCGCGGAAAGCCCGACCTCGTGAAGCCTAACGAGGACGAGGCCGCCCACTTCGCGGGGATCGACGCAGAGCGCCCGGATGCCGCTGAAGCGGCGGCAGCAAAGCTGCTGGAAGCCGGAGCGCAGCTGGCCGTCATCTCGCTCGGCGCGCGTGGGGCGCTGGCGGTAACGAGCGATGCGCGCTACCGCGTGAGCCTGCCAGACGCGGACATTGTCAGCGCGCTCGGCAGCGGTGACGCCATGGTCGCCGGGCTGGTCACCGGCGCGGCGACGGGGCTGGATCTCCCTGCCATGCTACGGCAGGGAGCGGCCTGCGGCACAGCGGCAGCTCTGCACGCCATGGCCGGGAAGATCGAGCTCCAGGACGTGAAGCGTCTGGAGCAAGGCATTACGGTGACGCTGTTGTAATTCAGCGTCACTTTTTTTTATTTCATCCAAGCATTCGCTTATCTTTATTTCACAAATACAGTTATTCCGAATGCTCTATATTCCAAATGTTCGGTTCTCCGATTGGCTTACAACAAAACCCTGTTTTCCAGTATATTTTTCATACAAATATGCGACTTCGAAGGACCCAGCTTGACTAGTGAATCCTGAAGCTCTGCAATTTCCTCTACCGACGCGGTTTGTACCTTAATGAGATAATTAAATTCCCCACTAATGCGAAATAAATCAGTGACTTCCTTCGCCTCTCTACAAAATTCAACCAGCTCTTGGCAATGTTCTGTCTTTATTAGAATAAATGTAGTCGTCCCTCGATTCATTTCCCGTAAATTAAATACGGTACTATATCCGGAAATAATCCCTCGTTCTTCAAGCTTGGTTATCCTTTCTTTAACAGACGGCTGTGACATCGAGATTTCTTTACTGATTTGGGAAATAGTTATCCGAGCGTCATGCTGAAGCAATTTCATGATTTTGTGATCTATATCGTCAATGTGATGCTGCATATCGAGTCCCTCCTAACCTGAATTTAAAAAATAATATTTTTCACCCAAATTAACTTTTTTTCAATAATTAATATAGTATAAAAACCTTACTTTAAATATATAAGCACCACATAATTATTCATATAATAAGGTTTACTTACATGAGGATTTTGCAAAAATCTCATAAGCGACTTCCAATGAACAATATATAGATCGAAATGGTTTAGTTCGTCTATATATTGCACTTCGGAGCGACTGGAATCGAATTTTGCAAAATCCTGAATCAAAAGGAGGATCTGAAATGAGCGTAAAGGGACTAGCGCATGTTGCCATACAAGCTCGTGACTATCAAGCGACCATTGCATTTTATACCAAGGTATTGGGATTTAAAAGAGGACATCACTGGAGTCTTCCGTCTTTTCGAATTCAAGAGGCTTCCATGCTGATCTCACCCGATCAGAGAACCTGTCTCGAAATTTTTGATAATGATGCTGTCATTCCTGCCCAAGGAAAAAAAGCTTCATCCGAGCAAGAGATTGCTCACGGGGCTTTATTACACTTGGCATTTTACGTAGACAATGTAGATGAAATATATCAAAAAGCCCTTGCCCACGGAGCAAGAACCTTTGTGGAACCCAATCAGCTTACACTTGGCGAACCTCCTCTGGTTGTAACAAATGCATTAGTCCACAGCCCTAATGGTGAGGTTATCGAATTTATCAAGGATGTTGATTTTGATATGTCCCTATCGAGCAAAAAGTAATCCTCGCAGCTATTAAAAAGATCCACTTCCCGGTGAAGTAGGATCTTTTTATATTCCATACAGCTCTGCCGTTATCTCTATGGAAGAATTAAACTGTTCCTAAAAAACGTCCGATATATTGATTATCGCTTATTTAAAGGAGTAGATTATCATCTCAATTGATTTCAATGTGTATTGGTTTCATTTTAGCTCCGATCTGCTGATGCCATTGTTCAGCTTGATTGGACTGCTACTCATCTATTTTGGATTCAGAACGATCCGTCGTCATCGTTATCGTAAACGCCACTGGGTCCGTACCAAGGGGCAAATCGTTGATGCGCATATCGAAGTAGATATTGATGTCGTTCCCTTTGACCGAGATGATCCGGTAGATACTAGCTACACCCGCCGATTAAAGGTGCGCTTCTATACAGCTTCAGGTGAAGCCGTAGAATTCTGGAATCCTTATAGCACCAACCTAAGCCTCAACCGGGTTGGCAGCAAAATTAAGGTATTATACAATCCATCCAACCCTCGGGACGCCCGCATTGCAGGCGGTATAAATGGTGCAGGCTGTCTGGCCTTTATACTGTTTTTGATCGGTGTTCCCTTTGCTTTGAGCGGGGTATTCGCTGTTTTGAAGTTTTTCCTCTAACCAGGCTTGGATCACATACTGGTAATAAAATTTATCGCCATATACATTGCCAGGCCTAAAATAATCAGTGCCGATATTTTGTTGAGCACAGTACCAAACTTTCCTTCTGAATCCATACGTCCCACGAGACGCCCCGCCGTTGCCAGACCGATAAACCATATCCACGATACTGACACGGCGGCCAGGCCGAAGGCCCAGCGTTCCCCACCGTCATATTGAAGGGAGCTGGTTCCAATTACACCAACAGTGTCGAGTATGGCATGTGGATTCAATAGCGATACCGAAGCGGCAAAAATCATCTGGCGCTTCGGCCGCATCGCCTGACTTTCTCCTGAGGAAGCTGCCTTCGACCTCCATAGAGTCCAGGCCATATACAGCAGAAACAAACAGCCCGCTGCATAGAGTACGTTCGTGAGCCATAGAAATTGCTGCAAAATAAGAGATACGCCCCCAACCGCAAGCGTGATCAGGATTGTATCACAGATACCCGCTGTAATGACAGCAGGCAGTGCATTGCGAAACCGCGACTGGGACGCCCCTTGATTAAACACAAATACATTTTGTACCCCCAAAGGCAAAATCAAACCCAACGCCAATAAAACAGCATGGATAATAGCTTCCAACATGTTATGTACTCCCCTCAAAACCATTACACTTCTTCTCTCTCATCTTCCGTTATTTCCTTCCGTTCTTGATGTAGTTATCGTTCTGGGTTTTCCAGGTTCTGTGCACGTTCGGTACGTTTTTGTATATGCTCCAATTGCTCCACTGTAGTCTGATAATCTTGCGGGTAGTTCATATTAAATACAGCTTGCCGCCACATCTCTAAGCTCGCACCTGGCCAATCGCCCGCTGTCTCATAACGAACGTTCAATGAATCTAGCCAGTCGATCAGACGAAGACGTCCACTACGCAGACATTGCTCGGCAGACGGCAACACACTTTGATGGTATATGCCTAGCAGCGGATTTATACGTCCATCCACAGAGGCAATCACTGCCTGTAATGCTGGTTCTGCTGGCTGGGGCGATGAGCCTTTTCCTGTCAAGGGTGCATGATCCCCCTGTACTTGTTGTTTTCCTTGTTCACTGCTTGTCTCTTGCGCCGCTGTCCAGTTCGTTGCGTGAGTAAGCAAAGCACACAATATCTCTGGCTGCACGAAGGGCATATCGCAGGCAACGACAATGCCCCACTCCGTTCTGGAAGCAGAAAGTCCCGCATGAATACCGCTCAAAGGCCCTAAGCCGGGATACAGGTCTTTTGTCGTTTCCAGATCAAATTCTCTATACTGCTGCGTATCCCGGGTCACTACAATAACCCGTTTTGTTACCTGCCCTAGCACAGCAGCTATTCTCTCCAGTACCGTAATCCCTCCCAGCTGAAGCAGCGCCTTGTCCTGTCCCATTCTGCTGGAGCGTCCGCCTGCCACGATAATTCCAGTCACCTCCACCATCACCATCGCACCTCCTTTTTGCTAGACAAATTCTATCATTAAACACGAATAAATCTAATAATATCATCTATATAAAGTATAAAAAATGGCGATCCACCTGGATCGCCAAAAAAGAGGGTGCCTATTCGTCTAGTTCATTACTTTTAATTCGTGAACTTAATAAGTTGCAAAAATCGTTTTATTATGGAAGTAGCCTCCGCCCGGGCCGCCTGCTGTTTGGGCGCAAGCAAGTCGGGAGAGACACCCTTAATTAAGCCTTGCTCTGTAGCCTGCGCCATAGCATCTTGAGCCCAAGGAGAAACAGTAGATGCGTCACTGTAAATCTCTTTATATTTCTCATTAGCAGGACCAGCATTCAGTGTTTGAGCGTAATGTGCAGCCTTTTCGGTAATAACCACGATCTCCTCGCGAGTAATCAATCTTTCTGGTCCAAATGACTGATTCCCGTAACCACGGATCAGACCAGCTTCCACCGCTGCTCCAACACTACCAGCATACCAGGCATTCTCTTTCACATCTGTAAAAGGCTCCGTTAACGGCTTCTCCTGCATACCAAGTCCGCGAACAAGCATTGCCACAAATTCAGCTCTTGTTACCGCCCGATTCGGTTCAAAAATATCAGGCTGAACACCTTGGACAATCAACTTGTTTGCCAGCATCTCTACATCTTTCTGCGCCCAATGATTTTCTAGATCCTTAAACTTTTTGTCTGCTGAGACTACAGCATAAATGCTGTTATGATTTGATTTGATGATTGCCTCTAATTGTCCATCCACATTCTGTATCAACACGGGAACAGACGACAACACACCTGTCTTAGGATCGAACCAAACGGCCGCTATATGCTTAGGATCAACTTCATGATCGAGAATCAATTTCCGTTCCACGTAATGCCCGAAAAATTCAGTGATCTCCTGATCTCCAGCCATAAGCTTGAAATCAACCGGGTTTACCACAACATTCGCTAAACCCGTGTCTGCAATAGCTTGTCGCACTTGTGCACCGTTTTCGCCTGACAGCGCTGAAATTTCGACGATCAGGTTGTCTTCAGGATATAATGAGACCAATTTGCCAACCAATTCAGCAGAAAGAGTAAACTGGGCTACTGCTGTGTGAATGCTAATCGGCACCTTTGAATTTTCTTTCTCATATTCCTTTAAAAAGGTAGAAGGTATACTCACTTTTGCTGCTTTATTGTACCCCGAGGCGTCCACGACCAACTCTTTCTGCTCACCGATTGTAACATTCAGGGCTTGGCTGACGTCTCCATCATTCAAACCAATAAGTTGAATAGTGCGGCTCTTATCGGCTGCTGTCTTAGCATCTGTTAATACGGCACCCGTCTTAGTCTCTGTTTGGGAAGCCGCTGACGAAGTACCCTGATCAGACGTTTTTTTATCCTTAGAACGATGTGAGCGTTCATCTAGCGTACGGAACGTCCAATCCTCCGGCGTATGCATACCTACATACGGATTCATTGCCAAATCCGTCAGTGCTCCCGAGGTAATTTCCACATAATAGGGCTTTCCTTCTTCCAGTCCACCTGATAGCTTAAATTCTACTATCTTTTTCTGGCCTGACACCTCATATATCCTATTCGAGTCCCCTGCTCCAGATATCCGCAGCTCGCGAACTACGGCTCCTCCCGAAGCTTCGTGCAGTCTTACATATCCGCGGTCCCATCTTACTGACTCATTGAACTCCATGTTAAAATACGCTTTCCCTGGACCCATACCACTTAAATAAAGACCTTCCGGTGACTTCGATACCAGCTTTGGCGCCGTCTCATCTGCTGTCATGAAGTTCCACATGCTCTTGTCCCAAACCGCGTTCGATCCCTGCCCTCCACGGTCTACAAACATGCCTGAGCTGACTTCTACATAGTACCGGGTATTGTCAGACAACGGATGGTCCAGCTTCATCGACACGTGCTGACCGCTGATTTGTACCGTACCTCCTGCAACCGTTCCTCCGCTCACATCAATCCGTCCAACCTCGGTTCCATCCCACTGATGCAGGGTGAGATGGCCTACGCCCAGTCTCATCTCTTCACTAAAAATCATGTCCATGCTCGGCGTGAGCGCCTGACCGCTTCCCTGCGGATACAGTTGTGTATAATACGGCTGCATATCTCCCGTACGGAATGCCCATTCCTCTGGAGTGTGCAACCCCGCATACGGGTTCATTGCCATATCCGTCAGCGCTCCTGAGGTGATTTCCACATAATAGGGCTTCCCTTCTTCCAGTCCACCCGATAGCTTAAATTCTACTATCTTTTTCTGGCCTGACACCTCATATGTCCTGTTTGAGTCCCCTGCTCCAGATATCCGCAGCTCGCGAACTACGGCTCCTCCCGAAGCTTCGTGCAGTCTTACATATCCGCGGTCCCATCTTACTGACTCATTGAACTCCATGTTAAAATACGCTTTCCCTGGACCCATACCACTTAAATAAAGACCTTCCGGTGACTTCGATACCAGCTTTGGCGCCGTCTCATCTGCTGTCATGAAGTTCCACATGCTCTTGTCCCAAACCGCGTTCGATCCCTGCCCTCCACGGTCTACAAACATGCCTGAGCTGACTTCTACATAGTACCGGGTATTGTCAGACAACGGATGGTCCAGCTTCATCGACACGTGCTGACCGCTGATTTGTACCGTACCTCCTGCAACCGTTCCTCCGCTCACATCAATCCGTCCAACCTCGGTTCCATCCCACTGATGCAGGGTGAGATGGCCTACGCCCAGTCTCATCTCTTCACTAAAAATCATGTCCATGCTCGGCGTGAGCGCCTGACCGCTTCCCTGCGGATACAGTTGTGTATAATACGGCTGCATATCTCCCGTACGGAATGCCCATTCCTCTGGAGTGTGCAACCCCGCATACGGGTTCATTGCCATATCCGTCAGCGCTCCTGAGGTGATTTCCACATAATAGGGCTTCCCTTCTTCCAGTCCACCCGATAGCTTAAATTCTACTATCTTTTTCTGGCCTGACACCTCATATGTCCTGTTTGAGTCCCCTGCTCCAGATATCCGCAGCTCGCGAACTACGGCTCCTCCCGAAGCTTCGTGCAGTCTTACATATCCGCGGTCCCATCTTACTGACTCATTGAACTCCATGTTAAAATACGCTTTCCCTGGACCCATACCACTTAAATAAAGACCTTCCGGTGACTTCGATACCAGCTTTGGCGCCGTCTCATCTGCTGTCATGAAGTTCCACATGCTCTTGTCCCAAACCGCGTTCGATCCCTGCCCTCCACGGTCTACAAACATGCCTGAGCTGACTTCTACATAGTACCGGGTATTGTCAGACAACGGATGGTCCAGCTTCATCGACACGTGCTGACCGCTGATTTGTACCGTACCTCCTGCAACCGTTCCTCCGCTCACATCAATCCGTCCAACCTCGGTTCCATCCCACTGATGCAGGGTGAGATGGCCTACGCCCAGTCTCATCTCTTCACTAAAAATCATGTCCATGCTCGGCGTGAGCGCCTGACCGCTTCCCTGCGGATACAGTTGTGTATAATACGGCTGCATATCTCCCGTACGGAATGCCCATTCCTCTGGAGTGTGCAACCCCGCATACGGGTTCATTGCCATATCCGTCAGCGCTCCTGAGGTGATTTCCACATAATAGGGCTTCCCTTCTTCCAGTCCACCCGATAGCTTAAATTCTACTATCTTTTTCTGGCCTGACACCTCATATGTCCTGTTTGAGTCCCCTGCTCCAGATATCCGCAGCTCGCGAACTACGGCTCCTCCCGAAGCTTCGTGCAGTCTTACATATCCGCGGTCCCATCTTACTGACTCATTGAACTCCATGTTAAAATACGCTTTCCCTGGACCCATACCACTTAAATAAAGACCTTCCGGTGACTTCGATACCAGCTTTGGCGCCGTCTCATCTGCTGTCATGAAGTTCCACATGCTCTTGTCCCAAACCGCGTTCGATCCCTGCCCTCCACGGTCTACAAACATGCCTGAGCTGACTTCTACATAGTACCGGGTATTGTCAGACAACGGATGGTCCAGCTTCATCGACACGTGCTGACCGCTGATTTGTACCGTACCTCCTGCAACCGTTCCTCCGCTCACATCAATCCGTCCAACCTCGGTTCCATCCCACTGATGCAGGGTGAGATGGCCTACGCCCAGTCTCATCTCTTCACTAAAAATCATGTCCATGCTCGGCGTGAGCGCCTGACCGCTTCCCTGCGGATACAGTTGTGTATAATACGGCTGCATATCTCCCGTACGGAATGCCCATTCCTCTGGAGTGTGCAACCCCGCATACGGGTTCATTGCCATATCCGTCAGCGCTCCTGAGGTGATTTCCACATAATAGGGCTTCCCTTCTTCCAGTCCACCCGATAGCTTAAATTCTACTATCTTTTTCTGGCCTGACACCTCATATGTCCTGTTTGAGTCCCCTGCTCCAGATATCCGCAGCTCGCGAACTACGGCTCCTCCCGAAGCTTCGTGCAGTCTTACATATCCGCGGTCCCATCTTACTGACTCATTGAACTCCATGTTAAAATACGCTTTCCCTGGACCCATACCACTTAAATAAAGACCTTCCGGTGACTTCGATACCAGCTTTGGCGCCGTCTCATCTGCTGTCATGAAGTTCCACATGCTCTTGTCCCAAACCGCGTTCGATCCCTGCCCTCCACGGTCTACAAACATGCCTGAGCTGACTTCTACATAGTACCGGGTATTGTCAGACAACGGATGGTCCAGCTTCATCGACACGTGCTGACCGCTGATTTGTACCGTACCTCCTGCAACCGTTCCTCCGCTCACATCAATCCGTCCAGCCTCGGTTCCATCCCACTGATGCACGATAAGATGACCTGTTCCCAGTTCTACGTCTTCGCTGAATAACATAGACAGATTTGTGGACAATGAAACTCCACTTTCCTGCTGTGGGGATAGCCATGTATAGTGCGGTGGCTCTTCCATTTGCGCCTGCATATAAACTGATGAAGCCACATTCAGTGGAGATGTATCCGTAGTGAATCCATCCGCTATATCTGCATTTTCTATGATTTCACTGCTAGGACTCTCCGTCGCAAACGTTGCTAACATATAAGGGTTGGCTAGATTAAATACCTGTGTTGTCAGTACACTTGCCTTAATCATTCTGTTTAAACGTTTCGTGTTTCTTTTTTTCTCACTCATAACATACTCCTTTTTATTTAGGACCCTTTGCCCGTGGTATTCGATCCTAGGTGTTTGAAAGTTTATTCCTAAGAACCACATAAAACGAACTATACACCTAGTTTTTCATGCCATTACATTGACGGATATGCTCATGAACACTTTCATCTGCATAAGTATGAATAAAGCAGTGAAATTTATGGATCTCGTTCTTGATTTCCATATAATCCTGCTGGCATTTCCACATGAAATCCCCGAAGTATAGCAGAATTTGTTCACCTCTGATCAGAGGATTCCTACTGCTCTGAATGGCGCCCATTTTACTGTACAAAAACTCATACCGCATACGATGGCGAGGCAGAACATATATTTTGAAAAAACAATTACCTAATAATGAGGCAAACAAGTCGTCAAACTGTCCAAAGGACACGTTCAGCATATTGGCCTGCTTCAGACTGAGCTTATGTTTGATGCCGAGCAAAGCATGATGAATCTGCTTCATAATCGCTTGAAAAACCTCTTCATCTCGCTGAAGCTCTTCAATGCGTGACCTCAAAAACAAGAGATCGTATTCCGAATTACTGCTTGTTTGCAGCCATGAATCGTCAATCGGACTTTTTAACCGCGTCTGGATTATCTCTTCCAAGTTTTGAAAGGATGTTCCCTTAATAACAGCACCCTCACATGTTGTATTAATAAATTCAGTCTCTCTCGCTATATTGATGTAAAATTCCATTTCCGTTTTCATTTTAATAAAAGAATGATTTGTGACAACCAGTTGGCCATGAACACCATCAACACGCGGTGAATTAACACTAACCGGAATTCCTTGAGAATTGGTGATCCCCTCAGCATAATATTGTTCATCCCGATAAGCTAAATTTTGCCCTACCAACACAACAGGGTCTGCTTTCATCTGGATCAGACATTGGAGTGCAATGACCGCTACTGATGGAGCATCGTTAATAATCGTTGGTTTATTTCCCTCCGGTGTACGCAATACGTGTTTGGAGAGTTCATCCTGAGAAATGATGATATGCATAAGACGACCTGGATAATGATCGAGTGTGTGTTTACCGACCGTACTGCCGAAAATAAGTGGAATTGAATCAATTCGCTTGTCGATCACCTTTTGAATTACATTTACGTTGTATTCGTTCGGGTCATAACTGAATGTGCCGTGCGGATAAATGCCATGCTCCACCAGCGTGTTCACTGCCGATCCTACTGTAAACAGATAAGCAAGATTGTTCTCACGAATATGCCGCAGGTGCTCAATTTCGTCGTTAAGCGAAGGGCCAGCAGATATTACTAAGACTGGCTTGCCCCTAATATGCTCTGAGCCCGCGTGCAGAAAATCTGAACTATGTAAAATATAAGGAAGATTATGAATACTGTTTAACGCCCACTTTTTTTCGTACACGTTATTGATAGCCATTTTGTCCTTCTTGTTAGAGACCATTTTGTACAATATTTCATTAAACTTCTTCAGTTCCGCAGCAAATAAGGAGTGATACGGGAGCCATGGAACAACTAGTACCCCAGATACACGGTCGATCAACCTATGCAGTGTACCGATTGTCTCTCCTGTCATTCCTCCTACCATAACCTCTTCGATCATCTCATCAGCCAGCCAATCGTTTTCATTCAGATGCTGCAAAAAAATATTCATCAAACCAGTGTCGGGCTCGACGATGGAGAAGCTGGTATTCGGGTACTTGCGTAGAAATTCACGAATATGATACCCAAGTCCTACACCAAAAAAGATCACGTGCGCTTGAGGTTTAACCTCGTTAAAACCCAAAACAAATAATTCTGCTTCCCGCTCAGGCTGCTCAGGATCATGTAAATAATATGATTGTCCCTCACGAGTCAGTATTACATTGGGCTCGTTGGCTTCAGAAGTCACCAACTCAACTCCTTCTCCTGCCTGAAGCAAAAGAAGCCGAGGAAATCGGTGGTACAAGGAATTGTCTCTATGATGCTGTAATGCCATTTTCCATCCCTTTCCACCCGATATTTCATAAAACCAACTATACAGGCCAGTCGATTAAACCTATATCATTTCTTATGAAGCATAGTATTCTGATTTTATGTAATATCTGCGACAATGTATTTTTATTCAGGAAAAAATAATCCTAAATTCTCCTGATTATGGATTAAGTATCGGCTATTCTATGTATAAACTTTAGGTCTTAAGAACCTATTTATAAATAAAGATTTTGTAACTAACCAAGCATTTACTTGGACTAACCATATATAGTTTCAAATGCTGTAGTTCGTCTACATGTCGCCCCTTGGAGCAACAAAAACAATAACTAGTAAAATAGCGAAATAATCATTAAGTTTGCTTAAACCAATATCAAATTAGTATCTTCTAATAATTATTACATAATTGTTAATTTATTGGTTTGTTAACCCTTTCAACACATGATACATTGGAATAAAGAACCTCCCACAGATCGGCATCGATGCGCAATTCTCTATCGGGCTAAGAAAGGAATGGCTTGTCTTGCAAAAGAGAGAAATTCAAGAGACTCCTCTATATTCCTTAAAACTGTATAATTTTTTTCTATATGGAGCTATGGTCATTTTCTCCAGCTTCTTCCCGTTGTATCTGCAAGATATCGGCATGGACAAGCTGGAGATCGGGAGTCTGATGGCTATCGGACCTTTTGTATCCGTATTCGCGAACCCTTTTTGGGGCTATACAAGCGACCGGAGCCGTAACCTCCGACGTATTCTGCTATTTATGATTATAGGTACCTTGTTATTGCTGCAAGCTTTATTTCATGTCCATACGTATATCATGATTTATGTGTCGATGATTGGTTTTTATTTTTTCCAAAGCCCTTTATTTGCGCAAAGCAACAGCCTAATTCTCAGCTATATTGAGGGCACAGACCGGAAATTTGGTTCATTCCGTATATGGGGTTCCTTCGGCTGGGCTGTGACAGCAGCAGTTGCCGGTATAGTTATTGACCAAACGGGGATATCCAGCATATCCACCATCTTTACGGTACTTCTTCTGGCTGCATTAGTCTGCACCTTGTCGATTCCACCACTGAAAAGCACTGTGGAGACAGCGACCATTCATTTGCGTGGCTTTGGCAGCGTTTTAATGAACGGATACTTTATATCCTTTATTTTATTAGGCATCCTTGTATCCATCCCGAATTCGATCAACAGCGCCTTTATGTCCCTGTACATCACCGAGCTGGGCGGGTCCAAACAGATGCTTGGTTTTGCCGTTTTTATGTCATCGGTATTCGAAATTATTGTCTTTTTGCTGTTTGATCGCTTCTTGAAGAAAAAAATGACTGTGATGGTCGGCTGTTTGGCACTCGTCAGTTTGCTGTTTGCCTTACGTTGGGAACTGATGGCTCTGGCCACAGACCCGATTCAGATTGTGTTCATTCAGGCTCTTCATTGCGTCACCTTCGGTGGATACTTCTATGTAGGCACCCAATTGACCGTCCTGTTCACCCCTGCAGCTTACCGATCATCCGGACAGGCCGTATATACTTTGACCTGGAGTGGTATATCCGGTATCGTAGCAGGTTTTGCGGGAGGTTGGCTATTCCAGAACTTTGGCGGAGAAATGATGTACCATGCAGGGGTCTTCTTTGCCCTACTTGGCTCTGCGGGCTTCGCTATCATGTGGTATATGCTGTACAAGAACGGTTATCAGCCAGGACTGCCAGCGGGCACAAACGAATAGAAGAAGCCCCTTAACAACACTAGAGGAATGAGGTATCCCCTTCCCTTCTGGCTTGTTAGCAAAGGCAATAGAGTATCGTCAAGTCAATGATCATGTATAAAGAGCGTGCATGCGTAAAATAAAGGAGTCTGCCGACGGCAGACTCCTTTTCAACTTGGTCGCACGAAGCTACCATCTCTCCCACACTTTCCAACAACCTATTGCTTAGGCAATTGGAAAGAGCTTTTCAACGATACAACACGGTTAAATACAGGCTCACCCGGTTTGGAAAGCTTCGGATCGACACTGAAATAACCATGACGGAAAAATTGGAACTTGTCCTGCGATTGAGCTTCTTTCATGTTCGGCTCGACATAGCCATGAGCAATTTCCAAAGAGTTCGGATTCAATTGGTCAAGGAATGTTTTTTCCGATGCATCCTCTTCAATCTCTTCCGTGTCCTCTGCGTTAATCAAAGGCTCATACAAACGGAATTCGGCAGGTACAGCCTGAGTAGCCTCCACCCAGTGGATCGTGCCTTTCACTTTACGTCCTGTAAAGCCTGATCCGCTCTTGGTTTCTACATCATAGGTACAGTGAATCTCCGTTACATTTCCGTCCGCATCCTTAATCACATCGTTGCATTTAATGAAGTAAGCATGTTTGAGACGCACTTCATTACCAGGGAACAAACGGAAGTATTTGCTCGGCGGATTTTCCATGAAGTCCTCACGCTCGATATAAATTTCACGGGAAAACGGAATTTGACGTGTACCGAGTTCCGGATTTTCAGTATTATTTTCCGCCTCCAGCATTTCAACTTGTCCTTCAGGATAGTTTGTGATAACCACCTTCAACGGATCTATGACTGCCATGGTGCGAGGTGCCTTAAGCTTCAAATCCTCACGTACAAAATGCTCCAGTACCTGCAAATCGATGACTCCGTAGGCTTTGGAAATGCCTGTCTCATATACGAAGCTGCGAATGGCCTCCGGCGTGTAGCCGCGACGACGTAAACCGGAAATCGTCGGCATACGCGGATCATCCCAACCATCTACGTGCTTTTCATCGACCAGAAGCTTGAGCTTACGTTTGCTGGTTACGGTTTGAGCCAGGTTCAGCCGTCCAAATTCGTATTGGTGCGGTACCTTTTCCATCTCGCATTCAGCTACAACCCAATCGTACAGCGGGCGCTGATCTTCGAACTCCAGCGAACAGAGCGAGTGCGTTACTCCCTCAATCGCATCTTCCAGCGGATGAGCATAGGAGTACATTGGATAGATGCACCATGTGTCGCCTGTATTGTGATGTGCTGTGTGTGAAATGCGGTAAATAACCGGATCACGTAAATTAATGTTTCCTGAAGCCATATCAATTTTGGCACGCAGCACCTTTTCACCATTTTGGTATTTGCCTGCACGCATCTCTTCAAACAGCTTCAGATTGTCTTCAACACTTCGATCCCGATAAGGGCTATTTTGCCCCGGTTCGGTCAGTGTGCCACGAGTTTCGCGGATTTGGTCCGCGCTTTGGTCATCCACGTAGGCTTTACCCTTTTGGATCAGCAGGATGGCACGCTTGTACATTTCTTCAAAATAATTGGAGGCAAAATGTTTTTCCTCCCATTCATAACCGAGCCACTTCACGTCCTCCTGGATGGAGTTCACGTATTCCGTATCTTCCTTCGCCGGATTGGTGTCGTCAAAACGCAGATTTGTGCGTCCTCCGAATTCATCTCCTAACGAGAAGTTGATCCAGATAGCTTTGGCATGTCCAATATGCAAATATCCGTTTGGTTCAGGCGGAAATCGTGTAACAACCTCCTTTACCTTACCCGTACGTAGATCCTCTTCAATAACATTTTTAATAAAATTGGGGGGAGTGATCGGCTTCTCCACGCTAATCAACCTTTCTTCCGTATAATCTGTGTATAACCTGTTCCCTTAAATATACCCTTTCACACCGCATAACTCAATAAAATGAAAATCCTTATGCTCTCTTCAGCAAAAAAAGTGACAAGTTATGAAAAAGAGTTAACATTTTCGGCAAATAAATTCGTTATAGTGTATATATCTTTTATTTTGTCCGGAAAAGGAGACCCACCCGTGTTTAAGCTGCTCATTGTGATCCTGCTGTCTATGCTTTTGTCCTCTTCCGTCATGACTTCCGGTCATCCTTCATCGGACCCGGTGAACGAAACCGTACAATCTCGTCCGCTAGCCAGCGCTCCAGAAGACCCCTCCGTCCATTTATATGCCGTGAATCCGTCACAGGGACTATTCCATTCAGCTGTACTGGAAATCGGCCAGCAACGTCGCACATTCCGCTGGTCGGGCTCGGCAGATATCTCCACCGCACCACAATTATATTACAGGGATGTAAACGAGGATGGTGTCCGTGAAGCCGTCGTGATCATCACACGCGCCTCGGGAACGGGTGTCGAATTGCAGGAGCTGCATATTATTAACGCACAGACGATGGAAGAATATGCGGTCGAATCGGCAGCATATGCTGTGTCCCAGCGCGTACACAGCTCAGTGGAGCTACGTGACCACAACCGCCAGGTGCATATTACTGTCACGATTGACGGTGCTACACAGACGATGGACCCTAAAGCATCCGTATTTTACGATGATCCAGTGCAATTTACAAAACATCTCGATTTTAACTCCGTCGTAATGTATGATGCCGAACAGCTCCCTCTGCAAGCCACTGTATCTGGCAGTGTATCCCCGACCGAATTTGTAGGGGATTTGGATTTGAAATATGTATACGAGCATGAACGGTTCCGGGTGGGACCTATAGAATTTGAAGCTTCCTCTCCCTTTTGACGACTCTCGCAGAATAAGGTAGCATGGGATTAAATGCTAGACTGGCTGGTTTAGCGATTTTCCGAGTGAAAGAGGGGATCAATCATGTTTACATATGCGTTGGACGAACGCACAGTCCTTCGGCCGCTCACCAAGGAGCATGTGCAGCCTCTGTTTGAGCTGATCGAAATGTCCCGTGACCGCCTGCGTCAATGGCTTCCATGGGTAGACTCTACTACGGAAATCAGCCACACAGAGCAGTTCGTACAGGGCGCCTTGAAACAAGCCGCAGAGAACGGTAGCCTGACCGCCGGAATTTGGATAGACAACGAGCTTGCTGGCATCATCAGCTACCATGAGATCAATTGGACTCACCGTTCGGTTAGCATCGGATACTGGCTTGGACATGGATACGAAGGGCAAGGTCTTATGACCAGCGCCTGCCGCGTATTCGTTGAATATGCTTTGATGGAGCTGGACTTGCATCGGGTCGAAATCCGTTGTGCAACTACGAACCGCCGTAGCCGCGGTATTCCGGAACGTTTGGGCTTTGTGCTCGAAGGCATTGTACGCGAAGCGGAATTGCTGCCCGACGGCTACATGAACCACGCAGTGTATGGTATGCTTCAAAATGAATGGAAGCAACTTCGGTAATATTGTATTATACAACAACGCCGCAGACCTGATCAGGTCTGCGGCGTTGTTTGTTTAGGCCGGACATAAAACCGAATGTTGCTATCTGTGCCTCCCGCCTATTTTAAGAAATAGGCCATTAACACATCATCCACGAATTGGCCTGCTATGTAAAACTCCTCATGCAAACGTCCTTCAATCGCAAAACCACTTTTTTCATAAAACATAAGGGCTTCCGTGTTGCATGAGAGTACACGCAAACTCAACTTGCGTATGCCCTCGGCAGCTGCAATGTCCTTCATGGAGTTCATGAGCGCCGTCCCAATACCTTTGCGATGATAGGCTGGATGTACAGCTATATTTATTTCCAATACATGACAATTACTAGCCAACAGCGTTGGAGGACGAAATCCAATATACCCGCAGAGTACTTCCTGTTCGATGGCGACCAGTTGGGAGCCCGGAGGCGTATTGCGCAAAAACTCTCCGCGAGACTTCCAGGACAGCGAAGCGGGAGCCGTACGTTCATTCCATACCAATTCATCCAGCGCAATCAGATCAGGAGCATCCTTCATCTCCGAATGACGTATCGTCAAGGGTTGACTTGTAAACAATTCCTTTCAATCCTTCCTGTGAAGGCTTTCCTGAAGCAATAACTGCAATCATTCGTCACTTATTGTACCATAATCACCGCTCATTACTGAACTTTTATTAGGACTTAAGAACTGGGAACATCAGCCTTGGAAGTAGTATCAAAAGTATCCAAATCATGTCGGTAACGGTTCAACCAGCTATGCAGGACGAAAAACAGGATCGACAACACCGCTACGCCCGCTGCCAGCCAAAGTGTAGGCGGTAACCCACCACCATCATACAACTTCCCCATAATATAAGGTCCCATTACCCGTCCGGCTGCGCCAATGCCCCCCACAAGCCCAATGTAAAAGGGTGCACCCCGACCTCCATGATCAGACAGGAATGCTGGAACCGCAGGTGCAATCAGCATTTCTCCCAGGGTCGCCAGAACCATAGCAAATATCATTCCAGTATAGTTCTGTGTGCCCAGCATGACAATATAAGCCGCCAAATAAAATCCTCCGGCCCATGTCATTTGCGCTGAAGCGTGATGAGCGTACAGTCGTTTTATCCAAAAAATAATGGGTTGTGCGGCAAAAATAAGGATACCATTCAGCGTCCACAGTAACCCATACATTGTTTTAGGCAAGCCCTGCTCAATAATATGGGGAGACACTCCTGTATTCCAAATCGAATTGCCGAACCATAAAAAAAGCGAGCCTACCCCCACAAAGAGATACAATCTGGTATCACGAAACAGCAAACGAGCTGGTATTTCCTCTCTTTTCTTCACGGACTTGCTGAGCTGTACTTCTCCCTCTTCCCGATCCACCCTACTTAGATAAGACCAGAAAAACCCGGCAAATACCGCAGAAGTCACCCCGTTCATCACAAAGCTGAGCTGATAGGAAAGGTCAGCCAGAACGCCACTCAATCCCGTACCCACTGCAACCCCAATATTGTTAGCGACATAAATAATATTAAACAGCTCTCCACGACGGTCAGCGAAACGAAAACCTACAAAGGCCTGAATCGCAGGCACAGATACGACATTAAAAAAGCCGATAAAGCCCATCATGATGACAAACGCTACCCAATGACCACTGGTAAATGGAAGCGTAAGAAGTCCCAGCGCGTTCATCGCCAGTGAACCAACAATCAGTTTCTTGGCTCCAATACGGTGATAAAGGGCTCCTCCCAGCACTTGACCAAAAATTCCGCCTAGAGACTGCACTAAAATCGCAATTCCCGCATCTCCCATGCTACGGTTCAGCTCGTCAAATACGTACATGCTAACCAGCGGCCACATCAGGGAACTTCCGGCGGAATTAATCAGACTGGCAACGAGAAACACTTTCACTTCTTTCGGATAAGACTCCAACCATTTCATATCTTTTGTTTCTCCTTTTGCATCTGACGCCATAAATGGCATTATCTCATTTGCGCTTCACATTCACCACCGTTGAGAAGAAAGTAGCCCCCTGTCCCATATCCGACAGCCGATCAGAGGTTAACACATTGGCACGCTGTCTGCGTCCTTTGCCTTCCCACCATAATCCCTGGCTAATCACTGTACCGGGCAGCATCAGATCGGTGACTTTGGCTTTCAGCTCATACGTCCCCCGATCATTCCATACGGTAACTGGTTCCCCATCCGCGATGCCTCTTGTCTGAGCATCCTCCGGGTGAATTTGTAGCAAGGGCTCCCGCTCCAGCCGCTGATGCTTGGGTAAGTTAGCGAAAGTAGAATTCAGAAAATTATGGTTTGGCGGTGAAATAAACATTAATGGAAACCGCTCGTCCGCTTGCGGTCGATGCTCTCCATCATACCCTTCAATCAGCGGCACATATGAAGGCATCGCGGGCAGACCTGCTTGTTTCATTTTCTCCGAATATAGTTCAATCTTGCCTGAAGGCGTGGTTAGACGATCCAAATAAGTGGCCTTTGGCGACATATCGAGCTTTACAAAAGGTGACTCTTTTAAGGCTTCCAAGGTTACACCGTTGAGATATGGGTTCGTCGGATTATCAAGCGCGCCTGCGATCATGTCCTCTTCACTTTCCGTAAAGGCAGCTTCGTCAAAGCCCATAGCCCGTCCGAGCAGGCTAAACAGCTCATAATTGCTTTTGCTTTCTCCGAGTGGAGCAATGACGGGTTCCTGCATCTGGACATAGTGATGCCAGTAGGATTTATATAGGTCCGTACTTTCAAAGGAAGACGCTGCAGGCAGCACAATATCGGCATAACGGGCCGTATCGGTAAGAAACAGGTCATGAACGACTGTGAACAAATCCTCTCGTTCAAATCCTTCAGTCACCCGTTCTGAATCGGGAGCTACAACTACCGGGTTACTGCAGTATACGAATAACGCCTTAATCGGCTGTTCCTTCTGTAGCAGCGCTTCTCCGATCCGGTTCATGTTGATCACCCGGGCATCGGGGTTCTGTCGCAGATCAGGACGCGCCAGATTGGCGCCGTTAAACTTGCCATAAGCGCCATTAGAGCGTGACGCTCCCCCGCCGTGCTTTAGCCATTGTCCAGTGAGTGCAGGCAAGCATGTAACCGCACGTACGTTCATACCGCCATTATCATGATGCTGAAGCCCATTGCCGATATTGATATACGCTGCTCGCGCAGTTCCGTACATTTCCGCTAAACGGATAATATCTGCTTCCGGCACGCCGGTAATCCGCGAAACTCGCTCTGGTGTATATGTCTTAACATGCTCGCGCAGTTCCTCATGGCCTACCGTGTAGCGATGTAAGAATTCGTCGTCCGTCAGTCCCTGAGCGAACAGCACATTCATAACACCCAACGCGAGCGCCGTATCGGTCCCCGGATATAACGGAATGAACCAATCCGCCCATTGCGCCGTCCGGTTGCGATGAACGTCAATAACGACCACCTTAGCACCTTTTTTACGTGCCTTCTCAGCCAAAACGACCTGATGCATGTTGGTGCTAATGACATTTCCACCCCACACAATAATGAGGTCTGCATCCTCCGTGTCCTCCGGGCTGGTGCCGCCTTTAAAACCCATAACGGACGCCCAGCCTTCATTCCCTGCCACACTGCATATCGTCTGATCCAGTTGGCTTGAACCCAGCGCATTAAAAAATCGGCGATCCATTCCATCCACACTCAATACGCCCATATTGCCATAAAAGCTGTAGGGGAGAATAGATTCCGATCCGTCCGTACGTATCAGCTCCTTGAACCGACCAGTAATGGTTTCGACCGCTTCCTCCCAGCTAATTCGTTCAAACTTCCCTTCTCCTTTGGGGCCTATACGTTTCAAAGGATAGAGCACCCGATCAGGATCATATACCCGCTCCGTCATATTGCGAACTTTGTTACAAATAGCCCCTTTGGTAATAGGATGATCCGGGTTCCCAGTCACCTTGACTATCTTTCCATTTTCCTTGTGAAGCAGGAGCCCACACGTATCCGGGCAATCTAACGGGCATACAGCCGGAAAAATACCGTCCTGCTGCTCCGTCATCCGCTGTCCCCTTTGTAAGTCTTGTTGAAGCGTGGCCTCAGGAGGCGCGCTATTGCGATGATCCATAGTGTTGATGCTCCTTTCCGTTACCGTTTCCAAAAATTACACTGCTCTTATCATATCCACAGCTTTGACCTATGGCAAGAGAAGGATTTTCCCACACAGCCGCTCTCCAAAATATTAAAAAAATCCGTCTGCTGCATAGAGCAAAACGGATTTTTTAAGAATCATAATTTTTTTCGACATCCTGTTTCATCATATCTTACCGAGGGTAAAAGAGATCAAGGCATTATGGACGAGAGCACACTCATCCTCCATGCCAAATCATGGACCACTCCCAAAAAAATCCGCCATGACAGGTTTCGTTCCCCCGGGCCTGTCATGGCGGATTTGCTTTGTTCATTGCTGTTTAAAGTACCATAATTAAGCAAGATCACTCAACGGATTTGATGTGCAACCGAAGAAGTAGTTGGAGATTCATTCACTGGATGTGCGTTGGCTTGAGGCTTTTTCAAATAGGCCAACCAGTAGGCTCCAGCCACAAACAGGCTACCTCCTACCAAATTCCCCAGCCAGACCGGAATGAAGTTCATAACATAATCTGCCCATGAAAAGTGGCCTGCAAAAATAGCCGCCGGAATGAGGAACATATTGGCAACAACGTGCTGAAATCCAATAGCGACAAAGGCCATGGTCGGGAACCAAATCCCCATAATTTTGCCGCCAATTGAGTCTGTGCTATAAGCCAGCCATACAGCCAGTGCTACGAGCCAGTTACATCCTATACCCGATATAAAAGACTGCAAAAAGCTTTCATGTAGCTTATGTCCTGCCATATCCACCACTTTGTCCAGGTAAGGGCCCGTTTCTGTCAAACCCAGCACATGGCCAAAGAAAAATGCAACGAATAACGCACCCGCAAAATTACTGAGCGTAATAATCGCCAAATTACGGAACATAGCGCCGGTCTTAATCCGTCCTGCCCATCTCGCCAAAGGGACAGCCATCATATTGCCGGTCAGCAATTCTCCGCCAGCGATCAATACCAACACCAGACCTACAGGGAACACGGAAGCTCCAATAAAGGTAGCAATACTCCCCCATTCCTTAGGTGCACTTGCGATGACACGTATATCCAGCAAAAACCCGAGTGCAATAAATGCACCTGCCAAAAATCCCAATACCACCGACACAGTCCACGGGTTGTTCGCTTTAGCCACTCCTGTTTCTACCGTCTTTTCGGCAATTTGCCCCGGTTTATAGCTTGCCATATGTTCCCGCTCCTTTAACATCTTTTTACTCGAATATTCTTCTCTCATATTTTAGTTAAAATCAGTGATTTTGTTTGTGAAAAAAATCACTTTAATAGGCATTAAAAAAACAGCCCTTGTAAAAAGGACTGTCTTTTCTGTATTATTACGTCTACTGCGCTACTACGCGCTTTACATTTAATTGTATTCTTCCTTTTCAACTGCTCTCAAGAACCAAATAACTCCACCGAGGCCTACCAGCGCTACGACTACAAGAAAAAGGATATAAAACAAATCCATAATCTACTTACCCCCTAATCCTTATGCTACTCTATATTGTACTATAAGGATTCGTCCATACGTCTCAGATTGTTGACAAACTTATGAACAATGTCACAGACAAACCGAATTATACAGTAACTGGATTCCGTTCGGATATTGTTGGCAATGCTTGTAAACCTGCTGCGTTCAGGAAATTCCAAGGCTTGTTATAATGCGGCTGGAAGAAGAAATCGACAAAGGCCAACTGGTCAATGGTCATATGATTTTGAATGGCTACGGATAGCGTGTTAATGGATTGCGTCAAATCCACCTTCGACATAATTTGTGCCCCCAAAATTCTCCGTGTCTCCTTCTCATATACCACTTTCAGTAATACCTTTTCGGAGGTTGGCATAAATTCAGGCCGGTAGCTGTCTTCAATGGTTACAGCTTCTACAGTCATGCCTTCGTCCGTTGCCGCCGCTTCCGTCATGCCTGTTCCTGCAATATTGTCTTCGTAAATTTTGATACCCGAAGTTCCTTGGGTTCCCATGTAGGCAATGGTTGGTTGTACCAGATTACGTGCTACCAGCGTACCCATACGAACTGCGTTGGTTGCCAAAGGGATATAAGCCGTTTTGCCTGTCGGATTATAGCGGATTGCACAACTGTCACCTGCTGCAAACACGTCCGGGCAGCTACTTTGCATATAGTTATCCACAATGATCGCACCGTTAGGCAACATATCTACCTGACCTTTGAGCAGATCCGTTTGAGGTCGGAAACCGATGCAGAGAATAACAAGCTCTGTTTCATATTCTCCTTTAGAGGTCACGACTTTACTTACCTTACCGTTCGTACCCTCAAAACGACTCACCGTCTCGCCAAGTACCAGCTTAATGCCATGTTCCTTCAGGGAACTTTCAATCCGGTCTGTATACTCATGGTCCAAATACTTATTCAATATACGATCAGCACTGTCGATCAGTGTTACATTTTTACCGTTCATTTGGAAAGCTTCTACCAGTTCAACACCAATGTATCCAGCTCCGACGACTGTAATGTTCTGTACATGCTGGGCTTTCTCAATGATATCATTCGAATGATTATAGTTTTTACAGAGCAAAATATGATCAAGTTCAATGCCTTCCAGCTTCGGAATAATAGGCCATGATCCTGTGGTCACAATTAATTTATCAAATGTGTCTGTAAATTCTTCGCCTGTTTGGAGATTACGTGCATGCAGCGTCTTGCCTGCCGTATCCACACTCGTTACCTCATGAAGCATCTTGGTCTCTACACCCAAGTCAGCCAGTTGATCTGGAGACGAATAAAACAGTCCGTGCGGATCTTTGACGACACCACCTACGTACAGAGCAATACCACAAGATAAGAATGAAATATTATCATTACGCTCATAAACGGTAATTTCGGCATCTGGATAACATTTAGCTGTGTTGACGATAGCTGCCGTGCCTGCGTGTGTACATCCGATAACTGCTACTTTCATGTTAAATTCCTCCTTGGTGTGTGGGCATAAAATGTATAATAATTGTGAATAGTTTCACGTAAACAGCTCGTTAGCGTTTGTGATTTATTTCACTTCATGTGCTTATTATAGTGTGATATTTTTCACATTACAATAGCTTTTTAAGATATTCACAATTTGTCCACATTTAAAAAAGAAAGGATATCCGAGTTCAGTCGTTTGCTGAAATGTTTCTTTGCTCCATCCAGTTTTCCCTGTAAGCCCCCTGATTATGCCCTTGGAATCGACCTTCACATGATGCAACACCCCTTAGACAAATGCATATGTAGAGAACAAAAAAGGGACCGTTTCCCGGAGACATTCCGGAAATCAGACCCTTTTTAAACATATACGTTGGAAGTAAAGCGAAGCTACTATAGCAATTGCTCAATAGCTGCTTTCATCGCTTCTGGTGACTCCTTCGGTTCAAAACGACCCACAGGTACACCTTCACGATTCACAATGAATTTCGTGAAATTCCACTGAATTGTCCCATCTTCCTGTTCTCCAGGCTGTTGCTTTTTCAAATATTCAAACAGAGGCGCTGTATCCGGTCCGTTGACGTCCACTTTGGCGAATACCGGGAAACTAACCCCGTAATTCAGTTGGCAAAATTCAGCCGCTTCCTCGCTGCTGCCCGGCTCCTGACCGCCAAATTGGTTGCAAGGAAATCCTAATACAACTAATCCCCGATCCTTATATTCGTCATAAAGCTTTTGCAAATCCCCATATTGCGGGGTAAGTCCGCATTTACTGGCGGTATTCGCAATAACCAGCACCTTACCGGTGTAAGTATCCAGAGAAACCTCCTGATTCGCTGGTGTTACGGCATTATGTGAATAGACAGACATACAGCATCCTCCTTCGTGTCGCTTGGTTTAGGTTACATAACCTATTTTAACCAAAACGTGACGGACATGCCAACATCCACAGTGACTTTACCGTGATGCCATCACTTCAAGTCTGCGTTCTTCGCGTTCGGAAGCGGACATTTTTGGGCAAGCATAACAATACCGCTGACCTCCACCTGTCTTGTAATATTGGCAACAGGACGGTTTCATGTAGGTATTTTCACCGGGGCGGTAAGGATTGTCCAATTCAATGAGACGAACCGTAAATGGATTTCTTTTACGCCCGAATACCTCTCCCTTCAGCTCACGTGTCACATACATATAATCTTGTTCGAAGCGCTCCACATCCTGAGGATCAGTCAACAATGGCTGTACTCTATCCTTAAAATACAGCAATGTCAACGGAAACTGTCCCCACATTTGCCCAATAGATGCGCTCCCCACTGCAGCTATTGCCTCCAATATGGGCCGCATCTGCAAACTGTAAAAGTCACGTAATACTTGCTGAGCCTGTTCGGAAGAATGGTCATCCCCATTGTTCCGCGTATTGTCCAGCTCTGTTAGGTCGATGACCTGGAGGCTAATAGAAGGATATTGACCTTCATAACAAATATGAAATCTGAGATTGGAAACGGACAGATCCAGACGGCGTTCACACAGAGACACCATAAAATGCTGCGCAAACACGAGACCACGCAACTGGTTCACAAAATAAACGGCTGCGGTTAAATCGTCTTCAGCACGTAGAAGATCGCCGTAATACTCCATCACAGAGCGGATTTTCTCTGGTTCAAGCCATTCGGCCACTGGCCCGGAATATACTGCATCCTCCGGCGTGACTCTCACTATTTTCGCTAGTTGCTCAAGTTGATCGTAATCCAGTGGTCTCATGGTATGTCCTCTTTAACCTCTTGCCGCTACTTGTGCTCTAGCATCACGTCGCTCAGCAACAGAACCCACAGGTTGCTTATCTTCCATATTCATTTCTTTTACTGCTTGGCTTACCGCAGGCTGTCCAGCCAAAGCATACGGAAGACAGAGCGGTACACCCGTACGAGGATCTGTTACAATATCCGCTTCGATCCCGAACACCTCACGCAGCACATCAGGGGACATAACCTCAGTTGGAGTTCCTACCGCCTCGGCTTTCCCTTTTTTGATCGCAATCATATGCTGAGCATACCGGGCGGCATGGTTCAAATCATGCACGACCATAACAATGGTGCGCTCCTCCGAAGTATTCAGATACTCTAGCAAATGCAACACTTCCAGTTGATGCGCCATATCTAAAAATGTCGTCGGCTCATCCAGAAACAAAATATCCGTATCCTGCGCAAGCGCCATAGCAATCCAGGCACGCTGACGCTGACCACCAGAAAGCTGATCAATCGGACGATCGTGGAACTCGCTCATTCCCGTTACTTGAATGGCCCATTCTACCATTTTGCGATCTTCCGCTTTCATGGACCCAAAACCTTTTTGATAGGGAAAACGTCCGTAAGATACCAGTTCCGTCACGGTTAATCCTTCCGGTGCAGTCGGATTTTGTGGCAAAATAGCCAGCTGTTTAGCTACTTCCCGGGTGGATTGCTTATGAATGGATTTACCGTCAAGCAGAACACTGCCGCCCTTAGGATTCATGATGCGAGCCATCGTCTTCAGAATGGTGGACTTGCCAGAACCATTTGCGCCCACCAAGGCTGTGATTTTCCCTTGAGGTATTTCTACGTTCAGATCTTCTACAATCAATCGATCTTCATAAGCAATATCCAGATTTGCCGTTTTCAGACGAAACATTTGGAATCATCCCTTTCCCTTATCCAATATATATAGTCACGGGCTTAACGCACGACTTTCATCAAAACTTCATTCTATCTTTATATAATAAAGATATTGATAATCATTATCAAGTGTTAACTGGTTTATTTCCTATATCATACAGTGCATATCATCGAATATTTCCTCAAAAAATTCAAAAAAAGATCACAGCTCCTCGAAGCTGTGATCTTTTAAATCCGGCGGATCGCATTATGACCGTACAGAAGACAGTCCAAATGCTTCAGCCATGAGACGTATAGATTTCATTTTGGCATCAAAGTCGTGAATAATGCTCGCAACCATGATCTCCTGGGCATTATAGTCCTTACTTAATTGCTCAATCTGACGCTTCACCTGTTCGGGCGAACCGACCACCATACGTTTGCGATTCTCACGAATACGCATCCGGTCAAACGGCGTATACGGATACGCCAGTGCCTTTTCGACGGAAGGTGTTCCAGCGGAGCGCATTCCCTGCTCTAATAGTACAAGAGACAAGTCCATACTGGAAGCCAACCGATTCGCCTCCTCTTCGGTATCCGCACAGATCGCAAATACGGCAACAAGCGAACGCGGTTGGTCACTATGCTGGGAAGGCTGGAAGCTTTCCTGGTATTCCTTCATAGCCCCTGTGCCGCCTTCACCATTAATGAACTGCGCGAACGCAAAGCCCACGCCACGCTCGGCTGCCAGACCTGCGCTATCACCGCTTGAGCCGAGCAACCACATTTCCGGTACAGTTTCTATGAGCGGCATCGCCTGTAGCGAACCGAAACGGTGATCATGGCCCGTGCTGTCATGCAAATAAGCTAACAGGTCATCCAACTGCTCAGGGTACAGATCAACACCACCCCGCATTTTGCCTTCTTGCAGTGCTCTGGTAGCAATGGGCATTCCTCCAGGCGCTCGTCCCAGACCCACATCAATGCGTCCCGGATACACCCCCTCCAACACACGGAAGTTTTCCGCAACTTTATAAGCGCTGTAATGGGGCAGCATCACACCACCTGACCCCACTCGAATGGTTGAGGTACGGGCAGCCAGATGCGAAATCAGTACCTCCGGACTGGAGCCTGCAAGATTTGCGGCAGAATGATGCTCTGATACCCAAAAGCGATGATAACCCAAGCGTTCCGCCTCTATAGCAAGCTCAGCGGTCTTTTGTAATGCTTGTGCATGCGTCATGCCTTCCGATACCGGAGATTGGTCAAGAATGCTGAGTTTTATCATAAAAGTCTGACCTTTCTATTTTGGAATAAGGATAGACATTAATTATAGCACGCAAAGCCACAGTTACCCAAGAGGGGTCAATATCGATTTTATAGTAGAAAAGTTTATTTTTCGTAAAGACTTGTGTTCACTTTATCCGCCTCATAGAGATGCGAACGCTTTTTAAAGAAACTGTACAGATGTGTAACGATTACTTTCAAGACAGCGTAACCTGGAACCGCCAGTACGATTCCCACCACACCAAACAAATTGCCTGCCGTCAGAATAACGAAGATAATCGTGATCGGATGTACTCGAAGAGATTTGCCCATAATTTGTGGAGAAATAAATTTACCCTCAATGAGCTGTACGACTGTCCATACGATAACCATCTTGAGCAGCATAATTGGTGAGGTGACCAAGGCTACAATTAACGCAGGTGTAATGGCAATGACGGGACCTAAGTAGGGGACAACGCTCGTAAAGGACGCAATGACTGCAAGCGTCAGAGAGTAGTCCAATCCAATGATTAGATAACCAATATACAACAGCGCCCCAATACAGAAGCTGACAATAATCTGCCCACGAATATAGGAACTGACCTGATGGTTCATTTCGGTCATAATGCGGTCTGTTTCTTTACGAAACATAGGCGGGAGCATTTTCAAGATAAACTGTGGCAGCTTGTGTCCATCTTTTAGCAAGTAGAACAGAATAAATGGAACCGTGGCAATCGCAAGTACAGTTTCTGTAACCACGCCCAAGAAGCTGCCCACACCCGTCCATGCATTATTAATAAAGCTAGATAACTTTTCAGAAGCTTTGGAGGCCAGCTCAGATGGATTAATTTGAATGGTGTTCTGGAACTGGTTTACAAAATCGCTGCCGATCAGTTTCTCGAATTGTCGTTGTACTTGCTCGCTATAGGCAGGAAAATTCTGGATAAGCCCCTGTATTTGATCGCGGATTACAGGTACCACCGATGTAACCACAATCGCAATAACCCCTATAATGAGCAAAAACAGTACAATAATGGAGTATATTCGTTTCACCTTATTGCGCTCCAGTACATCAACCAATGGATTGAGCAGATAGTACAAGACGCCGGATAAAATGACAGGGAGAATTATCGTTTTCAGCAGCACTATGACAGGTGTGAATATGTATGAAATTTTGGTAAGCACCAAGATATTCAAGCCGATCAGCAGCAGTACCAGCAGGAATAACACAAACTTGTTGTTCAGAAAAAACTTCTTGAATCGGTCTTTCCATGCCGGAGTTATTTCCACACCACATTCCCCTTCTCTTTACACAATTGAGTATACGTTCTTCATAGATACGATATAATTTTGGAACAAAATATACAAGGTTATACCCAAATAAACACAAAAGCAAACAAAGTTGTACGTCATCGTACAAACTTCGCTTGCTTTCGAAGGTTATGGAGTATCATTTATTGTAGTTGTAGCATCCACCGTCGTGGTCACAGGTTTGTTCTCCTGTTCAAAAAGATTCTGTATGAAGCGCTTGAGCTTTCTTTCGTCCACACCCAACACCTGCGCACCCTTAATGGTTGCCCCGCGCACCAATTCATTCGGCGGGATTTGCTGCTTCGCTACTGTTGTTGCATCGATATTAAAGCCCAATGAAGCCAATTGCAGTATTTCCGTAGTACTGAGATTCGTTTCAATATAAGGAGAAATGCTATTTAAAATACTTGGCAGTTTAATTAGAGATGAGGTTGACTGAATTTTACCGCCAAGCTCGGTAATGAATTTGCGTTGCCGCTCCGTACGCGTAAAATCGGAAGTCGCATCATGACGGAAGCGTACATATTGCAAGGCTGTTTTACCGTCCATGTGCTGCATTCCCTTTTTCAAATCAATATCAAACTGGTGTTTATCTGCCTTGGAGGTATAGTGCATATCTTTTTCGACATCCAGGTCAATACCACCCACAGAATCAACCAGCGCAATAAAGCCACTAAAATCAGTATATACATAATATTGAATCGGTATCCCCAACAGGTCGCTCACGGTCTGTCTGGTCAAGTCTGGTCCACCGTAGGAAAAAGCAGCATTCAATCTACTTTGCCCATGACCTGGGATATTGACGTACGTATCACGAAGAATCGACATAAGTGTAGCCTTTTTCGTAACCGGATCAATAGAAGCAACCATAACGGAGTCAGAACGCCCTGAATCCTCTCCACGGGAGTCGCCGCCTAGTAGCAGAATATTCACTCTTTCTGTCCCATCCCATTCTGGTGGGAGCGATACCTCTACAGGTTGTACATTGGTTTGAGTTTGTGCCTGCGGTTTGAATTTCGAATCCTGTCCGGAAGCAACCGAAATTTGATTCGTAAAATGATATATAGAATACGTATAATATCCGCCCACTAAAAGAACCGCCGCAGTCACAGAAATGCCTAACCATTTTAAAAATTTTCGCATATTTTCGGGTAACCTCGCTTTTATTCATCATCGTTCGGCTTTTAAAAGCATACCCTCCCTGCAAGTTATCTGTCAATTCGCGTCGTCTGTTCTAGTGATCGTCCGCATACCATGGATTCAAATGGACAAGCACCTCATAAACCCGCGGTTCCCGCTTCATGACAGCCCCCTTAATCAGTCGGATAATATCGTGTCCCTGCTGAATCGTCAAAGAGGCATCCACTGAAGCGCGGATATCCACGATAATATAATGGCCGTGCTCACGGGCACGGATACGGTCAATACGTTGAACCTCGGCTACACTCAGTGCGGCTGCGGCGTAGCTTTCAATCTCCTCTGTTGCAATAGCTTTTTCCATAAGCACATCTATGGATTCACGGCCCATTTCCCACGCCAATTTCAGAACTAGCAATGCCACTACGAATCCCGCAATAGGGTCGCCGTAGGATAAGATTGAAATGCTCCAGTGCTCCCCAATCAGCCCCAAACCGATACCCAGTACAGCAGCCCCAGAGGCGTAAACATCAGCGAGATGATCTTTTGCCGTTGCAATAAGACCCTGACTATTGGCCGCTCTCCCGATACGAATCGTGTAGATATACAACCACTGTTTCCAGAGCAAGGAAATAATGGCGGCCACCAATGCCAGTATATGCTCCTGTGGCATCGGTTCGAACAGTGCTGCAATCGAATGATAGCCGATAAATATGCCCGCTCCAAACAATATGACCGCCACCACGCTTGCACCGATCACTTCTGCTTTGCCGTGACCATAAGGATGATCCTCATCCGGCGGCTGGCTGGATATGCGCATCGCTCCCAGTGCCGTTGCAGAGGCAATCACGTCCCCGGCATTATGCACACCATCGGCCACCAGCACCTTGCTGTTGAACATAAGTCCTGTAATAATTTTAATGCCGGTTAATAGGATGTTGCTAATCAAGCTGATCCATGCTGAGACCATGGCGCGCTTGCCCATATCCTGTTCCTGCATGATGTATAACCCCTCCAAATTTATCTTTTGAAAAATGTATCCTAAACGCTAATCGTTTATTTCAAGGTAGCTACGCTGCTCATGTCATCTTATGGTGCTGCTCCTTCAAGCGGTATGGGTGAAGATTACAATAGCCCCGGAAGATGAGCCTCCCCGGGGCTATTATGATAACCATAGCGGAGTATTCTATGAGAATACTCCTGTTTTATCTATCTGGACCGTCCGCGACGGCCTCCTTGTCCTTGACCACCACGCGGGCCGCCTTTGGCTTGTCCACCGCGGCCACCTTGGCCTCCGCGCGCAGAACCGCCGCTACTGCGGTCATATCCGCCACGCTCGCTGCTTTGTCCTGCCGAGCGGCCTTGGCCTCCGCGTGCAGAACCACTGCTGCTGCGGTCATATCCACCGCGCTCGCTGCTTTGTCCTGCCGAGCGGCCTTGGCCTCCGCGTGCAGAACCACCGCTGCTGCGGTCATATCCACCGCGCTCGCTGCTTTGCCCTGCCGCGCGGCCTTGACCTCCGCGTGCGGAACCGCCGCTGCTGCGGTCATACCCGCCGCGCTCGCTACTGCCGCGGCTAGAGCGACGTTCGCCGCCTGTGGCATCACGACGGCCCGCCTGTTCGCGGCCGCTGCCTCGGCGTCCACCGCCGGAGTCGTTGCCGCCGTAGGAACGGCGGTCGTTTCTGCCCGAGCGGCGTTCTCGACCCTGCCGATCAGCCGTATCGGAAGCAGGTCTACGCTGTCCGCCGCCCTCACTGCTGGTGAATGTGACACCAGCAACTTTCTGGATGTTCCGAAGCTCTGGAACATCCCTTGGCGTAGCGAGCGTCACCGCCACTCCTTTGCCTCCGGCACGGCCGGTACGCCCGATGCGGTGGATGTAGCTTTCGGCATCCTGCGGCATGTCATAGTTAAAGACATGCGTGACGCCTTCTACATCCAGGCCGCGCGCAGCTACATCAGTCGCTACGAGCAATTGGAGTTTCGCTTCACGGAACGCCTTCATCACTTGCTCCCGCTTGTTCTGGGACAAATCTCCGTGGAGCTCACCGCTCTCAAAGCCCATCTCTTGCAGCTCTTCGTTCAGTTTGGCAGCCCGGCGCTTCGTACGGCAGAAAATAACAGCCAAGTACGGACGATCCGTATTCAGCATATCCACCAATGCCTGTTGCTTACCACGGTCTGTTGTTTGCACAACGACCTGACGGATTTGGCTCACCGGAACGGAAGAAGCGGATTTCACTTTGACATCTACGGGTTCGTTCATATATACACGAGCCAGCTTGCGAATACCGGCTGGCATCGTAGCCGAGAACAGCATCGTCTGTCTCCGATAAGGAACCTCCTGAAGAATCGTCTCCACATCGTTCAAAAAGCCCATGTGTAACATTTGGTCGGCTTCATCCAGGACCAGCATTTTAATACCACCCAAATCCAGCGTGCCACGTCTCAGGTGATCCAGCAGTCGCCCAGGTGTACCAATAATCAGTTGTGCGCCGCCTTTCAGTTTACGAAGCTGACGCTCTACGTCCTGTCCTCCATAAACAGCCAGTAAAGACAAACTTGGCTCCGTCGCAGCCAATCTGTTGGCTTCCTCTGTAATTTGGAGCGCCAATTCACGCGTAGGCGCAATCACGAGCGCCTGCGGGTGTCGCTTATCCAAATTCAGCTTTTGTAGAATCGGCAGTAAAAACGCAAGCGTCTTCCCTGTTCCCGTATGTGCCTCGGCGATAACATCCTGACCTTCCATCAACAGTGGAATCGACTCCTGCTGTACAGGAGTTGGGGATGAAATTCCCTGTTCTTTCAAGGCTTCTACCCAATGCTGCTCTACGCCTAATGCTGCAAAATTCTTCAAGTTGTATTCACTTCCCTTATCTGTATTCAATATGTGTCACGTAAAATAGGTTCATGTGCCATATGACATCTATCGTTCCATAGTTCAGAATTCCCATTTTTGTATCGGTTCTCATTCTACCCTTTTCAGGAAGGGAGCTTATCCGTTATCGTTGAATCTGTTCATGTAACCAACATACGGCCGCAATGCGGCTCAGGCCCGTTCCATCTATGACTTTCCTAGTATACGCGAAGTTGAACTGGTTTCCAAACGATTTTAATGAACAGTACCACAGCCAATGTAAAAGGTGAATTCGATCTTCATGTCATATATTATGGTATATGAATTGGTAATTCATGAATAAAGGATGGATGCTTGTGGTTAACAACCTGCATTATAATTTCATAATGACCGGTTCCTTGTCGGAGAAGCACACTTTGTTTGCCGAAGAGTGCTTTACTAACCTGTTCGATTGTTTTGAAACACTCCTGAATATATCAGGAATCCGCAATACCCGTGTGTCAGTCTATCAAGCCGGGGCTAAAAAGGCCAAACACGGTAAGATTCGCTGGGACAAGCAGGAGTTGCTTCGTATTGTAAGCGATGATGAATTGATTCCGCTGATGCTAGCTATCGAGGCTCCCAGTATCAAATCATCCTATAACAAAGGGACAACGCCGGAAGTGTACATTCTTTTGTCCAATGACCCCCTGTGCCAATCTTCTAATCATTGCGGCATGCTCGTTTCAATCCGTCAGGACGTTTATGAAAGTATCGACCAAGCAATCGTCGAAGACGTTATGATGAAGCTGAGCCAGTGGTTAAAGGCAAACAAGCTGCTACACAGCTCGCGTAACTTTTATGCTGGCAGTAAAGCACGCGCTATTATGGATATTCTTCCATTTGTGCTCGAACAGGATACCCCGGATATGAAGTATGTTTTTCAATCGTGGACTCCGTTCCCTTTACCACACACTTAAACAATCCGTCATACCATTAACCCCAGGAGGCTGCAATTTATGCAAATTCAAATTCAAAAGGTTGAAAAAAAAGAGAACGAATATCTCATTCATTATCAAGCCGGGGGAGCGTTGCCGTTCGTTCCGCATGATATTGTTCTGATTCATGGCAAACAGTATTTTATAGGCACGATTTTGAAAGTAGAGCCGGAACAAGCCCTTGTACGTATCAATCCAGAATATGAAGACCAACTGGCAGGGTCCATCGGACTGGAACTGGCTTTCTCTCCAACCGTTTCTATTCAAGGAGCAGACAGCATTGTCGAGAAGCTCGGCTATTTCCCTCCCTTTCATTATGACCGAATTACAGCTGCTAATATGACGAAAGACCAGATTACGCTGACGATTGAGCTATCCTACGCTAGCGTGCTTGTCCCTAAATCACCGGATCTGGAGCCTTCGGCTGAGGCACCTGTAATCCCTGAAGCTCCAGTAAAAGACGTCCCACGCTATGCAGTGACTTTTACATTTCTGGAAACCAAAGAGCATGTATTAACTCCTGTAGAAACAGAAAACATCATCTTGCAGCTTGATTTCCGTTATGAAGAAGCAGACATGGTCGTTGATATCGATGCCTTATCGGGACTGTCAGGTAGCTTTCTGTGCAGAGGTATCCACGCAGAGATTAAGGAACTGAATGAATAAACAGGAGGCTCGTGAGCTATTACGTTGTCATTCTTTTATTCACGATGATCTAGATCATCCCAAAATGCAAAACGGATTTCTAGGGATGCTCCGCCCCTTCCAGGGAGAACTAATTGAGGATAATTTCCATGAGCTGATGACCATCATTGAAGTTCTCGCAGATGAGTTGGAGAAACCATCCGTAGAACAGGAGCTGATTGCCGCTCTGTGGGGGATTTGCCAATATACACGGGCATGGGCATTATATCCTGACAGTATGCTGCAGCGAAACAACCTGCTGACCGTAGAGCAGATCAACACCCTCGACGATTGGATTGATACGATCTCCTATGCGGTTATGGTACTGCTGGAGGGTGGCGGACCGGAAGAAGCTTTATCGAACTACAGACATGAGAGTTGATCCGCAGTGATACATATATCTTAGTCAAGGGGGCCGCTTTTGCACTGCTTCGCGCACATAAAGGTATGCCTTTCGCACAACATGCTCTGAAGCAATTATTGCAGCATGAGGAATTCGGTGCATCTGCCAAACGGGAGCTGTCCACATCATCGACAACCAAAGGAGAATCACTCTACTTATGCGTGTAAGAATATTTATATTCATATTGATTATCGGGATTATATGTGTGCCTGCCTATTTTATTATGAGTAGCTTTGGATTATTTCAAAATGAAAAGGTGCTTGTACATTACAAGCTTGCCATTGAGGTAGAGGATAAAAAGTATGATGCCTGGCCTTTAATCAGCAGCTATACCGCTATAGATAAAAAAGGGGACAATCGTCAGCTCTACTATCAGGCGGAGGGCTCAGGCATAGAGTATCTGTTTCAACTGGCGTATGGACAATATGAACTCCGACCCTCCAAGGAAAATCCTTTTCTGGACGGGGGAGTCCACTACACCATGGACCATCCTGAGTATGTGCGTGAGGAAAAGCAGTATGAGAATGCTAGCGACTACACGGAATTAACCCATTATTACAATCAGCAGGAACAGATTATTTATACCTATAATCCCAAAGCCAAGCTCGATAAAACATACGTCCGTTCCATCATCACCGCTGGGATGACTCGCACGACCGGTAGATCAAGCCGTGCGGTAAAGGATGACTATATCAATATCAGTAAGCTGTTTAAGGACAAGCTGGGAGTGAATGTGAAAGTAGATGTGGATGAGGACAACAAAATCGTCACCCTATCCATGACATGATCTCACAAACGATGCACCGCTGCGTCTTCTCATTTCCAAAAAGAGGTCTATGGTTTACTAGGATCAAGGAGGCTGGTTGTTGATGCCATTCGCAATTGAATCAGGGCTTTCGCCTGCCCAGATCGCGGCATTGGAGGAACAGATACAGCATATATTGCCCGCTGGCTATACACGTTTTCTTTCACAATATAACGGTTTTTATGTAGCCGCCCCTTTTTATTGCAATGTGCCCTTCGATCGCGTGGATAACGGAGACATTGATTTGACTTGTTTTTTCGGATATGAGGTATCCAACAAAAATCATGACCTTCTAGCGATTAATGATGAATTTCTGGATGAAATCAATCATGTCGAGAACGCTTTGTTGATTGGTGCAGATGCGGGCGACAATTTTTACGTTCTAATATGTAATGAATACACCCCGTATGTGTACTACTGGGACCGCACACATCTTCATGCTTATGATGACAAACTGAACTATAATATTGCAGAGCAGGACGAATGTGGACATTTGTATCTGGTGGCAACAGACTTTACAACGTTTTTTAATCAGGTAATTGAACGACTCAACGAGCAGAAAGGGAGGCCTACTGATGACAGAAATACATAACCCTAATTGGGGACCGGCTTATTTAGAAGGTTGGGTTGTACCCGAAAACCCAGAGGCATGGGTCGAGCAGGAGTGGACCGGTAAGCTTCGTTCACAGGCAGGACATACGAAATTCCACATTTTTTATTATGGAGAACTTATGGACGAGCTGATCACTGGAACTGAATTTGCACCCCAGCTCATTATTGCAGAAGAGGCAGTCACAGGTGAACAGATCGTGATTTTTGACGGAACCCGCCATGGTTACGATGCTCTGCTATGCGAAGTTTATACCAAGGAACAGCAAAACAATCGCACTCCCCTGCTGCCCTATCTGGACGAAGATGGTGAAGATACTTTCGAGGTAAGCTTGACCGCTTTTTATAATGTTGATTGGGATGACGAGTTTGCAGACGATGTGGATGAGAATGGACAGTTAGAGCTGATCAACGGCGAACGATGCGATTTTGAAGATGCGAAGCGGAACGGCTATGACGCGATCAGCATTACGATTACCAGCGCTAAAGGTCTAAAAACAGAGATCATTCAGGACGAGTTGGCCTGACGATGGTGTTCAAAAGAATCAAGCATCGGGAAGGCGATATTTTTGTTATCCCCCTGCATGACGGCCGATTTGAAGTTATATTCACCGCCACCCAAAATCTGACCAAGGGAGTATGGCCTATTATCGATCAGCGCCCTCTATCCGAGGAACAACAGCAGCTAAAATATTTTAATTGTGCGGGCCATCTGTATTGCGGGGATGAATATATACGCAATCTGGAACTGGAAGAATATAATCAATATACTGTAATGGGCGTGGCTGGATATGAGTTGGTACAGCAATATTTAGCCCAATATGAAGACCACTAGCAGAAGAATAGCAGCGCAAATAACCACCTTGAAGTTTGATACCAAGGTGGTTATTTACGCTGCTAAAAGGGCTCGAACGTATAAGAGAATGGTGTACACTCTGTCCCCAATACCGACTTCACGCGCTCTTCATCCACCAACGCTTCGACGAGGCTATATAAATCCGGGGCTGCATACCGAAAATTGCCCCATGTGCGTAGATTCAAAGCATAGACTGCCTCATCATAATAAGCCTGAAACTGCGGACGTTGCAGCCCTGTAAAAATGCTCATGTTCACCCTCTCCTTTTGCACGTCCTATTCACCTTTTCACCCTTCGGTGCATTGATAAGGCTATTTTCAAGTGTTAATGTTGTTAAGGAATATTACAACATATGAATCATAAAATTTACGTTTTTACGCTCTTTTCGAAAAGGGGGGAACGAATATGGAGCAAAAGCGCTTCAAAGATGAACATGGATATAAATATGACTTTAGCGCCGTGATCAGGAGAGGAGAACAGGTAGCTGTTCACTGTCCCCGTTGTCAGGGCCAAGCTTTTATTTCCAGATCCAAAAAAGACTGTTATTACGTCGTTCGATGCTCTCATTGTTACTACACGTATCAGCAGCCAGAATCTTATACATTCTATGCACGCGGCGTATGCAACCATTGCGAGCGGTATTTTAATATCGAAATCCATGATGACCGAACGAAACTCCATAAAAATACGAATATAAACTGTCCGCACTGTGAGACACGCAATCAGGTTCCGGTACATCGTGTGCAATCACGCGAATGGCATACGGACGTGATCCAAAACGGAAAAGACCCTATTTTCCAGCTTCAGCTGTACTTCCTTGATTACTATCGGGGTAAACCTGTCTGGGCTCTTAACCGGATACACCTGAATTACCTGCTCTCCTATATCTCTGCCGAGTTGCGAGAAAAGCCTACATCCGGTATGATGCGTACGGCTTCCCATTCCATTCCCAAGTACATTAAGGATGCGAAGAATCGACAGGCCATCTTGAGAATATTACAAAAGCTACAGCATAAGCCACCGGCTAAGAGAGGAGCCTCCATACATGAGCATACAAACTTTTGACAGCCTTGAAGCATTGATTCGTGCCGTTGGCCAAACAGAGATCAATGATGCTTTTATGGAATAAGCGTCTCCAGTAACTCTTTTACCTCAGGGACAGCCTGCTTCAGGCTGTTTTTTAGTTTCTTCGCGCCACCCCATATACGATAAACAAGCACCTCTTGTTCGTAGTCCTCCAGCTTCTCAAGCTCCTCCACCAGTACCTGTGCCTGCTCTACGGTTTCGATTCCGGATGACTTCAGTGGTTTGGCAGACTCGTTGCCTGCCAGTAGAACTCTCGTCCAAACGGGGATCGTGTCAGGTGTTAGCCCATGCGCTTCGTCAAAAGTAGCCGCGTAACCGTCCTGTACGGACTGATGTTCACTGTCCACCAGCTTCATATAACGATTCACTAATGGGAAATAGTTCTTTCCTTTTAGGCCCAGTCCCATCACCGCATAGGTTCCCGGCATCGCCGACTTTTCACCGGGCTCTACATCGTTATACCACTTGAACTCTTCCATTACGGTTTCGGCATATTCAGCCAGCAACGGATGCAGCGCAGGGTATTCAAGAGCATTGGCGAAGAAACGATGTAACGTAGATTTAGCCAACTTGGGTACAGGCAGGTAGTTTTTCACCTTGCTTTTGAACTTCATCCGATATTCCTTGGTAAAGCCCTTTCTTAAAATATCGCATAAATATACGAGCGCTTCTCTATAGCTTTCTTCTTCCTCTGAACGAATCTGAACCTCCAGCGTTTGCAAAATATCATTGGCTTGGCAGATGACTCGCTCGCTTGTATATAACGCTGGGATGCTTCCTGATCCGCTCTCAAGCCACACGGAAGCCTGCTCCGAACCTAGCTGTGCAGCAATCTTCAAATACTTCTGCCGTGCATCGGCATCGGTCGAGCCCACCCGCATCGCGGTAAGCAGGAACATCTCCATACCTGGGGCAGAAATTTCCGAAGGGAGAATATCGGGCTTCACTTTATAATCCAGCCCATAGCTTTTTTCCCTATCCGCATACTTCAGCAAAAATTCATCTTCAGCCCAATGCTTTAAGCCACTGTTGAGCTGATACCTCCATGCTTCCTCACGCTTGCGGCTGACCTTCACTTTGGCATCCATTCGATTCAGCAGCTCATTCATCCGCTGGGCGTTTACAGGGTACAAATGAGGATCAAGCAAGTGCCTTACTAAGAAAAAATCGTCCTCTTCCTTCGGGATGGCTTTACTGGCAGGGTCGAGCTTTTGCTCCACAAACTGTTGGATAGTGGTTAACAGGTGCTGCCGTTTATCTTCATTTAGGAGTGAGAATGTAAAATGACTGGCCTTATTCTCCAAGACTACTTCCAGATGAAAATCCAGCCGATAACGAAAGAACATGGAACTGAATTCTTCCGACTTAAATAACGCCTCTATCTTTTTCCTAAACATAGGCATCCATTCGTCCTGTACCTGCTGCAATGTTACCCCATCTGTAAACCCAGAAATTTTCGTATCCGGTCTACGATGATCCCAATCAAACGGTTCGTAGGTATCCACCCACAGCCCATCCTTCTTACAGGTAACTTTTAAGTATTCATGAATTCCTTCGTGAAGGACACTTTTGATTTGGAATTCGGCGATGCGCTTTTGCTCAGAAGCGTACGCCTCATCAATCGCCTCAAAAATTGGATCTATGTAGACTTGTACCCCTGATGTCATAAGATGTGTTCCTCCTTCGTCCCCTCACAAATTGTAGTTCCTATGAAATTAAGATAGACTAATCTATAACTATTTTATTTCCTGATTATAGCATATCTCTCATTTACTTTTGGGCTCTATCCCTATAGATAGAGTGCCGGAAAGCAGGTGTATTTTACATGTATTGGGTTTCCACACAGCACACACCGGTGGCTACCGATGAACTGACAAATTTTGAGCATACCTATGGAATAACTTTACCACCTCCCTATGTAGCATTCCTCACCCGCTACGGGCCAGGCACCTATTGTGGCCTGCTGATGATTGAATGGCCCGATCCTCAACTATTGCAATCCTATACGGATTACGAACTGTGGACGCATGATGATAACTGCCCAATTACAGCACAGCAGCTGGGCGAGTGCGTAGTCATCGGCAGCTCCATAGATGGTGACTTCCTAGCGATTCACCCTCAAGTTGAAGGCTTGCTGTGGCTGCCACGACACTCGGAGATCATTACTACAAAGACTTTAGATGTTCAAGTTCCATTCACAGAGACATTAGAGCATATACTACAGGATGAATTTGGAAGAACGGAGCCATTCCCCCGTTATTTCGAACCTGTCAGCCCAGACAAAGCCGCTACATTCCTGCTGTTTAGTCCCTCGGATACGGCCGAGGCCTACAATCCAGACAATCCGAGCGATCAGGCGCTGAATTTTGCTCCGGCATCCTTACAAGCATTGGCTCAGCGATTTAAACAGCATTTTAACTCAAATCTATGGATTGAAAATGAGCATATCTGCATGGCTTTTCTTCAGACTCTTGGCGGATACGTGCGTTTTAACTATGCATATGGACGCGAAGTGGCGATCATTTATGAACCCAAAGCGATAGCACTTCGTGATGAAATTCTAGCATTCTTGCAAAAAGAGCATTGTCAGGTAGAGTAAGAGGAGGACGAATACGAATGACAGTACATTTTGCACAAACCTTAGAAAAACTGGAACAAATCGTTGATCGTCTGAGACAAAGTGGGATGCCTGATGTGGTATACCAATGGACCGAGGGGATTTCTACAGGTGAACTAACTGAGCTGGAGGAACGGCTGCAGATGCCTTTGCCTGCCTCCCTGTCTGAATTGATACAGCGGTGTGGCAGCTTAAATCTACTATGGTGTCTCCCCCAACACTGTATTGTAGCTGATGGACCGGAGTGTTCATATAAAAACAGCAATGATCTTGAACAAGAGCAGTGTATCCTAGACGATATCACAGGAGAGTTTGGCTGGAATCATGAGTATATTGGCTATTTTACATCCTATGGGGAAGGTACCGACTCAGCAGCGGACGAGCAACGATATCTGATCCTTAATTATAATGGTGCGGGTGATCCTATACTGCTTGATATGGCGACATCCACTACAGAGCCAGCGGTGTTCTGCTATCATCACGAGCTGGACCAGTTCACGCTGCTCGCGGAAAATCTACCCGCCTATATAGACACCATGCTCACCTTGCACGGGCTATGGCTATGGGATTGGTTTAAAGTGGCCGATGAGCATGGCATTCAGCTAAACAGCCCACCACTGCAACTGTGGCAACGCTGGTTGAACATGTTTTGCACGATGAAGCTGGAGAATGCGCAGTCGTTGGAGACGCTGATCCATTACACCACCATGCATGGCGTAGATCATCCTGCTGTGTTGCAGGCTTTTCAAGCCTATGATCCAAAGGATATTTTTCTTGCCTGGGAGCAGCACTGGCAGAACATTCAACATAGCCAGGTTCCATTCTCTACTTGGGCCGTTTTGGTAGGGGAGACTGCGGGGATTGGGGCTGCTGATTGGGTCCGCTCCTTGTGGGAACCGGAAACCGCGCAAGCATGGACATCTTTAGCTCAAAACAATACCCTACATGCTAAGGGTGCATTTGCGTCCACACGTGCCTATCTGAGCGCCCGCTGCCTACCCGAGCAGGAAGGCTTGGTATGTGTTTGCAATCACCTGCTACAGCATTCGGGCGCAGAAGACAAATTAGAAGGATACACCGCTAATGGGCAGCTACAGCATTTTCGTTCACCACAGGTAATTAACTGGATGCGGGATAAGGTCAATCATCCGGTGGATGGCTGGGCAATACTTTTCGCCCACTCCCGTCCTACAGCTGAGCAGTTGATTGAATGGCTATCCGATAGCGAGCTTCATCAGAAAATTGCAGCGGAGGCGCTGGATATTATGATTCATCGGGATCTTCTTCCCGCTCTGGAAGCAGACGCTTGGGCCAATATCTCAGATCTGCTTCTTGCTTCTTTGCAGCTCGTTATGCTCAAAAAAGATAAACGTCGTATTGAAGCCGTGCTTAAGCAGCTTTCAGATTTGGAACTTCGTTAATCTTTCGGAATGGTCGTATGCGGATTCACATGTACAGTGATGTGAGGTAAAGAAAGTTAGCCGCTGCGTCAGCGGCTTAACCCCCTGAGGAAAGTATCTATAGTGAATGCGATCAATTCATCATTGGATTTTGCCATAGGAAGTTCAAAATTCAGGAGCAAAGATGTCAATCCGTGCAGCATACTCCATACGGATCTGGCGATCAGGCGCTCGTCTCCTTGAATGATGCAGCCTTCCTCCATAGCGGCTTTGAGCCCAGCTTCAAGCAACTCAAAGCCTTTAAAGCGCCCACTGTCTATAAGGCTGACCAAGCTTACAGATTCAAGGTTGCTGATAAACAGGATGTTGTAATATTCCGGGTTAGCCGTCCCAAAACGAACATACGCATCAGATACCGTTTTCAGTGTGTCCAGCGCATTCGATCCCGCTGCCTGTGCTTCATCCACACGCTGCTGAAGAGCCTGTAGGAACAAGGTATTTCCTTCTATCAGCAGTTCACGGACAACGGCTTCCTTATTGGCAAAATAATGATAAATAGTCGTTGGTGAATATTCGATCTGATCCGCAATTTTGCGCATGGAGACTTCGGCATACCCTTGATTCAGGAAAAGCGACCGGGCGGCCTCAATGATTTTCCGGCGGATTTCACTGCTTTCACGTTCTCGGCGTTTGATATGTTTCATGAGTAGATGTACTTGCCCTTTCTGCCTACCCCAATTTGGCGGCGATACGATCAGCTTCCATTATACCCGAGTTCATAGCCCCTTGAAACCCGCCCCCAGGCTGTGTCCACGCCCCTACCAATGACAAACGGTCTACTGCTGACTTGTGCTTCAGCCTTTTTATACCGGACTGCCGGACCGTTTGTGCGTAGCCATAAACGGCCCCGTCGGGATTAGCGGTATACCGCTGCATCGTGCGCGGTGTGCCCAACTCGGCCACCACTACCTTGCTGCCAAAACCCGGATACAGCTGTTCAAGACATCCCAATATCTGTTGTGTCACGGCTTCTTTTTTGGCTTTATATTCAGGACGTGCAGTAGGCCAGTTCTCCAATTTATCCAAAAATGTAATTGCGATGACACCTTTTCCCGGTTCATTGAGCTTAGGGTCCATGGCGTTATAATTGGTGAGCATCCAGTTGCCTTTCGTATACTGGCCACTCATCATAACTTCATAATCTGTCTCCGAATCCAGCTCATTACGTAGGATTAAGTCTTCTTCGGTGATACCAAGCTCATGGGGTTCACATGATAATCCCAGATATAGCTGGGTGAGAGACGTGCCAGTTTCCAAACTGCTGACAGCTTCCAGCTCACGACGGGCAGCATCATGGTTTTCCAGTAGGCGGCCATAGGTATGATGGGGACTGATACCAGACACAATCCAGTTGGCTTTATATACATCCCCTTTTTTCAGACGGACACCAGCTGCTTTACCGCGTTCGAGCATAATCTCAGATACCTGACTGCGCAGATGAACTTCTCCTCCCGCTGACTTAATAGCGTCAACCAGTGCATTGGATAAAGCCTGTGCGCCTCCCTCAATGTAATACGTCCCCTCCAAATGATAGCCGATCCAGGGAATGAAAAAATACAAGGCCGCAAGCCGCTTTGGAGGCAATCCATAATAGGCCCACAGCGCGGTGAAAAATTCCGTGAATCGGTCAGACAACCCGAACTGGCTTACAGCTTCCCAGGTAGTCATTTGCGTCCAGCGGAAGAAGGTTCCTGCTTTGAGCAGGCCAGCCGCCTTGCGCCAGGAAGTGAGAGAAGAAAAAGCAGAGAAGCCTGTTTCAAAACGGCGAATGCCCCCGAATAGACTGTCAATGGCTTTCACCTCAGCAGGAAACATGTTTTTGAGGAGCTGCACATACTCCTGAACATCGGACGGAATATCAATGGTCTGCCCTTCCCAACGAATGGAGTAAGGGTGCTTTTTGCGGAGAGGAACAATTCGCTGGTCCGCATTGCAGTCCTTTAACAGCCGACCGAAGCTGCCTTCCTCGAGTCCACCAACACCATGCAAGGAGACATCAAAAGTGTAGCCCTTTCTTGTAAATTCAGTTGCGAAACCGCCAGGCAGAGTGTGGCTCTCAAAAACAGCTGTTCGGTAACCGAGCGCGGAGAGTCTTGCTGCACAGGACAAGCCACCCAGTCCTGCGCCGATGACAATAACATCGTATTGGTTCATGATTTCATCCCCCTTTTGTTAACATTGTTATATAAGTTAACAGTGTTAAGTTAAGGAGATTATATACCACAATATTACCGTTGAAAAGCCCGGTATCTTGGTTGCCCGCTATAGAAGAATACAATGAGTTCGATCTATCTACTTCTAATTGCAAGCCGCTTTAAGGATTTTTGTAGAATCCTCCCGTTGCGAAGGTAAAACTTTTTTTATAAAAAAGATCCAAAAATGTAGCGCTTTCACTTGTCAGAATCTAATGAAGGTGCTATCCTTCAAGTGGGATTGTTACTGAAAAGGCAAAACCCGAGTACACTTGTGTACCCGGAGTTTGCCTTTTTTTGATTTGTATGAATTCCACAGCATACAGTCAACCATCCCGAACATGTAGTAAGCGCTTTAAAAAATGACACCAAAGGAGATTAATCTCATGCAAAGAAGACGTTTTGCCCTTGTTTTATTATCTTTCGTGTTCCTGCTTACGATCTTTTTCCCATCCGCCAGCTCTGCCGCAGCAGCCGATGTCCCCGCGCCACAGGCTACCCTGCTTACGCAGGTACAGCCCTTGGGTGAAGTCGTATCTGCTGTTGTACTGAAATACAGCACCAATATTGACGGGGCATCCTTATCCACTTCCAGCTTTCAGGTTCAATCTGTACTCAATGATGTATATACAGACAGAACTGTGACCGGTGTATATACCAATGATACCGGAGCTATCACCAACCGCAGTACTCATGGTAAATATGTCGTAATTGAGCTGGATCCGCAAGATAAAAATGCAAGTACCCTTACTTATGATGCAACAAGCGCAGTTAACCGCATCAACACGTTGAATTATAATATTACTCAAAAGAAAGATATTGCAACTTCAAAGAAAACAGTCATTCCAGCCTCTGCACAGACTGTAAAAGCAACGGATAAAATTACACCGATCGTGGACGATTTCCAAAAAAACACCTTTGAAAATAAAGAGGGCTTCAAGCTGAACTACTTTACGTTTGAGCCTAAAGTAGAGCCCGGCAAAACCTATCCTCTGGTTGTGTTTCTGCACGGAAACGGCGAACGTGGTGACGGAAACGGAGTAAACCTGCTGGCAAATGCCGGAGCTGTTACTTGGGCTTCTCCTGAGCAGCAAGCCAAACACCCATCCTTCGTAATCGCTCCACAAAGCCCGATTGACCTGGAGCATAAATTCATTTGGGCGGATGAGCCACGCAACAGCGCTGTAGCCGATTTGGTACGTGAAACGGCGTTAAAATACCCGATCGATACCAACCGAATCTATATTGTTGGTATTTCTCAAGGAGCTATGGGAACATGGAGATTGTTGGAAAAAAATCTTGACTTGTTCGCCGCAGGTGTGCCGATTGCCGGTTTGACCAACTATGAAAAAGCCGTTAACATGTATGCGCCTGTTGAACCTACACACGTCGAGGTATTGAAAAACGTTCCGATTTGGGCCTTCCATGCTGCAGACGATACCACAGTAAGTCCTAAAAACTCGCAAGAAATGGTCGCTGCCATTAAAGCACAAAACGGAAACCTCATTCACTTCACTGAATACGAAGCAGGGATTATCAAACCTACAGGACACTTCTCCTGGGTTCCGGCTCTGCAAAATCAGGATATGATTGAATGGCTGTTTGCACAAAAGAAATAAAATTGTTTCCATAGCTCTAAAAATAATGCGCCAGAACGGTTCGATACCCGCCTGGCGCTTTTTTATATCATTCAAAAAAAGGCACCTGCCTTCCTGTGTACCACCATTAGGAAAGCAGGTGCAATATCAAAACGAGGAGACTGAAAAATTTGACACTGGTATTGCCATTTGCAGTTAACTTGGAACCTGCTACTTCGCCCGTTTCGCAGCTTTGATCGTTCTCAAAGCTCGTCTGCGAGTTACCTTGTTCGGACTCTGAAGCTGTCTTCTGGCAGTTGCCACATCTGCTTTAGCCATGTGCACATCACCATCCTATTCACTTAGGCTCATATTGGGAGCATGCACCTAAAGACTGTTATTAATGATTATGATTCTCATTATCATTTAAGATTATATAATGAAATCTACTAGCATGCAAGAGCTTTTGGGGGAGTAGTACATTCATAGAATATATTCTAGATGATGGAAATTGAAAACAATAATTTCTTTTGAAAAGGACCCGTAAGAAGTCACTTGGGCTCATTCCCCTTTGCATAGTGTCATCTCACAGGTCTTTCTTTATTCTTTGAACTTATCACATCATTACTTAAATAAGATCAAAACACTTTAAAAAGTATTTTTGTAGTTAACAAACTTCACCAAACAATATACAATATTAAAAGGTGAGCGGGTTAATGTACGTGTACAAAAGGAATCATTATGCTAAATATTAAAAATGTTGTTAATCGAATCAAAGCCAAAGTGACTACTTTGAAGCCGTCTCTCAAACTGGTCTTCAACTGGGTAGTCACTTGGGGTCCGTTCTTCTATGGCTTGTTCTGGGCTATTCGATTAATAGCATTACTAATCGGCTACCCATTTTAAATAGGTAATTTGGCGGGTTACGCAAGCTCAACCGATATTCAGGGTCAATACTTGGCAGTCTTGCCCTGAAAGAACTCTCCAATAATACACATTCACGTTACATTGACTAGAGATGCTATCTGCCGAAATCTCTTTCCTTTAATAATGTATTCTGCTTACTATAAAGCAATACCAAAAGAAAAAAGACCCCATTCTTGGCAGTCTGGGTCTTTTTCTTTAAAGGAATTCATTATGCAAATATATACTATTCGGGATTACCCGAGTGTTACCCTAAAACATTATATAAATAGATCTACATTACTTTAGAATTCACTTATATTTTAAAATGCTCGTATAAACGTGTCAAGCCTCTTTACCCAATTCTTGCAATCATTAATCCACTTTGCCGCCCTCTACGACCAATTGATCTGTAAAGCCCTCTCCGTAAACGGAGGTCAATGTGTCCTTATAGGCTTGATGCACAAAGTTTTCCTTGCCTAATGTAGCCAGCTCATTGTTGATCCAGTCTAACAGCTCCTTATTTCCTTTTGCTACTGCGGGTGCAATTGTATCTTGACCACCAAAGGCCGGGATGGTTACGGTAAAGCCGGGGTTGGCCTTGGCCCAGGCGATCAGCTCTGTATTATCGTTGGCAATGGCGGCGCCGCGTTTGTCTTTGAGGGCTGAGAAGATTTCTGTGTATTGATCGAATTTAAGCAGCTTGATGTCAGGATAATTTTTCGTAAAATAGGTTTCAGCCGTCGTTCCCTTTGCCACAATCAGCTTCTGGTCCGAATTCTTCAATTGGTCAATCGTGGTGATTGGAGCGCTGTCAGGTGACACAATACCAAAGGATAATTTCATATACGGATTGGCAAAATCGACTTTTTCTTTACGCTCATCCGTCACCGTAAAGTTAGCCATGATGATATCTACCTTGTTGGATTCCAAATAGGCGACCCGGCTGGCAGCATCCACCAGAACAAATTCCACCTTGGACTCGTCACCCAAGAGATCTTTGGCAAACCGCTTCGCAATATAGACGTCAAAGCCTTGATTCTTCCCTTCCGAATCCACGTAGCCAAAAGGCGGCTTATCTGCAAATACACCTATTCGAATTTTGCCATTCTTTTTAATGTCCTCAATCGAGACAAATTTAGCCGAGCCTGAACTACCGTTGGTATTTCCGCCTCCTGCACATCCCGCCAAACCAACAAGCAGCAAGCTCAAAGCCAGTAATAACGTCGTGAACTTCATTCCTTTTCTCATCTGTATTCATCCCCCTGTTTATATCGTTTCGTACTGAAATATATCCAGAAAGTGCTGGGCACGCTCTGTTTCCGGTTGGGTAAAAAATTGCTGTGGCGTAGTCATTTCACATATTTGTCCTTGATCCATAAAAACGATACGATCTCCTACCGACTTGGCAAATCCCATTTCATGCGTCACGATAATCATGGTCATGCCCTGTTGTGCCAGCTCTCGCATGACATCCAGCACCTCTCTGACCATTTCCGGGTCCAAGGATGCGGTGACTTCATCAAAGAGCATAATTTCCGGGTTCATACACAGGGCGCGCACAATCGCAATCCGTTGCTTTTGCCCACCTGATAATTGTCTCGGATACGCATCTTTGCGATCCAGCAGACCCACTCGCTCCAATAGCTGCTCCGCTTGCTCAAGTGCCTCCTGCTTATTTCTCCGCTGAACTTTAAGCGGGCCGAGCAATATATTTTCTAAGACCGTCATATGCGGAAACAGCTCGTAGTTCTGGAACACCATTCCGATATGCTGCCGCACCTCACGCCAATTCACTTTCTTATCCGTCAGGTCCTGCCCTCTATAACGGATATCTCCACTCTGGACCGGCTCCAGACCATTGAGACATCGGAGGAGCGTGCTTTTTCCACATCCCGAAGGACCGAGAACGACCACGACTTCCCCCTTCGTTACGTCCAGATTAATCTGTTGCAGTACTTTTCGGTCTTCGAAGCTTTTGTGCAGCCCTCGAATTTCGAGTAAAACCTCCACAGCCTCTCCCATGACATCCACCCCATCCTGCTAATTTTGCCATCTGCGTTCAAATCTTTTGGAAAGCCTGGATAACGGATAGCATACGAGAAAATACAATATGAAAATAAAGCCGTACACCCAGAAGGATGCCGAGGGCGCTTTGATTACACCAAGCTCAATAATCTGCTGCCCGACCTTGACCACTTCCACTACACCGATCAGCACCACTAATGAAGTGGTTTTGATCATCCGTGTCGCCAGATTAATAGAACCGGGAAGCATTCGGCGCACTGCCTGGGGAATGAGCACATGGCGGTATAACTGTCCATATGTCAGTCCCAATGCCTGCCCGGATTCCACCTGATGCTTGGGCAGTGATTCCAATGCACCACGAACGATGTCACCAATCTCGGCCGCTCCCCACAGGCTGAATACGATAATTGCTGTCAATTCCCCGCTGATATTCACGTTCAACAAAGGAGTAAATCCAAAATATACGACATACAACCACACCAGAATTGGAATAATGCGGAATGTCTCCAAATATAATTTCAGCACAAACCGAATCGGTCTTGATTTTAAGGTGCGCAGCAACCCCATCAAAATGCCTAATAGAGTACCGATAATAATGGAAAGTAGCGCAATCTCCAGCGTAACGAGTAATCCCCCTAATAGACGCTCGAAATTGGAACCTTCAAAAAGTACATTAATCCCCGAATTCAGCATATCGCACCTTCCTTTCCACCCACGTCAGCAGTATCGACAAAGGTAAAAGCAGGACGAGATATGCCAATACCAGCAGAATTAGCGATTCCGTCGTTTTGTAGTACATGCCGATCAGGTCTTTTGCCACATTCATCAGATCTAATAAAGCAATGGCGCCAACAATGGAAGTCTCCTTGAGCAAAAAAATCGCATTCGCTCCCAGAGACGGAACGCTGATGGCAAAAGCCTGTGGCAAAATAACATATCTCGCCAGTTGTATCTTGGACAGTCCGAGACTCAGCCCGGATTCCGTCTGGGTTTTACTCACTGCTTCCATTCCCCCACGGAACGCCTCAGCCATATAACCCCCGCCCAAAAAGGTCATGCCCACAATGGCACACGTCATTTCGCTCATATGCAGACCTATTTTCGTAAACCCGTAATACAGAAAATATAACTGTACAAGCAGCGGCGTATTTCGGGAAAGCTCAATATAGGCAACAACGATGCCGCTAATTCCCCTTACCTTGTAATACAGTACTGTGCTGCACAGCAAACCGACGACTAATGAAAATAGAATAGCAAAAAAGGCGATCTTCAACGTCAACCACATAGCTTCTCCATATAACGGCAAGCTCTCTACAATAAACTCCCAGTCTAAGTTCATATGTGCATACCTTTCAATTTTCAATTATTCCTATGTATTTTCTCTGCTTAATAACAATGATTGTATTCCTGCCCAATTATTACGTCAATACTTTGATGAAAATTTGTCATATTTATCTATGGTTTAGGAAGAAAAGTGTTGTTATATTTCAGAAATAAATAAAAAAAGCTTGAAATGAATAAATTTCATTTCAAGCTTTGATTTATGCTATACGATTCATCACACGAGCGGCTCGGTAACAAGAGGGCCGCCGAGCTTCTCTACAATTAAACGGCTCTCCTCATTTAATCCCCGCAGAGTGATGGATTTGCCGGATCTCGTATACTTTTGCAACACCTTGCCGATGGCAGTAACTGCGGAGTGATCCCAAATATGAGAATGGCTAAAGTCCACAACCACACGTTCTGGATCATCCAAAGGTTCGAAATGATCGACAAAACGAGTTGTTGATGCAAAAAACATCGGACCTCTGACATGGTACACCTTCTCGTCGTTGTTCTCCGTTGCGCTGATGCGAATTTTAGCCATTTTCCAGCCAAAATGCAGGGCACTCAGCAGTACGCCCACGATCACGCCCTTGGACAAATCATGCGTAGCCACCACGATGATCACCGTAACTACCATAATTAACGTATCTGCCTTCGGAACCTTGGCAATGTTTCGCAGCGATTTCCAATCCACAGTTCCAATACACACCATGAACATGACTCCCACCAATGCGCCCATTGGCACTTCCTTTACAACCCCGCCAAGCACGAGCAGCAGAAAGGCCAAGAATACCCCAGCCGTAAAAGTGGACAAACGCCCTCTCCCGCCTGAGCTGACATTAATGACGGATTGTCCGATCATGGCACAACCACCCATACCACCAAAAAAGCCATTTACAAAGTTGGCAATCCCTTGCCCGCGGGCTTCCCGGTTTTTATTGCTTTTCGTTTCGGTCATTTCATCCAGAATACTGGCTGTCAGCAGCGATTCCAGCAGTCCAACCAGTGCCATCGTAAAGGAATACGGCAGCAAAATCCGCAAAGTATGCCACGACCACTCAATTTGTGGCAAATGGAATGAAGGCAGCGAGCTGGTTAGTGTACCGATATCTCCTACCGTTTTCACATTCAATCCAAATACATACGTAATGATCGTCATGATGATGATTGCCGTCAATGGAGCAGGAATGCTTTTTACAAATATCGGTAAAATATACACAATAAGCAGCGTCCCCGCTACCATCGCGTACATGATCCAATTAGCTCCATGAAAGTGGGTGAGTTGTGCCATAAAGACGAGGATCGCCAGCGCATTCACAAATCCGGTCATGACCGGCTGCGAAATAAAGCTGATAAAGCGACCTATTTTCAAAACACCCAGCAGCACTTGAATGATTCCTGCCAAAATGGTAGCTGCAAACAGATATTCCACGCCATGATCCTTCACCAGGCCAACGACCAGTACAGCTACGGCCCCGGTCGCTGCCGAGATCATCGCCGGACGTCCACCTGCAAAAGAGATGACAATGGCCATTGAGATGGAGGCGTACAGTCCGACCATGGGATTGACCCCCGCAATGATCGAGAAGGCAATCGCCTCGGGAATTAGTGCTAGCGCCACAGTCATGCCTGCAAGTATATCGGCCCGGATATTACCGAACCATTGTTGTCTAAGATTCATACTGTCTCGTTCCAGCCTCCTATATTTACAGAGAGTAGCGTGTTGACTCGCAACCCGTGTGTTTCGGGCATCCGTCCAGCTGCCAATCGCCAAGGCTCTCCTATCATTCAGCTCGTCTCTCTCAAACGAACCCGGTCCGTTACATTCAGTCCATCATTATAACGTAAGGAATTCGCAGAGACGAATGAGTTAAAAGGCTGTTTACAGAAATAAATCATCTATTTCCTTGAAATATCGCCCAGTATCTTCGTCTTATTCGTTTTCTTATATTTAAAATTTTCGCAATTCCTGTACAAGTTCCGATAGGGCTTCAGCAATTTCCGAGTCCGCATGGTGCTGGAGTAAGCTTTCAAAGTCAGGCAGTGCTTGCTTCAATAATCGATAGCTATAGTCATAATAACTCCAAAAAGCTACCGGATCATAACCGCGTGCTTCTCCCTCTTCCCACTCCAGTTCATCTTCTTCTGGATCGCTGTCTGCCGGCCATAGATATTTTTCGTCCAGCAGTATGGTTAGAGATTCCACAGACTTCTGTGAATCCTCTTGTGCATTTTCCATGTCCAATGCTCCAACAACCGCATGATACAGTTCCAACTCACTCAGCGTGATATCATCCGAATTTCTCGTATGCATATTACGCAATAAGAAAAGTAACACCCATGGCGTAACCTGCCACAGTGTGCCTTGATGCTCTATCAGATCAGCAATTGCTGCGTACTCCCCGTTGGATATCAATTGTGGCAACTCCGTGCCCCTACCATAAGGAGTAGTCAGGCGGTGCCATGGCACCTCTGCTATTAAGAGATTATTCATCTTATGTGTATCCATAACCCCTCCTTCCTGGTCGGTATCTAAAACCTTCCCGATTTAAAAATGGAATACAGTAAAAAGGCAACCATTAAGAGAGCGACAACAAAGCCGATTTCAATAGCAGGTACGTTCCACAGCATGGTCGCCTGATGATTCAGCGATGAACCAATAATCAGTCCGACCATAATAATGCTGAACGCTAACAGCACGATACTGAATGACAGGCGGTTGCTGATCTGATCCAGCCTGCGCAGAAGCATTTCCAGCTCCGGCACAGTAACCTCCAGCTTAAGCTTGCCCTTGCTGATAATCGAGGCCAAATGTCTCGCCTGTCCTGGCAGTTCCATCAGCGTCTCCACCAGCTCGGTTGCACCACCCAGCAGCTTGCCTCGGATACGACGACCACTGAAGCGTTCCTTCAACAGCTTGTTACCAAAGGGCTCAGCCAAAGCGATAATACTGAGATCAGGGTCCAGATGCTCCACGACCCCCTCCAGTGTCAGCAACGCCTTGCCTAGCAACAGGACGTCCGACGGCAAACCAATCCGATGGCGCTGCGCTGCGCCAAATAGGTCGTTCAAAGCATCACCAATACTGACCTGTGAGAAAGGAACGTCTGAGTAATCTTCGCGTATCTTGTCCAGATCGGCACGCAGCGCATTCAGGTCGGTGTCCGGTTCGACCAGACCCAAACGTTCGATAGACCGAACCATGGCATCGGTATTTTTGCGCATCAGGGCAATAATGAGGGAAGCGAGATGATTCTTCATCTCTTCGCTCAGCCTTCCCGTCATGCCAAAGTCCAAATAAGCGAGACTGCCATTTTTCAGAACGAGTAAATTCCCCGGATGGGGATCGGCATGAAAAAAACCTTCCATAAAAATTTGATGCAGCATGCTGTTCACCAGCCGCTGCGCCAGTTCTTTCAAGTTATATCCACGGCGTAATAGCTCTTCACGACTACCCAAGTGAGTTCCGTCTAGAAACTCCATGGTCAGTATACGGGAAGAGGTATGATCCCAGTATATTTTCGGAATATAGATATGTGGGTCCTGCTCAAATTGGAGCGCAATCTTCTCTGTGTTACGGGCTTCATGGTTGTAATCCAGCTCCTGAATGAGCGATCTCCCCAGCTCCTCTACCATCTGGCGAAGCTGATACCGCTCTACCCATTCCCAGCGCTTGGCTGCCATAGCGGTCAGTTCCCGCAAAATGTCCAAATCTCGCCGAATGATGCGATTAACGCCAGGACGCTGGATTTTAATGGCGACCATTTCGCCGCTGTGCAGCTTGCCCAAATGCACTTGCCCGATCGAAGCAGCGGCCAGCGGAACATCGTCAAAACGAACCAGTATGTCCTCTAATGACGTGTCCAGCTCCTGCTCCAGAATGCCACGCGCCGTTTCAGATGAAAACGGCGGTACCTGATCCTGAAGCTTAACCAGCTCACGGATAATAGGCTCCGGCAGCAGGTCAGCACGTGTGCTTGCCAACTGTCCAAGCTTGATGAATGCAGGCCCGAGATCCTCCAGCACAAGTCGAATCCGTTCACCTAACGTTTTGGACTCGGGAGTTTCTCTCGTCAGCCACTTGCGAGGCAATGACAGCAGCTGGAACAGTCCCATTTCTTCCACCATATAGCCAAAGCCATGACGCGCCAGCGCCATGGCAATTTCCCGGTAACGACCGGCGTGCTTCATACGAACCGCCATTTTAATCCAGCCGGTTCGCTTCTTCAGCGTCGCTCGAACCCGTAAGCGCCGCCTTTTCTTTTTCCAGCTCCGCTACCTGTTTTTCCAACAATGCCACACGCTGCTCCAAACTTGTAACATCATTTTCGGTAGGTACTTCCAGCTCCTGCAAAATGCGGCTAACCTGTTCGCGGATCACTGTTTTGAATTGTCCCTGTTCCTCTGCCCCTCGTTCGATCAGACGATCGACCAGCGCTTTGGATTCCGAGGGCGCAAGTTCTCCCCGGTTTACGAGATCCTCGACGGCTTTCTCCACCTTTTCTTTGCTGACAACGGTGAGGCCCCACCCCAATGAGATGGCTTTTTTGAACAAATCGCTCATAATATATCCTCCCCTACCTGTGATTACCTATAGTATAACCTGAAAAGGGGAGCCGCATAAAGCTCGCAGCTCCCCTTCCTCAATGAATGGAATAATCTATGTTTAACCTGGAAAGCGTCCAGCCCACTTGGCAGCCTGAAGCAGCAACTTGCGGTATCCCTCGTGCTGGAAGCTTGGCTGATTATGTCCAGGCATCAAATAGACGACCCGACCCAAGCCATAGGACAGTGACCATGCCGCCGGCCACCACTCGCCCTCATGTTCATATTCCATCAGTAGTGTTTTTTCAGTGAATGGATCAAAGTCAAAACGATACGGTTCCTCTTGGATCTCAAACGGCTCGATTCCTTCCATAATCGGATGATCCAGGGCCGTCACTTTGAAGGAAAGCGGTCCGGCAGCCGGATGCCGCAAGAAACGCGCCCCCATTAATTGGGCAATTTCATACCGTCCTTGCAATGTGATTCCGTTATGCAGCACAAGCAATCCACCCCCGCCGCTAACATAGGACAGCAATCCTGCTGTTTGTTGAGGAGACAGAACCTCCTTGCGGCTATCACAGTACGAGATACATAGATCGAATGGGGTTAGATTTTCCTTGAGCAGCATTTTACGATTCTCACTGCATTGTACAGTCATCCAATCCTGTAAAATATGGCTAATCTCTTCGTCCACCCCTTGCAGCGGGTGAAACTCCGGATACGAATAATCTCCTAACAACAATGCTTTTCTTTTTTCCATGATAAATCCTCCTTGCCTGACTTGTATATAAGGACTTTAAAGGCGGGACCCGTGTCATTTATTCTTGTTTGTGGGGTCAAAACGCTCAGAAAATTCCGTTTGGCCCTCATCCATTTCCCATAACACCGCCATCATTGTCCGAGCTACGGCATATATAAATAATTCTACAGACGGCCTATTAAATCCTTTAGCAGAAGATTATAGCATATATGTTCGCTCGGGATAAACTTATTCAAAATTTATAAATCTGAACGATGGCGATTCGGCCTGTTTATGGTATACTCGTAAGAAAAAAAGTGCGTCCATGCCTGATTAACAATAAAGGGCCGCTTTTTGTAAGAATTTATGCTTGCGGTTATAGAATTGATAAGAATTGCCTCAAACCTTATACATTCTATAAATCTTAAAAAACCGGGGAGGTTGCATGAATGAAAAGGACTGGAATGACCCGGCCCTTGGACAGCTTGGGGCGAATTGTGCTACCTAAAGAGTTGCGCATGACGATGGAGATTGACATCGGCGATCCATTAGAGTTTTTTATTGAAGACCAGACACTCATGCTCCGTAAGTACAAATCAACCAATTGTATTTTTTGCGGTGCGGTTGATACCAACACCTACTTTAAAGATCAGTTTATCTGCGATGAATGTGCAGCCTCGATGAAAACGGAAGATTTACTTCCGGTCACCGCGACTGAAACCCATTCACCCCCACTTAAGCAAAATATGCATATGAAAAAAATTTATCAGCGCACAGATGTTATTTTGGAGAAAATGAGAGAGCTTATGGAAGAACATCCAGCATCTTCACAAAAACAACTCGCCTCCATGCTTGGTGTGAGTCAGGGAAGGATTTCCCAGCTGAAAAAGCTCATGTAAGCGAATCACCAAAAAAGTAATGTATACGCTTCCAAACTATGTAAGGTTTAAGTCTATTGATATTTAGAAAAGCCGGACCCTTTAGGGGACCCGGTTTTTTTGTTTATATGAAGTAGTAGACTCGTTTGCAAAACTATTGACCGTAAGCCCGGCATTGTTCTACCCAGCGTGCTGCCGCCTTGGGAAGAGAAGCGAGATGAATATGCGTGTAAGCTGCCAAAAGGTTCCCTTTCGCATAGCCCTCGCTCTGGAGACCACGCATTCCCTTGGTTTGATAGGCATAGGAGTAGGGGGCGGATGATTCATCATAGTGCATGACAGAATAATGAAATTCATGTCCCCGAATGGTCTCTCCAGCCTCCAGCAGCAAGCAATCCTGCAAAGCGGTTGCTTCCCGGTATCCCAGTGCGGCCCGTTTCTCTTGCATGCGGACGTCCGACGGAATAACCCCGGCCATGTGATGGGCATTACCCATACGATCCGTAAGTGTCCGTGCCAGTACCATATAACCGCCGCATTCGGCGAATACTGGCATATCCCGGCTCACCGCGTTGCGGATATCTTCCAAAAAGCCCGTATTTGCAGCGATATCTGCGGCAAACTCTTCGGGGAAACCGCCGCCCAGGTATAGGCCGCTTGCCTGCTCAGGTACGCGTTCTCCCGCCAGAGGACTGAAATAGACAATCTCTGCTCCCGCCTGACGTAGCAAATCCATATTTTCCGGGTAGTAAAAATTGAACGCCGCGTCTCTGGCGACGGCGATGACGGGACGTTCCTCGGTATCAGCTTCATGCCCTGCTGATGGAAGCCGATCCGGGGAAAATAATGGGTGCTCGGGCGGGCTGGGCGGCGGAGCCGAATCTGCCAATGCCCGCAGTGCATCCAGATCCGTACCCGCACGGATCAGCTCTGCCGCCCGTTGGAAAAGCGGCTCCAGCTCGCCGCGTTCCACAGCGGGTACCAGGCCCAGATGACGCTCGGGAATATCCAGCCCGTCATCACGCTTTAGCCAGCCGAGCACGGGGATGCCGCACTCCTGCTCAATCGCCTTTTTGACGATGCCATAGTGCCCTTGGCTACCGCAGCGATTCACAATTACGCCCACAATGCGCAGCTTGGGCTCCAAGCGCTGAAAGCCGAGCACAATAGCGGCGGCGCTTCGTGCCATACTGCGCACGTCGACCACCAGCAATACAGGGCTGTCCGTCAGCATGGCGATCTCAGCGGTCGAGCCGGTGTTGCTGAGTGGGTCCTTGCCGTCATATAGCCCCATGACACCTTCAATCACGGAAATATCCGCGCCTTCGGAAGCACGGATAAAGATTTCACGCACCGTATCTGGTGAGGTCATCCATGAATCCAGATTACGGGAAGAAGTCCCGGTCGCGGCAGTATGATAGGTCGGATCAATATAATCCGGTCCGCACTTAAAACCCTGCACTCGCAGGCCGCTATCGGCGAACGCCTTCATCAGCCCGAGTGTAACAGTCGTTTTGCCTGCACCGCTGCCTGTGCCAGCAACAACAATACGGCTTCTGCGCGTAGCGGCAGATGGATCAGACTGTACAGCCTGCTTCATGACGTCAGTCATAGGAAACCCGCGCTACAGACAACGTCATATTGCCGCTTTTTTTCTTCTCCAGCAACCAATGGTCTGCACATGAAGACAACAGGGCTGATGGTTCGCTGACCCCATATGCGCCAGTGTATTTGAAGACGGTTTCCGATGGATTGGGAAGCTGCACCGTATTCAGCTCTGACGGAGTATACGTCACCAGTTCCCAACCGTATTTGGCGCAAAGAGCAAGTAAGCCCTCTTCGTCCTTTTTCAGATCAATAGTGGCAATATTCCGTACGCTTTTCACGGACAAACGCAGCTCTTGCAAGGTGTCCAGCACACCCGCCTCCAGCTCCTCTAATGCAGTCCCACGGTTGCAGCCGATGCCAAGCACCAAGCTTTTCGGACGGTACAGCACGCCATTAGAAAGAAGCTGCTCCTCTTCCTCCGGCTCCAATAAACGGTCACTCACGACCAACGCGGCGTTAAATGGTTCTTGTAATGCTTCTGCCGTCGAAGCATATACCTTGATATGTCCAGGTACAGGCTTGTCATAACGCCACCAGTTCCGTTCGCCTGTCTCTTGTATGACCGCAACAGGCTCCTCGTTCACAACAGCGGCGCTCACAGGAGTGGCCTTGTCGAAGCTATCGACCACCCAACCCAATTCCCGACCAAACATGTCCACCGGAATCGTGCCCTGCACGTCTGATGCAGTCGTGATTACAGCACGTGCGCCTAGTACAGCCGCTACATGGCGGGTCAATTCATTGGCGCCACCCAAATGGCCAGACAATACGCTAATGACATGCTCGCCGCGATCATCAATGACAACTACCGCTGGGTCTACCTTTTTATCCACCAAAATTGGTGCAATCATACGAACTACTGCACCGAGAGAAATAAACAAAATAATTCCGTTATATTGTTTAAATAAATCCGGCAAAATCAGCTTGACCGAGCCTTCGAACAACTGAATGCCACGCTCCTGCTCGTCGCCACGCTCAAACTTGGACATGTAATACACATCCGTGCCCGGAAAGCTGGCTCCCAAATTGCGGACCATTTCCACTCCATGCTTCGTGATCGCCACAGCGGCAAACGGATTACTCACCGGGCTTCACTCCCTTCCGGTAGCCATGGGTGAACGACTTGTCGTACAGCTTGGAACGATGCGCGTCCTTGTCCACCAGTCCAGGGTCCAGCGCCCAGCCTGCCAGAATCATGGCATGCATCGTAATGCCTGCTGCACGCAGATCAGCTGGCAATTGGGCAAGCGTCGTGCGTACGATCTTTTGATCCGGCCAGGTCGCTCGCTGTACAACCGCTACAGGTGTGTCCTCACTCCAGCCTGCCGCCAGAAACTCAACGACTACCTTCTTCGCCAGCGTTGCACTGAGGAATAAGGCCACTGTGCAGTGATGGGATGCCAAATCACGCAGCTTTTCCCGATCCGGTACAGGTGTACGGCCTTCGGCACGCGTCAGAATGACGGTCTGCGTCAGGTCAGGCACAGTTAGCTCTGCACCCAACACGGCCGCAGAAGCAAAGACCGAGCTGACGCCCGGCACGATTTCGTATGCTACTCCGCGCTGCTTCAGCAACACCATTTGCTCCAAAATGGCACCGTACACTGCCGGATCGCCTGTATGTACGCGAGCTACACTGCGTCCAGCCTGCACAGCCTCGCTCATAATCTCGACCTGCCGCTCCAGATCCATGCCTGAGCTTTGCAGTACCTGCGCCTCTGGTTTGGCCGTGGCAATCAACTCGTCGTTCACGAGTGAATCCGTGTACAATACCACATCGGCCGTGCGTAGAATCCGGGAGCCTTTGACAGTAATCAGCTCCGGGTCGCCGGGACCTGCTCCTACGATATATACTTTTGGCTCCAACGTCATTTGCTCACCACCATTAAACTCAAATATTCAAGTTCCTGTCCGCGCAGCTCACGTGCGTTGCGCCATACCATTTCATAAGGAGAAGTGACCTTGGTAATGACAGATGCACGGCCCCCAAGATTGAGTTCATCCAGCACATCCAAAATCAAATCCAGCACCTTGGCAACCTTGATAAACACGACCGTATCGTGATTCTCAATCGCCCGCTTCATCGCTTCCCGATCATCCGTAGCCGGAATAATACCGACCTGCTGATCTCCGTCTGCCAAAGGCAATTCCAGCGCTGCCGCCGCCCCCAACACAGACGAAATGCCCGGAATAGATACAATCGGCACCTCAGGATGGAGATCCTTCATGAGCCGTGCCAAATGAATAAAGGTACTGTACAGATTAGGGTCTCCCTCTGTGACAAAGGCTACATCCTTGCCTTGACTCAGTGCCTCCCAGCAAGCAACCACCGTTTTGTTCCATTCACGCTCCAGTACAACCGGGTCCTTGGTCATTGGAAAAATGAGTCCCAGCATCTCCTTTTCCTCCGGATTGACGTACAACTCCACAATCTCGTGAGCATACGACTTACCTCCCCGGCGTTTCTTCGGATAAGCCACAACTGCACATTCCTGAATCATGCGATACGCCTTGACTGTAATCAGCTCGGGATCACCCGGCCCCACGCCTACGCCGTAAAGTGTTCCTGTTGCCGCTGTATTCATGCTGTCTCTCTCCCCCTCTTGAATTACCAGCTTACTCCCCTGCTACTTCATCAGCCACGTCCACCACCGGCTGTCCTGTAATAACATATATCGGATTGAGTCCATCAAAACGAGTCATATTCAAAATCGGCTTGCTACGCGCTGTTTGCAGTAACGTCACCGAAGTATCGAGTCCTGCTGCTTGCATCGCCTTCATACCGTCATGCAGCGTCTCAATCGTTGCAGCATTCACTACAATTCGTCCATCCTTACGCAGACGGGAAGCGCACAGACGAATCAGCTCAGCCAATTCTCCCCCGCTCCCACCGATAAACACCGCATCCGGGTCTGGCAGATCTTCCAATCCGGCAGGCGCTTTGGCATGAATGACCGGGAAATCGGTACGGAATTTGATTTTGTTTGCTTCGACATTAGCCAGATCACCTTCGTTCTTTTCAATAGCAAATACTTGCCCGTACTTGGCCAGGCGCGCACATTCCACAGCTACAGAGCCGGAGCCTGCGCCGATGTCCCATACGATGCTTCGCTCTGTCAGACGTAGCTCGGACAAGCTGAATACGCGTACTTCACGCTTCGTGATCAGCCCTTTTTCCGGCTTGCGCTGGTGAAATTCTGCATCCTCGAAGCCAAATCCCCGACGAATTGCAGGCACGTCTTCTCCCTTACGGCGGCGTAAAATAACCACATTCAATGGTTGGAACGTTCTCTGCGCCATCTCTTCCAGCGTATAATGCTGATAGGCCTCATCCGGTCCGCCCAAATGCTCGCCGACAAAGGCATCATATTCCGTCATGCCATAATGCAGCAGATAGGCAGCGACGGCGGCGGGATGATTTCGGTCATCCGTCAGCAGCGCGACCTTGTTCTGTCCGTCAATCCGCTGCGCCAATCCGGTCATCGGACGGCCGTGTACGCTTTCCAGCACCGCATCCTGCCAGCTTTCACCGAGACGCGCAAACGCCAGCTGAACCGAGCTGAGATGCGGCAAAATATCCAGATGTTCAGCCCCCAGCTTGGCAGACAAATAACCTGCAATTCCAAAAAAAAGCGGATCGCCTGACGCAAGCACGACAATATCCTTGTCCTTGCGCAACCGTCCCAATTCTTCTACCACGGCAGATAAGCCGCTCTTTAATGCTCGTTTTTCCCCTGCGAATGCCTTGAAAAAGGCTAGCTGGCGTTCTCCACCAACCAGCAGGTCGGCACGCTCAATGTGCTCCAGCGTCTCCTGCGACAGACCTGCCGCTCCATTTTCACCGATACCAATGACACGAATCACTCTACTCACCGACTCTCGCCCTCCCCAGCACGTTCCCTTTCATCGTTACCAGTACCATTTCCACGACAATTCCACCACCTGCATGATCCAGACAATGCTGACATCCATAGGTACACAGCTTTTCAAAAAAGCTCAGCGCATTCGCTTCGGTCATCATATCCGCCACCTGCGTAGCTGTATTTGCCTCTGCCACTGCCGCTGCAAGCGACTCGTCCACACCTGCTTCACGTGCGACCTCAGCCAAAAAGCCAAAGTCCACCGGAGCGCTCTTGGAGTGAACCATCATGACACCTTGAGCTACCTTCGACAGCTTGCCGGGCATACCGACGAGAATAATCTTTTTCATTCCCAGCCGTTTCCCGTGCTTAATGGCAAAGCCGACAAAATCCCCCATCTGAATAAAGGCCTCTTCCGTCAGCTGATCGTACATTTGCATCGCATATTTTTCACTACTGCCACCTGTGGTCAGGACTATTTCCTGGCAGTTCATCGCTTGCGCAACCGATATGGCCTGCACGACACTGGCTTTATAAGCTGACGTGGAAAACGGAACGACCACACCACGCGTACCTAGTATGGAAATACCGCCAAGAATGCCAAGTCGCCCGTTCAACGTCTTCTTGGCAATTTCTTCACCGTCCGGTACGCTGATGACGACACGGACACCTTTGGCCGATCCATGCTCCTCAAGCACGCCTGTCACAGCCTCCGTAATCATCCGGCGCGGCACCGGATTAATCGCTGCTTCCCCGACAGGCACAGGCAGACCGGGCTTTGTTACCCGCCCCACGCCGATGCCACCGTCCAGCTCAATGCCCGGCTCCTCGCGCCAGCTAACGGACGCGATAATTTTCGCCTGATGCGTGGCATCTGGATCATCGCCACCGTCCTTGATCGTCGTGCAGGAAGCTTCGTCCGCGTCCAACACAGGCTCGATCAGCTCAAACGCATGATCAAAGCCCGCGGGCAGCGATATCACTGCTTCCTTCGGCGGAATGCCCGTGATGAGCAGTTGTACCGCTCCTTTGGCCACTGCAGCCGCACAAGCTCCAGTCGTAAAGCCTGACCGCATTGGCTTGTCCGGTGCGGGAGCTTCACCGCTTTTCATCCGTTTGGGCCTGTCAACGGACGCCGCTTCCTTTTCCATGCCAATTCCTCCTTAACCTCTTCTGCTGATCATGTTCCAATTCATTTCATGATACAGCAAACGGACAACCGCATCTAGCGGACAGCCATTAAGGAGATCGCATTCAATGCTGCTACGACAATTGTACTGCCGCCCTTGCGTCCAATATTCGTAATGAACGGAATATCCAGCTTGCGCAGCTCGTCCTTGGATTCTGCCGCCGAGACGAAGCCTACGGGCATGCCAATTACCAGTCCGGGCTTAGCCGCTCCTTCTTTTACCAGACGAATTAACTCCAGCAACGCTGTCGGTGCATTACCAATGGCATAGATACCGCCTTCACCCGCCTGAATCGCTTTGCGCATCGAAATAATGGCACGTGTCGTATTCAGCCTTTTCGCTTCTTCCATGACATCAGGGTCAGATATGTACACATGCACATCCCCACCAAATTGACGGATACGATCCTTGCTCAGCCCCGCTTGAATCATTTGCACATCCGCCACTACCTGCTGCCCTGCGCGAATAGCTGCAACCCCGGCTTCAATCGCTTTTGGATGAAACACCATGCTGCGGCCCAGCTCAAAATCAGCAGATGCATGAATGACACGCTGTACAACGGGATATTGCTCTGCTGTAAAAGGATGCTCTCCCAGTTCTTCAGTGATCATCTCGAAGCTTTTGCCCTCAATCTCCTGCGGCTGTACCGTTAGCGGTTTGAAATCTGTTTTAAAATCCATCGTATCGACCACTCCCTTATGGAAAATTAGAAAATTAAATTAGCTTAGAACATTAAAGTTACCTATTGTTCCACTACGCAGTCGGATGGTGCTTCCCATCGCCACCGCCCCCGGATTCCTTGAATAAAACCTATGATCAGCGTAGAAATCCGGGGACAAAAGCGACCGCTACGCTTGTACAGCACCATTCCGACTACTCCGTTTTATGTTCATTTTTCAAGTTCGTCTTATATAGGGAAAATGACATTCATGTTAAGGAGTTACAAACACCTCTACACAAAAACTGCACATTTTAAGATGACTATATTTTAAATACACGCCAGAAATCGTTCTGAATTCATCGGATTGACTGGACCGACCAGCTTCATAGGCTTATGTCTTAAAGCACAGACTCCTCTTTGTCTATACGCAGAGCGTCAATCACTCCGTCGAAATGATCAAATACTGTGCCGAATTCCACTTCCGGCCTGGAAATCAAAAGTACGTGAATCCCCAGCTCCAATGCAGATTGAACCTTTTCATCCACTGCTCCCGTGCGTCCGCTTTCCTTGGTGACCATCACGGTCGTGCCATAGTGCTTGTACAATGCTTCATTCATCTCGCGGGAAAAGGGTCCCTGCATGGCAATAATATTTTTTTGCTCCATGCCCAGCTCGCCGCATTTCTCCATATTGTCCAAGCGCGGAAGCATGCGTGCAACCAGACGAATCTCCGGGTCTCCGAGTAAATGCTTGGTGAACGTGCCGAGCGTCTTACTGCCTGTCGTAAGCATTACAGAGCCTTTGAGTTGCTTCGCTTCTAATGCGGCCTCTTCATAGGAAGACACGATGTGGAGCAACGGATGATTGTCATACACCAGTCCCGCCCGCTCGTAGCGAATATAAGGAACTCCGGATACGCGAGCGGCTGTCATCGCATTCGCATGTGCTTCTTCTGCAAAAGGATGACTGGCATCAACGACGGCCAGTATTCCCTGCTCCCGAATCATTGCACTCATTTCATCGGCTGTCATTCGGCCTGTACGTACGTCTAGTCCCGCTTCGGACAAGCTGGCTGCCGCGCTTTCGGTTACGACCGAGGTCAATACGTTAAAGCCATTGTCACGGATTTGCAGCGCCAATTCCCTAGCGTCGCTCGTTCCGCATAGCATGAATATCATGAGCCCTTCACCTGCCCGCTTCCGTTCACTACAGATGGCGTATGTGAATGCTCGTGATGGTGATCATGGTCATCATGGCTTTGAGCATGGACATGCTCATGAGTGTGATCGTGGCTGTGTGTATGGTGATCATGATCATGATCGTGATCGTGGCCATGGTCATGGTCGTGGTGATGATGGTGGTGCTCCTGTGCCTCCAGACGGAACTGGCAGTTATCACAATTGGCCGTAACCTTGCCAAACAAGCCTTCCTTAGCTCGCTCCAGCACCAGTTCAATCAATTGGGGATGGAAACCAAAATATCCGCCCATCTCCACTTGTAATGCAGGATGAGCCTCGGCAAATTCCTGGGTCATTTCTCCGATGCGCTTAATCAGCACACCCGTGAACAGAAAATAGGGAAGCACGATAATCTTTTTGGCCCCCAATCGTACACAACGCTCCAATCCATCGGGAAAAGAAGGCTGCGTCACACCGATAAAGCTGCTCTCTACCCACGTATAAGAAAGCTGCTCCCACAGCATACGGGTGATTTTGAAAAAGTCACTGTTCGCATCTGGATCGCTACTTCCGCGTCCTAATACAAGTACCGCCGTTTCTTCGTCGGATACCTCGGCAAATGCCTCTACAGCACTATTCATTCCCGCTGGAATTGCAACCGGACGTGCCTCTTTCAAGCGGCTTTGCAGAATGCTGACGATTTTCTCGTGAACACCAATCGGACGTCCGTATACAAATTCCACCTGCGGATATTTCGCCTTTGCCTGGTCAATAGCCATCGGAATATCAATTTTGGCATGTACCGCTGCGAACAAGATAATCGGAATAAGAACGACACGCGTCGCCCCTTTCTCCATACATGTTTGCATCCCATCAGCAATGCTGGGACGTGCCAACTCCAAGAAACAGGTTTCCACGCACATATCCGGTACCCGGTCTGCCACTGCCTGTGCAAATTCCAGCAATTCCTGGTTCCCCTCCGGGTCCCGACTTCCATGTCCAACCAACAATATTGCATCCACTGCTGTTTTTTCCTCCTCTTTAATAGGGATAACCTGCATGACGCCCTATTTTATATATATGCTTGTATTCAGTTCATCAGGCCTTCAGTCCATTAATCACCACAAACCGCATTCACTTCTACCGTTGCTGGTGCATCTTCATGCCGGAAACCCGCAACGACACCTACACGTTTAAAAAATTTATGAAAACGCTCGTTCGGGTGCCCTTTTTCCTTATATTCAGCGATAACATTCTCCACGATGTCAGTAATCTGATCACCTGGAATCCCTTCCGCTACAGGCTGAGCGGCATGAGCATTGCGGCCGAATTTTTTGCCGCCGAGGAAGAGATCGTATCCTCCCTTGCGATAGACGATTCCGATATCCTCCAGCACCGCTCCATAGCAAGCCATACCGCATCCGTTCAATGCAATACTCGTTTCCTTGGGTGCCTGTAATCCGCCAAGTACAACCTGTAGATGCTCAGCCACAGGTACAGCGTCATCCTTCTCCATATTACAGAAGTCGCACGCCTTCACCTTAAACACATCGCCAATCGGCATGACGATGAATCGTTCATCCCGCAGCCGTCCGACCAGTTCCTCGGGATCTGCGCACGGTACACGCAGCACGATCTGATGATCTGGCGTGTATTCCAACTCGCCGTCATCACCCGCTACCTCGGCGAGCAGCGCCATCTGGCGAGCGGTGAACTTCTTGTTTCCCACACCCGGGGAAACGCCCACCTCAAACAGCGCAGGCTTGCCAAAGCCGCCTGTCGCCGTCCCGGCTGTAGCCCCCGCTCCGGCCACCGCTGACGTTCCGGCGGTGCTCTCGGCGGTAGGCGCTTGCCCGCTCCAGCGAGCGTTGGCTGCACCAGGCAGCTTGCCGCCAACAGCGAGGCGGCTTAGTGCCTCTGCTGCCAGCGATGCTGGGGCTGCGCCGGTTTGCACCGCAGTCGTTGCCTGCACGGCAGCCATCGCTTGCGGGCGTGCCTGCGTCGCAACCGCAGCGCCGCTCGCGGAGGGTCCAGCGGGCGTAGTCGGTGCTGCGCCTGCCTGCGGTGTATCCTCTTGTGCGCCCAGCGACCACGGCTCCGCTTCCGTGCGGAGACGCTGGTGCGGCTTGAGTGCCTGCTCGGTCGCATCTAATGTGTATTTGCGCTGATATCCGCGCGGAGTCACGATCAAGCCGTCATACACCGTCGTCGAGGAATTGCCGATGATTACAGTCGTCAGCATCCCAATGTCATGGTTGAGCATATCTTCCAGCGTCGTTACAATAACTTGCTGACGTTCACGATAAGCACTTTTCACCAACCCGACTGGAGTTTGCGGATCGCGGTAACGCAGCAAAATGGACTGCGTCTCCACAATCTGGCGGGTACGCCGACCACTGCGCGGGTTGTATAATGCAATCACAAAATCGGCCGAAGCCGCTGCTTCTACGCGCTTCACAATCGTTTCCCATGGGGTTAGATGATCACTCAGACTGATCGTGCACGCATCATGCATAACTGGCGCCCCCAACAGTGAAGCACAGGACTGAATAGCCGAAATCCCCGGTACGACTTCTACCTCAACTCCGTCCTCGCGTCGCCAGCCTTTTTGCATCAGTACCTCATACACCAGTCCTGCCATACCATAGACTCCCGCATCTCCACTGGAAATGACAGCTACCTTCTTGCCCATCTCTGCTTGGCGAACCGCCTCCTGCGCACGGCTCACTTCCTCTGTCATCCCTGTGCGTACAATCTCCTGTCCGTTCAACAACGGACGGATCAAATCAACGTAGGTATTGTAGCCGATAATGACCTCACTTTCGGCCAGCGCATCCAGCGCCCGTTTTGTGATATGTTCCATATCTCCTGGTCCAAATCCAATCACCAGCAATTTTCCTAATCGGCTCATCGTGCTCCTCCTATTCATCCTTTTCAGGGCAGCTATGCTATCTATTTCAATGATTTATGCACATCGTGTAACTCAAAAAACCCCATCCTGCCCGGATGGGGTTTCTATGTACGCATCTCTCATCAGACGAACAAACAGCGTAAGAAGACACTATTTGTCTTCCTCCAGCCTGCCGTTGTTTTCCATCTGACTGTTTACGCTTCAAACGCTGCTGCACGTTCATATCCACGCAAACCTCTAGCCAACATGGAAAAAGCAACGTGTGCCTGATTTCCTGATTTCGTACACCATCCTCTCCGCGAAGGTTAACGGTGCATACAGATCAAGGTAGGTCTCCTGGCTTGGCATCAACGGATTCTTTCGTCTTCCCCGTTTTTCACGAGTGACCATTTTAAAAAATCCTCTTCCTTACAGTGGCGGGACCGCTCGGGATTTGCACCCGATTCCCTGTTACCCTTTGCTCAACCGCAAAGGCACCTTGTCTGTCCGCTATTTGATTATGGGTCTTATCATAACCTTGCCTCAATCAGTTGTGCAAGCACGAAAAACGCTTTATTTCAAGTTCTCTGCTTTATTTTTTAACATATGTAGCAATTCGTCCGGGTCCGCAGAGATACTTAATAACGCTGGGTGCTCAGCCCCGGTAAACCCTTCTTGCACGCTATGACGCACCATTTCTACTAACGGGTCAAAATATCCATTCACATTCAACAGCCCAATGGGCTTGCGATGAATCCCGATTTGCGCCCAGCACAATACCTCGAATAGCTCCTCGAAGGTTCCCAAGCCACCCGGAAGGGCGATAAACGCATCGGCCATCTCGCTCATTGCCGCTTTGCGCTCATGCATGCTTGCTACCTCAATAAATTCGGTAACTCCCCGATGAATGATCTCTGCATCAAATAACAGGGTGGGCATAATGCCAGTGACCTGACCGTCACCCGCCAGCATTCCATCCGCCACCTCTCCCATCAGCCCCCTGCTAGAGCCACCATAGATCAGACGGATATGATGGCGAGCCATGGCTTCCCCCAGCTTGCCTGCAGCCTCAACATATACCGATGAATGTCCAGGTCTGGACCCGGCAAATACGCAAATAGAATTCATTAACGTCTCAGCTCCTGTCCTAAGTATCATGCATCGAAACTTATTCATTATATTAGATAAACATTTTCGCTATAACAAAAATCTTTGTCGATGCATGTCCAACAAAAAAAGATAAAGACCTCGTAGGCCCTTATCTTTATTTTACTCTGTATCCCAAAATATAAGTTCATTTTTTAGCATACTGCATTTATAATTTTGATCTCATTTCAATGACCATTCACGATCTTCAGACCACAGCCATGCACCGAATCGTTATGTTCAAAATATTTACCCAACTCCACCATCATCGCGCCCATACGCTCTTCGGTTGGAAACACGACTCGGTCAATCCCTTCTTCCACAATGGACTGTGCAGTCACCTTCCCTACGGATACAGCAATCACATCCTCACGAAAAGCTTCCAGTAAATCCTCGATTCGATTTTGCTCTCTGGCATATTGGGCCAAAAATCGGATTTGCGGACCACTTGTGAACGTAACAGCATCAACATTACGATGGATAACATCCTCCAGTAACGCCTGCAATTTTGCTTCCTCAGGTGGGATATGCTTATAAGGAAGTACCTGGCGGGTCACTGCCCCCTGCTCGTCCAGCCACTTTACCAACCGTGGAGCTGGATCGCCATGCAGTTGCAACAGTACTTCCTTCCCCTTCAGATCGTATGGGGCGAAAGCTCCTGTCAATCCGATCAAACTTCCGTCCTCGTCTCGTACTGCTGGCGTAAAGCCACGCTTTTTGAGTCCATTGACCGTCTTGTAGCCCCGCGCTGCAATGTTGGAGGATTGCAGCAACTCCATAATCTGCTCGGCAACGCCCATATCCTCTGCCATATCGAGCAGGGCATCCAGCCCCATACCTGTTGTGAAGATGTACCAGTCCGGAGGGTGCTTCACCCACGATACAACAGCGTTGCGCAGCTCGATATCATCCAAAAAAACGGTGCCCTGGGCCGGGCGATGTACTGGCTCACCCCCCATCTTCACAACTAGCAGCGCCATTTCTTCTGCTTTACGGGGACCAGCAAGAGCGACTCTCTTACCTGCCATGCGTTGTGCCATTCTGTTGCCTCCCTTGTAGAAGTCATATTTCTTTCTACCAAGTATACAATCAGAGGGGTAAAAGACAAATAAGAATTACTTTTCCGATAAATACAGTAATCTTATAAGTGGTCGTGTCCTGTTCTGCCTCCATGCTGGCTTTCTTTCTGACTACTGCTATCCCGCTCTCCGTTAAATGCCTTATCATCTCCGCCTCTTCCTTTAGATTTGGATCGGAGCAACATCCATAGCAACAAGGGCATGATAACAAAAAAAATGATCATCACCACGGTCCACTCCCGGCTGAAATCATAAATTTGCACGATATTGGAGAACAGCATAAACGAGCAGACGTAACCTAACAAACCTACGGGCCAAACCATCAGACTCCCCCATGCATGGGCAAACATACGCTTTACCGCCAAACTGGTAACGTACAGATCAACCCCAATCTTCGTAAGAAAGGTCGGTACAGTCAGTGCTGCCACGAACAAGTCGAACCGATCCAGAAAGTCCGTTAGCTGCAATTGACGCACTAGTTCATAGGATGGATAAAATAGCCGGGACAAGATAGGAACACCAATAACCAACTCCGACAGCAACACCAGCATGGTCAGGAATGCGGTTCCGAGCAAATGCCCATACCACGCACTACGCCCATTATAGCTCTTCCCAGAAATCGCAAAGGGAACCATCATGATATCGGCCATATATCCCAGCATGCGCCAGCTGCCCTTGATCACTCCCTCTACTTCCGGATGTAAATAGGGTCTCAGTACCGAAAAATCCATATTACGCCCGAAAAAAAGCGGCATGGTCAGCAGCGTCAGAATCAACAATGGTACAAAAATCTCCCCCATATTGACGATGGTGCTTATTCCGCCTTTGGCCATAAATGCCAGAGTCAAAAGCAAAATAAGAGATACGATAACTATCGGAGTCAGCGGCAAAAGTACAACCTCCACCAAATCCGTGATAATTCTCAAATCCCGTGCAAAAATGATCAGAAATAAAATAAGGTAGACTGCAAGCAGCATACGTCCTAGCACAGGGTGAGAGCTTACCATGGCCTGCATCAGGTCCTGATCAGGAAAACGCCGCTTGAGTCTCAACATCGCCCAAATCGGCAAGCATAGCACGATAGCTGCAATTACACAGGTCCAGTAGGCATGTTGATTCGCGTAATCTGCTGCCTGCGCCGGAGCATGTACAAGGGTAATACCGACCTCCATCAATACACCAAGCAGCACGATTTGTCTGGTTGTGAACTGTCGCATGCAGGTACATCCTCCTTTTGCCCGCAGGCATCCATTACACGATTTACAACGTAGGGGGGAGCCACATGTCAATAAAACGGGCCAGCCATGTAGCCACATAAACAGTGCTCTTCGTTGATGTTCCGTAAATCCAGATACCAATGCTAATGACATACAATACGCGTGAGATCCAGCGATTGACGGCAGGTGCATCCCTAATACTTTTGCGATCAATCAGATACATGAAGAGCATAGCCAGCAATAAAGGTAATAGAAATACTTTATTCATTCTGGATTTGCTCCTTTTTGACCCCGAATGGTTTGGTGACCGCACCGATATTTTCAATATGCACGACCGGATCTATAGTAACCTCCACCTTGGGATACAGTTGATCCCATTGAGGTTTAATCCGTTCCCATTCATCCGGGAGACTCGTAATGATAGCCCGACCCAAACCAAGCACGTCTGAATGATACTTTTGCTGAATCACCCGAACAGCCTCTCCTAGCTCCCTCTTGATTTCCTCAGCAACCTGCCGCTCCAGCCACTTCAAATTTTCCTCATGGGAAATATCGAAATTTGTCTCATTCTCCTTCACATTCCCATTGCAGTTCATATGAACGTTCATGCGAATATCGTTCCCACGAATATATGGCTTGATATGGACATTATTTTCGATGAGATGTACAGATAAATAACCCGTACCTTTGGGAGGAGGGATAAATATTTCTGTCTCCTTGGCTTGCTCCATACCCAAAAGCAGAAACCGACTTAGATGGTTATCTATAATCCCTGTTAACCTGTCTTTGCGAAATACAGCCAGTCCGTCGACCTGAATATTCGTCTTCTTGTCTTTAAGACCAGAGGGCCCGTTCTTTACCAGAGACATCACCGGCACCACCGGGTCAATGCCATCCAGCAGGACGGAATTTATCAGCAGCTTAACAGAACGAGGTTTTTTCATATAGGAATAGTTGAGCTCACGCACCATTTCTGCCGGATATTGCTCAATCGGGGCATCTGCCTGAAGCACTTCCATCGCTGATCCCTTCGTAATAACAACCAGGGAAGACAGACGGTTTTGCGGAATACGCGCCAGTACATCCATCATTTTGTTAATCCCTTCCCGCGCCAGCGTCTCACCGAACAGCAGCACCCGTCGATGGGAGTAATTCAGCGTTCGCGAAACCGCACGCTGTTCCTCGGTGCTTGCTCCCCGGAAGCTTGGGCCTGTTTTGGACTCCAGGTAGTAGGATTTCGTACCACTTGTACCTCCCCCTCCTCCTGTACTGCCCGAAGATCCAAGTTGTCCGGGCAAAGCGATTTGCATCGTTACCCGGTATTGATCGCCTTCTTTATCCAGACCCGTGCCCATCACAAAGGCCACATCGTTCACTTCGCGGCGATCCCAGCATCCTCCCAAAAGAACAGAACAAAGCAGCAAACAACAGAGCACAGCCGCTTTACGTATTTGTTGTGCATCGGATTTGGGCTTCATCACCATCCCTCCTCGGTTGTAGGCGATCCATTCATCTTTTCCTTCGCTCGTTTGTTGTTGTCTTTACCAATCCAGGAAGGACGTTTAGTCATTTTCCACCAAGGCGCACGAACGACGATATCCTTTTGATCCATATGGTTGTACGGGCTATATCCGCTCATATAAGGAACACCAAACGATGTTAGCTTGGTTAGATGCGTAGCAATCAGCGTTGTCGCAATAATGATCCCAAACAATCCGAATAATCCCGCCATCAGCATAATTGGAAATCGTAGCAGACGAACTGTGATGGCAAAGTTAAAACGCGGGATGGTAAACGACGCAATACCTGTGAGCGACACGATAATAACCATCGGTGCCGATACAATCCCCGCTTGTACAGAGGCCTGCCCGATGACGAGCGCTCCAAGGATACTGACAGCCTGACCGACCGTTTTGGGGAGACGAATCCCCGCTTCTCGTAACGCCTCAAAGGAAATTTCCATCATCAGTGCTTCCACCAAAGCGGGGAAAGGGATAGACTCACGTGCTGCCGCAATACTCAAAATAAGCGTCGTCGGCAGCATATCATGATGATAGGTCGTCACCGCTACATATAATGCAGGCAGAAAGAGAGCCAATATGAGAAAAAGAAAACGAATCCAGCGCACCATATTACTGATAAAAAAACGCTCATAATAGTCTTCGCTCGCTTGCATCATCTGCCACATCGTGACTGGCCCAATCAGGGCAAAGGGCGTTCCGTCTACAAAAATAGCAAAACGTCCTTCCAATAATTGCGCAGTGACGGTGTCAGGACGTTCGGTGTATTCCATTTGCGGAAACGGCGAGAACGGATGATCCTCAATCAGTTCCTCAATATATCCAGTCTCCAGAACACCATCAATTTTAATATCGCTAAGCCTTTTTTTAACATCCTCCACCAGCTTCGGATCTATGATCCCTTCAATATAAGTAAGGACGACGCTCGTTTGAGTTTCTGTTCCGATGGTCATGCTGTACATCTTGAGCTTGGAGGTTTTCAGCTTGAAACGTAACAGTGCCGTATTGACGCGAAGTGTCTCTGTGAATCCTTCACGCGGTCCACGAATAACCGATTCGGTCTGCGGTTCCTCCACTCCACGGCGGACGCCCCCCTTGGCGCTAAAAATATACGCACGAGGCGTGCCATCTACGAACAAGGCGGCATTGCCGTCCAGTATCGCTGCCGATACCATCTTCCATTCGTCCATCGTTTTGGTCTGGGACATGGAGATACGAGTTTCATCCAGCGGCTCCAATTTGCCGTTCACTTCAGGGTCCTTGAGCATCATGCCCAGAATGACAGGCCGCAGGATATGATCCTGCAAATCCTCCGATTTTACCGTACCTTCAAAATAAGCCAACAACCCTTTGCGTTCAGGGGAAATCATGAGCTCTCGATAGACGATATCAGAGCAATCCTTGAAAATATCACGCAAAGCAATCAAGTTGTCTTCCACACTGCTACGTAGCGGCTGTTCCAGCCACGAAGACTCAGGCAGTCCTTTAGGCACAATGGAATTTCGTGTTTTGCGGTCTGCGGCTGGAATCGCTCTCCGGCTCCACGGTGGCTTCGGCAACTTGGGAAAGCGCCCTTTCTTCATCGTTATTCCCCCTTTACGAATGAGCGGAACAGATAATATGACATATAGGATGTACCAGCCTGCAAAGGATTATGTATCCAATGAACTCAACATGTTGAACGGATAACAAAAAGACCCTGCAATGATGCAGGGTCTTCGGAAATCCATTATAAATCTGAAAATTTATTATAAAGGAATGATTAATCTCCCCAATACTCCTCGGGATGGTATTCAATCTCAGAACTAGCTTTGAACGTAAGCTCATCTGTCTGATCATGATATTCCACGCTTTCCGGGGTGACGTAATACCAATGCTTCACCACGGGTCCATCGTCTACCGGCGTTACAAAACGAAATACGTTCAACTCCCCGCTATAACGCACAATCGCCTCCGCCGTCTCATGGGGCAGTCCTTGAAGCGTAAAGCGAAACACGCCGTCCGCCGATTCCAAATGGCAATCGAAAACCTGCTTGCGGCTGTCAGCAAAGCTACGTCCCGTGACGGCATGCTTGATCAGCCATGTTTCCTGCTGCGCCATTGTGCGCACCTCCTTTTAGGGCAAATCAATCAACATATAAAAAACAGAATCTTCTGCTTTCAGTGAGAGCTTCGGCTCCTGCTCAATACGAGCGGAATCGCGTCCTTGCAGAATATGTTCACCGTTCACACGCAGCGAGCCTTCGATGACGAATAGGAACACGCGCCGACCCTCGGCCTGTGTGAATTCTACTTGCTCTCCAGGCTGAAGCTTGCTTAAATAAATCGTTAAATCCTGGTTGATTGCAGCTATTTCACCCTCCGTGCCTGGTACGCGCTTTCCGGCAACGACAGGCAGAAGCTGACCGTGAAGACGCTCAGGATTGAACGCTGTAGCCTCATATGACGGTTTCAGGCCTCTCGTATGCGGGCTAAACCACAATTGCAGTAGACTGACATCCTCCGTTTGTGAAGCGTTGTGCTCCGTATGAATGATGCCGTGGCCCGCTGACATTCGCTGAATGCCTCCAAAACGGGTCACCGCTACATGTCCACGGTTGTCTTCATGACGCAGTTCCCCATACAGCACAATCGAAACAATCTCCATATCACTGTGCGGATGCGCCCCAAAGCCCCGTCCCGGTGTGATGACATCGTCATTACAGACACGCATAGGACCAAACGCTGTATTGTTCTCATCCTGATACTCCGCGAATGAAAAGCTGTGACTCCCCCGCAGCCAGCCCTTATCGAAGCTGAATCGGGAAGCCGCCGGATATATTGTAAACATAATAGCCCTCCTTCAGGAAGAAAAATGAGATCAAATCCCTCTCATTGTAACCGAGCCCAAGCGATAAAGCTACGCCTCTGTCTGAGTGATAATCTCATCTATAAAAGACTGCAAAGTACTGGTAACAAAGGCTTCCTTACGCCGGATAAACACCGTTGTTACTTCATTGTACGGCTCAGGCATCGCATGACCGCATACAAGGCCTTGACCCACCAGCCCGCTGATCGAAGATTCGGGAAAAACAGTCATTCCAATACCAGCCGCCACGCTGCCGATAATTGTCTCAAATGTCCCAAACTCCATAATCTGCTTGGGAATAATCCCCTCCATCTTGAGCCAAGTTTCCAGCCGTCCCCGGTAGCCGCAACCTTTTTTATACAGCAGGAGTGGACGGGTTGTAAGATCCTCAACAGAAAAGTCATCTCCTTGGGATACGAGGACCAGTTTTTCCTGAAATACATCAAACTGTTCAATGAGCGGATGCTTAACCGGCCCGGTCACAAAAGCTCCATCCAGCCGCATTTCTGCGACCTCCTGCACTAGAGACTCTGTAACCCCTGCCTTGAGGGACAACTCGACATCCGGGTACTTGCTATAGTAAGCATGTAAAATGGCCGGGAGGGCAATGACAGTCTCCACAATGCCAATCTCCAGCACCCCCGAAGGTGCAGAGGTATTCTGAAACGCATGTTTCATTTCCTCGAATTGCGATAAAATGCTTTTCGTATATTGCAGCAGACGCTTGCCCTCGGCATTGAGGATCATTCCCCGCTTATGTCTATTAAATAAAGGCGTTTGCAGTTCCTTTTCGAGCAGCTTGATTCTGGCCGTTACATTGGACTGGACATAGCTAAGCTCGGCTGCAGCCTTGCTGACACTGCCATGCGCAGCCACCGTCTGGAAAATGTTTAAATCGTTCAGATCCACTACTGCTCCCCCTTATTGTGAAGGACAAGGGGCCATCAAAATTGACGCGCCTTGTCACTTATTATCATTTTAAATGATCATAATGTTTATTTTCAATCATTTTACCAACAGCTTCCTATCCTTTATGATGTGTCCATAAGATATGTCCGCTGAGACCGGCAAGGAGGAGCTTTTGTACACCATGAACAGACAAATCATGACCGGATCTTTATTATGCCTAATCGCCAGTATGTCCTGGGGAGCGATGTTTCCGGTTTCGCACATTGCATTACAACACATCAATCCACTGTACTTTTCATTTTTGCGCTATTTATCGGTTACACTCATTTTAGTCGTGCTATTGTGGCTCAAAGAGGGACGGACAGCATTTCGCTTTGAGGGCAAGGGCAAGACGTTGTTATTCTTCGGAACCATGGGATTCACCATTTATAATATGGCCGTTTTCCAAGGACAGCACGCGATGGGGGCAGCAGGTACTCTGGTAGCCTCTATAATGGAAGTGCTAATGCCGATGATTTCCATTGCGATGGTGTGGATCATGACCCGGAAAATGCCTCCGAAATATACACTAATCAGCATGGTGATTGCGCTGGCTGGGGCTTTACTTGTGATCACGAACGGAAAATGGACCTTTTTCACACTTGCCGGACAACATTTACTGCCGCTGCTGCTTATTTTCGTAGGCGTCGTCGGATGGGTCGTATATTCCATGGGAGGCAGCCATTTTGCAGGATGGTCTACTCTTCGGTATTCAACCCTAACCTGCCTGCTCGGAACTCTCGTCTCCTTCGTAGTCGTCACATTTGCCTCTGCTTTCAACTGGGTTGTGGTGCCGGACTGGCAGGCTGTGTGGTCAGTTAAATACGAAATGAGCTTTATGATCCTGCTTCCAGGGCTAGCTGCCCTGCTTAGCTGGAATGCCGGAATCCGAAAGCTGTCTCCACTGAACGGAATTCTATTTATTAACTTTGTACCGATTACCACGCTGGTACTCATGTACTTCCAAGGTTATGCTATTAGCCGTTTTGAACTATATGGGACAGTGCTAGTCATTTTCGCACTGATTCTGAACAATATGTTTCAGAGAAGTTCGCTGCGTCCTTCCGACAGCTCACGGGATGTCAGTTTCCGTCTGGATCGCCGCAAGTCCTTCCAACGTTAACTTCTAACCCTGCAAACCAAAAATTATGCTAAAGACATTAAAAAGCGCCTGGATACAGAGTACAATCTCCTGTATCCGGGCGCTTTTTATTATTTTAAGATTTTCCTTCAACCTGAAACCGTCCAACCAGTTCGCGTAGCTCCTCTGCCATTTGGCTCAGGTCCGCTGTAGATGAAGCAATTTCCTCGATAGAAGCGAGCTGTTGCTCAGCTGCCGCTGAGATCGACTCGGTGTTGCTCGCTGCCTCGTCCGAAATGTGGGAAATATCGCTCATAATATCTACGACACCTACAGTCCCCCGTGCCATTTCCTGAGTCACTCCGGTAATGTCATTGATATGCTCCATAGCTCGTTCCACGGCTTGGCTGATTTCCGCAAAGGATTGCTCAGACGTGGTTACCGAATCAATGCCTTCCGTCACCCGTGTCCGCGCTTGATGCATAGCACCCAGAGCATGATTCATATCCACCTGCATCGCTTCAATGCGCTCCGAGATCAAAGTAGCCGACTTCGCTGATTCCTCAGCTAGCTTACGCACCTCCGTAGCGACCACGGCAAATCCCTTACCATGATCCCCAGCGCGTGCGGCCTCTATGGACGCATTCAGAGCTAACAGATTGGTCTGTTTAGCGATACCGGATATAACGCTGATAATATTCACGATTTCACCGGAGCGCTCATTGAGGGAGTCCATGGCCTGTCCGAGATCGTTAACGGTCTCGTCGATGTCATGCATCTTCTGTACAGCCTGCGTAGCAGCCTTGCTACCTTCCTGAGCCGACTCGGCGTTCATCTTCACATGTTCAGATACGCCCACCATACGCTCGGATACGTTCGCTGCTTGCTGAGCAAGCTCCTCCATATGTACAGAACCGTGCTTGACGCTCTGCACCTGACGTTCGCTGCCCACAGCTACTTCCTGGATAGCAATGGTGACATGCTCAATCGCTTGGGTCGTCTGATCTGCACCCGCAGCCAGCTCCTCCGCTGAAGAACTTACCCGATCTGTCGTTTCGTGTACGCTTCGAATCATCGTGCGCAAACTATCGACCATAGTTTGGAAGTGAGAAGACAATTCGCCTACCTCATCCGTTTTTCCAGTTTCCAAATCGCCCGTCAAATCTCCTTCACTGATTCGTTCAGCTGATTTTTGCAGCTTACGAATCGGTACCAGAACAGAACGGGTGATCAGGAAAATCGCGATAAGCGCAATCACCAATGAGGCAGCCAACACAAAAATGGTTACATAACGCATGGCAGCGGTGGCATCACTAATCTCGGATTGATAGAAGGTACCTGCTATTTTCCAGCCGGTATCTTTATTCGTTACATAGTTCAGGTACTTCTCTTGGCCTTCATACACATATGTATACTGCCCGCTCTGCGCAGCATACATATCATTTATAAAGCTTGCATCAAGAGATGTACCCGGCTTAGCCGTAGGGTGGACTACAAATTTTTTCGTATGATCCAAAATGATGATATACCCCTCCTGGCCGACTTTGATGGAGGCCAGTTTGCGTACACTTTCCAGATTTAGAGAAATCCCGATAACCCCGGACTGGTCGGAAAGCGTCTGAGATACCACCACAACAGGAATACCCGATGAATTGATGATAACAGGGGTGATCGCTACCTTACCGGGTTGCTTCATCGCTTCGATGTACCATGGCCGTGTGCGAGGATCAAATGTCCCTTCGTCCTCCTTGGGCACCCCCCGAATCATCAGCCCGTCCGGTGTTCCAACAAAAATATCCGTCGCATCTTCGTGCAAGCCCTTGTATTGAATCAGTTTGGGCTGAATCAATGGGCTGTTTCGACCATCTATCATTGAGGCGTCCAGACGCTCCGCCAAATACTTCGCATCTTTAATTTTACTGGCGATTGCGTATTCAATAATCGAGTTAGCCGTCGCTACACCCTGATTTGCACTGCTGTAGAGCTGTTTTTCCATAGCATTATATGATGATTTATAGGTCGCAATGGAAATACTTAAGCTCGGAATCAGCAAAACAAGCAAAAAGCCTAAACTTAGCTTGTTCCTGAGTGTCCATATAGTTTTTCTCTTTCGCGTTGTTCCCATGTTTTTTCCCCTTTGCTCATAAAACGATATATTTGAATTACATTCAGTGTTAGTTATATCGGTTGAAAGTAACAAATGATTTACAATAAAATTTCACAAAGGAGAAAAACAAAAACCGCGCCCTATGAGACTAAGGACGCGGTTATATGAACATTTAGACCTGTACGTTACTGTTTTCAGCCTTTTTACGGCCAAATAACTGATCCACTGCCAGAAAACGTCCACCGACAAGCGCTTGCTGAAGGCTGGTGAACAGAATCAGCAGATCAAATTCAATCGAGCCAAAAGGCTGTCCTTTTTTAGCGGTTAGCAATACACCGATCATAACGATGGTCAATGCCGCCCCAGCCAGTCGTGTTCCGATACCCAGAACCAGTGCAATACCCCCAACCAGCTCAACCGTGGCGACCACAGGAGCCATCCAACCAGGGAGTCCGATGCTTTGGAAGAAACCAGAGGTTCCGTCTAATCCCTGAAACTTTTGTGCACCGTGAACGATAAAAATAACCCCTGTAAAGATTCGTACCAACAACAATCCAATATTCATAAGCGTTTGATTCATTTGCTCATCTCCTTTTAAGTTGTATAAAAATTCTGTAACAAACTACATAGTGTAGTGTAATGCACATCGAGAATCGGGAGCGCGAAAGGCGCCACCCGTAGGAAACATTTCTTGTCCAACTAGATTAGCGCCAGTGCGAACATAAGTGTCAGCATCACTAGCACATAGCTGGAAAACATAATCGAACGCCAAGGCATTTGAATGACAGGTTCTTGCTGAGGGTCTAAAATACGTGAGATACGATAATTAATGGACGTTTCTGCAAACGAGGAACAAGCGGCGGAGTTTACCAGGCGAGTATTGGCAGGCGTCATACTCAGAAGCTTGAGCAATGCGCTCCCAATCCCAACTGGTGAACCAGCTCGATGAATCGCTTCGTTATCAGCCAAAATTTCACGGGCCGTCTTATAATGATTGGTAATGTGACGCAGCACCGGCAAGTAAAATAGCTGTTTAGCACACACTTGCAGCAACCAGGTCTTCAACGGATCATAATGTTTCATATGATAGGCTTCATGGTATATGACCGCTTCTTCCTCGTGCTTGTCCAGTACGGACAATAGTGCAGAGGACAATACAATACGTGGCTTCCATAATCCCATGGTGAAGGCGGCTGGCTTGGCATAATCAATGACCCATATCCGATCGATCCCGAGTTCACGATATCGCTCACCCAGTGCTTCGGTCAGCGCCAGGTCACGCATTCGGTGCAGTCTGCGAAAAGCTGCCCTGGTAGCCATACACTGTCTGACTGCTTCTCCTCCGGCGATAGTGAAGGTAACGAGAACCAGCCCGCTGAGCGCATCCACCATGTAGCCGATTCCGTAGTGTTGCAACAAGCTTCTGCATATTTGAAACACGTTATAATTCAATTTCCAGCCGAAAACATGCTGCCCGGCGTACATACCCATCTGTATAAGGGCGAAACCCGAAATCAAGGCGCCTGCTGTAAACAGTAATTTAGAACGTGTTTTCCACATCGTCTACATATCCTTTTTCCATTGTTTAATTTTTTGTTCCAGACGTTCGATCAACTTCGGATCGGCCACCTCCAGAGCATCAATCATATGATTGACAGCAAGCGGACCAAATTCATCCACCAATTCGTGACTCAGTCCCTTGGATTGCTCATCCATGAACTCATCCCTGCTTAATACTGGACGATATAAGGACGTTCTCCCACGTATACTCTTACTCAGTATTCCCTTTTCCACTAAACGGTTCATCACGGTCATTACCGTATTGAAGTTAAAGTCCCGATCCCCCTCCAACGCGGTCTGCACTTCTTTGATACTCCGATCCGAAGTGGACCATAAAATATCCATAATTTTGGCTTCCAGAGGTCCGAAAAATCGGTTAAGCCCGGTTTCGCCAGCTTTAAAATTCAGTCGTTTCATAAGAAGCACCTCACACTACCGATTGTAGTGTATATATCCGGATAAAGTCAACCGTCACACCTAATGTCAGTTTCTTCATGGAATCATATACAAACCGCCGAATGTCTCCATCCGGCGGAAATTCATCGGTATTCATAGCTTTTAGTTCAATCTGCCAATCTGTATCCTACACCTCTTACGGTTGCAATATATTCAGGTTCCGCAGGTCGATCATCCAGCTTCTTGCGCAAACTTTTGACATGCACATCTACAACGTTGCTGCCTCCTACAAAATCCGTCTCCCAGATATCGTGCATCATTTGCTCGCGGGAGATCACTTTGCCTTGAGCATCAATCAGCTTCAGCAGCAAATCGTATTCTGTTTTAGTCAGATTCAATTGACTCTCTTCTTTATATACCAGCATTTTATCTCGGTCAATCCAGATGTCCTTGAATACCGTACGACGGCTGGCTTGCGCGGCCTGACGGGAAGTTGCAGGATGGCGTACAATCATCCGTTCAATGTCATGCACCATATGATTGGAAGCCAGCGGCCACACCAGCACCTCTTCTGAAGGGAGCAGCTCATGCGCATGTACAGACACCCGATCCTGAACCACATACATAACCGGTGTGTCTTTCATATGTTCTACCTCGAGACGATTGCGGATATCCAGTAATTCACTCTGTGGTTCGGTGGCGGTCAAATCGTAAATCAACAGATCGCTTCCCAGATGACGCTGCACTTCAGGCTCCCAGCGATGAAAAACCATCACATCAAAACACGCATCTGACAACGTACGCACCAACCCATGAACTACACCCGGTACCGAACTGATCAGAATGATACGACGTGTAGTCGGACAATACAAAGGCTCATTGGAAGGAACAGTCTGCACCGTAGGTGTAGAGGGAGCTGCTAACATCGATGTCCAACTGCCCTTCACCCGTCTAGGCATGTCAGCCACTTTGAAACGATTCGTTATTTGATTCGCTTGCTTTGACATTCCTTACACACTCCTCCGAATACGACATGGGCATGGGCTATATTATACCCCGTTTCATGCGCAACCGTGTCAATCCAATCATGTGGGACTTCACTCATCACTTCATCTACTCGGCCGCATACCTGACAAATAATATGCTGATGATCGTCCATCCGTCCATCATAACGACTAGCAGCTTCCCCCAACTTCAATTCACGGATTAGTTCCTTATCCGTCAAATAACGTAGGGAATTATATACTGTTCCATAGGCCAGATTATATCCGCGCTCCATCAACCGATTCATAACATCGGCCGCAGTAGGATGATCGTGGGCTTCACGAACCACATCATATACCGCTTGGCGCTGCGAAGTTAAATTTAAAGTTCTCATACCGCATCTCCCTTAACCAACGCAGATTATATTAATTACAAACTTACAATCACAATAAAGATCAATTTAGAATAAGTATAAATCTTAATTTATTTCAAGTCAATGGGATCGGATAAATTGAACGGCTTTGCAACACAATGTATACATGGTACATCTCAGCCCATACACATCGGAGGAATATTTTATGAAAATACTATGGATATTCACCCTCTTTATGATACTTATGCTCGGCACCAATCTGCTAGTGAACTGGCTATTCGGTACTCATACCCCATGGGAGCCCATGGCATTGGCTTTTAGTACTATGCGTCCATCCGAATATATCGTCTTGTCAGGAATGCTGCTCGTATTCTTTGTGACCGTGGCAAAAAAACAAATTGAGTACGGATTTCGCTTCCTTTTTTCACGATGGTCCCGTTTTCTGAAAGTTTCCGCTTCTTCCTCGGGTTCTAACTCTGCTTCGATGCAAAAGAGCGGCCAAAAAGAGCAGCAAGGGAAAGATGTAAACAAATAACGGATGAATATAAATAAACGATAATCGTCCAAAAGCAAGGTGCTCAATCATGCTGGGTGTTTGTACCTGTGACCACAGTAAGACAATGATCCCGACAAAAAGCAGTGTTTTCCGGTAGGGGAGGTTAAAAATATCGGAGATCCCGAGCACCGCAGCATAGAAGAACAGGGCAATTTTAAAAAAATCGCCGATAATCATCGTCATCAGAACAATCACATCCAGACGCTGTAAATATTCTGAAAACTGTACATTCCCAAATGTGCTGAGTAAAGGAAAGATGGAGCGCTGTGCAATGTCAGTGCCCATAACAGCCACATTTAGTATTGCGGCTTCAGCTAAAACGAGACCACCTACGATAATGCCCGCATAGCCTGTTCTGGCCATCTGCGACGTTTTTTCCAAATGGGGCACGAACATCATAAAACAAATCATTTCTGCGTATGGAAATGCCAAATGTTCCCGAATGGCTGAATGAAGCACAGATTTAAAGCCATGCTCCATCACCGGCGTCAGCTCATGCAAATGAATGCTGTCCGATAAAATCAACAGTACATTCCCCACAAAAATGACGGTCACCACTGCAATAAGCATTATTTGTCCTGTTCGAGCTAATACTTCAAATCCTAACCAAAGGACATACATTACGCACAAAACCATAAGGAAGGCAACGACCAGGTTGGGCGTTTGCTCCAGTACGGAAATACGAATCAGCTCTGTCTCATCGCGCAAATTCCCACCTGTTAGAAATAAAAAAAACAAAATATATAATACTCCCATGACTGTTCCACATGTATGACCGACCAATTCGCTAGCATAGGTTGTGAGAGGCTTACCAGGGAACGTTTCAGCTGTGTAGCAGTACATTCGGAACAATACCATACCCAGAATCATAGCAACGAGTTGAATAATCCATGTGTCCCGCTGCATATAACTATCCATATTAATGGTGACTGCGTTCCCAATCAGAAAATGAAACATAAGAATGAGCAGTTGTCCGGTGCTGATGTATGTTTTGTTTTCAAGACGATGACTCACGAGGCATACCCCTTTCTTTTTTTGTTGCGGATCTTTTTCAGCCATGACACCATAAGCAACAAGAAAGGAAAAAACACAGCAAATACCGGAAACATCCATTTCAGTACAAACTCGCCTGTTGCAAGATGTTCTTGATAACCTTGGGTCATCAACACGCAAGAAACAAGCATGATAAGCCCAAACGGCAGGATCAGTTTATGGTACGAAACACGCAATACATCTTCAGCAGCCTTAACCGCTGCATAATAGAAAATAAAAATTTTAAAAAAATCAAAAATAATGACAGTCATGACCCCAATTACATCCACTCTATCGACGAAATCTGATATTTCGACCTTGCTGATCATAGAAAGCAGCGGGTAAGTGGCCCGTTTGAATACGTCCTCCCCAAGCACAACCACATTTGACAGTGTAACAAAAGACAGGATCGCGCCTCCCAACAATACAGCGGTGATCCCAACCCCGTTGGCACGGTAGCTTTTCTTTAATGTGGGAAGGATCATCGCAAACGTGACCATCTCACCGTATGGCAACATCAAGGCTTGTGAATAGACAACCTCCCATATCGGCTGCCAGCCATGCTGGGCAATAGGAAATATATTGCTCATATGAACAATACCTGACAATAAAATCATGATATTCGTAGCGCAGCCCAGCAGCAGCAGCAAGAATAACAGCATAAGTCCCGTCCGGCCTGCGACCTCAATTCCCAAATGCATCACATACATGACAAGACCAATCATCAGGACACAGACGATAGTTAACGGCGTATGCTGTAATGTCCGATCGGCAATCAGTATTCCAGTATCTCGAAGATCGCGTGCTCCGCCGTAAAGAAAAAACACAATATATAAAAAGGCAAGCACGCTCCCAGCAGTTTTGCCTAGGAGCACCTTGCAGTACTGTGTCATGAGCAGGTCGGGAAAGTGGCGGTGAAGGCTGCCGTAGCATAGAAAAAGTAGGGCTCCCAAACCTGTGGCGATAAGAATAGCAATCCACGCATCCTTGCCCGCATCTCTTCCGGGAATAGACATCATGGACGTCCCCAACTCAAACAGCATCATCAGGGAAATCATCTCTTTTGCGTCGATTTGTATCTTTTTCAATGCCTTCCCTCCTTTCCCGATTTCACTAATTGGACTCTCCCTTCGAATAAGGGTTAGTCCGTGACTGTGTATGCTTCAGTACCGAAGTCACCTGAACACGAACGGTGCTTTCTGCAAAATAGCGGTTCCATTCAGGTGAGAGTTTTTTCCACTGTTCAGGATGGCTTTTCTCCAGTGCATGGCCTAGGCCGAGTACATCACTACGGCTACGCTGAACCTCCTTAACCGTTGAAGTAATCACTTTTTTTGTTTCCTCTCCCCACTGTTTCTGCAAGCTATACATAACCTCTGGACTTTTTAAATCAATCGAGCACTCGGCTTCCTGAATCGTCCCGGTCTGCTCCAAATTAATAACAAAAACCGGCTTCCCTTGCTCGATCAGACTGTGTACATGAGTTTTAGAATACAAGGTTTCGATTCCAATGATTTCACCTTTTTTGCCGCAGCTCAACGCGGTTTCAGCACTTTTCACCTTGTTATTCACCATAGATAGTCCCAACGCTTGGTCATCGTCCAGCCATTGGATGAGACGATCCTTCTGGAACACTCCCATACCCTTGATGCTAACAATCGCTTCGGGCAAAATACTATCCACGTTAGCCTTAAGGCGGGCCTGCTCCAAATTACCTTCTACTTCTACACCAGTAAGGACAGGGCCACTACCTTTATTGGACATACTCCGGATAACATCGTCTAGACTCACTGCGTAATCCCCGGCGTACATACGCTGGGACGCTTCCAGCTTACCCGAGATATCATTAGCAGGAATACGACCGATTGCAGTCATGGATGCCAGTACGTTCTTGGCCGTTTCACCGCGTGCTACCAGCATTTTCATCGTTAGTCGGGGCTCCGCAGCCCTTTCCAAATAATCCAACGTATCCCCGATACCACGTCGAGCCAGCTTTTCTCCAAAAACGACAATCCTCGCATGGGCCAGAGAAACTACCCGCGGAATCTTCTGTGAAGCTTTGCGAATTACTTGAAAAAGGTTGCTTCCCTTTTGCTGATACAGCACGACTGGGGTATTTCCTCGGGCCTTAGCCCCGGCAATTTCATCCGCTACGATAATCTGTAGGGAAACCTCATAATCCGATTCCCCATCCGCATCAATGCCTATAGCCGCGACTACTGCCCGCTGGTTCAACTCCACTGAATCCCAGCAGCCAGAGAGAAGCGGCATGACTAGTAGCCCCACCAAACTCAGCACCCATATTCTCCATTTAAAGGTTACTGCGCTTCGTTCACTCCCCTTCTCCAGATGCACCCTGAGCGCCCCCCTCCCGCATCGGTGAAGTTTTATCGGAAGGGGAAATCCCGCTTCCATCCTTCATTCGTGTCTGATTCGTTGATGTAATACTTTTAGGACGTTTCCGCATCATCCAAAACGGCATTCGCAATACGGCATCCTTTTGACTCTCCAGCACAAAAGGACTGAAAGGGGCCATGTAGGGCACCCCAAAGGAGCGAAGGCTGTTCATATGAGCGATCAGCGCAATGAGCCCCAATGTAATGCCATACAGTCCCATAAATGCAGCCAGCACCATAAAAACAAACCGGAACAGTCTCCCGGCTACCGCCATGTTATATGTCGGAATCGCGTAGCTGGCAATCCCCGTCAGCGCTACTACAATCGTGAGCAGCGGAGTGACAATTCCAGCCTCCACAGCCGCTTGTCCCAATACAAGCGCACCGATAACGGATACCGTTTGTCCGCCCACACGGGGCATTCGAATACCTGCTTCTCGCAAGATTTCAAAGGTGATTTCCAGAATAAACGCCTCCAGAAATGCCGGAAAAGGAACGGATTCCCGCTGCGCTAGTATGCTGATGAGCAGTGGGGTTGGTATCATTTCATAATGATAAGTGGTTAAAGCGATGTAGAGAGAAGGCCCCAAAATCAGAATAATAAAGCTGATATATCGGATGAGTCGGACGACAGTCGCCATGTCGTAACGTTCCGAATAATCGGAAGAACTTTGAAAAAATTGAGCAAATACAGTAGGCATCACCAGTACAAATGGATTTCCATCCACAATGAGTGCCACCCGACCCTCCATAATGTTGCTGCTAATTGTATCTGGTCTTTCTGAGTTGTAAATTGTCGGAAATGGTGTGAGATTTTGATCCTGTATCATCTCTTCTACCATGCCTGACTCAAATATGGCGTCAATATTGATGGCTTTTATCCGTTCGCGAACTTCATCTACAACACTTGAATCTGCAATATTCTTCATATATAGTATGGCCACATTCGTGAGGGACGTACTTCCCACTTTGAACATCTCCATCGTAAGATCGGAGCTTTTAATCCGCCGACGTACAAGAGAGATGTTCGTGAACAGGGATTCCACAAATCCGTCCTTCGGCCCCTGGACGACAGACTGTGTGGAGGGCTCGTTAACCGCCCGCGTCTCTCCTCCACGTGTGCCGCATGCGATGGTTTTTATACAGCCTTCCAGTAAAATGATCGTATCTCCCATCAAGAGTTGTTCCATCATGGAATTCCAATCATCGCACTCCTTCACTTCACCCAGTTCCAGCGCGTGAGCCTGTATTTGATTGTAAAGCTCTTCTGCACTTTCCACCTCAGCAGCCACCTCGGCAGATGGGCGGCTAAGCAATGATTTCATGACGAGTTCATTCACCGTATCCGTCTTGACCATACTATCTAGAAATACAATAGCGGCGGGCACATCCGCCTTTAGTCCGACATTAAAACGACGAATCAAGAAGTCTGGGCTGTTTGACGTCGACTCCTTAATTTGCTGCAAGTTGGTATCCACATGAGCCTCGATCTTTAAAGAACGTGAAGAATTTTCATTATTCTTGTCCGCACCCGACTTTTTATTATGTTTGCGATAGGGATAGCGAATCATGAGCAAACCTCATCTCCAGTAAGGCAGCAATAGATACCGCCCATTTTTCCTTATTCTTGTATCTTTGGAGTATGCTCAATCTATTCCCAGTTATGCACCAAACACGTGAACGAAACGTTATAAGCGCATTAGCGTAATAAATTTCAATAAATTCTTCATTTTCAAGCTTAATGTCAGTTTTTTTGATAAAATGAAGAAATATGCCTCTCGGGAGGGTTAGCATCTTGTTCAGTACGTTTTTTGTAAATACCTGTATCCTTGTCACCTTTTTGTACATAACTGGCCTCATATCACAAAGATATAAAATCCGTTTGCACACCTTGAAGCGTAAGATACATTGGATCGGAGGCGCCCTTTTTGGGTGCTATGGCATTGTTATGATGTACTATTCAATTCCAGTAGGATTTAATACGATTGCTGATCTTCGTCATTTGGCCATCGTAGCTACCGCAACGTACATCGGCGCCCCAGCAGCACTCATGGCTACCCTGTTTATATGTGTAGGTAGATTATTACTGTTTGGTATCAACACTCAAGCCATTGTAGGCGCTATTTTTATGATGCTCGTTGGCCTGGGGTGCGCTTTGCTGTCACATCTGTCCTGGTCACGTTTACCCAAGCTGATCATTATGAACGTTTTTGCTTTGGGCATTATATTCTGTTCCCTTACGATTAATTTGAAAAATGTTGATGATGTTCTGCACGTTTATCCACTCCAATTCTTCATTTCCATGGTCGGCGGGTGTCTGCTGTATCTCATTGCTGAATCTATCAACACATCCAATGAGCTATTACTTCGTCTGGAGCATACCTCCTACACAGACCATCTCACTAATTTAAGCAACAGAAGACAGCTTGAGTTCTCATTGGAAGAGAAGCTCCCTCAAGCTCGCCAACGTCATGAGCACTTATCTGTACTGGTGTTGGATATTGATCACTTCAAGGAAGTCAACGACACCTATGGGCATGCGGCAGGAGATGCAGTGCTGCGCCAGCTTGGGCAGATTTTAATGGAAAAATGTCGTCCTAATGATGTAGTCACCCGCAGCGGAGGGGAAGAATTCACCGTGCTTTTGCCGAATTGTGCTTTTCGGCAAGCGTTGCGCATAGCTAATCAAATTCTTAGTGGAGTAAATCAGCACGAGTTTATTTTAGCGGACGGTCTTGTTCTCAAGGTCACGGTGTCCATCGGCGTGACGACTTTTCCTGGTACCGGGGAAGATATGTCCGGGGCAGCCCTGTTAGAGCAGGCAGATAAAGCACTATACGAAGCTAAAAATGCAGGACGTAACCGGGTTTGCTCATATGAAATATAATTTGAGACATGACCATTTCATAGAAATAGCCGATACAACCCTCTCTTGAGAGTCGTATCGGCTATTATCATTTTGAATGAAAATGTGTTAATCCCTCTGGGAAGGAGACTTGGCATCCTTATCTTCATTATGATTGCATTTTCCCACCACGAGTGATGTACGATTGGCAAGCGAAGCCAGCGTATGGGACCCCCATACTTCCAGCATACGTCGTTCGCTCTCGGCTAAAATTTCGGATACGGCTATCGCCAACTCCTCACAAAAAGGATTGGTTTCCGGTTCATGCATCATACCCGGGAAAATCGGATCACATATTTCAATGGCGTGGTATATATCGGCAAGTGTAATATGGTCGGCCGAACGGGTAAGCACATAGCCTCCCTCACGACCTTCGCGTGCTGCAATCAAATCTGCCTGTACAAGTCGCGTCAGCACCCTGCGCACCAAAGTGACTTCGCAGTCAATGGAACGGGCAATAGAACCGCTGGCACAGAGTTCTCCGTGCTTTTCCAAATAGACAAGCGCCTTTACCGCCACCCCAAGCCACTTGGGCGTTGCGGTGCGTAGTCGTTTTTCACTATTCAAATGAGATGACACCCCTAAGCTGTAGAAACTTCGTTGAATGCATTGTACGTGATGTCAGAAGTAAGTTCAAGCCTGAAAGCCGGAATCCTCTGTAGCATTAGCGCCCAATGTAAAATGAGCTAGCCGCACTTCCCCGCTCAACAACAGGTATACATCGCGTGTGCCAGAGACTGAATGTACCGCTTCCGAAAGCGTAACCCATGCTTGCGCCCCTCCTGTATTGCCCACGTTCACACGTGCCACAGCTTCGCTGTCCGGTGCATCCAAACGCAGCTCAATTGTAGCATCGCTACTGTTGCCTGACACGCGGCACTGAAGCTCGACCACACTCACCGCATCGATGTCTACGCCATGAAAGGCAATCCAACCGGAACGTTGAGGTGTGCGCGGACGTACACAGGCCTCCCTTTGCTCCTTGCTTTCATCCAGTACGATGTCGGAGCAATCATCAAAGTTTTCAGCGCGGATACTTCGTCCGGCTTGGCGTGGTGGAATAACTTCGCCACGAACGTACACAGGGTGCTCTAACCGGATATCCGCTGAGGAAGCGCCTGCCAGCAGTGTATATTCGCCCGATTCAACGCAATAGCAATCCCGTGTAACATCCCAAATCGCCCAATCCTTCATCCGAATCGTAAAGGAAACCGTTCGCGTCTCACCTGCCTCTAAGCGAATACGTTGAAAACCGCACAATGTCTTCAATGGTCGCTTTACTCGTGAGGCACCAGGCCGTACATAGAGTTGTACAACCTCTTCACCAGCAGCTACGCCCCTATTTGTCACCTCTACCCACACCTGGAGCGTATCCACGGCATCCAGTGCAGCAATAGATTTTACGCTATCCTTTGGGGCATCCGTACGCAGGTCATTATATTCAAAAGGCGAATACGTCAATCCATGGCCAAACGGATACAAGGATTCACCTTCAAAATATTGATAGGTACGACCACCACGAATAATATCGTAATCTTTGATGTCGCCTAATTGATCCTCGCTCTGAACCCAGGTCATGTTCAAACGCCCCGCTGGCGCGTAGTCTCCAAATAACACATCCGCTATTGCTGTACCCTGCTCTTGTCCCGCATGAGACGTGTATACGATCGCTGGAATATGCTCCTGAACCCAAGGGATGGCAAATGGATAGCTGCCCGTCAGAACCACAATCGTATTCGGATTGACGCGATACACTTCCTCGATAAGCCGTTGCTGGGAAGCTGGCAGTTCCAAGCCTGGGCGGTCATTCTCTTCCTTTCCATTGATGAGCGGGTGATTTCCAACAAATACAATTGCTGTATCTGCCGCTTGCGCAGCGGCTATCGCTTCCGCTAAACCATCTGACACCGTCTCTACCTGGAATGTTTGGCTCTGTCCTGAAACTGTCGAGGCTGTCGGGGCGTTACTTTCTACAGCGTTAAGTGCAGATTTTTCAGCCTCCCCTACCTTTAATGAGCCCTCCGTTCCGGCAATCACTGGTTTGCCATTCCATGTTGTCCACAGATGCTCTCCTTGTCCAACAGGAGTCAGCCCAAAGACCTCTTTGACATACCAGCCATACGCTTCATCAGCTGTCACACGGAGCGTTTCCTCATCACTCGTCACGTAAGTACCCAGATGCTCATCATGTAACGTCACACTGCCATAGCCCCAATCCGTCATGGTCAATACCGTGGGCTCTCCATCCTGGGATAGGCGCATCTCACCAGAAGAATCAACTGCGAGCTTCGCTCCATCATTCGCCGCCGTCAAGGTCACGCGATTCTTGGCATCACGGTACACGACGCGTTCCTTTGCGTCCTCACCTTCCAGTTTGGCACGAATCGCCTCCAGCGGTGTAACCCGGTAGGGCAGCGTACCGGAATACCAGTCGCGGTACACCTCATTGCCATGCGTACCAATGACCGCTACTTTGCCGCACCGGGCAGGGTTCAAAGGCAAGAGTTCATGCTCATTTTTAAGCAATACGATCTGCTCCCTCGCCGCACGCAACGACAATTCACGGGCTTGCTCTGTCAGGAGAGCTTCCTCTCCGATTGAGGCATAAGGATTGTCTGCCGCCGGATCAAATTCCCCCAAACGAAAACGGACACGGAACGTATGGAACAATGCCCGATCCAAGTCTTCTTCTTGTAGCGTTCCTTGCGCCAAGGCTTCACGAATCGCCTGTTTGGAGAGTTCCGCATCATCTGTAATGCTGTCAATTCCCGCCCGAATAGATTCGGCCACGCCAGGCGTATGGGAATCGTAATACTGATGATCGTTGACAATCCCCATGACATCACCCGCATCACTTACGACAAAGCCGTCCATCCCCCATTCGCCCCTGACAATATCGTTAACCCCATGATATAACGTAGCGGGCGTTCCATTAATCAGGTTGTAAGAAGTCATCATCGACTGGGCTCCGCCTTCTGTAAAAGGCTTCTCAAAGGCTCTTAGGTAATATTCTCGCAGGTTTCGTGGGTCTATACTGGAGGAGCCACTTCCCCGATCCACTTCATTGTTGTTACCCAGAAAATGTTTTAAAGTGGCAACCGCTTTCAAATATACCGGATGATCCCCCTGTATCCCCTTGACTAACTCCTTTGACAACTCTCCCGTCAAATACGGATCTTCGCCGTAAGCTTCCTCATTGCGTCCCCATCTCGGGTCACGCTCCATATCCACCGTAGGTGCCCACAGGGTCAGACCGTTTAATTTGGGATCACGGCGATAGTAAACACGTGCCTCATCTGCGATAACAGAGCCGATTTGGCGCATTAATTCCGTATCCCAAGTACATGCCAATCCTACAGGCTGAGGAAATGAAGTCGCCTCACCTAACCACGCTATCCCGTGTGCCGCTTCCGTACCGTGCTTGTAAGCTGCGACTCCCAATCGGTCAATGGCCGGCTGGTATTGCAACATGGATTCAACCTTTTCCTCCAAGGTTAGTCGCGAAACGAGATCCCGTACACGCTCATCCAGATGAATCTTCGGATCTTGAAATAAATATTCGATACCCGTTGTTTCATGACTCATATCCGTCATCTCCTTAGCTTAATTAAGATGATAAAAAGTACTTTCATGAAAGCGTTTTAATATATCATAGCTAAAAAGGAGTACCCCGGCAACAATACCGAAAACATCCTATACTGGATGAAAGAGAGACCACAGCATAAAGACAAAAAAAGTTGTATTTTACCTTCAATATACAAAGCTAAAAATAATATTTTTTGGTATAATCAGGATATATCATTGAAGGAGGAAGAGCTAATGAAAAATACCGGAATGACAAGGCCTCTGGATCAATTGGGGCGGATCGTACTCCCTAAGGAAATGCGCACCACAATGGATATCAATATCGGTGATTCACTTGAATTTTTCGTAGATGAAGAAGGATTTGTATTAAGAAAATACACGGGTGTCTCCTGCAAATTTTGCGGCGCGGTGGATCATTTAACTTATTTTCGGGACAGCTTTATTTGCGCAGAGTGCATCCAGATATTAAAGAACGATGAAAATGTGCATGCCACAAGCACCGATGCTATCCAGGCTCAAGAACATTCCAAGCCGACCCGAACCAACACAACCTGGCAGCCCAAGCAATCTAGAGTGCAGCAAGGTGAAATGGTAAAAAAGCTACGCAAGCTGATTCAGGAACACCCGAACCTGCCACAAAAAGTGTATGCCGAAATGCTAGATATTTCCCAAGGCCGGGTGTCCCAGTTGAAAAAGCTACTCTAAAACTTCTCAAAACAATATCCCAAGATCATATACTATGTACTCGCAAGCCTATCATTTTCATCGCAACTACGATGGCCAGATATAGAGTAAGGTGCATATCCGCGGATGTGTCCCTTACTCTATATCTGGCTTTTTTATATCGCCCACTCCTATCAATGTGACAATAGTCACATACTCTCAATGTTTACGTATATACAATATATAGATCGAAACAATTGGTTAACACAAGATATCATCAATATGTTGTTTTTGTGAAAAATATATATATTTTACTATATGGAGGGTTTTACGATGAAGGTGCTGGAGGAACATCAATTATACGACATCGGCGAGCGGGTCATTGGGGCACAAGATCTGGACATGCTGCGGGAGAATGCGAATTTGAATGGAGAATCGTTCAGCGGCAAAATGAGCAAGCTTGGGTCCGAGTATGCCAAATGGTATGCGCGCCTGCGGGTACTTCCGCCTGAACTGACGAACGCGATTGACCACGGATATGTATATGTTCACGATTTGGACCAATATGCGCTCGGAACTACGAATTGTATCTTTATCCCTTTTGGTCGTTTACTGCGAGACGGCTTCAATACAGGCAACGGCTCTGTGCGCACACCGCAAACAATTATGTCCGCTATGGCACTAGTCGCCATTATTTTTCAGTCTCAGCAAAATAGCCAATTCGGAGGTGTCTCCGCCAATAAAATAGATTGGGACCTTGCCCCATACGTTGCCCGGTCCTTCCGCAAGCATCTGCGCAAGGGACTACGGTTGTTCGAGGAAGAGATAGAATCCAGTCTGTCTGACGACGAACTACATATGGCCAATCCCTATTTGCAAGAAGTCTGCCCTCGTTCATACGCATTCGCACGCGAAGAAACGGAAACGGAAACCCGGCAGGCTGCCGAATCGCTCATTCATAACCTGAACACCATGAGCAGTCGGGCGGGTGGACAGATTCCATTCACTTCACTGAATTACGGAATGTGCACGTCTGCTGAAGGACGGCTTGTTACTCAATCGCTGCTGGAGGCCACTATTCGCGGCTTGGGTAGCGGGGAAACTCCTATTTTTCCGCAGCATATTTTCCAATGCAAAGAGGGAATCAACCAGGCAGAAGGCGACGTCAATTATGATTTGTTCTTACGGGCGGTAGAATGCTCTAGCAGACGGATGTATCCCAATTTTGTGAATGTGGATGCCACCTTCAACCTGCCTTTTTACCGTGCTGATGACCCGGATACCATTATAGCGACAATGGGTTGCCGTACCCGTACCATTTCTGACCGTTTCGGCAGAAACCGGCAGAGTGGCAAGGGAAATCTCTCCTTCAATACCATTAATCTGGTGCGGCTTGGCATTGAGTATGGTATTTGCACAGGCAAACGCCTGACACCTGACCGTGATCGCTTTGATGCGAGACTGGAAGAAGTTATGCGCATTGCGGTGGATGGCCTAATCCATCGCTATCAAATCCAGACAAGCCAGCCGGCCAAAGCTTCGGACTTTATGATGCGTGAAGGGGTATGGGAAGGTGGAGAAGAACTGGCGCCAGATGATAAGGTGGGAAGCGTACTAAAGCACGGTACGCTTTCGATCGGGTTCATCGGGCTGGCTGAGTGCATGAAGGCACTATACGGGAAACACCACGGTGAGGATGATTTCGTATACCGCGAGGCACAGCGAATCATCACTTCCATGCGCGTGTATTGCGATCGAATGAGTGAATATCACAACTTAAATATTACATTGTTCGCTACGCCTGCCGAAGGTCTGTCGGGAAAATTCACATTGCTGGATCAACGTGATTTCGGAATTATCCCTGAGGTAAATGATCGAGAATATTACACGAATTCTTTTCATATTCCCGTGTATTACACGCTCCCGGCTGCTCGTAAAATCAGCTTGGAAGCTCCGTTCCATAACCTATGCAACGCTGGTGCGATTTCATACATCGAGCTGGATGGTAACGCGCGGAATAACCCGGATGCGTTTCTTAAAATTGTTCAGTACGCGCTGCATCAGAACATCGGCTACTTCTCCATCAACCATCCGGTGGATCGTTGTACGGAATGTGGTTATGAAGGGATTATCGGGACAAGCTGCCCCCAATGTGGCACAGATGAGGAGCATACACACTTTCAGCGCTTACGTCGGGTAACCGGATATCTGACAGGAGATTATACCGTTCGCTTTAATGCTGCAAAACAGGCAGAGGTTCGAGACCGGGTGAAACATAAGTGAATTTGTGTGGCTACATTCCGGAATCTCTGAACGAAGGATACGGCCTGCGCACCGTCGTGTTCATTAGCGGTTGCCGTCACGCCTGTCCCGGATGCTTTAATCCAGCGTCGTGGAGCTTCCGTGCAGGTGAGCCATTCACCCCCCAACGACAACAGGAAGTCATTCGTGACATCATGGATAATCCGTTGTTGGACGGACTGACTCTCTGTGGGGGAGATCCGTTTTTCTCAGCAGCAGAATGCTCGCAATTTGTGCGTGACTTCCGCGAGGCCTGTCCCGACCGAACCGTGTGGGCTTATACTGGCTTTGTCTATGAAGATTTACTCACAGATCAGGAGCGACAGGAGCTAGCGCTTTTGTGCGATGTGATTGTGGATGGTCGTTTTGTAGAACAGCAAAAGGACCTGACCCTTCCCTTCCGGGGCAGTCGCAACCAGCGTCTGGTAGATGTAAAAGCCAGTATTCAGGCAGGCTATACCGTTTCATTGGCTTAACGCGAAGTTTACCCAGCAAGATGCTATATATCTAAGACAAGTCCCCATCATGGGTAAGGCTTGTCTTTTTTCATATAGCTAACAGATTCCATTGGAGTTTCTATTGCGCATCCTGTAAGTTTCACTTATGATGGTGAACAAGTATACGAGTGCATAATTATTCGTCATACCTTAACCGCATAGCTTGGAGATAGGTGTCTGTTCTATTCAGATCAGGCTTAAAAGGGAAGCCGGTGCAAATCCGGCACGGTCCCGCCACTGTAAACGGGGAACTTTCAGCTGTTCATATATCCACTGGTCCACAGACCGGGAAGGAATGCTGAGAGTCATGATCCGTAAGTCAGGAGACCTGCCTATTTTAACAACATCGCAAGTACCTACGGAAGATAGGGAGGTGTTAAGAGCAGTCGCCGTATTTTTGATTTTTTAATCACGGAGGCATTCTTTCCCCTACTTATTTTTAACTCTGGGGGGAAGAATGCCTTTTTTGGTACGTAAAAATAAAACAGCTACCCACTAGGAGGAAAAGTACATGTCCATTAATGAATGGCCTGAATTGTCCGGCTTGATTAGCAGTAATCTGGGATATCCGCGTATCGGCGAAAACCGGGAATGGAAGAAAGCACTGGAACGCTTCTGGAACGGCAGCATTAACGAAAGCGAACTGCAGACGGAGATGAAAAGATTACGGTTGGAGCATCTGAGCAAGCAGCGTGACAAGGGGATTGATCGCATTCCTGTCGGAGACTTCTCCTATTACGATCACATGCTGGATACATCTGTGATGTTCGGTCTGGTACCCGAACGGTTCAACCATCGTCCCGCAGGTCCGGTTCCTCTGTCCGTGTATTTCGGGATCGCTCGTGGACAGAAGGGAGCAACAGCCAGTGAAATGACCAAATGGATGAATACCAATTATCACTACATCGTTCCTGAATTGGCAAACGCAGTCCCGGTGTTCACTGAAAATAAACCCTTACAGGCTTATCGTGAAGCAAAACAAGAACTAGGCATTGATGGGAAACCGGTCCTCATCGGCCCCTATTCATTCGTTACCCTATCCAAAGGCTATGATCGTAAGGATTTGGCCACCATCGTACGAAGCTTCCTGCCACTGTACACCCGTATCCTGTCTGAACTAGCGGCAGAAGGCGTTCAGTGGGTCCAAATCGATGAACCTGTCCTGACCACCTCATTCCCGGCAGAGGATTTGGACATTATTCAGGAAGTCTATGAAGCTTTGACTCAAGCTGCGCCCTCTTTAAATATAATGCTGCAAACCTACTTTGGCAGCCTCGATCATTATGAGCGTCTGTCTGCACTTCCGGTACAGGGACTGGGTCTTGATTTTGTGTATGATGATGGCGAAAATCTTCAGCATATATTACAGCATGGCTTCCCTAAAGGAAAAACGCTGGGCGCTGGGGTCATTGACGGGCGCAATATATGGCGCAGCGACCTGAACGCTGTGGCTGCCCTGCTGGGTCAGTTAGCAGAACAAACCACTGCCGCACAGCTTATCGTACAGCCATCATGCAGTCTGCTGCATGTGCCAGTCAGTCTGGAGGCAGAGCAAAAGCTGGACAAGGAGCTGGTGCAAGCGCTGGCCTTTGCCGATGAAAAGCTGGAGGAAATCGCCGTCCTGACGGCTGCACTTGGCAAACACGATCCATCCGCACTCGCCAAGCTTGAGCAAAGTGCGGATGCGGTAGCCCGTTTCAACAGTTCAGCGGCACGCGTACAGACAGCTACCGATCTGGCCGACCTGTTGGCAAAAGAGCCTCTGTCACGCAGCGTTCCTTTCGCCGAGCGTCGTGAGATTCAGCAAAATAAGCTGAAGTTGCCTCCACTGCCTACGACGACCATTGGTAGCTTCCCGCAAACCGCCGAGATCCGCAAGGCCCGCCTGCACTATCGCAAAGGAGAATGGTCTGCCGAGCAATACCGGGCGTTCATCCAACAGCAAATTAAGGAATGGATTGATATTCAGGAGGACATTGGCATTGACGTGCTTGTTCATGGGGAATTTGAGCGGACCGACATGGTTGAATTTTTTGGCGAAAAGCTGAACGGCTTTGCTTTTACGCAAAACGGATGGGTGCAGTCCTACGGCTCCCGCTGTGTTAAACCGCCGATTATATACGGAGACGTTTCCTTCGATCAGCCCATGACCGTGGAAGAAACGGCATTCGCCCAATCGTTAACCTCTAAGCCTGTTAAGGGAATGCTTACAGGCCCTGTGACCATTTTGAACTGGTCTTTTGAACGTAACGATATTCCTCGTAATCAAGTTGCTTTACAGTTGGCTCTGGCATTACGGGCAGAGGTAGAGGCACTGGAACAAGCGGGCATCGGCATGATTCAGGTCGATGAGCCTGCAATTCGTGAAGGGCTTCCACTGAAAAAAGAACAACAGCAAGCCTATCTGGATTGGGCGGTTCAAGCCTTCCTTGTGACCACGGCCACCGTTGAGCCTGCGACCCAAATCCATACGCACATGTGCTATTCCGAATTTCAGCATATGATTCAGTCCATCTCCGATATGGATGCCGACGTTATATCTATTGAAACTTCGCGAAGTCACGGAGAACTGATTGTCAGCTTTGAAGATCAGGTATACGACAAGGGCATCGGTCTAGGCGTGTACGATATCCACAGTCCGCGCATCCCCGATGTATCTGAAATGCTAAGCATGATCCAGCGTGCCCTGCGCGTACTGCCATCAGATTTGTTCTGGGTTAATCCGGACTGTGGTCTGAAAACCCGCACCAAGGAGGAATCTGTCGCCGCCTTGCGACTAATGGTACAAGCGGCTCAAGCAGCCCGGGCTGCATTGGCTGTATCCAACTAATTTTTTTATCGTATCGAATCGCGCCATCATTTCACCATATCCTATTCCCCTTCCCGGCCCTTTTTGCTAAAAGCCGGGAAGGGGGATTTATTCTAGGTCATATAATGTATAAACACCTTGAATATGCTCCATTTTCATCTGCTTCATATGTACGCCTAAGCCATGTTCTCGATCCCAGGAGCAACTAAAATTCAAATACAGTTCATCCTTTGCCGATGAGTCGGAAATCAGTATAGACATAAGTTGTATTCGATCCAGCAATTGTTCCGGCCGCTCCACATAAGGCGCATATTCATTGGGGTCCTCTCCCCATGTACTGTAAGCATTCCGGTACTTTTCCACTATGCCAGCATAATGATGGTGTATGGACTCCAACACTTGAGGATGAATAGCTGACGAATATTCCATATACTGCTCCCATGTCTTTTTTTGCAACTGAGTAGGTTCTTCTATAGTCTGTGCCTGTTCTTCGGAATCGGCTCCCACGATAAATTCGACTTCTACTTCCGAGGGTTGCCCGCAAAAATTAAGATGTACTACACCACGCAGAACAATCTCCTCAGATACATCCCAAGACTCATCATCCTGTTCCAGTTCCATATACCAATGTTTCCAATCCACCCTTTACCCACCTCTTCATAAAAAGTAATCTTTAACCCTATTGAATACTTTACAATCTATCATTTTAATGAATGAAATTAAAGTAGCATCCTATTGGTGCTTCCAGCCATATTTCGAGGAATTTCCAAATAAAAATACTTTTTTCTACAACATTCGCTATTCAATAAAGCCTTCAAGAAAGAAAATCTGCCCATTTTGGCACAAATATTTTATTATTAAAAATTTAGTACCTTGCATTAATCAGTACATGATGTTAAATTATACCTGACTACTGTTCTATAATTAGTACCCGTGACAAATTATGCACAAACACACGTTTCTTCCCCTTATTCCGAACGACACCTATGAATCATTGATAACATCCAGGAAGGGAGCACCGCTCGTGAATGTGAACATCCAATTCAAAAAAGGGGTACTGGAACTGTGCGTTCTAGTTCTAATTGGACGCAGAGACCGTTATGGCTACGAGTTAGCTCAAGCCGTCTCCCGTCATATTGAAGTAGCTGAGGGAGCCCTATATCCACTGCTTCGCCGTCTGGTATCAGAAGGATACTGCACAACGTATTTACAGGAATCGACCGAGGGGCCTCCCCGCAAATATTATCGGCTGACCGATACTGGCAGCCATTATACAAGAATACTTACGCGGGAATGGAATGATTTTGTCCATCATGTCGCAAGCCTACTGGAGGAAGGGAATTCCGATGAATAGAAAACAGTTTCTTACAGAGGTAGAGCAGCTTCTTTCTCCTCTCCCTGCAGAGGTACGCAATGAGCTGCTTAGTGATTTGAGCCAGCATTTTGACTACGGGTTGGTTAATGGCAAAAGCGAAAGTGAGATTGCCAATGAACTGGGTAACCCGGAGGATATTGCCCGAGAAGCGTTGGATGATCCCAATGCAGCCTGGAACGCTTCTCCTCCGCTTCGTCAGGGAAGCTTCGCACGTAATCTTTTTACTTTCTTAGGGCTACTGTTTCTCAATTTGCTAATCTCCATCCCGATTATGGCTACCCTATGGGCAGTATGGGCTTCATTGGCCGTGGTATCGGTCAGCTTCATTGCAGCCCCCCTTCTCGCCGTTACTGATTATGCACTAAACAGCACCTTTTACCCGGCCAAATTCTTTTTCTCTATCACGCTGACGGGTATAGGTCTATTGCTGCTGCCTGGAGTACGTTATCTCCTACTCCTTATGGTCAAGGGCACAGTACGATACTGGAAATGGAATTTGACTACCCTGAGGGGAGCTTACTAACAATATGAATAAAAAGTGGTTTATTGCAGCAGGCCTGTGCATTGTCATCGGTGCAGCCGGAATGGTGGCTTACGGTGCCCCATGGAATCAACAAGTCATGAAGGAAACAACTGCGATTAACAAAAAATGGACGTTTACACGTGGTCAGCTACAGAAGCTGAAAGTGGACAGTTCTGATGATGTCTCTATTTTGTTTACTCCTGGCTCTGGCGACCAAGGTACGATACGCATTAGCGGAGAAGTTCAGACAAAAGTAGCCGACCAGATTCATAATGCCCAAATTGAGAACGGTAAGCTTACCATTCAATCGGAGCCGGCCCCTTCCTTGTCATTCTTTTCGATCACTCCTGATTTGGATCAAACGATTACCGTAGAGATGCCCTCTGGCGAAACACTAACTGACCTACAGGTAGATGCACATTCAGGGAATGTAAAACTTCAGGATGCCTCCGTGCAGAATACTTCCATCACCGCTACTTCAGGCACTGCCGAGATTACAAACCTCCAAAGTACCCACCTGATTGCAAATTTAACATCCGGCAATTTTACAGCCAGTCAGCTTGCAGCAGATATGGAGTTGAAGCTTACTTCAGGTGATGTTACCATTCGCGATTATAGCGGTAATGGTCTTCTCTCCCTAACCTCAGGGGAGACAAATATTACACAACGTGCCGTAGCCAACTTGGAAGTGAATGCTGATTCTGGTGACGTGAAGATTAAGCAAGCTCCCGATTTTAAAGGTGTTTATAATGTCCGCTCTGACTCTGGGAGTATAAATACTCCCGAATCTGTTCCCGGTAGTGTGAACGTGATTAAGGTCGAAACCACTTCAGGGGATATTTATATTTCCAAATAAAGACCTCTAAATGAATACCTCATCAGAGGCGAAGTTTGGTTCAATGAGTTTAACCTTGTATAATGTAACCATGTGCTCAGATGCACAACCACGTTATGGATTGATAAGGAGGAGACTGGATGGAACTTAAGAATAAAACAGCCATTATTACAGGGGCCAGCAAAGGAATCGGTAAAGCAATTGCCGAAACTTTAGCTAAGGAAGGCGTCAACCTGGGATTAATTTCACGCACATTGACTGACCTGCAAAAGCTGCAGGATTCGCTGGGGAGTACATACGGTGTGAAAGTGGTGAGTGCTGTTGCAGATATATCGGATCGCGCACAGGCCGCTGCCGCTGTAGCTTCACTGGAACACGAGTTGGGCGCTGTTGATATTTTGATCAACAATGCAGGCATTGCTACCTTTGGTACAGTCGCAGATATGGACCCCGAAGAGTGGGAACGTATTATTCGCGTAAACCTGATGGGAACCTATTATGTCACACATGCTGTTCTTCCAAGCATGCTGGCACAAAAGAGCGGAAACATTATTAATATCTCCTCGACGGCAGGAGAAAGAGGTTTTGCAACAGGCTCAGCATATTGCGCGTCCAAATTTGCTTTGATGGGCTTCACGGAAGCACTGATGCAGGAAGTTCGCAAATCTAACATTCGCGTTACCGCGCTGACTCCAAGCACTGTCAATACAGAACTGGCGGCAAATGCAGGATTGCCTATTGGTGATGAAGATCGCATGCTTCAACCGCAAGATTTGGCCGATCTGACATTAGCCGCATTGAAACTGCCTCCACGGGTTCAATTAAAAGTAGCCGGTATTTGGACAACCAACCCACAGTAATTCGACACGACATCTTAGATTCATTGGCTGTACAATGCTCCGGCAGACGTAATTGTTCGTCATGCCGGAGCTTTTTTTCAGCATAGCTATACCAAAACAAACTGTAATATAAGCGCTTTTTACTTCCAGCATATATACATACAATTCCTACAACTATAAGCGCATTTCAGGAAAGGGGAAAAATGATGAAGAACACAGGAATGACACGGCCATTAGACCATTTGGGCCGCATTGTGCTGCCCAAGGAGCTGCGCAATTCTATGAATATTAATATTGGAGATGCTCTCGATTTTTTTATTACCCCAGAGGGACTGATGATTCGCAAGTATACGGGGGTTTCTTGCTATTTTTGTGGTGCCGTAGATCATTTGAGCTATTTCAGGGATCATCTGATATGTAAAAGTTGTATTGAAAATCTGAAGAGCGATAATCCTTCCAGTCATTTGAGTGAAGCACGTTCTGTCCAGCCCAAGAAAAGAAGGAGTTACAGAAATCAGAATGATCTCCTAAATAAACTAAAACAGCTCATGCAGGAGCATCCTAATGTATCTCAAAAAGAATTAGCCGAAATGCTCGAACTATCCCAGGGACGCGTGTCGCAGCTTAAAAAGCTACTCCTTTAAATGATCCGGTCCGATCTCGTCTGTTATTATCAACAAAAAAAGAGCCTGACGGCTCTCGGATCATCATCGTTACGCAATGTCAGAATGCTCCATAACCGGGACTCGATAGGCCAGCAAGGACTCGTCTATTACGGCAGAAATAAACGTTGCTTCTATTTCAGGCACCAGTCTAAGCGCATAATTCCATGCGTTTTCTTCAATTTGCAGCGCAAGTCGTTGCCGGGTCCCAATCCCGCTCTCTTGCTCCAACGCATCGGAGAGGTCCACTAATTCCGTATCGGCGGCGTGCCCGATCTCATGTGCAAGCACAACCGTAAAATACTCCTCAACTCGATCAACGCTGCCGAACATTTGTAAACACTGTGTTTCAATAACGTCCGTATACATGGTAATGGCGTGAGCATTCATGGCATATTTGCCCCCAATCAGCCTTCCACCAGGAAAACGTTTCTCCAGCTTGACTGTCACACCTATAGCAGCCCGTTCCAAAAGCTCAGCGACAATGCGCTCTGCCTGATATCTTTCCAACTTAGCTTCGCTCCTCAAACCAGGATATATAAAGTTATATTTACTCTAAACTCATGAAATCATGGATGTGTTCATACCATACACAGTACGATATTATACCTTTTTACAAAGGAGAATACCATGTCAGAAGATTATTATATAGGCTGGGGAACGCTTGCCCTTATTAATGCCGGTTTGGCACAATCCAAAAATCGGAGCGGGCTAAATTGGTTTCTGCTCTCCCTATTAATAGGGCCACTGGCTACCCTTTTTATCGTTGCATGGGATAAGCTAGAATCCTAATCCAGCAATTAGGTCATTCCCATCATTATCCGGAATGAAAAGGGCAACCTTGGCGCTTCTGCTGAAGCACTGCATCTGATGCTGTATTAGCCTGCCTCGACATATACGGCTTATCTTGAACTCCGAAATTCGGCTTCACAAGCCGATTATCGTAGGAACTATGAAAAATATGCGTTGTCGCCGGGGATAGCGGGGGGATTAGCCATGTCCAATTGCCTGTCAGTGCGCGCCCAGCCTTGGCCTCCCGTTCCTCAAACAGCTTGAATTGTGCCGCTGCGGTATGGTGGTCGACAATGCTGACTCCCGCCTTTTTAAAAGAATGCAGCACAGCAATATTCAATTCCACCAGCGCCCGATCACGCCAAAGCGTTGTTTCACTCGTCGTATCCAGCCCCATCAGCTTAGCCACCTGTGGCAACATATTATAGCGGAAGGTATCTGCAAAATTACGGGCGCCGATTTCTGTTCCCATATACCAGCCGTTAAAGGGAGCCGCCGTATAGATGATACCGCCAATCTCCAGCGTCATGTCCGAAATCATAGGCACGGCATACCAACGCAATCCCAAGGAAGCGAAACCCCAAAGTTCCGGATGCTCAATGTCTACCTCCATCACCAAATGTTCGGGAATATCAAATAGCTCGGGAGGCCGCCCGCCTGCTTCCACAACCAGTGGCAAAATATCAAAAGGAGTCATCGCTCCTTGCCAGCCCATATCTTTACAAGTATTGGTAAAATCCACCGAGATCGGGTCCCCGATAATCCCTTGATCGGTTTCATATCCAGCGTAACGAATGAGTTGATGGTTCCAGATGCGGATATTCGGCTGCCCCGGCTTGGAGGCGCGAAATACAGTAAGCGTTGGCTTAATTTTACCGCCATTCGTTCCTATGCGTATATGCTCCAATAGCTCACGTACCACTTCCGTCGCATCTGACGCGCCCCGCGCATCCCTGACCAAAAGCTTGTCCCAAAACAAGCGACCGATACAACGGTTGCTATTGCGCCAAGCCATGAGTGCCCCGTGTTCCAGCTCTTCGTAAGTATGATCATACGTTCCAGTTGTCTCTATGTCGTAACGAATATGAAGAAGCCGGGCTTCCGCTTCATCGCGGCTTCGGCCCAGCTCCTCATAACATGTATATATAAACTGCTCCGCTTCATGCAAAAGCTGTCGTTTCACTTCCATAACACACACCCCATCCCGGCAACTCTATGACTCAAGAGCCTGTGGTCTTCCACGCCTTCACGTTATTATACTCCAGTGGCAGAGTGGAACCAACGGGATGTGTATCTTGTTCACCTGATCTCCATATACATGGAAATATATCCCAATATCTTATCCCAAATACGCACTCAGCATCCAGATATGTTTATCCATTGCTTCTCTCAAGCCGTTAAGAAGATCCTCTGTGGCTTTATCCTGTGCTGCTTCCGCTGCTTCCATCCCATTAGCCAGTTCAACAGTGATGGTTTTAAAATCAGCAACAACGGACTTCACCATATCGTCAGCTGTCTGCTCACCTGCGGACTCCTGAATAGCTGAAAGTTGCAAATGCTCCTTCAAGGTCGCAGCCGGACGGCCACCAATAGCCAACAAACGTTCAGCAATCGTATCTAGATTAGCTGTTGCTTCATCGTAAAGCTCTTCAAATTTAGCATGCAGTGTAAAGAATTTAGGTCCTTTCACATACCAGTGGAAATAATGCAGTTTCGTGTACAATACAGACCAGGTAGCTACCTGACGATTTAATGCCTTGTGCAATTCTTGAATAGCCTCTTGTGTAGGTGCGTTCGTATGATTTAATGTACTCATGTTAAAATCCCCTCTCGTTATCATTCAAAATATAGTTGGTGTAAAGCTTGGATACTCGTTAGTAGTAGTGTCTGATTTTCTTCAAAATCCCATGCGTCAATCCAATAAATATTAATCAATTAATTTAGACTTAATCTAAATCCTGTTTTAATTATAACACTCTGTCGATGTTTTTCAAGTCTTTATTCGGTTTCAATCATGAAGATTACGTGAATTGATTGTAAATCTACATGCAATCGGACATCCACAATCAGGACTTGTTTATCTTTTATACATAGGTTACATCAATAGGAGGATAGAAGATGTTAATTTTGTCTGCTAAAGCATCTGTATTTTAGGCAAAATCCATAACCTACCTCATACCTAACCAAGACAAAAAAGAGCCGGCCCTTAAAAGGGGCGGCTCTTTTATTATTCTTGTATCTCTGAAGGTTCCACGATTAAAGGTACAACCTTGCCAGCATTTACATCAATCAGACCATGATCGGTAATCTTCAAGGCTGGGCTGACTGGCAAAGAATGCGTACTCAGCGACATGATTGGATTGTAATGGCGGTAACCCAGCGACAGCAAGGCTGAACGCAGCGCCTTCACATGCGCTGCAACCATTTCCAGCGGTCCTTCTGTTAAAATCCCGCCTACGGTTAACGGCAAATGGGACAGCACCTTGCCATTTTCAACTACGCAAAAACCGCCTTGGCTGGCAAGAACCGTATTCGCGGCCAATATCATATCTTGCTTGTTATGCCCTACGACCAGCAAGTTATGGTTATCGTGCGAATAGGTGGTTGCCACTGCCCCACGTTTAATCGTATCTCCCCCGATCAAACCGTAAGCACGGTTGCCATTCTTTCCATATCGCTCAAACGTAGCGATGAGTCCATGTTCACCATGTTCCCATACCAGTTCACCCTGCTCCACATGTGCAGGTGCAATCCGTTCACTCGTAAAAGTTGAGCCATCCTTGACCATCATAACACGGCATTGATGTGTGCCATCAGCTACATCCATCTTTACAGTAAAATCCTGCTCGGTGAGCGGATTGAGCTTCACACTTTGATAAAAATGGGCGGGGAAGCGACATTTTATCGGTGCCTGATGGTATTCCTCGAATTTATCAAAAACCTTGTGTCCGTCCTTATAGACTTGCTCCACATCAAACTGACCAAGATCGGACAGCAATACAAAGTCAGCTATTTTTCCCGGTGCAATTGTTCCGCGGTCATGCATACGCATCCGTGCAGCAGGAGTAAACGTAGCTGCATAAATGGCATCCTCGGGCTTCATGCCCATTCCGATAGCTTTACTTACGATATGGTTCAGATGCCCTCGTTCTACGAAAGAGTCTGGCATCACATCATCCGTTACGAAGCAAAAATGTTGTGCCACATCTTCCTGAATAAGATAGTCCATCACTTCAGGGGTCATGGATTTTTCCTGGATTTCAATAAACATCCCGGCGGCCATCCGCGCCTTCATACCTTCAATACTTTGGTGAGTATGGTCTGAGCCTATTCCCGCATAGATCAACTGATGCAGGTCCAGATCAAGCAGCTGCGGCGTATGGCCTTCAATGATCAGCTCCGGGTAATGCTCACGAACATGGCGTAAGATGCGATTCGTCTTGCTCTCCGGATCACGAATGACATCCACATAGTTCATAATTTCACCCAGGCAGATCATTTCACCGGTTTGCAGCAGGGCATCTATCTCGGGAATATCGATCTCGCCTCCTGAGGTTTCGAGCGGCGTTGCCGGGACAGAGCTTGGAATACCGTAGAACATATCAGCCACGCAATCTTTGCTGGCTTCCATCATTTCCTGAATGCCTTCCAATCCGAAAACATTCGCCATTTCGTGCGGTTCCGGTACAATCGTCGTTACCCCATTGCGAATCAGCCCATAGGAAAAGGTTGCCGGTGTCACCATTGTGCTCTCGATATGCAGATGGATGTCAATCAGGCCGGGAATCATATATTTCCCATGCCCCTCTACAATCTCAGCCACCTCAAAAGACTCCAGACCACGCTGACCGATATACATAAACTTACCGCCAAGTATAGCTACATTACCTTCTTCGAACGTCTTGTAGTAACTGTTATACACCTTAACTTGTAAAATCATTTTGTCTGCACGCATGATGTATCTCCTTCATCGAACCCGCTGATTATTGGACCAGCACCATTTTATCTGCCGGAAAATGCAGGGTAACCCGCTGACCACTCAGGTAAGGCGTATCCATTTCCTGATTAGCCGTAAAGTTGCCTTTCGCCGTTTCTACCACATACTGATAGCTACGCCCCAGGTAAGTACTTACCTTAATAATACCGGGAAGCTCATTTTCTCCTGTCTCGTTGCCTTCTGTTCGAATGACCAAATCATCCGGGCGAATAGCGCCCTGACGAGCACCCGGCTGGGCAGTACCCTGATTACGCGCTACGCCGAACGAAAGATCGCTTGTATTCAGTTGAATACGATCCCCTTCTTCAGTACGCTCGTCAAAACTCAGAAAATTATTAAACCCAATAAAACGGGCGACAAATTCGGTCGTCGGATATTTAAAAATGGTCGATGGAGCATCTAATTGTTCGATGTTCCCCTTATTCATAATCGCAACCTGGTCAGAAATCGAAAAACATTCCTCCTGATCATGCGATACATATACGGTAGTGATGCCCAGTTCCTGTTGAATACGGCGGATTTCCACACGCATGTTTACACGCAGGTTAGCATCCAAGTTACTCAGAGGTTCATCAAACAACAGCAGATCGGGTTCAATCACAAGCGCTCGCGCAATCGCAACACGTTGACGCTGTCCGCCTGACAATTCACCGGGGAAACGTTTTTCAAATCCCCCCAGGCTAACCGTATCCAGCATGGCCATAACGCGGCGCTTTACATCATCTTCCTTTACCTTGCGTAACCGCAGACCAAAGGCAACATTATCAAAAACGGACAAATGCGGGAAGAGTGCATAACTTTGGAATACAAAGCCGAAGTTCCGTTTATTCACTGGAACCCGAGTATAATCCTTATCGCCAAACAAAAATGTTCCTTGTTTAGCTTCGAGAAATCCTGCAATGAGACGAAGTGTGGTCGTTTTGCCACAACCACTCGGTCCGAGCAGCGAGAGCAATTGCCCCCGTTCGAGTTGCAAATCGAAATCCTGCAAGATCAGTTGGTTGTCATAAGCGACCGATACGCGATCCAGAGTAAGCAGTGCCATAAGGTTGAAGCCTCCATTACCTTTTAGTGAAGTAAGACAATCCCATCAGTCGTTCAATCAAGAACATCAGAATACCGGTCAAAATCATCAGCATAACCGAAATCGCTGCAATCGTCGGGTCAAAATAATTTTCGACGTAAGTCAGCATTTGAATGGGCAGGGTGCTGAAGCCCGGTCCTGTCATAAAGACGGAAATGTCGACATTGTTGAATGATTCCAGAAAGGCAATCAGGATAGCCGCAATAATACCTGAGCGGATGTTGGGCAGAACCACCTTGAAAAAGGTTTCCAGCCGTCCAGCCCCCAAACTAAGCGCTGCTTCCTCAATCGCAAAATCAAAGTTAGACAAACTGGATGCAATGACTCTAATAATGAACGGCAACATAATCACCGTATGTCCGATCAATAGTCCAGCATATACTGGTAAATGGTAAACAATGATCAGATAGCGCAGCAGTGTAAAACCAAGAACAATACCTGGTATAAGCAACGGGGAAAGGAACAAAGCATTCAGCGCATCCTTCCCGCGAAACGAAAAACGACTAAGTGCATAGGCGGCAGGCATACCGATCAACAGTGCCAAGATGTTGCCTAGCAGAGAAACGACAATGGACGTTTTGAACGTGGACATAAACAAATCCACTTCAAAAATATTTTCATACCAGCGCAAAGAAAAGCCCTGCGGAGGAAATTTTAATACCGTGCCCGGCTCGAAAGAAGTGACCGATATGATCAACAGCGGACCGAGCAGAAAGATGAAGACCAGCAGGCTAAAGAAGCCTAGTCCGTAATGTTTCTCCCGCATATCCACCTACCCCTTCGGATTGAGTTTATGGGCCGCCTTATTTAAGAGACCGACCACGATAAATGTAATAACAATCATAATTGTTGCAATAACAGAAGCTAAAAACCAGTCGTTTAGCGTCATCGCATTCTGATACAAAAATGTAGCGATAACCCGCTGTTTTCCTCCAAGTAGTGCTGGTGTCGTATATGCAGTCAGGCTGCCCACGAAAACGAGAATGCTTCCAATGATCAGGCCCGGCACAGACAGCGGAAATACGATTTTACGAAATGCGCTAAATCTGGAGGCCCCGAGGCTCTGAGCAGCATGAACAAGATCACCGTCGATATTTTCGAGTACACCAATCAGTGAAATAATCATCAGCGGTAAAAACAAATGAACCAGACCAATAATCATCGCTGCCGGAGTATACAAAATATTCAGCGGCTCATCCACGAGTCCTAAACCGATGAGCACGTTATTTAACAGCCCCTTGCGACCCAGAATGACCATCCAGCTGAATGACCGCACCACCGGACTCGTCAACAAGGGGAAGATAGCCAGCGCTAGCAAAATCCCTTTACGACGCGGGGCCTTTTGCGAAATATAATAAGCCGTCGGGAAGCCGAGTAATACGCACACGAGTGTCGTTACGACACTGACTTCCAGCGTAGTCAGCAATATTTTCAAAAAATAAGGGTCCTTGAAGAAATGGAGATAGCCTTCTAGGGTGAATGAGCTGTTCTGTACGAAGGTCGAACCGATCGTCAACACAATCGGAATGACCATGAACACCGCCAGAAAGAGCAGACCTGGCAGCAGCAGCCAATACAAGTATGTTTTCTTCATGGGTAGCTCCTTGCGGTTATCAAAATGTTATTCCTTATTCAGCACCTGGATAAACAGCTCCAGAAAAGCTTCACTGTCCACCTGTTCGCACACTTTCATATTGGGGCTATGATTGAGGCGGTTCTGTACATCGCCCACTGTTTGTCCATCACATATGCGACTCGAGGTTTCCACGTCGACATACAACAGCGAGGTATCTACTAACCTCGAATTCAACGCGACACCCACGGCAAGCGGGTCATGAAGCGCACACGCTTTTACCCCGTTGCGTTCTTCATAACGCTTGGTATAAACGGCCGTGCTTTCAGCTACATAATTACGAATTGCTGGGCGGGTCAGACGAGCAATATGATCCGTAGTTAGCAGAGCCTTCCGTGTTACATCCAGTCCCACCTGTATCAATCGACCAAATCCTGCATGAAATACGATTCGTGCGGCTTCAGGGTCAGCATACATGTTGTACTCCGCTACAGGTGTAATATTGCCGCACCCGTGAATAACACCGCCCATAAAAATGACCTCATTGACGTGATCCGTCAGCTCGGGACACTTCAGCAGCGCCAGTGCCAGATTGGTGAGTGGGCCGGTGCAAATAAGCGTCACTTCCCCTGGGTGAGCCATCACGGTATCAATGATGATATCCGGTGCAAAACCTTCGGACGCAGACATGGCTGGTACTACTCCACTCAATGCACCTCCAATGCCGTCTTCTCCATGGACACGGTGCTCGTGCAGGCCTTTACGTATTAAGGGAGCCTCTGCCCCCCGATAAACCGGAATATCCGGTCTATCCAAAAGGTCGAGGATTTTGCATGTGTTCAATGTTGCTTGTTTAAGTGAAACATTACCGCATACCGTAGTAATCGCCTGAATATCCAGCTGACCACTTTTGGCCGCTAGTAAAATACCCAACGCATCATCAATGCCCGTATCTACATCTAGTATGACCTTTTTCATTATTGTGCAACTTCCCGGTTCCAGCGATCTGTCCATGCCTTGATATGATCGTTAACGAACTTCATATCCAGCTTGGTCAGCTTGTTCACTACATCCGCACCGTACGTAATTCCCTCTGTATCCGCACCGGACAGTACCACCTGCGTATTCACCGGAGAATCAACCTTTGCCTTGGCAGATTTTTCTTGAACTTCCTTGCTCAGCTGCCAGTTGATAAATTCCTCAGCCAGCTCCTTCTGGTCGGAGCCTTTCACTACATTAATCGTGTTCATTACTGCGTAAGCACCTTCACTAGGAGCTACAAATTTCGCTCCTGGCACAGCCGCCTGCAAATCTTTGAAGTACATTTCCATGATCGGACCGCCCGCAATTTCCTGTTGACTAAACATGTTCACGAACTCGGACGTTTTACTATAAAACTTAACGATATTCGGACTCAGCTCTTTCAGTTTTCCGAAGGCTTGGTCTTCATTAAACTCCTTACTACCCGCTACTTTGGAGGCTGCATCTACCATCATGGGTCCGGCAGTCGCCGTAATGTTCGGCAGAGTCACGTTTCCTTTGAACTCATTGCCCCACAGGTCAGCCCAAGAGGTCACATTCTTTTTCACCAGCTCCGGATTATAGGCAATACCGAGACGCCCAACTGTATAAGCAGGACCATACTCCTCACCCAGTGGTGCTTTGGCAATGTCATAAATTTGGTTCAGGTTCGGCACCTTGCTGCGATCCAGCTTCTCAAACAATCCCTGTTGAATTCCCTGTTGAGCATAATAATCAGACAGATAAATCAGATCGACGTCTGTGCTGCCTTGACTGATTTTGTTCAACCGTTCTGCGTTATTTCCAATTTCGACTACGATGTCAACGTTATGTTCCTTTTCAAAAGGCTCGTACACTTCTTTGTTAAAAAAGTCCTCGGAAAAGCCCCATGTTGAAATAACTAGTTTCTTTTTCCCATCAGCTGAGCCATCTTTTCCATCTGTCTGACCGCCAGTAGCATTGCTGCCGCAACCTGCCAGTACCACAGATGCCAAGGTCACAGCCATAAATCCTTTAAACCATTTTTTCATATGAAACTCCCCCTGTTTTTTATTCTGCACACCTTATGACACAAAAAAGAAAAGTACTCTTGTAAAACAAGAATACTTTTCTTCGTAAACAAAGAATAAGTTGATCCCGCTGCGCGTTATAACAGGTTCTCCCCTCAGATAGATCCGAAGCGAAAAGCCGAATATCCAATTTTATTAGGATTCTTTCAGTATGATGTTCGTAATTGCCCACTGCGTTGCTGCATCATAATCGCGCAGTAAAGCCTCTATATCGAGCTCCATATCCTCAATCAGCTTCTCGCGAAGTCTCTTCTTGTACAGCATGGACATTCGGAAATCCACTTCCAGCTTCAAGCCGGGGGCTTCCACTTCCAATGCCGCCGAGCGTGGAGAACGCCGGTGCTTCGCCACAAAGGTAACAATGTTGTTCTCAACGGTGGCCCGCAGCAGCGTGGTCCCGAAGCCGAACAGTTCCTTTGAAACTTCATTGTAAATCTGGCACATCCGCTTCTTGCTTTCGTTACTGTCGAGCAGCGTCAATGAACCCACCCTCATCAGCATATTACGTACAATCAATCTTTCAACACGATAGATTATACATAAATATACGATAAATAGCAAACAAAAATCCCTAATTCAATAACATATGATGCGAAAAAGCGAACAATATGTCGAACTTTGTAGCTTTTCAACATTTTTACACTTTTTTTAACTCATCCTCAAGCTTCCGAACGTTGCTATATCCCCCCACAGGATAATTTAAAGTAGACTCCGGTAAATCTCTGGCCAAAGGTTTTATCGTCGTCACTCCAGAGGAAATTTTTTTCTTCTACTATATATGTGGTTTTTACTTAAATGCATTTAACCGTACCCCGCGGGAGTCCCCTAGCGATTGTACGGTTTTTTTATGTTATATAGCTGACTGGCCAGATGGGAACCCCTTCAAGAAAAAGCCGATTGAATCCACGAGGACACGACAAGAGTAGCTGGCCACAGCAGCATAAAGTTAGCAATCATATACGCCTTCTTAAAAGCATAACGATGATAAAAATACCAACAACTCCATGATATGAATATTCCTATCGGGTAGCTCATTATGACATAAGCAAAAATATAACTGATGAGATAATCTCCAGCTGTTGGTGCATCGAAAGAAAATGCGACCACCATCAGCATGACCGGATAGGCAAATAACGTTAAGCCATAAACGATATTCAATATAAGTAAAATGACAAATGCATTTTGATCTTTCATGATGTTCTCCTAACTATTGCAGTCCGCCTGTATCACCATTGTGCAGCCCGTTTGCGTCTCTCCTCACGCCGATCAGCTTCTTCCATTTTCCGAATATAACGTTTCAACTGCTCTTTATGATCGTCCAATTCCTGTATTCGTACAGTTGTGCCTTGGAGAAACGTCTCCATTTTACGTGTTAATTCAGTAGCTGATTCTCCCCGCCATTCATGCAGCCGACCATATATATTTTTCATCTGCTGCTCCTGATGCTGAAGTCTTTGCTTTAGCTGCTCGCATTGCTGTACAGCCCTCCGCAGATCCCCCAGGCTCAAAGATATTCTGCCCATCTCTTTTGCCCCCTGTTGTGTTCTTACAGCTGATCTATTACTGATCCACCATCGTGAATTCCTGACCCTTGCGATCTATATATTCTGCTATCTCCGTAATCGATTCCTGATACCAGCGATTAATCCGATCTAACGTTGCCGTTGCACTATGCGCAATTGGGGTCAAAGACTGACTTTCACTTGTTCCGATATGAGCCTGAAATAACTGGATGGATGCTCGGGTATCGCTAGAGAACCCATGCAGGCTGGAACGCATCTGGTTAGCCGCATGCTTTAGCTCCTCAGGTGTTAATTGAATTGTGCCCCCATTTTTGTTGCCCACAAAATATGCCCCACCATGGGTGCGACCATTTTGCTGTCCTTCTCCCATCAGATTCACTCCCAATGCAGTAGCAGCAAACTGCCCGAAGGCACCCATTTGTCCACCGTAACGTTCAACCAGATCGCCCACGACTTCCTTAAGCTCTGCTCGCGCGGCCAGCATCTGCTCGTACGCCTGCACCCGTGGATTGCCTTCCACCAATTGACCGTCCATCGTGTACAGTGGATTGCTGATATTTCCATTTTCATCAAATGTAAAGTTTTCCATGCTATGAGTGTGCTCTCCACCTAATACAGAATTATAGAATTTGGTGAATGCATCTTGCTGTATCATAGGCAGCGTAACCGGGACAAAAACAATTGGGGACCATTGAGGACCAAAAATAAGATCTCTCAATTCATTATTTTTTTTAAGTGGAACTGAAACAGGAATAGTAAACTTGGCTGCATTGGCAGTCTTATAATCACTCCCAATATGGTACGTTTCTCCCACATGTTGGTTAGCTTTAGTAGCTCCCCCACCAACGGTATCTCCGGGATGGGTAAAAGCCACATTAGTCTTTTTGAACTCTCCTGCTTTTACCCTCTTTTGAAGATCTTCAGGCAATAAATGTACAATGCCCGGAGCAGCAAAACTCACGGATGATAAACCATTTTTCACTGCAATATATTCTGCTTCTGCACCGCCTAAAGAATGACCTGTCGTAGATATTTCGGAAGCGGGGTACTTCTTCTTCACTTCGTCATACAGTGTTTGGGCTTTTGTAAACTGATTATCTTGATACTGGGCTTCATAATGTTGAAATGAGCTTTGTACCTGTGGGGGGAGCTTTTTTATCTCTTCTTGATTATTTGCATAATAATCGTGAACTTGATTTAAAGTTTTTGCTCGTCCGCCCACGACATCGCTGATATCCGTTCCTATGTCCATCACTCTACTCCATATTGGTCTTCCTCCTGGTTCAGTTCCCCTATACCCTATAATCACCTGATTGCTATCCTCATTATGAAAAACGGTCGCATCGAATCCAGAACCGTTCGTGTCATGTAATAGTTTCTCGTCTAAATCAACAACCTTCCAACCGGGAATATCTTCATTTTTATAAGTCTTTGGATCAATATCCAATAGGTAAGCCTCATCTGCTATCTTCCAGTATGTTTTTTCGCTAATATACTGCAACTATTACCCCACCTTGTCTAATCACCTAATATATTATAAAGTTAGAAAAAGTTGATACTTTCAAAAAAGGAGCATCAAAAATTGAAAAAGAAAAAAATTTGGGTTACTGCTCTTATCTTATTCTTCATCCTAGTAGGAGCTCTCTATTACATGCAGTACGCATCAAATGTAAAAAAAGAAGAAGCCGTTAGAGCAGGTATACCTATTGGAAAAGAGTACATCCAAAAATACTATAGGGCTGATTTCATATTTAAGAGTTATGACTATATAGGTAGCTATGTTAATAATACGGTTCATCTAATCGGCTATATAAAAGGGCATGAAGGTCAATCGATATCTATTGCTTACGATTTTGAAAAAAAAGAAGTGCTTAGTGTAACCGGACCGGATTGGTTCATTGACAGTCGATACCCTAAAAAGAATGTTCCACCATTTTAAATATCAAGATTAGTATCCCAAAAAAATACACATGATTCATTTCAATTTAAGAATATATTTTTCCAATCTAAGGAAGTAAAATCATTATAATACTTCCTGTTTACTTGGGGTATAGTTGAAGGTGAAAATAAGTATAAAGTCGTTGGTTACTGCATTTCTGGTCGTGGTTCATACCTAATAACGATTAGGACTTTGTAACTGGATGTTAGAAGAAATTTGCATATATGAACATAATTTTTAGAGGTTGTATTGAGCTAATCCTTATATTGGCTATAATGAGCTATTCTATTATTAATAGACAGAGCAATAATGTTTCTGGGTATATAAAAGGAGAAGAATACAACTTGAAGAAGAAAAAGGTTTGGGGGAGTATCCTTATATTACTTTCCATCCTTGTTGGAATCTTTTGTTACATGCAATATACAGCGAATATAGAAAAAGAAGCATACGTCCAATCTGGCATACCCATTGGAAAAGAATACATTAAGAAGTATTATAATGCCGAGTTTATATACAAAAATTACGACTTTATTGGCGGCTATGTTAACTCTACCGTTTATCTCCGTGGCTATATAAAAGGGCATGAAGGCCAGACAATCTCAATAAATTACGACTATAAGAAAAAAGAGGTGCTCTACGTGACTGGACCAGATTGGTTCATCGACAGCCGCTATCCCAAAAGGATTGTTCCGCCATTCTAAAATCAAGTCTGTATTCAAATAATCAGCCCCATCACAGATGATTTCCCCCTAAATATAAGGAAATAGTATCATTATAATATTTCCTGTTACTGGAGATATATATTTGCAATAAAATTAAGAACCAAGTGATTGTTCACTGCATTCTGGTTGTAGTTCACATTAAATTATAAATAGCATGTTAGGGGAATGTTGCGCAAATGAACACAATCCTTAAATGTTGCACAGTTCTCATCATAATATTAACCATTCTGGGAGGCTGTGGTTTTTCTACTGCTCAAGAGGAAGAGATAGTGGAGACTGCTACTACTGTCAGTATCAAATATATTGAAACTCACTATAATACGGATTTCGTATTAAAAAACTACACTATTGAAGAAAACAGTGTCTTTGCAAGAGTACATCTTTACGGCTATATAAAAGGAAATGATACAGACTTAATTAGGATATCCTATGACTTGGACTCAAAAGAAATCGTCAATGTTACGGGACCGGATTGGTTCATCGACAGTAGGAATCCTAAAAAGAATTCAGAATATTGAACCATGATTGCAGAAAAGGCTCCCTAGGAGCCTTTTCTAGTCATCGTTAGTCATATTTAACGCTATTCACCTTTGGTGCTATGCTTAGTTACACGAATAAAGGGATATTCACCTTTGCTTATTTTACGTTTCCATTCTTGAATCATATCTTCTTGGGTCGGCGGTTTCTCGTTTACAATTGCTCCTGTAGTTTCTTTAGCCATATTCTTTACCCTCTCACGATGGATTAGTTATTGCGTCTTAATCTTTTCTCCAGTCATTTTGATGTTACCATCCATTTCTACCAAACTCGTTTTACATTTTAAACCGATAGCATCCTTCGCGGTCACCTGTATCGTGTTACCCGCATTGAATACCAGGTTTCCGTCAGCTTTTACACGGATATCCTTTTTGCTTCGCAGTTCAATGCCATGGTCATCCAGCAGTCGAATCACCACTTCATCGTCGTTCCCCGTAATTAAAATTTCATTTTTCTCAAATATAATGGCTTTGCGGTACTTGGTCATAAAGATTTTCGTCGACGGGTCCTTAATAAAGTCACCGCCTTTGGATCTCTTTCGGATCGAGTGAGTTACAATGGCGTCTTTTTCTTTAGAGGTCGGAAAGTAGATATCTACAAAGTCAAACAGCTCTGGCATGCAGTACCATCCGGTATTCCCTTCCGATGTATAAAATGTAGCCGTTGGAAAAGAGTAGGTTTCCTTGACGTTCGGCTTGACCTTATCCATTTCATAAAAGAAAACCTTCACATGATCCTGTTCAATTCCAATGACCTTGGACTTCAATGATATGCCACGAATGCTCTCATTTACAATCAAATCCTGTTTCATTCCATCCGATGTAGTCAGCACATATTCATGCCACAAGACACTATGCCGTATAAACGCAACAGACTTCAGGACGTATAAGGTTTTCCCTTTGAATTTAACCTCTGCGCCAATATGCAACAGAACATCTTTGGCCCCTGTCGTTTGTACTTTGTAATACAAAAGATTGTCGTCCTTGCTGGCCCCTGGCTTGGTTTTTCTGGTCATCGAGTAGTTATACTGTTTGAGCTCACCTTGATTGACACCATCCGGTAATCCAAAATAAAACTGAGGTTTGTCTCCAATCGGATCAGGTATCAGTCCCCAACCAAGCCGAGACGCTATACGTTTCAGAAACCACCAGTCCGTTTCGTCGAATTGCATCGTAAATTCCTGTAAAAGCTGATCTTTTAAGCGGCTCGTACAATTGGCTTTGGGATATGATTTGAGTACATGTTCAAGTAATGCCTGCACCTTCATCTTCACATTTTGAAAAGATTTTCTATGAAGCACTTCATCCAGCTGGCTTGTATAGGAGAGGGCTTCGACGACCAAATAGGCTACATTGGACACCAACTTGATTCTGAACTGCGTGACTAATCCCCTAAATAATACAATCTGCTTTTGATCATCATTCACATAAGAAACGACTAACTTAGCTCCTGCCTCCATATGATCTGTGTACTCTTCCATTTGGGCACCCGTTAACACACCTGTCAAAAAGACTTTCACATGCTCATTCATTTTCTGTACAACTTTAACTTTCGGATTTTTAAGAGATAAAACCGTTCCGTTATACTTGATGATTGGATATCCCATGTTACCGCTCCTCTATGTCGGTTAGTTTACGTTTATGCGTTGTTTGCTTACGTATTGAATGACATCTTTAATGGTTTGATTATGTCCCTGATCGTTGAGAGCCTGATCCAATGCAGGGAGCGTGGTAAAGGTTTTATTTTTTTTCTGAAAATATATGCCTGCCATAGGGAATTCATCAACTCTACCAGGTCCATGAATCCCGTTGTCAACATTGGCAATGACGATAACATCCTTCAACCCATCCTTATTTACATCCTTGAAGGCCACCGCCTCTACACCTCCATAGCGCGCTACCCACTCATGGTTCCCATAGAAATCTGGGAATGGATACAGAATATGTCCTTGGTCATCCAATAGGAAGAAAAAGAATTTACGAAGACCTTCCGGATACCCATATGTGGATACAAATCGTACTTTCCCAAAGCCTTCAAGAGTAGTTTGAAAAGACTGTGACTCTTCAATTTCATATTGGTTGGTATCCAATTTTTCACCGCCAACTGTGGAAACAGACTGATCCTCAACAGAACTTAGCTCACTCCATAGTTCCTCATTCTGCCTGATATTCTCTGGAATTTGTGCAAAACGAATTTCATACTCCGCATGGTCCCCTACTACATGAGCCATAGGTACACTCATCCCCAACGAATCATTTGTGAGATAACTAAACGATTCCATTTCTACTTCCGCAAGCGAACCTTTGGTTACATCCGCGTTTGCTAACAGTTTAATCAAATCATCTTTTGTGAAATCACCGATTAACCCTTGTTGCTCTGGCTGAACAGCTGTAATCTTCCCGCTTTTTATAAGCTCAATAAAAGGTTTCTCGACCTTTACCAGATCCCTCAATCTTATTCTTGAAGCCTGCTTCATATCCAGATTCGTCGTATAAAACATATGACTAGGATAGGCTGCGTCCTTCACATAATGAATACCCGTATATTGAACACTCAAGAATCGTTCACTTTGTCGTTTGATCTCATAATCAATTTCAACATGGACTCCAGAATTGGAATCCGCATAGTTTTGTAATCCTTCTAAAGCATCAGTCTTAAGAATTTGGTTTAAAGATTTCTGCTTTGCAATATCCTTGAGTTTTGTAATTTGAGGGTATTTAATCATGATCCCATGTTCTGAATATTTCTCTTGAATGAGTTCATAGCTTTGCTGTTCACTAGTATTCGAGGCGGTGCTATACTCAGAATCAATACGGACTTCTCCACTGGTGGAAAACTCAATGATAAGGTTCTGTTCAGAATCATCACTGTTTATTAAGAAACCATCGCCGTGGTCTAAAACTTCGATACTCATGCTATCATGCTGCCGATTCTCTAAAATAAACTCATCTATATCCTCGTTCAATTCCCACGCATCTGGAAGCTTTATCTTATCTGTTACTATTTCTTTCTGTGTCCATTTTTCTCCGGAGAATTCCCACAACGCAACAAATACGGGGTCTGGATGATATATTGAAACATATCCCCCTAACAACAGCTGTATTCCCTGGTCTGAATCCCGAACCATAAAATCTGTAGCTAATTCTGGCCCGTCTTCCTCAAGCATCTGGGCATGCACAAGTTCTTTCGTACTCCACCACTGAATAAATGTATATTTGCCTCCGATCGTACCCGTTACCGTAGTGGGTGCTCTATAATTCACAACTCTCACATTTAGCTGCCCACTTTTTAACTGAAACGATTTTGTTAAGATAGTAAGATTGTAATTAAATTTTTCTACTAATTCTCCGTCCTTCAGCTCTGCACTCTCCGGTTCGTTTAACAACAAATTGAGTCCCTGTACGAACTCCTGAATCTTATTCCTTCTGACTTCAGCGTCTCCCTCCTCATCGTCGACTATCCGGAGTGTTTGTACTAACGCATCCAGCTTATTCGAATAGAGAATCGCTTCAGCTTTATTGGGAAGAGGAAGCTCACGATCTTCTTCTACTTTTGAAGAACTAGGCTCCTTCACGCAGCCGTTTAGCACCACAAAGGAAAATAACAATAACAGGATGCAACATATACGACCGTTCTTTAAGTGATTCATGCCGGGTATCACACTCTCTACAATTTATCATTTACCTCTATGCTCATAATCTTCCACCTGCCCGACTGTTTTTCCAACGTAAAAACAAGTCCTTTGTCTGTTTTCTCTTCATTTGAATTACTTCTTACTAAAAAGGTCTGCTGATTACCCTCATAAGCGATTTCTTTTATATCTAAATCTAATCCCGTATAGTCCATAGCGGAGAAATCTATGATATCCTCAAAATCATATTTTGGGTTTGCTGACAAAGCAGTGAATTTCGCCATCTCAGGCAAGTGTATCAAGAAGCGATTCATAAGATAATGATCTTCCAAATAATTTTGGATAATATCTTTAGGAACCGTAGGGTATACAAATTTTTTATCTTTATTTCCATATAATACTTCTGATCTTTCTGGTCCAGTCCTGTCAAATTTCTGATACGTCATGATTGTATGTTGTTGAGTATCCTGAAAACGGTAATAACTCACATCCTCAAAAACACTATCTTTATTAATATCCTCCAGCTTCCTGATTCCTTGCCCTGTTGCTTCTGGATAATTGTAATTCAGGTTGCTAATTCGGTTATGGTCTAAAGTAAATATAGAGAATCCTTCGGCCTCATCCACTTCGCTAGTGGAATATACCACGATAAATTTTTGTTCTGTTTGATCCAACTTCATGATCTTCACATCTTTATTAAGATGCACAACCATAACTGGGTCCTTTAATTTATCAATGATGTGATAACCAGCATCCTCCCGGACTACAAATATGTCGTCAATTTTCTCTTTTTCTAATCCAAAAGCAAGCACGTATTCCAGCTTTCCATCACGATCCAAATCTTCTTTTAATATTTTTTGAATATGCTCACCTTGGGGTTGAATTTTCTTTATAAACTGATCCAATGTGTCAGAATCTGTAGCGCGAGCACTACTTCTTTTATTTATTGGAGTAACAATATTGCTATTTTGATCTAGTTCTTGAGCAGCAGGCTCTGGTTCAGTCACAGCTTTTTGCTCTACCACTTGAGTGCTAGGTTTGATGGGATCAACTGCCTGCTGCTTCTCATTCGTAGATTTTTCCGAACATCCATTCAATAGCAGGCTAAATAACAATATTAAAGATAGTATTCTATTTTGTTTTATAAAGTTGATTTCAAAAAACTCCTCTCTCACATTGTTCATTGCACGTTTATACGTTGTTTACTTACGTATTGAATGATATTTTGAAGCGTCCGATTGTGGCCTGTTTGATTGATACTCTTATCCAATTCAGGCAAGGTAGTGTATGTGTTGTCCTTTTTCTGAAAGAAAATCCCCGCGATAGGGCGCGTTTCTATTCCGTGCGCATTTACCCCTGTGATATAATCCGCAATTATGACAATGTCCGTACGCCCGTCATGATTTAAATCCTTAAAGCTTACTGCTTTAATCCTGTCAATCATCCTACCGTTGTTACCATAAAATTCGGGGAATTCGTATAGTATCTTCTTTTCCACATATTTGTCATTGTTAACTTCCAAAAAAAACTTTGCTTGTATCAGATCATTCGTACCCTCATCTTTTAATGTAGATACAAACCTTACTTTCCCCCACCCATTAAGAGAAGTGATAAAAGATTGTCCTTCTTGAATAGTATATGGTTCCAGATTAGGGTCGGGCTGAGCATCTTCTTCTACATAATCTGCGCTACGTTGCTGTTTTATGGATTTCTCCATGTTGTAATCAATGGTAATATTATACACATTTTCCTTTTTAGTGTCCCACAGAATCCTCAAATGCAAGCCGTTTTTGGAGTAGAGCAGACTCCCATTTGTTACAATACTCGGTTTGCCGTAGAGCTGTAGTACTTTGCCAAGGGTATCACCGATCTTCAATCCTCTTTTTGTTTTAAACTTGGGACTTTCCAAACTCACAGCTACCAGATAACTTTCCCCATCCACCAGTTCCTCACCTTCAAGCTCAATCTTAGATAAGACTACAAATCTTATTTCTGGGTCCACATAGTTAGGATAAGACAAACTCCACCTTCTGTAAGTCCCGTTCCCACTAATATATCCTCGATTGGAACTATCATATCCCTCACCGTAACCCAACTTATGAATAAGTTCTTTAATGTCTGTTTTTTTATCAATCTTGTGTGATTGATATGAAGTTTCAAAGTCCTCGTCCTGAAGGGGCTTCGGATCGGCAGATACAACAGTTTTGGCTTTGTCTGTTCTTTCCTCTGGATAGTAGCCAGTATTTTCTTGCTTAACTTTAGCAGTAGCTGTTTCCTCATGGTTATAAGTATTAATATCTGAAAGACTACATGCGGATACTCCTAAAGCCAAAAAAAGCAATATAATGAAATAACCGTAACCTGGCTTGTGCACTTCTTTTCCCCATTTCGAGATTCAGTTTATCGTTTGCCTGTTACCGTCCACTTATGATTTCGATGACCAAGATTATCTTGAGCATTTTGAAGTGCTTTAAAGGTAACATTAGGAAGCTTTATACCTTCTGAGCTAGCGATATCTTGGGCTGTACTTTTACTAATACTTGATAAATATAAGTCATAATTATCAGATTCTTTGTTACTAAGTTTGTCATATATGGATTTCACATTCTCGCCCCATGCACCATGTCCAGCATACGGACCATAATCTACTGTTTTCGAATTCATTCTTACAATTGGGGTTATCCAATTGCAGTACTGATATATATCACCCTTACCTTTAATTCCATCCAGGTTATTACTTTTAACTACAACTTGTCTGAACTCTTTGCCATAATAAATATATCCCAATATTTTTCCGAATATTAAATTATGTGCCTTCACCAAATCCTTTGCATAATTAGTCTCGACCCCATGCTGACCATCAGCTGCACGATTTGTACTGCTCGTATTAAAGCTTCCCGTTCCTTCCTGAATAATAATAGCTAATAAAAGACGTGGATCAATCTGAATATTATATGTCTCTTGTATGCTTTTTGTAGCTTCCCACAAACTGTGCAACTTTTCTTGATTCCATTTTTGTTTAGTGAAATTTAATGAGCGCTTTTTGAAATATTTTTCAGCCTGAGAATTACCATTATATTGGAATTCAACAGGTATCCATTTTCCAGCCGGAGTCTTTACGTTCGTTTTTGCAGGTTCATCTTTCGGTTCATTGGTGATGGGTACTTCTGGTGATGCCTTTTCAGTAGTATCGATCAGACCCAGTTTCTCTCGTATAGCTCGTCCCGCCTTCTCAGCAGCTAGCTTTTCTTTGATATTCCCGCTTGCCTCAGCAGCCATCCAACGAATTGTTTCTTTTTGCATTTGCTCTTGAGCCCATTTGGGGAACGTGACCATTTCGCGTAATTTGCTTCGAAGTCCCTCTGCCAGCTTTTGCGCTTTACGCATGCCGACTTCGTCACCATTGGCTTGAGCGATATACCAATCTTCTTTGTATTTACGCAGCCAGGACTGGGCCCAGTCGGGATAATTCAGTTTCTGTTTTTTCTGTTCTGCCACCAGATCAAAAGCCTTTGCTTTCCTGTGTGCATTAGCAGTTGCTAAAGCTTTCAACATAGGTGTTGCACCAAACGTTGGCTCTTTCCACTTCATAGGCTATCTCCCTTTTATAAGAATGCTAGAAAAGCCGTACATCGGATATACATGTATCCTGATATTTCGTTCCACGTTCAACTGATAAAATAGTAAGTTTAATAAATGAGGTATTAATAGGCTCTTTAAATTTCTTAAGTGTGTTAAAATCATTCATTTCTAGAGAGGAACCATCTGAGAATTCCAGTTTTAGTTTTTGAACTCTGTTATTCTCCCGATAACTTTTCTCAGATTTAGCATATCCGTTAATCAACTCGATCCCCTTTACCTTCTGCAATGACCCCAGATCTAACAGTATAGTTTCCCCTTCCCCGTTGCCTTTCACACCTTCACACCATGCAGTAGATGTATCTCCATCCAACAGATTTTTGGCATCATAAGTCTGCGTGCCTTTACTTGGCAGAGTGGATGAAGCTTTAATTTGATGCACTTTTATTTCACTATCATATTTAGAAAAATCATTAGCAGTATAAAACCACTGCACAGGCGTTGCTGTATTCCCATTAATTGTAGTGATAGTTGCAGCTTTACTTTCTAAACCTGTATTTATATTCAGTTTATAATTAGACGGCGAGTCTAACTTTTCAAACCATAACTCCGACCCATCACGAGACATTAAAGGTCGTTCCATCCCTTTGCCTAAAAGGTGCTCCTCTCCATTATTTAAATTTAACAAGTACGTTTTATTTACAGACATGGAGTCAATAGAATAGATTAATTGATTCTTCTGAGCCCATTGATTGACTATTGCCATACCAGAATCTATATGGATTTTCTTAATGGTTCTATAATTTGATACATCAAATATGACAATATTCTGCTGGCTGTCGGTAAAACAAAACTGGGTACTGTCTGGAGAAAATTGTCCTTGATGAATGTCATCTATATCTATAGAACTTCCATCTAATTGAATAGCTGTTGATTGATTAGTTAACGTGTCATATATATACCCTTTGTCTTTATCCTCATATAAATACTTGGTTAAATCAGACGAAATTACTGGATGGTTATAAGGCAGCTTAAATTCATTTACTTTGTTACCCGAATCCAAATCATAAATCTGTACTATTAATCTCGCTTCTTCAAATAAATCTAATACGAATGCGATTTGACTCCCATCTTCTTGGATTCTCCCTACATTTACATAAGAATCTCGATATTTCTCTTTATCCTCCTTCGACTGTAGGAGACTAATCAGTTTCTCGGCACTTAAGAACCGTTCAACTTTTGAGCCTTCCAGCTGAACTAAAAATTCTGCTGGATCTTCTTTGCCTTCTTCTACGGTTAAAGCCCATTCTTTCTTGCTATTCTCTTTAACAAGCTCCGTTTTATCATTTTTATTAGCTGATTCCACCACTTCTGAAGTCATATCTACCGTTTTTGAAGAAAAGGGAGTAGAGGCTTTTTGAGAAGCATTACATGCTGACAACACGATTAAAAAAAGAATGATTAATATGTTTCTGATCATCTTCACTTTGATCTATCCTTCCGATCAAGAATAGCTAGTCCTGTTACAGGATTAGGTCTTTCATCCAATGAATTCTTCACCACACCTACTGAACTCAAAAATCTTACATACTCATCTTTATGGACTGTAATACAACCTGTCGAAGTCGCTCTACCTACAGTATCGTTATTGTTGCCTTTGTGTATATTTATTCCATCTGCAGTACAATCCTTTTTTTGACTTCCCTTGGTAGCAGGAACTATTCCACCATTTCGAATACGCAAAGCAGGATAAGTATGCCGATGTCTTCCCCCTAGAAATTCATAAACTCCATCTTTAACAGTTTTATCCTTGCTCTCGTAATCTGGAAGCGTACTAGCATTTTTACTTGTGTACTTAATCTCGCCGTCTATCACCACAATAGCCATCGCTCCATACCGACCTTCTGGATGATCGAGTTGTTTGTGACTATAAGAGCCATCTCCTTCAAAGAAAAACACAAGGGGTGCCTTACGGTTTGAAGACAGTTTCTTTTGAATGATACTGTTATTGGTGTAATCGTTTATTCTGTACAGAGCTCGAGCCTGATTACCTTTTACACCCTTACTACTTATATAGTTTTCGATCTTTTTCACCGCTACCAATCCATCTTTATAATCATCAGGATTTAATGGCTTCGGTTCCTCTTTCGTTGGCCTTTCAGGAGTGGTCGGAGCCTTCTTCTCCGTCTGCGTCTCCGTTTTCGTTGTTGTCGTTGTTGGAACAGTCGGCGTTGCAGCCTTGCTAACCTTGGGCCATGGAAGAACGCCATTGGCTACTTGATGCAGGTACACTGCGAGCACATCACGGCCATAGCCCTTATTGTCCAAGCCGTATTTCTTCGCAAAGTCCTGCAATGCAGCGTTAAGCTCCTTATCCCAATCGCCTGTAGTTGGAAGCTTGTACGAGAAGCTATCTGGATACTTCTTGGCAAGCTTGTTCAAATTCTCCCTGGCAAGCTGGCTGTTCACGCCATACTTACTCCGCAGAGCAGCTGCTTCCTTGGCTAGAGCCTTTTGATCAGCAACGGTCAGCTTATGGGCCGCATCTGCGTATTGTCCAGACAGCTCCTCCAATCGATTCGCATCGAGATAGGAGTTGGCAGAATGCCCACGAATCAGCTCGTTGATCAGCACATTGTCACGCAGCTGGTTCGCGAGAAGGTGCATCTGCTTTTGCTTAGCCTTATCATTTGCGCCGTAAGCTTCCCACCACTGGGACGTGTATTCATGCATTTGTGCTCTGGCCCAGGCAGGCATACGATCTATTTCTGCCACCTGTTGACGCAATTGCTTGGCCTTGGCTGCTGCTTCCTTGGCCCCCTTTTGGTCCCCTGCTGCCACGGCTTTGTAGTAGTCCGTTTTATATTGAAGCAGCAAATCCTGTACCCATTGCGGATATCCCTTCCCCTTTAATTCTTGAATTAGGGATTTATAGGCTTTCAGCTCTGCATCTGGCACCTGATTTTTCATGAGCTTACTAGCCTTGATATGAAGCGTTCCATCGGTTCGGATATAGCTGGTTTTGCACGTCAGAGATATTTCGCGAGTAGCGGTCATCTGTACCTTTTTGCCATGCAGCACCAAGTCTGTATCGGCGTGAAAGGTAAGATCGTGATGACTATACACGTGAATACCGGAAGCAGGATTTAAGCGTACAAGTATCTTTTCTTTTTGGGTGGAAAGTGCTACTTCTTTGTCATCGAATCTCGCCACTTTTTGAGTTTTGGTATGAAACAGCTTTCTTGACGGCTTGCTGATTTCATCTCCTTTGTAGTCTCTCTTACGCAGGGATTGAACCACACGAGCTTCCTTTTCTTTGTTAGAAGGAAAATACAAATGAACATGATCCCCTAGCTCGGGCATGCAATGCCAACCGATTCCATCACTGGTATACATGGTGGGGTAAGAAAACCAGCACCCCTCAACTTTGGACTGCACAGAGTCCACGGACAAGTGAAGTTTAACGGATTCATTTTCACCATCTAACTCAATGACTTTCCCTTCAATAGAGGTACCTTTGATTAACTGGTTATGTATAGCCTCCCTCGGAATACCTGCTTCCGGAACGAGAACGTAGCCATATGTCATGATGCCTTGCTTCATCTCTGCATGAATCTGATCAATAATCCAATGCTTTCGTTGAAACACGACGACATCGCCAAGTTCAAAACGCTTCGTATCCTCCAATTCAGCATATGTATATTCTGGACCTGACTTTGTTTTTTGGAGGGAAAAGTTAATGCTGCGCAGTTCACCTTTCACCTGTTCTTTCGAGGTACCTAACCATAGTCTCGGAAACACGGATGTAATCTCAGCAATCAGTCCAGCTTGCAGATGAGAGGCCATTCTTTTTAGAAACTCCCAATCACTCTCCCCATACTGGATAATAAAGTCGTCCAGTTTTCTGTCGCTGTCCGTCAGGTCAATAAAATCCCCGTGTGGATAGGTATCGATGAGTTTGCGGAACAGTTGATAATACGTCAAGTTGCTATTTTGAAACGAACGGTTTTTCCGTTGTTGATCCATTAGATATGTAAAAGAGGCAGCCTCTATGTACATGTGATATACGCCATTCTTGAATGCAATTCTAATATTGGTGACGATTCCTTTAAAAATGCTAACTGTCCCTCGGTCTTCATCCGTCTCATATACCTCTAGCACATCCTCATCATGCGCTAAACCGTCATACTTCGCATGATCCTCATCCGGTATGAGAGCAGTAATGTACACCTTACCGTGTTCATTTATCTTCTGTGTCAATTCAAAATCAAGCAGCCTGATAATTTCATACGGTGCATTCACTCTAATATTTCCATAAGTCAGCACAGTTCCTGCCAGTCCCATCTTACTCCCCCCGTTTGCTTTTCATGTGATGCAAACCCTACATTCTGTTAACTATTCCTGCCCGTCTGTGGTGAACGAGATTTTTCCACACCACATGCATAAGTTCGTGGAGCAGCTCATAAGAGCCGAAGATTGATCTACGTATACATCCTTTTTTCCATTCAACCAAGGCATAGAAACGCTCGGTTTGCAGGGCTGCGGAATGATTTTTCCGGAATTTCCTTTGTTAGCAGAAGAAACTGTAGGATTATGCATACTACGGCACATTCCGAAAGAAGGGATATGCGTCTGCGAGTGAAAATCCTGAATATTCCCTTGCAGTTTGTCGCCAATACTAATCCCTCTGTTAGCTGAGACACTAAATCTTCCCGTATGACTTCCATAGCTGCAATGTATCTGTGCCCCATCCACTACATAGCTCTCACTCATTCTTAGACTCTCCTTTGTATAGATGGCCCCTCTGTATCGACCTTTTGTAATTTCAAGCCTGCCAGATTGAACTTCAAAATACATTCAGCCACATCGAGGTCTACAATGATATGATGATTGGCATCCTGAACCCTGAATATTTTATGATTCTCCACTGCATGTTCATCTAGAATGATTTTCTTCAGTGTACCGTCCCTATGATATTCACTACATGGTGATAAACACATCAGGCTAGGCGGATTTGCCAGCCAATACCTTGTTTGCTGCATTCGCTGCATATCGGCAAAAACAACCAACTTCCAGCTTAATCCGGATTGATATATATCAAAGATTTCCTTTAGTTGTTCAGAAACGATGGATACCGGATGCTCTATAAAATCAATATAGTCCGCGTCACCTGATACATAAAATTGTAAAATAGATTCCTCATCAGTACATGATGAGCTTTCTGCCCATTCCAATAACTGCCTGCGATTCGTCTCTACTGGATACATATACTCCGTAATACGATTATCCTGTTGAATCATGTAGTACTCCATAAGCTGTTGAATACACCACCTCACTGATTCCTTTATACTCCCCTATTCTTATTTCCAATTCGTCCTCGCATTTCAACGCCTTGAATTCAGGTAAATGTACAGCCTGCTGAATAGCATCTTTCGCTAATTTCAGAATATATTGATGAAATTCCCCTGCAGCCTGGAGTACAAATCGCTCCACATCAGGCTGAAAAATCTTATTCATATAGGGTTTTCGAAGCTGATTCAATTCACCCTCCACTTCTGCTAAAAAGCGGAATACCCAGCCTGCATCATAGATTCCATAACAAGGTTGAGGATCAAAGAACCAATTTTTATCATAGGCTTCGACGACATAGTTATAGTTGCGATCCATCAGATACGTGCGCCTCATAGAATAAGTAATGTATCCGATCCTTGTCTTGGCCACTTCTGCGGAATGGGCTTGCAGGCAGATCGATTGAAAGGATTGAATAAAAGAAAAAATGAGCTCATCTTTTCTGTGTTCATACAAATACGCTGCTTGATGTAATTTCTGGTTCAATACATCTTCCGCATAGGTCTTATGGAAGTGTTCTAGGGCTTCCAGTCTATTCATAATTCCACCTCTGAACCTATTATATAGAATATTTACATGATATTACTGGTCCTATTCTCCTATTTAATTACACTTTTTTCATATGATGAGATTGCCAACGAATGTATAAAAAGCCAAAAAAATAATCAGATAATTTCATGAATGTGTATTCGCATACACCAAACCCTCAAAAAGACCTCCGCACTAGACCTAAGAAATGAAGGTTTGCGCAAGCGAATAGGTAAATGGAAGTAGAAAGATCGGTTTATAATGAAATAATCATGTATAATTAATGATACGCTCCAAAAACACATTCAGAGGATCGGGAATGGGATACACAAACTGCTAGAGTTTTTGGATAACCACCACTTTGCATCAGGATTGGAGATACATGATTAGTTCACCTACAGGTTTTTATAATAGTATTCAAGAGGCTACCGCGCATGTCATTGATGTGCTAAGTGGTATTTTACATGTAAACACCATTTTTATTGCCGCTAATGACGGCATTACGAATGTGATTGTAGATTCATTTAACCGGGAAGAGGTGCTCGTTAAGGAAGGGGATGTGCTCCCTTTCGAGCTTAGCTATTGTAGTCTGGTGTTGGACCATCCTGCGGATCACCTCACGATTTCAGAAACGACTATTCACCCGCACACATGTGATTTAGATGTGACTAAAACCATTGGAAACCACTCATTTACAGGAATCCCTATTCGCATGAAAAATGGTCAGGCTTACGGAACCATTTGTATCTTGGACGCGCCATCTGTGCATTTGACGGAAGCCGAACTGAAGGCCCTTCAGGCTATGGCTGTGTTTCTGGGTTATGTGGTAGAACTGGAGAAAGACAAGATAGATGCTGAAATCTCTTCTATGAGCAAGTTGGATTTGATATCTTCCCTGAGTAATAAAATTCGGTTTTCGCTAACCGAAATATGGGGAGCCACCGATCTCATGTTGACGACGGAGTTAACAGAGGAACAACAGCAATATATGAGCATCATGGAGTCGAGCAGTCGCTCGCTCATGACGTTGTTGAGTAATATTTTGGATTACAGCAATATGGAGTCCAGGCAGATTGATGATATTGAAGATCCGTTTGATCTGAGAACGATGATGGAAAATGTATTGAGCCTGTATACAGAGGTAGCCTCGCAGCGGAATCTAGAGTTAAAGCTCGACTGGAATCTCACCAGCTCACCTATTTTTATCGGGGATGAAGCTAAAATTCGCCGTATGCTGATTAATTTGGTAGATAATGCAGTGAAGTTTACAAGCACAGGAGCTGTCACTTTATCTGCAACCACCCAATCCGTGACCGATGCACCTGAGGTTGAACTGGAATTAAAGGTGAAGGATACCGGAATCGGTATATCTCCGAATAAATTGAATTTTTGGCTTGAACATGACCGTGGATACTCTCTCTCATATGGAAATCCAGGCTTGGGTTGGCAGATTACCAAACATCTATTAAAACGAATGAATGGTAAGATGACTGGGATCAGTGAACCTGGTAGCGGGACGGAGATAACGCTCCAGTTCACCCTGAAAATATACCAGGAGTCTGCCTGAAACAGAGATTAGCTTGTGATGATATGGCATATCCTATAATAGAAGCCCGCGACGCATAACGTCACGGGCTTTATGTTATGGGTACGTGTCACTAGGCAGTATTATCGCTCTATGCCGCACGTTTGTGCATAGCCAGACTTAGTAACGTTTGGGAGCAGCCAGCTTGGCCAAATCCGCCATATACGTAAAAAAGGCTTCTGGATCTGTATCATATACCAGGTTCACAGGACGTCCATCTGCCTGTTCCACCGTTCTGCCCTGACTTGGTCCTTCTGCGATAACGCTGCAATGCACCGTCTTTTTCTTGACAATGTCCGGGCGTCCTACGGATGCAGTGGTCAGTACATCCCACAAGTAGTAGGTTGAGTTCGTTTCGCTATAAACGAGCGGCGGACATCCTGCATAGCAATTGCCCAAGAAATCCACGCCTTCATATCGGCGCTCGGCAGCCCAACGATTGCGTACTGTTGGGGTTAATGGCACTTTGCTTGTGCTTTCCAGCGCTACCAGATCAATCGTGATGCCGCTTTGCCACACCCGATATGCCGCATCCGGGTCCCAGAATACATTCCACTCTGCTGTGCCGTCGTGCTCCGGTTCCTCCACATTCCCTTTTTCAAAGGTGCCACCCATCCATACCAGCTTTTCAATCTTTGCTTCAATATCCGGTGCTTCATCCAGCGCTCGCGCCAGATCGGTTAGCGGTCCAGTGAATAGCAACAGCGTCTTACCTTCAGCTCCGCGTACCTTTTCGATCAGATGCTGATGAGCTGGCAGGGATGAAAGCGGTGCTTCCATACGCCCTGATTCATTCAGTACGGGTAATGCATCCACATAGAAGGAATGTAAACGCCAAGCGGCAGGAAACGGATTTTTACCGCGTGAATTAGACTTTGCGACTTCCACAGGCCCTTTATTTTGTCCAAAACGATCAATAATTTTACGGCTGGCATCCGTCGCAGGCTCCAGGTAACCATCTGCTGGAATCACCGATACTCCGGTCAAATGAACCTGCTCCATCTGAAGCAGCATAAAAAGGGATACTAGATCATCCACTCCACCATCATGATTAAAATAAACGTTTGTCTGACTCATCTGTCTCTTCCTTCCTTTATCCCCGTAAAACAGGCTTGTTCTTATCGGCAACCATCCTTCATTATGCCTGATCGCTTCACAGGAGTAAATGTGGGATAGTGCGTGAATCAGGGATTTTTTGCTTACTCCATGCTTAAGAAAGATAGAAATGTGTGTAATAACAGGGTAGAATCATGGGTCCTAATCGGAAGTGTATGAAGGAGAGATGCATATGACAGCCCGAACAATAGAAGAGTTGGAGCAGATCCGTAAAGAATGTAAATCCATGGTGACAAAAAGGGCTGCGGCTTCAGGTGGAGCGGTATTAGTTCCAGTTCCAGGGGCTGACGTTCTTGCTGATGTTGGCATTTTGATGCAGCTACTGCCAGCTATTAATGGAAAATTCGGATTATCTGAGAAGCAGCTGGAAGGTCTGGACGCAGAAACAAAATCCATGGTGTATGGTTTTATCACCTCGATTGGCAGCAAGCTGATCGGGCGACTCATTACCCGTGAAGTCATCGTGCAGATTTTGCAAAAAATGGGCATTCGTATCGCTACCAAGCAGGTTAGCAAGTTTGTCCCCCTTCTGGGGCAAGGGCTAGCCGCGGCAATTGGCTTTACTGCTATGCGAACCATTGGTAATCGGCATGTCGATCAATGTTATGAAGTAGCCAAACGCTTGCTGGAGCAGCGAACTGCCGCAGATATCGCGCGCAACTGGACGGTTCCACAGCAGCCTCTGGAGCCTGTGGGAGTTGATCATTTGCCAAACCGGGACCCGGAAGCAGCAATTCCACTACTGCCGGCATCCACTAAAGATTAAGTCCTTCAAATTCAAGTCAACCATCCATTTCACCCACACGGGGTACTGCAGATCGAGACAGCTCTTGTATCCCGTGCTTTTTAGCCTTCCACCTTGGCTCCATAGGAGCGAGCTACTGCTACTGCCTGCTCGATATCCAACTTGGCTCCGGTAATGTCCAGATCTTTAAAGTTCACGCCATCCATCTTCGCACCGCGCAGGTCTGTTCCTTGAAGATGGGCTTTGTGCAGTCTTATCCGGGTAAGATCCGCCTCCCGCAAATCTGCCTTTTCCAAATTGCATTCGGATAAGTCAGCTTCCTTGAATCGTATTTTTCGCAAATCTTGTTTTCTTAAATCTGCATGACGCAAATTCGTATAAGACCAGTCTCCGCCCGTAATTGTGATACCATCCATATTCGCCCCTGCAAAATCTGAACCTACCAGCTTGCAGTTATCAAATCGGACTACAAACAGATTGGCGCTGGTGAACAAACAATTGGTAAAAGCCGACTCCTTGTAGTGAGATGCATTCAGAATGGCTCCGGTAAAATCACAGTCCACAAAAGTACAGCCTTCCACGAGGGACTCATTCATCTCCACACCCCGAAAGCGACATCGGGTAAACTCGCAATTTCTCCACTCGCCTTCTCTGGCATCCATTGATCCAAAATCACGGGCTTCATAGACCTCATCTGTATAAAAGAACATGTTCTCTCTCCTATTCCTTATTCCTTATATTAGGAATTCAGCATTTCGGCAAGGACCGCTCAAAACCGCCTTTCATTTTTCCCAGTAAACCCTTCATCATCTTATGATCCTGCGGCGTAAACTCAGACATGCACGACCGAATTAACTTCGTATAATAAGGGACTATCTTACTTAACAGCTCTCGTCCCGCCTCTTTTAATCCGACAGTCACCATCCGCCCGTCACTCTCATGAGCCACACGTTCAATCATGCCATCTCGCTCTAATCCGTCGATCAGCCCCGTCATGGTTCCACGCGTCACATCAGCTTTTTCCGCCAACTCTGATGGTGTCATGCGATGTGGCGAATGGCAATGCAGCAGGCTAAGAACAATAATCCGGCCCTGAGAAGCCCCCAACTTGCTAAAATCGGTATCCATTTCTCTGAAAATACCGTTAGCCAAGCGTGCAAATGTCACAAAAGTCTCTATATTATCCACTTCGGCATCTTCATGTCCAAAGCTACGCAACACCCCGCGTATGGAGTCATTATGAAAATTAAAGTTCATAGTCTATCCATTCCTTCCTTAATCCCGCTTGTTCCGTCAGACGGTAGCTTTTCCATTCGTCTGGCAGCAAAGAAGCATACGGTTCCTTGGCAAAACGATCATCTACCAGGACCAGCAATCCTTCGTCGTGCTCTGTGCGAATAAGTCTGCCACCTGCCTGAAGAACCTTGTTCATCCCTGGATATACATACGCATAATTGAAACCATTCCGTCCCTGTTCGGAAAAATAATCCCGCAGCACATCCCGCTCTGCTCCAATTTGTGGCAAGCCGACGCCGACGACCACTACCCCATTTAAGCGATCCCCAGGTAAATCGACACCTTCAGCAAACACACCACCCAGTACGGCAAAGCCAAGCAAGGTGTGCTCTTGCCCAGGCTGGAAAGCCTCTAGAAATCGATCCCGCTCTGGTTCCGTCATCCCCGGACTTTGTACCAACGTATTTGCGGACACGTCCCGAAGCATAAACTCCTCATATACCTCACGCAGATATGGATAGGACGGGAAAAATACAAGGATATTTCCTTTCCGTTCCACAACCAATGCAGCCAGCATATCCGCAATCGCCCCTTTGGAACGCTCACGATCCCGATAACGGATGGAGAGCGGCAGCAGACGTACATCCCACTGCTCCTGATGGAAGGGGGAAGGAACCTGTAACGTATAATCTTCCTCGTTTGCTCCGAGCATGTCCCGGTAATAAGCAAGCGGTGTCAACGTTGCGGAAAAATAAATGGCTGAGCGGTAGCCCTTAATAGCTTGTCCCAGCAAGTGAGAAGGATCGAGGCAGAACAGCTTGACCCTCACTTCACTGCGCCCCGCTTCCACATAAGTAACGTACCGTTCATCATATAAAGCAGCAATGCGCAGCATATTCTGAGCGGTAAAATACGTATCTAGAAGCAATGCATAAGCCGTACCCTCACCGCTTGCGTGGCTTGTACTGCCCCCCGTCACCAGTTCACGTTCAGCTGCTTCCACAAAAGGCGCTAACAGCTCCAGCACCTCTTGCGGTGCTGCTGTCTCCACTGCTTTTCCTGTATCTGCATATTGCTTGCGCAGCGTAATCATATGTGCGTTCACTGCACTCGCAGCCGCAGAAATCTCTGGGCATAGCAACTTAAATTCTCGTTTCAGTTCCAAAAAAGAAGATTTCAAAATTTCCGCCGAAAACATGTCCCGGCCGCGTTCTACCAGATTATGCGCCTCATCCACCAGTACAACACCTTTTCGCTTGTGCTCCTCCAGCAATCTTTTCAAAGAAATCCGTGGATCGAAAACATAATTATAATCACTGATTATACCATCCGAGGCATACGCCACATCCAGCGAAAATTCAAAGGGACATACCTTATGCTTGCGCGCATAATGCTCAATCACCGCCCGGGTCATTAACGTCTCATTCGCCAAAATATCGGATACCGCACCGTTGATCCGGTCGTAATAGCCCTCGCACATGCTGCATGATCCAGCATCACAATCATTTTCATCCTTAAAGCAAATTTTATCCTTCGCAGTCAAAGTCACCACATGCATGTGCAGCCCTTGGGCCTGCATTCTGGCGTAAGCTTCTTCGGCTGCTGCCCGAGTGGTGGTACGAGCCGTTACATAATATACTCGCCTAACCTGCCCCTTACCGATAGCCTTGATCGCAGGAAACAAGGTGGATACCGTTTTACCAATGCCTGTAGGCGCTTTGGCAAACAGGTTAACCCCTTCGGCAATCGTCTTGTACACCGAACCCGCGAGAGCTCGCTGACCCGAACGATACGTATCAAAGGGAAAGTTCAACATAGCAATGCTGGCATCCCGCTTTTTCGCATGTGCTCTCAGCAGGAATGCATACGGTGCATAACCAGCAATCATCTCTTGTGCGAAAGCTTCCAGCTCAGCAAAGGATAGTTCTCGTCTGAATCGGCGAATGTCTTCACTGTGTGCCTGTACATAAGTAAGTTGGACCTGCATGAAATGATGTTGCTCCTCACGGGCAATCATATAGGCATACAGAAATGCTTGTGCCCAGTGTACGGGTTGACCGTCACCCTGAATATCTTCGAGGGGCAAAGAGATCGATTTAATTTCATCAACCGTCCATACTCCATCCAGCTCAATCAGTCCGTCACAGCGGCCTTCAATGATAAACAATTCGTCCTTATACGAAATTTCTGTACGTAAATGTACCTCTTTGCGGTCATGCTCCTTGTAACCTTTCTGGATAACCTGATGCACGCGAGTTCCTTCGAGCATACTGCTATTCGAGCGAAAGCCGCTATGAATGCTGCCGCTCCGATGCACATATTCCACAAGTGGACGCACCGATATGTGAATTGGTTCCTTCATACGATCACCCGTTCCGGTCATAGTCCTTCCACTGTACCACGTAGATAAACGAAACGTAAGGGACATAAGAATCGTTTGTGGTCAATTGGTATTCACTCATGCCTACTTTTTACCGAAATATAGAAACGAGGCCTTTTGCTTTATTCCCCACGATACTACAACTCTCATTTCAGCATAAAGGATAGGGATATGTTAAAAGAATTAATTAACAATTTTGCGTTATTAACAAGCTTCTTATTCTTTGGAAATTTATTTTTCCGGAAATATGAACGTTACCTAAAAAAACATGTATTCATTTATCGGGTAATGAACGGTTTAATGCTGGGTCTGTTTGGCATTCTGTTAATGATGACCGGTTTATGGATCCGTGGGCACTTTGTGGTCGATCTGCGCCAATTGGCGATTATCATATCTGTTTATATGGGAGGATCGGTATCCGGTCTGCTGACCACCTTGATCATAAGCCTGTACCGTATTTACATCACAGGTGGTTGGACAGATGTTTCTCTGACTGCTACCGTCAATTGCTTCATGACACTGGTCATTTCACTTATCTTTATTCGAGAAAAAAGCCTAACACTCCGCAAGTGGATGTCGGCCGTGTTTGGAGCTGCTGTAGTGTCGCTGTTATCTACTTTCTATGTAGTTAACCCTCCTGATAATGAATCTATGATAATAATCACAACCGTTAAGTTACTTGGCGGCCTATTCACTTATTTTATGATGTCCCATATCAAAAAAACAGAACGGGCTGTTCATCTGCTGGAAGAAGCTGCAAATCGGGATCATTTAACCGGACTCTACAGTCCGCGTGCTTTCGATGCGCTATTCGAAGAGGTCTTTCATACTTCCAAGACTACAAAACAACCCTTTGGACTCGTGATGCTGGATATTGACCACTTTAAAAATATTAATGATACGTATGGTCATTTGAACGGAGATACCGTCTTAAGCCAATTGGGAATGCTGTTAATCCGGGAATCTACAACGAGGGCGTACCCCTCCCGTAAGGGCGGAGAGGAATTCGCCATTCTGATTGGAAATTGTGATAGTCAGAAAGCAGCAAGCTTTGCCGAAAAGATTCGGAAAGCTGTGGAAAATGAACGTTTTCTTTTGAATGACGGAACCTCGATCTCTCTAACCGTATCCATTGGAGCAGGCAGTTCACCTGTCATTGCATCGAGGCACTTACTGGAAAAGTCAGATGAGGCATTATATGAAGCTAAGCGTTCAGGACGCAATCAGGTGAAACTGGCAAAACCATAAATATTAGTCGCTAAATGTCAGGAAAGCTGGATTATTGTTAATAAAAAGTGGTAAAATGGAAATAACATCGTTATCAAAAAAACTTCTGCCGCTAGTGGAGACATGCCTTACAATCGACATGGGGGGTGGGCTTTGTGAACCTCGAACAATTGGAAAAACTCATGGAAAAAGAACGCCGTGAACTGAATCGCATGGCTGACTTACACGGATTAAAAGATGAACGTGTATTGGACAAATCCTCCAGACTTGACCGTATTATGGACAAGTACCTTCACACCAAGCGTGCAATAAACCAAACACACTCATAGAAGCAAGCTACATCGCTGCCCCTCAGGGCAGCTTTTTTATGATGTAAGCAGTATTCGTCCTCCTTCGGTACACCTCTGCATCGTACTCACCTTCTTGTTAACTGACTACTTCCCGCCATATTCCGTCCGCAACAATTGTTGTGTGAACGATATCCATTCTCTGGCGGCAAAGGACAGATAACGATCGTTCCGCCAGATCATCCCCAAATGCCAAGGAATGACGGGGTCCACCAATGGAAGAACACGCAAGCGCTCGGAATCCAGATCTCGGCAAATGGCCTCCGGCAACAGCGCTACTCCCAGGTTTGCAGCAACCATTTCGCTAATCAGATCCCATTGTGAGCTTTCGTAGACTACACGCGGCTGAAAGCCAGCACGGACACATTCGGCAATGATACGGTCATGCAGCGTAAAATCCTCACGGAACAGTACAAACGCCTCCTCCGCCAACGCAGATAATGGTACCTCCTTGCACTCTGCCAATGCATGCGTAGGATGAACGAGCAAATTCAGCTTTTCCTCCACAAACAGAAAAGTCTCAAACATATCTCCAACCGCAGGCAGCACAATCACCCCGATATCCAATGCCCCGGCTTCTACGTCCTGTTCCACTTTCTTCGCTCCGTCCTCAAATAATTGAATAGTCACATCAGGATATGCCTTATGGAATTCTCCAATGACACGCGGGAAAAAGCTCGATCCGACCATAGGGGGCAGGCCAATACGGATATGTCCCTTTTTCAGGTTCATCAAATCACTCAGCTCCGAGGACAGGCTCTGAAAGGACTTTACAATCGCTTGTGCTTGAAGCTCAATTACCTTTCCCGCGTCCGTCAATTCGATTCTTTTGCCAATTCGGTCGAACAAAGCGACCCCCAGTTCATCTTCCAAACTTTTAATCGTCTTACTGATCGTCGGCTGGGTAATAAACATGCTCTGGGCTGCCTTTGTAAAGCTACGCAACCGCGCGACTTCCAAAAAATATTGTAAATGTCGGATATCCAAAGCTACACCTTCTTCCATAGACAAACGGAATAGATTACATTCTTTATATGCATTTTACTCATGAAAGCTTGTGATGTAAAATTTCATTACAGTTTGAAAATAACCGATCTCAAAGATAGGAGCCATTATATATGAAAAGCTTCATACGCGGTGTCCTCCAGATCGCCGTCCTGATGGCCTTTTCGCTCATCCTGAACGCGGTAGTCTCCTGGCTCCACCTGCCTGTACCCGGTAGTATCATTGGTATGCTGATCCTTTTTATTCTGCTGCAAACCGGCTTGGTCCGGCTAAGCTGGATTGAAGTTGGCGCAAATTGGTTGCTGGCCGAGCTGCTATTATTCTTTATCCCCTCCGCTGTCGGCGTTATGAATTATTGGCCGATGCTGGAACACGATGGTATGAGCATTATGCTGGTCGTGTTGCTCGGCACCTTTCTGGTGATGGCCTGCACAGGTATGGTCGCTAGTCTGCTTGGTAAACGAAAGGAGCATAAATCATCATGACCGGTCTTCTATGTATTGTATTGACACTCGCTATTTACTGGATGGCCAAACGCATGTACCGCACACTACCCAAGGTGTATTTGTCTCCATTGCTCATTACACCTATTGTTATCATTTTGATTCTGACGCTGACGGGTGTGAACTACCGTTCTTATAATTCGGGCGCTCACTTGCTGTCCATGCTGCTACAGCCAGCTACGATTGCATTTGCTGTCCCTTTGTACCGATATTTCCCTGTGTTAAAAAAACACGCGACCCAAATCGTGCTTAGCGTGCTGTCTGGGTCTGTTGTAGCCGTGTTGTCCTCCATGGCGCTTGCTAAGTGGATGCACCTGAATTCTTCGCTGCTGAGCAGCCTGATTCCTCGCTCCATTACGACGCCCATTGCGATGAATGTATCGCAAACGATTGGCGGCAATCCGACGGTCACGGCTGTATTCGTTATTCTGACCGGATTGAGCGGTCTTATTATCGGTCCGATGATTGTAAAGCTGTTCCGTATCGAAAATGAAGTCTCACGTGGGGTGCTGCTCGGTACCGGTGCTCATGGTACAGGCACTTCCAAAGCATTCGAGTTCAGTTCGCTGACGGGGACGATATCCAGCATCTCGATGGTGCTCGCCGCTCTCTTTACCTTGGCGGCTGCCCCGTTCCTGTTCCACTTGATGCTGTAAGCAATCTGTATACAAAAAAGCAGCGATTCTCTTGTTATGAAGAATCGCTGCTTCTTTGCTTTCAGTCCATGTCTCAAAGCAATGGACGGCTCAAGGGTATATATCCTTCGCGGCCTCAAATAGCTTTAACGTCACCGGGTTTCACCTTTGCCTCTACAGGCGTTACAGCTTCATACAGGTAAGCATCCAGCTCAGCCGTATATTGTCGTTCTTGCGCGGCGCTCCAGCCTGCACGTTCAGACATCCATGCGATGGCGGGCTGTTTCCAGCGCTTCACCTCGTCAATCTGGAAGAACAGAGCGCCAGTTCGGCGTATAAAAAAATCAGACGGTGTCACTGTCATTTCCTGTTCCATCGCATACAGGAGCGGGACACGCACTTCCACAGGCAGCGCCGCTTCCTTCTCGGTAGCCTCCTTCATGCTCTGTGCCGCTATGGCAAACAATCGCTCTGTGTTGGAGCCATAGCGGGTAGCCCATGCTCTAGCTATATCCGGCGACAGGCCGAGCGCAACACCTGCTGCGGTTTGCTTACCTACGTACGCGTCCCAGCCCGCTGAGCCTCCTACGCTGCCACCCGAAATCGGGATATGTCTGGTGCGGCATGCCCGGAAGCTCTGCCCATGCAAGCGCCCCAGCTCCCGTACCGCACGATCCACGACGAGTTCGGACATTTTCCGGTAGCCCGTCAGCTTGCCGCCTGCAATCGTGATCAGACCTGAACGGGATTCCCAAATTTCGTCCTTACGTGAAATTTCCGAAGGGCTTTTACCGTCTTCATAAATGAGCGGCCGTACCCCTGCCCAACTGGATTCTACATCCGTAACAGTCAGCTTTACATCTGGGAACATTCCGTTGATCGCTTGAAGCACATACGCCCGATCTTCAGCGGTCATCCGAGGATGCGCCGTATCCCCCTCATACACCGTGTCGGTCGTACCTGCATAGGTTTTTCCATCACGTGGGATGGCAAATACCATGCGTCCATCCGGTGTATCGAAGTACACTGCCTGTTTAAGCGGAAAGCGCTTAGCATCGAACACCAGGTGAATACCTTTCGTCAGGCGAAGCACCTTTCCTTCTTTGGAGCGATCCATTTCCCGCAATGTGTCTACCCATGGTCCGGCTGCATTAATAACCAGCGAAGCTCGAATTTCGTATGGCTTTCCCGTTACCCGGTCCGTTACGCTTGCACCGCTTATTCGTCCTTCGTCATACAGCAGCTTGTCAGCCTTGGCATAGTTCACCGCCAGCGCCCCTCGTGTAACAGCTTCCTTCATGACCTCAATCGTCAGGCGAGCGTCATCTGTGCGGTACTCCACATAGCTGCCGCTTCCCTTCAATCCGTCACGCTTCAGCAAAGGCTCGCGCTCCAGCGTAGCTTGGATGTCCAGCATGCGGCGGCGCTCACTGCGCTTAACGCCAGCAAGGAAATCATACACCAGCAGCCCGACAGAGGTGGTGAATGCGTTAAACGTGCCGCCCTTGTGAAAAGGAAGCAGCATACGCTCCGGTATGGTCACATGTGGACCATTTTCGAATACGATTGCCCGCTCCTTCCCGACCTCGGCTACCATCTTAACTTCAAACTGCTTCAAATAACGAAGACCACCATGCACTAGCTTGGTCGAGCGGCTGGACGTGCCTGCTGCAAAATCCTGCATCTCCACCAGTGCTGTCTTCAAACCACGATCCGCCGCATCCAGCGCAATACCCGCCCCTGTAATGCCGCCGCCAATGATTAAAATATCAAAATGCTCATGTCCCATATGTTCCAAAACAGCGGTTCTCTCCTGCGCAGCAAATCCCTGCTCTCCCATCATTTATCCCTCCAGCTTTGTATATATTCACGATGCAATCTGCCAACCGAATCATCATAAGGTACAAAAAAAGACCACGAACATCGCTGCGGCGGATGCCGAGCGGTTCATGGTCTCTCCAAGTCTCCTGACGAGTATTAACTTATCTATATCGTAGCACACACGGTACGCTATGAAAAGGGAAATCTGCCTGTTGCCAGATGGCTGCCTTCTATCGCAAAACCGTCTCTACTTGAACGCCATTGCGGCATGAACTGCCTTTTTCCAGCCACCATAAAGCTCAGTCCGCACGTCCTCACTCATGGACGGAGTAAAGGTATGATCACTCTGCGCATATCCCCGGATTTCATCCAGACTGCTCCAAAACCCGACTGCCAGTCCCGCTAAATACGCCGCACCGAGTGCAGTTGTCTCGTTCACAGCAGGTCGTTCTACAGGCAGATCGAGAATATCGCTCTGGAACTGCATCAGGAACTCGTTCATCACTGCGCCTCCATCTACACGCAATGAGCGCACAGGTACACCCGAATCGCTCGCCATGGCAGTTAGGACATCTTTAGTCTGGTAGGCCAGCGATTCCAGTACCGCTCGTATAAAGTGCTCCTTGGTCGTTCCCCGCGTCAAACCAAATGTCGCGCCGCGCACGTCACTGTCCCAATACGGGCTGCCTAGGCCTACAAAGGCCGGGACAAAATATACCCCTTCCGTCGAGGTCACACGCGCCGCATACGCTTCACTATCTTTGGCCTCGCGGAACATGCGCAGCCCATCACGCAACCACTGAATAGCAGACCCAGCTACAAAAATGCTGCCCTCCAGCGCATACTTCACCTGACCATTCAGCCCCCATGCAATGGTCGTAATCAGTCCATGTTCCGAGTCACAGGGTTCATCTCCAGTATTCATCAGCATAAAGCATCCCGTACCGTATGTATTTTTAATCATGCCCTTGTCAAAGCATCCCTGACCAAACAGAGCTGCTTGCTGATCGCCTGCCGCTCCGGCAATAGGGATTTCCTGTCCAAAAAAGTGATAATCCACCGTATGCGCATAAATCTCAGAGGATGATTTCACCTCTGGTAGCATAGACGCAGGAACGCCGAGAATACCCAGCAGCTCCTCATCCCATTTTAGCTCATAAATGTTGTACATGAGTGTGCGGGCCGCATTGGAATAGTCCGTTACATGTGCTTTACCACCGGACAATCTCCAGATTAACCAGGTATCAATCGTACCAAACAGCAAATCCCCGCGCTCCACTTGAGCTCGTGCCCCTTCGACGTTGTCGAGTATCCATTTGACCTTGGTGCCAGAAAAGTAGGGATCAATGAGTAGTCCCGTTTTGCTATGAAAAATATGATCAAATCCACGGCTTTTCAATTCCTCGCAGATCCCGGTTGTTTGCCGTGACTGCCACACCAACGCATGATATACAGGCAGACCCGTATGTTTATCCCACACCACTACGGTTTCCCGTTGATTCGTAATACCAATCCCGGCAATTTGGCTGGCTTTCACACCTGATTCCGACAGGCAGGAGGCGATGACGGCCAAAATAGAGCTCCATATTTCATTTGCGTTTTGCTCTACCCACCCCGGCTGGGGAAAATACTGTGGGAACTCCCGTTGTGCCTTGTATACCACTTTTCCCTGCCGATCAAACAAGATGGCCCGCGAACTGGTTGTGCCCTGATCCAAGGCAAGAATGTATTGCTCCATCACTTCCCGATCTCCTTGCTTATAATGTTATGATGCCCACTTTTTAGGCTTATCCAGACTTATTCTAAAAGTCCTTGGCCCAATAATGAAACAGCGGCGAGCTAAGACAAGAAAATAAAGTCTTAGACTGCCGCTGCTTGTATTGAACTAACGTTTCCCGTTAGCGAAATGACCTGACTTTCTATCGTCCTCAAAGAGATCCCTGTAATAAATCTTCTAACAGCTCATTAGTTCCTGTGTTTTCGATTGGCGTATATATCCCCATCACGAACTCACCACTTTCAGAGACTGTAAAAGTATTGTAACGAAATGTCAATAGTCCTGCTTGAGGATGATGTATCACTTTTTCCCCTTCCGAGTTTCTGGAAACATCATGTCGTCCCCACCACTCTCTAAACTCCTCGCTCCTGTCACTTAACATGTTAACTAAATCCTGATACCACGAATCATTCATGTGCAAGGCGTATCGGCTTCTGAAATGGGCCAACAGCATGGTGGCGACGTTTTCCCAATTAACTATGCGAGCTTTGTTATCCTTCATCATAAAGATGCGCCAAAGAATATTTCTTTCAATTTCTGCTATTTGGTTAAAGTCTCCACACAATATACTTGTCATTTTGTTCCAAGCAAAAAGGTTCCATCGTCTGTCGATGACATAGGCAGGGTATGTTCCCAGCTTGTCGAGAACCTGTTGAAGGGCTGGAGAAATGGATTCATCTTCTGTTACGTTTGGAAGTACAGAATGGTTAGCCAATACGAATAGATGGTTGCGTTCGTCATTACTGAGTCGAAGTGTTCGCACCAAACTCTCCAGTACTTGTTCCGACACTTGAATATCCCGCCCCTGCTCCAGTGCGGTGTACCATGGTAAGGAAATGCCTGATAGACTTGCCACTTCTTCTCGCCTCAGACCAGGCGTACGACGACGTGAGGTCTCAACCCGAAATCCCACATCATGCGGGGATAGACGTGTGCGACGGGTCCGAAGAAAATCAGCTAGTTCTTTTCGTCTTCTTTCAGAATTCATAACAATGATACACCTCTATATCCTGATAGAATTTATAACAGTATCCGTACAATTAGCATTCAGAACAGTACTACAAATACAGACCTATTTGGGCGTTTACAAAACTGATTATAATCGATTTGTCGCCTACAGTGTAGGAGAAATCGGCAGTCAAGGCTGAATAGGTTGTACTTCCGTTCCATAACAAATAATCGAAGAAGAGAGGATTTAGGGTGAAACCAGAACAGAACGATCGTAGCAGTACTTTGAGAGGCCAACGCATTATTCTCTTCGGAGGAACTTCTGGAGTTGGATTTGCGACAGCCGAAGCCGCTGCACGGGAAGGAGCGTCCGTAGTCGTAGTATCCAGTCGAAAAGAGAAGGTTCACAATGCGATCTTGCGCCTCCCCCAAGGTTCGGAAGGGCATGTGGTTGATCTATCTAGCGAGGAGCAAGTTCGAACATTTTTCAGCCAAATTGGTGAATTAGACCACTTGGTTTTCTCGGCAGGCGATTCATTACTAATCAAAAATCTCAGCTCAATTGACGTGGAGACTGCACAGCGATCCTTTAACCTGCGGTACTGGGGAGCGTTTATGGCCGCAAAATACGGAAGTGAGAACATCAGACAGAACGGTTCCATCATTTTAACTTCTGGCATTGCCGGAGTCCAACCTCAGAAGGGTTTGACGGTCGCAGCCAGCGTATGTAGTGCTGTTGAATCTCTAGCCAGGGCGCTGGCTGTCGAACTCAGTCCGCTTCGTGTCAACACCGTTAGTTTAGGGCTAATCCGTACTGAGATGTGGGACAATATTCCTGAGGAAGACCTAAACGCGATGTATGAAACTGCCGGAAAAGATCTCCCTGCTGGCCGAGCGGGAGAACCCGAAGACGCAGCTGAGGCTTATCTTTATTTAATGCGTGGAAAATATTCCACCGGACATACCATTGTCGTGGATGGCGGTTCTACACTGGTGTGATTTAATTGTACAAGAAGTGTAATATGCCTATACTTTACGCTCCAATGAATTTCACATCGAGTCACTACAGACTCAATCATGGAGTTGCCTCCAACAACAAGGGTACTCTTAATGTCAGCATGCTTTAACCCATTACCATTCAGCAATGAAAAGACTGTACGAGGTCACCATGATCATGTTCCTAGGTGGCCTCCCACCAAATAACTTCTTTATATAGGGAACTGCTTAAGTCCTCGATCAAAATCTTGAAAATCAGAATTCTACTGATTTAGATCAACCTCGTGATAGGACTAAACAAACATCTTGCAGAAATACCCAAGATACAAAATGAGTTTTTTTGAATTTATGCAAAATACATATGATCAAATCTATAATCTATTGCTTATAATGCTCGAACAGTTGTTTATTGGAGGTCGTAACTGCTGTAGCTCCCGCAGCCAACGCCGCTTCCACATCCTCTGGGGTGCGAATAAGTCCGCCCGCCAAAATAGGAATGCCCGTGCGTTCGCTGACCTCCTTAATCATCGGTGGAACAACACCGGGCAGTACCTCAATATAATCAGGTCGTGTTTTTTCCACCAGCGCGTAGCTTTTTTCCAGCGCAATCGTATCGAGCAGGAACACCCGCTGTACAGCAAGAATCCCCTTCTTTTTAGCGGTTGCAATCACCCCGGATCGGGTCGAAATAATCCCAAATGGCTTAATTTCCTGACACAAATATTCAGCCGCATACTCGTCATTCTTCAAGCCTTGCACCAGGTCGGCATGCAGAAGCATTTGCTTGTTGCGACTCCTAGCCATCTGGTACAGGTTGCGCAGCTGCGCTACATGCGTATCCAGAAAAACCGCATACTCATAAGAGCTGTCCAAAATACCCTCCAGCTGCTTCATATGCTTAGCTGCAGGTAAAATGCGTTGTCCCTGAAATGGCATGGATATCCCCCTTAAAGCTGAATGTCGGTCAAACTCGTTCAAATTTTATATTATCACTCTGTTCGACGAAGGTGAAGCGGTTTCATTGCAGATATGTATAAAGGCTGCCTTCCCTGCAATAGATGTCAGCAGGAAGAAGACAGCCTAATCGTTCAAAAAACTGGATCAAATCACACGACGGCACCCTTAAAATACTCTATAGTGCACTAGCCCTCAAACCCTTGGCGCAGCCATGAGGTAGCGAGCGTGATCGCACCGCGCTTGGCCGCGGTTTCCGACAATGGGTTCAGCATCACAAAGTCGTGTATGATGCCTTGAAAGCGTGCAGCGGTCACATCTACCCCCGCTTCACGCAGCTTGTTCGCATAGGCCTCACCTTCATCGCGCAGCACATCGGCCTCACCTGTAATGACCAGCGCACGCGGTAGCCCTTTGAGCTGTTCTGTAGTGGCACGTAACGGGGACGCCGTGATCTGCGCTCGTTCGTTGGGATCCGTCGTATATTGATCCCAAAACCATTGCATTCCTTCGCGGCTCAGGAAATATCCTGTGGCGAACTCCTGGTATGATTCCGTGTCAAAGGAAGCGTCCGTCACCGGATAAAATAACAACTGCTGCCGGATGGAAGGACCACTGCGTTCTTTGGCCAGCAGCGTTACGGCCGCGGTCATGTTACCGCCGACACTGTCTCCGGCTATCGTCAGCGTATCGGGCTTCAATCCATGCTCGCGCCCATGCTGTGCCACCCATTGAACGACCGCGTAAATTTCCTCAATTGCCGTCGGATATTTAGCTTCAGGTGACAAGCTGTATTCCGGGAATACAACTGCTGCCTGTGAGCCGACTGCCAATTCACGAATCAGACGATCATGCGTATGGGCATTACCGAATACCCAGCCTGCTCCATGAATATATACAATGACCGGGAGATCGCTTGTCACTTGTTGTGGGCGAACAATTCTGACCTTCACCTCGCCGCCAGGCCCACCTGGAATAGTTAGATCCTCTAAATCTGCGGCAGGTTTGTCTGCTGGACCGGATTGGACCTCATTGACCGTTTCACGTCCTTTTTCAGGACCCAAATCATATAGAAACGGAGGCTTGGCATTATCGTCTGCAAATTTTTGTGCTGCGGTTTCAAGCTGTACTTTTTTACTCATATCGGTTCACTCTTCCTTTCTTATCTGTGGTCTACATATATCCAATATGGCTTAAGTTGGCTCATTTAGTTTCACCTTATATATTTAAACGAGTTCCTCTCTTTCCAATCGGAGGACTTTAGTTTGCCCAACAGAAGAGCTTGACTTTTGTTTTATGTTGTAACTATAATAGTTACATATTAAAGTTCGTAAATGCACTGAGTACACTTACGATCAAACGAATGAATCATCCACATCATATTTATAGGAGGCTATCTATTATGAAAATTGCAGTTATTGGTGCAACCGGTAAAGCAGGACGTAATATCGTAAAAGAAGCATTAGACAGAGGGCATGAAGTAACCGCCATCGTCCGTGACTCGGCTAAAGTAACAGAAAGTCGTGCTACTGGAGTACAAAAAGACGTTTTTGATCTGAAAACAGATGATCTGAAAGGTTTTGACGTAGTCGTTAATGCATTTGCCGCTCCACTCGGACAAGAGCATCTGCATGTCGATGCAGGTAACGTACTAATTGAAGCCCTGCGTAATGTATCCGACACTCGCCTGATTGTCGTAGGTGGTGCAGGCAGCTTGTTCACTGACGAATCCCAAACACTTTTGGTAAAAGATGCTCCTGGCTTCCCTGATTTCGTATATCCAACAGCAAATAACCAAGGAAAAAACCTGGAAATTTTGCGTGGTACCAGCGACCTGAACTGGACTTTCATTAGTCCTTCTGCGGAATTTGCTCTGGGTAAACGTACAGGCTCTTACCAAGTGGGAAAAGACACTCTGTTGGTTAATTCCAAAGGTGCAAGCTATGTCAGCTATGAGGATTATGCGGTTGCCGTAGTGGACGAAATCGAAAAACCGCAACATCTGAACCAACGTTTCACTGTCGTATCCGAATCCTAATTCCTGCACCTTAGCAGAGACCCTTCGCTCACTTTCCCATGCTGCATGGAAATATGAATCCGAAGGGTCTTTTGGTATGGCTTGTTAGTGCCAGTCTCTTACTTCTCTATCTGGTTTAAAGACTTCCTATCGCTAAAACATAGCTTAAGAATCGGAGGCGAAGCCAAGGTCGTCAGAATGATGGCAATGATCACCGATGTAAAGTATTGCTGTGCCAGCAGACCCGTTTGCAATCCGGTAGCTGCGATAATAAGTGCGACCTCGCCTCGAGATATCATCCCGGAGCCGATCGCAAGGGCAGAACGGTTATCGAAGCCCGTCAGCCGCGCCCCGAGACCTCCCCCGATTAGCTTTGTCACCAGCGCAATCAGTGTCAAAACAACAACAAATCCGAGCTGCTGTCCTACTCCCTCAAAGGAAACATTTAATCCGATGCTAACAAAAAATACAGGAACAAAGATGGAATAAGCGATGGGCTCCACCTTTTCTTCTACGACGTGCTTAAAGCTGGTTTGTGCGATGGCAATCCCGGCCGCAAAGGCTCCGATAATCCCTGCCATCCCCAACATATCCGCAAAATACGCAAACCCAAAGCAAATAATCAACGCAGTCGTGATGACTGCTTCTGTCACCTTGAGTGGAGCAAGTATTTTCATAATCCATGGAACAACGAACCAGCCCCCCAGAATAGCTACGACGAAGAAAACTAGCTTTTTGCCAACAAGAAGCCCCAGCGAAGTTTCTCCACTCATACCGAATATACTCATTACTACCGCTAGCAGCACCACGACAAGCACATCATCCAGCACTGCCGCACCCAAAATGGTCGAGCCTTCCCGGGTATTCAGCTTATTCATATCCTTGAGTACCTGTACTGTAATGCTTACCGAGGTAGCACTCAGAATAATTCCTAGAAACCAGCCTTCATGCACCGAGAATCCAAAGGCTTCCCCTACACCAAAACCACAAATTAGCGGTAAAATAATACCTCCAACCGCCACAGCTACCGCAGGCTTCCAGTTACGTCGAAGTTGATCCAGGTCCGTCTCTAGTCCAGCAATGAACATCAGCAGCAGCACGCCGATTTCAGACATATCATGAATCAGCGAATCATTCTGAACCCATCCTAATACGGCTGGGCCCAGCACAATTCCTGCGATCAGCTTTCCCAGCACTGCTGGTTGACCGAGTCTGACAGACACATGACCTGCGACTTTTGTGAACAACAGAATCAGCAGAAGATACAATATAAATTGCATAGGCTGATAACCTCCTTTGGTTTAATCCTTGAACTTATTTGCGCATAATTCACGATATTGAAGAAAACTGATAATCGAGGATTTTGCAAAAATCCCATAAGCGACTTCCAATGAACAAGATATAGATCGAAATGGTTTAGTTCGTCTATATCTTGCACTTCGGAGCGACTGGAATCGAATTTTGCAAAATCCTGAGTTATAAAGTGTAAAACAAACGTGCAAAATATGTGTCTGACCTTAACGGACAACTCGCAAAATAAAAAGGAGAACCCGAGATACAGCACAGGTTCCCCTAAAAAGACATAAAGGAGCCTTGGTGACAGGCTCCTCCGGTAATTCATATATTCATTTGATGTTGTCGGTCATACTTGCGCAAACAAGCAACTTTATCTTTTAATTATATCTCTTCTGTAAACCCGTGTAAACGTGTTGAATTAACTTTCTGCTTTTTTCACATAGCGGTCGCGGTATTCGTGGTCCAGCATACTCATCAGAATCGAATCATGGTATTCATAACTGTAGAATAAAGCATCCCGTTGTACACCTTCACGCTGAAAGCCTACTTTTTCATAGCAACGAATGGCACGTTCATTAAAATCAAATACATTCAGCTCAATCCGATGCAGATTACAGATACCGAATCCGTAACCCAGCATGAGTACAAGCGCTTCGGTGCCGTAGCCTTTCCCCTGATTTCCCTGCTCATTGATCGCAATACGGATGTTGGCACTGCGGTTCATGCTGTCCATATCCTGCAGGGCTATATCCCCAATGACACGATCATCTTCGCGAAGCGCAATCAACAGCAGCAGGCTTGAGGCATCCTGTCCTTTAGCTTCAATATAACGGGCAATTTGATCCTTGGTAAAGCTGCGTTGTGTGCCTGTCAGCCGCCGCACATCCTGATCGAACAATGTATTATAGTATAGCTCGGTGTCCTCTACGTTAACGGGACGTAAGTATACCCGTGATCCTTCAAGTAACCGTGCCACAGGCTCTGAGGCTGAAGTTTGTTGAGTCATCATGATCTCTCCCATGCTAAAAATATAAATGACGAAAATCGAAGCAAATTATTGCGCAAGATCGACTACGCAAGGTCTGCATTTTGCTCCGTAGTCAGGCTAGAATCAGCGAGGGACTCGCGCCAAATCACGGATTGAAGCAGCAGTCCCGTCAAACCCAGGATTCCAACAGTCATCCCGATCCAGACAAAAGCCGTGCCCGCCCCTGCTATTCGGATCAATACTCCTCCGGCAAGCGGTGAAACGACCATGATTGCTCCAATCACGGTACTTTGGATACCAAAGACGCGTCCTACCATATCAGCAGGGGTTTTGGCTTGTAATATATAGTTCTGGGTGATAATGTACAGGCCGTTGCCCACGCCCAGCACGGCCCCGATCATAAGCAGTACGGGCAATCCTGTTCCGGGTTGCGCCCAGCCTAAAGCAGCAATAGCTCCGCCAACCAGCACATATCCACCACCGAGCCCCCAGCCTGCGCTTATGCGATTCAAGCGATTAAGCACAAGCATGCAGCCGACGGCGCCAGCCCCAATGGCTGAAACCAGCCAGCCAAGCAGCGATTCATTACCCGGAGCGAGCACTCGCAGCAATGTAGGGAACTGGTAATCGATCATGAGAATGGCGATTAAGCCGAAAAGTCCGAATATGAGCGTATGCAAAAGCATTCGACTGCGCCATAAGAACGCCCAGCCCTCACGCCATTGGTTGAAAAAGCGAGATGCGCGGACATGCTCCTCCCGCATTTTGGCTTCATCAGCCTCAGACGCTGTATGCGCAGCCGACTTTCCTTGCTGCTCGGCTGCAACAGCTTGTTGGTCTGCGCTAACCAACGCCGGACCGATTCCGCGCAGCGGCCACAGCAACAGGCCGGAACAGAGACGCAGCAATGCATTGAGAATAATGCATGCCTGGGGGGACAACACAGTCAAGGTCATAGCGCCCAGTAATGGCCCTGCCACTTTGGAGGCCTGATTGACCAACCCATTCAGCGAGGTCGCCCGAAATAGGTCGTCGCTGGTGACTACTGTGCGGGTCAAGCCTTGCTGTGAAGGCATTTGGAATACGCCAGCCGCCGCGCGCAGACCGAGCAAAGGCAGCAGCCACACCGGACCCGGGACGGCGAGAACGGCCAGCGTCAATAAGGCAATAGCTGCATCGCAGACGATCATCAGCCGGGCCTTGTGTACCCGGTCGGCTAACGTGCCCGCGATGGAACCTAGCAGCAGACCCGGTAGCGCCATCACTACCGGAATCAGAGCAATCATCATAGGGTCGGCTTCCCAGCGATAGGCAACGAGCACCTGAATGGCGATAGCATCAAACCAATCGCCAAAGGAAGCAGCCGTGTGCGCCGCAAACATCCGCCGAAAACGGCCATTGCGCCAAATGCTAGGCGTGGATTGCAGTTCTTTCTTTTCCTTCATTATCTACTCACCCTGCTCTCATTTTCAGCTTCTTTAGCAATAAGAACATTCTAGCGGGTCTATATCAGAGGAAAATCAGACAGCTAAAAACATCAGACGACAGAAAGTGTTTGCTCCAACCAGCGCCTTAGCGCTGGACGATGCAGTGTTAAACTGTTATCCCGGTCAAGCCGATCATATTGAGCCGCATATTTCTCTTCCAGCGTGGGATAGGAGCCGCAAAGCTTCAAAAAACTGCGGATTTGGCAGACCGCCTTGATTTTTAGCAATTCCTGTTTAGCCATATCAAGGGTGTCCAGCCCTTCATCCATGAGCCGCTCGGCGTTGCCCACATCTCCAGTACGTAAAAGCATAAGTCCGCGCATCATGCGATAACGGCCCAATTCACGCAAATACGGAGCCTCCGACAGCATGCCTTCCAGACGATCAGACAGTTCCGCAGCCTTTTCCATATGATTGGAAGCCAGATGCATGTACATCTCCATCAGTGCAACAGGCATCACAAATTTATCAAGATCATCCCGCTCCATGACCATCAAGGTCAGTGGTAGACCTTCCTGTGCGCGTTCAGGTTTTCCATTTTCCACATAAGCCTCCAGGATGTTGAGAATGCGTAATTCCCGTTCCTGATCACTGGACAGCAGCCTGCTGGAAAGCGCACACTCACATAGAGCAAGCCCCTCATCCGTCACCCCTGCTGTGCACATATATAGCAGTAGCATCCAATACAATCGGTCTGCGCGTGTAAAGTCCTCCCGCTCCAAGAACCAGGACACATCCGCCTGTACAAAACGGGTATACATTTGATAAAAGACAGACAATTCAAAACCCATCTGCTCCTGCTGGGCAGCCAGCGCTACAATGGAGTTCCCCTGCCCCAACAGCTGGTATTTCCGGAATAGTCCATGTACGGCGTCCTGCACCTCCTGATCGTGCAAGGACGGATGATTCTGTGACTGCACGTCAGTCAAGGTCAAGCTGTAGCCATACCCTCTGACCGTATGAATACGGAGCACATCCCATGATTTAAGTTTTTTACGCAATCTGTAGATATGATCATCCACCGTACGCTCCACCGGATACTCCAGCGGCCACACACGATCCAGTAGTTGTTCCCGGGTGAACACCTGATTCCGGTTATCGTACAGAAAGCGCAGCAGCGCAAACTCTTTAGCCAACAACATAACACGACCTGCACTACAGATCACACTGTAACCGTCTGCATCAAATTGCAGTCTGATCATCCACCTCGCCTCCGACATATCGTTTCTTGGCTGCACCTAGCCCTATAAACATAAGCAGAACACTCAGGCACAAGAGCAGCAGCAGCGGAATTGTCCAGCCTTGTGTCGCATCATGCAAATAACCGAACAGTGTCGGCCCGGTCGCTGCTAGCAAATAACCAAAGGATTGCGCCATACCAGACAGCTCTGCTGCCTGCTGCGGTGTCCGCGTCCGCAAATTAAAGAACATCATCACTAACGGGAAAGCAAAACCACCCGCTATACCGATACAAATGACCCAAATCACACTCCACTGTGTAGCTCCAAGCAGAAATCCACCCAGACCGATAAAATACAGCGCCGCCATAATCAGAACCAATACCCGCTGATCCTTCACCCGTGCCGCCCAAATAGGCACAATAAAGGTAAATGGCATTTGCGAAAACTGCAGCACAGACAGCATCCATCCCGCAGTCTCTGAATCCATTCCCTGTCCGCTCATCATTTCTGGAAACCAGGCGGCAGGAACATAGAACAGAGCAGATTGCAGCCCCATAAACAGCGTCACCTTCCAAGCCAAAGACGATGTATATACATTCACGGTTCGGGCAGACACTGCCGCTTTATTGGCTGTTTTGCGTGCCTTAAGGAGCTGGGGCACCCAGAGTAAAATACCTACGACACCCACAATCCCCCATACTCCCAAAGCACCTCGCCAGCCCATACCTCCATTTATAGCCAGCGGTATACTCAGGCCAGATGCGGTTGCTGCGACCACATTCATGGATACTGAGTATACGCCGGTCATTAGTCCGCTGTTGCGAGGAAACTCCTCTTTGATCAGACTGGGCAGCAACACATTACACACGGCAATAGCCAGTCCCAGCATGGCGGTCCCGATAAATAATGCGGTCACCCCCAGCGTTGAGCGCACCACAATACCTGCGGTCAACAGCAGCAAGGCTGCAAAAATAATAAGAGACGACCCAAAGCGGCGCGACAGTTTGGCTACAAAGGGCGACAACAGGGCAAAAGCCAGCAGCGGCAATGTCGTTAATAGACCACTCAGTGTATTCGAAATATGCAAAGAATCCTTAATCAAACCGATAAGAGGTCCTACCGAGGTAATCGAGGCGCGCAGATTGGCACCTACCAGAATGATCCCTACGGCAAGCACCCAAGGACCGGCATGCCACAAAGATTTGTATACCAAAGCTCGTTGGTGTTGCTGTGAACTCATCTCTCCATTCTCCAATCCATCTGTGTTATGCTCAAAGGCTCCAACCAAGTGTACGGCTGGAGCCTAGCAATTTTTATCTCATTAAATTATAAAGGCATTCGTGCCATATGCATAGGACGGATCGACACAGCGCCCCAAGTCTTCAAGTTCACCATATAGCTTCATTGAAAAAATAAAAGCTGCCTGAAAGGATAGTTTCCTTTTGAGGCAGCTTTCAGTTCATAAACCTCGATGCGACCAGCGCTGCTTAACGTACCAACCAGCCGCCGTCCACCGCCAAGATATGACCGTTCATGTAGTCGGAACCCTGACTGGCGAGGAAAACCACAACTCCCATCAAATCAGACGGATCGCCCCAACGACCCGCAGGAATACGCGACAAGATTTCTTGATTGCGACTTTCATCCGCACGGATTGGAGCCGTGTTTGCCGTAGCAATATAACCCGGCGCAATCGCATTAATCTGAACGTTATGAACCGCCAGCTCGTTCGCAAATGCCTTGGTCAAACCAGCTACCGCATGCTTGCTCGCTGTATATGGCGGAACGAATTTGCCACCCTGAAAAGCAAGCATAGAAGCGACATTGATAATCTTCCCGCTTTTTTGCTCTACCATCACCTTTGCCACTTCCTGGCTCAGATGATATACGGCATTCAGATTGATCTCCATGACAGCGTCCCAATCCTCATCTTTATACTCCAGCAGAGGGGCGCGACGAATCGTACCTGCATTGTTTACGAGGATATCAATCTTGCCGAATTCCTTGACGCATTCTTCTACAATCTTCTTAATAGATGCTTTATTCGTCAGATCCGCCTCATGAAAGACAACCTTCACACCTGTAGGTTCGACCAGACGTCTTGTTTCTTCATAATCATCATTGTTAGCTACAATGAACAGGTCTGCGCCCGCTTTGGCCAAAGCTACGGAATACCCTTGACCCAAACCACTGTTGCCTCCTGTTACAATTGCCGTTTTACCTTTCAGACTGAAAAAATCCAATGAAAAATTGTCCAGACCCATGCCTACGCCTCCATCACAAATTAGTATAAAAACCTATAATTCCTGAAGCCTACAGCGCTGCGCGTACTTCCTTATACTTAGCTACATAACGTGCTGCATTTTCTGTGATCAAGTCGTAGCGACCCTCTTTGGCTGGAGCCGTCAAATTACCCCCAATTCCCACGGCTACACATCCGTTACGCAGCCAGGTTTCCATATTGTCCAGATCAACGCCACCAGTTGGCATAATCTGTACATGAGGCATTGGACCTCTGACGGCCTTAACAAAGTCCGCCCCCATCGCACTTCCTGGGAACAACTTCACGACATCGCTACCCAATTTCATGGCTTCCTTGATCTCATTTAGCGTCATACAGCCGGGCATATAAGGAATCGCATACAAATTGCACAGCTTCGCTGTTTCTTCTTCAAAAGAAGGACTCACGACAAACTCTGCTCCGGCCAGAATAGCAATTCTCGCCGTCAGTGACTCCAATACCGTTCCTGCACCAATCACTGCCCGATCTTTAAATTCGTCTCTCAATCTTCGAATGACCTGATCCGCATCCGGCGTCGTAAATGTAAGCTCAATATTATCCAAGCCACCTTCAATGCAGGCTTTAGACATTAGATATGCTTCCTCCGCCGTGTTTCCCCGAATGACTGCGACGACACCTACTGAAGTGATATGTTCCAAAACTTTCTTTTTCGTCATGTTCCTGATCCTTTCCACGAATGGGATGACCATGTACCCTAAGCCGCTTGCAGGTCTACGCTCCAATACACTGATCGGATTAGCGCAACTCGCTCATGGCAACCTGATCCATGTCTTTGTATGTTTTATTTTCACCGGCCATGCCCCAAATGAAGGTATAGCTGCCCGTAGCCGCACCGCAGTGGATAGACCAAGGTGGAGAAATAACGGCTTCATCATTCTTCATCACCAGATGGCGCGTTTCGTTCGGTTCACCCATCAGGTGGAACATTCTCGCATTCTCATCCAGTTCAAAGTAGAAATACACTTCCATACGACGGTCATGAACATGCGTCGGCATGGAGTTCCACACACTGCCGTTCTCCAACGTCGTCATCCCCATAACCAATTGGCAACTTTGAATGCCTTCATCATGGATAAAGCGACGCAACGTACGGTTGTTGGCTGTTTCCTGCGAACCCAGACTTTCAGACGGTACATCGGCAAAAGACTGCTTCGTCGTCGGATACGTGGTATGAGCCAAAGCTGAAACGATATAAAATTTCGCAGGCTTTTCACTGGAATCGCTTTCAAAGATCAACTCCTTGCCACCTTTACCTACGTAGAGACAGTCTTTTGTGGCCAGCTCGTAAGTTTCACCATCCACCTTGACCGTACCGCTGCCCCCGACATTAAAAATGCCCAGTTCGCGGCGCTCCAGGAAAGTTTCCGCTTTGATTTGATCGTTACCTTCCAGTGCAACAGATTTATTCACGGGATAAATGCCCCCGATAATGACACGATCTTCATGCGTATAGACCAGCTTTACCTCCTCAGGTACAAACAGTTCCTGGATCAGATAGTGCTGACGCAACTCTTCAGTCGTAAAATGCTTGGCATGTTCGGGATGAGTTGAATAACGCATTTCCATAAAAACATTCCTCCTGTTTAGATAAACTTTTTTATCAACGGAATTGTTATAAAAGCGGTTTCTAACTCTACTTCTTAGCTAGAATTGTAATAATTATCTAAGAGGGTGTCAACCCAAAACTTCACCATTCCTAGAAAAAACCTTAATATACACGAAGTTTTACACGCTTTTTACCTTTTGATAAACAAAATCGCATTTTTTTATCTATATTACCCAAAAAGTTTTTAGCAAATATATCAACTTCATCATTGTGAAAAACCGATTTATGTGATAATTTCAATTTATTCAGTTGGTGCATGCGCTTACAGATTAAGTTTACTAAACATAAGGAGGAATACAAATGACCTCAACATTGGATGCTGTTACCTTCGGAGAACCGATGGCCATGTTTTATGCCAATGAAGCAGGCTCTCTGGATGAGGTGCGTTCATTCACCAAAGCGTTGGCCGGGGCAGAGACGAATGTTTCAGCCGGTTTGGCGCGTTTGGGTCTACGGGCGGGACTCGTGACCAAACTCGGCGAGGATACGTTCGGCAAGTTCATTGCCAGTGCGCTACGTCAGGAAGGGATCGACACCCAGAACGTCATGTTTACCAAAGACCACTCTACCGGCATGCTGATTAAATCCAAAGTTACAAGTGGGGACCCAGAGGTGGAATACTTCCGCAAACATTCCGCCGCTTCCACATTAAGCATCGCTGATTTTAACGAGGCTTACTTTTCCGGAGCTCGCCATCTGCATTTTACAGGTATTTCTGTCGCCCTCTCCCCTGAGTGCCGTGATTTCGCACGACATGCGCGGCAATTTATGAAAAAGGCTGGCAAAACCGTATCCTTTGATCCGAACCTCAGACCCAAGTTATGGCCTGACACGCAAACGATGGTAGAGGCGATTAACGAAGCATCTGAGGGGTGCGACTGGCTTCTACCCGGCATTCATGAAGGTAAAATATTGACAGGCTACACCTCACCGGAGGATATCGCTTCCTTCTATCTTGACCGAGGTACCTCGCTGGTCATCATCAAGCTGGGAACCGAAGGTGCATATTACAAATCCGCAGATGCTGAGGGATACGTCAAACGCTTCCGCGTAGAGCATGTTGTTGATACCGTAGGCGCGGGTGACGGATTTGCAGCAGGTGTTATCAGCGCACTGCTGGAAGGCTTGCCCCTGGCAGAGGCAGTCAAACGCGGTAATGCCCTTGGCGCACTGGCTGTCATGTCAGCTGGAGATATGGACGGCTATCCGACACGAGCCGGGCTGGAATCCTTTTTGCTCAGCGCCAGCACGAATTAATCCGGATTCATTCCCCGCATAGCCTTCACCGCTATTAGCGCAAGCTCAACAAGGCCGAAAGAAGTCGGCCTTAACTTTTAATAGCCCGTATTCGCATTTGTGTGACCTGAGTAGCATACGCAAGCTCAGGTCGTACAAAGGAATACGGGCTATTTTAAATATATGACATGATGCTCGTCTACAACGTTTTAACTGATTCTCCTCGATTAATATCCGGCACAAATCGGTAGATAATCGGAACCGATTCGCCGCCCTCCTCAATGCTGGACAGCAGCGTCTTTGCCGCTTGCTTCCCCATATCCGCAATCGGTTGCGTAATAGTCGTAATCGGCGGATTGTAAATATGGGCAAACTCCGCATCGTCAATCCCGATAATAGACAACTCCACCGGAATGCGTATACGGCGGGCATTTACATATTTCAGCGCCTCTGCTAGCACAATATCATTCCCGGCCAACAGCGCAGTCGGCGGCTCTGGGAGCTGGAACAACTCCTTCAGTGTCTGCTGGATTTCTTCTCTCGGCACACTGCGCATATACTCTTCTCGAAATGGCAAGCCATGCTCTTCCAGCGCCTTTTTGTATCCGCTGAGCCGCTCCACCCGTGGAGTAATCCGATTCAAGCCAAGGGGCAAAGTAATCAGCGCAATTCGCTCATGTTTGTGAGCCACAAGTTCCTGAATCGCCAGCTTAATCGCCATTTCGTTATCCAGCAGCAGGCTGCGCGTATTCACCCCGTCTACCAAACGGTCCAAAAACACTAACGGATACTTTTCACGAATGAGCTGGTTGTAGATATCTGCATGCTTGCCTGTCGGGAAGATGATCAGGCCGTCTACCTGCCGAGCCTTGAGCATCTCAATATACTGGCCCTCCTTGTCCGGATTTTCATCGGCGTTGCAAATGATCACCTGAATGCCAAAACGCTGCAATTCCTCCTCAATCGCACGGATAGACTGGATCGAAAGGGTATAGTCAATGTTGGCTACAATGACCCCGACCATAAACGTCCGGTTTTGCTTCAAGCTGCGGGCCAGCCCGTTAGGCTGATAGTTCAGCTCTTGAATAACCTCGGCAATCCGGTCTCTGGTCTGGTCGCTCATATATTTATATCGTTTGTTCAGAAATTGCGAGACAGTGCTTTTAGACACTCCTGCCTTCTGGGCAACATCTTCAATCGTCGGCTTCTTCATCGGTACACTCCTTGTCTTTCATGTACTGCGTTAGTGCAACAAAAGTATATCTTTTTTTTAGTAAATTTACCATACTTCTATTTATGAATGCCATTATGATATAAGTAGAACTTCAAAGTTGCCTATCGTGCCACCGTGTAGAAGTATGGTTCTCCAGCAGCAAAAAGAGGCAGCTCAAGATGTTCTCTTGAACTGCCTCCACGTAACCATAAATACTGCTCGGATCAGTGTGCCGGAACGGGCGTTACAGACTGATCTGGTGTATCGTGCTCGACCAACGCATGCTTTTCCCATAACCGGCTTTTCCAGCGGGCATACATGATGACAGCACGAGTCCATTCATCAGCAGCAATCGCCAGCCACACGCCGGCGAGCCCCATGTCCAGCTTGAACACAAGCAGATAACCAAGCGGCAAGCTCATGCAGACCATGGAGATCAGGCCCATAAAGACCGGGAACTTCGCATCTCCAGCAGCACGCAACGAGTTAATAATGACGATATTCGTTGTCCGGCCAGTTTCTAGCAGAATGCTAAGTAAAATGACCTGTGCTCCCAAACGAATAATTTCAGGGTTTTCCGTGAACAAACCAAGCAAGGGAACACGGAAAAAGATGACCACCGCATCAATAATCACGGTCACGAGCAACGCCCATTTCACACTGGTCAGTACACGTTTATAGGCAGTATCCTTCTGTCTGGCTCCCACGAGCCTTCCTACCACAATAGCCGTACCCATACCGACTGCCATACTGAACAAGTAAATATAGCTTGAAATATTATTCGCATATTGACGTGTCGCCATTGCTTCTGCGCCAAGATAAGTCACGTACAGTGTGAAGATGAGCTGACACGACTGATACATAATGGACTCCAGCGCGGATGGTACACCAATGCGCAATATTTTAGAGATGAACTTTTTGGACAATTGGACGTAATATTTCCACTCGACACGAACCTCAGTGACCCGGTACATCAGCCAGAAGAAGATCAAGAGACAAATAAAGCGGCTACCTACTGTAGAAATAGCAGCTCCCTCTACTCCAAGTGCAGGCATTCCCCAATGCCCAAAAATCAAAACATAGTTGCCGACCACGTGGATCACGTTCATAAAAACCGATACATACATCGTTTCTTTGGTAAAACCATGTGTACGAATGGTCGCCGCCAGCGCATTAATCAATGCTTGAAGAAAAATGGCACCCCCGACGATGCTCATATACGACTCCGCGTAAGCCAGAATCTCACCCTGGACATTCAGCCATTGCAACATGTGCGTACCAAATACAAGAAAAATTACGCTAAGTAAAAGACCTACCATCAAATTCAACGTAATGGCCGTACCTGTAACCTGGGCCGCTTCGACTAGTTTCTTAGAACCGATATATTGAGCTACGACGATAGCAGCGCCGTTGCCGATAACCTCCAGTACAAGGATGGCAATTGAAATAATTTGATTGGACGCGCCCACACCCGACACTGCATTATCAGATACAGAACTGATCATGAACGTGTCGACGCTCCCCATTAGCATAAACAGAAACAATTCAAGGAAAATAGGCCATGTTAAACGGAACAAATTCAGTTCCTTAGCTTCGGACAATACCGAACCTTTTTTTAGTGCTCTGGTTGTCATTCATTCACCTTTCTTCATAGATTTATTTAACGATCAAAAGGTATGTTAGCACAGTCATTCTGAAAATACATCCCGTTTACGTAAAATGATTTGCAAAATGCGTAAGAATTCATTTATCACCCTCTTTATAATTGATTATCGAACTTTATTGAAACAGAATATTGAAAGAATATACCAGGAATCTGGTCTTTTCGACGTAATTATGAGCTAAAGAGTATAATAGAATACGAGCCTGTGAGCATTGCCGCTGACAGGTTGTGAAGATTGTTGTATGCTTCCTAAGCATAATTTGTGAATTAAAGATGGAATATATAGGACATTCTTAGGGTTAAAAGGTAATAAAGGAGGCTTTTACAGATGACTCAATCATTTCAAGCTCTTGTCGTCGATCAGACGCAGGATGGTGAAGTTCAAGCAGAGGTACGTTCTCTGGAAGCTAGCAGTTTACCTGCTGGAGAAGTATTGATTCGTGTCGCTTATTCCAGCATCAATTATAAAGATGGGCTTGCTGCCCGCAAGGATGGCAATATTGTCAAAGCCTATCCGTTCGTACCAGGCATAGATTGCTCGGGAACCGTCGTCTCTTCGGAGGACAGCCGCTTTAGCGAAGGACAAGCGGTGCTCGTTACCGGATACGGGCTGGGTGTGTCTCAATTCGGGGGATTCAGCCAATATGCACGCGTGCCTGCGGACTGGGTGGTTCCACTTCCAGACGGACTCACGCCGAGAGAGGCGATGATTTTCGGGACAGCTGGATTCACCGCAGCCCTGTCGTTATATCGACTGGAGCAAAACGGCGTTACTCCGGAGCAGGGCAAGGTACTCGTCACCGGAGCGACGGGCGGCGTAGGTGGGGCAGCCATAGCCCTGCTGAACAAGAGAGGCTACCATGTCGTAGCCAGCAGTGGCAAGGCTGATGCTCACGATTACCTCAAGGCGCTCGGAGCAGCCGAGATCATTTCCCGCGAGGAGGTCTACGACGGTGCGGAGAGCATCCGCCCGCTGGGCAAGCAGCTTTATCAAGCGGCTGTTGATCCTGTAGGCGGAAAGCCGCTCGCTTCGCTGCTCAGCCAAATCGCCTACAACGGCTCTGTAGCCGTGAGCGGCCTGACGGCAGGCACCAAGCTGCCTACGACGGTGCTGCCGTTTATTTTGCGCGGCGTAAGTCTGCTGGGCATAGACTCTGTCTTCTGCCCATACGACACTCGCGTAGCGATCTGGAAGCGACTCGGTAGCGAATGGAAGCCGGAGCAGCTGGAGCAGCTCGTTGAGCGCGAAGTCGGATTGGCTGACCTGCCAAGCGCGCTCGAAGATATCCTTGCAGCCCGCTCGCAAGGAAGAACGATTGTACGGCTGGTTGACTAAGCGGAGTAGGTCCGCAAGCTAACCATTGACGGTTTTCGCGTGAAGAAGTGTCATCCCATAGAGTCTAGGTTAGGAACATGTGAGAAGCCTGTAAATCTGCAGTTTTGAGATTTACAGGCTTCTTTTTTTCATGTGGTACATTTGAAGCAGAGGATTTACTTTTCGCAACCAAATGAACCTTTTGAGGACCTCAGTTGTTATATAGATAAACTGCACGAGAAAGGAGAGCACATCATTGGAGAGTAATCGAGAGTTGTTTGATTTGTATCAACGAGATGTATACCGAACCTGCTACTACATGGTACATAATGCATCGGATGCAGAGGATTTAACACAGGAAGTGTTTATCATCCTGTTTCGCAGCAATCGTGAACAGATCGAACAACTAAAAGCCTGGATTATGAAAATTACGGTCAATCATTGTCTGAATTACCTTAAACGCCAGAAAAGCCTGCATTTGAAGGTATCGGCTAATCCCTATCTATTTAGCGGGGCGGAAGGTAAGCCTGTAGACAGGCTGGTGGAAGAACGCGAATCAGCAGAGGAATGGGCCGTTTATATGAATCGTCTTCCAGCCAAAATCCGCGCTGTGCTGACACTCCGCTATATGCATGATTTCACGCTGGCCGAAATATCAAAACTGCTGGAAATTCCGCTGGGAACCGTCAAATCGAGGACTCACAAAGGACTAAAGTTATTGGAGCAAATACTGCGGGATGCAGGGGGACAAATTCCCGAGATGGAAGGAGAGAACTATGAACAACATAGAAAAGGCATTGAAGCGCAAGTTAAATGATGATTCGGAAATGGCCTATCCTGACTTCGATGAGATGTGGAACCGGATGGAACAGACAGGGCATACTGCCCCTACGCTAACCGACGCTTCCGATTCATTCACTCCGCACCGACACAGAAATTGGCGCAAAATAGCTATCGCCGCCTCTCTGAGTGCACTTCTCGTTGCCGTTCCCGTCTATGCCGCCATCCATTACAATTGGGGCGATCTGCTGCACGGAAGAAGCGGCATTCAGACGGCACTAAATCAAGACCTTGGACAGCCGCTGGAGCAATCCGTAACCAGAGACGGAGTGAAGCTGACGCTGCATACCGCTATTGTCGATGAGAACCGGACCGTGATTCTGTACAGCTTGGAGGTCGGAAAACGCGCAGAGAACGAGTTTTGGAATGTCAAAGGCGTATCGCTTAAAAGTGCTGCAGGGAAAAGCAGTGCAGGCGAGTATAGCTTTCAACAATGGGACGAGAAAAACCAACGTTATAACGGCTACTTTGAAAGCGATTGGACACCGCAGCAAGAAACAGAGAACGTGCGGCTGACCGTAGATCATATTGAGCTCACCAGCGTTCAGGAACTGGAATTGCCGCTCGATATCAAATCGCCTCAGATGCAGACGTTCAAGCTGGATCGTAACGGCTTACAAGATTTGAAGGTACAGGTATTCGAACAAGGGAAGGATAAGCTAATGCTGTCCTCGGCAATTACCTTCGATTCGTCCAAGCCGAAGGAATGGGACAATCCACAAATCATTGCCTACAAAGGTGGAGAACCTGTGCGGCCTCAACCTGGAGGGACTTTTGGTACACCCGGTGAGAACGGGGAATACACAGCCCAGCAGTATTTTACTAAAGCAGATATACCGGAAGGACAGACTACTTTCAAACTGCAATATGCGCAAACTGAGAAAAGTATAAATGAACCCATAAACCTTGATCTGCAGCTAAGCAAGAAGAAAATGGAAAGCGGAACGATTAAAAGCGTGCTGAACACCCCATTGGAGAACGGCAAGCCGAATTTTACGCTAGAACAAATGATTGTCACACCTACACAAATCCGTGTCACGATCAGAAGCGAAAAGAAATTCGCCATGTTACCTTATCAAAAGTACTTTCTTTCTGTGAACGGCACAACGCTAGAGGGTAGCCGTTGGTCTTCACCTGATCAGGAACACGATCTGAACACGATCCGTTTTGAACGACCGTCCAATCTTGTGATTACCAAGGACACTCCTGTTACTTTTACAAGCAAATACAAGGTTACGACCCATTCGGATGACAAAACGCCACAGCGTTTAACTGATATTTCTGAGCAAAAGCAGACGCTAACGACGCAAATCGGTGGCTATCCTGTGAAGTGGACCTACTACAAACAGGGATCGGACTTATTCGTAGAAACCGAAAGCGAGGACGCTCACTTTGGAGGGATTAACCAGACGCATATTGGCCTGGGTAAAGAACGGATTATCGGCAAGCCGATCACAGCCAATTTCGCCGGAGACGGCAATAACAAGGCAGTGGATGTCTACAAGAACTTCAAAGGGAAGGAAGCTTCTATCTATATGTTCTACTATACAACGGACGACCCGGAAGCAGAGACAACCGTACCCTTGCAGCCTCTGACAAGCAACAGCGAAGCATCTAAATAGCAATGCTATAAAAAGAGGGTCCTCTATACCTGTGTGAACCGTGGTATAGGGAACCCTTTTTTTATTTTCCTAGGAATGCACAGTCTGCCCGAAACGATTGGCTCCCGCCTTACTTCACAGAACCTTGCGTAACGCCATTGATAATCCATTTTTGTGCAATCAGATAGACAATAATCATCGGCAGCAAGGCCATCAGGTACGAAGCAAAGGCCAGATTAAAGTCGGTATTGAACTGCCCCTGAAATACATACTGGACGAGCGGTAACGTATATTGCTCCGCATCGCTGATAATAATGAGCGGCAGCAGGAAGTCGTTATATGTGGACAAACAAGTGAGAATTCCCACCGTAGCACTGATCGGCGCCATCAGCGGGAATATAATGCGCCAAAAAGTACCCCATGTCGTCGCACCATCTACCGTGGCTGCCTCTTCCAATGCCACCGGAATGGAGCGAATATAACCGACATACACGAAGACATTAAACGCCAAACCGTACACCGTATGCAGCATAATGAGACCCAACAGATTAGTCATATGAAGGCCTGAGGCCAGTTTTACAATCGGCAGCATGATGATCGGGAACGGTATAAACATGGCGCTCACAAAGTAAAAATATAATCCCTTAAAAAAGCGTCGCTGCATATTACGGGCAATTGCATAAGCGACCATCGAATTGGTTAGCAAAGTGAGTATGACCGTCGATGTCGTGACCATCACACTGTTCTGAAAAGCGCTGAAGAAATGGGTCATTTCCACTGCACGACTAAAATTCTCCCAATGCAGCTCGGTCGGAAAGGCAAAGGCGGAATGTGCCATCTGCTCGGGATTTTTAAGTGCTATCGTCACCGTCATATAGAGGGGAAACAGAATAAATATTGTTCCCAACGCTACCAGAAGCAGCACAGGCCAGTTGGTACGTCTGCTTGCTTTCATCAGTTATCCATCTCCCTTCTCTGGAGGAATCGCAGCTGTAAGATGGAAATGATCGCGATCACAATAAAGTAAATAACAGAGTTAGCCGACTGATAAGCAAATTCTCCACCTCTAAAGCCCCCGGTGTATATCAGGTGGGAAATCGACTGGGTGGCCCGTCCCGGCCCGCCATTCGTCAAAGCCACGATCTGATCGAACACCATCAGGGAATTTTTCATCGCCAATACCATATTGATCGTAAAAAATGGAGCAATTAACGGAAAGGTAATGCTCCAGAATTCGCGCCATTTACCCGCACCGTCCAGGTTGGACGCCTCATACAGACTTGTCGGAATGGTTTGCAGCCCGGCCAGATAGAGAATCGTATTAAAGGCAATCCCCTGCCATACAGCTACGATGACAACCCCCACCCAAGCCAGTTGTTCGCTGCCCAAAATGTTCGTCGACAATGAGGTAATCCCTAAATTTTGCCCCCAAATCGTAAACACGTTCGAGAACAAGTAATTGAATATGTAACCCACGATTAGCACGCTCAAAATATTAGGCAGAAAATAAATACCGCGGAAAAAGTTACGAAACCGTATTTTAGCATTCAGCCCTAGCGCAATCAGCAAACTAAGGATATTAGTCGCAATGGTAACCACAATCGCAAATTTGAAAGTAAACCAGTATGCGTTCCCCACATTGTCATCCTGAAACAAATTAATATAGTTCTTAAACCCGACAAAGTGATACTGATGACCAAAACCGTTCCAGTTCGTAAGCGAATAATAAAATCCCTGCAAGGCAGGCAAGGTCAAAAATACAAAAAACAATAGCACCGCCGGCACCGTCATCCAGTAAAAAGTCGTTAGTCGCTTATTCATGTCTCTTCCTCCTCTCCTATCGGCGGTTAGCTACCTTATTCCACTCACTGTCTAACTTGGCCAGATAAGCGTCGATGTCTCTGTTTTGCAGGAAGGCCTGCACAATAGAATTCAATTGGACCGCTTTGGGAATATAGTGATCGGCAAAATCAATGACGCGGCCCGATTTAAAATAAGGCAACAGCTCCGCCACACTCGGATCATCCTGCGTAACTCCCTTCACCGCTGAAAACAGCGTTTGCTCTGTAATGTATTGCTTGCTGTTCTCCGGCTTCAACAAGAAGGCAATGAACTCCTCGGCCTCCTTTTTATGCGGGGTGCTCTCCGAAACGGCCAATAGTGTATCTATACCGGACACCAGTTTGACCGCCTTTTCGTCATTCCCTGTCGGTAATGGGAAAAAACCAAGCTCCACTTTCGGGTTAGCTTTGCGAATTTCAGATATGGCCCACGAGCCCTGAATGTACATCAATCCCTGCCCGTTAGCGAAGGCACGATTACCGTCGGCATAGTTTTTGCCAAAATTATCACCATGTCCGTATTTCAATAGCTCCAGCTGCTTTTCAGCAACCTCGCGGTACTTGTCCTGAAAGGTGACCTGATTTTCACGCCGTTGCAGGAAAAAATTAATGCCCACCAGATTCGGGCTCAGCGCATTAAAGGGGAGATTCGTTTGCCAATCATCTTTATATGTAAAATAGAACGGGATTTTCCCAGCAGCTTTGATCTTTTGCGCCGTTGCAATCAGCTCATCCCACGTTTTGGGCACCTGTAATCCCATTTCCTTAAAAAGCGTTTTGTTATACATCACACCATTCGCATTCGCAGCATAAGGAATTCCATACACGGGATCGACCCCGGTCACATCCTTAAGCATTTTGAGGTAAATCGGGTCAATCGTACGTGGCAATTCTGTATTCGCCAGATCCGTAAAAATACCGCTTTGTGCCAAAATGGAGTAGGTATCAGTGGCCCCAAGCCCCACGATGTCAGGTACATCGTTTTTGACAACCCGGGTCAATAACACGGTCTCTGCCTCCGGTGGGTTGACCTGTGTCACTTCAATACCGGGATGTTCCTGATTGAATTGAGAGATCAGCTTATCGAAAGAACCCTTGGCCTCCGGCTTGTTCTGGAAAAATTCAATCTTCACCTTGCCCGAAGCATCGCCCTTGTTGCATGCGCTTACAAAAAAAGCCAACAAAAGGATCGCCGCCAGTGTAGACAGCTTTTTGACCCAACTCCACATGCTCATACCTCCTTTTCCCCTATGTCAATCTATGCGGGACTAGACAATTAATACCCGTCCCTTATGGAAAAGAAACGATAAAAGATCCAACTAACCCTCAAACGGTCGGTTGGATCTTTCTTTTACTTTTATGATGTTCAGGCTACGGATGCCCCTAATACAGATAATCATCAGTCACAAAACGGCGGTATGCGCCCCAAGTAAAAAAGATAAGATATAGACTAACCACGGTGATAATCGCCCCATTCACAGACGAATTCCCGATTAAGGACCTATCTAATCCTGTATGCTGCATATACGGAATAATCATAAATGCGATCACATTGTATAGGTATGGGATATGAGAAACAAAAGAGACCAATTTTAAATACAATGAATCAAACAACAGAGAGCCCAGATTGTATACCATACAAACACCGATGGCATACGTCACACTTTTGCTATACATAGCGATAAAACAATAAAAGGAGCTTATTGCTAATAATGAGGCAAGCGCCCAACCATAGTATTTAAGCATCTGCAGTCCTTGAGATCCGGACAGCCCCGCATCACTTACATCATAGGAAAGAGTCCATACTTCAACGATCACCTGCGAAGATACTGCAAATACAATGAGAAGAAACAAAATAGTAGCATTTAAAACCAGCAGCTTACTCCAGAAAATCTGCCCGCGGGTAAATCGGCGCATAAATAACAAACGCAGTTTCCCGCTTCGAAATTCCTCTGTGTATACAGCGGCAGCTAAAGCAGCCACAGCTATGTTGCATACTAAAAACAAATTCTCACGCAGACCAGTAACGACAAAGTTTAAGGATAATACCTCTACAGGAACCTTCATCGTGCGCAAAAAATATACTCCTGTCGAACAGGCTAGAATCGGTGTACATAATACCATGAGCCAGAACCACTTTCGTCTCCACAATCGCTCGAACTCGCTGTATATTAATGATTTCATAGTCCCATCAATCCCATAAAAGCATCCTCTAGCCGTTGACCGTCCTCTACTAGTTGATCAGTAGGTCCCTGCCAAACTAGCCTGCCCTCTTTGATAACCATGAGTTCGTCACATGTCTGTTGCAGTTCATCCAACAGATGACTGGAGATAAAAAAGGCATAATTCGCTGAATCACGTAGCTGAAGCACAATATCTCTCAGCTCCCTCATTCCCATAGGATCAAGCCCATTGGACGGTTCATCCAGCAATAAAAGCTCCGGAGCCCCCAGCATGGACTGCGCAATACCTAGCCTTTGCTTCATTCCCAGTGAATAGTTTTTCACCTTGTCATCCCCCCGTGTTTCCAGCCTCACCTTTGTAAGCAAATCTTCAATATGTGTCTCCCGATCTGAGGGCGCAATCTCAAAGTGTAACCGTGACAAATTGCGCAAAACCTGCCTGCCTGTCATATAATCAAAAAAGACCGGAGATTCAATAATAGCCCCCACCTTGGACAGCGCCTTTTCCCGATCCGTCTGTACATCATATGAGGCTATCTTTACAGAACCGCTGGTTGGCTGCATTAATCCGGTTATGATTCGCATCATTGTGGTTTTACCAGCCCCATTAGGCCCGATGAATCCATATATCTTCCCTTTCTGAAGCTTAAAAGAAACACGGTCTAACAAATGCCTTTTCCCCATTTTTTTCGTTACCTGACTGACCTCCAGTAAGGAGTCCGACATACTATTCCCTCCATCCATAACAAATCACAACATAGTTCCAACGCGTGCATTTGATATGTAAGATCATGATGGATAACATAAACTTCATTTAACAATGAATCATATTATTTATTCAATTTAAAAATTATCATATGTTGCGAAATGCAAACAACTTTCTTTATATGTAAAATATAATAACAATAATACATCAATACCATTTATCTTAATTAATGGTCATTAATTTTCGTGATGATATCTTTGTCTTTACACTGCAAAAAAGGTAGCCCTTCAGTAAACGTTCTACCTCAGGGCTACCCTCTATATAAAATAAACTGTTTTCTAGCCAGTAACTACTAGCCTGTCACCTACTCCAACTCAACCCACTCGCCGAGCAACGTGTCCAGCTCAGCTTGCAACCGCTCACGCGCATCCCACAGCTCCGCCATGTGGATCGTGTCGCCGCTTGTGCCGAGCAGCTCCAGCTCGGCATCCGCCGCCGCCAACTCTGCTTCTTTGGCGGCGATGGACCGCTCCAAACGCTCGCTGGATGCCGCGGGCGTGCGTGATGGCTTCGCAGCCTTCGCTCCACGTGCCTCAGACCCGGCAGCGGGCGAGCCCAAGCGATTTGAGCGTGCACGGCTCGTATCGGCTCCCGCAGTCGCTTCCGTATGCGCAGCCGGCCCCGTGCCATTGCTCACTGCACTGGAATGTGCAGCTGTGCCCGAGCCTGAGCCGCCACCGGATGCGGATCTGCTTGCGGATGTCGGGCGTGTCCCGGTATCGCCCCCGTTCTGTAGACGAGCGTTTTCCAGCTCCCGCTTCTTCGCTCGGTACTCATCAAAGCTGCCCAGATAAAAGGTCAGCTTTCCAGCCTCCAGCTCCCACACACGCCCTGCCAGCTTATTCACAAAATAGCGGTCATGTGAAATCGCCAGTACCGTTCCCGTGTAGGTGTCTAACGCTTCCTCCAGCGCCTCGCGTGAGTCAATGTCCAGGTGATTCGTCGGCTCATCCAGCACCAACAAATTTGGCTTTTTCATGACCAGCAACGCCAGCCGCAAGCGGGACCATTCGCCACCGGACAGCATGCTCACAGGCTTAAACACATCGGCACCGTAAAACAAATACTTCGCTAGCAACCCGCGTGCCTCGCCTTCTTCCACCCCTGCTTCCTCCTTGAAGTAAGCAAGCACAGTCGCCCGGCTATTCCGTTCTCTCTCCTGCTGCGCCAAATATCCATACTCCACGCGCGCACCCCACTGGACCGTGCCTGCATCCGCGCTTTCCTGACCAAGCAGCAGCTTGAGCAGCGTCGTTTTGCCTGAACCGTTATCACCCAGCAAGGCCACCTTTTCACCGAATTCCAGGCTGCCCGTTGCCCCGTTTAATATCTGACGCTCTCCATAGGCTTTAACAATTTCTTCAAACTGCAGCACCCGGCGACCGGAACGATCCTCCAGCTTTAAGTGAAATTCCGCCCCCTGCGGGTCCAATACAGGCCGCTTCACCAGCTCCATACGCTCCAACGCCTTACGAATGGAGGCTGCTTTTTTGAAAAACTTTTCGTTGTCGCCATTGCGCCCCCACTCTTCAAAACGCCGAATGGCCTCTTTCATCTTTTTAATCCGCTTTTGCTGTTCCTTATAATCTTCAAATTGCAGTAGCAATCGTTCTTCCTTTTCCTTAACATAGCCGCTGTAGTTCGTATAATACGTAAACGCCTCGCCATCCTCAAGCTCAATCATTTTAACGGCGACCCGATCCAGAAAATAACGATCATGAGATACAACCACACACGCACCTGTGTAGCCCTGCAAAAATTGCTCCAGCCATTCCAGCCCCTTCAAATCCAGATGGTTAGTCGGCTCATCCAGCAGCAACAAATCCGGCCGCCCGATGAGCTGTGATGCCAGCGCTATTTTTGTTTTCTCTCCACCCGACAGCGAGCCGAAGCTGCGCGTATACATTCCTTTGGGAATACGCAGACCATCCGCTACCTGATCAATATTTGCATCCATTTCATAGCCGCCGTTGCGCTCAAACCGTTCTTGCAAGGCAGCATACGATTGCAGCAGCTTCTCCAGAAGGTCCACGTCTGCTGCCACAACCGGATCTGACATTTCCCGTTCCAGTGTGCTCATCTGATTGCGGCAATCCTTCAGCTCACGATAGGCGTAAGCCAGCGTTTCGTACACAGTGAAGCTCTCAAACTCCGCCGGAATTTGCGGCAAATAGCCAATTTTCGTATCCTTGGCGATGACGAGTTGCCCTTCATCCGGGCGGGACAAACGTGCGATTAGGCGTAATAGGGTGGTTTTACCGCTTCCGTTGCGGCCGATGAGTCCCACCTTTTCTCCCGTATGGATATCAAACGATGCACCATCCAAAATCAGATTGGCAGCGTGGTATTTTTTCAATTGTTGACCGTTTACTATATACATGTTCAGGCTCTCCTTTATTTAGGAAGACCCTTACCCGGGTAACACAAAAAGAGCCGCAGGAGCAACCCCGCGACTCTTCGGAAGATACAGCAATCCGTTCGAGTTAAGGTAGGCGTCTTCTCGCGATGTTTACAACCGTATGATTAAAATTGGACAGACTTCTCCCGTTGTATGGAAAAGCATGAACAATGCCAGCCATAGCAATCGGCAGCTGGCTAATACGGTTGTTCAGCATCTCGTGATTCACCTACCTCACCTCCTTCTTCATAATTGTGTGTAGTATAACATGTTTGCTCGCATTATAAAAGAGGGCGATGGTCCAGCGAATTATGAAACAGAGTGGTGCCCTCTGACAGCCTGCGATGTCCCCGCTCTGGTAATCGAAAATACGCCGCAGACAAAAGCAACAATCACAAATGCCCCACCCACCCAAGCGTTCGTGGCAACAGATTCACTATTTTCAATCACTACTCCTCCCAAGGCAGAACCTAAAGCGATCCCGACCTGGAGTGCGGAGAAATTAAAGCTTTGCTGAATACTACCCGATTCGGGTGCATTTTCAATAAGATAACTTTGCATCGGGGGCGACAAGGCCCAACTCAGTATGCCCCAGATGATCAGTAGTGGCGCAAATACATAAATCGAGTGGATTGAGAATGGCAGCAAGAACATCACGGCGATAAACACACCTACGACGACTAGAATACTTTTCGCTGTGCCGAACCGATCTGCCAAAGAGCCGCCAATAAATCCGCCGCTCACTGCCGCCAGCCCAAAGACAAAATAGGCCACACTAATCCACGAAGCGTTTAAGCCCATCATATTTTCTAAAAATGGAGTGAAATACGCATATAACGTGTAATGGCCCGCCAGTGTCAGCGTGGTCACCAGATGAGCACTGATGACCTTAACATTTTTTAAGGATTTCAGCTGATCGCGCATAGGCACAACATGTTCCGTCGGAATCCGCTCCATAAACAAGTTGATAACGATCATAGCAACGACCGTCAACAAGGCAATGATCAGGAAAAGCACCCGCCAGCCAAACGCATTTCCAATCAGCACCCCGGCTGGAATACCTAGAACGATGGAGGAGCTAACCCCCATGGAGATGACACCAAGGACACGGGCCTGATAAGCCTTGGACACCACTTTGACTGCAATGGTCAATGACAATGTCACGATCAGCGACCCGCTTGCAGCGGTAATGATACGGGATACAAACAAAACAGCATAATTCGGACTCCAGAAGGCCAGCAGACTTCCCAGAATAAAGATAAACATCGACCACAGATACAGTCGTTTTCGTTCAATTTTGGCGGTCAACGCCAACAAAGTTGGCCCAGCAATAGCATACACAAGCGCATAGATCATGATAAGCTGTCCTGCCGTGCTTACGGAGACATTCAAATCCTGTGCAATTTGGGGTAGTACGCCACCGATAATCAGCTCCACTAAACCCACCGTAAAGGTCGCAATCGTTAAAATAACTACTTTGAAGTTCATTACATTAGCTCCTTTGCTGTCATGTAAATCCCTCGTATTACGCAAAAAAATCCTGACCACAAGAAATGTACAAGACGTACACTTTTTGTAATCAGGATTTATCGGTTCCTGGTAGAGACCCTCAAACCATATTATTGAGGTTATACAAATGGGGCATTCATTTATTACGCATTCACGAAGGTTATAGCTATTACTATAAAGGAGCCTGTGGCTAAGTTCAACCCCCTACAGCCGCAAAAATTCGCTCATGGCACGATCCGACAGATAGGGTAGATACTCATGACCGTATTCATGATACAGGAGTATTTCCTTGTCTGATACGATTTTATTGTACACCGCAAACTGCGTGGAGGGTGGACAGATGGTGTCCGACAGCCCTGTCACAAACAATACACGACCACGAATACGATCTGCCAAATGTTGAATATCGATGTAGCCTAGTCGGTGAAAGAGCTCCTCCTCGCGCATATGATTCGGATCAAACCAACGAAAATAATAAACCAGTTCTTCATATGCAGATGTAGTAGCATCCAGCGCCCAAGCTCTTTTATAGTCCGACAGAAATGGATATACCGGAACTGCCATACGGACACGTGGCTCCAATGCAGCGCAGGCAACCGTTAAGGCCCCTCCCTGGGAGCAGCCAAATGCGCCGATCCGTTCAGGGTCGACCTGCTCCATAGACATCAGAATGCGCACCGTCTGCACGGTATCCAAAAATACATTGCGGTAATACAATCGATCCGGGTCCGGGTCGTCAATCCCTCGAATGATATGACCGCGAACCGTCGTTCCTTGAACCTGCAAATTGTCCTCAGACAGCCCTCCTTGCCCCCGGCAATCCATAGCCAGCACGGTGAATCCGTGTGCCGCATAGCTCACCTTGTCGAACCAGTCACCACTGTCGCAGGAATATCCATGAAACATGGCCAAAGCTGGCCCTTGTTCCGTAAGGTGCTTAGGACGAGCCAGCTTCCCATGAACCTTTGCTCCGCCCACTCCAGTAAAATATAGATGGTAACAATCCACCATCGGAGAGACAAAATCGGCAGGCTCCAGTGTATAATCAAGCGGCTGCCGCTCCAGCTCCTGTAATGCCCGTTCCCAGTATGCGTCAAAGTCCGGCGGCTTCGGGTTACTCCCCATATACGACTGCAATTGCTGTAAAGACATATCCTCCGGCATTTAGTTTCCTCCTACATCCGGCCCGACTCACGATCGTCTGCGACCACTTCATCCGTTGCGATGACATACTTCATAATGTCAGACACTGTCGTGTATGCAATACCTACATACGTGTCAGCGGCTCCATAATAAATCGCAATCCGCCCGGTGTCCGCATCATGCAGCGTAGCACACGGGAACACCACATTCGGCACAAAGCCCCGTTCTTCGTACCATTCCTCCGGGGTCAGCACGAAATTAGAGGAACGATATTTAACTTTAGACGGATCATCCAGGTCAAGAACGGCTACGCCCATACTGTATACCAGCCCATTGCACGTGCCTGTCACCCCGTGGTAGAACATCAGCCAGCCCTCTGTCGTCTCAATCGGAGCCGGTCCGCCGCCAATCTTTACCGATTGCCACCAGCCCTGTCCGCCCTTGCTCATGACATGACGGTGCTTGCCCCAATAGACCAAGTCAGGACTTTCACTCAGAAAAATGTCGCCAAACGGTGTATGTCCGCTGTCGCTCGGACGGGATAGCAACATAAAGTTTCCGTTTAGCTTGCGGGGCAACAGCACACCATTGCGATTAAACGGCAGGAACGGATTTTCCAATCGTACAAAGCTTTTAAAATCCTTCGTTTGTGCTATCCCCAACGCTGCACCGTAAAAATCTGTACACCAGATAATATAATACGTATCCTCCACGCGGACCAGACGCGGATCGTAAGCATAATTAGGCTGGTAATCGCTTCCTTCCTCATCGACCAAATGCAGACGTTCTGTCTCAATGTCCCAAGCCAACCCGTCGTCACTCCAGCCTAGATGCAAATGCGGACGTCCATTAATCGTTTCAGCCCGGAATACCCCTACAAACCGTCCCTCATACGGAGCTACTGCACTGTTGAAAATACGGGCAATGCCCGGTACCGGATTACGCCCAATGACCGGATTCTCACTATGTCTCCATACCGGAGCCTCACTGCCTTCAGGCTTATCCTGCCACGGCATTTCCGGCAGACTATCTCCCACAATTCTTACGCTATTTACTCCCAAATCCACATCCAATTTATTCATACGTTTATTCCCCTCTCACCGAGATACTTGATTTCACCGAATTTTCTATTTCGCCGTTATTCTACTTCACTGAACCCTGCGCGAATCCGTTATAGATATATTTTTGTAATGATAAAAACGCAATCAGCGTCGGAATAATGGCAATGATAATGCCTGCGCTAATGACTTCCCATTGCGATCCATATGGCCCTTTAAACTTGAACAGCGCCGTCGATATGACCTGAAGGCTTGTTTTGGGCATATACAGGAACGGGGTGTAAAAGTCGTTGTAAATATTAACGCCCTTGATAATGATCACCGTCACAATGGCAGGCTTCAGCAGAGGCAAGATAATGCGCCAGTAGATCGTCAGATAGGAGGCCCCATCCAGCATGGCCGATTCATCCAGCGCCACCGCAATGGAATCCAGAAATTGCAGAAAAATATACACTGCAATAATATCCGTTCCCAAATACAGTAAAATGGCTGCCCAAGGCGTGTTAAACAACTCCAGCTTGTTAATGATCTGGAACGTCGACACCTGTGTCGTCACCCCCGGAATGAGCGTGGCGAGCAAGAACGCACCCAGCATGAGACTTTTGCCCTTAAATTTAAAACGGTTCAAAATATACGCAATCATGGAACCCGTCAAAGTGGCCCCGATGATTGAAATCAACAGGATAAAAGCTGTATTCACAAATCCGGTTAGCATATTTCCGTTAATAAAGGCCTTGGTATAGTTAGCCCAATTCAGCCAGTTCACGGGGGGAGTCAGAGGACTGGTTGCCGCATATTCAGCCTTCGTCTTCAAAGATGCAAACAAAATGACGACAATCGGCAGCAGTGCAATGAACGCACCTAGTAGTAGCGCGGCATACTTGATGCTGCTGCCCAGTATTCTTTTCAGCTTATACATGATTAGTCCTCCTCTCCCCGAATTAGCAACCGTTGAAGCAGTGTGACAGCAATCACGATCAGCAGCAGAACGACCGCCATCGCTGAGGCCAAACCGACCTTGCTGTATTTGAATGCCACATCAAGCGTCTGAATGACGAATGTTTCACTGCCGTTGGAGCCACCGGTCATAATATACGGGATATCGAACGCACTGATCGCCCCGCTAATCGCCAAGATGAGATTCAACTGCAAAATCCGCTTGATACTCGGCAAAATAATAGAGCGGAATTGATGCCAGCGGTTAGCTCCGTCCATATCAGACGCTTCATACAGATCACTGGATATGGAGGAAATCGCACCGAGAAACACGATAAAGTTAAAGCCCATGTATCTCCAGATCGACGTGCCAGCCAGCGAAATATTGATAATCTCCGGGTTACCCAGCCACAGCTTGATATACGAACCCAGCCCCACTGCCTGAAGCAGTGTATCAAGGGTACCGTCTGGCTTAAAAAAGAATAGAAAAATAAAACCAATAGCTACCCCGTTCATCAGGGAAGGAAAAAACAAAACGCCTTTAAAGAAATTTTTAAACCAGGTTTGAAAGCTGAGAATAGTTGCAAAATAAAGGGCCAGCCCCATCTGTACAAACGTGGCTACAAAGTAATACAGACTGACTTTAAACACCGAGAAATACTCGGGGTCGGTAAAGATTTTGATATAGTTTTCAAAACCCACATATTCCAGACGCTTACTATAGCCGTTCCAGTCCGAAAAGCTGTATTTAAACATATTGATCACCGGCAAGTACGCAAAAGTGATCAGCAGCGCTAGCGGAATAAATGAAAAGGCAACAATAATCGCCAATCTTTGTTTGGAGTAGCTGAGATTCGAAAATTTTAACATGCTGCACCTCCTGGCTATCCGTCCATCGACTGCTAAGTCGATCCTTTCTTTTCGTCAGTTCAGATGGCTATTTTGCTTCCTTTGCAGCCACTTCAGCACGCGCCTTCACCCATGCGTCGTTCAGATCCTTCATAATGGTGTCATACGATTCCGGGCGGTTACCGACCGCTGCCTCAATAATGCGTTTCTTGAAGTCAGGCTGCCACAAGCCGATTTCTCCCTTTTTGTCGATTTTATCAACAATCCCTTCCTGTCCTTTCGGGGACGGAGTGAGCGTTTCAAAGACAACTCCCTGATCTCCGTACTGCTTCAAAATGTCAGGTAATTCCGCCCCCTGTAGTGGACTAACGCTACCTGCCTGCTCTACGGCATAGTTGGACTTGTCAGTAAACCAGTCCACCCAGGCACGAGCCGCTGCTTTATTTTCACTATTTACGTTAATACCAAGGTTGTAATCGCCTGCCAGCGGAACAAGCACCTTTTGGGCGTTGGTTGGAAAAGGCATAAAGCCGATATCTTCCTTGTTTGTAGCAGTACTTTTAATCTGGTCAATCGCCCAAGAGCCAAGCACCATCGTACCGATTTTGCCTTGAGCAAGATCCGCCTTGGAGGTCTCCCAATCCGTAGTCGTTGGATCCTTTTCAATCAGACCATTTTTAGCCGCATCGTACAGAACCTTATACAGCTCATAGTGAGGCTGACCCTTCGTAAAATTGTCGTCTGTATTCGGCTGTGTGACATTCACATATTCCTTTGTACCCGCCACTGTTGCCAAATCAGCTTCCCACTGGGTCAGTGCCCACCCAGAGGCGTAGTTCGTAAACAGAGGAATTGCCTTGGTTTTATCCTTAATCTGCTGTAACGCTTTCAGGAATTGATCCGTGGTTTTGGGAAGTTGTGTGATTCCCGCGTCCTTGAACACTTTTTTGTTATAAATCACCCCGGAGTACGTCATCGCTACCGGAATACCGTAGACGTTGTTGTCCACCATACGTTCTTCAATGCCGGTATACTTGCTTTTCATCTCCGTATAAGTGCCCAGTGGTTCGAAAAATTCGGGTAGTTCTGCAATTGGGATACTGGTAGGAATCAACAAAACATCTCCATAGTCCCTAGTCCCCATCCGAATTTTGATTTGGCTCTCATAATCGGCCAATGCCTGAAAATTGACCTTCACGTTCGGATAAAGCTTGTTAAATTCTTTGGCGTAGTCTTGAAACACGGTATCTACAATATCCGTCCGCTGTGTGATAACCGTAATTTCACCTTCCACATCCTTTGGATCAGAGCTGGCTGCTGGTGTATCCGATGCTTTTGGAGCACAGCCTGCAAACAAACCCGCTACTAGTAGCACTGACAACAATGGCATCAAAACTTTAGACAACTTCATGAAACGACCCCTCCCATTTTTTTAAATAAGGTTATCGTTAAGCTAACAAAAGTTATTTTATTATGATAACGCTTACTATGTCAATTACATTATTTTTTTGTACAGTACACTTGGCTATTATCTTGTAAATAAACACAAGACGAGAATAGTTGACAGTTTACAAACACCTAGATATGATACTTCTGTAAAGTTAACGATAACTTAATAATTTATTTTCCGAAGGAGGCTTTGTCTCTTGGAAACACTACTGGACGAAATTAGACAGGAATGGAAGGAACACATACTCCCATTCTGGCTTGGACTGAAGGATGAGACACACGGTGGGTTTTACGGCGAAGTGGATGTGGATCTGCACACTCATAACCAAGCCGACAAAGGCGGGATTGCCACTGCACGGCTACTCTGGTCATTCTCGGCGGCTGCCCGTGTAACAGGGGAAGATACCTATGCAGAAGCCGCACGACATGCATTCACATTCCTGCGAGATCACCTGCTTGATCCATTACATGGAGGAATGTATTGGATGGTGAACTACACCGGGCAACCCGTGGACACGTGCAAGCATGTATACGCGCAGGCATTCGCGATCTATGCGCTAGCAGAGTATGCACGTGCCACAGACGACCCGAATGCATTGCCACTAGCTATGGAGCTGTTCCACCTGCTGGAGCAAAAAGGATATGATCGCACCCGACAGGCATACGGCGAACAATATGACCGCTTGTGGAACACGCAGCCTAATGAGCTACTCAGCGAAAATGGGGTTACCGCGCATATCACCATGAATACGCATATTCATGTTTTGGAGGCGTATACCCAATTGCTGCGCGTCTGGCCAAATGAAGAGGTTCGAGATGCACTGACGAACGTACTGGATATTTTATATCATCGTGTTTACGATGCTTCTGCCCGACGATTGGGGGTATTCTTCGATCGTGAATGGCGCTCTCTGCTTGACCTGACCTCATATGGTCACGACATCGAAGCCAGCTGGTTGATTGAGGACGCTATGAGTGTGCTGGGTTATTACCCGTCAGAATACGTGGATATGGTGATGGATATTGCCAATGCGGTAGCTGAGCGCGCTGTTCAGCCAGACGGATCGCTCATCAACGAGCGGGAAGGAGAGCGGGTAGACACCTCACGTATCTGGTGGGTACAGGCCGAGGGGATGGTTGGTTTTTACAATGCATTTCAACGTACAAAAGACGAACGTTTTTTGCAAATTGTCCGTAATCTATGGTCCTATACCCGGCAATATATCATCGATCCGCGCCCCGGAGGCGAATGGTTCTGGTCAGTTCAAGCGGATGGTAAGCCAGATGCGAGAGAGATTGCAGGACCCTGGAAGTGCCCTTATCACAACAGCCGATTTTGCATAGAAATGCTAGAAAGGATGGAAAACCAATGATCCATAGCAAATATAATGAGCTGCGGTTGCAGCAAGAGGAACTGATTACACGCCCCAATGAGGTTAAAACTACCTTTTATAATGGTATCTACGAACGCTACCTCTACCCAGTGCTCACACGCCATCATGTTCCACTTCACTGGCGGTTTGATCTGGATGCGAAAACCAATCCCTTTTTCATGGAGCGGCTGGGTGTAAATGCGGCATTGAATCCAGGGGCAATCTATCATGAAGGAAAATACATTCTTGTTTCGCGTACCGAGGGACTGGATCGAAAGTCATTTTTCGCTTTGGCAGAGAGCGATAACGGCATTGATCAATTTCGGTTCATTGACGCTCCCCTAGTATGGGAGGATATCGACCCGGAAGAAACAAACATGTACGATATGCGACTGGTAAAGCATGAGGACGGCTGGATTTATGGTATTTATTGCTCAGAGAAAAAAGACCCTGACGCGCCACCTCACGATACCTCCAGTGCTGTCGCTCAGGCTGGACTGGTCCGTACTCGTGATCTTCGTACATGGACCCGGCTTCCCAACATCACTACCCAGTCCCCACAGCAGCGCAACGTTGTTCTGCACCCTGAATTTGTGGACGGTCAATACGCCTTCTATACTCGTCCCCAGGACGGATTTATTTCCACCGGCTCGGGCGGTGGCATCGCCTTCGGCCTGTGCAAAGATATTACACAGCCCGTGATTGAACACGAAACCGTCATTGATGAGCGTTGTTATCATACGGTGTACGAAGCCAAGAACGGACAGGGGCCAGCCCCGATCAAAACCAGTCGCGGCTGGATTCATATCGCTCATGGGGTACGCAATACGGCCGCCGGGCTGCGGTATGTGCTGTATACCTTTGCCACCAGTCTGGAAGACCCTACGCGCGTCATCGCTAAGCCCGGCGGGCACTTTTTGGCTCCTTATGATGAGGAACGCGTGGGCGACGTTTCGAATGTTATTTTTTGCAATGGGGCAGTCGTTAACGAACAAGATGAAGTCTTTATTTACTACGCATCCAGTGATACCCGTATCCACGTAGCGACGACCACCATCGCTCGACTGGAGGACTACACCTTCAATACACCATCCGATCCCTTGCGCTCTCTCAGTAGCGCCGCTGTTCGCCGTGAGCTGATTCATCACAATGAAGCGCTATTGCAAGCACACTCCCGTCCTTCCCAGCGGACATAAGCCGCAGGCTTTATCCTGCTTGCGGAACCATGTATACTATCCATAGAACAACTGTTACCCGCAGGCTAACAGTTGTTCTATGGGCAGCCATGCTGCCAGTCTTTGTATCTTTACAGGCGGCTAAGCTACTGATATATTCCCCAGCATTTTGCATCCATTCTCTGGATTAGGCAAAATGCTTATCTTTTTAAAATTGGAAGGCGGAACAGGAATGAAGAGCAACGTAACGATGCGGGACATTGCAGATAAGCTGGGAGTAAGCAGCGTGACCGTGTCGAAGGCGCTCAATGACAAGGATGGGGTTAGCGAGGAGCTAAAAGAGCGTATTAAGACGCTCGCGGGCGAAATGGGTTATCGTTTCAATACCGTTGCCAAGTCCATGAAGGAGGGCCTCACCTATAACATTGGTGTTGTCATCCCTGAACGTTTTACTGGCCCTGGCCAATCGTTTTATCTGCACATCTACCAGCAAATTTCACGGGCACTGGAGCCATATGGCTACTACGGTATCCTTCACATCCTCCATCGCGAAGACGAAGAACAGCTTAATCTGCCACGTATCTATTACGACCGCAAGGTGGACGGCTTCATTCTCCTGGGCCAAGTGAGCAAGCCATATATTGAGCTTGTACAAACCATGGACCTGCCCAAAATGTTTCTCGATTTTTATGATGAGCATGCTGATATCGACTCCGTGGTGACGGATAATTTTTACGGAGCCTACGAGCTGACCAACTATTTGATCGCCCAGGGACACCGGGATATTGCATATGTGGGTAATATCTATTCCACCAGTAGTATTCAGGATCGTTTCCTCGGCTACTATAAATCCTTGCTGGAGCACAGGTTGCCCCTCCGTAACGAGTGGGTGCTCAGTGACCGGGACGATGAAGGTACTTATGTTGAAATGGAGCTTCCTCAGCCGCTACCAACTGCCTTTGTATGTAACTGCGATCAGGTCGCTCACAATCTGGTGCATAAGCTCATTGGCCTGGGATACCGCGTACCTGAAGACTGCTCTGTGGTTGGCTTTGACAACGATGTATACGCCACTCTTATTGTTCCGCAACTGACCACGGTCGGAGTAGACATCGAGCAGATGGCACGTACCGCGATTGATTCGATGATGAAAAAAATAAGCCATCCCAGCAGCCGCTTTGGTCGAGTCCTGGTGCAGGGACATATTGTATATCGTGATTCCGTGCAGCCCATTGAGAGACCATGATCAATGCATACCTTACTTGGGGAGAGGTCACCGCTATTCTCAATGTTCCACAACCAAAAGCCGCTCAGCATGTCGCTGGAGCGGCTTTTGACATTCATAAATTCTGCAGTGTGATCATCGTACTCACTTTCAATTGTGGATTTTACAAAATCCCGGATTAGGAGCGCTGGGCGACAAAGGAATTGCCCGCCCGATTGAGAATCGGCAGCATCCGCATTTCTTGCCCCATCGAGGCTTGGCAAAGTGGACAAGCCGGCTCGTTCAAAAAGGTGAAATCCGTTCGCATCCAACCGTTGCAACCCTCGTTTGTACACGACCAAATAGCCGTATTTTCCTCTGGAATGATTTCTGGGGCCTGGCGTCTGTACATCTATATCCCCCCTCGGTTTTTATAGGGTAATATCCCCTGTCGGCTTACTGTCAATTTCCACCTGTGCCATTATTTTTTTCAAAATTCGATTCCAGTCGCTCCGAAGTGCAAGATATAGACGAATTAAACCATTTCGATCTATATCTTGTTCAAGGGAAGTCGCTTATTGGATTTTTGAAAAATTCACCTGTGCGGGTATTAATATGCTCCAACCTCCAAAAAATATGCGCAATTTACCAAAATGTTTATTTACGGATAGCCTTGGTCCAGAAGCCGCCATGAAATTGCTTCGGCTCTACCGTAATGACAAAAGCCTTAGGATCCAGCTCCAGAATGGACTGATACAGCTTATTCTGGTTTTTCCGTTTAGCCAAAATTTCCATCACCAGGCGCTCTCCATCACGCCCACTGCCCAGCCAGGCTGTAACACCGTATCCTTTGTCCCGCAGCGCATTGGCAATTCCTCCATTGATCTCATTACTGATCACCTTAACGGTGACATAACCAAGCGCTATTTTTTCCTCAATCCATGCTCCAATAAGAATGCCCAATGCATAGCCAATGGCGTAGACTGCAAGACTTGCCACTTGATCCAGATACTTAAGCACAACGTTCAGGCCCAACACATAGACCGTAACCTCCACGGTGCTAATGAGCGCAGCAATGTACTTCTGTCCTTTCAGCGTCAGAATCATGCGCAGTGTATACGCCGATACGTAAATAATTTGAATAACAAGAATAAACAATAAAATTTTGAGCATACGCTCACTCCCCACTTCACGTTCTGATTTAACCCGTATCCAACATTATACCCCCGTCTGTGATATACAGCCTCTGGTTTCGTATTACCCTCGCTCGGGTAATGACTAACTACAGCATGCTGAATGAAAGTTCGATCACATAAGGAGGGCTACAACATGAAGGATAACGGAACTAGCGATAAAATCAAAGGTAATGTGAACAAAGCCAAAGGTGAAATCAAGGACCAAATCGGGAACGCTACCGATAATAAGTCCCTTCAAGCCGAAGGTAAACTGGATAAGGCCAAAGGCCATCTTCAGGAAACAGCAGGCAAACTGAAGGACGGCAAATAATCCTGAATGGATAACCTCGACGCACTGTTTTACCAACAAGTCTCGCTGTCTTGTGCAGCGGGCTTGTTTTGTGTTGTTCGGATACTTTCGGAAAAACTTTTGCGCAAACAGGGCAACTTTTACGGTTGCTGTTGCGTCTAACCAATATAAGCACAACCCATAATGACTCTCCAAGCTGTTGGATTTTGTAGGCATTAATGTTACTCTAGTCTATGAACCAGGCTATAATTCTTAAATAAAGGGGTAGACCAACGAATGAAATCACTGAAATCTATCAAAAAACCTGTCATCATCACTGCCGTATCCGCCTTGGCCATATCCGGGGCTCTTTTCAGCCAATCCACATATGCCGCACAAGTGACTAAGCCGATCCAAGCAGTATATAACAATATCAAAATCATCTACAACGGAACCGAGGTTGCTTCTGATGCCAAAACAGAACCGTTCCTGCTGGATGGCGTTACGTATATCCCACTGAAGCTGGCAGGTACAGCTTTGGATAAAAAAGTAACATGGGATGGCACAAACAAACGCGTAGTCATTGCTGACAATGGTGTTCCCATTGATCAATCTACAGTTACGGCGCTGAACAACCAGATCACGACGCTGACTCAAGAGCTCAACACAGCAAAAGCAGCAAACACAACGAAAGACGCTACCATCGCTCAATTGCAAAAAGACAATCAGACGCTAAAAGATGACGCGAGCAAAAATAGCTCTAGCTCCTTGAAGGATCTCCAAAAGAAGCTGAACGATGATCACAGCGATGACTACAACACCAACTCGGATATTACGTTAGATGGTAACAAAAACGATATTACGGTAACCATTGAAATGACAAAATCCAGATGGACTGACCTAACCGACAGCAGAAAGAGAAGCTACTTGGAGGACATCGTGGATGATATTTTGAAAGAGTACAAAGATGCCGATGTTGAAGGCACAGTGAAGAACTCTAGTAATAGGGATAAAATGGCAACATTTACAACCAACAGCAGAGGCGATGTTACTTTGAAGGATGTAGCTTCTTCCTTGGATGCAAGTACGATTCAACGCGATTTGGTTAATAGATATGGCAATTACGCTGGAGTTGGCTTTGATTTCACCGTAAGAGGCGACAGCAGTGAAGCTAGCGTGGATGTATATGTAAAGACTGACGCTTGGAACAATACACTTACTAATGCGCAAAGAAACTCTCTTATAGAGAACGTTCTTTATGAGCTTAAGAATAGAAACTCGGTATCTCGAGTAGTGGGTAAAATTAAGTCCAGCGAAAACAGCAACACGATAACTTCATTCTAAATTTCACTTTTTCAAAAAAGCGACAAAGGCCCTAAAGCCTTTGTCGCTTTTTTAATGATGTACAAGCAACCTGCATTCAATTATTGAATCAGCCTGCCTACGGAAGTGATATATTTTATATAATCATTATCAGCGTCAATTGTATCGATATTCATTGTATAAACCAAATGACCGTGGCTGGTTATTTTCACTTTGTGAAATGAACCGGGTTTAGAATAAGGATCTACAGTATAGGTCCCTTTGCTATACACAATCATAGGATTAAAGTCAATTTGCTTGAAGGCGGGCGATAAGTCGCTCTTATACGTAGCATTAATATTCAATACACCTTGCCTTTGATCCCAGTCAAAGGAAATAAGATCAAATGCATTCGCATCAATGACTTGGGCCAAGTCTTGTCCCTTAAACCTCATAAGAACTGGACTTTCCGTAAAGCTATCATGTCTTAGTTTCAATAAGCCACGTTTGGGATCCCACTCCATCTTCGCATCTGTATCTTTCAACAGGATGGATACCGGCAAAAACATTGCATTACTTAGCATGATAGGGACTGTATCCATTGTCATGGGTTCGCCGTTAACCGATATTTTGGGTGATCCAATCGTTGCCGTTACATTACGGTCCATTAGATCAACAGAAGCGGTTTTGTTCGCTGCATTATAAGTTACTTTACCGCCCAGTATATCCTCAGCTACTTGGAGCGGTATAAGTAGTCTTCCCTTCTTATCCACAAAGGGTGATGCAGGGTAGGTGTATAAAACGTAATGATCATTGACCTTCAGGTGTATGGGGGTATGATCTTGAGCCGATGCCAAATTCGGGTTTGTAGTAGCAAAACTTAGTACAATCATAAGGCAGACCAACAGTCTGATTTTCATAATGCCCTCCTAATTATTTTGTTTAGACTAAAAACCAAAATTATGGTGGAGGAGTCCAGTTGAGTAAGCTTAACATGGAAAAACATCTGCCAAGCCACATTGTTGTAAGTCCCACCCAACAACAAAGGAAATGACAGATGCTATTCAGTATATTTTAGCTTGAGCCATTGTTTAACTAATTGTTCTTATCGGTTGTTGATCCACACAGTTGGACCATAATGAGTAATATAATCGGCGGGCCAATCAATCGTACCGAACCACTGACTTCCATCCCAAAAAGAGTAATCCCGATAGTCATCCCATGGATAATAATAATCTGAATTGAATTTTGAGACTACCAATTCTGAAAACTCTCCATTGATAGCACTTCCATAAATATTACTGCCATCAAAGTTTTTTTTCGCTATTGCCGTCACTCTCTTAACAGACATGGATGATAGATCTGAAGAGTCAAAAGAGGTTTGCATAACGACGACTTGATTGTAGGCGACTAATAGATAAGCGTTATAGGTACTATTATCAATATAAAATTTAACTGAATCTTTTATGTCGTGATTTTCCCACGTCTCTAAAGAGTATTTGAAACCATTATTGTTCCTAATATACCCCTGCCATACTCCTCTGCCTGTTTGATAGGAAAATCCCCCCTCAATTCCCCGTCCATTCTTTGCATCAAAACCGTAATACATCCATGGCTGTTCGTTTGCTCCTAGGTACTTAGCCCTTGGCGTAATCACTTTTGCATTAACCCCATCAAAACCATCATAATCCAATTGAACCCTTGAAAAAGTTCCCGTCGTCCCTCCACTCACTTGCGATGGAGTGGGATTATTTTTACTTGATATGGAAATATCATGTTTGTTGCTTGATTCACTCAAAGAGCTTGTTTCCGTATAAGTAGCATCCGTTACACTATCCTCTTTTGATTCAACTTTATCCGCCATGCCTACATAACCTTTTTCTGAGCTGTATACTTCTCCATCGAGTGTAAGATATATGTATTCCGATTTATTAAGTTTCTCCAGATTTTGTTGTAGATCACTATTATTTTTACTCTTTAGTGATGTACTATCTGCTGTATTCAGTAGTTCAGCAATAGATGCTTTCGGATTAACGGTAATCTTGTGTTCTTGAAGCTCATGGACGATGGCCCGCTGTTTGAGATTTTCAAAAAACGAAGCATCGTACGTAGTGGACTTAGATTCCGCATAGGCGAGGCTTCCCGAGAATGCGGAACACATGAGGATAGTTGCTAACCCCATGCCAAAAAACTTATTTTTCCTAAACATACACAAACCTCCTAGTTATTTTTCAAAACTAGCATATCTCCACAAATATATAATGTCAACCATAATTTATAATTTTTACCTAAAAAGAGAACATCGCATTTTACATATCGTAGTGTATAGAAGGGTCAACTACGTATCAAAAGAAAGTGTGGAGCAGTGGCGTCAAGGTCGCTTAAATTCTAAAATCTTCCTTGTATCTATATAATTCATAAATACATTAATAATATTTATAAATATAAAGGTATTTAGCAATGAAAGCAGAATATATCTCTGTATTCCAATTTAGAAAGGGGAAAATGTGTATGATGAGAAGTTTTGTTAAACGTAAAGTCAGGAAAAGCATTGCAATAACACTAACATTATTATTAGCAATCGCAAGCGCACCATTAGGTGCAATAGACGCGGCGGCAACGGTGCCAGACCAGAACAATAAGCAGGATGCGCCAACCTTCTCTAATGTATCGGTTCATGACCCTTCCATTGTCAAAGACGGTGACACTTATTATGTATTTGGGTCACATATCTCTGCGGCGAAGTCAAAAGATCTTACAAACTGGACTTCTTTTGCAAACGGTTACACTACGCCTGGGAACACACTTTACGGGGATTTATCGAAGAATCTGGCCGGATCTTTCGCTTGGGCGGGTGAGAATGATGCGGACAGTAAGGGAGGATTCTCAGTATGGGCGCCCGATGTATTTTGGAATGAGCATTATGTCAATGAGGATGGGACAAAAGGGGCATATATGATTTATTATAGTGCATCTTCCACCTACATTCGTTCCGCGATCGGCATTGCAGTTGCACCCAAAATCGAGGGTCCATATCAATATGTGGATACCATTATCCACACTGGTTTTACGAAGGAGACTGCATTCGATAAAGATAGCAAGGTGGATAAAAAGTGGACAAATACGCCGATTCAACAACTCATTAAGGAAGGCAAGCTTGAGGGTCCCAGACCGGGATGGTTTAATACCGATGGTTCTTATGCGAATCGGATGTTCCCAAATGCAATCGATGCAAGCGTTTTTTACGATGCAAACGGGCGCTTGTGGATGACGTATGGTTCATGGTCCGGGGGAATATTTTTACTGGAGCTGGATAAGGCAACTGGCAAACCCATGTACCCAGGTAAAGATGGAACTACAGAAGACGGTCGGCTCATTGATCGTTATTTTGGCACCAAGATCGCAGGTGGATACGGTGAGTCAGGGGAAGGTCCATATATTGAATACAACCAGGAGACGGGTTATTACTATTTGTATGTAACCTACGGCGGACTTGCAGCGGACGGGGGGTATAACATGAGGTTATTCCGTTCCAAGAGTCCGACAGGACCTTATAAGGATGCCAAAGGGCAGAATGCTGTTCTGCCGGCAAACACCAAAAATACAACTTATGGCAACAAGTTGATAGGTAATTTCTTGTTCGATAGTAAAATAGGCGACCCCGGTACAGGCACTGGCTACGGCTATGTTTCCCCTGGACACAATTCTGTATACACCGATCCTGCTACTGGACAAATGTTTGTTGTCTTTCATACCCGATTCCCTCATCAGGGGGAGACACATGAGCTGCGTGTACACCAAATGTTCATGAATCAGGAGGACTGGCCTGTCGTAGCTCCTTATCGTTACGGTGGCGAGACGCTTACAAAGCTGGATGAGAAACAATTCATTGGCGATTATCAATATATTAATCATGGCAGTGATTCTTCAGCTACGATCAAGAATACACAATTCATTCAGCTTAGAGCAGATCATACCATCGAAGGCGATGTGCAAGGAACATGGCGCAAGTCGGGGGATGCGAATATCCAATTAACACTGGATGGTGCTGTATTGGATGGGGTGTTCTTAAGACAATGGGATCAGGTTACGAATCAATACATCCTGGCGTTTACAGTTTTATCGAATAAAGATGAGATGGCTTGGGGCAGTAAGCTCCCTGATATGACCGATACGACAGTAGTGGACAGTGTGTATGGTGAATTAGATCTTGGCGATACAAGTCGGGTGACGGCTAGCCTGAATCTTCCGAAGGAAGCCAGTCGGCAATCCCGAATTACCTGGAAAACTTCAGACCAAAGCGTCATTACGGATACAGGTGAAATCAAGCGTCCAGAAAACGGAGAAAAGGCTGCATCTGCCACTTTGACAGCTACCATTACCAAAGGAGAACGTAGTCGGGACAAAATTTTCAACATCACGGTATCCCCTTATGAGAAGGCAACATTGACTGCGTCATACACATTTGAAAATAATCTGGAGGATCAGCAAGATGCTTTTGCTAATGGCGAAGTTATCGGTGACCGAATCGATCGCCAGGGAGGAAGTGTGTACTACGCTGAAGGCGTAAAAGGCCAAGCTGTAGTCCTTGATGGAAAGTCAGGCATTGCTCTGCCTGAAGGACTCATATCCAGCTCAGCATATTCCGTGTCACTGTGGGTAAAACCAAGCGAATTGACTCTGCATACACCAACTTTTTTTGGAGCTATGGATAGTAATCACTGGATTAGCCTTTTACCCAGAGGACCCGAGAAGGATAACACAATGGTCTGGTCTGGCAGCTCACCTTGGTATACTGGCAGTACCGGCCTAAAGATCAATACAAATGAATGGACCCATCTCGCCTTCACTGTAGATCGTGGGGTGTTAGCTGTGTATGTGAATGGCAAGCTTCAATTTACGGGCTCAGGATTCCCAGATGTCTTTACCTCCAAATCTGGAACATTCAGCTTAGGTGTCAACTGGTGGGACCCTGCGTTCAAAGGATCTATTGATGAGCTGAATATATTTGAAGGTGCGCTCCCTCCTGCACAGGTGGCAGAGTTAGCGAAGATTAAAGTGAATTAAGACTAATGAATCGTGAGTATCGCTAGTACCGAAAAGAAAAGCTACAAAAAAGAGAGCGCTGAATAGCGCTCTCTTCCAATGAACCATATAAAATGTAAGAAATATTAATAGGCCAATGCAAAAAGTCCTTTGATGTGGGACAAGTAACGGATGTTACTGCCTTCCTTCATCAAAGTGGCTACAGCGCCTTTCAGTTGGGTGCCATTCGCACCTACAGTACCGATCGCGTCTGTTCTGCCCAAGCTGCCCAGTGTACCGGAGAATACTGGTGTAAAGCGTTCCATTTTCGCTCCGTTGAAATAAGCGAAGATGTTGTAACCAACTAATTCGCCCATTTGCCAAGCCAACTGTGCAGTTGGAGGGTATGGACGCTCGCCTTCACCCGGGAACACCACTGCGCTGTCGCCAGCGAGGAAGATGTCTTCGTGAGAAGTCGATTGCAGTGCACCATTCACAGTTGCGCGACCACGGTTTACTTCGATACCAGATGCGCCAACCAGTGCATTACCTTGTACGCCGCCTGTCCAGATCAGTGTGTTCGTTTTGATCGAACGTCCGTCTTTCAAGAGAACTTCGTCAGCTTTCATTTCTGTAATCGGTACACCCGCTACGATTTGAACGCCACGTTTTTCAAGGCTTGTTACTGCACGATCAACCAGTGGTTGAGGGAATCCTGCCAAAATAGATGGTCCAGCTTCTACGCAATACAAGTTGATGTCTTCGTAGTTAATACCTTTTTCGCGACAAATTGCAGGCAATTTGTCAGCATATTCGCCCACCAGCTCAACGCCAGTCAGACCGCCACCACCGATAACGATTGTAGCGTCCGCTTGGTTACCGGATTGCTTGTAAGCATCCAGACGAGCTTCCACATGTGCACGAATGCGATTGGCTTCTGCCACGGATTTCAGCGTGAAGCTATGCTCTTGCAGTCCTGGAATACCGAAGTAAGCCGTTTCGCTGCCCAGGGAAATAACGAGAGCGTCATAGCTCAACGTAGCGCCACTGGCCAAGGTTACTTTTTTATCGTCAGGCTTGATTTCGGAAACAGTATCCACTTTCAGGATAATTTCTTTGTTACGCAGCAGTTTTTCCAAAGGAAGCGCAACAGCTTTTTCAGCAATTGTACCTGCCGCCAAACGGTGCAGTTCCGTAATAATTTGGTGCGACGCAAAGCGGTTAACCACTGTAATGGTTGCTTGGCTAGCGTCCATATGCTGGCGTGCTGTAAGAGCGGCCAGCAATCCGCCGTATCCGCCGCCCAAGATCAAAATTTGCTTCGACATGTCCATCCTCCGTTCTTGATCAGGTAATTATTTGCTTTCGCGTTGGCGCTCATTCAGAATATCCAGGAAAGCCTGGCTGAAACGCAGCGTTTTTTGTACATTCGGATCTTTAAGCATTTTGAGCAGGCCAAACAGACCTACACTGCCGTCCGTAGTTTGTACACGGTCATTTGCTTCAATTGCAGCAGAAGCCAATCCTTTAGCCGAATCTGTAACAGGCTTCACAAACTCTCCCATGGAGCTTTTCATATCTCCGATAAAGACAGGGTCAGTCGCCAGACTGCGAGCTACATCATAAGCGTCGGTCATCAAAGTAACCATCTCAGTTAACTTGGGCAGATTTTCTACCAGCACGGTCAGCGATTGCTGAACCTCTGGTTTCATCAATTGGTCCAATACATCCCGAGACTCTTTGGTAGCTTCTTGTGTTACTGCCACCTCTTGTTGGTTTTCAGACATGCGTGAACGTCCTCCTTTACTGTGAAAATAGAAGTCCATTCCTTTCTCGTAACCTGTATCCATAAACTCTAGCAATAAAACGTTCATTGAATTCGCGCCCCTAAACATGCAAGAAGCACAGCTAAAACCGGCCTATACCCTAAAGGGCAAGACTGATTTATCGCAGATGCCAATTGTATATTGCTCAGACGGTATTCTGTTGTTACTGCTGCGGAATATCCCACGAAGCGCTCCTTCGTGACTACAACAGGCCGAAACGGAACCCTATACCTCTATATTACACCTTTCACAACACAATCGTCGAAGAAATTTTAAATTTGCACAAATTTCTGCAAAATTTTTATTGTTATTTTAGATAAAAATTAGAATAAGCTCGATTTTTGTCCAAGTTTCCCTTAAAAAAAGGGTCATTTTATGCTAGAGGAGGGTAATAGAGAGCGTACGTTTCAGTTCAACAATATGAAAATAACACAAAATATATTCATACGGAGGTTTACACGATGGCTAAAACATTTGGAGATATGGTTCAAGAAGCGAGACAGCACGTTCAGGGCATTGATTCACAGGAGGCACGTCAGCGAATGGAGGCAAATCCTGATACATTCGTTATCGATGTGCAGGACTCCCATGATGCAGGCGCTTGCGGTCTGATTCGCGGAAGCGCCAATATTTCATTGGGCATGCTGCCCATCCGCGCTGACTTGGAGGTTCCACAGGATTTGCGTGACGAACGTCTACGTGACCGCAACCGGCCGATTATCACCACTTGTGGGGCAGGCGGACAAGCTGCATTGGCAGCTTATACACTCCAGCAGATGGGCTTTACCAATGTAGCTTTTATCGAAGGTGGAACAACAGCCTGGAAGGAATCCGGCTTTGAAGTAGAACTGTACTAAGGGACCTACGCTCCAAGAATCGCCCTACGTATGCAGGGTGTCTTCAGAAGCATCAGGATTATCAGGTGCCTCGAAATCATCAGGAGACGGCTGCGGCACACCAGACTCAATGAACTCATCTACATCGCGGGCAGCCTTAACTTGATTGCATTCATTGCAAGCACATACACAATTGACCGGCGTCGTATGCCCCCCTTTTGCCCGAGGCAGTAAATGATCAATCGTGTCGCCGTAGCCCCCGCAAAAAAAGCAAGTATAGCGGTCACGCTTAAGCACATATTGACGAAACTCCTTATTGCTATACAGTCTGCGCACGGTGTATGGATTAACAATCACCGCCATACGCTCTCTGACCAAGGTCATGGCCAGATCAAGCTCAATCTCTTGATGCCAGCGTCTCCCCTGGTCGGTTTTGCCTCTTAGCCGAATCATGCCATTGCGATTGAGCCTCAACGCCCGGGTATCCGCAGGCTTCAGCCTGCTAAGCAGATGCCGAACCCGTTGCCGGTGGCGCTCACGCGCTTTATCCGTGACCGGCTTCCTGCGGGGGCGTTGTGCCTCCATAGGTAGTGACGCCTCCAGGCTGTGCGCAGCCGTATTTACTTCAAGGCTATGCTGCGTCACGGGAGCAGCCGAGGGGTTCGTTTCCTCGCCGGAAGGAGCGGACGTAGCCGCACGTTCTTGCGGGGCCAACCCCCGACAGGAACGGCAAGGACCACGCCGGGAATAAGGACCAGCCCGGCGACCCGTTCTGCGCTGAAAGTCCGTTAAAGGTTTCATCTCCTGACAATACGTACATTTTTTTATCAGCGGTTTGCTCGCTTCATCCTTGTTCTGCTGCGGTTCTGTCACGTCCACCCCTCCTTTCCTCTGTTGCTCGTGCTTTACGGTTTTCACCAAAACCCGAACTATTGTTAAGTTAGATTCATTTTACCGTTTTCACGTTCCCTTTTCTAGCTACCCGAGTCGTTGTGAACACTTAGGTATAACAAATTTTAATGATTTAGCATACGTTATACAGCGATCCTTGTTCTTCATTCAGCATCATATTGACCGTCTGACGTTTAGCCCCCCTCACTTGGTGGGTAACTTGTTATATATGAAGGAGGGACGCACATGAAAAGGAACCATACGATGATGCAATTTTTCGAGTGGAATGTCGAAGCTGACGGTTCTCACTGGAAGAAGCTTACCCGCCTGGCACCGGAACTGAAGGCCAAAGGAATTGACGCGATATGGATTCCACCTGTCACCAAAGGCCAATCGCCCGAGGATACGGGATACGGCGTCTATGACCTTTACGATCTGGGCGAATTTGACCAAAAAGGTGCGGTACGCACCAAATACGGAACCAGGGAAGACCTGCTGGAGGCTGTTGCCGCCTGCGTTCGCCACGGTGTGGCCGTCTATGTCGATCTGGTCATGAACCATAAGGCTGGCGCGGATGAAACCGAAGTGTTCAAGGTCGTCGAGGTCAATCCGGATAACCGCAATGAGGTCATTTCCGAGCCCTTTGATATCGAGGGCTGGACTAAATTTACGTTCCCCGGCCGTCAAGGTCAGTATTCCACATTTCAATGGAACTTTGAACATTTTAACGGAACCGATTACGATGCAAGCCAGGACCGGACAGGAATCTATCGTATTTTAGGTAAAAATAAAAGCTGGAGCGAAAATGTAGATGATGAATTCGGCAATTATGATTATTTAATGTTCGCCAATATTGATTATAATCATCAGGATGTGCGCAAAGAGATGATCCGCTGGGGCAAATGGCTGGTAGATACTCTGCAATGCAACGGATTCCGTCTGGATGCAATCAAGCATATTAATCATGAATTTGTACGAGAATTTGCTACAGAAATGATTAAAAAACGCGGACAGGATTTTTATATGGTAGGCGAGTTTTGGAAACCGGATCTGGAATCGTGTCAAAAGTTCCTGGATACCATTGATTATAAAATCGACCTATTTGACGTATCCCTCCACTACAAACTACATAGCGCTTCCTTGGGTGGCAAGGATTTCGATTTAAGCACCATTTTCGAGGATACGCTTGTTCATACCCATCCCCTGAACTCGGTTACTTTTGTCGATAATCATGATTCCCAGCCGCATGAAGCGCTTGAATCCTGGGTGGAGGACTGGTTCAAGCCTAGCGCCTATGCACTGATCTTGCTGCGCAAAGACGGTTATCCCTGCGTATTCTATGGCGATTACTACGGTATCCAGGGACAAACGCCCGTGAAAGGCAAGCAGGCTGAGCTAGACCCGCTTCTATATGCCCGGTACCATAAAGCTTATGGTGAGCAAAAAGATTATTTCGATGATCCCCATACGATTGGATGGGTTCGTCAAGGCGTTCCTGAGCTGGAAGGCTCCGGATGTGCTGTGGTGATCACCAACGCAAATGACGGGGAAAAGCGCATGTTCGTAGGCAAACAACATGCAGCGGAAGAATGGATAGATTTGACCGGGCGTCACGATCATACCGTAAAGATTGAGCAGGATGGCTACGGTATATTTCCCGTTCGTGCCGGCAGTGTATCGGTGTGGGCACTTCCCGCAGATGAAGACAGCCAGGAAACAGAAGAAGAAGCGAACGCTTAATCTATACCCAACACAAAGAGGACAGGATGCGAGGAAGCGCCCTGTCTTCTTTGTGTATGAAAAGTCACTCCGTTACCTTGCTTTGGTTGGCCACAGCCTGCTTCTTAGCCTCTACATGACTCGGATCACCGAGATAAAAGCGCCGGATGGGATCTATATGCTCATCCAGCTCGTACACCAGTGGAATGCCTGTCGGAATATTCAAATCCAGCAATGCGGTTTCGTCCAGATTCTCCATATACTTGATTAAGGCCCGCAAAGTGTTACCATGTGCAGAAATGATAACTCGATCCTTTTTGAGAATCAAAGGTACAATCCGCTGCTTCCAAAACTCACCGACCCGATGCACTGTGTCCTCCAGACTTTCCCCAAGCGGCAGCTCTTCTGGCTTAATATTGCGATAACGCTCTTCCCGATGCGGACTCCGCTCGTCCTTCTCATCCAGCATGGGTGGCCGCACTGTTAGGCTACGCCGCCAGATATGAACCTGTTCCTCGCCGTATTGCACGGCGGAATCCAACTTGCTAAGCCCTTGAAGAGCACCGTAATGGCGTTCATTCAGCTTCCATGACTTCTGCACAGGTATCCACAGATGATCCAGCTCATCCAAGATGTGATACAGCGTGCGGATAGATCGTTTTAGCACAGAGGCAAATGCCAAATCAAACGTATATCCAGCCTCCTTGAGAATACGTCCCGCCTCAATGGCCTCATGAGTCCCTTGTTCAGTCAGGTCCACGTCCGTCCAGCCCGTAAACAGGTTTTGTCGGTTATACACGCTTTCTCCATGCCTAACCAGCACCACTTGATACATATACTCACTCCTCTCCTGTCTGTCTTTATGTTTTACCCAACTTCTATGTATTTAACGTAAAATGCAATTTTTAAACCGTCTATTTAATTCAAAAAAGGACGGCATTCAGCCATCCTTTTCTTCTCACCCTGCACTTAGTCCCTCTTACTGAACTTGGCCAACAGATCCAAAATCCGTACATACAGCCATACTAGAGTCACCAGCAATGCAAAAGCACCATACCATTCCATATATTTGGGTGCACCTTGATCTGCTTGCTCTTCAATAAAATTGAAATCAACCAGCAGATTCAAAGCCGCAATGATCACGATAAACAAACTAATACCAATACCCAGCCAACCCGTTTCATGGATATACGGAACATTCATACCGAAAAAGTTCAAAATAAAATCAACCACCGTCACCAGAAAAATCGCCATCGTACACAGGACAACGAATGAGATAAAGCCGCGTGTCACCTTGATGATTCGCTGTGTGTACATAAAGAGCATCAAAAACAAAATACCCACGGTCAGCAAAATGGCATTGGCTACAATTCCAGGGTACTCATACTCCATAAAAGCTGAAATGCCACCCAAAGCAAAACCACTCAGAATCGCATATACAGGAGAGAGTAATGGAGCCATTTTTGGAAAAAAGGATATCGCAAGCGCTACGCCTGCCATACCAATAAATCCTGCCGTCAGCAAGGATAGTACCTCTACGGTTCCCTCGTAGGTCATGTACCAGGTAATGCTGCCAGAGACGATGAGCAGAACCAGCAGAAGCAACGTTTTGTTCACCGTTCCTCCGATGGTCATGCGTTGTTCGCTAACTTCTCTTTCATCTTCGCGCAAAAAGATGTCATCACGTAAAACCGGATTGCTAAAGCTCATACAGGGTACTCCTTTTCGATGTTGTTGTTTGCTATGCTATATGTATATATCGGCACAATATGAAAAAAGTTTCAGAAAATTTCAAACAAAAAAACTCTAACCTTGCCATACGGCAAAGCTAGAGTTAGAGGGTCAGGTCGTTACAGGTTAAAAATCAGCTGTCGCAATCTGGATCGTACCCGTAGCTGCTCCAGCTGCGGTAGTCTGCAGAGCAGCTACCAGCAGTAAAGCAACTTCTAACGTGAGGCTGTTAGTTGGAGGGATAACATAAGTGATCACAGGTGCATTGACACGAGTGACGACAAGATCGATCGGTGCCGGACCGTTATTATTAACGGTAATTGTAGCATTCGCGCCACCTTTCAAGTTTTCAAAGTATGATTTACCAATATTAGCAGCGAGAGAATAGAATTGCTGAGGTAATAGAATCGCCATAGGATTCACCTCCCTTGCACTTGATAGTGTATTCTATGCTTCCAATCTATGAGCGTAACGTTAAGTGACTCAGTAATAAGACACAATTCAAAAGACTCATAGATTAACGTACCCTAACCTATGCCAAAGAGGAGTTGCCCTCTCAGATCCCTTTCAGAATCTGCGGACAACTCCTTTTTTAAATAATGGAAGTCTCAAACGGTATACAAGCGGCTAGTAGGATTGTATGTTGCCTTTGCTTCCTTATTGCACGTGAATGCTCAATTCCTGCGGACTGAAACGGGAAGGGGCGGAAACTTTCACGCGGATATTGCCAGCCTCACCCTTCGTACGAATCCAGAATGCAATGCGTCCACCAATTAAGGATAAGCTTGAAGGACCGATCAATTCACCCACTCCCTCGACCTCCACCGAAACAGGATCTGCATAGAACGGCAGGGCATTGCCGTATTCGTCCAGAGCATCCACTACTACTCGGGTTACGTCCCAATCGCCAGCTTCCAGCACCATATCATCTGCAGCTACCCGTAGCTCTGTCGGCACCGGATTACGTGAATAGTATTTGCGGATCACTTCTTGCCCATCTACGTACCCAATGAATACAGCGTCTTCCCACTTCATGCCCCAGTGGCCTGTCAGCTCGTCGATCACGACAGGGGGGTGAGGAAGCGCCGGGTACTTCTCTCGGTTCGGACGATAAACACCTTTACGCTCGTCACCGTAGATGAACTCCACCTCATCGCAATTGGTGAACACCACCAGCGGCACGATGCCTCCGATATTCCGCTCGCCACGCGACCAGTAAGTGACCGGCTCCATAACGATTTCCTGTTCGACGTTCTTCTGGCTCCGGTACACACTCGCTGCAAATTTAGGCAGGCGGAACATATCCATGACACCGTGGTAGCAGATTTTATCACCGGAACCAAAATCGGCATGCGTGTTATAGTCAAAAGCACACCAGCCAATCGCTCCGGCAATGCCCTCATCGGCATAGGAAGCATTTTGGACCCGCGTATGGCGCAGTGCATGCTCCATTACCCGTTCCTCCTGGTCAAAACGCTTGGTCGGGTACATATGCCCGTTATATTCCGTTACCAGATAAGGGACCGGATAGTCCAGCTTTGTAACAAGAGACGGCTGGCGCAAGCCTGTCGTTTCGCCATCTACGCCTTCTGTATCGTCATACGTATCAAAATTGCGGATTTCCTTAGCCAAATATTTTTTGTGCCCACCATCATGAACAAAATCATTTATCGTATATACATCTTCCAATAGCTCACTGCCTACAATATAACGCACACCACCCGTAGCTCGGGTCGGATCTAGCTTTCGTGCTAGCTCATTGGTACGCGTGTACAGATCATGGTCATCCTGCGACTCATTAATTCGTACCCCCCAGATTACAATGGAGGGATGATTACGATCACGGATAATCATGTCCTCTACGTCCCTCACCGCCTGCTCCTTCCACGCTTCACCGCCAATGTGCTGCCAACCCGGAATCTCTTCGAAAACGAGCAATCCAATCTCATCACAACGGTCTAGAAAATGACGGGACTGAGGGTAGTGGGATGTCCGTACCATATTCAGCCCCAGCTCCTCCTTGAGCACATCTGCATCACGATGCTGCGCTCTTTTAGGCATAGCATAGCCAACGTACGGATAGGACTGGTGACGGTTCAAGCCAAGCAGCTTGATCTTCCGCCCGTTCAAGTAAAAACCGTCCGGCTGAAATTCGGCCTCGCGGAAGCCAAAGCGCACGGTCACCTGATCCAACTCTTCTCCGCCTCGTAGCAGCGTCAGCTTCGCTTCATACAGCTTGGGGTCATCTATATCCCAAAGCTGCAGGCCGCCCAGCTCTTTCAGCTCCAGCGTTACTTCCGCCGCCGTCACCGCTGCCAGCTTGGCCTCCGCCTTCACGCTCGCTCCGTCCAGCAATTGCAGCGCGACCGTCAAGTCGTCCTCCTGATCGCCGATCCCCTCCAGCTCCACGACCACGCGCACCGTCTTGCTTGCCGCAAGCGGATCTGGTGTCTGAATGAATACCGTTCCGAGGTGTACAGGCTCCACTATTCGCAGTTGCACCTCGCGGTAAATACCGCCGTAGGTCAGATAGTCAATGACTGCCCCAAAGGGAGGGATGTCGTCCCGTTCCGTGGAATCGACAATGACCGTGAGCACATTGGGGCCGCCATAATCGGCAAGTTCGGTCAATTCAACGTTGAACGGTGTATATCCACCTTTATGCTCCCCCGCTTTTACCCCGTTTAGATATACCTGGGCATAGGTCATGACTCCTTCAAAATCAACATACACTCGCTTACCTTTGGCATCTGCTGGAATGTTCAGCTCTCTTTTATACGTAGAAATAAACTGAAATCCCTTGTCGTCAAAATAATTATACGGAAGCTCTACATTGGTGTGTGGCAGCTGAATTGGCTCATACCGACTTGCATCAATGCCTGCGCTTACTTCGCTCTCGACATATTCAGGAAGATAAAACCATTGGTCATTCAACGGCAAAATGGTACGCATGGGCAGTCACCTCAACCTTTTATTTTTCACTCTTATACCACAGTAAAATATTTGAGTAAAAATAACGAGTAAAACTTAGTAAAATAAATATATGTTCAATGTAAGCATTTACAAGGCAATTGTCAATCCATTTTTTATATCTTTTTATACCAAAAAACAGCCCCGGTAAGCCGGGGCTGTCCAAATCAATAACGCCGATTTTATTGGGTATCGGTATGTAGCGGCGCACTGCTGTTGCGAATCATTAGCTCTGTCGGAATGATGACCTTGCGCCCCACCTCGTTTGCACCGTTGCGTACCGTATGCAGCAAGAGCTGAACGCCCGTTTCTCCCATCAGTTCGGTATGCGTTTTGACCGTTGACAGAGATGGGGTCAAATATTCCGCTGTCGGGATATCATTGAAGCCAACAATTGAGATACGTTCCGGCACCGCAAGGTGATGCTGCTCCAGCGCCTTCAACACCCCAATAGCCACCGAATCGCTCGCGACAAAGAAGGCTGTAGGCAGGCTTTCTGTTCCTGCCAGAATAGCCGCTTCCATCGCACGGAAGCCGTCTGCCGCCGTTCCGCCGCACACATGAATATCATCCGACGTGCACAGCCTGTGCTGTTCCTGATACCGCAAAAACGTTTCATAGCGGGCATCTAGCTCGACTCGTTCGGAATCATGGGACTGCTCATCCTTGCCCATACCTACATATCCGATGTGACGATGGCCCGCGCCCATCAAATAATCCAGTGCATCAGCCGCAGCGTGAGCAAGGTCAATGACCACATAGTCTGCCCCTGTACGCTCTACCGGATGATCCAGAAAGACGCAAGGAATGGGCAGTTCCAGCATACGTTCTACCTCTTCGCTGCTAAAATGCCCCAGCACGATCAGTCCATGTAGCCCTTCGGATGACGCCTTCAGCGCAGTCAGATCCTCTCTTCTGAAAATACGCTCCAGCTGCGCCCCGCTTTGGCGGCACTCTTTTTCCACGCCAAACCGGATAGACAGATAATAAGGGTCTTCCAGTTCCTCGTACGCGCTAAACCAGTGCACCATACCCAACCGGATGGGTCCCTCTGCCTTCTTGCGGGGCTGACGACCAATACCGCCATTTTTACGTTTAACAGTCGTATATTTCATGCGCTCGGCAACCTCAAAAATTTTACGCCGCGTTTCCTCAGATACAGACAGTGTTTCATCATAATTCAGCACTCGGGAGACCGTGGATATCGAAACCTCTGCCTCCTGGGCGATATCTTTTAACGTAGGCATTGCAGACTCCTTTAATGGTTTTACTCTATTTTTACTTTTATTTTACTATTATCTTACTCGTCTCCCCTGTGCAACACAACCCGTCATTCCTAAAAGGGTCAACCATTTTTTTCATATTATAAGCCTAATCATGATAAAATACGTACCATAATAGAAATGACACCAAGGAGGATACACACATGAAACAGGAACTGATTGACCGCCTGACTACATATGTTCAGGTAGATACCCAATCTGATGAAAGCAGCCACACTTGCCCCACTACACCCGGACAGCTCACATTGGGCAACCTCTTGGTGGGCGAATTGAAAGCCATCGGTATGACAGACGTGACCATTGATGATCATGGTTATGTGATGGCGACCCTTCCCTCCAATACGGATAAAGAGGTTCCCGTCATTGGTTTTCTCGCTCACCTCGATACGGCTACCGAGCTGACTGGCGCAGGGGTAAAGCCGCAATTGACGGAAAACTATGATGGGGGCGATATCACGCTGAATGCTTCGCTTGGTGTGGTTCTTTCTCCACGTGAGTTTCCCGAACTGACTCAATATAAAGGCCACACCCTGATCACAACAGATGGTACCACCCTGCTCGGTGCAGACAACAAAGCCGGGATCGCAGAAATCATGACAGCTATCCACTACCTGATTGACCATCCAGAAATTCAACATGGCAAAATTCGCGTTGCTTTTACACCGGACGAAGAGATTGGAAGAGGACCAGAACGCTTTGATGTAGCCGCTTTTGGCGCTGAATATGCCTATACGGTAGACGGCGGACCGCTCGGAGAACTGGAGTATGAGAGCTTTAACGCCGCAGCCGCCCATATTACCATTCACGGTGTGAACGTGCATCCCGGTACGGCTAAAAACAAAATGATCCACGCTGCTAAAATCGCTATGGAGCTACACAGTCGGTTACCTGCAAACGAAGCCCCGGAATATACAGACGGATATGATGGCTTCTATCATCTCTTGGAGTCTACAGGCACGGCAGAACAAGCTAAGCTATACTATATTATCCGTGATTTTGACCGCGAGAGCTTTGAAAACCGGAAAGCTTATTTAACAAATGTAGTCAAAGAGCTGCAGGCCGCTTATGGAGAAAACCGTATTGCGCTGGAGCTGAGAGATCAGTATTACAACATGAAAGAGAAAATAGAGCCTGTTAAGCATATCGTCGATGTCGCTTATGAAGCAATGACAAAGCTGAGTATCGAACCCATTATCAAGCCGATTCGTGGCGGTACAGACGGTTCACAGCTATCCTACATGGGACTGCCTACCCCGAATATTTTTACAGGTGGGGAGAATTACCACGGTAAGTTTGAATATGTGTCGGTGGACAACATGGTACTTGCTACCAAGGTTATTGTGGGAATCGCACAACTGTTCGAGCAACGCGGCAAGTGAACTACCTATACACAGCACTGACATGTTAAGATTAAATAGAAGGCATATCGTTCCGTAATGGAAACGGTATGCCTTTTTTTCTGAAGCTTTCATTTCACTTTAAATTTTCAATATCTTTATAACTTTTATCCGTCTTTAGACCGACAACTATATACGAGACTATAAAAAATATATCTAGTAAAGAAAGGTAGGTTATCTATTTGAATACAATAGATGCATTAATTGCAGCCATTCCCTACATACAACAGATTATGCGTGAGAAAGTGACCCTTGCTCTCTTTGACCGCACTCATGTCCTTATGTATACCCAATCGGAGGGTATGGATCTCGGCTTTGAAACAGGCTCGGAGCTGCTCGAGGACTATAAAGATTTTGCCATGCTTAAAAATGGACGTGAGCCCAGCCTGACCCACATTCCTGCTGAAATTCTAGGGTTTCCTCTTGATATGATCAGTATTCCTGTATTTGACGAGAAAGGTGAAGTCATCGCAGCATTTGCGGCCTCTTATAATTTGACTAACAAAAATCAACTGGATCAAATCGTATCCGAGAACCGCTCCATCACCGAGCAGCTCATTGATATGGTACAGCATGTGGCGGCTCATTCCGAGGAGCTTCAGGCAACCAGTGAACAGATTTTGAAAAACACCCAAATCGCCGTACAAAACTCGGGTAAAATCAATCAGGTAGCTGTGTTCATCAAGGAAATTTCCGATCAAACCAACCTGCTTGGATTGAATGCAGCGATCGAGGCCGCACGTGTTGGAGAAGCAGGAGCAGGCTTTGGTATCGTCGCTCAAGAGGTTCGCAAGCTATCCGTAGAATCCAAAAAGGCGACGGTCGATATTGAAGGAGCCCTTAAGGATGTACAAAACTCCATTCGTCAAATGGAGCAGGAAATTGAGCAAATTGTTTCTTCTTCTCAGGAGCAGGCGACTCTGGTAGGCTCCTTCACTGAAGTGATGGAGCGTATGCAAAAGGCGAGTGAAACGATGCAACATCTGGCCAATGACCTGACTTCGTATGCCGTAAAATAAATCTTCGGATAAAAAAGGGGAGCACACTGATCGCAAAATGCGTAAAAGTGTGCTCCCTTTATGTACAAAAGCCCTATCGGGCTTGAAGGTCTAAATCTGAAACTCAAGCAGTATAAGAAAAAACACCATGATTTGAAGGAAACACAGGGTCTAACCCTCCCAAAATATTTCCCACCGGAAGAGCAATACTAAGAAACGCCAAGACCATAGTTACCGAGATTAATGCCTTTTTCATTATGAAGCCCCCTTAATAAAATGGTTTGGTATTGCTCTTGCTGTGATGGTGTTGCCAAATCTCGATAAGTCTCAAACAGAGCAACCAATGTCCTGAAATCGGCATCCGCTTCTACATGGGCAGAGAATTGCAGAGAATCAAGGACATAATTTAAGGCAACGGAGTACTGCTTCTTCTTGAAATGATAAATGGCCAATTGGTTGACCAGTTTTAAATAATATACGCGGTTTGCTCTATCTTCATAACCTTCAAATATCTTAATATCATCAGCAAAATCATTCAGCAGGTCGTCTATATTCCAATTATTCAAGTTAGCCGCTTCGGCAATACCAACCAATCCTGGAAGTAGCTCCTCTTCATTGTCGTGAAGAAATTGAACGTACTCAGGCAAAAGTTCCCTTCTCCCCGAAAGTAATTCAATCGTAAATAAATTGGCCTTGGCGAGGAAACGGAATCTCTCTACTTCTTCGTGACCGCTCTGATCCAGCCCCATAAACCAGCCCATTTCGCTATACTTTATAATATAGTTCCTGGCTTCCTCATACTTGCCCATATTCTGATAGTAAATAGACTTCGCCAAATAACTGTAAGCATAATAAAACACTAGCGGGTGTTTGGTGTCCAATGTCTCATACTTACCGTCTGCAGCATTTCTCAGTTGGGTGTGATACAGGCTTTCAGCCAACGTATGCAGATAATCTGCTACTTTGTTCGCTTCATCCCAATCATTATGTGTGTAGCTGATTCTAAACAACTCACAAGCTTTATCGAGTTCGTGGCTGTCCGACAACAAATAAATGGCTTCCCTTTGGTTCAGGACCTCTTCCACTAAAACCCGCCTCCCTATCCTGAAAATTGCGATTACCCCTTAGCACAGCAGCTACTCTTCAGGGTAGTTATGCTCTTAGCCTCCATTTTTTACATACCAGTATATTACAAATATAGTCAAAACCTAACTTGAAGTCAATTCAATCATCGCTACCTTCTTTTTTTTGCAACCTTACATTGCTGTGTATGGTTATGGATTTTGCAAAATTCGATTTCAGTCGCTCCGAAGTGCAAGATATAGACGAACTAAACCATTTCGATCTATATCTTGTTCATTGGAAGTCGCTTATGGGATTTTTGCAAAATCCTTGGTTACGAATAATCGACTCCCCTTATAGAAATAATGCTAAAGAAGACAAAATGCAGGCTCTCTCATGAATGGTTTTTATGATGCTATAGTATCGTCTGGGTAACTACGTTACGAAATAGTGCGTACTTTTCAATCGGATATCGGGGCCTTACAATCAAACCTGTGCATGAAACCAAAGTATAGAGTAATACTCAACAGAGCATGTACCTGTTCATCAAAATATAAATTCACTTAAGGAGTGAAGTTAGTAACATGGAACTTCAATTGGCTTTAGACTTAGTAGATATCCCGCAAGGTATTGCATTGGTAAAAGAAGTAGAGTCGTATATTGATATCGTAGAAATCGGTACACCGATTGTCATCAATGAAGGACTTCATGCAGTAAAAGCAATGAAAGAAGCATTCCCGAATCTGAAAGTGCTGGCTGACCTGAAGGTTATGGATGCAGGGGGCTATGAAGTGCTAAAAGCTTCCGAGGCTGGTGCAGATATCGTTACGATTTTGGCTGTAGCTGAAGATGCAACAATTAAAGGTGCAGTAGAAGAAGCGAAAAAACAAGGCGGCAAAAAAATCCTGGTGGACATGATCGGTGTTAAAAACTTGGAGCAACGCGCGAAAGAAATCGACGCTATGGGCGTTGACTACATCTGTGTGCACACAGGCTACGATCTGCAAGCTGAAGGACAAAGCCCGTTCGAAGCACTGCAAACCGTCAAAAAAGTCGTGAAAAACTCCAAAACTGCCGTGGCTGGCGGTATTAAGCTGAGCACCTTGGCTGAAGTCGTGAAGGCTCAACCGGATCTGGTTATCGTCGGCGGTGGTATCACTGGCGAGGACGACAAAAAGGCTGTAGCTTCCCAAATGCAACAGCTCATCAAACAAGGTTAACCCCAATGGAAACCTCTCAATATTTATCTGAGGTACTCAAGGAGCTACAATTGGTTCCACAATTGATCAGTGATACGGAATCGGAACAGCTGATCCACTCCATCGCCACTGCGAATAAGGTATTCGTGGCAGGTGCGGGCCGCTCAGGGTTCATGATTCGCTCGCTGGCGATGCGGCTGATGCATATGGGGATTCAAGCCTACGTGGTCGGGGAAACTGTAACTCCCGGTTTGGGCGAGGGCGACCTGCTCATTATTGGTTCAGGCTCTGGTGAAACCAAAAGCCTGACCTCCATGGCAGAAAAAGCAAAGAAACTTGGTGCCTCTCTGGCGCTACTAACCACTTCCCCGGGTTCCACCATTGGCAAACTGGCCGATATCATCGTCAAGCTGCCTGGTGCACCCAAGGACCCGTCCAACAAGGATTACCAAACGATTCAGCCCATGGGCTCATTGTTTGAGCAAACCCTGCTGTTATACGGTGACGCATTGGTACTCAGAACGATGGAGCTGCGCAAGCTGACCTCCAAATCTATGTTTGGCCAACACGCCAATTTGGAATAAAACTGTAATTCCTTTACGATAGCAAAGCAGGCTGTCCTTTACATGTCACATGTGAAGGACAGCCTGCTTTTATGCTTGTATAAGGCGAATTTCCTATCTACACCGTTTGGACGTTTATTCTTCAGGTTTGGCTTATATGGCTTATATAGTCCAAGCCATCGTAGGAGAAATATTGAAAGTATGCGGGAGTCGCGGCGACAGATACCGATTCATCTACAGCGACGGTCGATACAGCATACATGCCAATCAGCGCTCCCGTGAAACCGCCATTGCGTTCAGGTGAGACAACAAAAGCCGGAACCGTAGCGAGCGGTACCCAGTTGCCTGGACGCACAGCATAGGATAAGGGGAAATGATACGCATCGGATAGGATGCGAAGCTCCATACCTTCACCGCTGGGTATATCAGGAGCGGCCAGCGGTACAGAGACCCATTCGGTTCGTTTTCCCTGATCTGCGACCGAGACCACTACAGTAAGCATGTCGTCTTCGCCAGCCCGACGAATACCCAGCGTAAAGTGACCGCGCTCATTAAGCCGTACCGCGAGGCCGGCTTCCTCGCCCTCATGCTGTGGTTGAAAATAAAGCCGGCTACGGACGGCGATCTGATGATGCCGCAGCCGGGTGCCGAGGAATACGCTCGGCGCTTCGTCCAGCAGCGTGTGGCGATTGCCGACGAGCGTTAGCCATCCGGGGCGTACTTCCAGGCTGATGCAGGCTTCACACAGCCTGCGCGGAGCAGCCCAGCGGAAGTCCAGCCGCTGACCACCAAAGTCATCGCGCCAGCTATGACGCTTTGCAGGCGCGAGCGGCGCAGAAGCAGGCGGGCGAGCCTGCTCCGCCAGACTGAATGGCTGACGGTCTACAGACATGTGCAATTGCACCATGCCTGCGTTGTTGTCAGCCATAGGCCATCCGTCCGTTGTCCAGCGGACGGGTGCCAGAAAGGTTTCGCGTCCGAGCACGCTATACGAAGTTGGTACGTCAGCCTGAGGCTCGACAGTCTCCAAGCGGTCAGCCACAGGCTCGATGTCTACCACCGGACGGACACCGAGAAAAAAAGCCCACCAGTCCCCGCGAGTATCCTCAACCAGTTCGGCATGACCTGTGTTCTGAATCGGATGCGCAGGGAGAGCGTTATGCGTGAGCATCGGCTCTGTCATACGCTCGAACGGACCGTAAGGGCCCTCCGCACGATACACGAGTGTTCGATGATCACGCCCCGTTCCGCCACATGCGCAGAGCAAATAATAGTGGCTGCCGATGTGATACAGATGCGGCCCTTCGGTCCATACGCCGCCATCCCCGTGAGCAATCGCTATAGGCTCTGTCAATGCCTGACCTGTAGTGATATCAATCTCATACTGGATAATATGCGACTCGGCATCAGCCCCGGATTGTACAGTCACATACACTTTCCCATCGTCATCCAATAGCAGAGACGGATCTATGTTCCCGTAAGGAATACAGATCGGGTCTGACCAAGGCCCAGCGGGGTTCACAGATGTGATATAAAAATTACCTATTCCCATCACATCTGTCGTAATCAGATAAAAAACACCTTGATGATAGCGCAGTGTGGGCGCATATATGCCTTCCGAGCTTTTCCGAGTGGACAAATCAATCTGACTGCGCCGGTTCAACGCATGCCCGATCTGCCGCCAATCGGTCAGGTTTCGGCTATGAAAAATGGGCAAGCCCGGCATGTATTCAAACGAGCTTGCCGCCATGTAATAATCTTCTCCGACGCGTATCACACTCGGATCAGGGTAAAATCCGGGAACAACCGGATTCGTATAGCGTAAGGTAGCCATAGCTCCAGCTCTCCTTTTGAACAGCTCTATTCCTCTGTTTCATTCAAACTATTCATTGGTTATTCCCCGCTGGCAACGGCGGGACTTTGGACGGATCAGCAAGTGCCCAATAGGCATATTTGGCCTTTAACCGTTCGTCGAATAGTAGCGGCTTATCCAACCGGGCTATTGGAAACGTGCTGAGCCACGTATTTCCATCATCCGTACCCCAAATCGTCACATTGCTGATATGATCCTGCTGCCTTGAAAACATATCGAACAGCGCCCGATAGCGGTGAGCCTGCCGGATCAGCATAGATTCTGGAATCGTTTCATAGCGATCTGTGTCATTGGAATAAAGGCCCATATCCAGCTCGGTAATCTGATTATCCAGACCAAGCGAAGCAAACTTTTCTATGGACTGCTCAATCTCGCTAATAGCGGGAAACTCCAGGCGGATATGCGATTGGTGGCCTACCCCGTCAATCGGTACACCTTTAGCGAGCAGATCACGTACCAAATTGTACAGAAAATCCTGTTTCTTCGGCTCATGCGTGTTGTAATCGTTAATGAATAGTCGTGCGTTCGGGCCCGCCGCTTCCCTCGTGACACGGAATGCTTTTTCAATATAATCAGTACCGGTAATCTGATACCACTTGCTGCGGCGCATGCCATCCGGCTGATCAGGATCAATGACCTCATTCACCACATCCCAATCGGTGATGACATTTTTATACCGGGCTGCAACAGCGCGAATATGCGTCTCCAGCCGATCCAGCAAAAGCTTTTTATTTTCAGCAGTCGGCGTCATCGGCTGTCCATTCTTATCCTTGAACATCCAATCCCCAGTTTGGTTATGCCACACCAAAGTATGGAAGCGAATCTCTAGTCCATGTTGCCTAGCAAACTGCACAATTTGATCTGCTTCCTCCCAATGGAACTGTCCCTCGGACGGTTGTAAGGAGATTGGCTTCATCGCATTCCCTGCAACGACGCTGTTAAAATGCTTCTGTACCAACTCTCCGTAAGCCCCTTCGGTCTGGAAAGCTTCAATCGCCGTGCCAATGCTAAACTGTCCCCCATATAATCCATGCAAAGAAGGAATGTCCTTTTCAATAGCCAGTGGTGGTACAAGTGACAGCTCGAAATCATCCATATAAAAGGAAGACGTTCCTTCTGCCGTTTCCAAATACATAGAAACAGTGTCTGCATCATGCGCAAGCGTATACGTACCAGACAAATGCATCCATCCCCCTATCGTAGTAGCCGTGTCGCCTACAACAGTTTCATACGCACTATCCCCTTGGTGATCACGCTGTACACTGAGCCTCACCTTGGCAGGCTGCTCACCCGGCGCCAGCTTCACCCAGGCACTGACCGTATATCGGCTGCCCTTTTGCATCGTAGCAGTCACATCCAGCTTGGGTCCGGCATATGTCTTTTGTCTGCCTGTTGTCAGCAGACTGTATGAGCCGCTTCGTGCATCGGCATCCGATACCTGCACGGTCTCGGCTCCCATACGGGACACCCATCCTTGAGCCGTACCATCTTCAAACCCGGATACGATACCATTAGTCGGCTCCGTTGGCGTCTTCGATACCTGTGTTATTTCTACCTCATCCACATAGTAGGCCTGCGCGGGATTCGAGCTTTCCACATACAGCTTCAATGCATCCATCCCCCCGGTAAAAGTATATTTCCCCTGAAGTTTAATCCACGATGTATCCGCCGTCTCCGTCTGCGCTACCGTCTTCCATGTCGTAGTCCCGCCTGTCGGCTGCTGCTCCACTGTAAGTTTAACCATGCTCGGAACCGCAGAATGACCATCTAGCTTCACATAGCCACTAATTTCATACTCTACATCCGGCTGCAACAGCGACTTCACATCCAGCTCCGCCCCATTCCAAGCCGCTGTGCGGGCGGTTGCCTTCAGACTGTGCGTGCCGCCATATGCTGCTTCCGTGACGGATGCAATTTGGGTATAAGTTCCCCGGGGCTTCCAGCCGTCGCTGTTCCCTTGCTCAAATCCATACGTTCCAATGGTCTTAAGGATATTACCCGCTGACAGCACCGTATCCGAAACGGGCGGGGAATGTTCTATAGACGTAGCTGCCTTCGCTACAGACGCTCCCCACCAACCAACAGGCGATAACAACAGCGCTCCAGCCAGTACCAGACAAAAAGGCTTAACCCAACATGACCGCAAAGCAATCCCTCCCGCACTCAAATTTTTTTGAATTCGTATTGGGCACCATTGGATTTCAGTTACTATCCTTTGACACCTCCCAAGGTCATACCCTTCACAAAGTATTTTTGCAAAAAAGGATAAACTAAAATAATAGGCACTGAAGCGACAATCGTCATCGTGGCCCGAATCGAGGTAGGCGTGACCGACTTCGCCAGATTTTCCGAACCAGCGAATTGGCTCGCATAGTCCTGAGTGTTAACAGACGTGTTGGAATTTTGCAGTATTTTCATCAGCTCATATTGAAGAGTGCTCCATTGCTCATATGACGAATTGTACAAAAACACATCGAACCAGGAATTCCATTGCGCGACCGCTGTAAACAGCGACACCGTCGCCAGTACGGGAACACACAGCGGCAAAACGATGCGCATAAAAGTGGCAAACTCCCCAGCCCCGTCAATACGCGCCGACTCTAGAATCCCTTCCGGCAATCCCTCAATAAAGGAGCGAATGACAATCACATTAAACACCCCGATCAATCCCGGCACGACATACACCCAGAAAGTCCCCAGCATCCCAAGCTCACGAATCAGGAGAAAGTTCGGAATCAATCCACCGCTAAAATACATCGTTAAAATAAAAGCAATCGAAACAAATTTGCGCAGCACATATTCCGGCCGGCTGATCGTATACGCCACCATCGCGCAGCAAAACACAGAGGTCACCGTACCCGCAACCGTACGTAATACAGAAATCAGCGTAGCATGGAAAATCGTTGCTTCCTTGAACACATATTCATAATTACTCCACGTGAATTCACGCGGCCACAAATAGATCCCGCCTCGAATCGAATCATTCGCTTCATTTAACGAAACCGCCAGCGTATTTAAAAACGGATACAGTGTGAACACCATCAGGCAGAGCATAAACACGATATTGCACGCATCAAAAATTCGATCCGAGGGGGCCCGAAATCGCCCGTGTATGGCCTTCCCTTTGCCCATGACTTCCGCTCCTTTCTAAAAAATAGCTTAAGCACCCAGCCATGTAATCCATTAGATTAATATTGTTGAAGCTGCTAGTGCTTTAATTGAAACGGTTATATTAGTGGCTACAATGATAGGAATTCGAGTAAAAATCTGAGTAGCTATTTGAGCAGACTCTTATTGATTATTAGTGGCAATTAGAAGTTGTAAGGTCAGCGAAGCGGCCTGCTAAAAATCCACTGACTTGCACCTGTAGTACGCATGAGCACGCACCTTCTGTTATCGCCTCGAATAGCACTGTCCCAAAGACACCCTTCAATGGCGATAGCGAAGCTGAGCCAGCTACCATGACGCATTTACCCAAGGAAGCGCGAATCACGTGCCTTCCTTAAGCTCTCCCCTGCCCCTACCCTCAGTTCTTAAAAAAGTGACTTTATGGCGGGCAACAGCGGAGCGGGCGGAATTGTTCTGAAGAAGCGGAGCGTTCGGCTAAAAGCTTTCCAGAGGAAAGCTCGCATCGTAAGCATAAGCTAGCCCCGGATTTTAACCTATAATCTTTATTCCAATAAGAAAATCCGGGGATAACAGCGATCGGAAGAACAATCCGCACGCGAAGCGACCTTCTCCCCCCATAACTCACTATTTTTTAGAACAATCTCTCCTCCCCTAACCGCTTCGCAATATGATTGGCGCTAAACAGTAAGATGAAGCTGACCACCGTTTTGAACATCCCCGCAGCAATGGAAAGCGAGAAATTACCCATCTGGATACCATATTTCAGCACGAAAATATCCAGATTCTCCGAGTAATCCACGTTCATACCGTTGCCCAGTAAGTATTGCGGCTCAAAGCCGGATTCCAGCAGATTGCCGATGTTCATAATGAGCAGGATGATAAATACAGGCTTCAATCCGGGTAATGTCACATGCCAAATCCGCTGAAAACGCCCTGCTCCATCCATCTCGGCCGCTTCATACTGCGAGGGATCAATCATCGTCATCGCGGCCAAATAAATGATGGTGTTCCATCCGACATTTTTCCATACCTCCGATGCACCGAGAATGCCCCAAAAATAGCTTCCCTCGCCCAGCCACAGAATAGGCTCCTTAATCAACCCCAGCCACATCAGCACCTCATTGATGATGCCGCCATCCGCAGACAGCGCCGTACTGATGATGCTAGCCGCGACCACCCACGAAATAAAATGCGGTAGATAGCTGATCGTCTGTACCACCCGCTTAAATACGAGCTGACGAAGCTCATTCAGCAAAACCGCTAATGTTATAGCGGTGACAAAGCCCAGCACCAGATTAATAAAGCTCATCGCCAGCGTATTTCGCATGACCCGCAGAAAGTGTTCATCCTGAAATAGAAAATGGAAATGCTTTAATCCGACCCATTGCTGATCGAGCAACTTGCGGGCAGGCTTAAAATCCTGAAAGGCAATCGTCCAGCCCCAGATGGGCAAATACTTGAAGATGAACAGCCAGATTAAAAAAGGGACGGACATCCATACCAGTGCCCGTTGCTGATTCAGCTTGTGCATAAATCCCCTAAAGCCGGTTCGCCGCGAGGGCGGCAAATGATCCGGGGAGATCGTGACTGCTAGTGGTGACGAGTGGCCCATAGCTGCTTCCTCCTTTATTTTTTACCGGGATTCTCGATTTTTTTGGCAACCTCCTTCGTGATCAGCTCCTCATACGCCTTTACATCCAGCTTGTTGAATTCAGTAGTGTATTCACTCCATATCGCATCAAACTGCTCCGGTGCAGACAGCACCAAACGCGGGAAATATTTGCGCTGCAGGTCCCCCTTCTTTTGCTGGAAGAGCTGCGCAGTTGAGCCTTGAGCAATTGGGATACTCCAGGCCGGATACCATGGACGTTCGTCAGGTGCAGAAAACATTTGTGAAAAGGACTCTACACCATAGACTTTTAGCAGCTTTTTATCTCCCTCGGTGTAGGACATACGCGCAACCTCCGGCTGCCGTCCGGCACCAACGGAGTTGCCGTCAGGCAGGGTAGAACCGCTACCGTATCGCGGCCAACTGTATTCAAAATATTTGAACCCGAATGATTCGCGGAACGCGTCCTGACCAGTCTGCTTAATTTGCTCCTCAGTCCGGTAAAAGCGTCCTTTTTTATCTACATCATAGGTTTCTCCCTTGATTCCCCAGTTGGATAACACCTGGTTTTCGTCGGTCAGCAGGTTGTCAAAAAATTTGATGATACGTACCGGGTCCTTGGCACTGACCGTAATTCCTATGCCTCGGTTATTAACGAATGACGACGGATCAATGTACTGATCCTTTATATTCTGGTCGTATACAACAGGCAGCCCTATATACTCCATATCATCATTGCCCGATTGCTTGGAAGCCTCCTGCAGATTATTCAGGGCCTGCCCCGCCTGCCAGCGGTAGTCGAAAAAGCCCAGCACCTTACCCGAGGTCAGCTTCGCCAGATATTGATCGTAATTGTCCACAAAGGACGATTTATCAAATAGGCCCTCTACATTGAGCTGATTTAGCTCTTTCAGATACCGCTTTGTGATTTCCATATCTCCATAATCCGTGGCCCGGTGTGTTTTCATATCAATAATCGTGCCGCCATCATTCGGATAGCCTGCCAGATGCATCGGCGCGTTCGTAAGAGCATAAAACCTATCCTGCGTGGTTAACGCCAGGTACCCAGTCAAGCCCTCATCTGCATGCTTTTTCGCATAGTTACGAATCAGGGCTAAATACTCGTCAAGTGTTTTGATTTTTGGATATCCCGCTTCTTTTAATACCCTGCGTTGCACCCAAAAGGCTCCTTGCTCTAAGTTAGGTGCAGGTAAATAATCGCCTACCACCGCACTGAGCGGCAGAAAGTAAATGTTCCCATCCTCCGCCTTCATCAAGTTGTAGTACGGTCCATATACACGCTTAATATTCGGTCCATACTTGTCGATCAAATCATTCAGGGGAATAAAAGCCCCGGCATCCAGCAGCTTATCGATCGTACCATCCGGTACTATCACATCCGGGTAATCGTTACTGGCAATAAATGTACCGATCTTCGTATTGGAATCACCCACCAAATGCTCCAGCTTCCAGTTTACCCCCGTCTGATCCTCCAGGATTTTGCCGATCCGCGTTTCTTTGGTATTAATGTCCCTCCCCGCAGTGGCATTAAAATACGTGAATGTGACCTTCTCCTTGCTATCTCCTGACGCCGGCTCCTTGCCCGAGCTCCCTGAGCAAGCAGCGATCATAGACGCCATCATAACCATTACCAGAGTGATGATTCCGAGCCTTTTGCTTGCCATGCCAGACCCTCCCCTTTCGTCCTCTTTTGTCGATTGTGTGTGAATATCGTGCGCACGTACCTCAAGCACTGAGAATCCCGCACACTCTAAATTGTAAGCACTTTCATTTTATAAAATGCTGTTCATTTCGTTCACCTGTCAATCTAAAGGTGTTACTTAGAAAACTATAGGTAAAGGTCCTTCAAAGCAAAATAGGTACTGCTCTCCACCTCACTCCCGATCCGCAGGAATCCTAATTCGAATCTCCGTGCCGTCGCCGGGTGCACTGCGAATGGCAAGCTCAAAGCGGCTCCCGTAGTAAAGTTTAAGACGATAGATGACATTTTGTAGACCTATACGCTCACCCATTTCTTCCTGCCTTTGCATGTAACCATATAAGCGTTGTACCTGTTCCTCAGACATGCCCACCCCATCATCCCGAACCGTTAGAATCAGTTGTCCTTTCTCATGCTCAAAATGAATCTCAATGCGTCCCCCATGCTTTAGCGGCTCAATGCCGTGGATGCTTGCATTTTCAACCAGTGTCAGCGCGACCATTTTGGGAAGCAGATTGTCCAGGTCTTCAGAGCGCGCTTGCACTTCGTACTGTATTCGCTCACCAAAGCGATATTGCTGGATTTCCAGAAAACAACGGATCAGCTCCAGCTCCTCCCGCAAAGTAACCCGATCCTTGTTCCACACCAGCGAATTGCGGAAAATCCGTGCCATGTTATGAATAATGCGTGCTGTCTCATCCTCATGCTTCATCAAGCTCCGCATGCGAATCGTCTCCAGCGCATTGAACAGGAAATGCGGGTTGATCTGGCTGTGAAGTGCATTCAACTGGGCATGTCTGCGCTGAATTTCCAGATTTTTTCGCTGAATATCGGCCATATACACATCGTTAATCAGTCGCTTTATTTTCAACGTCATTCGGTTAAACTCACCTGTTAATTGCCCGATTTCATCTCGCGACTCTGTACCAGGAATCAGCTCAAAATGCTGATTTTTCACCTTTTTCATGTGCTTTAAAATACGATGAATCCTCACGTTCAGCGAACGTGTAATCCAGATAATAATTAATGTTGGCAGCAGCATATTTACACAGGTTAACAAGAGCACAAAATTGCGGGATTTCTGCATTTCATACAGCACTGCATCTCTCGATACCGCAGCCACAATGCTCCAGCCATTCAGATTGCTCGTAAGCACATAATTCGTCTTGAACTCCATGGTGTCCTCTGGCAGCTTGAGGGTGCTATAGGACACAGTTTTGTGGTTTATATCCACTTTGGGGTCCGTTGTATATTCGATTTCCCCTCGTTCGTTTAGCAAAAAGAGACTTCCCTGCAAATTCAGGTTATTGAAAATCTCCCGAATGGACGACATTCGCAGTTCTATTTTTAGTATTTTTTCACGACCATTTTGGGAATAAAAATAGTTCATCCGCCGAATCAGGCTGAAAGGGTGCAGCTGTTCGCCTGTACTGTCATCGGTACGTACAAATATAGGCTTGGACTGGCGTCCAGGCGGGATTTTGGTATACCAGGGGAAGTTTCTGACTCTCTCATCTATAAAGCTGATTCCCCCGGAATTCAGCAGCGTTGAATTATCTGTGTAGATCGTAATTCCACCTACGGAATGGTATGCAGGACTGTAAGTATTGTTCAAGATACGACGTAAATAAGAGTCATAAGCGGCGATATAGTCAGCAGGGTGGGGATATGTTTCTTCCAATACCTCATTGAGTTGATGATCGGTATAAAAGATAGACGAGATTTCCATCGCATCTTCAAATTCACGGTGAAATTCAATTTTAATCTGTTCCAGTGCGCGCGAAATATCCTGAATACGCTGTTCTTTCACATTTTGCGAGGTAACATGGTAAAAAATCAGATTGGTCAGCACTACAGGCGTAAAAACACAGAGAAAATAAAGCAGCAGCATTTTATCCCGCAATCGCACATGATCAAGAGTCGTTCTCAGCATCTTCATTCGCTGGCCCTCTCTGGCTCATCGCCAATACTCAGGCTGTTGCGGTATTCACTAGGCGTGGCGTGCGCCATCTTTTCAAACTGGGTAACAAAATAGTCTGAACTGCCGAAGCCCACGCGCTCAGCAATTTCATAAATCCGTAAATCCGTCTGCCGCAACAAGCGTTTCGCCTCTTGAACGCGCAATTTCAGCAGAAATTCGTTAAAGTACACACCATACGTTTTTCTGAACAATTGACCGAGGTATACCGGGTTCATGTAAAAGCGAGCCGCAATACTTTTCAGGCTTATATTCTCGGCGGCATGCTGCTCAATGTAAGCACGGATGTGCTGGATGCCTCCTTGCTGACAATCCTTGCGCAGAGCCCCAATATACCTTCCACTTTCCTCTGCAAAAGCTGTAAACAATCGCTGTAGTTCACCCAGGGACAGGTTCATGTCCTGCCAGTTCATCATCGGTTCTAGTGACTGAAGTGAGCGCTCATCTCCCTGCATGTTTTGAATGACCCGAACGATACTAAGTAAGCATTGATGCAGACTCATTTTCATAGCCTCAGGAGCATAACACTCCTCCCGAAAGCTGCTAAATAAATAATCCACGGCCACACGCAGCTCATCCAACCGCAGTTCCTCGACTTGTTCCGTCAAGCGATCCAGTACGTCCTGAGGGATGGTCTTATAGTGGAGTGGTGGCATTTCCTCCTGTAGATATGCAACAATACCGCCATGGTCATAAATGTATTTATGGAGCACTGCTTCCTTCGCACAGGCGTAGGACTGCTGGATATCCTGCAACCGATTCACAGGCTTTCCTGCATAAACGAAAACTCGACTTCCCAGCTGATCTTTTAGTGTCTTCATCCCCTCTATCTCTCGTTGTAGCGCTTTCATAAAAACTTCGACCTTGCCTTCAAAACACCCCAAAAAGAAGTCCGGTACGATAAGACCAATCCGGTTACGATGCTCATGAACATAGAGAGGGTACTTGCCATCCATTAAACGATGAAGCGCTTGCTCTATAAGCTCCCTGAATTGGAAAAGCGATAACATGATATTATTGTCACCGGAGCGCCAGGGATGTTGGTCATTCAGCTCGACGAGCACATAGTACATATACGTGGCTTCCCCAAGCCATAGCTGCTGCTCCCACTGTGTCACCACTACATCATCCACTGGGTTCATCATCACAGTCTCTAACAGCCCACCTGCATGGTGATTCTGATATCGTTGTGCATTCTGTTGTTCACGATGCAGTCTTTCACTCAGCTTGCGCAGTGTAGCCGAAAAGTCACCCTCATCAATCGGCTTAAGCATAAAATCATGAACCCCATAGCGGATTGCCTGCTGCGCATAAGCAAAATCACTATAGCCGCTTAAGATAATAAACGCGGGATGTTCTGTACTCTGTTCGAGCACAGACCGAATCAGCTCTAATCCGTCCAGCACAGGCATACGAATATCGGTAATGACCAGGTCCGGGTGAATACGGCTGATTAGCTCCAGCGCATCCTCACCGTTATCAGCTTCTCCTACGATTTCAAAACCACAGGCTTGCCAATCCATGAGTTGAAGCAGCCCTTTACGAGTAAAGGTTTCATCATCCACCACAATGGCTCGATGCAGCTTCATAACACGCTTCCTCCTTTTGATGTATGCCTATTTTATTATTTTAGTTAACTATTCCAATGATCTCAGTCACTATGGTAATGTAAAACATCAGGAATTGGAAATTTTCGTTACACCTAATATATGACGAATAGAGGGGTGCAAAGCATGCGCACGCCAGCAGCCAAGCCAAAGCAGCAAATATACAAAAAGGAGACGAATCCCTGAATAGGGGTTCGTCTCCTTTATTGCTATTGCGTAAAAGCTTTATTATTCTCTTATTCGTGAATTCAGGCTATCGCTCAGCGATGATACTGACCGCTTGCAGATGGTCGGCGTACTTTACAAACTGCTTGCGCATACCCATAACCCTTGTCCGGGCAGCATGGTTACGCATAAGGTTAAAGGCAATTTTTCCAAATCTCAACCAGCCCTCGTCCTGAATGATACGTGGCAGATGCAATAAGTGCATGGGAACCGTATAGATTTTAACGACCTTAAAGCCTTCCTCTTTCAGCAGCTGCTCCCACTCTGACACCGTCAGCGGTGTCGCATTAACTCTCATGGCTACAGCCAAATCCTTGTAAATTTGTTTTCTGAGCGCAGGCTCAATATGGTTAGAAGCAAGGCACATCTCATGAATAGCATACTTCCCGCCTACTTTCAAAAGCCGCCTGGCTTCCGAAATAATCTGCGCTTTCTTGGCCCTTGTGTGCATCGTCAGCATGGCTTCCCCATATACCACCGTCGCAGAGGCATCCGGTAACGGAACCTGTTCAGCATCGGCAATAATGACTTCCCGGTTTGCTCCGCTTGCATACGTTTTTACAATAGAAGCCGCCTTCTCATTCTGTTCAATCGCAATATAACGGCGGGGATTAAGCCGCAGTGTGATTTGGGCAGTTATACCCAATCCGGGGGCAAACTCAATAACCTCATCCTGCCCGGTTACATCAAGTCCCTCTATCATCCAACGTGTCGTTTTTAACCCTCCGGGCCTAAGCACGCGCTTACCGAGACTTGCTAATATCCAGTGCCCTGGCACCTGTTTGTAATCTACTGTCTGCATTGGCTATTAACACCTCTTCTTAAAATTTGATAATGATATTCATTATCAATACGAGTGAAAAAAAATAACCATTTTCTTTTTTTTGATATGAGCATTTTGCATCATTCAATATCTATATATTGCTGATTGGAGACCCGCTCTTACGATTTATGCAAATGCTCCATTTATACAATGATGGTGCTGTGTCCTCTTTTATATGTTCTGCGCATAGCTTTCACTTGGCGTTTGGGTCAACACTACATGCAGACTGGAATTCGCCTCTGCACCGCCACGATAGGAAAAGTGCTCATCGCCCGTAACATGAATGATATCCCCTTGGACAACTTCCGTTGCTTCGCCGTTCACAGTTACAGTACCGCTACCTTCAAGAACAAGCAAATATACATTCGCTCCTGGGTGATTATGTGTTGGCAGCTCGGCATTAGGAGTAAAGTTGAGAATAAAAATTACATTGTCGGCTTCCTTATGCACAATTCGTTTTGTAAACGCAGCTTCTTTATATTCCTGAAATTGAATGAGGTTTGATTTTTTCATATTAGTTCACGCTCCTGTTTGAAATTAAATTTGCTTAAGATGGATTAATACCTTTATTGTATTGGATTATTTCGCTCGCCTTGTGATTGCAATCACAAAACTAAATTTAAGTAAAAATACTTTTAAAATATTTAAAAATTTGATTTCAATCATCTTTTTCATCGACACATCCAACTAGAATCAAATTGTGTTAGATAAACAAAACAAGCAGGAGGTTATTCCATATGAAGCCTGGATTCAAGCTCGCAAAGGATATTTATTGGGTAGGAAAAATTGATAATCGTGAGGTTCCCTTTCATCGTCTTCTACTATCTAAGGGCACAACCTATAATGCATATCTACTGAAAACTGGAAAGCCAACCATTGTGGATACCGTAGATATGGCGTTCGGTAGAGAATTTGCAGAAGCTGTAACCGAATTGATCGATCCATTGGACATTCAATATATCATCGTCAATCACACCGAACCGGATCACTCGGGTGGATTGGCGGCACTTGCTTCCAAAGCAACGAACGCCACGATTGTCTGCACTGAGATTGCCGTTCCGGAAATTCAACAAATGTACAAGCTTCAGCATCGTAACTTCCTCGTAATCAAGGACGGGGATCAACTGGATATTGGAGGCAAGACACTGCTGTTCAAGGAAACACCTTACCTTCATACAGAAGAAACCATGATTACGTATTGTATAGAAGATAAAATCTTGTTCCCTTGCGATATTTTCAGTACACACGTGGCTGTAGAGCATCTATTTGCCGATGAGGCTGGTTTTGATATCACCGAGGACTTTATCGGATACTACCAGGCTATTATTCATCCACATCGCAGATATGTGCGCACATTAATCGAAGCTGTTGCCGATCTGGATATTGAGATGATTGCACCTTCCCACGGCTTCGCGATCCGACATGATATTGCCAAGTTTATTGATTTGTACGCCTCTATGAGTACCGAAACCAAGGAGGATAAAAAAGTAGCGATTGTCTATGCCACCCTGAAAAATAATACTAAAAAAATGGCAAACATCCTGAAGGACTGCTTTTTGGAGAACCAAATCAAGGTGGAGCTATGGGACGTGGATAAAGCCGAAGAAACGGAAATATTGAATAGTATTGCCTCAGCGGATGCTGTTTTCGTCGGTAGCTCTACCAAATATGCCGACATGACAGGCAAATTGGAAGACCTATTGCAACAAATGCAAAAGATGAATCTGGAAGGCAAGCTGGCTGCTGCCTTTGGTTCCTACGGCTGGAGCGGGGAAGCCATTGAAGTTGTACAGGATTACTTGAACGGTACTAATATGAAGGTCCAAAGCACTTCAGAGGTAATCAAATCAACGGGTATGACCCATGTGGAATTCCCGGTACGTATTCGTTTCTCTCCTACAGAAGTTGAAAAAGTGAAGAAAATTAAAAATGCCGCTGAATTTGTCTCAGATCTACTGCTTAGTGTTATTTAAAACACAGTAGCGTATAGCGAATAGGAGAGATACTGAATGGGTAACCAACATTACGTTATTATCGGAGGCAGTGTCGCCGCCGTCAACGCGGCAAAAGCGATTAGAGATCATGATGATCTGGCCGAAATTTCTATTTACGGGGAGGAAGCATCCTTTCCGTATAACAGAGTCAAACTTTCCAAGGGACTATTCACTGATTTGCACAGTGACAAAATCCTGATCAAAAAGGAAAAATGGTTTGCCAATCAACGAATTCATGTGTATTCCGGCATCAAGATAACCGAGATACATCCAGAGGATTGTACTATCAAAACAATAGATGGACAAACCGTTGCTTATGACAAGCTGCTGCTGTGTACAGGAGCTCACAACCGTAAGCTTGTGCTAGATGGGGCTTCTCTAAGGAACGTTCACAATATCCGTTTTCGACAAGATGCAGATAGCCTTAAAGCGGAATTGCGACAGGGAGACCGGATATGTATCATCGGCGGCGGTATTCAAGGCGTGGAAACCGCCTGGTCCTTCCAGCAAGCAGGGTATTCTGTAACCATACTGGAAGCTTCGCATCGGCTTATGCCCCGTCAGCTAGATGAAAAGGCCTCCGCTATTTTGACCGATCGAATGACCGAACGGGGTACTCAGGTATGCCTTGGGCAAGGCGTAAAACGTATTAAAGGCACAGATCACGTAGAAGGTGTGGAACTACAGGACGGCTCTGTTATCCCCTGCGAGCATGTCGTGTACTCTATCGGAATTGTACCGAATACGGAGCTTGCTCGCCAAATCGGCCTTAATATTGGACAAGGCATTCTGGTGAATGCGCAGATGGAGACCAGCTCCGCCAATATCTATGCAGCAGGTGATGCAGCCGAATTTCAGAGTAGAGTAGATGGGTTATGGGAAAGCGCAATGGAGCAGGGAAAAATAGCAGGAGCTAATATGGCGGGCGCATCCGTCAGCTATCAGCGTCCCCTCCCTATAACCCTTTCGAACTGCTATGAATCTCCTCTCTTTTCCATCGGTCTAGTAGACGAACAAGTCTGCGACACCAGCCTGATTACTAAAAATCAAGCTTCTTATGCACGTATGTTCATACAAAACGGCTCTATCTGCGGCGTGATTGGCTTTGGGGATGCCCTTGCTTCACTACCATACAAAACAGCCATCATGCAGGGACTCAAACCGGACGCACCAGAGCTTACAAAAATTTTGAATGACAAGGAGAACTAGAGATGAAAAAATATGTATGTCAGCCCTGTGGATACATTTATGATCCTGCTATCGGTGACCCCGATGAAGACGTTATGCCCGGTACAGCGTTTGAGGATCTTCCAGAAGAATGGGTTTGTCCAGTCTGCGGTGAGGATCAAAGTCATTTTGCCCCAATAGATGATACAGAATAACAACCATGCGCTATAACCTGTAGTTTCCGGTTTATGAATGGAGTGAATGAATGTGAATGAGATGTCCTGTCCCTGCCAGTGCGAAAAGGAGCCCTGTGCCCGCAAAGTGCCTATCTTTTCCTCTTTGTCCTGCGAAGATTTGTGTAAGGTCAGCTCCATGATCCGACACCGAAAATATCAGAAAGGCGAGGCCTTGATTGTGGAGGAGCAGGCTTCCGATACGCTGTTCATTATTAAAAGTGGACATGTGAAGCTTCTGAAAATGACACCTCAGGGGAAAGAACAAATTCTGCACATTCTGACAACTGGTGATTTTTTTGGCGAGTTGAATATTTTTAACAGCGATGAGCTAAGTAATTTTAGTGCGTATGCCTTAAAGAATACGGATATATGCATGCTTACCAAGGATGATATGGAGCAGTTGATCCGCAACAATCCCGATATCTCTTTGAAGCTGCTCAAAACCATTACTAAACGCTTAGCACATACCGAAAACCTGGCTCAAAGCCTAGCTACCAAAGACCCGGAAATCCGCATCGCCTATATGATTCTTGAGCTTGGACATAAATACGGCAAGCCGGACGGCTCCTACATTAAAATAAATCTCCCCCTTTCACGCGAGGAAATGGCTAATTATGTGGGTGTCACCCGCGAAACCATCAGTCGCAAATTCGGAAAATTTGAACAGCTGGGGATTATTCATAGCAAGGGTACACGAGAGATCACCATCTGCGATGTACAGAAACTGAACGAATATATGGATTGAGACACATAGATACAATGTTACTCTAACATGAGGACAACAAAAAACCGCTTCTTTAACTTATGGATTGCAGTTGATCTATCAACCACTTCCATTTCGTTAAAAGGCGGTTTTTTCACCGTATTTTATACTCCACTAACTATCAATTGTCGTGTTCACACCTTGGGAAGACGCTCCCCATGCAGGCCGCGCTGAAGGAAGTTCTGGCGAAACTCTGTCTGTGGAAGGAGCAGTCTCAATCGTGGTCGATTTGGAGCAATCCCACACTACTTTGACCAAATACCCAAACAACAACACATTCAACAATGATGTCACACACAAAATAATACCGTATTGATCCCGAGAATTGGAGCTATAGAAGATATCAAAGGTGTTCAGGAAAATGGTAAGACTGAATCCACCCGCAAGCCACAAAAATCTGCGGTCTCGTAAATACAGATACGCCAGTACAGCTAACGCGGCCGCAGGGAACAAGTACCGTTCATGCATGCTGGAAGCGAAGGTAAATACACCTGCAATGAGCACCAGTGCAGCTGCCGCTGCAAATTGTGGTTTGCGACTGCGGATATACATCCACCATGTAAATAGAGTCACCAACACAATGCAGATCATACCCCACGTATGGTAACTGAACAGGAACAGCGTTGTAGTGTCCTGCGTATAATTGCCACCAATCAGTGCAAAAAAGTTATACGCGTTCACCGAAGCATACGGATATTCGCCAACCGTTCCCTTGTATAGATCTAGCAGCCATAACGGCTCCTGCCCCCACGAAAATGGCAATATAACCAGAATGGTCGTCACAACGGCACCGCCAATGGACAACAGCCAAGGCTGTATTTTACGTTGTCTCAGCAGCTCAAAGAACAGAACAGGCCCATAAATAATCCCCTGCGGCTTCATCAATACGGCTACCGTAAACAATACGGCTGACCAGCCGACCCGGTTTTCCACAAGCAGCACAATCATGCCCACAATCAGCATAGTAAAGAAAGAATCTACCTGCCCCCAGAAGGTCGAATTGATAAACACCGCCGGGTTAAACACGTAGAATATAGCCAATCCAAGGCTTATTCCATAGCCGACCCGTTTGCTCGCCAACCGGTACAGCATGTACGCTGTCACGATATCGGCTAATATATTGGGGAGCCGCAGCAGCACGGACATATAGGGACTGAAAGCATCCGTAGAGCCGATTTGACCGATCACATATAAAATATAAATATAGAACGGCGGATAATCACTTGATCCGTTCGTGTAAAAGCCCGATAAGCTATCCGCTGCAGTCGTAGCCCAGTTCCGGAATAGCATCAAATCCATATGACCCGAGATCCATGGGGCGATCGCCATTCTTAAAAGGAACCCCACACCCAGCACTGTCCACAGCATCAGTCCCCGATTACGTTCCCCGAGCTTCCATTCACGAGCCCGAAAACGGTACGCAATAAACACGAATGCACCGAAGAACAAAGCGGCGAAAATCGCCAGCGGAGTAGCATAAGCAGATGAGGAGTTGCCACTTCTTCCACCACCCATGCCACCGCCAGGACCGCCCATGCCAGATCCGTTACCAGACATGCCACCGGGGCCTCTGTGCTGTCCGTCTCCGGCAACACCACTGCCGCCCGAAGACGTATCATTCCCGGCCGTTGTACCTTTGTCACCCGATGTCGATGTCCCCTCAGTGGAGGAGTTGGTAGTTTGGTCTGTCGTTCCCTGATTTTTGCTGTCAGCACTATTCGCCGAATCCTGCTGATCTTGTCCTACATTTCCTGCTCCACGGTTCCCCGCGGTCTGACCGTCAGAGGGACGTTGCCCCGGTCCTCCCATACCTCCACCAGGTCCGCTTCCTCCTCCGAACCCGCCGGATGGGCCCTGCCTAACAGCCGCAGACTGGGACGCAGAACTACCTGAATAACTCCATAACGAAACGACACTAGCGACAGCACACAATATGAGACTAAATAGAAGTATATATTTCAGACCGTTCGCTTTCCAAACGTTCAAATCCGATGCACCTCTCTCTGTTTCTATTTTCCCATATTGTATCTGCCTTAGCTTAGGACTTTGTGAGTTCTGGCTGAATGTTGGCTGAATACGGAATCATCACACTGAAGATTGTCGTTCCATCTCCATAATCGCCCTTTCCAGCTGAGATTGTGGATGCTTCAGCATGTTACCGTGACCGACAGCTAATAAAGATGGATTGAAACTCGCCAGCTTTTTGGCGCTTTTCAGCGAAATTTCCTTGTTCCAGGTAGCCAGTGCCGGAAAAGGAAACAGCGGCTTAAGCCTTCCTGATACCGCTATACCACCTCGGGTCTGGAAGGCGTCGCCTACAATCAACGCACGGGTACGAGTATCCAAAAATGCCATCGAGCCCGGCGTATGTCCCGGTGCGCTGATCGCCAACAGCGAACCTACATGATCCCCATCCTCCAGTAAAACGTCAGGCTGGGTAAGGATATGTTTCGGTACATCGCCTCGAATAGGAGTATCCGGTTCTCCTGCCTCCAACGATACATCGCCCTGTAGCAGTGGTGCGTCCCGCCTTGAAATGAATACTTGCGCGTCAGGATACCTTGCCTTGAGCTTATCCAACGCACCCACATGATCCCCATGGGCATGGGTAAGTACAATTCGAATAATCGGCTGCCCGATCCGCACCGCAGCCTGCTCTATACCACGGGTACTGTATGGCAATCCGGCATCTACCAAGGTGAGCCCCTCTTTCTCCTCCACCAAATAACAGTTCACCGGGAACAGGCGGGGCATAAATGTCAATTGATACACATGCTGCACCTGAACAATACGCATTTTAGCTCATCTCCTTGTCTTAATTATAAACTAATTATATTAGTATTATAATTAATATAATTAGTTTTAAGCAAATATTTTTGCTGCTATTCACCCGGAGTTGGAGCTTGGAACCGCTACGGGGATGATCATACTGAGGAAACAGCAAAAAAGCATCCTCGGAAATCTGCTTCCGGGGATGCCTCTCAAAACAAGAATTAACCTTTTCCTCCTGTTATTAATAATGAAGCCTTCTTGGCTATTTCCTCTTTATCAAACGGAGTATTTCCAGATGCCCATAAATAACCAGCCTCATGTATGATATTGGCATAAATAGGTACATAAAAACTCTTCTCTGAGTCTGTACATATGTTATCTAAACTTTTCACTAAATATTTTTTCAGTTCAATTAACATTTTTTCTTTCAACAGAGGTGCAAGACTTAAATAGCTACGACGACATTGAATTTTCGGTTGTTGATGAAAGTCACATACTGCTAGAACGAGTTGGTTTATGGTGTCCTGATCGAACTCTACTACTCCTAATGTTCGTTTTTCAATGACGTTCGAAGCAGAGTCGTCAATCATGTAATCCAACATTTCGTACTTATCATTAAAATGGGCATAAAATGTAGCACGATTCACTTGGGCCCCTTTTGTTAGATCTGCTATTGTTATCTTTTCAAAATCCTTTTCATTCACTAAATTAACAAAAGCGTTAATCAAAGACCTTTTTGTATGTGTCATTCGCATATTTTTTACTTTTGTCCCCACGTTCTGCCCTCCTTATTTGGCACATTTCAATTTTTGTTTCTATAGCAACATTCTCATTTAATTGTTGGTTGTTCCATATATTAAGCGGGCTTATACTTACTAAAACAACATATGTTGCTTTAAAATATACCACAAATAAGGAGTTCATATAAGATGAAAACTATTGCAATAATTGGTGCAGGACTCGGGTTAGGTTTATCTATCGCGAAAAAATTCGGGGCGCAAGGGTTTAAGGTAGCTTTAGTTTCTCGTAATCCAGAAAAATTGGAAATCATCACAAATGAACTAAAAAGCCTGAATATTGTAGCGCGCTCTTATGTCGCGGATATTACGGATTTGAACGTTTTAAAACAAGCCTTACTGGCTGCTAAAGAAGACTTAGGTAGTATTGATGTACTCGAATTCAGTCCTTATGCAGGATGGAGTAATTTCACAGATATTTTAGAAACAACGCCCGCAAGCGTCTTGGAACAAGTCAACAGCATTGTGCTTCCTGCAGTTCTATCCGTCAATGAAGTATTGCCTGACATGATCAGCAATGGTTCAGGCGCGATTCTATTTACAACGGGCATATCTGCCATGTTCCCTTTGCCCAGTCTTGGGAATGGTGGTATCGTGATGTCCGGTCTTCGAAACTATGCAACTAACCTGCATAATGAACTGAAAGAAAAAGGAGTTTTTGTAGGACACCTTTCAATCGGCACTTTCATACAAGCTGGTACGGCAGGAGATCCAGATATCATCGCAGAAGCTTGGTACAACTTATACGAGAAAAAGCATAGCTTTGAAGAAACATTCCCAAAAGAAATGGATCCAACCAAGCTGTAAAATTATTAAAGCGAGAAGATGACCATGGATGGCCGTCTTCTCGCTTTTTTGTCATTTATAACGTCCTCTGTGCAACAACTTCATCCGTAATTATAGCCGGATTGCCTCAGCAATAGGCGTACTGCCAGACACCAAATTAATTGCACGATGATACGTCTGCTGTTCCTCCAGCGCTGCTACCACCGCTGCCGCCACATCTTCACGGGAAATGGTATGGCTGGTGAGCTCCTCACCAGTAGCAACTTTGCCGGTGCCCACAACATCCGTCAGACCACCCGGACGAAGAATCGTGTAGTCTAGTTTGCTCGCTTCCAACAGGCGGTCAGCGTAATGCTTCGCCACATAATACGGTTTAATGGATTCGGGCCACTGCTCCCGATTCTCCGCATGTAGGGCGCTGACCATAACGAAGCGTTGGATACCTGCTTGTTCGGCGGCTTCCATCGCCTTGACCGCTCCATCCAAGTCGATAAGCAGCGTTTTATCTGCACCTGTTTTCCCGCCGGAGCCTGCTGTAAATACGACAGCATCGCTGCCTTTTATAGCTGCGGCAATTTCGCCAACCGTCCCTTCGAGGTCAGCTACCACCGTTTCTGCTCCCAAACGTTCAAGCGCTTCGGCCTGATCCGAATTTCGGATCAACGCCTTTACGCGATGCGATTCATTTTGCCCCAATAGACAGACAAGATGTCTGCCTACTTTTCCATTTGCACCAATCACCAGTACGTTCACTCATACCCCTCCTGTATTCGCAGTCTCTCATCTACATTATACAGATGTATTTTACCCTTCGGGTCTGCGACGCAATCATGTTAGCTGCATCAGGTTGAAATCAGGCTTCTTTGGTAAGCTCGACATCTCGCTTTTGCCGCACACTCAGACCTGCCAAAAAGGTAGCCATCATCACCTCAATACTCCGGTCCACCTCCACAGGTAAACCAAAGCCGCCCTTTTGTTCAAGCGAGGCGAATCCATGAAGCAGACTACGGAATCCCCTCGCTGCATGAATGCAATCTTCTTCCTTGAAGCCATAACCACTGGACAGGACGGTAATGACCAGCTCGGCCACGCGATCCGCAGCCTGCCTCATTTCGGTATCATTTCGATCAGTTGCATACAGCATCGCTTCATACAAACCGGGTCGCTCGCGAGCATACCGCATATACGCCTTCCCCATAGCGGTCAGCGCATCTTCGCCCGCTCTACCCACCGCTGCGCTCATCAAAGCTTCCTCCAACTGTTCGAGACTGTGCAATGCCAGTACTTGGCGCAGTCCGTTCAATCCGTTCACGTGGTTATACAAGGACGGAGGGCGAATATGCAGCTGTTGCGCCAGCGTGGTGAGCGTGACATCCCCCATCCCTTGTTCATTGGCAATGTCCTCGGCAGCCCGCAGGATATCTTGGAGCTTTACTCCGTTTCTAGGCGACATCATCCTGTCTCCTTTCATCGAATTTCTATGTAATCCGGTTCCTTATACCTATACAGAATTGATCCAGATTCTATTTTAACTAATCCCGTTAGTTTATACAAAAAAGATGCCGTTTACAACAGCCAACCTGCATCAAAGCTTTTATAGAAGAGCATAGCAGTCATTACTGATATAATAAAAAAATAAGATCATAGAACGGATCTGATCCCTTTCTCGATCCCCTACAAAGGAGCTAGCTATATCTATGGAATCCAAGCCACTTCCAGCTATTGAATTCAATCACATCATCAAATATTTCACCGGGTCTGGACAGCAACGTGCGGTTCTGAACGGGATTACAGCAAAAGTTTCCCCCGGCAAAATCACCACGTTGGTCGGTCCATCGGGGTCTGGTAAAAGCACGTTGCTTTCACTGTGCAACCTCCTAATGACACCGGATGAAGGGGACATCCGTGTCCTCGGCAAACCTATATCGGAGTGGGAGATCTCTGAACTGAGACGGAGAGTAGCATTGGTTTTTCAGGATGCCCCCATGCTTCAGGGAACTGTCCTGTACAATCTCCAAACCGTAGAACGGCTGCACGGTACAGTGCTGGATGATCCTGCCGGCCTGTTGGAACGCGTAGGACTCACCCGCGACCTGTTGGAACAAAAGGCACAGGAACTGTCCGGTGGACAAAGACAGCGCTTGGCCTTGGCGCGGACGCTCGCGAACCGCCCGGATATTTTACTGCTGGATGAGATTACTTCTGCACTGGACCCTGCCTCGGTCAAAGAGGTTGAGGAACTGCTGCTGCAAATGAACAAAGAAGAGGGAACAACGATGATCTGGATTACGCATCATATGGAACAAGCCCGCAGGGTAGGCCACCAAACATGGCTGATGATCGACGGAAGACTGGTAGAACAAGCGGATACGGAGACGTTTTTTAATGCTCCGCAGCATAGTGAGACCCGCAAGTTTGTAGCAGGAGAATGGGTATGACGATTGTTGCCTTGATTCTCTCTCTCGGTTTTGTATTTATCGCCATCGTCATGTCCAAATCCTTCAAACTCGGTCTGGACCGAGACATTATCATCGCCACAATCAGAGCGTCGGTTCAACTGCTGGCGATTGGATATGTATTGCATTTGATTTTTGGGATGCAAAGCTACGGATTTATCGTATTATTCATTCTGCTCATGATTACCGTAGCCTCACAAAATGTTGCGCGCAAAGGACGATTTATCCCCGGTCTCATGTGGAAGTCATTCCTGACGCTGCTGTGTGTGGAAATCGTTACGCAGGCGTTCCTGATTGGCCTGCATATTATTCCGGCGACAGCCCGATATATGATTCCGATTAGCGGCATGATCATTGGCAGCTCCATGATTTTGTCCAGCCTGCTGGTGTCCCGGCTCAAGTCGGAAGTCCTGCTGCGCAAGCCTGAAATCATGCTCATTCTGGCGCTAGGCGGCACGCCTAGACAAGCCATCTTCCCTATACTCAAGGATTGCATACGTTCCAGTATGATTCCAACCATCGAGGGGCAGAAAACGTTAGGGCTTGTCCAGCTTCCCGGCATGATGACCGGACAAATCATCGCAGGTGCCAATCCGATTGCCGCCGTGCGTTTGCAATTGCTAATCGTATTTACTACCATGACCTCTGCTATTTTGACCAGCGTGCTGCTAAGCTTGTTCATTTATCCGGCATTATTTACCCGCCAGCAACAATTGAACACAGAAGCATGGGAACGCTGATCGAGGCGGATATATCCAGTTATTTACCAGCTTCTATAAAAAAGTAGACATGTTTAATTCCTGACATGAAGGTTAATAGATACACGAACACGCTTTACTAAAATTCGATGAGGAGTGATTGAACATGGCTAACAACAACCAAAATGGCAAACTGAGTCGCGAAGAGGCAGGACGTTTAGGTGGAGAAGCTACTGCTAAAAATCACGACAAAGAATTTTATCAGGAAATTGGCGAAAAAGGTGGCGAAGCCACTTCCAAAAATCATGACAAGGACTTCTATCAGGAAATCGGACGCAAGGGCGGTGAAGCCCGTGGCAATTCAAACCAGAGTGATAGCGACGGGAAAATGAGTAGGGAAGAAGCTGGCCGTAAAGGCGGCGAAGCCCGCGCACGTCAGCGTAGGGATAACTGATAATAGGGAATGTGTGGTCGGTGCAATTGTAATGTAGAGGCACAGACTGCGTATAAACACGAAGTATAGTGGACGTTTATGTTATAAAGCCTATCTGCCGTTGTTTTGGCAGATAGGCTTTTTGTGTGAAAGTTACTTTCATCATCGGATCATACACCTTACAATATACATAAACAGGTTAAATAACCAATCATGCATATTTTATTACAAATGAAAGAATGGATTATGGGAGGTTTGCGCGAATGTTGATTACAAAGAATAAAACGGCTGCAACTATTCTAAGAATTATATTTTTTTCACTGATTTTCAGCTGGATTTATTATTATTCAGGTCATCACTCAGCAGAAACCGCTAAATTAGTTAAAACTACAGATGATTACTTGGTCATACAGAGAGATGCTTCTAACGGAAGTGAATATAAAGAATTATATATTTCCTCAAAGTCTGTGATCCCTCCTCTGGTTATAGGCAAACAATATTATTTCGTGTCTGATCAAAGGTACTTTCAACGCCCATATATCCGTTATGTAGAGGAGTAAAATAGAATAAGACAACAGGGACTAACATAGCCCTTGATTAAAGTTCATGAATACAAAAGAGTGCATGCAACTCAAGTCAAATATTCCTGTATTCCGGCTGTTAAGATGGAGTCGAAAGGAGGGAACCCTCGTGTACGAATGGAACGAAATGGTTCAGCTCATGATCGATTGGATTGATAATAATCTTACTTCAGCACCTTCGTTGTTGAGAATGTCCGATCAGTTAGGCTACTCCCCTTACTACTGTACAAAACAGTTTCATTCTCTTACAGGAATGACGTTAAGGGATTATGTGTGGATGCGCCGGATTAGCCGTGCTGCACTGGAACTCCGGGATAGCAATGTCCGTATCCTCGATATTGCAGTAAAGTATGGGTTTTCTTCACAGGAGGCTTTTACACGGGCATTTGTAAAAGCGTTTGAGGTAACTCCGGCTGTATACCAGAAGGAGCCCCGACCTATTCCGTTAGCCATTCGTGTTGAGGTATTCTCTCCTTATCATTACCATTTGAAGGAGCGGGATAAGATGGTTAAGGATCATTTGCAAGAAGCTGAAGTCAAAATCGAGCGTATACCAGCACACAAATTTATTGGAATTTGGGATACTTCTTCACGAAACTACGGTGATTTCTGGAGAAACGGTCACAATTGTGATGAAATTTGCGGAACATTGGAAAGCATGTCTCATCTCAAGCTTCCCGAACAATTGGGCCAAACTGCGGGCTGGTTCTATCAGGATGGTCAGAAGGGCTATCTCTATGGAATACCGGTTGCCGCTGACTATGCCGGAGAGATCCCCGCAGGAATGAAGTGCCGGGACATCCCCGAATCAGATTACCTGGTGTTTTTCCACCCACCCTTCGATTATTTAAAAAACAATGGAGACGTTATGAGAACGGTGGAGGAGAAGGCTTGGAACTTTGACCCTAGCAGCCTGGGGTATGAATGGGATGAGGAAACGAAGCAGGATTATCAGCGGCATTTCCCAGAAGTTTACGGCTACGCAGTGTTACGTCCAGTGAAAAAAGTGTAGAGAAAAAGAATCCGAAGAAGCCGCTACGATCAGGATGCTGTTCATCCTCTTGCGGCTTCTTGTTTTTAGAATGGAATGGAGGTATAGGCAATGAAATCTTTTCGTGTTTGGCTGGTCCTAATCTCATGTCTAGTTATTACTGTAAATATTACGGGGTACGACGACTACAATATACTATTAGCTATTATTAGTCCGTTGGTTTGGATGTATGAATCATTTCGATTTGTGCGAGAGGCAGACATCCCCATAGCCATTGTTTACTTCACTACACTAGTTTTCTGGTATCTCATTGGATACGCTTTGGACCGTTTGATTAGAAAATTGAAAAATTAAAATCACTTGAAATTATCTTCCAAAATATTATCTACCTTCTCAGGCTCGTACTCGACCTTCTGTAGTCAGGAGATGAAGGAATCATATTGATCACAACATTTCTCATTTGTAGTTGGTACTTTCCTTATGGTTTAGTAATGTTTACATATGTAGTCTCATTTTTCAGGGTACTGTCTACAGTCGCACCCATAACCTCTGAAACAAACCTGAGAGGCACCATCACACGATTAGGCGATACTGGCATAACAGGCGTACCAGGCATTATTTTTTCTTTACCATTTACAAAAGCTACTTTACTTCCAATAGTCAGACGTACGATTTTATCATTTTCAGAACGGACTGTAACCTCCTGCTTCTCTCCATTCCAACTTACACTTTCACCCAAACTTTCTGATACAAATCTAATAGGAACATACGTTGTATCGGTTGCCCGTTCGATATAAGGATTTGCATCAGATGTAACATCAACATTGTTTACTTTAAGGACAAGATTGTACAAATATTTAGGGAGTGCAGCATTTGCCTGTTCTACGGTTACAAAGAGAATCACAGCAAAGAGTATAGTATGAACTGCTTTTTTCAACACACTACATCATTCCTTTTCTAGTAGAAACGGATTTATGGAACTCATTATTACTTAAACTCGAAACTCCTCTTGTTTCAGAAGGAGTGCTTTTTGTGAAATTAGACCATAACTGCCGCGCATCAAGCCTTTCCGACGTAACTCATTACATTTTTTGACTTTCAGATGTATTTTTATTTCATATAAGGCATTTTATAGATGACATGATATAATCAGTTCCATTACTCGTTAGAAGAATTAGTTTTGCATAAGGAGGGTTGGAAGATACGGTTGTGCTGGTTAATGAGTTCGTCCAAAAGCATAGATTGCTCAAGCACAGAGGCATGTTCGAAACCATACTGGTTATATAGATCATAAAGCCGCTGTCTTGCATTTTCTAATTGCTGATTTAACGTTTTATCTATATTCATCCATATCCCTCCTATTGAATCTTATTTTAGGGTGGAATGGGTAAATATGAATCATCCATTTTTCCATTCAGGAATCGGCAAAATAAAACAAAAAAAGACCAGCATATAAGCTGGTCCATGGTAATGATGCTTGGCTCAAGCTCCGCCAATGTGCCCTTGAGTTTGGATTGTGCTAGAGCTTGGATGCCCAGCTTGAACTGGTACTGCGAATACCAGCAATAAGCTAGTTACCGTCAAGAAGAAAGCCATCTTTTTGATCATTTCTTTCCCACACCTCCTGAGACATTTTTTCATACTGAGCCAGTGTTTCAGGAGCGACGTACGCTCTGAAACGATCAAACAAACCTGAACAGTTGGAAATAAGTAGTACATGATTTATTGTAACAGCTTTTTCAAAAGCGTTTATTAAACATTTGAAACCATATGGATATCTACCTTTATTTAGGCTGTACTTAGCAAGTTTGTACCAAAACCGCACGTATTCTTCTGGTAAAACTTGTTGAGTATACATGTCGGCAGATGACGGCTCACGATAAGCTGCAATTTGAAACTCAAATCGCTGAAGAATATGATCCACATCTATGTTGTAACGATTAGCGGCCTCTATGACATTTAAGAGTTCAGCAAAAATGTGTTGTTCGCCTGCCATATACTCTACATACTCTGGCAGCACACTACTGTCTCCTGACATGAGCTTGTTCACGTAGGTATTGATTTTCGCCCAACGCTGAAACAAACCAAGCCAATGAAGTGTATCCGGATCTCGCTCCTTCACCCAGCTTAAATCAGTATAAGCACGGATATGCTCTAAGCCTTGTGCATAATTACCTTTTGCATCACATGCATTTGCACACATCAGATCAGAATAAGCTATATATACAAAAAGTGGTCTACTTAGTTGCTCTAGTGACTGTTGTATCTCGCGTTTGGGGTTATGAGCCAAAACATATTGAATTTTCCCTAGTCGTCCCATTTCCTCAGCAAATATATATACCTTGTCCCACTGGCTCAATGATCTGTATACATTCACTAAGTCTTTCAAACCATCTAGTTGCTCCATTTCATTAAGCCGTCCGATAAATGGTTCAAAAAGGGTAGCGGCCTTGAGATTAATCGCTTGATCCTTCCCAATCGTGAGTTTAAACAAGCGATACTGGCACACCGCAAGTCGTTCGGAATGCTGCTGCTTTTCACTATCAGCCACATTTTTATAAAGGAACGCAGCTGCTTCATTGTGGCCTTCTTTAAAAATATCCTCGGCTACTTCAAAGAGTAACGGAGGATATATTGGATTATCCAGCAATAGAAATACAACGCGCTGCAAGCAATCGAGTCGGTCAAGCTCCACGCAGCGGTACAGAAAAGGACTAATTCTTCGCCAGTTCAGCGGGGCCTCTTCCACACATTCCTCAACATATCGGTCATAGAAATGGTCTGCTGGTAGCTCCATCGCTAAAGTTATACGGTCCAATTGATTAACAGAAATGGACCGATTGCCCGTTACAATACCACTCACGGTACCTGGGTTCAATCCTGCAGTATGTCCAAACTCGGTCTTGCTCATGTCTTTTTGCATTAGAAACTTTTCTAATTCTGCTCTTATCGTAGGTGTGATTTCCATGAATAAACCACCCTTTCAATGTGAACTCTGGGGTCTAGAACCTAGTAAATGAAGCTATGTAGTTCAAAAACTAATAATATTATGAAATGTTTTCCTTCTCATATCACCATAGTACCATCTTTTGGAACAACAATACATACTACTATTTTATTGCTTATCATCTTTTTTATGGGAGTTATTAGCATGATTAAATACTAAATACACCCCTATTCAACCAGAGGAGGGAGGTTCATTTAAATCCAAGGCCATTCTTTTAATATAATTTTATTTTAACGTTAATACTCACTGAACACCTTTGTTACCTTATGTAATGTCGTCTTCCCATCCTGTAAACTAAGTTCCATCAAGCGGTAACCGCTGGATCATAGAGAGGATGAGATATTTATGAGTTTGGATAATAGAGTTTTTGCGATACAAGCTGGTCTGGACGGACGTGTAAATGCAGTTATAGATCAAACCCTTGCCGAGAAGCGCCTGATCGGCGCAGTCGTCATGATATATATGGATGGTTCACCCGTGTATGTCCGAGCGGCGGGGCTGGCTGATCGAGAAGAACAACGTCCTATGCATGAGGATGCTTTATTTCGGCTTTCTTCTGTATCCAAACCGATTGTATCGACTGCGGCTTTGGTTTTGGCAGCCCAAGGTTTGATTAAGCTCGATGAATCTATTGAACGCTGGTTGCCCGATTTTCGCCCCCGATTAATCAGTGGTGAGCAGCCCTCCATTACAGTACGCCAATTGCTGACACATACTGCCGGGTTGACCTATGGCTTTTTAGAGGAAGAAGGCGGTGGTCCCTATCATCGTGCAGGCGTATCAGATGGCATGGATTTTTCAAATCTTACGCTGGAAGAGAACTTGCAACGTTTGGCTTCTGTGCCTCTGTTATATACACCGGGTAAAGCATGGGGATATTCGATTGCTACTGATGTGCTCGGCGCGATCATTAGCCGTGTATGTGGCACAACCCTTGATGCAGCTGTTAAAAAGCTCGTTACAGAACCTCTCGGTATGCACGACACCAGTTTCGCGGTCGCGGATGCTGGACGGCTTGCGGCTCCTTATGTCAACGATATATCAGAACCCCGGCGGATGCGCGAGCTTGAGGTTGCGCAGGTTTTTGAAGGCACCGCAGGACTTCGTTTTCAGCCTGCACGAGCCTTTGATCCCACGGCTTTCCACTCTGGTGGCTCTGGTATGATCGGCAGCGCAAAAGATTTCATGCGGCTGCTGGAAACACTGCGAAACGGCGGCAATCCGTTACTTTCAGAGGAATGGGTCCGTGAAATGGGCACCATCCAGACCGGGAACCTTCCCTTGGCAGGCTGGCCGGGGCGGGGCTTTGGACTGGGATTCACCGTACTCCAAAATCCCGACGAAAGCGGAACAGCAGAATCACCCGGAACGTGGCGTCTCGGAGGAGCTTACGGTCATTCGTGGTTCGTTGATCCCGCACTAAGACTCAGTGTGGTCGCCTTTACCAATACAGCATTTGAAGGGATGTCAGGTCCGTTTACAACCGAGCTTTGCCAAGCCATTTACGGTAGCTCAAATAGGGTCTAATAAAGTGGGGGTTACATGTTTATGGTCTACAGGCGAGGACAGGACAATTAACGTGGTAGAGTGCCCGTGCTTTCCACACTCATCCCCGAACTGCTCCAGCTTGAGCATAGACTCAACCATGACTTTCAGTAAGTAATTTTGCTCGCCGCTGATTCTATGGCACTCAATGACTTCAGGTGCAGATTGGCAAAACTCAACAAATGAATTGCATTGATTCGTGTGCACGAGCACGTGAGCCATGATCGGCTTTCCAACTTTCTCATGTGAAACTATGGCACGATACCCGGCGATGATGCCTTTATCCTCCATGCGCCGCACTCTTTCCGTTACGGCAGGCTGGGAAAGTCCAACCTCCTTACCCAGCTCGGTCATGGAGATACGCGCCTGGTTTTGTAGACACAACAAAATTTTATGATCCACTTGATCCATCAAATCCATCTCCTTAAGTCCAAGGTAATATTACAAAAACACAATTATTATTATGTAATATTCCGAATATTGCCTTATTATTTTATGATTTAATGAAATATTAGCATGCAAAATCAAGGACGTAAAGCAGGAAGAAGTGGAGAAGGAATGAAACTAATGAAATATAGTAAGCCCCTGCTTTTCATTGCGCTTGGCCTATTTGGCGTATACACGATCGAGTTCGGTGTCGTTGGCATTTTGCCGGTCATCATTGAACGTTTTCATATTACGGCAGCCCAGGCCGGGTTTCTTGTCAGTTCATTTGCATTGATCATCGCGCTGTTCGGTCCCTTCATGGTGCTATGGATGTCCAGGTTTAACCGCAAGCGAATCATGACAATGTCGTTGTTTGTTTTTGCCATAACAAGCTTGCTGTCAGCCTATACATCCAACTTTTATCTACTAGTAATTTTACGTATCATTCCGGCTCTGTTTCACCCGGTGTATTTCTCGCTTGCCTTTGTCGCCGCCACTGCGTTGTATCCCCCGGAAAAAGCAACGCAAGCTTCCGCCAAAGCCTTTCTCGGCACGAGCATGGGGATGGTACTCGGTATTCCAATTACGGCCTATATCGCCAATCAATTTTCATACGAGGCCTCCTTCTGGTTTACTGCGGTAGCGAATGGGATTGCAGGGATCGGTATTTTATTTATGCTGCCGGATACACCACAAGCCGAAATGTTCTCCTATCGGAAGCAGCTTGGCATTTTGCGTAAGGTATCGCTGTGGCTCAATATCGGGGCGGCTACTTTTATTTTTGCAGCTATGTTCTCGGTGTATAGCTATTCTGCCGAATATTTGGGGCAAAATACAGGGATGAGCAGCAATGTTATCAGTTTTCTGCTTATTATTTTCGGCATCGGCGGAATGCTCGGCAATCTGTTGGCTGGCAAGCTCATGGGCTTGCATAAGGTACGCACCGCTCTTTTTCATCCAGTATTCTTGGGGGGCACCTATTTGCTGTTGTACGGGATCAGTTCTTCATTTATCCCTACGCTCTTCATCATTATCGTGTGGGGGGCCGTTCATACCAGCGGACTGATTGTCGCCCAGATTTGGGTGATTGATGAGGCCAAAGAAGCTCCCGCGTTTGCCAACAGTCTTTATATCTCGTTTATTAACCTAGGGGTCTCACTGGGCTCGCTGGCAGGGGGATGGTTTATTGCCAGAGCGGGGATCCATGGGACGCTGTGGAGCGGTTTGCTGTTCGCCATGCTGGCGATGGTATGCATCGGGTCTAAAGTGATTTATCCACGTATTTTGCGAAAATATAAAGGGTTAAATGTGCAAAGCTAAAGATTTGCAAGAGGGCCAAGCCTGTTATCATAAAAAAAAACGGTTCAACACTTTGTATGGTGTTGAACCGTTTTTTGTTTAAAAATTGATTCCCGCCTGTCGGATTAGATCAGCGTATAACCGCCATCTGGGAACAGCACGCTTCCGGTGGTAAACTTGTTTGTCATCAGATACAACACAGTATGTGCGATTTCCTCATTATACCCCACTCGACGGAGCAAGGTTACTTCCTTGTATTCCTCAAAAGCCTGTGCCCGCTGCTCACCCTCAGGGCCGTCTCTCCAGATCGTGCCAGGAGATACGACATTAACCCGTACTGGGGCCAATTCTACTGCCAACGCCTTGCCCAAACTTTCAATCGCGCCGTTAGCCGCTCCATATGTAGCACCAAACCCCATCGGTCGTTGACTGAAAGCCCCGGACATGAGGACGATCGAGCCGTCCTTGGAGATATGTGGTACCGCATGCTTGGCAGCAAAATATTGCGGCCAGAATTTGCCTTCGAACGGGGTTTTAGCCTTTTCCGTGTCTATCGTGATCGGACCACGCGTGTAGCTGGCACCCGGTGTAAACAGATGGTCGAATGCTCCGACTTTTTCAAAAAACGCTTGAACCTCTTCCTCTATCTGATTATTCAGTTGGAAGGTTTCCACCGATTCGGCAGGGATGACCTTCTTCGCCTGCTCCAGCTTTTCTGCGGAACGCCCAGCGATCACAATGCTTGCCCCTTGCTTTGCTGCTTCTATGGCTGTTGCCAGCCCTATACCTGCACTGCCGCCAATCACGACGACACGTTGATTATGTAAATTCATATTATTCTCAGCTCCTTTATAAGGATTATATCATAACTATTTTAAAGACATACTTATTTTTATTCGAATAGGCTTTCCTGCACCGTGCTTTTGCGATAGGATGTCGGCGATTGGCCCGACCAGCGCTTGAACTGTCTGCTAAAATGCGCAATATCCTCATAGCCGAGCATATCGGCAATTTGTTGCACCGACCATTGCGGATCAGCCAACAGCAACTTGGCCTCATGCAGCACAAGCCCGGATAGATATACACGGGGAGATACGCCGAAAACGCTACGGAATACACGATTACAATGGGACACGCTAATACCTAGCTCGGATGAAATCCCCTCGATCCCATCCTGCTTTTCTACCGAGCCAGCCTGTCCATAAGGCTGATTCACTCTGCCCTGAAGACGACTGGCAATCTGATGGGCAAGCTCTGCCTGCACATATCCACGCCCCGGCAAATGGGCCGCTTCACTGGATACAGCCTCCCACAACGTCGCGAACAGTTCAAACACAGCAGATTGAATCCGCATTCGCTTTGCCACCGAATCACTACCTACTCCTATGTCTTCCGGCGTTGAAAGATCGAGCAACTTGCCCAGGGCTGGTCCCATCTGCCCTGCCACTGTTCCTTCAGCTGGAAACAGCACCTGCTCCAGACGACTCAGGAGCGAGAGAAACAGCTTATCATCAATGTCGAAATGCATACAAAAATACGTAAATCCCTCTCCGTTACTATGGCTGGAGTGGACAATCCCCGGTCGCAGCAGCACCAGATCACCCTGTCGCTGGGTATAGCTGCGACCATCTACAACCATGATCTGTTCTCCCGCAAGCACGATGTTAATCTCATATTGAGGATGCTCGTGTGGCGGATAGCTCCACTCTCTTCCGACACTTCGTGTATGAATAGCAAACAAATTGACTGTGGTCCGCACATCGGGAAAAAAGAATTCCTCTCCGGCAACTGTAAGGTCTGGATGATGGGGGCTCTTCGGTAAACGTGGTGTCGACATGTTTTCCCTCCTGGCTTACTTGCATGGATATACTCCAGTATATCGCTTTCAGCGCGATTTGGATAAATAGTTGAGCGATTTGACAATGGTTCCCCACCACATGACATGCTAGGCTCTAAGTGAAGTTACTCAAAGTTAAACTTTATTATGAAAGGGGTTTCATTATATGTCGAAAAATATATTCTATAACACACAGCATGCACCTATCGGTTCTTTTTCCAGCTTTACGCTTGGGTTTAAGGGCAATCGCGGCGGACTTGGTTTGGAGCTGAGCAAGCCTGCCGATGAAAATGTATATATCGGGCTGCAATCCAGAGATGGCGGAGTATACGAGGCGCTTCCCTTTTTTGCATCCACACAGGATGAAAGTGCCCGCTACGACGTGGAGAAAAAGGGTAAACGAACGGAACCGCAGCTTATGGCCTTTGCCGATTCAGACATTACCCGTGAGCTAAAAGCAGGAACGGATACATGGCAGGCTGGCGATTTGACGTTCCGGCTGTACTCTCCTGTTCGCCCGGTGCCTGAGCCGGGAACCGCGGGTATGGATGAGCTGCGGGCAGCGTTGGTCCCGGCGGTATTCGCCGAGCTAACCGTCGATAACACACAGGGGACTGCAGCGCGAAAAGCTTTTTTCGGCTATCAGGGCAGTGATCCGTATAGCGGCATACGCATTATAGGAGAAGATCCGCGCAGGGACGCTACTGATTCTACCCAATTGGGGGAAAGACTCACAGGCATCGGCCAAGGACGCAGCACAGCCATTGTGACCAACAGCAGTGAAGCGGTGCCTGCCAGCGGATTTACAATGGAGAAACTGCTTGGAGAGACCATGGCCGAGAATTTATCCTTTGGCCTGGGCGTAACGGGTGCGCTTCTGATGGACGTTCCCGCAGGTGAGAAGCGCACATATACCTTCGCCATATGCTTCTATCGTGGCGGCATTGTGACAACAGGCATCGAAGCGTCGTATTACTATACCCAGCTGTTCAAGGATATTGAAGACGTGGGAAGCTATGCGTTGAAGCATTTTTCAGACCTGACCGCAGCCTGTGTTAAGGCTAATCGCTGGATGGAGTCGGCCGACCTGAGCCCGGATCAGGAATTTATGCTCGCTCAGGCGATCCACAGCTACTATGGCAGTACCCAACTGCTTATTCACCAAGCGGACGGAGAACCGATCTGGGTTGTGAACGAAGGCGAGTATCGGATGATGAATACACTCGATTTGACGGCAGATCAGCTCTACTATGAATTGATTTTAAATCCATGGACGGTACGCAACGAGCTGGAGTGGTTTGTCCAAAGGTACAGCTATCGGGATGAGGTACGCTTTCCAGGAGAGGAACAGACCTATACCGGTGGTATCACGTTTACGCATGATATGGGCGTCGCAAACGTGTTCTCCCGGCAGGGGTACTCCTGTTATGAGCTGGCTGGGATTGACGACTGCTTCTCTTACATGAGCCATGAGGAACTGGTGAACTGGCTTTGCTGCGCCACGGTATATATCGAGCAGACACAGGATCAGTCATTTACAACACGTATGCTGCCTGTCTTGTGTGACTGTTTCGAAAGCATGCTGCGGCGGGATCACCCCGACCCGGCACAACGAAACGGCTTGATGGGCTTGGACAGCTCTAGAACCCAGGGAGGCGCGGAAATTACGACCTACGACAGTCTGGACGTATCTCTGGGTCAGTCCCGCAACAACATTTATCTAGGCAGCAAATGCTGGGCGGTATATGTTGCACTGGAAAAGATATTTGCCTCAAAAGGGCTTAACTCCCTCTCACAGGAGGCTGGCTTACAGGCGGACAAATGCGCAGCAGCGATCACAGCACATATGACAGACAAGGGCTATATTCCTGCAGTTATTAAGGAAGGTAATGATTCGCAGATTATTCCTGCCATTGAGGGGCTGATCTTCCCTTACTTTACAGGATGTGAGGCTGCGCTTAAGCCTGATGGACGGTTCGGTAGATATATCCAAGCACTGCGGCGTCATTTGGAAACTGTACTGGTACCGGGAGTTTGTCTGTTTGAAGACGGAGGCTGGAAGCTGTCCTCGACCAGTAACAACTCCTGGCTGAGCAAAATCTATCTGTCACAGTTTATTGCCCGCGAGCTGCTGGAGCTGCCTTGGGAAGAAGCTGGGCAGGCCGCAGACGCTGCCCACGTCTCATGGCTCCTTCACCCTGAGGAATCCTATTGGTGCTGGAGCGATCAGATACTCTCTGGCATTGCCCACGGCAGTAAATATTATCCGCGCGGAGTTACCGCTATTTTGTGGCTGTATGAAGGCAACGGAAACCGTCTGACTCTCCCTCAGCATATGAGTCAGGATCAGGAACAGCATGTCTGAGGATCATCTTCACCTGCCCAAAAGGAGGCTCCAATATGAGCAAGCTTATGGATATACCAAAAGAGAGCGGCTATGCGGCTTGGCTGCATTACAGCCGCAATAGTAAGGTAGAAAAGTTGCCCGCTTGGTGCAGGGTTATCGTGGTCCATGGGACAGATGAAGTGCTTCAATCGGCTGCGAGTGAGCTTCAGCACGGATTGACCTCCATGTTTGGACAGCAGCCGAAGATCAGCGCCGTTCCTGTGAATACGCCATTCATTGCGCTGGGTACGTTCCCAGAGCAGCCTTTGGTCGCAGAACGATTCAGCGCAAAAGAACAGGCAGAAGTGAACGCAGAAGGCTACCGAATTCGCGGGATAGAGATGCCAGATCTGGCATATTCAGCTTCGCACGGTAACGATGATATCAAGGGACAGTACGTTACAATCGCGGGGCAGACCTCCAAAGGCGTATTGTACGGAGTCTTTCATCTGCTGCGCTATCTGCAGGGAGGACTAGACGGGAAGTTGAAGCCCACCACCGAATCAGTGCACGTCCCCATTCTAGACCAATTATCCAACCCTGCTAATCCCATCCGCATGATCAACCACTGGGATAACATGGATGGTAGTATTGAACGCGGGTATGCGGGTGGCTCTATTTTCTACGACAATAATGCCTTTACTACAAATATGGAGCGCCTGCGAGACTATGCCCGTCTACTCGCTTCTGTAGGCATTCAAGCGCTATCCATTAACAATGTGAATGTCCATCAGGTAGAAACCGAGCTGATTACAGATAAATTCCTACCGGATGTGGCTAAAGTAGCTGCGGTATTTCGCGCCTATGGCATACAGATCTACTTGAGCATTAACTATGCCAGTCCTATTCAGCTCGGCGGGTTAACCACCGCCGATCCCTTGGAACCAGTTGTAGCTGAATGGTGGCAGACCAAAGCCCAGGAAATTTACGCCGCCGTTCCTGATCTGGGTGGTTTTGTGGTCAAAGCCGATTCCGAAAATCGGCCCGGACCGTTCAGCTACGGGCGCCATCACGCCGATGGAGCCAATATGCTGGCAGATGCGTTGCAGCCCTATGGCGGACGTGTGATTTGGCGCTGCTTTGTCTACAACTGCAAGCAGGACTGGCGCGATCGCAAGACGGATCGGGCCCGCGCAGCCTTTGATCATTTTAAACCACTGGATGGGCTGTTTCGGGAAAATGTCATTTTACAGATCAAAAATGGTCCCATGGATTTTCAGGTGCGGGAGCCTGTCTCCCCCCTGTTCGGTGCGCTGGAATCCACTCAGGTACTGCTGGAATTTCAAATTGCGCAAGAGTACACCGGGCAACAGAAACATCTATGTTACCTTGTTCCCCAATGGAAGGAAGTATTGGATTTTGACACCTACGCCCAAGGAAAAGGCTCCACCATCAAGCGTATCGTGAGTGGCGCTCTGCGTTCTCCCAAGCATACCAACTATGGAATAGCCGCTGTATCCAATATTGGTGCACACACCAATTGGACCGGACATTTGCTCGCTCAGTCCAATCTTTATGGCTATGGTCGGTTGGCATGGGACCCGGATCTGTCCGCAGACGAAATCGCTGATGAGTGGGTTCGGCTGACGTTTGGCAGACAAGGGAATAGCGACGGCGGCACAGATTTAATTTCTACCATTAAGCAGATGCTGCTCGATTCATGGAATATCTACGAATCCTACACCGCCCCTCTCGGGGTCGGCTGGATGGTCAGTCCCGATCACCACTATGGGCCGGATGTAGACGGATACGAATATTCCATGTGGGGCACCTACCATTTTGCTGATTGCCGGGGGATCGGGGTAGATCGCACGACCGCAACCGGAACGGGCTATGCGGGACAATACTTTTCTCCTCCTGCCGATATCTACGAATCTACGGACACCTGCCCGGATGAGCTGCTCTTATTCTTTCACCATGTTCCTTATACACACTTGCTCCACTCCGGCCAAACTGTCATACAGCACATTTATGATACCCATTTTGAAGGTGCAGAACGTGCGGCCCATCTCCGAGACACATGGGTTAGTCTACGAGGGCAATTGAATGATGCCATGTATGAACAGGTGCTGAAGCGGCTGGAGCATCAGGCAGAGCATGCCAAAGAATGGCGGGATCGGATCAATACGTATTTCTACCGTAAAAGCGGCATTGCCGACCAGAAGAATCGCCCTATTTATTAAGCAAGCAATTATTAAGCAAGCTGCCTCGGCAATACTTTCATACAGACTGGAACAAGGCTTTTATACGCTTAGGTTCACTTTCTCCTATACTGGCATTGGCTATCCGCACATCACTAAAAGGCATGCGTCTTACTCAGACCTATGCCTTATTTTTTTGCCTGGAAACTTTTAAGCACACGGTTGCTTACGTAAAATGTCATATTTGTCCACTCTGAGTGTGCAATAAATTCTTCTTTTTGTGCAACCGCTTGCTTTATACTGTTTTTGTAGACGTTTACAAAATGTTGTCGAATTAGACTATGCTTTGGGGAGGATGATCGGTTTGACCTTGTATCGAAGTCTATGGAACAAAGGGTGCCTGATTCTGCTAAGCCTTGTGCTATCTCTGACCGCCTTCATTGGCTCACCCTCCAATACGGCGAGCGCCGCGGTTGCTGATGATTTTCAAGCTTCTGTCATGGGACCGTTGGCGAAAATTAATGACTGGGGTGCCTTCAAAAAGCAACTGCAAACGCTGAAAAGTAACGGTGTATATGCCATTACCACCGACGTCTGGTGGGGCCATGTGGAGAGCGCAGGAGATAACCAGTTCGATTGGAGCTACTACAAGACCTATGCAGATGCCGTAAAAGAAGTGGGGCTGAAGTGGGTTCCTATTATCTCTACGCATAAGTGTGGGGGAAATGTGGGGGATGATTGCAACATCCCGCTGCCAAGCTGGCTGTCTAGCAAGGGCAGTGCAGATGAAATGCAGTTCAAGGATGAAAGCGGTTTCGCCAATAACGAAGCCCTCTCTCCATTATGGAGCGGGACTGGTAAACAATATGACGAGCTGTATGCCTCATTTGCTCAAACCTTTGCTAGCTACAAAAGCATCATTCCCAAAATTTATTTAAGCGGTGGGCCCTCTGGAGAATTGCGATATCCTTCATACTATCCGGCAGCGGGATGGAGTTATCCTGCACGGGGCAAATTCCAAGCCTACACTGAAACAGCCAAAAATGCGTTCCGCACGGCCATGAATGAAAAGTATGGATCAATGGACAAGATTAATGCAGCCTGGGGTACCAAGCTGAGCAGCCTTAGCCAAATCAATCCGCCGACTGACGGGGACGGATTTTACACGAACGGCGGGTATAATTCCACGTATGGGAAGGATTTTCTGTCGTGGTACCAAAGCGTGCTTGAGAAGCATCTGGGCGTCATCGGAGCTGCTGCACACAAAAACTTCGATTCCGTGTTCGGTGTCCGTATCGGAGCCAAGATTTCCGGTCTGCACTGGCAGATGAACAATCCTGCCATGCCTCACAGCACAGAGCAAGCAGGTGGATATTATGATTACAACCGTCTCATCGAGAAGTTCAAAGATGCGGATCTGGATTTGACCTTTACTGCTCTGGAGATGAACGACAGTGGTACAGCACCGAATTATTCCTTGCCGTCCACATTAGTAGATACTGTCTCCTCGATCGCTAATGCCAAGGGTGTTCGCCTAAATGGTGAGAATGCACTCCCGACTGGCGGTAGCGGCTTTCAAAAAATCGAAGAAAAAATCACAAAGTTCGGTTATCACGGCTTTACACTTTTACGCCTCAACAATCTCGTCAACAACGACGGTTCACCAACCGGTGAGATGAGTGGATTCAAACAGTATATCGTAAACAAGGCCAAACCCGGCGATAACGGTGGCGGTACAGGCAACAAGGTAACGGTATACTACAAAAAAGGCTTCAACTCGCCTTACATTCACTACCGTCCGGCTGGCGGAAGCTGGACTGCTGCGCCTGGTGTGAAAATGCAGGATGCCGAGATTAGCGGCTATGCCAAAATTACCGTCGATATCGGGTCTGCCTCCCAATTGGAAGCCGCTTTTAATGACGGCAATAACAGCTGGGACAGCAACAACACCAAAAACTACTCCTTCAGCACGGGCACTTCTACTTACACGCCCGGTAACAGCGGCAATGCGGGAACGATCACATCAGGCGCTCCATCGGGCACGGTTCCCGGGGATGGCGGCGGTACAACTAATAAGGTAACGGTATACTACAAAAAAGGCTTTAACTCGCCTTACATTCACTACCGCCCGGCTGGCGGAAACTGGACTGCCGTACCCGGTGTGAAAATGCAGGATGCCGAGATTAGCGGCTATGCTAAAATTACCGTCGATATCGGGTCTGCCTCCCAACTGGAAGCCGCTTTTAATGACGGCAATAACAGCTGGGACAGCAATAACACGAAGAACTACCTTTTCAGCACGGGAACCTCTACCTACACGCCCGGCTCTAACGGAGCCGCAGGAACTATCCGAACGGGGGCACCTTCGGGGAGCATCCTCAGCGTAGGGACTTCCACCTACACAACCAACCTCAACGAAGTTGCAGGACCTATCCAAACAGTGGAACTTTCGGGTGCATCCTTAAACGTAGGCACTTCTACGTACGTACCCAACTCTAACGGAGTTGAAGTAACTATTCAAACGGAGGCGCCTTCGGGCGCCTTCACTCCTTTAGATCTGGGTACCCTCTCCAAGCCCACTCCCCTCAACACAGACTGGAGCAAACAGAGCATTTATTTTATTATGACAGACCGATTTAGCAACGGAGATCCATCCAACGATAATTACGGTGGCTTCAATTCCAACAACAACGATCAGCGCAAGTGGCATGGTGGCGATTTTCAAGGTATTATTAACCAACTCGACTACATTAAAAATATGGGATTTACCGCCATCTGGATTACTCCGGTAACGATGCAAAAGAGCGAATACGCTTATCACGGCTATCATACGTATGATTTTTATGCGGTAGACGGGCATCTCGGTACAATGGACAAGTTCAAAGAGCTGGTTGGTAAGGCACACGACAAAAATATCGCTGTGATGCTGGACGTAGTCGTGAATCACACAGGTGATTTCCAACCGGGGAACGGCTTCGCCAAGGCTCCTTTTGACAAAGCAGATTGGTATCATCACAATGGCGACATCACAGGAGCAGACTACAGCTCCAACAACCAATCGAAAATCGAAAACGGTGATGTGGCTGGATTAGATGACCTGAATCAGGACAACCCTGCAACAGCCAACGAGCTCAAAAACTGGATCAAATGGCTGCTGAATGAGACGGGCGTCGACGGACTGCGAGTGGACACTGCCAAGCATGTATCAAAAGGCTTTTTGAAGGATTTTGACCAGGCCGCCAATACCTTCACCCTCGGTGAAATTTACAGTGGCGATCCTGCTTATGTGGGTGATTACACCCGGTATCTCGATGCCGCACTGGATTTTCCGATGTATTATACAATCAAGGATGTGTTCGGACACGATCAATCTATGAGGAAAATCAAGGAACGCTACTCAGATGATCGTCACTATCGCGATGCCCAAACCAACGGCGTATTTATCGACAATCATGATGTAAAACGTTTCCTGAATGACGCCTCTGGCAAGCCGGGTGCTAACTATGACAAATGGCCTCAGCTCAAGACCGCCTTGGGCTTTACTTTAACCTCACGCGGGATTCCTATCATCTATCAAGGCACCGAGCAAGGCTTTAGTGGCGGAGATGATCCTGCCAACCGGGAAAACGTTGTGTTTAACGCCAATCATGATCTGTATCAGTACATCGCTAAGCTGAACCGTGTGCGCAACAGCCACCCTGCCCTGCAAAACGGGAGCCAAAAGGAAAAGTGGGTAGACGACTCCTTTTACAGCTTCCAGCGCTCTAAAAATGGCGACGAGGCCATCGTACTTATCAACAACTCCTGGAACAGTCAAACCCGCACGATTGGCAACTTCGACAATCTGTCCAACGGCACTCGCCTGACCAACCAATTAAGCAACGACTCCATTCAGATTAACAACGGTTCGATCACCGTGACCCTCGCTCCAAAGGAAGTTAAAGTTTTCACCAAATGAGTTACATCGATTATTCAATTGTGCTAAAATAAATGATAGAAGGATATACTAAAAAAGAGCAAGGATGCTGGTAACATCCCTACTCTTGGCAACAGCCGCTTTGAAGAGCGGTCGGCTGAACAGGGCTAGCTCTATTAGAAATAGACCGTTTTCCCTTGTCCAGGGCGGTCTATTTCTTTTTGTTTTGGTTCAACGCAATAACAATCGTAACGATTAATCCGATCAACGCTACTAATAGCGTGCCGAACATCATCATTAATGTCAGAGCATCTTTAACCTCCACAGGCATCACCTCCCTTCCGGGAGACTTAGCCGACCGCCCACCTAAGCCATTCTGTTGTTACTAGAATTATAGCACGTAAATCCGTCCTTCGGCGACAACATCTACAGCTTCATTCAATCAACCTCATACGGGCACTCATCGTCATTTACTGCTTACACATTCTAGTTTTTTTCTATATGAGTATAACTTCTCAACGCCAAAAAAAGCCCAAGCGCGAAAATGAAACATATACTGATGATCCCTCCAGGAACATACGTGAATGTTCTGCCCATTTGTCCATGGGGAGAAAACAATAACGGCACTGTCCATGGATAAAAGGTATTCCCCGGTGCATTAACCAAAACAAAATTCAAACACATGACCGTACACATTCCCATAATGGCGGGTACAAATTTTTTCCAACGAATAGCGAAGAACGTGATGATCGGGATAAGCATTGCATGCATGACAATCATTTTAGCGAATATCCCAAGCTGATACATAACGATTTCAAAAGTTAGCGGTCTGGTCGTAATAATAGTGCCTAGTATCGCAGATAGCATAAATACCAACAGCAGACTGACAGCGATGTATATGTAAATAACGAGTAGCTTGCTGAAGTAAATCCGAGTTCGGCGAACAGGGGTTGTAAACAGTGCAATATGGGTGTTCTCCTGATGCTCTCTCGCATAGATATAGCAGGTCAAAATGTAATAGCTCATATACCCGGTCAGAAAATTAGTAAGAATCGCAACACTCATAAAGTAGTCGTTCCAACCATCACGGTCTATAGAGTACTTGGGACTCCCCGAGTAACTATAAAACTCTAAAACAATAGTTAATAATAAAATTATTACACTCAACCAAAGAATTTTAGTTCCTTTCAGCTTCAAGCACTCTGCTTTAAACAAGTCAAACATAGTAGCCCTCCTTTCAAAAAATCTAAATTTAGCCTCTTCTTTGATATGACCATATGGATAAAAATAGTCCCACAATAAAGGTAAGGGATAAGCTGAACCAGGCTATTGAGATATCGACATGTTTGACCATACTTCCTTCATTGGGAGATAAAAGATACGGAACAATCCACGGATACCATTCACTTTTGTAAATGAAATTTAAAAATACAGCAACACAAACTACGAGCACGACCCCCATAAGGCTTTTCCAACGTATAGCGAAAAAAGAGGCAATCGGAATTAACATCGCATGCATCACACACATCTTAGCAAACACTTGGATCTGGTATGCCCAGATAGCCGTCGTTAAGGGACGATCAGTAATCAACATTCCTAATAATGCAGACAAAAGCAGGATGGAAAATAAAGAAAAAATAATATATACGTAAATAACTATTAATTTACTAATATAGAACCTAACTCTGACTACAGGCGTGGTAAACATAAACAGATGCGTGTTTTCCTGGTATTCCCTTGCAAATATATGACCAGTTAATACGTAGTAACTGATAAACCCAGCTGCAATATTAACCATGAGGACAATATCCTCAAAATAGAAGTCCCAACCTTTTTTATCAATTGAGTATCTGTCAAAAATAGCGCCCAAACTGAACACCAACAGTACAACAGCCAGCAATATAATATAGCTCAAGAAAAAAGATTTAGAACCTTTAAGCTTAATGAGCTCTGCTCTAATCACGTCGCCCACCCTCTCCTGAAATGAGAGACAAAAAGTACTCCTCTAGCGTCTGCTTGGAGGTGTGTATCTCATAGACTGGAAAATGATATTCTATTAACTGTTTATTTAACGTGGCTGTATTCTCAATTGGACTATGAATTCTTAGTTGTTGTGGGGATATCACATTAGATTGAAGCTGCTGTCCCATATGCTCTTGCAGAAACGTTTGTACTGCTTTTGCATCGTTTACTTTTATGTCTGTGTATTGTTCAAATTCTTCCTCCAACCGACTCAAACGATCTTCTGTTAACAGCTTTCCATTATGTATAATCCCGATGTGTGTAGCTAACTGCTGAATTTCACTCAAGATGTGGCTGGAAATAAGAATGGTTTTCCCATTCTCCTCACACAACCGCTTCAATAGCTGACGAATTTCCTTAATTCCAGATGGGTCCAGTCCGTTCGTCGGCTCATCCAATATGAGCAACTCAGGGTCATGAACAAGCGCCCTCGCAATCCCTAATCTTTGCTTCATTCCTAGGGAAAAATCCTTAAACTTCTTCTTGCCGGTATGCTCTAATCCCACAGTAGTTAATGTTCTTTCAATTCTCCCATCATCCTGCACCCCCATGTACATACAGCAAATCCTTAAATTATCACGTGCACTCAAATTTTCGTATAAACCAGGCGTTTCGATAATTGTACCTATTTTCGAGAAAATAGAAGGATAGTTTTTCTCCAGCCGCTCGCCAAATAAAAAAACCTCCCCACTTGTAGGCTCAATTAGCCTCATTAGCATGCTGATAGTGGTTGTCTTACCAGCTCCATTTTCACCGAGAAAACCGTAGATACTGCCACGCTCCACATGTAAGGAAACATCGTCTACGGCTACCGACGTCCCAAACTGTTTACGGAGCTTTTTTGTTTCAATAATATATTCCACTTTCAAACCTCCTAATCACTAAATAATACAATTATACAAAATATAACCACTACTACGTGTAAGATTGCTTACACTGTACCATCTGTCCATAAAACAAAACAGGCACCTGACGAAGCGTACACTTCGTTGCAGGTGCCTTGTTTATATATAAACAACGTGGGGATTACTTAGGCCTCAGTAGCCACGTTGATATTGTTCAGGTACGGAAGGCTTCTCGCCGCGCAGCGTCACTGCTGCATGAATAGCCCAATATGGATCGCGCAGCAATCCGCGTCCCACAGCGACCAGATCGGCATCCTCGTTGCCGATAACGGACTGCGCCAAGGCTGGCTCATCTAGTGCGCCTACAGCGATCACCGGGATGTTCAGTGCCTCGCGAATTTGGCGTGCGAACGGCACTTGATAGCCCGGATAGTTTCCCGGCTTCCTGGTGCCTGCAGGGCCTTCCCCACCCGTGCTAACATGGATCACGTCTACGCCTGCAGCCTGATATGCACGGCTCAGCCCAATGGCATGATCCACATCGTACCCACCATCTACGTATTCCACTGCGCTGATGCGTAAGATTAACGGCATACCCGCAGGCATTTCCTTGCGTACAGCCTGAATGACTTCAACGCCGAAACGGGATATCTCCTGACCATACACGTCGTCTCGCTTGTTCGTAACTGGCGAATGGAATTGGTGAATCAAGTAACCATGTGCCCCGTGAAGTTCAATCGTATCCACGCCCGCTTGAACCGCACGCCGGGCAGCGTCTGCGAATTTTTGCACCATGCCACGGACTTCCTCCGTGGTAAGCGCGCGTGGCTGTTTATAATTCGCATCCGGGTATGCAATGGCCGAAGGAGCAACTGGCTCAGCTGCATCCTCAGCTTTACGGCCCGCGTGAGCAATCTGGATGCCTACCTTGGACCCGTGCGCATGAATGCCATCAACCAGCTTCTTATACGCCGGAATATGCTCATCTGACCAAAGACCCAGATCATAATCTGTAATCCGTCCATCCCGGTTCTACGTCCGTCATTTCTATAATAATCAGGCCCGTACCTCCAATAGCCCGACTCAGGTAATGAACATGATGCCAATCATTCGGAATCCCGTCCTTGGCTGTCACCGAGTATTGGCACATCGGGGGCATCACCACACGATTCTTTAATTCCAAATCTTTCAGTGTATACGGTGTAAACAACGAATTCGTCAAAACATTCATCTCCTTTTTACCTTTACCACATTAATGAAAATACGTTCCAAATTACACGGTCTATTATAAACATGATCGGCATAGTCCAAACGGAATAAAGAGATTCCCTCAAACGGGGGATCTCTCACATTTGCAACTTGCAGTCATTATGTATGTCGTATGTTGTAGATATATTGCACACAACCTATTATCCACAACTCAATAACTTTTTGCAAGTAAATATTTAAATATTATTAAATATTTTTTTGTCCACGACCTCTCCGCCTCCTAGCTATAACACAAAAAGACGCCCTTACGGACGCCTCTGCGGAACCAATCTTATTGTGCTGAACCTAATTGTACCCATGCCTTCTCAATCTCTGCAACCGCCTGATCCTTGTTCATGTTACCGCTGATATATGCTTGCATCAGCTCGCCAAATTTTTGGTGGAACGTATCCAGCGAGTAGTTAACAGACAGATCACCGGACTTCGACGTTTTCAAAATGCTTTCCATTTCCTTAGGCATTTCCAGATCAGGAAGCGGTGCATCCTTAATTGGAGGAATCACCTTCGCTACCTGGGAGAACCAGTTCTTGCCGTATTCCGAAGTGTACAGCCAGTTGAAAAATTCAATCGTTTCCTTCGATACTTCGGAATCCTTGTTGATACGCAGCGCCTGATCTGCACCGGTAATGATGACCGATTGATCAGCTTTGTCACTCACCGGATATCCCATGATGCCAATCTTAAGATCAGGATTAATTTTCTTGATTGCTTCCTCATCCCACGCACCTTTACCCGTCATAAACGCAGCTTTTCCGGATGCAAAATCACTTACTTCCGCATTGCTGTCCCGTTCCAGCGGCTTATCTGTGCCATGTTTCACCGTCAAATCAATGAAGCTAAAGAAGTTGTTGTACAGCACTGGATAGTCCTTGATTTTTGCTTTGCCTGCGATAAAATCACTAACGAGTTGCTTCGGTTCCACGCCTGCATCCTGCGCAGCAGCATCTACATAGTGTTGGAAGATATGTTTCCATACCCACCACTCTTTATATGCATTCGCAAATGGAGTAATGCCCTTCGCCTCCAGCTTGGTGACCGCATCCTGCATTTCTGCAATCGTCTTCGGCGGGGAGGTTACCCCAGCCTTAGTAAGCAAATCCTTATTGTAAATTAGCGTAAACAGGTTCCCCTTCACCGGGAATCCCAGCACTTTGCCGTCACTGGAACTCATATTCGCTCGAACAGCATCCGTCATGGCTGCTGCCAGCGGCTCATTGGTCAGATCGGCGCTATAATCCGCATACGTGTCGATGTCGCCTCCTGCCGTCGTTTGGAATACATCCGGTGTACTACCTGAGGCAATTTTCGACTTCAGAATCGTGTTGTAGTCTGCCTGCATGATCTCCAGATTAATCTTCACGTTAGGTTTGACCTTCTTATACTCCTCGATATACGCGTTAAAAGCATCGGTATACTCCGGTGAGGCTGTGAACATATTTATTGTAACCGTTTTCAAATCTTCTTTGCCGCCAGCACTTTCTTTCGACGCATCCGTACCGCCGCTGCTTCCACATCCGCTCAACAAACCGACCGTCAAAAGCAAACTGCCGGATAACGCCATCATCTTCTTTAACATGGATACTCCCCCATTTGTTTGTGATCAACGTCCATGCGCTCATTCTAAAAAATATACTCCAATTTAAAAAGGCAGATTAGTGAAGCGTTAAGGGTAAAAAAGTGGTTTATTGCAGGCTCACGCGATACTCAGACGGTGACACCTGATAATAATTACGAAAAGCCTTACTGAAATAATTTTTATCTTTGTAGCCGAGCATATCCGAGATTTCCTGTATTTTCAGGCTAGAATCACCCAGCAGCTCCTTCGCCTTGTCCATTCTAACCTTCTGTACATATTCGTGAATACCGTAACCAAACTGCTGCTTGAACAGCTTCATCAGGTATTCCCGACTCAAAAAATAGGTTTCAGCAAAAAACGAAATTTTGATATCCTCAAAATAATAACGGTCGATGTGCCTTTTGATATCCGTTATGTCAAAGGGCTGGTTCCCCGTTTGAGCATGTTGGACCCCAGCAATGTAAAGCTCCAGCATTCGATTCAATCTCTGACCGTAGTGGACAAAGCTCGTAAAATCAGCAGACAAATCGCCTTCACCCACGTGCTCCGGTTCTTCCAAAGCTCTATCTTGATTCAACGCTGACGTAGACGCACCCAACTCAATCGCAGCTTCTCTCAGTAAAAAATGGAACTCCTTCATCATTCGATCCGCATCCTGCAAACGGAAAATAGGGCCTGATGCCAATTGTTTCAGCAGATCGCCCAGCAGTACCTTTGCCCGGTTTGCCTGACCTGTCTGAGCATCCTTTTGGATCGACAATAGTCGCTCTGTCCATGACATTTCCTCTAACGTACCCATTTGCCGTGGCACTGTATGAAGAATGGACTCCCCTTCCAGCTTCAACACATCCGTGCTGTGGATGAGCGTCTTGGCATCCAAATAAGCAGACGCTAGCTCCAATACATCTGTACAGAGCTTACCCAATCCGGCAGCTACCACCATGCTGAATAGCCCATGCAGGTTCGCCACCGCCTTCTGTGTCACTTGTGCCAATAGTAAGGCCATATGTTCTTCTTGTCCTGGGGCCAGGGTACAGATCGAAACGACCTCACGCTCCCGTCGCGGATGGGAGAAGCTAAAACAACTCAACCGTTTATCTGACGTCTGAGCTAACACATTGGTCACGGCAAAATCCATCAGATCGGCATCGCCATGAAAACGCGTCCTGCGAATCTCATCCCTGTTCAGCAGCCGCAGCACGATCACCCCAAAGCGATTCCCCTTCTGATCCGCTCCGATCAATGGGAGCAACGCCGTATTGGCCTGCCTTTTAAAGCTACCGTCCAAAATGGACAAATATAGCTTCTCTTTCAGCTTCGGCAGTGACATATTCAGCGTAATGTTCTGGCTAATGAACTTGTTTTTGCTTTGCTCTCGACTTTCCAGAATGTCCACTGCTTTGTGCAGTGCCTGATTCAGATCCTGACGATTGATAGGTTTGAGCAGATAGTCCACCACCCGGGATTGAATCGCCTGCCGTGTAAATTCAAAGTCGTTGTAGCCGCTAATGACAATCGTCAGCAGATGGGGATATGCCTTTTCGATCGCACGAAGAAATTCGATACCGTTCAGCTCAGGCATTTTCATATCGACCATCACCACATCTATATGTTGCTGACCCAACAGCTCCAGTCCCAATCTTCCATTCGTCGCCTCATAAATATGTTCGATGCCCAGACGGTCCCAGTCCCCGATGATACGAATGGCTTCGCGCAACGGCTCTTCATCGTCAATAATCAATACGTTATACATGACTACTTCCTCCCCGGGGAATTTGCATTCTCATTTCCGTTCCCGTTTCATCCGTAAGTATGAATAATCCTGCCTGATCTCCGTACAAAAGCTTCAGCCGTGTGTTCAGATTTTTCAAACCAATATGCTCGCTCTCCCGTTCTTCCCATTTTTCATGGAATGAATCCAGCACCATTCTCAGCTTGTCCTCTGAAATTCCAGGTCCGTTGTCCCTGACTGCAATTGTGGCATTTGTAGAACTCGATTCGGCTGAAATGACGATCAGAATATCGCTTGATACTTTTTCCAACGCATGCTTGATAGCGTTTTCCACCAACGTCTGCACGGATAATCTCGGGATCGGCAGCTCCATCAGCTCTTCCTCCCATACCACTTCGACCCGCAGTCTCGCCCCGAACCTTGCTTTTTGCAGACCTATATACCGTTCAATGTGCTTGAGCTCTTCGCGGGCAACTACGATATCCTTGCCGTTGATGGAATACCGCAACGTTTGGGCCAATGCATCCACCATATCCGCCATGTCGAACATCTCCCGCTTTAATGCCTGTGTAGATATGGCTTGCAGGGCATTGTACAGAAAATGAGGATTAATTTCAGCCTCCAAGGCCTTGAGTATGGCGTTCTTTTCGACCAGCTTCATGCGATAGCGCTCATTAATAAGTTCTTCGGTTCTTTGGACCATTTCGTTAAAATGCAGCGACAAATATGCAATCTCGTCATGTCCCTTCACAGGAGCTGTTGCCCCAAAATCTCCGGTGCTAAACCGCTTCATCTGGGTGGACAGCTTATGTAAAGGTCGGGTAATGGCGTTCGAGGTCAGTGTCACTAATATAATAGACACACCTAAAAATAAAGCACCGATGGCATAGCTCCAATTCCGTGTTGTCGTAGCTGCTTCATAAATCTGGCGGTATGGGATGGGCTTGATGAGCTGCCACCCATCTTTTTCACCAGCATCATAGACGACCAAATACTCCTGATTGCCACTGCTATCTGACCACGTTACTCGCCCGCTTCCTCCCTTGCCAATCTGTGCCAACACTCCGGAATCACGCATCCGCTCATATAGCGGAAAGCTGTTCACATAAAAGGGAACCCCTTTAGGGCTCATTAGCATCAATTGGTCCCCTTTGCCCAGTGGGATGTTCTGCATGATTTCATCCACGGCGCTCGTATTGTAATAAAAGGACAGCACCGCCTGCGGGTGACGGGATGCAATCGACCTCAGCACTCGATGGTATGCCATAAAGCTGGCCTTTGGCGCCACATAGCCCATATCAGAGCGGGACCCCACAAAGGATTGAAATGATTCGTTCGTGGTACTAGCCATCGCCTCTTTATACCAAGGAAGCTTGGGAATATCCGTGTTTATTCCTTTGCGCACCGTAATGTTGTACGTCTCCCTGGTAACCACATAGTATTGATGTCGGTCCGCCACGTACAGATAGATCGCTTCCAGATCATTACGTGAATAAAACATGCTGCGCAAGTAATCTTCAATGACCATTCGCGAAGCATAGTCCCGGTTCTCATTGGCAATCGCGTTCATGATATCGTTATAACGTAGCTGTGGAAGAGCCAACTGCTGCATTCCCTCCAAGTAATCCTCCAAATTCTGATTGACCAGCAGCAGATTATTGGTCGTGCTGGCGATGCTATGGTTAACCGACTCCTTTTCAATCATCTGATAGGAAATAATTGTGAGTGAGCCCACCACCAGAATAATCACCGTGGTAAAAAGAAGAATGAGTTTGTTCACTAATTTTTGCGTGATCCTCCTCCACATGGAGCGAAGAATCGTTCCTACGCGCTCTGACATCATGATAACCGCCCCTTTTGAAAGCGTACACATTTTTACCCTCAACTGTTTTCTTAAATCCATTGGTCCGGCCCTAGGGGCTATCCTATACTTTCATTATATCTTAAACAGCTTGGAGCGAAAGAGCGGAAAATGTTGAGAAAAAGAGGTGCGTTATGCTGAAAAAAAGGGGAACCTGGGGCGACAAGGGTAGTAAACTGGAATTCGGTTTATTCACACTGCCCGTAATCTTGTGCATTACGATTGCATTTTATATTCCGTTTTTGATGACGATACGCTATTCCCTGACCAAGTGGAACGGCATATCCAAACATCCGAAATTTGTAGGTCTGGATAACTTCAAGCAAATCCTGCTTGGGGACGCCAATTTTGCACATGCAGCCTGGTTTACCGTCAAGTATGCCATCCTGTACATTGTATTGGTGAATGTGCTGGCCATTTTGCTGGCGCTCGTTCTCGATATGAAGCTGAAAAGCTCGGCTTGGCTGCGGGCGGCCTTCTTTATCCCGTATATCCTCAGTCTCGTGATTGTCGGATTTATATGGAAATTCATCTTCATGCAAGGCTTTGAGTCACTGGGACACAGTACAGGCTGGGGCATCTTCCAGCTAAGCTGGCTGGGTGAGGAAGGGCTCGCGTTTGTTTCCATTTTGGCAGTATCGATCTGGCAATCCATTGGATTTTACATGGTCATTTATATTGCAGGCTTACAATCTGTGCCAGAGGATCTAAAAGAAGCTGCCATTGTTGATGGCGCGGGGCCGATTCGGAGATTTTTCAGTATTATTCTACCGATGCTCGCACCTTCCATTACGATCTCAGTCTTCATGGCACTGACCAACTCGATCAAAGTGTTTGACGTCATTTTATCTCTGACCGGCGGTGGACCGGGAGGTACGACATACAGCATTGCGTATGATATTTACCGGGACACGTTCCAGAACAATCTGTATGGCTACGGAACAGCCAAAGCATTGATTTTATTCGTTGCAGTCCTGATCATTACGATTATTCAATTGTCTATTTTTAAACGCAGGGAGGTTGAAGCCTGATGCAACGCAGCCGTACGGGACGTATTTTGCTAGAAGCGGGCATGATTGTATTATCACTGTTATTTTTGTACCCGCTGTTTCTCGCCATTAACAATTCGTTCAAAAGCTTCGCTGAGGTCATGACCGACGTCATTGCGCTGCCCAAGCAGCTTTCGCTGGATAATTACGTATATGTATGGAAATTCATCGACTATCCACGCCTATTTCTGAATAACACCATTATTACCGTCGTCGGCCTGGCAGGTATCGTGCTGATATCTTCCATCGCGGCCTACAAGCTGGCAAGAACCAAAAGCAAATGGAGTTCCGTGATTTACATGCTGTGCATTATGCCGATGCTGATCCCATTTCAGTCCATCATGCTCACTGTCTTGCGACTGGCGAAAGACTTAAATTTGGCAGACAGCACTTGGGGCCTTGGCTTGCTGTATTGGGGCTTCGGCGCACCGCTGGCAGTGTTTATCTATCACGGCTTCGTGAAAGGTATTCCGGCTGAGATCGACGAAAGCGCTAAAATCGATGGGGCCTCGGGCTTCCGGCTTTTCTTTTCCGTGATTTTTCCCTTGCTGAAATCAGTCACCGCCACCATTGTCATTATCGACGTGATGTGGATTTGGAACGATTTTCTGCTTCCGCTTCTCATGGTTAACGGCTCACCTAGCACCAAAACGCTGACGCTGGCCGCCTACACCTTCGTTGGACAGTATACGTCCGACTGGCAATACGCCATGACCGCGATGGTAATGGCTGTGCTGCCTTCCATTATCGTATTTATTTTTCTGCAAAAATACATTGTCAAAGGCGTCGTCGCCGGAGCCGTCAAAGGCTGAGTCAAGTATTCGAAGCCAGATGCAAAAAAAGAGGACTTGCGTGTTGTTCGCGCAAGTCCTCTTTTCTTCGTGATATCCATCATGGGCTTCTGTACAGTATTCATTAAGCCTTAAACTGGCCTAGCGCTTTCAGCATCTCTTCCATAGCAAGCTGTAGATCAGCAGAGCAGGTATTTAGGCGGTTAATCTCTTCCATCTGGTCAGAGGCTGCAACCGACACTTCCTGTGAGCCGCCGCTCGTCCTGCGGGCGATGACAATAATTTCAGTAGCAGAAGCGGTAACTTCCTGCACACCTGCTGACATTTGTTCTGCGGTTGCTGCCATGCTTTCGATCCGTTCTGCAATGTGAGTGCTTCTTTCTACGATATGTTCGAAGCTGTCATGTGTCTCGTTCATCATCCGCAGCCCGCTGTCCACATGCGCTACCACATGTCCAATCGCTTCCGCCGAGCGCTGTACATCTCCATCAATGTTTTGGATGAGCTGCGCCACTTGACGGGAGGCTATTCCCGATTGATCTGCTAGCTTCCGCACCTCGGATGCTACAACCTCGAATCCTCGTCCCTGCTCACCTGCGCGAGCAGCTTCAATAGAAGCATTCAACGCCAGCAGTCCCGTCTGTTCAGATATTCCCTGAATAACCTGCATGATTCCGGTGATTTCACCTGATTGACGGTGTAGCGCTTGAATCAGAGCATCCGTATGCTGGATGGACGAATGCAGTTCCCCCACCTGTTCCACCGTGAGGCGTGCGGTTTCCGCGCCTGCCTCCGCCTGCTGCTTGGAGTAGATAGCAGCTTCGGCAATCTCCGAGGCGTTTTCCGCGACATTCTGAATGCCCTGAGCCATCTCTTCCATCGCCGTCTGATTTTCCAACACGCTTCGGGTCTGCGCTTCGGCTCCATCTGCAACCTGCCGGATGGTGTCTGCAATCCTATTGGCCTGTCTGGTCGATGCTTCAGCAATGACGGCAAGCCGCCCCGTTGAATCGGATACCGCTCCACAAGCATGCATGCCCTCGGAAATCAAAATGCTCAAATTTTCTCGCATTTCATTATAGTTGACACTCAGCCGCCCAAGCTCATCTCCACTCCGGTCAAGCAGGACAGAAGTAAAATCTCCCTGACCTGCCTTGGCGAGCGCTTGGCCTACACGGCTCAGTCTGCGGTTTACCCTGCTCATGTACCAGAGAATCACAGTTAGCGATATCGCAATGGCAATGGCAATCACAATCATAAACTGGCGGATAAACCCGCTAATGATCCCGTCAATAATCGATTGCGATGCACCTACATACAGAATGCCAATCACAGCACCGTCTGCACTGCGAATGGGTGTGTACGCAGCTTGATACGTTTTGCCAACTACCACCGCTTGACCATAATAGGGCTGACCCTGCTTTAAGACAACGGTAGCCACTTTCTCCGATACTTTTGTGCCTACAGCGCGTTTGCCCTCCAGCATGACATTCGTCGCTACCCGTTGCTCCCCTTGAAAGAAAGTCACCGTATCGCCTGTTGCCCCGCCAATTTCATCGACGATTTCCTCATTATTGTTAATCCGTTGGCTCCCCTTATATAATTGCCCGTCCTTGATCTGCCATGCCCCGCTATATTTGTAGTCCACTAGGCGGGTTGCCATATTCAAGTCATTTTTAGCCTTTTCGGTAGCAAAAGCCTCAATACCCTCCTGCATTCGGCTAGTAGCCACATAAGCGATCACGACAGACAACACTATCAAAATGCCGATCACCATACCACTAATTTTTGTGCCTATTCCTATTGTCCGCATGTATTGGATACGTCCTCTCTAATCTGACGCCATGCCGTCACAACGCTATACAACTTAAGCTGAATCTGTTCCATCATGGATACTTATTTTATCGTACAAATTACCTAAAATTTTAATTATTTTCGATTTGAAAATTAATACAGTTCTTATCAGGTGACCTTACCTTCCTTGACAATTCCTCTTAATAATGATTTACTAATTTTACTATTCGTAATTATTACGATTAAAGAAAGACAAAGAAAGCACATCTGCTTTCCTATCTCGCATGATAACCACTACAGCACATTCGACATTTCATGATACTTTCGAAGGGAAGAGTGATTACGTTGGCAAACGCTATGGAATTGGAAAAGAAAATACCGGTCACGGTACTAAGCGGGTACCTCGGCTCCGGCAAAACCACCCTGCTGAACTATGTGCTGAACAACCGGGAAGGCTTGCGGGTAGCCGTCATTGTCAATGATATGAGTGAGGTAAACATTGATGCTGATCTCGTTCGTGACGGTGGAGGATTATCTCGTGTGGATGAGAAGCTGGTGGAAATGTCCAACGGTTGCATCTGCTGCACCTTGCGGGAAGATTTATTAAAAGAGGTAGAACGACTGGCACTCGACAAAAGGTTTGACTATATTCTTATCGAGTCCACGGGTATAGGTGAGCCCATTCCGGTAGCCCAGACTTTCAGTTATGTAGATGAGGAAAATGGAATTGATTTGACCAAGCTGACCCGACTGGATACTATGGTCACCGTCGTGAATGCACCAGAATTTTGGAAAGACTTCTACTCTAGGGACTCCCTCAGGGATCGCGGACAGGAAGTGGCAGAAGAGGATGCACGCGGCATCGTTGATCTGCTCATAGAACAGGTGGAATTTTGTGATGTGCTGATCATTAACAAATGCGATCTGGTATCCCCTGAGGAGCTGGAACGATTGGAAAAAGCGTTACGCGGCATTCAACCAAACGCCAAAATCATCCGTTCCGAGTATGGTAAGGTGGACCCAAAAGAGATTTTGAACACGCATCGCTTCGATTTTGAAACAGCTAGTCAGTCGGCAGGCTGGATACAGGAAATGAACAAAGAAGAGCACGTACCGGAGACAGAAGAATATGGCATTGCTTCGTTTGTGTACAAGCGCAAAATCCCATTTCATCCCGAACGTTTGTTGAAATGGCTGGCTCAATGGCCTGCTGAGGTTGTACGTTCCAAGGGATTGGTGTGGCTCGCCACGCAGAACCGCACTGCTTTTACATTCAGTCAGGCGGGTAGCTCCAAACAATTCGCACGCGCAGGACTGTGGGTATCTGCTTTGACTGAAGAAGAACGCCAATACTATCTTGGCGAAGATTTCGAAAAGACACCTGACTGGGACGAAAAGTATGGTGACCGGGTGACCAAGCTCGTATTTATTGGTATCGATATGAACCGGGAAGAGATCGAGCGCACTCTGGATGAGACACTGCTGACCCCTGAAGAAATGGAGCAGGATTGGCGCAAGCTGCCTGACCCGTTTACGAAAAAAATATAATGAGGTTATAAAATAAAAGCGCCTTAAGTGAGGAATCCCCCCTCTTAGGCGCTCTTATATTATTTATGCTTAACCCATTGCGCGCTATCCACCGGCCAAAAAATCACATCCGCACGGCCAACGATATCTTTAATAGAAACAAAGCCAATAGCACGACTATCCCTACTATTATTGCGGTGGTCGCCCATCACAAAAATATAACCCTCAGGTACCTTGGAATCGGTTATGGTTCCATTTGGAAAATCGACATTGTTATATAGTTCTCCCTTGGCGTGCGCATCCTGAATAGCTCCCTGAATGTATGACTCCTCTACTTTCTTACCGTTCACATAAAGATGATCGCCTTGATACTGAATCGTATCCCCAGCCACTCCAATAACACGCTTAATAAAGTCTTTTTGTTCCTTTCTCACATGGAATACAACAACCTCACTCGGCTTGGGATCACGAAAATCATAAATCATCTTGTTCACGACCACTCGTTCATCTGTCTTGAAATTCGGTTCCATGGACGCTCCCTCAACAATAAATGGCGCAAATAATAGCCAACGTATAATGAACACGAGCACAATGGCTACAATAATGGCTTTAAACCAATCGATCATCTCATTTTTCACTCGTGGCTGCTTTTCCTGCAATTGTTCGACAGTTGGATCCGTCAAATGATTTCCACTCTCCATGCGCTAAACCCACCTTTTCTCACAGTTTTCATTTCTAGTATATGTATAATGTTTAAGTATAATCAAATTTTCCCAGTCTGGCAAAACTGCATTTTTAGTTGAAACAAAAGTGTGAACTTTTTTTCACAATATCAAAAAAACAGTAAAAAACTGTTGATGCAAACGTTAACATATATTACACTGTGCATATACTTCTTAGAGCGTTTTAGACATAGGTTAGATCAATCTGTCACCCCAGGAGGTGTCCTGTTTTTAGTGGAAAGACAGCATGAGCCACTTTTATAGATGCTATCTTCTTTTAAAATAAGAACTCAAATGAGGAGGAATTTACATGTTTAAACGGAATGATCGTCCAAAAAATGGGTTTAACGCTCTAAGGCTCGGTGTTTCTTTTGTTTTCGCTTCTTCTTGTCTTATTGGAACCGCTTACGCAGATACGTCATCCAACGACATCCCTTCTTCCGCACTCACAGAAGAGGCAGTTAGTACAACCGACGCAACAGCTGTCTCCACAACGTTAGCGGCAGGAGATTTGTATGTGGCGCCAAATGGTAACGTGTCCAATCCGGGTACAATATCCAGTCCTACCACGCTCGAAGCAGCACTTACACAAATTGCTCCTGGTAAAACTATTTATCTGCGCGGTGGTAACTACACTTACTCCTCAACGATTACAATTCAGCGTGAAAACAGCGGCAATAACGGCTCACTCAAAGGGTTGGTCGCTTACGGTAGTGAAAAGCCGGTACTTGATTTCTCTGCTCAAGCCTTTGGTTCAGCCAATCGTGGACTTCAGCTTAACGGAGACTTTTGGCTAGTAAAGGGCCTTGAAGTAAAGGGTGCCGGAGATAATGGTATCTATATCGGCGGCAGCAATAACCGAATCGAAAACGTGGAAACCCACCACAACCGGGATACTGGACTTCAGCTTGGACGTTACTCGCCTAATGCTTCCACTAGTGAGTGGCCTTCGAACAATTTGATTTTGAATTCTTACTCTCACGATAACGCTGATCCCGATAATGGTGAGGATGCCGATGGCTTCGCTGCCAAATTGACTGTGGGATCAGGCAATGTGTTTGATAACTGCTTGGCTGCGTACAACGTAGACGATGGCTGGGATTTGTATAGCAAAACCGAAACGGGTCCCATCGGCGAAGTAACCATTTTGAACAGTGTGGCCCACCACAACGGGCAGACCGCAGATGGAACGTCTACCGCGAACAGCGACGGCAACGGATTTAAGCTGGGTGGAGACAAAATCAAAGTCAACCATATTGTGAAAAACAGTATTGCTTTCCAGAACAAAAAACACGGCTTCACCTACAATAGCAACCCCGGCAGCATTACGTTGACCAATAATACCTCGTGGGACAATGGACAAAGTAATTTTGCTTTTGACAAGGGTGATCACGTGTTCATTAACAATCTTTCTTTTGAAGGAACAGCAAGTGATAAAACAAGCGGTACAGATCAGGACGACTCTAGCGTTTGGTGGAAAAACAAGAAATCGACGAATGCCAAAGGTCTGGTAGTCAGTGCAGACGACTTTGTTAGCCTCACGCCTTCTATCACTCGAAGTGCAGACGGTTCCATCCAGCTCGGTGATTTCCTTAAGCTGGCCAAAGGAAGCGATCTGATCGGCTCGGGTACTCCGAGCGGAAAAAATATAGGGGCACGTTAAAAGCCCCGCCTAATCAGGACGCCCTGGCCCATCTACCAACTTAGACAATTCTGCATAATATAGCGACCGGTGATTGTCCTCATAACCAGACAAAATATGAGGTGAACAGATCATGGAACGAAGAATCACACTGAAACATACACTCGCCTATGGAAGCGGTAACATGCTGGGAAGTGGCGCACTTGCGATTAGCGGTGCATGGTTAATGTACTTTTATACAACCTTTTGCGGACTGTCTCCCGTTCAGGCCGCGGCCATTTTCTCTGTTGCCAGCATCATAGATGCAGTCAGCAATCCGGTCATGGGCTTTATCAGCGATAACTTTCACCGGACCCGCTTGGGCCGTAAATTCGGCAGACGACGCTTTTTCATCATGATGGGTATCCCGCTGATGCTCGTGTATCCGATGCTTTGGGTAGATGGGTTGGGCTTCTGGTATTACCTGAGTACGTACGTACTGTTTGAACTGGTGTATACCTCTGTCATGGTGCCGTATGAAGCACTAGCGTCAGAGATGACCCGAGATTTCGGCGCACGCTCCAGATTGACCGGATGGAAGGCCATGTTCGGCAAAATCGCCAATTTTGCCGCTGCTTTTATCCCTGGTCGCTTTATTGCTGAGTATGGCAAAGACTCTCCATTGCCTTTCTTTTATACCGGTCTCGTTTTTGCGGCTATTCTGCTGATTGCGATGGCATTCTTGTATAAAAACTCCTGGGAACGTCCAAGTGAGGAACTGCAAAAGGAACTGGAAGGTGAAGCTCCGCTTTCCTTTATAGATTCGATGAAAAAGTTGTTTGTCGACATTTCCTCTACCTTCCGAGTCAAGACGTTCCGTCATCATCTCGGGATGTACCTGGGCGGCTTTTCAGCTGAGTGGCTGTTTACTTCTGCTTTTACGTACTTTATTGTCTTCTCCTTGTTCCAAAGCTCGGAGATGGTATCCAATTTGAACAGCTTTAACTCTGTCATTCAATTGATTTCTACCTATTTCTTCATCCAATTCTGTGTGCGTAAAGGGTTCCGTATGCCTTTCATCGCCGCCCTCGTTGTCGTTTGCTTTAGCGTAGCAGGTTATGGCCTGCTCTATATAACGGGAGCCTCTAATACGATGGTATGGCTATATGTCATCACACTGTTCATGGGACTTGGTACAGGGGGCGTCTACTACATCCCTTGGAATCAATACACGTTCCTTGCCGATGTGGATGAAGCGTTGACCGGCCGTCGCCGGGAAGGTATTTATGCAGGTATGATGACTTTTGCCGGAAAAATGGTGCGGGCCGTTGTCGTCTTCATTCTCGGCTGGGTATTACAGCATTTTGGCTTTGTATCTGGGGCCGATAGTCAGCCAGTCGCTGCTCAGCACGCCATCTTTTATGTACTCGTGGTCGGTACCATCGTTCTTGCGATCATCGGTATGATTGCGTCTGTCGTGATGAAGCTGGATATTGACAGCCACAAGAAGCTGATCGCCGAAATTGACCGTCTTAAAAATGGCGGCTCCATGAAATCAGCCAAACCGGAAGCACGAAAGGTATTCGAGGAACTGACAGGTTTCCATTACGATCGGTGCTGGGGCAACAATAATGTGGGCTTTAAGAACAAACCCGTTGACCCTAAAACACACACTCCGTCTATGTAATAACAATAACAAATACAGATTAAACATTTACTAAAGAGGTGACTGTATCATGGCAAATCCAACATCACAACCAACAACCAGTCCTACAAAAACAGATTCTTGGGCAGTACGTATGAGCGATTCCGTTCTACAACGGAGTCCAGAATTTTACGAAAAATGGGAATATGACCACGGCGTCATTTACAGAGGTCTGGAATGGGTTGGCGAACTGACAGGCGATCCCAAGTATATGGAATTTATAAAGAAACATATGGATCATTTTGTTGACGAAAATGGCGTTATTCAGCGCTATAAAGTAGATGAGTACAATATTGACCATGTGAATAACGGTAAGCTGCTCTTCTCTCTGTATCGTGCTACAGGAGATGAACGATATAAAAAGGCAGCCTACCAATTACGCAGTCAGCTGGAAAAACACCCGCGCACAAGCGAAGGTGCATTCTGGCATAAGCAAATTTATCCGTATCAAATTTGGCTCGACGGCTTATACATGGGCGCCCCGTTCTACGCTGAATTTATCCGTGAATTCGGAGATCCGTCAGAGTTTGACGATGTGACCCTGCAATTCAAGCTCTGCTACGAACATACACGTGATCCTAAAACAGGCCTGCTCTACCATGCCTGGGATGAGAAGGGTGAGCAGCATTGGTGCAACCCGGAAACAGGCTGCTCTAAGAATTTTTGGGGACGCTCTATGGGTTGGTTCGTTATGGCACTCGTTGACGTGCTGGACTATATTCCAGAGGATCATGCAGACCGTCCCGTCCTGATTGATATGCTGACGGAAACACTGGAAGCCCTGCTGAAAGTGCGTGATAAAGAAAGTGGAGTCTTTTATCAAGTGCTCAACCTGGGCCATGTGAAAGGCAACTATCTGGAAGCCTCTGCTTCCTGCATGATTCTCTATGCTATTGCCAAGGGCGTTCGCAAAGGCTATCTGCCAGAGCAGTATCGTCAAGAGGCAGAAATCATCCGTAAGGGAATTATCGATGAATTTATCACGATTACTGAAGAAGGACTCGTGAATCTGAACAAAACGGTGCAAGTAAGCGGTTTGGGTGGTAAAGATCGTCGGGATGGCACCTTCGCTTACTATATCAGCGAGCCGATTATAACCAACGATCCCAAAGGTATCGGAGCTTTCATTCAGGCGATGGGTGAAGCAGAACGCATCTAAACACGCGAGCTATAAACCTTAATTGCGAAAAGGACGGTGGCCATCAGCCCCGTCCTTTTCTTACATATAAACATATCCTACTTCATAACCTTAAACTCATATCCCTGTTTCTTTAGAAATTCTATAATTTGAGGCAACGCTTTTGCGGTTTCTTCTTTACCATAGGTGTCATGCATGAGTATGATTGCTTTTTCTCGACCTTTGACTGACCTTATAAACTGGTTGATTAGTGCCGGTGCCTTCTTGGATTTCCCCTCTGCATCCTTCGTTAATACATTCCAGTCCACCTGATGGTAATCCTTTTGAAGTAAAACCTTATCCAAAGCAGCCATTCCCTGTGGATCTCTTCTGTTCCATGTCATGTGCCCCCCGGGGAATCGAATCATTCTAGTGGAGAATTCTGGCCCCAGAATACTTTTTAGAACCTGATTGTTCTTCTCGATCTCCTGCATAACATGATCCGTATTTACTCGTCTGTTCGGATATAAATATTTATAATTATGTGAGTACGTATGGTTTCCTATCGCGTGACCCTCTTTAACAATTCTTTTGATAAGGTTCCTGGTATGCTCATTTTCATTGGCTTCTTTACCTACAATAAAAAAAGTTGCCTTGACCTTCTGCTTTTTCAGAATATCTAATATCTGAGGTGTGACCGTCACGGATGGACCATCATCAAAGGATAAGTAGGCCACTTTTTTACCATCAGCTCCATCGGGCATCTGCCCTAGCATTTGCTGTTTTAAATATTTTTCGACAAAGGCACCATCTTCTACTGCGGGGTCGCTTTTTGGAGAGACTACTTTACCATTTGCCCCCGCATTTACTTTACCTTTTGATGAGTCCTTGGATACGGAATCTGTTTTTTTTGCAAGCTCCTGTGTTGGCGCATGTGTTTTGTTATCTGAGACCTTTATCGCAATGAAAGTAATACAGCCTGCCACAAATAATATAATAGCAATTAAAATTAGTCTTTTTCTGTTCCTCTTCAAGCGGTGTTCTCTTGTCCTACTATGTGAATAGCCCTTTTCCATTAGCTTATGTACCTCCCACTAAAATAAGAAAAACCACCGGATCAGGGTTGATGTACACACCTTAGAATGGACATGGGAAAAACCCTTAGGTTTAGCCGATGAAAATTTAGGGATGCACTTCAACCAGAGGACAACCTACTCCCGGTGGCTTTCTTGTCTTGCATTTGCATAATTTATGAGTATCATTGCAGTTTATTACGATTGTTTCGTTAAGGCCTGAGCCAACAAGGACGCATAAGCTTTAGCACCACTAGGTTTTAAATGTACTCCATCATGCTCGAAATATGAATTTTTACCAGAGCTGGCTGCATACCAGTCAATCATTGTAATTCGCGGGTCCTGGGACGCTGCTTCGGCAAGGTGCTTGTTCACAATACTCTCCCACGGCCGAGGCACACGGGTATTCACGAGTATAATATGCTTCGTATCCTTCAGACTGGCCAGCAAATTCGCTAACTGATCCTTGGTGAAAGCGCCGTTCGTGCCCAGCTCAATAATAACTGTCTTACCCAGCTGTCCGTTCTGTCTTAGCTGCTCCAGTACGGCAGGCGCCTCCGCCATCTGACGGCCGATCCGTCCATCTACAACAGCTCCCGGGAAGGAATCCTGAATGTACGACTGTACATCCAACATGACAGAGTCTCCAATGGCGGTCACACTCGACCCATCACCTGTAATAGGCGTAGCTTCTTTGGGTTTGTCCGAAGGTTCCGACGGTTTCGTAACATCGTCCGTAGTACCAGCCTGGGCCGTCGTGTTTTTAGGCGTCTGGGATTGAGACGAGACTGGGGCCTGCACCTTGCTGCCCTCAGACCCTTGCAGCTTGATGGCTTTGGGCTCCTTGGAAGCCACGGATACCGTTCCGTGAAGCGGCGGCATCGCCTTTGCCTTTGCGACTGGCTTCTCATCACTTGATGCCGCCTGAATCGTTGCATCAGGAGACGCCACGTACAGGTGGACGGTACCCACGAGAATACCTGCAAAGAGCACAGCCGCTGTAGTTGTAGGCATCCATCTCCACTGCGCCTGTCTACGAACCGCTGAACGGATTTCTGTGATCCAGTGGCGGAATCCTCCATGGCGGATCGGCTCCTCGATATATTTAAATGAGAGAGACGCCAGCAATACGGTAGCTAGCAATTGTAAAATGATACGCATCACATGCACGCCATCGGTATCTACTTGAGGCGTCGTTAGCGTAATAACCGGAACATGCCACAGATACAGTCCGTAGGAACGGGCTCCAATCCAGCGTAGCGGCTTGATTCCAAGGAGACGACCAAGGTGGCTTACCGGATGTGCCAACGCTGCGACCACAATAGCAGTGACCAAAGCTATGCCCAGCAGGCCGCCCCGGTACAGAGATGGGTCATATTCATTCGAGGCCCACGCCCAGTGACAAAGCAGCAGCAAGCTTATTGCACCGATGCTGTCCAGAAGCATACGCGCCTTAGGAGAAGCTTGCTCTTTCAGCTTGCCGCTCGGCCACACCAAGGCCAGCGCCGCACCAATTAGCAGAGCAAATCCGCGCGTATCCGTGCCATAATACACCCGGCTCGGGTCGCTTCCTGGTACGTAAATCACTGCCATCAGGAGTGCAGAGATTAACGCCAGACAAGTCACCCAGCCTGCGAGCACAATACGCTTGGGCATGAATTTTAGCCCAAGCGCCAGTAGTAAAGGCCACAAGATATAAAACTGCTCCTCCACCGCCAGCGACCACAGATGCCCAAGCGGAGAAGGTGGGCCGAAACTTTCAAAATACGAAACCTGATGGAAGATAAACCACCAATTGCTCATATACACCAATGCGGCAGGTACATCTCCGCGCAAGGCCGTTAGCCGTGACGGATCGAAAAGAAACGAGCACAGGACAATGACAGCCACAACCGTCAACATGGCAGGCAGCAACCTTCTGGCACGACGCAACCAGAAATCTTTCATTTTAAAACTATGATATGTATCCCACTGACTCACCAAAATATCTGTAATCAGATACCCCGACAAAGTAAAAAACACGCCTACACCCAACAAACCACCCGGCAACCAATCCGGATTCAGATGATAGACAATGACTGCGATGACCGCCAGCGCTCTTAATCCATCCAAACCTGGCATATAACGACGTTGTGACGGCAATTGTTTAGACTTCATTTCAGCCGCCGTCCTTCTTGCAAATTCAAGCTCCCTGTCTGTTTCAATGCTCTTCTGCCCTTTCCCTCTCCTGCACATCGTCTGTGCGATGCCCTGTAGCCTTTTCATTCATTATATAAAACTTCATAATCGTAATGATTTCAATGAAGTTAAAATTAATGACAATGTTTTTATTATATCATTCCTTTCCACAGTTAGGTAACCACTGATAGATATACAAAAAAAGGCATCTCTTCCCTTAGGAAGAAAATGCCTTTTTATTAGTATTCTATTCTCTTAAAATTTGATGATACCTGAGGTATGAAGGAAGACCAACAACATCAGGATCGGTGCAACATACCGAAGACCGAATAACCATACGTTGAACCAGAAGGGTTTGATGTTCGCATGCTCAGCCGCAGTCTTCCAGTAATAACCTGTGAATATAACAATCAACAAACCGCCTAACGGTAAGAAGATGTTGGACGCGGTGAAGTCTACGAAATCAAAGAATGATTTATCCCCCACTTTTAATTCCGGCACCAGGCCCATGGACAATGCAGAAGGGACGCCCAGCATCAAGCACAGGACCGATACGACGATAACGGAGCGAACCCGGCTCCAACGCATACGCTCCATGACATAGGCTACTGGAACTTCCAGCAAGGATACCATAGAACCTAATGCAGCAACCGCCAGCAGTACGAAGAACAAACCGCCGAAGAATGCACCAAAAGGCATTGCCGAGAAAGCAGCCGGTAAAGCAATGAAAACCAGCGATGGTCCTTGAGCTGGGTTAATTCCGAAGGAGAAGGTTGTAGGGAAAATAATCATACCTGCGATAAACGCATAGATTAAATCTCCGCCACCAACTGCCAGCATGGCTCCACCCAGCGATTGACGGCGATCCACGTACGCACCGTACGTGATCATAATTCCCATCCCCAGTGAGAGTGAGAAGAAGGCATGTCCCAAAGCAACCAATGCAGACTCTATACTAAGCTTAGAGAAGTCGGGATTCAGAAAGAAGGATACGCCCGCACCAGAGCCTGGCAGCATAAGAGCGTTAATCATCAACACGAGCAACAGGATGACCTTGGCAGGAATCAAAATTTTATTGAACTTTTCAATCCCGTTTGATACCCCAAGAGTAACCACGACTGCTGTAAATGCAAAAACAACTAACAGCCAAACCAACGGCGCATACCCGGAGGAAAAAGAAGCGAACTGTCCAGCAAAATCATTATTTGAAAACAGATTTCCGCTAAATGCCTCTACGGCATAATGCAGTGTCCAGCCTCCTACAATGGCATAGAACGATAAGATAACAAAAGGCACGATAACAAACATGATGCTCATCTTGCCCCAAATCGGATGACCGCCTACTTTTACCATTGCAGAAGCAGCACTTCCTCGACCCGCACGACCAAGCGCAAGCTCTGCTAAAAGTACAGGCAAACCAACAAGCAACAGGCAGACAATAAACAATAAGAAAAATGCAGCTCCGCCATATTGTCCTGTAATATACGGAAATTTCCATATGTTACCTAGTCCTGCCGCACTCCCGATCGCCGCCAATATGAATCCAGCAGACGAGAAGCGTTCATTTTTATCAGACAGGCTATTCTGCCCCTTGCTCAAATTCATTATATCCCCCTCATTCTCTCTACTTACGCATAAACATGAGCATGCGTACATAAATAATTTTTACTCATTATAGCGTAAGTAGGATGTAAGGTCATGCATAATTTTTCACTATTACCGGATTTATTTTCATAATGTTCCGTATCTACAAAATACAACAGAAAACTACATATTTTCTTCAACATCCTTCTTTATTATGGTCTCTCCCATGCGATTAGATACTTTTTGATAAATATACGAAATCGCCAACAGTACAACACCAAAAGAGAAGTAGGCTACAATCGTGCTCCCCGTCGTTAACAGATGCAGATCATACAACAGCAGCTTACCTGTCGACAGCAAGGTCAAGCCCAACCCAAATCTGCGAATGTAGACCACTCGCTTGAGGAAGCCGTATACAATATACAAAATGGCCAGCAGCAAATACACCAGACTGAACACAAGACCAGCATCCCCCAGGCGGAACTGAACTCCGAGAAAGGCGGTTATGATGCCCAGCAAATATACACCCATAATGACCGGGTACAACTCATTACTTCTATAATGTCGGGTCATCAGTGCGTTCAGGAAATCCCTGCTGCTGAAGAATACCAGCACATTAAAGGCTGCGAGTACCACCAACGCCACATAATCAGCAGCCGTATTTTGCGCATAATTTTCATGCAAGGTTGGAACCGTTACGGTGACCACCAGTGCCAGCGCGTAGCCTATGACGTACAACGCCAAGCTGTAGTATTTAATCACCCGATCATACAGCAACCTCACCTTAGGCAGGAAATAAGCCAACACCAGCGATACGCAGGTGTACAACAACACTTTGTACAAGGTGTAATGGACAAACCCGTCGGATACAACGATGTTATACCAATGCCCGGCTTCATACAAAAGGTAGAAATACACGTTCACCAAAGCTACATATTTAAATCCTTGCATGATATGCATTTCGTACAAACGATTGTTTTTGAAAGCATTCGGACGACTAAATTGAATCGCATAGAAGACGGTAACGATCAACATTCCCAGTGTAATGAGCGTATATTTGAGTCCAAAATAATCCGTCTCAAATCCTGACAACAGATATATAGGGAAATCGACGAAAAAGAATGCGCCCAGACACAGTAATAAAATGCCCCAGCCAGCTCGTTCCAATTCCTTCAACCGGTAACGGTGGCCATATAATGTAAGAAGAACCGCTTCGATCAACCAGCCCATGGATAACCATCTAACTCCAAACTGGAACGGCACCATGAGGATGGCAAAGGTCAACGAAGTCGCATAAAATAATATTTTAGTTTGTTTCTCCTCTGGAATATATCGACGGACCCATTGTCCCAGACCCCCGTACACCAAGCAAAAGACGAGAGCCAGCAAGCCTTTATAATCATCCAGGCCTGCATCGCCGAACAGAGAATACAGAACAGAACAGCTCACGACTGTATTCAGAGCCAATAGGGAGAAATCTAGCCATGACAGTTTTGTTTTTAATCGGAACGGCACCCACAGCGTCATCCCGAGGTACATTGCAAATGTAATGACTGTATACAGCATGCTCGCTACGGCGCTTTCCGATAACCACGCCAGCACAATCATCAAGGGCGTATTAAGTAAAAAGCTGATATATTGCACGACGACCCACCGTTTGCGGAAGGATACAAGCAGAATCAGCAAGTTTAACAGGAACAAATAGCCCATGGCGATATACACGGCGTTCCCTTCCAGTCCGTTCGCTGCCATATAGGAAAAGAGCGGGAGATATCCCCCTACTAAACCGAAAGAGCATATCGTTCGGGATTCATACCTTAATGACAGTAGCACAGCGGTCACCGTAACGAGTACGGATAAGCCTATGCCTGTATACATTCCTATGATTTCTAACAAAAAGTAGCTGTAAAAAATCGATCCGTACAGTACAGAAATACCGCCGCCCAAAATACCGAGCGCAAAGGTCTGCTTCTGCTTGCGGTACAACCATTCCCCACCGCCTAGCATCAGCGCTCCTAGCAGAAAGAAGGCCACACCCTTCATATTTCCTGTAAACCAGTTCGAGTATGAGTATTTAAAAGCGGCTCCCACACCCAGTATAATGAGCAAAATCCCTAGCTTGTTGATCCAGTTCAAGCCTAGCTTCATTTCAAACTGATTTTGCTTCATGCGCTTCTGCATCGTTTCTTCGCTGATCTCTTCTTCTCCGAGCTGCTGGAACTCGCTTGCCGTCTGATGGAGCAATTTACGCTCGGCCTCCTGAAACCGCCCGCGTTGCTCCATGATTCGGTCACGAATCTCCTCTGAGAATAGTCGTAATCTGGCGACGATCTCGTCCTGATCTTCTTTAAGCTCATGCGTAGTTTGCTGAATAAGCTGGTCCACTCGGTTTTTAGCCCCATATTCAAAGGATGTCAGCCGATTTTCCCCTTCTGTGGTTCTGGAAGCAAAATAGGTCTCCAGCTTTTCACGCGAAATGCGGATCATATTCGCCTTTTCGCTCAGCATTTGCTCCGTCAGCGCAGTGCGCAGCTTTCCATTTTCCTGCTCAATATGTCGTACTCGCTCTTCCAAGTGAACGCAGCGAGCCTGATAATCCTCGAACTTTTTTCGCAGAACCTCATTCTCCAGAATGATATCTGAGGCTTCATAGTCCGCAATTAATGTTTGATACTCCTTGAGCAGCTTGTTCTGTTCTTGGCGGATCGTATGTAAACGATCTTTAAAATCCTCCATGTTCTCCTCCATCGCTGTCCATTTTGGTAATCATTACATTTTACATGAAATTAAAAAGGCATTATAGAGACTATAGCCCATTTTGAACGTTAAATTGGGGCTTTTACTTAAATATTCTTCCAGTTCCATCATCACAGGAAAAGTAGGACGGATATATATGAGAAATAAAGCCCACCTTTTCACTTCGCAAACATGAAACCCGCATGGATGTGTTGCAGAGTCATTTTCATTTAAAAGTTACGAAAAACAGGCTTATAATTGTTTTTTTTACATCGTCATGTTGTTTATTATCGTGATCTTTTTATTGCACAAAAAAGGAGAGATACACATGTATTCAATTAGTGGCACTATAGCTTTGATAGCAAGCATATCTATGTTTTGGCTTCTATACGATTTAAGAGTCACCCATTCCGCAGGATTTAATGATGCTTTTTACTTATTTCCACTTATCTTAATTACGCTGTGTATTTATTTTTATTGGAAAGACCATGATGAAAAAAGTAAGTCATAAAAAGAAATAAAGTAGAGTGTATAGTTCAGATTTATCTAAGCGTTCTAGATTTCCACAAAAAAAGGAAAAACCCCGTAGGATTCTTCCTTACACAAAATTAATACTTTTTCATGAAAGTCGTCACAGACTTTAGGGCTTTCTGCATGTCACATAAAATTAGCTTTCTTATTTTTTGTAATGAGTGTAAATTTTAACGATTGTATTCTTCCTTAACATAAGTACGTCATATGCAACAATTACTTTGGTTTTATCTGTAGCCTCTGGAACATTGTAAACCACTTCATTTGACTAAAGTTTTTTACAAATAATTCATCCTTCGTTTTGATTCTGTCAGGATGACTGAGAGGAGTAAAAGAAGTGATGAATATTGATAATCTCCAAAAGTTGATGGGCGCAACCTTTTGGATTATAATAATCATGTTTATATTTTTTGGGTTTATTACATAAAATTATAAAGGGTGATGACAATGAATAGGGCTGTGACAGGAACAATATTTTGTTTTATATCTGCTATGTTGTATTCTTCTTATTATCTTTGTGCAGCAATTACAGGAGCCGGGCAGTTAAATCCTTTTTATGCTCCGTTTGGTTCTTTAAAAGTTTTTGCCGTAATGGCTTTGATTATTGGAGTAGCTTACTTAATTATAAGTGAATATGGATATTTGAAAAAAAAGAAGAAGGCCTAGGCCTTCTTCTTTTACATTATAACTTAATAATTTAAGTACTAGAGCCTTCTTTCTACTACTGTGACTACACCTTGTACTTTACCACCCGCAAGTTTAACAGGTGATTTAATGGTAACATTTTTGATACGCTCTAATACCGTGCCCACATAATTATAACCAACCAGGTCCCCTCTAACTACTTTATAAATAGGGGTAAATTGTAGTTTCGCTTGATATCCAGGCTGAACAGTTAGAGAACTATTATAAAGATGGGTTTCAGTAGTCGACCAGCCACCTCCTAGAACTTGAGTTACTGCGTCATTCCATTTAGCGGAAATGGTCATATTCGCACTCCACGAAAAACTTTTTGACCAACCTACCATTTGCGTTAATGTGGTAGTTTTACTTGAATTTTTAATATAGTCAGTTATATCGGTTTTCTGATCTACTTGTAATTGTTGAGGATAATATGCGGATTGAATTAATTTACGCTTAAAAACAAAGTCAAGACCAGTATCAGCCATTGGACTAATCCTATTTCCGCTATCATAAACTTGAGCTGTGACTGTCTGTGGCTGTTCTTGAGAAAGGAGCTTTTGATACTCATTTAACGAGATTTCTTCCAAACCACTCTCTGTAGTTATGTAGGCTTTAACTACTTTGGGCTGTGAAGTAGCTGACTCACTAACAGCAATATTAGAATTAGTTACCTCAGCATTTGCAACAGATACAACCGGAACAGAAAATAGAGCTAATGATAGAGCAAACAATGCAATACTTTTCTTTTTCAAAGCAATCCCTCCAATAATATTATTTTATAGAAACTTTTTTTGCATAGAAACTCACAAAAAAAAGCGACTAACAACCCTAATAAATATGTGAGTATGTAATGTTATGTAATCGAGCAAAAAGTAAAGTGAAGAAAAGTCCATATAAAATCACAACATAAAATATTTCAATATTATTATATTTTTTAATCAATGGTAATAATTACAATAATTATTGTATCACAAAACTTCTGTTTTCCTACCATAAAATTCAATAACTCCCTATAAATAAGTCAACTTTCCTAGATAGCTAACTTTTCTAAGCTTTCAACAAGGCTGTACTGAAATTCCCTTTAGGTCAAAAGATAGATTTTATTGGTGATTGGTTGGTTTTTGAAATTAATATATGCATCAATTATTACCTATACCTTAAAATTAATTACATTTTATTACATTTTAATGTATTTTTCTTTAAAAAATCCATTATATAGAATGATTATATTAATTAGATGAGAGGAGGAATAGTTTTGCATAAGTCGAATCTGTTTCATTTATTTAAACGGAACTAGGCATAAGACAAGAAAAGCAATATAGCTGATGTGGATCTGAAAGCATGAGGATGTTTAGTTATATCATTTGGGTCAGCTTCTTGGTCTGAAACATACGGTTGTACTGATTAATCAGTTCATCCAAAAACATAGACTGTTCAAGCACACAGGCATGTCCGAAACCATACTGTTCGTACAGATCATGCAAGCGTTGCCGGGCATCTTCCAACTGTTGATTTAGCGTTTCATCTGTATTCATATCACGCCCCCTCCTAATCAATCTCATTTTAGGTTGGAATGTGGAAATATGAATTGCTATTTTTGCAATCAAAAATCAGCATAATATAACAAAAAAGACCAGTGTTTAGGCTGGTCAGTGGTAATGAAATTAGAACCTGAATCAAGCTGTACCAATTTGTTCTTGCAGTTTGGCTTTACCAAGAGTTGAGTCTTTAGCCTGAACCGGTAGTACCAATATCAGTAAAAAGCTAGTAGTTACCAAGAGCAAAGCCATCTTTTTGATCGATTTCTTTCCACACTTTTTGAAGTTTTCTTCCTGTTTCAAGGACAGCATTCACACTAAAGCGCTCAAATAATCGTGCACAATTCGTTAGTCGCACTCCTGCTCCAATGGTTAAGAAACCTGCGCACAAAGAAAAGAGAGTAAACCAATCATTACAAAAATTAATCCAACGCCTAAGAGAACTTCTGCATGAGCATCCCCATGCCAAGCAGGCCGAATATGCACAATGGCTTGGCGTGGCACAAGGCCGTATATCGCAGCTTAAAAAGTTATTGTAGCTTGATTAACCTGCCGAAAATCCGTATACTAACAAAAAAGCAAACGATATTATGCCTATGAAGAGCATCCAACTCGGAGGCGTTTACGCCAAGGACCATACGTTAGCGTAGGATATGGCGATATGTACCTAAGTAAACCGGAGCCGCCCGTTACAGCGGAGCAAAGTGGATTGGAGAGTTATGACATCTGTCATGCTGTCTGGTCAATTTGGGTGGCACCGCGAGATCAAAGCGCTCCTCGTCCCATGTGGATGAGGGCGCTTTTTGTATTTTTATCCGAAAAGGAGTGCGGTGTCATGTTGGATATCAAATGGATCAGAGAGCATCAAGAGCAAGTTCAGACGGCAGCAGACGGCAAAGGAATACAGGTATCGGTCGCGGAGCTGTTGACCCTGGATAATCGGAGAAAACAGCTACTTCAGGAAGTGGAACAGCTTCGACAGAAGCGTAATCAGTGTAGTCAAGATATTGGTGCGCTAATCCATGCCGGCAAGAGTGAACAGGCAGATGAGGCGAAGCGGCAGGTCAAAGAAATTAACGAACGGCTAGATCTTCTGGAAGCCCCGCAACAGGAAGTAGAGGAACAGTTTCAACAGCTTTTGCTTCTGATGCCTAATATCGTATCGCCAGATACGCCATGGGGGAGATCGGATGAGGATAATGTTGAACTGGAGCAGGTCGGGTCGGTTCCGAACTTCGGATTTGAACCAAAGGATCATATGACGCTCGGTGAGCTTCACAAGCTAATCGATGTCCCTCGGGGTGTCAAAACAGCCGGTACCCGTAACTACTATCTGACGGGAGCTGGGGTTGCATTGCATCGGGCTGTGCAGCAACTTGCGGTGGATCTGCTGACTGAACGTGGATTCCAGTTGCTGGATGTTCCGCTGATGGTACGTGCAGAGGCCATGCGCAGCACTGGTTTTTTCCCGCTCGGACTGGATCAGACGTACCGCATCACAGGAGAGGATCAGTGGCTTGTAGGTACTTCGGAAGTGCCGCTGGTCTCGTATTACAGCGGTGAGATCGTGGATGTTACGGACCCGATTCGGCTGGCAGCCGTGTCCGTATGCTTCCGCAATGAGGTTGGCTCGGCCGGAAGGGATGTGCACGGACTGTATCGTGTGCACCAGTTTGCCAAGGTTGAGCAGGTCGTCATCTGCGAAGCCAGCCTGGACGCTTCGGAACAGATGTTTCAGGAGATTACGCGCAATGCGGAAGACTTGCTTCAACTGCTGGAGCTGCCCTACCGTAAGATGGCTGTTTGTACAGGCGACATGGCGCAAAAAACCTACAAGCAGGTGGACATTGAGACATGGATGCCCAGCCGCCAAGCTTACGGCGAGACACATTCGTCGTCCCAGCTACTTGATTTTCAGGCGCGCCGTTCCAACATCCGGTACCGCAATGCGGACGGCAAGCTGAAATATTGTTACACGCTCAACAACACAGCGGTCGCTTCGCCCCGGATTCTGATCCCGTTGCTGGAGCATCACCAGCAAGAGGACGGTTCGATCCGTATTCCGGAGGCTTTACTCCCATATATGCCGCGAGGTATGGAATTTTTGTGTACTCCCTTGTTATGAAAACAGGAGCGCACTTTGAAAAGTAGTACCCAATGAGCAGGATTTCCCATTGTAATCATCGCAAAAAAAGACGAAGGACAACTATCCTTCGTCTTTTTTGATGTCTTATTGTGCTTCTGCTTCCCATGCGCTGGCAGGGCCAAAGAATTCATAGTGGATATCCGAAGCAGGGATATTCCACTCCTTCAACAAGCCGTATACCGATTGCATAAATCCCTCAGGGCCGCAAAAGTAATATTGTGCGTTACGTTCCGGTATCACGGATTGCAACCAGGCCAGATCCAAACGACCTTCCTTGTGAAAAGCCTGTGCAAGCCGATCTTGCTCCGTTGGTCTGCTGTAACACCAACGAACTGCAGCCTGTGCATCATGTGTGGCGACCAGCTTTTCCACCTCATTGCGCAGAGCATGGTTATCCCCGTTGACTGCTGCATGGACAAAGGTGATAGGCCGATGCGGAGCAGATTTCACCAAGGAAGCCAGCATACTGACCATCGGGGTTAGCCCGACCCCGCCGCTGATCAGTACGACAGGTCTGCGATCTGCCCGATCCAGCGTAAAATCACCCGCCGGTGCAGATACCTGAAGCACATCGCCCTCTTGCACCTGCTCATGCAGATACACGGATACTTTACCTGCCGGACGGGACTCTACAGCATCCTCTCGCTTTACAGATATCCGGTAGTGGGATTGGCCTGGGGCATCCGAAAGACTGTATTGACGAATGTGGGTATTATGTTCACCCGGAACTTCCATTTTTAAGCTTATATATTGCCCAGGTTCGAATTCAGGCAACACCTGTCCATCCTGCGGCACCAGATAAAAGGACGTAATTTGGTCGCTTTCCCTAACCTTTTTCTGCACAACAAAGCTCTTAAAGTCTGACCAGCCTCCCTGCTGCTGTCCAGCCTCCTTGTACATTTCAGCTTCCACGTCTATAAATACATTAGCGATCACACCATAGGCCTCGGCCCATGCGGCAATGATCTCGTCTGTAGCCGCATCTCCCAGTACGTCCTTGATCGCAGCGAGCAGATATTTTCCGACGATAGGGTAATGTTCCGGCTTAATTCCCAAACTGCGGTGCTTATGTGCAATCTGACGTACCACCGGAAGAATTTCCTCCAGACGGTCAATGTGCTGCGCGGCTGCGTATACAGCATTGGCCAGCGCTCCCTGTTGACGTCCTTGCTTCTGATTCGCGTGATTGAATATATTGAGAAGCTCGGGATGGGCCTCAAACATCATCTGGTAAAAACGCTTGGTGATTGTAGTTCCATGTACCTCCAAAACAGGTACCGTCGATTTGATCGTTGCAATGGTTTGCTCACTTAGCATCTTTGTATCCCTCTTCTCTCCAAAATAAGATCAACAAAGGGTGTTTCAACATTAGCACCCATTTGTAACCCTCAATTTAAAGCAAGTATACCCAGATAAAGTAACCGTTTATGTGATTCCAGTCACTTTAAATTTGAAATAATGTGAACGTGTCAATGACAAAACGCACATCTAAAAACAATTCCGATATAACTGACGAGCTTTCCCCAAGTAGGTAAAAAGGGAACGCCTTTCGGTCTGATCCAGGTTCTAAAGACTTCAATTTATTCCACTTGTAAACGCTTTCAATTAGGATAAAATCGAAGATGAGGTGCCGGACAAGCTGTTCCGGCTCATCCTATCCGAGTTAAAGGAGGCAGATGATATCGTGAAGTGGATCAACAGCAACAAATGGTTAGCCGCATGGCTTTGTATTATGTTCGCAGTGGCCAGTGCGGGTCTTCAACCCGATGCAGCACATGCCAATACAACAGGCGTTACGCAAGCAACCTACGGGACCGAGGTGAACCAAGCGCTGAATGGTTTGGACGTCCCCAATGCTGAACTATCCCTGAGCGCAACAGCAAGCACAGCCATTACGAACGGAATGGATTGGAAAGACACCGCAGGTAACCCGATTCAGGCGAACAGCGGTAATATCCTAAAAGTAGGTTCCACTTATTATTGGTACGGCGAGCACGCCGAAAACTGGAAATTTGAAAAAGTGAACGTATATACCTCAACCGATTTGAAAAATTGGTCCTTCCGCAGCAGTATTCTCACCAAAGATTCCGCCCCTGAGCTGAATTCGAGCAAAATCGAGCGTCCCAAAGTTATCTACAACAAAACCACCGGAAAATATGTACTATGGGCGCACTATGAAAATGGCACGGACTACTCACTAGGTCGTGTAGCCGTCGCTACCAGCGATACACCCGACGGAAATTTTGCCTACCAAGGCAGCTTCCGCCCACTGAATTACGAGTCTCGTGATATGACGGTGTTCACGGATACTGACGGTAGCGGCTACCTTATTACAGCTTCCCGTAAAAATGGCGGCGCCAATGATACGATGGCGATCTTCAAGCTGACAGCCGATTATACAGGCGTGCAGGCGTTCGTTGGCTGGATTTTTGAAAATGGCTATCGCGAAGCTCCTGCTGTTGTGAAAAAGAACAATACCTACTACCTGTTCACCTCGCAGGCATCTGGCTGGTATCCGAATCAGGGCGCTTACGCAACCGCCAGCTCCATGACTGGAAGCTGGTCTGCTCTGTCACCCTTCGGTGATCCGGCGGCTTACGGCTCGCAAATCCATTCCATCGCCACGATTACGGGTAGCGCAGGAACCAGCTACATCTATATGGGCGACCGCTGGAATCCGCTCAACCTGAGCGACCACAAATTCATCTGGTTGCCACTAACTCTGAATGACTCCAACAAAACAGCAACCCTGAACTGGTACAGTAGCTGGGATCTGGATGCTGCGACAGGCACGGTCATCCTACCATCCCTTGTGAATCACGCACAGGGCAAAACAGCGACTGCTAGCTCAGCCGCATCCAGTTCTCCAGCTTCACTGGCGAACGATGGCAACGCCCAAACCTCGTGGAAGGCTGCTTCCGCATCCTGGCCCGCTTGGTGGCAGGTCGATTTGGGCAGTACCAAGACCATCAGCGAAGTGGATATTTCATGGTTTATGTACAAAGGATCTGAAGCGTATTACAAATATAAAATTGAATACAGCACGGATGGAGTTAACTACTCCACGATTGATCGCACAGGTAATACCACGTATGGTTTTACCAGTGACAAAGTCAATTTTCAAGCTCGCTACGTGCGAATTAACCTTGTAAATGCAGTGCTATTCAATAATCCGAACAACTGGTATACCCCGACGGTGCATGAAGTAAGATTGCTTGGCAATTAACTTTCACACTTGGAATATTGCCTTAATCCTAAAAAAAATATCGCACAGCTCTTGCGCAATGTTGTACCCATTTGCAGGAGCTGTGCGATTTGTGTTGAACCGCTATGTTCGAGTGCCTCTCTTAGACTCCTGAAGTATCCCATGCCGGGCAGTGATAGTGAGTCGCAGATAATCAGATATCAAGCGCTGCATGATATCCTTGATATATTGCAGTCGTGATGGTAGATGCCTTAACGCAATCTCCGATTTGTGCGACATAAGGTGCACAATCAATTAACTCATCTACTACGTTTCTTCTTGGCCGTTGTCCAAGCGCACAAATGACTGAAGTACCTGGAACAAGATGTTCTTCACCATTTTGATCAGCGCAAACAACACCTTCTTGTGTAACACATAGCCCTTTAAATCCTAAATGAACTTGAATGTTATTCTTTTCGATTTCTTTTAACATAATGGGACGATGTCTAATATTAGCATCCGGAGCCAGCTCTGCTCTCATCTCTACCAGATGAACAGTCTTACCTTCCTGAGCAAGGTGAATGGCTGCTTCACAGCCTGCCAGACCTCCTCCCAATACGACTACGCTATCGCTGACCCTGTCCTGCTCCAGGTAGTAGTTATTAACAATGACTACGTTATCACCATTCAATCCAGGAATTGGAGGAACAATTGCTGCGGAACCAGCTGCTATAATTAACGCATCAACATTTTCTTTCTCTGCATACTCTTTAGTAACAGGTGTATTCAAACGGATCTCAACGCCAGCGTCTTTAGCCAGCTTTCCGAGAGTAACACCTAATTCATACATCTCATATTTAAAAGGAATCGCCTGCTCTCCCCTCAAAATACCGCCTACCTCGTCAGCCTTCTCACATAGAATAACTTTATGTCCGCGTTTGGCTGCAGTAAGAGCTGCATAAAGCCCGCCTGGGCCTCCACCGGCTACTAAAACCTTGCGTGGATTAGGGGAAGGGTAAATTTCTGTTCCATCCATCTCACGACCAATTAATGGGTTAACCGTACAGCGTCTTGTGGATGTTTCTGCACGTTCTGCCATACAGGTGAAGCATCTCAGACATTTAATAATGTCCTCGTCGCGGTTGCTCATCACCTTTCTTGGAAGCTCTGGATCAGCAAGCAGTGCGCGAGCCATTTCAACAACATCCGCCTGACCGCTGGAAATGATTTCTTCCATTTGAGCCGGGTCATTTAATCCGCCGACCGTTGCAACCGGAACACTTACATGCTTCTTAATCTCTGCTGCAAGATAAACGTTACTTCCATGAGGCAAGAACATCGAAGGATGTGTGATACCAAAGCCTGTCTGATAAGTTCCAGCAGATACATGGAGTAAATCGACTCTTGATTCGATTAATTTAGCAATTTCTATACCTTCTGTCAGGTCATAGCCACCTTCAAATAACTCCGAACCACTCATTCTAAACTCGATTGGGAAGCCAGAACCCACCGCTTCACGGACACTGTCCAGAACCTCCTGTGCAAAACGCACCCTGTTTTCCAAAGTTCCGCCATACTTGTCTGTTCTGCGGTTGAAATAAGGAGAAAAAAACTGATTAATCAACCATCCATGTCCGCCATGAACCATAATCATTTCATAACCTGCTCTCTTGGCCAGTCCAGCACATCTACCATAAGCTGCTACGATATCATCAATTAGTTCTTGCGAGAGTTCCTTTACTTCTCTGCCATCCGGGCGTACTCCGGGGCTGGGTCCCCACTGAGCAAGTCCTTGTTTCTTATTTTTGTCAGTCAGATAAGTTCCTGCATACTGTCCAGAATGAGACAATTCCACACTGGCAATTGCCCCGTGACGGCGAATAGCGTCTGCAGTATAGGTAAAACTAGCAAGAGAATCTACTGTCCCCAGATCCAGATGGTACATATGGGAAGCTTCCGTTTCGGGATGAACTACAACTTCACTGACCGTGACTGACGCAGCACCGCCTTTGGCTCTTAATTCATAAAAAGCTGTAGATTTCGGTCCAATAGTGCAGTCTGCTGTAATATCCGTACCTCCCATAGGAGAGCCAAACATTCTATTTCTGAAAGTCACATTTCCAATTGTGATTGGTTTACATAGATTGGGATATTTTCTTTGCATGATCTCATGCTCCTTATCTGTATTTATTGCTATGGGTTAATTGATAGCTTTCTGATTCATATCCACAGCCATCTTCTGATTTTTTCGGGTAGTCAACTTATATACAAATGTTAGAATAAGTCCGGCTATGCCAAGAACGGCCGCAATGACAAAAGCTCTCTGATAGCTACTGTCTGTGCTGTAAACATGACTCATAATGGATGGGCCAAAGTATCCTGCTGTTGCAAATCCAATAAACATAATTCCATAATTCACACTATTATTTCTCACACCAAACTGATCGGCAGTAAATCCAGGAAATACCCCCATCAGTGCACCAAAGCATAAACCAATAACTGAAATACCAATATAGAATGTCAACACACTACCTTCGCCTGAAAAATAAAGCAATGTGAGTCCTATGACCGAAAAGACAGAAGAAAAAGCCAGGGTATTGATTCGACCGATTTTGTCCGAAATATAGCCTGCAACGATTCGTCCGCCCGTGTTAAACAATGCCAATACGGAAACAACTGTCGTAGCGGCTGCCGCAGACATACCAATCATTTTCTGAGCTATAGGAGAAGCTTGTGATGTACACATGAGTCCGGCAAAAGCACCACACATTAATAACAAGATCATGATATAAAACAGAGGGCTTGAGAGCATGCCTTTCCAGTCTTTGTCGTTCTGAATAGAACGGCCAACATTTACAGTCTTGGGTGTCCATCCTGCAGGAACAAAATCAGATGGACATTTCTCAATGAAGAAAGAAGCAGCACATACAATAATAAGAAATGCTATACCGATGATAATGAATGCTGATGTCACACCAGACCTACTGATTAAACTATTGGCAATAGGAGGTATAATAACTGAGCTTATTCCATAAGCAGCCGTTGTTATACCGCCAACTAATCCTCTTTTGTCAGGGAAAAACTTAATAGAGTTGCTAATTGTGCATCCGTAAACCATTCCCGTTCCTAGGCCGAGTACGATACCGTAAGCCAATACCAGGTAACCTACAGATGTTGCAAATCCTGATAAAATCATACCGCCTCCAAATAGCAAGCCCCCTACAAAGATCACTTTCTTGGGCCCGAATCGATCATTAATCCAGCCACCTGAAATCATCGTGATAGGACCTACCGAATTTGTAATCGTAAATGCAATAGCCAAATTCCCCGGTGTTAAACTAAGTCCTGTGACGCTGCTCAAATATTCTGCCATTGGGGCAGAAAATACACTCCACGCGTAAATTGATCCAATACACAGATTAATAAAACAGCTTGCAATCAGAATAATCCATCTCTTTTTTGTAAGTTCCACTGAGATCTTCTTCTCCCTCGTCGTTGTATTGTGAAATCATTCACATATTTCGAATTAATATTAACACGTGCTTTTTAATATATCAACAGGAACATGTATGTATTTATATGTTTTATTAAATATGTATTATTAAATATGTTTTCAATAATATATCAATCTTATTGTGGACTCGCTAAATATGTTATACTTAACCAATAAACGACGAAAATGTTAGGAAGAATGCCTTATGAGAACTTTAAAATATGCCATTCTGGGCTTGTTAAATAAAGAACCTATGACTGGTTATGATATAGGTAAAGAATTCAGTAAAGATTTAGGCGAATTTTGGACTGCAAAGCATAGTCAGATCTATCCAGAATTAAAAAAACTGCTTAATGAGGGACTTATCGTCTACGAGATCCAAATTAGCGGAGAAATTTTAGAAAAAAAATTGTATTCGATTACGGAGAAAGGCAAAGAAGATTTTTTACAATGGCTAAAAAAAGCAGAGCCTATTGAACCCACTCCCAAAGATGTGTTTAGGCTGAGAATGTATTTTTCTAATCATCTGGATATAACAACCCGATTATATTTGTTGGAACATCAGCTACTTCAACATCAAGATAGGCTGGAACATTTACGCAAAAATAAAGAACGTTATGAAACTATTCCTCCTCTTGATAGTGATAATTTTGGCGATTATCTTGTATTAGATGGTGCTATTTTACGCGAAACTATAACCATACAATGGATAGAAAGTTTTATTGCTTATTGTAAAAAATAAAGCATCTCATTTTCCCTTAAACTTATTGTAAACACAAAAAAGCACAAGGATTCGAGAATATGTAGCTCGAACCCTTATGCTTATTTTTTTACTAATCAACGCATTCGATTCACTGTGGTAAACACAAATTTATCGTACCGATGCCGTGAGAACGAGTATTCAAATGGTATACCCGTATCCAGATAACCCACCTGCTCAATTTCCAAGATTGGATCATCCGCTGCGCAGTCCAAATGCTCCCGATCCAGTTCCGTCGACTTGGATGCCCGGATGGTACGGTGTGAACCGACAATATTAAGTCCCAGCTCCTCCTTAATATGTTTGTACACCGAGCCATACAGCACCTCCTCTGTAATACCGCTGATCAGCTTCGTAGGCATGTATGTGCGCTCGATAACATAGGGCTCACCCTCCACGACACGCAGACGAATCACATGATATACAGGAGAATTGGCATCAATAAATAGATGGGTCGCTACCTCTTCGGATGGAAATTGAACGTCAAAGGCGACGATTTTGTTTTTAATCTCTTTCCCGCGCAGTACGTTGGTTAACCCCAGCATTTCATTTACGACAACGTTAACAGGGCCATTGTGAACTGATTTGACGATAAAGGTTCCGTGTCCTCTTTTACGATTCAGCAACCCGTCCATCACCAATGTGTCCAATGCCCGCTTAATCGTCATCCGACTTACACGAAACTCTTTTGCCAGTGAGATCTCATCGGGAATCGGATCATCACTGCTATAGGTCTTATTCATAATCCGCTCTTTGACCTCTTGTGCAATCCGCTCGTATTTGTTCATCTGTCTACCACCTGTACTAAAAATTATTTTATGTCAGCATTTTACCAAAACATCGGTAGCGCTGGTTCTTTTTATTCTGCAGGCGGGACGTTAAGGTATTACGGTATAAGTAAGTATACCGAACATTATACTTTCTCACCAGCGGCGTACAGCACAGTTCTTTGACGATGATGAAGAAAAAAAGGCGGTCCGGAGGACCACCTTAGAATCCGTTATTCTCGATCACCTGTTTGAACCAGTGCCCACTCTGTTTAACGGATCTCTTGCCACCGTTCTGAAGATCGACAGACACAAAACCATAGCGATTCTTATAAGCATTCGTCCAGGACCAGTTGTCCATAAACGTCCATAAGTGATAGCCCTTTACATTGGAGCCTTCTGAGATCGCTCGTTGGACCCATTTGAGATGCTCACGGATAAAATCAATGCGATAGTCATCGCGGATCATGCCCTGTTCATCTCTGAACTTTTCTTCACCTTGAACGCCCATTCCGTTTTCTGAAATGAAGCATTCAATGTTTCCATAATTTTCTCTGACATTGGTCAGAATGTCGTAAATGCCTTTCTCATAAATCTCCCAGCCCCGCATCTCATTCATCTTGCGACCAGGCATGATGTAATAATCGAAGAAACGTTCCGGCACAAAAGGCGCATCCGGGTTTGGCAGACTTTCGCGAGCCTTGACTCTGCGTGGCTGATAATAGTTAATCCCCAGCAAGTCCACAGTGCCCTGGCGTATAATCTCCCGATCTCCGTCTTCCATGCTTGGTACATATCCCTCTTGGCGTAACAGCTCCACGAGCAAAGGATTGAATTCTCCCGTCACAGATGGGTCTAAAAAGGAACGGTTAAAGAACGCATCGCATATTTCAGCAGCCTGCACGTCTGCCGGATGCTGACTACGCGGATAAGTCGGCGTCAGGTTCAAAATAATTCCGATTTTGCCCTTATAACCGCCTTCTCTGTAAGCCTTAATGACACTGGCGCTCGATAACAGGGTATGATATCCCACCTGTACAGCTTTGCCGAAATCCACTTCATTCGGATAGTGGAAATCGTATAGATAGCCGCCTTCCACCGGGACAATCGGCTCGTTATGCGTAAACCATTTGGCTACACGATCCCCGAATAGCTCAAAGCAAGTGTTAGCGTAATCCACGTAAGCTTCGACCGTCTCCCGGTTCACCCAGCCTCCATTTTCCTGTAAAGCCATCGGCAAATCAAAATGATACAGATTCACAAACGGCTCAATACCCGCCTGATGCAATTCTTCAATGACGGAAGTATAGAATTGAACCGCCTGCTGGTTCATTGCACCTTTCCCTGCCGGAAACAGGCGTGACCAGGAAATAGAGAACCGGAAAGAGTTATGACCAAGCTCTTTCATGAGTGCAATATCCTCTTTGTAACGGGTATAGAAACGGGACGTATCGGCAGGGCCGACCCCGTCATAGAAACGGTTCGGCTCCTGCTCAAACCAATAATCCCAAATGTTCGGTCCTTTGCCGTCTCCCTCCACGGTTCCTTCTGTTTGGGTAGCCGAAGCTGAAGAACCCCACCAGAAGTCGGACGGAAAACGGTATTGAATGGTTTGCTGCTCTATATCTTTCATTTCGGTATGATTCACAGCTCTACTCCTCTCTCTTTTGCAATGAATAAGCTGCTAATCTAGCAGCTTATTCACATTACATTCCAATAGTTTGATCCTTACCTGCAACAGCTGCTTGGCTAAGCTCCTCTTCCTGTTCTTTACGAACATTAATCCGGTCAATAATTTTCAGGAATGGGAACCAGATGATAAAGACGACAGCCATATTAAACAGTTGCAGTACACCACCCATCAGTGAACCTGTACCCATCATTCCGCTAAAGAACAATGGCATCGTCCAAGGAACCTGTATTCCGTTTGGCGGTGGCACAATCCCCGTAGACATGGCAAAGTAAGTAATCAGCGTAACGATCATTGGAGAAATGACCCATGGAACAAAAATAAGCGGATTCATCACAATCGGCAGACCGAATATGACGGGCTCATTGACATTAAACAGACCCGGTCCAAGGGCCAGCTTACTGACCTGCTTCAATTGCTTGCTCTTCAGGAAGAACAGAATCGAGAGCACCACAGCCAGTGTCATACCTGTACCACCGATACCTACTGTATAAATATCAACAAACTGCTTGGTGATGATATGCGGCAGTTCCGCTCCTTTGGAGTACGCTTCATAGTTTTCAAGTGCCAGCGTATTCCAGATCGGGTCCATAACCGAGTTAATAATAATTTGACCATGCAGCCCAAAAAACCATAAGAGCTGAACAAAGAAAATAGCAATCAATGTAGGGATAATGCCACTACCCAAATGCACCAGCGGTGCCTGTACAGCATGATAGATCAAATCATGCAGGTTATTGTGAAGCGTCAAATTGACTACGACGTTGATAACCAAAAATACAGCTAGCGTGATACACGCAGGAAGCAAAGCGGCAAACGACTTGGCTACTGCCGGCGGAACACCCGGAGGCATTTTGATGATAAAGTTTCGCTGGGTCACCTTTCGGTAAATCTCAGCTGCTATAAAAGCGACGATCATGCCAAGGAACATGCCTTTGGCCCCGATCCGGTCGACCGGAATGACGCCTGCAATCGTAGCACCGCTCTCTTGAGTCAGCACGAATGGGGTCAGCATCAAGAAGCTGGCCAACGCGATCATCCCGCCAAATATGGGCTCGACCTTATAACTTCGAGATAGATAGTAGCCAATCCCGACGACCACGAATAAGGTCATGATGTTCAGTGTGGCATTTGGGGCAATATTCAGTAAATTTTGAAAACTCGTCAGATTGCCCTCGCCCATCCACCCTTTTAGAAACGGCAGATTAATAATAACGACGATAATGGAGCCAAAAACCGTTAATGGAAATGACAGCATAAATGCATCACGCAGTACAGTTAGATAGCGGTTATTGTTCAGTTTACCGGCAATAGGTATCAGTATCCGGCTTAATTTTTCAAACAAAGCCTATTCCTCCCCGCGAAGTGACTTGCATCAAATAGGTTTGCAACCTTTTCATGTCCCAAATTTCACAAACTTACATGTTTAGTTATAAATTTCTGGATTTAAACAACTCCAGCAATTCTAGAACCAGGTCCTTCATGGTAACCGTGGACATCAGATGATCCTCGGCATGCATCAGAAGGAGCGAGAAAGGAGTTTGGGTACCTCCCGCTTCCTTCTTAACCATTTGGAAATGGATATCATGCGCAGCACGTAAATCCTGCTTGGCTTGTTTGAGCAGTTCGTCCGCACCTTCTACATTCTCATTTCGGTATTCGGTTAGCGCCTGAATTACTTTACTGCGAGCGCTTCCACTATGAAGAATAAGTTGGAAACTAATTTGCTCTTCCGTCAGTTCAGCTATATTGACTTTATCCATTTTTGCGTTCCACCAGCTTCACGGCCTGTTCATAGGCTTTCTTACCATCAACCATTCCGTAGGCCATCATGTCGATCACTTCTACATGAATACCATATGGAGCTGCTTCCTTTTCCAGTTGTCCTTTCAGAAAACTCATTTGCGGGCCAATCAATACCGCGTCAGCCTTAGCCATGTCTTCTGCCGCCTGATCTTGACCTACTGCCCAAATTTCAGCCTCGTCCCCAATGGACTTAGCATATTCCTGCATCTTAGTAACCAGCAAACTTGTAGACATACCTGAGCTGCACGCCAGTAAAATTTTCTTCATGGTTATTCCTTCCCTTCAAGGTCTGATTGGATGTTAAGTACTAGAAAACGTTTACAGCGTAATTATAAATCCAGTCTTTTGATTTGTCTATACATTTAATATATATGTATAGACTTTTTTTAAAATGACACTACTTCTTCACTTTTTTTCTTGAAAATGAACGTGATCTCTTATCTTTAATCTCTCAATAGTAATCGATTTTGCGGGAGCATGTTCATTCACCGTCTAGGCACCAAAGCCTCGCTGGATATCACCGCAAGTGATATCGCCGGAGGCCAAGGTCCCGTATGAGTTTATGCGTAACGGCAACTCTCTGTTAAGCATCCAAAAGATATAGGGCGGGTTTAGGTGTAAAGGGAGCAAGCGATTAGCTTGCTCCCTTTCTGGTTATTGAGATGAGATTAGCAAGTGTCATACATGGAAGCAGAGCTTCCATGTGCTGAAAATTAGAAAATTTTAGAATATCAAGAAACATTCCTACATTTTTATCGTCTATATTATGGAAGACCTTACGTATGAGGATAAGATTTCCCGAAGCCTGAAGTTAAAAAGTCAACTCACAAAGGAGCTTATGCATGTTAAAAAAGTTAGGATTAGCTACATTGATTCTGGTTACTAGCCTCTCTGTTATTGGAACAGGCTGGGCCGCATCCAGCACAACAACCATTGAAGTTTCTAAAACTGCTCTGGATTACAACGTTGCTCGTCCGCTGAGCGATGGTGCTTTTCATGATGGCTTATTAGCTGCTGAAACATCCGCTGGAAACCTCGTATATTACAATTCCAAAGGAGAGAAAGCTTTCTCACTTCCCGCCGAGCTTAAACCCATTGGTGATTTTCATGAGCAGCGAGCCGTCGTGAAAAATACAAAAACCAATCTCTATGGATACATTAACACCAAAGGGGCACTGGTCATCCCTTGCCAATATACCGAAGCCAATTTCTTTTCTGAAGGAAAAGCCAAGGTTACCATAGCAGACACCAAAGAAAATGCAATTATAGATCGAACGGGAAAAATCCTTTCTCATTTTAAAGAAAATGTGGAGTCAGAATATGTATTTACAGACGGTCTGGCCCTCGCCTACGCCCCTAACACTGGCAAGATCGGTTTTGTGAATGCCTCTGGTCAAATAGCGATTCCTTATAAATACAAATACAGTCGTGGTTTCTCGGATAGCTTGGCTATTGTTCAGAATAGCAAGGGGCTATACGGGTATATCAATACAGCAGGGAAAGAAGTCATTCCTCCTCAATATAAATCCGGTGGAGACTTCTCGGAAGGATTGGCCCCTGTGCAAAATACCAAGGGGAAATGGGGATTCATCAATAAACAGGGAAAAGTCGTGATTCCCTTTAAATTTACAGATGCCCAGAATTTTAGTGAAGGCCTGGCGAGTGTGAAAAATGCAAAAAACGAAGTCGGATTTATTGATAAAAACGGAACGCTGGTCATTAAATATCAACAAAAATATGATGTTACTTCTCCGTTCAAAGAAGGCCTTGCTTTAGTCGGTAAACAAACACAATCATCCGTCTCAGACGGCAAATTCGGTTACATCAATCGTCAGGGGCAACTGCTGACTAAACTTGAGTACAGAGCGGAATCCTCCTCCTTCTCTAGTGGCTATGCTGTTGCTTTTATCAAGCCAGGCAAAGCGTTCATTGTATCTAAACATTCCGTTTCAAAATAAAAAAGACGACCCCGGAAGCAGATCGAGTGGATCTGCTTCCGGGGTCATTAGATTTCCAATATCTTGTATACAATTAGTCGTGTGTGTAGAATTTCACTCCAGGCAGATCTGCTGCCACCCACGAATAATTAATGGTATTACTGTTGTAATTTTTGGTCCCCGCCTGTGCAACCTGTACCTCCTTCAAAATCGTGATCGATGAACCCTTCGGTCTGACAACGACCACATGACCATGCCCATCCGCTTTTTTGATCCCGATGGTAGGATACCCTAGATTTGCTCTTTTTTGAGCATCCTGAAAGGTTACAGAGTCCCAGCCCGGCGCCTTTTTATTCAGTAAAGCATCAGCCATTTGATTGGCTAAACCACTTGGCAAGGAAGCCGACATCGCAGCCATCACATCTTGCGCAAAAATATTACATTTCGTTCCACCTACCGGCGAATACTTTTTGTTTGTTTCTACCTTAAAACCGTCAATTACAGATGCGTAAGTACTTGCACTTCTAGCCATTGAAATTCCCCCTGAATATAAGTTGTAGAGGAAATGACGGAGTCGCTTGAACATCTGAATGGCTCCACATTCATTGATGTTGGCCTCAATTCCCTCTCAACTATTAGGGTGATTTCCAGCTTACTTTAACAACGTAATACCACAAAAAATAAACTTCACTTCTATTTTTCCTATTTAAATTCCATCCACAGCAATAATCGGGGCCTCCGTTTCATTAAGCTGAGAAAATAAAACAACTTTCTCGTTAATCATCACAACTGAAGGCTTTCTTCACTGATTACGGTTGGAACGATAAGCTCAGGAGGAGTCGTAAGCTTAACTTGTGTTAAATAGTCTGCTGCCCCCACCATCAGAGCGATGCCGATAAATAGCACGATCCAATTACGATTCTTTTTCATCATCTGTACCTCTCATTCTTCACTCCGCCCGTTCAGCCACTTGAACCAATGGAGCAGATGACTGAATCGGTATTCATGCTGCGAAGCGTACGTCCATACTTCCGGCTCTTCACCGGGCTCCTTCCAGACGAGCATGGAAAAGTGACCTTCTTCCTCGCTCGCAACCGACAGCAGCGAAAGACAATCATCCCCGAATCGGTATGGAGCCGATTCCACCCAGTAATTCCGCATATCGCTGATCCAGCTGCGGAACTGCTCTGTACCTGCGATCCGCAGCACTTCATCTGGCAGGAGCAGATGCTCGTCGATATCCTTCCAATCCCCCGCATATCGGTACCGCGCTGCCAGCATTGGACTGAGTGGTCGGATTTTACCGGAAGCCAACGTAGGCATATAGGGGACGGGAATGACCGGACCGATACTCTGGATAGCATAAGACCGAGCTTCCTCCTCACTCATTCCGTAAGACATAGCCTCCACGAGAAAATCGTTCCGTCTTACCCCAAACTGATGCTGATACTGTGACATTTCATCCTGTAGCTCCAATACCATACCCTGTACCGTATCTGTTCCGATCATTCCCAAACACCTCTCATTCCAAAATATAGTCGTGCAGTTCCCGTTGCGCTCGATACTTAGCCCAATTGAATTCAGGCCAAGCCGATTCTTCTCTCGTCATGCTCGTCAAACGGGCTTGTAAAAACTCATCCAGCGCTCCATGTTCCTTACGGCTAAAGTCAATCAGCAGCGGAATCGCGTCTGCCGATAGCTCACTCAAATATTCCTTATCTATCACCGATGTCGTACGATACCGTTCGAGATTATTTTCAGCAATCCGTATATCAATGCCCACATAGTTCACGACGACATAGGCGACCAGAGCGAGTACAATATAATATTTCGCCAACGGCAGTTGACGGAAATGAATGCGCACTGCTGCAATAAGCAATAGTAAGCCCAGAAAAATCATAAACGCGTGTACCAAATAGCGGGTGTACGTATAGCCGTATGCTTCTTCGTACATAACCAGCCGGGTATATCCCGAGTACAGCATCACACCCGAACAACCCACGAGTATGTACAGCAGGCCGCTGTTCATTTTTTGCACTATACCTGAGCCAAATTCAGTCCACTTCAATACACTGATCATCAGCACAAAGTTGATACCTGTTACCATAACCAGCTCCCCGAATCCTCTTCTCGCATATTCAGCATACGAGGTTCCTTCGGGCAGAGCACCTTCCCATGCACCAAACAGATATCCGAACTGCAACACAACGAACACAACATACACCAAATTCATGACAATCAGCACCGTAGCGGTGATTACAGGATCAAACTTGATCGCAACCGGCTCGTGGTAAGGCACCATTGGTCGGTCAATCATCACTGAAGAGTGACCATCATGCTCGATGGTTTGGCCATTCGTGCGTTCATCTAACCCGTTCCTTAATTGGGTCTCTCTCTGCGTATTACGCGGAGCAGGCTGTACAAATCCCCACAAGTAGCAGAAGAAACAGAAGGTAAAAAAGCAGGTCCAGATCAGCCGCAGCATGCCACTCCCAAAGGACAGTGTGCCGATCCAATCGGGTATGCCAGATAATAGCTTTTCGAACATCCCATCTGCCGAAGCCAGCAAAGATATGATGATGAACAGTAGCGGCAAGGCAATAAGCAAACCGATTATCACTTTGCCCAATACACGCTTACGCTCATCCTTCACATTCCGAAAGGCTACTGTCTTGACCATCCGAAACGGGGTCACGATATGACGAAAGTTTTGATAAAACCAATGACTTAACGCCTGACCAATAATACCGGGTTCTGACCAGCCATACCTTTTCTCCCCAAACAGCAGCACCATATGTACGCTAATCAGAGCAGGTATCGCCAGCGCATTTAACATATATAGGACCGGATTATTGAACAGCGCATATGTCAATGCCAGCATGATAATGATCACAAACAGCAAACGCCCTATCCATGATCTGGGCTGGAAACGATCTCGATTAAAGGCATACATATAGGCGTAAAACACAATAACAAAAATTGGCATAGACACGCCCAGCCCATGTCCGTAAAACAGATATTGATGAACCAGCGCCAACACAATTGCGCCAGCAAAGGCGGACAGAAATGACGTTTTCGGCAAAGACGTTCCATTCATCTTGTCATGCATGGTAAATACCTCCACAAATATGCTTTATAACCCTTATTGTAGATGATAAAATAAGAAGATAAAGAGAAATTAATTCAAACAAAATTTCCTATTTTATAAAAGTGGCTACGCTTTTAATCAAATATAGGGGAAACGGAGCAACCTTGAATGAAACTCCATGCCCAATTTTTAAGGCTTCACTCACACGCAGCTGACGACAAGGACGAAAACCATACCATAGAGACGACGCTGGATGAGCTGGCGGCTATTTTTGACTGTACTCACCGCAACGCCTTGATGATCATTCAGAAAATGGGGCAGCATGACTGGATACAATGGACTCCCCGCCGAGGCAGAGGTCGCCGCTCCAGTCTGCGCTTCCTCATTCAGCCGGAAGACATTGCCGTGCAATCCATGATGCAAGCCATAGACCGCCATGATATCAAACGCGCGCTGGATGAGATCCGAGTCCATTCACGCTCCTCCACCATGCAGGAGCATTTGCAAGGCTGGCTGCTGAATTATTTTGGGCATCACGCGGAGGTGCGAAGTGATCAGCAGCAGATCGACACGCTGCGTCTGCCTATTCGCCAGCAGCTCTATACGCTGGACCCTTTGTACTTGAACTGGCTCGCCGAGTCCTTCGTATCCAGCCACGTCTTTGATGGTCTGGCCCGCCGGGCGAACGAAAGCGGCGAGATTTTGCCGGGATTGGCGCACGCTTGGGAGGTGGACACCACTCGTACACAGTGGACCTTTTTCCTGCGCAAAGAAGTGCTGTTTCATAACGGAAAAATACTGACCGCTGAAGACGTCGTCTATACGTTTGAGCGACTGAGTCGGGCGCCGGGAAGGAGACTTTATCATTTTATCGTCCGGCAAATTCAGCACGTCCAGGCGTTAAGTCCGACGATGGTACGCTTCGTACTAAAGGAGCCAAACGAGCTATTTTTATCCTTCCTGTGTACCAGCCGGGCTGCGATTGTGCCGCGTGAGCTGAATCAGGTGGGTGAAGCCGCCTTTGGCATCCGCCCTATCGGTACAGGGGCATTCAAAGTCACGGAAATGAACGAAAGCCTGTGTACACTGGAGGCATTCGCACCTTATTTTCAAGGCCGAGCTCATCTGGACCGAGTGGAAATTGTCCAACTCCCGTGGGCGACTAAGCTGGAATCATCGGATACGGAAGACACCGCTTCTTCTTTTCACATTATCCATAATCCCGTATCAGCGGGAGATACGGATACCGCATGGAGCCAGATTCACTCGGCGGCTTCGGTACGCAAATTTATCACATGTAATACACACAAGGATGGACCGTTGCGCAACCCAGAAATACGTGCCCGCATTGTAGCATGTCTGGATCATCGCTCCCTTCCTCCAGCAGTGGATTCATCTAACGATTCTTATGAACCACTAGCGGCGCTGCAAATTGCTACCATTCCCGAGTATAAAGCGGACGCAGACCGGGTTGCGGCTCAGCTCGAATCCTGTGGGTATACCTGTAACATCGTGGCCGCATCTATGAACGAATTCAAAAGCTCATCTATCCGTATGGAGTCAGACTTAATCATCTTTTCTCTCTTTCGTGACCGTGATGAGCAATTACGCCTGTTTGACTTGTATCTCAATGTATCTGGGCATGTGGAGCCTCATAGCCGTGTGGATATCGAAAGACTGCTGCGTGAAATTGCACGGGAGGCCGATCATCCTGTTAGGGCGCAGCAATTTGAACATATCGAAACTCGGCTCATGAATGAGCACCAGCTGCATATTTTATATGAAAAGCCCGTTCAGACGGCCTATCTCCCTTCTGTACGCGGTGTATCTTTTAACAGTCAGGGCTGGGTGGATCTGCGTCATGTCTGGTTTCCGCCTGCTCAACTTCCAACTCCCCACTCTTGACGGCAAAAGTGCTCCTTCAAATGCACTTCACATCAAAAAAAGGTATCCTCTTCTTCAGAAGAGGATACCTTTTGGAGTGCCGTTATCTAGAACCTCTAAGCCGATGGTTCAGGAGTTGAAAGTGCCCAGCCACCTACCCCATGACTGTGAACATCATTCGGATCTTCTACAGGGGGAGCAATAGGTGAAGAAGTCAGGATGATAAAAACGTTAAATACCAGCAGAGAAAAAACGAGCTTTTTTATCATGGAAGTATTCTACCTCTCCAAGTAGATTTTTATATTCTGCTTTGTCCTCAGAAGAGGCAGTATGCCGATATTTTTCGAATAATCCTACACATTTAATCGTTACAGGATTACCGTTCAGCACGACGGAATAGGAAAGGCTCTCAAGCAAGAATTTCATACCTTTGGTATAACGATGTTTGTTGAGATCATAACAAGCCATCTCTGCCAAAAATCGTGCATAGAGATCTGCTGACATTTGCTCCGTATAGGTGCCTACCTTGACATGCTGATCTGCAAATGCCGCAATTTGTTTTTCAAAACGTTGCAGTACATGATCCACATTAAAATCATAACGATTGGCTGCCACCATAATTTTGAGCAAACCTACCAGAATTTCGCCTTCGTTTCTTTCCAAATAGTCCACGTACTGTGGAATCACATCCAGACTGCCGGACATCAGCTGATATAGATACCCGTTGGCCTCAGCCCAGTTACTGCACTGATCCTTCAAACGACGCGCTTCCTCTGTATCCTCCTGTACCCAGCTCAAATCAGAATACAAGGATACATATTCCAGCGCTTTTTGATAATCCCCGCGCTCATCACACACCCCGGCACGCAGCACGTAAGAGTATACAATATACATAAACAAGGGACCTTTGGGTTCCTTGCCACGCTCGGATTTTCTCGTATTTCCGTATTTTTGTTCATATTGTACCTTGGCCCTGTGACCCATTTTTTCAGCTAACCACTCTACTTTATCCCAACGTCGCAAGGAAGCATAGGTATTCGCCAGGTCTTTTAAGGCATCCAGCTGATCTGCTTCACCCAATCGTTCCACAAAGCTTTCAAAGTGTGTGGCTGCCCATAAATTTTCGTCCTGGTCATCGCCAACGGCAATCGTAAATAAACGGTATTGGCAGAGCGCCAGACGCTCTGAATGTTGGTACTTCTCACTTTCCGAAACATTTTTATAAATAATCGCCGCAGCCTCGAACTTGCCTTCACTGAATAATTCTTCTGCTGTCTCAAACAAAGCTGGGGCGTATATGAGATAGTCCATCATAAACTCCACGACTTGCTTAATACAATCCAGTTTGTTCAGCTCTGCACAGCGATGCAAAAAGGGACGAACCCGTCGCCAATTCGGTGCCGTATTCCGTATAAATTCATCAATGTATAACTCATAGAGGCTTCCTTCTTCAAGCCCCATGCCTGCAGCAATCCGATCCAACAGCAACATCGCAATCGGACGATTACCGTTAATAATGGCACTGATCGTTCCTGCATTAATACCTGTGTTCTCCCCAAACTTACTAATCGTAATTCCTTCTCGTCTGATGTACTGCTCCAGCTCTGCGCGAATTGTGGTTGTTTCCTTCAAATCAGGCACCCCCAGGGATTACTTGCATGATTACAATACAAAAAAAGAAAATTCCCGTGAATATTCCCTTAATTATACAAAAGAAAGCCCGCTTAGCCAACCGCTCAAGTAAATTTATATCAAAAAATTCAATAATTCTCCGAATTGCCGTATACTACGGGGAGGTGAGCCGAATAGCTACACCCAATCGGTACGCAGGAAGGATACGACAAATGGACAACACCCCTACAACAGAACAAGAAATTGCACAATGGATGGTCGCGCAGATCCGTGAAGTGGGCACCCTGAAACAAGAAGATGCAATTGCATATGTACGCTCTGAGTATGGAGAGCAGTATGTGTTTATAAGCGAGCATGGTCATGTATCTCTGGAAAAAGAAATCAAAAAAGCATTCCGCAAGCTTCATGGTGGCAGAATTGCCTGGGATCGTGACGGATTTCTCTGGGCCTGGACTTAACAAAGCAAAAGCATCTGCCCTAGGCAGGTGTTTTTTTAATGATTTATCCATATATCCTCTGGAGTCGGTTAATTTCTTCCTTCACAAACTGTCGGAGTGCTACAGGCTCCACAACTTCAACCCTACCGATCCAATCCATAGCATCGCGACAGGCCACTTCATAACTATACATGTTGACCGTTAGAATGAAATGACTGCCTTCCTGTACAGACTGGATGATTTCCATTCTTTTCGCTATAATTCCCGCTTGCTTCTTATTCGTTCGGATCAGAACGGGATAGTATTCTTTCTCTGTACAAAGCTGCTTAAACGCGGTTTCTTGCCTCATCCAATGATGTTCCAGCGAAAAATCCACCGGAACCTCAAAGACTTCCGCAGACGGCTGAACCTCCTTGATTCGCTCACACTTAAAGGTCCGAATCTCCTGCCCAACTTCACAGAAGGCAATGAGATACCAATCTCCTTTTTTCACCACAAGTCCGTAGGGATGCACATGACGGGATGAACAGATTCCATCAGCTTTCTCATATTGAATGGTTATTTTATGGGACCCCCACACCGCAGCTCTTACGGATTCAAGACAAGGAATTGCTATACGTTCCGTCCACCACGGCGTATCATCAAAATAAAACCGCGCTTTGGCTTTCTTAATATCGGACTGATACGGGTCTGGCATCGTCTGTTCCAGTTTGAGCAGAGCATTCTTTAACTTCAAACCCGATTCGGTGGGCCCGCCTGTATAAATGCCCATCCCTGTTAAATACAACTGAATGACATCCCCGCCATTCAACTGTTTCAGGTTCGCCGTATAACCCTCCATTAAATAAATTCCGCCCTTCGGGCCGGATGCGGTAACAATCGGAACGCCGGCTTCAGCCAGGAGGTCGATATCCCTGTAAATGGAGCGTACAGAGGTTTCCAGTGCCAACGCCAATTCCTTGGCCTTCATTCTCCCTCTAGATTCGATACATAATAAAATCGCGATTAAACGATGCAGTCTCACAATCATACCTCCACAATAGATGGTTAACCCGAATTGAAAAGATGATGCAAAGATTGTTGACACCCTGTTGGCAGTAATAGGTGTGTATCATAGAAGTAAAGGGGTGTAATGGATGATGAATATTGGAATATTGGGGACGGGATTCGGCGCATATCATGCCTCACTGTTAAACAACCATCCCAGGGTAAACAGAATCATGGTATTTGGAAGGAACGAAACCAAGCTGCAAAAGCTGAAAGAGGAGCTAAACGTAGAAGTCACACAAAATATAGAGGATATTCTGCTGGATCCAGACGTGGATATCGTCGATCTATGCCTGCCCTCCCACCTGCATAGGTCATATGCTGTGGATGCGCTGAAGCACGGTAAGCATGTATTTTGTGAAACACCCGTTTGCTTTAATCTCGAAGACGCTCTTCTTATGCAACAAGCTGCGGAGCAATATGGCAAAAAGATTCTGGTCAACCAGTTCATTAAGTTTGATCCCGCCTATACCTATCTATATGAGGCATACCGCCAACAGAAATATGGGAAGCTCATTTCCTTATCTTTGAAAAGAGAAACGCCTCCTCTGTGGGGGGATCTTGGACTAAGCTCCATCCCTACTCAGTTCATGATTCATGAACTGGATTTATTGACCTGGCTATTAGGCCCCTGTGATCCATGTACAGTCTGGGGTACAGAAGTTACCCATCCTGAACAAGCACAGGTTCGGGCTTACTTTCAGCATCGGGATACATTCACAGAAGTCATCGCCTCATCCCACATGCCGGGAAGCTACCCCTTCACAGTGGCCTATGAGGCTTATTTCGAAAAGGCCAAGCTGGTATTTCATGAAAGCGACGAAAACGATCTTATACCTACCGCATTATATGAGTATACCGCATCAGGACAGCAAAAAATCAACCTCGAATCTGCCAATCCATACGAAAAAAGTTTGGATCATGCACTTGAATGCTTTGGCGGACATTCGGAAAGCCTGATTCCACTGGAATCGGCTGTACAAGCGCTGAAAGTGGCTATTGAGATTAAAAGCAGACTGGGGCAAGGCCAGCTTTAGCCCGGTATCTACGGAAATCAGCTTCCTATAAGGAAGCTGTATCCGCAGGCAGGGAAACTTCGTCCGCGTAGTTCGTTGCCATAATCTTGGCTACCCCGGCCGGATCGGTTGTCTGCCCCAACGCCCACATCATTTTCGTCACCAGCGCTTCCGTTGTCATGTCATACCCCGGAATAACACCCTTCTCCAGTACCTTTTGCCCCACTTCGTAAATCGTTAAATCCCCGCCCTCATAAGGACATTGAGTAGTCACGACAATACTCATACCGTCCTTCATCAGTTCCTCGATTTTACTGATCAGGCTTCTTTCTTTAAAAGGGACGCCGCCCATACCAAAGCCCTCAATGACGATACCTTTATAGCCCAGGCCCTGAATGGCATCGAAAATCGCCGGATTCGTACCCGGAATCAGCCTGAGCAGAAATACTTCGGAAGCATACCCGTCGTTGTATGGATGACGAACGGTACTGCGATTTGCAAATACGCCCTCCGTATAGACCACCTTACCGTTCTCCACAAGGCCGATGTACGGATAGTTAATACTCTCAAAGGCGTTATAGCTGCGTGTTCTGATTTTCGAGCTGCGGCTGCCGTTGATAATTTTGCCGTTAAACACGACAAAAACCCCGGCCACCTCGCCACATGCGGTCAGGAATGAGTCGATTACATTTTTTTTGGAATCGCTGTGCTCCGCCAAAATGGAAACTTGTGAACCTGTCACAACGACGGGTTTGTTTACGGTTCCCAGCATGAAACTCAAGGCTGAAGCCGTATAAGCCATCGTATCCGTACCGTGTGCAATGACAATGCCGTCGTACTGATCGAGCGAACGATGTACCATCCGGGCGATGGAAGCCCAATCCTCAGGTTGTGTATTTGTGCTATCAATGCTCATCAGATTATGGGCATCAATCTCGCAAATCTCCTTCAGCTCCGGAATTTCCGCTAAAATATTTTCAGCCGATTGGGTCGGTGTCAGGCCGTTTTCCTGATAGGAGGAAGAAATGGTCCCTCCGGTATTAATGAACAAAACCTTTTTCATATGCCAAGTTCCTTCCCGATTACATCTTCACTGTATTGTTCTTAGAATTTATCATGAATAAGTGTGATAAGCTACTTTGCAATGGAAAAGAATTTGGGATAAGAGGGGCCAAAAAAGCACGACAAACAAGCGCGGGCTTTCCTTCCTCCTGCGACTTGTCTAACGTGCTTTTTACTATAGGTGCAATAAGTCTACAGCGTTGTACATACCTATAACCCATCCACGTACTTTTTATGGGGATACAGGCTGCTCCTGTGGCGCTCTCTGTACCAACGCTTTGCCCAGAAACTGCCGTGTCCGTTCTTCCTTCGGATTGGTGAAAAACTGCTCCACGGGTCCCTGCTCCACGATCACACCATGCTCCATCAGCACAACCCGATCCGCTACATCTCTCGCAAAACCAAGCTCATGCGTGACAATAATCATCGTATTGCCTTCACTCGCCACCTTTTGGATCACGGACAGCACTTCATCCACCAGTTCAGGATCAAGTGAGGATGTCGGTTCATCGAACAACAACACCTGCGGATTTAGTGCCAAAGCACGGGCAATCGCAACTCGCTGCTGCTGTCCACCCGAAAGCTGGGCAGGATAATAGGTCATACGATCCTTTAACCCGACCTTTTCCAAAATGCCTTCACTGATCTCCCTCGCCTGCTTACGATCCAGCTTTTTCACACTGGTCAGACCAATCATCACATTATGGAGTGCATTCAAATTTTTAAACAACTGATATTGCTGAAATACCATTGCCGTTGCCATCCGTAGTCCGAGAATGTCCTTTTTTCCCGCCTTGGCGGCATCGACCTTTACACCGTTAATTTCAATGACTCCGCTGTTCGGCTGTTCCAAAAAATTAATACTGCGCAGCAGCGTGGACTTCCCCGATCCGCTTGGGCCCAGGATGACTACAACTTCTCCCTTGCCTACCGTCAGGTCTATGCCCTTCAACACATGATGCTGCCCAAAATGCTTATGAATTTGATGAAGTTGAATCATACCCTTACTCACTTCTTTCGTAAATTCGAATACGCTTCTCCAGCACGACAAGCCCGCGCTCAATAATAATACACACCAACCAGTAAATCAGAGACACCGCAACATATACCTCAAAAAAAGCCAACGCCCGCGCGCCCATAATTTTAGCCTGTCCCATCATATCGACGACACCGATCATAAAAATAAAAGACGTATCCTTCACCGTACTGATCAGCGTGTTTCCCAAATTGGGCAAAGCCACCGTCAACGCCTGTGGTAGCACAATTTTGAGCATAATCTGTGTTTGACTCATCCCGATGGAATTGGCAGCCTCAAATTGTCCCCGGTCGACTGAATGAATCGCCGCCCGGAACGTCTCCGACAGATACCCCCCGAGATTTAGTGAAAATGACAACAATGCGAAAACCTCGGGTGGAATCACGTAGATATTTAATTGCTGTAAGAAACCGTATTCGCTCTGAAAATAATATAAAAACTTGGGTATTCCATAATATACGAGAAACAGCTGCACAATGAGCGGTGTTCCCCGGATGTAGGAGACATACAGCGTAGACAGTTGCGCCAAGACAGGCACCTTGTATATCCGAATTAACGCCGTTGCCAACCCGATAATCGTACCAAGCAGCATGGACAAAAATGCAATCCATAGCGTAACGGGTAGATACTCAACGATCCGGGGAAGGCTTTTCAGCATATAATCAAGGTCAAACAGCTTTTCCATAGGAACCTCACTTTACCCTTTACATTGTTGTTACTGCGGGATATATTCTCCGCCTGTCCATTGTTCAGACAATTTTTTCAGTGTTCCGTCCGTTTTCAACTCTTTAATAATCGGGTCGATTTTAGCTTTCAGCTCTTCGCCCTGCTTATCCTTTTTGAACACCAGATTGATATCATCCGTTTGCACAGGATCACCTATCGCTTCGACCTGCAAACCTTCCTTCTTGATCGTAGCAGCCGTCATGACTGGATCATTCACATAAGCGTCCACCCGGCCATTTTGCACGTCTTGAAGGTTATCGGACGAAGTGCCTGTATCATTGTATTTCAAAATAATTTTATTCCCATTCTTCGCATTATATTGTTCCAGCAATTGTGTGTAGGAATCGCCTACTGATGCGGCTACCTTCTTGCCTTCCAAATCCTTGAGAGAGTGTATATCCGTTCTGCCTTTTTTCACAACAATGACGGATTGTGCCTGAAAGTAGGATTCATCCGAGAACAAATATTTTTGCTCGCGCTCAGGATTTTTGGCGATTTCATCTGCTACGACCTGAATCTTGTTCGATTCCAGCGCCATGAAAATTCCGTCCCAGCCAGAAGGTACAAACTCAAACTTGTAGCCGTCCAGCTTCTTGTCGATCTCCTTGACTACTTCCACATCGTATCCGGTCAGCTCGTTTTTTTCATTCGTAAAAGCAAACGGCGGGTAGTCATTTTGTGTGCCGACATAGATTACCTTATCCCCCGATGCCGCATCCTTCGAGGAACATCCACTCAAGGCACCCGTTAATAACACAAGAGACAGGCCAATCGCTGCTACCAAAGCAGATTTCTTCATATATGACATCCCCTTTTTAATATCCAAGTAATTTACTATGATTTTATATTATAACGGGTTATTCAAATAATACAACAAGTAAATTTCATTTCGATTATTTATCCATATGTTGCACAAAAAAAGGACCCTTGCGGGTCCACTGTTATCCATGAAGCGGAAAACGCTCTGCTGGATGTTCCGGCAAAATGGACGAGATCAACCGTCGTACAGCCGGATGAGCAGATTCAAAAATCTGATCCTTCTCATCACAGCGCTCAATCAATCTCCCCTGCTCCATCACAGCAATGCCATCACAGACGGCATATGCCGCCCGAATATCATGCGTGATGAACAGATATGACAATCCAAACGAAGATTTCAGTTCTCCCAGCAGGGATAAAATGTGCATCTGGTGAACCATATCGAGGCTGCTGACGGACTCATCCAGCACGATCAGCTTTGGCTTGAGCGCAATCGCTCGTGCAATATTGATCCGCTGCAATTGTCCGCCACTGAACTGATGCGGATATTTAATCCGGTCCTCTGGCTTGAGGCCGACCCGTTCCAGCAGGCTTTCGACCGTTCTTTTTTGTTCCTGCGCCGATAACCGTTCGTAATTGTCCAATGGCTCCCCAATAATCTGCCCGGCGGTCATTCGGGGATTTACAGCAGAGTAGCAGTCCTGAAATACGACCTGCATATCCCGTCGCAGTCCCCTGCGGACTTGGGGGCTCGCATTATAAATGTCCTGTCCCTGGAACAGCACCTGACCCTCCTGCGGCCTCTCCAGCCCCAGAATAACCTTGCCCAGCGTGCTTTTACCAGCTCCGCTGGTACCAAGTAAGCCCAGGCAAAACCCACTTTCTATAGTAAGCGAAACGTTAGCCAACACAGGAGGACGTGGTTCAGAGCGACCCAGCCATTTGCGCCTTCCGTAGCTATGAGTTACTTTCTTCACTTGTAGCATGCGCATTCGCTCCCCTTTTGAAAGTGTAACCGTCGAACAGGCGACTAACCACCTACCTGATTTATGCCCTGAATGGACAACTTGGGTCTGACATGCAGCAGCATTTTCGTATATTCATCCTGCGGGTGATCGAACAACTGATGGACCTCAGCCTGCTCAACAATACGACCCTGCTGCATGACAGCCACTTCATCCGCCAATTGGGAAATGACGCCCAGATCATGCGAGATCAGCAAAATGGACGTATCGTATTCCGTACGCAAGCGATCCAGCTCTCTCAGCACCTGTAGCTGATTGACCACATCGAGTGCCGTCGTTGGTTCATCCGCAAAAACCACTGCTGGCCGCAGACACATGGAAATGGCGATCATGACCCGTTGCAGCATCCCGCCGCTCAACTGAAACGAATAACGCTTCATCAGCTTGGCTGGATCGGGCAGATTCATATTTTCCAGAGCCGTTATGGCAAGTTCATGGGCCTGTCGTTTGGTTAATCCGGTGTGCGTGCGGACCGTTTCCATAAACTGAGCTCCGATCGTATACACTGGCGTAAAGGCACTCATCGGATTTTGCATAATAAACGCGATTTCCTTGCCCCGAATACGGCGCATCTCCTCGGCCGCCATTCCGTTCAGCTCACGCCCGTTCAGACGGACACTACCTTCCACGTCCATCGTCTGGTGATCCAGCAGTTGGAGCAACGCTTTACAAGTCACCGTTTTGCCGCTTCCACTCTCGCCGACAAGACCCAGTACCTGTCCCTTTTTCAGTTCAAAATGAGTTGGCTCCAGCAGAGATACCGCCCCGGCATCGGTTTTGAGCTTCACCTGTAAGCCGCTGACCTCCAGCACCTTCGCCCTGTCGTCCATCGTTGTAACTCACTCCCGTTTTACTGACGTTTGGCAATTCCGTATCGGTCGGACAGCGCCTCCCCCAATATATTGAAGGCCATCACCACCACCAGAATCATAACCCCCGGATATATCATTAATTCCGGATGACTGCGGATGTATCCCGTTCCCTCATGAATCATCGCTCCCCATTCGGGAGTCGGCGGCTGAATGCCTAGACCAAGGAATGACAACGCGGAAATATCCATGATCGCCCAGCCCATTTCCAGCGTACCAATGACCACAATCGGCCGCAGCACATTCGGAATAATATGCCGCCGGATAATGGCCCCTGAGGAGGAGCCGCTAATCCTTGCAGCAGCTATAAAATTCCGTTCTTTCAGACTGACGACCATATTGCGGCACATTCTGGCATAATACACCCACTGCACCATCATCAAGGCAAGCAGCACCTGCATGAGGCCCGGCCCAAAAATACCGACAATGCCCAGCACAAGCACCAAATTCGGAAACGCCATAATGCCCTCGCAAAACCGCATCAGCACACTATCGACCCAGCCGCCCACATAACCTGCTAGCGACCCGACCACAACGCCGATGCTAAGCGAGGACAGGAAAATTAATGTCGCAAAGCCGAGGGAAATCCGCGCTCCATACAGCAACCGGGATAAATTGCACCGACCCAAATGATCGGTCCCCAGCCAGTATTCTTTCGAAGGTCCCTCCAGCTTGTGCAGTAAATTGACTTTAACCGGATCATGGGGAGCCAGCCAAGGAGCTAGCGCCATAATGATAAAAAGAGCAGCCAGTACGACAGAGCAGACCACGATTACCTTTTGACCTTTGAACATTGTACGCAACCTTATCATCACTGCTCTGCTCGTCCCTTCGATGAAATTCGGGGGTCCATATACAAATGCACCAGATCAACGAGCAAATTGCATACGATGAACAGGCATGCCGCCAAAAACACATAGCATTGTATGACGGGAATATCCCGGTTAAAAATCGCTTCCACAAAATAACGGCCAAACCCGGGCCATGAAAACACTTGCTCCACAATAATTGTTCCAGTCAGAAGCTTACCCAGATTCATACCCATACTGGTAATCAGTGGAGCGATGGCAATTTTTAGTACATGCTTGAGCATGATCACCCGCTCACGTATTCCTCTAGTTCTGGCATACTGCACATACGTTTCCTGAAGCTGCTCCAACACACTGGAACGCAGCAGGCGCGTATATAAAGCAATCAGAACCAGCGACAGGGTCAACGTGGGCAACACCAGATGTTGCCACGTTCCTCGCCCCTCTACAGGGAGCCAATCCAATCGGACAGAGAAAAAGAAGATTAACAAATATCCCAGCCAGAACTGGGGTATAGACGCGCCAAAATATGAAATTCCTCGACTAAGCATGTCGATCCAGCCATTTTTACGCATCGCCGCCAGCACGCCCAGCGGAATACTCACCACAATAGATAACACCATACTGCTCACAGCCAATTCAAAAGTGGCGGGCAGCCGAACCTTGACCTCATCCCACACCGGCTTGTTGGTCAGATACGAAGTACCAAAGTCCAATTGACTGATTCTTTGAAGTGTATGCATATACTGCGTCAGCAAAGGCTGATCCAGCCCGAACTCATGTCTTTTCTGCTCCAGAATCTCTGGAGTAGGATAAATATGAGCAGCCGTCAAATAGGCCTCGGCCGGATCAACTGGTGAAATATGAATCAGTGCAAAGGTAACGAGGGTGGCAAAGAGAACAATAGGAATGACCGCTACCATTCGCTTCCCGATATAGCTGATCATGAGTTGTCCTCCTATCCTGTAAACTACCGTTACCTTTCGGTTTCAACTACTTTCCGATTTCAATTCCCTCAAACGGATTTTCATCCCGGTTGGCCGGGAATACAAAGTTTGTAATCTTTTTCTGGTACACTGCCGTTTTCTTAATATACGAAATAGGCACAATGGCAGATTGCTCCTGAAGCGTCTTCAGAATCGAAGCATACAGCTCTTGACGCTTGGTTTCATCTGTCGATGAGAGCGCTTCGTGTACTTGCTGATCCAGATCTTTCTTCATCGGAAGGGCACTCAGCACCTCGGAAATTCCGAAGCTCTTCTTAGCAATGACATTAATAAAGGAGTGCGGATCATAAGGCGCACCATAGTTGTACCAGAAGTACAGATCAAACTGGTTGGATCTAAGGCGCTTGATTTGAACCGTCAGCTCCAGTCCGGTCAGGTTCACTTTGACACCCAGTTCTCCCCATTCGGCCTGAATGGTTTCAGCCATCGCCTTTTGGATCGGATCGGTTTTATCAAAAATCAGCTCAAAATCCAGCTGTTGTCCGTCTTTTTCCCGTACCGTACCGCCTGCGGGCAGCTTCCAGCCAGCCTCATCCAGCAATGCTTTGGATTTTTCCACATCATAGCCAACAGGCTGTAAGTCCACATTCGTATACGGATAGTTTTTAGATAAAACCGTATCCGCTTTTTCCTCCAGCCCCGAGGTCACACCTTCCACCATTGCCTGCTTGTTAAAGCCATGCTGGAGTGCCAGACGTACCCGAAGGTCTGCCAGCTTGGGATTGGATGAGTTGAGTAACAGGCTTCTTGTACCGACAGGCTCGGACAGCGTGGTAACATACTGATTCGTGTCGCGAAGCTGTTTGAAAGCATCCAAACTAATGACACCCTCTCCATAAATCAGATCCAAGTCGCCTTTCTCAAAGGCCATTACACGGGTTTCACCATCGGGAATGATTTTTACCGTAATTTTATCCACCTTCGGTGCAGTACCCCAATAGTTCGGATTACGCTTAAAGGTTGCATATTCATCTTGCTTGTATTCATCTAGCATCCAAGGTCCTGTACCTACAGGTTTCTTAATTCCTTTGGACGTATCTCCATCATCCGGGAACCCAGCTTCACCCAGAAAACGGAACGGGCGAACGACAGACAAATCCTGAAGCACTGGGTAGTATGGCTCTTTGAGCGTCATTCGGAAGGTGCTGTCATCTACAGCTTCAGTTTTGTCGAGAACGCCTACTATACCAAGCCAGCTGTGCGTTTTCTCATTTTTCATGATAGCATCAAAGTTCTTTTTGACAATGGCCGCATTAAATAGCGTTCCATCCGAAAATTTCACACCTTTGCGCAGCTTAAACGTATATATTTTGCCGTCCTTGGATATAGTCCAGGATTCAGCCAAAGCAGGCTCCAGCTTACCTCCTTGCTTGTAGCTGACTAACGGCTCATAAATCATAGATTGTGCAAAAAGTTGGGAAGGATTGTATACGTGAGGATTCATCGTACCAATGTCACGCGGCCACGATAGTGTGATCGACTTTTCATTGGCAGCTCCGTCAGTTGAGGTGGATGCAGGCGTGTTCTCCTGCTTCGCACAACCCAAAACAACGGATAATAAGAGGAGCGCCACCAACATAAGGGTGGCAGTCTTGCGGTGTCGAACGGACATCAATGTATTTCCCCTTTTCTATATATGTGATAATGATTATCATAATCATATTTAGAATAGGTACCACGTTCTATTTTGTCAACAATATTCGACAAGCAATCCTCATATTTATTTTAAATTTGTTTAATATTAAATTTATGGCTTAATTCTCCAACGTTTGAAACAGAGTACGCGTGTACTCATGCTGTAACAAGTCTTCATCCCATTCCTTAAATATTTCCACGATCTCCCCCTGAACCATGACGGCAACGCGATCACAAAACTGACGAGTAGATTGGAGATCGTGAGTGATGAATAGGTAGGACAACTGACGTTCCATCTGCATTCTTTTGAGCATGTCCAGTACAGAAGACTGCGTTGTCGTATCCAGATTGGCGATCGATTCATCGAACAAGATAATATCCGGCTCCACCGCCAACGCTCGGGCAATACATACCCGCTGTTTTTGCCCGCCACTCAGCTGTGCTGGGTATTTTTCCAGACTGTCAGCCTCCAATCCTACTGATTCCAATAGGGACAGACAAATATCCAGCGCCTGCGCTTTTCGCTCAGGAAAATAGTTGTGGATCGGCTCCATTAAAATATCTCGAATCGTCATACGAGGATGCAATGAGGAGGACGAATCCTGTGCAACCAACTGGATTCGCTTGTACAGCTGAACGTCCTTCATCTTTTCGAAATGTATAGGCTGATGATCCAGCCAAATCTCCCCTGAGGTCAACGACTCCAGCCCTAGAATACATTGTGCCAGCGTGCTTTTGCCACTTCCACTTTCTCCTACCAGTCCAAGACATTCCCCCTGTCGTAACTCCAGACTCACCTTCTTCACGGCCTGCTCGCTATCTTGCGTGCTGAACCAGCCTTTTCTCCGTTTACGGACAGGGTATGCTTTGGTCACATTCTTCAATTCCAGCATCACTGGTGCATCCTTCCTTCCGGGCTCATCTCCAACACTCGATCCGCTATGCGACTCATACCCTGGCGATCATGTGAAATCAACAATATGGTGAGATCAAAGTCTTCTCTCAGCTGTTGCAGCAATGCCAAAACCTTGTCGCGGTTGATAACATCCAACGCCGTAGTAGGCTCGTCGGCAATAAAGAGGCTCGGACCGGAGCTTAACATTGCAGCCAGCAGCACCCTTTGACACATGCCTCCGCTTAGTTCAAAAGGATATGACGACAAAATATGCTCAGGATCTGCAAACCCAACCTTGCGGAGCAGAGAGCGCAAATAGGCCTCCCGCACTGGAGTAGCGCCTCCTCTGGCTATCTCCGTGGCACGGCTCAGCATCTGCCGCATCCGTGGCAGCACGCCCTGCGGGTGGACTTGCTGCGGTGCAGTGTGGGATGGGACAGCATCAGCGTGCTCCGGCACTATCTGGTCGTGCGGCATCGGACGCCGCCCGTGCAGTCTAAGCGTATCCATCAGTTGGGCGCGGACAGTCCGGATCGGATTCAACCCGCTCAGCGATTGTTGAATGAGCAGGGCAATATCCTCTCGGCGCAGCCTTTGCCAGCGCCGTTCCTGGAACGGGAGAATGTCTTCCCCGTTATAGTAGATACGCCCTTGCGTAACACCGATACCTGACTCCAGCATGCCTGCGATTGCGTGTGCGGTCAGGCTCTTGCCGCATCCGCTCGGTCCGGTCAGGGCCACAATCTCCCCTGAATATATGGAAAAGCTCACATCCCGCAGCAGTGGTTTGCTCCCGCTTCCGCTTGCTCCTACGCCTGTGCGGCAGACTTCCAAATGTTCCACGTGTAACAACGGTTTTCGCCCTGCCACTTGTTCTAACGTATCCTTGCCCCCAAGGGCTATTTGATCTTCCACTATTTGGCCGCCCCCTTTTCCGAAAAGCGGTCGCCCAAAAGCTGGCAGGCAAGTACGAATAGCATAATCGCCAAGCCCGGGAAAATCATGACATGCGGAGCCACCTGAAAATATGAGGTTGCATCATGCAGCATCACGCCCCACTCTGGCTTGGGCGGCTGCACACCCAGTCCAAGAAAGGACAGCCCAGCGATCATCAGCACCACGCGTCCGATATCCCATACCGCATAAACCAACAACTGCGGCAACGCTTGTGGCAATACATAACGTCTCAGTATACGTACGTGTGAATTGCCGGATAAACGGGCATACCGAACGTAGTCCTCCTGACAGGCTTTTTGAACCAGACTACGGATATACCGGACATAGCCCGCCCACCGTACCGCAATAATCGCAAGAGTCATGTTAACAAAACCCGGGCCCAAAATGCCCACAATTGCCACCGTTAAAATAATATCAGGAAAAGCCAGTACGCCGTCGATTCCCCGCATAATCAGCTGATCCACGCGTCCGCGCACATAACCAATGAGCAACCCTATAGGCAGACTGAAGCACAGCGTAGCTACAGTAATTGCACATGCGATTAGCACGCTCGTCCGAATCCCGTAAATTAGCCGTGACAGCACATCCCGACCCAGATGATCCGTACCGAAAGGATATTTCCGACTGGGTGGTGCCAGACGGTTCAAAAGATCCACTTGAAGAGGATCATGAGGAGCGACCCATGGAGCCAATAACCCAAGCAGCACAATCAGGCCAAACAGTACGCCTCCTGCCAGCAAGCTCCCTTGAAAGGAAAGCCGTATCTTTTTCATTTTCAGCTTCCCCCTTAACGCAAACGTAGCCTCGGATCTATCGCCGTCTGGACCACATCCACCAAACACTGAACTCCTACAATTAAAAATACGGCGAAAATAACATACCCCTGAATCACCGGATAATCTCGCTGTGTAATCGCATCTATAAAATACTTGCCCAACCCCGGCCATGAAAAAATGGTCTCGACGATGACATTACCTGCCAACATAAATGATAGATTGGTACCTAGCAGTGTAATCATAGGCAGAACCGCATGCTTAAATATCTCAAAAAATAGGATATGCATACGTGAAAAGCCTCGAGCCTTCGCTGCTTTCACAAAATTCCGGTCACCCAGTTCCAGCATTTGAGCGCGCAGTACACGGGCTTGCACAGCTCCCAAACCTGCGCCAAGAGTCAGCGCTGGGAGCACTAGATGTGTCCAGTCCTCCCTTCCCATGGATGGGAGCCAGCCCAAGCGAACGGAGAATAGATAGATCAACAGAAACCCAAGCCAAAAAGAGGGAATCGACGATCCCAGCAGGGCAAACAGCCTGCCCAGACGATCCAGTAGGCCGCTGATTTTTAGCGAGGCAGCCAGTCCCAGCCCCAGCGTAAGCACCGTCATGACGGCAAAGCCCGCAGCAGCTAGCTCCACAGTAGCAGGCAGTCTGTTCCATAGTTCGGCTAGCACGGATTCCTTGGATACATACGAGGTACCCCAATGCCCCGTGAACACATCTCGCAGCCAGTTCACATATTGAATATGAAGCGGCTCGTTTAAGCCCAGTTCCTGCCGTAGCGTCGTCAACGCCTCCTCAGAGGCAGGGACATTATGTGCGGTGAGCAAAATGGTAGCAGGGTCACCAGGAGCCAGCCTCATCAGTACAAAAGTCAGCGTGGATACAACGAATACAATGATGAGCAGCTGCGCCACACGTTCCAGTATAAAACGAATCATAGGATACGCAGCTCGTTATTCCGCAATATCGGATTGCGCTGTAATGTAGTAATACTCGATCGGATGGGGTGTAAAACCCTTCACCCCTTTTTTCACACCAAACACATTATCAGGATGCACAATGAACGACTGTGGCAAATCCGTATTGATGATATCCAGCGCTTGTAGTGTCACAGCATTACGCTGCGCTGTATCCTTCGCCAGCTTCAAGCGGTTAAGAATACTCTCTAGCGGCTTGGAACTATACCGGCTTACATTGGCTTCGCTTTTCGAAGAATAAAACATGTCCATAAAATATTGCGGCTCTCCTGTATGAGCAGTAAGCATACTGTACATAGCAAAATCCCAATCGTTTTTGGTCAACGCCTCATCGATATTTTCCACCTTGCGAATCTTGACCTGGATTCCCTCTTTCAGCAATTGGCTTTGGATGACCTCAGCCATAACAGAGAGCTCCGGACGCTGAGGGAAAGTCAGCAGCGTAACCTCGAACGGCTTGCCTTGCTTAGTCCATGTCCCTTGGGCGTCCTTCTGCCAGCCATCCTTCGTTAACAACTGCTCCGCCGTTCCGTCCAGCGCTTTACGCTCAACTTTACCGAAGGGAAGAATGCTCGGGAATGGGCTGCTTGCTTCCGTACCGAAGCCCCTCATGACGGCACTCACAATCGATGTGCGTGGAATTAGGCTGTCCACCACCTTACGGTTCGCCGCATCCTTGAATACTGGCGATTCCATATTGTACACGATCATATGGGTGCGCAAGGAGGGAGCCGACAGCACTTGTAGCTTGTCGTTCTTTTTCAGTACCTCTGCGTTATCAACCGGAATATCCGTCGCTACGTCCACCTCGCCGGATTGCAGCGCCATCAGGCGCGAATTCCCGTCCGTAATGAACTTCATCGTCGCTTCAGCCAGTCGTGCCTTCTCGCCCCAATATCCGTCATAACGCTCTACGACCAAGGATTGGTCCTTGTTGAACGCTTTGATTTTAAAGGCGCCTGTCATCGCTGGGTAACTCTGCTCATCTTTCATCGATGCCACATCCAGTACAATCGTCGATGGATCAGCCAGATTGGACACCAGCGCCGCGTTCGGCTGGTTTGTCGTGATTTTCAAAGCCAGCGGGCCGCTTACATCAATGGACTTCACATTTAGTAAATCCTTCGCCAGATGGCTTTTCTCGATAGAGCGCAGCAAAGACGCTTTTACACTTGCTGCATCCATACTCTTTCCATCATGAAAAGTGACTTTATCCTGCAAGCTGAACGTCCAAACTGTAGGACTATCCTGCTTCCACTCCTTTGCCAGCCAAGCCACAGGCTCCAGCTTTTCATTCAAACGCACCAGAGTCTCACCTGCACCGGATCGCATCACATCCCAGCTATTATCTCCGTGTGGGTCAACGCCTGACGGTTTCCATGTATACGCCATTACCAGCTTTTTACCTGCCGCTGTTTGTTGTGCTGACGCGTTTTCACCTTTGCCGGAGCTATCCGACGTCTTATTGCTGGCACATCCCGAAAGAGCCATAACTGTCAGCAACAGCATCACCCCTGTACATATCAACCATGAACGCCTGCTACGATTGCTAATCATTCGATGAATCCCCCTCTATCTTGTAAAAGCATATAAACCTAACGCAAAACGCGAAAAAAGCATTCCGGACTACTTGATCAGCAGTCAGAAATGCTTTCATTATAAAATGTCAAAACTCACCTCGAAGCCAACTCCAAAAACATAGAAGGGATCAGATCGGTTTCAGACATTCCGTATGCAGCACGCCTAACCACCTCCCCAGCATCCCGTGGGTCTGACAGTGATGTCAAAACAGGCAGGTCTCCTGACTCCAGGCGCATCTTTCAGGCCTTCCCGGTTCTTCACAGTTCCAGTGGCTGTTCTGAAAGCTCCAGCAGTATCCTGCTGATGCCTGTATACAGTGGCGGGCCCGTGTCGGAATCAACCGAACTTCCCTTTTAAGTGAACACGCTCAACAACCATCTACATGGTCTCAACAAAACCCCGTACATAGAGTCGTCCGGCTCACACCTGTTTTCTTCCTTTATTTCTTTCAATTACGATCTTATTTTGTTGTCACAGGCTTGTCAATAAATGCTGCACAATATTTTAAATTTGAATGATGTGGCGAGAATAAAGGTGATGTCTATTCATTGCGTGCACGAAATGAACGTGCTAAAATTAGGTATAGAGATAATCATCGTGTCCGTATACTAAAAAGAGTCTTCGCCGCGCCAACGGCAAAGACTCTAGGACTTGAAAGGCTGTGGATCACCACCACGGCGCGCTGCATAACTAAATGTTAATGCAAACGAAACCCACCGTTAGGGGCCAACCTAATTACGCGGTGGGTTTTCGCTTGTTCCGAAATTTTCGACGTAGCCAGCGATAAAGTTTACGAATACTAAACACCAGACTTAGTAACGTAACCACCCAACGCAACACATCGTAGCACGACACAAGTGTGACCATCGGCTTCACCCCCTTTCGGGAAGCTGCACCGTGGTCCGAAAACATCCACCACTATTCAAAATCCATAAGGTAAATTATACCACGACCTCGCCCACTACTCTAGCAAATTCCTCTAGTAAATAAATCAACTTAAGAGTTAACTTTAGCGCCACTGCACAGTCGGACAGGGCCAATATCTATATGTCCCCAGACGGCAAAAGGGTATCTACTATTTAGGCAGCGCCTCTCAGAAAAATCAGGAGGAAGGACGCGGCGTGTACTATTATGACTTTACTTCGAAAATCCAAACCCCGATCTTTATACAGGAAGAGGGTTTCATCAATAACTTCATGCTGCTTAATAAATAACTAGTTCTGGATAATTCCATGCCAAAAAGCCGGAAAAGAGGCATACGTCCTCTCTCTCCGGCTATCTTTATTTATTCCTAATCATCAAACCTTCTGTGGAACCTCCTGAACCGTCACGCTTTTGACCGATTCGCCCTGTTTTCTCGTCAAAACGATGTTCAAGACAATCGCTGTAATCGAGCCCGAGACGATACCATTTTGCAACAGCATTTTGGCAAAGCTCGGCAGCTGGTCGAACATTTGTGGCAGAACGGCAGAGCCTAGGCCCACGGCAATACTGCATGCTGCGATCAGCAGATTGCTTTCCTTCCGCAGATCCACTTCTGACAGAATAGACATGCCTGATGCAGCGACCGAGCCGAACATGACGATCATCGCTCCGCCCAGCACAGCGTTAGGAATCACTGTCGTTAAGGCAGCCAGCTTAGGAAGCAAACCAAGAACAACCATGATACCGCCCGCAGCAAAAATAACGTTCCGCGATTTGACACGTGTGAGTGAAATCAAACCAACATTTTGTGAGAAAGCTGTATAAGGAAACGCGTTAAAAATACCCCCAAGCATAATCGCAAGTCCTTCGGAACGCAGACCATTGACGATCTGCTTCTGCTCCACCTTCTGATCAATCGCTTTGCCTACTGCCAAATAAACGCCAGTAGACTCAACCATACTGACAATATTGACGATAATCATCGTACAAACTGCCATAATGCTAAACTCTGGCTTACCAAAATAAAACGGCTGCGCAACACTCACCCATGAGGCCTCCGCCACGGGAGCAAAATGCACCATTCCCATTCCATAAGCAACCACTGTGCCCGCGAACAACCCAATAAGCACGGAAATCGAGCGCAAAAAACCTTTTGCCAACCGATTCACAAGCAGAATAACCAGTAGTGTGACTAACGCCAACAGCAAATTACGTGGCTGTCCAAAGTCCGAACTGCCCTGGCCCCCTGCTACATTGTTCATCGCCACCGGAATGAGAGATAGACCGATAATCGTAACGACCGAACCCGTAACCACCGTCGGGAAAAAGCGTAGCAGCTTGCCATACAACGGTGCTGCTAACACCACGAATATACCAGACAAAATAATGGCACCATATGCTGTCGCTAAATTTGAGGTCGAAGCAATCGCGATAATGGGCCCTACTGCCGTAAACGTACAACCTAAAATGACAGGCAGTCTACTACCGAAAAAGCGTGTGCCCATAATCTGTAATAACGTAGCAATCCCGCAAGTGAACAGATCGGCAGCCACCAAATAAGCCATCTGGGCTGGCGTCAGGTGCAATGCTCCCCCTACAATTAGAGGTACAGCAATTGCTCCAGCGTACATCGCCATGACATGCTGGAAGCCCAGCGCGAATAACTTTTGTTTACTTAACATCCCACATTCTCCTTAACGGGAGGAATCACCGCGCCAGCTTCCTCTATAAAATGAACCTCGCCCGGTGCCATGGAAGCGATACGCGCAAGAGAACGTACGGCAATGCCTCTTTGCTCCAACAGTCCACGACCTTCCTGGAAGCTCTTCTCAATCACACAGCCAACCCCGGCCAGCTCCGCTCCTGCTTCCTTCACAATATCCGTAAGTCCGACCAAGGCTGCGCCAGTAGCCAAAAAATCATCTACGATCAGCACATGGTCGCTGGCATCGAGATATTTTTGGGAAATACTCACCTGATAGGTTTCCTGCCGAGTGAACGAATGAACCTCTGCGAAGTAGACCTGCTCATTCAGCGTGATTGCCTTCTTTTTCTTCGCATAAATGAACGGGACCCCCAAGGCAATAGCAGTAGCCATAGCAAATTGAATACCACTAGCTTCAATTGTAAGCACCTTGGTGATCGGAGCACTGCCGAAAAGGCGTGCAAACTCCTTACCAATCTCCAATGCTAATGCTGTATCTACCTGATGATTCAAAAATGAATCTACCTTTAATACGGTGTCAGATAAAATTTGTCCCTCTTGACGAATACGTTCCTCCAAAGCTTTCATTATGCGAGTATCGCTCCTTCTGTACTTTAAAATAGTATAAAACCTGCCAAAACCAAAAAAAGGACAGGCTCCCTTGAGTTGTTTCTCAAGTGAAGCCTGTCCTTGGGGTTGTAATCCCTGACGGATTGGCGCACAAATAAATGCCCGCATTCATCCAAAGCCGATGCGCTATCACTCATAGTCGGACGATTACAGTGGTCATCCGGTAGAAACTTTTGGGCCATATCCCCAATATTATACGAGTCATATGAAATTGATATCTTGTATACTACACCCTCTGGCGGGCGGTTTCAAGACTATTTTTCATACAGACAGCGGCATTTGGAGAACCTTCCACAATTGGAATATCGTAAAATCAAATCGACCTTTGTTCATGGTATATATATTGTAAGGACTTTGCATAATCCTGATTGTAGAAAACAGATAAAAAACAAAAATACATACAAAACAACATTTAATTTTAATTATAATTTTAGAAAACAAAAATAAAACCACAAATTATACTTCCGTTTCTGTTGACTGCAAAGAAAAACGGAAGTAGTATGGAGTTAGTTAAGAAAACAAAAGGCAGACTTTCAGGCTGCCAGTATTTTATCCATGCAAGGAGATTGGATATGAATAATTATCTTGCTGTTGATATTGGAGCTTCAAGCGGAAGGCTCGTAAGTGCAACTCTGCAAGGTGACCAGCTACACTTGCAAGAGCTTCACCGTTTCAACAACTCCTTTACCGAAAAAAACGGACACGATTACTGGAATATCGACGAACTATTGAATGAGATTATTCAGGGCTTGCAAAAAGCTAAACAGACGGGGATTCATTCCTGTACGCTCGGCATTGATACATGGGCTGTAGATTACGTGCTGCTTGATCAGAAAGGAAACCGCATTCAGGAGGTATACGCTTACCGGGATGCACGTACCCTCCATGCGCCCGACAGGCTGCACCAGATCATCAGTCGAGAGGCTGTGTATGAGAAAACAGGCATTCAGGAACTAAACTTTAATACCCTGTATCAACTGTTCGTCCATGATCGGGAACAGCTTGCCCAGGCGGATAAAATATTGATGGTCCCCGATTATCTGTACTATCGCCTGACAGGCATCATGATCAATGAAATGACGAATGCGTCCACGATGCAGCTTCTCAACGTGAACACCCGAGAGTTTGATGAAGAACTGCTGTCCCTGCTCCAACTGCGACGCAATCAGTTTTCAGAACTTGCCGAGCCTGGACGGGTTCTGGGTTCTCTTTTGCCGGAGCTTGTTCAAAAATACGATCTTCCGGACTGTCAGATCATTCTTGCGCCTACTCACGATACTGCATCGGCTGTTGCAGGTGTTCCGTCACAGCGGGAAGAATCTTGGGCTTTTATTAGCAGCGGAACGTGGTCACTACTAGGAATGGAACGATCCGAGGCCTTAAATACCAAGGCAGCCATGCAGGCGAACTACACGAATGAGTGGGGTGCTTACGGTACGTACCGTTTTCTGAAAAATATTATGGGATTGTGGATGATTCAGGAGGTTAGGAGAGAGGCCGGTTCCGCACATAGCTTTGCTGAATTGGCCGAACTGGCTTCAGCAGAGACACCGTTTGTCAGTCTCGTCCTCTGTAACCAGTCATCCTTCTTAAACCCGGATAGTATGACCCTTGAAATCCAGCGATTCTGTGAAGAAACAGGCCAGCCCATCCCCAGGACGCCGGGTTCACTCGCCCGCTGTATTTTTGACAGTCTGGCCTTAAGCTACCGCGATGCCTTACACGAACTGCAACGTTTAACAGACGAAACGATTACCAGATTGCACATTGTCGGCGGAGGCGCTAACAACGAATTACTATGTCAGCTAACAGCCGATCTCTTGGGAATTGAGGTTCAGGCAGGTCCTTCCGAATCTACGGCCATCGGCAATATTGTCGTGCAATTAATCAGCTCTGGTGTTCTTGAGGATCTCAAAGCTGCTGGCCGAACCATCGCCCGCTCCTTTCCGACTCGGCTATATGAGCCGAAATCGGTGGAAGGCTTGCAAGAACTCCTGGATCGCTGGGAGCGCCTCAAGATACAAGCAACATCCTCTATTCAGATATCTCAATAAAGGAGTAAAGCCATGAACAAAGCTATTGAAGCCAGTTATAACGAAGCGAAAAAGCTGTATGCCCGCCACGGTATTCAAGTTGACGACATTTTACAGAAGCTTTCACAAATCAAAATATCACTGCACTGCTGGCAGGGAGATGATGTCCGAGGATTTCTGTTCAAAGATAAACAGCTTAGCGGGGGGATTGCCGTAACGGGCAGCTACCCGGGCAGAGCAGGCACGCCGCATGAGTTGCGTCAGGATTTAGAAAAAGCTCTATCACTTATTCCGGGTAAACACAAGGTCAATCTGCACGCAATCTATGCGGACACCACTGAACAAGTGGATCTGGATCAACTGGAGCCACGCCATTTTCAGAACTGGGTAGACTGGGCCAAACAGCAAGGGCTCGGGCTTGATTTTAATCCAACTTTGTTCTCTCATCCCAAAGCGGAAGACGGCTTCACACTGAGTCACAAGGATTCAGAAATCCGTGATTTCTGGATCACACACTGCAAAAAATCACGCAGGATTGCAGAGCATTTTGGCAAAGAACTCGGTCAGCCCTGTGTCACAAACCACTGGATGCCGGATGGCTATAAAGATACTCCGGTTGATCGGTTGGCTCCAAGAGAACGTCTGCGTGATGCGCTGGACGAAATTTTCAGCGAGGAAATCAGCGAGGAATACAACATCGATGCGGTTGAAAGCAAGCTGTTCGGCATCGGCTCGGAAAGCTATGTCGTCGGCTCCCATGAGTTCTATATGGGCTACGCCCTAACGCGGGGTAAATCTATCTGTCTTGATTCCGGTCACTTCCATCCAACCGAAGTCATTTCGAACAAACTGTCCTCTGTGCTGATGTTCACCGACCAATTATTGCTCCATGTCAGCAGACCGGTTCGTTGGGACAGTGATCATGTCGTGACGATGGACGACGAATTGCTGGACATTGCCCGTGAGCTGGTTCGCGGTGAATTGCTTTCCCGAACCCATATCGGTCTTGATTTCTTTGATGGAAGTATCAATCATGTAGCAGCATGGGTCATCGGAACACGCAACACGATCAAAGCGCTGCTTCGCGCTATGCTCGAACCGATTGAAGCATTAAAGCAGGCGGAAGAGGAACGGGACTTTACCACTCGTCTTGCTCTGGTCGAAGAGTTTAAATCGTATCCGTTTGGTGCCATATGGGATTACTATTGCGCTCAAAACGGCGTTCCCGTTCGTGAGGAATGGCTGGCCGAAGTAAAAAACTATGAACAACAGGTACTGCTGAAACGGTAACTACTGCACTGATAATGCTTATATTCATATCATACAAAGGGAGAGATTATCCATGACTACTGTGCTGGAGAATCAAAAAGAACGCAAATCGGGACTGGATATCCCATTTGTTCGCGAGATGGCGGAAATTACACAAAACATGTGGAAATTCGGCTGGGATGAACGCAATGGAGGTAATGTAAGCTATATTCTGGATGAAGCTGAGGTTGCAAAATATATAGATATTCATCAGGTCATTCGGACGATTAAACCTGCTTTCCCAGTGAATGAACTGGCTGGTAAATATTTTATCGTCACCGGATCAGGAAAATATTTCAAAAACGTAATTGCAGATCCAGAAGCTAACTTAGGGGTCCTTCGTGTCTCCCAGGATGGTGAGCAATTGGAAGTCTTGTGGGGCCTCAAACATGGGGCAGTGCCTACCAGTGAGTTACCTTCCCATTTTATGGGCCACATTGAGCGCTTGAAGGTCGATCCTAACCATCGTGTTGTGATTCATAATCATGCTACCCATGTTATTGCCATGACCTTCATCCATAGTTTGGACGAAAACCAATTCACCAAAACGCTGTGGGAAATGTGTACCGAATGTATTGTCGTCTTTCCAGACGGTATCGGTGTAATCCCTTGGATGGTACCGGGTTCCAGCGAAATCGGCCGCGAAACGGCTAAAAAAATGAAGGATCATCATGCTGTATTATGGCCTCATCATGGCATTTTCGGAACGGGCAGCTCCATTGATGAAGCGTTTGGCCTGATTGAAACGATTGAAAAAGCGGCGCAAATTTATATGCTCATTGCTCACCATGATATTCAGCAACGGATTACAGATCAGGAATTGGCCGATCTGGCCAAAGCCTTCAACGTTACTCCAAAAGAAGGAATCCTGAACGTATAAATTGTAGGCTAATCTTCATCTCATAATACAGAACTTAAAAGGCTCCATGGCTCGTCTCCAACCGGCCATGGAGCCTTTGGCATACCTAGTTTTAATTATATAACCCTTAATTCCAATGAATTAACTTGTAATTATGCTTTCCTTTATATACAATAAAATCAAAATTCCCTTATCTCCACCAAAGGAGAGGTGACAAGTTATGAAAAGAGCAAAAAATGAAGATCACTTCGACATCGTGGAAGACCATTATTTCACAGCTACCGAACTAGAAAAATCCAGCGCCATTTGGCCAGTCAGACTGGGTATGGATATTTCGAAAACAAGCTGCCATGTTGGTCCCAAGGCTGTTCCTTATTTTTATTTGATTTTTGTACTTGAAGGTCAGGCTGAGTTTATTTATAAGCAACAGAAGTACCGTGTCCAAAAGTCTGATTTATTCTGCTTTTTTCCACATCTTGCCCATGAATATTACACCGATCACGAGCACCCGTTGCAAAAGGTATGGATTGCCTTTGAGGGACCCAAGTCCCTCGCGCTACTGGAGCGGATCGGAATTAATCCCTCTACGCCATTTATGGCTAACGCAGTGAGCGAGGAAATCCTCGAACTTATCTCCAACCTGTTTTCCATCGTAAACGACAACAACAGACAGGGTAGCGATCTGGCCCGCTTGATTACACTGCATCAGATCTTCGAGGAGTTGTCCCGCAACACATCTGACGTGCTGCGCAACTTTGTATGCTCTGATTATTGGCTCCAGCAGGGGAAAGATTACATTGAAATGCATTATTGTGACCGTGTTACGATTGAGCAAATTGCCGAGCATGTAGGTGTGGATCGTGCGCATTTTTCACGTAAGTTCCATTCCACCTTCCTCATCTCTCCCGCCAAGTATTTGCAAAACCTCAAGATTAACGAAGCCAAAAGATTACTGGAGCAGACAACCTACAATTTGTCGATCATAGCCCAGTCCATCGGCTATACCGATATGTCCACCTTTTCCAAGGCATTTAAGAAAACAGCAGGGATTCCACCGCGTGAGTATCGCTTCCGACATCAGTCCCGGCAAGAGATTCGTACCGTCAACGCTTAGTCGGAATCCAGTAACGTTAAAGAGAGCCACAGTATACGGTGGCTCTCTTTTTATGACCTGATCCTAATTTCCACTTGGTTCTGAGCCCTTTCAACGCTATAATAGGCATCAAACCAACAGGAAAGGTACGTGAAATCCATGCTGCGATTCAATGCGATACGTACGGGCTATCTGCTGGGCATCTCACTGATACTGGCCGCAATTATTTATTTTTTCGCCTCCAATTGGGGCGGACTGGATCGGACATCCAAGATTGTACTTGCTGCTGCGCTTATTGTTCTGTTCTATGGCTTGTCTTTTGTATTTGCACGGATACGTGCTGTTCCCGGCCAACAAGCTTTTCTGTCTAATATGTTTTTGGTGGCTGGCTGTATAGCCTTTGGCGTTTCCGTGGCATTGCTCGGTCAAATTTACAATTCCCATGCGGACAGCTACGGATTGTTTTTTATTTGGTCGGTGCCGGCTCTACTGCTTAGCTGGATTACTCGCTACAATCCTTTTTATATGCTGTCTTATGTACTAATTCATCTTGGTTTGTGGCTTTATTTTTACCCTACGATGCAAAGCGCGCCTTATAGCGAGCTGGTATCCTTGTCCATTGCCGGAATGTTCGCAATAGTCAATCTGCTGCTATTTTTATTGACGTTCCTTCATCGTATACACTCTGCTCCACTACAATATATGAGCTTTACGGTTTTCCATATAGCCATGTTGGCGATGACCAACTCTTTTGCATTTGATGAGTATGGCCTGATCATGAATATACCGCATATCGCTGTGATCGCTTTAGGATTTTATATATTTACCAAGGTGCAGCTGAATAAAACGCTACTGACCTTGAATGCATTGGCACTCTCGGCTTTTGCCGTCTTTAAATTTATAGAGCTGGCTGAGGCGTACTCCTCATCTCTGTTTTTTGTTTTTGGTTTGATTTTTGTGGCGTTGCTGCTGACGGGTAACGTGTGGTTTTTCCGTTATTTGAATCGTTTGGGAAAAACACCGCCGGAAGCAGGTGAGATATCCAATGAGGAAAAGGGAAGTATCGCGAAATCTGATACAGGGACAACGGACATCAGTACATCAAAGACTGAGACGACCGTTCCCGAGGAACGTGGCAGTGAATGGATCAGCAAAACCGTATCCCGTGTAATCAAAGTGGTTGGAGTGCTGATCGGTAGTATTTCTCTCATCGGATTGATTATGATTAGCACGAATGTAAACCACACCGAATATGTACTGTTGGTTGTGTCGTTGCTGCTTATGATTTCAATGATTGTCATACCGGAATCCAAGCTGGATTCGGTAATACGTTATACACTGCTGACCATTAGCTATATTACAGGCTTGGCGGCCATTCTGTGGTCAGATCAGACGTTGCTTTCGGTATTATTTCTGATCGTTTCCATCGCTGGATGGTTTCGCTCCAAGGGGAAAAGGCAGTTGTTTTTTGCCTACACCTTTGTAAACCTGAATCTGGCGACCATTTTATTTCAGCAGTATCAGGAGTGGGATGGTGGGAACTGGACCTATAAGTTCATCATTTTCTCTCTTTTCATCGTCAATGCCGTGTTATATGGGGTAAGTTACTTTATATTCAAGACGGAGTTAAAAGAACATCTGCGGAATAGCTCATTATTTTTCAGCTTGTTGTTCCTTTTTTGGGCGACGTTTTTCGAGGATGTCATTCCACACTCTTACATGTTCATTAACATTTTTTATTTTGTTATCGTTACCGGGATGGTCTTTGCCTTTGCCCGTCTGCAACAAAAATCGGAGGCCATCACGAGCGTAGTCTTCTGGTTTATTTTTATCGGCTTCAAATACTATGATTTATTGTGGACGCTACTGTATAAGTCTTTTACGTTGGCGCTTCTGGGAGTCATTGCACTCGGCTTGACCTGGTGGGCGGATCGGCGAATGGCCCATAGCGGCAAAGTAGCATTTGATGCCGACCACCGCAGCTTTAGCTTCATGCGCTTAAGCCCGTTACTCATCGCTATTGTCATCGTGCTACAGCTGGGGATCATCGGCTATCAGACGGCGAAAAGTGAAACCCTGCTCGCCACAGGGGCTTCCATTAAGCTCAAACTGGCTCCTATAGACCCGCGCTCCCTGCTGCAAGGCGATTATGTGGCACTGAATTACGACATATCTACCCCGCCTTCCAAGACCCCTCTTCAGGAGGAGGAATGGAGCCGAGGCAAGGTCAAAATCGTTCTCACACCAGATAGCCAAGGAGTATATGTCGCGGATCGCCTATATCAAGATGGTGAAAAACTTACCAGTCATGAGGTCGTTCTAAATGGACAATGGTATGGTTCTCGTATTCTGTACGGTATTGAGAATTATTTCATCCCTGAGGGAACCGGACGTACTGTAGAACAGAACGCACATTTTGCCCATATCCGGGTGAGCCGTAATGGAGACGCACTACTGGAACGTTTAGCGGAAAGCTGACCAGATCGGCGCAGGTAGTCACCGAAGCAGGATCCAAAAGATTTATCATTACAACAAGCAGGCTGAACCAAGCTGCTCCATTGCTGGAGCACAACTTGGTTCAGCCTGCTTGTTCTTTTTCGGGCCATCGAGTTACCTCTTATAGATAACCTTTATCCCTGTGCTACGCTTATCCTCGTTTATACATCTCTCGTCCATGATGCTATTTCCTCAATATCCAGCGGCTGAGTCCGGCAACAACCGCCAATCAGACGAGCTCCCGCTTCATACCATTGGCGGGCACTTTGTCCAAACGTCTCTGCACAAGTGCTGCCGTGCCATGTCTTGCTGACCGGATCATATTCCTCTCCCAGATTGGGATATACCACCACAGGCTTATCCGTGTGGCTGCGTATTTCGTGAATAAGCGATGGAACGAATTTCGGCAAAGTGCAATTGATTCCTACAGCAGCCACTTGCTCATGCCCATTCAGCCACTCAGCACATGCAGCGGCAGACTCACCATTGCTGATATGCTGTCCATCCTTTGCGCTAAAGCTGATCCAGGCATACGTGCCAGGGAATTCCTTCAGCAATCGGGCAATGGCCTTGGCTTCAACCAGACAGGGTATCGTTTCACAAGCTAAAATATCTGCACCCGCCTCGATCAGAGCTTTCATACGTGGCCTGTGAAACTCCACTAGCTGTTCCTCGCTCAGCTTGTAATCGCCGCGATACTCTGACCCATCTGCCAAAAACGCCCCGTAAGGGCCAACAGAGGCCGCGACTAGCGGCTTGGGACGATATCGCTGACTAGCCGTAGCCGTCACGTCAGCCCAAAACTCATCGCGTGCCTGCACAGCAATCCGCACCGATGATTGAATCAGTTCCAGCGCATCATTTTCGCTTAGGCCTCGTTTAACATAGCCTTCAACGGTAGCCTGATAGCTCGCAGTAATCGCACAGTCTGCCCCAGCTTCAAAATAATCCCTATGTACACGCTTGATCGACTCCGGATGCTCATGGAGGATTTTAGCTGACCATAAGCTATCGTTAAGATCATGTCCATGACGCTCCAGCTCAGTCGCCATTGCGCCGTCCAGCACGATAAGCTGAAATTCGTCCAGTATATGTTGTATCGGATTCATGCGGCCCCTCCTGCTCGTCTTTTCTATTTAACCCACTAATCAAGTGGGGTTTAATGATTTACATTATAGCACGGAAGTTGATGAGCACTCACAAAGCCAAGAAATAATCATTCCGTGAAGACATCCCCTCTCGTTTCATTTGCCATCTGATGTAACGTATAAATTTTTTAAATTAGTTTCATAAGTTAAATTAATTAGATATTGTTCTTTTTTTCACAAAGTCATTTTACTATAAAAGTGCAAACCAACACTTTGGCCAAAAGATCAGGGAATTGCATCGTCACATTCTGCATCGTTATTTATGTGAAAAAAGGTACAAGAGAGGGTTTTATTTATGTCTTTACTAGAAATGATTACAGCGACCTTAACAGATAACAAAATTCTCAGTTCTATCGCTTCCACCGTTTTTATTATTCTTCTTGGTTTCTTTTGCCGCAAAAAGGGGATTTTTAACGCAGCAGTAGGAAAGATGTTATCCAAGGTTGTTCTAACCGTGGCTCTACCAGCACTAGCCTTTAATTCTTTCATGCAGGATATTAATCCTACAATGTTAAAACAAGGCATGAATGTTTTAATATGGGGAATTCTAATTTATATTATTCTTATCTTTATTTCTAAACCATTCTTCCTGAGCTACAACAAGGATAAACAGGATGTTTTGCGTGTGTTAACCATTTTCGGTTCTACTACTTTCTTCGGAATTCCAATTGTCGGAGCCATTTACGGTCCTACCGGAGTGATGTACAGTTCCATTTTTAACATAGGGTACCGCATTTTCTTATACTCCTATGGCTATATCAAAATGAGCGGCTTGAAAATGGAGCTTAAAAATCTCAAAACCATGTTTTTGAATCCCATCGTTATCGCCACGTTTCTAGGCTTGTTTGTTTGGTTGTTTCAAGGTTATTTGCCACAGATGAGTGTAGCTACAGAGGATGGGGCCATTCAGCAATTCGCCTTTCTAAGAATTGATCAAACCGCTGTCTGGCTGTTCAAGCCCATGACCTACCTAGCTGGACTAGCTTCTCCATTAGCCTGGTTATCGATTGGCTCGACATTGGGGGAGATCAGCTTCAAGTCGGCAGCTACTGATAAGACCTCTTGGTATTACAGCATAGTTAAGGTTTGGCTTGTACCTATTGTTAACATCGTCTTGCTGGCTTTGTTGACTGTATCTCATATTCTGTCAGTCGATTCTGTCGCTTTAGCTACTATTGTCATTATGATGGCTACTCCTACAGCTACCGTAGCCGCAGCCTATGCCATCAGTTTTGATAAGGAAGCCATATTAACTTCTAATGCATCGCTTCTATCTACTATCACTTCTGTCGTCATGATTCCAGTGTGGATCATTACGCTCAATGTCATTGATAAAATTGGAATTTTCTAAATCAGGGGGAAAACAACATGTTAAAAATCATTTGCTATGGTGTCCGTTCTTATGAGAAACCCTATTTCCAGGATCTCAATAAATATAACTTCCAACTAACGCTAGTAGAAGAGTTGTTAACCACCAGCAATGCAGAATTGGCACAGCATCACGATGCCGTTTTGCTAAGAGGTAACTGTGCTGCCAATCGGGAAAATATCACAAAATTCAATGAATACGGCATTCAATATGTTTTCACCAGAACAGTCGGAATCAACCACATTGATTTGGATGCCTGCAGCGAATTCGGAATGAAGGTGGCACGCGTGCCATCCTACTCTCCGAATGCTATCGCCGAGCTCTCCCTAACCTTAGCAATGATGCTGTTCCGACACACCGCTTATATGACTACCAAAAGCTCGTTCAAAAATTTTATTGTGGATGAGCATACATTCAGCAAAGAGATCCATAACTGTAAAGTTGGGATTATCGGGGTGGGTCGCATTGGTCTGACGGAGGCCAAATTGTTTAAAGGATTGGGAGCCTCTGTTATTGGTTATGATGTGTACCAATCAGATGCGGCCAAGGAAGTCATTCCATTCACAACCTTGGATGAATTACTGGCAGAGAGTGATGTCGTTAGTGTGCACGTTCCTTATCTGCCGGGACAGAACGACAAAATGATTAACGCCAGCTTTTTAGCAAAAATGAAAAAGGGATCTATTCTCATCAATACCTCACGTGGAGAATTACAAGATAACCAAGCCATTTTGGACGCTTTGCTCAGTAACCATCTGGAAGGCTTCGCTACGGATGTCTTCCCTAAAGAAGATGAATTATTCTTTAGATCATTTGAACCATGGCAAATGCTCCCGGACCCAACGATCCAGAAGCTTGTGGAGCTGTATCCAAGAGTTTTGGTAACGCCTCATGCTGGCTCGAATACCGTTACGGCGTTATCCAACATGATTGAAACTAGCTACGACAACTTCCATGATATCGTTACAACTCATTCTTCGGATAACCTAGTCCCACTTCCTGTTCTCTCTATGAAATAATTAGGAAGCTCGGTACTCTTGTTGAACAAAAAAAGAACCGCTATTTCCAGATTACATCGGAAATGGCGGTTCTTTTATATCAGGATTCAACTGATAGAGCATTAGCGGCCTGCCAACCTTGTGGTATTCTATCGATTCAACTAGAAAGCCATCGTCCACCAGGAACTGAATATATTTTTTTACCGTGATACGGGACAAGTCCACTTCTCTGGCTAACGTTTCAACCGAGAATGGTCCGTCCAGCTCTTGAATACTCTTCAGTATCGTGGTCATGGTCAGTTTGGACAAATTTTTAGACAGGTTTTTCGGTAGATTATGCGATGGATGTTCAACAGGTTTTTTCTTTTCCACACCCGCATGCTCTTCTTTATTAAAATAATGGTCAATAACAGCCTGATTAATTCCGTTCCCTTCCTCCATCACCGTGGCCAGACGCTGGATTTTCTCAACAGCCAGTCTAAAGCGTTCGAATGTAAAGGGTTTAATTAAATAGTCTGCAACACCATAAAAAACAGCTTCCTTCACCGTCTGAATATCTTTTGCAGCCGTAATTAAAATAACTGAAGCATGATACTGATGCTCCTGCATATGTGATAATAAAGTTAGTCCGCTTTTTCCAGGTAAATAAACGTCCAGTAATACCAGATCCGGTGACCATTTTTGAAGGCAGTCCTGTGCTTTCTTGACGGTATCTGCCTTACATACAACGTCCAAATTGTCCATGCGCTCGATAAACTGTTGATTGAGCTCAGCAACCATCGGATCATCCTCAACAATTAGAACTTTCATTCATTTGTCACCTCCAATGTACAGGGCAACTCTACATATATACTTGTTCCGAGACCCGGTTGGCTATCAAGCTCAATGATTCCTTGATGATTTTCCACCATGGTTTTAACCAGATTCAAGCCGTAGCCTCTGTCTTCTCCTTTGGTTGAAAAGCCATGCTCGAATATCCTTTTTTGCATCTCAAAATCAATCCCCATACCATTATCTTTCACTTTCAAAATGAATACATTTCCCTCACACTCATAGTTCAATTTCAGTTCAATTTTGCCGGGTTCTTTCTTTTGTAAGATGGAATCTATGGCGTTGTCAAAAAAATTACCCAGGATGTGTATGACATCATGAACGATATCCTGCATCTCCACATTAGAGACATCCGAGCTTTCTGCAAGAAGAACCGAAATATTCTGTTCGCGTGCTTCGTTGATTTTACCCATAATAAAACCTGCTAATGCCGGAACTTTAATTCTCTCAGTCAGAAAGCCTACCTCATCTTGATACCGGTGATTTAGCTGCTGAATATATTGACTGACCTCCGCATATTTCCTCATTTCAATCAGCCCGGATATTACGTGCATTTTGTTCATAAATTCATGGGTCTGTCCGCGAAGGGAGTTAATATAATATTTTGTACCACTTAACTGGTTGCTGAGATGGATCATCTCGGATTGGTCGCGCAGCGTTGCAACTGCCCCAAAAAACTCATTTTCAATATATATAGGGGTTACTGTCGCAATGACTTCTATACCATTCACATAAAATGAGCGATCCTTGATTTTCTTTTTATCATCAAACACTCTCTTGAAGAGCACGTTATAAAAGTTGGTATCTAGCTGCTCGCCAATCGGGGCTTTCATCTCTTGGTTTGCCAGTTGATACTTGGCCTGAGCTTCTTTATTCATGAGCATAATTTTCTTGTCAGCCGAAATGGCTATAATTCCTTCAGCGACCTCATTTTCAATAATTTCTTTTTCGCGCAATCGTGTTGCTATCTCTTGCGGCTCAAGCCCAAATAAAATCGTTTTGATTTTCTGAGCCAGAATGATCGCGCCCAGAACTCCACTAAAGAGCCCCAGCATCAGCCCCCCAAAAATGGTATACTGCGCCTGCATCAAATCATGATTTAGGGTTCTCATGGTCAGCCCTACACATACAATGCCAATGACCTCATGCTGTTGATTAAATATCGGCGTAAAATATCGGTAACCTTTGCCCAAAATACCTATATTCTCAGAAAAATGTCCCTGACCGGATAGCGCTCTTCTGGCATCATTCAAATCAGAGAACGGTTTGCCAACCATCGTTGCATTCGGATGAGATAGCCGAATTAAATCGTGGTTCAAAATGACAACGAAATCCACATTAACGTTGTGCATGACTCCAAGCGAGTAGTCTTGGATCTGCTTCACAGGAACTCCCTGCTCAACATTACGAATAACATCGTTGTCACTGGCAACCATCTTGGCAATACCCGAAAGCTTTTCCTTCGTATTATCAAAATGCTTGTTAATCACGAAATTACGAATGAGAAGCAAGGATATAATTAAAGAAATAATGATAACTAAAACAACCAAAATAATAATCATGAATTGTAGTGAAACTTTGAATTGTCTTCTCGGTTTCGACTTACTTTTTAACCGCAACCCCATCACCTAGCTTCTTTGTTAAGCACTCCATTAAGAAGAAGAGCCTATCTCTGACCCTATATTCCCTTGATATTCGACATGGTTTGACAATTTCCTTCTTATTCTGCAAGCTCTGCGCGCTCCACCGACAACAAACGTAGCCTTTATCTGAAATAAAACGATATGCTGAATAAGGAAAGATCAATTCTCCATAATAAGGACGTATACCTAATGAAATGGAGGATATCGGATGATTGACAATCTCGAAAGCAATTACAACTGCGCTAATGCAGGACAAGACCTTCATCAGCTCAAGCAGGAACTCGCTGCGCTTCAGGAACAAGGTGCAAACGACCAGGCGTCCGAGGAAGCCATTCATCGACTGGAAAATCAAATTTCGTTCATCTTGAACAAGTGCGATATTAACCACTAGTTGAAGCTTGGCTATTTCAGTAAAATAAATAAAACCGACTTGTCTTTTAAAGACAAGCCGGTTCTATATGAACTAGTGTATGCTAAAAGGTTCCAAATTCACAAAATTCCCCGTATCTCATCCAATGACTGCACCTTTTCCCGCTGCATCCATTGTTCAAGGCCATGTACCAGCTCAGCCCCTGCATGTAAATGGACAAAATTGTACGTTCCCACCTGAATGGCAGCGGCCCCTGCCATGGTGAATTCAATAATATCCTCCACCGAGCTAATCCCGCCCATCCCGATCACCGGAATCGACACCGCCTGTGCCACCTGGTGAACCATGCGCAAAGCAATCGGCTTAATTGCCGGGCCGGAAAGACCAGCATACGTGTTGGCGAAGACACTGCGTCGCCGGCGTATATCTATTTTCATTGCAGAAAATGTATTGATCAGCGAAACTCCGTCTGCGCCTTCTTCCTCGCACATAACCGCCATCTGTGTGATGTTCTCTGCGTTTGGAGACAGTTTGACGACCAACGGAAGCGCCGTCACATTGCGCACCTGACGCACAACCTCCCGCGCTACCTCCGTCTGGATACCAAATTGCATTCCACCCTGCTTCACATTGGGACACGAAATGTTCAATTCCAGCATATCAACGCCTCTGCGGTTCATCGTGCGTCGTTTTTGCGCGTTTTCCGTAATCATCGCTACGGCCTGAACATATTCCTCCAGATTGGAACCACCCACGTTGGCAATAACAGCCGTGTTCCAGTGAGTCATGTCATCCAGCTCATCCTTCAAAAAGGCGGCAACACCCGGATTCTCCAGCCCCACACTATTGAGCATGCCCGATGCTGTCTCATGTATTCGTGATCCTGTATTACCAGCCTTCGGATGCAGGGTTAGGCCCTTGCCGACGATACCACCCAATAATTCAGGAGAATAAAATTCCGCATATTCACGTCCGAATCCAAACGTACCGGAAGCCATGATGATCGGGTTCTTGAACGGTACACCCGCAATATTACACGCCATGGAGATCATCGAACTCCACCTCCTCCACCGGGAATACAGGCCCTTCCTTGCATACCCTACGATTGCCTCCACGGGTACGCATCGTACAGCCCAAACATGCGCCAATACCACAGGCCATGTGTCTTTCAGTTGAAATATATAAACGGGATGACGTATCCACTGTTTTCATGGCGAGTGCTTGCAACATCGGAGTTGGCCCGCAGGAGAACATATTTGCATAGAGCGTCGGATCGACCTGTTCGACGATGCTTCCCCCTACCTTGACCTGCACAGATGCCGCCACAGCTTCGAACGCTTCAACCCCGAAGGCTTGCTGTGCAAACCCCAAATAAACGTGCGCATGCGGGTAATACTTTGCAGCCAACAGCAACGGAGCTGTACCCATGCCACCGCCGATCAAAGCCAAACTACCCTCTACCTGCGGAAAACCGTTTCCGAAAGGTCCTTCTAAATGAATCTCCTGACCAGGTTGTAATTGGGAAAACAAATTTGTCCCCTCTCCAACAACCCGGTACAAAAAGGAAATACTCTCTTCCCCGATATCATAAATGCTGATGGGTCTGGGCAGCAGTGGGTAACCTGTCCCGCTGCGCAGCATGTAAAACTGCCCCATGTTCCCTTTAAACTTTCCCTCTATTTTCATCACATAGATGCCCGGTACGAGCGCCACATTCGAAATTACGTTAGCCATATAACCCCTCCACTAACCACTCACTATAACGTAAAAGCAGCAACTATTACGTGACTATTTTCACATTTTCGGGTAACGTTTCGCCCTGCGGCTCGTGATATAAAAAAGCGTACTCCTGTTAGAGAGTACGCTTGTGTATTTAACTAATGGCTTCGCGCTCCGCATTGCGGCTACCCTTGGCATCCTTGCGGATTTGCTTGCTGCGTAGCTGTCCGCAGGCTGCGTCAATATCGACTCCATGCTCCAGCCGAACACTACAGCTAATGCCTTGTTTTTTCAGAACATCATAGAAGCCAGTAATCGACTCCGACTCACTCCGCTGGTATTGACTATGCTCATCCACCGGATTGTACGGAATCAGGTTTACATTGGCCAGATTACGGCGATGGCCCACCAGCTCAGCCAGTTCGAGCGCGTGCTCCTTACCGTCATTAACATCCTTCAGCAAGATGTACTCCAGCGTAATCCGACGATTTGTTTTGTCCAAATAATAATCAATCGCCTGCATGAGTTTCTCAATCGGAATCGCCCGGTTGATCTTCATAATGCGAGTACGAATCTCATTATTCGGAGCGTGGAGGGAGATCGCCAGATTGACATGCAGGTCGGAATCTGCAAATTCAATGATTTTATCAGCCAATCCACTTGTGGAAACGGTAATATGCCGCGGCCCAATCGCTAGTCCTTTGTGATCCTTAATGACCCGAATGAAATCGGACAGGTTCACGAAGTTATCAAACGGTTCGCCAATTCCCATCACAACAACATGACTGACCTGGTCGCCCGGGCGTTCCTGATCCAGATACAGCTGGACCTTCATAATTTGCTCTACAATTTCACCGCTGGACAGGTCACGGCTCTTCTTCAACAATCCGCTCGCACAGAAGCTGCACCCAATGTTACAACCTACCTGCGTAGTCACACATACGGATAAGCCAAACTTATGCCGCATCAATACCGTCTCAATCAAATTACCATCCTGAAGCCGGAACAAGAACTTAACCGTCCCGTCTGCTGACTGTTGCTTCACGTGTTCTTCAAGTGTTTCAATGGAAAAGTGCTCGGCCAACAGGCGAGTACAATCCTCATGAACCTCTGCCATCGCTGCAAAATCAGTAACCCGCTTCCGGTACAATGCGTCCCATACCTGCAATGCCCGGGATTTCTTATGTCCATGCTCGATGAGCCATGCTGTCAATTGATCTAGCGTTAATCCATAAATGGATTCTTTTTTCATGTTCGATCCTCTTTTCAAAACATTCAAATTCGTCTTCCTCTATATAAAACTAAGCACGCACCATTCGTCTCAACCATCATTGCATCATAGCATGTTTAAGCAATCTGCGCTATTTAAACGCCTCTTTCATTGTCCCAAATTTTAATTATGAACACAAGGGGGCAGGACATTGTTTCTCCAAAATTTTAGCGTGAAATTATATCTTGAAACAAAGTACAAGCCACATTAAACTAGGCGACAGAACCTGTTCAACAAGAGCACGCAAAGACAGGATTACAGATACTCCTAATGATATGATTACAACTAAGGAAGGTGATGCGGTTGGAATGGTTGCTTCGGATCAAGAACGCTCTGGATCTGATGGAAGAGAGAATGCAGCAGCCCCTTGATATCGATGAAATTGCAAAGGCAGCCTACTCGTCTCCTTTCCATTTTCAGCGTATGTTTCATATGCTAACCGGCGTCACGGTTGCAGAATATGTGCGCAAACGTCGATTGACCTTGGCTGCTCAGGAATTGAGTCTTTCTTCCGCCAAGGTGCTGGATGTAGCGTTCAAATACGGATATGATTCCCCCGAATCTTTTTCTAAAGCGTTCCGAAAGGTACACGGTATTTCTCCCTCTGAGGCCAGAAGCCCTGGGGTAAACCTGAAAGCCTTTCCACGCATCACCTTCCATCTATCCTTGAAGGGAGATCAGGAAATGGATTACAAAATTGTAGAGAAAGCGGCCTTTACGGTCATTGGCAAGTCCATTCAAGTCACCACTAAGAACGGCGATAATCTTCGAGAAATCCCAAAATTCTGGAACGAACTGAATGCGGATGGTACATCGGATCGAATTCATGCCTTGGGGACAGGCGACGATATCCTCGGTATTTGTTTGGATTTCAAACATGGAGAAGAGAAATTCACGTACCTGATTGCCGCAGAAGGCAGCGAAGACGTAGCGACCGCGAATGGGCTGGAATCCAGAACCATTCCGGCTTCAACCTGGGCAGTGTTTACATCCATCGGCCCTATGCCTCACTCGATCCAAAAAGTATGGCAAAGAATTTTTCAGGAATGGTTCCCTGCCAGTAATTATGAGCATTCAGGCGGCCCGGAACTGGAAGTGTATACTATGGGCGATTCACATACTGAAGACTACCGAAGTGAAGTTTGGATTCCGATTAAGAAAAAGTAAACAAACGAACCGACTGCCTATTGCAGTCGGTTTTATACCGTACTGCATTTACATCAGAAGGTGACAGAAAACACAATTCCCTGCATACTCGCTACTCTAGCTTAATGCTCCCAGGCAATCCCCCAAGCTCCTGCTTCAACATAGAATATAACCTTGAACCTGCCGGCTTTAGCGGATAGTCTGTTGCTTTGCAAAGAAGGCCGAAAGTCATATCGATCAGGCTACCGCTTAACTCCCTCACCGCTGTTCCTATCGGGACAGAACTGACCAGAATTTGTGGCACAAGTGCAATACCTAAACCGCTCTCCACATAAAATTTCAGAGCCGTCATGCTGCCAATTTCCATCGTGTTTAACGTGGTTATTCCATATTCCTTCATGACCATTTCAAGTTTGCGACGATATGGACAGGTGGCCGACGTAATAAGCAACCGCTGCCCCTGTAAATCCTCCGGCCCAATCTTTTCTTTTTGCGCAAGCGGGTGATTTTCAGGCATTAAAACTACAAATTTCTCCCTAAATAAAGGTTCAAAATATAGCTCTGTGCCCAAATCCGGTGCGGAGCACAGTGCTAAATCAATATCCCCCTTGAGAACACGCTCGCTTAGAGTAGGGGTGTTCCCAAACTCAACAGAAACCCGAATGTTCGGATAATGGGTTAAGAATCGTTTTAAAATTTCTGGTAGTCGGTAGCTGGCAGTCGGTTCGGTCACTCCTATACGAAGGTCGCCTGCGGTTCCTCTTTGCAGATTGTCCATATTTTCCTGCAATTGCTCCATATCCTTTACAATATGTAGACTTTGCTCGTAAAACATCCTGCCCGCTTCAGTTAACTTTATTTTCTTGCCCCGTTCGATCAGTTGAATTCCCATATCGGACTCCAGCTTCTGTATTTGCATCGTCACGGTAGATTGTGCGTAATTCAACTCTTCCGCTGCACGAATAAAACTCCCGTAATTCACAATCATTTGAAATGTTTTGAGTGTTTTAATGTCCATTCTCAAACTCCTATATACACAATTAATTCAATTTTATTGAATTGTAAATTCAGTTAATTCAATTATACAGAATACAATACATCCTCTACAATGATACATATCAGATCATATTATTTTTCAGACGTAAAATGAACTGGATGGGAAGGAGCGAATATATATGGATTTACATCAAAAAGTAGCACTGGTTACAGGTGGAGGTACAGGAATTGGGAGAGCCGTATGTATGGCCTTGGCAGATCGAAAAGCTACGGTAGTCGTAAACTATTCCCGCTCTAAAAAAGATGCTGAGGAAACTGTACGTATGATCCTTGAAAAGGGCGGACGTGCTATCGCATTACAGGCAGATGTTTCCCGAGATCAGGAAGTTCGAATTATGGTTGACCAGATTGTCCAGCAATTCGGTACGATTGATATACTCGTGAATAACGCTAGCATTACACATCACATTCCTATGGATGATCTGGAGGCAGCCACGGAAGAGGTATGGGATGATCTATTTGATGTAAATGTAAAAGGCATGTTTTACTGTGCCAGAGCCGTAGCTCCTTTTATGAAGCGTAGTAAACAAGGAGCTATCGTCAATCTGGGAAGTATAGCAGGGCAAACAGGGCTAGGTTCCTCGCTTCCCTATGCGGTATCCAAAGCGGCCGTCCACGGGCTGACCAAATCTTTAGCACGAGCACTGGCACCGGATATTCGCGTCAATTGCATCGTGCCGGGAGCCGTAGCGACAAGATGGTGGGCAGGCAAGGAAGAACAAATGAAGCAACTGTTTCCTCATTTGCTCCTACAGCGCATTTCTACGCCCGAGGATATTGCCAGCATGATCTGCTCTGCTTTGGAACAGGAAGCCATGACAGGCCAGATCATTACGGTAGACAGCGGACAAACACTGTAAAGATACTGGGACTTCTGCGTAAAAACAAGCCGCCTTCTCAGACAGAAGGCGGCTATTGAGCTATCGTATACCATCATTTGCCTCGGACGATGCCTCAATGATCTGCTTTTAAATCTAAGCCAAATCTCTTCAGCTCAATAAAAACACCTTCCAGTCGCTTCCCTTTTTCCGTTAACGAATATTCAACACGCGGGGGAACCTCGGCATATACCTTTCTTTCTAACAGGCCGTTATCTTCAAGTTCCTTCAGGCGTAGGGAAAGCGTTTTGGGACTAATCCCCTTCATGGATTTCTGAAGTTGGCTGAATCTCAGTGTTCCTTCGATAAGAAGGTCACGGATGATTAAAAAAGTCCATTTCGTTCCGATCAAATCAAGTGTTTGGGCAATAGGACACGGCTTGCCTGGTATTCCTTTGGTCAATTCAATAGGTTCTTGGGCGTGCATAGGAACTCCTCCAAAAAAATATCTGTTAAACCCAATGGTATCACAATAGTTCCCTTTAGGAAACTATATGAATTAAATATCACTACTTCCCTAAATAAACTTACTACATATACAATATCGCTGTAGCAAGTCATGTTTTCTCTAATACGAGGAGGTAAAGGAATAGAAAACAATGTACAGCTACAAGCCGTATTACATGATTAACAAATCCAGATGAACACTAGGAGGGAATCCATTTGCAAAACAAAAAGATTGTCATTATTGGTGGAAGCTCAGGTATTGGTTTAGAAACAGCTAAGCAAGTCATTTCGCTTGGAGCGGAAGTGGTAATCGCCAGCCGCTCGGAGGATAAATTGCACAAGGCCAAAGAAATGCTGGGCCCTCGTGCTGCAATATATGTGCTGGACACGTCAGATGAGCAGCAGGTAAAATCTTTCTTTGAAAAAGTAGGCCCCTATGATCATCTTATCGTTAGCGCGGCAGAAACCTCAGGTGGGTCATTCCTTCAGTTGGAGACGGATCAAGCCCGCAAGCTATTCGAAAACAAATTTTGGGGCCAGTATTATGCAGCTAAATACGGAGCTTCCCAACTTTCAACCAAGGGTTCCATTACTTTATTTTCAGGAGTGGTGGCATACAAGCCGATGATTGGCTCCTCTGCGCTCGGTGCTGTGAATGCAGCGGTTTCGAATCTTGGTCAAACCTTGGCGTTAGAGCTTGCTCCCATCCGCGTGAATGTCGTCTCACCCGGCATTATTGATACACCTTCACGCAGCAAAATGCCTGAAAATACGCGCAATCAATTCTATGATACGGTCGCGCATAAGCTTCCTGTGAAGCGAGTTGGACTTGCGGAGGATGTTGCACGAGGTGTAATTTATTTGATTCAAAATCAGTTTGTGACCGGAACAGTCCTTCATGTGGATGGCGGACACATTTTAACATAAAAGCTTCGTCCTAAATCCGTCAGTCATTTAACAAAAAAAACGGAGAACGCTCCCGCATCTTTGCTTGGGCGTTCTCCTCTTTTCTTATCAATGAATGATTTCGCAAACTTTATCCTAATGATGAATACGACGTTTGTTTCTCAAAATGTTGCGAATCATCTTGTGATTGGGGAGCTGCCTGAACAACATATGTCCGGGATGCGGATTGGCCTCGATAATCCAGATTTGACCGCTCTTTTCAATAGCAAGATCGATGCCCAGCTCGCGAACCGGATGATTTTTATCTATCGTGTCGGCAATGATTCTAGAAAGCTCGGTGATCTGGTCCAGAATCTCTTTCATTTTTGTTCTGTCATTTTCAAAGACCCTTAAAAGCACTTTGGACAACGGCGCCGCATGTCCTCCCTTCCGATAGTTAGTAACGACTTTTCGAGGTGCAGCGACACGGCCGGTTATTCCTGAAATGACCCATTCCGATTCTGGCTTCTGCATATACACTCTGGCATCAAAAATGGAACCTTTGTACTTGGCTAACTTAAGTCCTTGCTGTACCAAATAACGACGATGAGGTCTCCGATAGGTTCTAACTGCTCTTCTTACGGCGTGGGATCTAACGACTCTGCGACTGGAGCCACAACGAACCTCATATTTCCTCCCCAGCTTTTTCGCACGTATGATGCCAGTTCCTCCACTCCCATAATTAGGCTTGATGAAGACTGTGCGATAGGTATCCAGCATCCGTAAAGTCCTTGCATTACTGATCCAGCGGGTTTCGGGCAAGTGAGAACGTAAAATGGGATGTTGTCGCATTTCCTTGTATTGAATCATCTTTCCAATGGGCACGAATATCCCTCGATTCTGTTGGGTTTTTGCACACATTACATGAATATGCATCTATATTCTATCTTGGTAACGGCGAATGCCACAGTTTGCTATGAAAGAGGCAAATCTCCTACTTTCTTTAAGGCGAGTCTTCTTTGATTTCAAGAGAGAAATGGACAATGTGTTCTTTGCATGACGAAGTTATTGTAAATACCTATAAAGTTGATACCAATAATATATTAGACCAATAATAATTCCGGATATATGATGTATTAAAAAATAACGTGAGGAGGAACGTTAATATGTCTATTTATGATTTTCAGGCAACCTCAATTAACGGGAAACCGATTGAATTCTCAGACTACAGAGGAAAGGTGCTCCTCATTGTAAACACAGCCAGCAAGTGTAGCTTCTCCAGTCAATTCGCTGATCTGCAGAGGCTCTACGAAAGACGGAGGGAACAAGGTTTTGAAATCCTTGCGTTTCCTTGTAACCAATTCAACGAAAAAGAGCCGGGTAGCAGTTCGGAGGTTCAGGGATTCTGTCAAATTAACCATGGAGTAACCTTCCCGCTCTTTGAGAAGACGGATGTAAGAGGCTCATCTCCTCATCCTTTATTTCAATATCTGACCCAACAGGCACCGTTTCAAGGCTTCGATACCCAGACCAAAGACGGTCAATGGATGGAGGATTTCCTGCGGGATAAGTATCCAGAAATATACGCTGGCGACGGTATCAAGTGGAACTTTTCTAAATTCTTGGTCGATCGCGATGGCCATGTAAAAGGAAGGTTTGAAGTAACAACCGAGCCCTGTGCCATTGATCCTGTCATCGAATCGCTATTGTAATTTTTCTGTTCACTTCTTTGGATTCTTTAAAAAAAGAGTATCAAATGACAAAAATGAATATTTGTCACTTGATACTCTTTGTGTTATCCTGACTTCAAGGAGGTGACTCACACGGCACTTGACCGTGTCCCTATGGAAAAATCCTCAGATGTGCTAACCAAGGAACAGATTCTCATCGCTACAGAAGACACACTTAGACGTTTTGGTGTAGCCAAAACCTCCGTGACCGATGTTGCCAAAGTACTGGGAGTAAGTCATGGCACCATTTACCGACACTTTAAAAGTAAAGCCGAGCTTCTAGAAGGCGTGACCGAAAAATGGTTGAATGAAAAGATTATTGGCCCGTTAACGGAGGTCTATCAGAATTCATCTATACTAGGAGCGCCACATTTAAAACGATATATACAGACCTTGGTCGAACTTAAGCAGTATTATGCCCGCGACGACGAGGAAATGTTTGAGATGTATACGAGGGTCACCGAGCAAGCCGCTGATTTAATCGATCTGCATATCACACACATTGTGGATCAGCTCGCTGATATTATTGCACGCGGGGACATCACATCGGATCAGCCAGCCCAACTGGCGCGTACCCTTTTCTATGCCACAGCCCGTTTTCATCATCCCGCTCATGCTTACGAATGGAAGAGTCCCGTGATTAATCAGGAGTTTTCGGATGTGTGGATGCTTTTAGAAAAAGGAATCACTTAAAATAGATATGGAAAGAAGGACAAAGCACATATGAAGCATTTGGACGGAAAAACAGCAATTATCACTGGGTCCTCCAGAGGGATTGGACGTGCCATTGCCGAGCAACTGGCTGATCTGGGCGCTAATGTAGTCATCAATTATGCCAGCAGTCCGGACAAAGCCCAAGAAGTCATGGAGAGCATTATTCAAAAAGGCGGCAAAGCCATAGCACTTCACGCTGATCTGGGCAAAATGAGTGATATTGAAGCATTATTTACAAATACGATTGCTGAGTTCGGTAAAGTGGATATTCTGGTTAACAACGCTGGGCTGATGATCACCCAACCTCTGGCTGAGGTAACCGAAGCAGATTTTGACAAACAATTCGCACTCAATGTAAAGGGCACTTTCTTTGCCTGTCAGCAAGCCATGAAATATATGGAGAACTACGGAAGAATCGTGAACCTGTCCACATCCGTGATCGGACAAATGTTCCCGACCTATAGCGTATATGCAGGCACCAAGGGAGCAGTGGAGCAATTTACCCGTCAGCTAGCCAAGGAGTTCGGAAGCAAGCAAATTACGATCAACGCTGTGGCTCCCGGTCCTGTGAACACCGAGCTTTTCCAAGCAGGAAAAACCGAGCAGCAAATCGAAGGCATGAAAAAAATGAATGCTATGGGTCGGCTCGGCGAACCGGAAGATATCGCTGATGTGATTGAGTTCCTGGTCAGCGCCAAATCACAGTGGGTTACCGGGCAAACGATCCGCGTCAATGGCGGGTTCATCTAAAAGCCGGAATACATGGAATGGAGGCTGTTTACGTTCATGATATTACACAAAGGCGAGACCTTATTTCGACAAGGAGAATCCGGCCCTTTATATCACTTAAAGAGCGGCTTGTTAAAAATTGTCCGAGTCCATGAAGACGGCTCGCAAATTTTAGTTAATGTGATTGTGCCCGATGAAATCATCCCGCACCACTCCCTGATCAGCCCCAATCCTTATTATGGTACAGCGGTGGCGTTGGTAACCTCTGAGGTCGAGGTTCTGTCGCAAAAAGAATGGTATCAGGCGCTGGAGCAAGATCCGGCTCAATGTCGGGCTATCGCTTTGCAGCTACAGGACAAGTTGCGCATGATGCAGCAACGAATTGACCAACTCACCGAGGTGTCACCTGCCGAGAAGCTGCGGAAGCTCCAACGCTGGTTCCACTCCTACATCGCACCCGCCACGTTAACGGACGTGCTGACGCAGGAGGAAATCGGCCAGTTTATTGGGCTGCGTCGGGAGACGATTAATCGGCTATTGCGTGCTTCAAGCGCTCCTTCTGCAAAAGATGATGACGATAATGCATCTCAATGAGCTCAAACCACTCTCCAGCATTCAACGCACCAAAACTGGGATGAGAGACGGTGAACAGCGTTGTTGATTTCCCAACGGTCGGCTCAATCTCTCTCATCTTGCGGATCACGACGTTTAATCCCTCCACAATTTCTTCTTTGCTAGTGGGTTGTTGGGGAGTGTACTGCGGGGATGGTGGAACTTGGATACGCATTGGCGGAAAGCTCCCCAGATTAAAAATGGCCGTGCCTGCCTCCGTTTTAACTCCTGTCTCCCCATTAGGCTGTAGACAAAGATCAATGTTCTTAAGATGCATATACAGTGCAGAGTTCACCAAATGAAGATACATTTGTCCAAGCGACCATTGACCCTCCTGAGGTGTGTATTGCAGTTCCTCCAAGCTAAAGCTGTTCAATTCAAGAAGATAGTGTTGTGCCGTTTCTTCGAAACGCTGCAATGTTTCACTTGTATTCATATATTGTAATTGCTCCTCTCTATCAAAGTAGCTTTACTATACAAAAATGCTACTGACAGCATTATGTCAGTAGCATTTCAACATCTTTTCCACTTCCGCACGCATCCGCTCCCTGAGCGACTCAGGCTCCAGCACAACCATATCCGCGCCCCATCCAAGTATCCATTGCAGTAGTTCCTCGGGCTGTCTGACGCGGAAGAGTACATGCAGTCCATCTGCACGCTCCTCTATGGCCTCCATATAAAAGTTGTTCGCTTCCTTCACCTTATCTGCGATATCTGAACGTGCTAATATGCGAACAGTTACATGGCGGTCATCGGTTTGCTTGTAATCCTGCAAATGAAAATCGACAGGCAACTCAAACCTGTCCTCCAGCACGATAAGCTTGTCCATACGCGACAGACGGAAATGGCGAAGCTGCTGCCGCAATTCGCATTGCCCAATTAACACCCAAGAACCACGGAGCAGTACAAGACCATAAGGAGCGACCACGCGCACACTTTGACGATTCCCGTCAGCCTCTGGCATTCTTTTGGAGTAGCCAAACTGTACTTTCCGTTTTTCCAATACAGCGAGACGCAGCATTTCCAAACAGGTTTTCTCGCTATGGTTTGCCCCTTCACCCACCGCGAGCAATCTGATGGTCGTACGCACCCGGGAGACTTCCCTGCGAACGCTCTCCGGTAATATGGCTTCAATCTTCCTGCGGGAGGTTTGCGCCTTGATACCGTAATCTGTATCAAATTTTTGTTCGACAAAATCCGTTCCGATTAGCAACGCCACAGCCTCTTCTGCGGTAAAGCTCAGGGGGGGCAGGAAGTACCCCTCCATCAAGGAATATCCAATGCCCGGTGCTCCTACAATCGGTACACCCGATTCACTTAGAGCCTGAATATCCCGATAGATGGTCCTCACACTCGTTTCGAATATGGCTGCCAAATCCTCGGCTCGTAAAATATCCTTACGCTGCAACTCTAGCAAGATCGCTAGTAAACGATCTGTTTTATTCATACCACGGCCCCTCTCTGGAAGGATCTAAAATGCAGAAATACAAAAAAGCAATAAGGGCAGTACAGTCACTGCGACTTATTGCTCTTTTTTTCATACGGAAGTTACTTCATTACTTAAAAAATACTTTTTCGACGTTATATTTAGCCTTTTGTGAATTGATGATGTAGGTTTCATAGATTTCTCGCTCTACAGCATCTTCCACAATACAAACCTCAATAATCGCTACTTCGTTCCGCTTGTCCTTGATCGGCGATACGGTATCTTCAAAATGCTTTTTGATTCTTTGTCTCAGCTTTCTTGCTTTACCAACGAACAGCAATTCCTCCTGTGTGTTGTAGAACATAAAGATACCAGCCTTATCTCTAGGGATCAGGTGAAAGTCGGTAAATCCGTAAATATGGCTGAGCTCAGGGTTAACCTGTTTGGTAATTGTGATATCCGGAGTTGGAATTGTTATATTAATCACTATGTCACTTCCTCATTCTATATAGGTGTAAATATTATCACAAATCCCGATGTAACACCATTTAATAATCCTTGTCCCATGACTAAAACTCCCGACTTAGAAACTGTATGAGAAAAAGATGACTCTGATGAATACAGAGCCACCTTTTCATTTATGTTATCCATTTTTGTAATCCGTAATGCGGTAATACATCGTTTTATCCTTCAACTTACGGAAATGGGACCTTGCCGGATAAAGATTAGCCTCAATAATCCCGATACGTCCTTTCCGGTCTATTCCAATGTCCAGTCCATACATACGATGTCCCGGAAAAAAATTACTTAATCTCTTCGCGGAACGGATGGAAACACGATTAATATGGGACTCTAGGGCACTGGCAGACAGGTGCCGAACAGAAGATTGTTTTATGCCGGATTTAAAACGGAGTAAAGTTCCCTTACTCCGTGTATTGTTGGAAACAATATAACCTTTGCCTGCAACTTTGATAACCTTCCCTGTGACTACCCATACAGGTGAGCCGGTTCTCCGTTGAATGATGACTCTCATATCAAAAGGGCGTTTGTTGATGGTCGGGCGGGTAATTCTGCGTTGAACCATATAACTGGCGTTCCCGATTTTTCTTCTAATATAATGATACGTATTGGTTCTACCCCTTACTAAAACTCTTTTATTCTCGTAATGTACGATGTACTTATGGTTTCCTAACCAGGAGACCTGGAAGATCCCCCGTCCACGACTCCCCCACACCGGTTTCACAATAACATGCACGTACTTGGAGAGAAGTTTCGAGAAATTATGCCTATCCAGGAGCCTCGTCTCGGGGACATAAGACCTCAGAGACGCATACCTTCTCAATAACAAATATTTGTACCACTTATCTTTTGCTCCTGATGCCATGGGGACTCCACCTTTCTCATCCACATTTTATGCTACTGAGATAGCGTTCAAGCAATTCCAAAAATAACTCCATTTCCTTATACGTAATATCACCTATATTGGCAATCCGGAACGTATTTAGCTTCTCAAGCTTGCCGGGATAAATCATCATGCCTTTGCTGTAAAAATAATCATGCATAGATTGAAAATCATAACCTGCACAATGAGGTTCAAGAATGGAAGTAATAATCTTGGAATGATGCTCTTCGGGAATGATATAGGTTAGACCTAACCGGGCTAACCCGTTAATTAAGGTTTTCCAGGATGTCGCGTACCTTTCGTACCTTTTATCCACCCCCTCTTGCTTTAATTCTTCAATCGCTTGTCTAAGCGCATATAAGGTTTGGACTGGGGGAGTAAACCGCATCTGCCCATGTTCCACAAAATAGTTATATTGAGCATACAAATTCAAATAATAGCTTCTTGGTTTCTGGCCTTTCAAATTCTCCAATTTGCTTTTTTCGGCGATCACAAACGAAACCCCGGCCATTCCCTGTAAGTTTTTGTTGGAGCTTGCCGCCAGGTAGGCAATGTTCATTTCCTTCAATTGAATTGGAACGGCCGCAAATGAGCTCATGGCATCCACGATCATGTCGATTTGATATCTTTTGCACAATTCTCCGATATCCTTCACCTTGTTAAGCAGGCCAGTTGTCGTCTCATGATGTACGACGGCCAGATGGGAGACAGTGCGTTCGGAAGATTGGATATACCTTTCTAATTCGGCCAAATCAATAGCATCATCGGGAGAACTTTTGAACTCAAAATAATCCACTCCATAAACCTTCGCTATCTCGCACATCCGTTTTCCATAGGCCCCATTGCTGACAATGATTACTGCATCGTGATTCGGGACCGAACTGATGATGGATTCCACCGCTGCAGTACCTGATCCGCCAAACAATACGGTCGCATAATCATCCGGGTCAGCAACCAACCGGGTCAGTTCTGTAGAAATATACTCCATGATTTGGCCAAACTCGGCTTCACGAGGACAAATATCCGGAACCACCTGGGAACATTTCACACTTTCTGTAGTCGTTGCCGGCCCAGGGGTAAGCAAAATGTTTTTCTTGACGACAGAACTCATGAACCGCCCACTTCCTTGCCCTTCAAAGGATCGTTATGAATAAAACGCTGCAGACGTTCTTTTACTTCGTGAGGCTTCATATGCGGACGAGCAAGCTGATCCTTGGAATCTTTGGATATTTTCAGGCACAAAAACGTAAGTTCTCTATTCATTTTCCATTCTTGTAAAAAGACTTTTAGTTCCTCGAGACTGTGAACAAGAATCGACTTTGTATACCCACAGGAAGCAGCAATATCTATAAAATCAATATTATGCGATACCGTACTTTGCCCGCCTGTTGATTCATGGGCATTATTATCTAGCATAATATGAATCATATTGGCCGTATGGTAGTACCCGTTGGTTGCCAGGCTCCCCATACGCATCAACAGAGATCCGTCTCCGTCAATCACGACAATATTTTTGCTTGGTTGGCTCAGAGCTAACCCCAGTCCAAAAGAACCGATGCATCCCATAGAACCTACCATGTACAAGTTGTTATCTGCATCTTCAATTTCATATAGTTCGCGCCCGGTTTTACCAGTTGTTGCGAGCTGGATGGTATGGCTGTCTTTCATGGAGTTAATCGCACATAATGCATCATAGCGCGTAGGCATTTGATGATTCGCACGACCATGCTGCCGGATCTGATTTAAATGGATGGAGGTTTGCTGTTTTTTCAATGGCTCTTTGTCGAACGTGCCTTTCTTAACGACAAAAAAGAACGGGCGATTCCGGGCAATTTGCTCATTAGCCTGGATCAATTGATTTTTTACCTCCTCTAGATCCTTGGAGAGATACTGCCATTCCACATCCATCAAATCCAGCATTTGCGTTGTAATTTGGCCCATCAGTTCATGCTGAGGCTCGTCAGGTATCCCCGGTTCTCCGCGCAGGCTGACAAATCCAAGCAGAGGAATACGAAAAGGGTAGGTAAGGGAGGTCAATGGCGAAACAGCGTTGGTCAGCCCCGAATTTTGCATAAGGACTACCGATTTCTTCCCCCCTATATAAGCTCCGGATGCAATGGCGACCGCATCCCCTTCGTTAGCCGCTGCAACATAATCGCATTCGTTTATGGCATAATTGATCAAGCTTTTCAAGAAGGAGCATGGAACACCGCTGAAAAAGGTAAATCCTATTTTTTTCAGCTCTTCTCCTAACAATTTCGTGTCCATTATACGCGCTCACCCGAATCCGGTTCTGACGATGGAAGGTATTTCTTTTCCGCAGCTTGCAGCTCTTCGACCCCTTGAAGCCGGAATACTTCTTCGAGGGTTGCGACTTCCTTTTCGACATGAACAAGGCTTTCATCCCGATAAATTCGGCCAGATAATTGTTTCATGGCTTGAATGGATGCTCTCAAATTATGGTTTGCCCAAATCACAAGGCTAATCCCCATCTCCTGAAACCTGATGGTTGGAGTCGTATAGTATTTGGTAGGCACGATTACTACTGGCAATCTTCCAGCCCATTCTTTCATGAACGCTTCAATCTCTGCGGCATCCGATCTTTTGCTGTGTATAAATACGGCATCGGCTCCTGCCTTCCGATATGCCTCCGCCCGCTGCAGCGCCACTTTAAGCCCACTCCCGGTAATAAATGCCTCTACTCTGGCCACCACCGTAAAATCCGTGTCCGTCTGCGTATCTTTCATCGCTTTAATTTTCCCGGAAAACTCTTCGATATCAGCCAAAGTCTGCTCTTGACCGTTAATGAAAGAATTCGTTTTGGGGAACCGCTTATCTTCGATACATACCCCCGCAATATGGCGCTGCTCCAGTTTCTTCACCAAGCGCCTTGCATTGTTGAAGTTGCCGTACCCCGTATCTCCGTCCAACAAAATCGGGATGGAGGTAGCGTCACTCATGAATTCCAAAACATCCAAAACCTGCGTCCAGGAGGCCTCATTGTTGTCCCTTACTCCCATCGCTGCAGAGATGGATAACCCACTGGCCCAAATTCCTTTAAATCCTGCCTCCTCCACAATTTTGGCTGACAGACCATTATGAGCCTCCATGATAAACTCTGGCTTTTGTGAATTGACCAAGTCTCTAAGTTGCTTTGTTTTTTTCATTGAAACTTTCTCCTTCTCCCCTAAAAATAACGTGCATGGAATCTACTTTCGAATAAGACTCTTGTTTCTCATGATGGTGTTGATCATAGTAGGATCGGGAAATTGAGTAAATAGCATATGTCCTGGGTGTGAATTGGCCTCGATAATCCAAATATGACCTTTTTTATCTATGGCAATATCAACCCCCAATTCGCGAACCGGATGCCGTTCATTGATCTTTTTGGCAATAATGATGGATAGTTTGGAGATTCTACGAAAATAGGCATCTGCTTTCGCGCGGTTGTGCTTAAAAAGGCTGAATAGCACGCGATGCAAAGATACTGCATGCCCTCCTTTAAGATAATTGGTAACATATTTATGAGGTGCCGCGACACGGGCAGCCACGCCGGAAATAACCCATTTCCCCCTTGGCTTCTGTAAATATATCCTGGTGTCAAAAATCGACCCGTGGTACTTAGCCAACCGAAGTCCTTTCTGTACCAAATACCGGTGTCTGGATTTCCGGTATGACTTAATTGCTTTTAAGACAAAACGAGATCCAACAAACTTTCGACTTGAACCGCTACGAACCTCATATCCTTTTTTTAATCTCTTGACCCGGATGATCCCGCTGCCACCACTCCCGTGATTGGGTTTTATGAAGACCGATGAATAAGTATTCAGCATCCGCGAGGTCCTTGAATCCGTAAACCAGTGGGTTTCAGGTAAATGCGAACGCAAAACGGGATGTTGCAACATTTCTTTATGCTTTTTCATTTTTCCAATAGGCACTAGTCATCCCTCTTATCTTTTTGGGTTTTTTGCGCATACAGTATGCATATGCATCCAGATCCCCTTCTGCGTGGGCCGCTACCTCTGCTAGAAACCAAGATTTATGTCACAAAAAGGCATGTCCCAGCTGTTATAAATACGCCCCCCTTGGAGACACCCTTTCGGACAGACTCGGGGTTCGGACCACAGAAAATAGGCTGTCACACACTATACTTGAAATAAAACCCATTTTGACCGAAAATATAAAGGGTAATTATGTAATTAATTCAACTGTTTTGTTAGGAGGGATATGTATCATGTCAAATATCTTTAATCGGAAGATCTGGTTTAGTTTCTTACTCGTAGCCATCATTGCGTTCGTTATTCAAAATTCTACGGGAGACATTCATGTAGCCCGAGCAGCGGACAATGTAATTAATGCCAAGGATTTTGGCGTTAAAGCCAACTCGAATTCCTCACAGTCAAAGGAAATTCAGAATGCATTAAAGTATTTCTACGACCGAGGAATGGAGGGAACCGTCTATTTTCCAAAAGGAACATACTTGGTTGACGAATCTATTCGTTTATATGCCGGGGTTAGCCTGAACGGTGACGGAATGGGAAAAACGATTTTCAAAAAGACAGGGTCTAAAAGCCAATACGTCGTTGGCGATCCGATTCTACGAAGCAATTCTGACCGACTAGACGTGAAGTTATCTAATCTCACCATTGATGCAGACCGTGCGAACCGTGAAGCCCGTGGCGAAAGTCAGGTAGGCGGTATTATTATGGAAGTCGCCGTCTCTCACTTCACGCTGGATCGCGTGGAGATTTGCGATACAACGATCGGAGCCCTTCTTCGCAGAACAAGAGATTCAGAGATTACCAACAGCCGCTTTGACCGAAATAATGGACATGCTATTGCCACCGGACACGAGAGCTTTCCGGCAGGCGAGTTCCGCAACGTCAAAATTACGAATAACCAGATTACCAATTCGGGCGGCGGCAGTGGAATCAATTTATCACGCGCAACCTACACGACAGTCACCGGGAACCAAATTATTAACAAGACCCATCAATCTGATGGATACGCAGGCATTCGCATCCCTAATAATGGCGCCAACAATACTGTAAACAATAATGTGATTGAAAATTACCCGCGCGGGATCTTTGTCCTGACTGGAGCAACAGGTAACAATGTATACGGAAATACTGTAAAAAATGCATCCCTGCAAGGTCTTTTGGTCCAATCGGATGGCAATACGTTTACCGACAACGAATTTATTCAAACCAATTCCTCACTTACTCCAGAGGCAGTCATTCGCCTTGCTGACGCAAACAACAACAAAGTTATTGGTAACGAGATGACCACATACTCCGGGTTCTCCAATATAGGAATACGGGTCACCGATTCCAACTCCAATGAAATTAAGGACAACATCACAGATACTAGAGGCAAATCAGTCAGTATTGAAGGCGGGCGTAATAACGTCAATACAGGCAACCGCAATCGGTAGAAATTTTATGAATTACCTACTATGCGAGTACGTCGGTTTCCGTTACAATATGTCAGTGTGATTCTGGCATCGGCAGATTGACGCGTACTTGAACATTATTGGAGGCTTCTATTTTTTCATGCAAAACGAATCCCATTCTAACGTAAAAATCATAACGGCCGATCCGAGTGCGATCGGCCTGTTTGGCTTGGCTATTGTAACGCTTGTGGCTTCATCCCAAAAGCTTGGTCTCACCGAAGGCTTAAGCTTCATCATCCCTTGGGCTATCTTCCTTGGTGCCTTTGCGCAGCTGTTTGCCTCCATTCAGGATGCAAAACATAACAACACCTTCGGCATGACGGCATTTGGTGCTTACGCCTTCTTCTGGTTAGCCGTAGCTAGTAGCTGGATGATCAAAATGGGCGTATTCGGCTCAGAGCTGGCGTCTGCTGTAGATGGCAAACAGCTCGGCTTTGCCTTTGCGGGCTATCTCATCTTTACGCTCTTCATGACCATTGGAGCGATGGAGACGCATAAGGTTCTATTCTTTATTTTTGTGTTGATTGATTTTCTGTTCCTCGGTCTTAGCTTCGATGCATTCGGCGTTGCACCAGAGATATTCCATACCATCGCCGCTTATGCTGAAATGGGCATTGGTCTACTCTCACTGTACGGTACAGGAGCTGCCGTTCTGAATGCTCATTTTGGCCGTACATTCCTGCCCGTTGGACGTCCTTTCGGCATTTTCAAGCCACGTCCTTAACTGTATATGTAAACCTACAAAGCCGCCTTTCGCGCCGATCCGCGTTAAGAACGGCTTTATTTCTTTTCCATCACTCCCTCCGTATCAAAAAATACTAAAGAGAGTCGTTTAGTGAATATAAAAGCCCACAATGATAACAATATACATAAATTGTAGTCAAAGGGATATTTTAAAAATGACACAAGACGAATCTCGTACCACATTTCCGCAATTTCCCGAATCGTATTGGTTAGCTTCAACTGACATCCCCAATTTCTCCAAACTTAGTGAAAATATTCAGGTGGATGTTGCCATTGTAGGTGCGGGGATTACTGGCATTACCACTGCTTATTTACTTTCTAAAAAAGGACTAAACGTTGCAGTCGTCGACACAGGGCAGATACTTCATGGGACAACGGGCCATACTACCGCCAAAATTACCGCACAGCATGATTTGATCTACAGCGAGTTTCTTTCACATTTTGGCAAGGTTGAAGTCGAAAAGAGCCCTCCATGAAGAGCTACACCCCGGTAACCCAACCTTTTCATAGCTCTGAATAAACATAGTTACGCTGGACAACATACCTTTAAGAATCATAAAAGAAAGGTGATCCTATGATAAGCCAACAGTCTGCATTAGCGGCGCATGAGTCCCTAGAGATCCACGAAGCGCTTAATTTTAAAACGTTATGCTTAGCCAAGTCCAAATTAATGCAGGGCTTAGTATTCGATCAAGAGCTAAAGGATTTAATGGAAAAAGATGTTCAGCAATCTATACAAGCTATTGCCGATTTGCAAGCATTGTATGTTAAAGCACCGTTTCAGGCACCTGTTCCAGAATTCCGTCCCACACCAATATTAAATTGAGGTGAATGATGTGACATTAGATCAGATCCAGTCGACTAAAATGGATTATGTGGATCCAAAAAACTCATTAAATATGCCAGAAATGGCAGACACGACCTTAGCGATGGATTTTCTGATTCGCGTCAAGGAAGGGGTTCGAAATACAGCCATAGCCTTGACGGAAACCGTCTCTCCAGATGCTAGAACTCTGTTGCGCAATCAATTGCATCAAGGCAGCGCGCTTCATCAGGAAATCACTGATCTTATGGTACGAAAAAAATGGTTTCATCCCTATGATCTGCAAAAGCAGTATCAATTGGATCAACTATCAGCCAACAAGACGGTGGACATCAGTAAAATGAAACTGTTCCCAGACGATACCACCCGCAAGGGTATGTTTGATCGCACGCCCGATGAACATATGGGAGGAAACCAGGCATGAAAGCAGTGACCTACCAAGGTATCAAAAATGTTGTGGTTAAAGATGTTCCGGACCCGAGTATTCAAAAAGCCGATGATGCGATTGTCAGACTGACAACAACCGCTATTTGTGGTTCAGATCTGCATCTCATTCATGGAATGATTCCGAATCTACAAGAGAATTATGTAATTGGGCATGAGCCGATGGGGGTTGTAGAAGAAGTCGGCAGTGGCGTAACTAACTTGAAAAAGGGAGACCGCGTGATCATTCCGTTCAACATAGCGTGCGGTGAATGCTTTTATTGTAAAAACCATTTGGAAAGTCAATGTGATCATTCTAATGAGCATGGAGATATGGGCGGTTTTTTCGGCTATTCAGGAACAACTGGTGGATATCCGGGTGGACAAGCTGAATATTTACGTGTGCCTTTTGCCAACTTCACTCACTTCAAAATTCCGGAGAGTTGTGAACATCCTGACGAGAAGCTTTGCCTGATTGCTGATGCCATGACTACTGCATTTTGGAGCGTCGATAATGCCGGAGTGAAGAAGGGGGATACTGTCATTGTTATTGGCTGTGGGCCGGTAGGTCTGTTAGCGCAAAAGTTCGCCTGGTTCAAAGGGGCAAAACGAGTCATTGCGGCAGACTATCTGGATTATCGTCTGCAACACGCGAAGCGTACCAATCACGTGGAGATCGTTAATGTGGAATCGCAAGAAAACGTTGGCAACTACCTGAAGGAGATGACCAAAGGAGGCGCGGACGTAGTTATTGATTGCTCCGGCATGAGTGGTAAAATGTCTCCGCTGGAATCCTTGGCTTCTGGTCTCAAACTTCACGGTGGAGCTTTAGGAGGGTTGGTCATAGCCACACAAGCTGTCCGCAAAGGCGGGACCATTCAAGTTACCGGGGTATACGGCGGACGATATAACGGTTTTCCTTTGGGAGACATTTTTCAGCGAAATGTTAATTTACGTACGGGACAGGCTCCCGTTATTCACTATATGCCATATATGTATGAGCTGATTGATACGGGAAAGGTGGACCCAGGAGACGTTGTTACACACGTCATTCCGTTAAGCGACGCCAAACGTGGATATGAAATTTTCGATACCAGACAGGATAATTGCATCAAAGTTGTGCTTAAACCTTAAACTATATATTGGAGTATTGGAGGTAAACGTCATATGGTGTATGGCCTGCATGAAACCCTTGAAGTCCATGAACTGTCAGCGTTCAAAGCAGTATGTCTTTCCAAGTCCAAAACAATGCAAGCATTAATCTCTGATCCGACTCTCAAAGCTATATTACAGCAGGATGTTGACTTATCGACCCGCCAATTACAAGAACTCAGCACCCTCTTAGATCGAGCCATTTCACAGGAGGTTAAGCCATGAATACACTGTTGGAGCATTTGACCGGACTGCATACCTTAACGGACCAAGTCATTGCAGCCGATTTTCTGAACGCGGCCAAAAGCGGTGTGAGAAATTACGCTATGGCCGTAACAGAAGCGGGAACTCCAGAAATTAAGGCAATTCTCACAAAGCAACTGGATGAAGCTATTGATACGCATGAGCAAATTTCCACGTACATGATTGAACGCGGCTGGTATCACCCTTGGAACGTAAAAGAGCAGCTTTCGATGGATCTGCAAAATATCAATACTGCATTGCAAGCTCCCGTTTTGTAAAAAGATAACTTTGGCCGTATTTTTTGCTCGTTGGACGTCCCTTTGGCTTTATAAAAAGTACGTTCTTGCTTATCTATGAAACCCGCAAAGCCGTCTTTCACGCCGATCCGCGTGAAAGACGGCTTTGGGGTTTATCCCATTATCTTCATTATTCAGCTTGCCAATTCGGCATCCGCTCTGCAGGATAACGAAGGCCTGCTGCCATTCCTTTTGGAATGATTGCGTTAATAGCTTCCATTTCCTGTGTGGATAAAACAACATCGATGGAACCTGCATTTTCCTCTAAATACGTAACCCGTTTGGTTCCTGGAATCGGTACAATGCCCTCTTGCGCAAGTAGCCATGCCAACGCCAGTTGAGAAGGTTTGACCCCTTTTTGGGCGGCAAGGTCCTTAACATGCTGCACGAGGTCCAGATTTTTCTGGAAATTCTCAGGTTGGAAACGTGGCACCGAGCGACGGAAATCATCTTCTGCAAAATCATCAAACTTCTGAATTTGCCCGCTCAAAAATCCGCGCCCAAGTGGACTGTAGGCCACAAATTCGATACCCAACTCCTTACACGTCGGTATAACTTCATCTTCCGCTTCCCGGCTCCATAAGGAGTATTCCGTTTGCAGCGCTGTAATCGGATGTACCTTGTGAGCGCGTCGAATGAGCCCAGGAGAAGCTTCGGACAGCCCCAAATAGCGGACTTTTCCCGCCTGAACCAAGTCACTCATCGCACCCACCGTTTCCTCGATAGGTACATTCGGATCGACACGGTGCTGGTAGTACAAATCAATCACATCTACACCCAGTCTTTGCAGGCTGCGGTCACATGCCTCTTTTACATATTCAGGACGGCCACTTACACCCATAAATGCGCCATCTTCCCCACGCATAATGGAAAATTTAGTAGCCAATACGACTTCGTCACGGTGGCTCCGCAGGACTTGGCTAATCAGTTTTTCATTTTTCCCCACACCGTAGACATCGGCAGTATCCCAGAAGTTTATCCCTAGCTCCAGCGCACGATGAAGCGTTTTGATCGACTCCTGATCATTCAACTCACCGTAATATTCGGACATTCCCATGCAGCCCAGACCCAGTGCAGATACTTGAAGGTCGCTGTTACCCAGTTGTTTCTTTTTCAATTTCTATCACTCCTAAATATCAGAATAGTCATCGCATTTCCTAATCACCACGTCACATTCCGTATGTTACTACTTAAAGTTAACTTGAAGTCAAGCATTGTCTTGTATAAGCTATTTCAAAATTTTTTAGAAAAATTTGATTTCCGGGTTGTAAGAGGCCGCTGTAAATTTCCTATATATATGAGAAACGAATTATCGCGCGAGATTCGGTTTCAAAATAATCCAATTGGAGGTTTAACATGCCAGCAAACTACTCTTACACCAAAACGTCCGATGGTTTCCATGTTATCATCACGCCAGCTTCGAATATTCAAAATAAAAATATTCGAAGCCGGATCACACAGCAAACCGATTACGGGATTAATGGGGGCTTCTTTAACCCAATCAGCACAACAAAGGCGCCGACCGAATGTTTGTCTATCGCGGTCACGCCTAATAATACCCATGATACGAAGGCAAATGCCAAAGGAAACAGCCGTGGTACGGCATTTATCTACACAGATAGCAACAAAACAAAAATGGGAATTGTCCGTGCTTCAAGCGTAACGGATCTCAAAAAACAAATGGGGACTTCAGTTGCGTATAAGTCTATTATTAGCGGCGGCAGCTTGTCGCTGAAGAAAGAGGAAGAAGCATGGCTTAAGGATCTAAAAGATATTGAAAAATTTGATTTGAACGGAACGTTGCGATACACCGATTCCACCGGTCGAACTGGCCTGGGCTTCAAAGTCGTAAATAATGTTTGGCAGGTCTACCTGGTCGTTCATGAAAATGCAACGCTAAAACAACTTCGCAATTATTTTATTAAACAGGATTGCTTTGAAGCCATTCTTCTTGATGGTGGAGGCTCGTCCGGTATTCAAGTCAAAAACTCTGCAGGCACTATAGTTAAGTATGAGCAAACACGTTATATCTACAACATGGTGAAACTCATTAATATCACCTAAGCCCTATGATATAACGTGCTTTTATAGGAGTAAGGAGGCCTATCGGCCTCTTCTACAAATCCAGCACAACAATTTCCAATGCCAGGAAAACAGGTGTTACAGGGTACACATAAGAAACTTCAATCGGTTGCCCCGCTTGTAATTGTGCTGGATTGATTAATTGCCTCCGCTGACCATCCATCTGCTTATAAATATGTGTATCTGGGATAGATATATAGACTGATTGGATAGGTTTTTCCGTTGGATCATCACTTTGGGGTAGTTCTTTAGCAAATTGAACAGGCCGTTCAAATCGGATCAAATAGTCCATGGTAGGGGCTGCTAAGGGTTGTTCTACTTCTTTTTCAATCCTTTCAATACTTTCGATCTTGGCACGCCCTGTATATACTGTTGTACTTTCCAGACGATCCAAGTCAAAAATAGATTGAACCACCGCCCCATTAGATTTGTTAACCGGCGTAGCCGATTCTTTTGTAGAACATGCAGGCAGTAAAGCTGCCGCAAGCAAGGCAAAAACAAGAGCAGAAGCTCTATTTTTCATAAGTGATCCTCCCGAATCTGGTTTAAAGAATATGTTCATTATTAAGACGCAAACAGGAACAATTTGGTTGCTTTAATCTGTATTTATCTATTACATTCTGAAAGGTGTGCAATTATATGTTAAAAAAACTCGGTTTAGCAGTCCTCGCTGCATCAACACTTTTAGTAGGAAGCTCTATTACGGCAAGCGCTGATTCTACTGTAAATTACGATCATTTGCTCTCGGCAGGGACCACTAACGCTTTCCTGGCCATGGAAGATGGATCTTCATTTTATGCAACGGGAAGTAACGGTAATGGCAAGCTCGGCGTGGGCGCTGGCGGAGGGAATAATAAAACAAGTCCGATGCAGGCTCATGTATCTGATATCGCTATGATTGATGCCGGTGCTCTGCATTCCACCTTGCTCAAAAAAGACGGAACCATCTGGTCTTGGGGCTTTGCAGGTTACGGGGAGCTAGGAACAGGGATTAAAAAGGGTTTTGTAAATGAGCCTGTTAAAAACAAATATATTAATGATGTGAAGGAAGTGAGGGCGGGTGGTCAATTCACACTTGCCCTCAAAAATGACGGAACCGTGTGGGCCTACGGAGAAAACAACTTTGGCCAACTGGGCATTGGCACAAAAGGAGCTTCCGCCTTTTCCGTTAAGCCTGTGCAGGTACAGGGTTTGGAGAATATTGTAGCCATTGACGCTGGCGATAGCTTTGGGGCAGCCTTAGACAAAGATAATCAGCTATGGGTATGGGGGCGTGGTTATGATGGGGCAATGGGGCAGGATGATAAAGAAGACCAGCTCACCCCTGTTCAATATCGAATTGATGACATCAAAAATTTCACTGCCGGAGCTGACCGCATTTACGTATTAACGAATAGCGGAGAAGTATACGCTTCCGGTAGCAATACTTCAGGAAAGCTTGGGGATGGAACCTCTACTTTTAGAAGATCACCCGTATTGATCAATGTTTCCAATGTAAGTAGACTGAAAGCAGGCAAAACTCAAACTTTTGCACTTAAAAATGATGGAACTCTTTGGGGCTGGGGAACCAATAATGAGGGGCAGGTAGGTGACGGGACCGATGTATTTTCTGTTAAAGTCCCATCCCAAGTTGTAGATGACACAAACACGCCACTAACCGATGTAGTAGCATTCAGTGCAGCAGGAACCCACTCCCATGCTTTGACAGCCGATGGGACGGTTTGGTCCTGGGGATATAACAAAAACGGCGAACTGGGAATCGGTAGCACCAAAGAACAATATGCTGCCACGAAAACGAATTTCCCAAATCCTTTTTCGGAATAACCAATATTCTTATCCTTAATAAATTGTTTAAGGAATACGCTTAGCCCTCCGTTTTTTCCAACCCCAAAAAAGCAATAAGGGCAGTCCAATCAACTGCCCTCATTGCTTTTATTTTCATTTAGAGCTGCTTTATTACAAATAAAACTATGATTATGTATGAACAGAAGCGCTTCAGTAGCTTCTGGACGGTAGGGAAATTCATTTACAGAGCTAAGGCTTCTTCCGTAATCTTTTTGATATCAATGGATGAAGGCGTTTCTTCCTTGACCATATCGGGCAGGATATTTTCCAAAAAATAATCAACACAGTGTAACTGAATATTCTTGATTTTCACAAGCGCATTACGATACATGACTATAAATTCTTTTTCAGTATTTCCCCGCTGTAGTTCGGCAAATGCTTCGTACACCTGATCCATCTTGTCAGCAACTTCAAGGATCAAACCTTCTACTGAATTATCTTTGCCTTCCCGTAACTGTTTGCGAAAAATAGCTTTAAAATCCTCGGGAATATTCTCTTCAATAAAATACTCAATCATACCTTCTTCGACCTGCTGGATTAATAATCGTAGTTCCTTAGAGGAATGCTTAACAGGCGTTTTGATGTCCCCAATAAAAATTTCCCCGTAATCGTGACTGCTCGTAATCTCGTATAGCTTTTTCCAGTCAATACTGACACCATTTCTCTCTTCAATATCAGCCAGCGTTTTAGCGTATTGTACTACTTTCCAAGAATGTGCCGATACGCTGTGTTCCTCGAATTTAAACTTACCCGGACAACGGATGATTCTCTCCAGCTCATTTAGCGACCGAAAATACGTGTGAATCCCCATCATTGCATCCATCCTTTAATATATATGAGATAGTCAATATAAACCCCACTATAAACCTCAACTATTAACAGCAGATTATCGCAATATCAAGTTGAATCCACACATGTAGCACATATACAATTTTTGCTATACACTTTATAAAAGAGGAGTTTGCAAAAATCCAATAAAAGTAAAAGTGGTGAAATCGTTGTTCAAAATCTTACTAATTGAAGATGATGAAACTTTGTTCCATGAAATGAAGGATCGGTTAACTCAATGGAACTATGATGTGTATGGCATCCAGGACTTTAATAAAGTCATTCAGGAATTCACAACGATAAAGCCTGATCTAGTCGTGATAGATATTCAATTGCCGAAATTTGATGGGTTTCATTGGTGTCGAATGATTCGATCCCACTCTAACGTCCCCATCCTTTTCTTATCATCACGGGATCATCCTACGGATATGGTGATGTCGATGCAGCTTGGAGCGGATGATTTTATCCAAAAACCGTTTCATTTTGATGTACTCATTGCAAAATTACAGGCGACACTTCGCCGCGTATATAATTACAATACAGAGCCTGTCTCTCTGAAAACATGGCGTGGAGCGACAGTCGATTATGAAAAAAACGTAGTAGCCAATGAGGCTGGCTCCATCGAATTAACCAAGAACGAGATTTATATTTTGAAGCTGCTGATCGAACAAAAAAATAAAATTGTTGCACGAGAGGAATTAATTAAAAGCCTCTGGGATGATGAACGTTTTGTCAGCGACAATACCCTGACCGTCAACTTGAACCGCCTGCGCAAAAAATTGGACGAGCTGGATTTGGGCCGTTTCATTGAAACGAAAGTCGGGCAAGGCTACATGGCTACAGAAGAGGCACCTGCCTATGATTAAAAAATACCTTATAGAGAGGCGGAGCTGGATTCTACTGTTTGTGTGTCAGCAATTCCTGATCCTGTTCATTGCTTATGTGGATGCAGCAATTCCGTTAACGCCGATTCTTTATATCGTCTTCTTATCTATGATGATTTTCTTGGTTTTTTTAATCATTCGCTATCCCAAGGAAACCAGATTTTTTGCCACACTAGAAGAATGGGAGAGCCCTCTTGAACTAACGGGTATAGGCGAACCGGGGAGTCCGTTTGAGCAAATCATTGAACAAAAAATCACTGACCAGACCGAACGGTTACAACAGATCATCTCGCAAAATCAATTGACACTTGAACATGAAAAAGATGAATTGTTATCCTGGATTCATGAGGTAAAAACACCTTTGACCACCATGCATTTGATGATTGAGCGGTTGGACGATAAGCCCCTAAAAGCTCAGTTAACCTATGAATGGCTACGAATCCACTTACTGCTGGATCAGCAGCTCCATCACAAACGCATATCCTTTATTGAAAATGATCTGTATGTCGAGCAAGTGAATTTAAAATCTCTGGTTTTTAATGAAATCAAAGCATTACAGTCATGGTGCATCCAAAAAGGGATCGGTTTTGACATCCAATTGGAGCACATGGAAGTGCTGAGTGATGCCAAATGGCTGGCTTTTATCATCAGACAGCTCTTAACCAATGCCATCAAATATAGCGATGCCAGTGATATTTTCATTCATAGCTATGTACAAAGGGAGCGAATACAGCTTGAGGTCCAAGACTTTGGGCGCGGTATTGATCCGAAGGATATACCCCGTATTTTTGAGAAAGGTTTTACCTCCACAACCCAACATTCTGATCATACTTCAACGGGCATGGGGTTATATTTAACGAAAAAGGCAGCACAGTCCTTGCTCATACATATAGATGTGCACTCCAAACCGAATGTGGGTACAACCTTCACTTTAATTTTCCCCAAACGAAATGATTTCGTGAGCATGGTGAGCATGTGACAGAGATGTCACATGCTTTTATGTATTGTTCGCCCAATCAAAGGAAAAACATCGGCTCTATTTTTATAATAAGGCTACAAGAACAATAAGGAGTGCATCGAAGTGAATATTTTAGAAGCCCATAAAATCCATAAAAGCTACGGTAATAAGTTAAATATGCAGGAGGTTTTGCAGGGAATTGATATCCTTATTGAAGAAGGGGAATTTGTCAGTATTATGGGAGCCTCCGGTTCAGGTAAAACCACACTGCTGAATGTTCTTTCCTCTATTGATAAGGTGAGCCAAGGTTCCATTAAAATCAATGATATCGAAATGACGAAAATGAAAGAAAAGCAACTGGCTGAATTTCGCAAAAAGCATTTAGGTTTTATTTTTCAAGAATATAATCTGCTGGATACGCTAACTGTGAAGGAGAATATCCTCTTACCCTTATCCATCACCAAAACGCCTAAAAAAGAGGCTAACCGAAGATTTCAGGAAGTGGCTACAGAACTGGGGATTTATGAGTTGAAAGATAAGTACCCCAATGAAATCTCGGGTGGACAGAAGCAACGTACATCTGCGGCCAGAGCGTTTATTCATGAGCCCAGTATTATTTTTGCCGATGAACCTACAGGTGCACTGGATTCCAAGTCGGCTTCCGATTTATTAAATAAGCTGGGCCAATTAAACCAAAAACGCAAGGCAACCATTATTATGGTCACGCATGATCCTGTCGCTGCCAGCCATTGCAGTCGAGTCATTTTTATTAAGGATGGGCAGATGTATACGCAGCTTCACAAAGGCGAGCAGGAAAGACAAAGCTTCTTCCAGGATATCATGAAAACCCAAGGGGTCTTAGGCGGGGTCCAATATGAACATTAATCTGCTCATTCTAAAAAATTTGAAAAAAAACCTGAAAAATTATTACCTTTATGTTTTTGCTCTCATTTTCAGTGTTGCGCTCTATTTCGCTTTTGTCACATTACAATACGATCCTTCCATGGACGAAGTGAAGGGTTCTGTTAAAGGTGCAGCTTCCATACGGGCAGCATCCGTTTTACTGGTCGCCATTGTCTGCATCTTCCTTTTGTATGCTAATAATATCTTTATAAAAAGACGCAGCAAAGAAATTGGCCTATTTCAATTGATCGGAATGACTAAAAATAAAATTTTTCGCATCCTGAGTGCTGAAAACTTAATTCTATACTTCAGTTCACTATTCATCGGAATTGGGGTTGGATTTTCCTTTTCCAAATTAGTGATCATGATTTTATTTAAGACGACGGGCGTCGAAGCCATTGCCACTTTATATTTTTCTAACCAAGCATTGACTCAAACACTCATCGTTTTTGGTATCATCTACCTATTGATTATGCTCATGAATTATTCTTTTATCAAAAGACAGAGTATTTTGTCTTTGTTCAGAGTATCCTCAACCACCGAAGGGAAAATCAAGAAAATATCTATCTATGAGATAATCATCGGGATCATCGGAGTTTCATTCATCGCTTTAGGATACTATGTTTCTTCCAAATTGTTTGGTGGAGACTTTACATCCATGAATGAGTTATTTATGGCTATGGTGTTTATTTTGGGCTCTGTCATCATCGGAACACTCCTTTTTTATAAAGGATCTATCCGCTTTATTTCCAATATCATCAGAAAAAGTAAAGGCGGCTATTTGAACATTAATGAGGTGCTGTCTCTCTCATCCATTATGTTCCGTATGAAATCCAATGCTTTGTTGTTGACCATTATTACGACGGTATCGGCACTTGCCATCGGTTTACTCTCCTTAAGCTATATCGCCTATTATTCTGCGGATCAAGCAGCTGAGGACAATGTGCCTTCCCATTTTGCAATGACGAATCTACCGGATGCGGAGAAATTCAAAATGTTACTTCAGGAGCATGACATAAAATATCTAGAAAAGAAGATTGAAGTTATTCAAGTCAGCGTGAACACAGCGCAAATTATGGACACTCCTCTGGAAGGATTAAATATCGGTGCGAATTCCATGACGTTGCCTGTCATAAGCGATCAATCTGTGAAGGGTACGGATGTATCTCCAGGCCAAACGATTTTAACAGGCTATAATGATTTGTTACAGAAATTCATGTCCTTGAAAAACTCAGGTCCATTGGATTTGAAGGGAAATAAGGAAGTCATACACCAACAATATGTGGGTCTAAAAAAGGAGTACGTGATTCCCTACTATTTCACAGCCGGTGGATTACCCACTGTCATTGTAGACGAAACTATCTTTGAGCGGCTAAAGAAAGATGAAAATCCTGAGATTCAAAAGAAGTCATCCTTATATATTGGAATTGATATGATAAATGCAGAACAGATCAAAGAAGCCGATCGTCTCTTTGCAGCTGCGAATTTTAATGATCAACAAACATCACGCCTTGAAATGAGCAGCAATCAGAAGCGGAACATGGGAGTGATCATGTTTGTAGTTGGATTTTTAGGACTCACCTTTCTCATTACATCAGGCTGCATTCTTTATTTTAAGCAAATGGATGAGAGTGAAGACGAAAAAGCCAATTACACCGTGTTAAGAAAGTTAGGGTTCACCCAGAGCGACCTGCTTAGAGGCATTAAAATAAAACAACTCTTTAACTTCGGCATTCCACTAGTAATTGGCCTATCACACAGCTATTTTGCCGTCCAATCCGGCTGGTTCTTGTTTGGAACTGAAATTTGGATGCCTATGATCATCGTTATGGTGCTGTACACCGCCTTATATTCCATTTTTGGGATACTATCCATCCTGTATTATAAAAAGGTCATTAAATCAGCATTGTAATCGGCAAAAAGCAAAAAAAGCCCCAGGCGAAATGAAGTGAACCCTGTCAAGTAGACAGCTATCAAAAAGCAATAATTAAGCAGCCTGAGTCCTGTATTCATAAGGAGTCAGGTTGTTTAGTTTCTCTTGAAAGCGTTCATGGTTGTAGAAATGGATATACTTTTGAACAGCATGCTCCACCTGTTGAGCTGAATGGAAGGCGTGGAGATAGAAACACTCGGTTTTAAAATGACTGAAGAAGTTTTCTATACATGCATTGTCCCAGCAGTTCCCTTTTCGGGACATGCTGGCCTGTATTCCGTATCGCTTGAGCAGGTTGGTATATTGGCGAGAGGTATATTGAAATCCTTGGTCGCTATGCAGTAGAACACCTCGCGCATCCTGTCGCTTCCTTGCCTTTTTCACTGTATCCAACACCAGGCTCAAATCGTTTCTGCGGCTGATCTGGTAGGCAACAATTTCGTTGTTAAAAAGATCCTGAATCGCGGAAAGGTAGAGCCTCTGTCCATTGAATATGAGGTAAGTGATGTCTGTTACCCACTTTTGATTCAACTGGTCGGCCTTAAATTCCCGGTTTAGATGATTGCCAGAAATGACATAGGCTTCTTTCTTGCCGTAGTAAGGTCTCTTCCTACGAATGATCGCCTTGATTCCTAGTTCACCCATAAGTCTCCGTACACGCTTATGATTTATATGTATGCCATAGATTCGATTCAACCAAACCTTCACCCTGCGGTAGCCGTATATTCCTTTCAATTTCTCGTAACAAGCCATGATTTTTAGCTTCATGGTTTCATCTTCCCGCTGTTTTTGTGAAACGAACATCTTTCGCTTTATCCATTTATAAAAGCCGCTTTTGGATACTCCGGCCAGTTCACATAGTAGTACGATGCTATGTCCCTTACTAAGCAATTCTTGGATCACCGCAAACTTTTTACTCTTGGGTACAGCCTCCATTCCTCCTTTCACATCTGCAAGAGCTTTTTTAGCATTTCATTTTCTGCTTCAAGGCGTTTCAGCTTGACCTCCGGATCTTCGGGGCGTGTTCGAGGTCTGCCGATGCCAGGCCCTTTTGCTTTGCCTCGTTTTTCCTCTAGACCTTTCATTCCCTCGGCTTTGAAGTGTCTCACCCATCGGCGAACCAGCGAAGCGTCAATCTCCATTTCTCGTGCCACGTTTTTATATCCAATTCCCTTGTTGAGGTACAGATCCACTGTCTTTTTCTTGAAGCTCACATCGTAAGTTTTTCTTATTACTCCCATAGAAAAATCCCCTCCATAATAGACAGATTAGTCGGCTTGCTCTTTTCTGTCTACTATGAGGGGATCATATCAAAAGCGCTGGGGCTTTTCCAAATATTTGAGCATTTTTGTTCCTATGTGTACAATAAAATAACTATCATCGTAACCCCAAAGGGGGAGAGCTTATTTTATTATTAATCATCAATGGCATCGGCATCGTAGCCAATATCATACTCGGTTCCTCTGTAGGCGTGGCTATTATCGTAGGAATCGTCTTTTTCCTGATTGGCTTGCCTGAGTTTAAAAGATCGCCGAAACTCACGAAAAAGGCTAAAAAAGATATCACCTATATTATGTCAACCCTATTAACTCTCCTTATATTCGTAGTTATTGTTTCTTGGAATCTCCACACTTCAGGTGACCTGTTTCTTGAAGGTCCGCTAACACCGCAAATGAAATTTCACTGGGGACAAAAGGTGTTGATGCTAGGGTTACTCGAAGGCTTATGGGCTGTCATCAGCCTAAAATGGCTGTTGCCTATCTTTTTTGATCCGCTGGATCTCAGTAAGAAGCAAATCCTTGTTTTAGTAAGCGGGATTGTATTTAGTGTGGTTTCAGGTATTTATGCCATGCTTGAAGCAAGTTAAAAAGTCTCGCCCTTCTCTGTTACGCACAGGAAGAGCGAGACTTTTTTATTATTGGTTCCCCTCTACAGAGGCTTATGTGAATGCTTAACGCAAAGGTTCAAACCCCTCTGCTTGCTTCAGAATCCGCTCAATTTCCACGCATGCCTCCGGTTGCAGCGTCACGTCGACTGCTTTTACATTTTCTTCAATTTGTGCCGGTTTAGTGGCCCCAATGAGCGCAGCGCTGATACCCGGTTCTCTCAGAATCCAGGCAAGCGCGAGCTGTGACAGGGTGATACCCAAATCCTTCGCCAGCTTATCCAGCTCCTGGACACAGTTTAGAACGGTATCGTTCATGTAACTGCTGATGACATTATTGACAGATGCATCAGCCCCGCGGCTGCCCGTCGGTAAAGGTTGTCCAGGCTTGTATTTACCCGTGAGGATACCTTGGGCCAGAGGCGAAAATACAATTTGGCCGATACCTACCTGCCCGGATACGGGAAGTACCTCATGTTCGATATAACGTTCGAACATATTATAGATCGGCTGATTGGCAATCAGTGGCCGCAAATTCAGCCTTTTTCCAATCCCATAGGCATCCGTGAGCTGGGCAGCACTCCATTCACTGACAGCAGCGTACAGAATCTTACCCTGAGCCTGAAGGTCATCGAGCGCTCGCAGCGTCTCCTCCAAAGGAGTATCCGAATCATAACGATGACAGAAGTACATGTCGATATAATCCGTGCCAAGACGCTTCAGACTCGCTTCACATTGCTCCATAATGTGCTTGCGTGACAGTCCCCTGTCATTGGGACCAGAATCCATAGGGAAGTAAACCTTGGTAGATAACACATAGCTCTCTCTTCGATAAGGCTTCAAGGCAGCTCCCATAGCCTTCTCGCCTTCTCCCCGGTTATACGCGTTCGCGGTATCAAAGAAATTAATCCCGAGTTCAAAGGCTTTGGCAATACAGGTATGAGCTGCTTCCTGCTCGGCAGCTGTACCGTACGTTAACCAGCTCCCCAGACCGATTTCACTAATTTTAAGACCACTGTTGCCTACATTTCTATATTTCATATCTACTCCTTCTTTCATAAGAAGATCATATTTTTATATTTTAACATGTAAACCCTTTCATTAAAATCATTGATAAAGGACTCATGGAGTTATATGAAGGATATCTACCACCCTGACTGTTAGGGTGGTAGATGCTTATAGCCTCACAATCTCAAATCATATTTACTTGCTTCCTACAGGAAAAAGCGCATCATATGCAGGACAAGGTAGTTTGTCGAGAAACGCCTGAAGCTGCTTCGGTTTATTTTTGTAAATATCCTTTAAGGATGTTCCATTATAAATATTGCCGATGACCACAGGATGGCATAGCTCACAGATCAGGATGTCCCCGTTCCCGTGAAGATGGAGCTGTTTTTTACCATCAACACAGTTAGAAAAATAAACACCAGGCTGTTCCTTGAAGCCCAGCGCTTCTGCAAAACGGTCCATACAGGTGAAATACAACACAGTATCATCTTTTTTATGTGCAATCAGGTCATGAACGGAACGAACGAGCGCTTCCTTGGTGGAAATAGCATTCCAGTTCGTATGATCCATCACAATGCTGTTTTGGATTTCATGGATGCGCACACCGAGTTCATATACCTTTTCGCTAATCGCTGGCATGTTGTTCTGTGTCTCCGCAAACAGCAACGTCTCTAGCACCGTTTCCAGCTTGGCTTCGGTACATAACCGGATATTTTGAACGATTTTCTCATACATGCGAGGATGAACATGATAATAGGTTGCATATTTATCGGCATCCGTGAAGTTGAAAGAGATATGAATGTTGGAAAGTCCTGCATCACGTAGTTTCTCAATTCGTTCAGGGCTGAGCAAGCTGGCATTGGTATTGAGCTGGGTAGCGATGCCCTTGCTTGAACAGTGAGCCACAATGTCCAAACAATCCTCATACTTCAAGGTCACTTCTCCCCCGGACAGTCGCACACGTTTTAACGTTGGAATGTCATCAATAATATCAATGACCTCTTTGCTGCTAATGCATTGCCCATCGTTCCGCTGATACGCGCAGCAGTAATCACACTTGAAGTTGCAATTAGAGGTGACCCCGACTTCCAGTCCCTCCAGCTCGTAGATGCCCGGCGTTTCCAGTTCAAGTGCTTTATATTTGTTGTCTATACTCACTTTCTCATGATCCTCCCGATCTCAGGCTTATGTCTTGAATTCCCTTGAGATTATACAGAATAGGAGCGGTTTGTAGATATGACATTGGTAACGGTGGGGGCAAACAGATACAACAGCGGTAGCGACCTTGAAATTCGCTTATCAGCGCTGAAAAATTAATTTGACAAGTACTACCTAACTTTAGTAAATTCATATTAGTTAAGCCCTTAACTACATTTATGGTGGTGATCGTTTGAAAGACCTACAGGATTACGTACTTGATTTGCCGCTGCATTCTCTGGTTTTCTTTTCACTGGTGGAAACGACAGCCGGATTAGTTGATGTCTCAGAAAAATACTGGCATTCGAAGGGAACCAATGGAGCCAGAATTCGAATTCTGGTTGAAATCATGAAGGAAGGAGGTACAATTCTGCCATCTGTGCTCGCCCAAAGGATCGGTGTCACCAAATCAAATATTAGCCTGCTGCTCACCCCGCTCGAAAACGAAGGATTCATTCGCCGGGAAGGCCATCCCATGGACGGTAGAAAATCGGTAATTTCTATAACAAGCGAAGGGCAAAGCCTTCTGCTGCGTAATTTACCCGAAAACCGGCAGAGGATTGCGGAAAAAATGCAGGTGTTGAATGATCAGGAATTGAAGCAGCTCCTTTCCCTGCTCAACAAATTAAAGAGGACGTAACGGCTTTTCTACTCAATTGGTTAAGTCCTAAACTAAAATCCCATTTGTATAAAAAGGATGATATTCCATGTCGATCGTTATTACTGGAGCCAATGGTCAATTGGGGAGCCTAATCATACAACAGCTCCTTCAAAAAGTCTCACCTCATGAAATTACCGCTTGTGTTCGCCACCTTGAAACCGGAAAACACTATGAGGCACAGGGAATTACAGTACGATTGGGTGACTACGATCAACCCGATTCGCTTGAGCAAGCATTCGCGGGTGCTTCCCAACTGTTATTGATTTCAAGTTCACATCCCGACGATACGATTCGTATTCGTCAACATACCCATATCATAGAAGCAGCTAAAAAATGTGAAGTAGAACACATTTTATACACCAGCTTTGCCTTTTCTGAAGCCAGCTCTATCCCCCTCTCCAATCTGCATTTGGCTACAGAACACGCCATTTGTACCACCGGAATTCCTTACACTTTTCTACGGAATGCATTATATACCGATTTTGTCAAAACTCTCGACCTGAACGCCGCCATAGCGAAGGGCGCACTCGATATTTACCCTGGGGAGTGGGAATTTAACACCGTGACGCGTTGGGATCTTGCCAGAGGGATCGCAGCAGTGCTATCCGGTCCAGACCGCCATAAGAACAAGAAATATGAATTCGTCTCCTCCAGTCCCTGGACCTTTTCAGATTTGACAGCAGCTTTGACCGAGCTTACAGGCAAATCCATCTCCCTCCGTCAAGACCCTCAAATCAAAAATTGGATATTTGGGTTTTTGGGCAAAATAGATACGCGTTCCACGTCGGATAATTTGGAACAGTTGATCGGTGGTCCGCTCACTTCACTGAAAGAAAGCATCCGGCCCTTTATCTCCATATGAAAAGCAACGCTAAAAATTTTCTTGCCAACATCCACTTCATAAATTGTGAGCGATATGTGAACTGGGCATACTTCTCATTCCCAAATCCATACTGATTATATCTGTTGGTAATGGAGGCGGGAATTGTGGATAAAAGGATGAATCTGCTTATGTTCAGCGGCGATTATGATAAGGCAATGGCTGGACTGATTCTGGCAAATACAGCGCGGGAATTGGACGTGGACGTGACTATGTTTTTTGCGTTCTGGGGACTATTTCTGGTTCGTGATCCTGACAAGATGACGTTTGAGGACAAGACGATTTATGAAAAAATCATGGGCTGGATGACTCCAAAAGGACCCGAAGAGCTGCCATTATCCAAAATGAATTTTAGTGGTCTTGGCAAGCTGATGCTGACGGAAATGATCGAAGATAATGAAGCACCGAAGCTCATTCATTTCTTGAAAGGAGCGCGGAAGAAAAATGTAAAATTTTATGCCTGTAAGCTATCGGTCGATATTATGGGTTTTAAACCGGAAGAATTTATACCTGAACTGGAAATTATCGAGGCCAAAACGTATTTAAAAGATGCGCTCGAATCCGATATGCAGTTGTTTATATAAGATAGACTTGCGCCTTATCCGGCTGTTGGATGAGGCGTTTATTGTGACTAAATGATGACACTCGCCTATTTTTTTTAACCTATTCGGGCCTACCTACGTACCCTAAGAAGACAGAACGACTTGGGAGGCGCCGTATGCTCATGGCTCGAATTGGAAGCAGCAATTGTAGGTATCAGCCTTCTAACGAGGCTTATTTCCAAAGGTATCGTGAAAGTACAATCGGATATCACCAGACCTTTGAATCTCCATATGGGCAAAAAAAGCTGATTTATGCGGATTGGGCAGCCAGCGGCCGTCTGTATGGACCCATCGAGTCGAAAATAGCTAATGAATTAGGCCCTTTTGTGGCGAACACGCATACGGAGTCTAATTTGACAGGAACTCTGATGACCCAAGCCTATGAAGAAGCGAAACAAATCATTAAGAGCCACGTTCATGCCAATGAACACGATATCATCCTGTTCGCCGGGTCAGGTATGACAGGTGCAGTGAATAAGCTTCAGCGACTGTTAGGATTGAAAATACATGAAAAATTAAAGCCCCTCTACCCCATCGCCGAAAAAGAACGTCCCGTTATTTTCGTTACACACATGGAGCATCACTCCAATCATATTTCCTGGGCAGAAACCATTGGAGACGTTGTCTGTCTTCCTCCGGGTTCCGGCGGGATTGTCGATCCAACTTATCTCGAACGACTGCTGCTTCAATTCCAGCATCGCCCTATCAAAATCGGCGCCTTTACCGCCTGCTCCAATGTTACAGGGTTCGAAGTGCCGATTTACCAGCTAGCCCGCAAAATGCACGAACATGGTGGCGTTTGTTTCGTTGATTTCTCGGCAAGCGCACCTTATGCCGAGATCAACATGCACCGCACAGATCCCCTTGAGAAACTGGACGGGATTGTATTTTCACCCCACAAATTTCTTGGGGGTCCCGGTACAAGCGGCGTTTTAATTATGGATTCGAGGCTGTGCCTCAATTGTGCTCCGGATCAGCCAGGAGGGGGCACAGTTAGCTGGACCAATCCTTGGGGTGGATACGAGTATAAAGATAATACTGAAGCCCGTGAGGATGGAGGGACGCCTGCCTTTCTGCAGGCCGTCCGAACGGCGCTCTGCATTCGGCTGAAGGAACAAATGGGACAGAAGCGCCTGTTGGAGCGCAAAAAGGAACTGACATCATTATTACTAAAGAGCTTGAGTACCATACCAGACCTACACATTTTAGGAGGAAGTAGCCAAGAACGAATGGGAATCGTTTCTTTCGTTGTCGGCCATATTCACTATAACCTGATTGTAAAACTATTGAATGATCGGTTTGGCATCCAGGTCCGGGGCGGCTGCTCTTGTGCAGGCCCCTACGGACATTATTTGCTGGGCATCGACCAGCAAACATCTAAACAAATGACAGACCTGATCCATGCGGGAGACTTATCTCGAAAACCGGGCTGGGTGCGTCTGTCGCTCCATCCCATGATGACGAATCAGGAAGTCTCCTATATCGCCTCTTCCATACGGGCAATCGTGGAAAACATCATGACCTGGCAAAAAGAGTATACCTATCAACCAGAATCAAACGAATGGCGATCTATGAATGAACATCACAAAATAGACATCAGCAAATGGTTCAATTTCAGCGATTAAGAGACTCATGTCCATTTCCTTCTTTCAAAACTCTCATAGGATACACTGTAAATTACTATATGAGGAAAGAAGTGACGACAATGGGTCTCAATTTTCGCAACAGTACTAATGCGGCTATCTTTGTAGTCTTCGCCTACCCGGACTTCAGCTGTACTCCTGTTAACTACTCTAAAACAGGCTGGTACCGAGTTAACCCCGGACAGACTGTTCAGTTGTGGAGCGGCTACGCAGGAGGTAATACATTCTTTTATTACGCCGAAGATGATTTTGGACGCGAATGGAGGGGGACATACCTCACTCAAGTTCCTGAGAATGCCTTCAATTGGTGCTGGGATACAGGCTGTACCACTTGTAGAAGCGTGGGACTGCGGAGAATCGCAGTTAGTCCGTTCGTCTTGGACTACACCATCAACTTTGTAACGAGCAGCAGTCAAAGAAAACCTGCATCATCCACACTCCGCATGACATTGCCTTCCAAAGCAACCCAAGAGAAACCTATTTTGCGCAGAGTTCCTGCAACACCTAAGAGACTAAAACAGGGGAAGCCTCAATTACAGAAACGCATCACGCATAAAAAACGGACCAAATAAAAAATGATCTGATCAGCTCGCATATAGTTTTTTAGAACCCAAAAAAGGAGCGACCTCACCCCCATGGCCTGCTCCTTTCTCTTTTATCTATGAGGTAACCCGCTTATTTACTCTCGGATTCCCACTTGGATATCTCTTCACGAACCCGTGGTGCTACCTCTGTTCCCAATAGCTCAATAGCTCTCATGACATCATCATGCGGCATCGTACCGACGGGCACGTGCAACAGAAAACGTGTAATGCCTACCTGTTTACGCAGATGAATAATTTTTTGGGCAACCGTATCGGGATCGCCTACATACAACGCTCCTTCAAAGCTGCGTGCGGCATCGAAGCTGGAACGAGTGTAAGGGCCCCAACCACGTTCACGCCCAAGCACATTCATGCTCTGCTGAGTGGAAGGGAAAAACTTATCCGCTGCCAGCTCAGTAGTCTCTGCTATAAAACCATGCGAGTGTGATGCAACCGGAAGCAGCGATGCATCATGACCAGCATGCCTAGCGGCTTTTTTATACAGTTCTACCAACGGGGCAAACTGTACAGGGCTACCCCCAATAATCGCCAGAACCAACGGCAAACCGAGCAAGCCTGCACGAACCACAGATTCCTGATTCCCCCCACTCCCAATCCATACAGGCAACGGATTTTGAACTGGACGCGGATACACGCCCAAATTGTGAATTGCAGGCCGATGCCCGCCTTTCCAGGTGACTTTCTCGGAATCTCGGATTTTCAATAACAACTCCAGCTTTTCATCGAATAACTCATCGTAGTTATCCAAATCATACCCAAATAACGGGAACGATTCGATAAAAGAGCCCCGGCCTGCCATAATCTCAGCTCGTCCATTCGAAATACCGTCCAGTGTAGCAAAATCTTGAAACACACGTACGGGATCATCCGATGAAAGCACCGTAACTGCACTGGTTAACCGAATTCGTTGGGTCTGTGCTGCTGCAGCAGCGAGGATAACAGCCGGAGCAGATGCCGCATAATCTTTACGATGATGCTCCCCCACGCCGTACACATCCAGCCCTACCTGATCTGCAAGCACAATCTCCTCGACCACTTCACGTATACGTTGTGCGTGACTGATAACCTCACCCGTTTGGGGATCCGGCGTTGTTTCTACAAATGTGCTTATACCTATCTCCACTTGTTCTACCCCCTATTTTCATGTCTTTTTCTCATACGACTGCTTTCGAAGCCAATCATTTTAAAAACCGATATCTTTATATTGAACCTTTTTCACATCTTTTTCAAGCTCTCCTTTTTTGAGTCTGAAAACCAGCCAAGGGAAGTGTCCAGATTCGCCGCAGGAAAAGAAGTCTCTTTGTCGAATATTTTATGGAATAAAGAAGATTCCCATCCCCACAACATGAATACAACAAGGAGGCACATACATTTATGGCTTTTGTCATTAATAATTTAAAGGATAACAGCAATGTTGCCATCACTGACCAATTAGGTGGATTTACGGTACTGGAATACATAACAGATTTGAGTTCTACCTCGGTTATGGCTGCGAAAGACAATTACTATATGAGTAAAAGTAACATGCGCCGCAAACAGCTCATGATCGAAATCAACAATAGTGAGATTATGATGAAGGCGGGGGCCATGCAATATACTGTGGGTAGCATGGAAATGACTACCGGTGTAAAAGGCGTTGGAGGCTTGATGCGAAACTTGGTGTCCGGTGCTGTAACGGGAACAGGTGCCATTAAACCACACTATAGAGGCACGGGTACCATTATGCTGGAGCCTACCTACCAATATATTTGGCTTATTGATGTCGACAATGATGATATTGCCATCGAAGACGGCTTGTTTTTGGCTTGTGACACGACGCTGGACATTTCCGTCGTTGCACGTAGTAATCTTTCCTCTGCTGCACTGGGTGGAGAAGGGTTATTTAATTTAAGCGCCCGCGGAAAAGGAGTTCTGGCACTTCAAGCTCCAATCCCTTCCGAGGAAGCGGTGGTTATAGAATTGCAAAATGATGTGCTGAAGGTGGATGGTAACTTTGCCCTCATGTGGTCCAACACCTTACAGTTCACCGTCGAAAAATCCGGGAAAACCAAAATGGGCTCGGCTGCTTCTGGCGAAGGGCTGGTGAATGTGTACAGGGGAACGGGAACCGTATGGTTAGCACCATTGTAAATAAAAAAGGAGAAGCCCTCGGCTTCTCCTTTCTTGCATTTTAATTCTTTTTTACAAACTCCGATTTTAGCTTCATTGCTCCAAAACCATCAATTTTGCAGTCAATATCGTGATCGCCATCCACCAGACGGATGTTTTTTACTTTGGTACCGATTTTCAAGACGGATGAGCTTCCCTTCACTTTAAGGTCTTTAATGACAGTTACAGAGTCACCATCCTGCAGGATGTTACCATTCGCATCTTTGACGACCTTTACGTCTTCACTGCTTGCTTCTGACTCGGTAGACCACTCATGAGCGCATTCCGGGCAAATGAAAAGACTGCGATCCTCATAAGTGTACTCTGAATTACATTCAGGACAATTTGGTAAATTAGACATGGTATTATGTACTCCATTCATTTTCGAATTCTACTGCTATGCTAAGCTTCCTTGATAGACCAAGCCTGCTCCAAGTCTTCCTTGGAGTTCCCTACAAGTATATTGGATAATCCGTCACGATTCCACTCATCGATGAAACTAATCTGAGTATTGTTGTACCTTATATGTAAGCGCTCTGTCTGCTGAAAATGCCGAGAGGTAAACATGTAATTAAAAAGGATGCTGCCTTCCTAAGCAGCATCCTTTTTTACGGCACGTTTATTATGCTTGGGTTTGCTTAATCAGTTCGCTAATTCCTTGACTAAGCGGCGTAAGGGGGCGTTTCAACAGCTTCTCGAAATCGTTGCTTACGACATCCAAGGCTCCTTCACGAATCGCTTGTTGAATACCAACCACAATAGGGATGGCACCTTCCGGGACTCCCGCACCGAGCATAACCTCGGCATACGTAGCATCATCCACCTGCTGTACAGGAACGTCTTTGCCCAGAACCTCAGCCAGTATCGCTGCAAACTCTTCTTGGGTAATCGGCTTACCGGAGAGCTCGTATATTGTATTCTCATGCTCTTCGCCAGACAAAACAGTTGCAGCTGCTTGTGCATAATCTGCGCGGGTAGCCCACCCTACTTTACCGGACCCTGCCGAGGTTAGCCAAGGAGCCCCCGCGAGTACGGATTGGATCGTGCCTGCCTCATTTTCCAGATACCAATTATTACGCAGGAAGGAGTAAGGAATACCTGACTCGCGAATGAACTCCTCCGTGATGCGATGTACGGGGGCAAGGAATAGAGTGCTGTCAGCGGCATTGGCTGCGCTAGTATAAACGATGAAGCCTACTCCAGCACGCACAGCAGCATCAACAGCCGCTTTATGCTGACGGATTCTAGTATCATTATCCCCGTCTGCGGATATAATCAACAGTCGGTCTACTCCAGCAAATGCTTGATCCAGCGTCTCCGGTTTATCAAAATCGCCATGACGAACCTCAACGCCACGAGACCGTAAGTTCTCTGCTTTTTCTGGATTTCTTACACTAACAATAAGATCGTTTGTGGAGACAGATGTAAGCAACGTATCTACCACGATGGAGCCCAGTTGCCCCGTTGCTCCTGTTAATGCGATTTTCATATGAAATCCTCCATTCAGATTGTATTTACTTTTATATAGTAACTAAAAATATAACGCATGTCTAATCTAGAGTCTAAAGGTCTGCTTTTCGGGTAAGAGTTGGTACAACAAACTCTCCCCAGAGAAAGGAACATGTATATGAAAAAAGCTATGGTCATTGTAAATCCCTCTTCCGGCAAAGAGGAATCTCTCCAACATGTCAGAAGCGTAGAAGAAATTCTACGTGACCAAGGATACGTTGTTATGGTTAAAGAAACGGCAAAGGAACTGGACGCCACCCGTTTTTGCGTTAATGCGTGTGAGGAAGCTTGTGACCTAGTCGTTTCCATCGGCGGGGATGGCACACTTCACGAAACCATCAACGGCTTCATTGATCAAGACCACCGTCCAAGACTGGGGGTCATCCCCCTTGGGACAGTCAATGATTTTGCCCGTGCCTTGCAAATTCCGCTAAGTCCCGAGCTAGCGATCCGTACACTGACTTCTGCCCGCGTGAAAAACGTAGATATAGGCCTCTTAAACGGTCGGATGTTTGCCAATGTGGTTGCCACAGGTTCGCTTGCTGAATCGCTATCAGCTGTATCATCAGACGATAAATCCATGTTTGGCACGTTTGCCTACTTCAAAGAAGGCATGAAAGAGCTTATCAGCCATCCTGACCACTCACTTATCGTCAACTACGATGACAAAACCTGGGAGGGGAAATCCCCGCTCTTTTTGGCTACTTTAACCAACTCAGTTGGCGGATTCGAGAAACTGGCGCCCGATGCAGCTGTTAACGATGGTCTGCTTCACTGCTTTATTTTCAAAAACCTCAATATATTGAACACCGTGACGGCCAGCATATCCTTATTTTTAGGCAACCTGAAGGATCATAGTGATATCGTTTACTTTACCGCAAAGCATGTAAGTGTCAGCTCCGCAGAACCGGTCAGTACGAATGTAGATGGTGAGGAAGGGCCGTCTTTGCCTATCGAGCTTGGTATTTTACCGCGTCATATTGAGGTAATTGTGCCGGAAGAGGTTTAAGTAATGGGGTGCTGATCCTCAAGCTTGAGGATCATACTCGCTCAATTTCCCCTCGTAGATCAAATGGAATCGATCACTTTGCCGAAAATCGTCTGGCGTAACAAGAGCGGGTAGCTTGTTCCATATTTTTATGCCGGATCGCTGTAAAATTTCCGCGACGAATTGCGAACAAAAATAAGAATTGCTGAACTCGACTGGTTCTTTGAGTGCAATACCAATCAAACCCAGTAAGTTATACATATATTTTTGACGACTTCGGATAAATACATGTAAAACTCGCTTCATTTTTTCAACTTCACGGTCGGTTACTTGAAGCTCGTAGATAACACATGTTGTATTCGGAAATCTGCTGTATGTACCTGTCTTAATATCCTCTTTCACGAAACCACCATCCAGAGGGTTATTAGGGGTCTTTCTCCCGAAGCTGTATAACTCCGAAAGTTCCCGGTTGAAGGAAATGGAGGCGTGATTATATGGCGCTCTCGTATAGCTTTTAATGACTCTCGTAAGAAACGTTCCCGTATTCGTAAGCAAGATAAAGACGGATTGATCTGCTACCATTTACGAAATTTCCCCTTATCAAGTTTGAATTATTCCTTCATAATAACATAGGAACCCTAATGGAACCCTATTTCGCGATAAGTTGGTGAGTGGTAATGGATAGTTCGCTATTTACGTTAATCCTTATTTTTACAGCCTTATTGGTCATCCATCTGATTTACATAGTAGTAGTCAAAACACAGCCAGACAAAGACTATGCAGCTATTGGGCTTCGCATCAAGACATGGTGGGGTATGTTCTTTATCTTTTGCTTGGCAACTCTTTTCAATCCGATTGTTTCACTGCTTTCCCTGATGGCACTCACCTTTTTTGCGCTAAAAGAATACTTTTCTATGATTAGATCCAGAAAAGCTGATCGCAGATTGTTTCTATGGGCGTACTTGGCGATTCCCGTACAATTTTACTGGATTTATATCGGGTGGTACGGAATGTTCATTGTCTTTATCCCTATCTATGTATTCTTACTGCTACCGCTCCCACGATTGATCAACAAAGGAACGGTTGGATTTCTGCGCAGTGTCAGCTCGACCCAGTGGGGACTCATGCTAATGGTTTTCGGGTTGAGTCATCTGGCCTATTTTCAGTTTGCTACGCCGCAATACGGAGCGAAACTTGTACTTTTTCTAGTGGTACTGACGCAGCTCAATGATGTCGTACACTATCTAGCATCACTCTATTTCGGTAAGCGGAAAATCGTCCCGACATCCAATCCCAATATAACTTGGGAAGGCTTTGCACTCGCTTTTCCCGTAACTATAGCGGCTTCCTATTTCATCTATCCCTATCTGACGCCGTTTGACCTGAAATTTGGAATTATTTTCGGCATGCTGATCAGTTTGAGCGGTTTCTTCGGCAGCTTAACGGTTTCCGTGCTGAAGCGGGATTTATTAATCGGCGATGATGATAAGTTCGATGCTTTGAAAAAAAGCTACTTAAGTCGGGTGGATAGCCTGACCTACACCTCACCCGTCTTTTTTCACGTAATCCGTTATTTTTTTGACTTTATGTAGCGATTACATGGCTCAAACCTAGATGATCATGGAACACAATATCTTGTTGTGAAAAAAGCAGCCTATCCTCACGGGTTGTATTCCCGTCAGCACACTGTTGCTGTCCTATATCATCCTCCGTGAATCCCTCTCATTTGCTCATCTGGCTGGTGCAGGCTTTGTGTTTCTCGGCATCATACTTATATCACGCGGTGAACGCCGCTGACTCACGCAAAGACCTTCTCAAAAAAGAGGCTCCCGGCTGAAACTTCGGGAGCCTCTTTTCTTTGATTCAAGTTCTTAGCGCATTGAATTAATGCACCTGATCCAGCAATTGATATGCTTCTTCCTTCGTTGCAGCTGCTAGAAGCGCCTCTCGGAAATGATCGTCCATCAGCTTACGCGATAACATTTGCAGCACTTTCAGATGCGCATTTTCTTTGCTGTTGCGCGGTACGGCAATCATGAAAATCAGTTTTGCTTCACTTCCGTCTGCACTATTCCAGTCAACACCGCCCTGTTTGATGCCGAAGACCACGCTTGGCTTCAGGACAGCTTCCGATTTGCCATGAGGAATGGCAATATTCATTCCAATGCCTGTGGAGCCTTCTTCCTCTCTGGCTAATATCGCCTGTTTGAAATCACTGGCAGAGCTTACGGCTCCAGTTCTCTCAAGTGCTCCGATCATTTCATCAACCACAGCATCTCGTGTCGTTCCTTCCAGATCTAAATTAATCAGATCCATGGTTACAATATCCGTCAGTTTCTCAATGTGAATGGCTTGCGAAGATACGGCTGGCCCGTTATTTGTGACAGTTGTTGATGCAGATGACTCCGCAGCGGCCTTTGTAGTAATCGCAGATTGTCCAGCCCCTGCGGTAGAATGTCCAGGCATCGCTTCCCCAGCAACATCTGGAGTTACAGTTGCTACAATATCTTTTTTCAGCAAGCTTATCAGGACAACCGATACGGCTACGCCGACAATAACGGCGATAAAGAACATAAGCACATGGTCCACTGCACCAAGTACAGCTACAATCGGTCCACCATGAGCTACCTTATCACCTACATTTCCCAACATGGCGATGACAGAGCCGACCATGGACCCTACCATGATACTGGGAATAACACGTAGTGGATCTTGCGCCGCGAATGGAATCGCACCTTCGGTAATACCGAACAACCCCATCGTGAATGTTGCCTTCCCAGCCTCGCGTTCTTCAGGTGCAAATTTACGTTTGTTGATCATCGCTGCAAGTCCCATCCCAATCGGCGGGATACAAATCGCAACGGCGATTGGCCCCATAATTTCATAATTCCCTTCGCCGATCATAGCCGAACCAAATAAGAATGCGACTTTGTTCACAGGGCCGCCCATATCAAAGGAGATCATCGCACCTAGAATCAACGCCAGTAGAATTGAACTTGTACCTTGCATACCTGCAAGCCAACCTGTTAAAGCTTCAAACAATTGTGCGACTGGAGCACCAATCACAAAGACAAAGATTAACCCAACAATTAACGATGCCAATACAGGAATAATTATAATAGGCATGATCGGCTGTAATGCTCGGCCAACTTTAATTTTCCGAATCCCAAGTGCAACATAACCCGCCAGGAAACCAGCGATAATCCCGCCGATAAATCCAGCCCCCGCCTCACTTCCATAAAAACTGCCGTTCGCAGCAATGAATCCGCCAATCATACCCGGTGCAAGCCCCGGTCTATCCGCAATGCTCATCGCGATAAATCCGGCGAGGATCGGTATCATAAAGGTAAAAGAGGCCGAGCCGATATCCTGAACCGTCTTCCAGAATGAACCGTCCGGTATAACCAGACCGCCTGGTGTCTTCTCACCGCCAATCGTCAACGCAATGGCAATGAGCAATCCCCCAATGACGATGAAGGGTACCATATAGGATACACCGTTCATCAAGTGGCGGTAGATGGGATTTTGTTTCGGTTTGTTCTCCTGTGAGCTACCTTCAGCAGAACGTGACTCTGCTTGGTACACAGGTACATTACCCTTCATCACCCGCTGGATCAATTCTTCTGGACGGCGAATGCCATCCTGTACGCCAACGACCAGCAGTTTCTTACCGACGAAGCGGTCTTTAACCACCGTTTTATCCGCTGCAATAATAATGCCATCTGCCTCACGGATCTCCTGATCGGTCAGTTGATTTTCGACTCCAATGGAGCCTTGTGTCTCGACCTTCATCTCGATGCCCAGCTTTGCTGCTGCCTTTTGCAGATTCTCAGCTGCCATATACGTATGTGCAATTCCGTTAGGACATGAGGTAATCGCCAATATCTTCATAGTCATTCCCCTTCTCTCTGTTGTTTCCGCTTACATTGATAGTATAAACGCCTATCTTGCTGTTATCAGACGAACTTTTTACCGGAACTTTCGGAAAAACGGAATTATACCGACAAAAAGCAGGACTTATTTATAAGTCCTGCTCCAGAGCACTGCTTTTGATTTTAGTTTATCCCTTCATTTTCCCTAATAGTCTCATTGCATCGGTCTCCTTAGATAAGGCATGAACCAAAGCAGGTTGCTCACTGATCAGGGACAATTCCTTGAATAACTGGCGCATCTCTTCCCGCCCATCCTGTTTAACCGCAAGCAGGAACACAAGCTCTACTTTCTCGGTTCCCCAGGTAAGCGGCTGCTTCAAGGTAGCGATTACAATGGAGGACTGCCTTATCCACTCAGAACCGCCATGCGGGATGGCTATGCCTCCCCCAATCGTCGTAGCCGACATTTTTTCTCGCGCCAGTACGCTGTCCACATAACCGGGCTCCACATATCCTTTGTCCTCCAGTATTTGCGCCAGCTTGGAGATCAATTGTTCCGGATGCTGCACTTCCTGCTGGGGAAAGACCAAAAAAGGTGTTGTATATTTAAAAAATACAGATTCGTCTGCCGCCCTATGTTCCGGCTCATCCAGTCGTCGGATCACTTGCTCCAGCCGACGCTCGTCCTTGGCATCCAGCAAGGGAGAGACGAGAATGTGCGGAATGTTCATCTCTGGGAGATCTACAGTGGTAATGACGAGATCCACATCCTGGGCTGCCAGATAATCCTGGACTTCTGCTTTGGAAAGGGTTGTCTCTACATGTACAGCCGGAAATTTACGTTCCACCTTGGTGCGCAGCAGTTGGGACATACCGATGCCCATGTGACACACGATGATGGCTCTCTGGGGATGACTCTCTTTCTGGTGCAATCGCTCCACAGAAGCCTGAAAATGCAGCGTTAAATACGCCGCTTCCTCCTCGGGGAAGGATAGCCGGATCCATTTCCCCACCTCTTCCAGCGTAATAATAACCCGGTCGAACATGTAGGGGTACATCTTCTTGATCTCGGCCAGCATAGGATTGGACACGGTCAACCCATATTGAAGACGGTTCAGGGTCGTATATAAATGGACATTCAACCCTTTCAGCAACATCTTGTCCTTGGAAAAGGCCATCATATTCAGCTCGGACATCCGCCGGACTAACTGCTCAATCAACTCAGGCAAAAGCGGGTGACTATCTGCCAGCTCGCCTTGTTTTCCCCTTCTTTCCTCCTGCTGGTAACGGAACTTCCCACTAAGCAGATGCAGAGTTAAATACGCCGTCTCTTCCTTGGAAAAAGGCACGGCAAACAACTTTTGCAACTGCTGCAAAAAAGATGTAGCCCATGTAAATTCGCGTCTCTCCTGCAAAAAGGCAATGTCCTGCTTGGAGAGGGAAATGGGTTGTCCCATCTTGGTTCGTTTGACCATTAAAAGGATATGCAGCATTAGAGCTTCGAAAGCTTCGTCAGTAAAGCTGAGCTCATGGCGTTTTTGAAATGCTTTTAATTCATGATTTATGGTTGTGATCTCGTGCGATTCAAACTGTTTGCGCATCATCTGTCCCGTTAACTCAGGACTGTCAATCAGCTGGTTCATCCGCGCCAAAGCGATTCGCTTATTTTTCTCAGAGCCTTGAATGGTCAAGCCTACGCGCTGCTTGGTAATCAAGGCTAGATCAAAACTGTGCAGCCAGCCATCAATCTTCTCCATATCTCTACGGATCACCGTCTTGTTCACATAATACTGTGAAGCTAGATCCTGGATGGTCACAGGCTTGGCATTCATCAAGAGCCGATAGGCGAGATGCAGCACCCTTTCCTCATCCGACTCATGTTGGGCTGTACTCTCATCCGCATACAGTCGATGAAACAATTCATTCTGATCCGCTCTACCCATCTCCAAATAAATACCGCGTCCCGGCCTTCTCACCAGATTAGCATCAGAATGCTTGACGATATAATCTTCAATTACTTTCAGATCGTTACGGATCGTCTTTTCAGAGCAGTCGGTCAGATCCGCCAGATCCTGCGCTAACCACAACCGGTCCGGTTCAGTTAACAACATGCGTAAAATTTCCTTTTGCCTTTTATTCATTCCATTCTCCCATCTTCCAAAATAAAGAATGTCCAGGGCATTTCGAGTTATATTTTTTGCTGGTTTTGTGTTGACTTTAAGTATAGCTAAGCGATACTAATTGTAACCTTACAACAACATAAGGAGTGTATAATAAGACAATCCAAATATACTGGATTTTCAGGAGGAATAACAGTGATCACCTATATGAGATGCAATGATGTCAGCATGGAACACATATTTCAAGCATTTTCGCTTGGTTTCTCAGATTATTCCATTCGCCTGACCATGGATCAGGACGATTTCGTAGCACGTTTTTTTGGTCCAGAGGGTAATACACGGAATCACTCTTTCCTTGCCATGGATGAGAATCAACCGATCGGCTTAATTCTCGGCGGTGTCCGGCAGTTCGACGGGTACAAGACCATGCGTTGCGGTACGCTATGCGTCGCTCCGGCTTACCGTGGTCAGGGGATTAGCAACAAGTTGCTGGAATTACACAAACAAACAGCCATCTACGCGGGCTGCCAGCAGCTATGGCTCGAAGTCATCAAGGAAAATCATCGGGCCGTCAAATTATATGAAAAGCAAGGCTATCAGCCACGCTATACGCTGAAATACTACAACGGCACTCTGCCCTCCGCCCCACCCGCTGCCCTCTCATCTTCGTATATTCTTAAGGAAGTTACATTTGATGACGTCGCAGCTTTTCGTAAGACCCTCACCAACTGCCACATCCATTGGCAAAGTGACACACCTTATTACGCCACCAGTACACAGGAAGCTTTTCTCGGCATCTACGAAGTGAATCAAACGTGTCTCGGCATGGTGAGCATGAGTGCTCAGGGTAAAATCAACTTTCTTTGGGTCGATCCTAAGCATCGCAACCAAGGATTAGGATGTGCCCTCCTTCATAAAGCAGCAGAGATCCAAAAGATTGAGAAGGTGTACATCTGTCTGTCTGACAATGACTCTCTTGAAGGCTTTATCCAAAAAATAGGTCTCTCGAAAGACCCCATTGAGCAATATGAATTGTGTATGCCGCTGAAGGTTGATCATGTTGTACAATGATCAACCTTCTTCCTATCCATGCTCCCTCGCTTGATCCACCTACATCTATCATTTCTGAGAACGATTGATATACTCTGATTTGACCAATGCACACATGTAAAGATCATCATATTTCCCGGACGTCAATTCATATTGGGAGAGGAGCCCTTCTTGCCGAAAGCCTGCTTTTTCAAGCAAACGCAAGGATTGTGCATTCTCTGGCTCTACTAGCGCCTGAATGCGGTTCAATGAGAGGAAGGGATATTTATAATAATTTCTTTGTTTATAGAATGTTTTCCTAAACATGGATTGTAAAATGACCGTTAATATAAGGAGTGTGTTTTTAATTATTAAGAAGAGGTGTATTTTTTGGACGAACAGCACATATCACACAATCCGCAGTCAACTGCAAGACAGATGTACATTCGGCACGGTCAAAATTATGGGGTAGATCCAAACAGGATGGCCGAAATATCAAAAACGTACGGGAATTCTACTCTGTTTAGACGGTGGGGAGCAACGGTTTTTGATTTCATATTTTTTTTAATCGGGTATGTTTGTTTTTTTATTTCTGTCATTCAAATAACGGATAGATGGTTTTTGCCTTTAGCGATTGCATCCCGTTGTATTCTGCTTATTGCTTTCTTCAGCTATTATTTGCTTTTGGAAGGTTACACAGGCTATACACTTGGTAAGTTCGTTTTTCGTATTAAGGTGGTTAACGGGGAAGGAAAGCCTCCTGGTTTTCTTAAATCACTCATTCGTACGCTGCTCAGGCTAATCGACACCAATCCGTTGCTAATGGGTGGGATACCTGCTGGTATCAGTGTGTTAGTAACTGCATCAAGACAACGAATTGGTGATTTAGCTGCAGGTACATATGTTGTAAAGGTACGGGATTTAGAGCCGATTAGCAAAAAGACAATGAAACGTTCGCTCTTTATATTTTTTACCGCAATGGTGATCTTGGGAGCCTCGTTTGTAAATGCTATTTTTATACTTGCAGACAGTTACGTACCTCCTGAAGCTCCAGTGAGCAAGAAAGAGCAAAGCTATGTAAGTAAAGATGGACGTTTTCAGATCTCAGCCCCGCTAGACTGGTCAACAGACCCGGACCGTGAAAAAATAACTGATATTGCAATATTCAATCCGTACATTCAAAAATCCGTTGCGGTAGTATCCAATTCGAAAAAGGAATTGGGCAATGTAACTCTCCAGCACTACACAAAGAAAATTCAATACAACATGACCAAAGAGTTTAATCTCTCTACTGTAGGACCTTCATCTAACACAACGATTCATGGATATCCTGCCATTGAGTTTACGATTAAAGGACAAAAAGATGTGAACCATTATGTCACCCATGTAGCGATTATTGAGACCGAAAAGGATTACTACCAGGTGCTTGGATATGCACCAGCGTCTAAAGACGGCCGTTTAAAGCAAGAACTACACGACATTATCTATAGCTTCCGGGAGGTTCGTCATTAGTCAGCGTGGCTGGCAATAAAAAGGATAGACACAAAAAGCAGGTGCTCCTATGAGCCCTGTTTTTTGCGTACAACGATTCTTCACATCTATGATAAAATTGACTGACATGTTCAGCGACCTGCCTTATCATATTGTTCAGATGCACAATAAATTGGAAACCCTTTCATAAAGGTGGTACATTAAAATACACTATATCACTATAGATAAAGGAGGAATCCTGATTTGTTTCAGCTCTCCGTAAAACAAGCCCAAGACATCGTAGACAAAATGATGAAGGATATTCCATACAATATCAATATTATGAATGAACGAGGCATCATCATTGGCAGCGGCGAGAGTGAACGAATCGGAACCATTCACCAAGGCGCTGTTCAGGCGCTCGAAACTGGGAAAATGATTGAAGTGTGGCAGGACGGCCACTATGAGAAAAAGGGAACCAATGAACCGATTGTCATTCATCATGAGTTAGTTGGTGTCATTGGTATTTCAGGCAATCCTGATGAAGTGCGTCCTTTTTGCAATATTGTTAAAACGACGGTGTCTCTCCTGATTGAACAGCGCATCTCATTGGAGCATCTGGCCCACGAAGCCAACCGCAAAAAATCTGTGCTGGAAATGTTGTTAAATCATCAGGGAGCCTACACGCAAAAAATAAAAAAAGAAGCAGCTCAATATCATATTGATTTGCTTCTAAAAACTTCGGCTGTATATGTAAAGTACCTGCCTGCTGATCCAGCTCATTTAGCCGAGTTGTCCAATATATTCATGCAGCATCCGTCCTTTCGTATGGAGGAAGACTGTTATCTCATCCTAATACAAAATCAGGAGCCGACAGACAAACTGCTTGAGCCACTTGTGCGCAGCCATCCCGATGTGCTGATTACGGTCAGCAGACAGGAGCACAACATTGCGGATGTTTATATGCAAGCCAAGTCAGCTATGAATGTTTTACTGGCTTTGCGCCCGCCTGTGCAAAAAATTTCTTTTGCGGAAGTCGAATTTCTGGTCAGATTGAGTCAAACGAACCTGACAAACACGATCTATCTGGTTAGCAAGCTGGAAGATACCGTGGATTTGCTGGATACGCTGCGAAGCTTTATTAACCATAACGGTAGTGTCTCCTTTACCGCAGATGAATTAAATATTCACCGAAATACGCTGCAATACCGCCTGAAGCGCATCCATACCTTAACCGGTAAAGATCCCCGGAATCTCCTTCAGCTTTTTGAGCTTACGCACGGCTTATTGGCACTGTATCAATGAACTGCTGTATTCACGCCAGGCCATGCGCCAGTAATACCATATTTCCGCTCGCCGTCACTCCCACATTGCTCAGTCAATCCGGCTTTGGCTAAGTTCGGGATTACAGGCGAGCGCTCGTATTATATCCCGCTTCTCAATCTGTTCATTTCTCGCTGAATTGAAGTACTCTTGCGATATTCTCGCACGTACGCTCTACGTTTTGCGGCCCTTCGGCCAGCAGCTTACCGAGCTCCGAGGCTCCCGGTACGATGCCGAACACCGCATCTATTCCTTCCTTGTACAACGTGTCGATCCCTTCCCCGATATAACCTGCGACCGCAATGACCTTTTTGCCAGACTGTTTTGCCGCCTGGGCTACTCCATAAGGAGTTTTACCGAATTTGGTCTGAAAATCAATACCGCCTTCCCCCGTCAAAACGATATCGGCAGTGGCGAGCTTTTGTTTCAAACCGGTGTATTCAATCACAATTTCAATGCCTTTTTGCAGCGCCGCCTGAGTGAAAATCAATAAGCCCGCACCCAGTCCACCTGCTGCGCCTGCGCCTGGGAGATCGCGCACATCCTTGCCCAGTTGCTGCTTCACCACATCGGCGTAATGAGCAAGATTGGCATCCAATTGCTGCACCATCTCCGGAGTTGCCCCTTTTTGTGGCCCGAATACTTGAGATGCCCCATGCTCTCCGCACAGCGGATTTGTCACATCACAGGCTACAATTAGTTGTACCTGCTGCAAGCGGTCATCCAGTGATGAAATATCAACACTGGCCAGCTCGCCCAGACTACCGCCGCCGCGCGGAAGAGTGTTGCCTGTTGCATCGAGAAATCTGGCGCCTAGCGCTTCCGCCATTCCTGTACCGCCATCATTCGTCGCGCTTCCACCAATGCCAATGATAATTTTTCGAATTCCCTGGTTCAGACATTCACGGATTAACTCCCCTGTTCCGTAGGTTGTTGTTTTTAGCGGGTTTTTGTTATCCTTGTTCACCAAATGGATTCCACTGGCGGATGCCATCTCAATTGCCGCCGTAGTGCCGTCTCCCAGCAGGCCGTATGCAGCAGTTACAGGTCCTCCAAGCGGTCCTGTCACCTCGATATAACGAATCTGTCCGCCTGTCGCATCCACCAGTGACTGCACCGTTCCTTCACCGCCGTCCGCCATCGGTATGTGGACATAATTCGCTGCCGGGTAGACCTTGCGCAGTCCCTTCTCCATTGCAATACACACTTCTTTAGCCGTCATGCTTTCTTTAAAAGAATCTGGTGCCAGCACAAATGTTTTCTCTCTCATCTTCTCACCCCATCGTGAATATTAAAGTAAAAATCCATACATGAGTGTCGCTACAATTGCCATCGTTCCACCCACAATAGCTTCGTAAGGAATCAAACCCATCCGTTGTTTAATGCTCATTTTCATGCTGTCTGCCGTGACGTGAAAATAGTTGCCCTGCGGCAAGGAATCAATGACTGTAGCTCCTGTATGCACCATCACAGCTGCAGCGAGCGGGGCCGTTCCCATGTTCAGAATGGCTTCCCCAAACGAGCCTGTCGCCAAAATAACTCCCGTCGAGGTGGACGCCGTGGCAGCTGCCATCAGAATACCTGCAAGCGGTGCCAAAAATGTACCGGAAACTCCCGAAGCTTCAATCAGGCCAACCACCTGAGCAGACAAGTTGGAGGCAGAGATCAGACCCGCAATCCCGCCTGCACCGATCAAAATCAGCACGGTCGCCGTCATTTTATTCAAACCGGAGGCCGAATACTTCAAGATATTGCGCCCTTGCCCCATGGCCAGCATACCCACAATCCCAGCAATCGGCAAAATGTACATCGCATCCACCTTGAAACTCGAAAGTGCTTCAATACCAGAGATGGAACCAATCGGGTTAATCATCAGCAAAATAACAGCTACCAGCGGGGCTACAATCGCCCGTCCCAACGCCGGGTATTTCGATGTATCGACATCACTGTCCATGATATCCTGATCGGACACCTTCACACCTTTGGTTTTCAACATAGACGCCACCAAAACAGTCATGATTAAACCACATATCGCAGGAACCACACCCGCCAACATCACGTGGCTTAAATCCAGATTAAATCCGCGCGCCGCTGCAATCGTATTAGGATTGGGAGAGATGATGTTCCCCGCTTTTCCGCCTCCAGACAAAGCCAACAGGAGTGCCAGCTTGGAAATCCCCATTTTGTTACCGACCGACAATGCAATAGGTGCCACAATCAGCACGGCAACGGGAATAAATACACCTACCGCCGTAATAATCATCGTCGCCAAGGCTAGTGCGAGTATCGCTTTACTGCCGCCGAACTTCTTTACAATAGCCTGCGCAATCGTCTCCGCCGCCCCAGATTCCATCATTACGCCTGCCAATACACCTGCGGCAAGCACACGAATGACCGTCCCCATCACACTTTGCGTACCGCTTATTAACACGCTGATCGTCTGCTCCAGATTGGCTCCGCCCAATAAAGCGCCTACAATAGCTCCCAAAAATAAAGCGTAAACCGGATTCAGCTTTCTTAATATCAGAATAATTGCAATAGCCAGCCCTGCCAGAGCTCCTATCCAACTGATCGTCAATCCTTCCATCTGTCTAACCCCCCGGGCAATTTTTGATTACGCTTTCATTATATCGATTGTCGCACGTTAAAAATATTGAAGAACAGACGAAATTGATTGTGCATTTGCACATATAAAAAGGCCCATCTTCTCCAATCAGAATCCGGACTTACGAAAAATTTATATCTTCATATTAAATACTTGCGGCCACATAATATTCGTAAACCCATCAAGCTTAGAAAAATATCAGACGAACACACACAAATTTAATGTATACGCTTGCAAATTTAAAATTTCAGATTATAATACCTGTATACAAGTATACTTGATTAATTGAGAAGGTGAAATGATGGTCGAATCAGAATTCCTATATCCCTCCAAATGGCTTTTAAAAGCCTCTGCTGGTGATCGCGTAACATCCGAGCTTAGAATGCGCATTATTTCTGGCGGGATTGAAAGCGGTACCATATTATCTGAAAATAAACTAGCTGCTGATTTCACTGTAAGTCGCTCACCCATTCGTGAAGCGTTAAAAATACTGGCATCCGAAAATATCATTCGATTAGAAAGAATGGGAGCCGTTGTTAATGGCCTATCAGAAAAAGAAATAGAAGAAATTTATGATGTCCGTCTGCTAATAGAATCCTTCGTATTTGAACGTCTTGTAAAGATGGATACTAATGATTTGGCGAAGGAACTTAGTAAAATACTCGAAATGATGAAAGTCGCCGTCAAATATAGTGATGCTGATGAGTTTTCATATCAAGATGTCTTGTTCCATGAAACGATTATTCGTGCAGCCAATCATTCGCATATTCTGATGATCTGGAATAATTTAAAGCCTGTTATGGAAAGTCTCATTCTTTTGTCGATGCGTATGCGTTTCAAAGAAAAGTATGAAGATTTTACACGGATTATAAACAATCACGAACTTTATATTGAAGCAATCAAAGCAAAAGATAGAGACCTCATGATCAAGTCTTTACATGAAAACTTTGATGATGTTCAAGGTAAAGTAGAAGACCTATGGATGTCACAACAAATGCTATCTAAAGGAGTAGTGCAACAAAATGACTAACTATATGTTAGGTATAGATATCGGAACCACAAGTACGAAAGCCGTTCTATTTAGCGAAAAAGGTGAAGTCATCCAACAAGAGAATATTGGATACCCGCTTTATACACCAGATATAGCGACGGCTGAACAAAACCCAGAAGAGATTTTTCAGGCAGTCCTGCAAGCGACTTCGAATATCATGAAAGATCACTCACAAAAAAAGCTATCGTTTGTTTCATTTAGCAGTGCCATGCATAGTGTCATTGCAATGGATGAACATGACCGCCCACTTACACCTTGTATCACTTGGGCAGATAATCGAAGTGAAGCATGGGCACATCAAATAAAAGATGAGCTGAATGGCCATGAAGTGTATAAACGAACAGGAACACCCATTCACCCCATGTCACCCTTAACGAAAATAGCCTGGATTGTGAATGACCTTCCTGAAACCGCTGTCAAGGTTAAAAAGTATATCGGAATTAAAGAATATATTTTTAAAAAGTTCTTTGATCAATATGTAGTGGATTATTCCCTAGCTTCTGCCATGGGCATGATGAATCTAGAAAAATTAGATTGGGATGAAGAAGCATTAAAAATTGCTGGTATAACCCTTTCTCAATTATCTGAGCTCGTGCCAACAACCAGGATATTTACCAACTGTGATTCAGATTTAGCAAAAAAGATGGGGATCGATCCACAAACATCGTTTGTCATTGGAGCTAGCGACGGAGTCCTTTCTAATCTAGGTGTTAATGCGATACGAAAAGGCGAAGTTGCCGTCACAATCGGGACAAGCGGTGCCATTCGAACCATTATAGACAAGCCTCAAACAGACGAAAAGGGAAGAATATTTTGTTATGCCTTAACAGAAAAGCACTGGGTTATTGGGGGGCCGGTGAACAATGGCGGGATGGTCCTTCGCTGGATTCGTGACGAGCTTGCCTCATCAGAAGTAGAAACAGCGAAAAGACTAGGAATTGATCCATATGATGTACTAACCAAGATTGCTGAACGTGTAAGACCAGGATCTGACGGATTGTTATTCCATCCATACCTGGCTGGTGAACGTGCGCCATTATGGAACCCAGACGTACGTGGCTCATTCTTCGGTTTAACGATGTCACACAAGAAAGAACATATGATTCGCGCAGCCCTAGAAGGAGTCATTTACAATTTGTACACCGTATTTTTGGCATTAACTGAATGCATGGACGGTCCCGTGACCCGAATTCAGGCTACAGGAGGCTTCGCAAGGTCAGCTGTTTGGCGGCAAATGATGTCCGATATATTCTCATCTGAAGTCGTCGTTCCAGAAAGCTACGAAAGTTCTTGTCTAGGAGCTTGTATTTTAGGCTTGTATGCCACCGGAAAAATCCAGTCCTTTGAAGTCGTTTCTGAAATGGTTGGCAGTACCAACAAACATACACCAAAAGAAGAAGCAACCAAGGAATATAGGAAATTGCTGCCGATTTTCATTAACCTATCCAGAGTATTAGAAGATGATTATACACGGATTTCCAATTATCAAAGAAGCTTAATTAAACACTAAAAAGATAAAAACAGGGGGTAATTACAATGCCATTAGTTATCGTAGCAATTGGAATTTTAGCATTATTAGTTTTAATAATGGGTTTCAAATTGAACACCTTTATTTCATTAATCATTGTATCGTTCGGCGTCGCTTTAGCACTTGGAATGCCATTAGAGGAAATTGTCAAAACCATCGAAGCCGGATTAGGCGGAACCCTTGGTCACTTAGCGTTAATCTTTGGACTTGGAGCGATGTTAGGTAAGTTGATCGCTGATTCTGGCGGTGCTCAACGAATTGCCATGACCCTCGTAGACAAATTTGGTGAAAAAAATATCCAATGGGCAGTCGTAGCTGCTTCATTCATTATCGGTGTGGCGTTATTTTTTGAAGTAGGATTAGTATTGTTAATTCCAATCATATTTGCCATTTCAAAAGAATTAAAGGTTTCTATCTTATATCTCGGTATTCCGATGGTTGCAGCTTTATCCGTAACACATGGTTTCTTACCTCCACATCCAGGGCCAACAGTTATTGCTGGTGAATATGGCGCGAACCTTGGTGAGGTTTTACTTTACGGTTTCATTATTGCCATTCCAACTGTTATTTTAGCCGGACCTGTATTTACTAAGCTTGCCAAAAAACTCGTACCTGCATCATTTACGAAAACGGGTAATATTGCCTCTTTAGGTGAACAAAAAGTATTTAAATCCGAGGAAACCCCGGGATTTGGTATCAGTGTATTTACTGCAATGCTTCCTGTTATTTTAATGTCTATTGCTACGGTTATTACTTTGCTTCAAAAAACAATGGGATTTGAAGATAGTAGTTTACTAGCAGCGATCCGTTTTATTGGTGATGCATCAACTTCCATGTTAATTTCCTTACTGGTAGCTGTCTACACCATGGGAATAGCAAGGAAAATTCCAATCAAAAATGTAATGGCATCTTGTACAACTGCTATTACTCATATTGGGATGATGCTCTTAATCATTGGGGGTGGCGGAGCCTTCAAACAAGTACTGATTAATGGCGGCGTAGGTGACTATGTAGCTGAATTATTCAATGGAACTACATTATCACCCATCTTGCTTGCCTGGATCATCGCTGCAATATTACGTATTTCCTTAGGTTCTGCAACTGTTGCAGCTTTAACAACCGCTGGTTTAGTTATTCCGATGTTAGGACAATCCGACGTTAATCTTGCTTTAGTTGTGCTTGCAACGGGAGCGGGTAGTTTAATAGCTTCACATGTTAACGATGCTGGTTTCTGGATGTTTAAAGAATATTTTGGTTTAAGTATGAAAGAAACATTTGCAACATGGACATTGCTTGAGACCATCATTTCTGTAGCTGGATTAGGATTTATTTTAGTACTAAGTTTATTCGTATAAACCATGATTCCCGGGCGGTAGATCCCCCCACTTATTTTTCTTAGAATCTTCTAAGCCTATAAGTGAGGATCTACGGCCTATTCATTTCAAATAAAAGGAGCAGAAAAAATGTCCAACACAATTGGTGTCATTGGTTTAGGGGTAATGGGCCGTAATATTGCTTTAAACATGGCTGGTAAGGGTGAGCAAGTCGCTGTCTATAATTATACGAGGGATTTAACTGACGATCTTGTTAAAAAAAGTGAAGGTCACTCTATCCATCCCTACTACGAAATTCAAGATTTTGTTTACTCCTTAAAAACTCCAAGAAAAATCTTCCTTATGGTAACAGCGGGCAAACCGGTCGATTCGGTAATAGGTACATTAGTACCCTTCCTTGAAGCAGGCGATGTGATTATGGACGGTGGTAACTCCCATTACAAAGATACGGAACGTAGATATGATGAATTGAAGTCAAAAGGAATCGGTTATTTAGGAATCGGTATTTCCGGCGGCGAAGTCGGGGCTTTAAATGGACCTTCGATCATGCCTGGTGGAGATAAAAACGTATATGAAAAGGCAGCTTCTATTCTAACAAAAATAGCAGCCCACGTGGACGGAGACCCTTGCTGTGTTTATATGGGTCCAAAAGGGTCCGGTCACTTTGTAAAAATGGTACATAACGGAATCGAGTACGCAGATATGCAATTAATCGCAGAAACCTATACATTTTTAAGAAAAAGGTTACGTTTATCTGTGAATGAAATTGCTGATATCTTTGAAATATGGAATCAAGGGGAACTGAAAAGTTATTTAATCCAAATCACAGCAGAGATTTTACGGAAAAAGGATGATGTAACAGGCTTGCCATTAATCGATGTGATTCTTGATAAAACAGGGCAAAAGGGCACAGGTAAATGGACAAGTATTCAAGCAATTGATCATGGGATCCCCTCATCCATTATTACAGAGTCATTGTTTGCCCGTTACATCTCCTCTTTAAAAGAGGAGCGGGTTTATGCAGAAAATATCCTGACAGGCCCAGAGATTGATCAGCGAAGTTTAGATAAAGATGTGTGGATTGAGTACATTAGACAAGCGTTTTATATGGGTAAAATTTGTGCCTACGCGCAAGGATTTATACAATATAAAATGACTTCTGAGCTTTACGGATGGAATTTACCTTTACAGGATATTGCCCTTATTTTCCGTGGTGGTTGCATCATTCGTGCCGAATTCTTAAATGTAATAAGCGAAACATATCAAGAACAGCCGAATTTGGCTAGTCTATTAATCGCCCCGTATTTTGCTGAAAAGGTTAAAGAGTATCAAAAAGGATTACGAAAAGTTGTCTGTGAGGGTATTAATTCTGGCACTTCGTTTCCATGTTTAAGTGCTTCACTTACTTATTACGATAGTTACCGGACAGGCATTTCGAATGCTAACCTTTTGCAAGCACAAAGGGATTATTTTGGTGCTCATACTTATGAACGAAGTGATTTAGCAGGTTTCTTTCATACCAACTGGCAGTGAACCATAGTCGTAGTAACTCTCCAGTGCCCTAATGAAGTGGTTCTTTCCTTCATTAGGGCTCTTATTTTGAATACATTTTCCACACAATGCTCTTGTGTCTATATTATGTAACAGACGTTGAGATTCTGAAGGGCAAGGGGAATAAATAGAAGCTACATGACAAAACGATTAATACATGTGCTGATTCTTTATACGGACCAAAACCTTCCCAAAGCGCCCCCCTTGCTGAACAGGGATTCTCTTCCCTGCGTACGTCTTTCTTAAATAGGCTTCTGCTTTCTGTAGCGACTGTTCATCTGTTGGCATCCCGAAGAATGAGAACCAGCCTAATGTATGTTTTACCGCCTCGTCCACCGACATCATTACCGTTTGGGTTTCACGAGTAATCAGGGTTTGAAAAGAGTAGCCATATATATTTAATAGTTGGATAATATATGCCATATCTGACGTTTGTACTAGGTCCTCTTTTATTCCGACTACAGGGCGCAGTTCCTGAATCAGACTATGCTCCTTAGGCCCAGCACTCGTACTGATGTAACAAAACTGGCTGGCACAGGCGAGCGCCTTCTCTACCATTTCCCAACCGAAAATGGCTGGACACATGGATGCAAACACCAGATCAAATTTGTTTTGCCATCCGTTCGTCTCAATAGATAACTCCTCAAATTGTTCCCGCACGATTTTAACGTTTCCCTTTATCGATGGCTTAATATTCTCTTCCATTAAGGCTGTCAACGGTCCTGAAGGCTCAACGGCGGTAACATTTGCCCCTTCCTCTGCAAAAGGAATACTGAAGACACCGGAGGCAGCACCAATATCTAGGATAGAGGAGTCTTTAATGGTAACTCCCTGTGTCCTTAGCCATCCCATAATTCTGGCTGTTCTCTTTATTCCCTCTTCATTAAATGCCTGCTTGTGGAAGCTTCTTGCCCTTGAAATATCATCAAACGAATGAGCCGGTACCGTTCCCGCTCTAAGCATTCGATTTACACCAGCTTCTGGATCGTTTATCCAAGCAGCCTTCCATACTTCGGGATCAAATAAAGACTGGGTCATTAATTAGACTTCCCTTCTACTAAATAGATTTTAAAGTCTACTAATATCTACAATGATAAAAAATCATGTCATAAAAATTTAACCTGACGGTCCTTGTTGAACTCCTTAATCATAGAACTCTTTAATTATAGAACTCCCTCCTTCCGTATGTGGATATGGAACACTCTACAATAGACATTATAGACTTATTATATCCGTAATTCAATCAAAAAAATTTAAATGACTAAAATTCATACCCTCACGCCGTGCGGCACAAGAACTTTCTCGACGAATGCCCTTATGCCTTCAAGCGTGCTTGTATCCTCGGTCCGAAAATATTCATCTCATTTTTGAACGATTGAACTAGTTGCTTCTGTTGTAGCTTTTGCCTCACCATGTCCTGCACCAAATAGGTTCAGTACCACCACGCCAATAACAATTAAAGCAATACCTGCGATACTTCCTGTATTGATTTTTTCTTTCCAAATCAATACTGAAATAAGCGTTGTAGCAACAGCTCCTACACCTGACCAGATGGCATAAGTCATATTTAAAGGAAGCGTCTTAAGGGATAGAGAGATAAAGAAGAAAGAGATCACGAACGCAACAATTGTGAATAGAGTCGGATACAGTCTGGTAAAACCTTCTGAAGCCTTAAGCATCGAAGTTCCAATAAGCTCACCAACAATAGAGATTGCCAAGAAAAGATAAGCCATTATTCATTCTCCTTTATATATGTTTTTAATTCTTCCATCATTTTTTGCCTCATTTCCTCATTAGGAGGAGCAAGCCCAAACATTTCGGTAAACCACAAGCCGTCTATTGCTAATCGGACTATCGTGGAACGAACGGGATCCAATTCGTCGTTTTCAATTTTTTTTTGGATATTCTCGTACTCGTCCTGAAGTAACTTTAGCATTTGAGGGTTCGTAAACTGTGCTGCTGAAAGAGCGGTATACAGGTCACTTGCATTCCGATCGCCAGAAAATGATGTATTCATATACGCGCGAGTCCATCTTCCTTTGGAATGCATATCGTTTTCTGCTCTCTCATTAAATTCGGAGACAAAGCTGGTCGATAGTTGCTCAACCATTCCCAAAATCAATTCATCCTTATTCGGAAAATGGTAAAGCAATCCTCCTTTACTTATTCCCGCTTTCTTAGCTACCGCTTCTAACGTTAACTTCTCTACTCCTTGTTCATGCACAATTATGGAGGCCGCTTTAAGTATTAATTCTCTTTTTAATGTTTTTTTAGTTGTATTCATTTTGATCACCGCCCACTTTATTATACCGTCCAGACGGTTTTATCTCAAGCAGAAAATACGTTTAAGCTAAATAAAAAGAAGCCTTGGCGTACAACATTTCAGCCAAGACTTCTTCAAATAAACATCTATCCAGCCCAGACATTTGGCAAAAGTTCGCATCTGTTGGTGTTTAAGTGCCACCCATAACTTATCTTTGCAGATATTGTCTCAGCCATTGGAGCGCGGGACGTTCCGTGCCGTTAGAGTTCAGCAGATGTGTGTTCGGCTTCCAAGTTTGTCCCTGAATATACCCCCAGAGCGTAACTCCCTTCACTGAGGGATGCTGCCAGAGTACCGGAAACTTCTCCTTGTATCTGGCAAGCTGGGTATTGTCGTCGCCAGTTATATCCAGTTCCGACACATAGATTGGCAATCCTGTTGCCGCCAGCTTGTTCAGTACAGTGTTCATCGTGTTAACTGAGACATTGTCCATGCTAAACTGATGGCATTGAATGCCAATTCCGTCAATCAGGCCTCTGCTCTTGAGCTGATTAATAATGTTGACATATTGATCGGTTAACGAAGGATCGTTGATTATTCCATATTCATTGATCAGTAGCTTGGCATTCGGGAAAGCTTGTCTGGCCTGTTGGAATGACCATATAACCCAATCCCATCCGGTCGACCCGTCACCGCCTATGGCATTGCGGAAGGACGGCTTCTGATGCAGTGGCTCATTCACCACATCTACAAACTCCGCATTCGGATAGCGTTGACCAGCTGCTTTAATCCACTGGGTCACTTCCGCCTTCTGATCAGCAGCCGACAGCCCCCTAACCCAACCTGGCTCCTGGGCACCCCATACCAACGTATGGAACTTGAACGGGAAGCCATTGCTACGGGCATAATTGTAGGCGGTATCCGCCTGTGACCAGTTCATGTTGTTACGGTTGCCTTCAACCGATTCCCACTTAGTCGAGTTCTCCGGCGTCACTTGATTCCAGTATGTCCCGTAACTAGGAGGGACACTCCCCGCAATGACATTCCCCAGGAATTTGCCACCGTTCGCCATACTGGCACTAGCCGGGTTTATCAGAACTGATGATAACAACACACCCGCCAATGCCAAGCTGCTTACCAACTTGCCCACTTTAAATTTCGACATACAATCTCCTCCTCATACGTATAGTTTTTTAATATTCCCACCCTAAAATAAATCGCTTACATTTCCAATTATAAGAATGTAAGGTTATTATCTGCTACATGTAAAAGTAAAGATTTTACCCGAAAAACTTTACATCATTGCGGGGCGACTGGAAACCTGGTGCTCCTTTATCCCAAACAACTCCGAAATGACAAAAAAAGGTTGATGCAAAAAGTGATATGCTCCCCTTACAGTAGCAAGTTTTAACCTGTCTACTTTTTTGGAAGCATATCACTTTGGAGACTGCCCATTTAATAGTTTAAGGATTAAGCGCTCTTGCAATCGCGTCCACATAACTTTGGCTAGCACGCTGGCTTACTTCTGCTTGCGGAACCATCCCTTCAAAGTTGTGGAATGTGCGGGGATACAGATGGAATTCGACGTCTACCCCAGCTTGGGCAAGGCGTGTCACATATTCAATCGTCTCATCTCGGAATAAATCGAGCTGGCCTACGCACGTATAGGTCGGCGGTAGCCCAGCCAAGTTTTCCGCTTTCGATGGCACAGCGTATGGGGACACCTCGGTGTCTTCAGTACGATCGCCCAAGTACATGTTCCAGGCCGCCAAATTGTTCGTCCGGTTCCATGGTGCGTTATCGGCCGTAATTTCATGACTTGACGCCGTAATATTGCGGTCGTCGATCATCGGATACAGTGGCATTTGGAAGATGAGGGCTGGCCCGCCTTTGTCACGAGCCATTAAAGCAAGTGCTGCGGTCAGACCGCCGCCCCCGCTTGCACCGGCAATTGCGATCCGGTCCAAGTCGATGCCCAACAGCTCAGCTTCGTCGGTCATCCACGTCAAAACGGCATAACAGTCATCGATGGCAGCTGGATAGGGGTGCTCGGGAGCAAGTCGATAATCGACCGATACGACGACGCATTTGGCCGCCTGCACGAAGCGTTCGCACAAAGCATCGTCCATATCAGGATGCCCCATCACATAGCCTCCCCCGTGAATCCACAGCATGGCCGGAAGCCTAACGTCAGTTCGCTGGGCAGGTTCGTAGATTTTGACTAATATCTCGCCTGCTACGCTCGGAATCATCCGGCTTGTCGTGCGTACGTGCTCCGACTGCTCAATGGGAGAACTCGACAAATAGCTTCTACTCAGTTCTAAATTTTCTTCCAGTTGAAATCCAGGAAATTGTGCAATTACCGACCTAAATTCTGGGTACAAACGATTTTCAAAATCCATGTGAATCACTCCTATGTTTGGTTTTTATAATCTTTTTTCCGTCTCCGCTTCCCACTGGGCTATTTCCTTCCGAACTCGGGGTGCTACCTCTGTTCCCAGCAGCTCAATGGCTCTCATCACCTCGGCATGCGGCATTGTACTTAACGGAACATACAGCATAAAGCGTGTAACACCTACATGTTTGCGAAGGTGAATGATCTTCTGGGCAACAGTCTCAGGATCGCCAACATACAGCGCACCTTCAAAGCTGCGCGCGGCATCGTAGCTAGAACGATCATAATGCGCCCAGCCCCGCTCCCTGCCTAATCTATTCATACCTGCCATCGTAGAAGGGAAATATGTATCTGCAGCTCGTTCATTATTCTCTCCGACAAATCCTATCGAGTGCGATCCAACCTTAAGCTGCGATTCGTCATGGCCAGCGTGCGCTGCTGCCTTCTTATAAAGCTGTACAAGCGGTGCAAAATTCATCGGATTTCCACCAATGATCGCCAGCATCAAGGGCAGTCCTAACAGACCTGCACGGATAGCAGAATCCTGCCTGCCCCCGCTGCCAACCCATATCGGTAAAGGATTCTGAACCGGCCGTGGATACACACCCAAATTGTTAATGGCTGGCCGATGTCCGCCTTTCCAGGTTACTTTTTCGGACTCCCGTATTTTAAGGAGCAATTCCAGATGTTGTTCAAACAGCTCATCATAGTCTTCCAAGTCATAGCCAAACAGTGGAAAAGATTCAATAAAGGAACCTCGGCCCGCCATAATCTCCGCACGTCCATTCGAAATACCATCCAGCGTAGCAAAGTCCTGAAAAACGCGAACGGGATCAGCTGAAGAAAGCACTGTGACTGCACTGGTCAGCCGAATCCGTTTCGTCTGCGCTGCAGCCGCTGACAGCACAATTGCTGGTGAAGATGCCGAATAATCCTTCCGATGATGCTCACCTACCCCAAACACATCAAGTCCCACTTGATCAGCAAGGATAATTTCCTCGACAACTTCGCGCAATCTCTGTGCGTGACTTATCACTTCACCTGTCTGAACGTCAGGCTTTGTTTCTACAAACGAAGTAATACCTATCTCCATGGTCCATCTCTCCTATTCTAATAGCTTTCTTTGTATGCCAATTAAATACCGATAAAATATCATACCGATCGGTAATATATTTTTCCCAGTAAATATAACTCATTAAAAAGAATACTGTCAATAAATATAGTGAAAATACTTTGTTTTATCCTCATACTGATATCTCCTTGGTGCGATAAACCAATCAGCATTTGACAATATAACGGGCTAATTATAAGATAATAACATACTAATTGGTACGCAAATAAAGACCCCAGACAATTATAATCAGAGTTATTGAGTTAAGAATAAAATTACGAGCAATGAGAGGTATTGATTATGGGACGAATCCGCGAATTTGACGAAGATAAAGTATTAGATGCAGCAATGCAAATATTTTGGGAGAAGGGATATGAAGCTACCTCACTGAGTGATTTAACTTCCAGAATGGAAATTCAACGACCTAGTATATACTCCACTTTTGGGGGCAAAAAAGAATTGTTCGAAGCTGCGCTGCGCAAATACATGATGTCCCGTGCTTCTCTGATCCGAGCCAAGCTTCAAAGCAAACCATCTGTAAAAGAAGCATTTCGAGCTTTTTTTGAAGGTGTGGTCGATGAGGAATATACAGAAAACCCTAGAAAAGGATGCTTTTGCATCAATACAATGGTTGAACTTGCACCTCATGATGAGAAATTTGAAATTCTTACAAGGGAACATCAAATGTACCTATCGGTTATATTTCAAGAAACCATTGAACGAGGTATACAATCAGGTGAGCTTGAGATCGGGCTCAATGCGAAGGCTGTATCACAGGCGCTGGTCGTATCGTTAATTGGACTAACCGTAATGATAAAGTCTCGTCCAGAACGATCATTTATTGATAACACGATAGAGGTGACACTTACACTTCTTAAGTAATTCGGAGTGAATTCAATTTTAACGAATGGGTGTATTCTCGACGCACATGTCTCTCAGCGCAACAAAGGCTGCCGGATACATTTTCTCGGCAGCCTTTATCGCGCTCATATTACATACTTCTTCGCATTTGCATGAGTTCAAAAGATTCCTTCACTGATCTTAGTTTTGCATATATATACTTTATGATGTATATTAATTCAAAACTAGTGGAAAGGGAGTACATCTAATGTCATTTTTAATAAGAAACGCTAAGCCTGATGATTTAAGCAGTTTGACCGAGTTAATGTATGAATACATCGTTGGTTTTTATCAAAACCCTAGGCCACCTATCGAAAAAATTCATAATTTGATTCAAACCCTTTTTGAGCAGCAAAACGGTATACAATTTGTGGCGGAACAAAATGGAGAATTAATCGGCTTTGCTACATTATTCTTTACCTTTAGCACGATGAAAGCAGACAAAATCACCGTTATGAACGACCTATTTGTATTGGAACCATTTAGAGATACAGAAGTAGAATCACGGCTTTTTTTAGAATGTCAAAAGTACTCACAAAATCATGGACATGCTCATATGACCTGGATAACTTCTACTGAGAACAAACGCGCTCAAATTTTCTTTAAAAAGATGGATGCTATCCAAGGGAGAGATTGGGTTCACTTTTCATCGTAACAATACTTTTGATACGGTTTTCCGCGCTAACGGCAATTCAAAGGGCACCTAATTGGGTGCTCTTTGTGCGTAACATATGCTTTCACGCCATGCGGATATCGAAACATGCCAATACAATTGAAGATAAGTACTGGAAAACAGCAAGACAAAATTAATTCTCCATGAAATTGTTCAACGTAGATCCATATGGGGTAAAGTTTGTCGGTCGTTAAATTGCAAAATAGCTCAGTCGATCAACACATCAGATACCATACACGAGAAAATGGACGAGCCCTTCGTTAAACGCTCCAAGGATACGATTAGACAAACAGTTAATATGGATATGTATTAGAGTAAACCTGGATATAGAGTATACTAGATGAGTATAAGTTCGATACACGATGACATTATATATGTAATGGTATTCAAATACAGCGCAGAAGAGGTTGAAAATGAGTCAGAAGCATTTTACAGATTACGCATTAAGTGAAGAAATTGTAAGAGCGCTCAATAGCTTGGGCTATGAGACGCCAACAGAGATTCAGACGGAAGTCATTCCTGTTGCGCTTGAGAAGAAGGATCTTGTCGCCAAATCGCAAACAGGTAGCGGCAAAACAGCAGCATATGGTATTCCAATTTGTGAGCTAGTAGATTGGAATGAGAATAAGCCCCAAGCATTAATCCTGACACCAACCCGTGAACTCGCATTACAGGTCACCGAAGACATCACGAATATTGGACGCTTTAAGCGGATAAAAGCAACACCCCTTTATGGGAAACATCCTTTTCATATCCAAAAGGCTGAGTTAAAACAAAGGACGCATGTGGCTGTAGGTACGCCAGGACGTGTACTGGATCATATCGAACGAGGCACGCTATCGTTAGATCGGATTGCCCATCTCGTGATTGATGAAGCTGATGAGATGCTGAATATGGGCTTTATCGAGCAAGTCCAGTCGATTATTCAAGCGCTGCCTAGTGACCGGGTTACAATGTTATTCTCCGCTACCTTCCCTGAAGATGTAGCCACACTGTCACGTAAATATATGAAAAATCCTGTTAGAATTGAGATTAAAGCAACTGGTATAACGACCGCCACAATTGATCACTCTCTTATTCAGGTGAAGGAGTCAGACAAGCTGGCACTACTGCAAGATCTGCTCATTGTTGAGAATCCTGACAGCTGCATTATTTTCTGTCGTACGCAGGAGAATGTAGATACATTATTCAGAGCATTGGCTGATCTCGAATATCCATGTGATCGCATTCATGGTGGCATGGAGCAAGACGAGCGATTTGAGGTAATGAATGCATTCAGAAGGGGTCAATTCCGTTACTTGATTGCGACAGATGTCGCCGCCAGAGGGATTGATATCACGAATATCACCCATGTCATTAACTACGATATTCCCCTTGAGAAGGAAAGCTATGTTCACCGCACAGGACGTACGGGACGTGCTGGCAAAACGGGGAAAGCTATTTCCCTCATCACTCCTAAGGATGGCAGAAGATTAGCTGATATTGAAGCATATATTGGATTCGCGATTCCGCAGGTAAAGGCCCCCTCAGAAGAAGCTGTTGATCTCCGTAGAGAAGATTTTGAGCAGAAACTGCATGTAAAAACCGCACTCAAAAAAGATAAGCGCGAGCAATTAAACCAACAGATTATGAAGCTGAATTTTAACGGCGGTAAGAAGAAAAAACTTAGAGCTGTCGACTTCGTGGGGACCATCGCTAAGCTTGACGGAGTCACCGCAGATGATATCGGGATCATTACGATTCTGGATTATGCGACAGATGTTGAGATTCTGAATGGTAAAGGTCCACTGGTGCTTGAGATTATGAAGAATACAACCGTAAAGGGTAAGCTGTTAAAGGTACGCAAAGGGAATAAGTAGAAGATACGCTGCATTAAAGAGGGTGAGGCAATCCCGCCCAGCATAGCCGATGGTTATCGTTAGCTATACGGGCGGGATTGCTGAGTTTATCTCTTGATCGTTTAATTCATCTCTCCATTTTTTCTGCAATGCAATTAATGCCCTTCTTCTGACATATTCGTGTTCATCATTCGAGAGCTTAGACAAAAGACTATTTACTTCATCCCTCATTCCTTTTACTTCACCTAATCCATAGGCTATTTGCCATCTGGCTTCGTAATCAGAGTATGTAATTGCACTGTAGGCTAAAGACAAAAATATTTTGGGTTGTACAATTAACAACTGCAATACATTCTCAACTTCATTATCCATTGCCAGTGTATATAAGATCAGTTCATAAACTTCTGTCTGCCATTCAGCTAATGAAGTATGTTCTAACACTTCCTCAACAGCATTATAAAGCTTATCCCAATAAAGATAATTCGTTTCCCATTCTCCATGTTTTTCAGCTATGCTAGCCCCCCATTGTTTGAATGTTATGACTTGCTCTTGAAGAGTGCGGAATAAAGCATTTCCTCTATTATCATAAAACCCCATTTCCCATCTCCTTTTTTCTTTACAATCTATTTCCACTTTTTTGATAGGTATATTTTATCATTCTATTTATTTCCACAATAAAAATTCAAGCTCTATGAAATCAACAACGTTGGTGATAATTGTTCTGCTTTATCGTATTCTCTTAGAGAGTTGATTTATACTTAAAAAATTTTAGAAAAGGTGTCCCTTTCGGTCCTCTTCATTTGTTATACAGATATAGTTTTCTTTTTAATCAGAGGGGGTGCCTAAATCTTTGAATGAGGAAATCGAATATAGAATTAAACGGGTCCAAACTGGCGAGATCCAGGATTACGCCTACATTGTAAAGGAGTATCAGCGTCAGATTTTTGTGTACTGCTGGCGACTATTAGGCAGTGAACAGGAAGCGGAAGAGGCCGTACAGGATATTTTCGTTAGTGCTTTCGAGAAAATCAGTATGTACAAGCCCACAGTGGGTTTCTCCTCCTGGCTGTATAAAATGGCTTATCATCACTGCCTGAACCTGATTCGCAGGAAGAAACTACAGCGCAAATTTAAAATGACTCTGTTCACCTCAACTAACATGACTTCAGACAGCGCTGCGCAGGTTATGGAACGTCAGCTTTTCAGTGAACCGCTGAGCCGGGCATTGGACCAACTGAATGTAGAGGAGCGAAACCTGTTGGTGCTGCGCATTTTTGAAGAAAAATCGTTTGGAGAAATCGGGGAAATTATGAACAAAAGCGAGGAAGCTATCAAGAAAAAATACGGCAGAACAAAAACAAAGCTCAAAAAAATGATGGAGCCCATAGAGGAGGACCCAAAATGCGTGAATTACAAGACAGAACTCAGGAACAAGGCCTGAAATACCCCGATCTAAAAGACAGAGGCTTAAAAAACATGGACATGCTGACAGAACCAGAGAGTGTCCTAAAAATCCAGGCTTTTGACGTCTCTGACAAAGTGATGGAACAGGTCTACCAAAAGGCGAAACCCAAAAAGGGGTTCATTGTAAAAATGCGTCTTCAGCCGCGCATCACCGCTCCTATCATGATCTTGCTTTTTGTATTGGGCGCCTCTGTGACTGGATACGCCGCTTCGCAATATCTGGAATTCCGTAACAGTAAAGGCGATGTCGTATTAAATACCGCCAAAACACCTGCCGAAACGGACGCTTCCAAAACGTATACAACCACCTACACACAGTGGAACGAAGAGGTGACAGACCGTCTACAGCCTGGAGAGTATGCCGCCTATTACGTTAAGGACGATTCTATGAATCAACAAAATTCGTCTAATCCCGTCCTGTTTGCCTACAAACCGGCTGAAATTTCTAGCTTCAGCAGTCTGCAGGATGAAATCAAGCGGACAGAAGCTCCGCTGTTGCATAGTCCCACTCATCTGCCGAATGGCTACCGGTTTGATTTCGGATACGTCTATCCAGTCGCTGCATATCCTGGGATGATGAACAAAGAGGAATATCGCGCTTTAACGGATAAACTGACGCAACAGGCTAAAGCTGCACCGGAAGGTGAAAATCTGTTTATTCAAAAGCTGAGCTGGGACAAGTCAGACTTCACCCTCGCCCGGTATGCGAGAGGAAATGACTATATAAACATCACCGTCACCAAATACGCTCCCGAAGTCACAAAGACGACCGTCATGCAAAATGAACAGGATTCGGCTGAGGAACTGATGATTAAAGGAACCAAGGCCTATTACATCAGAGCAAGCGAAACAAGCAAGCCCTTGGAGGTAGGAAAAAATCGACTGGGATGGCTCGATGAGAAAAGACGTTTACACTACAACATATCTGATAACCAGGACAGCCCGCTGAGCAAAGAAGATCTGGTAAAAATAGCTGAAGATTTGCTTAACGGTTCACCGCAATAGTTATAAAAGAAAAGCTTTGAAAAGAGATCATCCCTTTTTTAAGGGTGGTCTCTCTTTGAAGAATAGTCCTTATACCTTTTCCTCACAAACTATTACGGCATGTTCCACAATCTTTTTACCTCAACTAATTCCTGATCATTGAATTCCATTCTGTATACGTCTGGCTTGGATGTCTGTAGTAAAAAATTCAAATCGAACTGCTTGTCATAATACTCCATCATTAAAGTCATTACAGCTCCATGAGTGCCTAATGCGACTTTCCGTCCTCGGTAGATTTTTAGCAATTCCTTTAAGACTGTTATACTTCGGTTCTGACAAACTGCATTAGACTCTCCTCCCGTTAAAGCAAAGTTGGGATCAGAAAATGACTTATCTAACAAAGGGAATAATTCATCATCGGGCATTCGGTTGTCTTCACTAGAAAAAATTCTTTCTTTAAGATCCTCGAATATTAAAACTTCTTGTCCTGAGACTTGAGCTAATTCTTGAATGGTCAGGATTGCCCGTTGATATGGACTTGAAACGAAAACCTCGACCCCCTCTCCTCTCAATAATTCAGTTATTTGAAAAGCATCTGACTTGCCTTTATCAGTCAAACCTCTTGTTCTTTCATTTCCTTCCTTCTTCGGTGATTCGCCATGTCTCACCATGTAAATGAAAGTTTTCATAGTATCCTCCATGAAGAGCTGATGAATTTTTATTACATGGTATTCGTGACTAACTACCAAGTCACCTTTTGCTAAGGTGGTTTTCTCTTGTTTCTTATTGCATAAATTTTTCTTGAAGGTGACGTTACGTCATTTGCTATACTGACTGAGAACGACATGCTAGAGCAATCAATTGGATGTGAGCAATGGATGGACAAAGAGAACTGTCTGACGACAGGACAGCTTGCCAAACGTACAGGGATAACGGTCAGGACATTGCGATATTACGACCAAATTGGACTTCTGAGTCCAGGAGGTCATCGTACTGGATCCATAAGACTGTACAACATGAAAGATATGGAAAGATTACAGCGAATTCAGATGTTGAAGTATCTAGGGTTATCGCTTCAAACAATAATGGACATTTTAGATGCAGAATCGCCATCCAACGGAGAGATCAGACACTCGTTGCAAGCACAACTCGATGTTTTACAAAGGAAAATTGCTCATACAGAGCACGTAGTACATGCAATACGAGATGCTATGGAAATGTCGGCTTATGGCTCCGATTGGAACCATTTGGCGGATGTTATTCAAACCGTGCAGAGTGAGCAAAATTGGGGGGAGCAATATCGGACGGCGAACCGTCTGCAAACGCGGATACATCTTTACGACAAGTACAGTACGAATCCCCAAGGCTGGCATCGTTGGATCTTTGAACAACTGGAGGTGCAACCGGGAGCACACATTCTCGAGTTGGGCTGCGGCGACGGGACCTTTTGGATAAGAAACGCCGAACGAATTCCAAGCAGCTGGCGTATCACGCTTACCGATATGTCAAGCGGGATGGTGGAAGAAGCACGTTGCCGCTTAGGAAGCAACAATCCGCAGTTTAAGTTTTTATCTGTTGACGCGCAACAGATCCCATTCCATGAAGAGCAATTCGATATGGTTATCGCTAACAACATGCTGTACCACGTGCCGGACATCCCTAGAGCAATCCGCGAGATGCACCGTATCTTAAAGCAAGGAGGTATAGTATGCACCTCTACAATGAGCACTCAACACCTACAAGAGGTCGAACACTTGGCGGTTTCGTTCGATCCTGAGCTTCATGTGTTGGATCATGCTATTAAACGGTTCCACCTGGATAACGGAGGGGACTTGCTGTCTTCTTGCTTTTCCGATCTTCGGTTGCTTCGATACGAGGACTGTCTGTTGGTCGACGAAGCGGAACCCCTGATCGAATATATAATTTCGACTCCGATGAACGCAAGAGAGCGACTTGTCGGAGCGGCTATTGACAAGTTTCGAGACCACGTCAATCGGCTTCTGCAGCAGAACGGAACTCTCGAAATGACTAAAGAGAACGGAATCTTTCTAGGGAGGAAATAAGATGAACGCACAACAGTATCACCCAAGAGTACGGATTGTAAAAGAGGAGCTTCTATCGGATAACTGGTACATCTTAAATAAGGTCACATTCGAGTTTGAAAAAAATAATGGACAATGGGAGACACAATCCCGTGAAGTGTACGATCGTGGCAACGGCGCAACGATCCTGCTCTATAATCAGCACAAACAAACCGTTGTGCTGACCAGACAGTTTCGGATGCCTACTTATCGGAACGGCAATGAAACTGGGATGCTTATCGAAACCTGTGCAGGACTACTCGATAAAGAAACACCGGAAGAAGGTATTCTTCGGGAGACGGAGGAGGAGACGGGATACCGTATCGACCGTGTGCAGAAAGTTGGCGAGGCCTATATGTCACCGGGCTCCGTTACCGAAATCCTTCACTTCTATGTAGCCGAGTATAGTGAAGATATGACAACGGGTGGCGGTGGTGGCCTTGAGGAGGAGCAGGAAAACATTGAAGTGATGGAACTCCCGTTTGCTCAAGTGCTAAACATGGTCGAAAGCGGCGAGATTCGTGACGCCAAGACAATAATGCTGCTCCAATACGCTCAGATCCAAGATCTCTTAAAAGTGAAATCGAAACCGCTTCATATCCTTATCGCAGGCCCGTATCGATCTGGAACGAATGATGATCATGTATTAATTGAGAAGAACGTCAACTACATGAATGAAATTGCTCTTCAAGTTTACGAGGCTGGTCATATGCCGGTGCTGGGGGAGTGGTATGCTTTGCCCCTTATCGCAACAGCTGGTTCCACTACTCCGGGAGACGAGACCTTTAACAGAATCTTCCATCCGTCTTCCATTCGCCTGCTTGATTACTGTAACGCCGTGCTTCGAGTTGGAGGACCCTCTCAGGGTGCCGATGAAATGGTAAGGGTGGCGAAAGAGAAAGGATTGTTGATTTACGAACGGCTCGACGAACTTCCGTTGGTGTGATATATCCTCTCTAAGCAGACCAAAGACAACTTGCCTCTGGGCATCCCCCACGGTTGTGTCGAGGACTGGGAGGACATGATTGATGTCAATATTAAAGGCGTTTTGTGCGGTATAGCCGCAGCACTGCCTATCTTGCACAAGCAGGGTTCCGAACATTTCGTGAACATCGCTTCTGTAGCAGGACATAAGACTGTGCCAAACCAGTCGGTCTACTCCAGTACGAAGTTCGCCGTGCGCGCCATCTCAGAGGGGTTGCGCGCTACATCATTACTGTGATCACTGTAGCAGACATTGAAAATGCAGAAGGATTGCAAAACTTTATATTGTTAAACAAGCATTTTAGCGGTGGGGGCTCCCCACCGCTTGGTGTTGTTGCTTATTCGACTTTAAAATATATCGTAAGATTACTGTACATTTTATTAAAAGGTAGTGGGATGATCCAGTTACCAGCTATGCAAAATCAACGATGAAGCGGCTCTTTTTCGCCCAGACCCAGCACCTCCGTTGTGGAATCATAAATTTCTTGGTAAAGCTCTGGGTTTTCCGCTAGTGACACCCCATAAGAAGGAATCATCTCTTTTATTTTGGGTTGCCACTCTTCCATATGTTGTGGGAAGCATTTTTCCAATACTTCCAGCATAACGTGAACAGCAGTAGAAGCACCCGGAGAAGCGCCGAGCAGTGCAGCTACCGAACCATCAGCGGCACTAACCACTTCCGTACCAAATTGAAGTGTTCCTTTACCGCCCTCCGTATCTTTGATCACCTGCACACGTTGACCCGCTACCACGATCCCCCAGTCCTCGATTTTGGCGTTCGGAATAAACTCACGTAATTCTTCCAGACGCTTTTCATTCGATAACATCACTTGCTGGATCAGGTATTTGGTCAATGCCATCTCTTTTGCGCCTGCCGCCAACATCGTGATGAGATTATTCGGTTTTACAGAACCGATCAAATCCAAATTTGAACCCGTTTTCAAGAACTTCGGTGAGAAGCCGGCAAACGGTCCAAATAGCAGTGCTTTTTGGTTACCGATGTATCTTGTATCCAGATGCGGAACAGACATGGGAGGAGCACCAACCTTAGCTTTACCGTATACTTTTGCATGATGCTGGGCGACAATCTTAGGGTTGTTACATACCATAAATAGTCCACTTACCGGGAATCCCCCGATATATTTGGACTCAGGAATACCAGTTCTTTGTAGCAAAGGTAGACTTCCACCCCCACCACCGATAAAGACAAATTTGGCATTATGGTATTCGATTTTACCGTTGTCCAGATTATGGACTTTAACTTTCCACGAGCCGTCGCTCGCACGTTTAATATCCTTTACACTATGCTTGTATTTGATGTCGACGTTTTTACTTTTTAAATGCTCGAACAACATGCGTGTTAAAGCACCAAAGTTGACATCTGTTCCAGAGTCGATTTTGGTTGCCGCGATTGGTTCATTCAATGTACGGCCTTCCATAATCAGCGGAATCCATTCCTTCAGCTTTTCAGGGTCATCGGAGAATTCCATGCCTTGAAACAGAGAAATAGTTGAAAGCGCTTTAAACCTTTTTTTCAAAAAAGATACATTTTTCTCTCCTGTTACCAAACTCATATGCGGTATTGGTTTGATAAAATCCTGTGGATTACGAATCAAATTGCTGTTTACAAGAAAAGACCAAAACTGTCTTGAAAGCTGAAACTGCTCATTAATGTCTACAGCTTTACGAATATCTATAGATCCGTCAGCTTTTTCGGAAGTATAGTTCAGCTCGCACAGTGCAGCATGGCCTGTACCTGCATTATTCCATTCGTTAGAGCTTTCTTCTCCTGCGTTTGCGAGTTTCTCAAACACTTTAATTTCCCATTCCGGTGCTAACTCTTTCAGCAATGATCCCAGAGTCGCGCTCATGACTCCGGCACCAATTAAGATAATGTCTGTTTTTTTCTGAATGCTATTCATAAAAACCTTCCTTATCTCTTATATTTGCAAAAAAGAGCAGGCCCTCCTGCTTAGGTGATCCAAGAAGCAAGGCTCCACTCAGGAACATATCTTTTCTGTCTCTATTATAACTAAAATATAATCTTTTAAAAATTATATTGTCTATTATCTGATAATTATAAATCATTTCTGCTAAAAAGTGAGAATTTTCTTTGCAGAAATAATAAGAATTGATCTCAACACGCTGTATTATTTGAGCTTCACTACTAGCAGTAATAACAGACACCGACAATTCTTCGGTAAACACACCCGTAGAGTCCATGTATATGAATAATTCGGTAAAATATGTCTTTACGGGATAGGCCCTTTCTAATTGCACTAACGTTTTCTGGAATGAGCTTCACGGTTTATAAATACTTCATCATGATATTCAAAACGGTCTGTTGTTGATTCACCCAATCATAATCTCACGCACATTCGGTTGCTTCAAATAGAACAAAATTGGATTTAACTCCTGAATTTGCTCCGCAATCTGTGATACATGCTGAATAAAACGATCATCTCCAGCATCATGCCGGGCGAGTAATGCACACCCTGGGTTCTGTAAAAAACAGCATTCGAGTATCATCAACTTTTCTTTTTCTCGCTGATCTTTAACAAAAGACTTCCAACGTTGAATCATCAACTCGCAGTGCTTTTCTACAGGTACTCCATCGTAGATTTCATAACGCCGGATTTCCTCATACAAACTAGAAGGAATTTCATTTTGAGCTGATTGCTGCGCAAGCACATAGGCGATTAAAGAGTCGTTGCCATTCAAAGATACAAAAGGATCAATGTAATGAAACACCTCGGAATAGATTGATCGAAGCCGATCAAGTTCTTCGTTTGGCATACATGCAACCGATTCATAATCAGCGGGATGTCGTAAGTTCCCTTCTAAAAATAGTTCCGATTCTATTTGATGTGTGTTTAACATGTCATGTATGTACCTAGATAATGTGGATTTGCCAGAGCCAGGTATACCTTCAACGATAACCAATTTCGTTTTCATAGCTGGTAAATTCGCCATAGTATCACATCCTTATGAATTAAATGATTACCTTAAGGAGAATCCTATTGTTTCGTTATATCGCCAGATAGCTTAAAAACCTTCCCTTATCTCGACATCCTTAGAAAAATCAATAAAAAGCATTGGGCCCTGAGGACTGACCCAATGCTTTTATAGATGACTATCTTCTAGTTACTTAATAATCACGTATTCCAGGTTAACCAGTTTTGCATAAGTAACAATTTGGTCTGTGGTTAGATTCAAGGAAACCACGGTATGGTGACCGCCGCCGTTCTCAATCCATGCTTTAACCCCATCTTGGAAGTTTGGCTTCACGTTCCACAGTACACGGGCCACTGGAAGATTTGGAGCAGGAACTGTCGGTTCAAATGCAGTAACCTCATTGATCAGCAGTTTATAATGCGTGCCAAAGTCAGCCATGGAAACAACTACACCGTCTCCTGCCTTGCCGTCAAACACCAGACGGGCTGGATCTTCACGATCGCCGATACCTAACGGAGAAACGATGATTTTAGGCTTGTTGCTTGCCAACGTTGGGTCAACTTCAAGCATATGGGATTGAAGGATCGATTCCTGACCAGCCGCTAATTCATAGGTGTAGTCTTCCATAAAGCCAGTGGATTGGTTATGGCTCATTACTTTAAGCAGACGATCGAGCGCTGCCGTCTTCCAGTCTCCTTCACCGGCGAAGCCATATCCTTGTGCCATCAAACGTTGAACGGCAAGACCAGGAAGCTGTTTCATACCATAGAGGTCTTCGAAGTTCGTAGTGAAGGCAGTATAGCCGCCATGATCCAGGAACCGTTTAAGGGCAATTTCATAGCTTGCTTGCACTCTTACGCTGGCTTCCCAAGCTTCCTTGCTGTAAGTACCATAATCAAATTCATAGAGTTCGGAGTATTCCGCAAACAAAGCATCAATCTCTTCTTCTTTCACAGCATTGACGTACTGAACAAGGTCGCCAATTCCGAAGTAGTCAACGGTCCATCCAAATTGAATTTGAGCTTCGACCTTATCACCTTCCGTAACGCCAACGTTACGCATGTTGTCGCCAAAGCGGGCAACTTTGATATTGAAGCTTTCGTTATAAGCAACCGCCACATCCATCCACTCTGCGATTTGCTTCTGCACTTCCGCACGTTCCCAGTAACCTACAACCACTTTATTCTGTTTCTTCAGACGGGCATTGATGAATCCATATTCACGGTCACCATGAGCTGCCTGATTGAGGTTCATGAAGTCCATGTCAATCGTAGCCCAAGGAATGCTTTCATTGAACTGTGTAGCAAGATGAAGCAGCGGCTTCTGCAGCAATTTAGTACCGCGAATCCACATTTTTGCAGGTGAGAAGGTATGCATCCAAGTGATGACACCGGCAACCTCGTCACGATAGTTGACTTCTTTCATGAGGGTGGTGATTTTGTCTGCACTAACCGCCAGATCCTGCAATACAAGCGGATAAGGCAGAACGCCACTCTTATTTAAGGCATCGGTCATTTCTTGTGCGTGTGCTTTGACTTCCGCTAATGCTTCTTCTCCATACAGATGTTGTGAACCTACGACAAACCAGAACTGTTTTGTACCTACTGTTGACATCATTCATCCTCTTTTCTTAATTTTTTAGTTTATATTACTTTTGCCCGTAGTACGCGTCTTTCCCATGTTTGCGTAAATAGTGTTTATCTAGAATGCGCTGCGGCAATTCTTCAGCAAAATGATTCAATTCTCGTGCGAATAAATTCATTTTCGAAACTTCTTCCAACACGACGCTATTCATTACCGCCGATTTCGCATCTTTGCCCCAAGTGAAGGGAGCATGACCCTTAAGTAGAACACCCGGCACTGCTAAAATATCCAGTCCGCGCTGCTCAAAAGTCTCGATGATGACACGGCCGGTTTCCGCTTCGTAACCACGATCAATCTCCTCTTGTGTCAAGAAACGGGCGCAAGGAACAGAACCATAGAAGGTGTCTGCATGAGTAGTCCCCATTACAGGTACATCCAGACCTGCTTGAGCCCAAATGGTCGCCCAAGTCGAATGCGTGTGTACAATACCGCCGATCTCTGCATAATGCTTATAAAGTACAGCGTGAGTCGGTGTATCTGATGAAGGTCTCATTTCTCCTTCAACAACATTGCCATCAAAATCAACAACCACCATATCGCTAGGTTTCATCGTGTCATAACTAACACCACTAGGTTTGATAACGAATAAGCGGCTCTCACGATCAACAGCGCTTACGTTACCCCAGGTGTATTTCACGAGTCCATGTTTAGGCAAATCCAGATTGGCTTGATATACTTCTTCTTTCAGTTGCTCTAACACGTCAATTCCTCCAGTTTTCCACTAGATTATCTACAGCAGCCTGTTCAATCGCCAGGCCTTGTGTGTAGCGTTCCATGAATGCTTCGAATCCCTTAACGTCGGAACTGTCAGGAGAAATTTCTTGCCCCTCAGCATCTCTAAATACTTTTTGGTCGAGGAAGTCTTCCAGGCTTTCTTGCTGAGCCTTGTTCATCATGTAAGAAGCCAGAATAGCAATACCCCACGCCCCGCCTTCTCCAGCTGTTGACATCACTGATACAGGGACATTCATGGCAGCCGCAACAATTTTTTGTCCGACAATAGGGGTTTTAAATAAACCACCGTGAGCCAGAATGCTGTCAATTGCGACATTTTCTTTCTTAGTCAAAATATCCATTCCGATTTTCAAAGCAGCAAACGCAGTGAAAAGATGAGTCCGCATGAAATTGGCCAAATTGAAACGGCTCTCAGGGGAGCGGACAAACAATGGCCGGCCTTTCTCTATTCCGGTGATATTCTCTCCTGACAAATATCCGTAGCTAAGTAAGCCGCCGCCATCTGGATCTGCTTCCAAAGCCTTGTTCAGCAACACACTGAATAATTGATTCGGATCCGCCTTTTGCCCCATTGCCTCATAGAACTCACGGAACAATCCCAGCCAAGCATTGAGATCACTTGAACAGTTGTTGGCATGAACCATTCCGACTGGATTACCATTCGGTGTAGTCACCAGATCAATTTCCGGATATACCGCTGAAAGATCCTTCTCTAATACAAGCATGGCAAAAACCGAGGTTCCCACAGAGACGTTGCCAGTCCGTTTTCTCACACTATTCGTAGCGACCATCCCTGTTCCCGCATCACCTTCTGGAGGACAAAGCGGAATACCTGGTTGTAAATTTTCGGATTTATCTAAGATTTTGGCTCCCGCGGCGGTTAGTACACCTGCCTGCTCGCCTGAAATATAAACTTTAGGGAGAATTCCTTCTAACTTCCAATCGTAACCTTTGGCTGCAATAAGTTCATCAAACTGCTTAACCATCGATTCGTTATAATCATGTGTAGTCTCATCAATTGGGAATATGCCCGAAGCATCTCCGACGCCAATGGCCTTATTGCCAGTCAGCAGCCAGTGGATATATCCAGCTAACGTCGTCATAAAATCAATTTGAGGGACATGTTGCTCTTCGTTCAATATAGCTTGATACAGATGAGCAATACTCCATCGCTCAGGGATGTTGAATTGGAATTTATCAGTTAACACTTTTGCTGCAGCACCAGTTGTCGCATTCCGCCAAGTACGGAACGGAACAAGCAACTCGCCCTTGCTGTCAAAAGCCATATATCCGTGCATCATTGCAGAGAATCCTATAGAACCAACGGTACGAAGGGTGATTCCATATTTCCGCTCAACCTCTTGCTTCATTTCACTATAAGCCTCTTGCAGACCCGTAATAATACTCTCTAAGTTGTACGTCCAATAACCGTCTACCAAGAGATTTTCCCACTCATAGCTTCCAGATGCGATTGTTTCAAAATGATGATCAATCAGCACTGCCTTAATACGTGTGGATCCAAATTCGATACCAAGTGAAGTTTCTCCCTTAGTAATCGCTTGTTTAATGTCTTGATCCATGCTCACGTTACTCCTCTCTCTGAACAACTGTTATAATCGCAATAATTGAAAGAAGGCGCTTTCTTTAATTTACAACCTTAGTATATTTTTTGTTCGTACATTTGTCAACACGAATACATAGTTATACATACAAATATTCTGATAAACCGAGTATTTATCTACTTTTCCTTTATTATTAATGCATGTTAGGCTATGGATTATAATAAGCTCATAATTATGCTAAAATATGTACATACAAATATTATGGGTAGGTAAATTAGTATTAGGACAACCAGGAAAGAAGGAATAAAGTGAAACCAAAGTATCAGGTCATCCTTGAGGATATAAAGAGCAACATTCTATCAGGAGCATACAGCGTAGGAGAGCAAATTCCAACGGAATCGGCCTTGCAGGATATGTATAAAGTTAGTCGCCAGACGGTACGAAAGGCTATTTTAGAACTATCCAACGAGGGTTTTTTAAGAAGTGAAAAAGGATCGGGCACTTACGTCAGCAACCAATTCCGATCAAAAACCGGCGGGAATTCCAGTAATAAAACCATCGGAGTCATCACGACCTATATTTCCGATTACATCTTCCCTTCTATTATTCGCGGGATTGAAGCTAGATTGAATGAAGATAATTATTCATTGCTATTAGCTAGTACAAATAATGATGTCGCACAGGAAAAGAAAGCTTTGGAGATGATGTTGTCCTTTGGTGTGGATGGCTTGATCATTGAGCCTACGAAGAGCAATCTATATAATCCCAATATCTCTTACTATTTGACGTTCAAGGAGCAGGATGTTCCGTTCATCATGATTAATGCTTATTATGAAGAGTTGGAAGTTCCTTTCTTTTGTCTCGATGATGTACAATCCAGCTATCTGGCAACAAAAGAATTGATTGCTAACGGACACACACACATTGGTATCATTGCCAAAATGGATGATTTACAAGGAAAGCATCGAATGAAGGGCTATATCAAAGCGCTTGGAGAAGCCAAATTACGGTTTCACCCAGAGCAAGTGCTCTCATTCTATACAGAGACGAAGCAGGACCTGTCCGCCAACTTAAAAAAATTCCTAACCGAACAAAGAGACGGGTTAACCGCAATTGTCTGCTATAACGACGAGGTAGGATTAGAAGTTGTACATGTATGCAGACAACTTGGTATATCTGTTCCCGAAGACATATCCATTATTGGTCAAGATAATTCCTATATTTCCAAGAATGCAAACATCAAACTTACGACATTAACACACCCACAGGAACAAATGGGACGTGATGCCGCCGATTGGGTTATTAAGAAACTGCAAGGAAAGAAGGATCTACGCAACCATACCTATTATCAACCTGCATTAATTGAAGGGGAGACGGTAAAGAAGAGACTGAAGTAGATAGTGCTCACATTACCTCCAATTATGAACCGCCAGTTTGCCATTAATATTAGGGTATGCTGGCTTGAATTTATGGCGGGAACGTAAGTTATAATAAATTTCATACAATTGGAGGTAAACATGAATCTAAAAAGGATAAAATATTTTATAGATCTCGTTGAATGTAGTAACTTCACAGAAACAGCAAAGAAGAATTTTGTATCGCAAACTACGATTAGCCAACAAATTGCCTCACTTGAGAATGAGTTCAACATTCAGTTAATTGATAGAAAACAAATTCCGATTGAGCCCACCAAAGCGGGATGGCTGTTTTATGCAGAGGCCGTCGTGCTCTGGAAGCAATATAATCATATGAAAACAAGTATGGAAAATTTTCAAAAATATAATACCCAACTATTAAGTATCGAATATGCTGCAATCACAGATATCCAAAGCTTGTTAAAATTCATCCCTTCATTTAAAGAAAATCATCCAAAGATTAAACTTGAATTAAATAAAGTATTGCTAAAGGATATCGCTGAGTATCTGCAAAAAGGAATACATGACGTAGCCATTGCCTTTGACTCAGAGTTTAAAGGGAAAGAAGAAATCCTAACCCATACATTATATAGTGGACGCTACTGCGCGGCTGTAAGTAAACAACATCCCCTCTTCAGTTTTGAGTCCATCTCAAAGGAAGAATTATATAAGTATCCGCTTGTCATGCTGAATCCAATGGTTATTGGAGACTCCTATTATTTAATGATTCAACATGCCATGGAAGACGGTTACCAGCCCAACATCCTTAGAACCGCAGACGATGTCGAAACAAAGCTGTTTTATATCATCACAGAGAATTTAATTGGCTTTTTCCCAGATAACTATGATCTTGCTGACCTGAAAGAAGAGGTCCGACTCATTCCCATACAAGGTTCACACCATACTTTTAAAATCGAAATAGGCTACTTGAAAAATAATTCTAATCCAGCATTATACTCATTCCTGCAACAAATAAAAAATTCGTTTTAGCAATAGCCCATAAGTTTTTTGTATTATACTTTGTTATTTTTTTCACATAATATATAAGTATAGTAGATCATTTCAGCAAGGAGTGACGACAAACATGGGTAAGTTATTATTAACGGGTGTGGATGGCAATCTGGGCAGACAAGCAGCTGAATTTTTATTGAAATTAGTAGAAAAAGACCAAATTATTTTTTGTGCATATGATCCGGCATCTTTACAAGAGTATGCAGAACAAGGTATTGAAACACATGTGACCAATTTCAATGCAATAGATGGTCTTGCAGAAGCTTTTGCTAATGCAGATAAGCTTGCTTTAATCTCTATGCCTTTTGTGGGGGTAAAACGCCAAAATGCACACAAAAACGTGATCGATGCGGCGAAAGAAGCTGGAGTAAAACAAATCATCTATACTTCATTGGTTAACGCGGCGGATGAATCCAATCCAAGTATTGAAAAACTGGACCACGTCTATACGGAAGATTATATCAAAAGTGTCGGGTTAGATTATATTTTCCTGCGTAATTCGCAATATGCGGAAGCCATGGTTACCAATTACTTCACCTATGTGAAGTCTGACGGCGTGTTGAAAAATAATCAGGGTGACGGCAAGATGGCCTATATCTCACGGAAAGATTGTGCCAAAGCTGTCGCTTATGCATTAGCAGCAAGCAATTATCATGAGGCGATATTAAATATAAATGGTCCTGAATTAATAACAATGTCCGACTTTATTGAGATTGGAAATGAAGTAACGGATCATCATATTACTTACAAGCAGATCACGGATGAAGAAAACTACGCCATATTTGATGCCATGGGTGTTCCCAGAACAACGGATGGCAAATTTGCGGAGGACTCCGAAGCCCCCTTCTCTTCTGAAGGTATGGTTACCTTTGGACAAGCTATTCGCTTAGGAAAAATGGATATATTTACGGACGACTTTAAGAAGCTGACGGGCCAAGATCCCGTAACAGTGAAATATATGTTTGAACATGCGAATGAGTACCAAGTGGGTGAACGACACTCCAAAGATAATTAATCCAAGTCATGATCATGTTGCGGAGAGATCGGAAGCTGATTTACATCCGATTTCTCCAATTGCGCTTTTGCCTACTTTAGTATTCTCCTTTAATTACAAAAAACGAACCCCGAATTGTTCCAGCTAGTTTTGACTTCTGCCTAGCAAACTTAAACTTCCCTTCTAGCTCCTTTGGTACCTCCATCCCCTCAGAAAGCTTAAAACCAACGGCCCGCTTCTTAGTGTCATCAACCGTATACATGACGTTGACCTCAAGACCATCCTCATAAAAGACATAAGCAAATTTAATATTTTCCACTTGAAAACGTGACGTTTCTAAAGGTTTGGCCGCAAACTCAATATCACGTTCTTTCAGAATTCGGTTCACATAATCAAGGGTCTCCTGACTTTCACTAGCTGACACAACCGTAAATTCATGCTTGTATTTGTTCATAAAGTAACGGGCTTCATTAGCACGCAAACCAGCAAGCGCTTCCACTACAGGTGAAGACTCTAAACCGACCGTAGACACATTATTAAAATCAACGATATAGGGCATTTCCATCTCTCCTTTTATCTCATTATGCCCAAAAATACTTGCCGCTACTTATGGTACGGTTCTGGCGCTCACAACTTACTGGTACACATAAATCGTCACCGATCCAAAGGAATATTCTCTCCAACTTCCTTCTGTCTGAGGGAACATGGGCGTTGGGAAGCATGTCAATTTGAACTCAGTTAGGGTATGATCGGCAGCAACAAATAAGAATCAAATTCATCCCCTGTATATAGAGTAATGTCTGCATCCCAAACCCTGTCACCCCCCGTCTGAGTCAGCAGTGCGCAGCCACTTTGATTCTGGCTTCCAATTTCCAGGAGCAATCGGTTTCCTTTAGCTACAACAATTGCGCTATCCCATATCTCAATATCCAAGCAATAGACTTCTCCTGGAACCAGCTTTTGAAACTCATCGAAGGTGTAATAAGGCTTATACTCCGTAGATAATTCATCATCAGTTTTACGTAAGGAAGCGCGCAGCCAGCCCTGGCTAATTGGGAATTTCTCTGTTAGTGCTCCTGAGTTAACGACCTCATTGCCTAGTGAGTCAATATTTCGCAAAGATACGAAAATGTCCATATCATCTGTAGTTGACGATGCCCACAAACGGAGTTTGATAGGCCCAAGAATTTCTGTTTCGTTATCAAACAGATCGGTTTCAAACAGAACACGCTTTGAATTGTTTTCCTCTCTCGAGAATTCTTTCACCATAAAAGGCTTCGCCCAGTGCTTTGACTCGCACTCCTTATCGCCTTCATAGCAAAGCTGGGCCTTGGCTTGCGGAGGCTCTTGCGAAAGCAGATTCGAGCTTGCATCAAGGTAAAAGCGGGTCCATTGGGTGCGCTTAAGCGGATACTCGTTCTCGTAGCGCCATGTGTAGTTATTGCCTCCGCGAGGAATGGCAAGCTTCACTTTCGGTTCTCTCATTATGCCAGTATCGATTCCTTTAAGCCAATAATCCAGAAATTTTTTCTGCAGTTCCCGACCCTGAGCGGTGTAAAATGCACCAACATGGCTCCCGATATGTACTTCAAGCCACTTGTGCTCTGATACCGCATTCTGAAAACCCAGGAAATTTCCACGGGTATGCATTCCGGCGCTAAACCAGTTGCTTGCGGATAATAAAGGCACCTCTACTTTACTCAAATCAGAAAATCGATTCGTCCACGATTGATCACGTAATGGATTGTTTTTTACCATCTCCGGGAAATCAGTGCGATTGGCTTGCAATTGTTCTTCCGAGAATTTTCCATCGGGATTGTATTGATGCGCCAAAACTCCGTTCTTCCACCAGAATGAAAGAAAACCGTTCGCCTGGATTCCGCCCGGATAACAGAATTCTGCATAATAATCTACTGTACCTTCCCAAGGTATGATGCAAGCTAAATGAGGAGGTTGTTCGGATGCCACAGCCCATTGACTCATAGCCAAATAGGAGATGCCCAGCAGTCCTATCTTTCCATTGCTCCATGGTTGCGTTCCAGCCCATTCGATTGCATCATAATAATCTTTCTTCAAAGAATTTGATAATATATCCAGCTTTCCTGGAGAATTACCGATACCACGTTCATCTACTCGCAAGACAATATAGCCTTGCGGCACCCAAAATTCAGGATTTGGTGTTTCCCAACTAATTAAGGGCCCTTTATCCTGCGAGTGTGTATATTCTATTGCGATCGTTGGATTAGCCGGAGCAAATTGCGAGAAATGCAGATCCTTTCCATACGGACACATCGTCATGATTACTGGAAAACTCCCATCCACATTAGGCTGATAAAGATTTGCAGCGAGATAATTCCCGTCTCTCATAGGAATCTGTACTTCTTTCCAAGTAAGTTCATAAAAGTGATTACTTCTTTCGTTAATGTCGATAGGTAATGGATTCATAGCTTGCCTCCATTTGATAGTTTTTCTTCAAACCAGTCAATCAATAAGCAGCGTGCTTCTGTAAAGTTTTAGTACACGTGTACTAAAATCAGTATATTCCTGCAAATACAGCAACTCAACTCTGGTCTTTATGGGGAATGGCACTCTTGGCTGAGGATTTTCGCAAATTATCTCTCGAATTCTTCCGTATTCTTAATCAAGCTACTTATTTCGGCTTGAAGGAACAATTTATGATATAATGCTTTTGATTTCAAGTGCATAGCACAAACGCTCTAAAGGAGATAGAAATGGATATTAATTTAAGGGATAAGATCCTTGAGACTTCAATTGAATTATTTAATAAAAAAGGATATGCATATGTAACATTGAGGGATATTTCCGATGCGTTAAATATAAGTCCTGGTAATTTGACATACTATTTCAAAAAAAAACATGATCTTATGATTGGTGTTATGGCAATGCAGTATGAAGAATACCAAAACTTAAATTTCTCAGCGGAGGTTTCTATCGAAGGGCTGAATCAACAGTTTTTAATTCTTAATGCATTCCGTAAAAAATATTTCTTTTATTTTTCCAGTTTTACAGAATTGCCTAAGTTGTATCCGGAGATAGCTAAAATGCAAATTAAGGTTGTTAATGATTTCTATACGCTTTTTACCAACATATTTAAGGGGTTTGTTAATAAAGGAATTATGAAAGAAGAATTATATGCCGGGCAATATGAAGATTTGTCTATTTCTTTACTATCGATAAATATGTATGGCACACAGGAAATAATTCTTCTCCAAAAATTTCTTACAAATCCAAAAAACATCTTGTCCATCCTATGGAGCCTTATACTGCCTCATCTAACCAAAGAAGGAATGGCCATGTATTGTCGGATAACGCAGGTTGATAAAACTATCCCCCCCAAGCTATGCTACAAGCCAGATCAATCGGATGGAGGCTTGGAAGGCTCAACATGAGGCCGCCAAGGCATCTTTTTGTAGCGGCAAGTTTTTGAATAAGGACCATCCCGATAAAAGGATGGCCTTTAGGACCGCTAATCTACTATTTTAATTGCCTCGATATAAAGTTCGATTCTCACTTCATTCCCGACAACAATCCCGCCTTTTTCCAGATGCGAGTTGAATGTCAAGCCAAATTCATTGCGTTCGATACTGGCTGTTGAATGAAATCCTACACGTTCCCGGCCGCGAGGGTCTTTGTTTAGTCCTTCAAAAACGGTATGAAAAGTGATGGGTTTTGTTACTCCATGCAAAGTTAGATTGCCCGCAAGTTCATATTGCCTTTCGCCAGCAAGGACGCAGCTGGTGCTTTGAAACGTAATGGTTGGATACTTGGCTGCATGAAGGAAGTCGTCGCTCTTCAGGTGCTCATCTCGTTGCGATTGGCGAGTTGTGATACTATTTGCATCTATGGAAGCCTGAATACCCATGGTTGTTAAATCGTTGGGGTCAAAACTCAAGATCGCTTGGAAATGCTCGAATACTCCTTTGATTCTATTAATCATTAAATGCGTCACCGAAAACTCGACGGAGCTGTGGTCCCGATCCACTTCCCAATTGATATTGCTCATAATAAATTCCACCTCTATGGTAAGATTTGAGAAAGGTCACCCTATCTCCAAAACACTGCGCTATTCGCATGCTCCTAATATACAAAAACGCTACTGACAACGGGATGTCAGTAGCGTTTTAGCATTTTTTCGGCTTCCTCGTATATCCGATTTCGAAATGTTCAAGCTCCGCGACGTCATAATTAAATCGAAGGTGAAGCTCGCAGGTATCGATCATCTGAAGACTGATACTCTAAACTTATCCGTTGACATTTTATGGAGAATACTGTATATATTCAAAGCCAATACGAAAGACAGGAAGGGAGGATCTGCATGCACAGAGTGATCAAAATCAAATTTATGCTCTTTTACGGTGAAGCACCTGAAGCAAAATGTTACGGGTACTTGGAGTTGAATCAGGATGGCAATATGATCGCGCTCTACAATAGGTACGGTGAGGAAATAGACATGTATGGCGGACATGAATTTGTTAGGGTACGGACACTTGGCAAATTTGATGACCAAGACCGTGATAATTTTTATTCTTTGTTAGAAAGTGATGGTGTAGGATAATCTGCACGATAGGCTGACGATTCCGGTGCCAAGGCACTACGAAAAGTCAGCCTTTTTGATTCTATTTGCCTTGTAGAGTTGACCGGCACGTTATCATAATCCCCTAACCTCATCTTGTCAAGAAATAATGCGCGAATGAGCGACACCGTGGAGGAGCCCCCCTTATGCTTTCGAAATATGAATGAATTTCCGAGTATGCTGAGCAATTTCGCTTTTTCCAATTCACCCCACTTCACGTAGAATGATCTTCAGGCGTTGCGGGATAAGCGATATACAAACAATGGACGGAACTTAATGAACAATCGGGAGGTAGAAGATGGACAATCAGGCTCAAGATGCAAGAGGAATGAAGAGAGGGGCAATATTAACCGCTCTACTCATCGGTACATTTGTCGCGTTTCTTAACGAAAATTTACTTACCAATGCGTTTCCTGCGTTGATGAGAGAATTTAACGTTGCTGCTTCGACCATACAATGGTTATCGACGGGTTATATGCTCGTGATCGGCGTACTGGTGCCGGTGACCGCATTACTACAGCAATGGTTCACGACTCGCCAGATGTTTATGTCTGCGATGGCGTTATTTTTGACCGGTACCTGCTTGTGTGCAGTATCCCCGGGATTCGGAATCTTGCTGATGGGCAGGGTTGTTCAGGCTTGCGGGACAGGATTATTGATCCCGTTGATGATGAATACGATTCTCGCCCTCTATCCTCCAGAACGCCGGGGTGCCGCCATGGGTCTCATGGGGCTGGTCATCATGGTCGCCCCTGTCATCGGGCCGGCTTTGTCTGGCTTAATTATCGATACCTTTCAATGGCGATGGCTGTTCTACATGGTGATTCCTGTCGCACTGTTTTCGATGACTTATGCATTCATTTACTTAAAGAATGTGACAGAACTGACCAAGCCAAGGGTCGATCTTGTATCCATTGTGATGTCAACCGTCGGTTTCGGCTGCGTCACCTATGGCTTCAGCCAAACAAGTGTCTCTCTTGAGCCAGAAGGTTACGGATCGATTGCAATAGGTAGCCTTTTCTTGCTCTTGCTTGTATGGCGCCAGCTTAAGATCAAAGAGCCGTTGATCGATCTTTCCGTATTCCGGCATTCCACTTTTTCTCTGGTTGCGGTATTGATTGTAATTCTGATGATGGTTCTATTCGCCACAACAACATTGCTGCCGTTCTATATGCAGGATGTGATGAAGTTGACCGCATTCGCGACAGGCTTACTTCTAATGCCAGGTAGCATTTTGAACGGAATGCTGATGCCGGTATCGGGGAGATTACTCGATAAATTCGGGCCGAGACTCGTAATTGTGCCCGGACTGTTCCTGATCGCCATATCGTTGTGGCTGTTTACCGGCATCGACAGTGATACAACACAAGGTTCCGTTCTCTTCAATCATATCCTCTTATTCTTAGGCATGTCGTTCGTCGTCATGCCGGCTCAGACGACAGGATTAAATCAACTTCCACGTCACCTGGTTTCTCATGGCACAGCCATATACAATACGCTCCAACAGATTGCAGGGGGAATTGGCATCGCATTGTTCGTCGGCATCATGTCGTCTGGAGCCAATCGTTATCTTCACCATTCGCTCAATCCCACTGCGATGCATGAGAAGACACAAAGCATGGTTTCCGGTCTACAAACAGTTTTTTGGATTGAATTTATTCTGGCAATACTTATTCTGGTGCTGGGTTGGTTTATAAAAAAGCCACCTGAACATAATTAATTCATTACTAGGCACAGATTGAATCATAAGTTTAACACCGTACAAGAAGCATGGGGCTGTCTCATAAGGGGCGGCCTTTTATTGCGTTGTACCTTAGAATCCCGACTATAAGGAGAGCTGATTTCTGCCTAAAAGTTTATTTTCGAGAATCAAGAATAAACATAGATGCATCTTGTCCCATGAATATTTTACTTCCATTATAAAAAGTTTTGGATTGAATATCTCTATAACCTATTTTAGTCATAATGTCAGCCAGCTCTTCTTGATTAAATCCGTTATGAACTATATCTGAAACTACTTTTTCATTTTTATTAAAATCTACAATTAGTAAATGTCCTCCTTCATTTAGAACATCAAATAATCTGGATAAAACGAATTCAACATCATGAATATGGAGCAGAACCTGAGCCATAAAGATATAGTCAGCATGAAGATCCGATAGACCTTCCTTTTCAAAATCAAAGCATATTGTATCTGCATTCTGAATATTAAAATCAGTAATTTTTTGTTTTATTTGATTAATCATGTTTTGTGAAGTATCCAGAAAAAGCATAGAATTAAAATCGTTTAACAAGTTCATTCCGACAAGACCCGTTCCACACCCAAAATCAATAGCATTCTTACTATTAGCGTCAACTACATATTCACGAATGGCATCAGATGATGCCTTTGCAATCTGAATTCTTTCAGAAGTGTCATATACATTAGCTATCATTTCAAACTTATCCGTATTTCCCATTTTACCTCTCCAATCTGCCTTAATAAAATCCTGAATACAACAATATAGAATGATATTCTATCAAGCATTAGCATTTAGTCCACTTTCTTATTAGTGCTTATGGAAAAACAAAACCTCTGTATGAATGGAGGAGACAACCTTGGGGTGGTTCATGTACACCTTCATTACGATTCGTCTTTGTCGAAATAATCATCTGGCAAATGCAGTTCTCGCAAACAACCGATAAATTTTTCTCTGAAATTCGGATTGCTTTTATATTTCGGCCATACCGCCTTATAGTAAGGCAGCAACTTCTCATGTGGAATAATGCCCCAGTATAAAATCGAGTTATTCAGAACCTGCGGGCCGCCCCCCATCAACATCTGTTCAATGATCTGCCAGCTTCCCTGCTTGTTTTCGCAACTGCGCGCGGCATAGATGGCAGTGGTCTGCATTTTCGGGTCAGCGTGACACAAGAAAGGCGCAAAGTTCTGGAGAGTAATCGCACCGTAATCTTCCAAGATATACCCTGCATAACGCAACGTTTCCGGGTCGTGAATCCTGTCAAGCCTTTGCAAGATCACTTGGATAAACTCCGTTAAATCCTCAGTTTTACTGGAAGCGTGCAGAATCTGTAAAGCTTGCAGAAAATCCTCATGTTCATCCGATTGCAACAGCTCCAGAAGATATTTTCTACCCGCGTCAAAAGAAGTTTTGCAGATGAGCCAAATGGCTGTGGTCCGATTTTTTGGGCTTTGCTCCGCAATATTTTTCAAAAAAGCAAGGGTTGGCTGAGAGACTTTCTTAAACTTGAACATTCCATCAAGCGCTTTTGCTTGGATTTCTTCGTTTGGAGCGCTCTGATAAATCTGGATCAGCGCATTCTCATCACCCGGCATTCGACTGCCAAACCACCCGATATCATAATCCAGAATAATTTCATCCAGCCAATGCTCGTACCAGTCCAGAAAGCTGTCTTCATAGACAAAGAAAAAAGGATGATCGGGATGAAAATCGGAGGTGTACACAATTCTCCCCCTGTATTTCCCTTTAAGTACGAGATACATATCATATTCGCAGCCTTGGGTGCCTATGCACAACATACCGCCCAACACCTTATTACAGGTGTCGTCGTATTCCTCATCGGAAATGTCCTCATCCTTGGTCAGGGGCTCAATTAGATGGTTCCATTCCTCTTTGGTCATCCCGGGATGCAGAACGGATTTGGCAAGGAGCGCCTGGCGCTCGGTGTAGGAAGTTGCCTTTTCAATTGAATAAATTCCATAGTAGGGGCCAGCACCACCGTTGCCGATTTTCGTTAAAAATTGCGCATAAGGCTCAGGAAGTGTGACCTGATTGTGGGCTTGCCAGTCCGCCAGCTCTTTTGCTGTAAGCTTCTCTTTAACCCTATATTGATGTGAGGATGCTCCAAACACCGAGAAATCCGCGTCTTTGCGCATGGCTTGACTCAGTTTGTTTTTTATTCGATCCAGTTGCGTTTCTTTCTTCCCAAACCACATATTTGAACCCTCCTGTTGACCATAGCCAGGTTTCCTTTGTTTGCTTATCCAGTAATTTTATTATTTTTTCTATGGGTCATACCTCTTTAAAATGATATGTATCTAGAGTACCACAGGAAAAATCCATATGAATGGAACCTATATGTGGATTAGACTATAATCACCTTGTTATTCATGTAAGCCACTCCTCATTTCATGGAAATTAACGACATAATTATTTAATTAAACTCATCAAACGCAGCTCATTTTAAACAACATATAGTGAGGGAGAAAGTAATGAAAAGCCAATTAAGAAATATTACAGTCGACGGTTATGCCTTCGTTTATTGGTACTCAGGCGGGTCTCGCTTCATCCTAAACCTATCTCCGAAAGAGAATAAAAACATCAAAATCACGCTCATCTTTCAGGCGAATCCTCCTGAAGAAGAGCCTCATACTTTTTGGTCCTTTTATGACATTTCAGCCCAAAATAATGAAATAGAAACTGTCCTCCATCTAGGTAAACCCAAACATATTGCTGAAATCATCTCTTACTTGATGGCAAAACGACAAGAAATTTGGGTCCAGGGGAAGCCTCACGTTCTGGATAATGCCTGGGATTTACTAAAGGAAATGGGCTATTCCAAGTTAAAACCGATTTGGGTTAGACAGTGGTAGTGATAATGGTTTGTGGACTAGCCCCCTTTGACCACTCAAAGGGAGCTTAAAGTTCATAGATATACGATTATTCGTTATCCGGCGTGGCCGGACTGGCCGAGGGCATCAAGCCTTTAACGGCGCCGAGAAACGGGCGAATGGACTTGATCATGCCGTAGCCCATCTTCACGACCGGGACAAATTTCTGGATCATGCCGAACAGCCGCAAGCCGCCGCCGAGCATACCGCCAAGCCCTCCTGCACCTGCAGTGGAGCCGCCAAGGCCGCCTAACAGCGAGCCCATCATCGGCAGGAATGCCGACACCTTGGCGTCCGGCTTACGGGAGCGCGAACGGCCAGACGGTTTACGTGCGCCGCTTTTCCGGTTGCTGAGACGGACGCCCGAGGCATGCGAACTGGCTCTGCGTTTGAGAGATCGGGAATTTTGCCTCCCGGAAGAAGCGCGTGGGGGAGCTCCAGCACTGGCAAGTGTCAAGCCGCCGCGATTAACGTCGGTGATGTAGCCGACGTAAGTCTCTCCGCTGTGCAGGGTGACACAGACCGGACGGCCCTGAAACTTCTTAGCCCGTGCACGCATCTCTTTCGATTGTGCCATGGAAGTTCACCTCGCTCACTGATTATAATTCAGTTTACGTCAGGGGCGGGCTGCCTGCTTGTGCGAATGGGGCATACGCACGCCAAAAATCGCTTGATGATTAGGCATTTTACAACATCTCCCTCAAGAAACGCGAATGCCCTCACTCCGCCGCTTCCACCAGCCATGCTTGCATAGCCGGAGACTCCGCCCGATTCAAACGTAGGGCGATTTCGGTATTGATCTCATCCGGCGGCATGACCTCGACAAGGACGCATACAGCCTCTCGCGGTTGATTCAAGGCAAACACGCCTTCATCATCGAGCATTTTCATCGCCAGCTCCATGGCCTTCAGCCTCGAATCAAATTCACGCTTCCATGCGTCAGCTTCAAGCTCCGCAATAGAAGGACGCTTCATAAACAATTGTTTAACATCATCGAAGTTCTCATCCCTGAAACAACAATAGGGTGAATCGGCATAGGACCATTTGATGAGTTCCGCGATCGTTGATCCCGGCGTGTCGCTTTCGTCTCCTTGCCTGGCCGCTTCCCTCTCCAAGGCCTCCCATGACCAGGCGGAGATGCTTGGCGCATGTCCCTCTCCAGTAGTAAATAGCGTGCAGTAATAGTAACGTTCACCATTTTCAAAAAGAGTACGAAAGGATGTCCTAGCCACATCGGCAATCTCTGCCGCCAGCGCCTCTATTCCTTGCGTCGGTTTCATGACATTCGCCCCTTAGCCCTATAAAATATATATCTTATTTCCATTATAAAAATTGTTTGTCCTAAATCTACCTACTTTCTACCTGAATCCTGGAAATATGGGCGATTCACTCCCTCATGATAAAAGAGGGTATCTCTCCGTTATTTTTCGGCTTTGAGACACCCTCTTTTGAACTATTTTGCATTCACTACAACATTTCTACCGTCACTTGAGGTATGGGTTTTCGCTCTCCTACCTGGAGTTTCATCCCCATTAGAGCATGCTCATTCAAGGTTCTAATTCAAGGTGCATCTTGGCTTCTGCCTCATCCCATGGCACCGAGTAACCCGCCCCCTTGGCGCAAAAGATAGAGGAGGAGGTATACAGTGGGTCTGCCCCTTTGCGGTAGCCCATCCGCCCTATGACTTCCTCCGTATTATGGCAGCGATCGTAGCCGCTGAACACGCAGCGGATACTGCCTCGTCCATGCGTAAAAGATGCAAATTCGGCACTGTAGTTCATGAAAGTCGACACGGGCACCCTGCCCGTGACCACCGCTTGCGTTCCGGTTGTCTGCGGTGGATTAAAAATACCTGAAGCACGCTGAATATCGGACAGCACCCTGCCCATTTCATCGATAGCGACCTTGATTTTGAAATCGTAATAGGGCTCCAGCAGCACGTTGTCCGCCTTCTCCAGTCCCTGCCGTAGTGCTCGAAAGGCAGCTTCACGAAAATCGCCGCCATGGGTATGTTCTTTATGCGCGCGGCCCCTCAGTAGCGTAATGTTCACGTCGGTGACCGGCATGCCGGTCAGCAGTCCATGATGCTCCCGTTCATAGAGATGATTCCGAATCAGATTCTGATAGCTGACATTCAGATCATCGGCATGACATCTGCTATCGAACATGATGCCGTTGCCCCTTGCTCCCGGTTCAATCAGCAAATGCACTTCCGCATAATGCCTGAGCGGTTCGAAGTGGCCGTACCCTTTCACAGCAGATTGAATCGTTTCCTTATACAAGATTTCCGGTTGTCCAAAAGAGATAGCAAAGCCAAACCGCTCTCTAACAAGCTGCTCCAGGACTTCCAGTTGAATCAATCCCATGACGCGGATAGAAATCTCCTGCAATTTCTCATCCCAAACAACGTTCAGAGACGGCTCCTCCGCCTCCAGCGTGCGAAAAGCACCGAGCACCTTCTGTACATGTATCGAATTGTCGAATACTACCTTCGATTGTAACGTCGGCTCCGAATCGTAAGCTAACTTGTCTGATATCGACCCTAGGCCTTGTCCGGCCTCGGCGGCGGACAATCCGGCAACCGCAAACAAATCGCCAGCTTCTACTTGTTCCACCGGCTGCGATTTAACGCCGTTAAACAAGAAGATCCGCGTAATTTTTTCATCATATTGAACCCCGTCGCTCTCGTAACTAAGCTGTTCTCTCACCTTCAGCCGACCACCCAGCGCCTTAATGAATGTGAGTCTCGCACCGCCTGCATCGTGCCGAATTTTATAAACCCGCCCCTGGAACGAAGCATTCTCGTCATAAGTGGTTGTCGCCAGTAGATGCAGCTGATCCAGAAATTCAATGATGCCTGTATCCTGAAGCGCAGAGCCGTAAGCACAGGGGAAGAGAAGACCCGCCGCTATCATCCTCTGCAAGGTCTCCAGCCAGAAGCCGGAATCCTCTCTCCCCTCCAGGAATGCTTCTAGCAAGGCTTCGTCCCGCTCCGCCATGGCCTCCCGCAGCGGCTCGCCGACTATGCCGTCAGCGAAGCTCTGTGTAATGCAGCATACTTCCCCCGTCAACTGCTGACGGATATCCGCCTCGGTTCTGTCTGCATCCGCGCCGATCCGATCCGTCTTGTTGATAAAGAAGAACGTCGGAATCCGATGCTTACGCAGCAGCTGCCAGACCGTCTCCGTATGACCCTGGACACCTTCAACTGCGCTTACAATCAGGATGGCATAATCAATGACCTGAATCGCCCGCTCCATCTCCGGGGAGAAATCGACGTGTCCGGGCGTGTCTATTAAGAAATAGCTATCTCCTTTATATTCTATTACCGCCTGATCTGCGAACACCGTAATGCCCCTTGCCCGCTCGATGTCATGGCTGTCCAGAAACGCATCCTGATGATCCACCCGCCCCCGCGACCGGATACTGTTCGTATGGTACAGCAGCTGTTCCGCAAAAGTTGTCTTACCTGCATCCACATGGGCGAACAGGCCAATCGTTAGTCGCTTCATAGAATCCCACTTTCAACGCTTCTTGTTAATACTGCTCATTTTATTAAAGCATAGATATCGGGAGAGTGGGTAGGAGTTGGTTTTGAGATAGGATCTTTTTTCATAGACAGAGGATAAAGGCAACGAGTTACATTTATGTTGAGTGATTTCTCCAGATTATAAAATATAATTAATATACTATTAAAGGAAACTCCCTTCGAATCTACTCCAACTTGGAGAACTTCGCCTAACCATCATTCCCGACCTTATTATTGTTATAATCGTCAATAATTGACATCGTTTTATTTGCCACTTCACTACCGAGTGAGGCATACAATTTCTTATCGCCAATCACATAAAATTCTTCTTTAGCTCGCGTCGCTGCAACATTCATCATATTGGGATCAGAGACAGCCCATCTTGCTGCCCCACTGCTATCAGAGTCCGCTCCAAGAACAAAGTAGACGACTTTGGCTTCTTTCCCTTGAAAAGTATGAACTGTACCAATATTCGTTGTCTTCCCGTTTTCTCGTTTTGTGAATTTAATTTCATCTAAAACCTGGGCAAGCTTATAAGCCACATTTCTAAATGGGGTGATCACATAGATTTCATCCGCTAAATCCGGATCTTCCTGCAAACGTTTATCAATCATTCTTTTCAATAAGTCAGCTTGTTCCTTAACAAATTTATCATTTGCTTTACCGGTTGAATCATACCATTGTGATTTCCCTTGTGCCTCATCTGCTGATTTACCTTGTACCATCAACCCCTCATACGAAATTTCATTTGAAATCGTAAACATCGGATAGTTCGAGCGTCTGTGTACCCAAAGGGGTATGCCAATCCATTCATCCTCATTTTTTTGGAAACCATACTGACTTGTGGCATCCACAATGGTTTGAGTAGACGCATCAGCAGAAACAAATTTCTCATCGACTTCATAGTGTCTTCCAATTAAGGTTAAAACATTTGAACCTAGCGTCATTACGGGTTTTATTTGTGATGGATCCCCAACGACCATAACCTTTTTACTTCTAAAAATGGCACCCACACTAGCTTGTGGCAGTGCTTGACCCGCCTCGTCTATAAACAGATTACCTATTGAATCTTCATTAAGATTTTTAAACATTCGACCAAAACTAGCAAAAGTAGTGCTGACAACGGGGATCGTGAAATTCAACCAATTCCATGATTCTGAAATTAGCTGCTGTCCATTCTCTTTTCCCAAGTATTCAGACTGCCTATTCCAAATATTTCTCGCGGCTTTTAAATTCCTTCTGTTTTCATACAGGAATTGCTTTCTAGCTTTTAAAGCTGAAATAAATAGCTCTGATTGTAATTTACGGAATTTCACTGTAAACCATGGATTAGACTTTTGCAGCTCATCATACGATTGTGAAAAATCTGGTACCTTAATGCCACTTTGATACTTGAGTTTTTCTAACAATACAATTTCTCGTTCCACTTTTTTAAAACCATTTTGTTGTTTGATCATCCATCGATCGAAGTTAGCTCTTGTGTCCTGAGTTTGTTTTTGAACATACTCACTTTTCGCAACATTTTCCCTTGACCTATTTTCGAGTCGCCTACGGTCATTTAACCATTTCGTTTTTTGTTTAGATAGATCATTTAAATGATCATTCGCATTATTCAGATCTTTGAAGTACTGCTCAACTTTTGCCTTATTAAATATTTTCTGAAGCCACAAAAAACTTGGCTTTTGAGAAGCAACTACGTCATAATTCCTTTTAGCTTGAGCTTGTAGATCAATTAGGTTTTCTATCTCAACAGAAGCATTTGACCAATCCTCTTGGAGATTTTCAATTTCTTGTCCCAGTCTTTCTAGTTCACGTCTCGCTTCTTCTTCCTGTGAGATTAAATCTGTTCGTTTCTTTTTTTCTTCTTGTTCAAATGCAAACATTTGCTCTTTATGCTTGGTTTTTAATTTTCGAAGAGCATACATTTTCTCGCTATAGTCTTGCATTTTATCTCTTTCGATTTTTAATTCAGCATACAGACGGGAGAATTCTTGATATACACTTTCACCTGTATTCGCTTGATCATGATCCTCTAAATCTTTTTCGATTGCTTCAATGGTTAAAAGTAACTTGTTCATGTTTGTTGACGCGCCGCCCTCTAACGAGAACACACCCCAATTTTCCTCATGTAAAAACTCACTTTTAATCTCGCGATTCTGTCCAAAACCTTCACAGGTTAATTTAGAATTGGAAACCTCTTTAAAATAATCTGCTTCATCTAGTAGCTTTTGAAAATCGCCCGCAATCGTTTCTTTCTTTGGTAACTCCTTAACAATATTTTGGACCGCTCCATTGTTTGAACTTGCAACAACAATGTTTTTATCTGAAATGGAATGTGGTAAAACACCAAGCTTAAAATCTTTCCAATAAACCAGACTCCCTTTAATCCTTTTATCAGAAAGCTGCATAATTTCCGTTGCCTGTTGTACGACTAAATCAGCAAAAATATCTTTTAACAGTGTTGTTTTCCCTGTTCCTGGCGGGCCATTGACACTACGAATATCATTTTTATCATTTAAAGCAAGATTCACCGCAACCTGCTGCATAAATGAAAGCGCGAAACCAGGATTACTTGGGAACCGCCCGAGCGGATAGAACTTAGGTTGTAAAATAGTTGTCTCGAAAATTCGGGGGTTAAAATGAACGGACTCTTTATTGCCATCCAGATTGTGCCTATGTCCCGAAAAGCCATTAAAATATCGATCCAAATTTTTATTAGTGATTGTCTTTGCTTTGTTCAGATCTTCAATAAAGAACGAATGTAGATTTACATCTCCGTTATCCAGGTTTTTCACAAATGCATAGCGGAAATTTTCTGTGGAAATATGATATTTATGAAAAAGCTCAGAGATGGTGGTATGAAAACCTTCTTCAAATTTGCTGTTTAAATCTTCTCTAAATACGTTTTCAACTTTCAAAAAATCTTTCGGTAATTCACCATGTTGGCGGATATAACCACTCATTGTATAAAACAATTTGTCTGCTAGAAAATTCAATTCGTTATCAAAATAGATAGAGAAGGTGAATTTGTCAGATTTACTAACTTCCTCGTAGGTTTTAGCAATCTTGTATTTCTCCCTCAATAGTTCAACAACTTCTTGAAAATCAAAAATATCGAAATATAATGCTAAGCCCGATTTCTTAAAGAACTTATCTGATACATCTTGTTGTTCTTTTTGCTTCATTAAAAAGTCTGAAAAAAACTGATTCCAATCCTCTTCCATTGTATGTATGAGCTTTAGCGATTTGTCTTTTTTATTAATAGAACCTTCGGATAACTGCTCGATCGTAATCCAAGTATTTAAAATATCTTGCCGTTTATTCATGAGTCTCCCCCCATTATCATCTGTAATTACTATTATAAAGCTCTCACCCTGTCATCTAAAGACAAAAAGAAAAGCTCCCCAACTTAGAGAGCTTACCAAATTCTTATTCCAGATCTGTCTTTGAGTTAATCTTAATGACATTGTGCATGTTCAGGTTTACTAAATGCTTGTCATTTCCTGTTGTTATTATTTTTCAGAACGCCCAACGAAGCGCTGAATATCTTCCCCAATCAAGGCCAGCGCATCTCTCCAGAACTCTGGTGAACGCACATCGATACCCATTAACTGCCCGGCATCTGCAACCATGGTGCTGCTGCTGGCGGCCAGGAAGGCTTGAAATTGCTCGGCGAATCCGCCTTCACGTTTCTTATACTGCGCGAATAGCCCTTTAGAGAACAACAGCCCGAACGAATACGGGAAATTCAGAAACTCATTGCCTGTCATATAATAACCAGCCTTGCTAACCCACTGGTAGGAATGAATAGAATCCGGGTCAATACTGCTTCCATAGGCCGCAGACATGGCATCCTGCATCAGGCTGTTCAGTTCTTCCACCGTTAGCGAGCCTGATTTCCTATGCTCATAAAGCTGGCTTTCAAACAGATAACGGGCATAGAAATCAACGATATAATAACCGGCATCCGAGAGACTCCGCTCCAGGATCGGCAAGACTTCTCCTTCCGATGCACTCAGCAGTAACTCTTGATTAATCAGACCCTCACAAAAGATCGACGCCGTCTCGGCAATCGGAATCGGATAATCTATATTGACCATAGTCTTTCCGGCAAGACAGCTGCTATGGTAGGCATGACCAATCTCATGCGCCAGTACACCAACATCCATATAGCTCCCGGTGAAGCTGGTTATAATCCGGCTCTCTTGGATTGGTGCGATATCAATGCACATGCCAAAGTTCCCTTTTCCTGCCCGTGACTCCGCATCAATCCATCTGGAGATGAATACCTTGCGGGCGAACGCACCCAGTTCTGTACTGAACGAGTTAAACCCGGCAACAATAAGCTCTTGTGCCTCCGGGTAGCTAAATTTGACGGAAGAATCCTCGCCAACCGGAGCAAAGATATCATGGAAAGGGAGCGGTCCTGCGTGGCCCAGAAGCTTTGCTTTGTGAAGATAATACTGATGAAAGGCAGGCAGGCTCTCCTTAATCGCTTGCAGCATTGCTTCCAGCGTCTCCTGATCCATACGTGAGGTCTCCAGTACTTTATGCAGCGGCGATTTGTACCCTCTTAGCTCATAGATTCCTATCGCCTCTCCACACACCGCATTAAGACAAGCTGCACTCTGTTCGGCAACACTGCGGCAAGCCTTGGCTTCCGCTTCATATGCCGCCTGCCTAACCTGAGAATCATGGTCGTACACCAGATTGCACAGCTCCGTCAAAGACAGCTGATGCGCTGCCCCTTTCATCTCCACCTCTACACGCAAGGTAGACTGTATCTTCATGTACAGCCTCTCCCACGCTTTGGCGCCGGTAAGCTGCATCCGGGCAATGACTGCCTCAGCTTCTTCACTGAGCAAATACCTTGACTGCTGCTGCAGCTGACGCAAATAAAAAGCATGCCGACCCACATACTCACCCGAGCCAATAATAGTATCAAGCTCTTCCCCACTCATGCTTGCCAGCCATTTGCTGAAACTTGCTAGAGCTTCTTCGGAACCCGCGGCCATTTCTTCCAATACATCCATCTGATTTGCAGCTTCTGTATTCCCGTTGTCAATGCTGAATACCAGTTCTGCATAGCTGAATAAGCACAGATACACGCTCCTGAATGCATTATATTGCCTAAGAAAATCTTCCGTTAGAATCGCAGCCTTCTCTTGAGTGTGTAAATGAAGCTTTGCTCTCGCACCAAGTTCATCTGCAAGCTCTGCTGCATGCTTATAATCCTTTTGATATTTCTCCGACTGGAATGAGGAATACAGACTCTCCAAGTCCCATGTTAAGTTCATCGCCGTTAATCTCCTTATCGTAAACACAAGCGATGCTATACGTATCCTGGCAACCGGCCATATCGGACGTATAGCAGGCTGCGTTATATTTTATTGGGATAATTCGAATATTGTATTCTGCGGCTAAGACTTACATGTTTCCACCTCTTCCGGTACTATGTTAAGCAAAGTTAATGTCAAGTATAACACGCCCACTTATTCCCTAATATGTGATAAGTCGCTGACCAATCTTCTTCTTCACTCACACCAAAAAGCCCCGCATCCGCAGGACTCGTCTCATTTTATCTTATTCATACCCCTATGCGGTGATGGTCAGACCATCAGGTACTCCGCATTCTCGTCGCATTCAGCGCACTTGGTCGGCGGCCCCAATCCGAGAATTCGTAAGCGTACATCCTCTTTTCTGTTCAAGCTTACTGCAATAGCTTACGCAATAGGAGTACCATTGGGTATTTCAATATCCGGCTTCAATAGAATGACATCTCCTTTTTCCGAAACGCCTCCCAAAACTAATACCTCCGATTTGAATCCTGCAATACGCCGAGGAGGAAAATTAACGATCGCTATAATTTGCTTCCCTACCAATTCTTCAGCCTTATACCGCTTAGTTATTTGTGCGCTTGAGGATTTCATCCCGATCTCCGGTCCAAAATCAATCTTAAGCTTTATCGCAGGGATCTTTGCTTCTTCAAAAAACTCCGCTTCCTTAATCGTTCCGACACGAATATCTAGTGCTGCAAAATCATCGATCGTTGCCAACGTTTTGCCTCCTCCACTAAAGTCTTTAACCGCTCACGAAAATATCTCTCACGCTTTCCGGCAGAACTTAATGAGTTCCGCTCGGTGTTGCGCTTTACTGCGCTGGGCGGAACGGCTGCAGGAGTCGAATCCCTTCCTCAATGGATCCCTCCATCAGTTCTAAAAGCTGGGGCACCAGTTCCTGCATCCGGGGGGCGCTCAGGTGCCGATCGAGAGCATCCCGGTTTTCCCAGCGCTCGTAGATGATGAATGTGCCAGGCTGGCCTTCTACCTCGTGAGCCTCGTAGTCAATGTTGCCCAGGTCGTTGCGCGACGGGGTGACAGCAGCAGTCATGAATGCCTTCATCTCGGCTTCTCTCCCTGCCTTAGCTCTCGCCTCCCAGAGTACAGTAACGTAAGGGTTCTTTGTATCGTTCATACTAATTCCTCCTAATTTATAAATACTTCGTATTTTTTGCTTTACCGTTTTCTCAAATGGGGGAATTCCCCGTTTATGCTTGAAATTCCAGTGTATCAATGGCTTAGTTTAATGCTGTTATAATCGTCCAAAAGAACGATTAAAGCCTTGGCCCCCAAGAACATCTTGACGAACCACATCTAAACGACGTGTTTGGTATTCACCCAAAGCTTTTGTTATCGAATTCGGATACTGTTTAATGGAGTCCATAATGGCAACCGTATCATCAAGTGAGTCATTAAAGCCTGCGCCAGTCATTGGTGACATGGTATGAGCTGCATCGCCGATCATGGCTATTCTTCCTTTTGACAATATATTAGGGATGTATTCATTAACAGGTGCCCCGATTAAACTGCGGTCCTTAATCGCGATTTGCAAAATTGCATCATCTTCTTTATTCCAATTTGCTTGGCTGGTTTGTGATAGTTCTTCCAGTAGCGAATCCGGAATATCTCCACCGTATAAGGAATGCTGGGCAACCCCGTCCTTTAACACCCCTAACTCAGACAGCAATTGATTATGTGAATGATCAAACCAGCAAAAACCTATCCATCGCTGGCCAGGATTGGTCCCCCCCTCTATACCTGGCATCACCGCAGTTGTCAGTGTACCGGCAGCACTATTGTTGAAATAAGCGCTCGAAAGTTTCCGTTTTTTCCAGTCTTTCTTTGGCAGCAGTTCTTCGTCCACCTTCCCTACCCAAACCAGATAGCCAGCATAATCTGCAAATGGTTTGTCAGGGTTTAAATAGCGGCGGACAATACTGCGATATCCATCTGCGCCAATCAAAAAGTCACCTTTAAACGTCTGCTCCTCATCACTGGTAGCCCAAGCAGATGATTCATTTTGCCCAACACTAACAATTCGTGTATTGTGCTGAAGGGTAATACCACGTTCTTTAGCAACCGCATTGCGCAAACGTTCTTGAATGGCTGACCAAGCTTCAACATTGTTGTTACCATTGGATGCCAAGTGTCTTAATTCTCGTTCAATTTCACTATTACTATAAGGCTTTGTGTGTAAACGAATAAAAGCACCATTTCTTAATGATGAATCTGCACGTTCAAGAATGGTAACTGTATAACCAGAACGAGATAACGCAAGCCCCATCATTAGACCACCTAAAGATCCACCTACAATAATGGCATGTTCAAACTTGTTTTGTGGCATATTTCATTCCCCCATTTTAGCTTTCTGTGCAAGAGGATTCGTTAAAATGCCCGTTACTGCAGTTTCATCTGGCTGCGGAGCATCCGGTCGAGGAGTTTGTCTGGGAGAATACGGACCAGTCGGGTCAGCAGTGCCGAATCGCGACCGACCGTATAGCGGGTGCGTGGCTTTCTTTCGTGGATTGCGCGTGATATCACTGCTGCCACTTTCTCAGGGCGGATACCGTCCTTTGCCCACGTTTCAGCCTGAGCCTTCACGGCGTCAAAAAGACGATCATGGCGTCGGTGCTGGTCCGGCGTCATCAACTTGGCCAGCCGCTCCGCTGTTGTAATCCCTTGCTCCGACAGGCCAGTGCTGACACCACCCGGAGTGATCATGATAACCTTGAATCCAAACGAGGACATCTCCCTGCGAAGACTGTCATTGATCGCTTCCATCGCATACTTCGCAGCCGAGTAAATTCCGAATCCGGGCATGGAGACCTTGCCGCCAACGGAGCCGATATTGACCACGCGTCCGCCGCTGTTCAATAACGCCGGGGTGAGTGCCTGAATAACCGCGACCTGTCCGATCACGCTGACTTCGATCTGGCGGCGCAATTCATCAAGCGGAACCATCTCGAGAGGCGCATTAACGGCGATGCCGGCATTGTTAACCACTGCCCGCAAAGGGCGACCAAGCGGATCTTTCTCCACCCGTTCGGCCAGCGTCTTTAGTGTGTCGATATTGGTAACATCGACGATCACCGGCTCGATATTTTTGCGTTTGATTTTGTCGGCGTCTTCCTGACGACGAACCCCCGCCAAAACGTGAAATCCTTCAGCGGCGAGCTGCTCCGCGGTAGCCCTACCGATACCGCTGGACGTACCTGTGACGACGACCAGTTCTTGAGTTTTGAATGACATCGTAACCCTCCTAAGTTGGATAAGATATGAATCACTGTATAGCACTGCTATACCAACATTATAGCACTGCTATATAAAAATGTCTATAGCGGTGCTATACATTTTCTAAAGAGTTGTCCGTGCGGTCTGGATATCGTTTTGCCGGGCGTTGCGTGATGCACTCGGCGTACCACATTTCACTTATCACACAACACAAATCCAAGAGAACTAATGCTCGCATCCTCCAAACATAAAAAGATCGCCATCCTCTGGAGGTCCAGGTTGGATAGGCGATCTTTCTTATGCGTCTTCTAAATTGGGGCTTTGCCTGGAGTCTCCAGGCTCTGTCATCGAATCCCTCATTTTGAATCGGCGTTCGGCCTTTGGATCAAAATGATCTGCATTACGCTTTCCCGAATGAGATCAACGACGTCGGGTTGGGGTGGGGGTGCCTTACGAATCTGGGCGGTCACATAGAGCCAAGAGGCCGTATTGGCGGAAGCCCAGACCAGATCTGCCGCAGCCTGGGCTGACACAGCCAGTTTGCCTTCGGCGGCGACTCTCTGAATATTTTGCACTAGTGCTTGGTACGAATGATCTGCCGCCTCGATATGGGCGCCCTCGAGCAACCGCCCCATCATCGCCGAATAAATCCGAGGACGGGCTGCCGCGAAGCGGACATAGTCATCCCATCCTTGACGAAGAGCCCTCTCTGGAATGGTGGACTCCACTGCGGCAATCTTGCTTTCAAATAACTGTTTGAACGCTTCCACTATAGCTGCACTTAGGAGTCCATCGGCATTTCCAAAATGGTGGTAGAGTGTAGGAGCCGTAACCTGCGCGATCGCAGTTACGGCTCGCGTCGAAAATTGGGCTCCACCCTCCTCTTCGAGTACCTTAAGAGCAGCTGCCAATATTTTGTCATATGTGTTCATACGTCCATTATAGCAGTGCTATATGCGTATGTCCATGACGAAGGTTGTACGTCTGTGACCATTATCCCTGTAGCCAAAAAAGGTACTGAGCATTTTTCTTTCAGATTAACTTCCTCATTGTACAGAAGAGATGGAGCTACTGTTGTGGATATTTTAGGTTTGGCAGAGCCAAACCTAGTAGTGAAATCGCAATAATATAGTTCGCCCTACTTGTGATACGGTTCACCGTATCACTTTAACTGCAGTTTTTAATTTGAGGAAATTTGCTTTATTAGAACCCCTTCGGCCTATATTGCTAGCACTTCCTCCTAGATATATAAGGGATAGTGTCCTTGTACCCTACTGTCTGATTAATTAGAATCCGGTAAATGAGGCATAACTTGAATACGTTCCAGCAGTGACCACAATTGTTCTGCTATATCCTTAGCTGGAATGGGTATTGACTGGATAATCCACCACTCTAGTAAACCAACAATAGCCGAAGCCAAAAACTGTAACATCACCTCCTTGTTCATATCTTGTTTTATGCTACTGACATCGATCAGCTCACTAAGGTTCCCTAGAATCACATTCATCATGAGGTTTCTGAACGCAGGGATTCCTTTGTTAACCAGCAGAGTAGTATATATTAAAGCATGTTGTTCCAAATACTCAAATGTGCGGATCATAATGGATTTGGAAAGTAAAAGCGCAGTGCCGTCGAGAGTCATGCAACTTTCAAATAATTTTTTAAAATAAATATCGATACATTTATCCAACAAATCGAACTTGTCAATGTAATGCAAGTAAACAGTCCCGCGGCTAACATCAGCTCGATCTGCTATTTCACTAATTGTAATATCTTCAAATTCTTTCTCTGAGAGCAGTTCGATAAAAGCCCCGATAATTACTTTTTGTGTTTTTAGTATTCGTCTATCCATAAGACCCTCCTTAAAATATATCGTAAAATTTTTCCAATGGATTTAACCATATGCATTTGGGTTCATGAAATATTTATTAGTTATTGAACGATGAATCGAATTTTGTTAATTAATGATCAAATGCAGTTATTTTAACGATTGAAGTGAAGAAGTAACTTTGTTAATATCACGATATCAGACAGTTGTTAATAAGTAAACAAGTGTTTATAAATCATTCATTGTTTGAAACAAATTTAAAAAATAGGAGGGATTTATTATGAAAGCAATTGTTTTAAAAGAGTACGGAATTCCAGCAGTTTTACAAGATAAAGAGATAACTGTGCCAGTAATTACAGAAACACAGGTGCTAGTGGAAATGTATGCTGCTTCGATAAATCCAGCAGATTATGTACTACGTTCTGGGGCTGTTAAGGATATTTTGCCAGTTCAGTTGCCGTATGTTCTCGGTGCAGATTTTGCGGGTGTGGTCACTGAGGTTGGAAGTAAGGTAACTCATTTCAAACTTGGCGATCGTGTTATGGGTATTCCTATTAATAATGGTGGGGCCTATGCAGATTATGTAGCAGTGGAAGAAAACGCACTTGCGATAATCCAACCAGGGATATCTTTTCATGAAGCTGCTGCATTGCCAACGGTTGGATTGACTGCCTGGCAGTCTTTGTTTAAGTATGGCAAACTACAACCTGGACAGCGTATTCTGATTCATGCAGGCGCAGGCGGTGTGGGACATATTGCTGTTCAACTCGCCAAACAAGCAGGTGCATATGTGATTGCAACAGCCCGTGAATTTAACCATGAATTTGTGCGACAGTTAGGTGCCGACGAGGCAATTGATTATACCAAAACTGATTTCACAAAGGCTATAAGTAGTCCAGTAGATATTGTACTGGATATGGTTATGGATAGATCAGCTACCGTTCTGGATGCGAAGATAAGTGAAACTGGGCGAAAAAGCTACTCTGTTTTGAAGGATGGAGGCAAGCTCATCTCACTGGTAGCCATGGCAATTAATGAACATCCCAAAATTCGCGGAATCGAAGCTCAATTTGTTCATGCAGAGCCAAACCACGATGATTTGTTATCCATTCTTCGAAACGTACATGAAGAAAAATTAAAGGTTCATTTAAGCGGGATTTTCCCATTTACATCTCAAGGATTAGCCGAAGCGTACCACAGGTGCGAAACAAATCCTAAGAGGGGAAAGGTAGTAATTCAGAGAAAGCAGGGTTAAGATTTTATAAGCTCTAGTAAACATTTTAATCCTTATGTACAAAATATTGCGCTGCTGATGAATCACATGAGCAGCACCGGGAGAAGTAAGTTGAACAGTTTTAATCCGTATGAGCTTGCGGTATCCGAGAATAAATTTCTTATGCTCGAATCAAAATACCCTCTAATCCCGCAGATTTGGAGGGTATTTTGATGCATATTCATGTACTGCCCAGTGTTGCACATGAATAATCAATGAGGGACTTTTTTGATGGAATTATTATGAAACATACTTATGTATGCAAAAACCTCCGTTACTTATGATAAGGTTCTCCGCGCTGTCTGTAACGGCAAGTTTGAAGGCCATCCTTTACTGTCTGTCAATGTCTATCTCTAAACCGTTTAATCGCATCCTCGGTCACCGGCTCGAAGAGGTTAAGAAGGTTGCCGTCGGGATCGCGGAACAGCATAGAACGGTTCCCCCACGGCATCGTGGTCGGTTCCTTTACCCAATTATCGACAAATGGCTTCAAGCGCACATATTCGGCCTCGACATCGTCGACGCGGAACTCAATAATGACAGTGCGATTATTGGCCTCCACTACGGAACCGGCGCCGAATAGCTGCGCCGTCTGGGAGTGGCCGATTGCAAGGGTGCATGATGGCGCAACGAGTTCGGCAAATACGGGGGCGGGTCGCTCCGCCGCAACCCCCATGACTTTCTCATAGAACGCGACGAGACGATCCACGTCGTCAGTAATGATGCGTACAGAAGCGAAATTCACAAGATATCATCCTTCCTAATAATAGGTTTGACTGTGTCCCTCAGCCGTTGCAAAACATACTCTTACTCATCTATCTCCTTTACATTTACATGTCCAATTATAAAAAACCGCTACTGACAACGTTATGTCAGTAGCGGTTTAGAATTTTTTGGGCTTCCTCGCGAATCCGATTTCGGAATGATTTGGGTTCCAACACGATTACGCCCGCTCCCCAGCCAAGCACCCATTGCAGCAATTCATCCAGCTGACGAACGCGTAAGACCACATCCAATCTATCTTGATGCTCTTTCATATCCTCTATGTAATGATAGTTCGATTCCTTCACCTTATCTGCAATGTCATGGTTAAATCGAAGGAAGACTCGCAATTGGCGATCATCTAAAGGGGTATACTCCCTTAAGTCAAAATGCGCAGGGAGTTCGAATCCTTCGTCCAGTTCGATAAGTTCAGCTATTCGGGACAACCGGAAATGGCGGATGTCTTGGCGTAGATCACACCGGGCCACAAGCATCCAAGACCCTTCAACGAGTACAAGGCCATAGGGAGCGGCGGTACGTTCGCTATGGCGGCTCCCCGTGGAATCCGTAATTCTTTTCGAATAATGAAATCTGATCTTTCGCCCATCTAGTAGAGCTCGGCGGATCTTATCGAGATTTCCCCTTTCGTTTGACAGAGCTGTCTGTTTGCCAGGAGCGAGCAATCGCAGCGACTTGCGTATACGGGAGGTCTCACTGCGGACACTGTCTGATAGAGTGACCTCGATTTTCCTCCTAGCAACATTAGCTCTATCACGATAATCATCATCAAATCTTTGCTCGATAAATTCTGTTCCTATAAGCAAGGTCACGGCTTCCTCTATTGTAAAACTGATCGGAGGTAGAAAATATCCCTCCATTAAAGAATACCCTGTGCCTGTAGTGCCTATAATCGGCACGCCTGCTTCGCTGAGCGCCTGAATGTCGCGATAGATGGTCCTCACGCTGGTTTCAAATCGTGCCGCCAAATCCTCGGCACGTACCACTTGTCTGCCTTGCAGCTCCAGTACGATGGTCAACAAACGATCTGTTTTGTTCATTGACTCCCCCCTTGAAACGTAATACTGTACAACAGAAACTTGCCCCTACTTATGATACGGTTCACCGCGATTGCTTAGTTAGTAAAGCGGATTATTAGTTGCTGAAATTCAAAATTTTTTTAACTCAAAATTGTGGGAAGGTGGCTCCCCAAAAAGTAATCGAAATTGGAGGGCTCGAGAAAGATGTCACCCCCCTATTAGAAACGTTTGGAAACTTCTGTAGCATGAGCAATTGCTTTTTCCTTAATATCTGAAGCTTTCTCTAATGATGCCATTCCTTCAATAAAAATTGCCTCAATAGATTGAATCCCATAGAACTGTAAAACCTTAGTGAGATAGCTGTATCCCATTTCAACTGCAGCAAGAGGACCTTCCGAATAAACGGAACCACTATCTTGAATGTGTAAGGCTTTTTTGCCGGAAAACAGACCTACAGGGCCATTTCGGGTATATTTGAAGGTCTTACCCGGAACTGAAGTCGCATCAGTGTATGCTTTCAAAACTGGTGGGATTGAGAAATTACACATGGGGGAAACATACACATACTTATCAGCAACCACGTATTGATGTCCAATGTCAATTCGTTGTGGCGCTGGATTCGATCGTCGGCAAATGGAAACCGATTATTCTTTATCATTTGCTTGAAGGTAAACCTTTGCGGATCAATGAGCTAAGAAGATTGCTGTCCGATATCACTCAAAGGATGCTCACGTTCCATCTGCGCGAATTGGAGAAGGTAGAGATCGTTAAACGAGTCATTTATCCGCAAATCCCGCCGAAAGTGGAATACTCCATCACGGAATACGGCATGAGCCTGTCTCCGGTTTTGGAAACCTTACATCAATGGGGAGTGGCCCATATCGAGCGAAAGCAGCTCACAAAGGAGAAAAATGAACAAACAGCAACGGACTAGCGTTCGACATTACGCTAGTCCGTTTCATTCTACACCGAGTCACGCCCATAGTGAGGATTGCGTCTTTTGCTCAGTGTTTGGAGATATCAGAAAAGTTTATGCCCACCCAAAACAAAAAATTGCCCTCTGCCGCCAGCGTCTCTATCTCTTGCGTCGGTTTCATAACATTCGCCCCTTAGCCCTATAAAATATGTATCTTATTTCCATTATAAAGATTGTTAACCCTAAATCTACCTACTTCCTGCTTGAATCTTGGAAATATGCTCGATTCATTCCTTCATAGTAAAAGAGGGTGTCTCTCCGTTATTTTTCGGCTTTGAGACGCCCTCTTTGAACTATTTCGCATTCACTACAACATTTTTGCCGTCACTTGAGGTTTAGGTTTTTGCTCTCTCACTTTCAACCCTTGACCATCAAACTATTCAAGTGCTGCACATCTTACAGAGCATTTAAATATAGTATACTGTAGTAGTCTTTACTAATTTCCTAGATTCTACAGGTGGCTAACATGACTAATAAACTTATTTTTAAAAAAATAGGCTTTTCTTCACATGACGCACAACAAATAGAGGAAGATTTGCTAACCAACCATCCCATTATCTACATTCTTTATAATCAGCACTCGCTCCAGGCTTATGTTGGCGAGACGGTTCAATTTAAACGGCGCTTAAAAAAGCACTTGGGTAATCCCCAGCGCAAGGGCCTTAAGCAAACCATACTTATTGGACATAAGCGATTCCACCAGTCTGCGACCTATAATATTGAGACTAATTTAATTAACTATTTGATCGCAGAAAATCGATACAGGCTTCAGAATGTCAGCCAGACGGTAAAAAGTGAGGTACACAATTACTATCGAAAGCATTACTACAACGAAGGTGTTTTTAAAGAAATATGGGAAAAACTCAGAGACGAAGAAATTGTAAAAGAACCACTTGAAAAATTAAAGAATAAGGATACCTATAAGCTCTCGCCCTTTAAAGAATTATCCGATCAGCAGTTTGAGATTAAGAATCAAATCCTTAATTTCTGCAAGAAAAATATTCAAAAAACGGAGTCGCAAGTATTAATTATTAAAGGTGAAGCAGGAACCGGAAAAAGTGTGCTAATAAGTTCTCTGTTCAATACTATTCAGGACTATGCCAATGACAGTGACTCTATTCTGTACGGTACAAATAATTACTTATTAGTGAACCATAGCGAGATGCTAAAGACTTATCATAGTCTGGCTAAAAGCCTTCCTAATATTAAAAAGAACAAAGTTATGAAGCCCACAACATTCATTAATGATCAAAAAATAACGTCAGCTAATATTGTCTTAGTTGACGAAGCCCATTTGCTTTTAACTAAGGAAGATCGATATAACAACTTCAAAGGAAATAATCATCTCGAGGAAATTATCAAGAAAAGCAAAATAACGATCGTCATTTTTGACCCGAAACAGGTTCTAAGAATCAAAAGCTACTGGAACAACACAATGTTAGAAGAAATTACTGAAAAGTATCATCCTAAAACCTTTCATTTACAAGATCAATTCCGAATGAATGCTGATCCTGAGTTTGTTAATTGGATTGACAGCTTTGTATCAAAGAAGCTGATTAACATGCCACAAGTAAGTCAAAATACATATGACTTGCAGATTTTCAGCAATGCTCTTGAAATGAAGAAAGCGATTGAGGACAAAAACAAAAAGTTTGGCTTGTCCCGACTAGTTGCGACCTTTGATTATGAACACAAAAAGGACGGACAGATATACTACGTTGAGGCAGACGGATTGAAAATGCCTTGGAATATTCCAGTTAGCGGCACGACCTGGGCGGAGAAAGAGGATACGATTCATGAAGTAGGTTCTATCTATACCATTCAAGGCTTTGATTTAAATTATGTAGGTGTCATACTAGGTCCTTCAGTTGGGTATGATGAACATACGGGCCAAATCCTTATTGATACAACTAAATATAAGGATGTCGGCGCCTTTAACTCACGAAGTGATCTCTCTGCGCAGGAAATACAACAGGCTAAACAAGATATCATTTTAAATTCAATTAATGTGTTGATGAAGCGCGGTATCCTTGGACTCTATATTTACGCTACAGACCCTAAACTAAGAAAGAAGCTATTGTCTTTGGTTAAAAGGTAAGGAGCCGATGCACCAGGCATAAGCAGTGGTCTCATGAAAGGTCTAAACATATCTAAATACCTCATCTGCTGGCTTAAATTTCTCCCTACTTGTAATACGGTTCACCTTACACGCTATAACGGCTAAATTTAGAGGCACCCATAAATGGATGCCTCTAATACTTAATTTATGAATCTATCTCGGGCTTGCAATATGAAAAAATGATCTGGAAATGTACTCTCAATTAAACCTTTGTACAAAATAATAATCGAATCGTTCCGCCCATATTTTTATTTTGATGGATCGTTTAATCGCTTTGTTATGTTCTTCCAATGATTTTCAACCTGAGTTTCCATTAGATTGTGCGTTGTAGCATTAACATCAAATATTTTTTGTGCTCTCGAAACATAACTTATAAAGTTCCCATATCCTTCTTTTCTTGTCTTCCCGAGATGGGTATAGTTTTTATAGAGACCTTTTCTATGCTTCTTCCTCTCATGCTCATCTGCTTTCCAATTACATAATCGAACTTTCCTATACGCCCTGCTGTAAAACTTAAATAAACTCTTCTCTCTAATTTTCACATTATGTCCATCGAATGAAAAACCTAAATAATCAAGAGTTCCTTTATTAAAGCTCTCATCGAAAATCTGACTATTTGAATAAATAAACTTTTTTGTTTTCTCCTGTTGAATAATTAATCTAGGGGTCTGTATTTTTATATCTTCTACAAACTCCATGTGCACATTATAATCATATTTTTCAATTTCCCCATCAAAAGGTATCACAATAATTAAATCATCGCAGTATCTTCTATATAAGCCGTTGTTACCCTTTACATACTCGTTGATATTTTTATCAAAATCCAAAAGGTATATGTTTGAACAAACTGAACTTAAGCCAGCTCCTTGAGGTATTCCATATTCATTTTTGTTAAACTTAATATTTTCATTATCTGAGCTCCTAAATTTTCTAAAATCTTTTTCGTCAAAATATCTAGTTAACTTCTTTCTTTTATCCTTGTTTCTATATTTCTTTTTCAAGACAGCTTCTATTTTTTCTTTTTCGGCCCAACTAAATTTAGTAATATTTTTAAATACGGAATAATAATCATCCGGCAATTTATCTTCCTCTAATACTACTTGTATCTGCCTTTTTAGATATTTGTGGTCTAGTTCATCAAAGAATTTAGTAAAATCAGCAACATAAATAAAAGCATTTTTTTGACTCTTAATAAAATCAATTACTTCTTTAGCAAAGTGGATATTACTCTTTCCACTCGAATTATTTCTGTACGCAGTAGCTACCTCATTTATAGCTAACTTCTTTACTATATCATTATATTTATCATTCAATTTATCTCCATAATATTTGTAAATATAACTATCAATATGTGAAGCGTAATATATATCTCGTGTTTTAGATTTTCTTTCTTTTTTTTCCTTATTATATTTAAAGAATTCAATTTTGAAATGGATAAATGGATAAAATCCATGTTTTGTTACCCAACATGGATTAGTTATGTCATTAATTACTCTATTGATGGATATTTTATTGTCGAAATGGGTATATCGTTTAGTCCGAAATCTACTTGCATCAATTTTCGCAGAGCAAGTAAGGGTTTGTAATCGTAGCCTATTACTCTGAATCATACTCAGTTACCCCTCACCTGCATACATTTAGTCTCAATTGGATTCTATTTCTAGACTTCAAAAGAACCATTTTCGTTGTGCTCAATTTCTATCACACAACAAGGCTACTTAATTCACTTATTAGTTATACTATAGAGTGTATAGTAGAATGGCAGTTAGATACACATGGAGGTGTCGATGTCCATATGCAGAGTTGCTTAACCTTGTCCGTCGCTATTGCCTGCTTGATAGGAATCGCAAGAAATGTCGCTTGGATAAAGCTTGACAACTGTTCACCATAAACCCTCAACACAATTTCTATGAGGCCTTTTCATTATACCACTAGTTCATATATTTTCCACAATGGAAGATTTAAATTTCGCTACCATCTTAATACAAGATCTGTACTGATCCTGAACTTCATCCCACGATAACATTTTAACTTTCCCCTCCAACCTCAGCTGTTTGCTCACAATTCAAGCATAAGAGCCGTGTGGGGATTCGGCAAACATCAAATTCTCTGTAATTAAGATGATAAATATGAAAAGAAAACAGCTTAACTTTATAGCCCTTTGATATTCCTGATATTTATTTACAGAGATAGGAGTACTAACCTTAATCTTAGTTAAGATTGGAGTATACAAATCTATGGACTGCTCAGGAGTATGAATATGAGCTTTAACAAGCATTTTAATTTGATCTGTCGTTGCCATAAGAAATCATCGCCTCCCGTTTAAATTATATCATTATGCTATCCAAAAAATATGGACCGCTTCTGCTTTACTATTACTTATGATACGGTTCCCCTCGATTAATCTTCACTGCCCGATAAATCTGTTCCACCAGCACCAGCCGCATCAGCTGATGCGGCAAAGTCATCCTTCCGAAGCTCAGCTTCTGCTGGGCACGGCGGAGGACTTCGTCAGAAAGGCCGTGACTGCCGCCAATGACGAAGACAACATGGCTTGTGCCGTAGGTGCCGAGCTTGTCCAATTCCTCTGCGAGTTCTTCCGAGCTCCACAGTTTGCCGTCGATGGCGAGTACAATGACGTGTGCTTCGCTTTTCACATGAGCAAGGATGCGCTCTCCCTCTCGCTCCTTGACCTGTCGAACCTCCGCCTCGCTCAGTGTATCGGGAGCCTTTTCATCGGCTACTTCGATCATTTGAAACTTAATGTACGGGCCCAGCCGTTTAGCGTATTCCTGAATGCCCATGACCAAATACTTCTCTTTTAACTTGCCAACACCTATAAGTTGAATAAACAAATTCCATACCCCTATCTATGTCGAATGATAATGTAAAATCGTATTTACGATCCCTAACATGAAAAGATACCTTTAACATAGTTATTTTAGCACCTGAAACGTCTCTTACCTATCTATTTCCTCTCTGTTACGAGCATATTCCCTGTTCAGATCATAGCGGATCATTCATTTACGCTCTGCACAATGAAATGCCTATCCGTTTCGTATTCATCAAGACTCTGCATTAGCATCTGCTGATATCCACTGATTTGTTCCGCTGTCGCTGACTCACGCAATGATTCGAACAATGCTGTACATCTCTTAAATTGACCATCATTACCCGACTGATCAGCTAGTTGCATCGCCTGCACAGTAAGTCCCACTGCATCCTGTAATCTGCCGCACTTCCGATAGTACAAAGCCAAATGATAGCAGTAGCTATAATAGTAAGATACATTCTCTGCGTCTTCATAACTCTCGAATTCATCAATCTGCTCTGCAAACGTATGTAAAATATCTGCCACATCCAAATGATACATAAGCGCTGCCTGTAATATGGTATTTAGCCCCGGTAATATTTCCTCTAGATTATCCTGCAAAAAGGCTACGTATTCCTCGATCAGCTCTATATTTCCAGACAAAATTTCTACTGCATATAAATTAGTTTTGGCTAAAAACCTGAACTCCTCGACAACCTGATTGTCTTCTTCCTTTAAATCCTCCATCCACCCCAGCTCAGCATACTTATAGATGCACTCCCTTGCCTGCTCATATGCACCCTGGTTCTGGTGAGCCATTCCACACATCAGGTGACTGAGCCCAAAATAGTATACCAACGGACGTTCTAAATTGACATGCGGGATGGGTAATTTCATTGCTTTATGATACTGCCGTTCTTCGTAAATGCGTTGCACACATTGGTACAAAATATCCGCCGTCTCCCTCACCTTTTTCCAATTTTCAAAAGCCACAGCCATCTCTAACATTTCAACAATGATGTCCGGTTTGAGTGATTTCAGGATAGAAGTTCGCAAAGAGGGTTCCTCCTTTAAAATGACTAGGATAAAAAGCACTCGCTCTTAATATATTCCTTTGTGAAACTCCAAATAAGTAGTACAATAAATTAACTATAGTACTTAATCGCAGTTTTTTCAATAAATTTTACCGCCTTTATGTCTCTGCTAATTACATCGATACTCTCCTAACCTTTAGGAGAGGTGGCTAATATGACAAAATTACGGAATTCGGTTGGAGAAAGAATTAGAACGATTCGGAAGGCTAAGGGATTAACACAGCAACAACTTGCGGAGCTTTCAGGATTAGATGATTCATATATTGGATCGGTAGAGCGTGGCGAAAGAAACTTTTCGATTGATACCTTGGAGAAAGTGTTAACTGCCTTAAACGTGTCTATCAGTGAATTGATGTTTTCCAAAGAACATATGACTACAGACGAAACTATAAGGCAAGAGGCGGTAGATGAATTTGTTGCGTTGACCAGCAGATTGAATGAGGAGCAAATCGGCATTCTAAGACGCGTTAGTAAAGAAGTTTCACGTGCGTTTGAGTAAGTCATTCCACCCTAAAAAAGCCTTGAATAAAACCAAAAAAGAGCACCTCACAGGTGCCCTCCATAAATCTTCACAAACATACTTAAGCGTACAACATAAAAAAGCTCACTTCATGTCCCAGTTGCTTTAGATAATTATAAATCTGCGAACGGTGATGGAACACATGGGTCAAGGTCTCAATCTGCCATTGAACCTGTAGATGTCCGTGCTCCATATAAAAGGCCTTCGTCGAACGGTTCAGATAATCGTCTTCGCTAAGCGAAAGAATGTAAGCCTTATAAGCCTCAAAATTCTGCCTGAAAGTCGCAGCCAAGCGCTCGGGATCTTTCACCCCGGATAGGCTGTTTTCGACACTCCCCACTTCACCCTCAGACTTCTCCTGCATTATCGCAAGATCCGAAGCAGGAATAAGCACAAAGTGATGTACTAACTCCAGTAGTGAGCGGAAATTGTCCTGCGGGCGAAAGCTCCAATCCTCTGGACGTATTTTACGGATCAAGGCTTCCCCCGTCCGTACTCCGGTCTCCAGCTCATTCAGCAGATGATCGCGAACTTGCAGTGTTCCACTCATATTCACATCTCTCCTTTGCCATTCTTATTCATATTTTGAGTATAGCCAAAGCCTCTGGGCGTGTATTGTAAAAATCGGACAACTTCCGTAAATCCTTAGCCGCAGTAAGCGGAGAATCTCCATAAAACCTGCGGAAATCGCGGATTAAATGCGCTTGGTCGAAAAAGCTGTGCTTCAATGCCAGCTCCGTCCAATCCAGACCCCCGCCGCTTTGAATACTGTGCAGAACGCTCTGGAAGCGGACGACTTCACTGAACTTTTTGGGGCTGATTCCGATCCATTGTCCGAACTTGCGGTTAAGCTGTCTTTCACTGATCGCCTCACGCTCCGCAAGCTCCTTAACCCCCACACTCCCAGCGCTCACAAAGATGCGATGCAGCAGGTTTTTCATCAGGTCACAATCGTTCGTGCGTTTGCGCAGCAGAAGCTGGTTAAGATACTCATCCATTATGCGCACCCGTTCATTGAAATTCTGCGCTTCCATAATGCGCTCACCTATGACGGCGATGCTTTCGGGCCAGAGATCTTCCAAGCGATAATTACCACCTGTAAACAAGTGAGTCGGCATACCGTGAAAATAATGTGCCCCACCGGGAAAAAATCGCACCGCAAAAATGCGTGTCTCGGACCCTGCTTGTCTGGCAGACACAAACGGTTGCGTAAATGTCCCACAGTACGAGAGTTCCTGACGCTTACTCACCGGGTCGTATTCAAATAGAATATCCGTACAGCCGTCAGGTAATACCCGCTCCATGGTTTCTTCATGCGGCAAGCTTAACAAAGCAGTGTCTTCGCACGAAGCTGCTAGATTCTCTTCTACTACCCTATTAGCCGGACCGGACTCCCAATAACAGGCCACGTAAGCTTTCAGCGCAGCAGACGGCTTTTGTTCGATATAATACGTGGAGAGATCACTTCCATTGACTTGAAGCGGACGAAATAGTGAATGCAGCAAAGGGTCCATCCATCGTTCACTCCTGTCTCAGCACGTGGTGGGAATAAATATAGCTCTATGTATGGGGTATTTTTGCAATAAATCCTGATATACAAAAAGGACGTTTCTGCCCGAAACGCCCGTGCTTGTTTTTTAGACGACCAAAAACTCTGCTTTGTTCTCACATTCCTTGCACTTCACTGGAGGGTCCCAATCCGAAAATTTCGTTTCCTTGAGATCGACGACATCCGGTGCATCCTCGTATTCATCGACGAACATATCAATTGCCAGTTCCACATGCTCTTTACATACCACGTACATTCCAATTGCATCCCTTTCCGTTTGAAGCTCTTCCTGTTGTAGGTGTGTCAAAACTGCCTACTTTTGTTCTACCACACTTGACGGGGAAAGGAAAGGGCTTGCTTTTTACCCCAGGCGTCTGGTTGTAAAAATAAGAAAATTACTGACATTCAGGTCCTCGTGAAAATGGGGATATTTCTCCAACATTTCGGCAGAAGGCTTGGGTTCGATCATACCTTCCAAGAGCAAACCCGCCTCAATAATGGTCTGTACATAGCTGCCCATCGTACGATGAAAGTACAAAAACTTTTCCTCCTGATCATAAGGGATCGCTTGCTCCAATGGGCCTTCATTGAAATATTGATCCACTTTCCAATACAGCTTTTTCCCTGTCTCATCCTTCACCCAACCACTCTGCGGTGTCTGAAAGCACGGATGCAGAATAGAAAAAATAAAGCGGCCCCCTGGAACTAATAATCGCTGCATTTCGGCAATCGCCTGCTCATAATGGGCCAAGTCCTGTATGACCATATTGGACACGATCAGATCAAAGCTCTGGTCCCCGAACATCTCCAGCCTCTCCAGATTACCGTGGTGATATGTAATTCCCATTGATGATGGTGTTCGCTCTTTGGCTAGCCTCAGCATCTCTGTCGAGTAATCGACAGCCTCTACCAACGCACCCACCCTGGCCATTTTACGGCTTAGATAGCCTTCGCCACAGCCAGCATCCAGCACTTTTTTGCCCCCGAGAGGTCCCATACAGGCTTGCAATGCCGGGTTCAGCAGTACTTCGCGAGATCGGTCCCCTTCCTCAGTGTACTTGGCAGTAAAGTTTTCTGCATGCATATTCCAACGTCGAATGGCCTCTTCCGTGTCCCACTTATTCATATTCATCTCCTTCTTTCTTTTGTATTTACAAATCCGGTGCTATACTACAATCCACGTAGGGCCATAGATTCTACACTCATTTCTGTATTTTTTCAATAATAACGCTTACAAAATTAAAATATCTAATTAACACATGATTTTTACATGAATTATACAGGTATTCCATATTCAAATAGTGTGGTAGTGTTTTATTGGAAAGCGCTTTCAAAAATAACTTTGTAAAGGGGCCTGTTATGTTAAAACGAAGACCCGTTTCATTGCTGTCGTTGACGCTTGCCATTACCCTGTTGTTATCTACGTTCGCATCCGTTGCCGCTGCTGCCGAATCTGACGGACAAGCACCGCAAACTGCGGCTGCGAGCAGCATGCAATCGTATGTGGAAGCCATGCAGCCTGGATGGAATTTAGGAAATTCTCTGGATGCTGTCGGGGCGGATGAAACAGCCTGGGGCAATCCGCGCATTACCCAGGCGTTGATCCAGCAAATTGCCGCCCAAGGGTACAAAAGCATACGCATCCCCGTCACCTGGGATAAGCACATTGGAGCAGCACCGAACTATACCGTTGAGTCTGCCTACATGAACCGTGTGGAAGAGGTTGTTCGCTGGGCACTAGATGCCAATCTGTACGTCATGATTAATGTCCATCATGATTCATGGACGTGGGTAAGCAGTATGGAGCCCAAACATGATGAGGTGCTGGCACGCTATAACGCATTATGGACACAAATTGCCCAACGCTTTAAAGATCAACCTAACAAGCTGATGTTTGAAAGTATTAACGAGCCCCGTTTCTCTGAAGGGGGAACAACGGATGAAGCAAAAATGAATCAGATGCTCCAAGAACTGAATGTATCCTTCCACAAAATCGTCCGCGCCTCCGGCGGTAAAAATGCCACTCGCCCCCTTGTTCTGCCTGGCTTGGATACATCACCTGCTCGGGCTAAAATCAACGAGCTGTATAACACGATAACCAAGCTGAACGATCCCAACCTGATTGCAACCGTCCACTATTATGGCTTCTGGCCTTTCAGTGTGAACATTGCCGGATATACTACATTTGAGAAAGATACCAAGAACGATATTGTTCAAACCTTTGATAACGTCTATAACACCTTTGTAGCCAAGGGGATCCCGGTCATTATCGGTGAATACGGCCTACTCGGCTTCGATAAAAATACAGGCGTTATTGAACAGGGCGAAAAGCTGAAATTCTTCGAGTTCCTGACCTATTATATGAAGGAGAAGAAAATAACAGGTATACTCTGGGATAACGGCCAGCACTTGAACCGGACAACGTACAAATGGTCTGATCCTGAACTCTTCAATGTCATTAAGTCCAGCCTAAAAGGACGTTCCTCCAATGCAGCCAGTGACCTCATTCACTTGAAGAAGGGCACTCCTGCTCAGGATGCCAAGGTCATTTTGAACCTGAACGGCAATCAGCTGAAAACACTCAGTGTGGGCAGCAAGCAACTGACACAGGGCACCGATTATGCGCTGAGCGGAGAAACATTAACCTTAAAGGCCAGCTTGCTCACTAGCCTGACCACTTCCGGTAAATATGGGGAGAATGCCGTCATTACCGCTAAGTTTAACAAGGGGACAGACTGGAATTTCAAAGTAGTTGTGTATGATACTCCAAAATTAAGTGCTGTCGAAGGGACTACACAAGCCTTTACCATTCCAACGGACTTCCGCGGTAGCCAGCTTGCCACGATGGAAGCCGTTTATACCAATGGTGGCAATGCCGGTCCACAGGATTGGACATCTTATAAGGAGTTTGGCAATACCTTTGCCCCTGCCTATGATGCCAATGGCATCAAGCTGCTGCCTGAACTTTTTAATAGTGTAAAAGATGGTGAAGTCACGCTGAAGTTCCATTTTTGGAGCGGCGATGTGGTGACATACAAGATCACCAAGAGCGGAACCCGTGTAACGGGAACGACATCTTAAACTAAGGCGCAGCAGAAGATCGAAAAAAGGCGTTCCCGGGAATGAGCCGGAGAACGCCTTTTTTATAGTTAAGCCTATAACATACCTTAGCCTTCCGGCTTATCTGTTAATTTTAACGTCACCGATTCTTCCTTGCCTGCCCGGTAAAAAGTAACTTTCAGCTCATCGCCAATCTTCTTGTTATCGTACAAGTAGCGACGTAAATCAAGCGTAGAGTTAATCGGTTCGCTATCAAACGCTGTAATGACATCGTTCAGCTTCAAGCCACCCTCCTTGGCAGGACCATGGGCCTCCAGAACGACTGCCCCATTTTTCACGCTGTCAGGCAACTTGAGCTCCTTGCGCTGAGTTTCATCCAGCGGTGCATATTCATTATTGAGGTCTACCGTGTATACCCCCAGATAAGGGCGGGTGATCTTGCCGTCCTCAACCAGTTCATTCACCGTCTTCATTACCTCATTGGCGGGAATGGCGAAACCAAGTCCCTCAACACCTGTATCGGCGATTTTCATCGTATTGATGCCAATCACACGTCCGTCCAGATCGACCAGCGCGCCGCCACTGTTTCCCTCATTAATCGCCGCATCGGTCTGGATGACATGCTGCTCCCAGTCATATACGCCATCCTGGTTAATGGAAATCGGAATGATGCGATTCGTATAACTCACAATACCGGAGGTAAGCGTGTCTCCCAAGCCGAGCGGGTTGCCAATAGCAATGACCGTCTCACCCAGACGAAGTTTGCTGGAATCGCCGATATCCGCTACCGTGCTAATGCCTTTATCGTCCACTGCGAGTACAGCGATATCACTAATGCGATCCTTTCCGATCAGCTTTGCCTCTTTTCTGACACCGTCTACCGTTACAATATCCAGATCATCTGATCCTTCGACCACATGGTTATTCGTCATAATGAAGGCTTTGCCCGAACTCACTCGGAAAATGACACCCGATCCAAGCGCGGATTGTTCCGTGCTTTTACCATCTTCCTCTTTCAGATTCACGATGCTGACGACGGCTGGGCGCACCTTGGCTGCCGCCTGCACAATCCGATCATACGGATCACCCGCTGCTTGCCGCAAGGGATAGTGACTGGCTCCGGTTACCGCTGTAGTGGAGGGCAGACCTGTAATAAAGCTGAACAACAGCACAGCAACCACTGCACTGACTGCACCGCTAATGACAGCAGCTTGCACCGGACTTACTCCACGCTTCCTGTGTGGCCAACGTCCCCGTCCTCCACGGCGCGCCTTAAATGCCATTTTTTTAGCCGCACGTGTGGATACCTTTGTTGAATAAAAATCGTCCTCAAACAAGCCCATGCTAATCCTCTCCCCTTCGTTGTCATGCACCGACACTCACTAAAAAATTAGGGCTATTCGGGCTTGCGCCAACCTATGCTACAGAGAACCTGCTCCGTTGAACATCTCAAATGGATTGAATATCCCTTATCATCGGAATTCAGCAACCAATCATTCCGGCCTACTTATTAATCACCACAAATGGTGCCTTCCTAAGCAACCGAATCTCATAAATTAGCATACACGCCGAATCTGACTCCGAATAGAGGAAAAAAGAGGAATGATTTCCAAACCAATGGACTACAATAGTAACAAGTCTTCTATTCTATTACAAAATGATCGTCTCATAGAGACGTTCTGGCCTGTTCCCGTCCGCTTAAAGCTGCCTATACTTTCGATGAGAGCCTTCCTTCAGAAGGCTTTCCGTTGTTAGCTTTATTGTATCACAGCACCCAGCAAAACCACAGGCAGAACCAAGCTCATTGCACGCCATTTCTAAAATATTTTTACAGGAGGAATATATGATGAATTCACATCGTTCGGCTATGGATGAAGTTCGCATGGCTGCCAAGCTTGCGGATTTGAAAGACGAGCATTACCGCAATACACTGGCGCTAAGTACATTGATTGAACTACTGGTGGACAAAGGCGTAGTGACCCGTGAAGAGGTAGAACGCAAAGCCGCCGAGCTGGACAGCTTTATGACTCACTTACCTTATCCCAAGGTGTAGGACGATCATAGTACGTATCGCACAATCGAAACTCACTGTCCTTGTAAAAACAGCCGCGGTCTTCCATCGCCCCACGTACAGTCAGCTTTGCAAGTTCCATCATGTTGTGGTCGCGGCTCAAATGTGCCAAATACGTTCGCTTCGTCCGTCCTGTCAACAGCTCGCTAAGAATCGCGCCCGCCATCTCATTGGATAAATGACCGATATCGCTGAGAATACGGCGCTTGATGTTCCACGGATAACGACCCATACGCAGCATTTCCACATCATGATTAGACTCCAGCACCAATACATCCGCGTCTGATATCGCCTGTTTCACTTTGTCGCTGACATAGCCGAGATCGGTCGCTACACTGAGCTTCTCTGCCCCATCATAAAAGCTATACCCTACGGGCTCAGCCGCATCATGGGATATGCCAAAAGACTCCACGCGCAATGACTCAAATTCCCGCGTTGCGCCTGTCTCCAATATTCTGCGGTTATCGTCTGCAATTTGCCCAACAGCATTGCTGATGGCAAACCATGTCTTCTCGTTAGCATATATAGGTAAATTATATTTACGCGCCATGGCGCCTAGTCCTTTAACATGATCGGAATGCTCATGCGTGACCAAAATACCATCCAACTCTTCTCCGCTCAGATCGCGTTCTTTCAGCAATTCGTCAATACGCTTCGCGCTGAGACCTGCGTCGATGAGCAATGTCGTGTCTTCGTTCCGTACAACGGTAGCGTTGCCGGTCGAACCGCTCGACAGCACGGTAAATGAAATCCCCATATCTGTTCAAGACCCTTCTGTATGTTCTGTCTTTGGACTAATGACATCTCCGTTCATCTGCACATAGTACACACCTTTCCCGTTATCCATCATAAACCGCCACACGGGGGCAGCCACCTGGCTATCGGAGTTAAAGGTCTGTCCGTAATAACCGAGCCGGATATCCTTCACAATCGAGTCGCGCGGCAAATAACCGTCAATCAGCCTTGCCAGTGCTTTGGACGCAGGCAGCATTTTCTTTGCCTCATCCGAAGGCTGGAGATCGACCTTAATTTTGCGATACCCTGTAATCTTCTGATTGCTGTAAAACAGAGCCAGCTTCACATTAAATAGCGGCCACTTGCCCTGAACCAGCGGATGAAGTACAAAAGCATCTGCCTGTCCGGATGCCAACTCCTCCTGAACATCCAGCGGATCATACTGAAAGTTATCGATATCCTTGATTTGTGGCTCCAATGCCTCAACTAGCGCGTCATGGGTGAATACCAGTTTACTGTCCACCGGCTTCACCAGCTGCACACGATCATCCTTTTCTCTACTATGAACGTATGTGTAAGAAAGTTTAGGCAGCTGCGGGGTATCCCCGGGAATCGGAGCCAGCACCTGAATGCTTTTCTCTTCCATTAAACGCTGCGTATTTTCATCCAATGAAGTAAAATCCAGATTCGGCCCTGCCGTTTCCTGCGCATCATGCCACAGTTGATAACTCAATACCACATTGAGCAGCAAAAATGTACAAATCAATACGTTTTTGGCGCGGCTCCAATCCATTCCCGTTCCCCCTTCCTGTCACCTCTTTGTCTCCTGGTCTGGCTGCGTTTGTGTTGTATTCGATGCTGTCGTTACAGGGACAGCATGAATCTCAGCAACAGAACCGTCGCTGAGCGTAACGCGCCACTCAGGAGAAAGCTTCAATCCATCATTAATCAGCTCCGGCTGATATACGGGAGTCAGATCTCGAATTGTCTTCCCTTTGCCTACAGTCTCCAGTTGCTTCCTCAAGGGCTCGCCGCCCGGCAGCATAACCTTCTTCGAGGATTGTTCTCCTCCCTTGAGATACAGCAACGAACGTTCATAGACAGAAGCCGTTTCCTGCTGGATTTGCAGCGAAATCGTACCAAAGCGGAATGATGGTGTGTCCAGCACCGGATAAGCCCCATAATACTGCTGAAACATTACAGTCGTACGATTTTCATCGCTACTTCTCAATTTCAGCTGATACGAAGCATCCCAACCGCCATGCTGATTCACAAAATCAACCGCGGCGAGCACATCCCTAATCGGGCTACTTCCACCCGCCCCCGGCGCACTGGGATCGGTATAGCTCATCCAACGTTGCTCCTGCTTGATTTGCAGACTACGCTTGCTGTCCGTATAAATTTGGGAGCCGTCCTTCTCCTGAATATTGCGCGTAATCCCCGGATCGAAGAACAAATTCCGCTGCATTTGCTCCGTCGTAAACAACCCAGCATACACCACAGGCTGCACAGTTTCCAGGCCATTCACGGGAATGTAGTACTGATTATCCACCAGCTCGTACAACGGGGCATTTTCACCGAAATTCACATGCTGCCGAATGTCCTCTACCGTCATATCGAACTGGTTCGCCTCATACACCACATCGCCTCTGGCACTGAAAAAGAGCGCGTGTGGCTTGGCATTTTTTTCGTCAATATAGATCCAAATGCGGTTAATCGTCTCTCCCTGAAACACTGAATCTGGCGTCAGACGCATGACCCGCTCCAGTAATGAAACCGGGACTCCGCCTGAAAAAGATAATTCGATGCCTTCATTTTCGCTGCGAATCCGCGCCCAGTCTGCAGATTGAATACTTCGACGTTGAAAGTTGTTAAAGCTTCGGCTTTCCAGCCGTGTATAAATTAAATCGTAAAAAGTAACACCCGGATAAAAAACAGTATGCTTCTTCTCACCTTGGTGAATGAGCATTTTATCAGGAAACACGAGGTTCTCAATCTTTTTCTCCTGTCCCATGCTTTCGGTTTTGACATAGTTCGTTTCTGAAGTGAGTACAGAATCACTGCCCGGAAGGCGGTAAATCAAAAAATAAGTCTGTACCAGGCTGGAAGCAACCAGCAAAATAAGCGTCCAGGACTTCAAACGTTCCTTCACTGTGCTTCCCTCCCTTCACTCGACATGGGTAGCGTAAAGGTCGTACAGGTTCCCTGACCGTATTCCGACTCCAGAAAAATCTGGCCCCCATGCGCCTTTACAATTTCCCGGGCAATCGACAGTCCCAGTCCCGTGCCGCCCATATTACGCGATCTCGCCTTGTCTACACGATAAAACCGTTCAAAAATCCGGTCCAGGTCTTTTTTGGGAATACCAATTCCGGTGTCTTGTACCGAAATGGACAGCATTCCCTCACTGTTGCGGCGAGCTTCAATCCGAATACTCCCGCCCTCCGGCGTATATTTCAACGCATTGGACATCAGGTTGTCCAACACCTGCTCAATTTGGTCCCGGTCGATCACGACCTTACCGATTCCCTGCTCTACGAACATCCCTGAGCGAATGTGCTTTTGCTTCATTTGAAAGGAAAACCGATCTGCGACTTCGTCCAGCATCTCCATCACATCCGCAGGCTGCATCCGCAAAGGCGCTTCATTGGAATCAAGACGTGACAGATGCAGCAAATCCGTAACCAACCGGATCATACGCTCTGTCTCGTTGCGGATCACGCCCACGAAACGCTCTGCGAGTTGCGGTTCAGCCATCGCGCCATCATCCAGCGCTTCAGCATAGCTGCGGATGGTCGTCAACGGAGTGCGCAGCTCATGTGATACATTCGCTACGAATTCCCGGCGTGTCGTCTCCATCTCCTCCTGCTCCGTCACGTCTTGGAGCACGGCAATCGTTCCCGTAATGCCAAATTCCCGCCGATGAATCGGCGTGAATGTCACACGGATGACGATGGGTTCATCCTGACCGGCTGGCTCCAGCTGCAAGAGCGTGGAGGCCGAAGAGCCGCTATACAGGGCCTCGGTTTCCTCCGGATCGATCCCCAGCAGTACCGCGATATGCCTGCCGGTCATTTCGTTCTCGTTTACGCCCAGCATGGCACTGGCCCGACGGTTGACCAGAATAACCCGGCCATTGTCATCAGTAGCGACCACACCGTCGCTCATATTGGTCAAGATGGAGGAGAGCTTCTCCTTCTCCTCTTCATTTTGGGACAGCGCCTCACGCAGACGGCCTGTCATATAGTTAAAGGCCACGCTGAGCCTGCCGATCTCATCATCACCAAATACAGGCATCTGCTGGTCGAATTTGCCCTCGGCAACCTCTGTTGCATGACGTGTCATCACCTTAATCGGGTGCGTAATCGTGTGGGCCAATACCACGCCCAGCACAGCCGTCAACGCGAGCGCAATGAGCATACCTGAAAGAAACACATTGTTAATGCGTTTCATCGTATCGTAGAGCTCGGTCATCGAAGCGGCGATGTACACCGCGCCGACAATCTTGCCTTGGCTGATAACAGGCTTGGCGACGACCTTCTTGCGGACGTTATCCTCGTCCACCATGTATTCCTCGTTATCACGGATACCTTGGAGTGCGCGGCTGACCACTGTCTGCGTATTTTTGCGTCCGACATAATCGGCGTGTGAACCTTGGGAAGTAATTAATACTTTGCCGCTGGCATCCAGCACCTGAATTTCCGCGCCGCTGAAATCAAACAAATTATTCACGCGTGCACGCAGGCTTTCCACGCTGTCTTCTTCCATTTTGCCGTCACTGCCACTCAGATCCTGCTCCGCCAGCACGGACAACATCTCCGCCCGTGCTTGCAAATCCTGCGTAAAATTACTCGTGAGAGAGTTCTTCATCGAGCTGACAAAGTAGACCCCAATCAGCTGCATAGCCACCAAGATTAGCAACACATAGATAATAATCAGCTTTGCATGAATGGTACGAAAGAAAGACAGCCATCTCATGCCCGCAGGCCACCTTTGCCCCCGCTCACGATATACCCAAGGCCACGGCGTGTCAGGATGGTCTCCGGCTTGCTCGGGTTCTCCTCAATCTTCTCGCGCAACCTCCGAATGGTCACATCCACTGTCCGCACATCCCCGTAGTATTCGAAGCCCCATACCGCCTGGAGTAAATGCTCCCGCGTCATGACTTTTCCAGCATTCTTCGCCATGTAGTGCAACAGCTCATATTCACGGTGCGTCAGGTCAAGCGGTGTTCCGTTTTTGTAAGCTGTATACATATCCGTATCAAAAAAGAGGTCTCCCACGCGCAGCCCCTGCTTATCCTCCTGCGGTCGGCTTTCCGACGTGCCTGCCCCGCCGCGTTGCTGTCTGCGCATCTGTGCCTTCACCCGTGCCAGCAATTCCCGTGTGCTGAACGGTTTTGTCACATAATCGTCCGCGCCCAGCTCCAGCCCCAGCACTTTGTCGATTTCGCCGTCCTTGGCGGTCAGCATAATAATCGGCGTCTGGAGCTGATGCCCGCGCACCTCGCGGCATACATCCATGCCGTCCATGCCCGGCAGCATCAGGTCCAGTAGAATCAGGTCAGGCTGTTGCTTGACTGCGATATCCACCGCGGTGATTCCATCGAAGGCGCAAATCACCTGGTAGCCCTCTTTTTCCAAATTAAATTTCAAAATATCAGCAATTGGCTGTTCATCATCCACTACCAGAATCGTTCCTTGCATACAGCATTCACCTCTTTTCACGGATCATAATCTATAATTAACTTTCGTTTGTCAGTACCTATAAGATGTTTATTCTATTCTATCATACCCGTGAGCCATTCCATTACTTCTCCAGACCCTTTTCTTTACGCAGAAAAAAACCATGCCTGCACCTAATGTTAAGCATGCAGAAAAACATGGCCTTTCCCCTTGATTCTCATAAATCATGTAACTCTCGATATAAACATCCAATCTATCTTAAATACGTCATCGGATTGCGTGGCGTATTATCTTTACGAATTTCAAAATGCAGATGCGTTCCGGTCGAGCGTCCTGTGTTGCCCATGACCCCGATCGACTCGCCTTGCTGAACCACCTGTCCTACATGAACGCCAATGCTGCTCAAATGCCCGTACACGGTTTGGTAGCCGTTGCCATGATCAATCATAATGACATTGCCGTATCCATTCTGCTGACCTGCAAATGATACCACGCCTTCATCTGATGCGTGAATGTCAGCACTACCGACCAAGTCGACACCCTCATGCATACGTCCCCAGCGTGCGCCAAAGCTACTCGACATCGATGCGCCGGACACCGGCCAAGCGAACTGTCCTGATCCTTCTCCCACGACCTTCGTTCCTCTAAGAACCACCTCAGTAATAGACGGCTGCAGCACCTTTTGACCGAGCCATTCCTCTTGCACGACCTCACCGTTCTCCTTGGTCAAACGATAGTCCATCTCTTTGAGACCTGCTTGTCCCGGTCTGACCACTTTGGTAACTCCTGCCTTCAGTTCATCGCTCTGGCGAATCTCAATCTCAGGCTCGATGGCAATCTGTTCGACGACCTTCTCTACTGTTCGCACCGTAACCGGAGCCTTCGGAGCAGTAAGCTTCAATTCGTCCCCAATTTGCAAATATAGCTCACGCGAGCCGGGATTGTTCTGCTTAATCTCCCAAGCGGTCATATTAAATTTATTCGCAATCGACGACAAAGAATCGCCTTCTTGCACTGTATACGTGATAGGAGCCTCACGTCCCTCAGTCAACACTTTGACTGCTTCAGCCTCTGTCAGCACCTTGTTCGGGTCTGCTTTCACAGGCTCGTACGCGATTTTCTCACGGATACTGGCAGACTCCAGCCATGCTTTAGGGGTTTTAGTACTAGCACTCGCATGACTGCTGCCCACAGATGTTTTGCGAACCAGCCCCTTGATGCCTGTAGACGTACCCTCACCTACAGGTGTGTACTTCTTCTGTACTTGCTTTAAAGCCGCCTGTGCAGTCGCTTTGTCCTTTACAATGCCCACCGTCTGTCCGTTGACCTTCACTTCTACCCCTTTGGCATACGCTGTCAGCATACCATCCAGCTTCTTCAGCGTGGCTACACTGTCGATATCCGCTTTATATGCCTTCTCAATGTCTGTCGTTACCGCGCTCGTATTGAGCACCATATCGACGCCGGGATACTTGTCCTTATACTGTTTGCTCTTCGTTGCGTACAGCTGTTTAAGTTGTTGCTCATTCAAGATATTTCCGACCTCGACGCCTTTTACATACACTTTATAATAAGGAACTGTGTTAGCCCCGACATACTGATTACTCGCAAAAATAAGACTGCCTGCAATCACCACACCGCCTGCTGTCCAGCTCAACCATTTTCTCCGATCGCTCCACCACTTTGCTATTTTCCCCGCTTCCACAGCAGGCTTGTCTGCAACGTTTGAGTCTGCATTCCTGCTGTCTGGTGAATCCTGCTCCTTCAAAACCTTCATGACTCTCTCCTTTTCAGCATATCTTATCTCTATATAAATGCGTTCGTTATTGGTCTTTCACACTATGAATCTAGCCTGTATTCACAAGCATCTATGATATTAGTCGCTATCTACCATTGCATAGTTACGTAAAAGGTTTCAAAAATTTAACCTTTTCACAACACTGTTTACTTTAACATAGCCTTTACAAAGAATTCAACTACACTCCAATTCCTTCCTGACACGCAAAAAAATCCGCGCATGGCGCGGATTCTATAGTCCTATTTTGAGCATAAACATTTCCCATGAATTCATCGTTTATTTTCAGGATTTTGTAAAATACTCATTTAAGCAAATCCATCAGCTTGTTATATTCCTCTTTGGTCAAATACTTCGCAAGCACCTGCTGAATATCCTGAAGCTCCTGCTCGGTGAGACCGCCTTCCATCGCAGCTGATATTTTCTGCATCTCCTCCGGCGGCAGCTTATTCATCAGAATCGCAAAAATTTCCTGCTTCTGTGCCGCTGGTAAGTTGTTCTTCTTCTCCGTTAAATGGTCGGGCGTAATCACTAAATCATGGCCCTCAATACTCGTTTCGGGTGTAGCTGTACCTTCTGCCTGCTTCCGTGACTCGTTGCCTGATGTTCCGGCCGACGTGGCCCCCTCCTGAGATACCTTGCCATTGGCTGCGCCACCAGCCTCACTTCCGCTTTCTTCTACGCCCTGTCCCATGACAGGCAACGCATCATCAGGCGGTGTTACACTTCCCGAGCCACTTCCCGTCGTCTTGTTCTTCCCCGTGTCTGTGCTTTGGTCAGTACCAGTGCTGCCTTTTAGCCAACCCAATCCCCATATGGGCTGATGATCGAGCTGAATGTTAAACTGCCGCAGCAGCGATTGAACATAAGCATTAACGACTACACCTGTCACTGCAAGCGTTAGTGCGCTAACCAACACCACCGTCATTCCTTTTTTGAGCAGCCATCCAAGCCACCTCATATCCCGTTACCTCCTTATACGCATCCTGCCATGTGTGTATCATCATGAAGTGCATATAGATCAGTATTGACGAGATATGACGATTTTTAACCCATGGAATATGTAAAACTAGCACAATTCAATAGGAGATGCCACATTCTGATTGAATCAGCGCGTACGACGCACCCAGAAACGGAAAATGTCACTGCGGACATAATCCAGAGAATACAACACCTGCCTGTTCATTTCATCATAGTGAAGCTGCTTCAATAGTAATACCGTGGCCTGCGGATGCTTCAGCAGACGTGTCATATGTGCGTCGTCACAGTTTGGAACGGTAAGCTCGGAATACGCTCCGACGATTCGCACCCCGGCCTTGAACTCAAGACTCTGAAAAAGCGAGCCTGAAAAAGAGTCACCTTCCAGAATGGGTCCGGCTAATTTCTCTGGCATCCAGTTTATAGAGTGGGCTACAGCCTCTCCGTTGGCAGTGCGTGTACGCTCTAGGGCAATCATGGGCTCATTTTCGGAAAATCTCATCTGTTCGGCAATATCAGGAGGACAAACCGAAATTCTCTGAATGGATTCCAGTTGCTCGTCTTCCCGTAACCCTGCCGAACGAATCATGTCCCCGATGCTGTACAGGCGGTCCAGCGAGCTTGGAATACTCGGCAGCGGGCAAGTGGCAAACGTGCCCCTCCCGTGTTTTACTAGTAGCTTACCTTCCGATTCCAGTTGGCGAATAGCTCCCCGTAGCGTCGTACGCGAGACACGAAACGATTGGGAAAGTGCAGTTTCCGACGGCAGCCGATCCCCCGGACCCATTTGATTAACCTTCATATATTCTTCTATACGCTGCTTTATGTTCTCTTGTTTTGTTGGCACCGTCCGAAGCCCAGCCTTTCTATTGTGTTAAGCCATATAAATCGGATTCGTAAAAGCAATCATCATCACGCAGTCTTCCATGCAGCCGTAAAGCTCGGCTCTTATCCAGCCCTTTCCTAGCGGATCTTGCAATGACAGCGTATATTCTCCTGTTTGAGCAGGGATCTGAATCTCGGAGCATATTCCATGACTACTTGTCAGCAGAAGACGAAGATTCTGAGGCTTGAGGTTATAATGGGCTGCCCTTGCTTCCACATCCAATTGAACCGTCACCGATAGTGAATCCTCTTCAGTCAGCTCTATACATTCGCCGATGTGATAACGATGTTCTCTGCCCTTAATCTGTGCCCACATCGTCAGTAACGGTCCCATCGTAACTGACACTGAACCGTGGCGAATCGCCTCAACTGCCCGGCCTGCTAAATCTTCTCGCTCTTCTACTTCATCATGAACCCCCAGATACGTAACAGCCGGAAGTGCATCATCCGGTTTAGACACATGCCAGTCCCGACCGCTTACCGCAGTGATGCGATACCCTTGATTCAACAAATCGGTCCACATGGCAAACGCCCGCTGGCTATCCCGCTTAATAGATGGCATAAGCGTTGACCAGACCTCTATATAATCCACCTCATGCCAATCCTGAATCGTGTACTCCCAAAAGCACCCCGTACAGATCGGACTTCCAATCCTGAACGGATGGGCAATCCCTGCAATGCCTCCCTGCTCATGCACCTGCCCAATCCCCTCATGAATGTCATCTGGTCCTAGCACACGCCAGTCAATAAAGCGGTCAACCCCAAGCGTCAGCATATGCCCGTAAAAGGTCGTCCACTCCATCCCTGAAATGATCGGGAGACCGACCTGCCCCTGAACCCGTTCCTGACCCGCAAGTGCCGATTGCGTGTTGTGATCCGTCATAGCGATGCATTCAAGCCCCAGATTGACTGCGCTTTGAACAAGCTCCTCCAGCGTTTGCTTTCCGTCGCTGTGAAGCGTATGGGTGTGAAGCTCAGCTGGAATCCATTTAAGCATATGCTGCTTCCTCCCCCAATACATGAATTTGGTAGGCAAGCTTCTCGGTCACAACGGCATGCAGACTGACCGTAATCCGCCACATGCCCACCGGATGATCTCCTGCAAGGAATCCCGGGGAAGCCGCAGACGAACCGAGCCAATGCTCCTGCTGCATCTCGGGACGGTGCGCATTTCCGCGGTGACGGAGAGGATCATCGACAGACAGCGTTAATAAATTTTGCAGCGGTATATACTTCTTCCATAGATCGGATGAATGCCCCGGCTCGTCGTATCCGTATTTGCTCATGCTTTCCTCAATGATTTCTCGTGCTTGCTCTTGATCCTCCAATAACTTGGGCGTGTAAGAGAAGTGAATACGGATCGTTTCAGTCGGCTGTGGAATATGAAAAGAGTACGTAATATGGCTCTGGGTGCAGGTTCTGTCGACCGTTCCTTCCACATACAGTAGTCTGCTCATGACTCCCCATCCTGGCTAGACGGTTCATCCACAACATGTTTCACCATATCATTCACAGTATGTTCTTCATCACCTGACATGTCTTGGTCTGCCGCCCACAAAACACCTACGGGTTGAAGCCGCGTCAGCTCAATCACCCGGTCTGTACGAATACCTGGAAACTGCGGGAGGTTATCCTCGTTTAACGTAAAAGCACACAATCCAGCCACTTCCATACTGTCCGCACCGCCTTCCAGCAATACGGCTCTGATTTCAGCTATATCCTCAAGCACAGCCTCTCCAGATAGCTTGATCGTGGTAGAAAAATGTGACTCTGCCCCCTCATAAGCGGCTCTAAATTCCCCGAGTCTCAGATCATGATGGCACGATGAATACCACTGCTCCGAGCCATGAAGACGAAGCTGGACATCGACACAGGCATCTTCCTCACGCCGATTGAAGCCCGGCTTGGACGCTGGAGCCGATTCTCTGTCTGAATCCCGTAAGGGGTGTTTGGAAGTCTGGATAAACACATAGCTACGCTGGTGTGCAAGTGCAATGGAAGACGCTTGTGACGGCATTTCCAGCTCCTGCTGACGTTCCATCTCCCACCCAGTGACCTGATAGGCAAAAGGAAAACGGCTCATGACCGCCTCACGCGGCTCTTCCTCTGGCTTCCACTGGAAAGCAGGCGGCAGCATAAAACGATAGTCCGATGAAATGTCATCTTTAAAGTTTCCGTTGGTTGTTGCGGATTGGAGAACAGGATGCCCGCCCAGATCATAATTGCCATTAAACGCAGTCGTAATATGATGTGCCCCTTGGAAAACAGCTTCCAGAACATTGCCCCCTGCATCCAGCTCGACGCGGTACATCCATTCGATATCGGTGGTTCTTCCCCATTTGCTCATAAGCAGCGGCGCAGGCGTTCCTTCATCTTCATGGCTGAACATCATCTGGTATTCAATGACTGTCTTCTCCTCATTCCCTTCCACGGAATAGAACAAAACAAGCGGTGTATCCGTAAAGCGATTCTCATAAGGATGTGACAGATTACGGCCATATAAAAGCGGGGTATGGCGATAAATCAGCGATCTTGGAGAGGAATCAGCCACGCAGCGTAGTTCAACCCCGTCGATCCATGCTCGAGATACAAGCGGAGCCGATTCCAGTTCGCGAAATTCGGCATAGACTTCATAATCGCCTTCTTTTAAATATCCCAACAAACGGGTATACACTCCCTGACTGCTGCCATAGTACAAAATGACATCTTGATTATAGGCTTCATTCAGGTAGAGGCGTACGAAGGCAGATTCTCGATCTGTCGCAGCCCAGTCACTGTCTGATCTGGCGAACAGATCAAGCTCCGCGTATCCGTCTTCTGGCATGGAGAACCTAAACCGGAACCCGTTTCCCGGGCTGAGCTCAACCTCCGCCTTGTGTAAGGCAATCCGATAACCGCAATCCAGCAGATCCTTTTCCCACGCTCGCCCACTAAACCCGGTAATTTGCACCTCTGCTTGGCTGTTCATCCCTGTAACCTCCTTAGTGTATAACGGCGGTCTAGCTGGCATCCGCATCCTTCACCATTGTCCGAATATAAAAGTAGCCCATAAAAGAACACAGTAAAAACATAAACACTGCCATTGCACTGGCCGTATGCGTCTCCTGATAGCTGGAAAACACCTGCTGCATCGCAACACCCAGCACTTGTGGTGAGTTGGCACCAATCAGGAAGGGAGCCGTAAAGCTACCCATGATTCCCATGAAAATGAAGGTCACCGCAACCCACATCGTTTTGTAGGAAAGGGGTAAAATAAAGCGACCAAACAGCTGCATTGTGCTGGCTCCAGCATCTCTGGCACTTTCGACGACAGCGTTTGGAATGCTGGCAAGTGCCGAGCTGAGCAGCATGGTTGCGAACGGAATGTTGAACCACAAATTAGCCAGCACCAGGCCTTTGTAGTCATAAATAATCCTCGGAATCGTCTCAATGCCAAGCGGCAGCAAAAGACGTGCAGCCCAACCGTGATTACCATACATGGTAATGATCGCATACGTTGCAATTACACCGGGAACAAACATCGGAATAAAATACAACCGGCCTATCCACTTTACGACAACCCCTTTACCGAATCTCAGATAAACCGCCAAAGCATAGCTGATAACCAGAGTAAGGGCCGTCGAGACTAACGTGACATTAATGGTATACATGATATTTCTACGCATGGCAGGTTCTGTGAACAGCCGAATATAGTTGGCCAGGCCGTAGCCCGTTCCATATTGATCAATCAAGCTTTCCTTCACGGCATAGAGAATCGGAATAATAACGACGACCAGCAAAATGAGAAAAGACGGGATGACCAGGGCAAGCCCCAGCATCCCCCTTTTAGACAATGAACTCATGATCAACCGCCCGCTACTTCACTTTGCCAGCGTTTGTAGATTTCCTGCTGAAGCTCTCCGCTGTTAAAGCTGCGGTATCCAGAAGATACACTGTTAAATTTCTCTTGCAGCTCCGTTGGCATCAGATTCCACTTAATCCCCGGATAGCCGTACATTTTATTAATAACCACCGTTTGCGCTTCAGGCGTCAGTATATAATTCAAGAATTCCTGAGTTGCTTCTTTTTTGGAGGAAAGCGAAGGAACCATCAGATAAGAGGGTCCACCTGTAAAAGCAGGGTCGATCTGTGTCAGCTTCACGGTGTCTGGAAGCAGCCCTTTAGCCAGTTGTTCGAGCGCCATATCAGACCAGGCTGGAACCATGTCTACCTCTCCACTTGCTAAAATATCAAGCGTACCTTGGTTCTTCTTAGGATAGACTCCTTTTTGGTACATTGAAGGGCCCAGTTCCTTGAGCAGTGAGAAGCCTTGATCCCATTTCTTCATATTTGCCGGATCATCACTGTTCATCGCCTCTGGCGGAAGGAAATTATAGATAACCGTGTTCACAAATGAGCTGCCTGATCCACCTGTGGACGGGTCATTATAGGCAAACTTGCCCGGATGCTGGCGAATCCACGTGTACAGCTCGTCGGCTGTTTTCGGAGGTGTCGCTACTTTTGCACTGTTATAGGCAAGTACAACCGAAGAGGCACGGTATGGAATGGCCTGATTGTTGACTTGCTTGAGATACGTTTCATCAACATTCTTCAAATTTGGAACCTTGGCAGCATCCACCGTTTCCCACAGTTTCTCGCCTACCCCTTTGGTGATGTCATCCAGACTGCCTTCGTACAGGTCGATATCTGTATCGGTTTGTCCGCTTTTCTTGGCTGCGATCAGACGATCCAGTGTAGATGCGCCTCCGGTCCCTGCTGGCAAATACACCAGTTTGACCTTAACGTGATCATTTTTAGCTTCAAAGTCCTTGATTAACGTTTCCCACAGCTCTTTGACGTTCAAAGACCCTCCAGTGTACAAGGAAATTTCCGTCGTTCCCGTAGCGGCTCCCGCTTTTGTAGACTTGGCTTCCCCTGTAGCCGTGGCGGCATTACCGCCGTTTCCACAGCCAGCCAACAACGATAAACTAAGTACCCCTGCCAAAACCAGACCCATATTCTTTTTCCCAAACACGTTGTTGCCTCCTTTAGATAGTTGCACAAGTTCGCAGCATCACCAGATGATGCGTTCGTGATGGACATTGATGCGATATAGAGGTTGATCGTGAATTTTCACTGTGCTGCTGGAAAAGTAACAATTTTACTGAAGCTGAATCTGATGTGCTCTCCACTGCGCAGCTCGGCCGCTCGTTCACGCGGCACAAACATTTTCAGATGATGGGTACCGCTATCCAGCGAAACTTCCGCATAATGCCCGAGAATCATCACTTGTCTGATCGTTCCGGCTAGAGAACCATTTTCTTCCGTCGTCAGAACAATATCCTCTGGTCTTACACCAACCATGGATTCACCTGTGTATTCATGCTCTTGTGCAAACGGTATTCCGCTCACAGAGACACTGCGACCTGTGCTCACCCCCTTTAATAAATTGATACGGCCAATAAAACCCGCTACAAAAAGTGACTGTGGCTTGTCATAAATCTCCTGCGGTGAAGAGAGCTGTTCAATTCGGCCCGCATTCATAACGACGATTCGGTCAGAAATGGACAGCGCCTCCTCCTGATCATGGGTTACGAACACCATCGTCATCCCTGTCTGGGTCTGGATATCGCGCAGCTCCTCTCTCATCTCCATGCGCAATTTGGCATCAAGCGCGGAAAAAGGCTCGTCCAGCAGCAATACATCAGGCTTTAGCAGCAAAGCCCGAGCAAGTGCTACCCGCTGCTGCTGACCGCCCGAGAGCTGTCCCGGCGTTTTACGCTCTGCGCTCTCTAGCCGAACCAGCGCTAGCGCTTCCTTCACCTGACGGTCAATTTCTGTCTTCTTCACCTTTCGAATCTTCAACCCAAAAGCTAGGTTGTCATACACGGTCATATGCGGCCACAAATTATAACTTTGGAACACCATAGCCGTCGGACGCTTTTCGGGCGGCAGCTTGAGTACGCTTTTACCCTGAATCTGAATGTCGCCACTGTCCGGGTCCAAAAAGCCGCCAATGGAGCGAAGCACGGTTGTTTTACCACAGCCGGAAGGTCCCAGCAGTGTCACCAGCTCTCCCTTCATCACGTCAAGTGAAATGCCTTTGACTCCGTCTCCTGTCTTGAAGCGTTTGGTTAACTCTTGAATGGATAATTGAATGGGCATTAGCTTAGGCTCCTTTTTCAGGATTATGCAGACTCCTCTTTTGACCAATTACGTTATTTCACCTGAAACCCGCCTGCCAGTACATCCGCACTTACAAAACGCTTGGCTGCCAATAGCAGAATGATCGTTGGCAGAGTAAGAATGACAGAGAAAACAGCGCCCGTTGTGCTCGGATAATCAGCAATGATGGAATACATGATGACTGGCATTGTTTTATAGTCCGGTGTTCCGACAAGGAGTGTCCCCTGTGCTTCATCTAGTGAAGCAAGAAAGGTAAAGATGGAGGCGACTACAATGCCGGGCAGCGCCATAGGAAAGGTGACTTTCCAAAACACCCGAAATGGCCCGGCTCCGGCATCCCGCGCTGACTCCTCCTGTGCACGATGTACGCTGCGGAAGGCAGAGGAAGGAATCCAGGTCATATACATGAGCGTGTTTACCATATGGATAAGCACAATACCTGCAAAGGTGTTCATCAACCCGAATTGGTAGAATAGTACGGCAATGGACACATACAAACCCATTTTCGGAAAAGCATGCGTAAGCAGGAATGAGAAAAGAAACCACTTACTGAACGGGAAAGAAATCCGTGCAAAGGCATAAGCAGCAGGAATACATACGATAATGGAGCAGACCGTAACGGTAATCGCAATTAAGAAGGATAGGGAAATCGAGCTGAGTACATCATCCTGGGTAAGTACAAACTTCCACCATTCCAGTGACAAGCTCTGCGGGAGCGGTGAAGGATACTGCCATTTTCCCGAAACCGCCAAAAGGAGAAGATTGGTCAGAGGTCCCAGGAAAAAAATGACGAAAATGACAAGCACGATGAATTCCACAATTTTGCGTGTGCCGAGTGAGCGAAGATACCAGTTCATAATTCATCCCTCTCAAGACGTCTAGACGTCCGAATCTCTTTTCTATTTGGATTATAGAGAGGGTTTGTTATCACAAATCGACAAGGAAGATAAGATTATGTAAAGGGGGAGAAACCATTTAACACTTCACAGAATAAAAAAAGAGAGAGGCTGCTAACAGCCTCTCTCCTTGAACATGTATCAATAGCTATATCATTCTTGTCCTACAAATAAATCGGAAGCACCTGATTTGTTTGATCGCGATTACGCCCAACCGAGAAAATAGCAATTGGGATACCTGTCAGATCAGACACGCGTTGTACGTAATTGCGTGTAGTCTCAGGCAGTTCCTCCAGCGTTTTCACACCAGTGATGTCTTCGCTCCAACCTGGCATTTCTTCATATACCGCTTCGCACTCCGCCAGCATTTTCAGGCTAGCCGGATAATGCGTAATCACCTCACCGCGGTACTTGTAACCTGTGCAAATTTTCACTGTTTTCAGGCCAGTCAATACATCCAGCGAGTTCAGGGAAAGACCCGTTAACCCACTGACACGACGGGCATGACGCACAACAACGCTGTCAAACCAGCCAACACGACGAGCACGACCTGTAACCGTACCGTACTCATGACCTGTTTCACGAATGTAATCGCCGACTTCATCGTTCAGCTCAGTTGGGAAGGGTCCATCACCTACACGAGTGGTGTACGATTTAGCTACACCGATGACTTGTTGAATCTTGGACGGGCCTACACCGGAACCAATACATACGCCGCCAGCCGACGGGTTGGAGGACGTAACGTACGGATACGTACCTTGGTCGATATCAAGCATAACGCCTTGCGCACCCTCAAACAGTACCTTTTGATTTGCGTCAATCGCATCATTCAACACAACAGACGTATCCCCTACATAAGGACGGATAAATTCGGCATACTCCAGATACTGTTTCAGTATTTCTTCTACGTCCAGCGGCTCGCCGCCGTATACTTGTTCAATCACTTGATTTTTTTCTTTCGTTTGGTGGCGCAGCTTCTTTTCGAATTCCTCTGCATCCAGCAAATCAGCAATACGAATACCGTTACGTGCAGCTTTATCCATATAAGCAGGGCCGATCCCTTTACGGGTAGTACCAATTTTGTTAGGACCTTTGCGGTCTTCTTCCAGCACATCCAGCGTCATATGGTACGGCATAATCACATGTGCACGGTCACTAATGACCAGATTTTTTGTGGAGAAGCCATTATCATGAATGTAAGTAATTTCTTCAATAAGAGCGGCTGGATTGACTACCATGCCGTTGCCAATAACACACTTTTTATCTTCATAAAAAACGCCGGATGGAATCAGGCTCAGCTTGTACTTTTTACCGTCAATGAGAATCGTATGACCAGCATTGTTTCCGCCTTGGTAACGGGCCACCACTTCAGCGCTTTCCGCCAGATAGTCCGTGATTTTACCTTTGCCTTCGTCTCCCCATTGTGTTCCCACAACGACTACAGTTGACATGTTTCATTCCTCCGTGGAGTGCCCACAGACACTCTGATTTTGAGCTGACACACTACGCATATCCGACTTCAACCGCCTGAGCGAGCAGATATGGAGCGTTCTCGGACAGCAGGAAAAAACGTCCGTCGCAGACATTCCGTAGGTTCGGAAAGCCCCGGGCGTATTGTTCTCCCCACTGCGTTGAAGCAGCACTATAAGTGTAACAGCACCATTTTTTAAAGTCAAATAAAAAGCGAACATTATATTACATGAAAATAGTATTGTTCGTAATTGAGAGTTTCATTCCTTATATGAAAATACGTGAATCCTATAAAAAAGGACCCTTCCGAGAGCGCGAAATCCGCGTCGAAAGAGCCTTTTCTAATGATACTAATATGTTATCCGGCGAACGCATCCGAATGGGCACGCTCGTAATTAGCGAATTTATTATAATTTTTGAGAAAGACCAACTCTACCGTACCGACCGGGCCGTTACGCTGCTTGGCAATGATAATCTCAATAATATTCTTCTTTTCTGTTTCCTGATTATAGTAATCATCCCGGTACAGAAACGCCACGATATCAGCATCCTGCTCGATAGAACCCGATTCCCGCAAGTCACTCATCATCGGCCGCTTGTCTTGACGCTGCTCCACACCCCGGCTCAGCTGGGAAAGGGCAATTACAGGCACTTCAAGCTCACGGGCGATTTGCTTCAATGTCCGTGAAATTTCGGATACCTCCTGTTGCCGGTTCTCGCCTGCTTTGCCTCGTCCGTGAATAAGCTGCAAGTAGTCGATTACGATCATGCCCAGTCCCTTTTCCGTCTTGAGACGGCGGCATTTGGCACGGATATCAGCCACAGTGATGCCGGGCGTATCATCGATATAGATTTCCGCCTCTGACAAGGCTGCAATGCCCATCGTCAGCTTCGCCCAATCGTCGTCGCCTTTAAATTCACCTGTCCGCATGACGTTCGCGTCCAGATTGGCCTCGGCGCAAATCATCCGCTGCACGAGCTGAGCGGCCGACATCTCCAGACTGAAGATGGCTACTGTCTCTTTTGCCCGAACTGCAACGTTTTGCGCAATATTCAGAGCGAACGCTGTTTTACCTACGGATGGACGGGCGGCCACAATGATCAAGTCATTGCGCTGGAAACCCGCCGTCATCTTGTCCAAATCAACAAACCCGGACGGAATCCCGGTCGTATTGCCCTTGTTCTGATGCAGCAATTCAACGCGGTCAAACACTTCCATCACGACATCGCGGATGGCAATAAAACCACTACCTGAGCGCCCGTTGGATATCTCCATAATCTTGCGCTCAGCATCGCTAAGCATACCAGCGACATCCTCGCCACTGCTATAGCCTTCGCTCACAATCTGTGTAGCTGCACGAATCAAGCGACGAAGCATCGCTTTTTCTTCAATGATCTGGGCATAGTAATCCACGTTAGCCGCTGTTGGCACCCCGTGAGCCAGCTTCGCCAGATAACTGACACCGCCGATATCCTCTAGCTGTCCCTTGTCCTGAATTTTCGAGGTCAGCGTAACCAAGTCAATCGGCTGTCCGGATTCACCCAGCTCAATCATTGCTTCGTAAATCATCTGATGAGCCTTATCATAAAAGTCCTCGGTCTGCACCCGCTCCATTGCGGTAATCAGTGCTTCAGACTGGAGCAAAATAGACCCGATAACCGCCTGTTCAGCCTCCAGATTTTGCGGAGGAATCCGATCAAAAAATTCGCCGCCCATAATTATTCTTCAGTCACCTGTACTTTCAGCGTAGCTTTGACCTCAGGATGAAGCTTAACGGTCATTTGAGTCACGCCCAACGTACGAATCGGTTCTTCCAGCTCAATTTTACGTTTGTCCAGCTTGATGCCAGTTTTAGCTACTGCCTCCGCGATTTGCTTGCTTGTAATCGCGCCGAACAGCCGTCCACCTTCACCAGCCTTCGCCTTGAGCTGAACCGTTGTCTCTTCCAGCTTTTTGCCGAGCGCTTGCGCCTCTTCCTTTTCCTCTTGCTTGCGCTTTTCCTCAGCAGCATTCTGATTTTCCAGCGTCTTCATATTTCCTTCTGTCGCTGGACGGGCAACACCACGCGGCAACAGGAAATTCGCTGCATAACCGTCCGACACTTCCTTAATTTGCCCCTTCTTGCCTTGGCCCTTCATATCTTTAATGAATATCACTTTCATTCAAATAACCCCTCTTCCCCATCAATTTCGGCCAGCACGTCGACCACTCTGCGCTTAGCTTCCTCCAGCGGGCAATCCAGCTGAACCGCCGCATTCGTCAGATGTCCTCCGCCGCCTAGCCGTTCCATGACGACCTGTACGTTCATGCGTCCGAGTGAACGGGCGCTGATCCCCACCAGGCCGTCAGGACGTTCACTGACCACAAAGGAGGCCAGTACATCCGTCATATTGAGTAATGAATCCGCCACCTGAGCAATCAGGAGCTGCGGTATTTTCTGTCCGGGCTCAGTTACCGCAAATGCGATATGCCCATATATCATTTTAGCATGCTTAATAATTTCCGCCTTAGCAATATATTCATCCAGGTCCTCTTTTAACATGCGCTGGATCATTACTGTATCTGCCCCACTACGCCGTAAAAAGCCGGCCGCCTCGAATGTACGCGAGCCTGTATGCAGGGAAAAATGCTTGGTATCCACTGTAATCCCCGCCAACAGTGATGTTGCCTCCAGCGGTGTCAGTTGGACCTTCTCATGGATATATTGCAGCAGCTCGGTCACCAGCTCACAGGCCGATGACGCATATGGCTCCAAGTAGATCAGAACCGAATCGTTAATAAATTCCTCGCCCCGACGATGGTGGTCGACAACCACCACCCGGCTGGCCGTTTGCACCAGACGCGGCTCAATCGTCATTGAGGCCTTGTGCGTGTCCACCACGACCAGCAGACTGTGCTCAGTCATCAGCTGGAGCGACTGCTCCGGCGTCATGAGCGCTTGCGACAACTTCTCATCCTTGTTTACCTGCTCCATCATTCGGTCGATAGACGGATTTGATTTATCCAGCACGATATATGCCTCTACATTGTAGAGTGCCGCAGCCTTCCACACACCGATGGCCGCTCCCAATGCATCCATGTCCGGTATTTTGTGTCCCATGATCAGTACGCGGTCGCTCTCCTGCATCAGGTCACGCAGCGCATGTGCAATGACTCGGGCACGCACCCTGGTACGCTTCTCGACAGCATTGGACTTGCCTCCATAAAAGGACAGGCGCTGTCCCGCCTTCACTGCTGCCTGATCACCACCACGTCCGAGCGCCATATCCAGACTGGATTGGGCCAGCTCGCCCAGCTCCTTGATGCTCTCTGCACCGAAGGACAAGCCGATACTCAGTGTCATTGGTACTTTCAAATCCGCCGTCATTTCCCTTACGGTATCCAGAATGACGAATCGACTTTGCTCCAGCTCCTGGAGCGCTTTATGATTCAGCATAATGAGATAACGCTCGGATGACAATCGGCGCAAATAAATATTGTACTGATTAGCCCAAGATGTAATCTCGCTTGAAACCTTCGCAATAAGCGCGGTGCGCTGCTGATCGTCCATCCCCTGAGCAGCCTCGTCCATATTATCGAGCATGACGATACCGAGCGCCAACCGCTCGTTTTCATACTGCTTGCGTAGCACCGCCAACTCCGTTACTTCATACAAATATATCAGACGCTCATCGGGCACGATCAGAAACTGATAATGACGCTCATCATGCTGTAGCTCCACCTTCAGCTCACGAGCAGGCTCCTTTGTTTCCTTCTTGGTGCTTAGAGCACCTGCGAGTTGAGGAAACAAATCTTGAAGAGACTCACCAATCAGCGATTGCTCTTCGAACATCTCCCCGGCAAACCGATTGTGCCATTCTACCGTTCGATTTTCACTGTATAAAATGATGCCGAACGGCAATGTACTAATCGCTTCCCCTTCCACCCGCTTGATCCGGAAGGAAAGACCGCTGATATATTGATTCAGTTCCCGACGAAAATCCAATTCCGTCTTCAGCATCAGCCCGCCGAGCAAGAATGACAGCAGCAGTCCTATCACACCCAGTTCCCAGTTGTACATGGAAATACATATGACAAGCACCAGCAGCAGTAAAAACGCCCAGACCGTCTGATAGCCGTGCCAGCGTTTTTGTAGAAATTTAGGCATGACTGTTCACCCTATTTCTTTGATCTTGTAATAGCTTCACGCAGCGGAAAGGCCAAATCAATAATACCTATAATGCGGAGCGGCTGGAACACCAGAACGACGAGCGACAGCAGCAACGCAATCACCGGGCTCATTTTACGGCTATGCGTCCAGAAGTATACAAAACCAATCGTCTGGATAATAAAACATGCATGAATCAGCGGCAGCATACTAATGGAAACCATTTGAATCCAGCTGCTATCGGAAGACCCTGCTATCCATTCAATTACAATTGCCAGCAGATAATACCAGATCAGCGCGCGCGGTAGCCTCCACTCGCGAGCAGGCTTCATTTTGCGTACCGGTACATCGAGACTGCTCAATGCCGGACGTGCCAAAGCATGCGTAATCACCGCCAATATGAACGAGGTCATGATCAGCACATACGGAATTTTTCCAATCAGCATTGTACCGAGTTTCTGCGTATCCTCCGCTGTCCAGTTCATGTTTGAAAACATCGGATTAGCACTCAAAACCTGCTGTACTATACTTGCCGATATCGCGGCCTGATCACGAAGGTACTGCGAAAGATCAAACCCAAAGGAATACGTAGCGATAAACAGAACAACCAACAACTCGGCTAAAATAATGCCCATTCCGGTCATCAACGCCTGAAAAGCAGGTCCTCCCTTTTTATATATCCGTCCCATCATTATTGAAGGAATCAGAAAGTAAATCGCAGGGAGCAGCGAATACACATCGAGTAGCGCTATAATTAACAGCACCGGTATGACGTGGACCAGAAATCCTTTGAAAGGCAGCGATGAAAACAATACAGCGCCAGGCACAATCAGCAAAAATACGGTAATGATTCTTAATGGTGTCAATAGAGTCAGCAGCAGAAGCAAATAAATGACGCTCCATGCTACAGTTGCCAAGCGGAATTTCAACGTTTTCACCTCTTACGCATATGTTCTTCCAGTGCGGAAATGTCCTGATACCAATCCTCCAGCTGGTGTCCTTCTTTTCTGTGCTTTCTTAGCTTGTCGATGAGTAGATCATCCAATTCACGGTAAGACACTCCAAGGCGCCTCCCCAAAATATAACTGCTCATCACCAAACTCGCCAAACAATCACCAATGCGGGCTGTACTGCCTTCCCACATCGCCTTAAACAGACGGGAGACTTGGTCAAGCACCTCTGTTTTAAGCCATTCAATAACCTTGGCTCGTTTAACTACATCCATTTCTTTAGGCATATGATGAAGAGTCACACCCCTCTGAAAAAGCTTTATTCTCCATTATAGCATATCCTATTCTGAAAATAACTGTTACCCCATAGGGTAAATCGTTATTTTCGGAGCAGCTTTGCTGCTTATTTTAGCTTGAAGTATTAAGCGATTCCCTGGACACAAATTTTTCACAATACTCAATAATCTGGCTGCGACGTACAATGCCAATAAACCGTTCCATATCATCCACAACGGGCACAAAGTTCTGTACCTTAGCCAAATTAATTAAATCCTCCATGTTCGCGTCAATGGATACGGGCTTCATCGTAACCCGCAACGGAACGTCCTTGAGCATAAACTTAGAAGCGTTTTCAAAGGTGATTTTCCCCTCGGACTCTTTCATATGCCACAACAGATCACCTTCTGTAACTGTACCTGTATATCTACCTTCTTTATCCAAAATAGGAACTGCTGTAAAACGGTGATATTCCATCCGTTCCAACGTTTGCCGTAAAGTAGCATCCGCCGTTACACAAGCAACTTCCTGTTTGGGAAGCAAGAAAAAAGCGATGTTCATGAGAAACGAATCCCCCTCAAAATCAAATATAAATCAATTGATTATTCACTGAATGTCCTGCTTGTCGGGAAGCCTCAGCGTCTGCGGGGTTGTATCGGAATCTAGCCAGTTCGCAATCATAAGTCTGGCATATTCAAGTTCCTGTTCATTAGCCCGGTCATAATACAGGCCCTTCTTCTTGAACCCTTCCCCCGTAATCGTAAAACTTGAAATTTGCGGATTCCCATGCGAAATAGCCTGCTTGCCAAGCCCAGTAATAAAAGTAGGTTCCATATCGGTTTTGAAATTGGCTCCCATAATATCAAGCAACTCCGGGATTTTGGTAATTCCGTTGATATTCAGTAACTTATCCGCCATAGCGTTCAAGAAAATTTGCTGCCGTTTTGTACGGTTGAAGTCGCTATCTTCCCGATATCTAACATAATACATGGCTTCCTCACCATTATAAAGCGGCTTGCCCGCCTCAATACGGAACTTGATATGCAGCGGGTTCTTATTCTCAATGGGCTTGTCGATGGGAAGCACAACTCCACCCACTGCGTTCACCGCCTCCTGAATACCCTGGAAATTAATCGTAGCATAATAATCGGCCTTATGCTCCATCAACTTCTCTACTGTAGCCATGGACATATCTGCGCCTCCGAACGCATAAGCATGCCCCAACTTATCAAAATCATCCTCGCCATCGCGATTCGGATCATGTCCGACAATCTTTACGTACGTATCCCTTGGAATGGAAATCAAAAGAACACGCGATTCTGCGGGCCGTACTACTGCATACATAACCGTATCCGAACGACCACGCGCCTTTTCATTTGGCCTTTCATCTGTACCCAGTAACAGCACCGAAAAGGGTTCCTTACGGTAAGCTACTGTCTCTTGCTGCTGCTGTTCACCGGATTGTCGCGGCTGATAGGATTTCTCCAGCTTGCTTTCCAACGTCGGTGATACAAACCAATCAAAAGCCACCAGTGTCAGCTGTTTGCGGAATAGGTAGCCTCCCACTGCAATCAAAAATAAAACAATACATGAAATATATAGAGCGGTAAACCTCTTTTTCTTTTTGGGCTTTCCACTGGACCTTCTCTTATGTCTTCTCTCCATAACAGGTACCTTCCTTCTTTCCGTCACAAATCCCATCTCTTCATTAAACCGAATTGGTCCCTCATGAAGCGAAAACTTCCCCTCAAAGCATAAAAGGTCTGCTACCTTGTTGTCAAAAGTATCATGGCGTGGTCAGCTTCTCAAATTCATACCAAAAAAGGCTTCGACCTCACGGTCAAAGCCCCAATTCATGTTTATATTCGTATCCTATGTAGCTTTCAAAGTCATTTTTTTCCTTAATGTGGGGCCAGTTTCACCAAATTTTGCAGTCGCACCGGGAAAGAAGTCGACAGGGCAAAACCATAATCGAACAACCTCCGTGTCTGCTCAAAACGCTCCTCCTTGCTCGGTGCACCCAGCACCACAGCAACTAGCCGTCTTCCATGCTGCTCAGCTGTACCCGTGAAGCAGTATCCAGCATCGCTTGTGTACCCTGCTTTCAGTCCGTCCGTTCCCGCGTAAGAGTACGGTCCAGCCAAGGAAGGCAGCATCCAGTTCGTATTACTAATGTAGATGCCTTTATCCTTCAACTCCATCTGTGTACGGCTGGACGTTCTCAAAATCTCCGGGTGTGACGTAATCAAATAGGAGGCCAACTTCGCCGTGTCGCTTGCTGTCATTTTCGTTTCTCCCCGAATATCCTCAGGGTGATTCGGCCCCAATTCACTCTGACCTGCCCCAGAGGCATTGCTGAAGCGACTATCGGATGACAACCCGATTTGGGCAGCTTTTCCATTCATACGCTTCACAAAAGCTGATTCATTCCCTGCTGAACGCTCCGCTAACGCGACAGCGGCATCATTCGCTGAATACACAACCATACTCTGGAACAATTCGGATACCGTCATCCTTTCACCATACCGGAGGGACAGATTTACACCGCCCACCGTACTCGCGTAACGGCTAATTCGCACTTCATCATTCCAGCCTAACCGTCCGGCCCGAATATCCTCCAGCACCAATAGCTCAGTCATGAGCTTGGACATATTTGCGGAAGGCATAGGCGTATCGCCGTTCACATCCATCAGTAATTCCCCAGTATGCATGTCCATCAGCACCGCAGCCTCTGCATCCACATTCGGCTTTCCGATCAACAGGCGGGGTCCAAGTGTAATAAAAATCAATATAATAAGTACCGGGACGACAATAGCCCAACGTAACCAATGTTTTTTCATCATCGTAATAACCTCCATACTTTATTAGACGATGAAAAATCCATTTTGTCTGCAATTTTTCGAAAAAAAGATACAATTTTTTTACCTTTTTTATTCCACGGCAAAATATCCGTCAATTCTGCTTTCAGAATGACGGATATTTTGCTTCCTAATTATTATATTTTAGGCAAAATGACAGGCTACAAAATGCTGATCGCCCGCATCGCGATATACCGGAGTCTCTGTTTTACAACGTGCTTCTGCCATAGGACAACGTGTATGAAACTTGCATCCTGAAGGCGGATCGGCCGGAGATGGGATGTCTCCTTTCAACACAATCCGTTGTCTCTTGATCGTGGGATCAGGAATCGGTACTGCCGATAGCAGCGCCTTCGTGTACGGATGAAGCGGATTACTGAACAGTTCCTCCTTGGAGGAAAGCTCTACCATTGAACCCAGATACATCACACCAATCCGGCTACACAGATGCTCGACTACACTTAGATCATGCGAGATGAACAAATAGGTCAATTGGCGTTCCTGCTGCAAATCACTTAACAAGTTAATAATCTGGGCCTGAATAGACACATCTAGAGCAGATACTGGCTCATCAGCCACAATAAAATCAGGATTCAAAATCAAAGCCCTTGCAATCCCGATCCGCTGACGCTGGCCGCCAGAGAATTCATGCGGATACCGATCATAATGATACGAGGACAGCCCACAAATATTCAGCGTTTCATTGACCTTCTTCCGCAGCTCACTACGATCAATCAACCCGTGATCCAGCAACGCCTCACCAATGGCTTCACCGACCTTAATTCTCGGATTCAGTGAGCTAAAAGGGTCCTGAAAGACGATTTGCAACTTCGGACGAAGCGCACGAATCTGCTCTTTGTTTAACGCGTGCAAGTCTTCGCCTTTGTATCGTACCGATCCCTCTGTCTTATCCATCAATCTGAGAATCGTGCGTCCAATCGTACTTTTGCCGCAACCCGATTCTCCTACCAGACCGAAGGATTCACCCTTATGAATGTTAAAGGATACATCATCGACTGCTTTTACATGTCCGACAGTACGCTGAAAAATCCCGCCTGTGATCGGGAAATACTTTTTCAGCCCTTCCACTTGAATCAAAGGCTCGCTCATATCCGTTGCCCTCCTTCTTTCTCATATAGCCAGCAGGCAACCTTATGACCATTCTCCTTTTCATTCAAAGGAGGAGCCTGATCCTTGCAGATTTGCATACAGTGGGAGCACCGATCATGGAAATGACAATTTTCCCCCAACTCAATTGGGTTTGGAACCTGTCCTGGGATGGAATACAGTCGATCCATTTTCTGATTAATGACGGGCTTTGCCTTTAATAAGCCTTGAGTATATGGATGCTGCGGATTTTTAAACAGCTCAATGACAGGCGCCTCTTCAATGACGTTTCCAGCATACATAACGACCACATAATCAGCCATTTCTGCCACGACACCCAAGTCGTGCGTAATGAGCATAATGGACGTTTTAAGCTTATCCTTCAAATCCCGCATTAAATCCAGAATCTGCGCCTGAATCGTAACATCCAGTGCCGTTGTTGGTTCATCCGCAATCAATAACTTCGGATTACAGCTTAATGCGATGGCAATCATGATCCGCTGGCGCATACCGCCACTCAATTCATGAGGATAGGAATGAAATATTTCCTCTGAACGTGAAATCCCCACCAAATTAATCAGCTCAATTGCCCGAGCATGTGCTTCTCTTTTACTCATTAATGTGTGCATCAGCAATGGCTCCGTGATCTGTTCCCCAATCGTAAGCACGGGATTCAGAGAAGACATCGGCTCCTGAAAAATAATCGAGATGTCATTGCCGCGAATTTGCTGCATTTGACCTTTATTGAGTTTTAGAAGGTCCTTGCCCTCAAACCAGATTTGTCCGTCTGAGGTGTGGGGAGAATCAATTAAGCGCATCATCGTCATCGCAGTTACACTCTTACCGCAACCAGATTCTCCTACCACACAGAGCGTTTCACCCTCACGAATTTTAAAACTGACGTCATTGACCGCTTTGACAGTTCCGTTAGAGGTATGAAAGTGGGTTTTCAGGTTACGAAATTCAATCAAAGCATTTTCCATAAACGTTCGTCTCCTACTTCTTCATTTTAGGGTCCAGCGCATCACGCAAACCGTCGCCAATCAGGTTAATCGCTACAACTGTAATTAGAATACACATTCCCGGTGGGACCCATATCCAAGGCCGTTTGCGGAAGTCAATTAGGTTATTTGCAGCCGATATCATGTTCCCCCACGAAGGTGTGGGCGGCACAACGCCGATTCCCAAGTAACTGAGCGCAGATTCTGTAATAATCGCACCAGCCACTCCAAGCGTAGCCGTAACAATAATGGTAGGAATCGTGTTCGGCAGCAAATGTCGGAATATTTTGCGGCGGTCTCTCAAGCCTAGCGCCTCCGTCGCCTGCATGAACTCCTGTTCACGCAGCGTAAGAATCTGCCCCCTGACCAGACGGGACAAGCTAGTCCAGCTCAGGACCCCGATAATAAGCATCAGAAAATAAATGCGATTCGACGGATCGACCTTCAAATCCGACAGAACAGCACCCAAAATAATAAGCAACGGTAATGTAGGGAGTGCCATGAAAATATCGGCAATCCGCATAATAACCGTATCCACGCCTTTACGATAAAACCCTGCCAGCGCACCCAACGTCGCTCCGATCATGACCGAAATAAACGTGGCGACCAGTCCCACCGTCAAGGAAATACGGCCGGCCAGCATTGTACGCAGTAAAATATCTCTACCAAACTTATCTGTACCAAGCCAGTACTTAGCATTAGGCAATAAATTTTTGTCAGCTAGCTTGTAATCATCTAAATGATAAGGTGAAATCATCGGTCCAAAACTACAAATGATAACCATCAGAATTAATATAACGAGACCAGCCAAAGCCAGACGGTTTTGGTTAAAACGGCGAACGGCGATTCTCCATGGAGACGCTTCAGGACGGATCGCCGCCTTTTGATTCGTTTCAATCGTGACTGTTTCTGCGGACAATAGTATCCCTCCTACTTCAAGCGAATTCTTGGATCTGCCATGCCATACAATACATCAGAGAGCAAATTACCGATAAGCGTAAGCAACGCTAAGAAAATCGTGAAGCCCAACATAAACGGATAATCCCGCATACTAATCGATTCCAGATAGACCTGACCCACACCCGGCCACACAAATACCTTCTCCAGAATCATCGCCCCACCAAATAAGGCCGGAAGCTCGAAGCCAAGTAGTGTGATGGCTGGAATCAGTGCATTGCGCAGTGCGTGCTTGAAAATAACCGTACGTTCCTTCAAGCCTTTGGCGCGTGCGGTACGAATATAATCCTGACGAATGACCTCCAACATGCCTGTACGGAAATACCGGGTCAGACTTCCTGTGCTCAGCATCGTAAGTACGAGTGTCGGCAGGAACATATGCTTGAGAACATCCACCATATAAGCCCACGAGCCTGGCTCCATCCCTGCTGTGGTCATGCCCCCAACCGGGAGAATTCCCCACTCCAGGGCAAATATTTTGATGACCAATAGACCAATAAAAAATGAAGGCAGCGACATACATAAGAAAATGAATAATGTGACAAACTTATCGAATAACGAATATTGAAACTTGGCTGAAAATACTCCTGCAATAACCGCAATCAACCAGCTAAAAATAAGACTAAAAAAAGCGATAATAAATGAGTTCCATACATAATTGCCAATGACCTTCGTTACCGGCTGCTTATGCTGTAATGAATCCCCCATATTCCCCTTTAACATATTACCGGCCCATATAAAATAGCGTTGGTACTCCGGTTTATCCAGCCCGTAGATATGTCGTAGCTGCTGCGCCTTTTCGGCCGTCATATTCGGGTTCTGCTTGGCTGTAATATAATCACCCGGCACCATGGCTGAAATCGCAAATACGATAATGGATATGCCAATAAGTGTGGGGATGAGTTGCAGCAGTCTTCGAATAATGTACTGCTTCATATTCATTCCTCCAGACGAATAAAGTGATATGCCCAGCTCGTGAGAGCTGAGCATACGATTGGCAACCCTTATTGGGCGATCTGAGCGTTATGCAGAGTGAACTCAAAATCTTTGTATGGCGTAATTTCTAAGCCAGATACACGTCCATTAACTGGCCACATATCTCTGCGTTGGTACATAAAAATAGTTGGTAGATCTTTGTTCAGCTCTTGATAAAGCTGTTTGTAAATCTGTTTGCGTTTCTCTTGATCCAGCTCATGCTTACCAGCAAGCGTTAGTTCATCGACCTTCTTATTGGAATAGCCGATATCATTTTGTGCACCATTCGTAATAAAAGTCGTTGTATCCGGGTCTGGAGTTAAGCCCCAAGCCGCAAAGAACATATCAAACTTGCCTGTGTCCTTTTTATCCATAATGGCGTTAAAATCTAAAGTTTCGGAAGTCAGCTTGATGCCTAGCTCCTTATAGTTATTGGACATGATCGGCAGTAAGGCCTCTACTACTGGATTATCAGCAGTTGCAGAGAAGTTAATGGTCAGCTTTTCGCCGTCCTTCTCACGGATTCCGTCAGCACCAACCTTCCAGCCTGCCTCATCCAGCAAAGCCTTCGCCTTAGCTGTATCAAATTCATATTTGTTGATACCTTCATCCGTATAAGACCAAGATTCTGTAGATTGTGGAATGTTAATAACATTCGCATATGGACCATACACGCCCTGCACAATCTCCTTACGGTTTAAGCCAATTGTTAGAGCCTGACGTACTTTAGGGTCCTGAAATTTCTTTTCCTTATGATTAAACGCAATATATCCATAGCCGTTTGTCGGCATAATATTCACGTCCAAGAAGCCCAACGCCTTTAATTCCTCTACATTGTCTTCAGTAACTGTGATGTTGTCCATGTCCGTTTCACCTGTTTGCAGCATAGACAGGTTTGTTTCTTCTGTTGTTGTTTTGAAAATAACTGACTTCACTTTTGGTGCGCCTTTGAAGTAGTTTGGATTCGCATCAAATACGACTTGTTGACCTGGGGAGAAGCTCTTCAGTACATACTGACCAGAGCCGATCGGCTTATTATTAAGCGCCTTGATGCTGTCCAAGTTACCCTTTTTGAATCCTTTTCCATAATAAGCTTCTGGCATGAAGTATTGCTCACCCAGAAAATCCTTTGTATACGCTGTTGCTTCTGTAACGGTTACCTCTACTGTGTTGTCATCAATGACTTTGATACCAGAGATATCATTCGCCTTGCCATCGTGATACTCTTTACCGCCTTTAATCTTAAAAGATAATACATCTGTTTCTCCGTCATAATTTGGATCATGCAGTACCTTGAGGACAAAAGCATAATCCTTCACTGTTACTGGGGTACCGTCACTATACTTCACGCCTGGTTTCAGATGGAATGTATATTTTAGACCATCCGGCGATACATCTACCTTGTCAGCCAAGCTATTTTCATATGTACCATCCGCCTTCACCTGTAAGAAGGAATCAAATACTGTTCTGACTACATATAAATCGTAGGTCGTTTGCCAGAATAGCGGGTTAAATACCCCTTTAGGTGATGTCATACCTACTACAATGTTATCTTTCCGATTAGTCGCCCCCGGAGGATTTTGCGTCAGATCAGTCGCTTTAATAACGCCCTCCGTAACAGGTGCACTTCCTTCATTTCCCTCTGTTTTATTGTCCGCATTGCCTTGCTGTGGCTGTGCCTCATTAGCACCTCCGCTACATCCTGCAAACAGAACACCAACGATCGTAAGCATCATAAGCAAAGAAACCCATTTCTTCGTCTGCATCATCCTGTTAATCCCCCTTAGTCGGTTCTTTATTTAACAGCCTGTCTCATTCCTGCGGTGATTCGTTAAAGCTTGAGGTTTGAAAATGAAGTTGCACATCCTCCTTACTGTCTTAATAGCGTAAACACGTGTTTTAGACCTCTGGTCAATTTCGTGCGCTAACAACCATTACATTTTTATTAAGGTTTATCTTAAGTGTAAAATAATATCACGTCAATATCTTTTTTTATGTAATATAAAAATGCAAAATATCTATTTATGTAAAGTTTATGAATTTTACTTGTGGAAAATGACAAAAAACAGGATTTCATGTAATATAAAATAACATTTCAGGAGGCTAAAATGTTTACTCTGGCGAGTTGAGGAGCTTGCAATTTCACAAGCCATTAAAAGGTATACTATGGTTTATGGGTAAACATGGATTGTATTATTAGTAAGTTACAATAGATGGGACTTGTTGTCAATATAAAAAATCACGAAAAAAGACGCTCCCGGAATCGGGAACGTCTCTTTTTTCCACCCACTACTATTCAGTAGTGTAAGGAAGCAATGCGATTTGACGGGAACGTTTAACAGCGATTGTCAACATACGTTGATATTTCGCACTTGTTCCAGTCACACGACGAGGAAGAATTTTTCCACGTTCGCTGATGAATTTTTTAAGCAGGTCTGTATCTTTATAGTCAATGTGAGTAATTTTGTTCACAGTGAAGAAACATACTTTACGACGTTTGTTGCGACCACCACGACGAGCTGGTCTTTTGTTATCGTCTCCGCCTTCTCTTTGTCTGAAGCCCATTCTTTGTCAGTCCTTTCCCAATTAAAATGGTAAATCATCATCCGAAATATCGATCGGTTTTCCGTCATCGGAAAAAGGATCCTGATTGTTTCGCGAGTTATTATTCCCGCGTCCACTATTGCTGTTACCGCCTCCGAAAGGAGACTCCTCACGCGCAGCTCCACCGCTATTGCCGCCACCGTTACCGCCATCGCGGTTAGATTCCAAGAAACGCACATTATCAGCTACAATTTCAGTCACGTATACACGTTTTCCTTCATTGTTCTCATAATTACGCACCTGAACACGGCCTTCAACAGCCGTTAAACGACCTTTGCGAAGATAGTTAGCGCATGTTTCAGCAAGCTGACGCCAGGTTACGATCGGCAAGAAATCCGCTTCCCGTTCGCCGCCTTGACTCGTAAACGGACGGTCTACAGCCAGGGTGAACTGGGTTACTGCTACACCAGACGGTGTATAGCGCAGCTCTGGATCTTTGGTCAAACGACCGATCAGAATGACACGGTTCAACAATCCAATCCCCTCCTTTGAGCGTTGTTCATTACATAATCACGTACAATAATTAAGCTACGTCGTTCGTAATGAGATAACGAATTACTTCGTCAGAAATTTTCATGATACGCTCAAGCTCAGTAACAACAGCAGGTTCTGCTGTGAAGTTTACCAGAACGAAAGAACCATCACGGAATTTCTTGATCTCATACGCAAGACGGCGTTTAGTTACATCGTGACTCGTAATTTCGCCACCGCCGTTAGAGATGATACCTTGGAATTTATCGACTGTCGCTTGAACAGCTTCTTGTTCAATGTCAGGACGAATAATATACATCGCTTCATATTTGCGCATTCTTTACACCTCCTTATGGACATAAGGCCCTCAATCTCAGTTGAGAGCAAGGAACGAGCCTAAGCTCGCACTAAAACAGTTTACCAAATCCAACAACTGAATGCAACCTACAAATTCAATACACAAGCCTAAAACGGCTAAAAACACTGCATATCATTAGCTTTATACAATTTTATAGAACATCAAAAATTTCGCATATATAAAGGAAATCATTTGATTCCTCAGTATCAGTATACCCGGTTTCGCATGTTTCTGTTCAAGACAGCGCACAATAACCGTTGCAGTCCAATTCATTTATCTAAGGAGGCACAATCGCATGGGTGAAAAGACTGAGTTCGAACCAGGGGATAAGGTCCCAAACGACGGCGTATACATGGAGGTCGGAGAAAAGAGCTTCCATACTGAAATCCAAAACCCGCAGCAAGTAACGCTGGAAAGAGGCGATTCTTTTCCGGAGACCGCCAACCATAATCGCAAATGGAAGAAAAAAACGAAAGCTCGTGTCCACTAATGTATATTTCGTCGCAATCCTGGCCATATTATGATTAGGCGATACAACAGAGAGGTGTGGTTCCGTTGGACGACGTAGCCGGACAAACTGTTAGGAGATCCATTCCGGGCATTAGAAGCGTTAGGTTTGTGTAAAAGGACACTGTCTTTTCAACACGGTATTGCTTGTCAGTACACCGAGTTTCATGATGTGATTGGACAGATCGTATCCTGTTAAAAATGTATCGCCTACGATGGAGGACCTTTGTGGTCCTCCTTTGTTGCATTATCGGACTTTTTGCATATCCTGGTAAAATGCAGATTAATTCAGCTCCTTCTGCTAGAATATATCCAAGTACAAAGACCTACTATCTACGGAGGTTTAAAGATGAGCTATTCTCGAATATTAAAGTGGATATCAGGTATATTCGAATTGGTGCTTGCCGTACCGATTGTGGGGGGAGCTATTGTCATGGGGACCGGCTACTCGGCTCTGGGATTTATGCTTGTCCTGCATGCAGTAACACTTATCCTGTCGTTACGCAATCAGGAGGCGATCTACGGCTCTGTATGGGGAGTGCTCACTTCTTTGCTGGCCTGGATACCTTTTGTAGGCTGGGCTCTCCATTTGATTGCAGCGATCCTTCTGATGATCTCTGGCTCAAAAAAAACAAAACGCTATCATTACCCGCCTAACCAGCTATAACAAAAGAGTGCTCCTAACAGCAATGTTTCTCTGCTGTCAGGAGCATTTTTTGCTGTAATGATACCTCTTCAGTACGTCCCTCAAAGCACAGAAAATACGCGCTAATCCACTTTGGGATAGCGCGTACTTTTTTTAATAATATGATTCTTACCTTCCAAAAGGTATAAATCCCTTCTAAGCTCTTTACTTCGTGGACACGTTAGCCGCATATATACCTTCAAAATATCTCCTATAAACAAAAAATCCCCTACGTCACAGACGTAAGAGATTGGTTTATTAAATGAAGTTAGTGGCGGAAAGAGTGGGAGTCGAACCCACGCACGCCTTGCGACGCCTAACTGATTTCGAGTCAGCCCCCTTAGACCTCTTGGGTACCTTTCCGCAGCAAGGATAATTATATCATCATTGCAACTGTGACGCAAGCTGATTCTGGTTCATCGCCATTCATCCTTCTTGGCTCAATTCGCTTCCGTGTTTTGCTCGTCGGCGTTGGCCTTTGATCGCAGCACTTTCTTCATATTCTTTTCGAACTTGGCACGCGGAATCAGCACACTATGCTGGCAACCGACACATTTGATTCGAATATCCATCCCCATGCGGATAATTTCCATTTCATTCGTTCCACACGGATGAGGCTTCTTCATCTGTACAATGTCCCCTAGTTCAAATGACTTACGCTCCACCCTTCTCTCCCCCTTTTCTTCCTTGCTCATCTTCTTTTTCTAGGGTTATCGCCGTCTCCAAGGCGGCCTGACGATGTTCCTCATCCTCTAGGGCCTTCTTGATGTTATTCTGAATATCACGCTCTACCACAGCCCCTGTATTTGGCATACATTCTGCCACAACACGCACAATATACTCTGAGGTGGTCATGGACTGAACCCCTAACACATCTGGTATATTAAGTATCTGTACATTGGACTCCTCAATGCCTTCGATTGCCTGTTTTACCAAACTAACTGCTTCCTCCAGGCTCCGCTCGGCCTTCATTGGCACATCCACTACCGCCAACGCGTTGGACATGGAGAAGTTCGTTACCGTTGTAATTGAGCCGTTTGGTAAAATGTACACCTCACCTTTCCAGCTCACCAGTCTGGTTGTACGCAGCCCGATCATTTCCACTGTACCCTTGAAAGTACCTGTCTGAATGACGTCTCCTACGGCAAATTGATCCTCAAAAATAATAAAGAATCCGGTAATTACATCCTTAACCAAGCTCTGTGCCCCAAAACCAACGGCCAATCCAAGCACTCCAGCTCCAGCAATCAGAGGGCCGAGATTAATACCCATTTGCGAAAGCACCAGCATAATTAAAATGAAATTAAATACAATATTGGTTACATTTTTCAGCAGTTCCCCAACAGTCGTTAACCGCCTTGTATTCAATCGGAATCTGCCGTTATCTCCTTTTTGTTGCATCGACTTATCTATAATTTTATTAATAACTCGAATAAAGATACGCGTGATGATAAAAATAATCGCGATTTTTAAAATTACAAACAAAAAGGTCGACCACATCGCACTATCGGTAAGCCATTTCCATACAACATCCTTCCAGTGAATCGCACCTTTCACTACGTCATCGGTTTCTAAATTAACAGCCAACCAATGTATAAAGGTCATGCTGTATTCCTCCTTAAACAAGGGAACTACTTCTCCTGCTTCCCGAATTCTATTTCCTACTATATAAGCTTATCAACTGACTTCAAACATATGGCTATGAATAATCTACTTCCTTCGAGTATAAAAGCACAAGTTTATCCATATACTAGCTACTATCTTGAGAATAAATGTTACCCGCAGGCTAATTGTTATTCTCCAAGGTACAACGAGCGCAACCTTCACACTCCATTACAGAGCGAAAGGAAGATTCCATGACTCATCCATCTGACTTCATTCCGGGGCAAGAACCCCTAAGCTTAAAAATATCACACACAGACCCCGGGATCCAATCAGCCATCATCCATCGTCTGCTGTTCCATCTGCATCAGGCGCCGAGTCTGCAAAATATCGTCATTATTTGCATTGGCACCGACCGTTCTACTGGAGATTGCCTGGGTCCGCTCGTAGGTACGCATTTATCACGCTACAAAAGCCCTCTGTTTAACCTATACGGTACATTAGAGGAGCCTGTACATGCCATGAACCTGCAAACGACGCTGAATGGCATACAAGCCCGATATGAACAGCCTTATATCATTGGTATAGATGCATGTCTTGGACAAACCTCCAGCGTTGGATGCATTCAGGTTTCAGATGGTCCTCTCAAGCCTGGGGCAGGTGTAAATAAAGAATTACCGCCGGTCGGCGATATCCATTTGACTGGTATCGTTAACGTCGGCGGCTTCATGGAATACTTCGTGCTGCAAAATACGAGACTAAATTTGGTAATGAAATTATCAGATATCATTGCTGGCAGCCTATACTCCGCGATTAAGGAGTGGCATTACCGTTCTGTCCTGCTTGCTGCGCAAGAGTAACGGCTTCTTTTTCTTCAGGTGATAAGGAATAGGTGGATTGTCCCGCTTCTAGAGGCTTGGCATACACATATGAGCCATCTCGGTTATAAATGCCGGTTAATACCATACCATCCTGATTGTCGTCTACAATAGCCAGAGAAAAACTTAAATCGCTTCCTCTCTCACCAAAGGCATTATAGCGTTTGATACCTATATGTCCCTTCAAGCCAGTCATTTTACTACGTAATGATTTCATACTTGCACGATGGGTTTCCTGCTCATCCTCAATCGTATCCATCTGTACCTTCAAATCAATCAGCAGCGTTTCCAAATTCTCGACACCGCTGCCTGCCATCATGGTTTCATACTTTCGCCGCATCTTCTTCAGCTTTGCACCCTGCACGATAATAACAATCAACAGGATGAGCAAAATAAGCACGATCCCTGCAACGATTCCGGCAAGCTGTTCCATGATTAGTCCATTCAATTCAGCCATATGCTTGCTTCTACTCCTCTACCTCAAAAATCATGTTACTGCATACTTATATTTTATACGTTTGAGAACAGCGAAACAAATAACACAAGGCTATTAGTTTATCCATCAAAACCATTCTAATTCCTGCAATTCCAGACAAAGCAAAGACATATCTCACTTTCCATTTTGCTCAAGGAGACATGTCCATATTTCAACAAACTACTGTAATAGCTCCAGTAATCTTTCCAAATCCTGCTGGCTGTAATAATTCAATTCAATTTTGCCTTTATCCTTATTGTGCTTGATCTTCACAGTTGTTTTAAAGCGTTCACGCAGGGACTCTTCCATATGGTCAATATAGGGGTCCTTTTTTCGTACCTTTGTTTTGGCTTTCGCCTCACCAGGCTTATGATCCAACTGCTGTACAGCTTCCTCCAGTTCGCGAACACTCCACTGCTGTTCAATACATTGCTGTGCTAACTGTTTCACCATGTCTGGATCTTTGAGCCCAACAATAGCTCTAGCATGTCCCATAGACAATGTTCCACGTGAAACATGATCTTTAACTTCTTCAGGCAATGCGAGCAAGCGAAGGAAATTGGCAATATGAGAACGTGATTTTCCCACTTTCATGGACAACTCTTCCTGAGTTAAAGAAAACTGATCCATTAATCCCTGGTAAGCTACTGCCACTTCCATTGCATTCAAATTCTCACGCTGTAAATTCTCAATCAGGGCAATCTCCATCACCTGCTGATCCGTAAAATTGCGAACAACTACAGGTATAGTCGGATTCCCACAAAATTGAGAAGCCCGAAAACGTCTTTCCCCGGCTATGATTTCATATCCTCGCAATACACTACGTGCAATAATAGGTTGGATAACACCGTGCTGACGAATGGATTCGGCTAATTCCTTAATGGACTCTTCATCAAACGTTTTTCGAGGCTGGTACGGATTCGCACGCAACTGGCTGAGTGGAATGTCAACAACCTTATCCTCTTCATTGACTGTAAGGGAGGGAATGAGTGCATCAAGTCCTTTTCCCAACCGTTTACTCATAAGATACCACTTCCTTTGCCAACTCAATATATACCTCTGCCCCACGGGAACGGGGATCATACGTAATAATGGACTGGCCATGTGATGGTGCTTCGCTGAGTCTCACATTGCGTGGAATAATCGTCTGATAAACCTTGCTTTGAAAATACTTTTTCACTTCTTCAATCACCTGAATACCCAAGTTCGTGCGAGCATCAAACATGGTTAACAACACACCTTCAATTTGCAATGAGGTGTTCAGATGTTTTTGCACTAATCGCACGGTATTCAACAATTGACTTAATCCTTCCAATGCGTAATATTCACACTGGATTGGAATAATGACTGAATCGGAAGCCGTCAATGAATTGAGCGTCAAAATACCCAGCGATGGCGGGCAATCAATTAATATATAATCATAATTATGCTTAACGAGTTGAAGCGATCTTTTTAATCTCAATTCGCGAGAAATGGTCGGCACCAGTTCAATTTCCGCGCCTGCTAACTGAATGGTTGCCGGAATAATATCTAATCCCTCAACCTGTGTACTCATAATAGCTTCGCTAGGATCAACCTCGTTAATGAGTACATCATAAATGCAATTTGCCACATCCGCCTTATTGATACCCACACCGCTGGTTGTATTACCTTGCGGGTCGATATCCACGAGCAATACCCTTTTGCCGAGGGAAGCAAGTCCGGCGCCCAAATTAACGGAAGTAGTTGTTTTGCCTACTCCGCCCTTTTGATTGGCTACGGCTATTATTTTTGACACTTCATTCACCTCATAATTTAATCGGAATCCTGCTACACTCCATAACTACAAAACGCTCTATGGAGACGTTACTTAGTCCTTAACTTACGGATAACGGCAATTTCAGAATAGAATTGAGTATGCTGCGGTTTTATTCGGCGTTAGACAGAAAAAGCGGCAATTGCTGCCGCCTGTACGCTTCATCCCTTACTTACGTTTGGGAATTTGAATGACAATCTCATAGTGATCCTCATGATCAGATTCCTTGGTTTTGATATCCAAGCCTGAGCCAGACACCATATCAATGGATTGACGAATCGTATTCAGCGCAAGCCGGACATCCTTGGTAAAGGAAATCCGCTTCGATTTCTTATTGGTGGATACTTGTTTATAAAAGGCAACTCTTGCCTCTGTCTGTTTCACATTGAGTTCCTTGGCAATGACTTCATCTAAAACCTTGTACTGTAGTTCTTCGGTCTCTAATGACAATAATGCACGAGCATGACGCTCGGACACCTTCCGTTCCATTAGAGCCTCTTTCACTCTCTCCGGCAGATGAAGCAGCCGTATCTTGTTAGCAATAGTGGATTGGCTTTTACCAAGTCGTTGAGCGAGGCTTTCCTGGGTGAGCTGATGTAGGTCAATCAGCTTTTGGTAAGCTACAGCCTCTTCAATCGCAGTTAACCCTTCCCGTTGAAGATTCTCAATCAACGCGATGGATGCAGCTTGTGAATCATTAAACTCACGAACAATGGCTGGAATAGTTTCCATACCCAGCTTGGTGACAGCTCTCCAACGACGTTCCCCTGCTATAATCTCATATTGTCCATTACGGAAACGAACGACAATCGGTTGAATTACACCATGCGTCTTAATGGTCTGGCATAGCTCATCAATCTTCTCGTCGTCAAATATGGTACGGGGCTGATAAGGACTGCTGACAATATCCCGAACTGGAATTTGTTTTATTTCGTCCCCAGTAGATCGCTCCGTCAAACCAAATAGCTTGGAAAATTGTTCTTTCATTCCGTATAATACCACCTAATTTCATAATAGCACCATACTAACAGCGCTTCGTGAAAAACAGTTCCTTACGCGGATCGTAGACCCTTTTATATGAAACAGCGCCGTAAGCGGGTACACTCCACGTACTCCCCTGACATTTGTTGTCCCACTCCCTATATGTATATCTGAATTCATGGGTACAGGAGCAGTCAACTTACATTAAAACGATTATCTCTATTCTATCACTTTTCCAGCCATAATCCTATCGTCTCTACCAGCTTTTCGGAAGGATCAGAGAATAAATTATGCATCCTCTTTGGTAACTATCATTCATCTTCCTCCCCAAATGTAAACAAGAACGCATGATAGCTAAGAGTCTTTTATGTAAAGAGTCTATCAGCCATAAAAAAAGTGAATGTTTCACGTGAAACATTCACTTTCTTTCAAACATTCACACTAACGGCATCTTCAAAGGAGTACCCGGCTTACGTGGATATTTTCGTGGTGTCGCCGCTCTTTTCTCAATAATAATCATATGTCTGGCTGCATCTTCAACAGGTAGCTGGAAGGCCTGAACATGTTTGATTTTTCCCTTTAGCTCTTTCAAGCTGTAGGAAGCTTCCTTGATTTCCTCTGTAGGATCACTGCCCTTCATCGCGGCAAAGTGTCCTCCTTCACGGACAAACGGCAAACAAAATTCATTCAATACTGCGAGACGAGCAACAGCTCTGGCTGTCACTAGATCATAGCTATCGCGGTATCCTGGTTTACGCCCCAATTCCTCTGCCCTGCTATGAATCAGTTCAACATCTTCCAAACCCAACTGTTCTACCACATGTGCCAAGAATTGTATACGTTTGTTCAACGAGTCTACAATAGTCAACTGAATCTGCGGAAAGCATATTTTCAAAGGAATGCCCGGAAAACCTGCACCTGACCCAATATCAGCCAGGCTTCCCACATCATTTAACGGAACATAAAAGGCCAGGGAAAGAGAATCATAAAAATGCTTGGTGTACACTGCATCGCGCTCAGTAATACCCGTCAGGTTCATTTTTTCATTCCACTCAACTAGCACACGGTAATATGTTTCAAACTGCTCTAACTGACTGTCATTAATCACAATACTATGCTCTGCCAGCCGCTGCTTAAATTGCTGTTGTATCGCGTCCATTATGATCCCCTTGCTGCCGTTACGCGGTTATAATGCTCCAGATAAACCAGCAAAATAGAAATATCCGCAGGAGTTACACCCGAGATACGGGATGCTTGGCCAATCGACATCGGACGGATCTTTTCAAGTTTCTGCTTGGCTTCAATGGCCAGTCCTTGAACTTCACTGTATACAATATCCTCTGGAAGCTTCTTCTTCTCCATCTTTTGCAGACGCTCTACATGCAACAATTGTTTTTCAATGTAGCCCGCATATTTAATTTGGATTTCCACCTGCTCCTGTTCTTCCTCAGTAAGAGCTATAGGTGAAGGTGAGATTTGTGCTACTTGCGCATAACTGATCTCTGGTCGACGGAGCACCGTTAACAAATTACTTCCATCCTGTATTGGTGCAGATCCGCCTTGCTCCAGCATCTCATTTATATCAACCGGACGAACCTTCGCCAAGCGCAAACGTTCAATCTCTTGCTCTACCTTTTGCTTTTTATCCAAAAAGCGCTCGTATCGTTCATCCGTAATTAGGCCAATATCATGCCCGATCGGAGTCAATCGCAGGTCCGCGTTATCATGACGCAACAACAGACGGTATTCTGCACGCGACGTCAGCAAGCGATAAGGCTCATTCGTCCCCTTCGTCACCAGATCGTCAATCAGAACCCCAATGTAGCCTTGCGAACGGTCCAATACGACAGGCTCTTTGCCCTGCACCTTGCGAGCTGCATTAATCCCTGCCATAATCCCTTGACCTGCAGCTTCTTCGTAGCCGGAGGTACCGTTAATCTGACCTGCTGTGAACAAGCCTGGGACTTTCTTCGTTTCCAAAGTAGGCCATAACTGCGTTGGTACCATTGCATCATACTCAATAGCATAGCCATTGCGCATCATCTCTACCTTTTCCATCCCCGGAATCGAACGCAGCACAGCTAATTGCACATCCTCTGGCAAGCTGGTCGACAAGCCCTGAACATAGTATTCAGATGTGTTTTTACCTTCAGGCTCCAAAAAGATTTGGTGCTTAGGCTTATCACTGAAACGTACCACCTTATCTTCAATAGATGGGCAATAACGTGGTCCCGTTCCTTCAATCAGACCAGAGAACATGGGCGCACGGTGCAAATTATCATTAATAATCTGATGTGTTTCTACTGAAGTATATGTCAGCCAGCAAGGAAGCTGTTCATTATCCGAAGACTTCGTTTCATAGGAAAAGAACTTCGGTTGATCATCACCGGGTTGTATTTCCGTTTTGCTAAAATCAATCGTGTCCTTATGCACACGTGGTGGCGTTCCTGTCTTAAATCGAACCAGATCAAAACCCAGCTCTCTCAAATGCTCAGACAATCTCAACGAAGGCTGTTGATTGTTCGGACCACTCTCATACATCAGCTCGCCCATAATGATTTTTCCGCGCAGATAAGTGCCTGTGGTCAGGACAACTGCTTTACTTCGATACTCTGTGCCCGTCTTCGTAATTACACCTACGCAATGACCGTCTTCCATAACCAGCTCTTCAACCATACCTTGGCGTAAAGTCAGATTCGGTTCCTTTTCCATCGTTTCCTTCATCGCATGCTGATAAGAGAACTTGTCTGCTTGTGCACGCAATGCATGAACCGCCGGACCTTTACCAGTATTCAACATTCTCATTTGGATAAACGTCTTATCGATATTACGACCCATTTCGCCGCCCAGTGCATCAATTTCTCGCACCACATGCCCTTTTGCAGGACCGCCAATAGACGGGTTGCAGGGCATGAACGCGACCATATCCAGGTTAATTGTGATCATCAACGTGCGACAGCCCATTCGCGCTGCTGCCAAGGCTGATTCTACGCCCGCATGGCCCGCACCTACGACAATTACGTCATAGTCGCCTCCTTGGTAACCCATACCTTTCTTACCTCCTTATACATTCCGGTCTTCACGCCGAATATGCTCTTGTATATATAACGATAGCAGGCTTATATCAGCCATGCTTGAATGTTCTATTTGCCCAGACAAAATTGTGAAAATATTTGATCTATTAGCGCATCATGCGCAGTATCGCCTACAATCTCACCCAAATGCTCCCACGCCAGCCTTACATCAATCTGGATCATGTCGATCGGAACAAATTGATCAGCGGCTTCATAGGCATCTACCAGCGATTGGCGCGCCTTCTTCAACAAAGCAATATGCCGTACGTTGCTGACATATGTCATATCCGCTGATTCCAGCTTGCCGCTAAAGAATAAATTCGATATAGCCTGCTCCAGTCGGTCCGCTCCCTCATTTTCCTTCACAGACATCGGTACGATAAGCTCTTCGGGAACATAACGCAGCAACAAATCCCGGTCTACTTGGGCCGGTAAGTCCATTTTATTCATAATGACAATCGCTTGTCTACCGCGGATTTGTTCCATTAATGCCATTTCATCCTCATGCAGTGGTTCGTTGGCGTTAATGACGATGAGCAGTAGATCCGCTTCACTAACCGCCGTTCTCGAACGTTCTACTCCGATCCGCTCCACTACGTCCATCGTTTCACGAATCCCAGCTGTATCCAGCAACTTGAGCGGAATACTATTAATCGTCACATATTCCTCAATAACGTCACGGGTTGTGCCCGGAATATCGGTCACAATTGCCCGCTCGCCCTGAGCCAATGTGTTCAGCAGTGATGATTTTCCCACATTTGGTCTTCCAACAATCGCTGTGGTCAGCCCTTCACGTAAAATCTTTCCCTGCTCCGCCGTATGCAGCAGCCGATCAATTTCCGTCATGACCTGACTGCTTTTATCCTTGATTAAGTCAGATGTAAAAGATTCAACATCATGCTCAGGATAATCAATGTTCACTTCAATATGAGCAAGTGTCTCCACCAAAACATGACGCAAGCGACGAATATTCTGCGACAATTGTCCATCCACCTGCTTCAAAGCCACCGAAAAAGCTTTATCTGATTTGGAGCGAATCAAGTCAATGACACCCTCCGCCTGACTCAGGTCAATACGACCATTCAAAAAAGCACGTTTCGTAAATTCACCTGGCTCAGCCAGACGTATATTTTGCAGCAATAGTAAATCCATCACCCGTTTGACGGCTACGACCCCGCCATGAGTGCTGATTTCTACGACATCTTCTGTCGTAAAAGAGCGTGGCGCCCGCATCACTGTAACTAAAACTTCCTCCACCTTTTCCTGGCTTTGAGGATCTATTATATGTCCATAATGTACCGTATGAGTTGGAGCCTTGCTTAGAGGCGTTTTACTACGAAACAAAGCCTCCACTTCCGTGACCGCTTCTGGACCGCTGATCCGTACAACCGCAATGCCGCCCTCGCCGACAGCCGTTGCAATGGCAGCTATAGTATCGCTCAGCATAAAGTTTCTACCTCCTATCAAGTAGAAACGACATTACCGTCCTTCATCAAGGACGGCAGCCGTTTCAGCGAGAAATATAAGAAAAAAAGCAATGGCTTCTGCATCTTGCAGAAAGCCATTGCGTCGGATTATTTTTTAGCAATGACGACGCGCCGATTGGGCTCGTCCCCCTTGCTGTATGTTCTAACCAGCGCATGCTGTTGGAGCTTGGCGTGGATCAGCTTCCGCTCCTGTGACGGCATTGGCTCCAGTACCACTTCCTTGCCATAACGAATAGCCTGGTTTGCCAACCGATCTGCCAAATCCTCCAGCGTTTTTTGCCGACGTGCACGAAATTGCTCGGCATCCAGCACAATTCGGATGAATTTGTCAGAATGACGGTTGGCAACGATATTCGTCAGGTACTGTAATGCATCCAATGTCTGTCCTCTGCGGCCGATCAACATACCGAGCGACGGACCGGAGATATCCAGTGTACTTTCATCCTTGCGGTGGCGGACATCAACTTTAACGTCCAATCCCATTCCTGCTGCTGTTTCACGGATGAAACGCACCGCCTCTTCATAAGGATCTATATGTCCCGAGGGTGCTTCCATGTTCATCTGTGCTTCCTGTGCAACAGGCCCAGTTTCTTCTGATAAAGCCTGTCCCACGCTAGAAGGTGCTTGAGCCGATACATGAGGTTCAGCCGCGTGTGTGGTTTCAGGAGACGGCTCAGAGAGCAGCGTAAGCTCCACCTTCGCCTTCTTGACCCCGAGCCACCCCAGGAATCCTTTTGACGGCTGTTCCAACACGCTTACGGTTACCCGTTCACGGCTTACTCCCAGCTGGGAGAGTCCTTGTCTTACAGCATCTTCAACGGTTTTTCCTGATGTCACGACTTTGGTCATCTCGACTTTTTAGCCCCCTTCGTGTTTTTGCCACCTTTTTTCTTACTATTGGAGGAACCCGTTTTCGCAAGACTGGCTGTTTTCACATTCGCCAGTGCTGCTTCTTTATCCTTATTCCGATAAAGGAAATAGTTTTGAATGATGGTGTAAATATTACTGTAGAACCAGTACAACGGCAAAGCGGATGGGAAGTTGTACGACATAAACAGAATCAGCACCGGATAGACGTACAGCAAAAATTGCATCGGTCCCTGCTGCGGCGTCGGATTCATTTTCATCATCATCCAGGTTTGGACAAATGTCGTAATCGCTGCCAAAATCGGCAGGATAAACAAGTGATCCGGTTTACCTAACTGGAGCCACAAGAAGTCATGATCCCGCAATGCCGAGTTATAATAAATGGCATTATAAAGCGCGATGAAAATTGGCATCTGTACTACCAAAGGAAGACAGCCAGCCATCGGGTTGACCTTATTTTCCTGAAACAACTTCATCGTCTCTTGCTGGACTTTTTCAGGCGTATCCTTGTACTTCGCTTGAATTTCTTTTAATTGCGGCTGAATGGCCTGCATAGCTTTGGAACTACGTACTTGCTTGAGTGTAAGCGGCAAAATAATGGTTCGCACGATAATCACCAGAATCAGTACGGCCAGGCCATACTCTCCAGAAAACCATTGGGCAAATGTATCTAACGCATACGAAAACCAGTAAACGACATATCTTTGCCAAAACGATCCATTGGCCAAGTCTGCCGTCGTGTAAGAATTGTGGGCCGTCTGAGCACATCCGGACAGCACAGCAACAAGTGCCAATAAGGCAATCAGGAGGAACCATTTTCCCCGTTGAGTCTTCAAACGCGACACTTCATAACCCCTTTCTTAACCAATCCATTCCAACGTAAATCATACCATATCCTGTAGGACAAAGATACTGACTATCGGCGTGAAGACTTGAGCAGCGAGGCTTTGCGTAGAACGTGCAGCACGCTTTTCTCCAGCTCTTGATACGACATTGTAACCGCACCCTTACGAACGATAAAAATCAGGTCAATCTGCTCCACCAATTCATGCTCATGATGGCGCACAATTTCCTTAACGATTCTGCGCATCCGGTTGCGAACTACTGCATTGCCGATCTTCTTGCTGGCCGAAATTCCGACGCGGAACTGCTCTACCTCTCTGCGGCGGAACCAGTACACCACAAACTGATGGTTGGCAAAAGATTTGCCATGGCGGTATACGCGCCCAAAGTCAGCCCGGTTTCGTAGACGCAATTTTTTTTGCACGGCGCTTCTCCTTGCTCATCTCTTTTACACATGTCGGTAAGCTAACCTTTACCTTTTATATAGTAAGAAGTATGGACAACATTCCAACATGGTAATCTCGCTTATTTTATATCGGTTTTCAAAAGCTTCATCTAATATAGGACAGGATGCTGGACTTCTCCCTCTTCTTCCACTACATTTTTTACAACAATAAAAGAAGGAATCCGCTCCCTGAATACCTCAATTATGAAAAAAAAGACCACCGTAGTGGTCTTTATGCACGCATTACGCACTCAATACTTTTCTACCTTTTTGGCGACGAGCTGCCAAAACTTTACGGCCATTCTTCGTGCTCATTCTTTTACGGAAGCCGTGAACTTTTTTACGTTTGCTGACATTCGGTCTGAAAGTCGGTCTCATTGTGCTGCACCTCCTTACAAGGAATACGTTTTATATGGAATATACCTAACGTAGCAATCTCCACAAAAAACACCTTTGTACATTTAACCACAAATAGCGGCCAAAGTCAATGTACTTGTGAATCCTCTCCCTCTTTTTCGCATTCAGGAAGCCTCCTCCCCTTCCCCCCGCTCACTCACTTCACTCTTTTTTTCCCTTACTTCATAAAATTTCTTTCACCTCTCCTCCATCATCAGCATTCTATTTGTCGTTTTCGCTCCTCCAAAAACTGTTTTTTACATTTATTCATTCTGTAACTTGAATCCATCCTATTTTCAGATCGACGTTATCAGGTTCGTTCAAAAATAATGTCGGAAACGTTACCGGAAATTTTCAACAGAAAAATAAGCCTCTGTGACCAAAAGGCAACAGCTGTTATACACAGATCCACAAAAAGAACTGAATTGTGATTTAAATGGTCATAACCTGTGCATAACATTTTAGAGTAAAAAAGAGTTATTGTCGAAAACTGAACAAATTATAAACAATATCTTGTGTTGTGAATAAAAATTGTACACAACAGATTGAATTTGTGGATAAATAACCACGAGTCATTGAAATACAAGGCTTCTTTTGCTATGATGATATTACTTTTGAATGTGAATATGTTGTTTTACCCTCCATATTATCAACACCCTGTGGATAAAGTTGTGAACAAGTTCAATTTATCCATCTTTTTATTTTTGTGCGGATTCGGGATTCTGGGGATATATTCTACATTTTTCATTTGATTTCGACATATTGCAGTCCCGTTTTGGCCTGCGGGATCAAGAGAACGGATCGTGCCGCACATTCCCTCCTGAGAAATATCGCCTTTCTTCTGCTGATCAGCAGCGGAATTTCCATTAGCTATTTTTCAGGGTCATTTTGTGCTGCGTTCTCTCACCACACTGCCGCATGATTTAGGCGGCGGTATGTCTTTTTATGGCCTTCAACAACATTTTTGGGATTTTAGGCGTTTTGCCGAAGCGCCGAGAGCAGCTCTCTGCAGCTTAATTCGGTAAAATGTCAGGATTTAAAAGGAGTGACGTCT